>NZ_FOKM01000019.1 GCF_900111905.1 Rhizobium sp. NFR07 | reverse complement strand
TATCGATTACTCGATGATCGAAGCAACGATGCCGGCGCCGACGGTACGGCCGCCTTCGCGGATCGCGAAGCGCAGCTTTTCTTCCATCGCGATCGGAACGATCAGCTCAACCTGAACCGTGACGTTGTCGCCAGGCATAACCATTTCCGTGCCTTCCGGCAGCGAGACGATACCGGTCACGTCCGTCGTGCGGAAGTAGAACTGCGGACGGTAGTTGGTGAAGAACGGCGTATGACGGCCGCCTTCTTCCTTCGTCAGGATGTAGGCTTCAGCCATGAACTTCTTGTGCGGCTTGACAGAGCCCGGCTTGCACAGGATCTGGCCACGCTCGACGCCGTTACGGTCAACGCCGCGGACGAGTGCGCCGATGTTGTCGCCGGCCTGGCCCTGGTCGAGCAGCTTGCGGAACATTTCAACGCCGGTAACCGTCGTCTTCGAGGTTGCCTTGATGCCGACGATCTCGACTTCTTCGCCAACCTTGACGATGCCACGCTCGACGCGGCCGGTCACAACCGTGCCACGGCCAGAGATCGAGAACACGTCTTCGATCGGCATCAGGAACGGCTGGTCGATCGGACGCTCAGGCGTCGGGATGTAGGCGTCGACCTGAGCCATCAGCTCGCGGACGGCATCTTCGCCGATCGTCTTGTTCGAATCTTCAAGAGCGGCCAGAGCCGAACCCTTGACGACCGGAACATCGTCGCCCGGGAAGTCGTAGGACGACAGAAGTTCGCGAACTTCGAGCTCAACCAGCTCGAGCAGTTCTTCGTCGTCGACCTGGTCGACCTTGTTGAGGAACACGACCAGAGCCGGAACGCCAACCTGACGGGCAAGCAGGATGTGCTCGCGGGTCTGCGGCATCGGGCCGTCGGCAGCCGAGCAAACCAGGATCGCGCCGTCCATCTGGGCAGCGCCGGTGATCATGTTCTTGACGTAGTCGGCGTGGCCGGGGCAGTCAACGTGCGCGTAGTGGCGGTTGGCGGTCTCGTATTCGACGTGAGCCGTCGAGATGGTGATGCCACGTGCCTTTTCTTCCGGAGCAGCGTCGATCTGGTCATACGCCTTGAATTCACCGAAAAACTTCGTGATCGCTGCCGTCAACGACGTCTTGCCGTGGTCAACGTGACCAATCGTGCCGATGTTGACGTGAGGCTTGTTGCGCTCAAACTTGCTCTTTGCCATTGAATGCTTCCTGTGAACATAAGAGGTGGACCCGGAACCGGGTTTGGTGCAGCCGTTTAAGGGTTTCGGCTGGAATGCGCAAGACATAAATGCTGCGCGTGGTCGAGGGCGAAGGTCGCGAAGGCCGCGACCGTAAAAAACGCGGGACGGACGCCGCGATCGGCGCCTTGATGGCACCATACCGCAACGCGCATTGCATTATTGATTGGCGGCGTAGATGGCGAAGTTCACAGCCAGAAGCACGACGATCGTGCCGACAAAACCGCCGAAGAAATAGAGAAGCCTGCGGCCGAGCGGCTTTGTGCGGTTCTTGCCGCTGAAGGCGGCGAAACCCGACGCGCCGAGCGCGAGACCGACGATAGCTGGTAAAGACATCATGATTAAATCCTCTCCTGCGCGCGGCCCGCAAACGCGAAAACCGGCACCCTGGCGGACAGGACCGCAGGAGACGATGCTATAGAAAGAAAGGAAAGCTTGGAGCGGGTAGCGGGAATCGAACCCGCGTATTCAGCTTGGAAGGCTGCTGCTCTACCATTGAGCTATACCCGCGGTATTTTGGTTCCGATCCGGTGACAGAATGGTGGAGGGAGTTGGATTTGAACCAACGTAGGCTGAGCCAACGGATTTACAGTCCGTCCCCTTTAACCACTCGGGCATCCCTCCAGTATTCCGTCTGGATCGTGAGACCAAGTTCGTCAGACCGTTTTGCGTTGCCGCCCCTCGATCTGCGCCGCGTATATGACCGCCTCGTTTCCTTCTGTCAACACGACCTTATTGGAAAAATGACGAAAAAATATCAATCCCCAGCTCAGTCCGTCCGAGAGGGCTTTGCCGGAAAGGCACTCATCGATATAAGGCGGCATGAGCACGAAAGACCCAAAAGACAAATCCGCCCGCGATACCCATTACGCCACGCTGAGGCGTAATGTACGCGACGCCAAGCGCGAGCGCGGCGAAATTCCGACGCCCCAGGAGAAGCGGCAGAAATCCAACAAGGACTGGAAGCCGCCGCAGCTGCAGCAAGACCAGGTCTTTCTTTATGGACTGCATACCGTGCGTGCAGCGCTCGACAATCCCGAGCGCAAGCTGATCAAGCTGTCGGTAACGCAGAACGCCTTCGTGCGTCTCGATATCGGCGAGTCGACCGCCCTGCCCTTCCCGGTCGAATTCGTCTCGCCGCAGGATATCGACAAGGTACTCGGCCCCGAGGCGATCCATCAGGGCGTGATGCTGGAAACCCGGCCGCTTCCCGTGCGCCGGCTCGAAGCGCTGCAGGAAAGCCCGCTGCTTCTCGTGCTCGACCAGGTGACCGATCCGCACAATGTCGGCGCGATCATGCGGTCGGCCGTGGCATTCGGCGCCGGCGCCGTGATCACCACCCAGAGACATAGCCCGACCGAATCCGGCGTGTTGGCCAAATCCGCCTCCGGCGCGCTGGAACTCATTCCCTATATCCAGATCACCAATCTGGCGGACGCGCTGGGCGAGCTGCACAAGCTCGGCTTCAGCACCATCGGACTTGATTCGGAAGGTCCGGCACCGCTCGAAGAGACGCTCGCAGGCGACCGCGTCGCGCTGGTTTTGGGTTCGGAGGGCAAGGGCATCAGGCAGAAGACCCGCGAGACGGTGAGCGCGCTCGCCAGGCTCGACATGCCGGGCGCGATCAAGTCGCTCAACGTCTCGAATGCGGCCGCCATCGCGCTTTATGCCACACGGCAGCACCTGATCCGCAAGGCGTAGCCCGCGCGATCAAATAATTAGGATTCACTAATAATCCATCCCGGCGCAAGCTTAGCGTGTCTATCTCCTACTGTGGATTGCAGGAGATGCACATGGAACGAGGTGTCTGGAAGAAGCCCGTAGTGCTCGAAATGTACGGACGGCCGGGATCGGTCATCATCGCGGGCACGGTCGATGCGGCGCTGATGCTGATCGGGGCCTGGCCGACGAAGCGAACGCAGGCGCATATCGCTGCCGTGATGACCTGCCGCGATGTCCTGTCCGGCCAATCGGATATAGGCCTGGCGCGCGCCAACTTCATCGAGGCCGCATTCGAGGCCGGCTACAGGATACAGCCCGAGACCTTTCTCAATGAACGCTGGGATCTGACACCGAAGCAGGCAGAGGCGGATGAGCCTCCCGTCGGGCTGGCCGACATGATCCGGCTGCGGGCGGCCTCTTCTGATGACGACGGCACGAGCGAGGCGGAAGGCTACAGGGTCCCTCCTCCACTCTCCTCGCGAAGAGGACTTTCCCTCGGCGCAGAGCCGTCCGAAAGCCTGCGCGAGCTGTTCGGCCGTCTCATCAGCCTGCTCGGCCAGATCGGTCGGGCATCCGGCAGGAGCATTGGCGGTCTGTTCGGGTTCGGTATAGCACGCGGGACCGGTCGCCAGGCGCACTGATCGCCCGTTCAGGCATTTCGCCCGGACCTATGGATTGTCGGACTGGTCCGCCACGGCAAAACGTGGCATTGGGGATGGACCGTAACGATATTCATCCACATGTCCCCAATTCTTGAAACATTCGAGCGCGCAGCGCTTCTGGCGGGACCGCCGATTCTCGAAATCTACGCGGCCGGCCCGGAAGCGCGCTACAAGGCCGATGCCTCGCCGGTAACGGAAGCGGACGAGCGCGCCGAGGCCGTCATCCTGGCCGAGCTGCGCCGCAACTGCGCGGATTTCCCAATCGTCGCCGAAGAAGCGGCAGCGGCGGGCCATGTGCCGGCCTTGACCGGGCATGCCTTTCTGCTCGTCGACCCTCTGGACGGCACGAAGGAATTCATTGCAGGCAAGGACGACTTCACCGTCAACATAGCGCTCATCCGGGACGGAGAGCCGGTGGCCGGCTTCGTCTATGCCCCGGCGCTCGGCGTCGCCTATGCCGGTGATGCAGGTGGCGCGAGCAAACTCTGGATCGACGAGAATTTCAGTGTCATCCGCCGCGAGCCGATGCTGGCACGGACGATGGCGAGCCCGGCCATCGCACTCGCCAGTCGGTCTCATCGATCACCCGAGACGGACGACTTTCTCAGCCGCTGCGGCGCGTCCGAAATCCGCAGTATCGGCTCCTCGCTGAAATTCTGCCTGATCGCCGAGGGCGCCGCCGACATCTATCCGCGCTTCGGGCGCACGATGGAATGGGACACGGCCGCAGGTGACGCCGTGCTTCGCGCTGCCGGCGGCATGACGGTCGACCTGAAGGGCAAACCGCTGCGTTACGGCAAGACCGGACGGGCCGGTGAGGTCGATTTTGCCAATCCGGACTTCGTCGCGCGCTGCCCCGGCGGCCGTGCCATCACTTGATCTACACAGTCAAATCAGCAGCACCGACAAAATATCCCCAGCTAACGGGACGTTAACTGTTCGAAATCGGCACAAGTTTACGAATCATTAAACCTGGCCGCCCATGGTCCTCCGCAGTGACTAGATGTGTGGAGTTGGTCATGCGTATCAACGGCGGCGTCGTGCTGTTTGCTATTCCCATTATTGCCATTCTGATGCTCGGCGTCTCCGTCGCCTGGGATGAGCTCAAGACGATAGATCCGGTCCTGACGGGATCGATCAAATAAGACAAGGCGGGGAGCTAGGCTCTCCCAAAACGCAAAGCAGCGCCGGAGACCGGCGCTGCACGATGGCCGCTTCGGCGGCTTTCTCTTTTAAGATACCGGCTCAATCAGCTCCGTCGCATCTGCAGATCGGTCGTGACGACGGACTTGCCGGAAGATGGGTCGCGGTCGATGGTGCGAATGCGCAGGCCATCATCGCCGACCTTCTGGATCGTCATGGTCGCCTTGCGATCACCGTATTCCTCGTTTGCCCATGTGACATCGAAGCTGATCGTGTTGCCATCCCGGCTGCCGCTCAGCGAAGACGGCTTGCCGGACGCCCCGGTATAGGTGCCCGAATAGGCATTACCGGCGGCTTTGACGCTGGCATTGAACCCGCGCTTGATGACGACAAGCGCCCTGCAGGATCCGTTCATCGAATAGCTGGCATCACTGGCATCGGACTGCATGCTGCATTTCACATTGACGCTCTCACCGCCGATGCTTCTCAGCACCTTGCCCCCGCCATTCCAGCTGCCTTCGATCGATTTCAGGAAATCCGCTTCGGACGCCTGCGCACTCGGCGCAGCGAGAGCGGATACGATCAGGGCGGATGCAGCTAGGATGCGCATTGGAATTCTCCTCGTAGTTTGGAGTTCAATGCCGCCATATAGGGATTGGTTCCGTGCGCGGAAGGAGCCGACACGCCGCCAGCGTAGAATTTATCGTTCGTGAAATCCGAGAAAAACGGTGCCCCCGGCAGGGTTCGAACCCGCGACCCCCTGATTACAAATCAGGTGCTCTACCAACTGAGCTACAAGGGCATCCGTGATTGCGGGAGTTACCATATTTTCTCTTGCTGTAAAGCAAAAATGTCCGACTTTCACCGAATTGGCCCAAGTCATATCAGCAGGATGCTGCAATTCGCCGCGCCGGGCGGCTTGTCGATGCGGCGCCTTTTCCTGTACCAAGTTCTCCGCTGCGGACCTCAAGGACCCAAGGCGTTCATCAAGCCCGCCAGCGGGCGTCCAAGGCAGCACCGTCAAAGGCCAGTCCATGTCCTTCAAATGCGAGACACTCTCGTTCATTGCCTCCACCGCGCCGGATGCGCAGGCCGCCCTCGAAGTTCTGGTCGGGCGCTACGGCACTGTCCCGGTTAACGAGGCGGACGTGATCGTCGCGCTCGGCGGCGACGGTTTCATGCTGCAGACCCTGCACGAGACGATCGATTCGGGTCCGCGGGTCTACGGCATGAACCGCGGCTCGGTCGGCTTCCTGATGAACGACTATAATATCGACGACCTGCCCGCGCGCATTTCGGCGGCCGTCGAGAACGAATTCCACCCGCTGAAGATGACGACGACCACTGCCGATGGCGTCACCGCCGATGCACTGGCGATCAACGAGGTCTACCTGTTTCGCCAGTCCTATCAGGCGGCGAAGCTGAAGGTCGAGATCGATGGCCATGTGCGCCTGGCGGAACTGATCTGCGACGGATTGATGGTCGCGACACCGGCGGGATCGACCGCCTACAATCTTTCAGCCCACGGCCCGATCCTGCCGCTCGAAGCGCCGCTTCTGGCGATGACACCGGTCTCCGCCTTCCGGCCAAGACGCTGGCGCGGCGCCCTTCTGCCGAACCGGGTCTGCGTCGATATCGAGATCCTCGAGCCGGAAAAACGGCCGGTCAACGCGGTCGCGGACAATGTCGAGGTCAAATCCGTCCTGCATGTGCGCATCGCCCAATCGACGGACATTACCGCACGCATTCTCTCCGATCCCGACCATTCCTGGTCGGATCGCATCCTCGCCGAGCAGTTCAACAACTGATCCGCCGGAGAGTGGCTGCGCTCAGCGCTTGCCGAAGGCCCTGATGAAGGTGCGTGTCGCCGCAGCCGCCATTCGATCGATTTCCGATTCGGGCGTCGGGCGGCCGATCTGTTGATTGAGCCGAAGATCCATCGCCAGTAGCGCCATGTATTGGCGGGCGGCGAGCGCCGGATCGTCGATATCCAGATAGCCGCCATGGGCGAGCTGCGCCAGCCGCGCGGCAATCGCCGGATATTTCTTGCCCGGCCCGTATTCCCGCCAGGTCTCGAACAGTTCTGGAAAGCGGGTTCCCTCGGTTTCCACCAGCTTGCGCAGCCAGCGGCCGTTCGGATCGCAGATCGCCTTGCGCAACAGCTGGCCGGAAAAAGCGGCCAGCTCTTCCTCCAGGTTCTCGGGCGCCACGGGAAAGGTGTCGAGCACGCGGAAGAAACCGGCACTCGACCGGTCGGTGATCTCGGAAACCACCACCTTGAAGAGATTATCCTTGTCGCCCAGCTGGTTATAGACCGTCTGGCGGGACACCCCTGCCCTTACGGCGATCGCGTCGATGCTGGCGCCGGCAAATCCGTCCTCGGCAAAAATGTCGGCTGCAGCGTTCAGAATAGCCTGGCGCTTGCTGGTCGCGGGCGGCCAGCCGTCGATCACGTTTGCGGGGTTTACAGATGAAACGTTCATGATCTGCCCATAGCAGGCATTGACGAATTGGACAATTGTGTCCAACATTATGGACGTGACTAGGCATTTCCTCGCGAGACAGCCGGCATGCCACCTGTTTCATCTCCCATATTCGTGTTTCGCCCTATCGCCTCGAGCGATAGTTTGGCGACGAGAAAGGTATTATCCAATGCGAGCTCCTCCCCACGCATTGTCCCTTGGCTTGCTTTCCGCCGTCGGGCTTTTCGCGCTCGACATGTATCTCCCGGCCCTGCCCTCGATCAGCCGCGACCTGCAGGCCGACAGTCACGCCGTCCAGGCAAGCCTTATCTCCTTCTTCGCGGCCATGGCCGCTTCACAGATCATCTATGGCCCGGTCTCGGACATGGTCGGCCGCAAGCTGCCGCTCTATGTCGGGCTTGCGCTCTACGTCATCGGCAGCGTCGGCTGTGCGCTTTCCCCCTCGATCGACTGGCTGGTCGCCTGCCGCTTCCTGCAGGGCATGGGCGGATGCGCGGGCATCGTCATTTCGCGCGCCATCGTCCGCGACCTTCATACCGGGCCGGCAGCCGCCCAGCTGATGTCCCGCCTGCTTCTTGTCTTCAGCGTCTCGCCGATCCTCGCGCCGCTCGCCGGCAGCATCGTCTCGGCCTTCGGAAGCTGGCGGCTGATCTTCTGGGTCATGGTCGTGGCCGGCTTTGCCGGACTTGCCGTCCTGCTGTTCTTCCTGGAGGAAACCCGCCCGCCCGCGGCGCGCAGCGAGAGCAGCGTCGCCGGCGCGTTGCGCTCCTACGGCACGCTGCTGCGCGATCCCTATTTTGTCGGCTTGGTGCTGATCGCTTCCTTCGGCATGGCGAGCTACATGATCTATGTCGCCAACTCGTCCTTCGTGCTGATCGAACATTACGGGCTGTCGCCGTCCTTCTACAGCATCGTCTTCTCCATCAATGCCGTCGCCTTCATCGGCATGTCGCAGCTGAACGGCTGGCTGTCACGCCGGATCGGGCTGCGCCGGGTGATCCGTGGCGCCACCATCGGCTATTCCTCGATGATGGTGATGATGGCCGTGATGATGTCGCTCGGCTTCGACCAGCTGGAAGTGATGGCGGCCTTCCTGTTCGGCGGCTACGGCTTTCTCGGCCTGATCATTCCGACGGCCGCGGTGCTCGCGCTCGAACACCATGGCCGTATTGCCGGCGCGGCATCCGCCATGCTGGGCATGGGCCAGTTCGTCACCTCGGCCGTGGTCGTCGGTCTCGGCGGACTGGTGGTCGACGGCACGGCGCGGCCGATGGTGATGATCATCGCGCTCTGTTCCGCCGTAGCGCTGATGCTGTCGGTCTTCGTGCTGCGTAGCCGCGAAGGCGCGACGGCTGCAGAATGACCCTAGAGCCGTTCTGCCCTTCTCCAAAACGCGAAACGGCGCTAACTCTTTGATTTTACGCAGCTCCGGACGCAAAATCGCTACGCACTTTTGCTGGAACTGCTCTAAAACAAAAAGCCGGGCTTGAGCCCGGCTTTTCCAATCCTCGGTTCGATCGTCGTTACTCGAGGTCGCCGACGTCGACATCCGGCTTGCCGCTGATGCGGTGCGCGAGAGCCGCTTCCATGAACTCGTTCAGATCACCGTTCAGTACGTCGTCCGGCGCGGTGCTGGCCACGCCCGTCCGCAGGTCCTTGACCAACTGGTAAGGCTGCAGCACGTAGGAACGGATCTGGTGACCCCAGCCGATATCGGTCTTGGACGCGGCTTCGGCATTGGCTGCCTCTTCCCGCTTCTTCAGTTCCGCTTCGTAGAGGCGTGCACGCAGCATGTCCCAGGCCTTGGCGCGGTTCTTGTGCTGCGAGCGTTCCTGCTGGCAGGCAACCACGATGCCCGACGGTATGTGGGTGATGCGCACCGCGGAGTCGGTCGTGTTGACGTGCTGGCCGCCCGCACCCGACGAACGATAGGTATCGATGCGGCAATCGCTCTCGTTGATGTCGATATTGATCGAGTCATCGACCACCGGATAGACCCAGATGGACGAGAAGGACGTGTGGCGGCGTGCGTTGCTGTCATAGGGCGAGATGCGAACGAGGCGATGGACGCCCGATTCGGTCTTCAGCCAGCCATAGGCATTGTGGCCCTTGACCAGGATGGTCGCGGACTTGATGCCGGCTTCTTCGCCGTCATGCACTTCCAGCAGTTCGACCTTGAAGCGCTGCTGCTCGGCCCAGCGGGTATACATGCGCAACAGCATGTTCGCCCAGTCCTGGCTCTCGGTACCACCTGCACCGGAATGGACTTCGACATAGGTGTCGTTGCTGTCTGCTTCCCCGGAAAGCATGGCCTCGACCTGGCGGCGATTGGCCTCGGTCTTCAGTGCCTTCAACGCCTCTTCGGCGTCCTTGACGATCGCCTCGTCGCCTTCTTCCTCGCCGAGCTCGATCAGCTCGATATTGTCGGAAAGCTGGGCTTCCATGGCCTTGACGCCGTTGATGCCCTCTTCAAGCTGCTGGCGCTCGCGCATCAGCTTCTGGGCTTCCTGGGCGTCGTTCCAGAGGGTTGGGTCCTCGGCCTTGTTGTTCAACCAGTCCAGTCTTCTTACAGCCTGATCCCAGTCAAAGATGCCTCCTCAGCAGGCTTATGGCCTGCTTGATTTCGTCGACAACGTTCAGCATTTCCGCGCGCATGGCGTATTCTTCTCTCTGTAATCTTAAAGGATTGGAGATGCGGTGGGACATAGTTGCGCCGGGAGCGGATGTAAAGCCCGCACCCGGCTGCAAGGAAACTCGGGCCAGATCAGTAGAGGCCGGATTGGCCGTTGGTGATCGCCTGCTGCGTCTGCGGCGAGGATTCCAGAATCTGGTCCTGGGTCATGTATTCGCCATCGCCGATAATCTGGAAGACGTCGGCCGGACCGGTGCCGGGCTTGAATGCCTCGACAATGGTGTCGGGCTCGCCGTCGAAGGCCATCATGCCGGTCTTGCGATTGACCGCGATGAACTGCATGCCCTCCGGCACCTGGAATTTTTCGGCCGGCATACGCTTTGCGGCCTGCTCCAGGAATGCCCCGAAGATCGGGGCCGCGAGACCTCCGCCCGTCGCGCGGTTTCCGAGCGGCGCAGGCGTATCGAAACCAAGATAGAGGCCCGCCACGATGTTCGGCGTGAAGCCGACGAACCAGGTGTCCTTCGCATCATTGGTGGTGCCTGTCTTACCGGCCACGGAACGGTCCTTGACCGGGATCTTGCCGGCGGCACTGCCCCGCTGAACGACACCTTCCATCATCGAGGTGATCTGGTAGGCCGTCATCGGGTCGAGGACCTGCTCGCGATTGTCAATCAGGGTCGGCTCTTCCTGGTTGGCCCATTCGCTGGCATTGCAGCCCTCGCAGCCCCGTTCCTCGTGACGGAAGATCGTCTTGCCGTAACGGTCCTGAATTCGGTCGATGATGGTCGGCTTGATCTGCTTGCCGCCATTGGCGATGACGGCATAGGCCGAAACCATGCGCATGACCGTCGTCTCTCCCGACCCGAGGGCCATTGGCAGATAGGGGGCCAGCTTGTCGTAGATGCCGAAACGCTCGGCATATTCGGCCACCAGCTCCATGCCCATGTCCTGGGCAAGTCGTACGGTCATCTGGTTACGAGAAAGCTCGATCCCGGTACGCAGCGTCGCCGGACCGTTTCCATCCTTTTCACCGTAGTTCGAAGGGCGCCAGACCTGATTGCCGGAGACGATCTCGATCGGCGCGTCCAGAACGACGGATGCCGGTGTGTAGCCATTGTCGAGCGCGGCCGCGTAGACGAAAGGCTTGAACGACGAACCGGGCTGGCGCTTGGCCTGGGTGGCGCGGTTGAATTCGGACTGGGAATAGGAGAAGCCGCCGACCATGGCGAGAACGCGGCCGGTATTCGGGTCCATGGCGACGAAGCCGCCCTGGACCTTCGGAGGCTGGCGCAGACGATAGGCGCTGCCGCCCGGCTGAAGCGCTTCGACATAGATGACATCGCCCGGCTTCAGGACGCCATCGGGTCCCTTCGCTGTCCGGCGCTCGCCTTCCGAGTCCTGATACGCCCACTTCATGTCATCGGCCGAGATCTTGCCGGTCTCGCGATCCGGATCCGTCTTGCTGCCGTTCTCCGGCTCAAGACCGATCTCGACTTCGGTTGCAGAAACGCCGAGCACGACGGCGATCTTCCATTCGGGAACGTCGCGCAAGACCGGCACTTTGTTGTCGGCGATCAGGGTCGCAAGCGAAACGGCCCAGTCCGGCGAAGTTTCGATGGTTGCGGCCGGGCCGTGATAGCCACGGCGCTCATCGTAATCGAGAAGGCCGTTCTGCAGGACCTTGCGGGCGATGACCTGCAGATCGGGATCGAGCGAGGTGCGGACGGAAAGACCGCCTTCGTAAAGCGCCTTGTCACCGTAACGATCGATAATCTGGCGGCGCACTTCCTCGGAAAAATATTCCGACGCGAGAACGGTGCCGGTACCGCGACGCTGCTGGGCGCCAAGCGGCTGCTTCTTGGCGTCGTCGGCATCCACCTGGGTGATGTAGCCGTTCTCCGCCATGCGGTCGATGACCCAGTTGCGGCGCTCAAGGGCGGCCTTTTCGTGGCGGAACGGATGATAGTTGTTCGGTCCCTTCGGCAGAGCGGCGAGATAAGCCGCCTCGGCCGTCGTGAGCTCCGTCACCGACTTGTCGAAATAGGTAAGTGCCGCACCGGCGATGCCGTAGGAATTCAGGCCGAAGAAGATCTCGTTGAGATAGAGCTCGAGGATCTTGTCCTTCGAATAGGCCTGCTCGATGCGGAAGGAGAGGATCGCTTCCTTGATCTTGCGCTCGAAGGAGCGCTCGTTCGTCAGAAGGAAGTTCTTCGCCACCTGCTGGGTGATCGTCGAGCCGCCCTGCATCGGGCCACCGCTCGCCAGCAGCATCACGGCGCGACCGAGGCCGTAGATATCGACGCCCGGGTGATTGTAGAAATTCTTGTCTTCAGCGGAAAGAAAGGCAGCCTTGACCCGGTCAGGAACGGCCTGGATCGGCAGGAACAGACGCCGTTCGCGTGCATATTCGGTCATCAGCGCGCCGTTGCCGGCGTGGACGCGGGTAGCGACCGGCGGCTCGTAGCTGCTCAACACTTCGTAGTCTGGCAAATCCTTGGTCATGCCACTCAAGTAGATGGCAACGGCTGCGGCGACGCCCAGGAAGAGCACGCACGCCATACCAAAGAAATATCCAATTAGTCTGATCATGTCGGAGCTACCGTTTAAGCTTTCTCTTAGCGCAAAATGCGCCATCGCATGCATGGAGGCCTTTTGCACGACGCTTACATCAGTGCAAGGGCGACCGGATCAACTCTGCGAAAACGCTGGTCATGCGAAATATATCCGCGACCTGCTCTTCGAATGTGAGGAAACTAGGGCTTTTCCCAGGTATTTCCGCTGCTTCCCTATAGCATTTCGGCAATCGACACGCGAGTGTGGTATCGAGGCCACGCCGCCGGATCGCAGCATCAGCCGCCATTCGCAAGCGATCGCCTGCGATAGCGATCGACGGCTTCCGAAATGCGCGTGGCAACCTTGGTGCGCCACGTCTCGTCAAGTAGCAGCTTCTCGTCCTCGGCATTGGACAGGAAGCCCAGTTCGAGCAGCACGGACGGAATGTCCGGAGCCCGCAGAACCTGGAAATTCGCCTGCCGATGGGGATTGTTGATGAGCCCCACCTGCCCCTCGAAGGATTTTACGACATTCTCGGCAAGCGAGACGGAGAAGGCCTGCGTCTCGCGGCGGGTCAGGTCCAGCAGGATATCCGCAACCTCCGGACGGCCGTGGTCGATGCTGAAGCCCGCCAGCTGGTCCGAGAGGTTTTCGCGGGCGGCGAGATTTTCCGCCATGCGGTCCGATGCGCGGTCGGACAGCGTATAGACGGTCGCGCCGCGAATGTCCTTCTGGGACAGCGTATCGGCATGCAGCGAAATGAAGAGATCGGCGTGCCGCTGGCGGGCAAGCACGACGCGCTCGGAAAGCGAAAGAAACGTGTCGTCCTCACGCGTCAGAAATGCCTTCACGCCTTCGATCTTGTTGAGGCGCTCGGACAGCAGCCGGGCGAAATCGAGCGTCACGGTCTTTTCGGAAGTCTTCGTCGCCGCACCGGTGGCGCCGGCATCGATCCCGCCATGTCCGGCATCGACGGCAACGGTGAAGACCCCGTCCTCGACCACCGGACCGACTTCATCCGCCGAAGGCACGGCTGCGGACGCGTTCCAATCCTGAGTCTTCAGCATTTCGGCGAACTTGTCCTTGGTGGTGATCTCGGCATCCAGCACCAGGCGATGGCCGCCATTCTCGTTCTCTTGGACTTCAGCGAGAACCAATTTCACGGGCCGTTCGGTGGTGAAGACCATACGGGCGCTGTCGGCCTCCATCGTCCCGTAACGGATGTCCTTGAACAGGCCGCGGGGCGCGAGGTCCGCTGCTGGGAAGCCGAAGGCAGTCGCCGAGAGATCGACGATGATGCGCTCGGGACCACCGACATAGTGGATGGAGAATTCCGGCTTGCCTTCGAAATCAATGACGACGCGGGTTCTGGCGGCATCTCCGGCAACCCTTGCCGAAAATGCAAGCATCGGTTGCTGCGAGGCATAAGAACCGGACGCCACCGCGCCCATGCCAATCGTTGCAAGCAGGATGATTCGACACGCGATTCGGAAAAATCGCACTGTTTCGGCCACGCCGACCGCGTCCCCGATCGTTAGCACTCTATCCAACTTCAAGCCGTATTCCGCCTCTTGAACCTTCGCGCCCAGCCAGTCACTGGCACGAAGAGCCTGCATTTCAGGCATTTCTGATTCAGCCCGCACGAATCGGCCGGGAGAAACGCATTTTCCGATAAGACCGTCAAATCCATCTACAATATGGCGGATACGGCTTTTCCCTTGCTATTGTGACAGATAAACCATACAAAGCCAAAGAGGTTAGAGGGTTGACGGGATAGTCTGCCGATGGGCTGGCCAACCGTTGTTTTGGCGCCAAGTACCGGCAAACATCCGCCGTCGCAACACTCGATCTCAGGTAATCGATCACTCCGGCTATCGTCGGAAAAATACCGGGTGGCGTGCCACCCAACGCTCCGAGGAGCACCCCATCGGATCCGCAAGGATCCAGTTATCGTCATTCTCGTCTGGTTCTTAATGTTGCGGCAATATTTTCAGATCACGGAAAGCGGAAGGAAGCCCATGGCTTTGCTGTCTTTCCGGTTGCCGTCTCGCCCCTCCCCGACGGGATCACCTTTGTCCGGCGTCCTGACCGTTTTGCATAACGAGCCTGTCCTCGCGACAGGCTTTCGTGCATTTGCACGGTCGCGCCGAGGAGCAGAATTTCAATGGCAGACAAAATGCTTATCGACGCGTCTCACGAAGAGGAGACGCGCGTAGTCGTTGTACGCGGCAATCGCATCGAAGAATTCGATTTCGAATCGCAGCATAAGAAGCAGATCCGCGGCAACATCTACCTTGCGAAGGTAACCCGCGTCGAACCGTCCCTGCAGGCGGCGTTCGTCGATTACGGCGGCAATCGCCACGGCTTCCTCGCATTTGCGGAAATCCATCCGGATTACTACCAGATCCCGCTCGCCGATCGTCAGGCGCTGATGCAGCAGGAAGCTGAAGACCAGCGCAAGATCGCAGAAGCGGAATCCGCCGATCCGGTCGTCGACCTCGCTAACGAGGACCAGCCGGATGTCGGCATCGTTGCCGCCGAAGCTCCGGCGAAGGCCGCAGCGTCCGAAGCCGTTGCCGCAGAGCCGGAAAAGAAGGCTAAGCCGAAGCGTGCCCGTTCGCGCAAGAAGGCAGTTGAAGAAACACCTGCAGCCGAGGCGTCCGCCACCGATGGCGATGCACCGGCCGCCGACAGCAGCGATGACTCGACGCCCGATTCCATGGCGGCGATGGTCGAGACCGACTCCATCTCTGAGGATGTCGATGCCCGCCGCCGCGGCAACGACAGTGATGATGACGACGACGATCACCATGAAAAGGAAGAGATCGAGTCCGTCGGCGCCGAAGATGCGATGGAAGAAGTTCCCGATCGCGTGCAGCGCAAGCCGCGCAAGCAGTACCGCATCCAGGAAGTCATCAAGCGCCGCCAGATCCTGCTCGTTCAGGTAGCCAAGGAAGAACGCGGCAACAAGGGCGCAGCGCTCACGACCTACCTGTCGCTCGCCGGCCGTTACTCCGTTCTCATGCCGAATACCGCCCGTGGCGGCGGCATCTCCCGCAAGATCACCCAGCCGACCGACCGCAAGCGCCTGAAGGAAATCGCTCGCGAGCTCGACGTGCCGCAGGGCATGGGCGTCATCCTGCGCACCGCCGGTGCAAACCGCACCCGCGTCGAGATCAAGCGTGACTTCGAATACCTGATGCGCCTGTGGGAAAACGTCCGCACGCTGACGCTCAACTCCACCGCCCCCTGCCTCGTCTACGAGGAAGGCTCGCTGATCAAGCGTTCGATCCGCGACCTCTACAACAAGGATATCGGCGAGATCATCGTGTCCGGCGAAGACGGCTATCGTGAAGCGAAAGACTTCATGAAGATGCTGATGCCGAGCCATGCCAAGGTGGTTCAGCCCTATCGCGACCTGCACCCGATCTTCTCTCGCTCCGGCATCGAAGCGCAGCTCGACCGCATGCTGCAGCCGCAGGTGACGCTGAAGTCCGGCGGCTACCTGATCATCAACCAGACGGAAGCGCTGGTTTCGATCGACGTCAACTCGGGCCGTTCGACCCGCGAACACTCGATCGAGGAAACCGCACTCGCGACCAACCTCGAAGCCGCCGAAGAAGTCGCGCGCCAGCTGCGCCTGCGCGACCTTGCGGGCCTCGTCGTCATCGACTTCATCGACATGGAAGAAAAGCGCAACAACCGCGCCGTCGAGAAGAAGCTGAAGGATTGCCTGAAGAACGACCGCGCCCGCATCCAGGTCGGCCGCATCTCGCATTTCGGTCTTCTGGAAATGTCGCGCCAGCGCATCCGCGCGTCGGTGCTGGAATCGACGACGCAGATCTGCTCGCATTGCGGTGGCACCGGCCACGTCCGCTCGCAGTCGTCCGTCGCGCTCCACGTTCTGCGCGGCATGGAGGAGTATCTCCTCAAGAACACCACGCACGATATCACTGTGCGCACGACGCCGGACATCGCGCTCTATCTCTTGAACCACAAGCGCCAGACCGTGATGGATTACGAGAACCGCTTCGGTGTCTCGATCTTCATCGAATCGGACGTCAGCATCGGCTCCAGCCACTTCGCGATCGATCGCGGCGAAGCCGTCGAGAACCCGGTCAAGATCGAAAGCCTGATGCAGTTCGCTGCCATCCCGGTCGAAGACGAGGATGACGATGTCATCGTCGAGATCGACGAGGAAGAAGACGAGGAGCTGGCACCCGCACAGGCAACCAGCAAGCCGGAGCGCGCCGAGGGTGACGATCAGAATGGCCGCAAGCGCAAGCGTCGCCGCCGTCGTCGTAACCGCGGCGAGCGCAACGGCGATGCCCAGGCACAGTCCGATGATGCAGCCGGCGATGACGTCGACGAGGATGAAGACGGCGCCGAGGACGACGCTGTCGAGGTCGTCGCAGCGGAATCCGGTGCCGACACGATCTCCGAAGGTGACGATGAAAATGGTCGCCGCAAGCGTCGCCGCCGTGGCAAGCGTGGCGGCCGTCGCAATCGCAATGGCGAAGATGGCATCGAAGCCAGCGCCGAGGGCGACGACGAAGCGTCGGGTGATGACGGCGAAGAAGTCGCCGAAGACGCTGCCGCTCCGGTAGAGATTGCGGAACAGGCTCCGGTCGAAGTCGTCGCCGAAGACGCCCCTGCGGCAGCTGTCGAGGCCGCTCTGGAAGCCGAGCCAGCGCCGAAGCCGAAGCGTGCACGCCGCAGCAAGAAGGCCGTAGAGGCCGAAGCGGCTGCAGCAGCAGAACCGGCTCCGGTTGTCGAAGCCATCGTCGAACAGGTCGATGCGGCACTTGGCGAAGAGCCCAAGGCTGAAGAAGCCGTCGCAGAACCGGTCGCCGCAGAAGTCGTGGCAGAAGCCGACGACAACAAGCCGGTGCGCGCCAACCGCGCCTCGAACATCTCGTCCTCCAGCGAGGCCGTGGTGAAGAGCTCCGATCCGACAAAGGCACCTGAAGGCGATGGCGAACCGACCAAGCCGAAGAAGGCCGGTTGGTGGCAGCGCCGCGGCTTCTTCTGAGCCTGAGACCAATTCAACGAAAATGGCCGCGAAAGCGGCCATTTTCATTTCTTCCATAGGGTTGAAGCACCGCGGCAACACGGTCAAAAAGTGATTCAGGAAACACCTGCAAACGACTGAACCGCAAAGGCTAATACCCGCCGCCCCTGCGAGCCTTCCACGCAGATGTGAAGCCTTGCTCATGCCGCAATGCAGATTTCCTGTTCCTTGCGCGTGCCGGGTGGCTTAGCCTTGGCGCAATATTGAAATGCTGGTGGTCGAGATTCGCGACCGCCATGTCCGGAGAGGAAATCCATGTCCCGCCTGTTCAAAACCTTCGCCGCCGGCACCTTCCTGTCGCTCGCGCTTTCCGCCGCCGGTCCGGCGCTTGCCCTGGACGAAAGCCAAAAGAAGGAAATGGGTGCGTTCATCCGCGAATATCTCATCCAGAACCCGGAAGTGATGATCGAGGTGCAGAACGCGCTGGAGGCCAAGCAGCAGGCTCAGCGGGCAGATCAGTCCACCAAGGCTGTGGCGACCTACAAGGACGAGATATTCTCTTCGCCCACCGACGTCGTGCTCGGCAATCCGGAAGGCGATGTCACCGTCGTCGAGTTCTTCGATTACAACTGCGGCTACTGCAAGCGCGCTATGGGCGACATGGACGAGATCCTGAAGAAGGATACCAAGGTCCGCTTCGTGCTGAAGGAATTCCCGATCCTCGGACCGGATTCCATGGCCGCCCACAAGGTGGCGAATGCCGTGCGCCTTGTCGCTCCGGACAAATACGCCGAATTCCATCGCGAGCTTCTGGTCGGCCAGGAACACGCTTCGGAGGCGACCGCCATTTCGGTTGCAAGTGATCTCGGGGTCGATGAGGCAGCAATCCGCAAGTCGATGCAGGAGCAGCCCAACGACGACATCGTCAGGCAGGCCTATCAGTTGGCGAATGCGATCGGCATCACAGGCACCCCGACCTATGTCGTCGGCGACGAAGCCGTTTTCGGCGCCGTCGGTCTCGATCAGATCGAAGAAAAGGTCGGGAACGTCAGGTCCTGCGGCAAGGCCAGCTGCTGATCGCAGTGTATCGGGACGGTTTCCAGCAGCTTATATCACTCCATCGGTGGACCACCGGCCTTTCGGCGCGGCAGGGGCTTTCCCTTGACGTCCTAGCGGTCTATAGGTGGCCGCTAAATTCGGATGGAACAATAGATCGGTGATGAACAAGACGGTTTTCGTCCTCAATGGCCCCAACCTCAACATGTTGGGCAAGAGAGAACCCGGCATATACGGCGGGCAGACGCTGGAAGACGTGAAGCAGCAGTGCCTTGCGATGGGCCAGGAGCTTGGCTTCGATGTCGATTTCCGCCAGAGCAACCATGAAGGCACGCTGATCGACTGGATCCAGGAGGCCGGAGAGAAGGCTGTGGGCGTCGCCATCAATGCCGGTGCCTATACCCACACCTCGATTGCGCTTCACGACGCCATCAAGGCCGTCTCGGTGCCGGTGATCGAACTGCACATCTCGAATGTTCACGCGCGGGAAGAATTCCGCCACACCTCCATGATCGCGCCCGCAGCCAAGGGCGTCATCTGCGGCTTTGGCGCAGCGAGCTATGTTCTCGCCCTGCATGCCTTGAAATACACAACCAACTGACAAGATAAAACAGAACAATAGGGTTTGCCATGTCTGAGAAGAAGAACGGGATCGACAAGGGATTGATCCGCGACCTCGCGAACATCCTCAACGATACCGACCTGACCGAGATCGAAGTCGAACAGGACGACCTGCGCATCCGCGTGTCGCGCCAGTCGGCTACGCAGTACGTCCAGGCTCCGATGGCCGCTCCGGTCGCAGCCGCCGCACCCGTTGCCGCTGCCCCGGTCGCAGCCGCTGCTGCTCCGGCCGCCGCCGATAACAAGAATGCCGTCACCGCTCCGATGGTCGGCACCGCCTACCTCGCTCCAGCCCCGGGCGCCAAGGCATTCATCGAAGTCGGTGCGACGGTCAAGGAAGGCCAGACGCTGCTCATCATCGAAGCGATGAAGACCATGAACCAGATCCCGGCACCGCGCTCCGGCAAGGTCACAGAGATCCTGGTCGCCGACTCCTCGCCGGTGGAATACGGTCAGCCTCTCGTCATTGTCGAATAAGGCCAGTCCATGATTTCCAAGATCCTCATAGCCAACCGCGGTGAGATCGCCTTGCGCGTGCTGCGCGCCTGCAAGGAACTCGGCATCGCGACCGTAGCCGTCCACTCGACGGCCGATGCGGATGCCATGCATGTGCGCCTTGCTGACGAGAGTGTCTGCATCGGCCCGCCGCCGTCGCGCGACAGCTATCTCAACATCCACCAGATCGTGGCGGCCTGCGAGATCACCGGCGCCGACGCCGTGCATCCGGGCTACGGTTTCCTCTCGGAGAACGCCAAGTTCGCTGATATCCTGGAAGCGCACGGCATCACCTTCATTGGACCGACCGCCGAGCACATCCGCCTGATGGGTGACAAGATCACTGCCAAGCAGACTGCAGTCGAACTCGGCATCCCGGTCGTTCCGGGCTCCGAGGGCGAAGTCACGCCCGAAAACGCCATGCAAATCGCCAGAGAGATCGGCTTCCCTGTCCTGATCAAGGCGACGGCCGGTGGCGGCGGACGCGGCATGAAGGTCGCCAAGACCGAAGCCGATCTCGACGAGGCCTTCAACACCGCCCGCACCGAGGCGCTCGCTGCCTTCGGCAACGGCGCCGTGTACATGGAAAAGTACCTCGGCAAGCCGCGCCACATCGAAATCCAGGTCGTGGGTGACGGCGAAGGTAACGCGATCCATCTCGGTGAACGCGACTGCTCGCTGCAGCGCCGCCACCAGAAGGTCTGGGAAGAAGCAAACTCCCCTGCCCTCAACGTCGATCAGCGCATGAAGATCGGTCAGATCTGCGCCGATGCGATGAAGAAGATGAAATATCGCGGCGCCGGCACGATCGAGTTCCTCTACGAAAACGGCGAGTTCTATTTCATCGAAATGAACACCCGCCTGCAGGTGGAGCACCCGATCACCGAAGCGATCACCGGCATCGACCTCGTTCACGAGCAGATCCGCGTCGCTTCCGGCGCCGGCCTGTCGGTCAGCCAGGAAGAGATCCAGTTCCAGGGCCACGCGATCGAGTGCCGCATCAATGCCGAGGATCCGCGCACCTTCGTGCCGTCGCCCGGCACGATCACGCATTTCCACGCACCGGGCGGCCTCGGCGTTCGCGTCGATTCGGGCGCCTATGCCGGCTACAAGATCCCGCCTTACTACGACAGCCTCATCGGCAAGCTGATCGTGCATGGACGCACCCGTGTCGAATGCATGATGCGCCTTCGCCGCGTGCTGGACGAGTTCGTCGTGGACGGGATCAAGACGACGCTGCCGCTGTTCCAGGATCTGGTCGACAATCCCGACATCGCCAATGGCGACTACGACATCCACTGGCTGGAAAATTATCTGGCCGGCGGCAAGGAACACTGAGATAATGAAACGCCCGGAGCCGATGCTTCCGGGCGTTTCCCTGTCTCGCCCTTTACGCGTCTCACAGGACGCATAAAGGGCGAGACAGATTTCGAATTATTCGCATCGTATGTTCCGCAAACCGACCCCGGTTTTCGGGCCGATGCGCCAGGGAGCGAAATGGCAGGGCGGCGCGGCAGGTACTACCCGGCAATTACCCCGGACATTCTGTTGCGAGCCTATTCCATAGGGCTGTTCCCGATGGCGGAATCCGCCGACGACCCGGAGATCTTCTGGGTCGAGCCGGAAATGCGGGGCATTATCCCGCTCGACGATTTCCACGTCCCGAAGAGCCTCTCGAAGACCATCCGCAAGGCCCCTTTCGAAATCCGCTTCGACAACGCGTTCGACGAGGTTATGGGCCTGTGCGCGGAACCCGCGCCGGACCGTACGAGCACTTGGATCAACGGTACCATTCGCCAGCTTTACGGCGAACTGCACCGGATGGGACATGCCCACAGCGTCGAAGCCTGGGATGGCGATGCTCTGGTCGGCGGGCTCTACGGTGTCTCGCTGGGCGCCGCATTCTTCGGCGAAAGCATGTTTTCCAGGCGCACCGACGCATCCAAGATCTGCCTCGTGCATCTTGTCGAGCGCCTGCGAGGCAATGGTTTTCAACTGCTGGACACGCAGTTCACCACCGATCACCTGAAAACGTTCGGTGCGGTCGACATTCCCAAGGAAGAATACCTGATCCTGCTCAGGGCTGCGGTGGACTTCCCGCACCTTCCCTTCTAGGCGGTAACGCTATATCCAAGCCCCTACCCGCGACCTTCCCCAAACTCAGGAGATGTTTGGCGTGACGTCACTGTTGCGTAGGCAATGGTGAGTACCGCAGAACCTCCCGGAAGTTCTGGCGATTGACGTCCTTGATGATGTTAGCGAATACAAGGAGCATCTGCTCCGCCGTTACCTGCGACGCGACAGGTCCACTGGATAGTCGCTTCGCCGTATCCGCGGCCACTTTCATAGCCAAAACAAAAGCTTCGTCAGCTTCTTTACGAACACGCTGGTCGATTTCAGACTGATCCGACATGGAATAACTCCGCTGTGAGCGAGAGCGCGTCTTATCCCCCAGGCGCCACGGCTCATAACGGATGACGATGATTCTTTGTATAGAAAAACCGTCGATTGGTCGACACGATGTAGATCAACCCGGCGTTATCGGCCAGCCGCACTATTCTCAAATCAAAGCGTGAATTCATCATTGTGAAAAGCACACTCATAACGCTCTTACTTACTCGGCGCCATGCACCGACAGTTCCGAGCTTATGGACTGCTATTGAACGATAAATAGGGAAGATCAGTTCGTTGCGTCTGCCGGGGGCGGGACGTCGGACTGCTGCTTGCAGCCGGTCAGCCAGACGTCATAAATCGGATGTTCGACGGCGTTAAGACCGGGGCTGTCGGCGAACATCCAGCCGGAGAAGATGCGGCGAATCTTGCGGTCGAGAGTGATCTCGTCGACCTCGATAAAGCCGTCGATCTTCTGCGCTTCGGTTTCGTCACGCGAATAGCAGACCTTCGGCGTCACCTGCAGCGCGCCGTACTGGACCGTCTCGTTGACGTAGACGTCGAATGTGGTGATGCGGCCGGTGATCTTGTCGATACCGGCGAAGACGGCAACCGGATTGGAAATGCGAGCCGCGAAAGCCGTCTCAGCAGCAAGAACCGGAATGGCTGCGATCAAGGCGCCGAGAACCAGCTTGCGTGAAAAAGGCGTCTTCGATTTCATATCCGTCCCGTCGCGACTTCAGTGTTCGCGTCGTTGAGTAGACCGCGATTGTGGCCAAAACAGCGTTATTTCGCCGATCAGTTGCCGGGGGTCCAGGCGTCGTAATCGCCGGTGACGCGGGCGCGTTCACCGCCTGCCGCAAGCGAGCCCTGCGGACGATAGGCAAACGGCGTGCCGGTCAGGTTTTCCTTGTGCGGCTTCTGCCATTCGCGTGCAGTGTAGGTTTCCTGCGACGGGGCGACGTCGGTGCGGTAATGCATCCAGCCGTGCCAGCCCGGAGGAATGGCGGAAGCTTCGGCAACCCCCTTGTAGATCACCCAACGCTTGGGCTTGCCCCAGGAGGTCATCGGGCCTTCGTAATAGACGTTGCCCAATTCATCCTCGCCGACCTTCTTGCCGTGACGCCACGTGAAGAAGCGCGTCCCCATGGTTTGGCCGTTCCACCAGGTGAAGATCTGCAGAAGAAGATTTTTCATGGGGCATTCCGTCGATTTGACACATGAGACAGCCGCTAAGGGCACCTTGCTTATGACGCCAACACAGGTTGATGTCCAGCGATTCTAAAACTGCTCGCTGCTATTTGAGCTTCATCTTGAAGCCCGCATGGCTCTTTGTGAAACCCAGCCGCTCATAGAAGCGATGGGCATCCGTGCGGGCCAGATTTGAGGTCAGCTGGATCAGCCGGCAGTCCCGGCGCTTGGCCTCGTCGATCGCATAGGCAATCATCTGGGCGCCAATGCCACGGCCGCGCATGTCCGGCTTGGTCTGCACCGCTTCGATGATCATCGACAGCGACCCGCGGCCTGTGAGCGTGCGGTTGAACAGGATCTGGAAGGTGCCGACGATGGCGCCGTCAAGCTCGGCGGCGAAGAGCTGCTCGTTGCCCGAGGCATCGATCATGTGGAAGGCGCGCAGATAATCCTCAAAGGCCGTCTCATCCGTCGTATCGCCATGGCCGCCCTTGTCGTCGGCCGCGAAGATGGCGATGAGGTCGGGAAGATCCGCCTCCCTCGCCCGTCGGATGATCAGTTCGCTCATCGGCCTATTCCTCCCGCGGTCCGTTTCAATGCTGCAGCAATCGCTTTTCCAGAATGACGGCGGGCAGGCCCGAATTCGGCGCGCCCCACTCCTCCATGCGATCGACCTCGGAAAAGCCGAGGCGCTCGTAGAAGGACATGGCGCGGACGTTGGGCAAAGCCACCTCGACGCGCATGATTTCGGCATCCGGGAAACAGGTTTCGACCTCAGCAAAGAGATCGCGGCCAATGCCTTCGTTCTGGCAGGACGGGCGGACGTAAAGCTGATGCAGCATCACGGTCTTTGCCATTTTCGGATACATGGCAGCGTAGGCGATGCCGCCGATCCTGCGACCATCATCGGCCACCAGGAACTCACCGTCCTTCTTGCCGATGCGCTGACGGATCGCGTTGGCGGAATGCCAGCCGCTCACCATACGCGTCACCTGATCGGTGCCGTAGAACGGATCGTAGGTATCGTGAAAGGTTTCGCCGAGAAGGTCGCGGATCTTCTCCACGTCCTCCTCGCCGGCGGTGCGAACGAAGTAGACCATAAGGTCTACTCCTCGATTCCGAGCTTGGCCTTGACCAGCGCCTGAACGGCCTGCGGGTTTGCCTTACCCCCGGTCGACTTCATCACCTGCCCGACGAACCAGCCGGCAAGCGTCGGCTTGGCCTTCACCTTCTCGACCTGATCCGGGTTTGCGGCGATGATCTCGTCCACGGCCTTCTCGATAGCGCCGGTGTCGGTCACCTGCTTCATGCCGCGGGCTTCGACGATTTCGGCCGGGTCGCCACCTTCGGTGAGCACGATCTCGAACAGGTCCTTGGCGATCTTGCCGGAAATGGTCTCGGCCTTGATCAGGTCGATGATGCCGCCGAGCTGAGCCGGAGAAACCGGAGTCTCTTCAATATCTTTGCCGATTCTGTTCAAGGCACCCAGCAGGTCGTTGATGACCCAGTTTGCCGCCATCTTGCCGTCGCGGCCTTCGGCAACGGCTTCGAAATAATCGGCGATCGCCTTTTCCGAGACGAGAACCGAGGCGTCATAGATCGACAGGCCGAGTTCCGACACGAAGCGAGCCTTCTTGTCGTCCGGCAGTTCGGTGAGGTCTGCGCGCAGCATGTCGATGAAGGCATCGTCGAATTCGAGCGGCAGCAGATCCGGATCGGGGAAATAGCGGTAGTCATGCGCGTCTTCCTTCGAGCGCATCGAGCGGGTCTCGCCCTTGCCCGGATCGAAGAGGCGGGTCTCCTGGTCGATCGAGCCGCCGTCCTCGAGGATGGCGATCTGGCGGCGTGCCTCGTATTCGATCGCCTGGCCGATGAAGCGGATCGAGTTGACGTTCTTGATCTCGCAGCGCGTGCCGAAACCCTCGCCCGGACGGCGCACGGAGACGTTGACGTCGGCGCGCATCGAACCTTCGTCCATGTTGCCGTCGCAGGTGCCGAGGTAACGCACGATCGAGCGCAGCTTGGTCATGTAGGCCTTGGCTTCGTCGGAGGAACGCATGTCGGGCTTCGACACGATTTCCATTAGCGCGACGCCGGAGCGGTTGAGGTCGACATAGGACATGGTCGGATGCTGGTCATGCATCGACTTGCCGGCGTCCTGTTCCAGGTGCAGGCGCTCGATGCCGATCTCGATATCCTCGAACTGGCCCTGACGATCCGGACCGAGCGAGATGACGATCTGGCCCTCGCCGACGATCGGATCCTTGAACTGCGAGATCTGGTAGCCCTGCGGCAGGTCGGGATAGAAATAGTTCTTGCGGTCGAAGATCGAGCGCTTGTTGATCTGGGCCTTCAGGCCGAGACCGGTGCGCACCGCCTGACGGACACATTCCTCGTTGATGACCGGCAGCATCCCTGGCATGGCGGCATCGACGAGGGACACATTGCCGTTTGCCGGCTTGCCGAATTCCGTCGAGGCGCCGGAGAAGAGCTTTGAATTGGAGAGGACCTGAGCGTGAACCTCCATGCCGATGATCACTTCCCAGTCGCCGGTGGCGCCGGGGATGAAGCGTTTCGGATCGGGGGTACGGACGTCGATCAGGGTCATCTTATGCTCTTGGAATAGTGTCGATTGCTAGCCCGTGAGGTAGAGCAAATGCGGCTGTGACGCAAGGCTTGCGGCGGCTTGGTACAGCATCGCCGCGGCCAAACTGCCGGCGCGCGCAAGCCCTGCCGCCATTACAGCTGTAAGAGCATCCGGGCACCCTTAAAACAAACGGGTGATCAAAGCGGTATCTTGTCCGCCCCAGGACTTTTGAACCTGCCTGGGATAGATGATGCTGACCAACGCGATACCCGTACTGATCTCCGTCTCTCTTCTGCCCGGCCTGTGCATGCTTCTGGCACTGAACCTCGGCCTTCGGATCGGTGTCGGCCGGACACTCTGGATGATGGCCGGCGAGTTGTGCGCGGTGGCGCTGATCGCAACCTTCGTGCTCATGGGCATCTCGACACTCTTTCTCGGCAATCCGCTTGCCTACAAGGCAATGACGGTCCTGGGCAGCGCCTATCTGCTTTATGTCGGGGCCTGCGTCATGTTTTCCGCCCAACCAGAAACAGATCAGCAAATATCCGGCCAGGCGGACTCGCCCTTTGCTCTCGCCAGATTGGGGTTCTTCGTCGCGGCGAGCAATCCCAAGGCCTGGATCCTCTATACGGCAATGCTGCCGGCCCTGCTCCTTCCCCAGCGGCCGCTCATGCCCCAGGCCCTACAGCTCGTCGCGCTGCTCGTGGTCATCGAACTGGCATCTCTTCTTCTCTACGCGAGCGGTGGACAGGGATTGCGGTTTCTGCTCGCCAGGAAGGAAATCGCCAGGTTCCTCAATATCGCTCTCGGAGGTCTGATCATGCTGCCGGCAATTGCGCTTCTGGTCTCCGCCTGATGCGTCGGCGACAGGAGCTTCACATCGATCCGACCAGGCGTGGCATTCGCGGGTGACATTGATTAACCGCCCGTCGCGTAGAAGCAGGCATGCAACCCGGATACTACCCGCATCTCCTGCTCGCCTATCTCATGCTGAACGCGGCCGTCTTCCTGGTCTACTGGTGGGACAAGCGGGCAGCTCGCAGAAATGAATGGCGCATACGGGAATCGACCCTTCTGCTCCTCGCCTTCGCCGGTGGAGGCGCAGGAGCGCTCGCAGCACAGAGGCTGCTTCGCCACAAGACACGCAAGCCGCCATTCAATGTGGCCCTGCCCTTCTTCTTCATCCTGCAGCTTGCCTGTCTCTTCGCCGTCATCGCAGCGCCGGACGGGCTCGTTGCCTTGCTCCGGCACTGGAGCATGGATAGCTAAAATTCGTGGCCATAAGCAGCGGGCGGCGCTTCGACGAGCGCCTTTGTAAGGCCGACCGACTGCACGTCGCGGTCGATCTTCGGCGAATAGGCGATCGACAGCCAGTTGATGCGGTAGCCGTGCTTCTCGAAGAAACCGGTCGCCTCGCTGTTCTGGGCGTGGGTTTCGATACGGGCCGCCTCGAAACCCTGGCGCAGGATCTCGGACTCCACCTCGGCCAGAAGCGCCTTGCCGAGCCCCTGCCTGCGATAATGCGGATCGATCCAGAAATCCGAGATCAGCTCGTCGAGATGTTCGCGGGCAGCCCAGCCGGCCTGATAGCCATGCTGCTCGACGACGGTGATGGTGAGCCAGGAGGAGCGGGCGAAATTGCGGAAGGCGGACAATGCGCTGTCGCGCATATCGGTCATCTCGCCGATCGACTCCATCGCCTTTTCCCACGCGCGGAAACCGATTTCCGCCAGGACGTCCACTTCGTCTTCACGCGCGTTGCGGGTTGTGGCCATGCTTGCCCCTGTTGTCGGAACAGTAGAGCATTGAGTCTGGTCTTTTGACCAGACGGCGATACGCACACATTTCCGTTTAGGTTGAAATTTCCACCTTCATGGCCGCCCATTCGTCTGCGAAGGCGCCATTTGCAACCGGCTTTCCAGCGCGGCGATACCAGTAGCCCGCATTCCAGTCGTCGCCTTCGATCCGATGGCAGAGCGCATGGCCCCAATCGAAGGGCTGCTCTCCCTCATGGGCTTGACAGATGTCGTGCACGGCCTGCCATTCCGGCCCCATCGCAAAATCGGCGACGGCCAGCCTGTCGAGGGCTTCGATAAGATGGCCAAGATCCTGTTTCGGCATCGCCGTTCTTCCTTCTCGTTCCCGAACGAAAAAGGCGCCGCCGGTCTTGTCGGGCGGCGCCTGTTCTCTTCAGTCGCGCAGGTTGATAATGTCGTTCATCAACCCGCCGGTGCCGTTGTGGATGGTCAGGTGACCAACCTTGCCGGCGATGGTTTCGAGCGCCTCGAGTTCCTTCAGGCGCAACATGACCGGGTTCTCGGCCATCACCTTGGCTGTGTTGAGAAGTGAACGGGTGGCGTTCGTTTCTTCACGGCGGCGGATTACGTTCGCCTCGGCCTGCTTTTCGGCGGCAACGACCTGGTTGAGGATCTCGCGCATCTCGCCCGGCAGGATCACGTCCTTGAGCTCGATGCCCGCCACCTCGATGCCGATCGCCGCCATGTCGATGCGCACCTTTTCGGCCGCTTCCGCATTGATCGTCACCTTGCGCTCGAGGATCTGGTCGAGCGTCAGGCTGCCGAGCGTGTGGCGGAAGACGAACTGCAGCGCGCGGTACAGCGCGTCGGAGAAGTCCTTCACCACCGTCACCACCTTGACCGGGTCGGTGACACGGTATTCGGCGGAGATGTTGATGCGGATCGTCACGCGGTCACGGGTCAGGAGCTCCTGGCCCGTCACATCGAGCGACTGCCACTTGAGGTCGATCACCTTGACCTGGAACGCCTTGCCGACATTCCAGAACCCGTGCACGCCGGCCGACAATATGCCGGCCTGTGCGCCGTCGATGAAGAGCAGGCCGACCTGCCCCTCGTTGACGACATAGGAGCTGATCGCAGCCGCATGACGGGCCTGGGCGAGGCGGCGCATCAACGCCGGTGCGACCGAAAGATCGCCCGATACGTCGATACGCGTCTCAGACCACGGACCGGCATCCTTCCAGACGATCAGCTTCTGGTTCGGCATCAGCACGGCATGGATCGCGCCATCGCGCTCAATGACCGCCACCTCGCTCGGGCCCGTTCGGAAAACGGCGAGATTGCGTTCGGCCACATCCGGGAGCTTATCGAACAGAGGCTTTTCGTACAGCGAATTGAACGCGGGGGTGCTCAGGTCGTAACGCGCGATTTCCAGGCTGTTGCGGGTGTTCGGCATCCAATGCATGCCGGGCCCGAATATGCCCAGGATCTGGCCCTTGTTCAGGGCAATTACGCGTTCGTTTTCCTTCACGAGGACGCGCTTGCGTCCCAAAATCATCTCGAAAAGTCCAGTCATGTTCTTCACTCCTTCGGCTATATCATCGGCCGATATGTCCTTTCAGTTCAGTTTTCATTCTTCCCGGCATTTTGATCCGGGGACCGGTGGCAAGGGGCGCTCGCGGAACGGCAGGAGAGGACGTTGCAGCACACGGGCGGGCCTCGGAGAAGCTCCTTAGCTGACCGGCATGCGGCGCGATCTTCGCAGTCGTTCTGGCTTGCGCCCTTGGTGTCAGAAAGATCGGAAGCCTTTCGGCTCCTTCCCCTTCATCGGCATTCCGGTCCCCGAACCGTCAAATATTGGAACACCGTTGCAGGGTGCTGGAGAAGGATTCGAACCTTCGACTTCAGAACCTAAATCTGATGCTCTATCCACTGAGCTATCCAATGGCTGCAATAACGGGACTCGAACCCGCGACCTCCGGCTGAAATGCCGGTGCTCTACCGCTGAGCTACATCGCAATATTCCGACCTCCGGCATGGCATCCGCATACAGACCGGCAAAGCCGCACTGCACGGGAGGAGGTTTGTAACTCCATCCGCTGATATCCATACCGGCTGACGACCGGGAGGGCGCATTTAGGGGAAAGACTTGTTCCCGGCAACCGCCGATAAGCCTCGCCGAATCAGTCGCCGGAACAACGTTGCGCAAACGCAACACATTAGAAACGCTGAATTTTCAAGTGAGTGGCTTTTCAAGATGAATCTTTTCGAGGTCCATGCCCATGCTCTTGGAAGGCTCGATGCCGCGCCAGACAGTGGAAAAACCGCAGCGCTCGTATAGACGGATCGCAGAGGCGTTTCGAGCATGGCTGTGGATGGTGGCCGTCGCATGGCCTTCTGCCTCGATCCGCTCGCAGGCATGTTCGACAAGGGCTCTGCCGATGCCCTTGCCCTTGCCCTTGCCCTTGCCCTGATGATCGGGCCTGATCCAGACATCTGAAATATAGTTCGGCGCGCCATCGCGTGCCGCCCAACCGACGACCTCGCCGTCGATGTCCGCGATCCAGACCTCGCCCTGTGTCTGCGGCGCAAAGCTCTCGTAGGCCTCGCGCGTCCGCTCGATCACGTCGGGGGCGAGCAGCATCCCCTTGAAGGCGTCACTGGATTTCCAGGCCGCAAAACCGACTTCGCCGACCACTAGGTGGTCGGCGACAGTCATTTCTCGAATTTCCAGCCCGCTTACCACCACTTGGCCGGCGTGAACTTGCCGGCTGCCTGTTCGATGACATGAGCGGTGCGGAACAGCGTCTCCTCCTCGAACGGCTTGCCGATGAGCTGCAGACCGAGCGGCAGGCCCTTCTTGTCGAGGCCGGCAGGTACCGCGATGCCCGGCAGGCCGGCCATGTTGACCGTCACCGTGAAGATGTCGTTCAGGTACATGGCGACCGGATCGGCAGCGAGGTTCTCGTCTGCGATGCCGAAGGCCGACGACGGCGTGGCCGGCGTCAGGATCGCGTCGACACCGGCATGGAAGGCCAGCTCGAAATCGCGCTTGATCAGCGTGCGAACCTTCTGCGCCTGCAGGTAATAGGCATCGTAATAACCGGCCGACAGGACGTAGGTGCCGATCATGATGCGGCGCTTGACCTCGGTGCCGAAGCCGGCGGCGCGGGTCTTTTCGTACATGTCGGCAATGTCCTTGCCGTCGACGCGCAGGCCGTAGCGAACGCCGTCATAGCGAGCAAGGTTGGACGACGCTTCGGCAGGCGCCACGATGTAATAGGCCGGCAGCGCATATTTCGTGTGCGGCAGGGTGATGTCGACGATCTCGGCACCGGCGTCCTTCAGATAGGCGATGCCCTTCTGCCAGAGTGCTTCGATATCTTCTGGCATGTTGTCGACGCGATATTCCTTCGGAATGCCGATCTTCATGCCCTTGACCGACTGGCCGAGAGCCGCCTCGTAGTCCGGGATCGGAAGGTCGACCGAGGTCGTGTCCTTCTTGTCGACGGAGGCCATGGACTTCAGCATGATCGCGGCATCACGCACGTCGCGGGCGATCGGGCCGGCCTGGTCGAGCGAGGAAGCAAACGCGACCGTGCCCCAGCGCGAGCAGCGGCCATAGGTCGGCTTGATGCCAACGGTGCCGGTGAAGGCTGCCGGCTGGCGGATCGAACCGCCGGTATCGGTGGCGGTCGCGCCGGCGCAGAGATGTGCGGCAACGGCTGCCGCCGAACCACCGGACGAGCCGCCGGGCACGAGCTGCTGGTTGGAGCCTTCGGCTTTCCAAGGGTTGATCACCGGACCATAGAACGAGGTCTCGTTGGACGAGCCCATGGCGAATTCGTCCATGTTGAGCTTGCCGAGCATGACGGCGCCATCGTCCCAGAGGTTCTGGGTAACGGTCGATTCGTATTTCGGCTTGAAGCCGTCGAGAATGTGCGAGGCGGCCTGGGTGTGGACCCCCTCGGTGGCGAACAGGTCCTTGATGCCGAGCGGGATGCCTTCCAGCGCGCCGACCGTGCCGGCGGCGCGGCGCTCGTCGGAAGCCTTCGCCATCTCCATCGCCTTTTCCGGCGTGGTGGTGACATAGGCATTGAACGTGCCGTTGAAGGCATCGATCGCATCGACATAGGCCTTGGTCAGCTCGACCGAGGTGATTTCCTTCGACGCGAGCTTCTCGCGGGCTTCGGCAATGGTGAGGCTGGTGAGTTCGGTCATGGTCTCTTCAAAATGTTCGAATGCGTGGAGAGGGTCGGAAGCGCTTCTCAGACGAGCGGCTTATTCGACAACCTTCGGCACCAGGAAGAAATTGCGGTCGGTGGACGGCGCGTTGGCGACGATATCCTCGGCCTTGTCGCCGTCGGTCACGTCGTCCTGGCGCTTGCGCATGTCCATCGGCGTCACCGAGGTCATCGGCTCGACGCCGGTCACATCCACTTCGGAAAGCTGCTCGACGAAATCGATGATGCCGTTCAACTCACCGACCATGCGATTGGCATCTTCTTCCGAGACCGCAATGCGGGCAAGGCGCGCGACGCGCTTGACGGTGGCGAGATCGACGGACATGGCTAAACTCCGGGGCAATAAGAAATCCCCTTCGCTATAATGACCATACCCGCCCTTCGCAACAGGGGGCACCGTTCATTTCACCGGCGCCGCCCTTTAGTCTTCGTCGAGCCTCAGAAGCTCAGCGTCGCGCCGGGCTTCGGAGCCTCGACATTGGTCTTCATGCCTTCCATGCCCTTGACGAACTTTTCCGGCGTCTGATCGATGATCGGGAAAGTGCCATAATGGCAGGGAATGGCGTGCTTGAAATCGAAGAAGCGCTGGCAGGCCAGCGCCGCGACCGCACCGCCCATGGTGAAGCGGTCGCCGACCGGCACGATGCCGATATCCGGCTGGTGCAGTTCGTTGATCAGCCCCATGTCGGTGAAGATATCGGTATCGCCCATATGCAGCACCGACATCTCGTCGTCGAGATGCAGCATCAGGCCGTTGGCAGAGCCGAGCGAATGGGCGACGCCCATTTCATCCACTTGGCCGGAGGAATGCAGCGCCTGGGTGAAGGTCGCGGTAAAGCCTTCGAAGCCGACAGTACCGCCGGTATTGCCCATCTCGATCTTTTCTAGGCCCTTGGTGCCGAGCCAGGAGCCGAGATCGGCATTGGCGAGAACGACAGCGCCCTTTTCCTTGGCGATGGCGACCGTATCACCGACATGGTCGGCGTGACCGTGGGTCAGCAGGATGTGGGTAATGCCGTCCGTCACGTCCTTGATGTCGAGGCCGGCATCGGCAAAGGGCTGGTTATAGGAGAGGAAGGGATCGATCAGGATCTTCGCCTTCGCGGTCTCGATACAGAACGCGGCATGGCCGAGCCAGGTGATCTTCATGGGGGAACTCCTTGGAATACGGGGCGGGAGGAATATGAGGGCAAAATATAAGGCGGTTCGAATCGGTGGCAACGCCTGCAGGCAAGCACTACGCAAAGCCACGGACAAGACGACAGACCGGAAGTAGAGAAACAGGCCACTTTGGTTGCAAGCCCTACACGCGTGCGATAAGCGACCACCGACGTTGCCGTTTCATCAAACATCATAACCGCAGCGTCGCTATTTTTCATGACGCAAGGATTTGGCATGTCCACCAGTGACGACGATTATGTTTACGACGAAGCAACGGGCGAATGGCTGCCCGCTTCAGAAGCCGCGGCAAAGGCTGCCGAAAAATCGGCTGTGCGGGACGCATCTGGCAATGTGCTCGTGGACGGCGACGCCGTGACCCTGATCAAGGACCTGAAGGTCAAGGGTGCCGGTCAGACACTGAAACAGGGCACCGTCATCCGCTCGATCCGCCTCACGGACAATCCCGAGGAAATCGACTGCCGGCATGATACGATCAAGGGCCTGGTGCTGCGCACCGAATTCGTCCGCAAGAAGACCTAACGCTCAAAAGGCAGGACAAGAGATATGGCAACATTGACGATCGAGGAACTGGCCGAAAAGCTCCAGCCGAACCAGGCGATTGCCGGGCTCGACCTCGGCACCAAGACGATCGGGCTTGCCATGTCGGATCTCGGCCGCCGTTTCTCGTCGCCACGGCAGGTGATCAAACGGGTGAAGTTCACACAGGATGCGGTGACGCTCCTGGATTTTGCGGCCAGGGAAAAGGTGGCTGCCTTCGTCATCGGGCTGCCGACGAATATGGACGGCTCGGCCGGTCCCCGCGTCCAGGCGACGCGTGCCTTCGTGCGCTCGATGTCGGAAAAGACCGCCCTGCCCTTCGTCTTCTGGGATGAGCGGCTTTCAACCGTCGCGGCGGAGCGGGCGCTGCTGGAAATGGACGTCTCGCGCGCCAAGCGGGCCGAGCGGATCGATTCGGCCGCCGCAAGCTTCATTCTTCAGGGAGCGCTGGACAGGCTCTCTTCGCTGCGCGCTGAGGCCAGTTCCCCTTTCGAAGACTGACGCCGGCGCCACCATGCGGCGATCGCCTTGCGCTTGCGGAAAGCGACAATGGCCAGCACGATCAGGCTGTCGAATGCGATGGCACGGGCGACGAGCGGCGGAATGGTTTCCGGCGGAATGCCGAGAACATTGCCATAGACCTGGAAAACAAGGTCATGGGTCTGGCGGGTCAGCATGAAGAAGCCGAAGCTCATGTCGTAATAGGAAAGGCCGTACCAGCTGCCGAGAAGCGCCACGGGGCCAGCCCAGAGAATGATGAACCACTTCATGCAGCCAGTTCCCTCGCCGTTGCCAGATAAAGCTCCGGCAGAAGCCAGCGCATCGCCGCCATGATGCTCAGAACCATCGCCGGATAGGCAATGTCGAGCGCCAGAACGGCAAAGGCGGCCGTCGAGGCGACCAGCATCGCATACTGCCTGGATAGGATTATCATCCGGGATGAGGCCTTAAGGAAGCTGGTTAACAACATATTAACGAAATTAGGCGAGCGCTGATTTTGCGCAATGCAAACCGGTGAATATGGTTAATTTCATCAATCGCGCCTGTGGACGAACGCTTTGCGCTGAACCTAGTCGCACAGCCGACGCTACGAGCGGATGCCGAAACTGTTTGTGACGACCAGCATGCAAATTATCCGTTGCGGACAACCGAAGCGGTTTTATTATTAAATGGAATTGCTAGCTCGGATAAGCTATCCGCATCGATGTTTTTTGGGGCGAGCTTGTCGAGATCGATCTGCTTCGGGCCTCTGTCCAAGCATGCGTAAGTCGGTTTTGACACGAAGGATGGAAGCGAAAACCTCTACTCCCCGGTCCCGTGCCGCTCCCTCTTCCTTTCCCCCCGCATCTCAGCGTCTGAACGGCGCTGCCCCTTTTCGCTGGTGACAAAGAACAGGCTTAGGGCGTCGGAGGTGACCTAACCTGGCGAGCTCTTTCAAGTACGGCGCGGCGGTTCCCATATCCAGAGCGTTTCCCGCCAGCAAAATGCGCGACCTGAGGGATGAGCATTTGCGTACGCGTCCGGGTACGTTTGCAGGCATAGTCAATACGTGGTCTTATTGGAACCGCCGACCCATTACTCTGACTTGTCTAAGCCACTGCTTTCTCGATTTGTCTATTGCAAGATCGCCGTATTTGAACATCCGCGGCTTCTGATTACGTCACTAGCTGCCGACCGAGAGGGCTAAGCGCGCAGATTCCTGTATGTGACCTGCTCCCGCTCCAACCCGTGCCACTGGCACCGAAACTATCAGCGTCCAACTAGGCAACCCCTCTGAAATTGTAATCTTCGTGCTACATATTCGGCAAATCTGTCGTGCAAAGCGAGCAATAGCCAACACCTCATGACCCTCCGGCCGCTGTGCGGCGCGCGCTGCGCAAACTGGGTGCGGACATCCACGACGCACGCCGACATCGCCGCCTGCCGATGTCGTAGTAGGCGAGCGCGCCTTCACTTCACGCCCAACGCTTCAAAGATCGAGGCTGGCGACGCCAATGTCGGCATTGGCCTCTATACAGGCGTCCTTCAAGCACTCGGCTTGCTAGATGGACTGAGCCAAGTCGCCGACATCAGTAACGACAGAGTCGGCCGGGCCCTGCCAGCGCGGAGTTGCCCAAGCACGCAGCGCCGTTTCTGCAATAGCCGCATTAACTGGATCATCGCAGAGACTATTGTAATGATGTCCTTAAATCCGCCGCCGCTCGGATCGCGTCACGATTTCCGGTTTCCGCGACCGCTTCGAAGAGCCTGAGTGCTTGGACGTTATCACCAAGGTTCTGCAAAGCGTAGGCTCTCAATACCATTAGATCGGAGGCTTCAGGCTGGAACCTGGCGCGCTGATCAAGATGAACGATCGCCTCACGAAACCTTCCAGCATTGAACGCAGAGTTGGCGCGGTCCGCTAGGATTGCCAGTTGTAATTCGACTGATCTTCCCTTTCTCTGTGGAGCTTTCGCTGCGGCGACAGCCGCCTTATTCGTCAGACCAAGCCTCAAGTACGCGAGGCTCTGGCCATAAGAGGCATCGGAACGTGACCTGTCATCGCCCTTCAAGAGTGCAGTTTCAAATGCTTCGGCTGCTTCCAACGGTCGATTGAGTTCCATCAAGCACCATCCCCGCGCGAGGGCCGCGGATGCCGACATACTCGCTGAACTCCCTGTCGCCAAACAATCGCGTTGTCGCGCAGGCGCAGAGCGTGGTCGTGAAAGCTCGGCGGTCGGCTGTGAGCGCGATTGCACTCCTGTCTGCGGAGTAGGCTCGATGGCGGAAGGACGAACCGTCTTTGGCACAAGCAAGCCCAGGTTTGCGATACGGTCAGATCGCCCAGCCCAGCTTTGCTGGATCGTTGCCACGCCACTACGGTCGTTTAGTTGCTGACGAGTGATCGCTAGGCCATAGGCTGACGGCTCATCGTCAGGTTTCCAATCGAGAGCCGTTTCGAACCATCGTGCAGCTGTCTGCGGTTGGCCGAAAGCCCTTGCATACCAACCAAGGAGTTGTGCTGTCGGAACATACCTTTTCTCGAATGCCGCTGCTGCGATCCGCTGCAGGACATCGTCTGGTAATTTTGACGGCGGATTTTGAGACAGGAGGCTGGCGGTCGCCGCTAGATATACCGCACCCGCCTCTTCCGAGTCATCCTTCCAGATAAGCATAACCTGCTCGGCTTCTGCCGCAGCGCCGCGGCTTACCAAAGCAAGCGATAAGCCTTGGGATGCGGAACTGCTATCGCCTTGTGCGCGCGCCATCCTAAACCAGTTTTCGGCGTCGGCCATGTTGTTATGGCGAATTCCGTACCAACCGAGGAGGAGCATGTCGGAAGCATCCCTCCCCTCTGAAGCCAGCTCCCTTAGACGATCGAGAACGTCAGGTCCGACAATGCTTCCTGGAGTTTTATTGGCGTCAGCGACTTGACGGCGAACCAGATCGTTCCGGACGCTAGCAAACTCGTCATTCTTCTCGAATGATAAGAGTGTGGCGAAAGTTTTGTAAGGCAGTAGGCCCGCAGCCTTCTGGACGGTCGCCAACCGTTGTTTCGGGTCCGTGCAATTTTGCAGGACGTATCGGTACACATCAAGGCTACGTTGTGTCCGGTCCGTTCGCTCGAACGCTTCCGCCAACCGCCAAAGAACATCCGGATCTCCGCAGTTCAACAGACTTGGTGTTGATGCCGCGAGCGTTACGACAGTCCCGAATTGGCTTGAATCCGACGCGTTTATGAGACGCGCTCTTGTCTCAGCAACGTCAAGCCGTTCAAGAAGGTCTTGTGGTGGCTGCCATGACGGGTCGGAAGCCTGACGCGCCGCGACTAACTTGCGTACCTCGGCATATTGCCCTTCCGAATAGAGCCTCCACATGTCTTCCAATTGACGGTCATGATTGACTGGAACGGCTAACGGATTATCCGGAGGCACCCACGTTGGATACAGGGCACGAAGCCGCGCGATTTCGGCCTGCAGCCGCGCGGTATCCCCCTGCTGCGCGAAATAGCGGAGCGCAGCTAAATCCGGCTCGACCTGATCTGCCTTCGGATCGGAAGTTCCAGTGCTACCCGAACTGGGACCAGGCGTGGCCTGTGCCTGAGTTGTGTATGGCGGAGCCGGTTGCGACGGGGTGATCGCGGGTAAGCCAGACTCCATTGATGCTTGAGACGCTCCGGACGGTGCGTTCTGTGCGAACTGCACCGCCTTGATTTGTGTTGCGAGTAGTTTCGGACCGGTCGTCGCGGATTCGGATGTAAGTCGGCTCTGGCGGCCACTCGCACTGCTGCTGGTTACCTCGGAGGATGGTGTAGCGGTGACGCGGTCATTCATCGTCGCAAGCAGGCTCGCGCCCGCTGCGGTAGCTGCTAGTAGGATAAATGACAGCTTCACAGACACTCCGGGTGTCTCTCCTTAACTAGAGCAAGCCCGAGCAACTGGAGTGTTGATGGGTAATATAGCTCAGGCGCAAACTGAAGGTCGGCCTGCGGCAACCGAGCCCCATACAATACACAAGCCATAATATGGTTAATGATTTGATAACCGCGATCGGACAATGGCTCAAGAGTTTGTCCGCTTGGCAAATCAATGGTGTACGCAATTCCCTCAGCCCCGCCCATGTTGTCCAAAAACCTCTGTAGATTGGCAGGATCATTGATACCTGCGCGCATCATATAAAGCGGTATTCGTATAGCGTTGTAGGAAAACTGAGGGGCAAAACGTTCCGCTTGCTTCGGCCGCGACTTGAGACTAGCCCACTCTGGCGGCAATTTTTTCGGGCCAAGCTGGAGAGCTTCAATCAATCGCAGTCCGTCGTCTTTCAAACGGTCCCATTTGTCCGAGGGGGCAAGCACCTTCATCACGGGAAGAGCCTCGAATACCCAGTAGGACGGATTGATGACGGGTCCATCCTGTCGATCAGCTGCACCGAACCCCTGAACTCCTGGCAGGAGAATGGTTCTGCCTGCAGCAACAACCACGGTCTTCGTCAGAATCGCCTTCGCGATTTTTGATGCCGACGCCAAGTACTCCTCCCTATTCCAAGCAGATCCTGCCAGGGCCAGCGCGTAGGCGATCAGAATGTCGCCGTCCGTGGCGTTATTTGTATCGACCACGTGTGGTTCAGATTTCGGATCCCACTTCCAGACTGCAAGGCCATCGTCCCGCAGTAGAAGCTCCGTTTTGGTGAAAGACCAGATTTGCTCGAAGTCGGCACTGCTGCCTGACAAATAGGCGAGCAACAATCCATACCCCTGCCCTTCGCTATGACTGATGCCGCTATTTCCATTATCGACAATCCGGCCGCTCCGGTCTAAGAAGCGACTTTTATATTCTTGCCAATGGCTAGGGTTAACAAGCTCTTGTTGCGTTTGCGCTGTGGCACCACCAGTGAACGTGGCAAGCAGGCCCACAAGAACCAGCGCAAACCCTCTCATCGATCTCGCCGCCCGAGACTTCCGAGCATCGCCGCGGTGGCAAGCCCGAGTACTGTGGCTAGCACGACGAGCAGCACAGCGTACGTAAGAACGTTCGTCGACAACCAGTTCGCGATTACTAAGCGATAGTTGTTCAGCGAAGACTCTGACATCGTTCTGACGAACTTCACATCATTGGCGCTGACTGAAGTCAGTTCTCCCGATTTTACCTCGTAAGCTGCGATCCGCCCCGAAACCTTGCTCCATTGCTCTCGCATAGTGATCGCCTTAACCCCTTTGCTAAGTTCTTCAACGGTCGGCGCGGTCACTGCGGTCCAAATCGCAGCCCCTTGCGGACTGCTGCCCTGCGCAATCACGAGACTCTGGTTAAGGGTTGGCGCAAAGGCAGGCTCTTTGCCTGGAGCAAACTGAAGGGATGAAAGAGTGATATCAAAGTTGCGGCGCAACCATTCTTGCAATGCACTGATTTGACCACTCCAAGCACCACCCCGCACCCGTGAACGCCATTCATCAAAGCTCACCGGGGAATTGACGCCGTTTACAGTCAGGTCGCCAACCGATCGCCAAGCCGCGACGCTGTTTGGATCGATTTTCAGCTGCGCGAAAAACTTGTCCGGCATGTCCGAGAGCGCGCCGAAGAACAGCACGTTGCGCTCACCGATCGTGCTCTGGCTTGCAAGTATCTCGATCGGAATGAGCCGCCCAGCAGAAAGCGCTAGCCTGGCCATAAAAGTTGACGTCGCAGCAAGTGTATCTGCGTCAAGTCGTGCTGACGCCAGGAGCAAGGGCTCGGTTCCTCTGCCATAGGGAAACCCTGTTCCAGCGAGGCCCGCCAGATTTGGGATTTGACCGATTCGAGCGAAGGTTGGCATCGCCCACTCGGAAGTTCCAAACACCGCGATCCTTGGCTCTTTTAATGACGTAGCGCCAGGTTGACAGACTTTGTCGCTTTCAGTCAACACGACAGCTTCTAGGGCGATGTTGTTAACACCCGGCTTGAAATGCCGAAGTGTTACTCTGATTGGCATGTGACGAAGTATGCCGCCTTTCTGCGACGTGATCGGCATGGTCGAGGCTATATTGCCGTTTACGTAAACATCAAAGTGGCTCCCTGGCAAAACGGATTCGGCAAAAGCCGCGTCCAGGAGCAGTGTCGCCTCTCCGTATGCATTGGCATAGAAATCAGCAGGAACGCCGATATTGAAATTTGCCCTGATCCGTCGTCCCGCAAATTCGACATTATCGACCCCAAGCTCAGACAGACTTAAGCGCTCACCGCCGAATAAGAGCGGGGCGTCCGGTGCGCTCCAGCGCTGTGTGGAAATTGCGTCGCGACGAATGTCACGGGGAGGCGCGAGCGGGGACACGATAGAATCGACGGCTGCCGCAACTCCCCTCCAGTCCGGCCCAGTAATCAACAGCACTTGACCCTCCGTGCGAGGATCGGTCGCGAGTGTCGCGACGGGGGCAGTTTGTGATCCGGCAGGAAGGTCACCAAAGATGGGCTGAAGCTCTGATGCAGTGCCGATGACGATACCGATGCGGCCCGGTGCCGGAGCGCCCAGCTGCGATCGCTCTATCTTGAAATTTTGATTTGGCATACCGGACAAAAGAGAGAGCCCTTGCGACAACCGAACCAGTGTTTCGCCGGCCGCGGCCTGGCCAACTGCTGGCATCAGAACCTCGAAGTCTGTATTGCCGTTTTCATCTGGACCAATCGCCCGGATCGCATCAGCTAACGAAGGCCGGGCATCTGGCAGGCTGTCGAAGCTCAAAAAAGTCTCGGCCGGATCAATGTCGGTCCACAGTTCATAGGTGGAGTCGATGCTGCAATCCGTCCGATGACGCTGAACAGACCGAATTTCAATTCGGTTCGAGCCTGGTTGGAGTAAGGTCGACGGTATGTCAAAGACACGCGATCCTGGAGCGTCCGGGAAAGCAACCGACGCATCTCCGACCAACTGGCCATTGATCAGCACAGAAATTTGGGAGATTTCCGGAGCGATGACGACTGCATTTTGAAAGCCCAGGTGAAACTTTGCTTTAGCTTTTGCCTGCTGTTCAGAGAGATAAATTGACCAGACGCGACGGTCCTCCTCGCCTTCCATTACAAGGCTCTTGCTAGGAATAATATAACGGCGCGTGCCGATCTCTGGTCGCGTCTGCGCCGAGGGATTGTTCGGTTTCGCGCGCGGCTCCGTGGCTGGAGGTGTTGGGGCGGTCGGGACACTGAAGGGGGGCGAGGCAGTGGGGTGCCCAGCCTGCGGCCAGCGAAAACTTGGAGCTGCAGGCGGCTCCGCGGGCCTCTCTGGCGTCATGTCGAAGGGGGCTGGCTGCGATTTGGCGGGCCCTGCCGTCGTACCGAGTAATGCTATGATGACAGGCAGTAAGAGAACATCGCGAAGGGCCTGCTTTTTCATCGTGCGCTCCTGCCAAGTCCACGTGAAAAATATACAAGTCCTCGACTAGTTTGGTATAGCGCCATGCCCAGAAACCAAATCGTACCTCGGATAAGACCTGGATTACGACGGCGGCTTTTCTGAAAATTCTCCCATTGGGAGGAGTTCGCAAAAATAAGGTCGGCGATCCAACGATGATCAAGCGCATCTCTTGGCTGGTACTGACACCCAAGGAGCGACACCTCACCGGTGCGCTCTACGGCGCGCACAATCAGAGGCAAAACTGCACTCTCGCCGCCACTATGTGGTTTGAAACGAATCTCAGCGGTCGTGCCTGGCTCTAGCGTCGCGGCGTCGCGCCCGAAGATTTGCAACCGAGCTCCGCCTACGGACACGTCCTCGATTGACGCTGAGTACCATTGACCGCCCGCCCCAAACTCGCAGCGCCGTTGAGCCTTCACACGCCGGGCGGCCGCCTTCTCGCCTCGTTCCGAGACCACCCCGAGTGCGCAACCCGCAAGGATGAGGTTAATGACGTTCCAACCGCCGACAACAAGTGTCACGTCAGCTTTGTATGGTTCAGCGTAGACACGATAGATCGTCACCAGCAGGGCTAAGATCTGCACGGCGAATATAACGAAGAAGGGGCGACTGATTTCAGACAAGCGGCTGACTGCAACGGACTCGTCCTTCGCAGTTACTTTGAAGGTCGGCTTACGAGGATTGAGGATGACTGATACGACAGCTGGCAGTAGATGCACGGTCTGGACAAACTCATAAAGCTCGGAAATCCAAGGCCACCGAAAAGAGCCGTAAAGATAGTTTTGCATCATGAGGTTCACGAGCATGTAAGCGAGAGTGTAGGCCAAAAACTCGCCACCTGACGCGTTGAATATTTCCAAATCGAAGAAAAGGTAAAACAGAGGCGCGAAGAGGAAGATGGTGCGTGGAAAAGGGAACAACCAGAACAAGGTCGATGACATGTAGCAGAGTCGCTGCGGGATAGTGAGGCCGCCCTTAAACAGCGGCATTCGAAAACGCAGGATCTGCATCATCCCTTGCGCCCAACGGCTTCGTTGACCGATAAAGCTGGCAAACGTTGCAGGCTGAAGCCCAGCGATCAATGGTTTGTCGACATAAACACTGTTCCATCCGGCGCCGTGCAGGGCAAGGGCAGTCTCGCAGTCTTCGGTAATGCTTACGCCACTGAAGCCGTCGGTGACCTGAAGAGCGCGGCGGCTCAAGACCGCCGCGGAACCACAGAAGAAGGACGCATTCCACTTGTCGAGACCTCGCTGGATAATGCCGTAGAACATTTCGTTCTCGCTCGGCATGGTATCAAAGGTACGTAAATTACGTTCCAGAGGGTCAGGATTTAAGAAGAAGTGCGGAGTCTGGACGAGAAACAGTTTTGGGTCGTCATCAAAGTAACCAACCGTCTCAAGCAGAAAGTCACGCGCTGGCGCATGATCGGCATCAAAGACGGCAATGAGTTCGCCATCAGAATGGGCAAGGCCGTTGTTGAGGTTTCCAGCTTTTGCATGCTCGTTCCGCTCGCGGGTGAGATACCGCACGCCAAGCTGCTCACACAGCTGCGAGAGCTCTCGATTACGGCCATTCGCAGTCTCAGCCTCTAGCATATCAGGAGCATTTCGCTTCTGTAGCGTGCCGCCGTCGTCCAACAGCCAGACTTGCAGCTTCTCGGCCGGGTAATCCATCGCCTTGGCGGCAGCGAGAGTGTTCGCAAGCAGTACCGGATCTTCATTATACGAAGGGACGAAAACGTCGACAGACGGAAAATGCGTTAGCGACTTCGCCCTGGAGGGTCGGGACGGAAGCGGCGTAGCGACAATGAAAAAGCTCAGCGTCAACATCATGACGCTGTAGACCTCTGCGAGGTAAAGAAGCAGCCCCGGAATGAAGTTTTCCAATTGATTGACTGGTGGAAGGGTCTCCGTAGTTCGCCAATACACGTAACGCAGAACGATCGCCGTTCCAAAGGCCAACGCAACAAGTCGCCAGCGACCGTCCGCGCCGAGAACCTTGAGTATGGCCATGAAGGTGACAACGCTGATACTTGCGATTAATTGCGTCTGCAGGCTTACCGGGAGCGTGATCAGGGCGATGACGCACACCGCTATCGCAGCCCATATGATGACAGCCAGAGCTTTACGCATCTATTTTCCTTAGGTGAACGCGGTCCGCGAGGTAACAGCCTCTTGTCATCATTACTTGCAGCTTGCCGCCGGTGCCAGTGCACCTAGACAGTCTGGTGAAGGAACAGTCCCGGATAAAGCTTCCGTGCTCGATCCATTTTGGCGCGTTTCGCTTACGTCCGAGGCGACACTCGCTGACGCGGCGCTGCCAGGCAAAGGGACTAGCGGACGATTGGAAACTGCTGGAACGTCTAGTGCAGTCGGCGCGGACACACGAACCTCCTGAGGGACAGATGCGCGCCCAGACCGAGGTACGGGGTTCAACGCTTGACCCGCAGAATAGCTAAAGGTGAAATCCTTTTCGTCTCTGGCGCTCGATGGATAGATGGGCTGACCCGACTTCCCGATTCGCGAATCGATCGCCGTAGGACGACCGAACGGGTTCCACAGCTGGCCGTCAAAACTCCCAGTGATAGTGTAGCCGTAAAGCACACTCAGCAGTTCCTCGTCGGTCGCACGGCGGTCGCAAAGCCTAAGCCTAACCTGAATCATACCGAGATCAGTCGGTGTGCCGCGATTTTGACTCCCAGACCGGATTTGCTGCCAACCATAAAGACAAGCATCGCCGCTGCGACCGTGGCCAAATGCATACCCGAAAGGACCGTAAGAATTTTGCAGAAAAATTGGTGAACGAGACAGACGGACACCAGGTGCAGCCCTGACAATCTCTTGCTGCAGCGCGCCTGCTCGAAGCGGCCTGTAGGATAGCTTCGAACTTCCCTCTCCACGTCCGCCAATAATGGCGACCTTCATATAGTTCTGGCCTGGGACGCTTGACGAAGTTGCAAGCGAAAGCGTTTGCTCGAGACCGTTCCTGTAACTTTTCTGCACGACACCTACAATTGCGGGACCACCAGGCGGCGGCATCACCATTGCTTTCTCGAGATCGACGAGCTCAGATTCACCCGACTGCTTGATCGATCCAGTCGTGCCGCATCCGGACACCGCTGCTGCGGTAGCGATCAGCAAAACGATCCATCCCATTTGGTGACCAGTTGCCACGACACAATCCTAACCGGGGTCCGCAACGTCAAATGCCGTTGAGCGACGACGCACGAAAAAAACTAAGTCTACCTACTCACGATCATGGTTAATGATTGGTAAATTTAGGCGCCGAATATTAGCATTTTGATAACCCCGACGGCAAAAGTGCGGTTTGGTTTAGAGCGTCACCGAGACGCAGTAGGGAGCACAAGCAGTAACATCGGACAGGTGCGCTAATCCCATTACTGAGATTTTAATATTCAGGCGCTATCTCCAAACCCAGCTACATGACGTAGTTGTAAAACTTGAGAGAAGCGATGATCGATTTTTCCGGTTTGATTTCACTTGCCCTTATCGCAACGGCAGTGGTTTTGTTCTTTCGTTGGGTAATCCATGATATGAACAAGGGCTGAAAGGGTGCGCTAGTAGCCACGCACCGCTTTCTAGGTCTCGATTTTGAGCGATAAGTTTCGGTTGTGCACCACTGCGCTAAGAATGAACCGCTGGTTTGTCTAAGTCAGATTGTTATCTAAGAGCGGCATGTTGGAACATTCGCTGCTTGTTGCTACTCATTAGACACCGACCAAGAGGGCTCAGCGACATTTTCTCTATCGGCAATTCAGCACCCGATACCTGGGGCCGAGGCCTCATATGGCGCTCGGAAAGGCGCTTGGCTGAGCGCGTTGCTTGGGCCGTCGCACACTGGTGTAAGCGATAATTTGATTGACGTCACCAACGAGATAGGACTCGGCGCACCTTGGATTCATCTACGCGCCTGCCTCGCCTGCCAGGCGCTTCATCGCCTCGTTGATAGCGACGAGCGGTTCAGGCGGCAGATCGATCAGATCAGTGTCGACCGATAGCCGAGGAAGATCGCGCACGAACAGATTGCCCCCGTTTCAGAGCGATAGATCATCCGTAGATGGCGCGAACCAGGCGGCGCACGGCGGCGGCAACCTTTTCCCAGTCCTTTTCCGTCTTCAACGGAATGCCGGCGAACTGTTCACTGACGGCGGCGGAAATCACCATGTGCTGGATCGATGCGAAAAGCAGCGCATTGGTGGTGGCGGTATCGACGCCCTTCGGCGGCTTCAGCGAGCCCTGCATCTTTTCCAGCCACTTGCCGAGCGCCTTCATGCGCGATTCCGACAGACGGCGGACCTGCGGCGTATCCTGCGAGACTTCCCAGGCAACGATCTTGCAAACCAGCGGATCGTCCCTTAGCGCTTCCATAAAATACATGGAGAGCTTTTCCATCAGGTCGCCATAGGTGAGGATGAACATGCCGCCGGTATCCTGAGGGATTTTATCTTTCACCCAACTGCCGAGTTCTTCACCGATCGCATCGATCAGGCCGTCAAGGCCGCCGTAATAGCGGTAGATCAGCTGCTTGTCGCAGCCGGCACGGCGCGCCACGGCATTGATGCCGAAGCCCTGGAAACCCTGTTCGGCGAGAAGTGCCCGGGCGGCGAGAAAAATGGCGCGTTCGGTGCCGGCGCGGTTGCGCGGCCTCATCGCCTGGTTCTGTTGCGCCGTCATATCGAGGACCTGCAGCATCGTCCGCCCGTTTCCTAACAAACCTTAGAAGAGGCGATAAAGCGCAGAGTGGAGCCCGGCAAGTCGATTGGGAAACCATGCACAGGATAAGCCAAATTCCAAAACAGCGTTGCTTTTGAAATCAGGCCACTGCAAAAGGAAGATGGGAGGACTGATGTGAAACTGTCTTTATGCTCCTCGTCTTCCAAAGCATCCTCCCGATCTTCCTGCTCGTCCTGCTCGGTATCGCGCTGAAACGCGCCCCGGTGATCAACCCGTCCTTCTGGGACGGGCTCGAACAATGCAGCTATTTCGTGCTGTTTCCGGCGCTGCTGTTCCTGACGATGGTGGAAGCGGATTTCTCCAACACACAGAATGTCACGGTCAGCTTCGCTGCCATCCTTGCCGTCATCGCCATGTCCATCGGCGTGCTCGTGATCTGGCCGCTGTTGAAACGCATCGGCGTCAAGCCGCCGGCCTATACGTCGCTGTTCCAGACCACGACACGCTGGAACGGGTTCGTGGCGCTGGCGATCGCCGCCAAGACATCAGGCACGCCCGGGCTGACGATGGTCGGACTGGTGATGGCGGCCATCATCATCCCGCTCAACCTGATCAGCGTCGCCGTCCTGCTGTGGTTTTCCGGCCGCGAGTGGAGTTACCGGGCGCTCGCCTACAAGATCGTCACCAATCCGCTGATCCTGTCGACCGCTCTCGGCATCCTGGTCAATCTCGCGAGCATTCCGCTTTATGCGCCAGTCCTGCAGACGATTGATCTGCTGTCGCAGGCATCGCTCAGTCTCGGGCTTCTGACCGTCGGTGCCGGGCTAAGGGTCATGGACGCCTTGAAACCCAGGCCGCTCGTAATACTCGCCGTAGTTCTGAAGCTCTTCGCCTTCCCGATCGTCGGCGTCCTCATTGGTTTCGCGCTCGGCATCACGGGCGAAGGCATCGTCATGCTGGCGCTCTGCGCCGCTGTACCGACGGCCATGAACGGCTACCTGCTCGCCAAACAGATGAACGGCGACGCGGAATTCTACGCGGCCGCCGCGACGCTTCAGGTCGCGGTGTCGTTCTTCAGCATACCCGTTGTGATGACGCTCGCCGCCTATGTGGCCGGCGGATAAAGCAGATCGACGATGTAGCTGGCGTCGAAGCGGGAATCGAGCATGCCGTAGGTCGAGCGCCAGCCGCCGGCGAGACGCGTTTCCAGATAGGCGTCGGCGATCTTGCCGGCACCAAGCCTTGCCAATTCGGCGGCACCGGCGGCCAGCGCCAGCTGTTCCACGAGCAGGCGCGCCGCCCCCTCATCCCGTTCGCAGAGTGCCATGGCCGCCCTGAGTACCTCGACCGTCTTGCGGCCGGATGAGCCGAGGTCCCGCTCGAAGCCGGAGAGCACGATCTCGAACAGATCGCGGCCGCGCGACAGGACACGCAGGACATCCAGCGCCATGACATTGCCGGAGCCTTCCCAGATCGCGTTGACCGGGGCCTCGCGATAGTGGCGGGCGATCGGCCGCTCCTCGATATAGCCATTGCCGCCAAGGCACTCCATTGCCTCGTAGATCAGCGATGGGGCGAGCTTGCAATTCCAATATTTGATCACCGGCGTCATGACGCGGGCAAAGGCCGCGTCGGCCGGGTTGCTCGCAGCACGGTCGAAGGCCTCGGCTAGGCGGAAGCTCAGTGCCGTCGCAGCGGCGACATCCAGCGCCATGTCGGCCAGAACGCGGGTCATCAGCGGCTGGTCGACGAGCTTCTTGCCGAACACGCTGCGGCCGCGCGTATGATGGACGGCTTCCGCCAGCGAGGCGCGCATGATGCCGGCAGATGCAAGCGCGCAGTCGAGCCGCGTCAGTGTCACCATATCGAGGATGGTGCGAATGCCGGCGCCGGATTCGCCGAGCAGATAGCCGAACGCATCGGTGAACTCGACTTCGGACGAGGCATTCGAGCGGTTGCCGACCTTGTCCTTCAGGCGCTGGAACTGCAGGCCGTTCGCCGAACCGTCCTCCAGAAGACGAGGCACGAGGAAGCAGCCGATGCCATCACTCGTCTTGGCCAGCATGATGAAGCCGTCGCTCATCGGAGCGGACATGAACCATTTGTGGCCAGAGAGACGGTAGATCCCCTCACCCACCCGCTCCGCCGTCGAGCGGTTGGCGCGTACGTCCGTGCCGCCCTGCTTTTCGGTCATGCCCATGCCGAGCGTGATAGCCGATTTCTGCATCGCCGGACGATTGGTCGAATCGTATTTGCGCGACAGGATTTTCGGCGCCCATTCCTTCTGAACCCGCGGCGAGGCCATTAGGGCGGCGACGGAAGCGCTGGTCATGGTGAGCGGGCACAGATGCCCGCATTCGAGCTGCGCCGTCAGGTAGAAACGCGTTGCACGCACCTTGTGTTCGCTGCCCTTGGCATCCGGCACGCTCTCCCAGATCGACGAATGCAGGCCGCTCTGCATCGAGCGGCGCATCAGCGCGTGCCAGGCCGGATGGAATTCGGTGATATCCATGCGCTCGCCGCGCGGACCATGGGTCTTCAACTTCGGCGGATTTTCATTCGCCATACGCGCCAGTTCCTGCGCTTCCGGCGAGGTCACATAGCGTCCGAGCTGATCATATTCCTCGCGGATCGACCGATTGAGGCCAGCGGTCAGATCGACCAGTAGCGGATCGGAGCGATAGGCATTGATGCCGGACCAGGGCGCAGGCTGGTTCAGTTCGGCAAATTTTTCTTCGGCGCGGGACATGTCGTTCATGCCCCGGTTCTAGCGGAACTTGTTCATAGTGGAAACGGCTCTGCGACGGCAAATCGTTCTTCTCAACAAAAGGCCGCAGGCTCGGGGAGGCAGATGTATAGCTGTTGCGAACTTGGTGAAGAATCAGGGCTCGAAGTCGCGGCTTTTGCGTATGCTGGATGGGAGCGAACCCGTCAAAACTGTCGGAAAGATCTTCAACGCATTTTGCTCTGCCAAGTGCTTCCGGTTTGTCTGGGGTGCAATATGGCGCGGATACTCACGTCGGACGAAGGCTCTTGTGGCGTTTGGGGAACGATCTACGCGTGACAGCCGTCCATTGACGGTAGCAACTTCCTTTGTTCGAGCCATCTCCACAAGCAAAGCGGCTCCACGCCGTGGACGACCGCTTTCTAGGGGCATAAGCCTACTTCTATCGAGGATAATCCAACGAGATAAAAATTGGAAATCAGGAAGTAAATGCCAACAAGGTTGCGAATGTAAGGAAGCGTTGCGCCCTCAGCGGCGAAGCTGGTTTCCAGATCTCTGAATGGCGTTCCAGAGATTGGCCGGCATAAAGTCGTGTCCCAAACGCATCCACAGCTTTACATCGAACGGATGCGCAAAGATGAGATCCGTACGACCGATCTCATATCTGAGAGCCTGGAGAGTTCGCTGCCCCGAAAAAGCGGATGTCACGACTTGGGTATCGAGGATCGAGGCGTCCTTGGTCGCGAAATCTTTCAGATTATCCGTAACCAGTATATCCGCTCCAGCTCCAATGGCCGTAGCCAGCACACCTGCGTCCTCTGCGTCAGACGTGGCTAGACGTTCTTCCCCGCCCAAGATGAGGTACGGATCGAGCGCCTCTGGCCCATATTTCATCATGTCGATGATCGATCCGGTATATGCCTTGATGCGGTTCTCGGCAAATTGCCGTCGGCGCAGTACCGCCTCAAGCGTTTCGATCATCTCGAACGAAATAACTAGTTGTGCTTTATCAGCTAGACCCCACTTCTGGCTGCTCACCATAGACAGCAAGGTCTGCGTCGCAGTTCCTCGATGACCACGGTCGTACGCGATTATGTTGCCGACGAAGATATTCACGTCGAGCAGCACTCGGACAGGACGATCCATCTTACTTCGCGGTCGCAGAGGCACGTGTTAGTGCCGTCGCTTCTTCTAAGATGTCGATCTCGTTTGACGGGCCTGATGACCCTCCGAATCGATGCTCCGAAGAAAGGTCGATCGTTGCCTTCTCAAGGCGGACCCGCGCTGCCGCCGCCATCATTTCGCGGCCAAGCCTTACGATGGTGTCTTGATCATCCTGTGCGTTCAGCTCAAGCAAGAAATCGCGGACACCCTTTGGAAGCCCAACAAAAACTGTAATAGCGCTGGAAACGGCATTCGACACGGACCTGTTCTCTATCGAGGCCACCATTTTTAATTTGGTGGCCATCTTCCCATCAACGTTCGCAGAGACAGTAGAAGACACAGCACGCTCCTATAGAAATACACCGTTTCTATATACTCCTTAGCACACCGATTTTCGATCATGGCCAACGAACGACGTATCCCAAAACATCCGGCTAGCATCGTGCTTGCCCGCGGTGTTTTCGGTGGGGGTACTCCCTAGGCGCAGGGAACAAAGGCTGAAACATACACAGCTTCAGTCTTTAACCGGGGACGAGGATGACGGCCTTGTGCTGTGATATCCAAAAGTCGAGATGCCAACGGAGCCGGACTGGATCAACAAGCCGTAGATAAAATCTGCCACGGCTTGCAGCCTGCCCCCCCAAAACGTATAGACCGCCGAACGCAAGCGGAGACACGCCTTATGGTCTTCTTTCCCCACCGCCACCTCCTCGGCATCAAGGGTCTCAACCACCAGGACATCACCTATCTTCTCGACAAGGCCGACGAGGCCGTGAAGATATCCCGGCAGCGGGAGAAAAAGACGTCCACCCTGCGCGGCCTGACACAGATCAACCTCTTCTTCGAGGCGTCGACCAGAACGCAATCCTCCTTCGAACTCGCCGGAAAACGGCTTGGCGCCGACGTGATGAACATGTCGGTCGGCAATTCGTCGGTGAAGAAGGGCGAGACCTTGATCGACACGGCGATGACGCTGAACGCGATGCGGCCGGATGTGCTGGTGCTGCGCCATTCGTCTGCCGGTGCGGCCGCCCTGCTCGCCCAGAAGGTCGCCTGCTCGGTGGTCAATGCCGGTGACGGCCAGCACGAGCATCCGACCCAGGCGCTGCTCGACGCACTCACCATCCGCCGCGCCAAGGGAACGCTGACGGGCATCACGGTGGCGATCTGCGGCGATGTGCTGCATTCGCGCGTCGCGCGTTCCAACATCATTCTTCTCAATGCGATGGGCGCACGGGTTCGCGTCGTCGCTCCCTCCACGCTTCTCCCCTCGGGCATCCGCGACATGAGCGTCGAGGTGTTTCATTCGATGGAAGAAGGCCTGAAGGATGCGGATGTCGTCATGATGCTGCGCCTGCAGCGCGAGCGCATGGCCGGCGCCTTCGTGCCGTCGGTGCGCGAATATTTCCGCTTCTACGGCCTCGACGCCGAAAAGCTGAAGGCAGCCAAGGACGATGCGCTCGTCATGCATCCCGGCCCGATGAACCGCGGCGTCGAGATTTCCTCGGAAGTCGCCGATGGTCCGCAGAGCGTCATCGAGCAGCAGGTGGAAATGGGGGTCGCCGTGCGCATGGCCGTGATGGAGACGCTGCTTACCTCCAACCAGGGAGAGTTTGCATGACCGCTACCGTCCTGAAGAACCTGCGCATCCTCGATCCGTCTCGCAATCTCGACGAAACCGGCACGATCATCATTGGCGATGACGGCCGCATCCTCGCCGCAGGCAAGGACGCGCAGAACCAGGGCGCGCCCGAGGGTTCCGCCGTACGAGACTGCCGGGGCCTCATCGCCACGCCTGGCCTCGTCGACGCCCGCGTCCATGTCGGCGAACCCGGCGCCGAGCACACCGAGACGATCGAGTCCGCCAGCCGCGCCGCAGCTGCCGGCGGCGTCACCTCCTTCATCATGATGCCGGACACCGATCCGGTCATCGACGACATCGCGCTCGTCGAATTCGTCCACAAGACGGCGCGCGACAAGGCGATCGTGAACGTCCACGCGGCCGCGGCCCTGACTAAGGGTCTGGAAGGCAAGGAGATGACCGAGTTCGGCCTGTTGCAGGAAGCCGGTGCGGTTGCCTTTACCAACGGCCGCCACGGCCTCAACGACACGCTGCTGCTGCGCCGGGCGATGACCTATGCGCGCGAATTCGATGCGGTCATCTCGCTCGAACTGCGCGAAAAATATCTCGGCAACGGGGTGATGAACGAAGGCCTGTTCGCCTCCTGGCTCGGCCTGTCGGGCGTGCCGAAGGAAGCCGAGTTGATCCCGCTCGAACGCGACCTGCGGATCGCCGCTCTCACCAAGGGCAAGTATCACGCGGCCAAGATCTCGGTGCCGGAATCGGTCGAGGCGATGAAGGTCGCGCGCTCGCGCGGCGCCAACGTGACCAGCGGCATCTCGATCAACCATCTGTCGCTGAACGAGAACGACATCGGCGAGTACCGCACCTTCTTCAAGCTCTCGCCGCCGCTGAGATCCGAAGACGACCGGATTTCGATGGCCGATGCGCTGGCGAAGGGGGACATCGACATCATCGTCTCGTCACATGACCCGCAGGATGTTGATACCAAGCGACTGCCGTTTGCCGATGCGGCAGATGGCGCCATCGGGCTGGAGACCATGCTGTCGGCGGCGCTGCGCCTGCACCACGACGGCCGCGTTCCGCTGATGCGCCTGATCGATGCGATGTCGACGAGGCCGGCGCAGATCTTCGGCCTCGATGCCGGCACGCTGAAGCCGGGCGCCAAGGCAGACATCACCCTGATCGATCTCGACGATCCGTGGATCGTCTCGAAGGACGCGATCGTCTCTCGCTCCAAGAACACGCCGTTCGACGAAGCGCGTTTCTCGGGCCGCGCCGTTGCTACTTATGTAGCTGGGAAATGCGTGCATAATCTCGGGTGACGCGATAGTAGAATGCCCCTCTCCCCGCATGTCGGGAGGGGACAGCAGGCGGATGAGGGGCAAAGGACCCGAGGCTACGAATGAGCGAACTACTCAACTGGCAGATCACCCTGCCGATCGCAGCCGGGGCGCTGATCCTGGGCTACCTTCTCGGCTCGATCCCTTTCGGCCTGTTGCTCACACGTTCTGCCGGTCTCGGCGATATCCGCTCGATCGGTTCCGGAAATATCGGCGCCACCAACGTTCTCAGGACGGGTAATAAAAAGCTTGCCGCCGCGACGCTGTTGCTCGATGCGCTGAAGGCCACAGTCGCAGCGCTGATCGGCTGGTATGCGTTCGGATCGGAAGCCGGCCTGCTCGCGGGCTTTGCCGCGTTCATCGGTCACCTCTTTCCGGTCTGGCTCGGCTTCAAAGGCGGCAAGGGTGTCGCAACCTATATCGGCACCCTTCTCGGTGTTGCGCCCTGGATGGTACTCGTCTTCGCAGCCGTCTGGCTTTCAGTCGCCAAGATCAGCAAATATTCATCGCTCTCGGCACTCGTCGCGACGCTCGTTATCCCGGCTGTGCTGTGGTTCATCCAGGAACCGAAAATCGCTGCCGTCATGGCATTGATGACGGTGATTTCCTGGGTGAAGCACAAGGCCAATATCGAGCGGCTAATTGCCGGAACTGAAAGCAGGATAGGCAAAAAGGGATAGATCCGTATCGGAGCCCGCCCTGAAAGCGAATGGCACAGGATTGAGAGGCGAGACGCAAAGGACCGCTCGTTCAGCCGATCCTTTCAAAATGCTGGCACAGCATGCCCCGGCAACGTCAAATGATTTTAACGGCAAAGTATTATGATATGAGCTTTTCGGGTTCGCGTCAGCCGTGTCTACGGATTAAGCTGGCCGAAACGCCCGCGGAGTCTCGTTGCGCTTCATTGCATATTTGGCGTTCTATCCGCAGTCGCAGGTTTGGCCGTTGAAGACATAGAGCGGAGAATACGAAAGACGCTGGTTTCGCTTATTTTGAGCTGGTTTGCTATAGCGCGGGCCTTATGGCCTTGCTCACTTAACCGCATGACCTCGTCGGTCTTTCGCCTCGCAGTTGGCGCTCTGCCGACAAACCGACCCTCGACTTTGGCTTTGGCGATACCTTCCCGCTGCCGTTCGATCACGAGATCCCGTTCGAATTGGGCGATGGATCGCATCATATCGACCATTAGTTCGCCTTGCGGTGTTCCCGTATCCAGGTTGAGCGCTAAAACGCGAAGCTGTGCACCTTTAACCTTTAGTCTTGCCAGGATATCCATAAGATCGGCCATCGACCTTGCAAGCCGGTCGAGTTTCGTCACGACCAATGTGTCGCCCGAACCAATGGCATCCAAGGCATTGTTCATTTGCGGGCGACTTGGATCTGAGGATACAACTTCTTCCCTGAAGATCCTTTGGCAACCGGCGCCGGCCAGATCTTTTGCTTGGGCCTCCAGGTCTGCAGAATGGCTAATCGGCGATATGCGCGAATAACCAATTTCGTAGCCTGCCATTTGTAGCCCCCTAAGGTAACATTGGATCGTTAGCTCGATAACCTCATCTAAAAATTGACTGGGCGACATCACGAGCAACGTTCAACGCCAGTCCAAAGATCGTAGCCTAAGATGACGATAATCGCCATGCGAAATCTGGACGTCTGAATGTGGGAGTGGCGCGCTGGCCAGTGCTAACATTGCCGGAACCTGCAGAAGCTGGGAATACCTCCTTCGACCTTGCGATACCTAATCCTGGTGCAAGATTCCGTTGGACGAGCCGGTCACCCAAACCCGGCACAGACCGGCGCGCCAAAAGGTAGATGAGGTGCTGCGTCTTTTGCAGCTCTGAGGCAAGTATGCCTCGGCGACAACAGCGGCTGCCGGCCAGCCCAAACCATGACCAAGATCGCCCTGCGATGGATAATCGAGCTGGGGGTGGACCACCGCTGACAGTCTCGATTCGAAAGAAGCCTCACTGTGAAGCTGGCGCTTGATCGAGTTGATTGCAGACAAGCCATCCGCATCCCATGATTGCGCCACAGAAAGCGCTATTTTCACTTAGGGCCTTGACCGCGGCACAAACGCCCTCCATGTCGGGAAGTCAAACGTCGCCTGGATCACCATCACTTTCGGGCCCTGCTCTATACAGAGAAACAAAAATGAATGTTGTCGTCGTAGAATCTCCAGCCAAAGCCAAGACGATCAATAAGTATCTTGGCTCGGGCTATAAGGTTCTCGCATCTTTTGGTCACGTCCGCGATCTTCCCGCGAAAGATGGCTCGGTGCTTCCCGACCAGGACTTTGAAATGTCCTGGGAGGTCGACAGTGCGTCGCAGAAGCGCATGAAGGATATTGCCGATGCCGTGAAGGGCTCCGATGGCCTGTTTCTCGCGACCGACCCGGATCGCGAGGGTGAAGCCATTTCCTGGCACGTGCTCGATCTCTTGAAGAAGAAAAAGGTGCTCGGCGACAAGCCGGTCAAGCGCGTTGTCTTTAATGCCATCACCAAGAAGGCCGTGCTCGATGCCATGGCCGCACCGCGCGACATCGACGTGCCTCTGGTCGATGCCTATCTAGCCCGTCGTGCCCTCGACTATCTCGTCGGCTTCAACCTCTCGCCGGTCCTGTGGCGCAAGCTGCCGGGCGCCCGCTCCGCCGGTCGCGTCCAGTCCGTTGCGCTGCGCCTCGTCTGCGACCGCGAAAACGAGATCGAGCGTTTCGTCTCCGAAGAATACTGGAACCTCTCGGCTCTCCTGAAAACGCCGCGCGGCGACGAATTCGAGGCCAAGCTCGTCCAGGCGGACGGCAAGCGGATCCAGCCGCGCGGCATCAAGACCGGCGACGATGCGAACCGCCTGAAGACACTGCTTGAAGGTGCGGCTTACGCGGTGGAGAGCGTCGAGGCAAAGCCCGTCAAGCGTAATCCCGGCCCTCCCTTCACCACGTCGAGCCTCCAGCAGGCAGCGTCTTCCAACATCGGCTTCAACGCTTCCCGCACCATGCAGGTGGCACAGAAGCTCTATGAAGGCATCGATATCGGCGGCGAGACGGTCGGCCTCATCACCTATATGCGTACCGACGGCGTGCAGATGGCACCCGAGGCGATCGATGCTGCGCGTGCCGCCATCGTCGATCAGTTCGGCAACCGCTACCTGCCGGAAAAGCCGCGCTTCTATTCCACCAAGGCAAAGAACGCCCAGGAAGCCCACGAAGCGATCCGCCCGACCGATTTCAACCGCACGCCTGACCAGGTGCGCAAGTTCCTCGATGCCGACCAGGCACGCCTCTACGAGCTGATCTGGAAGCGCGGCATCGCCAGCCAGATGGCGTCGGCCGAAATGGAGCGCACCACGGTCGAGATCATCGCCGCAAACGGTCCGGATAAGGCTGGCCTGCGCGCTGTCGGTTCCGTCGTCCGTTTCGACGGCTTCCTTAGCGCCTACATGGATCGCCGCGACGAGGACGATAAGTCCGAGGATGACGACGAGGACGGCCGCCTGCCGGAAATCAACGCCCGCGAGAAGCTCGACAGACAAAAGGTGAATGCCAGCCAGCACTTCACCGAGCCGCCGCCGCGATATTCGGAAGCATCGCTGATCAAGAAGATGGAAGAGCTCGGCATCGGCCGGCCCTCCACCTATGCCGCGACGCTGAAGACGCTGTCCGACCGCGAATATGTCGTCACCGAAAAGCGCAAACTGATCCCGCATTCTAAGGGCCGGCTCGTCACTGCCTTCCTGGAAAGCTTCTTCACCAAGTATGTGGAATACGATTTCACAGCCGACCTTGAAGAGAAGCTCGACAAGATTTCCGCCGGCGAGCTCGACTGGAAGCAGGTCCTGCGCGACTTCTGGCAGGACTTCTTCGCCCAGATCGAGGACACCAAGGAACTGAGAGTCACCAACGTGCTCGATGCTCTGAACGAAGCACTCGCGCCGCTGGTCTTCCCAAAGCGGGAAGACGGTTCGGATCCGCGCATCTGCCAGGTCTGCGGCACCGGCAACCTATCGCTGAAGCTCGGCAAGTACGGCGCCTTCGTCGGCTGCTCGAACTATCCGGAATGCAATTTCACCCGCCAGCTTTCCTCCGAAGGCGGTGCGGAGGCGGATGCATCCGGCCTCAACGAGCCGAAGGCGCTCGGCGAGGATCCGACGACCGGCGAGCCGCTGACGCTGCGGTCGGGCCGTTTCGGACCCTATATCCAGCGCGGAGACGGCAAGGAAGCCAAGCGCTCCTCGCTGCCGAAGGGCTGGAAGCCGGAAGACATCGACCACGAGAAGGCGTTGTCGCTGATCAGCCTTCCGCGCGACGTCGGCCCGCATCCGGAAACCGGCAAGATGATATCGGCCGGCCTCGGTCGCTACGGACCGTTCCTGCTGCATGACGGCACCTATGCCAATCTCGAGTCCATCGAAGACGTGTTCTCGGTCGGTCTCAACCGCGCCGTGACCGTGCTGGCCGAAAAGGTTGCCAAGGGTCCGGGCGGCCGTGGCCGCGGAACACCGGCGGCGCTGAAGGAACTCGGCGACCATCCGGATGGCGGTTCGGTTACCGTGCGCGACGGCAAATACGGTCCTTATGTCAACTGGGGCAAGGTCAACGCGACCCTGCCTAAGGGCATGGACCCGCAGTCGGTTACGATGGAACAGGCCATGGCGCTGATCATCGAAAAGGGTGGAAAGGCCGCACCGGCCAAGTCCAAGGCCAAGCCGAAAAAGGCTGCCGCCAAGGCTGACGGCGATACGAAAAAGTCCGCGCCGAAGAAGGCTGCCGCCAAGAAGGCCCCCTCTAAAACGGCTGGGGCCAAGAAAACCGCTGCAAAGACGAAGAAGACGGATACGTGAGCGAAGAGCAGGACGACGGCAACAGATCGCACCGCCAGCGGAAGCGCACTGAGCGAGCCGAGCGTGGCATGTCCACCGGCTCCAAGGGCAAGCCCGCCATCATCCAGGGCGTGATCCCTCCGCGCGAAGTCCTGCTTGAGTTCATCTCCGACAATCCGGACAAGGCGTCGAAGCGGGAGATCTCCAAGGCTTTTGGCCTAAAGGGTGAAACACGCGTCGAGCTGAAGGATCTGCTTCGCCAGCTCGAAGACGAAGGGCTGCTGAAGAAAGGCCGCAAGTCTCTGACCCGCCCCGGCGCCCTGCCCCCGGTTACAGTCCTCGACATCACCACCCGCGACAAGGATGGCGAACTGATCGGCCGTCCGGCGGAATGGCCCGAGGATCAGGGCGCGGCACCGGCCGTGCTGATCCGCCAGTCCAACGAGCAACGCGGCAAGGGCAAGACGCCGGCAGCCGGGCTCAACGACCGCATCCTCGCAAAGATTTTTCCGAACAAGGATCGCACCGGTCCCGCCTACACGGCACGCGTCATCAAGGTGATCGACAAGCGCCGTGGCGCGACGCTCGGCGTCGTCCACAAGTTGGCCGACGGTGAAATCCGCCTGCTGCCGACCGACCGGCGCGGCGAGGAAATGGTGATCGAGCCCGATGGCCTCGGAGACGCCAAGGACGGCGACCTGGTCGAGAGCGAAACCGTACGGTCCGGCCGGTTCGGCCTGCCGCGTGCCCGGGTGCTTTCGGTCGTGGGCTCGGTCGCATCCGAAAAGGCGATCTCGATGATCGCCATCTATTCCCACGGCATTCCCCATATCTTTCCAAAGCAGGTGATGGACGAGGCGGAGGCTGCGAAGCCCGCCTCCATGTCGAAGCGCGAGGACTGGCGCGACGTGCCGCTGGTGACGATCGATCCCGCCGACGCCAAGGACCATGACGACGCCGTCTATGCCGAGCCGGACACGTCTGACGACAATCCGGGCGGCGTGATCGTCACCGTCGCGATCGCCGACGTCTCCTGGTACGTGCGTACCAAGTCTCCGCTTGACAGCGAAGCTTTGAAGCGCGGCAATTCGGTCTATTTCCCCGACCGCGTCGTGCCGATGCTGCCGGAGCGGATTTCCAACGACCTCTGCTCTTTGCGCGAAGGCGAGGACCGGCCGGCCATGGCCGTACGCATGGTCTTCTCCAAGGAAGGCCGCAAGGCGGGTCATACCTTCCATCGCGTCATGATGAAGAGCGTGGCGAAACTCTCCTACCAGCAGGCACAGGCCGCGATCGACGGCAAACCGGATGACAAGACCGGACCGCTGCTCGAACCGATCCTCAAGCCCCTGTGGGACGCCTACCGGATCATGACGGTTGGCCGCAACCGCCGCCAGCCGCTCGAGCTCGACATGCCGGAACGCAAGATCCTGCTGAAGCCCGACGGCACCGTAGACCGGGTCTTCGTGCCGGAGCGTCTCGACGCCCACAAGCTCATCGAAGAGATGATGATCCAGGCGAATGTCTGCGCCGCCGAGACGCTGGAGAAGAAGCGCCAGGCGCTGATCTACCGCATCCATGACGGCCCGTCGCTTGCCAAGCAGGAGACGCTGCGCGAGTTTCTCCACACGCTCGGCATTTCGATGGTCAAGGGCGGCCAGATGCGCTCCAACTCGTTCAACGGCATCCTGTCGCAGGCGGAAGGCACGCCACACCAGATCATGGTCAACGAGATGGTGCTGCGCTCCCAGAGCCAGGCGATCTACAGCCCAGAAAACATCGGCCATTTCGGCCTTAATCTGATGAAATACGCGCATTTCACCTCGCCGATCCGTCGTTACGCCGACCTCATCGTGCATCGCGCGCTGGTGGGTTCGCTCGGCTTGGGCGAAGGCGGCATCACGCCAGAAGAAGAAGCACAGCTCGACGATATCGCCGCCGAAATCTCGACCTTCGAGCGCCGTGCGATGGCAGCCGAACGCGATACCGTCAATCGTCTCGTCGCCCACCATCTTTCAACACGCATCGGCGAAGAGTTCGAGGGTCGCATTTCCGGCGTCACCAAGGCCGGCCTGTTCGTCTCGTTGCCGACCTATGGCGCCGACGGTTTCGTGCCGATCTCGACGATCGGGCAGGATTACTACATCTATGACGAGGCGCATCAGGCACTGTCGGGCGAACGCACCGGTCTCGGCTACCAGCTCGGTGATACCGTCGATGTGCGGCTGAAAGCTGCCGTGCCGCTCGCCGGTGCGTTGCAATTCGAGATGCTGAGCGAAGGCAAGAAACTGCCGACCGCGACGCGTTCCTTCCACAAGGCCGGTCGCCGCAACAGGCCGGGTGGTGGGCCGAAGAAGCCGGGCACCCGCCCGCCCCGCGGCCGCAGGAGATAGGTGATGGACGAGCGCGCCGGATCGACCGTGAAATATGGCGGCCGCGCGCCCGACCGTCATCTCGGACAATCGATCAAGCGCGGCCTCCTGTGCCGCTGCCCGCATTGCGGTGAAGGCCGGCTGTTTCGGGCTTTCCTCAAGCCAGTTGACCGCTGCGCCGTCTGCGGCGAGGACTACACTCACCAGCGAGCGGACGATCTGCCGGCCTATCTCGTCATCGTCGTCGTCGGCCATGTGCTGATGACGGGCTATATGCTCACCGACATGGTCTGGCGCGTGTCGCCCTGGGTCCATATGGCGATCTGGGTGCCGCTTGCGGTGCTTGCCGCGCTTGTCACCATCCAGCCCATCAAGGGTGGCGTCATCGGCCTGCAATGGGCCAACCGCATGCACGGCTTCGGCGGTGTCGATGACGACAACGATCCGGGACGCGGCGCCCCCCTGCCATGAAACCGGCAGATACGTCTCCCCTCGAATACGTGGTGGATGGCCGCGAGTTCCATATCGGCGTGCGTCCCCGCGATGCTGCCTCCCTCATCCTCATCGACAGTAATGGATCGACACCGCGCGTCCTGATGGGGCGGCGCGCCAGTGCCCATGTCTTCATGCCGGATGTCTATGTGTTTCCGGGCGGCCGCCGCGATCGCGGCGACCATGCCCTGCCCTTCGGCCGCGACCTTCATCCGCTCGTACTCGCCAAACTGACGGGTGACCGCCCTCGCGGCATGATGCCGGCGCGTGCCCGCGCTCTGGCGCTTGCGGCATTGCGTGAACTTCGCGAGGAAACCGGGATAGTCCCGGCCGGTGAAGCTGGGCCTGATCTTGGCCAGTTGCGCTATGTCAGCCGCGCCATCACACCGCCGGGCCACATAAGACGTTACGATACCCGCTTCTTTCTTGCGTTTTGCCAGGACGGCGTCTTTGACCTGACGTATTTCGGCGATACGGACGAGTTGCAGGACTTGCAATGGGTTGACATCGCTACAATTTCTGGTCTGAAACTCGCGCGGATTACGCAGACGGTATTGGAGGATGTCAGAGATCTGATGAAGACCGATCCGTCTGTCCCGTTCGGGAACCCCGTCACCTTTTACTCCATGCGTCACGGGCGTTTCGTCCAAAGCCGACTGTAAGGAATAGTGAATGCCGCAGCCGACGACCGATGAGAACGGCCATGTCGAGGAGATCCACTGGCCGTCGCTGATCGCAGCCACGGCCGCCATCAGTGCGGTCGGCATCGCGATCGGCCTCGGTCTTCCCCTTCTCAGCATCATCCTGGAAAAGCGCGGCATTCCTTCGACCCTGATCGGTCTCAATGCCGCCATGGCCGGCATTGCCTCGATGCTCGCCGCGCCGCTGACGACCAAGCTCGCCCATAGCTGCGGCGTGGCCCGAACGATGATGTTCGCCGTCGTCATCGCAGCCGTCAGCGCCATCGGCTTCTATTATGCACAATCGTTCTGGATGTGGTTTCCGCTGCGCTTCACCTTCCATGGCGCGACGACGACGCTGTTCATCCTGTCGGAATTCTGGATCAACGAGGCAGCACCGCCGCGGCGCAGGGGCCTCGTGCTCGGCATTTATGCGACGGTCCTTGCGGTCGGTTTTGCTCTGGGACCATTGCTCTTCTCGCTGCTCGGCAGCGACGGCATCCTGCCCTTCCTCGTCGGTGCGATCATCATCCTGATGGCGCTCATCCCGATCTTCGTCGCGCGGCATGAAAGCCCGGTGCTCGACACCAAGCCCGAGCGTCACTTCTTCCACTACATCTTCCTGGTGCCCACTGCGACCGCGGCGGTCTTCGCCTTCGGCGCGGTTTCGGCCGGCGGTCTCTCGCTGTTTCCGATCTACGCGCTGCGCGAATCACTGCAGGAATCACAGGCAGCCGTGTTGCTCACCGTGATGGGCATCGGCAATATGGCGTTTCAGATCCCGCTCGGACTGATTTCAGACAAAATGCGTGACAGACGCCCCCTGCTCGCCGGCATGGCTGTGCTCGGCGTGCTCGGATCGCTTGCACTTCCGATGCTCGTCCATAACTGGATCCTCATGGCCGTCATCCTCTTCTTCTGGGGTGGATGCGTCTCGGGGCTCTATACCGTAGGCCTTGCGCATCTCGGATCGCGCCTGAGCGGAGCCGATCTGGCGGCCGCGAACGCGGCCTTCATCTTCTGCTATGCGGTCGGAACCGTGGCCGGTCCGCAGAGCATCGGTGCCGCCATGGACGTGGCAGGCAATAGCGGTTTCGCCTGGGCGCTGGCGGCTTTCTTCGGCTTTTACGTGGCTATCGCGCTCAGCCGCCCGTTTTTCCGACCAAAACGGAGTTGACTTTTGGCGCGCGATTTGTAATTTCGCGCCAGATTTAGCCGTGGAGCACATAGGCGTCCGCGGCTTCCCTATTCTTAGAGGCAGAACAACCATGGCGAAAGCTACGACCATCAAGATCAAGCTGCTGTCGACGGCTGACACCGGTTTCTTCTACGTTACCACGAAGAACAGCCGCACGATGACCGACAAGATGACCAAGACCAAGTATGACCCGGTCGCGAAGAAGCATGTTGAATTCAAGGAAACCAAGATCAAGTAATTCTTGATCTTCCGGTTTTAAGAGGCGCCGATCGAAAGATCAGGCGCCTTTTCTTTTCGGGCTCTCTCGCCGATTTTGCGCAGACCGCGCTGCTCGTTTTACTCCCGCGGGCGGCTTTGGCGGTCCTTTTCAGATCAACGGTTCATGATTTCAAGAGTGTGAAAACAGCATCGGCGGATTTTGGTGCCGCCTCAAAGATCACGTGCCACGCGCCGACTACGCTCGGCTGGCCAAGGGCTGCAAGCGCCTCCACTGTCGTTATTCATACGCTGTTTCATGCCTGACCGGCCCATGCTTTGCATCGGCGTGTCCACAAGGTCAGCGGGCTCCGAAAGGACAAAAATGATTTTAACTTCATATTTCTGGTATTTTATGTAGCTAAATTCATCTCAGGCACCGATATCGCAGGCCTAATAAATCTTAATATTTTCATCCGATATAATCATGCACAATCAGTAGGTGCGAGACGTGCTGTCATTTTTGAAGCAAGGCAGAGCTTTGAGAAAAGCTGCGTTGATGTCTCACGTGACCTCGGGCACTGATTGCCTCGACTAGGCCGATACTTCTCTTCTCGAGTGTGCTGAAATCAACCCGGAGGCTGCGACCCTACAGGCAGTCGCTGACGCGCGGCAGATGCAAATCTTTTTCGTGCCTAACGAGGCTGTGGGCCGCTTCAACTCGGCCGCCTCAGTCTATCAGCGGCCATCCGTGCTACCATGGAGATGCTGAGTTCAAGGGAAAGTTCAATCGACGCTGACAGGAGGAGATTTCTATGGAGAAGCCATCGATGACAAGACGCTGGCGCAGAAACTACGTCCGCATCTGAAACCCGACTTCGACCAGTTCGACGATGACGGACTTGAAATTATCGTGCTCGGTACCTGCTTATCACCAAGGTAGCTTAGCTGACATCCGTAACCTATAGTTCACACTCTCCTTGACGAGGCAGCACCCGTAATCTAAAGGTTACACATGATTGAAATCCGCCAAACAGATGTATTCGCCAGGTGGTTCTTGTCCTCAAGGATCGTACCGCCCAGCTTCGCATCCAGAAGCGGATTGATCGTCTTGGCGTCGGTCTGTTCGGTGACGCCAAGTATTTTAGCGGCATCGGTGAACTACGTGTTGATCACGGCCCCGGCTATCGCGTCTACTTTGTCCAGCAAGGCAAGGAAGTGGTGATCCTGCTTTCCGGCGGCAATAAGGGCTCGCAGGATCGAGATATCAAACGCGCCATAGAGATGGCGAAGGAGGTCTGAATGGCTATCGAAACAACTGCGTGGGACCCAAGCGCACTTCTCACAAGCGACAAAGCTATCCAGGAGTATCTCGAAATAGCTTTTGAAGATGGCGACACCACCGATATTGCCATAGCCCTCGGCAACATCGCCAAGGCGAAAGGCATGACGGCCGTCGCCAAGGATGCCGGGATAACCCGTGAAGCACTCTACAAGTCCCTCAGCGAAAAAGGCGACCCCAAGCTCTCGACCTTGCTTGGCGTGATGAAGGCGCTCGGGCTCCAACTTACCGTGGTTCAAGCCGGAAAGGCGGCTTGAACCACTTACCGTTTTCTAGACCGGCGGTGTTGAGAACGGCTCCTCGCCTGACCGGGAGCCCAAGTTGTCCGCGATCGGTCTCAATAGCTCGCTGAGCGGCATCATTCTTGCTCACACGCTGGTCACCCTGCCGGTCGTAATCGCGGCCAGCGTATTTGAATATTCGCATCTTCCGATCGCGGATAAGGTCGATCAAGCAGGCTGTGGCCTATGTTGGCTTGCCGCTACGGCGCTTTCCCCGGATTGTGAAAGCTGGTCAGTTGCAACGCTGGAAAGCCAGGAGTGCTACGACATCCAGGACGTCGATTGCCGCTCCGCAGGCCTTTGGCCTGGAAACGACAAAGCGCCGCATCCCGGCCGGGAGCGGCGCTTTTGGAAAAGGGGGTCGACCAGCCGGCAATAACGGCACGAGGAACCGTAGTAGCATGCCTGCCGGTCGACCGACCCCACGACCCAGGAGATGCGGCGGACCTGAGCATCATGGGGTATCAGAGTGCGCAAAGGCACAATCTTCCGTTAGAGTCAAAATTGCGCAAAGCAAAAAGAAAATCAATAGATTCTTAACGCGGCGACCAATTTGGGTTCGGTGTTGGTTAAAATTTGAATGCCCAAGTTCTTCCGACCTCAGATAATCACCAAAAGTTGTAAGTAATTCCGGTCACCGAGCAAATCTCTGGCGCTTCGCCTACGCCGTTCTTACATGTTGATTGCAGATATGAAATCCAAGCCCCCTACAGAAATAAATGATGTGGGCTGACGCCGCTTGCAACTTCCCTCACATGGCGACCGAAAGACTTGGCCGAACTATCATACGCTCACGCCACAAGAGGTATCTGCCTTGAACAGGTCGATCGGCGCGAAGAAGATCCTACCTTAATTCACACCCGCAATTAATTGTTATCAACGGTGGAAATGGGCACGCCAGCCAGCTGCGCCCGAGGCGACCCAGCTCGACCTGCGGTCAAGCTGCGTTGGCGACGACTCGGTTGCGTCCTTCGGCCTTTGCCCTGTAGAGCGCCAGGTCGGCCTGTTTGAGCAGTTGTGCCGGCGTCTCGGCGCCCTCTGCACTGCAAGAAAGGCCAAAGGAAGCCGTCATTTCCAGCCGCGTCCCCGTGCTCTTGACGACGAATGGTGTGCTTTCCACCATCGCCCGCAGCCTTTCCGCGATGACGCCAGCGGTCTCGGAGTCGGTATCCGGCATGACAACGACGAATTCTTCGCCCCCGAAGCGGCACGCTAGATCTGCACCACGAACGGTTGCGCGGATGCGCTTGGCAAACTCTTTGAGCACCTCATCGCCGGCATCATGGCCAAAGTCGTCGTTGACCGACTTGAACCGATCTATATCGACGATGCAGGCCGAGAGCGGGCGCCCTCTGGCAGCCGAACGGTCGAACAGCATCTTAAGATGATTGTCGAGGTAACGACGGTTGTGAAGGCCGGTCAGAGGATCTGTCACGGCGAGTTCGATCGTCTGGCGGACGCTCATGCGCAGACGATCATTGTAGCGCTTGCGTTTGATTTGCGTCAGCGCACGGGCCAAGAGCTCGTTTGGATCGACGGGCCGGAGAATGTAGTCGTTGATCCCAAGATCGAGCGCTCGTACGACCATATCCTCGGCCCCCACCTCTGCCGCTAACAGGATCGGCAAGAAGCGGGTGCGCTCTAGGGAGCGCAGCTGCGAGCAGAGCCGCAACGGGTCGTAGTCTTCGAAATTGGCGTTGACGATCACCATGTCCCAGGCATTCTCGGCCGCCTCGAACAGGGCTGCCTGCGGGTCGGAGATCGCGGTGACCTCGCCGATTGACTTCAGGGCCTTGATGATGCGCTCCTGGGAGCTTGCGCGGCCGTCAACGAGCAGGATCTGCGCCGACTCTTCGCGACCGTCCAATCCTCTCGATACGTCTTCCATCCCTAGATTTTGAGCAGTGTCGGCACGAATCCGCAGTTCGTCGCTCAGGCTTTTCAACCGGACAAGGCTGCGCACGCGGGCAATCAGCTGAGTATCGTTTACCGGTTTGGTAAGGAAGTCATCGGCGCCGGCCTTGAGGCCACGAACACGGTCAGAAGGTTGGTCGAGTGCAGTCACCATGACGACTGGAATATGGGCGGTGCGGGCGTTCGACTTCAGACGCTGACAGACTTCGAAACCATCAATGCCGGGCATCATGATATCGAGCAGGATCAGGTCTACATGGGTGCCTTCGCAGATGGCGAGTGCCTTGTAGCCATCCTCGGCCGTCAGCACATCGAAATACTCTGCTAGGAGGCGAGCTTCCAATAGCTTTACATTGGCCGGAACATCGTCGACAACCAGGATCCGTGCCGTCATCTTATTGTTTCCGTCCTCACGCGTCGCCGAGATAGGTTTTGATCGTTTCGATGAATTTCGGCACCGAGATGGGCTTGGAGACATAGGCCTCACAGCCGCCCTGGCGGATGCGCTCCTCATCGCCCTTCATCGCGAATGCGGTGACTGCGATGACCGGGATGACGTGAAGCTCGTCGTCTTCCTTCAGCCATTTGGTTACTTCGAGGCCGGAGACTTCCGGCAGTTGGATATCCATAAGAATGAGGTCCGGCCGGTGCTTGCGCGCCAGATCCAGTGCCTCCATGCCGTTGCGCGTCTGAATAGTTTCGTAGCCCGATGCTTCGATCAGATCGCGGAAGAGCTTCATGTTCAGCTCGTTGTCTTCAACAATCATGACCCGTTTGGGCATGGGGTCCGTTCCTTAAATCACGCCTTGCAAGCATTCCTTCGACATATAAGCTCCCGGAAAATCGATTCCACAGAACTTCGCTCGCGACGACGCTAAAGCTATTTAGTTGAAAAAGAGGTAACCTCAGGAACATGCCCCCGAAAATCACGGCAAACCAGCAGGCAATGGGCGTGCAAGCGGAGGAAACGGCTGCGGCAGTTCTCGGGTGGCTGGCAAGCGAACCGGACATATTCCAGCGCTTCCTGGCACTTTCCGGAGTAACCCCGGATCAGATTCGTCATGCGATATCGGATCCGGGCTTTCTGGCGGGCATGATCGATTTCATCATGGGGCACGAACCGACGCTGCTTGCCTTTTGCGAAGCGACCGGGACGAAGCCTGAAGCGGTGGTGGCTGCATCCCATCATTATTCGGGGCCTGATTTCGGTTCGGGGGAATACTGAATTGACCGAGATCGTCGACATTTCCCATGTCCGGCTTCGCGACAGGCCTCTCATCGTCTGCGACGTCGATGATGTCGTCTTGAATTTCGCCGCCCCCTTCGCCGACTATCTGCGTCGCGGCGGGCATGAATTGCTGCCCCGCTCATTCCGGCTGACCGGCAATATCGTCTCGATCGAAACCCAGATCGCTCTGGAGGAGGCGCAGGTCAAAGGCCTGATCGGAAGCTTCTTCGAGGCACAGGAAGACTGGCAGATGCCTTTCGACCTTGCCGTAGAAACCTTAAAGACGCTCGGCGACGATGCCGACGTCGTCTTCCTGACCGCCATGCCGCCGCGTTACCAGGAGCCGCGGCGCCGGCTTCTGGACCGGCTGGGCTTCGATTTTCCGCTGGTGGCGACGCTGGAGCCGAAAGGGCCGGTCATGCACAAGCTGCATGCCGGACGCGCCCTGCCCTCGGTGTTCATGGACGACATGGCCCATAATCTCCACTCCGTCAGGGACAATGTCGAGAACTGCCTCGTCATCCACATGATGCCCGACTCGCCGCTGCATCTTCTGGCGCCGAAGCCAGATGACGGGATCGTCAGGGCGATGGACTGGCCCCATGCCGAAAGCCTCATCCGCACCCATATCGAGAATGTCTCCCACACTTAAGGACGATGTGACATGCGCCCGGTAGAGCCCTCAATCCCCTTGAGAAATGCGGGATTACGGCCTAGTGTGGCGATGTTCAATATTTGTTCCGGATCTCATTCCCGTGACCGACAAGAAGACCGGCTTCTGCCGCGACTGCCTCGCCGAGCAGAAAAACGACATCAAGAGATGTCGATCCTGCGGCAGTCCGCGGCTTGTCTATCACAGCGAACTCTATGACCTGACGCTCGCCCATATCGACTGCGACGCCTTTTACGCTACGATCGAGAAGCGTGACGATCCGAGCCTCGCCGACAAGCCGGTGATCATCGGCGGCGGCAAGCGCGGGGTGGTGTCGACCGCCTGCTACATCGCCCGCATCAGTGGCGTGCGCTCGGCCATGCCGATGTTCAAGGCAATGGAGCTGTGCCCCGACGCGGTGGTGGTGCGCCCCAACATGGAGAAATACGTGACCGTCGGCCGGCAGGTGCGACAGCTAATGATGGAACTGACGCCCCTCGTCCAGCCGTTGTCAATCGACGAGGCCTTTCTCGAACTCGCCGGCACCGAGCGGCTGCACCGAGACCCGCCGGCCCGCATCCTGGCAAAGCTTGCAAATCGCGTTGAAAGCGAGCTCGGCATCTCGATCTCGGTGGGGCTCTCCTATTGCAAATTCCTCGCCAAGGTTGCTTCGGATCTGCAGAAGCCGCGCGGCTTTTCGGTCATCGGCGAGACCGAGGCGAAAGGCTTTCTAGCCCCCCGCCCAGTCACCACCATCTGGGGTGTCGGCAAAGCATTCAACAGCACGCTTGAGGCTGACGGTATCCGCACGATAGGCCAGCTCCAGACGATGGAGGAAAGCGACCTCATGCGGCGCTACGGGACGATGGGCCAGCGGCTCTATCGCCTCGCCCGCGGCATAGATGATCGCGACGTGCATCCGAACGACCCGGCCAAGAGCGTGTCTGCCGAAACGACCTTCTTCGACGACATTTCGCGCCATGACGAACTCGTGCCCATTCTCCGGCGTCTTTCGGAAAAGGTGTCGGCACGGCTGAAGAAGCATGAGATTGCCGGTCAGACCGTCGTCCTCAAAATGAAGACAAGCGACTTCAAGAGCCGGACGCGCAACAAGCGGCTGGAAGATCCGACCCAACTTGCCGACAAGATTTTTCGCACCGGCCTGTCGTTGATGGAGCGGGAGACTGACGGGACGAAGTTTCGTCTTCTCGGCATCGGCGTCACCGATCTCTGCGATCCGGCGCTCGCCGATCCGCCGGACCTCGTCGACCAGCAGGCCGGACGACGCGCGGCGGCGGAAGCAGCAATGGACAAGTTGCGCGATAAGTTCGGCAAAGCCGCCGTCGAGACCGGCTATACGTTTGGCGACAAGCGCCGGTAGGAGATTTCAAAGCCGCGAAGCGGCGAAGTTCAACGATTTGTGATGCGGCGCCACGATCCCGCCACTTTTCGTAAAATTTTCATTAAGTTCGCTGCGCTAGCATGTCTGCCATTGTATTGCGTATGAGGTCTTCATGTTGCGTGGCGTCTTGTTCAGCCTCGGGCTCTTGTCCGGGACCATTCTCTCTCAGTCCGCATTTGCCGACACCGCGACCCTCCAGATTATCGTCTCGAAAGACAAGCAGTCCATGACCGTCTATGACGGTGAGACGGTCGTGCAGACGACGAAGGTGTCGACCGGCAAGGCTGGGCATACGACACCGAGCGGCATCTTTTCGATCCTCGAGAAGCGCAAGTACCACGAATCCAACATCTATTCGAACGCGCCGATGCCGTTCATGCAGCGCCTGACATGGTCGGGTATCGCGCTACACGAAGGCCATGTGCCGAACTATCCGGCATCTCACGGCTGCGTGCGTATTCCGCCTGGCACGGCCAAGACGATTTTCGACATGACCGATCGCGGCGTACATGTGGTCATTTCCGACGCGCCGGTGGCGCCGGTGAAGATCGATAACGCCAATCTCTTCATGCCGCTGAAGCCATCGCCAAATTCCCCATTCATGTCGGACGTCGACCTGCGCCCGACCGTCATGAAGAAAGCCTCAGATGGCCCCTATCGCGTAGCCATGGCCGGAACCGATCCGATGACGACAGGCTCGTTGCAGGCCGTCGTGCCGGAAGACGCGCCGCCGCTGCGCATCCTCGTACACCGCCGTGGTGCCCGCGAGACGATGATGGACGTACAGTCGTTGTTGCTCGGCCTCGGCTTCGATGCGGGCGCCGCAGACGGCATTCCTGGTCCGATGACGCGCGATGCGATCGCCGGCTACAAACGTTGGAAGGGCCTACCACTGAACGGACCGCTGGTCTCCAAGGAGTTCCTTGCAGCACTCTATCACTCGGCCGGTCAGGAAGCAGCGCCCGCGGGACAGATCCTCGTGCGCCGCAGCTTCGAGCCGCTGTTCGAGGCGCCGGTCGGCATCAAGGATCCGGAGCGCGCGCTTGGTACGCATTTTTACACCGCCGACCATATCAAGCGCGATGCCGAGACGGCGGAATGGCATGCGGTGACGCTTGAGAACAAGCTGACCGCTGACGAGATGCGGGATCTCGGCATCGAGAAGGCAGCCGATGCAAGCCAGCCGAATGCAGCAGCCGCCGCCCTCGACCGTCTCGAAATCCCGAAGGACGTTCGCGAGGAAATCGCCGTGCTGATGACCAACGGCACGTCGCTGACGATTACCGATCAAGGCCTCGGTCCGGAGACCGGCAAGGGCACGGATTTCGTGACGCTGACGAAGTCCGAGGCAAGCCTCGTACAGGCCCAGCCTGCCCAGAGCAGTCAGAAACCCGCACGCCGCTCCAAAAGAGATTCATATGTCGGCGGTATCGGTCTGTACTAATTGACAAAACGGGGCTTTAAGCCCCGTTTCTATTGCACCAATTCCACATCCAGAACACCTGGCGCCGCCTTGAGCGCCGCGGCAATTTCAGGCGACAGGCGGAAGCGGTCCGTCAGCTCGACCTCTATCTCGCGCCGACCGTCATCCTTGATAACGATGAAGGAGACGAGACCCTCGCCCCTGGCTTTCAGGTGACGTTTGACGGTATCGACCGGACGCGCGTCGCGCACGAAGACGCGTAGCGCCTTTTGCATGCGGATAGACTGCTCTTCCAGCGACTGCGCCGTCTGGATGCGCAGGCCGATACCTTCCGGCCGCTCGTCGGCCTGCACGGTGATGACCAGCGATTTCCCTGGTTCGAGCAGGTCGCGATATTGCGCAAGCGCCTCTGAAAACAGCACCGCCTCGAACTGACCGGAAGAGTCCGAGAAGGTGATGATGCCCATCTTGTTGCCGGTCTTGGTCTTGCGCTCCTGGCGTCCCGTCACCGTTCCGGCGAGCCGCCCGGCCGTCGCGCCCTGACGGACTGAAGCCGCGAAATCGGCAAACGTCTGGACGCGCAGCTTGGCGAGAACATCGGCATAGGTGTCGAGCGGATGGGCCGAGAGATAAAAGCCGAGCACCTGATATTCGCGCATCAGCATTTCCGACGGCATCCAAGGATTGAAGGTCGGCAGGACCAACTTTTCCGGCCCGGAACTGGCCGATGAACCGAAGAAATCCGACTGGCCAGAGACCTTCTCCTCCTGGGCTCGCTGGGCATAACCGATGACGCGGTCGAGACCGGCACTCAACTGAGCGCGGTCGATGCCAAAGCAGTCGAAGGCACCGGCGGAAATCAGGCTCTCCAGGACGCGACGATTGATCTGCTTCGGATCGACCCGCAGGCAGAAATCCTCGATGCTGGCGAAGGGCCTGTCACCGCGCACTTCGGTAATGTGCTCGACAGCGGAATCACCGACGCCCTTGATAGCGGCGAGCGCGTAATAGATCTTCGCCTCACCCGTCTCGAAATGGCGAAACGAGGTCTGGACCGAGGGCGGGATGACCTTGATGCCGAGGCGGCCGGCATCCTCACGGAAGTCGTTGAGCTTTTCGGTATTGGCCATATCGTAGGTCATCGATGCGGCCAGGAACTCGACCGGGTAATGGGCCTTCATGTAGGCCGTCTGGTAGGAGACGATCGCGTAGGCCGCGGCATGGCTCTTGTTGAAGCCGTAATTGGCGAACTTGGCGAGCAGTTCGAAAATGTTCTTCGCCTGTGGCTTGGAGACGCCGTTCTTGATGGCGCCATCGACGAAACGTTCGCTCTGCTTGTCCATCTCCTCCTTGATCTTCTTACCCATGGCACGGCGCAGAAGGTCGGCCTCGCCGAGCGAATAGCCCGACAGGACCTGAGCGATCTGCATGACCTGTTCCTGGTAGACGATAACGCCCTGGGTTTCCTTGAGGAGGTAATCAATTGAGGGATGGACGGACTCGATCTCTTCCTCGCCATGCTTGCGGGCATTGTAGGTCGGGATGTTCTCCATCGGACCTGGGCGGTAGAGTGCTACGAGCGCAATAATATCCTCGATGCAGTCCGGCCGCATGCCGATCAGCGCCTTGCGCATGCCCGCACTTTCCACCTGAAACACGCCGACGGTCTCACCGCGCGACAGCATGGCGTAGGTCAGTTCGTCATCGAGCGGGATCTTTGCAAGATCCACCTCGATATTCCGCTTGCGGCAGAAATCGACAGCCGTCTTCAGCACGGTCAGGGTCTTCAGGCCGAGGAAGTCGAATTTGACGAGGCCGGCCTGTTCCACCCACTTCATGTTGAACTGGGTGACCGGCATGTCCGAGCGCGGGTCTCGATACATCGGCACGAGCTTCGACAGCGGCCGGTCGCCGATCACGATGCCGGCGGCGTGGGTCGAGGCGTGGCGGTAGAGACCCTCGATCTTCTGGGCGATATCGAGCAGGCGGCCGACAACCGGCTCCTTGTCGACCTCTTCCTGGAATTTCGGCTCCTCCTCGATCGCCTTCGACAGAGGCGTCGGGTTGGCCGGATTGTTGGGCACAAGCTTGCAGATGCGGTCGACCTGGCCATAGGGCATTTCTAGCACGCGACCGACGTCGCGCAGCGCAGCGCGTGCCTGCAGCGAACCGAAGGTGATGATCTGCGCCACCTGCTCGCGCCCGTATTTGCGCTGTACATAGCGGATCACCTCTTCGCGGCGATCCTGGCAGAAGTCGATGTCGAAGTCCGGCATCGAGACACGATCCGGGTTGAGGAAGCGCTCGAACAGGAGCGAGAAACGCAGCGGATCGACATCGGTAATGGTCAGCGCATAGGCGACCAGCGAGCCTGCACCCGAACCGCGGCCGGGGCCGACCGGAATGTTCTGGATCTTCGCCCATTTGATGAAGTCGGCAACGATCAGGAAGTAGCCGGGGAACTTCATCTTCTCAATGACGCTGAGCTCGAAATCCAGGCGCTCGCGATAATCTTTTTCGGTGAACCCGGCGCTGAGGCCGAGTTCCGCCATTCGGTTCTCGAGGCCTTCGACCGCCTGGCGGCGCAGTTCGTCCGCCTCTGCGCGTTCAGCCTCCGCCGGATCATCGGTCGCGCCGGTGAAGCGCGGCAGGATCGGGTTGCGGGTCTTCAGGATGAAAGAGCAGCGGCGAGCGATCTCGACCGTGTTCTCCAGCGCCTCGGGAAGATCGGCGAAAAGTTTCGCCATCTCTTCGCGGCTCTTGAGATAGTGATCCGGCGTCAGGCGAAAACGGCTGTCGTCGGAAACGATCGCGCCATGTGCGACCGCCATCAAAGCGTCATGGGCGTCGTAGTCAGCCTTGGTCAGGAAGAAGGCTTCGTTGGTCGCCACAAGAGGCACGTCGTGCTCATAGGCGAGATCAATCATCCGGTTTTCGTGGCGGCGATCATAGCTGCCGTGACGCTGCAGTTCGATATAGAGGCGATCGCCGAACAGATCCTTAAGCCGCAGCAGCCGGGCGGCGGCCTGTCCGGCATTTCCATCCTTCATCGGCTTGTCGACCGGCCCGGACCCGGCACCCGTGAGCGCAATCAGGCCATCCGTGCCGGACTCGTCCAGCCAGGAGGCACGGATGCAGGTCTCGCTGTTGCCTTCACCGCCGAGATAGGCCCGACTGACGAGATCGACGAGACGCTCATAGCCTGCGGCGGTGGCGGCAAGCAGAATGATCGCCGGCAGCTTGGCAAGCTGGTTGCCGCGTCGCTCTTCGGTCTGGTCCTCCATGTCGATCGACAACTGGCACCCGATGATCGGCTGCAGGCCGTCGCCGATCGCCTTCTGGGCGAATTCCAGGGCGACGAATAGGTTGTTGGTGTCGGTAATCGCGATCGCAGGCTGATTGTCCGCAACCGCCTTGCCCAGAACCTTCTTGAGCGGCAGCGCCCCTTCAAGCAGGGAATAGGCCGAATGCAGGCGCAGGTGGACAAACTGCGGTGTCGCCCCGATGATCTCGTCTGACGATCCCGTGCTTTTCTGCTCTGCCATATCCGCGCCGTACCCATTGAATCAATCGGTGTATTTTCGGGCGCCGGGGGCCGCAAGTCCAGTTCGGAATACGACCGTCAACTTGTTTTGAAACGGGTGGCGCGAGAAACAGGCGCCACCGGTTGTTACCTACATCGCCATCATGATCATCGAAAGGGTCGTCACGAAAGTTGCGATGGATGCGAAAGCGGCAATGTCACGAAAAAGGTCGGTCATCGTTGTCTCCGTGTTCGTTATGTTTCTATTTTGTTCCGCTTTAGTACACGAGTCAACAAAAGAACAAACCGACAACGAAATTTCCGCACTATCCCCGCCATGAAGGTGAATGAAGCGTAAACTGACTACGTGCGGATATCGAGATGCAGAGGGAAAACATGACGGATTCCTTCCTTCCGAGCTCCGTGTTTTGCATGAAGTCGCCATAGCTCGGATCAAATTTACATTGACATGCGACGCTCACCCGCGATGGCGGGAGAACCACGAGTCATTCCGGCAAGCTTGCTGCCCCGCGAGTTGATCGAGCGGCCAGTCGAGCAGATAAGGCGCGAAATACATCTGACGCGGTACTATCCCTACGATCCAAATCCATCTTTTCCCGCGGCCAGTCCCTCATCTCTGGTCCCAATCGCTGAGATCGATAGCTTGCAGCGCGCGCAAGGCGGGTCCGCGAGCGCACGACCAAAGATCATGATCGGATTCAACGGGGACGAAAAAGGTGTGTGCTCGACTATGGCCAGCAGATAAATCCGGGGTTCGAAAGATGGATGGTTAAGGCTGCAAGTTCTGATGACCCGCGGGAAATCGGCGCCGAAGAAAAAGCCTATGCCCTTATGGCGCTAGCAGCAGGACTAGAGATGGCCGAACCCGCCTGTTTGACACCCGCAAAGGAAGACGGCTTTTCGCGACAAAACGTTTCGATAGAACAGCTGATGGCAGACTGCGCATGCATACGGCGAGCGGCCTGTTGAATGCCAGCCATCGCGAGCCCTCACTTAACTATGAGCAACTGCACAAGCTTGAGCATGTGATGACCCGTGACGCCGCGGAAGTTCTCAAGATGTTCCGAAACATGGTGTTTAACGTCTATGCAAAAAAACCGCGACGACCACGCGAAAAACCATGCTTTTCTCATGGACGGAAATGATCGTTGGTTTTCGGCGCCTGCATACGATCTTACCTTTTCGTCAGGTCCAGGCGGGGAACAAAGCGCTACAATCGCCGGGGAAGGTAGGACGCCTGGAATGCCTCACCTCTTAGCCGTCGCTAGGGGGCATCAATCCCGAATCAAGATGCCAAGGATGTTATAGATCAAGTGCGAATGGCAGTGGACCGATGGCCAAGATTTGCTGAAACAGTTGGACTATCTAAAGCCCGGACTAAAGAACTCGACAAACTCTGAGACGGTAGTCGGCCGGATTAGACACTTCACGTGCCGCATGGTCGGGATGAATATAGTATTTCTCGGCCAACATGAACGTCCGACGCCACGAGGGATGACGATATGCGCAGGGCCAGCCCGAGGCGTTAAACCACTGCTACGAGCTGGTGGCAGTCGTTATCTATTTGCGCGAGATTATCGCAACTAGTCATGGTCCACGCGGACGGCGTGTCCGTGATTATGGCTGGCGATGCAACCAGCCAGATCAGACTGCCCCTGGGGCGCTTCAACCGAATACCCACAACGCGGTCTTCGGATTGAGAAAGCCGGTGAAAGCGTCTGCAAGTATGCGTCGCAGGTGAAGGCACGGGCGATTACGACACGCCGCTGGTTGAAGAGACGGCCCCGACGCGCAGGGAACGCGCCGGGGATATACTGAAGGTCATGAAGTTTCACCGATAGCTAGATGGTGGCTCACCAAACCGATCAGTTCGACGCCACGATGCCACCTGCACGTGTAGTCGTCAAATCACATGTATTTGGTTGGGGTGATTCATGGTGCTCTACCGTCTTTGAAACGTCGGGGGTACCCACATGCCCTTCGAAGGGACCAGAACGGGATCTAGGAAAACGCTGTGACGACAGATCGCCATGCGCACACTGTCGCATGATTGATCTCGATCGAGATGTAGGATCAGGCCCTGGTGGTGGAGGCGCGACCTGCTTATAGAGTAAGCATCGGCTTTGCGGGAACATAATGGAAGAGCGACGGTTCTGTAGTGCCGCGAGGGTTGTGATGTCTCAAACGCAGAAGTCCCTCAAACTTCTCCCCTCGCGGCGCCCTTTCGACCATCATTCGTATCATGCAGAAGTCCAACCGGTCGGTTGAGGACGCGCTTGCAACCGCTCGCGGTGCCCTGCTTAGCGCTATTCGGGTCTACGGCCGCCCGCCAAGCGGTTATTTCATAGCGCCTCGAACTGCGAGTGCCATTGACCATTCTTATCGAAACATAAAGTTCCACATACACAAAACTGCTATCACGGCAGGACATCTTGTGACACCAACAGCGCGGACCGCGCCCTCCATCAGCTGTTTGGCTCAGCCGGTCTTAAGCTGCACAAGCACTGTTAACCAACTAGCCTTCCTGAGGGCAACCGATCACGACCACCGCCGCTCCACTGACAATACGCTCGAACGTGGGCCTTTCGGATGAAACATTGAGGCAACGCCGTAAGTCCCCAGGATTTTGCGGTGTTGCTAGGCAGCTCGGTTCCGTCGGCCAAACACAGCGACCGGAAGCGCGGATTAGTTGAAGCTATTCGAGAAGACAGCGTTCAAGCTCGGACGTGCCCCGCTTTTCGCACCACCCACCACTCATATTATGGGATCGCGGTGTTGACAGGACGGGTCAGCGCGACCGTTGGCGGCAACTGGCGCCTAAGGGCAGTTCCCTCTTACGGAGAAGTTGAACCCTCTCATTTGACAACCTCAGAAATGCGGTGCTGTTCAGGCGCACACCACCTACTGGATGATGACAAGCTTCTGATGTTCAGGTCAGCTATCTCCCGAGAGCAACTTTACACGGCGGCTTTCAAAAGTCAGGAACATATCGAGAGCTGCCGCATTCTGGCTTCCGTCAGGCACTCACATTTTCGAGGAAATTCAATGAACAGCATCATCTGGCTCGTCGGAGCGGTCGTCATCGTACTTGCAATCCTAAGCTTTTTTGGACTGCGCTAAGAAGGGCGATCACCACCGTCTGCAAAATCTCCGCCGTCATCGAGCCCTGCCAATCCCGCTTCGATTGCCGGCGGGTTATGTACGACGTTGCGCACAACAAACGCGCCACGGATCGCGACCGCGATAGCTAAACGACGAACCCGGTAGCCTTGATCTGACTGCAAATTTCATGGCAACTAACGGAGCTCCGAAGGAATTCCTGGCCACCACGACCGCGGCATCGAAGTCTTGCAGCTCAGTTCCTAGAACTCGACTACCTTGCCACTTTCGATCGTCACTCGACGGTCCATGCGGGCAGCGAGTTCGTGGTTATGGGTCGCAATCAGGGCGGCAAGCCCCGATTGGCGTACCAGGGCTTCAAGCGCATCGAACACGTAAGATGCGGTCTTCGGATCAAGGTTGCCGGTGGGCTCGTCTGCAAGAAGCAAGCGGGGCGCATTGGCGACGGCGCGGGCGATGGCGACGCGTTGCTGTTCACCGCCGGAAAGTTCCGCCGGGCGATGTTCGGCGCGATGGCCGATGCGCATATAATCAAGAAGCTGGGCTGCACGCCCCCTCGCCTCGACCTTGGACAGGCCGCCGATCAGCTGCGGCATCATGATGTTCTCGATCGCCGAAAATTCCGGCAGGAGGTGGTGGAACTGGTAAACGAAGCCGATCTCGGCGCGACGGATCGCCGTTCGGTCTTCGTCTGGAAGGTCATTGCACGACCTGCCGCCGATCGAGACGTCACCGCCATCGGGGTGTTCGAGCAGACCGGCGAGATGCAGGAGGGTCGACTTGCCGGTGCCGGAAGGTGCTACGAGTGCGACGATTTCGCCGGATCTCAATTCGAAATCGGCGCCCTTCAGGATCGACAGCGTGGTTTCGCCCTGACCGTAATGGCGTTCGACGCCCGTGAGCTTCAAGACGGATTTGCGCAGTGCCATGGAGACCTATTCGTATCGGAGGGCCTGGACGGGATCGAGCCTGGAGGCCCGCCACGCCGGAAAGATGGTAGCAATGAAAGAGAGCGTCAGCGCCATGGTGACGACCGACACGGTTTCGCTGATGCTCATTTCGGCCGGCAGTTCGCTCAGGAAATAGAGTTCCGGATTGAACAGAACCGTGCCGGAAATCCACGAGAAGAACTGACGGATTGATTCGATATTGAGGCAAACGATGACGCCGAGCGCCACGCCGGCGAGCGTGCCGACCAGACCGATCGCAGCGCCCGTCATGAAGAAGATGCGCATGATGGCACCAGAGCTTGCGCCCATCGTGCGCAGGATGGCGATGTCCGAACCCTTGTCCTTCACCAGCATGATGAGGCCGGAGATGATGTTGAGCGCCGCCACCAGCACGATCAGCGTCAGGATCATGAACATGACGTTGCGTTCGACCTGGAGCGCGGAGAAGAAGGTCTGGTTGCGCTGGCGCCAATCGGTGATGAAGATCTGCCGGCCGGCAGCTTCCTCGATCTTCGGCCGCATCACGTCGACATTGTCGGGATCGTCGATAAACAGCTCGATCGACTGGACGATGCCTTCGGCATTGAAATAGAGCTGCGATTCACCCAACGGCATGTAGATGATCGTCGCGTCGTATTCCGACATGCCGATCTCGAAGACGCCCGAAACAGGGTAAGATTTCACTCGCGGATTGACGCCCATAGGGGTCACATCGCCTTCCGGCGAGATCAGCGTGATCTGGTCACCGGCGGTGATACCGAGCTGAGCCGCGAGGCGCGAGCCGACGAGCACCCCTTGCCCCGAGGCAAAACCAACGATATCGCCTTGCTTGATGTTGCCGGCGACTTCCGGGAGTTTTTCGAGGTCTTCTGCACGCACACCGCGCACCAATGCGCCGGAGCCCGCACCGCCCTTGCCCGATGCAAGCGTCTGGCCTTCGACCAAGGGCAAGGCCATCTTGACGCCGGGAACGGCGGAAAACTTCTTGGTCAATTCGGCATAATCGTTGAGCGGCTGATCGATGGGCTGGACGATCATGTGGCCGTTGATGCCGAGAATGCGGGAGATCAGCTCGGTGCGAAAGCCGTTCATCACCGCCATGACGATGATCAGGGTTGCGACGCCGAGCATGATGCCGATGAAGGAAAAGCCGGCAATGACGGAGATGAAGGCCTCCTTGCGGCGTGAGCGCAGGTAGCGCCATGCAACCATGCGCTCGAAGGCCGAAAAGGCTCCGGCGCGCGGGGCTTTTGGAGCCTTCTCCGCCTTTTCCTTCTCACCACCCGCAGCGATGCTCGACATTCACGCTTTCCTCGTCTTGGTCGGTGCGGGACCGGACCGTACGCCGTCCTCGCACCCAATGCTATAGAACCGGAACGGCAGATAAGCCGTCAGCCGGTGATGCGGTTCAGGGCGGCCTCGAGGGTCATGACCTCGCGGGCGCCGGTACGGCGAACCTTTACCTCGACCTCGCCTACGGCTGCCGAGCGCGGGCCGACGATGATCTGCACCGGCACGCCGATCAGATCGGCGGTGGCAAACTTGGTGCCGGCGCGGTCGTCCGTGTCGTCGTAAAGCACGTCCTTGCCGGCATTCCCGAGCGTCGCATAGAGGTTTTCCGAGAGCCGGTCGCAGGCTTCGTCGCCGGGCTTCATGTTGATCACCACGACATCGAAGGGCGCGACCGATTCGGGCCAGATAATGCCGTTCTCGTCATGGGAGGCTTCGATGATGGCGGGAACGAGGCGGGTCGGGCCGATGCCGTAGGAGCCCATGTGGACAAGGTGCTCCTTGCCGTCCGGTCCCTGCACCTTGGCGCCCATCGGCTCGGAATATTTGGTGCCGAAATAAAAGATGTGGCCAACCTCAATGCCCCGAGCGGAGAGCCGATCGCTATCGGGGATCGCGTCGAACGCCGCCGCATCGTGCATCTCAGACGTCGCGGCATAGACCGAGGTCCATTTATCGAAGATCGCCTGCATGCCGGCGACATCGTCGAAATTGGTGTCTTCGCCGGGAATGTCGAAATTGACGAAATCGCGGTGCGAGAAGACTTCAGATTCGCCGGTCTCAGCGAGGATTATGAATTCGTGGCTGTGGTTGCCGCCGATCGGGCCGGTATCGGCGCGCATTGGGATGGCGCGCAGGCCGAGACGGTCGAAGGTGCGCAGATAGGCCGCGAACATCTTGTTATAGGAATGGACGGCATCTTCCTTGTTTAAGTCAAAGGAATAGGCGTCCTTCATCAGGAATTCGCGCGACCGCATCGTGCCGAAGCGCGGACGGATCTCGTCGCGGAACTTGAGCTGGATGTGGTAGAGGTTGAGCGGCAGGTTCTTGTAGGACTTGATATATGACCGGAAGATATCGGTGACCATTTCCTCATTGGTCGGTCCGTAGAGCATCGGCCGCTCCTGACGGTCCTTGATGCGCAGCATTTCCTTGCCATAGGCCTCGTAGCGGCCGCTTTCCTGCCAGAGTTCGGCCGACTGCAGCGTCGGCATCAGAAGCTCGATGGCGCCGGCGCGGTTCTGTTCCTCACGGATGATCGCGTTCACCTTGTCGAGCACGCGCTTGCCAAGCGGCAGCCAAGAATAGATGCCCTGGCTCTGCTGGCGGACCATGCCGGTGCGCAGCATGAGCCGGTGCGAAACGATCTCCGCTTCCTTGGGGTTTTCCTTCAGGATGGGCATGAAATAGCGGGATAGACGCATCTAGCTTTCCGACGTTTGCTTGCCGATCCCGATCGATCGGGAATCGGCCGATTTAAGGACCATATGGCGTGGCTTCATATCGGTTCCCAAGCGCCAAGGAAACCCGGATCTGCAAGAAAGCCAGGGGGAAGACGTTGCGGCGAATGCGCTCAAAAGACGAGCCGCGTCGCGAACATGTGTTTTTTATGAAGGAAGAGGTGCGACATATTCGTCAACAGGATTTTTTTGCCAAACTGTCGCAAAAATACAAAAAAGATGATGACAAAGCCCAAGCGGTGAGCTAGTTTCAGCTCATAAAACAGGCATGAAGTTCAAATTCTTGCCATTCGCGGTCAAAGTCTTGGGAGGATGAGATCTCTGGCGCGCTTGTCGCAGCCCCGGCAACGGTGAAGGTCACGCGAAACTGAAAAACAAGGCTTAACCGCCTTGTTTTTTTTTGACTTTAAGGAAGCCCGGCCATCCCTCCACCGAAAATTATTATTGTATGTCAGTGACATATCTTCAGTCGATCAAACCTGGCTGAAGCTCGGAATGATGTTCGGGATGCTGCCTACGCCAAATCCGAAATAGGTCGAGGCGAGATGATAGGCGAGATAGAGGGCGGCCGAGATGACGGTCGTCAGCAGGATGACCCGCCCGCCCCGGAACCTCGCGGGTGCGCTTTCAACGGTACCCAGCGTCACATCGCCATCATCCTGCTGGCTGCGATAGCCGAGCGGCAACACGATGAACAGGACGGTCCACCAGAGAATGAAATAGATCGCCGCGACGGTCAGAATGGGCATGGCGTGTCACCTCCGGCGCAGCGAGCGACCTCCGACATAGATTCAAGGCGCTGCGAAAGCGATTCCGAACGTGCTTCTAGACCGTTGTTTTCATTCATAATTTCGTCGTGCATCAAACCTCCTCCAGCTCGATCAGCGTGCCGTTAAAATCTTTCGGGTGCAGGAACAGGACAGGCTTGCCATGGGCTCCGGTCTTCGGCCTGCCATCACCCAGAATGCGGGCGCCCGAGGCCTGCAAATTTTTTGCCGCCTTCTCGATATCGTCGGTCTCGTAGCAGATGTGATGGATGCCGCCCGACTGATTTCTCTCCAGGAAAGCGGCGATCGGCGACCCGTCGCCGAGAGGTTCGAGCAGTTCGATCTTGGTGTTGGGCAGCGTGACGAAGACGACGGTCACACCGTGTTCGGGAAGTGCCTTTGGCGAGGAGACCTGCGCACCGAGCGTATCGCGATAGAGTGCCGCCGCCTCATGGAGGATCGGAACGGCGATGGCGATGTGATTGACGCGGCCGATCATATGTCTTCATCCTCCTCGGATCCCCTCACCACCGAGACCTAGCCGAAGCTAAGATCTTGATTGCCTTCGCGTGGCATCGCGCTCAGGCCTCCGTTCCCTGAAATCGATTTCATCGATTTCTGCCTTCGGCCACCGCTCCGAAGCCTCTCCCCCACGGGGATAGGTTCAATGCCGAGTGAGGGACCTGCCTTGCGGACCGTCTGCCCCTCATCCACCTGCCGGCACCGTCTCCCCGTCATGGCGGGAAGACGGATTACCGAAGCGCCCTACTGCACCCTCGTCAGAAACACCGTGACGACCGGCTTCTTGCCCCAGGCCATGTTGGCGGCAGCGCGGACGGCGCGGCGGATCGCTTCGCGCACCATGTCGAGATCCTTGCGGCGCGCGCGTGGAATGCTTTCGACGGCGCCGAGGACGGCGTCGTAGAGACCGTCGTCCATATCTTCGCCCTCGTCGTCGAATTCCGGCAGGCCGAAGGAGACGAGGTCGGGATCGGCAAGGAATTCGTAGCGGCTGTCGAGCAGGACGTTGACCGAGACGTGGCCGGCAAAGGAAAGCTTGCGGCGATCACCGATCGCCATCTCGTCGAAATCGCCGATCAGCTTGCCGTCCTTGAAGATACGGCCATGGGGTGCATCGTCGATCACCTCGGCCGGACCGGGTGCCAGGCGCAGGATGTTGCCGTTGCGAACGCGCGGGATGGTGGCGATGCCGGCGGAGGCGCCGAGTTCGGCCTGGGCCGTCAGGTGAGCAGCCTCGCCATGGACGGGCACGAGGATCTGCGGCCGGGTCCACTCGTACATCTTGAGCAGCTCGTTGCGGCGCGGGTGGCCGGAGACGTGTACGAGCGCATCGGAATCGGTGACGATTTTGATGCCCTGCTCGATCAGCGCGTTCTTGATCTCGATGATCGGCTTTTCGTTGCCGGGAATGGTACGCGATGAAAAGACAACCGTATCACCCTTGGTCAGCGCCACATGGCGCATCTCGTCGCGGGAGATCTTGGCCAGCGCCGCGCGCTGTTCGCCCTGGCTGCCGGTGAGGATGGCGACAACCTTGTCGCGCGGGATATAGCCGTATTCGTCCTCGGCGATGAAGGGCTTGACGCCTTCCATGATGCCGATGTCCTGGGCGACGTTGACGACGCGCTTCAACGACGAACCGAGCAGCAGAACTTCACGGCCGGCGGCGTCTGCCGCTTCGGCGATCGAACGGATGCGGCCTACATTCGACGAGAAGGTGGTGATGGCTACCCTGCCCTTGGCCTCTTCGATAACCTTCTGCAGCCCCTTGGAGACTTCCTCTTCCGAGGGTGAGACGCCGTCACGCAAGGCATTGGTGCTGTCGCACATCAGCGCCAGCACGCCTTCGTCGCCGATGGCGCGGAAGCGATCTTCGTCGGTTAGCGGCCCAAGCGTCGGCTTGGCGTCGATCTTCCAGTCGCCGGTATGGACGACATTGCCGAGTGGCGTGCGGATGACCAGCGACATCGGCTCAGGGATGGAATGGTTGACGCCAACGGCCTCGATCTCGAACGGGCCGACATTGATGCGGTCCCCGGCCTTGAAGATGGTGATCGGGATTTCGGCGCGGTTGCCCTCATATTTGCGCTTGGCTTCCAGCATGCCGGCCGTAAAGGGCGAGGCATAGACCGGCACGTTAAGGCCGGGCCAGAGATCGTTCATCGCGCCGTAATGGTCCTCATGCGCATGAGTGATGATCATGCCCTTAAGATTGTTGCGCTGCGAGGCAAGGAAGCGGATATCGGGCAGCACGAGATCGACGCCCGGAAGATCAGGCCCCGGGAAGGTCACGCCACAATCGACCATGATCCACTGGCGCTTCTCGGCCGGCCCATAGCCGTAGAGAGCGAGGTTCATGCCAATCTCGCCCACGCCGCCCAGCGGCAGAAACACCAGTTCGTCTTGCTTAGCCATTCTTCTTCTTATTCCGTTCTCGCAAAAAATACATCACCTGCCGCGATTGGCATGACTTGTCCATCCCCCCTGTCCAGAAGCAGGAGGCCATTGTCGTCTATCCCGGCAAAAATGCCCTCGATCGACCGGTCGGGGAGATTGACGGTGATCCGCTCGCCGATGCCGCAGGCGAGCTTGCGCCAGCGGCTGACGATTTCGACCGTGCCACGCCCCTCATCCCATGATTCCAACGTCACCGCCATCGACTTGAAAAGATGAGCGAAAAGCTCGTCCGGGGAGACGGCCGCGCCGTGGTCCACCAGCCGGGTGACGCCATAGGGTGCGCTGTCTGGCATGTGGCGGATATTGATGCCGATGCCGATCGCCAAGGCCCGTTTTCCGTCGGCAACAGGTTCACCCTCGAGCAAAATGCCGCAGGTCTTTCTGCGGTTGATCAGAATGTCATTCGGCCACTTCACCTGCAGTGCGTCGTCCCCCGGCGGTAGCACGGCACGGATGGCCTCATGGACGGCGATGGCAACGACGAGGGGCAATGACGCGGTCAGCGCGATCGGCGCCGGATCGACGAGCAGCAAGGAGGCATAGAGATTGCCGGGCTCGGAGGTCCAGGCACGGCCGCGTCGGCCACGGCCCGCAGTCTGGCGTGCAGCGGTCACCCACAACAAACCGGAATCGCCCGCGCGAGCGCGGGCGAGACATTCACTATTGGTGGAGCCTATGTCGTTGAAAGCGACATGGCGGAACGCTTCCAGCGAGAAGCGTCCGCTATTTCTAGCCATGCTCAGAAGAATGACCGGGCTGCCGCATTGGCCGCCACACCGATCGGTCCGCCGATTAGGACGTAGGCCGTCACGAACAGGCCGGAGAGGCCAAAGACCAGACGCAGCTCGCCGGAGGTGCGGGCGAATTCGCCCTTCGGCTCGTCGAACCACATCAGCTTGACGAGACGCAGGTAGTAGTAAGCGCCGACGACCGAGGACAACACGCCGATGATGGCGAGCGCATAAAGCTTGGCTTCGATCGCCGCGACGAAGACGAAATATTTCGCGAAGAAGCCTGCAAGCGGAGGAATGCCGGCCATAGAGAACATCAGCGCCGTCAAAACGACCGCCATAAACGGACGGGTGGACGACAGGCCGGCGAGATCCTCGACGCTTTCGACATAGGTGCCATCTTCGCGCTTCATCGCCATGATGCAGGCGAAGGTGCCAAGCGTCATGACCATGTAGATGGTCATGTAGAGCACGACGCCGGAGACGCCGGTTTCCGAACCGGCGGCGAGGCCAACCAGCGCATAGCCCATGTGACCGATCGACGAATAGGCCATCAGGCGCTTGATGTTCTTCTGGCCGATTGCGGCGAAGGAGCCAAGCAGCATGGAGGCGATCGCCACGAAGACGATGACCTGGCGCCATTCGGCGACGATCGGCAGGAAGGCTTCCGAGACGATGCGCACGAGGATCGCCATGGCGGCCACCTTCGGCGCCGATGCAAAGAAGGCGGTGACAGCAGTCGGCGCACCTTCATAGACGTCCGGCGTCCACATGTGGAACGGCACGGCCGAGATCTTGAAGCAGGCGCCGGCAAGGATGAAGACCATGCCGAAGATGACGCCGAGCTGGCGGGTATCGGAGGTCAGGACGCGGGCGATCTCGTCGAAGCCGGTATTGCCGGTGAAGCCGTAAACCAGGGACATGCCGTAAAGCATCATGCCGGACGACAGGGCGCCGAGCACGAAATACTTGAGACCCGCTTCGGTAGACCTGATGCTGTCACGGTTGAAGGCGGCGACGACATAGAGCGACAGCGACATGAGCTCGAGGCCCATATAGAAGGCGATCAGGTCGTTTGCCGAGATCAGGACCATCATGCCGAGGGTCGCCAGGACCAGCAGGACCGGGAATTCAAAGCGGTCGAGCTGCTGCGAGCGGGCGCTCGACAGCGACATCAGCATTGCGACCATGGAGCCGATGAGCGCCAGCACCTTCATGAAGCGACCGAAAGGATCGAGCAGGGAGGCGCCGCCGAAGGCTTCGCCCTCTCCGGTGGCGAAGATCAGCCAGAGGCCGGAAATTGCAATAAGGATGATCGACAGCACCGTGACCATGGTGGCCGACTTTTCACCGGAAAAGACGCCGATCATCAGAAGCGCGAGCGCACCCACTGCCAGAATGATCTCCGGCATGGTCAGCTGCAGGCTGAGTGAGAGAAGTTCAGGGGTCATATCAAATTTCGTCCCGTCTCACTGCACGTTGAGTGCAAGGTTCGCCGCCGCCTGCAGGGCTGCGGAATAGTTGTTCACCACGAGGTCCACCGAGGCTGCGGTCGCATCGAAGACCGGAGCCGGATAGACGCCGAAGAAGATGGTCAGCGCGATCATCGGATAGAGGATGACCTTTTCACGGCCCGACAGATCGAGCAGCGACTTCAGGCTTTCTTTTTCAAGCGGCCCGAAAATGACGCGGCGGTAGAGCCACAGCGCATAGGAAGCCGACAGGATGACGCCGGTGGCGGCAAAAAGCGCGACCCATGTGTTGACGCGGAAGACGCCGATGATCGTCAGGAATTCGCCGATAAAGCCGGAGGTACCAGGCAGACCGACGTTTGCCATGGTGAAGATCATGAAGGCTACGGCGTATTTCGGCATGTTGCCGACGAGACCGCCATAGGCCGAAATCTCGCGGGTGTGGAGGCGGTCATAGACGACACCGACACAGAGGAAGAGCGCGCCCGAGACGATGCCGTGCGACAGCATCTGGAAGATGGCGCCCTGGAGACCCTGCGCATTGGCCGCAAAGATACCCATGGTGACATAGCCCATGTGGGCGACGGAAGAGTAAGCGATCAGCTTCTTAATGTCTTCCTGCATCAGCGCCACCAGCGAGGTATAGATGATGGCGATGACGGAAAGTGCGAAGACCAGCGGCGCGAAGTAATCGGATGCCAGCGGGAACATCTGCAGCGAGAAGCGGATCATGCCGTAACCGCCGAGCTTCAGCATGACGCCAGCCAGGATGACCGAACCTGCCGTCGGTGCCTGAACGTGGGCGTCTGGAAGCCAGGTGTGAACCGGCCACATCGGCATCTTGACCGAGAAGGCAGCGAAGCAGGCGAGCCACAGCCAGGTCTGCATGCCGGCCGGGAAGCCGTGCTTCAGGAGTTCCGGAATATCGGTCGTGCCGGCGTTCCAGTACATGGCCATGATGGCGAGCATCATCAGCACCGAGCCGAGCAGCGTGTAGAGGAAGAACTTGTAGGACGCGTAGACGCGATCCTTGCCGCCCCAAACGCCGATGATGACGAACATCGGGATCAGCGTCGCTTCGAAGAAGATGTAGAAGAGCACCACGTCGAGCGCGACGAACACGCCGACCATGACCACTTCCAGCAGCAGGAAGGCGATCATGTATTCCTTGATGCGCTTCTCGACCGACGTCCAGCTTGCCAGTACGCAGAAGGGCATGAGGAAGGTCGTCAGGATGACGAACAGCATGGAGATGCCGTCGACACCGAGATGATAGGCGATGCCGGTGCCGAGCCAGGCATGCTTCTCGACCATCTGGAAGCCGGCATCCGAGTTGTCGAAGCCGATCCAGACGAAGAGCGACAGGATAAAGGTCACGACCGTGGTCGCAAGCGAAATGTTTAGGACGTTGCGACGACCGTTCTCCCCTTCCCCGTTCATGAACAGGAGGAGGAGCACGCCGACCAGCGGCAGGAAGGTGACTGTCGAGAGAATTGGCCAGTCGGTCATTACATGGAGCTCCCGAGCATCATCCAGGTGACGAGGGCGGCGATGCCGATCATCATTGCGAAGGCGTAGTGATAAAGATAACCGGACTGCAGCTTGACGACCCGGTTGGTGACGTCGACCACGCGGGCGGCAACGCCGTTCGGGCCGTAGGTATCGATGACGCCGACGTCACCCTTCTTCCACAGGAACCGGCCAAGAGCTTTGGCGGAGCGGACGAAAAGGAAGTCGTAGAGTTCGTCGAAATACCACTTGTTGAGCAGGAACTGGTAGAGGCCCTGCTGCGACGCAGCGAGCTTCTTCGGGGTTTCCGGCGACTTGATGTAGAAGAACCAGGCGGTGATGAAACCGGTCGCCATGGCGACGAACGGGCTCCACTTCACCCAAAGCGGTACGTGGTGGAAGTGCTCAAGGATCTCGTTTTCCGGTAGCGTAAACAGCGCTCCCTTCCAGAATTCCTCGTAGTGATGGCCGAAGAAGTACCCCTCGAAAACAACACCGGCAAGCACCGCGCCGATGCCAAGGATGTAAAGCGGCGCTAGCATGACCAACGGGCTCTCATGGACGTGGTGCATGACCTCATGGCTCGCGCGTGGCTTGCCGAAGAAGGTAAGGAAGGCCAGGCGCCAGGAGTAGAAGCTGGTAAACAACGCGGCGATGACGAGAAGGACGAAAGCGAAGCCGGAGACCGAGGAGTGAGCGGCATAGGCGCTTTCGATGATCACGTCCTTGGAGAAGAAGCCGGCGAAACCGAGCATGGTGCCGGGGATGCCGACGCCGGTGAGCGCCAGCGTGCCGATCGTCATCATCCAGAATGTAATCGGGATGTGCTTCCTCAGACCACCCATGTAGCGCATGTCCTGTTCGCCATCGACGGCGTGGATGACCGAACCGGCTCCAAGGAACAAGAGCGCCTTGAAGAAGGCGTGGGTGAAGAGGTGGAAGACTGCCGCGCCATAGGCGCCGACGCCGAGTGCGACGAACATGTAGCCGAGCTGCGAGCAGGTCGAATAGGCGATGACACGCTTGATGTCGTTCTGCACGAGACCAACGGTCGCCGCAAAGAACGCAGTGATCGCGCCGATGACGGTGACGACGGTCAGCGCATCATGGGACAGTTCGAAGATCGGCGACATGCGGGCGACGAGGAAGACGCCGGCGGTGACCATGGTTGCTGCGTGAATGAGGGCCGAGACCGGGGTCGGGCCTTCCATCGCGTCCGGCAGCCAGGTGTGCAGCAGGAACTGCGCCGACTTACCCATGGCCCCCATGAAGAGCAGAAGGCAGGTGACGGTAAGCGCGGTGCTCTTGGTCAGTTCCATGCCGAAGAAATTGACGATGACCGCGTTAGCGTCAGCAGCGCCTTCTGCCGGCAGATAGTTGGCGGCGGCAGCGAAGATGGTTTCGAAGCTGATCGAGCCGAACAGGACAAAGACGCCGGCAATGCCGAGGATGAAGCCGAAGTCGCCGACGCGGTTGACGATGAAGGCCTTCATTGCGGCAGCCGAGGCGGACGGCTTCTTATACCAGAAACCGATCAGCAAGTAGGATGCCAGACCCACACCTTCCCAGCCGAAGAACATCTGCAGCAGGTTGTCTGCCGTGATGAGCATGAGCATGGCGAAGGTGAAGAGCGACAAGTAGGCGAAGAAGCGCGGCCGATGCGGGTCGTGGTGCATATAGCCGATCGAGTAGATATGCACGAGCGTCGACACAGTGTTGACGACGACGAACATGACAGCCGTCAGGGTGTCGATGCGGAAGGACCATTCGACATCGATGCCGCCGGACTGGATCCAGCGCAGGACTGAGACCTTGATCACTTCGCCAGCTTCCCCGTGGTGAAGTGCCACGTTGAAGAAGACGATCCACGATAGGATAGCAGCGACGATCATCAGGCCGCTGGTGACGTATTCGGATGCCTTGGCGCCGATCTGGCGGCCGAACAGGCCGGCGATCAGGAAGCCGATCAGGGGAAGAAAGACGATTGCCTTGTAGATCATGACCCGATCAGCCCTTCATCATATTGACGTCTTCGACCGCGATCGAGCCGCGGTTACGGTAGAAGACGACGAGAATTGCGAGACCGATGGCGGCTTCCGCAGCCGCGACGGTCAGAATGAACAATGCGAAGACCTGGCCGACGATGTCGTTCAGGAAAGACGAGAAGGCCACCATGTTGAGGTTGACCGACAGCAGGATCAGTTCGACCGACATCAGGATGATGATGACGTTTTTGCGGTTCAGGAAGATACCGAACACGCCGATCGTGAACAGGATGGCGCTGACCGTGAGGTAATGGGAAAGACCGATTTCCATTTTTCTATTCCTTTTTCCCTCAGAGGCCCTGGCCAGCTTTCACCTTGACCACCTCGACGGCGGTCTCCGGCGTGCGGGCGACCTGGCGGGAAATATCCTGCCGCTTGATGTTCTGGCGGTGACGCAGCGTCAGTACGATCGCTCCGATCATCGCGACCAGCAGCACCATGCCGGCGAGCTGGAAGAAGTAGACGTAATTCGTGTAAAGCACGTCGCCGAGGGCGGCCGTGTTGGTCCGTTCCGCCGGGTTGGGGATCGGCATGGTGATCGACTTGGCGGCTTCCGGCGTCAGCACGCTGCCGCCGATGACGACGATCAGCTCGGCCGCGACAATCAAGCCGACCAGCACGCCGACCGGCGCGTTGCGTACGATGCCGGAGCGCAGCTCGGCGAAGTCGATGTCGAGCATCATGACGACGAAGAGGAAGAGAACCGCGACCGCGCCGATGTAAACCACCAGCAGGATCATCGCGAGGAATTCCGCCCCCGTCAGCAGGAAGAGACCCGCCGAGTTGAAGAAGACCAGGATCAGGAACAGTACCGAGTGAACCGGGTTCTTGGCCGATATGACCATGAACGCCGACGCCACGGCGACGAACGCGAACAGATAGAAGAATATAGCCTGCAGACCCATAGTGGTGCCTTCTCGTCCCTCGTCGGGATCGGGCTTCTCGCCCTACCCGCCTGACCGATGCGAAATTTCAAGCATCGGAACTAAATTTCAATGAGCCGGCACCATCTAGCGGCCGGCGGACGCGCCTTAACGGTAAGGCGAGTCCATTGCGATATTGCGGGCGATTTCACGCTCCCAGCGGTCGCCGTTCTCCAGGAGACGCGCCTTGTCGAAATAGAGTTCTTCACGGGTCTCCGTCGAGAACTCAAAATTCGGGCCTTCGACGATCGCGTCGACCGGGCAGGCTTCCTGGCAGAAACCGCAATAGATGCATTTCACCATATCGATGTCGTAACGCACCGTGCGGCGGGTGCCGTCATTGCGGCGCGGACCTGCCTCTATGGTGATTGCCTGAGCAGGACAGATCGCCTCACACAGCTTGCACGCGATGCAGCGCTCTTCGCCGTTCGGATAACGGCGCAATGCGTGTTCGCCGCGGAAGCGAGGAGAGATCGGGCCCTTTTCGAAAGGATAGTTGATCGTGGCCTTCTGCTTGAAGAAATAGCGCATCGACAGGAAGAAGGCGCCGACGAATTCTTTCAGGAACAGCGAGTTGATAGCCTGAGCAATAGCCATCTTATTCTCCAATAATGCTGGAAGCGCGGAGGGTCATGATCATGCCCATCCCGTCAGCTTCAGCGTAAATGCTACGACAACGACCATGGCAAGTGACAGAGGAAGAAAAACCTTCCAGCCAAGACGCATGAGTTGATCATAGCGGTAGCGCGGCACGAACGCCTTCACCATGGCGAACATGAAGAAAACCAGTGTTGCCTTCAGCACGAACCAGATGATGCCCGGGACCCAATTGATCAGCCAGAAGTCAACCGGCGGCAGCCAGCCACCGAGGAAGAGGATCGTCGTCAGCGAGCAGATAAGCAGGATAGCGGCATACTCACCGAGCATCAGCATCATGTACGGGGCCGACGCATATTCGACCATGTAGCCCGCGACAAGTTCGGATTCAGCTTCCGGAAGATCGAAGGGCGGACGGTTGGTTTCGGCAAGACCCGAGATGAAGAAGATCACGAACATCGGGAAGAGCGACAGCCAGTGCCAGTCGAGGAAGGAGTTCGGCAAACCGAGCTTGGTGCCAAGGCCGTCCTGCTGGGCATAGACAATGTCCGTCAGGTTGAGCGAGCCGACGCAAAGAAGCACCGCGACGATGACAAAACCAATCGAGACTTCGTAGGACACCATCTGCGCAGCCGAGCGCAGCGCGCCAAGGAATGGATATTTCGAGTTCGACGCCCATCCGGCCATGATGATGCCGTAGACCTCAAGCGACGAGATCGCAAAGACGTACAGGATGCCAACATTGATGTTGGAAACGACCCAGCCGTCATTGAGCGGAATGACCGCCCAGGTGGCGAGCGCAAGCGTTACCGATACCAGAGGGGCCAAAAGGAAAACACCTTTGTTGGCACCGGCCGGAATGATCGGCTCTTTTAGAATGAACTTCAAAAGGTCGGCAAAGGACTGGAATAGGCCGAAAGGACCGACAACGTTCGGTCCACGACGCAGCTGGACAGCTGCCCAGATCTTGCGGTCCGCAAGCAGGATGTAGGCGATAAAGACGAGCAGGCAGACCAACAGAAGCAGTGACTGACCAACCATGATCAGCGCCGGCCAGACATAAGTCCAAAAGAACGAGTCCATATTCATATTACTCCGCCGCAGCCTGGAAATTGTTGCGGGCCAGCGCCGAGCATTCCGCCATGACGGCAGATGCGCGAGCGATCGGGTTTGTCAGATAGAAGTCCTTGACCGGCGAGGTGAAACCACCCTTCGACAAGCTTTCGGCTTTCTGGCCGAGCGTAGCGATGTCGTTGACAGAGCCTGCGGCGATTTCGTCGATGGCGGCGAAGTGCGGGTAAGTCTGGTAGAGGGCCGCACGCAATGCCGACAGGCTATCAAACGGCAGCTTCTTGCCAAGCACGTCAGAGAGCGCGCGGATGATTGCCCATTCCTCTCGAGCCTCGCCCGGCGCAAAGCCGGCGCGGTTGCCCATCTGGACGCGGCCTTCGGTATTGACCCAGGTCCCTGACTTTTCAGTATAGGCGGCACCCGGCAGAATGACATCGGCGTTCATTGCGCCGGCGTCACCATGGCTGCCAATGTAGACCGTGCACTTTGCGTACTTGGCAGAGAAGTTCATCTCGTCGGCGCCAAGCAGGAAGAGAACGTCCATCGAGCGCAGCATGGTTGCCGCATCGGCACCCTTCGCCCCCGGCACGAAACCGAGATCGAGGCCGCCGACGCGCGATGCCGCGGTGTGGAGAACGGCAAAGCCATTCCACTCTTCAGTCAACGCACCGACTGAGCCGGCGAGCTGGGAAGCCGCCTGGAGAACGGCCAGACCGTCCGGACGGGATAGAGCCCCCTGCCCTACGATAATCATCGGCTTCTTGGCGCTGCGAAGCTTTTCAGCAAAGCCGTTTGCTCCCGATGCGAGATCGGAAAGTGTTTCCGAGCCGGCGCCGAGATAATCATAGGCATACCGCAGATCGCTAACCTCGCCGATCACCCCGATCGGGAAGTTGCCGCGACGGAAGCGCTTGCGAATTCTTGCATTAAGAACAGCGGCCTCGAGGCGCGGGTTAGCACCGATGATGAGCAGCGCGCCTGCCTGTTCGATGCCTTCGATTGTCGGGTTAAACAGATAGCTTGCACGACCGAGCGACGGATCAAGCGCCGTCCCGTCCTGGCGACAGTCGAGGTTTTCCGAGCCGAGCGAGGCGAGGAGTTCCTTCAGCGCATACATCTCTTCAACGGAAGCGAGATCGCCTGCGATCGCTCCGATCTTGGCACCGGACGTCGCGGAGACGGCAGATTTGATGGCGCCGAACGCTTCACCCCAGGTCGCTGGCTGCAAACGGCCGTCCTTGCGGACGTAAGGGCGGTCGAGACGCTGGGTCTTCAGGCCATCCCAGATGAAGCGGGTCTTGTCCGAGATCCACTCTTCGTTCACCTGCTCGTTGACACGCGGCATAATGCGCATGACTTCTCGGCCGCGGGTATCGACGCGGATCGCGGAGCCGACTGCATCCATGACGTCGATTGATTCAGTTTTGCCAAGTTCCCAGGGACGGGCCGTGAAAGCGAAGGGACGCGATGTCAAAGCACCGACCGGGCAGAGGTCAATCACGTTGCCCTGCAGCTCAGACGTCATAGCATGTTCAAGATAGGTCGTGATCTCGGCGTCCTCACCGCGACCGATCAGGCCAAGTTCGGAGATGCCACCAACCTCGGTCGTGAAACGGACGCAGCGTGTGCAGTGAATGCAGCGGTTCATCACGGTCTTGACGAGAGGGCCAATATATTTGTCTTCGACGGCGCGCTTGTTCTCGCCATAGCGGGAACTGTCGATGCCGAAAGCCATGGCCTGGTCTTGCAGGTCGCATTCGCCGCCCTGGTCGCAGATCGGGCAATCGAGCGGATGGTTGATGAGCAGGAATTCCATTACGCCTTCGCGGGCCTTTTTCACCATTGGCGTGTTGGTGAAGATTTCCGGCAATTCGCCGTTCGGGCCGCCGCGCACGTCGCGCACACCCATGGCGCAGGAGGCTGCCGGCTTAGGCGGGCCACCCTTCACCTCGATGAGGCACATGCGGCAATTACCCGCCACGGACAGACGCTCGTGGAAACAAAAGCGCGGGATCTCAGCGCCGGCTTCCTCGCACGCCTGAAGCAGCGTGAAATGATCCGGGACCTCGATTTCCTTGCCGTCTACCTTCAGCTTCGTCATCGTATCACTTACGTCCTGTGTTCAACCCGAGCCTGCGCCCGGAACTAGTCCATTTCAACAGCCGGTCGCCCTTTCCAGTGCGTTACTCGGCGGCCTCCATGACGGCGCCCTGAGAGGTCGCGTTGTGCGTGTACTGGTCGATCCGTGCCTCGATCTCCGGACGGAAATTGCGGATCAAACCCTGGATCGGCCAAGCGGCTGCGTCGCCGAGCGCGCAGATCGTGTGGCCTTCAATCTGTTTCGAGACCTGGAACAGCATGTCGATTTCGCGTTTTTGTGCATTACCCCGGACCATTCGCTCAAGAACGCGCATCATCCAGCCGGTGCCTTCGCGGCACGGAGTGCACTGGCCGCAGCTTTCGTGTTTGAAGAAGGCCGCAATGCGCCAGATCGCCTTGATGACGTCGGTCGACTTGTCCATGACGATCATGCCGCCGGTGCCGAAGGAGGACTTGACGTCGCGCATCCCGTCGAAATCCATAATCGCGTCTGCCATGTCCTCGCCCCGCACGATCGGGCAGGATGCGCCACCTGGGATAACGGCAAGCAGATTGTCCCAGCCGCCGCGGATGCCGCCGCAATGGGTGTCAATGAGCTCGCGGAAGGTTCGACCCATCGCTTCTTCGAAAGTACAGGGCTTGTTAACGTGGCCCGACACCATAAACAGTTTGGTGCCGACATTGTTCGGGCGGCCGATGGCCGAGAACCAGGCGGCGCCGCGGCGCAGGATGGTTGGGGCGACGGCGATCGATTCAACGTTGTTGACCGTGGTCGGGCAGCCGTAGAGGCCCATGTTGGCCGGGAACGGCGGCTTCAAACGGGGCTGACCCTTTTTACCTTCAAGGCTTTCGAGCAGCGCCGTTTCTTCGCCACAGATGTAGGCACCGGCGCCATGATGGACGTAGATGTCGAAATCCCAGCCGTTCTTGTTGTTCGGGCCGAGCAGACCACCAGCATAACATTCGTCGATCGCGGCCTGTAGGGCTTCGCGTTCGCGCATGTATTCACCGCGGACATAGATGTAGGCGGTGTGCGCGCCCATGGCGAAGCCAGCGATCACGCAGCCTTCGATCAGCGTGTGCGGATCGTTGCGCATGATCTCGCGGTCCTTGCAGGTTCCGGGCTCGGATTCATCGGCATTGACAACGAGGTAGTGAGGACGACCGTCGTTCTCCTTCGGCATGAAGGACCACTTGAGGCCTGTCGGGAAGCCTGCACCACCACGACCACGAAGTCCCGACGCCTTCATCTCATTGATGATCCAGTCGCGGCCGTTTTCTATGATCGTCTTCGTTCCATCCCAATGGCCACGGCTCATCGCGCCTTTCAAAGACTTGTCCTTGAGGCCGTAAATATTCGTGAAGATGCGGTCCTGGTCTTTCAGCATGATCTATCCACCTACTCGGCCGACATTAGCATATCAAATTTCGTTACTGGCATTTCCGGAAATACGACCGGTGCCACGGTTACTTTCAGCATCACGAGACCTCGCCTTCGGTCTTGGGTTTGCGAACCCGTTTCGGCTTGGTCTCACCAGACGGCACACCAGGCTCCGCAGGAGCGCCTTCCGCTTTGCTTCCACGCGCCTTAGGAGCCGCCTTGGCAGTGGTCGTCGTCGCCTCGCCCTTTTCGGCGATCTTGGCGTTTCTCGCTGCAGCCTTGGGCGCCGTTACGGGTGTCTTCAGCTTGGGGTCGGTCTCGGGCGCGGTGTCCTTTGGACGCGCGGCATCAGCTGGCGGGACGGATGCCGCCTCTTCGACCGGCTCTGCCTTCGGCTCAAGATTGGTGCGGACCGGTTTGATATCTTCAAGCAGCGTCACGGCGCCGCCTTCAGGGGCCGATTCGTGTCGATCGATCTGCGGACCGGTCTTGATGTCTGCGCCCTTGCCTGCCTCGAACTGGTCGATGATCTCTTCCAAGCGCTCAGGCGTCAGGTCCTCGTAGGCGTCCTTGAAGATGATGACCATTGGTGCGTTGACGCAAGCGCCCTGACATTCAACCTCCTCCCAGGAGAGCGTGCCGCTCTCGTTGCGATGCAGCGGGTCGTGATGGATCTTGCGCTGACAGACCTTGATCAGGTCTTCGGAGCCACGCAGCATGCAGGGCGTGGTGCCACAAACCTGGATATGCGCGCGGGTACCGATCGGCTTTAACTGGAACTGGGTGTAGAAGGTCGCCACTTCCATGACGCGGATATAGGGCATATCCAGCTTGGCAGCGATGTGCTCAATCGCGGCGCGGGTGACCCAGCCGTCCTGCTCCTGCGCTCGCATGAGCAGCGGGATGACAGCAGACTGCTGCCGGCCTTCCGGATATTTCCTGATCGTTGCCTCGGCCCATGCCGCATTTTCCTCGCTAAACGCGAAGTTAACCGGCTGGAACTGCTCTTCGGCTAGTCGACGAACGGACATTCTTTATCACGCCTTATCAGTAGTTGAGACACGCTGGGACGCCGCCGAAAAAACGGCCTTCCAAGCATAGGCAGACATGGCAGCGATGACTTGAGCCATCACCGATCCACCTCGCCAAACACGATATCAAGCGAGCCCAGCACGGCGGAAACGTCCGCGAGCTGATGACCGCGACACATGAAATCCATTGCCTGCAGATGCGCATAGCCTGGGGCACGAATTTTGCATCGATAGGGCTTGTTGGTACCGTCAGCAACGAGGAACACACCAAACTCACCCTTCGGAGCCTCAACGGCCGCGTAAACTTCTCCGGGCGGCACGTGATAGCCTTCGGTATAAAGCTTGAAGTGATGGATGAGTGCTTCCATCGACCGCTTCATCTCGCCGCGCTTTGGCGGCACGATCTTTCCGTCAATAGAAGAGACTGGGCCAGTCTTGGCATCGCTGAGCAGGCGATTGACACATTGCTTCATGATTTTACAGGATTCGCGCATCTCGATCATGCGGATCAGATAGCGGTCGTAACAGTCGCCGTTCTTGCCAATTGGAATGTCGAAATCGAGTTCGCTATAGCACTCATAGGGCTGCGACTTGCGCAGGTCCCAGGCAGCACCGGAACCACGTACCATGACGCCGGAAAAGCCCCAGGCCCAAGCATCGTCGAGGCTGACGACGCCGATATCGACATTGCGCTGCTTGAAGATGCGGTTGCCGGTCAAAAGATTATCAATGTCGTCGAGTTTGGCCGGGAATTCGTCACACCACCTGCCGATATCCTCTACCAGCTCAACCGGCAGATCCTGGTGGACGCCGCCGGGACGGAAATAGGCTGCGTGCATGCGCGAACCAGAGGCACGCTCATAGAAAACCATCAGCTTTTCGCGTTCCTCGAAACCCCATAGCGGCGGGGTGAGCGCGCCCACGTCCATCGCTTGGGTTGTGACGTTGAGAAGATGCGACAGAATGCGGCTGATTTCCGAATAAAGTACGCGAATGAGCTGGCCGCGGATGGGGATAGTGATCCCGAGCAGCTTTTCGACGGCGAGGGAATAGCCATGCTCCTGGTTCATCGGAGCGACGTAATCGAGACGATCGAAATAGGGCAAAGCCTGGAGATAGGTCTTCGCCTCGATCAGCTTTTCGGTGCCGCGGTGGAGCAGACCGATATGGGGATCGACGCGCTCGACGATTTCGCCGTCCAACTCAAGCACGAGGCGCAAGACGCCGTGGGCGGCCGGGTGCTGCGGCCCAAAATTGATGTTGAAGTTGCGAACGTTATGCTCAGTCATGCTGTTGCTCCGTGCCAGCGCTCAAGCGCCCGGGCGGGGAAAACGTGGAGGCGTCCGGCGCGGCGCCGCGCCAGCGTCAGGTCGTTACGTCTTGGCTTTCTCGTCGCCCGGAAGAACGTAGTCGGTCCCCTCCCAAGGGCTCAAAAAGTCGAAGCTGCGAAATTCCTGGCGAAGCTCGACCGGTTCGTAAACGACCCGTTTGACGCTGTCGTCGTATCGAACCTCGACATAACCGGTGGTCGGGAAATCCTTACGCAGCGGATGACCTTCAAAGCCGTAGTCAGTGAGAATGCGGCGAAGGTCAGGATGTCCGGTGAAGAGGATCCCATACATGTCCCATGCTTCGCGCTCGAACCAGTCAGCTCCAGGGTAAACCTGGCAAGCAGACGGTACGGCTTCGTCCTCTGCCGTTGCGAGCTTCACGCGGATACGCAGGTTCTGCTTCGGCGACAGCAGGTGATAGACGACGTCGAACCGCTTGGCGCGCGCCGGGTAGTCAACACCGCAGATATCGATAAAGCTGACGAAGCCGCAACGGGCGTCATCCCTCAGGAAGCTCAGGAGCTCGATGACGCTTTCGCCATCGGAGACGAGCGTCAGTTCGCCATAGGCAAGAATGGCCTCTTCCACGAGCGACGGACGAGCTTCGCGGATATAGGTGGAAAGATCGTGCAGGGCTTCAGTCATGATATCCTCCTCAAGCCCTCAACGCTCGATCGTACCGGTGCGCCGGATCTTCTTCTGCAGCAGGAGCACGCCGTAAAGCAGCGCCTCTGCCGTGGGGGGACAGCCCGGCACGTAGATATCGATCGGCACGACGCGGTCACAACCGCGCACGACAGAATAGGAATAGTGGTAGTAACCGCCGCCATTGGCGCAGGAGCCCATCGAAATGACGTAACGCGGCTCCGGCATCTGGTCGTAAACCTTGCGCAGTGCGGGCGCCATCTTGTTGGTCAGCGTTCCGGCGACGATCATAACGTCGGATTGGCGTGGGCTGGCGCGTGGCGCAAAGCCGAAACGTTCGACGTCGTAACGCGGCATGGAGAGCTGCATCATCTCGACAGCACAACAGGCAAGACCGAAGGTCATCCACATAAGGGAGCCGGTACGGGCCCAGTTGATCAGCTCGTCGGTAGAGGTAACGAGAAAACCTTTGTCGGCCAGCTCATTGTTGATTTCACCGAAGAAAGCGTCGTCGCTGCCAATCGGCTTCCCGGTATTCGGATCTATTATGCCTTTCGGCCGAGGCGCAACGAGGGTGCTGCCGCTATCGACTACTCCCATTCCAGCGCTCCTTTCTTCCATTCGTAGATAAAGCCAATGGTGAGAACACCAAGAAAGACCATCATCGACCAGAAGCCGAACCAACCCATTTCGCCGAAGGATACGGCCCAAGGGAAAAGGAAGGCGACCTCAAGATCAAAAATAATAAAGAGGATCGACACGAGGTAGAATCGGATGTCGAACTTCATGCGCGCGTCGTCAAAAGCATTGAAGCCGCATTCGTAAGCGGAAAGCTTTTCTGCGTCGGGCGCCTTATATGCCACGGCGAACGGGGCAACCAGAAGCGCCAGGCCGATGACCAGTGAGATTCCGATAAATATAGCAATCGGGATATATGACGCGAGGAGTTCACTCATGATATTCCATCCCTGCCTGCATAAGCGCCGGGAAGCACTTTATTCTAACCAGTGCACGGCAAGCGAACGTGCATTGCAAACAAGCCCGTGACTAGCGCAGCCGAGCCCCCCACGCAAGTGCTTTAACGGCGCACCGCACACGCATAGCGGTGTGGAAGACGACTAAATGTCGCACACCGTGCCAGAATGGCGGAAACGCAGGGAAAATGCTCGTGCTGCAGCAGCGAAATTATCTCGGATAATTATTAACAGGAGCAGGAACTTCAAGGTTTGCAGGATGATTTGCGTTTTGCCAACTGTGACTACGACCGGACATCCTGCGACGATACCGCGCAGCCGAGTCGCACCATATTGATCCAGATCAACTCGCCAAAAGCCGGTAGGGTAATCAAACGGTTGCCGCAGTGCACAATGAGAACTCGCGTGATGCGGGAGGCCTCCAATCAATCCTCTGTAGGTGACGCAGGAGACAAAACGGCAGCCGGACATCGCGGTCGATCACGTAATTGCGATGCAACATCCAACCCTCCGAGCAACTTACGCAACCCAGTCGGCCGACTCCTGCCCTTACCGGCGGCACGGCATGTAGGGCAACAAGCAGCGAAACGATCTATAGGAACGGGTGAGTGAGCCGCGGGAAAAACAAGCACACTCCCGAAGTGCGACCATGGTCGCCAGCATACTAACCGATGCGGAAAAAAATGGCGCGAGTGACGGGGCTCGAACCCGCGACCTCCGGCGTGACAGGCCGGCACTCTAACCGACTGAGCTACACCCGCGCATATTGCCTTTCGGCATCTTCCAGACAACCGGAAGAGAGTAAAGAGACGAAGAATGGCGCGAGTGACGGGGCTCGAACCCGCGACCTCCGGCGTGACAGGCCGGCACTCTAACCAACTGAGCTACACCCGCACATTCTTCAAGGGAACCCCTCGGAACCTTCGGGGAAACCACTTGGCCGGGCGACCTCAATCGCTCGGTTGGCGGCTTCCTAAGAGGTTCGCGAACGGGTGTCAAGCAGGTTTCAAGACAAAACAATGACGCAATTCCTCTTTCCACTGCGACCATCATATTTTGCAGGGTTTCGACGAAAAATTCAAAAAAACATCAAGAAGGCTCTTGCGGTTTTTTCACGATCCGCATAGATCAGCGCCACTGACGCGGCGGGGACGACCCGGTCTCGCGAAGGGCGATTAGCTCAGTTGGTAGAGCGCCTCGTTTACACCGAGGATGTCGGGAGTTCGAGTCTCTCATCGCCCACCATTCCCCAGATCAAAGTCCATCTTCCAAAGTTGCAGTGGTCACTTCGTCTAGTGGCGTTTTTGCCGCGGTAGTGAGAAGATCTAGATTATCCCGGGCTTCTTGACGATCGAAGTCATTCCAACGCATCCCCCTCTTTTCCGGCTGTTCGCTAAAAAAACTTGGTTTTGTGGAGATCCGCCCGTCCGATCGCGACGCGTGATTCGGAAAGCGTAGAGCCCGCTTCAGCATCTGCCACGGCAACTCCTTTACGCGTTCCGTGCGGCCGAGCATTCTGGCAAATCAGACTCGACGCACCAATCCTTGAACGCATTCCTGGGGCTGGTGGCCTTGTAAGCCTTTGCCGCCAGCTGTTCATGTACGTCCGGCTGCCGGTCTCGGTTTTACCCTTTGCCGTGAACAGACCTGGCGTAAGACGCCGATTCGATCTCATGGGGAAACCGCGTACGTTCCTTGTGCGCCGTGAGCCGCAACCAGCGCTCATCCTCCTCATGAATCCTGCGGCAGGCCCGACCCTGGACGCGTGTACCGGCGACTCCTTTCGTTATCACGACCTCTGCGTGCTCGCCGCGTCATGCCTCTTGAACACGCTTTTCTCGCCGATGACGACTTGCGCTGTAACTCGTGGATAGTCACGTTAGCCTCCGATTGAGCGACGGCGTGGATTTCTCCGACATGCATGCAATCGGTCCTAATCTCCAGTAACAGCGTCCAACGCCGCTTTGAAGTCGTTCAAACCATGAGGTTTCTGCAACAGGGCTGTCCTCGCGTTGTCTTCCAAATCTGGAGCGGTATTCATCCCGGTAGAAAAAACGATGCCGATCTGCGGCCACCGACGGCGCACCTCGCGCGCAAACTCTTCTCCGGACATGCCCGGCAGTCCAAGATCTGTGACGAGAATGTCGACGTCTGCATTGTCAAGCAGATTGAGCGCCTCTTCCGCCGAACCTGCCTCGAGAACCTCGTATCCGAGATCGATGACCATATCAGCGTCAGAAATGCGGATCAGAACGTTATCCTCGACGAGAAGCACGCGAATAAGCGTGCTCTCAGCTGAAGCATCCGGTTCCGCCGGCGCCCGATCAGAAGCCTTCTGATCGGCCATCGCAAGCGAAACCTGCTTCTCATTGTTGATCACATGTCGGATTTTCCGCGCCAAAGCCTCCCGGGTATAGGGCTTGGAAAGTAACTGTACTCCCGGATCGAGTCGGCCCCCATGCACGATCGAATTTTCCGTATAGCCCGATGTGAACAGGATGGCGATGTGAGGGAGCCGTTCTTTCGCCTTGCGAGCGAGCTCGGCACTTTTCAGAGGGCCAGGCATCACAACGTCGGTGAACAGCAGATCGATTGGCATCCCGCTCTCCAATATGCTCAGAGCAGCGCTGGCATCGGGCGCTTTCAGGACGCGGTACCCCAGTTCCTGTAGCATTTCGACAACGGTGGCCCGCACACCCTCGTCATCCTCAGCGACGAGTATGGTCTCGGGGCCGCCTTCGATAGGGCCATCGAGGGTCACGACCTCAAGATCTTCCTGCCCCATCGAGCGGGGCAAATACATTTTGATGGTCGAGCCGTGGCCAACCTCGCTGTAGATCTTGACGTGACCGCCGGTCTGTTTGACGAAGCCATAAACCATAGACAGACCAAGACCGGTCCCCTTCCCCTCCGGCTTGGTCGAAAAGAATGGCTCAAAGACCTTTTCTATGAGATCGGGCGACATGCCCGTGCCTGTGTCGGTGACAGCCAAGACGACATACTGACCCGGTTGCACGTCCTGGTGCAGCCTAGAATAGGCATCGTCGATATGGCTATTTCCGACTTCGATTGTCAGCTTGCCGAAACCGTCCATCGCGTCGCGCGCATTGATCGCAAGGTTGAGGATCGCGTTCTCGATCTGCATTGGATCGACGAGCGTATTCCAAAGACCGCCCGAAACGATCGTCTCTACCTCGACACCCTCGCCGATCGTCCGACGCAGCATCTCGTCCATTCCGCGCACGAGGCGCCCGATGTTGAGAACGCGGGGATCCAAAGCCTGGCGACGACCGAAGGCCAGCAATTGCGATGCGAGCTTTGATCCACGGTCAACACCGGCCAAAGCGTTGACGATACGGCGCTGGGCCTGGTCGTTTTCGACAACGTCCTTGGCAAGGAGTTGCAGGTTGCCGGCGACCACCTGAAGCAAGTTATTGAAGTCATGAGCCACACCACCGGTCAGGTTTCCGATGGCCTCCATCTTCTGCGCCTGCTGTAGGGCCGTTTCCGTCCTTTTCAACGCGATCGCCGCTTCACGCTCTTCGGTGACGTCACGCCCGACAGCGTGGATGAATGCGTCATCAGGCACTGCTGTCCAGGAAATTGTGCGATAGCTGCCGTCATGGGCTTGGTAACGGTTCTCGAATAGGAAAGTCGTCGCGCCTTGGCCAAGCTTACCGACTTCGTCGAGCGTGGATTGCCTATCGTCAGGGTGAACGAGGTCCATGAAGGAGCGTCCAATCAGCTCACCCTCCTCCCAGCCAAATACGGATTTCCAGGCCGGATTGACCGCAGTTATCCTTGCGGAGAAGTCGGCGACAAGCATGATGTCGGTCGACAGCCGCCACATGCGGTCGCGGTCGGCGGTTCGCTCCGCCACGCGCCGCTCGAGCGTCTCGTTCATTTCCTGTAGCGCCTGTTCAGCCCTTCGGCGCGCGGTGACATCCTGACAGATGACTGCAATCTGGCGCCGGCTCGGCGGCTCGACGCGGAAGGCACCGACATCGAGGATACGCTTGGTCTCGTCAAATGCGAGTTCAAGCCGCCGCGGCTCTCCTGTCTCCAAAACAGTGCGATAGAACTCGACCCATTTATCGGCCTCCTGCGGGAAGGCCTCGCGAACGGTTTTCCCGATGATATCAGGCACGCCGGACTGCCGCTTGTAAGCCTCGTTGTATTCGAGATGGACGTAGTCACTCAGCGGTCCGTCCGGACCGTCGACAAATTCGATCATGCAAAGGCCCTCATCCAGAGAGGCAAACAAACTGCGATAACGCAGCTCGCTCTCGCGAAGGGCGGCCTCTGCTTCCTGGACGCGGGTGAGATCGAGCATAGCGCCGATCATGCGGATTGCGCTGCCCATCTCATCCCGGATGATGTGTCCGCGATCCAGCACGGGCGCATAGGTCCCGTCGGCCCGGCGGAAGCGATATTCGCCACTCCAATCCGCATCTGATCCATCGATAGCCGCATGGATCGATCGGTCGATGCGGGAGCGGTCGTCCGGGTGGATGTGCTTTATCCACCATTCTCCCGTCGGCTCAACATTCTCCATGCGATGGCCGTATGCCTTCACAAGCGCCTCGTTCCACAGCACGAAGTTCGTGGAGAAATCCCAGTCCCATATCGCGTCGTTGGTTGCACGGCTTGCGAGATGATAGCGCTCCTCTGTCTCCCTGTGCGCCATCTCCTCCAGCCGCGCCTGAGTCACGTCGCGGACTGTTCCGATAAAACGGAGAGCTATCCCGTTCTCGAAGAACGTCCGGCCTTTCGCCGCGACCCAGCGAACAACGCCGTCCACGACGCCAACCGTACGGTAGGCTACGTCGTATTCCCCATTTCCCTCAACGTTGACCGCTGCCTTGACGGCAGCATCGATCTTGTCCCGGTCATCCGGATGCAAACCGCTTAGGAATGTCTCGTAGGAGACAGGAGCCTCGTCCGGAAGCCCGAACAGCTCCCGGCACCTGTCGTCCCATTCAAGCACGTTATGGACGAGATCATAGTCAAACGTCCCAACCCCGGTCGCCTCCAGAGCTAGAGTGAGCTTTTCCTGCGTCTTCCTGAGATTGTCCTCTGCTACCCTCCTGGATGTTACATCACGGGCGATACCGATAAAACGGATCGGATTGCCGCTTGCATCGCGCTCAAATTCGCCTTTTCGGGCGATCCAGCGGATTTCGCCATCGTGCCGGCGGATCCGGTATTCGACCTCTGTGGCAGCATTTCCCATCCGACGGTTACCAGGATGTGAGACGACCGGCTGGTCATCCACAAGAACGACAGCTTCGAAATCGGTTGCCGGTCGCACCATGAGATGATCCAAGCCGTACAGTTTCGAGAATTCAGGCGTGGCCGTGACAAGATCGTTGGCGATGTCTATTGAAAAACTTCCGACGCCTCCCGCCGCTTGGGCGGCGCTGAGCCGTTCGACGATCTGAAGGTGCTTGTCTTCGGTCATGATCACAGCTTATGTCAGAGTTCGCTTGGCCAACCGGGCATAAAGCCGATAGGACTGTTCAGCAAGCTCTTCAGAGAAAACATCAGGGTAGCTGGCAAAAGTGTTCAGTGATACTTCGCTCTTGGAATAGGGCTTCCCAAAAAAATCGATTGAGTTCCAATGTTGCGCGCGCGCCGGCATGACGCATCGACGTTACCGGGAATGAAAATCGAGGGTATGTTCCAGCGCGACCGTAGCGCCGTAGTCGTGTCGACGCCACTGGACCCACAGGCGAGATTACGTCACGGAGCGGCATTCCCGCTAACGTCTGGGCCTCCTGTCATCACGCTTGTCCATACGCGACCGTTCTCAGGAACTTTGGGCAGGGGCCGGTGGGTGATGTCCGCTCCAAAAGACACGGATTTCTCGGAAGGTTCGCGCGAGACAGTCGACAAGGAGCTCCGGCAGCAGGAGGGCTCCGACAAGCGGCAACCTGATCAAGAAAAAAGCCTGGCGATCAAGGCACGGGCAGCAAGCCGTTGGACCCTGACCACACGTCTCGAAATCAGTTGTATGTTTGGCGAGCGGATCGGACGCCCCATCGGCTGGGCCATGTTCTTCGCGGTAGCTTCCGTGGCGTAGTTCGATGCCTGTCCGGCGAGAACGAAGAACAGGCAATAGGCTAGATGTCGTTGTCAGAGTTGTTTGGGCCCGCCCTCGTGGTAGGCGCGGACTCTGCGACGATCCTAGCCCTCGCGTCATCGTGCACATCGGACGCGATAGTCACCGCTTTGTGATACGCTTCCGACGCCGCTTCGCCGGCTTTGTCGACCGTCTTCGAGACCTCAGCCGAGACCGTGTCCTTCAAGCGATCAGATGCCTCTCCGAGGGCCTCATCTTCCGTCTGGGTATGCGGCAGTGTCGCTCCGATTGCCGCGCCAAGCGCAAATGCTAGCGCGCCGCCAACGAGAGGCTGATCTTTGAAATGCTTCAGCACCGCGTCATTTAGTTGCGAGCCCACGTCGGTCGCACTGCCGGCTGCATTTGAAAGTTGTTGTCCAGCCTTGCCTGCAGAGCCGGTGATCGATTGCCAAGAGTTGGATATCCAACCGGAGGCTTCGTCAAAGAGGTTCCCGGCCTCATCCCGGATATCATGGATTGGCCGACCGGTGGCGTCTGCAAAGCCGCGGTAGGTTTTTCCGCTGGCATCGTTGAAATGTCCAGCGCGACGGCCTGTTCCATCCGTCAAAGCCTTAAATCGGCTTCCCGCAGCATCACTGAAGTGGCTATAGTGGACGTCACCTTCCGCTTCCGGGGGGCCAATTCGACGCAGATTGCCGCTGGTGGTGGCAAGCGGGTACGTTTCGCTCGAGCTTTGGGCGTAGGATGCCACGCTGTTTTTCGGTCCAGCCATAAGCCATGCAAGGCCGACGCCCATGAGGGCCAGCGGTATTGGATTATTTTTTACCGCGGCCCCCAAGATCAAAGCATATTCGCCGCCGCAGCTCGACTTGACGTAGGCAAGTGCTTCGTCGACCAGTTGGCCCGGCGACATCAGCTGCTGGATTGCGTCGAGCCGTTCCTCGATGCGCTGGCGGTCCTGAGCGATCTCTTGTTCGATCTCTACCGATCGGGGATTGTCTGACATATAGGCCATTAGGTTCTATCCTTTACGATCTGAGCGTCGCGCTGCATGGCGGCGGAGGTGCGCTCGAGCTTAAGATTTTCGCCCTTGAGGGCCTTCAGTCCTCGCGAAGCAATCGCCCAGGCTAAGAACGCGACTACGACGCCGACTATTACAGACGAAAGTGCATCGGCGCTGGGTTCTGCCATGCCTTGCGAGACCAGCAGCGCCGTGATCCCTTTCACCAATGCCGCCAGCAATACGCCCACCGCGCAGATCGCCAGCACGAGGCCTGCCGCGAAGGCTTCCACCCCCGTCAAAGCATGCGACAGCTTTTCCGACGCCTCTGACTTTGCGAGCTGGATCTCTTTCCGGAAGAGGCCCGAAATGTCGCCGACCAAGCCGGTAACCAATTCTGGAAGGGATCGGTGATCAGTTGAATTAGTCATGGGCGCGGTCCTCCGCGGCGGTAAGGCCGGTAGGCGCTACAGATGTCGACGGTCCTCCAGAAGGCGAGAGCTGGCGACTGGCGGCGGTCCCATGGCTTTGTGACCGACCCGACTTGGGAGCCGAAGATGTCAGGAAGCGGCTTGCAGCAAGACCCGCTATGGCCGCTATGCTCAGAAATGCGAGGGGCTGCTTGCGGCCGAAGTCTTCAGCCATTCCAGCAATCTCGCTCAAGCTGCGATCCTGAATGCTATCAGACGCGCTACGGAGGCTCGTTCCGAGATTTCGAGTAACTTTGCTGACGTCACGATTGTCACCGCTATCAAGTTCGGTGGCGACCTTTTCTAAGGCGTGCGCAACGACACCCAGTTTCTCCGCCAAGATGTTCTTCTGGTCGGTCGCAGCGTCGTTGGCCTTGTCCGATGCGCTTGCGACCTCCCGGCTAGCGAAATCAGAGACAGATCGGATATCTTCACTGACTTTTTGTTTGAGATCCGCCGTCGCGGACCCGGAAGCACTTTCTCCACGATCGATCATTGGATTCTCCAAGGGTTGGCTGTTGCTGGAGCACGCTCAACATCAGGGAAATCCGATTGTTCCTCAAAAAAAGCGCGACGGTAGAGGCTAGCTGCTCGATCAAAGATAGCCGTCCAGTAATAGTGAGATCGTCGTTGCTTCCCCGGGTATCCGCAGGAGAAATTCATCGCTGCTGGGAATTGGTCGTCCGCATGTCTTCGCACCGCGATCATGGCGTTTCGACCCGGCGGCATCCCATTATCCCGGGCGTCTATGGCGGCTTTCTTGGCCCCCCCTCTGCGCGAATAAATGCTCACAATCGGAACTGGTCAGACCATCTGCTACTCCGCACTGAGGGGGACGGGCTCGATCCAAGCTTCATCATCCTTCATCGTGCGAACCGACGGTTTGGCACTCAGAAGACATGGCGCTATCGCTCATTTCCGATTGATGCTCATCAAAGATGCGGGCGCCGCGTTGTCGTGCCAGATAGCGGCTGATCCACTGCATGCTGACCAGGATGCGACAAAAGTTTGCGCTTGAAATTTGGGAAAGCTGCCATGGAACTTTGAGGAAGTCGGTTGGTTCTCAAGCCACAAAGGAGCTTTTTATGACCTTACAGCTCGCCCTCGAAGAAGATGATCTCGCGCCGGTGAGACAAGCCGGATCCGATACGTCGATCATCGCGCCTGATCTTTCCTACCTGCGGATGTCAATCGTCAATGTCGTCTTTTATGGCACTCCCTCAAGAGGCGATGAATGGGTGCTGATCGACACTGGACTTCCCACGTCGAAAAACGCGATTCTCGAGGCGGCGGAGCACCGATTTGGTCGCAACACCCGGCCTTCGGCAATTGTCCTAACCCATGGTCATTTCGATCATGTGGGTGCTCTGGAGCCGTTGGCGCGACACTGGAACGTGCCGGTCTATGCTCATCCACTGGAATTTCCATATCTGAACGGACAATCTTCATATCCTCCTGCCGACGCATTCGTCGGCGGAGGAGCAATCGCGTTGATCTCGCCGCTCTTTCCGCGTTCGCCCGTAGACGTAAGCCCTTGGTTGAAGGTATTGCCTTCTGATCAGAGCATACCTGAGATGCCGGACTGGCGCTGGTTGCATACACCCGGCCATGCGCCTGGCCACATCTCCCTTTGGCGCGAGAGCGACCGGACCCTGATCGCAGGAGACGCAATTATTACAACCGGGCAGGAGTCGGTGTATGAGGTCATCACCCAAAAGCCAGAAATGCACGGGCCACCCCGATACTTGACTCAAGATTGGGAGGCTGCCGAACAGTCGGTTGCTATCCTCGCCGCGCTGGAGCCTGAACTCATCATCAGTGGCCATGGCCGCCCGGTGCGTGGAGATAATGCTCGCAAACGGTTGCAGGAACTCGCCGCGAATTTTGTGGCAATCGCAGTACCGGAGGGTGGGCGTTATGCGCTGGATCCTGCCAAGCCTGGCAAGACCGGCAATGACGCCTATCGCTAGCCCTGGTCCTTATTCAGCACGGTTCATGCAAGTCTCATAGCACCCACGCGCGTGAGGACTACTACGCCGAGTTGTTCAGGCTGCAGGGCTGGTTGACGGTCAACTCGTCAGCAAGCATTCGTCCCTTGGCGTCTTGCTGACCGCGGAGCGCTGGGCGGGTCGTGGCGAACTCGCCCATGCTACAACCGTTTGGAAGCTATGTTCCGTCGCCTCGTCTCCAACCGCTCCGTGTGGTGCCCATGCAAATATCTGATCTCCATCAATGCCCATGGCTGGTAGACACGGTCGCAAACCGGATATGGGCTCATTGGGGGGAGGAGGAACGGACAATTGGGACTGTTCGCTCTAGGATTTCAGAGGCAATAGTGGGCCGCGCATTTCCGTTCGTTCTCGTTGCGCTCGATCAAAGCGCATTCCTCGGTACGGTGTCCGTCGTCGAAAGCAACTCGGCCCCCCGTCGAGATTTATCGCCTTGGCTATCGTCGCTTTGGGTCGACGCTAATCACCGGCGGGTCGGTGTTGGGTCGGCGCTCGTCAACGAAGCGATCAAGCAAGCGGCCAACCGGGGACGATCACCTCTTTATCTCACGGCAACCGGGGGCGGTTCGCAGTTCTACCGACGACGGGGCTGGAAAGACGTTCCGTCTCCCCTGACGGACGGTTCGGTGATGGAATACACATGGCCGGATTCCATCGAGCCGAAGTGGCGGTCTAGTCTCGGATGAATTCGGCGCTTTGCTACAAGGCTGCTGCGCCAAATTCTTTGGCGGTCTTCAGCTTGATGTAACTTGGACCGGTCGCTCCGCAAAGCCGCCTTCACCGCGCCGTTCGGCGCCCTACTTCAAATCAGAAATCAGAACGAAAGGAACGACATTGGCGACTGGATTGATTGCATTGCTCGACGACGTCGCTGCAATTGCAAAGGCTGCCGCAGCGTCGGTTGACGATGTCGCGGCGCAAACAGCGAAAGCCAGCGTAAAAGCTGCGGGTGTCGTTATCGATGATACGGCTGTCACGCCGACTTACGTTGTGGGCCTGTCCCCTGCCCGCGAACTGCCGATCATCGGCAAAATCGCGCTTGGATCGTTAAAGAACAAACTGATCTTTCTCCTGCCGATCTGCCTGGTCCTCGGTTATTTCGCGCCGTGGCTGATCACGCCTCTGCTGATGCTCGGCGGCATTTACCTGTGTTATGAGGGCGCCGAGAAGCTTCACCAGGCGGTATTCCCCCATGCTTCGCTTCACGATGCGGGCCAGAAAGTGTCGATCGACCCGGCCAAGTTGGAAAGCGAAAAAGTTGCCGGCGCAATCCGCACCGACTTCATACTCTCGGCGGAGATCATGGCACTGACGCTGGCGGGGGTGTCCAGCCTGACTATTTATTCGCAGGCTGCGGTTCTGGGGGCAGTTGGGGTTCTGATCACTGCAGGTGTCTACGGCGTTGTTGCTTTGATCGTAAAAGCTGATGATATTGGTTTATACCTCAAGCAAAGCAAAAATCGTTCAGCAAAGGTGATTGGGGTGGGCCTCGTCAAAGGGGTTCCTGTGCTCCTGAGGTTGCTTGCGGCCATCGGAACGGCGGCGATGTTATGGGTGGGCGGCAGCATCGTCGTCCACAGCCTTGCCGGAATGGGTCTGCATTACCCGGAACACATGATTGAAGGCTTCGCTCGTTTTGTTGAACAAGCGATTGTCGTTGTTCCGGCGATCACACGCTGGATCGCAACCTCATTTGTTCAAGCGATCGTCGGCATAGTCATCGGTGCCGTCGCGGTCACGATGCATGGAATCTGGAAGCATTGCGTCAAATAGTTTGAGTGACTAGGCGAAACGGCATTCGCTGCTAAACAGCGTGGTACGCACTAAGGGCATTCGGATTAGATTTAGCTAGCCACCTGTTCGCCGGCACCGCCTTCATACCAATTCGTGGTGTTCGGTAGGCAATCCGATACAGGCAATCACAAAGACTGAGGCCCCGCCGGTTGTGATCCTCAACCTTGGCCGGCGTGCCTTCAGCAACAGAAACTGGGCAATGCCGCCTAACGTTGAGCGCACATGGGCCGCGGTTGGCCGCGTGCCAGAATCCGGGGCCGCGAAAAGCCGCAGCCGCAGCATGACCGACTGTCTACACCCACGACCCCACCCGCTGACGGTCAACCCGGTTGAGGATCTGGATGATGTCTTCGGCCTCATCTAGGTCGAGCCCGATCAGGGGCTCGTCGAAGACTTCAGCTGCCACACCAGTGAATATGTCAAACACAGTCCAAGTCCCATCGCCCTCTTCGCGGAGATCATACCGCCGATGATACATTTACCGAGCTCTCCTAGGACCCTTGGCGTCAGTAGGGCACGAACTAGCATACGGTCCCGAAGTTCCGTCTCAGTCGAAGTACTAGTCACTACGCAAGCGGCCGACGGAAAGGAGAAGTCTCCCCTGAAAGCAAACAGACGGGGCGCAGCGCTAACCGTCGGCTTCCAGTTGTCGCGCAGTCCTTGAACTCGGCCCCTAACCCCTTGCTCATGTGGGCATTGTATCCCGCGGTCTTAACGTGAACCACCTTCGGGCCCGTCCGGATGCGACGTTCCCTTAATAATTTGCAAACGCTCGCGAGGGGCGCCCCTCGTTTTTGAAAGTCGAGGAGCTTGCAAATCAGCATGGAACAAGAAGAATTCACTCGCCGCTTCACAGCGGAAGCCGCAAGATTTTATTCCCAGGACAGAAGCTGCCCTTTAGGCGCGTGCCCCTCGAATACGCGGATGATGTTGTCGCGAGAAGCGCTCTTCTTTTTTGAGGTCTCCATGGTCAGAGATGATGCTGCAATCAGCGGCTTGGCGTTCTCCAACAACATTCTGTCGATTGCGCGCAAAGCGAGGGCTCAGCCAGTCGCTCAGGAGAGCTTACAACCCGAACGAGGGTCGCTTCGATCGTTAAACGAAATTCCCCCTGCCACGAGGGGCGCAGCAGGGGGCGTGACCACCCATCGTCCTGGAGAAGCCGACGGGCGGCTATAGAACAACCCACGGGCGGCGGACGTTCCATGGCATCAACAATGGCATCAGATGAGATGCGCGCGCTGCTTCGGGTCACGCGGCGACTTCCAAGCCTGTTTTCACGGTGCCGGAAAGCGAGGGATCGTCTGGTGAGCATTCGCGGTCCCGTCTGCCCCTGGCGGAACATTCAGACGGGTTAAGCCGTTTGGCTTATCCTTAGGAGGAAACAGATGAAAAATATCACTAAAGCCTTAGCTGCCCTTTCGCTTTCCGCAATGATGGGGATCACGTCACTCGGCTCAGCCTCTGCTATGCCGCTTCCGTCGGTGTCGCAGCCCACCCGGGTAACCGATGTTCAATCCGTTCAGTGGGATCGCCGCGATTGGCGCGAGCGACGTGATCGTCGTGAGTGGCGTGAAGAACGCCGCGACCGCCGTGAATGGCGCGAGCGCCGTGCTGGTTATTATGGAGGTCACCGCGGCTATCGTGATTACCGCCGCGGGTATCGACGTCATTCCGATGGCTTCTGGTATCCGCTGGCAGCGTTCGGAGCGGGTGCGATTATCGGCGGTGCTGTGACAAGCCAGCCCAGAATCTCGGGTAGCGGGAGCCATCAGCAGTGGTGTGCTAATCGATATCGTTCTTATCGGGCGTATGACAATACGTACGCGCCGCGCGCAGGCGTTCGCGCTCAGTGCAACTCACCTTATAATTGAGGCATCGCAGCAGAGAGAGGCGGCTGAGATGCCGCCTTTTTCTTACCGAACACCCTTCTCATTTTCGCCGAGCTGCTGAAAGGCAGTCCAACTGGGGGTGTGGAATCTCATCGCCTAGCAGCGGGCCGGGAGTTCGATCCATAGCAGCGACCATCGCTCCTGCGATGGCGTCGGTTGTTTGTAGTAGCTCTGCCCCTCATGCTGCATTCGCAACGTATGCTCGATGATAGGTCTCGATGGCGAGGCTCCTTCCAGTCCCGAAGCGTTCAAATATGCCTCAAGATCGCCAAGTGTACCAAAACCTTCGATATCCGGTCGGCCGGGCGCTGAAACTTTCCACGCGTAATACGACATCATTCTTCCTCCTGACCTGCCCGCAGCGGAACGCACGGGCCGCTTCAGTTTTGCAGCGGGTCTGTCTGTTCGCCGTCCCGGTGCGGCCTGTTCCTCGTTGCTTCCGCAGCAGGGAAACTTTCTCTGGTCAGCTTCCTCGGCAGACCACCGACAAGTTACCGCTCGCGAACTGGAGCCGTGGATGCGAGTTCCATCGTTATCTGGGGATCGCCGCGTTCGTACTTTTGGCAGCGGCTGAGCATTTTGATCCAGGTTGATGACTCTTGCCGCAGCGCGGTTGGGCTCAGACCTTGATGCGCTCCGGAATGGAACTTCAGTGGCTCTCGCCTGTTCGCAGCCTTTTCCGGCTCAAAAGGGATAATCGATGACTGACGGTCGAAAAGCTGATGCGCAACCGGCCCCCGCTGGTGGCTGGGGCGCTCTCAACGCTGTTGAGCGTCACCTGAGCAATCAGCAGGTGTTGATCAAAGGCAACCGGGCACTTCTGTCGATGAACAAGCCCGGCGGTTTCGACTGCCCAAGCTGCGCCTGGCCAGATCCTGACAAGCCGCATTTCGCGGAATACTGCGAAAACGGTGCCAAGGCAGTGGCTTGGGAGGCAACAAAGAAGCGGACAGGCCCGGAATTCTTTGCGCAGCATCGAGTGGAAGATTTGAAGGCCTGGACGGACCATGAACTCGAAGCCCATGGGCGTCTGACCCATCCGCTGCGCTACAACGCTCGGACAGATACGTGTCAATCCGTAGACTGGCAAACGGCACTTACGGAAATTGGCGAAATTCTGCGCCGTCTCGATCCGAAGCGCGTGGAGCTTTATACCTCAGGCCGAACGTCCAACGAAGCAGCCTTCCTTTGGCAGCTTTACGGCCGGCTACTCGGTACCAACAATTTTCCAGACTGCTCAGACATGTGCCATATGACAACTACCATGGCCCTGCCGGAAAGTATTGGAGTTGGCAAGGCGACGGTAACGCTTGAGGATTGGGAGCATTGCGACGCCCTTTTCATCATCGGCCAGAATCCCGGCACCAACAGCCCACGTATGATGGGCTACCTGCACGACATGGCCAGGCGCGGTATCCCCATCGTTACCTTCAACCCGTTGAAGGAGAGAGCTCTGCTACGATTTACCGATCCGCAAAACCCGGTTGAGATGCTGACGGGCCGCGGCCAGCCAATTAGCTCTAATTATTTTCAGCTCCGGACGGGCGGCGATATCATGGCAATGCAGGGTATTTGCAAAGCGGTGATTGCAGCCGATGATTTGGCTAAAACCAACGGGGCCGCTCGTTTGCTGGATCTTAATTTCATTGCAGAGCATACGCATGGCTTTGAAGCCTTCGCGGATCACGTCCGCGCGCTGACGTGGGAGGAGATCGAGCGCTATACGGCCCTCACCCGGGATCAGATCCAGCAGGCTGCGATAGTCTATATGAAGGCGGAGCGGGTCATTGCTTGCTGGGGCATGGGCATCACCCAGCATAAGCACGGCGGTGACGCGATGCACCAGATCCTTAACCTGCTCTTCCTTCGGGGCAATATCGGTCGCCTTGGAACCGGGGCTTGTCCGGTGCGCGGCCACTCGAATGTCCAGGGTGACAGGACTGTTGGCATCAACAAGACCCCGACAGAGGATTTTCTCGTCAACCTTGACCGGGCATTTGGCTTCCGCAGCCCGCGAGAACACGGCCATGACGCCGCCGAGTGCTGCGAGGCCATCCTTCGCGGTGACGTTGACGCATTTCTTGCAATGGGCGGCAATTTCTTTCGCGCGATACCCGACAGTGAGCGCGTTGCTAAGAAAGTGCCCCAGATCGAGCTAACCGTGCACGTCGCGACAAAGCTGAACCGCAGCCACCTCACCCACGGGAAGCAGGCCTATATCCTTCCAGCCTTGGGACGCACGGAGCTCGATCTGCAAGATGGGAAGGCACAAACCATCACTGTAGAAGACAGTTTCTGCGTAGTTCATGGTTCGACGGGGAGGCTCGCTCCGGCCAATGAGTTATGCCGGTCGGAGCCATGGATCATCGCAAACCTCGCAAAGAAGACCGTCGCCGACCGTGCGGCAATCGACTGGGATGCATTGATTTTAGACTATAGCCGCATCCGAGAGAAAATCGAAGCAGTCTTTCCGGATGAGTTCGTAGACTTCAACGCGCGCATCTCGCAACCGGGTGGATTCCGCCTGCCAAACGGGGCAAGTGAGCGCAAATGGGACACGCCCACAGGCAAGGCAAACTTTCTCTTTGACCCGGATATTCGCGACCAAGACGATGACACACCAGAAAAGCCACACCTTCAATTAATGACAATTCGCAGCCACGACCAATTCAACACCACCATTTACTCGAACAATGACCGCTACCGGGGCGTCTCGGGTGAGCGAATGGTCGTCTTCATGAACGACACGGATATGGTTGAGCATGGCTTGAGCGAGGGTTCGATTGTTGAATTCACGGCTGCGACGCGCGACGGGATAGAACGCCACGCCGCAGGGTTCAAGGTTGTCGCATACGATGTGCCGAAGGGCTGTTGCGCGGCCTATTATCCTGAAACGAACGCCCTGCTCTCGCTCGCTCATCGTGACCGTCGCAGCAATACGCCAGCTGCCAAATCCGTGCCTGTGATCGTTTCCGCCAGCCGCGCAGGCACACCTGTGTGCAGTAAATCGGAAGTACCAGAATCCTATCCGGCCCGGCCGACTGCGATCAATCCAGTGGCATAGAATGGGTCTCGGTGAAATGAGCGAGCTGTAAGAAAGTAGACGTAGAGCGCCTCAGGCCATGCCCGAGCCGACACATTAGGCTGGCAATGGCTAATTGCTGACGAAGACGGCAACGGGTCGGATGCCACTGCCTAGTTGTTCCGTCATGGCACCTGTTTCGTCACCCTTACGATGCGATCCTCAATCGATATGCTCTCGGTCAGCGTTTGCCATTTTCGGCTCCTGTGTTGGTTGTGCCGCCGCTAACTGACGGAAGCAAACCACGTTTCCAGGCGTCTTCGATTTCAGCGGTTGGCCGAAACTGGGCAAGAACGAGGGGAACTCTCGTAAGGCTCGCCTGTTCGATCGATCTCACGGAGTTGAGAGGCTTGTCAGCGGCCTCCACGCTCTCAGATCAACCTGGCCGCTTGGTCGTGGGGGCATGTGGTCGGGGCACTAGGAAGAGATGATGACAAGATCTAGCCTGGCAGTTAAGGAAGGAGTAACTCATGGCTACCGGAGATTGGGAAAAACCCGTCATCATTGCGCTGCCGGGTTTTGCGCATCGTGAAGTGGCTGGCCCGTTCGAGGCGTTGGCCCTGCTCAACGAAGGTTGGCCTACGATGGCCGGTGCGCCGTTCATCAAAGCAAAAGTCGCTTGCCGGGCAGCACTTGAAGATCGCATCACGCCGGAGCAAGCGCGCCGCGACTTCGAAAGGGCGGCCAGAGAGGCAAGCCGGTTTCAGCGATGAAAACTTTTGGTGAACGCTGGGCCAGTTGCACGGTGCGTCCGCTCCTGCCACGTCAGCGGCAGCGTCCGCAGAGGCTGTCGGCTTCTATCGAGTTCTGTCACCTGGGAGCGATCGCGAACCAAGGCACGCAAGAACGCCCTTGATTTAGTTGAGTTGGGGAAATCTCTACGAACGGCTCAGCTGTGTGGCATCCCTGAAGTAGCTAATGGCGATGCGGGAGATGTCCTGATGCCGAATCGAAGCTGTCGCCTCGAGCCATTCACGGCCGCTCGTAGTTTGCGTGCTTCTCGAACTGGACTTGCCGCTCCGTCTGTGACTGATCTGGCTATGTTTCGTCTCGCTCGCTTACACGGCCCCACCCGCGGCTCAGAGACGGGGGGCGCACTTGCCGCACGAGCATCATCATCGCCAGCGGCGTGTTGGAAACTTCGCCGAATGATAAAAGACGGCGACCAGAGACCGCGCAAGCCTGCTGCTGGTTTGTAACTATGCCTGCAAATCACCAGCAAGTGGCACGCATTTTTTGAGCCAGCTTCCAACAGGCAGGGCAGGCCGAGGTCAAACCTAGGAACGTTTGGCACCCTGCGTCGACAGTCAAACCACCAATTTGAACAAACCGGCGCCGAGAGATGGAACTAGGGGCCTCAGCTGCTGTTTGGCACCCTATCAGGATAAGTATGCTCAGGTTAGAGGCTCGAGCGCGATCCGACGAACGGTGCCGCCCCTATCAGGGCCGCTCATCAAGGTCGTTCCTTCAAAGTCGCGACCGAAAGTATCTAAGAATTCGGGCTCAAGGCGAAGCTGTAAATTTCAATAGCTTGAGGAAGAGTTTGCGAATGATTTTCCTGAGGAGCTGCCGGGGTCGCCCGCGATGATCGTACCCGGGTTAGGCGCTGCAACTCTTCGCGTTGCTCACGATTGGTGGGTTGATAGGCTGCCAGGTCCTGGCCAGCGAACTCTTTCATTGAGGACATTGTCATGACCTTTTTGGGGCTCGAAGCGCAGATACTGGCCCGTATACAATTCGCATTTACTGTCTCATTCCACTTCATATTCCCGGCGTTCTCAATTGGAACGGCGAGTTATCTTGCGGTCCTTAATGCGCTTTGGCTCTGGAAGAGGGACGCGGCTTACCTGAAACTATTCGAGTACTGGAAGACAATCTTCGCTGTGACTTTTGCTATGGGCGTCGTCTCCGGGATCGTGATGAGTTACCAGTTCGGTACTAACTGGTCGGTGTTCTCCGATAAGGCAGGGCCTGTCATTGGCCCGCTGATGGGTTACGAGGTTCTGACCGCCTTCTTCCTCGAGGCTGGCTTCCTCGGTATCGCGCTGTTTGGCCGCGAAAAGGTAGGTGACACGGCGCATATGATCGCTGTAGCCATGGTAGCGATCGGCACGCTAATATCTGCGACTTGGATCACCTCGGCAAATAGCTGGATGCATACCCCGGCGGGTTTTAGGATCGACGCCAATGGCGTTTTCATCCCACAGGATTGGTGGCAAATCGTCTTCAACCCCTCATTTCCCTACCGGATGTCTCACACGGTTCTGGCGGCCTTCCTGACGACGGCATTTGCCGTGGGTGCGGTTGGTGCATGGCATCTTCTTAAAGACCAGGAGAACCGACAGGCGCGGATTATGTTTTCCATGGCAATGTGGATGGCCGCGATCGTCACGCCGATGCAGATCGTTGTGGGCGACCTACATGGTTTGAACACGCTGGAACATCAGCCTGCAAAGATTGCCGCAATCGAGGGACATTACGAGACGCATAAGAATGGCGCTCCGCTCATTTTGTTCGGCGTCCCGGATGACGCGGCGGAGACCACACGCTACGCGGTAGAGGTCCCCAAGCTTGGATCACTGATTCTGAAGCACGAGCTGAATGGCGAGATCAAGGGATTGAAGGAATGGCCTCGCGATCAGCGTCCTCCGGCCCTATTGCCGTTCATCACTTTTCGGGTGATGGTCGGAATAGGCTTTCTAATGCTTGCTGTCGGCATCTGGTCGCTGTGGGCGCGCTGGAAGGGTCGGCTTTATGAGACAACGTGGCTTCACCGAGCAGCGGTGGGAATGGGAGGTTCCGGTTTCATAGCCGTTCTTGCTGGATGGTACACAACTGAAGTGGGCCGACAACCCTGGACCGTCTACGGTCACCTGAGGACGGCCGAAAGTCTCTCGCCCGTTTCCGCGCCAGCCGTCGGCGCGTCGCTTCTCACCTTCATCGTTGTTTATTTCATCGTCTTTGGTGCCGGCGTCTACTACCTCCTAAAACTGATGCGAAGGCCGCCTACACCGCTTGAGGATCACGAACTGAACGCAGGTCCAATACGCACCGCCGGCATCACGCCCGGCCCGACCCAGGATCATCCGCAAGGAGGACGTCATGGACATTGACCTCTCGTTCATCTGGGCAGGAATCATCGCATTCGCTGTGCTCGCCTATGTCGTCCTTGACGGCTTTGATCTGGGGATCGGCATCGTTTTCCCCTTCTTCCGCAAGCGCCGCGACCGCGACGTCATGACGAATTCCATCGCACCGGTGTGGGACGGCAATGAGACCTGGCTGGTGCTCGGCGGCGGCGGACTGATGGCAGTTTTCCCACTTGCTTATGCTATCATTTTACCCGCGCTTTACATGCCGATTATGCTGATGCTGGTCAGCCTAATCTTCCGAGGGGTCGCTTTCGAGTTCCGGTGGCGCACGCATCATGAGTCCCACCTGTGGGACTTTGCCTTCTGGATCGGATCGTCTGTTGCAGCTTTGATGCAAGGCATCGCTCTGGGAGCGCTTGTCCAGGGGATCGCTGTTGAGGGAAGGCAATATGCCGGTGGCTGGTGGGACTGGCTCACGCCGTTTTCGGTCTTGACGGGGTCTGCGGTCCTCGTCGGATATTCCCTTCTCGGCGTCACCTGGTTGAACCTCAAGACTAGCGGAGCTATCCAGACCCGCGCTGCCAGCCTCGCGAAGCCTCTGAGCTTCATGCTTTTGGCTTTGATCGGTATTGTGTCTCTGTGGACGCCCTTCATCAACGAGATCTACTTCGAGCGCTGGTTCGGATGGCCTACAGCTTTTTTCTCGTCATTTGTTCCGCTACTGCTGGCAGTCTGTGCTTTCGCTCTCTGGCATGGGTTGAATCGTGGCAGGCATCTGCAGCCTTTCCTCGCCGCCCTCGGGCTGTTCGTTCTGAGCTTCACCGGCTTAGGAATTAGCTTCTATCCGTACATGATCCCGGGCGTGCTCAAGATCGAGGATGCCTCGGCCCCGGAAAGCTCTCTCAAGTTTCTGCTGGTCGGAGCGGCCGTTCTGGTACCCACTATCCTTGGTTATACCGGCTATGCGTACTGGGTGTTCAGAGGCAAAATTGATCCTGAAGAAGGTTATCACTGAATGAGAGAAGCCGCTTGTAAGGTGGCATGGTTTCTTGCGCTGTGGGCAGCCGGCGTCATTACTGTGACGCTCGTTGGGCTCGTCGTACGCAGTTTACTGAGCTGACCTTCATCCGCCAGATAACAATAGGCCGCACAGCTCACTGCTCGGCTGATATTCGGCGCGCGACAGGTATTCGCCCTGCCGCTGATGCCGGCGTGTCTCGCTGACTTACTGGAGAGGAAGCTGGTGGATACCGCTCAGATGCGCGACATCGAATAGTCGGGCTTCCCCCAAGATTCGTGTGTTCGCGAGGCGCGTATGCCTTGGCGTTAGCTCTCCTTGGGAGCCGGCCTCGATCTTGTCTTCAAGGTCAGGGTTCTTCCAGGGCTAAAGTATCCGTTTTGATCAAGCGGGTTTTGGCGTCCATTTTTGCTGTTTTCGCAGGAGTGCATTTGCGAGGACAACGAGCTTCCGCATGATA
>NZ_FOKM01000016.1 GCF_900111905.1 Rhizobium sp. NFR07 | reverse complement strand
CGGATGTTGAAAACCGCCGCAGCCTGACGATGGGAAAGCCCATCTTCCCATATCCGATGAAGTACCGATAGCTTGAACTCGGCATCGTAGCGGCTGAACTTCTTCTCCAGCCCCGAAAGACCGTGAGCCGCATGGATTGCCACCCACTTGCGAACCGTCGAATGATCAATCCCGAACCGAGTGCCGATCGCACGGAAACCATCCGTACCACCCGCATAGGCAGACACCACCGACTGCTTGAACGATATGCTGTATCTAGACATGCAAAACCCCGAAAAGTTGGGTCCAACTTTCCGGGGTCAGTTCATCAGCCACGGCGGGCTTTTTTCTGTGCCCGTGGATCAGAACCTCACGACGTCAGCGGGATTTCCACGCCACGACCATCAGGCCGCCGATCAGGGTGATGTGCTCCATCACCACATAGAATTCCATCGTCCGGAACGGCTCTTCCATCGTCCAGAAGTGATGGACCAGCGGAATGGTCAGCGCCGTGAACACGCCAAGCGCCCCGGCGCCGAGCCATGTCCAGCGGTTGAGGATGACGAGCGCCGATCCGACGAGTTGGGTGATGATCGTCGCGATGTTGAAGGCGACGGCCGGTTCGAGGCCGAACTGCGCCATTTCGGCGACCCCGCCTTGGAAGTCGATGAGCTTCGAAAGCCCGCTTCCCCAGAACCCGAATGTCAGCACGATACGCGCGAGATAACCGAACCAGGTCGAACTGATCAGCGCGTTGATTGGATTGCTGAATGAAGTCGTCTCTACTGATGCCATGATGTCCCCCGACTGTTCGCATTGTCCCGATGAGACCTTATCTGCAATTCCGTAGCCCTATAAGATGTATACTGCGGAATTGCACGCATAGGGAGATTTCATGTGTAATACAGGCTAGAAACCTGACAATACGATCTTGCCCTTCGTTCGATGGGTCTCGATCATTGCATGGGCTTTCTTCAGGTTGGCCGCATTGATCGTGCCGAGCGTTTCGGAAAGCGTTGTCTTGATCTTCCCGGCATTCACCAGTTCTGCCACGTGGTTCAGAAGCTTGTGCTGTTCGATCATGTCGCCGGTCTGCCAGACGGCACGGGCGAACATCATTTCCCAATGGACGGACAGCGACTTGCTCTTGAACGGACGGATGTCGAACGGATCCTTCGGATCATCGATCAGGGCAAGGCGGCCCTGCGGTGCGATGAGCTCGATAATGTCCTTCACATGCTCGTCCGTGTGCGTGGTCGAGAAGACGAAGGCCGGCGCGCCGATCGCCATCTGCTGCAGCTGCGGTGCCATCGGCTTGGAATGGTCGAGTACATGATGGGCACCGAGCTGCTTGATCCAGTCGGAGGTCTCCGGCCGGGAGCCGGTGCCGATCACGGTGGCATCGGACAGTTCGCGCAGCAGCTGGATCGCGATCGAGCCGACGCCGCCGGCGCCGCCGATGACGAGCACGGCATTCCAGGTGCCGGTGACTTTGTCCTGCACTTTCATGCGGTGGAACAGCGCCTCATAGGCGGTGATCGCGGTGAGCGGCAGAGCGGCAGCCTCCTCGAAGCTCAGTGTCTTCGGCTTGGCGCCGACGATCCGTTCGTCGACCAGATGGTATTCGGCATTGGTGCCGGGCCGGTTGATGGCGCCGGCGTAATAGACTTCGTCACCGGGCTTGAACAGCTTCACGTCGGGGCCGACGGCCTTGACCACCCCCGCTGCATCATATCCGAGGATACGGTGCTGGCCCGGCTCGACCTCGGCCGAGCGGCGAACCTTCGTATCGACCGGATTGACCGATACGGCCCTGATCTCGACCAGCAGGTCGCGGCCCTTCGCCTCCGGTTCCGGGAGCTCGATGTCGAGCAAGGATGTCTCGGCGGTGATGGGCTGCGGTTTGTTGAAGCCGACGGCACGCATGGGGCTCTCCTTCTTTGCGTTTTGTCTCGTTGCTGGAAGGCTAGATGGAGCCTATATTCAAGGAAGGCAAGAATGCACATTTTTGGCCTATAGTACCCAAAAGGATACCGTGAGGGACACCCGATGTCGAAACCGCGTGCAAAGCTGATCGATAATTTTCCCGGTTGCCCGGTCGAATCGACCTTGAGCTTCATCGACGGCAAGTGGAAGGGCGTCATCCTGCATCATCTGCTGGAAGAGGGGACGCTGCGCTTCAACGAGCTGCGCCGTCGCATTCCCTCCGTCACCCAGCGCATGCTGACCAAGCAGCTGCGTGAACTGGAAGAGGAAGGGCTGATTACCCGAACCGTCTATCCCGTCGTGCCGCCGCGGGTGGAGTATGATCTGACCCCGCTGGGGCAGAGCCTTGAACCTGTCATCACGGCACTCCGTGCCTGGGGCGTCACGCACGTTTCCTGCGAGAATGGCCGCAAGACCGTCATCCCGCCCAAAGAAAAGGCCGCCTCGAAGGCGGCCTGATCGGTTGTTTGCGGTCGAGAGCCGGTCAGTGCGCCGGCTTCTTGTCCAGTGCTGCCGAGATCGCGAAGACGACAAGTCCGAGCGCGGAAAGGACCGCACCGACATAGCCGGTCGCAGCAAAGCCCCAGCCCCAGGAGATGACCAGCCCGCCAAGCCAGGCGCCGAGCGCATTGGCGATGTTGAAGGCCGAATGGTTGGAGGCGGCGGCCAGCGTCTGGGCATCGGCCGCGACATCCATCAGCCGTGTCTGCAGCGCCGGTCCGCAGGCAAAACCGCAGCCGACCAGGAAGACGGTGATGTAGAGCATGACCGGGATATGCGCGAAGGTCGCGAAGACCAGCATGACGACCGTGTAGAAGGCCATCGAGCCGCCGATCGTCCCCTTCAGCGAAAGGTCGGCGAGGCGCGAGCCGACGATATTGCCGACATTCATGCCGATGCCGAAGAGCGCCAGCACGAAGGCCACCTGGGTCACCGGAAGGTCCGCAGTCTGAGTGGTGGTCGAGGCGATATAGCTGAACACCGAGAACATGCCGCCGAAGCCGACGGCTGCGATGCCGAGCGTTAGCCAGACCTGCGTCTTGCTGAAGGCGCTGAGTTCGCGCCGGATGCTGGCACCTTCCTGCACCTTGTCCTTAGGCTTGAAATACCAGACCAGCGCGACAGTCAGCGCACCGATGAACCCGACGAGATAGAAGGCCGCGTGCCAGGAGAGGACCTGACCCATGAAAGTGGCGAGCGGGGTGCCGAGCAGCGTCGCGATAGTGAGGCCCAGCATGACCCGACCGACGGCGCGCGCCCGCTTGTTCGGCGGCACCATCGAGGCGGCGACCAGCGAGGCAACGCCGAAATAGGCGCCGTGCGGCAGGCCGGTAATGAAGCGCAGGATGGTGAAGGACCAGAAATCCGGTGCCATGGCGGAGAGGATGTTGCCGACGGCAAACACGCTCATCAGCGCCAGAAGCAACGTGCGCCGCGGCAGCCGCGCCGAAAGTACGGCGATCACCGGCGCGCCGATGACGACGCCGAGCGCATAGGCGCTGATGACATAACCGGCCATCGGAATGCTGACATCAAAGCTTGAGGCGACGTCGGGCAGGAGGCCCATGATGACGAATTCGCCCGTGCCGATGCCGAAGCCACCGACTGCAAGGGCAAACTCGATGAGAAGAATGGCGTAAGGTGATAGAGCTTGGTGATCGGATGCACGGCGTGCGGCATCGATCGAAGGTGCACTGTCGGTCATGATGTCAGATCTTTTGAAAACGGGCGGGGCTGCGGGGATCGACCGCGTTAGCCCGAATGCTAGGTGATGATCGTCAAGTTAGCATGTCATTGTGCAGTGCGGTAGACGCCGATTTGCCCGCATGGAATTTTCCTGCCGTGTCATCATGTTGCAGTGCACCCATTGATAAGAGCGGCCTGCGCAACCATTTCTGGGAACAATCGTTTTATCCCGCCGCGATCCTGATTACCGAGTTCTATGACATGAACCTTTATGCCGTATTCAACCGCGATGGCGGTACCTTCCGTACCACGGACATGGATGCCTATTGCGCCCATGCCCTGCGCGCCTTCGAAAGTGCCGGTCACGAGATCGAATGCCATGTCGTGGCGGGAGACAAGGTCGTCGAGACGATGGAAAAGGCGGCGGCGGTGCGCGGCGTCGAAGGGCTGATTGCCGGCGGTGGCGACGGCACCATTTCGGCTGCGTCCTCGATCGCCTGGAAGAGCGGCATCGCGCTCGGGATCGTGCCGGCCGGCACGATGAACCTCTTTGCCCGCTCACTCAAAGTTCCGCTCGATATTTGGCAGGCGCTTGATTTCCTTGCCCAGGCGCAGGTTCGCGATGTCGATATCGCCAGCGCCAATGGCCGCAGTTTCGTACACCAGTTTTCCGCCGGTCTTCATGCCCGCATGGTGCGCTACCGAAATTCCATGAATTTCGCCTCGCGCCTCGGCAAGATGCGCGCGAGCACCCGCGCCGCGATCGGCGTCATGCTGAACCCGCCGGAATTCGAGGTCGAGTTCAATGCCGAGGGCAAGACCGGCCATCGCAAGGTGTCCGCGATCTCCGTCTCCAACAACGAGTTCGGCCAGGACGCGCTGATGTATGCCGACGACGTCACCCGCGGGCACCTCGGTTTCTACATCGCCGATCCGCTGACGCCGGCCGGTGTGGCCAAGCTTACCTTCGATATCCTTCGCGGCCGGTTGAAGGAAAACGAAGCGGTGACCGCCATGACCGTGACGGAGCTGGAGCTGCATTTCCCCCGCCACCGCAAGGATGTCCGCTGCGTCATCGATGGCGAGCTGCTGCCGATGGAGCGTGACATCCTACTGAAGATCCATGCCGGCGAGCTGAAGGTACTGGTCGACCAAGCCCCTTCGCAGACCTTGACGGAAGAGAACGGCAGCGGGATCTGATCCGCGCCGGCCGCAGCCCTACGATCAGCCTGTCGCGACGGGCGCCAGCGGCAGAACCTGAGCCGCCGCCGCCATGTCGTCCGGCATCCCGTCGCCCCGTGACCTCACGGTCACCGCATTGGAGGCGAATTCCAGTCCGGCGGCCTTGCAGGCGGCGATCAGCCGCTTCATCGCCTCGCGCTTGATGATACTCGGATTGCCCGGGACCGAGGTGAACTTGAAGCGCACCACGATCGAGTTCTCGTTGATATCCTGAATGCCCTGCATCTTCAGTGGCACGAGGAAATCCGCCCCGTATTCCGGATCTTCCAGCATGGCGAGACCGACCTTCTTGGCGGTCTTGCGGATCAGTTCCGGGTCAGAGTCCCGCTCGAACTTGAGCTGGAACTTGATGGTACCCCAGTCGCGGCTGAAATTGCTGACCGAGCTGATCTGCCCGAAGGGCACGGTATGAACCGGGCCGTTATGGTGGCGCAGCCTGACTGAGCGGATGGCGATCTGCTCCACGGTACCCTGCAGGTTGCCCGTGCTGATATATTCGCCGATCCGGAACGCGTCTTCGGCGATGAAGAAGATGCCGGAGACGACATCCTTCACCAGCGCCTGAGAACCGAAGGAAAGCGCAAGGCCGAGCACGCCGAAGCCGGCGAGAAGCGGAGCGACATTTATCCCGAGCGAGCCGAGTATGATCAGCGCACCGACGGCCAGGACACCGCCGAGAGCGAGATTGCGGACGACAGGCATGGCCGTCGAAAGCCGGCTGGTCTGCTTCTTCTCGTTCTGGTCCTCGTGTCCCGGCAGCATGACGGCGGGAGAGGGCGCCAGCGCCTCCGAATAGCGCCATATGAAGCTCGCCACCGCCCAGCTGATGACGATCGCGAGGCTGAGCTGCTCCACCCACATGATCCAGCTCGTGGCCATGGCAGCCTCTCCGCCGAGGAACGGCCACCAGATGGTGGCGATCAGGTGCAGCCCGCCGATCCAGACCGCACCGGCGCAAAGAACCCTGAGACTGGCAAGCAATGACGAGCCGAGGCCGGCGCCGTGTACGCTCTCCTGATGGCGGGTGAGGTCGTCGATCAGCGAATGAGCCCCGAGCGCCAGGATCGGCAGCGCGAGCAGCGCGATTTGTGTGCTGCCTGCGGCAAATACCCAGCGCGCGCTGTTTGGCGTGCCGGCAAAGAGGACGCAGATCAGCCAGAGGCCGAGTGCCGTGACGATATAGAAATCCGGCAAGAGATTGCCGGCCACGCGGCGGATGACGCCCGGGTTCTGTCCGACGAAGGCATCCCGTATGTCGCTGCGGCCGCCGATGAACCAGACGAGTTTCAGGACGGTCAGCAGCGTGTTGCCATTGAGGAACCAGCCGTCAATGATCAGCCGGTCGACGCCAAGCCCATCGGCCAGCCGCGCAGTTTCGGTGAGAAGCGCGCTGATCAGCCCATAGGTGACGAGCATACGGAAATGCCATTGCGGGCGGCGGATCGGCACGAGGCTTCGTCCCCGCCGGTCGGTCTTGAACAGGAGCCGGGCGAGAGCAACGTAGAGCGAGGCAACAATCACCGCCGTGACGACGCCTTGCGCCACCTGCAGCGTGACGGCGCCTGCCGTCCCGAACCTGTTGATCACGAAGCGCGCGACGACGAGGAAGGCGATGATCGAGATGAGATCGCCGATCATCCGCTTGAGGCTGTTGCTATACGGGCTCCCGCCATCGTGCGGGGACGATCGCCCCCGCAGCAATGCAGCAAAGATACCCCGCAACAGCAATGTCGCCACCAAGGCTGCGCCGATGCTCGCAAGCGTCACGGTCAGCGCCCGACCATAACCGCTGCCTTCGGCAATCAGCCGGTCGTCGGCCATGCCGAGTGCCGGCGGTATGTCGTCGATGCTGGAGAGCGCCGTCGATGCCCCGCGCAGGAAGGCTGCGGAGAACTGGCTCCACTTGGCCATGCCCATGTCGGTCGCCATCATTTCCGGCGTCGGCATCATGGGGGCGGGTGAGGGCGCCGTGGCCACGACAGGTGCCGATGGTTGAGGGGTTGCCGACGGGGCCGGGCTTGCCGCAGCCGCCGGTGAAGTGCCGGCGGACTGTGCGGTCTGCACCGGTGCCGCGTTACTCACACTGCCGGCCGGAGATGAAACAGGGGACGCGGTGGGCGTGGCGTCTGTCGCGGCGGTGCCAACCTCGACTGTCACCGCCCGGCTGCTTCGGGTGGCGAGGTTGAGAATGTTCTGCACATCCGCTTCGCTTTGGCCCGGATGGATGACGATCTTCAGCGGCGCATCCTGGGCCTGGGACACCACGGTCAAGGCAAAGGTCATCGCGACCGCGACAAAGCTGGCGTGAAGGAATGCGAATATCGTTTTCATGGCCGACGTCCCAAGCGAAGCTGGCCCCATCACCGGTCATGCCGGTGAAATGGGCCGCATCTGCAATCTATAGCAGAAGATTATCGCTGGCGAATAAGCTTGTCGCGCGTCAGATGTGACTGTGACAGCTGTAACCAATACAGGCGTTTCGGCGTATTATTCCTGATGCCACTCAGATGCGCGGCAGATAGGTCTGGTAGTCGAAGTCGCTGACCGTGCGCAGGTAGATGATCGCTTCCTTGCGCTTGGTGTCGCCGTAGAGCTTCTGGTAGCGCTCTCCGAAGACGTCGCGGATGAAGGGTGAGGCGGAGAAGTCATCGACTGCGGTGAGAAAATCATGGGTGAGCCGCTTCGTGCCGGCGGGCGGTTCCTGGCCCGGCTCGGTCGGCAGGCCGGGATCGAGCGTGTCGTCGAGCCCCATCAGCATGCCGCCGAGGATGGCGGTGAGCAGCAGATACGGGTTGGCATCCGCGCCCGCGACCCGGTGTTCGATACGGGCGGCCGGACCGTTCGCATCCGGGATACGCACGGCCGTGCCCCGATGCCCGAAACCCCAGTCGATATCGACCGGTGCGAAGGAGCCAGGCTGAAAGCGGCGGTAGGAATTTGCGAAGGGCGCGAAGACCAGCTGCGCATCGCGCATCGTCTTCAGCATGCCCGCTATGACCGACTCCAGCTTGACCGGATCGCCACCTTTGGCATCGAGAATGTTGTTGCCGTCGCGGTCGATGATGCTGGCATGCACATGCAGGCCGGAGCCGGCATGATCTGCATAGGGCTTGGCCATGCAGGTGGATTTCATCCCGAATTTGCGCGCCGCCTGTTCGGCGATCCGCTTTAGGTAGATGCAGTCGTCGGCCGCCGCCAGCGCATCGGCCCGGTGGAGAAGGTTGATCTCGAACTGGCCGGGGCCGAATTCCGCGGTCGTCGCGTCTGCCGGAATGTCCTGGCACTTCGCCCAGTGACGCACCGTCTGCAGATAGTCGTCGAGAGCATCGACGGCGCCCATGTCGTAGAGCTGAAAACCGTTCGGCTCGCCGCGATACATCAGCTTGGCCGGCGGGGTAGGGCGGCCGGTCTCGCGCCAGTCGTCCTGCAGCACATAGAATTCGAGCTCTGTCGCCACGACCGGCGTCAGGCCCTTTTCGTCGAAGCGTTTCAGGATGGACGCCAGAATGGCGCGCGGATCCATGAAGCTCGGCTCACCGGAAAATTCGTGCATCGTTGCGAGCACCTGGGTCGAACCTTCCGGCCCCCAGGGCATCGGCGCAGCACTGCGCCTGTCAGGAATGCACTGCCCGTCCGGGTCGCCGACGGAAAGCGAAAGGCCCGTGATATCGTCATTGTCGTCGCCCCAGATGTCGAGCGACTGGGTGGAGGAGGGCAGTCGCACGGTGCCGTCCCACACCTTCTTTTCCTTCGAGATCGGAATGCGTTTTCCGCGCAGATCCCCATTCATGCCGACGAGCAGGATTTCGATATGGGGCTCAATGCTATCGGTCATGAAGCGTGATCTCGGCTGTTGCGGAACCTCGTTCGTAACCGATAAGAATCGACCGCACAATCTGAGGAGCAGGACGCGATGAACGACAAGCCGGCCATTTCCAATCTTGCAGCCATCGATGCCGCGCATCATCTTCATCCCTTCTCCGACATGAAGGAACTGAACGCCAAGGGCACCCGCATCATCGAGCGCGCCGAGGGCGTCCACATCTTCGATTCCACGGGGAAGAAATATCTCGATGCCTTTGCCGGCCTCTGGTGCGTCAATGTCGGATACGGCCGAAAGTCTATCGCCGAAGCCGCCTACAGGCAGATGCAGGAACTGCCCTATTACAACTCCTTCTTCGGCACGACGACGCCGCCGACCACGCTGCTTGCCCAGAAGATCGCGTCGAAGACCGGCGGGAGAATGAACCGCGTCTTCTTCACCAATTCGGGTTCCGAAGCGACCGATACCTGGTTCCGGATCGCCCGTGTCTACTGGAAGGCGCTGGGCAAGCCGGAGAAAACGCAGGTGATAGCGCGGAAGAACGCCTATCACGGCTCCACCGTCGCCGGAGCCTCGCTCGGCGGCATGAAGCACATGCACGAACAGGGCAACCTGCCGATCGAGGGCGTGCATCACATCAACCAGCCCTACTGGTATGCCGAGGGCGGCGATCTTTCGCCCGCTGAATTCGGCCTCAAGGTCGCCCGGGAGCTGGAAGCGAAGATCGACGAACTGGGGGAAGATCGTGTCGCCGCCTTCGTCGCCGAACCGATCCAGGGCGCCGGCGGCGTCATCATCCCGCCGGAGACCTACTGGCCGGAGATCGCCCGCATCTGCAAGGCGCGCAATATCCTGCTCGTCTCCGATGAAGTGATCTGCGGCTTCGGTCGCTTGGGCTCCTGGTTCGGCTACCAGCATTTCGGCGTTGAGCCCGATCTCGCGCCGATCGCAAAAGGTCTGTCCTCCGGCTATCTGCCGATCGGCGGCGTGCTGGTGTCGGACCGGGTCGCCGAGGTGATGATCAACGAGTTCGGCGATTTCGCCCACGGCTTCACCTATTCCGGCCATCCGGTGGCTGCAGCCGCCGCGCTTGAAAACCTCCGCATCATCGAAGAGGAGGGGCTGGTCGAGCGGGTGCGCGACGATATCGGTCCCTATTTCGCTTCTGTCTGGAAGAGCCTCGAGGATCATGAGATCGTCGGCCAAGCCGAATGCGTTGGCCTGATCGGCGGGTTGCAACTTGCTGCCGACAAGTCCACCCGCAGGCGCTATGCCAAGCCGGATGATATCGGTTCACTGGTGCGCAATCACTGCGTCAAGAACGGCCTCATCATGCGCGCCACCGGCGACCGCATGCTGGCCTCGCCGTCGCTGACGATCAGCCGTTCGGAAATCGACGAGATGGCCGAAAAGCTGCGGCGCGCACTGGATCACCTGCGCGACACGGTGAAGGAATAAGCTTCATCGCTTGAGGTCGATCACCGCATAACCGAAGCGATACTGGTCGCCTGGCCGGCCCCATTGATAGGGGTAACCGACGATCGCGATAGCCTGCGGCTCGGCCGTGATGCCTTGCTGGCGCAGATAGTCGGAAAACTCCTCGTCGAAGCTCGACGGCGGACTGCCATCGGTCTTGCGCCAGACGAGCACGATCCGGTCAAAATCGGTCAGCGGCTGCGGTGTCATGCCGGTCGGCGGCCGTGGTGTGAGCACCGGCAGGTCCGGCAGGTTGTAATGCATGTTGCCGCCCAGCTGGCCGTCGGAGGCGACGATCACGGTATTGGCGCCTTCCGCCCTTTCGGCGACTGCCCGGGCGAGCGAGGCGAACGGAATGTTGACATATCCGTATTTGCCGGAGATCCGGTCCATCGCCGCCCGGCCGAACAGCACGGAAGGGATCAGAACCATGATCATGCCGGCAACGATCCAGAGACGCTTGAGCCCCGACATGGCAGGCACCTTGGCGGCATCGATCTTAAGCGCGAGATAGAGCGGCGCGACCAGAAGGATCGGCGTGAGCCAGCGGTCGCGCACGTTTTCCAGCCCCGCGAATACGATCATCAGCGCAATCAGCCCCAGAGACAGCAGGAGGATACGCCCGACGAGCCGCGTCCATGGACTGCTGGCTGCGAATATCGCCTTCAGATGCTCGCGATAGACCGCGGCAAGGATCACGAACGTCAATGCCAGAAAGCCCAGCGTGGAAAGGATAAGCGAGCCGAAACCGTGCGCGAGGCCGGCGAGGAAGCCGGTGTCATCATCGACGAGCTTCTTCATCGTATGCCCGCCGGCCGCCTGGAAATTGTCGAGGAGCCAGAGGGCATGCGGAGCGATGATGGCGAGTGCCAGTACAGCCGCCGGCAGCAGACGCCAGTTCAGCGCGACCCTGCGCATGTCCCGGTCCATCAGCACGGCGAGACCGGCCGCAATCGGCACGATGGTGAAATTATACTTGGTGATGCCGCCGATGCCGGTCGCGATGCCGAACAGCAGGAAGGCGACGAAGGACGGAGCCGAAAGCAGCCTGAGCAGCGAATAGAGGAAAAGCGAGGAACCGAATATTGCCGCGACCGTGTGCGACAGGTCGCGCTGCGCTTCGAAGGAAACCTGCGGAATGGTCAGGAGACCGAGTGCGGCGATCACCGCCAGCCGCTTGTCGTCCATCACCTGCCGCGCGGCAAGATAGTAGAGGGCATAGGCGGCAAACAGCATCACGTTTTTCAGGCCCGCCAGCGTCAGCAGCGACATGCCGAAGATCTCGATCATGCCGTGCTGCAGCCAGTTGTAGAACGGCGGCTGCGAGCCATAGCCGGCCAACATCCATTGCGACATGAAGGTCTGTTCCGCCTCGTCGAGTTCCAGCCCATGCGGCAGGATCAGGCGTACGGCGATATTGACGGCAAAATAGATGGCCAGAACAACGAGGAGCGTGCGTCCCTCACCAAGCCGTTCGGCGACGTTGAGCGTTTGGAGCGGGGTATAATGCGCAACGGGCTTGGACACGTGGTTCTCCGGCGGTCAGTCTTGGGCTGCTTGCGGGCGGGATACCCAGGCATAACTGAAGGCTTCCGTCTTCCGCCCGCGCGAATAGGCATAAGGGACATCCATCGCCTTCGGCGAAACGTCACGGGTATCGACGCCCTGATCCTGCAGATAGGCTGCGAGCGGGGCCGGCAGCGCCATGCCGTCGTCCGTCGGCCAGACAACAAGCCCCATTCCCTCGGGAATGCCGTTTGCCTGGGCAAAACTCGAAAGACGAACCGCGGCCTCGGGTGCTGCGATACGTGCCGCACCGCCGAGCGCCGCACTGCCGGCCACGATGAAATCGGGCTCGTTCTGCCGTCCGGATTCGGCAAGCACCTGCCTGACGAAGGTGACCGACGGCAGGCTGTCCTTGGAATAACGGTTGATCACCGGCGAAAGCAGGTTGCCGGTCGTAAGGTAAAGCAGGAAGCCGAAGGCGAGGGCGGATGACAGCGGCGCCAGCCGTGCCACCCCGTCGACCCGTCGGGCAAAGCCACCTGCTGCCTCGATCTTCAGGCACAGATAGAGGGGTAGGATCAGGAGGAATGGCGACAGCCATTTCTGGCTGATCGTGGTCGCGCCCATGCCGACCGCGATCAGTCCGATGGCAGCGAGGCAGATGAGGAACATCCGACCGGTTACTCGCGTCCACACCGTTTCGATATTCCACCCGTCGATCAGGCTTCGTCCGAATGCGATCAGCATGAAGGCGACGAGCACCAGCGATCCGGTGACGGCCGCGGAGCCGAGATCCAGGATGCCGCTCAGGCGATCCAGCAAGACATTGCCGGTTGCGTCGTCGCGCATGGCGTTGACGGTTCCGGCTGTGGCCGTCTGGAAGTTGCCGAGAACCCAGAGCGCATGCGGCAGGCAGATCAGCCCGGCAACTACGATCGTCGCGATCAGCCGGCGGTCGAACAGCCTGCGGCGCAGTTCCGCCTCCGGCAGGATGGCGAGCAGGGCCGCGATGGGCAGGACGACGAAATTATACTTCGAGATCGCGCCGATGCCGATCGCCACACCGGTCAGCACATAACGCCAGAGGTTTGGCCGCGTCAGCGCGCCGAAGAAGGCGTAGAGGAAGAAGGAAACGGCAAACAGGGTCGCGACCGCGTGGCTGAGATCGCGTTGCGCCAGTATCGTCACCGTCGGCAGCGCCAGAACGCCGAGCATGGCGGCGGCGGACAGCTCTTTGCGTTCGCTGAGATGCCGAGCAGCAAGCCCGTAGAACAGGCAGGTGAGAAAAAGCAGGCCGTTCTTCACCAGCGAGAGCGCGAAGATCGATGGGCCGATCAGGTGGATGACGCCGTATTGCAGCCAGTTGTAGAACGGCGGCTGGCGACCGTATCCCCAGAGCAGGAACTGCGACTGGAAGAGCTGTTCGGCCTCGTCGCTCTGCAGGCCGTCGGCGCGCAGCACGCGCACGAGGATCGCGACCAGATAATAGGCCGCGATCAGCCAGAGAACGCGCGCCGGTTTGGCTATGAGCGCGTCACGAATGCGACGCATCGCCTGCATAGACTTCTCGAACGATGTAGCTGAGGGCAGTGTCTTCGCGGTAATAGGTGCGGGCGATCATCTCAGCCAGAATGCCGGTAGTAATCATCTGCACCGCCGACAAAAACAGCATCACGCCGATCATGAACAGCGGGCGGGTGCCGATATCGTTGCCCATGATGAACTTGTCGACGAACAGGTAGAACAGGATCAGTGCCGAAAGCGCGCCGAGGCCGAGGCCGAGCGAGCCGAAGAAATGCCCCGGCCGCGCCTTGAAGCGCATGAAGAACATCACCGACAAAAGGTCGAGAATGACCCGGAACGTACGGGAAATGCCGTATTTCGAAACGCCGTGCTGGCGTGCGTGGTGCGTTACCGGCATTTCGCCGATCCGTGAGCTCGGCACGACCCCGGCCACCCAGGCCGGGATGAAGCGGTGCATCTCGCCCATCAGCTTCACCTGCTTGATGACCGCCGAGCGGTAGATCTTCAGCGAGCAGCCATAGTCGTGCAGGCGCACGCCGGTGATGCGGCCGATAAGGCGGTTGGCGATGAACGAGGGGATCTTGCGCAGGACCAGGCCGTCCTGGCGGTTCTTGCGCCAGCCGACGAGAAGATCGAGTTCGCGCCGCTCGAGCTCCGCCACCATAGTGGGGATATCCTTTGGGTCGTTCTGCAGGTCGCCGTCCAGTGTCGCGATCAGCCGGCCCTGGGCCTGGTTGATGCCGGCCTGCATGGCGGCGGTCTGGCCGAAATTTCGCTGAAGTGCCACGATCTTGAGGTCGAGGCCCGGGCGGCCGAGCGCCGCCTTGGCATTGATGACCGTGGCATCCGTGCTGCCGTCGTCGACGAGGATCAGTTCCCAGCTCTGTTGAAAGGCGGCCATGGAGGCGACGATCCGTTCGATCAACGGGCCGACGCTTTCCTCTTCATTGAAGAGCGGCACGACCAACGACAGTTCGACCGGATTGGGCGTCTCGACGAGGCGGGTGACCGACTCTGCTGTTGTACGCACCTTGTGTTTCTCCTAGAAGCGGGGTCGCCGAACGGCACGAAAGCTGTGCCCGTCGCATGTGTATCGACCCGAAATATCCTGTTGGGGCTCCTAGTATATGAAGAATTATCCCGTTGCCAGCCGCAGAGCATGGATAATTCGTAATGCAATGACGCTGCTGACGCTGGCGATCGTCATCCTCTATGCCGCCTTCATCCAGTGGGTCTGGGGCTGGGGAAGCGTGCTGGCATTGTGGGAGGCGGCCGGTCTCGGCTCGGCGCTCGCGGCTCTTGCGGCGCTTCTGGCCACCTACGTCCTGCGCACCTGGCGCATCTACGACTACTTTCCGAAGGAGACCGGCGGCCGTTTCGGCACGCTGCTGCGCCTGACCCAGGTCCACAATCTGTTGAACATCATGCTGCCCTTCCGCTCGGGCGAGGCAAGCTTCCCGTTGCTGATGAAACGCGAATTCGATCTGCCGCTGGCGCGCGGCACGGCAGCGCTTTTCGTCATGCGCCTCTTCGATCTCCACGCGCTGCTCGCTGCGGCCGGCATAGGGCTCGTGCTGCAGACCGATGGGCAGATGGGCGCGCTTTGGGCCTGGGGCCTCTGGCTCGTGTTCCTAGTTCTGCCGGCGGCGGGTTTTGCGCTGCGCGGCTGGGGCATCAAGCTTGCCGCCAAAATCCTCCCCGCAAAGGCTGAGAAGCTGCTGGAGGAGGTCGAGGCCGGGCTCCCGGTCGATACGAATGCCTTCGTCCGTGCCTGGGGCGCAACGCTGATCAACTGGTTCACCAAGATCGCCGTGCTGGCCTGGGTTCTCGCAATATTGGGTGGACTTACGATCGGCCCGGGCTTCGGCGGCGCTCTCGGCGGCGAGCTTTCCTCGGTTCTCCCTGTCCACGCACCGGCGGGCGTCGGGACCTATCCCGCCGGCATCAGCGCCGGCGCCATCGCTTTTGGAGCGGAAGCCAGCGGCCTGCCGCTCGAGGAACTCGGCCAGGCGGCGGTCAACACCCATCTCCTGGTCATCGTCTCGTCGCTTATCGGAACGGCGCTGTCGCTGTTTGCGGCGAGGGGGAAGGTGTAGGAGTCAGGCAAAAGCCTGAAGCGGAAGCGCGAGTTTCATCAGGTCGGGGTCGGCACTCCGCTGAAGCTTGCGGACAAGGCTCTCGTCGGCCGTGACGAATTGCAGCCGCTCCTTCAACGCCAGAGCCAGATAGAGGCAGTCATATGCGGGATGATCGATCCGTGCTGCCAGCTCGATCGCCGAGAGCCAGATCGGCAGCATGTCGCGAAGCTGCAAATTCGAACCTTCAATCATGAGCGCGGCAAAGCGGGCCTCTTCGATCGTCAGTTCTCCGCGCCGAACCTTCTTCCAGAAAATATTGGCGCACTCCGCAAGGATCAGGTCGGGCGCGGCCAGATCATGGTCCTTCAGCAATGTCAGTGCCGATTGCGTACCCGGCTCGTCAACGACTCATTTGACGACGACGCTCGCGTCGACGACGTAGACCGTCATCGCTCGTTACGCCCCTCGCGCATCAATACCTCGGAAGGTGTGTGATCACGCCCGGCCGTCAGAGCACGAAACTGCTTTGCCAGTTCATCGAAGGTTGGACGGCTTTGATGAGGGCCGTCCCATCCCGTACCCTCCATTTCCTGCCAGGCGCGTCGGCGGCGTCCGTCCTCGATGAAGTGGCGAAGCACATCCTCGACGCTTGCCGTCTCCGGCAAGCCGCTGATTTCCTTTGCCTCGTTCAGCAAGTCGTTATCGATGATCAAGGATGCGCGCATAGGAACCTCCACACACGCGCAGGAATATACTCCTTGATCAGGAGAATGTCACTGGAACGCCGTCTCGTAGAAGCTCCTGAGCTTGCGGGAATGCAGCGTCTCGGTCGGCATGGCGGCGAGTTTCTGCACGGCGCGGATGCCGATCTGCAGGTGCTGGCTGACCTGGGTGCGATAGAACGCGGTCGCCATGCCCGGCAGCTTCAATTCGCCATGCAGCGGCCGGTCGGAGACGCAAAGCAGCGTGCCGTAGGGGACGCGGAAGCGGAAGCCGTTCGCCGCGATCGTCGCCGATTCCATGTCGAGCGCGATGGCGCGAGACTGGGATAGGCGCTTTACCGGGCCGCGCTGGTCGCGCAGTTCCCAGTTGCGGTTGTCGATCGTCGCCACCGTGCCGGTGCGCATGATCCGTTTCAGCTCGAAGCCCTCATAGCCGGTGACTTCCTCGACGGCGCTTTCCAGCGCCTGCTGAACTTCGGCGAGCGCCGGGATCGGCACCCAGACAGGCAGGTCGTCATCGAGAACATGGTCCTCGCGGACATAGGCGTGGGCCAGCACATAGTCGCCGAGCCGCTGGCTGTTGCGCAGGCCTGCGCAATGGCCGACCATCAGCCAGGCATGCGGGCGCAGCACCGCGATGTGGTCGGTGATCGTCTTGGCATTGGAGGGGCCGACGCCGATATTGACCAGCGTGATGCCGGAATGGTCGCCCTTCTTAAGATGATAGGCCGGCATCTGCGGCATGCGCGTGATCGGAGTCGTCTCCGGCCTGTCGCTGCCGGCAGGTGTCACGACATTGCCGGGCTCCACGAAGGCCGTGTAGCCGTCGCCGCCATCCGCCATCATCTTGCGCGCCCAGGCCGCGAACTCGTCAATATAGAACTGGTAGTTGGTGAAGAGCACGAAGTTCTGGAAGTGCTCCGCGCCTGTCGCCGTGTAATGACTGAGCCGGGCCAGCGAATAGTCGATGCGCTGGGCGGTGAATGGCGCAAGCGGTGCCGGCTCGCCGGCAGGGGCCTCGTATTCGCCATTGGCGATAAGGTCGTCGGTATTGTTGAGATCCGGCGTATCGAACAGGTCGCGCATCGGAATGTCGGCCATCGCATTGCTGACCGAAGCCTCGACATGCGCGCCTTCGCCGAAGGCGAAATGCAGCGGGATCGGTGTCGTTGATTCCGACACGATCACCGGAACGCCGTGATTGCGCATCAACAGGTCCAACTGCTCGATCAGGTAGTGACGGAACAGTTTCGGTCGGGTCACGGTCGTCGTGTAGATGCCCGGAGCGGTAACGTGTCCGTAAGAGAGGCGTGAGTCCGCGTGGCCGAACGAGGTCGTCTCGATCGAAACCTGCGGGTAGCAGGCCCGGTAGCGGCCGGTCACCGTGGCGCCCTTCGCAAGAGCGTCGAAACCGTCGATCAGGAAGCCGGTATTGCGCTCGTAAAGGGCCGTCAGCGCGTCCACGGCATCGACGGCATTGTCGAAAACCTGCGGCTCGATGGGCTTCGGGCTGATGAAGGAGAGGGGAGACAGGGAAGGGATTCGCGTGTTCATGCGCCATTATAGGTGGAACTTCGTGACAATCAATCGGCGGTGACAAACGCCCGCCTGCTGTTCGCCAAGCCCCGCTCACAGGGCCTCGATCGGCCGTGTCCGGGCCGTGATATGACGTTAAGCGTTTGTTTTGAAACCGCGTTCCTCTGCCGCCTGGGGAACGGCGGCTCTCACCTTCTGGTTTTTCACTGGCCTCCGGCCCATCCGGAGGCGGTTGAAAAAAATGAAAGGTATTTGAAATGAAAAAGATCATTGCGTTCTCCCTCGCAACTCTTGTCTCCGCTCTGTCCATCGGAGCCGCCGCCGAGGCGCAATCGATGCTGGGGTCGAGGCAGGCTGACGAACATGTCGCGGTCGCCTTCCTGCCGCCGCTCTCGGACCGCCCGTCCGATGGCGACGTTGCCTATGATTACCGCGATCCGACACCGGCCATGGTGGCCGAGGCCCAGGGAGAAATCAGCTCGGATGCAGGTCTGCGCGCCACGCTTATCTCCCACAATGTGGAGCTCAACAACGTCGTGGCCATCGGGGTTGCCGGAAACGGAGATCGGATCGTCTACGTCAAGTAGCGTACTGCAGTTTCCGGTATCGTTGGAACCCGGCCTGTTGGCCGGGTTTCGCTGGCTGAAGTGACGGAATCACGCGCCCTTGATGCCGCGAATGCTGATCGTGATGGAACTTCAACACACTGTTTCCGAGGGATTTTATCGGGAACGAGCAGGCTTCCGGCGAAGTTTCCCAGTCGCTTTCAACGAACGAGAAGCGCTTAACGACGAAAGGATTGAAACATGAAGAAGGCAATCGCTCTCACGCTTGCAACCCTTATCTCCGGTTCTGCGATGGCAGGCGCAGCCTCCGCACAGTCTGCATACGGAATGAGCCCTGCAGGCGATGATCTCTCCGTCGTGTTCCTGCCGCCGAAATCCGATGATGCATCGGACAATGCCGTTCCCTCCGAGGTTCGCAACCCGTCTCCGCAGATGATCTCGGCGGCGCAGGATGAGATCCAGTCGGACCCGGCACTTTATGCGATGCTGGAGGAGCGGGACGTCCAGACAAATAATGTGGTCGCCATCGGCATGGCCGGAAACGGCGACCGGATCGTCTACGTCCGCTGAGGCTCGCGAGCCTTTCGCGCCGACCATGTACGGGAAGGCCCGGTGTCGCAGCCGGGCTTTCCCATGTCGGCTCTCCCCCAGTGCGGTCGGTTTGACTAGAACACTGCCGCGCAATGGGCGGAAAGGCTGGGGCCCAGCCCGCTACCGGTGCAGGGCATGATGCGGGGATTGTGTGTTGCCAGCGCGGCAAAGGAAATCGCAAAGATCGACATCATCAGCGTCAGAATGGTCAGGCGGCGTGCGATGGTCGGCATGATCTTTTCCCCACTCCAATATGTCCCGGTTGAATGAGGGCAGAATAGTGGCGGCGAACTGTATGAAGCCTGATTGTCCCGTTCATCGACCATTCACGCGGGAAGGCGCGGCCAGCCTGACGAAGCTGCAGCAGGAAAAGGGAGCAGAGCCAGTCTTTGAGGTTCAGCAACGCAAACTGCCGGGCGCTACGCCCGGCAGACAATGGTTTCATGCAGCATATCGGCGAAAAGCGGCGTTCTCGCTTGAGCCGCGGATCAACAAGACGGCTGGGTGCTGCTGGCGCCGCCCATCGAGTTCATCGTATTCGATCCGGACGTGTTGCCGCCCGAGCCGCAATTCGAGCCCGGCCGGTCGCCCCGCATGTCCTGCGGTCTTTGGGGCATCGTGCCGGAATTGCTGTTGATGCTGTTGGTCGTGCTTCCGTCGAGATGGGTCGCGCTACCGCCGTTGCCGTCGTCATTGCCCATCGAGGACGCGCCGGTCCCCTGCGTGGTGCCGGTGGCCGTGCCGGAACCGCCCGAGGAGGAACCTCCTCCGGCGCTGCCGGATTGTGCAAGCGCGCCTCCGGCGGCAAGGCCTAGCGAAAGGGCGGTAACGGTCACGAGTCTGGATATCATGTCTGCCTCCTGTGCGTTGGCATTTTGCCCGGTGGCTCATCCAAGTGAGTCTCACTAGCTCACTAGAGTGAATACATCCGGAGCCTGCCTATTCCCAACGACATGCGGCGAGCCCTGTTCCACGCGCAACATTCTTTTCGTCAGTCACCTTTGAACTGATCGGCGGTTCCTGAGCGGTCTCGGGGTAAAATCCTGGAGGAGCCGGGTGACGGATGGCGGGCAGGGTGCCCGCCATCGGCGGCCCTAAAGCCTTGTCCAGGTCTGCGACTTGCACAGGACCTTGAGCACGCAGCCCTTCATCTTGAGCGCATTGCCGGTCACCGCGCCCGATCCGCTATAGGTCTTGTCGGTTTCCGGGTCGGTGATCTCGCCCGAATAGCTGTCGCCGCTGCCGGACATCCGGCCGATCTGCTTGCCGGCATGCTTTCCGGTTGTCAGCGTCACGCAATAGGCCGATCCGCATTTGCCGATCTCGGCGGTTGCGCCACTTTGGGTTTTCCAGCTGCCCTCGATCGGCTCGGCCGCCAGGACGCTGATTGCGCTCATCAGGAATACCGCAGTCGCGGCCAATGTCTTCCCCATCAGATCTCCTCCTCAGATCCATGTCATCAATGTAGCCGGCATCCTCCCGAGATGACGGTATGTGTCGACGCTATATTACCTGCACGTAAAGGTAAAGTGAGCGCGACCTAGACGCCCGCGCCAAGTCGCTGGCAGGCGTTCACGGTGCCCGGCAAATTCGGCCACTATCACGAATGAAGCGAAAAACATGCTGAACAAAGGGTTTAGATGCAAATCCTAATGTTTCGTGAACAAGTTCGCAAAACCCTTAACGGGCAGGGGACGTGGTGCTTAACGAAAACTCAAATTTACGAAGCATTTGAACTTTGTTTTCCGCAAGTTAAGCATTCTTTTTAGTCGGATTTTCGAACCTTTGCGGCACATTGGGCTCATCAAACGAGCGGATAACCGCCGACCCGAAGGATCAGAAAAAGCCGCGTTAGACGGCGGTCCTAAGGGAGATGAACAGGGCAGAAGAACAAGTCTTTGAACAGGGATTAAAACCGATGGCACGCTTTGAAATGACAATGTCTGAAATGGCCACCATGGGTGGCGATGCCCGCGCAGAAGCTCTCTGCGACATGGGTCTGATGTATGCAACGGGCCGCGGGGTCGATATCGACCTCGTGTCCGCCCACAAGTGGCTGAACATTGCCGCGATCAAGGGGTCCGACCGCGCCGCCGAACTGCGCGCCGATCTCGCCCAGACGATGAGCAAGATGCAGCTTGCCGAAGCGCTCCGTGCCGCCCGCGAATGGATGACGGTTCACTGAGCACGATCTGAATATTCATCCGCCCCGCAAGAGGGCGGAACACCGATAAAAGAGGAGGCGCGCGTCCGACCGGGACGTGACGACAATTCAGGACCGCGACCGGCAGAAACAAGGCCGGCGCGGTTTCTTGCTTTTGTCGAAGATCTCAATCCTTCTCGTCGAACTCTTCACGCGCGGCCTGCACCGCCTTGTGGTTCTCGACCGCCCAGATCCAGACATTGCAGAAGGCTGCCCCGAGCGTCAGCCCGAGCGACGACAATCGATACTCGACCTTCGGCGGCACGGAGGGGTAGAGCGTGCGTATGACCAGCCCGTCACGTTCCATCCGCCGCAGCGTCTGGGTCAGCATCTTCTGACTTATGCCTTCCACATGCCGTCCGAGTTCCGAAAAGCGCAGCGTGCCTTCGTCCCACAGCGTGTCGAGGATGACGACCGTCCATTTGTCGGCGAAGCCCGCAAGCATTCCCCGAACGACGTCCTCGACGCCGGGGTCGACATCTTTGGGGTAGTCACGCGCTTTGTAGGACTGTGCACGAGAAAGTTCCTCGGGCGTGAACACGGATTCGTTCGGTTTTCCCATATCTTCCCTCGAGGTAAGTACAATACCTGGAAGTGCCTACTTTCCATAAGAGAGTTAGTCAAGAAGAGTGCGCACGTGCTGCATCTTGCGACATGAAGATGCTGCAGTACAGTGTCGGCCTGCCGGTCGCGTGTCGAGTAACGATCCTTCGCGATCGCTCGTCCGATACGGCGGGGCGGCAGAGGAGCAAATGTGGGCGTGACCGACCGGTGGAAGCTGCTTCTGCCGGAACGGTGGCGGCTGCCTTGAAAAACAATAGGGAAGGTCATCCTGGAAGATAACTCTCGGAAATACGCTCTCTCGCGCAGGATGATCCTTTCGGCTGCCGCAATCGCTCCGGCCGTCGTCGCGGCCGCTTCCGCCGGCACGGCGAGGGCACAGCAGTTTCAGACCGCAGACAAGGTCGCAATCGTCACCGGTTCCTCGCGCGGCATCGGCGCGGCAACCGCAAAGCGCCGTGCGAAAGATGGCTTCAAGGTCGTCGTCAATTGAACCGCGATCTCAGCCGGCGTCGTCCGTGACATCGAGGCCGAGGGTGGCCAGGCAGTCTGGGAACAGGCCGACATCCGCGATCCGGCCGCCGTGCGCCGCCTGTTCGACGTGGCCGAACAGACTTTCGGCGGCATCGATGTCGCCGTCGCCAATGCCGGTGTCATGAACCTCGCGCCCTTCGGCGAGATGACCGACGAAGCTTTCGACGTGATGGTCGATACCAATGTGAAGGGCAGTTTCAACACATTGCGCGAGGCCGCAAGGCGTCTGCGTGACGGTGGCCGCATCGTCGCCATGTCGTCGAGCATCGTGCAGCTCCGCTCTCCGACCTACGGCCCCTGTGCCGCAAGCAAGGGCGCGATGGAGATCTACGCCAACATCCTGGCCAAGGAACTGGCGGGGCGAAAAATTTCGGTCAATGCAATCGCGCCGGGTCTAGTCGCGACCTCGCTCTTCCTCGACGGCAAGACGGACGAGCAGGTGGCAGGTTTTGCCAAGCGCACCCCGCATGGTCGCATCGGCGAGCCGACGGATATCGCAGCAACCGTCGCCTTCCTGTGCAGCCCCGATGGCTGGTGGGTCAACGGCCAGACGCTCTATACCAATGGCGGCGTCGTCTGACGCCAGCCTGATACTGGCACAAAAGAGGCCGGGTGCTGTCGCATCCGGCCTTTGTTTCTCAGAGCGATTTAAGCACTTGGGGGAGCGCCGCTTCCAGAAGTGCCATGTCCGATTCCGGTCCGGCGCTGATGCGGATGCAGCGATTGAGCGGGGCGACACCCGGCATGCGGATGAAGACGCCGTGCTGCAAAAGGCCATCAACAATGGCACGGGCATAAACCGCGTCGCGCCCGCAATCGACGGCGACGAAATTGGTGGCCGATGGCAGTGCCTGCAGCCCGTTGGCCGAGGCGATGGCTGCAATGCGCTCGCGCGACGCCTGGATCTTTGCGACCACGTCCGTGAGATAGGCCTGATCCTTCATGGCGGCGGTCGCGGCCGCTACGGCGACGCGGTTCATGCCGAAATGATTGCGGATCTTGTCGAAGGCCTTTGCCGTACCCTCGGTGGTGATCGCATAACCGACCCGCGCGCCGGCCATGCCGTATGCCTTGGAGAAGGTGCGGGTGCGGATGACGTTCGGCATGTCGATCAGCGCTGCGATCGACGGCATCGCGCCGGCCGGTCCGGTCTCGCAATAGGCCTCGTCGAGAATCATCAGTGTGGTTTCCGGCAGCGCCCTGGCAAAGGAGACGATGCTGTCGGCATCCCACCAGCTGCCCATCGGATTATCCGGATTGGCGAAATAGACGAGCGGCGGGTTTTCCCGGTGCACCGCGTCGAGCAATCCGTTCAGGTCTTCGCGGTCATTGACATAGGGCACCGTCACCAGCCGGCCGCCATGGCCAACGACATGAAAGTTGAAGGTTGGGTAGGCGCCGAACGAGGTCACGACCGGCAGGCCGGGATCGATCACCAGCCGCACGATCTGGCCGAGCAGGCTGTCTATGCCTTCGCCGATCGCAAGATTTTCGGGCCGGCATCCAAGATGTGCCGCAAGCGCCGCCTTCAGGTCAAAGTTTTCCGGATCCGCGTATTTCCAGGTGCCCGTTGCCGCTTCCGCCATGGCGGCGATCACTGAGGGCGCCGGACCGAAGCCGTTCTCGTTGGCACCGATCCGCGCCTTGACGGAAGAACCGCTGCTGCGCTCCAGCGCCTCGGGGCCGACAAAGGGCACGGTCGAGGGAAGCGAGGCAATGAGCGGGGTGAAGCGGGAAAAAGCAGGCATGGCAGGCGTGTCCGGTTGAAAGCCGGCACACAATAGAAAGCTTTGGCCGCGACGCAAGTGCGGCCTTTTCCTTCTTGGTTCGAACGGCGCAATGCTTTTTTACCCACGATGCCTTGCGAGGCAGCCCGCAAATTCAATGAGTGCAAACCGAAAATTGCGCAACTTTAACGAATGTGAAAATTATAGAGCAAGCATCTGCCTGTAAGATCAGACGATGGGCAAGTTTCCGCTTATCGTCATTGGTGCAAGTCTGGCCGCGTTCCTGGTAACCGGCGGGCATACGGTGCTTCCTGTCGCTGCGAAATATATCAAGCCGAGTGTTAGCCCTTCCTGCCGTATCAAGGGCAATGTCTCCATCAATACCGGCGAGCGAATCTATCATGTGCCGGGACAGATTTATTATGAGGAGACGCGGATCAGCCCCAATATGGTGAGCGATGGTTTTGTACGGAAGCGGATGCTCGCGCCGCCGGCTGGCGACGCTCTCGAACGTAGGGCGTGCGGCTTGCCTAGAGCCCGCTCAGTGGCTGGTCTCGAAACTCAGCCGGATCACATGGTGAAGGAATTCCGCGTCGATCAGCATATTGAAGCTGACCGTAACTTTTTCCTCCTCGCGTGAGACGACCGTGCAGCCGATATCGTCGCGAATGCCGAGAATATTCAGGAAGAAGTTCGTCGGCACCGGCACGTGCGGACTGACATCCAGCTCGGCGCCCTGCAGGGAGATCGTGCGAATCAGGCAGCGGATCGAGGTCGTCGTGCTGAGGTGATGGCCGACCAGCACGACCTTGCCCGGCCGGTCGATCGTGAACTTTTCGAACCGGCGCTCGGCGGCACCCTGCGCTTCGGTGTCTGTCTGTAGTGGCGTTGGGGCCATTCTATCCTCCCTTTTCTCTCCCATGGATGTGACTTTATTCCTTCCTCCGCTGACGCATTCTGAAACGGATTGGTAAATTTTTATCGAGCCGCGACATTTTGGCGTAGCTCAAACAGGCGGCACGGACCGCATCGGGCGTGCATGTCGCGTTGTTGACGGTTGGGCGTCGCGGCGATACCCCTTCAAGCCTCCTCATCGGTGCTATGCCGGTGGGAGACGAATTCGGAATGGGAGTGTCACGTGGCAGGCAGATTGGTGATCGTCGGGGCAGGGCAGGCGGGTTTCGCGCTGGCTGCGAAGCTGCGGGCTTTAAAGGATGCGCGGCCGATCACCATGATCGGCTCGGAGGAGGTCATTCCCTATCAAAGGCCGCCGCTGTCGAAGAAATACCTGCTCGGCGAAATGACCTTCGACCGGCTGACCTTCCGGCCGGACACGTGGTTTGCCGAGAACGACGTCGAGATCCGCCTCGCGACATATGTCGAGGAGATCGACCGCGAAGCCAAGCGAATCCGCATGCAGGACGGTTCGACGCTCGACTACGAGACGCTGGCGCTGACGACCGGTTCGACGCCGCGTACACTTCCAGCCAGCATCGGCGGTGATCTGGACGGTGTCTTCACTGTTCGCGACAAGCGCGACGCCGACAGGCTTGCCGACGAGATGAAGGCCGGCCGCCGGCTGCTTATCATCGGCGGCGGCTATATCGGCCTTGAGGCTGCGGCCGTTGCCCGCCATCTCGGCCTCGAGGTGACGCTGATCGAGATGGCCGACCGCATCCTCGCGCGCGTCGCATCGAAGGAAACAGCTGATATCATGCGCGCCATCCACGATGGGCGCGGCGTGGTGATCCGCGAAAAGATCGGCCTCACCCGCCTAATCGGTGATGACGGCAAGGTGCGCGCAGCCGAGCTCTCGGATGGTACGGTGATCGATGTCGACTTCGTCATCGTCGGTATCGGCGTGACGCCGAATGACCGCCTGGCCCAGGATTGCGGGCTGGGGGTCGGCAACGGCATCACCGTCGACGAATTCGCCCGCACCTCGGATCCCTCGATCTTCGCCATGGGCGATTGCGCCATGCTGCCCTGGCAGGGCGGCCGCATCCGGCTGGAATCGGTGCAGAACGCTGTCGACCAGGCCGAATCGGTTGCCGCAACACTTGCCGGCGGCAGCGAGGCCTATGATCCAAAACCCTGGTTCTGGTCCGACCAGTATGACGTGAAGCTGCAGATCGCCGGCTTCAATCTCGGTTACGACGAGACGCTGGTGCGCCCCGGCGCCCGCGAGGGCAGCGTGTCCGTCTGGTATTTCCGCGATGGCAGGCTGATCGCCGTCGACGCCGTCAATGATGCCAAGGCCTATGTCACGGGCAAAAAGATGCTGGAGAGCGGCATCAACCCGGACAAGTCCGTGCTGGCGGATCCGGCTGCCGATCTCAAGCAGCTGCTCGCCTGACGGCCACGCAACTCCTTCAAAAGACGAGAACGGGAAGAGGATAGAGAAAACATGCCCGCACCGAAGAACGCGTTCAAGGCAGCCCTGCAGGCCGGCCGTCCACAGATCGGCCTCTGGCTGAACACCGGCGAGGCTCTTCCGGCCGAGATTGCGGCGAGCGTCGGTTTCGACTGGCTGGTGATCGATTCGGAGCATGGCCCCAACGACCTGCGCAGCATCATCGACCAGTTGCGCGCCATTTCCCCTTCTGGCTCCGAGCCGGTCGTCCGCCCGCCCTCAGGAGAAACCTGGTTCATCAAGCAGCTGCTCGATGCCGGCGCACGCACGCTTCTTATTCCCATGGTCGATTCTCCGGAACAGGCGCAGGCCCTGGTTCAGGCCGTGCGTTATCCCCCACGCGGCGGCCGCGGCCTGGGTGCTGCCGTCGCTAGGGCGTCAGGTTTCAACGCGATTGCCGATTACGCACAGACCGCCGATGACGAGATCTGCCTGCTCGTTCAGGCCGAGACGAAGACGGCGATCGCCAACATCGAGGCGATTGCCGCGATCGACGGCATAGACGGCGTGTTCATCGGTCCTGCCGATCTCTCCGCCGACCTCGGGTTCCTTGGCCGAATCGAGGCGCCCGAGGTCCAGGAAGTCATCGAGAGCGCGATCGGCCGAATCGTTGCCGCCGGCAAGCCCGCCGGTATTCTGACCTTCAGCGAGACGCTCAACCGCCGCTATCTCGATCTTGGCGCGACCTTCGTGGCCGTTGGTGCCGACGTGACCGAGCTGGCTGTGGCTCTGCGAGGGCTTGCCGCCCGCTACGGTCGAGGGGCTGGAAGCGTCGGTTCCGGCGCCGGTTATTGAGCCCTGTTTTCGTCCTGCCCCCATAATCATCATGGGGTAGGGCGCTTCTTTTTATTAAAAGACCTTGCCATCGCAATTCTTTCGCAATAATCAGGCCGCACCGGAGAGGTGGCCGAGTGGTCGAAGGCGCTCCCCTGCTAAGGGAGTATACGTCAAAAGCGTATCGAGGGTTCGAATCCCTTCCTCTCCGCCATTGCTGCCCTGTTTGCACGGGTGCTCAATCTCTCGCTCAAGGGGTGCCGCTTTTTTCCTGATGTTGCCGGTTTGCAACGGAATCGCTCCCCGCTCCGCGACCTCCCCTGAATTTCTAAAGTGCTGCTGCGTAAGCGTTTTCTTAACGGAACGTAAAATTTTACCGATCCCGGCAAGCGGCTTTGTGTCCTTTTCGCAACATCCCGATCAGAAGCATGGTGGGCATCTGTCCGGACCACCACTTCACGATTGCATGATCAGCCGCCTTTTGTATTTTCGACCTCGGAAACGGCGGTGGTTCGTCAGTTTTCAAAGTCGTGGGGATGGGCAGGGAACAAACGCCTCTGGCAAAGTAACCCAACCTCGAATTAAACTTTGACTGGAGGTCAAAAATGAACATCAAGAGCCTTCTTCTCGGCTCCGCTGCAGCTCTCGCAGCAGTATCTGGCGCCCAGGCTGCCGACGCTATCGTCGCTGCTGAGCCTGAGCCCATGGAATACGTTCGCGTTTGCGACGCTTTCGGCACCGGCTACTTCTACATCCCGGGCACCGAGACCTGCCTCAAGGTCGGCGGCCGCGTTCGCTTCGACGCCAAGTACGGTGATGTTTATAACGGCGACGACGGCACCTTCACCAACACCCGCGCTGAAATTTACCTCAACACCGCTTCGGACACCGAGTGGGGTGCTCTGAAGACGAACATCGTTGCTCGTTTCGACTACAACCCGCATAACGATGACAGCAACGGCGGTGCATTCAACGATGCGACCCGCACCCGTCTGATCGGCGCTAACATTCAGCTCGGCGGCTTCCTCGTCGGTCTCGCTGACTCTTACTACTCCTCGTTCATCGGCTACGCTGGCGACGTCATCAACGACGACGTGATCTCCTACGGTCCGTTCGAACTGAACCAGGTCGCTTACGTATTCGACGCCGGCAACGGCTTCTCGGCTTACGTTGCTGCTGAAGACGACGGCCAGAACGACGACGACATCCCGGGCCCGGCCAGCGATTGGGTCGACGTAACGGCTGGTGTTAAGTTCGACAACGGTACGTTCATGGCAGGTCTCGTCGGTGGTTACGACGAGTCGGTCGAAGAGGGCGCTATCAAGGCTCGCATCGGTGGCAAGTTCGGCGCTCTGTCGGCCTTCATCATGGGTGGCTGGAACACTGATGGCGACTCCGCCAACAAGTACGCTGCTGCTACCTGGGGCGATTGGGCTCTTTGGGGCGGTGTTGGCTACCAGTTCACCGACGCTGTCAAGGCTAACATTCAGGTTGCCTACACCGATGAAGAAGTTCTGGCTGCTACTGCCAACGTCAAGTGGACCCCGGTTTCGGGTCTCCTGATCCAGCCGGAAATCTCCTACACGGACTTCGGCAACACTGCCGACGGTGACCAGTTCGGTGGCATGATCCGCCTGCAGCGCACGTTCTAATTCCGCGAGGAATGATGGTGGAAAGGCCCGGCTTTGCTGGGCCTTTTTGCGTTCGGGGATTTAATCTTGCGTTCTTCGCCTCGCTTCGGATGTCGCCTGCCTACGAGGGCGGAGGCCGCGCTGATGTCGTCGGAATTCTCCGAGGTGTGAGGGTGGCCATTGAATGGCTGCACTGGGGGAGACCGTTTAGCGGGCGGCAGCTGTGGTCCCGACCAGTCTCGATGAGCCAAGGCGCGCTTCCTGCCCCGAGGGTGGCCATCTTCACGCTGGCGACGCGTTATCGGTAGCGGCTGTGCCGTAGGCCGTCTGCCGCAGCACTCAGGCGGTGATGTTTGTCACAAAGTTCGCTGTAAACCGGCCGCGTGTCCAGGGCTAATGACGGCGCATCACCCAAAGGTTGAAAAAGCGACATCTGATCAATGGGTGGGCATCTGCGCAGATGTTGAGCGTCTATGAATCCATGGTTGTGCCGCTTGAGCGATTCTATAGTCGGGATACTCTGATACGGAACGGATCCACTCTTCTGCGCCCGTTTGTAAACAAGGCGTAAACGAAACCGGCCCGCGCTATGGTTGATAGCGGAAAGATTGCAACACTTTGCAAGAAACACCGCACGGAACGCCCGAATTGCGTGTTGACAATCTTGTCACAATTGCTCGGCCTCGGTTAGCTTGATTTCTGGAAGCGCGGCGTTCGCGTCGGTTTTCTTAGTTCGCGGATCTGGCTCAGAAGCGCTGGCAATAGCTGAGCCAAATCTCCTCAACTTTGACTGGAGGTCAAAAATGAACATCAAGAGCCTTCTTCTCGGCTCCGCTGCGGCGCTCGCAGCAGTATCCGGTGCTCAGGCTGCGGACGCTATCGTCGCCGCTGAGCCGGAGCCGATGGAATACGTTCGCGTTTGCGACGCTTTCGGCACGGGCTACTTCTACATCCCGGGCACCGAAACCTGCCTCAAGGTAGGCGGTCGCGTTCGCTTCGACGCTTGGTATGGTGACGTTTACGATAACGAAGACGGCACCTTCACCAACACCCGCGCTGAGATCTACCTCGATTCCGCTTCGGACACCGAGTGGGGCGCTCTGAAGACGAGTATCGTCGCTCGTTTCGACTACAACCCGCATAACGATGACGGCAACGGCGGTGCATTCAACGATGCGACCCGCACCCGTCTGATCGGCGCCAACATCCAGCTCGGCGGCTTCCTCGTCGGTCTCGCTGACTCTTACTACTCTTCGTTCATCAACTACGCTGGCGACGTCATCAACGACGACGTTATCTCCTACGGTCCGTTCGAACTGAACCAGGTTGCCTACGTGTTCGACGCTGGTAACGGCTTCGGCGCTTATATCGCTGTTGAAGACGACGGTCAGAACGACGACGACATCCCGGGGCCGGCGAGCGACTGGGTCGACGTAACCGCTGGTGTCAAGTATGACAACGGTACCTTCATGGCAGGTCTCGTCGGTGGTTACGACGAATCGGTTGAAGAAGGCGCGATCAAGGCTCGCATCGGCGGCACCTTCGGCGCATTCTCCGCTTTCATCCTCGGTGGCTGGAACACCGACGGCGATACGCTCAACAAGTATGCTCCAGGGGATAGCCTCGGCAATCCTTGGGGTGACTGGGCTCTGTGGGCCGGCGCTGGTTACAAGTTCTCCGACAAGATCGCTGCAAATGTGCAGGGCTCCGTCACGGACTTCGGTACCTGGGCGATCACTGGTAACGTTCAGTGGACACCGGTTTCGGGTCTCCTGATCCAGCCGGAACTCTCCTACACCGATTGGGAAGACGGTGGCGATCAGTTCGGTGGTCTGATCCGTATTCAGCGCACCTTCTAATTCCCCAGAGAATCACTTTGGAAAGGCCCGGCACTGCCGGGCCTTTTTTATGCGCGGTGAGGCTGTGGCGGGTGCATGAAGCATTCCTTTTACGTGCAGGAATGTCATCGGCCGGTCATAAACTGCGGAGTCTTTGCAACAGATCGTGATCCCTGTGTGGTCATAAAACGATTTGCGTAGCCGCCTCCGCTTGCGGTGGTGAGAGGCGCCGCATAGTTTCCGGCCCGAAGCCGAGATCACTTGTTCGGCTTTAAGTTTTCGGGTTTGACTTGGCGATCTAGCCCAACGTCTGCCTCACGAAGTTCGATTGGAGATTTCTATGAACATCAAGAGCCTTCTTCTCGGCTCCGCTGCTGCCCTCGCAGCAGTATCCGGCGCTCAGGCTGCCGACGCCATCGTTGCCGCCGAGCCGGAGCCGATGGAATACGTACGCGTCTGCGACGCGTTCGGCACCGGCTACTTCTACATCCCGGGCACGGAAACCTGCCTCAAGGTTGGCGGCCGCGTTCGTTTTGATGCCCAGTACGGCGATGTCTATAACGTCGACAGCGACGGCACCTACACCAACACCCGCGCGGAAATCTACCTGTCGTCCGCTTCGGACACCGAGTGGGGCGCTCTGAAGACGAACATCACTGCTCGCTTCGACTACAACCCGCACAACGACGATGCCAACGGCGGCGCGTTCAACGACGCAACCCGCACCCGTCTGATGGTTGCCACGATCGAACTCGGCGGCTTCACCGTTGGTCTGCAGGATTCCCTCTATGAATCCTTCATCGGCTACGCTGGCAACGTCATCAACGACGATGTCATCAACTACGGCCCGAGCGAGCGTAACATGGCTGCCTACACCTACAAGGGTGGCAACGGCTTCTCCGCTTACGTTGCTCTTGAAGACGACGGCCAGAACGATGACGACATCCCGGGTCCGGCAAGCGACTGGGTTGACGTAACGGGTGGCGTTAAGTTCGACAACGGCACGTTCATGGCTGGCGTCACCGCTGGTTACGACGAATCGGTTGAAGAAGGTGCGATCAAGGCTCGCCTCGGCGGCAAGTTCGGCGCGTTCTCGGCATTCGTCATGGGTGGCTGGAACACCGACGGCGACACCGTCAACGCTTACGCTCCGGGCAGCAGCTACAACGCTGGCAACGGCCCGATCGGCTGGGGCGACTGGGCTCTGTGGGGCGGTGCTGGCTACAAGTTCACGGACACTGTAGCTGCTAACATGCAGGTTGCTTACACCGATTCCGAAATCTTCTCTGCTGCTGCAAACGTGCAGTGGACGCCGGTTTCGGGCTTCCTGATCCAGCCGGAAGTCGCTTACACGAGCATCGACAACGGCCCGGTCGACGAAGACATGTGGTCTGGCATGGTTCGCATCCAGCGCACCTTCTAATCCTTATCCAAGGGTTAAGGTGGAAGGGCCCGGCATTGCCGGGCCTTTTTGTATCCAAACGTAAGGTCGCGCGTTTCTCGCGGTCCCGTTACCTAGCGTTGCTCCCCTGTGATGAAGTGAGGAAAGTCTGCAACACGCGATCGGAGACTTCTCCGTTTAGCCAGCGCAGGCAGTGCTTTATGACTGTCTTATTCGCAATCCCGGATTAAATTAACTGTCGAAGTGTAGGCCAGATAGGCTGAACATTTCTTACTATGGGTCTCTACCTCACTGGCCTTCGCCGAGGCACGCCCAATCAATGTCGATTGGAGATTTTAATGCACATCAAGAGCCTTCTTCTCGGCTCCGCAGCAGCACTCGCAGCTGTATCCGGAGCCCAGGCCGCAGACGCGATCGTTGCTGCCGAGCCGGAGCCGATGGAATATGTTCGCGTCTGCGACGCGTTCGGAACTGGCTATTTTTATATTCCGGGCACTGAGACCTGCCTGAAGGTCGGCGGCCGCGTTCGTTTCGACGCTCAGTACGGTAGCGTCTACGATGCAGATGCCGACGGCACCTACACCAACACCCGCGCTGAAATCTACCTCGATTCCGCTTCGGACACCGAGTGGGGCGCCCTGAAGACGAGCATCGTTGCCCGCTTCGACTACGATCCTCATAACGACGACGCAAACGGCGGCGCCTTCAACGACGCAACCCGTACCCGTCTGATGCAGGCCACCATCAGCCTCGGCGGCTTCACCGCCGGTCTGCAGGATTCGCTGTATGAATCCTTCATCAACTACGCTGGCGACGTTGAAAACGACGACGTCATCAACTACGGCCCGAGCGAAGTTAACCAGCTGTCCTACACCTTTGACGCCGGCAACGGCTTCTCGGCTTTCGTTGCTCTTGAAGACGACGGCCAGAACGATGACGACGTCCCGGGTCACGCGAGCGACTGGGTCAACGTATCGGGTGGCGTTAAATACGACACCGGCACCCTCATGATCGGCCTGACCGGCGGTTATGACGAGTCGATGGAAGAAGGCGCCATCAAGGCCAAGATCTCCGGTAACTTCGGCGCATTCAACGCCTTCGTCATGGGTGGCTGGAACACCGACGGCGACAGCTTCAACGACTACGCTCCGGAAGTTGCCGGCACGGACGGCGAAGGCTGGGGCGATTACGCTCTATGGGCTGGTGCCGGCTACAAGTTCTCCGACACGCTGGCTGCCAACGTGCAGGTTTCCTATGCCGATATCGACGTATTCTCGGCAGCGGCCAACCTTCAGTGGACCCCGGTCTCGGGCCTCCTGATCCAGCCGGAAATCGCCTACACCAACTGGGATACCGCGACCGTCAACGACGACGCTTTCTCGGGCATGCTGCGCTTCCAGCGCACGTTCTAATCCTTATTCAAGGATTATTTTGGAAAGGCCCGGCATTGCCGGGCCTTTCTTGCGTTTAGGCAGTCGCTATCACTCGCAGACCTAGGCGCGACGGATCCGTCCGGGCGACAATGGCGTAGTTGCGTCCAATACTTTTGCGATGGACGATTGCATTCTTTTCCCACGGGTGAGCGGGAGCAGCGTTTCTCAAAGTTCAGGCGTCCGCTTCGCGCCTCTCCGTTGGCCTGGCGCCATATTCGCGCAGGGCAAGACTATCCGCAAAAGTCATTGGAGACTGAGATGAGCGTAAAAGGCCTATTGATAGGGTCTGCGGCTGCCCTTGGCATGACGTCTGCGGCTCAGGCTGCCGACGCGATCGTCGCGACCGAACGCGAGCCGCTGGAATACATGCGTGTCTGCGATGCGTTCGGCCCGGGATATTTTTACATCCCAGGCACCGAGACCTGCCTCAGGGTCGGCGGTCGCGTTCGTTTCGATGCGACTGATAACTCTCCTCACGATCCGGACGTCGACGGCACCTTCACCAATACCCGCGTCGAACTCTACATATCTTCCGCCTCCGATACGGAATGGGGCGGGTTGAAGACTGACATGACGGCGCGCTCTGATTTCGACCCGCATCTCGACGATGCCAACGACGGCGATTTTCCCGATTCAACGCGCACCCGCCTGATTGTCGCCACGGTGGAGTTCGCAGGCTTCACTGCCGGTCTGCACGATTCCTTCTATGAATCCTTCATCGACTACGCCGGCAATGTCGAGTTCGACGACGTCATCGATTATGGCCCGAGCGAAGTTCCGATGCTTGCCTATACCTACGACGCGGGCAACGGCTTTTCGGCCTTCGTCTCCGTCGAGGATGACGGCCAGAACAACGATGACATTCCCGGCCACGCCAGTGATTGGCCCAATTTTGTGGGAGGCGTTAAGTTCGACAACGGCACGATGCTGGCGGGCATCACCGCTGGTTATGACGAGTCGGCCGAAGCCGCCGGGATCAAGGGACGCGTCGCCGGTAAGTTCGGCAATTTCAACGCCTTCCTCATGGGGGCCTGGAACACCGACGGAAACGAGCGGCATTCCTACGCGCCCGGCGATGGCCTTGCCAGCTGGGGGGATTGGGCCCTTTGGGCGGGCGGCGGCTACAAGTTCTCCGAGAAGCTCGCCGCCAACTTGCAGGTTGCCTATACGGACAACAAGACCATAGCGGCCACCGGCAACCTGCAGTGGACCCCGGTTCCCGGCCTGCTGTTCCAGTCGGAGCTTGCCTATACGAGCTGGGACAACTCGGTCCTCGACGAGGACACCTTGGCTGGCCTGCTGCGTGTCCAGCGGACGTTCTGATTGCGGCCATGGCGCAAGAAAAAGCCCGGCATTGCCGCGCTTTTTGCGTTGGGTCACCAGCTGGACTGGCGCGTATGTGACCACCTGAGCGAGCGCGTCGCGCCTTCGCAGGCCTATTGGCGTCCGTATCTCAGGTCGCTGACGATATCGGCCTTCTGGCCGAGCCTTGTCTTGTAGACCTGGTAATTCTCCAGCACGCGCTGGACATAGTTGCGCGTCTCGGGGAAGGGGATGCGTTCGACCCAGTCGATCACCTCGTCGAGCGATTTTCCGCGCGGATCGCCATAGCGCGCGATCCATTCGGGCACCCGCTTAGGGCCTGCATTATAGGCGATGAAGGTGAGGACATAGGAGCCGCCGAACGTATCGATCTGTTCGCCGAGATAATGGGCGCCGAGCGTCGCGTTATAGCCGGCGTCGCTGGTCAGCCTGTCGGCCTTGAAGCTCATCCCGTGACGCTTGGCGACGCCCTGTGCCGTTCCGGGCAGGAGCTGCAGCAGGCCGCGGGCATTGGCGGGCGAAACGGCGGCCGGGTTGAAGGCGCTTTCCTGCCGCGCGATCGAATAGGCGAGCGCCTTGCCGGATCCGGCAATATTGGCGGCGGCGGGGATGACGCCGATCGGGTAGGCGAGTGCCGCAACGTCGACGCCGCGTGAAAAGGCGGCCTTGCCGATCTTCAGCGACAGCGCATGGTCGCCCCGCGCTTCCGCGCGTGACGTGAGCAGCGCCAGTTCGCCGGGACTGTCGATCTGTTCGGCAAGTGCGGAATAGAGCGCCGCGGCCCGCCGGTCGTGGCCGACCGCATCGAGCCTTGCGATGGCACGCACCACGTCGCGGTTCTCGAAACGCTGCCGGTCCGCCGCCGAGGGGGAGGGGTAGCTGACGTCGAGCGTCGACTTGCCGAGTTTCGCCGCCGCAAGCTGGCCGTAGAAGGTGCCGGAATAACGGGCGGCGGATTCGTAGAAGGAGCGGGCCTGCCCGGGACCACCGGCTTCCGCCGAACGGCCGAGCCAGTAGAGCGCGCGGGAAGCTGAAAGCGGGCGGCTGGACGCTTCCTGGATCTTGCGGAAATGCGTCTCGGCGGCGGTCGGATCGTGCAGCGCCCGCAGCGCATACCATCCGGCATGAAACTCGGCATCAGCCTTGTCGACGGCCGTCTGCGCCACATGGGCGGCAACCAGCCTGTAGGCGGCCTTGAAGTCACCCTGATCGGCGAGGCCTCGAGCGATGATCCGCCGCTCGTTCCACCACTCGTTGGAATTGATCAGCTTGGCCGGGTCGCGCGGCACTTTTTCAAGCAGCTTCGCCGCTTCCTCGTATTTGTCGAGGCGACGGGCATATTCGATGCGGATGAACAGATAGGCGGGATCGCTGGCCCAGGATTTGTCGACCGCGTCGATCAGCGCGCTGGCATTGCGCGCGCCGCCCGCCACGGCGGTCCAGGCCTTGTAGAGCGACTGGGCATTGCCGAGGCCGGAGAAGCGCTTCGCCTGCGCTGTCCGGCTGCGATACATGAGATAGTCCATGCGCGACTTGTGGTCGCTCGCACCGAGCAGGCTGCCGAATTCGGCCATCACCTTGTCTTCGGTCGAAACATCCAGCGCCTCGGAGGTCCAAAGCCCGCGGATCGTCTTTGCAGCATCCGCCGCGCGGCCGCTTGCAACCTGCGCCCGTGCAAGGATGATCGCACCTTCCGGCGTCTGTGGCTTATATGGGCCAAGCGCCGACAGCACGGCCGCGGCCGGCGGATTTTCGCGGTAGAGCGCCCGTTCTTCCTTTTCCCGCAATCCGCCGAGCCCGGGCCAGCCGGTCAGCTCCTGCTGGGCTGCCGCGATCTCGCGATAAGGCACGTCCCGAAGGCCGGAATTGGCAATCGCCCAGGTAAGGATGCGTCGGTCGATCGAGCCCACGGGCAGCTGGTTGCGCACGGCAAGCGCCTCCGCCGCATCATTGCCGGACAGGGCATCGAGACCGGATTTCAGTGCGGTCGAGGCAAGTGGTCTGTCGATGCGCGGAATGGAGCCGGTAATATCCGGCACGGGCATTGCCGCGGGCACGGGGGCTGCGGACTGACCGGTCGAATTGTGGGGAGGTTGGATCGGCATCGGCACGCTGGTGGGCGCGTCCGGCCGTGCGAAAGGCAACGGAACGATGCCGTCGCCGGCCGCCGAGGCCAGGCTCGCTATACATGCTGCACCCAATCCCAAAGTGAGGACCAGCGCTGGCTTCTTCATCCGGCAACTCGCGAGAAAGACATTAACCCCTATCGGGCTCCCCCATTACGCTCCGCCTTGGTTAAGGGAACCTTACTACATTTCAGCAATGGTGCGTTTTCGGCACGTGAGCGTGATCATAAACCCGTGAGCTTTGCGCTTGTCGGCGATCTGCCACCGCTCTATGGTGCGCGACCTTATCTATTGATTGCGGCCGAAGCGTGGACTGCGGCCATGGGAGTTTATGCATGTTCAAGGGATCCATCCCCGCACTCGTCACCCCTTTTGACCAGAAGGGAGCCGTCGACGAGAAGGCGTTTGCCGCGCATGTCGATTGGCTGATCGCCGAGGGGAGCAGCGGTCTCGTTCCGGTCGGCACGACGGGTGAATCCCCGACGCTGTCCCATGACGAGCACAAGCGGGTAGTGGAACTCTGCGTTCAGGTCGTCGACAAGCGCGTACCGGTCATCGCCGGCGCCGGATCCAACAATACGCGCGAGGCGATCGAGCTTGCCCAGCATGCCGAACAGGCAGGCGCCGATGCGCTGCTCGTCGTCACGCCCTATTACAACAAGCCGACCCAGAATGGCCTGATCGCGCATTTCTCGGCGATTGCCGAGGCGACCGAGCTGCCGATCATCATCTACAACATCCCGCCGCGTTCGGTCATCGATATGCTGCCAGACACGATGGGCGCGCTGGTCAAGGCGCACAAGAACATCGTCGGCGTCAAGGATGCGACCGGCAAGATCGAGCGCGTCTCCGAGCAGCGCATCGCCTGCGGCAAGGATTTTGTCCAGCTGTCGGGTGAGGATGCGACGGCGCTGGGCTTCAACGCCCATGGCGGCGTCGGCTGCATCTCGGTCACGGCCAATGTCGCGCCGCGCCTCTGCGCAGAATTCCAGGCGGCAACCGCTGCCGGCGATTATGCCAAGGCGCTCGAATACCAGGATCGCCTGATGCCGCTCCACAAGGCGATCTTCATGGAACCCGGCCTCTGCGGCGCCAAGTACGGCCTCCACAAGCTGCGCGGCATGAACCGCACGGTCCGCTCGCCTTTGGTCTCGACGCTCGAGCCGGCAACGGAAGCGGCGATGGACGCGGCGTTGCGCCATGTCGGCCTTTTGAACTGAGCCGGCTGAGCTTCACTTTCGGCACATGCCGCATTACATAAACCTCATCAAACCCCGTCTGCTGCCCGCAGGCGGGGAATAATCGTTAGATAGGGGCACGGAAGAAGAAAATGGCACCCAAAGGCAGCCAGCGCGTGGTGAACAAGGTCGTGGCGGAGAACCGCAAGGCCCGCTTCAACTATGAGATCATCGATACCTATGAGGCAGGCCTGGTGCTGACCGGCACCGAGGTCAAGTCTCTGCGCGAAGGCAAGGCCAACATCGCAGAATCCTACGCCTCCGATGAAGGCGAGGAAATCTGGCTGATCAACAGCCATCTGCCGGAATATCTGCAGGCCAACCGCTTCAACCATGAGCCCCGCCGCCGCCGCAAGCTGCTTCTGTCGAAACGCGAGATTAACCGCCTGCGCAACAGCATCAACCGCGAGGGCATGACGCTCGTACCGTTGAAGATCTACTTCAACGACAAGGGCAGGGCGAAGCTCGAACTGGCGCTCGCCAAGGGCAAGAAGCTGCATGACAAGCGTGAGACCGAGAAGGAACGCGACTGGAACCGCCAGAAGTCGCGATTGCTGAAGACGGGCTGACGCCTCGTCGCGCCGTAACAGGCGCTTTTCTGCGCAGCGGCATCGCCGCCGTTTCTCGTCTTTGAGGCGGACGAATAATGGTTGTTTTTTGCCTTGAAGCGTTTGCAGATGCCGGCGGGCTAGTTTGGCTGGCACCACTTGGAAAGATCGACAGATGGCCCGCAAGAACAGAGATGACGTGGCTTCATGGCGCGTGGCGGAGCCGGAGCCGGTGCTTTGCCCGATCTGCGAGCGCGTGATACCGGACGAGCAGAAAGACGACCATCATCTTGTCCCGAAGAGCAAGGGCGGCAAGAAAACCGTTTGTCTGCACCGTATCTGCCACGACCAGATACATGCGACTTTCACGGTTTCCGAACTCGCGAAGAAGTTCTCGACGATCGAGGCCATCCTTGAAGACCCTGCCATGCAGAAATTCGTCGCATGGGTAAGAAGCAAGCCACCCGGTTTTTTCGACTCGGCAAAAGAACCACGGCATGCGCATGGTTCGGGCAGTGGGCGCAAACCGTGATCGATAAAACCTCCGCAATCAGCCGGGAGCTGCAGCGCCGTCTATCCAGATTCCGAAGCGGGCCGTGCCTCATTCACATCGGAAAGTCAGGGCTTCATGTCAGGACATCGTTGGCGGCGATCCGGCCAGCCTGATAGCTCAACCGGTCTGGCCTGTTAGGAGCCGCTAAGCCAGGAAGCTCACCTTGACGCCCCGCTGCCGAAAATAGGCCTGCATCAGTTTCCTGCCGGAGCGATTGTTCTGCACGAGCCTGGACGGGTCGAACACAGCTTCATTCATATCAGCTCGCGCCAGAGCTGCCTTGAGGGTCGCGATATGCGCGTCGATGTCAGCATTGTCGGCTTGGAGCGATTCATAAATACGGTCGGTTGCCTCTGCTACGGTCATTTCGCTCACTATTACGCTCCTGTCGCTGTTCGGCTGCGCCGCCGCTTTTTCCTGAACCTATCGAGGCTAAAAGTGCGCTCGTCAATGGCGGCGATGAGCCTCAGCATTTGGGGCATCATATAAAAGATGCGACATGGAAGGCAGAGCCGCACAACAGGCCCCTCGGCGGGCGAACCGGGCGCTCGACCTTCGCGATATCGCAGTGGGTGCCCGCTCGCGACACGGGGGAAATTTCTGCCGGATAGTCGGGTAGTCCGGCCGCGAGCCCTCCCATTTCGGAACAAAATCATGCTCATCGTCGTTTGATCCCACCTTGGCGTGGGCGCGTGAACGATGACGAAAAAGCAGATTTTCACCTATGCGATGCTGGTTGTGGGCTTCGGTCTTGCCGGCTATCTTCTCTATCAGGTGTTCCGCGAACATTCGCCCTCCGAGATCATCCAGTCGGTTCGGGACATTCCACTCGCCAATCTGGCGCTAGCGCTGCTCTTCGCCTTCGGTTCTTATCTATGCCTCACCGGCTTCGACTGGTGCGGCGTCCGATATGTGAAGAACGACCTGCCTTACCCGAAGATCGCGCTCGCCTCCTTCATCGCCCTGTCGATCGGCCAGAGCGTCGGCTTGTCGGGGTTAAGCAGCGGCGCGCTGCGTTATCGCTATTATGCCCATTGGGGCATGAGCACGGAGGATGTTGCGAAGATCGTGCTGCTCTCGGGCGTCACCGTCGGCATCGGTATGGCCATGCTTGCCGGCATCGTGATGATCGTCAACCCGCAGGATGCCGCCGGTGTGCTTCGCATGAGCGAAGCGGCCGTGATCGCGATCGGTGCCGGGTGCCTGGCCGCCACCGGCCTCTATCTGGCGCTGGCCGCCTTCCTGCGCGCGCCGCTCAGGATCCGCAGCTGGACCTTCCAGATGCCGACGCTGAAGATCGCCGTAGCCCAGGTCGTCATCGGTACGATCAACTTCGCTCTCGTCTCCGCCTGTCTGCGCGAGGTCATGGCCGCCAGCGCCGATGTCAGCTACCTTAAGGCGGCGACTGCATTCGTGCTCGCCAATGTCGCGATCCTCATCACCCACGCGCCAGGCGGCCTCGGCGTGCTGGAGGCGACCGTCGGCCATGTCATGGGCGATCAGGCTTCGATCGGCTCGCTGGTCGCTTTCCGGGTGATCTACTTCTTCATCCCGCTTTTCATCGGCCTGCCGCTCTCGCTTATCGTCGAGGCTGTGTTTCGGGCCCGCAAGTCCCGTGATGGCGGCTCCGGTGCCGGTCACGCCCGTGCTGCGGCAGAGGCCGTCTGATCGCGACGCTATCCCAACAAAAAAGGCGCCGTCTCCGGCGCCTTTTTTTGTTGGGATCATTGCTTCCGTTCAGACGTCTGCGGGTTCCGCAGGCTCGGCCGGACGTGCAGGCCTTTCGCTCGGGTCGCGTCCGACCTCCGCCTTCAGCGAGACGAGGTCGATGAAATGGTCTGCCTGGCGGCGCAGGTCGTCGGCGATCATCGGCGGCTGTGTCGCCATGGTCGAAACGACCGAAACCTTGCGTCCCCGACGCTGCAGCGCTTCCACCAGATTGGTGAAATCGCCGTCGCCGGAGAAGATGACCAGATGATCGACAGTATCGGACTGCTCCATCGCATCGATGGCCAGTTCGATATCCATGTTGCCCTTGATTTTGCGGCGACCCAGCGAGTCGGTGAATTCCTTCGCCGGCTTGGTAACAACCTTGTAGCCGTTATAGTCGAGCCAATCGATCAGAGGACGGATGGATGAATATTCCTGATCCTCGATGAGGGCCGTGTAATAATAGGCGCGCAGCAGGTAGCCGCGCTTTTGGAACGCTTTCAGGAGCTTCCTGTAATCGATGTCGAAGCCAAGGCTTTTCGACGCGGCGTACAGGTTGGCACCGTCAATGAAGAGAGCGATTTTCTCTCTCGGGTCAAACATTCTGTCTCCATCCCTTTGCAGTCTATGGTGCAGACGCTTCTTACAAAACGCAAGGTTGTGTCGGCAACCTGGAATAACTCTCTACATTAAGAACTATTCATATACATGTCATGTATGTCACGATTCGCGATAAGCCAAGCACGCTTTGATAGAATGTGCGTCTTTGTCCCCGCCCACTTTGGTAGGAGGTTGGGTGTACGGACAGGAAAAACTTGAATTTGCCGCCCAATGTCTATATCGGGCGTATCAATTCCAGAAATCACGACCGCAAAGGACATGCGATGGCCCGTGTCACAGTAGAAGATTGCATTGACAAAGTCGACAACCGTTTCGAGCTCGTGCTCCTGGCCAGCCACCGTGCACGCCAGATCTCGCAGGGCGCCTCGATCACGATCGACCGCGACAATGACAAGAACCCGGTCGTCGCCCTTCGCGAGATCGCCGACGAGACCCTGTCGCCAGACGACCTAAAGGAAGACCTGATCCATTCGCTGCAGAAGCATGTCGAAGTGGACGAGCCCGAGCCCGATCCGGCTTCGCTCATCGCTGCCGGCGGCGTATCCATCTCGGCCGACGCCGAAGAGGAAGACGCACCGGAAGCAATCAACTTCGACCAGATGTCGGAAGAGGAACTGCTGGCCGGTATCGAAGGCCTGGTTCCGCCGGAAAAGAGCGACGATTACTGATCTGAATGGCAAATGCATGAGCGGTTTCCCTGAAATCCGCTCATGTCTGTAAAAACGGCTGGAATAATCGTTCCGACCGTAACGATCCTGCTCCAAGGCAAGGTATCGTTCATTCTATCGCCCTAATCTGGTTGTCTCAATTATGATGGCTGCGCTAACCGATGGTTGGCGCGCCATTTTCTTTTCGTGCCATTTCCTGTGGCTGCGACGATCGAGGGACAAATCCGGGAATGATGAGGCAGTACGAGCTCGTCGAGCGGGTGCAGAAATACAAGCCCGACGCCAACGAAGCTCTTCTCAATAAAGCCTATGTCTATGCCATGCAGAAGCATGGCCAGCAGAAGCGCGCCTCGGGTGACCCCTATATCTCCCATCCGCTCGAAGTGGCGGCCATTCTCACCGACATGCATCTCGACGAGTCCACCATCGCGGTGGCGCTCCTGCACGATACGATCGAGGACACGACGGCGACCCGCGCCGAGATCGACGAACTGTTCGGCGAGGATATCGGCCGTCTTGTCGAAGGCCTGACCAAGCTGAAGCGCCTCGACCTCGTGTCGAAAAAGGCCAAGCAGGCGGAAAATCTGCGCAAGCTGCTGCTCGCCATTTCCGACGACGTGCGCGTCCTCCTCGTCAAGCTCGCCGACCGCCTCCACAACATGCGCACGCTCGACCACATGAAGGCCGAGCAGAAGGCGCGCATTTCCGAAGAGACGATGGATATCTATGCGCCGCTCGCCGGCCGCATGGGTATGCAGGACATGCGCGACGAGCTGGAAGACCTGTCCTTCCAGTATATCAACCCGGAAGCCTATGCGACCGTCACCCAGCGGCTCGCGGACCTCTCGGCCCGCAACGAAGGCCTGATCAAGAAGATCGAGGACGAGCTGCGCGATCTGCTGATTGCCAACGGTCTGAACGACGCCTTCGTCAAGGGCCGTCAGAAGAAGCCCTATTCGGTCTTCCGCAAGATGCAGTCGAAGTCGCTCTCCTTCGAGCAGCTGTCGGATGTCTATGGTTTCCGCATCATCGTCGACGATGTCGCCTGCTGCTACAAGGCGCTCGGCGTCGTCCATACCCGCTGGCGCGTCGTGCCCGGCCGCTTCAAGGATTACATCTCCAATCCGAAGCAGAACGATTACCGTTCCATTCACACGACAATCGTCGGTCCCTCGCGCCAGCGTATCGAGCTGCAGATCCGCACCCAGCTGATGCAGGAGATTGCCGAATACGGCATCGCCGCCCACGCGCTCTACAAGGACGGGCAGGGGCCTGTGAAGGGCGGCGAGCTGCTGCCCAAGGAAAGCAACGCCTATTCCTGGCTGCGCCACACGATCGAATCGCTTGCCGAAGGCGACAATCCAGAGGAATTCCTCGAGCACACCAAGCTCGAGCTTTTCCAGGATCAGGTCTTCTGCTTCACCCCGAAGGGCAAGCTGATCGCGCTTCCGCGCGGCGCCACCCCGATCGACTTCGCCTATGCCGTCCACACCAATATCGGCGACACCACGGTCGGCGCCAAGATCAACGGCCGCATCATGCCGCTCGTCACCCGCCTGAACAATGGCGACGAGGTCGAGATCATCCGCTCCGGCGTGCAGGTGCCGCCGGCCGCATGGGAAGAGATCGTCGTCACCGGCAAGGCGCGCTCGGCGATCCGCCGCGCCACACGCATGGCGATCCGCAAACAATATGCCGGCCTCGGCCACCGCATCCTGGAGCGCACCTTCGAGCGCGCCGGCAAGATCTTCTCGCGCGATGCGCTGAAACCGGCGCTCTACCGCCTCGCACACAAGGATGTCGAGGATGCGATCGCCTCCGTCGGCCGCGGGGAACTCTCCTCGCTTGACGTCCTGCGCGCCGTCTTCCCCGACTACAAGGACGAGCGCGTCACGGTAAAACCGTCCGCCGACGAAGGCTGGTTCAACATGCCGAGCGCTTCCGGCATGATGTTCAAGCTGCCCGCCAAATCGCAGACGGAGGTGGAGAACGCGCAGGCTGCCGGCCTGAGTTCGACGCTCCTGCCGATCCGCGGCCTGTCGTCCAGCACCCAGGTACGCTTCGCCCCGAGCGGCGCCGTGCCCGGAGACCGCATCGTCGGCATCATGGAAGAGGGCAAGAACAAGGGCATCACCATCTACCCGATCCAGGCCCCGGCGCTGCAGAAATTCGACGACGAGCCGGAACGCTGGATCGATGTCCGCTGGGATCTCGACGAGGCCAACAAGTCCCGCTTCCTCGCCAAGCTTGCGGTCAACACGATCAACGAGCCGGGCACGCTGGCGACGGTAGCGAAGACGATCGGCGGGCTCGACATCAACATCCGCACGCTATCGATGGGCAATAACCGCGCCGACGACTTTTCCGAGATCACCATGGAAGTCGAGGTCTGGGACCTGCGCCAGCTCAACCAGCTCCTGTCGCAGCTGAAGGACCTGGATTGCGTGGCAAACCTCAAGCGCGTCTACGATTGAGGCGGCTGGAGCAGCCGTGGGGATCGCAGCTGTTCCAGCTCCGCAAAACGCGGCCACTTTTCGCGCTTCTCCCTAAGGAGATCCTCGCGCAGCACGGCGAGCGCTAAGCCGATCTCGCTGTCATCACCGATCATCTCGAAATACGAGAGTGGCGCGTTCTTGAACGCCTTGTTGGTTCGTCCCTCGACTTCCCATTGAGCATCGGAAAAGACGAAGTCCCTCAGCCTGGTGCCGTCATGGAAGAACGTGGCGTGCAGTCCGTCCCAGGCAAAATAATCGGCACCGATGAACCACATGACTTCGCCGACGTCGGCCTTGCCGAAATCGGGCTCGTGAGGACCGAGGCCGTTGGCGCAGAAGCTTCGGATACATCTATACCTACTGCCGAACCGAAAGTGCTCATCATCGAGTTTACGGAATTCGATATCGAGGAACTTGAAATAGGGGTCGCTGCTGTAGAGTGCGCGGACTGCCTCTTTAAATTCGGTCGCTTCCGTGGAGAGTGTCATTTCTTCACTCCATCTATTCCTGCGGCAGACCGTTTTCTGGCTAGAGAATCGCCGCAGGGATGATCGCCTCCCATATTGTTGCACGGACGGGGTGCCCATGCCTCCTGCTTCGGAAAATAATGGTGACATGACGGTCGCAGCCGCTCTGGAGGCGGTGCTTGAAATCAAAACGGGCCGGATCACTCCGGCCCGTTTTCGTATTCAGCTTGCTACCTGATCCGATCAGACGGCGCCGCGGGTCTCGACGAACAGCGCGTAGACCGAGTGGCTGGAGGCCATGTAGAGGCGGTTCTTCTTCTTGCCGCCAAAGACGAGGTTCGGGCAGCGCTCCGGCAGTTTGATGAAGCCGATCGCCTTGCCTTCCTTGTTGAAGATCTTGACGCCGTTCAGGTCTTCCGGCTTTGCGCCGGCAGCGCCCGAAGAGCCCCAGCCGCACCACAGGTTGCCGTCGACATCGACCTTGAAGCCGTCGAGGCCGCCATTGTCGTCAGCCGCGATGAAGGCCTTCTTGTTGGACAGCGTCTTGCCGTCCTTGCCGACGTCGTAGGACCAGACAATGCGGTAGGGCTGCGCGCGGCCTTCGACCACGTAGAGCTTCTTCTCGTCTTCGGAAAACGCAATGCCGTTCGGGCCCTTCAGGTCGTCAGCGATGAGTTCCAGCTTGCCCTCCGGCGAGATGCGGTAGACGGAGTGCGGCAGTTCTGCTTCCGCCTTTTCGCCTTCCCATTCGCCGCCGATGCCGAATGGCGGGTCGGTGAACCACAGCGAACCGTCCGACTTGCAGACGATGTCGTTCGGCGAGTTGAGCTTCTTGCCCTTGTAGTTGTCGGCGAGAACGGTGATCGAACCGTCATGCTCGGTGCGGGTGACGCGGCGGGTCAGGTGCTCGCAGGCGATCAGGCGGCCCTGCAGATCGCGGCAATGGCCATTGGCGTAGTTCGAGTTGGCGTCGAAGACGCTCCAGGTCTCGTTCGTCTCATCGAACTTCATGACGCGGTTGTTCGGGATATCGCTGACCAGCAGATACTTGCCGTCGCCGAAATAGACCGGGCCTTCGAGCCAGCGGGCACCGGTGGCGACCTGTTCCAGCGAGGCGCTGGCGACGCGGTACTTGGCAAAGCTCGGGTCGAGGACCTGGATCGCCGGATCGGGATAGATCGGCGAGGGGGTGAAGCTGATCGCCTGTGCGGAGGCGATCTTGGTGGTGACGGCGGTCGCTGCTGCAGCAACGCCGAGCGTCATGATGTTACGGCGGGATAGATCCACGGGAAGGTCCTTCGGTGATGGTGTGCTGACTTCATATCAAACGGCCCGCATCGCGGGCTGGCCGGATCATGGCCCGTGCATCCTGTTAAGCGCAGCGCGTTGTGCGCCGCAACAAGAGCGGGCTCGGCTTAGCCCCTGATGGTTACGCGCTTATGAAGATTGCGGCGAAATAATGCTGCACTGCGGCATTTTGTCGAAAATCATAACGCGCCGCAGCAAGTGTAAGATTTTCTTATCCTAAAGCGGTTTAGGGTCCTGTCTTGAGGACATGCGGTCGGGTTCGATCGCGGCGCGTGCATGATGTTCGCCGTCTCCGTGACGATTCCTGTTTTTCCCCTTCGCAATGCGCGTCCGCCCGGACGGCGCATATCTGAGGCTTTCCGATGCTCAAGAATTTGAAGATCAAGACCAAATTTCTGATGGCGATCGCCATCCTCGGCGTCATTTCGCTCGCCGGCCTGCTTTTTGTCACGCAGCGCTTCAGCGCCGCCAACGATGCCTACTCCAGCTTCCTTATGAATGAAAGCAACGCCGCGACCTTCGGTCCGCGCGGTGCCGCCGGCATGTGGACGGCCACGACCTGGCTCAGCCGTGCGATGGCGCAGGACCCGCAGTCGGAAGCCTTCAAGGATCTGTCCGGCCGCTTCGGCAAGGAAATCTCGGGCGCCCGCGACCGTCTGTCCCAGATCCCGGGCATCGTTCCGAGCCGCAAGGCTGCCATCGACGAACTGGTTGCCGGTGCCGACAAGCTGAAGGCGATCGGCGATGGCCTGCTCGCCGCGCATGTCGCCGGTGACACCGCCAAGGTTGCTGCCCTCTCGGCCGACCTCGACAAGGCAATCGTCGAGCTGTCGCCGAAGTTCGGCGCCAACAACGGCGCAATGGCCGAGATCATCAAGAACGGCGCCGACCGTCTGTCGGCCGAAGTTTCCTCGACCATCCAGTACGCCATCATCGGCATGCTGGCCGGCATCGCCATTGCCATCGTCATTTCCATGACCATTGCCCAGAAGGGCGTCACCGCTCCGATGGCCCGCCTGCGCGAGCGCATGTCCTCGCTGGCTGCCGGAAACACGCAGGCCGAGATCGACGGTCTCGACCGCAAGGACGAGATCGGCCAGATGGCCGAAGCCGTCGCCGTCTTCCGCGATAACGCCCTGGAGCGTCAGCGTCTGGAACAGGAAGCCGAAGACAACCGCAGCCTGTCTGAAAGCGAGCGTATCGAGCGTGAAGCGCTGAAGACCCGCGAAGCCGCCGACGTCAAGTTCGCCGTCGACAATCTCGCCCAGGCTTTGAGCCAGCTCTCGGACGGCAATGTCTCCTACCGCATCGAGCAGCCGTTCACCGCGTCGCTCGACGGCGTCCGCGGCGACTTCAACGCATCCGCGTCGAAGCTGCAGGCCGCTCTCGAACAGGTCGCTGAAAACGCCCGCAGCATCGAGGCAGGTTCTGCCGAGATCAAGGCGGCCGCCGACGATCTTGCCAAGCGCACCGAACAGCAGGCAGCTTCGGTTGAAGAAACCGCAGCGGCTCTGGAAGAGATCACCACCACGGTGAAGGATGCCGCTCGTCGTGCTCAGGATGCCGGCGCACTCGTCGCCCGCACCCGTCAGGGCGCCGAACGTTCGGGCGAAGTCGTCCAGAACGCCGTCAAGGCCATGGAGCAGATCGAGAAGTCTTCGGGCGAGATCGGCAACATCATCGGCGTCATCGACGACATCGCCTTCCAGACCAACCTTCTCGCCCTCAACGCCGGTGTCGAAGCCGCGCGTGCAGGCGAAGCCGGTAAGGGCTTTGCGGTCGTCGCCCAGGAAGTGCGCGAACTCGCCCAGCGCTCCGCCAACGCCGCGAAGGAAATCAAGGCGCTGATCAACGCTTCCAACGAGCAGGTCCAGAACGGCGTTCACCTCGTCGGCGAAACCGGCAAGGCGCTCGAGACCATCGTCGGCGAAGTCCAGGAGATCAATCGTAACGTCAACGCCATCGTTGAATCGGCGCAGGAGCAGTCGTCCGGCCTCCAGCAGATCAACACCGCCGTCAACACGATGGATCAGGACACCCAGAAGAACGCCGCCATGGTCGAGGAACAGACGGCCGCAAGCCATGGTCTGGCCCGCGACGCAGCGGCGCTCAACGCCCTGCTCTCGCAGTTCAAGCTGTCCGTCCAGACCTACAAGGCGAACGTCCGCGTCGCGCAGGCCACCGAAGCCCCGACGGCTTCTCCCGCCCGCGCCCTCGGCCGCAAGCTTGCGACCGCCTTCTCCGGCAACGCCGCCGTCGCCGTCAAGAACGAGAGCTGGGAAGAGTTTTGATCCGGTCTCCGTTGCGGGCGGCATGAGGTAGCATCCTCGTCCGCCATGCGATCATCATCGACAACCGCGGCGGCTGTAACGGCCTCCGCGGTTTTTCTTTGCGCTGATGCAGGCGCAATTGGCGCCAGTTGCACTTTTTATAACCTGCCACTTGCCTGTCATTCAGCTCGCTATGCGTCTAATGCAGGGCTGCACAGCCAAGCCGGCGTTGGTAAAATGCCCTGCGAAATCGTATCTATCAGCCAACAGAAAGACACCGACCACCAAGGAAGACATCATGTTTACCACCGTTCGCAAGTTCGCCCGCGCGCTCCGCGTCCCTTCGGCCCAGGACCGCGAAATGGCATATCTCAACGAAGCCCGTGACCGCATCGATCTCGAATATCGCATGCGCCAGGTTGACCGCGGCATGTTCCGCAAGTCGCAGTTCTGATCTGCCGACACGACAGTTAGCGACGCCCTCCTGTAGACGGGGCGTCGATGCAGGATTGAGCGCGAGGCGTCGCTTGAATGTTCCTGCTGCTGCACTAGCCTGAAAGCCAATGCCAAGCGCTTGCGGCCCAATTTCGCCATTATTTTCCGTATCGGCTAGTTCACATTTGAACGAAGTCGCCGAAGCGGAGCCAGTCAAGACCGATTTGGCCTGACCAAGTTGGTTTGACCGGGATGGCCCGGCCGGGTTCCATTGAAATGACATTTCGCAGACGCACGCCTCTTTCTTTCCGCCAGAAAGTTCATGCCGCCCTCGTGCCTTCGCGGGGCTTCCGGCGCGTGCTCGGCTACTATCGGCTGAAAGTCATGCGCATCGGCGGCTCCCCCCATGCCGTCGCCGCGGGTCTTGCCGTCGGCGTGCTCAGCGCCTGGACGCCGTTTCTCGGCCTGCACATCCTGTTCGCCCTGCCGGTCGCGTGGCTGATCGGCGGCAGCATGGTTGCCGCTGCATTGGGTACCGCTTTCGCCAATCCGCTGACCTGTCCCATCATCTGGCCGCTGACCTGGGAGCTCGGCCAGGTCATGCTCGGCGGCGAGGCGACGTCCCGCCATATCGATCTCGAAAGCCTTCTCTCCCATCTCGACGTCTCGCAGCTCTGGCGGCCGATCTTGGAGCCGATGCTGCTCGGCTCGCTTCCGCTTGGCCTCCTCTGCGGCCTCGTCTTCTACGGTGTCACCTATCTCGGTGTGCGCAGCTTCCGCAATCGGCGGCTGGACCGCTTGACGCCGCGGGGCGAAGCCATCAAGTCAGTCGGGACCGGACACTGAAATTTGCCGGGTATTGAAATTGGAAGGACAGGCTTGGGCATGATCATCGGCATGGGCAGCGACCTCATCGACATCAGGCGGGTTGAAAAATCCATCGAACGCTTCGGCGATCGGTTCACCCACCGCTGTTTCACCGAGATCGAGCGGGCCAAGTCTGAGCGCCGCAAGAACCGCGCGGAATCCTACGCCAAGCGTTTCGCCGCCAAGGAGGCCTGTTCCAAGGCGCTCGGCACGGGGCTTGCGAATGGCGTGTTCTGGAAGGATATGGGTGTCGTCAACCTGCCGGGTGGCAAGCCGACCATGGTCCTAACCGGCGGCGCCGGCGAGCGGCTGGCGGAACTCATCCCGGCCGGCCATGAACCCGTGATCCACATCACCATCACCGACGAATACCCTTACGCCCAGGCCTTCGTCATCATCGAGGCCCGGCCGCTCGGGGCCGCCTGACGGGGCAGGGCGCATGCGGCGAGGCAGGCAGACTTAACCGGGGGCGCGACAACATTCCCGCTTCCATTTCCATTGCCGTGGCATTTGGAAGAGTTTAGACAAGGCGGCCACCCGCCAAGATAGAAAGAATTGAAACGTGTCCGACAAAGCCGAGACGAAGCAGCAGAATGCGCTCTGGGAAAACATCAAGGTCATCATTCAGGCCCTGCTGCTCGCCATGGTCATCCGTACCGTCCTGTTCCAGCCGTTCACCATTCCGTCTGGCTCGATGATGCCGACGCTGCTCGTCGGCGACTACATTTTCGTCAACAAGTTCGCTTACGGCTATTCGAAATATTCGCTGCCCTTCTCGCCGGATCTCTTCGACGGCCGAATCCTCGAATTCAGCGAGCCGAGGCGCGGCGACGTGATCGTCTTCCGCCTGCCGCAACAGCCTGACATCGACTACATCAAGCGTCTCATCGGCCTGCCGGGCGACCGCGTCCAGGTTCGCGAAGGCATTCTCTACGTCAACGGCACGGCCGTGCCGAAACAGGCCGACGGCAGCTTCACCTCCGATTATCGTCTCGACCCGGGCGCCAATGTTCCGGTCTTCCGTGAGACGCTGGACAATGGCGTTAGCTACGACACGCTCGACCAGTCGCCGGTCTCCCGTGGTGACAACACCCAGGAATTCGTCGTGCCGGAAGGCCACTACTTCTTCATGGGCGACAACCGCGACAACTCGCTCGACAGCCGCTTCGACGTTGGTTACGTGCCCGCCGAGAACCTCGTCGGTCGCGCCAGCGTCATCTTCTTCTCGCTCGGTAACGACACCTCGTTCCGCGAAATCTGGAAATGGCCGGCCAACATGCGTTGGGATCGTCTGTTCAAGGGCGTCCACTGATGAAGCCGCGGCCGCTCTCGGCTGAAGAAATGGGCCAGCTGGAAACGGCGATCGGTCACAGCTTTACTGACAGGCAATGGTTGGACCGGGCGCTAACCCATGCCAGCACCGGGACGGCCAAAAATGCCAATTATGAGCGTCTGGAGTTCTTAGGGGACAGGGTTCTCGGTCTCTGCGTCGCGGAACTCCTGTTCACGACGTTCCGGTCGGCGGAGGAGGGCGAGCTCTCCGTCCGCCTGAACCAACTGGTCAGCGCCGAAAGCTGCGCCATCGTTGCTGACGAGCTGGAACTGCACCGCTTCATCCGTACCGGCGCCGACGTCAAGAAGCTCACCGGCAAGCGGATGCTCAATGTCCGCGCTGACGTCGTGGAAAGCCTGATCGCGGCACTCTATCTCGATGGCGGATTGGAAGTCGCGCGCGCCTTCGTTTTGCGTTATTGGAAGGAGCGCGCCACCCAGCCGAACGCGGCAAGGCGCGATGCCAAGACCGAACTGCAGGAATGGGCGCATGCCAAGTTCGGCGTCACGCCATCCTACCGGGTGGATGACCGCGCCGGGCCGGATCATGATCCGCGCTTCACGGTGACGGTGGAAATTCCCGGTTGTGCGCCCGAGACGGGCACGGACCGCTCGAAACGGGCCGCCGAACAGGTTGCCGCAACGAAGCTCCTCGAACGCGAGGGCATCTGGCAGAAAAGCCAGGATTGATTGGACCGATATGACTGAAGACGAAAACATCGCCGGCGCAGCAGACGAAACCGCCGCAGGCCCGACCCATTCCGGTTTCGTGGCTCTGATCGGCGCGACCAATGCCGGCAAGTCGACGCTGGTCAACCGGTTGGTCGGCGCCAAGGTGTCGATCGTCAGCCACAAGGTCCAGACGACGCGCGCCATCGTGCGCGGCATCGCCATTCACGACAATGCCCAGATCGTCTTCATGGATACGCCCGGCATTTTCAAGCCGCGCCGCAGGCTCGACCGCGCCATGGTGACCTCGGCCTGGGGCGGCGCCAAGGATGCCGACCTGATCGCGCTTCTGATCGACAGCGAACGCGGCATCCGCGGTGACGCCGAGACAATCCTCGAAGGCCTGAAGGAAGTCCACCAGCCGAAGATCCTGCTTCTCAACAAGATCGACCAGGTCAAGCGCGAGGACCTGCTGGCGCTCGCCGCAAAGGCCAACGAGACAGTGGCCTTCGACCGCACATTCATGATTTCGGCGACGACCGGCTCCGGCTGCGACGACCTGATGGATTATTTCGCCAAAACCCTGCCGGAAGGTCCCTGGTACTACCCGGAGGACCAGATTTCCGATCTGCCGATGCGCCAGCTCGCGGCCGAGATCACCCGCGAAAAGCTGTTCCTGCGTCTGCATCAGGAACTTCCCTACGCCTCGCATGTCGAGACCGAGAAGTGGGAAGAAAAGAAGGACGGTTCGGTTCGCATCGAACAGGTCATCTATGTCGAGCGTGACAGCCAAAAGAAGATCGCGCTCGGCAAGAATGGCGAGGCGATCAAGGCGATCTCGACCGCATCCCGCAAGGAGCTTTCGGAGATCCTCGAGCAGTCGGTGCATCTCTTCCTCTTCGTCAAGGTTCGCGAGAACTGGGGCGATGATCCCGAGCGTTTCCGCGAGATGGGCCTGGACTTTCCAAAGGGCTGACATGAGCATCCCTAAGAGGTAACGGGAGACCTTTGTCCTTCCTCAGGTTGTGCAACTTTTTGCGGCGGGCTTGACACGCCGCAACTCCGGACATTTGATCATATTGGCGGGCCGCGCGATTCAGCGGTCGTTGCAGAGGTCATGAAACCGGGCAAGAGGGGGATTGAGACTGCATGGGAAGCAGCATGTATCAAAGGCGCAAGGAGGTCGACCTGAAGGAATCCGTAGGTTTCTTCAGCTGGGACCTCAGCGAAAACAAGGTCTTCGCCGACCCTGTCTTCGCCTATATCTATGGTCTGGCCCCTCGCGACCTTGAGGTCGGGGCGCCGATCGAAGACGTCATAAAGCATGTCACGGAGGATGACATGCCGCGTGTCGCAAAGGCGCTGCACGAGACGATCATCTCGGGCAAGCCGTGCTACCAGACCTACAAGATCAAGCATCCGAACGGTCGCGACATGATCGTGACCGGGCAGGGGCGCTGTCTGCGCAACGGAGAAGGCACGCCGTCCATCTATACGGGCTCCGTCACCGCCGAGGAATTCGGCAAGATGCCGACCGAGACCGATCCTCTGGCATCCCATTGCCTCGAGGCACTGAAGCTCGCCAAGCGCCGCCGTCATGCGCTTGCGGAACGCTATCTGACATCCGCTCTGGGCGCGCTCGGCCGTCGCGGCGACAACTGAACGCATGACGTGTCACCGCAAGGGCGGCTGATGGCGGCCCTTGCCCGGAACAAGCCCCGCACAGCGGGGCTTTTGCTTTTTGTCGAGACCTTCGCCGGGCTTACTTCTGGCGATCCATGATCGCCTTCACTTCCAGGAAGCGGCGGCGGTTTTCCGGCTCCTGCTCGTTGGCGCCGTAGCAGGTGCGCGAGATGCAGAAGCGCTGCAGGGTAAAGGGCGGCGTCGCCTTGTCGAATTCGCAATCGATCTCGTTGGTGAAATCTGTCGGCTTTGCGTCATCGCGGGTCGAATAGGTCAGGCGCGCGCCGGGCGGGTCGAGTTCCGGAAACGACTGCACGATCCCGGTCTTCAGCGTCGGCACCAGAAGGAAGTTCTTCGCGACCGTCATGCAGGCCTGTTCCAGCTGTGGTGACTGGGCGGCGGCCGGCGGCGCCTGGATGAAACCTGCCAGCGTGGCGGACAGGGTGGCTGCGGCGAAGAGGACGTATCTCATGGGAACTCCCTATGGCGACATTATATGTGGCGAGAGAATTCCGCTGCCGGGCAATTTGTTCCAGCCGAGCCGGCACCCGATCGCAGTTTTCGGCATTGCGTGGCAAAAGTGCAAAACTGATTCAGTCTGAACGACTTATGCGCTAAAACTGAATCACTTCGAAAAGGTCTTCACACATCGATGCAGTGGCAGGACGAGGCAATCATCATCGGCGTCAAGCGGCATGGCGAAACCAGCGTCATTGCCGAGCTGATGACCCGTGAGCGCGGCCGCCATCTCGGGCTCGTCCGCTCCGGCCGCTCGCGTTCCATGCAGCCGGTGTTGCAGCCGGGCAACCGGGTGGAGGCGGTCTGGCGCGCCAGGCTAGACGAGCATCTGGGTGATCTGAAGCTTGAGCCGGTGCGCCTGAGAGCCGCCAAGCTGATGGAGACGGCAACCGCCGTCTACGGCGTGCAGGCCATGGGTGCGCTGCTGCGCCTGCTTCCCGAACGCGATCCCCATCCGCATCTCTTCGACGCGCTCGATATCATCCTTGAGGCCATGGACGATCCGGCCGATGCCGGCGAACTCTTCGTCCGCTTCGAACTCGCCGTCCTGAACGATCTCGGCTACGGCCTCGACCTCACCGAATGCGCCGCGACCGGCGTGCGCAACAATCTCACCCATGTCTCGCCGAAAAGCGGCCGCGCCGTCTGCGGCGAGGCCGCAGCACCCTATGCCAATCGCATGCTGGCTTTGCCGGCCTTCCTGCGCGAAGGCCCGGCGCCTTCCGCCGATCGCGACAGCATGGCGGCGGCCTTCAAGCTCACCCAGTTCTTCCTGCACAGGCACGTCTACGAGCCGCGCGGCCTCACCGCTAACGATGCCCGCGAGGGTTTCGTTCAGGCAGCTCTAAAGGCGCTATCGAAGCCTGCAGATCGCCAGGCAAGCTGACTTTAGGCTAGGTTTCGCTTATTCCGCCGGCTGCATGGCGGCGGGCCGGTCGATCGCCTTTTCCTTGATCGGCCAGTGGACGATCGCGGCAAAGAGGCCGAGCGCCACGCCGAACCACCAGACGGCATCGTAGGAGCCGAGGCGGTCGAATAGATATCCGCCCATCCAAACGCCAAGGAACGAGCCGACCTGGTGTGACAGGAAGACGATGCCGCCCAGCATGCCGAGATGGCGCGTGCCGAACATGATCGCGACCAGCCCGTTGGTCGGCGGCACGGTGGAGAGCCACAGAAGCCCCATGACGATGGCGAAGACGATCACCGATGCCGGAGACGGCGGCAGGAGCAGGAACGCCGTTACGGCGACCGAGCGGGCGATATAGATATAGGCGAGGAAATAGGGCTTCGAATAACGCTGGCCGATCACGCCGGCCGACAGCGAGCCGATGATGTTGAAGAAGCCGATCAGCGCCATGGCGATCACCGCATAACGCGCGTCGATGCCGATATCGCCGAGATAGGCGGGAAAATGTGCGGTGATGAAGGCGACCTGGAAGCCACAGACGAAGAAGCCGCTGGTGAGCAGGAGATAGCTCTTGTGGCCGAAGGCCTCGCGCAAAGCCTCGCCGGCCGTCTGCTTGAAGGTCGCCTGGCGCTGCGTGCCCGACGACGAATTGCCGCGCAGTGGAATGGCAAGCACGGGGATGGCGAGCATCATCACTGCCATGATGACAAGGCTGTCGGACCATCCATAGGCGCTGATCAACGCCTGGCTGAGCGGTGCGAACAGAAACATCCCGGCCGAGCCCGCCGCGGTACCGATGCCGAAGGCAAACGAACGCTGCTCCGGCGTCACGTTGCGGGCAAAGGCCGACAGGATGGTGCCGAACGAACCGGCGCCGACCGCAAGCCCCACCATCACGCCGCCGGACAGATGCAGGATGCTTTCCGAATGCGCCGTCGACATCAAAAGCAGTCCCGCTGCATAGAGCAGGCCGGAAAATGCCAGCACCCGGCCGGTGCCCCACTTGTCGGCGATCGCGCCGAAGATCGGCTGGCCGAGACCCCAGGCAAGGTTCTGGATCGCCATGGCAAGACCGAAGGTGGACCGGTCCCAGCCGGTATCGGCAAGCATAGGCAGCTGGAAGAAGCCCATGGCCGAGCGCGGCCCGAATGTCAGAAGCGCCACCAGCGCACCGGCGGTGATGATCAGCCAGGGCATGGCCGGCCGGGACGTGGTGTGTGGCATGAAAACTCCCCCTGATGTCAGAAGGCGTTCATACTCTCTCTGCAGGCTTTGGTGAAACGACTTTTGCTAAAGCAATCCATCACGCCGGTTGATGAAGCGGGAAATAATTAGCGCCTAAAGCGAACCCGGCGGCTGCACCGGTGGGCGGCGCTTGCCGAGTTGTGCCTCACGCAGGATGGTGAACAGGCCGGCGCCGATGACGATGATGCAGCCGGCGATCATGTTCCAGCTCATCACCTCCTTGAAGATGAACGTGCCGATGATGCAGACCAGAACCGTCTGCAGATAGAAGATCGGCTGCACCACGACGGCGTCCAGCACGTCGAAGGCGCGGATCAGCAGGTAATGGCCGGTCATGCCGGTGACGCAGAGTGCCGCCATCCAGAACCAGTATTCCGGGGCGATGTTCGACCAGTAGAACGGTCCGACGAAGGTGATCGCCACGGCACCGGCAACGCCGGTGTAGAAGAAGCTGGTCTTCGACGTGTCGGACCGGCTCGCCATGCGCGTCAGCACCGAATAGAGGGCGAACATGACCGTACAGACGATCGGAATGATGATGTTGCTGTTGAAGGTCGCATGGGTCGGGTCGATGATCAGTAGGATGCCGAGGAGGCCGACGCCGATCGCCAGCCACCGGCGCCAGCCGACGGTCTCGCCGAGCAGAGGCACGGACAGACAGGCGACGACCAGCGGCGAGGCGGCAAAGATCGTGTGCGTCTGGGCAAGGCCGACATAGGCGAAGGAATAGATCGAGATGCAGATCTGGAAGACGAGCAGCGTACCGCGGATGATCTGCAGCACCAGCCTGTTGCTCTTTGCCGTTTCCTTGATCCCGCCGGGATTGCGCGTCGCAAGCGCCAGCACGAAGGCGGCGAAGAACCAGTAGCGGATCATTGCGACGAGGACCGGCGGATAGGCCTGGCCCAGATGTTTTGAAATTCCGTCCTGGATCGCGAAGATCGACACCGCGGTGAGTGCGAAGATGAGGCCCTGGCTGCGTGGTGTCATGAACGATATGTGCTCTTTGGCGTTGCTCGGCCGTCCTCACCCTCGGCCAAAAGTCCTGATGTTTGTTAAGTGCAATGGTTTTGACCGACTGGCGTCAAGGTCTGGTAAACGCGGCGCGGTACGGGAACTGCGAAATACGCCGCGCCGCGGCGATTTTGTCACGCCCGCCGCTTGATCGCCCAGGCGTCGCGCGTGGCTGTCACGCTCGCTTCGTCGCCGAGCCTGATCGTGCCTTGGCTGCGCGGCACGGCGTTCCAGCCGAACAGCGGGCCGGGCACGCGCCGGTCGGCCGACATGCGGATGCGGCCCATTGCGGGTATCGGGCTTGGCACATCGCGCGAACCTGTCTCCTGGTCCTGCGTGGTCATGATGCAGCGGGCGCAGGGTTTGACGAAATCGAAGCGGATGCCGCCGATCTCCACGCCGTCCCAATTGTCCTCGGCCCAGGCTTCGTCGTGGTCGAGCACGATATTGGGGCGGAACCGCTCCATGCCGATTTCACCCTCGCCATGCTTGTCCATGTCGGCGTTGAGTGCCGCAAGCGAGCCGGTCGTGGTGACGAGAACCTGATAGCCGTCGGCGAAGGTGACCGGCGTATCCGGTCCCGCCCATTCCGGGCTTGCAATGCGTTCGGCCTTTTCGTCGAAGAACACGAGCTTGACCTCGCGCTCCAGCCATGTGGAGAGGATCGCGTTCGCCCCGTCGTCGGCGACGGCCGCGTTGACGATCGATTTCCACACGGCGACATCCATGCGCCGGTCCTTCGGCGGCACGGCAACCATGATCTCGCCCTTGCCTTCGATCGCCAGCCTGACGCCGATATCCTTCGGCTCGACCTGCAACTGCGCCAGCGCCTGCAGTTCCCGCTGGGTGATGAAGTGGCCGGACGGATCGACGACCATCATCTGCCGGTCGCCGGGAATGCCGGACGCGGTGATCGCGGTCTCCGTCAGCGGAATGCCGCGGCCGCTCTTCAGCGGATAGAAATTCAGTTCGGAGACGCGCATCCTGTTTCCCCTCGGTTTTCCCGTATCAGATCTCATCCAGGAACATGTCCCGGATATCCTTCAGTCGCTGGTGCCGCGCATGGGCAAGATCACGGCCGGCCGCGGTCTGGAAACCATCGGCGAGCTTGAACAGCTTGACCTCGAAATGGTCGATGGCAAAGCTTTTGTCGTTGAGCGGCCGCTCCCTGGCAAGCGGGTCCACAGGATCATAGAGCCCGGATGCCATGCGGCCGGCAATGTAGAAGCAGCGCGCGGCGCCCACCATGCCGATCGCATCCAGCCGGTCGGCATCCTGCAGGATCTTCGCTTCCAGCGTCTCGGGCGGCAGATTGGCGGAAAATGAATGGGTGGTGATCGCATGGGCAACCGCCTCGACCGCCGCCTTGTCCCAGCCCATCCCGTAGAGAATGCCGCTCGCCTTTTCCGCCGCCAGCCGCGAGGCCTGGGCTCGTAGCGGCGAGTTCTTCTCCACCGAAACGCAGTCATGCAGCAGCACAGCGGCAGCGAGCACTTCGCCATCGCCGCCCTCGGTCGTGTGGATGCGCATGGCATTCTTGAAGACGCGCAGGATATGGGCGATGTCGTGGCTTCCATCGTCGCCTTCCGTCGCATGCGGGATCAGCTGTCCGGCAAGTGCCTCATAGGGAGCAAAGGCGGCGGCGAGGGAAAGCGTCATGTCGTGGCACCCGGAGAATCAGCGTCGGGTTCTCCGTTCTTCTTCAACAATATGCGTTGGTAGAAAAGCCCGATACCGATCAGCACCGCGCCGAGCCCGATGAAGGAGACCGCCCGCAGGATGCCTTCGAGGTTCGACATGTCGACCAGGAACACCTTGAGCACCGCGATCAGCACCAGCCCGGCCGAGGCAAGCCGCAGGCTCTTGGCGTCGAGCCTTGAGCCGAGCGCCAGAAGCCCGACGCCGATGACCAGCCAGACGACCGAATAGGTATAGGTCTCGCCCGCAATGAAGCCCTTCCAGTCGGCGATATTGGTTCCCTGCCAGAAGCGGCGGACCGAAAGCGTCGCCCAGAGGAAGCCGAGCACCGCGCCGGCAACGGCAAGCATGGCCACATAGGGCACCGGCCGCCGTCCGCGGGCGAGATAGGCGACGAGCGCATAGGCGAGCGCCGGCAGCAGATAGCCGAGCAGCAGCAGGTTGACGAACGGCCACGGCCCGGTGTCTTCGCCGGAGAAGAATGGGTTGAGCGCAAAGACATGCAGCGACAGCACGTTCACCGTCGCAATCACGCCGGCGATCATCGAGCCGAAGCGGAACACTGGCGACGGTGATTTCAGGTCGAGCGTCATCAGGATGCCCGAGAAGCCGATGGTGATCAGCGTATAGACCGACTGCTCGCCGAGCGTCGGCGTGTCGCCGGACAGCTTTCCGCCGTTCATCGCATGGTGGACCAGCACGGCGACGGTGATCAGGCCCGACAGCGAGGCGAGCGCCTGCATGACGTTGCGGACCCGGAAATCCGGCGAATTGCGCAGCATCCAGGCCGAGACGATCGCAAGCAGCGTCGGAATGCCGTAGCCGGGCAAGAGCGCGTTGAAGAATGGCGTGGTGCCGAGGCTGTTCTGCCCGATCAGCGTCGGCTCCCAGGTCATGCGTCCGAAGACGATCATGACCGCCGCAGCCATCATCCAGGGCAGGGCGGGCCATGGGCGAATGCGAAGCGCCAGGAGATAGGCAAAGCCGAGTATCGAGACGAGGATCGTCGTGACGATGCCGGTGGTCAGCGCATGCAGCGCCAGCGTCAGGCTCGCGAAGGATCCCGCGACGACGATATTGGCCGGCCAGTCGAGCCTGGCGTCGACGTTTTCGGCAGTCTTCCGAAACAGCCAGTCGGCCGCGACGAGCATGACGAGACCGAGGCCCAGGCCATACAGCCCATGCGTCCAGTCGCGGAAGAAATTGCCGAAGTTGAAGAATGAGATGAAGCCGAGCGTGACCGGCACGGCTCCCATCAGGAAAGCCCAGACGATCGAGAATTGCTTGTCCGCATGGCGGAAGCGCCTGAGGAAGCCGAAGCCGAGCAGGGTGAAGACGGCGCCGAGCAGCAGGAACATGGCGATCTCGCCAGTGAACGAAAGCGGCGCGGGCGACGGTTGGCCGTCCACCGGCATCGGCATTGCATAGTTCGCCCAGGTAAGCGCCGAGGCGACTATGGAGAGGAAGGCGGAGCCTGCGGCAATCAGCGTCGGCCAGACCGCATATGTTCGCGCACTGCCCAGCGCGGCGAGCGTCGCGATGATCGCGGCACCGGCAAATACCACCATGTCGCCTTCATCCGCCTGCCGCACTCCCATCATCAGCGCCGGCAGCGCGGCCATGATCGAGATGGACAGGGTGATCTTCAGGGGCGGGCGGCCGAGCAGTGCCCGGATGCCGGCCCTCGGCGGGCCGATGCGGCGAATGTAGGCGGCGCCCGGCCACAAGAAGGCTGTGCCGGCGATCATCACGATCAGCATCAGCGTCACCGGCATCGGATCGAACCCTTGCGGCGCGCCGGTCGCGTAGATGAGGGCCCATAGCCCTGTGCCGATATTGGCGAGCATCGGCACGACCGTCCAGCGGCGGATGCGCGAGGCGGCGCTGACCGCAAGCCATGTGACGCTGAGGAAAAGGAACAGCGCGTCGGGATTGGGATTGCCGGTGGACACCAAAAATGGCGTCACCAGCGATCCGAGCAGGCCGAGACCGGCCAGCGCCTGTCCGTGCAGCAGAGACAGCGCCACGGTGGCGAGCGACACGAGCGCCATCAGCACGAAGGCCGTGCCGGGACCGATGAAGCCGTAGAAGGCGTAAGACGCGAACACCGTGCCGAGCAGGGTGACACTGCCAGCCGCTGTCAGCGCACCGGGTATCATCGCATTGGCATAGAGTTCGGAAATCCGGGGCATCGCCCGGCGGCGCACGAGTTCACCGGCACCGATCAGGAGCAGGCCGAACAGCGCCGCCAGCGTCAGCCGCGTGCCGGGCCCGAGCAGGCCGGATTCGATCGAGTAACGGACGAGGAAGATGCCCCCGAAGGCGAGCGCCACACCGCCGACCCAGACCGGCCAGCGGGCGCCGAGATAGCTTTCCAGATTCTCACGCGTCGGCCTCTGGCGTGCCGGGAGTGGCGCGGGCGAGGGGGCGTCTTCGGCCTCGGGCGTCGTTTCGATCTTCCCGCCGGTCCCGGCATCGTGCGGCGATTGCGTCGCGGCATCGCTGTCGGGAGCGGATTGCGCTTCACCGAGCGCCATGTCGGCATCCTCGATGCCAGCCGGCATGGGGCTCGTCGCCGCCACCGCGGGAGCAACGCCCTCCACGACCAGCCGCTTCACCTCGCCGAGTTCCCTCTCCAGCCCGTCGACGCGCGCCGAGACCTTCCGGTTCTGCGAAACCAGGAAAAACACAAGGATGACCAGAAGGATATCGATCAGATACACGCGAACTCCCCGCATTTAGCCGTCGTGAATGTACAGGAACATGCGCGGGAAGAAAGAAGCCCCGGCAACCTTTGTGCAGGGCTATGTAAGGCCGCCGGAAGCGCTTGCGTGTTCGCAAGCGACCGTTTGACGGGGGAACGGCGATCTTGCGCGGCCTTGTTTCCTCGGGTCGCGGCATGATCCACTTGGGGCGCGGATCTATCGCATGCCGCCCTCGAAGGCGTCGGCGGTACCCTTGAGGAATTTCGAGACGATCGCCTGGAAGGTCTGCGGCTCTTCAGAAAAGAGAAAATGGCCGGAATTGGTGAACTCGACGAGTTCAGCACCTCTGATCCGCCGCGCGATGTCACGGCCGGCGCTCGGCGGGCATATCCAGTCGTAGCCTCCCACGAGAACGAGTGCGGGGCATGTGATGCCGCCGAGTTCGTCGCGGACATCATATGTAGGGGCGATGTTTTCGCGGAAATGCCGGTGCAGCTCGGGCGTGAACGAACTCAGCGAATAGAGCTTGTCCACCGATGCCATGTAATGCGGAGCGGCATAGAACGGATGGACGAGCCTTACGAAAGCCTCGCCCGTCTCCGCCGTCACGGGCGTGGTGAAATAACGTTCGGCGGCCGCGACGACCTCGGCCGGTGCGCGATCGGAAAGCCGCGGATCCGTCACGCTGTCGGCCGTTTCCGTCTTTTCCAGCGTGGCCAGGGTCTCGCACAGGATCACGCCGCCGATAAGATCGGGATGCCTGAAGGCCGCGATCATCGCGACGAACCCGCCGGCGGAATGGCCGAAGATGACGGGTTTCTCGATACCCAGCATGACCGAGAGATCGACGATGTCGTCTGCCATCTGCTCCAGGCTGCAGGTCTCGAGCGGTGGCCGTCCCGAGCGCCCTTGGCCGCGCAGGTCGACATAGACGATCCGGGCAACATCTCCGAGCGGACCGAGCCCCGGCCGCAGGTAGCCGTGATCCGATCCCAGGCCGCCGTGCAGCACGAAGACCGTCGGCTTGGCGGCAGGTCTTTGACGAGCGCCGATCCGCTGTTGACGATGTCGAAATAGATTTCCGTGTCGTTGATGCTTGCCTGCATGCTCTGATCCTGTGATGTCCTGCAGCGATGGGCTGCATTTATCCGGGGGCTGGGTTGCAAGCAGGCTTCCGCCGCCTCGATTCCGCTTGCATCTGAAACCGCTGCGCAACAAGGCGCTGCGCTTTACAAAATATTCGAAAGAGCGGCGGTCTGGTCGTGCGGCGGCTCCATGTAATGATCCCTATCGTCCGATCCGGCCTCTTGTCGGCAGGTTGGAATTCAGGCCATCTCTTCCGTGAATGCCTCGGCGAAGCCTTTGAGGAATTTGGATGCGGTGGTCTGGAACGTCTGCGGTTCTTCGGAAAAGAAGAAATGGCCGGAATTCGTGAACTCGACGTATTCCGACCCCTTGATACGGCTCGCAATGTCGCGCCCGGCGCTCGGCGGGCAGACCCAGTCGTAGCTTCCCGAAAGCACCAGCGTCGGGCACCGAACGGCTGAGAGCGCCTCCCGCACGTCATATGTCGGCATGAGGTTGTTGCGGAAGTGCTGCAGCATCTTGAACTCGACTGTGCTCAGCGACATCAGCTTCGTGACCGAGTCGACATAATGCTGGGCGGCGTAAAGCGGCCGTACATGGGTAAAGAAATCCTCGACGGTTCTGGGTGTCAGCGGCGTCGTGTAGTAACGCTCCGCAGCGGCGAGCGCTTCGGCCGAGGCGCGGTCGGAAAGTTTCGGATCCGCCGGATCCTTCTCACCCTCCGACCTCTTCAGTGTCGGCACCGTTCCGGCCAGGATAAGTCCGCCGACCAGCTCGGGATGCCTGACGGCCGCCTTCATGGCCACGAAACCGCCTGCCGAATGACCAAGGATGATCGGCCTTTCGACATCCAGCATCACCGCGAGATCGACGACGTCGTCGGCCATCTGTTCAAGGGTGCAGGTCTCAAGCGATGGGCGTCCAGAACGTCCCTGTCCGCGTAGGTCGACATAGACAATCCGCGCGATGTCTGCGAGCGGATCGAGGCCCGGCCTCAGGTAGCCGTGATCGAGGCCGAGGCCGCCATGCAGGGCGAAGACGGTCGGCTTGGGAACAGGCTTCTCGACCATCGCCGATCCGCTATTGACGATCTCGAAATAGATGTCCGTGCCGTTGAAATTTACACGCATGCTCGTCCCCTGTGATGCCGTGCGGCTTGCAGGCCGCAGTCATCCGGGAGCCGGGTTTCAGGCGGGCTTCCGCCGCGCCCATATCGCCTACATCTGAAATCGCAGCGGCGCGGCATGAACGGCCGGCCCGGCAAGTTTTTGAAGCTGCGTGGGACAAGTGGAGGAGTATTGGTATCGGACCCGGTTCCTCGTAAACCGGATCCGATACATCCTTGACCATCAAGCCCGTCTGGTCCCGGCTCGTCCGCGCTCGAATGGAGCTGCGGAGGTCCGCTCTCACCGGGACGCGCCACACGGGGGCTGATGGATAGGAATCTCTTTCAGGGCTGATACCCTTAGGCCGTCGTTTCCTCCGGCGTCTTGTGGAAGGCTCTTTTTACAGCCTTGGTCATGTCGCGGCTGACGTCCCACCACTGCTTGCCGTTGATCCAGTAGCGGAGGGTGACCTTGGCACTGCCGGAATCGAATTCGGAGACATAGGTGCTGGGCTTCGGGTTCTTCAGCACCTTGTCGTTGGCCGCTGCGAGCTTCAGCAGCTCGCTCTCGGTCTTGTCGACATCCTCGTTCGCGCCGATCGCGATGGTGATCTCGTGGCGACGGGTGGCAAGACGGCTGTAATTGGTGATCGGAACGTTCCAAAGCGTCGAGTTCGGCGCCAGGCGATAGACGCCATCGGCGGTGCGCAGCTCGGTCGCGAACAGCCCCACATCGACGATCGTGCCGGTAACGCTGCCTGTCTCGATCGACTCTCCCACGCGGAAGGGGCGAAGGACGAGAAGCATGATGCCGGCTGCGATATTCTGCAGCGTGCCCTGCAGGGCCAGGCCGACGGCCAAGCCGATCGCGCCCAGTGCCGCAAGGATCGAAGCCGTCTGCACGCCGAACTGGCCCAGCACCATGACGACGACGAGGATCAGTGCCGCGTAACGGACGATGTTGGAGAAGAATTGCGAGAGCGTCGCGTCGATGCCGCTGATATGCGACAGGCCGTTATAGACCCAACGGCTCAGGAGGCCGGCAACGATCCAGCCGATGATGAGAAGTATGATCGCGCCAATGACGGAGAAGGAATACTGCACGCCCAAGGCCGTCAGCTGCGCGAGAGCCGCCCGCGTTGCGACGACGAATTCCGATGCCTGATCCATGCTCGACCCGCTCCTTTCGTTGCGCCCCTAATTGGCGCATGGGGCGGAGAGGTCAAGGTAAAACGTCAGTAATTTTTCTATTTCTATATAGAAAACGAAGATTTCAACTTTGCGGAGAAGTAAAGTCCGTCACAGCTATTGAAAACGAGGCGCGGCCGTCCGTTTCCGCGCCGCGGCCGATTGCCTTCATCGCCTCGACCAGCCGTCCGCTGCGTCCGAGCATCCTGTCGCCGATCTCGATCAGCCGGCTGTTCGGTGTCGCATGAGGCGCGACCTTGCGCAGGCGTTTGGCCAGCGCGAAATCATCCTCGTCCGGCTGCAGCGCGAGGACGGTGATGGCTGCCGCTGCCGGCGAGCGGGACACGCCCATCCAGCAGTGGACGATCAGCGGCGCAGACTGGTCCCAAGCGCGCACGAATTCGATCAGCTCCGCCACATGCGCCTCGCTCGGCGCAATCAGCCCGCCGGTGCCGGCAAAGCCGATATCGTTCATCGCAAGTTTCAGATGCCGGTCGGCGCGGATCACGCCCGGTCGGTGAAAGTCCTGTTTTTCCGCGATCAGGCTGACCATTTCCCTGGCGCCGTTGCGCACCGCCGTCTCGGCAATGCTTGCGAGCGGGCAGACGATGATGCGGGCGGATGTCTCCGTCATGGCGCCTTCACCGCCAGGCGCTCGGCTTCGATCGCCTCGAAGCGCTCAACGAAAAGGCGCTGTGCCTCGACCGCCGCAAGCGGCTCGATCGGCAGCATGTCGCGGGTGATGCCGCGCGGCTGACCGAAGAATTTTCGCGCCTCCACCGCCGTGAAGCCGGCAAGCTCGGTCGCCTCGAAATAGGCGGCGATCGTATCGGCCTTCTTGATCAAGGTCTTGAGTTCTTTAGCCGGATGCGGCGGCAGGCCGAAGCGGATATGCACGGCCGCTTCCAGCCGCGCCTCCACCAACTTGTAACCGCCGCCGACCACCGACTTGAACGGCGAGATCATGTCGCCGATCACATATTCCGCCGCGTCATGCAGCAACGTCATCTGCAGCGCGTCGGGTGCTGCGCCGACATTGCAGCGACGAAAGATCTCTTCCACGACAAGGCAGTGTTGGGCGACGGAAAAGGCGTGGTCGCCGCGTGTCTGGCCGTTCCAGCGGGCGACGCGGGCAAGGCCGTGGGCAATGTCGGAAATCTCGACATCGAGCGGCGAGGGGTCGAGAAGGTCGAGCCTGCGGCCCGACAGCATCCGCTGCCAGGCACGGGTGCCGGGGGTAAGGCTCACGTCTCGGCCTCGTGGGTGTCGGTCGGAAAGGCAAGACCCGTCCAAGCGGGCAATTCAATGGAGACGGGAGTGTCTCCGGCCATCAACGGCACGCCCGCCGCAAGCGCATCGCCGACGCGGTCGATGCGCACGATGGCGAGCGCTTGTCTACCCGAGACCGAACCGAGCGTCCCGATCGGCTTGCCGCCTGCGGTGATCTCGGTGCCGGCTGCCGGGAGGGAGGCTTCTGCCGTCACGGTCGCGACGCGCCGGCGTGCCGTGCCTCGATGCTGCATGCGCGAGACGACTTCCTGGCCGACATAGCAGCCCTTCTTGAACGAGAGCCCGCCATTCTTGTCGAGCAGGATGTCATGGGGAAATGCGTCCTGCAGCGCGTAGTCGTCGCCCGACGTGGCAAGCGCGGCCGTGATCCTCAATGCCTGATAGCCTTCCGCTGTGCCATCGGCATGCCGCCCGGCTGTGCGGGACACCGCAATGCCCGCCTTGGCGAAGCCGCTATCGACGACCGCGCCCTTGTCCGTCTCGTCATCCCAGTAGACCGTGACGCCTTCGTCGGGGAGCGCTGCGAGTTCGACGGCCGCGCGCAGCTTGTACATGGTCAGCCGCTTGATCAGCGCGTCGCGCTGGCTCTCTTCGATCTCGATGATGAAACCGTCGCCGCTTTTCCAGATGAGAAAGTCGAACAGGATCTTGCCCTGTGGCGTCAGAAGCGCGCCGGGCCGAGCCTCGTTTTCGGCGAGACCCTCCACGTCGGTGGTGATCAGCGAATGGAGGAAATCCCGCGCGTCCGCACCCGCGATGCGGATGAGGCGCCGTGTCGGCAGATAGGCGTTGGTCATGGCAGCCGAATCCCTTTGTCTACGCCTCGGAGATAAGTCTTCGCGGGAGACGAGGCAAGCCGCGAGCGGCGGCCGGACGGGCGGTTGCCAAAGGCCGGTCGGCCTCAGTCCGTGTAGCCGCGCCGCCAGTAGGTGATCGAGCTCATCCGGCTGCGGTCGAGGCCGTGTTCCTTTAGCCGCGCCCGGATCGCCTGGGCCTCGGTCTTCTCGCAGGCGACCCAGACGAATGCGTCCGGCCCAAGTCCTTCGAGCTTGGCTGTGACCGCCGGTTCCAGCAGCCCGGCGGTGCTTGCCTCGGCGCCGTTGCGATGTAGCCATTCGATTGAGAAGTTTTCTGAGGCACAGGCGAGCGTTTGTTCTTCCGCCTTGTCCGCCACCTCGATGATCGCGTGAACCTTCATGTCCGGTGTCGCCAGCTCGATCATCCGCGCGATGGCGGGAAGGGCGGTCTCGTCGCCGGCAAGGACCAGATCCTTGGAAACCGGCATGCCGCCGGCACCCGGCCCGAGCAACGCGGCGCGGTCGCCCGGCTGGGCGTTGAGACCGAATTCCGCACCCGGCATCCGCTTGCCCCAGTCGTCATGCAGCACGAAGTCGATCGTCATCTGCCTGGCTTCGAGGTCCAGGCTGCGGATCGTGTAATAGCGGACCGAGATCTCGTCCTCGCCTTCCGGCCAGCCGATGCGGCCATCGGCAAGCGTCACCGGCCAGACAGGTGCACGGCCCTTCGGCGGCATCAGCAGGCGCACATGCAGGCCATCGGTCGTGTCGAAGCGTTCCGCATCCTCGCAGGATACGATCAGCCGGCGCATGCGCGGCGTGACATTCTCGGCTGAAACAACGGTAATCTCGCTGAGGTTCGAAAGCTTCGCCGGCTTCGGCTTGTCGGCCCATTCCAGCGTCAGCGGATCGTCGCCGGCGAACATGAAAAGATGCTCGGCGATGATCGCCCGCGTCATCGACAGCATGTCGACCGTCGGGCAGGCAAGCCGGATGTCGAGCTGTTCGCTGACCTTGGAGATATGCGCCTCGCCGATCTCGCTCGACAGCGTCACATGATCGCCATCGCGAAAAACCTCGGCGTGGTCGACGAAATGCTCGCAGATTTCGGCCAGCATCTCGCTAGCATCCGCCGGAACGGCAGTGCCTGACAGGGTGAAGGCCAGGGGTGAGGTGACAGCATTCACGATCGTTTCTCCATGCGTGCGAGAAGCCATAGAAGATAAGGTCCGCCGATCAAAGCGGCAAATACGCCGACCGGCACCTGATAGGGGTAGATGACGACCCGCGAAAGCCAGTCGGCGAAGATCAGCATGGCGGCACCGATCATCAGCGAGGCAAGCAGTTGCTGGCGCGCGCCGGTTAGCCCGATCAGCCGCGCCAGATGCGGGGCGACGAGGCCGGCAAGGCTGAGCGGCCCGACGAGGAAGGAAGCGACCGCCGTCATCAGCGCAGACAGTATGGCAAGCGCGAGACGTGAGGAGGTGAGGCCTATGCCGACGCCCTTGGACATCACCCCGCCGAGCGGCAGCATTGTCAGCCAGCGGCTCATGAAGAACAGCGGCGCGGTGAACACGGCAAGTGCTGCAAGCGAGGTCCAGGCCTCGAACACGCCGGCGCGGTTGGTCGATCCGGCCATCCACATGAGCAGGATGAAGGAATTCATGCTGCCCTGGGCAAGCACGATCGAGACAATCGCCATCGAGATCGCGCTCATGGCTATGCCGGACAGCAGCAGACGTTCGGCGGAGAGCTCGCGGCTTGCGGCAATCGCGATCATGACGATGAAGACGACGAGCGCGCCGATCGCCATGCCGATGAGCATCACCATCTGCGATGCGGCGCCGAAGATATAGAGCGTTGCCGCGAGCCCGGCCCCGCCGCCGGCCGAAACGCCGAGCACTTCGGGGCTGGCGATCGGATTGCCGGTCACCCGCTGCATGATGAAGCCGGCACCGCCCAGAAGCGCACCCGCGCCACCGGCCGCCAGAATGCGCGGCAGGCGGAAGGGCACGAGTTCGGAAAGCTGCGCGCTCAAGGAGAGAGCTATGCCGGTGGGCGAGGGGCCGATGATCAGCGCGGCGAGGACCAGCAGCGCGATCAGCACGGCCATGCCTGTCACCCAGACGTTCGGCCGGGCAAGGCGCCTTTCCGTCGGGTTGGCATCGGCGGTGACCGGTGACATCGCGTGCAGCCGCGGCAGGAGCAGCAGCAGGATCGGCCCGCCCATCAGTGCGGTGGCGGCGCCGGCCGGTGCCAGGTCGTTGAAGCCGGGGCCGAGCAACTGGCTTAGCCCATCGGTGAGGAAGAGCAGGGCCGCACCGACAAAGGGCGCCGCGGCGAGCACCTGGCCGGTGGTGCGCGCACCGCAGAGCCGCGCCATGGCCGGTGCCGCAAGGCCAAGGAAGCCGATCACGCCGACGGTCGCCGTGACCGACGCGGCGAGCCAGACGGCGAGCAGCAGGATCGCCAGGCGCACCGCCATGATCGACATGCCGAGGCTCTTGGCGCTCGCATCGTCCAGCGCCAGCACGTTGAGCGGCCGGACGAGCACGAGGGCGGCAATAGCGCCGATCAGGAGGCGGGGGCCGAGCGAGATCACGCCCTGCCAGTCCTGCTGGCTGAGCGAGCCGGAGCCCCAGATGCTGACCGACATCGCATATTCGCCGCGTGCGAGAATGAGCGTGATGGTGATCGAGGCGACGATCATGCTGACGATCAGGCCGGATACGGCGACGGTGACGGGATCGAAGGCCTGCCGCCAGGAGAGCGCCAGCACGAGGGTGACGGCGGCAAGCCCGCCGCCGAAGGCGACTACATCGCGGGAAAGCCCGGCGAGCAGCGGCGAGATGGCAAGGCCTGCGACAAGCGCAAGCTGCGCGCCGGCGGCGATACCGAGCGTCGAGGCATCTGCGATCGGATTGCGCAGCACCCGCTGCAGCAATGCGCCGGCAAGCCCGAGTGCCGTGCCGCAGATCAATGCGATCACCGCGCGGGGCAGGAGACTGTTCCAGAGCAGGATTTCGCCGAGCATGGCGGCGGTGGCCGGGTCGCCCGGCACGGTCGGACGGGTGATGACGAGCAGTGCCAGCATCACGATGCAGGCGACGCCGATGGTGATCGCCGACAGGAGAGGCCGACCGGTGCCGGTTATCGGGGCGGGCAGACTAACCGTTCCAGACATTGGTCAGGCCTTTCGCGATTTCTTCGGCAAAGCGGTGTGCGGCAGGCAGGGCGCCGAAGGGATTGAGCGAACCGAGGACGATGACGCGCTTGTCGCGCACGGCCGGCAGCGCGTTCCAGAACGCGCCGCGTTCCAGCGCCATAAAGGCGTCGAGCGGATGCGGCGGGATCATCACGATCCAGGCGTCGGGCATCGAGGCGAGCGTCTCGATGCCGACGGGAGCCGAGGCAGAATAGGCGGTCGCTCCCGTCCAGGCGTTTTCGAGCCCAAGCCGCGTCAGGACCGAACCGAACATGCTGTCCTTGCCGAATACCCGGTAATGCCGCGCATCGCCGAGATTGATGAGCAGGACGGGACGCCCGTCGCCGGCGGAAAGCTGCCGGCGAAGCGTATCCAGCCCGCCGTTCACCTCGGCGACATAGGCGGCCGCATTGGACGTGCCGAGACGGTCGCCGATCGACATCGTCGCCTTCTGGGCCATCAGATACGGGTCTTCGCCCTGCCTGTAGATGGCGTAATTATAGGTCGGTGCGATGCCCGAAAGCAGCGGGTCGGCCCAGGCATAATAATTGGAATTGAAGATCATGTCCGGCTTGGCAAAGGAGAGGGTCTCCAGATTGGGCAGGCCACGCAGGCCAATGTCGGCGACGGTATCCGGTACGGGCGGCTCGACGGCGATATCGCGGAACTGCCTGAGTTCCGTCCCGGCCACGACAGTGGTCCCAAGCGCCAGCAGCGTTTCCAGATGCGCCCAGTCGAGCGTCGCGGTTCGCGGGCCGGGCTTGGAAGGTGCCGTCTGCGCGGAGGACATGCCCGCAGTTGTGGACGCGACCGCCAGCGTCGCGGCAGCCATCATGAAGGTTCGCCTGGAAAGCCCGGCATGGGAGAACGGGTAGGGACGATGCAAATCGATCTCCGATGACAAAAAGAAAGGCCCACGAGAGGCCTTCCTTATAAGCTTGAGTTGAGTTGTCAACTTTCCCTGCGGGCTCGATTACCAAGTGAAGGAAACCTTGCCCATTACTGTGCGGCCATCACCGTAGGAGCAACCGAAGCCACCGCAATATGCGACATATTTTTCGTCTGCCAGGTTTTGGAAGTTGAGCGAAGCCTTGTAGCCATTGCGCTCGTATTTGAGTGCGAGGTCAAGAAGCGTGTTGCCGTCGAGCTCTATAGTATTTGCGTCCGTTCCGTACCGGCTGCCGACGTAGCGCACGCCACCGCCAACTGTGAAGCCCTGGAGGGCTGTGTCCTCGGCAAAAGTATAGTCCAGCCAAAGGCTCGCAGCGTGCTCCGGCGTATTTGCCGGGCGGTTGCCGTCGTTAACGCGGCCAGAGATTTCCGCGTTCATGTAGGTGTAGGCCGCGCGCAGGTTGAGCCCCTGGGTCAGGGTTGCAACGCCTTCGAGTTCGATGCCCTTGACGTTCACTTCGCCGGTCTGGGTCGTGACGACCCCTACCGTATTCAGGACGTTCTTCTGCGTAAGGTCATAGGCGGCGATGGCGAAATAACCGTCAAAGCCCGTCGGCTTATATTTGACGCCGATCTCGGTCTGCTCGCCTGTCGTCGGATCGAACGGCCCGCCGGTTGCAGTGGAAACCACAGGTTCGAACGAAGTCGCATAGCTGATATAGGGGGCTATGCCATTGTCGAATAGGTAGCTGAGACCCGCACGGCCGGTAAGCTTTTCGTCCCGCTGGGTGTCGGAACCTCCCTCGGTCTCGATTGATGCCCAGTCGTAGCGAAGGCCAAGGGTGGCGCGCCAGTTGTCGTATTTGAGTTCGTCCTGGAGATAGATGCCTGTCTGCCAGAGGTTCTGAACGGTCTGCGTACCGGCAACACTGCCGATTGGCTGCTCATAATCAGGATCGAAGATATCGAGGCCGGGAGCAGCGAAGTTGAAGGCTGCTGTGTTATCGCTGTGGAAATAACGAACATCGACGCCTGCGACGACCGTATGCTCGACCGGTCCGGTAGAGAATTCTGCCTGAACCTGATTGTCGAAATTGATGCTCCACAGGTCCTCGTCCTGGACGCTGCTGTAGCGGTTGAGAGTGCGCCCGTCTGCCGCCAACGAAAGCGGAAGTACGGCCCGATAGTCCCAGTCGAACTTTGAGTAGCGGGCATTCTGACGGAAGGTGAAGACGTCGTCGAACCTGTGCTCGAATTCGTAGCCGAGATTGAACCAGCGCCGGTCGGAATCGTCAAAGTTCTTATCACCACCGTAGAAGTCGCGAGACAGAGTGTTCGAATCTATGATCAATTCCGGCGGAATGAAGGTTGGCGTGCTGGGATTGTCTTTCTGGTAGCTGGCGAGAATGGTCAGCGAGGTATCTTCGTCCGGCTTCCAGGTGAAGGCAGGCGCGATGTAAAGACGGTCGTTGTCGAGTTCATCTGTCTGCATGCCGGCGAGTTTGCCGAGCCCAGTCAGGCGATAGGCAAAGGTATCGTCTACCGGTCCGCTAAAGTCGAAGAAGGCACCGTATGTGTCATAGCTGCCGATAAAGGCGCCGACTTCGTTGATCGGGGTGAACGTCGGGCGCTTGCTGACCAAGTTGATCATGCCGCCGGGGTTGCCTTGACCGTAAAGCACCGAAGCCGGGCCGCGCAATACTTCAACGTTCTCCAGACCATAAACCTCGAAAGCGGGCGCCCCGATGTTGCGCATGATCTTGAGGCCATTGAGGTACTGGCTCAGACCGCTGTCGAAACCGCGGATGTTCGGAGCGTCAAATCGGGCGTCGGAACCGAAAGGCTGACCCACGACACCGGGAACATACTCTACGGCTTCGCCGAGTGTGGACACGGCCTGAGTGTCCATCTGATCACGGGTTACTACCGATATCGACTGTTGTGTCTCGACAATTGGCGTCCCAGTCTTGGTGGCGCTCTGCGTTCCCTTGGCTACGTATCCGTCGACATGCCCGGTGCCGCCTTGTTCCCCTTGGCCCTGCAGCACAATCGGCGCGAGTGTTGTGCTGTCCTGGCCCTGCGCTGCATCCTGTGCCTGCGCGGCCCATGCCGCTGCTAGGCTTAGCGCGGCGACGCCTGTCCACAGGCCATTTCTGATTGCGGAAGACTTGATCGATTTCTTCATTCTGTGCCCCACTCGCGCCGCGTTTTAATGCGGCCTACAATAAGATGAGTGGTTAACTCAGATTTCACTTATTCGCTTGCTCTAATTGGCGACACTTGAATGATTTTGGGCAAAATTCACTGCTTTGCGCGCTTGCTCGCATCTTTTATGCGAACTGTGACTTTTTCCACTGCGACGGCGCCACACCGACATGCTTGCGGAACACGCGGCTGAAATGCGCATGGTCGGCAAAGCCTGTCTCCGCGGCGATTGCCGTCAGCGGCTGCTCGCCGGATTTCAACAGTTCCTTGGCGCGGCAGAGCCTGGCATTCATCTGCCAGTCGTGCGGCGCCATGCCGGTGGAAGCCTTGAACGAGTGGCTGAAGTGGGACTGCGACAGGCCGACCAGGGTGGACAGTTCCTCGAGCCTGATATTGCGAAGGCAATGGGCATCGATGAATTCGGTAACCCGCCGGATCTGCCAGGGCGCTAGGCATCCGCGCTTGCGCGGCGCGATCTTGGCGAGCTTTATCACGTCGATGAGAAGCGCCAGCGCCAGCCCGTCGCCATAGAGATCGTTGAGAGGTGCGGGATTGTCGATCTCGGCCGCGATCAGCTCCGCCAGCGCCGTGATTCGCGTATCTGCGAAAAGCAGCTGCGGCTCTTTCAGCCTTTGCGGGTCGAAATCCTCGCCAAGCCGGCGTGCAACCGTATCGGCGTGAAAATGGATATCGAGGTGGCGGACGAACTCGACGTCCTTGATATCCGCCCAGAGATCCATTTCCGCCGGAATGTAGGAGATCGGGCTGAGCCTTGAATCCTGCGGCAGGCCTGCTTCGCGAGCCGTCCGCTTGATCGCGGGGCGGCCACGGCCGCGCTGGTCGAGCAGGATGAAGAGCCGCGGGTCGCGGGCGACATAATAGCCACCGGCATAACTGGCGCATTCGACGTCCCACAGATCAGCGGTAATGCCGTTCCAGTACCGTCTGCGCAGGCCACCGATGACTGAGAAGCCCTCGATCTTGTTGCGCATGCTCGGTTGAAACGTCATGCCCCAGCCTCCACGGTCGCGGCGTTGCGAAAACTTTCTCTGTTTTATCAAGTTTTTGGCCTGCATTCAACTGTGGCCCTCAACCGGGGGGAAATCACGCCCCGACCTGCGCCGCATGGAGGCGGTTATAGGCGCCGCGCCGGGCGATCAGCTCCTGATGAGTGCCCTGTTCCAGAATGCCGCTGCCGTCGATAACGACGATGCGGTCTGCGCCCTGGATCGTCGCCAGCCTGTGGGCGATGATGAGCGAGGTGCGGCCGACTGCCAGTTCAGACAGCGATCGCTGGATCGCCCGTTCGGTCTCGGTGTCGAGCGCCGACGTCGCCTCGTCGAGGATGAGGATCGGCGGATTCTTCAGGAACATGCGGGCGATCGCAACGCGCTGTTTCTGTCCGCCGGACATTTTAACGCCGCGCTCGCCGACCACCGTATCAAGCCCTTCTGGCAGGGCGGCAATCATGTCCTCGAGCCGTGACCGGCGGGCCGCCTCCATGATCTCGGCATCGCTGGCGCCAAGACGGCCATAGGCGATGTTTTCCCGCATCGTACCGCCGAACAGGAAGACGTCCTGCTGCACAATGCCGATCTGCTGGCGCAGCGACGTCTTGGTCATCTTGCGGATATCGATGCCGTCGATGGTGATCGCGCCGCCGCCGATCTCGTAGAAGCGCGGCAGAAGCGAACAGATCGTCGTCTTGCCGGCGCCCGACGGGCCGACGAAGGCGATCGTCTCGCCGGGACTGATCGTCAGGCTGACATCCTTCAGGATCGGCTTGCCCTCCGCATAGCCGAAGGAGACGTTGCGGTATTCGATGCCGCCCTTGAGGTTGTCGACGGCGACCGCATCCGGCGCGTCGGCGATATCCGGCTCGGTATCGACAAGCTCGGTGAAGCGGCGGAAACCAGCAATGCCCTTGGGATAGGTCTCGATGACCGAATTGATCTTTTCCACCGGGCGGAAGAATACGCCGACGAGCAGCAGGAAGCCGATGAAACCGCCCGCCGTCAGCTCGCCATTCAGCACGAAATACGCGCCAGCGATCATCACGATCATCTGCGTCAGGCGCATGCTCATGTAGCTCAGCGAAACGCTGGCGGCCATGATCTTGTAGGCTTCCAGCTTCACGCTGCGGTAATTCTGGTTGTCGCGCTCGAACAGCGTGCGCTCATGGGTCTCGTTGGCGAAGGCCTGCACGACGCGCATGCCGCCGACATTTTCCTCGATGCGGGAATTGAAGTCGCCGACGCGCTCGAAAAGCTTGCGGAAATTTCGGCTCATCCGAGCGCCGTAGCGGCTCGTCACCCAGGCGGTGAGCGGCACGACCAGCGCGGTGATCAGCGCCAGCTGCCAATTAACCGAGACCATCAGAGCCAGCGCGCCGATGAAGGTCATGATGGCGATGAACAGGTCTTCCGGTCCGTGATGGGCCACTTCGCCGATTTCTTCCAGATCCTTGGTCAGCCGGCCGACCAGATGGCCGGTCTTCTGGTTGTCATAATAACGGAAGGAAAGCTTCTGCATGTGGTTGAAGGCTTCCCGGCGCATGTCGGTCTCGATGTTGATTCCGAGCATGTGGCCCCAATAGGTGACGACCACCATCAACCCGGTATTGATCGCATAACAGATGAGCAGCGCGACCGATGCGAGCGTGATCAGCACCCATTCCTGCGTCACCAGCAGCCGGTCGACGAACAATTTCACCGCCATCGGGAAGCCGAGCTCCAGCAGGCCCGACAGGATCGCGCAGCTGAAATCGAGAAGAAACAATCCCTTGTAGGGACGGTAATAATTGAAGAAACGGCTGAGCATTATTGGATCTCTGGAAGGCTTGGGCGGAAGGCAGGGCGCTGTGGTTGACCGCCTGCGATAAATTGGCCAAACATGAGCCGCGTTCTCCATATTCGAATTAAAGCCTCTTCGGAAAGTCAAAATGCACGTTGATGCCCAGCAAAAGTCGGCGGATGTTGCCGTGCCGCTTCTGTCCCTCTCGGACCTTACCTTTGCTGTCGAGGGCCGCACGCTGCTTCATCCGCTGACGCTCGAGCTTCAACCCGGCCGCTCGATCGCCCTGATCGGCCATAACGGCTCGGGAAAATCGACGCTTCTGAAGCTGATCGGCCGTCAGCAGCCGGCGACCGGCGGAAAGATCGTGTTCGAGGGCAAGGCGCTCGACAAGTGGGGCAATCGCGATTTCGCCCGCAGGCTCGCCTACCTGCCGCAGCGCACGCCGTCCGCCCCCGGCATGCTGGTCAAGGAACTGGTTGCGCTCGGCCGCTATCCCTGGCACGGCGCGCTCGGCCGCTTCGGCGATACTGACAAGAGGAAGGTCGAGGAAGCGATCGAACTGACAGGTATCGGCGATTTTGCCGAACGCATGGTTGACAACCTTTCCGGCGGCGAGCGCCAGCGGGTCTGGCTCGCCATGCTGGTGGCGCAGGATGCGACCTGCCTCCTGCTCGACGAGCCGATCTCGGCGCTCGACATCGGCCATCAGCTGGAAGTCCTGTCGCTGACCCATGATCTGTGCCGCGAAAAGGGCATCAGCATCATCACCGTGCTGCACGACATCAACATGGCGGCGCGCTTCTGCGACGAGATCGTCGCGCTCCGCGGCGGCCGCCTGATCGCCCACGGCACACCGGCCGAAATCATGACGACGGAAGAGCTGGCGCGAATCTACGATGTCCAGATGGACGTGCTGCAGCAGCCCTCGAGCGGCCGCATGATCGCGATGGCGCAGTAGGAAAGGGTGCGGTCGTCAGGTTCTGGCGCCGCCCACGCCGTCATCCTAGGGCTTGTCCCGAGGATCAAGTCACGTCGAAGCCTTTGCGGCGTCGCAGATGCTCGGGACAGGCCCGAGCATGACGAAAGATCAGGCGCGAGATGCTGTAAAAGTGGGGCTCAATCCCCGCCGGCCACGAATTTCCATTGGCCATCCGGCGCAATGCCGATGCGGTAGAAATTGTAGTTGCCGGTCTCTTCCATTCCCATCAGGTCGCCGGCGGTGACGATGCGCAGCAATTCGACGCGTTCGGGCGGCGTGAGCGAGGAAAGCTGCTTGCCGACGAAATAGGGCCAGACATAGGTCTCGTCGGGCGTACCGGCATCGATGCGGGCAACGCCGGTGGACAAGACATCCAGCATGATGGCGAGGATTTCCTGGCCGTCCGGGTCGCCGGAAAAATTCTTCAGCGTATCGATTGGGTCGTCGCTCTCATTGCTCATGATCTGCGGCGGCTTCGGCGTGCCCTCGATCAACGGGCGCAGGCGCTCGATATCACCGGAAGCGGCGGCCTCGACGAGGCGCTCGCGCATTTGGCGGACCGGTTCGGGCAGGGTCGAGAGGTCGCGGATGATTTCTGCTGCAGGTGCGTCGGTTCCATCCGATGCCGGTTCCGCGGACTGGGGCGTCGGCTCGCTGGGAGTCGCGGGCTTTTCCTCGGCGGCCTCGCCTTCAGTCGGCGCACCTGACGTCGTGGAGCCTTCGAAGGCTTGGCGCAAGGGAGCCTCGGCTGGCGCCGCGGCATCATCGATCTGCGGACGCAGGGCATTGTCGGAAAGCGCGAGCTTATCGGACGTCAGACCCCGAAGCGCGGCATCCTGGGATGCCAGGGCCTCAGACGAAAGCATCTGCGGCACAAGGCAAAGCAACGCTGCCGAAGCCAGCGCCCGAGAAAGAGAGAATTTCGGTCGAAACACGTTCCTCATGGGAGGCCCGGATATTACTGAACGATGCGCTCTGGGGAGAACTCGCCCGCCAGCATGCGATCGCGAAGTGCTTCAAGCATGGCTTCTGCACCCTGCTCGCCATGGATGCGAATCGTCTCGCGCATGGCGAAGGCGATCGCGGCGTCCGCGATGATTTCCGGTTCGATGCCGTCCGCGCGGCCGTCGGCCCAGGCGTCATTCTGGTATTCCAGGGCAACCTGCATCTTTTCGTGGACGATCATGTCATCGATGTCGTTGCGGCCTGTCTGCATACTCACTGTCCTCGGTGCGTGTTTGATTACTGCGCCGTTAATGACTCTAACAGCCTTTTACCAAAACGACACGGCCTCCCGGCGAAAGAGGTAAATAATCCTCTAATTTCCGAAGCGTGCGGCAATTTCGGTGGCAAGTGTTGCGCCTTCGGCACGGTATCGCTCTTCCGCCGTACGCGCAGACGCGCTGCATGTGGTATGGAGGGATGCAAAGGAGCGATAGCCGCGATTGTAGGATGCGGTCAATCGCTCGCGCCGGGCCGGTTCATTGCTCGCATCAGAATCAAGCAGTTGCCGCATCGATGTCCGCCAGTCCTCCTGCGGTGCGCCGCAGAGTGTCCGCAAGTAACTGATAGAACCGAGTATTTCGGCGAGCCGCAGAAGCTGCGCGTCGTAGGGAGCAGGTTTGCTCGCATCCGTTGCCGGAGCCGGACTTGCCGGAACCGACGTCGTTGCGCCCGCAGCAGGCGCCGGCTGCTTCGACTGCTGTGCGGCCAGCGGCGAACTCAGCGCAAGAAGCAGGGGCAGGACAAGGCAGGCGACGGATTTCAAGCGGCAGTCCTTAGGCAGTTAAAGTTAACGATCGGCCTTTGGCTCGGCGATAGGGTTATGCACGTCGGATACGATTTTACCCGGTGCACCGCTCCTTCTCCAGCCTTTCGGCACATTCGAGCACGCTGGCCGGCACCGGCAATGCGCGAATCTCCTCCACCGTATACCAGCCCGGATCAGCCGCGTCGTCAGCCGCGATGGCTTCCGTCTGGATATCCGCTTCTACTTTGAAGACTGACAGGAAGAAATGCCGGGTATCATCCTTGTCGCCTTTCAGGTCGTAGGTGGCAAAGAGCACAGGATTGCGTGCTCTGATCCCGGTTTCCTCGTGAAATTCGCGCAATGCGGTCTCCGCCGGCGTCTCGCCCGGCTCCGCCCGTCCGCCGGGAAAGGCAAAGAGGTCCGCCGACGGCGGTTTCATCCGCCGGATCAGCAGAAAGCGGCCATCGCGTTCGAGGATGGCGGAGGAGGCGGCCTGGGGAGAGGACATGGCGGGCTGATCCGTCTTTCGGCTGCTTGCTGCACGATGGTCAGGTCATAAAGGATTTCACTGATATTGTAAAAGTATTGTAAATTACCGTATTCTTCTTGCGAAGGAGCTTCCCCATGGCCCGCGCAAAAACCTTTTCCCTCGGTGATACCTATGACGGCATTCTGGCCGATCTTGTAAAAAACGGCCGCTTCGGAACGGAAACGGAAGCGGTTCGTGCCGGCATCCGCATGCTGGCCGACTATGAGATGCGCGTACAGTCACTCCGACAGGCGATGCACGCCGCCGATGACGAGATCGAGGCGGGGCAGGGGATCGAATATCCGAATGCCGATGCTCTTCTCGCGGACGTGATAGGCGATGGCGACGAGCGTTAGCCGGGCCAAGCGGCTTATCGTTTCACCTCTCGTGCGGGCTGGCCTGCGCGGCATCCGGCGGTTTATCGCGGAGAGCAGCCCGTATTATGCTCAGGAATTCCTGGCCGATCTGACGGCAAAAATCGCCTGGATTGCCGAAGCCGACTTCACTGGCGCGCCCCGGGATCATGTTTCTCCGGGTCTCAGGGCGTTTCCCTATCGCCGACGATGCACCTATCACCGTACCTATCCCGACCGGATCGTGATCTTGCGCGTGATGCATATGGCGCAGGACGTCAAACGCCAGGACTTCGAGTAAAGAACGCCATGAAAACCTATCTCCTCTACGCCTTCGCCGCCCTTGCCGAGATTGCCGGCTGCTTCGCCTTCTGGGCCTGGCTGAAACTCGACAGATCGGTCTGGTGGCTGGCTCCGGGAATGGTGTCGCTGGCGCTGTTTGCCTGGCTTCTGGCACTGGTGCCAGCCGAAGCGGCGGGTCGCGCCTACGCTGCCTATGGCGCGATCTATATCGTCGCATCCATCCTCTGGCTCTGGGCAGTGGAAGCACGGTCGCCGGATCGCTGGGATGTCACCGGCGCGCTTGTCTGCCTGGTCGGCGGTGCTATCATCATCTTTGCACCCCGCAGCGCCTGATTTCAGGCGTGCGCTCTTCTTGACCGCCTTCAAGCCCGGTGCCATCTAGAATTCCATGTGTGGACGTTATGCCCTGACCCAGAAACCGGCTGATGTGCTTGGCGCTCTCGATGTCGTCGATTTCGAGGCGGATTTTCCGGCGCGGTTCAATATCGCGCCGACGCAGCCCATTCTCGTCGTCACGCAGGCGGATCGCCTGCCGGGCTCCAACCTGCCGGAGCGCAAGGCGCAACTGGCCCGATGGGGGATGATCCCCGGCTGGGTCAAGGACATGAAGGATTTTCCGCTGCTCATCAATGCGCGTTCCGAGACGGCGATCGACAAGGCGTCCTTCCGGGCCGCGATGCGCCATCGCCGTGCCCTCATACCGGCTTCGGGCTTCTACGAGTGGAAGCGGCCGGCCAAGGAAAGCGGCGTAAAATCCCAGGCCTACTGGATCCGCCCGAAGAACGGCGGCGTCATCGCCTTTGCCGGGTTGATGGAAACCTGGTCGTCGGCGGAAGGATCCGAGGTCGATACGGCGGCGATCATGACGACCAAGGCCAACCGCGCCATTCGCGGCATCCACGACCGCATGCCGGTCGTGATCAGGCCGGAGCATTTCGAGCGCTGGCTGGAATGCAAGACGCAGGAACCGCGCCAGGTTGCCGATCTTCTTTCGCCGGTGGAAGACGATTTCTTTGAGGCGATCCCGGTATCGGATCTGGTCAACAAGGTTTCCAATATGGGGCCGGATGTACAAAAGCCGGTCGCTGTCGCGGTGCCCGAGGAAAAACCGCCGAAACAGGGCGAGGACCCGTCCCAGATGTCGCTCTTCTGATCCGAGCGTCCCTTCCACTTTTCTTTCATTCCCTTCCCGGATATCTCCCATGAATTTCCTGTCAGCCGGTCTGTCCGGCTTTGCCCTCGGCGGCTCGCTGATCATCGCGATCGGTGCGCAGAATGCCTTCATCCTGCGCCAGGGGCTGATCCGCTCCCACGTCTTCATCCTCTGCCTGATCTGCGCCGCTTCGGACGCCCTGCTGATCGCGGCCGGCGTCGGCGGTCTCGGCACGATCGTGTCGCAGTCGCCGGTTCTGATCTCGTTGGTGACGCTGGGTGGCGCGCTGTTCCTGGCAACCTATTCCGCGATGGCTTTTCGGCGGGCGGCAAAGCCGGCGGCGATGGTGGCCGGCGCGCCTGAGAGCATGGGGCTGAAGGGGGCGGTCATGACCTGCCTTGCCTTCACCTTCCTCAATCCGCATGTCTATCTGGATACGGTCGTGCTGCTCGGCAGCCTGTCGGCCGCCTATGACGGCGGGGATCGGACCGCCTATGGCCTTGGCGCGGCGATCGCGTCCTTCGTCTGGTTCTTCGGCCTCGGATATGGAGCCCGGTTCCTGGCGCCGCTCTTTGCCAGACCCGCCGCATGGCGGGTGCTGGATTGCCTGATCGGCATCGTCATGGGGCTGCTTGCGCTGGGGCTGCTGGTCAGTTTCCTGCGCGGGGCCTGAGGCTTCTTAGCGCGCCGGCGTAAGCTTCGGCTTGCGCTTCAGCATCATCGCCGCAGCTGCGACGGCTTTCAGGCCGAGCGGGCGGTAATGCGCGCTCATGTCCGGCTTAGCATCAGGTTCTGGCTTCTTGGTCTCTTTGCTCACGTCTGTTCCCTCTCGAATCTTTTGTCCCGCGTTTGAGCGGGCCGGCGCATCTCGCCGGCAATCGGGGCGGAATAATGGCTTTCTGCACCCGTTGCGATCGAAGAAGATTAGGCGTGGCAACTTGCCGCAAGCTGGGGCTGCAGTGCAGCAAAATCAGTGCGATGCAGCAAAGGCTTCATGTGAGCAGAATGTGGCTTAGAGGGTCTGGCCGTCGTCCGCGATGGTGATCGTGCCGTAGCGCCGTTTCCACGCCCGCGCGCTGAACGGCAGGACGCAGAGATAGGCAACGACGGTGATCGACAGCACTTCCCAGGTGTAGCTCATCAAAAGCGCGACATAGAGCACGACGCCGAGCAGGATCGGGAACATCAGGTCGCGGCGCACGCCAGTCGCCTTACCCGACCAGACGGGCAGGCGGCTGACCAGAAGATAGCCGATCAGGAGCGTGTAGGCGACGCTGGCGTAGACGAAGAATTTCGTCTGTTCGACGCCGAGGAAACCGAGATAGACCGGCAGCAGAACCAGCATGGCGCCCATCGGCGCCGGCACGCCGACGAAGAATTCCGACTGCCACGGCGCCTTGATGCCGCGGTCTTCCATCACGTTGAAGCGCGCGAGCCTCAGGCCGGCGGCGATTGCATAAAGCAGGGCGGCGATCCAGCCGAGCGAGCGGGCGCCGTCGAGCAGGAAGGCATAGGAGACCAGGGCAGGCGCGACGCCGAAGTTGATGATGTCGGCAAGCGAATCCATCTGCACACCGAATTTTGACGTTGCCTTGAGGAGGCGCGCCACCCGGCCGTCGATCCCATCGAGGAAAGCGGCGAGCAGCACCATCGCCACGGCGAGCTCGTAACGACCCTCGAAGGCCAGCCGGATGCCGGTGAGACCCGCGCAGATCGCCAGCACCGTGATCAGGTTCGGTACCATCAGCCTCAGGGGAATTTCCCTCAGGCGCGGGCCGCGTGCCTCGTCGGTTGAACGGTTCTGCTCGTTGGCCGGCGTCGGCGATGCTGCGGGCGTCTCCCCGGGCGTTTCCATGCGCGGTCTCCTCCTGCGTCCTGTCTGTTAGATACGGCGGCCGAGGGTCGGGCCCTTGGCGGAGGCGAATTCCGCCAGCACGGTTTCGCCGCCGATCGCACGCTGGCCGATCGAGACGCGCGGCTGGCCGCCTTCCGGTACGAAGACATCGAGGCGCGAGCCGAAACGGATCAGGCCGAAGCGCTCGCCGGCATTGACGGGCTCGCCGGGCTTGACCCAGCAGACGATGCGGCGGGCGACCAGACCGGCGATCTGCACAACGCCGACCTTGCCGTGGCGGCTGTCGATGACAAGGCCGTTGCGCTCGTTGTCGGAGCTCGCCTTGTCGAGTTCGGCATTGACGAACTGGCCGGCGCGATACTCGATCACCGAGACTTCGCCGCGCACAGGAGCGCGGTTGATGTGGCAATCGAAGACGTTCATGAACACCGAGATGCGCAGCATGGGCTCGATGCCGAGGCCGAGTTCCGGCGGCGGCACGACCAGGGCGACGTGGGAGATGCGGCCGTCGGCGGGACTGACGATGAGGTCGTCGTCCTGCGGCACCATGCGCTCGGGGTCACGGAAGAAATAGGCGCACCACAGCGTTAGCACGAGGCCGATCCAGAACAGCGGCTCGGCGAAATAGCCCAGTATCAGCGATACGACGAAGAAGATCGCGACGAAGACATAGCCTTCCTTGTGGATCGGCACGAGCGTGTTGCGGATGGTGTCGAAAAGGTTGATCAAGCGAGTGTCTCCTGAATGTCAGTCGGCACTGACTATAGAAAAACCCAATTATCGGCAAATGGTTGCTCATGCAGATGCCGGAAATGTCAGGCCCGGGGAGCATTGGCCGCGGCGTTATCCCCGATAAACACGGCGAAGTGACCTCGAAACTTCAGAGTTTGAACGCGAATCGAGGCGATCATGGCTAAGGCTTGGCGCGGGAGCGCTACTAACCCGGCGCAGCGCAAGCTCTGCTCCAGAATTGACGAGATCATATTTTGAAACATTGGACATCCGGCTATGTTGACGGCCTTGATTACACCCATGGTTTTTACCGCGGTCTCACGCCCGCAATCATGGCGCTCGCAGCGCTTTCGCGCGGGCGCAGGTTCGCCCCGTCGCTCGGCAACCTGACCTATTGTGAACTCGGCTGCGGCCAGGGTTTTTCCGCCAACCTGCTTGCCGCGGCCAATCCCGGCATCGAAATCCACGCCAACGATTTCAATCCGGCGCATGTGGTCGGTGCCCAGGCGCTGGCGCAGGAAGCGGGCCTGAAGAACGTTCATTTCTATGAACATTCATTTGCAGACTTCGCAGACGAACCGGCACTTCCGGCCGAAGGTTTCGACATCATCGCGCTGCACGGCATTTACAGCTGGATCTCCGCCGAAGCGCGCGGTGATGTCGTCGATTTCATCAGCCGCAAGCTCAAGCCGGGCGGTATCGTCTATATCAGCTTCAACACCCTGCCGGGCTGGGCGCCCGCCATGCCGCTGCGGCGCATTCTCGTCGACCAGGCAGCCAGGACCAGCGGGCCCATCGCGCCGCGCATCGACGAGGCGCTGAAATTCGCCGAGAGCCTGATGAAAGCCAATGCCGGTTATTTCCTGCAGAACCCGAACATGGCGCCGCGCCTGACCAAGATGTTGCCGATGTCGCGCAACTACCTTGCCCATGAATATTTCAATCGCGACTGGACGCCTTTCTATTTCGAGGATGTGGCGAACGAACTCTCCGCGGTGAAGCTCACGCACGTCGGATCGGTCAATCTGCTCGACCATATCGATGACGTATCGCTGACCGATGCGCAGGCTGCCTTGGTGAATGCGGAAACCGATCCGCTGCGCCGGGAAGTCTTGAGGGACTTCGTCGTCAACGAGCAGTTCCGCACCGACATCTTCGTCAAGGGCGCGTTGCCGCATTCGTTCCGCAGCGCCGCCGGTGTCTGGCTCAACACGCGCTTTGCGCTCTCGCTCCAGCGCAACGACGTCTCCATGACGGTCAAGGGCCGGCGCGGCGCCACGGAACTCTACGAGCATATCTACGAGCCTATCCTCGATGCTTTCGCCGTCGGACCGATGACCGTCCGGCAGCTGCTTGGCGTGCCGGAAGTCGGTGCTGCCGTAAGCTGGGAGCAGCTGACCCGGGCGCTCACCGTTCTCGTCGGCACCAATTGCCTCGAGCCGTGTCTGCCGGAAGAGGGAGAGGAGGAGCGGCTCCTTGCCTGCCAGGCATTCAACCGCACGGTCTGCCGGCGCGCCGAGGAAAGCGATGACCTGCAGTTTCTAGCATCGCCCGTCACCGGCGGCGGGATTGGGTTCGACCGGTTCGAACAGCTTTTCCTGCTCGCGATCAGCGAAGGGCAGACGGATCCGGCACAATGGCCGGCCTTTGCCTGGTCCATTCTGGCGCCGCAGGGCTACAGGTTGTTGAAGGATGGCAGGACGATCGATGACGTGGAGGACAATGTCGCCGAACTGGCGGTCCGTGCCGAACGTTTCAAGTCGTCGAAACTTGCCGTCTGCGCCAGTCTGAAGATCGGCTTGTAACAATCGACCGTCTTTGCCGACCATGAAAAGGGCGTGCCGTCGGCACGCCCTTTTCCGTCGGTGCGCAACCGGTGGCTACACGCTGTCTTGGCGGCAACACCGGGAGCATTTATCCCCATTGCCGGGGTCAAGACTTGCAGTATGTGTCATATCCTTGTTACATAGGGGTGGCACCGGACCCGTGATCGAAATCAAGGTCTGGTAGCCCAAAGAAAAGTATAAGTGGGACGAACAGCACCTGGGTGGCCCTTGATGAGCCATGAAAGCGGATAGTGCATATGGATGTGACTTGGTGCCTCGTGGCGATGGTGGACATAGCAATTGTCATTGCAGCCGTCGCCTATACAGTCTGGAGCCAGCGGCGTTACCGCGAACGGCGCCCCTATACGTCTTCCCGCAGATAGTCAGCCGGTAACTTTTGGCACTGCGTCCTCGTCGACGGTTGTCGCGGCGAGCGAATATTCCCGACACGTCTGTCAGGGAGCCAGATGTGACGCATCGGCGAGTGTCGCCACCGCCCGGTTGCGGAAGAAGTCGTCCTGGCGCAGGTGTGTGATACTGCCGCTCGCCGCCGGAAAGGCTATGAAGCCGCAGGCTTCGATCGGCACCTTCATCCATGCCGAGACGACGATGCTCAATGTAAAGCCGTGGGTGACGATGACCTGTGTGGCGCAGGGTCTGGCGATGATTTCCGTGACACATGGATAGACACGCTTCGCCACATCCCGACGGGATTCCGCGCCTTCAATTCCACCGTCGTGATCAAGCCGGTTGTCATCCGGGGCAGGCGTATAGCGCGCATCGAGCCAGGCCTGCGGCTTGCCGCCGGCGATCCCGTAGCTGATTTCGCGCAGAGCGGATGTCTCCTCTACCGCTTTCCCGAAACGCCTGCCGATCGCTTGCGCAGTCTGTGCGGCCCGCTTGAGGTCGGATGAGAAGATCTCGACATCGTCATGGCCGATCAGTTCCGCGAGACGTCCGGCGATTGCTTCGGCATCCTCCCGGCCGCGCGGCGTCAGATCCGTGTCGTACCAGCCGCCCACCTTGTTCTCCAGGTGATGGACGGACTGGGCGTGCGTGACGACGAAAAGATCCTTCATCCGCTGTCTCTTTCTTTGTTCGCGTAGCGCGATGTCTCGGTCGTTTTATTGTCGGTCCGGGCGACTGTTTGTTGCCGCACTTCTTGCGAAATACCTTGAGCGTGCCCACTTTTAGCCCTGATTTTGCAATCCGGCTGTTGCACGTTGCTGCTAGAGCTAATCGTCAAGGAGCACCAACATGTACAGCGACCTCTCTTTCGACGAAATGATTTCAGACCCGCTCATCGCGCAGTTGCGCAAGGCGGATGGCGTGTCCACGCCTGATTTCACCCGCATCCTTCTATCCGCGCACGAATCCTATCGTGCAGCCAAGGTCAGAAAGATGCACAAGTCGCATGCCGATCAGTTCTATCGCGCCATTGGCGCCGGCGAGCTGATGGTCCCGCGTGAGAAGAACAGGGACGCCGACGAGACGGCGGACCTCGTCGCCCGATGCGCCCAGTGGAAAGCCACGATGGCGGAATGCTGCCGCGGCGCCTGAGCGCGCCTTCTGATCAGACCTTGGCCGGATCGACCAGTCCGAGCCAGGTCGACAGCGCCAAAAGCGGCGAACCCCAGAAAATCAGCACAAGCATGTAGGCGAGCGCGACGCCGCCGAGAACCAGCATTCGCTTGTTGATCTGCCTTTTCACCAAAGGTCTCCTCCGGTCCTGTTTTTCGTGCTTGTTCATTCGGCCGCAGGCTGACCGCGAGTGACGACGCCAAGGTCGTCGCTCTCGCGTACCTGCCGCAGGTGTTCTTCCGCCTGGGTGGCCTCCCGCTGGCGGTTCCACATCGAGGCATAAAGTCCATTCTGTTCCAGCAGCCCGGCATGGGTGCCGCGCTCGGCGATCTCGCCGGCGCGCAGCACGATGATCTCGTCGGCGCCGATGACCGTCGAAAGCCGGTGGGCAATGACCAGTGTCGTGCGGTTTCTGGAGACCTGATCCAGCGCCGATTGGATCTCGTGCTCGGTCGTCGTGTCGAGTGCCGACGTCGCCTCGTCGAGGATCAGGATCGGCGGGGCCTTGAGGATCGTGCGGGCGATCGCCACACGCTGCTTCTCGCCGCCGGAAAGCTTCAGCCCGCGCTCGCCGACCATCGTTTCATAGCCGTCCGGCAATTGCTTGATGAACCTGTCGATCTGGGCGATCTCGGCCGCTGCCTGAACCTCGGGCTCGGATGCGCCCGGCCGTCCGTAGCGGATGTTGTAGGCGACCGTGTCGTTGAAAAGCACCGTATCCTGCGGCACCATGCCGATCGCCGCGCGCAGCGACTTCTGCGTCACGTCGCGCACGTCCTGGCCGTCGATTGTGATCGAGCCGCCCTGTATGTCGTAGAAGCGGTAGAGCAGGCGGGAAATGGTCGACTTGCCGGCACCCGAGGGACCGACGATCGCGACCGTCTTGCCGGCCGGCACCTCGAAGGAAATCCCCTTCAGGATAGGCCGGGCAGCATCATAGGAGAACCGCACGTCGTTGAAAGCGATCGAGCCTTTCTGCGTGGCCCCGGGATTGAGCGCGAGCGCCTTGGCATCCGGCCGGTCGACGACTTCCGCCTCCACTTCCAGGAGATCGAACATCTGCTCGATATCGGTCAGTCCCTGACGGATTTCGCGGTAGACGAAGCCGATGAAATTGAGCGGTACCGACAGCTGCATCAGGAGCGCGTTGACGAAGACGAAGTCGCCGATCGTCTGTTCGCCACGCTGCACGGCAAGCGCCGACATGATCATGATCACCGCCTGGCCGAGGCCGAAGATCACGCCCTGGCCGAAGTTCAGCCAGCCGAGCGAGGTCCAGACCTGGGTTGCTGCCTTCTCGTATTTTGCCATGGAGACGTCGAAGCGCTTGGCCTCCATCTCCTCATTGCCGAAATACTTGACCGTTTCGAAGTTCAGAAGCGAGTCGATCGCCTTGGTGTTGGCGTCGGTATCGCTGTCGTTCATCGTCCGGCGGATCGCGATGCGCCAGTCGCTGGCCTTGATGGTGAACCAGATATAGGCGGCGACGGTGATGGCGGTGACCGCGAGATACCAGAAGCCGTAGGCCGCCCAGAAGATGATCGCCGTCAACACGAACTCGATCAGCGTCGGGATCGAGTTGAGGATGGTGAAGCGGACAATCGTCTCGATGCCCTTGGTGCCGCGTTCGATGATGCGCGACAGCCCGCCGGTCTTGCGCTCCAGGTGGAAGCGCAGCGATAGCTGGTGCATGTGGACGAAGGTCTTGTGGGCGAGTTGGCGCACGGCATATTGGCCGACGGAGGCAAACAGCGCGTCACGCAGCTGGTTGAGGCCGACCTGCAGGATGCGGGTGAAATTATAGGCGATGACCAGCACGACGGCGCCGAGCAGGAAGGCGGGCAGCAAGCCCGCCATGTCCAGCTTGCCGTTCAGCGCATCCGTCGCCCATTTGAAGAAATAGGGAACCGAGAGCAGCACAAGCTTGGCAAGAAGCAGGAAGAAGGTGGCCCACAGCACGCGCGCCTTCAGGTCCGCGCGGCCCGTCGGCCACATATAGGGCCACAGGTTCACAAGGGTGGCTAACGGATTGCCGTCATCCGCCGATACGATCTTCTTCTTGTCTGCCATGAATGAGCTCCGGGCGCACGGGGGCTTGCGCCCCCGGGACATAGGCGGCTGCGGCCGGTGATGCAATGCGTCGGTCGCGATGTTTGCCCGCAACATCGCCATTTCTTCCGGGAATGGACGTGTCTGCCCCGAGCGTGCCCGGGACAGGGTGGTCGTGTGGCTGCCGGCTCGGCCGCCGTTGTGGCCGGACCTCGCAATCGGAAAGTCGTCAGGACTGGATCGACACGTCCGGAGCAGCCTTCGGCGCTGTCCAGGAGAGATAATAATAGGTGTCGCCGATCATACCGAAATAGGAGCTGGCGCCGCTCACCTTGTCGATATGGCTCGTATCGTCGTTGCGGATGTACTTGCCGTAGGGATCCCGCTTCAGATGGTCTCTGAGATAGGTGCTCCAATCGGACGTCTCGACCGGTGTGATATCGGTATCATCGACGGCGCTCGTATCGCTGACCGAGACCTTCACATCAGTGGAAGTCGTCTTGTTGGAGCCGGTGCTCTTTTCGGAGAGGTCGCGCCCGGTTATCTGCTCGCCCGCGACGACGTCCGTCACCGTCAGCGTGCCGGCCTCGAGCGCTGCCTGCATGGCCTCCGCCATCGCCTTGGTATCGGGACTTGCCGCCAGCGCATCGATCTTCTGCTGCAGCACCGTCATGAAGGCGTCGGAGGATATGTCCTCGACCGAGCCGGAGGGTTCTTCGGCGGCGTCGCTACCGCCGGTCATTGCCTGCTGTTGCAGCCTCGTGATCAGCGAAGACAGGGCGGTGTCGTCCTCTTCATCACGCCCTCCGCTCGAATAAAGCATGCCGGCGAGCGAGCCGAGCGGTGAACTGGCGGCGCCTTGCTCCTTGTCATTCGATGCTTCGTTGAACGCCTTGAGCGCTGCCTGCTGCGTCCAGATGCGGACGGAATTGATGCTGGAAACCATTTTTTCCTCGCCTGCCTATGGCCGAGTTTGGGGAAATCGAGTCTGTGCCAATGGCGAGACGGTTGCAGGTAGGGCGTGCGCGAAACTTGCGGTTATTCCAGACGCTTTCCCTCCATTGGGCGGAGCGGGCATGACTGCTGCGAGCCATCCCGGCTGAAGTTGCTGATAAGCCTTGCATATCGGCTTTTGTGGCGCCTCTGCCACGGCCATGCTGTTTCCGTTGTCATCAGGTCGTCATGAGATCTTCACAATCGGCGCAGTTCAGCTAATTTGGTCTGCTTAGGAGAACCTGCTTCATGCAGCACTACATCGATTTGTCCAAATGGACGAAGTGCGCCGAAGGCGCCCAGCGCGAAATCTATCAGAGCCCGGATGATCCCGATGTGCTGGTGAAGGTTATCAAAGCGCGCGGTCGCGGAGAGCGTGGCGCGCGAAAGAGTTCGCGCAGGCTGCAATGGCTGCGGCGTTTCCGGCGCTTCGGTGCCTACATGACCTTTCGCCGTGAAATCGACGAATATCTCGAGCAGGCGCGCAAGGTAAACAGCGACGAGATATTTGATCTGCCTATTCCCCGTATCCTCGGGCTGACCCATACATCTAACGGTCTCGGCTTGCTGGTGGAGCGTATCGCCAATCGCGACGGCACTCTTTCGCCGACCTTAAGCCAGCTGATCTTTTCCGGCCGTCTAACGGCCAATCACATGCAGCTGGTCGACCAGTTCTTCGATCGCTGCCGCGACAGCCATATCGTCCTGATGGATATAAATCCCGGTAATTTCGTCATCACCGACAGATCCGGCTGCGAGGAGATTTTCTGCATCGACGGTACGGGCGAGAAGCAGTTCTTCAAGATCTACGCGTCGAGCCGGTTTCTCAACAATGTCAGATTGAAGTTCGCGCGCGAGAAGCTGCTGAAAAAGATCGCGCGCCATGTCCGGGTCGCGCAGGAGCGGCAACGGGCCGAGCAGAATGCACAGCCGGCGGCATATCCCGCTCCTAATTGAAGCATTTCCGAGGGCATGCGCCTCTGTCGCCCCGGGCTTTGGCCCGGTGCGGCAAAAATGGGAAGAGGCAGGCGGTGGTATGTTTGGGGTGGTATTTCAGGCTTTCCGCCTGCCCCGGCCGCTTTTTCCGGTTCTTCGAGACGTGTCAGTTCCCCTCGAACCGCAGTGGCAGCCATCATCGGAAACCGTGTCCCTGAAATCAGGAAGCGAGCCGGGTCAGGGCGACCGGTTCGCGACCCGGTTTTCCCATCCGATGACCGGACGATTATGAGAGGGCACCAGCAGACGGGGACGAACCGCCGCCATGGAAAATGACAAGTCGTTGTTCTGTCTCGGCTGAGCCTGCGAAAAACCCCAGGTTTCATCCCCGCCGACGGGGCGGGGACGGGAAGTGTGGGATCTGGATGCGATCGGGCCTTAGCCCTTGCGGTGCATCACCCGTTCGCGATGCAGCTCTTCCGAGTCCGGGCGGTAGTCGTTCGGCACGCCGAAGATCTGGCCGGGCTGGATGATATCCGGATTGGTGATCTGTGCCTCGTTTGCGAGGTAGATCGTCGTATAGCGGACACCCTGGCCATAGGCGCGGCGCGCAATCTGCCACAGCGTGTCGCCGCGGCGGATGATCACGGAATTGCGCTCGCTCTGCGTCAGCGGAGCCTGTTCGATCATGCGGGCGCCGCCCGTGGAAGCGTCGGCCAGCGGCTGCTCGCCGTTGAATTGTCTGGCGAGCGCCGGTCCGACGGCCTCGCTGATCATCCGGGTCAGGTCGTCGAGGGCAGCACCGACGGCCGCGACATCCCGCGGCAGCGCATCGAGCGCCTGGCGCGCGGCGCCGGCGCTGCGGGCAGCGGCGCCGACCACATCGGTTGCGCTCACTGCGGCGCCCGCCGGAAGGCGGTATTCGGACAGGGACTGCAACGCGATGCCCGTCGCCGAGCGGGCCGCAGCCATCGATTCCAGGTTCGGCACCTTGCCGTCGGCATAGAGGCCTCTGAGCAGCGAAAACGCCTTGGCCAGTTCATTGCGCAGGTTGTCGAAGGCGCCGCCATCTGCAGCAGTGGCCGGGCTTGCCGGCGACGGCGAGGCGACGGCCGCGACCTGCTCGCCGGCCGGGCGGTTGAACGGAACTTCGACGCGGACCAGAACCTGTCCACCCGCGCCGAGCGCTTCGACGGCGATGCGATGGTCGCCGACCGTGAGGTTCGCGCTGCCTTCGATGACAAAATGGCCGTCCTGTCCGGCCTGCGTCTGGCCGACGACCGAGCCGTCGGCCGATCCGCGAACCCGGATGCCGGACTTGGCGACGCCGGCGATGAAGATCTTGGAGCGTTCGATTTCGACAGCCGAAATCTGCAATTCGCTGGCGACCGTCGGGCGGGCAGGGGCGACTGCTGCGGGGGCGGCCGTTGCCGGTGCGGACGCCACGTCCTGCTGCGATGCGTCGGCTGTCGCGGCCGGAGCCGGTGTCGCGGCATTTGCCGCCGGGGCGGCGGTCTCTACGCCAGCCTGTGCGCCGGCAGCCGGTGCCGTGGTCGGTGGTTCGGTGGAGGCTGCCTGGCCGGGCACTTCGGGAACCGCGATCAACCGGCTTGCCTTGCCGGGCTTGGTGACCATGGCGAGCAACTTGCCGCTCTTGTCGGCCGGAACGGAAACGGTTGCGGTTTCCTCCGACGTCGTTACCTTGCCGTCCTTGGCCGTGGCCTTGAGAACGAGTTGGTGGTCGCCGGGCGGCAAGGGATTGTCGAGAACGGCGGCGAAGTCGCCGCTCGGGCCGACATCGACCTTGGCGACAACGGAAGCGCCATTGGTGATTTCGAGCGTCGAGTTGGGTGTCGCATGGCCGGCGATGACCGCCGAGCCGTCGGGTTCGACGCGCAGCACGTCGAAGGTCGGGATGTCGGCGGCAGCTGTACCCGCGGGAGTGGAAGCACCGCTGGCCGGGGCGGCATTGCCCGATACGGCCGGGGCCTGGGATGCCGATGGGTTGGCTGGGGCCGGCGAAGTGGTTGCCGGAGCATTGGCCTGCGGCTCGGCATTGGCAGTCTCCGACGGTTTTTCGGGTGCGGGCGGAGCTTGGCCTTCGGTTACTGCTTCCTTAACGGCATCCCCCGCAGCGTTGATCGCTTCACTGATAGGCTTGCCGTCGTGATTGATCCTGGGCATGACGACGAAAATCATCAGCAGGGACGCAATGGCAAGTACAATCAGGGCGAGCCAGCCGGCACGGTTCTTCATCATCGAATGCCTCTTGACGCGGATCTTCCGCTACTTTCCCGATTAGCGTGTTCCTCAAGTCTTAACAAGCTTTTCACACCATAAAGCCTTGCTCTTGCGGGCTTTTCCCGTCAATTTTGCTTTTGGCGGCGCCTGCGTCGCGCATATCGAAATGCCCAATGGAGAAAACTGTGCCAATACGATCCATCTGCGTGTACTGCGGCTCCCAGCCCGGACGAGACCCGGCCTATATCTCCGCCGGCCGCTCTCTCGGAAAATCCATCGCGGCGCATGGCATCCGGCTCATCTATGGCGGCGGCACCAAGGGCATCATGGGCGCTGTTGCCGCTGGCGTACTGTCGAATGGCGGTGAGGTGACGGGCATCATTCCGGAATTCCTCGTCGACATGGAAGCGACGCGCCATTCGCTCGGCCAGCTCAACGAACTGATTGTCACAAAGGACATGCACGAGCGCAAGCACAAGATGTTCGAGCGTTCGGATGCCTTCGTGACGCTTCCCGGCGGCATTGGCACGCTGGAGGAGATTGTCGAGATCATGACCTGGGGCCAGCTCGGTCGCCACGAGAAGCCGATGGTCTTCGCTAATATCGACGGCTTCTGGGATCCGATGCTGTCGCTGGTCACCCATATGCGCGAACAGGGCTTCATCCACCGCGCCCATCTGGTCCAGCCGCTCGTCATCTCCGAGGTCAACGAGATCGTCCCGGCAATCCTCGAACGCGACGAGGCGAAAGCCTCTTCCGATGGCGAAGAGGCCGTTATTTCAAAGCTGTGAGAAGCTTGGGTCAGTCGACAATGAAGAGCTTCGCGCCAATCTCGGTAGAGGATCGGTGCGGCTCGGCCTTGTCGGCCACCTGATAGCTCATGCCGGGCTTCAGGGTGAAGACGCGGCCGTCGGCAAGCTCGGTATGCAGCTCGCCTTCGAGGCAGAAGAGGATATGCCCCTTCTCGCACCAGTGGTCGGCGAGATAGCCCGGGGAATGGTCGACGACACGCACGCGGATGCCGCCGAAATGGCGGGTCCGCCAGGTGGAGTGGCCGGTCTCGCCCTTGTGCTCCGTCGGCTCTACCTCCGACCAGTCGGTGGTGCCGAAGGGGATGTCGCTCATCTGCAAGGTGATTCTCCTTATTTTCCGCGCAGCTGCCTTAGCATCGCGACGGTATAGAGCGCGAGTGCCGCCCAGATCAGCACGAAACTGCCGAGCTTGATCATGCTCAGCGGTTCGTGGAAGGCGAAGACCGCGATCAGGAAGATCATCGTCGGCGCGATGTACTGCATGATGCCGATGGTGGAGAGCTTCAGCAGCTTGGCACCGTTGGCATAGATCATCAGCGGTCCGGCGGTGACGATGCCGGCAAGCGCCAGCATCGCGGTATCGAAGCTGTTGCCGACGAAGAAGTGGCTTTGCCCGCTCACCTGCAGATAGATGACATAGGGCAGCATCGGAATGCTGATCAGCAGCACTTCGAGGAAGAAGCCCTGGTTCGGCCCGATCGGCAGCGTCTTGCGGAACAGCGCGTAGCAGCCCCAGGTGAAGGTGAGCGCCAGCGAGACCCATGGCAGGCCGCCGGCACCCGAGGTGAGCACCACCACGCCGACGAATGCCAGTCCGATCGCTGCAATCTGCAGCGGCGCCAGCTTCTCCTTCAGGATGACGGCAGCAAGGAAGATGCTGAACAGCGGATTGATGAAATAGCCGAGTGCCGCATCGAGCGCGTGGCCGGAGGCGACCGCCCAGACATAGATGCCCCAGTTTGCGGTGATGAAGGCGGCGGTCACGCAGGCCATGCCGAGCATGCGCGGATTGCGAAGCGCCGCACCGATATCCTGCGTCCGGCGCAGAAGGATCAGCACGATGCCGGCGACCGGGACCGACCAGATGGCGCGATGGGCAAGCACTTCCATTGCCGGCAGATGCGCCACGGCCTTCAGGTAGAAGGGCAGGAAACCCCAGAGAAAATAGGCGGTGAGGCCGAAGGCGAACCCGCGCGGCGTGTCCTCGTTCTGGGCGGCCGGGGTGGGTGCGACGGGCTGAGCGGTGTCGGTGGCCATGGCAAGGGTCCTGAAGTGCTTCCGGCAGTCTGTTGTGATTTTGCTGCCGCAATACAGGATTAGCCGCCCGGCCACCAATTCATTTACGTGAACCTTACATTGAATGGGCTCATCTATCCTGCCATCATGCCGGGAACATCTTCTCGGGGGCTGCCATGGATATCGACGACCAGCCTGCGCATCGCCAGGTCTATGCCCTGCAGCTTCTGGCCAAGATCGGCGCGGAGGAGAATGCGCGCCTGATGGCCGCCTTCGCCCGGGTGCCGCGGGAGGATTTCGTCGGCCCGCCGCCCTGGTCCTTCAGCGACGGCACACGCTATCAGGCGGTGTCGTCGACCGATCCCGTCGTTCTCTATCAGGATGTCCTGGTCGGCCTTGATGCAGCCCGCGGCATCAATAACGGCATGCCGTCGCTGCATGCGGCGTCTTTTCATGCGCTCGGTATTCGCGAGGGCGAGATCGCGGTGCATCTCGGCGCCGGTACCGGCTATTACACGGCGATCATGGCCGAGCTTGTCGGCCCGTCCGGACGGGTGATCGCCATCGAATATGACGTCGGACTTGCCAAGACGGCGAAGGCAAATCTCGCGGGCTATCCCAATGTCGAGGTCATCCAAGGCGACGCGGGCGATTGGCCGAAGGAGGATGCCGATGTCATCTACGCCAACTTCGCCCTCGACCATCCGCCCGCCCGCTGGGTCGACAATCTCGCCGTCTCCGGCCGCCTGCTGTTTCCGCTCGGCACGCCCGCCGTCGTCGACGGTCGCCGCGGCGGCTTTTCCCGCTATGCCGCTTTCCTGATGATCGACCGCCGAGCGCGCGGCTTCGGCGCCCGCTTCCTGCAGCCCGTCGGCTTCATCTGGGGCGAGGGTAAGGAGGCCACTCCGCCCGGCCGCCATGCCGCCCTGGAGACAGCCTTCCGCGGCCGCGGCCTGCGCAGGGTCCGAAGCTTCCGCTGGCAGACGCCGCCGACGGGCGATGAATGGTACGGGGAAGAGGACTGGGGACTGTCGTTCGACGAGGTGTAGGCTCCCCTAGTCCAGAAGATCGTAGCTGATCAGGTCGAGCTGAGGCGCGCCGGATCTGAGGATCGTGTCGCGGGCGATGAAGGAATAACGTTTTCCTTCTTCCAGCGGCATCGGCATCAGCTGCGGCACCGCGCTGTTGACATAAAGAACGAGATCGCGCCCGTCGGACGTGCGTACCTGCATGGCCGGGCCGACGTAGCGGGACCGAGGTTCGTTGACCAGCAGGCTGCGATCGTTCATGTCCGGGCTCTTGCTGACGATGGTGGCCTCCAGCCGCAGCAGCGCGTTGGCGACCGGATCCTTGCTCGGATCGTAAGGCGTCGTCGCCTTGCTGCGCTCCTCCATGATCTTCCGGTCTGCCGCGTCATAGGACGCAAAGGTCGGATAGCGGATTTGCCATTGCTGGGTCTTCGCCTGGTTCATGATCCGGTAGGCGGCAGCCGAGATCGTCGAGCTGACGCGCTGCGGCTCGCCGCCGCCATCGACGATCTTGAGATAATCGTTGAGGCGGCGCTTCGGTGAGTCGTCGTTCTCGAACAGAACACGCAGGCCCGGGCCGAGCGCCGCGCCCACCTTCTTGTCATTTGGAGCGACGACCAGAACCGCGCCATTGCCGACATCCATCTTGCCGACGCGCATCTGGTGCATGAAGTCGAGCGCATACTGGTCCGGATCACTGCCCTGCAGGTCCTTGGTGACGACGGTGACGACCTCGACATTCGCGGCGGCGGCGAACTGGAAGGCGATCGTCTGCAGCTTTTCCCTGACGGACGGATCGAACACACCGACATCGTCATAAACGAAGCGGTCGAATTTCGACGGTACCGCATCGGCGGCGAGTTTCGGGATCTGGTCGATAACGGCGGGCTCGCTTGCCCGGCCGCCCGTGGCGGTCGGTATCTCAATATCGAGAGGGCCCGGAATTTTCGGCATCTGTGCGGCAGCAGTCTCCGGTGCGGCGGCTTGAGACGCGCTGGAGGGCTTATTGGATGAGGCCGGTGCCGTCGATTGCGGCTCGACCTGTTGCGGTACGCTTGCCGCCCGCGGTTCGGCGGCGGCCACCACGGTATCGTCGCCGCACTCGGCCTGCTGCTGCTCGCAGGACTGCAGCCAACCGGCCTCGACCGCCTTCAGGCGCTTTTGTCGTCCGGGATGGGTCGGACCGTCCGCCTCGGGGATGAGGGTTGCGATCGCCTTTTCGGCATCGGGCAGGGTGGCGCCCATCTTGAACAGGACGAAGCCGGAAAACTTGTCGGCCTCCAGCTCGATCGGCGGCTGGCTGCCGCCCGGCATCAGCGTGTGACCGGACAGGTGATGGCCTATCTCGTGGGCGAGGATCGAGGTGCCCGGCCAGTCGCTCGTACCGGTCGCCTTAGCGACATCGCTCATGAACTGGCGGTTATAGGCGATCACCCGCTTCGGAATGCCGTCTTCGCCCATGACGATGATGGCCGCGGCATTCGGCACGTCGCTTTCCATGATAGTGAAATTCTGCGGCAGGCCGGTAAAGCGCATGATCTTGCCGACGGCTGCGGTGCCTTCCGCCTCTGTCGAGCCGGTCATCGCCCTGGCGTCCACCTTCAGCGCCTTGCCGTCATAGGAGCAGGCCTGCAGCATGGCGGAAAGTTCCCTGGTCAGTTCCTCCTCGCTCGGTTTCGCCTTGTCCTGGCTGACCTCTCCCTCGGCCTCGGATTTCGGCAGATCCGTCTGCGCCATCATCAGCGGGCCACGCTCTGACTGCTGAAGCCGGGAAAAGATCGGATCGCAGATCTCTCTGTCTTTCGCCGTCGGCCAGAGGGAGCCGGAAGAACTGCCCGAGCCTGCTGCCTGCGCCTGGACCGCGAACAATGCTGCCGCGGCGACGCCAGCGGTAAGAGACAGGATTTTCATGCGACCTCCCTTTGGTGTTCTGCCCTCCTCAGGACAGTTGCGCCATGACGATGCGGATGACGGCGCGGGCGTAGAGATAGAACAGGCCCTGCTTGGCCAGGTAGAAGACGGCAGCGCCGATCAGCGGCCACCACCATTGTTGCCGCCAAGCGATGGCGAAAAACTGGCCGAAGGCGACAAACACGATGCCCGCCTCGACCCAGCCCATGTAGAGGCCGGAATAGCCCCGATGCGCGGCGACCTCGGCCGCCGTCGCGCCGAAGAGCAGCGGCGCCATGTTGAGGATGCTGGCGACGAGAATGACGAAATGGGTGTAGGTCGCGAGCACCAGATGTTCGGAGAAGTTGAATGGCTTGCGGAACCGGAACACGAGGTTGGAGGCGATGAGTACGGCGACGAGACCGAGCGAGAACGACCATTTCGAATAGGTCTTCACCAGCTCGATCGCCTTGCTCAGCGTCTCGTCCTCGGTGCCGAGATAATCCGTCTGGGCGATAACGACGAGCAGAACTACGATCGCGGTCAGCAGCAGCTTCAGCGGATGGGTGTGGCTCTTGCGCTGGCCATAGACATATTCCCGCGCCACCGTGCCGGGTTTCAGCACGACCTTGAGCGCGGACTTGACCATGTCTGCCTCGAATACGCGGATCTTTTCCCACGCTTCATCGCGCAGATGGGACGTGCCCAACCGGTCGACCTTCTTCTGGCCGCAGGCCTCGCAATATTTGGCGTGAAGGGAGGCACCGCAATTGCGGCAGACGGGCGCGTCGAAATAGCTCTGGCTGATCTCTTCATCGCGTGCAGGCCGGGCGGCAGAGGCTCCGGTCATCGGGGACGAGGGATGTTGCAGAGGCTGTTCAGTCACATACGGCGATCCGGCAATCCAATCCTGCAGGGGATATGGAAGGGCTTGCTGAAATGCCAAGGGTAAAGCGTCTTGCGGAGCTGCTTCGCAACGGAAGGCACTCGAGGTAATCAATCACCTACCCGAAAAATGGTGAAATGGTCGCCGCACTCGTCTGATTATAAAGTCAGGCGAAAGAAAGCATATTCTGCCCGTCGAGCCAGGCAAGGTCGCGAAACGACCGAGACTGGCTGAGCTGAGGGAGACGGATCACCATGACCTACGGATTTCTGGATATTGCCTCAACGCCGGGCGTCAGGGCTGCGCAGGCCGAGATGGGTGCCGACCAGTTCTGGGAAGACTTTGGTGGCCATCGCGAGATGGACCGTTTCACCGAAAGCGAGGCGGCCTTCATCGCCGAGCGAGACAGTTTCTACATGGCGACGGTATCCGAGACCGGGTGGCCCTATATGCAGCATCGCGGCGGGCCGGTGGGCTTTCTCAAGATGGTGGACGACAGGACGCTTGCATTTGCCGACTATCGCGGCAATCGCCAGTATATCAGTACAGGCAATCTGGCCGCCAATGATCGCGCCTGCCTGTTTCTCATGGATTATGCGCGGCGTGCCCGGTTGAAGATCTATGCCCATGTCGAGAAGGTGGCGCTCGACGAGGATCCGTCGCTGACGGCATTGGTCAGCGATCCGGATTATCGGGGTAGGGCCGAGCGCATCTTCCGACTGAAGCTCGAGGCCTTCGACTGGAACTGCCCGCAGCACATCACGCCGCGCTTTACCGAGAAGGAAGTTGCGGCCGCAGTTCGGCCCATGCAGGAACGGCTTGCCGAACTGGAAAGGGAAAACGCCGAATTGAAAGCCCGGCTTGAGCCAGCCGCAACCGATGCCGAATGAGCTACTTTTTCTCCGTCCGCAGTTCCGCGGCCACGGCGCGCAGCCGCGGGACGGCGAAATCGAGGAAGCTGCGCATCTTGAGCGGCATCTGGCCCCTTGAGGCATGGAGTAGGCTCACCGGTACCGGTTCCTGCTCGTAGGGTTCGAGGATGATCTTCAGTTCTCCGGCCTTCACCGCCTGGGCCACCTGATAGTGAAACAGCCGGATGACGCCGGCACCGCGAATGGCGGCACGTATCGCCGCCTCGACGGTGGTGACCGTCAGCCGGGGAGTGACGGGCACGGCAAGCTTCGCTCTGCGCCGCGGATCGCGGAATTGCCAGCTCGCCTGCGCCAGCGGCCCGTCGACCGTGACAGAAGGAAGCTGCAAGAGATCCGCGGGCGAAGCGGGCATTCTGTGGGTTTCCAGCAGTCCGGGGCTGGCGCATGTGACCATCCGCATGGCGCCGATCGTGGTGGAAATCATCGAACTGTCGGGCAGGCGGCCGATGCGTACGGCCATGTCGACATGGTCTTCGACGAGCTGGACGTTGCGATCGAGGAGGAGGAGGCTGACGTTAATTTCAGGGAAGAGAGCCAGGAAATCGGTGACGACGGGCAGGACATGAAGCTGGCCGAACTGGACTGGGGCGGTGATTACCAGCCGGCCCTTGGGGGCGGTGAACTCTCCCGCGACCTCGCGCTCGGCTTCGTCCACCTGCTCGATGATCCGCCGGACTGCGGAAAGGTAGGTGACGCCTGCATCCGTCAGGTCGATGCGGCGGGTGCTTCGCTGCAGGAGCTTGGTGCCGAGCGTCGTCTCGAGATCGGAGATCTTGCGTGTGAGCGTCGTGACCGGAACGTCGAGGAACCGCGCAGCAGCGGAGAAGCTGCCCTTGTCGGCAACTTCGATCAGCATCGACATGGCTTCGAAGCGGTCCATCGTCTTTCCGTGTGGCGGCTGTAGCCGCGCGATTGTGGTGGATTACACGTGCAAGGGGAAGAGCCGCAAGCTGGCGACAGTTTGCGGCCTCAGTGAACGGGGAAATAGACATGGATCGCTGGCATGCGATGAAGACCTTCGTCAAGGTGGCCGAGACGGGCAGTTTCGCCGATGCTGGGCGGCAGCTTCACATGAGCCCGCCGGCAGTGACACGGGCGGTCTCGGCGATGGAGGCGCTGATCGGCACCAGGCTTCTGTCGCGCACGACACGCACCGTCAAGCTGACGGAGGCCGGCTGCCGCTACTACGAGGACTGCCGCCGCATCCTCTCCGACATTGCCGAAGCGGAGGCTTCGGCAGCAGGCGTCTACGCCAATCCCGGTGGAACGTTGACCGTGACCGGCTCGGCCATGTTCGGTCAGGAGCATGTCCTGCCGATCATGCTCGAATATCTCGATCGCTACCCTTCGGTGACCGGACGCAGCCTGTTCGTCGACCGGATCGTCAACATGATCGAGGAAGGTGTCGACGTGGCGGTCCGGATCGGTCATCTGCAGGATTCCGGCCAGAGTGCCATCAAGGTCGGCTCGATCCGCCGGATTATCTGCGGCGCACCGGCCTATATGGAAAAGCACGGGACCCCCAGCGTTCCGGCCGAACTTGCCCAGCACCGCATCATCGCCTCCACGGCCGCATGGACATCGCTGGAATGGCGCTTTGGGCGGAAGGACAAGACCAGCGTCAACGTCCATCCGCTGCTGTTCTGCAACACGAATGAAAGCGCAATGGCGGCGGCGGAGGGCGGATGGGGGCTGACCCGGCTTCTCTCCTATCAGGTGGCGCCGGCCATCAGCATTGGGCGCCTCAAAGTCGTGCTGGCGGATCACGAGGAAGAGCCGCTGCCAGTCCATGTCGTTCATACGGAAGGCCGCCATGCACCCGCCAAGGTGCGCGCCTTCGTCGACCTCGCAGTCGAGAGACTGCGTCAGAATCCGTTGATCAACTGATGCCCGGAAGGAGGTGCGTGGCCATGCCGCAGAGGAGTGCATGGCGCCAGTAAACATGTGATTTATGATCAGGTTTATTCCGCAATGCGCAATTCTTCCTTTCGCCTTTTGCGCATTCACGCGGGCGAACCAACGGTTATCGTCAAAGCCCAAATGTCAATTTTTATAGCCAATCGATAAGGAGAAACGGGATGAAACGACCAATTCTTGTGCTGGCCCTTCTGCTTGCCGGCGTCATGCCTTTTGCTGGAACCGCGGCGGCTGCCGACGTGGTCGAAGAGGCGCCCCCGGCGCCCGTGACGGTGCATTACCACACCGCCGACATTGATGGCGTGGACATGTTCTACCGCGAAGCCGGCCCCAAGGACGGCCCGGTCGTCCTGCTGCTGCATGGTTTTCCGACGTCGTCGCACATGTTCCGCAATCTCATTCCGCTGCTCGCCTACCGTTACCATGTGATTGCACCTGACTATCCGGGCTTCGGCTACAGCGACGCGCCCGACCACAAGGCGTTCCAGTATTCGTTCGGCCACTATACCGACATGGTCGATGCGCTCGTCACCAAGCTCGGCGTGAGCCGCTACGCCATGTATGTGATGGACTACGGCGCACCGGTCGGCTTCCGGCTGGCGCTCAAGCATCCCGACCGCGTCACGGCGATGATCGTGCAGAACGGCAACGCCTATGACGAGGGCCTGAGGGAATTCTGGGATCCGATCAAGACCTACTGGAAGAGCGGTTCGGACGAGGATCGCAAGGCGCTCCTGAAGCTCTTTACGCTGGATATCACCAAGTTCCAATATACCGACGGCGTCAAGGACCTCACCCGCATCAGCCCCGACAACTGGACGCAGGACCAGGCGCTGCTCGACCGGCCCGGCAATAACGACATCCAGCTCGACCTGTTCTACGACTATCGCACCAATGTGCCGCTCTACCCGCAGTTCCAGGCCTTCTTCCGCGAGCGCAAGCCCCCGACCCTGATCGTCTGGGGCAAAAACGACAAGATATTTCCGGAGGAGGGTGCTCACCCCTATCTGAAGGATCTTCCGGAAGCCGAACTGCACATCCTAGACACCGGCCATTTCGCCCTGGAGGACAAGCTGGACGAGATGGCGCCGTTGATCCAGGATTTCCTTGACCGTTCGATCGCCACGAAGTGAACCCTATCTCGCAATGACTGGATCGCGGTGGGGCTCACTCCGCCGCGATCTTTCCTGCCAGTTGCCGGTTCTTCATCAGCTTGTAGATGACCGAATCCATCAGCGCCTGGAACGAGGCGTCGATGATGTTCTCCGACACGCCGACGGTCCACCAGCGAACACCGCTCGAATCGGTGGATTCGATCAGGACGCGGGTGATCGCCTCGGTGCCGCCGTTGAGGATGCGCACCTTGAAGTCTGCGAGCACGAGATCGTCGATCTCGTTCTGGTATTTGCCGAAATCCTTTCGCAGCGCCAGGTCGAGCGCGTTGACCGGTCCGTCGCCTTCGGCCACCGACATATGCTGCTCGCCGTCGATGACGATGCGGACGACGGCTTCCGATACGGTCTTCACCCGGCCGAAGCTGTCGAAGCGGCGCTCCACCATGACCCGAAAACCGTCGACGTCGAAGAAATCCGGGATGACGCCGAGCGTGCGGCGGGCGAGCAGTTCGAAGCTGGCATCGGCGCCTTCATAGGCATAACCCGATGCCTCGCGTTCCTTGACGATCGAGATCAGCTTGTCGAGCTTCGGATCGTCCTTGGCGACCTCGATGCCGCGCCGCTTCAGGGCATTGATGAAGTTGGACTTGCCACCCTGATCCGAGACCATGACCTTGCGGAAATTGCCCACACTCTCCGGCGTCACATGCTCGTAGGTGCGCGGGTCTTTCAAGAGCGCCGAGGCATGGATGCCGGCCTTGGTGGCGAAGGCGGATGCGCCGACATAGGGCGTTTGATGGTTGGGCGAGCGGTTGAGCAGTTCGTCGAAGGAATGGGACAGGCGCGTCAGCCCGGTAAGCCGATCCGGATCGATGGCGGTCTCGAAGCGGGAGGCATAGGCCTCCTTGAGACAGAGCGTGGCGATCAGCGTGATCAGGTTGGCATTGCCGCAGCGCTCGCCGATGCCGTTCAGCGTGCCCTGTACCTGCCGACAGCCGGCTTCGATCGCCGCCAGCGAATTGGCGACGGCCTGGCCGGTATCGTCATGGGCGTGGATGCCGAGCGCTGTGCCCAGAATGCCGGATGCGATGACAGAGGCGACGATCTCGCGGATCTCGTTCGGCTGCGTGCCGCCATTGGTGTCGCAGAGAACCACCCAGCGGGCGCCCGCTTCGTAAGCCGTGCGGGCGCAGGCAAGCGCGTAGTCCGGATTGGCCTTGTATCCGTCGAAGAAATGTTCGCAGTCGACGAGCGGCTCCTTGCCCGCAGCCTTGGCGGCTTCGACGCTGTCGCGGATGGATTCGAGGTTTTCCTCGTTTGTGCAGCCAAGCGCGACGGCGACATGGTAATCCCAGCTCTTGGCGACGAAACAGACGGCATCGCTCTTTGCCTGTAGAAGCGTGGCGAGCCCCGGATCGTTGGAGGCGGAAATGCCGGCCCGCTTGGTCATGCCGAAGGCGACGAATTTTGCCCGTCTGGTCCGTTTCTGGCTGAAGAAGGCGGTGTCGGTCGGGTTGGCGCCGGGATATCCACCCTCGATATAGTCGAAGCCGAATTCGTCGAGCATCGCCGAAATCGCGATCTTGTCCTCGACGGAAAAGTCGACGCCGGGCGTCTGCTGCCCGTCGCGAAGAGTAGTGTCGAAGAGGTGGATGCGGTCTCTGGTGATCGGGGCGCGGGTCATGGTCTTGGCCATTCTGTCGTGTCGTGGTCGGGATGCTGAAAGGGGCGCCGCCGTTCGATATCGTCGGGCGACGCGGAACTTGCCTTTTCCGGCAGGCTGGCGAGTTCGTGGAACCAGGGCATGCGGGTGCCGGTGAAATACTGGTGGTCGGGCTTGATGGCGGACGGATCGTCGAGGCTGCCGATCGACAGGTCTATTTCGCTACCGCCGACGGGCTGGAAGCTGAGCGGTGTGCCGCAGGTGCCGCAAAAGCCACGCTCGCCGGCCGCCGAACTCCGATAGAGAGCGGGCCGGCCACGCGTCCACATGACGTCCTCCACCCTGGCGGTGAGGAACGGCCAGACGATCGAGCCGACGGCCTTCTGGCACATGCGGCAGTGACAGATGGCACGCTCGGCAATCTCTCCCTGGACGGAATAGCGGACGGCGCCGCATTGGCAGCCGCCGCTCAAGTGCTCACTCATCTCTCCTCCTCACCGTTCCGCCGGGTTGGGTTAACTCTTCCCCGCAAACCGATCCGTCGCGCGGATCAACTGATCAGTAATCCCAGGCTCCGAAACCGCGTGACCCGCGCCCTCGACGATGTGGAAATCGGCGTCGGTCCACACCTTCGAGAGCTGCCAGGCATATTTCAGCGGGCAGGGCATGTCGTAGCGGCCGTGGACGATGACGCCGGGAATGCCTTTCAGCTTCGTCGCATCGCGCAACAGCTGGCCTTCATCCAGCCAGCCGGCATTGACGAAATAGTGGTTCTCGATGCGAGCGAAGGCGAGTGCATAATGGTCCTCGCCGAAGCCGGCCGTCATTGCCGGATCGGGCAGGAGGGTGATGGTCGAGCCTTCCCAGGTGCTCCACGCCTTGGCGCAGCGGATCTGCTCGACCTTGTCGGCGACCGTAAGCCGGCGGTGATAGGCGAGCATCATCTCGTGGCGTTCGTCTTCGGGAATGGGCGCAACGAAGGCCTCCCACGCATCCGGGAACATTTCCGAGACGCCGAACTGATAGTACCAGCTGAGTTCGGCCTTGGTGAAGGTATAGACGCCGCGTAGCAGAAGCTCCGTCACGCGCTCGGGATGGGTCTCGGCATAGGCAAGCGCCAGCGTCGAGCCCCAGGATCCGCCGAAGACCTGCCATTTCTCGACACCGACCATTTCGCGCAGCCGCTCGATATCGGCAACAAGATCCCAGGTTGTGTTGTTGTCGAGGCTGGCATAGGGCGTCGATTTTCCGCAGCCGCGCTGGTCGAACAGTAGAATGTCGTAGAGCAGGGGATCGAACAGGCGCGACTGGATCGGCGTGATACCGCCGCCCGGGCCGCCATGCAGGAACACGACAGGCTTGGCGCCCTTCGTGCCGTGGCGTTCCCAATTGATCACATGGCCGTCGCCGACATCGAGCGCGCCTGCGTCATAGGCCGTGGTTGCGGGATAGAGCGTACGCAGAACTTCGGTTGTCATCACAGATGCAAGCCTTTCTCGGGCCAGTTTTCGGTGTCGTGGTCTGGATGCTGGAAGGAGATGATCTGTTCCTGCTTGGAATAGTAGTCCGGATCACCATGCACGGGCGCATCGAAGATCGTTTCGATCCAGGGAAGCCGGAAATGGTGGTTCACCTGAACCTTCGGTGCGAGATCGTCGCGCTCGTCGAAGGCACCGATGGCGATGTCGAGCGTGCTCGGCGTGCGATAGGTCAGAGGTGTGCCGCAGTTCTCGCAGAACCCGCGATCGATATTGACGGAAGACTGGAAATATCTCGGTTCGCCGCGGGTCCACTCAACGCCGTCGCGAGGAGCCGTGACGAGCGGGCCGAAAAAGCCGCCGAAGGCCTTCTGGCACATGCGGCAATGGCAGATCGAGGCGCGGCCGAGTTCACCGCGGATCCTGAAGCGCACGGCGCCGCACTGGCAGCCGCCGGTTCTCTCGTGTGCCGGTCTCGTCATTTCCGTCATGCATTGTCCTCCTTGCTGGCTGAAACAGGGGCGCCGCCGCCGCCGGCGGCAACAGGTTGCCACGTCTCGGTGTCGTGGTCGGGATGCTGGTTCGAGACGATATCGGCGAGGAAAGGGGCTTCCGCGATATCGTCCATCGTGTGATGCGAAGGCAGTGCGCCGAGATGATCGACGAACGGCACCTTGGCCTCGACGCCGTATTGCATCGAGGGTGGCAGGCTCGACGGATCGTCCAGCGCACCCGCCGAAATCGCCAGCCCGTCCGCCGCCTCGTAGGTCAGCGGCGTGCCGCAATTGTCGCAGAAGCCGCGGCGCACGTGATTGGACGAATGGAAGTATTTCGGTTCACCGCGCGTCCAGGTGAAGGCGGCGCCACGGGTCGAGACGAGTGGCGCGTAATAGGCGCCGAAGGCCTTCTGGCACATGCGACAGTGGCAGATCGACGACTGGCCGGGCTTGCCCTCGATGCGGAAGCGGATCGCGCCGCACTGGCAACCGCCGGTATGAAGGTGGTGGGTCACGTCCGCTCCTTCGGCTGAGATGCGGCCTGAGCCAGCGGCCAGATTTCGGTATCGTGATCGGGGTGTTGGCGGCTGCTCTGCGCGATCGCTGCCTCGTCTTCAGGTTTCATGTCGAAGCTGCCGTCATGATGGAGAGCGTCCAGCTCGCCGAACCAGGGCATCTTGCGCGCGAGGTTCGTCCGCATCTCGGGTTTCACGCTTGCAGGCTCGTCAAGCGAGCCGAGCGTGATGCTAATGTGATCCGCCCCGCCATCATAAAACAGGGGGGTGCCGCACTCGGCGCAGAACCCGCGCCGCACCGTCTCCGAAGACTGGAACCACGCCGGCTCGCCGCGGGTAAGCGTAAAATTCTCACGCATGACGCCGCCGAACGGCATGAAATAGCTCCCCGCCGCCTTCTGGCACATGCGGCAATGGCAGACATGCGGGAAACCGAACGCGCCTTCCGCCCGGTAACGCACGGCACCGCACTGGCACCCGCCGGTGTGGAGAGTGGTCATGGAGCAGGTTCCTCGTGCAGCCAGTTCTCGACCTTCAGACCGTCGACGCGGGAGAATTCGCGAACGTTGTTGGTAACGAGCGTGAGATCGAGGGAACGTGCATGGGCCGCTATGAAGAGGTCGACGGGGCCAATCGGTGTTCCCTTGGCCGTGAGATCGGTGCGAATATCCGCATAATGAACCGCAGAACTATCCTCATAGGGCACGACCGAAAGCCTGTGGAGGAGGGCGGCTACAAGTCCGGAAAGCCGCACCGACCCTCTCTTTTCCGCGCCGTAGCGAAGCTCCGATGCGACGAGCGCGCTGATGCAGCACTCAGATTCGATATCGAGAAGACGCTCGGCTACAACGCCATTCGGATGACGGATCATTTCCGACGCAATGTTCGTATCGAGCATGTAGCGCCAGCCCTGTGTCACCGGTCGGCATCCTTGAAGATGTCGGTCTCTTTCATCGGTGGCTGATCTTCGTCAACATCCGGGAAATCCTCATCCCAGGGCTCGATGCTCGCCAGCCACTCGCGAAGATCACTTTTCTTCTCGACCGGCTCGATGACGAGCCGATCACCTTCCTTGCGCATGACGGCTTCTTCGCCGGCCATCTCGAATTCGGCCGGGATGACGACCGCCTGGGAACTGCCGTTGCGGAAGAATTTTACGTGACGCTCTGCACCCATGTCTTCCTCCATCGCCTTGTCGTTGCACCATAGGGCCGGCCACCCGGGAGCGGCAAGCGTTACCGCTTGACCTCCCAGGTCGTCACCCGCTCGCCGCTCGCGGCATCCTTGCCGTCCTTCAGCTGTATACCCTTGGCCGAGAGTTCGTCGCGGATCTTGTCGGCTTCTGCGAAATTCTTCGCCTTCAGCATTTCAAGCCGCATGGCCACCAGGGCGTCGACCGCATTGGCCAGAGCCTCGTCGATCTCGGTCTTCTTCGGGAGAATGCCGAGAAGGGCGGCACTGGCGGCGAACATAGGCACCAGCGTTCTGTCGACATTAGCCTCTTGCGCCAATGCGTGGATGCGCTGCACGGCGGCGACCGTGTTCAGGTCATCGGCCAGCGCATCGATCACGATGGGGCAGGGGGTCGTATCCGCGGGGATCTCGGACAGATCGACTGCCGGCCATTTGGCGAGAAGGCGCTCTGCCTCTTCCAGACGCTTGATCGAAAAATCGATCGGCTCGCGATAATGGGTCATCAGCATGGCAAGGCGCAGCACCTCGCCCGGCCACTGGCGGCCGCCGAACGTGTCGGTCGCAAGAAGCTGGTTGATGGTGGTGAAATTGCCTTCCGACTTCGACATCTTGCGGCCTTCGACCTGCACGAAGCCGTTATGCATCCAGATGTTCGCCATGACCTGCGTGCCATGGGCGCAGCGCGACTGGGCGATCTCGTTTTCATGATGCGGGAAGATCAGATCCAGTCCGCCGCCATGGATGTCGAAGACCTCGCCGAGATAGCGCTGGCTCATGGCCGAGCATTCGATATGCCAGCCCGGTCGGCCGCGACCCCAGGGGCTGTCCCAGCCGGGCTCGTTGTGAGAGGAAAGTTTCCACAGCACGAAGTCGCCCGGGTTCTTCTTGTGGGCATCGACGGCAACGCGGGCGCCGGCCTGCTGCTCGTCGAGCGGGCGCTTGGAAAGCTGGCCGTAATCGCTCATCGACTTGGTGTCGAACAGCACTTCGCCTTCCGCCACATAGGCATGGCCGCGGGCGATCAGCTTCTCGATGATGTCGATCATCTGGGCGATATTGTCGGTGGCGCGCGGCTCGACGGTCGGCTCGAGGCAGCCGAGAGCCGCCACGTCCTCATGAAACTGCTTCGCCGTCTTTTCCGTCACCGCATGGATCGCGTCGTTGAGCGGCAGGTGTGGGAAATCCCGAAGGGCGCGAGCGTTGATCTTGTCGTCGACGTCGGTGATGTTGCGCGCATAGGTCACCTTGGCGTCGCCATAGACATGGCGCAGCAGCCGGAACAGCACGTCGAACACGATGACCGGGCGGGCATTGCCGATGTGGGCGAAGTCATAGACCGTCGGGCCGCAGACATACATACGCACGTTGTCGGCATCGATCGGCTGGAAGGCCGTCTTCTCGCGGTTCAAGGTATTGTATAGCTTGAGCGTGACGCTCATCGAAAAATTCTCCCAACCTGTAAACGGCATGCATCGACCGGTACCGGACCGGAGCGTTTGTCTTCAAGGCTTTTCGAGAGACGAAAACGGCCGGACCAGCGCCAAGCGCTAGCGGATAATTTTCCCACAAATGGAAATCGCCGTGTTCATGGCAAGGTTTATGGCGCGGGCCGCCGATTTGGTCAAGGGTGGATGGTCGATGGACGAGCGCAATTCCTTGTGGGTTAAACCCGCGGTTTAATCTTCGGTTAAGCAATCTTCCCGGCAGCGCTTGGCGGGCTTTCAGTGATTCGACATATTAGTGAAAACTGATGAACGGTCCGAGGCTGGCATGAACCCAAGACCCACTTTCGTTGGTACTCCCCTTGAGCCGCACGAGCTCAGGAAGCTGGCGCATATTTACCAGATTGCCCGCGGATTGACGGGCCGGTCGCCGCATGACCCTGCCGCCGTGCGATTGGCGGCCATGGCCATTCGCTTCTACCAACTCGGCATTCGCGACGAGGACCTGCTGCTGGAACGGGTGGTAGACACCCATGTGCGGCTAGCTGAAGGCTGAGCTTTCTTCGGCACCCCTCATTGCGGTTGATTTTCCTGCCTCTGAGGCGCGGAAATGGTGTTCAGCCTGTGATGTACCCACCGGCGCGACGCAAAGGCCGCGAGCACGACTGCAACGGCGATCGGCACCAGCATGATCAACAGGTGCATGTGCAGTCTCAAGCGCCCGAACAGCGCCTCTACCGCATGGCCGAATAGGTAGCCGATCGACGTGATCAGAACGCCCCAGATGACGGCCGCGATGAAGTTTAGCAGAACGAAACGCAGGGCAGGGACAGCCGACAGGCCGATCAGGACTGGGCTCACCGTCCGCATGCCATAGATGAAGCGGAACGACAGGATGAAGCCGCTCGGATGTGCTTCGGCCAGACGGCTGACCTTGGCGGCCGCATCCATCTTGAGAAAACGCTGGACGAAGGCGAACCGGTTCGCATAGCGGCCGGCGAAGAACCATGCCTGGTCGGCGGCAAACGAGCCGAAGGTTGCCGCCGCCGCTGCTTCCCACCATGCCAGAAAATGCCGATGGGCAAAGACTCCGCCGAGAAAAACGGCAGTTTCGCCTTCGAAGGCAGCGCCAAGGAATACGGCGAGAACGCCATATTGCGCAATCAGATGTTCTAGCAACAAGGGCTGGCTCCGCAGTGACAGATTATGGTCAAACTAGCGGAGCCGCGGCCAAAGTCATGCCGAAAGCGCTGATGAGGACAGGAGCTATGCTGGCACCTGGTAGTCGACGAAGCGGTTTTCGCGCACGAGGAACAGGCGGCCGCTTTCGGTCATGTCGGGACAGACAAGCGGCAGGATTTTCTGGGCGATCTCGGAAGGATGCGGCAGGGTTTCTGGATCTTCGCCCGGCATTGCCTGAGCGCGCATCGCAGTGCGGGTGGCGCCTGGGTTAACCATGTTGATCTTGAGCGGGGTATGGGCCATTTCTTCGGCCCAGATCCGGCCCATCGTCTCGACGGCGGCCTTGGACATGGCATAGGCGCCCCAGAAGGCACGCGGATTAGTGGCGACGCCGGAGGAGAGAAGAAGCGCGCGGCCGGCATCGGACTTGACGAGCAGCGGTTCCAGCGAACGGATCAGCCGCCACATGGAAGTGACATTGGTCGTCATTACCCGCTCGAAGATCTTGGCCTCCACATGGGCGACGGGCGCGATGACGCCGAGAATGCCGGCATTGGCGACGAGAATGTCGAGCTTGCCCCAGCGCTCGAAGATCGAGGCGCCGAGACGATCGATCGCTTCCATGTCGGACAGATCGAAGGGCACCAGCGTGGCGGAGCCGCCGGCAGCTTGGATGGCATCATCGAGCTCTTCCAGCCCGCCCACCGTACGGGCGGTCGCAATCACATGCGCGCCGGCCTTGGCAAGTTCAAGTGCCGTGAAATAGCCGATACCGCGCGAGGCGCCGGTTACCAGCGCAATCCTGCCTTTGAGATCGATGGTCATGCTCTCTTCCCGTTCCCGTTTTTAAGGCCGCCCAAAAAAGAAGGCCGCGTTTCCGCAGCCTTCTAAAGCTTTTGCTACCGGTTGGGAACGGGTTATCCCGTCGCAGGAGCTTACCCGTTGCTGGCGAGCAGCGAGACCTTGCGGCCGACAGCCTCGCCGTCCTTGTCGAGAAGACGGGTCGGGTAGTCGCCGGTGAAATAGTGGTCGGTGAACTGCGGGCGTGCGTTGTTACGGTCCTCGCCGCCGACGGCGCGGTAGAGGCCGTTGATCGACAGGAATTCCAGCGTGTCGCAGCCGATATATTTGCACATGGCTTCCAGGCTGTCGTACTGGTTTGCCAGCAGCTTTTCCCGGTCCGGTGTGTCGATGCCGTAGAAGTCAGGATAATAGATCATCGGGCTCGCGACGCGCAGGTGCACTTCCCTGGCGCCGGCATCGCGGATCATCTGCACGATCTTCAGCGACGTGGTGCCGCGCACGACCGAATCGTCGACCAGCACGACGCGCTTGCCTTCGATCATCGCCCGGTTGGCGGAATGCTTCAGCTTGACGCCGAAGGCGCGAATCTGCTGCGTCGGCTCGATGAAGGTACGGCCGACATAGTGATTGCGGATGATGCCGTATTCGAACGGAATGCCGCTTTCCTGCGCGTAACCGAGTGCTGCCGGCGTGCCGCCGTCCGGAACCGGCACGACGACGTCGGCGTCGACCGGAGCTTCCTTGGCGAGGTTGATGCCCATGTTCTTGCGCGCGACATAGACCGAGCGGCCGCCGACGACAGAATCGGGACGGGCGAAATAGACATATTCGAACAGGCAGAGGCGCTCCGGCTGGCCGTTGCCGGCCTTGCGGGCGTCGATGGAGATCGAGCCGTCCGGCTGGATCTCGCAGATGATGACTTCGCCGTTTTCGACATCGCGCACGAACTTGGCGCCGATGATGTCGAGTGCGCAGGTTTCCGACGCGAAGATGGGCTTGCCGTCGAGCTCGCCCATGACCAGCGGACGGATGCCGGTGGGATCGCGGGCGGCGATCAGCTTGGTGCGGGTGATCGCCAGCATCGAATAGCCACCTTCCATCTGACGGATCGCGTCGATGAAGCGGTCGGCGGTGGAGGAATAACGCGAGCGGGCGATGAGGTGCAGGACGACTTCGGTATCCGACGTCGACTGACAGATGGCGCCACCTGCAATCAGCTGGCGGCGCATCGTCAGGCCGTTGGTGAAATTGCCGTTATGGGCGATCGCGATGCCGCCGACTTCGAGTTCGGCAAACAGCGGCTGGACGTTACGCAGAGCCACTTCGCCGGTCGTCGAATAACGATTATGGCCGATGGCGATATTGCCGGGCAGCTTCGCGAGCGTTGCCGGGTCGGTATAGTGGTCGCCGACCAGGCCCATGCGGCGCTCCGAATGGAATCGCAGGCCATCGAAGGAGACGATGCCGGCCGCTTCCTGGCCGCGATGCTGCAGGGCGTGAAGCCCGAGCGCCGTCAGTGTCGCTGCATCCGAATGGCCGAGAATGCCGAACACGCCGCACTCTTCGTGAAGCGTGTCATCCTCCCATTCGTTGGAGAGTTTGACGTCGAATGTCTGCGAAGCCGACTGGTCCATTGTGAGCCCGTGCCCTTTCGGAAAATGGAAAGGCCGGCCGGGGAAACATCCCCGGAGCCAGCCCGCTCTTTATCTGATTTCGAATGTTACCACAAATGGTGACGATTAGCGCTGCATCAAGCGCAACACTGCGTCAATTATTTGTTGTAGGTGCGTCACCGACCGGCGGCAGTTCCTGCCCCGGTACCGGATCGGCCGCAGGGTTGGCAGGCGCCTCTTCCTTGCCCATGATGCGCGCGCGGATCTGCGGCTCCACATCATCGGGAAGAACGGCTTCCAGACGCGCGACCAGAGTGTCGAGGAAAGGCTTCGACTTCGCCTGCGTGACCCAGGCCGGCTGCGACTGCACCGGCACCAGCCAGTTCCAGAACGCGACGCCGATGACCAGCAGCAGAATGCCGCGGGCGGCACCGAACAGGAAGCCGAGCGTGCGGTCCAGCGCGCCGATGCGGCTGTCGATGATGAAATCGGCGATGCGAGATGTGATGAAGGAGATGACGATCAACGCCAGCAGGAAGATGATGCCTGCCGACGCAGCGATCGCGATGCGGTGATCGGAGGTGTATTTCTCCGCATAGGGAACCAGCAGCGGGTAAAGATAGTAGGCGGCGGCAACCGAACCAGCCCAGCTGGCGATCGACAGCACCTCGCGGGAGAAACCGCGAACCATGGCGAGCACCGCCGAAAACAGGGTGACGCCGATGACAACACCGTCGAAAATCGTGATGGGCATGTAAACTCTACTCCAGAACCTGCCGTTCCACACCTGATGCCTTAAACCGACACTTCCGCCAGCATTCGGCCGCCCGGCAATTCAGTATTGGGCGCAGTGTCTTACATCAGCCAAGCCATTAACGGAAGATCAATCATCTTCGCTGCCATTTTCGTGGCCTTTCCCCAGCTTCTTTGCCGATCCGGCGATGCGGGAAACGAGATCCGGCAAATCCTCCACCTCCGTCCATCGGGCACCGCCCTTAGGCAGTTCGGCGGAACTGGCCGGCAGAAGTGCGCCGGCAAAGCCGAGCTTTTCCGCTTCCTTCAGCCGTTGCGAAGTCTGCGACACCGGACGAACGGCGCCCGACAGGCTGATCTCGCCGAAATAAACATGGTCGGCGGGAAGGGCTGCGCCGGCAAGCGACGAGACGAGGGCGGACGCGATCGCAAGGTCGGCCGCCGGTTCGGAGATGCGATAGCCGCCGGCGACATTGAGATAGACATCGTGTTGGCCCAGCCGCACGCCGCAATGGGCTTCGAGCACGGCTAGAATCATTGCGAGACGGGAACTGTCCCAACCGACCACCGCGCGGCGCGGCGTGCCGAGCGAGGTTGGCGCCACAAGCGCCTGGACCTCGACGAGGACCGGACGCGTGCCCTCCATGCCGGCAAAGACCGCGGCTCCCGGCGACTTGGCATTGCGTTCGCCGAGGAAGAGCTCGGACGGGTTGGAGACGTCGCGCAAACCCTTGTCGGACATTTCGAACACGCCGATCTCGTCGGTCGGGCCGAAGCGGTTCTTCACCGTCCTGAGGATACGATAGTGATGGCCGCGGTCGCCTTCGAAATAAAGGACGGCATCGACCATGTGCTCGACCACGCGCGGCCCGGCGATCTGGCCTTCCTTGGTAACGTGACCGACGAGAACCATAGCGGCACCCGTCTGCTTGGCAAAACGGATCATGGCCTGCACGCCGGTCCGCACCTGGGTGACGGTGCCGGGTGCACTGTCGGCGGTATCGCTCCACAGCGTCTGGATCGAATCGATGATGACGAGATCCGGGCGCTTGCCTTCCGAGATGGTGGCGAGGATGTCCTCGACATTGGTTTCGGCTGCAAGCAGCACGTCGCTATCGGCGGCGCCGAGGCGCTGGGCGCGCAGTCGCACCTGGGCAACGGCCTCCTCGCCCGAGACATAGATGATCCGGTGTCCACGACGGGAGAGGGCGGCCGCAGCCTGCATCAGCAGGGTCGACTTGCCGATGCCGGGATCGCCGCCGATCAGCACCGCCGAGCCGCGCACGAAGCCGCCGCCGGTCGCCCGGTCAAGTTCCGAAATGCCGGTATGGATGCGCGGCGCCTGTTCGGTCTCGCCGGACAGCGAGGTCAGCGCCACTGCCCGGCCTTTCTTCGGCGCCTTGCCTGGGCCACCGCCGATGCCGCCCATCGGGTCTTCCTCGACGATCGTGTTCCACTCGCCGCAGCCATCGCACTTGCCGGCCCAGCGGCTGTGCACCGTGCCGCAGTTCTGGCACACAAATTGGGTTTTGGTTTTTGCCATGGAGTGGAATGCCGCCTCGAATATCATTCACGTCCGCTAAGGAACAAAGGCGGAACATTTTGTTTCTAATCGAAGTTAAGGGCGGATGGCAAGGGGCGAGGATCAATCGTCCGGATAGATATACCGGCGTTCGTAACGCAGCCCGAGGCCGGTCAGCAGTTCGTAGCCGATCGTGCCGGCGGCGCGTGCCACGTCGTCGACCGGGATATTCGGGCCGAAGAGTTCCACATAGTCGCCGACGCGGACATCGCCGTCCGGCACATCCGTCACGTCGAAGATGGTGAGGTCCATGGTGACGCGGCCAATCACCGGCACGCGGGTATTGCCGACAAAGCCGTAAGCGCCGGGTGTACCGCCGGCGCGGATCGGGACGCCGGAGCCGGAGAGCGAGCGCGGATAGCCATCCGCATAGCCGACGGACACGACGGCCAGCCGGCTGTTGCGCGAAAGCTGGTGTGTTGCCCCGTAACTGACCGTGGAGCCGGACGGTGCTTCGCGGATCTGCAGGATGCGCGCCTCTGCCTTGGCCACCGGTTTCAGCGCCTTCATGCCGTTGACCGCCTCGCCGCCATAGACGGCGATGCCGGGGCGGGTCAGGTTGAAATGGTATTCGGGGCCGAGAAAGATGCCGCCGGAGGCCGCGAGACTTGTCGGAATACCTTCGAAGGCTGCGGCAACCTGTTGAAAGGATTCAAGCTGTGCCCGATTGAGCGGCGAAGCGGCATTGTCGCCGCTATGCAGGTGCGACATAACGAGAACAGGTGAAAAGCTCGCTGGCCGCGAGACGTCGTCGGCGAATGCGACCGCATCCTCGAGCGGCAGGCCCAGCCGGTTGAAGCCGGTATCGATCTGTAGCGCACAGGGGTGATCGCCATGCTCGGCGGTAACCGCCATCCAGAAGGCGAGCTGCTCTTCCGAAGCGAGGACCGGCACGAGATCATGGTCGAAGAAGAGACGTTCCTGACCGGGCCAGATGCCGGAAAGCACATAGATGCGGGCATCGGGCGCATAGGTGCGTAGCGTAGCACCCTCCTGCGCGACGGCGACGAAGAAATCGCGCGCGCCGGCCTCGTAGAGAGCGGTGCCGCAATCCTCCAGCCCAAGCCCGTAGGCATCAGCCTTCACCACGGCCGCGGTGCTGACCGGACCGCAGCGCCTCGCCATTTCCCGCCAGTTGTCGGCAAGTGCGCCGAGATCGACGGTCAGCCGCACAGGTGCAATGTCGAACTCATCGAGGGAAATGTCGTCGCTATCGAAATCTGTCATGTCGCTAAATTAGGTCGCCGCAAGCATCCGGAAAGAAGGGAAGGCCGATCCTAACGGTTTTACTCGGCCGGGAAAGGCCGGATGGGAAGAAACCGGTTCCCTGCACAGAGTTTTGCGGCGGAATGCCGGATAGGCCTTATACGCGCAGCGTCTCGATCACTGCACGAAGCCCGGCGGAGAGGTATTTGCGGGTGGGATAATAGATATAGAGCCAGTCTTCCGGCGCCGTCCACGAGGCAAGGCATTCGATGAGCCTGCCATCGGCGATGAATGGCCGCGCACGTTCCTCCCAGACGCAGGCGAGAGTGACGCCGGAGAGCGCCGCCTCGACCATCAACTCGTGGTCGTCCAGGGATAGCGGGCCGGTGGGCCAGAACTCGATGATCTTGCCTGCGCGGCTGAACTCCCACGGATAGGCCTTGCCGCTGGGATAGAGGTTGCGAATGCAGACATGGCTGCGCAACTCTTCCGGCGATCGCGGAATGGGGCGTTTCTCGAAATAGGCCGGCGAGCCGACGACGGTCAGATGCAGCCTCGGCTTGATCTTCACCGCGGTCATCCCGTCGCGCAGGCTTTCGCCAAGGCGTATGCCGGCATCGAACCCTTCCGCCGCAATATCGACCAGCCGGTCGGTCGCGACGATCTCCAGTTCCAGCTTGGGGTTTTCCTCGATCAGCTTGCCGATGACCGAGCGGAAGATGAAGGGCGCGACCGAGTTCGGGGCGTTGATACGCACCTTGCCGAATGGCGTATCGCGAAAATTGTTGAGCGCATCGAGTGCCGATCCGATATCGCCGAAGGCCGGCGACAGATGCGCGAACAGGTTCTCACCAGCATCCGTCAGGGAAACGCTTCGGGTCGTGCGGTTGAGAAGGCGAATGCCGACACGGGCTTCGAGACTGCTGACGGCATGGCTGATTGCCGAGGCCGTCACGCCACGCTCTTCGCTCGCCTTTCGAAAGTTGCGGTGCCTCGCGACCGCATCGAAGGCTGCAAGTTCCGAAAGGTCGGCTGCACGCATTGCTGAGCCCTGTTCATGATTGATGAGATTATTACCGATCTAATCGAAGCGATGAAAAAGGTCCAGATTTCTCCTCGCAAGCCGACGGAATTGCCGGCTCAACCAAAAGGAGAGACTACAATGGCCGATTTCATTTCTCCCGCAAAGAATACCGCATCGCCCTTCTCCGACATGCACGGGCATCACGTCGCGGTCCGCACGCCGGACCTCGAGACCGCCAAGCGCTGGTATATCGAAAAGCTCGACTTCCGCGTCGTTGCCGAATGGGCCTATGCCGACGAGCAGCTCGCCTATATGGCGCCCGCGACTGACGACCACTTCTATGTGGAGATCCTCGGCGGCGGAGAACCTTCGCCCCGCGACGTGCGGCCCTATACCGATCTCGGCGACAGCCTTGCCTATGCCGGCTACCACCATTTCTGCCTGAGCGTTGCAAGCGTCGACGCCACCGTCGAGGAACTGCGAGCCCGTGGGGTCAAGATTGTCACCGAGCCGTTCGAACTGCCGGCCATCAGCCGCCGTCTCGCTTTCTTCTGCGATCCGTTCGGCAACCTCATCGAGCTGGCCGAAATCCTTCCCTGATCCGGCTTTGGCCCTGATCCGACTTTGCCTCTGACCCAACCCAACCTTTCGGCCTCTGAGAAATGCGGCCGTCCGTTCCCGGAGGAACGTCCATGTCGAAATCCATCATGATCATCGGCGCCGGCCCTGGCATAGGCCAGGCGGTCGCCGAAAAATTCGGTCGCGAAGGCTGGACGGTGGTGCTGACCGCCCGCAACGCCGAGCGACTTGAAGCACTCACCGCCCTGTTACGGGCGAGGGGCATCACGGCTTTCGCTCTCAACACGGACGCCACCGGGCCGAACCAGCTGAGACAGGCAATCGAGGAGGCCGACCGGATCACCGGTGGCCTGACAGCGATCCACTACAATGCGGCGGTCGTCCGCCAGCAGGATCTCTTCAGCATGAGTGACGTCGATGTCGTTTCCGATCTCTCGGTCAATGTCGCGGGCGCGTTGCACGCCATTCGCGCCGCAGTGGCCAGGTTCGAGGGCAGGGGCGGAACGATACTTTTGACCGGCGGCGGGCTCGCGATCGAACCGCATGCGGACTATGTCAGCCTTGGCGTCGGCAAGGCGGCACTCCGCAACGTCGTCCAGGCACTTGCGGCACCGCTTGCCGAACGCAACATCCGGATCGCCATCGCCACCGTGGCCACACTGGTCGCGCCGCAATCGGAAGAGGCACACAACGTCGCCGATATCTTCTGGAAGCTTGCCACCGGATCACAATCCGGTTGGGAAGTGGTCTATCCGGAGAAAGCCGCCTGAACGGGAGGGGAGCTGGGACATGACGGGACAACTGACGCTCATTGCAAGGCTTACTGCCAGGCCGGAATGCGCCGAAGCGCTTGGGGAGGCTCTTGCCGGACTCATCGAGCCCACCCGAAACGAGGAAGGTTGCATCGAATACCACCTGCATAGGGACAACGACGACGGCTGCCTCTGGATACTCTACGAAAACTGGACGTCGCGAGCGGATCTCGACGCGCATTTCGGGAAGCCCTATACCAGGGCGGTTCTCGAGCGCTTTCCCGATTTTCTCGCGAAGGATATGGAACTGACCTTCTGCAGCATGGTCCCGGGGCGCCCCGCATAGCGCGTACGGGCGAGCGGCCAAAACGATCCGGTGCCGATATCGAACGACCACGGATACTGTCTTGCGCGACGGTATCCCTGGTCGTGTATGGTCAGGGTTCCTCGTATTGCGTGAAGCTCGGTTCGGCGAGATCAGCGAAACGGGTGAATTCCGACTGGAAGGCGAGCTTCACGGTTCCGGTTGGTCCGTGACGCTGCTTGGCGATGATGACGTCCGCCGTGCCCTTGACGCGTTCCATATGCTGTTCCCATTCCGGGTATTTGGGGTCGGCCAGGTCCCGCGGCTCCATGTTCTTCACGTAGTATTCCTCACGGAACACGAAGAGCACCACGTCGGCATCCTGTTCGATAGAGCCGGATTCGCGAAGGTCGGAGAGCTGCGGGCGCTTGTCTTCGCGGCTTTCGACGCCACGGGAGAGCTGCGATAGCGCGATGATCGGCACGTTCAGTTCCTTGCCGAGCGCTTTCAGGCCCGTGGTGATCTGGGTGATTTCCTGCACGCGGTTTTCGCCGGATTTGCCGGAACCGGTCATCAGCTGGATATAGTCCACCACGAGGCAGTCGAGGCCGCGCTGGCGCTTGAGGCGACGGGCACGGGCCGACAGCTGGGCGATCGAGATACCACCGGTCTGGTCGATGAACAGCGGAACCTTCTGCATCATCTGGGAGCAGGCGACGAGCTTTTCGAAATCGGCCTCGGTAATGTCACCGCGGCGGATCTTGGACGAGGAGACTTCCGTCTGCTCGGAGATGATACGGGTGGCGAGCTGTTCGGACGACATTTCGAGCGAGTAGAAGCCGACGACGCCGCCGTTCTTGGCCTTGAACGAACCGTCCGGATTGACGTCCGGTTCGTAGGCCGCCGCGATATTGTAGGCGATATTGGTGGCAAGCGAGGTCTTGCCCATACCCGGGCGTCCGGCAAGCACGATCAAGTCGGAGCGCTGCAACCCGCCCATCTTGCCGTCGAGCGACATGATGCCGGTGGAAATGCCCGAAAGCTGGCCGTCACGCTCGAAAGCCTGTCCCGCCATGTCGATGGCGATCGCCACGGCGTCGTTGAACGACTGGAAGCCGCCGTCATAGCGACCGGTCTCGGCCAGTTCGAACAGGCGGCGCTCGGTATCCTCGATCTGGCTTTGCGGCGGCATGTCGAGCGGCGCGTCATAGGCGATGTTAACGACGTCCTCGCCGATGGTGATCAGCGCGCGGCGCAGCGCAAGGTCGTAGATCGCGCGGCCGTAGTCTTCCGCGTTGATGATCGAAACGGCATCCGCGGCGAGGCGCGCCAGATACTGCGCCACCGTCAGGTCGCCCACCTTGTCGTCGGCCTGGAGGAAGGTTTTCAGCGTGATCGGGTTCGCCGTCTTGCCCATGCGGATGATGTCGCCGGCGACTTCGTAGATTTTGCGATGCAGAGGTTCGTAGAGATGCTGCGGCTTCAGGAAGTCGGAAACACGGTAATAGGCATCATTGTTGACCAGCATCGCGCCGAGCAGCGCCTGTTCGGCCTCGATATTGTTCGGCGCCTCGCGGTAGTGCGGCTCCGCAGACTTGTTGCTGAGCGACGTGATATTGCGCGCGGCTTCGTTCATGGTCTTCAGATCCGTCCTGTCCGTCAATTCAAGATGCTGGTTCTAGAGATAAGTGGCCGTCCCTGAAACCGCGCTTTTTGTCGCCCGGTGATTCCCACAGCTATCCACAGCGGCTGTCATTTACGCAAAACAAAAAACGCAATGAAGCGACAAATCCGGTTGACTGTGCAGCTTGTGCGACTCGCCCGGCCCGAGCGGAATCATAGCGTGAAAAAGAGACAAAAAAACGCCCGGCCTCCATGAGACCGGGCGTCATTATCCGACCCTCGCGGGTGTGGATTATTCTTCGTCGCCGTCGCGGTCTGCATCCGGATCGAAGAAGTCTTCCGGACGAAGTGCGTCTTCGTCGACGCCGTAGATGGCGTCAGCCGAGGTGAGGCTTTCGCCCTTGGCCTGGCGCTCGGCTTCTTCGGCCGAACGGGCAACGTTGAGTTCGACTTCGATCTCGACTTCGGCGTGCAGGTGCAGGGTGACCGGGTGCAGGCCGATCGCCTTGATCGGGGTGTTCAGGTCGACCTGGTTGCGGCCGATGTTGAAGCCTTCGGCAGCCAGAATATCGACGATGTCACGGGCAGCGACCGAACCGTAGAGCTGGCCGGTTTCGCCGGCCGAACGGACGACGATGAAGGACTTGCCGGCGAGTGCTTCGGCGACGGTTTCAGCTTCGCCCTTGCGCTCGAGGTTGCGGGCTTCGAGCGTTGCGCGCTCAGAGTCGAAACGCTTCTTGTTGGCGTCGTTGGCGCGAAGCGCCTTGCCCTGCGGCAGCAGGAAGTTACGGGCATAACCGTCGCGAACCTTCACGACTTCGCCCATCTGGCCGAGCTTCGGCACGCGTTCAAGCAGAATGACTTGCATGGTTGAGTTCCTTTCTAGTCTTCAAGTTTCTGTATTGGTTGGATTTTTCTGATCCGTCCCGGCCTTCACCGGCGTCAGCGCGATCGTCCGCCGTGTGTCGATAAGACCGAGCAGGAGAATGGCGAGCGCCGGAAGGAGGAGCATGGACGAAAGATAAACCAGGACGAGAGCCGGCAGCCGCCAGTCCTTGCCCTGTGTGCGAAAATGAATGGCGGCAAAGCCAGCCATCAGGAAGCCTGCGCCGAACGCTCCGCAGATCGTCGCGCCGACCATGGCCGGAACGCCGCCCAGGAAGGTGAGCAGTATGCCGGCAAGAAAAATGAAGATCGCATGGCGGTTCATGCGTAGCGCCGACGGCATGTCCTCGCGGGGGCGAAGCGCACGGCCGGTGCGCGAAACGATGCGAACGGCAAAGTAGAAGGCTGCAAACAGCATCAGGACCCAGATGCCGGCCTGCACCATCGGCAGCATCAGCACCATCATGGCCTTGGTCTGGGCAAGGCTTGCAGCGTCCGGTGCGAAGGCCGGCTCCTGCGCCCTGAAGGCGGCCGTCATCGCATCGACCATCTGGCCGGTCAGTTCCGGGCCGTAGCCGATCGCCACGCCGAGCGCGATGACGGCGAGCGTGACGAGGCCGCAGAGATGCAGGAGGATGTCCGACAGCGGATACCAGGCGATCAGGTCGTCCGGGCCACCGAGTTCGGATGCCGGGCGCGCCAGGTTGGCGAGATGCGACAACCAGCCGGCCGGGATGAGCGTGAAGACAGCCATGGTCACGGCGAAGATCGGCGAAACGAGGACCGCGCCAAGAATGGCGGCGGTCGCAATGCCCGTGATCGCGGCGCGGTTGCCCCAGCCGAGGCCGGCGACGAGAATGGGAAGAGCGGAGGCGGCGTAAAGAACGGGCGCGAACGAAGACTGCGCGCTGGCACCCATCACGAGGAGGGTGGCGACGACGCCGGCAAGAACGCCGGTGGGCAGCACTGTTGAAGTCTTGTTCGTCACGGTCTCGCTGTCCTGCCAAATCAAGCAGTTAGGGGAGAGGCCTGAATCATCTTGCCAGGCACTTCATCCCCAACATGGGGTTTGCGTCCGCAGGTCCCGTTCGAGCGAAGCTCGGGCGAAAGTATCTGCGGCTTGAGTTTTCCGATCCGCGCCCAACGCGGAAGGGAGTAGACCCGCTGACTCTTAATCAGCGGGTCCGGGTATCAATTACGATACGACGTAGGGCAGCAGGCCGAGGAAGCGGGCGCGCTTGATGGCCTGGGCCAGTTCGCGCTGCTTCTTCTGGGAAACTGCGGTGATACGCGAAGGAACGATCTTGCCGCGCTCGGAAATGTAGCGCTGCAGGAGACGAACGTCCTTGTAGTCGATCCGCGGTGCGTTTGCGCCCGAGAAGGGGCAGGTCTTGCGACGGCGGTGGAAAGGACGGCGTGCCGGGGACGAGGATACGTCAGCCATTGTGTTTTCTCCTTGAGGCCCAGATTACGATTCGCGCGGAGCGGACGGGCGCGGTGCGCGCTCGAAGCCGCCGTCACGCGGAGGACGGTCGCCGAAATCGCGACGCGGCGGACGGTCACCAAATTCGCGGCGCGGGCCACGATCGTCACGCGGACGGTCGTCGCGGTCACGCTTCTGCATCATGGCAGACGCGCCTTCTTCGTGCTTCTCGACGGCGATCGTCATGTAGCGAAGAACGTCTTCGTTGATGCGCATCTGGCGTTCCATCTCGTGCACGGCAGCAGCCGGTGCGTCGATGTCCATCAGGGCGTAGTGAGCCTTGCGGTTCTTCTTGATGCGGTACGTCAGGGACTTGAGGCCCCAGTTTTCAACGCGCCCGACCTTGCCGCCGTTAGCTTCGAGGACACCCTTGTACTGTTCGACGAGGGCATCAACCTGCTGAGCGGACATATCCTGCCGGGCAAGGAATACGTGTTCGTAGAGAGCCATGTAAGCTTTGCCTTTTCTTGCGGTTGTTTTGTTCACCCGGGTTTCGGCGGCTAAGCCTCAACGACTGCTCCTGATGGCCTCCAAAGGCCGGCAAGAAAAGCTGTTGTTTCGAGACGGTCGAGAGCGGAGACACGGGAGGCCGGAACGCTTGTGGTTCCTGCGATCAGCGCCGGTTACCCGTTGCAGACCTGCCCTCCGTTCAGCCACCAGCCAGAAGACCGGGTGTTTCGAACAGCGCGCTTATACGGATTTCTGAGGGAATGGCAAGTGTGTCTGTGCCAGAAGGACGAGATGATTACCACATCCGTTCTGGGAACGGTCTTTCTGAAGGAAGAAAAGATGGTGCGAGCGAAGATGATTGTTTGCTCGTGATGCCGCATTCCGGGGGCATCACGATTGCGGCCAAAGGGGTCAGATCGGCATCGGATATTGCCGATAGACCTCTGCTATATCGCTCATGGCGGCATCCGACATGGCCACATCGGCAGAGCCGATATCGGCCTTCAGCTGTTCCATCGTCGTTGCGCCGATGATGACAGATGTCATGAAGGGGCGGGTGAGGCAGAAGGCCAGCGCCATCTGGCTCATGTCGAGGCCGTGTTTCTTCGCCACGTCGAGATAGGCCTTCACCGCCGGCTCCTGCAGCGGCTGAAGGCGGCCTCCGAGATCCTTGTTGATCGTGCCGCGCGAGCCTTCCGGCCGGGCGCCGTCGAGATACTTGCCGGAGAGAAGTCCGGCGGCGAGCGGCGAATAGGCGAGCAGGCCGACCTGCTCATGATGGACGACTTCGGCGAGGTCGAGATCGAAGGTGCGGTAGAGAAGGCTGTATTCGTTCTGGATCGAGGCGATACGCGGCAGGCCCTTTTCATCGGCAATCTTCGCATATTGCATCGTGCCCCAGGCGGTCTCGTTGGACAGGCCGATCGCGCGGATCTTGCCGGCTTTCACCAGCTCGCCCAGCGTCTCGAGCTTTTCGGCGATGTCCGTGATGGAAGTCCAGCGGCTCTGCGTGGTGGCGTCGAAGGTCCAGGAATTGCGAAAGTGATAGTGGCCGCGGTTCGGCCAGTGGATCTGATAGAGATCGATATAGTCGGTCTGCAAACGCTTGAGGCTGGCATCAACCGCCTCGCGGATCGTCTCGGGCGTGATCGGGCGGCCGTCGCGGATATGCGGTCGGCCGGAGCCGGCGATCTTGGTCGCGAGCACGATATCGTCGCGCTTGGCGCGCTTCTTCAGCCAGTTGCCGATATAGTCTTCCGTGTGACCGTAGGTCTCGGGCGTGACCGGCGTGGTCGGGTACAGCTCGGCGGTGTCGAAGAAGTTGACGCCCTGCTCGACGGCATAATCCATCTGCGCGTGGGCCTCGGTTTCCGAGTTCTGTGAGCCCCAGGTCATGGTTCCAAGGCAGATTTCCGAAACGGAAATGTCCGTCCGGCCGAGCTTGTTGAATTTCATATGAAAAGTCCCGTCATTTGGAGGCCGGAACTTTATGCGGGATTTGCTGCAACGCAAGACTTTATTACAGGTGAAATATTGTCAGCTCGCGAAAAATTTATGTTTCGGGCCTCGAAAACGTTGAAAAAATTCTAATTCAACCTTGCGTGGTGAGCTTTGCGCCTCGATACGGCGAAAGTGGAGAATAAATTTGCGGAGGAGCCTTCATGGCCGATAATGCAGTGCAATATGACGAACGTGGCTTTCCCGATGCAGGCGATCCGCCGAAGACCGGCCGCTGGAAGCTGATCGGGCCGGGCATCGTCGTGGCCGTCACCGGCGTCGGTGCAGGTGACCTTGTCGCGACGCTGATTGCCGGCTCCCGTTTCGGTTATGCACTGCTCTGGGCCGCGGTCATTGGCTGCATCGTCAAGATTGCGCTCGCCGAAGGCTCCGCCCGTTATCACCTCGCCACCGGCTCTACCATGCTGGATGGCTGGAAATCGCTCGGCAAATGGACGAGCTGGTATTTCGGCATCTACATCATGATTTGGGGTTTCGTGTATGGCGCAACCGCCATGAGCGCGACGGCATTGCCGCTTGCGGCTCTCTTCCCCTTCCTGCCGCTCTGGGCATGGGCCATGATGTCGGGTCTGGTCTGTGCCGCCTTCGTGGCGTTCAACCGCTATGAAGTCTTCGAGAACGTGATGAAGATCTTCATCGCCATCATGTTCATCATCGTCGTCGGCATCGCCATCCTCGTCGTGCCGAATGTCGGCAATGCGGTGGCCGGCCTCGTGCCGAGCATTCCGGAAGGTTCCGCCGTCTATACGCTCGGCCTGATCGGCGGCGTCGGCGGCACGATCACCATGGCCTCCTATGGTTACTGGGTGAACGCCAAGGGCTGGCGCACGCCTGCCTGGATGGGCGTCATGCGCCTCGACAATCGCGTCGCCTATATCATGACCGGCATTTTCGTCGTCGCCATGCTGATCGTCGGTGCCGAACTTCTCTATACGGCGCAGATCGCGCTCTCGACCGGTGATCGCGGCCTGCTGGATCTCGACGAGGTTCTGGAGCAGCGTTTCGGCCGCTTCGTCTCGACTGCCTTCCTCGTCGGCTTCTTCGCCACGACGATCTCGTCGATCCTCGGCGTCTGGCATGGTGTGTCGCTGCTGTTTGCCGATTTCGTCCGCAGCGTGCGTGGCGAGACGAGCGGTTCGCGCCAGGGGCTCGAAAACACGCCAGCCTTCAAGTTCTACCTGTTCTGGCTGACGATCCCGCCAATGGCATTGCTGTGGTTCGGCCGCCCATTCACGCTGGTCATCATCTACGGCGCACTCGGTGCCTTCTTCATGCCGTTCCTTGCGATCACGCTGATCTGGCTGCTCAACTCTTCTCGCGTGCCGAAGGAGTGGCGCAACGGCTGGCTGTCGAACGGGCTGCTCGGCGCAGCGGCGCTGCTGTTCGTCGTCCTGTGCGTCAGCGAACTGATAAACCTCATCGGCTGATTAGCACTGGAAGAGTGGGGTGCGGTATGGTGCCGAAATCCCTCTCTCCCTTGACTCTCCGGGCCGGAATGTGAATGGAGGGCGAAAGACAAGCCCCGCAAGGTTCCACCAGGGAAGGAATTGGCCCATGAGCGCTTCGACGAGCATCGCATTCACGTTTCCCGGCCAGGGCAGCCAGGCCGTCGGCATGGGTAAGGACCTCGCTGACGCCTACCCTGAAGCCCGCGCGGTTTTCGAGGAAGTCGACGAGGCGCTTGGCCAGAAGCTCTCCGACATCATGTGGAGTGGTCCGGAAGAAACCCTCACGCTGACCGCCAATGCCCAGCCGGCGCTGATGGCCGTCTCGATCGCCACCATGCGCGTGCTCGAAGCGCGCGGTCTGAACCTTGCCGACAAGGTCGCCTATGTCGCCGGTCATTCGCTCGGCGAGTATTCCGCTCTCTGTGCAGCCGGCACCTTCTCTCTGTCAGACACGGCAAAGCTTCTGCGCATACGTGGTGACGCCATGCAGTCTGCCGTGCCGGTCGGGCAGGGCGCCATGGCCGCGATCATTGGCCTCGAACACGGCGATGTCGAAGCCATCTGCGCTGAGGCCAAGGCGGAGGGTGTTTGCCAGATCGCCAACGACAATGGCGGCGGCCAGCTCGTCATCTCCGGCTCCAAGGGGGCTGTCGAGAAGGCTGCAGCGCTCGCCACCGAGAAGGGCGCCAAGCGCGCCATCATGCTGCCGGTCTCCGCCCCCTTCCATTCCGACCTGATGGCGCCGGCCGCCGACGCCATGCGTCACGCGCTCGCCAAGGTCGAGAAGAAGAACCCGGTCTTGCCGGTTATCGCCAATGTCCGTGCCGCGCCGGTTTCCGATGCCGAGGAGATCGCCCAGCTGCTCGTCACTCAGGTGACCGGCCAGGTGCGCTGGCGAGAGACTGTCGAGTGGTTCGGCGCCAATGGTATCACCACGCTTTACGAAATCGGCTCCGGGAAGGTGCTGACGGGTCTTGCCCGCCGCATCGACAAGAATATGTCCGGCGTAGCCGTCAATACACCGGCCGATATCGATGCGGCGATCGCCGCCATTATGGGCTGAGGATAACGAGCGTCGTCTTGCAGATGTAAGGCGACGGCTTTTGACTTTTGAATTTTCGCATGGGGATATCGCGCCCGTTTTGGCGTATCCCGCATGGAGAGAAAGGAACTGACATGTTTGATCTGACCGGCCGCAAGGCTCTCGTCACCGGCGCAACCGGTGGTCTCGGCGAAGAGATCGCCCGGCTGCTGCACAAGCAGGGCGCCATCGTCGGCCTGCACGGCACCCGCGTCGAAAAGCTTGAGGCGCTTGCCGCCGAACTCGGTGACCGCGTCCACATCTTCCCGGCCAACCTTTCCGACCGCGCCGAAGTCAAGGCGCTCGGCGAAAAGGCCGAAGCCGAACTCGGCGGCGTCGATATTCTCGTCAACAATGCGGGCATCACCAAGGATGGCCTGTTCGTGCGCATGAGCGACGAGGACTGGGATGCGGTCCTTGAAGTCAACCTGACGGCGGTCTTCCGCCTGACCCGCGAGCTGACCCATCCGATGATGCGCCGCCGCCAGGGCCGTATCATCAACATCACCTCGATCGTCGGCGTCACCGGTAACCCGGGCCAGACCAACTACTGCGCATCCAAGGCCGGCATGATCGGTTTTTCGAAGTCGCTCGCCCAGGAAATCGCCACCCGCAACGTTACCGTCAACTGCGTTGCCCCCGGTTTCATCGACAGCGCCATGACCGGCAAGCTGAACGAGAAGCAGAAGGAAGCGATCATGGGCGCAATCCCGATGAAGCGCATGGGCGCTGGTTCGGATATCGCGGCAGCCGTTCTCTATCTCGCTTCCGACGAGGCAGGCTATGTCACCGGACAGACGCTTCACGTCAACGGCGGCATGGCAATGATCTGATTGTCAGGCTTTGTTCTAAAACCAGTGGAGAACAAGGGTTCTCGGCTGTGGGAGGGAACAAATTCTGGCTTTGCGTAACAGTCAAACCGTGTTAAGCGGGCCATGACTGTGAAAAAAGTCACCCTGAAATTCAGGTAGTCACATTGCGTGAGCAAGGCGTGCGGAACCGGAAGAAGGGTGGTGGGGTCTGCCGGCATCGGCGCCCGAAAGGTGCAGTTGCAGGTTTAACAGGATGTGGATGTCATCGATGACATCCGGAAAAGATAAAGGTCGAGGAAACCGACATGAGCGATATCGCAGAACGCGTTAAGAAAATTGTCATTGACCATCTCGGCGTCGATGCCGACAAGGTTGTCGAAGGCGCAAGCTTCATCGACGATCTGGGTGCGGACTCGCTCGACACCGTCGAACTGGTCATGGCGTTCGAAGAAGAGTTCGGCGTTGAAATCCCGGACGACGCTGCTGACTCGATCCTGACCGTCGGCGACGCTGTCAAGTTCATCGAAAAGGCCCAGGCCTAATCGACGACATATTCGGGACGCTTGCCGGCATCTGACGGTATCGATCCCTCACGACGGCCCGCTAGTTCGGGCCGTTTCAGCACCTGCAGGGTCGCTCTCCAACCTGGAGGCATCGTGCTCTGCAATTTGAGATTCGCCGCTTCGTGAAATGTCCGAAAGCCGATAACGGGTTTCGGGCGCGATGCGCGAGAACATGAAAAGACGGGGTGGAGCGCTTGGCGATGAGGCGTGTCGTTATCACCGGTACCGGCATGGTATCACCGCTCGGATGCGGAACGGAAATCACCTGGCAGCGGCTGCTCGCAGGGCATAACGGCGCGAGACTGGTCACCGAGTTCGAGGTCGAGGATCTGGCGGCGAAGATTGCCTGCCGCATCCCGGTCGGCGACGGCACTGACGGCACGTTCAATGCCGATCAGTGGATGGAGCCGAAGGAACAGCGCAAGATCGACCCCTACATCCTCTATGGCGTTGCCGCTGCCGACATGGCGCTGGCGGATGCCGGATGGCATCCTGTGACGGATGAAGACCAGATCATGACCGGCGTCCTGATCGGCTCCGGCATCGGCGGTCTCGAAGGTATTGTCGAAGCGGGCTACACGCTGCGCGACAAGGGCCCGCGCCGCATCTCTCCCTTCTTCATTCCCGGCCGCCTGATCAATCTCGTTTCCGGACAGGTCTCGATCAAGCACAAGCTTCGCGGCCCGAACCATGCCGTCGTTACGGCTTGTTCCACCGGTGCCCACGCAATCGGCGACGCGGCCCGGCTGATCATGTTCGGCGATGCCGACGTGATGGTTGCCGGCGGCGCCGAATCGCCGGTCTGCCGTATTGGCCTCGCCGGCTTTGCCGCCTGCAAGGCGCTGTCGACCCAGCACAACGACAATCCGGAAAAAGCCTCGCGCCCCTATGACCGCGACCGAGACGGTTTCGTCATGGGTGAGGGCGCCGGCATCGTCGTTCTCGAAGAGCTGGAACACGCCAAGGCGCGTGGCGCCAAGATCTATGCCGAAGTCGTCGGTTACGGTCTCTCTGGCGATGCCTTCCACATCACCGCACCGTCGGAAGACGGCGAGGGCGCCCAGCGCTGCATGACCATGGCGCTGAAGCGCGCCGGTCTGTCGCCCTCCGATATCGACTACATCAATGCCCACGGCACTTCGACCATGGCCGACACGATCGAGCTCGGCGCCGTCGAGCGCCTGGTCGGCAATGCCGCCTCGAAGATCTCCATGTCGTCGACCAAGTCGGCGATCGGCCACCTTCTCGGCGCCGCCGGCGCCGTCGAGGCGATCTTCGCGACGCTGGCGATCCGCGACAATATCGTTCCGCCGACGCTCAACCTCGACAATCCCGATGTCGAAACCGCGATCGACCTCGTGCCGCACACGGCGCGCAAGCGCGACGTCAATGTCGCCCTGTCGAACTCCTTCGGCTTTGGGGGTACCAATGCATCTCTGGTGCTGAAGCGTTACGACGCCTAAGCAGTTGAGCCTCCATTCATCGGCCGGACACCCGTTCCGGCCGATGTGATTTTCCGGACCTGTATTTTGCCTTATTGCTTGGCCAAACAGCAGATCACGATTGCCGGCGCATCGGCATGAATCGCAAAACGATTCTGTTAGACGGGATGCGCGGGTGCTAATGGATAGCGCGTGCTTTGTGCGTCGGTTTCTGCCGCACGGCGCTCTAATATTCGAACGGGGGTGCGGGTGAGCAATTCCAATCATGTCGGTGAGGTTCCTTCGGGTGGTACCCAGGGCAATGCCGGTAACGGCAATGGTCGCGGTCCCATCATCCCGAAATCGCCGAATGAAGCTCTGAAGCCCGAGCGCGTTCCCGATCCGCCGCGCCGCTCCAAGAAGGCGCGCAGCCAGGTCGTCATTTTCCTCAACTTCCTGATGACAATGGTGGTGATGGTCGCGCTCGTTGGCGCAGCCGTTTTCTACTATGCGCTGTCGACCTACCAGAAGCCCGGTCCGCTCGATGCCAATACGAACTTCGTCGTGCGCGAAGGATCAGGTATCGCCGAGATCGCCAACAGCCTGGAGCGCAACGGCATCGTCGAGGATGGCCGCATCTTCCGCTATGTCACCGCCGTCCACTTGGGATATGCCGGCTCCTCAAACGGCCGCCGAAGCCTCAAGGCCGGCGAATACGAGATCAAGGCCCACGCCTCGATGAAGGAGGTGGCCGACGTACTCGAGTCGGGCAGGTCCATCCTCTATTCGATCTCCATGCCGGAAGGTCTCACTGTTCGACAGATGACACTGCGTCTTGCCGAGGACACGATCCTTGAAGGCGAACTGCCGGCCGATCTGCCGGCCGAAGGCACGCTGCGCCCGGACACCTACAAGTTTTCCCGCGGCACCAACCGGGGCGAAATCCTGTCGCAGATGCATGCCGCCCAGCAGAAGCTGGTCGACCAGATCTGGGAACGCCGCGATCCCGACCTGCCGATCAAGACGAAGGAGGAGTTCGTCGTGCTCGCCTCGATCGTCGAGAAGGAGACCGGCAAGGACGACGAGCGCGCCCATGTTGCCTCCGTCTTCTTCAACCGGCTGGAAAAGGGCATGCGCCTGCAGTCCGACCCGACGATCGTCTACGGCATTTTCGGCGGCGAGGGTAAGCCGTCCGACCGGCCGATCTACAGGTCCGACCTGCAGAAGGAAACGCCCTACAATACCTATCGCATCAAGGGCCTGCCGCCGACGCCGATCTCCAATCCGGGCCGCGCAGCACTTGAAGCCGTCGCCAATCCATGGCGGACGAAGGACCTCTATTTCGTTGCGGACGGCACCGGCGGTCACGTCTTCGCGCCGACGCTCGAAGAGCACAACGCCAATGTCCGCCGCTGGCGCAGGATCGAAGCCGAACGTGCCACCGGCGCTGCCGCGGGCAACCAGTCGAACGAGGTGGTCGATGGCCAGCCGGACGGCGAGGATGCCGAGAAGCCGACCGGCAACTGACGCGATTGCCACCGCCGTGATGAGCGGTGGCCCGCATTTGGAGTGATTTGAATGACATTGCAGTCGATGACCGGTTTTGCGCGCAGCGAAGGGGTCAGCGGGAGGAGCCGCTTCGTCTGGGAACTTCGCTCGGTCAACGGCAAGGGTCTGGATGTCCGTTTGCGCCTGCCTCAGGGGCTGGAGCGACTGGAGGCGGATGTCCGGCGGCTGGCGGGCGAACGCCTGTCGCGTGGCAATGTCCAGGCCTCCCTCTCCATCGCCCAGGACGAGACGAAGATGGAAGCGGTCGTCAACCGCGATGCGCTGGATGCCGTTCTGGCGCTGCGCGCCCAGCTCGGTGATGCCATCGATCCGGCGCCGCTCAGGCTCGACACGCTCCTGTCCATCCGCGGACTGGTGGATATCCGCGAGCAGGAGGACGACGAAGCGGCGGTCGCTGCCCGCGATTCCGCTATCCTCGCCGGGCTGGATGCTGCACTGGCCAACCTTCAGCGCATGCGCGAGACCGAAGGGGCCGCGCTCAAATCCGCGCTCAACGCGCATGTCACGCGCATTGCCGAACTGACGCGGGTGATCGAGGCTGATCCATCGCGCACGCCGGAAGAGATTGCCCGCAAGCTTTCCGTTCAGCTCGATCAGCTGCTGCAGGAGAAGTCCGGCTTCGACCGCGAACGGCTTTATTCGGAGGCGGCGCTGCTGGCCACCCGCGCTGATCTGCGCGAAGAGATAGACCGATTGAAGGCCCATGTCTCGGCCGTCGGCGAACTTCTTGACAAGGGCGGCCCCGTCGGACGCAAGCTCGATTTCCTTGCACAGGAATTTAACCGGGAATCGAATACAATCTGTTCCAAATCCAACGCCTCTGCTGTAACGGCAGCGGGCATAGAGCTGAAAGTCGTGATCGACCAGTTCCGCGAACAGGTCCAGAATCTGGAGTAGAAGATGAGCCCGGCACCGTCGACCCAGCCCGCCAAGACGCAAAGCAGCATTGCCCGTCGCGGGCTCATGCTGGTGCTCTCGTCTCCTTCCGGCGCCGGTAAGTCGACGATCGCCCGCAATCTTCTCGACACGGATGCCAATCTGGAGATTTCGATCAGCGTCACCACCCGCGCGAAGCGACCGAGCGAGATCGCCGGCAAGCACTATCACTTCATCACCATCCCGCAGTTCGAGCGCATGCGCGACAGCGGCGAGCTGCTGGAATGGGCGGAAGTTCACGGCAATTTCTACGGCACGCCACGCGATCCGGTTGAGGCTGCCATGGCCGATGGCCGCGACATGCTGTTCGACATCGACTGGCAGGGCGCCCTACAGCTGCAGGAGAAGATGAAGGCCGACATCGTCTCGATCTTCGTCCTGCCGCCGACCATGACCGAGCTTCAGTCCCGCCTGCATCGCCGGGCCGAGGACTCCGAAGAAGTGATCCGCACCCGCCTCCTGAACTCCCGCTCCGAGATCGAGCACTGGCGCGAATATGACTATGTGATCGTCAACGACGATCTCGATGAGGCCTTCCGCAACGTCAACTGCATCGTCAACGCCGAGCGGGTCCGCCGCGACCGACGGCACGGCCTGTTCGATTTCATCGGCACGCTTCTGACGGAAGAGCCGAAGCTCTAGGCCGGTAGATACGCCTTTGCCATTCAACGAGCGCAATCGAGGTGGTTTCTCGACCTGAAAAGCGGGGCGGGGCCGAAGAAATGCTTTTCAGGCGGAATGCCGTCCCTCATCGCTGGACCGCAGCGCATCCGTCCTATAGGCGTTCTCGTCAGGTGAATGATCCATTGGGAGTGTGTTCTTCGCCTATGATCGGTGGCGAGGAGATGGCATTTCATGGAAAAAACTCCGTCGACGACGAGGGCGGCGGCGTGGATGATGGCGTCCATAGCCCTCCTTCTGCTCATGGCAGTCTCCGGACGTGCCATCACCCGCGAGATCGATGTGTTTCAGGTGATGGAGATGCGCTCCGTCATCGCCTTCTTCATGCTTATGCCGCTCGTCTTCAGGGAAGGCGGGTTTAAGGCGATGCGCACCGGCATCTTGCCCAGCCATATAGGCCGCAACGTCGCCCACTATATCGGCCAGTTCGCCTGGCTGATGGGCCTGACGCTCATTCCGCTTGCCCAGGTCATCGCCATCGAATTCACCGCGCCGATCTGGGCCGCGATCATGGCGGCCGCCTTCCTGGGCGAGAGGCTGACCTGGAGGAAGGGTGTTGCGATCTCCTTCGGGCTGGTCGGGGTCGTGCTGATCGTCCGTCCAGGTGCTGCGCCGCTCAATCCGGGTCATCTGATCGTGCTGGGCGCCGCCTTCGTCTTCGCCATCTCCTTCATCATGACCAAGGCGTTGACGCGCACCGACAGCGCCACCAAGATCATCTTCTGGATGCTGATCATCCAGTCGATCATCGGGCTTATCCCCGCATTACGCGTGTGGGTCTGGCCGTCCGCCGGCCTGTGGCCATGGATCTTCGTCATCGCCTTCACCGGCACATTTGCCCATTACTGCATGGCAAAGGCGCTCTCCTATGCCGAGGCGACCGTGGTGATGCCGATGGATTATCTGCGCGTGCCGGCCTCCGCCCTGATCGGCTACCTGCTTTACGCCGAGGCGATCGATGGGTTGACGGCTGTCGGAGCGGGACTGATTCTCGCCGGCAATCTGTTCAATCTGCGCCGGCCGAACGCCAACCGCATCCAGAATACGCCGACCTGAGCGGTTCCGGCCGCAAGGCCGCTGTAGACAAGCTCTAAAGCGTGTCGCATTTATTCCGCCTCATAACCTGCTGCTTTGAAGAAATTTCGGCATTCAGCGACTGAGAAGAGGCTGATGATATCACCAAGCGCTTGGGTTATCGCATCGAAGCTGCGTGCGGCTCGTTTTCGCAGCAACGCCTTGAGCTTTGAGAACGCCATCTCGATGGGGTTCAAATCTGGCGAATAGGGTGGCAGGAATAGAATCCACGCTCCCTTCTGCTTGACGAGTTGTTCGGCTCTTTCGCTTTTATGGAAGCCGACATTGTCGAGGATGACGACGTCACCAGGCGACAGTGTCGGCGCAAGTTGCGTTTCGATCCATGTTTCGAAGA
>NZ_FOKM01000029.1 GCF_900111905.1 Rhizobium sp. NFR07 | reverse complement strand
CGGTAGCTTTCGACGCATGTACGCGTTGGCAGAAGAGATTTCGAGCGACAGCGATGATCCAGACGCGCGTCGCGCCGCCGTCAGGCTCGTCCAGATCCTTGCACCCGTCATAAACCTGCCGCTTGCTAGCGCGAAGCAGCTGCAGGAGGCTAGGCGGCGTTTCGGCGTGCTCGTGAATGTCTTGGCTGACGTGACGGAAAACGGGAACAAGGTGCCCCTATCGGCGGTTGTATGGCCTCGCGACATCATGAAGAGGGTAAATCATGTCGAATACTGGAAAGGGCCGCGAACAGGATCGCGCCAAAGTCGCCGGCGGACAGGAACATGAAGTTCGCTACGAGGCGGACAAGGAGAACGTTTCCAAGGCCGCTGTAAAAGATGCCGTGCATGAGGTCGGCAACAGCCGTGACAAAGTTGAGGCTGAGCTGGATCGTAAAAAGTGATGGCGTCGGCCGATCAGTTTTCGAGCAACTTTGTCAGCCTTGCGTCCAGCGCCGTGGTCCGCAGCGCCTTACAGCACCAGGCCGGCTACCACCCTCCAGAGAATGACGGCGCGTTTGCGCTGCTGCTCGATCGATTGTCCCAAGCGTAAAACGGGGAGAGCCGTACCGATATGAGGGCAACCAGCCCTTGTCGGGAAACCGAATAGTGCTCATATGCGGATAAGCGGTTGCGCCCATTGTGCCCCGGGCCGCAGCTGTTCCCCTCTGGAGGTTTCGACCTTCCAATTTCAAGGGCCGCGATCTCGCTGGCCCTTTTTTCTTACAAAGAATTGACCAGCGGCTTCTTCGTATCGGTCCCGTCATATTGGGATGAGTTCACGTCGCGGCCGACACGATGAAACACCAGGTGGTCATCAATCTGGCGATCAAGCAAAAGCGCTTTGGCGTCTTTGCCCTTGATGTCCGTATCGAGCCAGGCGCTGTAACAAGCCGGATCGAGTATGATCGGCATTCGCGTATGGATGTGGGCGATATGAGGGACGGCCGGCGCGGTGATGATCGTGCAGCTCGTCACGCCAAGCTTTTCGTTATGCGCCCACAGACCGGCAAAGGAAAAGCCCTTGCCCTCGGGCATCTGCAACAGCCATGGATCCTTCTTGCCGTCCTCGACGCTCGTCGTCCATTCAAAGTAGCCATCGGCCGGAATGGGGCAGCGCTTCGAGTTGAACGGCGCTCGAAACGCACCGGACGTGTCGACGGTCTCGATCCGTGCGTTGAACATCGCGGCTTTCGGCATTTCCTTGGCGAAGAACGGCACGAGCCACCAGCGACCGTAGTCGACCTCAATCGCGCTGGCCTTATCCCTATGCGCGAAATAGACGCTCTGTGTCGGCGCGATGTTGTATTGCGGCGGCATATTGGACGGCGGCGGGGCAGGGTTATGGATGCTGTAAAGTGCGTGGATCTCAGCCCATGTCATTTCATTGGTAAACCGTCCGCACATATGACAATCCCGTCTCAATCCTATCCGTTCTGTTGAATGGCATGCGGAGAGGGCTGCTGCTCCGGCTGGCCCGGCGTGAAAAAGACCATGTAGACGCCGGCAATGACAATCGCGATTGCGAAAATCACTGCGACAAACGTCATCATACCGAACCGTGCTTTGCCCCCGCTACTCATATCTCATCCTTCGGAAGCTCGTTGTCGGCATTTTTCAGGCCCTCTTCAGCCTTCTCCTTCAGCAGCTCGCGGTTCTTGTCGGCCTGTTCCCCGCCTTCGGAGCGGGCAGCATCACTTTCCCGCGCGTTCTTTTGATCGGTCATATCAAGCTCCTGTTGCATTGCGGATGGCGTTCAACAAAGCGGCAAGCACCTGCTCGCCCTCGTCTGTGATCGCGGCGCGATCGCCGTCGATCTGGATTAGCCCTGCTTCCTCCAACTCCGTTTGACCGGCAGAACTGGCCTTATGGCCGGCACCATCATCGAGGACAACTTCCTTCACAGGCTCGCCACTGGTGAGTTCGTGATAGGCTGCAAAGACGAGAATGGATCGAGCTGCATCGCTGAGATTCATTGTTGGCTCCTTTTGTGCAATGCACCCCAACAATTCGCAGAGCAGATCGATCCAAAAAACTAAAGCGGAACGATGTGGCGGCCGCCGTGTTGATTCTGCAAGCGGGCCGATGAGCGGCCGAAGGTGGACCTACCCGGCGTCATGATCGGATGGCGATTTGAAGGCCGCTCCACCGCTGCAATGAAGGAGATAAGAACATGAGTTCGGCAACCGACAAGATTTCCGGCAAGGCTCACGAACTGACCGGCAAGGCGAAGCAGGCAGTCGGTGACGCGACAGACAATCGCAGCATGGAGGCTAAGGGCGCAGCGCAGGAAGCCAAGGGCGACGCGCAGCAAGGTAAGGGCCATGCCAAGGACGGCGTGAAAAGTGTCGTCGACAAGACCTAGCAGCTAATGTGCCTCCCAGCACGGACCCCGGCCCGCTCAGTGAGCGGGCCTTTTCTATGCAGATTCTGGCAACCCATCAATCGCGGCTTTAGCTCGCTCCAGGCAAACCTCCGGCCCTTCTAGCCGAGACGCCTCTGGCCGACCTGCAGGAAAGGACATCACAGCGTTTCCACCGGGCGGCGTCACCACAGCAAAATGGTCACCCGGACTGTAGATGGCGATCCGGTGGTTTTTATAATGTTCAATTTGGGCTGGCATATCGTTCCACCTGCAAATCTGCACATTGCTCTCAGAAAGAAATCGCATGATTTTTGTCTTCTGATCTAGGAGGACGAACCATGATTGACGCGAATCCATACCGCGAGGACGACCCCGATCTTCTCGAAAATACAAACCTGCCGAAGAGTTTCATCACGCGTCTGCGCAATGCCTACTATACGAGGTTGTCAGACTTTGACGAGATGACCGATATTCAGATGTTGCGTGAGCCCGGAATAGCAAGCGGATAATAAAGGCCGTGAGGACTGAACGGCAACTTGCGCAAGGCATCTTGGCTTATGGTCCGCCACAGGAAGAGATTATGGTGAAACCGGCTTTCGATGAAAGCTTTCACCTCTCTGAGGCCGGTCATTTTATAGCGACCGCAGCAATGTATGTTCGTTCGGCTCGTATTATACGGGAAAGCGAACGATGGGATTATCAATCCTCAATGCTCGTACGTCCGACACTTCATTTGCTATCGCACGCCATAGAGATGCTTCTCAAATTTCCTTTGATCCATGCAGGAAACACGCTCGAACAGGTGAAAATGAACTACGGCCATCGATTGATTGATCTTTGGCTCGAGGACGAAAACCGACATATTCGAGAGACCGTCGCAGCGCACGCGCAGAAGCATTGGGCCTACGCCCGCGACAGCGGCAAATGGCCGAATGATGACTTTTCACCTAATCCCGTCGAAGTCGTTGACAAAGCCCTCCGACAACTCGGTCGCCTTAGTACTAAAGATACATCGTTTGCCCTCAAGTATATCTACCCTGAAAAAGAGCCCGCACCGCGATCGGCGTTCTTGATTGACGTGTTCGGTGACACGATTGAGGACGGGGTGGGCAATCCTCGATCACTTCTTCAGGGGTTGACGCTCGAACAAGATCTTGACCCAAGGTGATCTTTCTCGCGCACTGGCTCAATAGGGTTGCTCCTCTGCGCCTAGCCAATTAGAGCTGCGGTTTCTTATAATGCGCCTAGCTCATTAGCCAGGCGCTTTGAGCTATAGTCAAAAAGGCCTACCGTGAGCTTCCTGCGATCAGTACGAACCCAAATTTCCCGAGCAAGCTCCGCTTGGAAAATTGCAGTTTGCTTCATAATAGCGACTGCTGCGCTGATGCTCGTCGGAGCAGTGCTCACGTTGTCCGGGCTCCACGAAGCGGCAAGCAGAGTTTTTGCTTATATGGCCCTGATGATCGTCGGGTTTTTAGTTTCCTGGATTTGTCTTGCGTATCTGAGCATCCGTCACGCTTCGAAGCGGAAGGGCGGCGGCTGATGTCGAAGGCTCCGCGAATACAAGCAGCTCGCGTGTACCTTCGGGTGAGCACGCAGGGACAGGAGCTCGATCGACAGGAAGCCATCATCGAACAGGCAAAAGACGCCGGCTACTATATTGCCGGCGTCTAGTGAGAAGGCATCCGGCGCGCGCTCCGATCGCCCGGAGCTGCTTCGCCTGATTAGCGATCTGCAGGCAGGCGAAGTCGTGATCGCTGAGAAGATGGACCGCATCAGCCGGCTTCCGTTGGAGGAGGCCGAAAAGCTGGTCGGTTCAATCCGAGCAAAGGGTGCGCGTCTGGCGGTTCCAGGCGTGGTCGACATAAGCGACATCACGGACAACATCGATGGCATTGGCAAAATCGTCCTACAGTCTGTCCAGGACATGTTGCTGAAACTCGCCCTTCAGATGGCCCATGACGATTTCACGGATCGTCGCGAACGTCAGGCCCAAGGCATTCAGCTCGCTAAAGCAAGGGGAAAATATGCCGGGCGTCGTGCCGACCACGACAAAAATAGGCTGATAATCGAACTACGGCTACGAGAGCATAGCATCGCCCGTACCGCTAAAATTGCCGGGTGCAGCGAAAGCCATGTAAAGAGGCCGCGCGGAGCGGCGATAGCAACCTCCATAGCATTCCTAATATTGATCCTTTTGCTTATCGGAATGACGTCCGACACCCGCGTGTGGCTAGTCTTAAGATTCCTGCTTGGTTGTGGAGCGAACGCAGTTTATGTTCTGAGTGAAGCCAGCTTACTGTCGGTGGCTCCGCCGGCTTATCGCGGACGGCTCATGGGCGCTTACACCAGCATCACGACTTTAGGATATGCGGTAGGTCCTCTCATCTTACGTCTTGCCGGCTCGGCCGACTTTACACCCTTCCTAGTAACTGCGGCGTTGCTTTTCCTCGCGATAATTCCCTTTCTTTTCGTAAGAGTGCGGGTAAAGCGGATCGAAGAGAGCGAAAATAAAGCCGCATCGATACCAGCATTCCTCACCACCGGCGGTCTTCTGGTTTTTGCTTACGGTTCGACAACTTTGTTCGACAATGGTTTTATGTCCCTGCTGCCAAGCTATGGTCTTAGGTCTGGTTGGACTGAAGCAGATGTGACCATACTGCTTTTTACATTGATGTTAGGCGGAACTATTTTTCAGATACCAATAGGATGGGCCATCGATCGAAGCTCGCCTTTTGCAATTATACTCCTGTGCGCACTAACAGGAATGCTGGCATTTGTATTATTCTCCATAGTGTTAGATCAGAATCTACTCCTGGTCGTTGCATTTCTCTTGGGTGGTGCAGTCCTAGGCGTGCAAACCGTTACGCTAGCGGAACTGGGCTCCAGGTACAGTGGCTCGCTGCTTGTAGCTGGTAATGCGAGCCTGTCTCTAACGTGGGGGATATCGAGCTTGTTCGGCGCCTTGCCGGTTGACGCTCATCGACGACGAAGGTCGCCTGTCGCGATAGGATCGGTGTCGACCGCCAACTGCATCGACATAAAACTCACCAGCTGGAGGCCGTCGCCCTTTTGGTTTTCCACCGACGCGTCATTGAAGAAACCTTGTTTCTTTAGCTCTTGAGCAGATCTGAACCTTCGACCCGTACCTATTTATCCCTAACCGATTGAGAAACCGCTCATTCCACGAAAACGGCCGATTGTTCTACGACGCGGCTGCAAGTTCGCTTCGCACTCATAGTTCAAATCGCGGTATGAGCGCGTCATTAGTTGAGGCGGGTATCACCGTCCTTAGAGAACAGGTGAATGGAGCCGACCTCAGGCGAGACGTGTATCACTTCGCCAGGCGCACCATTGATCCGCTCACGGAAAACGCCGGTTACCTGAGTTTCCCCAAACTTCATTGTCACTTGCGTCTCGGGTCCCATCGGCTCGATGAGAACGATTTCGGCAGGAACACTTGCGTGGCTGGGATGGTCAGACAATCGAAAGTGTTCGGGACGAATGCCGTAGACGGCAGTCTGCCCCATTTCGGTGTTTATCAACTTAGGCAGGGGCAAAACCCCGCCCGATGTTTGGAAGCCCGCCTCCGTTATCTTGCCCTCGAGAAAATTCATCGACGGCGATCCGATGAAACCCGCAACGAACTGGTTGGCCGGGCGGTCGTAGAGATCGAGCGGCGCACCGATCTGCTCTACCCTGCCGCCGTTCAGCACGACGATCCTGTCGGCCATGGTCATCGCCTCCACCTGGTCGTGGGTGACGTAGATAGTGGTCGTCTTCAGCTTCTGATGCAACGCCTTGATCTCGCCGCGCATCACGACACGCAGCTTCGCGTCGAGGTTCGACAGCGGCTCATCGAACAGGAAAACCTGCGGATTGCGAACGATCGCGCGGCCCATGGCGACGCGCTGCCGCTGGCCGCCGGAGAGCTGTCGCGGATAACGATCAAGAAGACTGGTAAGGCCCAATATGCCGGCCGCCCATTTTACCCGCTCGGCGATTTCGGCTTTGCTGGCACCGCGGTGCTCCAGCGAGAAACCCATATTGGTCGCAACCGTCATATGCGGGTAAAGCGCATAGGACTGGAACACCATGGCGATGTCGCGGTCCTTCGGGTCGAGGTCGTTGACCACACTGCCGCCGATATTCAGGGTACCGCCGGTGATCGTTTCCAGACCGGCGATCATTCTCAGAAGTGTGGACTTACCGCAGCCTGACGGCCCGACCAGCACGACGAACTCGCCGTCTTTGATGTCGAGATCGACGCCATGAACGGTCTTCACTGCGCCATAGCTCTTGCGGATATCGGAAAGGGTGACGTCTGCCATGATGTGATCCGGTTGTTCAGCCCTTGAGGCCTGTATGGGCGAGGCCTTCGACAAATTGCTTCTGGGCAATGATGAAGACGATGAGGACGGGCAGCGCCGTCAGGGTGGCGGCTGCGAGCTGGATGTTCCACATTGGCCCGCCATAGGCGTCGGTATATTGGGTAAGCGCCTGCGGCAGCGTGAACATCTCGGCGCTAGAAAGAAATACGATAGGCTCGAGGAACAGATTCCAGGAATGCAGGAAGGTGAAAATGGCCACCGATGCCAGTGCAGGTTTTGCCAACGGCAGGGCGATCCTGGTAAAGATCTTGAACCGTCCAAGACCATCGACGCGAGCCGCCTCTTCCAGTTCGGCCGGAAGCGTCACGAAGAACTGTCGCATGACGAAGGTGGCGAATACGCTGGGCGCGCCGAAGATCGGTACCAGGATCAGCGGCCAGTGAGTGTTGACCATGCCGGCCTTCAGAAACATCTGGAATAGCGGCACGATCGTCACTTCGGACGGGATCAGCAGGCCGAGCAGCACGATCATGAAGATCGCATTCGCGTAAGGAAACCTGATCCGGGCAAAGGCATAACCCGCCATGGACGAGATGATCATCGTGCCGATGGTCACCACCGCCGCGATATAGGCGGAATTCCAGTATTGCCGGACAAAGGGCTGCAATTCGAAGACCTTCGAATAAGTCGTCCAGTCGTAGCTTTGCGGCACGAGTTGCGGCGGGAAGGCGAAGATATCGCTGATCGGCTTTATCGACGACGTCACCATCCACCATGTCGGGAAGACGAAGGGGATGAGCAATACGCACATCACTCCGTAGAGCGCCACTTTTGCGCGCGGGGAAATATCAGCTCTCATAAAAGACGATCCTCTTGCGCATCTGCCACTGGGCGAATGTCAGGATGGCGACGATGGCAAACAGCAGGATGGACAGCGTCGAGCCGTAGCCGAAGAAGTGAAACTGGAATGCCTGCTGGTAGAGATAGTAGACCAGCACGGTGGTCGAGAGGCCCGGCCCGCCCTGGGTCAGCACCGCGATCTGGGCAAAGACCTGCAGCGACCCGACGATGGTGATGATCGAGGTCAGCAGAATCGTCGGGCTGATCAGCGGCAGGGTGATGCGGCGGAACTGCTTGAAGGCCGGCGCGCCATCGATCCGCGCCGCTTCGTAGAGTTCCTTCGGCACGCCCTGCAATGCGGCCAGGAACAGGATCATGTTCAAACCGACATTCTTGAACACCTGCACGACGATGACCGAGATCATCGCGGTCGTCTCTTCCCTGAGCCAGTTAGGACCTTCGATGCCGAACGTCAGAAGCATGCCGTTGATACCGCCGTTTTTCTGCAGAAGAAAACTCCAGACGATCGTCCAGGCGACTAGCGAGACGACGACCGGCGAAAAGAACAGGGTGCGGAAGATAGCGATGCCGGCGAGTTTCTGGTTGAGCAGCACGGCAAGAAGAAGCGCCAGCGACAGGTTGAAGATCACCAGCCCGGCGGAAAAGATCGCCGTCGCACCCAGCACTTCGAGAAGGCTCTCGTCCTCCATCAGCATTCGGTAATTCTGCGCACCGGTATAGGTGAAGGTGTTCGCGAGCACATTCCACTCGTGCAGCGAATACCAGAAGACTAGCCCAAGCGGGATCAGCACGAAGACAACGATCCCGATCAGTTGTGGTGCAATGAAGAGGAAGCCGGTGAGGCTGTCGCGCCGCGCGATCGTCCAGAACGGCGATGAGGAACGGCCTTCCGGACGAGCGTCTTCCTGCGCGACAGCCATGACCAACCTCCTTCAGCGCTTCAGCAACGGGCCGATCTGGCCGCAGATTCTCTGGAGAGTAGCCGGCACGTCCGCCTCCGGTCGCCACACGGCGTCGAGATTGGAGCGAACCATCTGCTGGATCTGAGCAAATCCGGTATGACCGGGCATGACCTTGCCGGTGGCGATGCCTGAAATCACGACCTTTTCGATCTGTTCCTGACTGAGCAGGGGATTGGTCTTTTTCAGAATATCGGCATTCAGCAGCGACTTCCGCGCAGATGGGAAGAACTGGCTGAGCTTGGCCGAGTTTTCCGGATTGGTCATGTAAGCGACGAATTCGGCGGCCGTTTCGGCATTCTTGCCCGATTGCATGACGCCGATGCCCGCCTGGCCTATCAGTGCATATTCACCTGCCGAGCCCTTCGGCAGCGGCACGAGATCCCAGCTGAACGGCTTTTCTTTAGGCAATAGCGAGGCGCGACTGATCTGGGTGATCGTCATCGCCGCATTGCCGGCGAAAAAATCGACTGTCTCGCCCGGGCCGGGGATCGCCTTCTTGGTGAACACGGCGTCGTGGATGAAGGTCAGCGCATCCGCCATCGGCTTGTCGGCCATGGTGCAGGTCTTGCCATCTTCGCTCCAAGGCGATGCGCCCCAGCCGTTCCATACAGAGGTAAGGTATTGCCATGCCTGATAGTTGAAGTCGCGCACGACCAGCCCGCCCTTGCCGGATTTGGCAACGGCGGCGGCCGTTTCGATCGCGTTGTCCCAGGTCCATTCGCCTGCAGCGATCATCTCGGCCGGTGTTTTGGCGCCAGCAGCCTTCACGAGATCGTTGTTGACGAAAACGGCGAATGGCGAAGTCGAAAACGGATAGGCGTAGAGCTTGCCGTCTTCAGTCCAGCGTTCGGTGGCCCCAGTACCGACGTCTTCAAGATTATAGCCTTCTGCCGCCTTCAATGTGTCGGTCAGCGGATAAAGCGCGCCGGACTTGACGAAATCATAGGCCGAAGTCTCGAAGATCCACGCCATGTCGGGCGCGTTGCCACCGGCGATCTGGGTCGTCAACGCTGTCGTATAAGTCTCAAACGGCAGCGACTCGTACGTGACGCTGACATTCGGATGATCCTTCTTGAAGCCCGCGGCGATCTCGTTGAACAGCTTCAAATGTGCTTCATTTGCGCTCCAGATGGTCATCCGAAGATTGACCGCATCTTGCGCCTGGGCAGTTCCGCCCAGCGCAAGCGATCCGAGGATCGCCAGTGCGCAGGCGGTCGATTTCAAAGTCCTTTGATAAGGCATTCCCAGTCCTCCTCCAAAGATGGGTTCGATCAAAAATCAGTAGGCGGCGATCTCCGGCCAGCGGAACTCGATGCCTTCGCGGGTCAGTGCCGCCTGGAACTCCGTCAGATGGCTGTCGGCTTGCTGCACTTGGTGCGGGCTCAGCCCCTTGCTTAGGCACCACGCCGCCAGCATGCCGGCCACTTCGCCAATGTTCCATTCGACAGGGTGCAGGCGGTAGCAACCGTTGGTGATATGGGTAGTGCCGATATTCTTACCGGCCGGGATAAGGTTCTTCATCCGCTGCGGCAGCAGCGCACCGAGCGGGATTTCGAATGGACAGGACGGGACGTCAACATAGTTGTCACCGCCGGTCGAGGGATGCAGGTCGATGCGGTACATTCCGATGCCGATGCTGTCGCGATACCGCATCGCGCCCTTTTCACCGCGCACGGTAAAGGAAAGGTCCTGCTCGACGATCCGCGTCACCGGCTTGATCCGCCGGCCCTCGCGGATATAAGGCGCCATGGCAAGACCATGTTCGGTGCCAGTGATATCACCACGCAGACGCAGGCCCCGATAACCCTGACCGCCGTCGAGACGCGGCGCGTCCGTCTGCAGCCAGTAAAAAACAGAATACGAAAGGTCGGCTGCCGATTTCAGATGCCGCGCCTTTTCTTCGTCCGTGACGTCGATGATGGTGCCGTCCATGTAGTCGATCATCGGCCAGTTCACGAGGCAGATGTCAGACTGATAGAAACCCGGCGCAAAGTTCTTGCGTGCGGCGATACGGCGGAAGATCCAGAGGTTTTCGTCGCCGCCGCCCTTGCGCTGGTCGGCATCGACGAGAAGCGGATCATCATCCGGGTTCGGCGTGAACGACCGTGTCGTATGTTCCAGCGTGCGCGGATGCGGCGCCGTCAGGCCGAGCAGCGGACCGCCCCAGAAATGCGGCTGGTACTTGCGCCAGTAGTCATAGTTTTCCGGCTTGTCGATCGTCTGGTCGCCGTCGACATGATCAATCGCAAAGCAGATCGAGACCGCCTGAACATTGTCTGGCTGGGCTTCTGCCGGCGCACTCGGTTCGCCTGTGTCGGACTGCGCCTCGAATCCTTTGGCGTATTCTGTACCCGTCATTGGCAGAAGATCGCCGAGTTCGGTCGCGTCGAGAACGTATTGGGCCGAAATGACGATCTCGGCATCCGTATCGCGGTGGCGGACCGTAATCGAGCGAACCGTGTCGCCCTCGACATCTGCGGCAAACGGCCGGTAGGGCTTCAGCACCGTCAGCCGGCCGGCACCAATATAGGGCATCAGCATGCTTTCCATCACCGCCAGGCTGACGCGCGGTTCGGCGCAGATGCGGCTGACCCAGCCGCCTCCGGGATTGAGGTCACCCCAGGCGCGAGCGCCTTCGGTCAGCGGATAGTGGTCACGATAATATTGCCGGACACCGCTGCGCAGTTTGCGATAGGACCGCGTGATGCCAAACTGCTCCACCCAAGTGTGTTCGTCGGAGGGGACCGCCTGACTAGTCAGCTGCCCGCCGATCCAGTCGAATTCCTCCGTCATGATGACGCGCTTGCCGGCGCGAGCTGCGCCCAATGCTGCTGCCACGCCCCCCAAGCCGCCGCCTACCACGAGAATATCTGCTTGCAACTCTTTCACGTCATTGAATCCGTTTCGTTGATTGGCGTTTCTTCGCGGGATACAAAGGGCATGGCCCCAGTGTTTCGCCCGCGACGGTCTCACAGGTAAGAAGAATCTGGCTGCCGACACTGCCGGTCTCGATCCGGTTAACCAGCATCGCCGTTGCCTGCCGTCCCATCTCCTCGCGGGGAATTTTGTAGGACGTGAACCGCACTGGGCTGCGGCCAGCGCGGATATGGCTACCGAGCACGACCATCGAGAAATCCTGCGGCACGACAAGCCCGCGCTCCCGTGCTGCAGCCTCGACTCTCACCGCATCCGCCAGCTCGATGAAGAAAGCGGCCGTAGCACCGCTCGACACGATCCCGTCGACGATCTCACCGGCTGGCCGGTTGACGGCATCGACATGCAGTGCAAGCTTCGGCCCCTCACCCAGCGCGGAACAGAAACCTCGCCAGCGATCGGCAATGGATTCCGCCGTTCCTTCCGGGCCGACATAGGCAAGCTTCGAATGGCCGAGCAAAACGGCCTCTTCGACGAGTTGCCGGGTGCCGGCTGCATAGTCGCCGCCGACATAGGGAACCGGCCCGCCGGCATCGTCACGACGGCCGATCGCCACGAAAGGGTAATCCTCCGCCACCAGCCGCGCGAGTTCCTTGCGGTCGAATTCGCGGCCGAGCACGAGGCAGCCGTCGGCTATGCGGAGCCGATTGTTCTCGGAGAATATCTTGCGGTTATTGCCGACACCGGCGCTCGTTAGGAGCAGGAGATCGTAGTTCTGCTGCTGCGCCTCCTCCTCGATGCCGAGCAGGAAGGGCGTGAAGAAGTCGGCCTGCGCGCTCGGAAAAGCCGGCTCGTAGGTGAAGACGCCAAGGATGCGGTTCAGCCCCTTGGCCATCCGCCTCGCGATCGGGTCGGCGACATAACCAGTCGTGCGGATAACACCTTGGACGCGCTCGCGGGTCTCGGCAGGGATACGTGCTAACGCGGTAGGCGCGCCGTTGAGCACAAGCGAAACCGTAGCCTGGCTGACGCCGGCAAGCTTAGCGATATCGTTCTGAGTTAGTCGCTTGTGGCCGGTCACGCGATGCCCTCCCAGCATCAAATATCTGCTAATGCGTATTAACGCTAATACGTATTAGCACGACAGCCTTGCGATATGTCAAGAGGCGATAGTGGGAGACTTCACTGCTTCGCCTCCAGTCGGAGTCCTGACGGAAAGGAAACAAGCCCGGTATTTTGCGAGCAGGTTTCTGGTCAGTGGTCTTTGCCGGAGGCGTGCTGTGCGCTGGCGCACCCCTCCCAATATGGGGCCAGAACAAGAGGGGTGCGAAATCGTACGCTAAGGGCGAACGGAATGAGAACTTACGCGGCGTCCCTTAGCCTAGCCGGAAGGCGGAGCGATCGGAATCCGTTGGGCATCTGATGTTCGGCATCCCAGGTATAAATGCCGGTAAGGTTGATATGCTCCCGACTGAGCGGCGAGATGTGCTTCAACAGAGTATCAGCAATATCTCGACCCGCTCGCTTCATCTGTGTGATTGCACGGTCGAGATAGACTGTATTCCAGTGGACGATCGCACTGACGACGAAGTTAAGACCATAAGCGCGGAACGCCTGGCTCTCGAACGACCGGTCGCGGATTTCGCCCCGCTCGTGGAAGAACACAGCGCGTTTCAGCTTATGGGCAGCCTCGCCCTTGTTTAGACCGGCTTGGCATCTCCGCCGTAGTGCCGGACTTGAGTACCATTCGATCATGAAGGGCGACCTTTCGATACGGCCGAGTTCGCGGAGCGCCCTCGCGAGATGGCTCTGCTTTGAAGACGCTGACAGTTTCTTGAGGATCGTAGACGGCACCACGGACCGCGTCGTGATCGACGCCGCGAGATGGAGCAGATCGTCCCAATGTTCGAGGATCAGGGCGGTGTTGATCGGCGCCCCGATGTGGTTCGACAGGGTCGGATACGCATCGCTCTTGTCGAACGTGTGGAACTTCCGATCTTTGAGATTGCGCAGTCGCGGTGAGAACCGCTTTCCGATCAAGGCGAACAGCCCGAAGATATGATCACTGGCACCGCCCGTGTCGGTAAAGTGTTCATGGATGTCGAGGGCAGTGTCCTGATCGTAGAGCCCATCGAGCACATAGGCCGCCTCGCTCTCGGTCGGACTGATGGGCAAAATGCTAAAGTAGCCATATTGATCTGACAGGTGGCTATAAAATTTCGATCCAGGCTCGCTGCCGTAATGCAAGTTGATTTCGCCTCGCTTTGCAGCTCGGTCGCTCGCTCGGAAGAATTGGCCATCGGACGATGACGTTGTGCCATTGCCCCAAAGCTGAGAATGCGGATGCTGGGTGTGGGCATCGGTGATGCCCGCTTGCGCCGCGCGGTAGGTCTCCGATCGCGCATGGAATGTACGCATCCACCCAATCTGGTGAGCGCTGATCCCCTTGGATGCGCCCGCCATTCGCTTTGGGCCGAGGTTTGTCGCATCGGCCAGTACACCAGCGAGCATGGCAGAGACATTTTTCGGGATGTCGCCGGTGCGAACATGCGTGAATGAATCTGCAAAGCCGGTCCATTCATGCACCTCCCTCAGCAAGTCGGGAACCTCAATCAACGGATACATGTCGCTGACCTCGGCATTCAGTTCCTCGGCGGCCGCGGGGACTTCGCTGGAGGTTGGCGTGACAATAAAGGTACCTGCCTCGAGACGAACTCCCTCGAGCTTTCCGGATCGTGCTCTGTGCGCCAAACGCGTCAGGTTGAAGTCGAGCATCTGACGCGCTTCGGCAAGCCACTGCGCGCCGTCGCTCTGGACCCCCAAACCGAGACGATCTTCGTCCTTCATCGTGATGAATGTCGACCGCGGCATCAGATGCTCGTCAATCGGACGGAAAGATCGGCTTCCGTCGACCCAAATGTCCGCAGATCTGAGCCGGTCTCGCAAAACCGCTAGCGTGGCGATCTCGTAGAGACGGCGATCAGGTTTCCCTTGTTCGAAGATAAGCCGTCGATCAGTTTGGCTGAGGTGGGTGAGCGGTACGCGATCCTGGAGTGTCCGCCGACAATGCACCAATGTATTTGTGGACGATCGCATACTGCTCGGCTGCCACAGACAACGGCGGTGCCTCGTTGTCGTCGACCATCGACTCAAGCTCAGGCTTGATCCGAAGCAGCCGGTCCCAGCCGACTCTTTTGTCGAGGACAATCCAATGCGTTCCGACCATGGTCGTTGGCAGACTGCAGGGCGGTGATCGTATCCAGAAACATGCGCAGCGCTTTGGCGGTGTTCGCTCTGCAGTCCATATGCCGCTGCTTCTTTCGATTGTTGGCTTGCGAGAACAATTTACCCATCAGCTTGATAAACATCGTCACCGCATCGTCCGTAAGCTTCTGGCAAAGCTTGATGATTTGAGTCACGATCAGAGCGTGGCGACGGCTGGCGTTGAAGTCGTTGGCAAGCCAGGCCGGCGTTGCGTTGCCCTCCCGGATCATCTGGTCCCACCGTCCCGCTGATATGCGCGCCTGCAGTTCCGGATCGATCTCCAGCCGCCGCAGAAAAGCTATCCGCTCGGTCAGCCCGACGAGGTTCGCCGCAGCCGGCGCTTCTGGCGCCGAACGCAGCCAATGAAATCGCGTCTGGCCGATCGACGGGTCAACCTCTAACAGCCTATCCAGTAATTGAAGCCTATCAAGTGGGATGTCTTCAATCATAGTTCTTTCTGCCCGGCGCCGGGCCATGGCACGGCCGGCAAGGCCGATGCGTTCGATCGTGGCGATCGCCGGCAAAAGAACTCCGCGTTCGCGAAACGTTGCGAGAAGCGAACTGGCTATCACAGCACCGTCGTCGGACATGGTCGCCGCCTGAATTGCCGCCAATAGCGCGGCGGGGCGATCTTGCACCGTCGCGCTTCTCGTACCCAGATAGACCATTAGTCGCGCCGTGTGATCCCGACGGGTTTCTTCGCGGCGTGCATAGAGGGCAAATTCGTCTGGGGTGGTGCCGATCTGATCAGCAACATACTTCAGCATGGCGCGAGGCGGAGTTTCTTCTGCCCCAAGCACTCGACCCGGGTATCGCATCAGACATAGCTGGATGGCAAAGCCGAGCCGATTGTGATTACGTCTCCGTAGTTCGATCTCCAGGCGATCCGCTAATGACAACGAATAGTGGCGAATTAAGCTGTCCTCGTCGACTGGGATATCGACAAGCTTCCGGCGATCTTGATCTTTGAGAAGCTTGCGCTTTGCCATCGCCCGACTCCATTCATGACCAATCTGCGTGAAGCGTTGTCGAGTCGGGCCGAACAGAGAAATCAAAACTGGCGCATGTCGATGGCACTCCACAGAGATCGGATGGTGCACATCCGAACTACAACATCGTTCCTGTTCCGTTCGGCCTTAGCGTACGATTTCGGACTGCTCTTGTTCTGACCCCGAATTCGGCAAAACGGCGCACCGTTACCGTCTCGACCTCAAGAGCAAAATCCTGCAGCAGGATCTTGCGTGCCGGACCTTCGCCATCGCCAGAAATCACCAAATCGTCGGTGCCCACAAAGCTCTCGCCGCCCCTGACTGCAATCGTCTGGCCTTGCTGGCCACGGACGCGGGAACTTGCGGTTTCGGTCGGCGCCGACCCCTGACCGTTTCGCGTGGCCCCTGAAAAACACCCCTCCATGCCAACCTCCCGAAAGCACTCCAGCCAGAGGCCTATATCAGCCGTCGAGGCGCGCGATACAACATCTCATCCAATTATCACCGGCAGGGCCAGTGATAATCCCGACATCAGCAACAGGACAAAAGCCAGTCGCCGGAGCGCCGCCGGAGACAAAGGCGGCGGCCAGCGACGGGCCGCATAGGTGGCGAGCAACACACCCGGCAAGGCAGCGGCAGCCCAGATGATTGCATGGGGCGGCAGTTCTCCCGATGCCGTCACGAGGACGAGGCGGAACATGGCATTGATCGAAAACACCGCCACCAGCGTTTCGCGGATCATGCTGTGCGGCAGCGGTTGCCGGTAGAGATGATAGACGAGCGGCGGCCCGGCGGTGGAAAACAGCCCGCCCATAATGCCGCCAAGCGCGCCGAAAAACACGAAGCTCGGCTCCGATGACAGGGTTTTACGGGGGCTTGGCCTGAAGATCAGCTGCAGGCTGGAGACGATTATGACGAGGCCGAGGATCAGTCGCATTGCGGCGAGCGACGACGAGGCCAGAAGGTCGAGAAGAACGTAACCGACCAGAATCAGCGGAATGGCGCCGGTCAGTGAAAGCAGGAAAGGTATTCGGGCGATCTCCCGCCATCCCTTCACCAGGATCATCAATGCATTCGCAAGCGTCAGAAAGCTGACGATGATCGCCGCTTCGGGTAGAGGAATGAGCCCGGTCAAAGCCACCGCGCCCATCAGCAGCAGCCCGAAGGCAAAACCGGTCAGCGTCTGCATATAGGCGGCGATGAAGGACAAAAGGATGAAAGCAGCTATGCCGCCGAAAGGCATCATGTCCGCTTTTCGGCAACAAGCCGCATCGTCTCGAAGGGCGCCAGTTGCTGCAGATCCGGTTCGACCCCGAGCCCCTCGCCTTCCGGCAGCTCGACCCAACCTTCCTGAACGAGCGGCCAGCGCGGCTGGATGGCATCACGCAGCGGATTGGGATTGACGTCGATCTCCAGCATGCCGTCCCCACCGGCAGCCGCGAGAATATGGGCAGACGCGACGAGCCCGATGCCAGCCCCGAGGAAATGAGGGCAATACCTTTTTCCGGCTGCGTGGGCGGCCTTTGCGACAGCAAAACAACCGCTCGGCCCACCCCATTTCGCCGCATCAGGCTGAATGACGGAGAGGCTGCCGGCTTCGATCGCCGAATGGAAGGCCGCCTCGCCGATCAGGTTTTCGCCACCGGCCAGCGGCGTCGATGTGAGCCCGGCAAGATCCGCCCAGAGTGTTTCGGAAGAATCCACCCGTACCGGTTCTTCCATCCAGCCGAGACCGAGATTGTCCGTGGCGCGCAGAAAGGCGCGGGCCTGTTCGGCGGGAAAACCCTGATTGGCATCGGCATGCAGCGTCTCGCCGGGGCGAAGGTCGGCATGCAAGCGGCGCAGAAGATCGAGGTCACGGTCGAAATCGAAACCAACCTTCACCTTGAAATCGCGATAACCGGCGGAGCGAGCCTCGGCCACCAAACGTTCCGCGTCGAGAATATGGATACCGCTGGCATAGGCGCGCATCCGACCAGTGGCCGTTTCGGCCATCGCCGTTGCGAGGGACAGACAGGAGCGGCGTGCCGTCAGGTCCCAGTATGCTATGTCGAAACCGGCAATCACCTGCGCATAGGGGCCGACCTCGCCGGTCTGCAGGACGAGGATTTCGGTCGCCGTCGTCAGCTGCCGAAATAGTTCCGGCGGGGATGGCAGAGTTTTTCCAAGAACACGCGGGGCGATATCGCTGACGACAAGGCGGGCCCGGTGTTCGGCACCGCAGGCCGGCCAGTTGCACCAGATCTCGCCCCAGCCGACCGTGCCGCGATCGTCCTCGAGGCGCACGAAGACCGCGGGGCGGTCGAGCATCGTGCCGAAGGAGGTCGAGACCGGCTTTGCCAGCGGCACACGAAAAACCAGCGCTTCGACTGAGATGATCCTCGTCTCATCCTGCATGGAAAACCCCCTCCCTCATCATCCCGCCAGAAAACCGCCGTCGATCGCATAAACGGTGCCTGTCGCATATTCGGAGGCCGGCAGGCAGAGGAAAACGGCCATGCCTGCCACGTCCTGAGGCTTGCCCCAGCGCTTGAGCGCCGTGCGACCGGCGATCCGGTCGTGATGCGCCTTGTCTTTGCGGCCCTCGGCATTGATCGCCGTCTCGATATAACCTGGGGCCACGGCATTGACGCGAACACCCTCTTCCGCCCAAGCGAGCGCGAGCGCCTTGGTCAGCATCACGACCCCACCCTTGCTGGCGCAATAAGCGGGAATGCGCGGCAGCGCGGCAAACGCGTTCATGGAGGCAATATTGACGATCGAGCCCTTCGAAGCGGCAAGATGCGGCTTGAAGGCCATGCAGATACGGAACGTGCCGGTCAGGTTGACGTCCAGCACCTTCTGGAACATCTCGATCTTGAATTCCTCGTCGCGGGCGAGAATGCCGGCGCAGTTGACGACGGCGTCGACCCGCTCGAGGCCATCGGCGAAAGCGGTGACATCAGCATCCGAAGTAACGTCGAGTAGCGCGCGCGATATCCCGTCCATGCCGTTCAGCCGGCAGCGATCGACAGCGGGCTGGTCATGGCCGGTCACCGTCACCGTCGCACCGCGGGCATGAAACAGTTCGGCGATGGCCGAGCCGATATCGCCCGCCCCACCGATAACGACGGCATGAAAGCCGGGTGGCAAACTGAACGGATCCTGCATCATCCTCGCCTCGCATTTTATTGAGTTCATGTTCGGGCGCTGCGATCAATTCACAGCGCCCGGCTGGTTCGGTCTCAGGCCGCAGCGTAGCTCTGAGCAAAATCGCCTTCGTTCTTGATCGCCTGGAAGGCCGGGGCCGGGGCTTTCCACTTCGGCGCCTTTTCCGCCGTCAGGCGGCTGAGGCTGTCGAGAACGGCAACACCTTCCTGCGCCAGCGACTTGCCGACGGCGGCGGTATCGGGGAAATGGGTGCGGATCGAATTGAGCCAGATCGTCCGACCGGCGAGGAAACCGCCGGCGCCGGCTGCATAGGCATATTCCAGCACGAGTTCGAATTTTTCCGGCGCGGCACCGCCGGAGAGAAGCACCCAGGGAATGCCGGCATCAGCGCAGATCTTGCCGACCATGTCGAATTCGTTCTGAGCCGCCTTGGCAGCCGCACTGCCGTCACGGGCCGGCAGATTGTTTGCGGCAAGCGGGCTTTCCAGCTTCAGCAGATCGACGCCATATTCCGGCTTGGCGAATTCCCGCACGCTGTCGATCACCAGTTCCGGCAGCTTGGTCGGGGATTCGACATAGTCCGCCGTATGGCCGGCCTGGCCGAGGAAGGGGAAGACCAGCAGTTCGAGCACATAGGCGATATCGAAACGCTTGCAGTCCTCGCCGATCTGGCGGACGAAATTCTTCTGGTGTTCGAGAACATCCGGCGAGGCATCCGGGCGATACCAGGCGAGAACCTTGACCGCATCGCCACCGAGGCGGCGGATCTTTTCGACACTCCAGTCAGCAATCACCTTCGACTTGCGGCCGCCTTCGCTCTCCTCGGTGCGGTGATCCTCGAGCGTGACGATCAGGCCGCAATCGGCCGGCAGAACGTCGATCGCCGCCGGGATAGCGTAGTTCGGATCGAACAGCATCGAGCTGCAATGCGGCGAGAGGTTTTCGACCAGCAGGCGCTTGGCGGTGATGACGTCGGAGAACGGTACTTTCGCCTTGTCGATGCCGCGGGCAGCCGCGATCGCTTCGAAAAGCGGCGGGCGCTGGTCGAGCGCGACCATGCAGAAATGGCCCTCCTTATTGGCGAGGCGCGCAAGGCCGCGGGATTTACCGAGAGTAAGCATGGTTCTTCCTTTCAAAGGATCTGAGTTCATCAAGTGTCGGGATGGCGGCGCGGCCGCCGGCGCGGGTGCATTTAAGCGCGGCAACCGCGCTGGCAAATGTCAGGCTGTCTTCGATCGCAGCACCGGCGCTGATCGCAAAGGCGTATGCGCCGTGAAAGACGTCGCCGGCAGCGGTGGTGTCGATCGCAACCACATTTGGTGCGGGCATTTCCTGGATGCGGCCATCCTCCAGCCAGACGAGGCCCTTGCTGCCGCGCGTCACCGCCACCATTTTGCTGCCGAAGGAAGCGGCGTGTTGAAGGGCCCAGGGGATGTCCGGCCCGGCGAAACCCGCCAGTCCCGGCTCCGAAAAAATCACCTGATCCGTCAGCGGTAAAAGACGCTCGAAGATCTCGCTATCGGCGACTTCGCCGTCGAGGATCGTCGGAATGCCCTTTTGCCGGGCGCTGCGGAACAAGGCATCCGCCCCGTCGGGCCAGCGCGGATCGCCCAGAACACAATCAGCATCGAGCGTTGAGAGCGGCAGCCAGGAAGGATCGGTGGGAAAGGTGCCGCGGAAATTGGCGATCTGCCGCTCGCCATTCCCATCGACAATGATGGCGGAAACCGAGGAGGCTCCGCCCTCGAAGAGACGGAAATGTTCGACATCGACGCCTTCGGCGGCAAAGGCACCGGCCATGAAGCGTCCGGCATCGTCGTCGCCCGCCCTGCCCCAGAACGCGGTCGTGCCGCCCAGTCTGGCGACCGTGACAGCGGCATTGGCCGCCAGCCCGCCATGCTCGGTCAGATGTTCTGCCGCCCTGATCTTCTCGCTGCCGCCACCGGAAAATCCCGTCTCCACCCGCCAGATGCGGTCGAGAGCGGAAAGACCGAGGCAGACGACCCTGGGCAGTTTCGCATCGGGGATTTTGATCTCTCCGATCATCGGATCGCCCTTCCGGACGCCTTGTCGAAGACATGCGCCTTACCGGGCCGGGCGGCGAATTTCAGCTGTTCACCGACCTTCGGCCGCAATTCGGGATTGACCCTTGCGACGGTCCTGACGCCCGCAAGATTGAAATGCACCAGCGTGTCGGAGCCGAGCGGTTCGACCAGATCAATGGTTACGGCAAAGGCCGCTGGGTCATCGGGTGCATGCAGAAAATGTTCCGGCCGGATACCGATGACGGCGTCCTGCATCGCGCCGAGGCCCGCCTTTGCGGCATCCGGCACCGGTGGCTTCAGCCCGTCCGCACCCACGAGCGCAAAACCGTCACCGGCGCGGCGGATGTCGAAAAAGTTCATAGCCGGAGAGCCGATGAAACCCGCGACGAACTGGTTGGCCGGCGTTTCATAAACCTCTTCCGGACGGCCATATTGCTGGATCTCGCCGCCCTTTAGGACGACGATGCGGTCCGCCATCGTCATCGCCTCGACCTGGTCGTGGGTCACGAAGATCATCGTCGTCCTAAGTTCCTGGGAGAGCGCCTTGATCTCGGCACGCACTTGGTTGCGCAGTTTTGCGTCGAGGTTGGACAAAGGTTCGTCGAACAGGAAAACCTTCGGATCGCGCACGATGGCGCGGCCCATGGCGACGCGCTGGCGCTGACCGCCCGAAAGCGCCTTCGGCTTACGCTCGAGGAAGGGCTCGATATGCAGAAGGCCGGCGGCACGGCGGACACGCTGGTCGATCTCCGGCCTGGTCATGCCGCGCAGTTCGAGCGCAAACGCCATGTTGTCGTAGACCGTCATATGCGGATAGAGCGCATAATCCTGGAAAACCATGGCGATATCGCGCTTGGAGGCCGGCACGCCGTTGACCTTGGTGTCGCCGATGAAGATCTCGCCGCCGCTCAAGGGTTCGAGCCCGGCGATGATGCGCAGAAGCGTGGACTTGCCGCAGCCCGACGGGCCGACGAAAACCACGAATTCCTCATCGGCAATCTCCAGGTCGAGGCCCGGAATGATGGTGAGTTCACCGAATTTCTTGGACAGATTCTTGATGCTGATGGAGGCCATGGATCACCCGAAGGACAGGAGAGGTTTGATCAGCTTGCCTTCGGCAAAGCGGGCGAAATTGTCCGGCAGCGCGTCAAGGCCGAAAGCGGCATCGACGAAGCGCCGGTATTTTTCCTTGTTCTTCCTGAGCAGGTCGATATTCGGCTCGAAATCCCGAATCGGGAAATAGAAGGTCCGGATCATGTAAAAATCCTTTCGACGGAAGATCTTGCCCTCCTCGATCGTCCAGGGCTGGGCATTCTCGCCGACCAGCATCAGCGCACCGCGCGGCAGGACGAGTTCGATGCCGAGATTGCGGGCCGCATGGGCGCCCGAGCATTCGAAGATCAGCTTGAAGCGTTTTTCCCGCGACCCGACCGGATGTGCCGTAGCGCCGAAGGACAGCGCGATCTGCAACCGTTCCTCATTGGGATCGGCGACATGAATGTCGGTGTAGCCGAGGCTCTGCAGCGCCAGAACGACACCGAGGCCGACCGGCCCGGCGCCCATGACGAGTACAGGCGCAGTTTCTTCCGGCGGCACCAGCGGCATGGCGAAACGGACCGCATGCGCAGACGTGCCGATCGTATCGAGCAGAAGCGGCGCCAGATCATCCTCGATATCGTCGGGAACAGGCAGGAGGCAGTTTTCCGGCACCGGCAGATATTCCGCATAACCGCCCGGCCGGTTCCAGCCGATCAGGCTCGATACCTCCAGGCACATCTGCGTGTCACCGGCTTTACAGGCCTCGCAATGATCGCAATGCAGCGGGATATAGACGACGTTGCGCTGACCGTGGCGCGGATGCCCCGGCTGTTCGACCGTTCCGAAGATCTCGTGGCCGGCGGTGAATTCCGCGCCCTTGTGCCAGAGCTTGAAATCCGAGCCGCACAGCGCCGTGCGGCTGACCTTGACCAGAACCTCTCCCTCGCCGATGGCTGGAATATCCTGGTCTTCAATGGTGATGCGGCGGTCTCCGTGAAAGATCGAGGCCCGCATGCGTGAGTTTTGTCTGTCGCTCATGATGATCATCCTTTAACGGCGCCGAGAGTGAGGCCTGCGACCAGCCAGCGTTGCACCAGAATGGCGAGCGCCAGCGGCGGCAGCGCGATCAGCGTTGCGGCGGCCATCAGCGATCCCCATTGCGTGGAGCCCTCTCCGACGAAATTGAACGCGGCTGCGATGAGTGTCTTCGTGTCGGAATTCGACAGGATCAGCGAGAAGAGGAAGAAGTTCCAGGAGAAGACGAAGGCGAGAATGGAGGACACGGCAACACCGGAGCCAACCAGCGGCAGCGCGATCTTCCAGAGTACACGCGTCACCGAGCAGCCATCCATCTGCGCCGCCTCGAACACGCTGCGCGGAATGTTGTCGAAAAAGGGAAGCAGGACCCAGATGACGATCGGCATGGTGATGACCGCATGGCTGAGGATCAGCGCCGTGTAGGAGCCGATCAGACCAACCTCGCGGAACATGATGTACCATGGCAGAAGAAAAAGCGTGCCCGGCGCCATGCGAGCGGCGAGCGTCAGGATCGCCGGCCAGGTGACCCGCGACCAAGAGACGGCAAAGGCGGCCGGAATGCCGAAGATCAGGCCGAGAAGGGTCGAGCCGATGGTGACGACGAAACTGTTGAACGCGTAGGAGAAGAAGGGCGTCGTCTGCCAGAGCGTTTCATAGTTTTCGAATGTCGGCTGGAAAAACAGCGTCGGGGGATAAGATGTGACCTCGAAGGACGGCTTGAACGAGGAGAGAACCATCCAGACGGTCGGCGCGAGGATTAAGATGCCGGCAATGGTGAGCTGGATCGTGTTCAGCCAGTGAAGCCAGCGATCGGAATTTTGGGTAGCGTTCATGGTTATCTCCCTCACCAGGCCACGGCAGAGCGCAGGCGGTTGAGCATCAGCACTGCAACCAGCACGATGGCCGAGAGCGTGATCATCAGGGCGCTGGCGTAACCGATGTTGAAGAACTCGAAGCCGACCCGGAAGCCGTAGATATTGAGCGTGTTCGACGCATTGCCCGGTCCGCCCTGGGTGGTGATGTAGATGATGTCGAAGAAGCGGAGCAGATCGACGCTACGTAGCACCGCGGCGGTGACGATGGTCGGGAGGAGCAGCGGCAGCGTGATGCGGCGAAAAACGCGGGCCGGCGAGGCGCCGTCGATCTGTGCGGCTTCATAGACACTGGGCGGCAGTGACTGCAGGCCGCCGAGCACGATCAGTGCCACATAGGGTGCCCATTGCCAGGTATCGATCAAGGCCACGGTCGGGATGACCCAGGTCGGCGAGGCCAGCCATTCGGACGGCGGCAGGCCGAGCGACTGAAGGATATAATTGGCAGCGCCGAGCGACGGATCGAGAATGACCAGCCACATCATGCCGGCCACGACCGGCGGCATCATGAAAGGCGAGATCAGAAGCGAGCGCAGGAAGCCGGAAAGCCGCTTGGAATGGAAGAGCAGCATGGCGAGATAGATGCCGAAAACGAGCTGCAGCACCATGGAAAGGATATAGAGCGCGAAGGTGACATAGAGCCCGTTCCAGAACTCGCCGTCCTTGATCAGCGCCGTGTAGTTGGCAAGCCCCGTGAAGCTGGAGGCGCCGGTGCTGGAAAACGACCGGAAACCGAGCCAGATCGTATAAACGACCGGGAAGGCGATCATCGCGACGGTAAAAATCACCGCCGGTGCGGACAAGGCAGCAAGCTGCCGTCCCTGGCTGTCGTTCAAGCCTGGTTTCATGGAGGGCTCTCCAATCGGTATCGGGGCAGGATCTGGGGACTGGCGACCCCGACGATCGGGGTCGCGACTTAAGTTTGGTACCGGTCGAAAATCAGACCGGATTATTTGCGGGCGATCAGCCCGTCGAGCGCGCTGTCTGCCGCGGCGCAGGCCTCGGCGACCGGTTTCTGGCCGAGGAGAATATCCTGTACGGCCTGGCCGATGTAATCACGCGATTCCGGGTTGGCGATGATCGGGTAACCGACTTCGGAAGACCCCTTCGTTGCAAGCTCGCCAAGCGCCGACTGCCAGCTGGCGCGCACCGGCGCCTCGGAAATCCACTTCTTGTATTCCGGATCATCGGCGACCGAGGCACGCGGCGCGGCAACACCCTGGATGGCAAGACGCTTCTGCATTTCCGGGCTGGATGCCCATTGCACGAAATACCAGGCGGCATCCTTGTGGGCGCTGTTGGCGGAGACCGACAGGCCCCAGCCGATCGCCGTCGGCACGCTGCCCGCGTCACCCGCCGGCAGCGGGATCACATCCGTATCCTTCAGACGTTCGCCGCCTTCCATGATGGTGCGCAGCTCGTTCGAGGATTCGAACGCCATCGCCGCGCGGCCGGCACGATAGAGCGCCGAGATCTGATAAAAGCTGTAATTCGACGAGCCGGGCGGGCCATAATCCTTGAGCAGCTCACCGTAATAGCCGATCGCCTTCTGGCTGGCCGGCGAGCACAGGGCCGACCTGCCGTCGACAATATACTTGCCACCCATGTTATGCAGGACATTGCTGAACGTATAGGCGATCGCCGCCTTCAGGCCACGCGATGTAAAGGGCGTGATGCTGCTGTCGCACTCTTTCAGCGTCTTGGCCGCCGCCTGAATATCGGCGAGCGACGTCGGCTTGGCAATCTTGCACTTTTCGAAGATATCGGTGCGGTAATAAAGCAGCGGGCCTTCGAGATTGAGCGGAATGCTGGTCAGCTTGCCGCCGAAGGTGGCGGCCTTGACGAGCGCCGGGCTGATGCCGGCGAAATCATAGTCAGGCGAGACATCTTTCTGTGCGGAGGCCGTAAGGTCGGCATACCATCCTGCAGCGGCAAACTGCTCGCCTTCGCGCGATGCCAGCGTCATGAAGACGTCGACTTCGTCGCTCTTGGAATTCATCACGGTCACCAAACGCTGACGCATCTGCTGTTCCTGATAGGAGTCCACCTTCAACTTGATGCCGGTCAGCTTGGTGAACTCGTCCTTGTAGGAGAGCACGGCCTGGGACCAGGGATTGTTGTTGGCAAGAAACGAAACCGTTTCACCGTCATGCGCCTTCCAGTCGAACGCGAATGCAGGGCTCGAAGCGCCGGCAAGCGCGCAGGATACAATCAGAATACGAGCTGCGGAGATTTCTGGCATGCTTTCCTCCACTTGGCCGCCTAAAGGCGGTGTTCCAGCGCTCCTCCTCGAGCGACAAAATCTGGCTTCTCCCGAGCTCAGATCATGTAACCGGTTACATAATCCCTCTGTTTCGGCCCTGTCAACCGCGTACCCCATAAAAATTCTGATTGCATTGCAGCGTATTATTTGTTTGACACCCGCGCAGAAAGCGCTGCTAAGCTATGTAACGTTACAGACGAGTACACGGATGAGCGCCGAAAAAGAAAAGACCGGGATAAGAGCCATCGCGCGGCTGGCAGGGGTCTCCACTGCGACCGTTTCACGTGCACTTAACAGTCCGCAAAGCGTCAGAGAGGAGTTGCGGCTGCGCATCCAGTCGATCGTCGAAGAGACGGGATATGTGCCGCACGGCATGGCGCGGGCTCTTTCCAGCAATCGCACGCGCACGATCGGCGCGATCATTCCGACCATTGACAACGCTATGTTTGCGCGCGGCATCGAGGCCCTGCAAAAGTATCTTTCCTCGCGCGGCTACATGCTCATCCTCGCGACCAACGAATACGACATAGACGTAGAGTTGGAGCAGGCGCGCAACCTTATCGGCCGCGGCATAGACGGGCTGATCCTGCGCGGCGACTGTCATCATCAGGCGCTCAGGGATTTGCTACGGGTGCGCGAAATGCCCTCCATCAATGTCGGCGTCTACAACCCGAACGGAGCCGCAGCCAGCATCGGCGTCGACAACGAGGCCGCCGCTCACCGGGCGATGATGCACCTTATCTCGCTCGGGCATAAGAAAATCGGCATCGTCAGCGCACTTCAGCGAAACAATGACCGCGCCAGCGCCCGTATTCGTGGCTTTCGGCGCGCCTTGGCGGAAAACGGTTTAGACGTCCCAGGCGAATGGCATGTCGAGGTGCGCTATACCCTGGATGACGCGCGCGAGGCCGCTCGCCAACTTCTCACAGGGAAAACCACTCCAACCGCAATCGCCTGCGGCAACGACGTGCTTGCCTATGGCGTTATGCTGGAAGCCGAGCGGCGGGGCATGCAGCTCCCGAAAGATCTTTCCGTCGTTGGCTTTGACGACTTGGACTGGAGCCGCCACCTGAGACCTGCCCTCACCACTTTGCATGTACCGACCGATGTCACATGGCGCGGCGCCGGAGAATATCTGCTTGCCAGATTGGATGGGCACAGGGTGCCCAACCATTATGAGATCGACTATTCACTCATTGTCCGTGAATCGACTTCGGCGCCTGTCTAAGTGACAGGCGACATCCCAGCTCTTGAAGGGATCAGGACCTTCGACCCGGTTATTTGAGTAGCGCTAACGCGCTGAAATCGCTCAGCGGCGCGAAGGTGATCAATGCTCTGAAAGACGCCGGCTTCGAAGTCATGTAGGCCAGGACGGCGGACGAAGCTCTAGATATTCGGCGAGCAAGCCATCCACTTCCTGTTCACTAACGTCCAGATGCGGGTTATGGCGACCGCGGTCGATCTTGCCCATGAGGTTGCCGCTCGAATTTTGGAGGCTGGCATCATCGGCGCTTCTGGCCGCATCCCACAAACGGAAATCGAGCTCCCGTTCTCGGCAGACGCCGATGCAAGACGGATGAATGACGATTAGATCGTCAGTCAGACGGAGAGACGGTTCCCATCGATGGTCAGCGTCACCTGAGCTCCGCTCAGTGTCCAGTTGTATGCTATCGTCCCACCCAGATGAGCGGACATCGTTCGCATGAGCAGTCGGCTGCCATAACCGCCTTCCCCCTCAGGAGCGACGACCTCCGGACCGCCCTGCTCTGTCCATGTCAAAACCACGTCCTCGCCGGCATTTTTGCCCGAGAGATCTAGCGTCCCAGTCGCTGACGATAATGCACCGTACTTCAGCGAATTGGTCGCGAGCTCGTGAATGACCAACGCCAGCCCTGTTGCCGCGCCTTCACCGACGCCCATGCGCGGAACCGCCACTCTGATGCGCCCAGAAAACGCAGCGGTCTCGTCGTATGGCGCAAGCAGGATCGTAATTAGATCTCCAAGCAGCGCCGCCTTCCCCTGACCGCCAGGTAATGGGCGGACAAGGTCATGGGCGCGCCCTAGCGCGGTCAGGCGCTGGGTTAGCTGGGAGGTCATATCCGTTATCGAGTTCGCGGACCGCGAGGTAATCTGTGTGAGCCCGGTTGCGATGGCGAGCAGGTTCTTCACACGGTGGCTCATTTCACCTGCAAGAAGCTCGTGTCCTTCTTCGGCCTGCTTGCGAGATGTCACGTCGAGAAAAATGCCGGTCATTGATCGGGCCAAGATGTCTTCGTCGTTTCCTTGTCCGCGCGCCGATACCCAGCGGATATCGAGGCCACATAGTATCCGAAAATCGATCTCATAAAGTCCAACGACCGCACGTGTTGCGATGAATGCCGCTCTTACCCGGTCACGGTCAGCCGGGTGTATTTTTTCCGACAGATCCTCAAAGGACAGGGTGCCATCAATCCTGACGTCCCAAAGTTCGTACCCGCGTCGATCCATCACGAACGCGTCGGTATCGACATTCCATGTCCACAAAGCCACCCCCGCAGCCTTTATGGCGCGCTGGAGTTGACTTGAATTCCACTCTACGTTTTCGTCGTGATTGAGCAATGCCTAAACCTTGTAACTCCGTTCTGACGGCCGCGCTTCGCTGCCAAACCATCGGGAACAATTGCAATTTCGTATGCTTCCTTCGCCAGGCCTGCCTCCCGCAGCCGCACGGTATTTTGCCTCGCGATCCTGGACAATGGAGTCCAATTTCTCGATTGCTTAGTTACGTGCGAAAAACCGCGATTAAGTGTGGCTGAAGGCGATTTCTGCCTGATGCCCTGGATTTCAAATTGGTCTGTGCCATGGACAGAATCCTAGAGAGTACGCACTGAGTGTGAGCAACAAAAAAGGCCAGGCTATTCGCCCGGCCTCGTAGATAACTCGGTCTCGTCAGTGCCAGTACATCCGTGGTCACGGACGAACCCAGTTATGATTAGGCGGCCTGAAGGTTGCAGGCCGACATTTTGCCCGACTTCACGTCGCGCTCGAGTTCGTAGCCAAGCTTCTGACCTTCAACGATTTCGCGCATTCCGGCGCGTTCGACGGCCGAGATATGGACGAAAGCGTCAGCGCCGCCGTTGTCAGGCTGAATGAAGCCAAAGCCCTTGGTGGAGTTGAACCATTTTACTGTGCCTGTGGTCATGATGATGATCCCTTTCAAAGCATGATTGATCGACCGCGAAACCTGCGCTCCGCAGATGGAGGTGGCGATGTTTTTGAAAGGAAGGTTCGTTCAAAACGCGGTGCTAATCGCGCGGTAACCAAAGCT
>NZ_FOKM01000015.1 GCF_900111905.1 Rhizobium sp. NFR07 | reverse complement strand
AGATTGGCATTCACGCCCTGTTCCCGCGCAAGTCGAGAGACCGAAACGCCGGGTTCTAAACACGCTGCAACGAGCCGATCACGCGAAGCAGGATCATATCGACGGCGGCCGTCGCGACCAACAAGCCGTACCTTCAGTTTAGGAGCATCTTCATCCATGTTTTGGTGTCCACTTATTTTGGTGGACACCTCATGCCTGAGAGTACAGCGCTTCAGAAGGTGCGCAGAAATTCGCGCTTACGCACGAACTCTCTGATTTTGTCCTCATAGACGGGCAGCACGGCGATCTCATAAATCATGGTTGCACTTTGCTTCGGCCGACGGGCCAATGGCGATGGCGATCTTGCCCCGCAAACCGTTATTGGGTTTCTCAAGCAGCGCATGGGCAAGCGGAAGGTCGGCGAGCGAATAAACGGCGCCTACGTGCGGCCGCAGCTGACCGCGTTCCACCAGTGCGCTCAGCTCGTCAAGCTTGCCTTGGTTCTGCCTCGTGAAGACGAAGTGGTAGCTTGCGTTTTTACCCCATGCCTCTATGAGGTTCTGCGGCTGTGCAATATCCACGATCGATATAACGCGACCAAGTTGCGCAAGCACCTTGGGGCTGCGAGACAATGTGTCGCCGCCGAGGGTGTCAAACACCACGTCTACCCCGAGACCTTCGGTTTCCCGCATGATGGCGTCGACATAATCCTCTTTCCTGTAGTCAATAACGACATCTGCCCCGACACTTCGCGCAAACTCGAAGTTTTCTTCGCGCACGGTCGTGAAGACCTTCGCGCCGATGGCTTTCGCGACCTGGATGGCCACGTGCCCTACCCCTCCCGCGCCACCATGAATAAGGATGCTTTCTCCCACCCTGAGGGCAGCACGCGAGACAAGAGCTTCCCAGGCTGTTCCGCCGACCAGGCTGAGGCTGGCGGCTTCCAGATGGCTGAGCGCGCCGGGCTTCCTTCCAATGATATTTTCGTTTGCAACGTGGTACTCGGCGTAGCTTCCCGGACCATCGAATATCTGCGGCGTGTACCAAACTTCGTCTCCAACCGAGAACGTCGTCACGCCCGTTCCCACGGCTTCGACTACTCCGGAAACGTCATGACCGGTAATCGCCGGCAACGGCACCAGGTCGCGATAGTCGCCGCGCCGAACCTGATAATCCAAGGGGTTGACGGATGTGGCATGGACGCGAACCAGGACTTGTCCCGCCTGGGGACCTGGTTTCGGCACGTCGGAAAGTTCGAACGATTCCGGGCCACCGAAGCGAGTGAGGATGGCTGCTTTCATGGTTTTGGTCATGGTGATCCCTTTGATGGTGGCTTTGACTGGCTCGCCATACATGGCGCCGTCTTTGTGGGTGCTATTTGATCTCTCACGATTGCTTTCGGTAGCGCCTCGGTTTTAGGATGAGTTTCAACAAAAATTTGAAAGCCATCTCATGGACGTAGACGATTTGAGTCTCTTTGTGCGTATCGCCCAGCTGCACAGCATCAGTGCCGCAGCCCGCGACTTGGGTCTGACGCCTGCTGGCGCGAGCGCCAAACTCGCCGCTCTTGAGCGGAAACTCAGCGCCAGGCTTCTCCATCGCACCACGCGGCAAGCGACATTGACCGAGGACGGGCTCGCCTTCCTGCCACATGCGGAAAATGTTGTGCTCGCAGCGGAAGCTGCTCGAGCGGCGCTTGGTCGAGAGCAGGCTGCGCCTCGCGGCACCTTGCGAGTAGCCGCTCCCGCCTCGTTCGCGCGAATGCATATTGTGCCGGGTCTGGATGAATTCTGCAGGCAATATCCCGAACTGTCACTTGATTTGCGCATCTCGGACAGCATCGTCGATCTGGTCGAGGGTGCCTTCGATGTGGCGGTTCGTTATACCGAACTCAGCGACTCATCCTTTGTCGCGCGGCGGCTTGCTCCGGACAATCGGGTACTGGTCGCGTCGCCCAAATATCTCGAGAAACACGGCCAACCCAATACTCCCGACGACCTAGCGGAACATACCTGCCTCGTCGTCGGCACGCTCGACCTCTGGACGTTTCGAGGAAAAGGTTCGGAGGTGATCGAGCGGCGTGTCACGCCGAGCCTTCGCATCAATGACGGCATTGCAGTGCGGGACGCGGCTTCTGCCGGGCTTGGCATCGCTCTCATGGCAACGTGGTGCGCGTCGAACGAGCTGCGATCTGGCGCACTCGTTCCAGTCGTTTCAGAATATCCGCTAATCTCTACACAGACACTTTGGGCGTTGTATCCAAGTTCTCGCGAACTGGCACCGAAAGTGAGAGTGTTCATCGACTGGCTTGTCAATCGGTTCGGCAATCGACCCTACTGGGATAAAGGGCTAGAAGACATCCTCGATCACCGTCGATGATACGTGATTACTGTCCGGTTCCGGTGCGCGCGCGAACACGGGTTCTTAGCGGAGCAACGCGGTTGTTGCTTGAACGACGTGATGTCACGATCTGATGGATCATTGACGAATTAGAAAAACACCTTGGGATGTAAACAGTTCGGTCTAACGGAAGGCGAGGGAGTGAGATCGGAGCAGGATCGCAACGAAGTGCTGCAGGTGACTGAAGGCGAACCGGCTTCTCCATGCGCTCTCGCTTTCAAGAGCCTTCTATATTTAGCTGGCAATTGTCGACCCGTAGATCGACCCTCGTCAATCACTGCCTCTTGAACCCGAGGATGACCATCGCGCCAATAAGGGCCGCCGAGGCCGCGTAAAGTGTTACACCAGTAGAGCCGAAGCCGTCGATGATGAGGCCGCCAAGACCTGATCCTGTCGCAATCGCGACCTGGAAAATCGACGCCAGAAGTGCCCCGGCACTTTCGGCGTGATCAGGTGCCGCGCGGGCATTCCAGATCGAGATCGCAACGGGGAAACTGCCGAAAGCAAATCCCCACAGAGCCGTCGCCGTGAACGCAACACCCGCGACGGCGCCGAGAAGGGTGAGCGCAAATGCGGCACTCGCTATCAGGAATGCGGACAAGGCGACAGCCCAACCAGGATTGCGCTCGGCGATGAAGCCCCCTGCGAAATTGCCCAGGAAGCCGGCAAGGCCGAAAACCAGGAGAGCAAGTGAGACGGTTGAAATGTCGAGGCGCGTAACCTCTTCCAGAAATGGGCGGACGAACGTGAAACCGGCGAAGTGGCCTGATACGACGAGGAATGCCGTCCCAAAACCGATGGCTACCGAGCGGCGCGACAGCGCCGCTTTGAAGGAGCTCAGGCCGGGCGCGGCGGTGGGGGGGAGCTTGGGAAGGGTCAGTATCTGGGTCACAAGCGCAACCAAGCCAATGCCGGACCCGGCAATGAAGGCGGCGCGCCATCCCCACAGTCCTCCAAGGAAAGTGCCAAGCGGTGCAGCAAAGACTGTAGCGAGGGAGATACCCATGATGATGATCGAAATAGCCCGCGGCACCTTGTCGGCAGGGACCAAACGCAAAGCAAGCGCGGCCATCATGGCCCAAAAACTACCGAGAGCGAAGCCCAGAATCGCGCGAGCGGCCAGGAGTATTGTGATGCTGGGGGCGTAGGCCGAAAGGACGTTGGAGATGATGAGCATCGCCGTCAGGCCAAAAACAATCTTCTGGCGGTCCAGCTCGCCTGACACCAGAATGAGAAATGGCCCGGCGATCGCAGCAACCGCGGCTGTAGCTGTGATAGCCTGGCCAACCACACCCATCGAAACTCCCAGTTCGCCCGCTATCGGCGTCAGCAGACTGATCGGCAAAAATTCCGCGGTGACGAGACCAAATGCCCCAAACGCAAGCGATACTACGGCTAGCCACGAAGCAGGTGGCGCTGTAGGCAAATCATCGCGCTCATTTGAATATGCTGTCTCAGACAAAGGAATTTCTCCGGATTAAGGCCCAAAGGTGGTTGTTTTCGGGGCGCGCCGAACTGTGATCCCTGCAGCGTCACCTCGCGCCCGCTCCGTCATTGTCCATACTGAAAATCGGTAGATTGGTGAGGTGTTGGAACTGAAAAGGGTCGTTGGAGCGCGGTTTGCGCGTTACTCCGGGATATTTCAGGATGTGAAACCACCATCAGCCCGGATGTCGGCACCCGTTACAAATGAAGCCTCTGGACTTGCAAGGAATGCGACAACGCTCGCAATTTCCTGAGGCTTTCCATAGCGGCCCGCCGCGATGCGCGATATCTGCATAGCGGCAAACTCGCCATCGGCAGGATTCATATCAGTGTCGGTTGGGCCCGGATGTACTGTGTTGACTGTGATGCCGCGTGGCCCCAGGTCATGAGCCAAACTCCGGTTGAAACCGGCGACGGCCCCTTTTGTAAGGCCGTATGCTGACAGCCCAGGAACCCCGGCATATTTCGTGATCGAACTGCCAATATGTATGATCCGGCCGCCATCCTTCATATGACGCACGGCTTCCTGCGTGGCAACGAAAACGCCGGTTACATTGATTGCGAGCATTGCCTGATAGTCATCGAAAGCGATTTCGTCGATCGGACCGGCAAAGGCAATACCGGCATTGTTTACAAGAATGTCGAGGCCTCCAAACCTGTCGACAGTCTCTGCGACGGCGGCTCGTATTGCATCCGGATTAGCAGCATCGGCTGCAATAGCTAGGGCGCGTCCCCCCGCTTTCTCGATGGCGAGGGAGACTTCCTCAGCCTTCGCAGGTGATCCGCGGTAGGTGAAGGCGACCTGAGCGCCGTCGGCTGCCAAACGATGGACGATTGATGCCCCAATCGACCGTGAGCCACCGGTAACGAGTGCGATCCTGCCACTTAATGGCAAGTTTTGAGAGAAAGATTCTTTGGTCATGATTCACTCCGGCCAGTTCATGTATTTGGTGGAGTGATATTTGCGCAGTCCCTCTCTAGACCACTAGTGGAGAGTCGGTTGGATCACATTCAAGCGTCTGTTGAATATGGAGTAATTGATGCGGTTCCGGTGCCACCTTTTTTCGTGAGTGGCAAAGACGGTGAGCGTTACGTAAGACTTCCGGCAAGCCGAGCACTTAGGCGCTCGCGACGAAAATACTCTGTGTAGAAATCGATGAATGCGCGCGTCTTCAACGGTTGAAGCACGCGGCCCGAATAGTAAAGCGATATAGACCCGGCATCGGCATACCACTTCGGAAGGACACGTTCGAGCGCTCCACTTTCCATTTGCGGCAGCACGTCGGGTACCGCCAACAGTGCGATGCCTAACCCCGCGATCGCCGCCTGCGCCATGGCCGCCGCGTCGCTCATCACGATCGTCTCGTTGAGTAGCGCGCGCTCTTCGCGCCCTTGGGCGTCACGCATCATCCATTGCCGTATCCGGCCCGAATTCGAGGACCGCATCAAGATTCCTGCATGATCGGCCATATCAGCAGGGCTAATTGGCCGGCGACGTGCAGCAAAATAGGCGGGCGATGCGACCGCGATAACGTGAACCGGTGCGAGCGTCGTGGAAACGATGCCCGGATTGAGCTCAAAACCACCGCCGATAGCAGCGTCAAAGCCCTCGGCTATAAGGTCGACCTTGCGGCTGTCAAAATGCCAGTCAGGTCGGATGCCTGGATAACGAGCCAGAAAATCGGGCAATGCGGGGAGAACGTATCCCATCGCGAACGACAAACTCATGCTGAGCTTCAAAACCCCGACGGGCTCGCCCTTTGTTTGTGATGCCCCATCGATTGCTCCCTGAAGGTGGTTCAGGCTATCTCCTATGCTTACCAGAAAGGACTCCCCCGCCTCGGTCAGGGTGAGCTTCCGCGTTGAGCGGTGAAACAGCCGTATACCGAGGTTCCTTTCCAGCATTGCAACATTCCGGCTGACTGCGGCCGGTGTGATCGAGAGACGCCGTGCAGCCCCAGAAAAACTGCTCGCTTCTGCACTTCGAACGAAGGCTTCGAGGTTTGCCAGTGTCTCCATAAAACGTAACCTTCAAGCATTGATTGAAACTAAAACAATCCATCTATGACTTATGCTGCGTGTATTTGCCAGCCATATTCCAGTCAACAGCAAAAGCGGATTTCTGCAACGCCACCGGCATCAGGCCCAGGATGTAGCGGGAAAACCGACCGTCGCAGACAGAATTCTCACGAACCGTAAAGGAGTGGGTGATGACCATTGGAATTATCGGAGCCGGCAATATCGGGGGCGCATTTGCCACTGCGCTCGGCAAGGCAGGAATCGAAGCCGTGATCGCAAACAGCCGAGGACCGGAAAGCCTCACGACGCTTGTTTCGAAGCTAGGCAGCACGATCCGGGCTGGAAGCCTGCAAGAGGCCGCGGCGCAAGACATCGTTCTCGTGGCGGTCCCGTGGTCAAAGATACCTGGTGCGCTCGCCGGCTTGAACTTCGACGGCAGGATCGTAATCGATGCCAACAACTCTATCGAAGCGCCCCTTTACAGACCAGCGGACCTCGGCGGCCGGACCTCTACGGATATTTTTACCGCCCTTGTACCAGGCGCGCGCGTCGTCAAAGCGTTCAACCACTTGACGCCAAAGCAACTTTCGGGCGACCCCCGCTCTGAAGGAGGCAGGCGCGTCCTGTTTTACTCGGGCAACGATATGAGGGCGAAGGCCGAGGTCGCCGCCATCATTGATCGCCTCGGCTTCTTCGGGATCGATCTCGGCGGGCTCGCGGTCGGCAGCCAGCTGGTTCAGTTCCCCGGCGGCCCGCTGCCCGCTCTCAACCTCGTCAAGTTCGATTGAACATCGCTGCGCGCCTTCCTTCTGCAATCAGTACGCCGCGCATCTGAAATACGGAGACAAGATCATGACAAGAATCGTTCAAATGCAGTCGGCCGGCGGACCGTCGGTCTTGGAAGTCATCGAGAAAGACCTGCGCGCGCCCCGTGCCGGCGAGGTCAGACTCAATCAAGATGCGATCGGCCTCAACTTCGTCGATACGATGGTACGAAAAGGTCAGTATCCGATGGCATTGCCAGCGGTCCCCGGTTTTGAAGCGGCCGGGACGATCACCGAGGTCGGATCGGGCGTCGAGGGGCTGTCGGTCGGCGATCGGGTCGCTTACTTCTTTTCGGAAGGCGCGTATGCCACCGAGAGGATCATTCCGATCGGGTCGCTAATTCGCCTGCCCGCCGATATCTCGAACGAGATCGCGGCGACCTACCTGGCAAAGGGCGCGACGGCTTGGATGGGGATGCGTGGTCTCCACAATCTCAAATCCACCGACACAGTGCTGGTACTTGGGGCATCGGGAAGCGTGGGTGCTATCCTGTCTCGCTGGGCGAAGTCGCTGGGTGCTACAGTGATTGGTGTCGCCGGATCGCCGGATAAGCTCGACAAGGTCGCGGCCGGTGCTACTCATGCCTTCCACGCTGGCGAGCCAGATATCGCCGCCAAGATCCGTGCGATCGCACCAGACGGTGTCGACGTCGTTTATGATTTCGTCGGCCGGGCGACCTTCTCGTTGGGCGTGTCAAGTGTCCGAGATGGTGGTGTAATCGCCGCGATCGGAGCCGCGACGGGTCAGCCGGCGCCCGCCCCCGATCTTGTGCGGCGAGGCGTTGATGTCCGCAGTGGCGGCACCCCGCAATACGTCCGGGGACCGACAGTCGAGATCGCGACCTCTCAGCTCTGGGATGCGCTGCGCTCAGGCATTTTCAGTGATCTCGAAACCGTCCGCTATCCGTTCGACGAGATAGCCCGTGCGCATGACGACATGGACAACCGCCGCTTGAGCGGTCTGCCCGTCCTGATCGCGTAATCCAAAAAATAATTGTGCGGCAGCAGGCCGCACGGACGCCCGCCGCAAGGCGGCCGGGCGAACATTTCCCCTGTCGATAACGAAAGGAATAAATCGATGAGTGAACTAGCAGGTAAACGTGCGCTTGTGACTGGTGCGTCTCGCGGCATCGGAGCCGCGATCGCAATCGCACTGGCCGAAAAAGGCGCCGACGTAGCGATCACATACGAACGCGCCGCTGATCGGGCAGCGCAAGTTGTCGCAACGATCGAAGGCAAAGGGCGCAAGGCGTTGGCTATCCAGGCTGACAGCATGGACCCCAATGCGGTCAAGCGGTCGGTTGATGAGGCGGCGCAGGCGTTGGGCGGCCTCGACATATTGGTGAACAATGCCGCGATCGCGATCTACAAGGATGTGGCGGATTTCACGGTCGCCGAGATCGACGCCCTCTTCGCCGTCAACGCTCGCTCCCCGATCCTGGCATCGCAGGCCGCGATGCCGTATCTCGGCCAAGGCGGCCGGATCGTCACAATCGGTTCCGCAGGCGCAGAACGCATTGTCGGACCATCGACGGTTTATTCGATGACCAAATCGGCACTCCAATCATTTACCCGCGGTCTGGCGCGGGAACTTGGCCCCCGTGACATCACTGTCAACCTCATTCAGCCGGGATCAACCAACACGGAAATGAACCCCGCCGAGGGCGAGTTCGGAGATTTCCAGCGTGCTCTGATTCCGCTCGGCCGGTACGGCGAGCCGGAGGATGTCGCGGCTGCAGTGGCGTTCCTCGCATCTGGTGCAGCCCGGCAAATCACCGGAACCATCCTGACAGTGGATGGCGGCACGCTGACCTAAGACATGCCGACGGATCCATGGCTTGTAACGTAGGAGGTCTCAGAGTGGGGGCTAGCCCGGTATCATCAACTACTAGTTTTCCACTCTCACTCCACGAGGTGGCTTTGGAGCATTGGATCAAATGGGGTGGTCGGACGCATGTTGGGTAGGTTCCTGAAATAGCAACGTAAGGTTCCTCAAATGTCGGCTTCTGCGACACCCGGGTATCAGTATCATCCTGACATCGATCATTTGGAGATCCCGACATGCCTGCAGTACTCGTCCATGGCGTACCTGACACCCACCGACTCTGGAACACCGTCCGCTCTCATCTTCAACGCAAGGATATCGTTACGATCGATCTCCCCGGCTTTGGCAATCCGTTGCCGCGGGACTTCAGATCAACAAAGGAAGAGTATCTCGACTGGCTTATCCATCGGATCGCTGAGATCGGCGAGCCCGTAGATCTGGTCGGTCATGACTGGGGCTGCCTGCTGACAGGCCGTCTCACGTCGATCCGACCGGATCTGGTGCGGACCTGGACCGGCATCAGCGGGCCGATTGATCCGGAATATCCGTGGCACTATCTCGCCAAGATCTGGCAGACCCCAGGTGAGGGCGAGCAATGGATGAAAGATCTCGACCTCGAGGAATTTGCGGCGAAACTCGTCGAGGCGCAGATGCCAAAAGATGCGGCGGATGAATCGGTGCGGCATCTCGATGCCACTATGCGGGCAAGCATTCTCGCACTTTACCGTTCCGCAATCGAGGTCGGGGCGGAGTGGAAACCGGCTTTGAGTAGCATAACCGCGCCAGCGCTGGTGATCTGGGGCCTGGACGATCCGTTTCTGCCGCACCGCTTCGCTGACGAGCTCGGCAATGCCACACACGCACGCGCCGTCGTGAAGCTGCGCGCCTCGCATTGGCCGATGATAGAGCGCCCGGCCGATGTCGCGCGCGAACTCGAGGCCCATTGGACTCACGTTTAACTCCCTGCGCTTGCATCACGTGGACTCAAACCCAAGCAGCCGCAACGCGAACGGCAACGCTTGGTCACTCGCTAAGCACAGCATTTGTCCGAAAACGAAACCACGGTGAAGCAGCACGGCGAGCATAGCCCGGGCTGCACCAGACAGGAGCACGCCTACATGACGAACTCAGCAAACACCCGGATTGGCGTCGGCATCATCGGCGCCAGTGCCGATCGAGGCTGGGGCGGAATTGCCCACGTCCCCGCGCTGCAGGCGCTCAATGCATTCCAGATCCGCGCCGTCAGCACGACCCGTATGGAAAGTGCGAACGCGACCGCAAGCCGACTGGGCGCCGATCTTGCCTTTGACACACATCAGGCGCTGGTCCTGCGGCCGGAGGTCGACTTGGTGGTGGTTGCGGTCAAGGTGCCAGATCACAAGCAGATCGTTTCCGACGCGCTCGCCGCGGGCAAGATGGTCTACTGCGAATGGCCGCTCGCGCGAAACCTATCGGAAGCCGAAGCGCTGGAGGGGATTGCCCGCGAACGGCGGCTGCGCACGGTCATTGGGTTGCAGGGGGGGCTGCACCCGCCGATCCGCTATCTCCGCGACCTCGTCCGGCAGGGCGTGATCGGCATGCCGCTCAGCACGAGCGTTCGGGCGCATCTGAACGACGAAATGTGGGTTGGCAGATATGACCGGCCGTTCGAATACATGGCTCGTGCGGAGAATGGCGCTACGCTTCAAAGCATCATGCTCGGCCACGCGCTACAACCGCTTGCGCACGTACTCGGCGCATTTGAGAGCGTTTCCGCCGTCGTGGCCAACCAGCGCGGCGACGGCGTCCGCCTGTCGGATGGTACGTCCCTCCTGAAGAACGCGCCGGACGAGATCATCGTCGCGGGTGTTCTCGAAGGCGGGATCGTCACTTCGCTGCACTATAGTGCCGGGCAGTCCGCCGGATTGGTGTGGGAAATTCAGGGAACGGAAGGCAGTCTGCACGTGGAGACGGCGTCGGGCTACATCCACTTCGGCGATGTGACCATCACGTTGCGCCGCGGTAGTGAGCCTGTCCAGCAGCTACAGGTCCCAACAGCATATACGGCTCCCGAATTGCAACTCGCAGCGCCCGCGGCAGGCGTCGCCCGCCTCTACGCCCAGCTCGCCGCCGACCTCCGCGACGGAACCTCAGATGCCCCGGACTTCGCGGTCGCGGTCGATCGTCATCGCGTGCTCGAGGCGATCACACAGGCCGCTGAAACTGGTCATCGCCAGCGTCTATCCTATCCCGCCTAGTTAACATCAATCTCTGAAACCTCTGGAGGGCCCCCGACCGTGGCCCTCAACCGCCAGCGGAGCCACCATGGCGTCTATCGAGGCCAGACTTAAGGCGAAGAGGAAAAAACCAATCCGCCCGAAGCGGATTGTCGATCGCATGCGCATTGGCCAATCTCCTCTAAAGTTTGCATTAGACAACGAGCCACACTTCATCCGGCGGAGACTGAACTTCGGGGACTAGCGTGACTACTTCACCACACTCCTACTGCTGAGTAGATCGGCGTGCCTCGGGCTTTAGCGTTGCTCTGAGGTTTGCGGCATCGTCGCTTGGCGTCAGATTGAACAAGCGACGATAGTCACGATTGAATTGAGAGATGCTCTCGTAGCCGACGTCATAGGCGACAGCGGAGATCGTATTAGCACCGGATAGAACTCGTCGAGCTTCCTGCAGCCGTACGCGCTTCTGGAACTGAACCGGCGACAGTGATGTCACCGCCTTGAAGTGTCGATGAAAGCTCGGAATGCTCATGTTCGCCTGCGCCGCAAGATCGGCAATGCTGAGTGTATCGGCAATGTTTTCCCGGATCCAGGCTGTGGTTCTGCCGATGCGAGCTGCGTGTCCATTGGCGAATGCGAGCTGGCTCAGAAGAGGGCCGTGCTCGGTGTGAAGTAAACGCCAGACGATTTCGCGCTGGATCAATGGCGCCATGACCGGAATGTCACGCGGCCGCTCAATGAGTGATACCAGCCGAATGAGCGGATCGATAAGGTCCGGGTCCAGGGTGTACTTGCCCGCGACTTGGTTTTCGGGTGGCTTCGCCCGATGACCGGATTGCTCGCGAACGAGATCGGCAACAACCGCCGGATCGATCTCCAGATGGATGGCGAGATACGGAGATGAGGGATGCGCTTTGGTGACCTGCGACGTCACCGGAACGTCCGCAGCACACAGCAGCGATTCTCCCGCTGCATAGTGAAAGGGCGTTTCGCCGACCATCATCTCCTTGACCCCACGCCCCACCAGCCCGAATGACGGTTGATAGATCGAATGGCCCACCTCGGAGGGCGAGTCCGTGCGGCCGACCTTCAGGCCCGGGATAGGCGTGACGTAATCGTAGCGCGCGTGGTGCTCGATCACCGCGAGCAGGTCTGAGAATGTAGGCTGCGACACGGCCATCAAGCTTCCTCCAAAACATGCTCGATACGCAGCGGCAGATCGCGCAGCCGCTTTCCGGTCGCATGATAGACCGCGTTTGCGATCGCCGCAGCCATCCCAACCGTCCCGACCTCGCCCACCCCCTTGACGCCCGCAGCGTTGACCAAGTTGTCCTCCTCCGGAACCATGATAGCCTGGACATCGGCTATGTCGGCGTTCACGGGTAGAAGGTAATCGGCGAGATTTGCGTTAATGTAACTGGCGTTGCGAGGGTCGATTTCGGTCTGTTCGTGAAGTGCAGAGCTTATACCCCAGATCATGCCACCAACCAGCTGTCCATGGGCGGTGCGCGGGTTGATGATGCGTCCAGCGGCAAAGGCCCCGACCGCTCGCGACACACGCAGCTCGCGAGTTCGTGCATGGATCCGCACTTCCGCGAATTGCGCGCCGAACGTCAGCTGGGCACGGTCGGGCAAATGGACCCCACCGCTCATCGCAACCCGGCCTCGATACATACCCTGAACGCTTTCAGGCGGCAGCCCATGGGCACGCGTCTCGGCAAATTCTTCGATCGTGCCAAGTCCGGATTTCTGCATCGCTGCAACCGCGTTCCCGTTGCCAGCGCCATCAAGTCCCAGACGCCGCCGGATCGCGTCGCAAGCTGCCATGATGGCAGTGGCAACGCTGGCAGTACCTGCCGAACCGCCCGCAACGATCGCAGGCGGAAGATCGGTGTCTCCAAGCGAGACGGTAACCTGTTCGATCGGCACGCCCAGTTGCTCGGCTGCGACCTGCGCCATCATCGTGTACATGCCCTGTCCAAGTTCATGACCGGCACTGGAAACGTGAACACGGCCATCGGAACTCAGCCGCACGCGCGCCGCAGAATTGCCGACCTGCGTCGGATAGAATGCCGCCGCACAACCCCAGCCGACTAGCCAGTCGCCATCGCGCATCGATCCTGGCGCGGCCGTTCTCTTCTCCCAACCGAATGCGGTTCCTGCGGCATCGAAACATTGCATCAACGATCTGCTTGTATAAGGCAGGCCGGCAATCGGTTCGACCTGAGTGTCATTCACCCGCCTCAGTTCGATGGGATCCAAATCAAGGGCATAGGCTAGCTCGTCGAGAGCGCTCTCGAAAGCGAACCCGTAGGGGACTTCGCCCGGACCGCGCATAAAGCCCGGCGTGGAGCGATCCGTCTTTGCGACGTTGACCCGGCCTTCGATGTTGGGGCAGGCGTAAAGCCTCAGCGTAATAGCATTGCCTCCGAGCGCCAACGTATCCGCGCGCGACGTGATCTCCCAGCCTTCATGCCTTGTGGCGATCAGCCGGCCGGTCGGATCGGCAGCCAACTGTACGTGATGCCGGGTTTCAGCCCGGTATGCTGAAAGAAAGAACCCCTGTTCGCGTGTTGCTACGAGCTTAACGGGTCTGCCTAGCCGCCGGGCGGCGATTGCGACAAGCGCCGTACGCTGCGTCAGAAACCCCTTTGCTCCGAACGCACCGCCGACATAGCGGTTGATGATTCGAATTCGCTCGGCATCTATGCCTAGCTGTTCCGCCAGCCCGTACTTGATGTTGTTGAGATATTGCCCCGGCTCATAGACCGTCAGATGATCTCCGTCCCAGACGCATTGGGTTGCAAACAGCTCCATGGCATTATGGTGCTGCACCGGTGTCGAGTAACGGGCATCGATCTTGACCGGAGCGCCTGCAAATGCCGCAGAGAAATCGCCGACGGCCATGTTCATCGGCTCCAATGCCTCCATCTCGGCCGCTGCTGAATCGAAGCTGGATGCCGGTTCGAGGATATCGTAGGATATATCGATCTTGCCCGCTGCTTCACGTGCTATCTCGAAACTCTCCGCCACAACCATCGCAACCGGTTGGCCCCAGTAGGCAATCTCCGCGGAACCGAGCGGACGAACCGAATCCGCCACATATCCACCCGAGTAAAGAGCCTGTGTCTGCTTGATTTCGTCTCCGACAGTCTGGTGGGTTAATATGTCTATGACACCGGGGATCATGCTTGCTTTGATCAGATCGAGCGATCTGATAACGCCGCGGCCGATTTTGCTGGTCAATAGGTAGGCATGAGCTGTTTTCGCCAGTTTCACGTCGCTGGCATAGGTGGCGGATCCGTTAACTTTCTCGATAGCCTCGTAACGGCGATAAGGCTGTCCCATGGTACCGGTCGCCTTCGGGAACAAAGTATCAGCCACGACGCACCTCCAATGCTGCCGTTTCAAGTAATGCCCGCACGATCGCAGCCTGCCCGACTTTCGTCTTGAAAGCGTTGTGTGAATGCGCGACGGCACCTGCGAAGGCTGCTCTCGCAGCTTCTGTCGCGGATGTTTCGTTCAACTCCTTTCCTTGCAGTCGCTGTTCTGCATCAAACGCGCGCCAGGGTACGGTTGCCAGCCCGCCCAGCGCGATCCGGACATCATTGACAATGTCACCCTCCAGATCCAACGCGACGGCCACCGAGGCGACAGAAAACTCGTACGACTGGCGATCGCGCACCTTTACGTAGCGCGAGCGGCGGGTCCAGGGACCTGCGGGCACCAGTATTTCCGTGATGATCTCGCCCTTGCGCAGATTTGTCTCAAGGTGTGGTGTGCGGCCGGGCAAAAGATGGAGCGAGGCGAAAGGTATGCTCCTGGCACCGTCGGGACCGACAAGCGCTACTACTGCATCCAGCGCCATGAGAGCCTGGCCGAAATCGCCATGATAAGTTGCGATGCAATGCTCGCTTGAACCCAGGACCGCATGCTGGCGATTGGCGCCGCCGATCGCCGCGCATCCGCTGCCTGGCGACCGCTTGTTGCAGGCCGTCCATGATGGGTCACGAAAATAGGCGCAGCGTGTCCGCTGTAGTACGTTCCCGCCCAGGGTCGCCATGTTGCGCAGTTGCGCGCTCGCTGCGAGCGCCAGACTTTGCGCGATGACAGGGAAGTGGTTGACCACATCGGGGTGATCTGCCGCGGTTGCCATCTTGGCGAAGGCACCGAGGCGCAGCACCGAGCCGTCGAACCGGATTGATGAGAATTCGCGGGCGGACGGATTTAGGTCCACGACGCGACTTGGTTGCATGACATTCAGCTTCATCAAGTCGACCAGCGTCGTGCCGCCGGCTAGGAAGGCCGATGTCACATCCGGAGTTCGGTTCTGGTCTCTTGCGCTCGCAACGATTGCCTCGGCAAGCGAGGGCGGTCGGGAATAGTGAAATGGCTGCATCTCGTCAGTCTCCCATCTGCTCGCTCGCCTGTGAAACCGCGGCAACGATGTTGGGATAGGCCGCGCATCGACAGATGTTGCCGCTCATATATTCGCGGATTTCGTCGGGGCTGCCGGCATGACCTTCATGAACGCAACTGACTGCCGACAGGATCTGGCCGGGCGTACAGTAACCACACTGGAAAGCATCATGGTCGATGAATGCCTGTTTCATCGGATGCAGGTCTGCGCCCGCGCCGTCCAATCCCTCGATTGTCACGATGTTGCGCCCTTCAGCGGTTACCGCCAACGTCAAACAGGATAGCTGTCGACGTCCGTCTATCAGGACGGTGCACGCACCGCATTGTCCATGGTCGCATCCTTTTTTTGCGCCCGTCAGGCCGATCTCCTCACGCAAAGCGTCGAGCAGCGTAACTCGGGTATCGACGTTCAGCCGATAGGTACGCTCGTTGATTTCCAACTCGATGCCAACCGGGTTTCGAACATCATTAGCCAAGGAAGTTTCAGCGGCGCCGGCCGACCCACCTCGCGCGATCAAAGGGGCGGCACCGGTCAAAGCCGAGCCAATCAGGAACCGCCTTCGGCCAGTGGCTGGCAGTGCAGTTTTCTCTCGCATATCACCACTCATCGCGGTCTCCTCGTGTGGCAGTGGTCGGCTTTTGAGGCAACTTCGACGTGAGAGGCTCACGCGAGAGCATTATCCCGTTTTAAACCAGACCTCATTCCACCCGACGTTAAGGATGGCGGCTATGCAATTTCTCTCAACATTCCGCACGATTTAATCAAAGACACTTGCGCGAGTGCCTCGCTGGCGACGGCATCAAACGTCGATGCTCGGGATTCCATCCTGGCCACCACATCGGTATCAAAGCCTCGCGCTGCTGTATCGGCTACTGAAGCGCTCACTGCCGGATTGCACGCTTAGAGTTGATCTGCCGTCCAGTCTGCCCTTTGCGATCATATCGATGTTGGACACGGATATCATTGCACCTAGTGAGCAGACGTTTGCGAGTCATCAGTCACGCGCCAAGGCTTCAATCGGGTCAAGTTTCGCCGCGTTGCGGGCGGGAAGGAAGCCGAAGACAATTCCGATCAGGGTGGAGCAGGCAAAGGCCACAATGATAGAGCCCAAAGAGAAGATCATTTTGAAGTCGGGGCTCAGCAAATTAAAAAGAGCGCTGATCCCGAGGGCGAGCATCACTCCCATAAAGCCGCCGACAAGGCAGACCATTATGGCCTCGATCAGGAACTGGGAAAGGATATCGCTGCGGCGAGCGCCAACGGCCACCCGAACCCCGATCTCCTTTGTGCGTTCAGTCACGGACACCAGCATTATATTCATCACGCCAATACCGCCGACAACCAGCGAGATCACGGCGACCGACGAAATCAGCAACGTCAGGGTCTGCGTGGTGGCCTCAATCGTCTCGCGAATGGTCGCTGAGTTGGTAAGGAAGAAGTCTTTTGCGCCATGCCGACGCTCGATGAGGCGCGAAACCGCAGCCTCGACATTGCCTGGATCGACATCGTCTCTGATACGGACCGTTATGCCGTCAACGTTCGGACGACCCAGCATGCGGCCCATGACGGTTGTGTAAGGCGCATAAACGGTCAATGTATCAACCGCCGGGCCGAAGGAGTTTTCCCGTTTCGTTACACCTACAACCCTCGCGGGCATTGTTCCCAGAAGGATGACCTGTCCCACCGGGTTTACCCGGTCTGGAAACAGGTCTCGCGCGGCGTTAGCATCGATCACCACTTTCTGGCTGTAAGCGGTGACGTCCTGGGCGTTGAATAGTTGTCCATTCGCCAGCTCAAGGCCCCGCACACGAAAGAAGTCCGCGCCGACTCCGGTAACTGTCGCGGTGACGGCCACGGCAGCGCGCTTAACCGTTACGGTCGTTGCGACGGTTGGCGTCACGCTGTCGACATAGGGCTGGTTCATCAGTGCTTCGGCGTCAGCAGGAACGAGTGTCCGGATCTTGCCCGCCTCCAGATCGCCAATGCCTTTCCCGGCCCGCACCTCGATCGTGTTGGTGCCGAGCGAGCTGATACTGTTCAGGATTTGCCGCTGCGAGCCGGCGCCCAGCGCCGAGATAGCCGCTACCGAGGCGATACCGATGATGATGCCGAGCATGGTCAGAAGCGAGCGCATTTTGTGCGCCCATATTGCCGCACCCGCCATACGAAAAGCCTCAGTCATCCGGTCAATTGCACCACGCCAGCCAGCGCCCGGGGCGTGCTCGCGGACGGGACGGGCCGTCGTGGACCTGGATACATTTCGCTCGTCGGAAATAATAACGCCGTCGCTGATCTCTACAACCCGATCCGCGTGTTCGGCGATCTTCTTGTCGTGCGTGACGAGGATGATGGTGTGCCCTTCGGCGTGAAGCTCGCGCAGGATCTTCATGACTTCTGCGCCACTATTTGTATCCAGTGCTCCGGTCGGTTCGTCGGCTAGAATTATCTCGCCGCCATTCATCAAGGCGCGGGCGATCGACACCCGCTGCTGCTGGCCGCCCGAAAGCTTGCCCGGGATATTGCCCGTCCGCTCGGCCAAGCCCAATCGCGTCAACAGGGAGATGGCTCGCTTGTGCCGGTCGGACCGGCTGCGTCCGGCATAGATGGCTGGCACCTCGACGTTGCTGGCCGCGCTGAGATCGCCAAGCAGATGATAACGCTGAAAGATGAAACCAAAACGCTCACGGCGTAGCGCGGCGAGTTCGTCCACGGACATCTTCGAGGTCTCGCGTCCTTCGATCCAGTAGCTGCCGTCCGTCGGACGATCGAGGCAGCCAAGGATGTTCATCAGCGTCGACTTGCCGGAGCCTGAAGCACCAATGATCGCCATCATCTCGCCGGCCTCGATGTCGAGGTCGACGTCTTTCAGCACCCGCACCATCTCGTCGCCTGCGGGGAAAGCGCGAGATACCCCGCGGACGCGCATCAGTGGTTCTTTCATAGCGCGCCCTATCGCTTCGTCGCGGCCAATTGAGCCTGGCCATCCGCGCGTTCGTCCGTGGATGCTCCCAGGACGATGGTCTCGCCCGCCTGAAGACCGCCAAGGATCTGGATGTCCGCGCCGTTGTCGATACCGACCTGTACCTGCCGGATCTGGACCTCGCCCATTGCGTCCAGTATCCGCACACGCGCCGTATCACCGGCCCGGGGTGCCCCTTCCACTGCGCTGAGTGGAACCAGCACGGCGCCGCTGACGTGGCTCAAGACGATGGACACCTGCGCCGTCATCGAAGGCCTCAGGACCCCGTCCGTGTTCGGCACGTCGATCAGCCCGGTGTAATAAACAGCCCCGTTGGTTGAGCCAACTCCGCTCGCGGCGGCGTTGCCATCGTTGGCGATGGAGGCTGGGGCCGGTTCGACCTGCCGCAACTCTCCATCGAAACGGCGCTTCGGATCACCAAGAATGCTGAACCAGACCGGCAAGCCACGGCTTACACGCACGACGTCAGCCTCGGAGATGTCCGCGCGCACCGTCATTGTGTCCAATCGTGCGATCATGACTATGGTCGGCGCGGTCTGCAGAGCATTCACGGTTTGGCCTTCGTCAGTGACGATCGCCACCACGGTGCCGGCAATTGGGGCGGTGATACGGGTATAGCCCAGCTCTACACCTGCGGATTCGAGCGCGACTTGCGCCTGGGTGATCTGAGCCTCCAGTGCCTGGACCTCCGCACGCGCATTGTCTCGCGTGGCGACCGCGGCGTCATACTGGGCGCGCGGCGTCGAGCCGCCAGCCAGCAGGTCACGCTCGCGTTCGAAATCCTTCTCGGCTTTCACCAGACCGGCCCTACGCGCGGCGTGAACGGCGCGGATGTTGGCCAAAGCCGCTTCCCGGTCCCTCAAGGTGTTGCGCCGTGTCTGGGAATCGATTTCGGCCACCAACTGGCCAGCCTCGACGATATCACCGATCTTGACAGCCAGATGCTCAATGCGTCCCGAGGCCTGGGCGCCCACGCGCACTAGCTCGAGCGGTTCGAGAACCCCTGTCGCCAACACGACCTCTTCAATGTCACCCGTTCGCGCCTGCGCCGTCACCAGTTCAGGTTTCGCTGGTGGACGCAGAAACACGAGCCAGACAACCAACAGCCCGACAAGGGTCACTGCCGCCAGGATCATACGCTTGCGGGTAATGTGTCGTGTCATCAAGTCTTGGTCCGCGCTATTCAAATCTGCGGGCTTTCTCTGTCACGAGAGTTACCGCAAAATTACGTGGAGCTGTCGTCGCGCCTCTCCCGTCAGGCACGCGCTAGAAAATCAACCGACCGACAAGAGTGCTTGCAGTGTGGATGACGCGCCAGAGATTGCCCGTCAGACGTCGGGCACTCGCGGCCGTGCCCAGCCAACATCGACGGATGAAGACGACTCTACCGCTGCTGAAGAACGCGCCTCTCGCGCCAGCGCACTACAAAGGTGCTGCCCTTACCTGGCGCGGAAGAAAGCTCGACGTAGCCGCCATGGCGGGTCACGATCTCGTTGACCATGCTGAGCCCCAGTCCTGCACCTGAGCCGTGAGGGTTGACGCGGAAGAAAGGCTCAAATATGCGCGAATGCTTATCGCTCGCAATTCCACAACCCTGATCGGCGACAGTCACGCTGCCGTCAGCCTCAATACCGACCGATATCTGTCCTCTTCCACCTCCGTACTGGACTGCGTTCCGTACCAGATTGACGAACGCCCGCTCCAGAGCTTCGGCATCGCCAGGGACAAACACATCTTCCGCGTCGCTGTCGAACGAAATTTCGTAGCCTTCGGAGATCGCCAGGGGAGCGAGGTCGGCAACCACCTTGGACACAACGCTGTTGAGATGGACAGGTGCATTCTGCTGGGGCTTCTGCCGGTATTTCTCGGTGTCCAGAAGCTGGTTCGCGATCGCTGTTAGTCGCTTGATGGCCGTCTGCAGGTGTGTTTTGTCCTCACTTGGTGAAAGCGTATCGATTCTCACCTGCAGGACGGCGATCGGCGTTCGAAGTTCATGGGCCGCGTTGACAAAGAAGCGCTCCGTCGCCTCAAAGCCACTATCAAGACGGCGCAACGCCCTGTTGATGTCGCGCACCAGGCGAAGCACCTCATTGGGCAAGCCACGCTCTTCCACCAGGGCGCCGCGTGTGTCGAGATCAATCCTGTCAAGACGCGCCGTAAGATCGCCAAAGGACCGCAAAGCCCAGCGCGTGACAAACGGGACGCCAATCAGGGAAATGGCGACGAGGATCAGCGCCGGCACGCCGACCGCAAGGTTTCCCAACAGTACGGTCACACCATATTGCGACATCGAAACGCCGCCGGCAAAAATTGTCGCCTCCCCTGCCTGGGTATCAAAGCGCTGCATCCGAGCTACACTCAACGGGTCATTCAGATCACCGTGGAGTTCGACACTCGTGAACGTCCGCAAGAATGGCATGTTGTCGGCAATTTTCTCAGGCGGCGCGCCGTGCGCCAAAACAATATCTTTGCCCAGGTCTGCCACAAACCACAGGTCAGGAGCGTCCTCTATAAACTCCTGCAGTCTGGCCGTCGGCGCCAGATGGGTCCGGCCATTCGGCTCAAGACGGACCGAGTCTGCGATTTCCTGAGACAGCCAGATGGATGTGATAGCGACATCGGGCTTGAGGCCGGAAAGGAGATAAAAAACCAGGCCCAGCGAGGTGATAACCGCGCAGAGCTGCAGGACAATAAAACCAAAAGTGAAACGCCAGCGAAGGGATGATCCGGCCGCTTTATTTGTGCTCATGATGACAGCAGTCTATTCCACGAATTTTGATAACAATCTCGGCCTCCGCTTCGCCAAGCTTTCGGCGCAGGCGGGACATTCTGAGTTAAAGTGAGTTCGATTGGATTTCGTCGTCAACGGAATAGATCTGATCCTCAAGGGATGAGCGCAACACGGTAAGACCACGGTTTCGCAAAACGTTTCCATAGAGCGCAGCTCCCCATAGTTGAGCGCACGCCTAATAAAACTGACATGGATAGAGCATGAGACGCGATCATTTCTGACGTTTCACCGCCGAAAATATGGATGGCCTGGCTATCCTCCCGATCCAAGGCTACAAGGGCCGTCTGTCAATCGTTGCAAAGCACTAACGCGGAAAACGTATGGCCGCCGAAAATTACGTGAAAGTTACGTGGAATTCTTGGCCTTGACGCCAGCCCATGAAGCTAGCGAGCCGGCCGACGTGGTCGCGCGGTTTGTCCCTCAGCAAAAGCGCCGTGCAGATCCATTTTCATGGCGGCCTCGCACTTGATGAGCCAGGTCTAGTTTGCATCGTCATCCGGTACATTATGGTTGAGACATGTAGTGGGGGTGGATGTAAAGGGGGACATTACCGATCTGACTGTCAGCGGTTCATCGATATTGGCTTGGAAAGACAATGTCCTGATCTACTAGCACATTGAATTTGTAACCGGGCCGGATTTGCAGCGCCGGCTGCACGTCCATGTTGCGCTGAATTGTCCTGTCAGCCACTCGCCCGAACGTTTCGGCGAAGTTGCGCCGTGCCGCATCAGATGCCGTATCCTGGGTGGCAAGCGTCGAGCTCTGGGGAACAGCCATGTCGATGCCGGTCCCGATCAGCGCGATCATGACCGCCGAGCCGAAGGTTTTGAGATAGTGGTTGTTCACCTTGTCCTTGAAGCCGCCGTAGCCTTCCGCATCCGTGCCGGCCATGCCGCCGATCTGCAATGTCGATCCGTTCGGGAAGATGATATCGGACCAAACGACGAGAACCCGGCTCTGGCCGAACGAGACCTTGCTGTCGTAGCGTCCTAACAGTTTCGTGCCCTGCGGGATCAGCAGGCGATGACCAGTTGCGCTGTCATAGACATTCTGGCTGACCTGCGCGGTGATCCGACCCGGAAGGTCGGAATTGATGCCCGTTATCAATGTCGCCGGAATGACCGAGCCGCGTTTCAGTTCGTACAGGGACTGCTGTGGTACGACGCGGTTTGGCAGATAGCCAAGATCCTTGAGGTCGGCATTGAAGAAGTCTTCCTTGGAGCTCTGTCCATTCGGATCGACATTCTGGCCGCCGAGACCAGCGCGTAGGGCCGCGGCATAAAGGTCGGAGGCGTTTGCGCTCGCGGCGGCTGTCGTCGTCCGGCCCCCCGCGCCCTCATCTCTTTCCGACCGCGCTTCCAGCTTGCCGCGATCGATGGCAAGCGGCGCGTCGTAGGCGGTGTCTCGCGCCTGCATTCGGGCCATCCGCTGGCGCTGCTGCTCGCGAAGAATCTGTTCCTGTTGCTCACGAGCAAGACGCGCCCGCCAAACTTCCTCCGGTTCCAGTTCCTGCCCGCGCCGTTGCTCCTGTCTCTGTTCCGGCTGCTGCGTAAAGGGATTTGCCGCCTTCTCCTCGGCCTGTTTCGTCTCGACCGGCGTCGGCTGAAACGTTTCCTGCTGCTGTGGCTCGCCAATGATGCCGTCGGTGACGCCCCGCTTGATCTGGTCGGCATAGGTCGAGGCCGGATTGCCCGAGCTGGTGTCCGGGCCGCTATCCTTGCCGAAGTAGAGCCCGCGCGAGGCGAACCCAAAGAAGATGATGCCGAGAAAGGCGACCAACAGCACAATCACGACGATGACCGGCAGACGGTTCACCCGCTTGACACCGGCCGTGGCCTGACTGTTTTGCGCACCGCCGAGTTTGAGGGATTGCACCATGATGTCCTCCCTCACCCTCGCCGCATCAGCGACACTGCGCTCGCCGGTGTCGCACCCGATGTCGTCACGGTATAGGCCCGTCCGAGTTCGACACTGCTGGTCGAGAGCCTTGCGAGCACCTGGCCGTCATAGGGCATGATGACATAGGCGAGCGTAATGACGACGGCGCCGCTATCCGTCTTCTGGTCGGTGACAACGGCATAACCCCAACCCTTCAATGCCGCTTCAAGCGCCTGTCCGAATGGGGAACCGTCTTGTTTGAGCACAACGGTTGCCTTCCCCTGTCCGATCTGTTCGGCAAGACGGCTGACCATGTCGCCGGCGATGGCGCCCGCCGCTGGTCCCGAGATTTCTGGAGGTGCGGCACTCGATCCGAGACCACCGTTGTCCATCGACTGGCAACCGGAAAGGAGGATGGCGAGGGCACCGGTTGTGGCGAGGCACCGGATTGGGCCGAAACGATCACGGGTATGGCGAAGGAGGCCTGGCATCACCGCCCTCCCCTGCTGATTGTCACCCTCTGTTGTTTCCAGCCAACGCCGGAGACGAGGACAGCACGATCGATGTTGTAGTCGACCACCATCATGTTGCTCTTCATGCGATAGTTGACGATGCGGTTCTGACCGCCGGAGACGACGAAGAGAACCGGCGCATCCTGCCCCGAGATCGACCGCGGAAACTGGATGTAGGTCTTCTGCCCGTCGGAATAGACCCGCGTCGGCCGCCAGCCGGCACTGCCCGAGACGGAGTAGGCAAAGCTCAATTGCTCGGCCGGAACCCCGGCGCCGGGAATGGTGCTGGCTTCCAGCCGGGCGTTGACGTCGGCAAGTTTGGCCGAGACGTCCTCTGGATATTCAAAGCCGACACGCGCCATATACTGGGTTGGATGAGACTTGAGCTGGATATGATAGGTCCGTCGCGACGTCGTCACGACCATCGAGGTCACTAGACCCGGCTCCGACGGCTTGACGATCAGGTGAATCGCCTGCCCCCCGGCCGCACCGGATGTCGCGGGCTCGACCTTCCACCGCACAGTGTCGCCAACCAGCACGTCGCGAACGACCTCGCCACCCTGGAGCTCGATGTCACAGACCTGCAACGGCGAGCAGACGACGGACGGCTGCACCTCGCCATAAAGGAAGACCACCTTCCCATCCGCGCCTTTCGTCACGAGCCCGCGACTTCCACGCCATTGTGTCGAAATCCCCATGCCTTTCGCCTCATTGGCGGTGACACCATCAGCGGCGAAAGAATGAGACGGGAAGGCGGAGGAGGCAGCAACGGCGATAGCAATGATGCCGGCGCTCATCGTGACCCGAGATAGTTCGTATGATCTGTTCATGTTCCGGGCCATGCCTTTCAAAGCTGCGCAGTCCAATCAAAGTCGCGGAGATAGAGACCGATGGGATTAAGGCGGATGACACCCTCATCCTGGGGCGGCGTCAGTGTCACAGTGGCGATCCCGCGGAAGCGGCGCGTGGCGGTCTCCTTGCCGCGGCGGTCCCGCTCGAACTCCGTCCAGTCGATCTGGTAGCTCTGGTTCGACAACGCGACGATGTTGTTGACCTCAATCGCCACCGTTGCGGTCTTCGCCTTCTCGAAGGGCGAATTCGAGCGAAACCAAGCATTCACCTTTTCCGTCGCGGGATCGGAGGTGCGCAGCAGCCCATAGGTCCGATCGATATATTGCTTCTGCACGACCGCGTCCGGCGTGACGGACCGGAAGTTCGAAACGAAGCTGCCGAGTGTCGCGCGCACCACCCGGGGATCGGCATATTCGATCTGCTGCGGGAAGCCGGCGTTGACTGATGTGCCAAGCTTGTCGACTTCAACGATATAAGGGATCAGCTTGACCTGCGTGCTCTGGAAGAGCGCGTAGCCAAAGCCAATCACCGCCATGGTCATGCCGGCAATGCCGACGACGCGCCAGGCGGCTGCCGCTTTGACGTACGAGCCATAACGCTCGTTCCATTCGTTGCGCGCGGCGATGTAGGGATTATCTGGAACATTCTGTCCGGCCATTCTGTCAGGGTCCCGTCACTTGCTGTCGTTGATCGGCGGTGGTGGAGACGGTGTGCCGGGCCGTGCGGATGGTTGATCGAGTTTGGCGTTGGCAAGGCCGAGCATCGATCCGGCATAGGCTCCCGGCGAACCGATCGCTTTTTCCTTTGCAGCCGAGCCGACTGCTCCGGCCGCTCCGCCAATCCCCGCCTGCATGCCGCGCAGCGCGGCACTTCCGAGAGATGCTCCCCCTGCTCTTGCGGCACTGGCGGCCCCGAATCCTCTGTTGGCCGCACCGATCGTCAGGAAACCGGCCCCAAGCGCCGCGGATGCCGCCTGCCCGCCGTGACGGATGGCTTCCATACCGCCGCCGACAGACGCGCCCTGGACCACGCCCTGCAGGATGGGCGGCACATACATGGCGATGACGAAGACGACGACGGAGATCCCCGCAATCGCGAGCGTGGTGATAAACTGTTCCGACAATGCGGTTGGCGCCTCTGCCAGACCGAGGAGGATATCCGAGCCGATCTTGGCGATCATCACCAGCGCCATCAGCTTCATGCCGACGGAGAAGGCATAGACCAGATATTTGATGGCGAAGTCCTTGGTGTACGAGGATCCACCCAGGCCCAGCATGATCATGCCCGCGAGCAGTCCGACATACATCTCGACCATGACGGCAACGAAGATCGCAGCCACCAGCGAAAACGACACCACCACCACGACCATGGCGAAGACGGCGGCGATCGCCAGCGCATTATCTTCCCAGAGGCCAAACTTCGCCTGTTCCGACATTTTGGTCGCGACACGAATGCCGGCATCGAAGATGTTGGCGGGAGAAGCCGAGCCGCCGCCGGCGCCGATCTGGTAGAGGCTGTCGACGACGGCTTTTGCGAATGCCGGGCCCTGATCGAGAATGAAGGCGAACAGGCCGATAAACATGATCCGCTTGACGAGTTCAGCGAACCAGCTGTCGAGCGAGGCGGCATTGATTGCCAGCCAAACGGCGGCAATGCCGACCTCGATACCTGCGAGGATCCAGAAGAGTGACCGCGCCGCGTTCATCACGGTCGTCTCCCAGCTCTTGGCAGCGGTGACGACGGAATTCTCGAGTGTGGTCAGGACCTGGCCCTGTTGGGCCAGTGCCGGCGTGGTCGCCAGCAGGACGATGGCGATCGCGATGAACATGCGGTCGGCCACACGGGAAGAAGGAACGGCTACCATCGCGGTTTCATCTCCTGACCGCCGCGGATGTTACGGTCGGAATTTCCGCCAAAGAACTCTTCACGATGTCGGCGCTGTTCTTCATCGGCGGACGAATTGATTGCGGCTGTGCCCGATCCGGAGATTGGGGTGGCCTGCGGCTGGACAGCGAGCCAGGTGATGACGCTCGCGCCGGCCGCAGAAACTACCGCGACGAAGGCGAGAATGAGGATCAGACGCGGGCTCACCAGCGGGGCTCCATCGTCTGGCCGCCGCGGATGTCACGCTCGGTTCCGCTGAAGAATTGTTCGCGCCGCGCTTGCGCCAGATCCTTTTGCGCCTGTTCGGACTGGTACCAGGTCCCCATCATCGTCATCTGCTGGGAAACGAGACCCCGCAGCTTCTGCATCTGCGCGACCTGCTGGGCTGCAATCTCGTGCCCGACCTGCAGCGCCTTCATCTGGCCGTCGGCCGATTCCGACATCGACCTGAGCTGCGACATCGTGCTTTCCTCGCTGGAGAATTGCTCTGCCGTCAGATTGGCGGCCTTTAGCGTGCCGGCGATCGTGTCGCGATTGGTGTCGGACCAGCTCTGGTAGGTCGTGGAGAAGCTCGCACCCTCAGGAAGGTTGCTCTTCATGTCGGCGAAACTCTGGAAGCGTTGCTTGAGCACATCGTCGACATTGCCCATGGAGAAGGCGACGCCCTGGCCCTGGTTGACGATACTCTGGAGGTTCTTCAGGTCATTTTCGACCTGGCCCCAGATATGGTTCGGCAGCTGAGCGGTGTTCTGCAGCATGTTTTTGTAGATGTTAAGCTGGTTCTGGATCTGCTCGGCCAGCTGCGAAATCTGGGTGATCTGGTTGTTCACCTGCTCGGCGGACTTGCCGACGAGGCTGATGAGTTCGGTATTGTTGGCAAGCTGCGTCCATTCTGTCGCCTGTCCGGTGACGCCACCGGCCTGCACTGGAAGCGGGAGAGCGGACGAGAGCATGAGGACCGCACCAAGCGCGGTGTGCAATGTCCTATTGGGTTGGGAAGAGCGTGTCGGCATGGGCGATCCCCCTTTGCTGGAGCCAATGGAGAGGCCAGCTGGCCCCATGTTCGAGATGCAGGGCGCGGATGCGCTTCAGGTCTTCCTTTCCGGATGCCCCGACAAAGGACAGAGCGACGGGACCGAGGGCCATGTCGAACAGGCGGCGGCCCTCTGGCGACACGACGTAATAGTCTCGCTTGGGGATCGCGGTCGCGACGATCTCGATCTGCCGCTCGTTGAAGCCGATGCGCTCGTAGAATTCGCGCGTGCCCGGCTCCCGTGCAGCACCGTTCGGCAGGCAGATCTTGGTCGGGCAGGATTCCTTCAGCACGTCGATAATCCCGGACCGCTCGGCATCAGAGATTGACTGCGTGGCGAGCACCACGGCACAGTTGGCCTTGCGCAGCACCTTCAGCCATTCCCGGATCTTGTCCCGGAACACCGGGTGGCCGAGCATCAGCCAGGCCTCGTCGAGGATGATGAGGCTTGGCGCACCGCTGAGGCGCTTTTCGATGCGTCGGAAGAGATAGGTGAGCACGGGCACGAGATTGCGCTCGCCCATGTTCATCAGTTCCTCGATTTCGAAGCACTGGAAGGCGCCAAGCGCCAGACCGTCCTCCTCGGCGTCGAGAAGTTGCCCCATCGGACCATCGACGGTGTAGTGATGCAGGGCATCCTTGATCTCACGCATCTGGACGCCGGAGATGAAGTCCGAGAGCGAGCGGCCGCGTGACTCCGCCATAAGCCCGATCTGCCGGGAGATAGCATTGCGGTAGTCCGGTGTGATCGTCACACCCTGCAGGGCGACCAGCATCTCGATCCACTCGAACGCCCAGGCACGATCAGCGTCGGAGGAAAGATCGGCCAGCGGGCAGAAAGAGAGTGCCCTTCCCTCCCCTTCCTCCGGTGCATCACCTCCGATCTGATAATGATCGCCGTTGATCCCCAGCGTCAGCGGCAGCATTGAGCCCCCCTTGTCGAAGGCGAAGATCTGCGCATCGGCGTAGCGTCGGAACTGCGCTGCGATCAATGAGAGCAGCGTTGATTTGCCGGAGCCCGTCGGTCCGAAGATCAACGTGTGGCCGACATCGTCGACATGCAGGTTGAGCCGGAACGGCGTCGACCCGCTTGCGACCTGCATCAGCGGAGGCGATCCGGCCGGATAGAACGGGCAAGGTGCTATCGGGCTTCCCGACCAGATCGAGTTGAGCGGGATAAGGTCGGCGAGATTGCGCGTGTTGACCAGCGGCTCACGAATATTGGCATAGGAGACGCCGGGCAGGCTGCCGAGAAACGCATCGGTCGCGTTGATCGTCTCGATGCGTGCGCCAAAACCTTCGGCCTGGATCAGGCGGCGGACGCCCTCACATTTCTCCTGCAGGCTCTGTTGGTCCTCGTCGAAGAGAACGATGACCGGCGTATAGTAGCCATAGGCCACGAGCTGCGATGAGGCTTCTGCGATCGCGTCCTCGGTTTCTGCCACCATCAGCATCGCATCCCGGTCGAGCGACCGCGACTGCGTCTGGAAAAGCTGATCGAAGAATGGCCTGACCTTCTGCTGCCATTTCTTGCGCGTACGCTCGAGCTTGCCCCTCGCCTCCTCGGAATCAAGGAAGATGAAGCGGGACGACCAGCGATAGGTGAGCGGCATCAGGTCGAGACTGTTGAGAATTCCCGGCCAACTTTCTGCAGGCAGGCCATCGATCGCCACCACGCCGAGGAACCGGTTCTCGACGAGTGGCGTCAGACCGTGCTGCAGCTCGGCCGTCACCAGCCAATCGAGATACATGGCGATCTCGGGCAGACGTACCGGATGATTTTCCCCGGTGATGCAAAAGCGGATGAACTGGAAGAGTTCGTCGTAGCGGGCGACACGGTGACCACCGCGCTCTGACGTTTCGCGTGTCGTCATCCGTCGGATCGACAAGACATTGGCGAGATATTGTTCGACCTCGCGGATCGACGTCAGGAAGGTCTCAAGCGCCTTGTCGGCATAGGTTGCGGATCGGCTGCCAACGTCGGAATAGACATAGCGCGTCAGTCCGGTCCGCCTGGGCTCCGGCGGACGCCAGGTCAGGATCAGGGCGTGGCGGCTCTCATAGTGTCCCCTCTCCTTCTGGAAATGCGCCCGCCGCTCCGCATCGATGGCGCGGGTCACTGGATCAGGGAAATGACTGGCTTCCTCGGTTGGATAATCGCCCGTGGGTACTCGGACAGCCTCGACCTGGATCATCCAGCCGGAGCCGAGCCGTGACAGGATGGCATTGATCTGTCGCGACACCTCATTGCGCTCGGCGTCGGTCGAACTTTCGCTGTCCGGTCCGGCAAAATACCAGCCGGCCATCAGCGAGCCGTCCTTCAGAAGAATGACGCCGTTGTCGACCAAGCCCGCGTATGGAACGAGATCGGCAAAGGACGGTCCGGAATGGCGGAAGGATTTGAGGGCAACCATGTCGTACCCCTCAATACCGGCGCCACGGCGACGACGTCGCGCGGTAGAAGGTCTTGTAGGAGATATGCCGGATATAAACCCTTCGCATAAGCGGATCGGCCTTGGCCATCATGCGAAGGGCAGCTAACGCGACTAGCCAGACCGCGATGCCGAAAAGCGCTGCATACCAGGTGAGCACAACGAAGATCAGGATGACGGCGGCGAGCGCCGTCAGCAGGACAAGCTCGCGATCGGCGCCCATCAACAGGTTAGGACGTGATAGCGCCCGATGCACCCGAGAGCGGATGAGGTTGGAGCCGGCTTCAGCCACGATCCCCCTCCCCTGCCACGGACGGCTCCGTCACTGGCACAAAGTCCACCGGATCAACGCCTGAATCGGCACGGTGCTCGCCAATCGACGCGCCGGTTGCGCCGAAAAGAGCGACGATCTGGGTGGCGCCGAGCAGAACGCCGCCGACCAGGGCGACATAGCAAAGGCGACGGGCAAAATCGTTGAGTTCGCCGCCGAAGATCAGCATGGCGCCGGCGATCGCGACCGCGGCAAGCGCAATGAACCCGGCGACGGGACCGGTGATCGACTGCTGGATCTGCTGCAGGGGCGATTCCCACGGAAGACCGCCTCCGCCAGAGCCCGCGAATGCGGGCTCTGAAATGCTAAGGGAAACGGCAGCAAACATGATCGCTGCGAGAATGGGATAGGTCTTACGCGACATGGCTTTCCTCGTCGATCTGGGCATAGTGTTCGGTCTGGTACTGATTGTTGCGGTATCCTTCGATGTGGATCACTTCGCGGACACGCCTCCCCTTCCCCGTCCGCTCGATCGAGACGACGAGATCGACCGCCTCGCCGATCACCTCCTGCATTGGCTGCTGGCTGGCCTCGGCAGTCAGTTGCTCAAGCCGGCGCAGTGCCGACATCGCGGTGTTGGAATGGATCGTGGTGACGCCGCCGGGATGACCGGTATTCCAGGCTTTCAGGAGCGTCAGAGCCGCACCGTCGCGGACCTCACCGACGATGATGCGGTCCGGGCGCAGTCTCATGGTGCTCTTCAGCAATCGCGCCATATCGATTGTATCGCTGGTATGCAGGCAGACTGCGTTCTCGGCCGCACACTGGATTTCGACGGTATCTTCGAGGATCACCATGCGATCGTCGGGAGCGGCGATAACCACTTCAGCGATGATGGCGTTCGCAAGCGTTGTCTTTCCCGAACCCGTACCCCCGGAAATGACGATGTTCATGCGAGCGTCGATCGCGCTGCGTATTGCGGAGGCCTGCGCCTCCGTCATGATCTTGGTCTTTACGTACTCCTCCAAGGGAACAAGACGTGACGCCCTACGGCGAATGGTGAAAGCCGGTCCGGACACCACGGGCGGCAGCAGCCCCTCGAAACGGTGCCCGCCTATCGGCAGCTCTCCGGAAATGATCGGTCGATCCGTGTCGGCTTCGGACTGCAAGGCGTGGGCGACGCTGCCAATCACCACCTCTGCAGCAGCAGCGGACATCGCACCGGCTGGGGCCACGCCGTGCCCCAGCCTCTCGATAAAGAGCTTGCCGTCAGGGTTGAGCATGATCTCGACCACCGTCGCATCTTCAAGCGCGACGCAGAGCTGGTCGCCAAGCGCATCCTGCAGCTTGCGGACCAGGCGCGGATGGGAGCGGAGCTGGGTCACGCAGCGCTCCGGATCTTTGGAGGTTGAATGTCCGAGATGGCGGACTGATAGCCCATCGGCCGGACTCGGCCGAGGCTCTCAGGATCGGCCGGCAGCGAACCAGCAATCGCAACCGTGTTGCCAATTTCAGTTGGCTCCCCGAGGCGCTTCATCGGCCAGCCGGCGCGGTTGAGGATCCGCTCGAAGCGGAGATCGGTCGCCGTAACGATCTCGTTGTAGCCGTTGGCCATCGACCACTCGATGATACCGGCGAACATGGTGAGCGTGGCGAGATGAAGCCGCCCCCCTCCCCTCGGCTCAGCCAGTGACGTGTCAACGCAAAATCGCGAACTCTCGACCATCGTTGGCGAGGCATATAGTTCACCACGCACAAGGAGCTGGGAGAAAGTTCCCTCCAGCATGGTTGGCCCTTGCGTAGGGAGAAGGCGTGCGCATCCGACCACGCGGGCGTCGTCGGTGATCGCAAGGATGTAGGTAGGATCGAACCTGTCGTACTCGTCGAACTCGCCCGATTCGGTGACCGTGACATCCCATTCGAGGCGGCCGCGGAAGACCATCGCGCGAAGTCGATGCATCTGTGCCAGTTCATCTGAATGATGGGCGTACTGATTAGGTGGGACGGTCAGAATCCGCATGTCTTTCTCCGGTTGTTTCGGACATACGGAGAAAGATCACCTGAAAACCGGCGTGGCTATCTGCAGATCTGCAGTCGGTGATTTTACCTGTTTAATGACGGATCAGCCATCGACCGACATCGCCTGAACCCGTGCGAAGGCCTGGTGCAACTGCAGATCTGCAGTTTCCACTGACTATACGCAATGGATGGAATCTGCCTAACTGGCGGAAAGATATCACGGATTCGTTGAGCCATGCCGATTCCCGGCTAGCGCGTTAACTTGTTGTTAACCTTAAATGTCTTGCGGCGCGATGGGAATCGGATGATAGTTTCGAAAGTGATGGCCGCCGAGCCATTTTTTCGAAAGTGAAGACCTCCGGGAAATAGTTCGCAAAATGAGCACTGAGTTGCAGAACAGGTTTGATATCGAGATCGCCCAGCAGGGGTCGAAGATCTCAAGCGCGTTGCATATGTTGCGCAGCCAGCAATACCCGCCGGACGCTCGCAAGGGCTTGCGCAAGTTCCAGCTTGCGGAAGTCGCCGATTTCATGGGGGTGACGCAGACGCATTTGAGGCAACTCCATTCTGATGGCAAGGGGCCGGAGATCGAGTCGGTCAGCGGACGTCGGTATTATACAGCGGACCAGATGCTCGAGCTCCGGGACTATCTCGAGACAAACAAGAAGTCCGACAAGCGGTACTACGTGCCCAGGCGCCGGGAAGGCGAATTGATGCAGGTTGTCTCGGTCGTAAACTTCAAGGGCGGCAGCGGCAAGACCACCACGGCTGCGCACCTTGCCCAGTATCTTGCTCTCACCGGCCATCGAGTATTGGCCGTCGATCTCGATCCGCAGGCTTCACTCACCTCGCTGTTCGGGATCCAACCGGAGCTTGATGATACCGCCTCACTCTATGAGGCTCTTCGCTTCGACGATGAGCGAAAGTCGATCGCGGACGTCATCCAGCCGACCAACATTCCGGGACTGGATGTGGTCCCGGCGAACCTGGTTCTCCAGGAATACGAATATGACGTGCCGCTAGCGATCTCGTCCAGGAACGGAGAGGACGGCCGGCTCTTCTACATGCGGATCGCCAGTGCTCTAAAGCAGGTCGATGACAAGTATGACGTGGTCGTCATCGACTGCCCTCCACAGCTAGGATACCTGACAATCACCGCACTCATGGCGTCAACAGGTATCCTCATCACCATCCATCCCCAGATGCTGGACATCATGTCGATGAGTCAGTTTCTGATGATGCTGGGCGGGATCATGGGGCCAGTCGCCGAGGCAGGGGCGGAGATGCGGGTGCAGTGGTTCCGCTATCTGATCACGCGCTTCGAGCCGACGGATATCCCTCAGGCCCAGATGGTCGGGTTCATGCAGTCGATGTTTGCGCAGCAGATGTTGCGAAATCACGTCCTGAAATCCACGGCCATCTCAGATGCGTCGATCAAGAAGCAGACCCTGTACGAGGTCGAGCGGAGCGAGTTCGTCCGCGCGACCTACGACCGGGCAATGGAAAGTCTCAATGCCGCCAACGCGGAAATCGTCGATCTCATCCATGGTGTCTGGGGGAGAAAATGAGAGACTTGTCAGCCGTTTATTTTGCTGTTTTTGTAAGCGCGATGAATGGCTTGTCGCAATTGAACGTTCGTCCGGAGGCCAGCCATGTCACGTGAAAATCCATTCGCCAAGTTGGACATGGCTGCCATCTCGGCGAGCCAGACGCCAACCAAGCCCGGTTACGGCATGACAGGAGCCGCAAAGACGGTTGTCCGCTCGATCGAGGATATGGCCGAGAACACCAAGAAGCTGATGGAAGGCGAGGTGATCGTGGATCTAGATCCGCGGCTGATCGATGCCTCTTTCGTTGCCGACCGTCTGTCCGACAATGGGGAGGAGTTTCAGGAATTGCTCCAGGCGATTAGGGAATCAGGTCAGACGACGCCAATTCTGGTTCGCCCCAGTTCGACGGACGCCAAGCGATATATGGTGGTGTTTGGCCATCGTCGCCTCAGGGTCGCGCGCGAGCTTGGAGTTCCAGTCAAGGCAATAGTAAAGCAGCTGGACGACACCACCTCCGCCATTGTTCAGGGTCAGGAGAACGCGGCGCGGTCAAATCTGTCCTTCATAGAGCGCGCCTATTTCGCCCAGAACCTGATTACGTCGGGAATGACCAAGGAGACAGTTCGTTCTTCGCTTGCCATTGACGAGGCTATGCTCTCGAAGATGCTCGCGGTCGTCGAGGTAGTGCCGACACCAGTTATCACGGCGTTGGGAGCGTCCAAGAAAATCGGGCGCGACCGTTGGCTGAGCCTCCGCCAGCTTGTCCTTGCCCCTGCCCTGTCCAAGGTTGCGACCGATCACGTGGAGTCCGCCGACTTTCAAGCGCTCCCTGAAGGCGACCGCTTCGACAAACTCCATGACCACCTGAAGCGATACAAGGCCAAGTCAGCCGCCAAGAAGCCAAAGGCTGAGTCCCCTGTCCGGGATTGGACCTCAACCGATCGCGCGTTGAACATGGTGATGAATGCGAAGGCAAGGAAGGTTGCCATCGAGCTAACCAACGCTGAAGCCAGGCCGTTCAGCGAATGGCTGTCTTCACACATGGGTCGTTTGTATGAGGAGTACAAAGGATCGAAAACTGAAACGAACGGAGACTGAACCGCAAAAGAAAAAGGCCCCCAAACGGCGAACCGTGGAAGCCTCTCTCGTCATCTCTAGCAGGATCGAGAATCGCATTTCCCGGAATCACAGTCAAGAGTCTTGGCGCCGATTTGGTGAGCGGATTTCCTTTGCCTGAAGCAAGGTGAAAGAAAAATGCAGACGGGACATGTGACGACGCCCTTTGGGCGGCGGCCGATGTCGCTCGCCCTGGTACGAAGCCAGATGGCGATCGAGAATCCGCGACCGGAAACGCGCATCGAGAAGTGGAAAGTCTTTCGAGACGTATGCGAGGCACGGGAACGCCTGGGCATCCAGGACCGGGCACTTGCCGTCCTTGATGCCCTCTTGACGTTTCACCCTCAGGCGCAGCTCGATTCGAGCCATGGTCTGGTCGTCTTCCCATCCAATGCCCAGCTGTCTGTTCGAGCCCACGGGATCACCGAGACGACCCTGCGCCGGCAACTCGCCGCGTTGGTTGACGCGGGCCTTATTCTCCGGCGTGACAGCCCGAACGGCAAACGCTATGCGCACCGCAACCGGGATGGCGAGGTCGAACAGGCCTACGGGTTTGACCTGACTCCGCTGCTGGCTCGTGCCACGGAACTAGCCTTGATGGCGCAGGATGTCGCCGCCGAGCGCGCGCGCTTCCGCCGTGCAAAGGAAGCGCTGACGATCTGCCGTCGCGATGTGCGCAAGTTGATCTCGGCCGCGGTGGAAGAGGGCGCAGCCGGCAACTGGGACCAGGTGGGGTCTGAGTATGTCAGCATTCTCGCTCGTCTCCCTCGCCACCCGAACCGCTCCCAGGTCGAGGTTACGCTCGATGAAATGGAGCTCCTGCGGGAAGAGGTGCTCAACATCCTGGAAATGCAGCTTAAAACGGAAGAAGCGGATGGCAATGCCATTCACGATGACCGCCACATACAGAATTCAAATACCGAATCTATAAATGAACTTGAACCTCGCTCTGGAAAGGAGCAGGGCGAAAACTTGGCGGACAAACCTCTGACCAGGGATGAGCCAAATGAACCACGAAAGACGAAACGCGAGCGGATCAAGGCGTTCCCGCTCGGAATGGTCCTTCGTGCCTGCCCCCAGATCTCCGATTACGGACCGGGCGGGCGCATCGAACACTGGCGCGAGCTCATGAAGGCGGCCGTGGTCGTGCGCTCAATGCTCGGCGTTAGCCCCTCCGCCTACGAGGAGGCGTGCAACGCCATGGGGCCGGAAAATGCCGCGGTGGCTATGGCCTGCATTCTCGAGCGGTCGAATTTCATAACGTCGGCGGGCGGCTATCTGCGGGACCTGACCAAGCGCTCTGAGCGCGGGGTATTTTCGCTTGGGCCAATGCTGATGGCTCTCATGAAGGCAATCGACCAGGGAAATCGAAGGACTGCGTGATGTTGGCAAGGCGCCGCGGCCCGCAAGCAGGAAATTGGCCCTCATCCGCCGGAGGAAAGATCACTTGTCAGCCGTTTTTTTTCGTGATTTCTCGTTGCGATACAGAATGTTACTCGTTTTGAACGGGAAATTCTGACCGCATTCGGGTTATCGCCGTCGGCCTCGGCTTACAAAGATGCTCGATCGCGGCCCTTGGCCATGTTGGTCTTCATGAGAGAAGTCCGGACACAGTATCGAGCAGTTTTTTCTCGTTGTACGGCTTGTCGAGAACAGCGTCGAAGACTTCTGGATGCGCGCGGCCAATGCTGCCCTGAGCGCCACTCACGAGGATGACGGGGATATGGGAGAGCTCGACGTCGGCGCGCATGGCCTGCGCCAATTCCAGTCCGGTCATCAGCGGCATCATGAAATCAGTGATGACGAGGGACGGGCGCTTCTCGCGTACAAGAGCAAGCGCCGCCCGACCGTGCGGTGCTGCCGCGACTTCATAGCCAGCATCTTCCAGCATGATGGTGAGGACGTCAGCGATCAGAAACTCATCCTCGGCGATAACGATCAGCGGCATCTGGTTTGGCTCATGCTTTCTCTCAAGCGTGTGGTTCCTGGCCGACGGCGGTAGCCACACCGGTTGTCGCTCCTGTCACCGGCTCAAGGGCAGAGATGACCTTCAACCCTTTGGACCCGAAACCGAGTTCATGGATGACGGGCTCGTACTCCCTGTCTCTTACCTTCAACACAGAGAGGGTACGTTTGTAGCGGGATCCGAGTTCTACATGGCGCAGCATGACCAGATTATCCAGTAGGCTAGAGATTTCCGATCCGGGGGCCGTCACAGTCGGTCCAAACAGATCGCGCAATTCCCAGGTCGCAAATGTAGTAACCCCCAGTGCCCGGATTTCGTTCGTCAGCGCTGCGAAAAATTCAACCAGACGCGATGGATGAACCGCTGCCCGCTCAAACCCGCCGAGCCCGTCGATCAGAAGGCGTTTGACGCCACGCGACCGGACGGCGTCGATAAGCCGGTGTCCGAGCTTATCGAGCAGGTTTTCTGTCATCGGGTTCCAGATCACCTCCAAGGCGCCTGACTTCATCGGTGTTTCCAAGTCAACTCCAAGGGATCCGGCCTTTTTCAGCAGGCGGCCAGGGGTTTCATAGAACCCGAAATGAAGCGCCGGCTCCTCCGCGCTCGCCCGGCTGAGGAAATTCAGGCCCAATGAGGTTTTGCCGCATCCCGAAGGTCCGAACACAAGTGTGACGGAGCTTTCCGGCAAGCCGCCGCCGAGCATCGCGTCAAATCCGGCGGTTCCTGATGCAATCAGCGCCGATCCAGGACGGTCCTCAACTGTTGCAGACGAGAGAATGGCTTCCAGGCGGGGATACGCGACCAGACCTGCGGAGGTGATCTCGAACTGGTGGTAGCCGCCGAGCCCGGCGCTTCCCCTCGACTTCTTGACCTGCAGACGACGGACGGTGCGAACACCGACAAGCTCGTTGTGCAATTCGATGACCCCATCGACCATCGTGTGCTCGGGGCTGTCTTCGGCGATGCGGGTGCTGGTCAGGAAAAGAACGGTGCAGCCGGCGAACGCAGCCTGGCTCTGGACCTCGGCCACGAAGGTCTTCACATCAAGGTTAGTATCGGCGCGGTCGCTTGCGTTGAGCAGCCCGTCGAAGACGAGCAGTGTTGCGCTCTGCCTGGCAATCTCCTGCCGGATGAGGCTGACGACCGCAGAGAGCCCTTCATAGCGCAGTGTCTGAAACACGCTGACGTAGGAGATATTTACCCCAAGCTGCGAACGGTCGAAGAAGTCGAGGGTGCCGAGCGCCTGAAACAGTCGGTCATGGGTCTCCGCCAGCAGCGTTATGTACAGCACCTTGCCGCCCCGGGCGAGGTTGGCGAAAGCGACCTGATTGGAGAAGATCGTCTTGCCAGCGCCGGGATGACCCTGAACGATATAGGACGCCCCTTCGACAAGGCCGCCGCCAAGAATGGTGTCGAGGCGGGGGATACCAGTGGACAGTCTTGGAAGCTCGTGCATGGAAATGGTCATCCGAGAGGAGAAGGTGGTCGCACCGTAGGTCCAGCAGGCGATATTGCAACATGTTGGCTGCATAAAATGCTTTATTTCCCGCGCCTGGGCGCTATTCTCCGCGCGAAGGGTGCGAACCCTCTCGTTCAAGTTCTTTAAGAGTCACATCCGGGGTACGTGGACGGCAATGGCAGACAGAGAATACGACGGTGATGGCCGTGGGACCGAACACCGTCTTGAGCAGCTCGAAGCGGGTGTTCGGGCTGCGCAACCAGGGCATGACGCAGCGGCCTTCCTCGCGGCGATCGTCGAATCCTCTGATGACGTCATCATCAGCAAGTCGCTCCACGGGATCATCACCACCTGGAACAAGAGCGCGGAGCGCGTTTTCGGCTACACTGCAGAGCAAGCCGTAGGACAACCGATCACCATGCTGATCCCGGAAGATCGTCTGGACGAGGAGCCGGCGATCCTCGCTCGTATCAATGCCGGTGAGCGGGTCGACCATTTCGAGACGGTCCGCCGTCGCAAGGATGGCACCTTCATCGACATCTCACTTACGATCTCGCCGATCCGCAACGCCGACGGCAAGATCATCGGCGCATCCAAGATCGCCCGTGACATCTCGGAGCGGAAACGGGCGGCAGAACGTCAGGATCTCCTGCTGCGCGAGATGCACCACCGGGTGAAGAACCTGTTTGCGATTACCGGCAGCATCATCACCCTGGCGGCGCGAACGGCGCAGACACCGGCAGAGCTCGCCACCGGCATGAAGGACCGCCTTGTCGCCCTGTCGAGGGCTCATGAGATGACCTTGCCAAGCTTCACCGGCGGAGAAGCCTTCGCCGAACAGTCAACAACCCTCTTCGCCCTCCTGTCCAGCCTTCTCTCTCCGTTTGAAGACGAGGAAGGCGGGCGATGGCGGTTGCATGGCGAAGACGCGCCGATCAGCCCTGACAGGGTCACGAGCCTCGCACTGCTGTTTCACGAGTACGCCACCAACGCGGTGAAGTATGGCGCGCTTTCCGTGCCGGATGGCCGGCTGGACATAACTTTGTGCTCCAGACCCGAGAGTTTTGAAATCGTCTGGCAGGAATCCAACGCGAGACCCGTCGCAGATGCCGGAAGCAGCGAAACGGGCTTCGGAACAAGGCTTGAGCAGACGGTGGTGCGGACATTGAATGGGCAGGTATCGAGGGATTGGCAGCCTGATGGGCTTGTGATCAGGATCACGGTCCCGCGTGACGCTTTTGCCCTCCCATCATAAGTCGGGACCTTTCTGGAAGGGAACGCGAAGCTTTGCTGATCCGTTGTCTGCCCGGCAGCAAGGGATCTCGGATGCTCCCGTCCCAGCTGGTAATACAGCTACAATACGGCAATGCTGAGAGTCGAAACGTTGGAGATTGAGGAAGAAGACGGCCGATGATGTTGGAGGACCTTTATCGCCTGCTGAGGAGCGGGCATGTCCAGGCGCAAGGTGTCGTCGACACCATGACCCAGGCCGTTGTCGTCCTAGACCAGCGGTTTTATGTCACGACGGCCAACAACGCCTTCATCAAGACCTTCCAGGTCGAACGCGACGATCTCCTCGGTCAGAGCCTGTTCGATCTGGGCAATGGACAGTGGGATATTCCTGAGCTGCGTGAACTGATCGCCGGTGTCATTCCCAAAGCTGCGGCCGTCATCGGCTTCGAGGTGAAACACGATTTCCCAGGCATTGGCCAGCGCACCTTCCTGATTGACGCGCGGCGCCTTGTCCATCCCGATGACAGCAGCACCAATATCCTCGTCATGTTCGATGACGTCACCGAGCGCCAGCGGCACGATGCGGAAATGGATTTCATTCTGTCTGAGACCCGCCATCGGATGAAGAACCTGTTTGCCGTCGTACGAGCACTTGCCTTGCAGACCGAGGTCGAGGGCCAGACGGCTGCTGATTACCGTCAAACGTTCCTCGGCCGCCTCGACGTGACATTGCGCGCCCAGGAAATTGCTGCTCGTAACGAGAAGACCGACCTGCAGGAACTGGTGGCGAAGGCGATTGGCGAGGCATGGAACGACCGGATCAGCTACAATGGCCCCGCCGTCCAACTCGGACCTTCGAAGATCCTGGCGGCGAGCATGATTTTCCACGAGCTTGCGACCAACGCCGTCAAATACGGTGCACTGTCAGCAAGTGAAGGACGCGTTCTGATTTACTGGACAGTGGAAGAAGGGCTGACGGGTAAGACCTATCTGAATTGCCGTTGGTCCGAGCAAAACGGGCCTGCCGTTCAGCCACCCAGGCGCAAAGGCTACGGAACGGAGATGATCGAGGGCACCGCGGCACATCTTGGCGGAGGCGTGGAACTTTCCTATCCGGCGGAAGGTTTGACCGCGACCATCAGGATCCCGTTGTGAGCTTCATGAACCAATCCGACGTTCCGTCAGCAAGCCCCCGCACCATTCTCGTCGTCGAGGACGAATTCTTCATTGCTTTGGAAATCAAGACCGCGCTGATATCGGCGGGGTTCAACGTGCTGGGACCGGCCGCCTCCGTCGATCATGCGCTTGAACTAATGCATGACACCAAGCCTGATGCGGCGGTGCTCGATGTCGATCTGGGTGGTGAGCGGGTCACACCAGTCGCAATGCAGCTGACGACCCTCGGCACTCCGTTTGTGCTTGCAAGTGCCGCTGACCCGGCCGCACTTGCCCAGAATGCCGCCTTGGCGGGCGTCCGCAACCTTGGCAAGCCGACCGACATGCAACAGCTCGCAATGGCAGTGGCGGATATCGCCACGGCGTGAGAATGACAACGCTCGCTGCTCAGCCCGTCTGGGTATCCAAATGAAGAACATGTCGCTTTCGGAGAAACATTTCCCCGGTTTCGAAGTTCGGGCTATCCAGTCAGCAAACAAGGTGAGCCGTGATTGAAGCCAAGCCGTCAGACATTCATGGGGACAAGCCGGCCGCAGCGTCGACACAAGGGATGGCCGATCACAAGGAACTCGCCGCCTTCGCGTTTCAGCGTACCCGGATGCCGATCGTGGTCGCCGATGCCCGCCAGCCCGACTACCCGATCGTCCTCGCAAACGACGCTTTCCTTCACCTGACCGGGTATTCTGCCGAAGAACTCGTCGGACGGAACTGCCGGCTTCTGCAGGGAGAAGACACATCGAGAGAGGCTGTCGCGGAGATACGCGCCATCATCGGTGCGGAGCGCGAGGGCACCGTCGAGATCCTCAACTACCGGAAGGACAGGAGCGCCTTCTGGAACCAGCTTCATCTCAGCCCCATCCGCGACGACGATGGCCATCTTGCCTATTATTTCGCGTCCCAGATCGACGTCACCGAATATCGGAAGGTCCAGACGCTCGAAGAGGCGGAGCACCGGTTGCTCATGGAGGTGGACCACAGGACGAAGAACGTTCTGGCGATCGTCGACAGCATCGTGCGCCTGACGCGTTCGGACAATGCCGCCACCTATGCCGCGTCGGTGCAGCAGCGGGTGCAGGCTCTTGCCAGAACGCATATGCTGCTGGCGGAGAACGGCTGGCAGGAGGCCTCACTCCACGACATCATTTCCCTGCAGGTCAGCGTTTACGGGGATAAGCACGTCGAGATCAGCGGTCCGTCGGTCATGGTCCCCGCGCCGTCGGTGCAGCCACTCGGACTGGCCATGCATGAGCTTGCCGCAAACGCGGCAGTTCATGGGGCGCTTTCACATCCCGAGGGCAGCCTGACGATCACCTGGCGACAGGCGGAAGACAACGGCCTGGTCATCGAGTGGCGCGAGCAGGGCATCAAGGCGAGGGACGCTGTGCCGACGAAGGGCTTCGGTACTGTTCTGCTTGGCGCCGTGCTGGAGAAGCAACTTGGCGGCAAAATAAGCCGGGAGTGGACGGACCACGGACTTCGCGTCGCGGTCGAGCTGCCGTCACTGAACCGTGTCGGCGCCAGCCTCAGATCCAAACCGTGAAATGAAGTAACTCATTCGAGTGTGGAGGACGATATTGGACATGGAAGTCCCGAAACTACGAGAACTCGGTGAACCCGAACGACAGGCTGTTCTCGAACGCCTTGCCGTCACGCTGAAGCGAACCGCGCAATGGGCGGCGGACGAAGGAGACGAGGCACTGGAAATGGTCATGGCTTCGGTGGGTCGGGCTCTGCTGTCTGTCGCGAACGACATCTCGTCCAGCGAAGATATCCTCCTTGCCGAAGATGTAGCGATCCGCGCGCTCAGTCTGATGACCTCGTTCCATTGCAGACACCCCCACTATCCCCTCGGCCCGGCTCTGCATTGATGAAGGTGTTCATCTACGGCACACTCAAACGCGGCTTTCCGCTCTTCAAGAAGGGCCTCGTCGGGGCTCGGTACGTCGGTGACGTTGAGACAATTGAACCCTATCCTCTATACATCGCAGGGTCGTTCTACGGTCCGATGATGCTTGACCTCCCGGGGGAGGGGGTGCGTGTTCGTGGAGAGCTGTTCGAAGTCGAGGAGGATCGTCTACACGTTCTCGACGAGCTTGAGGACGTCGACGACAAAACCAGCTTTCGCAGCAGCATTGAAGTCGCATCGGTCGGGGGAGGGATATCTACGATGGCGATCGGATTTATGAAGACGGAGAAGTGGCTTGACCCGCTTCACTCCGGCTATTTGTCTGATTATCAGGACAGACGGTTCGTGCCCCCATGGGAGCGTTAGGCTGTGCCCCAAGAGCTTCATCCAAGCCTCAGGTCCATCCGCGATCGACCATTCAGTCTCGACAGATTGGAGCGACCCTTCGCGACGGGGAGATCGCGCTACATTTCCTGTAGTTCGTCACGATGATGTCACCATCGCGGGCGGTATTCAGTTGTGCCGGGAAGGCCGACTTGCGGCGATGGTTTAGCTCCCCGTTTCTGAATGAGGCGCCGCGACGGGTTTCGATTCGGGCGACCCCCTGAACCTCAGGAAGATCGACAGCACCACGAGCACGGCGGTTGACAGGAATTCCGACTGCCAGTTCTGGAGAGACTCGAACCAGAACTGGGTGCTGGTCAAGTGCTCGAGGAGCGACACTGGCGACTGGCCATGCATCAGCGCTTCGGCGTTCGCGTCCTCGGCGCTGTAGCGCACATGCAGCACAAAGCTGAGAATGAACAGGATCGCCAAGCCTATGCCAAGGGAATAGGAATAGAGGGAGCGCGCCATCCCACCAGCTCGAACCGCCCACGGTGCGTTGGCATCATTCTGTTTCTCTGCTGGATCCTCGTCTTGGGAAGCAGGTTGGTCGGGATCCTTCGATTCAGCGGAGCCGCGTTGGAAAAGTATCGCCGTCAGCATGACATACGCGGACATCTGCAGGAACTCGCTCTCCCAATTTTCGAACAGGGCCGATAGGAAATGGCCTGAGAGCGCATAATTCCAAAGATCAAGCTGCCCCGCGCCATGCTCTGCGAGCTCTTCATTGTAAACGCCCCAGCCGGTCAGCAGCATGCCGCCTACGGTCAGAACAGAAAATCCGAGGAGGGCTATGGTGAGGCCGTTATCGCGGAGGAAACGCAAGATATTACCCTAAACAACTCAAAATTAAGCAGCCGGACGCAACACCCGGTTGGGCGGGAGCGGCGGACGGGCCGCTCCCGTTGATATCAGGCGGCTTTTGCCTTGCCCTTGCTGTTGACCTTCGCATCGGCGAGCTGCGTCAGCAGTTCGTCCGTCTTTTCCTCCTCAGCCAGGGTCTGCTCGAGAAGCTGCGCGACATCATTCTTGCCAAGTTCGCGAGCCCAGTTGCGAAGCGTGCCGTAGCGGGCAATCTCATAGTGCTCGACGGCCTGGGCAGCAGCAAGCAGGCCAGCGTCGAGTGCGGGGGAATCCTTAAATTCCTCCAGGATTTCCTGTCCTTCTTCGACGATCCCGTCGATCGCCGGGCAGGTCTTTCCGCGCGCCGGCTTGCCGAGGATCTCAAACACCTGAACCAGGCGTTCGACCTGGCCTTCGGTTTCCTGCAGGTGGGTTTCAAATGCAGTCTTCAGGTCCTGCGATTGCGCACCGCGGATCATCTTCTTCAGCGCTGCAACGATCTTCCGTTCGGTGTAATAGATGTCCTTCACGCCGTCGATAAAGAGGTCTTCCAAGGTCTTCGTGGCCATTACTGAACTCCGTAAAAGGAAAAGGTGCCGGATCGGCAGACTGGCGGGGGGGTGCCGCAACTGCCGGTTAACATCGTTCAGGCACAATAGTTCCAAGAAAGGGGTCATCGGTCGAGGGAGCGGGAGGATGCTTCCGCGGTTGACTTGAAGCAGGCGCAATGCGGATCGCCGGCGCGTTTTATCCCTTCCCTTGCTTGTTGGCGTGCAGGCTGACCGCCTCACCTCCGAGCGCAGTGAGGCGATAGCGTCTTTCACTCCAGTCACCGCGCGCGAGGATCAGTCCATGTTCCACCGCGATGTTGGCGGTCTTCAGCCCGGTTCCTTTGGGTGATTGTCGCCATGCGCGTCGGTCCAACGCAGACAGCAGCCACCAAAGCCGCTGGTTCATCTTCGGCATCTCCATCATCGTACACTTATCGCAACGCCCGTGAACTGCGGCTGAACGAACCACAGAAGAAGAGGGCCAGTGCGGCGACCCGCAGCATAGTTGGCTCGATGAGCCGGAACTTAGGCGTCGAAGAGAAGTTCGCCACCGACGCTCATGCAGGAAACTGCAAAGGCCGCCGGGAAAGTGCCCGAGCGACCGACATATGACAGGAGAGGCGATGAACATCCTCGTGACCGGCGCCAACGGCCTCATCGGCTCTTCGATATGCGGGCTGTTACTTCAGGAAGGTCATCAGGTTGTGGCGGTCGTCAGGCCGGGAGGTCGTGCACCCTTCGGCGCCACCAAAACCGTTTACCTGGACGTTGCATCCGCCGTCGATGTTCAGGCATGGGTTCCGGTTCTGGACAATGTCCATGCGGTCGTCAACTGCGTCGGCGCCTTGCAGGACAGCCCGAGAGAGAACGTGGCCGGGATTCATGTCGCCGGGCCGGCAGCATTGTTTCAGGCATGCGAGCAACTCGGGGTGAGGCGCGTCGTGCACTTTTCGGCGATCGGTGTCGATCGACAGCAGCCGAGCCCGTTCTCGGAAACAAAATTCCGGGGCGACGACGTTCTGATGGCGCGCGATCTCGATTGGGTCATCCTGCGCCCGTCTGTCGTGCTCGGGCGCCCGGCGTTCGGCGCAAGTGCACTCATACGTGGTTTGGCAGCCCTACCTGTCGTTCCGGTGATGCCAGGGGGCGGCGCACTACAAGTCGTACAGCTTGAGGATGTTGTCGATACGGTGATGAAGTTGCTTGAACCGAACGCCGCAAGACAGGTCGCCCTCGAATTAGCTGGACCGCAGCGGCTGACCTTTGAAGAGGTGGTCGGGATCTATCGACGTTGGCTTGGGAGACGGCCGGCCCTCCAATTAACAGTGCCGTCGAGCATCGCGGCGCTGCTTTATTCCCTCGGCGACCTCGCGGGCGTGCTCGGCTGGAGGCCTGCACTTCGAACGACAGCCAAAAAGGAAATTGCCCGGGGTGCGACGGGAGACCTTCAGCCTTGGGCCGCGACAGTCGGGATCCGACCTCGATCCCTCACTGAGACGCTGAAGTCAGCGCCCGCGAGCATTCAAGAGCGGTGGTTTTCCAACCTCTTCTTCCTCAAGCCACTGATTTTCGTGGTTCTGCCGCTGTTCTGGATCCTCACCGGAATTATCTCGCTCACCGTCGGCTTTGACGAGGGCCTGGCGCTGATGAACCAAGGCGACGCCGGCGTGCTGGCGGTGCTTTCCGTCGTCGCCGGAGCAATGGCAGACATCGTTATCGGAACAATGATCGCGTTGCGGCGTACCAGTCGTCTCGGCTTGTGGGCCGCAATCCTGGTGTCGATCTTTTACACTATCGCCGGCACCATTCTTATTCCTGCGCTCTGGCATGAACCGCTAGGCCCGCTTCTGAAGGTCGGACCAATCCTTGTTCTTCATCTGGTCGCCCTGGCGATACTGGAGGAGCGTTGATGCTCTATTTCCTCCTGAAATTTCTCCACATGATTGGCGCATGTGTTTTGCTTGGAACCGGTGCTGGCATAGCGTTCTTCATGCTGATTGCCCACCAAACCGGAAAAGCATCGACGATTGCACCGGTCGCTCGCATCGTGGTTTTGGCGGACTTCCTCTTCACCGCCACTGCGGTGGTCGTACAGCCCATCACCGGCGTGGCACTGCCTGGAATGCGGGCTACTCGCTGACGGACGGCTGGATCGTTGTCTCGATCCTGCTCTACATCCTCACCGGGATCTTCTGGCTGCCGGTCGTCTAGATGCAAATGGAGATGCGTAATCTCGCCATCAAAGCGGAGAGGACGGGCAGCGCCCTGCCGCAGCGGTACCACGACCTGTTCAGGCGCTGGTTTTTCTTCGGCTTTCCAGCCTTTGGCGCGGTACTCGCGATCGTGTGGCTGATGATTACGCGTCCAACGTGGTAGGTCATGAGAGAGGTTTTCGCCCGGCCGACGACAAGCGCGCCGATCTCAACCTCCAGATCTCCTTGCTCGTCGAGCAGAGGGAACAAAGATCCTGACGATGGTGGCCTCCCTGGCGGAGAAGGGCGGGGTGGCGGCCAACGCTGGCGGGGCCCTGGAGGAACTGAAGCAGGACGTGGCACCTGAAGAAGTTCTTGACCACAGCGAGCGAAAGCAGAATTCGCGAGATACTGGGAGCAACCTTTAGCTCAGATGTAATCAGCACGCTCATCTCATCTGTCAGGGCCGAAATGACGGCCAAAGCTTGGGGCGCAAGGCTGGATGGCGCAGGTCACCGTCACCGCTTAGGAACTTCGAGGTTGGGCCGGGTCGAAAACCTCTTCCAACGCACGTTGCCTTCCCACGTCGGTCATCGCGTTCTGCTGCTCGAGCAGATATTGTTCAACATCCCCACCGCAGGCCTCCTTCAACTGAGCAACAGTGAAACCGGCAACCTCAGCCTGCAGCCAAAGCAGTTTTGCCTGCTCCTGGAAATCCGCCTTTCGATCATGGATCCCCGGCGGCCCGATGATCTCTTGGACTCTGTCATCTAACCAGTCGCTGATTGTCTGCATGTTGTTCAAATCCCTTGTTGGCTTAGATGGATCTCAGGTGAGATATGTTTCCACCTCGGATCAGAGGCGTGATTTTTGAGATGAGAGACCCCGGTACTGTCACAGTGGCTGCGAACCTGCCACTGATGTCGATCGTCGCATCGTGGCCTTCACCCAGGGCCGCAAGCAAGATCGGCATGTTCTGACCGCAGATGGCGATCTCTTGCGCTGTCTCGGCGGCCTGAGAGGGATCGGAGGCTCCAAGGTCGATCGCGACGCTTAGGCAGAGAAACATAGCAGCGTCCGTTGCGGTGACGTTGCGGTCCGGAAAGGACACGGCAAGTTCTTCGGCCTCACCACTCGAACCCATCGTAAAGAGTAACTCTGCTCCCAATACGAAGTCGCTGTGTTGGAAATCCATTTCGTCCGCGAGGAAGCCGCAAAATTGGCCGAACTTCACGATGCTTTCTCCTTCGGTTCGGGCCGCGCGGCCACTGAGCCATGCATAGGAGGTAGCGCCGAGCAGACGGAAGTCACACTAAACAGTCGATCAGCGACAAGATAAGCCAATCCCCCGAAAAAGATGGCCGCATATTTGGTTTCGTCCGGACGAGCGCACCGACTGTATAGCCCGTCCTCCCCTTCTTGTCCTTCACCGTGCCCTCCTGGTGAAACATAAATGCAAGCGGTTTGTGCGGTTAGCTGTCGTCGGACAGGAGGACCCAATGTCAGAGCAACCAAGTGTCGAAACCGAGGTTTACGACGCCGGCCGCAGGAGCACCGGGAGCAATGCGGTCACGGTGTCGCCTTGTCCGCAACGGTAGCGAGGAGGAACTTTCGGTTCCGGTTGAGGTTTGCTTTATGAAGGAGAGCAGCAATGATGAACGATGACAAGCACCCAGAGCAGGATCCGGCGGAAGGCAGCAGGGAGATAGTTGAGAGGGATTTGAAGCGGCAAGAGCAGGTACGTCCGAATAGCAGTAAAGAGCCGAGAAGCGAGAATGACGCGGGCTCTGAAGCGGCCGAACCGTCGCCAGAGTAGTGCCTTGCGGCGGGGCGTTCAGCAAAAGGCGGCGAAGGTGACAAAGGCAGCAACCGAGGTTTTCAGTTTCGGCCTCTCGCTTAAGGTCGAACCAATGGAAGCACGGTCCGCGGACAGCCTGCCGGCGGGCCACGGTTGGCAATACGAGCCGAAATGGGATGGTTTTCGTTGCCTGGCGTTCAAACACGGCATTCATGTCGATCTGCGGGCAAAATCGGGGAAGGCGCTTTCCCAGTACTTCCCGGAGGTGGTCCATTACCTCTCTCGGCTCCCGGTCGAACGTTTTTGCAGTCTCGCCTGCAGACCGTCGAACGACAATTTGCCATTGAGTTCGATGACCAGCTCGCCGTCAATCACAGGCGGGTGACCTCGACAAAGAGAGCTGCGAGGTATGCGGCGTCGAAGCTGTCGATGCCCATCATGATCAATACGACGAGCCGTTACTTGTGCGATGGTTGTGCCGTCGCCACCACACGCGGCTTCATCATTACGGTGAGGACATGTTCCCGGTCAGGGGCGCCGTCAGTGTTTTTAGAGCTGTTGCTGACTGAGCTCTGAAGCATCACAATCCTGCAGCCTTAGTAAGGTTCACCCGGAACCGGTCTCGCCGCCGCTGATACCGCCGCGTCATCTCCGCTGAAGCATGACCGAGCTGTTTCTGGACGTAGCGCTCGTCGACCTCTGCGGAAGAGGCGAGACCGGCACGCAGTGAATGGCCAGAAAACTTAGAGGCCCTATCGGCTTCGCTGAGATCGCCACGAACGCCGGCGGCCATCGCGGCTCGTTTCACCAATCGCGCGACTTCCCTGTCGTTCAGTCGATCCGGCCCGACCGCCGTTCCATTGCCGGTCACCCGGCGAAAGAGGGGACCATGCGCGAGCTTAGCGAACTTGATCCAGGTATCGATTGCGGCGACGGGGCAGGTGGCATCAGATGAACCGCGGCCGATCTCCACCTCTCGCCATCCTGTCTTGCCCCGCAGGGTAATGAGCATCCCTTTATCGAGAATTTCGATCCAACCACGCCCATCTTCAGTCTGGTCAGCCTTGAGATCCAGGCCGACGATCTCCGAGCGGCGAAGTCCGCCCGCGTAACCGATCAGCAGCATTCCGCGATCGCGCAGACCACGCAGAGTGCCGCGGTCGAGGCTTTCGATCATGGCGATGATGTCCTCGACCATGACCGCCTCCTTCTGGACGGGCGGTCTCGCATGGCTGTTGCGGATCCCTGCCATCACCGTCGCAATGTGTCTGTCTTTACGATCAAGGGTGAGGCCGCGCTGGGCATAATTCCAGGATAGGGACGACAACCGCCTTTCGATCGTCGACACAGAGTTTGCTTTACCACGTCGCTCGGCTGCGCCTGATGCGCAGGCGGTCACATAGAGGCCTACCGTCTGTGGATGCGGGGGGAGAGGGGTAAGATTGGATCGCTGGCACCATGCGGAAAAGTGCCTCCAGTCAGAGGCATATGCCTTTCTGGTGTTCGCGGAACTGGCTGCCTCCACATATCCGCGCGCTCGATCGGCAAGACCCTGTAGATGAGCAGGCACGTCGTCTGTCGATTGCGCGGCAGAGGAAGGGAGGTCAGTGGTGAACGATACCATAGGTCCGGGCGCCTGGCGCGTCGGTATCGCGTCGTTCACGCCTCCTACATCTCCCATGGACTGATCACCGTAGCATCCGTGTCTTGGAAATCCTTGACGTTGCGCGTGACAAGGATCAGGTCGTGAACGATCGCGGTAGCCGCGATCAGGCCGTCTATATCGCCACGTGGACGGATCGCGGCGATACGCCCCCATTCGACAGAGATTTCGTCGGTCACCGGCAGGATGCGGTCGAGGTGATCATGGCGCAGTTTGCGTAACCATTCAGTCAGGTGAGCTGCCGCGCGCGGGTCTGCTTTCTGCTTCAGGGCGATGCCGCGCATGATCTCACCCAACGTCAGGGCGCTCATGTGAACGCTCAGGGGATTGACGGATCGCAACCAGGACACGGCCTCTGGAGTGCCACGCCTGGCTTCTGAAACAATATTGGTATCGACAAGGTACATCAGAAAGCCAAATCTCGGCTGGGGGTCTGGCTGCGCCTTTCAACTGCCTCGACGAGTTCATCATCCCAGACCGGGCCGGCGAGTAGTGCGTCGACAAGTGTGGGTAGGCCGGCACGCAGGGCATCGTAATCGCGCGCGGACAGAACGACGGCAGTCCGTTCGCCGCGAACAGTGATCTCCTGCGGCCCCTCATGACGAGCCTTCTGGACCACTTTCGAGAACTGATTCTTAGCGTCCTGTAGCTGCCAATCCATTCGTCCGCTCCAATCTGGCTAGGCTGTCTAGCTACATATAGTCTCAACTACCCGTAATTAAAAGGCCCTTGCGACAGGGGAGGGCCAGCCAGTTTCCGCGTTCTCACAAGCCATATTAAATACGTCCGATAATGCTTTCGGCAGGATGCCTTTGAGATCAGGACGGACGATTGCGCGTTCTCTCCCGCTCTTCAGACGCGCGAGCATCTAGCTTGCGATATGGCTAAGTTTCGCGACAAAATCGCCGGCGCTGAATTTGCAGGGAAAAGCCTGTCGCAAAACTCAGACGCAAAAGTCTGGTTTTCGCGACAGACATTTGCGACAAGAACTGTCGTCGGCTTACGCCGCCTGGATCGTCGTTGCTACGGCCTTTTCATGCAAGGCCCAGATGTGCCCAAAGGGGTCAAAGATGGTCGCAACACGGTGACCATTGTCGGCAACTTGTAGGCTGTCCCGAACACTGGCACCAGCTGCAACCGCTGTCTTCAGCATAGCCGCCACGTTGTCCACGTCCAAACGGTAAACCGCGCTCACGGACCCCTTCTCTTTTGGATGAAAGGGGCCTCCACGCCAAGGCTCGGCTTCTCGACGTGGATTCGATCCGCATATTGAGACCAGCCATCCACCAAGCTCCAACTCAACTGCCATTGGCTCTCGTTGTTGTAGGTAATGCGTCTTCGTTGGAACAGCACCAAAAACGGTCCTGTAGAAAATGGCGGCTTCTTCCTGACGACCATGCTCAACGAAAAGCGTGAAACTGAGCGATGCAGACTTGTCACTCGATGCCTTCAAGGTATTCCAGTTGGAAGCACCCAACTGCCTAGCGACAATTTCCAGGCAGGCGCTATGCGATAGGTCGAGGTTCTGCTCGGCAAGAGCTTTTCGCAAAGCTTTGGCCATAGATTTAGGGTGAGCGCGAGCACTCATGGTTTTGTCCCTTTCCAGGCATAATCAATGCCGGTGCTCGCGTTGCCGACGGCTGCCCATAAGGGTTCAACCGAGAAGTTTGTGCATTTCACCATCCCTGAAGGGGCGAGCGGTGGGCTGCACACCCGCGAGAATGGTAGCGCGTTGGCCGTGGAGGTTCAACCGATCTAATAATTGCGAGAGAAAGCAGGTGAAGGACGATGGCTCAAGGAATTGGAATCGACCTATCGCAGCGTTTCTATGAGAAGGTTGTCGGCCCGATCCTGCACGATAACTTTCCATATATGTCCCATGCTGCAGCTCGTGTCGGACTTGGTTCGGAGATCCTCAGGTTCGATTCCGAGGTATCGGCAGACCACGATTACGGCCCGTGTGTGCAGCTTTTCCTTCCCGCTGCTAGCTTCCCCACGATTGCGCCAGCCGTCATGAAAGCACTGGATAGCAGTTTACCGCTATCATTCGAAGGCTGGCCGGTTCGTTACTCGACCAACGTCCGGCCACCTTCTGGAGATGCTGGGGCGGGCATGTTGGGGTCAGATCATGGCGCGGAACTCTATACAGTTGCGGCTTGGTGCGACCGCTTCTGGGGTCGCCAATTCCCGAATGAGCTAACGACACAGGACTGGCTATCCTATTCGGAGCAAACATTTCTGACCGTCACAGGTGGCGCGGTTTTCCGCGATGATTTCGGCGAATTAACATCGCTTCGAAAACGGATGGCCTACTTCCCCCGCGATGTTTGGCTGTACAAGCTCGCGGCGCAATGGGGGCGCATTGCCGAGGAACGTGCTTTTGTCGGCCGAGCCGGCGATGCTGGCGATGACATTGGGTCGCGTGTCATCGCAGCAAGAATGGTTGGGAATATCATGCGGCTTGCCATGCTGATCGAGCGCCGCTATGCGCCCTATCCCAAGTGGTTTGGAACAGCTTTTTCCAGATTGGATTGCGCATCCGAACTCAAGCCTATGCTCGATCAGGTAATGCGGGCTGAGGATTGGAAAGCGCGAGAGGCAGGACTGATCTACGCCTGCCGCTTTGTGGCTGAACTACAAATTGCCAAAGGCATTCCTGGCGCAAGCGCCCCGTCGATCAGCTCCATCCACAGCAGGCCGTACCAATTTGTGGATTCTCTAGCAGTTTTCGCCTCACTTCGCTCTTCGATTGAGGACGAAGAGTTGCGTCAATTGCCAGAATTCGGAGCAGCCGATCAATTCCTGACAAGCAACTTCGTTCTCGCTGTTCCAGCGTATGCAAGCGCTGCGACCGCTTCGCTTCTAAAACTAGCCGAGGGAACTGGACCTGAATGAATCTGGCCTGACTGAAAGGTAGTCGCCGTAATCTCTCGCGGAAATCAGGATAATTGCAACGCTACAGCATATTAGGCTTTCACGTCGCGGTAGTTCGGTCGGCTGGTATCGATATGGTAGCGATGGCGGCTATCACAGACGCGATGCCGGCCAAAACGAATGTTGTTGAGAGCGACGAGGTGATGACCATGCCGGCAAGAGCCGAACCGAGAGGGAAGCCAGCCATGTTCAGGCTCATCGAGATAGACATGACACGGCCAAGCTGTCGCGGGTCCGTGCGCCGCTGACGCAAAGTTAGCAGAGCAACGTCGATCGGGCCGGACATCACGCCCGCGAGCATGAGTCCGATCGCCAGACCACCAAAACCGAATTCTGCAGCGACCGGCCAGGCCGCCAAAGCGGTAATGACCATACCGATAGCCATGATATGACGTTCGCGTCCACTCGTGCGCAGGTGACCCGCGAAAAGCGCCCCGACCCCGCCAGCGATACCCATTGCACCCCATAGGAAGCCGGTTACGGAGCTGCCGACAGCCATATCGTAATGATTGGCGACGAAAACCGGCACCACGACGTAAAGGACACCCCAGGTGATCTGATACATCGAATAGGAGATGGCGAGCCCGCGCAATGTCGGTTGCCTGGCGACGATCTGAATGCCTTCAATTGTCTGCCGCAGGAATGAAGTGTCTCTGGAGGCCAAACCGCGAAGGCGCGGGACGAAAGACATGCAAAGGGCGGCGCAAGCATAGGCTATGGCGATGATAGACATCGCAGTTTCGGGCCCGAGCCATGCCACTATTATGCCCGCCATCGCCGGTCCAACAACATCGACGACCGCGTACACAGCCGTATCGAGCGCATTGGCTCGGTCGAGAGCGTGATGTGGAACGAGGCGAGGCAGCAGCGTGCGTGTCCCGGCTGCGCCCAAAGGGCCAGCAAGAGAAAACAGTATCACCAGAATGAACAGGGCTATCGGATCGGCCCAGCCAGCCCATGCAGCAATGCTGATCGCGGCAATGAAAGAGGCGCTTGCAATCATGTCGATCCGGACGGCTATCGTCGGGCCAACACGGTCAAGCAGGACGCCTGCAACCGGGCTCACAAGTAGACCCGGAACGATCGCTGCGAACGTGAGCCAGCCGGCCAGTGCCGGTGAAGAAAACCGCGCCAGCACGAACAGGACCAATGTGAGAATAAACATTCGCCCCGCCAGCCGGGAAAACGTCGCCGCAAGGATCAGAGGCGATAGTCCCGGCATTTTCAAAAGATCGCTGTAGGTGCTCTGCCGTTCCATACTGATTGACCCTCTCATATTGCTGAGACGCTGAGATATCAGCATAGTTTGCCCAAGAAGTCAGGATTTTCGCGACTTCGCAGTAATTTCTCGATCCTTGCTGTGCAAACGTTTTTCGACCTCGCGCGCATGGTCCGGCTCGATGTTCCAAGAACATGCCACCTCCCAAGCCAAGATTGCGCGCTGTTCCAAATTGCGGACTGCTATTAGTTGTCCGAGATCGAAAATTGCTAGATCGCGACGGCATTCGTCCCAGTCTAACAAGGCTGGGCGTCCGTCATGACAGCGCAGCAGATTACCAGCATTGAGATCGGCGTGGACAGCGGTGGCCGGAAGGCCTGACACTTCGCGCCATGCGTGACGACATAATTCAGCTAACTCGGGAGGCATCGTGGAAAGGTCGATATCGCCGCCAGCTAATAGACTGGTCAGCTCTTCCGATGAAGCAAATCCCGGCCTCTGCGTTATCGTCGCCGCCAATTGGTGAAATCTTGATATTTCCGGCAAGATCGACGGCAAATCCTCCTTTGCAAACGGTTCACCGACGAGGAACTCCTCACAAGTCCAACCACTTTCAATCAACAGCCCGTTCCGGCTGCGCACAAACGATGGAACGATGAAGCCGCTTGCACGGGCAAAGTCTTGGACGACGCTTAGCCATTCCAAAGCGGCCGTAGACCTACGCGTTGATTTAAAGACGAGGTCCTGGGGCAGCCCAACAGTATGGAACACAATATTCCGGAAGCCCCCTCCAAGTCGTTCTAACGGCGCTGTAACATTCCATAGCTCGATTGGTGGCTGATCCACCCAATCCTCCATCTTTGACAGCCCCTGCATAAAAGGCTTCTTCAACTTCGCAAAATTAGGACTCTTGCGACAAAGGCAGCTTACATCCCATCTGCATAGACAAAGTTCCAAAGCCCATATGCTTGTAGAACGCTACTGCGGGCGTATTATGGGCCGCGACATTCAGGCTAACCATTTCGACGCCCTCAGTCGCCAGCCAGCCCCGCATATGATTTACTAGCGCAGTTCCCAGTCCCCGCCGGCGTTTCGTTTCATCGACACCGATTGCCATGACAAGCGCGATTTTGCTGTAAGCTGCATTTTCGCGGTCTGACAGGTCGATGACGCGGATAGCGTTTAGCCCGACAACCTCGTCGCCCTGCTCAATGACGAATATCTCGCAACCTTTCACAATGCTTTGAAGGTATTCGTCCGATGGCTTTGGGACGGCAGCTCCATCCGGAGAAATTGACAACAAAACCTGCCGCAAGATACGCAATATAGCCGCGTTATCGCTATCGGCCGCTGTTCGAATATGCGGATTCATTATCTCTCCCTATCTTAATCGCGTCACAAAACTCTCGGAACCTACGGCAGTGATTTCAGAGCGTCCGGGAGGCTCGTCGGGTCTCGACCACAATGTGAGCAGCAACTGCCACGAACACGATCAGCCCACCGGCAACCGTACCAATGCCGGGTGTCTCCCTGAAGGCGAGCCAGACCCAGAGCGGGGCCAGCGGTGCATCCAAGGCCCCTATCAGCGCCGTCTCGATCGCAGGCAGGAGCCTTGCGCCAAGCGTAAACAGCGCAAGCCCGACTGCCGAGTTCACGAAACCGAACAATGCCAAGAGAAACAGCTCATAACCGGAAACGGCAAGCGGGTCCCCAAACGGCCAACAGACCAGTCCGCTTAGCAGTGCCGATAGGCAGGCGGCCGGCATGACCGGGATGTTGCGGAACCGCCGTGCGATCACCATCATTGCCGCCATGCAAAGCGTCATGCCCAATGCGAGAATGTCGCCAATCAAGCTACCCTCGATGCCGAAGCCGACCATTAAAGCAACCCCTGCGAACGCGGCGAGGCTAGCGATGACGGCGCTCGCTGCCGGTCGTTCCCGCATCACCAGCCAGCCAAGCACGGCTGCGATGAACGGTACCGTCGCATAGATCACTGCGACATGGGCGACTGTGGTGCGTCTGAGCGACGTGATGAAGAAAATCATGCCGACGGCGGAGACGACGGCGAACAACCAGCCGGGCCAATCCATGTCGCGGACGCTCCGCCATGCCCCACGGCGACCCATGATCAGGATCACTACGGCGATGCCGAGCGCGCCAAAAATGCCGCGCCAAGCGAGCAGCGTCCAGCTATCCAGTGGAACGAGCCGCGTGAAGAAACCCGCCGTGCTCCAGGCGACCGCTGATGCCGTCACAAGCACCAGACCGAGGCGATATTCGGCCGCGCTCATTCCTGCACGGCACCCGTTGCCAGTCGGTCGTCCTTCTTTTTCCAGTCGCCTGTCGTATTCCACCAGCGGTTAGGGTTCGCGCTGTCGTCAAGTCCTTTGGAGCGGCTGGTGAGGATTGTCTGAATCCTGATGACCGGCTCCTGATAGCTGTGTGCCTGAAATATCGTCTCGACCACCTGTTCGATAAGCTGCCGGTCATCAGGAAGCTCAAACGATACCTCGACGGTGCCAGGCCGCTTTCGGACCTCGGTTTCCGGTCCAGCGGCCGCCCCTTCGAGCGGCCGATAGCGTTCGACACCTGGCCCCGACTGATAAGCGTTGCTGTCATAGCTCCCCATTGCCAATGGCACGACCTTGACCACCTCACTCATGATGCGGTCCACGTCCTCGGTCGGAGCCTGTATGATTAGCAGGCACATGCGCTCCATCCGCACGGACGTTGTTTCAAACTCCTGATCAGCCATCGGTAACCCCCTTGTGATATGGATGCTTGCCAGCATACTCGCCTCCCTGCTGACAACGGATGTCAGCAACAAGTTGATAGAGTTCGATCGCTTGCAGGAAATGCGATTATGGGCCGCTCAAGCCGACTGTTCGATATCATCCAGATTCTAAGGCGTGCGACTGCACCGGTCACCGCGCGCGCAATTGCCGACGCTCTGGAGGTCAGCAAGAGGACCATCTATCGCGATGTTATCACGCTACAGGCCATGCGGGTTCCGATAGAGGGTGAGGCTGGCGTGGGCTATGTGATGCAGGCGGGCTTCGATCTTCCACCGCTCATGTTCACAGCCGATGAGATTGAGGCCATCGTGGTCGGTCTGTCCCTGCTCGGGCGCACTGGCGATGCTGACCTACTGGCGGCCGCATCTCGTGTCAGCCGAAAGATCGCTGACGTTCTTCCAGACGCAGCGGACAGCCGCATCGAGGGATCGCCTTTGCATGTATCACACTGGAATGAGGTTCCTCCCGCTATGGTGGAGTATCGCGTCATTCGTCAGGCCATAAGGGAAGAACGCAAGCTTCATCTACACTATCAGGATGCCGAAGCGCGGAGCACGGAGCGAACCGTTCGTCCAATTGCTCTTGTCTATTATGTGGACAATGTTCTTCTGGCCGCGTGGTGCGAGATGCGGGATGACTTTCGGCACTTCCGCGTCGATCGAATGACCGCCTGCCAGCTCATCGACAGCGTGTTCAAGGGCGAAAGTGATCTGCTGCGAACGAAATGGCGAGAACGGCACGAACTGTTCTCAGCCTTTTGAGCACGGTCGCGCTTTACGCCTGTCGCAAAAATCCCAAAACCTGCGACGTATTACGCGACTAAAACCTGTGACGTAACAGGCTTTAGGATTTTTGCGTCAGCATGGCCGGCATGGAGGCCTCGCAGGAGATCGGCAGGTCGATCATTCGTAGAACGCCGGGGAATGACGTAAAGATCTCCATTGCTGGGCATCATGCCCGTAGACGACAAATGCCACGCCTTCGCGTTCTGCGATGTCTGAAACCTTCTGCGTGCTTCTTCTAACAGCCGGTTCATCATCCATATCGGTTATGAACATTTGACGCGTTGTCGCGTCCGCCATCGACTGGTGCATAACGGCGTCGGCAGCAAGCAGTATGCCTCCCGTCTTTGGAAGATAAACTAGTACAGACTGATGGCCGGGGACATGACCGCTGGTTTCCAGCAATTCCACGCCCGGTACAAGCTCGATGTCGCCTTCGATAAGACGATACCGAAGCGACGGATGATCCCACACCGCCCGAGTGGCCGAAAACCGGGGATAGCCACCTTTAGCCATTTCATAGTGCTGCCGCTGGATGACGAATTCGGCGCTGGTGAACAGATCGTGGTTGCCGGAATGGTCGTCATCAAGGTGAGTGCATACGAGATAATCAATATCTGAAGGTTTGAGTCCAATGGCCGCGAGGCGAGCAACCACCGTATCCTCCGGCCTCATTTCGATTGAAAGTCCCGGCGGGTTACGAGGGTTTTCGACGAAAGACCGTGGCCAGCCTGTATCAATCAGGATGTTAATGCCGTCCGTTGTCTGGACAAGGTAACCAGGAACAGGCACATCGCCGGGCTGCATCATGCCCAGGTGAAGCAGATGAAGGCGCATGGCTATTTTGGTCTCCCTTCGAAAAAATCTGATATTCTTCGAAAGGCGCTGCTAGTATTGAATGAATGGGACAAGCGGCCTCACAAATAATAGGCGATCCCCGACGAGCCACCCTGTGCGCCGAGTTGATCGGCCAGCGGCGTCCGAGCCTCACGGGCGTATGCTCCCGGCGTTACGCCCAGCCGCCGTTGCCAGCTTCTTATCTGATGTGCTTGGTCGCTGAACCCAAGCACGGGCTCTCCGCTGTCGGACTGAACGCTCTTCAGGCTGGAATGCAAACGTTCCAAATCTGCGAGTGACTTTGGCCCCTTGCCAAGGTGTCGGAGAAAAAGACGATGGAGTTGCCGGCGACTGACCTGGGCAGTCTCTGCGGCTGTTTCGACGGTTCCACCACCTTTCAGGATTGAATGCGCTATAGCGATCTGCTTGCCCTCCGAAATAGGGCGCGTGTTGCTCATCCTGGAAATCAGCCAATGATCCAGCAAGGCTGCGATCCGTCTCGGTTCCTGTTCCAGCCCGACGCCATTTTTCAAAGTTTGTGCGGGAGCGTCGCCGGTGAGAGCAGCAAGATCAAGCAGCATGTCGGCAGTACCCGATCCGGTATGAGGAAACAGTCGGACAAGCCCAGGAATTGTAAGCATCACCATAACGAAATAGGTCTCTGACCACGAACGCCAGGCGCGGCTTCGTGACTGCAAACCGAGAAAGGACACGCTCGGGACCAGACCTCCGTCCTCTGCTGCATTCGGACGTCCCATGTTGACGGATAGCACCGCCAGGGGGATAGGGCTTGTCCGGGTCAGGTGCCCTGCATACTCTCCCGGCAGGTCTTCAATAAACCAATAGGCGTGTACCAGCGTGGCAAGCTTGGGAGCAGGAGGGAGAATTAGAAACATGAAGCCCTCCTTGTTTCTAGCTGCTCGCCCATCAAGTTCGCCAAACCGCGTTTTCGCAAATTTCCCGGATTTTGCTCGATATGTCAGCCGGACTTTTGCAGCGCTGCAAAATCAGGACTTGAGCGACAAAGCTTAAACTAGGGCGTTTGTCGAAGATAGAGATGGCTTATTCGACCTCTATGAGTGAGGGCAAAACCCCATTCGATCTTTGCATGCTCAAAATCAGCGTCGTAAATGTCTAGGCCGACTTGCGAAACACCTTTGAATGAAAGGTGCTTCAGCTTGCCTGCCTTTTCCAATTCAGTCTGAATGAAGCCCTTTTGCTCCTCCGCGAGCACAGCTAAAGCGGGCGACATTTTATCAAGGTCAGGCTCCCCCCGAGCATGCTCCTCAATCACATTACGTAGGACGATCTCGCCTTCGGGCACTGGCTTTTGGTCTCGAATGCGTTGCTGTACAGCGTCTTCGATATTCCGCACCTGATCCAAGTCAACTCTAAATGCGTGATCCTCGAAACCGTTTTGATGGTGGCTCAGGCGTCGCACCTGGTGATCCTCACCGCGCTCAAATGTAATTTGCACGGGCAGGGCCTTCATAAAGAATTCGGTCTCGCTCTCCGGGAAAATCTCGATATCCGACTGTCCAACAATCCGGGAGAAAATCCGCCCATCGCGATGGGACACGATAGAGAGTATCCCGTCAGTAGTTTCGTAGGCTCCGGCATATTCATCGTACAAGGCGGCATCGATGACAACTTCAGTTCGCGGGCGCATCTGTTCGTAGCGACGCCAGGCCACAGTATTCTTTAACGGCTCAGTCATGTTTGTTTCCTTTGCGAGAGTCATAAGGTCGTCAACCGACGCAGGCGTTCCAGAACGGATTTTTGTTTGCAAAGCTTCAATCACAGTCAGCCCTCGCTCAGCCCGGTTTCTAGTGTCCGCTAGCGCATCACGCTGTAGGGCAAGAATCTGGACAAGATCGGTAGACTGACCGCGCAAAAGCTTTGAAATATCTCGAAGGCTAAGCCCAATGGATTTTAGGGCCATTATCTCATTCAGCCGAGCAACCTCGCCACTTCCGTAGAGCCGCCACTGTTTGGAGGTGCGGCGAGGCGAGATCAGACCATGTTTTTCGTAGAGCCGAAGTGCCCGTATGCTCAAGCCGATCCGGCTGGCGCATTCATGGGCTGTCAGCAATACCTCTTGACCGCATCCGTGCATTGAAAACTCCTTCGGGAATCTTCCTTACGGTATGACGCAGGGTCCGGCTCAAGAGAAAAATCTTGTCGCAAAACTCCCAATTTTTGCGGCGTTTCCTGGTGGACCCTATAACCCTGCAGCCTTTGTCAAGTTGATCCGGAAGCGATCACGCCGGCGCTGATACCGGCGGGTCATCTCGGCTGATACATGCCCCAGTTGCTTCTGTACGTAACGCTCATCGACCTCCGCCGATGAGGCAAGGCCAGCACGCAACGAGTGGCCGGAAAACTTGAAAGCCCGCTCGACCTCACTGAGATCGCCCCGAACGCCAGCAGTCATCGCCGCCCGTTTTACCAGCCGCGCCACTTCCTTATCGTTTAGCCGATCGGATCCGACCGCTTTGCCCTGTCCTGTGACACGGCGAAAGAGGGGGCCATGCGCCAGTCTGGCGAACTTGATCCAGGTCTCGACGGCCGCGACCGGGCAGGTGGCGTCGGAGGAACCGCGGCCGACCTCGACTTCCCGCCATCCGGTTTTGCCGCGCAGAGTGACAAGCATGCCTTTGTCGAGGATCTCGATCCAGCCGCGGCCGTCCTCCGTCTGGTCGGCTTTGACATCAAGACCGACAATCTCGGAGCGCCGCAGGCCGCCGGCATAGCCCACGAGCAGCATGGCCCGATCCCGCAGGCCCCGGAGCGTGCCGCGATCGAGCGTTTCGATCATGGCGATGATATCTTCGGCCAGCACCGCCTCTTTCTGCACCGGCGGCCGGGCATGCGTTTTGCGAATGCCGGACAGGACCGTGGCGATGTGGCGATCCTTGCGATCGAGGGCCAATCCGCGCTGGGCATAGTTCCACGACAGCGACGAGAGACGTCTTTCGATAGTTGAAACTGAATTCGCCTTCATCCCCCGCTCGGCCGCACCCGACGCGCAAGCCGTGATGTAGAGCCCGACAGTCTGTGGATGCGGGGGAAGAGGGGTAAGGCCGGACCGGCGGCACCAGGCGGAAAAGTGCTTCCAGTCGGAAGCATAGGCTTTGCGGGTGTTGGCGGAACTGGCGGCTTCAACGTAGGTCCGAGCCCGATCGGCGAGGCTGACAAGATGGGCTGCTGGATGATCGTCGCCGGCGAGGGAGGGGAGGGGGCTTTCGCCCGACACCCCCGGCGCGGAAACATCATACCCGGGCGCCGTGCTGAGGGACGGCGCTGAGGTCTCCTCGACGTGATTTTCGCTGTTCTGCTCGATGATCTGGGCCATGTCTCTATAATGAGAAGAACGTCCGATAAGTCAACGTTATCGGACGTTTTATATCGCCGACAGGCCGTGCGGTTAAGCGCAATATTGCTGGTACAAACTGCACAGGCGGTTTATGCTCTGCCGCATGGATTCGCTTGCGCCCAACACTCCGAACGCGTCGGTCTGGTCATCTCACTTGCCAAGGTGGACCCAGCCACGAGCACCCGACTTCACCGAATCCGATGCAGCCTTCGTCGCCGGTATCGCCCTGAAATCACTCGACGATCTCATCCGAGCCAACCCACTATGGCTCGGCTGCTGGCGCGATCGCCTTGCCCTCAAATCAGCAGCTGTCGCTGCCCGAATGCTCGGGCCAGGCGAGGAAGAAGCCGGCATCCGCGACGCGGTTTTGTTGACGTCTGCAGGCGACGATCCCGGTCCGGCCGGCAAGCTGTTTCTGGCCACACGAATGCTTGCGCGCCAAGCTGGGACGGTCACCACACCGTTCGTTAAGGAGCTTGCCGCACTGCTGGGGATGAGCTGGGACGAACGGCTTGCCTCAATCCCTGAGATGGTCGATTCTGCAAATCAGTCCGGGCGAGCAGCACCCTTCGCGGTGGCGGACCTGGTAACGGCGATCTCTGCCGTTCGCCCGGACGCCGAGGTGCTGGCACTTGGCCTCGCTGAAGTCGTGCTGGCGCAAAAGCTGAACTGGCCGAAACCCGTGCCACTGCTGCTCCCCGACCGGTTTGGACCCGCCTTCCGCACCATCGGTGGTCGCGGTCGCGTCCGGCCGGGTGAGCCAGCCTATCCGAAAGCGATCTGCCTGGCATTGGTGGACGGCGTCGACGCCGCGTTACGATCTGGCGGTGAAATCGACCATCGGGCGGCGCGGTTGCTGGCGGTGGCGCCGAAACTGCGAACCAAGGGCGCCGAGCCGGTGATCCGCAAGCTGCTAAACGAGGATGCGGTCGCAGCTTCGGCGCCAGGCAGCACCCTGTCGCGCTGGGCGGCCAACCGGCTGTTCGAGCGTCTGGAAAGTCTCGATGCTGCGCGCGAGCTCTCCGGCCGCGCCTCCTTTCGAATCTTCGGATTGTGACGATGGCCGGATCTCCTGCTGCGAAACCATCCCGCAGGAAAGCGTACGCCGCAGACGACCGTCTGTTTGATCGGGAGCTGGAGGATCTGCCGGCGGAGATGCGCTGGCGGGAATGGATGATGCGGGTCGAGGCTGTCATCTTTGCCTCGGGCGAGCCGGTCAGCCGAGAGTTTTTGGCGCGGGTGGTGGGAAAAGATTGCAGCATTGATCTGCTGCTCGACGATCTCATCGAGGAGCTTCGGGATCGACCCTATGAATTGGTGTCGGTTGCCGGCGGCTGGCAGCACCGGACCCGGCCCCGTTTCGCCGAAACGATCCGGGCTTCTTCGGCGCCAACCCGGGGAGGGGCACCAGCCCTCTCCGAGTTTGAGGCGATGGTGCTGATGGCGGTGGGCTATTTCCAGCCCATCACCCGCGGCGAGCTGTCGAAGATTTTTGGCAAGGAAGTCAGCCGCGACACCATCGGCGATCTGCGCGGCGCGGGTTTCATCGGCTCCGGGCCGCGCAGCCCAACACCCGGGGCGCCATATACCTATGTGACGACGCAGCATTTTCTTTCGGCCTTTGGCATGGAGACGTTGCGCGACCTGCCGAACATCGAAGCGCTCGAGGATGCGGGCCTGCTGAGCCGACAGGTGGTTCACAACGAAATCGCCGCCTCGGAGGGCGATGACGGCGGGACGGACGAAGAAGCGTCCTTTATGGAGTGACGTTGGCCGTCTGCAGCCGCTTGACCATCAGCGCCGGGCTGACGAGCATCGCCGTGGAAGCAAGTACCATCGATGGGCCGAGCTTCATTGGGGGGAGCAGTAACTGGTCGAGCAATGCTGTATCTGGATAGGCGCCTGCCGCGCTGTAAATTGTCCGCTCGAACGGCCGGACGACCGCTCTGGCGGCGTCTTGTACTTCTGTGCTGACGGGTTCAATACCCGGAATGCCCATCGGGATCGGTTCACCAAGCTTCAGGTCTGACATGGTCGCGTCCTTTCGCGGTTGATGATCAACGAGTGTTGCAGCGCACAAAAGTTTTGCGTGCGGGATCCACCGCGGAGGTTGATCGAAAAAGTCGTCTCGCAGGGATCGTCTCTAGAACTTGCCATCCTCAGGCATGCGAGAAGGGGGCGCTTTAACCTGATCGTACTTGGCGTGAGTAGACGTGCTGGGTCGATCGTCTCTTACGGAACGGTCGCCGACACATTGCTCGAGACCGCGGATCGATCCTTTTTGTTCATCGAGACATGAGAAGCGCGAGCCATGGCTATACCAGCATTTACGGCGCGTAAGGCAGGAACGAGCCAGTTTCTCAGACGTTTCTCAGCGCCAATAAAAAGGAGATAATCATGGCTGATGCCGCAGACGACACCACGAAAGTATGGGACCTTGCCGAGAAAATCGGATTTTGCATGCTGACCACCGTGAATGGCAGCGACCTACGCGCCCGGCCGATGTCGGCCTACGCCGAGCGGAACGAGGATGCATTCTATTTTCTGACCGATGTCGCGAGCCACAAGGACGACGAGGTGGCAAAGCAACCGCATGTCTGCCTCGCTTTCGCAGATTCGAAAGGCCAGAAGTACGTGTCGGTCTCGGGAACGGCAGAGGTGCAGAATGATCGCGAGAAAATTCGCGAGCTGTGGGCGACGCCCGCAAAGGCGTGGTGGGACAACCCTGACGATCCGTCGATACGCATTCTCAAGGTGACGCCCGCCTTCGCAGAATATTGGGACAGCCCAGGCACCGTCATCAGCTACATCAAGATGGCTGCAGCCGCTCTTGGACATGGCAGGCCTGACATGGGCGATACCGCCAAGGTCGAAATGTAAGGCGGGGCGCGGGAACGGCATGCTGACAGTTCACCATCTCAATAACAGCCGTTCCCAGCGCATCCTTTGGATGCTGGAAGAACTTGGCCTTGAGTATCAGATCAGGTTCTATGAGCGTCGTGCTGACATGACGGCGCCATCACAGCTCAAACAGGTTCATCCGCTCGGCAAGTCTCCGATCCTTGAAGACGACCACGAAGGGCGGAACATCGTGCTGGTCGAGACCGGCGCGATCTGCGAGTACTTGGTCGAACGATCCGGCGGCCGCCTCGGCCCGGTCACGTTCGATGAACGGCTCCGCTACCGACAGTTCCTTCACTATGCGGAGGGCTCTGTTATGCCAGTGCTGTTCGCCATCTTGGTGGCGTCGAAAGTGCCTCTGCTGGGGCGTCTGGCAGTGCGCCGCATACGGCCGATGTTGGATGTCCATCTCGACTACGTGGAAGCCGAGCTTGCGTCGAGACCGTATTTCGCAGGCGAGGCGCTAACCGGCGCCGACATCATGATGAGTTTCCCGCTGGAAGCGGCGAGAGCGCGTGCCGGACTGGGTGCCTCTCGCCCAGCCATCCTGAGGTGGCTCGATCGCATGCACGCACGGCCCGCATACCAGGAGTCACTCCGCAAAGCCGGGCCATATTCATTTGCCTAGCAGGTGACGAGACCGGAACTGCGATGGAGCGGCTGGTGGAAACCGGTGAAGCACTGCCGCAGCCTGTCGCCTTCCAAGCAGTCGAAGACTTGGCCGCTCGATGGGCAGGCGCTACGGTGAAACTGGCTGCCAGCTAGATCAACCAATTGAGGGATTTTCGCAACCGTGCGGCGGCATCGTCTTCGAACCAGGCGCCGTGACTGAAAATCACCCGCTCGGGCTGAAGCGACACCAGGCGGCCGGCCGCATCCCTGGCATCTTTCCCTTTCAGCTTAACGACCAGCCTCAGATAAACCGGAGCCTTCTCCTGAGCGCCGACAAGTCCAGAGAAGACCCGCATCGGGGCCGACGTGTGCTCTCGATCCAGGTTCTGGACGAGGTCGGTCAGGATCAGACTACCGCTCGGTCGGTGAAAAAAGCAGATCTCTCGAAACCCGCCGATGCCAGGCACTTCGATCTGCTCGATCTCCGGCGCCCACAGAGCCTGGGATGAGGCGCCGAGATCATCGTGCCATGCAATTGCCGCACGTTTCACCTGTCGTCGCTTCCGCAAGCCAGGCGCCGACCATGCCAGGGCATCAGGAAAATGAGCCTTCCAGTCTTTGATAAAACTCCAGTGAGCGCTGTTAGGAGCGACGAGATGCCGAACTGACCCGAGTTTTACAAGTTCATTGCGGAGGCGCGCGTCGCAACATGTCGGCGAGTGCAAGAGAAGATCGCCGTCAGCTAACTGCATGACCGTCATGCGCACTGGCAGGGGAATGACACCACCGGCATGAAGTGGTCCGCTATCGACACTCCAGATGCGATCTCCAACCGGCTTGAGAACGTTGAGTGGCGGGTATGTTATCATTGGCACCTCACCGGTCGGCGTCACGGAGGCAGGTGAGCCTCCGGTGCCAAATTGACCGGTGGCGCGTCCCAAACGCCTTTTACTTGTTCAGATCAGTCGCCATCTTCAGATGGTGCTCGAGCGCCGGCCGGGTCGTGGCGGCCCAAGCCTTGAGCTCGGCATTTTCGCCTTCATCGCCATAACGCTTGAAGAGGTCGACAGCATTTTCGTGCACATCTTCCTGATCGGAATGGTACTGTTTGGTGAAATCGTCACCGTTGAGCTTCTTCAGGTCGTCGAGCATGCTCTGGTGCGACGATGACATCGCAGTTGGGACGGTCGCCTTGACCTTGCCCGCGGAAATGAGGTCCTTGAGCTCGTCCGATGTCTTTTGGTGATCGGTCAGCATTTGCTGCGCGAACGTCTTCGTCTGTGCGTCCGACCGTTCCAGCGCAAGCTTGCTGGACTCGATTTCGAACATGTCGCTGCTGGCGGCCTCCGTCACGAAGTCTTCGGTCTTCGGCGAAACGCCCATAAGCGAGTTAGCGCCGGTCTTCTCGGCTGTTGACTGCGCAAACACCGCCGAGGTCGCGGCTGCAAGAATGAGTGAAACGTAGATCAAAGTCTTCATTGAAGGTCCTCCTTGTCGACCGCAGCACGAACCATCGTCCTCCAGACAAGTTCCCGCCTTTTGGAACTTCGTTTGAGACAGCATGTTCGAAAGCGACAAAAGGGAGTGTCACGATGAGCGAAGCCGATCTCACGCAAGAACCGGTTGGCGATTTGGCGTAACGTCTAGGGCCAATGACCATCGATGAGGTTTTCGCGGCGATGGATGGCTTGGAGAAACAGAGCGGGCAAACCAACGGAGCCACACAAGACGAGGTGCTTGCGCGCATCGCGCTGATCCAGGACGAGATCGAGCGTCGCTTTCCCGGCTAGCGTCTTGCCCCCTATCAAGACTGGAAGAAGAGCCAGCTTTTGCCTTGAGGGTGAAGATGGTCCTGAAATCCCTCATTACCGAAATAACAGGCCAAGTGCCACCTCAAGCACGCGACATTTTGACGAGATCGCGCCCCTATGAGTTGGTGTCGGTTGCCGGAGGCTGGCAGCACCGGGCCGGGCCTTTCCCGAGACGATCTGCGTCTCGTCGGCGCCCATAGGGTGCGGGCGGCGGCGCTGTCAGAGTTCGAGGCAATGGTGCAGATGGCAGTGGGATATTGCCGGCCTGTAACCCGCGGCGAACTACCAAAGATCTTTGGGAAGGAGGTCAGCCGGGAAGTCATCGGTAATTTGCGGGGTGCAGGTTTTCATCGGTTCCCGCGCAGCCAGACGTCCGGCGCGCCGCACACGTATGTGGCGACACCGCTTTTTTCGTCTTCGGCACGGAGACGTTGCGTGCCTGCCGAACCTCGAAGCCCTCGAGGACGCCGGCCTGCTCAGCCGACATGTGATCCAGGATGAGATCGCTGTGTCGGAGGGCAGCGCAATTGACATAGACGAAGAACCTTTTTCTATCGAATGAGGTCTGCCATTCGTGCCGTGCGAATGGGTTACGGTTGGGCGTTTTGGAACAACAGACGCCTCCATAAGTTTCGATTGTCGCGAATCTCAAAGGAGCGACAATGACTTCGAACCAGTTCGAAATGCAGAATCCGCTGACCCAATACCCTCAGCCGGAGTTCCCCAAGCAGCCCCAACCCGTTCCGGGCCTTACAAGCAAGATGCAGCCCGTCCCTGATCACGGCGAGACGAGCTACAAAGGCACGGGCAGGCTGACCGAGCGCAAGGCGCTGGTCACGGGCGGCGATTCAGGCATTGGACGAGCGGCGGCAATCGCATTTGCCCGCGAAGGAGCGGATATTGCCATCAACTATCTTCCCGAAGAACAGTCGGATGCCGATGAAGTCATCAAGCTGATCGAGGCGGAAGGTCGCAAAGCGGTCGCCATTCCTGGCGATCTGAAAAGCGAGGCGTTCTGCCAGGAACTGGTTTCGAAAGCTGCGGCGGAACTCGGTGGGATCGACCTTCTGGTCAATGTCGCTGGACGTCAAAAGTCGATTGAAAGCATTGCGGAGCTGACGACCGAACAGTTCGACGAGACTTTCAAGACCAATGTCTACGCGCTGTTCTGGATCAGCAAGGCGGCCCTCCCGCTGCTGCCGGAAGGGTCTGCGATCATCAACACGGCGTCGATCCAGGCCTACCAGCCCTCTGCAACACTGCTTGACTATGCTCCGACGAAGTCGGCAATCGTTGCCTTCAGCAAGGCCTTGTCGAAGCAAGTTCTGCCGAAAGGTATCCGTGTCAACGTCGTCGCACCGGGGCCGTTCTGGACGCCGCTGCAGACGTCGGGAGGACAGACCCAGGACGTCGTGCAGAAATTCGGCAGCGAGGTCCCGATGCAGCGGCCGGGGCAGCCCGCCGAATGCGCCCCGATCTACGTCTTTCTTGCCTCCCAGGAATCAAGTTACATCACAGGCGAAGTCTTCGGGGTTACCGGCGGCAACACGCTTCCCTGATGCTGCATTCGCTGAAACCGGAACGGACCGACGGCTTTCTCCCGCTGGAGCATTATGCTGCCATCGGGAACGGCCGTTCGGTCGCCCTCATCGGAGCCGACGGTTCCATCGACTGGTGGTGTGCGCCCGATCTAGACTCGCCGCCGCTGTTCAATCGTCTGCATGATGCAGAAGGTGGTCGTTTTTCGGTCACGCCGGTCGAACCATTTAGGATCGAGCGCCGATACCGGCAAAACAGCAACGTGCTCGAAACCGTCTTCGTGACGGATAGCGGGCGTGCTCGGGTGACCGAGTAATTGAACAGTGGCGCTGGTGGCCGATTGCCCTGGTGTGAACTTGCCCGTCGGATCGAAAGCCTGTCGGGATCAGTGGAGTTCGAAATTGTCGTGGCGCCTATCTGCGCTCAAGGCGCGCTGCGCAAGGTCGACCATCCAAACGCGACGGTTCGCTACATCGGCGGGGTGGCTACCACGTTCTGCCACTCTGATGATGTCGTCATTGAGGTCGATGAGGACGAGCGCACGATTGCTCGATGGACCGCCGCGGATGGCGCTTCGACCTGTATCGCGCTGCTCGTTGCCGATCAGGCGCCGCTTGCCCTTCCGGATCTGACCTCCATCGACGAGCGCATCGACCTCAGCGATGGCGAGTGGCGGCGCTGGGCAGAACAGCTGACCTACGACGGGCCATTCGCCGACGATCTCATTCGCTGCGCTCTGTCATTGAAGTTTCTCCTGTTTTCCAAAACCGGCGCGATCGCCGCAGCCGCCACGTCCGGCTTGCCGGAGCGGATCGGCGGCGACAAAAACTACGACTATCGCTTTGCCTGGGTCCGCGACGCAGCCTATACGATCAAGGCCTTACTGAGAGCGGGTGCCCTGTCCGAGCCTATCGGTGCGTTTGGTTGGCTGGTCCAAACGATCAGCGGAGATGGCCCTGAACCTAAGGTTGTCTACACCCTGCGAGGCGACGAGGTTCCCGAAGAGGAAATTATCGAAGTGCCCGGCTACAGGGGTTCCTCGCCTGCCCGCGTTGGCAACCGCGCGCGATCGCAGGTTCAGCTGAGCTGCTATGGTGACATCCTGGAAACTGCCGTCTTGTTTGCCCGCAGCGGGCATGTTCTCGACCCAGTGACCGCTCGACTGCTGACGAGGCTCGCCGATCAATGCGTGGTGCGTTGGCAGGAAAAAGATTCCAGCATCTGGGAGCTTGAGGATCTGCAGCACTATACCTTTTCGAAGATCGGCTGCTGGCTTGCCCTTTCGCAAGCAGCAAATCTCGCCGAAGAAGGCCATATCGAAGGTGATTCCAGCCGATGGCGGGAAGAGAGCGAGCGCATCCGGGTCTGGATTGACGAGAACTGCTGGTCCGAGGAGAAACAGGCCTACACCTTCTTTGCCGGGACCGAGAAGCTCGACGCCGCCCTTCTCCTCACCACCCGTTTCGGGTTCGAGCACGAGGGTCGGCTCCGAAGGACGCGATCGGCGATCGAGAAAGAATTGGCCACAGGCCCGCTGGTCTATCGCTACACCGGAGCGGCGAGCGAAGAGGGCGCCTTCGTCGCCTGCTCCTGCTGGCTCGTTGAAGCCTACGCTTTTCTGGGCGAGGTCGACCGGGCGGAAGACATGTTGCGCACTCTGCTGGATGTCCTCGGAAACAACTTTGGTATCCTCAATGAGCAGATTGACCCCGAAACGGGCGGCGGGCTCGGCAACCTGCCGCAGGGGCTGAGTCACCTCGCGCTGCTGCACGCCATCTTTTCGATCCAGGAAAACTCGTGACACGGTCACGTTTATAAGCGTTCGACCTGCGAGGCTCGGATGACGATTTCCTCCTGGGAAAATCGTTGCTCAAGCGCCTTGCGGTAGTTCGCCCACCATCCGCGGTCTATCTCGTCCGTCATAACCTCGACGACCACGATGCTGTCTGTTTCGACCTCTCGACCGTCCTTCCATAGTCCTTCGGCAGGCGCATTCACATGCAGCGTGACCCCGCCGAAACGATGCGTGAGCTCCGACCTGATGTCCCCAAGCACGGCTTGTCCGAAGGTTTCGGTGACAGGCAGAAGGATCTCGATGAGGTGAGTCATGGAGTGGCCCCGGTTTCGTTGAACCAGCTAACTTCGTTCGTGAGGGCCGGTTCCGCGGAACTGGTGGCAGATCCAGGTGTTTCGCTCCTGCCATTTGTGTTGGATCGGCGCCCAGTAGAGATGACCGCGAGAGGAAATTCCATGGAGTTCCATTCCCCCTACAGCCATGGCTTTGTCCGTTGCGCCGCCTGTACGCCGGAATGCGAAGTCGCCGATCCCGAATTCAATGCGGGAGCGATCCTGGAGCTTGCCCGCAAGGGACACGACCAACACGTGGGGCTCATGGTCTTTCCGGAACTCTGTGTCTCCGGTTATGCGATCGATGACTTTCTCGGCCAGGACGTTCTCCTTGACGCTGTCGAAAAATCTGTCGCCACGATCGTTGCGGCTAGCAAGGACCTCAATCCTGTCTTGCTCATTGGCGCTCCGCTTCGTCATGAGGGCCGCCTGTTCAACTGCGCCGTTGTCATCCATGCCGGTCAAATCCTCGGTGTGATCCCGAAAACGCATCTGCCGAACTATCGTGAATTCTACGAGAAGCGTTGGTTCGCATCCGGGCGGACCGTTCGGGATGCCGAAATTTCCGTATCTGGTCGGGTCGCGCCGTTCGGTATCGACCTGCAGTTTGCAGCGCGCGACATCCCGGACTTCATCTTCCATGTGGAGATTTGCGAGGATCTGTGGGCGCCGGCGCCGCCGAGCGACTTTGGGTCATTGGCGGGCGCGCTTATTCTCGCCAACCTGTCCGCAAGCAACATAACCGTCGGCAAGGCCGATGTCCGCAAGCTGCTGTGCTCGGCGCAGTCGGCGCGCACTTGGTCGGCCTACCTTTACTCGGCGGCCGGTCCCGGTGAATCGACCACCGATCTCGCCTGGGACGGACAAGCTTGCATCTACGAGCTCAGCGAGCTGCTTTCCGAGACCGAGCGCTTTCCGACTGGCTCGCAGATGTGCATCGCGGACATCGATCTTGAGCGACTTCGCCTGGAACGAATGCGAACAGGAACGTTCAACGATGCGGCGACGCTAAATCTGGCGAACAAGAGCTTTCGTCGGGTAGCGTTTGACTTCGAGCCGCCGGCCGGATCCATCGACCTCACGCGCCCGGTTGCCCGCTACCCTTTTGTCCCCGCCGATCCGAGGCGGCTCGACCAGGATTGCTACGAGACGTTCAATATCCAGGTCCAGGGCCTGATGAAGCGGTTGAAGACGACCGGCATCAAGCGTTTGTGCATTGGTGTTTCGGGTGGCTTGGACTCGACTCACGCTCTCCTTGTCGCGGCGCGGGCATTCGATCAGTTAGGCTGGCCGCGCGCCGACATACTCGGCTTCACCATGCCGGGGTTCGCAACGGGCGAGGGAACGAAGTCGAATGCCTGGGCTCTCATGCGGAGCTTGGGCGTAAGCGCGGAAGAGATCGACATCAAGCCACTCGCTCTCCAGCTCCTCAAGGATCTCAAACATCCCTATGGCGAAGGCCAGCCCGTCTACGACGTCACCTTCGAGAACGTCCAGGCCGGGCTTCGCACCGATTTTCTGTTCCGGGCCGCCAACCAACGCGGAGCGCTGGTTCTGGGAACAGGCGATCTGTCGGAGATCGCTCTTGGCTGGTCGACCTATGGCGTTGGCGACCAGATGAGCCATTACAACGTCAACGCCTCGGTTTCGAAAACGCTGATCCAGCATCTCGTCCGTTGGGTCATCAAGTCGGAAATCTTCGATGTCGAAACCGGCGTGACGCTCGCTAGCATTCTCGACACGGTGATATCCCCCGAACTCGTTCCCGCCAACGAACAGGGGCAGATTCAGAGCACCGAAGACAAGATCGGTCCCTACGATCTGCACGACTTCTTCCTCTACTACATCACCCGTTTCGGCCTAAAGCCGTCAAAGGTGGCCTACCTCGCGCACGCCGCCTGGCACTCGCGCGACGCTGGCTCATGGCCGAGCCACTTTCCGGAAGCGAAGAAGCGCCAATACGATCTGCCGGCGATCAAGCATTGGCTGGAAGTGTTCCTCTATCGCTTCTTCACTATCAGTCAGTTCAAGCGATCGGCATCGCCCAACGGTCCGAAGGTCACCTCTGGTGGATCGCTCTCTCCCCGCGGTGACTGGCGCGCGCCTTCGGATGGTAATGCCAGGGTGTGGCTGAAGGAGTTGAAGGAGAACGTCCCCGACTAGGAACTTCTTGGTTGCACCAGGGTTCGTTGACCTCGACGGAGGTGAACAATGAAAGATATCGGGAACTGGCGGCACATCTGTGTCGATGCTCAGCGGATGTTTGCGGAAGATACGCCCTGGTATGTGCCGTGGATGGCCCGCGTCCTCCCCCAGCTTGAAGAGCTATCGCGACGCCACGCCGAGCGCACCATCTTCACCCGTTTCATTCCGCCTGAAAGCGCCGACGACGGCGTTGGTAGCTGGAAAGACTATTATCGAAAATGGTGGATGATGACCGGCGAGCATCTCCCTTGGGAACTGCTTCAGCTGACACCATCGTTGCAGGCTCTTGTGCCTCCGGCCCGGATCTTCGACAAGATGACCTACGCACCCTGGGTGGATGGCAGGCTTGCCACGCTTCTACGGCATGAGGGTGTGGAGACGGTCGTCGTTACGGGCGGCGAGACGGACGTCTGCGTACTGGCGACCGTACTCGGGGCGATTGACCTCGGTTTCCATGTGGTTGTCCTCAGCGACGCCGTCTGCAGCGGCGCTGATGAAACGCATGACGCTGCTGTCGACCTGCTCGGCGACCGCTTCTCGGTGCAGCTCGAGCTGACGAAAACGGAAGAATTCCTATCGGTCATCGCCGTCTGAGGAACATACGGAAGATTTTGGTCTTATCCCCGAGCGGTCTCAATGCCCGCGGTTTCGACTCGTGCTTGGCGCCGGCGAGACCAAAGCCTGCTCAATCCACGAAAGGAAGCCCTCGTGCCACTCAAAGCCATCGCCTTCAACAGTACCCTGAAATCCTCTTCTTCCTCCGAGGCGTCGTCAACAGGAAAACTGCTTGAGCTGATCGCCGAAGAGTTCGAGAAGCACAATGTAGAAACTGAGGTCGTCCGCCTTGCCGATCATGACATAAAACCGGGCGTGACGTCTGATGAAGGGGAGGGGGATGCTTGGCCAACGATCAGGGAGAAGGTACTCGAGGCCGATATCCTCTTGGTCGGCACGCCGATCTGGCTCGGCCAGCCGTCGAGTGTCTGCAAGCGTGCTTTGGAGCGCATGGACGCGTTCCTGGAGGAGACGGACGATCAGGGGCGTATGGTGTCGTATGGGAAGGTCGCCGCCGTCGGCGTCGTCGGTAACGAGGACGGCGCTCACCATGTGTCAGCCGAGGTGTATCAGGCGCTGAACGATGTCGGTTTCACCATCCCCGCCAATGCTGTGGCCTATTGGGTCGGTGAAGCGATGGGATCGACCAATTTTGTTGATCTTGACGAGACACCGGAGGAGGTCGAGACGATGATCTCGATGCTGGCGCGCAACACAGCTCATCTTGCCGGCCTGCTGAAGCATGCTCAGTACCCCGGCGAGGAGCAGTGACCCTCGGCGTTGCGCCGGCGCGCGGCCCCTCCGTTGGCTATGGGACGTCGTCTGGCGCCTCAAGTGCTACATCGAATTCAATGGCGCGACGACATGGACCAGATCATGCCACACCGCTGGAGCTGTGTGACCCTCCACCGAGGTCGTTCACGACCCTCGCGGCCTGCTCGGCGCAGTCGACGCGCACCTGCCGGGAGATCGATTTGCCGTCTCATGAGATAAACACCGACCTGAGACAGCCATCCTCCTTGTGCTTGAACATGTCATATCCCTTCGGGCTATCCTCCAGCGAGAAACGATGGGTGACCAGCTCGGCTGGCGTCAGCTCTCCACGCTCCGTGTATTCCACGTCTCGTCATCGAAAGTCCAGGTTGGTGACCACTGTCGCCAGAGCATCTTGCACAACTCGCGCCGGTGGAGAGACAGACATTCCCGACCACGCTCGTGCTGAAACAAGTGCTGATACCACACAGCGTGTTCGAGGCTTGGCTGATAGGCATGGCGAAGACGGTCGACGTCGATGATGTCGTAGCCGGCATAGGAAACCAAACCGGACACTCGACCGGGCCACAATGCCGAAGCGACACACGAGGCCAGACCGCCCCAGTCGTATCCGGCGAGCACCGCCTCTTCTATACCAAGAGCGTCCAGCAGATCGATGATGTCCTTTCCGAGCGCCGCCTGTTGTCCGCTACGCATGGTCGAATCCGCAAGGAACCGGGTCGGGCCGAACCCGCGCAAAATAGGGGACGATGGCACGCGCTCCAGCCTCCACAAGGCGAGGCGCCACCTCGTCGTAAGCGTGAGGATCGTAAGGAAACCCATGGCTCAAAACCACAGGCCACCCCCGGATGGCCGAACTCTCGGTAGGCGATTTCCAATACCGGGGTCGTCGCTGTCTTCATGTTATCGCCTCCACATGATGCTCGACAAATTGGTGAAATCAGCCGAGACATCTATTTCCGGTGGTCACGCATGGATGAAGCGCTTTAATCCCACTTGGGCTCGGTTGGTGCTACGTCCGAGGCCCCGATTGGACTTGCTCGATTGCGGTTGCCAAGGCACCGTCATCGTAGGGCTTTGGCAACACGATTGCATCGGCGGTCAGGTCTCCGCCCTCCACGCTCGGAACGCCGGCCGCGCCTGACGCGAAAATAACGCCCAGTTTCGGCCGCCGTCTTCGGCATTCCACGGCCAGCTCCGCTCCGGACATGCCGGGAAGCCCTTGGTCGGTTAGAAGCACATCGACGGCCTCTCGTTCCAAGATCGACAGTGCTTCTTCCGCGCTGGCTGCTTCAAGGACTATATGTCCCATCGTCTCCAACATATCCGTGGTGCTCATCAGGATCAGCGGCTCATCCTCGACCACCAGTATGCGCAACGGACCCGTCTCCTGCCCGGTCGCCGGACCGTCCTGCCTGGAAGGCGTCGCATCCTCCTCGACACGGCGCGACGGATCTGGCTGACGCTTACCGAGGACATGTCGGATCTTGCTGGCCATGGCCTCACGGGTATACGGTTTGCTCAACAGCTCAATGTCTTCATCCAAACGCCCGCCGTGGACGATCGCGTTTTCGGTGTAGCCAGAGGTAAACAGGATCGCGATTTGCGGCAGCCGCTCTCGCGCTTTTCGCGCGAGTTCGGGGCTGCGCAGCGGCCCGGGCATCACCACGTCGGTGAAGAGAAGATCGATCGGGACGCCGCTTTCGATGACCGCCAGCCCGGTCTGTGCGTCGACTGCGCGCAGAACGCGGTATCCGAGGTCCGTCAGCATTTCGATCACCGTCGTGCGAACGGCCTCGTCGTCCTCGACGACCAGGATTGTCTCTGTCCCGCCGACCACCGGCCCGTTATCAATCTCCACCGCCAGATCCTCCACCTGCTTCGAGCGGGGAAGGTAGATGCGGATGGTCGTCCCTTCACCGGGCTCGCTGTAGATCTTGATGTGACCGCCCGATTGCTTGACAAGCCCCCAGACCATGCTCAAACCAAGGCCCGTACCCTTGCCCGTCGGTTTGGTCGTGAAGAAGGGCTCGAAAGCTTGTTCCATGACCTCAGGGCTCATCCCTGACCCGGTGTCCGTAACCGCCAACATGACATACTGGCCTGGCGTGACGTCGGAGTGGCGCGCGGCGTAAGCGTCGTCCAGCGAGGCATTACCGGCTTCGATGGTCAGTTTGCCGTGCCCTTCCATTGCATCCCGGGCGTTAATGGCGAGGTTGAGCAGAGCATTTTCGGCTTGGCCCGGATCGATCAGCGTGTTCCAGAGACCGCCAGAGACGATCGTCTCGATTTCGATGGCTTCGCCAAGCGCCCGGCGCAACATGTCATCAAGGCCACGGATCAGGCGTCCAAGGTTGACGACCTTCGGCTCCAACGGCTGCCGGCGTCCAAAGGCGAGAAGTTGAGAGGCGAGTTTCGACCCTCGGCTCACGCCTGCGAGGGCATTTTCCAGGCGCCGCTGTGCTTTCTCGTGGCCAAGCAAATCCTTTGAGAGCAGCTGAAGGTTTCCGCCGATCACCTGCAGCAGGTTGTTGAAGTCGTGAGCGACACCGCCGGTCAGATTTCCTACCGCCTCAAGCTTCTGTGATTGGCGAAGTTGCTCTTCGGCGTTCCGCAACGTTTCGGCCTGTTGTTTGGCGACCGTAACATCCCGCGCGACACAATAGAGCAAGTTGCCCTCGGGGACCGCTGTCCAGGACAGCCATCTATAGGTCCCGTCTTTACAGCGGAAACGGTTTTCGAAGTAAGGCGTCACGCCGCCTCCGGCGAGATGCTCGATTTCGAGCCGCGTCTTTTCTTGGTCGTCCGGGTGCTCGAGCCATTCAGACGTCTTTCCGACGATTTCCTCCTGCGGCCAGCCGAGGGTCGTCGTCCAGGCCGGGTTGATGCTGAGCCATACGCCGTTTCGGTCGGCGACACCCAGTAAATCATGACTGAGGTTCCACGTCCGGTCACGTTCCTGCGTGCGCTCGGCGACGGTCGCTTCGAGGTTTTCGTTCAGATGCGAAAGCCGTGCCTCGCTTCGTCGCAGCGCTTCTTCGGTTTTGGTGCGCTCGGCAATTTCCCGTTGGGCGGCCCGATAGAGGCGGGCATTGTCGATGGCAATCGCCGCTTGGGCAGCGATGCCTGACAAAAGCCTTTCGGCGCGGTCCGTGAAAATACCGGGCTGTGAGTGCCCGAAGAACAGGCCGCCAAGCACTTCGCCGGTCCGTGAGATCACCGGAGCCGCCAGATAGCTGCACACCGGCAAGTGCCCCTTGGGCATGCCGTGGTGGGGCGCGCTCTTGCCGTAACGGGGATCCTTCGTGATATCGTCGACCCGCACGATGCCCTCGCCGGCGAAGGTCGGGCCAAACACGGCAGTGTTTCGCGGCATGGGAAAAGAGGAAAACGCTTCGCGCGGCACGCCCGACAGCGTGTAAAGCATGTAGCTTTCGCCCTTCTCGTCGAAGACGTTGTAGAAAAACGATCCGAACTCAGCCCCGGTTAGTTCGGTCGCAGCGTCGGTAACCGCCTGGACGGCCCGATCAAGATCAAGCTCACCGGCAATGACGCTGCCAACCCGGTTCAACGTTTCGAGCGAGCGGGCCTCTTCGCGCAGACGCTCGCCCATCTCACGCCTGACTCGCGCCATTGCAAGGGTCGCTGCCACCCGCGCCGTCAACTCACGCGCCGAAAACGGCTTGACTAAATAATCCTCAGCGCCCGCATTTAGACCTTCCACGCTTGCTTCTTCACCGGCGCGTGCCGAAAGAATAATGACCGGCAGCTCGGCCAGTCCGGGATCCTGTCGGATCGCCTGGATCAGCCCAAAACCGTCGAGCCGCGGCATCATGACATCCGAGAGGACGAGATCTGGCCGACGGCTCCGGATCGCCTCCAGTGCCGCAAGTCCGTCGCTCACGGTTTCCACGTCATATTCAGGGCTCAGCAAGCGGCTGACGTATTCCCGCATGTCCGCATTGTCATCAGCAAGAACGATACGGAGCCGACCACCGGCACTCGGCCCCAAGAACGGCGCAGACTCTAGCGCCACCGCCACCGATTGCTCTTGCGGATCGTCGGGAAGCCAGCGCATGGCCTCGTCAAAGAATGCACCTGCCTGGACCGCCGTCGATGCTAATGCGCGGCCCGCCGGAATCCGATCCTGGGGAAGATGCTCGGCGCCCTTTGGCATCCTGACCGTGAACTTGGTTCCTCGACCCTCTTCACTTTCGACTTCGATGGCTCCGCCGTGCAGCTTGACTAGTTCCTGCACGAGTGCGAGGCCAATCCCGCTGCCCTCGAAGCTGCGTCCCTTGGCGCCGTCGACGCGGTGGAAGCGCTCGAAGAGACGCGGCAACTCCCCGGCAGGGATACCGGTTCCCGTGTCCTCGACGGACAACACAGCCTCGTCGGCGTCATAGATCAATCCGACGCGGATCTCGCCATCGAACGTGAACTTGAACGCATTGGAGAGCAGGTTGAGGACGATCTTCTCCCACATGTCGCGGTCGACGAAGACGCGATCCTGCGAGGGAGCGCAATCGACCACGAGTCTTAGGCCGGCCTTTTCGGTCAGCGACCGGAAGTTGCTCGCAAGATCCCCTGTGACGGCGCTCAGATCAAGGGGCTCGAAGCTTGCCTGTGCACGTCCCGCCTCGATCCGGGCAAAGTCCAGAAGCGAGTTGACGAGTTTCAGCAGCCGCATCCCGTTGCGATGCACGACTTCCAGTCGCGTCTGAGCCTCCGGCTCGCGAGCGCGCACGTCCGCCAGTTCCTCTTCAAGGGGTCCGAGCATCAAGGTGAGCGGCGTGCGAAACTCGTGGCTGACATTGGAGAAGAACGTCGTCTTCGCCCTGTCGAGTTCAGCCAAAGCCTCGGCGCGCCGGCGCTCTTCTTCATAGGCCTGCGCATTGGCGATCGACCCGGCGATCTGTCCCGCGACGAGTTGCAGGAAGCTGCGATAGTCGTCGTCGAACAGCCGGTAGGGGTTCAGGCCGACGACCAATGCGCCCGATCGGCCCGTTTCGCCGGTCGGCATAATGGGAACCACCGCTGCAGATTGCGGCGGGATTCGCCATCCTCCGGTCGGAAGTTGGTGTTTTGATATTGTGGGGAGGTCTTCGACAAGCACCGGTCGCTGGCTATAAAGTGCCTCCGCAATCGGAATGATCGAGGCTCCGCCAATACGGATGGCTGCCGGAAAGCCCGAAGCCTCAATTTCGATGCCGCAGGACGCGACCAGTTCGGCGACATGTGTATCCGCATCGGTCATGTAGAGGAGGGCGAAGGGCACATCATAGGCGTTGACGGAAAGTGCCGCCGCTCCGCGCTCGCAGGCAATGCGCCAGCTGCGGGCATCGGACGCGGTCGTCGCCAGCTCCCGGAGAAGGGCAAGCTGCCGTTCGCTGACGACGCGCTGGGTATCGTCGGTGTTGGCGCAAATAATGCCACCTGGTGTGCCGTCGTCGTCAGGGATCGGTGTGTAGGAAAATGTGTAGTAGGTCTCCTCCGGGTAGCCGTTGCGCTCCATGATCAGTAACTGCTCTTCGACGTAAGTCCCCTCATGGCCACCCATTGCCGTCGCGAGCATCGGTCCGATATCGTCCCAAATCTCGCGCCAGACCTCTGCCGTCGGTTTTCCGAGGGCCCAAGGATGCTTGCCGCCGATGATCGACTTGTAAGAGTCATTATAGAAGTAGGTCAGCTCCTCGCCCCACCCGATCCAGATCGGTTGGCGGGAGAGCAACATGATGCGAACCGCCGTCTTCAGGCTCTGCGGCCAATCTTGCGGTGGACCGAGCGCGGTTGCCGCCCAGTCGTGCGCGCGCAACAACGCACCCATTTCCCCGCCACCAGACAAAAAATCGAGTCCAGCCGCGCTGTCAGGCTCGGTCAGGGTGTCTGGGGCTTCGTTCAATTCGGGCTCCTTATAGTCCGCACATGATCATCGGGCCCGTTAGAGGTAGCTTTTTGCGATGGCAGGAAAAGAGGGCGGCGACGAAAATCTCGTGACTGTGCCCTTTCAGTGATAGCGGTGAGAGGGAAGGAAATGGGGCGACGTCACCGTCTCAGGCTCCTTGTCACAGGCACGGTCATTGTCGGAGAATGTGCGGCATGTGGATTTGGCTTATTCTGTCGTCTCCGGATCCGACCAACTTGTCTTGTCGATCGCAGTGTTGCTGCTGCCTTCGAAGATCCCGAAGCGCTACCTTCGAGGGGTGCGATCGGCCGCGCATTGATGTCGCTCATGCTCTGGATAGTGTCTTGTGCGTCGGGATGCTACGTCCAATGGCTCGCGTCCTCGCGAGCGTATTGCTCCGGCGTCCCACCGTAATTCTGATATTCGCGCCAGTATGCCCGAACTACGTCGGCGGCGTATCTTCCCGGGTCGCGGCCGAACGGAAGCCTCCTAGTTTTGAACGCCGTCATAATAATGGCTTTGGTGAAGTGGCGTGCGAATTCCTCTTCTGTCATGCTGCCGAATATGGGGCCTGCCGTAAACGCTATCTAGCGGAAGTTTGAAGCCCGGACCCTGTTTGCAAGCAATCGCCAGGCTCCGGCGGAGCTGGGGCCAAAACGTGATTGCCCCTAGCTTCGGCCGGACTCGGCATGCGGCTTCATCGCGATCTGCATGATGTAGTCATCTGCCGCATCCGCAACCGCTGTAGCGGCTTGCATGCGCGTCCAACCATTCTCAACGAGTTGGTCTATGACTTCGATCACGGCGACCTGTACTTCGAATTGTTTCTCTTGTGGTAGACCGGCAAGCAATCCAGACGGCCCATGTGCTGATCCCACTGCCTACTCCTTCGGTAGTCTATAGCTAGGCTGACACTGTGACGACCGCGCGGTTCAAGGTGAGTAGTTACAGAGTGGTCATCTCAATGTCAGCAGCATGGGGTAACGCCCGCCGCTATAGCGCGACAATCTGGATGAGACGCGGCATTACCTTACTAGAAATGTTCCCTGATTATTGGATTGCCGTTATGCACGCCGCCCCGGTTCATGTCGTGAAACTTTCGACAATGAAGCGCTGCAGAATGGATTTCTTGCGAGAGCTTGGAGACGGGCCCGAGCTCAGCGCAACGTTGCATTGGGACGCTCGGAGGACCCGCGTCAAGCAATTGCTGTCATCAAGACAGAGGTACTTGGAACCTGTCGTATGGGATAACAGCGATAACGGTTAGTTCGACCAGCAATCCCGGATCGACAAGCGAAGAAACTCTGACTCCTGTCACAGCAGGTCCAGCATCGGTCGCAAAGCGCGCTCGCCTTACTTCTTGTATGGCATCAAGGTCATTGTCTCGCACGTAATACATCGTAGTCGAAACAACGTCTGCGATTGTCCCACCCAGTCCTGCGAGGACTTTCTCTATATTATTGATTGCAGCGCACGTCTGTTTTTCCGCATTGCCTTGCCCGACGATTTCGCAGTCTTTTGTCCAAGCCACTTGACCCGTAAGATGCACGCGCCTTCCATCGGGCTCAACCACCGCTTGGCTCATCGGAAAGTTGTCGTCACTCCATACGCCTTCAATGCTGTTTATTCTGTGTCCGAGCATCTGGAAGTTTCCCATAATCATTGTCACAGTCCACAGCATCATCCAAGTTTAGCCTGTCCTGCAAGATCAGAATGTTGGCTTTGTCCGTTCCGGAAGGACAACGAAGAGGAAACAACTTCGCACAATCTACTTCAATTGTCGCGCAACCGGGATTTGCTCGATGTGCTAGCCGCGCTTTTGCAGCATTGCAAAGGCAGTCAAAGCATCTGTTCTGCTTACAAGCAGCTCGGCACTCCTCACGATGAGCCCCGGCAGTAGTAGCCCATTGGCAATCCCCAGGCCAGCAGCCGATAGAGGCTGTTGACCCGCCCCCTTAGTTCGTCAGGGATTATTTTTTGCCGCGTCGAGACCGTATTCCAGACCACCCCGCGGAATTCAAACAGCGCGAGTACCACTGCAGCGAATAGATAGTCGGGGCCAGGGCAATAACAGCGAGGACCGGGGCGGACGAGAATGCACCCATTGAGAGACGGCGCCCTTCACTTCCGATAAGGGATTGTTATCGATGGTTAGATGCCCAACCCACAATCATACCATGTGAGGAACTTCAATATTTAGATAGAGTTCCTTTAACAAATCATATACCATGATTTCAATGGGTTACGATGTCGCGAAAATCAGCATGACAGCCTTGTTGGAGCCGGCATTTCGGGCCGGTGTCGAACTTGCGCGTCTGGACGAGCGCAGCGCCCGTTCGCCGGTCGGCGCCGGCTTCCTTGAGCGCCAGAATTTCGCCGACGCCTGTGCCTCGCTGTGGATCGATGGCGAACTGGTCCATCTCGAGGACCTCGTCCTCCATGACGCGACCCGCGATATCCGCACACCCACCCATGAACTCACCATCGCTCGTGACGTGCTCCGCACCCGTCGGCGCATATCTGGGCAGTCGCCGGATTGGGCGTTGTCCGCAGAGGATATCCGAACTTTGCGACAGCCGTCGGACATCCATACGGTCGGCGCCGAGGCGGCGGAGCCAGCGGGCGTCGTCCGACTTGCGGCGGCCATCGATCCGGAAGGGGAGGGGAACGATGGTGGCGACGGCAAAGATCTGCCAGGCGTTGATTACGCCGCCATCGATGCTCTGCTAGCGCGCTCAGATGCGGCGATCGAACAAGCCAGGAAGCCCGGACGGACTGCGGCAGATACTCGGGAACGAGACCCTCTCGTCTATGATCTCGATTGGGACGAGGATTCCAGACTGGACGAATGGCGCGGCGTCTTGCGTCGGGCCGAACACCTGCCGGCGGTGCTGCAGGCGATCGTCGCCCTCGATGCCTGGAACGAGCTATCGGTGCTGCAGCACGCGCCCTGGCTCGGCCGGCTGTTTTGCGCCTCGATCCTGCGCCACGCCGGCATCACGTCAGGCGCACATCTGACCGCCATCAATCTCGGCCTGAAAACTATTCCCGTCGATCGGCGCCGGCATCGTGACCGGGAGACCCGGTTGCTGGCTATCGCCCACGGATTTTTGGCGGCCGCCGAGATCGGCATGAAAGAACACGACCGGCTAACACTGGCGAAAACGATGATGGACCGAAAACTGGAGGGGCGCCGGACGTCTTCAAAATTGCCGGAGCTGGTCGAGCTGGTGATGGCAAAACCTTTGGTGTCGGCCGGGATGGTGGCGAAGACGCTCGATGTGACGCCGCAGGCGGCGCGGCGGATCGTTTTGGAACTCGGCCTTCGGGAGATGACGGGCAGGGGGAGGTTTCGGGCGTGGGGGATCTTGTAGGCCTGAACTGCTTATAGGGGTTCAAACCCGGGCGAGTGTCCGCGCAGCCAGTGGCGCCTTAGCCTGCGGTAGGAAACGCCCTTGGTGTTGATGCACGATGTGGGCCGTGTCGTGTATAGCATGGGTCAAACCTAGCAGCGCATTTCGATCTGGCGAATGGCAGCAGTCGCCGATCGCGCGAAGTCTGGTTGATTGAGGAGAATTCGCAGCATTCCCAAATCGCTCCTGTCGCCAAACTCCCCGACGAGGCTGACTGCCCATGCTGTGGCGCGCTCATTTTTGTGACCGTGACTGTCTAATGCGGGCGTGCCCAGAAGCAGGAACTGCCGCGCAATTTTCAGTAATTCCCCATGAAAGAGTCGGGAAATTTCTACCGATCCATAGCTTTTTGACTCAGACATCGGCGAGCGCTGCTCAAGCCCCTCCAGGATGACGTCATGCAGACAACTAATAACGATCGGAGCAGGTTTAAGTAGCAACGCTTCCCAGGCAGCAGCTGCAGCAGATAAGGCAGTCTCCGAACGAATTTCAGCATACCTTACGATGTCACGGAGGTGTACGAAACATCGCTGGCGATCGTCATCCGTGGGCGTTTCAGGCAATTCGACTCCGTGTCTCGCTAGAAACCTCGTCGCTAGAACAAAAACCGCGATTTCGTCCTGCCAGTGCGGGTTTATTTCCGGATAGCGCGCATAGCGAACGAACAGTGGCGCATCCGAAGGGTCATCTTCATCTGCCACCGCGGTCGCCAGCCATTTGAGCGACAGGGAGTGACGAACGCTATCAGCCCGAAAAGCACGGGTTACCAACCGCTTCTTCTCAATATCCGAAAGGCCGTTGACCTCCTCGCAATATATGCCGTCGAAGGGGTGGTCGAACTGGGCAACGTAGATCGACAACGCCTGCTCGAAAGTATCTTCATCGTCTTCGCCGTTCAGCGCGGCGCAAAGCTGGTCTCTTATCCCTTCCCGCGCCTCCTCCGCCTCCTCGTCAAGAGCGCCCAAAAGCTTCAGCGCCTCAATGATGCTGGTGCTTATAAATAAGTGAAAATCATTCGGCTCGAGTTGCTGGAGCGCTTCGGTCAGTGTGGCAAGCGCCGCGTCCGAGGCGCGGCGCACAAACCCTGCCGCGTGCAGAATGACAAGCTGCACATGATATGGCTCGCGCCGGAACCTTGCCGTAATCACCTCAGCGAGTTCCTCGCAGAACGACGATTCATGTCCGGCATATAAGGAGTGCCTATGTTCAACGACGAAATGCAGTTCGCCTGATGTCAAATCGATCAAATGTTTGGAGCGCATAATGTCGCTTTGTCCAACGTCCTCCCAAAACGATTGTGCAGCTCCAACCATCAGCCGAAAACTCGATTTCCAACCGGAATATAGGCCGAGATACGCAAGTCCGAAGCTCGCGCTTCGAAGCCCGACATTGTACCGTCGGGCATCTTCGTCCAACCGTCTGCGCTCAGAGAGAAGCCGAGCATCCATAGCGCGGCATAGCTTCAGATACTCCTCGACCATAACGCCGTATTTCGCAGCAACGCCCAAACCGCAGAACCGTGCGATCTCTTCTTTGCTGTAGTCCGGCAGTTGCTCCCACTCGACACTGACCTTGTCCTCGCTCACGCGAAGCGCCAAACGCAGGTTTTCGATGTCAAAAAGTATCTGGGATGCCGCTTGCGCTAGAATTCTTCGGGATGCCGACCTGGCTATCGGGCCGGATTCGCCCATAGCGCACTTTGCTAAAATATCAGCGTTCGTCAGGGAGCCCAGGATTTCACAGGCTGTTGTCTCGTCGTCGACTGCCGCCAAAACATCCGATGCCAGGGCTTCGGCAAAGGCGGTATTCAGTGTTTGCGACACTCCACCTGTTCCCGAACGAGCAAGCTGCGCGTAGACCTGCGCGGCGCAGCCAAACAGGAACATCTCGTGAAAGAAAGAAATGCGGCCGGCGCGGCGTTCAAGCAGGCCGGATGAGAGCATTGTCTCGCACTGTTCATCGCCAAGACCATTCGCGATCATAATATCGTCGAAAACCGTCTCGGTCATCGAATAAGAGAACTGCCCAAAGAGCTGAAGGGCAAAGGATCTCAGACCGGCATAGCAGGTTCTCGCTTTCTCTCCCAAGCGTTTGCGGATGATCTGATCAACAAGACTGCTTCTTGTCGCGTCAGCGCCAAGCTCTCCTTGAAGTTCGGCTACCATTCTCGCCTCAAGGCCGCTTCGCACCCCTGCGAGAACCTTCAGCGCCTCAGCAGACAGAGAGGATGCTACTACGGACGTCGCGATCTTATTCTTCAGGTCGTCATCCGGTTCACCCACCGCGATCAGTGCCAGCCCTTCGAGAATAGCCGGCCTTTTGCCCTGGCTGGTAACGACCAGTTGCGCTCCGTATCTTCTGGCGAGGATTTTCAATCCGCGAAGCGTTTTTTCGAAGATGGCGCCGGGTAGCTCGTTTATGCCGTCAAGGAAGATGCACGCGCGCGCAGACGTCTGCCGGACAGCTTTCAGCAACGAGGTCAGGGGGATATCCGCCACGAGTGCAATTTCGGTTTTTAGGGCATCGGCAAGCGATTCCGAAATGTCTTTTGCCTGCACAAACAGGACCACCGCACCATCCCGCGAGAGATGTACCGCGGCCGCCTTCGCCATCAGGGTCTTGCCGCATCCTGAAGGGCCTGTGACGAATGCTCCCGCACTTCCCCCAACCAATGCAGACGCAATGGCATCACGTTGCTGATCGCTGGCGGCGATCCAGCCATCGGCCTGCGGCTGATAGTCCCTGACGAGAGCTTCTCTATACCGCCCCATGAGTTCGGCCGGCGCATTGTCCAATGCCTCGATCAAAGGCACTCGCCTGAGGCGCTGACGTTCAGCCCATTGCCTCCACTCCTCAAGAGACCAGGGATTGCCCTCCTCCCGAGAAAGAGCTGCAAGAAAGTCCGCCAAACCGCCAACATGCACCTTGAAGTTTCCAGGCGTGAGATCGGACCTCTCAGGAATGTCGTCGCTGAAAACGACATGTGCTTCTGGATGAAATCTTTCCGGCAAGCGCCCCATGGCATCACGAAGGATGTTCTTCCGCTGGAGAGCCTGCTTGTAGCCATTGGTGACGGTTGCCCAGCCGCCATCGGCCGTCGCGTACTCCCACATGCCCTCCATATTTCCACGCACAGGAAAGGCACTTGATTTGACCTCGGTAACGACAACGCGGGCAGCTGTGACGACAACGAAGTCGAACTGCCGGCCTGAAAGCTCGAAATTGGCGAACACCAGAAGTGGCTGTTTGTGTTCGTTGGAGAATTTACTCAAAGCTCTGAGAAGCTTTACTTCTGAGCGGTGCGCGATTGGGTCGCCTATAAAAACGTCCAAATATTCATCGTGACTCATGCGACTTATTCTAGCAAAGTTTTAGCTGACACGCACCAACGCCGATCTGGACGGGCGAGCGTGGGAAGCTCCCGCCCTGGCGCCACGGACGGACCTGAATCGTGGGCCTGCATACCATCCGTAATATCGGCGGCGTAAGAATTTATCCGGCAACGCTGGGCGGTGTATTCGGCGCATTCATCGATCGCAGGCGGCTTTTGGGGCTGGCAAACGAGGGCTCGTCTTTTCGCCATCAAGACCTTTGAAAGCTATGGTCTTCGGAAATGTCCCGAAATTTGCAATGGATCTGTCCAATGACTTCGCGTCGTCCATTTCGGCCGTGCGTCAAGTTCTGCGATGTCCCAAACGCAGTAATACAGCTCATACCGCCTAATTTTGGACGACGGGCGTGGAACGGTCCACGTTTCTCACTGCCTGTCCTGATCTGAAATCGGCCACGAAAAGGCTTCTTGCGAGATAGTGTGTAAAATGTGACGTTACACTCGCCCATTCTTCAAGGAACTGACCCACACGCATGAGCGACGCCTATTTGCAGGGAATATTGGCCCGCGAGGCCGTCGATACCGGGCCATATTCGCCGGTGCGGGGTGTTCAGGGGATTCTGGCGCCGCTGGTTGGCGAGTGGGCGAAAGGCAACCTGATTTCGATTAGCCCGAGTGGATCATTTTCCAAGGGAACAGCCAACCACAGCGGCACGGATATCGACCTGTTCATCTCGCTGTCGGAGAACACGCCTGATACGCTCCAGGAGATATACGACAAGCTGTTCGCCAAGCTCGCAGGGGCGGGATACGCGCCGAAAACGACAGAACGTTTCCATAAACATCAGGGTCGGCGGCTACGACGTGGACCTGGTCCCGGCCAAGCGGCAGAACGCCTTGTCGAATGATCACAGCCTTTATCGGCGCAAGGCCAGCACCTGGACCAAAACCAACGTCCAGACGCATATCACGACTGTCTGGGCGGGCGCCCGGCAGCAGGAGTCGCGCCTCATCAAGCTGTGGCGAGACCAGAAAGGGCTGGATTTTCCGTCATTCTACATTGAGCTGGCCGTCATCGTGGCGCTGAGCAATACGAATTACCCGACCTTGAGCGATCGGATCGTCGCGTGCCTCACCTATCTGCGCGACACATTTGCGAATGCGCGGTTTGTCGATCCGGCCAACACCAACAACGTGATTTCGGACGCTCTGACGGCTGCGGAAAAACAGAGGATCAGCGCTGCCGCGGGGCAGGCGCTTAATGGTAGTTGGGAGCAGTTTGTCACATGAGTGGGTGGTCGCTGCAGGAATTACTGGCCGGGCTGCACGACAAGGTGCAGGAGGACCTGAACCGGGCGCGCAAGTCGTTCGCCCATTCGGGCACGAAAGGCGACGCCAGCGAAGCCGTTTGGGTCGATTTGCTGAATACCTATTTGCCGAAGCGGTATCAGGTAGACACCGCCCATATCGTGGACAATCACGGCACGTTCAGTCAGCAGATCGACGTCGTCATTTACGACCGGCAATACACGCCGCTGATTTTCGAGATGCACGGCATCAAAATCATTCCGGCCGAAAGCGTCTATGCCGTATTTGAGGCCAAGCAGGCGCTGAACGCGACTTATGTGGGATATGCCCGCGACAAGGCGGCGAGCGTCCGTAAGCTCGACCGCACCAGCCTGGCGGTGACGTGGCTCGGCGGGAAGTCGGAACCGAAGAAGCCGCACTGGATTCTCGGTGGCATCCTGACGTTCGAAAGCGAGTGGAGCCCGCCGATGGGCAAAACCATGACGGACCTGCTCGACAGCGCACCGGATGAAAGTCTGCTCGATATCGGCTGCGTGGCGGCGCACGGCTGGTTCGGCCGCAACGCCGACGGCGTTACCGCGGTGACGCTCAACGGCAAGTCCGTCACCGGCTTTCTGTTGGAGCTGATCGCCCAGCTGCAGGAGATCGGAACCGTACCGATGATCGACGTGCGGGCTTATGCTCGCTGGCTGGCGGAAGACTAGGAGCGTTTGATGCTTAAATTTGACCCTGCATGGCGGTTTTCCAGCCCTGGACCGGCGCCGGCGACCCTGTCGCGCGCATTCTATGATTTCATCGAAAAAATCGGCTTTCAGGGAAATACCTGGGGGATCGTCGAACGCTTTAAGGAAGCGTTCGGCGGTTCGGGGAACAGCAGCAGCCTTAGCTGGGCGTGGTCCGATATGGATAGCGCAATGCGCCGGGCGGAAGAGAACGCGCCACTGTTCATCGAGGCGTTTTATACGGTCTGCATGGAGTGCGCTGATGACGGCCTGGGCGTGCCCGACGTGGCGATGATCAATCGCGTACTTGCGGAACACGGCGCGGGCTATCGGATCGAACCGCCCCATCTGGTCGCCACAAACCCGCTGGCCCCACCGATTTCCGTGCCCGACGCCGCACCTTCCCTCGACGCGCAGGCGCGGGAGCTGATTGAAGCATCGCTCGAGGAGTCGAACCGGCTCCTCGGAGAAGGGAAAAGCCGCCAGGCGGTTTCTGAAATCCTCTGGCTTCTTGAGTCGGTCGCGACCGTGTTCCGGGGCACCGGTACGAGTGATGGAACGGTTCAGGGGAAATATTTCAACAAGATCATTGGCGAAATGAGATCCGGCAATCGCGGAACGGCTCAAGAGCAGATCCTTGACTGGATGACGAAATTGCACGGCTATCTGTCCTCGCCAACCGGCGGCGGCGTACGTCACGGTATGGATCTCAAGGCCGGGGTCGCCATCCAGCAGAATGAGGCGCGGCTGTATTGCAATCTGATCCGGAGCTACATCACCTATCTCATCGAGGAACACGAGCGTCTTCAGAAGATGAGAACCACTGCAGCGTGAAGCGGCGCGAGTGCATCGCTTCGAATCGGTCGAATTAGGATTGGAACAGGGCGTATTTTCCGTTCCGATTGGTGTTTCGGCATGTTACGACCGCTTTGTGGTAGAAAAAATGTCGCTTAGGTATGGAAATTAGGAATCCCACCCGTCAGGAACGGGGCTTCCCAAGGTAGGGGCGAAATCCGACCAGTAAAGCAGCGCGAACCATATAGCTTTAGTGGTGGAGACAGCACAATTAACGCAGATAGGGGTGGCCCCTGCGTTTTCCATACCCCCGACAGCCCGCCTCATTGAAAGCTGGTATGCGCCTGCGTATCTTCTTTGCAACCGAAGGAGATTTAAACCATGAGCGCAACCCCTTCCGACGCAGAAGTCATCAATTTTCCAAAGCCCGCAGCCAAGAAGCCGTCCTCTACGGAGCGCATCTGGGGCAAGGCTGTTTATAGTCACGGCTATGCGGGCATCCCCTCCATCTTGATCCAGGCGCAGCGGCGCCTCGGCATCAACGCGATGCAGATGAACATTATCATCCAGCTCCTGGATTACTGGCACGAGCCGACGCGCAAGCCGTTTCCTGCCAAAAAGGAACTGGCGAAACGCATGGATGTCACGGAGAAAACCATCCAGAATAATATGCGCGCCCTGGAGAAGGCCGGCTATATCAAGCGCGAAATGCGCAAGACGGCTGCCGGAGACTGGAACAGCAATATCTACCACCTCGACGGCCTGGTGACAAAGATTCAGGCGCTTGAGCCGGAATTCGCGGCTGAAAAGAAGCAGCGGAAGGAAGCCAAGGCGGCTTTGCAAGTTCCGAAGCACGTCAAGTGATTAGGGCAAAAAATTACCCCGGCCGCATGCCTAGGGCAGAGACGGTACCGGGGTGTACGATTATCTATATAGAAGGGGTGGGGAAAAAATGCAAGGGGAAGTAGGGAGGCCAGTTTCCTATGAAGCGCTGGAAATGGCGCTTTCCCTAGAGCGGTTTGGCCGTTACCTCGATTGGGCGAACGGCGACCGTAGCCGCGCTATTGAGCTATATACGCTCAACACGCTGATTTCGGAAAGCCTCTATACGCCGCTGCAGATGCTTGAAGTGGCACTGCGCAACCGAATCCATGTAGTCATGACCGAAGCGGTTAATGAAAGCTGGTTTCATGAACCGGGGTTGCTGCTCGGCGAATGGCAGCCCGAACAACTCGCCAAGGCCATCCAGGACATTGAGGCAGACAAAAAAGAACCGACCCCCGGCCGGATCGTCGCGGCCCTGACCTTCAGCTTCTGGACCGCGATGTTCGGCAAGGACTATGAAACATTGTGGCAGACGACGCTGCACAAGATCGGCCGTAAGCCGGACGGAAAGGGGCTGCGAAGAAAGGATTTCTCCGGACCGCTGGCGCAAATCCGCAGCCTGCGCAATCGCATTGCCCATCACGAGCCTGTCATCATGTGGAACCTGCCGAAACGCTACGAAAGCATGGTGGAAATGACGGGCTGGCTGTCCCCGGCCGCCGCGGCCTGGGGCCAGGCGCACTGCCGGTTCCTAAAGGTCTATCCGGCGGAACCGATCGTGCTGCATCAGCCGCCCCAGCAAGCGAAAGCCATACTCAGAGGGAAATGAATTGAGGCGATTCCGTCGGTGTCGCTCCGACGGTGCACCTTATTCTGTCAGAGTTTACGGCGCGGATTATCCTGTCGCGCGAAGCTGCTCGGAGGTATTTCTTGCGACGATCCGCTCGTATTCCTTTTCCGGTCGTCCGAAGCCGATATCATTCCATGCGAACAACGTCCTTGAACGCAACAGTCGCAAGGGTAGACCCGTCGCCTCCCGCGATCTCGAAGGCCCGGCCATCCACGACGTCGTCGTTCAAGACAAGTTCAGCGACCATTTCACGGGCGGACCGTCGCGCTTCGACGATAGCCTGCGCAAGCGAAGGCAGTTCGATCCCCTCAAGGTCCTCTTCGTAGGTGTCTACGTCGCGGAGGTGAAAGAAAAACCTCATCGGTACGACCCCTAAGCCGGACCGGGGGACGGATCGAACGATACCTTCAGCATGTCGATGATCTCGTCGTGATTGTAGGGCTTCGGGATAAACGAGACGCCGCTCGCAAGGTCGAATGCCCCCAGACGGACATGACCGGAAGTTACGATCACACGCGTGCCTGGCGAACGCGAGCGAATACGGTTCATTAGCCCGAGGCCGTCAGTTGAACCCGGCATGTTCACATCGGTGAAGACGGCGTCAATCTGCGTGCCTTCGAACAGAATAAAAGCCTCGTCGGCGTTGCCTGCTTCGACGACCTCAAAACCTGCCGCCTCCAGCGCGTCCACCGTTGCAAACCTGATGAGTGGCTCATCGTCTACAACGAGTACCCTGCGGATGGGAGGTGCCGTCGCGTCGAGCCCGAGGTGCGGCGGATCGGTATCGCCTCTCGCTTGCCAGTCGGCGACCGCCTGTGACCAGTGCTCTTGATCCCGCCCGTTCGGGCATGCCTCGCTCTGCCAGATCTCATGCGCCCGGCGACTTATCCAGTTGTACTCATCATGATCCATTTTCCGCCTCCGTCGAAAAGCAAAACTCCGTCAGGGTGACACGGTTCCTTCCGAAGAGGGTTCTGGGAGCGTGGCTTGAGCCCGCGCCGTTTCAGCCTGTCGCACAAGGCTCGTTGCCGCGGCTGTTCGGTGCAACGTCAGGGAGGCCGCCGTCAGGCGGCCATTATGGTCCCGACCGCCTTGGTGAAACATCCGGACATCCGCAACCGGCACGCGTCCCGACACAGGCCCTCGGTCTTGTCGCCGGTAACCGACCGTGGGAAGTGTCCCAACGAATAGCCGAACTTTGAACTGCGAACGTATTCAGGTCTGGCGGATGCCGGGTGTGGCCGTAACATCGATGGCGTGCTATTGTTCTCGAAACAACGTTTCCTTTTTGTGTCTGACTCCTTGCGAGGTGCGAAGGACTTAACCTCGGTGGGCGTGCGTGAACGGCAGTGAAGATGCATTTGATGAACGGGATGATGCTGAGCCCGGTGTTCCTTCTCCGGATAGGGGCGACTTGCGAGTCACCGAAATCGAGCGTCTTCGCATGTTCAGCCGGATCGCGCGGGCGGTGGCAGGCGATTTCGATCTTGGCGAGCTGGTTGCGATCGTAACTGACGCCGCGACCCAGTGGTCGGGCGGCAAATTCGGTGCATTCTTTTACAATCAGGTCGACGACAAGGGCGAGATCTATAGCCTCTACACCTTGTCCGGCGTTCCGCGATCGGCGTTCGCCAACTTTGAGATGCCGCGAAAGACGGCAGTTTTCGCTCCGACGTTCGACGGCACTGGCGTGGTGCGTTCGGATGATATCCGGAAGGACCCCCGATACGGCCGGAGCGAGCCCCATTTTGGAATGCCCGCAGGGCATTTGCCGGTTGTCAGCTATCTCGCCGTACCGGTGATCTCACGTACGGGCGCCGTCCATGGCGGCCTTTTTATCGCTCATGATGAGCCTGGGCGCTTTGGCGAAGATGCTGAGGAGATCGTCAAGACGATCGCTGCGCACGCGGCGATTGCCATCGACAACGCAGCGCTCTTGCGCGAAGCACGTCGGGAGTCCGAGGCGCGGCGCATCGCCCACGAGACGAGCGCCAAGCTTGCTGCAATCGTCGAGCATTCGGACGATGCCATCCTCAGCAAGTCCCTCGATGGGACGATTACGAGCTGGAATGCAAGTGCCGAACGCCTGTTCGGCTACGCCGCCGAGGAGGCCATTGGCCGCCACATCACGCTGCTCATTCCGGAAGATCGGCTGCACGAAGAGGACATGATCATCGGCGGCGTTCGCGAAGGCCGTCGCACCGAGCATCTTGAAACGCTTCGGAGACGCAAGGACGGTACGCTGGTCCATGTCTCGCTAACGGTGTCTCCCATCCGTGACGAGCACGGCAACATCGTGGGCGCCTCCAAGATCGCACGCGACATCAGCGAGCGCGTCGAAGCGCAGGAACGACAAGCCCTTCTGATGCGGGAAATGAACCACCGGATCAAGAATCTCTTCACGCTAACGGGCGGGCTGATATCGCTGAGCGCGCGGTCTGCAGGATCCGTAGAGCAATTGGCCAGCACGCTTCGCGACCGCGTCGGGGCACTTGCGCGTGCGCACGCGTTAACGATGCAAGACGATCTCGACGGCGGCGAAGCCTCAGCCGGCCTGGTTGAGTTGCTGCGGGCGATCTTGTCGCCCTATGAAACCGGGCACGCCGATGCGCTAGCCATCACGGGTGAGGACATCCAGGTTCGTGGTTCGGCGCTAACCTCGCTGGCGCTGGTGCTTCATGAATTTGCGACCAACGCTGCCAAGTACGGAGCGCTGTCATCGCTGGAGGGCCGGCTGACGATCCACCTGCGGCGAGAGGGCGAAATGCTGGTCATGCAGTGGATCGAGCGCGGCGGTCCTGCTGTCGAGATCGCCCCTACGCACATCGGCTTCGGAAGTCGGCTGGAGAAGGCCGCGCTCAGTGGCCTCGGTGCGACCATTACAAGAACCTGGGACCCGGCAGGCCTCACATTATCGGTCGCGCTACCCGTCGCGCAGCTCGCCGGCTCGTCCTCGTCGTAAGGCGGGTATCCGAAGCATTGCTGGGAGGATGCTGACGAAGGCGAGATGCGGCTCACCATCGTGACTTGCACGGGAACAAAAGTCCCGTGCTGTTCGGAGACGCGGGATTGGTCGGCCGTCAGCACGCTTCAGCGAGTGCTACAGCATCGGGGCCCGCAGGAAGCCGAAGCTGACTGTTTGCATCGTGCACGGCGTACCACACGTCTTCGGCCATGCCTGCAGGGAAGCGGGTGTTACTACGAGATCGATGTGTCCGTCGGTGCCTCCGCAAGGCAATGGTGCGCTCAATATCGGTGACGCGGCTGGGACGACTCTTGTCTTATTTTCGATCGAGGACCTCTTGTCACCTTCAAGGCATAACTGCAGAGTTCTTCGCTTTACTGGCCTCCTTGAAATGCTCGATTAGCGCACGGAAAGCCGGGGAGGTTCTCCGTCTGCTCGGGTAGTACAGACTGAAGCCCGGCAGGTCGGTCGTCCAATCCGTCAGAACCTCCACCAGTCTGCCTGCCTCGAGATCGCCAACAACTTGAGATCGGAGCAGGAACCCTAGGCCCAAGCCGTCAACGACGGCTGATCGAATTGCCGCTCCGTCATCGAAAATCAACGTTGCATTGATTTTGTACTCGAACTTCCGGCGGCCCATCTGCATTGGCCAATCGAGCAGCCGCGCTGAGCTCTTGTAGCGGTATGACACGATCCGATGATCAACCAGATCTTCTGGTGCAAGGGGGATCGGGTATTTCTCAAAATAGGATGCAGACCCTGCGATCACCACTGGAGTCGACTTGGTCAATGGGAGCGCGGCCATGTCTTTATCGATGAGCGTTCCAAAGCGGATGCCGCCATCGAAGCCTTCCGCCACAACATCGTCCAAGCCTTCATTTGTTGAAATTTCAACTTTAACACCGGGGTAGCGCTCACAAAAACCTGGTAGCGCCGGCCGGACAACACTTTCGAATGCGGCCGGGATCATTGTCAACCGGACGATGCCTGCCACGGTCTCCCTCGCGCCCTGCATTCTCTGCAGTTCCTCTCTGAGGTCGCGCATGGCGGGACCAAGGATTTCCAAAAGACGCCGCCCCGACTCGGTCGCTGCCACGCTCCGGGTCGTTCTTGCCAGAAGAGGAACGCCAAGCTTTTTCTCGAGCTGGCCAATCGTATAGCTGAGAGTGGATTGCTTGACACCAAGTTCGGAGGCCGCTTCGGTGAAGCTGCGCCGGCGCGCAACGGCCTCCAATACCGCCAGATCGCGAAGGATCAGCCTGTCCATTCATTGACGTCCTCTATAAGCCCATTCGAAATTCGGTAGCTTATCAACATGTGCCGGGGCGTCTACCCTCTCAAGGGTCAGTGCAGAAGCGGATTTGCCTGGCGTGCACCTCAGTCACTGCTGAAGCCAGCAGGCCATTCGGCCTGATGATGGATGTCCGGGATGGCAGCAGTACGGTGTTCGAGCGATGAGGCAGGAGAAGAGAGATGAAGGCGGCCGTTTACGATCACCCAGGACCTCCTGATGTGCTCGTCTATAGAGATGTTCCCGATCCGACGGTAGGTCCGGGCGATGTGCTTATCGCTGTGGACGCGATTTCGATCGAGGGCGGTGACCTCATCAATCGCCGATCCACGCCACCCGCCCACGGATCGTGGATCGTAGGATATGCAGCCTCGGGACGAATCTTGGAGGTCGGTGCAGATGTGATGGACCGCAAAGTTGGAGACAGAGTGACTGCCTTCGACATGCATGGGTCTCACGCCGAACTCTGGGCTGTACCCGCGACCCGGACGTGGCGTCTTCCATCAAGCGTTGATGCAACGGCAGCGGCAGCGTTGCCAATATCGTTTGGCACAGCCCATCATTGCCTTTTTGCCAGAGGCGGCCTGCGTCGCGGCGAGACTGTCCTTGTACAGGGAGCAGCCGGCGGAGTTGGCCTTGCAGCAGTGCAACTCGCCGCTCGAGCCGGAGCAACCGTGATCGCCGTTTCAAGCGGGGCAGGGCGATTTGAAAAAATATCGTTGCTTGGCGCCGATCACGTTATCGATCGGTCCTCCCAAGACCATATCGAGGCTGTGCGGGAGATCACGAAAGGGAGGGGCGTCGATCTGGTGGTCGACCCTGTTGGTGCGACCATATCCGCTTCGCTTGCTATGATGGCGCCCGAGAGCCGTCTGGTGTTTGTCGGGAACGCTGGCGGCGGCAACCTTTCGGTGGATCTATGGCCAGCCATGCAGTCAAATCAGACTTTGCTCGGCGTTTTTATGGGCGCGCTTTTCGAAAGGCCGCAGATACGCTCGACGGTCGACGAGTTGTTGTTAGCGCTAAAGAACCGGGAGATCGAGGTAAAGATCGAAAAAGCGTTTCCTCTCTCCCAAGCCAGGGACGCCCATGATTTTGCGGAGAGGGCGAAGCCGCTAGGTCGGGTCATCATGGTGCCGTAATGTCTCCTCCCTTTGCCGCCTGAACGCACTTGGCGTGCATCCAACAGCACGCAAGAATGCGTGGCTGAGCGCGCCGGCGGACCCATAGCCTGTCCGCTCCGCCACTTCGTCGAGCGTCAGCCGCTCGTTGATCAGCGCCGACTTTGCGACAGCCATACGCCATCGAAGAATGTAGGCCATGGGAGCGATCCCGATCGTTTCCTGGAACCGGCGGGCGAAGGCCGACCGCGACATTCCTGCGACGCCGGCCAGACGGGCCAGGGTCCAGTTGTGGTTTATCTCGGCGTGGATTGCTGCGATTATGGCTTGTCAGCCTTCGTCTGGGGTGCGGACCTTGATCGGCTAAGGCGTATCGCCGACCGCGTCCGGGCAGGCATGATCTATCTCAACGAAGGCAATTACGACCTACGTAACCCATGGGGCGGATACAAGAAAAGCGGCAATGGTCGCAAGCAGGGTGAGTTCGCCTTCCACGACTTCCTGGAGGTGAAGGGGGTGATGTACCCAGGCTGAACAGCTATCGGTGGAAGCCGCTGTCGAGCGGCTCCACTTCTTTGCCGATACGACCGTCTGCGATGTTTCCAATACGCCTTAGGACGTTCCCGGACACTCTTGGAATACCACTGTCGTTGGCGCCGTGATTGCCGATAACATAGGATCGGAGCGGGAGATCCACTCTCATACCTTCCATGGCGGCTAATCGATTACTTGATCCAGAAGGTGTTCAACGCTATCGCCATCTCATCGGGTCGCTGGAGCGGATACCAGTGCCCCGCGTCGAGCAGAACCACCTCGCGCGCCCGGATGTCGCCTGCCAATACGTCCGCCAATTCCGGCGGAACCGGCCGATCCTTTAAGCCGTGAAGCACCAGTGTCGGTGCGGTAATGTTGGCGAGGCCTGGCTGCCATTCTCGCCCGACATTCAGCGCCGAGCGGTAGAGCCGCAGGATACAATCGCCCATGCGGTTGTCCACATCCGCGACGATCCGGTTGGCTTCGGCCGACGACGACCCGTCCTCTAACAGACGCGTCCTCATAGGGGTCAGAACAAGATTAGTGCGAAATAGTACGCTAACCGAATTCGTGCATATTTTACGTAGTTTTGCCGCCTGTGCTGAAATATGAAGTTTTAGGGTGAAACGCTATTTAGGACGCAGTTTTGGGAACGAATATCGATCTCGATCATCACTTTCTCGGCGAAACGTACGATTTCGCACTAATCTTGTTCTGACCCCAGCGAGCCTCAACCGATAAGGCGGCGCATTGGAGTGCTCAGGACTGAGAGCATCCTCCACTCGACTTGACGCTGCGGCTAGCGCGGAGCTCCGCCCCGCCCGATCTCCCCTTCCTGGATCGCACGAAGCTCCACCTTCTCGAGGCGAAGATCGCTGAGCTTCGGTCGACCTTGCGGCCGCGCGGCCAGAACGACGCGCTGGCAGATCGACTCAGTCATGGATGCTCCTCACCTGGAAGTCACGCGGCCCAAGAGTGCGCCCGTCCTGTGCGGTAAGCTGTAAGCGGGCCAGAGTGTGGCCATTTTCTCTGTCCACCATGTCGAACTTCAACTCGCCGGCTTCGAAGCAGTTTTCCTCCCCCCACTGCCACAGAGCTACAACAATCGTCGCCAGCCGTTCGCCTTTTGGCGTCAAGACATAGCGGTGGCTGAGGGTCGAGGCGGGGTCCGGCTCGATCGTGAATATACCGTCTTCCGTGAGCTTCTTGAGACGAGTCGACAGGATATTCTTCGCCAGGCCCAGGTTCTTCTGAAACTCGCCGAACCGTTCGAGGCCGTGAAAGGCGTCGCGCACGATCAGAAGCGACCACCAGTCGCCGATTACGCCCAGCGACCGCGCAATTCCGCAATTCGCATTTCTCAGGTCTGTCCGCTTGCCTCTCACTTAAAATCTCCGAAGGCTTGAATATCAGTTGCAAAGTTAAACCAAAACGGTTTATGAGTCGATAGGTTGCAAAGTTAAACCGTTCGGCAGGCCTTGCCGGCTAGGTTGGGAGACATTGAATGAGTGATTTATTGGACCAGGCAATCGCGGCGCACGGCGGCTGGGAGCGTTGGGAGCAGATCAGCGAGTTGAACGCCCATATCCAGGTGGGTGGTGCTATCTGGCACGTGAAGGGGTGGCCGGACGTCTACGCCGACATTCATGCCTCCGCGTCGACGCGTCGACCGCATACGGAATTCAGCCCCTTCTTAAAGGCTGGTCAACGATGCGTATGGGAGCCGAACCGCACTGTGATCGTCGTTGACAGCGGAGAGGTGGTCGAAGAGCGCCTGTCGCCCAGGTCGTTCTTCGGGGGGCATACGATACCGACGCCATGGGATCAGCAGCATCTGATCTACTTCACTGGCTATGCGATGTGGACCTATTTGACGACGCCTTTTCTCTTTGAACTCCCGGGTTTCAAGACGGAAGAAGTCGAGCCTTGGGACGAGGATGGCGAGACCTGGCGCCGGTTAAAGGTGACGTTCCCAGCGAACGTACCCAGCCATTCCACCGAGCAAACTTTCTATTTTGACAACAGTGGGCTGCTGCGTCGTCAGGATTACAGTGTCGAGATCATGGGGGGGACGACCAGCGCCAACTACGCAAGTGATTACCAGGCGTTCGATGGCCTCGTCTTTCCGACAAAGCGGCGCGTCTACACCGCTGGGCCGGACAATCGACCGATTCTGGGCCGCGTCGCTGTCGCGATCGACATCCTCGCTATCGACACAGCCTAAGCCGGCTGGCAACCTTCCAGCCATGTAACTCTATCGATGGAGGCTTAGGTGATTGACCTGCAGAGAAGTGCATTAGTGGTCGGTGTCGGAGCGGTTGCTGGGCTCGGAGCCGCCTATGGGAGACGCTTTGCCATGGCTGGATATCGTGTCCTTCTCGCCGGCCGATCTCCTGACAAGGTCGAAACGGCAGCGGAAGACATTCGCAGCCGCGGTGGACAGGCTCGTTCGATCATCGGCGATGCCAGTATCGAGGCAGATGCGATTAAATTCGCATCTGCCGCCGAGGATTGGGCGCCCTTGGAAGTGGCTGTGCACAACGCCGGAACGAACCGGCGTGATTCGTTCCTTGAGCTTGAGGTTGCAAATCTTGAGCAACTTTGGCGTGAACATACACTCGGCGCCTTCTTGACCGGGCGCGAAGCTGCGCGACGGATGGTCCCCCGTGGCCAAGGAACCATCTTGTTCACGGGCGCAACCGGCTCGTTGCGTGGCAAAGCACTGTTCGCCGCGTTCGCCGCCGCTAAGGCAGGGGAGCGAGCGCTCTCCCAGAGCCTGGCACGCGAGGTCGGCCCGAAAGGCATCCATGTGGCGCACCTGATCATCGATGGCGGGATCAATGGCGACCGGCTGCTGCGGTCAATGCCGAATTTGCGCGGGGAGCGGGGGGAGGACGGCCTACTCCTGCCAGACGATATCGCCGACACCGCCTTCCTTGTGCACCAGCAGAAGCGCTCCGCCTGGACACAGGAGACCGACCTTCGTCCCTGGTCGGAAGTCTATTGAGTGAGTGGGAATGGACCGCACTTGAGGCCTTGCGCAAAGTTGCACGCTTACCCGGGGCAGAACAAGATTAGTGCGAAATCGTACGCCAATCACATTCGTCTATATTTCCCGTAGTTTGTCGCCTGTACTGAATATGAAGTGTTAGGGTGAAATGCTTTTAGGATCCTGTTTGGGAACGAAAATCGATCTCGAACATCACTTCCTCGGCTAAACTTACGATTTCGCACTAGTCTTGTTCTGACCCCTATTCCGATGTCTTCGCACGGGAAAATGCCATCTGAGTTGCACGTCAAGTGTCCCGAGGATGATCAATCCCATGCCATGGTAACGCATCTGAACTCGTCAGCGTGGCATTAAGCTTTGCGGGTAAAGCCACGTATCGAGGCATTGCAACGTCTCCTTGCCGTTCAGGCCGTTGGAGAAGCTGCTTGGATTAGCAGATGCCGAACCGGCTCACGCCTTACAAATTCCGCCTCCACATGCCTCAGTACATGACGTTGCCCAGCAAATGGCACCATTCCCAAGGCGGTCTCGAAAGACACCCATCGAAACTCGCTGTGCTCGTGATTAATAACGACGGTCGCAACAGCATCCACGAAGCCGACAAAGACCGGCAAGATGCTGATTGCATCACGATCGGCCTCGTAGAACCGCTCACAAATGTCTGCGGAATACAGACGCTTGCAGGTGAGATTTGTCTCCTCGTTGACTTCGCGTAGCGCCGCTTCCCATGCTTTTTCGCCCTTCTCGATCGCGCCGGCGATCTGGCACCATTCGCCAACCAGCGTATTATTCCGGCGCAGAAGCAAAACCTCGCATCCGGCGGGCACGATCCGTAGAACGACGACTGATACCGCGGAGCATCGGATCGGAATTTCAGTCATGGGTGCTCCCTTCTAATCGGAGGTATCGGTCAAGCAATGTCTTCTGGAATAAAGCCACCCGTCTGACGCTGCCAAAGGCTTGCGAACAGTCCGTCGCCCTTGATCAACTCCTCCGGGCTGCCTTCCTCTATAATGCGGCCGTGGTCGAGGACCACGATCCGGTCCATTTTCGATATGGTCGACAGACGATGGGCGATTGCGATCACCGTCTTTCCCTGCATCACGACATTAAGCCGCTCCTGGATGGCGGCTTCGGATTCGCTGTCGAGCGCCAAGGTTGCCTCGTCCAAGACTAGAATTGGTGCATCCTTCATAACTACGGCGCTCCGTTGATCTCGACGACATTCAAGTCGGGGTCACGGAGGTAGAGCTGCGGAAAGCCGGCAAGGCCGGTACGAAAGATCAGCAGACAATGTGGATCGCCGTGAGGCAGGTCTTCGCGGAAACCAAGTCGCATCAGTCGATCGACGGCGTCGTCGAAATTCTCCGTGCGGAAAGCGAAATGCCAGTCGTTACGATCGACAGCAGGGTTCTGTCGGAACGTGCCTTCCGGATATTCGACAAGATGCACTTGTAGGTCGCCACACGCCAGCCAGGCACCGCTAACGGAAAAACTCGGCCGCGCGATCTCGGTGAGGCCGAACGCGTCGCGATAAAACGGCAATGATTTACCAAGGTCGGCGGTGATGATCGATACATGATGCAACGCAAGCAAAGACATGGCTGCCCCTCACGATACTGGGATGTCCTACACTACCAGAAGCCTGCCGTGCATGCCATCGGAGGGGATAGGCCTGCTGATGCGGCCAAGCCACCGCCCGAGTTGGTCGGGTCTTTTTCTCAGCGAACGCTCATCGTATTTGTGCGAAGAATGCCTCAATCTGGTTAGCAACCTCATCAGGGGACTCTTCTGCCATGTGATGTCCACTTTCGATACCATGCCGCAGCACGATCCGGTCGCTCCAGTCCGACCAGGGGTCTGCTGGGTCTCCGTACAGCCTTTCCATATCGTCCTGCCGTGACCAGAGAACTCCCAGGGGGCATTGGAGGTGTCGCTCAGCCTCCTTGTCGCGTTTGTCATCGTCGTAATCAAACTCAAGTCCTGCGCGATAATCAGCAAGCATGCCACGCACCACCTCAGGGTCTCGGGTGGCGGTGAGGTAATCCCGATTATTTCCTGACCCAATGGCTGCTTCCGCGGGATACCAAAGTTCGGGATTGCTGCGGATTGCAGCTTCAGCCTTTTCACTTTGCGCAAAAAAGAACCAATGCCACCAGCTCTTTGCAAAGCGCCACTCTGCGCGGCTCAAGACCTCGTAAATCGGAATGCCGTCCATGACGACAAGGCCTGACACACTTTCAGGAAAGTCCATTGCCAGCCGAAATGCGCGATACGATCCACGATCGTGGCCCGCGATCCCGAATCTGCAGTGACCGAGAATTGCCATACACTCATGTAATGCCGCGGCCTTCGCTTTTCCCGAACTATCCGCGAGTGTTTTCGGCTGATAGCTCCGCCCGAATCCGGGCATGTCTGCACAAACAACGGAGAAATGACGCGCAAGTTGGGGAGCCACCCTGAACCAGGTCGTATGCGTTCTCGGGTGCCCGTGAAGAAGGAGGATTGGGAAGCCAGACCCGCCATGCCGCACACGAATCTCGCCATGCGATGTGGTTACATACTGTTCAGTGAAACCTTCAAAGAAGTCGGCCATCGTCTATCTTCGATCCCGTTGCTGTTCACTCGCCGGAAGTCGGAGTGTTCGCAAACAATTCCAGCCAGATTTAGGTTTCGAACCATATCGACCCTCTGCCCCGGTAAAGAGTTGTTTTGTCGCTCGCTATCTGCGGAACTCACCTGTTGCCAGAACTCCTGCCTTGTCTAGCCGGCATAAGCCTTCCCGAATTCGTCCAATAGCGCTTCGACGAAGCTTCGTACCTTGGCGGGAGGACGGATTTCAGTCCCAGGCCGGGTAGGCACAGGCGACTTTCATCGGATTTGTAAAGCGACCTCTCACGGTCTAACAGACGGTATGCGCAAGCCCTCTAAAACGAGCTCATCGAACAGAATGAAGGTGAATACAGATGAGCGTACCCCGAAGTGGCCTTGCGGTTGGTAAGTATGAACTGATCGCCGAGTGGGCTGGCGCGCTCGGTCATTCAGGCGCGCTGCGAAAGCTGGCCGACCGCGAAGTGTTGCGAACGGTCATGGAGTTAGCATGGTAGGAGGATGCCGCGGCCCACCGTGTGTTGTCGCTATTGTCCAATGGGAAATCTGCAGAATGACGACCGGACCGCAGAATCATCGAATGTTACGCAATTCCGGGAATGCCCTTGTCCGCCTATTGCTTGCTCAATGCATAAGAGTGGAGGTAACCGCATGCGGTGCAACGAAAAGTCACCACGTCATAAACTACTTTGCCCTTGAGGCTCAAACCAGAAAAGATGCCTTTCACGGGCTTGCCTGCAATCCATGTCTCTGATGACAAGGGGTCCGTCCCCCTTTTCAAGCAAAAAACCCTCTTCCAACTCTGCGTCGCACTTACTGCATTGGTAGGACACATCTATAACCTTCTAAACGTGGGTTACGATCCCGATTTCGTTGAGTGTCTGCTTGTAGCCGATACTGTTGAAAAAACTACAGGACTCGTGCCACGACTATTGCAGTTTTGCCTCGATGGCGCGCCCGACGATGGTCAACTGAAGTGTCGGCTGACCGCCGATGAAGCTCTCTTCCACCAGCTCCATCATTTCAAGGCGCTCGACCAGCTTTTCGGACAGCCGCCTGTCGCCAACCAGCCACCCTTTCCCCGCCTTGCGCTGGCGCCGGAAAAACGCGATCGCTCGTAACGCGTCCCGTTGGCTCCGGGTGAGGGTCTTCGCCGTCTCGGCTGGACCGGGGTGCTCGGGGGAGGGCAGCATAAGCGTTACTTTTTCACCTCTGTTGATGGGGTCGCCGCGGCGGGCCAATCGTTCGCAGGTTCCTCAACGTCTTCAGCCGGATCGGGGTCACGGTCGTAAGCCAAGCGATGTTTTGCAATGACGTCTTGAAGCGTTTCGATCACTGTGACCGTTCCATGGCCCTCATTCGCAAACCGGTCGATAATTTCGGCGACAAGATCATCCAGACGCTTGACAGTCGTTCGGCTTTGTCGGGTCCATTTGTCACGATCTTCGCTCCTCAGATATCTATCCGCCGCTGCTGCCAGTCCTTATATGGCGCCAATAGCTGTCCGGGAAATCGCTCTTCGATCGCGGTCTCAACCATGGCGATCCTGACAAAGACCTCGCTGCTATCACGGTCTTCGGAGGGGATATTTTCGCTTTCGTCTTCAAGCTTTTGCATCAGCGCAAACAGTTCTTCGTCGGTCATCGCCGAAAGTTGGTCTGCGAACTCCGCAGCATCAACGTCTTGTCCCTCTGCCATTGTCTGTCTGCTCCTCTGTCATCGATGGGTTTGGCGATAACGGACTAATCATCATCCAGTTCAATCCAGACCGGGGCATGGTCGCTGGTGTGCTCCCAGGCACGCACATATTTGTCGACACCACAGGTCTGCAGTCGCTCCCGGAGTAACGGACTGAGAAGAAAATGGTCGATGCGCAGCCCGGCATCGCGGGCGAAGGCGTTGCGGAAATACTTCCAGAACGTATAGATCCGCTCTTCCGGATGCAGCAGCCTGACGGCGTCCGTCCAGCCCATGGCAATGAGCTCGGCATAGGCGGCCCGTACTTCCGGCCGAAACAGGGCATCGTCTCGCCAGCGCTCCGGCTTGTAGACGTCGAGGTCGGTCGGCATGACGTTGAAGTCTCCGACAAGGGCGACCGGCACATCGAGCTCAAACAGTTCCGCCGCGTAGGAATGCAGCCGCCCGAACCAGCGGAGTTTGTAGTCGAACTTCGGCCCAGGTGCCGGATTGCCATTTGGAAGATAGAGGCAGCCGACGATCATACCATCGATGGCCGCCTCGATATAGCGGCTATGGCTATCGTCGGGATCGCCCGGTAAGCCGCGGCGCGTCTCGTGCGGCTCCTGGTCCCGGGCTAGGATCGCCACACCATTCCAGGATTTTTGACCATGCCAGATGGCGCCATAGCCTGCCCGCTCGATCTCGCGGCGCGGAAACTTTTCATCCGGCGCCTTGAGTTCCTGCAGACAGACGACATCAGGCTGCGCTTCGGCCAGCCACCGCAGCAGGACGTCGAGGCGACCGTTGATGCCGTTGACGTTATAGGTGGCGAGCTTCACCGGCGTTGCCGTCAGTGTTTGCGATCGCCCCTGTCGCCCTGGCCGGGCTTCGCATCATGCTTCGCGTCGCGACGGGCATCGGCGGACAGCGATCGCGAGACGTCGACGCTCTCCTTGAACTTGCCTTCCTTGTCACGGCGGACATAGCGCTTGTCGGTTCCGGTATCGATCAGTTCGCGTTTGCTCATGGCAGGACTCCTCCAGGGTGCTGTACAGGGAAACGCGCGTGATCGCGAAAAGATGCACCGGAATCAACAGCCTAGCGCAGACTCGCAAAACGAGCGCCCCAATCGGCCTAAGTCATTGAAAAATGATTCGTTTCGACTCGGAACAATTACATGTCGATTCGCTTGAATCGCATTGGTTGTGTCAGGAGTTTTGCGTCATGGTCGCCCCAAGAGCGAATTGGAAAGGCTTCATCAAATTCGGAGAGGTTGCCTGTCCGGTGGCCCTCTACACCGCGGCTTCTTCGTCGGAACGCATTGCGTTCAATACGCTCAATCGCAAAACCGGAAACCGCGTCAAGCGCGAGTTCGTCGATAGCGAGACCGGCGATCCCGTCGAGCGAGACGACCAGGTTAAAGGCTACGAGATCGAAAACGGCCAGTATATCATCCTCGAGCCGGACGAGGTGGCGGCCGCCGTTCCTGATAGCGACAAGACCCTCAAGATCGACGCCTTTATCCCCTGCAACGAAATCGACGACGTCTATTTCGACAAGCCGTATTACCTGGCGCCGGACAAGATGGGCACCGATGCCTTCGTGCTTTTGCGCGACGGCATGAAGAAGGCCAAGGTCGCGGCGATCGCGCGCACGGTCCTTTTCCGCCGCATGCGCACAGTGTTGATCAGGCCGCACGGCAAAGGTCTGATCGCCACGACGCTCAACTTCGATTATGAAGTTCGCTCCTCTCAGGAGGCCTTCGAGGAACTGCCCGACCTCAAGATCGAAGGCGAAATGCTGGAGCTTGCCCAGCATATCATTGGCACCAAGAAGGGAAGCTTCGATGCCAGCACCGTCGATGACCGCTATGAGGCCGCCGTCGCGGAATTAGTGAAGGCCAAGATCGAGGGTCGGTCGCTTCCAAAGAAGAAGGCGCCGGCGGTTTCCAAACAGAGCGATCTGCTCCAGGCCCTGCGCGAGAGCGCCGGTATCGGCGGCAAAGCGGGATCGAAGCCCACTGCCGCCAACGCCCACAAGGGTGCTGCCCGACAAAAGGCAGCAAAGCCTGCCGCCGCGGCCAAGGCGAAACAAGTCACTGCGCCAACCCGCCGCGCCGGTTGATTGGAGGATACCATGGCTCTTCGTCCCTACTGGAAAGGCTATCTCAAGCTGTCGCTGGTGACCTGACCGGTGCAGATGATGCCGGCGACCTCCGAAAACGAGAAGGTTCGCTTCCATACCCTCAACCGCGAGACCCAGAACCGCGTCGTCAGCCACTATGTGGATTCCGTCACCGGCAAGGAGGTGAAAGACGAAGACGAGGTCAAAGGCTACCAGCGTGGCGAGAACGACTATGTCATGCTGGAAGACGAGGAGCTTGAAAACGTCGCGCTCGACAGTACCAAGACGATCGATATCTCGACGTTTACACCCCGCGACAGCATCGAATGGATCTGGCTGGACACCCCCTATTATTTGTCTCCGAACGATCCGGTTGGCCAAGAGGCCTTTTCGGTGATTCGCGATGCAATGGAATCCCAGGACATGGTCGGCATCTCGCGACTGGTCATTACCCGCCGCGAGCGCGCCGTCATGCTGGAACCGCGTGGCAAGGGTATCGTGCTCTGGACATTGCGCTACGGGGATGAAGTCCGTGACGAGGATACCTACTTCGCCGGGATCGGCGATGAGAGGGCGGATAGTGACATGATGCCCCTGGTGCAGCAACTGATCAAAAAGCAGACCCAGCACTGGAATCCGAAGATGGTCATTGATCCGGTCCAGGATCGGCTGCTCGACATCATCGCGGCCAAGAAGAAGGCGCTGAAGAAGCCTTCAAAGGCCAAGGCGAAAGCACCGGCCTCGGCGCCCGCCCCGAGTAACGTCATCAACATCATGGATGCCTTGAAGAAGTCGGTCGCCGCTGAAACCCGGATCGGCAAATGAAAAGACCCGCGAAACCGCTCCTGCGGGACGATAGCTTCACCGCGAAATCCCAGCCGCGACGCAAGCGTGACCCCGCACAGCCGAATCTTCCCTTCGATCCGATGCCCGATCGGATCGAGCCATGTCTGGCCTTGCTGAAGGCGGCGCCGCCGGTCGGACCGGATTGGGCCTACGAGATAAAGTGGGACGGGTACCGTCTGGCGATCCACATCGAGCCGAAGGGCGTGCGGATCATCACGCGGGGCGGCCATGACTGGACACATCGCTTTCCCGCGATTGCGGCAGCTGCCAAAGAGCTGGGGGTTGGAACCGCGATTCTCGATGGAGAAGCCGTCGTGCTCAATGCGCAAGGCCGCTCCGACTTCGGCGCCCTTCAGCGATCGCTCGGCGGACGCGGCGGTAAACGAACCTCTACCGAGTCCGTTCTCTTTGCTTTCGATCTCCTGTATTTCGACGGACATGATCTGACGAAGACCGAACTCTCGGTCCGCCGGCATCTCCTGACAGATCTTCTCGACGGAGCCGTTGGCGCGATACAGCTTTCCGAGGAGGTGCAGGGTGACGGCGCCGAGCTCCTAGAAAACGCTCGTTCGCTTGGATTGGAAGGCATTATCGCCAAGCATCGGGACAGCCCATATCGATCCGGGCGAACAGGCGACTGGCTGAAGATCAAATGTATTCAGAGTGAAAGCTTCATGATCGTCGGCTACGAACAGTCAGCCGCCGCGCGAGGCGGGATCGGTAGTCTGTTGCTGGCTGCCCGGCGCGGCCATGATTGGATCTATGTCGGCGCCGTCGGCACGGGCTTCAAGGAAAAGGATGCGACCTATCTGAAGAAGACGCTCGACATGCTGAAAACTCGAACGCCGGTCGTTCCACTCAAGGGCAAGAACTATGTTTTTGCGCAGCCGACGCTGATCGCCGAGATCGAGTTTCGCGGCTGGACGGACGACGGAAACCTCCGTCACGCCTCCTACAAAGGGCTTCGCGAAGTCCAGGATAATGCTGCTGTTTACGCGCTCGATTGAGTGCCTTCCGCAGCCCCAAAAAAGGTCAAAATTTTTTTCTGACCGTAGTCTTGAATCCGAAAATCTCAGAAACCAAATCGATTGCTGCCAGCCGCTGATGAAAGGGTTGGCCTTGCTGGAGGCGCCGTCTTTCGGCGCTTCCGTACCCATGTTGCTTCAAGGAGGATATGGCTATGGCAACATCTTACGACTATGCACCGCTCTACCGTTCGAGCGTCGGATTCGACCGGGTTTTCAATCTTCTAGAAAACGCCCAGCGCGCTCGCTCGATCAGCGACTGGCCGCCCTATGACATCGTCAAGACCGGTGATGACAGCTACCGGATCTCGATTGCTGTGGCAGGCTTCGCCCTGGACGATCTCGACATCACCTTCCAGTCCAACCTTCTGACAGTCACCGGCAAGAAGCAGGAAGCTTCCTCAGATGGCTACCTGCATCGCGGCATTGCCGGGAGGCCGTTCGAACACCGCTTCGAACTTGCCGACCATGTGCGGGTGAACGGCGCCGATCTGCAAAATGGTCTCCTGTCGATCGATCTGGTGCGTGAGATCCCCGAGGCACTGAAGCCGCGAAAAATTACCATCGAAAGCGCCCCAGCTTTGGCATCTGCAGCTCCGGCACAGATCGAAGCGCAGAAGGCGGCTTAATCGACACTGTCCCTCAACAAGGGCGCCGTCGCGACGGCGCCCATCAACATTCCGGGTGGGAAGGAGAGAACGATGAAACCCGATATGTTCAGACAGCCTGTTTCCATTCTAGTCGGCCTCGGCTTTCCGGCAGAGGTTCGTAGCGTAATGGACGCCTACCGGCATCTTTCCGAGTGGCCGGCCTCAAACCGGGACACCGCGCATTCGATCGCGCTCAAGGCATGCAGCGCCGCGCTGCGTGGTGAAATTGAAGCCGAGACAGCGCGCGGCCTGTTTGCTGCCTTTGCCGAGAAACACGATCTGCTGGCGCCGGAAACCAATGTGATCGCCGCCTCGCGCTTGTGGCGAGACAAGGATCCTCATGTGCAGTGAGGTAGTCCGATGATGCACGATTTGCTTCAGCAGGCCACCAATAATGCGATGGCGATGGGACCAACGGTCTTGCTTCAGGGCATGCAGCTTCGGCGACCGATCGACGTGGTGAGAGCGCCGACCCTTTCCGTCGATGACAGGCGCGCGATCCTCGCAGCGTGGGCGTCGGACTTTTACGCCGTCGATTCCAAGCCCGCCCTTCGTCAGCTACCGGGAACAGCTCCAGTCTCGATCGATGAGGTGCAGGCTGCGCTGGAAGAACTTGATCGGCGCTACGGTTTTTGATCGCTGGCGCGTTCAGGCGGCCTGCTTCATCGACTTGGCGAGCCGCTTGATTGCCTGCTCCAGCGAGCGCTGTCCGTCGTAATAATCCTGCCAGGCGCTCGTCTTCTCAATAAGAGCCGGCACGGTGCGGATCGTAAACCGCTTCGGATCGAGATCCGTCTTCACCTGGGCCCATGTCAGCGGCATTGATACGGTGGCGCCGGGACGGGCACGCGGAGATAAAGGCGCAACAGCGGTCGCCATGCGATCGTTGCGCAGATAGTCGAGGAAGATGCGGCCATTGCGCTGGTTCTTGGCCATTTTGATCAGATAGAGTTCTGGGTTTTCACGAGCCATTTGCAAGCAAACATCATGCGCAAAGCCCTTGGCCTCCGGCCAGGCCAGTTTCTTACCCTTGGCCGCGGCGAGCGGCGTGACGACGTGCAGCCCTTTGCCGCCCGTCGTCTTGCAGAAACTGACGAGGCCAAGCTCCTCCAGCCGATCGCGCATCTCGCGGGCGGCTTCGACGACGGTGGAGAAGGGGACGTCCGGACCCGGATCGAGGTCGAAAACGAGGCGGCCCGGCACTTCAGGGAGTTTCGGCTCGCAATTCCAGGGATGAAGCTCGACACCACCGATCTGGGCGATGGCGGCCAAGCCCTCGATGCGATCGATCTGCAGATAAGGCTTCTTGTCGCCGAAGACCTGCACCAGTTCCAGAAGATTGGATGTCCCCGGCATCGCATGGCGCTGGAAGAACTGTTCGCCGCCGATTCCGTCAGGCGTCCGGATGATCGAGCACGGCCGGCCCCTGATATGATCGATCAGCCAAGGGCCGACGGCCTCGTAGTAACGAGCCAGTTCCACCTTCGTGACCGGTTCGCCATCGTTGGCGTCCGGCCAAAGCGGCTTGTCCGGGTTGGAGATCAACACACCCATGACATCTTCCTTGCCGCCTTTGCGCGGCGGCTTCGCGGGCCGTTTGGGTATGGCCTCTGTCTCCGGATCGGGCGTTTTCACCTCAGCTGGTTCGACCGGCTTCTCGGCGACGACTTCCCCTGCTGGTTTGTCTTCCCGCAGTCCCTTGAAGGCCGCCTGGCGGACGAGCCCGTCGGCAGTCCAGCCGGCGAACTCGATCTCCGCCACCAGATCCGGCTTCACCCAGACGACGTTGGGATCCTTCTTCGGCGCCCCGATACCGGTGAACGGTGACTTGGCTGTTTCCAGCGCGCGCAGCTTGGGCAGCAGGACATCGACCTTGCCAGCGCCGTAGCCCGTGCCGACACGGCCGACATAGACGAAATGGCTGCCGCGGTTGACGCCGACCAGCAGCGAGCGGAACTTGCCGTTGGTCGTGGCGTAGGCGCCGATGACGACTTCATGGCCGGCCCGGCATTTGGATTTGGCCCAGGTCTCGGTGCGGCCGGATTGATAGGGAGCATCCGCCTGTTTGGAGACGATGCCTTCGAGCGACAGCTTGCAGGCCGACTTCAAAACGGCGTCGCCGCCGGTGTCGAAATGCTCGACGAAGCGCAAGCGGGGATCCTCGCCAGCGTCATCGAGCAGTTTCTGCAGCCGATCCTTCCGCTCGGTCAGCGGCAGTTGTCGGAGATCCTCATTGCCCTCGAACAAGAGGTCGAACGCGAAATACACCAGTGTATCGGTCTTGCCTTCTGACAGTGCCGCCTGAAGTGCTGCGAAGTCCGGCGCGCCGTTTTCATCGAGCGCGCAAATCTCGCCGTCGATGATAGCGTCCGGAAGCGCGGCGCCGGATTCGGCGATTGCCGGGTACTTTGCCGTCCAGTCGAGGCCCTTGCGGGTTTTGAGCGTGACCTCGCCGTTTTCGATGCGCATCTGGATGCGGTATCCGTCGAACTTGATCTCGTGGATCCAGCCATCGGCGGCAGGCGGACGCTCGCGCGTCTCGCAGAGCTGCGGCGCGATGAAGTCCGGCATTGCGGCATTCGCTGCTTTGGCAGCTTTGGCCGGCGCTTTCTTCTTGGCTTTGGTTTCGGCTTTGCGCTCTTCCGCTGCAAGGCCGTGGTTGCTGTCCCACACGGCATCCGCCTGCACGTCGCCACTTTCGATCATGAACGGTTTTGGCTTCTTGCCCTTGCCGGCAGCGATCGCTTCCATCGTCCGGCCGGAGGCAACAGAGGTTGCGTTCTCTTCCAGGACTGCCGCGCCGTTTTCCTCGACGGAGAAATCATCGTGGTGTTTGATCAGCAGCCAGTTGGTGCGTTTGCCGCCGTCACGGTCATTACGCATCCGCACCAGAACGAAGCTGCCATGCAGTCGCTCGCCTTCGAGGGTGAATTTGAAGTCGCCCTTAGCCAGAGCCTGCTCGGGGCTCTTGCTGCCTTCCGGCTCCCAATAGCCGCGATCCCAGAGCATCACCGTGCCGCCGCCATATTGGCCTTTCGGAATCGTGCCTTCAAAGTCGCCGTAGTCAAGCGGATGGTCCTCAACCTCGACCGCCAGACGCTTGTCGTGCGGATCGAGCGACGGTCCCTTGGTCACTGCCCAGGATTTGAACACCCCATCGAGCTCAAGCCGGAGATCATAATGTAGCCGGGTTGCGTCGTGCTTCTGGATGACGAAGCGCCTGCGATTCGAGGCCTTCAGCTTCGCTGCGCCGCTCGGCTCTTGCGTCTTTTGAAAATCGCGCTTCTGCTTGTAGGTCGAGAGCTTGTCGCTGGCCATGGCAGTCCCCGGTAAAAATCCGCCTCCCGTCTCGGATGAAGACGGGGACGAGGCGCGGGCCGGACAGGTAAGACGCTCGGCTGCCGTTTCGTTGGCCGCGATGAGAAACCGGAAAAATCATCGCGTTCGTCATCCCTGTCACGTCCGGTTGACACAGCACGCGACCTCAACAAGCAAAAGGCAAGAGATAATCGTTTTGTTCCATGGAGCTGAGCAAGGGGAGTTGGACAGGAGCGCCATCCCTTCTGAATGATCGACCTTGCCCAGCCGGAATTGGTGTGCGCTCTCGGCATAACTGCGCTGCAGTAAAGTCTATTTAATAGGCGGGGAGAACCCGTATGATGTGTCTATCGAAGCGATGCACCTCCTCCCGCGTCGGTTCGATTGGCAGACGTCCTCTCCTCCTCCCAAGGGCGTTTGCGGGAACAGCAACACTCCTCCTCCCAGTTGCTGTTCGGATATTTTCGGAAAGCCTGCCGCACCTCCTCCCGCGGCAGGCTTTTTCGTTTCGGCCGCTATCACGCCGCCGCATCTTTCAGGTCCTTGTGCAAAACGCGAATAAAATGAGGCGGTGGAGTCACTTGGCTCCCACAGCCTAGGCTGATGATTCGTTTCATCATTTCGCCTTCAGCGGTTTAGCGGAGCCTAAATAAGCTCATTAAGACCGGCTTGACTCCTTCAAGAACACGGAACAAAAGAGGAACGTCAACAATTTTCGGGGACATGAGGTCCATGCAACGCGAACCGAGGAGGTCCGTGAACGATGTCGCGCGCCTACAATCCTCGGATGATCGAGGAACTTAGAGACCGGATCGCGCACCTGGAGGGGAGTGCGTCAAGAAAAGCCGTCGTGCTTCCCTTCGGCGTTCGCCAAATGGACGAACGGCTACCGGGCGGCGGACTGGCCTATGGTGCCGTGCATGAAATTGCCGGTGGCGGCTCTGGCACGGTCGACGGCGCGGCGGCAGCGTTGTTCGCCGCCGGCATTGCCGCGCGCTCGAAAGGCAAAGTGCTCTGGTGCCTGACGAGGCCTGACCTCTTCTTCCCCGCTATTGCCCAGGCCGGCCTGCATCCCGACCGAGTGATCTTCTGCGAAGGTGACAAGGAGGAGGATGTCCTGGCGTCCATGGAAGAAGGGCTCTCTTTCGGTGGTTTGGCAGCCGTGGTCGGAGAGCTGGTTCGATTGCCGATGGTGGCATCCCGGCGGCTGCAGCTGGCTGCCGAAAAGACAGGAACAATGGGCCTCGTCGTCCGGCGATGGCGGCGGCAGACGGAAGCGTCGGACTTCGGCAATCCGACGGCCTCGACAACACGCTGGAGGGTCAGCGTGCTTCCGTCGGAGGAACTGCCAGTGGCAGGGGTCGGCCGGGCCCGATGGCTGGCGGAATTGATGCGCGTGAAAGCAGGCGAGTGTGCTGAGTTCGAACTAGGAGCCTGTGATGCCGAGGGTCGTTTGTGTTTACTTCCCCACTCTGCCAACAGATCGGATACGTCGGCATGGAGAGGGAACCGTGCCAGTTGACCAGCCGCTTGTCGTCATTTCGAAATCGGGGTCGAAACGCTGGATCTCGGCGGCCGATACCGCCGCGCGTAAACTGGGCCTCAAGATCGGCATGCCGGCGAGCAAAGCCCAGGCCATCGTCCCCAATCTGACGATGATCGATGCCGATCCCAGCGCCGACGCCGCTGCCCTTGAGCGCCTCGCGCTATGGGCGCTCCGCCAGTACAGCCCGGTCGTAGCCGTCGATGGCATGGACGGGATCGTCATGGACACGGAAGGCGCCGATCATTTGCAGGGCGGCGAAGATCTGCTGATCTCTGGTTTGGTCAACGGGCTGAGAGCACGGGGCCTGACCGCACGTGCCGCCGTCGCCGATACATGGGGAGCCGCGCATGCGATCACCCGCGTGACGTCGGCTGAAACGACAGTTGTTCCGGTCGGCGGCGTTGCGAAAGCGGTGACTGGCCTGCCGATCCACTGTCTGCGTCTTCCAGCAGACACAATCCATGGACTGCGGGTAATGGGCGTCGAGACGGCCGGCGACTGGGGGAGGTCGAGCGCCGTCTGGTTTCCTATCGTTTCCGAGACGGGGGCGCTTTCGCCTTCGCAGACGACCTGAAGGTAAAGAGGCTGACGCTGCGGGCAATCGAAGCTCACCTGGCGGCAGACCTGGACAACGAGACCGTCGCGGCAGCTGCATAGCTGCGTTGCACAATAAATGTTTTCCAGTTGGTCAAAATTCGGGCATAACGCCTCCAGCTGATGCACATGACGGTCACCTCCCAGTTCCGTCGCAGCAGCTGTTCCCCTCTGGAGGTTACAGATCTCCACATTTCATGGGCCGCGGCTTTTGCCGGCGGCCCTTTTTTTGTTCTTCGTCGAGATCTAACCCAGCATTATCTTTGTGAGCTCCACGTCAGGAAGGTCTCCGGTTTGACGCCTTCCGTCCGTGCCTTCTCGATCAGCGGGACGAGGGTACGTTTCACAAAGTCTTCCATTGTCGTGGGCAGTGCCTGCCGATCATCGCGGAACTTGACCCGCCCATCGTTCAGAGCCGCCGCGGTGTTCTTGTCATAGACCCACCGATCAAGCGTCCCAAACCTCTCCCGGAATGTCGTTTCGATCTCACGATTGATCGGATCGACGAAGCGATAGTCCACTTCTCTGCCGAGTGCTCGGCCGATGATCGCGGCGATCTCGTGCATCGTGCAATCGATGCCCAATTGCTTCACCAACCGGTGCTGCCGAGTCGGCGTGTCGAATTCCTTCGCGGCGAAATCCGCGAGGTCCTCAATAGAAACCCAGGGCGCTTTGACGTCGGGGGCGAGCGTAAAGCCGATCCTGTCGTGCTGCGCGATCGCGTCCGCCCATCTGGACAGGTCCTCCATGAACCACCCACCCTGCAGATGCACCAGCTTGATGTCGTGTAACCGGTTGAGGATCTGATCCAGGATATGGAAGCCCTGGAAATGGCCGGTGTCGCCGCTGAGCTCGGATCCCATTGCGGTCAGGCTCACGGCAAACTTTACTGGGGAATCCCGAAGCGAGTCGAAAAACCGAAGCGCTACCGCGGGGTAGTGCCCGTGAAAATCTTCCGCCGCCCAAAGGGTTTTGACCATCAAGAACGCAGCGTCGGCGTCTTCGAAGAACCTGCCGAGGTCACCGTCCCCGGTGTCGAAGCTGCCAAGGAACGGTTCTGCGCCTTTTGCCACAAGGCCATCGAGGGCAGGTCCTCCTCTCGACAGAGCTTTGACGGAATGGCCTTTGGCCAAGAGGTTCTCGGTCAGTCTGGCACCGATCCTGCCGGTCGCGCCAACCACGGCAACACGCATGGCTCTTCTCCTATAGTTTGCTGAGCCGATTTTTAAAGGATTGCTTGATGGGCGAAAGTCGAGATAATGCCATATGATCTCGAAATCAGGCCAACCTTTGATGAAGCCGTCCTGCAGCACCGCGATAGATCTCAGCTCCTCGCATGGGCCGGCGATGGCGTTCAGAGTGGACTTCGCCGATTATGAAGCCGAGGGGGTGCAGCACCAGCACCCGCAGGGTCAGCTGATCCTGGCGCTCCATGGTGCGGTGACATGCACCGCGGAAAGCGGGGTCTGGATCGTGCCACCCGACTGTGGGCTCTGGGTCCCTGGCGGTGTTTCTCACAGCAATCAGGTCACGTCCAATGCCCGTCTGACATACCTGTTCGTCGAGCCCGGCGCGGCCACGCTTCCATACGAATGCTGTACGCTTTCGGTATCGCCGATGCTTCGGGAGATGATCCATAGGTTGGCGGACCTACCAGAACGGGATGCTCGCGACGCTCATGTCGAGCGCCTCATGCGGGTCATGCTCGATGAGCTCGCGCTGATGCCGCGCGAAAGGTTGGAGCTGCCTATATCCGCTCATCCAAAGATCGCCTCGATAGCTGCGGCGCTCTTGGCAAACCCGAGCGACCGCCGAACCCTTGATCAATGGGCGGAGCATGTCGCCCTCAGTGAGCGAACGTTAAAGAGGCTTATGGTCCAGGAGACGGGATTGAGCTTCGGCCGTTGGCGGCGTCAGCTTCATCTCGTCATCGCGCTGCGGGAACTGGCGGGTGGCGCAACAGTCCAGCAGGTAGCAGGTGACCTAGGGTATGAATCCACGACGGCCTTCATCATCATGTTTAGGAAGGCACTTGGGACCACGCCATCGCGCTACTTTGCCGATCGGCTTTTGAACGCTGAACGCGCGTCTGGCTCAATCAATCAGCCCCGATCCCTGATCTCGACTTGAAATTGCTCTTCGCCGATAATATCTGACCATCACTTCCCGATGAGACGATGTCCTGCTCGCTGCAATCGCCGCGGCGTTTGACAGTGTCCCGGGATACAGAAGAAGGCGCTCCCCTCACGGGTCGAGCGCCTTTTTTGTCTCCGATCCGACTGCAAATACGGTGCTGCACCTTGACCGCGCCACCTTTGCGAATGAGATCTGCGGTAAAACATTCTGTGGGAACACATGCCATTTTTTCTGGTAACGCAGACATCGCTGGTCGAAGCTCAAGATGAGCACGAGGCCGCTCAAATTGGTGTCGACCGCCTCCGTTCCGGTGGACAGGTCGCCGTTTCGGTCAAATCGGATGAAACGACGATTACGCACGTCGTTGTTGCCGCATTAGCCGAAGAGCCTCTCCCCGTCGTGCAATCCGAGGCCGCCGATCCATCACCCGCTGCCATTGCTATGCCCGAAATTGCCTCTGCCAGACCGGAGAGCAGGAAACTGAGCTTGAAGCGCATGCTCGCCGATGGTTTGTCCCTTCTTGGACGGCGAACCTAGTCCCATCCTCGGAGTAACCGCCGCCAGCATTCTCCGGTCGTCGAGCGGTTGGCCCGAACTGAGAAATGAGGATTTGAGAAAGAGGAAAGCAGAAGGCAAGAACGGGTCGCAGATCGGTCCTCCTGCCGGCGCTAGCGCTCAACCGCCGCCTGCGCCATCCCGGCTGATTGTCCTACGCAGGGCTGGAAGCCCCGCTTGCCCTTCCCAGCAGGGATGCTCGGCCGCAGTTGCGGCAGCCCGGCCGCCCCGCGGTCCGGGAGGTGTCTTCAGGAAAAGATGAAGACAAGAAGGGCCGGCAAGGCGCCGGTCCGGAACCTCCCGAAAGGATAAATCCCATGCAGATCATGAAGGTTGACCCGCGCGCGCTGAAGGAAAACCCTGACCGGATGCGCCAGACGAAGTCGTCGCCGCAGGCGGATGCACTGATGCTGGCGACAATCAAGGCCGTCGGCATCGTCCAGCCGCCGGTGGTCGCCCCGGAAACGGATGGTGGAAACGGCTATATCATCGACGCCGGGCATCGCCGGGTTCGATTGGCCATCGCCGCCGGACTGGAAGAAATCGAAATCCTCGTCGTCGATGCTGCCAACGACAACGGCGCCATGCGCTCGATGGTCGAAAACAGCGTCCGCGAGGCGCTCAACCCCGTGGATCAATGGCGTGGCATCGAACGTCTCGTTGCTCTGGGTTGGACCGAGGAAGCCATTGCCGTAGCCCTCGCTCTTCCGGTCCGTCAGATCCGCAAGCTGCGGCTGCTCGCCAACGTCCTGCCGGCGATGCTCGAACAGATGGCGCTCGGTGACATGCCGTCTGAGCAGCAGTTGCGGATCATCGCCGCCGCTGGCCAGGTGGACCAGAAGGAAGTCTGGAAGGCGCATAAGCCGAAGAAAGGCGATACTGCTCCGTGGTGGCAGATCGCCAACGCTCTCACCAAGAAGCGCATGTATGCCAGGGACGCGAGCTTTGGCGACGATCTCGCCCAGGCCTATGGTATCGAGTGGGTCGAGGACCGCTTCGCACCGGCCGACCAGGACGGTCGCTACACGACGAATGTCGAGGGCTTCCTCGGCGCCCAGCATGAATGGATGACGAGCAACTTGCCGAAGCGCGGCGCCATCGTCGAGGTCAACAGCTGGGGTCAGCCGGAACTGCCGAAGAAGGCGGCGCAAGTCTATGGCAAGCCGTCCAAGTCCGATCACACCGCGCTTTACCTTGACCGCGATGGCAAGGTGCAGACGGTGCATTACCGGCTGCCCGAAACGGCCAAGCTGAAGGGAAGCAGCGCTGAGGGAACTGCGGAAGGAAGCGATGATGCCGGTGCATTCACGACGCAGAAGGCTCGGCCTGACGTGACCCAGAAGGGCCATGACATGATCGGCGATTTTCGCACCGACGCCCTGCACGAGGCTCTAGATCGCGCGCCGATCGAAGACGACATGCTGATGGCGCTGATGGTGCTAGCTTTTGCTGGGCAGAACGTCCGTGTCGATTCCGGTGCAGGAGGGACGTTCTACGGCGGCAAGCGCTTTTCGCGCCATGCCGTTACCCTATTCGACGAGCATGGCGAGCTCGCCTTTGATCAGGACACGCTTCGGGTCGCCGTTCGCTCGGTGCTGATGGATGTTCTCTCGTGCCGCCGCGGCATGTCGAACAGCGGCATGGTTTCGCGCATCGCCGGTGAGGCGATCGGCGCCGACGAATACCTGCCGAACATGGGTTCGGTGGAGTTCCTCCTGTGCCTTTCTCGCCAGGCGTTGGAGGCGACTTGCACTGAAGCGTCTGTCCAGCCGCGTCAGAAGGTTCGCGAGACCCGCGCAGCGCTGGTCGAGCATTTCCAGAACGAGCGCTTCGTCCATGCATCGGCCCGCTTCACCCCACCTGCTGACGAGTTGCTCGACTGGCTCCGGGCAAGCTCTCCCACCGATACCATCGGCACGGCCCCGCATGATGACGAAGGCGATCATGGTGACGGCCCCGCTGAGGATCCGGAAGGGCAGATTGATGAGGCGGCGGATCAGGACGATCTACAGGATTCGGATTTGTCTGACGACGGAGAGCAGGACGATGACTTCGATCAGCGAGCGGCAGCATGACCGCCGCCTGCCAGTCGAACATGGCAGCACCCACCCCCGATGTTCGGGGGTGGCGTTCAACACCAGTGCGGACGGCTTCGTCGTCAATCTCGCGCACAATGCTGAAAATGATTGCCATCCTTCTTCATCGACTGCCGACGCCCGGGGACGTGACATGATCGACATCCGCGCTCCGAAACAGCGGGCTAAAACGATCCGCGCCCCGCGAGAAACCCAGCGGCATCTGGAATGTCTGACCCGGCAGATTATGGCGCGCGCGGGAAGGCAGGCGACGACAGTGAACGTCCAGAGCCGGACGAGTCGAAGATCCGGCACTCGTACTTACTATCGGGAACTCATTGACCGTCTCACCTTCGAGCGCTGGGTCGAGCTCGACATGATTGCATGCAGGCTGGCGGTGCAAGAGCAGATCATCGGTGCACTCCAACGTCGGGACGATGTGCCTGTGCATCGTCGGGCGACATAAGGGGCGGGGCCAAAACGAAGGCGCCGATGCGGACTTGCCTGACTTCGATGTCGGCGGGATGGCGAGCTTGGCCATAAACTGTTCCTTGCCCCTCGAGGCAGAACTCGTGCCCGTGCCTGACTGCCCTTCTTCTTCGCTGCGGTCTAAACCGGCGGCCGGTCGTTTCAAGGCCGCTGTCGCGCCGCGGAGCGGCCGATCGAACCTCTCTGCGCGAGAGCAGGCTCGCGGTCCCAAGCAGGTCGAAACCTGCTGGCCCGCAAACCTGCCCTGCTTGTTCAGCCGGCTCGGACCTTTGAAGCCGCCCGTCCATTGCCGGTTCTTAAGTGCCCGCATCGAAGGGCAGACCGGCACAGGCCGGAACCGCTTCGGCAGCCAAGGAAGGAACAGTTTATGGCCAAGCCCGCAACTCCTAACCGCTCCAACGCACGGGTCTCGCAGCTCCGCAAAGGCGCGACCCTCGAAATGGTCCGCCTCTCGTGCCCCGATGCCGCCCAGGCGCTCAAGATCGCTGAAAGCTTCGGCACCACGGTCGTCGACAGCGATGGCATCCGCAGCCTGCATGAGCGGCTGATCGTCGAGACCGCCGACAGCCTCTCCGAAGGTTTGGGCGAGAGAGCCATGCAGATCCATCTGCAGCGCATCGTCGGGGCCTTCGTCGGCTCGGCCCACGGCGCCGGTCAGTTCTACTCCCGCGCCGTTACCGAAGCACGCGACGCAACCGCCAAGGCATCGAACGATGCCCGCGACGAGGATCTCGATGGCCCGGTCGGCTATGACAGCGCCGCCCAGCGCAAGCGGGAATTCGCGGCCGACATGGGCATCCAGTCCCATGCGCTCCGGATGGCAGCCGAGGGCGCGGTGGCAGCCTACGAACAGGTCGTCGGTGAGAGCTGGAAGCCCTTCGACCGGCCGGTCGAAAACCCGGGCGCATCGCTCGACCGCAAGGCGGCCGAAGTTCAGATGGCTGCATTCGGATGACACATTCGGCGGGTCGCACCCCGCCTTCTCTTTCTGACCGAGGGCCGGCGTCTGCAGCGCCGGCTCTTCTTATGTCGAAAAGGAAAACTGGCGACGCCCGATCGCGGCCCGTCCCGTTCGGCGGTCCTGCAGGAGCCGGGTGCCCATGCAACGGCTTCGCCGTCCTCCACGCTGTTGCGGCCTTCGGTGCCTGGTCACGCCATAGACCCCTGACTTCGGACCTCCGTGACGGACCGCGATGGGCGCGGTCCTTGAAATGGAGAAAGAGAAGTCATGACAAAGAAATCAGAATTGGACCGTGCTAATATCTACGCGCGGATCACTGATCGGATCGTCGAGGATCTACAAAAGGGCGTCCGTCCCTGGATGAAACCGTGGAGCGTAGCCAACACGAATGGCCGCATCTCGCGGCCGCTGCGCCACAACGGCCTGCCTTATTCGGGCATGAACGTGCTTCTCCTATGGTCGGAACAGATATCGCGTGGTTTCACCTCGTCAATGTGGATGACGTTCAAGCAGTCCCTCGAACTGGGCGGGGCCGTGCGCAAGGGCGAGACCGGTTCAACCGTCGTCTTCGCCAGCCGCTTCACCAAGTCCGAAGCGGATGGGAACGGTAACGAGGTCGATCGGGAGATCCCGTTTCTGAAGGCCTATTCGGTGTTCAACGTCGAGCAAATCGACGGCCTGCCCGACAGCTATTATGCGCCGCCCGCCGAGGTCCTTGATCCGATCGAGGGGATCGAAAGCGCTGATCGCTTCTTCCGCAATACCGGCGCGGTCATTCGGCACGGCGGCAACCAAGCCTACTATTCCCCGGTCATGGACTATATCCAGATGCCGCCTTTCGACGCGTTTCGCGATGCCGCCGGATACGCGGCTGTCCTCAGCCATGAGGCGACCCACTGGACGGCGGCGGAGCATCGCGTGGGACGCGACCTGTCGCATTATGCCAAGGACCGGACCGAGCGGGCCCGGGAAGAACTTATTGCCGAACTCGGCAGTTGCTTCCTCTGCGCCGACCTTGGCATCGCGCCGGAGCTCGAACCACGAGCGGATCACGCTTCCTATCTGCAGTCGTGGCTTTCCTTATGCACACCTCGTCATAACTTCAGTTATCCGCAGGGCTGTATAATGTGAAGGAACGCGATAGATGGGCTTGTGCCTAGGGTTTCTGACCGCATTCCTCAGCATTATTTCGGAGCGTGCCGGTCCGAATGCTAGAGTCGCGAAGGCTATGCACCAACAGCGAGCTACCGTCCTATCGCTTGGATCGACCCCGACTGTATCCGATAACGAACATGATACTCAGGTATGTCAAACCTGCTGAACCGCAAATCAGTAAGAGAACGAGCGGGTAGAAGAGGAACGGCGCAACATTCGCATAGATGATCTTTCCTCTTGGGCTAGGCAGTTCCCCTTGAATGAGACAACCGACGAAGAGAACCAGAAGTACGGGCCCCATAAGAGAAATGCCCAGAACGGCTGCCCACCTCTGACACCAATCTCTCACGCCATTTCCTCCACCACCATAGCTACCGTATCTGCAGCTGGTTGACGGAAGGTGAAGCTGATGCCGCGATCTTCAATAGTTTGCGGGATAACCGCTCAGGGCTGACAAGCATCATTGTCAGAAGCGCCACAAGCGGTCATCGCAGCCATCGGATCGCCATCAGGTCGATGATCATGGCGTAAGACACGCAGAACGCAACAAAACCCATGAAAACATCGAAACGCTCTGTCGGCCAAAACAGAAAATGAACTGGAACCCATACCGTCGACATGATGACGAAAGTGTAAGCAAACTTCTCATAGATGCTGCCTTTAAGGCTGAAGAATTTTTCGTCGATCATGTTCGCGTAGGTGGCGCGGTTTTTATGAAGATGCGTCCCGGAATGGATGCTGCTCATGAGGAATAGCCCGTACAGTACGTACGGTACGTACGGTGTGATCGTGGTGTGTTGGCCGAAATAGTAATCCACAAGCATCATCGAACCAATGATGAGATGCATCAAGAATTGAAGGGCCACAAAGTTCTTTAGCCCGAATGTATGCATGATCATCGAACGATCCGTTCCGTCACCAAATTCCGTTTACGATAGCTTCGGTCAGTTCGGGCGACAATACCAGTGCGCTCTTCCGCTAGCTCTCCAACACCTCAATGTCCGTAGGGGGCTAGCTGCGGTCATCGATGAAGCCGAGGACAAAGGACCAGATCAAATCGAGAAGTGAAGTCTCGGCACTCCGATGGCAAACTTCTGCAGTCATTTTGAGCAGCAGAGGAGCCATCGATGTCGAATAGCAATGACGACCTGATCACAGAGCTCAGAACCGTTCTATCCCGCCAGCATTACAGCCCGACGGTTGTCGGGAATTATTGTGCCTATGCGTGTGGTTTCCTTGACCACCTTCTACAGCGAAGCATTCCGGTCATGAATGTAAGCGAAGCGGAAGTGACGGAATATCTGCGCCATGCAATCGCGCTGTTCCAAGAACGCCATGGTCGACCTCCAAGGCCTTACTGGCACTCGATCCCTCGCTCCGGAATCCATGCGTTGCTGCGGCTCGCACAGGGTCAATGGCCACCCGCGCCGATAGCGACGTGCGCGGTCGACGCGCTACGCCTTGCCATCTGCGACGAATACGAGACCTGGCTGCGCGAGGAGCGAGGTCTTGCCCCGGCCAGCATCGACGCGTTGATGTGGGAGGGCCGGAACTTCCTAGTTTGGCGGCTCAATAGGCATGGTCACGATGGTCTGATGTCGCTGATCGTGAGCGACATTGATGCTTCCATGGATATGCGCCGTCCCCACCAGACGCGCAGGTCTGTAAAGGATGTAGCGGAGCGTCTTCGCTCGATATTGCGCTATCTCCATCGAACTCGGCGCGTAGCCATAGACCTCTCGCCCCACGTCATCGCTCCTTTACTTTATGCCTATGAAGGCGTGCCGTCGATCCTTACACCAGATCAGGTAGCCGCGGTTCTGCAAAGCTCGGAGCAGGACACGACGCCCGCGGGTTTGCGGGACCACGCGATCCTGCAATTGCTTGCGACCTATGGCCTTAGGTCCGGTGAGATCTGTAACCTTAGGATCAAGGATATCGACTGGCGGGCAGAATCGATCCGCATCAGGCACACCAAGACCCGGGCCACCTCATATCTGCCATTGATGGCGCCTGTCGGCGAAGCGGTACTCGCCTATCTTCAGGCGGGGCGGCCTGTGACCGATGCCCGAGAAATCTTCGTCCGCACGCGTGCACCCTATCGCAAGCTCGGCGTGCTTGCCAACATAGTGCGACGACGACTTACATCCGCCGGGGTGAGGCCATCCGGCAAAAACGGTTCCCATATCTTCCGCCATGCAAGAGCCGTGGAAATGCTGCGCGCCGCTGTACCTCAAAAAGTTATCGGCGACCTGCTCGGGCATCGTTCTGCCGAATCCACAGCCCCCTATCTCAAGCTTGCCACCGAGGATCTCCGGGCCATCGCGCTCGACGTTCCCGGACGGGAGGTGCGGTCATGACGATCTGGCCCGACCCTGAGCGCAAGCTGATCGCGCGGTACATTGCTGGCCTGAACCTGCGCACTCAGAATAGCCCGATTTATTACAGGCAGGCACTCAACACTTTCCAGGATATCGCCGAGCGACATACCACGCTCGACAAGGATATGCTGGTGGCTTGGTTGCGTGTAGCCCCTGGCAGGGCATCGACGACACGGCTGCACCGTACCCGAATTATCGACCGGTTCCTCGATCACCTTGTGGAAACTGGAGCGATCGAACGTAATCCGGTGACCGTGCTGCGTGGAGCATGTCATATCAAACAATGCATGCCGGTGTGGCGGGCGCTGGACTCCCGCGATCCGGACAACGCCCTTACCGAACTATACCAGCCCCAGCCATTCGCAAGCGTGCTGGGCGAAATGATGTCCGGACACATCACGCTGATGCGCAACCGAGGTTACAAATACATTACACAAGCGGTCTGGCTCTCGCGGTTTGACCGCTTTTTGCAGTTAAACCCGGCGCTTCAGGAACAGCCACTCGAGGTGATGCTCAATCATTGGGCCAGAGCGAAAACAACGCGCGATCATCCGAACGAGTGCGAAAAGCTCAAACGGGTGCTAGCAAAAATCCTTCGCCACAGGGATCCATCAATCCCGCCACGCCGCCCCGACCCATGGCCAGCCAAGGAAGTAGTGAAGCAATGGCGCAAGCCGCACATTTACACCCCGGGCGACGTCCGGCATATGCTCGATATCGCTCGCTCATATCCTTCGCCACGGTCACCGCTTCGACCACTGAGCGTCTATACCATGCTCCTACTTGGCTATTGCGCGGGGCTACGGCGAAGCGAACTGGCTTGTCTCGACATTGGTGACGTCGACTTCCTGGTTGGCACGATCACGATCCGCCAAACCAAGTTCTACAAGACCAGGATTCTGCCACTTCCTGATAGTGTGATGGCCGAACTCCGATTTTATATCGAAGCTCGACACCGCGCCGGTGGATCTCTCGATCCGCGCTCTGGATTGTTCTGGCACGAACAGCGTGGTGACCGTTATTCGAAAGAGGCTGTTGCGGGGCTTCTTGTTGACGTCATACGCCGTGCCGCGCTGAAGCCGCCGAAAGGGCGAACAGGACCTCGCCTGCACGACCTGCGGCATTCGATGGTCGTGAACCGGATTCTCGAATGGTACAAAGCGGGCATCAACCCACAGGAGCGACTGCCGTTCCTCGCGACCTATCTTGGGCATCGGGACATCAACTCAACCCTGGTCTACATAACCGTCACGCAGGACCTTCTGCATCAAGCCAATGAGAGGTTCCGCGTTCTAGGCGCGCCGTGCCTCCAGTCGAGACTGGAGGTGGGGGCATGAGCAATAACAATCAGTTCCCATCGTTGCTGCACGCGTTCTTCTACGAATGGTTGGTCGAGCAGCGCAATGCGTCCATCAACACAGTGCGATCATATCGCGACGCCTGGCGCCTCTTCCTTCGGTTCGCCGCACAACGCGCCGAAAAGAAAGTGGCAATGATCACTTTGGCCGATCTTACGGCTGGGGAGGTCATCGCGTTCCTCGGTCACGCGGAACATGAACGCGGCGGCACGATAGGCACGCGCAACTGCCGGCTTGCTGCGATACGCAGCTTCTTCAACTTCGTTGCGACCAAAGACCCCGCATTGATTGCCCAATGCGTCGAAATCCTCAACATTCCAGGGAAGCGCGGACCGGTATCAGAACCATCCTATCTGGACACAGCGGAAGTCTCAGCGATCCTCGCTCAGCCTGATCGTTCGACTCTGGAAGGTATGCGCGATCACGCCTTGCTCTCGTTCCTCTACAACAGCGGTGCGAGAATACAGGAAGCGCTTGATCTGTGCCCCAATGCCATCCGCTTCGAAAGCCCAAGCTGCGTGCGTCTGACTGGTAAAGGTAGAAAAGAACGTATCTGCCCGCTCTGGCCGGAGACTGTTATCCTGTTGAGAAAGCTTCTAGAACGGCAACCGCGAGCGCTAGACCAACGGTTATTCGTCAATCGCTATGGCCAGCCGCTCAGCGCGTCCGGGGTTCGGTTCAAACTTGCTGCCTATGTAAAGGCGGCGACCGAAACGACACCAACCTTGCGTGGAAAGCATGTGACCCCCCACGCCTTCCGGCACGCAACCGCCGTCCATCTCATATCTGCAGGCGTGGACGTTACGGTAATCCGTAGCTGGCTCGGTCATGTAAGCCTCGATACGACAAACCATTACGCCAGAGCTAACCTAGAAACGAAGCGCAAGGCATTAGAGCAGCTCGGCACTCACGAAGTAGCTAGCAGCCCGCCGTCATGGAAACGCGATAAGAGTGTTCTCGCTTGGCTCGACACGCTCTGAGGTAATGCGGAGGAATGCGGCTCAGAAACCCCGGACGCCGGCCGATCTGACGCCGTTCCTCCGCATTATGGGCTCCTGCGGATAACTATCGGTGCTGGCCAACGACAAGCGGGCGATCTTTCAGGCGGCGGCCCATGCGCAACGCGCTGTGAGCTTTCTGCATTCGCTGCAGCCGGAAACGGATACGAAGGCTGCGGCCTGACGCTCAAGCACGGTCGTCGCCACCGGTGGCGGCCGCGTGGTCTATATCACGCTGATCGCTAAGACCTTGCGCAATGTCAGCATCCAGCCTGCCCCAGATCGACGGTTTTGCAGTGTCGGCCTTGGGTTTGCGGGACGGTTTGCGTTCGACGATGGACGGCTTGGTCTGCTGACGCATTGATCCTCCTGGCTGCGATTCGCGAGGGCAACGATATCGCACCGAGCGCAGTCAGCAAGCAGGCCAATGTTAGCTGGAACGCTTGTCCCCTGATGAAGCAGACGATGAGAGCGGTCCCGGCGTGCGTGGCGCGGGATGCCGTCGTAGCCAAGGCAAGCGCACCGGAGGGCCATTGCCATATCCCTTCCCGTCAGAGTTTCCGGCAACCCATATGCGGGCTCGATGAGGCATGTCTGACCGGAGACCGGCTGCGCCTCGATCGTCTTACCGCAACGGCCACAACCACTTTTCTTACCCCTGCCGGCTGCGCCGTCATTCCTCTCCGACTAACAAAAGTGGCAGTTGCCGCCCTCCACTTCGTTCCGGCCTTATCAGGTGCGGTCCGATCGTCCCCAGTCTTTGCGACAGCCATCGAGACCGCGATGGGCGCGGCCCGAATACCAGAAAGGAATACGACAATGGCAACCATCGGCACCTTCACCTCCACCGAAAACGGCTTCACCGGCTCCATTCGCACTCTCGCCCTCAACGTCAAGGCCCGCATCGCCCGGGTCGAGAATCCCTCCGACAAGGGCCCGCAGTTCCGCGTCTATGCCGGCAGCGTAGAACTGGGCGCCGCCTGGCAGAAGACCTCCGAGCAAGGCCGCGACTACCTCTCGGTCAAGCTCGACGATCCGAGTTTCCCCGCCCCGATCTACGCAACGCTCGCCGAGGTCGAAGGCGAGGACGGCCTCCAGCTCATCTGGTCCCGGCCGAACCGGGACTGATGGGCAACATGAGGCTCCGCCACCGGCGGAGCCTTTTTCCTTATCGGAATGGCCGCGCGCAATCAGCGCCCGTCAAACCTTGCGAGCATCTTGCGCAATTGCGCGTTCTGCTCGATGAGCTTCTTTGCAAGCTGACGCCGCAACGCGTCAACCTCAGCGTCGAGGTCGGCCATCTCATCTATGAATGATTTTGGGCCGGCGGCGACGGCAGGAGCAACCTCGGCGATTTGGGCGGGGGAGACCACAGGCTCCACGATCGGATTAATTTTCTTTCGACGTGCCGGCGCTCGCTTCACCAGTGTTTCGGCAACTTCAGTCAGTGCGGGAGCAGGCGACTTCTCCTCAGGCTGTTGCGGGGTAAGGAGAGCAGCAGGCTCTTCCTCATCAAGCGAGGCCGCAGGAGCCTCCGCTGCAACGGGCGCCGCTGCTTCAATGTCAGTCGACCAAGTATCTTGATCGTGCAGGCTCACCTCGGTTTGCACATCGGCGGCAGCTGCAGCGGAGCGATCGACTGCCACTCGTTCGGTATCCGGGAGTTCCTGTTCAGGAACCGGCTTGTACTCGAGCGCAATGGTTTTCGCTGCGACTGCAGCGCTCTCTGGCTTCGGTTTACGCGACACCAGGTCAGCCACAAATCTCCATGGTGTTCTCATCACATTACCTTCAAAGCATGGCGGCAGGGAAATAGCCGCGGTCATTCATTGTCACCAGGACCGCATTGGTCTCGGCTCAATCAGGCGAAAGATCGACGGCGCCGTCGCATGTAAATGCGCGGCGCCGCTCAGAAGCCGAGACTCAGGCCTTGCCAAGGCGCTTGCGCAGATCCGCGTTTTCGGCACGCAGCTTCTCGGAGAGCTCCTTGCGAAGCTGCTTGTTCTCTTCCTCAAGCTTGATGAGGTCGGCGATATCGTCAATGGCGTCACCGGAGGTGGCGGCGGGAGCGGACGCAGCAGCGTCAACGCGAGGTGCGCGAGCGGCGGCGGCCTTGGGTGCTGGAGCCGATTTTGCGACCTTCACCGGAGCGGTCTTGGAGCCACGCTTCGCCCGCGTCTTCTTGGCTGGAGTTTCGACAGGTGCAGCGACTGCATCGACGGAGCTGGCTTTGGCAGCAGCTTTCGGTGTTCTAGGCGTGCGGGTTTTCTTTTCAGTGGGAGCTGCGGCCGGCGCTTCGGTGGTCGCAGTGGTCTCAATCGTGGTTTCGTCGGCCATCAGTGTTCTCCTCTGTCAGGCGACCAAGCTTTTGATTCGCCGTTACTTAAAGTCAATGCGGAAAGCCTGTTTTTGCATGCGCTAGGCGTTGCTGGCCGCCGTTAGCGGAGCCTTCGTCAACGCTTAATGGAAGCCGGACCCGGCATCGAGCCAGGTCCGGCTTTTTTGGGTAGCTACGGAGAGGAGGAAAACCTGCTCAGTATCCGGTGATGATGCCGACGGGACTGCCTTCGTCAAGGATGAGCGGTGCCCCCATGTGTGCACGGCCCGTGGAATGCAAGACTTTTGTATCGTTAGGATCGGTCAGGTTCAGTCATGTGTCCGGCCTTCTATCGTGGCATGTAGCCACTGGCCCTGATGAAGTCCGCGGATGGAGAGCCAATCAATTTGTCGGGCTCAAGGCTCTGGGGGCACCTAGGCTTTGCTCCATCCCCGGTCCAACCGGTTCGCCATCATTACTCAGTCCTTCATTCCTCCGGTCGACTATTGCCGAGCCGGATTCCTTCAACCGGTTGCGTGCCGGTAGGTCTCCTCTCTTCTCAGAAGAGCCCATGCGACGCGCGCGGTCTTGTTTGCGATCGCTATCGACACCATGCGTGCCGGTTTGCGCTGCAAGAGCTTCGCGATCCATGGGAATGAGGGGGCATCAATGCGCGCCCGTCGTATGACAGCAGTGGCGCCGACTACCAGCAAGCGTCGGATTGTCCGATCGCCCTGCTTGCTGATCCGCCCAAGCCTCTCCTTTCCACCACTACTATTTTGTCGCGGCGTCAAGCCAAGCCAAGCCGCGAACTGTCGCGCTGATTTGAATTCGTCGGCATTCCCAACCGAAGCCGCGATTGCTGCCGCGGTGAGAAAGCCGATGCCTGGGATGGTCATCAGCCTTCGAGCGGCAGCCTGGCCCCGGCACCACTGCATTATGGTGCGATCGAGCTCGGCGATTTTATTGCTCAGCTCTTCTAGCTGCATCTGAATGTGCTTGAAGGGTTGCCACGACGGTTCAGGAAGATGGTCTTTCACGACGTGTAAGGCTTCGAGGGCACCTTTCAGCCCGAACTTTCCTTGAGGTGTGATGATACCGAATTCGGCCAAGTGGCCTCGGAGTGCGTTGATTATAGCTGTTCTCTGCCGCACGAAAAGATCTCGAGTCTTGTGCTGCATAAGAAGAGCCTGACGCTCGCAAGTTTTCACCGGTACGAAGCGCATGGTGGGACGGGTGACTGCCTCGCAAATCGCTTCGGCATCTGCTGCATCGTTTTTCCCACGCTTCACATACGGCTTTACATATACGGGAGGCATAAGCTTCACATCGAAGCCCAGGGCACCGAGTTCCCTCGCCCAGTAATGTGAAGTCGAACAAGCTTCCATGCCGACAAGACAGCGTGGCAACTGCTCGAAGAAGTGCAGGAGCTGGTTTCGGCGAAGCTGCCGCCGGACAATAACATTGCCGACTTCATCGATAGCATGAACTTGAAACACGTTCTTGGCCAGATCCAGGCCGACGACAGTGATCTTCTCGAAAGTCATGACACGGTTCCTTCTCTGAGTTGCGCAGAATGATCTTAGCATCTTGCGCGACGGGTTCGGAGGGCCGTCCACATCATCAATTTCGAACTGGCAGCAGAGCCGCCAACACGAAATCGGCTCCCCCACTCCCCGGCGCTGCCGGTCGCTTCAGCGATCCCTGACATCGTCATTCCCTATCCGGCGCCGCTGATCGTCTTTCACATAGGAGATCAGACGATGACCTACGAACTCGAACGCCAAATTGAAGAACTTCGTGCCGAACTGCGGAACGCTGTCGATCCTTGGGAGCGCCGCCAGATCGCAGCCGAGTTGGATCTCGCGCAGGCGGAACTGACGCTGGCGATTGCCGAGATGGACGGCCACGTCGATGCGGAGCCACCATTCTGAGGGGGAGGCCTCAAGTCGCGTCGTGTGCGTCGCGAGTTACCTGAAGATCTCCTGTCGATCCGATTTCATTGACATCAGGGATGGTGCGTCCCGGGCGTCTGGCTGCAACCTGATGACGCCAGAATTTTCCCCGCCTATCGCTCCTCGCGCATCAAAATTCAGTCGTCATCAGGTCCTCCGCTCCGCTTCGGCCCTGCGGGTGCAGCCCTCCTTCCCTGTCCGCTCTTCATCCCCGCAATGAACTGCAATCAACAGGAGATCCATGATGCACCAGCTCGCGAAATTCCTCAGCGCCACCGGCCGCCGTCTTCGCACCCTTGGCAAGGTCGTCAGTCACCTCTTCCGCAAGGGCAAGCTCGGTCTGAAGATCGCGATCAAGATTCCCTTCTTCGCGGACGTTGAGCTCAACATCGAAACCGAATGGGAACGGCGCCAATGAGCGCCGCTGGCTCGGCCTTCACCGGCCGAGCCGCCCTAGCACCATGGTTCACGACGACCTGTCCAGGTGCGCGCCAATCCTTCGGAGACAAGAATATCGCCGAGGCTATGGCCATGGCGAACAAGAACCCGGAGGGCGCGACCGTAGCGATCATTGTCACGACCCGGCCACGCCTGCAATTGGAACGGACCCTGGTTGACGAGTTCGATCAGCCGTTCGGTCGCGCGATTGCCCAGAGCAAGTTCTGAGGCGCATTTAGGCTCGCTGATTTCGGGTGCGTCGATGTCGGCGATCCGGATTTTCGTGCCGCCGATCCACAGCGTATCGCCATCGATAACGCAGGCGGTTCGATGGCCGCCGGTGCATTTTCCAAACTTTATAGAAGCCACATTCGATGCGGCCAGTGTGACCGTTGAGGCACTGATCGCCATGGCAGCGGCGCTTGTGAGGCCAGAGATCATCGCGAGGATCGCGAGATTGCGTTGCCTTCTCTTTTTCCGGAAGGAAAGCCGGAGATCATGCGAATATGCCAAACGTCAAATGCTCCTGTTCATGATCGTCGATGTGTGGACTTGAGCCAGAGACCGCAAGAGATCGCCGGCCGTCAGTGACGGGCTGCGGAGGGGGTGACACGATATCCGCGGCTTCGCTTCTGTCGGAGAAGATCGAGGAAGGCAGCGACGGCGTCTCGCTCTCGGACAAAATGCTGGACCTTCATCTGGCCATGCGCTCCGATCCGGCCCCAGCGGCGTGTCAGGCATACCTCGCCGAACAGATTCGGCTCGATCGTCATGGCATAGAAGCGAGCCGTGTTGCGGGCTTCGTCCGTGCGTTCGACATAGAGCTGATAGGGCTGAATGAGCATGTCGACATAATCGCTCGGCCGCCAAAGCTCGTCCAACGAGAGATATGAATCGATTGGGTCTGACCGATTCATTTTCGTGAAGTTCCGCTGAAAGATGGGCGGTCCACCTGCGGCGTACAGCTCTATTCGCCGAGGCGAACGGAGCCCTAGGTCTCCGCCCCATTCGGGTGACGATCTTCCCGCAAACACCAGACCAGACGCCGTCTGTGGAGCTGACATCGATCAATATCCGAGGAAGCAGAGGATATCGCCACCAAAGAAATTTCCGTAGTCGTCGGGGAGACCAATGACCTCTCCACTTTCTGTGTCAACCAGCGCACCGTCGCGGTCGCGGACCACCGCACCGACGCCGTGCTTCCGACATTCTTCGATTGCTTCAGCCGCCGTCACCTGAGCTTCGCATGCTTCCCAATATCTCATCGTCCGTCCTCGATTGACCTCATCACGGTCTGCTGGTGCCGGAGAAGTTCCTGTGAAACCTGTTCTCGCCGACACAGGCCCTCATGTCCTCGCGGCGGAACCAGATGGCGCGCCCGCATCGAAGCGGCGCGTTGCCCGAGGTGAAGACGATCTGTTCGTCGGCGCGCATGCGCAGAACCTCATGCGGAAGGATCAACGGTCGACGGATGAGCTGCTTCGACCGCGATCTCGACGATCCCTTCATCCCGGACGAGCGATTGGTCTGGTCGACCTCGACTGTCGTGTCGCCGCAGCGCTTGGAGATGTAGTCGGCGGTATCGGGGTCGTTGATCGCCGCAAAAGAAATCCAGGATGCGGATTCGAACCATTTGCTCGTCGCATCACGCCCGCCATAAGCCTCGCGCATTTGTCCGAGCGACTGGAAGATCATCGTCAGCGTGATGCCGTATTTACGGCCCGCGTCGCGGGCGGTCTCAAGGATCCGCAGATAGCCGAGACGCGCCACCTCGTCGAGCAGGAAAAGGGTGCGACCTTTCACGTCGCCGTTGCGATTATAGATCGCGTTCAGCAGTGAACCGATGACGACGCGCGCGAGGCCCGGATGGGCTTCTAGCACTTTCAGATCGAGCGCGATGAAAATGTCAGTCTCGCCGTTTGCGAGATCGTCCGTCGAGAAACTGTCGCCGGAGACGAGAGCGGCATAGTTAGGGTAGGACAGCCAGTGGGTTTCCTTCACCGCATTGGCATAGACACCGGAAAACGTCTCCGGCGTCATGTTGACGAAGACGGCGACATTTTCCTTCACGAAGGTGGACTCCGACCCCTCGTAGATTTTCGTCAGACGTGCCCGAAGTTGCGGCTCGGGTTCGGAAAGGTTGGCGCGGACACGGCGCAAAGTCTGGTCTTTTTCGTCGGTGTGGCCGGACAGGCAGACGTCGGCGATCAGCGCTGTAAGGAGCTGCATCGCCGAGGCCCTGAAGAAGTCGTCGCGGGCGGACGCCGTGCGTGCATTGTCGGTCATGATCCATGTGGCGACGGCGACGATGTCCTCTTCCTTGGTATTGCCGTGACGACCGATCCAGTCCAACGCGTTGAACCCGACACCGCCTGCCGTCGGATCGAGCACGATCACCTTGCGGCCAGCCTGGCGCCTGTGTTCACTGACCATGGGAGCAACTTCGCTCGACGGATCCAGCACAACGAGACCGCTACCCCATTTGAGTGCGGTCGGGATTGTTACCGAGGTCGTCTTGAAACCGCCGGAGCCGGCGAAGACGATGCCATGCGACGAGCCGAAGGAACCGTCGAAGCAAAGGAGTGGCGACTTGCCGCCAGCACCCCAGCTTTGTTTGGCATCGGCCCGGAACGGCATGGCGGCAACGCTGTCGCGATCGACGCGATAGCGCTCACCGATAACGATGCCGCCGGGCTCGGGAAACAGCTTTGCCGCCTCCTGGATCCTCATCCAGTCGGCTTCGCCATGCACGGCGCGTTTGCCGCCAATCCGGCGAGGGCCGCCGCTTGCAAAGGCCGCATTGCCCTTGATGGCGACGCGAAGCGCGAAGACGCCACCCAGGAAGGCGAGGCCCGCGCCGACCACGGTCGCAGGATCGGCATAGGCGAGAACCGATTGTCCAGCTGGCACCTCGCTGGCGATACCGGCGAGGCGGATCGTTTCGCGTGAAATCGCGGTGATGACGACCAAAGCGCCCCCAGCCAGCACGCTAAGACCGGCAGCTTTGATATTGGCCGAACCATTGGCCGCGAACAGCGCGACGACGCCGATCGCGGCGGCAACGATATAGGGCAGGGCGAGCCCGACGCGGCCCAGCATTAGCTTCGCCTGCGCCGCTGTGCCGAGTGCCGACAGCCGATGTTCAAATCCTGACACGAGGACCATCGCCACGAGCATGATTGCCGCGGGCAGAATTGCCAGAAGCAGCCTATTTGCCGTCATCACCAAAGGCCTCCGCGCCGATTGCTGCCAGTCGGGCCTTTTCCGTCTCGTCGCCCCTGATCCGCTTGCTTGCGTCGATCAGCAGGCCGAGCAGCAAAGAGCGCTTCTCGTACCGCAGTCCTGCCTTGACGATCAGGCCGCCGAGTTCAATCTTTTCGCGCGTGTCCTTTTTGCGCGCCTCTGTCGTCGTCGATTTCGTCATCCGCTCAAGCCTCACCAGACCCGCCCGCATCCGCGCCAGCCGGCTGCGTCGCGGACGGGTCACTGCCGCTCCTGCTCTCGCCGGCATTCTTTCTTCCGGTCGCAGCACCTTTGCCTCCGCGAAACCGTTTGGCGACCTCCTCGAAGGCCGCCTGGAGCTCGGCTTCGTCGATCTCGATCTCCCCGAGGCCGGCCTTCAGGGCGATGCGTCCGATGCGCTCGGCCTCACGTGTCTCGGCCTGCTTCAACTGGTCCTGCAGCCTGGCGATTTCTTCTCTGATCTTCGATGATGGCTTCTTCATTCCGGTCGCTCCTTAGAAGTCTGGGCGTTGCACTTGCGACGCCCAGATTCTTCCGGATGCGCGGAAAAAGACATCTGCAGATCTGCAGATCGCCAATGGCGATGCTTTGGTGAATGATCCCGGCCGTTCCGAAGGAATGGCTCCAAGGGCGCAATTATACGTCGCGGCGCGACGTGTTGCTTTTCATGCCCGGCTGAGCCAGTAGCCTCCCGGCCGCTCCCGACGAACAACGCTCGAACCAGGAGTTTCCTTCGCCGTGGCTGTTGCCCATTTCTCAGCCAGCATCGTCAGCCGGGGCTCCGGCCGCAGTGTCGTGCTGTCTGCCGCCTACCGGCACTGCGCGAAGATGGAATATGTGCGCGAGGCCCGCACCATTGATTACACTCGCAAGCACGGCCTGCTGCACGAGGAGCTTGTCCTTCCCGCCGGCGCCCCGAGATGGGTTCGGTCCCTGACCGCTGATCGTTCTGTCTCCGGAGCGTCGGAAGCCTTCTGGAACAAGGTCGAAGCTTTCGAGAAGCGTGCGGATGCGCAGCTTGCCCGCGACCTGACGATCGCACTCCCGCTGGAACTGTCGGCGGAGCAGAACATCGCCCTGGTCCGGGATTTTGTCGAGAAACACATCCTGGCCAAGGGCATGGTGGCTGACTGGGTCTATCACGACAATCCCGGCAATCCGCATATCCATCTGATGACCACGCTGCGGCCGCTGACGGACGACGGCTTCGGCTCGAAGAAGGTCGCAATCATTGGCGACGACGGCCAGCCGGTCCGTACGAAGTCCGGCAAAATACTCTACGAACTCTGGGCCGGTTCGACCGATGACTTCAATGTGCTGCGAGACGGCTGGTTCGAACGGCTGAACCATCATCTGGCGCTCGGCAGCATCGATCTGAGGGTAGATGGTCGTTCCTACGAGAAGCAGGGGATCGATCTCGAACCCACCATCCATCTCGGCGTGGGAGCCAAGGCGATTGAGCGCAAGGCGGAGCAACAAGGTGTCCGCCCGGAGTTAGAGCGGATTGAGTTGAACGAGCAGCGACGCTGGGAAAATGCCCGCCGCATCTTCAAGAATCCCGCCATCGTGCTCGACTTTATCACGCGGGAAAAGAGCGTCTTCGACGAGCGAGACATCGCCAAGGTCGTGCATCGCTACATCGACGATCCCGCTGTGTTCAAGCAGCTGATGATCAGGATCATCCTGAACCCGGACGTGCTGCGGCTGCAGCGTGACTCCATCGATTTTGCGACGGGCAATAAGCAGCCGGCGCGTTATTCGACGCGAGCGATGATCCGGCTGGAAGCGACGATGGCACGGCAAGCCATGTGGCTGTCGGCAAAGGAGACGCATGCCGTTCCCGAGGATGTACTGGGTGCCACGTTCCGGCGGCACGAGCGGCTGTCCGACGAGCAGAAAGCAGCGATCGAGCGCATTGCAGCGCCTGCCCGCATCGCAGCCGTCGTCGGGCGCGCGGGCGCCGGCAAGACAACGATGATGAAGGCAGCCCGTGAAGCCTGGGAACTCGCTGGATATCGTGTCGTTGGCGGCGCACTCGCGGGCAAGGCGGCCGAAGGATTGGAGAAGGAAGCGGGGATCCAGAGCCGGACGCTTGCGTCATGGGAGCTGCGCTGGAGCCGCGGCCGTGACGTCCTGGACGACAAGACGATCTTCGTTATGGACGAGGCCGGCATGGTCGCCTCGAAACAGATGGCTGGGTTCGTCGATACGGTGGTTCGGGCCGGCGCGAAGATCGTGCTGGTCGGCGATCCCGAACAGCTCCAGCCGATTGAGGCGGGCGCTGCCTTTCGCGCCATTGTCGATCGCGTCGGTTATGCCGAACTCGAAACCATCTATCGCCAGCGCAAGGATTGGATGCGCAAGGCTTCGCTCGATCTCGCGCGCGGCAATGTCGAAAAGGCGTTGAGCGCCTATGGTGCCAATGTCAAGATTACGGGCGAGCGTCTGAAGGCCGAAGCCGTCGAGAGGCTGATCGCCGACTGGAACCAGGATTACGACCAGTCAAAGACGACGCTGATCCTCGCCCATCTGCGCCGCGACGTCCGGATGCTCAATGTCATGGCTCGCGAGAAACTCGTCGAGCGCGGCGTTGTCGGTGAGGGCAAGATCTTCAAGACGGCCGATGGCGAGCGCCGTTTCGATGCCGCCGACCAGATCGTCTTCCTGAAGAATGAGGGATCGCTCGGCGTCAAGAATGGCATGATCGGCCAGGTCGTTGAGGCCCAACCGAACCGCATCGTGGCCGTGGTCGGCGAGGGGGATCATCGGCGCCAGGTGATCGTTGAACAGCGGTTCTACAACAATCTCGATCATGGCTATGCCACGACGATCCATAAGAGCCAGGGCGCGACGGTTGATCGCGTGAAGGTACTTGCCTCGCTATCTCTGGATCGTCACCTGACCTATGTGGCGATGACCCGCCATCGCGAGGATCTGCAGCTCTACTACGGGACGAGGTCCTTCTCCTTCAATGGTGGCCTGGCCAAGGTTCTATCCCGAAGACAAGCCAAGGAGACGACACTCGATTACGAGCGCGGTCAGCTCTATCGCGAGGCGCTACGCTTTGCCGAAAACCGTGGCCTGCACATCGTCCAGGTCGCTCGCACGCTGGTACGCGACCGGCTCGACTGGACATTGCGCCAGAAGGTCAAACTGACCGATCTCGGCCGGCGCCTTAGCGGTTTCGCCGCGCGCCTTGGCTTCACTCAATCCTCGAACACTCACACGATGAGGGAGGCGGCACCCATGGTCGCGGGCATCAAGGCATTTTCCGGCTCTGTTGCCGATACGGTCGGTGACAAGCTTGGCGAGGATCCCAGCCTGAAACGGCAATGGGAGGAAGTCTCGGCGCGTTTTCGTTACGTCTTCGCCGATCCCGAAACAGCCTTCCGGGCTATAAATTTCGATGTCGTGATCGCCGACAAGGACGCTGCCCGTCAAACGCTCGAAACGCTGGAGACGAACGCCGCATCGATCGGCCCGCTCAAGGGCAAGTCCGGTATTCTTGCCAGCAAGGCGGAGCGAGAGGCGCGCCGCGTCGCAGAGCTGAATGTTCCGGCCTTGAAGCGGGATCTTGAGCAATACCTTCGGATGCGCGAGACCGCCGCATTGAGGCACCAGGCAGACGAGCAGGCGCTGCGCCAGCGGGTCTCGATCGACATTCCGGCGCTGTCGCCGTCGGCGCGCGTGGTGCTGGAGCGGGTGCGTGATGCGATCGATCGCAACGACCTGCCAGCCGCGATGGCCTATGCGCTGAGCAATCGCGAGACCAAGCTTGAAATCGACGGCTTCAACCGGGCGGTGACCGAGCGGTTCGGGGAACGGACGCTGCTGAGCAACGCGGCGCAAGAGCCTTCGGGAACGCTGTACGAAAAGCTTTCCGAGGGTATGAAGCCGGAGCAGAAGGAGCAACTGAAACACGCTTGGCCGTTGATGCGCACGGCTCAGCAACTTGCGGCTCACGAGCGCACCGTCCAGTCGCTGAGACAAGCCGAGGAACAGCGTCTATCCCAGCATCAGGCGCCGGTGCTGAAGCAATGAGGCGGAGGCGGGTTCTTCTGTTTCTGGCGAGGGTCGCCGTCGTCACGTCCGCGCTGGCGGCGACAGCGTTCTCAGGTGGCTATCGGCTGAACCTGACCCCAAGCGAGCCGCTCGGCCTCTGGCGTATCGAGAAGCTTCAACGTCCGGTCGCCATCGGCGATCTGGTGTTTCTGTGCCCACCGCCGGCGGCTGTATTCGCAGAGGCGTGGCGGCGCGGCTATCTGCGCCGCGGGCTTTGCGCCGGCGGGTTCGCGCCGCTGATCAAGACCGTCGCGGCACTTCCCGGACAGCATGTCGACATCACCGATCATGTGCTCATCGATGGTCGTCCGGTTCCCTCATCGTTGGTGTGGGGGAGGGACGGCGAGGGCAGAGTGCTCCTGCCAGATCCCGGCGGTGTCGTACCGCCGCATCATCTGTTCATTCACTCACCTTTTGCGAGCTCGTATGATAGTCGATATTTTGGCCCGGTTCCGGATTCCGGTCTTCTCGGCCTGGCGCGGCCGGTTTTCACCTTTGAGCTATGATCGCGGTGAAAATCATCCGCTGAATAGCCGGAAATTCATCCTCCTGATCATCGCGTCCATTGCCTGTGGGTGGATCGCCTGGACCGGCGAGGTGCTTCTCCTTCCAGCCGCCATGATCTTTCCGTTGCTCTGGGCAATGGCACCGTCACGCTACTATGCTGCGCTTGTGGCGGCCGGGTATTTCCTGGCGGCCTCCCGAGGGTTGCCGCAGGGCGTGGCGAACTTCTATGCCGCCAATCTCTGGCCCGGTCTGGCACTTTGGGTGATGGCTTCCGCATCCTTCGTCATCGTGCATGCAGTGTTCTGGACGAAACCTCGTTGCGGAAACACTCCCGGGAAGGAAGGAACGGACGCGGCGAGAGGGCTACGCTATCTCGCGGTCATGATGCTGATGGCACTGCCGCCTTTCGGCATTACCGGTTGGGCACATCCCCTGACAGCCGCTGGCGTCTTGTTTCCCAGCTGGAGATGGTGGGGAGTTGGCGCGACCGCGATCCTGTTGGTCGTCATGACCGGTCGAAGATGGCAAATCGCGGTCGCAGTCCTTGGAGGACTTTACGTCTGGTCCGCCACGAACTGGACGCCCCTGAAACTAACACCCGGCTGGATCTCCGTCGATCTGAAACAGGGGGCAGAACTCGGGCGCAATGGCTCGCTTCAGTATCACCGTGACCTGATCACAAGGGTGCGCAAAGCCGCGGAGTCAGGCAACGATGTTCGTGTCGCGGTGCTGCCTGAAAGTGCGCTCGGGTTCTGGACGCCGGCTACAGCGCGGGTCTGGCAGGAAGCTCTCCGTGGCTCGGACCTCATCGTCGTCGCAGGTGCTGCTGTCATCGACGCGAGGGGCTATGACAACGTGATGGTAGCGATCTCAGCCGATGCGGCAAAGGTCCTCTATCGCGAGCGCATGCCGGTCCCGGGTTCGATGTGGCAGCCCTGGTTGCGATGGACCGGGAAGGGCGGCGGCGCGCGGGCCGACTTCTTCGGCAATCCGGTGGTCGAGGCTGACGGTTTCAAGGTCGCGCCGCTGATCTGCTACGAGCAGCTTATTCTCTGGCCCGTGCTGCAATCGATGCTGTACTCGCCCGAACTGATTGTTGCGGTCGGCAATGGCTGGTGGACGGAAAACACCTCGATCATTGGCATCCAGAAAGCCGGCGTCACAGCCTGGGCTCGGCTCTTCAATCTACCCGTCGTCATGGCCTTCAACACATAGGGAGTATTCAGGATGTTCGATGCCGCCCTTATCCAGCAATGCGCCGATCCTTCCCTGAAGCCTGCGATCGTCGAGCAGTTCATCGCGCAAGCCGGATCGCAGGATCCGCTGGCGGTCACCGTGCGCTCCGGTAACCGGGTGGTGCTCGTGCCGAAGCCGACGACGCCGGAAGAGGCTCTGGTTCTGATCCGCGACAATCTCGGCCGTAACGCCGTTCGCGTGGGTATCACCCAATATCCGGCGGGCGTCGGCATCTTCGAGGCCGGGCAGTTGAAGCCGGAGATGGTCGAGCCATGTGAGAATATCCGCATGGGGACAGCGCTATTTGCCAAGGTCTACCGGATCGTAGCGAAATGGTATGGGAATCCGATGGCGAAGGAAGTCCTGCCACAGGTCATGGACGATGCGGTCATCGCCTGGCAGACGGGGTATTTCGAAGGGGTCGGTGTTTTCCATGCCGAGGATCCGGGGCAGGAGAAAAATACTCACACTGCCACGACCGATCCCGAAAAACCTGAAGATAACTCCGATCCCGATGAAGTTAGTGGGCCGCCGGCCGCGGCAACCGACACTGTAATGTCCGATCCCAACAAGGCGGGCATCAGGATTGATCTCTCGGGGATAGGTGCGAGACCATGAGACAAGCGATCTGCAGATCTGCAGACCGATTGTCTTTCCAATGCCCTAGCGGAAACAGTCTTAAGCTTTTATAAGACGGGGCAGGGCAGTACGCGCTGCCCCGGGGTGTGGAAACCTCTGTGCAAAGGTTGATGTTGGCCGAAACAACATCGGAATCCTCTGACCATTTGGCCGGGGGCCTGTGACGTATGTCCAGGTGCCTCGGTGCTAAAGGTCGCAGGACTGTGCACACAGTTTCCAACCCCCGGCTTGGGTTCAGGGATTAACGTTTGCGGGGGCGCACCGCGGACAAATTTCCAGGGTTGGATCGCCGATGACTTCGAATGATTTTAGCGCGTCCGCGTCAAGCGAACTACGCCCGGTGATCGGGCTGACGCGCGGACTGCCGGCCCCGGATATGGAGCTTTTAGCAGTGAATGCCATCCGGCTTCACAGGCAGCTCTTGGAGAAGGCGGATCAACTGTTTCAGGCTCTCCCGCAGGACTATAAGATCGGTAAGGCTGCGGGTGGCGCACAGCACCTGGAATACATTGAAGCCATGATTGAGATGCACGCGCAGATGAGCGCGTTGAACACGCTGGTTGAGCTTCTCGGTTATATTCCGAAGGTGTCGACTAACTGATCCTGGCGGCTAAATCAGGCCGGCGCGGATAGCCAGCGCCACAAGATGCGGCATGGTATGGACTTGAAGCCGCTTGCGGGTTTCTTCGATTTTGCTTTTCACGGAATTGTACTTGACCCCCTCCAGGTCGGCGGCTTCGTCCATGGTCTTGCCGACGGCGATCCAGTTCAGATAGGCAGCCTCTTTGGGGTCAAGCCATCCCGGGTGTTGCTCCGTCGGCGTCAGTGGCAACAACGACATTCGGGTATGAAGTTGGCCCACCGCCGCCGCTGCTGCCACCGGATTGATCTCGCGCTCAAGTTGGATTTCCGTCATGCCTGAAGCGAGCGTGAACATGGAGGTGGAGCCATTCGCCGCCCTGATCGGAATGGTAATTCCAGAGCGAATGCCAAAATCGGCAGCGCGATCGAAGAAGTCGCGCTCTTTCTTTGAAAGACGCTTTCGCTCCAATTCGCCGCTCCATGAGAACGCCTGCTTTAGCGACTTGGCGCGGTTAACGATGGGGTCGACCGCCTCGAACTTCCGTTTGAAATAAAGAGCCCGCCATTCGGGGTGATAATTGGATGCGGCGACGGTGTGACCTGGTCGAATGTATAAATACGCGTAACCGCCAAAGCCCGCCTGCTCGGCAAGGTGGCTCAGGGCGTCCTTCAGGATGGTTTCATCGCCGCGAAGTGCTGCGAGATCTGTCAGCTTGTCGAGCCAATGTTGCATATTTTACTCCGTAAAGGTCAGGTGGGACAGATCATACGGATCTCCTCCTAGGAGTGCATCTATATCATATATCAATCTAAGATTGCATAATTGTTTTTATGGAACTGCGCTATGCAACGTCCAAGCTCGAACGTAAAAGTCAATTCGGCCAAAGTAGCGCTGATGCATCTCAGAGAATGAAGATGAACGGCGGGTACGCTGGTCATTGTGAAAAATCATTATTTTTGAAGGGATTTGAACCTTGGATCTACGTTTCAATTCACCTAACCCAATGGATACACTAGAGGCATCCGTCTTTCTTCCGTAGCTCTAGCGAAAGAAGCTTCGAAAACGGTCACTATCGGAGATGACTGTCTTTGCGGGAAAAGGCGCCTCGTTGGAGCCGAACGGCATCTGCGCGCGTAATCTCCAGGTCTCAGGTATGTTCCAATGCCTTTTGATCTTTGCGTCAACCAGCGGGTTATAGTGCTGAAGACTAGCCCCAATTCCGATGCACGCGAGCGCGATCCAGACCGAAAATTGAGCCATCCCAGATGCTTGCTCTGACCAATCTGGGAAATGATCAGCGTATAGCGGCCACTGATCTTGTAAGATCCTGATCACATTCCGATCCTCGAAGAAAAGAACAGCGCCTGCTCCAGCTGCGAAGCTGTCGATCTTTCTAAAGGAATGCTTCTTAGCTTCGCCTTCGACGATATGACTTAACTCCGACTTCACAATATCCCAAAGTTTTTGATTTTCGTCGCGATGCAGGATCACAACCCGTGAACTCTGCGAGTTGAACGCCGAGGGTGATAGGCGAACCGCCTCGCGAATAAGTGCATCGATCTCCTCGTCGGGAAGCACGATGTTTTTGCCAAGTGAATACTGCGTCCGACGTTTTGCAAGAAGTTGCGCCACCATACTGCTGCTGGCGGATTTTTCGTTTGGCAGCTCCAATTTAATCTCCTGGTTTTCTGTGGAAACAAGCATGAGGCCTGGATCGCCGACGCAATAGCCCGTCAAGGCGAAACCCGTCGTTGCGGAATTACGAACGACCTCGGCACGACCTTATCGCGTGGATAAAGTTCGGGTGGCTAATGCGGCAGAGTTCCGAGGCGGGTGGCACCCTCCCCTCCCAAAGTCGCCCATAATGCCGGCTCAACCTCGTCTCCTATCGCGGCGGTTGAGAGTGATCTTCACCAATACTGTAACTCGCTCGGTCCTTTAATTCGGCTCGGCCCTTTCGTGTTGCTGAAGTTCATTGGTACGACCGCGGAGCGAATTGGGAACTTGACAATATTTCATGCCTCGTGTTGCAGTGGCTGCAATTACTGGGGCGGTGTGTTGTTGATGGCGGAACCCGAGTCCGTTGAGATCTTGGACCTAATCTCTTTCATTCGGGTGGTCGAAACAGGTAGTATCGCGGGTGCGGCCAGCCGTTTGGGGATTGCCAAATCGATCGTCAGTCGCCGCATCAGTCGTCTAGAAAATTTTCTAGGGGCAACACTCCTCACACGTTCCCAGAAGGGAACAGCTCTCACAGATGTTGGCCGCGAGTATCATGTGCGAGCAGCTTCTGGGCTGGCCGAGTTAGAGTCCGCGCAGGAAATGGTCGTGAGGTCAACGACCGAAGCATCCGGTCAGGTCAGAGTTTCCGTTCCCGTAGCTTTCGGAGAGTTCTGTCTCGCTCCACTGCTGGCAGAGTTCGCCCTGCTCCATCCGCGGATTCACTTTGATGTACGCTTTGAAGATCGTCAGCCGGATCTTGTAGCCGAGGCGTATGACTTGGCGGTAAGGATCGGAAGTATCACTGATTCCGTGCTAATTACGCGCAAGCTTGCAAAGGTCCGCTGGGCTGTCGTCGCTAGTCCTTCCTACCTGAAAGCAAGAGGGCGCCCCTCAAAGCCTGCTGAACTGGCGGCGCATAACGCGATCCTCTACTCCTTTGATACGCTCGGCTGGCGTTTTCATGGCCCGGATGGGTGGGAACAAGTCCGCGTGAACTCACAGTTTCGCACAGACAATGGTCAAATGATGCTTGCCGCCGCGCGCGGCGGACTTGGTATCGTGGTTCTGCCCGTCTTCATGGTGCAAGAGTCGCTCGCCAGCGGCGACCTCGAGGAGGTGGTTCCTGGCTATAATCACGCGGGAGCAGATCTGCACATACTGATGCCGCCCGCCCGCGCGGGTATTGCTCGCGTGCGCGCGCTGGTGAACTTCTTGTATGAGAAGTTCGAACGTGAAATCTGATGCGTTCGCGGTCCTTCAAGGTCGATATGACGACGGGATGCTAAAGACGAGGCACCCTCTCGAGCGACGAGCCTGAGCCTTAGAAAGCGGTTGGCGCTGCCATGGATCCGAGCGTTTCGCTGCTGATAGTGGCCACGATGGTCCGCCTTTACGGTCATTTGCCCGGAAGGCGACCGGCGGCGATCCTCTCGCCGTTCTTTCAACGACACGACCTGCGATGGAAACCGCAAGGCCAGATGCGGTCATTGGAGAGCGGGGGCAACTGCAACCTATTGCAGAAGGTTTTCAAGTGACTTTTCCGATAAGGCGGGCGAGCGAAACCTTAGCCAAATCGCGGAATTCCTGCCCGACTTGCGAAAGTGGATCGGTGACGCTGACACGCGGCTTGACGGAGGCCGCTATACGATCGCGCAGATCGGGGTCGGAAATGCTGGCATGTTCGACCAGTGCGCGGATAACAGTGTCGGTTGCGAACTCCCGAGCGCTTTGCGCAAGGGCAGATTTCTCGCGTCTCTCTATTTCGAGCTCCGCATGGCTCTCTGCCTTTCGGCGTCTCGACCGAATTCCGCGTTCTTTTTCCCAATAGCGCGCCGTGCCGCGCCCCAAATAGAGTATTTCCCAGGCGTGGTCTGGATCACCACCCTTGGCCGTGTCCGCATTCGCACCACACAGGTGCAAAAACAGCTGACGCATGGCGGCATCCACGAAGTAGGCTTGGGCGGTGGTTGGTGGTCCAAGTGGCTGAAATGCAGCCTCCGATTCCTTTGCCGCCTGGATGATGGCTGCATGTATCGCATCCATCATCGTTCTTTCCGCCTGCATCAAAGCGTCGACCTTGTCTTGCAAATCATTATCCTCTCGGAAGTTGCTGTATACAATCAGAGGAGATGCCGACCAATTTTGTCAGATGTCTGCATCGGTCAGCCAAACTGGATTGGTAACATTAAGTGGAGATTACGCCGGAAGACCGAATGCGAATTTCAATTGAAGCTCCAGCAATCGATGCGCTGCCTTAAAGGAAGCACACCTTCTGACCAACTGGCTCCTTTTATCGCAACAAACCCGGCTTAAGAGCGATGTGCTTGTACTCGATAAAGTCCTCGATTGCGGCAACGCCGTTCAGCCTCCCGAGACCGGATTGCTTGAAGCCACCCTCCTCCGTCCCGTTATACACCTTGGCCCAGTCGTTGACGAACACGCTTCCCGCTTCAAGCGCCTGTGCGACCCGCAACGAGCGATCCACGTCCCGCGTCCAGATCGAGGCGGACAGGCCATAATCGTTATCGTTTGCCAGCACGACGGCTTCCCGCTCATCTGAGAACCGCTGTATGGTTATCACAGGACCGAATGTTTCCTGCTGCACGACTGGCAGGCTGTTGTCGGATACCTCCAGCATCGAAGGACGGAAAAAAGCACCTTTCGCCAACGGGCCTTCTGTCACTGGACCTCCTCGAACGACCACAGTTGCACCCTGCGACAGCGCATTTTTCACCACGTTGTCGACACGGGCCACGTTCTCCTTGTCGATGAGTGGCCCCATATCGCTCGCCGGGTCGGATGCCGGTCCGACTTTGACAGCACGCAGCCTTTCGGCGAGGCCGTGGCGGACCCGTTCATAGATTGAACTCTGCACGAGCAGCCGCGAGCCGGTCATGCAGAACTGACCAGCAAAGATGGTGAGAGCCTTTTCAAGAACAGGCAGTATGGCTGCGATATCAGCGTCATCGAATACGATCATCGGAGCCTTGCCGCCGAGTTCCAGCCCGAACCGCTTCATTCTCTTCGCACCGATGGCTCCGATGGTTCGCCCGGTCTGTGTGCTTCCAGTGAAGCTGATCGTCGGCACGTCGGGACTTTCAACCAGAAGCGCAGCGCCGTCCGAACCGCTCTCAACGAACATGTTCACGACGCCTTCCGGCAGGTCTGCCGCTTCCGCAAGGACCTCGGTTAGAACACTGGCGACCTGCGCCGTTTGACCAGGCATTTTGACGACGACCGTGCAGCCGGCGGCGAGCGCTGGAGCGAATGAACGAACCGACAATATGACGGGAGAATTCCAAGGGACGATGATCCCCGCCACTCCCATCGGCTGGCGCAGTATCACGGAGAGACTGCCGGGCTTGGGCAATGTCGCCCGCCCTGCCTCCGTACGCGCCATGGCAGCCCAGTATCGAAGCTTGCTCGGACCACCGTCGATCTCCAGCGCCGCCTCGCCGAGCAGTTTGCCGTTCTCAAGCGAGAGGATTTCGATCAGGCGTTCGCGATTTCGCTCGATTGCCGATGCCATCTGATCGAGCACCCTTGCACGAAGCTCGGCATCGTCGCGCCAGGCGGTTTCGCGGAACGCGCGTTTCGCGGCTTCGATGGCAGAGTGCGTAGCCGCTCCGCCATCGTCCGGATAATCTCCGATCGTCTCATATGTCGCCGGATCGATGGAGCGGCCGCGTTTGGAAGACGAGACAAAGATGCCGTCGATCCAGTTGTTTGCGGAAAACGTCGTCATTGACTTGCCTTTCTGATGTTGCAAGGGCGCGCGAGATCCGTCCCGCGCTCATGGGCGGCCTCCGGACACAACGGGGTAATGCCGTGCCCACTCGATTTCGAGGTGTGCCGGAGGACGATCCCGGTTCAGGTTAGGAACGGCGGCGGATTTTCGCCGCGCAGGCGGTAGTTCGGCCGCGGCCTTTCCAGGCGGATCGACTCCAGCACGGTATAGGCGTGATATTTCGTCTGGGTCGTCACGCCCGCAAGCCGCTCCGACCAGAGCTGGCCATTGCTGCTCTTCCTTTCCAGGACATATTTCGTGGCAAAATTGGCCATCGAATTGATCCAGTTCTCGGTCCCGGAAAACACCTGGTCCCAGCCGGCGCCCTCCAGGATGCTGACGAGCGCATCCGACCGGCTGAATCGATCCACGGCTGCCTGTGCTCCGTCGAGGACGTCCTGGAAATACTCGATTGAAGCTGCGACCGTTTCCGGCGTCCCGTATTTCATGTGATGGCCGGCCACGAGGAAATCGAACTCGTATTCCATCAGTTGCTTCTGGGCTTCGTACCAGCCGGTAATATTCTGCGATGCGTCGCAATGCATGAAGGTGGCGCTGCCGGGGCTGACGATGTCGATGACGGTCAGTACCTTTTGCGCCGGCGCATAAATGAAGATGTTGCCGGGGCAGTGGTTCTCGCCTTTGTAGGACAGTTCGAGCGTCACCCCGCCGACGACAAGCAGATGATCCTTGTCGAATGTCACGGTTGGCACCGGTCGGTTCGGGTCGGGGAACCGCTCCAGCAACTCCTTGGTGATGTCGTGCGCGATGATCTCGACATTCGGGCCGAAAACAGAGGCGGCGCCGATGTGATCGGTGTGCCAGTGGCTGTAGATCAGATGCGTTACCGGTTTGTCCGTGACGTCCTCGATCGCGGCCAGCATGTTTTCGCCGATCGTTGGCGGTGCGTCGATGGCGACGACACCGTCGCTGGTCACGACGAAGGCCGCGTCGTAGCCGCCGCTGGTGACCCAGTAGAAACCGCCGCGAAGCTCTTCGACATGGTAGCCGAGCCGCTGGAAGCGTTCAGAAGAGAAATACTCGGGATAATATCCCGGCGGATCAGCGGGGTGTTCCCCGGCCTCCGGAAAGCCGTAATGGTCGATCCCGAAAAAGTTGGGCTCGTCGGTCGCTCTGATCAGCTTCTGGTGTCGGTCGCACATGTGATCAATCCTCCATGATGTTTGCGATATCGAAAGAAAGTGGGTTATTAAGCGGCTTGAGGGGGAAAGCGCAGGACGGCCTTGATCGCGCGCCCTGCCGCGACATCTTCAAATGCCTCATTGATATCGGCGAAGTCGTAGAAGGCGAGCAGCCTATCGAACGGGAAACGGCCGCTTCGATAAAGACCGATCAGTTCCGGAATCATCAGCCCGGAAATTGCATCGCCCTGGATAATCCCGATGAGGCTTTGCCCTACCGTGAGCCGGGAGGCATCGACGACCGCGCCCGAATGGTCATTGAAGGCGACGAAACCGAACTGCCCCATCGGAGCAAGAGCGCCGATGCCGGCATCGAGGTTCTCCTTCCGCCCGCTCGTGTCGAGAACGTATTCGACGCCGCGAGAGGTGATATCCCTGATCGCCGCAGCTACATCGGTTTGCTCAAGCGGGTTGACGCAATGTGTCGCGCCGAGTTCGTTAGCGAGCTTCAGCCGTTCGGTATTGACATCGATGGCGATGATGATTGCCGCATCGGCGACCTTGGCAGCCATGATTGCAGCCAGTCCCACCGCCCCTACTCCGAAGATCGCGATCGAAGCACCGACCGGCACTTTGAGCGCCTTCAAGACCGAGCCGGCTCCGGTCTGAAACCCGCAACCGAGCGGCCCGAGCAGTTCGAGCGGAACATCGTCCGGGACCTTGACGGCATTGCGCTGATGAGCGAGCGCATAGGTGGAGAATGAGGACTGACCAAAGAAATGCGCATGGAGCCTGTTTCCGTCGGGCGCTGCCACGCCGATCGTTCCATCGAGCCTGGTGCCGGCGAAATTTGTTTCCCAGACATGATCGCAATAGGCTGCATGGGAAGACATGCAGGGTTTGCAGTGGCCACAGGAGTGATAGGAAAGAACGACATGATCGCCAGGCTTGAGATGCGATACGGTCGATCCGACACGTTCGACGATGCCGGCGCCCTCATGGCCGAGGATAGCGGGGAGCGGCGTCGGCATGAGCTGTTGCCTGACATGCGCATCGGTTGCGCAAATGCCCGTAGCAACCATGCGAATGAGCACTTCGTCGGGGCGCGGGGCCTCAAGTTTTACTTCACGAAGAATGAAGGGCCCATTTTTTTCTTCCAGTACGGCTGCGGTCGCTGATTGGATCATCTGTTCCTCCTGGGCTGATTTCGGATACTGGGACGAGTGATCCCGCTCACGGACCGGCGGCGATCCATGTTCGGAAGGCTTGATCCGATCCGCTTGAGTTTTGGACGAGCGGTGGTGAAGCGGCTTGTTTCTCAACCCGTTTGCGGGCCTGCTGTTCGCAAACATATCCGTGCTGTCGAACGGCTAAAGACAGCAATGGCGGAACGCCGGGTTGCTGATAACGAAACCCTTTGTGGTTTCATGGCAGCTGGACAGTCAGATCAGACAGGTCGCATCGTGCCGGCATTCGGAAATTTGCCTTGGCGGTATGCGGCATAGTAGCCGGCAAGCTCCTCTTTGGAGCCTGCGATAAATGGGCCTTGTGCCACGACATGGATTTTTTGCGGTTGGCCTGCATACACAAGCACGCGCGCGCCATTCTCACCCGCCTTCAGCCTCATGGCGCTTTCACCGTCAGTTGCCAGCGGATTGGTCCAACCGACCTTATCCGTAGTTAGAGCCGTTGCCCCGGTGCCTGCCTCGATTTCGCCTGCGATGACCACGAAGAAGCCATTATATGATGACGGCAGAACCTGCTCAAACGCGGCGCCTGCCTCAAGCCGAATTTCGACCAAGGTTACAGGCACGGCATTCTTCGTCGATGCGATGATCCCTGCGGAACGACCACTGTAAACGGTCGCTTCGAAGCCGTCGCCGCGATGGACCGGCATTTCGTCACGTCTCAGGATCTGCACCCTCGGCGCCATATTGCGCTTCCGGTCGGGAAGAACTAGCCATAGCTGAAACAGACGCATACCCGCAGAGACCCGTGCATCTTCCGAATGGACGATGCCGCTTCCGGCAGTCATCCATTCCACGTCGCCTTCGGCCAAGCATCCGCCGGCATCCCCCATGGTGCCGTGAAGCATGAACGTGACAGTTTCCAGGCCGGCATGAGGGTGGGCCTCGCCGAACTGCCCCTCTCCCGTCACATGGTCATCCGCCATCAAGAAGAACGGATCGGTTGCGGAAAAATCTCCCGGCGCGACGACGAGGGCCGCCTTGTGCCGCTCGCCTGCGAAACCGGGCCCGAGAGGCGGTGTCGTCGTAATCCTGTTGATGGACCTGTGAAGCATCTTTGCCTCCTGAAGTTAAGGATTACGCCCATCCGCTCTATTACGAATGAAGGGCGCCTCGAATGATGTCACTGATTTTGAGCGAATGACGGCTCGCAACAAGTCGCGATAGTTCGAACCTTATGTTGCCAAACCAGCAACGCCCCAGGCGACCGGAGTTGGGTTAGACTGCGGCGGATTGATGCCGTCAATCCAACAAGAGAGCACGATGATGAAACTGACGCGACGAGTTGGCAGCTTTTTCCGTGAGGAGGCATGGGACTTTCCCGAGCATGAAAGACCAATGGTCGCGGGGTCGCCAGCGACACCGGAACATGCCCTGTCGCTGCGGATTGCCTATACCTTCGTCGCAATTCTTGTGGGTCTAACGGGCGGGCTGGGCAACGCGCTGGTTATAGTCAACATCGCGGAGCTGCGAACGGGCTTGGAGTTGAGCGCCGTTCAGGCGGCATGGCTGCCAACGGCCTATGTCATGACCAATATTTCCGCCAATCTGCTGCTGATCAAGTTCCGCCAGCAATATGGCCTGCGTGTATTCACGCTGATTGCCCTTGGCCTCTATGCTCTCCTCTCGCTCACCTATCTGTTGACCGCAGATCACTGGCTCACACTCGCCGTCAGGGCTGCAAGCGGCTTTGTCGCGGCGGCGTTGACCCCGTTGTGCCTTTTCTACGTGACGCAGGTCCTTCCGGGCCGTTGGCGCGTCAGGGGGGCGATACTTGGACTTGGTATCTCGCAATGCGCGTTGCCGCTCGCAAGCGTCATCTCGCCATGGCTGTCTGCGGGCTCGCATTGGCAGTCGATATTTCTGGTCGAAGCGGGTCTTGCCGTTTTATCTTTCGCCGCCGTCGGGGCATTCCGACTGCCACCCGCCGAGCAACAGCGAGTGTTCGAGCCTCTGGATTTCCTCACCTTCCTGCTTGTGGGCGGGAGCCTCGCCCTGATTGCAGCAGTGTTGGGGCTTGGGCGGCTGGAAGGATGGTTCGAGACCCGATGGATCCTCGTGTTTCTGTCACTCGCACTTCCGATGCTCGTCACGGCGCTGATGCTGGAGGACGGTCGAACCGTACCTCTCCTTAACCTGCGCTGGCTTGGGAGCGGTGATATAGCCCGGTTTGCTCTCGCAATTTTCATGGCGCGGATAGTCCTTGCGGAACAAAATGTTGCAACCGGGTTCCTGAAGGCGCTGGGAGGCAGCGGCGAAGACCTCAGAGCTCTTTCTCTTGTCATCCTTGCCAGTTCGATTTCTGGCGTGATCGTGAGCGCAGTCACGGTGAATGTCGAAAAATTGGTGATGCCTATGATGCTGGCCGTCACCGCAATCGCTGCCGCGGCATTTGTCGACAGCTCTGCTACGGGCCTTGATCATCTGCCGCGACTTTATCTGTCCCAGGCGGCGATTTCATTCTCAGCCATGTTCTTTCTCGGGCCGGCACTGGTGTTCGGCATCACCAGCGCGCTGCAGAAAGGGACCCGAGAACTCTTGAGTTTCATCGTCCTGTTTGGAGCAGTCAATTCAATAGGCGCTCTCTCCGGCCATGCTTTGTTCGGGACATATATCGACACCACCGTGACTAATTCCAAAGATTGGGTCCTTGCCCATCAGAACGCCTTGCGCTTGGCAGCGGTGTTGTCTCTCATAACGGCACTCTATCTGGCTGTGCTCCTTACAATTCGTGTGCGCCATAAGCTGGCGGAAATTCACCGGCAGAAAGCAGCGCCGAGCGCAGGTGCAGACACGGTCGATCCGCCTGCCGGCATCAAGCGGCCAACAGGAACACGCTGGCATCCTCCGTCTGTGTCGTCGCCTGACCGATTGCTCTTGAGCGCAACAGCGGCAGTCGGAGCGGTCTTGCTTTTGTCAGCGGTATGGCTGCCCGCGCGGTAGGCGATATCCATGGTGTGGATGCTTACGCATACCATTTATCGATTTCACCGCAGTGCCGAGGGTCGGATACCTCTGACCCAAGGCGCGGGTTCGCGTCCAGCAACGTGATTTGGAGCATCGCAGATGGCGGATAAAAAATTTCGTGTGGGTATTATCGGAGCAGACACTCACGCAAGCTGGGCGGGCGCATCGCACGTGCCCGCCCTAGCGTCACAACCTCACCTAACGCTAGCGGCGGTGGCGACCCGACGCGAGGAAAGCGCCAAGGCGGCGGCCGAAGCATTCGGCGCAGAACTCTGGTTTGCCGATCCCTACGCGATGATTAGCGACAAAACCATTGACGTCATCACGGTCGCCGTGAAGGTGCCGGCGCACAAGGATCTCGTGATGGCCGCCTTGCACGCGGGTAAGGCCGTCTATTGCGAAGCGCCTCTGGGCGCAACGCTGGCGGAAACAAACGAGATGGCCGTAGCAGTCGGGTCTTTGCATACCGCGATCGGCCTGCAAGGCCGGCATAATCCTGCCGTCCGACGTGCGGCGGAACTGGTCGCGTCAGGAAAGCTCGGTCGCTTGATGTCGGCCCGTGTCGGCGCAACCACGTTCGGCTACGGTCCGCAATCTCCGAGTATGTACGACTATTTCAACAAGGCCGCTTCTGGCGCCAGCTTCATGACGATCACGGCGGGGCACGTGCTCGACGTCATCGAGGCTGTGCTCGGCAACATTGTGGAGGTCGATGCGCGCACGGAGTTGCTCTGGCCGGAGATCGAGATCGTCGATAAAGGCGAGACTTCAAAGCGAGAGATTCCGGATCATCTCGATCTGATCGCTAAGACGGCAAGCGGTGCGCCTGTGTCCGTTCAGATTCTGGCTGGCGTACCTGCAGATGAAGCGAGTTTTAATTTCGAGATCCGTGGTTCCAAAGGCTGGCTGAAGCTGACCGGCAATCATCTGGCAGGTGTACAGGTCGGAGACATCAAACTCTCTTCGAACCTCGAGTTCATTGCGCCCGATACGCCTGTAGCGACTGGCGTCGGCCCGACCGCGGCCGATTTCTGGGCGGGCGCCGCTATCAATGTCGGAGAGGTGTATGCGTCCCTGGGGCGCGATCTGACGAACGGTACATACACCACTCCCGGGTTCGACCATGCCCGCCATAATAGCCGTCTGATTGCGGCCGTCGAGCTTGCGGCAAGAACGGGTGAGCGGCAGCTCATTGGTTGAGATGTCCCAGACGGCCCGGCATTCGCAACGAGTGTCGAGCCGTCCGTAAGCGCAAGCCGTACGGAAATGCCCTCAACGAGACCGCGCCCCACATCGGCGAACATCAGAAAAAGGACCACATCATGCAAATGCGCAAGCTCGGTGAGAGCGGGTTGTTCGTGTCGGAATTGTGCTTCGGCGCCATGACGTTCGGCGGAACGGACGGATTATGGGGCAAGGTGGGAAGACTGGGTCAGGAGGATGCCGATGTACTGGTCAAGGCCGCTCTCGACGCTGGCATCAACCTCTTCGATACCGCAAATGTATATGCGCACGGACGCAGTGAAGAAATACTGGGGCGCTCGCTGAAGAACCTTGGTGTGTCGCGCAGGGATGTCGTGATTGCCACGAAAGTCGCGTCTGCCATGGGTGACGGACCAAACCATCGCGGCGCTTCGCGGGGACACATTATCTCCGAATGCAAGGCAAGCCTCGGCCGGCTTGGTCTGGACCACATCGACCTATATCAGATCCACGCATTCGATTCCGCTACACCGATCGAGGAGACGCTGGAAGCGCTCGACACACTCGTCCGAGCCGGGGACGTCCGCTACATCGGCCTGTCGAACTGGGCCGCATGGCAGATCATGAAGGCGATCGGGATAACACGCGCCAGAGCCCTCGCGCCCGTAACGTCACTGCAGGCATATTATACGCTTGTCGGGCGCGATCTGGAACGCGAGATTGGCCCGCTGCTCTCATCGGAACGTGTTGGCCTCATGGTGTGGAGTCCACTTGCCGGCGGCTATCTCACCGGAAAGTACTCCGCCGGTGGTAACGCAGCAGGCGGCCGACAGACGCAATTGGATTTTCCACCCATCGATCGCATCCGGGGAGAGCCCCTGATCGCGATCCTTAAAGCCGTCGCGGAGAAACACGGCGCTAGCCCGGCGCAGATCGCGATCGCCTGGTTGCTGAAGCAAAGCATTGTCTCGACGGTCATCGTCGGTGCAAAGCGCGTCGAGCAATTGCAGGAAAACATTCGGTCCGCATCGATTGAGCTGGACGATAGCGACATGGCGAAGCTCGATGCGGTCAGTCGTCTGCCAGTCGAATATCCGGGCTGGTTGCTGAACGACGGAAATGGACACTCGCGGTGACACGGAAAAGATGCTTGAGATTGATGAAGGATGGGCATAATGATCCATTCCATGAATTTACACGGTATCGATCTCAATCTTCTTGTTGCCTTTGATGCCCTCAATTCCGAGCGCAATGTGACACGAGCCGGAAGCCGTATTGGCCGGACCCAGCCGGCTATGAGCGCGGCTTTGTCGAGGTTGCGGTTTCTACTGCGTGACGAATTATTCGTTCGCGGACCGAGCGGCCTTCAACCCACACCGCGAGCCGTAGAACTCGCCGAACCTATTTCGCTTGCTCTGCGGGATATTCAGCGGACCTTGCAATTCACGCAAGGTTTTGATCCCGGCAAATCAACCATGTCTTTTTCCATTGCCGTTTCGGCGCATGCAGGTTCAGTCATATTGCCGCGCCTCCTGTCACTGCTTGACGAAAAAGCCCCAGGCATTGATATCAAGGTCAGAGACTACGGCAGTCGCGATGACGCAATTGCCATGCTCGACAGCGGCGGCGTCGATCTGACGGTCGGAATTCCACCAACACCTACAAGCAGGATCCTGACCGCACGTCTTTTCCAGGAGCGGTTCGTCTGTATCTTGCGGAAGGATCACCCGATACTGGACCGCCGGTTCGATGCCGAGACATTCCTGTCTCTGACACATATCCTGGTCGCGCCCGACAATGAGGGCCTGGATGTTGCCGATGCCGCACTGGCTTCGAAGAATTTTAAGAGGCGATCCGCTCTGACCATTCCCCATATGCATGCGGCGCCGGCATTGATAGCATCGTCGGATATGGTTGCGACCGTGATAGAAAGCGTCGTGGCCCATTCAGGTTTTGCCGAACGCCTCGCAATGTTCGACTTCCCTCTGCCCCTGAACCCGATCCCGTTCGTGTTGTCCTGGCATCGTCGCAACGACGGACATCCGGCGCAGCAGTGGCTGAGAAATGGTATCATGGCCGCGTTCCCCCATGTATGGCTTCCCTCGGAGAACATCTGCGCCGATCTTGCCCGCCAGTACTACTAGCGCTCGTGGATAAAGACTGGCAGCGGAAACCGATTTTGATTCAAGGCTGCCAGCTGGAGGTTCTTTGGACGAGCTGATTGTCAGCTTGATCCGCCCGTTTGAGCTTGCGCTGAAACGAGGTGGCTCTGTCGGAGCTTGCGGGGTAGATACGGCGACTGCGGATTGCCGTTCCGTCCGCCATCTCGTCCCACCGAAACGCCGGCCTTCCCGCACGGTGCGCTTCATAGAAAATGGTCGCCCTGTTCTTGTTATCCGTCAAGCCAGCCAGGCCGGCAGGCGTGGAGGGACACGGCCGGTGAGGGCTGCTTCGATGCAGTCGGCGAGGCTGCCGAAGCGGACGGTGCGGCCGGACAGGCCGGGGCCGTAATGGGCGTATTTCCCGGAATTGGTGATGAGGGTGCGGGTCTTCGGCGGGAAGACCGGTTCGGAAATCGAGCACCAGCACAGATCCGGGATGACCTGGATGCCACTTTCCCTTAGCCGGATAAGAGTGTCGCCGGCTTCCGCCATGACGTCTCGGCCGGCGGTGACGAAGACGGCGACGTCCTTGTGCCGCTTGCGGCCTCCCAGCGCATCCGCCAGGGCGCCGCATTCTGAAAGCGAGGCGTGCGGGCTGCCGATGGCGACGAGTTCGACCTCAGCCGGACCGTCGTTGAACATCCTCCAGGTGTCGATCATGTCGGCGGGGGTGATGGCTGTGTGATCGGCATTGGCGGCGGCTGCGTCTTTCGCTTCGGGCGTGATGCCCTCGATGTGCAGCATCGGGGCGGCGGAGGTGGTGCCGAAGGCGGCGCACAGCGCCTTCAGGTCGTCCTGCGTCGGTTGCGCGGCGGCGAGGCCGCGCAGGAGCGGAATGCGGTCGGGTGCGGCGCGGCCGGCAAGATAGCCGATGAGGGGCCAGAAGGCATCGTCGACATTTTCCGGCACGTCGACGTCGATGATGCGGGCCGCCTTGCGGTGCTCGTCGAGATACACCCCGGAGAGCGGGGCGCGGCCAGTCAGCGCAATGCAGAGGTCCAGGAAATCGGGATGCTTCGCCGTGCGGGCGCCCAGCACGCTATTGGCGAAGATCACAGCGTTGGATTCGGCCCAGGCGATGGCCTCGCCCATCTTCGGCGCGCTGTCGAGGAGATAGGGGGAACAGGTAAAGGTCGCACGGCAGCCCATGCGCACATAGGCGTCGGCGAGGCGGGCGGCGGGATCGCCGAAATCCGCCGGCACGCCCTGGGCCCGCCAGTTTGCGCGATCGACGGAGATGGCGTTCATCGTGGTGGGAATGCGCACCATGGCGCCCATCCCGGCCATCTTTTCGGCGAAGGTCAGGTTGGCGGAGCTGGCATAGATGCAGCCGTCGATGTGGCCCTGCACGACGTCGACGAGCTTTAGCGCGCCCTGCTGCGCGGCCATGGCCGTCGTGATGCGCATGGCGAGCTGCACGGCGATGCCGTCGCGGCCGTCGAGCATGGCGCGGTCGTCGTCGGTGAGGTCGAGCGCGGCGGTCGCGGGCGGCGTGACCGGGATCGTCAACGCGTCCGTCTCGATGGCCGTCTCGCTGATCCGGGCAGTTTTTTCACGACAGAGTGCGGCGAAGGCGTCGCGCGAGACGCGCAGCACGGGCAGCGACGTCTCGAACATTTCTGCAGCGATCAGCGCGCCGAGCGTCAACACGTCCTCGGCCTCGCTGAAGATGAGGGCGGCGGGTGCGCGGCCCGTCAGCGCGAGGTCGAGCAGCACGCCGGAGCCGGTGCAGGAGCCGCGGCTCGACGGCATCATAAGCACGCCGCCGGTGATCGTGACGCCGTGCAGCGGGTGGTGCACGTCGATGACCTTGCCGGTCGCGGGATCGACGCCGCCCCAGAAGCTCAGCGCCTCGCCCGCGGCGATGACCTGCCCGGCGGCGATGCCGGGGAGAATGCTGCGGGCGAAGAGGTCGGCCATCGGCGGCTCCTGTGCGGCTGGAGGCGTTGCGTCGAGAAGGATGTGTCGTCCGTCGCCGGGCGATCTGTCAACAGGGCTGCGGCGAGGCGTAGGCATAGAGCCCAACAATCGGCGATCGAACGTCGGCCGGGCGTTAGCGCGCCGTCGGTGCAAGCGCTGCACCGAAGATGCAAATTGTCTATGAAATACGAGAATGTTTGGGAGCAGGTGGAAACAATGCCGGGCATTCGGTATGGAATCCCCGGCTCGGTCCAAGCTTTACGCTTGATTAGCGCTCGCGGACAAGGGGTATCCACAGCTTGACCGCATCGTTTGTTTTTAGCGCATTATCCGACGCAGAAGTGACTGCGCTCCGCTGAAAATGCTTTTGCGGCATCCATAGCGCGGCAAAGTAGCACCGGCTGCCGAAAGAGAGGCTCGATATCACACGGTCATCGGCCCCTGATGCACGACGATCGGCGCGTGGAAGGGAACGCGCTCATAGAGGTCCACGATATCGTGGTTCAGGAGGCGCACGCAGCCCGATGACACGGCCTTGCCGATGGATTGCCACTCGGGATTGCCGTGGAGTCGATAAAGCGTATCCTGCCTGTTCTGGAAAATGTAAAGAGCGCGAGCGCCGAGGGGGTTGAGTAGACCGGGATCCATTCCTCCGTTGGCAACAGAGTACTTTTCCAGTTCGGGTTGCCGCGCGATCATCTCGCTCGGCGGCTTCCATCGCGGCCAATGCTGGCGCCAGTGGATATATCCCTTGCCCTCCCAGGAAAATCCGTCTCGCCCGATACCAACCCCGTATCGTAACGCACTTCCGTCGTTTTCCACCAGATAGAGAAATCGCTTTGGCGTGTCGACGACAACAGTCCCCGGCGCCTCGCCGGTAGGATTGGGAACACGCTGCCTGAGATATTCTGGGTTCATTCGTTCAATAGGAACTGCGGGAACGAAATGTCCGCCATCTTCAAACGCCTCATAACGGGAAGCGAGTTCCGGGTCGATCGGTGAAGGCATTGGATCGGCAACTGGCTGGGGGGTGTTCAAAGCCGATCTTTCTTGCACTGTCGTACATCCACCGAGTATGGCCGGCGCCGCCAGGGAGCCGAGTACGAAGTTACGGCGAGATATGAGACTGCTTGTGTTCTGCATTCTGGAAAGTGACCTTGGGGTTGCGCCTGCAAACATTGCTTGAATCGCACAGTATTCTCCCTTCGACCGAATATTCCATATCTGCATGAGTGATAGCCCTCATAACCGTTGGCTATGCTCTAATGGCTAGCGCTGCTCCGAGGAGATCCCGTCAATCTTTCTGAGCCGCGGCATGACGAAGTCCGTAAATGCCCGAACGACCGGTCGCATGAACTTCGTGGACGGATAAGCAAGGAAAGCTTCGGTAGGTCGGAGCCAATATTCGGGCAGCACCCTTACAAGTTCGCCGCTGGCCAACAAATCCGATACGAGGTTCTTTTGCACCAGTCCGACGCCCCGACCACGCAAGAGTGCCGCAATCATCACGTGTGCATTATTCGTTGTGAGTATCGGCCTCACTACAACATCCTCAGCGCGCCCGCCTGGTCCCAACAAGGAAATGGTGCTGCGCTGAGCGAGCATCTTCGGGGTACCGATTACATCAAGCTCCGAAAGCCGTTGTGTGTCTTCGATCTCCCCCACCTGTTTAACGTAACGAGGGGACGCGACGAGAAATCGCTCCACCCATCCAATGCGGCGTGCGATGACCTCCTGATCCTCGATTTTCCCGTAGTGAAGCGACAAATCGAAGTTATCATAGACCAAGTCGATTGTGCGCTCGTCGAGAGCAAGTTCGACGGAAATCCCGCAATGCTCATCCTGAAATTCGCCGACAATCCGTTCGAGATGGCCAACACCAATGCAAGATGGAGCGTGAATTCTCAGATTTCCTTCAATCTCACCTGTGTTGATGCGAACGCCCTCCAGTGCAGCGTCGATCGATGCGATCGGCATGCGGCTGGCCTCGTATAATTCTAGCCCATGCGCCGTCGGGCGAACGATTTTCGACGATCGCTCCAGAAGCCTGGCTTGAACGTGCCGTTCGAGGTTCGAAATATGCTTCGTTACAGCCGGCTGCGTTACCCCGAGGTCCCGTGCCGCCGCCGTAATCGAACCTTTCTCGACGGTGCGTATGAAAGCTTTCAAAGCGACGTTGATATCCATGATATTGCTCGCAGTTATAGCTGGCTCCAGCCATAACCAAGAGTTTGAATGTGGCGTGATGATGTTTGGGAACGGCAGACCGCCAAATTTTGGTTCGCCTGCCCCCTACAATCGTGGATGGCGCAAAGTGGCGATCACCGGCTGGATACCAGTCGGCTTCTGATTTCGGTCAGTAATCGTTTCTGCTGATTGTTCGTATTCTCGAGGGCATGAAGCCAGAGCAGCCCTGCTGCTTGGTCTCTCCCGCTACCGCTTAAAGCATTGTCGAAGTCTCTCATCCATGACCCGAGATGTGCGATGTAATCATCGGCAAGTGCTGAAATCTCGGCGTCGCCACTACCAGGCCCCAATGCATCGAAACGATTCCCCAGCTCGCTTGCGGTAGCACCGTGCTCGCCATCTGCCAGTTGGTCGTAGAGCCGAGCCAGTTCTGCGCGCTGCTCTTTATCCAGAAGGTTTGACAGGAGTACAGATTGCTCTCGACCCGCTCGTACGGCTGTAGGCTCTCGTCCCGCCTCCAGCGCCATCAGCGATGTTGCGAATTCCGGTGCCATGTCGGGCGGTCCTTTGCCGTCGCGCAGGGCAGCCACTGTCCGGCGTCGACGCTCGAGAAGTTCGATCTGCCGCGTCAGCCCGTCATGAAGAGCATCTAAACTGTCCCCGGTCATCCAGGCATGATTGTCGAGAAGCGCTGGGATTTGCGAGAGGGAAACACCGAGCTCCGTCAATTGACCGATACGCAGCAGTCTGATCAGTTGCGGCAGGCCGTAAACGCGATACCCATTGTCTTGCCTCGGCGGCTCCGGCAAAAGTCCGATCTGGTGGTAGTGCCGCAGCGTGCGGATGCTCACGCCCGCCAGTGCTGCAATCTCCTTGCTGCGCATGAGCCCTCCTCAGTGCTCGCCCCTTAAATGCCGTGCCAGAAAGCGCTCGATCCTCTGATAAAGCTCGATATTGCTATCCTCGTTGATGAACCAGTGCCCTTCGCGCTCGTTGAGGAGATAGTCAACCTCCACACCACTGGCGCGCACTGTTTCCACCACCACATCCGCCTGTGCCTGTGCGACACGTACGTCATTAGCGCCATGGATCACCAAAAGAGGTTTAGAGATGCAATCAAGCCGGCTGACCGGCGAGCGCGCAAGCATGTCCCGGTTCTGCATCTCGATGTCCGGATCGCCCATGTAAGCAAGGTAGGTATTGATCAGGGCGGGCCGAACGAACGGGACGGCGCCATCCACAAGCACGCGGAGATCGGACATGCCGGAATAGTCGATGGCGGCAGCGAAGCGCTCCGGCGTGAAGCTGGCGCCCACCAGTGCGGCATAACCGCCATAGGAGCAACCATAGATCGCCACCCGCGCCGGGTCGGCAATACCCTGCCCGATTAGCCAGTCGAGCCCGTCGATCAGGTCGTCATGCATACGCCCAGAGAACTCTCCGATCGCGGCCTGCATAAAAGCCTTGCCGTAGCCGGTCGAGCCGCGAAAATTCACCTGCAGCACGGCATAGCCACGGTTGGCGAGGAACTGCACTTCCGCATCATAGACGCAGGCGTCGCGATACCACGGCCCGCCATGCACCAGAAGCACGGTCGGCAAAGCGCGGGGCTCATCCTCGGCATCGTACCCAACGGGCAGCGTGACATGGCAAGGCAACGTCAATCCGTCACGCGACGTCACATCGACCGGGTGCACGCTCGCCAGCCGCTCAGCCGAGATTTCGGCAAATCGCTCACCTAGCACCCGTGCATCGCCGCTCACATGATCGTAAAGCCACGTCGTGCCGGGATGGCGGTCATCCCAGAATTCGACCACCCATTTTTCGCCACCGGCATCGCAGGAAATGTGACCTATTTCCCCGTCTGATAGCCGCTGCAAGCTATCGAGCACGGCGGCAAAATGCGGGCTCAGCGACCGAATCTTCTGTTGTATGCCAAGGTAGCGTAGTCCTAGCAACTCACCCGTCACAGGATTGGTGATCAGGCTGGAGGGGAAGCGCGTATCGGCCTCTGGCCGCGGCGTATCGAGGCTGCAATCGGGTAGGCTGTCGATCACTCTTTGTCTGCCCGTCGCAAGGTCGATGGCAGCAAGATAGGTGTGGTCGCTGCCCGTATTGCAGCCGACGAAGATGCTCTTTCCATCCGCCGCAACCATCAGCGGCATCGGCCCGATCGGCTGGTCGCGCCCCTTCAGCTTGGCCAAAGTGGTGAAAGTTCCGTTTTCGTAGCGAGCCAGTTCGTGGTCACCAGCGTCGTCGATGATAAAAGCATGCATCGGACCGTTCGGTGTAACGATCCAGCGGACGAAGCGATCGGGACTTTCTGCAGCGATCCTCGTTTCACCATTTTCGATATCGACCTCGTACAAATCAATCAGGCCCGGACTTCTGAGGTTCATCTGCACGAAAGCCTTGCCCGGAAGCGCGGCGGAAAAGTCCAGACCCATCACCCGCACGCCGGCAAAGGGCGTCAAGTCGACAGTTAGCGCCTTCCCGCAAACCGTTTCTGCCCCGTCCACCTCTACGCGATGAAGGTGCCAGTTCTCGTCGCCCCTGCTGTCCTGCACGAAGAGAATGTAGCGAGCATCGCGCGTCCAACTAAAGCCGTCGATATTGCGCGTGTCATCGCCCGTCAGTCGCCGCGCCGCGCCCTGTCCGGTTGGCTGCACCCAGATGTTCAACCTTCCCCGCCAGGGCGCAAGATAAGCCACGAGCCGGCCATCGGGAGAAATCTGAGCCCGCGAAAATTCCGGCGTGCTGAACAGCGTTTCAATCGGGATGAGATCAGGAGCAGTCATGTCGAACCTCGCATCGTCGGCGGACCGCGATGCCTAACGAGCCGCCCACACTAAGACAATATCGACACACTGCCTAAACTATGACGTGACGTCGGAGTCAACGGTGAGGGCGAGCTTGATCCGGCAATCACGTAATTTCTGCGTAACTGTGAAATCCCATAAGCGTCCGGCGGGAACGCGCTTCGCTCTCGCAATCGAATGAATTTACCGAGAAAGAAGGTACATCAAATGAGCAAAGCCTCCCTGGATCATGTTTTCATGCGACGCTTGTCTGTCGGGACAGTGTTCGCAGGCCTCCTTATCCTGACCGGCTGCCAGACACCGGAACAGGAACGCTACGCCGACCTCGACACCTGCTCTGGAATGGGCGCACAATACGGATCATCATCTCATACCGGGTGCATGTTACAGCAGCAGCAGCGTCGTGACGACGCGCAATTGCGGACCCTCGAGGCAGCCAGGCTAAGCCAGATCATGGCAGAAGATGCCCGTCGGCAGCATGAGCGCATGAAAAGAGAGAGACGGCGGGACTAGTTTCGAGTTCGGTGGGAGGCTGAGCTGATCGAAACCGATCTACGGGAATGGCTGCCGGCTGATGAATGCCGGTCTGGGGACGTTCACCCTCGAGCCTCTCACCAATGATGCGCCCCCTCTACGGCAACCGCATCCCCCAAGAATCGGGAACCAACTGCTCATGTTAACTCTCTTGCGGATGGAAGTACGCCTCATCCAACGCCACAGAACTGAGTTTATTGTTGTGAATGCAGCTTTTTTTGGCCTGTTTGCAACGACGATGACGGTGACGTTGCTGAACCCGGAAATCCAGCCAGCCGTTTTGGATGCGATATCGGGGATAGTGCGCACCGACCTTGCCATGCAGGTCTATCTCAGCGGAAACGTCGTCTATGCAGCATCAGCAGCCTTGGCGGTCAATCTCGGGATTGCAGTGACGCTCATTACGATCCCATCATTCGTTGTACCATTTTTCGGCGTCGTGTTCGCGATGGTGTTTGCGGCGGCTTATGGTGTCACGCTGGCTCCGATTGGTCCTCATGCGGCTGCGATGATCCCACACTCCATCCGGTCCTGATAGAGATCCAGGCCTATATTGTCGCGGCCTTCGGCGCCTATTTGACCGGTCGAACCATCTTTTTACCTGTGGCGGGAGAAAAGCGGTCTGTCGGACAAAGATACGGGGCGGCAGCTGTGCACATTCTCACGCTTCACGCGATTGTCGTCCCGCTCCTTTTCTTCGGCGCGGTCTACGAAGCCTTTGAAATCATCTATCTCGTAAGGTACTTCATTTAGCGTCATGAAAATCTTGCTGGTCGAAGACGATCCCGAAATGGCCGATGCGCTTCGGACGGCGCTGTCGAGGCACGACTTCGTCCTGGCGGCGGTGGCGGATATCGCCATGGCGCGAGAAGCGATCGCCATCGAACGATACGATGTTGTTCTCATCGACCGCCAGCTTCCGGACGGCGACGGCAGCACTTTGCTCGCTGAGATCCGGCAAACAGACAATCCACCGCGCTCGATAATCATCTCCGCCATGGGATCCACGAAAGACAGGATCGCCGGCCTTAACGGAGGCGCGGACGACTATCTGCCAAAACCGTTCGAGGTCGATGAACTGATCGCCCGACTTAACGCAGTGGCACGCCGAACGCCTGAAGCCAAGGCAGACATCATCACGATCGGCAATATCCGCTATGATCGAGTGACACGAGACCTGTATGTCAACGGCATCCGGCAAGAGCTCGCTAGACGAGAGCTTTTGATCATCGAGTCACTTCTCAAGAATCTCGGACGAACGGTCCTGCGGTCTTCCCTGGAGGAAAGCGTGTACTCCTTCGACGACGAGATTCAGTCAAATTCTCTGGAAGCCAACATGTCGCGCCTGCGGCGCAAACTGGCAGATGCTGGTGCGGATATCGTCATCCGTAACATTCGCGGCGTCGGATATTTCCTCCATGAGCAAAAATAGCATGTCCCATTATTCGCTCCGCTGGCGCTTTACACTCGGCTTCATTACATTCCAGCTCCTCACCATCGTCGCCTCGTTCGGGCTCGTTCTATACATCGCGACGCTGAGTGCTCCCCGTGGCGCGGTCCCATCCACGTGGTACCCGCAGGAGATAGCAAGATCCGTCACAATTGACCAAAATGGCGTCGTGGCGGTCCGCCCTACGCAGGCACTCCGAACTGTGATGGCTGAGCGGCCTACTTCATGGTTTGCGGTTCGTCTTGCTGATGGCACAACACTCACCCATGGGGTGATCCCGAAGGACATCGGTGAAAACTTTGCCTTTTTTGACAATTTTCGCAGCGTCGAACTGCGCGGTTACGTCGATGTCCCCGATCGACAGGCCACCATTGATAAAATTCAGACAGAAGCAGGTGAAGCGACTATTATGGCCGGTGGCGTTTCGATGTCCCTTTACCAACTCGTCTTTGTCGTAGGTCAGATAACGATCGGCGTGCCTGCCCTCATACTTCTTTTAGTCACCCTCGTCGGTGTCCCGTGGGTGACAAAATGGTCGCTTCGCTCCCTCGGGAAGCTCACTGACCGTTTGAACAAAGTCGATTTTGAAGCCCGGGGCGGTGTAGTAAACGAGGCCGGACTGTCCAAAGAGCTGTTGCGGGTCGTCAGGGAGATCAATCTCGCCCTCAGTCGGCTCGACGCCGGTTTCGAAAAAACAGAACGCTTTTTCGTTAACGCAGCTCACGAACTGCGTACGCCCCTCGCCATAGTTCAGGTCCGTGCAGACACCTTGCCGCAAAGCGAGGAGAAGCTTCACATTCAGAAGAGCATCAAACGGCTTACCGCCATCACAAACCAGCTTCTGGATATAGAGCGATATCGACAGAACCCGCCGATTTCGAAGAAAATCGAACTGACGCACCTCCTTTCAAAGGTCGTTGCCGACCTTGCGCCGTTCGCGATTTCCGAAGGCTACGAAATTTCTTTCGAAACCGACGTTTCCAAAGTGTCCATGGAAGGTGATGACGAAGCCTTGGACCGCGCTTTTTCAAATCTGGTGCGCAATGCCATTCAATATGGAGGAAGGCGCGGCGACATCGTGGTCAAGGTGGAGACCGATGGTTCCGTCCTTATCTCCGATCAAGGCATTGGCATCCCCGTAGACCTTCATTCACGGATCTTCGAGCCATTTTACCGCGTTAATCCTCATGGATCTGGAGCGGGTCTCGGCTTGAGTATGGTCAACGAGATTATTGAAAAGCATGGCGGGGTTATCGAGCTCAAATCCTCACCGGACCATGGGAGCATATTTGCCATCCGCTGGCGAAACGCATTGAAGATTGCCGGGCGTGGTTAGGAACACTGGAACTGCGCAACATCCTCGGACCGGCTGTAGGTCGCTTCGACTTCCGCGTAGCAATTGCAGTCGGCAATGCGCAGTTGCCATCCGCTCGCCAACTCAAGCCGTTCGGCGGGTGTAACGTTCCCGTAATTTTGAGAGTTCATGACTGCAGGAAAGGCGCTTTGTCGAGTTTTTGAGTATCTGTCTGGAGCGCTCCCTACACTCTCGCAAACGGAGTCTGAATGCGCATTTTTCTAAGTACAGTGGCTGTCCTGTTCGGGATCGTGCTGCCGGTCGTGCCGGCGGCATCAGAGGATGATATCCGCTCGACCGTCGATACAATCGTCAAGCCGCTGATGGCTGAATATCAGATCCCTGGCTTGTCAGTCGGCATCCTGCTCGCTGGCCAGCACCATGTTTCCCATTACGGGGTCTCGTCTCGAGAAACGGCATCCCCCGTGGACGGTGCGACACTGTTCGAGATCGGCTCTTTGTCCAAACCCTTCACCGGCACATTGCTCGCACGCCTTCAAGCTGAGGGTTCGGTTTCTCTCTCAACCCAAGTCAAAGAGCTCCTCCCGGAACTATCGCAAAGCCCAATCGGAGCCGCTTCACTCCTCGAACTTCACACTTACGTGGCGGGAGGGCTGCCACTCCAGTTCCCTGCCGAAGTCAACGAGCAAAATTTTATAAGCTTCTATAAGAGCTTCATTCCCACCACCAAAATCGGCACCAGTCGCCTTTATTCGAATACGTCCATCGGACTGTCTGGCTATCTTGCGGCGAAGAGCGTCGACGCTCCCTTTGCTTCGCTCCTTGATGAAAAGGTGATCAAGCCGCTGAACCTGGCGCATACCTTCCTTTCGGTCCCTAAAGATCGCGTTAGCTCGTATGCGCAAGGCTACACAAGCTCCAATGCACCGGTACGGGTCAATCCTGGCTTATTCGACGATGAGGCTTACGGCATCAAGACAACCGCAGCCGACCTCCTAGATTTTGTTGAAGCGTCGGCCAATCCCAACCGATTCGACGGCTCGTTAAAAGCCGCTCTGATCGCGGCTCGCTCGCCGGTCTACCAAGCCCGTCGAATGTATCAGGGCTTGGGTTGGGAACTCTATCGCGCTCCAGCTCGACGCGGTGACCTACTTCAGGGGGTCGATCCCGATTTCGTCTTGAAGGCCAATCAGATTGATCCTCCCAGCTTGCATGTGCCGGCGGAGATGGTTGCCACCGTATCAAAAACAGGCTCGACGGGCGGGTTCGGAGCTTATGTTCTCTTTCAGCCTGAGCGCGGGACCGGAATTGTAATCCTTGCGAATCGGTTCTGGCCAAACTCCGCTCGCATCGCAACTGCTTATTCCATACTCGGAAAGCTCGACCCCGGGTTCTTTGCCGATTGACGCGCGGAGTTCGCATATCGGACGACCGCATCCTCTCCCGAGTATGCCTCCGTTTCGAACTAATATTCCTCCTCACTAAAGGATTAGAAGATGAAGAAGATAGCGACATTTTTGATCGCAGTGATGACTGCGTTCTCCGCTGCAATCCCCGGTCAGGCGGCCCCGGTTTTTGTCCCCTCGAACCCGGACACTCGCTACACTGTCGAGAACGTTCAATGGAATGGCGACCGCAGGTGGCGACCCAACAGGCACAATTGGAATGGCCATCATGGGCATCAACGGCCAAGCTATCATCGCCCTTGGCGCCATCAACATCGCCCTTGGCATCATCACCGGCGTCACAACAGTTCCAATGCCGCAGCGGTTCTCGGAGGTCTTGCAGCTGGCGCCATAATTGGTGGCGCTATCGCTCAGTCCCAGCAACCCCGTTACGCGTTGCCTCAGCGTGACTTACAGGGAGATCGGCACGTCAGCTGGTGTTTCGCGCGATACCGCTCTTACCGCAGCTTCGACAATACCTTCCAACCATTCAATGGGCCTCGCCAGCAATGCTATTCACCCTACTGATACGTGAAAACTCGAAGGTAGGGCGGATCCCGGCAGCGATATTCGCGCAGAGCGATATCAAGCCAGAGACGCATAGGTTATCTGGCACCCGCTCTGTACTTTGAAATGGCAGAGGTCGCTCGTGTCAGGCAGCGACCTCGCCTTTGTCTTAATCGTTTGCGGCTAGGTCGCCGCCTTCGAGATGATAGACCGTCGGTTCCTCCGAGAGATATGCCTGTATGCCTCTCATGAACTCCTCATGGTCCTCGCTCGCTTCGAAAGCTGGAGTGTGGTCCGCAAGCGAGCGCCATAGCACGATCAGGTTGAAGACCTTCGGTGTTTCGATCCCCCGAGCCAGAACGTGACCACGGTAACCCTGCGCACGCGTGAGCAGAGGAACAACGCTCTCGAATGCCTGCACGAACGTAAGCGCGATTTTCCATGCACATTGACGTAGGCGGCAGCACCGGAGCGGCCTCGTTTGCGAAGCGATATCCGGGTCTATCAATTGGCTGAGGTTTTGGAGAAGCTGAACGGAAGCAGGTCGTCGATGTCGTCGGCTTCGTGGCGTTGAGGCAACTCGGTGAGCACGTGGCGCAGCCAGGTAAGTGGGTCAAC
>NZ_FOKM01000002.1 GCF_900111905.1 Rhizobium sp. NFR07 | reverse complement strand
GTGATGTTGCCCGAGCAATAGCCGCAACACCAGAATACGTGCAGTCACGGCATCGCCGTAAGAAGGTCGAGATGCTCTTTGCTCACCTCAAGCGCATTCTCCGGATGGCGCGCCTGAGACTGCGAGGTCCATGCGGTGCCCGCGATGAATTCCTGCTTGCAGCGACCGCCCAAAACCTCAGGAGGCTTGCCAAGCTGAGGCCACTGCGAACGCCGCAAGGCGCTATCGCCGCCTGACGGCGGCGGAGATGAAACCCTGCGCCGAGGCGCGGGGATCGAAAACGCAAACCCGCCGTCCAAAAGGAAAAAACGGCAGGACGAGCGGAAAATCAGTCGAGTTTTTCAACGATATCGGCGCATTTCAGCCATAGCGGCATCCGGCCAATTGCGGACATCGCTTGGAAGGGTAGACTGCCTATCAGAATTGAGGGCAGATAGATTGCACCAGACAATTACGCTTAATGTGGATCCGTACCTTTCCGATGAACAATGGGCAAAAGTTCACGAAGTTTACCGTGGCATGGACGGGTGGATCGACAGGGCTCAGATACCGTGCTGGTACGGTACAGCCAGCAACGAGCCATATATCACTGCTTCAGTCGAGCCAAGCGGCCTTGTCTTCGAAGGTAATGTTGAGCCTATTTTGTGGACGGGATGGATTTCGGTCATCTGTGCGAGGTTGACGCAAACGCTCGGCACTGCGGTTCATGATGCAGAAATGTAGAAGCGGTTCTCACACGTCGGCGCGCATCACGTCTATTGGCGCAAACCAGCCATGATATCTCTCGGCCCAAAGCGGTCCTATGGTGTTGCGACATGCAGGTCCGGTTGATGGCCGGTCACGTCAGCCGGGCGGGCGCTCAGAAGGAATGGCGTAGACGTGGGCCGACGGATCAATGTGGAACTGGGCATTGTGCCTGATGCACCAATCTTCCAGTTCCTTCTTCAATGCGTGCCAAAGAGGTCGCGCCCATTCTGGCCCACGTCGCTCCCATTCCGCCTCAGTTGGGAGATATGCAGACAATACACCGATTGGGAGTTCGAGAACGAAGGAGCCGCCGCTTCCCGAAACCACCAATTCTTCTTTCCAACGTGTATGAAAGCGAAACACTTGCTCTGCCATACCAAAGTTATACGGCACACAGATATCGGTGCAACTCATTGGATTGTCGCCCGAGCGAAAGCTTGTTTCCTAAACGTCCTCCCGACGTCGCCTGACGACCCTAACGGGACAACGATCAATGAACAGTTGCCACCTGAGCAAATACGCGGGTAAGGAAATCTCGGAGAATGGGAGTGACCTGCTCTCTGGGAAGGCGATGGCCGCCTTCTAGCGCGTGAAACTTTACAGGAACCCCTGCACGTGCAAGAGCCTCGGAAAATCGTTCAGCCTGATCGACCAATGCGCGATCATCGTATTTGCCGTGAAGAAGCAGTGTTTCTGATCGTATGTTATGAGCGTGATAGAGCGCAGACCGATCTAGGAAGGCTTCGTGTGAAAGACCCGCTTCTTTCTGAATAGCATGTTGGAGGCCTCGCCCGCTGTTCATATATGCGTCTCTCAAATCATAGACACCGCCAGTCAGGATGATGGCTTTGAGATCGGCCACCTTAGCTGCCACCATGGCAGAGGCGACAGCACCACGGCTATTTCCGTATAATACGATACGCTCTGGATCGACCGACGGCTGCAACTTGAGGAAATTCAACGCCGCGACAATGGCGTTCTGTGTCGACGGTCCGCAGAAATCCTCTGGACCGTCCGATGTCCCGAAACCAGGCTGCGATACGGAGGCCGCTGTTATGCCGAGGCGCGAGGAGAACCGGACGAGTGATCCGTCATCAACCGCCTCCTGCCCACCTATAAGAAGCCCACCCTGATTGCCGTGAACGAACAGTATCGCTCCGCTCCGTCGATCTGACGCACGGGCCTGGAATAGCTGAACACGAGCGCCATCGCCCCGATCTATGGTGTGTTCTGTTACCTCAGACATGGCAGTCATCCCGTTGCAACTGCTGGTGAGGATATGATGGCGAGGCCTACTGTTAATAACAGCTAATCGCGCAAAGCTGCCGAAACGACGCGAGGGTCGCCGCTCAGCCTTGGAGCGGTCAGAAGCAACCGGAAACAAAGCAGGCGCGGGATGGATTTGTAAGTAGGCCGACATATATGGGGCAGGCGGGCAATTTGTGGGCGAGGACATTGGAACTTCTCCCGAAGTTTCCGATTGACTTCGCCGTTACACTTTTCAATTTCCGATCAAAGGCCCCATGAACCGTTCCCCAGTCGATCTTACCAACTGCGACCGCGAGCCGATTCACCTGCTCGGCGCCATCCAGCCAATTGGTTTCCTTCTCGCAGTCACTCTCGACTGGATCATTGCCCGCGCATCGGCCAACGTGGCGGAATTCCTGCCGGAAACGGACGGCGACCTTGTCGGGCTTCCGCTCAACGAAGTTTTTCTGTCCGAAACGATCCATAGCCTGCGCAACAGGCTGGCGACGCTTCGCGGGGCAAATGCCGTCGACAAGATCTTCGATGCCAAGCTGACCGATCGCGGCCCCCTGTTCGACATCGCCATACACACATCCGGCGGACAGATCGTGATCGAGGCACAGCCGTCGGCGACCCGGCACGGCGACACGACGGGCATGGTTCGCTCCATGATCTCCCGGCTCGATCTCATGGGCGAGCCCGAAGCCTTCTATCGGGAGGGTGCGCGGCAGGTGCGGGCACTCACGGGTTTCGACCGCGTGATGGTCTACCGGTTTGCGGAGGACGGATCGGGCGAGGTCGTCGCCGAAACCTGCAAGCCGGGCATCGGCTCGTTCAAGGGCCTTCACTACCCCGCCAGCGACATTCCCGCCCAGGCACGGGAATTGTACAAGCGGAACCTTCTGCGCGTTATTTCCGACGTGGATGCGGTGCCGGTACCGGTGCTGCCGCAACGGGACGAGAAGGGACAATTGCTCGATCTGTCCTACTCGATCCTGCGGTCGGTCTCGCCGATCCACATCGAATACCTGAAGAACATGGGCGTGCGGGCTTCCATGTCGATTTCCATCATGGTCGACGGGGAACTCTGGGGCCTGTTCGCCTGCCATCACTATTCGGCAAAGTCGCCGAGCTTCGAGACCCGATCGGTCTGCGAACTCTTCTCGCAGATGTATTCGATGCGCCTGGAAAGCCGGGAACGCAAGGAAGTGATGGAATACGAGCGGCGGGCGCGGGATATATCCGACCAGCTTCTGGGCGCGGTCGCGACCAACGAGATGCTGCTCAACGATCCCGAATGGCTCGCAGGGATCCTGACCGATGTGATCCCCGCCGAAGGCGTGGGTGTGTGGATCAACGGCAATTATGCCTTCTGGGGCGTGACGCCTTCCACCGAGCAGTTCGCACGCATCGTCAGGGCGCTTAACAGCGCGGCCGCAACACGCGTCTATGCCACCGATGAGATCGCATCGCTGGTGCCGGAGGCGGAGGAATATACCGATAGCGCTGCAGGCATGCTGGCCATCCCCATCTCGCGTTCTCCGCGCGACTACGTGATCCTGTTTCGCGGGGAGCTGGTCCGTTCGGTAAGATGGGCGGGCGATCCCCACAAGCCTGTCGAATATGGTCCGAACGGGCCGCGCCTGACCCCTCGGGAAAGCTTTGCCGAATGGCAGCAGCTCGTTAAGGGCCGAAGCCTGCCGTTCACCGCCCCGGAAAAGCGCGTGGCGGAGACGCTTCGGGCAACGCTGATCGAGGTGGTCCTGCGCCTTGCCAGCGAGGCGAGCGCCCAGCGGGACGCGGCGAACCGAAAGCAGGAAGTTCTCATCGCCGAGCTGAACCATCGGGTTCGCAATATCCTCGGTGTGATCAGAGGTCTGATCCGGCAGGCCAAGCCCTCGTCCGACAAGATAGAAGACTTCGTCGATCTGGTGGACGGCCGCATCCACGCCCTGGCGCGGGCGCACAACCAGATTACCGACGACCACTGGGGACCCGCGCCGATCGGCGCTCTCATCGACGCGGAGGCGCGCGCCTTCCTGGATGACAAGGACAAGGGGATCCATGTCACGGGCGAGCCGGTGCTGCTGAACCCGCAGGCCTATTCCACCATGGCTCTCGTGGTGCACGAGCTGGTGACGAACTCGACCAAATACGGCAGCCTTTCCGATGGCGGTCATGTCGATGTCTCCTGGTCGCGCATGCAGGATGGCGGATTGCTGTTCGAGTGGCAGGAGCGCGGCGGCCCGCCGGTGCAGCCGCCAACCCGCAAAGGGTTCGGAACCACGATCATCGGCCGCTCGGTCCCTTACGATCTGGGGGGCCAGGCAAAGATCGACTACGCGAGCACGGGGGTCCGGGCCACGTTCCAGATCCCGGCACGTCATGTGTCGGATACGGCCGGGCCGCAATCTCCCGCGCCGATCAGGCACACCCGGCACTCCCCCGCTCACCCGATGAGGAAGGTCGAAGAGAAATTCCTTGCCGAGCAGAAGGTTCTGCTGGTCGAGGACAGCCTCATCATCGCACTCGATGCCGAAGATATCCTGACGCGGCTCGGGGCGGAGGTCATGACCGCATCCTCCGTCGAGAGCGGACTGGAAATCGTCGACACAGACCCGCCTACGCTTGCGGTGCTGGACATCAATCTCGGCGACCAGACGAGCTTTACCGTCGCGGATCGCCTCGACGATCTCGGCACGCCCTTCATATTCGCGACCGGCTACGGCGAACAGGCGATCCTGCCCGAGCCCCACCAGCATCGAACGGTGGTTCAGAAGCCTTACACCCTGGAAGGCATCGCCCGCATTCTGGAGGAACTGGTCGCGAAGTAGCGGCCAGCGAATAGAGAAGTTCGATTTCCGGACTTCGAAAAATTATCTGTCGTGCAGTCAACATTCGCAACGCCGCATGCTAGTCGAGAGACGCATTCAAGGGTGTTCCGGCATGGGCGACAGCGGCTCCACTACAATCGTGAGGATCGAGAACCAGGCGCTGCAGCGGGCCGAGGCAGAGCGGCATCTGGCCGCCGGGCACCGCCTGCAGTTCGTCGACTGCCCGATGGAGGAGAACGATTTCTCGGGCCTCGATCTTTCCGGCTCGAGCTTCGAACGTTGCATGCTGACAAGGGCGGTGTTCGACGACGCCAGCCTGGAGAGCGCCCGGTTCGTTTCCTGCCGCGGATCGTTTGCGAGCTTTATCGATGCCGACCTGACCGAGGCGGTCTTCAGCGACAGCGATTTCGCCAACGCCAACTTCCGCCGTGCCACCCTCACCCATGCGTCGATCCGCTCCTGCAAGATGCTGGGCGTGGACTTTTCCGACATCAAGGCGATCACCATGGACCTGCAAGACGTGGGTATGGCGCTTGCCAAGCTGCCCGGGCTTTCGTTTCGAAAGGCACGGCTGACGGGCGTCGATTTCAGCGAGGCGGATCTGCATGACTGCGATTTCCGCGAGGCGATCTTCCAGAAATCATCGCTGAGAGACGCCAATCTGGTGGGATGCCGCTTCACCAATGCCGACCTGAGGGGCGCCGATCTGGGTGGCCTGCGGCTCAACGACGCAAGGCTTTTCAAGGGGGCGATGATCTCGCGCGATCAGGCGGCCGAACTGCTTGGACAGATGGGGCTCAGGATCGGCTAGCGCTCCCCGCGGACGAGGCAGGGCGGGCATGCGGCGGATCGCCCGCTGTGCCACGGCCAGCGCTCGGCATTAACCTGTCGGGACCCAAGCTGCTGTTTTCACACATTAGCAAATAATAAAATAGTTAAAATCTGCGCCCGTCTTAACGACTTGTTTACCATGTTTTCCGACATAGTGGGCGATCCGGCGGCGCGAAGCATTTACCCCGTAAATCAGCCGCAGCCGCCATAGTGGCAAGTCTTGCGTAAGGTTCTTCTTATATTCGAACTTACTTACGGAATGAATCTCCGAGTCAGAGTTCATAGAGTGGAATAGCAGGACCAACGTCGAAGCGAGCGAGCACATGAACGGATCACGATCAGCACCTCCGCGTCACGGCGACCGCTCATCCCTGGATGCGTTGAACCGCACCATCGAGGGACTTGAAGCGCGCATCCAAGGACTGATGGCCGGCGCAGGCCGGACCGCCTACCAGGAACGGGCCGTCGTGGGCGCGCCGGCTCCGGTGGCCGCTGCAGCGCCTTACCCCGCCACCCTGCCACCGGCACAGCACGGTTCCCAGCACACGGGCGGCACGACCCGCAGCGTGCTGGCCGAGATCCGCGAAAGACAAAGGGCGCTCGAAGACGCCGCCCAGCGCGTGCAGGCTTCGCAGCCGGCAAAAGAGACCTATGTCGAGGCACCCCGCATGCCGGCCCCGCGCATGGCGGAACGCCCGGCCGCACCGATGCACGAGCGCGTGCAGCAGACCGAAGCGCGCCGAGGTGCCGCACCGCTGGCCGATCCTTCCCGCCAGCGCATGGTTGCCGCCCGCCTTTCCGACGCGACCCATCGCGGCGATGCAGGTGCAGCCCCGGGTGCGGCCTCGGGCATCCAGGATTTCAACGACGCATTGGCCAGGCTTCGGCAGGACCTGAAGCGTGATTTCTCCGACGGTTTTGGCCGCGAGATGAAGGCGCTCAGGGACGAGGTGCGGGCAATCAAGCTGCAGGCAGAGGATCACCGCCTGTCGCCGAATGTCGAATCCGATCTCACGCGGCTTGCCCAGGGCATCGATCAGCTGACCATGCAGGCGACGCCGGAGGCGGCCGGCCTGCGCGCCGAGTTCGAGGAATTGCGGGTCGTGATGGACGGTCTTGCACGCGAGACCTCGCTGCAGCAGATGCAGAACCAGTGGCAGGGACTGGAAGAGCGCATTCAGGAAGCGGATGCGTCCGCGCTCAGGGAGGAGATCGTCGCGCTCGCCTATCGCACCGACGAGATCCGCAACCAGCTCGGCCTGATGGCCGACAGCCCGGTCATCCGGGCGCTGGAAGAAAAGCTGCTCAGCCTTGCCGGCATGATGGAAAAGCTCGGCACGCGCATGCAGCCGACCGATGCGGAACTGGGCAAGCAGTTCGGCATGCTGGACCAGCGTCTCGACGAAATCAGCCGCGCGATCGCCGCCAATGTCCGCGCCCCGGCCTCCACCGCACTCGATGATATCGCGCTGCAGCGGCTGGAAGGCCGCCTCGGCGCGTTGATGGACCATGTCGAGGACATCGGCCGTGCGACTTCCGACACCAAGGCCACCGATGGCCTGTCGCTACGCATTGAACTCCTAGCCGGCAAGATCGAGGAACTGGCCGAGGAGCAGGCCGCCGCACGGCTGGAAGAGCGTATCGAACAGCTGACGGCGCTGATCCACGAATTGCAGCCGCCGGCCGGACAGACCGAAGAGCTGACAGGCTATCTCTCCGACATTTCCCGCAAGATCGATGCGCTCGATTCGAACTTTACCGAACACGGTCTCGGCGAACGGCTCGAATATCTGGCGCAGCGCATCGATGAGATGGAGAAGCAGCCGGCTGCCGACGAGGAGAGCAATGCGGCCTTCGGACGGATCGAGGACCGGCTGAGCGACATCGCCGCGCGCCTCGACGAGGCTTCCGCCGCGCCGCAGAACAATGACGACGCCCTGCGCGGGCTGGAAGCCCAGATCGCCCATCTTTCGACGCTGATCTCCCAGCCGAGCGGCACGTCCGCATGGTCGCCGGAATTCGACACGCGCATGGCGGCGATCGAAGGCTATATGGCGACCAATGACGAATATATCGTCGAGGCCGCCCGCCAAGCCGCCGAGACGGTGATCGAGGCCTATTCGCGCAATCTGGTGGCCGGCACGGCAAGCTCGGGCGCCGACGTTGCAGCGCTCTCGGGACTGGCCGAGGACCTCAAGCACCTGGAAGACCTGGCGCGCAATTCCGAAAACCGCACCCACCAGACCTTCGAGGCTCTGCACGGAACGCTCGTGCAGATCGCCGAGCGGCTGGACAAGCTGGAAGGCCAGATCAGTGGGGGCAGCGCCCGCGCGCCCCATGCCGAAGAGGCACCTCGCCAACAGATGTTTGCCTCCGCAGCGCCGGCGCGCCAGCAGGTGGCACCGGCCGTCGCTGCCACCGATCCGGCCATGGCACCGGCGCTCTCCGTCGAGCTCGTCGAAGAGCTTGCCGGCATGAATACCGGGCAGACCGAGGCAAAACTGCGCGACAGCAGCGCGATTTCCTCGACCCTTTCCGACCACATTCCTGCGCACGCCGAGCCCGTCGAAATCGATGGCGAGGACGAACAGGCACCGGCAAAGAGCGGTCTGCTCAGTGGCCTGACTCGGCGTTTCCGCTCAGGCGGCAAGCAGGAGGCGGCGCCCGTCGCCCGCACACTGGTCGAACCGGCACCATCCATCGATCCGTCGGAAGCGATGGGCGACGTTCTTCCGCCGGAACGTGAAAACGACCTGCTGGAGCCGGGCTCCGGCGCACCGGACGTCAAGAAGATCCTCGAGAAGGTTCGTGCCAGCCAGGCAGCCGGCGAGTTCGATCGCGAGAAAAGCGGCGAGCGCGCCGATTATATCGCTGCCGCCCGCCGCGCCGCTAAGGCCGCCGCACAGGAAGCCGACCCCTCGCAGCGCGGCTCCCTGCCGAAGGCAGAGGTCAAGTCTGGCAAGGGTAAGGTCGGCGCCGCAAAGGCAGCCAAGGGCCCGTCCGCCTTCTCGCAGCACCGCCGGCCGATCCTGATGGCGGTCGGTGCCGTGCTTCTGGCGCTGATGGCCATGCCGCTGATCAAAACGGTGACCACCAGCCAGGAGCCGCAGATGGCGGCCGTCGAGGCGCCCGCAGAGGAGAATACCGAGCAGTCGGCTGCACCGGAAACCACACCGGCGACAACCGCCGACAGCACGACCACCGATATGGCGACCGACCAGCCGCCGATGCCGGAGGTACAGACGCCGCCGGATACCGGCAGTGAAATGGCCGCCGAAGGGAACGGCACGGACGGGCCGGCGAATGACGCCACCTCCGATGCGACCGCACAGGATGGCGCAATGCCCGAGAGCCTGGCGGAAATGCCGGAGCCGACGAGGACGCAGTCTGAGACCGCCCCCGCCGCCTCCTCCGAGCAGCCCGCCGCGACAGCATCGGCCGACATCGTCGTGCCGGCCGGGATCGAGCCGAAATCGCTTGCCGATGCCGCTTCCGGCGGTGATGCCAATGCATTGTTCGAGATCGGCGCCCGCTTCAGCGACGGTCGCGGCGTGAAGGCCGATCCGGCAGAGGCTTCCAGATGGTACCGCCTCGCAGCCGACCGCGGCCTTCCGCCAGCGCAGTACCGGCTGGGCAACATGCTGGAAAAGGGAACCGGCGTCGTCCGCAATCTCGACGAGGCCCTCTCCTATTACCGGCTTGCAGCCGAAGCCGGCAATTCCAGCGCGATGCACAATCTCGCCGTCCTCTACGCCTCCGGCGTTACCGGCAAGCCCGACTATGCGGCAGCCGTTGAGTGGTTCCGCAACGCGGCCAATCATGGCGTCGTCGACAGCCAGTTCAACCTGGCAATCCTCTATGCCCGCGGCAACGGGGTGAAGCAGGACCTGGAAGAAAGCTACAAGTGGTTCGGCGCAGCCGCCAATGGCGGCGACACGGATGCCGCGGAGAAGCGCGACGAAGTGGCCAAGGCGATGCGCAAGGAGCAGCTGGACAGTGCCCGCGCCAAGCTTGATGCCTGGAAGGCGATGCCGCTGGATCCGAAGTCCAATTCTGTGGACATTCCCGATGAATGGGCCTCCGGCAAGGGTGTAACGACGGCCTCAGTCGACATGACGAAGGCGATCCGCAACATACAGGCCATCCTCAACCGCAACGGCTTTGACGCCGGCACGCCGGACGGAAAGATGGGCGCCAAGACGGTTGCCGCCATCAAAGCCTTCCAGAACTCGATCGGCCAGGAAGCGACCGGCAAGGTGAATGACGCGCTGGTGCGCGAACTTCTGGCGCGCAACGGCTAGGTCCGGCCGGACAACAGCTCTCCAGCGGCTGGATCGGGTCAACGCATCCAGTCCAGCTTTTTTTGCGCGCTGGCCTCGGTCAATGCCGACGCGCGACGGGACGCGGCGCAAGCAAATCTCGACTTAACCGACCGGGATTGCGGTGACGCGGCATATTCGCCACGCAACGGGGAAATCAGCCTGAATCAAGAGCTTGCGACATCATTCGGTGTTCGCAGCGGTTTGACTTGGGCCGTGATGCGGGCGCATGAGGATAACCATCTTCATGCCTTGTTCACCGGGCATGTGAGACCATCTGCTGCCATTCACGCGGAGCGCCGTAAATCGGGCGATTCCGCCATTTCGCCTTGTCGGGGTCAACCGTGACTGTGTACCTGCCCATAGCAGAGCTTTCGGTGAATATTTTCATCATCCTCGGCATGGGCGCGGCTGTCGGTTTTCTCTCCGGCATGTTCGGCGTCGGCGGCGGGTTCCTGATCACGCCGCTCCTGATCTTCTATAACATCCCGCCGGTCGTGGCCGTCGCCACCGGGGCAAACCAGGTCGTCGCCTCTTCGGTTTCCGGCGCGATCACCCATTTCCGACGCGGCACGCTCGACATGAAGCTCGGGACGATCCTGCTTATCGGCGGCCTTGTCGGGGCGACCGTCGGCGTGTGGATCTTCTCCTGGCTGCGCAGCATCGGCCAGCTCGACCTGTTCATCTCGCTGCTCTACGTCGTGCTGCTGTCGACCATCGGCGTGCTGATGCTGCAGGAAAGCGTGCGCGCCATGCGCAAGGCGAAGCTGAACCAGCCGCTTCCCTTGAAACGTCCCGGCCAGCACAACTGGGTGCACCGGTTGCCGCTGAAGATGCGGTTCAAGAAGTCGAAGATCTATCTCTCGGCGATCCCCGTCGTCATGCTCGGATTCTTCATCGGCATTCTCACCTCGATCATGGGTGTCGGCGGCGGCTTCATCATGGTTCCGGCGATGATCTATCTCCTGCGCATCCCGACCAATGTCGTCGTCGGGACCTCCCTGTTCCAGATCATCTTCGTCACCGCCTATACGACCATGGTACAGGCGGCGACCAACTATTCCGTCGATATCGTTCTCGCCTTCATCCTGATGGTGGCCGGTGTGATCGGAGCGCAATACGGCGTGCGCGTGGGCCAGAAGCTGCGCGGCGAACAGCTGCGCGCATTGCTGGCGCTGCTGGTTCTGGCCGTCGGCATACGCCTGGCGATCGGCCTTTTCATCCGCCCGGAGGATCTCTACTCAGTCGCGGTCGGAGGGATAGGCTACTGATGCTGAAGCAGCTCGCCCTCCTCTCAATGTTCATTATCGCGCCGGCCGGCGTGAGCCTCGCACAGCTGCCGCTCGGCGAGGCTTCGAGTGCACAGGAAGGTCTCGACATCGGCGTCTCCTCCAACGAGATCGCCATTACCTCGGATTTTCGCGGCGCCGACCTGACGGTTTTCGGTGCGATCACCAATGCCGACGACCTGCTGCTCGCGATCGGTCAGTACGACATCATCGTCACGCTGGAAGGGCCGCGCGACTATGCCACCGTACGGCGGAAAGAGCGTGTGCTGGGCATCTGGATCAACACCGAATCGATGACCTTCGAGCAGGTGCCCGAGAGCTATTCGATCGCCAGCACGCGCCAACTGGACGACGAGACCCAATTGACCGCGCTCGACAATATCGGTGTCGGCATCGAGCACCTACCGCTCAACCCCACCGGCTATATTCGCGACGTCGGCCAACTGTCGGAATTCCGCGAGGCCTATCGGCGCCTGAAACTCTCCGGCGGGCTCTACCAGAAGGAGACGAGCGGCGTGCGCTTCGTGTCTTCCAGCCTTTTCCGTGCTTCGCTGCGGCTGCCGGCCAACGTACCGGACGGCGTTCACATCGTGCGTGCCTATCTGTTCAAGGGCGGCACGCAGGTGACCCAGCGGGAAATTCCGCTTCGGGTGGTCAAGACGGGTCTCGAACAGGCGATCACCGACGCGGCCCATGACCGGCCGCTCGCCTACGGCGCGTTCTGCGTGCTGATCGCCATGTTGACCGGCTGGGGTGCGAGCCTCGTCTTCCGCAAGGATTAAGCCGCGTGACCGATCAAGAGCAGCAACCGGTTCCTAACGAGGATCAACGCCCTAGTTTGCAGGAGACGTCGAAAACGCTCACTACGGCCATGCTGCAACGCCTTATCGCAAGACTGCCCGATTTCCGCATCCTGCTCGATCCGGCGCAGCTGCGCGTTCTCATCCGCCGCAGCGAGTTCGGCCTGATCCTGATCGCGGCCGTGGTCGGCATCCTGGCCGGCCTGGCGGTTGCGGCGATGAGCTTCATCGCCCATGCCATCCAGATGCTGGTCTACGGCATCGGACGCCACGAAAGACTGAGTGCCACGCCGGGGCTCAATCCCGAGATCGTCATCTGGGCGCCTGCCGCCGGCGGCGTGATCATGGGCCTCCTGTTCCTCATCCTGCGCAGATGGCGCAAGAAGCCGATGGTCGACCCGATCGAGGCGAATGCGCTGCATGGCGGACGGCTGTCGCTGACCGACAGTATCGTGGTTGCGGTTCAGAACCTGATCTCCAACGGCTTCGGCGCCTCCGTCGGGCTGGAGGCCGGCTATACGCAGCTTTCCGCCGGCATCGCCTCGAAGCTCGGCTTTCTCTTGAAGCTGCGCCGCCAGGATTTGCGCGTCCTGCTCGGCTGCGGTGCCGCGGGCGCCATTGCTGCCGCCTTCAATGCGCCGCTGACCGGTGCCTTCTACGCTTTCGAGCTGATCATCGGCACCTATACGATCGTAAGCCTGGCGCCGGTCGTCGTCTCGGCGCTCGCTGCGACCTTCGTGGCAAGGCTCTTCGTCGGCGACGAATTCATGATCGATATCGGCGAAATCGGCGCCGTCGTGCCGGCCGATTACCTGCCGGCCGTGGTGCTGGGCATGGTCTGCGCCGGCGGCGGCATCCTGCTCATGCAGGGCGTAAGCCAGGTGGAGGAACTGGCGCGCAAGAGCTCCATATCACCGATCTTCCGGCCGGCGCTCGGCGGTGTCGTGGTGGGCCTGCTCGCGCTGGTGGACCACCAGGTCCTGTCGGCCGGTCATGGCGCGCTGCATGCAAGCCTCAACCAGGAGATGGCGGTGGGCGCGGTGATCGGCCTGCTGCTCATCAAATCGCTCGCCTCCGCCATCTCGATCGGTGCCGGCTTCCGTGGTGGCCTGTTCTTCGCCTCGCTGTTTCTCGGTGCGCTGATCGGCAAGCTGTTCGCGTATTCGGCACCCTATCTCTTTGCCCATGCAACACTGACGCCGGTCATCTACGCGGTGGTCGGCATGAGCGCGATGGCGGTCGCCGTGATCGGCGGGCCGCTGACAATGACGTTCCTGGCGCTGGAAGTGACCGGCGACTTCCCCATCACGGCGCTGGCGCTTGCCGCCGTCATCACATCCTCGGTCGTCGTGCGAACCACATTCGGCTACTCGTTCGCGACGTGGCGTTTTCACCTTCGCGGCGAGAGCATTCGGAGCGCGCATGACATCGGCTGGATCCGCAACCTGACGGTCGACAAGCTGATGCGCGCCGACGTGAAGACGGCCAAGGCTGGCCTGTCGCTCGATGAGTTTCGCAAGGAGTTTCCGCTCGGCTCGTCGCAGCGGGTGATCGTGATCGACGAGAGCGAGAAATATATCGGCATGATCCTGACGCCGGACGTCTATGCGGCGCCGACCAAGGACGGCGAGGAGAAGCCCGAGCTGTCCTCCTTCATCCGCTACAAGAACGACGTGCTGCTGAGAAGCATGAACGCCAAGCAGGCGGCCGCGATCTTCGACAAGACCGAAGCGGAAGCGCTTGCCGTCGTCAACAACCAGATCGAGCGCAAGGTCGTGGGCCAGCTATCGGAAAGCCATACGCTGCGGCGCTACACGGAAGAGCTTGACCGGCGTCGGCGGGAAATTTCGGGCGAGCTCTGATACGAAAAGGGCGAAGCCTGATGCTTCGCCCTTCTTCTTCAAAACGCGACTGCCGGCCTACATTGCCGGAAGGATGGCGATGTCGCGGACTTCGTTGTCAACGCCGGTGATGGCACCGACCTCGGTCGCGGCACCGGTTTCCAGGTTGACGGTGTAGAGCATCTTGCCGGCGGCGAGATAAGCGGTGTTCTTGCCGCCTTCTTCCCCCTGGATATCGAAGGCATAGGTGGCCGGCATTTCCTTGAGGCCAAGCTTGCCGATCGCCTTGAGCGTGCCGTCATTCGGCTTGGTCTGCTGGATCAGCGCGCCGATCGTGGCGTCGATATTGTACATGGCCGTCTTTTCCGGCTTGCCGATCGAGTTGGTGTAGGCGGCAGCGACGATGTTCGGGGTTTCGCCCTTGTGCATGTCGCCCTCCTCGAAGGCGAGCGTGCCATCGACGGTCACCGCACCGGTGTCCGGATGGACGCGGTGATTGGTGGTGCCGGTCATGAAGCGCAGACGGTCGGCCATCGGGTTGAAGTCGACCACGACCGGGGCTTCCGTCATGGTCAGCATCTTGTCCATCTTGGCGACTTCTGTGGCGGCACCGGTTTCGAGGTTGATCGAGACGATGGCGTGGTCCGGGGTGACGCCGATGACGGTCTTGTTACCGGGGCGGAAATCGATGCCGACGAGCTTGTCGACGCCGGTGACCTCCATCGTCTTGGTGACCTCCGGCTTTGCCGTGTCGAACATGACGAGCGTCTTGTCGCCGGCAAGGCCGAGGACGGGGGCGGCGGATGCGGCAGCGGCCGAGGCGACTAGCATCGTGGATGCGACGAGTGCGGTGCGAGCGATGGTCATGAGTTTCTCCCGTTGTGTTTCCAAAATCATGGAGAGCGTTCCGGCACTTGGCCTTTTCGTTGCTCTCGGAAGGGAGACACATGGCGAGGCGCGCCTGGATGCAGCGTCGAAAAATAAATTCCATCCTGCATCCATTTCCGCCGTCCGCGTGTCTTCTACATGCGGCTTCATAACGGTCGCTGCCCCTTTGAAGACTGGACGAGAGCATGTCCGCCGTGGCAACAGCAGAGACGGAATATTCGCAAACCGGCAAATATTCAGGGAGAGAGGACGCACTGGCCTTGGTGACAGACCAATCGACGGATCTCGGAGCGGCGCTTGCCGCCTGTGCAGCGGGCGACCGCAGCGCCCTGCGCCGCATCTTCGACGAGGAGGCCGGCAGGCTGGTGGCGATGGCGCAGCGGATCGTCAGGCGGCGGGACCTCGCCGAGGAAGTGGTGCAGGAGGCGTTTATCCGCATCTGGACCCATGCCCATCAATATTCGCCGGAGCGGGGATCGGCGCGCGGCTGGATCTACGCGATCGTGCGCAACCGGGCGCTCAACCTTTTGCGTGACGGCAGCCGGGAAGACCTCGTTGCAGATGATAGGTTGGAGACGCTGCAGGATAGCGAACAGCTGGAGCAGATCATGGCCGCCTGGCACAGGCTGGACCGCAACAGCCGGCTGAAGGAATGCCTCGGCCGGCTGGACGAGACGAGGCGGCGCGGCATCCTGATGGCCTATGTCGGCGGCTATACCCATGGCGAGATCGCCGGACGGCTGAGCCTGCCGCTCGGGACCGCCAAATCCTGGATAAGACGCGGGCTCCTGTCACTGCGGGAGTGCATGGCATGAAGCTCACGCCCAGCGAATTTCCCGCTATCGCCGACGAATACGTGCTTGGCCTGCTCGACGAAGCGGACAAGGTGGCGGTGGAAACCGAAATCGAGCGCAACCCCGCGCTGGCCGAGGCCGTCGCCGAAGCTCGGGAGAGCTTCCTGCCGCTCGATACGAGTGTCGATCCCGCCGCCGTTTCTCCGGTTTTGTGGGAGGCGATCGAGAGCCGACTGCCGGAACAGGGTGTATCGCCCTCCCCGACTGCGCCCCCTATCGCGGCTGTTCAGCCCGCGTCACCGATGGCTGCCGGCAACGACAATGCCCGCGCGGGCGGAGTGAGTTCCGGCTGGCGGGCAGCAGCGGTTTCGGCCATCGCCGCTTCGCTGATCCTGGCCGGCGGGCTGGTGTGGAGCGTGACGCGAACGGTCGATCCGCTGGTCGTCGCGGTGCTGTTGAACGAGGCCGGCGAAGTACAGGCCGTGGTGGAGGATTTCGGCAACGACACGGCAAGCATCCGCCTGCTCGCCGATTTTGCCGTTCCCGCCGACAAGACGATGCAGGTCTGGACGCTGCCGTCCCGGGAAATGGGGCCGATGTCGCTCGGGCTCCTGGAAGACGCGCATTCGACGACGCTGCATGGCCCGGCCTTGCCGCGACCGCAGGACACGCAGCTCTATGAGATCACGCTGGAACAGGCCGGGGGTTCGCCGACAGGGCGGCCAACCGGGCCGATCCTCGCCAAGGGGTTTGCCAAGCTGGCCCGCTGACGAGGCTGTTGGCAAAATCGCGATCTTGACGCAGGTCAAGGCAGGTTCGCCGCCCGGGTTCATTCTTCTCCTCAAGACAGGAGAAGACGATGTTCAAGCATGTGCTCATTCCAACCGACGGTTCGGCGCTTTCCACGCAGGCACTCGACAGGGCGCTCGACTTCGCAGCCGAGGTCAAGGCCGAGGTGACGATCCTGGCGGTGATCGAACCGATGCAGGTGTTCACCATCAACCCGACCGGCATGGACATCGCCTATGCCGAATACGAGCGCTACAGCAACGAGGAGGCGGATGCCATCCTTGCGGCGGGCGAGGCAGCGGCGACCAAGCGCGGGCTGTCCTGCGAGACGGCCAAGATGCTGAGCGTCGATCCAGCCGGCTGCATCGTCAAGACAGCGGACAAGCACGGCTGCGACGTGATCGCCATGGCCTCCCATGGCCGCTCCGGCTTCAAGGCCTTCATGCTAGGTTCGGTGACGATGAAGGTGCTGGCGGGGTCGAAGATCCCGGTGCTGGTCTATCGGTAAGGGTAAGGCCCCAGCCCTTCGCTTTCGCTCAGGGCGTTCGTCGCTGCAATCGATTCACTGGATCGATTGCTCAGGCTTCGCCTGACCGCTCCTCACCCCATAAGGCTGCCGTAGCGCACCGAATAAATCCGGTCTCGGCCCAGCAGATGGGCGACCAGCGTTTCCTTGCGGAAAAGGCCCTGCATCGCCTTGTGGCGCAGATCGAGGCCGCCGGCGAGCACGCCGAAGGCCGGCATAAGAAGCCGGTGGCCGTCGCTGGCGAAGCATGGGCGGCGGACCGACTTTTCACGGCGACGCACGGTGGCTGCGGGATGGAGGTGGCCGGCGATTTCGCCCTTAGCGGAGATCAGGCTCGGCTCGTGGCGGAATACGAGGCCGCCATAGACGAGTTCGTCACTCGACAGGCCGGGCAAATCAGTGGTGCCGTCTGGATCGTGGTTGCCGTTGATCCAGATCCAGTCGCGGCCACGCGCCATGTCGGTGATCATTTTCCGCAGGTCGGTGGGCAGGTGCTCGGAGCCTCTACGATCATGGAAATTGTCACCCAGCGAGACGACGACCTTCGGGTCGTAGCGGGCGATGACGGCGGCCAGGATGTTGAGCGTGGCGATCGTGTCATAGGGCGGCAGCATCATGCCGCGGCGAGCGAAGGCCGCACCTTTTTCCAGGTGAAGATCGGAGACGACGAGCATGCCCGTTTCCGGAAGGTAGAGGCCGCCGAGCGGATCGCAGACGGCCGCGACACCGTGGACGAGGATTTCCTCGGTGCCTGCGGCGAGGCCGTTTGTCAGGACTGTGCGGGCGGCGAGGCCCAGGCGATGCATCACGTGTTTTTCGTCTTTCTCGAAACACCCTCACTCCTGTGCTCGTCACAGGAATCCAGCAACCGCGCGTCTGCGCGGTTAAAGACTCTTCCCAGCCCAAGGACTTGGGCTGGCTGGATCCCTGTGACAAGCACAGGGATGAGGGAGCTTATGTCTTTTCTCTCACCACAAATCACGGCGCCATCGCCTCCGCGATCAACTCGTCGGCAGCCTCCTGGAGCACCGCGTCATGGGCTTCGCCGGGCACGCTCTCCTTGCCGATCTCCAGCATGATCGGAACCGCCAAGGGCGAGACGCGATCGAGGTTGCGGTGGGTGATATGCCCCTTGATTCGGCCAAGCATATCGCCCAACCGGCCGATATCCAAAAGTCCCGTCGCCGCATCGCGCCGGGTCGCCTCCAAAAGCACGTGGTCGGGCTCGTGGGAGCGCAGCACGTCATAGATCAGGTCGGTCGAGACCGTCACCTGCCGGCCGGTCTTTTCCTTGCCCGGGTGACGGCGCTCGATCAAACCGGAAATCACGGCGCAATTGCGGAAGGTGCGCTTCAGCATGTAACTTTCATCGAGCCAGGCTTCGAGATCATCACCCAGCATGTCCTCGTCGAACAGGTCGGAGAGGCTGAGCGAACCATCCGCGATCATCGCACCCATGTCGTTCAGCCCCCAGATCGCGAGCGAATAATCCGTGGCGACGAAGCCGAGCGGGCGGGCCCCGGCGCGCTCCAGCCGGCGGGTCAGAAGCATGCCGAGGGTCTGGTGCGCCAGTCTGCCCTCGAAACAGTAGGCGATCATGAAGAAGCGTTTGCCGCGGGGGAAGGTTTCGATGAGGAGCTCGTCCTGCCTGGGCAGCATGGAGCGTTCGAGCTGGATCGAGAGCCAGTCGCGGACCTGATCCGGCAGGGCCGTGCGGCGCTCGGGTTCGGCCAGCATGGCGCGGACCTGATCGGCCAGATAGGTGGTGAGCGGGAATTTTCCGCCAGCATAGGCGGGGATTTTAGGATCGAGCGAGAAGGCGTTTGAGACGAGACACTCATTCTCGCGGATGCCTTCGAAGCGCAGCACCTTGCCGGCGAAGAGGAAGGTGTCGCCCTGGACGAGCTGTTCCAGGAAATATTCCTCGACCTTGCCCAAAGTCATGCCGCCTCGGCCGATCGTGCCCTTTGCGTTGCGCTTGACCAGACGCACGTTGAGCTCCGCCGCCTCGACGATGGTACCGAGGTTCATGCGGTATTGCTGGGCGATCTGCGGATTGGAGACGCGCCAGCGGCCGTCCTCCATTTTGCGGATCTTGGCATAGCGCTCGTAGCTGCGCAGCGCGTAGCCGCCGGTGGCGACGAAATCGACGATGCGCTCGAACATTTCCCAGGAGAGGGTCGCATAGGGCGAGGCCGAGGTGATCTCGTCATAGAGCGCGACAGGATCGAAGGGTTCGGCGCAGGCCATGCCGAGGACGTGCTGGGCCAGCACGTCGAGCGCACCTTCACCGACAGGAGGCGTGTCCTGGGCGCCGAGATAATTGGCATCCAGAGCCGCCTGGCACTCCATCACCTCGAAACGGTTGGCGGGCACGAGGATGGCCTTCGACGGCTCGTCCATGCGGTGGTTGGCGCGGCCGATGCGCTGGGCAAGGCGCGAGGCGCCTTTCGGTGCGCCGACATGGACGACCAGATCGATATCGCCCCAGTCGATGCCCATGTCGAGCGTCGAGGTGGCGACGACGGCGCGGAGTTTGTTGTCCGCCATCGCCGCCTCCACCTTGCGGCGCTGGCTGGCATCGAGCGAGCCGTGATGCAGCGCGATCGGAAGGTTATCCTCGTTGATGGTCCAGAGCGTCTGGAACAGGAGTTCGGCCTGGAAGCGGGTGTTGACGAAGATCAGCGTCGTCTTGTGGCGCCTGATCTCCTCGTAGACCTCGGGGATGGCATAGGTGGAGACGTGGCCTGACCAAGGAATGCGGGTGTCGGTGCCCAGAATGCTGATATCGGGCGCGGCACCGCCTGTGACATGGACAAGGCCGGCGGGCGGGGCCGGGGTTTCACCTTGAGGGACCAGCCAGCGCTGCAGATCCATCGGATCGGCGACAGTGGCGGAGAGGCCGATCGTCTGCATGTTTGGTGCGTGCTTGCGCAGGCGGGCAAGGCCGAGCGAGAGGAGATGCCCGCGCTTGGACGTGACGAGCGAATGCAGCTCGTCAAGGACCACGTATTTCAGGTCCTTGAAGAAGCGCGCCGCCTCCTTATTGGCCAACAACAGCGCAACCTGCTCGGGCGTGGTGAGCAGGATATCTGGCGGATTGAGTTTCTGTCGCTGGCGCTTGGCCTGCGGCGTGTCGCCGGTGCGGTTTTCCACCGTGACGGCGAGGCCCATCTCGTTGACTGGCTTCATCAGGTTGCGTTCGATATCAACGGTGAGCGCCTTGAGCGGCGAAATGTAGAGAGTGTGGATGCCGGTAAAGGCCGAGCCGGGCGGGATTTTTCCGCACGCCACAAGATCGGTCAGCGAAGGCAGGAAACCGGCCAGCGTCTTGCCGGCACCGGTCGGCGCGATCAAGAGCATGTTCTCGCCGGCCTGAGCGCGGGCGAGAAGCTCCAGCTGATGGGCACGCGGCTGCCAGCCCTTCTCGGCGAACCAGTTCAGGAACGGCCGGGGCAAAGTGGCGGCTTGGCTGCCGGAGGGTTTGGTTTCGACGAGATCCACGGGAGACAAGATAAGTCTTCACCCAAGGAAATGAAGAGCGGCTACCTGACGATATAGCGATCCGTGCGGTGGTTGATGGCGAGCGTCAGGTTCAACGTCACCGCTGCAAGGACCGAGCAAGCGATCACGAGCGGGTCGGCAACGAAGAAGGACAGGATCAGAACCACGCAATCCAGTCCCAATTGCACGAAGCCGGCCCGCCAGCCGAACCTGTCCTGCAGGTAAAGCGCCAATATGCCGAAGCCGCCGAGCGACGCCCGGTGGCGAAACAGGATCAGCATGCCGCAGCCGATCAGCAGGCCGCCGAACAGGGCGGCGACGATCGGCTGGATATCCTCGATGACGATGAGTTTCGGCAATATGCCGGTCAGCACCGAGGTGAGCGCAACGGCCGCGAAGGTTTTTACCGTAAAGACGGCGCCGAGGCGTTTGTAGGCCAGCCAGTAGAAGGGCAGGTTGAGCAGGAAGAAGGCGGTGCCGAAGCTGATATCGACCGAATAACGCAACAGGAAGCCGAGGCCGGCAGTCCCGCCGATCAGCAGTTCGGCGCTCGACAGCATTACGACGCCGAGAGCGGCCAGCATGGAGCCGGCGACGATGCCCTGCATGTCCTCGATGATCGAATGCTTTTCGGTCGAGGAGGCCCAGAAGCCGATCGGACTTTTCTTGTCGACCGCGCCCGCCATGTCAGCGCACCGCGATGTAGCGGTCGGAACGGTGATTGATGGTGAGCAGCAGGTTCAACACCACGGCGCTCAACAGCGACCAAAGGACCGTCATCGGGCTGACGACGAAGAAGGCGGCGGCCATGACGCAGAGGTCGAAGGCAAGCTGCACGAGGCCAGCGGGGATCTTGAAACGGTCCTGGATGTAGATGGCCAGAATGCCGATGCCGCCGAGCGAGGCGCGGTGGCGATAAAGCCCGAGCAGGCCGAAACCGATCAGGATGCCGCCGAGAAGTGCGGCCCAGAACGGATCGAGATGCTGGATGACGATGAACTGCCGCTCAAGCTCAGTGATGAAGGAGACCATCAGGATGGCGACAAAGGTCTTGAACGAGAAGCCGATGCCGAGGCGTTTGAACGACAGGTAGTAGAACGGCAGATTGACGACGAAGAACAGTACGCCGAAGGGGATGTCGAAGGCGTAGTGCAGAAGGAATGCGACGCCGGCCGTGCCGCTGGTCAGAAACCCGGCCTGGCTGAGTAGATAGAGGCCGAGAGCCGCGACCATCGAACTGATGAACAGGCCCTGCGCATCCTCGAGCTTCGTGTGACGCGCCGGATCGAGACTGTAGAAACCCAGACGGCGCTTGCTCGCGCTCTGTTCTGCTGCCACGTGTTTTCCCCTTATGGCCGTTCTTTCCGGCCAATTGTTTCATCTGCAATTGTGCATCGCAGCACGGATTTCATCAAGCGGGATCAGGGCAATCGATCACGCTTGCGTGAAAAAGCAAGAAAGCCTTGTTCAGCCGCGTTTTCGCGACAGAAACAGAATACCGTGAACGGGTTTTCCGGCATCCATGCGAATGGCGGTTTTCTTGGAGGAGATGAAGTCGAGGCAGTGGCCGTCGAGAAGCGCGCGGATATAGGGCTCCGCATGGGCATAACGGAGCGAATCCCGCAGCAGGAACCCTGCTTCGCCCTCCCCTGCATCTTCGACCGAAAAGGCAAACAGGCCGTCGGCCGCCAACAGAGCCGTCACCAGCGGGAAGACCGTTTCGAGCGAGCCGAGATACATGAGCACGTCGGCGGCGGAGACGAGATCGGCGCGATGGCGCGGAAGACCGGGACCGAACAGGCCGGCCTCGTCTTCCGCCAGGCTGAGATCGGCCTGGCCGAGATGATCGTAAAGGCCCTTGTCCTGCGCCTTAGCGAGCATGTTGGCGGAAAGGTCGAAGCCTTCCAGTTGCGTAACCCGATCGCGGATCTCGGCGCCGAACAGGCCGGTGCCGCAGCCGAGATCGACGGCCAGCGAGAAAGGCGCGTGCGGCATGACCAGGGCCGCGAGCTTGCCGGGCACGGAATAATCGAGTTTTTCGACCAGCGCCGTATCGAAGCGATCGGCATAACCGTCGAACAGACTTTCCACATAGCGGCTCGGCGGCTGGTCGGGTGCCTCTTCCGCGCCGATAACAGCGAGTTTCAATGTGGCGCCGAAGACGTCCTCAGGTTCCAGTTCGAGCGCCTGACGATAGGCGCCTTCCGCCGTCTCGAGCATAGCTTTCTCGCGATACTCGCCCAGGCGGAACCAGCCGGCGGCCCATGACGGCGCCAGTTCAAGCGCCTGTTCCATGAGTTCGGCAGCGGCAGCGAAATCCTTACCGTCGGCCAGCATGCGGGCATAATCGGCACGGCGGTCGGCGATCACGTCGCCGGAAGAGAACTGGCTCATCATCTATTGTCCTGAAATCCTGCCGCTCATTGCCGGAGCCACAAAAAAACTCAAGTTCTATTTGAGAGGCGGATGGCAATGCCTACCTTATGGGCTATCTGACGGTTGCGGGACAATCCCGGCGCCGTTATGGCATGAAGACACCCTTCGAGGGCAACGGAGACAGTTGAGAATGGCGGATGGCGTGAACAAGTTCCTCGGCGACTCGATCGCCCGCACGATCATCAAGCTGATCGTGGTCTGCCTGATCGTCGGCTTCGTGCTTGCGTTCTTCGGCTTCACGCCGGACAATATCGTCGACAACATCCGCTACTACTTCCTCGACCTCTGGTACAACGGCTTTCGCGCGCTCGGACGGGTGGGAGACTACCTGCTGCTCGGCGCGATCGTGGTGGTCCCGATCTTTGTCGTGCTTCGCTTGATGAGCTATCGCCGCTGACATGACTGTTTCCACGATTTCTTCCCGCCGCGGGTTCCTCGCGCTGACCGGCTTAGGTCTCGTTCTCGCCGGCTGCTCCACCACGTCCGTTCTGGCTCCAACACCGGGTTCGGAAGACGAGACGGCGGCGGCCCTGCCGATGGTCAACAAGCTGCGCGCGAGCAAAGGCCTCTCGGCTCTGACGCTCGACACGCCTGCGCGCAAGGCGGCGGTGATCCAGTCTATCCGCATGGCCAAGGCGGAAGAGATGAAGCACCTGATCGGCCTCGGCGACAATTTCGGTTCGCGGATGAAGAAGAGCGACGTGGCTCTGCCGGCGGCGGAAAACATCGCGGCCGGCCAGCATACGGTGACCGAGGCCGTGCAGGCCTGGATCGACAGTCCCAAGCATCTGGAAAACATGCTCGGCAACTATCGCGGCCTTGGCGTGGCAGTGGCAAAGGCCGAGAACGGGCGCACCTACTGGGCGATGGTGCTTTCCGGCTAATCTTCACTCATCGGGCGGGGGCCTGACGGCAATGACGGTACAGCAGGCGGCAGGCGATGAGGTGTCCGCTCCGGGCGTAACCGAGCGCCCGTTCACCGTGACCCATCGAAGCGTCCTGTCGATCGCCATCCCTATGACGCTGGGTTTCCTGACGACGCCCCTGATCGGGCTGACGGGCACCGGCGTCGTCGGCCGCCTCGGCGACCCCGCAGCGCTTGCGGGCCTTGCGATCGGTGCCATCCTGTTCGACCTCATCTTCGGCAGCCTGAGCTTCTTCCGTACCTCGACCACCGGACTGACCGCCCAGGCCTTCGGGCGCGGTGACGGGCAGGAGGAACAGGCGGTCTTCTGGCGCGCCTTCATCAGCGCGATCGGGCTCGGCATGCTCATGCTGGCCATGACGCCGCTCATTCTGGCCTTCGCGCCCGGTCTGATGACCGACGATACGGCGGTCGCCGACGTGACGCGGCATTATTTCGGCATAAGGGTGCTGAGCAGCCCGGCGACCTTTATCAATTTCGCGGTTCTCGGCTATGTGCTCGGACGCGGCCAGGGGATGACCGGCCTCGTGCTGCAGATCATCATCAATGGCTGCAACATAGCCTTGTCAATCTATCTCGGGCTTCATCTTGGCTGGGGCGTCGATGGGGTTGCGACCGGGACGGCGATTGCCGAGGTGGCCGGCGCATGCGTCGGACTTGCCGTCGTGCTGCGGCAGTTTTCGGCAAACACCGCGAGCCGGCCGAGCTTCCGCCAGATTCTCGACCCCAACCGGCTGAAGGCACTTTTCCAGCTCAATGCCGATATCCTGATCCGCTCGCTGGTGCTGAACGGTGCCTTTGCGCTGTCGACACGGATCGGCTCGAGCTTCGGTCCGGTCACGCTTGCCGCCAATGCCGTGCTGATGAACATCTTCATGCTCTGCTCGTTCTTTCTCGACGGACTGGCGGGTGCGGCCGAGCAACTGGCGGGACGGGCTGTCGGCGCGCGTTACCGCCCCGCTTTCGACCGGGCGCTGAAGCTGACGGCATTCTGGTCGTTTGCCATGGCGGGCGCGCTGGCGCTGTTCTTCCTCGCTACGGGAACGGGCCTGATCGATGCTTTGACGACTTCGCCGGCAGTGCGCGCCGAGGCCTATGCCCATCTCGGCTGGGCGGCGCTGACCGGGCTTACCGGTGCGCTCGCCTTCCAGATGGACGGGGTCTTCATCGGCGCCACATGGTCGCGGGCGATGCGCAACATGATGCTCGCCTCGCTTCTCGGCTTCTGCATCTGCCTTGCGGTGCTCGTACCGCCCTTCGGCAATCACGGCCTGTGGCTGGCGCTCAACCTGTTTCTCGCCATGCGCGGGTTCTTCCTGCTCGCGATGCTGCCGGCAAAGGCGCGTCAGAGCTTCTGATCAGAGAACCTGACCGGCCCAGTGATCGGTGCGGGTATCGCGCAGGTCGCAGATCGAGCGCGTACCGTCCCGGTCGAGAAGTTTCGACAGACCGCGAACGATCGTGGCAGGCAGGCCCGGTCCCTCGTAGACCATGCAGGAATAGAGCTGCACGAGATCGGCACCGGCGCGGATCTTTTCCAAGGCATCTTCCGCGCTTGCAACGCCGCCGACGCCGATGATCGGCAGGTCCGGCCCAACGCGCTTGCGCACCTTTGCCAGCACCGCCGTCGAACGGGCAAACAGCGGAGCGCCGGAAAGGCCGCCGCTTTCCTTCGCATTCGTCCGGTTCTTAAGGCCATCGCGCGACAGCGTGGTGTTGGAGACGATCAGGCCGTCGAGCGGATGGGCCAGCGCTTCGGCCGCGATGTCGTCCAGCCCTTCCTCGGTCAGATCAGGTGCGATCTTCAGGAAGACCGGCAGCGTCTTGCCGGTACGCTCGGCCTCTTCGGCGCGGGCGGCCAGCACTGCTTCGAGAAGGGCTGCGAGGCTTTCACGTGCCTGCAGATCGCGCAGGCCCGGCGTGTTGGGCGAGGAGATATTGGCGGTGAAATAGGTCGCGACGGGATAGAAACGGCGGATGCCGGTGACGTAGTCGGCGATGCGATCGGCCGAGTCCTTGTTGGCGCCGATATTGACGCCGACGATACCGGATGCCGGGCGACGCGCGGAGAGCCGCTGGAAGGCTGCGTCATGGCCCTCGTTGTTGAAACCGAGGCGGTTGATGACGCCGCGATCCTCGACGAGCCGGAAGATGCGCGGCTTGTCGTTGCCGGCCTGGGGTTTCGGCGTGATCGTGCCGACTTCGGTAAAGCCGAAACCGAGCTTGAGCATGGCGTCCGGCACTTCGGCATTCTTGTCATAGCCTGCGGCGAGACCGAGCGGGTTTTCAAAGCGGATGCCGGCCACCATCTGAACAAGGCGCGGGTCGCTCTTCACCACGCAGGATGGCAGGACGCCGGCCTTCAGCGCCGCGATGGACATGCCGTGGGCGGTTTCTGGATCAAAGGCGAAGAGGCTACGGGAAGCGAGTGCAGAGAGACGATTGATCAAGTCATTTTTTCCGGGAAAGCGTGCTGGCCGTCAACGCCGATCAGAAGCGGCATCTCCCAAAGCACAGCGGAGAGCGGCAGGGTGCCGTAGAGATGGGGGAAGAGATCGCCGCCGCGGGACGGCTCGAATTTCAGGGCCTCACCCAGAACCGGCGTGTTGACGGCGACGAGAAGAAGCCCCGTCAGTCCGGCAAAATGCAGCTTTGCCGTTTCACGCGCCTGGTCGGCAGTGGAAAAGTGGATATAGCCATCGCGGTGATCGATCTCGGCGCCGTCGAAGACGCCTTTCTGCTTGGCTTCACGCCACAGCGCCTCGGGCACGATCTTGTAAACGGTATCCGTCATCACACATTCCCAACATTGGCCCGATCAGAGGCCTATCAGGAGCCCGTCGAAGGCTCAATCGAGGTGGTGCCGCATCGTTTGCCGCAAAGCCCGGCGAATGTCCACCGTCATAGAGGAGAAGACGCCATGCGCACAGCCCTAACCCTTACAGCTTTGGCCGGATCCGTCGTTCTCGCCGCCGGCGCGGCAGAGGCGCAACAGCGGTTCCAGATGGAACGCAGCGAAGGCGGGATCATCAGGCTCGACACCGAGACCGGCGCTATCACCACCTGCCGCGACCAGAGCGGCGAACTGACCTGCCGGATGGCGCCCGACGAACGGGCGGCCTACGAGACCGAGCTGGATCTTCTGGAAAAGCGGGTGAGCGTGCTTGAGGAACGCCTCAGCCAGACGCCGCCGGACCGGCTGCCGAGCGACGCGGAGGTCGACCGGTCGCTGTCGATCATGGAACGGTTCATGCGGACCTTCATGGGGATCGTGCGGGAATTCACCGGAGAACCGGAGAAGGAACCGCAGCCCGACCGGACGTGAGTTCAGCTGAATTCGGTGACATAGAAATCGAGGCAATCACTTTCCGGCTCGATCCCGACGGCAAGCGCACGGTAACCGAGATCCCGGATGCCGAAACGCAAATAGGGTTTGGTGATCGGTGACGCCGCGATGAAGGACGCGGCATCGCGATCCTGCACGAAGCCGGTTTCGAACAGGGCATCCCCTTGGCCGGGAGCAACGCCGCACCAGCGCGAGGTGATCAGGCTGTCGAGAAAACCGTCCTCCCTGACATCAACCAGGGACAGGCCGGCAAAGACCCCGCGCGCCTGCTCGTCGTCGATCTCCAGCAGGAGGCCGACCTTGTCCGGTGGAAGCCTGGACAGCGTCGGATCGATGCCGCTCAGCCATTGCAGCGCCAGCAGGACGAGGCAGGCAAAGGCGAGGAAGACGATCGCCGCAATCTTTTTCAACACTCTCAACCACCTTCCGCAAACCGGACTGATCCACGACGCGAGCGAGGCTTAACGCCGGAACGAACCTGCCAAAACCTCGCCCTTGTCTCGACTCACGAAGGAGGTTACAAATTCAACCAGGCCTTGAGGAGGGCCTTAGGGCATCCAGCCCGAGCACGACTATGCCTTTGGGAGGGGGCGTGGGAATGCAGACACTCACAATCATCATCGCAGACGACCATCCGCTGTTTCGCGGCGCGCTCGTGCAGGCTTTGCAGGCCATGGCCGAGAAGCTCGTGATCATCGAATGCGGGGAGTTTGCCGCAGCCCAGCAGGCGGCCGCCGACAATCCGGACGCCGACCTGATGCTGCTCGACCTCGCGATGCCGGGGGTCAGCGGCTTTTCCGGGCTGATGACACTGAGGGCTCAGTTTTCGGCGCTGCCTATCGTCATCGTCTCGGCGACCGATGACTGCACGACGGTGCGGCGGTCGCTGGAACTCGGCGCGTCCGGTTTCATCGCCAAGTCGTCGGGTCTCGACGAGATCCGGGCCGGCGTCCAGACCGTGCTGGAGGGCGGCGTCTGTGCACCTGCCGGCGATATCGGCCAGATGGAGGACGATCCGGGCCTGACCGAGATCCTCGACCGGTTGAAGACGCTGACGCCGCAACAGGCCCGGGTGCTGACCATGCTTGCCGAAGGGCTGCTCAATAAGCAGATCGCCTACGAACTCAGCGTGTCGGAGGCGACGATCAAGGCGCATGTCTCAGCCATCCTCCTGAAGCTCAACGTCGACAGCCGCACCCAGGCGGTCATCAAGCTCGGCAAGATCAACATGGCAATGGTGGCCTGATCCGTCTTTGAAGGGCGAGAGGATTTTATTCCTCTCCTCTCTTTACGGAGACCTGCGGCTCCGCTAAAATCAGCGGCGCCGTATGAGATGGTCATCATGAGACCGTCTCCGGCATTTTCGCGCGAGCGGCGATCGCCGGGCGCTTCATTCTGATCGGAGGCCTTGCCTCGCCCCGCCTGGGCGGCAAGGGCCGGGGCACGGGCGACGATGCTGTCACATGAAACCATCTGGATCGCGATCGACAGGCTCGCCGAGCGTCACCAGCTGACGCCATCCGGCCTTGCCCGTCGCGCCGGCCTCGACCCGACATCCTTCAACCGATCCAAGCGCCTCGGCCCCGACGGGCGGCTGCGCTGGCCATCGACCGAGTCGATCGCCAAGGTGCTCGATGCCACGGGTTCGACGGTCGACCAGTTCATGAGTTTCTTGCCGGCGGGAGGCCGCGGCCAGATCCCCGATGGCAATTTTCCGCCACAGAGCGGCAACATCCCGCTGCTCGGCTTTGCCCAGGCGGGCGCAGGCGGTTTTTTCGACGATGGCGGCTTTCCGGCCGGTCAGGGCTGGGACGTGGTGGATTTTCCCGTCGATCCCGCCCGCAAGCCGGGCGTTTATGCACTCGAGGTGCAGGGCGACTCCATGATGCCGCTCTATCGCGACGGCGACGTGCTGATCGTCGAGCCGGGCGCACCGGTAAGGCGCAACGACCGTGTGGTCCTGAAGACCCGCGAGGGCGAGGTTATGGCCAAGGTCCTGGCCCGCCAGAGCCCGCGTAGCGTCGAGGTGATGTCACTCAACCCGGAGCATCCGAACCGGGTTTTCGACCTGACCGATGTGGAATGGATGGCCAGGATCATCTGGGCAAGCCAGTAACCATCCGCCCTTTATCCTGCAAAGACCGGACCCGTTCCGATCCCCATGCGCTAGGACCAAATTCCCAGGCAATCAGACGCCCTCAATAGAGGCCACTCGGGAAATAGCGAAGGTAGAGATCCTGCAGCCGGCCGTTGCGTGACAGCGCAGCCAGCGCCTGGTCAAAGGCGGAAACGAGGATCGGGTCGCTCTTGCGGACCATGACCGACAGGCCTTCGCCGAGGAATTTTTCCGAAAGATAGGGGCCGTCGAAGAGTGCGCAGCATTTTTCCGACGCCTCGCTGGATATCCAGAAGGGCAGTCGCAGGCCATCGGCGAAGACCGCGTCGACCGCGCCCTTCTTCAGTCCCTCGGTCATTTCCCAGTCATTGCCGAAAGGCACCGCCTGGATTGCCGGGAAATAGGCCTTCAGCATCATTTCGTGGGCGGTATCCTTGACCACGCCCACCTTACGGCCGGAAAGCGCTGCGGCAGTCTCTCCGGGGATCTGCGCCTTGAGATTGCGGGCGAAGCGGGCGGGGATGCCGATATAGGGGCGGGAGAAGAGAAAACGGTCGCGCCGCTGCGGTGTCGCGGCAATGCCCGCCATGACCGCCTCGCCGCCATTGCCTTCCAGCGCCTTTTCGAGATCCTCGAAAGGCAGGGCCTGGATCTGGCATTTGGCCTCAAGCTTCAGCTCGGCGCATATCTCGCGCGCCAGATCGACGTTGAAGCCGGAAAGCCGGCCGGTCTGGTCGGCGAAATTGAACGGCGGGAAATCGACCGTCGTCAGGATGCGGACGCGCACCACCGCCGACAGATCCGGGCGAGCCAGTCGTTCGCGGCCGTCGAACATCGACGGCAAGGCATCTTCCTTACCGGCTTCCTGCGCCATTACCGTGGACGCCGAGAGGGCAAAGAGCGGCGCAAGCAGCGCCGCGGCGAGCATGCCTGCCTGCAGAAGAGCGACTGCCCCCCGCCAAACTGGGGATGTATTCATCCTGTGCCCCCTTAAAATGCTCTGCGGGACAGGCTGGGACGTCCCTTTCGGGGACGGTGTAACAGAACCATGCGCATCGGGGAATATCCGCCGCAGGGGGCGGATGCACATGACGATTTTTCCGCAACAACCGAGGCCCTTCAGGCGGGCGTGGGCGACCCGCAACAGATTCCGCCGGATATCCCGCAGGGAGAACTCGGCGCACTGGCGGCACTCGGCTTTTCCAAGCCGCTGATTGCTGCCATGGTCGATCTGGCTCGGCAGAACGGCACCTCCGTCGAGGCGGAACTACTGAGGTCGGGTCATGTGAAGGAAGAGGCTTATTACGGCGCCATGGCCCGGCTCCTCCGCCTGCCTTTCATAGAGACCATCGAACCGGGGACGGTGCAGGACAGGGCCACGCTGGACAGTCAGTTGATCCGTCCAAACTCCGTGCGGATAAATGGCCGAAACCGCGCGCCACAGATGGCAATCGTGCCGGAGGCGGCCCGTCTTGCCGAAATTGCCTCCGCGCTCATCACCATGCCGCTGCTCGGCCGCGATCTCGCGATTACCACCCCGACGGCGATCCGCGATGCCGTCTGGGCGACCGGTGCGGAACGGCGTGCCCGCGAGACGACAAACGGGCTGTTCGAGGCAAACCCTGCCCTTTCGGCGCGAACGATCCTTACCGGATCACAGGGTTTCGTGGCAGGCATGATCGTAGCGACGGCCGGGGCCACGCTGCTGATGGCGACGGCCGATATGCTTCTCTTTGTGCATGTGCTCCTTTCGCTTCTCTATCTCGCCTCGCTGGTGCTAAGGCTGACAGCGCTTGCCGGACGGATGCGTCGGCGGGAGATGGTGGAGCCCGTGCCGATGCCGTCCGGGCTTCTGCCACGCTACACGGTCATGGTGGCGCTCTACCGGGAGGCGGAGATGGCCGGGCAGCTGGTCGGCTCGCTGAAGAGGCTCGACTGGCCCGTATCGCTGATCGACATCAAGCTGGTCTGCGAGGCTGACGACGAGGAGACGATCACGGCTCTGGAGGCCGTTGGCCTGCCGCCGCAATTCGAGATCGTCCGGGTGCCGCCGATCGGGCCGCGGACGAAGCCGAAGGCGCTGACCTATGCGCTGGCTTCCGCGCGCGGAGAATTGCTGGCGATCTATGATGCCGAGGATCGGCCGCATCCGCAGCAGCTGCGCGAAGCCTTTGCGCGGTTTCACCACGGGCCGGCAGAGCTTGCCTGCCTGCAGGCACCGCTGATCATCACCAATGCCCGAGCCTCATGGCTGAGCGCGCTGTTCTCGCTCGAATATTCCGCGCTGTTTCGCGGGCTGCTGCCGATGCTCGGGCGCCAGCGGATGCCGCTGCCGCTCGGCGGCACCTCCAACCATTTCAGGACGGCACTGCTGAAGGCCGTTGGCGGCTGGGACCCCTACAATGTCACCGAGGATGCCGACATGGGGCTTCGCCTTTCGCGGATGGGATACCGGTCCGACGTGCTGACGCGGCAGACGCTGGAGGATGCGCCGGTCGAATTTTCCGTCTGGATGGCGCAGCGCGCCCGCTGGTTCAAGGGCTGGCTGCAGACATGGCTGGTACTGATGCGAGATCCCGGCCGGCTGATGCGGGAAATGGGTTTTCTGCCCTTCCTCACATTCCAGCTGCTCGTCGGCGGCATGCTGGTCTCGGCGCTGCTGCATCCGTTGATCTTCGTCTTCCTGTGGCTCGGTGCTTCGGCCATGCTCGATGCGCCGAGAGACGACCTGCCGCTTGGCGTCATCACCCTGTTCGTCATGGATTTCGTCAACATCCTCGGAAGCTACCTGATCTTCCTCGGGCTTGGCGTCGGCTCGATGATAGACCACGAGAAGCGGCTGCTTGGATGGCGCTGGGTCTTCGTGCCCTTCTACTGGCTGATGATCTCGCTTGCGAGCTGGCGGGCGGTGATCGAGCTCAGGACCCGGCCTTTCCACTGGAACAAGACACCGCATCATCCGAGCCGGAAGAAATAGAGACGTGGGGAGCCGCCGCCTGTTCGCTCAGAGCGAAGAGTTGGCCGTGACCCCGTTGGTCGCCTCGACGATCATCGGGAGCAGGGACTTCATCACCTGGGCGCTGCCGAAATTGGTGAGGTGGGCCGCGTCGAAATAAAGGAGGCGGCCCTCGTCCATGTAGGGGCAGCGCCCGGCCTGACATTCGACCGCGATCGGATCGATGAATGTCGCACCGGCGGAGACCTCCCGAAGCTTGGCGTTGAACTCGCCGTCGACAACCGAGAACCAGCTTGCACGAAGATCGTCATGGGTGCGGTTGGCATAGGCGATGACATCGACATTGATCACGAAGGCGGGCGACTGGCCGATCACCACGACCTTCACGCCGAGCGAGCGCAGGGTGGCAATCGTGCCCGACAGCAGATCCACCCCGCGGGAGCGCAGGTCGATCCAGCGCGCCGACAGGACGACAGTCTTGATGTCGAGCGACTTGATGATCTCCACGGCCTTTTCGTTGAAAGTGCTGCAGGAGGGTCTGGCATAGGAATAATAGGCGAGAACCGGCGGGCAGCCGGCATAGGTATATTGATAGAGCCGGCCCGGCACGAGATTGGCATTGGCGGTGAGGCCCGGCACGTAATGCGCGGCAAAGGAATCCCCCCAGAGGAGTGTGGCGGGTCCCGGGCCGGGGTCTGATACGAGCGCGCAATCCTCAGCCTTCCAGTTGCCGAAGGGCTGTCCTTCCTCGAAGAAACATTTACCGTTGCGCCAGGTATTGGTCGGCTCGGACTTTGCCATTTCCACTGTCCGGCTCTTCATCGCGAGATAATCCGGAAAACGCCCCGGGAACCCGTTGCTCCACATGCCTGCGCCGCCGAGAACGGCGAGCGCCGCGAGCGTGGCGACGGCACCGACCAGCACTGTGCGGGTGTTGCGCGCACCGGTGGCACGGCGGACGCGGAACGGACGCTCGACGAACCACCAGGAAAAGATCGCCAGCGCGAAACTGGCAAGGATGATCACCACGCAGTGGAGCGCGGTCGGCTCTTCCAGCGTGACGTAACGGATGAAGACCGTGACCGGCCAGTGGGCGAGATAGAGGGAATAGGAAATCTTGCCGATGAAGACGATCGGTCTTGTCGACAGGACGGCGCCGATCGGCGTGTTCCGGCCGGTCAGGATGATTAGAAACGCGCCGAGGCAGGGCGGCAGAGCGGTCAGGCCCGGAAACGGCGTCGCTTCGGTATAACCGAAGACGGCAATCGCGATCAGCAGGACACCGACGATCGCCGCGATGCCGTTGAAGCGCCGCGGCAGGCCGTGCGCACCGGAAATCGCCAGCAGGGAGCCGAGCAGGAGTTCCCATGCACGCGTCGGAAGCAGGAAGAAATTCGCCGTGGGGGCTACGCTTGTCGCATAGACGCTGAGCGCAAGGGACAGCACCGCCGCGATGGCGAGCCCCCAGAACAGAAAGCGCCTGGCATATCTGTGAAGCAGCCACATCGCGATGGGCATGACAATGTAGAACTGCTCCTCGACCGCCAGTGACCATGTATGCAGCAGCGGGCGCAGTAGTGCCGTGTTTTCGAAATAACCGGAATTCTTCCAGAAATAAATGTTGGATGTGAAGGTACCGACCGCGACGAGGCTGCGGCTGAAATCCTCGAAGAAAGACGGAAGCAGCAGGACCCATGCCGCCACGAGCGTGGTCAGCGAAAAGAACGCAAGCGCCGGAAGAATGCGCCGGGCGCGCCGCTCGTAGAATGTCAGGATGGAAAAGCGCTTCGCCTCGAGTTCCTCGGCAATGATGCCGGTGATCAGGAAACCGGATATGACGAAGAAGATGTCGACGCCGACGAAGCCGCCGTCAAAGCCGGGCACGCCCGCGTGAAAAAGTAGAACCGGCAGGATGGCAAGCGATCTGAGGCCATCGATTTCCGGACGATAACCCAGCTTCGGGTGGTGCGCCGCCTTTGCAGGGGCGTCTGATCTAGCATTCACGGAAATCGACACGTCCCGCCTGTCCCCGATATCTGACGATGGAATTCGCACTCAGGAAGATTGCAGGCAAGTTATGCGGACGCTCAATTGGATTACAAGTGCAACTTCTGACACATGCTCACCACCCAATCGCCTACGAGAATGCAATAAAGTGGTAGAGTTCAAGCTGCCGCGTTCCGAGAGATAGGCAAGCACCAGGGTTGCCTTTCGACGCGACGGTAAGCATGACAGAAATGTGGCGCGCCCCTCTTCCCTCCGCTCAAGCGAGCGCTATCTGCCTCAAACATAAGTCTTTTTGAGGAGCACCCCAGCATGTCGATCCTGATCAGCCTATTGATAACATTCCTTGTCATCGTCCTCGTGCTCTATCTGATCGCGCGCCTGCCGATCGATGGCCGCGCCAAGCAGATCGCCCAGGTGATCGTGATCATCATCGGCATCATCTCGCTGCTGCGCTATCTGGCGGTGTTCTGATCGACTATCGATAACTGGCGGATATCGAAATGCCCGGCTGATCATCAGCCGGGCATTTTCCGTTCAGGGCGTGCGGCCCAAGAGCCAGGCCGCATTATCGGAATCGGTGATGATGGCAGTCGCGAGACCAGCTTCGATACAGGCCCGCAGGATCACCCGCTTGTGGGCGCCGCCGGAGGCGATGATGCGGGTGCGGATCTTTCGGTAATCGTCGAGCTCCGGCGAGATGACTTGACGGTTGAGCGGGTGGTCAAGCTCCCTGCCCTCAGCATCGACATAACGGCCGAGCAGGTCGCCCACCGCGCCCGCCGCAACGAGCTGATCGATATCGGTGTTCGGCGGCAGGCCGTAGCGCACCTGCAGGGATTGCGGCGTGACATCACCGACGCTGAGGAACGAGATATCGACGGTCGCGGCCTCCTTCAGCAGGCCCTGGAACACCGTCTGCGCCACGATCGTGTCGCGCGAGGCCGGGTCGTCGGCATAGATCGGCGCGGCCAGGTAGTGGCACTGGGCATTGAGAACCTGAGCGAAGCGGCGGACGATCTCGAACGTGTTGATCTCCGAGCCACGTGTCAGGCCGCCCATCATGGAACGGACCTTCACATCGGGCACATTGGCCGGCGCCATGTGATGCACTGTCTCCCGCAGCGTCGCGCCCCAGCCGACGCCGAGTGAGGCGGGTTCGCTCGCCTGGATCAGCTGTTCGAGAAACATAGCACTGGCACGGCCCATCACCACATGCATCTGGCCGGGATCGGCAGGGGTGGGAACGATGACCACATCCTGCAGGCCGAAACGGCTACGGAGATCAGCCTCCAGCTCGACATTTTCGGCAAGCGGCGAATTGAAGCTGATCCTGACGATGCCCTGGTCGAGCGCTGCGGCGAGCAGTTCGTTGACCTTGCGACGGGTCAGGAGCATGCGCTCGGCAATCTGCGCCTGGGTCAGTCCCTCGACGTGATAGAGCCAGGACGCCCGCACCATATGCTGCTGGTTTGCCATACACACCCCCTCCCAAATGTCACATGAGCGTAACATTTGTAACCTAGAGCTACGCCAAGCCGGCGGGGCGGTAAAGCGGCTTTATTCGATCACAGCCCGCCGACGGAAAATTCATCTGTCGATTTCATGCGACGCCTGACGCGACGGCACAAAGCCTTCGCGATCGACGCCGTGTACCTGCATTGTCGTTGCTCTCTATAGGAGAAATCCATGCTATCCATCAACCGTCGCCATGCGCTGGGCCTGATGTCGGCCGCAGCTGGCAGCATCATTCTGCCGCGCATGTCGTTTTCCCAGGGCGCCCGCCCGTCGATCACCATCGCGGTCCAGAAGATCACCAACAACAACACGCTCGACATCTGGAACGAGCAGTCGAACGTCGGCGAACGCATCTTCTACCCGAACCTCTGGGAAGGCCTGATCAACCGCGACTGGATGGGCAACCAGGGTCCGGTTCCGGGTCTCGCCACCGAATGGAAGCGCATCGACGACAAGACGCTGGAACTGAAGCTGCGCGAAGGCGTGAAGTTCCACAATGGCGACGAGATGACGGCTGAAGACGTCGTCTTCTCCTTCTCCAAGGAACGCGTGTTCGGCAATACCGAACCGGCCGGCGGCAAGACGATCTTCGAAGCCGACAACAAGCCGGCCACCGTCAAGGAACTGCCGGCGATCGTTCCGGGCGTCGGCCGTCGCCTGTGGCCGGCACTTGCCGGTGTGGAAGCCGTAGACAAGTACACCGTCCGCTTCCACAATACGACGCCGGACGTGACGCTCGAAGGCCGCCTCTATTCCGGCGGCAGCCAGATCACCAGCCGTCGCGCCTGGGACGAAGCCAAGAGCTACATGGATTGGGCCCGCAAGCCGATCACCACCGGCCCCTACATGGTCGGCGAATTCAAGCCGGACGTCTCGCTGACGCTCGTCGCCCACGACGAATACTGGGGTGGACGCCCGCCGCTGCAGGAAATCCGTTTCCTCGAAGTTCCGGAAGTGGCTTCCCGCGTCAACGGCCTGCTGTCCGGCGAATACGACTTCGCCTGCGACCTGCCGCCGGACCAGATCTCGGCCATCCAGAACGCTCCAGGCCTCGAAATCCAGAGCTCGACCATCTGGAACCACCGCGTCTCGGTATTCAACACCCAGAACGAGATCCTCGCCAACCCGCTGGTTCGCCGCGCCATGACCCATTCGATCGACCGCCAGGCGATCGTCGAGGCTCTCTGGGCCGGCCAGACCGCGGTTCCCGCCGGCCTGCAGTTCGAATCCTTCAAGACCTCGAACATGTTCATCGACGGCTGGACGGCACCGGAATTCGATCCGGAACTGGCCAAGAAGCTGCTCGCCGAGGCGAACTACAAGGGCGACGCGATCCCATATCGCCTGCTCAACAATTACTACACCAACCAGACTGCCAATGCGCAGATCATGGTCGAGATGTGGAAGCAGGTCGGCCTCAACGTCGAGATCCAGATGAAGGAAAACTGGGCGCAGATCCACGACCCGCAGGGCGTTAAGGGCGTGCGCGACTGGTCCGCCTCCAACACGATCAACGACCCGATCACCCCGATGGTCGTGCAGTTCGGGCCCAACGGCGAAATCCAGCAGAAGAAGGACTGGGCGAACGAGGAGGTCAACAAGCTCTCCCTCGTGCTCGAGACCTCGACCGACCGCGACCTGCGCAAGAAGGCGATTGCCCGCATTCTGGAAATCACCGAGCGCGAAGACCCGGTCTACCAGGTCCTGCACCAGAACGCCGTGTTCACCGGCATGAAGAAGTCGCTGAAGTGGAAGGCCGCGCCGGCCTTCGCGATGGACTTCCGCGCTTCGAACTGGAACGCCTAAGCACGTTCGATCCCGCGCCGGCCGCCCCCAAGCGGCCGGCGTCTTCTATTCTAGAGTAGTTCCGCTTTTCTCCGAATCGCGAACCCACTCTATCTCGTTGATTTGACGCAGTTCCGGACGCAAAACCGCTTCGCACTTTTGCTGGAACTGCTCTAGAAATGGAGATGAGCTCCGATGGCTTCCAATCTCGTGGAACTGCGCGATCTCAAGGTCGCTTTCGACGGTGTCAAGGTCCTGCACGGCATCGATCTCGACGTGGCCCGAGGCGAGGCGATCGGCCTTGTCGGCGAATCCGGCTGCGGAAAATCCGTGACATGGCTTGCCGCACTCGGCCTCCTGCCCGGCAAGGCGACGATCTCCGGATCCGTGCGCGTCGACGGCCAGGAAATCCTTGGGCAAGCCCGGACGGTTCTCGAAGGCGTGCGCGGCAAGCGTATCGCGATGATCTTCCAGGATCCATCGAGCTCGCTCAATCCCGTCCTGCGGATCGGCCGGCAAATCACCGAGGCGCTCGCCATCCATCGCGGCCTTCTCGGCGCGGCGGCGAAAGCCGAGGCGCTCAGGCTGCTCGACATGGTCGGCATTCCCGACGCTCGCCGTCGCTTCGACCTCTTCCCGCATGAATTTTCCGGTGGCCAGTGCCAGCGCCTGATGATCGCGATGGCGCTTGCCGGCGAGCCCGATCTGCTGGTCGCCGACGAGCCGACGACGGCGCTCGACGCGACGATCCAGGCACAGATCCTCGACCTCTTGATCGAACTTCGCGCCGAGACCGGCATGGCGACGATCTTCATCAGCCATGATCTCGGCGCCGTTTCCCAGGTCTGCGAACGCGCCTGCGTCATGTATGCCGGCCGCATCGTCGAGCAGGGTACGATCGAGGCGCTGTTCGACAATCCGCAGCATCCCTATACGCGCGGCCTGTTCGACGCCATTCCACGGCTCGATGGCCCGCGTGAGCGGCTGATCCCCATTCCCGGCACGGTGCCCAATCCGCGCCATCTGCCGGAAGGGTGCGCCTTTTCGCCCCGCTGTTCGCATGCCGCCGTCGACTGTCGCACCCGCCGGCCGGAGCTTTTGTCGATGGGCGACGGCCGGCTTCTGTCCTGCTTCCACCCGGTGGGCCTGAATTCATCCGATGAGACCCGTCAGACCGAGACATGCTTATTGGAGACCGCATCGTGACCGCTCCCCTGATCGAAGCGAAAGAGCTGGTAAGGACTTACGAGACGCGCCAGGGCATGTTCGGCAAGGTGACGCCGGTGCGGGCAGTCGACGGGATCAACCTGACCGTCATGCCGGGCGAGACGCTCGGCATCGTCGGCGAATCCGGATCCGGCAAGTCGACGCTCGGGCGCATGCTGCTCGGCATCGATCCGCCGCAGGAAGGTGAGACCTTTTTCGAAGGCCAACCGATGCCGAAGCTCGGTACGCCGGAATGGCGGGCGCTCAGGGCCAGAATGCAGCTCGTCTACCAGGACCCGCTGGCAGCACTCGACCGTCGCCTGACGATCGCCGAACAGATCGCCGAGCCGCTTGCGATCCACAAGCTGGTGCCGAAGGAACATCGCGCCACCCGCGTGGCCGAACTGATGGCCGCTGTCGGCCTGCGTCCCGATCAGGCCGATCGTTATCCCCACGAGCTTTCCGGCGGCCAGCGCCAGCGTGCAGTCATCGCCCGTGCCCTTGCCGCGCGACCGAAACTGCTCGTCTGCGACGAACCGGTCTCGGCGCTCGACGTGTCTATCCAGGCGCAGGTCGTCAACATGCTGCGCGACCTGCAAGAGAATAACCGTATCGCCATGGTGTTCATCAGCCACGACCTGAAGGTGGTGCGCAACATCGCCGACCGGGTGGCGGTGATGTATCTCGGCCGCATCGTCGAGGAAGCGTCCTCCGACGTGATCTTCGCCTCGCCGCTGCATCCCTATACCAAGGCGCTGGTTTCCAGCGTGCCGGTGCCGGGCAAGCCGCTCAAGGGCCGCGTCATCCTGCAGGGCGAGCCGCCGAACCCGGCCAACCGCCCGTCCGGCTGCGCCTTCCATCCACGCTGCCCGCTGGCGGCCGATATCTGCCGCAGCAGCGTGCCGCCGCTTCGCCAGGTCGCGGATGGCCGCACCGCCGCCTGCCACATGGTGGCCGGCGTCGACCAGCCCGTCGCAGCATAAGGAGCGCCCAGAAGATGCTTCGTTTCGTTTCCATCCGCCTCCTGCGCGCGCTGATCACCATTCTCGCGGTGCTGACCTTCGCCTTCGTCGTGCTGCGCATGTCGGGCGATCCGGCCCAGGTCATGCTCGGCCCCGACGTGCCGCAGGAATCCGTCGATGCCTTCCGCAAGGCCTGGGGCCTCGACCAGCCGCTGTGGATCCAGTATCTCGCCTATATCAAGGCGATCTTCACCGGCGATTTCGGCGTCTCGATGCGCGACAAGGCGTCGGCCATGCAGCTCGTCATCGACCGCATACCGGCGACCCTTCAGCTGACCATTCCGGCGCTGTTCCTCAAGGTCGTGATCGGTATTCCGGCCGGCGTCTATGCCGCCCTGCACCGCCAGAGCGCGGTCGATCGCGGCGTGATCCTCGCCGCCATCTTCGGCTTCACCATCCCTTCCTTCGTCATGGGCCTGCTGCTCGTGCTGATCTTCTCGATCACGCTCGGCCTCTTACCCTCCGGCGGGCAGGATACCTGGCAGCACGGCATCCTGCCGACGCTGACGATGAGCATCGGCGGCATCGGCATCCTCGCCCGTTTTTCGCGTAGCGCGATGATCGAGGTGATGGGCCAGCCCTATATCCGCACGGCGTCGGCCAAGGGCATGCCGTGGCAGGACGTCGTCTGGCGCCATGCGCTGCCGAACGCCGCCGTGCCGATCGTCACCATCGTCGGCTTCATGGTCGGTTCGCTGATTGCCGGCGCCGTGGTGGTGGAATCGATCTTCTCCTGGCCGGGCATCGGCCGCCTGCTGGTGGTCTCCGTCACCAACCGCGACCTCGCGGTCGTCCAGTGCATCCTGCTGATGATCGCCGCCACCATGGTCGTCTCCAACCTGATCGTCGACCTGCTCTACGGCTGGCTCGATCCCCGGCTTCGCGCCCAGAGCGCTCACTAAGGAGGAGGACGACCATGACCATCGTAGACGCCACCCGCCCGCAATCACCCGAACTTCCGCTCTTCACCCGCTTCATCAAGCAGGTGCGCAAAGTGCCCTTCTCCGTCGGCCTCGGCATCTTCTGGCTCGCCGCCATGGTGTTCGTCGCCTTCTTCGCCGACCTGATCCGGCCCTATGGCATCACAGCCATGGATCTTCGCGCCCGCCTGTCGATGCCGGGCCATCCGTTGCATCTGCTCGGCACCGACGAACTCGGCCGTGACGTGCTTTCGCGTCTCATCCAGTCGATCCGCGTGTCGCTGGCGATCGCCTTCGGCGCGACGATCATCTCCGCCGTCTTCGGCACGGCACTCGGCTTTGCGGCGGCAAAATTCCGCGGCGCTGTCGAGCATTTCGTGCTCGTTCTGGCCGATTTCCAGGCCGCACTCCCCTTCCTCATCATGTCACTGGCGGTTCTCGCCTTCTTCGGCTCGTCCATGCCGCTGCTGATCGGCCTGATGGGTTTCTATGGTTGGGAACGTTACGCCCGTATCGCCCGCGGTCTCGCCATCTCGGCAAGCGCACAAGGCTATGCCTCGGCCGTGGTGCAGCTCGGTGCAACACCGATGCGCGTCTACATGAAGCATATCCTGCCCAACGTCGCCTCGACGCTGATCGTGTCGATGACGCTTACCTTCCCGGAAATCATCCTGATGGAAAGCGGGCTCTCCTTCCTCGGTCTCGGCGTGCAGCCGCCGGAAACCAGCCTCGGCAACATGGTGGGCTTCGGCCGCGAATACCTGACGCGCGCACCGTGGATCATGCTGGCGCCCGCCTTCGTGATCATGATGACGACGCTTTCCATCTCGCTCGTCGGCGACTGGCTGCGCGACAAGCTCGACCCCACCCTTCGATAATCTCTCTTCATTCCCTGAGGATATTTCGCATGACGAAGACAAAGATCACCGGCCATCGCGGCGCCCGCAACATCTGGCCGGAAAACTCGCTGACCGGTTTCCGCAACGTGCTGGCGCTGGACGTCGACGCGGTGGAATTCGACGTGCACCTCACCGATGCCGGCGAGCTCATCGTCATCCACGATGCGACGCTGGACCGCACGACGGACAAGACCGGCGAAGTGCGTGTACTGACGCCTGACATGCGCGGCGAAACGCATCTGGAAGGCACGGCCGACACCGTGCCGACGCTTGCCGATGTGCTGGCCGTATTGGCCGAAAAGGACGGCAAGCAACTGCATGTCGAGATCAAATCGGATGCGGCGAAGCAGCCCTATCCGGGCATCACCGAAAAGGTCGTCGCCGAGATCGAGCGCTTCGGCTTGGCCGACCGCTGCCACCTGACCTCCTTCGACGTGACCGTGCTGGAAGAATGCCGCCGCGTCGCGCCAAACATTGCCCGCCTCGTCTCGGTCAATGCCGAATGGGCAGCGAAGCAGGGCGGCCTTGAGACCTTCCTGGACAATGTCGAGGGTCTCGCAGCGATCGTTGCCATCCATCACGAACTGATGGCCGCCGAGTGGGATCTGATCACCGCAAAACTGCCGCTGGAGCGGCTTTGCGTCTGGACACTGAACGAGGAGGCACTGATGCTGCCCTGGCTGGAGCGCGGCATCGGCCACCTGACCTCCGACAGCCCGGACCTCGCACTGAAACTGCGCCACAACATTCAATCGCACCGTGAACCGGCCTGACAGGGAGAGACAGACAATGGGTAATATCATCGCCACCGGCTTCAATGCCGGTTCGGAAGACGGGGAAATCGCCAGCCTCGAGCAGGAACTGCGCGTGCTGGCCGATATCGGCGTCGACACGGTCGAACTCGGCCTGACGAGCCTCGACCTGATCGCCGGCGGCAGGATCATCGAGGAACGCGTTTCGCGCCTCGTCGCCCTGACCAAGCAGTTTAATTTCCGCTACACCGTGCACGGTCTCGTTTCCTCCAATTTCATGGACCCGACGACCTGCCGCTACCAGATCGACGCCGCCAAGGCGCTGGCGCAGATCTGCGACCGGATCGGCGCACGTATTCTCGTGCAGCACGGCGGCAACCTGCGCGCCGAACAGATCGACGAGCGGGCGCAGGCCGACGCCAGGGAGCGCGAGGCCCTGTTCGAGCTTGCCGAAGTCTGCAAGCCCTATGGCGTGCGCATCGCCTTCGAGAACATCTTCTCCACCGAACCCGGCCAGTATCGCCAAACGCCGACCCAGGTCGCCGAGACGGTGAAGGCGGTCAACCATCCCAATCTCGTGGCGCTGATCGATTTCAGCCACGCCTATATCGAAAGCACCTATCGCGGCCTGAACTTCCGCGACGAGCTGCGCGCCATGGCGCCGGTTGCCGGACACCTTCATGTGCATGACTCGTTCGGCCGCCCGCAGGCCTTCTACAAGGCCTATCACCCGCAGGAAAACACAGCCCTCGGCATCGGTGACCTGCATATGCCGCTCGGCTGGGGCGATATCGACTGGGAAGACATCTTTTCCGAACTGACCTTCCTGCCGGACACGGTCCTGATGATGGAAATCGGCCGCCGCTACCACGCAGAGCAGCCGGCAAGCCTTGAGCGCGCCAAAAATCTGATGGCTCTCAATGCCGGCAAGACGGCGATCGCCGCCGAATAATGCTGCAAGACAAGCACTCCTTCGCGGCGGATGGTTCGCGAAGGAGTTCCCGCTCGACGGTATGACCGTCAGCAGCACTCTAGTATCAGTCTGTACGGATAGCTGGAGCGGGTGAAGGGAATCGAACCCTCGTATTCAGCTTGGGAAGCTGCTGCTCTACCATTGAGCTACACCCGCCTGTACCAAGCAGGTTTCCAGCAACGACCCGGTTCTGTCAAGGCCGCCGCCTGCATCTGATCTTGCAGGCCGCGATCGTACAGGGTTTAGCCGCGAAAATGCTTCGAGAGCTTCAGGCCCTGGGCCTGGTAGTTGGAGCCGAGGCCGGAGCCGTAGAGCCCGCCCGGCGCCTCCAGCATGTGCTCGTAGACGAGGCGGCCGACGATCTGGGCGTCTTCGAGGATGAAGGGCACCTCGTGACTGCGCACTTCGAGCACGGCGCGGCTGCCGCGGCCGCCGGCTGCCTCGTGGCCGAAGCCCGGGTCGAAGAAGCCGGCATAGTGGACGCGGAATTCACCAACCAGCGGATCGAAGGGGGTCATCTCGGCCGCGTAGAGCGGCGGCACATGCACGGCCTCGCGGGAGACGAGGATGTAGAACTCGTCCGGATCGAGGATCAGTTCGTTGCGGCCGCGGCTGTAGAGAGGCTCCCAGAAGTCGAATATGTCGTGCTGCGCCTTCTTGTCGACATCGACGACGGCGGTGTGGTGCTTGCCGCGATAGCCGATCAGGCCGTCCTTGTCGCCGGCCAGATCGATGGAGAGCGCGATACCGCCGCCGGAGACATTCGGCTTCGAAGCCGCAACCAGCGTTTCGGTCTCGTGCAGGTTCAACAGTTCCGGTTCGGTCAGCAGCGCATTGCCGATGCGGAAGCGGATCTGCGACAAGCGGGAGCCCTGGCGCACGACGATCGGGAAGGTGCGCGGCGAAATCTCAAGATAAAGCGGCCCGGAATAGCCAGCCGGGATCTTGTCGAATTCCTGCGCATAGTCGGTGATGACGCGGGTGAAGATGTCGAGACGGCCAGTCGAGCTCTTCGGGTTCGCCGAGGCCGACATGTCTGCCGGCAGATCGAGGCGCTCCATCAGCGGCACGATGTAGACGCAACCGGTTTCCAGAACGGCGCCTTCGGACAGGTCCACGACATGCAATTTCAGCCGGTCCAGCTTGTCGGAGACGAGGCTGTTCGGACCCGGCATGAAGGACGCGCGGACACGATAGGCCTTGGTACCGAGGCGCAGGTCTAGGCTTGCCGGCTGGATCTGGTCACTATCCAGTTCCCGCTCGGTTTTCAGCCGTCCGCTATCGAAGAGCGCCGCAATCGCGCGGTCCGCCAGAATTCCCGTCGTCCTGTCCATCGCCATAGTCCCGAATATCAAGTGCAACACAAAAACAAAATCGCGACCGTTGACGCAAGCACGGAGCGGGATTAAGGCAGTGTTATCCCGTGGTGATTTGGCCGGTCGGCTTGCAGCCACGTTAAACAAGTGGCTAAAAAGACCGGGTTCAGAACCGGTCTGCTTTTGCGACCGGTTTTTTTGTATCACGAAGGTGGTCAGTACATGAGCAAGATCCCGAACAAGAATTGGCGTCCCGCAACCACGCTCGTGCATGGCGGCACGCTGCGCTCGCAATATGGCGAGATGTCGGAAGCGATCTACCTGACGCAAGGCTTCGCCTACGACTCTTCCGAATCCGCCGAGGCGCGGTTCAAGGGAGAGACCGAGGGCTATATCTACGCCCGCTACGGCAGCCCGACCAACGACATGTTCGAGAAGCGCATGTGCGCGCTGGAAGGTGCGGAAGAAGCCCGCGCCACCGCCTCCGGCATGGCCGCCATCACCGCCGCCCTGCTCTGCCAGCTTCGCGCCGGCGACCACATCGTCGCCGCCCGCGCCCTGTTCGGATCCTGCCGCTGGGTGGTCGAGACGCTTGCACCGCGCTACGGCATCGAATGCACGCTGGTCGACGGCCGCGATCTCGCCAACTGGGAAAAGGCGATCAAGCCGAATACCAAGGTGTTCTTCCTGGAAAGCCCGACCAACCCGACGCTCGAGGTGATCGATATCGCCGGCGTGGCTGCGCTCGCGAACCAGATCGGCGCGCGTGTCGTGGTCGACAACGTGTTCGCCACGCCGCTCTTCCAGAAACCGCTGGAACTCGGCGCGCATGTGGTCGTCTATTCGGCGACCAAGCATATCGACGGCCAGGGCCGCAGCCTTGCCGGCGTCATCCTCTCCGACCGCGAGTGGGTCACCGAGCATCTGCAGGACTATTATCGCCATACCGGCCCGGCCATGTCGCCGTTCACCGCCTGGACGCTGATCAAGGGGCTCGAGACCCTGCCGCTGCGCGTTGCGCAGCAGACGGAAAACGCCTCCAAGATCGCGGACTTCCTGGCCGAACAGCCGCAGGTCGCCAAGGTCATCTATCCCGGCCGAAAGGATCATCCGCAGGCGGACATCATCGCCAAGCAGATGACCGGCGGTTCGACGCTGGTCTGCTTCGAGCTGAAGGGTGGCAAGGAAGCGGCCTTCAAGCTGCAGAACGCGCTGGAAGTGGTGACCATTTCCAACAATCTCGGCGATACCCGCAGCCTGATCACCCATCCGGGCACGACGACGCACAAGAACCTGACGGACGAAGCGCGCACCGAACTCGGCATCTCGCCGGGCACAGTACGCTTCTCGGCAGGCATCGAAGACGCCCAGGACATCCTGGACGATTTCGCCAAGGCGCTGGCCGCGATCTAGCACTACGGCAGGGCCTTCGGAGTGGTGGATCCCAGAATAGTGGGATTCACCATATCAGTTATCCCTAATTTCAAGAACGTTTCACGGCTTAGCGCCTAAGCCGTGAGTTTTCTTGACGTTTGAGGCGCCCTGTACAATATCCGACACGAGTGAGTTGAGGTGTTGTCCATGTATCGCGCCCGGACAAGAGACATAGAAGTCGTCGTAGAGCCGTTCTATCTGGAGGAGCAATCCAGCCCGGAAGACAGCCGCTATGTCTGGGGCTACAAGATCGTGATCGAGAACCACTCGATGCTGACGGTGAAACTGGTGCATCGCTACTGGCACATCACCGACGAGAACGGCTTGGTGGACGAAGTGGACGGCCTCGGCGTCGTCGGAGAACAGCCGAGCCTGAAGCCGGGCGATTCCTACGAATATTCTTCCGGCTGCCCGCTTGATACGCCTTCGGGCATGATGTTCGGCCATTACGACATGCAGACGGACGAAGGCGAGGTGTTCAAGGTCGACATCCCCGCCTTCTCGCTGGATTCACCGGGCATCGTCCGCGTCCTCAACTGAGAACGCGGCCAAGGCTGGATTCATTTCAGGCTGCGACAAATTCCGAGACTTCGTAGCGATAGGTCGTCGAGCAGAACTCACAGGTGACGGCGATCTGGCCATCTTCCTGGGTGTCCCTGATCTCGTCGGCCGTGAAGCCGTCGAGAACACCCTTGATCTTGTCGCGCGAGCAGCTGCAGCGGTCTAAGACCGTCTGCGGCTCGTATACCCGCACGCCGCGCTCGTGGAAGAGCCGGTAGAGAAGCCGCTCGATGGCGACCTGCGGATCCGTCAGCTCGTCGGTGTCGATCGTCTCGACCAGAGTACGGGCCTCGTTCCAGGCGTCGTCGGCGAGATCGGTATCGCGCTCGTCACCATCGCCGCCATGGAGGTCCGGATGGCGCATGCGCTCGGGGGCCTGCGGCAGGAACTGGGCGATCAGACCACCGGCCCGCCAGTTGTGGCGCGGCTTGCCATCCTCGTCACGGTCGAAGAGTTCGGCGACGCCGAGGCGCACGCGCGTCGGGATCTGTTCCGACTGACGGAAATAGACACCGGCGATTTCTTCAAGCGACGAGCCGTCGAGCGGCACGATACCCTGGTAGGGCTGCATGCCCTGACCCTGGTCGATGGTGAAAGCAAGCACGCCCTCCCCGAGAAGCTCAGGCGGCGAAATCCTGCCGTCCTTGACCGCGGCCTCCAGCGCTTCCTCGTCGAAACGGGCATAGGCGCGCAGGGAGTCCGGCGTCGAGAAATCGGCAACCAGAAGATCGACCGGGCCGTCGCCCTTGGTCTGGATGGTGAACTTGCCGTCGAACTTCAGCGAAGTCCCCAGCAAGGCCGTCAGCACGACTGCCTCGGCGAGCAGGCGCGCGACCGGCGCGGGATAGTCATGCCGGCCCAGGATCGCGTTCAGGAGCGGTCCCATCTGCACCGCGCGGCCGCGCACATCGAGCCCTTCCACCTGGAACGGCACAACGCGATCATCACCGGCAAAGTGGAGATCCTTCAGTTCCACAATCGCTTCCGCCATCATTCTCTCCTTCGCGCCGATCACCTGGGGTCTCGCCCCCGACCTTTACACAAACGGCAAGGCAAGCGGAACCGCTGGCCGCCGGAAAGGTATCGGCAATGTGTGTTGAAGCGCCGATTACACGAGTAAGGCGCAGACTGAAAGCCGACAGATGGTATCGGCTTCAGGTCAGTTCAAGATCGGGTGATTTTGCCGCTCAGACGACGCCAAAACACCAGGCAAGGATCGACTTCTGTGCATGAAGGCGGTTTTCCGCCTCATCGAAGACGACCGACTGCGGTCCATCGATAACCTCGTTGGTGACTTCCTCGCCGCGATGTGCCGGCAGGCAATGCATGAAGAGTGCATCCTGGTTGGCACGCTTCATCAGTGCCTCGTTCACCTGGTACGGCTGGAAGATGTTGTGGCCGCGGGCCTTGTGCTCCTGGTTCATCGACACCCAGGTATCGGTGACGACGACATCGGCGCCGTCGACCGCACGCTCGGCATCATGGCAGAGCATGATATTACCGCCATTGTCGCGGGCCCAGTTGAGGATCTTGTCGTCCGGCTCCGAGCCCATCGGCACGGCCATGTTCATTCGGTAGCCGAAACGGGCCGAGCCTTCGACCAGCGAATGCAGCACGTTATTGCCGTCGCCCGTCCAGGCGATCGTCTTGCCTTCGACCGAACCGCGATGTTCCTCGAAGGTCATCAGGTCGGCCATGATCTGGCAGGGATGGGTGAGATCGGTGAGCGCATTGATGACCGGCACTGTCGCATGCTCGGCCATTTCCATCAGGCGCGCATGCTCGGTAGTGCGGATCATGATGGCATCGACATAACGCGACAGGACCTTGGCGGTGTCGCCGATCGTCTCCGCCCGGCCGAGCTGCATTTCGGTGCCCGACAGGAACAGGGTCTCGCCGCCGAGCTGGCGCATGCCGACATCGAAGGAAACGCGGGTGCGGGTGGAGGGCTTCTCGAAAATCATTGCCAGCATCTTGCCGGCAAGCGGCTTGTCGGCGGTGCCGGCCTTGGTGGCCTGCTTGCGCACCTTTGCGTCATCCAGCATGACGCGCAGGTCAGCCGACGAAACGGCGGAAAGATCGAGGAAATGCTTCGGTGATGCCATTGACTGGTTCCCTATCCGAGGGAACCGGAAAAGGTACCCTCTCTGATATCCGCTTAGGCGGTTTTCTTGAGCTGTTCGGCGGTAAGCGCTTCGGCGGCACGCTCGATGCGGGCCAAGCCTTCGCGTGCTTCTTCCGCAGTGACGGTGAGCGGCGGCAGAAGACGGACGACATTGTCGCCTGCCGGAACTGCCAGCATGTGTTCGTTGCGCATGCCCGCCACGAGTTCGGCCGCCGGCGGCTTTGCCTTGATGCCGAGCAGCAGGCCTTCACCGCGGATATCTTCGATCACTTCCGGAAAGCGATCCTTGAGCGCGGCAAGGCCCTGACAGAAGACGAGTGCGACATCGCGGACGTTTTCAAGGAATCCGTCGGCCAGAACGATATCGAGCACGGCATTGCCGCAGGCCATGGCCAGCGGATTGCCGCCATAGGTCGTGCCGTGGATGCCGGGCTTCATGCCGGAAGCCGCCTCGGCGGTCGCAAGGCAAGCGCCGAACGGGAAGCCGCCACCGATGCCCTTGGCGATCGCCATGATATCGGGCGTGACGCCGGACCATTCATGGGCGAAGAACTTGCCCGTGCGGCCGACGCCGGTCTGAACCTCGTCGAGGATCAGCAGCAGGCCCTTTTCGTCGCAGATACGACGAAGTTCGCGCATGAATTCCTTCGGCACGGGACGTACGCCGCCCTCGCCCTGGATCGGCTCGATGAGGATGGCGCCGGTGTTTTCGTTGATCGCCGCATTCAGAGCATCAAGATCACCGAACGGAACCTGGTCGAAGCCTTGGGCCTTCGGACCGAAGCCTTCCATGTACTTTTCCTGGCCACCGGCGGCAATCGTCGCGATCGTGCGGCCGTGGAATGCGCCTTCGAAGGTGATGATGTGGAATTTTTCCGGGTGGCCCTTGGAGAAGTGATAGCGACGCGCCGTCTTGATGGCGCATTCCAGCGCTTCCGCACCCGAATTGGTGAAGAAGGCCTTGTCGGCGAAAGTGGCTTCCGTCAGGCGGCGGGCAAGACGCTCCTGCTCCGGGATCTCGTAGAGGTTTGACAGGTGCCAGACCTTCTCTGCCTGCGACTTCAGCGCATTCACGAGATGGGGATTGGCATGACCGCAGGAGGTGACCGCGACGCCGGCGCCGAAATCGAGATATCGCTCGCCGCTTTCCGTCACGAGCCAAACGCCCTCACCGCGCTCGAAGCGCAGCGGAGCCCGGGCAAAAGTGTCGAAAAGCGCAGATTCAGCCATGGCGACATCACTCCTGAGGTAGTCATCGTCCCTTTGGCAAAGGACATTGCAAAAAATCAAAATGCCGCCCTCGGGGCGGCGGGGGCACTATCTTAGCTCAGTGCCGGAATGTCAACAAAAGCCGCGGAAAATCAGGGCTATCAGCACCCAATGACACCACCGTCGGCTGTGACAAAAATGACTCTTCGGGGAAGCAAGTTGGGGAAAACCGAGAAATCGATTCACGTCGATTCGCCCGACTCTTGCCACGGAGTCCGCCTGCTACTAGGTTAAAGATCAATTACTAGACTGCATGCGGCGGAACTAGTCACCAAAAGCATAGATATAGTGCCTGTTGCGGAATGACTTCCGTAGCAACGGTGAGGGATTCTGCATGCCTAAACGTTCAAACGGCGGAGAACGGGCATGAACTGGACGGACGAGCGCGTTGAAAAACTCAAGAGACTTTGGTCGGAAGGCCTGAGCGCCAGCCAGATCGCGGCACAACTGGGCGGTGTAAGCCGCAATGCCGTCATCGGCAAGGTCCATCGCCTGAACCTTCCGGGCCGAGCGAAAGCCGGCGGAACCGTTGCCACCAACCGCGCGGTAAAGCGCCCGGCGGCCGCTCCCCGTCCGCAGACCTTCGCAGCGCGCACCGCGACCCGCACGGTAGCCCGTCCGGTCGGTGCGACCGCCCTGAAGGAAGAGGTCGAATTCGAAGCTTCGCAGGAACTGGTCTACCGCCCGGCGTCCAACGTCGTGCTGCCGATCTCCCGCAAGCTGGCTCTGACCGAGCTGACCGAACGCACCTGCAAGTGGCCGGTCGGCGACCCGCTGACCGACGATTTCCACTTCTGCGGCTGCGAAAGCCCGGACAATTCGCCCTACTGCACCTATCACGCCAAGCTGGCCTACCAGCCGGTTCACGATCGCCGCAAGGCATCGGCGGCGCGTGCCTGATCAGGCAATTTGCGAGATTATGAAAGCGGGCTCAGGCCCGCTTTTTTTGTGCCTGTGGTCAATGCCTGCCCCTCTGCGCAAAGCTGCCTTGCCAAGTTGCAGCTTGCCCACCGGCAAACGAACGCCTATCTAGTGCCTGCGAGGACGACCTCCCCCAGCATGGGTGCAATCGCCGGGACGACCCGGCAGAACCCAAGGGGTCAGAGATTATGCGCACTACACGTGACCGCATCCGCCACGCCATCAGCTTCGAAATCATCGGACTTGCCCTGTTCATTCCGTTCAGCGCGGTCCTATTCGGCATGCCCATCGAACATATGGGCGTCATCGGCATCGTCTCTTCGACGCTCGCGACGATCTTCAACTATGTCTACAATCTCGGTTTCGACCACCTGATGCAGAGACTGCGCGGCAGCACCGAGAAGACGCTCCCGCTCAGGGTCATCCATACCGTCCTGTTCGAACTCGGACTGCTTATCGTGCTTCTGCCGTTCATCGCCTGGTATCTCGGCGTGACCATCTGGCATGCGCTGGTGATGGATATCTCGTTTGCGCTCTTCTACCTGGTCTATGCCTTCGTCTTCAACTGGGCCTATGACCGCGTGTTTCCGCTGCCGGAATGGCGGGAGAAGGCCGAAGCCTGATCAGCCGACAACAAAACAAATCAGCCCGGGAACGGCGACCGCTCCCGGGCTGAATTCATTCGAAGCAGGTTTTCGCCGGATCAGGCTTCCATCGAATAGCCGGCGCCGCGAACGGTGCGGATGACATCCTGCATGTTGGAGAAGTTGAGCGCCTTGCGCAGGCGGCCGACATGGACGTCGACGGTGCGTTCGTCGACATAGATGTCGTGGCCCCAGACGCCGTCCAGGAGCTGCGAACGCGAGAAGACGCGACCCGGCGAGGTCATCAGGAATTCCAGCAGGCGGAATTCCGTCGGGCCGAGGCGCACTTCGCGGGTCTTGCGATGAACGCGATGGGTCTCGCGGTCGAGCTCGATGTCGCCGCAGCGCAGGACGCTGGAGAGAACTTCCGGCTTGGCGCGACGCAGCATCGCCTTGACGCGGGCCATCAGTTCCGGCGTCGAGAAGGGCTTTACCACATAGTCGTCTGCGCCGGTGGCGAGGCCACGAACCCGTTCACTTTCCTCGCCGCGTGCCGTCAGCATGATGATCGGCAGCCGCTCGGTTTCGGGCCGCATGCGCAGGCGACGGCACAGCTCGATACCGGAAACGCCGGGAAGCATCCAGTCGAGGAGCAGAAGGTCGGGCGCCCGTTCCTGCAGCCTGATCTCGGCTTCGTCACCCCTGAGGATAGTTTCGACCTCGTAGCCTTCGGCCTCAAGGTTATAACGGAGGAGGACGCTCAGCGCCTCCTCGTCTTCCACGACAGCAATTCTTGGCTGCATTTCGTCTCTGCTCCGTCACATTGCCTTGGCGGTCGCCAGCCGACCTCAGTCGGCGAGCGCGCCGACCGTGTTCGACGTGTCGTCCTTCGGACGCTCGCCTTCCGGTTGCGCGCCGGTCGTCATGTAGTAAATGGTCTCGGCGATGTTGGTCGCATGATCACCGATGCGCTCGATGTTCTTGGCGCAGAACAGGAGATGGGTGCAGGTGGTGATGTTGCGCGGATCTTCCATCATGTAGGTCAGAAGTTCGCGGAACAGCGAGGTGTACATCGCGTCGATCTCTTCGTCGCGGGCGCGGATGGCTTCTGCCTTTTCAGCCGAACGGCTGGCATAGACGTCAAGCACTTCCTTCAGCTGCACCATGGCGAGATCGGAGAGATGCTCCAGACCGCGGGCGAGCTTGCGCGGAACGCCGGTGCCCTGGACGGCGATGACGCGCTTGGCGGTGTTCTTGCCAAGGTCGCCGACGCGCTCCAGGTCAGCTGCAATGCGCAGCGAGCCGATGATTTCGCGCAGGTCGCTTGCCACCGGCTGGCGGCGGGCGATGGTGACGATCGCCTTGTCGCCGATCTCGCGCTCGGCGTGATCGAGGATCACGTCGTCGGAGATGACCTTCTGGGCGAGAGCCGCATCGGAATTGACCAGAGCGCGCACGGCATCGCCGCACATCTGCTCAGCCAGGCCGCCCATCTCGGAAATGCGGCGGCGCAGGTATTTCAGTTCTTCGTCGTAAGCCGACAGGATATGCGATGAAACCATCTTCTTGTCCTCAAGATCCGTAGCAGGCGACAGCGCTGATCAGGCGATCAGCCGAAGCGACCCATGATGTAATCCTGGGTGCGCTGGTCATCCGGATTGGTGAACATCTTGTCCGTGTCGTTCTCCTCGACCAGCTGGCCGAGATGGAACATGGCGGTGCGCTGGGAAACGCGGGCTGCCTGCTGCATGGAGTGGGTTACGATAACGATCGTGTAGTTGGCGCGAAGTTCGTGGATGAGTTCCTCGACCTTGGCCGTCGCGATCGGGTCGAGCGCCGAGCAGGGCTCATCCATCAGGATGACTTCCGGCGAGACGGCAACCGCACGGGCGATGCACAGACGCTGCTGCTGACCACCCGAGAGACCGGTGCCGCCTTCGTGAAGACGATCCTTCACTTCCGACCAGAGGCCGGCGCGCTGCAGGGATGCTTCGACGATCGCATCCATATCCGCCTTGTTGCGGGCGAGACCGTGAATGCGCGGGCCGTAGGCGATGTTCTCATAGATCGACTTCGGGAACGGGTTCGGCTTCTGGAAGACCATGCCGACACGGGCGCGAAGTTCCACGACGTCGATTTCCTTGTCGTAGATATCGTCGCTGTCGAGCGTGATCTTGCCGGTAACCTTGCAGTTCTCGATCGTGTCGTTCATGCGGTTCAGCGTCCGCAGGAAGGTCGACTTGCCGCAGCCCGATGGGCCGATCAGCGCGGTCACGGTGTTTTCGCGGACGTTGAGGTTCACGTCGAAAAGCGCACGCTTCTCGCCGTAATAAACCGACACGTCCTTGCCAATCATCTTGTACGCAACGTCATTCATCTTCTTGTCCAGAGCCTTTTCAACTGCTGCTTCTGACAACATATTCATTGTGTCGATCTCCTACCACCGGCGTTCGAAACGCCGCCGCAACAGAATTGCACCAACATTCATGACAATGAGGAACAGGAGCAGGATGATGATCGCTCCCGAGGTTCTTTCAACGAACGCGCGTTCCGCCTCGTTCGCCCACATGTAGATCTGCACCGGCAGGGCCGTGGACGGATCCATCGGCGTCGTCGGGTAATTGGCGACGAAGGCGACCATGCCGATCAGCAGAAGCGGCGCGGTTTCACCGAGCGCGTGCGCCAGGCCGATGATCGTGCCGGTCAGGATGCCCGGCATGGCAAGCGGCAGGACATGATGGAAGATGGTCTGCATCTTCGATGCGCCGAGGCCGAGAGCGGCCGCGCGGATCGACGGCGGGACCGCCTTCAGCGCCGCGCGAGTGGCGATGATGATCGTCGGCAGCGTCATCAGCGTCAGCACCAGACCACCTACCAGCGAGGCCGAGCGGGGCAGGCCCATGAAGTTGATGAAGACAGCGAGACCCAGCAGACCGTAAACGATCGAGGGCACGGCCGCGAGATTGTTGATGTTCACTTCGATCAGGTCGGTGAACTTGTTCTTCGGCGCGAACTCTTCGAGATAGATCGAGGCAGCGACGCCGATCGGCAGCGAAAGCACCAGCACGATCAGCATCATGTAGAAGGAGCCGATCAGGGCGACGCCGACGCCGGCGGCTTCCGGACGGCTGGAATTGCCGTTGACGAAGATGCCGCCGTTGAAATGCTTGGCAAGCGAGCCGCTTTCGGCGAGCTGGTTCATCCAGCCAACCTGCTGGTCGGAAACCTTGCGGTTGTTTTCCGACACGGTGAGGTCGATCTGGCCCTTCCAGGCGCTGTCGATGTCGCCGGCCGCGAGAAGCGAGACCGTCTGGGTCGTGCCGATGATCTGCGGATTGGCGACGACCATGTCGCGCAGCTGGCCGCGGACGCCGTCCGAGATCATCTGGTTGACAGCGCGCAGGCCCTGGCGATCGTTTTCGGCAACGCCGAGCGCCTTGGCCACCGCGTTACGGGCGATGACGGGATAGTTGGCCGTCATCAGCTTGGTCGGGTCGGTGGCGCGCTCATTGTCCTTGTCGATGATCTGCTCGGAAAACTCGACCGGAACGGTGATCATCGTCTGCTGGAAGGCGGTGTAGCCCTTGGACACGACCGACCACAGCAGGATGAAGAGAAAGAGGATGCCGAAGGACAGAGCAGCAATGCCATAGGCACGGAAGCGGCGTTCTGCGGCGTAGCGGCGCTTGATGCCGATGTCGCGACGGGCGGGCTTCGCCAGGACGCCGGCGGGGGTGGAAACCACGTCGGTCATTCGTACTGCTCCCGGTATTTGCGCACGATGAAGAGCGCGTAGATGTTAAGGCAAAGCGTGATGGCAAACAGCGTGATGCCGAGTGCGAAGGCAACCAGCGTCTGCGGCGAGGTGAATTCAAGGTCGCCCGTCAGCTGGCTGACGATCTTGACGGTCACCGTGGTCATCGGTTCGAACGGGTTGAGCTGCATGCGGGCGGCGACGCCGGCGGCAAGCACCACGATCATGGTTTCGCCGATGGCGCGCGAGGCGGTCATCAGAAGCGCGCCGACAACACCCGGCAGCGCTGCCGGCATGACGACCTTCTTGATGGTTTCCGACTTGGTGGCGCCGAGACCGAGCGAACCGTCACGCAGGGCACGCGGCACGGCGGTGATGATGTCGTCCGACAGCGAGGAGACGTAGGGGATCAGCATGATGCCCATCACGAAACCGGCGGTCAGGACGCTCTGCGCCTGGATGAAGTTGGCAAAGTCGCCGGTGGCGATGCCGTTGATCTGCGAAGACAAGTCACGCAGGAACGGACCGACCGTGGTCAAGGCGAAGAAGCCGTAGACGATGGTCGGGATGCCGGCCAGGACCTCGAGCAGCGGCTTGGCCACCGAGCGAACCTTGGGCGAAGCATATTCCGCCATGTAGATCGCCGAGAACAGGCCGACCGGAACGGCGACCAGCATGGCGACGAGGCCGATATACAGCGTGCCGAGCAGCAGCGGGATCAGGCCGAACTGGCCTTCCGACGCGGCAGCACCGGCGGCGGCAAAGCGCGGATCCCAAACCGTGCCGAAGAAGAATTCCCAGGCGGGAACGCGGCCGAAGAAATGCCCGGCTTCCGTCAACATCGACAGGACGATGCCGATCGTGGTGACGATCGCGATCGACGAGGCGAGTACGAGAGCGCCTAGAACAACCCGCTCGACCCTGTTGCGGGCACGGAAGCGAGGGGAGATGCGTGTATAGGAGAAACCGGCACCGGCGAGAGCGACAATCAGCACGAGGGCGGTCATCACCCGGTTGCTGATCTTGGTCATGGCATTCAGATCGCCGGCGGATTCGACCATGTAGGGCTCGGGATCGCCGGCAAGCGGCACGCCCTTGGCGCCGAGCGCGGAGCGCAGCTCAGCCGGATTGGCACCGACGCGATCGATTTCCTCGAGCGTCAGCACGTCCATGCCGCGCGCGACGGAGCTGATCATGCCGAAGGCAAGGCCCTGTTCCGCTTCAGACTTGGCCTTGATGTCTTCGGGAAAGCCGCCGCGGACAGCGGAATTGATATAGAGCGGGCTGGCAATGAGCCAGGCGGCAAGAAGAATGGCTGCCGGCAGAACCGCGCAGAGCGCAACGAACGTGCCGTAATAGCCGGGACGAGAGTGCAGCTTGGAGGACACACCGCCGGCAATTGCCAGCGCGTGACGCGTCCCGACGACGTAACAGACGATCGCGATGATCGCCAAAATCAACAAGATCAATGGTGTGCTCATCACAATCCCCCGGCCTACCGCCATCGGCGGCAGCCACTACCGCACAAATCCCATCACCGGAACCCAATTATTCGCAAATGCCCAACTTCGGACTTGCCCTAAAGGCCTGCCTTGCGAGGGCAGCGGCCGCGAAGCCGAGAAACCGGCGCCGCCCGAAAGGCGGCGCCGGATCGTTCATTACATGGTCTTGCCAGCTTCGAAGTCCTTGCGGACTGCTTCGCGCTGGTCGTCCGGAGCGGCAACCAGGCCGTATTCGGCGAGCGGGCCTTCCGGGCCGACCATGTCATCAGAGATGAAGAATTCGACGTATTCCTTCAGGCCCGGGATTACGCCCAGGTGAGCCTTCTTGACGTAGAAGAACAGCGGACGGGAAACCGGGTAGGTGCCGCCGGAGATGGTTTCGGTCGACGGAACGACGTCCGAAACGGTCGCAACCTTCAGCTTGTCCATGTTGTTTTCGTAGAAGGCCAGGCCGAATACACCGAGGCCGGTCTTGTTGGCAGCGATACGCGCGAGCGTCTCGGTGTAGTCGCCGTCGATGTCAACAGCTACGCCGTCCTTACGGATGGCAACGCACTTGGCAGCAGCCTGCTTGGCGTCGGAGATGGCAGCCTTGATGACGTCGGTGGCGCCGGCTTCCTTGCAGCCTTCAGCCATGATCTTCTCTTCGAAGACTTCGCGGGTGCCGTGCTTGGAGCCCGGGATGTAGGCAGCGATCGGGCCCTTCGGCAGGGTCTCGTTGACTTCCGACCAGTTCTTGTAGGGGTTGGCGACGAGCTTGCCGTCAACAACAACTTCAGCGGCGAGAGCCTTGTAGAGGTCCTTCGGCTCGATCTTCATGTCGCCGTTGGAGCTATCGGCAGCAAAAACGATACCATCGTAGCCGATGCGGATTTCCTGGATGTCGTTGACGCCTGCAGCCTTGCAAGCTTCAGCTTCGTTCTTGTTGATCGGGCGCGACGCGTTTGCAACGTCGATCGTGCCTTCGCCAACGCCAGAGCAGAACGCCTTGAGACCGCCGCCGGTGCCGCCAGACTCAACAACCGGAGCCTTGAAGTTCGGGAAGGTCTCGGCAAAGGTCTCAGCAACGATCTTCGCATAAGGAAGAACGGTGGAGGAGCCGGCAACCTGAACCTGGTCGCGCGCAGCAGCAGCGCCAGCAAAGGCTACAGAGGCGACGAGGGCCGCTGCGGAAAGTTTCAACATGTTCATCGATGTTCTCCCGTGATGGGTTTTGTGAAAGCGTTTATCGCCGGCTTTCGCGCTTGCCGGCTTCGGCCCGCTCGTCATAGCGGCCGTTGGCCCTAGCTTTTATGTCACTTCGATGAAACATTTGTGACAAATTAAGTCACTGTTTTTGCTTTAAAAATTTACAGCACACCTGTGCAGTGCAACCGTTATATGTCAAAATCTTACGGTAAACTCGGAACCGGTCCCCAAACGCGACTTCACGATGAGCCGGGCACGGTGCCTCGTAAGGATATGCTTGACGATGGCCAGCCCCAGTCCGGTCCCCTTCTTGGAGCGGCTGTCGGCAACGCTGACCCGATAGAAACGCTCGGTCAGACGGGGAACGTGCTCGGCGGGAATGCCCGGGCCGCGATCGACGACGCTCACTTCGGCGGGCTGGGAGCCGCCGCCCCTCAGATAGACATCGACGAACTTGCCTTCCTGCCCGTATTTGCAGGCATTCTCGATCAGGTTTTCGATGACCTCGATCAGTTCGTCGCGATCGCCCATCACCTCGATGCCGTTTTCCGGCAGGTGAAGACGGATTTCGACCCCGAGATCCTCCGCCAGGGGCAAGAGAGCGTCGCGCACATGGCCGATCAGCGGCTTCAGGTCGACGGTCTGGTCGGGGGCGATATGGGACTTGAGCTCCAATCTGGAGAGGGAAAGGAGATCATCGACCAGACGGCTCATGCGTGTCGCCTGATCGAACATGATGCCGAGGAAGCGATCCTGCGCTGCGGGATCGGATTTCGCCGGGCCCTGCAGGGTCTCGATGAATCCGCGCAGCGAGGCCAGCGGCGTGCGCAGTTCATGGCTGGCATTGGCAACGAAATCCGAGCGCATGCGGTCGATGCGCCGCAGTTCTGAAATATCGCGGAAGGAGAGGAGATAGAACCGTTCGGAGACGATGGCGGGATCGGCATCCATCGGCGCGATCCTCACAATATAGACTCGCTCCGAGGGAAGTCGTTCGGAATGCTCGATCTGGTTCGCCTCGCCGGTCGCGATCGTTTCGTTGACCATGTCGAGAATGCCGGGGGAGCGCAGGCGGGCCGAGAGATGCGCATCAATAGGGAGCGAACCCAGCGCCCTTTCGGCGGCCTTGTTCTGGGACAGCAGGACAGCCTCGCCGTTCAGAACCAGCACCGGCATGTCGAGCGCCGCAAGGGCCGAGGCGATATGGGGCAGCGAATCCTGCGGCTCCTCCTCATCATCGCTCTCTTCGGGCAGCGGCTCCGACGCCGAAACGGCGACGGGTTTTCGGCAGAGGCAGGCGATTACGATCAGCAGCCAGCAGGGCAGAACCGCATACCATCTGATGCCGCCCACGAGCGCGATCAAAGCCACCAGCGAAACAAGCAGCAGGATGGGACGCTCGCGCCGCGCGGCCGCAATAATTTTCCCTGCAATATCGCGCAGCTTCGCTTCCATGATGCCCCGCTCGAATCCCGGCTCTTTCACGATGAACAGTTGGTCATATAAGCCTTACATGACACTTGTGCATCACGGGCTATGGAAAACCTCGTGCCTCCGGCCGGCTGTGCACTAGATAAGCAAAACCAGCGAATTCGCGTTCAAGAGGAGAGCAGAATGCCGGGTGCCAGCGAAAGCAGAGCCGTCGACCTTAATATCAACGGCAAGCAGCGACGCTTCGATATCGACGACCCCAAGCTTCCGGACTGGATCGGCGACCGCGATCTCTCCTCAGGCGGCTATCCTTACGAGGACAAGCTGAAGAAGGACAAATACGAAAAGCAGCTGGAGGCCCTCCAGGTCGAGCTGGTGAAGATGCAGTTCTGGCTGCAGGCGAGCGGCAAGCGGCTGATGGCAATCTTCGAGGGCCGTGACGCCGCCGGCAAGGGCGGCACGATCTTCTCGATCCGCTCCTACCTCAATCCCCGCTCCGCCCATGTCATCGCGCTCACCAAGCCGACAGAACGCGAGGCGGGACAATGGTATTTCCAGCGTTATGCCTCGCATTTTCCGACCAAGGGCGAGATCGTGCTCTACGACCGCTCCTGGTACAACCGCGCCGTCGTCGAGCCGGTGATGGGCTTCTGCACACCAGCCCAATACGACGGCTTCATGAAGGCGACGCCGCGGTTCGAGAAGCTGATCGTCGAGGACGGCGTCCACTTCTTCAAGTTCTGGCTGGATATCGGCCAGGAAATGCAGCTGAAACGGTTTCACGACCGCAGGCATGATGAGCTGAAGATCTGGAAACTGTCGCCGATGGATATCGCCGCGCTGACGAAGTGGGACCAGTATACGGAAAAGCGTGACAGGATGCTGGAAGAGACCCATTCCAAGGACGCGCCCTGGGCGGTCGTGCTTGCCAACGACAAGCGTCGCGCGCATCTCAACGCCATCCGCCACATCCTGCTGTCGCTCGACTACGAGGGCAAGGACAAGGGCGTCATCGGCGAGATCGATGACAAGATTCTCGGCTTCGGGCCCAAGTTTCTGAAATGACCTCGGCCAGTCTTCCGGGACGTTGTATTATTGTCCCGGAAGAGCCCGGATCGAGTAGATGAAGACCGGCCGGTCAGCGCCCTGTATGCCGGTGTTGAAAACCAGGCGGCCAGGGGCATTTGGGGCAATGCTCCGATCGAACGTGACCCTGAAGAGCGCGTCGAGCTTTTCCTGCGTGGCAATGAAGCGATGCCGGGAGCATGTGCCGAGGCTGCCGAAATCACACCGGACGGAGATCTGCGACGGCTGATTGGTGGCCGACTGTATGGTCAGCGCAAGCGTCGAACTCTTGCCGGCGATCTCCCGCAGGATTTCCGCCGGAACTTCGACTGCGATATCACCGCCCGCACCAGGGGTGGCGGAGATGACCTTGAGCGCCTGCCCTTCCGAGCCGGTCGCGACCTCGGCCCGGGCCTGCGGCCCCGCCCGGAACGCCGTGCTCTCGTCGGGGTCAAATATATCCGCCCATTCCTCGGAAAAGCCGCCGCGCGAGGTAAGCGCCGAAGGGCCCTGCCCCGAGGACCGCAGGGCGGGCGGGCGGCGGGCGGATTCGATCGCATCATCGACGATCGACTGAACCATGCCCGATTGGTAGAAGATCCAGCAGCCGACGGCGACCACGCCGAGGGTGATCATCCATGTGATCAGATGGGAGAGGAAGCTGCGACGGCGGCGCGGCTTGGCAGCGCGCTCGGCCGGCATGTCGAGCGATGATTTCGCGCCGCGACGGGCCTTGCGCTCCCTGCCCTTGTTCTTGCCCGGCAGAGGAGCGGCCTCGGTCCTGCCCGGATCGGCACGCTCCGCGAGATGGGGCACATCGACACTGAAAGGAACCGGTTGCGCCTGCGCGGCCTGCGGCTCGGAGCGGGTAACGCCACCGAGCGAAGCGGCATCGGCGGCCGCAGGAGTTGCACCAGCCTGCCGGGGCGCATCGACCATCACAACGGGATCAGGAGCGACACCACGGTTGGGATGGAGGCCCGGGGCGGCGGCCTGAGGGGCATCCAGCGAAACATCCACGCTGGGTGCCTGATCGATTTTGGCCTGTCGCGGAGCCTCGATGTCAGCCTGCGGCCAGGCGGCTTCTCGCACTGGCGGCTGTGCCGACTGGGCCAGCTTGTCGATTTCCTCGTTCTCGATTTCGCTGATCTTGTCCTCGAGCCGCTTGCGCTGCTGCATGATCACCAGATTGTCGGTAACGCCCTGCTTGCGCAGCCCGGCATCCAGTGCCTGACGGGCAGACTGGTAGATGCGCGCACGCACCTGGCCGTCGCCCCGCTCCGAGCGATCCAACGCATTCCTGATGGCTGTCTCCAAGCCGCTCACTGCCGGTCCTTCCGGTTTCTCATGACTTTTCAGCGCGAATTAATTTCTCGGTAACGTCTCAATCGCCGAACTGCAAGCATTCGAAACCCGTCGTCCCGCGTTGAATTGGCCGAAATGTGGCCATCGCCCGAAGGTCGATCACTCCAAATAGCGCGACTTTCCACAGCCACAACGATCTGATATTCCATCTTACGTAAAGGTAATTCGGGAGGTTTCCTTCATGCTGCCAGCCGTTCTGAAGGACGGGTTGCGGTTGCCGGTCATCGGCTCACCGCTGTTCATCATTTCGCATCCGGAGCTGACGCTCGCCCAGTGCAAGGCGGGCGTGGTCGGCGCCTTTCCGGCGCTCAACGCGCGGCCGGAAAGCCAGCTGGACGAATGGCTGGCCGAGATCACCGAAGAGCTGGCGGCCCACAATGCGGCCCATCCAGAAAGGCAAGCAGCCCCCTTTGCCGTCAACCAGATTGTACACACGTCCAACCGCCGTCTCGAACACGACCTTATGATGTGCGTGAAATACAAGGTGCCGATCGTCATTTCCTCGCTCGGCGCCGTCGCGGAGGTCAACGATGCGATACATTCCTATGGCGGCATCGTGCTGCATGACGTGATCAACAATCGCCACGCCAACTCCGCCATCCGCAAGGGCGCGGATGGGCTGATCGCGGTGGCGACCGGCGCCGGCGGCCATGCCGGCACGCTTTCGCCTTTTGCGCTGGTGGAGGAAATCCGCGAATGGTTCGACGGGCCGTTGCTGCTCGCAGGCGCGATCGCGACGGGCGGCGGTATCCTGGCCGCACAGGCCATGGGTGCCGACATGGCTTATATCGGCACCCCATTCATCGCGACGCGTGAAGCGCGCGCCGCCGATGGCTACAAGGAGATGATTGTCGGTTCCAATGCGGCAGACATCGTCTATTCCAACTATTTCACCGGCGTACACGGCAACTACCTGAAGGGCTCGATCTCGGCCATGGGCATGGACCCCGACAAGCTGCCCGTCGCCGATCCGACGAAGATGGATTTCGACGCAGCCGTATCCGGCCCGAAGGCCTGGAAGGAAATATGGGGGGCGGGCCAAGGCGTCAGCGCGGTCAAGGCAGTCGGCACCGTGGAGGAGCTCGTTTCGCGCATGGAGCGGGAATATGCGCAGGCCCGGCAGCGGCTGGCTGTTTGAAGCCGCGCAGCGGGCTGCGCAGGAAAAACGAAAGCTTCTTTCAAATCCGGCTTGAAATCGCCATTCGTTGCCTGTATCAGCGCATCACTCGCAGCCGGCGCTTCGCCGCCGCTGCCGGGCCGCTTTAGCTCAGGTGGTAGAGCACATCATTCGTAATGATGGGGTCGCAGGTTCGAGTCCTGCAAGCGGCACCATTTCTTCCTTCATGCTTTGCATCTTGCGTTTCGGGCAACCGTCGCTGACCGGCTATGCGCTTCCGCTATCTCGATGCAGACGCCGAGCTCAATTCGCTGGTTTCAGTGCCGATCGTCATCATGTTGCCGCGCCAGTCGAAGGAGCCGCTGAGCCAGCTGCGGACCCATATTGCGGGGCCGAGTGTGTCGCGAGCGATCATGGCCGGCAGGGTCCAGGCGGAAAGCTGCCAGTTCTTGGCGAAGATCAGTGCGAGTTCCGGCAGATAGACGGCAGCAAAGACCGCGGCAGCCACCAAGCTGAAGGAAACATCCGTGGCCGAAGTCGCCGCTGCTGCAAGCGCTAGCGCGAGCGGCGGCAGGATGCCGAGCAGGATTTCCGGAGTAAAGAAGGCCGGGAAGGTGACGCGTCGAAGTCTTGCCCAGCGAGCTTGGCGCGACCAGATCTGGCCGAGCCTGCGCCGGCCGAGAGGCTGTTCGAACGGCGAGGCAACCAGATGCACGCGGCGGCCGAGGCGACGGACAAGCTTTGTCGCGGCAGCGTCTTCGGCGATCTCGGCACCGAGTGCTGCAATGCCACCCTCGGCGTCGAGCATGGGCTTGTACCACAGCATGCTCTTGCCTTGGGCAAAGCCGAGACCGAGCGCCTCGCCGACATATTGCCAGCGGGCCTGCTGGGCGTTGAGGAAGGCGCATTCCACCTCGGCCCAGAAGCCGTCGGGCTGCGAACCGAGCGGTGTCGAGCAGACCAAGCCGGTATTGGGCCGGCGGGCCGCCATCAGATGGGCGATGTAGTCGCGCGGCATCAACACGTTGGAATCGGCCAGCACGACCCAGTCGTGCCACGCCGCCTGCCAGCCCTTGACGCAATTGTTGAGCTTGGGATTGGCGCTGACGCGATCATCCCCGATCAGCAGCCGCGCCGAGACGGCGGAATGTCTTTCCATCGCCTCGCGGATCGCCGGGATGACCGGGTCCTTGGCGTCGGCGACGCAGAAGATCAGTTCATAGTCCGGCCATTCGAGGAGGAAGGCGCGCTCCAGCGTCAGCGGCGTAAAGTTTTCGATGCCGCAGGCCGGTATGACGAGCGAGACCGGTGGCCTTTCGGCAAGCTGCGGGGCGGCATGGCCGTTGCGCGACAGGCGCCCCATGGCGATGCCGATGCTGATGCCGTTGGCGAGGATGAGCGCGCATGCGGCAAGGGCGAGAATAAGCGACAACGACATCGGCAAACGTCCTTCCGCCTCGACGCAAAGATTGAGAATCGCTTGTACGTGGCGCGGCTCGTCGGGCTTGGCGAAGGAGGACACCATGCAGACGTGTCAGCCGCATGACAGACGGAAGACGGGCCAGATTCTTGCGGCCGCGACTTGGCCCGCGCCTAGTCCGAGACTAAGCTCCAGACCTCGTCGGCAATCGCAAGAGAGGCGGTAAGGCCCGGGGATTCAATGCCATAGAGCGCGACATAGCTTGGATGGCCGGTCTCTTCCGGTCCCTGGATGACAAAGTCGCCGCCACCGCCGCCATCCGGGCCGACAGTCTTCGGCCGGATGCCGGCATAGGCCGGCTGGAGCATATTGTCCTTCAGAAGCGGCCAATACCGGCGAATCGCTGCGTAGAACTTTTCAGCGCGCGCCAAGTCGACATCGTAGTCCGGCTGAACGGTCCATTCGACATCCGGGCCGAAACGCGCTTGGCCGGCAAAGTCGAGCGTCAGATGCACCCCAAGACCACCCTGTTCCGGCACCGGATAGATCAGCCGGCTGGCCGGCGACCTGCCCGAAAGCGAAAAATAGCTGCCCTTGGCAAGATGTCTCTGCGGTATCGTTGCTGGATCCAGGCCTTGCATGCCCATCGACACGGACCAGGCGCCGAGACCAGCCGCGTTGATGACGAGGCCAGCCTTGGCCCGAAAGGGATCGCTGCCGCCAACCGAGAGCAGAGCTCCCTCGGCACACAGTTCACCATCCAGGACAGCGGAATTGACCACGATCGTGCCGCCATGGGCTTCGATGTCAGTTTTGTAGGCCTCCATCAATCCGTGGCTGTCTATGATACCTGTCGAAGGCGAGAGCAGCGCCGCATGCCCTTCGATCTGCGGCTCCATGGACCGCAACTCGCTCGCATCGATCAGACGGCAATCGTCGACGCCGTTGGCGGAGGCCTGGACAAGCAGCTTTTCCAGATAGGCAACCTCTTGCGGGCTGGACGCGACCACGAGCTTGCCGCATTGTCGATGCGGCACATGACGCTCGCGGCAATAGGCGTACAGGTCCTGCTTGCCTTTGACGCACAGTTCGGCCTTGCGGCTGCCGGTCGGATAATAGAGTCCGGCATGGATGACCTCGCTGTTGCGCGATGACGAGATGCTTCCCGTCAGCGGTTCGCTCTCGAGCAGGACGACGTCCCGTCCGGCGATCGCCAGTCGGCGGGCAATCGCCAGGCCCACCACCCCGCCACCGACCACCACGCAGTCGAGTTCAAGCAATTCATCCATGCAATCCCCGCATCCTCTGCACAGCGGCCGAAGACCCGATTGTGTTCACCAACACGGTCACAAATGCAAGGCGCTGCCGGATGGGGAGCCCGCCACGGGTTCATCGGCAGGATTGGAGGCGAGCGCACGACCTTTGCGGACATATTTTGAAATGCTTAAATAGAAAAATGTGAACTTAGGGAAACATTCAGGTCTTTACAGCAAGGTCAAATCCGCGACGATGAGGGCCGCTTCTTTGCAAGCTCCTGACACGCTGTCTTTACTGGGAAGGCTTTGTTTGATGACTGAACGTTTTACCGCTGCGGTTCGTGAGTTCATTTCAGAGAATTTTCTTTTTCGCGCCGATGCCGAGCTTGATAATGATCAATCCCTGCTCGAAAGCGGTGTCATCGATTCCACCGGCGTGCTCGAAGTCATCGCATTTCTGGAGCAGACTTACGGTATCTCGGTTGCCGACGAAGAAATCATTCCGGAAAATCTCGACAGCATCAACAACATGACGCGCTACCTGGCGGCGAAGCTGCCGGCCGCGTCCGCCTGAGCACGGCTCGGGGGATGCGCATTGAGGACCATCTTCGCGAGAGCGCCAGGCGCTTCGGCACGAAGACGGCGCTCATCATGGCAGAGGTGTCGCTGACCTATGGGGAGCTGGACGCCCTGTCGGACAGGTTTGCGGAAAACCTCGCCCTGCACGGCCTCGGTGAAGGCGACCGGCTGTTGATCGTGGCGGAAAACTCCGCCGAGATCGTGGTTTGCTTCTTTGGGGCCTGGAAAGCTGGTGCAGTGCCCTGCCCTCTCTATTCATCGATCAAGGCGGACAAGCTGCGCGCGATCGTCACCAGGACCGAACCGAAGGCGATCCTTGCCCAGGGACGCTTCGTGCCGGTGGTGGATGCGGCTCTCGGAGAGACAGATACGGCGATACGGAAAATCGCCTTCGGTGCGGCCACGATCAATGCCGAGCGCGGCTGGCTACGCTACGAGACGATCATCGCACCGGGCGAGGCACGCACGCAGCCGCCGCAGCACGATGATCAGGCTCTCGCCCTTCTCATCCACACATCGGGTTCGACCGGCACGCCGAAAGGCGTGATGCACACCCATGCCACCCTGCTTGCCGCCTGCGGCTCGATCGCCGGCTATCTGGGCAACACGTCCAGGGACGTGGTGCTGAGCGTGCTGCCGCTTTCCTTCGGTTATGGCATCACTCAGGTCATCACCATGGTGATGGTCGGCGGGACCGTGGTTCTGGAAAAGAGCTTCGCCTTCCCGCGCAAGATACTGGCCCGTCTGGTCGAAACACGGGCGACCGGTTTTCCGCTCGTGCCTGCCATGGCGGCGCTGATTGCCGGCATGCAGGACCTGCAGCCCGCCTTTCTGCCCGACCTGCGCTACATGACCAATGCCGCATCCGCCATGCCGCCGTCCGTCGCCCAGCGCCTGCGCGAACTGTTGTCGGAGACGCAGCTTTTCCTGATGTATGGCCAGACGGAATGTATCCGGGCGACCTATCTGCCGCCCGAGGAGGCCGATCGGCGGCCGTTTTCCGTCGGCAGGGCCATCCCCGGAACCCAGGCCTATGTGGTCGACGAGGCGGGCAATCCGGCGCCGCCCGGCGTGACCGGCGAACTGGTCATCGAGGGGCCTCATGTCATGATGGGCTATTGGCAGGACGAGGCGGCGACGCCGGAAAAAGTCACCCCCGTCGATGGCGGCCGGCGGTTGCAGACCGGCGACCTGTTTAAGACGGACGAGGACGGCTTTCTCTATTTCGTCAGTCGCCGCGACGACATCATCAAGACGCGCGGAGAAAAGGTTAGCCCGCAGGAAGTCGAGGCGGTTCTTTACGCCATGCCCGGCATCCGCGAGGCGGCGGTCGCCGGCGTCGACGATCCCGTCTTCGGCCAGCTGATCCGCGCCTATATTGCACTGGAACCATCGGCGGAGCTGACGGAGAAAGAAATCATCCGCTACTGCGCCCAGCACCTCGAAGATTACATGGTGCCGAAAAGCGTCGAATTCCGCGACGCGCTGCCGAAGACGAGCACCGGCAAGATCAGACTGACCGCCGAAACACCGGCTACCGAACCACCCGGCCCCGAAACCAAGGAAACCGTTGCATGACGAACGCTCCCGCCGCGAAGACCGAACCTTTTTCCGCCCGCGCGCTGGTCCTCGATGCCGAGGTCGAGATCGAACGGATCTGCGAATGGCTGCGCCTTACCGTGCTGAAGGACCTGCGCAAGCGCGGTGCCGTTCTCGGCCTTTCCGGCGGTATCGATTCCAGCGTCACCGCAGCGCTCTGCGCCCGCGCGCTCAGCACTGGCAAGGTCACCGGCGTGTTCATGCCGGAACATGACAGCGACCCGGACAGCCTCAGGCTAGGCAAGGCGCTGGCCGAAGCTGTCGGCGTCGAGACGGTGCTGGAGGATATCGGCCCTTCGCTCGCCGCGCAGGGATGTTATGCCCGCCGCGACGGTTTTATCCGCCAGGTCGTGCCGGAATTCGGCGAGGGATGGGGCTGCAAGGTGGTTCTGGAAGACGCGCTCTCCAACCGCGGCTACAATATTTCCTGGCTGGTCGTCGCCGATCCGGAAGGCAATCAGAGCCGTCACCGCATGCCGCTCGACGTCTATCTGGGCATGATCGCCGCCGCCAACATGAAGCAGCGGACCCGCAAGCAGATGGAATATTACCATGCCGACCGGCTGAACTTCGCGGTCGCCGGCACGCCGAACCGGCTGGAATACGACCAGGGCTTCTTCGTCAAGAACGGCGATGGTGCTGCCGACTTCAAGCCGATCGCGCATCTCTACAAGACCCAGGTCTATCAGCTGGCGGAAGCGCTCGGCGTGCCGGAGGAAATCCGCCGCCGCCCGCCGACCACCGACACGTGGTCGCTGCCGCAGGGCCAGGACGAATATTACTTCTCCCTGCCCTATGACCGGATGGATATCTGCCTTTATGCGCTGAACAACGGCATTTCCCGCGAGGAGACGGCCAAGGCCGTCGAGTTGACGACAGAGCAGGTGGATGCCGTGTGGCGCAACATCGCTTCGAAGCGGAAGGTCGCGGAATATCTACACGCCCAGCCAGTTGCGATGGCTGACTGAAGCAGAAGCCTCAGTCGAAGTCGTCGCCGATCAGGCGCGTCCAGTTCTCTCCGGCCAGGCCGCTGATCAGCCCCTGGCCGGCCTTGATGGGCTCGAGCAACGTCTTGTCCTTGGCGTGAGCGACGAAGAAGGCGCGGCCGTAGAACAAGGTCTTGCGGCTGATCAGTTCCGGTGTCAGCCAGGGATGGCCGGCGCCGCGGATCGCGACGCAGCCTGCCGCATCCGCATGGGAAAACAGGTCCTCAACCATCTCACCCGCAACATTCGGCGTGCAGAGCGCCTGCAGGAGCCAGCCGATGCCACCCGCGCGACCGTAATAGGCATAGCAGCCGACCAGTTCGCCGCTGCGGGATTCGGCAATGCGCCAGCAAGGATCGCCGAACTGCCGCTTGGCCTGGGCCTGATCCATGAACCAGTCCAACGTCGTACGATCCCATTGCGGGCGAAGAGGAAAACGATCGCTGAGTTTCAGCACGGCTTCGGCAAAGTCATCGCGCGAGGCGTCCCAGAAATTCACCCGTCCCGGGCCTGAAGCGGCCGGTGCGCGAAATGTCTTCATTCCCGCGCGCTCGACGATGCCGTCGGTCAGGGACGCAAGCGGGCGCATAAGCCGAGCCGCCTTCAATCCGCGCTCGGCGACCTGGATCGCGGTACCGGCCGGGCGAAGGATGCGGATCCAGTTGAGACTGTAGGCGATGTCGAGCGGCAGTGCGAGCTTCTGCCACATGCCGAGCGCGAGCGAATTCGCGGTTTCGGTGAGTGAGATATCCTGGGGGCCGGCGAGAAAGGAGCGCAGAAGCCTCGCGCCCGCAAGCGGGTTCTGCTCCGGGCGATCGACCATCATCGAGCCTGCAAAGGCCGCGCGGATCGGTCGCCCGTCGAGTTCCAGCCGCGACGGAAACACACCGATGAACCCTTCGATCTCGCCATCGGAATTGACGAAGACCTTCGAGCGGATCTCCTCGTCATACCAGGGATGATCGAAGAAGATCTCGCGGAAATAGCGGATCATGGACGGGCGGGCAGGCTCCGAACGGCGGAAGGTCTTCTGGAAGAGATGCACGACCGAGGGCAGATCCTCCGGCTCAAGATCGCGTACGCCGCCCGCCTTCTGCATCATGATCATCTGCCCTCCCGGCACTCATGCCGTCGGCAGACCGTGCCAGAAAGGACTTAATCAAACGAAAAGAGGCCCCGCGGGGCCTCTCTCGATCAGAGCGGAAATTCTACATCCAGTAGGGCGGGACGCCATAATAATCGTAGATCGTCCTGTCCTTGGCGCGGTACCAGCTCTCGTCCTCGAGATCCTGGTATTTTGGCGCGCCGGTGATCTGATCCTTGGTCAGATCGATGCGGTAGCCGTCGAGTTCATCGTCATAACGAAGCTTCTCCCACGGAAGCGGATAATAATCGTCGCCGATGCCGAGGAAGCCGCCGAAGCTCAACACTGCATAGGCGACACGACCGCCACGCTTTTCGAGCAGCACGCGCTCGATCGAGCCGATGCGCTTGCCATCTGCGCCATAGACAGCCGTACCAACCACCTTGTCGCTGGCGATCAGCGACGGGGTGTCTTTGACATAGGGATCCTGTCCCGCACGCGGTTCCTGATGCAACATGACGCACCTCCTTTGGGTTAGCCGTTTAGTCACACAGTAAAAACTCTTCGCGGCGGTGATCGTTCCCACGCATGAGATTGACGTTTACGTTAAGGTTATATAACGCATCATTGATACAGTCGCCTTTTCGGCGACCTGTGGATGACTTACACTGCGGCCATGGTGGAGGGGAGGACTTCGCCACGGCATTGCGGTACATGCGTGTGAGCAAGGAGGAGAGCGCTCTCATGAAGGAAACGGCGGCGAAAGCCATGAGCCCGACGAAGATCTGGCTTGCATCCTACCCCCCCGGCGTTCCGGAGACCATCCCGCCGCTGGCCCATCTGTCGCTTGGCCAGCTGTTTGAGGAAAGCTGCGCGCGCTATGCCGACCGCCCCGCCTTCACCAGCATGGGCAAGAGCCTGAGCTTCCGGGAGCTGGAGGCAGAGAGCCGCAAGATCGCTTCATGGCTTCAGGCCCAGGGACTTGCGAAAGGCGATCGGGTGGCGGTGATGCTGCCGAACATCCTGCAGAATCCCGTGATCGTCTATGGCATTCTTCGCGCAGGCTTTGTCGTCGTCAACGTCAACCCGCTCTACACGCCGCGCGAGCTGGAATACCAGCTCAGGGATTCCGGTGCGAAAGTGCTGTTCGTCCTGGAAAATTTTGCGCATACCGCGCAGCAGGCGCTGCCCGCGACCGACGTTAAAAAAGTAGTCGTGGCAACCATGGGCGATATGCTTGGTCTCAAGGGCCATATCGTCAATTTGGTCGTCCGCAGGGTCAAGAAGCTCGTGCCGGCATGGTCGTTGCCCTCTGCCAAAAGCTTCCGTCAGGTGGTTTCGGAAGGTGCGCGTCTTTCGCTTGCCACTCCCGATGTCAAACCTGACGACATCGCCTTCCTGCAATATACCGGAGGCACTACGGGCATCTCGAAGGGAGCGATGCTGACCCATGCCAACCTTCTGTCCAACAAGGAGCAGATGGGAACCTGGCTCGAGACCGCATTCCTGACCAAGCCCAAGCCGGAGCAGCTGCAGTTTCTCTGCGCGCTGCCGCTCTATCATATCTTCGCCTTGACGGTGAATTCCCTGATGGGTGTTGCGACCGGCAGCAATAACGTCCTGATCGCCAATCCGCGTGACATCCCCGCCTTCGTCAAGGACCTGCAGAAGCACAAGGTCCATATCTTCCCGGGGCTCAACACGCTGTTCAACGCTCTGATGAACAATGCCGACTTCCAGAAGCTGGACCACTCGTCGCTGCTCCTGGTCTTCGGCGGTGGCATGTCGGTGCAGCGGCCGGTCGCCGAACGCTGGCTTGCGATGACAGGCTGCCCGCTCACGGAAGGCTACGGGTTGTCGGAGACATCTCCGGTCGCTTCCGCCAACCGGCTGGATACGACGGAGTTTTCCGGCATGATCGGCCTGCCGTTGTCATCCACCGAGATCGCGATCCGCGACGATGACGGGCGCGACCTCGACCAGGGCGATGTTGGAGAGATCTGCATCCGTGGCCCGCAGGTGATGGCCGGCTACTGGAAACGCCCGGACGAGACGGCCAAGGTAATGACACCGGACGGTTTCTTCCGGACCGGCGACATGGGCTACATGGACCGGCAGGGTTATACCAAGATCGTCGACCGCAAGAAGGACATGATCCTCGTTTCCGGCTTCAACGTCTATCCGAACGAGGTGGAGGAAGTGGCGGCGATGCATCCGGGCGTGCTTGAATGCGCCGCGGTCGGCGTGGCCGACCAGCATTCCGGCGAGGCGGTGAAGCTGTTTGTGGTGAAGAAGGACCCGACGCTGACCGAGGCAGAGCTCAAGGCGCATTGCATCGCCAACCTGACCAACTACAAGCGCCCCCGCTTCATCGAGTTTCGCGAACAATTGCCGAAATCGAATGTCGGCAAGATCCTGCGACGCGAGCTGCGGTAAGCAAGGCGCGGCGTTGCATCGGGGCGACAGGTGCGAACCAAGCACGGCTGATCCTCATCTCAAGCCGACTTTAGCGGTGGACGTCACCGCCGGGCTCCGTTAGCGCTTCTGACGGGGCCGGGAAAAGTTGTTGGAGTTCGCTTGCAAGACCGTGCCGGATTTTCGTTTCGCATGATCGCTGTCACCATGCTGCTGGGCGCGCTTTCGAGTTGCGCCGGAAGGCCTGAAGGCGTGCTGATCCCGACCGCTTCGGCATCCGCTCCGGGCGCATCCACGGTGGATGTACTGGTCGCCACGACACGCAAGTCGACGGAGACGCCGGGCGTGCTGTTTTCCGGTGAGCGCGGCAAGGAACCCACGGTCACCGAGATCAAGGTATCGATCCCGCCCGACAGCGCCCGCGAAGTCGGGCAGGTACAGTGGCCCAAAAAGCTTCCCGCCAATCCTGCCAAGGAATTCGCCACGCTTTCCGTGACGCCGCGCACGCCGGAAAGCTCGCGCAGCTGGCTGAGGGAGAACCTACCCAAGAGCCGGCGGGTGATGGTGTTCGTCCACGGGTTCAACAACCGCTATGAAGATGCGGTCTACCGGTTTGCCCAGCTAGTTCACGATTCCAAGGCAGATGCGGCGCCGGTGCTTTTTACCTGGCCGTCGCGCGGCAGCGTCTTTGCCTATAATTACGACAAGGAAAGCACCAACTATTCGCGCGACGCCCTGGAAACCATGCTGCATCGGTTGGCAAAGGACCCAGCCGTCGGCGAGGTGACGATCATGGCGCATTCGATGGGATCGTGGCTGACCGTCGAGGCTTTGCGCCAGATGGCGATCCGCGACGGGCGCGTCGCACCGAAAATCAGCAACGTCATTCTCGCCTCTCCTGACCTCGATGTAGACGTATTCGGCCGCCAGATGGCGGAGCTCGGCAAAAACCGACCGCATTTCACGCTTTTCGTCTCGCAGGACGACCGGGCACTCAGCCTGTCGCGGCGTATCTCCGGCAATATCGACCGCCTTGGACAGGTCAACCCGACGGTCGAGCCCTATCGCAGCGAGTTCGAGAAGGCGGGCATCGTCGTGCTCGATCTCACCAAGCTGCAGGGCGGGGACCGCCTAAACCACGGCAAATTCGCCGAAAGCCCGGAAGTGGTGAAGCTGATCGGCAACCGGCTGATCGCCGGGCAGACGGTGACCGACAGCGATGTCGGCATCGGCGAGCGACTGGGTGCCGTGGCGCTCGGCACGGCACAGACCGTGGGCGGGGCGGCAAGCGTGGCCGTCAGCGCGCCGATCGCGATCTTCGACCCGACGACCCGGCGCAACTATAATGAACAGGTCGGGCGGCTGGGTCAGGCGATCGGCAACACGGCCGAAACGGCAGTCGGACAGTAAGGCGAACAATTGGCTGCGGCATTACGCAAAAGACGCATGGCCAGCGCTTGATTTGAACAAGAAAGCGAATAGGTTTCCGTTCATCATTCCGCAGAATGCGAGGAAATCATGCAGACCATCGTCCAACAGCTCAAGGCCACCGCAGACGCAACCAAGGCGACGGATATCCGTGACGCTTTCGCCAAGGATGGAAGCCGCTTCGAGAAGTTCACCGCCCGCTTCGATGATCTCACGATGGATTATTCGAAAACCGCGGTGAACGAAGAAATCCTCGCATTGCTGGAAAAGCTGGCTGATGCCGGCGGCGTGGCAAAGAAGCGCGAGGAGATGTTCTCGGGCGTCGCCATCAATTTCACCGAGGACCGCGCGGTGCTGCACACGGCGCTGCGCAACCGTTCCAACACTCCGGTGCTCGTCGACGGCAAGGATGTCATGCCGGACGTCAACGCGGTTCTGGCCGCGATGGGCAAGTTTGCCGACGGCATCCGCTCCGGCAGCCTCAAAGGCGCGACGGGCAAGAAGATCACCGATGTCGTCAATATCGGCATCGGCGGTTCGGACCTCGGCCCGGTCATGGCGACGCTGGCGCTCGCCCCCTTCCATGACGGCCCCCGCGCTCACTTCGTCTCCAATGTCGACGGCGCCCATATTGCCGACACGCTGAAGACGCTCGACGCCGAAACGACCCTCTTCATCATTGCGTCGAAGACCTTTACGACGATCGAGACGATGACCAATGCGGCTTCCGCCCGCAGGTTCATCGCCGACAAGCTGGGCGATGCGGCCGTGCAGCATCACTTCTGTGCTGTTTCCACCGCGCTCGACAAGGTCGCCGCCTTCGGCATCGATGCCGAACGCGTCTTCGGCTTCTGGGACTGGGTCGGTGGTCGCTATTCGATCTGGTCGGCGATCGGCCTGCCGCTGATGATCGCCGTCGGACCACAGAATTTCGGATACTTCCTCGACGGCGCCCATGCCATGGACAACCATTTCCGCGAGGCGCCGGTCCGTGAAAACCTGCCGATGCTGCTCGGCCTGATCGGTTTTTACCATCGCAACGTGCTGGGCTATCCGACCCGCGCCATCCTGCCCTATGACCAGCGTCTGCTGCGCTTCCCGGCCTATCTGCAGCAGCTCGACATGGAATCGAACGGCAAGGGCGTGACGATCGACGGTACGCCGGTCGAGGGCAATTCCGGACCGGTCGTATGGGGCGAGCCCGGCACCAACGGCCAGCACGCCTTCTACCAGCTGATCCACCAAGGCACGAGCATTATCCCGGCCGAGTTCATGATCGCGGCCAACGGTTTCGAGCCGGAGCTTCGCCACCAGCACGATCTGCTGATCGCCAATTGCCTGGCGCAATCGGAGGCGCTGATGAAGGGCCGTACCTTCGAAGAGGCCAAGGCCCAGCTCACCTCCAAGGGCATGGACGACAAGAAGGCGGACTTCATCGCGCCGCATCGCGTGTTCACCGGCAACCGCCCGTCGATCACCTTCGTGCATGACAAGCTGACGCCATTCGCCTTCGGCCGCCTCGTGGCACTCTACGAACACCGCGTCTTCGTCGAGGGCGTTCTCTTCCGCATCAACTCCTTCGACCAGTGGGGCGTGGAGCTCGGCAAGGAACTCGCCACCGGCCTGCTGCCGGTGGTCGAAGGCAAGGAAAGCGCCGAAGGCCATGACTCGTCGACGCAGGGTCTGGTGAAGACGCTGGCTGGGCTGAAGAAGTAGGCGAGAAGACAGAAATACAAAAAAGGCCTCGCCGATAGAACCCGGCGGGGCCTTTTTGATTATTGAAGAAGCTCTCTGACCTTGCCGCGAATGAAGGCTTCGAAAGACGGAGCGATCGTTCTGACGCTCATGTCCGTGGAATCGATTTCAACGACGGACCAGGATGCCGGATCGAACGCCTGCGACCAGCCCTGAAAATCATCACCGAACAGTAGCAGGTCGGAAAACTCCGGAGGCGTGTCGTCAAAGATCTCGCCCGGGGTGAGCAGACCGCCGTAAAGCATGTAGTGATCATCGCCGACGGCTCCTGCTCCGAGGTCTTGCAGGAAGACGACATAATCGGCAGGAATGCCTTCGAACTGCTTTTCCAGCGCAGCCAGATGTTCGGCCGAAACCGGCGTTAGCTTTTCCATAATACTGGCAGTTCGTGCATCCTGCAGAAGGTCGCCGTACAGTGCCATCACGCCACGCTCGTCAGGCTTACAGCCCTATCTCGTTTGCGAACGGCGGATTGGCCCCTGCCCTCGACACCGTGACCGCAGCGGCCTTGGCGCCCAGCGCCAGCGCCTTGGCTATCTGGTCTTCGGTCAGGCTCGCCACCTGCGCCTTGGTCAGCAGGTTCTGCATCTTAAGCGATGCCAAGATGCCGGCATCAAAGGTGTCGCCGGCGCCGACCGTATCGACCACCGTTACCTTCTCGCTCGGCACCGTCACCTTCTGGCTCGCCGTATAACCGACCGCGCCTTCGGCACCGCGGGTAACGACGACCAGTTTTGCGCCGTGATGCAGCCAGTGGCGGGCGAGCGTATCCTCGTCGCCTTCAAGGCCGAACCAGGCGAGATCCTCATCGGAGAATTTAACGATATCCGACATTGCGGCCATGCGGCGGATGCGGGCGAGATGGGATGCCTTGTCCTTGATGAAACCCGGACGGATGTTCGGGTCGAGCGAGATCACACGCTTCTCATGCTCGCGCACCATCAGTGCCTCGTAGGTCGAGCCGCAGGGCTCGGGAATCAGGCTGATCGCTCCGAAATGCAAAGCTTCGCAATCGTCGCCGAGTGCAGGCAGGTCCGCCTCTGTGATCATCCGGCCGGCCGTGCCTTCGTCATAGAAGGCATAGGTCGCGTGGCCATCGACGAGCTTGACGAAGGCGATAGTGCAAGGACGGGAAGCGAGCGCGCAGTAGCTGAAGTCGACATTGCTCTTGCGCAGCGTGTCGCGCAGGATATCGCCCATCATGTCGTCGGCGAGACCGGTGAAGAAGCCGGTCTCGATGCCCAGGCGGCCGAGTGCGATCGCCGTGTTGAACACCGCGCCGCCGGCATAGGGTGCAAAGCCGCCCTCGCCGAGCGTCGTCTCGCGCGGAAGCATGTCGATAAGGGCTTCGCCGCAGCACAGGATCATGGATTTCCTCCCAAGGAATTTTGCCTGTTTTGAACAGGAATAAGCGAGCTTTTGTCCGTTGACCAGAGCAAAAGCTCGCCTTTGCTTATCGCTTATTTCGGCAGTTCGCTGATGCCGCCATTGCGGGACGACCATGCAAGCGGCGCGTCGAGGAAGGATTCGACTTCCGACAGGGTCTTTTCGTCGAACAGCTTCTGGTCGCGGGCGACGGAAAGCACGTTGCGCCAGGTGGCGATGTGGTGGAACTGCACCTTGCCATCTGCAAAGCGCAGTGCGCCTTCATCGAAGATGCCGTAATAGAACAGCGCCATGCCATGATCGACGATGCCGCCGGCGGCGCGGATCGCGTCGATGAACGTGAACATCGAGCCGCCGGCCGTCGTCAGGTCTTCGATGACCAGTACGCGCGAACCTTCCGGCATGTTGCCCTCGATCTGCGCATTGCGGCCATGACCCTTCGGCTGCTTGCGGACATAGATCATCGGCAGAGAAAGGCGATCGGCCAGAAGGGCGGCAAAGGGAATACCTGCGGTCTCGCCGCCGGCGATGCAATCGAACTTTTCGAAGCCAGCGTCGCGCAGCAGGGTCGAGGCGGCAAAATCCATGATCGTCGACCGGACGCGCGGATAGGAAAGAAGCTTGCGGCAGTCGATATAGACCGGGCTCATCATGCCGGAGGCAAACTTGTAGTGCTTATCGGCATTGAAATGCACCGCACCGATTTCCCACAGCATCTTGGCCATCAGTTCGGCCATTACGTTACGGTCTGGAAATGTGGTCTGGATCATGCGCCCGCTCCTTGACTGAATTGCTCAAAACCACGCGCCGCAATAGCAGCATGGCAGAGGCTTAGCCAGAGAAAGAGCGCGGCCACCTGAAGTTTTCGCGCCGCCGACGTTATGCGGAGGTGCGGCTCTCCGGCACGGCGGGAATGGATCTGAGATAGGAGGCGAGTTCCACGCGATCGCGGCCTGACCGCTTGGCCTCATAAAGCGCGCTGTCTGCCAGGCTCAGCACCGTCTCGAAGGGCTGTCCCTCCGGCAATCCGACAGCAACGCCGGCACTTACCGTGCAGCGCAGGATGGTGCCATCGGCCAAGATATCGCGGGCGGCAAAACGCTTGCGCACCTCGTTTGCGATCCGCTCTGCCCGACCGGGCATGATCTCGCTGACGATCATGGCGAATTCCTCGCCGCCGAGCCTTGCCGCACAGGCAGCAGGCGTCACCTCGGCCAGCATATCCCTGGCAAAGAGCCGCAGGACCTCGTCGCCGGCAGAGTGTCCATATTCATCGTTGATGGTCTTGAAGCGATCGATGTCGAAGACGATCACCGCCGTGGAGGCGCCGAAACGTCTTTCGCCATATTGCGCGAAGAGCGCGCGCCGGTTGAGCAGTCCGGTCAAGGAATCCGTCATCGCCTCGCGCCGGTGAAGGGCGGCCATCCGCCATTGATGCAGCGCCAGCGACAGGGCGCCGATACCGGTCATGCCGGCGATGCAGATGCCGATATTGAGGTTTTCCGCCCAATTGGTCGGGGCGCGGCCGAGAGTCATCTTACTGTCGGCGAGCAGGACCGAGGCGCAGAGCGCGAAGGACAACCCGCTGACCGCATAGAGCAGCACCATGCCGCCAAGCGGGCCCGGGGCTTCGGCGCGCGCCGTCCAGTATTGGCCGGCGGTGCCGATCAGCAGAAGCGCGGTCAGGATGTTCATCATGATCAGGCCGAGGCCATCGAGGCCGGCGAGGAACAGGGGCAGGCCGAGCGCCAGGCAGACGATAAATATGCCGCCGGCGAGATACCATGGCTTCTCGCCAGTGCGGAACTGCACCGATGCCGCATAGATCGTCGAGAAGCCGGCCATCAGGAATGTATAGGCGATGACGGCCGGGATCATGCCGGACTGGGTCGTATAGGAACTGTAAGCCACGATGCCCGCGACGACGAGGCATAGCGAAGCCACCAGCGTGAGCAGGAAGGAATCGGTGCGACGGGAGAACCATGTCCCGAGCAACGTCACCATCAGACACGCGGCCGACACGCCAAGGGCAAGCAGAAGAGACTGATAATCCAGCATCATGCCTGAAATTCTCTTCAATGATGTATTTTTAAAAATTGCAGTCAGAACATATGAGCGGAATCTCTCCAAAGACTTAGCAGCGGAGAGATCCCATAGTAGTCGATATTAGATTCGAGAATAAATCAGCTTCAGATCGTGTCAACGACATCCCAGAAGATCGGGAAACCGGGATCGAAGACTGTGATCAGTCCCGCACCCGTGTCCCGCTTGGCCGGAAACTCGACCTTGCTCTCACGCTTCTCCAGGATGATCGTCTCCGAGTTGGGCTCGACGCCGTACCAGGCCGGGCCGTTCAGGGAGGTGAAGGCCTCGAGCTTGTCCAGGGCACCGTCATCTTCGAAGACATGGGCAAGGCAGCTCATCGTGTTGATCGACGTATAGATGCCAGCGCAGCCGCAGCCGCATTCCTTGAGCGGATCGACATGCGGAGCAGAATCGGTGCCAAGGAAGAAACGACCATCGCCCGAAGTCGCCGCGGCACGCAGGGCAAGGCGATGGCTCTCGCGCTTGGCGACCGGCAGGCAATAATAATGCGGGCGGATGCCGCCGACGAGAATGTCGTTGCGGTTGATGATCAGGTGATGCGTGGTGATCGAGCCGGCAAGGTTCTTATCGGCCGACTTGATATAGTCGATACCGTCCGACGTCGTGACATGCTCCATGGTGATCTTCAGCTCCGGCAAACGGCGGCGAAGCGGATCGAGGACGGTTTCGATAAAGACAGCCTCGCGATCGAAGATATCGACCGACGGCGTCGTGACTTCGCCATGGACGCAGAGTGGCAGGCCGATCTTGGCCATGCGCTCCAGAACCGGCATCGCCTTTTCCATGTCGCGCACGCCGCCGTGAGAATTGGTCGTAGCACCCGCCGGGTAAAGCTTGACGGCGGTGATCAGTCCACTCGCCTTGCCGGCTTCCACGTCATCGGCGCTGGTGTGCTCAGTAAGATAAAGAGTCATCAGCGGCTCGAAGCGATGTCCGGCAGGAAGCGCTGCCATGATTCGCTCACGATAGGCCGTGGCATCCGCGGTGGTGACCACCGGCGGCACTAGGTTCGGCATGATGATCGCACGGGCGAAGTGCCGGCTGGTGTCTGCGATGACGCCGGAGAGAACCGCGCCATCGCGCAGATGAAGGTGCCAATCGTCCGGGCGGCGAATTGTGAGCGTTTTCATGCAGCTGTTCCGATGAGACTTTTATTCCGCTTATCACCAAAGCGCGCGCAGACACAATTGCGGAACGTAGAAACATCCAATAGGTCGAGATGGAGGGCGCGCAAACTCACGAAATCGTGCAGGCTTTAGGGCCGCCAATTGGGATCCGCGAAAAGATTCTGCGGAACCAGCGCCGGGATCGGGCGTTCGTTAAACAATCTGAAAGAGATTTTGAGTCGGACGGAGCACACCATGAAATCCCGGTCATCGAAAGTCAACAGGGGTTTTGCGATTACCACAGGCGCTGCTGTCGCGCTTTGCGCGCTGACAGTTTCCCCCGGCGCCGAGGAGCGCATGACCATCAACGTCGCCACCGCCATGCAGAGCGAATGCGATCGCCTTGCTGGCAGCCCCTTCGATCAGCAGCGCAACGGCGAGTTTTCGCCGGTCAATATTGCAGAGATCGGCGGTGGTGCCGCGGATGCGTGCCGCATGGCATTTGAGGCGACGGGTAATCCGCGCTTTGCCTACCAGCTTGGCCGCGCACTCAACAAGGATGATCAGCCGGATCAGGCGATGAGCGCCTATGACGCTGCCGTCAAGGATGGTTATGCCGCCGCCATGGTGAACTACGGCATGCTGATGGGTCGCCTCGGCGACGAGACAGCCGAATTCGGCCTCTATCAGCAGGCAGCCACCAACGGCAATGTTCTCGCCGCATACAATCTCGGCGTCGCCTATCGCGACGGCCTCGGCACCCAGCCGGACGTCAACAAGGCACTGAACTGGTTCGAGAAGGCCGCCGCCGAAGGTGACGATACCGCCGCCTTCAACATCGGCGCCATCTATGACGAAGGCCAGCTTCTGCCGGCCGACGACCAGACGGCAGTTGCTTGGTACGACCTCGCAGCCCAGCGCGGCAATACCGACGCGATGATCAATCTCGGCATCATGTACGAAACCGGCGAAGGCGTGCCTGCCAATGCCGAAAAAGCTGCCGACATGTATCGCCAGGCCGCCATGAAGGGCGACGTCTTCGGTGCGTACAAGTTCATGCAGTTCCAGGAAATGGGCGTCGTGCCTGCTCCATCCCAGGAAGGCGTCGAAGGCGTCAACTCGCTGGTGCTGAAGCAGGGCGACATGGAGACCCCGGCCAAGGTCGGCCGCGAGATCTAAATCCCGCGCAGCAGCAGGCGATCGTCAGATGATGTCGCCTGCCGAAGGCCCCCAGACGTCCGTCATGGCAAAACCATCCGCCAGCGGGTCGAACGGGTCGAGCGCCACCTGATGCAGACCGAAGGTAAATCCCCGGCCGGCGATCGTTGGAACGATTGCCGGCTTTCCTGCGACCTGCGTTTCGCCGGCGAGACCCACTTCGAACTGCGTGCCGATGATCGAGCGCGACAGGAATGTATCGCCAACCTTCACCTTGCCGCGCGCATGGAGCGTCGCAAGATTGGCCGAGTTGCCGGTACCGCAGGGCGAGCGATCCGCCCTGCCCGGCCACATGGTGGTGCAGGTCCGAACCGTGCCGTCAGCTTCCGTATCGCGGAACATGACATAGGCGACGCCGGAGATCGCCGGAATTTCCGGATGGGCAACCGGGATCTGTCGGTTGATCAGGTCCTTCAGCACCATACCGGCCTGAACGAGGGCAGCGGCGTTCTTTTTCTCGATGGTCAAGCCGATCTGCGAAACGTCGACGAGACCGTAGAAAATGCCGCCATAAGAGATGTCGAGGGTGATCTCGCCCCATTCCGGCGTCTGCAGCTTCACGTCCAACTGATGGACGAAGGACGGCACCATGGTGAGCTTCACCTTTTCGCAACGGCCGTCGCGGCAGGTAGCAACCGCCCTCACGAGGCCGGCAGCGGTCTCCAGCGTCACGACCGTTTCCGGTTCCTTCATCTCGACGATGCCGGCTTCCAAAAGCGCCGTGGTGGCGCAGATCGAGTTCGAGCCCGAGCTCGCATGCGCCTGGTCCGGCTGTAGGATGACAAAGGCGGCATCCGCATCCGGGTGCTTGGCCGGCAGGAGAAGATTGACCGAGCCGATCGGGGTTCCGCGCGGTTCAAGGCAGAGAAAGCGGCGCAGCTCCTGTCCCTTGGGATCGGAATTCATCCAGGCGAGCTGGTCGGCGACGGTTTCACCCGGGATCTTCGGAACGCCGCCGATCGCGACACGGCCGATCTCGCCTTCCGCATGAACATCCAACAGCTGGATCGTGCGCTTCCATCTCATTCGTCAGAACTCCGCATGCTTTAAGATGCGGCCATCGAGGCCGCAAACGAAATAACTCAATCTGCATGTCTGGATAGCGCAAGCAGGCGATCCTGCCTATTGGCCAAGCCAGAGATAGCTCAAGGAAAATTGGCGCTTCCCGCCACTGAAGAGGTAAGGCTGCTCGATACGCCCGGCCGTTGACGGCGTTGCCGCCCTACCCTGCAGGATCGCATCGATTTCGGCGGGCGGTGCCACGTCGGCATCGTCACCTGCGCCCCAGATCATAAGCATCGGTCCGGCTGGAGGCGACGCAAGCGCATCCTGCCAGTCCTCGAGCCTGTGGACCTCGGCTCGCGGAAACTGCAGCCGCATGTTGCCTGCCAGATGCTGGCTATCGGCCAGGATCAGCGACGGCTCCGCCTGGCCGCGAAGAACGGCGGCCATATCCGCCATCGGCTGGTTGATGCGGGAATAGGAGCCGGTGGCGCCTGCCAGCAGCGTCTTGCCAGGCACAGACAGGAGTGTGACCACCATGATCACCGCGAAGACGGGCAACAGGCGCGGCAGGGCCGCCCTCGTGTCGGCGCCGGCACGCTCGAATTTGAGCAGCAGCCAGAGCGGCAGGACGAGCAGGTAGGGATCGAGCCAACGCTCGGTGATCTTTGTCGTGCCGGTCGAGATGATGACCACCACGACACCGGCAAGCGAGAAAAGCATGATACGGCCGAGAAGTCGCGTCCATTCATCTCCACCGGCCAGCGCCGCCTTGAAATGGCCGCGGCTAGCGAGGCCCAGAACAGCGACGCTCAACCCACCAAAGGCGATGCAGGCGAGCAGCAGAGAAAGAACCGCCTTCATGATGCGGCCGAAGCCGTTCGGCGCGCCGGACGCCGCCATCTTGCTCAAAGTGCCGCTGGAAGCAAGATCCACATGGCTTATGAGCCAGAGAGCGTGAGGCATGACGACTGCTGCGGCGACGGCGACCGACAGAAGCAGCCGCGGATCGATGAGCCTTGTTCGCCAATGCCGGTCGGAGGCGATGGCGAGAAGTGTAGCGACCGGCAGGAGGACGAAATTGTATTTCGAGATGCAGCCGATGCCTGCGGCAAGGCCGACGATCAGGAACGACTGCCAATCGGATCGCGTCAGCGCGCGAAACAGGCCGTAGAGGAAAAGCGAGGTCGCCATCAGGACCGCGACCGTGTGGGTCAGGTCCTGCTGCGGCATGTAGGAGAGCTGCGGCAGGGTCAGCAGGCTCAGCATGGCCAGCGACGCGAAACCCGGCCTTGCATCGATCTGCCGTGCCGCCATGCCATAGAAGACGTAGCAGAGCAGCAACATTGTAAATTTGGGCAGCGTCAGGGCAGCCAGCGAGATGCCGGCCAGTCCGTCGACGGCATTCTGTACCCAATTGTAGAACGGTGGCTGGGGGCCGTATCCGAGCAGCCAGAATTGCGAAAAGAAGGATTGCTCGGCTTCGTCAAGCGTCAAACCATTCGGCAACGCGATTCTGACCGCCGCACTCAGGACAAAATAAGCAACCAACACGATGATCGCCGGCCGCAGCCCGGTCGACACAAATCGCGCCAGCCGGTGCATCGCACCCTCGGCAGACCGCGCGCTTCCTGCGCCATGGTGATGTTTCATAACCACTCCCGCCGAACCGGCCTGTGCAGGAAGTGACACGCGCCGCATCCCGGATCAAGGGAGGAATCGGACAGGAATGGGGATTCAGCGATGCAGCAACAGGCACCCGTCTGGTCAGCAAGGTCAAATCGCCATATGAGGCTTCCGGCCAAGAATAAGAGTATGAAATGCTGAAAGACAAGAAGACGCAATATCGACCCGACATCGATGTACTGCGCGCAATATCAATATTCGTCGTGACGTTCTTCCATCTGGGCGTGCCGGGCTTTTCCGGCGGCTTTATCGGGGTCGACATCTTCTTCGTCATCAGCGGCTTCCTGATGACCTCGATCATCTGCGAAGAATTGATCAACACGGGCCGGCTGAACTTCCTGCGCTTCTGCGAGCGCCGGATGCGGCGGATCCTGCCGGGGCTGCTGGCGACGCTGGCGGTAGTCACCATCACCAGCCTCTTCGTGCCGACTTCCGGCATCGAGGCAATGCGCGCCCAGATCATCTCGTCTGCGATGTTCATCTCGAATGTCTATTTCTGGAGTGTCTCGGGCTATTTCGATACCGCCGCGATCACCAAGCCCCTGCTCCATACATGGTCGCTCTCGGTCGAGACCCAGTTCTACCTTATCTGGCCGATCTTCATCGCCATCGTCTGGAAGATCCGGGGCGCAAAGGCCCTGCCGCTTGCGTTGGCCCTGAGCGCCCTCGTCAGCTTCGTCGGAGGCCTGTTCTTCACCGATCCCGACGAGCTATCCACGCTCTTCTACATGACGCCCTTCCGGATCTTCGAGTTTGCCATCGGAGGGCTTCTTTATTTCGAGCGGTGGACGATGCGCCTTGGCCAGATGGCCATGCGCGCCGCCATCATCCTGTGCATCGGCGCAATCGGCGCCTGCACCTATCTCTATACCGACAAGATGGTGTTTCCGGCCTGGAACGCGCTTTTGCCGTGTCTGGCCGCCGCAGGCATAATCCTGCTCGGCAAGCGCACGCCTTTCCCGCTCCTGTTCCAGTCACGCCCGCTGCTGGCGCTCGGCAGGCTGAGCTATTCGATCTATCTGGTGCATTGGCCAATCATCGTCTTCTACCCTCACCTCGCCGGGAGGGGAGCTCGACTGGCTGGATACGGTCACCATGCTGATCGTGACACTTGCCGCGGCGGTGGCACTCCATATCGGCGTCGAGCACCGGTTCCATCGCCGGCCGACAGGCGAACCCCGCCTGCCTTTCGGCTTCGGCAGCGGCGCATCCTTCGCCACCGCGTTGCTCACGACCTTCGCCTTCTTCACGCTTGCCATGGGGCGGCCTGACGAGAAGCAGTCCGGCCAGTCGCTTGATGTCGTGGAAATCCAGCGCAGCAACGAAGGGTATACGTGGCGCAACCACCGTGCGCTCAACTCATCCTTCGACACCGATTCCAACAACGAGATCCTGGTCATCGGCGACAGCCAGGCCGCGGACATGGTGAACCTGCTTCTCGAATACGATCCGTCCCTGCGTTCGCGATTGCGCACATTCGTCAGCACGGCCGGCTGCCAGATCAAGCTTCTCGATCAATATTACCAGCAGCGGGAGACGAATAACGGCAAGGCCGATGAAACCATCGAACGGTGCAGGAGGGACAGGCAGCGGTTCCAGCAGGACGCACGCCTAAAGGCCGCTGACACGATCATCCTCGCCTATTCCTGGCGCCCGGCCGCGATCGATTATCTCGATGATGACATCGCCGCACTCTCGAGATGGAACCCGACAGCCAAGATTTATGTAGCAGGGCTGAAAACGCAGCCGCAGAGCGGCATCTGGTATCTTGAACAGGGCATCGCCGGCGGTGCCGCTTCGTCCTTCGCCAAACAGAACGCCGTGCAGGAAGTACAGCAGATCAACACGCGACTGGCGGCGGAATTTCCGGACCGCTTCCTCGACCTCCTGGATGTCGCATGTTCGCGACAGGCCTGCGACGTGTTCACCGATTCAGGCTATCCGATCTTCTTCGATTCATCGCACCTGACCTCCGCCGGCGCGAGATATCTGGCGAGCCGCGTGCCATTCTACACGCTTGTCGGTACCCGCCTGCAACTGGAGCCGGCGCAGTGAAACAATGCGGCTCCGGCGCAAGATGGAGCCGTACGAACCGGATCACGGGATGATGTTAGCGAGAGCGTCAGTCCCGCGCCGCAAAGTCGGCGGGTGGTGAATCAGATGGAAAAGATAAGCGGTTGCCAACGCGACGTGCATCCTGCAGCGCGAATGCCAGCTTGCTCGCCAGAAGCCACGGCTTCTTCAGTCGATTTCAGATGAGAAGGTAAGAATGGCGCACCCGAAGAGATTCGAACTCCTGACCCCCAGATTCGTAGTCTGGTGCTCTATCCAGCTGAGCTACGGGTGCGTCTGCAGCGGTGTGTTCCGCTTGCGTGGCGATCCTCTAAAGGGTGCCGGGAAAGATTGCAAGCGCTTTTCCGCCGTCTAATGTCATTTTGCTGTCACGCAGACATTAAGACACTGTTTTAGTTATAAATTTTCCATCATGCTCTGACGCGGTAATCGTCCAGGGCTACCGGACGGTCAGGAATCTCGATGCGGAACTGGGTGCCGGGGCCTGGCTTTTCGACAAGCGCGATCGTGCCGCCATGGGCAAGCACCAGCTCGCGCGCGATCACCAGGCCAAGACCCGTGCCGCCGGAACGTGCCGAGCCACGGAAGGCCGAGAACAGGTTCTCGCGCGCCTTGCGCGGCATGCCCGGTCCGGTGTCGTCTATGGTGATGCTGACGACGCTGCCGAGGCGGTGGGCGGAGACCGTGATCCGGCGCGAGGCCTGCGGGTCATCCGGATCATAGGCCAGCAGAGCCTGGACGGCATTGCGGCAGAGATTGTGGATGACGCGGAAGATCTGCTCACCGTCGCCGTCGACTTCAAGGTCGGTGGAAATCTGGTCTGCAAACTCAACGCCCGAATCGGGGTCGATCGCCAGCATGTCCTTCACTTCCTGGGTCAGCACGGAGAGATTGATCCGTCGGCGCCGGGGCGCCGCTTCCGAGGCCTGGCCATAGGCCAGCACTTCGTTCGTGTAACCGACTGCGCGGTCGATTGTACGCAGCAGTTTCGGCGCGAAGCTGCGGACCATCGGATCCTCGACATCGGTCAGACGGTCGGACATGAGCTGCGCGGAGGCGAGGATGTTACGCATGTCGTGGTTGATCTTGGAAACCGCAAGACCGAGGTCGGCCAGGTTCTTCTGCTGCTTCAGCGTTCGCTGAAGCTCCACCTGCATCGCCGCAAGGTGCCGGCCCGCAACCGCAAGCTCGCCGCGCGAGCGGTCGGCGGTGAAGACGCGCGAGGGATCGTCGGGCTGCTCGGAGAAAAGCTGCATGCTGTGCGTGAGCCGCCGGATCGGCAGGATCATCATGCGATTGATGGCGACGAAGATGAGCACCGCCGTCATCAGTGAAATCAGGATCGAGATGATGAACATCATCTTCGAATATTTGAGCATGTCCTTGCGCAGCGCGTCATCGGTCATGACGAGCTCGATGATCATATCGCTCTCACCGATGGGACCGAACACGCGCATCACCCGACCGCCACCGAAGACAAGCGTATCGAGGGTATCGCGCATGGAGGTGATCAGCGACGTATCCGCCAGATCGTATTGCGCATCGATTTCGGGCGGAACCTCCGTCGCGGCAAGAAGGCGCGAAGTCCCGTCCTTGCGAAGCGCGATGACCTTGGTGCCGGTAGCAAGCAGGGTATCGTTCTGCACGGCGCGCGGCAGTTCCGCAGGCTGGAGACCATCGATGACGATGCCGGCGGCAGCCGCAGTATCGAGGCGATCACGCAGCCAGTTCATTCGCATGCTGGCGATGGACGGCATGAAGATCAGGATTTCCGCCAGCATGACGAAAATGACTGTCAGCCACAGCAGCCGCCCGGACAGGCCGCGGAACAGCGTCGGCATCGGCTCCGGCCCGGTCGCATCAGGCCAGCTTCCCTGCCGCTCCGAGGTGTGAACCTCGCTATCCATAAGGATCTCCACTTCCAGGCAAAGGACTTCACGAAGTCCCGTGTGCAGCGCACATTTTAGCGCGTCACCAGAATTTGAACAGCCCAGGCCACCACGCAAAAAGGCGGAAGCCCGGGGCTCCCGCCTTAAATTTCGGTAATGTTCGGGTTTTGGATCAGAATTCTTCCCATTCAGACGCATTCGACACCGCGGCAACGGAGCCACCGCCGAATGCCCGGCCGAGGGCCGCCGTCATCTTTCTTGCCGGCGACGGCTGCGAACGGTGCGCGATGCCGACCGATACCGGCCGTGCCACCTGACCGGCATCGTTGCCGATCTTGAAATGCGCGACAAGGCGGTACAGGGCATCGGCCTCGGATGACAGCTTGCTGGTTGCCGCCGAGCTTTCCTCGACCATGGCCGCGTTCTGCTGCGTCACCTGATCCATCTGGTTGACCGCCGTATTCACCTCAGCCAATCCCGTAGCCTGCTCACGCGAGGCGACTGCGATCGAATGGATATGATCGTTAATGCGGCTGACGCGGGATTCGATCTCCGAAAGCGCGGCACCCGTCTTCTGGACAAGTTCCACCCCGCCGGCGACTTCCTGACCGGACTTGCCGATCAGGCCCTTGATGTCCTTCGCGGCGCTGGCCGAACGCTGGGCGAGTTCGCGTACTTCCTGGGCGACGACCGCAAAGCCCTTGCCGGCCTCGCCTGCCCGCGCCGCCTCGACTCCGGCGTTGAGTGCCAGAAGATTGGTCTGGAAGGCGATCTCGTCGATGACGTTGGTGATCTGCGCAATCTCGCGGGATGCCTGCTCGATGCGGCCCATCGCCTCGATCGCGTTGCGGACGACCGCGCCGGACTGGACTGCACTTTCCTTGGCCTCGCCGACCATGACGGTCGCCTCGTTGGCGCGTTCCGTCGAAGTCCTCACGACCGAGGTGATCTCGTCCAACGCGGCGGAGGTTTCCTCCAGCGCTGCCGCCTGCTGTTCGGTGCGCTTCGACAGATCGTTGGAGGCGCTGCTCAACTCGGCAGAGCCATCATTCATCGCGCCGGTCGCATTGCGGACCTGCCCCATGGTGCTGCGCAGCGTTTCCATCGTGCCATTGACGTTCTGCTGGAGTTCGCCGAACGCACCCTTGAAGTCGCCGCGCATGCTGTCGGTCAGGTCACCGTCGGAGAGGCTGCGCACGACGCGACGCGTCTCGGAGACGCCTGCATCGACGCTCGAGACCAGCTGGTCGATATTGCGTGCAACGCGATCGAGGCTCTCGACACCCCATTGCTTGTCGATGCGGCGGGTGAAATCACCTTCGGCAGCGGCGGAGACGACCGCGGACATACGGGTCTGCAGATCGTCGTTCTTCGCCTTCATGCCGGCCTCGACACCCGTCATGCGGGCCACTTCCCGGCCATTCCGCTTGAACACTTCCACTGCGGCAGCCATGTCGCCGATCTCGTCCTTGCGGCCGGCAAAGGGCACCTGCGTGTCGTAATCGCCCTCGGCCAGGCGGCCCATGGACGACGTCAGCTTCAGGATCGGCTGGCTGACCTGACTGCGCCCGAGATAAAGGCCGAAGGCAAGTCCGCCACCCACACCGAAGATCGCGACGGCGAGAACGGAGTAGAAGATGATGTTCTCGAACTGGACCATCTCGGCGCTGAGCTTGTCGAGATCGGCGCGGTCGGCGGTGACGACCGCATCGATATCCGCCTGGTAGGCCTTGCGGTTGGCGCGATTGGCTTCGTTATTGCCCTGAACGTTTGCGGCTTCCGGGCCTTCGGTCGCGCCAAGGCGGACGGTCTCGCTGCGGAAGACCTTGAAGTCCTTGAAACCGGCTGTCAGCTTGTCGAACTGTGCTCTTTGCGCAGAAGGAACGACCGCCGACCAGTCGGCGACCAGCTTCTCCATTTCGCCAAGGTTTTTCGTAACGCCCTCGCCGAAGGGTTTGGCTGCTGCAACGTCCTTTGCCGCATACATGCCGCGCGCATCCATGACGACGGCGGTGACCAGGCGGTTCAAACGCTCACCTTTATAGACGCGATCTGCGATATCCGCGTAAGCGACCTGCTTGTCATGGTATTGCGCGACGGTAAAGATAGACAAACCGGCAATCACGCACGCAACAAGGCTCATCAACCCCACAAGAAGGTTGATCTTTGCTCCAATTTTCACGACTAATCCCCTCCAAAGACACAGCCAAGGAACATCGGACCTTGCGTCTATTCTTTGGCTATTGTGAAAATTAGCATAAAGTTGTTAACAACCCCTGAGCACAACCCGCTCATAAGCGCCTTCGCAAGAAAGCAACAACATTGCGCCACCGGCGCGAATAGGCCGGTGATTTTTTTAGAAAATCGACCTCGATCGGCAAGTTGCGAGAAATTCCTTCCTCACGAGCGCAACCATTGGATTTGTAATCTTATTCTGATTATTAATAATTGCATTCGACTTTACTTAAATACGAACGTGGGCGGAGCATGAGCGCCCCGGAAACGGGCAGGAGATTGACTTTCGGCCTGAACCTGAACTATATGCCCGCGCGCTCAAGCGGCAGGTTGCCTTTGCATTCCCGCACGCCGCGCATTTCCGAAACGCTTTGCCTCGGAAGAGGCATACCCAAGAAGGGCCGCACACCGCGGTATTAAATAAATGAAGCGTACCTACCAGCCGTCCAAGCTTGTTCGCAAGCGTCGTCATGGCTTCCGTGCCCGTATGGCCACCAAGGGTGGTCAGAAGGTTCTTGCTGCTCGTCGCGCACGCGGCCGCGCTCGTCTTTCGGCCTAACGGCCGAACTGCCCGACCGGGGCATGACGACGACTGATACAAAGCGAAATACTGTCGGGCGGCTGAAAAGCCGGCCGCAGTTTCTTGCCGTAAGGGCGGGAGAAACCCGCCGCGGCAAAGCCTTTCTTCTCGAGGTGCTTGATCGCAAGCAGCCGGATGAACAGCCGCGCGTCGGCTTCACCGTCACCAAGAAGCACGGCAACTCAGTCGAGCGCAATCGAATGCGCCGGCGCCTCCGCGAAGCCGTCCGCACCTCCGCCGGGTTTGCAATGAAGGACGGACACGACTATGTGATTGTCGCGCGCAGGGACGTTCTCACAATTTCCTTCCCGGAACTTACGGAACGGCTTGTCGAGCGCATCGAAGGCAGGCAGAAACCCAGGCCAGCCTCAGGAACACCCTCCAGGAAAGCATGATGGAAAAGAACCGCAATTACTTCATCGCGATCGGCCTTTCGGTATTGATCGTCCTTGCCTGGCAGTTCCTCTATATGAACCCGCGCATGGAAGCGCAGCAGCGCGCCGCTGAAGCACAGCAGGCCCTCGAGCAGGCGCAGAACCAGAACCAGAATTTCACGCCGGAGAGCCCCGGTGCCGCGACAACGAGTGGCAACCTGCCCGGCGCGAACCAGGCCCAGGCGACCGCGACCCGCGAGCAGGCGCTGGCCAAATCCGAGCGCGTGCAGATCGATACCCCGGCCGTCGTCGGTTCGATCAACCTGACCGGCGCCCGCTTCGACGACCTGAAGCTGCGCGAATATCACGAGACCGTCGACGACTCGAGCCCGATCATCACGCTCTTCTCCCCGGCCGACACCAAGGACGGGTATTTTACCGAACTCGGCTATATCGGCAGCGAAACCAGCGGCCAGACGCCCGGTTCCGGCACGAAGTGGACGCTCGCCAGCGGCGACAAGCTGACCACGCAGACCCCGGTCACGCTTTCCTTCACCAACGACAAGGGCGTGGTATTCAACCGCACCATCTCGATCGACGATCACTACATGCTGACCGTGACGGACAAGGTGGAGAACCCCGGCACGGAAGCGATCACGCTTTCCTCCTACGGTCGCGTCACCCGCAACAACAAGCCTGTAACGCCGTCCGTTTGGGTCATCCATGAAGGCTTCCTCGGCGTGCTCGGCGCCGACGGCAGCCTCAGCGAACACACCTATTCCAACATCGAGGAAGAGGCGCTCACCAATCCGAAGGCGACCGGCGGCTGGCTTGGCATCACCGACAAGTACTGGGCAGCCACGATCGTGCCGCCGCAGGCGACGCCGTTCGAATCCCGCTTCACCCATTTCACCGACGGCCAGCCGCGCTACCAGGCTGATTACAAGGGTGACGCTCTGACCATTCAGCCGGGCCAGTCGACCGAACTGATGAACCTTGTCTTTGCCGGCGCGAAGGAAGTGCCGCTCGTCGATGCCTATGCGGAGAACAATGCCATTCCGCATTTCGATCTCCTGATCGATTGGGGCTGGTTCTACTTCATCACCAAGCCGATGTTCCAGCTGATGGACTTCTTCTTCCGTCACGTCGGCAACTTCGGTGTCGCCATCCTGCTGACCACCGTTGTCGTCAAGCTGATCTTCTTCCCGCTGGCCAGCAAGCAGTACGCCTCCATGGCCAACATGAAGCGCATGCAGCCGAAGATGGAAGAGCTGAAGGCCAAGCACGGCGACGACCGCATGGCCATGCAGCAGGCGATGATGGCGCTCTACAAGGAAGAAAAGATCAACCCGATCGCCGGCTGCTGGCCGGTGCTCCTGCAGATCCCGGTCTTCTTCGCGCTCTACAAGGTCATCTACGTGACGATCGAGATGCGGCACGCGCCTTTCTTCGGCTGGATCCAGGACCTTTCGGCGCCGGACCCGACCTCGCTGTTCAACCTGTTCGGCCTGCTGCCCTACGACGTGCCGCACGCGCTGATGATCGGCGTCTGGCCGATCGTCATGGGCATCACGATGTTCCTGCAGATGCGCATGAACCCGACGCCGCCGGACCCGACCCAGGCGATGATCTTCACCTGGATGCCGCTCGTCTTCACCTTCATGCTGGCATCGTTCCCGTCCGGCCTCGTCATCTACTGGGCCTGGAACAATACCCTGTCGGTTTCGCAGCAGGCCGTGATCATGAAGCGCCACGGCGCCAAGATCGAGCTCTTCGACAACCTCAAGGGCCTGTTCAAGCGAAAACCCGCGGCGACAAAATAGTTTTCCGAGAACCCCGGCATTGCCCGGGGTTTTCTTTTGGCTGCGATCCGAGCCGCTGCGGGTTGCCTCCTGCCCGCCGAGCAACGGTGCTGCGCCCGACGAAAACTTGACATTGCCGCCCAAAACCCGGATGCGGTTGGCTTGATCAGGACGTGAAGACAAAAAGAGCCGATGACCCTCAACCCGAAGCCACTGTTCGGCAACCCCTGGATCTTTATCCGCGGCGTGCCATCGATGAAGTTCCTGCCGCCGGAAGGCCCGACCGAGATCGCCTTTGCCGGCCGGTCGAATGTCGGCAAGTCGTCGCTGATCAATGCTCTTGTCGCCCAGAAGGGCTTGGCACGCACGTCCAACACACCGGGACGCACGCAGGAACTCAACTATTTCGTGCCGGATGGATATTCGGGCGCCGAAGGCGACCTGCCGCCGATGGCGATGGTGGATATGCCGGGCTACGGCTATGCGCAGGCGCCGAAGGAGCATGTCGACGCCTGGACGAAGCTGGTCTTCGACTACCTGCGCGGCCGCGCGACGCTGAAGCGCGTCTATGTACTGATCGACAGCCGCCACGGCATCAAGAAAAATGACGACGACGTACTCGACCTGCTCGACAAGGCCGCCGTCTCCTACCAGATCGTGCTGACCAAGACCGACAAGATCAAGGAACCGGCGGTGCCGAAGCTGATCGCCGAGACGCTCGAAAAAATCCGCAAGCGCCCGGCTGCCTTTCCGGAGGTCATCTCCACGTCGTCCGAGAAGGGCAAGGGCCTGGACGAGTTGCGCGAAGCGATCGCGAGAGCAGTCTTCGAAAGCTGATCCCCGACAATAAAAATCCGGCCGCCCATGGGGGAGCGGCCGGACCAGATGCAAGCTGGATGGTCGGGCGGACGACCGGAGCTTACATCTTGGGAAGCAGAACCTTGTCGATGACGTGAATGACGCCATTCGACTGCTTGACGTCTGCGATCGTCACATGGGCAACGCCGCCCGTCTCGTCGGTGAGCGTGATCTTGCCCATGCTTTCCTTGGCTTTCAGAATGCAGCCACCGACGGTCTTGACGTCATGGGTGCCCTTGTCGTCCTTGATCATCTTCTCGATGGTCTTCGACATCGCGTCGGCGGCCACCACATGGCAGGTCAGGACTTTCGTCAGCTGCGCTTTGTTTTCCGGCTTGAGCAGGGTGTCGACAGTGCCCTTCGGCAGTGCTGCAAAGGCTTCGTTGGTCGGCGCGAAGACCGTGAACGGTCCCTTGCCCTGAAGCGTCTCAACCAGGCCGGCGGCCTTGACTGCGGCAACCAGCGTCGTGTGATCCTTGGAGTTCATCGCGTTCTCGACGATGTTCTTGTCTTCGAACATGGCAGCACCACCGACCTTCGGGTTTGCAGCGTGTGCGGCAATGGCGGTGACGGATACGGCGGCTGCGATGGTGAGCGTGCGAAATACTGATTTCAACATGGATCTGTCCTCTTCCTCTTCAGGATGTGGATCGCCCCGGCGCGGTTGCGCGCCTCCCAAGGCACCACTCCTCCCCGTCAATCGGGAACACAGCAAGGGACGGGAGACAGAGATAAAGAGTTTCAGGAAATCGCAGAAAAATGCATCGGGATGTTTAGGCCGCTGATTACAATAGGATATTTCGACTAGATATCCTGCGCCTTGCCGGATGCGATGACGGGACCTGTGGGCTGGCCCGTCGGAGAACCACCGAAGGGCTCGACGCTGACGGCGAAAGTCACACCGTTCCTCAGACGCGGACGCAGGTCGGCGGGAATGTCGACGGAACCCTCGCCCGTCTGCGGTAGAATCCCGAGCGATACCGGCGGCTGCCCGCCATCGGGAACGAGCCAGAGCTGCAGGGAGCGCGCGGCGTCCGCCGAAGCTGCGACGGGCAAAACCTTCAGGCGGCCGTTTGCGGTATCATAACGTGCCATCAGCCCGACTGAGGTGGCACCGTCACCGTTCATATGCGCCACCAGTGTTTTCGACGGCGGCGCGGCGCCGATCCAGCCGGATTGAAGCGAGACGTAGGTAATCAGCGCCGCAAGCGATGCGAAGGTCAGGCCGCGCCAGAGGAGCAGCGAATTCCACCAGGCCCCGGCTGCCGACAGTTCCCGTCCGAAACTTCTGACGGGAAAAAGCTTGACTTCGATCTTTCCGAAGACCTGCGGAGGCGGTACCTCGTCCCCATAATCTCCATTGAAGCCCGAGAGATTATCCGACCAGTTGGCGACCATCGCCGCGAACGGCCTGTCGCGCAGCATGCGCTCTTCGACCCGACGCCTGTCTGCCTCCGACAGAACGCCCAGGACATATTCGCCGGCCAGAAGCTGGTCGCGGGAGCGATCTCCTTCGCTTTGATCCGGTCTGCTCATCGGTCGAGGCACTCTCTCAGTTTCAAAAGGCTGCGGCGCAGCCATGTACGCATCGTATTGATCGGCACGCTGTGGCGTTCGGCCAGTTCCTGGTATGTCAGACCTTCGACATAAGCACTGCGAACTGCGGCGGCACGATCAGAATCCAACTCCTCCATGCACCTGTCAATGCGCTTGCCTTCTCCGGTCAGCACTGCGTCCCGTTCCGGATCGGCGGACGGATCCTCTATCTGCCAATCTTCGTCCAGAGGATCGGCAGACGGTCGGCGCGCACGCAATACATCGATCGAATGGTAGCGGGCAACCGCCACAAGCCAGCCTACCGGGCTGGTGCCCGTGGCGGCAAAGCGATCGGCACGCTGCCAGATCTTGACGAAGACGTCCTGCAACGCATCCTCGGCCTCGCCACGATCCTTGAGGATACGAAGGCAGACGGAAAAAAGTTTCGGCGCCACATGAGAATAAAGCTGCGCGAACGCTGCGCGGTCACGCAAAGCCACCCGCCCGATCAGGACGGCGATGTCGCGATCTGTTGCCAAGTCACCCTCCCGACCAGCCGACCGACGGAATGCACGCCACGGTCAAACCAGTTACGTTCGAAACTTGCCACCGGATTGTTTGATCTGTCAAAAAGATGCGTTAAAAGGCCCCACCTTTGATGCAGGGAAATTCCATGACGATGTCAGACAGCGAACTCCAGGCCCAACTCCTCGCCCAGGCTCTGCCTTACATGCAGCGCTACGAGAACAAGACGATCGTAGTGAAATACGGTGGCCACGCAATGGGCGATTCGACGCTCGGCAAGGCTTTTGCCGCCGATATCGCGCTTCTGAAACAGTCCGGCGTCAATCCGATCGTCGTTCATGGCGGTGGGCCGCAGATCGGCGCGATGCTGACCAAGATGGGTATCGAATCGAAATTCGAGGGCGGCCTTCGCGTCACCGACGCCAAGACGGTCGAGATCGTAGAAATGGTGCTTGCCGGCTCGATCAACAAGGAAATCGTCGCGCTGATCAACCAGACCGGCGAATGGGCGATCGGCCTTTGCGGCAAGGACGGAAACATGGTCTTCGCCGAAAAGGCGAAGAAGACCATCGTCGATCCCGACAGTAATATCGAGCGCGTGCTCGACCTCGGCTTCGTCGGCGAAGTGGTCGAAGTCGACCGCACCCTGCTCGACCTGCTTGCCAAGTCGGAAATGATCCCGGTCATCGCACCAGTCGCCCCTGGCCGCGACGGCGCGACCTACAATATCAATGCCGACACCTTTGCCGGGGCGATAGCAGGTGCGCTGCATGCGACCCGCCTGCTGTTCCTTACCGACGTTCCGGGCGTGCTCGACCGCGACAAGAACCTGATCAAGGAACTGACCGTCGCCCAGGCCCAGGCACTGATCAAGGACGGCACGATCTCCGGCGGCATGATCCCCAAGGTCGAGACCTGCATCGACGCCATCAAGGCCGGCGTCCAGGGCGTCGTCATCCTGAACGGCAAGACCGCGCATTCGGTGCTGCTCGAAATCTTCACCGAACATGGCGCCGGCACGCTGATCGTGCCCTGACCAGGCCTCAGCCCGCGGCGGAAAACACCGCCGCGGCATCCTCCTTCAGCTTGTCGATCATCGCGCGATAAGGGCCGGGACCGTAGCTGACCCGGGCGACGCCGAGCTCGGCCAGCCGTTTTGGCGTGGGAACGCCGGCAAACATCATGATATTGACCGGCAGCGACGAGGCCTTGCAGAGCTTTTCGATGAGCGCCTCGTCCGCCATGCCCGGCGCAAAGAAGCCTCTGGCGCCGGCCGCCGCATAAGCCTCGGCCCGTTCGATTGCCTCCTCGATCAGCCGCGCGTGCTTTTCCCTGTCGCTCTCCTGCAGGAACAGATCGGTGCGGGCATTGATGAAGAAAGGGATGTCGCGGCTATCCGCCAACGCTCTTATCGCCTGGATGCGTTCGGCCTGCTTCTCGGCCGGATAGATGCCTTCGCCGCCGACCACCTGGTCTTCGAAATTAATGCCGATGGCACCCGTATCGATGACCTGCGCGACATTTTTTGCGACGTCTGCCGGGTCTTCCGCATAGCCGCCTTCGAAATCCACGGTGAAGGGCAGGTCGACCGCGGCTGTGATCGATCTCACCGTGGCAAGCAGCACTTCCATCGGCAGGTTCTCGCCGTCCGCGTAGCCCTGCGCGGCAGCAACCGACCAGCTGCCGGTCCCCAGCGCCTTGGCGCCCGCGTCCGCCACCGCCTTTGCAGTTCCGGCATCCCAGATATTGTAGATGATGACCGGATTGCCCTTCTGGTGCAGCGCTCCGAATGCCGCCGCCTGGTCCTTCTGAGACACGATACGTCCTCCCATTGCGTTGTCGTCAATCTAGTCGGATTTTTGCCGTCACGTCGCCGAAAATTCGGCACCGACATCGACCAAATTCGGGTTCAGGAAAAGAGAAGGCCGAAAATGCCGCAGACGATCAGCAGGCAGCCGGCGACTTCCATCCTGTTGATCCGCTCGTGGAACAGGAAATAGGACGCCATGAAGGTGAAGATCAGCTCGATCTGACCAAGCGCCCGGACATAGGCCACCTGCTGCAGCGTCATGGCGGTGAACCAGCAGGCCGAGCCGAAGACGCTGGCGAGCCCCACCAGCGCAGACGTGCGCCAGGTTCTGACCACCTGGACGATCTCGTTGTCCTTCCACATCATCCAGACCAGCATGAATACCGTCTGGAAGGTCGTGACGCAGGCGAGTGTCGTTGCCGCCTGCATGATCGGGTTCGGCCCGTCGAGAGAAAGCGAGGCACTGCGATAGGCGACTGCGGAAATGCCGAAGACGGCACCGGAAGCGATGCCGACGAGCGCTGTCCGGCTCGCCAGTGCCGAGACGGTATTCTTCCACGACAGAGGCATGCGCGCCATCGAGATGAGCATCACGCCGAAAACGCCGACGATAATCGCACCGACCGCGCCGATCGTCAGCTTTTCGCCGAGCAGGATCAGACCGAAGATTGCCGCCTGCACCGGCTCGGTCTTGGAATAGGCCGTACCGACGGCAAAATTTCTCAGCGAAAAGAGATGGACGAGCATGATCGTGGCGAAGATCTGGGCCAGACCGCCGAGCACCGCCCAGAAGGCGAAGGCCCAGTTGAGCGCCGGAATGGCAAAACCGCCGACCTGATGAAGCAGCACGACATAGAGGATGGCGACCGGAAAGCCGTAGCCGAAGCGGACGAAGCTCGCGCCGCGCGTGCCGAGCGCACCCTGCAGGTGCTTTTGCAGCGCAGACCGCAGGTTCTGCAGAAAGGCGGCGGCTATGGTGATCGGGATCCAGAGTTCCATGTCATCGGCGGTATCACGCGCGCCAATTCCTCGCCAAGGCCGAAACGAGCTAAATCTGGTCGCCTTTTTCCGTTTTCTTTGCCCGCCAGCCAGTGCATAAGCAGGACATGGACAAGAAACCCAAGACCGCCCCCGACGCCGCCGATTTTTCCCACATCCGCGACTGGGTCTTCGACCTCGACAACACGCTCTATCCCCATCACGTCAATCTCTTCGCCCAGATCGATGCGAACATGACGTCCTATGTCGAAGAGCTTTTACAGCTCGACCGGGAAGAGGCGCGCGTCCTGCAGAAGAGCTACTATCACAAGCACGGCACGACGCTGCAGGGGCTGATGCTGAACCACGGCATCGATCCGGACGGTTTTCTCGAGCGGGCGCATGCGATCGACTATTCCGCGCTGTTGCCGAATCCGGAACTCGGCGAGGCGATCAAGGCCCTGCCCGGCCGCAAGTTCATCTTTACCAATGGCAGCGTTCCCCATGCGGAAGCGGCCGCCCGCGCGCTCGGCATCCTCGACAATTTCGACGACATTTTCGACATCGTTGCTGCGGGCTATGTGCCGAAGCCGGCCGGCGAGACCTACGACAAGTTCGCAAGCCTGCACCGGGTCGATACCGCCCATGCCGCCATGTTCGAAGACCTGCCACGCAATCTCGTCGTCCCGAAGACGCTCGGCATGCGCACGGTGCTGTTGACGCCTCGCAATCTTAACGATGTGCTGATCGAGCGCTGGGAAACGCTGTCCGACGAGGACGATCACATCGACTATGTGACGGACGATCTGGCCGGCTTCCTGAACGGCCTGCGCGTCGCCTAAGCGCGCTCATCTTCTGCTTCCGGAAAAGTCCCCCTCTGGCCTGCCGGCCATCTCCCCCACAAGGGGGAGAAGCCTTGCCGGGCCCGTCTGCCTTGAATTGCTGCGGCGGTGTGGCTGGGTTGCGCCCTCCCCCTTGTGGGGGTCTGTAAAGACGGGTCGAGACCAGCGGCTCGACCCAGGTCGGTTGGGAGGGGTCTTGTTTCCAGCGTATAGTCCCGTGCATTACAAAGAATTCATCCACATTACGGGAGTTTAAGTGGTCGCCAGGGCTTGGCGGCCATACCTTGAGGTCATCGCAACAAGGGAAAGGAACCCGTCGATGACCGCAAAGAAGATCGTTTTGGCGACCCTCGGTGCCGTTTTGGTCGCAGGAGCTGCCATCCCGGCATTCGCCGCACCGGAACGGCCTGATCGCGGCCCGGGTCGTGGCCCCCACGGCATGATGCGTGGTGCGATCATGCAGGACGTCACGTTCGTCCGCCTGCTGAAGACCGCCGATACCAACAAGGACGGCAAGGTTTCCAAGGAAGAGATGGCGGCCCGTCAGGAAGCCCTCTTCAGTGAGATCGACGGCAACAAGGACGGCAATATCACCCGCGGAGAACTGCTCGACTATCGCATCGCCAAGCGCGAGGAGTTCCGCAAGAATAGTCCACGTCCGGAAATGGCCGATGCCGAAGATGATGAGGATCGTCCGGACGGCCCGCGCGCCGAACTCAAGGACGGTGACGGCCCGCGCCACGAACGCGCCGATCGCGAAGATCGACGTCATGACCGCGACCGCCATCAGGCCCGCTTCGAACGGCACGGTGATGGCCCGCGCATGGGCGGCGGACGGTTCTTCCGGATGATCGATGAGGATCGCGACGGCAAGATCACCAAGGCTGAAGCCTGGGCTGCAAGCGACAAGCTGTTCGCCCGCATGGACACCAACAAGGACAACACGATTTCGATCGACGACCTGCCGGACCGCCCCCTCTAGTTCCTCGCCCCCCATTACGGAACTAGTACCGGCCGTCGTCGGAAAAGGGCCCGCTTCCTGGATTTCAGGAGGCGGGTCCTTTCATTTTCGGCAAAGCCTATTTCTCGTAGAAATCCTGGATCACCTTCCAGGCCTCGTCAGCGGTTTCGACGAAGTTGATCAGTTCGATATCCTCCGGCGCGATCGTGCCGAAATCGGCGAGCGCCTCGAAATTGATGATGCTGCGCCAGAATTTCTCGGCAAACAGGATGAGCGGAATGCGCTCCATACGCTTGGTCTGGATCAGCGTCAGCGCCTCGAACATTTCGTCCAGCGTGCCGAAACCGCCCGGAAACACGGTGACCGCCTTTGCCCGCATCAGGAAATGCATCTTGCGGATGGCAAAATAGTGGAAGTTGAAGCTGAGCTCGGGGGTGACATAGAGGTTGGGCGCCTGCTCGTGCGGCAGCATGATGTTGAGGCCGATACTGGGTGCACCGACTTCAGAGGCGCCGCGATTGCCCGCCTCCATTACGCCCGGGCCGCCACCGGTTACGACCACATATTCCTTGTGATCGAACTTCGCCGAATATTCACCGCAGAGCGCGGCAAACTTGCGCGCTTCCTCATAGTAGACCGAGGCCGCCTGGAGGCTGTTGCGCTGGGTTTCGTTGCGCGCCGCCCAAGGCGCCTGACCTGGTGCCGGGATGCGGGCACCACCGAACAGAACGACCGTCGACTTGATGCCCATCTCGGCAAGCATCATCTCGGCCTTGGTCAGTTCCAGCTGCAGGCGCACCGGCCGCAGCTCCTTGCGGCTGAGGAAATCCTCGTCTGCGAATGCGAGGCGATAGGATGGGGACATGGTCTGCGGGGTCTTCGGCTGTCCGGCCGCCGCATGCTTGTCGGCCTTGTTGTCCTTGAGCGGCTCCCAGACGCCATCCTTGCGCTCAGCGCCCTCGTTCTCAACTCGTGCCATGGAACCTCATTCCTTCCCGCGCCGGCCGCTGCCGGCGCCAATTCGCATTGACGCTTGAGTGGCGGTCGCTTAGAGCAAATGGGATCAAATGACCACCTCCCCAGCCATCACGATACCGCGTGACGTTTAAGGATATTCCATGAGCAGCTTCGACTTCGCCGCCCTCGAAAAGACCATCGAGACCGCTTTCGACAACCGCGACAGCGTCAACGTCTCGACCAAAGGCGAGGTGCGCGATGCCGTCGAGGAATCGCTGAACCTGCTCGACGCCGGCAAAGCCCGCGTCGCGGTGCGCGGCGAAGACGGCACATGGACCGTCAACCAGTGGCTCAAGAAGGCCGTTCTCCTCTCCTTCCGTCTGAACGACATGGAAGTCGTCAAGGGCGGCCCGGGCGCGTCCACCTGGTGGGACAAGGTACCGTCCAAGTTCGAAAACTGGGGCGAGAACCAGTTCCGCTCCGCCGGTTTCCGCGCCGTGCCCAACGCCGTCGTCCGCCGCTCGGCTTACATCGCCAAGAACGTCGTGCTGATGCCGTCCTTTGTCAATCTCGGCGCCTATGTCGATGAAGGCACGATGGTCGACACCTGGGCGACCGTCGGCTCCTGCGCCCAGATCGGCAAGCACGTGCACCTTTCCGGCGGCGTCGGCATCGGCGGCGTCTTGGAGCCGATGCAGGCCGGCCCGACGATCATCGAGGACAATTGCTTCATCGGCGCCCGCTCGGAAGTCGTCGAAGGCTGCATCATCCGCGAGGGCTCGGTTCTCGGCATGGGCGTTTACATCGGCAAGTCGACCAAGATCGTCAATCGCGCCACCGGCGAAGTCTCCTATGGCGAAGTGCCGCCCTATTCCGTCGTCGTCGCCGGCTCGATGCCGTCCGGCAACGCCACGATGCCGAACGGTTTCGCCGCGCCGCATCTCTACTGCGCCGTCATCGTCAAGACGGTCGACGAGAAGACCCGTTCCAAGACGGGCATCAACGAACTGCTGCGCGACTAAGTGAAAGTTCTATGCCGATGTCCGCTTCCGATCCCGTCGCCAATCTCGAGACCCTGATCCGCTGCCCTTCCGTCACCCCGACGGAAGGCGGAGCGCTCACCGCACTCGAGGCGATGCTCACCCCGCTCGGCTTCAAGGTCGAGCGGATGATCGCAAGCGAAGCCGGAACACCGGATGTCGAAAACCTCTATGCAAGGCTCGGCACCGAAGAGCCGCATATGATGTTCGCCGGGCATACGGATGTAGTGCCGGTGGGTGAGGAAGCTTCCTGGAGCCATCCGCCCTTTGCCGCCGAGGTCGCCGATGGCGAAATGTTCGGCCGCGGCGCGGTCGATATGAAGGGCGGCATCGCCTGCTTCATCGCCGCCGCGGCCCGCCATATCGAACAGCACGGCGCGCCGAAAGGCTCGATTTCCTTCCTGATCACCGGCGACGAGGAAGGCCCTTCCGTCAACGGCACGGAAAAGCTTCTCAAGTGGGCAGCCGAGAAGGGCGAGCGCTGGGACGCATGCCTTGTCGGCGAGCCGACCAATCCGGATGTGCTCGGCGACACGATCAAGATCGGCCGCCGCGGTTCGGTGTCCGGCAAGGTCACGGTCTTCGGCGTGCAGGGTCATGCCGCCTACCCGCATCTCGCCGACAATCCGGTGCGCGGGCTTCTGCCGCTCGCCGGCGCGCTGATGGATCCGCCCTTCGATGCCGGCACGCCGGAATTCCCGGCCTCCAACCTGGAAGTGACCTCCGTCGATGTCGGCAATCCGGCGACCAATGTCATCCCGGCCAAGGCGACCTTCGCCTTCAACATCCGCTTCAACGACACCTGGACGGCCGACACGGTCAAGGCCGAGATCATCCGCCGCCTCGACGAGGCTGCCAGCGATCAAGCACTTCGGCCCGATCGCGATCCAGCCCGCTACGAGATCACCTGGGCCGAGCGGCCGAGCCATGTCTTCTTGACCCGCAACAACGCCCTGATCGGTTCGCTGTCTTCTGCCGTCGAGGCCGTGACCGGCAAGCAGCCGAGGCTTTCGACCACCGGTGGCACCTCGGACGCCCGTTTCATCAAGGACTATTGTCCGGTGGTGGAATTCGGCCTCGTCGGCCAGACGATGCATATGGTGGACGAGCGCGTCGCCCTTGCCGACCTCGAAACCCTGACCCAGATCTACGGAACCTTCATTTCCCGCTGGTTCGGCGATGCCATCCCTTCATGAGCTCAAGCATTCTCTCGGCGGCATATGGCTGCTCGTCAAAGGCGATGCGCGCGGCCTGAGCGCCTTCGACATTTCCGACCGTGGCGTCGCGCGCTCCTTCTGGGCGTTCTTCTGGTGCCTGCCGGCTTTGCTGTTTCTCTGGCTCGACCAACGGCACGAGCATCTGGCTGCCTTTCCGGATAGCCAGGAAACGACCGCGAGCTTTATTGCCAAGTCTCTGGTCGCGGGTATCGCCGACTGGTTGCTGCCGCTCGCCGGCGTGTTCGTGGCGCTCGCGCTTCTGCGCAAACGCGCCCTGTTTCGCACCCTGGTGGTGATCTGCAACTGGGGCTCTGTGGCGGCAGTCTATATAGGAGCCGCGGTCCTTCTCGCGATCATCTTCGCGCCGGATGCAACCGGCGACCGCTGGTGGGTGGTCAGCGCCTACAGTCTTTATGCGTTGCTTGTGCTGTACATTGCATTCCTGTTCATCGCGACCTGGCGCATTTTGCGTATCGTCGTCGGTGGCAACCCGTTGGGGCGCCTGACGATCATCGTTGCCATGAGCCTTGCCTGGGCGCTGCTGGAGCCGATCGAAAAACAGCTCGGCATTTACGTACCCTGAACATACATAGTCCGAACACGACCAAAGATAGTCCGCGAGATCCAAATTGCCTTCATTCGCCGAGATAAAGCTCTACATTTCCGGCCTCTGGCTGCTGGTGAAAGGTGACGCCCAGGGGCTTCGCCTTCTCGATCTGACCGACCGCGGCATGATGCGCTCCTTCTGGGCCTTCGTCTGGTGCCTGCCAGCCATGCTTGTCTACTGGGCCGGAATGCGGTTCGCCTTCCTTGCCGCAGGCCCTGAAGGGGCCAAAGCGGGAGCTCCTTTCTTCCTGCGGCTGTTTCTTATCGAGGCGGTCAACTGGGTGCTGCCGCTCGTCCTTGTCGGAGGGCTTTGCCTTTTGCTTAATGCCGAGCGCAAATTCACGGCGATCGTCGCATCGACCAACTGGCTGTCAGTGCCGGTCGCCTACGCCTATGCGGTGCTGACGGCGCTGCTATTCCTGCTGCCGGGCGCCGTGGGCATCATCGCCCTGCTGCAGATCGTCCTGCTGGCCTCGACGATCTACGCCGTGTCACGCATCCTGCGCCAGATCTGCGGACCGCAGCCGCTCGTGCTGACGGCCTTCATGCTGGTGCTGATGATCCCGAGCCTGATCATCTCGGACCTGCTGAGATCCTATCTCGAGGTCTCGCCCTATTGATCGTCGCCCGGATAGTCGACCCTCATAAAATATAGGCCTTCCGGCGGTGCGACCGGGCCGCATTCTTTGCGGTCGCGGGCTTCGAGCGCAAGGCGCACATCCTCCGGCGTCATCTTGCCATCTCCGGCGAGTTTCAGCGTGCCGGCAAAGGAGCGGATCTGGTTGTGCAGAAAGCTCTGGGCACTGGCGCGGATTTCGATCAGGTCGCCCGTGCGCGTGACATCCAGCCGGTCCAGCGTCCTGACCGGGCTCGTGGCCTGACAATGGGCCGAGCGGAAGGTGGTGAAGTCGTGATGGCCGACGAGCATCTGTGCTGCCGCATGCATCGCCTCATGATCGAGCGGCTTCGGTACCCACCACGCATGGCCTGCCTCGACCGCCAGCGGCGACGGGCGGTTGATGATGCGATAGAGGTAATGCCGCTTCACCGCCGAGAACCGTGCATCGAAACTCTCGTCAACCTGCCGCACATCGATCACCGAGACACGCTCGTTCGCCATCATCAGATGGGCGTTCAGCGCATTGCGCAGCTTGAACGGCTGCCAGTCGCGCGAGAGATCGGCATGGATGACCTGGCCGAAGGCGTGTACGCCGGAATCCGTGCGACCGGCACCGCGGATCGAAACAGTCTCGCCGGTCAGGGACAGGATGCCGTTCTGAAGTGCTGCCTGAACGGAATGGCCGTTTTCCTGCATCTGCCAGCCGACATAGGATGTGCCGTCATATTCGACGGTCATGCGGAAGCGCGGCATCAGGCCGATCCCAGCGGCAGTTTCGTGCCCTTCGGCATCGGCGTCCCGCGCAGGAAGTCTGCGACATCCAGCGGCTTGCCGCCTGCCTTCTGCAGGCGGGTGAGCTTCACCGCGCCCTCGCCGCAGGCAACCGCCAGCATATCATCTGTGAGCTCACCTGCTTCGCCGTGGCCCTCGCCCATCGCCGAAGACAGCACCTTGATGCGCTCCGGCTTGCCGTTGATCTCTGCCTCGAACCATGCCCCTGGGAAAGGAGACAGGCCGCGGATGTGGTTATGCACGTCCCGCGCCGGTTTCGAAAAATCGATGCGGGTTTCCGCCTTGTCAATCTTGGCGGCATAGAGCACGCCCTCTTCAGGCTGCGGCTCCAGGGCCAAGTCGTCGGCTTCGAGCTTTTCCATCGCCTCGACCATTGCACGAGCGCCGACGAGCATGAGCTTGTCATGCAGCTCGCCGGCCGTCATGGTCTCCGAGATCTCGACTTCCTTCGTCAGCGCCATGGGGCCGGTATCCAGACCCTTTTCCATCTTCATTACGATCATGCCCGTCTTGGCATCACCGGCCATGATGGCCCGCTGGATCGGGGCCGCACCACGCCAGCGCGGCAGGAGCGAGGCGTGCCCGTTATAACAGCCGAGCTTCGTGCCTTCGAGAATGGCGACCGGCAAAAGCAGGCCATAGGCCACGACGACTGCGACATCCGCGTTGAACTGCCGGAAGGTCTCGCGATCTTCCTCGGCCTTGAAATTGAGTGGCGTCAGCACCGGAATGCCGAGCAGCTCGGCCGCCTGGTGCACCGGCGACTTCGTCAGGTCGAGCCCGCGGCGACCGGCTGGGCGGGGCGGCTGGGTGTAGACGGCGACGATCTCGTGACCGGCCTGTTTCAGGCTCTGCAACGTCGGCACGGAAAATTCCGGCGTGCCCATGAAGATGATACGAAGAGACATGGACCTTCCACGCTTCAAAAAGCGCGCCTTCCGGTTTCGGATCGCCGCAGCGCCGTGTTAGATCGCCTTGCCCTTAGCAGCCTTGGTGAACTTCTTGATCACCATCTCACGCTTCAGCCGGGAGATATGGTCGATGAACAGAACGCCGTTCAGGTGGTCGATCTCGTGCTGCAGGCAGGTGGCGAGAAGGCCGTCGGCCTCCATCACATGTTCCTTGCCGTCACGACCGACATATTTGACGTTGACGACCGCCGGACGTTCAACCTCGGCATAATATTCCGGAATGGACAGGCAGCCTTCCTCGTAGACCGAGCCCTCGTCGGAGAATTTGACGATTTCAGGGTTGATTATGACCTGCGGGTTCTTCTCCTCGTCCTCGCGCGACACGTCGATGACGAGCATGCGCTTGGGGATACCGATCTGGATCGCTGCGAGGCCGATGCCTGGCGCGTCATACATGGTCTCCAGCATGTCGTCGGCGAGTTTCAGCACTTCGGCATCGACGGTCTCGATCGAAGTCGAAACCTGGCGGAGAAGCGGATCGGGGAGAATGATGAGCGGCTTGATGGTCATGTCGCCCCCATAGCGCATCTTTTGCGGCGTGAAAACAGGCAAGACATGCTCATGCCGCTATATGTTCACGTTTTGATCTTTCCATCCGCTCACGTTCTGCTAGATTGCCCATATGATAGAGCCCTTGACCGCCCTTTTTCCGTCCGGCGACCCGTCGCAAACCCTGATCCTGGCCGGCGCAGCGGTCCTGTTTCTACTGCTCGTCGCGATCCTTGTGCTGCGCTTGGGCGGCGGGCAGCGGAACGAGATGATGCGGCGCACGGCCAACGCCGAAGCGCGCCTCGCCGAGCTGGTGCGGATGCAGGGCGAGATGCACGGGCGTGTTGCCGCCATGGCCGAGACCATCGTGAGCCGCCAGAGCGAGCTCAACCAGGCCGTCAGCCAGCGGCTCGACGGCATGAGCCATCGTCTGGGCTCGACTATCACCGAACAGACCAAATCGACACACGAAAACCTGCGCAAGCTGCAGGAGCGGCTTGCCGTCATCGATGCGGCACAGAACAATATCCAGACGCTCGCCAAGGATGTCGTCGGGCTGCAGGCGATCCTTTCTAACAAGCAGACCCGTGGCGCCTTCGGACAGGGCCGCATGGAAGCGATCGTCGCCGACGGACTGCCGCAGGGCGCCTATTCCTTCCAGTCGCCACTATCGAACGGCACCCGCCCCGACTGCGTGATCCGCATGCCCAATGGCGCGCCGCCACTCGTCATCGACGCCAAGTTTCCGCTGGAAGCGTGGAATGCGTTTCGCGAGGCCGCTTCTCCAGAAGCGCGGCGCGCCGCCGGCCAGCAATTCCGCCGCGACATGGAAGTGCACATCAAGGACGTTGCGGAAAAATACCTGATCGCGGGAGAAACGCAGGATACGGTCCTCCTCTTCGTGCCGTCGGAATCGATCTTCGCCGAGATCCACGAGCATTTCGACGCCGTGGTACAGAAGGCGCAGCGCGCCCGCGTCGTCATCGTCTCCCCATCCCTGTTGTTGCTGTCGATCCAGGTCATCCAGGCGGTGCTGCGCGACCAGCGGATGCGCGAGCAGGCCCATCTCATCCAGGGCGAAGTCGAGCTGCTGATGGAAGACCTCGGGCGGCTCGACGACCGGACGCGCAAGCTGCAGTCGCATTTCCTGGCCGCCGAAAGAGATGTAGAGCAGATCCTGACCTCGACGGAAAAGCTGACCAAGCGCGGTAACCGGATCACCTCACTGGAACTGGAAACACCGGCCGGCGGAGACGCAGCAACGCCATCGCCGCAGAAATCGGTCGAGAGCCGTACCGGCCTTCTCAGGCTGCGGGTGGTTGACGAGGAGTGAGTGTCTCGGGCAGTGTCCCGCAGCTTCATTTCATCAAACAGCAGGCCCTCATATGATCACCGTCTTCGGCTCCATCAACATGGATCTCATCGCCAACACCGCGGAGCTGCCGAAGCCCGGGGAAACGGTTGCCGGATCGAGTTTCGCGACGGCGGCCGGCGGAAAGGGCGCCAACCAAGCGCTGGCGGCACGCCGCGCCGGCAGTTCGGTCAAGATGGCCGGTGCAGTCGGCAGCGACACGTTTGCAGAGCCCGCGCTCGCCCTGCTCAAAGAGGCCGGTACCGATCTGTCATCGGTCGCCACGGCCAAGGAGCCGACCGGAACGGCACTGATCCTAGTCGGCGGCACCGGCGAGAACATGATCGCCGTCATTCCCGGCGCCAACGGCACGATCACCACGGACGATGCGGTCAAGGCAGTCGGCTCCATGACAGCGGGCGATGTCCTGATGCTGCAGCTCGAGATCCCGGCCAGCGCCGTCGAGGCGGCGCTCGGCGCGGCGCGTGAAAAGGGCGTCACCACCATCCTCAATACCGCCCCCTTTACCGCCGACGCGGCAAGGCTGGCAGCGCTTGCCGATATCGTCGTCGCCAACGAAACCGAATTCGATGCGATCATCGGTGGAAACACGGCAACATCGGATGCGCGGATAGAAGCGCTCCGGCAGCGTCACACCGCAGGCAAGCAGACCTTTGTCGTCACGCTTGGCGGCGATGGCGTGATCGCGATCCGCGACGGCGAGATCCTGACCGCCAAGGGGCTGAAGATAGAGCCTGTCGATACGGTCGGCGCGGGCGACACGTTCTGCGGCTATCTCGCCGCCAGCCTCGACCAGGGACTGACATTCGCCGATGCGCTCAGGAGAGCTGCCGTTGCCGGCTCGCTTGCCTGCCTCGAGCGCGGCGCACAGCCGTCGATCCCGCTTGCTGCGGCTGTCGATCGCGAGATTTAAACACCGGACAAGAACGACGCGATGCCGCCGAAGCGCGGCCTCGCGCCTACAGGCGGCTGACGCGCTCGGTCAGGAGCTCGAAGAAACCGTCGGCGTCGACATTGCGCATGAAGGTTGCATTCGGCTTGCGGTCCGTCACACCCCACCAGTCGGCAACCGTCATGCCGACCGTCAGCTCGGACTGGGTCTCGATCTCGACATTGCAATGGCGACCGGAAAACAGTTCCGGCTTGAGCAGATAGGCAATCACAGTCGGATCATGCAGCGGTCCGCCGTCCGAGCCGTATTTCTCGATGTCGAACCGTTCGAAGAATGCGAGCCATTCGACCAGGACCTGCGCCGGACGCGTGCCGATCGCGGCAATCTTCGCCACGCGCGCCTTGGTCGTCAGCAGCTGGTGTGTCACATCGAGGGGCATCATCACGGTCGGGATGCCGGCGTCGAAGACGATCTTTGCGGCTTCCGGATCGACATAGATGTTGAACTCGGCCGTCGGCGTGATGTTGCCGCCCTCAAAAAGCCCACCGCCCATCATCACCAGTTCCTGGATGCGGCCGGCGATATCCGGCGCCTTCTGTAGCGCGAGCGCGAGGTTGGTCAGCGGTCCGAGCGTGCAGATCGTCACCGTGCCGGCCGGCTCGCGCATCAGCGTCTCGATGATGAAATCGACCGCATGGGTTGGCTGCGCCGACATGGCCGGCTCCGGCAGTTCGGCACCGTCCAGGCCGGTACGGCCATGGACGTGCTCTGCCGTCACCTGCGGGCGGTTGAGCGGCTTCAGCGCGCCTTCATAGACCTTGGCATCCGGCCTGCCGCAGAGTTCGCAGACGATGCGCAGGTTACGGCTTGTAAACGACAGGGGCACGTTGCCGGCGACCGCGCAGAGGCCGAGAACATCGAGCTCCTCAGGGCTCGCAAATGCAAGCATGATCGCGGCGGCATCATCCTGGCCGGGATCCGTGTCGATAATGATCTTGCGCGGTGCCATGACGTCTCCCTGAACTTTAGGGGAGTGGTGGATGGACACAACCCGTTTGTCAAGGCGGCCCGTAGCAACCCTGTTCAGACCTCCACCGAACCGGGTGCATTCCCGACATCCCGCGCTCGGCTTGCGATCCTCGCGGCAAGCCCCCATATAAATGGCTCGTTCCGATGTGCCGTCAGGGCATCGGGTTGGTCGCTTCATGCAAGGACTGAACGATGAGCAGAATGACGCCATTCGCGAGCCCCCTGCTTTTGGGCTTCGACGCGATGGAAAAGACGCTGGAGCGCCTTGCCAAGGCGAATGAAGGCTATCCCCCGTACAATATTGAGCGGGTCCGCCCCGACGCACCGGGTGGCGATGAAAAGCTGCGAATCACTCTTGCGGTCGCCGGCTTCTCAGAGGCCGAACTCGATGTCACGACCGAAGAAAACCAGCTGATCATTCGTGGCCGCCAGATAGAGCAGCCGGAGCGCGCCTATCTCTACAGAGGCATTGCCGCACGCCAGTTTCAGCGGGTTTTCGTGCTGGCAGACGGGATGGAGGTCTCCTCGGCATCGTTAAGGAACGGTCTTCTTTCCGTCGACCTTACCCGCCCCGAACCCCAGCGCGTAGTGCGAAAAATTAACATTTCCGTCTCAGAGTAGACCATCAGCATCAACGCTGATGCCCTCAATTCCGGAGGCTGGAATGCTCTTGAAAGAAGCGAATACTCATTTGACGCAGTCGGAACTTGCCCATCTCGGCAGTGGCGAAGTCGGATACATTCGCAAGATGCGGTCTGAAGAAGTCACCCGCTGTTTCCCGGAAGCTCCCGATATCGATCCGAGCCTCGACCTGTGGGCGCTGTTCGGCGCAGACGGCACGCCGATCCTTCTCACCGACAACCGTTCGAGCACTTTTTTCAAGGCTGCCGAAGACGATCTGAAGACGGTCAGCCTGCACTGATCGTCAAATATGCCTAGACCTTCTTGAAGGTCAGGTAGGCTGAAGACCGCCCTTCCCGACGCGCCTTGTTCTCGTAGCGCGTCCCCGGCCAGCCGGCATAGGGCGTCAGCCAGTCCGAGGATTGCTGCGCCATCCACTCGAAGCCGCCGTGGTCGCGGCAATGGATCAGCGTCCAGTTCACATAGGTATCGATGTCCGACGCGAAGCAGAAAAGCCCTGCCGGCTTCAGCACGCGATGGAAACGCTCCAGGTTGACCTGAGAGACGAAGCGACGCTTCCAGTGCTTCCGCTTCGGCCAGGGATCGGCATAGAGCAGGTCAATCTGGTCGATCGAAGCCGACGGCAGCCAGTCCAGCACCTGCGTTGCATCATCATCATAGAGACGGATGTTCTTCAGACCCAGATCATCGACCTGGCCAAGCAGCTTGGCCATGGAGTTGACGAAGGGCTCGACGCCGATGAAGCCGGTCACGCCGTCCTCCTTGGCGCGATGGACGAGGTGCTCGCCACCGCCGAAGCCGATCTCCAGGCGCAGGCGCTCCACCGGGATCGGATAGAGATCACGCAGATCGGCAGGCGCTGGTGTCGCCAGATCGAGCTTCAGCACCGGCAATAGCGATGCCAGTCCCTCGGCCTGCCGCTCCCGCAACGGCTTCCCCTTGCGGCGGCCGTAGAAGGCTTCCGTAGCCCGGGTGGGGTGCTGATCATTCGTCATGCAAGTCGTCCGAATATAAAAAAGGCGGATGCCTCATGGAGGCACCCGCTTTAACGTGTCATGGCCGGATCGGTAAAGCCCCGATCCGAAAACCCTATCAGGCAGCCTTCAGGAGATCTTCCTTGAGGGCGTCCTTCAGCGGCTTCACGAGATCGGTCTTCTCCCAGGAGAAGGAACCGTCGCGGCCGGCCTTGCGGCCGAAATGGCCATAGGCGGAAGTCTTCGCGTAGATCGGCTTGTTCAGGTCGAGATGGCGCCGGATGCCTGTCGGCGACAGGTCCATGACCTTGCGCAGCGCGGCCTCGACCTGGTCTTCCGTGACGTTCTTGCCGGTGCCGTGCAGGTCGACATAGATCGACAGCGGCTGGGCAATACCGATCGCGTAGGAGATCTGGATCGTGCAACGGTCGGCGAGGCTTGCGGCCACGACATTCTTAGCGAGATAACGGGCAGCGTAGGCAGCCGAGCGGTCGACCTTGGTCGTGTCCTTGCCGGAGAATGCGCCACCGCCGTGGGGTGCTGCACCGCCATAGGTGTCGACGATGATCTTGCGGCCGGTGAGGCCCGCGTCACCATCCGGGCCGCCGATGACGAACTTGCCGGTCGGATTGATGTACCACTTGCAATCGGAAGCAATCGGGAGTTCGCCGAGAGCTTCGCGGATATAGGGTTCGACAACCTGGCGAACCTTCTTCGAATCCCAGCTGGCATCGATATGCTGGGTGGAAAGAACGATCGAGTCGACCTCGGTCGGCTTGCCGTTTTCGTAACGGACCGTCACCTGGCTCTTGGCATCGGGGCCGAGCTTGCCTGCATCGCCCTCGCCCTTCTTGCGGGCGGTTGCGAGCAGCTGCAGGATCCGGTGCGAATAGTAGATCGGGGCCGGCATGAGATCCGGCGTTTCCTTGCAGGCGAAACCGAACATGATGCCCTGGTCACCCGCACCTTCGTCGCCCTGCTTGTCGGCAGCGCTGTCAACGCCCTGGGCGATGTCAGCAGACTGGGAATGCAAGAGCACGTCGATCTTCGCCGTCTTCCAATGGAAGCCGTCCTGCTCGTAGCCGATGTCGCGGATCGCCTTGCGGGCGGCGGACTTGAACTTCGACGGGTTGATGACGTCGTTGCCGTTCTTGTCCTTCTTCATCAGGCTTGGCGGCAGACGGACTTCGCCGGCGATCACGACGCGGTTGGTCGTGGCAAGCGTTTCACAGGCGATGCGGACCGTCCAAGGGTCGATGCCGGTCTTGGCGGCTTCGCGGTAAACCAGATCGACAATTTCATCGGAAATACGGTCACAAACCTTGTCCGGATGGCCTTCTGCCACAGACTCGCTGGTGAACAGGTAATTGGCGTGCATGCGGGATTCCCCTCAAAGAATAGACGGGAAATCTTTAGTGGCTTCGCACGCCAAAAACAAGCGTACAACGACATAAATATATCTTTATACGTAAAATTGAGCGACTTTTGCGCCTTTTGCGCATAAAAAAAGCGGCCTCGATGAGGCCGCCTCCTACTCCTCCCCAGATCGAGCTCCCGCCTACTCGACCTCGGCTTCTGCGGCCAGCGCCTTGACCAGATCGACCAGCCGGCGGCGAACCTTCGGATCAGCGATCTTGACGAATGCGCGGTTGAGCTGAAGCCCTTCCGACGACGACAGGAAGTCGACGACGTAGTTCGAGCTCGAGGCCTCGGCCATGCCGGCACCGTTGCCGGACTGGTCGCCCGGTGCATCCTCGAAGAAGAAGGACACCGGTACGTTGAGAATGCTCGAAATATTCTGCAGACGGCTGGCGCCGACGCGGTTCGTGCCCTTCTCGTATTTCTGGATCTGCTGGAAGGTAATTCCCAAGCTTTCTCCGAGCTTCTCCTGGCTCATACCAAGCATGGTGCGGCGCAAACGGATCCTGCTCCCGACGTGAATATCGATCGGGTTCGGTTTCTTCTTATTTTCAATCATAATGGGGGTCCTGACGAAGTTGTTGTTTCAATTCTCAACCCGGTCTGCGTATGGAGAATACGCTTCATGCTCAGGGACGACAGAACCAAAACACGAAGCATATGGCGAGACAGTAGGCATTCTCACTATGCAATTTTGGGGGTTTTTGGTCAATTCTTGCGGGTTTTAAAACTTACACGCGAAATTGCCGCAATTACTGACATCGCCAGAACCAGCAACCAGAAGTTACGCTGTTTCGTTTCACCCGCCCAATTGCCAGAGATACCACCTCCTATGGTAGCATCAATCACGCCCTTTTGATTGTAACTTAAACCGTTCACTACTCTGCCGAAGGGGTCCACGACGGCGGAAATTCCTGTATTAGCGCCGCGAATCAGAAACAGTCCCGTTTCCACTGCACGGAGCCTTGCCTGCTGAAAGTGCTGATGTGGTCCAGGGGTCGCGCCGAACCAGCCGTCATTGGTGACATTGAGCAATGCTGCAGCGCGCTCTACGTCTTGGCTTATCTCGTTCGGGAAGATCGCTTCGTAGCAGACCAGCGGATAGAACAGGGCGCCGCCGGGCAGCGTCAGCAGCGAGCGGGTCGGCGCGGCGGTAAAGCCGCCCGGCATGGCGATCGCGTCTGTTACGCCCATGCTTTTCAGCAGGTTCTCGTAAGGAACATATTCGCCGAAGGGCACGAGATGCACCTTGTCGGCAGCGGATATGATCTGGCCGTCACTGTCGATGACATAGATCGAATTGTAGAAGCGCGGCGCCATGCCGGCGCCCGCGTTTTCCGAGCGCACGGCGCCTGCGATCAGCACCTGCCCATCCTGCAGGACATCGGCAATACGCGCCAGCGCATCAGGGTTTTCGGTCAGGATGAAGGGAACCGAGGTTTCCGGCCAGACGATGATGTCGGGGCGCTTCCCCTCACCCTCCGGCGGCAATGCCGACAGGCGCAGATGCTCCTCGAAGATCTCGGCGCGATTGGTGTTATCGAGCTTCTGGGCCTGATCGATCAGTGGCTGGACAAGCCGGACCGTCTTGCGCTCGCCCGCAGCCGCCTCAAGGGCAGCATCAGCGCCGTGCAGACGCCAGGCACCATAGGAGAAATGGGCCATGAGCAGAAGTGCCGCGAGGCCAAGCCCCGCGACCTTGCCCTTGCCGGTTCCCAGCAGTGCCGGCGCGGAGAAGACGAAAACCGCAAGCACGCTGACGCCGAAGATGCCGATCACCACGGCCGACTGCATCATCAGCGGGGTCGGCATCGCTCCATAGCCGACGGCATTCCAGGGAAATCCGGTCAACACGAAGCCCCGGAGCCATTCGGCAACGCCGAAGGCGGCCGCAAGGGCAGCTATACGTCCGATCCCGTCAGACCAGAGAATACGGGCGAGTGCCGCCGCGAGCCCGTAGAAAAGTGCCAGAACAGCCGGGACGCCCAGCACCGCAAGCGGCAGCGCCCAGGCAAAGTCATCGGCCTCGACCAGCAGGGCATTGCCCAGCCACCAGAGGCTGGCGACGAAATAACCGAAGCCGAAGAGCCAGCCGATGAAGAAGGCCGATCGCAGGCGGCTCGAGACGCCGCCGGCCGGATTGCCAGTCGATCCGTCGATCAGCCAGACTAGCAGCGTGAACGACACGAAGAGCGCTGCGAAAAAACCGAAAGGCGGTAGGGCGAATGCGCCTACCGCTCCGGCAATGAATGCAAGGGCCACCCGGGGCATGCCCGACAGTAGCATGACCCTACCCGCCAGCCGCTCCATGGATGCCCCCTTTTGTCCCGAATCAGCGGGGGGAGTGTTTCAAAAAAAGCCCGCGATGTCGCGGGCTTTGCGGGATCCGATCAGCCTTCCGGCCGCGATGCACGGTCTTCCGAGGGCGCCGGAAGCAGGCCTGCCGGGACGGCCGGAGCGGGCAAAGCCTCCTCGCCCTTTACCTGGCGGCGGCGTGCAAGTGCGCGTTTGCGCAGTATCCGCACGCGCTTGATCCGGCGGGGATCTGCCTCGAGAATCTGGAATTCGAACCCGGGAACGGCCTGGACGACTTCGCCGCGGACGGGAATGCGTCCAAGGGCGGAGAAAATCAGGCCACCAAGCGTGTCGACATCTTCCAGGCGATCGCGGATGTCGAAATCCGACCCGATTGCCTTGGCGATCTCTTCAAGCTCGACGCGCGCATCGGCGACGAAGATGTCGTCGCCGGTCTTGGAAAACATGACTTCATCGGAATCGTGCTCGTCCTCGACATCGCCGATGACCATTTCCACGATATCCTCATGGGACACGAGACCGTCGGTGCCGCCATATTCGTCGATGACGAGGGCAAGCTGCGTGCGCGCGGCCTGCATGCTGCGAAGCAGATCCGATGCCAGCATCGACGGCGGAACGAAGAGAAGTTTGCGGATCAAACCGGCTTCGGCCACTGTCTGCTCAAGGTTGACGCGCCCCAGATCGAACGCAGCTTTCGGTGCGCGGACAGGCTTTTCGGATTTCTCTATAGTATTTGCAACCTGCGCTGGTGAATTGGCTCTAGAGCCGACACGGCGCTTGTTGCGCGCTTGCTTGGCGAGGTAGGACAAAAGGTCGCGGATGTGAACAAACCCGCGTGCATCGTCGAGATTATCAACGTAGACGGGCATGCGCGAGCGGCCCGTCTCTTCGAAATGGATCATCAGCTCGCCGATGGTCATGGTCATGTCCACCGCTTCGATGTCGGCGCGCGGCACCATGATGTCCTCGACGCGGACTTCGCGGAAGCGCAGGATGTTGTGCAACATCGCGCGCTCGTCCGGCGAAAAGGCATTGCTGATATTGGTATCGGCCATCAGCGCATCGGCGAGATCCTCGCGGAGCTGTTCGCCCTGCGACGGCCTCAGCAGGCGCAGGGCCCGCGACCAGAAGGAATTGTGAGATCGGGATGAGTGTTCGGACCTTGCCGAACTACTGCCCTCGTCTGACGAGGGTGAGTCCGAACTGTCCTTGCCCTCGCGGGCGACATTGCTCGAATAATCGTTCATTGTTCCAAACTACATTATCGGGTCTTGCCCCGCATAGGGGTCAGATAGGCCGAGCGCGGCCAGAATACGAGTCTCAAGTGCCTCCATCTCCTCCGCCTCGTCCTTCTCCATGTGGTCGTAACCAAAGAGATGGAGAAAGCCGTGGACCAGAAGATGGGTCAGATGATCGTCGAAAGTCTTGCCGAGATCAACCGCTTCCCGCTCGACAGTTTGCCTGGCGATGACGATATCGCCCAGCATCGGGCCGGGCATGCCGCCCGGTTCGAGCGGAAAAGCGGGGAAAGACAAGACGTTGGTCGGCTTGTCCATGCCGCGCCACTCGGCGTTAATTTCCCGGATGGAATCGTCGTCGGTGAAGACGAGCGACAGTTCCGGGGCCATGTCCGGAAAGGGCTGGTCTTCCTCGCGGACGAGAAAATCCGCGGCGGCGCCCAGCACCTTGCCGCTCAAAGCCTCCAGCATGGCCTCATCCGGCCAGCCGTCGTCTTCCACGCTGATCTGTATGTCTAACTCGGGCATGAGTGCTGATCCCGGCCGGATTACCGGTCGGGAGCTTCCTCGCTTTCCTCGTGGACGGCATATTGCGCGTCATAGGCCTTGACGATGCGGCCGACCAGCGGATGGCGCACGACATCGGTATCCTTGAAGCGCACGACGGACAGGCCTTCGACACCCTTGAGGATCTGCAGGGCCTCGACCAGCCCGGATTTGACGCCGCGCGGCAGGTCGACCTGGCTCGGGTCACCGGTGATGATCATGCGGCCGTTTTCGCCCAGACGCGTCAGGAACATCTTCATCTGCATCGAGGTCGTGTTCTGCGCCTCGTCAAGAATGATCGCGGCGTTGGACAGCGTGCGGCCGCGCATGAAGGCGAGCGGCGCGATCTCGATGACGCCGGCGGTGATCGCCCGATCGACCTTGTCGGCAGGGATCATGTCGTAGAGCGCGTCGTAAAGCGGGCGCAGATAGGGATCGACCTTTTCCTTCATGTCGCCCGGCAGGAAGCCGAGGCGTTCACCCGCTTCGACGGCAGGACGGGTGAGGATGATCTTGTCGACGGCACCGCGTTCCAGCAGCTGGGCTGCGTGGGCGCAGGCGAGATAGGTCTTGCCGGTACCGGCCGGGCCGACGCCGAAGACCAGTTCGGCGCGTTCCAGGGCGCGCATGTAAGCGTCCTGAGTGGGCGTGCGGGCCTGGATGGTCTTCTTGCGGGTGGAAATCTGCGCCATGGATAGCTTTGCCTTGCGCTCCAGGGTCGGGAGCGTCAGCTGGTCGTCTGCGGCCTGCGCCATGCGGATTGCGCCTTCGACATCGGATGCTTCCACGGAGCCGCCCTTCTGCAGTCGCTCATAAAGGAAATCGAGTGCGCGCCTTGCCTGGTTGGTGGCAACGACATCACCGGAAATGGAAACGGAATTGCCCCGTGGGCGAGCGTCAATGCCGAGACGCTGTTCGAGAAGCTTGAGGTTCTGGTCGAACTGACCAAAGAGCTCACTGGCTAATCTGTTATTCTCGAACGTCAAGACGAAGTGGTTGGCATCGGTCGCTGCGGATCGGGGTTGACGCGCTGTGGAAGAAACCAATTCTTGTGCGTTCAAGTAAACAAGCTCCTCACTTGCTGGTCAGGCCTTGATTAAACTCTCTGCCGGCTCGGCAAACAAGCTGTTCGGACCAGTCCCGGTGATTCGTACACTGATAATCTCACCGATTTGCGATGTTTTTGCATCAACATTCACAGACTGCAGCCAAGGCGAACGTCCAATCACCTGTCCCGGCATGCGGCCCGGCTTTTCCAGCAGCAGATCGATGGTCTTTCCAATGCAGGATGTGGCGAATTCGGCCTGCTGTTTCAAGAGCAGCGTCTGCAATCGCTCCAGACGTTCGGTCTTCACCTCTTCGGCCACATGATCGGCCAAGTCCGCGCCCGGGGTGCCAGGGCGGCTCGAATATTTGAACGAGAAGGCCGAGGCGTAATTCACATCCTCGACGATCTTCAGCGTGTCCTCGAAATCCTGGTCGGTCTCGCCGGGGAAGCCGACGATGAAATCGCCGGACATGGCGATATCCGGCCGTGCCGCGCGAATGCGCTCGATCAGGCGCAGATATTCCGCACCGGTGTGGCGGCGGTTCATGGCTTTCAGGATACGGTCGGAACCGGCCTGTACCGGAAGATGCAGGTAAGGCATAAGATTGCGCAGGTCGCGATGGGCCTCGATCAAGCGGTCGTCCATGTCGCGCGGATGGCTGGTCGTGTAGCGAAGCCGCGCGAGGCCGGGAATGTCGGCCAAACGGTAGAGAAGATCGGCGAGCCCGAGCCCCCTGCCCTTGTCGTCTTCCGAGCGCCAAGCGTTGACGTTCTGGCCGAGCAGCGTGATTTCGCGGACGCCGGCATCGACGAGGCGCTTCGCCTCATCGATGATCTGGCCGACCGGACGGGACACTTCGGAGCCGCGCGTGTAAGGCACGACGCAGAAGGTGCAGAACTTGTCGCAGCCTTCCTGCACGGTGAGGAAGGACGTGACGCCGCGCGAGCGGATGACCTTCTTCTCGGTTGCGGGCAGATGGGCGAACTTGTCCTCGACCGCATATTCAGTATCGACGACACGCTCACCGGCGCGGGCTTTTTTCAGCGCATCCGGCAGGCGGTGGTAGGTCTGCGGGCCAATGACCACGTCGACGGCGGGCGCACGACGGATGATCTCCTCGCCTTCCGCCTGAGCGACGCAGCCTGCGACGCCGATCATGAATTCGCGGCCTTCGGCGGCACGGATCTTCTTCATCTCGCGCAGGCGGCCGAGTGCGGAATAGACCTTTTCCGCCGCCTTTTCGCGGATGTGACAGGTGTTGAGCAGAACGAGATCCGCCTCATCCATGTCTTCCGTCGTCACATATCCCTCGCCAGCCAGGGCATCGCCCATGCGGGTGGAATCGTAAACGTTCATCTGACAGCCGTAGGTCTTGATGAAGACCTTGCGCGCATTGCTGCGCGTGTCGGGACAGGTGACGGGCTCTTCGGCCGGCGCGGAAAGGGAGACGTGTTCGTTCATGGCTGGCTCATACAGCAAGAAGGGCGCGAGTTGAAGCATTTCGTATGAGTCGGAATGGCCTGAGCGATCACAGCTGTCATGCGGCTTCGGGCTGCTGCTCAGCCGGTCGCCGGCATCTTCTTTCTGCGCCACCGGCGCCAGACCACGAAGGCAAGGCTTTCCACGACCATCAACACGATCAGCAGTTCCAGCGCCAGTTCCGAGACATTGCCATCGAAGGAGAGGCGCGCACAGGCATAGCCGATGAGGAAGAAGAGCGAGTTCCAGACGGCGACACCCAACAACGCCGCCATGGCGAAGGGGCCGGGATTGACCTTCAGGAGACCGGCGATCGCCGGAGCCACGAGCCTGACGGTCGGCACAAGCTGGGCGGTGAAGGACAGCGCAGCCTGGTTTGTGCGGAAATAGGAGATCATCTTCTGCACCTTGTCGGACGAGGTTCCGAACAGGAGTGCAAAGCGCGTGAGGAAACGTAACGATCGCTCCTCGGAAACACTCGCGGCACAGAAATAGTAGAGCGACCCTCCGATATAACTGCCTGCGATCGCGGCAATCAGGGCGGCGGCAGGCGACCACGCACCCGATTCCGCCCCGATGCCGACTGCCGCCATGATGGCGTAGGATGGAAAGATCGGGATGATGCGTTCGGAAAGGACGACGAGAAAAACGCCGAGCAGGCCGTATTCCGCCGACCAGTGTATCAGCTGTCCAAGTGGATCCATGATGTTTCCAGATACCGCCGATGCGCGGGATGCCGCCACGGCAGGACTTCAGATCGGGTTGACTTCGGGAGGCCGTTCAGCCGCCAATGGCGAACGACGCCTTTCCTACTCAATATAGGTTCAGTTCACGCTGCCGCCATCGGTTGCGCCGTCATTCGCGTCGTATTCGCGCTGCCGCAGATGGCGGATGAGCATGCGACGGAGTTGCGCGGTGACGTTCTGGCTCAGATGCTTGCGATTGTCGCCCGCCTTGAAGTCGATCGTGTCGCCGAAAGCCACATCCACATCGAGCGCGCCTTCCTTCATCACGCCCAAGAGATGCGGCGCCAGCTCAATATCACCAGGCCATGCGGCGAGCGGACGGTGGAAGCGGCCCATCGCCATGCCGTGAACCCTTGTATAGGCGAGCGTCACGGGCTGCACATGCACCAGATTGCCGGGCGTTGCGGGAGCGGCTGCGGCGGCTGCGCCGAACAGCGACGACTTCACCTCCATCAGGCGGTTGCCATCGGAGGTCGTGCCCTCGGGGAAGAGGACGACGATCTCGCCGGCATTCATCCGGGCGGCGATCTCGTTGACCTGATCACCGGTGCGGCGCTTTTCCTCGCGCACCACGAAGATGCATTTCTGCAGCTTGGCGAGTACGCCGAAGATCGGCCAATCAGCCACTTCCGCCTTGGCGATGAAGATGACGTCGGCGACGGCGCCGAGGACGAGGATGTCCTTCCACGAGACATGGTTGGCGGCGAGCATCAGCGGGCGCCGGCGCTCCAGATGACCGTGGGTGCGGATGCGGATGCCGAGCAGCCAGCAGGCCGAACGATGCCAGAGCCGCGGCACGTAGCGACGGATCTTGAGATCGAAGGCGAGGCCCACCAGCTGGAACGGCAGGAGGACCAGCGTGACCGCCACGAGACAGACGATGATCAGGCCGATCCGGATGTTGGTGATCACCGCAGGGCGTTCCTACTCGTCGTCCTTGTCGAGCGGGATGCCGTAGAGCTCCAACCGATGTCCGACCAGACGAAAGCCGTGCTCGCGGGCGATCCGCTCCTGCAGCGCCTCGATTTCCGGCGAGTTGAACTCGATCACATGGCCGGTGTTCAAGTCGATCATGTGATCGTGATGCTCTTCCGGCACGGTCTCGTAGCGCGAGCGGCCGTCACGGAAATCGTGACGCTCGATTATACCCTCGTCCTCGAACAGTTTTACCGTTCGATAGACGGTCGAGATGGAGATGCGCGGATCAACCTTGGACGAGCGGCGATACAGTTCTTCGACGTCCGGATGGTCGTCCGATTCCTGCAGGGTCCGCGCGATGACCCGGCGCTGCTCCGTCATGCGCATGCCTTTCTCGGCACACAATTCTTCCAGTGTCTTGGAAAGGTCCGTCATGACGTCCCGGCCCCCTTAAGCTTGATTGAGATTAGGGACTAGCGAAGAACTCGGCTCATGACAAGCGCCGCCGTCCGCCTGCCATCGGCCCCTGTGTAATAGGCCGGCCGCTCGGCGATCCGGGCAAATCCGAGCTTGCCATAGAGCGCCACCGCCGCCGCATTTTCCGCCTCGACTTCGAGAAACATGCTGTCGGCTCCGCGCGACGAAGCCTCACGAAGCGCCGCCTGCATCAGCCGCCAGCCAAGGCCCTGGCGACCGAATTTTTCCGATACCGCGACCGTCAGAATTTCAGCCTCGCCCGCCGCCTCGCGGCTCAGGACAAAGCCGGCCATCGGCCTCGAAAAAAAGGCATTGGTCTGGCGTGCGACGAAGCCAAAGACGTTTTCCTGCATCAGCAGGTTCTGGAACTCTCCGTCGCTCCACTGGCGCGGGAAGCGGAAGCCGTGGAGTTCGGAAATCTCACGGCAATCGGCCCCTTCCATGGGTACGACCTCGAAGAACGGCTTCCAGCTCAGATAGTCGTCGAACATCGCCTACACTCTTGCCAGCGCAAATCCGGTCTGTGGCTTGGCGTCCGGTCCACGCAGATAAAGCGGCTTCGGCCTACCCTCGCCCGCATCCTTGGCCGCTCCAATGCGTGCCACGGTGCCGATATCGAAACGGTCGGGCGATGACGGCCTGTCGGCCCCCTTGTCTGAGACGTTACCGCTCCACGAGCCTGTTGCCTGCGCCGAAAACGACGTTACCAGTTCGCGGACGTCGGCAGCAGAAAGGGCTGCCGCTTCGTTGAGTGCCACGCCTTCCGGTGAAAAAGCCTGAGCGTAAATTTCCTCGCGCTTGGCATCCATCGTCACGACCACAGGGCTGCCGGGATTGCTTGCCAGATAGTGGGCGGCCAGCGTTTCCAGCGTGGTTACGCCGACGCATTCGATGCCGAGCGACAGGGCAAAGCCACGGGCCGCCGCCACGCCGACGCGGATGCCGGTAAACGAGCCCGGTCCGACGACGACCGCGATACGGCCAACACCGTGAAGATCGACGGAAGCCTCGTCCAGTGCCTGGTCGATGACGGCCATCAGGCGCTCGGCATGTCCCTTGCCGATCTCCTCGGAAACGGCGGAGAGCAACTTGTTCGACGAATCGTCGTAGACAGCCGCAGAACAGTCAATTCCCGCGGTGTCGATGGCCAGTGTGATCATGGATGCATTCGCCGGACGTCAGAGCGCCTCGACGGCCTGCACTTCGGGAACGAAGTGCTTGAGCAGGTTCTGCACCCCGTGCTTGAGCGTCGCCGTCGATGACGGGCAGCCCGAGCAGGCGCCCTTCATGTTGAGATAGACGGTGCCGTCCTTGAAGCCCTTGAAGGTGATATCGCCGCCATCCTGCGCGACGGCCGGACGAACGCGGGTTTCCAGCAGTTCCTTGATCGTGGCGACGAGGGTTTCGTCACCTTCCTCGAAGAACTCGCCTTCCTCATCCAGGTCTTCCGCCATGGACGAACCACCGCCCATGATCGGCTGGCCGGACATGAAGTGTTCCATGATCGATCCGAGGATCGCCGGCTTCAGGTGCTGCCATTCCGAGTTGGACTTGGTGACGGTGATGAAGTCGTAGCCGAAATAGACGCCGGTGACGCCGGGCACGTCGAAGAGACGCGCCGCCAGCGGCGAAGCGTCGGCTTCGTCGCCATTGCGGAACTCAGCCGTACCTTTTTCGAGGACCACCTTGCCGGGGAGGAACTTCAGCGTCGCCGGGTTCGGCGTGGTTTCCGTCTGAATGAACATGGTCGTGCTCCTGGCCGGCGAGCGGCGCTAAGTTTAGAATTCTTCCAAAGAAGATAAACTTTCTCATCTTTGGGTTCAAGTGCGCCTTTGCAATCTCCCGGTCAATAGCGAGATCATGCCAGTGCGTCGATTTCCTCGTCGGACAATGTATCAGGCAGAACGGTGACGGGGATGGGGAAAGCGGTGCCGCGGCCGCCGATGGCGGAAACGAGCGGACCCGGGCCTTCCTTGGCCGAACCGGCGGCGAGAACGAGGACGGCGATGTCGCGATCCTCCTCCACCAGCGCGTTGATCTGCTCGGTGGCGCTGCCTTCCCGGATGACGATTTCGGGATCGATGCCGATCGCTTCACGGACCTTCTGCGCGGATTTGGCCATGACGGCCTCGGCCTGCTCCATGGCCTCGGCCCGCATGATCTGCTCGACGCCGAGCCATTGCTGGAAGTCGCCTTCCGGGATGATGTAGAGGAGGACCAAACCGCCATTGGAATTCTTGGCGCGGCGGCCGGCGTAATGGACCGCTTTCTCGCATTCGGGCGTGCCGTCGATGACGGCCATGAATTTGCGCCGGTGTCCTTCCAGCCGCGAAAGTCTCTTGGAAACCATGGCGTCCCCTCATTGCCCGTATTCTCGACCGACGCGGTCGCGTCGCGGACCTTATACCAACCCGCAAAAATGAAAACCCGCCGCAATTGACGGCGGGTTTCACGTTATTTTCAACGATGGATCAGCGCAGGAAGCCGATGATGTCGAAGACTTCGTCCATGACCTTCCGGGCCCGGGCGCCGGCCCGCTCGCCGCCATCCTTGAGGATCGCGTCGATATGGGTCGTGTCGTCGAGAAGGCGGCGCATCTCGGCGCTGATCGGTGCCAGAACCTCGACGGCGAGATCCGCCAGCGCCGGCTTGAAGACCGAGAACTGCTGGCCGCCGAATTCGGCAAGCACGTCCGCCTTGGTCTTGTCGGCGAGCGCCGCATAGATGCCGACGAGGTTGTCGGCTTCCGGACGGCCGGCCAGACCTTCGAGTTCGCTCGGCAGGCCTTCCGGATCGGTCTTGGCCTTGCGGATCTTCTTGGCGATCTCTTCCGGCTCGTCCATCAGGTTGATGCGCGACAGGTCCGACGGATCGGATTTCGACATCTTCTTGGTGCCGTCGCGCAGCGACATGACGCGCGGTGCCGGGCCGCCGATCAGCGGCTCCACCAGCGGGAAATAGCCGTGGATCGGCTCTTCGCCGACGACCATGTCGACGCCCGTGCCGGTCGTGCGGATCTTCTCCTGGAAGTCGATGTTGAACTTCTGGGCGATGTCGCGGGCAAGTTCCAGATGCTGCTTCTGGTCGTCGCCGACCGGAACGTGGGTGGCGCGGTAGACGAGGATGTCGGCCGCCATCAGGCTCGGATAGGCCAGCAGGCCGAGCGAAGCATTCTCGCGGTCCTTGCCGGCCTTGTCCTTGAACTGCGTCATGCGGTTCATCCAGCCGATGCGGGCGACGCAGTTGAACACCCAGGCGAGTTCGGCATGCTGCGGCACGGCGGACTGGTTGAAGACGATATGCTTTACCGGATCGATGCCCGAGGCGATGAAGGCGGCGGCGATCGAACGGATCTGGCCGCGCAGGTCGTCATGCACGAGCTGGGCGGTGATGGCATGCAGGTCGACGACGCAATAAATGCAGTCGTTGTTTTCCTGCAGGGCGACGAATTTGCGGATCGCGCCGAGATAATTGCCGAGATGGAGATTGCCGGTGGGCTGCACACCGGAAAAGACGAGCGGCTTGAAGCTATTCATAATGTCCTCGAACAGGCGGTTGGAAGGCCCCAGGCCCTGGAATCCGCGGTACCGAGAGGTGTGATGATCTCCGGCGGCCGCGGCCCGCGGGCCATGTAGCTAACGCCGCGCTCTAAGCACAGCCGGCGGGGCGGAATCAAGTGGCAGTTTCATCCGCACGCTGGATGAGATCCCAGAGATTGCCGTAGAGATCGGCAAATACCGCGACCGTGCCGTAGGGTTCGTGCCGCGGCTCCTCAAGAAAGCGGACGCCCTTCGCCAGCAACGCCTCATGATCACGATGGAAATCGTCGGTCTTCAGGAAGAAGCTGACGCGGCCGGCCGTCTGGTTGCCGATTGCGGCCCTCTCCTCGTCACCGTCGGCGCGGGCCAAGAGGAGTGCCGCCCCTTCTCCGCCCTTCGGCCTCACCACGACCCAGCGCTTACCTTCCGGCAGCGGACCATCAAAGGCGCAGTCGAAGCCCAGAACGCCACAGTAGAAAGCCTTGGCCGTGTCGTAGTCATCGACAACGAGGGTCACGAGAAAGATCGACTGGCTGGTCATGAAAACTCCCGGTCTTTGAACAATGGCGATACGATATGCCGAAAGCTCGGCGGAGTCCGCCCTTGGCGATCCTCGGGTCTCGCTTTGCTCGCCCGAGGAGGACGGGCATTTCTTGCATTTCGGCCGGCACATGTCGGGTGCCTCGAATTGAATTTTTAACAATGACACTCGGTGTGTCCCGTTCGGTGTGTTTTTCCACGAAACTCCGGTCCATCTGCGGCGGCAGGGTTTAATGTCCTTACGGACTGCCGGCCGTGATGTGTGCGACACACGCACCTTACCCTTGCTGGAAGGAGAGGCAGACCATTTTGTGCGCAGCCCCGCATGTCCAATCTGCATCAGGGCGGTTCATATGGTCACCGGTCCCGTCTCGCCGGCAATGTCGAGCGGTGTAGCCGAAGCAGAACGGCCGGATTGTAGGCACGACATAGAAGCGCGGGGATAAGGTTTTGCGTAAGTACCTGGAATTGTTCGTGTGAGATGTCGGAACGTCCCCAGGAGGCATAACCTGCCTTTTTGCCAACTCTCCGTGCGGGCCTTCTCAAATTGCAACCCGGACCTATTTACTTCCCCATAACAGAGGAAGAAGCATGTTCAAAAAGCTAGCCATAGTCATGGTTTCGGCCATGACCGCTTTCACCGGTCTCACGCCGGCGCAGGCTCTGCCGCTTGGCCCGATTGCCCCGGCGATGGAGAGATCCGACGTTCAGCAGGTTCGCGACCGACGTGATAGACGTGAATATCGCCGTCACCACTACGACCGACGGGACCGGTACAGCCGGAGCCACCGACACCACCGGGACAGGCATTATTCCCGTCGCCATCACCGCAACAATAATACTGCGGCAATCATAGGCGGGCTGGCAGCCGGCGCCATTATCGGCGGCGCCATCGCATCTCAGAACCGCGCAAGCAGCTGTGCTGCCCGCTACCGGTCCTACCGCGCATCCGACAACACCTATCAGCCGAACTACGGTCCACGCCGCGTCTGCCGCTGAGGCTATACACGGTTTCTAGAGTTGAGACCCGCCGCTGCCCGTGGCGGGTCTTTTTTTCGCGAAGCTTCTGCCTCCGGGATGTCCTCGTAGGCGTGCCAACACCTCGATGAGTGGCGACATTTAGGGATGCTTCATGCCGAGCGTGGTGATACCCTCATAGGCCCCATACGATCACAAGGACGAGATCTTGTCCGTCAGCGCGACCCAGCCGCCGGGTTCCATGATCAGCGCGGCGACATCGTATCTGCCGAGCACCGCGAGCGCCGAGCGGCGGGTGAAGAGTTCGGCGACGAGCTTGGTCGCAGGCCCCGCGTCGCGGTGGAAATAGAAGCTCTGGCGGGCTTCGTGCACCACCCGGTCGAGTTCGGCCGACGGCAGACGGCTGGCCGGCGGGTTGTGGGCCTCAAGCGCTTCTCTGGCAGCCGAAAGCCCCTTGCCCTTCAGGCGCGGCGGGCGGTCATGCTCGCGCAGCGCCTCGTTGGCTTGCCTCAGATTCTTGCCGGCGAGGCGCGGCGGCTTACGGCGGGCAAGATAATTGTCACGTTCGAGAAATTCATCGGGATCGAGCCGGTGCATGCGGCACCAGGCGCGGAACTGTTCCTGATAGGCAATCCAGTGGATCTCCAGCGCAAGCCTTGCGCAGTTTTTCGCATGAAAAGCCTTATCAAAGGTCTTGGCGGCGGCAGTCGCGCCATTGACGGCGCCGGTGACGGCCGACGTGACGATTTCCCCCAGCACCGGGATCGAGCCGGTGACGAGCTTTGTGCCCTCGATGCCCGACTTGTGCGCCTTGACCTTGATGACTTCCCTGACCAGTTCCGACAGCGAGACGCCGGATGTCATGTCGGCCTCCAGCGCGTCGATCTCTCGCGCAAGGATCTTGAGCTGTGTCAGATGGGCGGCGGTAGATACGGTCGTGTTCGCCTGCTTGGCGATCGAGAGCGCATTGACCGGAAGGTGGCCCATGGAGGCAGCGACCGCGACCGAGCCGGCAACGCCAAAGCCATTGCCCCCCACTTCCTTGATCCGCCGGCGCTGCAGGTATTTCAGCGTCGCCGGGCTTTCCGTCGTGATGTCGCCCTTGCTGTGCCCGTGGGCAACGAAATGCGGACTGGGTGGCACCTCGATCTTGGCATTGCCCTTGGCCTTGTAGCTGTTCTGCGCGCCCTGGGCGACATGCTGGCCGAGCGCCGCATAACCGACGCTCTGGCCACCGTTCGCAGTACCAAAAGCAACGTCGAGACAGGTCATGACGATGTCGGTGATGGCGAGGGGCGCGTCCTTCTTGTCGTATTTGCCCTTCTTGTCCGCGGCGGCGGCAACGGCACTGTCGCCCCGCGAACCTGATTCGCCGCGGGAGCGCGACGAGCGCGAAAAAGGGTTGGAGAGCGAAATGTCCTTGGAAAATCCAAACATGGTAACAGCCTCTTATGGAGGAGCTGGCACCAGTCGGACAGTGCCACATCCGTATGAAATCATCTGATGTACCGCTGAACTATGGCCAGCCCGCCAAAGCCCGTCAACCTTCAGTTTTGCAACAATTTTCTAACAAAGAAAAACACCCGTACAAGCCAAATAGAAGCATTCGCCGTGGCAGTCTTAGTTAACGGCTATTAAGACTTAGGGCCAAGAAATCCCAATTTAGAGTAAATTGCTCCTTATTCACGTCACTTTTCAGAAAGAAATACCCCGACACACAAGTTGACCTGTCCTGACGACAGGTCCTTTCCCAGGGGATTTCCATGCGCATCTTTTCTCGCGTCGCGCTGGCCTGCCTTTTGGCATTCAGTCTGAACGTCAACGCCGAGGCCGCAGGCAAGAACGACAAACGCCGCGGCACCAGCTTCAAGCACGATTATTCGGCCTTCTACACCGTTCAGCGCGTCAGCGTCCGGACAGGCTGTTTTCCCGAAAAGCTGGAGGCCATTCTTGCCCATATCGCCAAGCAGACAGGCCACAAGCCGATGGTGACATCCGGCCACCGCCCGCGCTCCGGTACATCACAACATAGCCGCTGTTATGCCGCAGACATCCGGGTTCCGGGTGTCTCAGAAAAACGCATCTTGGCGGCAGCCCGCACCGCGCCCGGCATCGGCGGCATCGGCCGATACTGCAACGGCATCGTGCATGTGGATATCGGCCCGAGCCGGACCTGGGCCCATTGCGGTAAGAAGGGCAAGGGAAGCCTTGCCAATCTGAAGCGCAGGAGCAAGAGCAAGGGCAGCGAGAGCTGAGCGAGACGGTACTCAGCCGCCTCGGCCCATATTACGCCGAAGGCTTCGTCTTGCGCTTGAGATTGCGGCGGATCATGCCGAGATCGGCACCGCCGATCAGGAAGGCGACACTGAAATAGACGACCATCGCAAGCGCGATGAGAACGCCGAGCGCCAGGATCTGCTGCAGCAGATGCGAGCCCGGAGCCAGCCAGGGGCCGGCATAAGGCAGAGCATAGATCAGCGCCGTGGCCATGACCGCAGCGGAAGCGACCAGCAGCACCGTACGCTTGGCGAGCTTCCATTCCCAGGCGAGATGACCGCGCCAGACCAGCGTGGTGAACAGCAGGACAGTGTTGATCCAGCCCGCCGTCGCCTCGGCCGTCGCGATGCCCCGCTCGGCGAGGATGGGGAACAGCGAGATGGCGAGGCCTGAATTCACCACGACCGACAGCATGGTGAAGCGCATCGGCGTCTTGGTGTCCTCACGGGCATAAAAGCCCGGCTGCAGCGCCTTGATCATGACGAACCCCGGCAGCCCGAGGCCGTAGATCGCCAGGATGCCGGCGACGACCGTGGTATTTTCCGCCGAGAAGGCGCCACGTTCATAAAGCACGCGGATGATCGCGTCCGACAAGACCCAGAGGCCGGCGGCGGCGGGGAGCGTCAGGAACAGGACGAATTCGATCGAGCGGTTCTGGATATTGGCCGCTTCCTTCAGCTGTCCGCCCTTCAGCGCACGCGACAGTTCCGGCAGGAGCACGACGCCGACGGCGACGCCGACGACGCCGAGGGGCAGCTGGTAGATGCGGTCGGCATATTGGAGTGCCGCGATCGCGCCTTCCTTGCCGGACGCGATGGCCTGGCCGATGATCTGGTTGATCTGGGTGATGCCACCGGTGACGGCCGCCGGGACCGCGAGCCAGAGCAGGCGTTTGACGTTGGGTGTCATGCGCGGGCGGCGAAAGCCGATATTGATGCCGGCATGGCGCACGCCGATATAGACGACGGCAAGCTGCAGCACGCCGGCGACCAGCACGCTCCAGGACAGGTACCAGGCGATTTCCCGCGGATCGGCGCCGATCCAGAGGCCCCAGACCAATGCTGCGATCATCACCACGTTGAGGAAGACCGGGGCGATGGCGGCGGCGAAGAAATGATGCAGCGAATTCAGCATGCCGCTCATCATCGCCGTCAGCGACATACACATCAGGTAGGGGAACATGACCGCGGCCATGCGGATGGTCAGCGAGGTCTTTTCCGCGTCGTCGGCAAAGCCCGGCGCAATGATGAAACGCACCAGCCACGGCATCATCAGTTCCATGACGATGGTGATGATCAGAAGCGCCGAGAACAGGACACCGAAGACTTCCTCGGAAAAGCGCTTGGCGCCCGCGACGCCATTCGCCTCGATCTCCTTGGAGAAGAGCGGCACGAAGGCTGCGTTGAAGGCACCCTCGGCAAACAGGCGGCGGAAAAGGTTGGGGAAGCGGAAGGCGGCGTAGAAGACGTCGGCCATCGGCCCGGTGCCGAGTGCGGCCGCCATCGCGGTCTCGCGGGCAAAGCCGAAGATACGGCTGCCGAGCGTCGCCCCGCCGACGGTCGCGAACTTCCTGACGAGGCTCATCGGCCGGACCCCATGCTTCTGATCATGCGTTTGCCTTGTTTTTGCGCGCGGCGGGCGGTTCTGAGATGGTCGGAACGACGCTGGCCGCCATGCCATCGATCGACTCGAATTCGTCGTTCGACATCACCGCTTTGAGGCGCGAGGCAATGCTGTTCTGGCGGTTTTCATTGGTGATCTTCTGGCCGACGAGATCGGTCACGTAGAAGGTATCGATGACCTTTTCGCCGAATGTGGTGATGCGCGCCGACTGGATGTCGAGCGAGAGATCCGCAAGGCCGGCGGTGATATCAGCCAGAAGGCCGGTGCGGTCCAGGCACTCGATCTCGATGACCGTGAACTTGTTGGACAGGCCGTTGGAGATGATGACCGAAGGCGGAATGTTGAAGGCCCGATGCTTTCTCTTCGCCTTGGCTCGGGTAGCGATGACTTCCGGCAGGCGACGCTTGCCGGACAGCACATCCTCGATCATGCGGCTGATCGTGCCGGCACGGCGCAGCTCGTCCTCGTCGACGGCGAATTCGCGGTTGATGAGGATCGTGTCGAGCGCGCGGCCGTCGGTCGTCGTATAGACCTGGGCATCGGCGATGTTGGAGCCGGCCGCGGCGCAGGCACCGGTGATGATCGACAACAGGCGGGGATGGTCGGGGGCCAGGACGGTGATTTCCGTGATCGCGCGAAAAGCGTCGGTGCGCACCATGGTGGCGAGCACATGCCCAGCGCGGTCCGTATCGCGTATGAAGGTTGCGTGGCGCACTTGGTCTTCCAGCGATACGGCCAGCAAATAGGGCTGGTAATGCAGCTCCGAATAAGTCTTGGCATCCACCTCGTCCCAACCCGACAGCGCGTTGGCGAGTTCCCGCGCGGCGGCGGTGGCGCGTTCGCGGCGCGGCGTCTCGGAAAAGCCGCCGGACAGAAGCAGCTCGGTCTCGTAATAGAGCGTGCGCAGCAGCTGGCCTTTCCAGCCGTTCCAGACGCCCGGGCCGACGGCGCGGATATCGCAGATCGTCAGCACCAGCAGCAGCTTTAGCCGGTCCATCGAGCGGACGGCATCGGCAAAATCGGTGATCGTCTTGCGGTCATGCAGGTCGCGGGTCTGGGCGGTCATCGACATGATGAGATGTTGTTCGACCAGCCAGGTGACGAGTTCGGTCTGCTTGGCGTTGAGACCGAGCCTGGGGCAAAGCTTCTTGGCGATACGGGCGCCGGCCGTCGAGTGATCCTCTTGGCGGCCCTTGGCGATGTCGTGGATGAGGACCGCAACATAGAGCGCGTCGCGCTCCTCGATGCCGGGCATGATCTTGTTGGCGAGCGGATGGACTTCGCCCGCCTCGCCCTTGTCGATTTCAGACAGTGCCTCGACCGAGCGGATCAGGTGCTCGTCGACCGTATAGTGATGATACATGTTGAACTGCATCATCGCGACGACCTTGCCGAATTCGGGGATGAAACGACCGAGTACGCCCGCCTCGTTCATCCGCCGCAGCATCAGCGCCGGATCGCGACGCGAGGTCAGCATGGAAAGGAAGAGGCGGTTGGCCTCGTCGTTCTCGCGCACACTGGCATCGATCAGCGACAGCGAGCGGGTCATGCGCTTCAGCGCATCCGGGTGAAGTTCGAGCTGGTGGATATCCGCGACATGGAAGAAGCGGATGATATTGACCGGATCGCGGGTGAAGACATCCGGCGCGGCAAGCGTGATGCGGCCGCGATCAGTGACGAAATCGACGGTGCCGGGGATCTTGTGCAGCCGCTTGGTGAAGCGCGACATGACCCGGTTAGCAAGGCCCGGAGCGGCCTTCGCCTGCTGCTCTTCCAGTGCCGCGCAAAAGATGCGGGTCAGGTCGCCGACATCCTTGGCGACGAGGAAGTAGTGCTTCATGAAGCGTTCGACAGCCGACAGGCCTGGGCGGGCGTGATAGCCGAGGCTGGCTGCGATCTCGCGCTGGATGTCGAAGGAGAGCCGCTCCTCGGCCTTGCCGGTGAGGAAATGCATGTGGCAGCGCACCGCCCAGAGGAAATCGTCAGCCTTTTCGAACAGGTTGAGTTCCTTGCGCGAGAAGACGCCGAGCTTCACCAGTTCGCCGGCATCCTTGACCCGGTAATAATACTTGGCGATCCAGAAGAGGGTCTGCAGGTCGCGCAGGCCGCCCTTGCCTTCCTTGACATTGGGCTCGACCAGATAGCGGGTGTCGCCCGCCTTCTGGTGGCGAAAGTCGCGTTCGGCGAGCTTGGCAGCGACGAATTCCGCGCCGGTATCGGCGACGATTTCCCGGTCGAAGCGGGTCTCGAGCTGCGCCACCAATTGCCCGGAACCGCAGATATGGCGGCTTTCGAGGATGGCTGTGCGGATGGTCATGTCGGTGCGCGACAGACGGATGCATTCCTCGATGGTGCGGGTGGCGTGGCCCACCTTGAAGCCCATGTCCCACAGGACATAGAGCAGGAATTCAACCGCCTTGCGCATGGCATCGGAATTCTTTTCCGGCAGAAGGAAAAGAAGGTCGATATCCGAGCCCGGCGCCAGCGTCGAGCGGCCATAGCCGCCGACCGCGGCAACCGCGATGTCACGGCCTTCGGGATGCACAGCCGAAACCACCGTCTCGTGCAGGATGGAAATGATCTGGTCCTGCAGCCAGGAAATGCGTTCGGCGCAATTGAGGCCGCTGCCATCCCGGTTGAGCAGCTCGCGTGCCTTGTCGCGGCCCTCGGTGCTAGCACGGCGCATGACGGGCAGGATCGCGGCCCGCAGTTCCAGATGCGGCCGGTCCTTCTTCATCAGCGCGCGGCACTCGGCCTTCAGGGCATTGATGTCGAGAAGTTCGGAGAAATCAATTTCGTGTCTGGCCATGTGTTCCTGCCGGTGCCAGTTTGCCGGGGAGGCTTTAGCGAATTTGCGGCACCTTTTCCACCGATTATGACGATCGGTCGTTTCAAAGTTGTTGCCGGGCGGCTTCGAGGTCAAGTGCGCGGTCCGGCAAGGCAGGCTCCGACGCATCGCCTTGAGCACGGGCACGGCCGCGCCACTGGCGGGGGCTCATGCCGGTGACGCGGCGGAATTCGCGGTTGAAGTTCGATTTCGTCGAGAAGCCGACGTCGAGCATGATCGAAGTGGCAGACTGTTTCGTCTCGTCGAGCAGGCGGCAGGCCTCGGTGACGCGGCGGTTGTTGACGAATTGCGAGACGTTCTGCCCCGTTGCGCGATTGATGGCCGATGACAGGTCACGGGCCGGGATGCCGGCCTTGCGGGCGATCTTCGCGAGGCTGAGGTTTTCGTCGCTGAACAGGTTTTTCTCATCCAGAGCTGCTGTGGCGCGCGCCACGAGGTCGTCGTCGTGTGGGTCAGGCGCCATCGTAGTGGGGGTTCGCCCGGATACGGCATCGGGCTGCGGCCAGAAGTAATAGGCTGCGACGACGGCGAGTGCCGCGATGTTCATCACCGTGACGACGACTGGCACGCTGCCGGCACCGTGGAACCGGGTATAGACGGCGAGCAAGGCATCGGTGATCGCGAAGAGGAACATCAGGCCGGCGGTCAGTCTTGCGGCGCGCAGAGCCGGCCGCATGCGCTGGAGGCTCGCTTCCGCCATGACCTCGGCGCCTCCCGTACGCGTCAATTGCCACAGGGCCAGGCCGTAGACGAGGAAGATCACCAGCAGCAGCGGATCGATGAAATCCTGCACGAACGCCACGGCGATGGCGACCGCGAGCGGAGCCCAGAGATGAAGCCAGGGGCGGGACGGCGGAAAGCCCGTCAGTTCCCGGAAAGCGAGGAAGGCGAGCGGCGGCATGACCGAGGCGGTGATCGGCTGGACAAAGGCAAGGCCGATGAGGCCATAGCCGAAATGCAGGCCGACGATCAGCCCCTGCAGCGCATAGAGGATGAGGAAGGCCACGAAATAGCGGCGGCTTCCGGGCGCTTCCACACCCTTCAGGCTGTTGTGAAGGACCAGCACAAAGATCAGGCCCGCAAGAAGGGGCAAGGGAACGGTCAGCAATGGAGATCCCGCCAGATGCGGCAAAAGGCCTAAATCATGTCTCTAGACGGACTATATCATGTTCGAGGTCGAAAGGCAGACGGATTGGCGCTCTCTTCGGCTCCATTCTCAACACGGCTGGAGACCGACCGACATGCCATTTTCCTTGCTCATTCCCCTCGCCTCGCCCGTCTTGGCACTTGCGGCCATGGGGCTAGTCCAGGCTACCTCCGCCCTTCCCTTGGAAGTCACAACGCGGCCGAACACAATCTCCGCCAAGGTGACGCATCCTGCTGCCGAAACCTCAGTCCAAGTCGGTGTCCGCCAGATCTCGGCTACCTCGAAGGAACGTGGCGGAGATATCGAGATAACAGTCTGGTATCCGGCGCAAGCCGATGGAGAGCCGGTCATGCTCGGCGAGAGCGTATTCTTTGAGGGTACAGCTTCGCTGCGCGACGCCTCGATAGCGGAGAGGAAATTTCCTCTCGTTCTTCTCTCACACGGAGCCGGCCTCGCCGGAAATCCGCAGGCCATGAGCTGGATCGCCACACCGCTGGCGAGCCAAGGCTTTGTCGTTGCCGCGCCGACCCATCCCGGAAATTCCGGACGGAACAGATCGGCGGCTGAGACGATGAAAATCTGGCTGCGGCCCGGCGATCTGAGCGACACGCTCGATGCGATTGAAAAAGATCCGACTTTCAGCGGGCACATCGACACTGGCCGGGTCGGAACCCTTGGTCTTTCCATGGGCGGCGGCACTGCGCTGGCTATTGCAGGTGCTCGGATAGATCCAAGGCTTCTGGCTGGCTATTGCGATACCGATATGCGCAACGCCTCGCTTTGCGACTGGGTGAGGCAAAGTGGTGTCGATCTTCACGCTATGGATATGCAATCCGCCGGTCGCGATAACAGCGACAGGCGCATTCGTTTCGCCATGGCCATAGACCCCGCCCCGGTGGATGTGTTCGACGCCGAAAGCTTTGCGGACGTCTCGATCCCGGTTTCTATCGTCAACCTCGGCGCTCAGGGGAAAATTCCAACCACGGCAGATGCGTCGGGGCTGGTCAAAGCCATTGCAAATTCGAGCTACACGACGATCAACGACGCCAGCCACTACAGCCTGTTTGCGGAGTGCAGACCGGGGGCTGCCGAGATGGCCGAGGCGGAGAAGATCGGCGATCCGATCTGCATGGATGGCGGCGGGCGGTCACGGCGTGAGCTTCATGCGCAGATGATCGACATGACCGTGGGCGCGTTCAGTCAGGCTGTTAAGGCGGATGCGGCAAATCCATGAGATGCGGATCTGCCGCCCGATCCGTTATTTCGCCGCAAGCTGCTTCTTCAGCGCATAAAGCGCGTCGAGCGCCTCGCGCGGGCTCATGTCGTCCGGGTTGATGGCCTTCAAGGCCTCCTCGACCTTGGAGGGGCCGCGCTTGACGTCTTCCTTGCGCACGGCGACCTGGAAGAGCGGCAGGTCGTCGATCAACTGGCTTGCCGGGTTCTTGCGGTCGGAATCCTCCAGCTTGGTCAGCACGTCGCGGGCGCGGGCGACGACCGAGTCCGGCAGTCCGGCGAGACGGGCGACCTGGATGCCGTAGGAGCGATCGGCGGCACCGGGGCCGACCTCGTGCAGGAAGATTACCTCGCCGTCCCATTCCTTCACCTTCATCGTGGCGTTGGAAAGCCGGTTCAGCTTCTCCGACAGCACGGTGAGTTCGTGGAAATGGGTGGCGAACAGGCCGCGGCAGCGATTGCCTTCGTGCAGGTGCTCGACCGCCGCCCAGGCGATGGAGAGGCCGTCGAAGGTGGCGGTGCCGCGTCCGATCTCGTCGAGGATGACCAGCGAGCGGTCGGTCGCCTGGTTGAGGATCGCCGCCGTCTCGACCATTTCCACCATGAAGGTGGAGCGGCCACGGGCGAGATCGTCCGACGCGCCGACGCGGGAAAACAGCCGGTCGACGATGCCGATATGGGCCGAGGCCGCCGGCACGAAGGAGCCCATCTGGGCGAGGATCGCGATCAGCGCGTTCTGGCGCAGGAAGGTCGACTTACCACCCATGTTCGGGCCGGTGAGCAGCCAGAGCGCGCCGAATTCGCCGCCATCTTTCGGTGACAGGTCGCATTCATTGGCGATGAAGGGGCCGGACGACTGGCGGCGCAGCGCCTGTTCGACCACCGGATGGCGGCCGCCCTCGATGGCGAACATGCGCGACGCATCGACCGTCGGGCGGCGGTAGTCCCACTCTTCCGACAGCATGGCGAGGCCAGCCGCAACATCGACCACCGACAGTGCGCGGGCGCCGGCCTTGATCGCCTCGCCTTCCTCCGTCACTGCCTGAACCATTTTATCGAAGGCCGCGAGCTCGATGGTCAGCGCCTTGTCGGCGGCATTGGCAATGCGGCTTTCCAGATCGGCCAGTTCGGTCGTGGTGAAGCGCATGGCATTCGCCATGGTCTGGCGATGGATGAAGCGGGCTTTGGCTTCCGGCGTATCGGTCATCGGCCCAGCATTGCCGGCTGTCACCTCGATGAAGTAGCCCAGCACGTTGTTGTGCTTGATCTTCAGCGACTTGATGCCGGTCTCTTCGGCATATTGCAGCTGCAGGCCGGCGATGACCTTGCGGGACTGATCGCGCAGCGCGCGGACTTCGTCGAGTTCGGCATGGGCGCCATCGGCAAGGAAGCCGCCGTCGCGCTTCAGCAGTGGCAGGTCCTCGGCCAGCATGTTGCCGAGCAGGGATTCGACCGTGACAGGCAGAGCCTTGAGGTCTGTCAGCGCTGCGGACAGCTCGTCCGGCAGCATGGAGCGCTCAAGGAAACTGACGACACCACGGGCGGCTTCGAGACCTGCGAGGATGGCACCGAGATCGCGCGGGCCGCCGCGGTCGAGCGCAAGGCGCGAGAGCGCGCGCGGCATGTCCGGTACATGCTTCAGCGAGGAGCGGAGATCCGAGCAGAGCGACGGCTCGTCGAGCAGGAAGGAGATGGAATCCAGCCGGCCGTTGATGCGGTCTGGATCGGTCAAGGGCGACATCAGCCGTTCGGCGAGCAGGCGGGCGCCGCCGCCGGTGACGGTGCGGTCGATCGCCTTCAAGAGCGTGCCTTCGCGCTCGCCGGAAAGTGTCTTGGTCAGTTCCAGATTGCCACGGGTCGCGGGGTCGATGAACAGGGTGGAGGCGCCGCTTTCGCGCTCCGGCCGGCCGAGCGGCGGGCGTTCGGCGATCTGCGTCTTTTCGACATAGGAAATGGCGGCCGATGCCGCCGCCAGCTCGGCGCGAGAGAATGTGCCGAAGCCATCCAGCGTGCCGACGCCGAAATAACGGGCGATGCGGCCCTCGGATGTGGCACTGTCGAACAGGACGGAAGGCTGCGGCACAGCGACGCGGCCCAGCACGTCGAAGACCGGCTTCAGCTCGGCATCATGGAAGAGCGTGTCCGGCATGATCAGTTCGCGCGGCTCTATGCGCAGGATGTCGGCAAGCAGACGCGACTGTTCGGTCTCGGCCACCCGGAAGACGCCGGTGGAGATGTCGATCCAGGCGAGCGCCATCAGCGGTTCGGCGGCGCCCTTGATGCGGGCGAGCGTCATCAGATAGTTCGATTCCGAGGCGACGAGAAGCTTTTCCTCGGTGATCGTGCCCGGCGTGACGAGGCGCACGACATCGCGCTTCACCACCGACTTCCCGCCGCGTTTCTTCGCCTCCGCAGGGTCTTCCACCTGCTCGCAGACCGCGACGCGGAAGCCCAGCGCGATCAGTTTCTGCAGATAGTCGTCGGCCGCATGAACGGGCACGCCGCACATCGGGATATCCTGGCCCATGTGCTGGCCGCGCCGCGTCAGCGTGATGTCGAGGGCGCGCGACGCCTCGATCGCATCCTGAAAGAACAGCTCGTAAAAATCGCCCATGCGATAAAACAGGATCGATCCAGGGTTGTTTGCCTTGATCTCGATGAACTGTTCCATCATCGGCGTGGCCGACGCGCGGCTCTCTTCCGAGGCCAGCTGGTCGGTTGTCAGGGCTTGGATGGAGAATCTTTCAAACTGGGTCACGGAACCGATTTTTTGTTGCGCATGGAAAGTGGCGACACTATCGGTGATGACCCTTTGAACACAACATCCGCAGCGGCCTCGCAGAAGGCTGCCCACAAGAAGCTGGAGAGGACATCGCCCGTGAACGACAAGGTTGCTGACAAGACTGGCCGCACGCGCACTTCGGTCACCGAACAGGAAGCGCTCGATTTCCACGCCGACGGCCGTCCCGGCAAGCTGGAGATCACGCCGACCAAGCCGATGGCGACCCAGCGCGACCTGTCGCTCGCCTATTCGCCGGGCGTTGCCGTGCCGGTGCTGGCGATCGCTGCCGATCCGGCCAAGGCCTACGATTACACGACGCGCGGCAACATGGTGGCCGTCATTTCCAACGGTACGGCGATCCTCGGCCTCGGCAATCTCGGCGCATTGGCGTCGAAGCCGGTCATGGAGGGCAAGTCGGTTCTCTTCAAGCGCTTCGCCGATGTCGATTCCATCGACCTTGAAGTCGATACCGAGAATGTCGACGAGTTCATCAATTGCGTGCGCTATCTCGGGCCGTCCTTCGGCGGGATCAACCTCGAAGACATCAAGGCTCCGGAATGTTTCATCATCGAAAGCCGCCTGCGCGAGCTGATGGACATCCCGGTCTTCCATGACGACCAGCACGGCACGGCGATCATCGCGGCGGCGGGCCTCATCAACGCGCTGGAACTGACCGGCCGTGACCTGAAGACCACCAAGCTCGTCTGCAACGGCGCCGGTGCGGCGGCGATCGCCTGTATCGAACTCATCAAGGCCATGGGCTTTGCGGCGGACAACATCACTCTCTGCGACACCAAGGGCGTCATCTATCAAGGCCGCACCGAGGGCATGAATCAGTGGAAGAGCGCGCATGCGGTGAAGACCGACAGCCGCACGCTGGAAGAAGCGATGAAGGGTGCGGACGTGGTGTTCGGCCTGTCCCAGAAGGGTGCCTTCACCGAAGACATGATACGATCCATGGCCGACAAGCCGATCATCTTCGCCATGGCGAACCCGGATCCGGAAATCACGCCGGAGGAAGTCGCCCGCATCCGTGACGACGCGATCATGGCGACCGGCCGTTCGGACTATCCGAACCAGGTCAACAACGTGCTCGGCTTCCCCTACATCTTCCGCGGTGCGCTGGACGTGCGGGCCCGGCAGATCAACGACGCGATGAAGATCGCCGCCGCCCAGGCGCTGGCCGATCTCGCCCGCGAAGACGTGCCGGACGACGTCGCCGCCGCCTACCAGGGCAACCGCCCGCGCTTCGGCGCGCAATACATCATCCCGGTTCCGTTCGATCCGCGGCTGATCTCGGCCATTCCGGTCGCGGTTGCCAAGGCCGCGATGGAAAGCGGCGTCGCGCGTCGCGACATCACCGACCTTGCCGCCTATGGCCACGAGCTTTCCGCGCGTCGTGACCCGATCGCCGCAACAACGCAAGGCATCTACGAGCGCGTCCGCCGCTTCCCGAAGCGGGTCGTGTTTGCGGAAGCCGAAGAAGAGCAGGTCATGCGCGCCGCGATCTCCTTCTGCAACCAGGGTCTCGGCACGGCGATCCTGCTCGGCCGCGACGACGTGATCCGCGCTACTGCCGAGAAGGCCGGGATCGATCTCGACCGTCCCGGCATCGAGGTCGTCAACGCCCGCATCTCCAACCGCGTCGACGCTTATGTCGATCATCTCTACGGCCGCCTGCAGCGCCAGGGTCTCCTGCTGCGCGACGTGCAGCGCCTGATCCACAACGACCGCAACCACTTTGCCGCGACCATGGTGGCGACGGGTGACGCGGACGCGATGGTGACGGGCACGACCCGCAACTATGCCACCGCGCTCTCCGACGTCCGCCGCTGCATCGACGCCAAACCGGGGCATCGCGTCATCGGCGTTTCGATCGTGGTCGCCCGCGGCCGGACGATCTTCGTCGCCGACACCGCCGTCCACGACATGCCGAATGCCCAGGACCTGGCCGACATCGCGACGGAGGCCGCCCGTGTCGCCCGCCGCATGGGCTATGAGCCGCGCGTTGCCATGCTTGCCTATTCCACCTTCGGCCAGCCGGTCGGCGAGCGTTCGGAACGGGTTCGCGAAGCCGTGAAGATCCTCGACGGCCGCCGGGTCGATTTCGAGTATGACGGGGAGATGGCGGCCGACGTGGCGCTCAACCCGAGCCGCATGGAGCAGTATCCGTTCTGCCGCCTTTCGGGCACCGCCAACGTGCTTGTCATGCCGGCGATCCATTCGGCCTCGATCGCCACCCGCATGCTGCAGGAAATCGGCGCATCGACCGTGATCGGCCCGCTTCTCGTCGGTCTCGACAAGTCGGTGCAGATCACCCAGATGGGTGCCAAGGATTCCGAAATCGTTAACATGGCAGCGATCGCCGCCTACAATGCCGGATCGTAAGGCTGTTTGAATGCAATCCTCAAGTGGACTAAGTTCAGTGAACTAAGTCCACTTGAGGATTTGCCATGAAAACCGTCAACATCCACGAAGCGAAGACACACCTGTCGCGCCTTGTCGAAGAGGCGGCCAATGGTGAAGGCTTCGTCATCGCCAAGGCCGGCAAGCCGATGGTGAAGGTGGTGCCGCTGGAAGAGGTGCAGGCGGAAGAACCGAAAAAGAAGCGCCGTATTGGCTTTCTCGAAGGGCAATTTTCCGTGCCGGACGACTTCGACACGATGTTCGCCAAGGAGATCGAAGAGATGTTCTATGGCGAGGAGAAATGAAACTCCTGCTTGATTTTCATCTCCTGGTCTGGCTCGCTGCGATGACAGCAAAACTGCAGGCCCAAGCTCGACCATTCATCGAGGATAGCGGCAACGAACTTTTCTTCAGTTCGGCCAGCAAATGAGAATTATCGGTCAAACACGCGCTCGGAAAGAACGACATTCCTGTCCACCCACGGGTGCTACGTCGTGCGCTGCTGGACAACGATTTTCAGGAACTGCCGGTAACAAGCTCCCACGCCTTTGCGCTGGAGGCGCTGCCACCACTTCACAAAGATCCATTCGACCGCATTCTCATTGCTCAAGCGACGAGTGAAGGCATACTGCTTCTCACCGCAGACGAGACTGTGGCCCAGTACGACGGCCCGATCAGGCTTGTGCGCTAGTTCGAAAAGCGGTCGAAATCCGTACCGAAATGGTTGATGTAGCGGCCGGCGATCGAGGAGATCGGTAGGACGATCAGGACATCGGTCGTGTTGAAGGCCTGATCGACGACGGCGCCGTCGCCGATCATTGCGCCGAGGCGCAGGTAACCCTTGACCAGCGGCGGCATGGCCGACAGGGCCTGGCGCGCGTTGATGCCCTCGGACGGCATCAGGTCCATCTTGCGGTAGAGCTCCGGCCGGGCCGAAACCATCCAATCTTCCTTGACCAGTGAATTGTGATGCAGGAAGGACAGGGCAAGCGCATGCTCCTCGGGTCGGACGCCGGGGAAGGAAGCGCAGCCGAACATGGCGTTCATGCCGTGCTTGACGGAATAGAGCCAGTTGCCCTGCCAGAGCAGCTCGACAGTCCGCTTGGTGCGATAGTCAGGCAGCACGCAGGAGCGGCCAAGCTCCATGAACTGCTTGTCGGGATGGCGCTCGAGAAGCGGCTTGATGTCGAATTCCGAGGCCGAATAGAAACCGCCATTGGCCATCGCGACTTCCTGTCGCAGCAGGCGATAGGTGCCGACGATCTGCTCCTCGATCTCGCCTTCGATTGCGTTATCGACGACAAGCAGGTGATCGCAGATGGAATCATAGCTGTCGAAATCGCGCTTCAGGCGCATGGCTTCCTGGGGCAGCTTCGCGCCCATCTCCTCGACGAACACGCGAAAGCGCACAGCCTGCGCAGCAACGATCTCGCGTGCGTTGCGCGCGAGCCGTGTCTCAAGCGAGCCGATGCGGCCAAATACGTCGCCACTGGTTGTGGAGGGCGCCGCATTCGAAGGAGATTCGAGTGTCAATTCGCGGTTCAGGAGTTCGATTGCCATGGTGATTCGCCCGTCCCGGTTGGATCACCGCCAATAATCACGTTTCTACGACAGCAACGTGACGCCGACTGTCACAATAGGAGCGTGTTCCCGAACCGTCAACGGGCCTGACGCTGCATGTTGCGATCCAGGACCACGGCGCGGATTTCCTCCGATAGCATTCCCGGGTTGACCGGCTTCTGCAGGATTTTCCGCACTCCGGCCTGCAAGGCGAGGCGTGTCGCTTCTTCGCGACTGTCGCCCGTCAGCACGATGACGGGCAAGGATGGCGTATCGGAGCCGGTCTCCCGCAAGCGCAATGCGGCAAGCACGTCCAGCGGATCGCCGCCCGGCATGTTCATGTCGGTGATGATCAAGTCCGGATGGGCGTCAGCCTCGTCCAGCGCATCGCTGAAGCCCGGAACATCGGCCACCCAGCGCACGCGGTGGCCATCCCGCTGCAGCATGGCACGGACCAGCGTGGCGCTGATCGGATCGTCTTCCGCGAGCACGATATCGAGCGTGGCCTTGTCCGGATTGCCCCCTGCCTGTTCGGGCATGCCATGCGCGCGACCGCCACCGGCCTTTGCCTGCGCTGCAGCATCGGCAAAGCCCCGCAGACGGCCGCTCAGGACATCGACCAGCGACTTCTCCCTCAGCGGACGGATCAGCCATGCATCGAACAGTTCCTGCGGCTGGGACGCCCTTTCCTCGGGATTGACGAGAAGAATGCGGTGAAGCGGCTTGTGCAGCGGTTCGCAGGCATAGCTTGCAGCGAGGCGATGGTCGACGATCAGGTCGGTGAAAGGCATCGGGCCGGCCGTCGACCTGTCGATCAGCAGATGCAGTTCCTCGGAAGTGGCGAGGTGTCTGCATCGACCGCCCAGAGCCTCGATGGTCGCGACGGTCGCCTGAGCTGCCGGGCCTTGCGGGGCAAGAAGTATGACGCGTGAACGCGACAGCAGGGCGCTGCGATCGGTTTCGCCTGCGGGGGCGTCCTCTGCGAGCTGCACCGGGAAGCGGATGGTGAAGACACTGCCCTCGCCGACACGGCTCCTGACCGATAGCGAACCGCCGAATTCGGCAAGGATGCGCGAAGTGATACTTAGGCCCAGGCCCGTACCGCCGCTACGGCTGTCGGGCGATCCAAACTGTTCGAACTCACCGAAAATGCGGGCCTGATCCTCTACCGTCATTCCCGGGCCGGTATCGATGACGGCGATCTCGACATTGCCGTCGATGATGGAACCCTTGACGAGGACGCCGCCCTCGGCGGTGAACTTGACCGCGTTGCCGATGACGTTGAACAGGACCTGGCGCAGGCGGGCGGGGTCGAAATCGAGAAGTTCGGGAAGATCGGCGGCAAAGGTTGCGGCAATCTCGATACGCTTCTCATGGGCGCGGGGAGAGAGCATCTCGACGACGCTTTCCAGCAATTGGCGCAGGTTTTCGGCACGGGTGTTCAGGCGGAAGCGTCCAGCCTCCATAGTCGAGAGATCGAGGATATCGTCGACCAGCTGCGCCAGCATGTGGCCCGACTGGCGGATGCCGCTCAGGTAATTCTGCTGTTCTGCCGTCAGCTTCGTCTGGCTGAGCAGATGCGTCATTCCGAGAATGCCGTTTAGCGGCGTGCGGACTTCGTGCACGACCGTGGCGATGCGCCGCGACTTGGCAGCACTGGCCGCCTCCGATGCGACAAGCCGATCCTTTAGCGACGAACGGGGCCAGCGCTTCAGCCCGAGGATCAGGTTGCGAAGCGGGCTGGAGCCTTTGTAATCAGCGAGATCAGCGACTTGCGGTGGCGCGACCACGGTTTCGCGCAACAGCTCTGCCGGCTCTTTCAAGGCAGGCTGCGCGAATGCCTTTGCGATGAGATCCTGCAGATCGGCGATGGTACGCATGGGGAAAGACTACATGGCCTTTCCTTCGCAATCCTTAGGTCACGCCCCTAACAATATCTTAATCGGGTTTCTTCGCGCCGACCAGTTCGTCAAGGATGACAAGGCCCGCGCCGATGGTGATGAAACTGTCGGCCAGGTTGAAGACGGCGAACGACCAAGTCTGAGTGTAGAACAGGATGTAGTCGATGACGTGTCCGTAGACCAGGCCGTCGATGAGATTGCCGATCGCACCCGCGATGATCAGCGCAAAACCGGTATGGGCAAAGGTCCGCGACGTTGGCGTCCGACGCCAGAGCCAGATGACGAAGGCGACGATGACGATGCGCATGCCGACGATGAATTCCCGCTCCATGCCGGACAGAAGCGAGAAGGCGACGCCGAGATTATAGGTGCGGAACAGTGCCAGGAACGGCATGACCGGCACTGCCTCGTGCATCGGCAGAGAATTCTCCACCGCGATCTTGATCGCCTGGTCGAGGATGACCGCGATAATGATGACGATCACGGCGGTCAGCGGCCGCGAAAGATATGCCACGCGTTCAGTCATTTCTTGTCTTCCAGGGTCAGGAGGTGGCGGCGCGCCTCAAACAGCATCACGGCGGTGGCAACGGCGAGGTTGAGGCTGTCCGCCCTGCCCTGCTGGGGAATACGGACGGTGCGGTTGGCGCCGCGCGCGAGATCATCCGGCAGGCCGGATTGTTCGTTGCCCATCAGGATGACGACCGGCTTTTTCTCGTAGTCGACCGTGCGGTAGTCGACCGCGCCGGCGAGATGGGTCGCCACGACTTCGACGCTGGAACGCTTCTGCCATGCGAGGAAATCGTCGGCCGAGCACCGGACGACGGGCAATGCAAAGACCGAGCCCATCGTGGCGCGAACCGTTTCCAGCGAGAAGGGATCGGTGCAATCGCCGACGAGGATGACGGCGGAAGCGCCTGCGGCATCGGCCGTGCGGATGATGGTGCCGAGATTGCCGGGATCACGGACCCGGTCCAGCGCGACGATGGTGTCGCCTTTTTCCGGCGAAAGCTCATCCAGCCGCCTCCAGCGCTGCTCGAAAATGCCGACGACCATTTGCGGGTTGTCGCGACGGGTGACTGACGACAGCACCTTTTCGCTGACTTCCAGAACGAGGCCGCCATTGGCGACCGTGCGGGTGGCGACCTGCTCGACCAGCGGCTTGCCCTTGGCCGCCTTGGCGTAGATCAGCGTGCGGATTTCCCAGCCGAGTTCCAGCGCGTCGATGACCAGCTTCAGGCCTTCCGCCATAAAGATTCCGGCTGCCTCGCGATCCTTCTTGTTGGTGAGCGCCTTGATGTCCTTGATGATCGGGTTGGCGAGCGAGGTGACTTCCTTCACCTGACCGACCTTGCGGGCACCGGGTCTTCTGTAATCGTCTGTCATTGGGAAACCCAGCGGCTGAAAAGTGAGGTGGAAAGGGCGCGGCCGCGGTTCTCGCCGTCGAGGCCCGTCTCGCGCAGCACAAGTTCGCCGGACTCGATAGTCCCGCCGGCACCGCGCATGGTTTCGCGCATCAGCTCATGAATGGAATAAAAGCTGGCGCGGATCGAATAGGCTGTGAGAACGAGACCGACCGCGTTCTTCGACAGAAGCTCGCGGCAGACGTCGAGCATGAGCGGCAGATGTTCGAAGAGTTCCCAGACTTCGCCATTCGGTCCGCGGCCGAATTTCGGCGGGTCGGTCAAGATGATATCATAAGTCGAGCCGCGTCGTTCCTCGCGCAGGATGAACTTCATCGCATCCTCGCAGATCCAGCGGATCGGCGCCTTGTCGAGACGCGAGAGGGCCTGGTTTTCGCGTGCCCAGCCGATCGCCTTCTTGGAGGCATCGACATGGGTGACTTCCGCACCGGCAGCTGCCGCAACCAGCGAAGCGACGCCGGTATAGCCGAACAGGTTGAGGACCTTGAGGGTGCGACCCTTGGCTTTGGCTTCCTCGACGCGGTCCTTCACCCACAGCCAGTGAACGATCTGCTCGGGAAAGAAGCCCATATGGCGGAAAGCGGTGAAGCGGCCGAGAAAATCGATTTCGAGCAGCGTCAACGGCCAGGTCTCGCCGAGAGCTTCGCGCGGAAACTTCCAGCGGCCCATGCCGTCCTCGTCGGTGTTGCCGGTGAATACCGCCTCGGCTCGCTGCCAGATTTCGGACGAGAGCGACGGCTGCCACAGCGCCTGCGCCTCAGGGCGGACGACATGGTAGGGACCGTATTTTTCGAGCTTCAGCCCATTGCCGCTGTCGACGAGATGGAAATCGCCGGCATTCTTCGATTCCAGGATAAGCGGAACGTTTTCCTTCGGCAGGTCGCCGGTGCGCGCCATCAACGGTCGTGCCGATGCGGCCTGCTCGGGTGCGGGCTTCTGCTCCCTGACCGATTGCTCCCTTACCCTGGGCTCCTTGACCTTGGCATGCTCGGCGGCCCATGCCTGCTGAGGTCCGCCGGAGGGTTTGGGCTTGCCGGGCGAGGTCTTTCGATCGCCGGCATGGGGCGCCCCGCGCGGGGGCTTCTGCCCGCTCCGCTTCTCTCTATTCTTCAAAGACTGATCCTTGGCTTTCATGGAGAGCCAGATAGCACCTGATGCGGCTTCGGCAAAGCCCGTGCTGGCTAAGAGCGCCTTATCGTCCTATCTGCATTTCAGAAGCGAAATGCCCCGATGTGCAGGAGCCCCATGGAAATCGTCGGCGAAGAACGGATCGAAGCACCCCGGGAGGCCGTGTGGGCCGCCCTTAACGATACCGAGGTACTGAAAAGCTGTGTTCCCGGCTGCCAGTCGCTGGAATGGACCTCTCCGACCGAACTCCTGGCGAAAATCAAGCTGAAACTCGGTGTTCTGTCGGTCGGCCTGACCGTTGAAATCGCTTTGTCGAACATCAGGGCGCCGGAACACTATACGATCGACGCCGAAGGCAAGGGCGGAATTGCCGGCTTCGGCAAGGCATCGGCGGATATCATGCTGGTCGAGGATGGGGACGCGACGATCCTGCATTATCGCACCGGTGCCGAAATCGGCGGCCGGGTGGCGCAGATGGGTTCACGCTTTATCGGCTCGGCCGCTCAGAAACTGGCGGCGCGGTTCTTCTCGCATCTCAATAAGGTTGTGCAGGAAAAAGTCGGCGGGGCATAAGGCCAACCGCGGCAGGTCAGGCGTGACCTACCCCCGTGGGCCGGCGATTGCCTTGTGCTCGCTTTGCCACTTCACCGCTTCCTTCGCTTCCGTGCGAGCCTGACGGCGATAGCGTCCCTGCTTCAGCCAGGTCACGCTCGCACCGATCGCCATGCCGACGAGGAGAGTGACAAAAATGAACAGGAAGAACGGGGCGGTCACCGACAGCACGCTGTCCTGCGGCGCGAACGGGTTGAGGGCGAGCGTGATGGGTTGGCGATTGGCCACCGCGAGGACGATCAGGATGATGCCAAGCGGCACAAAAACGACGAGCGACAGGATGCGCTTCAGCTTTGCCATGGTTTTCTCCGGCAGTATCATTCAAGGGTGACAGATCGGGCCGGATCCGAGCCTTTCAAGGGCTCAGTACGGATCAATCCTCTTCGTCCGCCATTCCCGGATTCAGCCGCTCGCGCAGCTCCTTGCCCGTCTTGAAGAAAGGCACCCATTTTTCCTCGACGAAGACGCTTTCCCCCGTGCGCGGGTTGCGGCCCGAACGCGAAGGACGGTTCTTCACCGAGAAGGCACCGAAACCGCGCAGCTCGACGCGGTTTCCGCCCGCAAGTGCATCCGTGATCTCGTCAAGCACCGCGTTGACGATGTTCTCGACGTCTCGATGGTAGAGATGCGGATTGCGTGCCGCAACGATCTGTACCAATTCTGACTTGATCACCTTTGCCCCCTGAAAAAATTAGATTTTCACCGTTCCCCAACCTGCCAAACCGAGACCAGACCGTCAAGGAACAACTTGCTGGGCCCCCAACCCTCGATCGCATCCGGGCTGACAGGCAGCGTTATGCCTGCAAAGCGGAAGAGACCGGAAAGGGCATGGGCGAACCAGAGCGAGGACGAATTTTCTGTATCCTTCCATTCGACGATCGGCAAATCGCGCGAAACATCGCGTGTCTGGAGATAATCGAGGATCTCGTCGTCGCCACCGAGCGTGTCGACCAGCTTGACGCCGAGTGCCTGGCGGCCGGTGAAGATCGTGCCGTCAGCAAGCTTCAGGACTTCGTCACGCGGCAGCTTGCGGCGATCGGCCACCAGGTCGACGAACCAACCATAGCTGTCCATGATCATGTTGCGGATCATGGTTTTCGCTTCCTCGCTTGCAGGATGGAAGGGCGACGGCTCGGCCTTCAGAGGAGAAGACTTTATCTCTTCCAACGAGATACCGATCTTCTTCATCACCTCGTCGATCTGCGGATACTGGAAGATGACGCCGATCGAACCGGTGATCGAGCTTTCTCCGGCGACGATCGTGTCGCCTGCCGTGGCGATCATGTAGCCGGCGGAGGCTGCAAGCGTCCGGATATCGGAGACGACCGGCTTCTTTTCCGCCACCTTGCGGATCGCTTTGAAGATGCGCTCGCCGCCATAGGTCGTGCCGCCGGGCGAGGAGATCGAGACGATCAGTGCCTTGGCCTGGCTGCTGTCGGCGATGCGCTCCAGCCGTTCGAGCAGTTCGCGATCGTCGGTGATCATGCCGGCGATGCGGACACGGGCGATGTGCGGGGCGGCGGAACCGCTCTGGTCGCTCATCAAAAAGGCGTAGGAAACGAATCCGATGGCAGCCAAAAAGATGAGCGCCGCGACGCGCCAGAAGCTGAGCTTGCGGCGCAACTGCCGCCGATCCGCGATTGCCATAGGGTCCATGAACGTTCCTTCGCATGCCTTTTATGGTTTAAATAGTAACCACCGAACCGATTGCAGCGGCTCTTATCACGTTTTTATGTTGTCCATTATTGTTTGTTGAAGGATAAAAACCATATTTGAGGCCGACGACCACGCCGCTCGCCCTATCGTGCGAGCCCGGACGGGTGTCGGAAAGGACCGAACGAAACTCTATGCTGCAGCATATCCGAAATACAGGCGGCTTTCTCGCGTCGATGCAGGGGCCTGCGAGCGCCTATGATGCGGCGCTGACACATTCATCGCGCGTGAGCCGGCTCAAGGTCCTGCTGCCGGTGGTGGCTGGCGTGATTTCGCTGCTGTTCATCGGCGTTGCCATCATCCGCACATACCTGCCCGAGAACGTCTCGATCGAAAGCGCAAGGATCGAAGACGGCAAGATAGTCATGGAAAGACCGGCGATCTCCGGCCGCAACAGCGACGGCATCAGCTATTCGATGCTGGCGCAGAAGGCGCTGCAGGATATCCAGGACCCCAATCTCATCACGCTTCAGGATGTCACGGCTGCCGTTCCCATCAATGACGAACTGATTGCCCGCGTGACCGCGACGAGCGCCGACTTCAATCGTGGCGCGGACGCCCTCAAGCTGACAGCACCTTTCGACGTCAATATGAGCAACGGCATCACTGCCCGCTTCCAGTCCGCCCAGCTGGATATCCCCGGGGGCACGATGAACACGGCTGATCCAGTGAATATTTCGATGACCGAAGGGTCCATTGTTGCAGATTCCATGAAGATCACCGATAAGGGGCATACTCTCAATTTCACCGGCAAGGTTCGAGTGCATGTCGAACCCACAGCCATCCGCAACAAAGGCAAGTAGAGCCCGGTTGTCATGACGCATCGCTGCTTTTTCCCCCGCATGTCCGTCGTGACCGCGGCTGCATTTATTTCCTGTTTGAGCTTTTCCGCGCACGCCCAGACCACGACCAGCCAGATGGAAGGCCTCAAGCTTTCCGGCGACGAGCCGATCCAGATCCAGAGCGACCAGCTTGAGATCAAGGATCAGGAGAAGAAGGCATACTTCACCGGCAACGTGAATGTCGTGCAGGGCACGACGACGCTGAAGGCCGGCAAGATGACCGTTCTCTACAAGGGCGATGGCGGTGCGGTGACGGCAGGCAATGCCGACATCGACAAGATCTTCCTCGACGACACCGTCTTCCTGAGCTCCGGCACCCAACAGGCGACCGCCGAAAAGGGCGAGTTCGACATGGCGAGCCAGACCTTCATGCTGTCCGGCAAGCAGGTCGTGCTGTCGGAAGGCAAGAACGTATTCAGGGGCTGCAAGCTAACGGTCCAGATGGCCACCGGCCAGGCCAAGCTCGACAGCTGCGGTGGACGCGTGGAGATCATGCTCGACCCGAACTCGCGCAAACAGCAACAGAACTGACACGTGAAGCTTCCTTTTCTCTCCCCCTCCTCGGCCGGGAAGACACCCGCGCCCGAACCGTTCATGGCACGCGACAAGGCGCGCTATGAAGGCACGCTCGTGGCGCATGGCCTGTCGAAAACCTACGACACCCGACGCGTCGTCAACGGCGTATCGCTGGTGGTGAGACGGGGCGAAGCCGTCGGCCTGCTCGGCCCCAACGGCGCCGGCAAGACGACATGCTTCTACATGATCACCGGCCTGGTGCCGGTCGACGAAGGCATGATCGCGATCAACGGCAACGAAGTTACGCGGATGCCGATGTATCGCCGCGCTCGGCTCGGCGTCGGCTACCTGCCGCAGGAAGCCTCGATCTTTCGCGGGCTGACGGTGGAGGAGAATATCCGCGCCGTGCTGGAAGTCCACGAACCCAACCGCGACAAGCGCGAGGCCAAGCTCGACGAGCTGCTCGAAGAATTCCACATCAGCCAGTTGAGGAAGTCGGCCGCGGTGGCGCTTTCGGGCGGCGAGCGGCGGCGCCTGGAAATCGCCCGTGCGCTGGCGACCGACCCCGCCTTCATGCTGCTCGACGAGCCGTTTGCCGGCGTCGATCCGATTTCGGTTTCCGACATTCAAAATCTCGTCCGTCACTTGACGGCACGCGGTATCGGGGTACTGATTACGGACCACAACGTTCGAGAAACGCTCGGGCTGATCGACAGGGCCTATATCATCCATGCAGGCGAAGTCCTGACGCATGGCAGAGCCTCCGACATCGTCAATAATTCCGATGTCCGCCGCCTCTATCTCGGCGACAAGTTCAGCCTCTAGACGCAAATTGCGCAAAGCGGCGCCATCGCAAAATCCCTTTCGCGCCGCTTGACCAAACCTGATAAAAAAGCAATTCTTGTGCCAGATGCAGCTCTGGCCGGCCGATCCCGTCTGGAAAATGCAAAAAAGCGCCGCCATGATCGCAGCGCTCGTGGGATTTCGGGAGTTTAGCGTCCATCATGGGTTTATCCGCCAGCCTTTTCCTGCGACAAACCCAATCGCTCGTCATGACGCCGCAGCTCATGCAGTCCATCCAGCTTTTGCAGATGACGCATTTCGAGTTGAACCAATTCATCTCCCAGGAGCTGGAAAAGAACCCCCTGCTGGAAATTGCGCCAACCGATGGTGAAAATGGCCAGGATTTAGGCCATTCGCCCAGTTCGGAGGCAGAAGACAGCCACTCCGCCATCGACACTTCCGGAACCGGCGAGTGGAATGAAGAAGTCGGCCTGGTGATCAACGAAACCTTTGGTGAAGGCCTGGACAGCGGTCTCGAGAACGTCTTTCCCGACGATATAACCGACCGCCGCGCCGATGCCCCAGAGCTTCTCGGCCAGTGGAAGTCCATGCCGGGTGGAGACGCCGGCGAGGATTACGATCTCGACGATTTCATTGCCGGCGAAGTGGGGCTGCGCGACCTTATCCATCAGCAGATTCCGTTTCTCTTCAAGGACGCGCAGGACCGCCTGATCGCGCAGCAGCTTGCAGACCAGCTGGATGACGCGGGATATCTGCAGGGAGACCTTACCGAATTTGCCGAAAGGCTCGGCACCGATGCTCCGCATGTCGAGCGTGTGCTTTCCTCGCTGCAGACGCTCGATCCGCCCGGAATCTTTGCCCGCTCGCTCAGTGAATGCCTGGCGATCCAGCTTCGCCACAACAACCGCTTCGATCCCGCGATGGAGGCTCTCGTCCGGCATCTGGACCTGCTGGCCAAGCGCGACTTTGCGACCCTGCGCAAGCTCTGCGGCGTCGATGACGAAGACCTGATCGACATGCTGGCGGAGATCCGCAAGCTCAACCCCAAGCCGGGCGCCGATTTCGGCGGACATGTGGCCGATGTCATCGCTCCCGATATCGTCGTTCGCCCGGCCCTGAGCGGCGGCTGGGCGGTCGAGCTCAATCCCGAGACCCTGCCGCGGGTACTGGTCAACCAGACCTATTACCAGCAGGTTTCCAAGGGATTTTCCAAAAACGGCGAGGACTACGCCTTTCTCTCCGATTGCCTGCAGAACGCCAACTGGCTCACCCGCAGCCTCGACCAGCGGGCAAAGACGATCATGAAGGTTGCCGCCGAGATCGTGCGCCAGCAGGACGCATTCCTGATGCATGGGGTCGACCACCTGCGGCCGCTCAATCTGAAGACCGTCGCCGAAGCGATCAAGATGCATGAATCGACGGTCAGCCGGGTTACGTCGAACAAATACATGCTCACACCGCGCGGCCTTTTCGAACTCAAATACTTCTTCACGGTATCGATCGGCTCGGCCGAGGAAGGTGGCGACAGCCATTCGGCGGAAGCGGTTCGTCACCGGATCAAGATGCTGATCGCACAGGAGGCTCCCGACGCCGTGCTTTCTGATGACGACATCGTGCTCAGCCTCAAGCAGGGTGGCGTGGAGTTGGCAAGGCGCACCGTCGCGAAGTATCGCGAGGCGATGAATATCCCGTCCTCGGTGCAGCGGCGCCGGGAAAAACGCGCGCTCGCCAAAGTCGCGGCCGCATGAATTAGCAATTAGAAATATCTACAGTTCAGCGCGTTGACATCCCATGCGAGGGCCTATAGAAGCCCGCCTCGGCCGGACGGACGCAACCGGATACTCCGCGCAAAAAAGACGAAAGCGCAATTTTGCCTCAGCGGGCTCGAACGGCTTGGATGCTGGAGCGGCTTGGCGTAGACTGGAACATGCAAGTCACGACAAGAAGGAATAAATCCATGAGTGTTCGTGTTTCCGGTAAACATATGGAAATCGGCGATTCTTTCCGCCAAAGGATCGAGGACAACATCGGTGCGGCGGTCACCAAGTACTTCGACGGAGGCTATTCAAGCCAGGTGATCGTGGAGAAATCCGGACCGAGGTTTTCCGCAGATTGCAAGGTGCATCTCGATACCGGGATCGTTTTGCATGCGGCAGGTGAGGCAAACGACCCACAGGTCAGCTTCGATGCTGCAGCAGAGCGGATCGAGAAGCGCCTGCGCCGTTACAAGCGGCGCCTGAAGGATCATCACGCAGGCAACCAGACCAACGGGTTTGATGAGGTTGCCTATACGGTGATGGATGCAGTACCGGATGAAGGTGACGAGGTGCCGGAGGATTTCGCACCGACGATCGTCGCCGAAAGCACGAAGCCATTGAAGACCATGTCGGTGGCAACGGCCGTGATGGCCCTCGATATGACCGACGAACCTGTGTTTCTCTTCCGGAGCCCCGGCGACGAGAAGCTGAACATCGTCTACAGACGCCGTGACGGCAATATTGGCTGGATCGACTCCACCAATATGAAGAACTAACAACATCGGGAGGCGTCGGAAACGGCGCTTCCCCTGCCCTAGCGGCACAAAGGATCAAGAGAATGGCGTTGGCAGATCTGCTGCACCAAGATGCGATTATCCCTGCCCTTAAAGTGAATTCCAAGAAGCAACTGTTGCAGGAATTGGCCGCCAAGGCGGCCAAGCTGACGGGCGTTTCCGAGCGTGAGATCTTCGACGTCATACTGCAGCGCGAACGGCTGGGATCGACAGGCGTCGGGCACGGCATCGCCATTCCCCATGGCAAGCTCAGCAGCATATCCTCGATCAACGGCGTTTTTGCCCGCCTTGAAAGCCCGGTCGATTTCGAAGCGCTGGACGACGAGCCCGTCGATCTCGTGTTCCTGCTGCTGGCCCCGGAAGGCGCCGGCGCCGACCACCTGAAGGCGCTCTCGCGCATTGCGCGCGTACTGCGCGACCAGGATCTCGTCGCCAAGCTGCGTCAGACGGATTCCGCTTCTGCGATCTACGCCTTCCTCAACGAAGAACAGGCCAATCACGCTGCCTGACAGGCACGCTTTGGTTTAAGCAAAACCTATCGCACCCTCCCTCCGGGTGCGATGCACATCCCCCATATCACTATTCGAGAATATATCCGCTTTCGGGCGGCGTTCGCCCCTTTGCTTTCTGAAATGTCGCCACATGTCTTCCGAATGCGTGGAGGCAAAACATGAATGAAGAAGCGCGCATTCGAATAGCCGCCAATGACAAACTGCTGAAAGCCGTGATCACCCTTCTGGCGATCAAGGATCCCGACCTGCTCGACGAGTTGGACACGATCTTCGCCCTTGCGGCCGACGAGGGGCACAGTCTTGCCGATGCGGACCGGCGGACACGGCTACAGCTGAAGCAGGAACTTGAATTCATCCGTTCATTGGCGAGTTCGGCTCTCGAAACCGCTCACTGAAATCCTGCTGGATGAAGATTGTTGAATATTGGACGGGCGCCTTAAAGCGTGAGCCGCAATCTGGTGGATCGCGGCTCACGCTTTAGATCGTTATGGCGCATGCGGCTGTCAGGCGTTGCCGGCAGCGCTGTCTTCGTTGGCAGCCGGTGCGGCATCCGTCTTCGGGCCGCCCTTGGCGACGCCCACCATGGCCGGACGCAGGACGCGGTCACCGATGGTAAAGCCAGCTTGGACGACCTGGATGACCGTATTGTTCGGAACGTTCGGGTTCGGAACCTCGAACATGGCCTGATGGAAGTTCGGATCGAACTTTTCGCCTTCGGCATCGATCTTCTTGACGCCATGGCGCTCAAGCGCCGAAAGCATAGCGCGCTCGGTCATCTCGACACCTTCGAGCAGCGTCGTCAGCGTCGCATCGGCACCGGCGCGCTGGTCGGCCGGAACTGCATCGAGTGCGCGGCGCAGATTGTCGGATACGGCCAGCATGTCGCGTGCGAAGCCGGCGACGGAATAGGACTTGGCGTCCTTTACATCGCGATCGGTACGACGGCGCAGGTTGTCCATTTCAGCCGCCAGCCGCAGGAAACGGTCACGCAGCTCGGCATTCTCGGCCTTCAACACATCCAACGGATCCGGCTCTGCGGGTGCCGCCTCTTCAGTATTCTGATTGGCCGCGTCCTCAAGAGCGGATGCCGCTGCCTCTGCCGCATTCTCGGCGGAGGCTGCGTCTGGTCCATTCTTCTTGGTATCGTCGGTCATGACGTTCTCCGATTGGTCTTGTCTGGAAGTTGGGCTCGATATCGATGTTTGCCACCGAAAAATCAAGGCTAAGCGCGTATTCCGCTGCGATTAGGTTCAACTGCGCGACAGGCGGGCCAGCAATTGGGCGGTGTAGTCCACCATCGGCACCACACGGGAATAGTTGAGCCTCGTCGGCCCGATGACGCCGACGGCGCCGACGATGCGGTCTTCGCCGTCACGATAGGGCGCGACGATGAGCGAGGAGCCCGATAGCGAGAAGAGCTTGTTTTCCGAGCCGATGAAGATCCTGACCCCCGGCCCGGCCTCCGCCAGTTCGAGAATCTCGATCAGGCTGTCCTTCTTTTCCAGGTCGTCGAACAGCAGTCGCAGACGATCGAGGTCGCCGATCTCGCCCAGGCCTTCGAGAAGGTTGGCGCGCCCACGGACGATGAGCTGGGTCGGCTTGCCCTCCTCATTGTCGCCCGACCAGACGGCAAGGCCGCGTTCGATCAGGTCCTGAGCGAGCGCATCGAGCTCCGTCTGGACCTCCTGCTTCAGTTCTTTGAGCTGACCGCGCAGTTCCAGAAGGGTCTTTCCCGTCAAATGCGCGTTGAGGAAATTCGCCGCTTCCGTAAGCTGGGAAGAGGTGACACCGGCCGGAAGCTCGATGATGCGGTTCTCGACCTGATTGTGTTCCCCGACCAGCACGGCGAGCGCCTTGGTCGGCTCGAGCCGGATGAATTCCACGTGCTTGAGCACGGGATCGCTTTTGGTCGTGATGACCAGGCCGGCGCCACGGGACAGGCCGGACAGCATAAGGCTCGCATCCGCCATCAGATTTTCGAGCGGCTGATCGCGATCGGCCGGCCGGATCTGGCGGTCGATGCTGGCGCGGTCTTCAGCTGAAAGATTGCCCGTCTGCATGAAGGCATCGACGAAGAAGCGCAGGCCCGTTTGGGTCGGCAGGCGGCCAGCGCTGATATGGGGCGAATATATGAGCCCGAGCTGTTCCAGGTCGCTCATGACATTACGGACGGAAGCCGGCGAGAGCGAGGTTGCAAGGAGGCGCGACAGGTTGCGCGAGCCGAGCGGCTCACCGCTTTCTAGATAGCTCTCGACGATCCGCCGGAAGATTTCGCGCGAGCGCTCGTCCAGTATCGAAATGCCTTCCCTGCCGGACGATCCCGAAATTGCCATCTATTCTTCACCACAGTCTTGATGTCTTGCCGAAATATAGTCAGTCGCGTCCGCCTTCGCAAAAGGGAAAATCTTTGCAAAAAGGCCCTTCGGGCTCTAGAAGGCATGAACTTGAAATTCAGGGAGTAGTACATGCGGCCTTCAGGCAGACAGACTAACCAGATGCGCAAGGTCTCGTTTGAGCGCAATTTCTCCAAGCACGCGGAAGGCTCCTGTCTCGTCAAGTTCGGCGAAACGCATGTGCTGTGCACGGCAAGCCTTGAAGAGAAGACCCCGCCATGGCTGCGCAATACCGGCAAGGGCTGGGTGACGGCCGAATACGGCATGCTGCCGCGCGCGACCGGCGACCGGATGCGTCGCGAAGCCGCTTCCGGCAAGCAGGGCGGCCGCACACTCGAGATCCAGCGCCTGATCGGCCGCTCGCTGCGCGCCGTCGTCGATCTCGAAGCGCTCGGCGAAAAGCAGATCACCATCGACTGCGACGTCATCCAGGCGGATGGCGGCACACGCACGGCCTCCGTCACCGGCGGCTGGATCGCGCTGCACGACTGCCTGAAATGGATGGAAACGCGCTCGATGATCAAGCTCGACAAGGTCTTGAAGGATCATGTCGCGGCGATCTCCTGCGGCATCTTCGCCAACCAGGCGGTGATCGACCTGGATTATCTGGAAGACTCTGCCGCTGAGACCGACGCCAATTTCGTCATGACCGGCACCGGCGGCATCGTCGAAGTCCAGGGCACGGCCGAAGGCAAGCCGTTCAGCCAGGAAGAGCTGCTCACCCTGCTCGGCCTTGCCGGCGACGGAATCAAGGAACTGGTGGAGATGCAGAAGGCCGCGATCGCGGGCTGACTTTGGCCGGCTTTATGGATGATCGCTGCAGGAACCCGTGACATTCCCATCATATGGGTCGTGTCTGAAATCGCGGGTTTTCGGAGGGATTGACCCTCGGCTTTTTCGGCGCGAGCGTAACGACCACCACACGCTCGCGGCGATCATCACCAGCGCGACAACCAAGCCTATGGCGACGGATATCCAGGCCGCCATGGGCGAACTTCCAACGAGCGATGCAACCAATCCTAGCAGAAGGGCTGGTCATGATCGACGGAATTCTCGAAACGGCCGTCTATGCCGACGATATCGATGCGGCGGAAGCCTTTTATGGCAGGCTGCTGGGGTTGGAAAAAGTGCTGCGGGCGGGTGACCGTCACGTCTTCTTCCGCTGCGGACCGGGTATCCTGCTGATCTTCAATCCGGCAGAGACCGTCAAGCCGCCCTCAGGCGATGCCTTGCCGGTTCCGCCGCACGGGTCGACCGGCCCCGGCCATGTCTGCTTCCGCATGGACGGCGAGGCGATTGACAGGACGGTGGAAAAGCTCAACAAGGCGGGGATTGCGATCGAGAGCGATTTCCGTTGGCCGAACGGCGCCCGCTCGATCTATTTCCGCGACCCGGCCGGCAACAGCCTGGAATGCGCCGAGCCGAAGCTCTGGAACATCGAATAGGAATTTCATGCGCAAGCTCGACACCAAGACGATCGTCGTCGCCAGCCACAATGCCGGCAAGATCCGCGAGATCGCCGAACTGATCGGCCCGTTCGGCTTTTCCGCCAAGTCGGCGGCCGAGCTGAAGTTCGAGGAGCCGGACGAGACGGGCACGACGTTCGAGGAAAATGCGGCGATCAAGGCGCTCGCCTCCGCCAAGGCATCCGGCCTGCCCGCCCTTTCCGACGACAGCGGCATAGTCATCGATGCGCTGGACGGGGCGCCGGGCGTCTATACCGCCAACTGGGCCGAGCGCGAGGACGGTTCCCGCGATTTCCAGATGGCGATGCAGAAGGTGGAACACGCCCTGCAGGACAAAGGTGCTGCGACGCCCGACAAGCGCACCTGCCGTTTCGTCAGCGTGCTGTGCCTCGCCTGGCCGGATGGCCATACCGAAATGTTCCGCGGCGAGGTGGAAGGCATTGTCGCTTGGCCGCCGCGCGGCACCGCCGGCTTCGGCTACGATCCGATCTTCCAGCCACAGGGCTACGACGTGACCTTCGGCGAAATGTCCGGCGAGGAGAAGCACGGATGGAAGCCGGGCGATGCGCAGGCTTTGTCGCATCGCGCGCGCGCCTTCAAGCTGTTCGTCGAAACCTGCCTCGAGGCCTGATCTTCATTGAACGCCGTCGTCAATCTTTCGCGCGATACGCTGCTTCCCGATACCGGTGAACCTGGTTTCGGGGTCTATGTGCACTGGCCCTTCTGTGCGGCCAAGTGTCCCTATTGCGACTTCAACAGCCATGTCCGCCACCAGCCGGTGGACCAGGCCCGCTTCACCGCCTCGTTCCTGAAAGAGATGGAGACGATGCGGAAGATGAGCGGCCCGAAGACGGTGACGAGCATCTTTCTCGGTGGCGGCACGCCGTCGCTGATGGACCCGGCGACTGTCGAGGCGATCCTCAACGGGATCGCCAAGGCCTGGCATGTGCCCGACGGCATCGAGATCACCATGGAGGCCAACCCCTCCAGCGTCGAGGCCGAGCGTTTTCGCGGCTATCGCGCCGCCGGGATCAACCGCGTGTCGATGGGCGTGCAGGCGCTGAACGATGCCGACCTGAAATTTCTCGGCCGCCTTCACGATGTCGCGGACGCGCTGAAGGCGATCAAGCTGGCGCGCGAGATCTTTCCGCGCATGTCCTTCGACCTCATCTACGCCCGGCCGAAACAGACGGTCGAGGCCTGGGAAGCTGAATTGAAGCAGGCGATCTCCTATGCGGTCGACCACCTGTCGCTCTACCAGTTGACGATCGAGGAAGGCACGCCCTTCTACGGCCTGCACAAGGCCGGCAAGCTGATCGTGCCCGATGACGACCAGTCGGCCTCGCTCTACGAGGCGACGCAGGAGATCACCGCCGCCCACGGGATGCCCGCCTACGAGGTTTCCAACCACGCGCGGCCGGGCGCCGAGAGCCGTCACAACCTGACCTACTGGCGCTACGGCGATTATGCCGGCATCGGTCCCGGCGCCCATGGACGGCTTTCCCGCGGACGCAACAAGATCGCCACCTCGACCGAGCGGCGACCGGAGACCTGGCTCGAACAGGTCGAGGCCCAAGGGCACGGCATGATTGACCAGGAAATGCTGGGCTACGAGGAACAGGCAGACGAGTTGCTGCTGATGGGTCTTCGCCTCACCGAAGGCGTCGACCTTGCCCGCTGGCAGGAACTGTCCGGCCGCGACCCCGACCCGGCGCGCGAGCAGACTTTACTGGAACACGGGTTTATCGAGCGGCTCGGCAATTCGCGCCTGCGCTGCACGCCGAAGGGAATGCTGATCCTCGACGCGGTGGTTGCCGATCTGGCCTGCTGATCAGGGTTTCATCGCCGTGACATGCAGCCAGTCGTTGGGCTGGTCGTCATAGCCGTATCCTTTGCCGCCTTGCATTCGGATCGAGGCCCAAGGCAGGTTTTCGTAGGTCGCGGAGAGCCACAGCTCGGATGGGTAGTTGTAATAGCGCCCAAAACTGTCGCGCCCCTCCTCTCCGCCGGATTTGTAGCTCGCATAAAAGACGCCACCAGGCCGCAGGGCCCGGTGAATGCGCGCCAGAATATCAGGAAGCGCTGCCCGCTGGACATGCAGAAGGCAGGCATGGGCCCATATGCCGTCGAAAGCCTCGATGGCATCGATATCCTCGAACAGCAGCACCGGGACGTTGACGCCGAGCCGCCTTGCGGCAACGGCCGCCAGTTCCGGCGTTCCGTCGGTCGGCGTCACCTTGTAACCCCGCTCGAGCATGAGGCCGCTGTCGCGCCCGTTGCCGCAGCCGAGCTCCAGGATTTCGGCGTTTTCCGGCAGCATGGCGAGAAAATCTCCCAGCCGCCTTGTGCTCGGCGTCAGCCAGAAATTCGCATAGGTTTCGGCATTGTCGGCGTAAAAGCGGAAGGTCTGATCTTTATCGCCCTCCATCCCCGCCGGCCTATTTCTGCGACAGGAGAAGTTTGGTGCCGAAACCGACAAAGACAGTCGCGACGCCGAGATCGATCTTCTGCTTAGCCTTCAGATAGCCCGCCGCAACGCGCGGATGGGTGATCAGCGAGACGAGGCAGGTGTAGTAGATCGTCGATACGACTACCATCACGCCGATCGCGGCCGCGCCATAGAGAAACGGCGTACCGGCCGGCATGGTGACGGCAAACAGCGAGGCGACGAAAAGCGCCGACTTCGGATTGGCGAGATTGGTGGCGAGCCCCATGCGATAGGCCGTTCCCAGCGGGACATCGACCTTTGCCGGAGCGAGGTCCGGTGTCCGGCGCGCCTTGCGGACATCCAGGAAGACCCGGATGCCGAGCCACACGAGATAAAGCCCGCCGGCAATCTTCAGCGCGACATAGGCAAAGGGGGCAGCCTGGAACAGGACATTGATCCCGAGCCAGCCGGCGACGCCCCAGCAGAGCGTTCCCGTGATCGTGCCCATCGCGGCGACGATCGCAACGCGGCGCGGCGCCGTCAGGCAATAGCGAATGACGAGAAGGGTGTTGGGACCCGGCGTGACGCAGGCCACCGCCCAGATGGTGGCGACAGAGAGAAGAAACATCGCTGATCATTCCGGCAAGAAACTGCGCCAGGCATGCGCCACGCCCGGGGCACGGTCAAGGGGAAAGCGTAATGGAGGACGATGGACCGGGACGGTTTCCGCACCGCCGACACAGAGCCTATCGCTCCGGAATGCGGCGGCACTCCCCATATCCAGCTTCGGCCTCTACTCCGCAGGCTCGCCCTTCGCCGCTTTCGATTGCCTTGCGAGTTCGGCGCTCTCGCGCCTGATCGGGCCACCGATCGGACAGACATCCTGCACGAAGCCTGTCAGGGACGTCGCAAGCGTGTCCGGCACCTGGCGGTAGTAGACGAATTTGCCGCGCTTTTCGCTGGCGATGAGGCCGGCATGTTCCAGAAGCTGCAAATGCTGGGAAATCGACGGCTTCGACATGTCGAAACGCGCCGCAATATCGCCGGCATTCATCTCGTGATGGGCGACATAGGCGAGGATTTTCCGGCGCACCGGGGAGGCAAGAGCCTCGAAGATGATCTGTATCGACATGGCCTGACCCTAACAGAAGTCATTTAGGTAATCAATTAATTGTTGACACAGCAACATTTAGACGATTACCTAATTGTATAACGAAGGAGAGACGATGCAGATCCGCTCCGAATGGGTGTTCGATTGCGAGGCACAGCATATCTGGCCGAACTTCCTGCAGTCGAAGATGGATGCAACCCGGCCGATCCTGTTCCGCTTCGGCATTCCGAAGCCGATGAGCTGCAAGGTTCTGGAGGGGGAAGGCAAGGTCGGCAATACGCGCCAATGCACCACCGATCTCGGCACGATCGACCAGCGCATCCTCACCTTCGAGGAGAACCGGAAGCTGCGCTACCGGATGATCCGCAGCACCGTCTGGTGCCGCGACTGGGTGGGACATCTGGAGGACGAGTTCTCGCTGACGCCGCTCGACGGCGGCAGAACCCGGGTGGAAAGGCAGACCGAATTTAAGGCGGCCGGATGGTTCTCGGGGTTGAAACAGATCGCGCTCTGGGCGGCGCTCCGCCAGGCGCATGTCTATGCCGCACGTAACTGGCGGCGGCTTGCAACGGAGAGAATGAGAATGGAAGCAGGCAACGCCATGGCGGCACAGGCAGCGGGAGAAGGCCGATGAGCAGCGTATTGCGGAATGGCCGGCTGTGGCGAGTAGCGTATTTGGCGGAGATCGCTGTTCTTGCAGTTCCGACGCTGACGCCAATTGGCTTGCTCGCAATCGTGGGAACACTCTATTGCGGCGGTGCAACGCTCATCGGTCTCGACATGCTGCCGGGATACATGGCCGGCAGATACGGAGACGCATCAGGGACAGTGGATCTGGTGGTTCTCGGATCCGCAGGAACGCTGATCTGCGTCAGCGCGCTCTGCGCCATCTCACGCTTCATCAGGCTTTCAAGAGCCTATGTTTTCGGATCGGCTCGCGCGCTTCTTAATCATGTCGAGGATTTCCGCATCGGCCTGACATTGGCGCTGGCTCTTCTGATCTTTAACGGCAGCCTGGCGGCCATCATGCCGGGCGAAGGACAAGCACTCTTCCTGCTGCTCTTTTTCGCCAATGCGGTGATACTGATCCCCGTAACGCATTTGTGGATCGCCATGCGTCAAGCAAGGCGATCCACAAATGAAGTTGGACCGGACAAGCAGGCTCCGATCGTCGGAGCCCGATGATCAGGCGTTGTTTTCGTTGATCAGGCGCTTCAGGAGCTCGACTTCGTGGCCGAGCTTGGTGTCGTCGCCGATCAGTTCCTCGATCTTGCGCACGGCATGAAGGACCGTGGTGTGGTCGCGGCCGCCGAAACGACGGCCGATTTCCGGGAAGGAGCGCGGCGTCATGGTCTTGGCCAGATACATGGCGATCTGGCGCGGCTTGACGATCACCCGCGTGCGGCGGTTCGATACCAGTTCCTGGCGCGAGACGTTGTAATGGCGGGCGACGATGCGCTGGATGTCCTCGATGCGGACGCGACGTGCCTCACCGGCACCAACGAGATGCGCCAGCAGCTCATCGACACGGTCGATGGAGAGCGACGGCTCGAAGGAGCGACGGAACAGGAGCTGGTTGAAGGCACCTTCCAGCTCACGGCCGCTGCTCGCCACGTTACGGGCAACGTGAGAAAGGATTTCGGCCGGGATGTCGAGCGACGGATCGTCCTGCTTGGCGGCGCGAAGCCGGCCCTTGAGCATTTCGAGACGCATTTCGTATTCCGGAGATTCCAGTTCGATCGCCACACCGCCCTGAAGGCGCGAACGGACGCGCGGATCGAGCGATTCCAGCTCCCACGGCGCACGGTCGGCGGCCACGACAACCTGCTTGGCGCTGTCGAGCAGCGTGTTGAGCAGATGGCAGAATTCGTTCTGGATCATCTTGCCCTGCAGGAACTGCATGTCGTCGATGATCAGGAGATCGATGTTGCGCAACGAGTCCTTTAGCGTCAGCGCGTCATTGTCGCGGATCGCGGTGGCGAAACGCCACATGAAATATTCGGCCGTCAGGTAGACGACGCGCGGCGAACGGCTGCTGCCGACGGCAGCGTTGGCAATCGCCTGCAGAAGATGCGTCTTGCCGAGGCCGACATTGGAATGAATGAAGAGCGGGTTGAAGCGCACGGCACCGGCACCGGCTTCAGCAATCGTCTTTGCAGCAGCCAGCGCCACGCGGTTGGACGCGCCTTCGATGAAGGTGTCGAATGTGTAGCGACTGTCGAGCGGCGAGCCGAACAGCGGGCCGGACTGCGAACTGCGCGCGGCGGGAGCGGCAGGTGCCGGAAACGCGGCAATCTTGCCGATCTCGCGGGCGGGCTGGCTGCGGTTGAGGTTCGCGGCGACGCTTGCCTCCACCTGCGCCGGACGCTCCTCGACGAGGCCGGCCGGGCGAACGTTGCGGCTCGCGCTGCGTACCAGGATCTCTACCTTGAGGATTTCCTTGTCTTCAGCCTGCAGGATCGACGTGATCAGGTCGAGATAACGGTTGTTGATCCAGGACTTGAGGAAGGTGGTCGGGACCGTGAGCCTGACAACGCTCTTGGAAACCGAATGGAGCTTCAGTCGCGCAAACCAGCTTGCATAAACATCCTGACCAACCTGTGCCTTCAATCGCGCACTGAACCGCTCGAAAAGAGCATCATGCTTCATTTCTGCTGTATCCCCTGCCGCTTGGGAGCAAACTGAATCGAATCCCTGTCGCGCATGGTCACCATTGCCAGCTGCACGCGCCGATACGGTATTCATCTGCATTAATTTGCCGCCTTCTGAAAAAGCCCGGCGAAGTCGTTCCGCCAGACAATACGTTGTTCAAAGTCCCGCCTGCCGTCCTCTACCGACAAGCGCCCTAGTATCTTCCCCGTGTCCACCTCATCCGCCAGAATGAATGGACTGCCGGATCGCCTCGTGAACGATCGGCAGGCTCGGGTCGCCCTACAAGATTGGCGTCTCATCCTCGACATGAGCCGCCGCTTTTCCAAATTCCCCTCGATCGCCGTTTCCGGATCACTGGGCACAAATCGGCTGCATCCGAAAAACAGAATTTTTCGGCGTACAACCCTTAGTTTATGGAAAACGAGAGTTAAAATCCCGCCGCAAGAGGCATAAAGCACCTGTCACGCTTTTTGGAAAAGCGTTCTTCGGAAGCTTCTTGAAGTTATCCCCGCGCCCCTTGCTGGAGGCCATTTAGGCAGGATCACCTGGCAAGATCAACAGCGTTTTTTACCCAAACTTAAGGCACGGCCGTTGACTCTTGCGGCGCAATTTGAATGCGCCGGGAGCTGTCATAAAGAATCGTAGTTGAATCAATGGGATTCAATTTTGGCCATCTCTGGCGGGCATGATTCACAGGAAAAATAAAAAATCGCTTGACTCGAATCCGGCTACCGGACGCTCGCCGAAAATCGGGCAAAGATTCAAAATACGCTCATAAGCGACTGATTAAGTTGAATATTTCATGTCACGCACTCGACATCAAAATGTTAATAAGCCGGGCAACGATCGATAAACAAGGCAGAATCACGAAAAGCCCGGTCGCGAGACCAGGCTTTTTGCAGATCAAAATTTTGTTAGCCGGATTAGGCCGACAGGGCCTTCACACGAGCAGCCAGGCGGGACACCTTGCGGGACGCCGTGTTGCTGTGGAGGACGCCCTTGGTAGCAGCGCGAGCGATCTCCGGCTGCGCGGCCTTCAGTGCTGCTGCAGCAACCGTCAGATCGCCCGTTGCGATCGCTTCTTCAACCTTGCGGATGAAGCCACGGACGCGCGAACGGCGAGCCTTGTTGACTGCGGTACGGCGAGCGATCTTGCGGGTCGCCTTTTTCGCCGAAGTTGTATTGGCCATTTATGCCTCTCTACGAATTCGAACCAACACTCCACCGTTGCCGCCGGTCCTGCGACCCATCATCCAGCAATTCGGGAGCAATAGAGGAAGCCGTGAAGAGGCTTTCCCAACTGTGGCCGGGCATATAACCGGAATACCCGCACCAGTCAACGCGCTTTTTGGGCTTTAGCGGTTGGAAAAGCTCGGTTTGCGCTTCTCCACAAAGGCGGCCATGCCTTCCTTCTGGTCGGCGGTGGCGAAAAGCGAGTGGAACAGGCGCCGCTCGAAGCGCAGGCCCTCGGCCAGAGTCGTCTCGAAAGAGCGGTTGACTGTCTCCTTTGCCATCAGCACCGCAGCCCGCGGGAAGGCGGCAATCTTCTCTGCAGCCGTGACCGCCTCGTCCATCAGCTTTGCGGGCGCGACCACACGCGATACGAGTCCCGCGCGCTCCGCCTCCGTCACATCCATCATCCGGCCGGTGAGCACGAGATCCATCGCCTTTGCCTTGCCGACGGCTCGCGTCAGCCGCTGCGAGCCGCCGAGGCCCGGGATGACGCCGAGCGTGATCTCGGGCTGGCCGAATTTCGCAGTGTCGGACGCGATGATGAAGTCGCACATCATGGCAAGCTCGCAGCCGCCGCCGAGTGCGAAGCCGGAAACGGCGGCGATCAGCGGCTTGCGGAAGGCCGCAACAGCATCCCAGCCCGAAATGAAGTCGCCGACATAGGCATCGACAAAGGTGATCGACTGCATTTCCTTGATGTCGGCGCCGGCAGCGAAAGCCTTTTCGGAACCGGTGAGCACGACGGCGGCGATCGTCTCGTCCTTGTCATAGGCAGCCAGTGCGGCCGTCAGCTCGGCCATGACGGTGGAGTTCAGCGCATTTAACGCCTGGGGGCGGTTCAGCGTGACGACGGCGACGGCGCCGCGGGTCTCGGTCAGGATGGTCTCAAAGCTCACCGGTGTTCCTCCTCTTAGTAATATCGCCGGACGGGTACGGCCACTATTTCTGGCAGGTAGAGCAATAGAAGGTCGACCTGCCGGACTGGGTTATGCGCGAAACCGTACCGCCGCATCCCGGCGTGCGGCAAGCCCCGCCCTCCCGGTCATAGACGGAAAAGGAATGCTGGAAATAACCGAGCGAGCCGTCGGTCTGGATATGGTCGCGCAACGAAGAGCCGCCGGCCGCGATCGCATCGGCAATGACGGCGCGGATCGCCTCGGTCAGAAGCAGCAGTTCCTTTTTCGGCCGGCCCGTCGGCGTGACCAGAGTGCTGGACTTGCGCGTCGGGGAAAGATGCGAACGCCAGAGCGCCTCGCAGACGTAGATATTGCCAAGCCCGGCAATCATCGTCTGGTCGAGCAGCGTGCCCTTGAGCGGCTGGTTCTTGCCCGCGAAGCGCCCGGCCAGATAATCGGCGTCGAGCGCGTTGCCTGTCGGCTCCGGGCCAAGCTCGGCAAAGGCCGGATAGAGATCGAGCTCGCTGCGCTTCCACAGATGCATGAAGCCGAAACGGCGCGGGTCATTGTAGATCACCTTGCGCGGCCCGGCCTCGGCAGTGAGATGAAAGACAACATGGTCGTGCTTTTCATCCTTCGAGCGCGGATGATGGAAATCCCCCTGCAGCTCTTCCTCGATACGGAAGGAACCGGACATGCCGAGATGGCTGATGATGGTCAGGTCGTCTTCCAGGTCGATCAGCAGATATTTCGCCCGCCGGCCGAGCGACACGATGCGCCGGCCGGCAACACGGTCCGCGAAGTCTTGCGGGAAAGGAAAGCGCAGGTCCGGGCGGTTGAGATGGAGCCTTTCGAGCCGGGCGCCTTCCATGATCGGGGCAAGCCCGCGTCTTACCGTTTCCACCTCTGGCAATTCGGGCATGGATACCTAACTTCCTGTTTTCAACAACGCCGCCGGTGTTCTATAGAGCGGTCGGACAAATATCACCCTCGGACCATCACCCGAAGGGCATCACAATCGGGGCCATCCACCACATAGCGATCCGGCACGGATTTCGCTATGTCCGGAGCCTTGGAGAGCGTTAAGGAGCAATCGATGACCGAAGCCCGAACCGGAGCCGATGGCGGAATGGAAACCTCCTATGGTTTTCGCCAGGTCGCGGATGGCGAAAAGCAGGGCCTGGTCAACGACGTCTTCCACAAGGTGGCCAAGCGCTACGACATCATGAACGACGTGATGTCGGCCGGCATGCACCGGGTCTGGAAGGACGCGATGATCTCGGCGCTCAACCCGCGCAAGGATGAAGGCTACAGGACGCTCGACGTGGCCGGCGGTACCGGCGACATCGCATTCCGCATCGTCGAGGCCTCCGGTCGCAAGGCGCATACGACCGTGCTCGACATCAACGGCTCGATGCTGGCCGTCGGCGCCGAGCGTGCGGAAAAGAAGAGCCTTTCCGGCAATCTCGATTTCGTCGAGGCTAACGCGGAATCGCTGCCCTTCGAGGATAATTCCTTCGACGCCTATACGGTCGCCTTCGGCATCCGCAACGTGCCGCGCATCGATGTGGCGCTGTCTGAAGCCTATCGCGTGCTGAAGCGCGGCGGCCGCCTGCTGGTCTTGGAATTTTCCGAGGTCGAGATGCCGCTTCTTGAGCGCGTCTATGAAGAATGGTCGTTCAAGGCCATTCCGCAGTTCGGCAAGATGATCACCGGCGACGCCGAGCCCTATCAGTATCTGGTGGAATCGATCCGCAAATTCCCCAACCAGGAGAATTTCGCCGCGATGATCCGCACCGCCGGTTTCTCCCGGGTGACCTATACCAATTATACCGGCGGCATCGCCGCCCTGCATTCCGGCTGGAAACTCTGACCGCATGAGCACGATCGGCGCTTATTTCCGGCTCGCCCGTGTCGGCTGGGTCCTCGTTCGCGAAGGCGTGGTGTCGGCGCTGCCGACCGAGGACATGCCGCCGGCCGTCGGCTTCGTCAAATCGCTGCTCGAACCGCTCACCCGGTTTCGCGCCAAGAAGCAGGCGCGCAGCGAACGCCTGACCCGCGCCGTCGACCGGCTCGGCCCCTCCTATGTGAAGATCGGCCAGTTCCTCGCCACCAGGCCGGATGTCGTCGGCGTCGATTGGGCCGTCGATCTCGCCATGCTGCAGGATCGGATGGCTTTCTTCCCGACGGCTGCCGCCAAGGCTGCGGTGCAATCGTCGCTTGGGCGGCCGATCGAAGATCTTTACACCTCCTTTGGAGAGCCGATCGCCGCGGCCTCTATCGCCCAGGTGCATCCGGCCATCGTCAACGGCAAGCAGGTTGCCGTGAAGGTCGTGCGTCCGGGCGTGCGCCAGCGTTTCGCCCATGACATCGAGGGCATGTATGTGGTCGCCCGCATGCAGGAACGCCTCCTGCCCTCCAGCCGCCGCCTGCGCCCGGTCGAGGTGACGCGGACGCTCGAACAGACGACCAAGATGGAAATGGACCTGCGGCTCGAGGCCGCCGCCCTTTCCGAGATTTCCGAAAACACCAAGAACGACCCGGGCTTCCGTGTTCCGAACGTGGACTGGGAGCGCACCGGCCGCGACGTCATCACCATGGAGTGGATCGACGGCGTCAAGATGAACGACATCGAGGCCCTGCGTGCCGCCGGGCACAATCTGGAAAAGCTCGCCGAAGTGCTGATCCAGTCGTTCCTGCGCCACACGCTGCGTGACGGCTTCTTCCATGCCGACATGCACCCGGGCAACCTGTTCGTCGATGCCGGCGGCACGATCATAGCCGTCGACATGGGCATTACCGGGCGCCTCGGAAAGAAGGAGCGACGCTTCCTCGCCGAGATCCTGTTCGGCTTCATCACCCGCGACTACATGCGCGTCGCGGAAGTGCATTTCGAGGCGGGTTACGTGCCCGGCCACCATGACGTCGCGGCATTCGCCCAGGCGATCCGCGCGATCGGCGAGCCGATCCACGGCCAGCCGGCAGAGACGATCTCGATGGCGCGCCTGCTTGCTCTGCTCTTCGAGGTCACCGACCTTTTCGAGATGCAGACACAGCCACAGCTGATCCTGCTGCAGAAGACCATGGTCGTGGTCGAGGGCGTGTCGCGCATGCTCAATCCGCGTTTCAACATGTGGAAGGCCTCCGAGCCCGTTGTCGGCGACTGGATCCGCGACAATCTCGGCCCCAAGCGCGTTCTCTCAGACCTGAAGGACGGCGCGAAGGCGGCGGTGAAGCTGGCAGAAGCCCTGCCCGAGATCGCGGCCAAGACCGAGACGCTGCATCGCGAGCTCGTCCATATGAGCGAAAACGGTCTGCGTTTCGACACCGACACGGCCGAAGCGATTGGCAAGTCGGAGGCGCGTCACAGCCGCAGCGGCCGTGTGGCGCTCTGGGTCATTGCGATCGCCCTCGTCTATATCGCGCTGACACTCTGATCGTGTTCTCGCGACATGTATGACGCATTTCAGGGATTGTGAAACCATGCGCCTGCAATAGTGTGGGCCGCATGGGAACACACATATCCGATCCAAAAATCCATATCGAATTGAATGGCCAACCGCTTGGCTTCGCAGAGCTTCTCGTCATCGGCGAAGGCCGGGCGGCGGTGACCGCGCAGCCCGAAGGCATGGCGCGGGTGCGCGCGGCACGGGCAGTGCTGGAGCAGGCGATAGCCGACGGCATGCCCGTCTATGGCGCGACCACCGGCGTCGGCGCGATGAAGGATATCGCCTGGTCGCCGGAGGAACTCGACCAGTTCAATCTCGGCCTCGTGCGCGCCCACCATTTCGGCACCGGCGACCCTTTCCCCACCTCGGTGGTGCGCAATGCGATCGCGTTGCGGGTGAATACGGCTCTCACCGGCTATGTCGGTTGTACGACGGAGCTCGTCGACAGCTATCTGGAGCTTCTGGCGGCGGACGTGATCCCGATCGTGCGCCGCACCGGCTCGATCGGCTGCGCCGATATCGGGCTGATGGGCCAGATCGGCGCGGTTCTCACCGGCGTCGGAGAGGCGGTCTATCAAGGCAGGCGGATGCCTGCAGCGGAAGCCTTTGCGGCCGCCGGGATTTCGCCGCAGAAGATGGCGCCGCGCGACAGCCTCGCCTCCCTCAGCGTCAATTCCGTCAGTTTTGCCGCAGCAGCGCGTACGATGCGCGCAGCGGCAGGGGCAATCCGCGTCCTTCTTGCCACCGGGCTTTCTGCGGCGGGCGCGATGGGCGCGTCCCGCGATCCGTGGCTTGCGGTCACCCATGTGGGCACGCCGCGCGAAGCGATGATCGGTTCCTGGCTTCTCAATGCGTCGGGCGGCTGGGACTGGCCGAGCGGCACCCATGTGCAGGACCCGCTCAGCCTTCGCATGATCCCGCAGGTGTTCGGTTCGGTTTTCGAAAGCGTGCTGACCTCCGGCCACAAGATCCTCGCCGCGACCGGGCGCTCGGACGACAATCCGGTGATCGCGGAAGGCCGCGTGCTGACTTCCGGCGGATCACTGCCGCTCGACGTCACCGTGCTGATGGAATCGGCCGTGTTATGCATGGCCCATGCGGCGCGCAATTCGTTCAACCGTTGCGTCCTGCTCGGCAACGGCCAGCGACGCGATCTGCCGGTCAATCTCGTGCCCCATGGCGCGATCGCGACCGGCTTCGGCCCGATCATCAAGCTTGCCGGCGAGATCTTTTCCCGGGTGCTGTCGATGAGCAATCCGGTGTCGGCGCAATCGCTCGTCGTCGCAGGCGGCATGGAGGACGAGGCGGCCTTCCTTCCCCTTGTCATCGAGCGCTTCGAGCGTCAGGTCCGGGCGATCCGCCGCCTCGCAGGCCTGGAGGCGCTGCTTGCCGCGCAGGCCATGGACATCCATGGCGATGAGCCTGCCGGCGCCGTCGGTCTGATCTATGAGGTGGTGCGCAAGCATGCGGCCTTCTACACGCTGGACCGGGCGCTTTCGGCCGAAGTCGAGGCGATCGAGGAAGAACTCGCCTCTGACGAATTCCTCGAGCGACTGATCGCGATTTCGCCGATCCATGCGATCGACGACTTCTTCGCGCTCGGCGGCTACGGCATGCAGGGCGTCGAGACATAACCCGGTTTTGATCGAAACCGCCGGTTTTCCGGCGCTTTCGCCACGGCGGCAACGCAACCGGGCCTTGATTCCGCCAGCTTCTTCATACCTTCTTAAAGGAATACTTTCCTTTTACAGGCCTATTCGGAGATTGCCCATGGCGCTCGGCCCCACCCAACGGCTGAAGGACGGCATTGTCGCCGTCGAAACCATGACCCGTTTCGCGCTCGCCGTGCTGGCGCTGGCATCGGGTGTCTATACCTATCTCGGGGTCCGCTCGATCCTCGACGGATCGCCGACCGGCGTGTTCTTCGCCGCCATCATCTATTCCGTCTCGGTCTCGGTCGGCATCTATGCCTTCTGGTCCTACATGGCGCGCTTCTACCCGCATATCACCAGCCGCACCGGCAAGACGGCGATGCTGTTCGTGATGGCCTGCGGGGCGGCGATGATCCTTGCCATGTCGAGCTGGCTGAATGCGGCAGCGCTCGCCGGTTCGGCCGCCGTCGAACAGCATCTGTCCGAGACAATCGAAGGTTATTCCGCCGATCTTGACCGTGCCCACCAGAATGCGCTCGCCGCCCAGAGCCTGCTGCCGGACATCCAGCGCGCCGCCGAACGCTTCACGCAGCTTGCTGCAGTGGAGCGGCAATCAGGCTCGCTGACCGGCACGACCGGATCGGGCAGCGTCGTGCAGCTTCTCTCGCAGATGGCGGGCCAGATGCGCTCGCTCGAAGCCGGCATCAACGGCTCGCGCGAGCAGGTGACAGAGCTTTTTGAACAGGGCCAAAAGCGACTTGAGACGATGCGCTCGCTCGTCTCCGCGCCCGGCCGGATCGAGCCGCGCGCCGACCAGTTCTCGACGGAAGCCGTGGCGCTGACAGGCGTCATCAGCTCGCTGACCCAGACCTCGATCGCGCCGTCGATCCGCCGTGCGGCGGACGACCTGTCGCTCGGCTTCATTGCGCCGGTGGCCGACGGGACGGATGCCAACCTGATCAACCGCCAAGATCAGGTGATGGCAACGGTCAGGGCTTCGGTCGCCGCGCAGTCGAAAGCACTCGCCAAGGCCGCAGACAACATCCTTGGCCGCGCACCCGTCGAGGAACGGCGCTTCGTGCCGCTGTCTTCGGCCGAAGCCGTGCTGACTTATGCGCAGGATTTCATTCCGGCCTGGGCGGGCGCGATCTCGATCGACCTTCTGCCGGGCGTGATGGTGTTCATCCTGGCCGTTGCCCATGCCTCGATCCGCCGGCAGGAGGAAAAACTGCCCTATGCCGAGCGGATCACCGCCGGCGAGCTTCTGCGGGCGCTGGAGGTGCAGCGGGCGCTTGCCGCCAAGGGTGTCGACCTGGAAGCCGCAGTTGCGGACAGGAAGAAGGACGGCTCGCGTGATGGAGAGCCTGACGACACCAAGCCCGATGCCGCCAAGGCCGAAGACACAACGGGCGAGAACGCCAAGGGCGATGACGAGCTGACCAACATCACCAGTCTTGACGCCCGTTCGCGCAGAGACCGGCAGAATGAAGATCGGTGAGGCCATCCGCCGGATCGACGACGGCGTCCTGATGCGTTGCGTCTTCTATCTGTTGATCGCGGCATCGGCGGCGTTTCTCGTCGTCGACGTGCGGGAGATCAGCACTGCGAATGCCGAATTGCCGGGCTTCGACCCGATGCATGACGACCAGCCGGTTTTGCCGCCTGCCCTGACCGACGGGCGGCCCGCAGCACCTCCGGTGGAGCCCGCAAGCCCGAGCGAAGTGCTGCGCCAGCCGATCAAATTCGAATTGAAGCCCGGCGGCGTGCTGATGGCCGAAGGGACGATCGATCCGGGCGCTGCAGGTCGTTTCGCCCAGGAGATCGAGGCGCGCGGGGAATATGTGAAGCGTATCGACCTCAACTCGCCGGGCGGTTCGGTCGACGATGCGATCGCCATGTCGAAGCTGATCCGCGAGAAGAAGCTGCAGACCAGGGTCAACGCACGGGCGCTCTGCGCCTCGTCCTGCCCGATCGTGTTTGCCGGCGGAGCCGAGCGCATGGCGGAAAAGGATGCGGTCATCGGGGTGCATCAGGTGTTCAACGGCAGCCGGGAGCGTCCGTCCGCCGAGCAGGCGATGTCGAGCGCCCAGTCGACGACCGCTCGGGTCGCCCGGCATCTGGAGGAAATGGGCATTGGTTCCGGCCTCTGGCTGCATGCGCTGGAGACGCCGCCCGACCGGCTCTACTATCTGACGGATAAGGAAATGACGGATTTCAAGCTCGTCACAAAGCCTATCTCGCCGGCACCGCAGAAGGCCGGGAGCTGACCGTCAGATCCGCGCCAGCCTGCGGGAGCCGAGCGCGGCGAGCAGCGCCATAAGCAGCATGCCTCCGGTGAAGGCAGCGACCGCCCACCAGCCGTCTGCGCTCCAGAAATGACCGCCGAGGGAGCCGGCAACGCTCGATCCCAGGTAATAGCCCAGCAGATAGAGCGAGGATGCGTGGCCTTTGGTGCCTCGGGCCAAGCGCCCGACCAGGGCGCTCGCCACCGAATGGGCGATGAAGAAGCCTGCCGTGATCAGCACGATGCCGAATATGATGACCGGCAGCGGCGCGAAGATCGTAGCGGCGACGCCGAGCAGAGCCATCAGCACGCCGGCCGGCATCACGAGGAAATGGCCGAAGCGATCGCCTGCCTGCCCCGCGATCCATGAGGCCGCGACGCCGACGAGATATACGGTGAAGATCAGGCCGAGCTGCGTCTGGTTCAGGTGATAGGGGTCGTCGAGCAGCCGGAAGCCGATATAGTTGTAGATGGTGACGAAGGAGCCCATCAGCAGGAAGCCGATGGCGAACAGAAGGGCGAGCGCCGGATGCGTCAGGTGCCCGCTCCAGGCCGAAACGTGGTAGCGGGCATTCGATCGGCGCGGCGTGAAATTCCTCGACGGCGGCAAGAGGATGAGGAAGGCAATCGCGGCCGCAATGCCCATCAGGCCCATGCCGGCCATGGCTCCGCGCCAGGAGAAATATTCCGCCAGAATGCCGACGATGACCCGGCCCGACATGCCGCCGAAGGCATTGCCGGCGATATAGAGGCCCATCGAGGCGCCGAGCCCCTTGGGATCGATCTCTTCCGACAGATAGGCCATGGCGACGGCCGGCACGCCGCCGAGCAACAGGCCTTCCAGCGCCCGGATGGCCAAAAGCGCATTCCAGCCCGGCTCGACGGCGCAGGCGATGGTGCAGAGCGAGGCACCGAGCAGCGACACGAACATCAGGCTCTTGCGGCCGAAACGCTCCGAGACGGCGGCGGCGCAGAAGATGGCGACCGCGAGAAAGCCGGTGGACAGGGACAGCGAGAGCGAGCTTGCGGCGGGGCTGACCGAAAACTCCTGCGCGAAGATCGGCATCAGCGGCTGGACGCAATAAAGAAGCGCGAAGGTGGAAAAGCCCGACATGAAGAAGGCCAGGCTTGCACGCTTGTAGGCCGGCGTGCCCTTGACCAGGAACTGCCTCTCCTCCGGTTGCGGCTGCTCGAGATGGATGGAGGAGTTCGAGGACGCGGTGGCGACCTTCAGCGAGGCGGTGGAGGGCATGTCATGAAAACCTTTCGACGTGAGAAAGGTAGTCAATCGGCGCATATCAGTCCAATATATGGAACAGGCTTTCCTGATAGGTTTTACAGATACCGATGGAACTCAGGCATATCCGCTATTTCCTCGCCGTCGCCGAGGCCCATAATTTCACCCGCGCGGCGGAAAAACTTGGCATCGGCCAGCCGCCGCTCAGCCAGCAAATCCGCGATCTCGAGGCTGAGGTGGGCGCGCAGCTGTTCCATCGCGTGCCCCATGGCGCGGAGCTGACGGAGGCGGGCCAGGCCTTCCTGATCGATGCACGGATCGCGCTTGCCGCAGCGGAAAACGCCAAGCTCGCCGCCCAGCGCGCCGCGCGCGGCGAGACGGGCCGGCTGGCGCTCGGCTTTACGGCGTCTGCTGCGTTCAACCCAGCGGTGACGGGTACGATCCGAAGGTTCCGGGCCGAATGGCCGGGCGTGTTGCTCTCGCTTTTCGAGATGAACAGCAAGCTGCTGGTCGAAAAACTGGCGCGGGGCGAGATCGATGCCGCCTTCATCCGGCCCGGGCTGGAGGATCCGCAGGAAATGCGGCTGAAACGCATGGAGGACGAGCCGATGCTGGTGGCGCTGCCCGCCAACCATCCGCTTGCCGCCTCAGGCAGCATCCGGCTTGCGGCACTCGCCGACGAACCTTTCGTGCTGTTTCCGCGCTTCGTCGGGCTCAGCCTCTATGACGATATCGCCAGGGCCTGCCGGGAGGCGGGGTTCGAGCTCACCGTTGCCCAGGAAGCGCCGCAGATCCCCTCCGTCGTCAACCTTGTCGCCGCCGGCTTTGGCGTGTCGATCGTGCCGGCCTCGATTGCCAAGATCGCGATCGAAGGCATCGTTTTTCGCCCGATCGACGGACCGCCGCTGATCGCCCGGCTGGGGATCGCCATGCTCAAGAGCCAGCGGTCCCCGGTCGCGCTCAACATGGTGGCGCTGGCGTGACAGACGGTTCTGCGGCGTTGCCGAAGCAAGACCGCTTCAGGCCTTTAACGGATCTGCTCAGCCCTTGATTTCACGCTCGCAGAAGGCGATGCGGTTGCTGAACGGATCGGTGACCGTCACTTCAAGGCCCCATGGCATCTGTTCGAGACCCGGCCGCATATACGGATAGTTCTTGCCGATCAGCTCTTTCTGGAAGGCCGCGGCACCCGTGATCGGCACGAAGGCGCGGGCACCGGGCGAGGCATCGCCGGCATGTTCGGAGAGATGCAGCAGCATGCCGCTGCGCGACACCTGGCAATAAAGGGGAGCGTTGGGGCCGAAGCGGTGTTCCCAATCCACCGTGAAACCAAGGAAATCCCGGTAGAATTCCATCGCTTTCGCCACATCGAAGATGCGGAAGATCGGAATGGCGGGCTGGATGGAGACCGGGTCCTTGCGTTCGGCAGGAACCGCAGCCTCGATCCTGGCGGCAAGCACGTTCCAGTCGTCGTAGCCGAACTGGGCGGCGATCATTTCCAGGGCCTTGCTGTGGGGAATCTCGATCGCCTGTTCGGCCAGCGCCTCGCGCAGGCTCCTGGCCATCAGTTTCGCATCGCGGAAATCGCGCATGACGTCATCCTTTCAATGGACGAACTTGAAGATCAGGGCCCGCATTGCTGATCCGTTCGTCATCATTGGCCGGATGGCTTGCGATGAAGGTCGGGTGGATGCGTTCACCATGGCGCTTGCGCACCGCGGGCGGCTGGCCGCATCCGGCCATGGACAAATGCTAGCTCAGCGCCGAGAGCCGTGCAAGCGTCCTCCTCGTTCACCACTCGGGTGGAAAGGCGATTGCAAGTTGAAGGGTGAAACCTTAGCTTCCGGCCAGTTTCGCAAGTGAGCAATGTACATGGAACTGAACGGCAAACGCATTCTTCTGATCATCTCCGGTGGCATCGCGGCCTATAAAAGCCTCGACCTGATCCGCCGGCTGCGCGAGCGCGGCGCCGAGGTGCGACCGGTGATGACGAAGGGCGCGCAGGAATTCGTGACGCCGCTTGCCGTCGGGGCGCTGTCCGGCGGCCATGTCTATACCGACCTGTTTTCGCGCGAGGACGAGCAGGATGTCGGCCATATCAGGCTGGCGCGCGACTGCGACCTCGTGGTGGTGGCACCGGCGACGGCGGACCTGATGGCGAAGATGGCCCATGGACTGGCCGACGATCTGGCCAGCGCCGTGCTTCTGGCCACCGACCGCCCGGTCCTGATCGCGCCTGCGATGAACCCGAGAATGTGGGAGGCCGCGCCGACAAAGCGCAATGCCGGGACACTGAGGGGCGACGGCATAGGCTTCATCGGCCCGATGGCCGGCGAGATGGCAGAAAGCAGGGAAGCGGGTGTCGGCCGCATGGCCGAGCCGCTACAGATCGTCGATGCGGTGATCAATCTGCTGGACGACGCGCCGAAGCCGCTCAGGGGCCGCACGGCGATCGTGACATCCGGCCCGACCCATGAGCCGATCGACCCGGTGCGCTACATCGCCAACCGCTCCTCGGGCAAGCAGGGACATGCGATTGCCGCCGCGCTGGCGAAGCTCGGTGCGGAAGTGACGCTGGTCTCCGGCCCGGTAACGATCCCTGATCCCGCCGGCGTCACGGTCGTGCATGTGGAAACAGCAAGCGAGATGCTGGATGCCGTCGCTTCCCGCCTGCCGGCCGATATCGCCGTGATGGTCGCGGCGGTGGCGGACTGGCGGGTCGCGAGCGAGGCCGGGCAGAAGATCAAGAAACAACCGGGCGAGGCCCCTGCCCCGCTGCAACTCACCGAAAATCCAGACATCCTGAAAACCGTGGGACACCACGAGAAACGTCCGAAGCTGGTGGTCGGTTTTGCCGCCGAGACGGAGAATGTCGAGATGAACGGCCGGGCCAAGCTGGAGCGCAAGGGTGCCGACATGATCGTCGCCAATGACGTCTCGCCGCAGACCGGCATCATGGGCGGCGACCGCAACCGGGTGAGGATAATTTCGGCGGGCGGCATCGACGAATGGCCGGATCTTTCCAAGGACGAGGTGGCTGAGCGGCTGGCGGCGCTGATCGCGGCAAAGCTTTCGAACTGACGGAGAAGGTGTGGCGATGAGCCTGTTCACCAGAAAAGGCTTCGATGCCTTCGTGAAGACCCTGCCGGGACAAGCTTCATCGATCAATGGGACTCGCATGTAGCAAAGGTCGGCGACAAGGTTTTCACCCTGCTTGGCGAAGGCGATGATGCGCGCGTCGTCGCCAAATGCACGGAAGAAAGTTTCGAGATCCTGACTGCGCTCGACGGCGTCGATCAAGCGCCTTATTTCGCGAAGCGTAAATGGGTGGAGATTCATGCAAGCTCACCGCTGTCACAGGACGAGGTCGCGCACTACCTGACCCGTTCCTACGAACTGGTGGCAGCGGGCCTGACGAAAAAGCTTCGGCAGGAACTGGGGATCACGCTTCCCGTCACATAAGCCTTCTCAGGCTGCTTCAGCCATTAGCTTCGGCTGGAACAGCGAGGCATGCATGCCGTCGGGGCAGACGCGGACAGCACTGCCATCCGGGATTTCCACCCAGGTATCGGCCTCGTCGTTCAGCGGCTCGGAGACCAGACAATAGCCGCTCTTGGCGCCCGCTGAACCGCCCATTGGCGCTGCATAGAGCGTCGGTGGCTTGTGGTCGGTCGCGTAGCGCACGGCATAAAGCTGCTTGCCGTTCGAGAAACAGGCGGTGAAACGGACCAGCGCCTCACCCGATTTTTCCATCGACAGCGCCTCGACCGAGGCAATCGCCTGCTCCATCGCGCCGAGCGGATCGGCATCGAGGCCGAACTGCAGGGCGAGCAGGAAAATCAGCTCGCTATCCGTCGTGCCGGTGCGCGAACCGAAGAGATCGTCCGACAGGAGACTTTCGAGAGGCCGGCGGATACGCTCGAAATTGGCAATCTGGCCGTTGTGCATGAAGGACCAGTGGCCGTGGACAAAGGGATGGCAATTGTCGCGGCGCGTGGCGCCCGTGGTGGCGGCGCGGACATGGGCGAGAAACAGCGGCGAGCGGATCTGCCGGGCAATGCTTCTCAGGTTGCAATCGGACCAGGCGGGGAGAATATCACGGTAGCGGCCGGGCTCGGGCCGGTCGCCATACCAGGCGATGCCAAAGCCGTCGCCGTTGGTCGCCGTCTTAGCGCGGGTGGCGCAGTGGGATTGCTCGATGAGCGAATGGGCGGGAGACGAGACAAGCTCTTCCAGATAAAGCGGCTCACCGCGATAGGCTGCCCAACGGCACATAGGTCCTGTCTCTCCGAACGACGCCGGGGCCACGACCGCCAGCTGTTAAGGAAGGGTGGATTTATTTGGCTAACGAATGATTAAGCTAATCGTATTCGTGACGGAATTGCGGCGGCAAAGACCTCACGCTCGACGACGGATATCAAACTGTGGCGCATCCGCAACGGCTGCGCCATGTCGGAACGGAACCGTACAAACGGGCCGATATACGGCCATTCCGTGGCATGAAGGGTTGTCGATGGCTCGTCGCAGACTAGATACCCACTTATGTCGCAACAAGCACAGTCCAGGCCAGGGCCGACTTCGGCAGGCCTCGCCTCGTCCGAAGCAGCGCTTTCGGGCCTTCTCAGGGATCTCGATCGCTGGGCTCTCTTTCTCGATATAGACGGAACGCTGATCGAACTGGCCGCCACGCCTGACGGCATCGTCGTGCCGCCGGAGCTGCCGGCCAATCTCGACGCCGTGTCGAAAAAGCTCGGCGGTGCGATTGCGCTGGTGACGGGACGTGCCCTGCCCTATGCCGACAAGCTATTCAAACCGTTCGAGTTTCCGATCGCCGGTCTTCACGGCGCAGAACGGCGCAAGCCGGATGGTACGATCGACCGCGTAACGGTCACGCCTGAATTCGAAGCGCTCAAGTCGCGCCTGGCTGCCGAGACGGCCGGATGGGACGGTGTGCTGATCGAGGACAAGGGCGCGGCTGTCGGCGCCCATTATCGCCAGGCGCCGGAGCGGCAGGCCGACCTTGAACGTCTTATGGAAAAAGCGGCGATAGAGGCCGGCAACGAATTCAAGCTCCAGCGCGGCAAGATGGTGATCGAGCTTCGCCCCGCCCGCGCCAGCAAGGGCGAGGCGCTCAAGGCATTCTTGAGTGAAAAGCCTTTTGCCGGCCGCCTGCCGATCGCGATCGGCGACGACCTGACGGACGAGGCGATGTTCAAGGCTGCCAATGCGCTCGGCGGCCGGTCGGTGCGTATCGGCGAGGCCAGCCTCCCGGATGGCCGTCCGACGGAGGCGACGATGCTGCTCTCTTCCAGCGCCGAGCTGCGCGATATTCTGGCCGGTCTTTCCCGATAGTGGGCCCGACAATGGGCCCGGTAGCGGGCATGACCGCATTTATTCATACCTGAAAGGAATTTGCCTTGAGCCGCCTCGTGGTCGTTTCGAACCGTGTCACCGTCCCGAAGAAGGCGGGCGATGCTCCAGCCGGCGGGCTTGCCGTCGCGTTGCAGGCAGCGCTTGAAGAGCGCGGCGGGATCTGGATGGGCTGGTCCGGTAATATGAGCGGCAAACGCGACCCTGATAAGCTCGACATTCGCGAACACGGCAATATCACTTACGCTTTGACCGACCTGACCGACAGCGATGTGGAGGAGTATTACCACGGCTTCGCCAACCGGGTCCTGTGGCCGATCTGCCATTACCGGCTGGACCTTGCCGAATACGGTCGCAAGGAAATGGCCGGCTATTTCCGCGTCAACCGCTTCTTCGCCCACAAGCTGGCGCCGCTTCTGAAAGAAGACGACATCATCTGGGTGCATGACTACCATCTGATCCCGCTCGCCGCCGAACTGCGGCAGATGGGCTTCAAGAATAAGATCGGCTTCTTCCTGCACATTCCCTGGCCGCCGGCTGACGTGCTGTTTGCCATGCCGGTGCATGAACAGATCATGCGCGGTCTGTCGCAATACGATCTCGTCGGCTTCCAGACGGACTTCGATCTCGACAATTTTGGCGGCGGGCTGGTGCGCGAAGGGATCGGCGAGCGGCTGGAAGGCGGCAAGAAGTTCTCGACTTACGGCCGCACCTTTAAGGGCGGCGCCTATTCGATCTCGATCGAGACCAAAGCCTTCTCCCAATATGCGGTGAAGGCGGCGCGCAATCCGATGGTCAAGAAGGCGCGGGAAAGCATCGAGGGCCGCGACCTCATCATCGGCGTCGACCGGCTGGACTATTCCAAGGGCATCACCCAGCGCATCGACGCGTTCGAACAGTTCGTCAGGCTGAACCCGGCCTACCAGAACAAGGTGACCTACCTGCAGATCACTCCGAAATCACGCTCGGAAGTGCCGGAATACGAACAGATGCAGCGCACGGTCGCCGAGCAGGCGGGCCGCGTCAACGGCGCGCTCGGGCAGGTCGACTGGACACCGATTCGCTATGTCAACCGCTCCGTCGCGCGGCCGCTGCTGGCCGGTCTCTACAGGCTGGCTAAGATCGGCCTGGTGACGCCGCTGCGCGACGGCATGAACCTCGTGGCCAAGGAATATGTGGCGGCGCAGGATCCGGAGGATCCCGGCGTGCTGGTTCTCTCCCGCTTTGCAGGGGCTGCCCGGGAGCTTTCGGGCGCACTGCTGGTCAACCCTTACGACATCGAGGGAACGGCGCATGCCATCGCACGCGGGCTGACCATGTCGCTCGACGAGCGCAAGCAGCGCTGGGAGAAGATGATGGAGCATCTGCTGGAATACGACATCAACCGCTGGTGCGATGATTTCCTTACCGACCTCACTTCGGATTGAGCGCCAGATCTCTTGACGAACGAGCGCGGCCGGGATTGGCTGGCGCCCCGAACAGCATTTCCCTAACAGGAGAACAGTGATGAAGATCAGCGCACGCAATCGCTTCAAAGGCAAGGTCGTCGAGGTCAAGAAGGGCGCCACCACGGCTCATGTTCGCATCGACCTCGGCAACGGCCTGATCGTTACGTCCTCTATCACCAACGAGGCCGTGGACGAGCTCGGCCTCGCCGTTGGAGGCGAAGCCTATGCCGTCATCAAGGCATCCGACGTGATGGTTGCCATCGACTAGGATGCAGCGAGGGGAGCGGAGATGTCCGCTCTCTTCGATCCCCGGCAGATTTTCCGTATTTACGCATAAACCTTCAGCGTGTGCTGCTTGAGCGGCTCGGCGAGGATCTGCTTATGGATCTCGACCAGCTCCTGCAGGTATGGCTGGGCGAAATGCGCATCGAGCGCCGCCTGGTCCCGCCAGGTCTCGCGGATGAAAAACGTGCCCGGCGCATCGGTATCTTCCAGCACGACGAACTGGATGCAGCCTTCTTCGCTGCGCGTCGGCTCGACAATCGCGAGCGTCGCCTCGCGCAGCTGATCTTCCTTGCCCGGCTTGGCGCGGAAGGCAAAAATGGCTTCAATCATGTGATGGCTCCTGATCGATAAAATATTGGCCCTGACGATGTGGGGCCGAGAGGCGGGACGACGGTGTCGCGCTATCGATGGGAGCCAAATTATCCAGCACACTCAAGGGACGGGAGGTTGTAAATCGCCCCTGGTCAGACCCTTGGCGTCGCGCTCACGCCTTCTGGCAATGATGCGCGGTCGGCGCGATCTCATCCGTCTGGAAATCCCCCGGCTGCGGCGGCGCGATGGGCTTGAACAGGGTGCGGTCCGGCTTCAGGTCGAGAAGCGGCGTCCCGTCGAGGCAATCAAGTCCACGCACCAGAAGCATATTGCCCTCGACGCCTTCGAGTTTCACGATCGACGTGCCGATCGGGTTGGGCCTGACTGGCGAGCGTAGCGAAAACGTGCCATGCACCTTGCCATTGCTGGCCGGGCTCTGCAGCACGAGATCGCGGCGAGACTGATGCAGCCAGTAGAGGATTTCCAGCCGCTCGAATGTTTCCACGCCCTTCAGCGCCGGCACCCAGGGCTCATAGATCTCGATGCGGCAGATCGGTCCGTCGTGGCGGCCCTGACGCGGCGTTTCCATGCGCGAGGTCCAAGGGGTGCAGATGCGGCCGATGAAGGTCAGGCCGGCATCGGTCGGTGCGGGCGCCGAGACCTGCACCTCGTTCTCGCGGACTTCGTTTTCGCGCACCATCGTCATTCTCCCGTGTTGAGGCGCGGCGACGAGACCTGGAAGCTACCGCCCGGCAGCACGCCCATCACCACATCGATATCATAAAGCCGTTTGACCGTCGCAGGAGTCAGCACCTCGGCCGGTTGTCCCAATCCCGCAAGCCTGCCCTCGTGCAGCAGCGCCACCCGGTCGGCCACCATGAAGACGTGGTCGGGATTGTGGGTGGAGAGCACGATCGCCATGCCTTCCGCCGCCAGCCTTCGGACATGGGAGAGCACCCGCATCTGGTTGCCATAGTCGAGGCTGGCGGTCGGTTCGTCCATCACCAGAATCTTCGGCTCCTGCGCCAGCGCGCGGGCAATCAGCGTCATCTGCCGCTCGCCGCCGGAGATTTCAGTGTAGGGCCGTTCCCCCAGATGGGACATGCCCAGCCGGTCGAGTGCCCCCGCTGCGACCTCGCGGTCGCGCCTGCCCGGGGCGGAAAACGGCGCCACCTGCGCCGCCCGACCCATCAGCACAACGTCCCGCACCTTAAAGGGAAACAGAGCGGCATGGGCCTGCGGCACATAGGCGATGCGTTTCGCCCGCTCCGCACGGCTGAGCGTCGCCAGAGAGGCACCATCGAACAGCACATCGCCTGCCTGCGGCGGCAGCAGGCCGAGCATGGTCTTGAACAGCGTCGTCTTGCCCGCACCGTTCGGCCCCAGCAGCGCCAAAATTTCGCCGGGGCCGAGCGTCAGCGAGACGCTGCTGCCGATCGTGCGGGCGCCATAGCCGAAGGAGAGGTCTCGCAGTTCCAGCATCAGGACCAGTCCCGCTTTCCGGAGGCAAGAAGCCAGAGAAAGAATGGGGCACCGACGACGGCGGTGAGGATGCCGAGCGGGATTTCCGTAAGCGCCACGCTACGGGCAAGCGTATCGACGATCAGCATGTAACCGCCGCCGAGCATGATGGAGGCCGGCAGCAGGCGACGGAAATCCGGCCCGACCAGAAGCCGGGCGATATGCGGGATGACGAGGCCCACCCAGCCGACGATGCCGGCAATCGAGACCGAGGCGGCGGTGATCAGCGTCGCGCCGACGATCAGCGCCAGCCGTGTCACGCGCGTGTCGACACCCAGCGTCTGCGCCTCCTCGTCCCCCAACGTCATCACATTCATGCGCCAGCGCAGCAGCACGAGCGGCAGGAGGCCGAGCAGCATGGCGGGCAGGATGGAGGCGACATCGGCACGGTTCACCGCGGTCAGGCTGCCGAGCAGCCAATAGGTGATGGCCGGGAGCTGGTCATAGGGATCGGCGAGAATCTTGATCAGCGAAATGCCGGCACCGACGACAGCCCCGATCGCCACGCCGGCGAGTACGAGCGTCAGCACGGGATCACGCCCGCGCACTGCCGCACCCACCGCATAGACCGCGCCGACGGCCAGAAGCCCACCGCAAAAACTCATCGCCTGGATTACCGGCACCGGCATGCGTAAAAAGATGGCCAGAACCGCGCCGAGGCTGGCGCCGGCGGAGACGCCGAGAATATCCGGCGAGACGAGCGGATTGCGGAACAGCCCCTGATAGGTGGCGCCGGCCGCAGCCAGTGCCGCACCGATCAACAGGCCGGCCATGACGCGCGGCAGCCGGACGTTCCAGATCACCGTCTGCTGGATCGGATCGACATTTGCCTCGCCGCCCGTGAGGCCTGCAGCCAGTGCCCGCAGGATGGTGCCCGGCGGCACCCAGTATTTGCCGATCGCCATCGACCCCAGCGTCAGCAGCAACAGGCCTGCCACGCCAAGGACGATCAGCTTGCGGTTTGCACGCGAAATATCCGCTTCAGGTGTCATCCGGGATTAGCTGTGGCGCCCTTCAGAAGCGTGTCAAGCTGGGCGTCGGTCACATCAACCTGATAGAAGAGCTTGAAAAATGTTTTGACATCGGCCTTGAGATCGCCCTCGAAGGCTTTTGGATACAGCAGCGCCTCCAGCCAGCGGATGCCGATCAGCCGGTTGATGCCGGGAGGGGCATCGAACCAGCCGAAGGGCAGTGACGGGGCGGCAAATACCCTGCCGTCCTTTACCGCGGTGACGCCGGCCCAGGATGGATCACTCTTGACGCTGGACGCGAATTTCGGGCTGGCCGCCAGAATGACCTCAGGGCTCCAGCCGAGCACTTGTTCCAGCGACACGTTGGTCAGCCCTCCCTTACCGGCCGAAGCCGCGACATTGGTGGCGCCGGCGGCTTCGAGGATTTCCAGGTTGATGGAGCCGGAAAGCCCCGTCTCCAGTCCTTCCGGGCCACGGCCGTAATAGACCTTCGGGCGTTCGGCCGCAGGCACCTTGGCGAGGCCGTCACTCAATTCCTTCAGCGTCGTTTCGGCATAGGCGGCCAGTTCTTCGGCGCGCGGCTTCACGCCCAACAGATCTCCCACCTGGCGCAGCGTCTCGGCCGAGTTTTCGAAACTGCCGTCGATGAGTACATAGGGAATGCCGGTCTGCTGCTGCACCTTGTCTGCCAGCGAAATATAGGTCGGGTTGACGCTGCCTACATCGATGATGAGATCAGGCTTCGCAGCGATCACCGCCTCCATATTGGCCGTGCCGCCCTGCCCCGTCAGCCGGCCGAAGGTCGGAAGGTCGCGAACGGAGGGCGCCAGAAATTCCTTCTCAGCCGCACTCGGCTCACGCACCCAGCCGGTCAGCTTGTCCGGCGCCAGCACATAGACCAGCACCGAGGCCGGCGGGCCGGCGGTCAGCACGCGGGTTACGTTATCGGGAACTTCCACCACCCGGCCGCCGGCATCGGTGAATGGCCGGGCAAAGACGGTGGCGGAGCAGAAGGACAGGAAGGCGATCGCGACGGCGCTGATCAGCTTCAGCATGAGGAGCCTCCAGAGGAATTGAAGCGCACTATGGCATGACGAGATATCCGATGGAATATGTCGCCTCGGCGCAATTCTCCGTTTCTCGTGATCGCCGCGCAGAAGGATCTTGCGATCGCGATCTTTCCATCACGTCGATCAACCGGTACCCATTGGGCACATGATTTGAGGAGCCGCCATGCTGATCACCGCCCCCGTCACTGCAGAGCACATCGCCCATGCGGAGGCGGTCATCCGTCCGCATATACGCCACACGCCGGTGATGCGGGTCGACATGCAGGCCTTTGGCGGCCAGCCCATGCCGGTCGACCTGAAGCTGGAACTGCTGCAGCATTCCGGCTCGTTCAAGGTGCGGGGCGCCTTCACCAATCTTCTGACACGCGATGTGCCGGAGACCGGCGTGGTCGCGGCCTCCGGCGGCAATCATGGCGCGGCCGTTGCCTATGCGGCGCACAAGCTGGGCGTGCCGGCGCATATCTTCGTGCCGAGCGTCGCGTCCAAGGCCAAGATCGACCTGATCCGCTCCTATGGCGCCGAACTCGTGGTCGGAGGCGACCGCTATGCGGATGCTCTCGCCGCAAGCGAAGCCTATGTCGAAAAGACCGGAGCGCTCGCCATCCATGCCTTCGACCAGCCGGAGACGCTGGCCGGCCAGGGCACGCTGGGCAAGGAGATCGAGGAAGACCTGCCGCATATGACCACGCTTCTCGTCGCCGTCGGCGGCGGCGGCCTGATCGGCGGCATCGCATCCTGGCTGCGCGGGCGCGTGAAGATCGTCGCGGTGGAATCAGACGGTGCGCCGACGCTTTATGAAGCATTCAAGGCAGGCCACCCGGTGGACGCGCCGGCAGGCGGTATCGCTGCGGATTCCCTGGCGCCCAAACAGGTGGGGCAGCTGATGTTTCCGGTGGCGCAGGAATTCGTCGAACCGCCGGTTCTCGTGACCGACGCAGACATTCTCAACGCGCAGAAAGCATTGTGGTCCGGCGCGCGGCTGGTGGCCGAGCCGGGCGGAGCCGCCGCCTTCGCCGCGCTTCTGTCAGGCAAATATGTTCCGAAGCCCGGCGAGCGGGTTTGTGTGCTGGTGTGTGGATCGAACACGACCGCCGTCAGCTTCGGCTGAGGCCGCTTCCCTCGCTGCCCTGCCCTGCGGGCGATAAGGCTCGGCCATGTTCCAGCTTACGCAAGCCGCCACATTCGAGCAGATCGTCAAGAAGAGCCGTTTCCTGGCGATCGCGCTTCCCATCGAGACCGAGGAGGAGGCGAAGGCTGCGATCGCTGCCCATGGCGATGACGGCGCCAATCACAATTGCTGGGCATGGCGGATCGGCGCGGCCTATCGCTTTTCCGATGACGGTGAACCGAGCGGCACGGCGGGCAAGCCGATCCTTGCCGCGATCGACGGACAATCGCTCGACCATGTCGTGGTGATCGTTACCCGCTGGTTCGGCGGCATATTGCTGGGCAGCGGCGGGCTGGTGCGCGCCTATGGCGGCACGGCGGCGGCCTGCCTTAAGGCCGCGCCGATGGTGGAGCTGAAGCCGACCATCGAGGGCATGGTGAGCGTGGAATTTTCCGATCTTGCGCGGGTGAAGGCCAGGCTTCTGTCCGTGAACGACCTGACGATCGCCGAGGAACAGTTCACCGCGACCGGCGCCGACCTGACGCTCCGCATACCGGAGGCAGAGGTCGGCGCGGTGTCGCAACTGGTCACCGACCTGACTAGCGGTCGAGCGGAGCTGAAATTCGATTGAAAGAATAGATGATGAGTTCACCACCCAGCGAGATGCCCCGGTCGAGTTTTCCGAGTGAAACTGAGATGCTTGCCAAATTTGGTATTCAGCCCGAAGTCGACGAGTTCTTCGGGGCTTTCACCTATGTCTTCCGCTGCCCACAGGTGAGCAGGTGCGAACTCCTTCTGACTTTCAGCACGTTATGGCGATACATCGCCCTGACACTCAGTCACGGCGATGAGCAGCTCTTCACGATCGACATGGACCGATTGTCAGCCCTTCGTCTCGTCTCTGAACAAAAGACAAGTTGGCTCCAGGCCTCGTTTGACGACGAAGCAAGTTTGCCCGACCTGATTATTCAAATCGAGCCGACAATCCAGATCCGCTGGTCAGTCACGCCGCTTTCGCGACGTGATATTCCTTGATGGCCGCCATCTTGATCGACGGATAGCGTTCCGCTTCGTAACGCAGCGAGAAGGCATCCTGCGCCAGGAAGACCGGATCGCCGTCGAGATCGCGGGCGATATCGCCGCGCTTGACGGTGACGAACTTTTCCAGATCCGCCTTGTTGTCCGACGACACCCAGCGGCAGACCGAGAAGCGCGACATTTCGAACGTGACCGGCAGCGAGTATTCGGCCGACAGGCGTTCCTTCAGCACGTCGAGCTGCAGCGCGCCGACAACGCCGACGATGGCGGGCGAGCCGTCTTCCGGCTGGAAGAGCTGGACGACGCCCTCTTCCGCCATCTGCTGCAGGGCTTCCTTGAGCTTCTTCGCCTTCATCGCGTCGCCGAGACGGACACGGCGCAGGATTTCCGGCGAGAAGTTCGGCACGCCCTGGAAGACCAGCGCCTCGCCTTCGGTCAAGGTGTCACCGATGCGAAGCGTGCCATGGTTCGGGATGCCGACGACATCACCGGCAAAGGCAGTGTCAGCCAACTGGCGCTGCGAGGCGAAGAAGAATTGCGGCGCGGTGAGGCCGAGCTGCTTGCCGGTGCGCGCCAGGCGCGCCTTCATGCCGCGCTCCAGCTTGCCGGAGCAGATGCGGGCGAAGGCGATGCGGTCGCGGTGGTTCGGGTCCATGTTCGCCTGGATCTTGAAGACGAAGGCCGTCATCTTGTCCTCTGCGGCATGCACGGTTCTTATATCGGCAACCTGGTCGCGCGGCGGCGGCGCGAAATCGCCGAGCGCGTTGATGAGATCACGAACGCCGAAATTGCGCAGGGCCGAGCCGAAGAAGACCGGCGTCATATGACCCTCGAGAAACGCCTGACGATCGAACGGACGGCAGGCTTCGATTGCGAGCTCCAGTTCGTCGACGAAGGCGCTGCGCTCGTTTTCGGGCAGGCGATCAGCGACGGCCTGCGGACCATTGACCTTGGTCGGCACCACTTCCGTATCCGAACCACGCACCGTGTTTTCGGCCAGATTATAAGAGCCGCAGAAGCTCTTGGATCGGCCGATCGGCCAAGTGACCGGAGCGGTATCGAGCGCCAGCTTCTCCTCGACCTCGTCAAGAACCTCGAAGATATCTCGGCTTTCGCGGTCCATCTTGTTGACGAAGGTGATGATCGGGATGTCGCGCATGCGGCAGACTTCGAACAGTTTCAGCGTCCGCGGCTCGATGCCCTTGGCGGCATCGATGACCATGACGGCCGCATCCACCGCCGTCAGCGTGCGGTAGGTATCGTCCGCGAAGTCCTCGTGGCCGGGCGTATCGAGAATATTGAAGACATTGCCTTCATATTCGAAGGTCATGACCGAGGTGACGACGGAGATACCGCGCTCACGCTCGATCTTCATCCAGTCAGAGCGGGTCTGGATGCGATCCTTCTTGGCCTTGACCTCGCCGGCAAGCTGAATGGCACCGCCGAACAGCAGCAGCTTTTCGGTGAGCGTCGTCTTACCTGCATCGGGGTGGGCGATGATCGCAAATGTGCGGCGGCGGGAAACCGCCTCTGCCAGTGTTTCGGCCATGTCAGCAACAATCCTTCGAGTTGCCGCGTATCTAACGACTTAGTGGATAACTTTCAATTCGTGTTTGACCCTGAGCTGCCCGGACGGGCTAATGCGCCCATGAACGCACATCCGACCACCGCCCCCATGCTCAATCTCGTCCGCCTGGCCAATGGCCGTGACCTCGATCTGCCTGCCTATGAGACGGCGGGGGCGGCGGGAATGGATATCAGGGCCGCGGTCACCGAGGGCGAGCCGTTGACGATCGCGCCAGGCAAGCGGGCGCTGGTACCGACCGGCTTTATCTTCGAGATCCCAGTTGGCTTCGAAGCACAGATCCGTCCGCGCTCCGGCCTTGCCTTCAAGCACGGTATTACCTGCCTCAACACGCCCGGCACGATCGACAGCGACTATCGCGGCGAAGTGAAGGTGCTGCTCGTCAATCTCGGCGAAGAGGATTTTGTCATTACCCGCGGCATGCGCATCGCCCAGATGGTGGTAGCACCGGTGACGCAGGTGCGGATTGCCGAAATCACCGAGACCACCGAGACTACGCGCGGCGCCGGCGGCTTCGGTTCCACCGGCGTCTGACGCCGTCCTCCATCCTGCTTTCCCGCTGCCGAAAACGGCTTGGGCTGGCTGAACCGCCGCGACCAGGCCGGGCAGTTTCCTTTGCAACCGTTTTCGCCAAATCCCGGGTGCCCGCGCAAAGATGACGCTCTGGTCATCGGGTGAGCGCAGCCCTATTCTCCCGACAAGAACAAAGGCATTCCCAAGGGAGACGGTCATGACGGACACGAAGAAACCCGGACGCGGCAAGGTCTATGCGTCGATCACGGAGACGATCGGCGATACACCGATCGTGCGGCTCGACAAGCTGGCGAAGGAAAAGGGTATAAAGGCCAATCTCCTGGCCAAGCTCGAGTTCTTCAACCCGATCGCCTCGGTGAAGGACCGTATCGGCGTTGCCATGATCGAGAGCCTCGAGGCACAGGGCAAGATCACGCCCGGCAAGTCGACACTGGTCGAGCCGACATCCGGCAATACCGGGATCGCACTTGCCTTTGCCGCCGCCGCCAAGGGCTACAAGCTGATCCTGACCATGCCCGAGACGATGTCGGTCGAGCGCCGCAAGATGCTGGCCCTGCTCGGAGCCGAACTGGTACTGACCGAAGGCCCGAAAGGGATGAAGGGCGCGATCGCCAAGGCCGAGGAATTGGCCGCTTCGCTGCCTGACGCCATCATTCCGCAGCAGTTCGAAAACCCGGCCAACCCGGAAATCCACCGCAAGACGACGGCGGAAGAGATCTGGAACGATACGGATGGGGCGATCGACATCCTCGTTGCCGGCATCGGTACCGGCGGCACGATAACCGGCGCGGGCCAGGTGCTGAAGGCCCGCAAGCCCGGCCTCAAGGTGATCGCCGTCGAGCCGGAAGAATCCCCGGTCCTTTCCGGTGGTGAGCCGGGTCCTCACAAGATCCAGGGTATCGGCGCCGGCTTTGCGCCAAAAATCCTCGATACGCATGTCTATGACGAGATCGTCACCGTCAGCGCTCCCCAGTCCATGGATATGGCACGGCTCGTCGCCCGGCTCGAAGGCGTGCCGGTGGGCATTTCCTCAGGCGCCGCTCTCACCGCAGCGATCGAAGTGGGCAGCCGCCCGGAAAATGCCGGCAAGACCATCGTTGTGATCATCCCCTCCTTTGCCGAGCGTTATCTTTCGACCGCGCTGTTCGACGGTCTGGGCGAATAAGCTAATCAAGGCGGGCCGCTACGGCGACCTCTCAGCCCGGGCGGATAATACCGACCGGGCTCCCCAAGCAGACCCTCACGCAGCGGCAATCGCCAGCCGCTCGCTCGCCATGCGATAGGAGATCGCCTCGGCGAGATGCAGACGGCCGACGGTCGGCTTGCCGTCGAGGTCCGCCAGTGTGCGTGCCACCTTCAGCACGCGATGATAGCCGCGGGCGGAGAATTTCAGTTTTTCCGCCGCATCCCGCAGCAATTGCAGGCCGGATGGGTCGGGCTCGGCGAAGCGCTCGATCATCGCCGTCGAGCACCGCGCATTGGTGAGCGAGCCACGCGCCTCAGCCATTTCATAGCGATCCCGCTGCAATTCCCGCGCGGCAAAAACCCGGCGGGCGACATCGGCACTGCTTTCCGCCGGTGCGGGGCGGATGAGATCGCTCGCCGATACCGCCGGCACGTCGATGCGAATATCGATGCGGTCCATCAGCGGTGCGGAGATGCGACCCTGATAGTCGGCAGCACAGCGCGGCCCCTTCGCGCAAGAATGCCCCGGTTCCCCTGCCATGCCGCAGCGGCAGGGGTTCATGGCCGCGACGAGCTGGATATTGGCCGGATAGGAAACACGATGGTTGGCGCGCGCGATGACGCATTCGCCGGTCTCCAGCGGCTGGCGCAGTGCATCCAGCACCTGCGGCGAAAACTCGGGAAACTCGTCGAGAAACAGCACGCCGTGATGGGAGAGCGAGGCTTCACCAGGCCGAGCGCGCAGGCCACCGCCAACGAGCGCTGCCATGGTGGCCGAGTGGTGCGGCGCGCGATAAGGCCGCCGATCCGACAGCTTCCCGCCGGACAATTGTCCGGCGATCGAATGGATCATCGAGACTTCCAGCAGTTCGGCAGCCGAAAGCGGCGGGAGGATGGACGGCAGTCTTGCCGCCAGCATGGACTTGCCGGATCCCGGCGGGCCGACCATCAGGAGGTTATGGCCGCCGGCAGCTGCGACCTCCAGCGCCCGCTTGGCGCTTTCCTGACCCTTGATCTCGGCGAGATCCGGCAGATTGGCGGGCAAAGCACGGATCGCCGGCTGCGGCCGGGACATGACCTGCGTGCCGCGAAAATGATTGGCGAGCCCGATCAGGCTACGGGGTGCCAGAAGATCGATATCCGGTCCCGCCCAGGCCGCTTCCGGTCCGCTGTCTGCCGGGCAGATGAGCCCCTTGCCGAGCGCATTGGCGCTGATCGCCGCCGGAAGCGCGCCGGCCACGGCCGCCAGCGTGCCATCGAGGTTCAGTTCACCGATCACCACATAGTCCGCGATCGCATCTGCCGGGATCGCACCGAGTGCGGCCATCAGCCCAAGCGCAATCGCCAAGTCGAAATGCGAGCCTTCCTTGGGAAGGTCAGCGGGGGCCAGATTGACCGTCACCTTCTTCGGCGGCATGGCGAGCCCCGAGGCATGCAAGGCGGCCTGCACCCGCTCGCGGCTTTCCGCCACCGCCTTGTCCGGCAGACCGACGATATGCATGCCCATCTTGCCCGGCCCGACCATGACCTGCACATCGACGGACACACCTTCTATACCCTGGAATGCAACGGTACTGACGCGTGAAACCATGCGAGCCGCTCCCAAACATCATGTCCGCAACGCAGCCTTGCCCCTTGGCCTGCCTTCGCGCCAGCACAACCATAAGCTGACACATTGCCATATTTTAAACAAGAACAAAAATCGAACAAATGGAACAAAAAAATGGGCGCTGGAAGCGCCCATCCGTATGTCCGAAATCTCTATGCCTCAGTTCTTCGCTTCGATCGCATCCCACATGAGGCTCGCGACATCGGCGCCGCCAAATTTCTGCACCTCGCGGATGCCGGTCGGCGAGGTGACGTTGATTTCCGTCATGTAGTCGCCGATGACGTCGATGCCGACGAAGATGAAGCCGCGCTCGCGCAGCGCAGGCCCGATGCGGGCGCAGATTTCCTTCTCGCGCGTCGTCAGCTCGGTCGGTTCGGCACGGCCGCCGACATGCATGTTGGAGCGGCTGTCGGTTTCGGCCGGCACGCGGTTGATCGCGCCGACGGGCTCGCCATTGACCAGGAGGATGCGCTTGTCGCCCTTGCGCACGGCCGGCAGGTAAGCCTGGGCGATAAAGGGCTCACCGCGATACATCTGGCTGAACATCTCGATCAGCGAGGTGAAGTTGCGGTCGTCGCGGGTGGAGTGGAACACGCCGGCGCCGCCATTGCCGTAGAGCGGCTTCAGGATGATGTCGCCCATTTCCTGGCGGAAGGCGGCGATTTCGGTGACGTCGCGGGAGATCAGCGTGGCCGGCATGAGGTCGGCAAACTCGGTGACGAAGATCTTTTCCGGCGAGTTGCGCACCCAGGCCGGGTCGTTGACGACGAGCGTCTTCGGGTGGATGCGCTCAAGAAGATGGGTCGAGGTGATATAGCCCATGTCGAAGGGCGGGTCCTGGCGCAGCAGCACGACATCCATCTGCGAGAGATCGACACGCTGCTTTTCCCCGAGCGTGAAATGGTCGCCCTTGATGTCGCGGACCTGCAGCGGCTCGACCGCGGCGAAGATCTTGCCGTCGCGCATGCTCAGGCGATCGGGCGTATAATGGAAGAGCTCGTAGCCGCGGGACTGGGCCTCCAAGGTCATTGCGAAGGTGGAATCGCCGGCAATGTTAATGCCGGAAATATGGTCCATCTGAATTGCGACCTTGCGAACATGCGCCATGTTTTATGCCCCCGGGTAAAAATGCCCGCCTGATGTAGGATAGGGGCCGGCCGAAAGCAATGCGGACGGCGCAATCAGAGCCGTGATCGACGCGGCTGCCGGATCAGGCGGCGAGGCCGAGGGCAGGTTTGGGCCGAAGCGCTTTCTTGAAGCGGAACATGGCGACGATCGGTGACGGGAAAGGCTTGCGCAGGAAGGCGATCTTGCGGACATAGGTTTCGACATGCCAGGTGGCCCAGGTGCCGCCCTTGAAATAGCCGATGTCGCCCTTTCGCAGCACGCGCTCGGTGCCATCCTCGGCGGTCACATGGACCTCGCCTTCCAGGATGACGACCGTTTCGTCCCAGCCGAAATACCAACGGAAGCTGCCGGCCGTGCAATCCCATACTCCGGTCACGGCACATCCATCTTCCGCCTTGGAGTGGGCGCCCGAGCGCGCCTGGGGATCTCCAGACAGGATCCAGCTCGGTTCGATGGGAAGTGGCTCCATCACGATACTGTCCGGACAGGCGCCGACGAATACGGGCACAGGCTGAGGTGCAGGCATGACGTGCTGTGCACGCGCGCGATATCCCACTGCCATGGCTGCCGCCGCAACGATCATGTGCCAGCTCATACTATCCTCAAGAGAAACCAGTCCAGTTTCGCCAGGATGTAGCAGAAAGAAATCACCAGAGCATTCAAGCGATCGTTAAAATATTAGCGATCGGCCAATAACGGCAGTCAAGCCACCGGCTGTATCTTTCCAGCCACAGGAGCTGCCGTTGCCGCCGGCGCTTTGCCAGCAAGCCGCTTGCCGTTCTCGGCATCAAAGAAATGAAGACGCGAAGGATCGATCGACAGATGCAGTTCCGATGCAAGTTCGGCTTCGGAAGAAACCGCCACCGTGACCGGCTGATCTCCGATCAGACCATGGACGAGCCGCTGGGAGCCGAGTTCCTCGGCATATTCCACCTTGAACGGCAGGCTGTTGTCGCCGGCAGGCACCAGACGCATGTCCTCGGCGCGCAGGCCGACCGTGACGGCACCTGAGGCCGGAGCAAAACCGGCGAGGCTGAGCAGGCCGGGGCCGATCGCCAGGCGGTCGCCGTGGATCTCACCCTTGACGAGGTTCATAGCCGGCGAGCCGATAAAGCTTGCGACGAAGGTGGAGGCCGGGGTGTGGTAGACGTCGAGCGGCGCGCCGACCTGCTCGATTTTCCCGCCGTTCAGCACGACGAGGCGATCGGCGAGCGTCATCGCCTCCAGCTGGTCGTGGGTGACGTAGATCGAGGTCGTCCCGAGGCGGCGCTGCAGGCGCTTGATCTCGCCGCGCATGGAGACGCGCAGCTTGGCATCGAGGTTGGACAGCGGTTCGTCGAACAGGAAGACGGCCGGCTTGCGCACGATGGCGCGGCCCATGGCAACGCGCTGGCGCTGGCCACCGGACAAGGCGCGCGGCTTGCGATCGAGATACTGGGCGATCTCGAGCATGCGGGCGGCTTCCGCCACGCGCTCGTCGATCTCCGCCTTCGGCGTCTTGCGGTTCTTCAGCCCGTATTCCAGGTTCTGCCGTACCGACATATGCGGGTAGAGCGCGTAGTTCTGGAAGACCATGGCGATGTCGCGATCGGCCGGTTCCACCTCGTTGACCACGCGGTCGCCGATCTTCACCTTGCCTTCGGAAATCGCCTCAAGGCCGGCCACCATGCGCAGCAGCGTGGACTTGCCGCAGCCGGAGGGGCCGACGAGGACGATGAACTCTCCGTCCCGAATATCGAGATTGATGTCGGATACGGCGCGGACACCGCCATTGTAGATCTTGCCAACGCTGCTGATGTCGATCGCGGCCATTGTCTTGTTCCTTACTTGTCGCTTTCGGTCAGGCCCTTGATGAACCAGCTCTGGAAGATCACCACGATTGCCACGGGCGGAAGCATGGCGAGAACCGCCAGCGCGAACGCCTCGTTGTAATCGGGGATCTGCGAGCCGACCCAGACCTGCAGGATGGATTTGATGCCGCGCATCAGGGTGAAGAAGCGCTCATCGGTCGTCATCAGCATCGGCCAGAGATACTGGTTCCAGCCGTAGACGAACATGATGATGAAGATCGCCGCGATCATGGTGCGGGAGATCGGGATCAGGATGTCGATGAAGAACTTGAACGGGCCGGCGCCATCGATGCGGGCCGCTTCCAGCAGTTCTTCCGGTACCGACTTGAAGAACTGGCGGAAATAGAAGGTGCCGGTCGCAGACGCAAGAAGCGGCACGATCAGGCCCGTATAGCTGTTCAGGAGGCCGAGATCCGACATGACCTGATAGGAGGGCATGATGCGCACTTCGAGGGGCAGGAGCAGCGTGGTGAAGATTACCCAGAAGGAGAGCGTCGCCATGGGAAAGCGGAAATAGACGATGGCATAGGCCGCCATCATCGACAGCACGATCTTGCCGAGCGCGAAGCCGATGCCGAGGATCAGCGAATTCATCACCATGCGGGCGCCGGTGATCTCACCGGTAAAGCCGCCCTTCTGGGTCAGCACCTTCTCATAGGTCTCGACGAAATGACCGCCCCAGGAGAGCGACAGGCCGTTCATATGGATATCGGCGGCCGTATGGGTGGAGGTCATGAAGGCCACCACGACCGGCGTGCAGAGAAACAGCGCGCCGAGGATGAGGACGAGGTGATCGGAAAACCGGGTGCGATACATGGTCCTCTCCTCTCAATTATAATGGACGCGCCGCTCGATGAAGCGGAACTGGAAGATGGTGAGAACGAAGACGACGATCATCAGGATGACGGACTGAGCGGAAGAACCGCCGAGATCGTTGCCGCGGAAGCCGTCGTTATAGACCTTGTAGACCAGCGTGATCGGGTTGTTGGCCGGCTTGTCCTTCACCATCACGTCGATCAGGCCGAACGTATCGAACAGCGCATAGGTAACGTTGATGATCAGCAGGAAGAAGGCGGTCGGCGCGAGCAGCGGCAAGGTGACGGTCCAGAAACGACGGAGGCCGGAACTGCAATCGATCGTTGCCGCCTCGCGCACCGAGACCGGCACATTCTGCAGGCCCGACAGCAGGAAGATGAAGTTGTAGGGGATCTGCTTCCAGACCGCGACGACGACCATGGCGAAGGCCGTGTCGTAATAGTTCAGGCCCACCTGCATGTTCCAGCCGACATAGGACATCATCTTGACGAAGGTGCCGATATGCTGGTCGAAGAACATCATGCCGATCAGGCCGGCGACCGGTGCGGCAATGGCATAGACTGCAATCAGCAGCGTCTTGTAGGTCGAGCTGCCCTTGATGATCCGGTCGGCCTTGACCGCAAGCAGCATGCCGATCGCCAGCGAAAAGAACGTGACGAGCAGGGTAAACACTGCCGTGAACAGGGCGATCGACTGATATTCGGAACTGAACAGCGCGTCGGTATAGTTGCTCATGCCGACGAAGGTTGAGCCGAAGCCGAACGGGTCCTCTATATAGAAGGACGAGCTCAAGGCCTGGACCGATGGCCAGTAGAAGAAGATGACAATGACCGCGAGCTGCGGAAACAGGAAGACATAAGGGAGGATCGGCGACGTGAACTGCACGCGCTTCATCTCTTCCGCCTGGGCGGCAGGCTTGCGCGCGCGCGCGCCGAACCCGAGACGGGAAAGGATGCCGCCGGTCTGCGGCTGCGACGTCGTATAGGCCACGACACTCCCCTTTTCTTATTGGTGCAAAAAGGCCCGCCCGCCTTCCAAAGGCGGACGGACCATGAGAGGAGGCGTTATCAGCCGGCGGTCTTGGCGAAACGGGCGAGGAGGTCGTTGCCTTCCTTCTCGATGGTTTCGAAGGCCTTCTGAACGGTGGTCTCACCCGCGAAGATCTTGTTGTATTCGCGTTCCATGATGGAGCGGATCTGCGGGTAGAAGCCGAGACGGTAGCCCTTGGACCATTCGCCCGACGGCAGCATCAGCTGCTTGATGCCGACTTCGGCGACCGGCTGCTTCTCGTAGTAGCCTTCCTTCTTGGCCAGCTCATAGGCAGCCTCGGTGATGGCGACATAGCCGGTGGCCTGGTGGTAGAACTTCTGGATTTCCGGCGAAGTCAGGAACTGGAAGAAGTCGGCGACGCACTTGTTTTCGGCTTCCGGCTTGCCGGCCATGGCGAAGAGAGCTGCACCACCGATGAAGGTGTTGGTGCCGGCACCCTTGATGCCCGACCAGTAGGGCAGGAAGTCAGCCGAGAACGGCATGGTCGCGGTCTTCTGCAGGCCGCCGAACGAACCGGAAGAACCGATCCACATGGCAACCTTGCCTTCTTCGAACGGCTTCTGGTTGTCGTTCCAGCCGGCGCCGTAATATTTGAAGTAGCCGTTATCCGACCACGACTTCAGCTTTTCGAACATCATGACCAGGTTCTTGTCGGTCAGGTTCATCTTGGTGTCGACAACGGTGTCGTAGCCGTTGTTGTTGGTGGCGAACTGGATGTTGTGGCGCGAGAAGAAGTTCTCGGTGAACTGCCAGGTCAGCTGCGAAGCGGTCATGGCGATGTAGCCGGCTTCCTTGAGCTTCGGAGCGGCAGCTTCGAATTCTTCCCAGGTCTTCGGCACGGCGACGCCAGCCTTCTCGAAGGCCTGCGTGTTGATGTAGGCGATCGGAGCCGAGGAGTTGAACGGCATGCCGATGAACTTGCCGGTCGGGTCGGCGTAGAAGTAACGGACGCCTTCGATGAAGGCTTCGCGGTCGAACTTGTAACCCGCGTTGTTGATCAGGTCTTCAGCAGCAACGGTTGCGCCCTTGGCGTTGATGATGGTCGCGGCGCCGGCGTCGAAGACCTGCAGGATGTTCGGCTGTTCGCCCGAACGGAAGGCGGCGATGCCGCTGGCAAGCGCTTCTTCGTAGGTGCCCTTGGAGATCGGGGTCAGGGCACAAGCCGTCTGCGCGGCATTGAACTTCTGCGATACTTCGTTGATGACTTCACCGTTGCGGCCGCCCATGCCGTGCCACCAGGTGATGTTGGTTGCTGCGAGCGAGGACGTTGCAGACATAGCAACTGCCATCGCGGCCATAGAAATCTTCTTGATCATGGTTTGCGTCCTCTCCGCCTTGGTTGGATCGAGGATCGCAATAAGGCCTTGCCGTGACAGGCTCTTAACAGTTTTGTTTCAGATTTGTGACGCATGCACAGCTTTGCAAAAACTTCACAAGCCCGTCAAAAAGCATCGGGAAAATGGCGCGGAAGACGCCGGGGCAGCATCGCAATGATATCATAGCGGAAAGACAGAAGATGCGCGTCGCGGCGCCGGGAAATCCAGATCTCGCTCGCCGCTTTTATGCGCCGTTGCGTGCCGAAGCCAACGGCGTCGATCGCATCACCTTCCCGGGCGCGCGCCTTTACTTCGACGAACACGACCAAAGCCTTCTTGCGGGCGACGATATCCACCTCACCGAGACGGGTTCGGTAGCGCAGCGCGAGGATGCGGTATCCCTTCATGAGGAGATAAAGCGCCGCCCAATATTCCGAGAGATGGCCGCGGCGCTCGGCGCGCCGCCGCTTCTGCTGCCTGCCTTCCGGCATGGAGCCGCTAGCCGTCATCCCTGCCCTTCATGTCGGTGAGCCGCTGGTAGAGATCGCGCTTGGCAAGACCGGTCAGGCGCGCCGCCTCCGCCGCGGCCTTTGCGGCGGGCATGGTTTCCGAAAGTTCGGCAAGCAGCGCATCCACGTCGATCGCCGTCGATATCTCATCCTCGGCCGGCGGGCCGACGAGGAAGACAATCTCTCCTTTGACCGTGCGCTCATCGAAGGCTGCGGCCAGCTCGCCGAGAGAAGCACGGCTCACCTCCTCGAAGGCCTTGGTGAGTTCGCGCCCGACGCAGGCGGCACGGGCCGGCCCCAGGACGTCGGCGGCGGCGGCAAGTGTCGCGGCGATGCGGTGGGGGCTCTCGAAGAAGATCAGCGTTGCCGGGATCTTCGACAGCTCCGCCAACCGGTCGCGGCGCGCCTTGTCCTTGACCGGCAGGAAACCGGCAAAGAGGAAGGCGTCGTTCGGCAGGCCGGAGGCGACGAGCGCCGCCAGAGGTGCGGAGGCGCCGGGAATGGGCACGACGCGATGGCCGGCTTCGATCGCGAGCTGGCCGAGCCGGTAACCGGGATCGGAGACGAGCGGCGTCCCGGCATCGGAGACGAGGGCCACCGACTTGCCCTCTTCCAGCGCCGCCAGAAGCCTAGGCCCCATCTCGTCGGCATTGTGCTCGTGATAGGCGTAGGGCTTGTTGGCGATGCCGTAGCGGTCCAGAAGCACACGGGTGACGCGGGTATCCTCGCAGGCGAGCACGTCCGCCCCGCCGAGTGTCTCCAGCGCACGCAGCGTTATATCGCCGAGATTGCCGATCGGCGTCGCGACCAGATAGAGCGCCGGCTCGAGCGGGCGCGACGGTACGAAAGTGTTGGCCACGCGATAGCCGCGCGGCGCCTCAGATTGTCCGGCCAATGGCATACATGCTCGATTGAGTGATCATGGCCCTTTATGATCAAGGCCAGCCGGGCCCGCAAGCGGCGAAAGCCCAAGTTTTCTGTGAGAAGCGCGCGAGAGAGTATTGAAATGACGCAGCCACCTCCGGTTCACCTCTTGCTTTCAAAGGCCGATTGCTGCCATTTTGCCGGTCCACATCATACGGCTTGCGAAAAGCCGAAGAATATCCGGCGGCCTACCTCCCGGGACGCCAAGGTCGAAAGCGATTGAGTCCATGCGTATTACTCTTGAGCGTTCCAATCTTCTGAAATCATTGAACCACGTTCATCGCGTGGTCGAACGCCGCAACACCATTCCGATCCTCTCCAACGTCCTGATGCGCGCTTCCGGCGCCAGCGTCGAGCTGAAGGCGACCGACCTGGACCTGGAGATCACCGAATCCGTGCCGGCCATGGTCGAGACGGCAGGTGCTACGACGGTTCCAGCCCATCTGCTTTATGAAATCGTGCGCAAGCTGCCGGACGGTTCGGAAGTGCTGCTCGCCACCAACCCGGATGGCGGCTCGATGACGGTCCAGTCCGGCCGCTCGAAATTCTCGCTGCAATGCCTACCGGAGACCGATTTCCCGGATCTGACCGCCGGCTCGTTCAGCCACACGTTCAAGCTCAAGGCGACCGACCTCAAGATGCTGATCGATCGCACCCAGTTCGCGATCTCGACCGAGGAAACCCGCTATTACCTGAACGGCATCTTCTTCCATACGATCGAAGCCGGCGGCGACCTGAAGCTGCGCGCCGTCGCGACCGACGGCCACCGCCTCGCGCGCGCCGATGTCGAGGCCCCGTCGGGCTCTGAAGGCATGCCGGGTATCATCATTCCGCGCAAGACGGTGGGCGAGCTGCAGAAGCTGGTCGACGATCCCGAGGCACAGGTGACTGTCGAAGTCTCCGACGCCAAGATCCGCCTGACGATCGCCGATATTATCATGACGTCGAAGCTGATCGACGGCACATTCCCGGATTACCAACGCGTCATCCCGACCGGCAACGACAAGGAAATGCGCGTCGATTGCCAGACCTTCGCCAAGGCCGTTGACCGTGTCTCGACCATTTCGTCGGAACGCGGCCGCGCGGTAAAGCTGTCGCTGACCGACGGCCAGCTGATGCTGACGGTCAACAACCCGGATTCGGGCAGCGCGACGGAAGAAGTTGCCGTCGGCTACGACAACGACCCGATGGAGATCGGCTTCAACGCCAAATATCTGCTCGACATCACCGCGCAGCTTTCCGGCGACGACGCGGTCTTCATGCTGGCGGATGCGGGATCGCCGACGCTGGTCAGGGACATGGCCGGTGACGACGCCCTCTACGTGCTGATGCCGATGCGTGTATAAGACAATCGAGGCGGCCGGAAATTCCGAGCCGCCTTTTTTGTGCCGTTTTCTGAATGCGACATTCTGATTTGCATTTGCGCCATCCGTCTTGCCTTTGCGGGGCAGAAGGCCAAATAGGCCTGACAATCGGGAGAGGATCACTAGATGGAATTGCGCTTGAAGGAACGGCTCGGCCGTAAGTTCGACGAGGAAATCCGTTTCTTCAAAGGCTGGATCGACGGGCCAAAACAGGTCGGCGCGATCATTCCCACATCCTCCGTCACCGCCAAGCGCATGGCGAGCATCATCGACACGACGTCGGGGCTGCCGGTTCTAGAGCTCGGTCCCGGCACCGGCGTCATTACCAAGGCGATCCTGAAGGGCGGAACCAGGCCGCAGGATCTGGTCTCGATCGAATATTCGACGGATTTCTATCAGCATCTGCTCAAGGAATTCCAAGGTGTGAACTTCCTCAATGGCGATGCATTCGATCTCGACCACACGCTCGGTGCCTTCAAGGACGCCAAGTTCGACAGCGTGATCTCGGCGATCCCGATGCTGAGCTTCCCGATGGAGAAGCGCATTGCTCTTCTGGAAGATCTGCTCGACCGCATGCCGGCCGGACGCCCGGTCATGCAGATAACCTACGGGCCGGTCTCGCCGATCATCGCCAATCCGGACCGCTACAGGATCAAGCACTACGACTTCGTCGTGCGCAACATCCCGCCGGCGCAGCTCTGGACCTATACGCGCGGCTAAGTCACATCGCCGTCAAGCGACCGATATAAGCGGGATCGGTCCCGACCCGCAGCGGAGCGTAAACCCGGCATGACATTCGGCCTCTACATCACCCATCCGCAAGTGCGCATCGACCCCGACGTGCCGGTGCCTCTCTGGGGTCTGTCCGATCTCGGCCGGGAACGCGCGCAGAAGGCCGCGACTTTGCCCTGGGCGAAATCACTCGGCCGCATCATCTCCAGCGATGAGACCAAGGCGATCGAGACGGCCGATATCCTGGCCGAGGGCGCGGGCGTGCCGATCGAGATCGTCGAGGGCATGCACGAGAACGACCGCTCCGCCACGGGCTTCCTGCCCCCGCCGGAATTCGAGGCGGCTGCCGACCGGTTCTTCGCCAATCCGATCGAGAGCTTCAAGGGGTGGGAGCGCGCGGCCGATGCGCAGACCCGTATCGTTGCAGCCATCGAGGCCATGCTTGCCGATCATGATCCGACCGTGCCCGTCGCCTTTGTCGGCCATGGCGGTGTCGGAACGCTGTTGAAATGCCATATGCGGCAACTGTCGATCTCGCGCACCGAAGACCAGAAAGGTGGCGGCGGAAATCTGTTCCGCTTCACCCTTGCGGATCGGGCCGTCTCATGCGACTGGACCCCTATCGAAACATGGCAGGGAGACTGAAAAACATGCAAGCGCGTGACCGACTGATTGTGGGCCTCGACATCCCGACCATTGCAGAGGCCGAAAAGATGGTTGCCGCGCTCGGCGACACCGTCTCCTTCTACAAGATCGGCTACCAGCTCGTCTTTGCCGGTGGACTGGAATTCGCCCGCGATCTGGCGAAAGACGGCAGAAAAGTCTTTCTCGACATGAAACTGCTCGACATCGACAACACGGTGGCGAAGGGCGTGGAGAACATCGCCAGGATGGGCATGACCATGCTGACGCTGCATGCCTATCCGAAGGCGATGCGCGCCGCAGTCGAAGCCGCCAAGGGCTCCGACCTCTGCCTTCTCGGCGTCACCGTCCTGACCTCTATGGATGCTGCCGACGTGACCGAGGCCGGTTATGCGCAGACGCCCGAACAGCTGGTGCGCACCCGCGCCGCCCAGGCGCGCGAGGCCGGAATGGGCGGCATTGTCTGCTCGGCGGAAGAATCCCGCGCCGTGCGTGAAATCGTCGGCTCTGGCATGGCGATCGTCACCCCGGGCATCCGTCCGACGGGCGCTGATGCCGGCGACCAGAAGCGCGTGGTGACGCCGGGAGATGCGCTGCGCAACGGCTCGACCCACCTCGTCGTCGGCCGCCCGATCGTCAAGGCCTCCGATCCCAAGGCTGCGGCCGAGGCCATCCTCACCGAAATGCAGGCGCCGCTGTAGTCCGCCTGCGCCGTCGAGCCTAGCGGTTGTTGGACACGCGGTTGCGGCCGCCTTCATCGACGATCAGGCTTGGCGAACCGCCGATCAGGCGGTTGTTTGTGACGGTGTTGTTATTGGCGCCGTCATTGTGGTCGAGCCCGCCGAGCAGCATTTTCGGCTGAACCAGGCAGTAGCTGTTGAAGACGCTCAGACCCTGGCGGCTGCCGATCCAGACTGCCGGGCGGGCCACCGGCAATTCATACCGGAACGTGTTGCCGCTGATGATATTGCCCTGCGGCGACTGGTGACGAACGGTGCCGCCCTCGCCGCAATTGCGATAGAGATAGATCCCGCCGCTCAGCGGATTGACGAAGGTGTTGTTTTCGATGCGATTGTTGGCCGAGCCGTCGACGGCCAGGACCTCGCGCCATTCCGGGCGGGCCGCGAACGTGTTGCCGATGATGGTGTTTCGCGCCGACTCGGCATCGAGATAGACCACGGTGGAGCTCGCCTTGCCGGTGAATGTGGAGTTCTGCAGCGTCACATCGGTTACGCCCGGTGCCAGATAGAGTGCGACGCCGACGCTGCCGGAAAAGGTCAGGCTGTCGAGCAGAATGCCCGTCGGCGCTGCGGCCTGTGCCCGTTTCGTATGCCCATCGCGGCCGGACGATACCTTGACCTCCTTGGCCTGCCCATTGTTGCCGAGGCCGACGATGCGCAGGTCACCCTTGATCCGGCAATTACGGATGGTGATGTCGGTCGGCACGTCCCACCTGCCGTCCGCGCCCTTGCGGGAGCGGATCAGAACCGTCCGTTCCTTGGAACCGCTTCCATCGATCATCGCGCCGTTGCAGTCGAGGATCGCGCCGGACGCGCGGCTACCGGAAAAAATGATGCGCTGGGAGATCGTGTCGCTCTTGTTCAGCGTGACGTCACAACGGATTTCTACCGGCTTTGAATCCTTGGTCGCTGGCGCACGAAGGGCGTCCATCACATTTGCCGGGCAGGCGGCAGCATTTGCGCTGGAGCCACCTCCAACGATTTGCGGCATTGCCGCCAGAACCATGCCGGCAGCCAAAGCGAATGCGTATCGTCCCATATTGACCTCTTCCCCGATTCGTCCGATGTCCCATGATAGTCATGTCGAGGAGGAAATTTCATGGCCAAGGGATATTGGATCGCCCGCGTCGATGTTCGCGATGCGGAGCGCTACAAGGATTACGTCGCTGCAGCCAAGGTCGCCTTCGAGAAATATGGCGCCAATTTTCTCGCCCGAGGCGGCGCGATCACCGAGCTCGAGGGCAAGGCGCGCACCCGTAACGTGGTGATCGAATTCCCTTCCATGCAGGCCGCCGTCGACTGCTACAATTCGCCGGAATACCAGATTGCCGCGAAAATCCGCCAGGAAGTGGCGGATGCTGAAATGGTGGTCGTCGAAGGCATCTAGCGCCTCTCGCAACGGCATCGATCTCGATGACGGATTGTTCTCAGTTGCGCAGAATCAAACCGTTGCGGGCGATATACCCTATGATAACCTGCGCCTTGAATTGCAGCCACAGGCCACGCACAATCACTTTCCGCACACTTCACGCGGGACTGTGTTTCGGCTAATAGGATGCGACAACCCGCCACAGGCCCACTCCGGAGCATGCCATGACCGTGAATAACCTTCCGCCGCTCGTCACCGTGTTCGGAGGCTCCGGTTTTGTGGGACGCCAGATCGTCCGCACGCTTGCCAAGCGCGGCTATCGCGTGCGCGTCGCCGTCCGCCGTCCCGATCTGGCAGGTTTTCTTCTTCCGGCCGGCTATGTCGGCCAGATTTCGCTGGTACAGGCCAACCTGCGCAATCGCCAGTCGATCGATCGCGCCGTCAGGGGCGCATCACATGTCGTCAACTGCGTCGGCATCCTGTTCGAAAGCGGCCGCAACACCTTCGACGCCATCCAGGATTTCGGCGCCCGCGCCGTGGCGGAATCGGCACGTGACGCAGGAGCCAAGCTCACCCATATTTCGGCGATCGGCGCCGATGTGAAGTCCGGCTCTTCCTATGCACGCAGCAAGGGCCGTGCCGAGGAAAGCGTTCTGTCGCTGGTTCCCGATGCGGTGATCCTGCGTCCCTCGATCGTCTTCGGACCGGATGACAACTTCTTCAACAAGTTCGCCGGCATGGCCCGCCAGTTCCCGGCACTGCCGCTGATCGGCGGCGGAAAGACCAAGCTGCAGCCGGTCTATGTCGAGGATGTCGCTGAGGTCGTCGGCCGCTCCGTCGACGGTACGCTCAAGGCCGGCACGATCTATGAACTCGGCGGCGCGGAAGTGCTGAGCTTCAAGGACTGTCTCGAGACGGTCATGCGCGTCACGAATCGCGAGCGCGCGCTCATCTCCCTCCCCTTCGGCATCGCTTCGATGATCGGCAGCATCGCATCGCTCGTCCCTTTCGTCGTTCCGCCGATCACCGCTGACCAGGTCGAAATGCTGAAGACCGACAATGTCGTCTCGGACGCTGCGACCAAGGAAGGCCGCACGCTCGCCGGCCTCGGCATCCGCCCGGTCATCGCCGGCTCGATCCTCGCCACCTATCTCGTACGCTTCCGACCCCAGGGCCAGTTTACCGGCACCGGCAAGGCTGCCTGAAAACAGCTTTTAACGAAGACACTCCTGCCCACCCGTTGGGCAGGAGGTTTTGAAGCACGCGGATTAGGCATCTTCCCGCCCCACCGATGTGGCACAAAGGACGCAGTCTTTCACCTCTGCGCGTTAACCCCGGGTTTAGCAAAAACCGATATTGAATTCATTCGGGACGGCCAATAAATCGATCGCACGAGATTGGTTTGTCTCGACAATCATTGTGTTTCGAAAGGCGTCTCCATGGGCAAGCCTATCGCCCTTTTCTTTGCGTGTGCAGCACTCGTTATTCTGGCAGGCTCGTTCATGGCTCCGCAGACCGCCGCCGGCGGCAAGTCGGATTGCGCACCGGCCTATGGTGTCGATCCCTGCAGCACGGCTGCGATCCCCCACTAAAAATGTAAGGCGGCCTTTCAGCCGCCTTTTTCTTTGTCTTCGAGTATCCGTTCCAACGGATATCAGGCGCCCGCGAGCAGGGCGACCAGACCGATCGCGCCAACGATGATGCGCCAGTAGGCGAAGGGCGCGTAACCGCGGCTCGACACGAAATTCAAGAGCGAACGGACGACGAAGATCGCAGTCACGAAAGACGCGACGAAGCCGACAGCGATGAGCGCGCCATCGTCGAAGGTCAGAAGATCGCGGTTCTTGACCAGATCGAGCGTGAAGGCACCGACCATGGTCGGCATGGCGAGGAAGAAGGAGAACTCGGCTGCGGAACGCTTGTCGGCGCCGAGCAGAAGCGCACCGACGATGGTGGCGCCGGAACGGGACGTGCCCGGGATCATCGCCACGCACTGGCAGAACCCAATCTTGATGGCAAGCGACAACGGATACTCCATCACGTCATGGTATTTCGGCTCGAGCTTCATCCGGTCGACGGCGAGCAGGATGAAACCGCCGACGATCAGCATGACGCAGATCAGGATCGGCGTCTCGAACAGGACCGTCTTAATGAAGTCATGGGCCAGCGCGCCGATGATTGCCGCCGGCAGAAAGCCCGCGAGAATGACGAGAACGAAACGGCGCGACTCGGCACTCGTCGGGATCGTCAGGGCTATCGAGATGAGCTTCTGGGCATAGACAAGAAGGATTGCCAGGATGGCGCCAAGCTGGATCAACACGGCGAAAGTGTTACCCGGGGAATTGAAGCCGAGAAAATGACCGGCGAGGAGAACATGCGCGGTCGAGGAGACGGGCAAGAATTCCGTGAGCCCCTCGATGATGCCAAGCACGAGGGCGCTGATGATCGGTTGATCCACTCTTCTTAATCCTTTGCTGAGAAAATAACGGCAGTTTGCAGCAGACTTGGGAAATGCAGGCTTGGGAGATTACGACCCCTTGCTTGTGTTGGCCCTACCAAATCCATATAGCTGACATATGTCAGGCGGGCGCGCGACGCAGCCATGTCACTCCTTTACAATTCGACCGAAGCTTAAGCCCCGATGCCCACCCTATATCATCACCCCATGTCGTCCGCCTCGCGATTTGTACGCCTGATTTTGGCGGAATATGGATTCCAGGCGGAATTGGTCGAGGAACAGCCCTGGGAAAAGCGTCGCGAGTTCCTCAGCCTCAATCCGGCGGCGACGCTTCCGGTCTATGTCGACGACACCATGCGGGTTCTCTGCGGCCCATCCGTCCTTCTGGAATTTCTCGACGAGACCCATGGCGTGCTGAAGCGTGATCGTCGGCTGCTCGCCGAAGACCCATGGCAGCGCGCCGAAATCCGTCGACTGACCGAATGGTTCCTGCAGAAGATGGAGCAGGATGTCACCCGGCCGCTCACCCGCGAGCGGGTCTACAAGCTGCAGATGACCGCGGCACAGGGCGGCGGCGCGCCGGATTCCAAGGTGCTGCGCACCTCGCGCGCCAATATCCGCCAGCACATGAAGTATCTCTCCTGGCTTGCCGGCTCTCGCCAATGGCTTGCCGGCGAGCGGTTGAGCTATGCCGATCTTGCGGCAGCCGCCTCGATTTCGGTCCTCGACTATCTCGGCGAGATCGAGTGGTCGGAATTTCCCATCGCCAAGGACTGGTACCAGCGACTGAAGTCGCGGCCTTCCTTCCGCCCCATGCTCGCGGAGCGCATTCGCGGCGTCACCCCGGTCTCCCATTATGCGGACCTCGATTTCTAGCCCCGCAACACCTGTCGACGACAAGGCGCTTCGCCGGCGGCAGAAGCTGACCGCCTTCATCCGCGAAGAAGCATCGGCGCAGGGTTTCGATCTCTGTCGCATCACCCTGCCCGACAGCATTCCGCGCGCGCCGGAAAGGCTCGGCGTGTTTCTCGACGACAGCCATCACGGCACGATGGAGTGGATGGCGGAAACACAGGAGCGCCGGGCCGATCCGAAAGTGCTGTGGAGCGACGTGCGCTCGATCGTGATGTTCGGCCTTAATTACGGGCCGGACGAAGACCCGCGCTATCTCCAGTCGATGACGGACAAGGCTGCAATCTCCGTCTATGCCCGCAATCGCGACTATCACGACGTCATCAAGGGACGATTGAAGGAGATCGCCACGCGCTTTGCCGCCCGCGCCGGCGAGGACGTCAAGGTCTTCGTCGACACCGCGCCGGTGATGGAAAAGCCGCTGGCGGAAGCTGCCGGGCTCGGCTGGCAGGGCAAGCATACCAATCTCGTCAGCCGCACCCACGGCTCCTGGCTCTTTCTCGGCAGCATGTTCACCACGGCCGATCTTCTGATCGATGAGCCCGAGAAAGATCATTGCGGCTCCTGTCGCGCCTGTCTCGACGCCTGCCCGACAGCCGCCTTTCCGGCACCTTACCGGCTCGACGCGCGTCGCTGCATTTCCTACCTGACGATCGAGCACAAGGGGCCGATCGACCTGGAATTCCGGCCGCTGATCGGCAACCGCATCTATGGCTGCGACGATTGCCTTTCCGCCTGTCCGTGGAACAAGTTCGCGGCGAGCTCGTCCGAGATGAAGCTCAAGGCCCGCGAGGACATGAAGGAGCCATCGATCGAATTTCTGCTGACGCTGGACGATCCGGCTTTCCGCAGCTTCTTTTCCGGTTCGCCGGTGAAACGCATCGGGCGTGACAGATTCGTGCGCAACGTGCTGATCGCGGCCGGCAACTCCGCCGATACGCAGTTCATACCGCAATGTCGCGTCCTGGCCGGCGATCCCTCGCCCGTCGTGCGCGGAATGGCCATATGGGCATTGAGGCGGCTGATGGACGACGATGCTTTCGCCAACTTTGCGCTGGCGCGAAGCACGGAAGACGATGCCGAGGTTCGGCGCGAGTGGCAGATGGCAGGAGTGGACTGATGACGGTGATGATCTTCGGATGCGGTTATTCGGGCAAGGCGATCGCGAAGACTTTCGCGGCAGACGGTTTTTCCGTCTCCGGCACGGTGCGCAGCCCGGAGAGCGCCGAGGCTCTCGCCGCCCATGATATAAAGCCGCTTATCTTCGACGGCAGCAGTTTCGGCGACGACCTGACGGCCGCGCTGAAAGATGTCACCCATCTCGTCCAGTCGATACCGCCGACGAAGGTGAAGAGCCAGAAGCTCTCTCACCCGGCCTCCAAAACGCCAGCAGGCGACCAGGATGGCGACCCGTTGCTAAAACTCCTTTCGGGGCAGCTAAAGGCCATCTGCCCGAAGCTCCAATGGATCGGATACCTGTCGACCGTCGGCGTCTATGGCGATCATGGCGGCGGTTGGGTGACGGAGGAAACGCCCGGCAGCCCGATCCTCGGTCGGTCGATTGAGAGGGTCGACACCGAAGAGGCATGGGCAGAGCAAGGTCGCGCCGCCGGCGTGCCGGTTGCGGCGCTTCGCCTTTCCGGCATCTATGGTCCGGGCCGCAATGCCTTTGTCAATCTCGACCGTGGCACGGCGCGCCGTATCATAAAGAGAGATCAGGTGTTCAACCGCATCCGTGTCGAGGATATCGGCGCGGCCACCCTGTTCCTCGCACAGCGGAAACTCGACGGCATATATAATGTCACCGACGACGAGCCCTGTCCGCCCCAGGACGTCATCGTCGAAGCCGCCCGCCTGATGGGCGTCGAGCCGCCGCCGGAACTCGATTTCGACACCGCCGAGATGACGCCGATGGCGCGCTCCTTCTATGGCGCCAATAAGCGTGTCTCGAATGAAAAGATGCGGGCGCTGGGCTTCGAATTCCGTTTCCCGAATTACCGGAAATCGCTCGCCCAGATGTGGTCGGACGACGTCTGGCGGGGCTGAAACTCTCCCTTTGAAACGGTTGAAATTTCCATCCCGAGGCCATCTTCAGGTTAATATTTCTTAATAAGTGAGGCTTTCCGCCTCAGAAATTGTCCAATTTAGGCAGAAAGCCTCGTCCGGCGACAAATTTTTTTCGTCCATTTTTGTGAACGAATGGCTGCGCGTGATTCAGCTGAAACTGATTTTCTCTTACTGACTGATTCCTAAGGTTTTATTCCAATATCGGTTAGCCGGCTCGTTAAAAACATCGATAGCAATCTAATCACGAATGTTACTGTCATTAACATTCCGTGATAAAGAATCCCACTTTTTCGCCATTTTTCGCCTCGCCTAAGCCAAGTGCACGCAACGTGCAGGGACATTTCGACGGGGACGACCGACGTGAAAAAAATTCGACGCTCGACTGCCGCCGCGGCCGCCATTGCTGCTTTTGCACTTCTCGGCTCCGCGCAGGCCAATGCTGCGCCCGGGTGCGGACACGCATCCTGGTACGCTCTCACCTCCAAGACCGCTTCTGGTGAGAGAATGAATCCGGCCAAGCTGACCGCTGCCCACCGCTCGCTGCCTTTCGGCACCAAGGTTCTGGTGACAAACAAGCGCAACGGCAAAAGCGTCATCGTACGCATCAACGATCGTGGCCCCTTCATCCGTGGACGCGTCATCGACGTTTCCAAGGCTGCCGCCGCCAATATCGGCATGGTTTCTTCCGGCACCGCACAGGTCTGTTTCCAGATCGTCGATGCAGGCGGCCAGAAGATCGCCGGCAAGGGCCTGAAGAAGGTCGACGGCTAAGGCAAGTTCGCCTCTGCTCTTGCCCTTCTGCCCGATCGCGGTTACGACCCGCTCCATACGGGTTCAACCGAGACGGAGAGTGACATGCGACTGGGCGGGCGAGTAGCCGGAGCGATTGAAGTTCTGGCGGATATCGAAGCGCGCAAACGCCCGGTGGCGGATGCACTGAAGGACTGGGGCCTTTCCCATCGTTTCGCCGGTTCCGGCGACCGGGCGGCCATCGGCAACATCGTCTACGACGCGTTGCGCATGCGGCTTTCCCATGCATGGCTGATGGATGACGACAGCGCGACGGCTCTCGCCTATGCGGTTCTCCTGCGGCAATGGGGTTTCTCGAAGGACGCGCTCGACGCGGAGTTCGCCGACGACAAGTTTGCGCCGCCGGCCTTGACCGATGCCAATCTCGCCGCCTTTTCCAGCCGCAATCTCGAAGACGCGCCGCTGCATGTCCAGGGCGACATTCCGGATTGGGTGCAGGCCTCGTTCGAAGCCAATTTCGGCGACGACTGGCTGGCAGAGGCGAAGGCGCTTGCCGATCGCCCGACGCTCGATCTGCGCGCCAACACGCTGAAGGCCAATCGCGACAAGGTGGTGAAGGCGCTGGAACGCGCCGGCGCCAAGCCGGCAAAGATTGCCCGGAACGGCATTCGTGTCGCCGCCGGTGAAGGCCCTTCGCGACTGCCCAACGTAACGGCCGAACTGTCCTTCCAGAAGGGCTGGTTCGAGGTACAGGACGAAGGCTCGCAGATCGTGGCCGATCTGGTGCAGCCGGGCGAACACGATCAGGTTCTGGATTTCTGCGCCGGCGGTGGCGGCAAGACGCTCGCCATGTCGGCCGCGATGAACAACAAGGGCCAGGTTCACGCCTATGACGCCGACCGCAAGCGTCTGGCGCCGATCATCGAGCGTCTGCGCCGCGCCGGCACCCGCAATGTCCAGGTCCATGACGACCCGCGCCAGCTCGATGCCCTGAAGGAGAAGCTCGACGCGGTTCTGGTCGACGCGCCCTGCACCGGCACCGGCACCTGGCGCCGTCGCCCGGATACCAAGTGGCGGCTGACTCAGAAAAACCTCGACGAACGCATCGCGCAGCAGCAGGACGCGCTGACGGAGGCGTCCCGCTTCGTCAAGCCCGGCGGTCACCTGCTCTACGTCACCTGTTCGGTGCTGCCGGAAGAGAACGACCGCCAGGTGGAACGCTTCTGTGCCGACAATCCGGGCTTCTCGATCACATCTGCAGCCTCGGACTGGCAGAAAATCTTCGGCAAGGATGTAGCCTCTCCACGCGCGACGGCTGCAGGCACTGTTACCCTGACGCCCGCAAGTACCGATACGGACGGATTCTTTTTCTGCCGCATGCAACGCACGGTTTGATTTTTCGGATTGCCGATCAACCAGAGCTTCAAATCGTTCTAAACTAGAACATTTGACACTAGTTTTGTTTCGCGCAAAGACATCTCTCTGGCGGCGTCGTGGGATCGACGCTGCGAAGGAGAGGGACATGACCCGCAAAACTCTGGTCGGCGCCGCATTGGCGCTCTTTGCCGCTTCGACGGCCTTTACCGCACTTCCAGCCCGCGCAGAGACGACGCCACAGGCCGTGCTGAAACATTATGCCGAGCTGGCGCATGCGAAATACGAGGATTCGCTGACGACGGCGGAGAAACTCGACAAGGCGATCGACGCGCTGATCGCAACGCCGAGCGAAAAGTCACTGAAGGCTGCGAAGGCTGCCTGGATCGCCGCCCGCGTGCCCTACCAGCAGTCGGAAGTCTACCGTTTCGGCAACCCGATCGTCGACGAGTGGGAAGGCAAGGTGAATGCCTGGCCGCTGGACGAAGGCCTGATCGACTATGTCGATGCCTCCTATGGCACCGAGAGCGATGAGAACGCTCTTTATACCGCCAATGTTATCGCCAATCCGAAGATCGAGATTAACGGTGAGGCGATAGACCTGACCGAGATCACGCCGGAGACGATCCGCAGCCTCAACGAGGCCGGCGAGATCGAGGCCAATGTCGCGACCGGTTATCACGCCATCGAATTCCTGCTCTGGGGCCAGGATCTGCACGGAACGGAAGCCGGCGCCGGCGACCGCCCCTTTACGGATTACGACAAGGCGAAATGCACCGGCGGCAATTGCGACCGCCGCGCCGCCTATCTCAAGGCCGCGTCCACCCTTCTGATCTCCGATCTCAAGGACATGGTAACCGCTTGGGCACCGGATGGCGACGCGACGAAGAATGTCGAAGCCGATCCGAAGGCCGGCCTGACCGCCATCCTGACCGGCATGGGTTCGCTCTCCTATGGCGAACTTGCCGGCGAGCGCATGAAGCTCGGGCTTCTGCTGCATGATCCGGAAGAGGAGCATGATTGCTTCTCCGACAACACCTATGCCTCGCATCTCAACGACGCGATCGGCATCAGGTCCGCCTATACCGGCCAGTATACCCGTCCCGACGGCACCAAGATGACCGGCCCGTCGCTGTCCGATCTCGTCACCGCCAAGGACAAGGCCCTCGATACCGAGATGAAGGGCAAGCTCGACACGACGCTGACCGCCATGACCGTGATGAAGGACCGCGCCCAGAAGGTCGAGGCCTATGACCAGATGATCGGCGAGAACAATGTGAAGGGCAACGAGGTCGTGCAGAAGGCGATCGACGGGCTGATCGACCAGACCAAGACCATCGAGCGCGTCATCGCATCGCTGGATCTCGGCAAGATCGAGCTCGAAGGTTCCGACAGCCTCGACAATCCCGACGCTGTGTTTCAGTGATTGAAGGCGGCTGACGCCCTCCGAGATGAAAAAGAACCCCTCCCCAACCCCTCCCCACAAGGGGGAGGGGCTTAACGCGTATCTCCCTCGCCGCCTGGAATTTCCGGGCGGTGGGCGGGTGATCTGTGGGTACAAGCCTCGCGGGCTATCGTTTGTGAATTGGGGAGAGCGCCTCTTGCCGATCTCCCCCCTTGTGGGGGAGATGCCCGGCAGGGCAGAGGGGGGTGTTTCCAGGCACTCCTCTCTCGTTGAGTTCGCGGCGCTACCCCCCTCTGTCACTCTCGTGACATCTCCCCCACAAGGGGGGAGATCATTCAGCATGCTCCGCGCCTTTCGACGTGACGCCGACTACGCCAAGGCGGAGATGGGACCATGAAACCCGCCGGCCTCCGTATCTTCCTGCCGCTCCTCTCCGGCACCCTCGTCCTCCTGCCGCTGATCGCCACCGGCAGCGACAGCCTTTCGCCGCAGGCCCGCACCGATCTCAACCCGAAGGACCTGAAACGCGTCGAGCGCGTGACGAAGCCGACGACGGATTTTTCCAGGGCCGAACAGTTCGAGACCATGTCCGGTGGTGCAGCGACGACGAAGGCGATCGTCAATGGCGACGCGTTCTCGCATTTCTCGCCCAACATCACCTTCGAGGAAGAGCAGAATTTCAAGCTCGGCAATGCGCTGTTCACGAAGCTCTGGGTGTCAGCCCCCTCCTCCACCCAGGCCTCGGACGGGCTCGGGCCGCTGTTCAATGCGCGCGCCTGTCAGAGCTGTCATCTGAAGGATGGTCGCGGCCATCCACCGGAAGGCACTGCTGACGCGACCTCGATGTTCCTGCGGCTTGCCCGCCCTGCCCGAACCGACGAGGAGCGCGAGGCCGTCGCCGACTATCGCAAGATCAATTTCCCCGATGCCGTCTATGGCGAGCAGCTGCAGGATCTCGCCGTGCCGGGTCTCAAGTCCGAAGGCAAGTTGGAGATTTCCTATGAGGAAACCTCAGTAACGCTTTCTGGCGGAGAAACGGTCAATCTCCGTAAGCCAACCTATTCCGTCGCCAATCTCGGCTATGGCCCGCTGGAAGGCGACGTGACGCTGTCGCCGCGCATCGCGCCACCGATGCTCGGCATGGGGCTGATCCAGGCGATCCATCCGGCAGACATCCTCGCCAAGGCCGACCCGGAGGACAAGGACGGTGACGGCATTTCCGGCAAGCCGGCATTCGTGCGCGATCACCTGAGCGGCGAGGTAAAACTCGGCCGCTTCGGCTTCAAGGCGCAGAATGCCTCGATCCGCGACCAGACCTCCTCGGCCTTTGCCGGCGACATCGGCATATCGACGCCCGACGATCCGTTTTCCCACGGCGACTGCACCAAGGCGCAAGCCGACTGTCTGGCCATGCCGACCGGCGTGCAGGAGCGGCTCGGCCCTGTCGAGGCACCGGATCCTGTTTTGCCGCTCGTCACCTTCTATTCGGAAAACCTTGCCGTGCCGGCCCGCCGTGACATCGACGACCCGACCGTGCTGAAGGGCAAGGAAATATTCTACACGGCCGGCTGCACCGGCTGTCACACACCGAAATTCGTTACCCGCCGCGATGCCGGCAACAAGGCGCATGCCTTCCAGCTGATCTGGCCCTATTCGGACTTCCTGCTGCATGACATGGGCGAAGGCCTCGCCGACGGGCAGCAGGTGGGCGTGGCCACCGGGCAGGAATGGCGCACCCAGCCGCTCTGGGGCATCGGCCTCACCAAGACCGTCAACAACCACACCTTCTTCCTGCATGACGGGCGTGCCCGTAATCTCACCGAAGCGATCCTCTGGCATGGCGGCGAGGCGGATAAAGCCCGCAACGCCTTCGCGGCCATGGCGAAGGATGATCGCGCGGCCCTTCTCACCTTCCTGGAGTCTCTCTGATGCGCAAAATCCTCGCCGCCGGCCTGATCGCGCTGTTTCCCGCAGCCTTCGCCCACAGCGTTCAGGCACAGGAGGCCGATCCGACACCGGCGGTGGAGCTGCCGGAAGCGGTCGTGACGAAGGTGATGACGGCTGCGGTCGACGGCTACATCCGGCCCGGCTATGACGCCCTGCAAAAGTCCGCGGAAGACATGGCCGCGACGATGAAGACGCTCTGCGACGCGCCATCTAAGGCCAATTACGATGCGGCGAAGACCGGCTTCGGCAAGCTTGCAGCGACCTGGGCGCATATCGAGATCGTTCGCACCGGCCCGATCATCGAGCAGAACCGGTTCGAGCGCATCCTCTTCTATCCCGACCGCAAGAGCACGGGGCTGAAACAGGTGCAGGCGGTGCTTGCCAAATCCGACGAGACTGCAACGGATCCGAAGACGCTCGCCACCAAGAGCGTCGCGACGCAGGGCCTCGGTGCACTCGAATATCTCCTGTTCGGTACGGGCTCGGATACGCTTTCTTCCGGAAATGACTTCCGTTGCCGTTACAGCGCCGCCGTGGTGCAGAATGTCGGCAGTGTCGCCGCGGAAGTCGCCGGCATCTGGGACGCGCCCGACGGCATCCAGAAGGCCTGGGAAGAGCCCGGCCCGGACAATCCTGTCTTCCGCACCGGTGGCGAGGCGGTCACCGGCCTGCTCGGCATTCTCGTCCATGGCGCGGAGGCCGTGCGCGACCAGCGGATCGAGACCTTCTACAAGGGCGTCGACAAGGCGAAATTCCCTAAGCAGGCACTGTTCTGGCGTTCGGAAAACACCTGGCCGATGGTCAAGGCCAATCTCGACGGGCTGTCCGGGCTGCTCGTCACCTCCGGCATGGTCGAGCTGCTGCCGGAAAAGGACCGCCCGGTCGTTGCGGCCGCCGAGGCTCAGTTCAAGGCTATGGCGAAGCTTACGACCGAGATCACACCGGATCTGGAAAAGGCCGTGGCGGATGAAGGCGAGCGCAAGAATCTCGATACGCTGCTGGCCGACGGCAAGGATGTGATCTCCAAGCTGAACGACGGTTATGGCGGCGCGATCGGCCTTTCCTCCGGCTTCTCCTTCGCGGACGGAGACTGATCCCATGGTCTGGAACGGCGAGGCTATCGACCGCCGGGCATTCCTGAAAGCCGCCGGCATCGGCTTTGCCGCTACGCTCGCGCCCGGCCAGCTCATTGCGCTGGAGCGCGCCGACGCCGTTTATGCGTCCGGGTTTCGGGCCGCCGATGGGTCTTTCGGCATCGCCACCGTCTCCGAGCGCGGCGAGATCATCGACCGCTTCGCCCTGCCTGCCCGCGCCCATGGCATGGCCTATAGCGCCGCCACCGGCCGTGCGGTGGCTTTCGCAAGGCGCCCCGGCACGTTTGCCATGGTTTTCGATCCGTCGCGACAGGCCGAGCCCGTGATGATCACCGCGCCGGAGGGCCGGCATTTTTACGGCCACGGTCACTTCTCGCCTGACGGCGCGACGCTCTATGCCAGCGAGAATGATTTCGACGGCAATCGCGGCATGATCGGGCTCTACGATGCACGCGACCGGTTCCGCCGGATCGGCGATTTCGAGGCCCACGGCATCGGCACCCACGACATGACCGTCTCGGATGACGGCTCGCTGCTCGTCATAGCCAATGGCGGCATCGAGACCCATCCGGATTTCGGCCGCACCAAGCTCAATCTCGACCACATGGATCCATCGCTCGTCATGCTCGACGCGAAAAGCGGAGTGCTGATCCAGAAACACACGCTCCCCGCCTCGCTGCGCCAGCTTTCGACCCGCCATCTCGACATTGCCGAAAACGGCCGCGTCTGGTTCGCCTGTCAGTGGGAAGGCGCGCGCAACGAGGCGCCGCCGCTCGCCGGCTGGTTTTCCAAGGGTGAGGATATCGCGCTCCTCTCGCTGCCGAAGGAAACCACGGCGCGGCTGGCGAACTATGTCGGGGCGATCGCCGTCAACCGGCGTGAGAACATTGTCGGCCTTACGTCGCCGATCGGCGGTGCTTCCGTCACGCTCGATGCGAAGTCGGGGCTGGTGCTGAAAGAGGAAACGGTGCGCGAGGCGGCCGGCGTGGCGGCGGGTCCCCACGGCATCGCCGTCTCTTCCTATGACGGGCGGTTCAGCGGTATCCGCAGCGACGTCGCCTGGGATCAACATATCATTTCACTAAAATGACCTTTACTCAGGTTGCGTAGCGCCTTAAGTCACACGGCATGCGTAAGGTTCTCAGTGCGATTTTCTTCGTTGTCGCATGCGTCGCCATCGGTGCGCTCAGCGGCCTCGCCAATACCCCGGGTGAATGGTACCAGGCCCTGACAAAGCCGTCCTTCAACCCGCCGGACTGGCTCTTCGCTCCCGTATGGGCCGGGATCTATATCCTGATCGGCTTGGCACTCGCCGAAACCTGGTTCGACGAGGATAGCGGCCGCAACCGCCGTCTTTTCGTCTTCGGCATACAGGCGATCCTCAATCTTCTCTGGTCGCCGAGCTTCTTCGGCCTGCAGATGCCGATACTCGGCCTTCTCGTCATCGTGCCGCTGCTTGCCTCCATTCTCGTCTTCATCGCCATAAGCTGGCAGCCGGACCGGAAGGCGGCGCTGCTGTTTGTGCCTTATGCGCTGTGGGTCGCCTTCGCGACCATGCTCAATCTTTCGATCGTCATGCTCAACTGACAAATGTCATCCGCCGCCGCTTGCCCATCGCGCGGTGCCATGCCACTTTCGGCACCGAACAAGGGCAGGCCATGACGATTATCGATCCGGGCGATTTTGACGAACGCATCCGCCGGAGCTTCCAGAACCAGAATGCGATGGGGATGCTCGGCGCTGAAATCAGTCGCATCCAGCAGGGTATGGTGGAGATCGAACTTCCCTTCGACCCTAAGCTCACCCAGCAGCACGGGTTCCTGCATTCCGGCGTGATTTCCGCGGCACTCGAAACGGCCTGCACCTATTCCGCCTATACGGTGATCGCGCCTGATGTCTCGATCCTGACGATCGAGTTCAAGGTGAACCTTATGTCGCCCGGTCGCGGCGAGCGCTTCCTGTTTCGCGGAGAGATCACCAAGCCTGGCTCGACCATCATCGTCGCGGATGGACGCGGCTATGCGGTCGGCGACGGACCGGCCAAGCTGATCGCCTCGATGACCTCGTCGATGATGGTCATCCGCAACCGACAGGACGTGGTCGAATGAGCTTCGAACTGAAGCAGATGGGCGAACGTTCAGTGCTGTTCGTCATGGCCGTCGATGCCGAATATGGCCCGCATCTCAAATCACGTATCACGCCGCTGATGACCGGCGTCGGCCCGGTGGAGGCCGCAATCGTTCTCTCGCATGCGCTGACCAAGCTGCAGGGAACAAGCCGCATGCCGGATCTCGTCGTGTCGCTCGGTTCGGCAGGCTCGCGCAGCCTGGAGCAGACCGAAGTCTACCAGGTCGCCTCGGTTGCCTATCGCGACATGGATGCCTCGCCGCTCGGGTTCGAGAAGGGCCGCACGCCCTTCCTCGATCACCCGGCCGTTATGCCCCTGCCCTTCACCATCCCCGGCGTGCCGCAAGCATCCTTGTCGACTGGCGGCAATATCGTCTCGGGCGCCGCCTATGATCTCGTCGAAGCCGATATGGTCGACATGGAAACCTTTGCCGTGATGCGCTGCTGCCAGCTGTTCGGCATTCCACTGATCGGCCTGCGCGGCATTTCCGACGGCAAAGAGGAACTGAAGCACGTCGAGAACTGGACCGAATATCTCCATGTCATCGACGAGAAGCTGGCCGACGTGGTCGATCGACTCGAGAAGTCCCTTGAAAGCGGCGATTTGGGCCTCTGAGCAGTTGCAAAAAACGCGAACCTTCATTAAAGGCTCGCCATGACCCAGATAGCTCATCCCGACAGCATCCTCATCATCGATTTCGGCAGCCAGGTGACGCAGCTGATTGCGCGTCGCATCCGCGAGGCCGGGGTCTATTGCGAAATCCATCCGTTCCAGAGCGCAGCCGAAGCTTTCGAGAAGCTGCAGCCCAAGGGCGTGATCTTCTCCGGCGGCCCGGCTTCGGTCACGACGGAAGGCAGCCCGCGCGCGCCGCAGGCGGTTTTCGATAGCGGCGTGCCGATCCTCGGCATCTGTTACGGCCAGCAGACGCTCTGCACCCAGCTCGGCGGTGTCGTCGAAGGTGGTCACGCAGCCGAATTCGGCCGCGCCGATGTGGAAGTCAAAAAGGCTAGCCCGCTGTTCGACGGCTTCTGGGAACAGGGCGGACGCTATCCCGTCTGGATGAGCCACGGCGACCGCGTAACGCAGCTTCCCGAAGGCTTCGAAGTCATCGCGACCTCGGAAAACGCTCCCTTCGCCATCGCAGCCGACGAGAGCCGCCACTACTACACGACGATGTTCCACCCGGAAGTGGTGCATACGCCGGATGGCGCCAAGCTGCTCTCCAACTTCGTGCACAAGATCGTCGGCCTGAAATCCGACTGGACCATGGCTGCCTACCGCGCAGAGATGATCCGCAAGATCAAGGACCAGGTCGGCGACGAGCGCGTCATCTGCGGCCTCTCCGGTGGTGTTGACTCGTCCGTTGCAGCGATCCTCATCCATGAGGCGATCGGCGACCAGCTGACCTGCATCTATGTCGATCACGGACTGATGCGCCAGGGCGAGACCGAGCAGGTCGTCGGCATGTTCCGCGACCACTACAACATCCCGCTCGTCGCCGTCGATGCGTCCGACCTGTTCCTGACCCAGCTTGCCGGCGAAAGCGATCCGGAAGTGAAGCGCAAGACGATCGGCCGCCTGTTCATCGAAGTGTTCGAGGCGGAAGCCGCAAAGATCGCTGCCGACGGCAAGGGCGCACCGCGCTTCCTCGCCCAGGGCACGCTCTATCCGGACGTCATCGAAAGCGTCTCCTTCTCCGGCGGCCCTTCGGTGACGATCAAGAGCCACCACAATGTCGGCGGCCTGCCCGAGCGCATGAACATGCAGCTCGTCGAGCCGCTGCGTGAACTCTTCAAGGACGAAGTCCGTGCGCTTGGCCGCGAACTCGGCTTGGCGGAAAGCTTCATCGGCCGCCACCCCTTCCCGGGTCCGGGCCTCGCGATCCGCTGCCCGGGTGGCGTGACCAAGGAAAAGCTGGACATCCTGCGCAAGGCGGATGCGATCTATCTCGACGAAATCCGCAAGGCCGGCCTCTACGACACGATCTGGCAGGCTTTTGCCGTGCTTCTGCCAGTGCAGACCGTTGGCGTCATGGGTGACTACCGCACCTATGATTTCGTCTGCGCATTGCGAGCTGTCACCTCGGTCGACGGCATGACGGCGGATTTCTATCCTTACGACATGAACTTCCTCGGCCGCGCGGCAACGCGCATCATCAACGAGGTGCGCGGTATCAACCGCGTCGTCTACGACGTGACATCGAAGCCGCCGGGCACGATCGAGTGGGAATAATTCGCGCCTACCCAAAAGCCGCCGATAACCGCCGATCGCCCTCCATAACACGCTGAAAATAAATAATTTTCTCTCTGCCATCTTTCGCCGTCAATCGCCGGACAAGCCTCGCGATCGACGGCGGAGCTGACGGTATGGGGCGTCTTGTGACATCGCGGAATTGCATATACCGTCAGGGCTTAGAGAGCTTGTGACGGTATTTTATTGACCTTATTCCCCTGAGAATAAAGGAAATTTTGCCGTCAGGATTGGTCGGTTTTGGCCTGACGGTATTTTTGGAGGCTCTCTGGCGTTTTTTAACGATCTAGGAGGGTCCGATGCTTACCGATGCGGCAATCAAAGCACTGAAACCAAAGGACAAATTATACAAGGTCTCTGACCGTGACGGTATGTATGTCGTCGTGAACCCGTCGGGCGCCGTCGTGTTCCGCTATGACTACCGTATGCACGGTCGACGCGAGACGTTGACGCTCGGCCGATACGGGCCGGCGGGCCTCTCTCTGGCCCGTGCGCGGGAGAAGCTGATCGACGCGCAGCGTTCGATTCAGGCTGGGCGGTCGCCCGCCCAGGAGAAGCAGCGCGAGAAGCGCCGCATCAAGGAAGCAAAGAGCTTTGGCGAGTTTGGCGAACGCTGGCTGCAAGAGCACCGGATGGCCGAAAGCACCCGCGCGATGCGCCGCTCGATCTACGAGCGCGACATCCTGCCGACGTTCCGCAATCGGTTGCTGACGGAAATCACGCCCGAAGATCTCCGGGCGATGTGCGACAAGGTGAAGAAGCGGGGAGCGCCGGCCACGGCGGTCCATGTCCGGGACATCGTGAAGCTGGTCTTCGCCTTCGCGAAGCTGCACGGGGAGAAGGTGCCGAACCCCGCCGAAGAGGTCGGGCCGGCGTCGATCGCGACCTTCGTTCCCAAGGACCGCTCGCTCTCGCCCGCCGAAATTCGAGTGATGCTCGGCCAGCTAGAGCATGTGGCGACGCTGCCCACTATTCGGCTCGGTCTGAAGCTGATCCTGCTCACGATGGTCCGCAAGAGCGAGTTGCAGGACGCGGTGTGGAATGAGATCGACTTCGAGAATGCGGTGTGGTCGATCCCGAAGGAGCGGATGAAGCGCTCCAAGCCGCACAACGTCTATCTGTGCGAACAGTCGCTCGACATCCTCGTTGCGCTCAAGACCTGTGCGGGCAATTCGCGCTACCTGCTGCCCTCGCGCTACGACGCGGATGCACCGATGTCGCGCGCGACCTTCAACCGCGTCACCACGGCGGTCGTCGTGCAAGCCAAGAAGGCGGGACTGCCGTTGGAGCCGTTCACCGTGCATGACCTTCGCCGTACGGGCTCGACGCTGCTCAACGAGCTGGGCTTCAACCGCGACTGGATCGAGAAGTGCCTGGCGCATGAGGACGGGCGTTCTTCGCGCGGCGTCTATAACAAGGCCGAGTATGAGCACCAGCGCCGGCACATGATGCAGGAATGGGGCAATCTGATCGACGCATGGGTTGGCGGCCAGAAATACACCCCGACGCTCTATCCGGCCTCCATGGACCTTCTGGTCCCGGAGCCTAGCCTTTGACCGGACGGGTCTTCCTGAGCGTAACGTCTGGCGCTGGCGCACGCTTGGCCGTCTTCGCCTTGGAGGCTTGGCGGCGTTCTTCAAGCCAGGCCTCCACTTCGCCGAGGTCCCAAACGACGGTTCGAGAGGTCAGGTAGAAGCGCTGCGGAAACTCGCCGCGCTGTTCCATGTTGTAGATGGTCGTGTCGGCCAGGGGAACGATCTCTCGAAGCTGGTGCCTGCGGATGGTGCGTTTGTTGAGAGGGGCCGGTGTCTGGCTCATCGTCTAGCCCCACCGTCTGCGATCCTGCCATTCCATTTATTCATGCCAGACCTCCTTTAATGTGGCCGGGTCAGCGACTTGGCTGCATTCCCGGCGTCTGGCGAACCATGGCGAAGGACCGGCCGCCGGTAGCGTGCCGCATTCGCGTTCGCTCGCGCACGGCACCCCAACCAACCGGGTTCGCATGACGTGTGCGGTGATTATGCTGGTGAGAGCGGAATCTGCCCACGGGAGCGCAACGGCGTCGCCGGTACGACCCCCACCGGCATGGCGGTCAGCCCGTGGTGCGCCGGGCCTTGGCGAACTCGCGATCGGTCGAGATGAAGCGTTCGAGCATCGGCACGATGAGCTTGGCGGGTTCGATGGGCGCACCGCCTTCGGCGAGGAGGCGGCCGTAGTCCGTGAGGTCGCGATGGAGCGCGGCAGGCAGATCCAGCGCGACCTTCACGGGTTTGTCGTCGGCGATGGGGCCGAGCTTCAGCTTGATCATGGTCAGCTCCTATAGGGTTCGAGTACCAAATCCTTGGTGACGATGACACGGACCGGGAAGCCGGGCCGCATGGTCAACGTCGGCGGGACCTGCAACTGACGCTGGACGATCTGCTGACCGGCCTGATTGATGGTGTCCTGCGCGCCGTCGCGGATGGCGCGGATCAGGCGGTCGTTATCGTCGGTGGCGAGTTCCGCACCGACGCCGAGCAGCGTCGAGAGCGCGGCAGCCTTGGCGAGATCCCACCAGTGATAATCGACGCCATCCTCCAGTCCGGCATAGCCTTGCGTGTCGGCGCCCGGCTGGCGCTCAAGAACGATCGAGCGGCCATTCGGCATAATGAGGCGGTTCCAGACGAGCAGCACGCGGCGCTGCCCGAACTGGACGCTGTTGTCATACTGGCCGATGAGCCGCGTTCCCTGCGGCACGAGCAGGGTGCTGCCTGTTGGGCTGTCATAGATGTTCTCCGTGACCTGCGCGGTGATCTGGCCGGGAAGATCCGAACGGATACCGGTGATGAGCGCGGCTGAGATGACGGTTCCGGCTTGCAGGACGAAGGGCGATGCCGGCGGCGTAACGCGATCCGGCGTCACGGTGCGCCGATCGACCGCCGCATTGAGGAAAGCAAGCTGCCGGTCCTGGGCGCTCGGTTGCCCTGTGGCGGCGCTGCCGGGGTCAAACCCCGCAAGGTCGGGCGTGGCTCCCGGCGTCGCGGCGGCCGTCGAGCCCTGCCGCGACTGGAAGAAGACGGTGCTGAGGCGCGCGGCTTCCTCCTCGGCGCGGCGGCGTTGCTCGGCCTCGTCGACGCCTGGCGTCGGAACGACAGGCGGCACGACGGGCTGGCCGGCATTCTGCGCGGACAGGATGGGACCGCCCAGATCGCCCGGCAACGCCGGTCCAAGAATGGGACCTGTATAGTCGCGCGGCAGTCCAGCAAGACCATCGGCGGGCTGGCGGTTGGACGTAGAATATAGCTCCTGACCGTCATCGCCGCCCGTGCGCGTCTGGAACGCATAGATCAGCGCGCCGCCGATCCCGACCATGGCGACGGCCGCGAAGCTGGCGAGCATCTTGCGTGACAGGCGCGTGACTCGGGGCGCTTCGGCACCCAAGCGCATCGGAGCGGTGTTGGTGTTGTCGGGATCGCTCATGGCTGCGGCCTCCCATCCGTGCGGACGATCCTGACGGTCTGCTGGCTCTTGCCACCGCCAAGACGCAGCTCGGCCGCGCCGAACAGGCGGTCGACGATCAAGATGTGTTGGTAGATGCGGCTGTTGGCGATCTGTGCCTCGCCTTCGGGGCCAATGACGAAGATCGGCGGCATTTCACCCTGCACGATCCCGCGCGGAAACTCGACATAGACACGGCGGCCGTCGTCATAGACAGCAACGGGCTTCCATGGCGGATTGCTGGAGCCGGTCAAGCCATAGCGATAGTTGCGTGCCGCGACGGCAGGAATGACAGGCGTTGCCGGAAGCGCTTGGCGCCCGCCGCCTGCCGGCTGCGGATAGGCCCAGGCGACGGCGGGCATATAGGGCTTCTCGTCCGCACGCAGCTCGATCATGTAGGTGCGCCGGTCGGTGGTGATGACGAGATTGGTGGTGATGTCGGCGCGGGTCGGCTTCACCAGCACATGCACGCGGCGGGCGACGCCGGAGCCGGATTCCGTATCGCCGATAATCCAGCGGGCGGTATCGCCGGCCGCGATTGGTCCAGCGCCGGTCAGGCTCTCGCCGGGTTCGAGCGCGATATTGGTGATCTGGCCGGGCGCGGCATAGACCTGATAGAGCGCGCCTTCCGACCACGGATAGATCTGAATGGCGTTGAAGTAGCCTTCCCGGCGCGGCTGCACGCGGGCGGCCGCATTGGCGTTTTCGACGCGGCCGGTCGCCGTGCTGGCAGTCTGACCGCCGCGTGCGACCGTCCAGGCGGGAGGGACATGCAGCGGCTTCAGACGTTCGTCCGTCACGGCTGCGGGAATGGCCGGCAGCGGTGGGACACTGTTGTCGTAGCTGATCTGCGGCGGCTTAGTGGACGCGCAGCCGGCGATCATGGTCGCCGACAACAACAGCGCGGGAACGGCAGAGGTGCGAACAGCCCGGCTCATTGGCCCATCTCCCGCGACCAGTTGATGGCGTTGACATAGATGCCGAGCGGATTGGCTTTCAGGCGCTCGGCGTCGCGCGGCGGCTGGACGGCGATGGTGAGGATCGCGGTCCATCGTTCCGTGCCGGAGAGCTGGCCGTTCTCAAAGTGCCGTTCCGTCCAGGCAACGCGGAAGCTGTCGGGCGAAGCGCGGATGACGCTGGAGACGTCCACGGCGATCTGCTGCTTGCCGACCTTGGTGAAGGGGTCGTTGGTCCGGGCATAGTCGTTGAGCGCGCCCGCGCCGCGATCGGTGGTCCATTCATAGGCACGAAGCCAGTTCTGGCGCACGATGATCGGATCGGCCGGCATGGAACGCACCTGCTCGATGAAGCGGCCGAGATGCCATGCGATCTGCGGATCGGTCGGGCGGAAGTCGGCGGTCGCCGGAGCGACGATCTGGGCCTGGCCGAGCTTGTCGACCTGCACTATCCACGGCACGACGGTTCCCTGAACCGACTTCCAGACGAGCGCGGCGGCAAAGCCTGCGGAGAGAACCAGCGAACCGAAGGCCATGTAGCGCCAATTCTTCGCCTGCACGCGGGCCGAGCCGATACGCTCGTCCCAGACCTGTGCGGCCTTTTGGTAAGGCGTCTCGGGCTGAGGTGTTTTGCCGTAGTGCGCGGCAGGACGCTTGAAGAGATTCATGAGCGGTCACTTTCAGAGAGGTTGACGGAAGAACCGGAGCCGTGGCTGTCGCTGGAGCGGACGGCATGGGTCGTGGTCTGGACGCCATGCGAGAGGCGCTGCGAGCGCTGCATCCGCTTCGCCCAATCGGGCTGGCCCTTGGCGAATTGGATGGCGGAAGCGGTAGCGGCATCGGCGGAACCGCCGACTGTCCCCATGGTGGAAGAGCCTCCGGTCGCGCCGAAGCCGCCCTTCAAGCCATCGGAAAAGCTGGATTTGACGCTGGCGGCTGCACGGCGAAGCGGCGACATGGCGGCGGAACCTGCCGCACGTCCGACGCCGCCCATGCCGGATGCCGCACCCCCCGCACCGGACTGGCCGAGTGAACCGAGGCTGAAGGCGGCGGATGCCGCGCCGGCCGCGATCGCGCCGCCGCGCACGGCGGCAGCGCCGGTGGAAAGCGCGGCTGCACCGCCCTTCGCGGCAAGGCCGGCAGCGCCAGCACCCGCGAGCACCATGCCGCCTGCGGCAAGGCCGGTTCCGACGGCGGCGCCAGCGCCGAGCTGCGGGCCGCCGGAGACGAGGCCGTTGGCGATGCCGGGACCGAAGATGCCGAGGCCAAGCAACGACAAGGCGGCGAGCACGACGGCCATGGCGTCGTCAATGCTCGGCGTCTGGCCGCCGAACCCTTGCGTGAACTGCGAAAACAGCGTCGAGCCGATGCCGATGATGACGGCGAGGACGAGAACCTTGATGCCCGACGAGATGACGTTGCCGAGCACCTTTTCGGCCATGAAGGCGCTTTTCCCGAAGAGGCCAAACGGGATCAGGACAAAGCCGGCGAGCGTCGCCAGCTTGAACTCGATCAACGTGACGAAGAGCTGGATCGCCAGAATGAAGAAAGCGAGGATGACCAGCGCCCAGGCGAAGAGCAGGCAGGCGATCTGGATGAAGTTCTCGAAGAAGGCGACCCAACCCATCAGGTCGGAGATGGATTCGAGCAGCGGCCGGGCGGCATCGAGGCCGGTCTGTGCGACCTTGCCGGGACGCATCAGGTCGGCGGTCGAGAAGCCGGTGCCTGACGCCTTGAGGCCGAGGCCGGCAAAGCTGTCGAAGACGATTTTCGCGAGGTTGTTCCAGTTGGAAATCAGGTAGGCAAAAGCCCCGACGAACAGCGTCTTCTTCACGAGCCGGGCGATGATGTCGTCATCCGCGCCCCAGGACCAGACCAGCGCAGCCAGCGTCACATCGATGACGATGAGCGTGGTAGCGATAAAAGCGACCTCGCCGCCGAGCAGCCCGAATCCGCTGTCGATGTAACGGGTGAAGGTGCCGAGGAATGTATCGATGACTCCGCTGCCGCCCATGCGTCACCGCCCTTCGATCTGCGCGGGCGATGCCGGAGCCGGCGTGCGCCCAAGGAAGCGGTTGCGGGTCTCCGCCCAGACGCGCAGGCAGTCAGGGTCATCCGCGGACTTCTGGCCGAGCTGCTGGCAGCGGCGCTGGCCTTCGCGCAGCGGATCGGAAGCAGGTTGGAGAATGCGCACCGGCGAAGATGCCGGCGCGTCCTCTTTGCGGGTCAGCTCGATCACCGAAGCCATGACGGCGACGGCGACGAACACGATAGCGCCGAGGCGGGCCAGCATCTTGCCGTCCATGGGGATGCTCCTTCTGTCGGTTACTTGCCGGTGTTGAACATCTGCGCGTTGCCCGGCTGGTAGCCCGAGCCCGGCGTCAGAAAGCGGCGGCGCTGTTCGCGGCCCTGTTCGGCGGCGGCGGCCCGCTCGGCCTCTGTGAGCGCGCCGGCACGGCCATTCGAGGCGAGCAGCGCCACGAGATCTGAAAGCTGCTGCGACTGGAGCGCGAGAAGCTGGTTGCCCGCCTGCGCCGCTTGCAAAGCGCCGGTCGCGCCCTGGCTCTGGTCGATCAGCGCCGACATCTGCGCGCGGTTGCTGTCGATATTGCCGACAGCACCGGCCTGCACGCGCATGGCATCCTGTAAGCCGTCGACGTTGTTCTGCCAGCGCGAGCGCGCATTGGCGACGAGCTGCTGGTCGGTGGCCGACATCGAGACGTTGCCGTAATGGCTCTGAAACGCCTGATCGATCTTCTGGACGTCGAAGGCGATGTTCTGCGCCTGGCCGAGAAGCTGCTGGGTCTTCTGGACGTTCTGCTGCAAGGTCTGGAGGGCAGAGAACGGCAGGCTGGCGAGGTTCTTGGCCTGATTGATAAGCATCTGCGCTTCATTCTGAAGCGAGGTGATCTGATGGGTGATCTGCTCCAGCGTGCGCGCTGCCGTCAGGACGTTCTGCGCATAGTTCGTCGGGTCATAGACGATGCGCCAAGCATTGGCCGGCGTTGCCATCATCGGCGAGAAGGCCACCGGTGCGGCGGCGAGCACGGTTGCGGCAAGCGCCGCGGCGCGCAAGCGGATAAAACTGTTTTTCATGGTGCAGTCTCCTTTTGGGCGTGGGGGATTGGGAAAGTCGGGATGAGATCGACGGCCCAACCCGCGTCGCGGGCGTGCAGCCAAGCGGCGAGGAAGCCGTCGCGTCCGTGCTCGGCGACGAGGTTCGCAATCAGCGTCTGGTCAGATTTGGAGGAAGCAGCACAGAGCGCGAGGCCGACTTCGCTCAAGCCCAGTTCGAACAGGCGGTTGCCGCGGCGCGACTGGCAGTAGTAGTCGCGCTTGGGCGTGGCTCCTGCGAGGATTTCGATCTGGCGGTCATTGAGGCCGAAGCGCCGATAGATCGCGGTGATCTGCGGCTCGATCGCGCGTTCGTTTGGGAGAAGCAGCCGTGTCGGGCAGCTCTCGATGATGGCGGGCGCTATGCTCGAATTGTCGATGTCGCTGAGCGATTGCGTGGCGAAGATGACGGACGCGTTCTTCTTGCGCAGCGTCTTCAGCCATTCGCGAAGCTGGCCCGCGAAGCCATCGTCGTCCAGCGCCAGCCAGCCCTCGTCGATGATGAGCATGGTCGGGCGGCCGTCGAGCCGGTCGCCGATGCGGTGGAAGAGATAGGCAAGCGCGGCAGGCGCCGCGCCGGTGCCGACCAGCCCCTCGATCTCGAACGCCTGCACGTCGGCCGAGCCGAGATGTTCGGTCTCGGCGTCGAGCAAGCGACCGTAAGCGCCGCCGACACAATAGGGCCGCAGCGCCTGCTTGATGTCATTGGACTGGAGCAGGACCGCAAGGCCGGTGATGGTGCGTTCCTCGACCGGCGCGGAGGCGAGCGAGGTCAGCGCGGTCCAGATATGCTCCTTCACCTCAGGCGTGATGGGGATACCCTCACGCATGAGGATCGCGACGATCCAGTCGGCCGCCCAGGCGCGTTTATAGGTGTCGTGGATGCGCGCGAGCGGTTGAAGCGAGACGGAGAACTCGTCCCCTTCGGTCAGCCCGCCGCCGAGATCGTGCCAGTCCCCGCCCATGGCGAGCGCGGCGGCGCGGATCGAGCCGCCGAAGTCGAAGGCGAACACCTGGGACCGCTCGTAGCGCCGGAACTGGAGCGCCATCAGCGCGAGCAGCACGGATTTGCCCGCGCCGGTCGGGCCGACGACCAGGGTGTGGCCCACGTCGCCTACATGGAGACTTAACCGGAACGGGGTCGAGCCTTCAGTCTTGCCATACAGCAAGGGGGCCGCACCGAAATGCTCGTCCCGTTCCGGCCCCGCCCACACGGCAGAGAGGGGGATCATGTGGGCGAGATTGAGCGTCGAGACCGGCGGCTGGCGGACATTGGCGTAGGCATGTCCGGGGAGCGAGCCGAGCCAGGCATCGACGGCATTGACAGTTTCGATCATGGCCGTGAAGTCGCGGCCCTGGATGACCTTCTCGACGAGGCGCAGTTTCTCGTCGGCAAGGCGAGGATCGGCATCCCACACCGTGATGGTCGCGGTGACATAGGCCATGCCGGCGACATCCTGGCCGAGCTCCTGCAAGGCCATGTCGGCGTCGGCGGCCTTGTTCGCCGCATCAGTGTCCACAAGGGCGGATGCCTCGTTGGTCATCACTTCCTTGAGGATCGCGGCGATGGACTTCCGCTTGGCGAACCATTGCCGCCTGATCTTGGTCAGCAGCTTGGTCGCGTCGGTCTTGTCGAGCAGGATCGCCCGCGTGCTCCAGCGATACGGAAAGGCCAGCCGGTTGAGATCATCGAGCAGCCCCGGCGTCGTCGCGGTCGGAAAGCCGATGATTGTGAGGACACGCAGATGTTGATCGCCAAGGCGCGGCTCCAGCCCGCCGGTGAGTGGCTGATCGGCGAGCAGCGTATCGAGATAGATCGGCGTCTCGGGGACGCGGATGCGATGCCGATTAGTAGAGACGGTGGAATGCAGATAGGTCAGCGTCTCGCTGTCATCGAGCCAGTCGCATTCGGGCATGAAGCCGTCGAGCAGGGCCAGCACGCGCTCGGTGCGATCGGTGAAGGCGCGCAAAATCTCATGCGGATCGACGCCGGAGCGCTCGCGGCCTTCGTATAGCCAGGTCTCGGCGCGGGCGGCTTCCTCGGCCGGCGGCAGATAGAGGAAGGTCAGGTAGTAGCCGGAGACGAAGTGAACGCCTTCTTCCTCGAAATCTACCTTGCGCTCTGCGTCGACCAGGCCGGACGCGGCGTCGGGGAAGATGTCGTTCGGATAGGTCGCGGCCTGATGGCGCTGCGCCTCGACAAAGATGCTCCAGCCGGAGCCGAGACGGCGGAAGGCGTTGTTGATGCGGCTGGCGACGGCAACCAGCTCGGCCGCGACGGCGCTATCCAGATCGGGACCGCGGAACGACGCGGTGCGGAGGAACGAGCCGTCCTTGTTCAAGACGACGCCGGGCCCGACGAGGGCAGCCCAGGGAAGGAAATCGGCAAGGCGGCTGGCGCTGCGGCGATATTCGGCAAGGTTCATCATGGCGTGGGCTCCCTCAGACCGACAGGTTTGCGGGGATGCGCAGGTGCCGGCGGCCGACTTCCACGAAGAGCGGATCGCGTTTCGCGGCCCAGACGGCGGCGAAGTGGCCGATGGCCCAGATGGCGAGGCCGACCAGCCACAGGCGCAGGCCAAGGCCCACGGCCCCGGCCAGCGTCCCGTTGAGGATCGCGATGGAACGCGGTGCGCCGCCGAGCAGGATGTGCTCGATCAGCGCGCGGTGGACCGGCACGGTGAATCCCGGCACGTCCAGTTGCTCGAAGGCGACCGCCATCAGACGAGCGCCCCGCCGCCGAACGAGAAGAACGACAGGAAGAAGCTCGACGCGGCGAAGGCGATCGACAGGCCGAACACGATCTGGATCAGCTTGCGGAAGCCGCCGGACGTATCGCCGAAGGCGAGCGCCAAGCCCGTTGCGATGATGATGATGACGGCGACGATCTTGGCCACGGGGCCTTCAATTGACTGAAGGATTTTCTGGAGCGGCGCTTCCCACGGCATCGAGGAGCCGGAGGCGTGGGCGGCGGGAACGAAAACGAGGTTGACGTAGGCGACGGCAGTGACAGTCGCGACGGTGCGACGGACGCGCATGGGGATGCGGATCATGGATTGTCTCCTGTGCTGGTGGGGATGGCGGGGGTGATGAGGTAATCCCCGTCCGGGCCGAGCCCTTCGACACGGGCGAGTTCGGCGAGCCGGCGCGCAGAGCCGCGGCCGGAGAGGACGGCCACGAGGTCGATCGTCTCGGCGATCAGCGCGCGCGGGACGGTGACGACGGCTTCCTGGATGAGCTGTTCGAGCCGGCGAAGCGCGCCGATGCCAGTGCCGGCGTGGATGGTGCCGACGCCGCCCGGATGGCCGGTGCCCCAGGCTTTGAGGAGGTCGAGCGCTTCTGAACCGCGCACCTCGCCGATGGGGATGCGGTCGGGGCGCAGGCGCAGCGAGGAGCGGACGAGATCGGAGAGCGTGACGACGCCTTCCTTGGTCCGCATGGAGACAAGATTGGGCGCGGCGCATTGCAGTTCGCGCGTGTCCTCGATGATGACGACGCGATCCTCACTCTTGGCGACTTCAGCTAGCAGCGCATTGGTCAGCGTGGTCTTGCCGGTCGAGGTGCCGCCCGCGACGAGGATGTTGGCGCGTGCCGCGACGGCTTCGCGCAACGTCACGGCTTGATCGGCACGCATGACACCGGCGCGTGCATAGTCGTCGAGCGTGAAGACGGCGACGGCGGGTTTACGGATTGCGAAGGCGGGTGCGGCGACGACGGGGGGAAGAAGCCCCTCGAACCGCTCCCCTGTTTCCGGCAGCTCGGCCGAGACACGTGGACTCCGCGCGTGGACCTCAGCGCCAACATGGTGCGCGACCAGGCGCATGATGCGTTCGCCATCGGCGGGCGACAGGGTTTCGCCGGTGTCGGACAGCCCTTCGGCGAGACGGTCGATCCAGATGCGCCCATCCGGGTTCAGCATCACCTCGACGACGGCGGGGTCTTCCAGAAAACGCGCGATTGCCGGGCCAAGCGCGGTGCGCAACATGCGCGCGCCACGCTGGGCCGCTTCAGGCTTCTGGTGCGAAGAAGTCATGCCGCCCCCAATTCCAAAGGGGACGCAACAGTAGTTCCCCTATTGGGGATGATTAAAAGAGCCCGAAATCTGTTCGGTTCAACAAGTATCAGGATCCATGCGGCGGTCGGCGGCCATCGGCGGCAAATAGGAAGGACGAAGAAACAAAGGCATTTGCCAGAACGGTTTATTTGAGAACAATAGTAACAAGGGGACTGCGATTCGCGCTATGCGCGAACTACACAAAAAAATGGGGGCAATGATGACGACAAGAAAAGAACTATTGGACGCGGTTGTCGCGCAGATAGCGGATTATCGCGAGGGAGAAATTCCTGCGATGAACGCTACTCATGTCGATAGATGGGTGAAGCAATTTCCAGGTGACACTCAAGACCCGCTCCTTGCTGAGCTCGCCCATGTGTTCAGCAAAACATACTTCACACGCAAGAATGTAAAACAGTTTCTTAACGCCATCGTCGCTCACGAAAAACTCACAGACGGTGACCCTGCCGCATTTTGGAAGAATGCCGGAATTTTGAACATTCAGACAGCAGGCAACAGCCAACGCGATATGCTGGCGGTGTTGGACAAAGCGCTGCAGAAAACTTGCGGCATGGGGCTTGCTCAATGCGGCAATGCCCCGGTGAGTTCGTATGTCTATATCGACGACGCCCTTTTCTCAGGCGGGCGGATCAAGCACGACATAATAAAATGGATCAGGGAGGCGGCACCGCAGAAGGCGAAACTTCATATTATTACAATCGCCTATCATAGGCTTGGCCAGTGGCGGACGGAAACCGACATCAAGGATGCAATCAAGGAAGAGGGTAAGTCGATTGAACTGTCGTGGTGGCGGGTTCTCGAGATTGAGGACCGCAAAAAATACATCGACAACTCCGATGTCTTGCGGCCAACCGCTGTTCCCGCCGATCATGCAACAGCGCAATATGTCGCTGGACTAAAGCTCGATCCGGTTTTTCGAGCACCCGGTCAGCTCGGCGCTCTCGGCTTCTTTTCCTCCGATGCGGGGCGCTCGCTGCTGGAACAGCAGTTTCTCGTTTCGGGGGTCCGGGTCCGCGCGCTATGCCCGCATCTGAACACATACATGCGCCCGTTGGGTAACAGCATGATGGGAACTACCGGCTTCGGCTCGATGATCGTTACCTACAGAAATTGCCCGAACAACGCGCCGTTGGTTTTGTGGGCTGGCGATCCATGGTATCCTCTGTTTCCGAGGAAGACTAATTGACCTTATGAGCCAGGCAGAATTCAGAGAGTATGAACGTGATCAGGTTGTCAGCTTCCGTAAGACGACGGAGGATTTTGGCGGCCTTTCGAACATGGCTCCTGGTTATCCAATCTACGTTCTTGGTTCACGAATCCGTACATCTGAGGCGCTATACCAAGCATGCCGTTTCCCGCATCTTCCACAGGTTCAGCGGATGATCATCGAGGAAACGAGTCCGATGACCGCCAAGATGCGCTCCAAGCCATACCGTGACGATTCACGGCCTGATTGGGAGGAGGTTCGTGTCAAAGTTATGCGATGGTGCTTGCGGGCAAAGCTGCTGCACAATTGGACGACGTTTTCGACGCTTCTGCTCGCAACTGGTGATCGTCCGATTGTCGAGGATTCGCGCAAGGACGACTATTGGGGCGCCAAAAGCGGCGAAGACAATTTGCTCGCCGGTAGAAATGTCCTCGGCAGGTTGCTGATGGAACTGCGAGAAATCGTTCGAAACGACCCCGCACGTTTGGAAGAGCTCCACCCGCTGGAAATTCCATGCTTCGTGCTCTTTGGTGAGGCTATCCCAACGTTGATCAAGCGGAATCTGCCCCCCACCCAGAATGAAGTACATGGCATGAGATCGGAACAGATCAGGTCCGCCGCTGCCAGATCATCCGAGAACCCCTCTCAAGATCGCCTGCTCTGAGGGCCGCTTTCCGCGGCGGACTTATTCGCCGTTTCTAGGGGCAGTGCTCTGCGCTGAACTTTCCACGTCCCGCGAAATCTCCTTAAGGAACCTGTCGCCGGTCGCCAGTCGCTTGCCCAGCGTCTGCATGAAGCCCTCGAATCGCTCCAAGCCTTTGGCGCGTCCGGAGGCTTGCGCGGAGTCGGGCAGGACCGGCGTGAAGGTGAGCCAATAGCGGACGAACAGCGAGAACGCTTCGCCGAGCACGGAGAGATCTTCGTCCAGCGTGTCGATCTGGCGGCCTAACTTGTCGAGCCTGCGCGACATCGCCGCTTCCAACTTTCCAGTCGTATCGCCGGATAAGAATGACGCCACAGCGGCTTCGATGATGGCGGATTTGGAGATGTTCCGGCGAAGCGCCAACGCCTCAACCTGCTTAAGCAGCGCGGGATCAAAATAGACGTTCATGCGAGTGCGGGTCGTCATGGGCGGCTCCTCAAAGCTCTATGCCATCGCCGGGATCGAGCGCGGCTTGCCGCGCGACCATCCGCATACGGCTGCGCAGCGCATTAGCCTTGGCGGCGTCGACATCAGGTTCGTCGTCCAGAAGCTCGAACTCTTGGGCGGGCGACGGCGGCGGGGGCAGGATTTCTTCATGCTCTGGCAATTCCGGCTCGCGGCGGATGCCGGCATTGACGGGATCGCCGACGCTCGCCGCGCCGGCATGGCCCAGCGCTGCGACGACACGGCCCGACCAGTCATCGGTCGCCGGGGCATTCGCAGGCACGGCCGCCAGCTCGGGCGGTGCGATAATGCGTTCCTGCAAGCGCGCATCCTCGAAATACTTCGCCTTAGTGGCGCGGATCGGCGGCGTGCCTGCGACCATCACGATTTCCTCATGTGGCGGGAGCTGCATGATCTCGCCCGGAGTCAGCAGCGGGCGCGCGGTTTCCTGCCGTGAAACCATGAGATGCCCCAGCCAGGGCGACAGGCGATGACCGGCATAGTTAGTGGAATCGCGCAGCTCGGTCGCCGTGCCGAGTGCATCGGACACGCGCTTGGCGGTGCGCTCGTCGTTGGTCGCGAAGCTGACGCGGACGTGGCAGTTGTCGAGGATCGCGTTGTTCGGCCCATAGGCTCGCTCGATCTGGTTGAGCGATTGGGCGATCAGGAAACCCTGGAGGCCATAGCCTGCCATGAAGGCGAGCGCAGATTCAAAGAAGTCGAGCCGACCCAGCGCCGGAAATTCGTCGAGCATCAGCAGCAACCGGTGGCGCTTGCCCGATGCTGCAAGCTCCTCGGTAAGCCGGCGGCCGATCTGATTGAGGATGAGGCGGATCAGCGGCTTGGTGCGGTTGATGTCCGACGGCGGCACGACGAGGTAGAGGCTGACCGGCCTCTTGCCGCCGACAAGATCGGCGATGCGCCAGTCGCAGCGGGCGGTGACACGCGCGACGACGGGATCTCGATAAAGGCCGAGAAACGACATGGCGGTCGAGAGCACGCCGGAGCGCTCGTTGTCGGATTTGTTCAGTAGCTCGCGCGCCGACGAGGCAATGACGGGATGAACGCCGGCCTCGCCGAGATGCGGAGTATCCATCATGGCGCGCAAGGTGGCCTCCACCGGGCGGCGCGGATCGGAGAGGAAGTTGGCGACACCGGCCAGCGTCTTGTCGGGTTCGGCGTAGAGGACGTGCAGGATCGCGCCGACGAGCAGCGAATGGGAGGTCTTTTCCCAGTGGTTGCGCTTGTCGAGCGACCCTTCGGGGTCGACCAGAATATCCGCGATGTTCTGTACGTCGCGGACTTCCGATTCGCCCTGGCGGACTTCGAGCAGCGGGTTGTAGGCCGACGATCCGGCGTTGGTCGGATCGAACAGCAGCACGCAGCCGTGCTTGGCGCGAAAGCCCGCCGTCAGCGTCCAGTTCTCGCCCTTGATGTCATGGACGATGCAGCTTCCCGGCCAGGTCAGCAGCGTCGGGACGACCAGGCCAACGCCCTTGCCCGAACGGGTCGGAGCGAAACACAGTACGTGCTCAGGTCCGTCGTGGCGCAGATAGTCGCGCTCGTATTTTCCGAGCACGACGCCATCCGGACCGAGTAGTCCGGCGATGCGAATTTCCCTGTTTTCAGCCCAGCGTGCCGATCCGTAGGTCGCGACATTGCGCGTCTCGCGCGACCGAATGATTGACATGGTGATCGCGGCAACGACGGCGAGAAGGCCGCCGGATACCGCAATGATACCGCCCTCCATGAAGATCGCAGGTGCGTAGGCATCAAACGAGAACCACCACCAGAAGAAGGCGGGCGGACAATAGAACGGCCAACCAGCCAGTTCGAACCAAGGGTTTCCTAGCTGGGGTTGAAAGCCGAAGCGGAACGCCACCCATTGAGTTGCGGTCCAGGTCATCACCATTACGATGGTAAAGACGACAGCGATTTGCGCCCAAAGTATTCGACCTCCGCGCATAGTGGCTCCAATTGGCAGAAGAGACGGAGCCGATCAGAAAATAGGCAATTATAGAGGCTGCAACAGTAAAGGTGCTGCCGTAGGGCTATGGGATACCATCGGTGGCGAATAGGACGGTTGGCCGCCGCAATATCCCGGCACTATGAGGGTAAATTACCTCGAGTCAGGTTTTGGACGTGGGCGGCCCACTTTCTTCACCAAAGTGAGCAGATTCAAAAGCGCGGGATCGCGATTTTGCGGCGACCAGACGGCAGAAAAAGCGATGGTTTCCGGTTCGTCGCGGATCGGTAGGAAATGAACGTTCGCAGTATTGGCTTGGACGACTTCCTCGACGAACAGAGAGATGCCATGGCCGGCCGCAATCATCGACAGCAATGTGCTGCGTCCGACATCGAAACGGTGAATAGTCGGCGTCAGCCAGTTTCCAGTCGCTCGTGTCACGATCAAGTCATGAATCTGTGGGCCGCTTCCGCCATGGCGAACAAGGAAGGTTTCCGCGGCGAGTTGACGCCACTCGATGTGCGGCTGCTGGGCCAAAGGATGCATGACCGGTAGTGCGACCACCAGACGATCGCGCCATATGACGCTCGAATTGAGGTCTGAGATTTCATGATTCTGAGCCATGAAAGCGATATCAATTCTGCTTTCACGCAGCATAATCTCAGCGTCACGGGCTGTTGCTTCTGTGATCTGTAACCGAATATCTGGATACGTGTCGTGGAATTGATCCAGCAACCGGTCGAGGAACCAGCCAGCTGTAAGAGCATAAACGCCGATCCGCAGTTCGCCCTTACCTCCGCGCGCATTCATCCCGGCGGTCTTGATCGCAGCATCAAGAATGCTCACAGCTTCCTGAACCTGATCCACGAACTCGCGTCCAGCATCGGTGAGTCGAACGCCGCGCGTGTTGCGCCGGAAGAGGATCACGCCCAGGTCCTCTTCCAGCCGTTTGATCCGGGCGCTGACGCTCGATTGACTGGTGCCCAGCGCCGAAGCGGCCTGTTGGAAACTCAAATACTCGGCGACAGCAAGCGTTTGGACGAGCGATTTCATCTGGACCCGTCCATCTAACAGTGCGTAAACGCGTGATGCTCGTACGGCGCGACTTTTGTTACTACGCAAGGTGCCTCTCCGAAGCAAATTCGCCGCAACATGCCGGCGTTTCCACCGCAAGGATCTGCCCCTTCAACGAGATGGACGATAGCTTTCGTCGTCTCTATGAAAGTTATTGAACGCTGCAAACTATCAGCGATCTCGGAAACGGTGGGCGTTCTTCATGAGGCGCGCGAATGCGCCTTCACGATCGGTCGTCATCTCATATGACTGATGCATCAGGTGAAAGCCCATATCCTGCACCACTGCTTGCTTCCAAGGCCTGGACAGGATTGCGTGCGTTAGATGACGGGTCATCTTAGACCGTTCCATCATCATTCCGGCGATCTCCCGAGCCCGGGGCAGCAACTCTTCACGTGGCAAGCACTCATTTGCCAACCCAAGTTCCACAGCGGTGCGCCCGTCGATGCACTGGCCGGTGTAGGCGTAGTAGGCCGCTCGCTTAACGCCTATAGTCCGCTGAAGGATTAGCGCCATTCCATCACCCGGAGGCGTACCGCCAAGGAAATGTGGATCAAAGAAGTCAGCGTCTTCTGCACAAAGCGTAATGTCGCAAAGCGTCGCGAGTTCGCAATGGGTGCCAGGACCGTTGATTATACCGATCGTCGGTATATCGATGTTGAATACCATGTTTTCGATCAGACGCCTTGAGTCGTGAAATAGTGCCAGTTGCTCGTCGCGATCCCATTCGCGAAATGGCGTCGTCCACACCTCGGGATTACCGATTTGCCAGCGATCCCCGGTCCCCGTCACGATAAGAACTTCGTTTTTGCGATCTCGACCGATATCGATCCACGCTTCGCGCCAAGCATGATGAGCTTCCCAGCTATGAACCGCGGGTCCTCCTTCGTGATGAAACCGGCACTCAATAACGCCATTCTCCCTGGTTAGAGCGATAAACTTCTCGTACGACGATTTGTATTGTTCAAATGAACTGCAATGGCTGGAGTCTAGGAAGCTCTTTTGTTCCGACATATCTAGTGTCCTCTCTCTGATTAGATGAAGAATTCAAGGTAGATAAATTTGGAAATATGCCGTTGTTCGGACCTTACAAATCCAACGTGTCCTGGCACGTTTTGGAGAATTTATGGACGGATTCGCGTAGGCAGCTTTTGATCGTGAGCGGATTTAACCCGCCACAGATATTCTTCATCTCCGCCTGGCACATCTGAGCCGTATCCCAGAAAATTTGGCATGCTGAAGAAAGTTTCTCTCGATTTTGACGGGCGCATTGGGAGATGCTGTCAGGCGATAGCCGCCATGGTCGAACGCAAAGCGAGCGTATCTCCGCGCCGCACGCCTCTTTGACGGTAGGTGACGGCGAGTTTGCCATCGCTACTTGCGAGCCCATGCCCACCAAACCGCTCACTACGAACCGAATGAGAAGGCGATGCATTGAGTTGTATCCGCAACCGTCTAATCGCCACTTTAAAGTCTTATGTATCAACATGTGCTCGATCTCTGTTGTTTCGTGACGGCGGCATGGCGTATTCATGAAACTCCTTCAGCACAGCCATTACTTTGATGCACTTGGTTGGGCTTGGTTGTCCGTCCATTTTGGTGGCGCTCCAAACCGACTGGCGATCAAGCCAACCAGACCAGGTGAACGCCCAAAGGTATCGCACGCGGCGTGCTTGGGTGTGCCGCCGAACCAGGACTGGACGCGATGTGCCGAGGGCAGCGAGAGACCGGGGCCGTTTCCATCCTGACCATCGACTATGAGTTTCGAGAACTCGTTCCCAAAGGTTGCCGCTAACGCGTAAGCGTCCCCAACCTGGGATACTCGCGGCGTGTTTGAAATCGAGTTGGCTCCGCGTGCCCAGACTGTCGCAGCAACCTGATTGCCTGAGTGGTCAACCGCTTCTGCTTCAACGGCAATGCCGCCGAGCCCGATTGGCAGGCGTGGAGCTGCTATTGGAAGTGCAAAACCGGTTCCGAGCGTTAACGCCGCAGATGCTCCCGCTGCAATCGTGTCCGTTGGCACGATATCTGTGACGACCGCACGAACGCTTAAGTCGGAAGCCTGCCCGTAAGGCACCATGTCAAACCTATCGCTGAGCGATATACAGAGCGCGCGATCGAGGATGTTCGCAACCATTCTGCGATCATCTAGGGATTCTACTCGCGAGGCGGCATCATGGGTGAAGCTCGCAGGAATGATGGTAGCTGTCCTCAATGGTGACAGAGCTACGCTGTCCACATACGTCCGCCGCTTAGACAGGGTGCCTTTCTCAAAACTGAGACGACTGTAGGAGCTTAGCGTACCGCCCTCTTTCAGCGGCACGGAGGTGCATGCTGTAAGCAAGGGCATAGCCAAGAGGAAAAAAAGCTGAGAACGGCACGGCGATACCAATGCTCCATCACGACGCGACGGGTGGTCCGTGGTGAAACGCTGTCTGCCCGATCCGGACTTTATCGCAATTGTTTGCGCGGTTTCGCCCCTCGTAGTATATAGTCCTATCAACGTTCTGCACCCCTACCCGCGCGCTCCATCGGGCCAAAAGGCAGCCTCTCTGTTGCATGTCTGGTCGCACCCTCCGATTGCAGCGAGACGGCGGTTGGAAAACGGTACTCGTGGATATCGGCTGGCGTTTCCTTGCCCTGGATCCTTGAGATCAGCGCATTGAGCGGTGGCGACAGTAGCCAGTTGCGAGTGATAATACCCAAGCGGGTGCGAGGCGTAGATAGCCCCGTAAATAACTGCCTTTGCTTTTGCGCGACCAACGGGCGCTGGGCGGCTTCGTATCCGGACAAGGCTGCGGAAGAAATACCATGAGTAGCCAGTTCTCCTGCTAGCCGGTAAGCGCCGGTCAGAGCAAGAAGCGCACCCGCACCTGAAGCCGGTGAGGCGCAATATGCGGCATCGCCGACGAGCACCACCCGCCCCGACGACCATGATGGCATCTGCACTTGAGCGAGCGCATCAAAGTAGAAATTAGGAGCGCTGTCGGTCTTCTCGAGCAAGGCAGGTACATGCCAGCCGAGACCCGTAAAGGCCTGGCGAAGCAAAGCGCGCTGCTTCTCGACGTCGCGGTAATCGTAGCTGAGCGGAGTATCGCTGCGGAACATGAAGTTGATCTGTCCAAGTCCAGGCTCGGCACGGAAGATTGCCGCGGATTTTCCAGGCTCGTTGTAAAACGTCACCCAGCCGTGTTCACCCATAGGAAGATCGACGTTCACAAAAGCAAAGTAATGCTGCCTGAATTTCAGGAATTCATCCTCTGCCCCAAACACAGTGCGACGCACGCTCGAATGCAGTCCATCGGCTCCGATAACAAGGTCGAAGCGCTTAGGCGCCCCCTTCGCGAACGTGACATCCACCCCGGCTTCATCTTGCACGATCGTTTTGATCGTTTCGCCAAATATGTAGTTCACATCGTTCTTGGTCGCGTCGAAGAGCAGCTCCGCCAGATCGCCACGTTTGATCTCCAGATCCTCAGAACCCACCATCCTTTCCATCGCCTCAAGAGGCATTCTCGCACGTTCCCGATCGCGATGATCGACGAAGCGCATGCCCTTGATTCTGAGTACCTTGGCGCGAATAGTAGCTGTGAGGCCCATCCTCTCGACAACGGCGAGCGCTTCGGCCCTAACGTCAACGCCATTTCCGCCGCGGCGCAGCTCTGACGCCTGCTCCACGATGGTCACATCGAAGCCGGCGCGGACTAGCCAGAACGCAGCTGTCGGTCCAGCAATACTGGCTCCGACGATCAGGATTTGGGGCCGGTTACCGGCAAAACTATCAGCTTTTGACATATCTCATGCTCCTGCATATAAGATACACGTCGCATCCTATCTCGTAGGAGTCAAGATGCGGCTCGCATCTTATTTTGAGGTCGTAATGGATACAAAGGCGCAAAGACGACGTGGCCCTGAGTTGGACGAAGCCATTCTTCAGGCGGTCTGGGATGAGCTATCGGCGAAAGGCTATGGTGGACTGACGTTAGATTCGGTTGCAAGCCGAGCGGGGACTAGCAGACCAGTCATCCATCGTCGGTGGAAAAGCCTGAGCGAGTTGGTGATGGCGGCCTTAGCTCGGTACGTAGCGCTCAACCCCATCACGATCACGGACCAAGGCAGCGTCCGTAGCGAGATGGTGCTGCTACTCAAGCGACTTTCAGACCGAGCTCAACCTCATTTGATGCGGATCCTCGTTGATATGCGTGAGGATCTGTTGAAGGACAACCTGAGTTTCGTCGATGTTCCTAGCAGAATCGGTGAACATGGACTGGTAGCCGAGATTCTGGAGCGTGGAGCAAATCGTGGTGAAATCGACCTCGCACGCATTACCGCCCGAATTGCCTCGTTACCAATCGAGCTAGCGCGTCACGACATGCTAATGACGCTCAAACCTCTCTCTGACAAAAGCATCGAAGAAATCATAGACGAGGTCTTCTTGCCCTTAGTTCTCCGAACATCGAAGTAATACTAACTGCCGGTACTTTCGGCTGGAGCGCCTCCTTGTAGAGGTAAGCTCGAATAATTGAGCAAAGCTCAATCGTGCCGCCGCTGAAAAGAACGGCCCACAACGTCGGCATCGTCGATGATTGGCAGCGAAACTGCCGCCCAGCACATCGCGTGAATGTCGTTTATCGCTCTCAAAGGAGTTCAGCAAATTCATCCAGTAGTGGCCAATTGATATGGCCATCACGGTCGCTTGCTCGCTCCAGCCTCAACCGCTGAGGCGAGTATTTCAACTGTTGCTGTCATACCTCCCGCGAGTTCAACTCCGGGCGGCACCTTTTCGATATGGATGCGCACCGGGATGCGCTGGGCAAGACGCACCCAGGAGAATGTTGCGGCCACATTGGGCAGGCCGAGATGACCGGGCGCGTCGTTGCTGTTGTCGATACCGCGGCCGAGACTTTCGACATGCCCGGATATGGGCTGATCAAAGCCCATAAGCATGATCCGTGCCGGGTCACCAACGCGGATCTGCCGTATTTTCGTCTCCTCAAAATAGCCGGTGATCCAGAAGCTGGCGGCGTCCAGGACGGCGACCTTCGTCACGCCAGCGGTCGCGTAGTCGCCGGGCCGAAGCCTCAGGTTCGTGACATAGCCGTCGACCGGCGCGCGGACTGCCGCGCGGGTGAGGTCAAGCTTGGCCAGATCAAGCGCCACCACCGCTGACTGATAGGCGGCGCTGGCGACCGCAGCCGCACCGCTCGATTGCTGGGCAGCCTCTTGGGAGACGACGTCCTTTAGATGATTGTGCCGCCGCGCTGTCGCCTGCCGAACTATCATATCCTGCCGTTTGGCTTCGACGTCAGCCTCAGCCAATGACACTGCTAGGCTCAGCCGTTCGGGATCGATCTCGTAAAGGATATCGCCTCGATGCACATATTGATTATCGACAACGGGAACTACGCTGACCGTGCCGGAGACTTCCGGCGCTATCTGTACGACATCGACGCCAACTCGCCCGTCGCGGGTCCAGGGTGTCCGTTCGTAATGGTTCCACGCCGTCAGCGCAACAAAGGCGGAGGCAGCGACGAGGCAAAGGGTCAGGGCATAGCGACCAAGCAGGGACAGAACAGGTTTCAAGGCAGGAGTCCGATCGATGGCAGGTTCTGCACAAGCAGACCGTAGATGATGACAAAAGTTGCGATCTCGGCGAGCGGCCGATGAGCGAACAGGCGATTGAGACCCATGGCGGCGAATAGGCGGAGCACGGTGATGGTGGCGAAAAGCGCGAGGAACGCGAGAACCACAAGACCGGGGATGAGGGCGCCTCCGACATTGAGATCAACGATCATCAGTCATGATCCTCTCGTCTGCTCGAGAGCCGAGAGCGAACCGCAGGTCGATGAGCAGATCGACAATCTGCAGGCGGTTCCTTATCACGCTGCCTGCCACCTTCCCGATCAGGATCTCGATCCGCTGATTGAGATCGAAAAGGCCGGTCGTTCTTGGCGCCTTCCCCCCACTGAAGAACTTTGCGATGACCAGTAGAATCTCTCTCAGTTCCACGCCGACCTCACCATTGATCTGCGGGATCGCCTTACGAAGCTGGCCAGTGACATGCCCGATGCGAAGATGGTGCAGGGTGACGTCGAGCACATCAGGATATGCTTCGCCGGTCAGCCGTAACCTAGGCCGCAACAAAGCTGTCCGATCAATCATCAGGCTTGTCCAGCGCGCTTCGTTGGGTGCAGCGCCAAGCGCGCGCCGGCCAACGTCACGACGGCTCAACCGAAGCAAGCGGTTGATCGCTCCTTCGACCGGCACGGTCTGGAACAGGGACATGCTCACGGCGCCGAAGCCAACCGCGGCAAAGAGCGCGATCACACTGTTGAGTGAGGTGGCGAAGTCACCTGTGTAATAGGGGCCGAGCGCAGAGAGGATTGGAATGGTCAACGTGATGCCGAGCGCCATGAAGGTCGTGGGCAGGCGTGCCTGCAAAGAGCCGGCGAACAGGAAAGCCGGGGCGAGCACGGCGACCAGAACCCGAAAGTCCGTGACCTGGGGCAGGATGAAGAAGCTGTAGATAAGGCTGATTACGACCCCGTAGATGGAGCCGACGAGGTATTTGATGACAAAAGGCACAGGCGCATCAAAATTGGCGAACAGCGTGCAGCAGACGCCGAGAATGGAGACGGCCATTCCTCCCTCCGGCCAGGCCGACCAGATCCAGAAGGCGCAGCCGATGAGAATGCCGATGATCGCGCCGAGCGCGGTACGCCCCGCCATCCAGGGATCGCAGTGATAGACATAGCCCTTCGCCCGCTTTGGCCCATGAAGCGACGCTACGTCGCGCAGGTGCCCGGTCGCCGCGATGATCCGTCCGAGCCTTTCGCAATCCTCCAACAGACCGATCATCTCAGCCAAGTGTCCTGCGAGGTTAGCGGCAAGCCTGTCGCCGGGCGTCACAGCGTCGGCGCCAGAACGCTTCTGGACTAACCGTGCGTGCGCGATCAGTTGGGCTGCGGCAGCCTCCCTGTCTTCCGTTTCGGCGCTTGCGGCCCAAGCACCGACGTCACTTACCAAGGCGATCAGCTCACCGGGCGCATCGCCGTCGCCTAAGCGAAGGGCCTCAATCCGCTCTTCGATCTCGGCCGCGAGCCACAGCAAGCGGGCGAGCCGGTCATGGATGAGCTGCAGTATCCGGCGTGGTGGCGTTGGCGCCGGATCATAGGGCAGATGCGTGGCAAGCCCCTGAATTGCCGGTAGGTCCGCCGCTAGCTGGTTGCGGTCGCTACGGTTTTCTCCTCGCGTTCCACTCAGCGCATTACCCGCCAGCCGACGGGCGTCCCGCAGCGTGGTCGACAGCTTGCCGGTGAACTGGCCGGTCATGCGTTTCGGCAGGATGTAGCGATGGATTAGGACCGCGCACAGAATCCCGATCGAGATTTCCTGGACGCGCACCGACGCCGTCTCGAAAATCGCGCCTGGATCGAGCACGCTCGGGAACCCGATCAGGCTCGCGGTATAGCCGGCGAGAACGAAGGCATAGGCGCGCGGCGTGCGATCGAGCAACGAGAAAAACAGGCACAGGCCGATCCAGCCCGCAAGCACGACGCTGCACACCATCGGATGGTTCACGAAGTTCGGAACGATTGCGACCGTCGCTATCGCGCCGACGAACGTCCCTGCGAAGCGATAGACACCGCGGCTGAAGGACGCGCCGGCGGACGTCTGCGAGACGATGTAAACGGTGACGATCGCCCAGAACGGCTTGGGAAGACCGATTCGCAGCGAGATGTAATAGGCCAGCATTGCCGCGGCGAAACTCTTCGCCGAAAACAGGATCGCATCCGCATCCGCCTTCATGGTGGGTGCGCACAGGAAGCTCGTTCCAGCTTTAAACATGGCTGCAACGGTCTTGCTTGAGGGGGTGTGAATGGGCTGCGCGGTGTTCATGCCGCCAGTCATGGCCGATTTGCATATGTGAATAAATTCGGTATTGTGACACAAAATACCTAAAATTGGCCAATCTCATGTCTCTGCCGCGATCCGCCGTTTCCGTTTTCGATCCCGACCTGACGCTTCTCCCTGCGGTCGCCCACAAGCTTGACTTCGCGGATCATGAGGCGGAAGTGCCTCTGCACACACATCGTAAGGGTCAGTTGATCCTCGCTCTGCACGGAGCCGTCACCTGCACTGCGGGCAACGAAATCTGGATCGTACCCCCCAATTGCGGCGTGTGGATTCCGGGCGGCGTGCCCCATAGCGCGCGCGCAACCGCCAATGCACGGCTAAACTATCTGTTCGTCGAGCCGGGGGTTGCGAAGCTGCCAAAGGACAGCTGCACGCTCGCGGTCTCACCCATGATCCGCGAAATGGTCGATCGGCTTGCCCCCGAGCGCGCGAACTATCTGGCTGACAGTCATGCCGCCCGGATCGCGCGGGTGATCCTCGACGAACTTGCGCAGATGCCGCATGAGCGGTTCAACCTGCCGATCTCCAACCATCCGAAGATCCGGGCGATGGCAGACGCCCTGACGATTGAACCCTCAGACCGCAGTACGCTGAGCGATTGGGCGAACCGGGTCGCAATGAGCGAGCGGTCACTGGCGCGCCTCTTGATCCGAGAGACCGGACTGACATTCGGGCGCTGGCGGCAGCAACTCCATCTTGTCGTCGCGCTTCGTGAACTGGCCAGCGGCGAAACGGTACAAAATGTCGCCGCCCAACTTGGATACGAGTCGGTCAACGCATTCATAACGATGTTCAAGAAGGCCCATGGTTGCACGCCAGCGCAGTATTTTGCGCAACGCAGTGCGACCATGTATTGGACCGAGAAAGCGAAGCGGCATTGAGTTGCCTATCTCCACAACTATCAGGCACTATGCTTGCTCGGTAAAAATCTGAGCGGTCATGATATTTCAAATACCTAATCTGCGCTGCCGCCCAAACTCCCACGACACTGAACCACCCTGCACGAGACCCGTAACCTCACGCCCGAGCTGGTGGTCAATGACCGGCCGCCACGGGACAAGAGTGAACTCGTGGCTCTTCTCGACCACGGCAAACTTACCACTCGATAGCTGCACCGTTCCCGTGAACTTTCCACTGATCCTCTCACCATCGGCCACCGACCTGAACGGTAGATTCTTGCTCGCGGCCAGTTCGCCGCCAATGCGCTCGATCTCCCGCGCGCTTAACGTGGCGAGAAGATTGCGCCGATAGAGCGTCCCGCCGTTCGGGCCGGGCGCGGCGTCGCCATGGTCGATATGATGCTGGCGGCGGCGGTCGATCGCGTCGCGGACCTGCTGGCCAAAGCCGGTCGACGCAAGATCGGAAGCATCGGGCGTCACGAGCCGCCGGTCCAGCCAGGTCGCACCGTCGGCGCCGATCTGCTGTTCGAGCCGGGCGGCCGAGAGGATGCGGATATTGGCCTGCCGCTTGCGGCTCGCGTCATGGGCGGCGGCGCGGCTCTCGAAATCCTCGGGGATGCGCCATCGGTCGGCGTCAATCCGCTCGGCGATCCCAGCGCGGCGAAGGGCTTCGAGCCGGCGCACATGCGCATCGACATAGCCCTCATAGTCGCCGCCCGGAACCCGCCCCTCGAACCTGGCTTGTTCGAGATGGCGGCTCGGCCGATAGGCGCCGCCCTCGGCGATGTCTGCGATGGTCCGATCGGATGGCCGGCTGGCCGGCTCGGCCGGGCCGATTTCGACGACGCTGCCGATCCGCGCGTCCTCGACGCGGGCAGGGTCGATGCCGGCGAAATGGTGGGTGCGTCCGTCCACGCCGTCGACCACGACGGTCAGGTTCTCGCCCAACTCGTCGGTCAGATATTTGTCGACGACGCGGCCGGTGATCGGGACTTCGGGCGCTGCGTCATGAATCTGGAACGTCATCGGATCTCGCTCCAGCCCGTCGGCCTTCAGCGCCTTGTGCATATTGCGGATGATGTCGCCGCGCTCGCCCAGCTCGTGCAGCGCCGATTCCATCCGCTCGCTCAGTTCCCAGACGCCGGACGCGTGCTCGGTGGCTAGGCCCATCTTCTCCAGCCTCTCGAGACGGCGCAGGCGCAGCGTCCGGTCGAACCGGCGGCGATGATCGGCCGGCTCATGGCGCAGGTCGAGGAAACGGTCCTCGGCTTCCCCGGCTATGGCGCGGTCGATGCGGGTGAAGCGGTTCTGACCGATGTCGGCCGAGAGCTTGCGGCTGTGCTCGATCTCGGTAACGGGGCCGAGTTCGAGCCTCGCCAGATCGCTCGCTCGTTCGCGGATGCCGTTGGCGAGATAGTCGCCGTTGATGACGAGGTTCTGGCCCAGCTCGTCCACGCCGCGCACGATGACATGGACATGCGGATGGCCGGTGTTGTGGTGATTGACCGCGACCCAATCGAGCCGCGTGCCGAGATCGGTTTCGACCTGGCTCATGAGGTCGCGCGTATAGGCCGTGAAATCGGAAAGGTCCGCGCCGTCCTCGGGCGAGACGATGAAGCGGAACTGGTGGCGATCGTCCGTGCCGCGCTCGACGAAGGCAGCGCCATCGGCGCGGTCGTCGGTCGCCGAATAGAGCTGGCCGCGCTCGCCGTCGCGCGAGGTGCCGTCGCGCTGGATGTAGCGAATATGGGCGGCGGACTTTCCGTTCTTGCCCGCGCCTTGAACGTAGCGGGTTTTGACGACGACGCGGCGCTGACCGGGGCTGCTGTGCTTCCATCCACCCGACAGGTTGCGGGCGCGCACGAAGGCCGCACCGCGTCCGCGCTTCAGGCCCGGCGTGCTCGTCCGCGAAGCCTTGCCGCCCTTGGCCGGCGACGACGATCGGGAGCGCGATGGCGATGACGCCGAGGACCGCGACGGGCTGTTGCTCTGCTGGCGCGCGACCTTCTTCGCCTGGGTGAGAAAGCTCTCGGCCTTGCCGAGCTTGGGTGTATCGGCGCGGATGCGTCCGGGCTTCGGCCGGAAGCGGAATTCGTCGTCGGCGCTCACGGCCGCGCCTCCGGCCCAAAATGCGGAAAACAACCCAGTTTCGGGCTATGGTGCCGGTCGAAACCCCGCAAAGCCAACGCTCTGCGCCGAGACGCGGCACGCGGGCTCCGGAATGAAGGTGCCGCCAGCACCGCCCCAAAACAGTGTGCAGACAAGGGCTTGCCCCGAAACCGCCGCCCCGTGGTGCCGGTTTCCTTTATCTTGCCCTCCACCTTTTCTGACCTTTCCGCCCTTCCTACCGTGAATGCAGCCAGGCGCAACCCTGCCTGACTGCACACCGGACCAAGCGCAAACAGACGTGAGAACGCCATCCTCATGGCGCTCTCACGTCGTCGGCCCGCGCGACGAACATGCTGCCGTCTCGCGGCTCCGCATCACGGCGCTCGCGCACCGGAACGGTCGGGCCAGCGCCGCCTGATGTGCCGATAGTCTGCACCGGATCGGTGCTCGGCCTGTCGCTCGGACGCATGACGAAGAGCGGTGCATCGCGCCAATCAGGCGGCGGTGCGGACTGCTTCTCCGGCGTCCCGGCTGCGACTGCCACGCCGAGCGCTGGTGCGAGGGCGGCGACATAGGCGCGGGTTTCGGCCGGGAGCGGACGGCCTGTCGCGCGATGCTCGTCATAGCGGCCGGGGCCGGCATTGTAGGCGGCGAGCATCGCCGCGATATTGCGGTAGCGATCCCACATCTCGCGCAGATAGGCCGCGCCGGCGAGAATGTTGTCGCGCGGATCGTAGGGATCGCGGCCGAGACAATAGCGGACACGCAGGCCCGCCCAGGTATCTGGCATGACCTGCATGAGCCCGATCGCGCCGGCCGACGAGATCGCGCGCACGCCGCCCGCGCTCTCGGCGCGCAGCACGGCGCGAAGCCAGTGTTCGGGAATGCCGAAGCGCTGCGACGCCTCGGCGATATGACTGCCATGCGGATCGGCGGCGACCGTGAGCGCGACCGGCGCGGATTGCGCCAGGGTCGTCGCCGGTTCCGCGCCGAACGCGAGCGCGCCAACGATTCGGATAACGGCATAGCGCCGTGCCCGCCTTTCTCCGCCGAACCGCCAGCCTGCCAGCGTGCTCGCTGCGGTCAAGGGTTCGCGCAAAGCGCCGGCCGGTGGCCGCCCTTGACCTACGCTGCGCGCGCCGGCCGACTTGTGGTCGAGCGGGATGACGGAATGAGACGGCTTTCTCGCGAACAAGGGAATAGAGCCTTCGAGCGCAATGACGACACGGGACTGCATGGCTTCAATCCCGCTCTTCGCGTGGTTTGAGGAGTGTCCAGTGCAGCGACCATGACGATCCCTCGTCGTCGTCGCGGAACAGGTTGGCGCGGATCGGCTGCGGTAAGGCGGGATCGTCGAGCAGCACGGAGAGATATTCGCCCGCCTTCTCGCCGGTGCGTTTCCACGCCGCGCCGACCTCGGGGCCGTCATGCGCAATGACATGGACGCGGTAATCCGGGGTGTTCTCTGCGTCCGAATGTTCGGCGGGAACGATGACGAGTTCACGCTTGCGAGTGAGCGTCCAAAGCTCACCGGCGAAGCCGGATGCGTCGCGCGAGAATTGACCGCTCTGCGGCATGGGAAGTCTCCTTGCTGGTGTTGTGGTTGGGAAATCAGTGCATCGGTGCGCGCCAGACGAAGCGGCCGTCGCCGTCCTCGTCAGTCCAGAGCGGCAGCGCGCGGCCGATGACGGCGCTCGCCGGAATGGGGCCGAAGTAACGACCGTCCAGGCTGTCGGACACGTCCATGTTCATGAGAAAAAGCTTACCGTCAGCGACCACGCGGCAGCCCTGCCAGACCGGCAGAGCGCGGCCGATCCGGTCGCGGTCGAGCGCATCGCCCATCTCCACGCCGTCGACGGTGACGGCGCGGCCGACTCGGCAAACCCGCTGGCCAGGAAGACCGACGACGCGCTTCAGGAGCGGCACTCCGCGACCGAGATAGCCGCGCCGGACCATGAAGGTGGCGAGCGGTTCGGGCGGCATGACCGCGACCAGCTCGGGCACGTCGAGCCGGTCGGCGGACGCGATGGAATAGAGGCCCACCGGCGCGCTGGCGGTGACGTTCCAGAGGAGCCTCAATGGCATGTCGACGGCGATGCCGGTTACGGCGAGCAGCGCCACCGCGAGGATACGGCGGCGGCTCATGGGTCGATCCTCCGGCGGCCGATCCATGCGGCATGACGCTCGGGCGTATAGGCGGTCGGCTCCAGCCCGACGCTGAGCCGGTTATGAATGTGCCGCCAGTGATCGGGCGAAGCGTCGGCCGGATCGAGGCCGAGCGCTTCCACGGCGTCGATCGCGGCAAGCGCGCGCTGCACCTTCGGCCAGGTGTCGAGGCGAAGCAGAATGTCGCCGCCGGGACGAACGAAGGGCAGCGTCTGGAACGGCTCGCCGCGGCCGATGGCGCGCACGATGTCGATGCGCGAAACAATCGTGCCATGCTTGCCGGCCGCCCAGCGGACGAAGGCGAAGATGCTCTCGGGCGCGAAGCCAACGACCCTGCGGCGACGGTCGAGGATTTGTTCGTAGGCTTTGCGGCCGAAGCGTATCCAGTGCTCGACCCTGCGTTTCTCGAAGGTTAGCTCGACCAGGGTGGTGAACGGCGCAGGCCCGTCCGGCAGCGGACGGCCATGGGCGCGGTGGGAGGCTTTGCCGCTCATGACCGGCCTCCATGGCGGTCGTCGTCGGCGAGCATGTCGCGCAGCACGTCGGCGATGGATCGGGCGGCACCGGCACCACGTCTCGCACGCGGGTGCGTCAAAGAAGAAGAGTTAGATTCTTTGTTAGACTCTAAGTTAGCAGCCGGATTCCGCGTTTCAGGCCAGAGGCTTAACTGGGGTCCGTGCGCCTGATGTGCCGATAGGGCTGCGCCCGATGTGCCGATACCGCGCGCGCCTGATGTGCCGATGGTTTCCACAGGCGTATTCACAGGCACTGTGGACAGGATTTCGGGGCGGATGCGCAGTAGCTCGCGACCGCGCTCGCGCTCGATCTGAAGGCGGTAGCCGGGGAGCGGCTGGCGGGCGGCGATCCGGCGCAGGTCGAGCGCGAAGTCGGAGACACGCGCCATGCTGCCCGACTTCACATGGAGATGCGCGACCTCGAACAGCCAGCCGTTGCGCTGGTGGCCGGCGTGCTTGCGGGCGACACGATAGAGCCAGCGCTCAATACCGCCGGTCAGTCGGAAATAGACCGGGTCGATGGTGAGGACGAGCGTGCGATCGACGACGCTGTTGTAGAACCATTCGGGGAGGACGAACTCCATGCCCTCGACGCGGCCCGCGCGCGTCGTCATCTCCTCCCACTCGTTGATCCATGAGAATTGCCGGCGCCGCCAGTGCGGGCCATTGCGGATCGTCGTGGCGATGACGGTGGATTGCAGGCGCGCGAGCGCGGCCTTCAACAGCCCATATTGCCGGTTGCCGGTTGGCCGTCCGATGGCACGCAGCAGGTGATAGGGCGTGAAGCGGAAGAAGCGCGAGGTGCGCAGGCCGTCATTCTCGGCCGCCACGATCTGCGAGGCGGCCCATATCAGCACGTCGGCGTCCCAGATGGTCGCCATGCCGTGTTCGGGCATGGCAAGCACCTGCACCTCGACATCGGCGGCCTTGTAGAGAATCGGCTTGGTGCGCGGCGTCTTGGCCAGCGAGAAGAAGGGCCGCTCCATCAAGTCGCGCTGGTCGCGCGGGGCGGCATCGCCGGTCGCGACCACGAAGGGGTTGAGATGGTTGCGCTCGCTCGCATTGGTCCGTTGCGCGGGTCTGTGATCGTCGTCGCGCAGCATTCAGCACTTGCCCCGCTCTTCAGGCGTCAGCGGACGCGCGGGGAAAACCGTGCCGGCCGTCGTCTCGCGGGTGGACTTGCGCGAGCCGATCTCGGTCCAGGATTCGAGATCGTGGACGCTATAGAGGACGCGGCCACCGACCTTGCGGTAAGTCGGGCCAGTGCCATAAGTTCGATGCTTCTCAAGGGTGCGCATGGAAATGCCGAGGAAGCGGGCGGCTTCCTGCGTACGCAAGAGTCGTGGCGGCAGGCCCGCCAAGGGGTTGGCCATGGGATCTCCTCTGGAGTTCGTCGTTCATGAGCGCCGCAGGCAAAGCTGCGGGCTACGGCGAACCATGGCGAGGGATCGGCGGCAGGTAGCGTGCCGCATTTGCGCTCTTGCTCTGGCGGCACTCCTCCGGCTGTTGTTGCAGGGATTGTCGTTACGGTCGCTCGGCGACCTAGCCAGCGACGTTCGGCCCCATGATCGGCCTGCTATTTTGGCGCGCCGACCTTCTTCAACAACTCGCCGGGTTCGATCCCAAGGGCATCGGCAATCTGACCAAGTACGGTCACGCTGGCGGACACGTCGCCACGCTCGATCGAACCGACATAGCGCATACTCAGGCCCGCGCGGTCGGCGAGTTCCTCTTGCGTCAGCTTTTTATCATGACGTGCCCGACGCAGGTTCCTCGCCATGACCTCCTTGAGATCCATGACAAAAGGGGAACCAGCATAGGAACGATCCTTCTAGGAACGATCATTCCCATTCGTATCAAGCTATGCTATTCCTCGGCCTGTCCTGAAGTGCTTCATTATGTCCGCATCCTCGATACAAAAGGGCAAAATTCGTGCGTGAACGGCCTCGGCTTGATCCAGATGTTGAAGATGAGGCCCCCAGCGGCCCCGATATCACGACCTATGACGAACAGCACTACGTCACGTATTTGCGGCTGTTGGATGCCAGCCAAGATGGCGCGGACTGGCAGGAGGTCGCGCGCATCGTCCTGCACCGCGACGCGACCGCCGACGAAGCGCGCACTCGCCGTTGCTGGGAAAGCCATCTTGCCCGCGCGCAGTGGCTCTCAGGTTCAGGATACCGGCGCATTCTGGAACAGGCGGTCGCATTGACTGTGCGCGTTGGCAGGCGGACATAGGCTTATTTGCTCACAGCCTTGATGGGATAATGCAGAAGCAGCCGATAGCCGCCGCGCATCATCTTGATCCCGTGAGCAACGAGGCGACGGGCCTTGTTCTTGCGCGGGTCGACCTCAAAATCCTCTTTGGTGCCACGGAAGCCGAGCAGGACTTCAGCAATCGTGCGGTAGCTCTCGCTGCGAAGGCGGGCGTCGAGTGCGCGCAGGGACAGGATGTGCCATTCTCGAAGCTGCTCGGGCAGCGCGCGAAAATCGGGACCGGGCGGTCGACCTTTGAGAGAACGCCAAAGCCTCCGGGCGGCGTGAGCGCGCAGGTCGTAGAGGTCGTCCATCGGCAGGAATGTTCCGTAGAAGGCCGCCGCGTCTGGAATAGCTTGCGGCAACCAGAATTGATGCGCAACGCCATCGGCTTGCCAAATACCATGCCAGCCGTCTGCGGCCTGGCGCAGATCGAGGCCGTCGAGATGCGCCAGCGTTATGATCGGCTCCGTTTGGCTGTCTTGATGCTGGACGGGAGAAAGCCATATGGCTTGCGGCTGAAGGCTAGGGCTCCAGAACAGGGATTGCCGATCCGAGGGGGTTTCAGGATCGGTCGGAAAATCGCAGCCCCCAGCGTTGCACGAAGGCTTCCAACCGCTCCGGGTCTGGCTCGTGCGACGCGGTTATGGTCTGAAACTCGCGACGATACTCGTCATCGCGGCGAAGATATTCCCAGGCGAAACCGGCGGCGGGGATGCTCCGGGCAAATCTGTATGCCGCCGGAGAACGCCAGTCGATGCTCAGCATGGCGCTTCCTCTCTACACCGGACACACGCAAAGCAACGCCCGGACAGAGAACTTCAGGCATCGGTTGAAACAACTGTAGCCGCGCTTTCGCGATAACTAGATCGGCTAACGCGATAAATCTCTTGGTTACTTCTTCTTAACAGTGCTTACGTGTTTCTGCGAGACGGGCGTAGCCCGGCGAGCGCGGCCATGTTCTCGGGCATGGCCGCACCGCCGGATCGGCACCGTAGGATCGGCGCGATTTTTTTCGCCGCTCTCATCGCTGGAAGAGGAAGAGCCGCCTGGGTGGCGGCCCTGTGGCGCTCGGGCTCAATTGCCCTTCAAGCGCTGCATACCCTCGGCCAGCGTCCAGAGCGCACGGTTGAGACCGACATTCTGGTCGATGCCGTTGATGGCGCGGGTCTGAGTGCGGCGAATGCGTCCATCCGACGTCTGGCGGCGCCCCCGCAAGCCGCCCCGGATGAGGTTTTCCTGAATGACATTGAACGTGCTCCAGACGCTTTGGCCCGCATCCTCGCGACGGCGCGGCATGATGATCTGGTCCGGCTGAACCGGGCTTTCCTCCTCGCCGTAGCGGGCGACAAGGCTGGCTTCGGCCAAAACCCGCTGTTCGTCCCGCGCAAGCCGCGTTTCCTTCATTGTCTCGGTCGCGTCGATGAGGCGCGGGAAGTCGTCGGCGACGGTGAAGACGCCTTCAATAATCTGATCCTGAATGCCGCCCTTGTGGGGAACGCGGATTTCCTCGAAGCGCTCGCCCGCGATCATGCTGTTGGTGCAAACGAAACGGAGCATCCCGGCGAACATCTGATAGGCGCTGGTCCCGTCATGGCTGTTGACGATGATGACTTCCGCCGCCTCCGCCTTGCCGATGCCGCCATCGCGGCGCAGGCGCAGCATGTGCTTGGCGTGGCCGTGACGCGAACGGTCGCGCGGGACCGACTGCACGGCGAAGAATGGGAACCATCCTTCCCGGCGCAGGCCCTCCACTATGTCGATGGTGGGGACATAGACGTAACGCTCGGAACGGCTGTCATGGGCTTCGCTGGCGAAAATCGACGGGACGTGCCGGTAAAGCGCCTCGTTATCCAGCGGCTTGCGCCCGCTGATCTGATGGGAGTTGCGGCCGAACCGGGTGGCGAGCTGGTGATACATAGTCTTTCTCCTATGGGCTTGGGTTGGAGCGCAGCGCTGCGCTGCAACCCTGGCCGTCGCCGAGACCGGGGTAGAAAGGTGCAAGGGCGACCGGGCCGGAGGGATCACCCGGCCTGCACAAGCGGATTGAAGTCATGGGCGAGAGTGAGAAACGCGCATTCGCGCGGAAGGCCGGGGAGACCGTCCCGGTTGAGGGCCAGTGATCCCTTGCGCCGCGCCGGGGGCAGAGCCCCCAAGCAGTGGCCCGGCCTGAGCGGAGCGGCGGCCGAAGCGGAAGACCGGATCAGGATGCGAAGGCAGATGGGTTTTCGAACACAACACCTCCATCCTGATCGCCTATGCTCCTACCGGATGCGATTATGCGAAAGTGCCCCGTCTGCGGCTTGTAGGCGGGGCGCGATGGCGAGCGCAGGGGAAAGCTCTAACCGACGGACGGTCAGCTCCGGAAGGTCGGAAGTCTTTCGATTTTTACCTTTTCTTGGCAGGCGGATGATGATACAAATCCTCGGATCGTAGAATCCATACTCCGAGCTTACGTATCTTGCCCGAGCCCGCATCCCAGCGCCGAACTGCCTACACCTTGCTGAAAGCGCGCGGCATAGCGCGTCTCGCAGAGCTGCGCGCGGAGGGAGTGACCGCGGCCACCATGAGTCGCATGGAGAGGGACGGCGAAGTGCTCCGACTTGCGCGGGGGCTTTATCAACTCCCGGACGCGCCGCTCGACGCTAATCACAGTCTGGCCGAGGCCGCGAAACGGGTGCCTAAAGGTGTGGTCTGCCTCGTCTCGGCCCTCGCGTTCCACCAGCTTACTGATCAACTCCCAAGGCAGGTGTGGATCGCCATCGGCCAAAAGGATTGGGCTCCCAAGGGGCATGGCGTGTCCGTTCGGCTCGTAAGGTTCACGGACCGCCTCCTTACGGAAGCCGTCGAATTCCACACCATCGAGGGGGTGCCCGTAAAGGTTTTCGGGGTCGCCAAGACGGTCGCCGACTGCTTTCGGTATCGCAACAAGATCGGTCTTTCGGTGGCGATTGAGGGCCTCCAGGAGGCACTTCGTCAACGCAAGACAACTCCCAGTGAAATGGCCAGGCAGGCGGAGCGAGGAGCAATCGCGACAGTCATTCGACCTTATCTCGAGGCGCTGACCGCCAATGGCTAAGGAAATCAAGATTAGCGATACGTTGGCAATATCTCCCTTGCGGTATGCAATGCGGAAATTGGTGTGAGGGAGAACCGGTGAAGATAATCGATAACACCTCACTTCTTCTCGGAGATGACCTGAAGGCGACGCTGGGACGTGGCGCCCGGCTCAAGATCGCGGCATCATGCTTCTCGATCTATGCTTTCGAGGCGCTCAAGAGCGAATTGTCAAAGGTCGAAAGCCTTGAGTTCATTTTCACGGCGCCGACCTTTGTCCCGATGGAAATGACGGACCGCCTCCGCAAGGAACGGCGAGAGTTCTTCATTCCCAAAGCGACACGCGAGCGAGGCCTGTACGGAACCGAGTTCGAGATACAGCTTCGCAATCAGCTGACCCAGCGTGCAGTCGCGCGCGAATGCGCTGACTGGATACGCAAGAAGGCTCGCTTTCGGTCGAACACGACCAAGGCGCCGATGCAGCAATTCATCCATGCGGCCGCGGAAACGAGTGACGTCGCCTACATGCCGATCAGCGGCTTCACAGCTGTCGATCTTGGCTATCAGAAGGGCGACGCGGTATCGAACCTCGTCACGCGTATCGACGATGGCGCGCATACGCAGGTCTACCTGCAGTTATTCAACCAGATCTGGAACGATGAGGAAAAGCTCAGCGACGTCACGGCCGCCATTTGCGATCACATCGAGTCCGTCTACCAGGAGAACTCCCCGGAGCGGATCTATTTTCATATTCTCTATAACCTCTTCCAGGACTTCCTCGAAGAAGTTGATCAGGATGCGCTGCCGAACGATCTCACCGGTTACAAAGACAGCCTCGTCTGGAACAAGCTTTTCAATTACCAGAGGGACGCCGCGACCGGCATTATCAATAAGCTTGAAATGCACAATGGATGCATTCTGGCGGATAGCGTCGGCCTTGGTAAAACCTTCACCGCTCTGGCGGTGATCAAATACTACGAGCTGCGCAATCGGTCGGTGCTGGTTCTGTGCCCGAAGAAGCTTGCGGACAATTGGCGAAACTACAATACCAATCTGACCACCAACATTTTTGCCAAGGACCGCTTCAATTACGATGTCCTCAGCCATACGGACCTTTCGCGTACATCGGGCGAGTCATTCGGCATCCCGTTGAACCGAGTGAACTGGGGCAACTACGATCTTGTCGTCATCGATGAGTCGCACAATTTCCGGAACAACGATGTCTTCAAGGATAGAGAGACCCGCTACCAGAAGCTGATGAACAAGGTCATCCGTGCTGGCGTGAAGACCAAAGTTCTGATGCTATCGGCGACGCCGGTGAACAACCGGTTCAACGATCTGCGCAATCAGCTCGCGCTGGCTTACGAGGGTGACTCTGAAAACCTCAGTCGCAAGCTGAAAACCAACACTGGAATCGAGGAGATATTCCGGCGCGCGCAGAAGGCGTTCAACGCTTGGTCCGATCTGCCTCCAGAGGAGCGAACTGCAGCCGCGATCCTGAAGGCCCTAGACTTCGATTTTTTCGAGATGCTCGATGCCGTGACAATTGCCCGGTCCCGCAAGCATATCGAGACCTTCTACGACACCAAGGATATTGGGAAATTTCCCCAGCGCCGAAAGCCGCTGTCGTATCAGTGCCCGATCACCCATCGATCGGACGTGCTGGGCCTCAATGACATCTTCAGCAGCCTGTCGGTGCTTAAGCTCGCGGTCTACGCCCCGATCAGCTACATCCTGCCGAGCCGGCTTCGTAAGTACGAAGAAATCTACGACACCAAGGTGGAAGGCGGTCGCGGCAAGCTGCGCCAGGCCGACCGTGAGCGGAGCCTTCAGGCTCTGATGACCACCAATTTGCTCAAGCGGTTGGAGAGCTCTGTCGAAGCATTCCGCCTCACCCTACGGGCGCTGCACGGCAACATCGCGCAGACGCTCCAGGCGATCGACACCTATGAGAGCACGGGCGCCGCCCAAAGCGTTAGCGACCATCTCGGCGATCCCGGTTTCGACCCGGACGATGACGACCTGAGCGGACTCGATGAGTTCACGGTCGGCAGGAAAATTCAGATCAGCCTGTCGGATATGGACATTCCGTCGTGGAAGCACGACCTCGCCGCGGATCTCACGCTCATTGGTGATTTGATCGCTTCGATGGACAAGGTGGGACCGGAGGATGATGCCAAACTGCAGCATCTGAAGGATGTCGTCACCCGCAAGGTTGCCGAACCGCTCAATCCGGGTAACCGCAAGGTTCTCATCTTCACCGCCTTCGCGGACACGGCGAAGTACCTTTATGCGAATCTGGCATCGGCATTTCTCGAGTCGGACGACCTGCACTGCGGCATGGTCACTGGCTCCGATGCGCCGAAGAGCACGCTGAAGAAGAGCTATGACTTCCAGTCCCTCCTCACGTTATTCTCGCCGCGCGCGAAGGAGAAACATCTGGTCCTGCCGCACGAAACGGGCGAGATCGACATCCTCATCGGGACGGACTGCATCTCCGAGGGCCAGAACCTTCAGGATTGCGACTGTCTGATCAACTACGACATCCACTGGAACCCGGTGCGGATCATCCAGCGGTTCGGGCGCATCGACCGCATCGGGTCGCCCAATGCGCAAATCCAGCTCGTCAACTATTGGCCGGAAATATCTCTCGACGAGTACATCAATCTCAAGGAGCGTGTCGAAAACCGCATGATGATCGCCGACGTCACGGCGACCGGCGACGACAATGTGCTGACCGCCAAGAGCAGTGACATCGCTTACCGGAAGGAGCAGCTCAAGCGGCTCCAGGAAGAGGTGATCGAGCTGGAGGACGTGCGGACCGGGATCTCAATCACGGACCTCGGCCTCAACGATTTCCGCATGGATCTCTTGAACCATATCAAGGAGCACGGCGACCTCGAGCATCTGCCCAACGGCATGCATGCTGTGGTGCCGGCGCAGCCGGCGCTTGGTCTGAAGCCGGGTGTGATCTTCGCGCTGAAAAACATCCACGACAGCGTGAACATCAACCAGCAGAATCGGCTGCACCCCTATTACCTCGTCTATGTCGGTCACGACGGTGGCGTCATCATCGACCATACCGAGGTGAAGCGCTTGCTCGATCTCATCCGCACGAGCTGCAAGGGCCAGCCGGAGCCGATCCGGGCGGTCTGCCAGCTGTTCAATGAACGGACGCAGGACGGTCGCAAGATGGAGCAATGCTCCGCGCTCCTGAGCGCCGCGATCCGCTCAATGATCGAGGTGAAGGAAGAAAAGGACATCGACAGCCTGTTCAGCGGTGGGCGGACCACGGCGCTGGTTCACATCATCGCCGGCCTCGACGACTTCGAACTGATCGCCTTCCTCGTGATCGAGGAGGCGGCGGCATGACGGCAGCCTTCTTCGACTATCCCAAAGCCGCCGCCTTCGGCCGTGTTGTTCCGAAAAGCCGGATCTATGAGCACGCGGGCGCCGGCGCGGCGCTAAGGGACCTGTTCGTGACCCAGGTCGATCAGATCGTCTGGAAATACAAGCTCGCACCGGAAACCATGAACCTCGCGGCGACAAAGGCCGTCAGTGAGATCCAGGTGTTCGGAATCAGTCTGCGCAACGGCAAGCTTGACGAAGAGGTGCTGCGTGCGATCGACCGCGCCATTCCGTTCCCGCTGATCTTCGAGCTCAGTTGGTCGGGGAAGCGGAAGGCAGTGGCCACCTTCAAGCGGCCGAGCGACGCCGACGCCACCAAGCGGGTTGTCAGCGCATATTTCGCGACCGATTGGGCGCCTGACGATGCGCCGCGCAAGCCGTTGCCGGTCGCGCTCAATCTTGGCGGTCTCTACGACGCCCTCCTCACGGCGTTGATGCCAAGGGCCGCTGCCAAAGCGGAGCACACCGGCGAGGACATCCAGACGCGCGTGGCGCGGATGGAGGCGATCCGGGCCAAGACGCGGGAGGTGGACCGGATCAAGGCCCGCCTGGCCCGCGAGAAACAGTTCAACAAGCGGGTGGCGATCAACGCCGAACTGCGCGCTGCACGGCAGGAATTGGAGCTCCTCTCCGGCGGAGAGCCCACCAACGCCGCGGTGAGTGAGTAAGGGAATGACGATGGACAAGATGAAGATGCACAGCCCTGACCTGAGCCAGGACAACATCGCGAAGATCCGCGACCTGTTTCCCGGCTGTGTGACTGAGGCGCGCGACGAGGTGACGGGGCAGCTACGTCTGGCGGTGGACTTTGACCAGCTTCGTCAGGAATTGAGTGATCGCCTCGTCGAAGGTTCGCAGGAGCGTTATCGACTGGAGTGGCCAGGTAAACGAGAGGCTTTGATAGTTTCGAATGCCCCTGTAGCCAAAACGCTTCGCCCAGTGGAAGGCGAGAGCCTCGATTTTGGAAAAACGAAGAACCTGTTCGTGGAAGGGGACAATCTCGACGCGCTCAAACTCCTCCAGTTAGGGTATCTAGGGGCAATAAAGCTTATCTATATCGATCCACCCTATAATACGGGTAATGATTTCGTTTACGAGGACAGTTTTTCGCAGGGATCGAGAGAATACCTTCTTGATTCAATGCAGGAAGATGACGTTGGTAATAAGTTAGTTGCTAATGCGAGCGCCAATGGAAGATTTCATTCTGATTGGCTCTCATTCATGTTCCCCCGTCTCCGGGTCGCCCGTAATCTTCTGAAAGAAGACGGGGTAATTCTAATAAGCATTGATGACAATGAAGTTCATAACCTCATTGCGGCGGCAACTGAGATTTTTGGCCGAGATAACTTTTTGGGGTCTTTCGTGTGGAGGCGCAGGCAAACCTCCGACAATCGTAACTATTCAAGGTTGTCAGTTGATCACGAATACGTGGTGGCCTTTGGGAAGTCTTCCGCCTCACAACTAAACGGTAGAGGCATAGACAAGGGGAAATATAAAACCCCGGACAACGATCCAAGAGGCCCATGGACAAGCGAGAACCTGACCGGTTTGGCCACCGCGTCTCAAAGGCCAAACCTGCATTTTGACATTGTCAACCCGGAGACAGGCATCTCTTATCCCCCGAGCCCTGCCAGGGGGTGGGCTAAGAGTCGGGAGACAATCGCCCAGCTTATAGCGGAAAATAGGATTCTCTGGCCTAAAAGCCCTGCCGGCCGCCCGAGGGAGAAGAAATTTCTTGATAATCTCAAAAGCCAGGTAACCGGCTTTTCCTCGTGGCTAGATAGTGACATCACAGGGTTTAACTACAATGGGACCAGGGAGGTTACAGATCTCTTTGGTGCGAAAATATTTGATTTTCCGAAACCTGTTCAATTCATAGCATCATTCATAGAGCAGGCGACGTCAGATGAGGACATTATTCTAGACTTCTTCGCAGGCTCGGCGTCCACAGCGCACGCCGCGTTGAAGCAGTGTAGCGAGGACGGATCCAATCGCTCTTTTATAATGGTGCAAATTGCAGAGCCCACCAAAGACGGATCTGAGGCCGCGCAACTTGGATATTCGACGATCGCCGACATAGCCAAAGAGCGTATTCGTCGTGCGGGGAACAATTTGCTCGATGGCGACTGCCACCCTGACTGGAACCGCGACGTCGGCTTCCGCGTGCTAAAGGTCGACACCTCCAATATGCAGGACGTGTACTATCGCCCGGATCAGATCGATCAGAAGGACCTGCTCGCCTCCGTCGACAATATCAAGCCTGGCCGTAGCGCCGAGGACTTGCTGTTCCAGGTGCTTGTCGATTGGGGCGTGGACCTGACACTGCCAATCCAACGCGAAACGGTGCAGGGCAAGACTGTCTTCTTCGTGGATGGAAACGCACTGGCCGCGTGCTTCGAGACCGGCGTGACAGAGGAACTGGTGAAGGAGCTTGCTGGCCGCGAGCCGCTGAGGGTCGTGTTCCGCGACAATGGCTTCGTGTCCGACGCCGTGAAGATCAACGTCGAGCAGGTCTTCCGCCAGGTATCGCCCGGCACCGACGTCAAGTCGATTTGAGGGGGCTGCCATGAAACTGAAATTCAAGGTCCAGCCCTATCAGACCGAGGCCGTGAATGCAGTCGTGGACTGCTTCGCCGGGCAGCCGATGTCGAACGGCATCACCTATCGGATCGACCCGGGTCGAAAGGCGCAGACGAGCGCCTTCGAGGAAGGGTTCAAGAACGCCGATCTAGTGCTGGCCGAGCCTCAGGTGCTTGCCAATATCAAGGACGTCCAGCGCCGTCAGAACCTGCCAATCTCGGACAAGCTGGTCGCCAGCGCCGGGTGCAGGATCAACCTCGATATCGAGATGGAGACGGGGACCGGTAAGACCTATTGCTATATCAAGACGATCTTCGAGATGAACAAGCGCTACGGATGGTCGAAGTTCATCATCATGGTGCCTTCGATCGCCATCCGGGAAGGCGTCTATAAATCGCTGCAGATCACCACCGACCATTTTACCGAGAGCTACGGCAAGAAAGCGCGCTTCTTCATCTACAATTCAAAGCGGCTGCACGAGCTCGAAAGCTTCTCGTCGGATGCTGGCATCAACGTGATGGTTATCAACATCCAGGCGTTCGCGGCACGCGGCGCCGACAACCGTCGCATCTATGAGGAGCTCGACGACTTCCAGTCGCGTAAGCCCATCGACGTGATCGCCAGCAATCGGCCGATCCTGATCCTCGATGAGCCGCAGAAGATGGAAGGCGCGGCCACGATGGAGGCTCTGCCCAAGTTCAAACCGCTCATGATCCTGCGCTACTCGGCGACCCACAAGACGCAGCACACCCGTGTTCACCGGCTCGATGCGCTCGATGCCTATAACCAGAAGCTGGTGAAGAAGATCGCGGTACGGGGCATCCAGACGCGCGGGCTCGCCGGCACGAACGCTTATCTCTACCTCGAGGGCATTGAAATCTCGAAGAAGGCGCCGGTGGCGCGGCTCGAGATCGAGGTGAAACTCGCGAGCGGTGAGATCAAGCGCCAGCTCAAGCGGCTGGAGTTCCGTGACGACCTGTTCGCCGAGTCCGGCGAGTTGGATCAGTATCGGGATGGATTCACGATCTCCCAGATCGACGCGCGCCACGATACGGTCGAGTTCACCAACGGCCTGGTGCTCCGGGCCGGGGAGGCAACCGGTGACGTGTCCGAGCGCGACATCCGCCGCATCCAGATCCGCGAGACGATTAAGGCGCATCTCGACAAGGAGAAGCAGCTCTTCGCTCAAGGCATCAAGGTCTTGTCGCTGTTTTTCATCGACGAGGTGGTGAAGTACCGCGACTACGCCCAGCCTGATGAGAAGGGCGAGTATGCCCGCGTGTTCGAGGAGGAGTATGAGCTTCTCAAGGCGGAGTATCTGGCGGAGCTTGCTATTGATAATGACGCCTACCGGAGGCACCTGGCGGGTATCGATGCGGCCAAGACGCACAACGGCTATTTCTCGATCGACAAGAAGACGAGCCGGCTGAAGGACCCCGCCGTGGGTGCGCGGTCGGTCGATTCGGACGATGTTGACGCCTACGACCTGATCCTGAAGGACAAGGAACGGCTGCTGTCCTTCGCGGAACCCACGCGGTTCATCTTCTCGCATTCCGCGCTACGCGAAGGTTGGGATAATCCCAACGTCTTCGTCATGTGCATGCTCAAGCACAGTGACAACACCGTTTCGCGGCGTCAGGAAGTGGGCCGCGGACTACGCTTGTCGGTGGACCAACACGGCGACCGGATGGATAACCCCGCAGTCGTGCATGACATAAACGTCCTCACCGTCGTCGCCAGTGAGAGCTACAAGAACTTCGTGGCCGGTCTCCAGAAGGAGATCGCCGACACGCTGACGTCGCGTCCGCGCAAGGCGACGGAAGCATACTTCACGGGTAAGACCATCACGACGGATGCCGGGCCGGTCGAGATCACGCCGGCCATGGCGAAGCAGATCTACCGCTACCTCGTGAAGAACGACTATTCCGATGACGCGGACCAGATCACCGGCACCTACCATCAGGCGAAGGAAACTGGAGCCCTGGCGGCTTTGCCGGATGAGCTGAAGGCGCACGCCGACCAGATCTTCCAGATCATCGACAGCGTCTTCAGCGATGCGCAGATGCCTAAGGTCGAGGATGGCCGTAAGCCGAAGACCAATCCGCTCAACGAGAATTTCGAGAAGAAGGAGTTCCAGGAGCTCTGGCGGCGCATCAACCAGAAAGCCGTCTATCGCGTCGAGTTCGACTCCGAGGAATTGGTCCGCAAATGCGTAAGCGCCCTCGATAGTCAGCTTCGCGTAACGCCGCTCCAGTACACCGTTCAGACAGGGATTCAGAGCGATGGGCTGACTGACGAGCACTTGAACGCAGGTGATGGTTTTGCCCTGACAGCGTCTACGACCGAGCGCGGCGGATCGGTCCATTCGCTCGTGAAATACGACCTCCTCGGGAAGATTGCCGAGAATACGGAACTCACACGCAAGACTGCAGCCGAGATCCTGACTGGCATCCAGGGCAGCGTGTTTGGGCAGTTCAAAGAGAACCCGGAGCACTTCATCGCCGAGGCGTCGCGGATCCTCGCCGAGCAGAAGGCCACGATGGTGATTGAGCGCCTAGCCTATGACGGGCTCGCCGAGCATTACGACGTCGACATCTTCACCGCGAACCAGACCGGCCAAGACTTTTCCAAGGCTTCGGCCAAGCTCAAGCGGCACGTCTACGATTATGTGGTGACCGACTCCGACATCGAGCGCAAGTTCGTCGACGGGCTCGATACCGCCAGCGAGGTGGTGGTCTACGCCAAGCTGCCGCGCGGCTTCCTGATCCCGACACCCGTTGGCGACTACAACCCCGATTGGGCGATTTCCTTCAAGGAGGGAAGCGTCAAGCACATCTACTTTGTCGCCGAGACCAAGGGCACCATGTCCTCGATGAAGCTCCGGGAGATCGAGAAAACGAAGATCGCTTGCGCCCGGAAGTTCTTCGACGAGATAGGGGGGCACGTTTCGGAGGATCGGGTCAAGTATGAGGTGGTCACCAGCTACGAGAAGCTAATGGATATTGTGGGTCATGTAGCAGCGTGATGAGAATAAGTGTGAAAGAAGAGCAACCTGCATATGATGTTTGGGATAAAGGGTCAGCGATCCGGTGATGGCTGACGATCTCGGCAGCTCTATTAGCGGCATACCAGCTTGAAGCCCATTCATATTCACGTTTCGTTCTGATATATAGGATGACGCGGAATCGATCTGACTCGGGTTTCCAGCGATTGAGATGAAGGTGGTGACGCCTAGGGGGGTGAATGACGAAAGCTGGAGGGCTCGAGTCCGGAGCAAGGCCTAGGACATCCGCGATGCGGTCCTCCTCACCTGGCCGGTTGCGATCGCTCTTGATGGATAGTTCAGAGCCAGTACTCTTATTGGGAGCCGGCGCATCGATCACCTCAGGCGTTCCTGCCGCAGGCAAAACGGTCGAGAAAGTGGCGCGCTGGGCGTGGTGCAAAGAGAACGGACGTCATCCGGACGACTTTACTATTCGCCGATCCGATTATTGGCCGTGGCTCACTGCCCAACCTTGGTACAGGCCGGACCTGTCGCCTGCCGATCTCTATCCCGATGCTATCGATAATCTTTTGGGCGTGAAAAGCGATCGCCGTGAGTTCTTCGAAAAGCTCATTAGCCCACCTGAGGTGCCGCCCTCGCGCGGCTACGTCGCTCTTACGCAGATCCTGCATCAGGGTTGGATCTCGACCGTTTTGACCACTAATTTCGATCAATGCCTTGAACGGGCGGCGATCCAGCAGAACCGGCCGCACAGACTGGTCAGCATCAGCACGCCAGCTGACTACGTAATGTTCAATTCTGCGCCGCACGACCCGCAGCTCGTCTTTCTCCATGGGTCCGTGAAGCACTACACAGATAAGAATTTGACCGATGAGGTCCAATCGCTTGATCCGCTCCTCGTCGAGCGTTTGCGACCACTACTTCGCGATCATCCGGTTATCACTGTCGGCTATCGCGGCGCCGAGCCGTCGGTAATGCGAGATTTGTTCCTGGCACAGGCCGAGGCTGGAGGTTTCCTCCATGGAGTCTACTGGTGCGTCCTCGAGAATGAACTGGACAGCTCTCCCTCACCTTGGGTCGAGCAGTTGGCAGACGCGATTGGCTCCAACTTTCAGCTTGTGCCGATCCGGGGTTTCGATGACCTTTTCGAGAAGGATCTGTTAACCAGTATGATCGCGGCCGGGGCGCGGCCGACACGTCGGCCTTCCGGGCACAGCGTGGGCGGTATGCCTGCAGATATGCGCCCGCTGGACGGCCTCGACTTGTCCGGGTTCGAGCGGCCGTTACTACAGGCGCGCTTGCGGCAATATGCGGAGCGAACTGATCTCTGGAGGCCAGGGGACGTCGACGCTGCTTGGGTAGAGGAGATGACCGACCGGCTAGACTTAGTTCGGCCGGTTGGAGGGCAACTTGTTCCGACGCTCGCGGGTTGGCTACTATTTTCGCGCAACCCTTCGCGGGAATTTCCTCAAGCTCGGGTAGAGTTCCGCGCAACGGGCCCTGGCCACTGGCTGCGGGGCCGCTTCGGCGAGGACGTCGAGCTTGATCCGACGGCTCGAGATGGCGAGTTCAGTGTTCAGAGGACCGTCACCGGCAACCTTTGGAGCCAACTCGATGATCTGATCGACCTTCTGGCGCTGGTGAACTTCCAGTTCCGACTCAAGGCCGAGGTGTCGCGCACAGTGAATGCCTACAACGCCATCGCGATTAAAGAGATGCTCGTCAACGCGATCGTGCATCGCGATTATGATAGAGACGAGGCGGTCCAGGTCGTCGTCGAACCGAAGTCGATCACCGTCATCAGTCCCGGAGGCCTCGTTGACGAGATCGCGGTCCAGGTCGCGGGGCAATCCTTTCAGGACGCGATCGCGGAGCGGACCAGCCCCATCAAGGGCTATAGAAACCCCGCCATATCTGACCTCTTCTACGGCGGCGGCCAAATGGACCGTCGGGGGTCAGGCCTCTCCGACATGGTCCTTGCGACCGTGAATAACAACGGAGCGGTGAACTTCGGGCCTTCGGCCGACAACACCCAATTCACGGTAACCCTTGAGGCGAGGCCGGAAGCCGTCGATGAGATCACCAATACCGCGCTGCCAATCGCTGAGGAGACGGTTCGCTTTTCGTCCAACCTGATTCCGATCGAGACCATGCCGACAAAGGTTTGGCACGCCGCCACCAACGCCAGTTCCAACCGTAGCTTCTATCGCGCAGCGGAGGGGCTTGCAGTTCCGCCGGGCCATGTGAGCGACGGCCGCTTCTATTCCCTCTATGACTTAGAGGAGCTCTCCGACTCTATGGTCACGCCCTTCGACATCGGCGAGATCGAGGTATTGGACTTCAACGAGCTAATTGGGATGCCCGGAGGGGAGGCCGTGACCCTGAAGCTGCTTCATGAGTTGCTCTTCGAGCATCTGAAGACAAAGGGGCTGCAAATCGAGTACGATCGACGAAGGGCCTATTTTGCGAGGGGTGATGAGCCCGAGCTGAAGGTCAGTTATCAGGGGCGCCTACGTAAGGCGACCCGGACTGTGGTCAAAGCTCGTACCAAGCGAGAGTCTGACGACGTCGTCTACTACGAGCATAAGGCGGTTAGCTTCTCGGTCTTGCGCTTCGGCATCGACTGGGCGGTCGTTCTCACGCCCGGATACGCTTTCACCCGAGACGGTGTGCGCAACCCGATTAGCCGGGAGCGGACCAATGCACTCTCAACTAGGCGCGCGGCGCGCGATTTTAATCCTAGTGTTCTCCAGGATGTATCATTCTGGCTCGCGATCCTATCGGGTGAAGCCGAGGGCCTTTTTGCCCTCGAGCATCGCGCCGACAACGATCTCGCTAGGTTCGCGCCACCAGTGCTCCTGTCTCATCGCACACCGACAATCTCGTTCAACGTGTCGGCATTCGATGAGTTGGCGCAGCGCGACACGGAGATCGATGAGGATCTCCAAAGGCTTGACGCCGAGCTGGAGGCACTCGCGCTCGAACCCGACGAGGGCGAAGAAGGATTAAGCCCGGAAGGCAATCACCGCGGGGAAGGTGAGCAGCGCGATGTCGATTGAGCTCGCAATCATTGAACTGTCTCCGCCGCGGCTTCAGTTCGGCGGCGCGAGCACGCACACCGATCCCAAAGTTGGTCTTCTCTCGGCGGGCCCCTTCGACCTACGCTTCGGATCAGCCCGAAAGGACCATGTCCATGTCGGGATCATCGGACCTGCGGAGCAGGTGGCGGCGGCACGGCGCTGGCTGGAGCGCTGCAGCGGGGAGGTTCCAGTCCTAGGTGAACCGAGCTTGCTCAAGAAGCCGTTTCCTGGCTTCGATGAGGCTTTTCATAAGAAGCTGATCGCTCCAGACGCGTCCTCAATTGCGCTTAACTCAGAAAACCATGATGAGCTTGCTCATGCTTTGCGGGGCGACGCCTATCAGGCCTTTCAGCGAGTGGTCGATCTTTACTCTGACGCGCATCTGCGTCTGGCGTCACGCGACCTAAACCGCCCGGACATCGTCCTGATGTGCATCCCCGACGATGTTTTCAGCAAGGTTAGCTCGGTCGAGCGCAAGGCGACCGAAACAGAGCGCAAGCGCGCCAGGGAGATTCGGCGCGCTCGCCCTAGCAATCAGCTCGACTTGTTCGACACACTTGATGAGGTCGAACAGACGCCCGAGGACTTCCTCAAGCGTGATCTTAGGCTGGCGCTCAAAGCGCGCGCGCTACGGAACCGATTGCCTATCCAGCTGGTGACGGACGCCCTGCTCAGCGACACGGCGAAAAACCAAGACCCGGCCACCCGTGCCTGGAACTTTGCCGTCGGTCTTTACTACAAGGCTGGTGGCGTGCCCTGGCGTCTGCCTCCGACGGGGCCAGACACTTGCTTCGTCGGTATTAGTTTCCATCATTTTCGGACGACGCAACGCGCTATTGTTCGTTCGAGCTTGGCTCAAGCTTTTTCGAGCGACGGTGAAGGGTTCGCGATCCGCGGAGAGGGTGTTCCCGTAGAACCCGAGCAGGGTCGAAATGTGCATCTCTCCGAGCAGCAAGCGTTCGAGCTCGCGCAGAACGTTCTCGCCGAATATGAATTGCGCACAGGTGGAGCACCCCTACGAGTCGTTCTTCACAAAACCTCGTATTTTGATCCCGCCGAGCAGGAAGGTTTCGCTGCGGCGCTCAAAGACATACCCATTGTATCGATGGTCACCTTGGTACCTAGTATGTTTCGGTTACTGCGGTACGGCGCCTATCCGCCGAAAGTTGGAACAGTTTGCACAGTAAATGAGGACCGATCGTTTCTTTTCACGTCCGGCTTTATGCCCGAGCTCGGCACCTACCCGGGACCGCACGTGCCCCAACCGTTCGAAGTCCGCTGCCTCGGCGCTGAAAGCGCCGTCGCCGCGGCGCAGGATGTCCTTAATCTAACCCGCATGAATTGGAATACCGCGGACATCCGAGGTAAATGGCCGGTGTCTCTGTCCTTCGCACGCCGGGTCGGCGGAATCCTGGACGAGTATGGCGACGATGATCTCGCCGAAACCTCTTTCCGCTACTTCGTGTAGCGGGAGCTGAAGGCACAGATATGCTTAGGTCCACACTTTGTTATTTAGGAAAATATTCTTTGGTCGGCGAAATACTTATCCAATCATTCGTAAGGCAGCTCGCCGAACAGACCGATCATCAAATCACCGTCGTAGAGCGAGAAGGGAATCTCCACATAATGGTCGTGATGGCGCGGAAGGGCACGTCCATCGTTCGGCCCGTTCTTGGTGTGACCGCGAACTTGTTCGCCGTTCTCCTTAATGTAGGGAAGCACCACTAGGCGGCCGTGGTTGGTGGACAGGATCGTGCCTTCCTTCCAGATCGTCGCACCATCGGATTCGCGTGTCGCCGACGTTTCCTTGATCTGCCAACCCAGGACCCCATCCTCGTACCAGAAGACGATGCCGTTCGAAACCAGCACGCGTTCGCCGCGCGCCAGGGCTTCAGCGAGCAATCGCTGGACGCTGGCGAGCTGGAGCAACTGATTGGCGCGGGGAAGAAGGATCTGGCGAATCCGGGCCTTGGCTTTCCCCCAGTGCGTGCTGGCGCTGAGGTCGAATCCGTTGGCGATCTTGGCACGCTCGGCGGTCAAGGCCGCCTTCTCTCCGACATGATAGGGTTTGGACCAGACGCCATCGAGGCCGAGGTAAAGAAGGGAATGGGTCCAGCGGTTGTTTGACCGGCCGACCTTGGCGACTCTGACATAGGGCATGATCGCCAGCTGTTCGGCGAGGTCCTGTCGATAGCGTTCGGCCTCGGGCGCCATTTTGATCGACCCGGCATCCGGTCGTTGGTCACCAGCATGACGGCGCAAGGCCTCCGCCAGCATCAGCGCCTCTTCGTCCTGCAGGCGACGCTTGGCTTGCAAGGCCTTGTCGATTTTCAGTTCCAGCGATCGCTTGGCGACGGAGTCCATCGCACGAGTCGAGAACGCCTGCTTCAAGGTTGCGTTGAGCGCATCGGCGGCTGTGACCGCAGCCTCCCGATCAGGGTAATGATCCGAGAAAACAGCATCATTGTCGCCGGGCACGTAACGCTCACGCCAAGTAGGTGCGAGTTCGTCCTTGTCGACCAGCTCCTGCATGAACCAGCGTTCGAATAGCGGTCGATAGTGGGGCCACACCGCGAGAATGGTGTCCGACGCGCGCTTCAGTTCGGACCATTTCACCATGAGGCGTGACCTTCAAAGCGGAAGGGCGTGGCGTGACAGAGTAACATCATAGGGACTTCTCCTGCCGGGCTCGAATGTCGGCGATCCAGTTCGCCAGCGCGCTGATCTCGCTTTCGATTACTGATGATGAGGGCAAGCGGGGATTGATTTCGCCGGGCTGACTATGCAGGAGCGCCGAGCAACGGCCGAAGGCCTCACGCATCGTGACGCAGTCGGTATCCGTGAGGATGGTAAGCTTGATCAGGCCAGTCGTATCGACTTTGCGCGACAAGCGACGGATTACAGGTCCAACTACCTCTTCCACCGCACGCTCCCAGCAAGTGCGAAGCTGGTCCTGGAAGGACGTCACCTCCCGCAGCCATTTCGCCTGGTCGCCGCGCTCGTGATGAATCTTCACATTGGCGAGGTGAGCCTTCATGCCTTCGATCACCTTGTCGAGCGGCATGACGCTGGCTGGCGGGTCCTGATGGCAGAAGCCGGAATTATCGGCGCCACGGCTGATCAGTCGGTACGCGACCGGCGTTGCCTCGCGATCCTTGGTTGCACGGCAGGCTTCGTCGAGCAGCAGCAGAAAGGCCATGTCGTGGGTAAACACGATCACCTGGCGGGTTGCGCCCGCTTCGGCCAGGCGTGTGGCGACCCGATCGCGGTGCAGGTGGTCAAGAGAGGAAACCGGGTCGTCGAAAACGATGGCCGACTGCGCGTCGATGGTCGACAGCTCGGCGAGGAAGGCGGCGAGTGCCACGCAACGATGCTCGCCTTCACTCAGAACCTTGCCGACGGGTTCACTCGGTTTGTTGATGAGACGCACCTGGAAAAAGGGCACCCCCGCTGAGGTCTTAGCCTGTTGAAGCTCGATAGCGAGGCCGGCGACGCCGAGCTTGTCGACTTCGATCGCGAAGCGGCCCCGCAGGCGATTGGTGACAAGAGCCTGTGCGATCCGGGCACTCTGCATCGTGATCTTGTTTGTGGTCGTATCGTTGCTGGCCTTTTCCAAGGCCTCGATGACCTTACTGCGTTCAATCTGAGCAAGAACGTCGGCTTGTACGACGCCGAGCCATTTCCGGTCGGCGAGGCCGTCACGCTCGATAAGAAGGGCGGCGCGTTGGGGAGAGCCTGCCTCCGATTCTAGGCCTTCGATCCGCGTGGCGATCCCGGCCAGCACATCACGTAATCCCTCCGGCGCGGGGATCACCTCCGGCGGCAATGTGGGCAAAGTCTCGCCGGCGTGGGTTCGAAGCACTGCCCGTAGCCGCCAGCAAAGTTGGACAATCTGGCGGCGAAGGGTCTTCGCCAACTCGTCGTGGCCGATATCGTCGCGGATCAGAGCGACGAACGAGGGCAGATCTTTCATGGGGAAGCTATGCGAGGATAGCTGCTCGAGCAGCTCGTCATAAGACGCGGCGGCTTCCTCTTCACGACGTTTGCTTTCGTCCTGAACGAAAGCTTCAAAGCTGCTCAGTCGGTTGGCGGCTTCCTCGCTGAGCGGCTGCTGGCACAGGACGCAATGAGCATCGGGGTCCGTCTCGGGGAAGGGCTTATTGGGATAGGCCGCTTCGCGTGAATAGGTTCGGGCAGCTTCCCACAGGACTCTCCAGATGTCCGAGCCAATGTCGGGCAAAGGCTCCGCAGCGAAAAGATCGACGGACGCGGCCAATGCCGCCGCTCGCGCAGTCGCAAGATGGCCATGAGCCGCGCGTAGCGCGGTCCGGTTCTGCTCAGAGGCGGCGGCGGTCAGTTTGCTGATCTGTTCGATCACCGCATTGATACGGGTTTCCTGAGCCTGGAGCTGACGGACGGTCCGGGCGGGATCGCTGGCGAGGTCGGCAATGAGAGTTTGAAGCCTAGCTTCTTCCTGTGCGTTCAGGCCTGCCAGTTTTTCAATGGCGTCGGGTTTGGTCTTTCCGGACAAGCCGGCGATGATCTTGCCGACCGGCGTGTCCGGCTTGCATTCGGGTTTCGAGAGGACGACGGGTGTCTGCTGTTGCAGCTTTTGGATTTCGGCTGACAGTTCGGCCTTCACATCCTGGCACGCTTGGGCGAGGCCGGCGAGAATGCGTAGAGGAAGGGGCGTATAGGCAAGATCGTTGGTGTTCTCGACATGGACATTGGCGGTCCGGGAGTCGAAGACGCTGACGGCAGACAGCATCGGATCGACCGTTCCGCCCTGGCTCCACGTCGCGTTTCTCTTCTGACCGCCGATGAAGAAGTCGATGCTGGCGGTCGGTACACCACCTGCACCGGCATAAATATTCGGAAGTATGGCGTCGCCCTTCGGTGAGCGGGCCCGGCAAAGTTGCTTAAGGACACGCGCATATCCGGATTTGCCAGCCCCGTTGTCACCATAGATCACCGTAAGACCGGTCTTGCCGAAGGACAGCCGCTCGCCAGGCGCGAGCGCATTCACATTCGACAGTCCATGCAAGGCGCCGAGGCTGACAACCGCATGGCTTGCGGCAGGATCGCGGATGTGATTGTCGTCCAGCGGCGCTGCGGGATTGCCGCCCTTGCAGACAGCAACGAGCGCCGCAATATCGGCGGGTTCAAGCTTGGTCTGGCTGCATAGCCGACGCAAGGCGTCGCGCTGCCAGCCGGGCAGATCGACTGACCATTTTAGTATGTCGGCAAACGCCGCAGCCTCGTTTGAGAGGTCTGTATTCTGTCGGTCCATCGTTCGGCTCCCCCCGTGGCTCCGTCTCAAGCGGACCGCCATCTGTTGTTTATATTGGCGCTGCCCCCTCAGGTGCCGCCGACAGTGCGTTTTTCCGCGCCAAGCGGGATGATCCAGCCGCCTGCGCCGTCCCGACGTGCAAAGTCATCAGGAGTGATCTTCGCGGCCAAACGACCGCGAATGGTGTCCGCTTCGCCGTCGATTGCCGCACGGACCAGATCCCTATCGATGCCGACGAAAACCGGGCGAAGGTTAAGCCGGGCCAACGCCTCCTGATCGACGGCGCTGGCGCTTGCATCGGTGATCGGACCCGCGCGTGTGACGATCCCGCCAACCAGGCCGCCGATATCGCCGTCCTTCTCGACTTCGCTAATCACCGCATTGTCCAAGGTGGCGCGGGCTCGGGCCGAGGTGTTTTGCAAGGCACGCGGGAGGGCCTGCCGTGTCAGATCACGCAGCGCTCGGGCGAGTTCGGCATGGCCGAGGTGTTCGATCATACTGGCGACATGCAGGCGAAGCAGGCCGACGAAAGGGGCGTCCTTGTCTTGCGGGTCGATGGCCTCGCCCATGTCGACCGGATCGTGAACGGAAAGATATGCGTCGGCCGGGCTGGGACTGGCCACGCCCCAGCGCGTGGCGATAGCGATCCGCTTCACCGTAGCCTTGCGACCGTTGACCGTGATGTCGATCCGTCCGGCCTGTGTCCAGGCGCGGGAAAGCGCCCTCGCTGTTCCGCCTGGGTCGTGGCAGCCCTTGGCCTCTGCGATCGTGAGCGAAGTCAGATCGGATTTGCACGCGATCCAGTCGGGTAGGTCGCCTCGCGCGAGGCGCTCGATCTTGGCGCGTTTGCGTCGATCGAGATCGACGACACGATTACCGAGATGGGCAAAGATGGAGAGGTCGAAGTAGCGTTCGAGATAGGCGCGGGCGACGAATCTGCCGAACAGGCCCGATAACGCGACCTTCACTTCACGAGCTTGCCCGAGCGGCTGCTTGAAGATGAAAGGCGTGCCTATGCCGGTCGGCGATAGCAGCCCATCGAGGATCGACCATGCGCCGTAAGCGGCGCCCGGAGTTTGAAGCACCTCGCGAATGCCGGCGTCCTCGATTTCGGAGACATCCAACTCGATGGTTGCGCCGGGGGCGGGGTCCAGCGACGGCGGAGTAAAGCTATAGATGAAGGTCCTGCTCATGCATCGGCCAGCTTGTAGGCTGACCTGAGAAGGGCAATCGCCTCGTCGCGGGTAAACGGCACGTTGAGCGCTTTTGGGTCGAGGGTGTCGTCGGCCTCAGCCAGATCAAGGAAGCGGCGCATGTCATCGCGAATTCGATCGGGCAAGGTGATCGATGCATCACCGGGAAGAAGCTGGGTCAGGCGGAGCACATCATTGCGGTGCTTCTTGATATTTTTGCTGTCGATCTTTTCCCCTGCCTCGGCGCGCGCGGACAGATCGAGGAACGCCCGCGCCTTAAAGGGGATGAGTAGCGTTTCGTCGATGACGGTTACGCCCTCAATCTTCCGCTTCGCAGACTGCAACGCTTCATAGTATCCTTCGTCGAGCAGAATGGCCGACAGGCTGACGATGTCTTCCTCAACCGGGATGGGGGTGAGTTCTGCATTTTCCGGAAGATCGAGGGTGCCCGGCTTGCGGGAAAACAGCTCGATCATGAAGGGGAAGCTCTGGTCCGACGGCTTGTGGAAGCGGTAGAATTCCTTTTCGCCGGTGCTGCGTTCGCGTGCCTGATAGCCGCCTGCATCCAGAAACGCTTTGAAAGCGGTGCCGAAGACGGTATCTACCACCTCAACGCAGAGCACCATATCGATGTCCTTGGTGGCCCTGAAATCGAGACCAGCTTCATCGAACAGGAGGTCGCATGCCGCGCCGCCGATGATGGCGTAGTGGTCCTCATGGCCAGCGAAGTATTTCTGAAATTTATCGATGCCAGTTACCAAGGAAGATTCTCCAAAAGTCGATCCGCAGCCATGGCGACACGCTCGTCGCGATGGTCCCGGAATTGTGCGTACAAGGACAGGACGTCCACGGTATTTGTGTCGGACAAGGCGGCCGGATCGTAGGACCATGTCTCGATGATGCAGTTGGCTTCGTCGCGGTCGGTTTCGGCCAGATCCGTCGCTTGCGAAATCGCTTTCCAGTCGCTGGCGGCGACGGCGAAAGTGTCGATACGGGGGCTAGCCAGCTCCGTGAGGTGGGATAGCGCCGTTTCCCCGGCCAGCTTCAGGTGCGCGCCGAAGGCGCTTCCGCGCACGAATTTTAGGGCTCGAACCGGACTCCGGAGATGTGGCGTTGCATCCTCCAGGAGTTGCCGCCCTTCTGCCTTAAAATGGATGCGCCTCTCTTTTCCGTGCCGGACGGTTTCGGCGAGGCCGGTGGCAACCAGATCGTCGAACGCTCGGCCGATCGACATCGCCGAGTAATGCAGGCGGTCAGCCAGGAGGGATGGCGTTGTCATGTTCCGGTCGAGGTGCAGGATGTGATGGAAAAGGACGGTCTGGGCGGCAGGGGACAGGCCGTCTGTCTGTCGGTTGCGCGGTGCACGGAAATGCTCGCGCAGATCGATCGCCAGATCCGGTATATAGAGCTGGTTGCCGGGAACGATAAAAGGAACACCTTGACCGATGAGGCGCGACCGGTTGTGCGCACTGATGGTCATGGTGGCAAACGCCACCGTCGCATGGGTGGCATTGCGGACCAGGTCGATATGCTTGGCGATGTCGGCTGGAGTGCCTGTGTCGTCGAGCTTGGCAACGATGATGCATTGGCGTCCAAGAATGCGAGCCTCGTAGAGCGCGTAGATGCGTCCGATAAATGCTGGCAAGCTGCGCGTGGCTTCGAATGGGCGGACATCAACGCGTTCATGAAGAAGCTCTCCCAGGTAGCGTTCTAGCGCATCAGGAAAGGGACCGTCGGAGTGTGAGAGATCTTTTGATAACATGGTGGCGAACGCTAACATCGATAGTGTTAGTGTGCAATCCGAATGTTATTGATGGACCGGCTCTAGGTCGGCGAGGCCCAGTGATGGTCGTTAGCGTGTACCGGCGCTGCGCGCACCCCGACGAAGGCGAAGTCTGGCTGGGCTCACGATGGAATCTTCCGAGTGGGATGGAAAATAGAACCCCGAGCCGGTACGAGGTAGCTCTTGCGAGGACATTCGCTGTCTGATCTGCGAACTGAAGCGGCGAGCGTCACCGGCGATAGATAGTGAAATTTTTTCGAGCCAATCAGTCGAAAAAACCCAATGATTTCAGAGGGATAGCTTTTTGACGGTGAGAGCGGCGGCATAGGACCTCCCAAAAATATTTTTTCGCTTTGTTTTTCAACTGGTTAGGCCATAGAGCGGACGATTGAGTGGGGGTGACGGAGTAGTAGGAACGGCGCCGATCGGCGGCTGTAGCGCGCGAAAAAGTAGGCTGCGTTCTCGATTGCTGCCGATAGCTGCTGAAGGGTGTTTGAGAGCCTATGTCGAGCCTGGTGACGGCACTGGTCAATTACCGCCCGACCGCTTTTAGGCACGAGCTTACATAAGCGGCTCCTCGTTCAGCCTAAATTCGGTGCCATCGCCGAGAAGCAATTCCAACTTAGCAGCTGTTTGCCGACGTCAGGCTCATCAGGTCGTGGTGCAGACCACGACCTTGGTAAGGCTGAGGTCGTGAGTTCAATCCTCATCGCCTGGCCCTGCGCTGCCTGCTCCCGCATTGACGCAACAGGCTGCCGCTGGCGATGTTCTGTGAGGCGCCTCCGGCGAGAGCGCGATTGGGCGCGCGCAGCGCTGCACTGCCGGATTCAGCGGGATCGTGCGGTAGCTCCCATGGCGGGCGGCTGCCCGAGTGAGGCGCGCCGCCGGCGGGTCTCAGTTTTGCAGGAACTCCCGCAGCCGGGCTGCCTCGTCGCCCGGCCCGCCGTCCCCGCCTGGTGGCAACTCGGTAAACAACTCCGCGAACCTGACCGTCAGGTCGTGTGGGTGCGGTGCGTGTCGCCGCCGATATCCTCGCTCCATGTGGCTTCGCCCTCGAAGCACCCCAGAATGCCGGCCAAACCGGTGTCGTCGGTGATGAAGGCGCACCTGGCGAATGGCGCTCGTTGTTCGCGCGCCATCTGCTCGAGTTCCAGCTTCCTGGGCAGGAGGCGCGAGATGACCATGATGTCGGCGAGCGCGTTCTCGGGTTGGAAGCGGGCTGGGTCCGGCCTGAATTTCATGATCTTAGCGGCGGACGGGTTCCGGTAGAGAGCGGCCAGCGTCACCAGCACGACGGGATGCTGCCTTGGGAGTGGTAACGCGTCCGCCTCTCGCACGATCAGTTCCGCCGTGCGTAGCCGGTCCGTTTTGGCCACTGGATCGCCGAGCCTGAAGCGGTCGTTGGCGCTGCGTAGGAACCGCATGCAGGCGTCCCGCGAGAGTTCCTGCGGCATCCCCCGTAGGTCTCGGGCGAAACCGGCGAGGAACGCGTCATCCTCAATGACGCGCCCATGCTGGAAGAACGCCCGCATGGCCGCAACGTCACCTAGGATCTGCGCCCCCAACTCGGCGTCCGAAAGACCGTGACGGGTGTCGGTCACCTTTTCAGCCAGCGCCAAGAGGTAAGAGAACGAATTATGGGGCCTGTCGAGTTCCCTAAGGCGAGCGAGCAGGGCCGCTTTTCTAGGATCCCGCACGGCCGCCGTGGACCCGGGCTTGAGGAGGCTGGCCACGCAGATGTCGAGGAAGTGGAGCGTCGGGACCGCGTCCGACCAGGCCTTCAGCCACGCGACGTTCTCCGGCGTGGCATCGAACGTCATGGTGATGCTCTGTCCGCGGCTGAACCTTCTTCCCGTCTCCGTTGTCGACATCGTCTTCCTCCTTCCACCTCATGCAGCGACGCTAAGGACTCGATCCTTCGCCCCCCCCCCCGTAAATCAGGTGTCCGCTGCCCGGAATCCAGCCCTTCGTCAACACCACGCGGTCAAGCCGGGACGGCGACCGGCATCGGGAGACCGCGTCCCCCGGAATCCGGCGCATGCGCGGGTCGCTTGCCGAGCCCGTTCGACACGAATCCGCAGGCGTTAGGACGTTGGGCACCCTTGGCGCCCGCACCTTGGCCCGATGGCGACGCCGGACGGGGCATACTAGCCGGGGAAGATGCGGACCACCACGCGGTGCGCGCGCTGGCGGACGAGTACCGAGCGGCCGCGCTCGGCGGCATTAAGCGGCGCGGCGCGCCGTCGTCGTGGGCGCCCCACACAGACAGTCTCGATCTCGAACTCTTCTATAGCCTTGCCGAGGCAACGCGACATTGGAGAAGAGCGACGGGCACGACCCTTCTATGCGATCTCCCCATCTAGCATTTCATCGCGCATCTTCGCGTTGAAGTTCTCGCAATAGCCATTCTCCCATGGGCTGCCCGGCTCGATGAATGCGGTCGTTGCCCCTACCGCGGCGATCCAATCCCGCACGTCCTTGGCGATGAACTCCGGATCTTTATCAGAACGAACATGGTTGGGCCACACCGCGCAGGATGAATAGGTCTGACAGACGAAGCAGGCAGAGATTGCCGCGAGGCAAGGGAGCGGCGCTCCCTCGCCTGCGGTGTGGCTATTCCTGGACGCCCCGGCTCATACGGTCATGCTCGGTCATCAGGAAGGTGACGTAACTGCGGATCAGGTTGCAGTAGAGGCGTCCCTCATCCGGGTTGACTGTGATTCCGCTTTTCAAGTCCACGCCATGCCGGACGCCGCCGCCGGTCGGCGATGAAAGATACCCATGCAGAGTCGTGAGCCAGGCGAGAACCTGCTCGATCGTCTGTCCTTTTTTCTTGGTCCGCAGTTCCTGCGCGATCTTGTTGAAGTATTTTTCCTCGATCGTGGCACTGCCGGTGCTCAGGCCCTTGAAGGCGGTTACCACCGATTCCATCAGCCACAGGATTTCCTGGACGGCCTGGCGAGGGTTCCCTTCGGCGAGCAGTTTTTCGGATTGCAGGAGCGATGCCTGCACGATCTCCTGCGCCTTCTCATCGAGCGACTGGTAGCGCTCGGGTACGGCGATCGGCTGATGTAGGCCAACCGCGATCAGCTCCGGCGGCCTGATTTCGTAGCCGACGCCGTGGTCCCTGAGGATGCGGTTCATGCGGCCGACATCGGGGACCGCAATGCTGCCGTCGCCGCGCAGCACTTCGCAGGCCTCATAAAACGACTCTATGAACAGCGGCGCATTCTCGGCGGCATGCCACATGCTGTCGCTCAGGTCTGATTGCGCCCAGCTCTCGGAAGAGCTGCGGCCCACGCCGCCGAAGTGGCCTTTGAAATGTTCGAGCATGCTCCACCGGTTGCCCTGCGCCACGACTTTGTCGATCAGTGCATCGACCGCGCGCACGGCTTCCGGTGGCATAGGCCCGGGGGTGTCGAAGCGCCAGGAAGCCTCCATTTTCATTGACGGTTCTCCTTCAGGAAAAGAGCTTTTCGAGCTCGTCCCTGTGAGCTTTGTGCTTCTTGGGGTTCTCGGTGCTCAGCTTGTTGAGGTTCAGCAGCTTCCAGCGGACCGCCGGCAGGGAGGCCGCCTGCGGCAGGCCGATGGCTTCGAAATCCGGTGCGCCGTCATGAAGCGTCGTCAGGAAACGATGGGTGCTGGCGTCGAGGCGCGCCCGGATGTCAGTCAGCAGCCGGTCTCTGGTGTCCGCGAGGTCTTGGAGCGTGACTGGAATTGTAGTCATGCCGACGAACTCGCGGACGAAAGGCTCGTCGAGGGCACTGAGGCTGGGCGTTAGCAACTCATGCGCCGGTCGCGGGGAGCTGGCCACGTATACGAGGAAGGTTCGGAACAGGGCGTCGGTCAGCCCCTCATTCTCGTAGAGCAGCTTCACGTCGAACAGGTCGCGCGGATGCTGGCGATCGACGGCCGCATGGAGCTTGCCGCCGAACAGGTCTTCGAATGAAACAACCTGCAGGGCCGCGTACCCGAATTCGTCCTCGACGGCGGCCGACACCGCGCGCCGTTCGGGATCATGGACCACGCCGCGCGTGACGGGCGAGGTCTCGATCTTGACTTCGGCACCTTTGAGCCGGGCCCGGATGCGGGTCGCGCTGCCGCCGCCGCCTTCGATCCGGCGGGCATCGAGCCCGGCGATTCCTCGGCTGGCGGCAGCCATGATCCGGTCGAGCGTTTCGTTGATGGCGGCGAGGCTTTCGGCGCGGTCTTGCACCGGCAGGTACGTCAGGTCGATATCCACCGACAGGCGCGGCATGTCGCGATAAAACAGATTGATCGCCGTGCCGCCCTTCAGGGCAAACACCTCTTCAAGCGCGATGAAAGGCAGGAGCCGCACCAGAAGGGCGACCTGCGCGGCGTAGATTTCACGGGCCATCGGCGTCTTCCGTCGCAGGCACAAATTCCGGGGGAACCATGATCCGGTAGCGGGGATGGATTTTCCCGCCCTTCACCAACGCGCGGTCGCCGGTGCCGAGGTCGAACGCGTCCGGGTTGAGGCGCTCACGCCAGGAATGCTTGTGACGGTCCGCGAAGACGAAGAACAGGCGGCGCACCTTGATCTTGCGGCAACTCTGCAGAAGGGTCGACAGGCGGCGGGGGCTCAGCGTCGCCAGCCCTTCGAATACCATGTCGAGATTGTGGAAGCTTTGATGATCGGGTAGTTCGTCGAGGGCTTCGAGGATCGCGCGTTCCGGGGTCGATATGCGCAGCGCCCAGCCCCATGGCAATGTGGCGGCGCTGCCGGGCTTGCTTTCGGAGAGGCCGAGGGCCGGATCGCCGAACAGGGACAGGCCGCGCGATGTCAGCGGCGCATCGAGCTTCAGGCGCGCAAGCCATGTGGGTGTGGCGCTGCCATAAAGCCAGACGGGGGGAGAGTCGCCGAGCGGCAGATAGTGGCTGTAGCCCTGCAGGCTAAGGGCGGTAACGCCGCCCGCATGCACATGGTAGTTCATGATATGCTGGAGCGAGAGAAGGCAGGTCTGCCAGTCGAGCGGGACAGGCTGCGGGGCCGGACGACGGAACACCCCGCGTTCGAGGCGTTCCAACCAGCCGCTCTCTATATACTTGCGCGTGAGGAACCGGCTCACGCCGTGGGCCTCCAGCCAGGGCGCATCGACGACGAAGCCGGCAGGGACCGCTTCGAGGACGTTCTTTAGTTTGTCTTCTTTTAGTGCACTCATGGTACACATAATGCCATATTTTCAAAGAGGTGGGCAAGTCGCTCTTTGAGATTTTGCAGACTCGGGTATTACGAGTACACATATTTGTATATTTTCAAAGAAAGTAGCCAGACCCGCCGGTGGGGCGGGTTACTGGGATGGGGGGAAAGGCAGCATGAGGTTAGTGATTCTGCATGTTTAATTTGCTTGTCTCCGGCAATGGCGAGTGGTGGGAAACGGCGCCTTTCACCTCAACCGTCGACCGGTTCAAGGAATATAGCGGTGTGGAGGCCGAGGCTATTGATCTCGCCCGCCCTGAAACATTGCGCCGGCTAGAGGAAATACCGGCCCTGCTGATGTACGAGGTCGGCGCTGGCGGCCCGCATGCCCGCGTGGTCAGGCATGGTCGCATCCGCAACATCGTCAGGCGGGGCGGCGAGCTGGCCTTCAACTTCGACCCGGACCCTGACCATGCTTATCTCGACAGGGCGGCAGTTTTGAGGATCGCAGATCAACTCGGCATTGCGCAGTTCGAGCAGCACCGCACCCACTGGGCGATCAAGGACGGCGAGATTCCGGAGGAACTGATCGCCACCGGCACGGCGGAGCGGGCGCAGCGCACCGTCGCCGTGGTTGCCGGTGAGTATGTCGAGGCGCGTCGGGAGGATCGAAGGAGAGATGCCCGCGAGCTGGCGGAGGAACTCGAAGATTTTCCTCCATCCCTCGAAAAGGCGCTGTTGCTGGTACCCGCGCGCATCCTTCAGCAACCGACCCCTGAGCTATACCCGATCCTGGGAATAGAACCCCGTACGCCCGAAGGGCGAAATGCCGTCGTGGCCGTCGTTGCAAGGGACGATGAAGGACAGAACCTGCCTGCCGACTGGCCTTACTCGCTGGCGTGGTTTCTCGGCCTCTATGGGAGCGCGACGGAAACCGCGCGCCTCGACGAAGCGTTGTCAGAATGCGCAACACTTATGATTGCGCTCGGCGCTGGCGAGGGAGAAGCAGCCGCTCCGATTGAAGATATCGGCTACGCGCTCTGGCGCTGTTCGCGGAGCCCGAAACTTGTCGGCGATCTGCGGCGGGAAATCGCGGTGCTGACAGATCGCCTTGTGCGCCGCCAGGATGTGCTGGGCTACTGGAGCGAGATCAGAGAAGGAGCCGCCCGCCCCGCCGTTCGCGCCACGGCATTGGCGACCGTGGCCCTGCAGCGACTTGGTGATGACCGTTATCATGACGCGATCAGGAGGGCTGTATCGTGGCTGATCACGCAAGTCATTCCTAACGTGGGTGCGCTCCCGCAGGACGCGGGTGAGGCCGTTCCCGAGGTCATCGCCACGACGCTCGCGATGGAGGCCATTCGCCGGTCTGACCTTGTCGATGATGTACCGCATGTGCTCGCGGCCGGCGACGCCTGGCTGGTCTCCGGCCAGACCGTACTAGGAGGCTGGCAGGCTGATCCGTGGGCGGAGGATTTCGTCGCGGCGCTGGTGCTTGAGTATCTCGCGCGCCAGAATGAAATGCTGCCGCAGGTGGACGGCTTTCTTCTGATGGCGCGCGATTTTTTCCGCAAGGCGGAAGAGCTGCAGCTGGAAGGTGGTGCCAACAACCGGCGGCTCGCCGCCATCGCCACAGTGCATGCCGTTGAAATGTTTCTCTACGGTTTGTTTGAGCGTCGCGACGATCTGGCGCTGTCGGCATTTCGCGAGAATGGTACCGAGACGCTCGGTCCCCGGGAAGCGCTCGGCGCCTTGCAGGTCGCCCTGCAGCGGATCGGTGTGCTGCAGGCCCCGCAGCGGCTGGCGCACCGTGACAAGCTGAGTGCCCTGGTCGGACGGCGTGACGGGATCATCCATCGCGCCCATGAGATCAGCGAAGCCGAGCTGCGCGACGGCATGAAGCATGCCCGGCTTTTTATCGAGAAGTACGCGCAGTCGCTGCTGGACCTGAATCTTTTGCAGTAGAGGCGCAAGGAACACGCCCCCGAAGCAAGCCCGCTGAGGCGGCGTCGCCCGGGCCATTGTGCAGCGACGGACGGCCATCAGCCATCCGCCTGATCTTCATCATCCAGTGCCCCGGCGCTCGCCCATTCCAGTGGGGAACAGGTGGTGGCCAATTCCTTTTCATCATCGATGGACCACAGCTGAAGACTGATCGAAGGAAGATAGCCGTAGTAGCCACTGCTGCCCTCTTCCTGCTTTTCAGGGTCTGGCTCGGCGAAATCGACTTTCGACGATCTCGCCGAGATGTCGAGGAAATGGAGGCTGATCAGGGCGTCGATCTGTTTCAGACGCAGCCGGACCCAAGTCGTCATTGCGCTCACTCTTGCAGCATCCTCGGACGTAGCATCTTCGAGATGACGGAGCACTGCATTCAATTTTTCCCGTTGGGTCAGTTGCTCATGAACTGCATCCACAAACTCCATGCGGCGCTTCTCGCGGCTATTGAATGCCTCTTCACGCTGGCGTCGAGCCTCGGCCTCCCGGTGGCGGCGTTCCCGCTCGTCGGATTCTCTCCGGCGCTCACTAATGTAGGCAGCGTGCCCGACGAAACCTGCCAATATGTCCGGCAGCATACGTTCCAGAGTTTGCGTCTTTCCGTCTGAGTAAGTGCGGCGAAGACCCGAGTACGGGTTGGCGTGAATGACGATAGCGAGCCGGCCGGATGGAAATTGGTCGTACTTTGACCACGGATCGGTGGTGTAACCCCAGCGCGCCCTTTCATCTCGCCGCTTCAATTCCGCGGTTGTTGGTTGATGCAAGGTCTTCTCGGGCTGTTCCTCCAGGCCGAACGCAATTGATTCATTCTCGACAATGAGCATTAACCCGTCTTCAGTCGCCTTGGGCAAATGGCCTTGGGTTTCTGCAAGAGCGAATAACTGGCTTAGAACCCGAATTCCCCGTTCAACGGAAGCCGGAGCAATTTTGGGCGGGACAACGCCTTTTGAGCGAACCGACGCGAAACCTTGGTCGTCAGGACGCGCTTTCGAAATCGCGCGCCTTGTAGCAGCGAGAGACGGCGGTTCAACGATGCTTAGCGTCGGTTCCGATGCAGGGACGAGAAGCGGCTTAGCCGCGGCATGCTTGTGAAGCCTGTCTCGAGCTTTTTCCTTGGCTTCGCGGACCGACGGAGACAGATGCTGCTCGGAACTTCCTGATATCCTGACCATAGCCAAATTTGGTGTGGTCAGTGGCGGTAGCGCTTCCTTGTTGACCCGCTTGCCGAATTCTAGTTTCGCCCAGTATCCACGTTCTGGTGTTGGAATGTGGTGGCGATCACAAGTCTTCTTCAACGCCGTACCCGTAACGCCATAATCTGCGGCAACTTTGATCATGGGTTTGGACCAAACCAACTCGTAAAGCTCTTCCCGAGAAACTGTCTTCACCTCTCAACCTCTGTCGTCCATGCAATGTGTTCAATCTCAGCCCGCCGATCCATGGCCAAGTGGGAGCATTGATTTTGCCGGTTTTGACGGTACTTTATCGGCGCATCGGATTCGACATTTGCGATCTATGCCTCACTGCGAAGCAGCCGATAGATGCCGATAGTTCACAGAATTTTTTCAGCTAGGTTGGTTCCTGAAAACTCAGCACAATCAAAAGGCTAGGTTTTTGACGGTACCTTACACGGCATACTCGGCCGCTGAATTTATTTTTCGAAGTTATATCAGTATCTTAGGGATAAAAAAAATATTCGAGTGGGAATGATGTCCTCGCGCCGACGCGAGGGAGGCCGCACCTGAAGGATAGGCCGGCTTTTTGGCAGATCTGCCTGAAATGAAAACGTCGCGGCGGCAGGTCTACCTGCCGCCGCTTCCTTATGTTTATTGCGCGCGCGGCGGCGCGCTATCGACCAGTTCCTGATATTTGACCATATCGAGGAAAGCCTCAGACTCGACTACGACATCATCCTTCATGGTCAGGATCCAGAGATATTCGTTTCTGTATGTACCGCCCGCTGTCGTGGGTGCGGATGCATCGAAACGCACGATGACCTTGTCATCAATGGCCCATATGTCATGAACCTCCGGCACAAGCGGGCTCGCTAGACGGGATATGATCGGGCGGGACGCGTCGTTGGCGAAACTCTCGACGCCCTTGTAGGTGCGTGCGAAGGCTCCAGAGCCGCGTACTGTCCACACAATGTCGGGCGACAGAACCTGGGTGAAGGCGCCGCCCCGCTCGGCCCAGTCCTCGAAGGCGTCACGGATGATGCCCTCGTTTCGGCTCGTCGTTGTTTCGGTGTTTGCCAGCGCGACGGTCGTCGTCATGGTCAGGGCGGTTGCAATTGCAACTGCACGGAGATGACGCCAGAAAGTCCTGGCCGGTATCTTGCTTGTCATCCGTCGGCTCCTCTCTTGCGGACGTGGCTTGATTGCCACCACGGTAATTTTGTCGTTCTGCATGCGGATGCACCGCATTGTCGGGACATTCACAAACGTCCGACCGCACTGTCATGGCCATCGACAATGAACCGATAGAGAGGGTGACACAGACTTATATGTGCCGGTAGCTGTCCAATCCTTAACTGAGTGGTTAGCAGAAATTTACAAAAACGAACCGATTTTCGCCAGCTTCGTGTGAGTTCGGCTCGGGCGGAGACATATGAACTTCCTCGTTCGCCCGACCACCCTCAGCATCGACGAGGTTCCCAGCATCTGCCACGTCACGTCGAAGCTTCCGGGCCTGATCGAGTGGGAGTGGTTACCGATCCGGCCTGGCGGCTGATCAACCGCCGAAGTGCGGCGAGGCTATGCTTCGCCGCACTGGTCGTTTGGGGACAAGTGTCCTCCACCTATTTCTTCTTGCCGGCGGCTTCGAGGATCAGGTGAGCGATCTCCTTCGGGTGGGAGACCAGCGACAGATGGCCGGCATCAAGTTCCACCGTCGTGGCATTCATGCGCTTGGCGAGGAAACGTTCGAGATCGGGCGACGTGGTCTGGTCATCCTTCGAGACGGCGTAGAAGGACGGCTTGTCGTGCCAGGCCGCCGCGGTGGTCTTGCCGGCAAACAGCGTCGAGGCGATCGGCTGCTGCACGGCATAAAGCGCCTCGGCCTTCTTCTTCGGCACGCCATTGGCGAAATGGTCGATGAAGGCCTTTTCGCCGATAACCTGGAAACCGTCATGGGTCTCGATACCGGCACGTACCGGCATGGTTGGAAACTTCTTCGACAATTCGGTGAAATCCTCGCCCGCATCCGGCGCACGTGCGGCGACATAGACCAGCGCGCTGACCTTCGGATCGACGCCCGCCTCGCTGATGACGGTACCGGCATAGGAATGACCGACAAGCACAGTCGGGCCGTCCTGGAGAGCAAGCGCCCGCTTGGTGGCGGCACCATCGTCCTCGACCGAGGTCAGCGGGTTCTGCACCGACGTGACCTTCAGGCCCGCGGCCTGGAGATAGGGAATGACTTCCGACCAGCTGGACCCATCAGCCCAGGCGCCGTGGACGAGGACTACGTTCTTTGCCTGCTCGATCGGCTTCTTTTGACCCGAAGACTGGGCCACAGCCGGTGCGACGGTAGCGGCAATCATTGTGCCGGCGGCGAGCAGTATGGTGGCGGCAAATTTCTTCATCGTCTGAGCTCCTTTTGGTGATGAAGCACGCGCTTCACCGGAGTCTTTCGAACCAATGCCTGCCGATGTTACATCGCTGGCCGCATGCCATTGGGTTTTCTTCGCCGGACGAAACGGACAAGATTTTTTTCCGCCACCGCGTAACATCCCCTCTTCTCCAATCGAATGAGACATCATGAATACGCGCGAGCAGTCATGGGCGGAGGCTATGTGTGCCGAACGCAGGGGCGAACGTCCTGTCTACGAGATATTCCTGCGGGAATTTGCCGTTTCGTTACGCCGCATCGTCGCAGCGCGGCTCTCCCGCCTCCATCTCAGCGCCGCCGAGACAGAAGATGTGGTGCAGGAAGTTCTGATCGCCGTGCATTCCAAGCGCGATCAGTGGGATCCGTCGCGCCCGCTGATGCCGTGGCTGAATGCGATCACACGCTACAAGATGATTGACGCGGCTCGGCGGCTGCGACGGGACATAAAGCTGCGCATCGAGCTGACCGATGATGAATGGTCTGATCTGTCGGGATCGAGCGGCACCGATCCCGTCCATAACGCAGCCGACTTGGAGCGGATGATCTCTGTTCTCCCCGCCGGCCAGCAATCGGTGGTGCGGGCAATCGGTCTCGACGGCGCCACGCCGAGGGAAGCCGCATCACGACTGGGCATGAGCGAGGGCGCCGTACGGGTTGCGTTCCATCGGTCGCTGAAAACACTGATGGCCGCCGCCCACAAGAGGTTTGAAGGATGACACAGATGAAAACTGCTACCGCCTCTAATCTGATCAATCCCAACACGGAAGACCTGATCCGCAGACTGGCCGACGAAGCCGGTGGAGCACCGATCGCCCAGGGACTCTTCGAACGCCTGTCGTTCCGGCTGGCCCTGCCCTTGAGCATGTTCATCTCCGTGGTCAGCGCATTTGCCGTGGTGACATTCGTGATCGGTCCCCGCCCCGAACTTATCGACATGGCGCTCACCTGGACCTTTCAGTTCAAGGTTCTGGCCATGTTGCTGCTGGCCGGCGGCGCGGGCCTTCTTGTCCGAAACGCCGCAATACCCGGATTGTCCACCGCGCCGGTCAGGGCGCTCCTCCCGGCCACCCTCTTCCTGCTTGTCGGCCTCGCCTTCGATCCTTCGGGATTTCCGCTGACCGGCGCAAGGACCATGTCGATCCCGAATTGCGTGCTTGCAATCGTGCTCGCATCGTTGCCTGCGCTCCTGCTGCTGCTGGCCGCCATCCGTCGCGGCGCGCCCACGCGGCCGGTCGGCGCGGGGGCTCTGGCCGGGCTGTTGGCCGGTTCACTCGGCGGACTTGCCTATACAATCGCCTGCATCAATGACGGTGCAGCCTTCGTGGCGATCTGGTATACGCTGGCGGTAGCAATCGTCGCGGCCATCGGCGCAGTGATCGGCAATCGCCTGTTATCCTGGTAACCGGTCGAATCTTGCGTCGGGTACGCCGGCAGCGCTACATCTGAGACACGGTTTCACGCCGATCCCGCCTCTGTATCCACATAACGGGGCGACCGATCTCATTGCCGCCATAAACAGATACAGGAATGCGCCCGCGCTACGCAAAAAGCGGACGCCCAGCTAATGATACTCTTCGGATAAGTCACCCATGCATCGCAGCCTCTACAACTGGACCATGGCGCTCAGCGCACGCAAGTCCGCGGAAATCTGGCTCGCCGTTATTGCCTTTGTCGAAAGCTCCATCTTCCTGATCCCCGCCGACGTGCTGTTTCTGCCGATGGCGCTCGCCAGACCCGAACGGGCCTGGCGCTATGCGATCGTTGCGACGATCTTCTCGGTTCTGGGAGGTATAGCCGGCTGGTGGATAGGTTCCTTTGCCTTCGAAGCAGTCGCTGTGCCCATCCTGGAATTCTGGGGCAAGCTCGACACGTTCAACGCGCTGAAGGATGGCATCACCTACGAAACGATCCTGCTGATGCTGGTGACTTCTGGCTTTGCGCACCTGCCGCCGATCAAGGTCGTCACCATCCTCTCAGGCGCCGTGCATGTAAATCTCTGGCTCTTCGCCGTCTCGGCGCTCGTCACGCGCGGTGCGCGCTTCCTGCTGCTTGCATGGTTGCTGCGCCGTTATGGCGAAGATATCCGTCACTTCATCGAGAAGCGGCTCGGCAAGCTTGCGATGATCGGCGCCGGGGTGGTGATCGCGGCCTATGTGATCTATAAGCTCATGCTGCACTGACCGATTAGAACAACGACTGCTGCGCCGGTTCGGCGGCGGCGAGGACGACGCCCTCGAGTTCCAGCATTCTGGCCTTGGACGTCGAACCACCGGGCGCCGAGAAGCCGCCGATCTTGCCGCCGGCGGCCAGTACCCGATGGCAGGGAATGATCAGCGCCACGGGGTTTTTCGCCATCGCCTGGCCGACGTCGCGTGCTTTCTCTGGCCCGGCGCCCAGCTCTCTCGCGATCGTGCCATAGGTCGTCGTATGTCCCCAGCCGATCCGGCGGGCGGCCGCGTAGATATCCCGGAAGAAATCATCCTGGTCACCGAGATCGAGGCGGATGTCGGAAAAATCGATCTGCTCACCGGCGAAGTAGCGCTTCACGCGATCGATCGTCCGTTGCACATCGACGGAAGGCACGCCTTTCTCAGCCTCCGGCACGCGGCGGAGTAGAAGGTTTTCGGTAGAATGGGCACTGCCGGTGGGCAGCTGGAAGCGGACAATACCTGCCTCGCTCCACGCGATGCCGCAAAAGCCGCCATCTGTTTCGAACACGGTATAACGATGCTCAGCCATGATGTACCTCCGCAGATGATATGACCTGAAAATCGTGCTTCGCGCGGGCACAATCAACCCGTTTCTTGCGAAAGCGGCATACTGGGCAAGCAGGATTTTTGTTTACTATTTGTTCTTTGTCATTTTCGCTGTGAGGTGTACACTGCCGGGTCAGACCAATGGAGCCCCATATCCCTATGAGGCCGAGATGTTGGAGTGCCGGCAGACATCATTCCCCTTGTCGAAAGACGAACCAAGGATATCGAGACACCATAACCAGCAAGGCAGACGACCGAGCGAACTGTTTTTTGTGCTGAAGCCTGGCCCTCAGCTTTCCCATGCCATGCATGAGGTAGCATCAAGCCATGCGCGGAATTACGGCAAAGGCAAACCTCACCCGCCGCATCTGTTGCATGTCAGCCTGCTGAATGTCGGATTTTATTATGAACCGCCCTATGCGCTGGCGACGCGAATAAGGGATGCGGTCGACAGCCTCGCGGCCCGCCCTGTGCATGTCGCGCTGGACCGCAGCGCATTGTTCGGGAACGGCCAGCATCTGGTGCTGACGAGCAGCCGGAAAAACCCGGATCTTCAGGCATTCGTGCAGAAACTGTACGCGACGCTGACAAGGCATAACGTGCCGCGCGCCGCGATCAGGCCCGTCTCACCGCATGTCACGCTGATCTACGGGTATCGCGAAAAGGAACTGCTGACGGTCGAGAAGGACTATGTATGGCTGTCGCGGGATTTCTCGCTCATCTACAGCCACAATGGCAAAACCTGCCATGAGGAACTGGGCCGTTGGCGCCTTGATTTCGACGCCGCACCCTATCCCGTGCCACCGGAGCAATTGCGTCTTTTCAACTGACGCTGCCTTACCCGATGGCTTCCCGCCTCAACCTCAAGGCCGCCATTCGATGACGGCGGCCGGGCGTGCGGGACAGCGCTCGCTATTAGCGGATGCGCTCGAAAGCCTGCGGGTCGATACCGAGCGTGTCGAGGTCGCGGTTGCGCGGACGACGGCCGTTTTCGACGGCTGCAGATGCGGAAACAGCGGCGCCGAAGATGGCGAATGCGCGGCTCCAGCGGTTACCACGATTGCTGTTCTGGATGGACATGGTCAACTCCTTTGTTGTTGACTGATATATGATTTAGCGCGCCCCTTTGCACAACGCATAAGCCGACAGGGCAGCCATGCGCCGCCGGCATGACATACCTTGATCCTGCACAAATTGTTGCCATGTCGGACGTGCTATTGCTATCGCTTTGGCCAATGGGACGACAAACGCAGCAAACAGACAGGACGCGCAATGACGATCACCATCTACGGCATCAAGAACTGCGACACGATGAAGAAGGCCCGTACCTGGCTGGACCAGAAGGGCGTCGCGTATACGTTCCACGACTACAAGGCTTCGGGCATCGATCGCGCCCATCTGGAAGCCTGGACCGACGAGATGGGGTGGGAGACCGTGCTCAACCGTGCCGGAACCACCTTCAAGAAGCTCGATGAGGCGGACCGTGCGAACATCGACCGCGCCAAGGCGATCGAGCTGATGCTCGCCCAGCCGTCGATGATCAAGCGCCCCGTGCTTGAGGCGAACGGCGCGCTGGTCATCGGCTTCAAGCCCGAACTCTACGAAGCCGCGTTTTCGATTGCCTGAACCATGTCGAAGACCACCCGTGCCACGCAGACGCTCGACCGGCTGAAGATCGCTTTTACCACCGTCACCTATGACTACGATCCGAATGCGGATCGGATCGGGCTGCAGGCGGCGGAGGCGATCGGCGAGGAGCCGCGGCGGGTGCTGAAGACACTGATGGCCGAGGTGGACGGCAAGCCGGTCTGCGTCGTGGTGCCTTCCGACCGGGAAGTGTCGATGAAAAAGCTCGCGTCAGCCTTTGGCGGCAAATCGGCCAGCATGATGAAGCCCGCCGATGCCGAGCGGCTGACCGGCTACCACGTCGGCGGCATCAGCCCGTTCGGCCAGAAGAAGCTGGTGCCGACAGCCATCGAGATTACCGCGCTCGATGAGTCGCATGTCTTCATCAATGGCGGTCAGCGCGGATTGCAGATCAGGCTCGCGCCAACGGATGCGAAGGATGCCCTGAAAGCGATCGCTGCACCGCTCGTCGCCTGACGAAACGGCGCAGTCTCACTTCAACGGCATAGTCGCACTTCAATTTCGCCCCAAAGCTCTCTAAGTCTGGGGCAAGCACGACATCAGAGAGGCACGCCCATGACCATCGTTCCGAATTTCCAGACCGCCATCGATCCCGCCAAGCTTGAGAAGCTGGGAGAAGTCGCGGTGAAGGTGGGGCTTGGGCTGGAAGAGGGCCAGGACCTCGTGATCACCGCTCCGGTCGCCGCCCTGCCGCTTGTCCGCTTCATCACCAAACACGCCTATATGGCGGGCGCCGGGCTCGTTTCGGCCTTCTATTCAGACGAGGAAACGACCTTGGCACGCTACCGGCATGCGCCGGATGCGAGCTTCGACAAGGCTTCGAACTGGCTCTACGAGGGCATGGCGAAGGCCTATGAGAACGGCGCCGCGCGGCTCGCGATCGCCGGCGACAACCCGATGCTGCTCGCCGAGCAGGACCCGGCCAAGGTCGCCCGCGCCAACAAGGCCAATTCGATGGCCTACAAGCCGGCGCTCGAAAAGATCGCCAATTTCGACATCAACTGGAACATCGTCTCCTACCCGAACCCGTCCTGGGCAAGGCAGGTCTTCCCCGACCTGCCGGAAGAGGCTGCCGTCGCCAAGCTGGCGGAGGCGATCTTCGCAGCCTCGCGCGTCGATGTCGCCGATCCGGTCGCGGCCTGGGCGGAGCATAATGCCAATCTGAGAAAGCGGTCGGGCTGGCTGAACGGCGAGCGTTTTTCCGCGCTGCATTTCACCGGTCCCGGCACCGACCTGACGGTCGGCCTCGCCGACGGGCACGAATGGCATGGCGGCGCCTCGACGGCGAAAAACGGCATCACCTGCAACCCCAATATCCCGACCGAGGAAGTGTTCACCACGCCGCATGCGCTGAAGGTGGAAGGCCATGTATCGAGCACCAAGCCGCTGTCGCACCAGGGCACGCTGATCGACAATATCCAGGTTCGTTTCGAAGGCGGCCGTATCGTCGAGGCGAAGGCTTCGAAGGGCGAGGAAGTGCTGAACAAGGTGCTGGATACGGATGAAGGCGCCCGCCGGTTGGGCGAAGTGGCGCTGGTGCCGCATTCCTCGCCGATCTCGGCAAGCGGCATCCTGTTCTACAACACGCTGTTCGACGAAAACGCGTCCTGCCACATCGCGCTCGGCCAGTGCTATTCGAAATGCTTCCTCGACGGCGCGTCGCTGTCGCCGGAACAGATCAAGGCGCAGGGCGGCAATTCCTCGCTCATCCATATCGACTGGATGATCGGCTCCAACCAGGTCGATATCGACGGCGTGCGCGCCGACGGCAGCAAGGTACCGGTCATGCGCAAGGGCGAGTGGGCTTAAAGCAATTCCAGCAAAAGTGGGAGCCGGTTTTGCGTCCGGAATTGCGTAGAAACAAATAGATGGAGCATTCCCGCTTTTCGGAGAAAGGCGGGAATGCTCCAGACCCACTCAGCCCGCATTCCTCAGCGGTAATAAACGACCTTGCCGCCATTGCCGGCGGTTTCGACGCGAAGGACATTGTGGAGCGCGATGCCGCGAATGGCGAGCGCCTGCTGCAGTTGGCGGTCTCGACTTGCTTCGGCCTGCGCCGCGCGTATCATCACGCTGTTGGCGGAACGCGGCGTGCGCTGATAGCCGTCGCCCTGGCCATAGATCGGCGCGACCTGGATGGCGATGACATTGTCGTCATAAGCCTTGCCGAAGATGATTTCCGAGGCGCGCGACTGCTCGGCGAGGGCTGCGCTTGATCCCGCGACGGTTGCGGCAAGAATGGCAAGCGAAGCGGCAAGAGCCTTTTTCATTGTTTTGTTCTCCATTGCGCGCATCAAGACTTGCCTGAGCCGGCCTTTCAATGCGCCCTCCACATTACATAGGCATCCGGCTGCAGCTTTAAACGCCTTACAGCGGTAAGCGTTATCAAGATTGACCGCCTGCCGCCGAGAACCGAGACTGTGCGCTTCGGCAAGTTAATTTGCCGGCCAATGCCGACCCATCCATTTCAAGAAGGGATAGAGCATGCTCAATATTCCGCGCATAACGATATTGTCCGCATTCCTTGCAATCGCCGCAGTAGCCCCGGCGGCGGCCGAAGAGCCTGGCCTCTGGAGCGTCTATAACGACAGCCTCAAGGGCGCCAAATATGTAGACCTCACCCATACGATCACGCCGAACATCCCGGTCTGGGCCGGTTTCGCCAGCCCGACCTTCGGTCAGTCCTCGGCCGCTCGCGATCTCGAGGGATTTGCCAAGAAAGGCGATACCTTCAGCTACGAGACCCATGGCGTTGCGGCCTCGACCTACAATCTCACCACCGACCAGCTCGGCACGCAGCTCGATCCGCCTGCCCACTGGGCGCCCGAATATCCGGCGATCGACGAACTGCCGGCGACCTATGCGGTGCGGCCGCTTGCCGTCATCAATATCGAGGAGAAGGTCAAGGCCGACGCCGGTTATCACCTGCAGGTCGCAGACATCACGGATTTCGAGGCAAGGCACGGCCGGATACCGGAAGGCTCGGTCGTCTTCGTGCGCTCCGGCTGGTCGAAGACATGGCCGGACCCGGCGCTCGCCACGACGAGACCCTTTCCGGGCGTCGGTCTGGAAGCGCTGAAATTCCTGCATTTGGAACGGAAGATACTGTTCCATGGCCATGAGCCTCTGGACACTGACACGACGCCGACGCTCGAAGGCGAACACTGGCTGATGCACAACGGCTATGCCCAGGCGGAAGGTGTCGCCAATCTGGACAAGGTGCCGGAAACCGGTGCGCTGGTGGCAATCGGCTATCCGAAATTCGGTGGCGGCGTTGGCGGTTATGCGCGCTACGTCGCAATATGCCCGCCGGACTGGCAATATGGCGTGGCGATCGGCTCGATCCCCGAAGCGCCGCTGCAGAAATTCGACAAGCCTCTGCATTTCGATGAGCAGGCCGGCATGCGGGTCCGCTAATCTACCGAAAATAAACAGGCCGCGCTCGCCTCGGCAAGCGCGGCGCAAGCTTATTCATCAAGCATCCGCAAATCATCATGATGGAAGCGGATAATAAAAAGCCAAGTTAAACGGCTTTCCTCCGTGATGTTTCTCTCGAACGGAGGCTTCCATGCCGGTTATTACATTTGCGAATACGAAGGGCGGCGCAGGCAAGACGACTATGGCTCTTGTCACGGCCGGAGAATTAGCCAAAAGAGGTTTTCGCGTCGCCATGCTCGACGCCGATCCGCAGCAGTGGGTCTCCCGCTGGATGACGCGGATGGCAAAGATGCCGAAATTCTCGATCGTTGCCAATATCGACGCCGAAAACATCGAGCAGACGATCAAGGATCTGAAGAAGAAGACCGACTATATCGTCGTCGACCTGCCCTGCGGCCTCGGCTCGCTGCTCGCCGAGGGGCTGGGCCTTTCGGACCACGTCTTCGTGCCGGTCCAAGGCTGCGCGCTGGATGCAGCAGGCGGCGCCCAGGTTCTCGATATCCTGAAGAAGCTCGACAGCGAATGCGACATCCGCATTGCGCATTCGGTGGCGCTGACGCGGGTCAGCTCGATCATCACCACGCGGGCGCTGCTGGCCGTCAAGGGCATGCTGGCGCAGCAGGGTGTCAACGTCCTGAATATCCCGCTGATCGAGCGTGCAGCCTATCGCGACATGTTCGATGCCGGCACGCTGATCGACGCACTCGATCCGGAAGCCGTCAGCAATCTCGCCAAGGCGCAGGAGAATGCCCGCCTGCTGGTCGATGAAATCGCCCGGCTGGTGCCGCTTGCGGTCAAGGCGCCCCGTGCAAAGGCACCGGTTGCCAAGGCGGCTGCCCCTCGCAAGGTGGCCACGAAGAAGGCGGCCTGATCAGCCAGAAGCCTGCTGGAGCCCTCGGGCTCCGGCCCCTACACCCGAATATCGGAGCAGGCGCTAGAACAGGCTGCCCTGTTTGGGTGGCTCGGAGGAGACTTCCGGCTTAGGCGCCGTCCTCCGCTTCGGTGGAGCCGGCGCCGGCTCGGAAGGCGAAGCGGAGCCGGAAACTGATCCCGCCCCCCCGACTGGAGCACCGTCCTCGCCCGCCACGGCCGAGATACGGCCGTCGGAGAACTGGATGGACAGGGCGCTGCCTTCAACCACGCCGGCGGCACGGGTCAGCGGGCGATCCTCGCCATCGCGCACCACGGCATAACCACGTTTCAGGACATTGATGTAGGACAGGGACTGCAGCACGCGATCTTGGCCCACAAGCGCCGCGCGGCTGCGCGACAGCGTGTGACTGATCGCCGTATCCGCATGGCGCATCAATGATGCGAGATGCTGGCCTTCCCGCTGCAACTGGCTCGTCAGCCGCGCCGGCAGCGACTTCAGCGATGCGTCCAGACGCGCGATCCGCCCCCGCTCGCTCAGCAATTGCCGTTCCACGCAGCGGTCGGCCCGTGACAGACGATCGGCGAGCGCCTGTCGCTGCTGGCCGAGACGGTTGGTCAGAAGATCGAGCCGCAGACCGGCGGATGCTCGCTCGAAGGCATGGCGCTTGACGATGGTCGTCCGCTCCAGACCGCGGCCCAGGCCTATAGCAGCCTCATCGAAGCGGCGACGGGGAAGCGCAAGCAATTGATCGAGCGACGGAAGCGCACGGACAAGGGCACGAACTGCCTGACGGCGGTGATCCATCTGGCGCGAGGCGCTACCGCGCAGGCGGGCCGCGAGGCCGGCGATCTGGGCATCGAGATCGGCCTTGACCGGCACCGCCATTTCGGCAGCCCCGGTCGGGGTCGGGGCGCGCATGTCGGCGGCGTGGTCTATCAGTGTCCAGTCGGTCTCGTGACCGACGGCCGAAATCAGCGGGATCGCGCTTTCGGCCGCGGCGCGCACGACGATCTCGTCGTTGAAGCTCCAGAGGTCTTCGAGACTGCCGCCGCCGCGGGCGACGATCAGCACGTCCGGGCGGGGTGCCGGACCATCCGGCGCAAAGGCGTTGAAGCCGCGGATCGCCGCCGCGACCTCCTCGCCCGAGCCCTCACCCTGGACCTTGACCGGCCAGACGATGACATGGACGGGAAAACGATCGGTGATGCGGTGCAGAATATCGCGGATGACGGCGCCGGTCGGCGAGGTCACGACGCCGATAACGCGCGGCAGATAGGGGAGCGGCCGTTTGCGCTCCTGATCGAAAAGGCCTTCGGCGGCGAGCTTGCGGCGGCGCTCTTCCAGAAGCGCCATCAGCGCGCCTGCACCGGCCGGCTCCAGGTTCTCGATGACGATCTGGTATTTGGACGAGCCCGGGAACGTGGTCACCTTGCCGGTGGCAATGACCTCCATCCCCTCTTCCGGGCGGAACCTCAGGCGCGAAAAGGTGCCCTTCCAGACGACGGCGTCGATGCGCGCCCGGTCGTCCTTCAAGCTGAAATAGGCGTGGCCGGAGGAATGCGGACCGCGATAGCCGGATATCTCGCCCCTCACCCGCACATGATCGAAGGCATTCTCGACGGTTCGCTTGATCGAGCCGGAAAGCTCCGACACCGAGAATTCGGTCAGGTTGCTGGGCGTGTCGGTTTCGAACATGCTGGCCATGCTTCCTTCTAACCCATCGGCAGGAAGATTTCACCCGGCGCAGCGGCGATTGATGTGGACGGTCAGCGCGAAAAGCCGAACCGTAACAAGGGATGGCATGCGAATTCATCCCCGCCTTCCGAAAGCGCGAAATAATCCCGGTCAGTCAACCAGGAGATGACACCATGACCGACCGTTTCGCCAACACCCAGTCCTCCCTCTCCAGCCCTGCCTCCGGCGGCATAGCAATCCAGCCGAGTGACGAGACCCCGTTACCGGAAACGAGTCGAGCCCTTTACGTCGGCGCGGGCGGTTCGCTGCGCGTGCGGATGCTTTCGGGTGAAAGCCTTGATTTCGCAGGCGTTCCGGCCGGCGCCCTGCTGCCCGTCAGAGTTACCCAGGTCTTTGCGACAGGCACGACAGCCCGCAATATCGTAGCGCTATTCTAACGAATTCTTTCAATTCGTCACAAAACGTGGAACCGAACAAAAGGAAACCACGTTCCCTTCCCGTGGAGGATAAGACTTAGGTCCGAAACGACCGGGCTTAAGTCTTAACAGCGAACGGAAAATCGTAGCGATTTTGCTCACCTGCCATTAGGCATGCTGCTCAAGCATTCTTTAGAGGGTGGTAGCGTATACGGTCTCCGTCGCAAAGGAAGGAGACAAGCCGTGATTATCTTGACGGCAGCAGCAATCGGTTTACTGGCAGGCCTGAGCCGCAACATCGTAACGGTTATCACGGCCGGAATTCTCATTTTTGCGACGTTTGTCGGAGCGGCCCTTTTCAGCGGCTCGGCATCCTATCTGGATCTCATTTTCGCGATCCTGGGCTTTAACGCCGGCCTGATCAATCTGGTCATCGCCACGGCACTCGTTGACCGGGTACGGCACGCCTGACCTAATTCGGCGCATCCGGGTTAACGCGATAGAGCCGCAGGCCAGCGCGCTCCTCGCCGACAAGCGTCAAATAGGCCGGTATCTCACCCTTAGCTAACGCGGCATAAAGACCGTCGTTCTTGAGTTCGATGAGGTTCGACGTGCTCGGATCGCCCTTGCAGAATGCAATGATCGTAACCCCCGCGCCCTTGATGAACGCCAGTGCCTCGCGCGGCTTCGCCATGCCGATATGAAGCTCGGTCAGCATGCCGCCCTGGTTGCGATGATAGGGTGCAGCCAGAACCCGATGTCGGGTGAAGCGCAGGATTTCCGCCCCACTGTTTGAAGGCGAGACGACGACCCCGGGAGGCAAGGCCCGCAGGGCTTCGGCGCTCTGTGCGATATCGCACTCCCCGTCCTCGCCGGCGTTGATGCTGGAGACGGTGGTGATATCGACGGAATTGAGCCCGAGGTCCCAGACCGCTCCGGAGACGGCCCAGACAGCAGGAACGGAACCGAGCGTTACCAGGGCAAAGCCGATTGTCGCTGGAATGTCCCTGCTATTGTCGCGCACCCGCTGCTGCAGATCGGCGATCAACAGGGCGAGCGGCGGAATGCTCATCACGTTGACAAAGAAGGATCCGCGGAGCTGGACCAGCGAAATCGCCCAGCTTGCTCCGACGAGGACGAGGAAAAGCAGATGCAGGTCACGCTGCCTGCCCTGGCAAATGCGCAGGATGCAGACAATGATCGCAAGCAGGCCGACCGCGTAAAATCCGCCGAGCGTATAGGCCTGGGTCCTGAACTGGCCGACTATGGAGCGCGCTTCGCTGACCTGCCGCAACCATAGCTCGATGAGCATGGGGTCGAGGTTGGCCAGAGGCGAGCCGAGGCACTGGGGCGCAACGACGATGGCCACGGCGGCAAGAATGGCGCCGAGGACGGCGGATGCCGCCACGCGACCCGCAATGCCGACACCCGCAGGAACATAGGTCAGCCCGAAAAGTCCGGCGCCACCGACTGCCGCGAGCGAATAGAAGCCGAAGGAAAGATTATCGCAGGTCACGGCCGCATAGGCATGAGGCGGCACCGTGGCGAAGAATGCCGCGGTTATGGCAAGTGCCAGCGATAGGCCGAATGCGCGCGCGCCGCGCGCAAAAGCCTTTCCCTGCCAGAGCCAGCGCATCGCTACGCAGAAGCATGCGACCGCCACGAAAGGGACGGTTTCCGCGCCGATCGCGACCGCCAATGCCACGGCAATGCCGGCGCCCGCGTGATCCCGCGCCCTGCCCTTACGGTCGGCGAGAAGTGCTGCGATCACCATGGCGAGCGCCAGTTGGACATTGTGGTGATCAATCGCGCCGGGCGAGAATTTTCCGCAGGCGAAGATGAAAAGAGCGCCGAGCCCCAGCGAGATATGTATGACGCGCGGCCCGCCGAAACGCAGTCCCGCCAAACCGAGCGCAAGGAAGAGCGGCCCCGCCGTGATCAACGGCCAGAGCGTGGCGGCGACATTTTCCGCCGCCTCCATCGTCATGAACAGGGAAAAGAATTTGATGAGGAGGCCGATCGGCGCATCGATGAAACGCGACCAGTGCATCAGCGTGCCGCCGTCGAGGCCGAGCCGGTACTGCATCAGGTCGAACCAGCCCTGCCCAGCCAACCAGTCGCGAACCTCGACCAGACGCATCACGTCGTCATTGTCGGGGCCGATATAGTCCTTTGCCTTCGGCAGGTTGAGCACGGCCAGAAACGCAGCCGTTACCAGCCAGTAGAGCATCGATGCAGGCAGCAGCCTCGACAGGCGCGGATGGGTAGATTTCTCCTCTTCCGGCCGGGACACTTGCTCTGCCATCATGTCAGTCATTCGGTTCGTTTCGTGCTGGCTAAACGTTCCGCAACCTAAACTTAACCTTCCCAAGAAATAGTAAAGCGGTCAGGGCGGACCATGAACGCCCTGGATTTTCCGTGTACCGAGTGAAAATCATGATCGACGCCCCCGCCGGCTCCGCTGCCGGTCCTGAAGCCGGATCCCGCTCCGGCCCCGTTACCGGCGATCTTTCGATTGCCGTGCTGCTGCCGTGCTACAACGAGGCGTCGACGATAGAAGGCGTGGTGCGTGGCTTCCGCGACGCGCTGCCGGGTGCACACATCTATGTGTACGACAACAATTCGACGGACGGCACGGCGCTGAAGGCGATGCTTGCCGGTGCCGAAGTGATGCGCGAGCGGCGCCAGGGCAAGGGACACGTGGTGCGCCGCATGTTCGCCGATATCGAGGCCGACATCTATCTGATGGCCGATGGTGACGGCACCTATTCGCCTAAGGATGCCGAGGAACTGATCCGCACGCTGCTGACCGAACGCGCCGACATGGTTGTCGGCACACGTCGTGGCGTCCATGACGATGCCGGGCGCCAAGGGCATGCGGCCGGCAATCGGCTGTTCAACATCCTCTACCGGACGATCTTCGGACGCGACTTCACCGACATCTTTTCCGGCTACCGCGCCTTCTCGCGCCGCTTCGTCAAGAGCTTTCCGGCCGTGTCCGGCGGCTTCGAGATCGAAACCGAGATGTCCGTGCATGCCTCGCGGCTGAAGCTTCCCATCACCGAGATCGAACTTGATTACGGTCGTCGCCCGGAAGGCTCCCATTCCAAGCTGTCCACCTTCGGGGACGGCGCAAAAATTCTCTGGATGTTTGCCATGCTGATGAAGGAGACGCGACCCTTCGCCTTTTTCGGCGCAATCAGCAGCGCCTTCATGCTGGCCAGCCTTACCTTCATGACGCCGGTGCTGATCGCCTATTTCCAGACCGGGCTTGTCGACCGGATGCCGACCTGGGTTTTCTCGCTGGTGCTGATGGTTCTGTCCTTCCTGATGTTCACCGCGGGCCTGATCCTCGACTCGGTCTCCCGGGCGCGCGCCGAACAGCTGCGCATCCATTATATGAGCCTGCCATTCCAGGGACGCTCCTCGGTTACCGGTGAAACCGCAAGCGGCGACAAGGGTTCTAGCAAAAGCGCCCGTCACGGTGCACAAAGCGCCGCATGAAACGACTCTTCTGGTTCCTGGCTGCAGGCGGTGGCGGCTTCCTGATCGATATCGGCGTGACTCATGCGTTGCTGACGCTGACGCCGATCGGCCCGTTCTTTTCCCGCATTCCGGCGATCATGGGAGCGATGTGCTTCACCTGGTTCGTCAATCGCAGCGTCACCTTTGATCCGTCGCCGCATTCGCTTGCCAAGGAAGGGTTCCGCTACTGGGCGGTCGGCATCACCTCGGCACTGCTCAACTACGGCATCTATTCGGCGCTGATCGCCCGCATCCCGCAGCTGCAGCCGGTGGCGGCGATCGTCTTCGCATCCGCGTCGGCCACCGCCTACAGCTTCTTCGGCTATTCGCGCTTCGTCTTCCGCCACAAGCCGTAGCGGCTGCGGCCCTCAGACGCTCTCCCAACCGTCATGCTCGCCGGCACGATAGATCGCGTCGATGAAACGCTGGCTCTTCACCGAGCTTTCCAGCGTCACGATTTCGGACGGTTCGCCGGCAACAGCCTTGGCAAAGGCTTCCGCCTGGCGGCGATACTGCCGGCTGTCAGGGAAACGGAAGATCTGCGAGACACTGTGCTTCTGGTTCGAGAGCTCGATTTCCTCGGCACCGTAGCGATCGGCATTGAAGGGCGACTTTACCTCGATATAGCCTTCGGTGCCGTGGAAGACCATGACCTGACGGTTCGCCATCTGGGTGGCGATATAGAAGCTCAACTCGAACGTGCCGAAATCCGCCTTCACGCTCGCATAGATATCCGTGCCGAAATCAGAGTCGCGGCGCACAACCGCCTGAACCCGTTCCGGCTCCGCACCCGTGGCAAAACGGGCCGCGATCGTCGGGTAGACGCCGATATCCGGCAGTGCGCCGCCGCCGAGTTCGGGAATGTTGCGCATGTTACCGGCATCGCGGTTGAAATAGCTGAAGGCGCCCTGGACGTGTTTCAGTTCCCCGATCGCCCCCTCCTTCAACAGCTCGCGCACCTTCAGCCAGACCGGCGCGTAGGTGACCATATAGGCTTCGGAGACAATGACCCTGTTGCGGTCGCGGGCCTCGATCAGCGCATCGATCTCCGAGGCCTTCAAGGCGAGCGGCTTTTCCACCAGGACATGCTTGCCGGCATTGGCTGCCTTGATCGCCCATTCGACATGCTGGCTGGTCGGCAGCGGGATATAGACCGCGTCGATGACGTCAGAGCCAAGCATTTCGTCGTAGGAACCGAAGGCGTGCGGCGCGCCGAACCGGTCGGCCAGCGCACGCGCTTTCGTCACATCGCGGCTGGCGACTGCCGTCACGACGCAGTTCTCCGCGTCCTGGATCGCCGGCATCACGGCATCCCTCGCAATCTTGGCAGTCGACAGAATTCCGAACCGCAGCATCTTGGTCTCCCTCGCAATTGTCCGAGGAAGCTTAGGGTGGTGGGCCTGTCGGTTCAATGCGCGACTTTTATCACTCCCGGCGCGCGCTCGAAAAAATGTAACCCAGCCTGAATTAATAGATTGCAGCCTCGCGATATCATATTAGCCTGTCATCTCCCACCCAGACTGATCCCAGAGCAGAAAATCCGGAGAATACCATGGATCCGCGCAAGCTCGGCCGCACCGGCCTTTCCATTTCGCCTGTCGTCTTCGGCGGCAACGTGTTCGGCTGGACCGCCGACGAGAAAACTTCCTTCGATCTGCTCGACAGGTTTTTCGAGGCGGGCTTCAACACGATCGACACGGCCGACGTTTACTCGCGCTGGGCCGAGGGTCATTCGGGCGGCGAAAGCGAGACCGTCATCGGCAAATGGCTGAAGCGCGGCGACGTCGCACGCGACAAGGCGATCATCGTCACCAAGGTCGGCCACCCCTCGATGGGCGACGACAAGAAGCTGAAGGCGAGCTGGATTGCCGAGGCCGTCGACCTGTCGCTCAAACGCCTGCAGACCGACTACATCGACCTCTACTTCTCGCATTTTCCCGATGAAAGTACGCCGCATGAGGAAACGCTCGGCGCCATGGCAAAGCTCAAGGACGCCGGCAAGGTGCGGTCGATCGGCTGCTCCAATTTCAGTGCAGAGCAGTTGAAGGCATCGCTCGAGGTCTCCGCCAAGGGCGGCCTGCCGCGCTACGACGTGCTGCAGCCGGAATACAATCTCTATACCCGCGACAAGTTCGAGGGCGCACTTGCCGATCTCTGCATCGCCGAAGACATCGGCGTGATCAGCTATTACGCACTCGCCGCCGGCTTCCTGACCGGCAAGTACCGCAAGCCGGAAGATGCCCAGGGCAGCGCCCGCGGCTACCGCATCCCCGACTATATCAACGACAAGGGGATGAAGGTGCTTGCCGCGCTCGACCAGGTCGCTGCCGAGACCGGCGCGAGCCTCGCCTCGATCGCTATCGCCTGGGTCGCGGCACGGCCCGGCATTACCGCGCCGATCGCCAGCGCCACCAGCCTGAAGCAGCTCGACGCGATGATCGCTGCCGGCAATCTGAAGCTTACCGATGCGCAGATGAGCCTGCTCGACAGCGCCGTCTAAAACAAGAAGACCCTAACAATTTCGTGACTGGCGGCCCGGTGTGATCATCCGGTCGCCTGACCTAGATGGAAAAGAGCCGGCGCTCGTCGGCTTTTTTCAGGCAATCGATATCGGAGACAATCATGGATCTGCGCGTACTCGGCCGGACCGGCCTTTCCATCTCGCCCGTCGTCTTTGGCGGCAACGTGTTCGGCTGGACGGCAGACGAGAAGACCTCCTTCGATCTGCTGGACAAGTTCTTTGATGCCGGCTTCGACACGATCGACACCGCGGACTGCTATTCGGGCTGGGTCGACGGCAATGGCGGCGGCGAGAGCGAAACGATCATCGGCAAGTGGCTGAAACAGTCCGGCCGTTCGCGCGACAAGGCCGTCGTCATCACTAAGGTCGGTTCGAACATGCAAGGGTCGGCCGCCGAAAAGGGCCTCGACACGGCTCGCGTCATGGAAGCGGTCGAAGGCTCGCTGAAGCGCCTTCAGACCGACTATATCGACCTCTACCTCTCACACTGGCCGGACCCTGACACCCCGCATGAGGAAACCCTGTCGGCCTACGCCAAGCTGAAGGAACAGGGCAAGATCCGCGCGATCGGCTGCTCCAATTTCGATGCGAGCCAGCTGCAGGCGTCGCTCGATGCCGCGGAGAAAGCCGGTCTGCCCCGCTATGACGTGCTGGAACCGGAATACAATCTCTACGACCGCGCAGGCTTCGATGGCCAGCTTGCCGAGCTTTGCCGCAGGCAGGATATCGGCGTCATCACCTATTTCAGCCTCGCCGCCGGCTTCCTGACTGGCAAGTACAAGAGCAAGGCCGACGCCGAGGCCAACAAGAACCGCGGCGGCAAGGTGGCCGGATATTTCGACGATCGCGGTACCCGCATCCTCGCCGCACTCGACGAGGTAGCCGCGGAAACCGGCGCCCAGCCGGCCTCGGTAGCACTCGCATGGATCGCCCAGCGCCCGGCCGTCACCGCGCCGATTGCCAGCGCCACCAGCGCCCGCCAGCTGGAAACGATGATCGCCGCCGGCAATCTGAAGCTTTCCCGCGACCAGATGCGGCAGCTGGACGACGCCAGCGCCTGAGCCTATTCTTGACGGGCTGCACCTGCGGCCCGCCTGTCAGCCTGGACCATGGAGAGCTAACCATGCAGACACGCAAGCTTGGAAAAGACCTCACCGTTTCGGCCATCGGCCTCGGCTGCATGGGCATGAGCCACGGTTATGGCGGACAGGACGAGGCCGCCTCGATCAAGACACTGCATCGCGCCGTCGAACTCGGCGTCAGCCTGTTCGACACGGCGGATGCCTATGGCCCCTTCACCAACGAGGAGCTGATCGGCAAGGCGCTGAAGCCTTATCGTGACAAGGTGGTGATCGCCACCAAGTTCGGCTTCAGGATCGACCCGACGAAGACGGATGCTGCAGCACTCGTTGGCCTCGACAACCGGCCGGAACGTGCGCGGGAGGCGGCCGAGGCCTCGCTGAAACGGCTAGGCGTAGAAACGATCGATCTCTTCTATCTCCACCGCCACGACCCCGACGTGCCGATTGAGGATATTGTCGGCGCGATGGCCGCACTGGTTAAGGAAGGCAAGGTCAGGGCGCTCGGACTTTCGGAGGCGAGCGCCGGCGTTATTCGGCGCGCCCATGCCGTCCACCCGATCTCAGCGCTGCAAAGCGAATATTCCCTCTGGACCCGCGATCCAGAAGGCGAAATCCTCGATACCTGCCGTGAGCTCGGCATCGGCCTCGTTCCCTTCAGCCCGCTCGGCCGAGGCTTCCTCACCGGCAAGTACCGGAACGCGTCGGACTTCGCCGAGGGCGATCTGAGAAGCAGCCTGCCTCGCTTCGAGGCTGACAACATGGCAGCGAACCTTGCGCTGGTGACGCTGGTCGAGGAAATGGCCGAGGCCAAGGGCGTTACGGCTGCGCAGATGGCGCTGGCCTGGGTGCTTGCCAAGGGGGATTTCATCGTGCCATTTCCGGGTGCCCGCAAGATCCCCAATCTGGAGCAGAACGCAGCCGCAGCCGACGTGGCGCTGAGTGCCGAAGAGGTGCAGCAGCTGGACGACATGCTGTCCCCGGACAAGATTGCCGGCGCGCGCTACAGCGCGGGTTCGGCCTGGACACCGAGGCGCTAAATTTCGGCAAGGCCCAAACGGCGCTGTAGGTCCGGCATTGCGCCTCTGCTATAGTCACGGCAAGGAGGACCTGGCGATGTCGGAAGAAAAATCGGTCGAATCCGTCGTGCATCTCTATGTGGAAGGCATGGCTCATGCCCATGAGGGCGCCCTGCGCAAGGCCTTTCACGCCAAGGCATCCATCGTCGGCAATTACGAGGGAAAGGTCGAATGGCTTTCCCTCGACGATTTCGTCGCGGAGGTGATGTCCCACGGCGTGCCGCCAGCCGGGACCCAGCCGCTCATCCAGATCGAAACGCTGGATGTGACGGGTGACGCCGCCTCGGTGAAGATCGTCGACGACTATGCGGGCATGCGCTTTTCCGACTACCTGTCGCTGCTCAAGGTCGATGGCCGCTGGCTGATCGTGCACAAGGTCTACCACCTGCATTCCTAAGGCGGGCGACCGTCCGGTCAGCGAACCGGTTTCGGAAAGCTCCCGTGCCATTGCGAATGATCACCCTCATGGTTGTCCATGCCGGGCTTGGTCAGCACGCCGCGCGGGGCGACATAGCTCATGATCCGCCGCACCGGCCGCTCGTGCCACTGGATGTTGAAAGCCCAGAGTTTCGGGAAGAAGCAGAGCGAGGCATAGGGCAGATGGTCATGGATCCACCATGCCATCCTCTGCCAGTCTCCTTCCCGATCGCAATTGTCGACCAGCCAGGGCACGACGACACAGGCCGTCGCCCCCATGCGACCGTCCGCATCACGCCGGTCCCAGATATGATCGGCCGCCGTCGCGGCATTGGTCGAGCAGTTGAGATTGTTGCGATTGCCGAACGCGTTGACCTCGCTTGACCGGTAACCGGAGCGGATATGCAGCCGCCCGAAGGTCGCCTGCAACGGCTCCAGCAGTTCCTCGCAGAGACGTTTTCCGGCCTCTATCGCCAGCCCGGGATCATCGGGAATGTTCGGGATGCGATAGAAATCGGCGATCTCCGAATGAAGGAAATCGCGCAGGAAGAAGTTTTCGGACAGCCGGACACGGCCGAGGTCTTCGAGGCCCTTCATCGAGTTCGGCTTGCGCATGATTGTCTCCCGAATAAGTGCAACGATCTGAACCTATCTCTACCCTCATTCCTGTGCTCGTCACAGGAATCCAGCCACGCGAAGTCCTTCGCGTGAAAGAGCTTCTCCGCGCCGCAGACGCGGCGCTGCTGGATCCCTGTGACGAGCACAGGGATGAGGGGAGAGCTGCGATCTCCCGGATGCACCATAGCTATCCATCGCGGCGGTGTTCGCCACCCGTTTCCACTCATCCTTACAGAGCCCATCAATCTAGTTGCATATGCAAATATCTGTGCTAAACTTACCGCCATGTTCGATCACTGCCTCTACTTCAACACGACAGCACTTGCCCGCCAGCTGGAGCGAGTCTGGACGGAAGCGTTCAAGCCGTACGACCTGACACCATCCCAGGCCTTCACCCTGCGGGCGGTTCTGGCGAAGCCGGGAATGCTGCATAGCGAGTTGGCGGAAACGCTGAAAATCGCCCGCGCCACGGCGACCCGCGCCGTGGATGGCCTTGTGGCGCGCGGTCTTCTTGAGCGACGCGCGACAAAACGGGACGGGCGGGAATGGGAAATCCACCCCACACCATCCGCCACAGAACTGAAAGACGCGCTGAACATGGCGAGCGGCGCGGTGACCACCCGGCTGAAGCAAGAACTGGGCGGCGGCGTGTTTGCCGGTTTCGTCCAGCAGGCCCGCTCGATCGGCGGCCATCTACCTTGAACCAAACCCATATAGTTGCATAGCTAACCAATGGAGGAAGACATGCCTATCCTGAACGTAAAAGTAAGCGGCGAGCGCTCCGACGAGAAAACCCGAGCCATTGCCACCATGCTGACCGAGCTCACGCAGCGCATCCTCGGCAAGGACCCGGCGGTGACGGCGATCGCCATCGATTATGTCGATCCGCGCGACTGGATTGCCGGCGGCAAGACGCTTGCCGAACAGGGCAAGTCGAGCGTCTATTTCGACATCAAGATCACCGACGAGACCAATACGAAAACCGAGAAGGCCGCCTATATCCAGGCTGCCTTCGAAGGTTTCGAGCGCCTCCTCGGCAATCTGCACGAGGAAAGCTACATCTACATCCAGGACGTCCGCGCCGCCTCCTACGGCTACGGCGGCAGGACGCAGGAATGGCGCTATCAGCGGGCCTCGTGAGCCCGCTCCCGCATCACGGACTGATGACGTCGATGACGACCTTGCCCCTGGCGCTCTTCTCACGAATGAGGGCATGGGCGTCGTCGGCCTGCTCCAGCGAAAAGCGGCGACCGTCAACGCGCGGCATGAGCTTGCCGGCTTCGGCCAGCCGTGCCGCTTCCGCCAGGATTCGCCCATGTGCTTCCCGCCCTTCGCCGGTCAGCAGCGGCAGAAGCGTGAACACGCCGCTATAGCTCGCCGCCTTGAAGGAGAGCGGTGCCAGCGAATGGCTGCCCCAGCCGAGCGAACTCGTGACATGGCCGAAGCGGCTCACCGCCTGAAAGGCATCGTCCATCGCGCCGACACAGTCATAGACGACGTCGAACCCCTTGCCACCGGTCAATTCGGCCACGTATTCCGCAACCGGTTTGCGCCGGTCGATGGGCGTCGCCCCCAGTGAGCGGAGATAGTCCGCCGCATCGCCCCGGTCGACACCGAAGACGGTAACACCGCGGGCCTGCGCGATTTGCACGGCGACATGGCCGACGCCACCGTCCGCGCCGATGACGAGCGCGGTCTCGTCGCGACCGACATCAACACGATCCACCAGACCTTCCCAGGCAGTGATGACAACAAGCGGCAGGGCCACCGCCTCGCGCATCGACAGATTGGCCGGCTTTCTCGCAATCAGCCTTGCATCGACCGCGGCATATTCGGCAAGCGATCCCTGCACACCGCCGACCCCGCCGGTCATGCCGTAGACCTCGTCGCCGGCCCTGAACGCCTCGACGCCTTCGCCGACGTCCTCGACAGTGCCGGCGAGATCGATGCCGAGTATAGCCGGCAGCAGATGCCTCGCGTGCCCCGCGGTACCAGCCCTGATCTTGAGATCGAGCGGATTGACGCCGCTCGCATGAACCCTGACCAGCACCTCACCCGGACCGGCTACGGGTTTCTCGATTTCCGTCAGTTGAAACGGGCCGTTTGCGGCCTCGACGATCAACGCTTTCATGTCATCAAGCTCCATTTCATCGGTCGTGAGCTTGACCCTTTCGTATTCGCATGGAAATCATAGATATCGTTTGATGGTCATGCATTTTCGTTTGAGTGAGATTGCCGATGGAATGGAGCGATCTGCGTATCTTTCTGGCCGTTGCCCGGGCCGGAACTCTCGGAGGCGCCGCGCGCGCGATCGGGCAGACGCAGCCGACCATGGGGCGGCGGCTACGCGCCCTGGAGGCAGCGATCGGTCAGATGCTGTTCCAGCGCACCAGTGACGGTTTCGTCCTGACCGATGAAGGACAAGCCGTGCTCGCCCATGCCGAACGCATGGAATACGAGGCCATAGCGCTCGAACGGGAACTGGCCGGGTCACAGGCCGGACTGAGCGGCCTTCTCCGGGTCTCGTGCTCCGACTGGTTCGGCGTCTTCATGCTGACGCCAATCCTTGCGGACTTCGCCAAGCTGCATCCGAACGTGGTCGTCGAGCTTCTCACAGATCCGCGGCTCTACAGCCTGCCGCGCCGCGAGGCGGATCTCGTCTTTCGCATTATGCCCTTCAACGAGGCGGAAGTCGTGTCCCGGCGGCTGCTGCATATCCCCTATGGGGTCTACTGCAAGGCCGGCACCCGACATCCCGTCAGCAGTGACGGTGCAGGATCGCGTCTGGTTCTGATGGATACCGCATTCGGCGGCATGCCGGATGTCGCCTGGATCGAAGCCAGGCTGCCGAACGCCACGGTCATCAACCGCAGCAACAATCGCGAGGTTCAGGCCCGGCTCTGTGTCGCGGGCGTCGGCATTGCCGTGCTTCCTCGGCCGCTGGGCGACAATACGGAGGGGCTGGAACTGATCGATCTCGGCGAACCGCCGCCGGGGCGCGACACATGGGTCGGCTACCACCGCGACATGCGACGCATGCCCCGCCTGCGTGCCCTGCTGGACCTCGTGGTGGAGCGACTGGGGAGCTAAAACAGCAAGCGGCCGCCCCGAAACCAGTCGGGACAGCCGCAATTCATCACATCAGGCGCGCAGAACGCCGCCGGTGGTCTTCTCGACATTGGCGACGATCTTGCCGGTGAGCGCTTCGAAATCCTCGTCCGTCAGGGTCTTGTCGACCGGCTGGATGAGAACCTCGATCGCCACCGACTTCCTGCCCTCGCCGAGCGAAGCGCCCTCGAACACGTCGAAGACATTGACGCCGGTGATCAGCTTGCGGTCGGCGCTGGTCGCCGCCTTGACGATCGCGCCGGCTTCCACTTCGGAACCGACCACGAAGGCGAAGTCGCGCTTGACCGCCTGGAAGGGCGAAAGCTCAAGGCCCGGCTTGGTGCGGGTGGCCTTCTTCTTCGGCTCGGGCATGGCGTCGAGATAGATCTCGAAGCCGCAAAGCGCGCCGGAAACGTCGAGGCTGCCCAGCGTCTTCGGATGGAATTCGCCGAAATATCCGAGAACGACCTTCGGCCCCATTTTGATCGTGCCCGAACGGCCCGGATGATACCAGACGGGACCGCCCTGTTCGATCTGGACATTGGCCATCGGCAGGCCGCAGGCTTCGATCACGGCCAGTGCATCGGCCTTGGCGTCATAGACGTCCACCGGCTTGCCGCCGCCCTTCGTCGCATTCGACCACATGCGACCGGCGCCGTTGATCGAGGCCGTGCCGCGGCGAATGCCACCAGCCACACGACGCTGGCCTTCCGGCGCATCGGTCTCGTAGGTGCCCGACACTTCGAAGATCGCCACGTCGCCAAAACCCTTGTCGGCATTGCGCTGGGCAGCGGTCAGGAGACCCGGCAGAAGCGACGGGCGCATGTCGGACATGTCCGCCGCGATCGGGTTGGCGAGCTTCAGCGCCGCCGAACCACCGCCGAAGAGCTTTGCCTGATCTTCCGGAATGAAGGACCAGGTGACCGCTTCCAGCATGCCGCGGGAGGCGAGCGCGCGCTTGGCGGTGCGGGTGCGGATCTGCAGCGTCGTCAGAATGCGGCCGTTGACGGCCGAAAGCTTTTCGATCGGCTCCGGTTTGATCTGGTCGACGCCGTGGATGCGCATGACCTCTTCGACGAGATCGGCCTTGCCGTCGACATCGGGACGCCAGGACGGAACTTTCACGCCGACGCGTTCGCTGGCCCCCTCGACGGTGAAGCCGAGGCGGGTCAGGATTTCACGGCTCTCGTCGGCCGAGATTTCGAGACCGGTCAGACGCTTTACTTCAGCGAAGGGGAAATCGACGGTTTTGGCTTGATAGCCCTTGTAGCCGACGATCTTTTCCTTTGCGGGCGTACCGCCGCAGAGATCGAGCACCAGCTGCGTCGTACGGTCGAGGCCGGGAACCATGTATTCCGGATCAACGCCGCGCTCGAAGCGATAACGCGCATCGGTGATGATGCCGAGCGTGCGGCCGGACTTGGCGATGTTGATCGGGTCCCAGAGTGCCGACTCGATCAGCACGTCGACCGTGTTTTCATCGCAGCCGGAGTGTTCGCCACCCATGATGCCGCCGATCGATTCCACGCCGTTGTCATCGGCGATGACGACGTTGTTGGGGCCGAGCTTGTATTCGCGCGTATCGAGCGCTAGCACCGTCTCGCCTTCCTTGGCGCGACGGACGGTCAGATCACCCTTCACCTTGGCCGCGTCGAAGACGTGCATCGGGCGGCCCTGGTCGAAGGTCATATAGTTGGTGATGTCGACCAGCGCATTGATCGGCCGAAGTCCGATCGCCTTCAGACGCGTCTGCATCCATGCCGGGCTCGGGCCGTTCTTGACGCCGCGCACGAGGCGCAGGCCGAAACCGGGGCAGAGCTTTTCATCGTCGAGATCGATCGTGAGGCCGACCGTGGTCTCGCCTTCGAGCTTCAGTACCGGAGCAGCCGGAACCTTCAGCGTGCCGAGGCCCGATGCTGCCAGATCGCGGGCGATGCCGTAGATCGAGGTGCAGTCCGGGCGGTTCGGCGTCAGGTTGATCTCGATCATCGGATCGTCAAGGCCGGCATAGGATGCGAAGGACGTGCCGATCGGCGCATCTTCGGGCAGGTCGATGATGCCGTCATGGCTGTCGGACATGTTGAGCTCCTTTTCCGAGCACATCATGCCGTGGCTTTCGACACCGCGGATTTTCCCCACACCGAGCGTCACATCGAGGCCCGGAACGTAGTCGCCCGGCCGCGCCAGGGCGCCGACCAGACCGGCGCGGGCGTTCGGCGCGCCGCAGACGATCTGCAGCGGCTTGCCACCGTTGACGTCGGGGCCGGCATCGACCGACAGAACCTTCAGGCGATCGGCTTCCGGATGCTGTTCGGCCGACAGAACTTTTGCGATAACGAAGGGTTTGTAGGCGGCCTTGTCGTCGACATCCTCGACTTCGAGGCCGATCGCCGTCAGGCGTTCGCAGATCTGATCCAGCGTTGCATCGGTCTCAAGATGGTCCTTGAGCCAGGAAAGGGTGAACTTCATTCGTTTTCTCCTGAGGGCCTCGGCACGGTCATTGTTTCCATCCGTGGCAGGCCGTCATCGATATGGAAGAAAGGAAGCTGCTCGTGCACATAACCGTGCACGCGCGGCGGATACATTTCCGGCGCATCCATGGCGCCGAGCATGAAGAAGATCCGGTCGGCAAGCCGGGCGTCGGCATAGGCGATCGGCGCGCCGCAGGTGCCGCAGAAGCTGCGGCTCACCGGCGCCTTGCCGTAGGTCGAGCCCGTCTCGCCCTCAAAGGTCACGTCTTCGGCGCGGAAGCCGACAAAGGCCGCCACCGGCGCACCACTCGCCCGCCGGCAGTCGCTGCAATGGCAATAGCTGGTGTAGATCGGATCGGCGCTCGCCTCGAAGCGGATGGCGCCGCAACGGCACCCGCCTTGATGAACCTTATCCTGTCGCGTCAGCATCTCGCTCATGGGCTATCCCGTTCGTCGGGGTTCCGGTTACTGGCTCAGACCACCAAACAGCGTCGGCATGTCGAGCGGGCGGAAACCGTAGTGGTTCATCCAGCGGACATCGGCGTTGAAGAAGTCGCGCAGGTCCGGCATGCCGTATTTCAGCATGGCGATGCGGTCGAGCCCCATGCCCCAGGCAAAGCCCTGATATTCATCCGGATCGAGCCCGCCGGAGCGCAGCACGTTCGGGTGAACCATGCCGCAGCCGAGGATTTCCATCCAGTCAGTGCCTTCGCCGAATTTCACGATCGGGCCGGAACGGTCGCACTGGATGTCGACCTCGAAGGACGGTTCGGTGAAGGGGAAAAAGGACGGGCGGAAGCGCATCGTCACCGACGGCACTTCGAAAAAGGTCTTACAGAACTCTTCGAGGATCCAGCGCATGTTGGCGACGTTAGACTTCTTGTCGATGACGAGGCCTTCGACCTGATGGAACATCGGCGAGTGGGTGGCGTCCGAATCCTGGCGATAGGTCTTGCCCGGAATGACGATGCGGATCGGCGGATCCTGCGCTTCCATGGTGCGCACCTGGACCGGCGAGGTGTGGGTGCGCAGAACCTTGCGCTCGCCCTTTTCATCAGCCTGGAAGAAGAAGGTGTCGTGCATCTCGCGGGCCGGATGACCTTCGGGGAAATTCAGCGCCGTGAAGTTATAATAGTCGGTCTCGACATCCGGGCCTTCGGCGATCGAGAAGCCCATGTCGGCGAATACGGCGGTGATCTCGTCGATGATCTGGCTGATCGGGTGAATACGACCGCGCTCGGCGGGCGACGAGCGGACCGGCAGCGACACGTCGAGCGTTTCTGCCTTCAGGCGCGCGTCGATCGCAGCGTCCTTCAGAACGGTCTTGCGCTCGGTGATTGCCTCGGTGATCTCGTTCTTCAGCGCGTTGATCGCCGCACCGCGGGTCTGGCGCTCTTCCGGCGACATGGCACCGAGCGTCTTCAGAAGCTCGGAGACGGAGCCCTTCTTGCCCATGGCGTTGACGCGGACGGCTTCGATCGCCGCCTCGTCTGCGGCTGCGGCGATGTCCGCCAGAAGGGAGGTTTTCAGATTTTCCAGATCGGACATGATGTCTTCCGTTGATGTTCGGAGAGATTATTTCGCAGTCGTGTCGGGCGTTTGTCGGTCGTGTCGTGCAGTCACAACCGACAAATGCCGCAAAAGAAAAACCCGCGCCAGCCCATGCCAGCGCGGGTTTCCCAAAATCGATAAGCTTAGTGAGCCTGGGAAGCGCTGGTTAACGAACCGCGCTTTCAAACTCGTTCTTGGTGCCGGCGTCCTTGAGGTAGGACAGAGCCTTTTTGGCGGCTTCGACGAGCGCACCGAATGCTGCCGGCTCATGGATTGCCATGTCGGACAGAACCTTGCGGTCAACTTCGATGCCAGCCTTGTTCAGGCCGTCGATGAAGCGGCCGTAGGTCAGGCCGGATTCGCGCACAGCGGCGTTGATACGCTGGATCCACAGAGCGCGGAAGTTGCGCTTCTTGACGCGACGGTCGCGGGTAGCGAACTGACGCGAACGGTCAACAGCAGCCTTTGCGGCGCGAATGGTATTCTTGCGGCGGCCGTAGAAGCCCTTGGCTGCCTTGAGGGTCTTGGTGTGCTTGGCGCGGGAAGTTACGCCACGTTTTACGCGTGCCATGTCATGATCTCCTTAAACTGTTCCAAAAAGCCGATTAGTCTCAGAGACCGTTGGGCAGGTAGTTCTTGATAACCTTCTTGCCATCCGGCTCAGCGAGGATCATCGTGCCGCGTGCATCGCGGATGAACTTGTTGGAACGCTTGATCATGCCGTGGCGCTTGCCAGCAGCGGCTGCAACGACCTTGCCGGTGGCGGTTACCTTGAACCGCTTCTTGGCAGCCGATTTCGTCTTCATCTTGGGCATTTTGCTACTCCATATATGTTGTATCGAAGCAAACTGACGAGGTCTGCTTCAAGCATTTAGAACGGCCACGGCATGCCCTGCCGGACCGTTCGGACGCGCGCTTATAACCGCAGTCGGTCAAAAGCGCAATGGGGGAAATCCTGATCGGAAACCGGCGTCGAACCGGCGAAGCCGCCCATGAACAGGCGGAAGGTCTGGCGCTTAACGCGGCGCCAGAACCATCATCATCTGACGGCCTTCAAGCTTCGGCTCGGCCTCAACCTTGGCGATCTCAAGCGTGTCTTCCTTGACCTGAAGCAGAAGCTTCATGCCGAGTTCCTGGTGGGCCATTTCGCGGCCGCGGAACTTGAGGGTCACCTTGACCTTGTCGCCTTCTTCGAAGAACCGGTTCATGGCCTTCATCTTCACGTCGTAATCGTGCGTGTCGATGTTCGGGCGCATCTTGATTTCTTTGACTTCGACGATCTTCTGCTTCTTGCGAGCTTCAGCCGCCTTCTTCTGGTTCGCGTATTTCAGCTTGCCGAGGTCGAGGATCTTGCACACCGGCGGATCATTGTTCGGCGAGATTTCTACCAGATCCAGTCCCGCTTCCTCGGCCATCTTGAGGGCCTGGTCGGTGGGTACTGCACCGAGATTCTGGCCTTCGGCATCGATAAGCTGGACCTTGGGAACGCGAATTTCCCTATTGGAGCGCGGCCCCTCCTTGACGGGGGCATCGGCTTTGAATGGTCTGCGAATGGTCGTATTCTCCTAGATTGTTTCGGGCTCCGGCGACGACAAAAACTGCGCGCGGCCCGGGGCCGAGCGGAATGTCGTGATCGCCGAGGCGAAGTCAATAGCATATCGACACGAAAAAATCACCTCCTGACAACCGGTTTAAATCTGATTTATAGCTCCCGCAGTTTGCAGGAGTGAAATTCATGACCAAGGTCACAGCCCCGGACTCCACCACGATCACCGTCGGGACAGGTGCCGACAGCCGCGAGATCGCCATTATACACCGGCCCGCCACGACGCGTCCCGACAAGCCGGCGCTCGTCTGGCTCGGCGGCTATCGTTCCGACATGACCGGCACCAAGGCGATCGCGCTCGATGCACTGGCGGAAAGTCACGGCGTCGCCTGCATCCGGTTCGATTATTCCGGCCATGGCGCATCCGGCGGCGAATTCCGTGACGGCACGATCTCGCGCTGGCTGGAGGAATCGGTCGCCGTTCTCGACGCGTTGACGCCGGAAAAGGTCATTCTCGTCGGCTCGTCGATGGGCGGCTGGATCGCCCTGCGGCTGGTGCAGGAACTGAAGAAGCGCGGCTCGGGACCGTCCGTCGAAGGCATGGTGCTGATCGCACCTGCACCGGATTTCACCGCCGAACTGATCGAACCCCACCTGACCGACAAGGAGCGCCAGTCACTTCAGGAGCGCGGCTATTTCGAAGAATTTTCGGAATACAGCCCGGAGCCGAACATCTATACGCGCGATCTGATGGAGGACGGGAAGCGCAACAGCGTGATGACCGGGATCATCGAAACGGGCTGCCCGGTCCACATCCTGCAAGGCATGGCCGATCCGGACGTACCCTATCAACACGCGCTCAAGCTCGTGGAATTCCTGCCCGCCGACGATGTCGTGCTGACCCTGATCCGAGATGGCGATCATCGCCTGTCGCGCCCGCAGGACCTAGAAAAGATGGAGGCTGCGGTGGCCGGCCTAATTCTTGATGATCAAATCCTGGGCTGAGACGCAAATGCCGCAGTCTTAACCATATTTGTAAAGAGCTCCAGATTAACAAAAGCTGAACAATTGACTTCCACCCCCGTCCCCTCTTAACTTTTCGTTAGGAATTTAAGGGACGGGTCAATGAATTTAGCCCTGATGGCACGGCGTGTAGCCGTGATCCTCGCCGCTATGCTTGCGCCTGTGAGTGTCGCGATACCGGCTCCGCAGGCGGCAACGTCGATGGTAACGGGTGCCGTGACATCACAGCCGATCGGCCATTACGAGTTCTGCCAGCGCCTGCCGGCCGAATGCAATGTGAAGAGCCGTTCCGCAACGGCTGCCCGCCTTGATGAAAAGGCATGGCAGGCTGTCCGCGACGTCAACCGCGCCGTCAACGCCCGTTACATCGCCAAGACCGATATCGAAGCCTATGGCCGCGAAGAGTTCTGGACCTATCCGACCGTATTTGCCGATTGCGAGGATTACGCACTCGAGAAGCGCAAGGAACTTGCCGATCTCGGCTTCGCCCTTTCCAACCTGCTGATCACGGTCGTGCGCAAGCCCGATGGCGAAGGCCATGCGGTGCTGACGCTGCGCACGACGGAAGGCGACTTCATTCTCGACAACCTCGATAACGAGGTGATGGTCTGGTACGAGACGCCCTACACGTTCCTGAAGCGCCAGGCGACCTTCAATACCGGTCGCTGGGTCACCATCGAGAACGGCCGCGACGTTCTGGTCGGCGCCCTTCGCTGACACCTAACCTCATAGGTGAATTGTTAAGCATATAACCCGCCCTGCTTGCAGGCGCGGGTTCTTCTCTCTACTCTCTCGCGAAACAAAAAGACATTTGCCCCATAAGCCTCAAGGCCATGGAGCGTAACGATCGATCGGTTACAGGCTTGATACGTCCCCTGATACGCCCGCACGGGACCGCCCGACCGTCGCTTCCCCTGTGGCTGGCTGGGGTGCTGGTTGCCGCCGTCCTGAGTGTCGGGGCGCTGATCGTCTACGAGAACTACAATAACGCAATTCGCGAGGGCGAAGCCCGTGCCGTCTCCTCCGCCCATGTGGTCGCCGCCCATATGGAATGGATGATGGAGGCGAGCGACCTTGCCTTGCGCCGCATCGAGGCTGCGATCGGCGGACGACCGATCGACAGCTCTGCCGACCTTATCACCGACATGGAACGGGCCGTGGGCGAACTGCCCGAGGGTTTCGAGTATTCGCTTCTCGATCAGGACGGGCAGATGCGCTATTCGAGCGCGCCCGACACGGTCCTGCCCAATCATGGCGAGCGCGCCTACTTCCTCCGATTGAAGGAGGGAGGCGATCCGCTCACCTTCACCCGGCTGCTCGACAACGAACGAGCCGGAAAACCCTCCTTCATCGTCGCGAGACGGATCAGCAATGGTCCGGAATTCAGCGGCGTCGCATCGATCACCATTCCGAACGACAATCTCGATCGTTTCTGGGCCTCGATGAATCTCGGGCCGAATTCGACGATCTCGGTCATTCGTGACGATGGCTGGCTGATCGCCAGGCGACCGCCCGCCATGCAGTCGGTCGATCTCAGCAAGACAGAATGGTATCCGCTGACCCGTGAAAAGCCGACGGGCTTCTACCACAATCCGGTCTCGCAGATCGACGGTTATGCCCGCATCGTTGCCTTCTGGAAGGTGCAGGACTGGCCGCTGATCGCCCTTTCGGCCATCGAGCGGCAGGAAGTGCTGGACCAGTTCTGGAGCAACCTGTTTGCCGACGCGCTTCTCGTCGTGCCGCTGATGGCGATCTTGGTCGGCGCCTCGTTCTGGATCTATGCCCTGCTCTACAAGACTGCGACGCGCAACGACGAGCTGGAAGAGGCGCTGGAGCGCAACCGCTTCCTGCTGCGTGAGATCCATCACCGGGTGAAGAACAACCTGCAGGCCGTGCTGGCACTTCTGCGGCTGCAGAAGCTGCCGGTCGAAGCGCGCGAAGACATGTCGCGGCGCATCGGCGCGATGATTGCCGTCCACGAACAGATCTACACGACCGACCAGTTCGAGGAGGTCGAGGTCGCGCCCTATGCGACCCGGCTGATCTCCGACATCGCCTCGGGCTACGACATGCCGGTCGAACTCGATCTCGATCTCGCGTCGATCGCGCTCGACCGCGAACACGCGCTGCCGCTCGGCATGATCATCAACGAAGTCGTCTCGAACGCCTTCAAATACGCCTTTGCCGGCCGCAATGCCGGCAAGCTGACAGTCCGCATCAGCCGTGAAGGAAACGAAGTGCGCCTGATGATCCGCGACGACGGGCCGGGCGTCGCCGAAGACGCCCGCACCAACGGCATGGGCACCAAGCTGATCACCAGTTTCGTACGCCAGCTCGGTGGGCAATCGTCGATAGAGAACGACGGCGGCGCCGTATTCACGCTGACCGTGCCGCTTGCCGAGACATCAGAGAAGGACGCGGCCTGAGGTTTGACGAGGGCTGATCGGGTGATGACCAAGGAAGAGTGCGTTCGGTCTCTCATTTATCTGATCGAGAAATACGTCTCGAATGAAGATGAGAAAACCAGATTATCGAGCGTCACCAGGGAGCGTAGCGAAAGCCCTCCCGCCAAAGGCGTGGTTTACGCGATCTTCAAAGCCTACGACGGAAAGTTCTCCGCCGATGATAAAGCCCTGATCGACGAGATCAGCTTCTTTTTCGGATGACCCAGATCGCTTCCGCCGCAGGCACGCAACCCGATCACGCGTTGCCGATGAAGATGCCGGCCGCCAGCACCAGCGACCCGCCGAAGACCACCTGGAAGACGGCCCGCATGAACGGGGTCTCCATGTAGCGGTTCTGAATGAAGGCGATCGCCCAGAGTTCGAAGAAGACCACGATGGCCGCAACGATCGTTGCCGTCCAGAAATGCGGGATGAGATAGGGCAGCGCGTGGCCGAGACCGCCGAGCGCCGTCATAATGCCCGAAGCGAGACCGCGCTTGAGCGGCGAGCCGCGGCCGGAAATCTTGCCGTCGTCATGGGCAGCTTCGGTGAAGCCCATCGAAATGCCGGCACCGACCGAGGCCGACAGGCCGATCAGGAAGGTGGACCATGTATCGCCCGTGGCAAAGGCGGCGGCGAAGATGGGCGCCAGCGTCGAGACGGAGCCGTCCATCAACCCTGCCAGTCCCGGCTGCACATAGGTGAGAATGAACTGCCGGCGAGCGCCCTCGTCCTCCTCACTGCGGGCGTCGTCGGAAACGTGCTTCTCGGTCAGCATGCGGGCGATATCCTCATGCCCTTCCTCGGCCAGCGCGAGATCGCCGAGCAGCTTGCGGGTGGAGGCGTCGGAGACGAGCTTGGCCGCTTCGCGATAGAAACGGGCGGCCTGCGCCTCCATCGCCTCGGCCTCCTCCCTCACCGTATCGAGGGCCAGGTTGTTGCGCAGCCAGGTCGGCTTACGAACATAGAAACCCTGGACATGCTCGCGGCGGATCAGCGGAATGCGCTCGCCGAAGCGCATGCGAAAGATCTCGATCAGCGAATTCTTGTGGGTCTGCTCGACCTCGGCCATGTCCTCGAACACCTTTGCCGATGCCGGATACCGGTCCCGCAATCCGTCGGCATAATCGAGATAGATGCGCGCATCCTCTTCCTCGGAGGCGATCGCCAGAGCAAGAATTTCCTGCTCCGACAGGGTTTTGAACGGCCGGCGGGATGACGGCAGGATGCGGCTAAGCATGATCGACTCCGTTTAGAACAATTCTAAACTATGCGGAATCGGACCGTATTTCAACTGCTTCCACCGGGCGATGGCGAAAAGATTGTTCGAGCTCCGTGACGCAAGCCACGCGGCGCAACTTCCCGAAAGAATTTCTTTCCTCGATGTAATATATGAGAATTTCTACTTGCTCGGCATGAAACAAACAGCCTATGAGCGAATTTGGGGGGCGCCGGGAACGGGCGTGCCTATTCACTGGGAGGCTCTTTATTTCATGAACCGTAGACACTTCTTCCGCCAGGCCGCCACCGCAGGTGTTGGCGCCGCCGCCGCAACTGCTCTGGCCGCCCCGGCAATCGCGCAGGAAAGCCCTAAAATCACCTGGCGCATGACGTCGTCCTTCACCAAGAACACCGACATCCTCTGGTCCGCCAGCACGGATATCGCGGCGAGCATCAAGGAAGCCTCGGACGGCAATTTCACCATCAACACCTTTGCCGCCGGTGAGATCGTGCCTGGCCTGCAGGCCGCCGACGCCGTGTCCAACGGCACCGTCGAGATGGCGCATACCTGCTGCTACTATTACATCGGCAAGGACCCGACCTTTGCGCTCGGCACCGCCGTTCCGTTCGGGCTCAACGCCCGCCAGACCAATTCCTGGTTCACCATCGGCGGCGGCAACGAGTTGCTGAACGAATTCCTCGCCGGCCATGGCCTCTATGCCCTGCCGGCCGGTAATACCGGCGCGCAGATGGGCGGCTGGTACCGCCGCGAGATCAACACGGTCGCCGACCTCAACGGCCTCAAGATGCGCATTGCAGGCCTTGCAGGCCAAGTGATGCAGAAGCTCGGCGTCACACCGCAGCAGATCGCCGGTGGCGATGTCTATGCAGCGCTGGAAAAAGGCACGATCGACGCCACCGAATTCGTCGGTCCCTATGACGACCAGAAGCTCGGCTTCGTCAAGGTCGCCAAGTATTACTACTACCCGGCATGGTGGGAAGGCGGCCCGGCCGTCCACGCCTTCTTCAACCTCGAAAAATTCAATGCCCTGCCGAAGAGCTACCAGCGCATGCTGAAGGATGCCTGCGCCAACGCCAACCAGAACATGCTGGCCCGCTATGACGCGCACAACGCCAAGGCGTTGCGCCAGCTGGTTGCCGAAGGCGCCGTCCTGAAGCCGTTCACCTCGGAGATCCTGGAGGCGAGCTACAAGGCCGCCCAGGAGGTCTATGCCGAGATCAACGGCAAGAACGCCGCATTCAAGAAGATCTATGACAGCCAGCAGGCCTTCAAGAAGGACGGCTATCTGTGGAACCAGATCGCCGAATACAGCTACGACACGTTCATGATGACACAGCAGCGCAAGGGCACGCTGTGACATCTAAGCGAAGCTGATTTCCCACAGCAAAGCCCGGACATCTTCCGGGCTTTGCTTTTTTGACAACACGCCGAGAAAAGCGCCGTTGCGCCGGGTTTTCGGCTTGTTCTTGCCAAACCTATACGCTTAACAAGTCGCCATAATCTCAAAGGCTTTTCACCATACACGGGAGGAAGAAATCCATGGATCGCAGGCACTTCATCAAGCGGGCGACGACAGCCGGCATCGGCGCCGCGGCATCGACCGCGCTTGTTGCACCCTTGGCAACCCCCGCGATCGCCCAGGTGAGCCCCAAGATCACCTGGCGGATGACCTCCTCCTTTCCGAAAAGCCTCGACATCATCTTCGGCGCCGGCAACGAACTGGCGCAGATCGTCCGTGATGCGACCGATGGCAATTTCAACATCCAGACTTATGCCGCCGGCGAGCTCGTGCCCGGCCTGCAGGCCGCCGATGCTGTCGCCAACGGCACGGTCGAAATGGCCCATACCTGTTCCTATTACTATATCGGCCAGGATCCGGCCTTCGCGCTCGGCACCGCCATCCCCTTCGGTCTCAATGCCCGCATGACCAATGCCTGGTTCGAAAACGGCGGCAATGACATGATGAACGAGTTTCTGGCGCCGCGCGGCCTCTACGCGCTGCCGGCCGGCAACAGCGGCACGCAGATGGGTGGCTGGTTCCGCAAGGAAATCGTCACGATCGACGACCTCAAGGGCCTGAAGATGCGCATCGCCGGCCTCGCCGGACAGGTTCTCTCGAAGGTCGGCGTCACACCGCAGCAGATCGCCGGTGGCGACGTCTATGCGGCGCTGGAAAAGGGCACGATCGACGCCACCGAATTCGTCGGTCCCTATGACGACCAGAAGCTCGGCTTCGTCAAGGTCGCCAAGTATTACTACTACCCCGCATGGTGGGAAGGCGGCCCGGCCATGCACGCCTTCTTCAACCTGGAAAAATTCAACGCCCTGCCGAAGAGCTACCAGGCAATCCTGAAAGCCGCCTGTGCTGCGGCCAATACAAGCATGCTTGCCAATTACGATGCACAGAATGCGACCGCATTGCGCAGGCTCGTTGCCGAAGGTGCGGTGCTGAAGCCGTTCAGCCGCGACATCATGGAGACCTGCTTCAAGGCCGCTCAGGAAGTCTATGCCGACCTGTCGGAAAAAAGCCCGTCCTTCAAGAAGATCTACGACCACCAGCAGGCGTTCAAGAAGGACGCCTATCTTTGGTCCCAGGTGGCCGAATACAGCTATGACACGTTCATGATGATGCAGCAGCGCAACGGCGCGCTCTGAGCTTTTTCGGCGCACTGAGCGAAATGATCTGCAAGGCCCGGAGTAATCGCTCCGGGCCTTTTTGTCTTCAGATGCAAAAGCCTGGTTTAAGAGGAATTAATTCCGCGATTTCATTGATATTTCCGATCGGAAACCCATATTAGCTTCAACGAGATTTCAATCGCCTCCGCATCCGGTGCCGTATCTGCGGTGCACAAGCGCTGGCATGGTTGAATGCCACTCACTTCTCCTGACCGCGGATGTACCGGCAGCGAGACACAAGCGGGTGGTCCCGGAAAGGTCGGGTTTTTCCCGGCCTTTTTGTTTACCGGGCCGTCCAGACCCGAAAGGATATATTTTGCAGGTTATCGTCAGGGACAACAACGTCGATCAGGCCCTCCGCGTGCTGAAGAAGAAGATGCAGCGCGAAGGCTTGTTCCGTGAAATGAAGGCGCGCAGCGCCTACGAAAAGCCGTCGGAAAAGCGTGTTCGCGAAAAGGCCGAGGCCGTTCGCCGCGTGCGCAAGCTCGCGCGCAAAAAGATGCAGCGCGAGGGCCTGTTGCCCGCGCCGAAAAAGGCGGTTCGCACCCGCTGATCCAGAATTCTCCACCGTCCCATCTGTAACTCTGGGACGTGCCCGAAGCCTTCAGGAAGGAAGAGATCATGACCGCGATCAAGGAAGAACTCGCTACCCCCACCAAGCTTTCCTCTCGGGAAAAGGCCGCGGTGACCGACGAGACCGCGCGCGCCATCATCGCTGCCGAGGTCAATTCGCGCGAGGAAAAGACCGAAAGACTGCGGTTGCTTCGTCTCCAGCGCGAAGCTGCCGAGACGGAAGCCGCGCCGGCCAAGCGCAAGCGGCGCAACCCGAAGGATCACTGATCCACCCACAAAAAGGCCCGGACCGTTCCGGGCCTTTTGCTTTTGCGGGCATCACGCCGGCTGCAGCTTCTGATCCTGCCGATCGGGCAAGGGCGGAAAGGCCAGGGCGATCACAACGGCGCCGAGACCGACAAGCGCCGAGCCCAGGAACAGCCAGTTGTAATTGTTGAACGCATCGAATGCCCAGCCGCCGGCAAGCGGGCCGAAAGCCATGCCGATGCTTGACAGCATGGAGGCGGCTCCAAGCACGGTTCCAAGGATCTTCGCGCCGAAATATTCCCGCGCCAGCACCGCATAAAGCGGCATCACCCCGCCATAGGTGCCGCCGAAGATGATCGCCAGCAGATAGAAATGGGTGAGATCGGTCGCCATCGTATAGGCAGCGATCACCAGCGCCTGGATCAGCAGGCCCGCCATCAGCACAGGCTTGACGCCCAGCCGGTCTGCGAGCACCCCGTAGACGATACGCCCGCCGAGACCCGCCGCACCCTCGACGCTGTAGATAGAGACGGCAGCCATCGGTGTCACGCCGCAGAACATCGCATAGCTGACCATATGGAAGATCGGCCCGGAATGGGCCGCACAGCAGGCGAAGAAGGTGAAGGCGAGCGCCAGGAATTGCGGCGAGCGAAACACTTTACGAGCGGCATGCCGGCCCCCTCGGCCTGCGGCCCCTCGGCCGCTTCCGCCTCCGCCGGCGGATTGCGCACGAGCAGCACCGTCGGCAGCAGGATGACCCAGGCGCCGATACCGATCACCAGCATGGCGGTGCGCCAGTCGCCGAATTCGGTGATCAGCAGACGCGCCAAGGGCGAGATCGTCATCGGCGCCATGCCCATCCCGGCGGAGACCAACGACACGGCAAGGCTTCGCTGGGACTCGAACCAGCGCATGGTGAGCGAGATCATCGGCGCCATGAAGGCACTGGCCGACAGGCCGACAAGGCAGCCATAGGTGATCTGAAAGGCGAGCAGGCTTTCGACCCGGCTGGCGAGCACCAGCGACAGCCCGGCCAGCAGCGATCCGATCAGGACGACGATCCGCGTGCCGTAGCGATCGCTCGCAGCACCCCAGAGAAAGCTGCCGAGGCCCATGACGATGAAGTTGACCGTCATGGCGCTCGAGATCGCCGCGTGCGACCAGCCGGTCTGGCGCGCGATCGGCTCGAGAAAGACCGCGAGCGAGAACATCACCCCGACCGCCACGCAGCCCATCAGGCCGCCGGCAAACACGATCACCCAACGATAGCTGCTGCTCATCTCCTGCCCTCCCGTTCAACTTCCTCCAGGCGAACGATCTCGCCACGATACACCAAGGACGAGCGGACGGCAGGCTTGCCGACAGGGGACCAGATAATTTTTGGAAGGCACCCGGTTCTGTTCTCAGCACCGCGCTGCCTCCGTCATGCTCGGCCTTGTGCCGAGCATCTGCCGACGTTTCAGCCGACCGCGACGTGGATGGATCCTCGGGACGAGCCCGAGGATGACGAGCGTTGCAGCAAGGCGCCCAAAAGAAAAGGCCCCGCACGCGGCGGGGCCCCTTCGAAACTCAATGAGACATGACGTCAACTACCGCTATTGGTCCGGTTGTTGCCGACGTTGTTGTTCATCGACGACGTCTTACCGTCCGGGTTCTGGCCGTAATATGTACCACCGAGGTGGCCGCCGGCACTGGTGTTTTCCACCTGGCGCTTGGCGCGTTTTACGGCTGCTTGTACGTCACTTTTACTCATATCTGTCCTCCAGCTTTCAGGTTGGTGACACTGGTCCAACCCTTCACGTCGCGAACTGTTCCGATTTTTTCCGTTCTTTTTCGCCCCGCTCCCGCTTGACCCGCAGCGTCGTGAAGCATATTAGGAAACGATCGTTTCCCAATTGAGTTTGCGACCATGAGCCTCGATATCGATCTCGGCACCACCGCCCGTTCCGCCGGCCGCCCGCGCGAATTCGACATCGATACAGCGCTCGACAAGGCGATCTCCGTCTTTACCGAACGCGGCTATCACGGCACCTCGATCTCGGACCTGCGCGACGCGATGGGGCTGACCGCCGGAAGTTTGTACAAGGCCTTCAAGGACAAGCGTGCCATCTTCCTCGCGGCCTTCGACCGCTACAAGCAGGTGCGCAACGCATTGCTGGACGAGGAGCTGGCAAAGGCATCGAACGGGCGCGACGGCGTCTATCGCATGCTCTGCTTCTATGCCGAGAACGCCCATGGACAATCGGGGCGCCACGGCTGCATGGCGGTCGGCGTCGCGGTCGAAATGGCCGTGTTCGACGATGAGGCAGCAGCCAAGGTCGAGCGATCCATGGATCGCTTCGAGGACACGTTCGAGGCCCTGATCCGTCGCGGGCAGGAGGATGGTTCGGTCAGCCGATCGATCGAACCGAAGGCGACGGCGCGGCTTTATCTTTCCGTCGTGCAGGGCCTTCGCGTGCTCGGCAAGACGAGCCCCAATCGGGAGGAGACCTTTTCCGTGGTCGACGTGGCGATGAAGCTGCTCGACTGAAACCATTTCCGTTGCATCCAAGGACACCCTCCATGACCACCTCGTCCGCGGCGATCGATACGCCCGCAAGACATAACCAGATGAGCGCCGCGCTCACCTTCATCATGGCAGCCGCCTGCGGCCTGATCGTCGCTAATCTCTATTATGCCCAGCCGCTCGCCGGTCCGATCGCCGCCGCGATCGGCCTGCCGCCGCATCTGACCGGCCTCATCGTCACGCTGACCCAGATCGGCTATGGCCTCGGCCTGCTGTTCATCGTGCCGCTCGGCGACCTCCTGGAAAACCGCCGGCTGATCGTGATCATGATCGGCGCCGCCACGGTCGCGCTTATCGCGGCCGGCCTGTCGACGGATGCCGTGCCCTTCCTCATCGCCTCGCTTGCCATCGGACTTGCCTCCACCGCGGTGCAGATGATCGTGCCCTTCGCCGCAAGCCTTGCGCCGGAAGAACATCGCGGCCGGGTGGTCGGCAATGTCATGAGCGGCCTGATGATCGGCATCATGATGGCGCGGCCGGTCGCGAGCTTCATCACCGGTCTCTCCTCCTGGCACACGATCTTCTATCTGTCGGCTGCCGTCATGGTCGTGCTCGGCTTCATCCTCGCCATCCGCCTGCCGAAGCGCGTGCCGCATACGAAACTCTCCTATGGCGCACTGCTCGTCTCGCTCGGCACGCTCTATGCCACGCAGCCGGTGCTGCGCCGCCGCGCCTTCTACCAGTTCTGCCAGTTCGCCGCCTTCAGTCTGTTCTGGACGGTGACGCCGCTGGTACTTGCCGGCCCCGCCTTCAATCTCAGCCAGGCCGGCATCGCCATCTTCGCGCTGGTCGGTGTCGCGGGCGCCGTCGCCTCGCCGATCGCCGGCCGCTTGGCCGACCGCGGCCTCAGCCGCCCGGCCACCGTCTTCGGCATTGCCTCCGTCGGCATCGCCTTCCTGATCACCCATATCGCGCCGGAAGGCTCCATCGCGCTCATCCTGCTCGGAGCCGCCGCCGTGCTGCTCGATTTCGGCGTGGCGATGACGCTCGTCATCAGCCAGCGGGCGATCTATTCGCTTGGCGCCGAGCTTCGCTCGCGTCTGAACGGCCTGTTCATGGCGACCTTCTTCCTCGGCGGCGCGCTCGGCTCGGCCGTCGGCGCCTGGGCCTTCGCCCAGGGCGGCTGGCTCTTCGCCTCGACCATCGGCATCGCACTGCCGGTCGTGGCGCTGGCCTACTTCCTCGGCGAAAGAAAGCCGCGCCAGCACAAGGCGTGACAGGCTCGGCCATCTTCCATCCGCGAGCCGCATAAACGCCGCAAGGCCAAGCCGGTAATTAAACGACCTCGATTGCGTTCGAGGTCGTTTATCCCGTCAGCCTCTCCCATGCTCGGAGCCGTTCTCCAACAAGGCGAGGCTTCAATGAGACTGACAATAACCCTCTTTGCCCTGGCGCTCTGCGCTGCTGCGCCCGTGGCTCACGCCGCCGATCCGATCGGCGTGCGCAAGATCAGCGTCGTCACCCAGGATTATCCGAGGCCGCTGGCCGTCACGGTCTGGTACCCGTCGAAAGGTGACGGGCACAAGGTTACCCGAAATGACGACAGGATTTTCCGTAGCGATCCCGTTTACGCGGACGCCACGATCCGCGATGGCCGTTTCCCGCTCGTGCTGCTTTCCCATGGTTCAGGCGGTCGGGTTGAAGGCATGGGCTGGATCGCGGCGAAACTCGCGGAGGCCGGCTTCATCGTTGCCGGCCCCAACCACCCGGGCACGACCAGCGGCGATTCCACGCCTGCCGCCAGCCCGAAGATCTGGGAACGCACCCAGGATATTTCCGTCCTTATCACCGCGCTTGCCGCAGACCGCCGCTGGCAATCCTCCCTGGACCCAAGCCGCATCGGCGTTCTGGGCTTCTCGCTTGGCGGCATAACGGCGCTGGAACTGGCTGGAGCACGGCCCGATCTCGATGCTTTCATCCGATATTGCGACGAGGAGAAGCCTGGCCTTCTGGATTGCAGCTGGTTTCGCGGCAGGCGCGGTTTTGCCGGCGGCGAATTCGTCAAGGTCGAACCTTTCGATCTGCGTAGCATCGACCGCAAGCGCTTCGAACAATCCAACCGCGATCCGCGCATCACTGCGGTTGTCGCGATCGATCCGGGCCTCTCGACCGTCATAAAGCGGGAAAGCCTCAAAACCATCGATGTCCCCGTCACGCTGATCAATCTCGGCAGTCCCGGCAAGGTGCCGCCCGCCGTGATCGCCGATCAACTGGCAATGGATATTACCGGCGCACATTATGCGCAGATCCCGGATGCCGATCACTACAGTTTCCTGCCGACTTGCCAGCCGGGTGCCTTGGATTTCCTCAAGTCGATGGGCGAAACGGACCCGATCTGCGATGAGACGGCCCGCCCGCGCGCGGATATTCACGCCGAGCTCAGCCGGCTCATTGTCGACGCCTTCAGGAAAACATTGCGGGCAGACAACTGATTGACGGGCACGGCGGCGTTCGCCGCCGGGCTCACCCGATCCGCTTGTAGAACAAGGTCGTGCCGCAGAAACCACCCTGTGGCCAGAGCGCGTAGTCGGGAATGGTACCGACGCGTTGCCAGCCGAGGCGCGGATAGATCGCCTCGGCATCGCTGCCGGTCGCGGTGTCCAGCACGAGCAGCGTGCGGCCGCGGCTGGCCGCCTCCTTTTCCACCGCTTCCGTTAGCTTGCGCGACAGGCCGAGGCCGCGGGCCGACTGATGCACAAGAAGCTTCATCAGGTCGCCGCGATGGGGCTGGTTCGGCTTGGAGGCAAGCCCGATCTGCACCGTGCCGACGACCCGGCCATCGACCTCCGCCACGCCGAGAATGATGCCGCCTTTTTCCACCTGATCGGCAATGTCGTTCCAGTAGGCCACCCCGTCCTCGGGCACGAAGGGCAGCATGAAGCCCAGCGACGCCCCGCCATTGATGCAGTCGGACAGGACTTCGCAGAGATCCGGAATAGCGGCTCTGGCGCTACCGGCGTCGAGGATGCGGATGGTGGCGGTCATGCACGTTCCCTTGTTTGTGTCTCAGCGTCCACGATGCAGGACCACCGCATAGCGGGCAGGTGCGTCGGACGGGTTGTGGAATTCGAAGGCGTCGCCGATATCCATGAACAGGCAATCGCCGGCCTCGAGATGATAGGTCGCTTCCGGCAGGACCATGTCGAGCCTGCCTTCGAACAGCCAGATATGCTGGGTCATCACACGGCTTTCCTCGCGCGGCGGAAAGCTCACACGGCTGCCCGCCGGAAAATCGACCTCGACGATATCGACCGGGCTCGGCATGCCGGCGGGCGAGACGGCCCGGCGCAGATAGCCGGTCGCCGGATCGCGCCACAGCTGCTGCATCTCGCGCCGGGACAGCCGCGAGGCCGGCCGGTCGTCATCGGCGAAGAAGGCCGAAAGCGTCAGCCCCAGCGCCTCTGAAAGCCGCGCCAGCAGGGCAGCCGTCGGGCTCGTCTCGGCCCGCTCGATGCGCGAGATCATCGCGCGGCTGACACCGGAGCGCTCGGCAAGCTGGTCCAGCGTCAGCCCGGCCTTTTCCCGCAGCAGCCTGACCCGGGCGCTGATCGCTTCGGCAATGTCCTTGTCCTGACCTTCCATGATCTGAGATTTTCATTCTCATATGATGGAGTCAAGTGGCTTGAGTTTGGCCGTTTGGACTTGGCGTGTTTCAGCGCAATTCCAGCAAAACCGGTTCCCACTTTTGCTGGAATTGCTTTAGCGTCTGAAAATTATCGCCGGTGGCGTTTGTGCGATAGCTCATGGACATGATGTTAGGCTATGGAGGCCGAATGTGCCGCTCCGCGAAGCGGTCTTCCGGAGATTTTTCATGACGGGTCAGGCCCAGGTCAGAGTTTCGCCCCTGTCGATTGCCAGCATCGTCATTTCCATGACGATCGCCGCGATCGGCAGCGGCATCATGTTCGCCTATGTGCCCTTCATGCTGACCCGCACGGACACGTCCTGGGCGGCGGGTGCGGCCGTGACCGCCGTCGCCTTCGGCGGGTTGGTCGGCTGCGTCGTCGGCGGCCCGCTGATCAAGCGCGTCGGCCATGCGCGCCTGTTTTCCTGCTCGATGGCCATGGTCATCATCGCCGCCGTGCTGATCGCCGCAGACCTGCCCGCCTATGCCTGGATCTTCGCCCGCGGCATCTATGGTGCCGCCGCCAACGTCAATTTCATCATCGCCCAGAGCTGGCTCAACCATGCCGCGTCGAACGAATGGCGCGGCAAGGCCATGTCCTTCTTCTACATGGCCTATGTTCTCGGCCTCGGCTGCGGCGCCTGGCTGTTCGGCCAGATCCCGACCGACGGCAATCTGGCGCCGCTCGCAGTCGTCTTCTTCACCGCCATCGCCATCCTGCCGATCGGGCTCACCCGCCTGCCGAACCCGCCGGCGCCGGCGCGCGTCAATGTCGACATCCCGATGGCCTGGAAGATCTCGCCGGTCGGCCTCGTCGGCGTTCTGGCCTCCGGCGGCCTGTCGATGGTGGTCCAGGGCTATGTGCCGATCTACGCCTCGACCAACGGCGTGTCGCAGACCGATGTGGCTATGCTGATGTTCGTCATGCAGACCGGCCTGCTCTTCGTGCAATATCCGCTCGGCATCCTGTCGGACCGGATGGACCGCCGCTATGTGCTTCTGATCACCTGCATATTGATCGTCATTGCCGGCTGCGGTGCCTTTCTCTCCTCGTTCTCGCATCTCTATCTGCTGATGATCGTCTTCCTGATCTTCGGCGGCGCGGTGGAGACGGTCTATTCGGTCGGCAATGCGCATGCCAATGACCGCGCCGATCCCGGCGATTTCGTGCCCTTGTCCTCCACCCTGCTCGTCGCCTGGTCCACGGCGGCGACCATCGTGCCGCTGGCGGTCACCATGCTGACGCCGGTGCTCGGCGACCGCACCTTCATCGTCGCCGCCATTCTGGTGGCGATCGCCTATGCCGCCTTCATTCTGCAGCGCCTGACGGAACGCGGGCCGGCGCCGGAAGGGGATCGCGAAAGCCACGAGGTGCGCAGCGCGCAGCTGCCGAATGCCGCCATCCTGACCGAACCGGGTGCCGCCCAGGCACAGGCGGAGGCGCAAGCCCAGGCAGAGGCTCAGGCACAAACGGAGGCTGAGGCGGAAGCACGCAACAGCTGAGTGCCGGACGCCATCGTCAACAAAGGGTTATCTTTCCCCTTTGCGGCAGGGATTCGCACTGCTATATGCGCGAGCCATGAGCACCAATTCCCGCACCCCGCTTGACCATATCCGCAACTTCTCGATCGTGGCCCATATCGACCACGGCAAGTCGACGCTGGCCGACCGTCTGATCCAGACGACCGGCGGCCTTGCCGAACGCGACATGTCGGAACAGGTGCTGGACTCGATGGATATCGAGCGCGAGCGCGGCATCACCATCAAGGCCCAGACAGTTCGCCTGCATTACAAGGCGAACAATGGCGAGACCTATATTCTCAACCTCATCGACACGCCCGGCCATGTCGACTTCGCCTATGAAGTCTCTCGATCGCTGTCGGCCTGCGAAGGCTCGCTGCTCGTCGTCGACGCCTCCCAGGGCGTGGAAGCCCAGACGCTCGCCAACGTCTACCAGGCGATCGACAACAACCACGAGATCGTCACGGTCCTCAACAAGATCGACCTGCCGGCGGCCGAACCCGACCGCATCAAGGACCAGATCGAGGAAGTGATCGGCATCGACGCGTCCCAGGCCGTGCTGATCTCGGCCAAGACCGGCCTCGGCATTCCCGATGTCCTCGAAGCCATCGTCCACCAGCTGCCGGCGCCCAAGAGCGAGGCCGGCGACAAGGGGCCGCTCAAGGCCCTGCTGGTCGACAGCTGGTACGACACCTATCTCGGCGTCATGGTTCTGGTGCGCATTCTCGATGGCGTGCTGACCAAGGGCCAGACCATCCGCATGATGGGCACGGACGCCAAATACCAGGTCGAACGCGTCGGCGTCCTGACCCCGAAAATGCTGGCGGTGGATTCACTCGGCCCGGGCGAGATCGGCTTCTTCACCGGCTCGATCAAGGAAGTGGCCGACACCCGCGTCGGCGATACGATCACCGAGGACAAGAAGCCGACGGCGAAGGCGCTGCCGGGCTTCAAGCCGGCCCAGCCAGTCGTCTTCTGCGGCCTCTTCCCGGTCGATGCGGCCGATTTCGAAGACCTGCGCGCGGCGATGGGCAAGCTTCGCCTCAACGACGCGTCCTTCTCGTTCGAAATGGAATCGTCCGCCGCACTCGGCTTCGGCTTCCGTTGCGGCTTCCTCGGCCTCTTGCATCTCGAAATCATCCAGGAGCGTCTCGAGCGCGAGTTCAACCTCGACCTCATCGCGACCGCTCCGTCCGTCGTCTATCATCTCCACATGACCGACGGCTCGATGAAGGAGCTGCACAATCCGGCCGACATGCCGGACGTGGTCAAGATCGCCTCGATCGAGGAGCCGTGGATCAAGGCGACGATCCTGACGCCGGACGATTATCTTGGCGGCATCCTGAAACTCTGCCAGGACCGCCGCGGCATCCAGACCGAACTCACCTATGTCGGCAAGCGCGCCATGCTCACCTATGAGCTGCCGCTCAACGAAGTCGTGTTCGATTTCTACGACCGCCTGAAATCGATCTCCAAGGGCTATGCCTCGTTCGACTATCACCTGCACGGCTATCAGGAGGGCAACCTCGTGAAGATGTCGATCATGGTGAACGGCGAGCCGGTCGACGCGCTGTCGATGCTGGTGCACCGCTCGGCTGCCGAAAAGCGCGGCCGCGACATGTGCGAGAAGCTCAAGGACCTGATCCCGCGGCACATGTTCAAGATCCCGATCCAGGCGGCAATCGGCGGCAACGTGATTGCCCGCGAAACGATCTCGGCCATGCGCAAGGACGTGACCGCCAAGTGCTACGGCGGCGACGCCACCCGCAAGCGCAAACTTCTGGACAAGCAGAAGGAAGGCAAGAAGCGCATGCGCCAGTTCGGCAAGGTGGATATCCCCCAGGAAGCGTTTATCGCGGCGCTGAAGATGAAGGACGATTGAGGGGCAGACCTCGACGTCCAGAGAAAGGCGCCTCCGGCGCCTTTTTTGTTGTGCACTGATGTGCCCTGAAGAGCCGAGTATGATGCCGCGGGCCGGGCGGCCATCAGACGCGGTTATTCCCGGCTTCCCGCGCCCGCTGCACCTCGGCGATATTGGCGATCGCCCATTCCCGCAGCGGCTCGATCAGCTCGACCAGTGATGCACCGAGCGGCGTGATGTTGTATTCGACGGTGACGGGCACGGTCGGGTAGACCGTCCTGGTCAGGAAGCCATTATATTCGAGCCTGCGCACCGTCTGGGTCAGCACTTTCTGGCTGATGCCCTCGACTGTGCGCTTCAGCGCGTTGAACCGGATGGGCCCGCCAGACACCGCCATCATGACCAGCATCGACCACTTGTCCGCCAGTTGATCCAGCAATTCCCGCGTGGGGCAGGTCGCCGAGAAGGGTCCGCGCAAATCCATGGACAGTTATCTCCGGGTATCCAGGTGACATATTGGTATCTTCTTGAAACTATCTGGTCGAAATGGCAAGTCCTTGCCTGACAATCAAGCAAGGAAGTCATTTCATGTCCGATACGCCCGGCAATTTCACCCTCCGCGACATCGAGGCCAATGGCACCCGCGTCAGCGTGGCGTCGGCAGGCTCGGGTCCGCCGGTCCTCTTCTTCCATGGCTGGCCGCATACCTGGGAGATCTGGAGGCCGGTCATGGAACGACTGCAATCGCAATACACCGTCATCGCGCCGGATCTGCGCGGGCTCGGCGCCAGCGAGAGGGCAAAATCCGGTTATGACCTCCATACGCTGGCGGACGATGCAGTGGCCGTGCTTGATGCGCTCGACATCGAAACCGCAGGCGTCGTCGGCATAGACCTCGGAACGGCCATTTCATGGATGTTCGCGATGCGTCATCCCGGCCGTGTGAGCAAGCTTGCCGTTATGGAAGGGCTGGTCGGAGCGCTGCCGGGAGCGGAAGGTTTTCTCAGCAAGGGACCGCCATGGTGGTTCGGCTTCCACGGAACACCCGATCTCGCCGAAACCGTCCTGCAGGGCAATGAGGCAGCCTATATCGACTGGTTCCTGAAGGCCGGAACCAAAGACCGGCGCGGCGTGGACGCATCTTTCCGGGATGCTTTCGTCAACGCCTATGCTTCGCCGGACGCCATGCGAAGCGGCTTTGCGCATTATCGGGCCTTTGCGGAAAATGCCCGCCAGATCGATGCAATCGTTGCCGCCGGCATTCCAGACCTGCCCATCCTCGCGATTGCCGGAGGGGTGGTGGGCGATGCGCTGGCGGGCCAACTCCGCCCCATCTCAGCAGCACTGCAGGAAGATGCCATTCCGGACTGCGCTCACCTCGTTCCACTTGAACAGCCAGCAGCGCTGGCAACGAAGCTGGATACTTTCTTCAAGTAGCGGTTCTCACTGTAGTCCCGGGGCGATTGGCACATTCACTGACGGTCCGCCCTCAGGCGCATACAAGCCCCTTGAAGCATGGGCGAGATCTCCGGACCGATCTCGTTCATGGCTGCAACCTCCCGCTACATTTGAAATGCAAACTGTTTTGACCAAAATTACATAACATGTTATATAACTTCTTATGTAGAGCCTTGGAGCGCGATCTTGGTCGAAGACGTCGTCAAATCATTCGGCTATCTCACCCTCGGCACCCGGTTGCGGCGCATTGGCGAGAGGCTGCAGGCGGATACGCAGCAGATCATCGAGGAAGCCGGGCTGTCGATCCAGACGGCGCATTTTCCGGTTATGGCAGCGATGGATCGCCTCGGGCCGCTTACCATCGGTGACCTTGCCCAGGCGGTCGGGATCAGCCAGCCGGGCATTACCCGGTCGGTGTCCCAGCTGGTGCAGCTCGGCTATGTCGATCTAAAACCCACCGCCGAGGACCAGCGCCGCAAGCTCGCCTCGCTGACGGCGGCGGGGCAGGAGTTCATCGATCATTCGAAACGCGCCGTCTGGCCGCGCATCGCTCAGGCGGTCGCCGAGGTCTGCGATGGCCTTTCCGGGCCCCTCCTCGACCAGCTGGCAGCTATCGAGGCGGCACTTGCGGAGGTGCCGCTCGTCCGGCGCGGCAGCAAAACAGAGCCATCATCGGGGCGCGAAGAGCCCGCCATCAGGAAGCAGACGTCATGAGCCACATTCTCGACCGCCCGGCCTGGAGCGCCCTGACCAGCGTCCACGCCAATCTCGCCGAAGGCAATAGTCAGGCCCTACGCTATCCGCCGTCGATCGTCCCCTTCGCCGCTGCCATCGATGCACGGCCGAAAAGCCTCACGGCACTGTCGAACCTTCTGGCCGAGGGTGAGACCCTGGCCATCTTCGAAGCGGGCCCTCTTACCATTCCCGCGGAATTGACCGTCGCCGTCGAGAGCAAGGGCGTGCAGATGGTCGCCCAGCAGCCCTATGAGCGGATCAGCGACAGCCGGATCGAACCGCTGACGGAAGCGGATGCGGCCGACATGCTGGAACTGGCACTGCTCACCAAGCCCGGCCCTTTCACGCTGAGAGCGCAGATGCTCGGCACCTTCTGGGGCGTCAAGGTCGATGGACGGCTCGTCGCCATGGCCGGCCAGCGCATGCGCCAGCCGGGCTTTGCCGAGTTGAGCGGGCTCTGCACCCATCCCGATTTCCAGGGCCGCGGACTCGGCAAGCTGCTTTTCCGGTATGTCGCGGGAGAAATTTCGGCGCGCGGCGACACGGTCTACCTGCATGCCTATGCATCGAACACGCATGCGATCGCGCTCTATGAGACGCTTGGTTTCCAGCTCCGCGCGGAGATGGCGATCGCCTTCCTGACCCGTCCATCGGCGGAGCAGGCCCGACGGCAATAAGGACGCCGCGGCGGCCCGGACAAGATTCCGGCGCTAGAGGGCTCGGCGCTCCGGCGGGATCATGCCGTCCGGCGTCAGCCCGTCGACGGCATCCGGCAGGCTCTTCGCCAGCCGCTGCAGCACTTCCTCTTCCGACAGGCCGGTCTTTTCGGCCACTTCGCGCAGCACATCCGGACCGAGCGCCTGCTGCAGATCGCTGTCCTCGATCGGCTCGTTGCTTCCGGTATTCACCCAGCTGTCTGCCTTCTGCCCCTGCCCTGCCTGGCGGAACTGGTCGACGAGATCGGTCAGGCCGCCGTTGAGGATGGAGCCGAGGCCGCCGCTGGCACCCAGTCCCCCGAGAATGCTGCCGAGCCCGCCGAGACCACCACCGCCCGAGCCACCGACACCACCCGTCAGGCCACCGAGGATATCATCCAGGCCAGGCATGGCCGAACCGGATGCAGATTGGCCCGCAGAAGGCTGACCGGGAGATGCCTGGCCTGGGAAAGGCGCGCCGGGAGACGCAGCCTGTCCACCGCCGCCATTCGGCTGCGGCATGCCGCCCTCTGTCGCCCGTTTGATAAATTCGCCGATCTTGTCCCGGTTCTGGTAGCCGGCGACGGCCAGAACCGCCAACAGCGCCTTCAACGATCCGCTTGCCATGCTGCACCTCGCTCCGCTTTTCCTCGAGCTTCTTGGCTCTTCCAGCGGCGGCAACCCTTATGGACTGCCGCCGCCGCTCCCGGTCCGCCTTGCCTCGTGCCGCCTGCGCGCATGGCTCGCCGGGAATAACCCCGCTTCTTCAATGAGCCCTTCTTCAATGAGCCTGCACGCGCGCCGACCGCGCCTCGAAGACCATGTTGAACGGCGTTTCCGTCGCCCGGCGGAAATGCTGGAAGCCCGCATCCATGGCGACCTTGCGCAATTTCATCTCGCCGGCCTGGGCGCCAAGCCCAAGGCCCACATCCTGCGACAGCGAGGCCGGGGTGCAGATCATCGTCGAGGCGCCGTAATAAACGCGGCCCACGGGGTTCAGATTGTCTTTCAGCCGGTCATGGGCGAAAGGCTCGACGATCATCCACGTACCGCCCTCGGCCAGCGTGTCGCGCACATGCCGCGCGGCCCCCACCGGGTCGCCCATGTCATGCAGGCAATCGAACATGGTGACGAGATCATAGCCGCCATTGGCATCGCTGGCCGAATAGTCGGACGCCGCGCTCTGGCGGAATGTCACCCGGTCGGAAACGCCCGCCTCCTCGGCCGCCACCTTCGCCCGATCGATCGACGGCCCGTGATAATCGAAGCCGGTAAAGCGCGCGGCGGGAAAGGCCTTGGCCATCAGGATCGTCGAGGCACCGTGGCCGCAACCGACATCGGCAACATGGCCGCCCTGCTCCAATCTCTCGCTGACACCGGCAAGCGACGGTATCCACTCGTTGACCAGATGGGCGTTGTAGCCGGTGCGGAAGAAACGTTCGGTGCCGCGAAACAGGCAGGTGCTGTGCTCATGCCAGCCGACGCCCTTGCCGCTGCGAAACGCGTCCGCCACCTTCGGCTCGTCCATCCACATGGACTGCACGATGTCGAAGGCGCCGACGAAATAGGCGGGGCTGTTTTCGTCGGCAAAGATCATCGCCTGTTCCGGTGTCAGGCTGAATGTCTGGTTTCCGTCGTCGAAGGTGACATAGCCCGCGGCCGCCTGGGCGCTCAGCCATTCCTGAAGATAGCGCTCCCGGACATCCGTTCTGGCGGATAGCTCTGCGACGGTGCGCGGCACGCCATCGGCCATCGCCCTGTAGAGACCCACCTGGTCTCCGAGCACGACCAGCGCACCGGACATGGCGGCGCCGACGTCATTGACCAGCCGCCCCACGAGTTCATCAAGTTTCTGCATGTCAGGCTCACGCATGGACTCCTCCCCGGGCACATGATGAGATGCTCATAGTCTACGCCCTTGCAGTCGATCCGGCAAATCAGTCCGTGGGCTTACACGCTATGGTCATCAGCCGAACGGCGTAGACACGCTCGCCATTTCAGAAGGACGGAGGCGGCGCGGCCAGCCCGTCTACGGGGAGACGGAAGACTGGCTGCTGGCCATCACGATCCTCATGCCTGCTGAAACAGCCGCAACCCCGGGGACGTTCCGGCGCCCCATTTGAGCAAAAACAATCCCTTACGACAATCTTCATCCCCACCCTCTCGCCTCATGCCTACACTCCCTCGTCCCGTCGCGGATACACCGGAAGGCGTTCCGGCGAGGCGGGGCCGGCATCGGTGGTGAAGGGACGACGTGAACCGTCATCATCGGGGTCCGTTGAGAAAATGGTTGCCCTCCGACGACCGGGAGGCGCGGGATGAAAGTCGGACCGACATCCCGCATCACTTCCCTGATGGAGCGTCGGGCGTGCCTGTGAGGCACAAAGGGTGGCGGGACGGCGCCATGGGGCGTTCGCGGATGTCTTCGGACATTCGGCAAACATGGCGCAGGTGGATGACGTGGCCCAAGGTCGTCATGGCCCGGGTCGGGTTCCGTAAAAGGGCGTGCATGACACTCGATAATGAGACACGCCCCCGTGCCCACTGTCCCGTCCATCGCAGAGCAACCGGAGTTCACGGATAGAAACTGCCGAACGGGGCGCTGAGAGGTGTCACTTTAAACTTAAACTTACGAGGCAGCTTTCAGCGCCCCGGCCGACTTCGGATTAAGCCCGAACTTGAAAATGCCAAAGATCGCCAAGGGCGGACTCCGTCCTTCGTCCACCAAACACTCCGGAGCAGATCCATGAGGACCCGCGAGCCAACCTCCCTAGATTTTACACTTGAAACCCCTTGGAAAAAGGCGCCTTTGATCCATATAAGCGCGGCTTATTGCATTCTCATGCGTTTGGGGACTTCATGAACCATCAGGTCGTATCCGCCCATTGGCCGATTGGCGGAGGCGAGGCAGGCGAGCTCGTGCGGCAGTTCGATTGGTCGAAGACCTCGCTCGGGCCGATCGAGGCATGGCCGCAAAACCTGAGAATCAAGGTCAATTCCATCGTCAATTCGCCCATTCCGCAGGTGCTGATGTGGGGCGACGACCATGTGATGATCTATAATGACGGCTATATCGAGATCGCCGGCAACTACCATCCCCGCGCACTCGGCGATACCGTACCCGGCATCTGGCCGGAAATCTGGGACTGGAACAGCAAGATCCTGCAGGCCGGCTTCCGCGGCGAGGTGCAGTCCTTCCGCGACCAAGTGATGACCCTGCACCGCCACGGCGCGCCCGAAGACGTCGTCTTCGATCTCTTCTACACGCCGATCTATGACGAGAGCGGCAAGGTCAACGGCGTGCTCTGCACCGTGCTCGAGAATACCGAGAAGGTGAAGGCCGTCGGTGAACTGGCGCAGAGCCGTGAGGAACTGAGCCGGCTGACCAACGCCCTGCCGATCCTGGTCGGCTTTCTCGACCGTGATCATTTCTATCGCTTCGCCAATGAAGGCTATTCCGAATGGTTCGGCCTCTCGGCCGCAGAGGTCGTCGGCAGGCATGCGCTGGAGGTGATCGGCCAGGATTATTACGGCGCCCGCAAGCCGATGCTCGACCGGGCCATGGCAGGCGAGCGCGTCATCACCGACACCGTGATCCGCAAACCTGATGGCATCGACCGCATGGCGGAAGTCCGCTACCTGCCGCGCCATACCGCAAAAGGCGAGATCGACGGCATCTATGTGCTGATCATCGATATCGAGGATCGCAAGCGCTCCGAGATCGCGCTTCTTCGCAGCAACGAGCGATTCAGGGCCGCAGTCAACGCCATCCACGGCGTATTGTGGACCAATACGCCGGATGGCCGGATGATCGGCGACCAGCCGGGCTGGGCCGCGCTGACCGGCCAGAATGCCGAGGAATACCAGAATTACGGCTGGGCGAATGCCGTGCATCCCGACGACCGTGCCAGCTCCGTCGCCAGCTGGCAGGCCGCTGTCGCGTCGAAGGACACCTATATCTGGGAACACCGGGTGCGCCGCCACGACGGCGTCTATCGCACCTTCGCCATCCGCGGCGTGCCGATCATCAATGCCGATGGTGACATCGAAGAATGGGTCGGCGTCCATACCGATATCACCGTGCAGCGCGAGGCGGAAGCGAGCCTGCAGGAACATGCAAGCGACCTGGAGCGCCAGATCCGCCATCGCCTGCGTGCAGAGGAACAACTGCGACAGCTGAACGAGAGCCTGGAAGCCCGTGTCGAGGCCGAGATGGCCGAGCGCCACCAGGCGGAACGGGCGCTGCAACAGGCCCAGAAAATGGAATCGATCGGCCAGCTGACCGGCGGCGTCGCCCATGACTTCAACAACCTGCTGCAGGTCGTCGCGGGCAACCTGCAGCTTCTCGCCAAGGATATCGCCGGCAACGAGCAGGCGGAGCGACGCGTCGGCAATGCGCTGGCCGGCGTCAACCGCGGCGCCAAGCTCGCCAGCCAGCTGCTCGCCTTCGGTCGCCGCCAGGCGCTGGAACCGCGCGTCATCAATATCGGTCGCTTCATCGCCGGCATGGACGACCTTCTACGCCGGTCGCTCGGCGAGGCGGTAGAAGTCGAGGTGATCGCCAGCGGCGGATTGTGGAATACCTATGCCGACCCGACCCAGATCGAGAACGCGCTGCTGAACCTCGCGATCAATGCCCGCGATGCAATGGCCGGCTCCGGCAAGCTGACGATCGAGGTGGGCAATGCCTTCCTCGACCAGGATTACGCCCGCACCCATGCGGAAGTGTCGCCGGGCCAGTATGTCCTGCTTGCCGTTACCGATACCGGTTCCGGCATGACACCCGACATCATGGAAAAGGTGTTCGAGCCGTTCTTCTCGACCAAGCCGGAGGGCAAGGGCACCGGCCTTGGCCTGTCGATGGTCTATGGCTTCGTCAAGCAGTCCGGCGGGCATGTGAAGATCTACAGCGAGATCGGCCAGGGAACGACGGTGAAGGTCTACCTGCCCCGCTCCGCGGCCGATGAGGACCGCGAAGTGGCGGTGCAGACGGGACCCGTGGTCGGCGGCAACGAAACCATACTCGTGGTCGAGGATGACGAGGAAGTCCGCACCACGGTGATCGAGACGCTGACGGATCTCGGCTACCGGGTTCTGGCCGCCAAGGATGCCATGGCCGGCCTCAACGTGGTCGAAAGCGGCATCCCGATCGACGTGATCTTTACCGATGTCGTCATGCCCGGCCCTCTGAAGAGCCGCGAGATGGCACGCCGCGCCAAGGAGCGGCTGCCCAACCTCGCGGTGCTGTTCACATCCGGCTACACCGAGAACTCCATCGTCCATGGCGGCATCCTCGATGCCGGCGTCGAACTTCTCTCAAAGCCCTACACGCGGGAAGCGCTTGCCCGCCGCATCCGCCATGTGATCTCCAACCAGAAGCAGATCGAGCAGGCGACGGCGCCAAAACCCGAAACGTCGGCGGCAGGCATCACTTCGCAAACCGAAGGCACCGCCGAACGGCTGAGCATATTGCTGGTCGAAGACGACTTCCTGATCCGCTCCAATACCGCCGAGATGCTGGCCGAAATCGGTCATGACGTCATCGAGGCCGGCAACGGCCGGGAAGCGCTGGCGGAACTGACGTCGTCGGCAATCGACGTGCTGATCACCGATATCGGACTTCCCGACATCGATGGCGGAGAACTGGCGCGCCAGGCGGTCGTCCTCAAGCCCGGCCTCGCCGTGATCTTCGCCACGGGCGAGAACCGCAAGCCGGACGGCTCGCCCGCCAACGCCGGACTTCTGCGAAAGCCCTATGACGAGAGGGATATAGCCGCAGCGCTGAACCAGGTCATCGCCATGGCCTAACTCGCCCGGGACCTGGCAAGCCCTTGCGCGCCTGAAAGCGCTATTGTGCGGTGGGATGCGGCAGGTCGGAGGGCGTGATCCAGACCCGGCCGTCGAAGGCGACTTCGCCGTGGTCGAGCTTGCGGCTGGCGATCGTCTCGATCAGTCCGAGCTTGGAGCGCACGTCGCCGATCAGACCGTCGTTGACGACGCAGATGGCGTGGCGGGTAACATCCTCCTGCATCAGGACGAGTGTATGATGGGCGGTCTGGAAAATCCGTCCGGGCAGCGTCACAAGCGTCATGCTCTGCTCCTTGCCAATAGGGTTGTCTGGAGACGTGGCCAAGGCAGGAGGGTCGGACAACAGGGTTAACAAATAGTTAACGACAGCACTCGAAAAACAACCATCACGTGTATGATGCGCGCTTTGTCAAAAACCGTACAAAAGAAATAGAGATCGCAAAATTATACTTTAATTAACAGTGGAATACCAACGTATATCCCCAACAAAGGACCAAATTTTACATTATTCTTGGGGAGTTTTATCGTGCCGTTGTTCTCGTCCGGATCAGACCAAATATTGACAGCCCTCGATCTGTCGATGGCCATTATCGAATTCGATATAGAAGGCCGCATCCTCAAGGCAAACAAGAATTTCTGCGATGTGATGGGTTATCAGCCTGCCGAAATCGTCGGGAAACACCATAGCCTGTTCGTCGAACCAGCCTATGCCAAGTCGCCGGAATATGCGGCCTTCTGGAACGACCTGAAGAAAGGCCAGTTCTTCTCCAGCGATTTCAAACGCATTGCCAAAGGCGGGCGGGAAGTCTTCATCCGCGGCAACTACAACCCGGTGAAGAACAGCAGCGGCAAGGTGCTGAAGGTCGTCAAATTCGCCAACGACATCACCGAAAGCAAGCTGCACGCCCTAGACACCGACGCCAAGATCGAGGCGATCTCCCGCGCCCAGGCGACGATTGAATTCAACACCGACGGAACCATCATCACCGCCAATCCGAATTTCCTCGCCACGCTCGGCTATTCGCTCGACGAGATCCAGGGCCGCCATCACCGCCTGTTCGTCGACCAGGCCTACGCCGCCTCGGCCGAATACGCCGGGTTCTGGAAGCGTCTGCTGTCGGGCGAATTCGTCGCCGGCGAATTCACCCGTATCGGCAAGGGCGGACATCGGGTCTTCATCCAAGCCTCTTACAACCCCGTCTTCGGTGCCGATGGCAAGGTGATCAAGGTCGTCAAGTTCGCCACGGACGTGACGAACCGGGTGGAAAATGTCGAGCGCCTTGCCGCCTGCCTGACCAATATGGCGCATGGCGACCTGTCCCAGGTGATCGACCAGCCATTCATCTCTTCGCTCGAGAAGCTGCGGGTCGATTTCAATACCGCGTCGGCCAAGCTGCGCGACGCCATGGCGAACGTGGCGGAAAACGCCAAGGCGATCGCATCGGGATCGAACGAGGTCCGCGTCGCGGCCGACGATCTGTCGCACCGGACCGAACAGCAGGCCGCCTCTGTCGAAGAGACCGCATCGGCGCTGGAAGAGATCACCACCACCGTGAAGGATTCGAGCCACCGCGCAGAAGAATCGGGCGCCCTCGTCAATCGTGCAAAGACCCATGCCGAAAAGTCGGGCGAGATCGTGCGTCAGGCGATCCAGGCCATGGATTCGATCGAGACCTCGTCGCGAGAGATTTCCAACATCATCGGCGTGATCGACGAGATCGCCTTCCAGACGAACCTTCTGGCGCTCAATGCCGGCGTCGAGGCCGCACGCGCCGGCGAGGCCGGCAAGGGCTTTGCCGTGGTCGCCCAGGAAGTGCGCGAACTTGCCCAGCGTTCGGCAGCTGCGGCCAAGGAAATCAAGACGCTGATCAATGCCTCCAGCGATCATGTCGCAAACGGCGTGCAACTGGTCAGCAAGGCGGGTTCCGCTCTGCAGGAAATCGGTGGCCACGTCCATCAGATCAACTCTGACATTGTCGCCATCATCGACGCCTCGCGCGAACAGTCGGTGGCGCTCGGGGAGATCAACAAGGCCGTCAACCAGGTGGATCAGGGCACCCAGCAGAACGCTGCCATGGTGGAGCAGCAGACGGCCGCAAGCCGCAGCCTGGCGCAGGAATCGCAGGCATTGTTCGCACTGCTCGACCAGTTCCGCTTCGGCCAGGTGACGACCGCGCGTGCCAACGACGCCGTGCCGCAGCCGGCGTCGATCCCCTTTGCGGCGAGACAGGCCGCACGCCCCGCCGCATCGGCCGCTTCACCGCGAGCCACGACACAGCTGCGGACATCCGGGTCCGCGGCGCTTGCGGCCGACCCGGGCTGGGAAGATTTCTGATCCGGCCAGCGGAAACCGAAGACCGGATCTCGGAAACGAGAAAAGGCCGTCCGCTCATGAAGCGGACGGCCTTTTCGTTTACATCGATCCGATGCGTTACTGCTGCGGCGTGGTGGTGGAACCACCGCCCGTTGCCGGAGCGGCCGGAGCAGCAGGCGTAGCCGGTGCCGGGGTTGCCGGTGCGGCAGGCGCTGCAGGGGTTGCCGGTGCCGGCTCAGCTGCCGGCGCTGATGTCGACGAGGTCGTGGTAGGATCGGTCGAAGAGCCACCCATCTGAGACCAGACGAAAGCGCCCACGACGATGACCGCGAGGACTGCGACCCAGCCCATCCAGGAAGAGCTTTTGCGTGTCTCTACCGGGGTACGCAGGTCAGGACGGTTGTCATTCGGATTAGGATCATAAGCCATTTTCGTTTCCTCCATTTCGGCAGGTAAAATGCGCGTGACGCGAGATTGTTCCAAGCTGACCCATTTCTTTCAGTTGTAGGATCGAGGGAATGGCGTTCGCGGATCAAAGCGAATAGGACCATTCCTATCCTAATGAGCAGAGGAGTCGTGTCGCATGGAGCCCATCCGCATCGGTATTATCGGCCTCGGACGCATGGGCCGCGCCATGGCGATCCGTCTCGCATCCGAGGGTCTCCCGGTCACCGGCTGGAGCCGCAGCGGCATGCCCGCAGGCCTGAGCGACAGCGGCGTTACCACGGCGCTGGACCTGAGCAGCCTCGTGGACAGCTCCGACATCATCCTCCTCGCCCTGCTGGACGATGCCGCCGTCGACGCCGTCGTCGGCACGCTGGAAACATTCGATCTTGCAGACAAGCTGATCGTCGATACCAGCACCGTCAGCCCGCTTACGCTGCGCGCCCATCGGCCTGCGGTCGAGAAAGCCGGCGGGCGCCTCGTCGACGCGCCGATCTCCGGCGGCCCGGAAATGCTGCTCGCCGGCAAGGCCGGTTTCTACATCGGTGGTGCGGAAGAGGATTTTCGTCGCTTCCTGCCGGTCGTCGAGGTCCTCTCCGATCGCATCCACCATGTCGGCGATCTCGGCCATGGCGCGGTGGCCAAGCTGATGAACAACATGATGCTGAGCGGCATGTGGGAAAGCCTGAAGGAAGCACTGCTGCTCGGCGGCAAGGCAGGGCTCGACCGGGCGCGGATGATCGATGTCCTGTCAGGCAGTCCCGCCGCGAGCCCCGCCATGAAGGGCCGGCTTCCGGTCGTACTCGGTGAAACGGATGCCGTCGGCTTCCCGGTCTCCGGCGTGATCAAGGATGTAAGCGTCGTGCGCGATTTCGCCGCCCAGATCGATGTCGCGATCCCGGCGATGAAGGCGGCGCTGGCAAGCTTCGAGGGCGCCGCCGAGGCGGGCTTTGCCGAGGCTGACCTTGCGACCATGGTGAAGCTCGCGCTGGATGGAGCGACATCCGGCGCCAAAACGCCGACGGCAAGTGCCGCGATTGACAGGCCGCGGATCACCATTCTCTACTGCACCCAGTGCAACTGGCTGCTCAGGGCCGGCTGGATGGCGCAGGAGCTGCTGCAGACATTCGGCGACCAGCTCGGCCAGGTCGGGCTCATTCCGGGCACCGGCGGCGTGTTCGAAATCCGAATCGACGGCACGCTGATCTGGGAGCGCAAGCGCGATGGCGGTTTTCCCGGTCCGAAGGAGCTGAAACAGCGGGTGCGCGACGTGATCGACCCCGACCGCGACCTCGGCCATCTGGACCGGCATGCCGCAAAAACCGAGGCTGGCGGCACTGCCTGAGATGTGTCTCCAAAAGTTTTTCGACAACTGACACAGAAACTTGAAAAACCCGGTTGACAGGGAGGGGCCGCCCCCGTACATCGCTCTCCGTCGCCCAGATGGCGGAATTGGTAGACGCGCCAGCTTCAGGTGCTGGTATCCGAAAGGATGTGGAGGTTCGAGTCCTCTTCTGGGCACCATTCCCATTGTTTAAAGTTGAACATTTTCAATGTTCTCAGGATGTTAGCCTTCCCACCGGTACACAAACCGGTACAAGGGAAGGTACATTATGGGGCTTGTGTTGAAGTACGTCCAAGAGCCATCGGCGAGCCGAAGGCAGTACCGATATCGGCGCAGAGTTCCCGACGATCTCCAGTCCATAGCAGGCAAGAAAGAGCTGATCGCCACGCTTGGTGACAGCGAAAAAGAGGCCCTTAAAGCCTACCCTCGCATCCATGCAGGGTTTGAGGAGGAGCTTGCCCTTGCCCGCAAAGCTCTGGTCGCCGAAAAAGCCAAACTTCCCTTCGCCGAACTCTCCGATCGCGAGCGCTATGACATCCTTCTCGCCCGACTGAGGGAGTTGGGTGTCGATAATCCAGAAGCTGTCGCCAGCAATGATGAGCAGGGTTTCCAACGCGAGATAATCGCCGAGGGCATTGCTGCTCGATACCCTCATGACGAGAAGACGGGGAACCCGATCATCACCGATAAGGCGGATGCGTTCCTCATTCAGTCCCTCATGTCCAAGGCTCCGCGTAAACCTAGCCCGTCACTGGACGATGCGGTCAAGCTCTACCTGAAGGACAAGGTGGCTGGCAGCGCGTTTGATGTGAAGAAGAACACGCAGCGCGTTGAGCGTGTCATCTCGCGGCTGAAGCGGGCGTTGGGCAAGACCCCTCAAGTCGATAAGATCACGCGTGACGATGCCCGCAAGGTCAGAGATCATCTACTAGGTCTTGGCAGCTTGACACCAGCGTCAGTGCGCCGAGAGCTGAACATCGTCAAAGCAATCATCAACCATGCGATCACGGAGTTCGAGCTGGGCGGTTGCAACAATCCATTCCGAAAGCTGGACATCGCGGGTCTCGACGAGGAGAACGAGGCCGACAAGCGCTATCCGTTCCCGGCAGATATGCTCATTGAGGTCAGGAACCATATCCTCTCAACCGTAAATCCCGATCTCCAACTCATCTGGCGCTTGCTCGAAGGAACGGGCTGCCGAATGGCGGAAGTCTCCGGCCTGCGAGTGGATGATGTGACGATCATCGGCGATACACCAAACATCCGGGTCACATGGCATGAGGATCGACGCATTAAGACGAAAACATCGAAGCGTCACGTCCCCCTAGTCGGCGATGCCCTCGCAGCAGCGATTGAGGCCTTGGCTGCGGCTGATGCGGGACCAATGGTGTTCAGCCGTTACAGTGACGAGAACGGCCCCACTAACGTCTCCAAGGCGCTAATGGACCGAGTGAGGGAGATCACCGATAACTCGCGGCTGGTTGTTCACTCGCTGCGCCACAACATGAAGGACAGGCTGCTGCTGGCAGGGGTGGCGGAACTGGACCAGAACATTATACTCGGTCATTCGCTCGGAGGGGTAGGCAATCGAACCTACGGCGGCGAGCAGGCAAAGTTGGTGGTGACAACGGCAGCGATGAAGAAGGCGTTTGGGATAGCCTGATGTTCGCTTTGCCTGCCGAGTGCCTGCGGCAATACGAAAGAGCGCATAGTCCCATTACTTCGGAAAAAGTTCAGCTAGGATCGGTGCTGTAGCAAAACGATTCCTACCGTAAGAACGAAGGGCGCTGGGCCTTCTACGGAGACCGCACTCATGGAAGACTTTGAAGCCGAGTACAGACAAGCCGTACAAGCGGGACAAAGAAATATACGGGCTAAAAAGCTTCTAGAAAATTGGTGTTACCATGCCGAATTCGCCAGAACTGGCGGCGTCGGGATGATCGAAGCCAACACCGGCCTTCCGATTGGCCATATGGGGGTTCGGTGTAAGTTCTCCAAAAAGAACTCAATGTTCAGCTGGTTACTAGAAGACGCAGTGTATGACTTCTACCTGAGCAATTGCAAAGGATGCGACAAGCGAGTTCCTGTTGGGCTTCCGAACATCGCGGAGTTTATAGAGCCTCGCGAACGCAAAGCCTTGCAACGCAAAGCTCAACAACAGGCTGAGCGGGACAAACAAGATCATGCCAAAAAAGCAAGGAAGCAGACGCGTGCTGCGTTGCGGAGCGAGCTTAGCTTCGAGGAAACCCACGTACTCGATTTAATAGACGAACTGGACGACGAGAATATCACTCACGATGACCCACGGCTTGAGCAGTTCGCAAATCTCGCGCCTGAGGTCTTCGGGCAGAAGATCATCACATATCTTCTGCCTGCTGCGATTCATGAGAATTTTCCCTATTCGCTCCACGCTGCCAAAGCGCTGATAAAGGCCCCGCTTGAGCCCACGGATAAACTAGCAGTCGCGGTGAGGCTTCTAGAGAGCTATGTCAGGTCGTCAGAGGCTACCAGCTACGTTTTAGCTGAGTCTGACAAACTCAATTCGAAGCAACTATCTTCCATCATCAGCCGATTTGTATCGATGGCAGTCACTCCCCCGCCTAGCTCGAGAATCGGAGCGGAGCGGAGGGAGTATGATGACGGGCCGATCAGACAGCTATTCGAGAACAGAAAAGACGACCTAGTCAACGAGATCGACGCTCTTTTCGGGGCGTCTCAGACCGGGCAGATAGCGGCTGCCGTACGGATAATTTTAGCACTGTCGAGCGACGAGTTGTTCCGAAAAAACGCTCGTAACATCTTTGGCAAGTTAATGCGACGGAGGCGATTGCTACAGAGTGAGGGGAGGAATAGCGAGGTCCTATTTTATCTGCGCGAAGCCGCCTCTGAATGCTTCAGACGAAGCCCAAATGAAGCGGACTCAATAATCCAGTCATTCCTTAAAGATAACGACGACACCGGAAAGCAAGAGGCCATTCGTGTGTATCGCACTGCGTTCAGGCATAGTTATCGAGAAAATCCTCAGATAGGCGAGCCGCAAAAGATCGCGTTCAGAAGACTACTTTGGGCCGCCGTGGACGAGGCCGAGACAACTATGAACGAGGCAGGGCAATTCTTCAGACATGCGCAGGATGAATACGCGGCCTTAGCTGTAGAGCATCTAGATGAGCTTATAGGCGCGGCCGCGACTTTGAGTCAGAGGTACGATTCCATCGGCACCTCAAACCAACTGGAAAGCTCGGGCAATTGGTTGGCTCAGATGGAGCGCCAAAACAGTCGCAGTGCGATCGATAATTTGCAGGGCGCATTGATAAAGTGGGCCGCGATCGGCGCTCGCTTCAAGGGAAAGGATGGCGTGGACGACTTTCTAACTCTCTATCGCCACCTGCCCGAAAGTCAGACACAAATGCGCGGAAACATGATGGTTCATGTATCGGAGCTGCTGAGCGGCGTTGATAGCCTGAACGCAGTTCTCTCTGACTGGTATAGGGCGCTGATGGACGAGAGCGCCCTTGTCCGCGCAAGCGCTGTACAGGCGTGGGAAGGCATCCCGCTCGGACTCAGGGACAATTTTCCTGATCTTTTCTTCCAGGCAATCTCGGTGCTTTTGACTGATCCTTATGTGATCGTGCACAAATCAGCAGTCAGGGCGCTAGCTAGGCGCTCCTTCCCGGCGGAAAAGCGGCAACTACTGAGTTCTCCAATGTGGAATCTCATCGCCTATTATTCGCAGGCGGGCCAAGACAAAGGTTTTCTGGTCGAGTGTATTCGATTGTTTGCAAAGCTCTGTCTTACCGACGACCAGCTAAAGGGTAATTTTGGTGTCTTTCTCACTAATCTCCTGCTGACCTTAGATGATGATGCTCTGTATAAGGCTGTCGACGATCTGGTCTTCAGCTTCCAAGATGTTCCCGGCTTCACGAAAGTCGCGCTGAAGGCTCTCTCAAGCGACTACACACGCTCCATTTCCACGGAGGATTGCGTAACGGCAATAGTGCGAGCGCCGATTAAAGATGTCCGCGAGTGCGGTGACGAGATCGAGAAAGCATTCGACGTATTGAATCCATTCCGCATCAATGAATTCAGCGAAGCTCTTCTCCTCCTCTCGGCATTGACTAAGGCGAATAGATTTCAGGCTGCTCACGCTCGAGCCGTGAAGATGGTGGAGGCCATACCCGAAGAAGATCGAAATGCGCAGTGGCGTATTGAGGCTTCATTGCTTGAAACCGCCACAGCTATTGAGACCGCTCTGGCTGAGGATAAGCCGGTCGAGGAGCTGGTAAACCGGTGGAAAATATTGATCGCTGAGCTGGAGAAAGAGAATGCGGAACGAGCCGAATACCCACATGTTCCACCGCGCTTTCTCTTCGAGAATTAGCGTAATCCAATCTCTCGATAGCTCGCTGACCACAATACCTCAAGCTGCGGAAGAGCTGCGGACAGCCAGCTCCGCATTTGAACAGGAGGTCGCAGTTCTCGGCGAAGGCGATGTAGAAGATCAGTATCGAGCATACTCATTCGCCATAAACATTTTTACGCTGCTGGCGCAATGGAAGCATGCCATCCGCGCGGCGGAACCCGACGCTCAGCGCTTCCTTGCTGCCGCCAAGATGAAAGCGTCGGAGCAAGGTCAGAATGCTAAGTTCGTCGAGATCGAACCCTTAGGCTCGTTTTTGGCTTTGGTTGCAAGCATTCAAGACACGAATGATCTCGCAAGCGTCCAAGCCGCTTTGAGAGGCTGGGCTTTGCCACTACTGATGTTTGCAAATATATCAGTAAGCGGCTCAGAGAAGCAGTATCCATCTGCTGAGAGAGAAAAATCGCAGCCCACGGTAGCGTTTCTCAAATTCGATATAGATGGGCAGCCCGCACAGCAGTGGAATTATCTGAAACCCGCGACAGCCTATGACCTGACCGTAGAAGTTCGCGTATCAAATTGGCCGGACGGGGCTGAAATTCTCTCGCTGGTCCCGATCACGATCGACAGCCGTGAACGCGACTGGCTCCCGCAATTCAAGTTTGGAAGACCCGACGGCTCTGGTCCTTTCATATTCACGGGAACAGGCCGCGCTGTACTCGAAATCGCTCATTCCTTCGGTGCAAGGCCATACGAATTTTTATATGCAGCCGAATTCGACAGCACCGTGCACCATCGGAGAGTCGAGGTAGTGGGGCATCGACGCTTGGTTTTGGAAGGCAGTGACCTTTCATCCAATCCGCTAACCGGATTTCGCAATGTCGATCTTCACCTGCTGAAAATCCGCGATCGCCTCAGGTCAATGCCCGGCATAAATCAGGGTGATCTAGCTGATGCAATGGTAATTCTCGGGGGATTTGGCAGCATTGCTGCGTCAGCATTGCGTGATGCGAGTTTTCCAGAAAATTGCTCCGAAAAAGATTTTCAGTCTGAGGCGGTTAGGATGTTGCGAATGCGCCATGACATTGGCGGCGACCTTCATGGCCATCCAGAGGCTGCTGGTGGAATAACGGACTTGACCTTTCGTGACATCCCAATCGAACTCAAAGTCGAAAACACCAAAGTACTCTACCCTAAGGATTTCGCCAAATATTTTGATCAGACTGCAGCCTATGCTTTAGCGTTAGGGAAAAAGATTGCGCTTCTAGCGGTTCTGGAATCTTCTAATAAGTCGGCGCCAGTTGGAAATGTCGACGATGATATTGATGTCATCCCGCACCAAATCGGCAATTCCCTACTCGCGATCATCGTCATTGTGATACGCGGTGGGTTTCCTAAGCCCAGTTCCTACTCCAAGCGCTAAGCGAGAAAATCTTCGGAGTCTGATTAACTGCTGCCGCTCGTGGCCCGGCACAACGGATTGCCCCACCCTTTAGGACAGAGCCGCTTTACGGCAACCTCTAGCCATTGCTCGTGCCGTGTCGATTTGCACGCACATATGGAGAACCACGCGCTCACGCGTCGCGCAGCATCGGGGTGAGGCCCTCCTCCTCAAGCATCAGAACCGCGACATCTCGGGATTTTCTGCCGAGGAGATGGCTGAAGGCTTTGGCCGCGATCTCCGGCCTCTTGGCAAGGCGCTTGCCGAACTCCTTGCCCAGCCGATCGACGATCTTCATGGCTTCCGCCTCCTGCCAGCTTCCATCGAAGTCCTGATCTCCATCCTGCAGGCCCTTCTTCCATTCCGTCATTGCATCCCGCCAACCCGGCAGGCTGACAGCTCGCACGCCCAAGACTGAGAAGGCGGCTCGCATGTTATCGATTGTACCCTTGGCGATGTTGGCTCGCCTGACGAGCTGCGCCTTGGACAACTTGCCAAGAAGTTCGGCATGGACCACCAGCTTCCATGCGTAGTTCGATCGCTCCTCGTAGGTGATGCCAAGGCTCGCCTTGCCGTTGACCGCTTCGGCATGTTCGATGGCCTCATCGACGGAGCCCTTGAAGAAAACGACAGGCAGCTCCTTGGACTTCCGCCAGAGCCGGTAGGCGGCAATCCGGTGATGACCATCCACTGCGAAGTTTCGGCCACCGCAGCGCCAGACGACGATTGGATCGAGCGCACCGTGGATGGTCAGGGCCTTGACCAGATCACTGACATGCCGATCGTCCACTTCGGCGCTCCTGATCTGGAACACCTTCGGCAGCTCGACGAGCTGTGAAAGCGGGAGACGGTTCGGCTCATCATCGAGCTTGGCGGTGGCCTTCTGGGCCTGCCTGAGGGCGTCCAGCGCCTTGCTGAACGTCAGCGCCTTCAGATCATGCGGAAGGCTGCAGGCGGCTTCCTGAGCCGGTGAGGAGGGTGTTGTGCTGTTGGGTTCTTGCATCTTCGTTCTCGTCATAGGTTCTTTTTGTGATCGTCCGTCGCCAGCACGGCAGAAAAAGGCCCCGGTAATCGATCTGATCACCGGGGCTAAGGCTGAGACGAACGTGAGCGGTTGAACCAACTCCCGGTTATCGGGTCTGAAGATGGCAATGAGATCGATGATCTGGATAGCTACGAGCGGCCCCTTCGCGAGCCGACAGAAATCCCGTTCTGACCCCTTTCCTGCCCACTGCTCAGGTGCCCATTTTGGGCAGGTGACAGACACGATCGCGGCCTTGGCCTGCCTCTTCAATTGCGAGGGGCGGGCCGAGGTCGGGTAGTTTTCGGCAGAAAATTCCGAGAGGCCAATCAGATATAAGGCTAGGGCCGGTTCCCCCTGTGCCCCGGCTTGCCCTCGCATTCGGGAGCCATCGCGACCGCGACCCACCATGCTTGATGAGTTGAGCAAGCCGCTGTCGGCGATGTCAGCATGTCCGATAGGGCATACTGTAGCGGACACGGCAACACATTCTCCGATCTCGTCCGATAGGGTTGACATCGTTCTTTCGGACACATATCCATTCGGACGCAATCCTATCGGACATTCGGAGTAACCCTTGGCAACCTTCCTATACGCTCGCGTCTCTACCTCTGAGCAGACCCTTGATCACCAGAAGACCCAAGCCGAGAAGGCGGGCTTTCGGTTCGACCACATCATCGCTGATCAGGGCGTATCAGGTGTGTCGGTCTTGATGAGGGACCGCCCGGAAGGCAAGCGCCTCTTCGACATGCTGCGAGCTGGCGACACGTTGGTCGTTCGGTGGGTCGATCGCCTTGGCCGAAACTATGCGGACGTGACCGACACCATTCGAGAGTTCATGAGACGTGGTGTCGTGATCAAGACTGTGATCAACAACATGACCTTCGACGGCTCAACATCTGACCCCATGCAGATGGCGGTGAGAGATGCGATGATCAGCTTTATGGCCGCATCCGCGCAGGCGCAGGTCGAAGCCACGAAAGAAGCCCAGAAGGCTGCTATCGAGGCCCTGAAGGCGAAAGACGACGGCGCGTATAAGGGCCGCAAACCCAGCTTCACGCGAGCCGCATACGAGACGGTGGTCAATCTGCTTGGCAAGAACGCAAGCGTGTCAGAGATCGCCCAAGCATCAGGCATCAGCCGCCAGACGGTCTACAGGATCAAGGAGAACCCAGCGGCAGCGGAGAAGGCATTGGCGCTATGGTCGCTATAACGATCTGGCTGAATTTCTGATCGCCGGTTTGCCTTACCCCGATAATGTCTTTTCGGCCTGCCCGTGGTCAGCCCTCAGCGGCCTGAAGATTTCCGGTACACAAAACCGCCACCGCGTGGTACACACGCTCCACAGTGCCGGTGAGGAAGCCATCTCGCAAGACATTGAAAACGTGAAACTTTAAGACGCAGAGATGATGCCCTCGGCAAGCTTGGCTCGCCTCTTCTGGGCACCATTCCCATTGATAATGCTTAGTAATTGGCCCGCTCGCGGGCCTTTGCTGTTTGTGGCTCAAGCGTAGCGAAAACGCCCTTTCCTGTGGCTGCAACGGCCTCTTTCCGCCAAACGGCACATCTTGCAAATTCTCGCAGAATGGCGTCATGGATAGGTTGAAGAACCGATCGATCACGGGCAACCGGTTGTGACCAACGAGACGCTCAAGGGCCTCTTTCTCGCGCACCAGGGCGAACTCCAGGCCTATCTGATGAAACAGCTGCGGAATGCCGAGGCAGCCGCGGACCTGACACAGGAAACGTTTCTGCGCTACGCGGAGCGTACACCTACCGCCGTCGCATCGATCGCCAACGAACGCTCCTATCTCTACCGCACGGCGCATAACCTTGCCGTCGATTATGTGCGTCAGCAGTCCCGACGTCGGACCGACCTCACCGCGGGTGAAGCCTTTTCCGATATCGCAGACGACCGGCCGAACCTCGAGGAGGAGACGGCGGCGCGCCAGAGGCTGGCGCAGATATCCGCCACGCTTGCCGAACTGCCGGAGCTGACCCGAAAAATCTTCATCCTGAATCGGGTGGACGGGCTTACCTATGCTCAGGTCGCCGAGCGGCTTAGCATCTCCGACAGCAGCGTTCAGAAGCATCTCGCCAAGGCGCTCGCCCTCATCACCAGGCGGTTGCGGGAAACAAATTCAAGATAAGGGCCAGACGGCTTTCCCTTTACCGGGTCGGCGGGCGTCAGACGTCCTATTGCCGAAGAGGTCGATCACAGAATCAAGACGACATGCAGGACGAAGACTTGGGGCATAGCGAAAACCGGCAAGATATGATCGACGAGGAAGCCGCCCGCTGGGTCGTGCTCCTCGGCGGCGGGACCGTGCGCGATGCGGACCGGCGCGCCCTGCAGCACTGGCTGGATGCCGACCCGCGCCATCAGGCCGCCTTCGCGGAGGCAAGCGGCACCTGGCAGGAACTCGGCGAGATGGGGCAAGCGGGACAGTTCGGCTCGATCGCGCAGCCGGTCCAAAAGCCGAGCCATCATGGGACGGAGCGGCCGGTCCGGCACATTCCGGTCGCGGCGCGCCCCGCCCGGCCAGGGCCTTCGCATCGTCGGGGACCTGTGGTTCTGAAACACGCATTGGCACTGGCGGCCTGTCTCGTGGTCGCGGCCGCGGCGACGTTCTTCTGGTACGGCAATCCCACCGTCCTACTCACGGCCGACTATGTGACCGCTCCGGGCGAGAGCCGGACGATTGAGCTGTCGGACGGTACGATCGTCGATCTTGGTTCCGACAGTGCGCTCGCCGTCGATTTTTCCGATCTGGAGCGCCGGGTCGAGCTTCTTTCCGGCCGCGCCTATTTCACGGCTGCGCCCAAGGCCGGCCCGGAAGTCCGGCCCTTCGTCGTCGCAAGCTCGATCGGCACCGCGACCGCCGTCGGTACGCAGTTTTCCGTTGACCGGATCGACGAGGCCGTCGAAGTGGCGGTTGCCGAGCACAGCGTCTCGGTCGGTCTTAACGACGGCACGAAGGCAAGCGTGATGCTCAACGAGGGGCAATCGGTGCGCTATGCGCCGGAATGCGGGCTCGGCTCGGTGGAAACGAAGAACATGGATCAGGCGACGGCCTGGCGGCGCGGCAAGATCATCTTCAGCGACGTACCGCTGTCGCGCGTCATCGCCGAACTCAACCGCTACCGACGCGGTCGGATCGTCATCGTTTCCGACAGGCTGGCGAGCCTGAAGGTGAGCGGTGTGTTCGACACGAACGACCTGCCCAATGCGCTCGGCCGCATCGTCCGCGAGCTCGATCTCAGCATGTCTTCCGTGCCGCCGCTGGTCACCGTCATCTACTGACGAGCGCCGATCGCGAGGCTCGGAAATTTTTCCGAAAAAACCTTTACCGAAAAAGATGACTGGATTCGTCTTATTTTCAGCGCACCCCGAAATTGAAGGGGACGCATGGGGATATTCGAGTACCAGGGGCATTTCAGATGGGCATTTTCGGGGAAGGCCGGGCGCAGGTTCCGGCCATGCTGCGGCTGTTGGGGACGGCCAGCATATTGGCACTGACGACGGGTGCGGTGCTGGCGCCGACATCGGCAGAGGCGCAGGGGACGACGGGGCGGGTCGCGGCCGCTACGGTGTCACTCAACATTCCGGCGCAGGATCTCAACGGCGCGCTCCTCTCCTTAGCGGACCGGGCCGGAGTTCAGGTATTCTACGACACGGTGCGGGTGCGCGGTCTCAGGAGCCAGGGCATCAACGGCACGTTCACGGCGGCGGAAGGGCTTTCGCGCCTGCTGGCCGGTACCGGGCTTTCCTACAGCTTCACCGGCAATGCCTTCACAATCGGAACGCCCGGCCAGGCGGCGGATGCGGCAGGCGGTGACGCGACCAACCAGCTGCAGCCGATCATCATCCAGACCGACCGGAAATTCGGCGCGACGGACGGCTATGTCGCCGAACAGTCGCTGACGGCGACCAAGACCGGAGCGTCGCTGATCGAGACGCCGCAATCGATTTCCGTCGTCACCCGCAAGCAGCTCGACGACCAGAATGTCCAGTCCGTGTCCCAAGCGCTGCGCTACACGGCCGGCGTCACGCCGGAATCCCGCGCCGGCCGCTACGACTATCCGAATATTCGCGGTTTCGGCGCCCCCGGCGGGGCGGATGCCAATTTCGTCGGCCTGCTGGACGGGATGAGGCTGCCGCGCGGCGTCTACTACATCGCGCCGTCCGTTGACCCCTATATGCTCGAACGCGTCGAAGTGCTGCGCGGCCCCTCCTCCGTTCTCTATGGCGCGATCAATCCCGGCGGCGTGGTCAACCTGTGGAGCAAGCGTCCGACCGAAGAGACGCTGCGCGAGGTGGAGCTGCAATACGGCACATTCGATCGCAAGCAGGCGGGCTTCGATTTCAGCGGGCCGGTGACGGAAGACGGCAGCCTGCTCTACCGCCTGACGGGCGTGGCGCGCCACACCGACACGCAGATCGATTTCACTGAAGAGGAACGTTATTCGATCGCACCGGCGATCACCTGGCAGCCAGACGCAGATACGAGCCTGACGGTTCTCGGCCATATCCAGAACGATCCAAGCTCCGGTGCCTTTACCTACCTGCCCTATGACGGAACAGTTGTGGCCAGACCCGAAGGGTTCCGCTTCGACCGCGACTTCTTCGAGGGCGATCCGAGCTTCGACCAGTCGCACCGCAAGCAGAGCGCCATCGGATACGAGTTCGAGCACCGGTTCAACGATACCTGGACCGTGCGGCAGAACCTTCGCTACATGCATCTGGACTACGACTACCAGGCGGTTTTCTCCAATGGCTGGAGAAGCCCCACCGAGCTTGCCCGCGGAACGGTTGCTTCGGATGAGACGACGCGCGGGTTCACGGTCGATACCCAGGCTCAGGCCGAGTTCGATACGGGCGCCGTCCACCACACGGCTCTGTTCGGCCTCGACTACCGCCGCAACGTGGCCGAAACCCGGATCGGGATGGATGTCAGCGACACGGCGGCTCCCGATCTCGACGTCAACAATCCGGTCTACGGCCGGGACATCGTTGCGCCGGCCATGGGGCAGCTTCCGGACCAGACGCTCAATCAGGTCGGGTTCTATGCCCAGGATCAGGTGAAGTGGGACAATCTCACCTGGCTGGTCGGTGTGCGGGCGGATATCGCCGATATCGAGATGGAAGCGGGTGGTGTCACCACGGATGATCAGACGGACCACGTCTTCACCTGGCGTACCGGCCTCGTCTATCAGTTCGACAACGGCATCGCTCCCTATGCGAGCTACGCGACCTCCTTCGAACCCGTCGTCGGGGTAAATTTCGCGGGCGACACGTTCAAGCCGACGGAAGGCGAGCAGTTCGAGATCGGCGTCAAATACCAGCCGACCGGTTGGTCCGGTTTCCTGCAGGCCTCGCTGTTCGACCTGTCGCAGACGAATGTCAGAACGGCGGATAGATCCAATCCGCTGAACACGATCCAGACCGGAGAGGTGCGTTCGCGCGGTCTCGAACTGGAAGCGCATGCGAACATCACCGACGATCTGAGCATGATCGCGACCTATTCCTATATCGACATCGAAGTGACGAAGGACACGACCTATCAGGGCAAGAAGCCGATCGGTGCTCCGAGCCATCTCGCATCGCTCTGGGCCAATTATGTCGTACCGACCGGCGCACTTGAGGGGCTGAGCTTCGGCGGCGGGGTGCGCTATGTCGGTTCGTCCGCCGGGGACCCGATGAACGACATCGAGGTGCCGTCCTACACACTGGTCGACGCGGCGCTGCGCTACGACTTCGGCGCGCTGGACCCGAAATACAAGGGCACGACGCTGTCGCTCAACGCGGCCAACCTGTTCGACAAGGAGTATGTCGCATCGTGCTGGAACCAGACTTCGTGCTTCTACGGCAACGGCCGGACGATCACGGCCAGCCTGAAGGTTCGCTGGTGAGGGGTATCACCTGCGGATCAATGGAACGAGGGCCTAAGGCGCGAGGACCGGGAAGGCGTGGAGCGATCCGCGCCCTCCTCTGCCTGCTACTCTGTCTTCTCGGTTCAGGCCATGCGCTTGCCGCGCCTGTTGAATTCACCGACATGGCCGGGCGTCAAGTTAGGCTCACGGACACCCCGAAGCGGATCGCGCTCGGCGACGGCCGGCTGCTGACGGCCTTTGCGCTGGTCACGCCAGAGCCGGTCGCCCGGGTGATTGCCTCGACCGACAATCTGAAGCGCTACGACCCTATGACCTATGATGCCTATCTGGCAAAATTCCCTGCGCTTGCGGATGTGACCGATCTCGGCCCGCCATCGGCCGATCTTTCGGCGGAGGGGCTGCTGTCCGTGGCGCCGGATCTGGTACTTTTGCCGCTCTGGCTGCATAGCGACCGGAATAGCGAGGAGACGCTGACAGCGGCCGGGGTGCCGGTGGCCTATGTCGACTTCTTCTCCGATCCTGTGGCCGGATTGCCGGGCGCCTTGCGCGTCATCGGCGCGGTGCTGGAGCGGCGGAAACAGGCGGAGGCCTATCTCGCCTTCGTCGAGCGGCACATGGAGGTGATACGTCAACGGCTCGCGGATGCCGGGCCGAAACGGCCGAAAGTCTTCCTGCATGCCCGCTCGGCGGAATGGGACTGCTGCTGGTCGGCGACGGGAAAGGTGGGCGAGATCATCGCCTTTGCTGGCGGCGAGAATATCGCGAGCGGCATGATGGGTGGACAGACCGGCCAGCTCAGCCTGGAATTCGTGCTCGGCGCCGACCCGGATGTCTATATCGCCGCGGCGAGTTCGGGAGCCAGCCGGCCGGGTGATTTTCCGATCGGAGAGGGGGTGGCGGCTGCTGACGTACAGGCGGCGATGAAAGCCATCCGCAGCGAGCCGGCGCTTGGGACGCTGACGGCGGTGACGAAGGGTAACGGCCATGCGCTGTGGCTGTTTTTCTTCCAGTCGCCGACCTATGTGATCGCCATCGAGGCGATGGCGAAGTGGTTTCACCCGGAACTGTTTGCCGATATCGATCCCGCTCGCACGCTGGCGGAGATCAATGCTACCTATCTGGCCGTGCCGATGACGGGGACGTTTTTCGCGGATATGGAGCCGGCGGCTAGGCCGTAAGCTCAGCGGGGCAGGAAATGCGGGCTGATGCCGGGCACCCACTCGGTGCTTGGCATGCGCGTGCCGGTATAGGTCGCGCCGTTGGCCGCCTTGCAGTGATAAAGGCGAACCGGAACATCATCCCAGCGGAACACATCGTGGCGGCTGCGCGAGCGGGAGACATAACCGATGTCGCTGGTGCACTTATAGTCGTCCGGCTTGACGCGCTGGGCTTCGGGCACCACGCCGGGCAGGCCTTCGAAATAGGTGCCCATCGACCGGCCGAAAGGGTTGCCGTCCGCGGCAAAGACCACCGACGGCACGGCAGCAAGGATCAGCGCGGCGAACATCACGGCGGGCAATATCCAGGCACCTTTGAGCATATGGCTGAACTCCATACCATTGGTCTGCGATTCACGTGAAAGATAGGTGCAAGCCTGGAGTGATGCCATGAAGGCCTACCCAACATTCTCGTGATGACCCGCCTTTGGCCGCCATGGTGTGGCGCGGCGGCGTCAGGTCAGGCGGCGATAGCCGGTAGGCTGTTCGTAGAGCCAGCCGATGCGTTTCACCGCCGCCTCGAAATTTTCCCGCGACACGGTCATGGTGTGGCCGTTGGCGTGCAGAAGCGTCGTCTCGTCTTCCATGATGCCGACATGGCCCTTCCAGAAGACGAGATCTCCGCGGCGCAAGTCACCCCTGCCGATCGTCTCGCCGAACGAAGCCTGCATGTCGCTGTCACGCGGTGCCTTGCGCCCGACCATCATCAGGGCGAGCTGCACCAGGCCCGAGCAGTCGATGCCGAAGCCTGAGCGGCCGCCCCAGAGATAGGGCGTTTCCACGAAGCGGGCGGCCACGGCGACGTAGTCCTCCCCCACCGTTTCACCAACCGGGATACAGTGGGCGGCGATGACGGCACCGCCGTCGGCCAGGGTGAAGTAGCGGGTGCCGCGGGTTTCCGCCTCTCCAATCACGGTGACGAGACTTCCCATGGAGAGGGCCCGGGTCACGGACTTGCGCAGCTCCGCTTCGGGATAAACGAAGGTGCGCGGGGCGGCGATGCGATGGGTCGGCTCGACCGGCGCGCCGATCATCTCCTCCGGCAGATAGCCGACATAGCCGTCGAAATCCGCCTGGACCCAGGCAAAACCGTTGGCCCGATCGAAGACGCGCAGGCTTTCGCCGTGCAGAAGCTCGGTATCGATGCCACGGGCAAGATCCGCATGGGGGCGAAGCGGCGCGACCGACGTCACGACCGTGGCAGGCTCGCCCGGCACGAAGCGGGCCGCCTCGACCTGTCCCTTCAGCGTCTCGGCCGCAAGGTCCGGCCGGAAGGCATTGAGGCGTCTGTCCAGTTCCATGGTGCAATCCTTCAAGAAGCGATGCTTCTTCCTTCGCGCATGATCAGGTCGCCGAGCCGTTCGAGATAGATGGCACCGCCGACGGTTCGTTTTATCACGACATTGCGGCGATCGCGATCATCCCGCATGCGTTCAACAAGACCCATCTCGCCCATCGTATCAAGTGCGCGGGTGATGACCGGCTTTGTGACGCCGAGCGTGGCGGCCAAACCACGAACGGTATGGGGCGGCGGGACCAGGTAGATATGCAGCAGGATCGCCATCTGCCGCAGGGTCAGGTCATGGGCCTCGCCCCTGACCTGTTGCAGCGATACGCGATACCATAGCCCCAAGGCTTCCGTCGCCGACAGTTCAACCGACATTTCGGCACTCCAAGCCGATACCCAATACGGATGCCGATCCTAGAGCCAAACCGTTACCGGTGTGTTTTCAGCTCTTCTTTCCCGCCATGTCGCGGATGACGCGGTAGAGCGCGCGGATGGCGAAAGCCTCGCCACCCACCGGCGCATGGGGCTTGTCGGCGAGGTTCCAGCCGTAGATGTCGAAATGGATCCAGCTCTGAGCCGCGGTGACGAAGCGTTTGAGGAAGAGGGCCGCGGTGATCGATCCCGCCATGCCGCCGGAGGGCGAATTGGTGATGTCGGCTGCGCGGGAGCGGATGTCCTTGTCGTAGCCCATCCACAGCGGCATGCGCCAAACGGGATCGACCGCATCGCGTGCCGCAACCTGCAGCTTGCCGGCCAGCGCCTCGTCGTCAGTGAAGAACGGGGCGAGCTCCGGGCCGAGCGCCGTGCGGGCAGCGCCGGTCAGCGTCGCCATGTCGATAAGGAGATCCGGAGGAGTTTCGTCGGCATAGGCCAGCGCATCGGCAAGCACCAGGCGGCCTTCGGCATCGGTATTATCTATCTGGACGGTGATGCCCTTGCGGCTCTTGTAGATATCGCCCGGGCGGAAGGCATTGCCGGAGACGGAGTTTTCGACGGCCGGCACGAGGACCTGCAGATCGACAGCAAGGCCGGCATCCATGATCATCAGCGCCAGACCGAGAACGTTGGCGGCGCCGCCCATGTCCTTCTTCATCAGCGCCATATTGGCGGCGCCCTTCAGGTCGAGGCCGCCGGTATCGAAGCAGACGCCCTTGCCGACCAATGTCACCCGCGGATCACCCTTCCTGCCCCAGCGCATTTCGAGCAGGCGCGGAGCGGAAACGCTGGCGCGGCCGACGGTGTGGACCAGCGGGAAATTCCGCTCCAGGAGATCATCGCCGACGGTGGAGGTGACGGTCGCGCCATAATGCTCGCCGAGCGCGCGGAAGGCTGCGTCCAGCTCGGCCGGGCCCATGTCGTTGGTCGGCGTGTTGATGAGATCGCGGGCCAGGAAAATGCCGGCAAGCTGCCGTTCGATATCGGCGGCGTCAACGCCTTCGGGCATGGCGAGGCGAACATCCCTCCCCTTTTCCGACTTGTATTTCGCGAAGGAATAGGAGCCGAGGCCAAAGCCGAGGGCAATGTGTTCAGCGTCGATGCCGCCTGTCTGTACGGACCAGTCGCCGCGTGGCAGCTGCTTGAAGAGCTTGCCGGAAAGGAACGGCGTCTCCCGCTGATCACTGCCGAGACCGAAAAGCGCGCCTGCGACGGTTCCGCCCTCGCCCGGAACGGCGAGCAGGGTTCCGGCTTCCGCTTTGAAGCCCGCTGCCTTCGCCCAATCCGCCGCTTCCTTTGGCAGCGTTGCAGCGTCGAGATCGGCCGGGGTTACCGCCGTAACCGGCTTGGTCGCCGCACCGGCGGGGCTGAAAACTGAAGGGCGGAAGATGTGCTGGAAAGGGGTCATGACGGTTCGCTCGGGCTTTCATTCAAGGCTGTGGTGACCTTCGGCGGGCATGTCCGGAATCACTGCTCTTAACGGTCTGTTAGGGTTAACAGTTTATTGCAGAAGGGGAAATGCGCCACCCGTCATTGCTGTCATTCGGCGGCACCGACACCGGATCGACGAGACCCCGATGACAGCTGCAAAGACATCCGCCCCGCTTTCCACGATGGCACGCGCCGCGATCTTCATCTGCCTCGCGATTGCCGTTACCGGCTGCGCCTCGACCAAGCGCGACAATGACAATCTCACCACCGGCTCCATCCCGAAGGTCTCCTCGGCACCGCTGGACGGCATGAATGCGGTGGAGCTTGCAGCCACCGAGAAAGCAGTCGGCGGGGCCTATATCAGGGATCCGAAGAACCGGGATGTCGGCATGCGTTATGCAACCGTGCTCGGCATGACCGGAAAACACGCCCAGGCACTCGCCGTGATGCAGCAGGTCGCCATCGCACATCCCACGGATCGTTCCGTGCTGGCCGCCTATGGCAAGGCGCAGGCCGGCGCCGGACAGCTGGAGCAGGCGCTTGCCACGATCGGCCGCGCACAGACCCCGGACCATCCGGACTGGCGGCTGATCTCGGCGGAAGGCGCCGTGCTCGACCAGCTCGGACGCGCCGACGAGGCCCGGCAGAAATACCGCATGGCGCTTCAGACCCAGCCCAACGAGCCGAGCATCATGTCGAACCTCGGCATGTCCTATGTGCTCTCGGGCGACCTGAAGACGGCGGAAACCTATATGCGCGATGCGGCAAAGCAGCCGGCCGCCGACAGCCGCGTCAGGCAGAACCTGGCGCTCGTCATCGGCCTGCAGGGCCGCTTCTCCGAAGCCGAGCAGATCGCCCGCCAGGAATTGTCGCAGAGCCAGGCGGATGCCAATGTCACCTACCTGCGCTCGATGATGAGCCAGCAGAATACCTGGCAGAAGCTTGCCGCCAACGACAAGGCCAGGTCGGCCACGAACTAGGGGTTCCTTCTCCCCGCCTCGCTCAGGGTTGAGCTGAAAGACCGCATCGCGCATAGTCGGATGACACCATGGTTCTCGTCATGAGCGCCATGGCCCGCCTTATACGATAATCACAATGCGGAGCCCTGATGGCCGATACCGAAACGACGCCGATCTCCGGCACCGTCACCCTCAACTCCGCCGACAACATACGCATTCTGCTGCTCCAGCTTCCTCGCCTGTCGCTGAGACTGATAATTTTGATCATCATCGTCTTCGGGCTCGTGGGAGCGGCCGCAATCGCCTTTGATAGCCGCCTCTCTTTCACCGAAGCCCCGTTCGAAGCCATGAGTTTTGCATTTCGGCAGCTCTGGCCCTTCGCGATCGGCAGCTTCTTCTTCGTTCTTTTTCTCATGCTGATCACCAGTATGTTCAAATGGAACCGCTTTCCCGAGCAGAACAAGATCGTTACCTACACTGCCACCGAGCTTGGCATGACCACGACGGATGCTGCGGGAGCTTCGATCCACGTGCCGTGGTCGATGGTCAGGAAATCGAGGCGGACGAGCAGCTATATCTTGATGGAAACGAAGCCGGGCGCTTTTCGCTTTGCGCCATTCAGCGCGTTTTCAGCCGACGATGGCGAGAGGCTGTGGCAGCTCGTCCGCACCCATACGCCGGCTAAATAGATCAGAAGCGGTCGGCGACCTGGATGCCGGCTGGGCCGAGAATGACGGCGACGAGGACCGGCAGGAAAAACAGGATCATCGGCACCGTCAGCTTCGGCGGCAGGGCGGCCGCCTTCTTTTCCGCCTCGTTCATCCGCTCGTCGCGCCCTTCCTGGGCGAGAACACGCAGCGCCTGGGAAACCGGCGTGCCGTATCGATCGGCCTGGATGAGTGCCTGGGCGACGGCACGGACGATATCGAGCTGGGTGCGGTTACCGAGGTTTTCCAAGGCGGTACGACGGTCCTGAAGGAAGGACAGCTCGGCGGTGGTGAGCGCGAGTTCTTCGGCGAGTTCCGGCGACTGGGTGCCGATTTCCTCGGCCGCGCGACGCATGGCGGCTTCGATCGAGATGCCGGATTCCACGCAGATCAGCATCAGGTCGAGCGCGTCGGGCCATGCACGCTTGATCGAGGCCTGGCGCTTCTTCATCTTGTTGGTGACGTAGATATTGGGCGCGTAGAAGCCGAGATAGGCAAAACCGACGACCGCGATGATGCGGATGCCCATGGGCCTCGAGGCAAGATTGCCGAGAGCGAAGACCCAAATGGCGGCGGCGGCGAGAAACAGGAAAGGCAGGAGAAAGCGCGCGACGAGGAAGAGGTTGAGCGCATTCTGGCTTCTGAGGCCGGCCGCGCGCAGCTTGTTGATCGTGCCCTGATCGACCAGCGCCTCGCGAAGATTGAAGCGCTCGACGATCTTGCGCGCCGAGCGGTTGTTCTGGGCACGCAGGGTTCCCTTGGTACCTTCGGTGCTCATGCGGGCGCGTTCGCGGGCGCGCAATTCCTCGCGCTCCGTCGATACGGCCTTCATCCGCTTGCCGAGATCTCCGCGCTCCATGTAGGGCACGGCGAGCGAATAGAATGTCGCGAAGACGGCGACGGCGACGAGGATCGCCAGGAGGGTCGCGGGGTCGGTGATGGTTGCTGCCAGATCTTTCATCAACGCCCCCTCAGATGTCGAAGCTGATCATGTTGCGCATCACCAGAATGCCGATCGACATCCAGACGCCGGACACGAGCAGGATGATGTGACCCCGCGGATCGGTGAAAATGATCGAGATATATTGCGGCGACGTCAGGTAGACGAGCAGCGAGACGATGAAGGGCAAGGCGCCGATGATGACGGCAGAGGCCTTCGCCTCCATCGACAGCGCACTCACCTTCGCCTTCATCTTGCGGCGTTCGCGCAGGACTTTGGACAGATTGCCCAGCGCTTCGGACAGATTGCCGCCCGCCTGGCTCTGAATGTTGATGACGATCGAGAAGAAGTTGACTTCGGAGAGCGGCATGGTCTGCAGCATGCGCGAGCAGCCTTCCGGTATGCTGAGGCCGATCTGCTGGGATTCGACAATGCGCTGGAATTCACGCTTCACCGGCTCTTGGCCGTCCGAGGCGATCAGCCTCACTGCGTCGTTCAGCGGCAGGCCCGACTTGATGGAGCGGACCATGACATCGAGCGCGTTCGGAAATTCCTCGAGAAACTTGTTCTGTCGGCGCTTGACCAGAAAGCCGATGACCCATCGCGGCAGGCCGAAGGCAAAGACGAAGCCGGCACCGAGGGCCGGCAGCAGCGAGAGGCCAGCGATGAACGCGATGATGAAGATGAAAACGCCGAGGCCGATGGAGAAGGCATAGAAGCGTCCGATCGTCAGCGGCAGGCCTGTCTGGGCCAGCCGGGACTTGAGGCTCTTGTCGCCGACATACTTGTTCTTTTCCTGCTGCTTCTTCTCCAGGTCCTTGAGAGAATCCTGCAGCGACTTGCGGCGTTTCGACAGCTCCTGCACGCGGTCGCGGCTCGCCTTTGCCTTGTTGATATCGGTCTCGGCCGCCTTCACGCGCGAAAGCCGCGCACCGGCCTTCTTCTCCGTCTCGATGCGGGAGAACAGCAGGGCATAGCAGACCGCGGCCGCCGCCACGGCGACCAGCAGCACGATCGCCAGCATGGTCATATCAAGCCCGAACATGGGAACTGTCCCTCAGGTCCAGAGCATTTCCGCCTTCCTTCGAAAGGCGAAACTGCTCCATCTAACTGTTTCTACACAATTCCGGATGCAAAACCGGTTCCCGGTTTCGCTGGAATTACCTTAATCTCTCGCCATTTCCATCGCGTCGAGGGCGGCAGCCAGACGCCGCTCTTCGCCGAAATATCGCACCCGGTCATGGAAATGCGGCTTGGCGATGCCGGTCGAGACGTGCTTGCCGATGATGCGGCCATTGGCGTCTTCGCCGTCCATCTCGTAGCGCATCAAATCCTGGGTGATGATCACGTCGCCTTCCATGCCGATCACCTCGGTGATCTGGGTGATGCGGCGCGAACCATCGCGAAGACGGGCCGCCTGGACGATGACGTCGACCGATCCGCTGATGATCTCGCGCACCGTCTTGGCCGGCAGCGTGTAGCCGCCCATGGCGATCATCGATTCCATGCGGCTCAGGCACTCGCGCGGCGAGTTGGAGTGGATCGTGCCCATCGAGCCGTCGTGGCCTGTGTTCATCGCCTGAAGCAGGTCGAATACTTCCGGTCCGCGCACTTCACCGACGATGATGCGTTCGGGGCGCATACGCAGGCAGTTCTTGACCAGATCGCGCATGGTGATCTCGCCCTCGCCTTCGATGTTCGGCGGGCGTGTTTCCAGGCGTACGACATGCGGCTGCTGCAGCTGCAGTTCGGCCGTATCCTCGCAGGTGATGACGCGCTCGTCGGCGTCGATATAGCGGGTCAGGCAGTTCAGAAGCGTCGTCTTGCCCGAGCCCGTACCGCCGGAGATGACGACGTTGCAGCGAACGCGGCCGATAATCTGGAGAAGCACCGCGCCTTCGGGCGTGATCGCTCCGAACCTGACCAGCTGGTCAAGCGTCAGCTTGTCCTTCTTGAACTTGCGGATCGTCAGTGTGGGGCCGTCGAGCGCCAGCGGCGGGGCGATGACGTTGACACGCGAACCATCAGGCAGACGGGCGTCGCAGATGGGAGAGGATTCATCGACACGGCGGCCGACCTGGCTGACGATACGCTGGCAGATGGACAGAAGCTGCGCGTTGTCGCGGAAGCGGATCTCGGATTCGATCGTCTTGCCGGCAACTTCGATAAAGGTCTGGCCGGCACCGTTGACCATGATGTCGGCGATATCGTCGCGCGCCAGAAGCGGTTCCAGCGGACCGTAACCCAGAACGTCGTTGCAGATATCGTCAAGCAGTTCCTCCTGCTCGGAGATCGACATCGCGAAATTCTTGATGGTGATGATGTCATTGACGATGTCGCGGATTTCCTCGCGCGCGCTCTCGGTATCGAGCTTGGCGAGCTGGGAAAGATCGATCGTGTCGATGAGGGCGGAAAAGACCTGGCCCTTGGTATCGTAATACTGTTCGGTGCGCGCCGGGCGCTTGCGAGCGGCAGCGGCAGGCGCCAGCGGCGGCGGGGCAACCGGCTGACGAGGTGCCTCCAGCGGCGCGGCCGGTGCGGGAGCATCCGAACGCGTCGAGCCAGACACTGCGGGCGAATGCGCAGCAACGGGCGGCGACGTGATTGTCCCGCCCTTCCCGAACCCTTCGTTTCCGCGCTTTCCGAACATTTTGAAGACCTAATTCTTTTCTGGCTTAAAGCTACTTGCGACCCAGCATGCCGAGGACCTTGCCGAGGCCGCCCTTCTTCGCCTTCTTGACCGCAATGCGGCCAGTCACGATGTGGGAAATCTGCGAGAAGGTTTCGGCGATCGGCGACTTGCCGTCGATTTCCGAAATCATCCGGCCGCTGTTGGCGGCATTGCCGAACAGGCTGGCGTCGAACGGGATGATCGCGATCGGCTCGATCTCCAGCGGCTCGATGAAGTCCGAAGGGTTGATTTCCGGACGCTTGGGCATGCCGACCTGGTTGAGGATCAGATGCGGCGCGCGATCATTCGGCCTCAGCTTCTTCAGCGCATCGAGCATGTTCTTGGTGTTGCGCAGATTGGCGAGATCGGGCGCGGCGCAGATCACCACTTCATCGGCATCGGCCAGAATGGCGCGGGTCCACTCGTTCCAGACATGGGGAATGTCGAGAACCGCCATCGGCGCGCTGCGCTGCAGGATCTCGATGACCGGCTGGAAGGCGCCGTTTTCAAAATCATATGCGCGATCGAGGAGAGACGGTGCCGCGAGCAGCGACAGGTGATCGGAGCATTTCGTCAGAAGACGGTCGAGGAAAACCTCGTCCAGGCGCTCGGGCGCAAACACGGCCTCGGCGATGCCCTGGGTCGGATCCTGGTCGAAATCGATATTGGCCGTGCCGAAGGGCAGGTCGAGATCGGCCAGGATGGTCTCTGTCGAAAACAGGCTCGAAATGCCGAAGGCGCAATTATGGGCGACGGTCGAGGAGCCGACGCCGCCCTTGGCGCCGATGAAGGCGATCGACTTGCCAAGCGGCTCGGCATCCGGATCGACGAAAATCGACGATATCGCCGCCATCATGTCAGCCATGGCGACGGGCGCAACGAGATATTCGGAAATGCCGTTGCGAACGAGATCGCGATAGAGCGAGATATCGTTGTATCGGCCGATGATGATCACCCGGGTCGACGGATCGCAGACCTCGGCCAACGGAGCCAGTTCCGCCAGCAGGTTGCGCGGCTCCGCAGTCGTTTCGAGGATGATGAGGTTCGGCGTCGGCGACGATGCAAACATGTTGGCGGCGGCGGCGATGTTTCCGCTTGTGACGCGCAGATTGACCTTGGCCATGCGGCGGTCACGCCCCATCTTGTCGATGGTGCGCTGGACCTGCTCGCTTTCGCAGAAGGCATGGATGGAGATGCGCGGAAGCGGCCGCACTGCTTCCAGCTCGGCACCCGCCGGATGATCCTCGCCAAGCTCTCCCGGCGAAGCCTCACCCCTCATGTCGTAATTGACGGTGCTGATCATCGCATCACGCTCCAACCGTTCGACCGGCTCATCAATTGTCCTCCAGCTCGGTGAAGGCGCCGCGATAATTCTCGATGACCTGGCCACGCTGCTCGCCATCGGGCGGCGTCATGCGGCGCGGCCCGAGAACGTCGCTCGGATTTGCCATCTGAGCGGCGAGGTTGCTCTGGTTTGCGCAGCCGAAATTGTAATAGTTCTTGTTGCTGAACGTGTTCAGCGTCATGTCGGCCGGCCATTCCCCGCAGGGGCCTGCCTTGGCGGCGATCGCCACATAGCTCAGGCGCACGGGCGCGGATTCGCCGAAATCGGCCTGGAAGCCGGACTGCAGGATCTTTTCCTTCGGCACGCCCATCTTCACCATCATGCGACGCATGGAAGAGGCGGCAGCAGAAGCCGCGCCTTCATTGGCGGAGCCGCGCGGCGTGATGATCTGGATGATGCCGTTCGCGGAGCGGCGATATTCGGCGACGAAGCCGGCAATGACCTCTTCCTGGCCGCGGGTCAGCCTGGAGTCACCGGCTGCGACCGGGATATCCATCGTCTTTTCGGCCTCTCCGACGACGATCGGGTGGCGCGTGCGGTAGTCATCCGGCAGGGAGCCCGTGCTCATGCTGTCCTTGCCCGCGCAACCGGAGAGCGCCGCCGCAAGGCCGATCACAACGGCGATGGGGAAGGCGCGGCTTCCGGATATGGTCTTTCTGTCTCGCGGATCCATGGAAGGATGCCTTTCCTGCGGGTAAACGTCGCCGAACGGGTAGGGCTTGAGGTTTCTGGTCATTTGTAGATGAACCCGACATTGCCCTGGTAAGGTGCCGGCGGCGGCGCCTCCTTGCGGCCGTAGATCTTGTTGACGCGACCAAGGAAGACGCTTTCGGCGTCACTGGCCGGCTGGAAATTGTCGTCCGGGCGGGACAGTTCATTGCGCGCCACCGGGCGGACCAGATAGGGCGTCGCGATGATCACTAGTTCCGTCTCGTTGCGCTCATAACGCTTCTCGCGGAAGAGCGCGCCGATCAACGGAACCTTTGAGGCGACGGGTGTGCCGCTCATGTTCTGCTGGATATCGTCGCGGATCAGGCCGGCGAGCGCGATAGAACCGCCGGAGGGCAATTCGACCGTCGTTTCCGCGTCGCGCTTGCGATATTCGACGCTGGTGGTGCTGGCGACCGGTTCCGACACGCGGGTCTGGATCTTGAGGCTGATGCGGCCAGAAGAGAGAACCGTCGGCGTGAAGCCGAGCGAGATGCCGTATTCGTAGGTCGTGACCGTGGTCACGCCGTCGACACCCGTGGTCGTATAGAGACGTTCGCCGCCTGAATTGAAGGTGGCTGCCTGGCCAGAGATCGCCGTAAGCGTCGGTTCTGCCAGCGTGCGGATGGCATTGGCCTGTTCCAGCGCGCTGAGGACGGTATCGATGCCCAGCTTACCGATATCAGCGGAAATGGTGCCCGTCACACCGCCGGCGCCGGTGGCGAAGTTCAGAACGTCGAGCGCGTTCCGGGACGTGCTGTTGCGGGCGAAATTGTTGTCGAAACCGAGCTGCTTGATGATCTCGCGCCGTACTTCGGCGACGGTGACCTTCAGCGTGACCTGGTCCTCGCCCTCGACAGTCAGCATGTTCTGGATCTGCGACTGCTGGCGTCCTTCGGCAAAAATGGCAGCCCCCCCGCCATTGCTGCCCGTCGCCGTTTCCGTGCGCGTGGTGGCCTCGCCGCCCTTCAGGAAGATCCCGGCAAGCTGTACCGCCTTGGCCGAATCCTGCGGCGTCCTCACGCTACCGCTCAGCACGATATTGTCGGAGATGATCTCGACCTTGATATTGGAATCCGGAATGAAACGACGAAGATTTTCTTCCAGGCCGGAGATGTCGCGTTCAATCGCGACTTCGAGGGTGACGATTTCCTCACCATTCGGGCCGAAGACGAAAATGTTGGTCTGGCCGACGGTCTTGCCGAACAGGTAGATGCGGCGCGATGTGCGGGTGACGGCATCCGCCATGGATGGGTCTGCGACAAGAATGTCGTGCGCATCGGAAGGCAGATCGATGACCAGTGCCTTGTTCAAGCCGAGCGAAAGCCGGCGCTTGGCGCCGACGCCGCCCTGGGCGATACGGATCACACCGCTATCGGCGGCAGCCGCATCGCGAACCGTCAGAATGCCATCGAGCGTGCCCGGAGCGAAACCTCCCGGAACGCCGGAAAGGGTCAGGCAAAGTGCCAGCCCCACGGATGCGGCTCCACGAGTTTTGCTTTTCAAACTACCCACGTTACCGCTCCGTTCACTTCGCCTGCTGTGTCGAGCCGGTGATGATCGATCCCGACTTGATGACCTGGATGTCCGACTTGCCCCCACCGTGCAGGAGGTAATCCGCCCCTTGCGTATCCGCCTCCTGGGCGTCGGCGACCGAGCGCAAGGCAAGCGTCAGCCGATCCGCCATCTGCTGGGCCACAACGATGACCTTCGCCTGATCCGGCGTCAGTTCCAGCGTCGCGGTGGTGCCGACAACGGACTTGCTGCCGTCCGGCGCTTCCTGGATGTTCTGGTCGATGGCGAGCACACGGACATTGTTCAGGACGTTTTCGGTGATGAAGGCACCGCCGCCATCCTTGTCGGCGCGAACCATGATCACGTCGACGCGGTCGTTCGGCAGGACGAAGCCGCCTGCGCCGGTCGCAACCGAGATCTCGGTCGCCACGGCGCGCTTGCCGGAGGGAAGCAGCGACGACATGATGCGGCTCGATGAATCCGCAACCTTTTCCGAACGAATAGGCTCGCCCTTGAAGATGGGAAGGCGGACGACGGATCCTTCAAGCTCCTTCACGGCATCCGGGCGGGCTTCGTTGGTGATGAAGCCTTCGGCAATGCCGTCCTTCGGCCAGTCGAGCCACTGAAGAGTGTTCTCGTTCAGCCGGCTGCCGACAGGCAGGTTTTCGGCAGATACGAGCACGCGCACGGTCGGCGCCCTTTCGACGACCGTTTCCACCAGCTGTTCAGGCCGATTGCCAGTAAGGCTCATGGCCAGCAGGCCGGCGAGGCCTGCGGCCACGACGGCCACCGCGAGAATGATGATGCGAGCGGGCTTCATTGCCTCTTCCTGGAAGAATCTTAAACTTCTCCGCAGGATGGGCCGCAATGGTGTACTTATGGTTAATGGGATGCTTACAATTCTGGTTAATGCAGTATTGCTAGAGCTTTAACTTCAGAATGACTGCAGGGCCATAAGCGCCATGGGTGCATACGGAAATGCCAGAATACCCCCGATTGCGATGGCGATGCCATAGGGTATCTTCCTGGCTTCGACGACGGACATGGGCAGCGGAATGCCCATGGCGAGCACCGCGGATGCGCGCCAGCGCAGAAGAAGGAAAAGCAAAGTCACCACGCCGCCGGCATAAGCGACATAGACCAGAAAGCTGATGAGTGCGGGCGTCAGGCCGAACCAGAGGCTCGCTGCGGTCAGGATCTTTGCATCGCCGCCGCCCATGACATTGGCCGCGAAGAGAGCAAAACAGACCAGGAATACGCAAGTTGCAGCCGCCAGGCTCAAGCCCATTTCGCCGAGCGAAAGGCCAACGAGCGGCGCAAGGATGACGAAGGCGCAAACCAGCCCGATCGAAATCCGGTTGGAAATGGTCATCGTCAGGAAGTCCGTCACAGCCGCCCAGAGCAGCGCGACGGGTAGAGAGATCAGCACGGCAAGGGCAACCACTTCACCCAGCATGGACGGATCTTTCTTGCAATACGATCAGCGCTTCGACTGAAACGGATATAAGCCGCCCCACAGGGCGGCTTGAACCGTTGTCATCGTGCCGAACCTGGCGCCGATTATCGGCCGGCAGCAGTGGTGTTCGCGGCGCTCATCTTGCCAGAGAGAGTCGTGAACGTGTTGGCAATGTTGTTGCCGAGAGTCGAGGCGCCAGCGATCAGGGCGACGGAGATGAGCGCTGCAATCAGACCATACTCGATGGCAGTCGCACCAGATTCATCCTTACGAAAACGAGCGAAAATCTTGGACATGAGGCTCTCCTATTTCCAAACTTGTTGTTCAGCACTTCCCGACAACTGTTGCCGTTGCTCGGATGACTGAAAACTACATTAGGACGATTGCCATCCACTTAAAGAACAAGATTAACAATGTCTTAAGTGGAGCAAGTCATATTGGATGGTGAGCGTTTCGTCATTAAAATCACTCAAATGCGATCCATGTGCCAAGCACTGCTTAAGCGCTGTAAAAGCGATATTTTATCACAGTTTCGACGCCATCGCAGCGGGCCCGATATTGTAACGTTAGAAACTACTAACATATTAATATCAAACGATTTCGGGACAGCCGCTCCGACTTAAAGCTTCATTCACCATTCGGCGTCATCCTTATTAATCAAAGAATTTCGTCCGGGGACTTTCATGGCGCTCCGTCGCATGCTGACCGCATTCATCGCCGCTACCTGTGTCATCTCGACCGCCTATGCCGCCGAGGACCAGGATCTGCTGCGCGTATTCATGAATCACGCGCGCGTGCTGAAGCTCGATCGGCCGGTCGCCAAGGTGATCGTCGGTAATGCGGAAGTGGCGGATGCGACGGTGGCCGATCCGACCACAATCGTGCTGACCGGCCGCAGCTTCGGCACCACCAATCTGGTCCTGCTCGATGCCGACGGCAATGCCATTGCAGACGAACGCGTGCTTGTGTCCATCGACGAGGGCAACACGGTGCGCGTGTTCAAGCAAACCGAACGCTCGGTTCTTTCCTGCACCCCGAATTGCGAACAGCACGTGGAAGCCAAGAGCGCCACGCCCTGACCGGCGATTTGCACCAATTTGCATCAGTCGGGAAACGGATTTTCAATATTCGTTGAGTATGGTCGCTGCCTACTCCCGCCGTTCGCCGGAAGGAAGACATGCAGCAGGATCATAAGGGAACGGCCGATGGTCCTTCCGGGAAAAGCCGCTCGAAATCCGGGCTGAGACGTCTGTTCCGATCGAAAGACGGCGCGGCGGCCATCGAATTCGCGCTGCTTGCGATCCCCTACTTCCTGATCGTCTTCGCCATCATCGAGACCTTTGTCGCCTATACGGGCGAGCAGCTGGTCGCCAACGCGGTCGACACGATGGGCCGAAAGCTGCGCACCGGCAACATCACCTTTACCGACACCAGTGCATCGACATACATGGACAGAACCAAGTTCCGCCGTGCGTTCTGTGGTGAAATTTCGATCCTGATCCAATGCGGCGAAGCCGAGATAACCACGCCGAACAAGCTGTGGATCGATGTGAAGAGCTATACCGATTTTTCGGCCATGCCTGCAACCGTGCCGATCAATTCCAGCGGCGATCTCGACACTTCGGCCACCTCCATCTCCTACGCGCCGGGCGGACCGGGCACGAAAAACATGCTGCGCGCCTACTACAAGTGGGACATCATCACCGACCTGCTGCGACCCTATATTTCCAATGTCCGCCCGACCCAGGGATCCAAATATTTCCTGATGGTGGAAACTTCCGTCTTCAAGAACGAGGACTATCCGTGATGGGGCCGAAGGCACGGCGCAGGCTCTCAAGCCTGCTATTGTTCGATCGGCTCGGCCGTCTGCGCGACGACGTCCGCGGTATTGGCGGCGTCGAATTCGCGTTGATCGCACCGCTGCTGCTCAGCCTCTACATCACCTCGTTCGAGCTGACGATCGGCCTCAGCGTCTCGAAGCGCGTGACACGCACGGCAAGCACCATCGCCGACCTCGTGACGCAGTCTTCCACGGTGACCCCGAGCGACCTGCAGCAGATGATCAACGTCACCAACGGGATCTTCACGCCCTATTCGCCGAAGGACCTGTCGTTGAAGATTACCGGTGTCACCCTCGATACATCCGGCAATCCGACGGTCGCATGGTCCTGGGCCCAGAATGGATCACGGCCCTATACCAACGGCTCCGCCGTGAACGTGCCGACGGACATGCGTTCGGCAAGCACCTTTCTGGTACGCGCGGAAGTGTCGGTTACGCACCAATTGCTGATGTTCATGCCGGGCATCATGCCGGCAAGCCTTCAGACTATGACGCTGAGACGTGAATTCTATTACCGGCAGCGCGTCGGCTCCGCCATCACCTGCAACGGTTGCTGACCGTCTGTGACGTGCTACCTTTGCCAACCGCGTCGCGGAACTATATGTATCGCGATTCAATCCGATCATGAGATCGTGAGATGCGGCAATGAGATAGCGGTTGCAGATGGCGCGTGCCTTCCTCTTCGTACTTGATTCCTTCGGCGTCGGTGGCGCCCGTGATGCGGCAGATTATGGCGACCTCGGGTCGAATACGCTTGGTCATATCGCCGAGTTCTGCGCGGCCGGTGCGGCCGACAGGGCGGGATTGCGGCAGGGACCGCTGAAACTGCCCAATATGTCCTCGCTCGGGCTGCTGGAAATTGCCAAGCTGGCAAGCGGCAGCCACCCCGCCGGGATGCCAATTCCCGAACGTCTCTTCGGGCTTTACGGCGCCGCGAATGAACTGTCCAACGGCAAGGATACCCCTTCCGGCCATTGGGAAATTGCCGGAACACCCGTCATGTTCGACTGGGGATATTTCCCGAGCGAGGGAGATGCCTTTCCGCCTGAGCTGGTGCAGGCGATCTGCCGTGAGGGCGACGTTCCCGGCATACTGGGCAATTGCCATGCCTCCGGTACCGAGATCATAGCGCAGCTGGGCGAGGAGCATATCCGCAGCGGCAAGCCGATCTGCTACACGTCGAGCGACAGCGTGTTCCAGATCGCGGCGCACGAGGTTCATTTTGGTCTCGACCGGCTGATCGATCTTTGCCAGGTGGTGCGCAGGCTGATCGATCCGCTCAATATCGGCCGCGTCATCGCCAGGCCCTTCGTCGGCGAAACGCCGGATACGTTCGAGCGGACCGGCAACCGCCGCGATTTTTCGGTCCTGCCGCCGGAGCCGACCCTGCTCGACCGGCTGGTGGAGGCCGGCCGCACCGTGCATGCCGTCGGCAAGGTGGGCGATATCTTCGCCCATCAGGGCATTTCCCGCGTCATCAAGGCGAATGGCAATGCCGCGCTGATGGATGCGACGCTTGCCGCCATGGACGAGGCCGAGGACGGCGATCTGGTTTTCACCAATTTTGTCGATTTCGACATGGTCTACGGCCATCGCCGGGATGTGCCGGGTTATGCGGCGGCGCTCGAGGCCTTCGATCTCAGCCTGCCCGACGTGCATCGGCGTCTCAAGCCCGGCGACCTGGTCATCCTGACCGCCGACCATGGCTGCGACCCCACCTGGCGCGGCACCGACCATACGCGCGAACGCGTGCCAATCATGGCCTTCGGTCCCGGCATCCGCACCCGCTCGGTCGGCATCCGATCCTCCTATGCCGATATCGGCGAGACCGTCGCCGCACATCTTTCCATACCTTCAGGCCGCCATGGATGGAGTTTCCTGTGACGCAACATCTGCTGAAAGCCGAAATCCATTGTCACATCGAGGGCGCCGCGCCGCCCGCGCTGACGAAGGCTCACGCCGAGAAATACGGCGTCGATACCAGCGCCATCCTGCGTGACGGCGCCTATGTCTGGCGAGATTTTGCGGAATTCCTCGTCGCTTATGACGCGGTCGCGAGCCTCTTCAGGACGGCAGGCGACTATGCGCTGCTGACCGAGACCTACCTGACCGAGCTTGCGGCGATCAACACGATCTACAGCGAGATCATCGTCTCTCCCGATCACGGCGACCGGATCGGGCTCGGGGCCGACGCCTATCTTGCCGGCATTTGCGACGGCATCGTCGCGGCGAAGGAGAAGACCGGCATAGAGGCCCGGATCATCGTGACCGGCGAGCGGCATTTCGGGCCGGAGAGTGTCATCTCGGCGGCGGAATATGCGGCGCGCGCGAAAAATCCGCTCGTGACCGGATTCAACATGGCCGGTGAAGAGCGCATGGGAAGGGTGGCCGACTATGCCCGCGCCTTCGATATCGCCCGCGATGCGGGCCTCGGGTTAACGATCCATGCCGGCGAGGTCTGCGGTGCGTTCAGTGTGGCGGATGCGCTGGATCTGGTGAAGCCGAGCCGCATCGGACACGGAGTGCGGGCCATCGAGGATGCGGCGCTGGTCGAGCGGCTGGCCGAACTCGGCACCGTGCTCGAAGTATGCCCCGGTTCTAATATCGCGCTCAGTGTTTTTCCGGATTTTGACAGCCATCCGCTCAAGGCGCTCAAAGCCGCCGGTGTAAAAGTCTGCATCAATTCGGACGATCCGCCCTTCTTCGATACTTCACTTGCCCGCGAATACGAGATCGCCTCGAAGACGATGGGCATGAGCGACGAGGAGATCAATGCGATGACGCGGACGGCGCTCGAAGCCGCCTTTGTCGACGAGGCGACAAGGACGGCCCTTCTGGGACGCTTCGATGGCCGGATCTAGCGCCTATTGGGGATCATGCGACGACCGTGATCTCGACACTTGCGGAACGGGACGTTTTTCGAAAAAGAAGAGACAAGCAACGAAAAGGAAAAAGGCCATGGACGGCGTCACAGTCATCAATCACCCGCTGGTGCAGCACAAGCTGACGATCATGCGCAAGAAGGAGACGTCGACCGCCGGTTTCCGCAGGCTGCTGCGCGAGATCTCGATGCTGCTCTGCTACGAGGTGACGCGCGATCTGGAGCTGACGCTGGAGACGATCGAAACGCCGATCACGCAAATGCAGGCGCCGATCGTGGAAGGAAAGAAGCTCGTCTTCGTTTCCATCCTGCGCGCCGGCAACGGCCTTCTGGAAGGCATGCTGGAACTGGTGCCTTCTGCCCGCGTCTCGCATATCGGCCTCTACCGTGACCATGATACGCTGCAGCCGGTGGAATATTACTTCAAGGCGCCGGACGATCTGGACGAACGCCTGATGATCGTCGTCGATCCGATGCTGGCGACCGGAAATTCGGCGATTGCCGCGATCCAGAAGCTGAAGGAACGCGGCGCCAACAACATCCGCTTCCTCTGCCTGCTGGCCGCCCCGGAAGGCATCAAGAATTTTCAGGAAGCCCATCCAGACGTGAAGATCTACACCGCGTCGATCGACAGCCATCTCAACGAGAAGGGCTATATCGTGCCCGGCCTTGGCGATGCCGGCGACCGAATGTACGGTACGAAGTAAGGCTCTTCAGCAATTCCTTACCAAAACTGAAGAAGGCGGCCGACCGATAAGGTCCGGCCGCTTTTTCGTAAACCATTGGCGTTAGCATGGATGTCCCGAATCCGAGGACAGACCATGCTTCTCCGTACCGCGATCTTTGCGGCCGTCGTCGCCGTGCTGGCAACGCAGATCCCCGCCTTGCTCCCGCAAGGCGACAGCGGAGCACCACCCGAGACGGCACAACAGACCGAGCAGACACCACGGACACCTCAGGCGCCCGCTCCCCAGGTCGCGGCACGGACACCTCAGGCGCCCGCTCCCCAGGTCGCGGCACTGACGCCGGGCAGCACGGTGCTGGCTGCCGACGGGCGGGGCCACTTTACCGGCACCTTCCGGCTCAACGGGAAGTCCGTGCCGGGCATGGTCGATACGGGGGCATCTCTGGTTGCGATCAACGAGAGCACGGCCCGCAAGCTCGGCTTCGGCGTCAACGGCCTCGAATTTCGCTATGAGGTGAATACCGCCAACGGCAAGACGGATGCGGCGCTGATCGTGCTCGACCGGGTCGAGATCGGCAATGTGCGGGTGCGGGATGTCGAAGCCTTCGTGCTGCGCGACAAGGCACTTGGCGATACGCTGGTCGGGATGAGTTTTCTCAAGAAGCTCAAATCCTACCAGGTGAAGGGCGAAAGCCTGACGCTCGCCAACTGACCCTTCGTTTCTTCAGCCTATCCGCTCGATGATGACCGGCGACAGTTCTGGTGTTTCCGTATCGATACGGTAGCCGGCCAGCACCGTTTTCGATGCCTGCTCGGCTTGTTCCTGCGAGGCGGCGTGCACGCGGGCGATCGGCTGGCCTTTCGATACAGCCGAGCCGAGCGGCAGAAGCGCGCTCAGGCCAACGCGGTGATCGATCGCGTCCGAGACCTTGCGACGACCTCCGCCAAGATCCACGACCGTGAGGCCGAGAGCGCGGGCGTCGCAAGCGACGAGATAGCCGTCGGCCGGGGCCGGGACATCGAGTGTGATCGGCGCTTGCGGCAGATAGGATTGCGGGCGATCGCAAAAATTACCGGGGCCGCCGAGTGCGTGGACCAAGCGGGCAAAGACCTCCATCGCCCGGCCGGATGACAAAGCCTGGCGTGCGAGGCATTCGCCGGCCGAAGCGCTTGCGACCAGCCTTGCCTGGAGGAGCATTTCCGCAGCCTCGGCGAGAACCATGGTTTCCAGCCGTGTGCCGGACTTCCTGCCTGCAAGGAAATCAACGCAGTTGGCGATCTCGACCGTGTTGCCCGCGGCATCCGCCAGCGGCTCGTTCATGTCGGTGATCAGTGCGGCCGTCGGGACCCCTGCCCCGCCGGCGACTTCGACCAGCGAGCGGGCCAGCACGCGGGCTTCCTCGATATCCTGCATAAAAGCGCCGGTGCCGACTTTCACATCCATCAGCAAAGTCTGCAGGCCGGCTGCCAGTTTCTTCGACAGGATGGACGCGGTGATCAGCGGCACGGATTCGACCGTGGCGGTGACGTCGCGGATCGCATAGAGGCGGCGGTCGGCCGGGGCGAGATCGGCCGTCTGGCCGACGATGGCGCAGCCGACTTCCCTGACCGTTCTGACGAAGCGCGCCTCATCGGGCGCGATGTCGTAGCCGGGGATGGACTGCAGCTTGTCCAGCGTGCCGCCGGTATGGCCGAGGCCGCGGCCGGAGATCATCGGCACGGCGAGGCCGCAGGCGGCGGCGATCGGCGCCAGCATCAGCGAGACATTGTCGCCGACGCCACCGGTCGAATGCTTGTCGACGATCGGGCGATCGATGCCGGACCATTTGAGTACCGAACCGGAATCGCGCATGGCGAGCGTCAGGAAGACGGTCTCGTCACGGGACATGCCGCGGAAGAACACCGCCATGGCGAAGGCGGCGGTCTGGGCGTCCGATATGCTCTCGCTCGTCAACCCCGTGATGAAGGCGGCGATATCATCCCGCGAGAGGGACTGGCCGTCCCGCTTTCTGCGGATGATCTCCTGCGGGAGCATCCGGTCAGTAGCCGCCCGCGGCTGCGCGCGGCGACGCGTTGCCGCCGAGAACCGCCAGGATATCATCCAGCAGGCTGGACGCACCGAAGCGGAAGGTCGACGGCATGATCCAGTTGGGACCCATGATGGTTTCGGCAAGCCGCAGATAGAGGTCCGCATCGGCGACAGTGGAAATGCCGCCGGCCGGCTTGAAGCCGACCTTGGCCTTGGACTGACGGATGGCCGTCAGCATGATGTCGGCGGCTTCCAGCGTCGCATTGACCTGAACCTTGCCGGTCGAGGTTTTTATGAAATCAGCACCGGCGGCGATCGCAAGCTCGGATGCGAGGCGCACCAGTTCCCTGCTCTTGATCTCGCCTGTTTCCAGGATGACCTTGAGGCAGGAATTCGTGCAGGCGGCGCGCACGGCGGCAACCATGGTCGTGACCGCATCCTCGTCGCCGGCGATGAAGGCCTTGTAAGGGATGACCAGATCGATCTCGTCTGCGCCGTCCTGAACGGCCTTGCTGGTTTCCGCGACGACATCTTCGACGGCAAGTTCGCCGGACGGGAAGTTGACCACGGTCGCGATGCGCACCGCATGATCGGACCCAAGAATCTGGCGGGCATGGGCGACAAAGCGCGGCCAGATGCAGATCGCGGCGGTATTGCCGTAAGGGGTCTGCGCGCGCAGGCACAGGTTTTCGATCGCGGCATTGTCGCAATCGTCACGCAGGTTCGTCAGGTCGAGAAGAGACAGGGCAAAAGCCGCCGCCTCGCGCGGGCTCTGGAGTTCCATGGTGTCCTCCGCTTTTAAGTGAGGGGCTATCTTTAGCGTTCAATCGATTTGACGCAACCCGCTCATTCTTATGGATTGGCCCAGATGCCGCTATGGCTCTGATAAGTCAGATGTTGTTTGCAACCATTTCGTACAAAACATTGGCCAGGCGCGCGCCACCTATTGGCGCCATGTCCTTGGTTTCCTCATGGCTGAGTTCCGCACCGGTCATGCCTGCCCCATAATTGGTGATGACGGAGACGGCTGCAACTCTAAGCCCAAAATAGCGGGCGAGAATGACTTCCGGCACAGTGGACATGCCGACGGCATCGGCACCCAGCGTGCGCGCCATGCGGATTTCCGCCGGCGTTTCGAAGCTCGGGCCGGAAAACCACATATAGACGCCTTCGAAGAGCGGCACACCGGCGCGGATCGCGGCATTGCGCATTTTCAAGGCCAAGTCGGCGTCATAGGCGCTGGTCATACCGACGAAACGGCCGTCGCCATGCTCGCCGATCAGCGGGTTCATGCCGGAATAGTTGATATGGTCGGTGATCTGCATGACCGAGCCGGGCGGCATGTCTTCGCGTACCGAACCGGCGGAATTGGTGAGGATGATGGACTGGACGCCGATGCCCTTCACCACCTCGAGCGGGAAGCGCATGGCCCGCGCATCGCCCTTTTCGTAATAATGCGCGCGGCCGGAGAGCATGATGACCGGCTGGCCGCCGAGATAGCCTGCTACCAGTTCGCCTGCATGGCCGGTGACGCCGCTGACAGGGAAGCCGTCGAGCTCGCTATAGGAGATGCGGACCTGATCGGTGATGCCGTCGACCAGCGAGCCGAGGCCGGAGCCCAGCACGATCGCCACCCGCGGCACCAGGACGCCCAGCCGTTCGACGAGCAGATCGCTGACCGGGCTCATCCGATGACATCCGTCTCGAAGGCGTAGGGGAGGAGATCCGCCATGGTGACGGTCTTCGCCACGCCGGTCTCGTCGCAAAGATAGATGCGGGTGTCGGCCGAGGCGAATTCGGAGATCTTCTGCCGGCAGCCGCCGCAGGGCGTGCAGAGCGGCAGCTTTTCGGCGATCACCGCCAGCTCGACGATCTTCTTTCCACCACCCATGACCATGGCGCCGATTGCCGTCGGTTCGGCGCACCAGCCCTGGGGGAAGGAAAGGTTCTCGATATTGGCGCCAAGATAGACCTTGCCGTCATCGGCCTTCAGCGCGACGCCGACGGGGAATTTCGAATAGGGCGCATAGGCCTTGGCCATGGCCTCGCGGGCGGCTTCGAACAGCTCATGAGACCTGGGATCAGAAGACATGGGTTCAACGCTCCTTGGAATAGGCGACACCGCCGGCCTTGGGCGGGCGGGCGACGCCGATGAAGCCCGCAAGCAGGACGCAGGTGAGGATATAGGGCAGCGCCTGGAAGATCTGCACCGGCACCTCGCCGATCAGCGGCAGCGACTTGCCCTGCATGAAATTGGCGAAGGCATCGAGGAAGCCGAAGAGCAGGCAGGCAAACATGACCGGCACCGGCTTCCACTTGGCGAAGATCAGCGCTGCGAGCGCAATATAACCCTTGCCGGCCGACATGTTGTTGATGAAGGCGGCCGACTGGGCGATCGCGAGATACGTGCCGGCAAAACCGGCGAGGAAGCCGGTGACGATCAGCGCACGGTAGCGCAGCCAGGTGACCGAGATGCCGGCCGTATCGACCGCGCCCGGATTTTCACCGACGGCGCGCAGGCGAAGGCCGAAGCGGGTGCGATAGAGCACCCACCAGGAAATCGGCACCATGAGGAAGGCGATATAGGTGAGGATGTTGTTGCCGGAGATGACGTTGGCATAGAGCGGGCCGATGATCGGAACCTCGCGCATCATGTCGGCGCCCGGCAGGACGATGCCGGAGAAACGGCCTTCCGGCGGCACCTGACCAGTACGGCCGCCCTGGTTGAACCAGGCGGTGCCGAGCACGATCGTGAGACCCGCCGCAACGAAATTGAGCGCCACGCCGGAGACGATCTGGTTGCCGCGATTGGTGATCGAGGCAAAGCCGTGCAGCATGGAGAAGATGATCGACACCACGATGCCGGCGCCCAAGCCCGCCCAGGCATTGCCGGTCCAATAGGCGGCGCAGGCGGCGGCGAAGGCGGAGGCCAGCATCTTGCCTTCCAGCCCGATATCGAAAATGCCGGCGCGTTCGGAAAAGAGACCGGCGAGTGCCGTGAACAGCAGCGGGATGGAAAGGCGGATCGCAGAGCCGAGGATGCTGACGAATGTATCGAAATATTCCATGGCTATCTCCCCTTCGCCGTCTGGTAGAGCCTGACCATGGCCGGGCGCAGCATGTATTCCAGCGCACCGGCAAAGAAGATGACCAGGCCCTGGATGACGACGATCATGTCGCGGGTGATGCTCGGCATTTCGAAGGAAAGGTCGGCGCCGCCCTGATAAAGGATGCCGAACAGGAGTGCGGCGAAGATGATGCCGACCGGGTGGCTGCGCCCCATCAGCGACACGGCAATGCCGACGAAGCCGGCGCCGGCGACGAATTCCACCTGCAGGCGGGCCGACGCGCCCATGACGGCGTTGAGCGACATCATGCCGGCAAGGCCGCCGGAGATCAGCATGGCGATGATGACGGTGCGGACGTAAGGGATGCCGGCATAGACGGCGGCTGTCGGGCTGATGCCGAGCGTGCGCATCTCGTAACCCAGCTTGGTGCGCCAGATCAGCAGCCAGACGAGGTAGCACATGACGAGCGCGATGATGAAGGACACGTTGAACGGTGCCGGGCCGAGCTTCAGGCCGAACAGCGCCATCAGCCAGTCGAGTTTCGGCAGTTGGCCACCGGGCAGGAAGGTGCGGGTTTCCGGCGCCATCTTGCCGGGCACGATCAGCACATGCACGAGCAGATAGACCATCAGCGCCGCGCCGATGAAGTTGAACATGATGGTGGTGATGACGATATGGCTGCCGCGCTTGGCCTGCAGCCAGGCGGGGATGAAGGCCCAGGCCGCACCGAAGACGGCAGCGCCGACGATCGCAAACGGCATGGTCACGTACCATGGCACGTAATGATCGAGCGACAGCGCCACGAGAGCCGCGCCGAGACCGCCGACATAGGCCTGGCCTTCCGAGCCGATGTTGAACAGGCCGGCATGGAAGGCGACCGCGACGGAGAGGCCGGTAAAGATGAAGCTCGTAGCATAGAACAGCGTGAAGCCGATCGCGTCACCGCGGCCGAGCGCGCCCTGGATGAGGAATTTCAGCGCCTCGAACGGGTTCTCGCCGATCGCCCAGACGACGAGGCCGGAGAAGAAGAAGGCGAGGACAAGGTTCAGGAGCGGGATGACGCCATAGGAAATCCAGCCGGGCAAGGGAACGGATGCGGTGCTCATGCCACGCTCCTCGTCAGGCCGGCAGCCATGTGTCCGTCACTCATTGCGTACTCCAACACTCTCTCGAGGGCGCGCATCATCATGCCGCGATCCCCGCCATCATCAGGCCGATGGACTGTTCGTCGGCATCCGAAGGCTTTTCACCTACCACCTTGCCGGCAAACATGACGAGGATGCGATCCGACAGGGATCGGATCTCGTCGAGCTCGACCGAGACCAGAAGCACGGCCTTGCCTGCATCGCGCATCTCGATGATGCGCCGGTGGATGAATTCGATGGCGCCGATATCGACGCCGCGGGTCGGCTGTCCGATCAGCAGCATCTTCGGATCCCGCTCGATCTCGCGGGCGACGACGATCTTCTGCTGGTTGCCGCCGGAGAAATTCGCTGTCTTCAGCCGCGCATTCGGCGGGCGGATGTCGTATTTGGCGATCTGTTCCTCGGCGCTCTTCCTGACGGCGTCGAGGTCCAGCATCGAGCCGCGGCCATAACGCGGGTCATGGTGATAACCGAGAATCGAGTTTTCGTATTCCTCGAATTTCAGCACGAGGCCCATGTGATGCCGGTCTTCCGGGATATGGGCGAGGCCAAGTTGGCGCAGCAGCGCCGGATCGGCGGCCTCGACGACCTTGCCGTCGACGAGAATCTGGCCGGAGACGGGCTTGCGGATGCCGGCGAGCGCTTCCAGAAGCTCCGACTGGCCATTGCCGGCGACGCCCGCAATGCCGACGATCTCGCCGGCGCGGACATCGAAGGAGACGTCGTCGACCATGGTGACGCCGCGGCCGTCCTTCACCGTCAGGTTCTTCACCGACAGGAGAACCGGGCCGGGATTGGCATCGCCCTTTTCGACGCGCAGCAGCACGCGGCGGCCGACCATGAGTTCGGCCAGTTCCGCCACCGTCGTCTCCGAGGTCTTGCGGGTCGCCACCATTTCGCCGCGGCGCATGACCGATACCGTGTCGGTGATCGCCATGATCTCGCGCAGCTTGTGGGTGACGAGAATGATCGTCTTGCCCTGGTCGCGCAGGACTTCGAGAATGCGAAACAGGTGATCGGCCTCGGCCGGCGTCAAGACGCCCGTCGGCTCGTCGAGAATGAGGATGTCGGCACCGCGATAGAGGGCTTTCAGGATCTCGACGCGCTGCTGGCTGCCGACCGGCAGTTCCTCGATCAGCGCATCCGGATCGACCTCAAGCCCGTAATCCTTTTCCAACCGCTTCAATTCCTTGCGGGCACCGGCAACACCCTTCGCCAGCAACTGGCCGCCTTCGGCGCCGAGCATGACGTTTTCCAGCACGGTGAAATTCTCAACCAGCATGAAGTGCTGGTGGACCATGCCGATGCCGGCCGCGATCGCCGCCTGGCTGTCCTTGATCGTCACCGGCTGGCCCTGGATACGGATCTCGCCCTCGTCGGCATGGTAGAAGCCGTAGAGGATCGACATCAGCGTCGACTTGCCGGCACCGTTTTCGCCGATGATGCCGTGGATCGAACCCTTGCCAACGGAGAGGTTGATGTTCTTGTTCGCGTGGACAGCGCCGAACTTCTTGTCGATGCCGACAAGTTCGATGGCCGGCTCTTTCGCGGGCTCATGGGAAGATTGGAGGCTCAATGGTGGACCTTTCGCCTGATACGCAAAAAGGGCGCGTGGCGGAAACCGCCACGCGCCCCTTCGATAATAGGCTTAATTCGGGCAGGCGTTGTCCGACATGTAGTCGTGCACCTTGACGGTGCCGGCAACGATATCAGCCTTGGCCTTATCGACAGCTGCCTGCATTTCCGGCGTGATCAGCGACTTGTTGTTTTCGTCGATCGCAGCGGTAACGCCGTCTTCCTTGATGCCGTTTGCCTGGACGCCGGCGGTGAACTTGTCTTCGGCCGTGTCCTTGTAGGCGTTGTAGACGGCGAGGTCGACGCGCTTGACCATCGAGGTCAGGACCGAGCCCGGATGCAGGTGGTTCTGGTTCGAGTCGACGCCGATCGAGAACTTCTTGTTGTCAGCTGCGGTCTGCAGCACGCCAAGGCCGGAAGCGCCGGCTGCCGCATAGACGACATCCGCGCCCTGGTCGATCTGGTTCTTGGCAAGCTCGCCGCCGCGAACCGGGTCGTTCCAGGCCGCACCTGTCGTGCCGACCATGTTCTGGAAGACCTGCGCGTCAGACTTGACCGCCTTGACGCCCTGCGCATAGCCGCAGGCGAACTTGCGGATCAGCGGAATGTCCATGCCGCCGACGAAGCCGACCTTGCCGGTCTTCGACGCCATGCCGGCCAGGATGCCGGTGAGGTAGGAACCTTCCTCCTCCTTGTAGACGACCGAGCGGACATTCGGCAGGTCAACGACGGAATCGACGATGACGAACTTGGTGTCCGGGAATTCGGCTGCGACCTTTTCCATCGCAGACGTCCATGCGAAGGACACTGCGACAACCGGGTTGTAGCCACGGCTTGCGAAGTTGCGGATCGCCTGCTCGCCCTGCGTGTCGCTGGTCGGCTCGAAATCGCGATATTCGGTGCCAGTTTCCTTCTTGTAGGCCTCGGCGCCTGTAGCGGCCGCTTCGTTGAAGGATTTGTCGAACTTGCCGCCGGTGCCATAGACCAGCGCCGGCTTGATCTCGGCCGCCAGCGCGGTCGTGGAAATGGCAGCCACGGCAAGAAGGCTCAAAAGGGTATTCTTCATCATGCAGCCCTGTTTTTTAGTGTTTAGGTCCTCCCGCGGATTCACCCAAAGGACGCCACGCGGTCACCTGCCCCCCTCTTTAGAAGGCTTGGCTGCATATACTCTTGCATGTGCCGCTGAAAAATTCACCAGATTTTTTTCAACTGGTAAAATAGCCTATCCCTTTGGCAGTCTGCACGAATTCGTCGCGGACCCTGCATAAATCCGCGGCGTTATACTTTTGCTCACAATGGTTCCCGGGTGGCTTTAGCCCACCGGGCAGGAGACGCCGGTACCTTTCAGGCCACAATAGCCGCCGGGGTTCTTGGCGAGATATTGCTGGTGGTAGTCCTCGGCATAATAGAAGTCCGGCACCGGGGCGAGTTCCGTCGTGATGACCGTATCGCGGCCGGCCTTTGTCAGCGCGTCCTGGAAGGCATTAAGCGCGTCGCGAGCTTCCCGTGCCTGGGCATCGCTCGTCGTATAGATGGCCGAGCGGTAGGTCGTTCCGATATCGTTGCCCTGGCGCATGCCCTGGGTCGGATCATGCTCCTCGAAAAAGACCTTCAACAACTGCCGGTAGGAAACGACCGACGGGTCGAAGACGACCTTGACGATCTCGGCATGGCCGGTCTGGCCCGTCGTCGTCTCGTGATAGGTCGGGTTGGGCGTGATGCCGCCGGCGTAACCGACCGCCGTCACATAAACGCCCGGGATCTTCCAGAACAGGCGTTCGGCACCCCAGAAGCAGCCCATGCCGAAATAGGCGACTTCGAGGCCTTCCGGATAAGGCTCCATCAGCGGCCGTCCGTTGACGAAATGGATGTCCGACGTCGGGATCGGCTCGGGACGTCCCGGCAATGCGGTTTCAGCGGACGGCATTGCCGTCTTCTTGGAGAAGATGTCGATCAGGTTCATTGTCTTGCCTCCAAATCCGGCGGGTTCGCCCTCGCCGCTGCCGGATCACGTCGACTGACGGATCAGGCCGAGAAGCGTCCGGCAAAGGATGCTCTCTTGTAGCCGATGATCCAGAAAACGAGTGCCAGCAACAGAAACACGGCAACGGCTGGCTGAGCCAGGACCGGTGCCACGAAGGGTCGCCATATATCGGCGCTGATATAGTCATTCGCGGCGAATTCTGCCAGTGTCAGGCTTTCGGCATCGAGATTGAGCCAGGCATTGCCGAGGCTGGTAAGTACGATCTCCGATGTCGAGACCGACTGGATCGAATCGATCGTGCCGACGAGGATAGCCGCCGCCAGAGCCACCAGGCTGAGAAAGTGGAAAACTGCCCGCAAACCGCTCACCGCGCAGATCTTCCTTCCTTGCAACAGACTTCTTTGACAGCAGGATAGCTTTCACACCCCGGCTTTGCAACGCGAAGGACGCATTCCGTGGGAGATGTCAAAAATCCTTCAGAATCGGGTTGATCCTTCAGCAATGATCGGTATATATCGCGGCCGTTCCAACGTTTTGCCTCGAAGACGGCGCAAAACATCCTAAAGGACAGGTGGCCGAGTGGTTTAAGGCGCACGCCTGGAACGCGTGTGTGCGTGAAAGCGTACCGTGGGTTCGAATCCCACCTTGTCCGCCATTTTCCCAAACCAATTGTGAAATCTTCAGTCGGCTGCTCGCCAGCAGAAGACCATATGCAAGACGATCCTGCCGCGCGCCTCCTTTCTCAGCCCGAGACCGGGCGAAGCGGGAAGAGCCTGCCGCGCAGCAGGAGGCCGAGCGTCAGGGCGGCAAGAAGCCCGATCAGTGCGTTGACGACCAGAAAAATCGGCATGGCGAGCGCGGGAACGGGTCCGACATCGCCGCGCTCGGACATTCGTACAACGGCGGTGGCAAGAGCGGTCAGTCCGAAGGAAAATGCCCAGTAGGCTGCCGTGAAGGGCTGTTTCAGCAGCCAGGGCAGGATGCGGATCATCAGCAGCGCCTGCAGGAGGCCATAACCCAGCATGGCGTGGGCCAGCATGTCCGGCAGGCCGGTGGTGGCACTCAGATAGGCGACAGTGCCGACGGTTGGCGGTGCGAGCTGGATGCCCATCGTCGGCCGGATCGGCTCAACCATCTCGCCTGCCGTCAGCAAGCGGTTGAGCAGCACTGATTCGATGGCGAGCCACGAGAAAAAGCCGGCGCCGAAGACGAGCTGGCCAAGCCCCTCGTAACCCAGCGCGCTTCCCACGATGCCGGTGACAAAAGAGCCGGCGACTGTCGGCAGGTAGAGGACCGCGGTGGTGGTCGATGGATCACGCTCGCCGCGCCACAGGGCGCCGGTGCGCCAGAGCGCGAAGAGTGCCGTCCAGAGAAAGCCCAGCCAGAAGAGGGCCTCGGCCAGCATATGGGAGAAAGGCAGCGCCACATTGGCCACCAACATGGTCGCAACGCCGACGAGGCCGACGAAGCAGCACTGGACCGGATGTTCCAGTTCTTGGAGCGCATCCTGCCGGAAAGCCATCCACTTCAGGGCATAACAGACGATGAGAGCCAGCCATATGGCAGCGCCAATCATTCCGATGATTTCACCGACCAGGGCGGAGACGCCCCAATAGGCCGTTGCGGCCCGCCAGCTGCCTGCAAGGCCAACGACACCCAGCACCATGCCGAAGGCTGCGACCGGAACGACCGGCAGCTGTATACCGGCGGGGACGGGTTGAGAACTGCTATCTGAAACCATGGCCTGTTCCTCGGATCTACGCTGCTCCACGGCAGGATGCGGCCGTGCCCGCCGCCCTGCATATCCGGCGGAGTGGCCGATCGCTTGCACGATCGGCCTGACAAATGATCCGGTTGTCTCGAGTTTTGACAGGATGGCATGGGCGCCGCCTCATCGTTCCAGCAGCAAAGCCCCCGCCTCTCCCATCGCCCCGGCGGCGCCTTCCGGCGGGCATATTTCAGTCAGTGGAGCCGATAGACGTCAGACACCCTCATAGACGAGCTTGGTGAAGAAGTCGGGGCCGATGACGAACTGGCCCCATTTCTCGTCGAAGACCTTTGTTGGCTTCTGGGCCTGGGTCTCGGCCAGGCTCAGCCCTTTGGCCTTTAGACTGGCAACATTGTCGCGAATTGCGACGAGCATGTCATGAAAGGCCTGCATCTCGACCACGTTGCTGACCGGCGCGCCATGACCGGGAATGATGATCGTGTCGCGCTCCGCCAGGCCGAGATTCTTCTCCAACGCACTGATCGTCCCGTCGATGCTGCCGCCGGTCGAATAGTCGATGAACGGATAGATGCCATTCCAGTAGGTATCGCCGACATGCAGCACGTTGCTTCTCTCGAACAGGACGAGGATATCGCTGTCGGTATGGGCGCCACCAGCGTAATAATCCAGCTTGAGGGTGTCACCGTTGGCCGAGATCTCATGGCTGCTGGCGAATGTCTCGGACGGCAGTGCCTTGGGCGGTGCCGGCGGAAAATCGAAATCCCAGTCTTCGACGCGTTGGGCTGCCTTCAGGTGCACCAGGGTTTTCTCCTGGGCAATGATGCGCGCGCCGTCGCTTGCAATCCATTCGTTGCCGTCCGCGTGATCGAAATGCCAATGGGTATTGATGAGCTGGCGGATCGGCCCGGCGCCCAGATCGGCAAGGGATTGCCTGATATGCGGCTGGGAGGCGGTGATGCCGGCATCGACCAGCAGGGTTCCGTCCGCGCCGGAAGAGACGAGGATGTTGCCGCCGGAGCCTTCGAGCACGGCGAGGCCGCCGCGCAGCTTGTGCGTTACGATCTCCGCCTCTGCAGCTGCATCCCGCATGTTGTCGACAATACCCTTGGCCTTGGCAAAAACCTGACGTGGAGAAAGGGACACGCCACTGGCCGCCAGCGTCATGACACCGACGCAGCAGAGGCAGAAATTGCGACGAAGAACTCCTTCAGACTGAACGGACATTTGCAAATCTCCCTGGTGATTGAAACGTTGCAGCGTCACAAGTCCTCGCGCCGCAAAGCTGTCAAAAGCGATGCGATCCTGGCAGACCAGTTCGATGGTGCGCTGATGGGGAGAGGTTAGCGGATCAGGAGTAGTTCGCTTGTACATTCCGCTCAAAACACGCAAGGCGTGCATTTCTGCAGATCTGCGGCCCGAGCCCCTGCAGCATCAAGGGCCGAAAGACCCGCGAACCGCCGCGTATCGCTATTGAACCGCTCTTACCTCCCCGAACAGTCATGATCCTGTAGCTCTTCTGCTGAGGCGAGATTGAAATCGAACAGGTCCCGCTCGGTGGCCAGCAGGATGACCTCGCCGTTTTTCGCCGCTGCCATGGCGATAGACACGCGGTCCATCGCCATGGCAGCGCGCGGCATTCCCAGCGCAACGACACGAAAGGCTCCGACCTCCTCGAACTGGGTGAGGCTTATGCGCCGGACGAAATAGTCATGTCCTTCCAGATCCACCGGGAACTGGGACCAGAATTCGGGAATGTTGCCGTCGAACCGTGCAAGAAGCTGGCCGACTTCCGGCTTGACGCAAGCAATGTGGATGTGGAGCTGCCCCTGCGATCTGCCGAATTTGGAATTTATCGCCAGGAGCACATCCTGGTCGGGCAACGGTGCCTGGCGGCCGATGGACAAGACCTTTCTGGCGGACCAGGCAAGCTCGAAATAGTTGGGAAGCGTGCCGGAGAGAAGTTCTTCGTTCTCGACGCCGGAAATGCGTCTGGTCGGCAGCAGGAGGTAGTGGCTGCTGCCCTTGCGGTCCTTGATCAGAACATAGCCTTCGAACGGATCGGCCAGGATGCAGGGAGGATCAGTCGTTCCGGCCGGGCTTGCAAGGCAGGCCTGCTCGATCCGCCAGAGCGCGTTGGCTTCCAGGTTGAAGATGGTGGAGCCAAACATCATCCATGCGATGAAGGCGACCAAGACGACCGACACCGGGGCTGAAATGACAGCCCATACATATCCTCTTTTCAAGATTTTCCCCCTGCCTGTTTTCATGCTGATGGATCGGACGGTGGTAAAAGTCGCGCGCAGCACCGCAATGCCACCACTGCGAAACATGAGCTAACCCAATAGCTGGATGCCCATTCTCTCGGATGCGGCCACCACCCGCTGCATCAGTTCCTCGGTGAATTCGACCGGCTTGGCTTCGGTTGCCGTATCCGACAGCGGCTCGCCGACCTCGCGCAAAAACTGCGCATGCCGTCCACCCGGCACCGATGTACAGATCATTCGCGCACGCTTCGACGTCTCGTTGCGAAAGGCATGCGGCACGCCGGGGACGCCGATCACGAAGGTCCCCGGATGCGCGTGGATCGTCTCATCCCCCAGATTGAAGGTGACGACGCCATCGATGACATAGAAAGACTCGGTCTCGACCGAATGAACATGGCGTGGAGTCCCGCCGCCGGGTGGCACGGTGACATCGAAGAGATCGCTTCCCTGGGTCGATCCCGCATCCCAGACGATGCGCACGAACGTGCCGAGCACGTTCCAGTTTTCTACCTTCACCTTGTCCATAATGTCTCTCCGCGGCAATTCGATCGTGGCGGGAAGCTCTTCGGTACCGATGACAGGTTTGTTTCCGGGCAGGTGGCATCCGTTACAATTGTCGCGCGGGCTCGAGGCCCCCTGCATGCGGCAAGTCATGGACCCTGAGGCACGGCACCCTATCTTGGCCATCGGGACGATACCCTGCCGGTCCGGCCGGGTTCGATGCGAGGCTGCTAGTAGCGAGGATCTGGATTGATATTGCGGCTTATGGGATCCTTATGTGCCACGGGCACATTGCTCGCGCTCTTCTTCTTCGCTGGGTCGCTCACGCCGAGCCTCATGCCGCGCTCCTACATTGTCCAGGGGCTGCTATCGGGCATCTGTGCCGCGGTGGGATATACAATCGGCGTGTTCCTCAGCTGGTTATGGCGCTATCTCGAGCTGCCTTGGCTCTCGAGACATGCCTTGCCGCTACGCGCCTTCACCCTTCTGGCGGCACTCATCATAGCCGCCATCTTTCTCTGGCATGCCGTCGGATGGCAGAATTCCATTCGCTCACTGTGGGGGATGGAACGGCTCGACAGCGCGGATCCGGCGCGTCTGGCCGCCATCGCAGCCGCTACGTTCGCTCTGCTGTTTGCCATCGGCCGGCTGTTCCGCCTTGCCGCCAACCGGCTCTCCGACTGGCTGGACGCGGTCATGCCACGCAGGGTGTCCAACGTGATCGCGTTTGCGCTGGCGATCGTCCTGTTCTGGTCCATCGGGCAAGGCCTATTGCTGCGATGGGGCCTGAACGCAGCGGATGCATCGTTCCAGAAGGCCGACGAAATGATCGTGCCGGACGAGAAGCCTCCCGCGGGCGTCGACGTCACCGGCGGGGATCAATCGCTCGTCGCCTGGGACGATCTCGGTAGGCAGGGGCGGTCATTCGTCTCCAGCGGACCACGCTCCCAGGCGATCGGCGACTTCTGGAAAACGCCGGCGCTCGATCCGATCCGCGTCTATGTCGGGCTGAACAATGCAGAGACGGTCGAGGATCGTGCAAAGCTGGCGCTAAAGGAGCTGCAGCGGCAGGGAGGGTTCGAGCGATCGCTGCTGGTGGTGATCGCTCCTACCGGAACCGGCTGGGTCGATCCTGCCGCCATCGATACGCTGGAATATCTCCACAGGGGCGATATCGCGAGCGTCGCCCTGCAATATTCCTATCTCACGAGCTGGCTTTCCCTGCTGATCGAGCCGGAAAGCGGCCAGGACGCGGCCAAGGCCATGTTCCAGGAGGTCTACAAATACTGGAAGACACTGCCCGCCGATAAACGCCCTCGCCTCTACCTCCATGGCCTCAGCCTCGGCGCGCTGAACTCACAGCTCTCCACCGATATTTACGACATCGTCGGCGATCCGTTCAACGGCGCTCTCTGGAGCGGGCCGCCGTTTCGAAGCCAGACGTGGAACTATATAACTGCATCGCGCGAAGCCGGCTCTCCGGCATGGCTGCCGCGTTTCAGGGACGGATCCGTCGTCCGCTTCGCGAACCAGAACACCACCGCAAGCGGCGACTTTGCTCCCTGGGGAGCGATGCGGATCGTCTATCTCCAGTATGCCAGCGACCCCGTCGTGTTTTTCGACCCGTCGTCGTTTTTCCGCGAACCGCAATGGCTGAAGGGCGCGCGCGGTCCGGACGTATCGCCCGATTTCACATGGCTCCCGATCGTGACGGCACTGCAGCTTGTCGTGGACATGGCGATCGCCACCAGTTCGCCGGTGGGATATGGCCATGTCTACGCGCCTCAGCACTATATCGATGCGTGGATACCGCTGACCGATCCGCGGGATGTTTCGCCGACCGACATCCCGCGCCTCAAGGAGCATCTGAAATCGGTCGCCGGCTGAGCCCGGCCGACGCCCGCTACTTGTCCAGGCCGGTCGCCACGACCGAAACGCGGAACTTGCCGTCGAGATTGCGGTCGAAGATCGCGCCGACGACGATATCGGCTTCTGCCTCCACCTCGTCGCGGATACGGCTTGCGGCCTCGTCGACCTCGAAGAGCGTCATGTCGGAGCCGCCCGAAATCGAGATCAGGACGCCCTTGGCGCCTCTCATCGAGATGTCGTCGAGCAGCGGATTGGCGATCGCGGCTTCGGCGGCCGCCATCGCGCGGTTGTCGCCAGAGGCTTCGCCCGTGCCCATCATTGCGCGGCCCATGCCGCGCATGACCGATTTCACGTCGGCGAAATCGAGATTGATCAGGCCTTCCTTGACGATCAGGTCGGTAATGCAGCCGACGCCGGAAAAGAGCACGCGGTCCGCGATCATGAAGGCGTCGGCAAAGCTGGTCTTGGCATCGGCGATGCGGAAGAGGTTCTGGTTGGGAATGACGATGACGGTGTCGGCCGCATCACGCAGTTCCTCGATGCCCGCTTCCGCCGTCTTCATGCGACGCTGGCCTTCGAAGGTGAACGGCTTGGTGACGACCGCGACCGTCAGGATGCCGGCGGCGCGAGCAGCACGGGCGATCGCCGGCGCTGCGCCAGTTCCGGTGCCGCCGCCCATGCCGGCGGTGACGAAGCACATATGCGAGCCTGCCAGATGATCCATGATCTCGTCGATCGATTCTTCTGCGGCCGCACGCCCGACATCCGGCAGCGAGCCCGCGCCGAGACCTTCCGTCACCTGAGCGCCGAGCTGGATGCGGCGCGATGCCTTGGATGTGGCGAGAACCTGTGCGTCCGTGTTGGCCGCAACGAATTCAACGCCCCTCAGGTTCTCTTCGATCATGTTGTTGATCGCGTTGCCGCCGCCGCCGCCGACGCCGATCACGGTGATCTGCGGCTTCAGCTCGACCAGACCGCTTCCAAACTCCGCCATCTTCGTCTCCTTCGACTGTCTCTGATCGCCCTCGCTGCGGGGCGACGAATCACGCGACAGGCTATCCGCCCAAGACGTCAGAAACTAGGAGATCATCGAGCGTATATGCGAAGGAATGCAGTCACCGGAGAGCCGATGACTGCGAAGACACACGCTCAATCCGCCAAAGCCGCCCTGATCGCCTTCCAGGACGCCTTGTCCGGTGCCGCCAGCAGGTGGCCTTCGGTCATAGTCGGCCTGTAGATTTCGCCCGCCATCGTGGCCGCATGGCCGCCCGCTTCGGCATGGATGAGCACGCCCGCCGCATGATCCCAGGGCTTCAGGCTCTCGTTGAGGCAGAAGCTCATCGCGCCGGTCGCCAGCATGCGATATTCCCAGGCCGAGCAGCGCCAGGTGGTGATGCGCAGGAAGCGCAACAGGCGCGGCGCGAGCTTGTCCCGCAGATCCGGCTCGAACATATGCAGTGGAATGAAACCGTGCATCTCACCGACGGATGTGGGTTCCGCTACGGAAAGCCGTGTCTGCGTGCCGTCGGCGGCGACATGCCAAGCGCCCTGCCCCGGTCTCGCAACCAGGAAATCGCCGAGAACCGGGTAATGGATCAGGCCGGCGATCGTCTGGCCGCCGGAAACGATCGCAAGGATGCTGCCGAACATCGGCGTGCCATGGGCAAAATGCCAGGTGCCGTCGACCGGATCGATGACGGCGGCCAGTTCCGCCTCGGCAAGGCGCGCCAGGATGGAGGCATCGTCGGAGACCGCTTCCTCGCCGATGATGGTGATGCCCGGCAGGCGCGCGTTCAGCTTGTCGCTGATCATCCTTTCGGCAGCGATATCGGCATCCGTGACGATATCGTCGGCAATGGTCTTGGCACGGATGGTATCCGAGGTGACGGAGCGGAAGCGCGGCAGGATCTCATTCTCCGCCGCTTCGCGCATATCCGCCATCAGGGCATTGAGCAGTTCGTCGCTGACGGTCTTCATGCGCGGCGTCCTTCGATATAGGCCTTGAGCGCTTCCGGCTCGTCGGTCTGGAAGACGCTGACGCCGGCATCCATCAGCCGGCCCCAGATGCTGTCTGGATCAACGAGAGCCGTCTTGTCCAGCCACGTGCCGCTTGCTGCCATGTTGAGCGTGTTCATCCACAGGGCCATGCCCGAATGGTGGAACATCTGCCTGTTTTCGCTGATCGTTTCGATGCGGTCGAAGCGCATTTCACACATGAAGGGCTTGATTTCGGACAGGAGCGCCATCGTATCCGGCAGGTATTCTGCGGTAAAGGTGGCCATCGCCATGAAGGGCACGCCGTCAATGTTCTGGGCACGCACCCAGTCGAGCTCCTCGCGGGTCATAACGCGCGTCTTCAGGTCGACATAGGAGGCGGCGTTCATTTCTCGGGCGCAGGCGGCGACCTCGGAAAACAGGCCGCGATCCTTCAGGTCGAGATCGGCAAAGATACGGCCGCGGAGAACCTCAAGCGCCTGCTTGAGGGTCGGGATGCGCTGGTCGGTCGTCGTGCGATGTTCGCCGCCATCGTCTTCGCGTAACGCAATCGCCTGCAGCTCGGCAATGGTGAAGGTCTCGGCGTCGCGGTCGATACCAGCCATGCGCTTGAGCGTGTCATCATGCATGATGAATAGCTCGCCATCGGCGCTCTTGCGGATGTCGAGTTCGACGATATCGGCGCCGACGGCAATGGCACGCTCGATCGCGGCCAGGCTGTTTTCCGGAGCACCATGCCAGGCGCCGCGATGGGCAACGATGGCGGGGTCGCGATTCGGATCGGCGATAAAGTCCGTGTAGTGGGTCATTTTGTTTTCCTTGGGATATGTCAGCTGCGGCGGGCCGCGAGGTAGGATTTGAGGGCCGCCGCCTCATCGGTCTGGATGACCGAGATGCCGGCATCGATCAGGCGACCCCAGACGGCATCGGGATCAAGCAGTGCGGCGGTATCGGTGAAACCGGCGCAGGCGACGGAATCGAGCGTATTGACCCAGAGCGCCATGCCGCTGTCGCGCAACGGGCCGTCGAGGGTGGAAAGCTGTTCCAGGTGGTCGAAGTAGATCTCGCAGACTGACGGAGAGAGGTCTCTCAGAAGCGCGAGCTGGGTTGCGGCATCCGGCACGTTGAGCCGGGTCTTGGCCATGAAGAGCACGTCATGGGGTGCGATGGTCTTGCGGATCCAGGCGAAATCCTCCGTCGTCTTTAGCGCGGCCCAGAAATCCACCTGGTCTTCGACGCCCATCAGTTTCGCGCAGGCGATGACATCCGGAATGATGCCCCGGTCCTTGACGTCGAGATGCAGGAATATGCGTCCTCTCGTCAGCTCGAAGACCTCCACCAGGCGCGGCAGCCTTTCGTTGGTGAAGGCATTGTCGGTGCCGCCGTCGCGATTGCGCAGGTATAGAGCTGAAAGTTCCCGCGAAGACAGATTTTCCGGCGCCGCCTCGACACCCGCCATGCGCTGCAGGCTATCGTCATGCAGGAGGACCAGCCCGCCGTCGGCGCTGCGGCGCACATCGATCTCAACCACATCATAACCGGCGTCGATGGCCCGCTGGATGGCGAGAAGGCTGTTTTCCGGCGCTTCCCGCCAGATACCTCGATGGGCGACAACCGCGCAGTCCCGGGCGGGATCGGCGATAAAGTCTCTGTAGCTCACTGATATTCCTTCATGGACTGGGTGGTGGCCGCAGTGCCGAATGCTTCGGGAATGGCGCGGCCCGTCTCGCCGTCGAAGAGGTGCAGGCGACCTCGCGGGAAGGTCAGGGACAGCACCGACGTGGTGTCTATCTCGACTCCGAAGGGTGTCGCGATGCGCAATTGCTGGCAGCCGATCTCGGTCTCGAGGATTTCGTGGGAACCGAGGTCTTCGCGGTAGCGGATCCGGGCCTTGATGGAGCCACCGGCATTGACCGAGATGTCTTCCGGGCGGATTCCCAGCTGAAAGCTACCCTTGCCGGAATAGTTCGCCACGGCCTGACCGTCAGGAAGCCGCAAGACGGAACCGTCGCCCGTGACCTGAAGAATGTTCATCGGCGGCGCGCCGATGAACTTGGCAACGAAAACGGAGGCGGGATGGTGATAGATCGCCTTCGGCGTGTCGAACTGCTCGACGCGACCCTTGTTCAGGATGAGGATGCGGTCGGCGAGCGTCATCGCCTCCACTTGATCGTGGGTGACGAAGACGCTGGTCGCGCCGATGCGGCGGTGCAGGTCGGCAAGCTCGACGCGCATGTCGTGGCGTAGCTGTGCATCGAGATTGGACAGCGGTTCGTCGAAGAGCAGCACACCCGGCTCGCGGATGATTGCGCGGCCGATCGCGACCCGCTGGCGCTGTCCGCCGGACAGCTGTGCCGGCTTGCGGGCCAGAAGATCTGACAGGCCGAGCATTTTCGCCACTCCCGCGACGCGTTCATTGCGCTCGGCCTTTGGGATGCCGGCGACCTTGAGGCTGTAGGCCATGTTCTCGGCCACCGTCATGTGCGGATAAAGCGCGTAGTTCTGGAACACCATGGCGCAGCCGCGGTGCTTCGGCTCCAGGTCCTGCACCTCGCGGTCGCAAATGAGGATCTTGCCTCCGCTCACCCGTTCGAGGCCGGCGATCATCTGCAGAAGGGTGGACTTGCCGCAACCGGACGGCCCCAGGATGACCGTGAATTCGCCGGGGCGAAGCGCAACACTGAGCGGCGGGATGACGACGTTCTTCGCATCATAGGTCTTGGTAACGCCGATCAGTTCGATATCGGCTGAAGCGTCGCGAATGGTGGTACCGATGGCGACCATGGTTATTTCTCCGAGAGAACGAGGCCCTGGACGAGATAGCGCTGCAGCAGCGCGATCATGGCCAGGGGAACGAGGGAGACGAGCACGGCGCCGGCCATGATCATCGGGAAATCGGGAACCTGACCGTCGGCATCCGGCACCAGGCGGGCAAGGCCGACCACAGCGGTCTGCATGTCGGGCGTCGAGGCGCCGACCAGTGGCCAGAGATATTGCGTCCAGCCGCTCAGGAAGGTGAGCACAAAGAGTGAGGCGACGCTCGTGCGTGAAAGCGGCAGCAGGATATCAATGAGAAAACGGATGGGCCCAGCACCATCCATCCGCGCCGCCTTGAACAGGTCCTTGGGCAGGGTCAGGAAAAACTGCCGGAACAGGAACGTGCCCGTACCATGGGCCACGAGCGGCGCGACGAGACCGAAGCGAGTATCGAGCACGCTGAGTTCGAGATGGACAGGCGTGCCGAAGATGTCTGCGATCAGGCTGTTGAGGCCGGTGAAATCCAGCACCGCATTAAGCGGCGAGAAAATGTTGGAGGCGACCTGATAGGTGGTGATCACACGGATATCGAGCGGCAGCATGATCGTCGCCAGGATAAGCGCGAAGACAATACCGGCCCAGCGGATGCGGAAATAGACGATCGCATAAGCCGACAGGAAGGACAGCGCACAGGTGGCGAGCGCGTTGGAGAAGGCCACTGTCATGCTGTTCAGCATCTGGATCGGGATGCGCGTTTCGTGGATGACCTTGCTCATGTTGGCGAACAGTTCACCACCCGGGATCCAGGCAAGACCGTTGCGCAGCATGTATTCGTAGGACTGCGAGGCGGTGGACAGCGTCAGGTAGAGAGGCCCGACGATATAAACGATGCCGATGATGAGCAGCAGCGTCGCGGTGATGTTGATGGAACGAGCTTTCTCGACCATGGCTCAGCGCTCGTAATTGATGCGCCGGCCGAGGTAGAAGAACTGGCAGGCTGCGAGAAGGAGGACGAAGACCATCAGGATGGCCGTCTGGGTGGAGGCGCCGGAGAGGTCGAAACCGGAAAAGCCGTCGACATAGATCTTGTAGACGAGCAGCGTCGTCGATCCGCCGGGGCCGCCCTTGGTGATTGTATCGATCAGCGCGAAGACCGAGGTGATGCTCTCGGTGAATTCCAGGACGAAGGTCAGGAAGAGCTGCGGCATGATGAGCGGCAATTGTACGTCGAAGATTCGCCGCCACGGCCCTGCCCCGTCGATCGCGGCGGCCTGGGTCAGGGTATGCGGGATGGACCGCAGGCCGGCCAGAAGAATGACGAAATTGAACGGGATGCCGCTCCAGACATGGGCTGCGACCAGCGTGATGAAGGCATCGGTTCCGTCGATGCCGGGGTTCCACGCGCCGGGAAACAGCGTGTTGAACGGCGCCATGAGGCCGACGAAGGGATTGAACAGGAAGGCGAAGACGACGCCGATCGAGGCGCCAGCAACGCCCTTGGGCCAGACGAGGATGTTGCGGGCCGGAAAGGACAGCGCGATCCTGCGGTCGGCGGCGATCGCCAGCATCAGCGGCACGACAACCGCGAGCAGCGAGGCGGTCAGCATGAAGACGATGGTGCGCCAGCCTGCCATCCAGAATTCAGGATCGGAGAGGACGCGCTTGAAATTCTCCAGCCCGACGAATTGTGATCCACCGCCGAAAGGCTGTTCCAGGAAGAACGACCAGTAGAAGGCCTGAAAGACCGGTATGTAGAAGAACAGAACGACCAGCAGCATCAACGGCGCCACCAGCAGGAGCGGCAGCCAGCGGTGGCTGAACATTGAGGATTCCGACGACATCAGGCAGTCCAAGCGAATAGAGGCCCAAAACGATGAAGGCCCGGACAGAATGAAGGCCCCACAATATGAAGGCATGGGGCGGCAAACCGCCCCATGCCGCGTATCGGAGATGCAGGATCAGGGAAGCTGCTTGCCCTTGTAGGTCTGCTCGAAGCGGCGCAGCAGCTGATCGCCGCGCTTCTTGGTGTTGTCGAGTGCCACCTGCATGGTCTGCTGGCCGGCGAAAGCCTTCTGGGTTTCTTCCATGAAGACTTCGCGGAACTGCACGTAGAAGCCGAGGCGAATGCCGCGCGTATCCGGCGTGGCAGGCTGGTTCATCGATTCGACGCCGACTTTGGCGGTGGCATATTTCGGCGAATCCGCCTCGTCGCTTTCAGCAATCGCATCCAGTACGTCGGTCGTGACCGGCACGTAACCGGTGTTCGCCGTGAAGAACATCTGCTGTTCCGGCTTGCGCAGGAAGTCGAGGAAGGCCTTGGCGGCTTCGATCTCGGCCTTGTCGTGACCCTTCATGACATAGATGGAGGCACCGCCGACGAAGGTGTTGTGGCGCTCGTAACCCTTGTACATCGGCGCCATGGTGACGGTCAGCTCATACTTGCCGTCAAAGGCCTTGGCGGCCGCGGCGTAGGAGCCGGAAGACTGTTCCATCATCGCGCATTCGCCGGCGTTGAAAGCGGCGGTGTAATTGCCGGCCTTGGTATCGGCGGCGAGGCGGACGAGGCCTTCGTTGCGCCATTCGACGAGATTGGCGAGATGCTTGGCGGCGAAGGTGGTGTTGATCACATATTCGGCGTCGAGACCGTCATAGCCGTTATGCTTCGTGGCAATCGGCAGGCCGTGACGCGCCGAGAACTGTTCGAGAATACGCCAGGTGTCACCATCCGTGACGAAGGGGCAGGCATGCCCAGCGGCCTTGAGCGTGCGCGCGGCATCGATCACCTCTTCCCAGGTGGTCGGCGTCTGCATGATGCCGGCTTTCTCGAGCTCGGTCTTGTTCGTATAGAACAGCAGAGTCGAGGAATTGTAAGGCTGGGCGAAGAGCTTGCCCTTTGAGGTTTCGTAATAGGCACGGGCACCGGCGATGTAGCTGTCCCACTTCACATCCGGCATCAGGTCCTGGACCGGCTCGACGGCATCCGACAACATCAGGTCGAGCGTGCCGGCATCGAAGAACTGGATGAGGACGGGATGGTTCTTGGCGCGATAGGCGGCAATCGCCTTCTGCATCGAGACCTCGTAGCTGCCCTGGCCGACGCAGTTGATATGATGCGCGCTCTGGGCAGCATTGAAGGCATCGCACTGCGCCTTGATCGCGGTTTCTACCGGGCCGGTATTGCCGTACCAGAATTCGATATCCGTAGCCTGTGCGCTGCCTGCGCCAAACGCCAGCGCGGCAACAGCCGCCAGGGTAAGATTCTTCATGCTGCCCTCGATAGATTTGCATTGGGCCGAGCATCCCCTCGTCCCATCACGCTTATTATTACACTTTATGTGTAACAATTCAATGACGCTGCAAACCCCTTGATGCACATGCGTTTCGCGGATAATCAGCATGTGAGCGGGGCATTCAGTCGATGCCAGATACACTCTGAAAGTAAGGTTCTGAGGCCGTGTCCGATTTCTATGTTCCCGAGGCTTTGATCCCGGAACGCTTCCTGAGGCCCGGCGAGACCGGCGTCGTCTCCTCAAACGAACGAAAGCTGCTGCAGCTGATCTGGCGCAATCCCGGCATTTCCCGTTCGGAGATCACCGGTCACACGGAGCTCACCCAACAATCGGTGCATCGCATCCTCGACACGCTGGCGGAACGCGGCATCATTTCGCTTGGGAATGCCAAGCCTGGGCTTGGCCGCGGCCAGCCGAGCCCGATGCTGCGGCTGAACGGCAGCCATGCCTATGCCTGCGGGATTTCCGTCAATACCGACATTATCGGCATCTGCCTCATGGACCTCGGCGGAAAGATCCTGGGCGAAAGCACGGTGGCATTGCGCGAACAGAGCATGGCCCAGTCGCTGCAGATGGTGAAGCAGCAGTTGCTGGACCTGCAAAGGCAGAACAAGCTTGCCGATGAGGATTTCTTCGGCGTCGGATTCGCCTTCGCCGGCTTCCATATGGGAGACACCCGCTATAACGGGCCGCTGCCTCTGCATGAATGGTCACTGATCAGGCTCGGCCCGATCGTGGCCGAACTTTTCAGCCGGCCCGCCTGGGTGATCAATGGCGGGAAAGCGGGAGCAGTCGCCGAATCCATGTTCGGCGTCGGGCGCTTCATCCGCAACTTTGCCTATCTGAGCTTCAATTACGGCTTCGGCGGCGGCGTTATCATCGACGGTGAGCTTTTGCAGAGCGGCAATGGCAACGCCGGCGAGTTTTCGGGAATTTTCGATACCGAGGAATCCAAGCGCCGGCCGGCGCTGCAATATCTGATCGCGAGGCTCAACGAGAACGGCATCAACGTTCCGTCGATCCATTACATGCGCCAGCATTTCAATCCTGACTGGCCGGGTGTCGCCGAATGGGTGGAGGAGGTTACTCCTGCCTATAACCGCCTGGTCAACGCCATAAGGGCGGTGACCGACCCGCAGGCAATCGTCTTCGGTGGCCAGGTTCCGCAGGATCTCGCCGAGATGCTCATCGAGCAAACGCGCATCTACGACAGGCCGCGATATGGCATCGTGCGTGCCCACCCGAAGATGATCATCTCGGAAATTTCCAGCGATGCTGCCGCCATGGGAGCGGCCGTCAGGCCATTCCAGGCCAGCTTCTTCTAGATCAGCCGCCGAGGAAGGCGCTCCTGTTTTCCTGGACGACGGTGGTCAGGTAGTCCGCCACGGCGCGAACCCGCGGCACCCGGCTCATGTCCCGGTGCCGGACCAGGTAATAGTGCCGAGTAAGCTGCACGTCATCAGGCAGCACGATCTGCAGCTCCGGCTGACGGCAGGCGATGAAATGCGGAAGGATGCATAAGCCCTGGCGCTGCAGCGTCGCCGTCATCTGTGCCGAGATGCTGGAACTCTGGAAGCGTGGCTTGATGCCGGGATGCACGTCGCCGAGATAGTCCAGCCCCGGCGCGAAGATCATGTCCTGGATATAGCCGATGAAGGGATGCAGAAGCAGGTCCTCCCGCCTTCTGATCTCCGGCCGCTCGGCGAGATAGGATTTTGCGCCGTAGATGCTGAGGCGATAATCGGTGATCTTCTCGATCTCGTAGGGTCCCCCCTTCGGCGGGTCCAGTGAAATCGCGATGTCCGCCTCCTTGCGGGAGAGCGACATGATCTGCTGGATCGTTACCAGTTCGAGTGCGAGATTGGGGTGCTGGGCGGTGAAATCCCCGATCTGATGGGCGAGAAAATAGTTTGCGATGCCTTCCGGGGCGCTCAGCCGCACGACACCCTGATGGGCAGCGCTGCCGGATGCGATATCCATCTGCAGCCGGTCGGCTTCCGCCTCCATGCGTTCCGCCGCATCGATGAACCGCTGGCCGACGCCGGTCAGCACGTAACCGCGCGGGTTGCGCTCGAACAACTTGACCTTGAGGGTGAATTCCAGGCGATCGATGCGGCGGGAGACCGTTGCATGACTGGTGCGCAGATGCCGGGCGGCCACCGAAAGCTGGCCTGTTCGTGCCACTGCCAGGAAATACTGGAGATCATCCCAGGTAAAGCCGGGATGGCCGAAACTGGAATTGCCGGTCATTCGCTCACCCGTCAGATCCTCCACCGATCTGTTCAGAAATGAACAGATGCTGTCCGCAATTAATAATGCGACACTGCTTGCGTCAACGGCCGTTTTACTGAACCATGCCGCATGGAAGGGCTGCTTTGAGGAGGGCGACCCGCCGATTTTGAACAGATTCGCAGCCTGCAATCTCTGGGAGGAGAACTTATGCGAAAGACGTTTCTGACGTCGCTGGCCCTGGTGCTGGCGAGTGGCACTGCATTTGCTCAAAGCGCATCCGACGGCAAGGTGAAAATCGGCGTCCTGAACGACCAGTCGGGCGTCTATGCCGATTTTGGCGGGAAGTCGTCGGTCGAGGCCGCCAAGATGGCGGTCGAGGACTACGGTGGCAAGGTGCTCGGAGTGCCGGTCGAAATCGTCGATGCCGACCACCAGAACAAACCGGACGTCGCCTCCAACATCGCCCGCCAATGGTATGACACGCAGCAGGTCGATGCGATCATGGACCTGACCACCTCGTCGGTCGGTCTCGCCGTGCAGGCTCTTTCCAAGGACAAGAAGAAGATAACCATCAATACCGGCGCTGCGACCGTCGACCTGACCGGCAAAGCCTGCACGCCCTATGGCTTCCACTGGGCCTACGACACCCATGCGCTGGCCGTCGGCACTGGCGGCGCCATGGTCAAGCAGGGCGGCGACAGCTGGTACTTCCTGACTGCGGACTATGCCTTCGGCTATTCGCTGGAACAGCAGACCGGCGACTATGTGAAGGCGAATGGAGGGCAGGTGCTGGGCTCGGTCCGCCATCCGCTATCGACGCAGGACTTCTCGTCCTTCCTGTTGCAAGCCCAGTCTTCCGGCGCCAAGGTGATCGGCCTTGCCAATGCAGGCCTCGACACCGCGAACGCGATCAAGCAGGCAGCCGAATTCGGCATCGTGCAGGGCGGCCAGAGCCTTGCCGCGCTGCTGTTCACGCTCGCCGAAGTGCATGGTCTTGGCCTGGAGGCGGCCCAGGGCCTGACGCTGACCGAAGGCTATTACTGGAACCTCGACGACCAGAGCCGCGAGTTCGGCAAGAAGTTCTTCGCCCGCACCAACAAGATGCCGAACATGGTTCATGCGGGTACCTATTCCGCGGTCACTCATTATCTCAAGGCGGTCGAGAAGGCCGGTTCGGATGATGCCGACGCGGTGGCGAAGGCAATGCGCGAAATCCCCGTCGACGATTTCTTCGGGCGAGGTGGCACGGTGGCGGCAAACGGCCGCATGATCCACGACATGTATCTCCTGCAGGTCAAGAAGCCGGACGAAAGCAAAGAGCCGTGGGACTATTACAACGTACTTGCCACGATCCCCGGCAAGGACGCCTATCTCGACCCGGCCAAGGCCGGATGCGAGCTGGTGAAATAATGGCAGTCGCCTCATCAGCACTGCACGAGGAGCCGCGGGTGGTCTTATCCGCCCGCGGTCTCTCCAAGAGTTTCGGTGCCTTTTCGGCGGTGAGAAATGTCGATCTCGATATCCACCATGCCCGCGTCCATGCCCTGATCGGCCCGAACGGCGCAGGCAAGACGACGGTCTTCAACCTGCTGACCAAATTCCTGCAGCCGACGGCGGGTTCGATCACCCTGCTCGGCTCTGATATCACCAAGACCCCGCCGGACAAGGTTGCCCGCATGGGACTGGTGCGATCTTTCCAGATCTCGGCGGTCTTTCCGCATCTTTCGGTTCTCGACAACGTGCGTGTCGCGCTGCAGCGGCCGAATGGGCTTTCGACGCAGTTCTGGCTGCCCGCATCCTCGCTTGATCGGCTGAACCAGCAAGCCGACGCACTGATCGAGACGGTAGGCCTCAAACGCGAGCGCGACGCCGTGGCCGCCGACCTCTCCTATGGGCGCAAGCGGGTGCTGGAGATCGCAACGACGCTGGCACTCGACCCGAAGGTCCTCCTGCTCGACGAGCCGATGGCAGGCATGGGGCAGGAGGATATCGGCGCTGTCTCCAACATCATCCGCGAGGTCGCCAAGACCCGCGCCGTGTTGATGGTCGAGCACAATCTTTCGGTCGTATCCGACATCTGCCACCAGGTGACGGTGCTCCAGCGCGGCGAGATCCTGGCGGAAGGCGACTACGAGACCGTGGCAAAAGACGAGCGTGTTCGCCTCGCCTATATGGGCACGGAGGACGCGTGATGGCTCAGCCGCTTCTGCAGGTCTTCAATCTCAATGCCTGGTATGGCGAGAGCCATGTCCTTCACGGCGTCAACATGACGGTCAGGGAAGGCGAAACGATCACCATTCTCGGCCGCAACGGCGTCGGCAAGACCACCACGCTGCGCACGATCATGGGCATCATCCGCGAACGCAAGGGTGAGATCCGCTTTGCGGATAAGGACATGCTATCGGTACCGCTGCACAGGACGGCTCATGCGGGCCTCGGCTTCGTGCCGGAAGAGCGCGGCATCTTCTCGACGCTGACGGTCGAGGAAAACCTGATGCTGCCGCCCGTGGTTTCAAAGGGTGGCATGGCGATCGGGGAGATCTACGAGCTTTTTCCGAATCTCTACGAACGCCGCTCCAGCCCGGGCACGAAACTTTCCGGCGGCGAACAGCAGATGCTGGCGATCGCCCGCATCCTGCGCACCGGCGTGAAGCTGCTCATTCTCGACGAGCCGACCGAGGGCCTGGCGCCCGTCATCGTCCAGCGCATCGGCGAGGTTTTGAAGACACTCAAGGAGCGCGGCATGACCGTGCTGATGGTGGAGCAGAATTTCCGCTTCGCCAGCCGCGTGGCCGATCGCTTCTACCTGATGGATCACGGCAAGATGGTTGCCGATTTCCCGGTCGACGAACTGCCGCAGCGCATGGAAACGCTGCACAAGGTATTGGGAGTGTGAGGATGAGGCGTATGATGACGAGCGTCAAAATCTCCTCCCTCATTCCTGTGCCCCTAGGGCTTCGCCCACGGTATGTCACAGGAATCCAGCAGCGTCGCGTCTGCGGAGCAAAGGAGTCCTTTCGGCCCGAAGACTCGGGCCGGCTGGATCCCTGTGACAAGCACAGGGATGAGGGCCGCGAGCAGAGGAGTGTGAAGCCATGACGATGATCTTCGGCATTCCGCTGCAGGCCTTCATGGGGCAGCTTCTGATCGGCCTGATCAACGGCTCCTTCTACGCGCTCTTGAGCCTCGGTCTCGCGGTCATCTTCGGCCTGCTGCGCGTCATCAACTTTGCCCATGGCGCGCAATATATGCTCGGCGCCTTCGTCGCGATGCTGATGCTGCAGTATTTCGGCATCAATTACTGGTTCGCGCTGCTGCTGGCGCCCATCGTCGTCGGCCTCTTCGGCGCGGTGATCGAGCGGCTGCTCCTGTCGCGGCTCTACAAGCTCGACCATCTCTACGGCCTGCTCTTCACCTTTGGCCTGGCGCTGACGATCGAGGGCACGTTCCGGTATCTCTACGGCTCGTCCGGCCAGCCCTATGCGCCGCCGCCGCAACTGACGGGCGCCACCAATCTGGGTTTCATGTTCCTGCCGAATTACCGCGGCTGGGTGGTCGTCGCGTCGCTGTTCGTCTGTATCGGCACATGGCTGCTGATCGAAAAGACCAAGCTCGGCGCCTATCTGCGGGCAGCAACCGAAAACCCGACGCTGGTGCAGGCCTTCGGCGTCAATGTGCCAATGCTTTTGACGCTTACCTACGCGCTCGGCGCCGGGCTTGCCGCCTTTGCCGGCGTGCTGGCGGCACCCGTCTATCAGGTGTCGCCGCTGATGGGCTCCAACATCATCATCGTCGTCTTCGCCGTCGTCGTGGTCGGCGGCATGGGCTCGATCATGGGCGCGATCATCACCGGCTACATTCTGGGCATTGCGGAGGGGCTGACCAAGGTCTTCTATCCGGAAGCATCCAGCATCGTGATCTTCGTGATCATGGCAATCGTGCTTCTCATCCGGCCGGCCGGCCTTTTCGGCCGGGATGCGTAAGGAAGGATGCCTGAATGAGTGACGTGATGCACACCACCTCCACCGCGCGAACCGGACGTTCCGCTACAGCGTCGAGAACATACGCGGCCTTCCTCGGCATCGGCCTCGTCCTGCTTATCGTCGCCCCTTTGTTTTTCTACCCGATCTTCCTGATGAAGCTGCTCTGCTTCGCGCTCTTCGCCTGCGCTTTCAACCTGCTGCTCGGCTATACCGGTCTGCTCTCGTTCGGCCACGCAACCTTCTTCGGCGGAGCGGCCTACTTCACTGCCCATGCCGTCAAGGAATGGGCAGTGACGCCGGAGATCGGCATTCTCGTCGGCGTCTTAGGCGCTGCGGCGCTCGGTCTTATCATGGGCTTCTTCGCCATCCGCCGGCAGGGCATCTATTTCGCGATGATCACGCTGGCGCTGGCGCAAATGTTCTTCTTCTTCTGCCTTCAGGCGGAATTCACCCATGGCGAGGACGGCATCCAATCCGTGCCGCGCGGACATCTCTTCGGCCTCGTCGATCTCAACGATACGACCAGCATGTATTATTTCGTGCTCGGCGTGTTCCTGATCGGCATGATCGTCATCTGGCGCTTCATCAACTCGCCATTCGGCATGATCCTGAAATCGATCCGCGAGAACGAGCAGCGCGCCATCTCGCTCGGCTATTCCGTAGCCCGCTACAAGCTCGGTGCCTTCGTCATGTCGGCGGCGCTCGCAGGCCTTGCCGGCGGCACGAAGGCGCTGGTCTTCCAGTTCGCGACCCTCACGGATGTCGGCTGGCAGATGTCCGGCGAAGTCATCCTGATGACGCTCCTCGGCGGCATCGGGACGCTGATCGGGCCGATCTTCGGCGCGGGCCTCGTCGTCACGCTGCAGAACTATCTGGCGACGTCGCAATTCCCGGTCACGATCATCACCGGTGTCGTCTTCATGGTCTGCGTACTCGTCTTCCGGCGCGGCATCATCGGCGAGTTCTATGCGTCCAGGCTCGGACGCAGGCTCGGCTTCGAGCACAGGCGCTGATCGGCGATCATCATGGACACCTACGACTACATCATCATCGGTGCCGGCAGCGCCGGCTGCGTGCTTGCCAACCGGCTCTCTGCCGATGGGCGTAACCGGGTTCTGCTGCTGGAAGCCGGCGGCAACGACAATTATCACTGGGTGCATATTCCGGTTGGCTATCTCTATTGCATCAACAATCCGCGCACGGACTGGTGCTTCACGACAGAGAAGGAAGAGGGGCTGAACGGCCGTTCGCTTTCCTATCCGCGCGGAAAGCTGCTCGGCGGGTGCTCGTCGATCAACGGCATGATCTATATGCGCGGCCAGGCCCGTGACTACGATCTCTGGCGGCAGATGGGCTGCGCCGGCTGGGCCTGGGACGACGTGCTGCCCTTCTTCCGGAAGAGCCAGGATTTCTACAAGGGTGGCGACGCGATGCACGGCGCGGGCGGTGAATGGCGGGTGGAAAAGGCGCGCGTGCGCTGGGCCGTGCTCGACGCCTTCCAGAAGGCCGCGGAAGAGGCAGGCATTTCGCCGATCGAGGATTTCAACCGTGGTGACAACGAGGGTTCCAGCTACTTCGACGTCAACCAGCGCTCCGGCATCCGCTGGAACACCTCAAAGGCTTTCCTGCGCCCGGCGATGAAGCGGGCGAACCTTAATGTGCTCACCAAGGCCCATGTCAGACGGCTGATCGTCGAGAATGGCGACGTGAAAGGCGTCGAGTTCCAGCATGACGGGGTAACGAAAACCGTCCATGCTAGGCGCGAGACGGTACTGTCGGCCGGCGCGATCGGCACGCCGCATGTGCTCGAGCTATCGGGCATCGGCCGCGGCGAGGTGCTCTCGGGCGCGGGCATCGAAGTGGTCAAGGAGGTCAAGGGCGTGGGCGAAAACCTGCAGGATCACCTGCAGCTTCGCCTCGTCTATAAGGTGACCGGCGTTCCGACGCTGAATGAGAAAGCCTCGCGTCTTCTCGGCAAGGCGGCGATCGGGCTGGAATATGCGCTGAAGCGCTCCGGTCCGATGTCCATGGCGCCGAGCCAGCTCGGCATATTCACGAGATCCGGGCCGGACAAGGATACCGCCGATCTCGAATATCACGTCCAGCCGGTTTCGCTCGACCGATTCGGCGAACCGGTCCATGCCTTCCCGGCGATGACCGCGAGCGTCTGCAACCTGCGGCCGGAAAGCCGAGGTTCGGTGCATCTGAAAGGCCCGGATTTTGCCGCCGCCCCGGCAATCCGGCCGAACTACCTGTCAACGGCTGCAGACCGGGATGTGGCGGTACGGTCAATCCGGCTGACCCGGGAGATCGTGAAAAAGCCAGCCTTTGCCCGTTATCATCCCGAGGAATACAAGCCGGGGCCGAGCTACGAGAGCGATGCCGATCTGGAGCGGGCCGCCGGCGAAATCGGCACGACGATCTTCCACCCCGTCGGCACCGCCCGCATGGGCACTGACGCCGACAGCGTGGTCGATCCGCGGCTGAAACTCAGAGCGCTCGGGCGGCTGCGCATCGCCGACGCCTCGATCATGCCGACCATTACCTCCGGCAACACCAATTCGCCGACGATCATGATTGCCGAGAAGGCAGCTGAAATGATCCTCGCCGACAACAGATGAGGAGAAACGACATGGCCAGTATCGCTTTCATCGGTCTTGGAAACATGGGCGGGCCGATGGCTGCCAATCTGGTGAAGGCCGGACACACCGTCTCCGGCTTCGACCTTTCCGAGACCTCCGTGAAGGCGGCCGCCAGGGCCGGCGTAAGGCCGGCGACGACGCTTGCCGACGCGCTGCGGGATGCGGAATGCGTCATCACCATGCTGCCCAAGGGACAGCATGTCATCTCCGTCTGGTCCGCGCTCATCGCGCTCATTTCGGAGAATACGCTGCTGATCGACTGCTCGACCATCGATGTCGAAAGCGCCAGGCGGGCTCACGAGCTGGCGGCTGAGGTAAACTGCCTCTCGCTCGATGCTCCGGTCTCCGGCGGCACATCTGGTGCGGCAGCGGGAACGCTGACCTTCATGGTGGGAGGATCGGACAACGCCTTTAACGCGGGGCAGCCAATCCTTGAGGCCATGGGCCAGAAGATCGTCCATTGCGGTGGCGACGGCGCGGGACAGTCGGCCAAGATCTGCAACAACATGATCCTTGGCATTTCGATGATCGGCGTCTGTGAGGCCTTCGTGCTGGCGGAGAAACTCGGTCTGTCCCACCAGGCGCTGTTCGACGTGGCCTCGACCTCTTCCGGCCAGTGCTGGTCGCTGACCACCTATTGCCCGGTGCCTGGCCCGGTGCCGACCTCGCCTGCCAACAAAGAGTACAAACCGGGTTTCGCCGCGGCGCTGATGCTGAAGGATCTCATTCTATCGCAGGAGGCCGCCAGGCTGTCAGGCGCGGCAACACCACTCGGGGCGCATGCCGCCGAGCTTTATGCGGCGTTCGAGAATGCCGGCCACGGCGGGGAAGACTTTTCCGCAATCATCCGTACATTGCGCGACCAATAGAAAGAAAGGTCGCGCAAGCCGAACGAGCAGGCTTCAGTTCGCCTCGATATAGCCGATCAGCATGGCGACGGTCAGCGCCGCTAGATAGGACGTGGCGCCGGTCTTGACGTCGAGCGGCGGGTTGACCTCGACCAGATCGCAGCCGACGACGTTGAAATTGCCGGCGATGACTTCGAGGATCGAGCGCATCTCGGTGAAGGACGGGCCGTCAGGCTCGGCGGAGACGCAGCCGGGAACGAGCGGCGCATCATAGGCATCGATATCGATGCTGAGATAGACCCGTGCGCCCTCCGGAATATGGGATACGGCGGAGATCGGGCCACGCTCACGCAATTCGGGCATCGTGACAATGCGGCTGCCATCCGCCTTGGCCTTGTAGAAATCCGCCGGGTTGGTGCGATAGCTGCGAATGCCGATCTGGGTCAGGCTCTTTACGTTGGGCTGTTCGTTGATCTGGCGAAAGCCCTGGCCGTTGCCGTAGCGGAACTCATCGTCATACTTGCCGTAGTCGATATGAGAATCGAGCTGGATAACGTGGATATCCTCCTCGAATGCGCGGACGGACGGAAAACTGACGGCATGGTCGCCGCCGAGCATGACCGGGATGGCACCCTTGCCACGCAGTTTCTTCACGGTTTCAGTCAGGCCGGCGAACGTGCGCGCAGGGCTGCTCGGGACAATGTCGATATCGCCGATATCGACCAGTTTTCCCTGGCGGATGACATCGGTCAGATAGGACGTCTCGGTTGCCGGATCGAAGATGCCGTCGGGGCTGAAGCGCAGTGAGTGCTCGCGGATCGCCCGCGGCCCGAAGCGCGAGCCGGGGAGAAACGGAGAGCCTTCATCGTAAGGAACGCCGAAGACGGCGTATTTCGCATCCAGCGCCTCGATATCCGCGCAGTAATTGCTGCGCAGGAAGGTGGGAATGCCGACATAGCCACGATTGAGACGGCCGTCTTCGCCCAGCATGTTCATTTCGCTCTCCTGAAATCTCTCGCGATCAATGGGCCATCATGCCGAGCAGGCTCTGCAGCTGCTCGGTCTTCGGCGCGCTCATCACGTCCTTGGGTGGGCCGGCTTCGACGATCTTGCCCTTGTCCATGAAGATGAGGTGATTGCCGAAATTGCGGATGAAGCCCATTTCGTGGGTGACGCAGATCATCGTCATGCCATCGGCCACGAGATCCTGCAGGACGGCGAGCACCTCGCGCACCAGTTCCGGGTCGAGCGCAGATGTCGGCTCGTCGAGCAGCATCAGTTCCGGCTTCATCACCAGCGCGCGGGCGATCGACACGCGCTGCTGCTGGCCGCCGGAAAGTTCGCTCGGATAGGAGCCGGTCTTTGTCCCGAGGCCGAGCTTGGTCAGCATGTCGGCGGCGCTCTGACGGGCCTCCGCCCAGGACTTCTTCTGGACGCGCACCAGCGGCAGCGCGACATTGTCGAGCGCGGTCTTGTTGGCCCAGAGGTTGAACTGCTGGAAAACGAAACCGATACGAGCGCGGAACTGGGTCAGCTCGCGCTCCGACTGGTAGCGCCAGCGCCCCTGTTCCTGCGGCACGCGGCCGATGAACTCGCCGCGCAGGTTGACCGAGCCGTCGTCGATCTTTTCCAGCCCGTTGATGCAGCGGAGCAACGAGCTCTTGCCGCAACCGCTGCGGCCGATAATGCCGACCACGTCGCCGGATCGGACTTCCAGGCTGACGCCGTTCAGGACACGGGTCGGGCCGTAGGACTTGACCAGATTGTCGATCGTCAGGATCGGGGCCTTCATGCGCGCCTCCCGGCATCGAGCGTCAGATATTTGCGGGCGATCGGGCTGCGGTAGACGGCAGCCAATTCGGAAGAGCCGAGGTGCTTTTCTGCCCGCTTGAAGAGGTGCGACAGGAAGGCGGTGTAGATCCAGTACAAGCCGGCGACCGCGAAAAAGACTTCGAATGGCGCAAAGGTCATGCCTTGGACGATAAGGCCCTGATAGGTCAATTCGGCAACCGTGATGGTGCTGAGGATGGAGGATTCCTTCACGGTCATGGTCGTCGTGCCGGCCATGGGCGGCAGAGCGAATTTCCACATCTGCGGGATGATGACGTCCCTCAGCGTCTGCGAGAAGGTGAAGCCCATGGCGCGGGCCGCCTCGACCTGGCCGCGCGGCACGGCGGCCATGGCGCCGCGAATGATCTCGCCGTAATAGGCTGACGCGAACATCGACAGCGCGATCGTGCCGGCCACCTGGCCCGGCAGGCGAATGCCGGCAAAGGGCAGGCCATAGAAGAAGATGAAGAGCAGGATGACGAAGGGAATGTTGCGCAGCACTTCGACATAGACGCTTGCGGCGATGCGCAGAACACGGAAGCGGCTGGTGCGGATCAGCGCGATGCAGAAGGCGATGCAGAAGCCGAGGACGATGGCCGCGAGCGACACCTGGATGGTCATCCAGATGCCCTTGGCAAAGAGCGGCCAGTTGTTGGTGACGACGGTGTAATCCATATCTTTTCCCTCAGCCCCTTCCTCAGACGCCGCGGCGCAGCGCGAAGCGGCGCTCCAGCCAGAGCCCGAACTGGCTGATGACCAGGCTCATGGCAAGGAAGACCAGGCCGGCGGCCACGAATGTCTCGAACGGGCGGAAGCTGCTGGAGCCGATCTGCTGGGCGGTGCGGAACACTTCCACGACGGTAATGACGGCGAGCAGGGCAGTTCCCTTCACGACGATAGTGCATTCATTGATGATCGCGGGAAGCGAGCGCATGTAGAGCTGCGGCAGGATGACCTTCAACCAGATCGCCCGCGACTTGAGGCCGAGAGAGGCGGAAGCCTCGATCTGGCCGGGCGGGATGCTGGCAAGTGCGCCGCGGAAGATTTCCGTCATGAAGGCCGCGTTGTTGGCGGTGATCGCCAGAACACCGGCAGTGACAGGGCCGAGCTTGATGCCGATCGCCGGCAGTGCATAGAAGGCGAGGAAGATCTGGACCAGCAGCGGAGTGCCGCGGATGAAGCTGATATAAAGTTCGATCGCCATGTTGACGGGCCTGATCTTCAAGGCCCGGATGACGGTCAGAAGCGTGCCGACAGTGATCGACAGGCAGATTGCGATCGCTGCCACACGGATCGTTACGCCTGCTGCCGAAAGCAACGCCGGTATGGTTGAAAACATGAACTCAAAGCTGAATTCCATGGTGTTGCTCCGCAGTCGGCAAGTTCACGCGAAGGGCGGACCTAAGAGCCCGCCCTCGCCTTGCATTTTTTCTTAGAGGGCGCCTTCGGGGAGATAGTCGCTGTCCGGCGTATCCATCTTGAAGCCGAACCACTTCTCCTGCAGCTTGCCCATCTCGCCGCTCTTGTTGATCTCGGTGAAGAACTTCGAGACGAAATCGCGGAAATCGCCGTCTTCCGGACGGGCAACCCAGGCAAGGAAGCTCTTCTGGTCGGTCAGTGGGCCCATGAGCTTGAACACGCCCTGGCGCTCCTTGACGAGAACGGCGAGAGCCGGGCCGGACTGGACGACGGCATCGACAGAGCCGTTGGCGAGCGCGACATAGGTTTCCGGGTAAGAGGTGAAGAGCTTCAGCTCAGCCAGGCCCGGCTTGCCTTCCGCCTTCATCTTCTCGTCAAAGCCGCGGGCGACCGGCTCGCTGGCCGATGCCATCTGCGTGCCGATGATCTTGCCGTTCAGGTCTTCCGGCGTCTTCAGCGTTTCGGCATCGCCGGCACGGATCATGACGGTCTGGGCGGAGACGGCGATCGGACGGGTATAGGCATAGCGCTTGGCGCGATCGGCATTGATGCCGACCGAGGTTGCGACGAAGTCGAACTGGCCGGCGCTGAGGCCCGGCAGGATGCCCTGGAACGGCAGGTCAAGCTGTTCGAGGGTGACTTCCTTGCCGACTTCCTTCGACAGGGCCGCCATCAGGAGGTCGAGAAGATCCTTGCCGTAACCGACGATCTTGCCGTCCTTCGTGAACTCGAAGGGAGGGTAGGACGCCTCGGTCGCGACCGTCAGCTTGCCGGTCTCCTTGACCTTGTCCATGACCGGGCCGGCGAGTGCGGCGACCGGAAGAGCGAAGAGAGCAGCCGCGACACCGGCTGCCTTGATGAAATTCGGGAATGCCATCGTGTTCTCCTGTGGTGGTTTTGTCTATCGTTTTTTATCGAAGTAGCCGGCCCGCACGGCGGCGCCGATCATGTTGAAGTAGAAGCGACCGGCGGCGATCAGGGTACGGCGGTTATGGTCGCGGTCCGGGGCGATCTCGACGACATCCATGCCGACGACGCTGCCCTTTTTGACCAAGCCCCGGATCAGTGTGAGCATCTGCGGATATAGCAGGCCGCCGAAGGCCGGGCCGAGAACCGCCGGCATCAGCGACGGGTCCATGCCGTCGGCATCGATGGTGAGGTAATAGTTGCCGCCATCGGGAATGCGGTCGAGGATCGCCTGCATGCCGACATTGTGGACTTCTTCCGCCGTGATGAGGTTGGCGCCATAGGCGACAGCCGCCTCGTATTCCTCGGTGCGGCCACTGCCGGAAGCACGCAGGCCGATCTGGAAGATGTCGCCGAAATGGTCCATTTCAGACGCGCGGCGGATCGGGCTCGACAGGCCTTCGTCGACGCCGTTGATTTCCATGCGCCAGTCGAGATGGGCATCGACCTGGATCAGCGTGATCGGCTTGCCGAGTTCCTCAAGCGCCTTGAAGATCGGGATCGGCGTGGAATGGTCGCCGCCCATGACGATCGGCATGGCGCCGGCCTTGAGGATCTTGCGGACGGCGAGTTCCGCGTTCTTCTGGTGCACGGTCGGGTCGGCCGGGTGGCCGGCGACGTTGCCGCAATCGACCATCTTGATCGGCTTGTTGTCGAGCAACGTGCCGCCGATATCGAAGTCATAATGATCGAGGCCGCGAACGATACGGTCGGTCGCCTTGCGCATGGCATCCGGGAATTTCGACTGTTCGCTGGAAACCGCGAACTGGTCGTAGGCCGCACCATAAGGAATGCCGAGGAACGCGATGTCGGCATCAAGCTGATCGAGATCGTAGCACGGCGTGGAATAGAGCAGCGTGTCGTGGGTGGGTGCGGGTTTAACGGTAGGCAAGGCATTCTCCTTCTCGAAAGTCGCTCCAGCATGAGGAGAATGACCGAAGTTGCAACAAGCCCATTTCAGGCTTTGCTACTGGAGCAAATACAACACTTCCCTTGCCGCGAGTCCACAAATGCTGGAAAACAAAGGGCTTTCGGAGGATGCGGCGGATCATCGCGCCTTGGAGCGATACATCCGGATGGCCGAAATAACCGGTTATCTTGAAATAAATTCATTCTAACTGCATAGTGCCACTGCATCTGCCTATTTTTTAGGACGCTTATTCCAATGCAACCAACACGCGACTTCGACCTTGCGGATCTCGATGCCTTCATCGCCGTCTGCGAGACCGGCAGCATGACGGAAGCGGCGCGCCGACTGGGCCTGACGGAATCCGCCGTATCCCACCTCATCCGGCGCATGGAAAAGCGGATGGGCGTGATGCTGTTCGATCGGTCCTTCCGGCCGCTGAAGCCGACGGTGCTCGGGACGCAGCTTTTCAGCCGCGGGCAGCAATTGCTGCAGGACGCCACGGGTATAAACCAGGAACTAAGGACAAAGGGCCGGGTGAAGCATGCCCATCTGGGCATCGGCCTGATCGAAACGCTCGGCACATGGTTCGCAACCGGCCTCGTCGAGCATCTGGCCGCAAATTCCCGCTCCTGGACCGTGGTCAGCGGCAGTAATGCGGGCCTGTGGGAGCGCTTCTATGCGCGTGAACTCTCCGCCCTGATCGTGCTTGACGACGACGAGCGGCGCGAGGGGGCGACGAAACTGAACCTTTTGACGGAATCGGTGGTGCTGATCACGCCGCCGCTTCTGAGCCATCTTTCGTTGGCCGAGCTTGCGGCAGGTGTGCCCATGGTCGGGGCCCACAAGGATTCAGGCTTCGGCCGCCTGACGTCCGCCTATCTGTCACGCCTCAAGATCGACGTGACGCCTGCCGCAACCTTCGACATTCTCGATTCGGTTCTGATGATGGTGGCGCACGGGTTCGGTTGGGCCCTCGTGCCCTCGCTGCTGCTTCTGCGCGAGACGCCTGAGCGGCACCAGGTGAATATCCGGCCGCTGGATAAATCGGCCATCTCCCGCAGGATCACGCTTGCCACCCGGCAGTACGAGCTGGGTGCTCTGACAGATCTGATCCAGCAGAGCGCCCGGCAGGTCTTCGAGAGCCAGTTGATCAGAACCCGGCAGCAGCACCCGGAACTCTACGGACGACTGAGCTTCAGCTTCGAGAGCTAACCGAGCGCGGCCCCGATCGTTGCCGTATAGACGGCATAGACTGAACGGGTGGCGGTTATGAACAGCCGGTTGCGGCGCGGGCCGCCGAAGGTGACGTTCGCGACCGTCTGGGGAATGAGGATCTTGCCGATCAGCTTGCCGTCCGGCGCGAAGCAATGGACGCCGTCGCCGGCGCTCGACCAGACATTGCCGAAGACATCGACGCGGAAACCGTCCGGCAGGCCCTTGTCGATGGTGCAGAATTCGCGGCTGTTGGAAAGCGTGCGGCCATCCACGACATCGAAGGCACGGATATGGCGCGGCGCCTTCGGATCATGGCTCGAAGACGAGTCCGCCACATAGAGAATTTTCTCGTCCGGCGAGAAGGCAAGGCCATTGGGCTGGCCGAAATCGGTCACGACGGCCTCGATCTCGCCCGTGTCGGGATCTAGGCGGTAGACATTGCGGGTCTTCTGCTCGGGATCGGCGCGAAACCCTTCGTAGTTGGACATGATGCCGTAGGTCGGGTCGGTGAACCAGACGCTGCCGTCGGAACGCACCACCACGTCATTGGGGGAATTCAGCCGCTTGCCTTCGAAACTGTCGGCAAGCACGGTGATCGAGCCGTCGATTTCGGTGCGCGTCACCCGCCGCGTGCCGTGCTCGCAGGTGACGAGCCGGCCTTGCCGGTCGCGGGTATTGCCGTTGGAGAAATTGGACGGGCTGCGGAAGGTGGAGACGCCGCCGCCTTCGACCCAGCGCAGCATCCGCTCGTTGGGATTGTCGCTCCAGATCAGGCAGCCGAGATCGGCGAACCAGACCGGCCCTTCCGCCCAGCGGCATTCGGAATAAAGCTCGTCGAGCGGCGAGGTCGGGACGATCAGATACCGGAAACGATCGTCGTGGATTTCATAGACGGAGGGTGTATCAGGCATGGCATTGCGTCCGGTTGAGGTTGTTTCGACGATCGGCGGTCAGCGGAGGGATTGCCGGCCGCCGGCGAGCAGAATGACCGCGATGATGATGAGGCCGGTCAGGATGAGGCGGAAACCGGCACCGAAGCCGTAGGTGTTGAGCATCGACACCACGAGGAACATGAAGAGGGAAGCGCCCCATATGCCCGGTATGTTGGAATTGCCGCCCGCTACCGCCGTGCCGCCGATGACGACGACGGCGATCGACATCAGCAGGTATTCCGATCCCATGTTGAGGGCCGCGCCGCCGGAGAAGCTGGCGAGAAGATAGCCGCAGACGGAGGCGAGCACGGCGCAGAGCATGTAGGTTACGAGCCGCGTGCCATCGACCGGAATTCCGGTCATGCGGGCCGCAAACGTGCTCTGGCCGATTGCCGAGATCCAGCGGCCGTAGATCGACTTTTCGAGCAGCACCCAGGCGAGCACCGAAAGCACCAGCGCTACGAGTGCGATGTTGGGTATGCCGAAGAGGCCGGACGTGGCAAAATTCGCCAGCACCTCCGGCGGCTTGATGCGCAGGCCGCGATTGCTCCAGATCGCCACCGACTGGACGATGAAGCTCATCGACAGGGTGGCGATGATCGGCGGGATGCGCAGGAGCTTGATCAGAATATAGTTGCCAAGCCCGATCACGAGGCCGATGCCGATCGAGGCGATGAGCCCGACTGCGATCATGCCGTCCTGCACATCCATCAACTTCAGCGCCAGCGTGCCGGAGAGCGTCATCGTCGCCGGCACGGAGAGATCGATATTGCCGGGTCCGAGCGTGATGACGAACATCTGGCCGATGCCGACGATGACGGAGAAAGCGGCGAAGGTAAGTGCAGCCTGCGAGAGGCCAAAGGAGCTGGCGCCGCCGGTGAAGAGCACGGTGACGACCCAGACGACAATGGTTGCGGCAAAGGACCAGATCCATGGTTTTGCCATCAGAAACCGATGCAGGGTCATTGGCTCTTCTCCCGCTTTTCCAGCCGGTTGAGGGCTAGGCGCAGGGCGAGGACGACGATCAGGATGGCGCCCTGGGCGCCGATCTGCCAGTCCGGCGAAATGCGCATGAAGGACAGGAAGGAACCGGCAAGTGTCAGCGTCAGCGCGCCGATCACCGCACCGATTGGCGAAACCTTGCCGCCAACGAACTGGCCGCCGCCGAGAATGACGCCGGCGATCGACAGAAGCGTGTAACGAAGCGCGATATTGGCATCGGCGGAGGTAGTGAGCCCGACCAGCGCGATGCCGGCGAGCACCGCAAAGACACCAGCCAGCGCGTAACTGCCTGCGCGGATGCCGATCACCGACCAGCCGGCGCGTTCTACCGAACGGTCATTGCCGCCGACGCCGCGCATCAGGACGCCGAAGGACGAGCGCATGACGATGTAGTGGGTGACGGCCGCGATCAGCACGCTGGCGACGATCGCCATCGGCACGAGCGGCGGCTTGGCCGTCATCAGCCAGCGCGCCCATGTGGGCGCCGTGCCGCCCGGCGACGGCAACAGCAGAACCGCCAACCCGCCCCAGACGAAGCTCATGCCGAGCGTCACGACGATCGACGGCAGTTCGCGCAGGTGAATGACGACGCCGATGACGGCATAGGCGGCTATCGCGCCGAGGAAGATCAGGATGCCGAGCGCCGGCTGGGCCTGCAGGAAAGTGGCGGTGACACAGGCGCAGAAGCTGACAAAGGTGCCCATAGACAGGTCGAGATCGTTGACCGACATGATCAGCATCTGCGCGATCGTGGCGAGCGCGATCGGCACCGCAAGATTGAACAGCAGGTTCAGCCCCGTATAGCTCATGGCGCGCGGCTGCATGTAGAAGACGGCGGCGAGCAGCAGGACAAGCGAGGCTGCCGGAATGATCAGGCGGACCGTGCCGGAGGAAAGCTTCATGCCGCCTCTCCTTCGCTGAAGGAAGCTGCAAGCACGTTCTTTTCGCTGATATCGTCTCCGGTGAGTTCGGCGACGATGGCGCCTTCGCGAAAAACATAGACCCGGTCGCAGAGGCGGATCTCGTCCATCTCTGTCGAATACCAGACGAAGGTCCGGCCATTGGCCGCTTCCGAGCGGAGGATCTCGTAGACTTCCTGCTTGGTGCCGATATCGACGCCCCGCATCGGGTCGTCCATCAGCACCGTGCCGGCGGTGGTTGCGAGCGCGCGGGCGAAAAGCACCTTCTGCTGGTTGCCGCCGGAGAGCGACAGGATGCGGTTTTCCATGTCAGGCGTGCGAATCTCGATCCGCTTCTTCCAGCTTGCGCCGAGCGTTTCCTCTCGTGCCCGATCGACCATGCGGTTCGTCGACAGCTGACTGAGCGAGGCGATGGACAGGTTTTTGAGGATGCTCCACAGCGGGAAGGTGCCGTTGAGGCTGCGGTCACCGGCGACGAAGGCGATCTCGCGCCTTCTCGTTGGCCACCAGTTGCTGTTGCGATCGAGATAGAGGTCGAGCAGCGCCTCGGTCTGGCCATGGCCGCCGAGGCCGGCAAGCCCGATCATCTCGCCGCGCCAGGCCTCGAAGGCGAGACCGTTGCCGCGCCGGGGCGGCATGGACAGGACCGGCTGGCCGCTTCTTGCAGCAGTCGCGCGCGAAAATTCCTGCTCACGCACGACATTGCCCATGGCCTCGACGAGGCTGCGAGTGGTGAACTCCCTGGCGCCGCGATCGGCGACCACGCGGCCGTCCTTCATCACCACGATGCGGTCCGAGGTGGAGAGAATTTCGCCGAGGATATGGGAGATCAGCAGGACCGAGCCGCCCTGCGCCACGAAACTGAGGATATAGGCCATGAGCTGCGCAGCCTGTCCCGCATCGAGCGAGGAAGTCGGTTCGTCGAGAATGACGAGTTTCGGCGGGGCTTCGATGCCGGCAAAGCTGATGGCGATCTCGACCATCTGCCGTTCGGCGATCGACAGGTCGTCGACAGAACTGTCGCAATCGATCGCATGACCGGGGAAGATCTGGGCGAGCTGCGCCTCCACCAGTTCGAGCGCGCGGCCGCGCCAGTTCCAGCCCTTCAGCTCCGCATGCATGATGCGGGCATTCTCGCCGACCGTCAGGTTGGGGCAGAGCGACAGTTCCTGGAAGACGCAGCGGACGCCGCTGGCGCGGGCGGCCGAAATGCCGTGGCCCTCGCTGTCGCAATAGGTGAGCGAGCCCTCGTGCGGGCTCAAGCCTCCATTGATGACATTGACGATGGTGGACTTGCCGGCGCCGTTATGGCCGACCAGCCCGACGCATTCGCCGGCATGGATGACGAGGTCGGCGCCGTCGAGCGCCTTGACGGCACCGAAGGTCACCCGGATGCCGCGCGCGGCCACCACCTCTTGTCGCTTCAAGGTTTCGGTCATGCAATCGCTGTCGAGTTGAATGGTGAGCTGAAAAACATGCCGGAACGCAGGGGTTGGGGACCTGCGTTCCGGCACTCGGGAGGCGCCGTCACTTGGCGGCGATCACCTTCTGGGCGTCTTCCAGCGAATATTCGACATTCGCCACGCCACCCTTTTCAGTGTTCTTCAGGTTCTCTTCCAGGTTGGCCTGGTCGATGCTGAGGAAGGGCACGACGAGGTCTTTCTTGACCTCCTTGCCATCGAGGATCTGCTGGGCCACCCAGAAGGCGAGCGTCGACACGCCGGGCGCGATCGACACCGACATGGTCTCGTAGCCGTCCTTGTCCTTTTGGCTCTTCCACCAGACGAGCTCGTCTTCGCGGTTGCCCATGACGATGGTCGGCGTCGGGCGCTTGGCGGCGGCGAATGCCTGGGCCGCGCCGTAACCATCGCCGCCCTGAGTGACGACCGCCGCCACTTCCGGCAGGCTCGGCAGGATGCCGGCGACGGCGCGCTGGGCGACGTCCTGGGCCCAGTCGCCGTTGACCGAGCCGACGATCTTGAACTGGCTGTTTTTCTTCACGCCCGCCTCGATGCCGGCATGGATCTCGTCGTCAACTGAGACGCCGGCAAGGCCGCGGATCTCGAGCAGGTTGCCGCCCTTAGGCAGCTTCTTGGCGAGATAATCGACCTGGCTCTCGCCCATCGCCTTGAAGTCGACGGCGATGCGCCAGGCACAGGGTTCGGTGACGATGCCGTCGAAGGAGACGACCGTGATGCCCGCATCGCAGGCTTCCTTGATCGCGCCGTTCAGCGCCGTCGGCGAGGCGGCATTGATGACGATCGCATCATAGCCCTGCAGGATCATGTTCTGGATCTGGGCGGCCTGTTCGGTCGCCTGGTTCTCGGCCGTGGTGAATGGGTCGGCAGCGGCGACGACGCCCTTGGAGACGGCCTCCTTGGTGATCTTGTCCCAGCTGGTCAGCATCGCCTGGCGCCAGGAATTGCCGGCATAATTGTTCGAAAGCGCAATCTTCTTGTCGGCCGTATCGGCCAGCGCAGATCCGCCAAGGCACGCGAGTGCCACGGATGCCGCGAGCATCGTCCTGATGGTCATGATTTCCTCCCAAAAGCTCCCTGCATATCTTCGGGCCGCTCCTCAACGGTGATCCGGAGATAATGATTGCCCTGAGCCCCTTTTGCTCAGTACATCGAGAATGGAGGAGATTTCAGATGTTGTACAGGCGCATCCAAGCACGCTTTCTGCGGGCTTCCGCGCAAGATCTGCGGGTTCCCGCAGGACAGCGAGGCAGACGAAGCGCTTAGATGAAGCCTTGAGGACTTGGAGGAGGTCTTCGCATGCTCAACCGGGCGCGCAACGCGCTGTTCGACCGCTATCTCGGGATCTCCCGGCTGCTGGCGGGCCAGCTCGATTTCAATTCGATCATCAAGGCAGTGGCAGAAGAAGTCAGCCACATCATTCCGCACGACCATCTGGATGTATGCATCAAGATGGTCGATGGGAAATATCACATCGCCTATGAGAGCGGGCTGGAAACCGCCTGGAGCAAACACCCGCCGGCGCTTCTGACGGGAAGCCCTATCCGCACGCTGCTGGCGGGAGAGGTGGATTATCTTCTGTCTGCCGACGCCTGCTCCGATCCGCGCTTTCACTTCGACGGTGCCTTTTCGAGCCCGATCATCGAGCTTTCGCTCCACAGCCGCCTGCATGTGCCATTGAGGGTTCAGGGCAATGTCATAGGCGCGCTCAGCTGTTCCAGCCGGCAATCGGACTGCTACACGGTGGAGGATGTCGAGAACGCCCGGGCGGTGGCTGATCTGCTGGCGCCCTATTTCTTCGCGTTACGTGCGGCCGAGCAGGCAAAGCGCTCGGCCGTGATCGAAACCGAGGCGAGCGCCCGCGAGGAGGGACTTCGCCTCGGCGCGCTAAAACTCACCGAGGCGCTGGAAGCCGAGCGGCAGCGGATCGGCATGGACCTGCACGACCAGACGCTGGCCGATCTCACCCGGCTGACCCGCCGCATGGAGAAGCTGCGGCACGACGTGACCCTGCCCGGGGATGCGCTGGAGCCGCTCTGCCGGTCGCTGCAGCAATGCATGCACGATCTTCGCCAGATCATCGAGGAAGCCAAGCCGACGGTGCTGCAACTCTTCGGCGTCGCCGAGGCGATCGAAACGCATCTGGAGCGATCGGTGTGTGAAAGCGGCCAGGCGATCGACTGGCAGATGACCGACGAGAGCGGCGGGGCGCTGCGCGACCTCGACCCGACCGTATCCGTCGCCTTATTCCGGATCGCTCAGGAAGCCATCAACAATGCCATCCGCCACGGGCAGTCCGACAGGATCATGGTGCGGCTCGGGCAGGCGGATCATGCGCTTTACATCGAGGTCGAGGATAATGGCCGAGGCATGGGCGCCAGCAACGACGGCTGGTCGGGACACGGGATCGACAACATGAAGACCCGCGCCCGGCTGATTTCCGCCCGTTTCGAGATCGGTCAGAGGCCGTTCGCAGCTGTAAGCGGCGGCGGAACACGCGTGCGCGTGGTGCTGCCGATCAATCTTCCAGCTCTTACGGAGACCGTGTGATGGATGTTCTGATCGTCGAGGACGACGCTTTGCACCGATCCTTCCTTCAGGAGGCGGTGCGCGCCGCACTGCCGGAATGCGGCCATGTGGTCGAGGCGGAGAACGGCGCGAGCGGCGAGGTGCAGGCGCGCTCGGCCCGCATCGAAAACGTCGTCATGGACCTGCAGATGCATGAGCGCAACGGCATCGAGGCGGCGCGCACCATCTGGCGCGAACGGCCGGATACGAAGATCCTGTTCTGGTCGAACTATTCCGACGAGGCCTATGTGCGCGGCGTGGCGCGGATCGTGCCCGAGGGGGCGACCTACGGCTATGTGCTGAAATCGGCCTCCGAGGAGCGGCTGAAGCTTGCGCTGCGCAGCGTCTTCATCGAATCCCAGTGCGTGATCGACCGCGAGGTGCGCGGCATCCAGCAGAAGAGCCTCGGCAATTCGCTCGGCCTTTCCGATGTCGAATACGAGATCCTGGTCGACGTGGCGCTCGGGCTTACCGACAAGGCGATTGCCCACCGCAAGCACCTGTCGCTTCGCAGCGTCCAGAACCGGCTGCAGCAGCTCTACGAGAAGCTCGGCATCTACGAGACATCAGGCCATGGCAACGAGGGTTGGTTCAACCTGCGCACCCGTGCCGTCGCGGTCGCCCTTTCCCGCCGCGTGCTGAATGCCAGCGCCATCGAGAGGGCGGAGCGGGACCTGAAGGAAGCGTCCGGCTCCCATTGAGGCGTGTCTATTCCTCGCGAAACGTCTGGGCCAGCTGGTCGGTGAACGGCTTGACGAAATAGGAGATGGCCGAGCGGTCCGCGACTTTTATGAAGACGTCCGCCGGCATGCCCGGATAAAGAGCCAGGTTTCCGAGCCTGGAAAGGCTGTCGGCATCAGGCTTGATCCGGACCGGATAATAGCTGACGCCGGTACGCTCGTCGGCGACGATATCCGGCGACATCGATATGACCTCGCCCGTCACCTCCGGCGTCGTGCGCTGATCGAAAGCGCTGAAACGGATGTCCACTGACTGGCCGGGCTGGACCTGATCGATATTACGGGAGGCGATCTTCGCTTCCACCGTCAGGTCCCGCGAATCCGGCGCCAGCAGCATCAACGGCTCGCGGGCATCCGCCACGCCGCCGACGGTATGGACCGCAAGCTGGTAGATCCGGCCATCCATCGGGGCACGAAGGTCAAGCCGGCTCAACTGGTCGATGGCAGCGATGCGACGCTCCGCCATCTCGGCGATCCTCGCCTCGACGTCGGTCAGGTCCTTGGCGTTCTCCGTGCGGCGATCCTCGTCGAGCTGGAGGATCTGCAGATTGATCTCGTTGATCCGGCCTTCGGCCTGAGCACGTGCCGACATGCGCTCGCCGCGATTGCCGTCGAGTTCGACACGCTGGCGCTTCAGAGCGTTGACACGCTGCATGGTCGTCAGCTGCTGCTGATACAGCGAGTTGATCGAGCGAAACTCCTCGTCGATCAACTTGATTGCCTCCTCGGTCGCCTGGATCTGCAAGGTGTTGCCGGCGATCTCTTCGGTGAGCTGGCTCCGGCGTTCCTCAAGCTGCTTCTTCATGCCCGCAATCGAGGATTTCCGTGTCGTGAAGAACTGGATCTCGCCATCGACGAGCTTGCGGTTCGCCTCCACATCGATGCCGCTGTCTGCCAGATCGGCGACGGAAAAGCTCTCCTGTCCCAGCCTCTCGGCCTGAAGCCTGGCGCGGCGGGCATAAAGCTGCGCCAGCGCGCTGTCGACGATGCCGAGATTGGCGCGGACCATGGTGCCGTCCAGCCGCAGCAGGACATCGCCGGCCTTCACATGCGATCCCTCCCGCACCCGCAATTCGGAGATGATACCGCCGGTCAGGTGCTGAATTTTCTTGACGTTTTCGTCGATGATGACCGTGCCCTCGCCGACAACGGCGTTGGAGAGCGTGGCTGTGGCCGCCCAGCCGCCGACGCCGCCGAGGAGGCAGAGGCCGAGCACGCTGACGAACAGCATGTGGCGGCGCAGGGAACGTTCGGATGGCAAGGCCGTCACGACCTCTACTCCTTTTTCTCGCGGACCACCTTCAGGGAGGCGGGACGGGGCTCGGCGACATGCGCCATCGGCGGCGCGTCGCGACGGATGATCCTGGGCAGGATCTCGTCTCTCGGACCGAAGGCGGCCATGCGGCCCTCCGTCATCATCATGATCAGATCAACGCTTGCCAGGGCGCTTGGCCGATGGGCCACGACGATCGCGATCCCACCACGTTTTCTTACGCTGACGATGGCCTCGCTGAGCGCCACTTCCCCTTCGGCGTCGAGATTGGAATTCGGTTCATCGAGGATAACCAAAAAAGGATTGCCGTAGAGCGCCCGGGCCAGCGCGATACGCTGCCGCTGGCCCGCCGAGAGCATCGAGCCGCCCGGCCCGATTTCCGTCTCGTAGCCGTTCGGCAATTTCAGGATCAGCTCGTGGACGCCGGCATCACGGGCGGCCTCTATGATCGTCTCGGCATTGGCGTCCGCCCTGAAGCGCGCGATGTTCTGCGCGACCGAGCCCGCAAACAGCTCGATGTCCTGGGGCAGATAGCCGATATGCCTGCCGCGTTCCATATCGCTCCACTGGTCAAGCGTGGCACCGTCCATGCGCGCGGAGCCGCGATGGATCGGCCAGATGCCGCTCAATGCTCTCGCCAGCGAAGATTTTCCGGATGCGCTTGGCCCCACGACCCCGACGGCGCTGCCTGCTTCAGCCACGAAGCTGACATTGGAGATGAGGATCTCCTGCCTGCCGGGAGGACCGCTTGCAACGGAATCGACCGCGAGACGCTGATTGGGAGCCGGGAGAGCCAGCGAATCCGGTGCTTCCTTCAAAGTTTCCAGTGCCGGCCTGAGGCGAGCCCAGGACTGCCGCGTCGAGACGAAGCCGCGCCAATTGGCGATCGCCTGTTCCACGGGCGCGAGCGCCCGCGATATCAGGATGGACGCCGCAATGATGATGCCGCCTGTGGCCTGGTTCTCGATCACCAGGACGGCGCCGGCTGCCAGTACGCCGGACTGGAGGGCGATGCGAAAGATCTTGGAGACGGTCGAATAGCCGTTCGCGGTGTCGGAATTGCGCCGATAGGACGAGCGGTATCTGTCGTTGACGCCGGCCCAGGAGCGGGCAAGATCCTCGCCCATGCCCATCGCCTCGACCACTTCCGCATTGCGATAGGCCGCGTTGAGACGGTCATGGCGCTCATTGCCGATCTCGTAGATCTGTCGCGTCGAACTCTGCGTGCTGCGGTTCGTCAAATAGGTCAGCGCAACCAGGATGAAGGCGCCGCCGATTGCGATCCAGCCGATGACGGGATGAATGAGAAAGCAGATCCCGACATAAAGAGGGAGCCAGGGCAGATCGAAGAAAGCGGCAGGGCCGGGGCTCGACAGAAATGTGCGGACCTGATCGAAATCGCGCATCATCGCCAGGCCGTCTGTCGTCCCCGCCACTCCTCGCGACTTTATCGGCGCCTTGAGAACCGCCTTGAACACGCGCTTGCTCATCACCTCGTCGAAAATGCCGGATATGCGAGCCAGCATGCGGCCGCGCGCAATCTCGAACGCACCCTGGAAGAGATAGAGCATGAGCGCCAGGAGACTGAGCGCGACAAGCGACGGAATACTGCGGCTTGGAATGATCCGGTCGTAGATCTGAAGCATGAAGAATGAACTGGTCAGATAGAGCACGTTGATCAGCGCGCTCGCCAGACCGACGGCAAGAAAGCCGGCGCGGCTTCGTTTCAACGCATCCTGTGCAAGATCTTTTTGCGGATGCTCGGCAGAGGTCGTGCCGGTATCGCCCATTCATCAACTCTCGAATAGGTGCTTGAACAAAGCGAGCCAAGCGAAGGCGCGGAATCTCTCCCTGCCCTTCCCCGGGTTCGCATGAAACCCAAATCCTTCGTGAAGATGGCCGCACCATCCAGCTTTGAAGCGATACGGCGTCAGCCGGCGCCTCTCAAAGAACATTCGCATTCAAATCGGCGTGCCAAGCGGCACGCGTCATGTCGGCCATAGAACGGCTTTTTGATTAATCCTGCAAGGAATATAATTACAAATTACAAATAGCGGGGCAGCTGACGCCGCCCCGCGGGGTAACCGTGCCTAGCGTTTCGCCGGCACGTCTACCGTATCGATCGTACGGCTCAGAACCAGAGCGAGAATCGTGCAGATCGCGCCCGAGATCAGATAGCCGCCGATGAAGATGATGCCGAAATTGCTGGCCAGCCCCAGGGCCACCAGCGGCGCAAAACCGGCACCGATCAGCCAGGCGAGGTCGGAGGTCAGAGCCGAACCGGTATAGCGGTAGGCCTGCGTGAAACGCGACGAGACCGAACCGGAGGCCTGGCCGAATGACAGGCCGAGGATCGCAAAACCGAGGATGATGAATGCCGCCTGGCCGGTGCTACCGGCGTCGAGCAGGAAAGGCGCCGAGAAGCTGAAGATGGCGATGATGACGGCACCGATCAAAAGCTGCTGCCGCCGTCCCAGGCGGTCGGCGAGGAAGCCCGACAGCACGATGGTGGCGAAACCGACGAGCGCGCCGAGCACCTGCACGAACAGAAAGGCTGCGGGTGACTGTCCTCCATAGAGCGTTACCCAGCTCAGCGGGAAGATCGTCACGAGGTGGAACATCGCAAAGCTCGCGAGTGGTGCAAAGGCACCGATCACGACGTCGAAGCCGTGGACGCGCAACATCTCGGTGATCGGCTTGGCTTCCAGCTCATGGTTTTCAAGCGCTTCCCCGAATTCATGCGAGGCGACGATGCGCAGACGGGCGAACAGCGCCACGACGTTGATCGCAAAGGCGACGAAGAACGGATAACGCCAGCCCCAGCTCAGGAAGTCGGCATCCGACAGGCTGTAAACGAAGTAACCGAACAGGATGCTGGCGAGCGCAAAGCCAATAGGGGCACCCAATTGCGGGATCATCGCATAGAAGCCGCGACGGTTCTGAGGCGCATTCATCGCCAGAAGCGAGGCAAGGCCGTCCCAGGCGCCACCGAGCGCAAATCCCTGGCCGAGCCGGAACAGCGCCAGCAACGCGATGGCCCACATGCCGATCGACTCGTAGCCGGGAAGGAAGGCAATGGAGGCGGTCGATCCGCCGAGGATCAGCAGTGCCGTCGTCAGCTTCGTGCCGCGCCCGTAGTTGCGGTCGATCCACATGAAGACGAAGGAGCCGACCGGGCGCGCCAGGAAGGCGAGCGAGAAGATGGCGAAAGAATAGAGCGTCGCGGTCACCGGATCGGGCGCGAAGGGAAAGAAGAGCCGAGGGAAGACAAGCACACAGCCGAGACCGAAGACGAAGAAATCGAAAAATTCGGATGTTCGTCCTATAATGACGCCGATCGCGATGTTACCTGCCGATACCGGCTTGTCGTCGTGCATATGCCGGGCATCTCGCTCCAGCGCTGCCGACGACGGATGAATTACTGCTTCTGCCATGACTAACGTCCTCCTTCGCGTCACTGCATCATGAGAATGTTGGCGGGCCGCGCTGTCAATCAAGACTTTCGACATGCAAAATATGGCTTCACGTTTTTTTTGATGATCTGCCGCCGATTTTCGCCTCTAGTTTTAGCATTTTCTAATGCGCATCTGTCGAGGACTGAATTAATAGGTTAAATTGCCCTTGCCCCGAAATCCGATTTCTTGTGGGGGCATAGTCTTCCATTGCAATGCCAACAAAAATGCTGCACTGCGACGATACACCTCATGGAGAAGCTGCTGGCGCTCCGATAGGCGAACTGAACAAAAAGCAAGTTTGAGCAGACCAATGTCCCCAATTTTACGGCGTCTTTGCCAACTTTCCCTCCTACTGATCCTTCCGCTTATGTCGGGCTGCGACCTCGTCGTTATGTCGCCTTCCGGCGATATCGCCCAGCAGCAGGCCGATCTCATCGTCATATCAGTGGTTCTGATGCTGCTGATCATCGTGCCGGTGCTGTTCCTCACCCTCTATTTCGCCTGGCACTATCGCCAGTCGAACACGGCGGCCAAGTATGATCCCGAATGGCATCATTCCACCCGTCTTGAAGTGGTGATCTGGGCAGCGCCTCTCGCGATCATCATCGCACTCGGTGCCATCACCTGGGTCAGCACCCACAAGCTCGACCCCTATCGGCCGCTCGATCGCATCGATGCAGAGCGCTCTATCCCGGAAAACACCCAGCCTCTCGAAGTCGAAGTCGTCGCACTCGACTGGAAGTGGCTCTTCTTCTACCCGGAATATGGCATTGCCACGGTCAACGAGATGGCCGCCCCGGTCGATCGCCCGATCAACTTCAAGCTGACGGCATCGTCGGTGATGAATTCCTTCTATGTTCCGGCGCTGGCAGGCATGATCTACACCATGCCGGGCATGGAGACGAAGCTTCACGCCGTGATCAACAAGGAAGGCGTCTTCGACGGCCTGTCCTCGAACTACTCGGGCGCCGGCTTCTCGCACATGCGCTTCAAGTTCCACGCACTGAACAATGAAGGCTTCGATGGCTGGGTTGCTCGCGTGAAGCAGAATGGCACCGCGCTCAACCGCGACGCCTATCTGAAGCTTGAAAAGCCGAGCGAGCGCGAGCCCGTGCGTTACTACGCCACCGTCGAAGACGGCCTTTATCGCCGCGTTCTCAACATGTGCGTTGCCGAAGGCAAGATGTGCATGGACGAGATGATGCACATCGACATGATGGGCGGTGCAGGCGTTGAAAGCCACGAGAACGTCGAGCGGCTGACGCACGATGACCGCCACGCTGACCTGAGCACCGGCCACAGCGCCGCTCCGGGCGCAACCGTCCCGGCTTCCGGCGTCCCGCCCCGCAGCGAGCAGCCGGAGAACGGCCAGCCCGCACATGAGGGTCATTCGATGCCCGGCATGAACCATGACAGCGAAGGGGCCGCGCCGGCCCAGCTCAATAATTGAACCTGGCGCTTTGCGTCGTACGACATCAATGAACGGGTTGTCCCATGTTTTCCAATCCTGACCTCCTGAAGTTTATCTTCGGTCGGTTGACACTCGAGTCCTTCCCCTATCACGAGCCGATCCTCGTCGTGACCTTCTGTGCCGTTGTGCTCGGCGGCATCGCCGTGCTCGGCCTCATCACCTACATGAAGTGGTGGGCGCCGTTGTGGAACGACTGGATTACCAGCATCGACCACAAGAAGATCGGCATCATGTACATCATCCTCGCGATCGTGATGCTGCTGCGCGGCTTCGCGGATGCGATCATGATGCGTATCCAGCAGGCCATTGCCTTCAACGGCAACGAGGGTTACCTTAACCCGCACCACTACGACCAGGTCTTCACCGCCCACGGCGTGATCATGATCTTCTTCGTCGCGATGCCCTTCGTGACGGGCTTCATGAACTATGTCGTGCCGTTGCAGATCGGCGCGCGCGACGTTTCCTTCCCGTTCCTGAACAACTTCTCGTTCTGGATGACGACTGCCGGCGCGATCATCATCATGATCTCGCTCTTCGTCGGCGAATTCGCCCGTACCGGCTGGCTCGCATACCCGCCGCTTTCCGGCGCGGACTACAGCCCCGGCGTCGGTGTCGACTATTATATCTGGGGCCTGCAGGTCGCGGGCGTGGGAACGACGCTTTCAGGTATCAACCTGATCGCCACGATCGTTAAGATGCGTGCGCCCGGCATGTCCTTCATGAAGATGCCCGTCTTCACCTGGACCTCGCTCTGCACCAACATCCTGATCGTCGCCTCCTTCCCGATCCTGACGGCAACGCTCGCACTCCTTTCGCTCGACCGTTATGCCGGCACGAACTTCTTCACGAACGATCTCGGCGGTAACCCGATGATGTACGTGAACCTGATCTGGATCTGGGGTCACCCGGAAGTCTACATCCTGGTCCTGCCGGCATTCGGCATCTTCTCCGAAGTCGTCGCGACCTTCTCCGGCAAGCGCCTGTTCGGCTATGCCTCGATGGTCTACGCCACCTGCGTGATCATGGTCCTGTCCTACCTCGTGTGGCTGCACCACTTCTTCACCATGGGTTCGGGCGCCTCGGTCAATGCCTTCTTCGGCATCACCACGATGATCATCTCGATCCCGACAGGGGCGAAGATCTTCAACTGGCTGTTCACCATCTATCGCGGTCGCGTTCGTTACGACGTTCCGATGCTGTGGACGATCGGCTTCATGATCACCTTCGTCATCGGCGGCATGACCGGCGTCATGCTCGCAGTTCCGCCGGCCGACTTCGTGCTCCACAACTCGCTGTTCCTGATCGCCCACTTCCACAACGTGATCATCGGCGGCGTGCTGTTCGGCCTTCTCGCCGGCGTGAACTACTGGTTCCCCAAGGCGTTCGGCTACAAGCTCGACCCGTTCTGGGGCAAGATGAGCTTCTGGTTCTGGTTCGTCGGCTTCTACTTCGCCTTCATGCCGCTCTACGTGCTCGGCCTGATGGGCGTCACCCGCCGCGTGTCGCAGTTCGAAGACCCGTCGCTGCAGATCTGGTTCATCATCGCCGCCGTCGGCGCCGGTATGATCGCGATCGGCATCGCCTCCTTTATCATCCAGCTCGTCGTCAGCTACTTCAAGCGCGAAGAACTGAAGGACGAGACGGGCGATCCGTGGAACGGCCGTACGCTGGAATGGTCGACCTCGTCGCCGCCGCCGGAATACAACTTCGCCTTCACGCCGATCGTCTACGACCATGACGGCTGGTACGACATGAAGAACCGCGGTCACGCCCGCAAGCTGGAAGGCTACAAGCCGATCCACATGCCGAAGAACACCGGCACCGGCGTCATCCTCTCGGGTCTCAGCGTTGCACTCGCCTTCGGTCTGATCTGGTACATGTGGTGGCTGGCTGCGCTGTCGTTCATCGCCATCGTGGCGGTCTCGATTGCCCACACCTTCAACTACAAGCGTGACTACTACATTCCCGCGGAAGCGGTGGAAGCCGAGGAAACCCGGCGCACCGAACTGCTGGCGAAGCAGGTGTAACAATGAGCAAGATCGAAGCCCAAACCGCGGAAAACCCGCAATTCTACGTCGACGAAGAGCCTCACGTAGAAAACAGCACGAACCTCGGGTTCTGGCTGTATCTGATGAGCGACTGCCTCATCTTCGCGATGCTGTTCGCCACCTACGCCGTCGTCGGCCGCAATTACGCGGCCGGCCCATCCCCGGCGGATCTGTTCGACCTGAAGCTCGTCGCGATCAACACCGCGATGCTGCTCTTCTCGTCGATCACCTACGGTTTCGCGATGCTGCAGATGGAGCGCAACGCCAAGGCGGAAACACTGTTCTGGCTCGGCATCACGGGCCTGTTCGGCCTCGCCTTCCTGGGTCTCGAACTCTATGAGTTCTACCACCTGATCCACGAGGGTGCCGGTCCGCAGCGTTCGGCATTCCTGTCGGCCTTCTTCACCCTGGTCGGCACCCACGGCCTGCACGTCACCTTCGGCATCATCTGGCTCGTGACACTGATGGTCCAGGTTTCCATGCACGGCCTGATCCCGGAAAACCGCCGTCGCCTGATGTGCCTGTCGATGTTCTGGCACTTCCTCGACGTCGTCTGGATCGGTGTCTTCTCTGTTGTCTATCTCATGGGAGTCGTCGGATGACCGCCAAATCCCCCTCGCACGAAGATGCGCATGAAGCACATCATGGCCACAGCCACGGCCATGAGGCCGGTCACGGCTCGTTCAAGAGCTACGTGACGGGCTTCGTCCTCTCGGTGATCCTGACGGCCATCCCGTTCTGGCTCGTCATGGGCGACGTACTCGACAGCAAGGTCGCAACCGTCTCCGCCATCATGATCCTCGGCGTCGTCCAGATCGTCGTCCACATGATCTACTTCCTTCACATGAACACCCGTTCGGAAGGCGGCTGGACGATGATGGCGCTGATCTTCACGATCGTCATCGTCGCCATCGCGCTGGTCGGCTCGCTCTGGGTCATGCATCACCTGAATACGAACATGATGGTGATGTCGCCCGAGATGATGAAGAACATGCCTTGAGGCAGCCCGGGGCCGCGCATAGCGCGGCTCCAAGGCAAACGGACTAACTGACAAGGCCTATAGACAATGGAAAAGCCCGCAAAATCGCACCTCGCATTGCGGGCTTTTCTGCTTTTTGCAGCTCTCGTCTTCATCGCCCTCGGCTCATGGCAGATCCAGCGCCTGTTCTGGAAGCTGAACCTGATTGCCCGCGTCGATGCCCGCGTCCACGCCGAGGCCGTCGCTCCGCCGGCCAGGGCGGAATGGAACTCCCTGCAGCCGAGTGACGTCGAGTACCGGCATGTCGCGCTCAAGGGCACGTTCGACCACAATCTCGAAACACTGGTCCAGGCCGTGACCGAACGCGGTGCCGGCTTCTGGGTTCTGACCCCCCTCACCCAGGCCGATGGCGCAACCATCATCGTCAATCGCGGTTTCGTTCCACAGGATCGGCGTGATCCACAGTCGCGCGCTGAAGGCCAGATCGGCGGCGAGGTCAGCGTCAGCGGCCTGCTTCGTCTCAACGAGTCGGGCGGCGCCTTTCTTCGCAGCAACGACCCGGCCAAGGGCAACTGGTATTCCCGCGATGTCGTCGCAATTGCGGAAGACAAGCGGATTTCCAACGCCGCCCCCTATTTCGTCGACGCGGATGCGACGGCTAATCCGGGCGGCCTGCCGGTCGGCGGCCTGACGGTCGTCCAATTCCGCAACAGCCACCTGGTCTACGCACTGACCTGGTTCACGCTGGCGATCATGTCGCTCGTCCTTACCGCCATGATCCCGAGGCTTCTGACCCGCGATCCCTGATTTTGATGCATTACGATTGCATCCCGACTGGGCGAACCTGCAACATGCAGGGAATAATTCGACGCTTGTCTTGAACGGGCGCATCTTCGACACGAAATTGCCGATCAATGCGACTCAGGCAGGCTGCACCGGGTCCTTGCCGCCCGTTCATGGAACGGCAGACATCCGGCTACGCAGCCCCGCCATACTGACTGTCTGACCGCAGAACGCTGCCCGATTTTCCGTTTCCGGAAATGACGGAATGCGAACTGCGATCAAGAATACTCGTTAAAACCCTTAAGACGCGCTATACATTGCCGGATGCAGCTTATCCGACACGGAGTTGATAACGCTGTCGCTTTGGTGAAGGTCTAATGCAGAAGACTTTGCTACGCTACATCTGGACGCATACGCGCCCCCAGCAGAGCTGGATTCTCTTCATCGTAGCGTTATCGATGATACCCTACTTCCTGGCCTTCGATCTGCCCAAGCAGATCATTAACGGCCCTATCCAGGGTGAGGGCTTCGAGGACCTGAATGCGACCCAGAACTTTCTGGACTTCTCCTTCAACATACCGCTGATCGACCAGCCCCTGGCCTTTGACGGCTTCCCGCTCGACCGCATGCAGACGCTCGTTGCCCTTAGCGGCGTGTTCCTGCTGCTGGTCATCATCAATGGCGGGTTCAAGTATTATATCAATACCTACAAGGGCCGGCTCGGCGAACGCCTGCTGCGGCGCATCCGCTTTGAGCTCTTCGACCGCGTCCTGCGCTTTCCGCCACGTTATGTGAAGAGCCTGAACGGCGCGGAAATCGCCAGCATGGTCAAGGACGAGGTGGAGCCCTTCGGCGGGTTTACCGGCGACGCCTTCGTCCAGCCGGCACTGCTCGGCGGGCAGGCACTCGCCGCCCTCGTCTTCATCATCCTGCAGAACTTCTGGCTCGGCATGGTCGCCGCATTCATGGTGGCGATCCAGGTGATCATCATCCCGAAGATGCGTCGCCGGCTGATCGAGCTCGGCCGCCAGCGCCAAATCACCGCCCGTCGGCTCGCCGGCAAGGTCAGCGAAGTCGTCGAAGGCCTCGGCACCATCCATGCCTACGACACCTCCAACTACGAGCGCGCGGATGTTGCGAGCCGGCTTGGTGAGATCTTCCGCATCCGCTACGACCTCTACCAGTGGAAGTTCCTCGTCAAGTTCCTCAACAACTTCCTGTCGCAGCTGACGCCTTTCCTGTTCTATCTCATCGGCGGATATCTGACGCTGCGCGGCACGCTCGACGTCGGTCAGCTTGTTGCCGTCATCAATGCCTACAAGGACCTGCCGGGACCGCTGAAGGAACTGATCGATTGGGATCAGGCGCGCCAGGACGTGCAGGTCAAATACGAGCAGGTGGTCGAGAATTTCGAAATCGAGGACATGATCCCCGTCGGGCTGCACGCACTGACGCGTGAGAACAGCCACCCCAAGGGCGAAGCACTCCAGGCCGCCGCCGTCTCCGTCAACGACGACAGCGGTGCAAAGGTTGTCGACCACGTGACCATGAAGGTGGAACGGGGCGAATCCGTCGCGATGATCGATCATATCGGCCGCGGAGCCGAAGCCATGGCGGAGGCACTGGGTCGTGTGACATGGCCATCAAGCGGTCGGGTCTGCCTCGGCGAGACCGACATCCGGGAACTGCCGGAATCGGTAACGGGCCGCTATATTTCCTATGTTTCGACCGACAGCTATTTCTTCCACGGCACGTTGCTCGACAACCTCGTCTACGGTCTCAAGCATGCGCCGGTGAACAAGATCGAATATACCGGCAAGGATGCGCGGCAACGGCTCTGGGAGGTTCGCGAAGCCAAGCTAGCCGGCAATCCGCATCTCGATATCCGGGCCAGCTGGGTGGACTACACTTCCGCAGCACTCGGCGGCGGCACGAAGGAAGATCTGAAGAAGTCCCTGCTCGCTGCACTCGACGTCGTGCAACTCACGGATGATATTTTGGAACTTGCACTCCATTCAACCATTGACCCCAAGGAAGATCCGAAATTCGCCGCAAGGGTCGTTGAGATGCGACATGCCCTGAGAGAACGCATGCAGGAGCTCGGAATGGACACGCTTGTCGTCCCATTCGAGCCCCATGCCTATAATTCGGAGGCTACCGTTGCCGAGAACCTTCTGTTCGGCGCGACGCTCGAAACGCTGTCGGCGGAAAGCGAACTTCTTTCCAGCGAACATTTCTACGCGGCGCTGCGCAAGGTCGGGCTGCAACGGACATTCGTGGAAATCGGCAGGACAGTAGCGAAGAACCTCGTCGAGATCTTCGGCGGGCTGCCCGCCGACCACCCGTTCTTCCGGCAGGTCACATCCTTGTCGGCCGAGGACATCACCTATTACCAAAGCCTGCTGCAGCGCAGGAGCGAGCCGAAGCCCGCCAACTTCCGCCTGTCCGACCCGGACAAGGCGTTCATCCGTCTGACGCTCGAATATGTCGAACCGCGTTATCGTCTCGGTATCCTGACGACCGAGTTGCAGGACAAGATTGTCGGCTCCAGGGAGCTCTTCTACACCGAGCTGCCTTCTCATCTGCGCGACCTCGTCGAGCGCTACGATCCGGACAAATACGTATCCGTCGCGACGCTGCGGGAGAATATCGTGTTCGGCAAGCTCAGCAACCGCAACGCCGACGGCGTTGCCGAGCTGCGTGCACTGGCATCGAAAGTCTCGCAGGAGCTCGGCTTCAGCGACCAGCTTGTAAGAGCGGGCCTGGATTACGATATTGGTGCAGGCGGGCGGCGTCTGACGCCCATACAGCGACGCAAGCTTAATCTTGCCCGCGCACTGCTGCGCCGCTCCGATTATTACGTGTTCAACAAGCCCCTTCCTGGCCTCGAGCGGCATGCCCAGGAAGAAATCGTACAGAACGTGCTTGCATTTCTGCGACAACAGGAGAATGATCCGGCTGTAATCTGGGTTTTGTCAAACATCTCTTTGTCACGTCTGTTTGATAGGGTGGTGATGTTTGATAGTGGTGCTATACTGGAGGAGGGGTCCTACGAGACCCTTGAACAGGAAAGTGGTACCTTCAAGGCCTTGGTGGCTTAGCGATCGATCCGACGGGAAAGGCGGTAAGAGCGATGTTGCTATGTGATGAAGTCCAACTGCTGCGGAAGCTTCCGTACTTTGCGGAGGTCGACACGTGCAAGCTCAAGCTCCTCGCATTTGCATCGGAACGCGTGTCATTCAAGTCCGGCCAGCGGCTTTTCAACCAGGGTGAGAGCGGCGATTTCGCCTATTTCATTCTGAGCGGCACCGTGGAATTCATGGTCAGCACCCAGGACGGCCCGGTGAAGGTCAGCGAACGCGGCGCCAACTCGATCGTCGGCGACATTTCCATTCTCTGCGACGGTCCCCGCAGCTCCACCGTACAGGCGGCATCGCCGGTGGAAGCGCTGAAAATCAACAAGGACTATCTGTTCCGGATCATGGACGATTGTCCCGGCATGACCATGAAGGTGACCCGCGCGCTTGCCGAGCGTCTGCGCCTCACCTCTTCCGAGCTGGACAAGGTCCGCGCCCTGCAGAAGGCCTGAAAGGGCGCGTCAGGCTCAAATCTTCCTGTACATGTGGTAGCGGCCTTCCTCGACAGTGGGAAGCCGTTGCAATTCCTGCAGCTGCGGATGCGACAGCGACAAACCACTGACCGCGACGCCTCCCGATTGAAGCATATCGGCCACGATCTGCGGCAACCATGACATGATAACGGCCTCGCTCTCCGGATAGCCGGTGCCTATGTCTGCATGAACCAGCGCGGCTTCGCTGCCGGCAAAATTCCTGCCTGTCTCGTTGATCTCTCCCAGGACAAAGTCATCACCTTGCGGAAGAGTGGTGCGATGCGCGTTGAGAGCCCTGTCGAAGGCGACAATCCTGCGATCGGGAAAGAGCTGACGCAGATGGCTGTAAGTCCGGCCGTTACCGAGCCCCACCTCCAGAATGGCGCCTTCGGGTGGCAGTCCCAGATCATGGGCAACGTGATTGAGGATATCGCGCTGGGCGGACATGCGGCTGATAAATGTATCGAGACGGCTCATTAAAATTCCGGTTCCTCAGGCTTTGACGATGGCATTGGATTCGATGCCCTTTCGGGCAAAGACGTTGCGGGTATCGACGATCACGGGGGCAATACGGGCAATTGCCTCATAGTCGACATTGTCATGATCCGTCGCGATGACCACGGCATCGAAGGACCTGATTGCCTCCAGATCCCAGGCGAGCGAACGCCGGCCCTTGAGTTCGGCATATTCGCGGGTCGACGGGATTTCCGTCACATAGGGGTCGAAATAGGCAGCAGCTCCGCCGCGGCGCTCGATCAGCTCCATCAACCGCAGCGAGGGGCTTTCGCGGATATCCGGTACGTTCTTCTTGTAGGCAAGACCGATCAGCAGCACCTTGGAGCGGCTGAGCGCCTTGCCGGAACGGATGTCGAGCGCTTCAGCCAGCCGCGTCACGATATGATGGGGCATGGCCGTGTTGATCTCGCCGGCCAATTCGATGAACCGCGTCGGCACCTCGAATTCGCGAGACTTCCAGGTCAGGTAGAAGGGGTCGATCGGGATGCAATGACCGCCCAATCCGGGGCCGGGATAAAAGGGCATGTAACCGAAGGGCTTGGACTTGGCCGCGTCGATGACCTCCCATACATCGATGCCCATGGCGTCGTAGACGAGCTTCAACTCGTTGACGAGAGCGATGTTGACCGCCCGGAAGATATTCTCCGTCAGCTTCACCGCTTCGGCGGTCGCCGTCGTCGAGACGGGCACGACGGCCGATACGGTCGCGCCGTAGAAAGCCTGCATCAAGGCGGCGGCGGCTCCGCCGTCACCGGCAACGACCTTCGGGATGGTGGCGGTCTGGAACTGGCGGTTGCCCGGGTCTTCCCGTTCCGGCGAATAGCCGAGGAAGAAATCCACGCCCGACTTCAGACCCGTCTTTTCCAGGATCGGCTTGACGATCTCGTCCGTCGTGCCGGGATAGGTAGTCGATTCCAGAACGATCAACTGGCCCGGTCGCAGGGTCTTCGCAATCGCTTCCGCCGTCTTCGCCACATAGGATAGATCGGGGTCGCGATGGGCGGTGAGTGGCGTCGGCACGCAGATCGCAATGATATCGCATTCGCTCAGCCTGTCGAAATCGCAGGTCGCCGAGAAGCGGCCGGCCTCGCATTCGGTCTTCAGCACATCTTCCGGCACCGCCTCGATATAGCTCTCCCGGTGTTCGATATGCTCGATCTTCGACGGATCGATATCGAAGCCGGTAACGGGGAAGCCGGCTCTGGCAAAGGCCATCGCGAGCGGCAGGCCGACATAGCCAAGCCCCACGACGCCTGCCCTTGCCGTGCGGGCGTCGATCATCGCTTGAAGCGCGGCGGAAAGGGGGGTGTCGGTCATGGCTGGAGAATTCCTTGCGGTGAGGCAGCAGGCGACAGTTGTGATGGAAGCACCGACGTGTCAAGAGTGGGTCACAGGGAGATGATCCTTACAGACAATGCCAGGTCTATGAAAATCCTGTTCTATTCGCCCCTCAAGTCGCCCAACCATCCCGTACCGTCGGGTGACAGGCTGATGGCGCGGCTCATCATCAGAGCGCTCGGTCTTCTCGGTCATGATGTCGCGGTGGCATCCGAAATGCGCAGCTTCATGCGATCGCCGGACATGCCGGACGCCCTGGACGAGAACAAGGCTCAGGCAGCGCGTGAGATCGAGCGCATCATGACGGTGTTCTCGGGACAAAAGGCGCCCGACCTCTGGTTCACCTACCATCCCTATTACAAGGCGCCCGACCTTCTGGGGCCGGCTGTCAGCGGGCGTCTCGGCATACCACTGATCAATGCCGAAGCCTCCTATTCGACCCGCCGCAATCTCGGAGTATGGAAGCAGTCGCAGGACATGCTGCTCGAGAGCCTCGACGCCGCGACTGTCAACCTCTGCTTCACCCGCCGCGACATGGACGGGCTGCAGGCCGCGGCACCCGGTGCCCGCCTCGAACTCATACCGCCATTCATCGACAGCACGCCTTATGGCGCCCTTACGCCATCGCCGGAGCCGATGCGGCTTGTCATCGTCGCGATGATGCGCCCCGGTGACAAGCTGAGCAGCTACAGAGCGCTGGCGGAAAGCCTAAGCCGGATTGCCGACCTGCCCTGGACACTGTCGATCGCCGGAGACGGCGAATGCCGACAGGAGGTGGAGGCCGCGTTCGCCTTGTTCGGACCTGACAGGATCGAGTGGCTGGGAGCGCTTTCGGAGGATGCGGTCGGGGCACTTCTGGCACGCGGCTCCGTCTTCGTCTGGCCAGGTCACGGCGAGGCCTATGGACTTGCCTATCTTGAGGCGCAGGCGATGGGCCTGCCGGTCGTGGCCGAAGCGATTGCCGGCGTGCCGGAGGTCGTCAAGCACGATCGCACGGGCCTGCTGACGCCTCCCGGCGACCCCGAGGCGCTCGCGGCAGCCATGGCACGCCTGCTGACCGACGACGCGCTGAGGTCCCGCCTCGGGCAACAGGCGCGACGATTTGCGACGGAAGAAAGATCCATCGCCGGTGCGGCGGAAGCCCTGCGCCGGATCCTTGATCGATATGTGAGATAGCCCATGAGCCGCAACCAGTTCCTGCAAACGCTCGATGCCTATGCCCGCGACAGCCGGACCGCACAGCTATGGCTGCGCGACGACGATGCGATCGAACCCACCGAGGCTCTGTCCCGTCTTCTCGATCTGTCGACCCGGTGGGCTGCACCGATGACGATCGCGGCGATCCCGGCTGGCGCGACCGACGCCCTTGCCGGTCTCCTGAAGGCATTGCCGGCGATCTCAGTTGCCGTTCATGGCTGGGATCACGCCAACCACGCGCCGGCACCCGAGAAGAAGCAGGAACTTGGACTTCATCGCGGCGAAGCCGCCGTTCTCGCGCGGCTTGCCGACGGGCTCGCCCGCATCAATTCCCTGTTCGGCGACAGGGCCGTGCCGCTTCTCGTGCCGCCGTGGAACCGGATCGCAGCCGGCCTGATCCCCCACCTGCCGGAAATCGGATACCAGGCACTGTCCGTGTTTGGCCCGGAACGAGATGATAGTCCGCTGCCGCTGGTGAATACCCATGTCGATATCATCGACTGGAAGGGAACCCGCGGGGGACGCCCGATCGATATTCTCTACGCAGAAGCTACCGCGCATCTGCAGATGGCGACGGCATCGCATGTCCCGCTCGGCATCCTTACCCATCACCTCGTGCACGACGAGGCGGCATGGCGGTTTCTGGACGACCTGTGCGAACTCACTGCCGGTCACCCGGCCTGCCACTGGGTTTCCGTTCGTGAGCTGATGCGCGAAACCTGAGCCTTACCAGGGCTTCCATGGAATAAGCAGGCCGCCGCCTCTCGCCTCGTTATCCGCCGCCAATGCATCCAGATCGGCCAGCAAAGCGCTGGCCGGTGCAGCGGCCGCGACAAATCCGGCATCGGCAAGGCTGATGGGGCCGGAACGGGCGACAACGGTGAAGATGAGGGGGCCGGTCGACCACCAGGCCGGCACGTCGCCCAGATCATCGACCACCGCCGTCAGTGCGTCGCAGAGCCGCGCGAAAACGGGATTTCCCGGCGGCGTCGCGATGAAGGAATTGGCAAGCAGCGTGCTGCCCTTCCCGGTGTTGCGCGGCGTTTCCTCGGCAAAGGCGGACAGGCCGGTCAATGGCAGGAAGTCGTGGAAGGTGACACTGGAGCGGGCAGGATACCAGTCGCAATCGAGATAGATACCGCCCATATCCCGCAGGATCATGTATCGGGCGACATCGACCGCACCCGGAAAGTCGCCTTCGTCGAGCATATGTCTGAGCGCCGGATGGCGGTCATAGCCCGCTTGCGCAAGATCTTCCTCCCGCCACAGCCTGTGCTGATATCCATGGGCGGTGGCGTGGGCCGACCATGCACCGACGGTCGGGGGAACGGGTCTTGAACCCAGCCATATCTGGTGAATGCAGCGCGGAACGGCTGTCCGCGACAGCTCGACCATCGCCCTGCGCTCTTCGGCCGAAAAGGTTGCATATCGCGCCAGCCTTTCGGGCGGCGGCACGAGATGGAACTGATAGGCGATCCTGCTCACAGCATCGCCCTTTGCCTTGGCAAGCTTCAGCAGCACCGACTGGAGCCTCCGGGGCAGGCCGAGAGACGTCGCGGGATCGCCGTTTCCGAGGTTTTTCGCCTCGATCTGTCGCAAAAGATCGTGCGCCGCGTCCAATTCACTCGCCAGAATCAGCTTCCTGGCCTCTGCAAGCATCTTTTTGTAGTCTGCGTCGTTTATCATCGGTAGCGTTACAGCAACCTTCTCGTGCCATGGACTAACTTCACCGCTCTGCGCTACGCTCTTTAGCGTTTTGGCGTCAACCCGAACAGGTAATCACATGTCTCAGCCATCGAAAGGCGTTTGATGACGATCGTGCCCGACCTTCTGCGTATCGAGAACCTCAGCGTCGGCTTTTCCGTCTTCGGGGGCACCATCCAGGCCGTCAAGAACCTGAACTTGCGGATCCAGCCCGGTAAGGTGACCGCACTGGTGGGGGAGTCGGGATCCGGCAAATCCGTGATCGGCCGCACCATCGTCGGCATCGAAAGCCCGCTCGCCACCACGCAGGGGCGCGTCCTGTTCAACGATCCGCTGACGACGGAAGGTCCGGTCGACCTCCTGAAGCTGCCGCAGGACGGGCGCCAGATCCGTGCGATCCGCGGCAACCGGATCGGCATGATCTTCCAAGAACCGATGACGTCGCTTTCGCCGCTCCATACGATCGGCAACCAGATCGACGAGGCGTTGCGCATCCACGATGTATCGTCGGCCGCCGAGCAGCGCGAGCGGGTTGAAGAGACGCTGTCGCTCGTCGGCTTCAAGGATCCGGCCAAGGTTCACCGGATGTATCCTTTCGAGCTTTCCGGCGGCATGCGCCAGCGCGCCATGATCGCCATGGCGCTCGTCTGCCGTCCCGCCCTGCTGATCGCCGACGAGCCGACGACCGCGCTCGACGTGACCATTCAGGCGCAGATCCTGAAACTCCTGAGAGACCTGCAGTCGCGCTTCAACATGGCGATGCTGCTCATCACCCACGACCTCGGGATCGTGACCAACCTCGCAGACGAGGTCGTCGTCGTCTATCGCGGGGAGGTGATGGAGGCCGGCTCGGTGGACGACATCTTCCGCCGCCCCGCGCATCCCTATCCCAAGGGCTTGATTTCGGCGATACCGACATTCGAAATGTCCCGCGAGCAGCGCTTGAAGCCGCTGCGGGAAATCGCCGTCGACACGGCCGACCTTATGGGCAAGTCGAAGAAAACCGAAGGCGGCTCGCCCGTCATCCTGTCGGTCCGCAATGTCAGCAAGACCTTCAAGGCAAAAAAGAAGAAGATCGGCAGCAGCGAAAGCAGCGTGACCGTGGCCGTCAACGACGTCAGCTTCGACATCCGACGCGGCGAAAGCCTTGGTCTCGTCGGCGAAAGCGGCTGCGGCAAGACCACGCTCAGCAAGATCCTGATGCGCGGGCTGACGGCGGATACCGGTTCGGTTACCTTCAACAGCGAAAAAGGCCCGATCGACGTGCTTTCGGCGAAAGGCGACGAACTGGAGCTGCTGCGCAAGCGGGTGCAGATGGTGTTTCAGGACCCGATCTCTTCGCTGTCGCCGCGCATGACCGTCCGGGAGATCATCTCCGAGGGTCTGGAAATCCACGGCCGCGGCTCGCGGCAGACGCGACTTGAGGCCGTTAGCCGGCTATTGCGCACCATTGGCCTCGATGACAGCGCGATGAACCGCTACCCGCACAGCTTTTCCGGCGGGCAGCGCCAGCGGATCGGCATCGCAAGGGCGCTAGCGCTCGGGCCGGAACTGCTGATCTGCGACGAGCCGGTGTCCGCGCTCGACGTGTCGATCCAGGCGCAGATCCTCAACCTCTTGAAGGATTTGAAGAAGGATCTCGGGCTGACCTACCTGTTCATCTCCCACAATCTGGCGGTGGTGAACTACATGGCGGACCGCGTTGCCGTCATGTATGCGGGTCAGATCGTTGAGATCGGTCCCTGCGAAGTCATCATGCGCAATCCGGTCCATCCCTATACCCGCCGGCTGATCGCTGCCGTTCCCATCCCGGATCTCGATCGCCCGCTCAATCTCGATACGCTGGAAATTCCCAAGAAGCCGACCCAGAACTGGAGCCCTGTTTTCGTTCAGGATGAAGGCGGGGCGCATCTGACCCATCTCGATCTCGGCGAGGGCCATCTGGTGCTCGCTAAACCCCAGGCAGACATGCGGGAGTTACGCCCATGATCTTGCGAAGAACAGTTCTCGGGCTGATGGCCGCGGCATTCAGCCCATTTAGTGCCAAGGCGGCATTTACCGGATCGGGGATACTCGACGATGCCGTCAAGGATGGCTCGATGCCGGAGGTCACTGCGCGACTGCCGCTCAATCCCCGCGTCGTCAATCTGTCTGCGGCCAACAGGCAGCCGGGCCGGCACGGCGGCGTCGTGCGCATGCTGATCGGTGGCCAGCGCGATATTCGCCTCATGCCGATCAACGGCTATTCGAGGCTCGTCGGCTACGACGAGAAACTCAACCTCCAGCCGGATATCCTCGAAAGCTATACGGCGGAGGAAGACCGGATCTTCACCTTCAAGCTGCGCGAAGGACATAAATGGTCCGACGGCTCTCCGCTGACGACGGAGGATTTCCGTTACAGCTGGGAAGACGTGATGAACAACCGGGACCTCCACAAGGGCGGCATACCGGTGGATCTGAGGGTCAACGGCAAGGGGCCGCAGTTCGAACTGATCGACCAGTGGACGTTGCGCTACACCTGGGAAGAACCCAATCCGGATTTCCTGGCCCAGCTTGCCAGCCCCTCCCCGCTCGTCATCGTGATGCCCTCAGCCTATCTGAAGCAATTCCATCCGCGCTACCAGGATGCGGACACGCTCGCCAAGCTGATGAAGAAGAACAAGGCCGAGGAGTGGGGTGACCTTCACAAGAAGATGTCGCGCACGGTCAGACCGGAAAACCCGGCGCTGCCGACGCTCGATCCCTGGTTCAACAGCACCAGCCCGCCGGCGCAGCAGTTTGTCTTCAAGCGCAATCCGTATTTTCATCGCGTCGACGAGAACGGCCTGCAATTGCCCTATATCGACAAGTTCGTGCTGAATGTCAGCGGGCCGGATCTCATTGCGGCCAAAGCCGGATCCGGCGACAGCGACCTGCAGCCCGCCAATGTCGATTTTGCCGATTACACCTTCCTCAAGGCGGCCGAGAAGCGCTTCCCGCTCAAGGTCGACCTGTGGAAACGGACGCAAGGGTCGCGCGTGGCGCTGATCCCCAACCTCAACTGCAAGGATGATGGCTGGCGCCAGGTCTTCCAGGATGTCCGCGTCAGGCGGGCGCTGTCGCTTGCGATAGACCGCGAGGAGATCAACAAGGCGGTCTTCTTCGGGCTCGCCCATGAGGCGGGAAATTCGATCCTGCCGGACAGCCCGCTATTCAAGCCCGAATACGAGCAGGCCTGGGCAAGTCACGATATCGAGCAAGCCAACCGACTGCTCGACGAGGCCGGGCTGGACAAGCGCAACGAGGACGGGCTGCGGCTTCTTGCCGATGGCCGGCCGGCGAAGATCATCATCGAGAGCGCCGGCGAAAGCACATTCGAAAGCGACGTGCTGGAACTGATCACCGACCATTGGTCTAACATCGGCATTTCCATCTTCACCCGCGTGTCGCAGCGGGAAATCTTCCGCAAGCGCGTGATCGGCGGCGAGACGCTGATGGGCATCTGGATGGGATTGGACAATGGCGTGCCGACGGCGGAAATGTCGCCGAAAGAGCTCGCTCCGACCGCCGACGACCAGCTGCAATGGCCGGTATGGGGTCTTCACTTCCTCTCCGGCGGCGGCGATGGCCACCCGCCGGACCTGCCGGAGGCGATGCAGCTCCTTGACCTGATGAAGGACTGGAAGACCGCGGGCACCCACGCCGAGCGGGAAGCAATCTGGCATTCGATGCTCGATATCTTCACCCAGAGCGTCTTCACCATCGGCATCGTCAACCAGGCGCTGCAGCCGATGGTAAAATCGTCCAGGCTGCGCAACATCCCGGAAAAAGCACTCTACGGTTTCGACCCCACATCCTATCTGGGTGTCTATATGCCCGATACCTTCTGGTACGAGGAGAACCAGGCATGATCCGTTACATACTCTGGCGGATCCTGGTGATGATTCCGACGCTGGTGCTGATCTCGATGCTCGTCTTCACGATCATCGAGTTGCCGCCTGGCGACTATTTCGAGAGTTATGTCGCTGAAATGCGCGCGATCGGCGAAAGCGCCGACATGCAGGAAATCGATGAGCTTCGAGCCCGTTACGGCTTCGACCAGCCCTTGCCGATCCGTTACCTGCACTGGGTCGGCGGCATGCTGGTCGGCGATTTCGGCTATTCGTTCGAATACCGGCTGCCGGTATCGGACGTCGTCGGCGACCGGCTGTGGCTCACCGTGCTTGTATCGGTCGTGACCATCATCGTCACTTGGCTGCTGGCTTTCCCGATCGGCATCTACTCCGCGACGCACCAGTATAGCTGGGGCGACTACGGACTGACGCTGCTCGGCCTGATCGGGCTAGCCGTTCCCAATTTCGTGCTCGCCCTGATCCTGATGTATTTCGCCAATGTCTGGTTCGGCACGTCGATCGGCCATCTGATGGACCAGAAATACCTCAACCAGCCGATGAGCTGGGACAAGGCCCTATCGATCCTCGAACATCTCTGGATCCCCGTCATCATCATCGGCACGGCCGGCACGGCGGGCATGGTACGGCGCCTGCGCGCCAACCTGCTCGACGAGTTGCGCAAGCAATATGTGATGACGGCGCGAGCCAAGGGACTTCACCCGTTCAAGGTGCTGACCAAATATCCGCTGCGCATGTCGCTCAATTTCTTCATCTCCGACATTGGCTCTATCCTGCCGCAGATCATCTCGGGCGCGGAGATCACCGCTGTCGTGCTCTCGCTCGAGACGACTGGACCGATGCTGATCAAGGCGCTGCAGACGCAGGACATGTATCTCGCCGGCTCGTTCCTGATGTTCCTCGCTGTACTGACCGTTGTCGGGGTCCTGATCTCCGACATCGCGCTTGCCCTCTTCGATCCACGCATCAGGCTTTACGGAGGCAAGACGCGATGAGCATGCAACTGCCCCCTGACGGCCAGCCATTGCCGCATTACGTCTCGACAGCACCCTTCGACCCCTATGCCTTTGACAAGGGCGTGGAAGGTGCGGCGATCGCCAAGCAGGCCTCTCAGCTGCAACTGATGTGGTGGCGCTTCCGGCGCCACCGGCTGGCGCTGATCTCCGGCATATTCCTGCTGATCGCCTATCTGTCGATCATCGTCGCGGAATTCCTGGCGCCCTATAATCTGCACACGCGCGACATGAACAATATCTATGCGCCGCCGCAATCGGTGCACTGGTTCCACGAGGGCTCCTTCGTCGGCCCGTTCGTCTATGGCCGGACGATGGAACTGGACATGGAGAACCTGAAGCGGGTCTATCGCGACGATCCGAACCAGGTCCAGCCGCTGCGCTTCTTCTGCAAGGGCGACAGCTATCAGTTCTGGGGCTTCATCTCTGCCGAGCGGCACCTCGTCTGCCCGGCGGAAGGCGGCCAGATGTTCCTGTTCGGCACCGACCGGCTGGGACGCGACGTGCTCTCCCGCGTCATCTACGGCGCGCGCATCTCGCTGACGATCGGTCTGCTCGGCATCACCACCAGTTTCGTGCTCGGCATCCTGATCGGCGGGCTTGCCGGTTACTGGGGCGGCAAGTTCGATCTCGTCGTCCAGCGCATCATCGAGGTGCTGCAGTCGATCCCGAGCATTCCGCTCTGGCTGGCACTGGCCGCGATCATGCCGGCCGACTGGAGCCCGTTCGTCATCTATCTCGGGATCACCTTCATCCTCGGGCTGCTCGACTGGACGGGCCTGGCGCGCGCGGTGCGATCCAAGCTCCTGTCCCTGCGTGAGGAGGACTATGTTCTCGCCGCGCAGCTGATGGGCGCCGGTCACTGGCGCATCATCGGCCGGCATCTGATCCCCGGCTTTATGTCGCACCTGATCGCCAGCGCGACACTGACCATTCCCGGCATGATCCTTGGCGAGACGACGCTGAGCTTCCTCGGGCTCGGCCTGCGGCCACCGGTAACAAGCTGGGGCGTGCTGCTCACCGAGGCGCGCACAGTCAATGTCGTGGCGCTCTATCCGTGGCTGCTCATTCCGGTCATTCCGGTCATTCTCGTCATCCTCGCCTTCAACTTCCTGGGAGATGGATTGCGCGACGCCGCCGACCCCTATCACTGATCTTGCGGACCCGGTGATCGGCGGATACTGCTTTGCGGCTGGCCAAGTTTTCAGGGCCCGCCGCGCAAGACCGCATAGGATCGACTTTGAACATACCCAATAAGATGGTCGTGCTGCTGAAGGGCTATCCGCGCCTTTCGGAAACCTTCATCGCCCAGGAATTGCGTGGCCTCGAACTCGCCGGCTTTCGGCTCGAGCTCGTGTCCATGCGCCGCCCGACCGACAAGAAGCGACATCCCGTCCACGACGAGATCGAGGCGCCGGTCCACTACCTGCCGGAATATCTCCACGAGGAGCCGCTACGGGTCGCCAAAGCGCTTCTGCACTGGATCGGCAAGCCCACCTTCCGCAAGGCGGCAGCGGCCTTCCTGAAGGACCTGCCGCGCGATATCAGCCGCAACCGCTTCCGCCGCTTCGGGCAGGCTCTGGTTCTGGCCCGCGAATGGCCGGAAGGGGCGGACTGGCTGCACGTCCATTTCATCCACACGCCGGCCGCTGTCGCACGCTATACGTCCCAGCTCCTCGCCATGCCGTTCAGTGTTTCCGCCCATGCCAAGGACATCTGGACGAGCCCGGACTGGGAACTGAGCGACAAGCTTACCGACGCCCACTGGACCGTGACTTGCACCCGCGGCGGGGCCGAACATCTGCGCGCATTGTCGCTGAGCCCTGACAAGGTGCATCTCAGCTATCACGGACTGAACCTCGACCGCTTCCCTGCCCCTGACAGGGCGCCCGCGAGACGGGACGGTTCGGATCCGAACGACCCTATCGCCGTTCTGGCCGTCGGACGCGCCGTGCCGAAGAAGGGTTTCGACATCCTGCTGCGCGCGCTGGCCCTGCTTCCTGCAGATCTTTCCTGGCGGCTGGATCATGTCGGCGGCGGCGACGAACTCAGGACATTGAAGCCGCTCGCAGAAGAGCTCGGGCTGTCGGATCGGGTGCGTTGGCACGGATCGATGTCGCAGCAGGAAGTGCTGGCACACTACGGCAAGGCCGATATCTTCGCCCTGCCCTGTCGGATCGGCAGGGACGGCGACCGCGACGGGCTGCCGAATGTGCTGGTCGAGGCGGCGAGCCAGCGGATCCTCTGCATATCGACGACGATCTCCGGCATTCCCGAACTGTTCGTCGATGGCGAAAACGGCCTGCTCGTCGAGCCGGAAAATCCGCAGGCACTGGCCGACGCCCTCGAAAAGGCAATTCGTAACCCTTCGGAGCGCGACCGGATGGCTGCGAATGCGGAAGCCAAGGTCCGCGGCCATTTCGACCACCGCACCAGCATCAGGGACCTGGAGGTGCTGTTCTCCTCCGCCTATGAAGGCCGAAACGCCAAGGAGTTACATCCATGACATCCCCACGCGTGCTCTTCTATGTCCAGCATCTGCTCGGGATCGGCCATATCGCCCGGGCGAGCCTCGTCGCATCCGCTTTGGCCGAGGATGGCTTTGATGTGACCATGGTCACAGGCGGGCTTCCCGTGCCGGGCTTTCCCGGCCCTGGCATCAGGCATGTCGCACTTGTTCCGGAGGTGACGTCCCGTGAAGGATTTTCGGGATTGCAGGACGCGAATGGAACTCCGCTCGATGCGGAAGGCGAGCACCGGCGTGCCGAACAGCTCCTCGCAATCCTCTCCGATACCCAGCCTGATATCGTCATCACCGAAGCTTTCCCGTTCGGGCGCCGGCAGATGCGCTTCGAGCTTCTGCCGCTGCTCAATGCGCTCAAGAAGATGCAGCCCAAACCCCTGCTCTTCGCCTCGATCCGCGATATCCTGCAGACCAACAAGAAGCCCGGCCGCGACGAGGAGACCGTCGCACTGGTGAAGGAGCATTTTCATCGCGTGCTGGTCCATGGCGATCGGAACCTGACGCAGATCAAAGATACCTTTCCGCTTGCGGACCAGATCGACGAGAAGATCCTCTATACGGGTCTCGTCGCTCCGCCGGCGCCGATCGCCTCGCCTGAAATATATCGAGTCGTCGTTTCGGCCGGGGGTGGCGCAGTCGGGCACAAGCTGTTGAATGCGGCTGTCGCGGCCCGCAGCCTGCTGCCCGATCCCGGCCGCTGGTGCGTCATCGCCGGGCCGAACCTCGATCAGGAAAGTTTCGAGGGCCTGTCCGCCCAGAGTGGCGACGACATGGATGTCTTCCGCTTCAGGAGCGACTTTCGCCAATTGCTCGCGAGTGCCGAGCTGTCGATTTCACAGGCCGGCTACAATACCGTCTGCGATATATTGAGAGCCGGATGCGGCGCCCTGCTCGTTCCATTCGCGGCCGGTGGCGAAACGGAGCAATCCGTCCGCGCCGCCAAGCTCCAGGAACTCGGCCTGGCGCAGATGGTGGACGAAGCCTCGATCACGCCGCAGGCTGTTGCGGCCGGCATCGAGGCCGCGCTTGCACAGCGCGGCTCCGCGGAACTCGACCTGCAGATGGATGGTGCGCGGGAAACGGCACGGCTGCTGCGCAAGGAGCTTCGCCACGCCGGCTGAAGCTTAGCCCAAACTCAGTTCTCGACGACGGATAGATAGCCCGGCGCTTTGCCTTCGAGCCATTCCTGCACGATAGCCGACAGGTTCGGCAGTCCTTCCAGTCGGAAATGCGGTGCCGTCACGGACGGCGGCTCGCGGACCAGAAGCGACTTGATGGCCTGCGACAGCCGCAGGCCGTCCGGCGAATGATCCGGATGCAGCATGGCGACGAGTTCAAGCTCGGTGGCACGCATGGCGCGGATCAGCTGTTCCTGGCGGGGCACCATGCGCGGGATGATCAGCGCCGGTTTGTCGAAGGACAGTATCTCGCAATAGGTGTTGTATCCCCCCATGGCGACGATCGCGCGGGCATTGGCGATCAGGTGCTCCATGCGGTTGTCGAATTCGATCACCTCGAGACAGCTATGTTCCTGCGCCGCCTGCTTCAGCGCCTGACGTTGCTCGCCCGGCATATAGGGGCCAAGGACGATTAGTGCCCTTTCAGTCAGTGTCGGATCGGCACGATAGGCGTTGATAACGTCGCGGACGAGCTCGAACCCGTCGCCGCCACCGCCGGTCGTGACGAGGATGTAGTCTCCCCGCCGATTGGCCGCCGGCAATGGCCGGGCCCAGGCCTTGCGCTGCAGGAACCCGACGAATGTCATCTTCCGTCGCAGCGAGGCGGGCACGTCGAGACCGACGAGAGGATCGTGGAAATCCGGTGGGCCATAGACCCAGACGTGGTCGTAGAGCTGGTCGATCTTCGCCATCACGTCGTTGCGCCGCCATTCGGCATCGAGCAGATGCGGCGCATCCATGACGTCGCGCAGACCGAGAACCAGAAGCGTGCCGCGGCTCTTCAGATAGGCCAGCGTGTCTTCCACTTCCCGCCTGAGGCCGAGTGGCTCTTTGTCGACGATGAAGATGTCGGGCTGGAAGGATTCGGCCGTCTGGCGAATGATCGCCTGACGCATTTCCAGCGTCTCTTCCAGATTGATATGCTCGTCCATCGACGTGTAATCGCCGTTGCGCAGCTTGATGACGCTCGGGATCTTCACGTAATCGACGCGCGAACGGTAGTCGAAGGCACCAGCAATCGTGGCGCCCGAGATGATCAAAACATGGGCGCCATGGAAGGTCTCAACCAGGTGGTTAGCGATCGTCATGCACCGGCGAATATGGCCAAGACCGAAAGTGTCATGGCTGTACATGAGGATGCGGGCATCTCTGAAACCCTCTGACATGCCCTTAACCTTTGGTAACATCTGACCCGCCTTTCGCGGCAACATAAATTCTTTCAAAAATGAATCCAAGCCAGCCGGTTGCAGGCTGGAACGAATGCACCATCACGTCTTGGACAATCCTGCAGTCGCGAACTGGCCTGAATAGATGAATTGGGACGCGAAGGTCGATGCGGCAAGCCTCTTCCGGGAGACGTGATACCATCGTTATCCGGCGCTTCCTATGCCAAGGATGTTCAGTCGATCTCGGCGCGGTGATCGAGATACCACCGCACGAATGCTTCAACACCGACCTCAAGGCCGGTTTCCGGCTTGCGGCCCGTCAGCGCCAGGAGAAGATCGGGGCTGGCGAAAGTGCGTGGCACGTCGCCCTGCTGCATCGGCAGCATCTTGCGACGCGCCGGCTTGCCCATCACACGCTCGATCACATCGATGAAATCGAGAAGCCCGACCGGCTGCCCGCCACCGAGGTTTACCGTGCGGAAGGGACCCTGCGCCGACAGCGTATCGATGCTTGCTACGCGATTTCCCTCCACCGGCTGAACGCTCGCCAGATCGGCGATGGAATCGACAAGGTCGTCGATATAGGTGAAGTCGCGGCTCATCTTGCCTTCGCCGTAGACCTCGATCTCCTGGTCGTCGATCATCGCCTTGACGAACTTGAAGAGCGCCATGTCCGGCCGGCCCCAAGGGCCGTAGACGGTGAAGAAGCGGAAGGCCGTCGTCGGGATCTTGTAGAGATGGGCATAGCTGTGCGCCATCGCCTCCATCGCCTTCTTGCTGGCGGCATAGAAGGTGAGCGGCTCGTCGGCCTTGTCGATTTCACGGAACGGAATATCCGGATTGGCACCATAGACCGAAGAGGTCGATGCGAGCATCAGGTGGCCTACCTTGGCTTCGCGCGCGATTTCCAGGATGTTCCAGGACCCGATAAGGTTGGAGTCCAGATAGGCCTTGGGATTTTCCAGGCTGTATCGAACGCCGGCCTGCGCCGCGAGATGGACAATGACGTCAGGCTTGAACGACGTGACGGTCTCGCTCAGGAGCGCCTTGTCCTCCAGCATGCCTTCAACGAAGCGGAAAGCGGGAAACTGGACGAGGCCCGCATTGCGGGCTTCCTTGAGGCGGAGACTGTAGTAAGGCGTCATGCCGTCATAGCCGACGACCTCATGACCATCCTGCAACAGCTTGCGGGCGAGATGAAACCCGATGAAACCCGCCGTACCCGTAATGAAAAAACGCATATGTGCTTCCGCCGCCTGATCAAGATCACTTAATCAATCCAAGGGATCGAAGCAACGACCGTTAATGGAAAAGCCGAAGCCTTGCCGGTGGAACACCGGGCTTGCCGTTCTTGCGGTCGACGGCGAACTGAATGAGATCCATCGAGGCCTGGTCGGTCAGGGGCTTTGCCATCACGCCGACGACGCCGTTTACGCCCGAGGCGACCACGCCGGGATTGCCGGTGATCATGATGACGACGATGCCGTATTCGGCGAGCACCCTCGCAATCTCCGGGCCGGTCTCGCCGTCAGCAAGCCGCACGTCGACGAAGGCGATATCGGTTTCCCGCGTATAGTTCAGCGCCACTTTCATGTCCGGCGCGATGCCGACAACATCGTGCCCGCTGCGCTGCACGGCATCCTCGATATCCATGGCAACCAGCAGACTGTCTTCGACGATCAGAAAGCGATATTCCACGAGCGTCTCCTCACATCACTGAGGCGGCAAATAGCTTGGCGGGCCGGCTTGGCAATAGGCGGAAGTGTCGCAAGCTTTATTTTTCGCAGTCGATACCGCGCTTTAGCCGGGTTACGCCCGCAGCGTTTCACCGCCCAGACGACGCCCCACGCCAATGAAACCGCGCATACAGAAGACATATGTCGCGCGGCCGAAGTAGCGTTCAGCGCTCTCCAAACGTTTCAACGCATCACTGAAGGTGAACTCAAGTTCGGAACGGTTCACGCATCTGAATGGTTCTTTGGCCGGGCGTGAAAACAGGAGAAGAAAAATGAAACGCATCATTCTCGCTTCCTGCGCAATTCTTGCCGCAACTATTGCCGGCCAGGCCAGCGCACAACAGAGCACCGTCAACGGCGCAGCCGGCGGTGCAGTGACTGGCGCCATCGTCGGTGGCCCTGTCGGTGCCGCAGTAGGCGGTGTTGCCGGCGCAATCGCCGGCTCGGCGATCGACCCGCCGCCGCGTGAAGTCGTCACCTATGTCGAGCAGCAGCCGGCGCCGACGACGGCCGTGACCGTCGAGCAGCCGATCGTTGTCGGCAAGCCGGTTCCCGAAACCGTCGTGCTGACACCGGTACCGAGCAATACCCAATATTCCTATACGGTGGTGAACAACCAGCGGGTCATCGTCGATCCGCAGACCCACACCGTCGTGCAGGTCCTTGAGTAAAATTTCAAAGCCCCGCTCCGAACCGATTTCGAAGCGGGGCTTTCTTATGCGCGATTTACAGGAGGCAGGATCTCAAACGAGGACCGTCTGTTCCACCCGATCTTCCTCGCCGAAGAAACGGATATAGCGTTCGACTTCCGATGGCTCGCCGGTCGCCTTCTGCGGATTGTCGGACAGTTTTACCGCCGGATAACCGTTCGCATCGGTCACTTTGCAGACAACCGAGATCGGCTTCAGACCGTCGATCTGGATCGGCGCGCAGCCGGCAAAGTCGTTGGTGAGGTTGGTGCCCCAACCGAAGCTCATGCGGACGCGTCCCTCGAAATGGCGATAGGTATCGATGATGGCGTCGACATCCAGCCCGTCGGAAAAGATCAGCAGCTTGCTCTTGGGATCGCGCCCCATCTTTTTCCACCATTCGATGATCTTCTCGCCGCCTTCGATCGGCGGGGCGCTGTCCGGCCTGAAGCCGGTCCAATCGGCCACCCAATCCGGCGCGTTGCGCAGGAAGGCTGCCGTTCCGAAGGCGTCCGGCAGCACGATCAGCAGGTTTCCGTGATAGAGCCGGTTCCAGTCCTTCAATACCTGATAGGGCGCATTGGCGAGTTCCTCGTCCGTGCGGGCAAGGGCTGCCGCCACCATCGGCAGTTCATGCGCGTTGGTGCCGACCGCCTCGAGATCGGAATCCATTGCCAGAAGCACGTTGCTGGTTCCAGTAAAACCGCTGCCGATACCTTCCTTCAGCGCTTCCACGCACCAGCGTTGCCAGAGGAACGAGTGGCGCCGACGGGTGCCGAAATCGGAAATTCTCAAGCCCGGAAGTGCCCGCAGACGTTCGACCTTCTCCCACATGCGGGCCTTGGCCCGGGCGTAAAGCACGTCGTGAGTGAAGTAGCCGAGCGAACGCATGGCGGAGCGCGAGCGCATCTCGTTGATGATGGCGAGCGCCGGAATTTCCCACATGGTCGTGTCCATCCATCGGCCGTGGAAGGTCAGCTCATATTGTCCGTCGCGCTTGGAAAGGTCGTATTCCGGCAGCCTGTAGGTCGAAAGCCAGTTCAGGAACTCCGGCTCGAATATCTGCTTGCGGCCATAAAACGTGTTACCCGCCAGCCAGATCATTTCCTTTTTCGACAAGGTCAGCGTTCGGGCGTGATCCAGCTGCTCGCGCAGGGCACCCTCGTCGATCTCCTCCGCCAGCTTGACGCTGGTCGTGCGGTTGATGACGGAAAAGGTTGCATCGACATCCGGATAAAGTTTCCAGATCATCTGCAGCATCAGAAGTTTGTAGAAGTCGGTATCGATCAGACTGCGGATGATCGGATCGAGTTTCCAGCTGTGATTATACACTCTGGTCGCGATATCGGTCTTGGTCATGCCTGCCCCTGCTCCGGCCACCCGGCCGGCTCCACCGCTTCAGTGCATCAGGGATCGACCGCGTGTCGAAACCCGGGCGCAAGTTCTATCGGCAAAAGCCGGGATAAGTCCAGAACGCAATTCGGCCGAAGCGATACGGCAGCCGGTGATATTGCACGGAGCGCCCTTAGGGATTTCCGCTTGGCCGATCATTGGTCGCTGGCGCATCCGGCTGCGTCACCGGCGCATTGCTCGGCGCTGCACCGGAATTGCCCGGCGTATTTTCCCCGGCGGGCGGCGTTGCGGTCTGTTCGGCCGGCGGATCGGTGGATTCGCCCCACCATTCCGCACCGGCCCAGGCGATCCCAGCCAGGATCAGGGCAGCGACCAGAACCTTGAGCACCGGCGTGCCCTTGCGCCCCTGGCGGGCTTCTGTCGCCGTCTCCTCGATCGGAGAGCCGATAGGATTGGGATGACGGGTCGTCCGGTCTTCAGGCTCCATTGCTGCGCTCCTCCTGTCGCCGGCGACGCCGGATCATACAGAAGAAACGAACGGCCGGCGGCATTCGTTCCCGCCAGCCGACTTCAGATCGTGGAGGCTACGTCAGTAACCGGTCGTCCTGTCGACGAGATGCTGCAGCGCCTCGTTCCGCTCGAAGCGTTCCATCTGGATCTCCGCATTGCGGAACAGCGCCCGGACATCGGAAGCCGAGGCCGCGTGGGGCGTGACGATGACATTGTCCATCGCCCAGAATGCACTGTCGGCCGGCAGCGGCTCTTCATTGAAGACATCGATCGACGCGCCGCCGAGGATACCACCCTCGAGCGCCGCGATCAGGTCCGCCTCCACCTGGCTTCCGCCCCGCCCGGCATTGATGAAGACGGGCTTTCCAAGCGCGCCGCCCTGACGCAGTTTCGAGAACAGAGATGCATTGAAGATGCCGCGGGTTTCTTCCGTCAGCGGCAAAAGACCGACGAGCATATCGGTCCGCCCCAAAAAGGCATCGAGTTCGCCGGCATCGAATGTCTCGATACCATTGATCGTCTTGCGGGTGCGCGACCAGCCGATCACGTCGAATCCCATGATCTTCAGCTTGCGGGCCGAATCCTGCCCGAGAACACCGAGACCCATGATGCCGACCGTAAGCTCCTTCGCCTCGGGCTGGTGCAGTTCACGCCAGACGCGCGAGCGCTGCTGGCCGAGATAGGCCGGGACTTGGCGCAAGTGGCTCAGGCACTGGAGAACAACCCATTCGCTCATCCGCGTGGTGAGGCTTTCGTCGACGAAACGGACGATCGGCAGGTCGGGAAGGCCGGGGACCGTGAGGATGGAATCGACGCCGGCGCCGCCCGAAAAAAGCACCTGCAGGTTCGGCGCCCGCTGGAAAAGGTCGAGATCCGGTTTCCAAAGCACCGCATAACGCGCATCGGAAAGATCGGCCGACTTGTCGGAAGCGTGCAGCACCTTGCGCCCCTCAAAAGCGTTCGACAGCGCCCTGTCGATTTCCCGGCGTTCGAATTTCAGGTCGATGACGACCGCGCCCTTCTCAGACACTACAGTTCCCTCGCTTGTTGCCTCTCGCCACGCTATTGGCCGACGGCACCGTTCTCGACGGCTTCCATATTGAAGGCGGCGGCCATCAGCGCGCGGGTATAGTCCTCTTTCGGCGCGCGGAAGATTTCCTCCGACGGCCCCTCCTCCACCACCTTGCCCATGCGCATGACGATAACATGGTTCGCCAGCGCCTTCACGACCTTCAGGTCATGGCTAATAAAGAGATAGGCGAGATCATGCTTGGCCTGCAGGTCGCGCAGCAGGTCGACGACCTGCGCCTGAACCGTCATGTCCAGCGCAGATGTGGGCTCATCCAGCATGACGAAGCGCGGCTTCAGGACCATGGCGCGGGCGATCGCGATGCGCTGCCGCTGGCCACCGGAAAACTCGTGCGGGTAACGCCAGCGGGTTTCGGGATCGAGGCCAACCTCCTTCAACGCCCAGGAAACCCGCTCGTCGCGCTCATTGGCGGACAGGCCGCGCTCATGCACCTTGAGGCCCTCGGCAATGATCTCGCCCACCGGCATGCGCGGACTGAGCGAACCGAAGGGGTCCTGGAAGACCACCTGAAGGCGGTTTCGATAGGGCAGCATCTGCTTGAAGGAATAACCGTCGATGGCATTGCCGATGAAGACGATCCGCCCTTCCGACGCGATCAACCGCGTCAGCGCGAGGCCGAGCGTCGTCTTGCCGGATCCGGATTCGCCGACGATGCCGAGCGTTTCGCCCGCCCTCAGCGTCAGGTCGATGCCATCCACCGCCTTCACATGATCGACCACCTTGCGCAGGAAGCCCGCCTTGATCGGGAACCAGACGCGCAGATCCTTGGCCTCCATCACCACGGGACGCTCGGGATCGGCAACCGGCGGCTCGCCACGCGGCTCGGAGGCGAGAAGATGCTGGGTATAGGGATGCTGCGGCCGTTCGAAGACGTCGGCGACCGAGCCTTCCTCTACGATCTTCCCCTTGGTCATGACGCAGACCCGGTCGGCGAATTTCCTGACGATGCCGAGGTCGTGGGTGATGAACAGCATGGACATGCCATGCTCGCCCTTCAGCGAGCGCAGGAGATCGAGGATCTGCGCCTGCACCGTGACGTCGAGCGCCGTCGTCGGCTCGTCGGCGATCAGCAGTTTCGGGCGGTTGGCGAGCGCCATCGCGATCATCACGCGCTGCCGTTGGCCCCCGGAGAGTTCGTGCGGATAGGCGGTCAGGCGCTTTTCCGGCTCGCGGATGCCGACCTGGTTCAACAGTTCGAGCGTGCGCGTGCGGGCCGCATTGCCGCTGATCCCCTGGTGCATTTCGAGGATCTCGCCGATCTGCTTTTCGATCGTATGGAGCGGATTGAGCGAGGTCATCGGCTCCTGGAAGATCATCGTGATGTCGTTGCCCCGCACCCGGCGCAGTTCCGCATCCGATGCCTTGAGCAGATCCTTGCCATCGAACAGGATTTCGCCCGAAGGATGGCTGGCGGCCGGATAAGGCAGGAGTTTCAGGATGGAATTGGCCGAAACGGATTTTCCTGAGCCGGATTCACCGACCAGCGCAACCACCTCGCCCGGCCTGATATCGAAGGACACACGGTCGACGGCGAGCGTTTCCGTGCCGCCCTGGTGAAAGGCGACGGAAAGGTCACGAACGGAGAGAAGAGCGTCTGTCATCATGTCACCGGAACGTCTTTCTCGGGTCGAAGGCGTCGCGCACCGCCTCGCCGATGAAGATCAGCAGCGACATCATGATCGACATGGTGAAGAAGGCCGTCAGCCCGAGCCAGGGCGCCTGCAGGTTGTTCTTGCCCTGGGCGATCATTTCGCCGAGCGACGGCGAGCCGGGCGGCATGCCGACGCCGAGGAAGTCGAGCGAGGTGAGCGTTGCGATCGATCCCGACAGGATGAAGGGCAGGAAGGTCAGGGTCGCCACCATCGCGTTGGGCAGGAGGTGACGATACATGATCGTCCAGTTGCCGACGCCGAGCGCGCGGGCTGCCCGGACATATTCGAAATTGCGGGCACGCAGGAATTCGGCGCGCACCACGCCGACGAAGCCGACCCAGGAGAACAGAAGCATGATGCCGAGCAGCACGAAGAAGCCCGGCGGCAGGATCGCGGCGATGATCAGCAGGATGTAGAGAACCGGCATCGACGACCAGATCTCGATGAAACGCTGCATCAGAAGATCGGTCCAGCCACCGAAATAGCCCTGCACCGCGCCCGAGGTAACACCGATAACCGCCGACGCGATGGTCAGCGCCAGGCCGAACAGGACCGAGATGCGGAAACCATAGATCATCCGCGCCGTCACATCACGCGCCTGATCGTCGGTTCCGAGCCAGTTGAGATTGCTCCAGTTGCAGTTCGGGTCCTGGTCGCCCTGCGGATAACCCGTGCAACGGTCTTCCCTGGCCATCAACCAGAAGGGCTCCGTGGGCGCCGAATGGGGGATATTGGAATTGACCGTCTGGTAGGAATAGCGGATCGGCGGCCAGACCGCCCAGCCGTTGGCGTCGATCTCTTGGCTGATGAAGTCCGACCGATAGTCGGTCGTCGCCAGGAAGCCGCCGAACTTCTCTTCCGGATAGTCGACGAAGACCGGATAGAGGATCTCGCCCTTGTAGGAGGCGATGATCGGCCGGTCATTGGCGATGAATTCGGCGCAGAGGCTGGCAAAGAACAGCACCAGAAAAATCCAGAAGGACCAATAGCCGCGTTTGTTGGCGCGGAAATTCGCCAGGCGGCGCTGGTTGGCCGGCGAGATCCACGGGCGCTTCGGCGCTGCGGCGGACTTGCTGACGGCGGTTACGGTGGAAGCTTCCATCAGACGTCCCTCCGCTCGAAATCGATGCGCGGGTCGATCCAGGTATAGATCAGATCGGAGATCAGGCTGACGAAGAGGCCGATCAGCGAGAAGATGTAGAGCGTGCCGAAGACGATCGGGTAATCGCGGTTGATGATCGACAGGTAGCCGAGACGCCCCAGGCCATCGAGCGAAAAGATGTTCTCGATCAGAAGCGAGCCGGTGAAGAAGGCGGAGATGAAGGCACCGGGGAAGCCGGCAATGACGATCAGCATGGCGTTGCGGAAGACGTGGCCGTAAAGCACCTGCCGCTCGTTCAGGCCCTTGGCGCGGGCGGTCGTCACATACTGCTTCTTGATCTCGTCGATAAAGGAGTTCTTGGTCAGCAGCGTCGTCGTGGCGAAGGCCGAGAGCGACAGCGCAATCAGCGGCAGGGCGAGATGCCAGAAATAGTCGATGATCTTCTGCCACCAGGAAAGCTGGTCGAAATTGTCCGATGTCAGCCCGCGCAGCGGGAACCAGTCGAAGAAGGATCCGCCAGCAAAAAGCACGATCAGCAGGATGCCGAATAGGAAGCCCGGCACGGCATAACCGACGATGACGATGCCCGAGGTCCAGACGTCAAAGGCCGAACCGTCCTTGACCGCCTTGCGGATGCCGAGCGGGATGGAGATCATGTAGGAAACGATCAGGATCCAGAAGCCGAGCGAGATCGATACCGGCAGCTTGTCGATGATGAGATCGATGACCGAGGTGTTGCGGAAGAAGCTCTCGCCGAAATCGAAGCGGATATAGTTCCACATCATGTCGAGGAAGCGGGTGAGCGGCGGCTTGTCGAAGCCGAACTGCTTTTCCAGCTGCGCGATGAACTCCGGATCGAGGCCCTGCGCGCCGCGATAGTTGCCTTCATTGCCGCCCTGCTGGCCGAAGAGATCACCACCCGAGCCGCTCAGACGGTCGGCCGCGCTGTCGCCCTGACCCTGGATCTGCGCGATGACCTGCTCGACCGGGCCGCCCGGTGCGAACTGCACGACGAGGAAGGAGATTGCCATGATGCCAACGATGGTCGGGATCATCAGCAGCAGGCGGCGCAGAATATAGGCTCCCATCAGAACCCACCGTCCAGATGAGTGGAGTTTTTCTCACCACGGGTCTGCGCAACGATCAAGCGTACTTCCTTCGTTTTCGGGCTTCGTTATTGGCCGGTTCGGCGAATCAACCGATCCGTCATATGGAACAGTTCGCGCCTGTCGACGCAAGACTTGGCCCTTATTTGCCGGCCTTGGTAGACCACCAAGTGCTCGGCAGTCCGATCGAATATTCCGGCAGCGGATCGGGATGGGCGACGGTATCCCAGAAGGCGATGCGCGACGTCTTCGACGAATAGGTCGGTACGATGATGTGATTGGCCAGCAGGACACGGTCCAGCGCCTTGACGGCAGCCACCTGATCATCGCGGTCCTTGGAGAAGATGACCTTGCGGATCAGCGCATCCACGCCCGGGTCGCTGATGCCGCTGTAGTTCTGCGACCCTTCGCGCTTGGCGGCGTCGGATCCCCAGTATTCCGCCTGCTCATTGCCTGGATTGATGCTTTCGGCCCAGCCATTGTACATGACGTCATAATCGCGGGCGCGCCAGCGGTTGGTGAACTGTGACTGCTCGACGCTGCGCACCGTCGCCTCGACGCCGATCATCTTCAGGTTCCGGGCAAAGGCCAGCGCGACCGGCTCGATCGTCGGTCCACCGAGCATGATCTCAAAGGACAGCGCCTGGCCGGTCTTGGCATTGACCATGCGGTTGCCCTTCAGCTCGTAGCCCGCCTCGCGCAGCAGGCCGACGGCCTTGCGAAGGTTTTCTCGGAGCTTGGCCGGATCACCATTGACCGGATTGACATAGGGCTTGGTGAAGACGTCGGCCGGAACCTTGTCCTTGACCTCGTTGAGGATTTCCAGTTCACGCCCTTCCGGCAGACCCGAAGAGGCGAGATCGGTGCGATAGAAGAAGCTGTCGATGCGGTCATAGGAATTGTAGAAGATGGTGCGCTTCAGTTCCTCGAAATCGAAGGCATAGTTCAAGGCCTCGCGCACCTTGGGATCTGCGAATTTTTCGCGGCGAAGATTGAAGATGAAGCCAACCATGACGCCGGCCTTGCGGTACTCGTTCTCCACCTCGTCGCGCTTGATGCGGCCCTGCTGCACGGCGGGAAAATTATAGCCTGTCGCCCAGCGCTGGGCTCGGTTCTCCCACCAGTAGTCCTCGTTGCCGGAGCGGAAGGACTCGAACATCACTTCGCGGTCTGCGTAGTAGCGGTAGATGATGGTGCGGAAATTGTGTTGGCCGACATTCACGTTGAGGTCCTTGCCCCAATAGTCGTCGCGAAGCTCGTAATTGATCGCGGCACCCGGAGAGACCGAGGCTACCTTGTAGGGCCCGGAGCCCATCGGGATCTCGAGGCTGGTGCGGGTGATATCGCGTGGCTTGCCGTCAGCGCCGTTCGCCTCCCACCAGTGTTTCGGAACGACGACGAGCTGGCCGACGATCTGCGGCAGTTCGCGATTGTTGGGCTCGTCGAAGGTGAAGGTGATCTCGCGCTCGCCGGTCTTTTCCGCCTTGGTGACGTGGCGATAGTAGAACTCCATCTGCGGATCGCCCTTCTTGGCGCTCTCGAGGCTGAAGATCACATCCTCCGGCGTGACAGGCTGGCCGTCGGCCCATTTGGCTTCGGCCCGCAGTCTGAAGGTCACTGAGGAATAATCCGCCGGATGTTTAACGGCTTCCGCCAGCAAGCCGTACATGGAGGACAGCTCGTCGTCGGATGCCACCATCAAGCTTTCGAAGACACCACCGAGGCCGGAAACGGCCTCGCCTCTTGCCAGAACGGGGTTCAGCGTGTCGAAGGCGCCCTCGGCGGAGAGCCTCAGCGCACCGCCCTTTGGCGCTTCGGCGTTGACGTAGTCGAAATGGGAGAAATCGGGCTTGTATTTGAGCTCGCCAATCGTCGCGATCCCGTTTCTCCATTCCCCGCCATCCTGTGCTCCGGCCGAAGAGCCGAGGGCGGTAACACCCAATGCGATGGAGAGAAGAAGTGCCGCGGACCGTTGAGCCAAACCCATGCGATATCCCTTTATGTCTTTCGCGTTGCAGCGAAGCATAGGGTAAATGACGGCAAAAAACAGGAGCACCCGCTCACAAGCGATTTATCGCGCCTATGGCCGACGACAGATCTCCATTTCACCAAATTCGCATTTCACGGTAAGCTTGAGGGTGAAGTGATTTGCGGCAGACATATATGAAATCGATCTCGAAAATCATCCTCGGACTGACGGCAGCGGCAATGCTCTGCGGTGGCCTTGCCGAGACCTCGCTCGCCCAGGAGGCAAAGACAGCCAAGCAGCTGTTCGGCTCGGTCAAGCTGCCAAACGCGGCATCGCCTTCGCCTCTCGGCTTCTACGCCAAGGGCTGCATGTCCGGCGCGGTGGCGCTACCCACCGACGGGCCGACCTGGCAGGCGATGCGCCTGTCACGCAACCGGCGCTGGGGCAATCCGGCTATGATCGAGCTTCTGGAACAATTTTCACGCGATGCCGCCCAGATCGGCTGGGGAACGGGCATTCTCGTCGGCGATATTTCCCAGCCCCGTGGTGGCCCGATGCCGAGCGGGCACGCCTCGCACCAGATCGGTCTCGATGCGGATGTCTGGTTCACGCCAAAGCCAGCGCAGGCGATGAGCATGCAGCAGCGAGAAGACCTTCCCTTCACCTCCATGCTGGATAAGAGCAAGTTTCTCACCGTCGACAACCGCCGCTGGACCAGCACCCATGCGCGCCTCGTCATGCAGGCCGCGAGCTATCCGCAGGTACAGCGCGTCTTCGTCAATCCGGCGATCAAGAAGAAGCTCTGCGAGACTTGGACCGGCGACCGCAGCCTGCTCGGCAAGGTGCGCCCAGTCTACGGGCATGACGAGCATTTCCATATCCGCATGAACTGCCCGCCGGGCGCGGCCGGCTGCGAGCGACAGGCTGCCACACCGAGCACCGACGACTGCAACAGCAAGGCGCTGGCCTGGTGGTTCACCAAGGAGCCCTGGGCTCCGCCGAAACCGGCCGACCCGAACAAGAAGCCGGTCAAGCCGCGCCAGGTCATGCTGTCGGACCTGCCCAAAGCCTGCTCGGCCGTGCTTGCCGGCAAATCCCGCTCGGAGGAAGACGCCACTTATGGCGGTCCGGCCATGGCGTATTCCAGTCAGTCGGCAGCACCTGCCGCAGTCGGCGAACTCAACGCCATCGCGGCCGATCCGACAGATGTGCCGGCCGACGTTCCGGTGCCACGCGAGCGGCCGCTGCGCTGACGGTCACTCCACCACCACTTGGCGTTGATCGAAACGCCATCATGATCGCCAGCCTTCCCATATCCATTCCGGCAGGCTAGAACGCCTACGCTTCGCAACAGAAATTCGAGAAGATTTCTATCGCGAAGCGTTGTTCATCGAGGTCGGCGCGCCCTAGTTAGATCCCTTCGACTTGCGCGCCGAAAAATCAATCGGCCTTGTGGAGGAGTGCCCTTGGATCCTGTCCAGCCTTGTATTGCGCTGATCGCGCATGACGAGAAGAAGGACGACATGGTGGATTTCGCCCGTGTCCATCAGGCCGCATTGTCGAAATATCGTATCGTCGCCACCGGCACGACCGGCGGCCGCGTGCAGGATGCATGCCCCGGCCTTCAGGTCACCCGCCTGAAAAGCGGCCCCCTCGGCGGCGACCAGCAGATCGGCGCGATGATCGCCAGCGGCGACGTCAGCATGCTGATCTTCTTCATCGACCCCTTAAGCGCGCTTCCCCACGACGTCGACGTCAAGGCGCTGACCCGGCTTGCCACCGTCTATGACATTCCGATGGCGCTCAACCGCGCCACCGCCGAAAACTTTATCGCCTTTCAATAATCCGCGAGATCCGTCCATCATGGCCGACATTCATTCCGACACCCTGCCTTTTCCGATCCTGATCGGCGATATCGGCGGCACAAATGCGCGCTTCTCGCTGCTCGTCGATGCCGAGACCAAGGCCACGGATTTCATCCATGTGCAGACGGCGGACTACGAAACGATCGACGATGCGATCGTCGAGAAAGTTTTCGGCACCGACCTGCCGAAGCCGCGCTCCGCAATCCTCGCTGTGGCCGGGCCGATCGACGGCGACGAGATCGACCTTACCAATTGCGACTGGATCGTGCGGCCGAAGAAGATGATCGGCGAACTGGGTTTCGACGCCGTTCTGGTCCTCAACGATTTCGAGGCCCAGGCTCTCGCGGTCGCCTCGCTGACGGAGAAGGACCGGGAAGCAATCGGGCCGAACCTTCCGGCGATCGACGCTACCCGCGTCGTGCTCGGCCCCGGCACCGGCCTTGGCGTTGCCGGGCTTCTACATGCCCGTGACACCTGGTTTCCCGTGCCCGGCGAAGGCGGCCATGTGGATATCGGCCCCCGCTCGGAACGCGATCACCAGATCTTCCCGCATCTTGCGAGGATCGAAGGCCGTGTCTCCGCCGAAGAAATCATTTCAGGCCGCGGTCTTCTCAACATCTATCGCGCCGTATGCGCCGCCGATGGCGTCAAGCCGAGCCTCGACAGCCCGCCTGAGGTGACCGAGGAAGGCCTTGCCGGCAAGAACAGCCAGGCTGTCGAAACCCTTGAACTTTTCGTTGCCTACCTTGCACGGCTCGCCGGCGACCTCGCACTGATCTTCATGGCGCGCGGCGGCGTGTTCCTCGGCGGCGGGATCTCGCCGAAGATCCTTTCGGAGCTGAAAAAGCCGAAATTCCGCGCCGAATTCGAAGACAAAGCGCCGCATCAGGAGCTGATGAAGACCATTCCGACCTTCGTCGTTACGCACCCCCAGGCTGCACTTGCGGGCCTTGCCAGCTATGCCCGCTCGCCGGCGACTTACGGTATCGCAACCGAGGGGCGCTGCTGGCGCCGATGAGTGCCGGAATGCAACTGCATTAACGAATTGGGCGGGATCGTCTGGCAAAACTCCGCCCGAGGGGGTAACAAGCCCCTTCGATACAATGCGGCATGACGCCGAAACGGGACTTTCCATTGAAGGCTAAAAAAGAAAAAAAACGCCATGTCGATTCCGGCACGGTCGTCAGCGTCTTGAAGCGGATCATCTCGGAGAACGGCCGGGATCATATCCGCGGCTACGTCTTTGCGATTGGCTGTCTTATAGTGGTGGCACTGTCGACCGCTTTCACTGCATGGATCATGGAATCGGTCGTCAACGAGGCATTCGCCAATCGACGCGCGGACATGGTCTGGCTGATCTGCGGCGCGATCCTGGCCGCTTTCGTGCTCAGGGGCTTCGCCACCTACGGTCAGGCCGTTGCCCTGTCGAAGATCAGCAACAATATCGTGGCCCGCTATCAGCGGCGGCTTTACAACCACCTGATGACGTTATCGGTCGGCTTCTTCTCGGAGGCACGTTCCTCCCATCTGGCGGCGCAGATCAGCCAGAATATCGCCGGCATTCGCGACGTGATGAACCTTACCGTTACCTCCACCGCGCGAGACCTGCTCACGCTTGTTTCGCTGATCGGCGTGATGATTTCCAAGGACTGGGTACTGACGCTCATCGTCTTTGCCGTCGCTCCTCCGCTTCTCTATGCATTACGCTACGTGTCGCGGCGGCTGCGCCTCGCCACCCGCGAGTCTGTCGAGATCAACAGCCGCGTTCTCGGCGCCATGCAGGAAACCGCTCAAGGTATTGCAGTGGTGAAGGCCTTTACCATGGAGCAGGAGCTGGCGCGGAAGGTCGAGAAGATCATCCAGACAGCCGAAGCGCGCTCCAACCGCATCGCCCGGCTCTCCGAACGCACCTCGCCGCTGACGGAAACCTTCGCGGGCTTCGCGATCTCCAGCGTACTGGCCTATGCCGCTTTCCAGTCGATCAATGATGGGGTGCCGCCCGGTGCCTTCTTCTCCTTCGTCACTGCATTGCTGATGGCCTATGATCCGGCTCGGCGCCTTGCCAAGTTGCAGGTGCAGATGGACCGCGCAGTCGTCAATGCCCAAATGATCTACGCCCTCCTCGACATGCAGCCGCAGCAGCGCGAAAAACCCGGCGCCGGCGATCTCGTCATCACCGAGGCAAAGGTCGAGCTCAAGGACGTCGTGTTTTCCTATTCCACCGGCGCACCGATCCTGCGCGGCGTGAACCTGATTGCCGAAGGCGGCAAGACGACTGCGCTCGTTGGTCCGTCGGGTGCAGGCAAATCCACGATCATCAATCTCATTCCGCGCTTCTACGATCCGTCGGAAGGCGAGATCCTGATCGACGGGCAGAACATCGCCGACGTCACCAAGAAGTCCGTGCGCCACCAACTCGCCTATGTGTCGCAGCAGCCCTACATGTTCGAAGGCACAATCCGCGACAACATCCGCTACGGACGCCCGGACGCGACCGATGCGGAAGTGGAGGAAGCAGCGAAGCTTGCCTATGCCCATGATTTTATCATGACGCAGCCTCAGAATTACGACACGCCGGTTGGCGAAAACGGCGTGACGCTGTCCGGCGGCCAGCGGCAGCGGCTCTCGATTGCCCGCGCGCTTGTTCGCAACGCGCCGATCCTGCTGCTCGACGAAGCGACGTCCGCGCTCGACAATGAGTCGGAAGCCGCGGTCCAGAAGGCGCTCGATACCGCCATGCGTGGCCGTACCGTCATCGTTATCGCCCACCGTCTGTCGACCGTCGTCAACGCCGACAAGATCGTCGTGATGCAGGACGGGCGGGTTGTCGAGGAAGGCACCCATGAGGATCTTGCGCGGCGCAAACAGGGTCTTTACGCTCGCCTCAACAATCTGCAGGCGCCCGAACTCACTTGAAGCATAGAGCAGGAACAGGCTGGACATGAGTAGCAGTGACATGAAGCTGGTGGTGGTTGGTGCCGGCGGAAGAATGGGCCAGGCCCTGATCCGCGTCATTCACGAGACACCCGGCGTCACGCTTCATGCGGCCATCGAGCGCGAAGGCTCGCCCTTCGTCGGCAAGGATGCAGGCGAACTGGCCGGCGTGGGGCCGATCGGCGTTGCCGTCACCTGCGATCCGCTCGAAGCCTTTCTCAATGCCGAGGGCGTCGTCGACTTCACCGCGCCTGCCGCAAGCGTCACCTTTGCCGGTCTCGCCGCTCAGGCGCGGATCGTGCATGTCATCGGCACGACCGGCTGTTCTACTGAGGACGAGGAGAAATTCTCCGCCGCCGGGCGCCATGCCCGCGTCGTCAAGTCCGGCAATATGAGCCTCGGCGTCAACCTGCTAAGCGTGCTGACGAAGCAGGCCGCGCGCGCGCTGCCGGCCGATGGCTGGGATATCGAAGTCGTCGAGATGCATCACAAGCACAAGGTCGACGCACCGTCCGGCACCGCACTTCTGCTCGGCGAAGCGGCTGCGGAAGGGCGTGGCATCGATCTCGCCGCCCAGTCAGTGCGCGTGCGCGACGGCCATACCGGCCCGCGTCCCGGCGGCACGATCGGCTTTGCGACGCTGCGCGGCGGCTCGGTTGTCGGCGACCATTCGGTCATTCTTGCCGGCGAGGGCGAACTCGTGACGCTGTCGCACAGCGCCCGCGACCGTACCATTTTTGCCCGCGGTGCAATTGTCGCGGCACTCTGGGCGCGCAACAAGAAGCCCGGTTTCTATTCCATGCTCGACGTGCTCGGGCTCTCTTAAAATCCTGGAGGAATTTTCAATGAGCGGTACCCTCGTCCTCGTTCGCCACGGCCAGAGCGACTGGAACCTCAAGAACCTGTTCACCGGCTGGAAGGACCCGGAGCTGACCCCGCTCGGCATCCAGGAGGCCGAAACCGGCGGCCAGGCGCTCGCCGATACCGGCATCAAGTTCGACATCGCCTTCACCTCCGACCTGAAGCGCGCCCAGGACACGCTGAAGATCGTGCTTGGCAAGCTCGGCCAGGAAGGCCTCGAAACGATCCGCGACCAGGCGCTCAACGAACGCGACTACGGCGATCTTTCGGGTCTCAACAAGGACGATGCCCGCGCCAAATGGGGCGAGGAACAGGTGCATATCTGGCGCCGCTCCTACGATGTCCCGCCTCCGGGCGGCGAAAGCCTGCGCGACACCGGCGCCCGCGTCTGGCCCTACTACCTGACGGAAATCCTGCCCCGCGTGCTCCGCGGCGAAAAGGTTCTGGTCGCCGCGCACGGCAACTCTCTGCGCTCGCTGGTGATGGTGCTTGACCGACTGAGCAAGGAAGAGATCCTGAAGCTCAACCTCGCGACCGGCGTGCCGATGGTCTACGTGCTCAACGCCGATTCCACCGTCGCATCGAAGGAAGTCCTCGGCGACATGTCCAGCGCGCATTGAGCACCGCACATTCAGAACATTGGGCCAGCCGACAGGAAACTGCGGCTGGCTTTTTCATATCCCGCGGTCTCAATTCTCGATCGTAAATTGCACCGCGTCCGCCGGAAAGCGGCTGACGGCATATTGAACCGGCACACCATCAGGGTCGGCGTTCAGCGCGCGGGTCACAAGCACGATCGCACCCGGCGAAAGTTCCAGCGTGGAAAGATCATCGCTGTCGGCATGCACGGCGGTGATTTCCGTCGAGACGCGCACGTAGTCGGTCAGGCCTACCGCCGCGAAGGCCGCGGTGATCGATCCGCTGTCGCGATAGGCATCGGCAATTCCGGCGAAACGCTCTGCGGGAAACCAGGCCGTAGCGCGCGAGACGGGGCGGCGGTCGGCCTTTCTCAAGGTTTCGAGGCGGATGACGCGCGCTCCTTTCGGCAATTGCAGCCGGGCGGCGAGGTCCGCGGATGCGGCTTCTTCAGAAGAAGCCAGCAGCAGGCCTTCTTTTTCCCGCGCCTGATCGCCGACGCCTTGATTGAAGCGGGTCCGCTTCGAGATCGGGAAATTGATCCGCTCCTTGCGCAGGATCAGCGTGCCGCGACCCTGTACGGCCTGGACGATGCCTTCCTGCGCAAGTGCGGCGAGCGCACTGCGTACGGTATGGCGATTGACGCCGAACTGGGCCGCCAGCACCATTTCCGGCGCCACTTTTCCAGCCTCATCATATTCACCGCTGGCAATCGCGGACCGAATTCGATCCGCGATCTGCCGCCACAGCGCCACCCCGTTTTGCCGGCGAACCGCCGCTTCCTGCATATCCATGTCACACGCTTGTTATATCTGAAAGTTATGGCTAAGTTATCTTGTATGGTTGTCTATATCAATAGACATTTTGGAGATTGGCCATGGATGTTGCACAGCAGACCGTGCCGGATACGGACTTAGCCGGGCGCCGTCGCTGCGCCGGCCTTCTGGCCGGCGCCACCCTCAATGAAATTCGCGCCGCCTGGGATACGCTGGCGGAAAAGCCGGAGGCCAGACCGGTCCGCGGACCCGAGACCGGGCTCGTCATGGTTCGCGGCCGCATCGGCGGCGGCGGCAGCCCGTTCAACCTCGGGGAAGCGACCGTCACCCGCGCCACGGTAGCACTTGCTTCCGGCACTGTCGGCCATGCCCAGGCACTCGGCACGGATAAGGACAAGGCCCGGCTTTCGGCGATCTTCGATGCACTCTGGCAGGAAGAGGCAAGCCGCGATTTCGTCGAGACCGCCATCCTTGCGCCGGTCGAAACGCGGCTCGCCGCGGAAGAAGCTCAAAAGGCCGAAGAGACCGCCGCGACCCGCGTCGACTTCTTCACCATGGTACGAGGAGACGACTGATGGCCGCCAATACCGAAGCTTTTTCCGGCGGATTTTCCAATCCGGTCTTCGAATCCCAAAGCGTCTTCCGCATGGTGATGGACGGCATGGCTCGCCCCGGCACGATCCGTACCGTCGAGCAGGATGCCGGTCAGCCGGACCCGCTCGGCTCGGCCGCCGGCGCCATCGCGCTGACGCTGTGTGACCATGACACCCCGGTCTGGTTGAGCGCCGGCTTCTCGCAATCGGCCGTCGCCGAATGGATCGGCTTCCATTCCGGCGCGCCGATCACCCGCGAAAAGGCCGAGGCGCGTTTCGCCTTTAAGGAAGCGTCTTCGGCGCTGTCCTCCTTCGGCCTCTTCTCCGCCGGAACCCAGGAATATCCCGACCGGTCGACGACCCTGGTCATCGAAGTGGAAGCGCTCGGCGAAGGCCAGGAGCTGACGCTTGCCGGCCCGGGCATCCTGCACAGCACGACCGCCAAGGTCGCCGGTCTGCCCGAGACATTCCTCAGGCTCTGGGCCGACAACCGCACGCTCTTCCCGCGCGGCATCGACGTGATCCTGACGGCCGGACGGCATTTCCTGTGCCTGCCCCGCACCACCCGGATCAACGGCTGACGCCATAACGCAACGACAAGGCTCCGATCGCACCGTCACAGGCGCGAGACGGGCAGGAGAATGAACCATGTATGTTGCCGTCAAGGGTGGCGAGGCCGCCATCACCAACGCCCACCGGCTGCTCGCCGACCGGCGCCGGGGCGACCGCTCGCTGCCATCCGTCACCATCGACCAGATCGCCGAACAGCTCGGCCTCGCCGTCGATCGCGTCATGGCGGAGGCCTCGCTCTATGACCGTTCGCTGGCCGCCCTTGCCGTGCGCCAGTCACGCGGGGACCTGATCGAGGCGATTTTCCTCTTGCGCGCCTACCGCACCACCCTGCCGCGCTTCGGCAGTTCCGTCCCGCTCGATACGGCCGACATGCAGGTCGAACGCCGCGTCTCGGCGACCTACAAGGATCTTCCCGGCGGCCAGCTGCTCGGCCCGACCTTCGACTATACCCATCGCCTGCTCGACCCGTCGCTCCTGTCCGACGAGGCTGTCGAGGAACCCGCCCGGCGGGAAGCCGGCGAGGAGGCGATCATGCGCGTCTCCGATATTCTCGCCCATGAAGGCCTGATCGAGGCCGATGGCGACCTGCCGCAGGACCAGCCGGCCGGCGACCTGACACGTGAGCCGCTGGAATTCCCGATGAGCCGCGACCTTCGCCTCCAGGCGCTTGCCCGCGGCGACGAGGGCTTCCTTCTCGCGCTCGGCTACTCCACCCAGCGCGGCTATGGCCGTAACCACCCGTTCGTCGGTGAAGTCCGCATCGGCGAGGTCGAGGTGGAGATGGATATTCCCGAACTCGGCTTCGCCGTCTCGCTCGGACGCATCCGCGTCACCGAATGCCAGATGGTCAACCAGTTCAAGGGATCGTCCAAGGCCCCGCCGCAGTTCACCCGCGGTTACGGCCTCGTCTTCGGCCAGAATGAACGCAAGGCGATGTCCATGTCACTGGTCGACCGTGCGCTGCGCGCAGAGGAACTGGGTGAGGACATCACCGCACCGGCGCAGGACGAGGAATTCGTCATTTCCCATTCCGACAACGTGCAGGCGACCGGCTTCGTCGAACACCTGAAACTGCCCCATTACGTCGACTTCCAGGCCGAACTCGCAATGGTCCGCAAGATGCGCGCCGATATCGAAGCTGCGCGAAACGGCGAAAACGAGATGAAGGACGCTGCCGAATGACTGCCGATCTCGCCACCTACAATTTCGCCTATCTGGACGAGCAGACGAAGCGGATGATCCGTAGGGCGATCCTCAAGGCGATCGCCATTCCCGGCTATCAGGTGCCGTTCGCTTCCCGCGAAATGCCGATGCCCTACGGCTGGGGCACCGGCGGCGTACAGGTGACCGCCTCCATCATCGGCCCGGAAGACGTGCTCAAGGTCATCGACCAGGGCGCCGACGACACGACGAATGCCGTCTCGATCCGTGCCTTCTTCCAGAAGGTCGCCGACGTTGCCGTCACGACCCATACCAAGGACGCGACGATCATCCAGACGCGCCATCGCATTCCCGAACAGAAGCTGACCGAAGGCCAGATTCTCGTCTACCAGGTGCCAATCCCCGAACCGCTCCGCTTCCTCGAACCGCGCGAGACCGAAACGCGAAAAATGCATGCGCTGGAAGAATACGGCCTCATGCATGTGAAGCTCTACGAGGACATCGCGATCAACGGTCGCATTTCCAAGACCTATGCCTATCCCGTGAAGGTGGATGGCCGATACGTGATGGACCCCTCGCCGACGCCGAAATTCGACAATCCGAAAATGCATATGTCGGATGCGCTGCAGCTCTTCGGCGCCGGCCGCGAGAAGCGCATCTACGCGGTGCCGCCCCATACGCAAGTAGTCAGCCTCGATTTCGAAGATTACCCGTTCGAGATCCAGAAATTCGAGCAGGACTGCGCGCTTTGCGGCGCCCACGGCGTCTATCTCGATGAAGTCGTGCTCGACGACAAAGGCGGCCGCATGTTCGTCTGCTCCGATACCGACCATTGCGAAGACCGCCGCGAACACGGTCATGTGGGTGCGATGCTGGCGACCGACCGGGAGGCTGCGGAATGAGTTACCCCCCTCTGTCCTGCCGGACATCTCCCCCACAAGGGGGGAGATCAGCTGGAAGCAATCTCGCAGCACTTCTCAGCATCACTACCTGCCGCACACTCAACCTTCGTGGAGGATCGAGGCTTCTCCACTTGTCGATCTCCCCCCACGTGGGGGAGATGTCCGGCAGGACAGAGGGGGGCAAGCCGCACGCGCCAACATCAAAGGACATCACGCCATGACCGACACCCCTCTCCTCAAAGTCAGCGGCGTCTCGAAATTCTACGGCAGCCGCATCGGTTGCAAGGATGTCAATTTCGAACTCTGGCCAGGTGAAGTTCTCGCCATCGTCGGCGAATCCGGCTCGGGCAAGACGACGCTGCTCAACTGCCTGTCGACCCGGCTGATGCCGACGGCCGGTAGTGTCGAATACCGGATGCGTGACGGCAATTTCCGCGATCTCTATCACATGAGCGAGGCGGAGCGCCGCTTCCTGATGCGTACCGACTGGGGCTTCGTGCACCAGAACCCGGCTGATGGGCTGCGCATGACGGTCTCTGCCGGCGCCAATGTCGGCGAGCGGCTGATGGCGGTCGGCGACCGGCATTACGGCCGCATCCGCGAGACGGCGACCGACTGGCTCGGTCGCGTCGAGATCTCCGCCGACCGCATCGACGACCAGCCGCGCGCCTTTTCCGGCGGCATGCGCCAGCGCCTGCAGATCGCACGCAACCTCGTCACCGGCCCGCGCCTGGTCTTCATGGACGAGCCGACCGGCGGCCTCGACGTCTCGGTTCAAGCCCGCCTGCTCGACCTCGTGCGCGGCCTCGTCAACGATCTGGGCCTCGCCGCAATCGTCGTCACCCATGACCTCGCCGTCGCCCGCCTGCTTTCCCACCGGATGATGGTGATGAAGGACGGCCATGTGATCGAGCACGGCCTGACCGACCGGGTGCTCGACGATCCGCGCGAGCCCTATACCCAGCTTCTCGTTTCCTCCATCCTACAAGTATAAAGGAGATCCCGATGGCCACTCCCCTCGTCGTCTCGGAAGTCTTCAAGAGCTTCACCATGCACTTACGCGACGGCATCAAGCTGCCTGTCGTCAACGACGTGAACTTTTCCGTCGCAGCCGGCGAATGCGTCGTGCTCGGCGGCCCGTCGGGCATCGGTAAGAGCTCGATCCTGAAAATGCTCTACGGCAACTATGCCGTCGATGCCGGCCAGATCCTCGTCAATCACCAGGACCGTATCGTCGATATCGCCAGCGCCGATCCGCGCACAATCATCGACGTGCGCCGCCAAACCATGGGTTATGTCAGCCAGTTCCTGCGCACCGTACCGCGCGTCGCCGCAATCGACGTGGTCGCTGAACCGCTCACCGCCCGCGGCATCGACGCGGCGGAAGCGAAGGCCAAGGCAGAAGAGCTGCTTTCCCGGCTCAACCTGCCGCGCGAACTCTGGACGCTGCCGCCCGCCACCTTCTCCGGCGGCGAGCAGCAGCGCGTCAACATCGCCCGCGGCTTCATCACCAGCCACACCATCCTGCTTCTCGACGAACCGACCGCCTCGCTCGACGCCACCAACCGGCGCGTCGTGGTCGAGATGATCGCCGCGAAGAAGCAAGAGGGCGTCGCCATGCTCGGCATCTTCCATGACGAGGAAGTGCGCGAGGCGGTGGCGGACCGCATTCTCGACGTCAGCGCATTTTCTCCCCGAAAGGCCATCGCAGCATGAGTGCCAAGGTCGGTCTCGAACCCGTCATCCATCCGACCGCGAGCGTCAGCAATTCGACGATCGGCCGCTATACCGAGATCGCCGAGCGCTGCCGCATCGACGAGGCCGAGATCGGCGACTATTCCTACATCATGCAGGACGGTTCGATCTGGTGCGCGACGATCGGCAAGTTCGTCAACATGGCCGCCTCCGTGCGCCTCAACGCAACGAACCATCCAACCTGGCGCGCCACGCTGCATCACTTCACCTATCGTGCAGCCAACTATTGGGACGATGCCGAAAACGAGAAGGACTTCTTCGAGTGGCGGCGTGAGAACCGCGTGACGATCGGCCATGACGTCTGGATCGGCCACGGCGCCACCGTGCTGCCGGGCGTCACCGTCGGCAACGGCGCGGTGATCGGTGCCGGCGCCGTCGTCTCCAAGGACGTGGCACCCTACACGATCGTCGGCGGCGTTCCGGCCAAGCTGATCCGCGAGCGCTTCACCAAAGAGATCGGCGAGGGCATGGATCGGCTGGCCTGGTGGGACTGGGATCATCTCAGGCTGCGCAAGGCTCTGGATGATTTCCGGGCGCTTTCCGCGGAGGACTTTCTGTCCCGATACGGCACGTAACGAAACTGTGACAACCCCGTCATTCTTGTTACAAAACCGACATCAAACCGACATTCAGGCTTCATCAACCGGGTCTAATCCGATGCCCAGCAGGGGTTAGGACGGACTGAAAACATGATGTTTGAACTGAGGAATGTAACCAGGCGTTTCGGCGACCGTATTGCGGTCAATGCCGTCAACGTCGAGATTCCCCAGGGCCAGATGGTTGGCATCATCGGTCGCTCCGGCGCCGGCAAGTCCACTCTTCTGCGCATGATCAACCGTCTTCAGGAGCCAAGCTCGGGCTCGATCCGGTTCAACGATATCGAAGTGTCGTCGCTCAAGGGTGCTGCCCTGCGCAACTGGCAGCGCGACTGCGCGATGATCTTCCAGCAATTCAATCTCGTGCCGCGCCTCGACGTTCTGACCAATGTCATGCTCGGCCGGTTAAACCACCGCTCCACGTTGATGAGCCTTCTCAACATCTTCTCCGACGATGAGCGTCTCGCTGCAATTGCGGCCCTCGAGCGCCTCGGCATCGAGCAGACCGCCATGCAGCGCGCCGGAACGCTTTCGGGTGGTCAGCAGCAGCGTGTCGCGATTGCCCGCGCGCTGATGCAGTCGCCGAAGATGCTGCTTGCCGACGAGCCGATCGCCTCGCTCGATCCGCTCAACGCCAAGATCGTGATGGACGCGCTTCGCGACATCAACGAGCGCGAGGGCATCACCGTCATTACCAATCTTCATACGCTCGATACCGCCCGCAGCTATTGTGAACGGATCATCGGCATGGCTGGCGGCCGCGTCGTATTCGACGGCACGCCATCGGAACTGAATGCGGAAGCTGTCCAGGAGATCTACGGCTCCGACAGGGACGGCGCAGGCATCGACGAAACGATGACGTCGACCAGCATCAACATCCCCGCTGCTCAGGTGAGCACGGCAAAGGAATCGGGCGGCATCAGCACACTGGCAAGCGCCAGGGCCTGAGCCCGCACAAGACGATCGTCTGCCCGCGTAAAGGGCGCAATTTTTCATGACCCAACTCCGGAAAACCCGGAAACAGGAGATCACCATGCTGAGACAAGCTCTTCTTGCTGCCGTCGCGCTGAGCGTCGTTGCAGGTTCCGCAATGGCCCAGGACGTCAAGGTCCTGCGCATCGGTCTCGACGGCTCGGAAAACGAAGCCGACCAGATCCGCAACACCCAGTGCGTCGCCGATGGCCTGAAGGCCTTCACCGGCGTTCCGGAAGTTCAGATCTTCCCGTCGCCGGACTATAACGGCGTCATCCAGGGCCTGCTCGGCGGCACGATCGACATCGCTTCGATGGGCGCTTCCTCCTACGCCGCAATCGCGCTGAAGGACCCGAAGGCCGTCGACCCGATCCTGACCTACACCCAGTCGGACGGTTCCAGCGGTTACTACTCCATCATGGTTGCCCGCAAGGATTCGGGCATCAAGACGCTCGCCGACGCAAAGGGCAAGAAGATCGGCTTCGCCGACCCGGACTCAACTTCGGGCTACCTCGTCCCGAACGTCGCCCTGCCGAAGGAAATCGGCGCACCGGTCAAGGAATATTTCTCTGAAAGCGGCTTCGGCGGCGGCCATGAGAACCTCGTTCTCGCCGTTCTCGACAAGAAGTTCGACGTCGGCACGACCTTTGGTTCGGGCGTTGGCAAGTGGGAAGAAGGCTATACCGGTGGCAACCTGCACCAGATGGTCAACAAGGGCATCCTCGACATGGACGACGTCGTCGAAGTCTGGAAGTCCCCGCTGATCCCGAACGGCCCGCTGATGGTCAACAACAAGCTGCCGGAAGACATGCGCGCCAAGGTCGAAGCCTACTTCCTCGAACTGCCGAAGAAGGACCACGATTGCTTCAAGGCCTACACCCAGGGCGACAACAAGGAATACATCAAGGTCGATCCGTCCTTCTACCAGACGATCATCGACGCTCGTAAGTCCGTCATCGGCGGCTGATCCACCCCTTGATACCGATCTGACGGCGGCGCCCTCGGGCGCCGCCGTTCTGCAAAGAGAGCACGGGACGCAGGCTAATGGCGACTATGAGCGAACATAACAACGCAGTCCCGGGGGGTGGAATTGGCCCGGCCGCATCCCTGATGATGCAGCACTACCGGCAGCAATTGCGCACGCGCCGTGTCTATACCGCGATCTCGATCGTCGTTTTCCTCGTCGTGCTGTTTGCCTCGCTGCAATTCGCCAATGATGCGAATGCCGGCAAGTTCTTCGAGCGCCTGCCCTATTTCTTCGATTTCATCCGTAGCTTCGTGCCGGACAGCCCGATGGAGATCATCCGGGCGATGTTCGACCTGCCCTCACCCTATGCAGATGGCTCGCTGAAATACAATTATACGGCCGACCGCCACTACATTACCGACACGTTCTACATCCCGAATTTCTTCTACCAGCTGATCATCACCATCAATATCGCACTGGTCTCGACCATTATCGGCGCGGCGCTTGCCTTCCTTCTCTGCTTCTTCGCCTCGACCAATCTGGTCGGCGCCGGCGCCACGCGCTTCGTCGTGCGCCGGATCATGGAAGTGCTGCGCGCCTTTCCCGAAATCGTCATTGCCGGCCTCCTGACCGCGATCCTGTCGATCGGTCCGATCGCCGCGATCATCGCCATCACTGTCCACACGATCGGCGCGCTGGGAAAACTGTTCTTCGAAGTGGTCGAAAATTCCGACATGAAGCCGGATGAGGGCCTCAGGGCCGCCGGCGCAAGCTGGGTCGAGCGCGTGCGCTTCGCCATCGTTCCCCAGGTCCTGCCGAATTTCGTCTCCTATACGCTGCTGCGCGCCGAGATCAACGTACGCGCCTCGACCATCATCGGGGCCGTCGGCGGCGGCGGTATCGGCGAGGTCTTCCGTCTTGCAATCGGCCGCGACCATGCCGCCAAGACCTATGCGATCATCATCCTGCTGCTCGTCAGCATCATCATCATCGACCAGTTCTCCGCATGGCTGCGCCGCCGGCTGATCGGCCAACAGTCCTTCGAACTCGGCAGGGGAGCAGCCTGATGACGTCCTCGGTTCCCAGCATCAACGCCTCCGACCGCGAGCGCCTGCGCGCCGCCTATCCGGAAGTCTTCCACCGCTCGTTCATGCGGCGCTACGGCCTGCTCGTCGGCTCCGGCATCGTCGTCATCTATCTGACGATCTGCTTCTTCGCCTTCAATGTCGGCCCGGCCTTCATGAACGGCCAGTGGGATCGTGCCTCACTCTATGTCCAGGACTGGTATTCCTGGCGCGCCCAGCCGCGCCTGCGCTTTCAGGATGACGGTACGGTCAAGCCGCAATGGTCGAGCCGAGGACAATATGCCGAAGGCGCCGACATCTTCTGGCTGCAGCCGACCCCGAACGGCGGCTATTCGGTCACCTATGGCAGCGAGGCCGACCGTCTCGACGTGACGACCAGCCGCGTCGACGTTTATCTCAACGGTACCGCCTATCCGGTCACGATCACCGAAGACGCCGCAACCGCTCCAGCCGGTGCGCCTGCTGCCATTCAGCAGGATGGCAACAAGGTCATCGTGAACTACGGCTATGAAGGCCAGGCCGAGATCCGCACGAGCCAGGTCTATGTCCAGCGCCGCTTCCTCGGCTGGGCGAACTTCCTGTTCGACACCAAGTCGGATTTCTGGGGCAAGAGCTGGGGCCAGCTCGCCGCCCTCGCGACCGTCGGAGAACGTCTCGATCCGGCACGCTCGAATATCGGCCACATGGTCGACGACTTCCTCGGCAACAATGTCTGGCAGCACGCCGACATCCTGTCCAAGCTCTTGCAGACGCTGGTCATGGCCTTTGTCGGCACGCTGCTCGGTACGATCTTTGCCTTCCCGCTCGCCTTCATCGCCGCCCGCAACATCACCCGCAACCGCGCCGCCAACTGGGGCATGAAGCGGTTGTTCGATTTCCTGCGCTCGGTCGACATGCTGATCTGGGCGCTGTTCTTCACCCGCTCCTTCGGCCCCGGGCCGATCCCTGGTATCGCTGCGATTTTCTTCACCGATGCCGGCGCGCTGGGCAAGGTCTATGCGGAGGCGGTCGAAAATGTCGACGACAAGCAGCGCGAGGGCGTAAAATCGGTCGGCGCGCCTCCTGTTATCGTCAACCGCTTCGGCGTCGTGCCGCAGGTTCTGCCGGTGTTCATCTCCCAGTCGCTGTATTTCTGGGAATCCAACACCCGTTCGGCGACCGTCATCGGCGCCGTCGGCGCAGGCGGTATCGGCCTCAAGCTGCTCGAAGCGATGGGCACCAATGCCGACTGGGACAAGGTCGCCTATATGGTGCTCCTCATCCTCCTCGTCGTCTTCCTGTTCGACAATGTCTCGAACGCGATCCGTTCGCGCCTGATCGGCGGCCCTACCCATTAAGGGCCGCAGAAAAAGCGCCGGACATCATCATTCTGTCATGGAAATCTTTTAGGCGCAGGGCCTGTCTTCGGGCGCGGCAGAGGGCTACTCTCCCCGCGCCGCCCTGCTCCTGATTCCGGACCGATACCTTGCGCTACGCGATCTATTTTTCCCCCGCCGCGGACCACCCGCTGACGACAACTGCGTCCCGTTGGCTCGGCCGCGATGCCTTTACGGGTGAGACGTTTCCGACGCCCGATGTTGCAGGCATTTCCACCGGTGACGTGCACGCCCTGACCGCTGATCCGCGCCGTTACGCCTTTCACGCGACGCTCAAGGCACCGTTCGAGCTGGCCGAGGGAAATACGCAGGAAGAGCTCCTCGAAGCCTTCGAGGACTTTGCTGCCTCGACGCCTGCCTTCGACATTCCGAATGTCGTGATCGGCCAGCTTGGACGCTTCTTCGCGCTGGTGCCGGACCGCGCCTATCCCGTGCTGCAGGATTTCGCCGCCGAGATCGTCGAGGATTTCGAACCTTTTCGTGCACCGCTTTCCGACGCCGACATCGCCCGGCGAAAGCCGGAGAGCCTGTCGCCGGAGCATCGCGCCAATCTGGAGCGCTGGGGCTACCCTTACGTCATGGACGAGTTCCGGTTCCACATGACCCTGACCGGCCAGGTGCCGCCGGAACAGGCGCCGGCCATGCGGGACGCGCTCGAAGCGCGCTTTGCCGACTTCATCAATGTCCCGCTTGCCATCGACGGACTGGCCATCTTCGTCGAGGCCGAGCGCGGCGCTCCCTTCACCGCCCTTCGCCACATTCCGCTGGCATCCGTCTCCGACCTCAGAAAGACCGCCCCATGACCGCCGAACTCGTCATCACCAATGCCCGCATCGTGCTGGAGGACAGCATGATCTCCGGTTCCGTGCAGATCCGTGACGGCAAGATTGCCGATATTTCCGAGGGCAATGTCGGGACGGGCGAGGATTTCGAGGGCGACTACCTGATCCCCGGCCTGGTCGAACTGCATACCGACCACCTGGAGCAGCACTATTCGCCACGTCCCGGCGTGCGCTGGAATGCGACGGCCGCGATCCAGGCGCATGACGCGCAGATCGCCTCGTCCGGCATCACCACGGTCTTCGACTGCCTGCGCATGGGCTCGGACGAGGACGGCGGCTTCGAGCATGGCGAGATGCGCGAGATGGCCGATGCCATCCAGGCCGCCGAGCGTGACGGTCGCCTGCGCTCGGAGCACCTGATCCACCTGCGCTGCGAAGTCTCGGCCGACAACGTGCTGCAGCATTTCGCCGATTTCGAGAACGACAGCCATGTGCGCCTCGTCTCGCTGATGGACCATGCCCCCGGCCAGCGCCAGTTCCAGACCATGGAACAGTACATCTTCTACTATCAGAAGAAGCGCGGGCTTACCGATGAGGCCTTCAAGATCTTCGTCGACAAGCGGGTCGAGGAATCGCAGCGTAATTCGACGCCGCATCGCATCGCCATCGCCAAGCACTGCGCCGCGCACGGAATCACGGTCGCGAGCCATGACGATGCGACACTCGCCCATGTCGACGAGGCGATCGAGAACGGCGTCAAGCTCGCGGAATTCCCGACCAGCTTCGAGGCCGCCAAGGCGTCGCATGAACACGGCATGAGCGTCCTGATGGGCGCCCCGAACGTCGTTCGCGGCAAATCCCATTCCGGCAATATCGCAGCCCGTGATCTGGCCGCCAAGGGCGTGCTCGACGTGCTGTCTTCCGACTATGTGCCGCTCAGCCTTCTCTATGCGCCGTTCATTCTTGCCGACGACGTAGACGGCATATCGCTGCCCAAGGCGATCTCCATGGTGACCGCGACGCCTGCTCGCACCGCCGGCCTCGACGATCGCGGCCGGATTGCCGTCGGCCTGCGCGCCGACATGGTCCGGGTGCATCGCCAGGAAGGTGTGCCGGTATCGCGCGCCGTATGGCGCCAGGGCCGACGGGTGGCGTGATGGACGCCCGCCCGCAGAGCCTCGAGGACAAGCGCACCGGCTGTATGGCCGTCGTGGTCGGCCCGAGCGGGGCCGGCAAGGACACGCTGATGGCCCATGCCGCGCGCATCTTCGCAGACCGCCCGGACGTCATCTTCGCCCGGCGCATCATTACCCGCGATGCAACAGCCGGCGGCGAGGACCATGACGGCGTCTGCGAGGCGGAGTTCGCAAAACTGGAGGCGGAAGGCCGCTTTGCCGTCTCCTGGGCAGCGCATGGGCTGCATTACGGCATACCCGCCGAAACCCGGGAGGCTGTCGCAGGTGGCGCACTCGTCATCGCCAACGGGTCGCGATCGGCACTTGCGGCCTTTGCCAATGCCTATTCCTGCCTCGTCGTCATCAACGTCACGGCACGGGCGGAAGTGCTTGCTGCGCGGCTCGAGGCCCGGGGGCGGGAAAGCAAGGAAGACATCCTTCGCCGACTGCAGCGCAGCTCGCTCGGCGTGACCGGCGACTACAATGTCGTGACGATCGATAATAGCGATACGATCGAAGCGGCAGGTAATGCCATGGTCGAAACGCTTTCAACTTTCCTGCCACAGTATCAATAGCCGGCGTTAAAAATAACGCCGCTACGCTTTAAAGTTTCAACTTCTCCCCTAGTTCATCTATTCCGAATATATAATGGAGTCGGGGCGGTGGGCGAAACTTCCAAGCGGGATGGCGCGGATGCCGACGGATTATTAAGAGCCGATCTCGAGGCACGCATGGTCGTGCTCGAGATCGTATCGATGACGGCGCTGGCGCTGGCGCTCGACACATCTGAGAATGGCAGTCCGGAACAGGCGCGGGGGATTGCCGAGCTGATCCAGGACACAGTGCGGCAAAGGTGTCGCGAGGTCGGACTGAGCGACAAGGACCAGAAATCCGCCAATGCCTATGCCGACGAACTTCTTTCGACGGCACTCGTCTCGCTCTATCCGGATTGATCGACAGTCTGCGCGAAGCTCACTCGATCAGTGAGCTTCGTCCCAGTTGGAGGCGGCGCGCGCATCGACCTTCAGCGGAACCTTCATCGAGATTGCCGGCATGGCCGCCTGTTCCATGGTCGAAACGATCACCGGCATCGCCTTTTCGACGTCTCCATCCTCGACCTCGAAGATCAGTTCGTCATGCACCTGCAGCAGCATGCGCACGCGATCGCCAAGTCCGGCCTCAGCCAGCGCGGGCTCCATCTTTACCATCGCGCGACGAATGACATCAGCGGCCGATCCCTGGATCGGTGCGTTGATCGCCGCCCGCTCGTTGAAGGCGCGCATCGAGGGGTTGGACGACTTGATCTCGGGATAATGCGCACGACGGCCGAAAATCGTCTCGACATAGCCATGCTCGCGCGCGAATGCCTTCGTCGAGTCCATGTAGTCGCGGATGCCCGGGAAACGCTCGAAATACTTCTTGATGTAGTCGCCGGCTTCAGACCGCTCGATCGACAGCTGGTTGGCCAGACCGAAGGCGGAAATGCCGTAGATGATGCCGAAGTTGATCGCCTTGGCGCGTCGGCGGATCTCACTCGGCATGCCCTCCACCGGCACGCCGAACATTTCGGACGCCGTCATCGCATGGATGTCAATGCCGTCCTCGAAAGCCTGACGCAGCTGCGGAATGTCGGCCACATGGGCAAGCACGCGCAGCTCGATCTGGCTGTAATCGGCTGACAGGAGCTTGTGGCCGGGCGATGCGATGAAGGCCGTGCGGATCTTGCGGCCCTCGGCGTTGCGCACCGGAATGTTCTGCAGGTTCGGTTCGGAGGACGACAGGCGCCCGGTCGTGGTCGAGGCCAGCGAATAGGACGTGTGAACCCGCTTCGTCTCGGGATGGACATAGCCCGGCAGCGCATCCGTATAGGTGGATTTCAGCTTGGTCAGCTGGCGCCAGTCGACGATCTTGCGCGGCAGCGGGTGCCCTTCGGCAGCAAGATCCTCCAGCACACTCGCCGAGGTGGACCACTGGCCGGTCTTGGTCTTTGCGCCACCCGGCAGGCCCATCTTGCCGAACAGGATGTCGCCGAGCTGCTTCGGCGAACCGATGGTGAAACGTTCGCCGGCCAGTTCGTAGATCTCATCCTCGAAGGCGGCCGCCTTCTGCGCCAGTTCGCCGGAAAGGCGCGACAGGATCTGCCGGTCGATGGAAATGCCACGCTCCTCCATGCGCGCCAGAACCTCCACCAGCGGACGTTCCAGCCGCTCGTAGATACGTGTCAGGCCCATGGAGGCCAGCTGCGGCTTCAGCACCATCCAGAGACGCAGGGTCACATCGGCATCTTCAGCCGCATAGGTCGTCGCCCGGTCGATATCGACGAAATCGAAGGTAACGCCGCTCTTGCCGGAGCCTGCAACATCCTTGAAGGCGATCGGCTTGTGATTGAGCCAGCGCTCGGACAGGCCGTCCATGCCGTGATTGCCCTTGCCGGCGTCAAGCACGTAGGACATCAGCATCGTATCGTCATAGCTCTCGACCGTGATGCCGTGCCGCTTCATGACGAGATAGTCGAATTTCAGGTTCTGCGCGACCTTGAGCACTGCCGGATCTTCCAGCAACGGCTTCAGGCGATCCAGCGCATCGCGCGTCGGGATCTGGTTTTCCGCCATGCCGCCGCCGAGAAGATCGCCGACGCCGGTCTTATGGGTGAGCGGCACGTAGCACGCGCGCACCTCGAGCCCGGACGGATTCTCGGTATTGTCGGCGATGGCGAGCGAGAAGCCCACCAGTTCGGCCTGCATCGGGTCGAGCGAGTTGGTTTCCGTATCGAAGGCGACCAGGCCGGTCTCGCGCGCAGCGCGGATCCAGTCGTCGAGCGCTTCGACATCGCGGATCGTCACGTAATTCTCGGTATCGAGTTTTGCCTTGGCAAAGGCTTCGATGCGGGTGGCGGCAAACTCAGCCGGTGTGGCGCCGTCTGTGCCCTTGGCGACGGCCGTCTTGGCGGGATGCGCCGGCGCATCTGCAGCCGCATCGCCAGTATCACCCGATGTCGCGGCATCAAGATCCGGACCACGGGCGTCAGCGCCCCACTCCACCTCGATGGTGACGGGGTCGATGGCATTCGCATCGCAGTCGCAGGCAGCAGCCACGCGGCGCGTCAGCGTGCCGAATTCCATGGCCTTGAGGAAGCCGATCAGCTTCGGTCCATCCTGAGGCTCAAGCACAAGAGCCCCGAGGTCGAGCTCCAGCGGAACATCGGTTCTCAGCTCGACGAGCCGGCGGGACAGGCGCGCCTGCTCCGCGTAGGTCTGGATGCTCTCACGACGCTTGACCTGCTTGATTTCACCGGCGCGTGCCAGAAGCGTATCGAGGTCGCCGAACTCCTCCAGAAGCTGGGCAGCCGTCTTCGGGCCGATGCCCGGAATGCCGGGCACGTTATCGACCGAGTCACCCACCAGCGCCTGCAGGTCGATCAGCTTTTCCGGCGGAACGCCCCATTTTTCGATGACGTCGGGAATGCTGATCTGCTTGTCCTTCATGCTGTCATACATGTGGACCGTGGGCGTCACGAGCTGCATCAGGTCCTTGTCGGACGAAACGATCGTAACGTCAGCGCCTGTGGCCTCCGCCTGGCGGGCATAAGTGGCGATGATATCGTCCGCTTCGAAGCCTTCGGTCTCGATGCAGGGCAGGTTGAAGGCGCGCGTCGCCTGGCGGATGAGACCGAACTGCGGAACGAGCTCTTCCGGTGGCGCCGAGCGGTTTGCCTTGTAGGCGTCATAGATGTCCTTGCGGAAGGTCTTCGACGAATAGTCGAAGATGACCGCGAAATGCGTCGGCGTGACCCCAACCGAGGTGTCGCGCGCATCGGTCAGCAGTTTCCACAGCATGTTGCAGAAACCCGACACGGCACCGATCGGGAGACCGTCCGATTTGCGCGTCAGCGGTGGCAAAGCATGGAAGGCGCGGAAGATGAATCCGGACCCGTCGACGAGGAAGAGATGATCGCCTTTTTTCATGGGCATGGCATAGCGTGACCCATGCGCGGCGTCCATGAAAACTTGTGATCGAAAAGGTCTCACAGCTCCCGGCAACGTTACCGAATTGTAATCCACGCTTCCCTTGAAAAGCCGCATTCCGCCTCACATTTCAAGGTCACCGGCGATTGATCACGCCGCAGTCTGACAGAAGGCTCGTCCCCCGCCTCTTCAGACCGGGCAAAGGCTCATCCCCCTCTCCGGGCCTTTGTCCTCCCATCCGACGCCACGGCCGTTCCCCTCCCGGCCGTGGCGTTTTTTTGTGTCTCGCCCAGCACACATCTTGCCAATTCCGAGCCGCTATCACAGTGTTCGAAATCATCGCGTGCCAGCAACCCGTGGGGAGGGTAAGGACCGAGGCCATGGGATTTGATCGTTCGCAGTCGGCCACCTATCTGGCCGGCCAGCTCGCCCGGGTATTTTCGCGATCGCTGCAGAAGCGGGCCGTCGTGCTCGGCTTCTCGCCCGGCCAGTTTCCGGTGCTGCTGGAGCTATGGCAGGAGGACGGGCTGACGCAGAAGCAGCTGCTCGACAAGCTTGAGGTGGAGCAGGCGACGCTTGCCAATACGCTCGCCCGCATGGAACGGGACGGACTGATCGCCCGCGCACCCCACCCGCGCGACAAGCGCGCCCAGATCATCAGCCTGACCGACCTTGGCCGCTCATTGGAAGCGAATGCCCTCGAAGCCGCCGCAGAGGCCGACAGCGCGCTGTTTGCCGGCTTCCGCACATTCGAGCGGGAACTGATGATGGAATATATGCGCCTCATCATAGGCAACAGCCGCAAGGCCTGAATTCTCCCGGAGAACACAAACGCCGCCCGAACTGCTCCGGGCGGCGTTTTCGCATCGGTTCCTGCCTGGCTTACGGCTGCACCACCACCATGGCGGTGAACGGCCAGACATAGGCCTGCAGCGTGACAAGCACGCCGACAAGGCAAGCAAGTACGATCGAATGCCAGAAGACGAAGCGCAGGATGCTGCCCTCGTGGCCGAACCACCCGGTCGCGGTCGAGGCAACCACGATCGACTGGGCGTCGATCATTTTGCCCATGACGCCGCCGGAGGAGTTTGCAGCACCCATCAGGATGGGCGACAGACCGAGCTGTTCCGACGTCACCTTCTGCAGGTTGCCGAACAGGATGTTCGACGCCGTGTCGGACCCCGTCAGCGCGACACCCAGCCAGCCGAGCAACGTGCCGAAGAAGGGATAGAGCACGCCCGTCGCGGCAAATGCCAAGCCGAGGGTCGAGTCGATCCCCGACAGGCGCGTCAGCGTACCGAGCGCCAGCATGGCGGCGATGGTGATCAGCGAATAAGCGCAGAGCTTGATCGTCTGGCCATAGGTTTTCAGCATCCCGATTGGCGTGAAGCCCATGGCCAAGCCCGAGAGCACCGCCGCTATGAACATGCCCGTGCCGGTGTAGGACAGCCAGGTGAAGGAGAAGGTCGCAGCTTCCGGAGTCGGCCCAGGTGCCACGGGCGGCATCTTGGCGATCATCTTGTCGAGGCCTGGCACCGGATAATTCCACACCGCCCAGGAATTGACCGCCGACTTGAAGAAGCCCGTGCCCCAGATCAGCAGCACGACGCAGACGATCACCCAGGGCGTGAGTGCGGCGCGGATTTCCTTCGGCGACGGGCGGATGACGGGCTTTGCCTCCTTGAGCGTGCCGTCATCGGAAATGTCATGGCCGCGCAGCTTGGGCGAGGTCCAGACCTCCTTCGGCTGCCAGACCTGCAGGAAACCGATCAGGCAGGCCATCGAGATCAGCGAGGCGCCGATGTCGACGATCCAGGGGTTGATGTAGTTGGAAATCGCAAATTGCGAGATGGCGAAGGATGCGCCGGTCACCAGAATGGCCGGCCAGATCTGCATCATGCCCTTGCGGCCGGCAAAGACCCAGATCAGCCAGAACGGCACCAACACGGAGAAGAACGGCAGCTGCCGGCCCACCATGGCGCCGAGCAGGTAGGGATCGATGCCCGTCACTTGGGACAGGCCTTGGATCGGCGTGCCGAGCGCGCCATAGGCGACCGGCGCCGTATTGGCGATCAGCGACAGGCCGGATGCCGCAAGCGGCGAAAAACCGAGACCTATCAGGATCGCACCGGTGACGGCAACCGGCGTGCCGAAGCCCGAGGCGCCCTCGAAGAATGCACCAAAGGCGAAGGCGATGAGCAGCAACTGGATGCGGCGATCGTCCGTTACGCTGCCGATCGTCTGCTGCAGTTTCTCGAACTGCCCTTTCTCCACCGTCAGCCGGTAGAGGAAGATGACGTTCAAGACGATCCAGCCGATCGGGAAGAAGCCGGTCACGGCGCCGAGAACGGTTGCAGACAGCGACATGCCAACTGGCATGGTGAAGATAAATATGGCGATGAGATTGGCGATGATCAGCGCGATAATGGCGGCGACATGCGCCTTGACGACATTGGTGGCGATGAGGCCGAGAAGAATGAGAACAGGGATTGCAGCAAGAATGGTGGACAGCACGGGGCTGCCCAAAGGATCATAAACTTGATTCCACATGACGCCCCTCCCAAGGCCGGACGGAATATTGTCCGATCCCGGAACATACAACCCGACAACGCCAGCAGTCCAGAGTTGCATGCCAAGACCAAAGTTGCATACCGGCGATATGAAGGGTGGCAGGCGTCGATTGAAACGGCATTTGCCATTGTGCCGTGCCGCCCTTGCTTGCTAACACTCGGGGCGCGGAAGCCGGCCGCCCCTCGTTGCGACCGCCCGCTCAAAGACAGGGTGATTTCCATGACCGATATTTCCGCCGTTCTCGATCGCGCCGACCAGAACCTTGATGCCAGCATCGAGCGTCTCTTCTCGCTGGTGCGCATCAAGTCGATCTCGACCGATCCGGCCTACAAGGACGATTGCCGCAAGGCCGCCGAATGGCTGGTGACCGAGCTCACCGGCATCGGTTTCGAGGCTTCGGTTCGCGACACGGCCGGCCATCCGATGGTCGTTGCCCATCACGACGGCGCAACCGCCGACGCGCCGCATGTTCTCTTCTACGGCCATTATGACGTCCAGCCGGTCGATCCGATCGAGCTCTGGGAAGACTCGCCCTTCGATCCGAAGATCAAGGAACTGTCGCCCGGCCGCAAGGTTCTGACCGGCCGCGGCACCGCCGACGACAAGGGCCAGTTGTTGACCTTCGTCGAGGCCTGCCGCGCCTACAAGGAAACCCATGGCAAGCTGCCGATCAAGGTTACGATCCTGTTCGAGGGCGAAGAAGAATCCGGCTCGCCGTCGCTCAAGCCCTTTCTCGAAGCCAATGCAGAGGAACTGAAGGCCGAATATGCGCTGGTCTGCGATACCGGCATGTGGGACGGCGACACGCCGGCGATCGCGGCAGCGCTGCGCGGCCTCGTGGGTGAGGAAATCACCGTCAAGGCCGCCGATCGCGACCTGCACTCGGGCCTATTCGGCGGCGCTGCGGCGAACCCGATCCATATCCTCACCGACATCCTCGCCGGCCTGCATGACGAGACCGGCCGCGTTACGCTCGAAGGTTTCTACGAAGGCGTCGAGGAAACCCCGACCAATATCAAGGAGGGCTGGGAACAGCTCGGCCGCAGCTCGGAAAGCTTTCTCGGCGGCGTCGGCCTGTCCATTCCGTCCGGCGAAAAGGGCCGTTCCGTGCTGGAACTCACCTGGGCGCGTCCGACCGCCGAAATCAACGGCATTACCGGCGGTTATACCGGCGAAGGCTTCAAGACCGTGATTGCCGCCCAGGCTTCGGCAAAGGTTTCCTTCCGCCTCGTCGGCCAGCAGGATCCGGCAAAGATCCGCGAAGCCTTCCGCGCCTATGTCCGCTCGAAGATCCCCGGCGACTGCACGGTCGAATTCCATGAGCATGGCGGTTCGCCGGCGATCCAGCTCTCCTACGATTCGCCGGCCCTGACCAAGGCGAAGGGCGCTTTGTCGGACGAGTGGAAGAACCCGGCCGTCATCATCGGCATGGGCGGCTCGATCCCGATCGTCGGCGATTTCCAGAAAATGCTCGGCATGGATTCGCTGCTGGTCGGCTTTGGCCTTGTCGACGACCGCATCCATTCGCCGAACGAGAAATACGACCTCAAGTCGTTCCACAAGGGCATCCGCTCCTGGGCCCGCATCATGACGGCACTGGCTTCCTGAGACGTTTCTGCGCAGCGGCCCTGCCCCGGTGGGGCCGCTTAACGTGCAACTTGGGTAAAAAAACAGAAGCCTGAAAAACAAAAAGGCCGGGCAAGCCCGACCTTTCCACTCCCGTCCTTCGTGCCAGTACATCCGTGGTCACTGCAAAACGGGGCAAGCATTCCGATGCCGCCGCATTTCCGGACCTTTCGGTCCAGGCGGCTATAGCATTCATCATCTCTAAAACAGGTAAAGACAGCGTTAACGCGAATCTGAGCCTGTTCCGGGACGGCACGGTTTCCCGTATCTGCCTTTTCGCCGCGCGCGACATCTCGGTTGCTCATCGCGGCATGCATCGGAACGCTGCTTGAATGGTAGATGGTGGGCGGCGGCGGCGATTTCAAGCCCGACGGCTGCAACGGGCTGCGGGCATGGCGTTTCGCTTCCCGGCTCCCAAAGACCGCTCATAAAAAAAGCTCGCGGCAGCAGGGCTACCGCGAACTTCATTGCTCAGGCAGATGCCTGGAGCTGATTAGGCAGACTGCAGCTGGTCAGCAGCAACCTTGCCCGAACGGCGGTCCGTCGTCAGCTCGTAGGAGAGCTTCTGACCGTCGTTGAGCTGGCCGAGGCCTGCGCGCTCGACTGCAGAGATGTGAACGAAAACGTCCGCACCGCCATCATCCGGCGAAATGAAACCATAGCCCTTGGTTGCGTTGAACCACTTTACCGTACCCGTCGCCATATCGATGCCTTTCTAGTGCAATGACCGACCGTCCCACTCCTTGCGGAGAAGAACTAACTTAATTTCGAACTTTGCAGAGTAGAACGTCGCAGGCGAGGCAGGAGCCAAGTGCTGGCCATCAAACAAATTTCGATGCAAGGCACTTAGGGCTTGCTCACATGCCCGTCAAGATTGACGCGACGCTGCGAGATTTCCCAACCGTGCTTTAAAAACAGAAAAGCCCGACGCGGGAGGAGGTGCGTCGGGCTTCTGAATCTGGCCAACAACCGGGAGGAGGAGGTGTTGTCGGCCCCACGAAGGACACTGGGAGGAGGAGTGCGTCCTTCGATGGTTTGAATATACAGGAGGCGCGCTTAAAAAACAGACACGATTTCGCACCGCAGTAATGCGTCGAATGCATAGCTCTCGAGAGGCTTGCCCAAAATCGGTTCATGGGCGATGTTGGCTTCATGAGCCTTCAGTCAGTTCGCGCCTTCTTCGCCCAGCATTCTCCGGATATCAAAGTGATCGTCACTGAGGAGAGCTCCGCAACGGTGACACTCGCGGCCGCGGCCCACCAGGTGGAGCCGGACCAGATCGCCAAAAGCATCTGCCTGCGCGCTGGCGAGGAAACAATGATCGTCGTCATGGCCGGCACCGCGCGGCTCGACAATCGCAAGTTCCGCACGCAGTTCGGTTCCAAGCCGCGCATGCTGGATGCCGGGACTGTGGCCGAAATCACCGGCCACCCGGTCGGCGGCGTCTGCCCGTTCGGGCTCGAAACACCGCTACAGGTCTATTGCGACATTTCCCTGAAGCGGTTTGACGAGGTCGTTCCGGCTGCTGGCGCAACGAATGCCGCCGTTCGCATCAGCCCGGCGCGCATGGCGGAACTGACGGGCGGCATCTGGATAGACATCGCCCAGGAACCGGGTCCGCAAGAGGCTGAGGGCGCTTAACGCGCCCTTCGAACGATCAGAAGCGATCGCCGAGATAACGCTGGTACCAGGCCTGCTTGCTTTCGGCCGTCGCGGTGGCAACGGCATAGCCCAACGCAAAACCGACTGCCCCGATCAGCGTGAACAGCGTCGTGGTTGCCGCCGGATGCTCCTTGATGGTGCCGGCAACGGAACTTGCTTCGGACGAGACGTAATTCGCCGCGCTGCTGGCGCGATCGGCCACGCGCTCGTAGACGATGCCGGTCTTTTCCGAAAGAAGCGAGCTCAGCTCGGCGATCTGCGAACGCAGGCCCTGGATCTCGTCGGAAATCTCGCTCGGCTGATGATCGAAGGACGGGGTCTTGTTGCTCGGGGTGAAGCTCTTGACTGTATCTGCCATGCTGGCCTCCATGAGGTTGATCGAGAGACCAGTCAACTTTTCAAGTCCGCGATCGGTTCCCCGCCAAGGCAAAGATATGGAGATGTGCGGGACCGCTCAGCGGCTCTGAACCAGGGCCTCGGCCAACGCCTCCAACTGGTCCTTTTCGCTCGAACCCTTCTGGAGAGAGTTGACCAGGATCAGCGCCAGCGCTTCCGCATCCGGGCTATCCTTCTCAATCTCGTGTTCCGAGCAGGTCGTATCGAACACTTCCTGGAGAAGCGTAAGCTGTTCCGGATTAACTGGATTACGGATCAACGGCGTCGGCATCAAAATCCTCCCGATCTAAAGCCCATCGCAGACTTTCATGTCGGCAGAATCGGGCAGCTCGAAAAAGACGATGAACGGAGCCGGCTTCAAATCACCCGTCTCATGTCCACGTCAGACTGACTTAACCCCAACCACAGCGGCGCCAATTTGGAGACGCAGTGGCTAAAGATCAACAACAAGTTAACGCGGGTACAATCTTGGGGCTTAACGCCTGTCCTGACGCGCCTATGGCGGGCACAATGCTGGCCCGCCATAGGATCTGTAGAGATTGTGTAAAAGCGCTCAACGCTAAGCCATTCCGGCAGGATCGCCGACCGGCAGAAGTGCCGGATCCAGCGTAGGATCCTGAGGGTTCTTGCTGTCGCCCTTGTCCTGCGCCGGCGTCAACGGCGGCTTTTCCTGGGTCCTGTCGGGAACGCCGCCAGTGGGAACAGGGCCTCTCGGCGTATCGGATGTGGGCGTCGGAATAGGATCTCTGTTCGGCATGTTCGCCTCCTTTCAGGTTCCTGAAAGTCCAACGGTGATCCCGGCGCTTGGTTCCCGGAATTGACCGGCCAAAATCTAGCCGAGGCGGGCATCGGTCGCTTGACCGTTAGTGCCAGCGGCCCGAGCGCGATGCGGAGGTGGCGCCAAGTAGATAGCCGATCGCCAGTCCCACAAGCCCTACGGCAACGATCGCGGAACCGGTTGCAGTTGGATGATCGGCCGCGTGAGCGGCAACCATGCCGGCTTCGTCCTTGGCCCTGGCGATCGCCGTTCTCGTCTTGGTCGAGACGCGTTCGTCCTCGTCCACGTCGCCGGTAAAACCTGCAGTCAGGGATTTCTTGGCCATGTTCTTCTCCTCGGTCTGGAGAAGACAATCCCGCGCGGCGCGAGATGTTCCACGCAGCCACTGATCCGCGCCGGACGAAGGAGCCCGACGCGGAGGTTTCGATTATTCCGTGGTATTCTGGGCTTCCTTGGCGGGTTCAGCCTGCTGGCCCGCCTGTTTCAACTCCGCTTGGGCCGGAGTTGTCGCAATGCTTGCGGTGGTGAACTCCTTGTCCACCTCTTTCGAGGCCGTGACCTTGTGACCGGCGCATTCCGCAAGGGCTGCGGAAGACGTCAGGCCGAGCACGGCAGCGACGACGAGAAATGTCTTCATGTCATTCTCCTTTCGCTTGTTGCGTGAAAAACAATGGCATGCCGGGGCGGATCGCCCAAATCACGAATGCGCGTTCGCCGCCGGGTTGCATTCTCTCATCCACGGGATCCGGCCATGACATCGGGTCAGATCATTTTGGCAAGAACATCGCGACTGACGAATATATCCGTCCTGCCCGCTTCATGTTCCGGATGGCTGAATTCGAAATTCGACCTCTCGACCATCTCCAGCGCCTGCTTGATGGTCATCAGGCCGATCGGGGTGCGACGGTCGCCATTACGCACCACAGCTTCGACGATCTTATGCATTGCTCCCTCCGTCAGGGCCTCCATGCAGAGACTGCGCAAGCTCCTCTCTCGCGCAGCATCGGATGCCAAGTCTCACGTCTTCTTTATTTCAGCATTTACTCATATTACCAAACCCGGAAAACCTTGAAAAGGCCCGTATTCGCAAGGTTTCCGCTTCCTTACAAAACAGTTCACTCGATAACCCCTTCCTCCCTTTACCATCCGTTTGCCTTTTACACCTCCTTAAATCGCCGCATTTAGAGTCCAGCGAGGGCCTCTGGGAGCAGAGGGCCACAGATTGTTGTCGGGATTGTTTCCCGATACGCGCATATTACGGGGACCGCCGGCCCATATGGCAGCCAAGGGCAGATCAGACAGACGCGTCGAACCTTCCTTCGAAGACGAAGTGGAAGACGACGAAGAATTTCGCCTGGATTCCGACGATCGTATCGGCGGCCAGCGGAAGACGTCGAAGCGCGCCCGGTCCGAGCCCAAATCCCAATCCCGCTCCGAAAACAGCCGGCGTGACCGCGGCAAGCCGGCCAAGGCTTCCAAGCGCAAGGACCGCCGCGACGACGGCGATGACGGCGGCGGCGGACTGTTCGCGCCCTTGCGCCGGCTCATCTACTGGTGCGTCGTGCTCGGCATATGGGGCGCGATCGGCATAGGCGGCCTGGTGCTCTATTACGGCGCGCAGATGCCGGCGGCGAGCACCTGGTCCATTCCCGATCGCCCGCCGAACATGAAGATCACCGCGATCGACGGCTCCGTCATCGCCAATCGCGGCACGACCGGCGGCGAGGCGCTGTCGCTGGAACAGATGTCGCCCTATCTGCCGCAGGCGGTCATCTCGATCGAGGACCGGCGTTTCTATTCGCATTTCGGCGTCGATCCGTTCGGGCTTGCCCGCGCCTTCGTCAACAACCTGACCGGCCAGCCGATCCAGGGCGGTTCGACGATCACCCAGCAGCTCGCGAAAAACCTGTTCCTGTCGCCGGACCGTACCTTCGAGCGCAAGATACAGGAAGTGCTCCTGTCCTTCTGGCTGGAACACAAGTTCAGCAAGGACCAGATCCTGGCCATGTACCTGAACCGGGTGTTCTTCGGGTCCAGCGCCTATGGTGTCGAAGCCGCATCCCGCCGCTATTTCAATAAGTCGGCGCAGGAGATCAGTCTCGGCGAGGCCGCCACGCTTGCCGGTCTTCTGAAAGCACCTTCGCGCCTTTCCCCGGCACGCGACCCGGAGGCTGCGAAAGAGCGCGCCAAGGTCGTGCTCGGCACCATGCGCGAGGAAGGCTATATCACCGACAGCGACTATAACACCGCGATGGCACAGCCGCCGGCCAAGGCCAAGAGCTACTGGTCCGGTCCGCAGCACTACGCCGCCGACATGGTGGTCGACGAGGTCAAAAGCCTGATCGGCGAGCCGAAGGTCGACGTGACGGTCGAGACGACCATCGATACTCGGCTCGAAGACGCGGCCAGCAAGTCGCTGAACGACATCCTCGACAAGGAAGGCAAGAAGCTCAACGCCTCGCAGGCAGCCCTCGTCTCCGTCGATGCGACAGGTGCCATCCGCGCCGTCGTCGGCGGCCGCGACTATGCCGAAAGCCAGTTCAACCGCGCCGCCAAGGCCAAGCGTCAGCCCGGCTCGGCCTTCAAGCCCTTCGTCTATGCGGCGGCCCTGGAAGGTGGCTATACGCCGGAGACGATCGTCAACGACGCGCCGGTCAGGATCGGCAACTGGACGCCAGAAAACTACGAGAAGGAATACAAGGGCCCCGTGCCGCTATCCTATGCGATGGCGCATTCGCTGAACACGGTCGCGGCGCAGCTCGTCATGGCGATGACGCCGGAGAAGGTCATTTCGCTGGCGCATCGCCTCGGCGTCGATTCCGACATCCAGCCGAATGCCTCGATCGCGCTCGGCACGTCGGAAGTCTCGCTGGTCGAGCTGACGTCTTCCTACGCCTCCTTCATGAACGGCGGCTACAAGGCGACGCCGCATATCGTGAAAAGGATCACCGATCCGGACGGCAAGGTTCTCTACGAGGCCGATTACAGCAATCCGCCGCGCGTCCTCAGCGAACCGGTGGCGGCCGCGATGAACAGCATGATGAACGGCGTCGTCAACAACGGCACCGGCCGCGCCGCAAGGCTCGACGGCTGGCAGGTCGCAGGCAAGTCCGGCACGACCCAGTCGTTCCGCGACGCGCTTTTTGTCGGATACACGAGCATCATGACGACCGGCATCTGGTTCGGCAACGATGACGGCACCTTCATGAAGAAGGTGACGGGCGGCGGTCTGCCGGCCAAGGCCTTTAAGGAATACATGACGACCGCGATGCACGGCTACAGCCCGACGCCGCTGTTCGGCTCCAGCAACGGCCTCGCCCTGCCGCCGGCCACCGAACAGGAACAGTCTCCGTCGACCTCGATCGGCGACATCATTTCGGGCATCATTCCCGGCTCGGGCCAGCAGCAGCAGGATTACCCGTCGCAGGACGCCTTCCCGCCGGCTCCCGCAGCGCCGTCCCAGCAGGCCTCCCCGCAGCAGCAGGTCCCGGGACGCATCCCGGACCGGTCGAAGGCCGCACTGGAGCAGCCCGCTCAGCGGCGCGGAAATCAGCAGCCTTATCCCGAACCGGCTCGGGCGATCCCCTGCCCCTATGGCGACAACGCAGTGTGCGATACGGGCGGCGGCAATGCCGGCTATGACAATCGCCCGCCGCGCGACTATCGTGACGGCAATTATGGCGGCGGCAATGCGCGGGCGGACCAGCGCGGCGGATATCGCGATTATCGCCAGTATCGCGGCCCTTACGATGCCGGCGGACCGGTGCCTCCGGGCGATGTCGGCGGCGGCATGATGCCCCCTGCAGACGTCGGTCCGGACGGCGGACATGTCTACCAACCGCAGCAGACTCGCCGCACGACGCTTCTCGACGTCATCATGGGCCAGTAGGGCCACCGAAAGAGGCAATCGAAAAAACGCTATTTTTTGCCGGAAGGCAGGCGATTTCCTGCCTTGCAGTCCGAAAAACCCGTCCTTATATACGCCGCATGACCGCAGCCGATGCTGCGACAATGCAAAGACCATCCCAGTCGAGGAACTGTCACCGGAACGCCTCTCGGGGTCCAGACAGTTCGCTTAAAGGAGAGAGAAGAAATGGCAAAAGTAATTGGCATCGACCTCGGCACCACCAACTCCTGCGTCGCCATCATGGATGGCAAGGACGCGAAGGTGATCGAGAACGCCGAAGGCGCGCGCACCACGCCCTCCATGGTCGCATTTACCGAAGACGGCGAACGCCTCGTCGGTCAGCCGGCCAAGCGCCAGGCTGTGACCAACCCGACCAACACCCTGTTTGCAGTCAAGCGCCTGATCGGCCGCCGCTTCGAAGACCCGACGGTCGAGAAGGACAAGGGCCTCGTTCCCTTCGACATCGTCAAGGGCGACAACGGCGACGCTTGGGTCAAGGCTCACGACAAGTCCTATTCCCCCGCCCAGGTTTCCGCGATGATCCTTCAGAAAATGAAGGAAACCGCTGAATCCTACCTCGGCGAGAAGGTCGAAAAGGCCGTCATCACGGTTCCTGCCTACTTCAACGACGCACAGCGCCAGGCAACCAAGGATGCCGGCCGCATTGCAGGTCTTGAAGTTCTGCGCATCATCAACGAGCCGACCGCGGCTGCCCTTGCCTACGGCATGGACAAGAAGGACGGCAAGACGATCGCCGTCTACGACTTGGGCGGTGGTACGTTCGATATCTCGGTTCTGGAAATCGGCGACGGCGTCTTCGAAGTGAAGTCGACCAACGGCGACACCTTCCTCGGCGGTGAAGACTTCGACATGCGTCTCGTCGAATATCTCGCCAACGAGTTCAAGAAGGACCAGGGCATCGACCTGAAGAACGACAAGCTTGCCCTGCAGCGCCTCAAGGAAGCTGCCGAAAAGGCCAAGATCGAACTGTCGTCCGCGCAGCAGACCGAAATCAACCTGCCGTTCATCACGGCTGACGCCTCCGGTCCGAAGCACCTGACGCTGAAGCTGACCCGCGCGAAGTTCGAAAGCCTGGTCGACGATCTCGTCCAGCGCACCGTCGCACCGTGCAAGGCAGCGCTCAAGGATGCCGGCGTCACGGCTGCCGAGATCGACGAAGTCGTTCTCGTCGGCGGCATGAGCCGCATGCCGAAGGTACAGGAAGTCGTCAAGCAGCTGTTCGGCAAGGAGCCGCACAAGGGCGTCAACCCGGATGAAGTCGTCGCACTCGGCGCAGCAATCCAGGGCGGCGTTTTGCAGGGCGACGTCAAGGACGTCCTGCTGCTCGACGTGACCCCGCTGTCGCTCGGCATCGAGACCCTCGGTGGCGTCTTCACCCGCCTGATCGACCGCAACACCACGATCCCGACCAAGAAGTCCCAGGTCTTCTCGACCGCGGACGACAACCAGTCGGCCGTGACGATCCGCGTGTCGCAGGGCGAGCGCGAAATGGCTGCAGACAACAAGCTGCTCGGCCAGTTCGACCTCGTCGGCCTGCCGCCGGCACCGCGCGGCATGCCGCAGATCGAAGTCACCTTCGACATTGACGCCAACGGCATTGTCCAGGTTTCGGCCAAGGACAAGGGTACCGGCAAGGAACAGCAGATCCGCATCCAGGCATCGGGCGGTCTTTCCGACGCCGAGATCGAAAAGATGGTCAAGGACGCCGAAGCCAATGCCGAGTCCGACAAGAAGCGTCGCGCCGGCATCGAAGCCAAGAACCAGGCCGAAAGCCTGATCCACTCCAGCGAGAAGTCTCTGCAGGAGTATGGCGACAAGGTTACCGAGACCGACCGCAAGGCGATCGAGGATGCCATCGCTGCCCTGAAGACCTCGGTCGAGGCCTCCGAGCCGGACGCCGACGATATCCAGGCCAAGACCCAGACCCTCATGGAAGTTTCCATGAAGCTCGGCCAGGCCATCTATGAGGCCCAGCAGGCTGAAGGTGGTTCCGAAGAAGGCGGCAAGAACGACGATGGCGTCGTTGATGCCGACTACGAGGAAATCAAGGACGACAAGAAGTCGGCCTGACGGGCTCCGTTGACGGACGCCCCAAGATAGTCGACTAAGAAATCCGGCTGCCTTGTGCAGCCGGACTACGTTTCCGGAGCCGGTTACCTGAATGGCCAAAGCAGACTTTTACGAAACCCTGGGTGTCGCCAGGACGGCTGACGAGAAGGAGCTGAAAAGCGCCTTCCGCAAGATGGCCATGAAATATCACCCGGACAAAAATCCGGGCGACGCGGAAGCTGAAAAGAAGTTCAAGGAACTCAATGAAGCCTACGAGACGCTGAAGGACCCGCAGAAGCGTGCGGCCTATGATCGCTACGGCCATGCGGCCTTCGAACAGGGCGGCATGGGCGGTGGCGGCGGCTTCGGCGGCGCACAGGGCGGTTTCTCCGACATTTTCGAAGACATATTCGGCGAGATGATGGGTGGCGGGCGCGCCAGGCGTTCGGCCGGTGGCCGCGAGCGCGGCGCCGATCTCCGCTACAATATGGAAATCTCGCTGGAAGAGTGCTTCACCGGCAAGACGGCGCAGATAAGGGTTCCGACCTCGATCACCTGTGACGTCTGCACCGGCTCGGGCGCCAAGCCCGGCACGCAGCCGAAAACCTGCGGCACCTGCCAGGGCTCGGGCCGCGTTCGCGCTTCCCAGGGCTTCTTCTCGGTCGAGCGCACGTGCCCGACCTGTCATGGCCGCGGCCAGACGATCACCGATCCCTGCACCAAATGTCACGGCCAGGGCCGCGTGACCGAGGAGCGTTCGCTCTCGGTCAATATCCCGGCCGGTATCGAGGACGGCACCCGCATCCGCCTGCAGGGCGAAGGCGAAGCCGGTGCCCGTGGCGGCCCGGCGGGCGATCTCTACATCTTCCTGTCGGTGACGCCGCACGAGTTCTTCCAGCGCGACGGGGCAGATCTCTATTGCGCCGTGCCGATCTCGATGACGACGGCAGCCCTCGGTGGCACGTTCGATGTCGGCACGCTCGATGGTTCGAAGTCGCGCGTGTCGGTGCCGGAAGGCACCCAGGCCGGCAAGCAGTTCCGCCTCAAGGGCAAGGGCATGCCGGTACTGCGCTCGTCGCAGACGGGCGATCTCTATATCCAGATCGGCATCGAGACCCCGCAGAAGCTGACCAAGCGCCAGCGCGAACTCCTGCAGGAATTCGAGGAAATCTCGTCCAAGGAGAACAATCCCGAATCGACCGGCTTCTTCGCCCGGATGAAGGAATTCTTCGACACCTGACCGGCGCGACATCGCCCTAAGAAATTAAAAGCCGCCCAGCGAGATATCCTCGCGGGCGGCTTTTTCTTTAGGCTGAATTCCTTCAGGCCCGCTGTCGGGGCGGCATGGGCAGGCCCGCAACGAACCAGCCCAGATGCCGGTTGACCGTCGGCGAGACGATGAAGACGATCGAGAACACCATGATCGGCGCGATCACCAGCGTCCGGTGCCAGATCTCCCAATTGGCCGTCAGCGGCATCACCACGTAGAGCAGCACGGTGATGATCGGATAGACGGCGACCACCATCAGAAGCGCGAATCTCAGCTTTGATGGGGTGGGGCGCGGTGCGGGGCTCGGCGGCAGGTCCAGCTCCGCCTCTTCCAGCATTTCGACGAGTTCCTCTTCCTCGGTTGCAACATGCTTTCCGGAATCACTCAAGTCGGCCTCCATAGAAACGGATCGTTTCGTTCACATGAGCGATATAACGAAACGCGCCGTTTCGTTCAAGCGATAATTTTGTTATGATCGCTGCCTGAGACTGACGGGAGGAAGACATGACCGACGACACGGCCGAAATCCGGCGCACCTCGATCGGATCGCAGCGCAATCCGGCAAGCCAGGAGGCGATCCTCCAGGCCGCCGAAGACATCCTCGTCGAAGGCGGCTTCGGCGCGTTTTCGATCGAGGCGGTGGCCCGGCGCGCCCATGCGGGCAAGCCGACGATCTACCGCTGGTGGCCAAGCCGCGCCGCCCTGCTGCTCGATGTCTATCAGCGGCAGAAATACGATGCTTCCGGCACCAACACAATCGCGCCCGATACCGGCAGTATCGAAGGCGATGTCTTCACGCTGCTGAGCGGGCTGTTCAATTACTGGTACACCGGCCATGCCGGCGACGTGTTTCGCTCGGTCATTGCCGAAGCGCAGTCAGACCCGACCACCCGCCAAGCGCTCGCCGCCTATATGGAAGACCGTTATGATCAGGGTGGCGAGATGTTCCGCCGCGCCAAGGTTCGCGGCGAGGTGGCCGACTGGGTGGAGCCGAAGCTTGCCATGGAAATCGTCACCAGCTTCGCCTGGCAGCGACTGCTGACCGACCGGCTGGACGAGGATCCCGGCCAGCTCGAGGAAGCCGTCCGCCTGATCTGCATGGGCTTCAAGACGAGAAGGTAGCGAGCGCTCGTCTCAGGCCAGCGATTGAAGCGACGAGCTCGCAAGTATCATCGCGAAAAGCAGCAGGCAGGCGGCGGCGACCCGCCGGATCACCACCGGCCTGATCGCGAAGCCGCCCGCGCCGCGCATCAGCTGACCGAACAGGATCCAGCCATTGGCGGCGAAAAGCACGAGACCGGCAAACAGGACGAGCCAGGGCAGCAGCGCGGCCAGATCGCCATGGGGCATGATCACCAGCGCGATGATCAGCGCCTTGGGATTGAGCATCGTCGTGATGAAGACCTGGCGGACCGAGATATCCTGCGCCTCGTCCGACGGCTTTTTGGCGGAAATCCAGAGCCGGACGCTGAGAAAGAGAACCCAGGCGACCGCCGCGCCCTTTGCCGCGAGTGAAGCCTGCGGATAGGCCTGGAAGAAGGGCGCCGCAAGCGTCGCCACCGGCACGATCACCAGCAGATAGCCCCCGAGTTCGCCGCCGATCAGCGGCAATGCCCGGAACCAGCCGCGCGAATAACCGCCAAGCGCCATCAGCGTATTCGTCGGGCCGGGCGTGCAGAGGAGAAGGAGGATCGCGAGGACGAACTGCAGAACTGTCACGATCGAAATACCCCTCTGGCGCCACCGGAATTGCCCGGCATGATCTGTCCGTCAAGCGATAGCAGCTTCACCCGAGGCTGGCTTGACCTCGGTCAATCCGCAAGGGCGAAACAATCGCGATCCGCCCTCCCCTCCTTTCGAACCTGCGCCCTACATAGATGCCGGATCGCCGGAAAATGCCCGGCAACACAGAGGGACAGGAATGGCCGCGACGGATACGGACAGCAAGCATCACTGGCTTCGCCGGGATGACCACGAATCGACGAAGGCGAGTTTTCCGGAACTGTTCTTCGACCTCGTCTTCGTCTTCGCGCTGATCCAGCTGTCCCAGACGCTCGCCTCCGACTTTTCCTTCGGCATCGCCTTCGATGCGCTCATCTTCATCTTCGCGCTCTGGTGGGTGTGGATCCACACGACATGGGTCACCAATCTCCTCAATGCCGAGATCGTACCGGTACGGCTCCTGCTCTTCGGGCTGATGTTCCTCGGCGTGGTAATGGCGATCGCGCTGCCCAAGGCCTTCGAGGAGGCGGGCATAGTCTTCGCCCTCGCCTACGCGCTGATGCAGCTCAGTCGCTCGCTCTTTGCGCTCTACGCCTTCAAGGGCACCGATGACGCGTCCTACATGACCTTCGTGCGCATCACGGTCTGGCTGCTCGTGTCGAGCGCCTTCTGGATCGGCGGCGGCCTGGTCGGGCCGGAAAGCCGGGCGCTGTTCTGGATCATCGCGCTCGCCATCGAATATGCGGCGCCGATCTTCCGCTACTGGCTGCCCGGCATCGGCGCCTCGCCGCCGGAGACGCTCGACGTCAACGGCGAGCATCTGGCCGAACGCTGCGCGCTCTTCGTCATCATCGCGCTCGGCGAGACGATCCTCACCACGGGCAAGACCGTCTCCAGCCATGCCGATGGCGGGCCGATCGTCTTTATCGTGCTGGTCGGCGCCTTCCTGTCGACTGTGCTGATGTGGTGGATCTATTTCCATGACGGCCAGGAGCAGGTCTCGGAGACGGCGGAAGATACGAGCGAGCCGCAGACCACGGCACACCATCTCTTCACCTACGGACACCTGCCGATTGTCGCCGGCATCATTCTCGCCGCGGTCGGCGAGGATTTCGCAATCACCCATCCCCACGAGAAGGGCGCGTTCAACCACGCGCTTGCAATAATCGGCGGGCCGATCCTGTTTCTCGCCGGGACGATGTGGATGAAGATCGTCGCATCCCGGATGGTGCCATGGTCGCATGTCATCGGCATCGCGCTCGCGACAGCCAGCTTTCTGGCGGTGCCCTATGCCGAGAACGTGGTCATCCAGTTCCTCGCCGTCGCGATCCTCTTTACCGTCGCGCTGTGGGAATATGTGGCTCTGCGCCGCTTCCGGCGGGATGCCGCCTAGCGCGGCGGCATCAATAGTGCGGCGGACGGGTGATCGCCGGCGCGTCGAGGGAAGTCTCCTCCAGCGTCAGAAAACGCTCGGTCAGCCGGTCGAGCTTGGCGCGCGTCTGCTCGACCACTTTCCACTGTTCGGCAAGCTGGTCGGAAAGCTCCTCGATCACCTTCGCCTGGTGGGCGGCAAGCTCTTCCAGCTGCACCAGCCTCGTCTCGTCAGTCATTTTCGTTCTCCTTGGCCGTCTTCCATTGCCGCACCTTGTCCGGCAGCCCGTCATGGTCCCCGAGGGGACGCACCGGCGCGTCGTTCCAATAATCCGGACGGACGGCCTGCTGCGCGGCGTTCTTCGGGTAGACGATGCGGTTTTCGTCCTTGTTGGCTTCGCCCACCACCAGCAGGCACACGTCCTCGTCGCTATTGTTGATGAAGCTGTGCGCGATGCCCGTGCCCGCCGGAAATCCGACGGAATCGCCGGGCTTCAGCGGGTGCAGCACGCCGTCGAGCCAGACATCGGGCCGGCCTTCGATCACGTAGACAAATTCCTCTTCATGGCTTTCCGCATGGGGAAAGGACGAGCGACGGCCGGGCGGCAGGCGATGGTGATGGATGCCGAGCCTGGTCAGGCCGAAGCGCCAGGCAAGCGGCGCACCGAAACCCATAGGCTCGTCATCCCCGCTATAATGCCTTTCCGCCTGATTTTCCAACTCGCTCCAGTGACGAATGAAGTCTGGACGCTGCGGATCTGCCATCGGAACCTCCTTCAGGTCTTTCGGCTGTCTCGGGCGGGGATAATATCGCGCGCCACTTATGCGCAATCAATGGCTTGGCAAATTCTTCGTCCCCGTCTTCCGAACCCGTGCCTAGAATTCTCCCGCTTCCGTCGCCGGAGTGTTTCGCGAGACGTTCGCGGGCAGGCGGGAGCCGGCGCTTTCGTCCGAACCGTAACGTGCGGCAAGGGCGAAAGGGGTGAAACTCATGGAGGAACTGTCGCAAGGCGGCCGCTCCTATCAAGCCTTCCCCTGGCAGCCATGCCGGGTTCGGTTGAGCCGTCCAAGTGTGGGAAACCACATGCAGCGAGGCGAGAGGATCATCCGTAGGGACCGGAAGTCCCGACAAAACGCCGAGGGCCACGCATATGCGGAGCCATATTACTTACATTCCCTGAGGCCCCGCATATGCGTGCGCTTCTCCGGATGGGTCTTTGACAACCACGGCAGTGGGCTGCTCGGGGCGGGATTGGTGTGTGCGCAGAAAGATCCCCTCACCAACAAAATCTAAGACTTAGCTGAAGCTAAGATCATGATTTTGTAACCTCTCCCACAAGGGGGAGAGGTAGGCATCGAGGGCGCGGTACCGGTATCTCTCCCCTAGTGGGAGAGAAAGCGATTTCAACATCTTAGCTTTAGCTAAGTGTTAGAAATCGCAAGTGAGGGGATCCCAACGCAACCGGATCATAGAATGTCCCCAACACAAACCTTGCCTTATCCGTCCATAATCCTTAGCTCCATGCCAACGACAAACCGCAGGCCCCGATGGCGCAGAAGACTTCCCTCTCCCGGCTGAAGCTTACGGATTTCCGCAATTATGCGGCGATCTCGCTTTCGCTCGACGGCCGGCATGTGGTGCTGACGGGCGAGAACGGCGCCGGCAAGACAAACCTGCTCGAAGCCGTCTCCTTCCTGTCGCCCGGCCGCGGTTTTCGCCGCGCTGTGCTGACGGATGTCACGAAGGTCGGCGCGGATGGCGGCTTCACCATCTTCGCCGATGTCGACGGCATGGACGGCGAGGTGGCGATCGGCACCGGCATCGAACCGGGCGACGGCGAGAGCGTCAGCCGCAAGGTCCGCCTCAACGGCACCCCGGCAAAGTCGACCGAGGAATTGTCCGACCACTTGAACGTCTTGTGGCTCACACCGTCCATGGACGGGCTCTTCACCGGTTCATCCTCGGACCGGCGGCGGTTTCTCGACCGGCTTGTCCTGTCCCTCGATCCGGCCCATGGACGCCGTGCCAGCGATTTCGAACGGGCGATGCGCAGCCGTAACAAGCTTCTCTCCGAAGGCCGCTTCGACCCGGCCTGGCTGACGGCGATCGAGGCGCAGATGGCCGAGCTCGGCATCGCCATGGCTGCCGCCCGGCATGAAATGCTCGGCCTTCTGCAGACCCTGTCGGCGAATTCGGACGAGACCCCATTCCCCACCCCGGTGCTGGCACTCGAAGGCTTTCTGGACGGCGGCATGGATCGTCCGGCGGCCGATCTCGAGGACGACTATATCGAGATGCTGCGCAACGGACGTGGCCGCGATGCCGCCGCCGGGCGCACGCTCGAGGGGCCGCATCGTGTCGACCTCCTCGTCCGTCACGGGCAGAAGGATATCGAGGCGGCCCGCTGCTCGACCGGTGAACAGAAGGCGCTGCTGATCGGCCTGATCCTCGCCCATGCGCGGCTGACGGCCGACATGACCGGCTATGCGCCGATCCTGCTGCTCGACGAGATCGCCGCGCATCTGGACGAAGGGCGGCGCGCGACCCTCTTCGATCTCGTCGACGGATTGGGCGGGCAGTCCTTCATGACCGGCACCGACCGATCGATGTTTTCGGCGCTCGGCGAGCGGGCGCAGTTCTTCACCGTGTCACACGGGTCCGTCTCTTCCGGCGTAGAGTGACAAAGCCCGCTTACCCGCCGCCACAGCCGGTGCTATGATGAAACTCATGGAAAACCAGCCCCCACAAAACCCGGCCGCGCCCCTCACGCAGGATGAGATCGAGCGTTACCGCCGCCATATCCTGCTGCCGGAAATCGGCGGGACAGGTCAGCAGAAGCTGAAGAATGCCCGCGTCCTGATCATCGGCGCCGGTGGCCTCGGTGCCCCGGTCCTCGAATATCTGGCCGCTGCCGGCATCGGCACGATCGGCATTGTCGACGACGACCGCGTTTCGCTCTCCAACCTGCAGCGCCAAGTGGTCCACGATACCGGCACGATCGGCGAGATGAAGACGAAAAGCGCCAGGGAGAGGATCGCGCGCCTCAACCCTCATGTCCGCACCGTCGATTTCGAGGAACGCTTTTCGGAAGATTGGGCGAGCCGACACCTGCGACGCTTCGACATTCTCGTCGACGGATCCGACAATTTCGACACCCGCTATGCGGCGGCGGACGCGGCCGAAGATGCCGCAATCCCGCTCGTCACCGGTGCCGTCGGGCGTTTCGACGGTTCGCTGACCGTGTTGAAACCCTATGAGACCGGCACCAGCGGCGTGCTCAATCCAGGCTACCGTGACCTGTTTCCGGAAAAGCCGCCGGAGGGCCTGATCCCTGCCTGCGCGGAAACAGGCGTGGTCGGCGCGCTGACGGGTGTGATCGGCACGCTCATGGCGATGGAAGTGATCAAGCTCGCCACTGGCATCGGCGAACCGCTTGTCGGCCGGCTGATGCTCTATGATTCCCTGTCGGCCCGGTTCGACGTGATCAAGTATAAGCGGGTACAGAAAGCGGCGGCCGAGTGATGGAGATCGTCAGGATCGACGACAGTTTCAGCCGTTGGGACGAACTCCTCGCCCTCATCCTCTCCTCCTTCGCCTATATGGACGGGGTTATCGATCCGCCGTCCTCCGCCCAAAGGCTGACGCTCGCCTCGCTTGCCCAGAAGGCCAAGGACGAGATGGGTTTCGTCGCGCTCGCCGATGGCAGGATCGTCGGCTGCATGTTCCTCAAGCCGGAAGACAAATCCCTTTACGTCGGCAAGCTCGCGGTTGCGCCGGGCGCGCAGGGCAAGGGTCTCGGTCGCAAGCTGCTCGATGTCGCCGAGGACGTGGCAAAGGCGCTGCAATTGCCGGCACTGCGGCTGGAAACCCGTATCGAGCTCGTCGGCAACCATACGACCTTCAGCCGCTGGGGTTTCTTCAAGTCGGCCGAAAAGTCCCATCAGGGCTTCAACCGCAAGACCTTCATCGAGATGCGCAAGGATCTGGCCTGACTGCAGGGCAATCAGTTGCGGCCCGGCAGAACGCGGTTCGGCGGGCGGTGGCCGTCATAGAAGGCGCGGATGTTGATGATCACCTTGTCGCCCATGTCGATCCGGCCCTCGATCGTCGCCGAACCCATATGCGGCAGAAGCACCACCCGGCCCTGGTTGGCGAGCTTGATGAGCTTCGGATTGACCGCCGGTTCGTTCTGGTAGACGTCGAGGCCGGCACCGGCGATCTTTTCCTCCTGCAGAAGCTTGATCATCGCCACCTCGTCGATGATGTCGCCGCGGGACGTGTTGACGATGATCGACGTCGGCTGCATCAGCGCCAGCCTGCGGGCCGAAAGGAGATGGAAGGTCGCGGGCGTCGACGGGCAATTGACCGACACGACATCGACCCGCGCCAGCATCTGGTCGAGGCTGTCCCAATAGGTGGCCTCGAGCTCTTCCTCGGTCGCCGGGTTGGCGCGCTTGCGGTTATGATAGTGAATGGAAAGGCCGAAAGCCTTGGCGCGCCGCGCCACCGCCGTGCCGATGCGGCCCATGCCGACAATGCCGATCCGCTTGCCCCATATACGGCGACCAAGCATCCAGGTCGGGGCCCACCCAGCCCATTCGCCCGGATTGTCGGTGAGGATCCGCGATCCTTCGGCGAGCCGGCGATTGACGGCGAGGATCAGCGCCATCGTCATGTCGGCCGTGTCCTCGGTCAGCACGTTCGGCGTGTTGGTGACCGTGATGCCCTTCTCGGCGGCAGCGTCGACATCGACGTGATCGGTGCCGTTGGAGAAGCAGGCGATCAGCTTCAGCTGCGGTCCCGCCGCCGAAATCAGCGCCGCATCGATCCGGTCGGTAACCGTCGGGACGAGCACGTCGGCCGTCGCCATGGCGGCCGCCAGTTCCTCGTGCGACCGCGGCCGGTCATCGATGTTGAGCTCGGCGTCGAACAATTCCCGCATGCGTGTCTCGACGGCATCGGGCAGTTTGCGGGTGATGTAAACCTTGGGTCTTTTCTTCGCCGTCATCAATCCGAACCGGGAGCTTTAGCAAGTCGTTAACCAAGTCGCGCGATAGTCGATCTATCCCTTGGGCGTTCTACCAGACCAATCGGCGAAGACAATTAAAACCTCGCGGAGATCTGGCGGCACACTTCAGGAATATCAGCCCGGATCCTCGCCCATGCGCCGCCTCGTCATCATCATTCTCGCCATCATCTGCTTCCCGACCATCGCGGCGCTTTCGGCCATGGCACCCGTCTATGCACAGGGTGCCGCCAAGGGGTCGAGCGGTCTGCCGCTTCCGCGATTCGTCAGCCTTAAATCGAAAAAGGTCAATATCCGCATCGGCCCGAGCACGGACTATGCGGTCTCCTGGATGTACATGAAGTCCGGCACGCCGATGGAAATCATCCAGGAATATGACAACTGGCGCCGGGTGCGCGATGCCGACGGCACCGAAGGTTGGGTCAACCAGGCGCTGCTTTCCGGCGAACGCACTGCCGTGGCCGCCCCGTGGATGCGCGGCAAGGGTGATGACGTCTACGTCAACATGCGCCGCGACCCGCAGAGCTCCAGCAATGTCATCGCCAAGCTGCAGCCGGGCGTGCAGCTCAACATCCAGGAATGCAACGGCGACTGGTGCCACGCGGAAGCGAACGGCACCGAGGGCTGGGTGGCCCAGGCAGAGGTTTGGGGCGTCTACCCGGGCGAAGCCTTCAAATAAGGCCGGCTTCGGCAGCCGCGTCCTTCAGCGACGCCATGGGCCGCGGGCCGATCTGCTGGATCACAATCGCGGCCGCCAGGCAGCCGAGCTTGCCGCAGTCTTCCAGCGAACGATCCTGCGTGTAGCCGTAGAGGAAGCCCGAGGCGAACAGATCTCCGGCACCGGTCGTGTCGACCAGTTCCTCGATCGCAAAGGCATCGATCTTAACCCGTTCCTTGCCGCGCACGATTACTGCGCCCTCTTCCGACAGCGTCACTGCCGCAAGCTTGCAGTCGACCGCGATCTTGCCGAGCGCCAGTTCGAAATCTTCCGTCTCATAGAGTGACAGCAGTTCCTGCTTGTTGGCGAAGACGATGTCGACCGTGCCCGACCGCATGAGGTCGAGGAATTCGGCGCGGTAACGACCAACGCAGAAAGGGTCGGACAGGGTCATGGACACTTCGCGGCCGTTCTCGTGGGCGATGCGAGCGGATTCGCGGATCGCTTCCTTGGCGCGCGGCGGATCCCACAGATAGCCCTCGAAATAGGTGACCTTGGCTTCGGCGACGACTTCGGGCTCGACATGTTCAGGACCGAGTTCGACGCAGGCGCCGAGATAGGTATTCATCGAACGCTCGCCATCGGGCGTCACGAAGATCATCGAGCGGGCGGTCGGCGGGTTCTGGCCCTCGGGCTTGGTCTGGTAATGGACGCCCTGGGCGCGGATGTCGTGCTGGAAGATGCCGCCCAGCTGATCTTCGGCGACCTTGCCGAAATAGGCCGCTTTGCCGCCGAAACCGGCAATGCCGGCCGCGGTATTACCCGCCGAACCACCGGAGGCTTCCACCGCCGGGCCCATTTTCGAATACAGAAGTTCGGCGCGCTCGGCATCGATGAGGTTCATCGCGCCCTTGATGATCGTGTTATCCTCGAGGAACTGATCGTCACAGCGGGCGAGAATATCGACAATCGCATTGCCGATCGCGAGCACGTCGAACTTTGGCATCCAGTTTTCATCCTTTTATTTCGCAGTTGCGTCATCGGTAGTGACGTTTCCCGTGCAATGGAAGGGAAAATATCGGCGGTGGAGAAAAGCCGACCTTTTGCCGCTCGATGTCATGCGGACGTCATGACCAGCCACTATGTCTACAGCCATCCGGTTTGGTTGGCTGTCACGGATGTACTGGCGGCTGACCGCCGGGTGCCTTTTCAGGAAATCTCCCCCAGCGACCAGACGGTTCACGGCACAGTTGCGCAGCGCGCATTTGTTGCAAGGGAACTTATGCGCTAAACGCATGGGAACATCCTCTCCCAAGGTCTTCCCGTGTCCTCAGTCCTCGCAAACGTCCTTCCCGTCTTCATTCTCATTCTCGTCGGCTGGCTTGCCGCAAAATCCGGCCTGCTGAAGGCTGAGACGGGCGACGCGCTGGGAGAGTTCGTCTTCAAGATCGCCGTGCCGATGCTGATTTTCCGGACATTGGCGACGGCCCATTTCGAAGGCGTTTCGCCGTTTCGCCTGTGGTCGGCCTATTTCATCGGCGTCGCCATCACCTGGACGGCGGGGCATCTGGTCGCGCGGCACATCTTCAAGCGGGATGCCAAGATCGCCGTCATTGCCGGCATGTCCGGCAGCTTTGCCAACAACGTCTTCATCGGCCTGCCGCTCGTTTCCCACATCGTGGGGCAGGACGGCCTCGTTGCGATCTCGATCCTGCTGGCGATCCACCTGCCGATCATGATGATCGCCGGCACGATCCTGATGGAGAGCGCATCCGCCAAGGTGGATGGAACGGCGGCGCGCTCGGTCGGGGCGGTGCTGAAGCAGGTCGGGTCCAACCTTGCGCGCAATCCGCTCGTGATTGCCCTGATCGCCGGCCTCATCTTCAACCTTTCCGGCCTGACGATGAATGCGCCCATCGGCATGGTCGTCGACCAGATCGCAGCCTCCGCAAGCCCGGCGGCGCTCGTCTCGATCGGCATGGCGCTCACCCGTTATCCGATCAAGGGTGACCTCGGCCTTTCCTCCAGCGTCACCGTGCTGAAGCTCTTGCTGATGCCCGCCGCTGTCTTTGCCGCAAGCTGGGCGCTTAATTTGCCGCGCGACTGGGCGGCGGCGCTGGTTCTCACCTCATCTGTTCCGACCGGCATCAATGCCTGGCTGATCGCCCAGCGCTTCCGCTCCGGCCAGAGCCTTGCCGCCTCGGTGATCAGCATCACCACCGCATTCGGCGTGGCATCGGTCAGCTTCTGGGCCTGGGTGCTTACATAGAAACGGACAACGAAAAACGCCCGGCAAAGCCGGGCGTTTTCATTCGGGCCTTGTAGCCGTCAATCAGTTCGTCGCAGGCGCCGGCGCATTCGGATCCGGCAGCGGTGCCGGGCTGTCCGACTGTTCGCGGATATAGGCGAGCAGGTTGGCGCGTTCCTTGTCGTTCTTGAGACCGGCAAAGCCCATCGCGGTGCCCTTCACATAGGCCTTGGGGCCGGCAAGGAAGTGGTTCAGGTGATCGAAGGTCCAGGTTTCCTGGCCACCTTTGGAAAAGTCCTTCATGCCGGCCGAATAGGAAAAGCCTTCGTGGGTGGCGATCGGACGGTTCACGAGGCCCCAGAGATCAGGCCCCACCTTGTTGGGCCCTCCCTTCTCGATCGAATGACAGCTCTGACACTTCTTGAAAACGGTCGCACCAGCGGCGGCATCGGCACCGGCCAAAAGCTGGCCCACCGGAACGGCGGCTGGCGCGGCTTCTGCGGCTTCCCCACCGGCCGGCTCCTCAGCGGCGACGATGGCGAACCCTTCCTTTTCAGGAGCAGGCGAATGAAAAATGCCTTCCGAGGCAATCGAGACGGACATCATCACGAAAACCGTGGCAAGCAACGCGCCTACCGTCATGTTGACATAAGGGTTCATTCCAGGGCTCCTCCCAACCCGCCGCACCAACCATTGGTTCAGGCGACCATCTTGCAATCGCGCAAAAGCTATGTCTTTTGCAGGGTCCTTGCAACACGTAACCAAGTGCTACGCGTGAGACTTTTTGACACTGCTCGCGCTGGAATAGAAGGCCTGCGATGACTGTCTACGCCCTCGAGAAAACTTTGGTGATGATCCCTGCCCGCATGGCTTCGACCCGCCTGCCCGGCAAGCCGCTGGCGGATATCGCAGGCCTGCCGATGATCGTGCAGGTGGCAAAGCGCGCCGAGGAGGCCAAAGTCGGCCGGATCGTCGTTGCCGTCGATGAACAGGAAGTGTTCGACGTGGTCAAGGCCGCCGGCTTCGACGTCGTCCTGACGAGGGCCGACCACCAGTCCGGCTCCGACCGCATTTACGAGGCGCTGACCAAAGCCGACCCGGACGCGAAGGCGGACTATGTGATCAACGTCCAGGGAGACCTGCCGACGATCGAGCCCGAGGCGGTGCGCGCCTCGCTGCGTCCGCTCATCGACAATGCATCGACCGATATCGCCACGCTGACGGTCGAGATCACCGACGAGCACGAGAAGACCAATCCGAACGTGGTCAAGATCGTCGGCTCGCCGCTGTCCGACACGCGCCTTAAGGCGCTCTATTTTACCCGCGCCACAGCGCCTTACGGCAACGGCCCGCTTTATCACCATATCGGCCTTTATGCCTATCGCCGCGCGGCGCTCGAAAAGTTCGTCACGCTCGGTCCTTCCGTGCTCGAAAAGCGCGAGAGCCTGGAGCAGCTGAGAGCACTCGAGGCCGGCATGCGGATCGACGCGGAGATCGTCAATTCGGTGCCGCTTGGCGTCGACACGCCGGCCGATCTCGAAAAGGCCCGCGCCATCCTTTCCTCACGCCAGCCGTAACAGGTAGTTTCATGACCACGCTGACCAATCGCATCGCTTTCCAGGGCGACTATGGTGCAAATTCCGACATGGCGTGCCGCGACATGTTTCCGGACATGGAGCCCCTGCCCTGCCCGACCTTCGAGGATGCCTTCCAGGCGCTCGAAAGCGGCGAGGCTGACCTGGCGATGATCCCGATCGAAAACACGATCGCCGGACGCGTGGCCGACATCCACTACCTTCTGCCGGAATCGCGGCTGCATATCATCGGCGAATATTTCATGCCGATCCGCTTCCAGCTGATGGTGCTGCCGGGCGTCACCCATGACGAGATCCGCACCGTGCACAGCCACATCCATGCGCTCGGCCAGTGCCGCAAGATCATCCGCTCGAACGGCTGGAAGGCGGTCGTTGCCGGCGATACGGCCGGTGCGGCCAAGATGGTGGCGGAAAAGGGCGACCGTTCGATGGCGGCACTCGCCCCTCGGCTTGCCGCCGATCTCTACAAGCTCGACATCCTGGCCGAGAATGTCGAGGACACGGAAAACAACGTCACCCGCTTCGTCGTCCTGTCGCGCGACGAAAAATGGGTGCAGCGGAACAACCCGGAAGACGTTATCGTCACCACCTTCGTGTTCAACGTCCGCAACATCCCGGCCGCGCTCTACAAGGCGATGGGCGGCTTTGCGACCAACGGCATCAACATGACGAAGCTCGAGAGCTACCAGCTGGGCGGCAAGTTCATCGCGACGCAGTTCTATGCCGATATCGAAGGGCATCCCGACGATGCCCCGGTGCGCCGGGCGCTGGAGGAACTGCGCTTCTTCTCGGAGAAGGTTCGCGTGCTGGGCACCTACAAGGGGCACCCAATGCGCGGGACGCTGCAGAACGGGTAATCCGCCCGGCCACTCGCTTTGGGCTCGTGGCGTTCATCGCTGCAATCGGTTCGCCGGACCGATTGCTCAGGCTACGCCTGATCGCTCTTCACCCAATCCAGCCAGTCCTTCATCAGCCGATAGGCGATCGCGCCCTGGGCCGGGCCGAACGGTTTTACGTCCGGGCCGGCGTCCAGCATGGCCGCAACCTCCGCGCGGGAGAACCAGCGGACATCCGACATTTCCTGCGGATCGATGGTGATCTCGGTCGACGTCGCTTCCGAATAGCAGCCAATCATCAGTGAATGCGGCATGGGCCAGGGCTGCGATGCGTGATAGCGCACCCGGCCGATCTCGATGCCGGATTCCTCGACCGTCTCGCGGCGGACCGCACTTTCGATCGTCTCGCCCGGCTCGACGAAGCCGGCAAGGCAGGAATACATGCCCTCCTGAAAATGATGGCTGCGTCCGAGCAGGCAGCGGTCGCTTTCGACATCGACCGTCAGCATGATCACGACCGGGTCGGTGCGCGGAAACATCATGTGCTGACACCGGGTGCAGACGCGCTTGTAGCCACCGATATGCATTTCCGTCGGCGAACCGCATTTGCCGCAGAAGCGGTTGGCGGCGTTCCAGGTCAAGAGCGAAACGGCCTGCGCCACCTCGCCCTGCAGCTCGCCTTCGATCAGGGCTTCACGATAGAGCGCACGTGCATCGGTCGGCTTGTAGTGCCCGGCGAGTTCCTCGGCGGCGACCATGACCGGCACGGCGATCCGAGGTTCGCCGTTGTCGCGGTAGCCGAGCAGTACGGCATTGTCGAAATCGGGCTGCAGCTCGGCCAGTTCGTAGGCCGCAAACAGCGGGTCGAGGATCTGGCCGTCATGCTTGAGGATCAGCTTGGCGCCAGCGAAGGCGAGGATGTGCATGCCTTCGACGGCGAGCGCCTTCTCGACGCAATCGTCCGCCCGGTATTCGGCCCGCCGATCGAGCATATTGCCGGCGAAGGCGGTGAGGCTGCTCGGATCCGGATGAGGCACATCCGATGCGAAAAGGTCTTTTGTCATGATGCGAGATTTTCCGTCAGCCGGTTGATGAGGGCCTGCTTTTCCGTTTCGTCATAGGCTTGGGGCTGACCGAAACCCCAGATCGGACCGGGCCAGTTGGGATCTCCCTCCGACCGCGCGACGATGTGGACATGCAACTGACGGACGATGTTGCCGATGGCGGCGACGTTGATCTTTTCCGCACCCGTCGCCCGCTTCAGCGCCTCGGCGACCATGTTTGTCTCGAAAGTCAGGAGCGCCTGATCGAGCGGCCTGAGCTCGAACACTTCGCTGACCGCGTTGCGCTGCGGCACCAGCATGAGCCAGGGCCAGCGGGCGTCCTTCATTATTCGAAGCTGGCAGAGGCCGAGGCTTTCCACCAGTTCGGTATCCCTGGCGAGCCGGGCGTCCAGTTCAAATCCACTCAAGTGTTCCTCCCGGCATTCTCATTGCTATGATTTTCTGAAGGGTATCGCGATCCCAGGGGCTCGCGATACCCTTCAGGTCTTTGTTTTATCGCATGTCGTTTTCGCAAAACCGCTGCACACTTTTGCGCGACATGCTCTCGATACAGTTTTTTACAGTGTTGGCTTGCATTTGGAAGCATTATTGCCGATATGTGCGGCGGGAGGTTGGTGGTGGACGAGCCACTCGCCAACCGGGTCAGGTCCGGAAGGAAGCAGCCCTAACGAGCCAGGCACGGGTCGCCGTGCCAGCCTCCCACCTTCTCATCTTGGTCAACACCCGGTCCGGTCAAGATCGCCTCGGCCACCGGAATGGCCCGTACAGGCGGCCGGAAGGCCTATAGTCAGGACCTTATGAGCGACAGCGGGCCGACATCCTCCACTCCTTCTTCGTCGGCCTCGGCCGGCAGCGCCTACCGGGTGCTCGCCCGCAAATATCGCCCGAAGGATTTCTCCGATCTGATGGTCGGCCAGGAGCCGATGGTCCGCACGCTGACCAACGCTTTCGAGACCGGCCGCATCGCCCAGGCCTATATGCTGACCGGCGTGCGCGGGGTGGGCAAGACGACCACCGCCCGCATTCTCGCTCGCGCGCTCAATTACAAGACGCCGGAGATCGACCGTCCGACGATCGACCTTCGCATCCCCGGCGAGCACTGCCAGGCGATCATGGAAGGCCGACATGTCGACGTGATCGAGATGGACGCCGCCTCCCATACCGGCATCGACGACATCAGAGAGATCATCGAGCAGGTGCGCTACCGCCCGGTTTCGGCGCGCTACAAGGTCTATATCATCGACGAAGTGCACATGCTCTCGACGCAGGCCTTCAACGGCCTGTTGAAGACGCTCGAAGAGCCTCCGGAGCATGTGAAGTTCATCTTCGCCACGACCGAGATCCGCAAGGTTCCGATCACCGTCCTGTCGCGCTGCCAGCGCTTCGACCTGCGCCGGATCAGCGCCGCCGACCTCGTCGGCCTGTTCTCCACCATTCTCGAGAAGGAAGGCATTCCAGCCGAATCCGAAGCGCTGGCGATGATCGCCCGTGCTGCCGAGGGCTCGGCGCGTGACGGCCTGTCGCTGCTCGACCAGTCGATCGCCCATGGCGGCGGCAGCGTGCTGGCCGAGACCGTGCGCGGCATGCTGGGCCTTGCCGACCGCGCCCGCATCGTCGACCTGTTCGAGCATGTGGTGAAGGGCGACGTGACGGCCGCACTCTCCGAGTTCACGGCACAATACGAGGCAGGCGCCAATCCGGTCGTGGTGCTGACGGATCTTGCCGATTTCACCCATCTCGTCACCCGCTTCAAGTTCATTCCCGACGCCGCCAACGACCCTTCGCTGAGCGAAGTCGAGCGGGTGCGCGGCCGGGAGTTTTCCGAAAACGTCGCAGTCAGCGCGCTGTCGCGCATCTGGCAGATGCTCTTGAAGGGCATTCCCGAGGCGGAAGCCTCGTCGCGGCCTGCGGGCGCCGCCGAGATGGTGCTGATCCGGCTTACCCATGCCGCTTCGCTTCCCTCCCCGGAGGACGCGGCCCGCAGGCTTGCCGACTTCGCCAATGGCGACGCGGCACCGAACGGAATGCCGAATGGCGGCGGCAATGGACGCGGCGCGCCAATGGGTCAAGGCCCGAACGCTGTCGCTACCCGCGGCATCGAAATGGGCGGACAGCGCATGCCGTCCGGCGGCCCGACCGCCATGCTGAAGGCGGTTCCCAACACGAGCCCGCGCGAAATGCCGGTCGGCCGGATAGAGGAGCGTCCTTCCGAGAAGCCGGAGCCGACGGTTGCCGTGCGCTCGATGCACGATATCGTCGATCTCTGCACCAGGAACCGCGACCCGAGGCTGAAGGCGCTGGTGCGCAACTTCGTCCGGCTGGTGAAGATCGAACCGGGCCGCCTCGACATCCGCATGACGGACGGCGGACCGGGCACGCTGCCCGGCGAGCTCGGCGTCAAGCTGAAGGAATGGACCGGTATCCATTGGATCGTCTCGCTCAGCAAGGAAGAGGGCGAACCGACACTGGTGGAAGCGGATGCCAGCGCCCGCGAGGCGCGGCTGACCGATGCCCGCTCCGATCCCGATATCGTGGCGATCCTGGCGCAGTTTCCCGGCGCCAAGATCACCGACGTCAGAATCCGCGCGACGGAAGAAGACGAAAATGACGCCGAGGATGCGCCGGCACCGGCGATCGCCGAATCCGAAGAGGGCGACATCCTGCCCGGCGACGACATCGAAATCTAGTAAAAGCAAGAGGATACACCGATGCGCGACATCATGGGCATGATGGGCAAGGTCAAGGAAATGCAGGCCAAGATGGAGACGATGCAGGCGGAGATCGCCGCGCTCGAAGTCGAAGGCACGGCCGGCGGCGGCCTCGTGACCGTCAAGATGAACGGCAAGGGCGAGCTTCTCGGCCTCAAGCTCGATCCGTCGCTGTTCAAGGAAGACGATGTCGAGATCCTCGAAGACCTGATCGTTGCCGCCCACAAGTCGGCCAAGGACCGGGCCGAGCAGATCACCGCAGAAAAGACCAAGGAACTGACCGCCGGCCTGCCGATCCCGCCCGGCATGAAGCTGCCGTTCTGATAGCACGACCTCTGGGAGGAGGCTGCGATGACGCTGACATCCGTACTGGTATTTGCCGCCGCGCTGTTCGTGGCGGCCGGGTCGCCCGGGCCCAGCATCGCGGCACTCGTCTCCCGCGTGCTGTCCAAGGGCTATCGTGACGTGCTGCCCTTCGTCGCGGCAATGTGGGTGGGCGAGGCCATCTGGCTCTCGTTTGCGGTCGCCGGTCTCTCGGCGCTCGCCGAAAGCTTCCACGTCGTCTTCGTGGCCATCAAATGGGCCGGCGTTGCCTATCTTCTCTATCTCGCCTGGAAAATGTGGTTCGCGGAGCCCAGTGGCGCAGACGGCGAGCTGCCGGAGAGCCGGTCGGCGCTGAAAATGTTCTTCGCCGGACTGACCGTGACGCTCGGCAATCCGAAGATCATGATGTTCTACGTGGCGCTATTGCCTTCGATCATCGATCTCAACGGCGTGACGCTGACAGGATGGCTGGAACTGGTCGCGGCGATGCTGATCGTGCTTGCCGCTGTCGACATCGTCTGGATGACGCTTGCCGCCAAGGCGCGGCAGTTCCTGAAAAGTCCGCGGGCGGTCAGGATCGCCAATCGCATTTCAGCCGGCACGATGGCAGGCGCGGCCGCGGCGATCGCGGCGCGCTGATACCTGACTTTTAGAAATTATACCGGACGCCGATGACGTTGGCGTTCGATCCGCCATGCATATCGCCGAGCGTGCCCCAGGCGCCGGACCGGTGATGCAGGCGCCAGAAGACTTCCAGTTCCGGACGGGAGACCGTGCTGAAGCTGAGTTCCGGGCCGAGATAAAAGAGCGTGCTGGCGTCGCCGTTTCGCTCTTCCTCGTTCTTCTTCTCGCGGCCTTCCATCGTTTCGGTGACATGGCTGATGCCGAAGGTGAAGGAGGGGATGATGCGGATCGTATTGGCGATCTCGATGCCCTCATAGCGGCCGACAACGCCGCCCCAGATCTCCGCATTGGTATTGCCACGGAAACGGCCCGCAAGACCGGCTTCCAGGCCGAATTTCAGATCACCGATGCTGTAAGGGAAAAACTGGTAGCCGATGCCGAAGATCGGATGGTTCTCGTATCCGACACCGAAGGGATTGGTCGATTCCGCCATGTCGCCGTCGACCATCGCGCCGCCAAACCCGAAGATCGCCTGATCCGTGTGCTCCTCCGCGAAGACCGCCGTGGCCGCGGTCACATGAAGCAGCAGTACGCCGGAGTACAGACCAACAGGAAAGCGCCTCACAATACTCATCGAATACTCCGTCTTCACATCATGCTATGCGGTATATGGCCTGATCGAAAACAGGCAACATCATCAAGTCTCACGGTTTCGTTACGATTTCCTTTTTTAGACTTACCTGTGCCGCTTCCGTCACTTTTTATCGCTCCGGTTGCGCCCCGGCTTCGAACATCGCCCGTAAGCGTGTCCCGATCGGCGCAGCGAGGAAACGCGCCCTCTCGTTCTCGGCCAGGTTCCGCCCAAGCGTTGCCAGCAATTCGGAAAGCAGGACACGCTCGCCGGCATAAGGCTCGTACTCAACGGGAACTCCCGGTGAGACCGTTCCCTGCCGGATGACCCGGCAATAGATGCCCGGACGGGCGGCCCTCAAGAAGCGCTTTGCGAATTGCCTGTCCTCCATCCGGGCCGCGAGCGTGTTGCAAGGCGAACGTGGACAGGTCGCTTCCAGGATCACCTCTCCAATGCGCAACCGATCGCCGACGGCGACATCGCGGTTGTCCAAGCCGTCGATCACGAGGTTTTCGCCGAATGTGCCGAACGGAAGGTCGCGACCTAGCTCTGCGGCCCACCAGTCGAGCGTCAGTGTGCCTTCGAGCAGGATCGCCTGATCGGGTCCGCCGTGATGCTTCCTGTTGCAGACCGCATCGCCGACGACGCCGAGCGTGTCGATCATCATCGCTGCATTGACCGGGGCCTTGTAGATGCCGGTCCTGTAGCTTTTGCCGGGCAGGCGTTCGGCGCTGCCCGTGCAGATCGCGAGAAGTTTCATCGGCCAAGTGTCCTTGCGGCGTTTCCGTTTGCCCGACATATGGGCTAAAGGGAGGACATGGCAAAGCGAGTCACCGGCCCCGAAATCGAAAAACTGATCCAGCTCCTGGCGAAGGTTCCGGGCCTCGGGCCGCGGTCGGCCCGCCGCGCGGCGCTGCACCTGATCAAGAAGAAGGATCAGCTGCTCGGCCCGCTGTCGCATGCGATGGGCGAGGCCTATGACAAGGTGAAGATCTGCTCGCGCTGCGGCAATGTCGATACATCCGATCCCTGCACCGTCTGCACCGATATCCGCCGCGACCACTCGATGCTGATCGTCTGCGAGGACGTCTCCGATCTCTGGGCGCTGGAACGCGCCGGTGCGATGAACGCCGCCTATCACGTGCTCGGCGGCACGCTGTCGCCACTCGACGGCGTGGGTCCCGACGATCTCAATATTCGCGGGCTGGTCGATCGCGTCAACGAGGGGACCGTCAAGGAGATCATCATCGCGGTGAATGCCACCGTCGAAGGCCAGACGACGGCCCATTACATCACCGACCAGCTGTCCGATTTCGACGTCAAGATCACAAGGCTGGCCCATGGCGTGCCGGTGGGCGGCGAGCTCGACTATCTCGATGAAGGCACGCTGACGGCGGCCTTGAGGGCGCGGACGGCGATCTGATTTCAGGAGGCAACGGATGCGCAAGTTCACCCCCCTCTGGCCTGCCGGCCATCTCCCCCACAAGGGGGGAGATCAGCTGGGCGTGCGCTCACTGGCCCAATGCAGCGTGTCTGCCGGGGACAGGGGATTTTTTGGGGCGAAGGTCCGGCCACTTGTGATCTCCCCACCTGTGGGGGAGATGCCCGGCAGGGCAGAGGGGGGCTTGCTAGCGCAAACAGCAAAGGTCCTGTTCGCTACACTCCTCGCCCTCCTCCCCCTCCCCGCGCTTGCCCAGAACAAGCCCGACGTCGAACGGCAATTCCAGCGATGGATCGCCAGCGATCTTTCTCCCGAAGCCCGCAAGGCCGGGGTGTCGGCGCGTACGATCGATGCCGCCTTCAAGGGTGTGACGCTGAACTGGGATCTGCCGGATCTCGTGCCGCCCGGTTCCAAGCCGCCGAAGCAGCAGGACCAGAGCCAGGCGGAATTCTCCTCTCCCGGCGCCTATTTTTCAGAGAAGCGGCTGCAGGGCCTTGCCGCCACCGGCCGCGGTCTTGCCTCCACCCATGCCGCGACGCTGAAGCGCATCGAGGCGGCCTATGGCGTACCGGGCGAGGTGATCGTCGCGATCTGGGGCCGGGAATCCGGTTTCGGCAAGGCTCGGCTTCCTTATTCAGCAATCGAAGTGCTGGCGACCAAGGCCTTCATGTCGACCCGCAAGCCGATGTTTCGCGAGGAGCTGATCGCAGCGCTGACGATGATCGAGCGTGGCGACGTCAGCGCGTCCGTGATGAAGGGTTCCTGGGCCGGGGCGCTCGGCCAGCCGCAGTTCATGCCGACGAGCTATCTCAAATATGCCGTCGACTTCGACCAGGACGGGCATCCGGACATCTGGAACTCCGTGCCGGATTCGCTTGCCTCCATAGCGCACTATCTTCAGCAGGAAGGCTGGCAACGCGGTCGGGACTGGGGTTTTGAGGCTTCGATCCCCGTCAATGTCTCCTGCGCGCAGGAAGGTCCGGACCTCGCCAAGCCGATTTCCGCCTGGGCCTCGACCGGCATCACGCGCATTTCCGGCAAGGCCTTTCCGTCTTCCGAGCTGAAGGCGCCGGGGATGATGCTGCTTCCGGCCGGACGGAACGGTCCCGAATTCATCGTCACGCCGAATTTCTACGTCCTCAAGGAATACAATAATTCCGACCTCTATGCGCTGTTCATCGGCAATCTCGCCGACCGCATCGCCTATGGGGTGGGCCCGTTCCAGGCAAGCTGGGGCGATGTCGGCAAGATGTTGCGTTCCGACGTGCTTGCAATGCAGAAGGCATTGGTCGCCAAGGGCTACGACGTCGGCAATGTCGACGGGTTGCCGGGCTTCAAGACCCGCCGCTCGCTGGGCGACTGGCAGGCCAAGGCCGGGATTGCGCCGACCTGCTATCCCGATGCTTCGCTGAAGGCCAAGTTACGTTAGGTCGAGCTTCAGCCCTTCATGGCTCGCGACGAAGCCGAGTTTTTCATAGAAGCGGATCGCTTCCGGTCGCTGCTTGTCCGATGTCAGTTGCACGAGGCCGCATCCGCGTAGCCTCGCCTGCTCCATCGCCCATTCGATCATGACCGTTCCGAGCCCGCCGCCCCGGTGCGCGGCTGAAATTCTGACGCTTTCTATCTGACCCCGCCACATCCCGCTGCGTGAAAGGCCGGGGATGAAAGAGAGCTGCAGGCAGCCGATTACGCGGTCATCGTCATCGACGGCCACCGCCAGCAACTGGTTCGGATCGGCTTCGATCGCGGCGAATGCTTCCAGATAGCGATGATCCGTTCGGACGGAGGCACTTTCCCTGGCTTTACCCAGCGGATCATCCGCCAGAAGAGCCACGATGTGCGGCAGATCGGCGGAACGGGCCTTGCGAAACTCGGCCATGGCTCAATGCAGATCCACATGGTGCTTGTGAAAGATGTCGCTCTTCGGCGGGATCGTCTGGCGCTCGATCATACGATGAACGCGCGGCCCCTCCTCGCCCTTGTGCAGCTTGCGGATCGCGTCCCATATCTCGGCGTCGATCTGCAGCCTGCGCCGGTTGTGCCGGACGTAATCCGCCCAGGTGGCGGTGTGATAGCTCTCGGTCCAGATGTCGGGATGCTCGAGGTCGCGCATCAGCGCCCACTGGCGGGCACCGTCGCGGATCCTCACCCGGCGACGGCGCGACATCAGCATCAGGAATTCGGGAATGTCGGCCTCGCCGATCTCGTAGTCGATCTGCAGCACGATCGGTCCGCTTCGCGGCTGGAGATCAAGACGCAGCATAGGCTCGTTGAAGCGGTTGAGGGGGCTGAGATCCACATCGGCGAATTGCGGCAGCGGCGAGCGAAGCCCTGCCGCGGCACCGACCAGCATGGCGAGGCTTGCGAGACTGAGAGAGACCGAAACGCCGAATGTCTCGGCCGCCACGCCCCAGACCCAGCTGCCGACGGCGATGCCGCCGAATGTGGCCGTCTGGTAGAAGGATAACGCACGCCCGACGACCCAGCGGGGCGCCGAAAGCTGCACCGTGGTATTGAACAGCGACAGCGCCAGAACCCAGCAGGCGCCGGGGATCAACAGGACGAGCGCCGTCAGCGCCGTGTTGCCGCTGAGTGCTATGACGGCCGAGCTCGCGGCAAAGCCGACAAAGGAGAGCCGTACGATCGCTTCGCTGGACAGCACTTCGCGAAGCCTCGCATTGGCCATCGCCCCACCGATCGCGCCGACGCCGAAGGCTCCGAGCATGACGCCATAGGTCAGCGGCCCGCCGACGACCAGATCGCGCGCGACGATCGGCAGGAGCGCGAGGATTGCACTTGCCGCAAGGCCGAAAAGGAGGCCGCGACAGAGCACGTTGAGGATGGTCGGCGACATGGAGACATAGCCGAGGCCCGCCGACAGTGCCCTGAGAAGGGTTTCGCGCGGAAGGCTGTCGTCGCGGCGCTCAGGCTTCCAGCGCAGGAGCGCGAACATCAGCGCGACATAGCTCGCAGCATTGACGGCAAAGGCGGCGGCCGCACCGGCGGCAGCAACGATCGCGCCACCGATGGCGGGGCCGACGCTGCGGGTCATGTTGAAGCCGATGCTGTTCAGCGTCACCGCCTGCGGCAGCATCTCCCGGGAGACGATATCGCCGACCGAGGCCTGCCAGGACGGATTATTGAGCGCCACGCCGCAGCCGATCAGGAAGGTAAAGAGCAGAAGCAGCCAGGGCGTCAGCAGACCGAGATAGGCAAAAACCGTCAGCGTGATCGAGACGACCAGCATGAAGCCCTGGGCGGCAAGCATCAGGCTGCGGCGGTTGAAATTGTCGGCAAGCGCACCGGCAATCAGCGAGAACAGCATGATCGGCAGCGCGGTGGACGCCTGAACCAGGGCCACCATATCCTGCGAACTGGTGATCGAGGTCATCATCCAGGCCGCGCCGACGGCCTGGATCAGGCCGCCGAAATTCGATGCAAGGCTCGCTATCCATATCGTGCGGAAGGTTTTGTTCTTGAACGGCGCGAGTGTTGCAATTCTCTCCGGCACGATCTGGTCCCCGTTTTTTATTCTTGCCTGTTGACCGGTTATAGACCCCGAGCGGGTTAAATCCAGCGGAGATGGGGCAGAAATGGTCCAGTCTTGCAATTGCGGGACCGAGGGCGTATATGGAGCCCATATTCTTGATCGTCCGATGAAGAGTGGGCCCTCCCGGACCCGCTCTTTTTTGTTAGGCGATCGCTTCAGCCCGCATCCTTAAGCGGGAATTGAACCGGAGAGCTTATGCAGCAGACAGACCACGAGCCGCGTCTCATCGTCGAGACAGGACTCGACCTGAGGATCGCCGAGATCATCGAGCCGGTATTGACCGCAATGGACTTCCGGCTGGTCCGTGTGCGCATGCTGAATCAGAACGGCATGACCCTGCAGATCATGGCCGAGCGCAATGACGGCACGATGGATGTCGAAGGCTGCGAGGCCGTGTCGGTCGCCATCTCACCGGTTCTTGATGTGGAAGATCCGATCGATCGCGAGTATCATCTCGAAGTATCCTCGCCCGGCATCGACCGGCCGATGGTGCGCAAGTCGGATTTTGCCCGCTGGACCGGCCATCTGGTGAAATGCGAGACGTCGATCATGATCGACAACCGCAAGCGGTTCCGCGGCAAGATTACCGACGTCAACGAAGAGGGCTTCACCCTCGAGCGCGACCAGGTCGCCTATGGTGAAGAGCCGCGCGTGACGATCCCGTTCTCGGCACTGGCCGAGGGCAAGCTGATCCTGACCGACGATCTGATCCGCGACGCGCTGAGGGCCGACAAGATGGCCAAGCAGCAGGCCGCGAACCAGAACGACGAAGACGAAACCGAAGACAACGAATAACCGACCAACACACTGGCTCTTTCCGAGGAGGCAAGAGCCGCCAGAATTGGACCTACGGAGACCAACGACAATGGCAGTGAGCGCAAACCGGCTTGAACTTCTGCAGATCGCAGATGCTGTGGCCCGCGAAAAGGTCATCGACCGCGAGATCGTGCTGGCTGCGATGGCCGACGCCATCCAGAAGGCCGCCCGCTCGCGCTACGGCTCGGAAACCAATATCCGCGCCGACATCAATTCAAAGACCGGCGAAATCCGCCTGCAGCGTCTTCTGGAGGTCGTCGAGCATGCCGAAGACTACGGCACGCAGATCCCGCTGACGCTCGCCCGTGACCGCAATGTCGACGCCAAGATCGGCGACTTCATCGCCGATCCGCTGCCGCCGATGGACTTTGGCCGCATCGCCGCCCAGTCGGCCAAGCAGGTCATCGTGCAGAAGGTGCGCGAAGCCGAGCGTGACCGCCAGTTCGACGAGTTCAAGGATCGCGTCGGCGAAATCGTCAACGGCACCGTCAAGCGCGTCGAATACGGCAACGTAATCGTCGACCTCGGCCGTGGCGAAGGCATCATCCGCCGCGACGAAATGATCCCGCGCGAAAACATGCGCTATGGCGATCGCGTCCGTGCATACGTATATGATGTTCGTCGCGAACAGCGCGGCCCGCAGATCTTCCTGTCGCGTACCCACCCGCAGTTCATGGTGAAGCTGTTCACCATGGAAGTTCCGGAAATCTACGACGGCATCATCCAGATCAAGTCGGTTGCCCGTGACCCGGGTTCGCGCGCCAAGATCGCCGTCATCTCGAACGATTCGTCGATCGATCCGGTCGGCGCCTGCGTCGGTATGCGCGGTTCCCGCGTCCAGGCCGTCGTCGGCGAGCTTCAGGGCGAGAAGATCGACATCATTCCGTGGTCCCAGGACCCGGCATCGTTCATCGTCAACGCCCTGCAACCGGCTGAAGTCGCCAAGGTCGTTCTCGACGAGGATGCGGAACGCATCGAAGTCGTGGTTCCGGACGAGCAGCTGTCGCTGGCCATCGGCCGCCGCGGTCAGAACGTCCGCCTCGCCTCGCAGCTGACCGGCTGGGACATCGACATCATGACGGAAGCCGAAGAGTCGGAACGCCGTCAGAAGGAATTCAACGAGCGCACCAACCTGTTCATGGAAGCGCTCGACGTCGACGAGATGATCGGCCAGGTTCTCGCTTCCGAAGGCTTCGCCCAGGTCGAGGAACTCGCCTATACCGAACTCGACGAAATCTCCTCCATCGAGGGCTTCGACGAGGATACGGCAAACGAGATCCAGACCCGCGCCCGCGAATACCTGGAGCGCATCGAGGCAGAGAACGACGCCAAGCGCATCGAACTCGGCGTCAAGGACGAGCTGAAGCAGATCGACGGCCTGACGGCCCAGATGCTGGTCGCGCTCGGCGAAGAGGGCATCAAGACTGTCGAAGACTTCGCCGGCTGCGCCGCTGACGATCTGGTCGGCTGGTCGGAGCGCAAGGACGGCGAGACCAAGAAGTTCGAGGGCACGTTCTCGAAGTTCGACGTTTCCCGCGTCGAGGCCGAGAACATGATCGTCCAGGCCCGCCTGCTCGCAGGCTGGATCACCGAAGAGGATCTCGCCAAGGAACAGGCCGAGGCCGAGGAGGAGGCAGTCGCCGCCGATCAGGAATGATCTCGGACGGCGACCAGGTGAATGATGCAGATGCCCCGGACGACCACTGGCCGGACGATTTCGTCGTGAACGACCGCACCTGCATCGTCACCCGCGAGGCCACCAGCCCGGATCAACTGATCCGTTTCGTCCGCGGCCCCGACGGGGCCGTGGTGCCGGACCTGAAGCGACAGCTTCCCGGACGCGGCTGCTGGATCCGCGCGGAGCGACAACTGGTCGACCGCGCGGTGAAGAAGCAGCTTTTCGCACGGGCGCTGAAAAGCGATGCAAAGGCGTCAGCCGATCTCGGCGCCCTCGTCGACCGCCTGCTCGTGGCAGATCTTGCCGGCATGATGAACATGGCGCGCAAGGCGGGCCAGTTCGTCTCTGGCGCGATGAAGGTGGACGCCGCAGTCCGCTCGGGAGCCGCCGTCGGCGTCTTCCATGCCTCGGATGCCGCAGCAGACGGGGTGAGAAAGATAGACCAGGCCCGCAAGGCCTGGAAACTCGGCACGGATGCCGGGGAAGACATTCCGGCCTTTTTGCTCCTCACCGGGGCGGAATTGGACGAAGTGATGGGCGAGAATGCTTTTATCCATGCTTGCGCGCTTGCAGGGCAGGCGGGTGAGGGTGTAGTGAAGCGCGCAAACCTACTTGAACAGTACCGCAAGGGCGGTCTGTCCCAGACAAAGGGTGTCGCTGACATGCCGAAACAATGACGCGGTCACCGGCTGTAGCCGGACGCAGATCGATTTGTACGTAGTGAACGACAGGTTCTGATGGCTTCCATCTGTTCCTGTACGAAGGAACAGGAACGGAATGACCGATAATAACGACGACAAGACACTGGGCGTAAAGAAAACCCTCTCCCTGAGACCATCAGGCGTGACCCAGGGTACTGTACGCCAGGACATGGGTCGCGGCCGCAGCAAGGCGGTCGTCGTCGAGACGGTGAAGCGCCGCCCGACCCGACCCCAGGATGAAAAGCCGATAACGCCGATCGCCACGCCCGCAGCTGCCGCACCGGCCGCTCCGCGTCCGGTAGAAGCGGCAGCCCAGCCAGCAGCCGCGCCGCAGCAGCCGCGTCCGCAGGCAGCCGCACCGCAGCCGCGTGTCCACCAGCCTGCGCCGCAGGGCCAGCGCCCCCCGCAGCAGGGCCAGCGCCCTCCGCAGCAGGGTCAACGCCCGCAGCAGGCGCCGCAGAGCCGCCAGCCGCAGCGCCCGAACGTGCTTCACGATCTCTCCGCAGGAGAGATGGAAGCCCGTCGCCGCGCGCTGATGGAGGCCCAGGCGCGTGACGTGATCGAAGCCAAGCAGCGCGCCGAAGACGAAGCACGCCGCCAAGCGGAAGAAGAGCGCCGCAAGATCGAGGAAGCAGCGGAAGCTGCACGTCGCGCCGCGGAACCCGCTCCGGAGCCGGAACCTGAGCCTGTCGTCGCAGAAGCGGCTCCGGCCGTTGCCGATCGGACGACCGACCGTGCTCCGGCTTCCCGCCCGCAGGACGCCCGTCCCCAGCCGACGCGGCCGGGCGCAGGCGCACCCGCGGCAGCACAGCCGGGTGCCGCTCGCGGCCGTCGCGGCGAAGACGACGACGATCGCGGTCCGTCCCGCGCCGGTCCCGGCGCGCCGGGTCGCGGCCGCGTGGCCACCCCCGTTCCGGCCAAGCCTCCGGCACGCCCGAAGGGCGACGAAGGCCGCCGCCAGGGCAAGCTGACGATCACCGCTGCCAGCACGGACGATGACGGCAACGCCCGTGGCCGTTCGATGGCGGCCATGCGCCGCCGGCAGGAAAAGTTCCGCCGCAGCCAGATGCAGGAGACCCGTGAAAAGGTTATCCGCGAAGTCATCCTGCCGGAAACCATCACCATTCAGGAACTGTCGCAGCGCATGTCCGAACGCGCCGTCGACGTCATCAAGTACCTGATGAAGGAAGGCCAGATGATGAAGCCGGGCGACGTCATCGACGCCGACCTCGCAGAACTCATCGCCTCGGAATTCGGCCATACCGTCAAGCGCGTTTCGGAATCCGACGTTGAAGAAGGTATCTTCGACAAGGCCGACGATGCCGGCGAAATGGTATCCCGTCCTCCGGTCGTCACGATCATGGGTCACGTCGACCACGGCAAGACCTCGCTGCTCGACGCCATCCGTCAGGCCAACGTCGTCTCTGGCGAAGCCGGTGGCATCACCCAGCATATCGGTGCCTATCAGGTCGAACAGAACGGCCAGAAGATCACCTTCATCGACACCCCCGGTCACGCCGCCTTCACGGCCATGCGTGCCCGTGGTGCACAGGCGACGGATATCGCGATCCTGGTGGTTGCAGCCGACGACAGCGTGATGCCGCAGACGATCGAATCGATCAACCACGCCAAGGCGGCCGGTGTTCCGATCATCGTGGCGATCAACAAGATCGACAAGCACGAAGCCAAGCCGGACAAGGTCCGTCAGCAGCTTCTGCAGCACGAAGTCTTCGTTGAATCGCTCGGCGGTGAAGTGCTCGACGTCGAAGTTTCGGCCAAGAACAAGACGAACCTCGACAAGCTGCTCGAAGCCGTCCTGCTGCAGGCCGAAATTCTCGACCTGAAGGCCGACCCGACCCGTACCGCCGAAGGTACCGTCATCGAAGCCCAGCTCGACCGTGGCCGCGGTGCGGTTGCGACCGTGCTGGTCCAGAAGGGTACGCTGAAGCCGGGCCAGATCATCGTTGCCGGCGACCAGTGGGGCCGCGTCCGCGCTCTCGTCACCGACAAGGGCGACCACGTCAAGGAAGCCGGTCCGGCTACTCCTGTCGAGGTGCTCGGTCTTTCCGGCACGCCGGCTGCGGGCGATCGCTTTGCCGTCGTCGAGAACGAAGCCCGTGCCCGCGAGATTTCCGAATATCGCCAGCGTCTTGCCCGCGACAAGGCGGTTGCCCGCCAGACCGGCCAGCGCGGTTCGCTCGAACAGATGATGAGCAAGCTGCAGAATACCGGCTACAAGGAATTCCCGCTGGTCATCAAGGGTGACGTGCAGGGTTCGGTCGAGGCGATCATCGCATCTCTCGACAAGCTCGGCACCGACGAGGTGCGTGCCCGTATCGTCCATTCGGGCGCAGGCGCGATCACGGAATCGGACATCTCGCTCGCCGAGGCATCGGATGCTGCCATCATCGGCTTCAACGTCCGTGCCAACGCCCAGGCCCGTACGGTTGCCGAGCGCAACGGCCTCGAAATCCGCTACTACAACATCATCTACGATCTGGTGGATGACGTGAAGGCTGCGATGTCGGGTCTACTTTCGCCGGAACGCCGCGAGACCTTCCTCGGCAATGCCGAGATCCTCGAGGTCTTCAACATCACCAAGGTCGGCAAGGTCGCCGGTTGCCGTGTCGTCGAAGGCAAGGTGGAACGTGGTGCAGGCGTACGCCTGGTTCGCGACAACGTCGTCATCCACGAAGGCAAGCTCAAGACGCTCAAGCGCTTCAAGGACGAAGTTGCCGAAGTGCCGATGGGTCAGGAATGCGGCATGGCCTTCGAGAACTACGAAGACATCCGCGCCGGCGACACGATCGAGTGCTTCCGCGTGGAACACATCACGCGTACGCTTTAAGCATCGCGTCAGGAATGTTACGAAACCGCCGGGCCCAACGCCCGGCGGTTTTCGTTTGAGGAGAGATGCGCATGTCCGTTTCGTTCGACCTGACCGGCAAGACGGCGATCGTGACCGGCGCCAATACCGGGCTTGGCCAGGCAATCGCCGTCGCTCTGGCGGAGGCAGGCGCCAAGGTGGCGCTCGTCGGACGGTCTTCGATGGCCGAAACTGAGGCCCGGATCGGCGCGGCAGGCGGACAAAGCCTCTCGATCTCCGCCGATCTTTCCACGCTCGAACCGATCGAGCGGATCCTCGACGAGACGACCTCCCGGGCCGGCAGTGCCGATATCGTGGTCAACAATGCCGGTATCATCCGCCGTGCGGACGCGCTCGATTTCACCGAGGCGGACTGGGATGCGGTGATGGATATCAACCTGAAGGGCGTGTTCTTCCTTTCCCAGGCATTCGCGCGGCGGCTCGTTGCCGCAGGCCGTCCGGGCAAGATCATCAACATCGCCTCGCTCCTGTCCTTCCAGGGCGGGATCCGCATACCCTCCTACACTGCGTCGAAAAGCGGGCTTGCCGGTCTGACGCGGCTGCTGGCCTGCGAATGGGCGGCCAAGGGCATCAACGTGAATGCCATCGCGCCCGGCTATTTTGCCACCAACAATACCGAGGCGCTGAGGGACGACCCGGACCGAAATGCCGCCATCCTCGCGCGTATTCCCGCCGGCCATTGGGGAAAGCCGGAGGAGATCGGCGGGGCGGCCGTATTTCTCGCCTCGCCCTCGTCAGACTATGTGCACGGAACCGTGCTTCCCGTCGACGGCGGCTGGCTCGCCCGCTAAGCGCGCCTCCCGTCATCAGAACGCCAGCCTGCAAATGGAAATCTCGCCGATATCGCGGCCACTGGCGAAAACGTGAAAACTTGCTACGATTTTGACTCTGATACTCAAGATTTATTAGTTGCCATTTCAACTCATGTTTATTATCGCATAGCAGCAAAGTTTGCTGCCGGCACAAGACCGGCCCACGACTGATCAATAGCGTGCCGAGCTGGTCAAAAAGTGCCTTTCGGCAAATAGTCGGAGTATCGTCTGCCATGTCTGCATCCATCGCCCCTGCCATTGCCGGACACCGCCGCCTCGCGAGCACCGCCAAACAGCTTGGGACGACGGTCGCCGCGCTTGCCATGCTGACTGCTGCAGCATTCGCCCAGACTCCGGAGACGACCACTTCCCAAACGGCTGCGCCGCAGGGCCAGCCGGCCGCGCCGCAGAACCAGTCCGCCGAGCCTCAGCAGCCGGCACCGACCTCACCCGCTTCGCCGACCACAGGCCGGACAGCGCCTGCAGCCACGGCACAGCCTTCGACGCCTGCCCAGCCCTCTACACCGGCAGCACCCGCGACACCTCCGGCAGCGCAGGCTCCGGCCAGCAATGCCGCGCCGGCTGAACCCCAGTCGCCTGCGGCCAGCCAGGCTCCTGCACCGAGCCAGACCGCTCCCGCTGCGCCAGAGGCGGCTGCTCCTGCTGCTCCGCAATCCGGGGCTCCTTCGGCCGTAACGCCATCCACACCTGCCGCGTCCGAAGCCGGCGCTGCGCCGGCCCCGGGCGCATCCGCCCCCACCCCGGCCCCGCAGGAGACCGTGACGGATCTGGCACCGGCGGAAGAAGCCGAAGCGCTGACCATTCCCCACGACCTTTCGCCCTGGGGCATGTTCATGGCCGCGGACTGGGTCGTGAAATCGGTGATGATCGGCCTTGCCATCGCATCGCTCGCCACCTGGACAGTGTGGCTGGTGAAGACGCTGGAGCTTGCCGGCGCCCGCGCCCGTGCCGGCCGCATCATCAGGATCATCCGCAATTCGCGCACGCTTGCAGAAGCCGTCGAGGCTTCGTCCGGCCGCGGCGGCCCGGCCGCCTACATGCTGAGGGCTGCGGCCGAAGAAGTGGAAATGTCTGAAGCCGCGATCGAACATGCCGACGGCGACGGCGTCAAGGAACGCGTCGGATCGTCGCTTTCGCGCATCGAGGCATTTGCCGGCCGGCGCATCGCCCGCGGCACAGGCATTCTTGCGACGATCGGTTCGGTTGCTCCTTTCGTCGGTCTGTTCGGCACGGTCTGGGGCATCATGAACTCGTTCATCGGTATTTCCGAAACGCAGACGACCAACCTTGCCGTCGTTGCACCGGGCATCGCCGAAGCGCTTCTTGCGACCGCGATCGGCCTTGTCGCCGCCATCCCGGCCGTGGTGATCTACAACCTCTTCGCCCGCGCCGTGACCGGTTACCGCCAGCTTCTCGCCGATGCCGCTGCCGGCGTCGAGCGTCTGGTCAGCCGCGACCTCGACTTCCGCAAGATTCCGCCGGGCGGCCGCACCCGTCCCGTCTCGCTCGTTGCCGGAGAGTAAGTCATGGCTGGCGGTATTCGCGAACATCACGGCGAAGAACTTCCCGAAAACCACGAGATCAACGTGACGCCGTTCATCGACGTCATGCTGGTTCTCCTGATCATCTTCATGGTCGCCGCGCCGCTTTCGACGGTGGACGTCAATGTCGACCTGCCGGCCTCCAGCGCCAAGCCTGCCGAACGTCCCGACGAGCCGCTTTACCTGACGGTTCAGGAAGACCTGACGCTCAACCTCGGCAATGACCAGGTGGCGCGCGAGCAGCTGACGGAACGGCTGACCACGCTGACCGGCGGCAACAAGGATACCCGTATCTTCCTGCGCGCCGACAAGGCCGTCGACTACGGCCAGTTCATGGAAGTGATGAACCTGCTGCGCGACGCCGGTTACCTGAAGATCGCGCTGGTCGGGCTCGAGACCCTGCCGGGCGCTGCTGCCCCTGCCCCAGCCGCAGGACAGCCGGCGGCACCTGCCCCGGCGGCGCAACCTGCCCCCGGAGCGGCTCCATGAACCCAGCCGCGCCCTATCGCAGCAAAGCCGGGAAGTTTGGTGAATTCTCGCTGTGGACCGGCGCCAGCGTGTTGGTGCTGAGCGCCCATATCGCGGCCGCGGCACTGCTGATGCAGGAAGAGCCGATCGTCGACGCCGACAGTGCACCGCCGGCAGCGATCATGATCGAGCTCGCGCCCGAGCCCGAAGCCGTCAACACGGAGGCGGACCAGGTCGCTCCCGATATGACGGAAGTCGAAAAGGTCGAGAGCGAAGAGACGCAACCGGTGGAGGAGGCCCAGCCCGAACCAACGCCGGAACCGGTGGAGCCGCCGCCGGAAGTGGCCGAAGAGCCGCCACCGCCGCCGCCCGAACCAGAAATTGCCGAGCCCCTACCCGAACCGCCGCCGGAGCCGATCGAGGAACCGGACCCGATCGAACAGCAGATGACGGCTGCGCTGGAAAACGTGGAAGTGCCGCTGCCGACCGTGCGGCCACCGCCGCCGCCTGAAGTCGCCGAAAAGCCGGAGCCGAAGAAGGAGCCGGTGAAAAAGGTCGAGCGTCGCAAGCAGCAGCAGGCGCAGCAGGAACAAGCGCAGGCCAAGGCGCAGGTGACCCAGTCCAACCGCAATGCGGCGAGCCAGAGTTCGAGCGGCCAGACCTTCTCCGCCAATATCTCACCCGCTCGCTGGATGACCCGCGTCCGCTCGAAAATCGCCCGCAATGCGCGGCGCTGCCCGGGCAATGCGACAGGTGTCGTGACGGTGCGGTTCAGCTTCGACGGCAGCGGCAATATCGGCGCCGTGTCGGTCGCCCGCTCCTCAGGCGATCCCACCATCGACAGCTATGTCACATCTGCCGTCAAGCGCGCGTCTCCGATCCCGGCGCCGCCTGCGGGTGTTGCAAGCTCCCTTAGCCAGCCGGTGAAGTGCGAGTAAGAACCTGGTCTGGCGCATCGGCCCGAAAGCGGATGCGCCACCTTTGAAAGACCGGAGTGTCCTCCCCGTCGAAACGCTCCATTTTTCGTTTTAGCGCGATTCCGGACGCAAAACCGGTTCCCACTTCTGCTGGAAATGCTTTAACACTGCGGGACCGCCCTTCCTCCTGACCCAGCCGGAAACTCCCCGCATGTATATGAGCCTCATCGAAGCCGAGACGCTGGTCCGCAGCGTCTTCGAAGACAATCGCGTCCTGCCCTCGACCGCACTTTCCGTCGCCCGCGCCCTCGTCCAGTCGGAGGCCGCCGGCCAGTCCGGCCACGGCCTGCGCCGCGTGCCGGCCTATGTGAAACAGGTGCGCAGCGGCAAGGTGGACGGCGCGGCCGTACCGCAGCTCTCCCGGCCGAAGCCCGCCGTTCTCGCCATCGATGCCGCCCATGGTTTTGCCTATCCCGCGCTGGATCTCGCGATCGCCGAACTGCCCGCCGTTACCCGCGAGCAGGGCATCGCCTTTGCGGCTATCGGCCGGTCCCACCATGCGGGCGTGATGGCGCTGACCGTCGAGCGCTTTGCCGAACTCGGCCTCGTGGCCATGATGTTTGCCAATGCGCCGGCGGCGATGGCGCCCTGGGGCGGCAAGGTGCCGCTCTACGGCACCAACCCGATCGCCTTTGCCGTGCCTGTTGCCGGTTCCGATCCTCTCGTCATCGACCTCGCGCTCTCCAAGGTGGCGCGCGGCAAGGTGATGGAGGCGACGCAGAAGGGTGTCAGCATTCCCGACGACTGGGCCTTCGACGTGGACGGCAACCCGACGACCGATGCTCACGCTGCGATGAAGGGCACGATGGCGCCTTCCGGCGGCGCCAAGGGGGCTGCACTGGCGCTGATGGTGGAAGTGCTGTCCGCCGGCCTTGCAGGCGCCAATTTTTCCTATCAGGCAAGCTCGCTGTTCGACGCGGACGGCCCGCCGCCGGAGCTCGGCCATTCGATCATCCTCATCGATCCCGATGCGGCCAATGGCGGCGGCACGGCGGAGCGCATGGCAGGGCTTGCCGGCGAAATGGCGAAGCAGGAGGGTGTGCGCCTTCCCGGCCGCCGCGGCCGCAGCCTGCGCGCTCAGGCGCTTACCAACGGCATCGAGATCGAGGACAACGTGATCTCCGCGATCCACAAGCTCAGCGCTTAACCTGCAAGATTTTCCGGCTCAGGCCCTGAGTGCCTGGGCCGGAGACTGCCTGTAGGCGAGAAGAGCCGGTACGGCGGCGAGCACGGCGGCAAAGCCCAGCAGGACCAAAGCGAGGCGCAGATCCTCTCGGGTGAACCCGACCGGCAGGATGACCCCGCTCTTTTCGGTAAATAGCTGCGCGCCGACATGGGCGGCACCGAGGCCGAGCAGGAAGCCGATGCCGACACCGAACGCGACCAGCAGGAACAGCTCAAGCCAGACGATCAGGAAGACCGATCCCCGCGGTGCACCGAAAGCACGCAGGGCGCCGATCTGGCGGCGCCGCTGTCCCACATGGATGACCGTAACCAGAACCAGTGCCGCCGCCACCAGCCCCTGCGAGCCGGCAGCGACGGCGCTCAAGACCATCTTAGCGTCGCCGAGCGTGGCGTAGAGGCCGGTCAGCACCTCGCCCGGAAAGACGGCCAGCGTGCTGCCGGTTCGATATTCCTGGCGCAGGCGATAGGCGTCGGCGATCGTCTTCGGTTTCACCAGGATCGCCGGCAGGCCCGGCGTGTGCTCGCCGAAGCTTTCGACGACAGGTGCATCCGGATCGATGCTGCCGTGATGTTCTTCCTCGACATGGGATGCGGAGGCGGTGCCGAGCGCGAAGGCATGCCGCTGACCCTGGCTTTGCTCGGCAACGGCGACTGTTTCCGGATGATCCGGCTCGCCTTCGACGTGCTGCCCGCCCTCTTCATGGGCGTGATCGTCTTTTCCGTGTTCCTCCGCATCATGCCCGTCTTCGACATGTCCGTGGCCAAGGCCGTGGACATGCCAGACGGCCTGGATCGGCACCAGGATGGCACGATCCCAGGGTGTGCCGGTGGGCTTCAGCCGGCCGACGACCTTGTAGGCAGAATCCGCATGGGTATGTCCGCCGGTCTCGGCAGTGCCATGCATAGGCTTTATGTCGGCGCCGAGAGGCAGCCTGACGGCCGCGCCGAGAACCGCTTCGCCTTCCAGCGCAAACATCTTGCCTTCGATAAAGCCCGAGGTCGTGCTGTCGATGAGACTCGTCGTGGTGCCGACGATCGGATAGCCGGAAAAGCTGTCGCCGAAGCCGACGGGAGCGGCCCAGGCGACGCGTGGATCGGCTGCGAGCTTCGCCAGCACATGACCATCGACCAATGGCAGAGGCGCGGCCTGGAGGAAGACGGATGAGAGGACAAGTTGCGTCTCGCTGCCGGCGGCGCCGACCACGACGTCGAACTTGTCCGCTGCCCGCGCGCTGCCGAGGCGAAGTGCGCGCTCTTGCAGGGTGACGGCGACGCCAAGCGCGGTCGCCAGCGCCACCAGAAGCACGACGACGGCACCGCCGAGCCAGAGCCGGCGGAGATCGGCGAGGATGAAGCCGATCATGCCGCTATCTCCCTTGCATCCGTATCGGCCGCAATGCGGCCTGCCTTCAGCGTCAGGCGGCGGTCGAGCCGTTCCACGAGGCGCTGGTCGTGCGTGGCGAGGATCAAGGTCGAGCCGGCATCGGCCGCGACCGAGAGCAGAAGGTCGCCGACCGCATCCCCACTTTCGAGATCAAGGCTAGCAGTCGGTTCGTCGGCGATGATGACACTGGGACTGCGCAACAGGGCACGGGCAATCGCTACGCGCTGCATCTCGCCGCGCGACATGGTCTCGACATGCTGCTCTGGGCGCTTGAGGCCAACGGTCTCGAGTAGAGTATGGGCGCGCTTGACGAGGTCAGCATTTGCAACACGCGAGAGCCGGGCAGGCAGAAGGATATTATCGAGCGCCGACAGGCCGGGAAACAGATGAAAATCCTGCATGACGAGACCGATATTGGCGGCGCGCCAGCGGTCACGACGACCTTCGGAGAACTGGGCCAGATCCTGCAGGCCCCATAGCACGCGGCCAGTGCGGATGCGCTCCAGGCCGGAGATGATGTTGAGAAATGTACTCTTGCCCGAGCCGGAGCCACCCGTCAGCGCGACATGGCTGCCTGCACTGATCTCGAGACTATCGATGGCGAGGACCGGCGCCGCGAGGCCGGCAAAGGACACGGCTAGGTTTTCGATGTTCAGCGGCAGCATGCTGTCAGACCGTCGCGTATTCGGCCTGGCGGATGCGCAGCAGGCTGACGAAACCGGTATCGGGATCGGTCCAGGAGCCCATTTCCAGCTTGCCGCGCACTTCGATCGTCTGGCTGGGCTGAGTGAAGGTCTGCTTTTTAGAGAGATAGACGACGACGATATTGTCCGGCCAGTCTGCATCCGTGGAACAGAAGGGGCAGATCGACATGGGGATTTCGGTCAAAACGAAGAATGCAGCCTCAGCCTTCAGCGGCGGCGCCATGAAGCCCTTCATGGCGATATCCTTGCCGTTGAGCTGCTTGACCTTGTCGGAGAATTCGAGCCCGAGAACGCTGACCTTGCCGTAGAGCTCGTCGAAGGTGATGTCGCTTTCGGCACGCGCGCGTCCCGCCACGGAAAGCAGGGGCAGACCGGCCATGAGACCCAGCGACAGGCTGAGCATCTGGCGGCGATTGAACGGCACCTCGCGGGGCTTTTCCATCACCATTCTCCTTGCTGGAAGTATCCTGCCATCCTCCCGCAGGAGAGGCGACAACTCAAGTCTTCAAAAAGGCACGGATGGGCGGGCTCATCCGCCCACCCATCCGGATCTGCTGTTTAGTTCGTCTGCTTGGCACCGAGCGCGAAGGCTTCGGCAAGCGCCTTGTAGACGTCGCTCTGTTCCATGTAGCCGCGGAAGCCTTCGGCACCCGGGCCTGCAGCCTGGAGAACGATATCGTCGACCGCGTGGACGCCGCTGTCGGCGCTCTTCGGGATGATGCCGGTGACGAGGACCGCGCCGGGAACATCCTTGTACTGTTCGTTGGCGACGTATTCCTTCTTCTCGTTCTGGATTGCCGGAACGAAGGGACCATCGAGCTTAGGACGGAAGGTCTCGTAATGATCAGGGCCGTTATTGGCATTGAGGAACAGGCGGCGGGATACGTCGACCTTGTCCGGATAGCCGTCGCCATTGGCATCTTCGTAGTTCGGGAAGCCGGCTTCCGCATAGGTGCCGACCTTCTCGCGCATGTCGGTGCCTTCCTTCTCGTCATCGACGGTGCCGATGATGGAGACGCCGTGCGTGTGATCGCCGGTGACGACGATCAGCGTGTCGGGGTTCTTGGCGGCGAATTCGCGAGCAGCGCCGATCGCCTTGTCGAACTCGATCGTGTCGACAACGGCGCGGTCCCAGTCGAGCGGGTGGGACATCTTGTCGACGTTTGCGGCTTCTACCATGAGGAAGAAGCCGTCCGGGTTCTTCGACAGGGTGTCGAGCGCAACCTTGGTCATTTCGACGAGGCCCGGCTGATCGGGGAACTTGCCCGTCGTGCCCTTCTTCAGGAACTCGCGGTCGAGCGTCGTGTCCATGTTGCCGGTGTGGAACAGGCCGAGGATCTTGCCGGTATTCGTGCCGGCAGCCGTCTGGAGTTCCGACTTGCTGGTCGCCAGCGTGTAGCCGGCGTCCTGGAACATCTTGACGTAGTCCTTGTCGTCCTTGCGCTTGGAGCCGGGTGTCGACTGCGGCAGGAAGTAGGCCGAGCCACCGCCGAGGACGACATCGGGCTTCACGTCGAACAGCATGCCGTTAATCTCGGCCTTGTCGCCGCGCTTGCGGGTGTGGGCCACGACGGCAGCAGGCGTCGCGTCCTGCAGTTCGGCGGTCGAGATGATGCCGATCGACTTCTTCGTCTGACGGCGGAGCGCTTCGGCAAGGGTTTCGACCTTCGGATCGTCGAACGAATCCGGCGTGCGGTCGGCATAAACGCCGATGGCGTTCACGGCGGTCTTGTGGCCGGTCATGTAGGCCGACATGGTGTTGGCGCTATCGGTCGCAACAGCGTCTGTCGCGGAGGTACCGACGAAGGCTGCCGGCGGGATATCGTCCATGTTGAGGCGGCCGTCAGCCTTGCCCTCGGTCATGCCCTTGGACATGATGCGGGCTGCGGTACGGTGAGCAACGGACAGGCCGTCGGCAATAAGGAAGATGACGTTCTTCGCCTTCGGCTGGGCGTCGGTGCCGTAGACATTCCAGGTCACGCTCTTGGTTTCAGAACCGGCAGTGACTTCGATCTTGTAGTCGCCGGCATTGGCGATCGTCAGGCCGCGCAGGATGACGGCGGAGCCGAGAACCTTGTCCTTGGACTTTTCTTCGGCGACGAACTCGACTTCCTTGCCGAGCGTTGCCTTGTAATCCTGGCCATTGACGGTGATCTTCACGTCTTCCGGCTTCACAACGGACTTGAACTCGACCTTGAAATCGAAGGGCGAGCCGGCAAGGATGGTGGCGCGGTCGAGAGGATAGACGGTGGCGGCCTGGGCGGCGCCTGCCAGAGCGGTCGAAACGACCAGGGCAGCAACAAACTTGCGCATGGAAAACCTCATGATCTAGGGCGGAACGAGGTTGTCTTATCCATCGCAGATGACACTTACGTGACTGCGTCGTGAATTGGCATGTTATGCTGGGAAAGACCTCCAGAAAAGCGAAAAGCCTGGCGCGGGAGGAGGATGCGCCAGGCTTTAAACTTGATCGACAACTGGGAGGAGGAGGATGTTGTCGATCCGCTATCGAACGACACTGGGAGGAGGAGTGCGTCGTTCGATGAGTGACTTATAAGATGACTCGTTATCGGCCGCCAAGCGGGTTCGCTGCAATGCAGCAATGCATTAGACGCAAGGCTGAGCATTTGCTCATCTAGATACTGCCCCTATACCGAGCAGCCGAAGTATCGCCTCGCCCCGGATGATATGATAGCCACCTTTAAACGATACAATGCAGGTACAATGACATGGCTGAGATACGCTATCATGAAGGCGACATTCCGGCGGAGAACGCGGCGCGCTATCTGGGTGCCATCGCCATCGACACGGAAACGCTCGGCCTGATCCCGCGCCGGGACCGGTTATGCGTCGTGCAGCTTTCGCCGGGAGACGGCACGGCGGACGTGATCCGTATTGCCGCGGGCCAGAACCAGGCGCCGAACCTCGTGCGGCTTCTGGCCGACCCGACCCGCCAGAAGATCTTCCATTACGGTCGCTTCGACATTGCCGTCCTGTTCCATACGTTCGGCGTGACGACGACCCCTGTCTTCTGCACGAAGATCGCTTCGCGCCTGGTGCGCACCTATACGGACCGGCACGGATTGAAGGACAATCTGCGCGAACTTCTCGAGGTCGACATTTCCAAGGCGCAGCAACAGACGGACTGGGCCGCCGAGACACTGTCGCAAGCCCAGCTCGAATATGCCGCATCCGACGTGCTTCATCTGCATGCGCTACGCGACAAGCTCACCTATCGCCTGATGCGGGATGGACGGGCGGAGCTGGCCACTGCCTGCTTTGAGTTCCTGCCGACACGAGCAAAGCTCGACCTGCTCGGTTGGGAGGAAACGGACATTTTTGCCCATAGCTGAGGGAGCTGTTTTCCGGTGAGATAAGTTCCAATGCCTCGTCAAGGTTTCATTAACCAGTGAAACCTTACGTTGCATGCGGAGAAAAACACCTAGAAGACCGGACCTCACCATGCTGCTTCCTACCCAGCAAAGCTATGGACTTACCGCGACCAACACGATGCAGTCGATGCTCGACGGCATGGAGGAGCAGCGCAGGCAGGACGAGGAACAGCGCACCGGCAAGGAACGCGACAAGCTGACCGAGGCACGCCTCAGCGCCAGCGAGGATGCCAAACGCGCCCGCGAGAAGATCGCCACCGCTCTTTTTGGAACGGGAAATGCCGATCCTGCCGCCTTGAAGATGGATCTCGTCGAAAGGCTGGCGGACGAACTCGGGCTTGATACCGATGAAGCCCGCTCTTCCTACAAGCTCGGCCGTGCGCTGGAAGAAGCACTGAAGGGCATGGCTCCGAACGATGTCCGCGCATTGTCCGAGAAGATCGGCTTCGCCGACCTCGGCATTTCGATGGACACCCTGCTCAACGCCATCAAGAACCCCTATGGCGACGACAACGAGCGGCTGAGCGAAGCCCTGATCAAGAAAGCCAATGGCGGCAAACTCGGTACCGAAGTCGAGCGGGTCGTCCAGCGAATGGAAGATACCGCCGATCCGAAGTCGCTCGATGAGCTGAAGCTCGGTCCGCAGGGATATGACCCGACGCGCGTGGAAGATGCCGGGACGCGCGCCGAGCGGCTGGAAAACATCCAGGCCGCGGAAGCCGGGCAGAAGCTCGAAGACGTCCAGGAAAACCAGGATGCCGTCGAAGAGAAGAACGACGAACTCGCCGCGAACCCCACCGATGATGGCGCCGAAAGCGTCGAAGCCTCCACATCGCTGGCCATTCTCGCGGCAGATGCCGAAAAGGCCGAGGATGCAGGCGAAGAGGGCAATGACGGCATTCTGCCTGTCGTTACCGACGAGATCGGGCTCTACGAACTGCGCAAGAAGGCCGCGTAACTCCTGCAACTCTGCCGTTTGCACCGCTTGCGCCACGACCACTCCGCGCCGGATTAGCGGTGCGTTAACCATTCGGCCGTAACCTCTGCTGTCAATCGGCAAGAATGCGCCATGAGGCGTTGCAGCCGCAGTGCCTTTGTCGCGCTGCACGAATGGCCGAACTGTCCCCACCGTCGCAGACAACTGATGGAGCATGCGATGCTGCCACCTGTTCGTGCCGCGTTGAGTTCGAATTCCGATTTCCAGAGCCTCGCGCCGGCTGCCGCCGCACGCCTGAGCCTTGCTGCCCCCACAACCGCCTGGACGGCCGACAGCGATGTGGCGGCACCGATCTCCAGCGGGCGCATGGATGCATTGTCGCTTTCCGCCCAGCTGAAGCTCGCCCAGAGCTTTTCGATCTTCGCCGAGACGATCGGCAAGGTCCTCAACATCCCGCGCGGCGAAAACGAAGCGCTGGTCGACTATGCGACCCGCCTTTCCGAAGCCGTGCGGGCGCTCAACCCTGCCGAACGCATGTCGATCGAGCGTCTACTCAACCAGATCGTCAAGGGCGTGACCCTGCGGCTCCTCGCCGAAATCCTCAACGATCCGGCCGGCCCCGATGCGGCACGGCTGGCTGCCTATATCGAGACGGCAAGCGCCAGCGAGCGTGACCTGGCGGCGAAGGCCGTCGTCAGCTCCTATCGGCAGAACGGCAGCGCCGACCAGGCTGCCAACGGCAACGCCTCGCGACCGGCGCCCGCAGCCCAAGGCGGCACGCCGGCAGGCGCGTCGGCCGGAGCCCAGGGTGCGGCAACGGCTGCGGGCGCCGCGCCAGCGGCTTCGACAGCTCCGTCGCAAGCAGCACCTCTCTCGCCGCCATCGCAGCAGGTTTTGCCGCAGGACACCCCGGAGAGCACACCGCCTCGCGCCGACGGCCAGCAGTCCACGCAGAACACCGGAGATGGAAGAGATCCGGCGGACAGGCAGGACAACCGTCTTGAGCGTCCGGCCCAACCAGGTTCTCCGACCGCGAACCCGGCAGCGAACGGCACCGCACGCGGCCAGGCTGTACAGATCATGCCCGGACAGGTTGCCGGTACGGGAGCAATGCCGAATTCTCCCTCAGGTCCCGATACAGCGGCAATCGACGGCGATACGGGTGCGGCACCCGCCACGCGCGCTCGCGACGAGGCTGCGACCACATCGAGAGGTGACGAAAACCGCGCGAAAGGCCCGCGCGTTGCCGAGACCGGGATGCGTGCGCCATCGATCGACGGGCGTGCCGGCCTCTCGAATGCAAGGCTGATGCTCGCCGAACTGGCGAGCTGGATGACCGGCCTTGTCGCTGCGGGTGAAGCAACGCCCCAGACCGGTGCGGCGGCCCGGCTTTCGGAACACCCCTCCGCTGTCCCGACCGCGCAGCCCGCGGGCCAGGACGAGCCCGTTGCCGCCGACGGCGCGGCCAGGCAGGCAGCGGGCACTGCGCGCGGCGCCGGGACGACCGATACCTCCACCGCCGACAAACCGACCGTGCCGCCACCTTCTGAGGGTACGGCAAAAGCACAGTCCGATGGCAGCGAGCCGCTGGACAGACAGATGGCAATGCTTGCCGGCAGCTTGCCACAGGCAACCCGCGAAGGCGTGCCGTGGCCTTACGTTGCCTATCCGCCGGCGGAGCAGGAGCCCGAACGCGAGGAGCGCAAGGCGCGTGCAATCGCGGAGATCGGCGACGAGGAGGATGAAGCTCCGGCGCAGGATCACGGCTTCCACAGGGGCGAGCAAGGCGACGAGAACGAGGAAGAAGCGGCACGGGACGGCGAGAGCCGGGAAGACAGGCCGGAAAGTGCCGGTGAAGCACGACCCGACGAGGACGAGGGCCGGCCCAACGATCTCTACTGGCGAATGGCGGGCTGGAGCTGACGCGCCGCATCGGGCCAGGTCGGCCGCGGCTGCACTTCCATCAAGACAGGCATGAAAAAAGCCGCCGGACCTTTCGATCCGGCGGCTTTTTCATTTCAGTGCAATAACGATTACTCGTTGTTGCCGCGGTTCTTCAGAGCTGCGCCGAGGATGTCGCCGAGCGATGCGCCAGAGTCGGACGAACCGAATTGAGCAACGGCTTCCTTCTCTTCTGCGATCTCGAGAGCCTTGATCGACAGCATGACCTTGCGGTCCTTCTTGGAGAAGTTGACGACGCGGGCATCGAGGGTCTGACCGACCGAGAAACGCTCCGGACGCTGATCGTCACGATCGCGAGCGAGGTCTGCGCGGCGGATGAACGAGGTGAGGTCTTCGTGGTTGACGAGCTTCACTTCGATGCCACCGTCGTTGACGGCGATGACTTCAGCCGAGACGACAGCGTTCTTGCGCAGGTCGCCGGAAGCGGCCGCATCACCAACGGCATCCTTGCCGAGCTGCTTGATGCCGAGCGAGATACGCTCCTTCTCGACGTCAACATCCAGAACGACTGCCTTGACGACGTCGCCCTTGTTGAACTCTTCGATGACCTGTTCGCCCGGACGGTTCCAATCCAGATCGGAAAGGTGAACCATGCCGTCAACGTCGCCTTCGAGGCCGATGAACAGACCGAACTCGGTCTTGTTCTTGACTTCGCCTTCGACTTCAGTGCCGGCCGGATGCGAGAAGGCGAATGCCTGCCACGGGTTCTCGAGGGTCTGCTTGAGACCGAGCGAGATGCGGCGCTTGGACGGATCGACTTCGAGAACGACAACGTCGACTTCCTGGCTCGTGGACAGGATCTTGCCGGGATGTACGTTCTTCTTGGTCCAGGACATTTCGGAGATGTGGATCAGGCCTTCGATGCCCGGCTCCAGCTCTACGAATGCACCGTAGTCGGTGATGTTCGTGACGGTACCGGAGATCTTCTTGCCGATCGGGTACTTGGCCGCGATGCCATCCCACGGATCCGACTCGAGCTGCTTCATGCCGAGCGAGATGCGGTGGGTTTCCTGGTTGATGCGGATGATCTGAACCTTGACCGACTGGCCAATGGACAGGATTTCCGACGGATGGTTGACGCGGCGCCATGCCATGTCGGTCACGTGCAGCAGGCCGTCGATGCCGCCGAGGTCAACGAACGCACCGTAATCGGTGATGTTCTTGACGACGCCGTCAACAACCTGGCCTTCTTCGAGGTTCTGAACGATTTCAGAACGCTGCTCGGCACGGGACTCTTCGAGAACCGTACGGCGCGAAACAACGATGTTGCCGCGACGCTTGTCCATCTTGAGGATTTCGAAGGGCTGCGGGTTGTGCATGAGCGGGGTGACGTCGCGGATCGGACGGATGTCGACCTGCGAACGCGGCAGGAAGGCAACGGCGCCGTCGAGATCGACGGTGAAGCCACCCTTGACCTGGTTGAAGATGATGCCTTCAACGCGCTCGCCAGCTTCGAACTTGGCTTCGAGCTTGACCCAGCTCTCTTCGCGGCGAGCCTTCTCGCGCGACAGAACTGCTTCGCCGAGAGCGTTTTCGATGCGCTCGACGTAAACTTCGACTTCGTCGCCGACCTTCAGCGAGCCGTCCTTGCCCTTGGCGCCGAATTCCTTCAGCGCGATGCGACCTTCGACCTTGAGGCCGACGTCGACAACTGCCATGTCCTTTTCGATCGCCGTTACCAGACCTTTGGTAACGTAGCCTTCGGCCAGATCGTTGGAAGCGAAGGATTCTTCGAGGAGGGCTGCGAAGTCCTCCCGCGTGGGGTTAGTTACTGCCATGGAATCTCCTGATCGTGTCCAACAAGGACACGGATGCGTCGGTGGTTCGTGTTAAACACGCCCGAAGTCCAAGTCCGCCTCTCTCTACGGCTGTTCCGTGGGAGGCATCCGACGCTGGGATCGAACTGCGGGTATAGACAACGAAACGCCGGATAACCGGCAGGCCGTCAATTTTTCTTCAGGGCGGCGTCGATGAACGACTTCGCTGCCTGAAACGCCGCCTCTATACTCATTTCCGACGTATCAAGCAAGTGCGCGTCTTCGGCGGGCTTCAAAGGGCTGTCGGCGCGGCCCATGTCGCGGGCATCGCGCTTCTTCACGTCGGCGAAAATCTCGTCATAGCTCGCCTCGCCGCCCTTGCCGATGATTTCGTCATGGCGACGCCTGGCGCGCACTTCAGGCGAGGCCGTGACATAGAGCTTTACCGGCGCATCCGGGCAGACGACGGTGCCGATATCGCGGCCGTCGAGAACCGTGCCCGGCTCCCTTTTCGAAAAGGCCTGCTGGGCCTCGACGAGCGCACGCCTGACCTTCGGCATCACGGCGATCTTCGACGCCGCCTCGCCGATCGCATGGGCAGAGAGAATATCGCGATCGAGACCTGCAAGCTCAACCTCACGCGCTATCTTGCCGGCGACAGCCTCGTCATCAAGGGCGAGGCCGGCATCGAGCAGCGCCTTGGCCGTCGCGCGATAGGTCAGGCCGGTGTCGAGGTGGTGGAAACCGTATTCCTCGGCAATCTGGCGAGACAGCGTTCCCTTGCCGGCCGCGGCCGGTCCATCGATGGCAATGATGAAGCCCATCAGGCCGCCTCTTCGACCAGGTCGATCCTGGCGCCGAGGCCGGTCATGAGATCCATGAATTCCGGGAAGCTCGTCGCGATGATCGACGCATCGTCGACCGTCACCGCATGTTCGGAGACAAGGCCCAGCACGAGGAAGCTCATGGCGATGCGGTGGTCGAGATGGGTGACGACCGCGGCCCCTGCCGCATTGCCGTAGCCCTTGCCGTCCGGACGGCCGCGCACGACCAGCGTCTCCTTGCCTTCGTCGCAATCGACGCCGTTGAGCTTCAGGCCTTCTGCAACGGCCGAAAGCCGGTCGGATTCCTTGACCCGCAGCTCCTCCAGGCCGAGCATCGTCGTGCTGCCGGTCGCATAGGCAGCCGCGACGGCGAGAACCGGATATTCGTCGATCATCGACGGTGCGCGATCGGCCGGAACCGTCACACCCTTTAGTTCGGACGCGCGGATGCGCAGGTCTGCGACATCCTCGCCGCCGGCCAGGCGCGGGTTGAGGATCTCGATATCGGCGCCCATTTCCTGCAGCGTCAGGATAAGGCCGGTGCGGGTCGGGTTCATCAGCACGTTGAGGATGGTGACGTCAGAGCCCGGAACCAGGAGGGCGGCCACCAGCGGGAATGCCGTCGACGACGGGTCACCAGGCACGTCGATGACCTGGCCCTTCAGCTGGCCGCGACCGACGAGCCGGATAGTGCGAACGCCCTCGGCATCGGTGTCGACGGAGAGGTCGGCGCCGAAGCCCTGCAGCATCTTTTCCGTATGGTCGCGGGTCATGACCGGCTCGATGACGGTGGTGATGCCGGGCGTGTTGAGACCAGCGAGAAGCACGGCGGACTTGACCTGGGCCGACGCCATCGGGACGCGGTAGGTGATCGGGTTCGGTGTTTTGGGTCCGCGCAGGGTGACCGGCAGGCGGTCGCCTTCGGTCGACGTCACCTGGACGCCCATTTCCCGCAGCGGGTTGAGGACGCGGCCCATAGGGCGCTTGGTGAGCGAGGCGTCGCCGATGAAGGTGCTGTCGAAGTCGTAGACGCCGACCAGACCCATGGTCAGGCGGCAACCGGTGCCGGCATTGCCGAAATCGAGCGGAGCCTGGGGCGCAAGCAGCGCACCGTTGCCGGTGCCCTGGATCACCCATTCCGCACCGACCTTTTCGATGGTCGCGCCCATGGCGCGCATCGCCCTGCCGGTATTGATGACGTCTTCGCCTTCCAGCAGGCCGGTGATGCGGGTCTCTCCCGAGGCGAGGCCGCCGAACATGAAGGATCGGTGCGAGATAGACTTGTCACCGGGGATCTTGATCGTCCCGTTCAATGCTTCCGATCGTGTCGATCTCGCCGGCTTCAACGCGATACCATGCGACATGGCCTATCCTTACTTTCTGAGCTGTCTCGAATGTGGCGCCGTGGTTAGCACAAAGCCATTGGGTGGTCATCCGCTTGTTGCCTTGAAGAGCAAGGAAAGTTTGGCTTTGACATCAAGGGCCGTTGGCCTTATGGGGACCGGCTTAGATTTTTCACCCTTTCATCCATCGCCGCAACCGCGGCGCGCCGATCTGATCGGCAGGCTCATGAGGCTTAACAGTGGCAAAAGCGGAACTCGGAACAAAGCGTACCGACCCGGATACCGGAAAGAAGTTCTACGACCTGAACCGTGACCCGGTCGTCTCTCCCTATAGCGGCAAGTCCTGGCCGATGTCGTTCTTCGAAGAGCACAGCGCCGCCGTAAAGATGGAGCAGGCCGCGGAAGAAGAAGTCGAAGAAGTCGACAGCGAGAACCAGGAAGCCGAAGTCACGTCGCAGAATGATGCCGACGCCGAGGGCAATGGCGACGACATCCCGGACATGGGCGACGACGATGACGTCGACATGGGCGACGATGACGACGATACCTTCCTCGAGGAAGAAGAAGACGATGACGACGACATGTCGGGCATCATCGGCGTCGGCGGCGACGACGACGAGCAGTAAGTAACTGATACTAACGCCCGGCAATTTCAGAAAAATTGCCGGGCGTTGAAATTTCGGCTTGCACTTCGAAAAAACCGGAAGTAATAAGCCGCCACCCCGACGCGAACATCGCTTCGGAGTTTCCCAGGACCGGAAATACCGGACCACCCGATGGGGCTATAGCTCAGCTGGGAGAGCGCCTGCCTTGCACGCAGGAGGTCAGCGGTTCGATCCCGCTTAGCTCCACCAAACCTTCTTCAATGAAAATCAGATTATCTCGCCCGCATCACTGATATGCATGATGTCCGCATGCCTGCGCGGCCTTGCGGCGGGCGATTGCCGCATTTCTGAGATGCGTGGACTGGCGCGGCGAAGCCTGCCTTGCCCGTGCTGCGGGACGGAGCGGGATTTCACCCAGCGCGTCCTCGTCACAGCGGTAGGCCTGATAGGCCAGCGCCTTCTGGTGGATGATTGCGCCGAAAGTGACCGCGACAAGTGCGACCGCCGAAATCAGTACGATTGTTATAACCATGATGCTTCCTCTGCACACACAACGCAGATGAAGCGATGAGGTTCTGTGACCGGGACGGACAGCTCGACACGAAGCGGTGAACGGCGCCGGAATGCAGCGGCGATCAGAGTCGGGATGCCGCGCCCGACTTTGAAGGCAAAGCTCTAGCGGATCGCCTGGTCGTTTGCGTCGAAGCGGTGGATGCGGGTCTTGTCCGGCGTGGCGAAGACAACGTCATCGGCATCGTAGCGATGTTCGCCGAAGAGGCGCACCGTGACGAGGCCGGCCGTTTCCGTCTCGAGATAGAGGATCGTGTCGGCACCGAGATGTTCGGCATGCACGACCTTGCCCTTCCAGTCACCGCTCTCGCGCGACAGAGATATATGCTCGGGCCGGATGCCGATCGTCTTGCAGCCCGTTTCGCCAAGCTGATCGGCCGGAATGAAATTCATCTGGGGCGAGCCGATGAAGCCGGCAACGAAGATGTTGGCCGGCCTGTTATAGAGCTCCATCGGAGAACCGACCTGCTCGATCGCACCGGCACTCAGGACGACGATCTTGTCGGCCAGCGTCATCGCCTCGACCTGGTCATGGGTGACGTAGATCATCGTTGCCTTCAGGCGCTTGTGCAGGCGGGCGATCTCGAGCCGCGTCTGCACACGTAGCGCCGCGTCGAGGTTCGACAGCGGCTCATCGAAGAGAAACAGGCTAGGTTCGCGAACGATGGCCCGGCCGATCGCCACGCGCTGACGCTGGCCGCCGGAAAGCTCCGCAGGCCGGCGGGCGAGATAGGGTTCGAGCGACAGCATGGCCGATGCCTTGGAGACGCGGTCTTCAATCTCGGACTTCGGCGTGCCGGCCTGCTTGAGGCCGAGACCCATATTGTCCTTCACGGTCAGGTGCGGATAGAGCGCGTAGGACTGGAAGACCATGGCGATGCCGCGCTTGGCGGGCGGAACGGTCGCCACTTCCTTACCGTCGATCCTGATCGAGCCGGAGGTCGCATCCTCGAGACCGGCGATGACCCGCAGAAGCGTGGACTTGCCGCAGCCGGAAGGGCCGACGAAGATGACGAATTCGCCTTCCTTGACGTCTAGATCGATGCCCTTCAGCACTTCATGATCGCCGAAGGCTTTTCGGATGGATGACAGTTGCAGCGAACCCAAGAGCGTCTTCCTTAGTAAATTTCGTGGCCGGCCCTAGAGATAGACCGGTTTGCCCGTGCGGGCGCTTTCGTCGGCGGCCAGGCAGATACGCAGAGATTGCACCGCATCGTCCATATGGCGCGCAAGATCGATGTCCTCGCGGATCGCCTTCAGCATATAGGCCTGTTCCAGGTCGCAGAGTTCCTGGTGACCCGGCTCGCCGGCCATCTTCATGTCTTCGTCGGGGCGGATGAATTTTCCGTCCGGCCCGGTCTCGGCGCTGTGCAGGCGGATCACCGAGGTTTTCGTATGGGTGTCGATGTCATCGGACTTGGCATTCGGATCCATGACGATCGAGACCGACCCCTTGGGCGACATGACGTCCTTCACGAAGAAGGCGGTTTCCGAAATCATCGGCCCCCAGCCGGCCTCGTACCAGCCGACCGACTTGTCGTCGAAGATCACCTGAAGGTGGCCGTAATTGTACATGTCCGGCGCGATCTCGTCGGAGAGGCGCAGGCCCATGCCGCGCACTTCGACCGGCTTGGCATCGGTGATCTGGCACATGACGTCGACATAATGCACGCCGCAATCGACGATCGGCGGCGTCGTGTTCATCAGCGCCTTGTGCACGTCCCAGGTCGGGCCGGAGGACTGCTGGTTGAGGTTCATGCGGAAGACGAAGGGCGGGCCAAGCTTGCGGGCTTCGGCGATCAGCCGGATCCAGGACGGATGGTGGCGCAGGATATAGCCGATCACCAGTTTTTTCCCCGCAGCCTTGGCGGCTGCCACGACCCGTTCGGCGTCCGAGACGGTTGTCGCCAGCGGCTTTTCGACGAAGACGTGGCAGCCGGCCTCAAAGGCGGCAACGGCGTAGTCTGCATGACTGTCGGAATAGGTGCAGATGGCACAGAGGTCCGGCTTCAGCTCGTCGAGCGCCTCGATAAAATCCGGATGGATCTCGTAGCCCGACAGCGCCGGATCAAGCTTCGGCACCGAGCGGTTGACCAGCCCGACGATCTCGTAGCCCGGATCATTGTGATAGGCGAGCGCATGGCTGCGGCCCATGTTGCCGAGGCCTGCGACGAGGACGCGGATCGGTTTTTCTCCACTCACTTGACTGCTCCAGACGTGATGCCGCGGATCAGCTGCCGCGAGAAGATGACGTAAAGGACGAGGATCGGCAGGATGGCGAGCGACAGGGCCGCCAGCACCGCGTTCCAGTTGGTGACGAACTGGCCGATGAAGATCTGGCTACCCAATGTCACCGTCTTGGTCGCTTCGGACGGCGCAAGGATGAGCGGGAACCAGAGATCGTTCCAGATCGGGATCATGGTGAAGACCGCAACCGTCGCCATGGCGGGCCGCACAAGCGGCAGGACGAGACGGAAGAAGATCGCGTATTCGGACAGACCGTCGATGCGGCCGGCATTCTTCAGATCATCGGAGACCGAGCGCATGAACTCCGACAGGATGAAGATCGCGAGCGGTATGCCCTGTGCGGTATAGACGAGGATCAGCGCCGTCAGCGTGTTGACCAGGCCGGATGCGACCATGCCCTGCAGGATCGCTACCGTGCCGAGCCGGATCGGGATCATGATGCCGATCGCCATGTAGAGGCCGACCAGCGCATTGCCGCGGAACCGATATTCCGAAAGCGCGAAGGCAGCCATCGCGCCGAAAAGCAGCACGAGCGCGATCGAGACGACCGTCACGATCAGGCTGTTCTGGAAATAGCCGGTGAAATCCGCCTGGCCGAGCACGGTTTGGTAGCCGATCAGGCTGAAGCTCGTCGGCGTCGGTATCTGCATCGGATTGCGGAAGATCGCGTTGCGGTCCTTGAACGAGTTGATGATCGTCAGGAATACCGGAAACAATGCGATCAGCGTGTAGGCGATCAGTGCCAGATGCACGAGGCTCGAGCGGATCGGGGAGGAGCGCGCCTTGTTGGACATATCAGGCTCTCCCTTAGAACTGGTAGCGACGCATGCGCCGCTGGATGGCGAAGAGATAGAAGGACACGCCGGCAAGGATGATGAGGAACATCACTGCCGCGATCGTGGCCCCCATGGACCGGTCGCCGAGCTGCAGCTGGAAACCGAAGAAGGTGCGGTAGAGCAGCGTGCCGAGGATGTCGGTCGACATGTCGGGACCGGCAAGTGCGCCCTGCACCGTGTAGACGAGGTCGAAGGCGTTGAAATTGCCGACGAAGGTGAGGATCGAGATGATGCCGATCGCCGGCAGGATGAGCGGCAGCTTGATCTTCCAGAACTGGCTCCAGCCGGTCACGCCGTCGCATTCGGCCGCCTCGATCACCTCGTCGGGGATGGAAAGGAGCGCTGCATAAATCAGCATCATCGGGATGCCGACATATTGCCAGACGGAGATCAGCGAAACCGCGATCAGGGCCGGGCCGGACTGGCCGAGCCAGGGAGCGAACATCCACTTGGCGCCGGCAAGGCTCAACAGCCAGGGCGCGACACCCCAGATCGGCGACAGGATCAGCTTCCAGATGAAGCCGACGATGACGAAGGAGAGCAACGTCGGCAGGAAGATCGCCGTACGGTAGAAGGCCGCAAAGCGCAGTTTCGGGATCGAAAGGAGCGCGGCGAGCGCAATGCCGATCGGGTTCTGCACGCACATATGGATGACGAAGAAGATCAGGTTGTTGGTCAGCGCATTCCAGAAGTCGCGCGCCCAGCGGGCATCACCGAACAGGACCTGGTAATTGGCCAGGCCGACAAAGGCCGGAGCGCCATCGACATTGTTGTAGAAAGAAAGCCGCAACGTCTCGATCAGCGGCAGGATCATGATCGCCGTATAAACGAGGAAGGCCGGCGCCAGGAAGACGACGATATGCCAGCGGAATGGTCGCCTGATCGGGGCCGCTTCGAGGGGGGTATCGGCTTCGTTCATTGGTTCCAGTCGTCTTGTTCTCGGCTGTCTCGGCAGCACTGATGGGTCTTGGCTGATGGTTGGCAAGAATTGCCGCTCATCCGCCCTGCCGGGTACCTTCTCCCCGCATGCGGGGCGAAGGAGACTCGCGGCAAATTCCCTGCCTGACTTGAACTCTCAAGCCTGTGATCAGCAAAGGTATGCTGTGAGCCTTGCCTCGGTCGCCGGCGTAACGTGAGCCACGTCCCCTCTCCCCGCAAGCGGAGAGAGGGCTAAGGTCGGGGACAGCCTTTAAAAGGAGGCTTACTTGCCCGGCTTGTACCAGCTGTCGAGGCCCTTCTGCAGCTTTTCGGCAGCAACGGCCGGGGTGTCCGTGCCGTTGATGACGTTGGCCGATTCGACCCAGGTCTCGTTTTCGAGATTCGGCGTGCCGCGCGACAGGATCTGGTAGGTCGAGCGGACGGTCGGCTTGAACGTCTCGCGCCAGGAGACGAATTCCTGGGCCAGCGGATCGGCCATCTTCACCGGCGACGAATTCAGGCTGAAGAAGCCCGGCAGCGCGTTGGCGTAGATTTCGGCAAATTCCGGCGAGGCGACCCAGGTCAGGAACTTCTTGGCTTCTTCCGGATGCTTGCTCTTGGCGTTGAGGCCGACGCCGATGTCCGGATGGTCGGAAATGTAGCCCGTGTCGCCTGCCTTCGGCACCGGCGGCGGGAAGGCGCCCATCTTGAACTGCGCCTGGGTGTTGAACAGGCCGATTTCCCAGGAGCCGGCCGGGAAGATCGCGGCGCGACCGAGCGTGAAGAGGTTCTGGCTGTCGGCATAGGTCTGGGCTTCGAAACCGTCGCCGAGATAGGGCTTCCACTTGGCCAGCTCTTCATAGGGCTTGACCCAGTCCGCGTCGGTCAGCTTCTGCTTGCCTTCGATCAGCGCCTTGCGGCCTTCCTCGCCCTTCCAGTAGTTCGGGCCGATATTCTGGTAGCCCATGGTGGCGGCTTCCCAGAGATCCTTGGTGCCCATGGCGAGCGGGATGTAGTTGCCGTCGGCCTTGATCTTGTCCAGCGCGGCGTAGAATTCCTCGGTCGTCTTCGGTACTTCGATCTTCAGCTGCTCGAAGGCATCCTTGTTGTAGATGAAGCCGTGGATGACGGATGCCATCGGCACGCAGAAGGTCGACTTGCCGTCGTCGGTCGACCATGCGGCCTTGGCGACGGGCGAGAAATTGTCCATGCCGGACAGGCCTGTCAGATCGACAAGCTGCTTCTTGTTGAACAGTTCGAGCGAGGCGTCGAACGGACGGCAGGTGATGATGTCACCGGCGGAACCCGCATCGAGCTTGGCGTTGAGCGAAGCATTGTATTCGGTCGGCGCCGTCGGCGAGAAGGTGAGCTTGATGCCCGGGTTCTTCGCCTCGAAGGCCGGGATCAGTTTTTCCTGCCAGATGGCGAGGTCGTCGTTGCGCCAGCTCTCGATATTGAGCGTGACGTCCGCCGCAGACGCTGCACCCGCGGACGCGAGCACGGTCGTGGCGAAAAGCATGCCATGCAGTAGACGGGTCATGATGTTCTCCCTCATTGGTTAGCGCTTTGCGGCGCGTTTCACGGTCGTTTCCGTCATCTTCAGTTCCGCCAGTGCTTTCCTCAACATCTGGTCGGAACGAATAAGAATTTCTCTTGCTGTATCGACGTCGGAGGCGCCTGCCGCCAGCAGGACGGCGATCTTCACCGATCCGTCGGCAATCTTCAGCCAATCGGCGGCATCATCCAAGGCGATGCCGGCGATCTCCGCCACCATCCCGGCGGCACGGGTGCGCAGCTTGTCATTGTCGGCGCGCAGATTGACCATGTGGCCGTCATGCACGTGGCCGAGCTTGATGGCTGCGAGCGTCGAAAGCATGTTGAAGGCAAGCTTCTGGGCCGTGCCGGCGCCCATGCGGGTCGAGCCGGCCACCACTTCCGGCGGCGTCTGCAGGAGCACCGAGACATCGGCGGCGTCGAACAGGCGCGCGCCGGGATTGTTGGCGATCGCCACGATTTTCGCGCCACGGCCTCGGGCGATTTCTGCGATCTTCAGGACGTAAGGGGTGGATCCGCTGGCGGAAACCGCGAGAACGCAGTCGGCTTCCGCAATGACTTCGGCATCTTTCGCCGCCAGAACCACGTCGTCTTCCGGCGTACCCTGCATGTCGGCGAGATTGGAGATGCCGCCGGCAAGCAGGAGCGCGATCTGTTCGCGGGCAATGCCATAGGTACCGGGAAGTTCGAGCGCATCGGCCATGGCCATCAGGCCGGAGCTGCCGGCAGCGGCATAAACGAGCTTGCCGCCCTTGCGCAAAGCCATAGCCACGAGTTCAGCAGCATCGGAGAGTGCCGGAATGGCCGCATCAACAGCCTTGGCCGCATCCTGCTGGCCCGATGCCAGGAGCGCAAGAATATCAGCCGGTGCTCGCGTATCGAGCCCTTCCGCTTTCCCATGCTTGGCTTCGGTGGCTTTTTGGCTCATCCGTTTCTCCCTCTATGCAAAATGATGCCAAAAAAATACCAATTGTCCAGCGACAAATTAAGAATTGTTACCCGCCGAGCTTATGGCTTCCGTCATTCGCTTACAAAAACCGTATAAAACAGGCATTTAGAGTGAATTTTCACGTCACAAAGAATTCCCGCTTGGTAAATGGTATTTTTTTGGTATCATTTTCGGCGGAGGTATCCATGACGGGTTATGTTATCGGTATTGATGGCGGCGGGACAAGCTGCCGTGCGGCGCTGGCCGACGAAAGCGGCAGGGTGCTCGGCCGCGGCAAGAGCGGCGCATCGAATATCCTCACCGACCCCGATATCGCCCTCAAGCATATCGCCGAAGCGGCCGAGTTGGCCTTTGACGAGGCTGGATTGAAGCCGGACCTTTCCGCCGCATCCGCCATCCTCGGCCTTGCCGGCAACAATGTCGGTGATGCGGTCGGCTATGTCAGGGCGCGCCTGCCATTCAAGACGGCCGAGATCGTCTCCGACGGCGTGATCGCCCTGCAGGGTGCGATCGGCGACGAGGACGGGGCGATCGGCATCGTCGGCACCGGCACGGTCTACATCATCCGCAGCCAGGGCCAGTTCAAGTCCATAGCCGGCTGGGGCTTCCAGGTGAGCGACCTCGGCAGCGGCGCGCGGGTCGGCCAGCTGGCGCTCCAGGAAACTTTGCTTGCCTTCGACAACATCCGGCCGATGACGCCGTTCTGCGAAGCGATCCTCGCCGAGTTCGACGGCAATCCCGAATTGATCGTCGATTTCGCCCGGCTGGCAAAGCCCGGCGAGTTCGGCCGCTATACGCCGAAAGTCTTCGAATTCGCCGGCCGGGACGACGAGACGGCCCTGCGCATCCTGCGTTTCGGTGCCGGCGGCGTTGATGAGGCGCTGGATGCCGTGCATGTTGTCACCGGTGGCAAGGGCAGATTGTGCCTGCTCGGCGGGCTGGCGCCGCTTTATCCGCCCTATCTCGCCGAACGTCACCGGACGCGGCTTTCCGAACCGCGCGCCGACGCCCTGACCGGCGCGGTCGAGCTTGCGGCCAAAGCCTATGGCGGGAAGGCGAAGGTGCGCGCATGAGCGAGACGCTGACCGCCATCCTGCCCCTTGACGGCCTGCAGACCGCGGGCTCCGGACCGCTTTACCTGAAACTGCGCCAAAGCCTGGAAGACGCCATCCGCACCGGCAAGCTTGTCCATGGCGATGCACTGCCCGCCGAGCGCGATCTCGCCGACTACGCCAATGTCAGCCGCGTCACCGTGCGCAAGGCCGTGGACGATCTGGTGAAGGATGGGCTTCTCACCCGCCGCCACGGCTCCGGCACCTTCGTCGTCAAGCCGCTGTCGCGCGTCGAGCAGCCGCTGACCAAGCTCACCTCGTTTACCGAGGACATGGCACGGCGTGGCCTCGTCTCCCGCTCCGAATGGCTGGAGCGCGGGCTGTTCCATCCCTCGCCGGAAGAAATGATGATGCTGGGCCTGGCACCCGGCACGATGGTGGCCAGGATCGGACGCCTGCGCTTCGGCAACGACATGCCGCTGGCCATCGAGCGGGCCAGCATTTCGGCCGAGTTCCTGCCCGACCCGGCGTCGCTGAAGGAATCGCTCTATGCGGAGCTGGAGAAGAAAGACGCCCGGCCGGTGCGCGCGATCCAGCGGATTTCCGCCACCAACATGAAGAAGATCGATGCCGGGCTTCTGGAAGTGCCGGTCGAGGCGGCTGGGCTTTCGATCGAGCGCGTCTCCTATCTTGCCTCCGGCCGCGTGGTGGAACTTACCCGCTCTCTCTATCGCGGCGATGCCTATGATTTCGTGGCCGAGCTCTCGCTCGGCGAAAACTGACAATTCGAGGACGGCACGATGCAGACCCATATGCGCCAGGAAATCAACGAGATACCGGAAGCCGCCGCGCGCCTGCTCGACCGGTCGGCTACGGATCTCGCGAAAGCCGGACAGGCGCTGCGCGACAGGGACCCGGCGTTTCTCGTGACCATCGCCCGCGGCTCATCCGACCACGCCGCGACCTTCATCAAATATGCCGTCGAACTGACGGCCGGGCGGCCTGTTGCATCGCTCGGCCCGTCGCTCGCCTCCATCTACGGCGCCAAGCTGCAGCTTGCCGGCGGCGCGGCCATCGCCATCTCGCAATCGGGCAAGAGCCCCGACATCGTCGCCATGGCGGATGCCGCGACCAGAGGCGGCGCGGTGACGATCGCGCTTACCAACACGCTGCCCTCACCGATCGCTGAAGCCTCGCTGCATGCAGTCGATATCAGCGCCGGGCCGGAGCTTGCGGTTGCGGCAACGAAATCCTTCGTCAATTCCATCGTTGCAGGCCTCGCTTTGCTCTCCGAATGGACCGGCGACGAAGCGTTGAAGAAAGCCGTCCGCTCCTTGCCCGGTCATCTGGGAAAAGCCGTAGAACTGGACTGGAGCGCCTTCGCCGGGGAACTGGGCGATGCAGAATCACTCTACATGCTCGGCCGCGGTCCGGCGCTGGCGATCGCCAGCGAGGCGGCGCTGAAATTCAAGGAAACCTCGAACATGCATGCGGAAGCCTATTCGGCGGCCGAGGTGCTGCATGGGCCTGTTGCGCTGGTGGAAAAACGTTTTCCGGTGCTGACCTTCGCCGCCCGAGACGCAGCAGAGGCTTCCGCAATAGAGATTGCCGACAGTCTTTCGGGCAAGGGCGCGCTCGCCTTCGCCACATCCGACAGGCTCAAGACCGCACGTTCGCTACCCTTCGTCGCAACCGGCCATCCGCTCACCGATGCACTGGCGCTGATCGTGCCGTTCTACGGTTTCGTCGAATCCTGGTCACGGTCGAAAGGGTTCAATCCGGACCAGCCGGCAGCCCTCAAGAAGGTGACCGAAACCCGATGACAGACCCAAAGGCCCTTCTCGGCACACGCATATTCGACGGCACGACATGGCACGACAATTCGGCCGTCGTGTTCGAAGGCGGCAAGGTCACGGCCATCCGCCCGATCGACGCCTTGCCTTCCGGGATCGAAAAGATCGAAGGCGGCGAGATCATCGCGCCAGGCTTCATCGACCTGCAGGTCAATGGCGGCGGTGGCGTGCTCCTGAACGAGGAGCCGACAGTGGAGGGTATCGCGACGATCTGCGCTGCCCATGCCAAGTTCGGTACGACGGCGCTGCTGCCGACGCTGATCACCGATACGTTCGAAATTACGTCGCGCACGGTCGCGGCAGGGATCGAGGCGAAGAGCCGGGGCGTTGCGGGCTTTCTCGGCCTGCATCTGGAAGGCCCGCATCTGTCGATCGCCCGCAAGGGAGCGCATGATCCGAAGCTGATCCGGCCGATGGAGGATGCCGACCTCGACCTGATTCTTTCCTGTGGCGCCGCACTCGACGCGCTGATGGTGACGATTGCGCCGGAAAGCGTCTCGCCGGAACAGGTGGCGACGCTTGCAAGGGCGGGCATCACGGTCAGCCTCGGCCACACGGAGGCGAGCTACGAGATCGCCTGCCTCTATGCCCAGGCCGGCGTCAGCACCGTGACCCATCTCTTCAATGCGATGAGCCCGCTCGGGCATCGCGAACCGGGCCTTGTCGGGGCCGCGCTCGATATCGGCGGGCTCCATGCCGGGCTGATCGCCGACGGCATCCATGTGCACCCGGCAGCAATGGCGGCGGCTTTGCGCGGCAAGAACGGCCCAGGCCGGATATTCCTGGTCACCGACGCGATGTCGCCTATAGGCACCGACATGACATCCTTCACGCTGAACGGTCGCGAGATCCTGCGCCGTGACGGCAAGCTGACGCTGGCGGACGGCACACTGGCCGGCGCCGATATCGACATGGCCTCGTCGGTACGGCTGGTTCACCAGACCCTCGGCCTACCGCTTGAGGAAGCGCTGCGGATGGCTTCGCTCTATCCGGCGGAAGCGGCGCAGGTTTCGGACCGCAAAGGCTCAATCCAGCCGGGCTTCGATGCCGATTTCGTCGTGCTGAACGGGAATGCCGAGGCGCAGAGCACCTGGATTGGTGGGCAATGCGTTTACCGCGGTTGATTAAACTGCAGCAAAACTGACTCGGACCTTCAGCCCCACGCCCTCGCGTCCCTCGGAGAGAACGAGGTTCGCGCCATGCAGCCTTGCGATCTCCTCGACGATCGGCAGGCCGAGCCCCGTGCCGGCGCGTTCGCCGGGCTCACCTCGCTCGAAGCGCTTGAGCACCGTCTCGCGACGCGCGGCGGGAATGCCGGGGCCATTGTCCTCGACCTCCACGACCGCGCTGCCGTCCTCCGCGTTTACACGCACCGTCACCTCGGCGCCGCTTCCGGCATAGAGAAGCGCGTTGGAGACGAGGTTCTTCACCAGTTCGCCGATCAGGATCGGCTCGACCACGGCGCGCACCTCGCCTTCCCCCTCGAAGCCGAGATCGATACCGGCCTCGGCCGCCGGGGGCACATGGTCGGCAGTGACGCCGCAGACGAGATCGACCAGATCAACCTCCCGCATGGTCGAGGATCGACTGGCGGAATCAATGCGGGCCATCAGCAGCAATTGCGCGAGAATGTGTTCGGCGCCGCCGACCGCCTCGTCGGCCCTTTCCGTCGCCTTTCGTATCTCGGCGAGATCCGTCGCCCGACTGGCGAGCGCCAGATGGGTACGGACGATGGCAAGCGGCGTACGCAGCTGGTGGCCGGCATTGCCGGTGAAATGGCGCAGAGCGTCGAGCGCGCCCTCAAGGCGCACCATGAAGGAGTTGACGGTATCGACCAGTCCCTGGACCTCGTTCGGTACGCGCTCGGTGATCGGCGCGAGATCATCCGGACTGCGCTCGGCAAGCGCCTCGCTGAACCGGTAAAGCGAGCGCAGAGACAGCGTCACCGCCACCCAGACGATGACGGCGGCGCCGAGGATCATGAAGAGAATGCGAAGCGCCGAGCGCAAGAGGATGGCTTGGGTCAGTTGCTGGCGGGCAATCGTCGTTTCAGCCACCGTGACGGTGAAGGGTACGGAATTGATGCCGGTCGAGGCGGATCTCGTCAGCGCCGCGACACGGATCGGTTCGCCGCGAAAACTGGAATCACCGAAGGCTGCCGCCTGCCCCTCGCGCCGGGCAATGGAGGGCAGCGACTGATAGCCGGTGATGAAGGTGCCGGGCGGCCCATCGACCCGGTAGAAGACCCTGTCCTGGGCCGCCGATGTCAGCATTTCCAGCGCGACATAGGGAATATCGACCTCGAGCGAACCGTCTTCCGAGACGATAACGCGCTCGGCAATCGCCAGCGCAGAGCCGGCAAGCACCCGATCGGAGACTTCGTTGGCGGTATCGATTGCCTCGTCCCAGGTATCGACCATGGCGATGGCGCCGATGACGGCGGTGGAGACGAGCAGCCATGCCAGCAGGCGGCGGCGCAGGGAATAGGCGCCTCGGAGCGCTGACGTCATGACGCCGTGCCCACGGCTTCGAGATAATAGCCTATGCCCCGCGCCGTCTTCACCGTCAGGCCATGGGGCACAAGCCGCTTTCTGAGCCGGCTCACATATTGCTCGATCGCATTGGCCGAGAGATCGTCGTCAAAGCCCGTCAGGGAGGCGACGATTGCGTCCTTGGACACGACCTTGCCCATGCGCAGGAACAGCAGTTCCAGCAGCGCCACCTCGCGCGCCGGAATATCGAGCGGCGTGCCGTTACAGGAAAAGCTGCGCGAGGTGAGATCGAAGGTGACGCCGCCATGGCTGACGACGGAGCTGCGCATGCCTGCCTGGCGGCGGAGAAGCACGCGGATGCGCGCCTCGAATTCAGGTACGTCGAAGGGTTTTGTCATGTAGTCGTCAGCGCCAAGATCGAGGCCGCGCACGCGCTCCTCGGGCAGGCCGCGCGCAGTCAGGATCATCACCGCCGAGCGGTTCTGCCTCGCCCGCATCGCCCTGAGTACATCAAGCCCATCCATTTCCGGCAGGTTGAGGTCGAGGATGACGAGGTCATAGCCTTGCGCGGCGGTCGCGGCCTCGGCGGAGGCGCCGTCGCCGACGAGATCGACGACATAGCCGCTTCCTTTCAGAATGGCGGACAGGCCCTCGGCCAGAGCCTGATTGTCCTCGACCAGAAGTATGCGCACGAATAATCCCCGCTTTGGCGGGGATTATTATCGTTGCGAGGCGCAGATGTCACGATCGCGCCTTCTCGATCGTCACGGCTTGCCGAGATAATCCATCTTGCCGATCGGTACACCCTTGTGGCGCAGGATCGCATAGGCCGTCGAGACGTGGAAATAGAAGTTGGGAATCGCGAAGCCCAGCACATAGCCGGTCGCGGTAAAGTGGGTTTCGCCCGAGCGGGTCTTCACCGTCACTTCGGCGTCCTCCCGGCCTTCCATGCTGACCGGATCGACGGATTTCAGAAAGGCGAAGGTCTTGTCGATGCGGGCATGGAGATCGGCGAACGTCACCTCTTCGTCGGCCATCGGCACGTTTTCCACCTGGGCGACGCGCACGGGGACGAATTTCGCAGCATCGCTCGCCCGCTGGATCTGCCCCGTCAGCGGCAGCATATCCTCGAACAGGCGGGCTTCGAGAAGCTCCTTGTGCGCGAGACCTTTTTCGTCGGCGAAAGCTTCGCCCTTTTTCAGGATATCGGTAAGATTGGCAAAGCCGCGCAGGAAAGCGGGTACGGAAACGTCGTAGAGCGAAAGCGACATGGGGATCTGACCTCATTGGCTGATGGCAGCGGGAAAGCCGCTCTCACGTAAGCAGGAAAAACCGGCAAACAAGACGGGCGAGATCAGCGCCCGGACCTGTGCCCGAACGGCAACGGAGTGCGGCAGCTTGCCGCAGGCCTTCGGCTCGGGCATTCTTGGCAACCATGATGCGCCTTCTTCATATCCTCTGTCTCTGTCTTATCGCCCTGCCTGGCCCGGCCGCGGCGGAAGTGCTGATGTTTCCGGCTCTCTCCGGCAACAAGGACGCCCCCGTTCTGACCGTCTATTCGTCGCTCGACGAGCCGCTGGCGAAACCCATGATCGTGGGCTTCCAGGCGGCCAATCCGGATGTCGCCGTATCCTACGAGGACATGCTGACCGGCGAGATCTACGACCGGATCGTGCGCGAGACGGATGCGGGACAGAAGACCGCCGACTTTGCCTTCTCCTCGGCCATGGACCTGCAGGTGAAGCTCGCCAATGATGGCTACGCCCAGCGCAGCGACCTGCCGATGAGCGAGCGCTGGCCGGAATGGGCGAACTGGCGCAACACCGTCTACGCGCTGACATTCGAGCCCGCGGTCTTCGTCTATCATAAGCCGAGCTTCAAGAACGCGCCGCCGCCTTCGACCCGGGCGGAATTCATCGAGTTCCTGCAGAGCCATGCCGAGGAAGTGCATGGCCGGATCGGTACCTATGATATCGAGCGCTCCGGCGTCGGCTTCCTGTTCATGTCGCGCGACCAGGAACAGTTCGGCGACATCTGGTCGGTGGTCAGGGCGATGGGGGCTGCCGGCGTCAAACTCTATTCGACGAGCGGCGCCATTCTCGAACGGGTCGCGGACGGCCGCTTCCTGCTGGGCTACAATATCGTCGGCTCCTATGCCGCCGATTGGGCCTCGCGCAGCCCGAATGTCGGCATCGTGCTGCCTAAGGATTATACGGTCGTCATGTCGCGCATCGGGCTGGTGCCGCAGGCGGCCGGCAATGCCGAACTCGGCAAGCGCTATCTCGAATTCTTCATGTCGAAGGAGGGCCAGACGATCATGGCGCGCGAATTGCAGATCCCGGCCGTAAGCCCGGAAGTCGCCGGCAACAATACGGCGACGACGATGCGCGAAATGCTCGGCGGGCAATTGAAGCCCGTGCCGGTCAGTCTCGGCCTGATGGTCTATCTGGACCAGGTCAAGCGGGCACGGCTGATCTCGAAGTGGAATGACGAACTGCGCCATCAGTAAGGAATTCGGGCGATTTCGTGGCAAACACCCTTGCCAAACAGCAAGAGCAGGGGAAATGTCAGGTAGATGTCAGCTTGATATGCTGGCTTAGAACCATTCGAGACCCGTTCGGAGGCGGGTTCGACTGAAACGGGAGGAGGTCTGCGGGCGTAGTGCGCCTGCCATAAATCCTTTCGTTGCGCACAACACTTTGTCCAAAGGACGTCAACGGAGGATATACCCTTGAAACATTTCCTGCTCGCTTCCTTCCTCGCGGGTGCAATCGCCCTTCCGGCGGCTGCGGCCGACTATTCGATCATCGCCCCGGCAGCACCGGGCGGCGGCTGGGACCAGACCGCACGCACGATGCAGACCGTCATGCAGAAGGAGAAGATCTCCAACCGCGTGCAGGTGATGAACGTACCGGGCGCCGGCGGCACGATCGGCATCGCCCAGTTCGCCAGCCAGCAGAAGGGCAATGCGAACGCGCTCCTCGTCGGCGGTTACGTCATGGTCGGCGCGATCCTCACCAACAAGTCGCCCGTTACCCTCAAGGACGTCACCCCGATCGCGCGCCTCACCGGCGAATACGAAGTCGTCGTCGTTCCCTCCTCGTCGGACATCCAGTCGATCGGCGATCTCGTCGCCAAGCTCAAGGCTGATCCGGGTTCGGTTTCCTGGGGCGGCGGCTCGGCCGGCGGCACCGACCATATCGGCGCTGGCCTCATCGCCAAGGCAGCCGGCGTCGACCCGACCAAGATCAACTACATCGCCTTCTCCGGCGGCGGCGAAGCACTGGCCGCCATCCTGGGCAGCCAGGTGACCGCAGGCATTTCGTCCTACGGTGAGTTCGAAAGCCAGATCAAGGCCGGCTCGCTGCGCATCCTGGCGATCTCGTCGGCGGAAAAGGTCGAAGGCATCGACGCCCCGACCCTGAAGGAATCCGGCCTCGACGTCGTTCTCCAGAACTGGCGCATGGTTGCAGCCGCCCCCGGCATCACCGACGAGCAGAAGCAGGCTATCGCCGCCGATATCGAAAAGCTCGCCAAGTCCGAAGGCTGGCAGGAAAACCTGAAGACCAAGGGCTGGATGGACACCTATCTCTCGGGTGCTGCCTTCGACGAACAGCTCGCCAAGGACATCGCCTCCACCGAGACGATCCTGAAAGAAATCGGACTGGTTAAATGAGCCTTGATACCAACAAAGCCAGCAATGAGCGCCGCCCCGATTGGGCGGCGCTTGTCATTGCTGTCGTTCTCGTCGCCGTTGCCGGCGTCATCTTCGTCGACGTTTCCCGCCTGACGAGCGTCACCGGCTACTCGCCGGTCGGACCGGCTTCGGTGCCCTACTGGATCGCCTTCGGCCTCATCGGCCTTGCCATCTGGACCGTGTTCGCCGCCTTCCGCCGGGATTTTCCCGCACGCGAGCGCCAGGAAGTCAGCCCGGTTCTCTGGGTCGTCGCCGGTCTTCTCGCCCAGATGATCCTGATCCGCTACGCCGGCTTCTCCATTGCAACCGGCCTTATGTTCGCTCTCGCGGCCCGGGGCTTCGGCGCCCGCAAGCTGTGGTTCAGCATCCCGGTTGGAATCGTCATCTGTTTTGCCATCTGGTGGCTCTTTGCGATCGTCTTGCAGCTCTCGCTTCCCGCCGGCCCGATTGAAAACCTGTTCCTTTGACGGGAACAGGGGAGTAACACCATGAGCACATTCGAATTTCTCCTCCAGGGCCTGGTTTCGGCCGCAGAGCCGATGAACCTGCTTTACGCGCTGATTGGCGTCACGCTCGGCACCATGGTCGGCGTCCTGCCCGGCATCGGTCCGGCGACTACCGTCGCGCTGCTGCTGCCGGTCACCTACCAGCTCGACGCCACCGGCTCGCTAATCATGTTCGCCGGCATCTATTACGGCGGCATGTATGGCGGCTCGACGACGTCGATCCTTCTCAACACGCCCGGCGAAAGCGCCTCGATCGTCACCGCGCTCGAGGGCAACAAGATGGCCCGCGCCGGCCGCGGCGGTCCCGCACTTGCGACGGCCGCGATCGGCTCGTTCGTCGCCGGCCTGATCGCGACGCTCGCGCTCGCCTTCATCGCGCCCTATATCGTCAAGCTGGCGCTGGTGTTCGGCCCGCGCGAATATTTCGCGCTGATGGTGCTCGCCTTCGTCACCGTCTCGTCCGCTTTCGGCAATTCGACGCTGCGCGGTCTCACCTCGCTGTTCATCGGCCTATCGCTGTCGCTCGTCGGCATCGACCAGCTGACCGGCCAGAACCGCCTCTCCTTCGGCGTTCCGGACCTGCTCGACGGCATCGAGGTGACGACCATGGCCGTTGCCATGTTCGCGATCGGCGAAACCCTGTTCATCGCCGCCCAGGGCGCCCAGGCGCCCGATCGGATCGAAGCCATAAAGGGCTCGGTCTGGATGACGGCGCAGGACTGGGGACGCTCGTGGAAGGCTTGGCTGCGCGGCACCGTGATCGGCTTCCCGATCGGCGCCATGCCGGCCGGCGGTGCGGAAATCGGCACCTTCCTGTCCTATGCGACGGAGAAGAAGCTGACGAAGCATCCGGAAGAGTTCGGCAATGGTGCGATCGAAGGCGTCGCCGGACCGGAAGCCGCCAACAACGCGTCCGCTGCCGGCACGCTTGTGCCGCTGCTGACGCTCGGCCTGCCGACCTCTGCCACCGCCGCGATCATGCTCGCCGGCTTCCAGCAATACGGCCTGCAGCCCGGTCCGCTTCTGTTTGCGACCAATCCGCAGCTCGTCTGGGGCCTCATCGCCTCGCTGCTGATCGCCAACCTGATGCTGCTGGTGCTCAACCTGCCGCTCGTCGGCCTCTGGGTGAAGCTGCTCGCCATCCCGAAGCCGTGGCTCTATGCCGGCATCCTGGTGTTTGCGACGCTCGGCACGATCGGCGCCAACCCGTCGGTCTTCGAACTCGGCATGCTGCTGCTGTTCGGCCTGATCGCCTATGTCATGCGCGTGTTCGACTATCCGATCGCGCCTGTGATCGTCGGCCTGATCCTTGGTCCACTGGCGGAACAGCAGCTGCGCCGCGCGCTGTCGATCAGCCAGGGCGACGTGACGGTGCTGTTCACCTCGCCGATCGCAGCAGGCCTGCTGCTCGTCGCAGCAATCGCGCTGATCCTGCCGCTCGTGCTTCGCCTGCGCGGCCGCGGTGACGTGCTGACGCAGATGGCGGCCAGCGAAGACTAAGAACCCGTCCTCCCAAGACGGAAAAGCCCGGCTCTCCATATGGAGGCCGGGCTTTTTTGCTTTAAGAGCTTTCATCATTGGGTAAGGCTGTCGTACCAGGAAATACCCCCTCTGGCCTGCCGGCCATCTCCCCCACAAGGGGGGAGAGGATTTGCCGCAGCTTCTCACCTCCAATTGCAACTCGGCGGGGCGGCTGGGTTAAGCCCTCCCCCTTGTGGGGAGGGTTGGGAGGGGTCTTCAGTTCTGTTTCCCCAAAGAGAGCAGCGCACGCCATCCATTCAATGCCCGAACACCGACCATCCCGTCATGTCGGCGAACATTTCCAGCGCCAGGGAGCCGATCAGCGAATTGCCGTTGTGATTGAGGCCGGGCGACCAGACGGCGATCGATGCCTTGCCCGGCGCCACGGCAAGGATGCCGCCGCCGACGCCGCTCTTGCCCGGCAGGCCGACGCGGTAGGCAAAGTCCCCCGAGCCGTCATAATGGCCGCAGGTCAGCATCAGCGCGTTAATGCGCCGTGCCCGCTGGCTGGAGACTACCGTATGACCGGTCATTGGATTGCGGCCGTTCGCCGCCAGGAAGAGACCCGACCGCGCAAGCTGGCTGCAGGTCATCGCAATGGCGCAATGGTGGAAATAGACGCCGAGTACATGTTCGACCGGATGAGAGAGCTTGCCGAAGGAGCGCATGAAATTGGCGAGCGCGAAGTTGCGGTATCCCGTCGCCTCTTCCGATTTTGCCACGGCGGGATCGATCGCGATCGTCTCGTCCTCGGCGAGATAGCGGACGAAGCGGACGATCTCACCGATCGCCTCGGCCGGCGTATGACCGGCGAGCACCAGATCGCTGACGGCAATCGCCCCGGCATTGATGAAGGGATTGCGCGGCTTGCCTTCCTCGTGTTCCAGCTGGACGATGGAGTTGAAGGCCGAGCCGGACGGTTCCTTCCCGACGCGATTCCAGGTCGTCTCGCCATGCTTGCCGAGCGCCAGCGTCAGGGTGAAGACCTTGGAAATGCTCTGGATGGAAAAGGGCTCGTCGCAGTCGCCGGCCTTGTGCACCTGCCCGTCGACAGTCACGACCGCCATGCCGAAGCGCTTCGGATCGACATGGGCGAGCTGAGGGATGTAATCCGCGACCTTGCCTTCACCCAATCGGCTCTGCAGCTTGCCGTGGATCTCGTCGACGATTGCCTGCAGGTCTGTCATCGTATCTCCGGGCGCATTCTTCGTGTGAGGCATTTAGCCATAACGCTCTATCGCGGCGATGCCGATCCGTGAAGCCCCGCCTAGAGCGATGCCGCGGCGCGCGCAGCCTGGTCGTAGTGGCCGGACAGTGCTCTGAGCCTTGCCGCCACCTGCGAGAGGCTGTCGGTCGACACTTCGGTAGAGAGCACCGACCTCACCAGAAGGCTTTCGCGCGTCGACTTGTAGCGGGCGCAGGCGTCGGCACCGGCTTCCGTCACCATGACCAGCTTTTCCTTGCCGCGGCGGCCGGACTTGATCAGCTTCAACCGCTCCAGCTTCTTCAGAGCATAGGTCACGACATGGGTATCCTCGATGTTGAGCACGAGGGCGATGTCGGCCAATGTCTTCGGCTTGTTACGGCTGTTGATGTTGTGCAGCACGAGGATGTCCACCGGTGATAGGTCCGGCACGCCGGCCGCGGCCATGCATCGGACCATCCAGCGGCTGAAGGCATGGTTGAGCATGACGAGGCCGAATTCAATCTCGGAGAGCGCCGGCAGTGCGCCGCTGGCCAGATGTTCAGACGACACGATCGGGCCGAGACTGTCTTTCGCCGGCGCTTCTTTCTCTTGTGACATGCTCCCTCCCGTAAAAGAGACGCGCCGCGGCATGGTCCCGCGGCGCCATTCGATCACTTCTTGTAGGCGTCGAGAATGGCCTGGCCTTCGGCACCAGCCTTCTTGGACCAGTCTTCGGTCAGCTTGGCGCCGACTTCTGACAGGCCGCTCTTCAGCTCGGCACTCGGCTCCAGAACCTGCATGCCGTTCTTCTTCAGCGTCTCCATGTAGGCGGCGGTCTTTTCGGCACCGAGTGCCCAGCCGCGGGTTTCGGCTGCGGCTGCGGCGTCGGTCACGGCCTTCTGCGTGGCTTCGTCAAGCGCCTCGAAGGCCGCCTTGTTGACGAAGATGACGTTCTTCGGGATCCAGGCCTGGGTGTCGTAATAGTGGGTGAGCGATTCCCAGATCTTGGAATCGACTCCGGTTGCCGACGACGTCATCAGGCCGTCGACGACGCCGGTTGCGAGCGCCTGCGGCAGCTCGGCCGCCTGGACGGTGACCGGCTGGGCGCCGACCAGTTCGGCGATGCGCGACGTGCCGACGTTATAGGCGCGCCACTTGAGGCCCTTCAGGTCGGCGACGCTGTTCACGTCCTTCTTGGTGAAAATGCCCTGCGGCGGCCACGGGGTCGTATAGAGGAGCTTCAGGCCCTGTTTGTCGAGAGCCTGCTCGATGGCGGGCTTGGAGGCTTCCCAGAGCTTTTTCGACTGGTCGAAGCTGGTGGCGAGGAAGGGAACGACATCGAGGCCGAAGATCGGGTTCTCGTTCTCGTGCAGCGACAAGAGCACTTCGCCGGCCTGCGCCTGGCCGGTCTGCACCGCGCGCTTGATGTCGGGCGCCTTGAACAGCGATGCGTTGGGGTGAACCGTGATCTTCAGCTCGCCCTTGGTCGCCGCATCGACGTCCTTGGCGAACTGGTTGAGGTTTTCGACGTGGTAATTCGCCGGCGGATAGGCGGACGGCAGGACCCAGTTGGCGGCAAAGGACGGAGCCGTCGTTGCCAGGAGCGTTGCCGCGGCGAGGCCGAGACGGGCAATTTTCGCGTTTAAGTTCATTGGTTTCAGTTCCCTCTTTGTTATCCCGGAAACGCCATTCTCGGCAGTACCATCACGATATCCGGGAAGACCGTGATGATGGCGACTGTCGCCACAAGCAGGAAGAAGAAAGGCAGAGACGCTTTCGCCACCGTCAGGCTGTCGCGTCCGCTCATCGTCTGCAGCACGAAGAGGTTGAAGCCGACCGGCGGCGAGACCTCGGCCATCTCGACGATCAGCACGAGGAAGATGCCGAACCAGACGAGGTCGAAACCCGCCTGCTGGATCATCGGCAGCACGACGACGGTCGTCAACACGATCATCGACAGGCCGTCGAGGGCGGCGCCGAGCAGGATATACATGACGGTGAGGACTGCGATCAGCGCGAAGGGGCTGAGGTTGAAGCTGTCGACCCAGGCGGCGAGCGCGTTCGGGATGCCGGTATAGCCCATGGCGATCGACATGAAGCCGGCGCCGGTCAGGATCAGCATGATCATGCAGGTGAGCCGCGTTGCGCCCATGACGCTGTCCCAGAAGGACTTCCAGGTGAGCGAGCGCGACCAGGCGGCAATGCCGAGCGAGCCGAGCACGCCCCAGGCGGCGCATTCCGTCGCCGTCGCCCAGCCGAGCAGCAGCGTCGCGAAGACGAGGATGATCAGTAGCGTCACCGGGATGAGGTTGGCCGATTCCTTCAGCTTTTCCTTGAAGCTCATCTTCGGCGGCGCCGGCGGGGTCTTGTCGGGGTTCAGGAGCGACCAGACGGCGATATAGCCGCAATAGAGAACCATCACGATCAGGCTCGGCAGGAAGCCGGCGAGGAAGATCTGGATGATCGAGACGTTGGCCGCCACCGCATAAACGACCATGGTGATCGACGGCGGGATGAGGATGCCGAGCGTGCCGGCACCGGCGAGCGAACCGAGGCTGACCATTTCGTCATAACCGCGCTTCTTCAGTTCCGGCAGGGCGATCTTGGCGATCATCGCCGTCGTGGCCGCCGACGAGCCGGAGATCGAACCGAACAGGCCGCAGCCCAGAACGTTGACATGCATCAGCCGGCCCGGAAGCCAGCCGAGCCAGGGCGCCAAGCCGCGGAACATCTCTTCCGACAGTTTGGTCCTGAACAGGATCTCGCCCATCCAGACGAAGAGCGGCAGGGCCGCGAGCGACCATGAGGCGCCGTTGCTCCAGGAATTGGTGGCGAGCACGGCGCCGATCGGGATGCCCGGCATGAACAGCATGGCGATGAAGCCGCAGATCAGCAGCGAAATGCCGATCCAGACGCCGGCGGCAAGCAATGCGAGAAGAGCAACGAGAATGATGCCCGAGATTTCGACGAGTTCGATCGTTCCCATGGATCAGGCCCCGCTCTGGATGGCGCGTTCGATCACCTCTTCCGCCGTTTCCGGCGCCGGCTTCTCGTAACGCGGCATGCCGCCGAAGATCACATGGACGAGCTCGTCGACCATGGCGACAGCCAGAATGATGAGGCCGCCGGAAAAGCCGATCTGCGGGATCCATAGCGGCATGGCGACGACGCCCTGGGCCAGATCGTTGAACTGCCAGGACGTGCGGTTCATGTCGAAGGCGTACCAGGCGAAATAGACCGCTGCGACCGTGCCAATGAACAGAGCGACGACCTCGAAGCTCTGACGGGTGCGCCCGGTGAAGCGCTCGATCAGCAGGCCGACACGGATCATCTCGCCGGAGCGGAAGGTGTGGGCCAAGCCCAGAAAGGCCGAAGCCGCCATGCACCAGGACGCGAAATCATCGCCGGCCGGAACGTCGATACCGAGCGGCCTGCCGGCCGACAGCGCCAGCATGATGACGAAGATCGCGATGAGGAAGCCCCCGGCCAGCCAGCCGGAGATGAGATACAACCCGTCGAGCCCCTTGCGGAGCCAGTCGGGAAAAATGCTGTGGCGTGGATCAGCGGCGGACATGGGTTGCCCTCCGCTCGAAAATGCGGAAATCGCTCATGTGGCTTCCCCTCGGTTGCCGTTGCGGACGAGGCTCTGTCGGCCACTTTGCCCGTTATGAAGGCATGATGCAGCAATAGGCATTTTCCTGTCAATCAATCATTGACGTTTTATCGACGAACTGTTTTCGTTGGGCGATATCGAGCTTTCCGAGGGGACTGACATGGCGGGAAATGCAACCGGGGCGATTGGCGGCAAGTGGGATTTCTGGATCGATCGCGGCGGCACGTTCACCGATATCGTCGGCCGAAAGCCGGATGGCACGCTGGTTGCCCACAAGGTCCTTTCCGAGAACCCGGAAGCCTATAGCGACGCCGCCGTGCAGGGCATCCGCGAGCTTTTGGGCGTTGCAGTGGGCGAATCCATCCCTTCCGGCCTGATCGGTGCGGTGAAGATGGGCACGACAGTCGCCACCAATGCGCTTCTGGAGCGCAAAGGTGAGAAGACGCTGCTCGTCACCACCCGCGGCTTCCGTGACGCGCTGGCGATCGGCTATCAGGCCCGCGCCGACATTTTTGCCAAGAAGATCATCAAGCCGGAACTGCTTTACAGCGCCGTGGTCGACGTGGACGAGCGCGTCCGCGCCGATGGCGAGGTCGAAGCGGTACCGAATGAAACGACGGTCCGCGCGGATCTACAGGCCGAGTTCGACGCCGGCATCCGCGCCATCGCCATCGTCTTCATGCATGCCTATCGTTACCCGGCTCACGAAAAGCTGGTTGCCGAAATCGCCCGCGAGATCGGCTTCACTCAAATTTCCGTCAGCCACGAGGTTTCACCGCTGATCAAGCTGGTCGGCCGCGGCGACACCACCGTCGTCGACGCCTATCTGTCGCCGATCCTGCGCCGCTATGTCGAGCAGGTGGCGGGCGAACTCGGTGCCGACGCGAACGATGCCGGCGATGACGGCCCGCAGCTGATGTTCATGCAGTCCTCGGGCGGGCTTACGGCGGCCCGGCTGTTCCAGGGCAAGGACGCGATCCTGTCCGGCCCGGCCGGCGGCGTGGTCGGTGCGGTGGAAACCTCGCGACTGGCCGGTTTCGACCGGATGGTCGGCTTCGACATGGGCGGCACCTCCACCGACGTTTCCCACTATGACGGCGAGCTGGAACGCTCCTTCGAGACGGAAGTGGCCGGCGTGCGCATGCGCGCGCCGATGATGTCGATCCACACGGTCGCCGCCGGCGGCGGCTCTATCCTGCATTTCGAAAACGGCCGTTTTCGCGTCGGCCCCGATTCCGCCGGCGCCAATCCCGGCCCCAAGGCCTATCGCCGCGGCGGGCCTCTGACGGTCACCGATGCCAATGTCATGCTCGGCAAGCTGTCACCCGATCTCTTCCCGAAGATCTTTGGTCCGAACCGCGACCAGCCGCTCGATGCGGATGCCGTGCGCGCGGCCTTCGAGGAGATGGCGAAAGTGGTCGGCGACGGCCGCACGCCGGAACAGGTGGCAGACGGTTTTCTCGCCATCGCGGTGGAGAACATGGCCAATGCGGTGAAGAAGATCAGCGTCCAGCGCGGCTATGACGTCACCCATTATGCGCTGACCTGCTTCGGTGGGGCCGGCGGCCAGCATGCCTGCCTCACCGCCGATGCGCTCGGTATCTCGACGGTGCTGATCCACCCCTTTTCCGGCATTCTCTCCGCCTATGGCATGGGGCTCGCCGACATCCGCGCCACCCGCCAGCGCACGGTGTCGGAAGGGCTGAAAACCGCCCTAGCCTCACTCGGCCCCGTGCGAGACGAGCTGACGGCAAGCGTGCTCGACGAGATGGCGAGCCAGGGCGTCGCCAAAGCGGATACCGAGGTGTTGCACCGGGCCCATCTACGCTATCAGGGCACGGATACGACTTTATCCGTAACCGTGACCGATGCCGCCGAGATGACCGGCGCCTTCGAGACGGCGCACAAAAAGCAGTTCGGCTTCATCTTCGAAAACCGCGAGATCATTTTCGAAGCCTATGAGGTCGAGGCGATCGGCGGTGGGGCGGATTCCTCGGAGCCCGAATTTGCGCTCGATGCCGCCGCGCCGAAATCCACCGAGAGTTCGAAATTCTTCTCCGGCGGTGCATGGCGCGAAGCGCCGATCTATCGCCGCGCGGAGATCGCGCCGGGCGCCCGCGCCAACGGCCCCTGCCTGATCGTCGAACCGCACCAGACGATCATCGTCGAAGACGGCTGGGCTTTCGAGATCACCAGGCTGAACCATGTCGTGCTGAAGCGCGTCTCCGAGCTTTCCCGCGCCAATGCCGTCGGCACGCAGGCCGATCCGGTTCTGCTCGAAGTATTCAACAACCTGTTCATGTCGATCGCCGAGCAGATGGGCGTGACGCTGCAGAACACCGCCTCCTCGGTCAACATCAAGGAACGGCTCGATTTCTCCTGCGCCGTGTTCGACGAGAACGGCGCGCTTGTGGCCAATGCCCCGCATATGCCGGTGCATCTCGGCTCGATGGACCGCTCGGTCGAAAGCGTGATCGCCCAGAACCAGGGAAAGATCCGCCCCGGCGACGTCTTTGCGCTCAACGCCCCCTATAATGGCGGCACCCACCTGCCGGATATCACGGTCGTCACCCCGGTCTTCGATGATGCAGGCAAGAGCATTCTCTTCTACGTCGCCTCGCGCGGCCACCATGCGGATGTCGGCGGCACAGCGCCGGGCTCGATGACGCCGCTCGCGACCACCGTCGACGAGGAAGGCGTGTTGTTCGACAACGTGCTGCTCGTCGATCGCGGAAGGTTCGACGAGGCCGGCATCACCCACCTTCTCTCCGACCATCCCTACCCTGCCCGCAACGTCGCCCAGAACGTCGCCGATCTTCGCGCCCAGATCGCCGCCAACGAAAAGGGCGTGCACGAGATGCGCAAGATGATCGCGCAGTTCGGGCTCGATGTCGTGCAGGCCTATATGGGCCATGTGCAGGACAATGCGGAGGAAAGCGTTCGCCGCGTCCTGGAAAAGCTGGGCGACGCAGAGTTTGCCTATACGACCGACCAGGGCAGCACGATCAAGGTCAAGATCACCGTCGACAAGTCCAAGCGCGAGGCAACCGTCGATTTCACCGGCACCAGCGAGCAGAAAAAGAATAATTTCAACGCTCCCGAGCCGGTCACCCGCGCCGCCGTGCTTTATGTCTTCCGCGTCATGGTCGAAAGCTCGATTCCGATGAATGCCGGCTGCCTGAAGCCGATCAGGATCATCGTGCCGGAAGGCTCGATGCTGAAGCCGCAATATCCGGCGGCGGTCGTTGCCGGCAATGTCGAGACCTCGCAGCACGTTACCAACGCCCTGTTCGGCGCACTCGGCGCGATTGCCGCAAGCCAGGGCACGATGAACAATCTCACCTTCGGCAACGCGACCTACCAGTATTACGAGACGCTATGCTCCGGCTCGCCGGCCGGCCAATTCAACGACGGTACCGGTTTTGCCGGCACGGATGCGGTGCATGTCCACATGACGAACTCGCGCCTCACCGATCCGGAAATCCTGGAAACCCGCTATCCGGTGCTGCTGGAGGATTTCCACATCCGCGAAGATTCCGGCGGCAAGGGCGCGTTTTCGGCCGGCGACGGTACGAAGCGAACGATCCGCTTCCTCGAAAAGATGGATTGTGCCATCCTCTCCTCGCACCGGACGATCCGCCCGCACGGGCTCGACGGCGGCGGAAAAGGCGAACTCGGCCGCACCACCGTGCGCCGTCTCAACGGCAGCACGGAAGAACTCGCCGGCTGTGCGCAGACGCTGATCGAGGCGGGCGAAGCGGTGACCGTCGTCACCCCGACGGCCGGCGGTTACGGCAAGGCCTGACACCACCTTTTCAACGACGCCGCTTTTGCGGCATCGGAATCCGCAAGCGCCACTTGTGACGACTCAAAGCCGGGATTAACGTCCCGGCTTCTCTCGTTCGAGGCCGCAACCATGTCCACCGAAGACAGCCAGTATCGCCTGGGTGTGATCTATGTTGCGCTGTCGGCGCTGGCCTGGTCCCTGTCGGGCCTTTTCATGCGGGCAATCTCGGCCGATCTTCCGACGATCCTCTTCCTGCGCGGGCTGATCTCCGGCACGGCGATCTTCCTGTTCTTCTTCTATCTCGAAGGTATTCCGCGCGGCTGGAAAATCCTCAAATCCATACGCGGGCCGACGCTGATGGCGACGTTCTTCTCGTCGGCGGCGATGATCTCCGGCCTCGGTTCGATCTATTACACGTCGGTCGCCGACGCGATGGTGATCTATGCGACGGTGCCCTTCGTCACAGCGGGCATCGCTCTCGTCTTCATCGGCGAAAGACCCAACCGCTCGACCCTGATCGCCAGCACGGTCGCCTTCGGCGGGGTCGCGGTGATGCTGATGGACAGCCAGGGCGGCGGCTCGCTGCTCGGCAAGGGGTTGGCGGCGATCATGACCTTGAGCGCCGCCGCGATGGCCGTCGTCATGCGCCGACACCGCGGCGTGCCGATGCTGCCGGCCATGGCGCTGTCGGCCTATCTGTGCTCGCTGTCGACCTTCTGGTTTGCCAGCCCCGGCATGGCGACCACCCATGATCTCGGGATGATCCTGCTGTTCGGCATCACCCAGAACGCGCTCGGCCTGATCCTCTATACATTCGGCGCCAAGAGCATTCCGGCAGCGGATGCCAGCCTGATCATCTTGCTGGAAGTGCCGCTCACGCCGCTCTGGGTCTGGATCTTCCTTGGCGAAATCCCCTCGCAGGCGACGCTGGTCGGCGGACCTATCGTGCTCGCGGCATTGTTCGGGCATATCTTCGTGGAAATGCGGCGCACGCGCGGGCCGCTTCCCACCGGCACCCAGCCCAGCCTATAAGCAGCAGACAATGACGAAAACAATTGCAATCATCGGCGGCGGGCCGGCGGGCCTGATGGCGGCGGAGGTGCTTCCCGCGGCGGGTCATGCCGTCACCGTCTACGACGCCATGCCGACATTGGCGCGAAAATTCCTGCTCGCCGGGAAATCCGGGCTGAACATCACCCATTCGGAAGATTTTTCGCGCTTCTCCGCACGCTTCGGCAGGTCTTCTCCGCGGCTGCATGCGGCGCTCGAGGCTTTCACGCCGGACGATGTCCGCGCCTGGGCGGCAGGGCTCGGCACGGAAACCTTCATCGGCACGTCCGGCCGCGTCTTCCCGACCGCCATGAAGGCCTCGCCGCTGCTGCGCGCCTGGCTGAGACGGCTGGAAGCGCAAGGGGTGCAACTGAAGACAAGGCATCGCTGGACCGGCTGGAATGGCGACGGTTATCGCTTCGAAACGCCGGAAGGCCCACTCACCGTCCGGCCGGATGCGACGCTTCTCGCACTCGGTGGCGCAAGCTGGCCGCGGCTCGGTTCGGATGCCGCCTGGGTGCCGTGGCTGCAGGAGCACGATATCGCGGTTCACGACCTGCAGCCGGCCAATTGCGGCTTCGACGTTGCCTGGAGCGATGTCTTCGTCGAGCGTTTTGCCGGCGCGCCGCTGAAGTCGGTCGCGACGACATCCGATGCCGGCACGTTTCAGGGCGAGTTCGTCGTCTCGAAACACGGGATCGAGGGCAGCCTCGTCTATGCCCATTCGGCGGCGTTACGGGACCGGCTTACCCGCGATGGCAATGCGGCGCTGATCGTCGACCTGATGCCGGGCCGCAGCATCGAGCGGCTTGTCCGGGATCTCGCGCGGCAGGACGCCAAGGCGAGCTTTTCCAACCGGCTGCGCAAGGGTGCGGGGCTAGACGGCGTCAAGGCAGCACTCGTTCGCGAGCTTCAACCCGATGCAAACCGCATGGCGCCAGATGCTCTGGCACGACTGATCAAAGCCCTGCCCATCCCACTTGTCCGCCCCCGCCCGATCGCCGAGGCGATCTCGTCGGCGGGCGGCATTGCCTGGGATGCGATCGACGAGCGCTACATGCTGGCGGCAAGGCCCGGCCTTTTCGCCGCCGGAGAAATGCTCGACTGGGAGGCACCGACCGGTGGTTACCTGCTCACCGCCTGTTTCGCGACCGGCCGGGCGGCGGCCCGCGGCATGATCAGCCACCTGGAAAACCGTTAGTTTCTGCCAGACGGCTTTTCGACGGCATGCATTGTCATGGATCAATGCCGGCGGCAAAATCCTCGGCAGCATGGCTAGTGCGAGGGCTTCATGACACGGCAGAGACGTCGGCATATCATTCACAGACGACGGACCGCGACCGGGCTGGCCCTGGTGGCTGGCATTTCCTTCGTCGCCGGCATGACCGATGCGGTCGGCCTGCTGCTCTCCGGCGACTTCGTCTCCTTCATGACCGGCAACACGACCCGTGCCGCCCTCTCATTCGCGGATGGCGACTATGGCCATGCGCTCATCCTGTTCTTCGCGCTCTGGGTCTTCATACTCGGAAACGCGCTCGGCATCGTGCTTGCCCATACGCTGTCGGCACGGCGAGCCTTCGTCGTGCTGTCTGCCGTCGCGATCCTGCTTGCCGGCGCGTCGGCCGTCCCCCCGGAATGGAACAGGCTGCAATTCTACCTCGTCGTGCTGTCCATGGGCATGATCAACGCCACGGTCGAACATATCGAGGGCCTGCCGATCGGGCTTACCTACGTGACCGGCGCCCTGTCGCGCTTCGGCCGCGGCATCGGCCGCTGGCTTGTCGGCGACCGCAATCCCCGCGGCTGGCTGATCCAATGCATACCCTGGACGGGCATGGCGGGCGGCGCCGTCACCGGCGCCTTTCTCACTCATTATGCCGGCAGCCACGCGCTTTGGGTCGTGTCGGTCGCCACGCTTATGCTGGCCTTCGCCACGGCGCTTCTGCCGCGTTCCCTCCAACTGCATTTTCAACAGCCGATCGTTCCCGCCCGACGCCGGGCCCTGTAAGCTTGCCGGCAAGAATCAATCGCGCGGCAGTTCATGTTCCTCATTTCCAAGCTGATCTGGCTGGTCGCCCAGCCGCTTTCCATCGCGTTCCTGTTCGTCGCGCTTGCGGCGCTTCTCGGCCTTGCAGGCTTAAGGAGGCTCGGCGGCCTGTCCGCGCTCATCTCCACGCTGGTGCTGTTCGCGACGCTCTACACGACCGCGGGCTCGCTTGCCCTGCAGAACCTGGAGGACCGCACCGCAAGGCCGGCCGATCCGGGTTCGCTTTCCTGCATGATCGTGCTCGGCGGCGTCTTCGAGAGCGAGGTAACGAGCGCCCGCGGCGGCATCGAGTTCAACCAGGCCGCCGACCGGTTTGTCGAAGCATTGAGGCTGGCACTCAAATACCCGCAATCCCGCATTCTGATTTCCGGCGGCGACGGCTCGTTCAGTGGCGTCTACGAGGGCGAGGCGCAAGCCTCGGAGCGCTTCTTCACCGCCTTCGGCGTGCCTGCCGATCGCATGGTCAAGGACAATACATCGCGCACGACCTACGAGAATACGGTCAACACCGCCCAATTGCTGGAGGCGGGCGGCCTCAAGGACTGCGTGCTGATCACTTCGGCCTTCCACATGCCGCGCTCGCTCGCGCTGTTCAAAAAGGCGGGAATAGCCGTCACGCCCTGGCCGGTAGATTTCCGCACCAGCGGCAAGATTACCTTGGGCCTCGACTTCACCCAGCCGGCGCTCAATGCCCAGCTGACGGCGACCGCCGTCAGGGAATGGATGGCGCTGATCGGCTACCGGATCGCAGGGCGGATAGACAGTTTCTAGGCGATTGTCATTTCTTCGAGATGGTGACGAAGCGCACGCCACGGGCGCGCACGCGCATCTCGCAGGGCTCGGCATCGGTACGCTCGCAGAAACGCGGATGCATTTTGAACATGAAGACCATGTTGCCGAAATACTGGACGAAATCGTAGCCGTAGACCTGGGCGGTGGCGATCATGATGTAGCCGCCCTCCTTCACCTGAACGTAGAAATTGTTCGGGCAGCCGTCGGCGCTGCATTTCGGCCCGCGCACGCCGTCGCAGGTCAGTTCGCCGTGATTGATGACCGCGTCGATCAGCCCATCGTTGTTGATGTCGAAGCGGCGGATGAAATCCGGCCCGTACGCAACAGTCTTGCAGGTTTCGTTGAAGTGGTTCTTCTCGAAGATCTCCGGGTCGCTGACCAGTTCCTGCTGGGCGGCGGCCACGGTCGGCATGACAAGGAGCGTGACCGACAGGGCGATCGCTTGAACTATCGTGACCAGTCGCTTCTTCAACTTTCCCACCATCGGCAATTCGTCTTGGTTCAAATTCATCTGTTCATCGTGCCCGGCCACGGATGACGGGCGCGGGCGACAGCGGCTATCCTTAAGGACGAGCACTTGCGCGACGCTGGAGAATGAAATGTACCTGCTGATGATCCTCGACTATGCAGGCGTTGCCGTGTTTGCCGCCACGGGGGCGCTTGCCGCCTCCCGCAAGGAGCTTGATCTCATCGGCTTCATGTTCTTTGCCGCGGTGACGGGCATGGGCGGCGGAACAGTGCGCGACATCATTCTCGGCCGGCCGGTCTTCTGGGTGATCGACCCCGGCTATATCCTCATCTGCGTCATCACCGGCGCCCTCGTCTATTTCACCGCGCACCGGGTCGAATGGCGGTACCGGCTGCTGATCTGGCTGGATGCGATCGGGCTTGCCGCCTATTGCGTGATCGGTGCCGCCAAGGGCATGGCTGCCACAGGCTCGCCGATCATAGCCATCGTCACCGGGATCATGACGGCCACGCTCGGCGGGATTTTGCGGGATATCCTCGCCAACGAGCCCTCCGTTCTGCTGAGACCGGAAATCTACATTTCGGCAGCATTGGCCGGATCGGGCGCCTTCATGGCCGTGCATGCGACGGGACAGCCGCTGATCGTCAGCGCAACCTTCGGCGTTGTGATCGCTTTTGCGCTGCGCGGGGGCGCCATCCATTACGGCTGGACCCTGCCGCGCTACCGGCCACGTCCCGGCCGTCCTCCGGAAGAGGCGATGAAGACCATCGGGAAAAAGAGGAGGAAGTCCTAGGAACGCTTCTCGCGCAGGCGGATGATCACGTCCACGTGGGCGATTTCCATGCCTTCCGGCGGCTCGGGGATATTGCCGATCTCGAGATTGTTGACCGGAACGTCGAGCACTTCATTGCGCCCTTCGACAAAGAAGTGATGATGATCCGACGTGTTGGTGTCGAAATAGGTCTTGGCGCCTTCGACGGCGAGAACACGGATCAGGCCGGCCTCGGTGAACTGGTGCAGGGTGTTATACACGGTTGCCAGCGACACCGGCACGCCGGCGACAACAGCCTCGTCATGCAGTTCCTCGACCGTCAGGTGGCGGTCGCCCTTGGCGAACAGAAGATCCCCCAAGGCAACCCGCTGCCGCGTGGGCCGCAGGCCGTAATGGCGCAGTTTCACTTCAATGTCCGTCATGGCTTCTGCCATATTTTTCCCGACGCTCCGACAAGTCGCGATAGTATCTTGAGTTTTCGATATAACTTTTGGCGCGCAGAGATTCAACAGTTTCTAACGTCAGGCGATGTGGGGCCTGCGTCAAATCGACGGAATTTGTGCTCATACCTCTGGTTTGCGTGCTCCGCTTCCTATATGCGGACGTGACAAATGATGTTCCAGGGCCCTTGAAATCATGCGCGGGCCTCGGGCCTGACGGCGGAAGCTGGAGGCGTCAAGAGCATCGCAGACTTCAAATTCATCCGGTCTTGCTCTAAAGCTGCGGCCGGAAACGACGACCACGATTGCGACCACAGGGGAAAACGGAAACTCGATGGCAACCAGACAGTCCAGCTTCAGCTACGAAGAACTCATCGCCTGCGCCCATGGCGAACTCTTCGGGCCCGGTAACGCGCAGCTGCCGCTGCCGCCCATGCTGATGGTCCACCGTATCACCGAAATTTCGGAAACCGGCGGAGCCTTCGACAAGGGCTATCTGCGCGCCGAATACGACGTCAAACCCGACGACTGGTACTTCCCCTGCCATTTCGAAGGCAACCCGATCATGCCGGGCTGCCTCGGCCTCGACGGCATGTGGCAGCTGACAGGCTTCTTCCTCGGCTGGCTGGGCGAAGAAGGCCGCGGCATGGCGCTTTCGACCGGCGAAGTGAAGTTCAAGGGCATGATCCGCCCGACCACCAAGCTTCTCGAATACGGCATCGACTTCAAGCGCGTCATGAAGGGCCGTCTCGTGCTCGGCACCGCAGACGGCTGGCTGAAGGCCGATGGCGAAACCATTTATCAGGCATCCGACCTGCGCGTCGGTCTGTCCAAGGAAAAGGCCGCCTGAGATCCGGTAACGGATCGACATAGGCGACTGATGAAACAAAAAAGGTAGATGAGATGAGACGGGTAGTTGTCACGGGCCTCGGTATCGTGTCCTCGATCGGTAACGACGCTGGCGAAGTCACCGAATCCCTGCGGCAGGCAAAGTCCGGCATTTCCTTTTCTCCCGACTTCGCGGAGCATGGCTTCAAGTGCCAGGTCTGGGGAAAGCCGAATATCGACGTGACGGATCTGGTAGACCGTCGCGCCATGCGCTTCCTCTCCCAGGGCGGTTCCTGGAACCACGTCGCGATGAAGCAGGCGCTGGCCGATTCCGGTCTTGAGGAAAAGGACTACGCCGAAAACGAGCGCGCCGGCATCATCATGGGTTCGGGCGGTCCGTCCACCCGCACCCTGATCGACGCTGCAGAGATCACGCTGAAGAACAACAGCCCGAAGCGCATCGGCCCGTTTGCCGTGCCGAAGGCCATGTCGTCGACGGCATCCGCCACGCTTGCCACCTGGTTCAAGATTCATGGCGTCAACTACTCGATCTCGTCGGCCTGCTCGACGTCTGCGCACTGCATCGGCAATGCCGCGGAAATGATCCAGTGGGGCAAGCAGGACATCATGTTCGCAGGCGGCCACGAAGATCTCGACTGGACGATGTCGAACCTGTTCGACGCCATGGGCGCCATGTCGTCCAAGCGCAACAACCAGCCGGAAGTCGCCTCGCGCGCCTATGACGTCGACCGCGACGGTTTCGTCATCGCCGGCGGCGCGGGCGTTCTCGTGCTCGAAGAACTGGAACATGCCAAGGCCCGCGGCGCCAAGATCTATGCCGAAATCACCGGCTATGGAGCAACCTCCGACGGCTACGACATGGTTGCTCCGTCGGGCGAAGGCGCAATCCGCTGCATGCGCCAGGCGCTTGCCACCGTGAAGGGCGAAGTCGATTACATCAACACCCACGGCACCTCGACGCCGGTGGGTGACTCGAAGGAAATCGGCGCGATCCGCGAAGTCTTCAAGGACAAGATCCCGCACATCCAGTCCACCAAGTCGCTGACCGGCCATTCGCTGGGTGCAGCCGGCGTGCAGGAATCGATCTACGGCCTCCTGATGATGCAGAACGGCTTCATCGGCGAAAGCGCCCATATCGAGAACCTCGACCCGGAATTCGACGGCGTTCCGATCGTCCGCAGCCGCATCGACAATGCCAAGATCGACACCGTCCTTTCCAACTCGTTCGGTTTCGGCGGCACCAACGCAACGCTGGTCTTCCAGCGCTATAACGGATAATTCCATGACCGGAATCATGCAGGGTAAACGCGGCCTGATCATGGGGGTCGCCAACAACCATTCCATCGCCTGGGGCATTGCCAAGGCCGTGGCCGCACAGGGCGCGGAACTCGCCTTCACCTATCAGGGCGAAGCTCTCGGCAAGCGCGTCAAGCCGCTCGCCGCCGAAGTGAATTCAGATTTCGTCATTCCCTGCGACGTGGAAGACATCGCTTCCGTGGACGCGACGTTTGATGCGATCAAGGAACGCTGGGGTTCGTTCGACTTCCTCGTCCACGCCATCGGCTTTTCCGACAAGAACGAGCTGAAGGGCCAATATGCCAATACGACGCGCGAAAACTTCTCGCGCACCATGGTCATCTCCTGTTTCTCCTTCACGGAGATCGCCAGGCGCGCAGCGCCACTGATGACCAATGGCGGCTCGATGCTGACGCTGACCTATAACGGCTCGCAGCGCGTTATCCCGAACTACAACGTCATGGGCGTTGCGAAGGCTGCTCTGGAAGCCTCCGTGCGCTATCTGGCGGCAGATTTCGGCCCGAGCGATATCCGCGTCAACACGATCTCCGCCGGCCCCGTGCGCACGCTTGCCGGTGCCGGCATTTCGGACGCCCGTGCGATCTATTCCTGGAACAAGGAAAACGCTCCGCTGCGCCGTACCGCGACGATCGAGGATATCGGCGGCTCTGCCCTCTACCTCCTGTCGGACCTTTCCCGCGGCGTGACCGGCGAAGTGCATTATGTCGACGCCGGCTACAGCATCACCTCGCTGCCGACGCTCGACAAGCTGCGCAAGGCCGACGTCGAGTAACATTATCCAAAAGACTTTCAAGAAGGGCGTGCGCATCATGATGCGCACGCCCTTCTTGCTTTCTGGCGCCCTAGATACTAATCTCCGTTCAGGTTGGAGCTGCGTGATGGAGCGGAATAGCCAGAAGATCATTGCGCGGTTGAAGCGTGAAGGCTTCGAGCTGATCTCTGTGAAGGGATCGCATCATAAATTCCGCAAAGGCTCCCAAACGATCATCGTTCCGCATCCGAAGAAGGATCTCCCTATCGGTACGGCCTTGGCTATTGCCAAGCAGGCTGGTTGGGCTTGAGGGCCAAGCAAATGAAACATTTCATCGCGCTCGTACACAAGGACAAAGGCAGCGCCTTCGGCGTCAGTTTTCCGGACTTGCCGTCCGTATTCTCAGCAGCGGATGGCGAAGAGGATTTGGTCGCCAATGCTATCGAGGCTCTGCGCCTCTGGGGCGAAGACGAGGCTCTGCCTCTCCCCTCCAGCTATGAACAGGTCACAGCGCGTGATGACATCCGTGCCGAGCTTGCAAATGGCGCGTTCCTGATGCGCATTCCCGTCATCGAGGATGATGCACGTGTGGTAAGGGCCAATGTGACGTTCGAGAAGGGCATGTTGGAGGCAATCGATGCTGCAGCGCGTGAAAGAGGTTTGACGCGCTCCGCCTTCCTCGCCAGTGCCGCCCGCAAAGAGATCGAGGCCGCCTGATCACGGCGCCCTTTTTAAGTCCTCGACCGCCTGGACATTCCCGGCGGCCGCAGCCTCTTTCAGGAGAGCCTTTGCCCTCTTCGGGTTCTCCTGCGCGATCAAATGGGCAAGCTTCCACTTTGCCCAGTGGTCCTTCGTCTTCGGCAGACTGAGCTCGAAATAGCGCCGTGCCTGGGCCACATCCTTCGTCATGCCCTCGCCATCGGCCAGCATGAAGGCGAGCATGTGGTAGCCCCAGATATTGTCGTTGTCGGCCGCCAGCCGGTACCAGATCGCCGCGATCTTCGGGTCCGGCTGCACGCCGATGCCCTTCTGGTAACACCAGCCGATCTTGAGTTGGCCGTGCTTGTTGTTGCGCGCCGCTGACTTCATGTACCAATAGAAGGCTTGGACCGGGTCCCTGGCGAGCCCCTCGCCCGCCTCATAGAGCTCGCCCAGCTTGAAGGCGGCCGTGGCATTGCCCTTGTCTGCGGCAAGCCGGAAGTAATGCGCAGAGAGCCGCAGGTCGTCCGGGCGCCTGTTCCTGGAGCCCTGGTAGGCCTCCGCGGCGCTATACCATTCCCATGTAATAGGCGGTGGCTCGCCAAGAGCTGCCGCCGACGTCAGCAGAAGAGAGAGAAAACCGCCTGCTATCCGCTTCATGCCGTCCCCCAACGCCACCCGCCGCAACCCTAGTTTGCAGATGGTGGCATTGGCAAGAGCGCATGAATGCCGGCCTGGGGAGACGGATTATTTGCGTGCCCAGAGAACCTTGAACTTGGCATTGCGGCAGGTTTCGCCGTATTCGCGAAAACCCTCTTCCAGAACCGGCTCGTAGGGGAGGCCGCGATTGGCGACCATTACAAGCCTGCCGCCCTGTTTCAGCGCGCCGGCCGCGGTGCGGATCATCGTGCGGCCCAATTCCGGATCGGCGGCCTGCGCCTCGTGGAAGGGCGGGTTCATGATGACCATGTCGTATTTTTCCTTCGGCGGCTCGGAGCCGAGATCCTGCCAGAAGAAACGTGCCTCGAGGTCCGGGCAGTTATGCGCCAGGTTCTGCTTGGCAAATTCCAGCGCCCGATAATCGGCTTCGAAGAGGTCGATACGGTGAACCCGCGGCGACTTTTCCGCCAGCATGATCGAGAGATAACCCCAGCCGGCACCGAAGTCGGCGACATTGCCGTCGAAATCGGTCGGGAAGCGGCCTGCCAGAAGCTCGGAACCCGCATCGACGCGATCGTGGCTGAACATGCCGGGAGCCGCCTGGAAGCGTCCCTCGACGGTCACGGCGGGCTTCCTCAGCGCCTTGATGGCATCGCCGGCGTCTTCCGGTCGGCCGAACCAGATCGCCACGCCATGATATTTCGGCGTGTAGTCGAGCATGATGCCGAGCTTCAAAAGCATGGTGCGCAGCGCCTGGATACCATCTTCCTTGCTGCCCGCGACGACGATCAGGCCGCCCACCTTGACCCGAGCCAAGGCCTCGGCAATGCGGTTTTCGTTGTCGCCGCGGTGCTTGCCGCACAGAACCAGCGCACCGTCGTAATCCTCGCCCTCCGGCTCCGGATAGGCGTTCTCGCGTAAGGACCGGAAGAGCGGCCGGAACGGCTGCACATAGGTGATCTCCGCATCGAAGCCTTCCGGGCGGGCATTGCCTGCCTCGGCGCCGAGAAAGATCACCCGCTCGCCTTTGCCGGGCATGGGCACGGCATCGGTGACGAAGGGGTGGAACAGGGTTTTCAGCGCGTCGCGGCTCATGGGTGCGGACCTTAGCGGATCGTGTTTCGTATCTATCAATAAAGAAAAGGCGCGGAAGAACAAACTTCCGCGCCCTTCATTTCAATCAGTCGAAAGCTTATTCGGCGGCTGCGTCGCCTTCGGCCTTCTTGAGTTCCTGGCCGGTGGCCTGGTCGACGACCTTCATCGACAGGCGAACCTTGCCGCGCTCGTCGAAGCCCATCAGCTTGACCCAGACCTTGTCGCCTTCCTTGACGACGTCCGAGGTCTTGGCAACGCGCTCGGAAGCGAGCTGCGAGATGTGGACCAGACCGTCACGGGCGCCGAAGAAGTTGACGAAGGCGCCGAAATCGGCAGTCTTCACAACGGTGCCTTCGTAGATGGCGCCGACTTCCGGTTCAGCAACGATCGAGTGGATCCACTTGCGGGCCGCTTCGATTTCCTTGCCGGAAGAAGAAGCGATCTTCACGGTGCCGTCGTCTTCGATGTTGATCTTGGCGCCGGTCTTTTCAACGATTTCGCGGATGACCTTGCCGCCCGAACCGATGACTTCACGGATCTTGTCGACCGGGATGTTCATCACTTCGATGCGCGGAGCAAATTCGCCGAGCTGCGCACGGCCTTCGGAGATGGCATTCGACATCTCGCCGAGGATGTGCTTGCGGCCACCCTGTGCCTGCTCGAGAGCGACCTTCATGATCTCTTCGGTGATACCGGCGATCTTGATGTCCATCTGCAGCGAGGTGATGCCGTCGGCGGTACCTGCAACCTTGAAGTCCATGTCGCCGAGGTGGTCTTCGTCGCCGAGGATGTCGGAGAGAACGGCGAAACGTTCACCTTCGAGGATCAGACCCATGGCGATACCGGCAACCGGCTTTGCGAGCGGTACGCCTGCGTCCATCAGGGCGAGTGAGGTGCCGCAGACGGTTGCCATCGAGGACGAGCCGTTGGACTCGGTGATCTCGGAGACGACGCGCAGCGTGTAGGGGAACTGTTCGGCAGACGGCAGCATCGGGCGGATAGCGCGCCAAGCGAGCTTGCCATGGCCGATTTCGCGGCGGCCCGGGGAGCCCATGCGGCCGGTTTCACCAACCGAGTAGGGAGGGAAGTTGTAATGGAGCAGGAAGCGCTCCTTGTACATGCCGGTCAGGCTGTCAACGTACTGTTCGTCTTCGCCGGTGCCGAGCGTGGCAACAACGATCGCCTGGGTTTCACCGCGGGTGAACAGCGACGAGCCGTGGGTGCGCGGCAGGATGCCGACTTCCGATACGATGGCGCGAACGGTCGACAGGTCGCGGCCGTCGATGCGGCTCTTGGTGTCGAGGATGTTCCAGCGAACGATCTTGGCCTGCAGGTGCTTGAAGACGGAGCCGATCACTTCAGCCGTGTATTTCGGCTCGACGCCTTCCGGGAAGAAGTGAGCCTTGACCTTTGCCTTGACGGCGTCGATGGCTGCGTAGCGATCGGCCTTCTGGGTGATCTTGTAGCCTTCGCGCAGTTCAGCTTCGAACAGCTTCAGCATTTCGGCTTCGAGTTCGGAATAGTCTTCCGGCTGGAAGTCGCGCGGTTCCTTGGCAGCCACTTCGGCGAGCTTGATGATCGCGTCGATAACCGGCTGGAAACCACGGTGACCGAACATGACGGCGCCGAGCATGACGTCTTCGTTCAGTTCCTTGGCTTCCGATTCAACCATCAGGACGGCGTCCTGGGTGCCGGCGACGACGAGGTCGAGAACCGACTCGTCCATTTCGTCGAGATGCGGGTTGAGAACGTATTCGCCGTTGATGTAGCCAACGCGTGCGCCGCCGATCGGGCCCATGAACGGTACGCCGGAGAGCGTCAGCGCTGCAGAGGTGGCAACCATGGACAGGATGTCCGGGTTGTTCTCGAGGTCATGCTGGATGACGGTGACGACGACCTGGGTGTCGTTCTTGTAGCCTTCCGGGAAGAGCGGACGGATCGGACGGTCGATCAGGCGGGAAACGAGCGTTTCGTTTTCCGACGGACGGCCTTCGCGCTTGAAATAGCCGCCCGGGATCTTGCCGGCGGCATAGGTCTTTTCCTGGTAGTTGACGGTGAGCGGGAAGAAGTCCTGGCCCGGCTTCGGCGCCTTGGCCGAAACGACGGTGGCGAGAACGACGGTTTCACCGTAGGTGGCCAGAACGGCGCCGTCTGCCTGGCGGGCGATCTTGCCCGTTTCCAGCTTCAGCGGGCGGCCTGCCCATTCGATTTCGACAGAATGCGTATTGAACATGTCTTGTCCTTCAACGCGGGAGACGGCGCCTCGCCCGTGGATTCCCTCTGGGATCTCCGTTGGGGCGGCAGCGCATCAGCCGCGAACAATGCGACACATCACGGGCAAGACAACGAGAAGCTTCCAAACTGACCGAAGCCGCCAAGCGGCTCCGATCAAAAGCATCCGGCAATCCTGCCCCATGACAGGTCTGGTTTTGGTGGCGAAACCGGCCCATCCGGGTCCGCCTTGGTTGGTCATGCGCAAAGAGTGCAGGACCGGTAGAGAGTACCGAAGTACCCGGAAAAAGATGCGGCGGGCGCTTGTCGTCAAGCGCCCGCCGGCAATTCATTAGCGGCGGATACCGAGGCTGCCGATCAGCTTGGTGTAACGGCCTTCGTCCTTCTTCTTGAGATAGTCAAGAAGCGAACGGCGGCTGGAAACCATGGTCAGAAGGCCACGACGGGAGTGGTTGTCCTTCTTGTGACCCTTGAAGTGTTCGGTCAGGTTGTTGATCCGCTCGGTCAGGATTGCAACCTGGACTTCCGGAGAACCGGTGTCGCCTTCGAAGGTTGCGTATTCCTTGATGAGGGCGGTCTTGCGCTCTGCAGTGATCGACATCGTGTGATCCTTTCTGAACTGAGGATTGAGGTCGCCAAAGGCCGGGATGTCGTCCAGCCTTGGCCGTGAATTGCAAAACGAGCCCAAAAGCCTGCTTTTGCTGGCGGTGCCTATAAACCATTCACCGGGGGAATGGAAGAGGCGGACTTCGTTACCGTTCATACGCCGGTCCATCCCCTTTATCATGGTCCGGTCTGGCGGTCGTCCTTGCGAAAGCTACGCTCGATCCAGTCCGCCAGCAACGCAGCGGGTGCCGGCAACCGGTCAAAACGGCGCGCCACGATCCAATAGGCGCCAAATGGGATCGAGGTGTCGAACGGGCGGATCAGTCGCCCTGCCCTCACATCCTCGTCGACGAACCTCTCTTCGATCAGAGCGACCCCCTGCCCGCGGAGCGCCGCCTGCAGGATCAGGCCCTCGTCCGTATAGACGAGCCCCTGTCCGGTCTCGACGCCCGGCAGTCCGGCCGCCTCGAACCACTGCCGCCACGTATTCCGCCGGTCCTCGTGAAGAAGAGGGTAGCGAAGCAGGTCGGAGGGTGCCGACGGCCGCCCGTCGCGTTCGATGAGGGCGGAGGACATCGCCGGTGAGATGCGCGAATGGGTCAGATACCGGCTTTCCACGCGCGGCCAGGCGCTTGCCGTCAGGCTGTGCCGGATCGCAAGCGATGTCCCATGGACGCGAAACTCCGCCAGGCGCGGATCCGCATCGACATTCACGTCGATCGTCGGGTTCTCTTTCTGGAATTCCGAAAGCCGCGGCATCAGCCAGCAGGCCGCGAAGGAGGGCTCGGCGCTGATCGTAACGACGGACCTGTCATCCGCCGCCTGCGCCTGGAGATCATCCAGGCAATCTCCCATTGCATCGAAAGACGGCGTCAAAACAGCAAGCAGCGCCTCGCCGGCCGGCGTCAGGCGGACGCTGCGATGCCTACGCTCGAACAGCGCGCGCCCCAGCGCCGTCTCCAGTTCGCGGATCTGGCGGCTGATTGCGGCCTGGGAAATGAACAGTTCCTGCGCAGCCAGCGTGAAGCTCCGCAGGCGGCCGGCCACCTCGAAACTGCGCAGGGCTGTCAACGGCAGTCGGCCACGCCTCATCGCATAACCTCAGGTCATCCGATGGCGACGATAAACTCGTTTGAGCGGCGCTGGCAATCGGGCGCACATGGCGAAGCAGGAGGTGCCGCCATGTGGAAGGAAATCCTGACGATCATGCTGGACGCCCTGCGTCTTGCGACCTTGCAGTCAACGCAGCCGGAAAAGGGCGCGCTACGTGGCAAGGAGCAGCAGGACAGGCGATGACGATGGCCCTTGGGGGCCATCGGGACGGCCTCAGGCGAAGACGCGCTTGGGGCGGAATTCGCCCTGGCCGATCTCGCCGATGGCGATCAGCCGGCCGCGTGCCGTCGCGTAGGCTTCCGGCTCTTCGACCGGGACATCGCGGCCGCGCAGGATGATCGCATTGCCCATCTTGATGCGATGCGCCTGGTCGTCCGTCACCGGCAGATGCGGCAGGCTGGACAGCGCTTCCGCCGTGTCGATCAGATAGGCGTCGAGTGCTGCGAGACGCTCGTCGCGATCCTCGATCTTTTCCAGCGCCACCAGATCGGCGAGCGGCACCATCTTGTCCTCGCCGAACGGGGCGACGAAGGTGCGGCGGAGATTTGAAATATGGCCGTAGCAGCCGAGATCGCGGCCGAAGTCGCGGGCGAGCGAGCGCACATAGGTGCCCTTGCCGCATTCGACCTCGAAATGCGCCTTGTCTGTCTCGACGCCAAGCAGCGTCAGGCGAAACACCTCGACCTCGCGGGACGGGATCTCGACCGTCTCGCCGTCGCGGGCAAGATCATAGGCGCGCTCGCCGGCGATCTTGATCGCGGAGAACTGCGGCGGGATCTGCTGGATGGTGCCGGTGTAATTGGGCAGGAGATCGCGGATCGCCTGCTCGGCCGGACGGGTGTCGGAGCTCTGCGTAACCTCGCCTTCGAGGTCGTCGGTCGAGCGCTCCTCGCCCCAGGTCACGGTGAATTCGTAGATCTTGCGGCCGTCCATGACGTAGGGGACGGTCTTGGTCGCGTCACCCAGCGCGATCGGCAGCATGCCGGAGGCGAGCGGATCGAGCGTGCCGGCGTGGCCGGCCTTCTGGGCATTCAAGAGCCACTTGATCTTGGACACGGCTTCGGTGGAGCCGAAATCCACCGGCTTGTCGAGGATCAGCCAGCCGGAAACAGCCCGGCCCTTGGGTTTGCGTGGTTTGGACATGCGTTCTCTTCAGATTTAAGCGTTGTCGTCGCCGTCGTCGCCAAGGTCCCGCTGGACTTCAGGCGAACGGAGCAGCTCGTCGATCTTCTTGTAATTGTCGAAGCTCGTGTCGTCGCGGAAGCGCACTTCCGGCATGTATTTCATCTGGCGCAGCTGGCCTCCGAGGCGGCCGCGGATGAACTTCGAATGACGGTTGAGCGTATCGATGACCGTCTGGTGGTCGGCAACGCCGAGCGGCGTCACATAGGCGGTCGCGATCTTCAGGTCGGGCGACATGCGCACTTCCGACACGGAGATCACGGTCTTTTCGATCAGGTCGTCGCGCACTTCGCCGCGCTGCAGGACCTGGGTGATGGCGGCGCGAACCTGTTCGCCAACGCGAAGCATGCGCTGGGAGGGCGCCGAAGATGTAGCCTTTGCCATGTTTAATCTCTTTGCCAGCGCCACCGGGGTTCGTCCCGCAACAGGCGCTTCTTCAATCAAGGGGCGTCAAATGACCCAGCGGACCGCAAAGGTCAAGGCGCAAGCCCCGAATAATTCGGGCGCGAGCACGTCACCACGCGACAGGCGGGCCGACAAATCAGGCGACCCGGTCTGATCAGAACAGGGCGTCGTCGATGTCGTCGTCGCTCATCACCGCTGTCACCGCAGGTGACGCAACGGGCGGCGCCTCTCCCAGGATAGCGGCATGGACCTCCCGCTCGGAAACCATGGTGTAAAGGCGGGCGATACGTGCGGAAAGATCGGAAAGTGCCGGAACCAGCGTCATGGAAGGCGCATCGCTTTCCACGGCAGCGATCTCGTTGGCGCAGCTGCGCAGGACTTCGCCGAGTTCCGCCTTGAAGTCGAGCCGCGACAGGGATCTGTCCATTTCGCCGATGGCAACGGCGCTCTGCTCGCCCAGCGCATCGGCCCCGGTATCCATTCGGTCGCCGACGGCGCGGATATTCTCCATCGCCTTCTCGAGGCGGCCATCCAGCGTCTCGCCATCACCGTCCTGCGCGATATTCAACTTCTCAGCGGCCGATTCCAGCGCCGTCAGTTCGAGCAGGACCTTTTCGGCGGTCTCATCCAGCGCGCCGGCAAAATTGCGCAGTTCGGCGGTAACAACGTTGAGCGCCTTGCCCTGCTCGCCGATCTTGCCGCAGCGAAGATTGGTGTTCAGCGCCATGTAGTGAATGTCGGTGCGCACGAGCTGCAGCAGACCGACGCCATCGATCAGCTCGCGGACCGTGGTGCCTGTTGAACGGCTGAGTTCGCCTGCTTCCGTTGCCACAGCCTCGATATCGCGCACTGCCTCCCGGGCGGTGCCGACATTGGCTTCCAGGCGGCGCATGGCGTTGTCGCCGTCGCTTTCGCTCTCTTCTGTCATCATCGAGCGCAGGTCGTCGATCTGTGCGAGATCGGAGCGGAAGCTTGCGACCGTCGCGACGATCTTGGCCGTATCGCGATCGAAGTCGTCGATCGACTGGCCGAGCTGGGCTGCAACGAGATTGGTGACGATGGACGACAGGTTGTCGCGATCGGCCTCATTGAGATCGGCCGCCTCGGCCGCGAGATAGCCGTCGAGCAACGTCAGCGATGCCTGGCAGTGCTCGATGCGCTGGCGGGTGATATCGCCGATCTGCATGGCCGAAAGGGTCGAGGCCAACTTGCCCTGGATGCCCGAGGCGATCTTGCGGACGCGCTCGGCGCGCTCGACCAGGACCTTGCGCTGGCCGCCGATATCGGCGCCACCCCTGGACAGGTCCGAGACGATGGCCGGGATCGCCGTCTCATAGCTTGCGATGATCTTCTCGCCCCGCGCCATGACCGATCCGAGGCCCGCACCGAGATGCTGCAGTTTGTCGCCGAATTCGTTGACCTGCCGCGTGCCGGTGTGAATGCGCTCCAGGATTTCCTCGGCAAAGCCCGCAAAATCCTCGATGCCGGCGCCGGTGATCTTGGCGGTGACGGCGAATGTGCGCAGGTAGCGCATGGTTTCCTGCATGTTCTCGACATGCGGACGCAGGTTGCGCTGGGAAGTGGAAATTTCGCCGAAACCGGCCTGGCGCGCGGTCTCCAGCTTGCTCAGCTCGGCCAGCTTGCCGACCGTCTGCTGGAGTTCCGCCATCGTGGCGTTTGCGGTCTCCTCGTCAAGCGATCCGGTCAGCTGATTGAGCGAGACGATCAGCTTGTTAAGCGCATCGAGAATGGAAAGCAGGGCAGCGCCCCCTTCAAGGAAACGCTCCTCGATCCGCGAACGGGCGGTCTCCATCCTGGCGACGAGGCCGGCGCCATGGTCTGCGCCGCGAAACACCTGATGCACGGGGGCCGGAGAAACTTCGGTCGTGTTCAACAATACTGCCGCGACTGCCACGCGCATCACCCTTCATGACTGCCGTCGACCTTGAGGCCTGATCGGCAGAGACTTCACCCTGTTCATCATGGGACAGTTCTCCGCCTCGTCGCTGCCGGCTTCAAAGAGCTCGGCAATCGGCGAGACACGGGCTGTCTTCGCATGGCGGCAATCTGCGGGAACGAGGGTTAACCGGCATGAAACACTGAAGCGGATTCGGCGCGCGTGGTTAATTTTCGGCAGATATGAACAGGTTACGAACGCCGCTTATTACTAATGCCGCACGAAAACTCACTGGAGCGAATTAACGCCCGGTTAAGCATGATGGCTCAACTTTGGCGGGCTATTTCAGCATATTCGAAGACTTTTGGAGTACGAATGAATACCTCCAGTCATAGCGAGCCGCAGCTCGCCTTGTCCGACAACCTGACAGTTCGGACGATCTCTGCGGTGCGCGAGAATATGCTGACCTTCATAGACGCACACGAGGCCGCCACGATCGCGCTGGCGGATGATGTGCAGGTCGACATCAGCTTCATCCAGATGATCGAGGCAGCAAGGATCCATGCCGAGACTGCCGGCAAGCGCATCGCGCTGTCGCAGCCGGCCACCGGTGCGCTGCTCGAAACGCTGCGCCGCAGCGGCTTCCTCGAAGGCATGTCGGCCGAAGACGCGAAATTCTGGCTTCATCAGGGGACAAATCAATGAGCGCCACCATCCTCACCGTCGACGATTCGGCGAGTATCCGACTGACGACGAGGGTCGCGCTGACCAATGCCGGCTACCAGGTGACGGAGGCTGTCGACGGCCTCGACGGCCTTGCCAAGCTCAATGCAGGACAGTTCGATCTCATCGTCACCGACCTCAACATGCCCAACATGGATGGTCTGACGATGATCCGGGAGCTGCGCAAGCTGCCGGCCCATATGGGCGTGCCGGTCATCTTCCTCACCACCGAATCCGACGCCGAACTGAAGGCCGAGGCAAAGGCTGCCGGCGCCACCGGCTGGCTGACCAAGCCTTTCGACCCGGAAAGCCTCGTCAAGATCGCCAGGAAGGTGCTCGGCAAATGAGCTTTCCTGATCCTATCGCGGTATTCAGGACGGAAGCAGCCGAGCTTCTGGAACAGATCGAGGCCGGTCTTCTCGATCTCAATGTGAATCTCGGCGACAAGGATCAGGTCGACGCGGTCTTCCGCGGCCTCCATACGCTCAAGGGCTCCGGCGCGATGTTCGGCTTCGAGGCGCTCGCCGCCTTCACCCACCATTGCGAAACCGCCTTCGACCGCGTCCGCAAGGGCGAGGTTCCGGCCACCCATGCGCTGGTCACCGCCGTGCTCGGCGCCAGGGACCATATGCGGGCACTGGTGGAAACGCCCATGGGCGACCACGAGGCGATGAGCGAGACGCTGCTCGACAACCTGCGTCGTGCCGTGGACGGCGCCGATAGTGGCGATGCTGCCGCGCCCGCCGCAGGTCCCGCCCGCATACTCTACAAGATCCGTTTCAGCCTGCCGCAGAACGCCATGGCGAACGGCACCAATCCCCTGCCGCTGCTCGACGAGCTGCGCGACCTCGGCACCTGCCGCATCGTCGCCGATCGCTCGAAGATCCCGTCGCTCGACGTGCTTGCTCCGACCGATCTCCACATCGCCTGGGATGTCGAACTGCTGACGGATCAGCCGCGCTCGGCGATCGACGACGTCTTCATCTTCGTCATGGACGACATGGAGCTTGTCGTTGAGGAGGTCGCAGCACCGGTTGAGCCGGAAGCACCGGTCACCACGATCAAAGCCCCTGCGGCAGCTCCAGAACCCACGATTTCTTCGTCTCTCCCCGCCCCGGCAGCCGTTGCCTCACCCGCAACGAATGCGCCTGCCGACGCGAAAGCTGCGAAGGCCGCCGAGAATGTTCGCGTTCCGGCTGAACGGCTCGACGAGCTGATGGACCGCGTCGGCGAGCTTGTGATTGCCCAGTCGCGGCTGTCGCAGCTTGCGGGCGGCAGCGGTGATCTTCAGCTGCGCGCCGTCTCCGAAGATGTCGAGCGCCTGTCCGGCGAACTTCGCGACACGATGATGGTCCTGCGCATGGTGCCTGTCACCCAGCTGTTCGGCCGCTTCCGCCGCCTTGTCCACGACCTCGCCAACGAGACCGGCAAGAGGATCGAACTCGTCACCGAGGGCGAAACCACCGAAGTCGACAAGAGCGTCATCGAACGCCTCGCCGATCCGATGGTGCATCTGGTGCGCAATTCCTGCGATCACGGCCTTGAGACGGCGGAAGAACGCCGCGTCGCCGGCAAGCCGGAAGCGGGCCGCATCCATCTCTCCGCCCGCCAGCAGGCCGGCGAGGTGATCATCACCATCAAGGACGACGGCCGCGGCATCAACAAGGACCGTGTCCGCGCCAAGGCCGAATCCTCCGGGCTCATCCAGCCCAATGCCAGCCTCACCGACCAGGAACTCTACCAGCTGATCTTCCAGCCGGGCTTCTCGACGGCGCAGGCCGTCACCAATCTTTCCGGCCGCGGTGTCGGCATGGACGTGGTCAAGCGCACGATCGATGCGCTGCGCGGTACGATCAACGTCGTGAGCCGGCCGGGCGAAGGTTCGGAAATCTCGCTCGCCATCCCGCTGACGCTCGCGATCATCGACGGTCTGCTCGTGCGGGTCGGCAATGCCCGCTATGTCATTCCGCTCTCGGCGGTCGAGGAATGCCTCGAGCTTTCGGTCGAGGAGGACATGCGCTCGCGCGGCCGCAGCTTCATCTCGCTGAGGGACAGCCTCGTGCCCTTCCTGCGCCTGCGCGATCTCTTCCGCACCGGCACCAAGCCCGATCCGTTCCAGAAGGTCGTCGTCATTTCCACCGGCTCCGAGCGTGTCGGCCTCGTCGTCGACCAGATCATCGGTGACCACCAGACGGTGATCAAGGGCATGTCGAAGCTTCACCATGATGTCGGGATGTTCTCCGGCGCCACCATTCTGGGCGACGGCGGCGTCGCCCTCATCCTCGACGTCGGCCATCTCGTCGCCGAAGGGCAGCAACAGGAGGCGCATCTGCGCGCAGCCGGATGAACCAAGCAGTTAGAAAACTCTCCGAAGACCTGTGGAACGGCCGCGACGAGCTGGAGGTGCTGACCTTCGAGATCGCCGGCGAGACCTTTGCGCTGGAAGCCTTCATCGTCCAGGAAATCCTCGATCTCCTGCCGGAAACCAGCGTCCCGGGCGCCAAGGCCTTTGTCGGCAGTGTCATCAATTTCCGCGGCAAGGTCATCCCGCTCGCCGATATCCGCCTTGCCTTCGGCATGGAAGCGACGCGACCGACGATCGACAGCCGCATCATCGTCATCGAAATCGAGATCGACGACGAACCGGTGCTCGCCGGCATCCGCACGGACAAGGTGCATGAGGTAACGACGCTGCAGCGCTCGGCGAGCGAGCCGCCCCCGAGCGTCGGTATGCGCTGGCGCCCTGATTTCATCGACTGCCTGGTCAAGCGCGGAAGCGAATTCATCATCCTTCCGAACCTCCAGGTCATCTTTTCAGCCCAACACGATCGTTCCGCCACGGCGGCCTAAGGTCAGTCAAACTCTGACGGAGACAGACACATGCGTGCGTCCATCAAGCTCAAGCTCGCTTCCGCCTTCGGCTTCATCATCGTGATGCTGATGGTGACCGCCGGCTACGGCGTCTACAGCCTCGGCAATCTCAACGACACGCTTGAAAACGTGCTGCAGGGACCGGCCACTCGCCTCAAGCTGGCCCAGGCGCTGAGCAACGAACAGCTGCAACAGATCCGCCAGCAGAAGAACCTGCTGCTCGCCTCCGGCACCGAGGAAATGAAGACCTATATCGGTCGCGGTGATACCGGCCGCGCCGATTTCGACAATACGTTCGAGCAGATCAAGGCCCGCGCCACCGAGCAGGGCATGGTCTACTGGAACAAGCTTTCCGGCTTCACCGCCGAGTTCCGCAAGCAGGACGACCAGATCCGCGCCCTGATGCTCGCCGGCGACACGATCGGCGCCAATCGGATTTCCAGCAACGAGGCACGCGCCGTCACCAACGAGATCGACGCGCTGCTTTCCGAAGTGGTCAAGCTCGAGGAAGGCCGCCTTCTGGCAGCCGACGAACAGGCTGATGCCGATTACCTCCAGACCCGTCTGGTGATGATCTCGGTCGCGGCTGTGGCCCTGCTCGTCGCCGTTCTCGCCGCCTTCTGGATCGCGATGAGCATCAACAAGGGTCTGCGCAATGCCGTTGGCGCCGTGCAGAACGTGGCCGAGGGCGATCTCACTCGCTTTGCCACGATCACCAGCAAGGACGAGATCGGTGATCTGCTCGGTTACGTCAACACGATGATCGAACGCCTGCGCGGCGTCGTCGGCGATGCCTTGTCGGCCTCCGACAACGTCTCGTCCGGCAGCCAGGAACTCTCGGCCAGCTCCGAACAGCTCTCCCAGGGCGCGACCGAACAGGCATCCGCCGCCGAAGAGGCATCCGCCTCGATGGAAGAGATGGCGGCCAATATCAAGCAGAATGCCGACAACGCTGCCCAGACGGAAAAGATCGCCCGCCAGTCGTCGCGCGATGCCGAGATCTCCGGCCAGGCCGTCAACCGCGCCGTCGGCGCCATGCGCACGATCGCCGAAAAGATCTCCATCGTCCAGGAAATCGCCCGCCAGACCGACCTTCTCGCACTCAACGCCGCCGTCGAGGCTGCGCGTGCCGGCGAGCATGGCAAGGGCTTTGCCGTCGTCGCCTCGGAAGTCCGTAAGCTTGCCGAGCGTTCGCAGGCTGCCGCTGCCGAAATCAGCACGCTCTCCGGCGAGACGGTGCAGGTTGCGACCGAAGCTGGCGAAATGCTGAACCGCCTGGTGCCGGATATCCAGAAAACCGCCGAACTGGTCTCGGAAATCTCCGCCGCCTGCCGCGAGCAGGATATCGGAGCCGCCCAGATCAATGAAGCGATCCAGCAGCTCGACAAGGTGACCCAGCAGAATGCCGGTGCCTCGGAAGAGATGTCCGCGACCTCCGAAGAACTCGCGTCGCAGGCCGAGGAACTGCAGGCCTCGATCGCCTTCTTCCGCGTCGATCAGGCTGGCGCGAGGGCCCCATCGGCCCGGATGAGCGCGCCCGCACCGCGCGCCGCCGCAAAGCTTGCTCAGCGCCCCGCAGCTCCCGCCGCCCGTCCCGCTGCCCACACCGTTCACAGCCAGCAGGCCCGCGCCAAGGGCTTTGCGCTCGACATGTCGATGGGCGGCCCGGACGCGGACGACGATCACTTCCGCGAAAGCGCCTGATACCGATCCTCCGGGCTCACGGGCCCGGACTTATTCCCTTTGGGCCTTAAGGTCCGGATTTCCATCCGCATGACGCGGGCGGATCATCTCAAAGCGCAAGAGTGAATGCATCAGTCTTCGCATCGGAGCCTCGCCGGAGGCTCCATCTTACGAAGTTGTCAAAGGACACGGACGATGCGGTTCACCATCAAACTGAAACTGGCCCTCGCCTTCGGGCTGATCATTCTCATGCTTGTGGGAACCGCCGGCTATGCCATGCTCAGCCTCGGCAACCTCAACGACAATCTCGAGGGTGTCCTGGAAGGACCGGCCGCCCGCCTCGAGATGGCGCAGGAACTGGATATCCAGCAACTGCAGCAGATCCGCCAGCAGAAGAACCTGCTGAACGCCGACAACACGGCGGATGCCCAGAAATATACCGCACTCGCCGACGAGGCCCGCCGGAATTTCGACGAGGCCATGAGCCAGGGCACGGCAAAGGCGACGGAACAGAGCCGGCCGATCTGGGAAAAGCTGGCGCAGTTCTCCGGCGACTTCCGCCGCCAGGATGACCGCATCCGTTCCGCCATCGGTACCGGCGACCGCTCGACTGCCCAGCGCATTTCGGACGATGACGCCCGCAATATCGCCAATTCCATGGACGACCTGTTCAAGCAGCTGATCGCCTACGAGAAGACCCATCTGGAACAGGCGAGCGTTGTCGCCCACGACGTCTACGAACACACCCGCCTGGTGATGATCTCGCTCGCTGCAGCCGCACTGCTGATCGCCGCCGGTGCCGCCACCTGGATCGCGCTCGGCATCAGCCGCGGCCTCAACAAGGTGATGGTCGTCGCCGAAGCGGTTTCGATCGGCGACCTCAACCAGACGGTCGAGATCAAGTCCAATGACGAGATCCGCGACCTCGTCACCAAGGTCAACATCATGACCGCCAACCTGCGTCAGACCGCAGATATCGCCGACCAGATCTCCAACGGCAACCTGACGGTGACGCCGAAGCCGCTGTCGGATCGCGATACGCTCGGCATCGCGCTGGAAAGCATGGTCGAGCGCCTGCGCGGCGTCGTCGCCGATGCGCTGTCGGCCTCCGACAATGTCTCGTCGGGCAGCCAGGAACTGTCTGCCGGCTCCGAACAGCTGTCGGAAGGTGCGACCGAACAGGCCGCCGCCGCCGAAGAGGCTTCCGCCTCGATGGAAGAGATGGCCGCCAACATCAAGCAGAACGCCGATAACGCTGCCCAGACGGAAAAGATCGCCCGCCAGTCGTCGAAGGATGCGGAAGCCTCCGGCCAGGCCGTTGCCCAGGCGGTTGCCGCCATGCGCACGATCGCCGAGAAGATCTCCATCGTCCAGGAAATCGCCCGCCAGACCGACCTTCTCGCCCTCAACGCCGCCGTCGAGGCTGCCCGTGCCGGCGAACACGGCAAGGGCTTTGCCGTCGTCGCCTCGGAAGTCCGCAAGCTCGCAGAACGCTCGCAGGCCGCCGCTGCCGAGATCAGCGCGCTTTCCGGCACCACCGTGCAGACCGCGACCCAGGCCGGCGAGATGCTGAACAAGCTGGTCCCGGACATCCAGAAGACTGCCGAGTTGGTGTCGGAAATCTCCGCCGCCTGCCGCGAGCAGGATATCGGCGCGGCGCAGATCAACGAAGCGATCCAGCAGCTCGACAAGGTGATCCAGCAGAATGCCGGTGCCTCGGAAGAAATGTCCTCGACCTCCGAGGAACTTGCCGCTCAGGCGGAAGAGCTGCAGGCCTCGATCGCCTTCTTCCGCGTGGAGCGCAAGGCGGCCGCTCCGGCCCATAACGCACCGGCCGCACGTCCTGCCCAGGCGGCAGCACGGCCGCAGGCATCGGCCCGCACACGCCCCTCACAGGATCAGTCCATTGCCCAGCAGCAGGCCCGCGCCAAGGGTTTTGCGCTGGACATGTCGATGGGCGGTCCAGACCGTGACGACGACGACTTCCGGGAAAGCGCTTGAACCATGGCCTCATCATCCGAATCCCAGTTCGTCACCTTCAGCCTCGGCGAGGAACTCTTCGCCGTGCCGGTCGAGGTGGTGCGTGAAATCCTCGACCACGAGGATGCCTTCAGGATCCCGCACGGGCCGGACTATCTGCTCGGGCTGCGCGACGTGCGCGGACAGGGCGTGCCGATCATCGATCTGAGGATCCGGCTCGGTATGAGCGCCACGGTCAGGACGCCGCATACGCGCATGCTCGTGCTTGACGTGCCGATCGCCGACAAGGTGCTCGCGCTCGGCCTCGTCGCCGACCGGGTCTACGAGGTCGTGCCATTCGCCAGGGATCAGATCGAGAGCGCGCCGGATATCGGCATCCGCTGGCGATCGGACTATATCGCCGGCGTCGTGCGTCGGGATGGCGGCTTCGTCGTCATCATCGACCTCGCGCGGCTGTTCTCCGATGCGGGCCCGGCGCTTGCCGGCGTCGCGCCTTCGGCGCAGGTGGCATGACGGCAGCATCGTGAGCATAGCAGCAAAGACCCAATCGCTGGACGACCGGCTCAGCAAGCGCAATTTCGATGCGCTCGCCAAATTCATCTATAGCTACAGCGGCATCAAGATGCCGCTGAACAAGGCGACCATGCTCGAAGGCCGGCTGCGCCGCCGCCTCAGGGTCACCGGCATTTCTTCCTTCGACGCCTATTGCGACTATCTATTCAATCACGGGGGGATCGAAAGCGAAACGATCTACCTCATCGACGTCGTCACCACCAACAAGACCGACTTCTTCCGCGAGCCGAAGCATTTCGAATACATGCGCGATCACGCGCTGCCGGAGATCTTCCAGAACTTTTCCGAACGCCGCCTGCGCGTCTGGAGCTCGGCCTGCTCGACGGGCGCCGAGCCCTATACGCTCGCCATGGTCTTGTCGGACTATATGAAGTCCCAGGCACCGGACCGGGACTATTTCGTGCTCGCGACCGACCTTTCGACCGACGTGCTGCAAAAGGCGCAGAAGGGTATCTACGCCTCCGAACTGATGGCGCCGGTGCCGGCCGACGTGATGCGCCGCTACGTCATGCAGCCGGCCAACAAGCATCGCAGCGAAATGCGGATTACCCCGAAACTGCGTCAGAAGGTGGGCTTTGCCCGCCTCAACCTGATGGATGCGAGCTACCCGGTCGGCGATCCGATGCACATTATCTTCTGCCGCAATGTGCTGATCTATTTCGACAAGCCGACGCAGCAGCAGGTTCTGTCGAGGCTTTGCGACTGCCTGATGCCGGGCGGTTACCTGTTCATCGGCCATTCGGAGACCGTGACCGGGTTCGACCTGCCGATAAGGCAGGTGGCCAACACGGTGTTCAAGCGGGTTTAGACTTAGATATGGGTGAGAAAATCCGGGTCCTGATCATCGACGATTCCGCCAGCGTCAGGCAGACGCTGGCGGCCGTGCTGTCGGAAGATCCCGATATCGAGATCATGGGCGTCGCCAACGATCCGTTCATGGCCGCGCGCAAGATCCGCGAGGAGATACCCGACGTCATCACGCTCGATGTGGAAATGCCGCAGATGGACGGCATCACCTTCCTGCGCAAGCTGATGGCCCAGCATCCGATCCCGGTCGTGATGTGTTCGTCGCTGACCGAATCCGGCTCCGAAACATTGATGCAGGCGCTGGAGGCCGGCGCCGTCGACATCATCCTGAAACCGCGGATCGGCGCCGCCGATCATCTCGCCGAACATGCCGAGCAGATCCGCACCGCGGTCAAGGGCGCCGCCCGCGCCCGCGTCTCGAAGCTGCGCCCCGGCCGGATCACCGAACGCGGCGTGCAGGGCAAGCTGACTGCCGATGCCGTCCTGCCTCCGCCGAGGATAGGCGCCATGGCGAAGACGACCGAAATGGTCGTCTGTGTCGGCGCCTCCACCGGCGGCACCGAGGCATTGCGGGAACTGCTCGAAGCCCTCCCGACCAATTCACCCGGCATGGTCATTGTCCAGCACATGCCGGAAAGATTCACCGCCGCCTTCGCAAACCGCCTGAACGGGCTTTGCGAGATCGAGGTCAAGGAAGCGCAGGACGGCGATCCGGTGCTGCGCGGTCATGTGCTGATCGCGCCGGGCGACAGGCATATGCTGCTGGAACGCAAGGGCGCCCGCTACGAGGTCTCGATCCGGCAAGGCCCGTTGGTCAGCCGGCACCGGCCGTCCGTCGATGTCCTGTTCCGCTCCGCAGCACGCTCCGCCGGAGCCAATGCAATGGGCGTGATCATGACCGGCATGGGTGACGACGGGGCCCGCGGCATGAACGAGATGCACCAGGCCGGCGCCTTCACGGTGGCGCAGGACGAGGCAAGCTCGGTCGTCTTCGGCATGCCGAAGGAGGCGATCGCCCATGGCGGCGTCGACCGCGTCGTGCCGCTCGACCAGATCGCGCGCGAGATTCTGGCGGCTGATCGGCGGCGGTAACGGCCGAAAAAACTCAGGTATCGCCCGTCGGCTCACGGCATTTGCGTGATACTGCCGCTGCCCTTGACCTGCGAGCGCCGCATCGCGGGATTGCCGAACAATGCGACATCACCGCTTCCCGAGATCGAAACGTCGGCATCGACCTGAGCGGTCAGCGTGGCGTCACCGCTGCCGCGAATGTCCACCTTTACCGATTTTGCGATGAGATCCCTCAGCTGCGCCTCGCCGGAGCCGGAGATGCCGAGATCCACCGTGTCGGCCGATCCCGTGGCTTCCACATCACCGCTGCCCTTGATGATCACCTGAAGTTTTGGCTGGCTGATTTGCGACAGCGTGAGATCGCCGCTGCCGCGTATCTCCCATCGGGCGATCGGCGGGCCTGAAAGCGTGATCTCAAGCCGAGAGGCAAACCAGCCGGGATCGCAATCCAGGCTCAGTTCGCCGGCTTCGAACCTGACATGATCGAGAAGTGCTGAATCTCCTCTGACCACGGCCTCCGCCCTATCGCCCGGTTGATACCGGACCGAAGCCGGCAGCCGGATCGCCAGACTGTCGCTTGCTGCAAAGGGCAGAGTGATCTCGCTTCGCGTCGAGGCCGCCTGGGTACAGGTCGATTGTCCCACACCCCACAAACGCGCCGTATCGGTCCAGCTCGACCCGGCGAGCGCCGTTCCGAGCATCAGGAAAACAGCCGAGCCGATCAGGCCCGTCGTCGCAACAAATGCCAATTTCCGGGTCATTTCGATACCTCCGAGAAATATATCGAATTCTCACGCGCCGTGCCGGTCGGGTTGGGCCACACGGAAATGCAAGCGGGCATAGTGGCCGAACATACGGATGCCGGCGCTCACTCCCATCAGAAGCAGCGCGCCGCCTCCGACAAAGCCGCTCAGAAGTCCGGCGCCGATGAACAGCCGCGCCAGAAGGTCCGTCATCGCTCCGCCTGGATCGAAGAACACTGCCACGAACAGGATCTTCAACCCGACAGCGCCAATCGCCACCAACACGATGCCGAGAGCCAAGGCCAGCACCATCGCCACGATCAGCAATGGCAGAAACAGCATGAGATCGACGATCGCCAGCCCTGTTAGCGCCATCGTCGCGCCGATCAGATTGGACAGGCTCCAATGGGTTTCGAAACGTCGCAGCCCTATGTCGGCGCGCAGTTCCCGCGCAATCCTCGCCGGGTCTCCCAGAGCCGCAGCAACCTCCGCTTCGCTGCGGCCATCCGCATTGGATTCGGCGAAATGGGCGGCGTAGTCGGCCATGATCTCCTCGACCTCATCGGGCGAAAGACCGGCAAGCCCCTGTCTGAGCCTGCGCATGAATGCATCCTTGCTCATCCTATATCCTTCAGAAGGGTATCGACGGCGGTGGCAAAGGAGCGCCAGTCGCTACGATGTGCTTCGAACACCGTCTGCCCAAGCGGCGTCAGCCGGTAATATTTGCGGGGCGGCCCGCTGCTCGATTCGACAAGACGGGTGGCCACGAGACCGTCATTCTGCATGCGACGCATCAGCGGGTAGATCGTGCCCTCGCCCATTCCGACGGCCGCGACCAGAGTGCTGGCAATTTCATAACTGTAGCTTTCCCCCCGCGACAGCACCGCCAGGACACAGAGATCGAGCGCGCCTTTTCTCAACTGAACTTGTATCGAGTCGGCCATTCAATTCCCCGCGTTTATAGACTACATATAACACGCTACCTGTTAATGCAAGGTAGTGGATCGACACGCCAGGAAGCTGCTTGGCTTCGGATAGCTGCATCTATGGTCTGGGCGGCGAAAGAGCCGCTTTCATGAAAATTTCAACGCTAAGCTTGGCAGACATGTTTTCTGAACGAAGCTGAGGCAAGGACAGGTTTCGCCACCTTTTTTCACCCGCCATTAACCATGTTTGCCGACAATGAAGCGGCGCATCATGAGGGTGCGGTCGGAGCCATCATAAGGCTCGCAGCCGAACAGGTTCTCTCAGTATGCCAGTCATTACTTTCGCCAACACCAAGGGCGGCGCCGGCAAGACGACGGCCGTGCTGCTGCTCGCCACCGAGCTTGCGCAGCAGGGCTATCGCGTTACCGTGCTCGACGCCGATCCGCAGCGCTGGATTTCCCGCTGGCATATGATCTCGCCGGCCGTACCGCGGCTGAACGTCATTTCCTACGTGACCCAGTCCTCGATCGACCGGCATATCAACAACAACCGCTACACAACCGACTATTTCATCGTCGACCTGCCCGGCGCGCAGAGCCCGCTTCTGGCCAAGGCGATCGGCCTGTCCGACCATGTGCTGATCCCGATCCAGGGCTGCGCCATGGATGCCCAGGGCGGCGCCAACGTTCTGGAACTGCTGCGCTTCCTGGATGAGAAGGGCGGCATCAAGGTGCCCCATTCCGTCGTGCTGACCCGCGTCAATTCGATGGTCACCACCCGTGCGCTCTTAACGGTCAAGATGCTGCTTCTGGAACGCGGCGTCGAGGTGCTCGGCACTCCCATCATCGAGCGCGCCGCCTTCCGCGACATCTTCGATCTCGGCGGCACGCTGCACATGATGGACGAGACCCGCGTCAGCAATCTCGACAAGGCCCGCCAGAACGCCCGCGCGTTTGCGCTGGAAATGCTGCGCCATGTGCCGCTTACCGGCACCATGCCGATCTCGGCATCCGGCGCAGCACCGGCGGCAACCGCCGGAAGCTGGCGCGCCGCCTGAGACGATCCCACTTTTTCCCATTCGAGCCCTGCCGCTCGGCTTGCCGCCGTCGGCGGGGCTGATCTTTTATGACCTGCTGACATAGATACTGTCCGCAGGCAGTTGCGCGAACAAGACAAGGCATTACAACAGAAGCAGAATCCGGGGAGGAAGCATGCGCCAGATCCTGAACGAGGTGGAGAGACGCCGCGCCGAAGCACGGCTGGGTGGCGGCACGAGACGCATCGACGCGCAGCATGCCAAGGGTAAGCTGACCGCCCGCGAGCGGATCGAGGTCCTGCTCGACGAAGGCTCGTTCGAAGAGTTCGACATGTATGTAACCCACCGGGCGGTGGATTTCGGCATGGCGGAACAGAAGGTTGCCGGCGACGGCGTCGTCACCGGCTGGGGCACGATCAACGGCCGTCAGGTATACGTCTTTTCCCAGGATTTCACCGTGCTCGGCGGCTCGCTGTCGGAAACCCACGCGCAGAAAATCTGCAAGATCATGGATATGGCGGTGAAGGTCGGGGCTCCCGTCATCGGCCTCAACGATTCCGGCGGCGCGCGCATCCAGGAAGGCGTCGCCTCGCTTGCCGGTTATGCCGAAGTGTTCCGCCGCAATGCCGAGGCTTCCGGCGTCATCCCGCAGATTTCCGTCATCATGGGGCCCTGCGCCGGTGGCGCCGTCTATTCGCCGGCCATGACCGACTTCATCTTCATGGTGCGCGACACATCCTACATGTTCGTCACCGGGCCGGACGTGGTGAAGACGGTCACCAACGAGATCGTCACCGCCGAAGAACTCGGCGGCGCCCGCACCCATACGCAGAAGTCGTCTGTCGCCGATGCCGCATTCGAAAACGACATCGAGGCGCTGGAGGCCGTACGCCAGCTGTTCGATTTCCTGCCGCTCAACAATCGCGACAAGGTGCCGAGCCGGCCGTTCCACGACGATCCCGCCCGCGTCGAGGACAAGCTCGACACGCTGATCCCCGACAGCGCGACAAAGCCCTATGACATGAAGGAGCTGATCACGGCGATTGCCGACGAAGGCGATTTCTTCGAAATCCAGGAAGCCTTCGCCCGGAACATCATCACCGGCTATATCCGCATCGAAGGCCAGACGGTGGGCGTCGTCGCCAACCAGCCGATGGTGCTCGCCGGCTGCCTCGATATCGATTCATCGCGCAAGGCCGCGCGTTTCGTCCGCTTCTGCGACGCCTTCTCGATCCCGATCCTGACACTGGTCGACGTCCCGGGCTTCCTGCCGGGCACCGCGCAGGAGTATGGCGGAGTCATCAAGCATGGCGCCAAGCTTCTCTTCGCCTATTCCGAAGCTACGGTGCCGATGGTGACGTTGATCACGCGAAAAGCCTATGGCGGCGCTTATGACGTGATGGCGTCTAAACATATCGGCGCCGACATCAACTATGCCTGGCCGACGGCGGAGATCGCCGTGATGGGCGCCAAGGGGGCGACCGAAATCCTCTACCGCTCGGAACTTGGTGATCCCGACAGGATCGCCGCACGGACCAAGGAATACGAGGAACGTTTCGCCAATCCCTTCGTCGCCGCCGAACGCGGCTTCATCGACGAGGTGATCATGCCGCACTCCTCGCGCCGCCGCATCGCTCGCGCCTTCGCATCGCTGAAGAACAAGCAGGTGACGACCCACTGGAAGAAGCACGATACGATACCGTTGTAATAATCTTCTCCCAAAGCTGTAATCTTTGTGAAATTCGTCTGTAGCAGCCGACCCCCGGTTTCCTATATTCCTCTGACGCGCGCCGCCTCCCGGCGCATGCCTTTCCATGACGCGTTGAGCAAGGATCCGATTTCATGACCGACAAATCCCCCGCCGACAATTTTCCTGCAGGCTACGAACCGGGCAAGGCGTGGACCTGGGACAAGGGCAATGGCGGCGAGTTCGCCGGCATCAACCGGCCGATCGCCGGCCCGACCCACGAGAAGGAACTGCCGGTCGGCAAGCATCCGCTGCAGCTCTATTCGCTGGGCACTCCGAACGGCGTGAAGGTCACCATCATGCTGGAGGAGCTGCTCGCGGCCGGTCATTCCGATGCGGAATATGATGCGTGGCTGATCAATATCGGCCAGGGAGACCAGTTCGGCTCCGGCTTTGTCGGCGTCAACCCGAATTCGAAGATCCCGGCGCTTCTGGACCATGCGCCCAAGGATGGCGGCAAGCCGCTGCGGGTGTTCGAATCCGCTTCGATCCTCATGTATCTGGCAGAAAAATTCGGCGCCTTCCTGCCGACCGAATTGCGCGCCCGCACGGAAGCAATGAACTGGCTGTTCTGGCAGATGGGCTCGGCGCCCTTCCTCGGCGGCGGCTTCGGCCATTTCTATGCCTATGCGCCGATGAAGATCAAATACGCGATCGACCGCTATGCGATGGAGACGAAGCGCCAGCTCGACGTGCTCGACCGGCATCTCGCCGAGAACCAGTTCATGGCCGGCAAGGAATACACCGTCGCCGATATGGCGATCTGGCCTTGGTACGGCAATCTGGCCATGGGCCAGGCCTATGGCGATGCCGGTGACTTCCTCGAAGTTCAGGGCTACAAGAACCTGCAGCGCTGGACGGCGGAGATCTTCGCTCGCCCGGCGGTGAAGCGCGGCCGCATGGTCAACCGTCGTTCCGGCGAGCTTTCTGAACAGCTCCACGAGCGGCATGACGCCTCTGATTTTGACACCAAGACGGCCGACAAGGTCGCGACAGCCTAAGGACCAAGACGATGGCAAACCTGCCTGAAATGACCAAACATCGGGGTTTTCCGGGCGGTATGCCAAGCACAGGCATTCAGTTCACCATCCGTCGCGCCAATCCGAAGGGCGTGACGCCAGTAAAAGCCCTGCCGCGCAAGGCGCGGCCGGGCACGAAGGAACACCGCATCGACGCGGCCTTCATGCACGCGCTCTGGCATCATTTCGGCACCGAACCCTTCGAGCGCGGCAATCTCGATGCGGCGCGCCTCAGCCTGCTGTTCGGCCGCGAAGTGCTTCCCGTCGACAAGGATTTCGATCCGATGTCCTACGAGGCAATGCTTGTCATCAACGAAAAGCTGGCGCGGCAGAACTTTCCGGAGAGCTTCGAGAACTTTTTCGAGGTCTAAACATATAGACAGCGCAGGAGGAGACGTTCGGGGAGAGGGGCGTGCCGACATTGCTTTTATGGAAAGGCCATCGCTTCCTCTTCTACTCGAAGGAAATTGGAGAGCCGCCTCACATCCATATCCTCAAGGATGGGAAGCAGCTCAAAGTCTGGCTGAAGGATTGCGCGGTCGCCAGAAACGCAGGCTTCGCACCCCATGAAGTGAATGCTATCTTGAGGATCGTTGCCGACCACCAAGATCGTTTCGAGGAGGCATGGAATGACCACTTTGGACATTGACGAGCGGCAGTTGAAGATCTCGGATGTAGACGTGACCGCCGATACCATCATCTTCAGCATGGCGGATGGCCGACGCATCGAAGCGCCGCTCTGGTGGTATCCGCGTCTCAATGCAGCCTCTCCGGAACAGCGAGCAAAGTGGGAGATCCTGCCCTTCGGCGATGCCGTGGGTTGGGAGGAAGTCGACGAATATATCAGCGCCAAGGCGCTGATTATCGGCGGCGCGGCACCCGGCGCCGTTCCCCCTGCTGAAGCCGCAGAGTGAACCATGCGGATTCGCGGCCTTTCCCTCCCGATGATCAAGCTGCCCGACCCCGAAGGGTGGCTGAGGCGCTGGGCGGGTAGGAAGAGAGCGCGCGCTGCATTCCTGCACAATTCCCGCAAACCGAGGATGACGCCTGAGGAGGCACGGCGGGACCACTGGCAGATGCTGCGCTTTCTCGGCCTTCATGCCGCGGTCGGCGCGCTGATCGGCACCGCCGCCAGCCTTTCCCTGATCGTGCTCGATATCGGCGGTCTCGGCCGGCTTTTTGCGCGCGCCTCGAACCACGCACTGCCGCTTATCCTGGTGATCGTGCCCTTCGCCTCGCTGTTCGGCGGCGCCGCTGCGGCAACCGCGATCCTTACCCTGCCCTATCAGACGAAATATCGCGACGAAGACGAAGACCGGCCCTGAAACGGGCACCGAGCCGACGACAAAGCCCCATGGGAGGGGAGCCTACATGTTCAAAAAAATCCTGATCGCCAATCGTGGTGAAATCGCCTGCCGCGTCATCAAGACAGCCAGCAAAATGGGCATCGCCACGGTCGCGGTCTATTCGGATGCCGATGCCAATGCGCTGCATGTGAAAATGGCCGACGAGGCCGTGCATATCGGCCCGGCACCATCGAACCAGTCCTATATCGTCATCGACAATATCCTCGAGGCGATCCGTAAAACGGGTGCCGATGCCGTCCATCCCGGCTACGGTTTCCTGTCGGAAAACCCAGCCTTTGCCGCCGCACTTGAAAAGGCCGGCGTCGCCTTCATCGGCCCGCCGGTAAGGGCCATCGAGGCGATGGGCGACAAGATCACCTCGAAGAAGATTGCGGCAGAAGCCGGCGTCTCCACCGTGCCCGGCCATATGGACCTGATCGAGGATGCCGACGAGGCGGTGAAGATCGCTTCTTCGATCGGCTACCCGGTGATGATCAAGGCATCGGCCGGCGGCGGCGGCAAGGGCATGCGGATCGCCTGGAACGATCAGGAAGCGCGCGAGGGGTTCCAGTCGTCGAAGAACGAGGCGAAGGCATCCTTCGGCGACGACCGCATCTTCATCGAGAAATTCGTCACCCAGCCACGGCATATCGAGATCCAGGTGCTAGGCGACCGGCACGGCACCACGCTCTATCTCGGCGAGCGCGAATGCTCGATCCAGCGGCGAAACCAGAAGGTCATCGAGGAAGCCCCCTCCCCCTTCCTCGACGAGGCCACCCGCAAGGCCATGGGTGAACAGGCAGTCGCCCTCTCCAGGGCGGTCGGCTATTTCTCCGCCGGCACGGTGGAATTCATCGTTGATGGCGACCGCAATTTCTACTTCCTCGAGATGAACACCCGGCTGCAGGTGGAGCATCCGGTCACCGAACTCATCACCGGCGTCGATCTCGTCGAGCAGATGATCCGCATTGCTGCCGGCGAAAAGCTTTCCTTCGGCCAGGACGACGTGACGCTGACCGGGTGGGCGATCGAAAGCCGGCTCTATGCCGAGGATCCCTATCGCAATTTTCTGCCGTCGATCGGGCGGCTCACGCGTTATCGCCCGCCGGTGGAGGGTCTGCAGGAGAGCGGTGCCATCCTGCGCAACGATACCGGCGTCTTCGAAGGCGGCGAGATCTCGATGTATTACGATCCGATGATCGCCAAACTCTGCAGCTGGGCGGAGGACCGCACCGCTGCCATCGACGCGATGGGCGAGGCGCTGGATGCCTTCGAGGTGGAAGGCATCGGCCATAACCTGCCCTTCCTGTCGGCCGTCATGGCACAGGAGCGCTTTCGTTCGGGCAAGCTGACCACCGCCTATATCGCCGAGGAATTCCCGGAAGGCTTTGCAGGCGTGACACCGGATGCCACGGATGCACGCAGACTCGGAGCGATCGCCGTGCTGATCAATCAGTCCCTGGAAGAACGCGCCACCTGGATTTCCGGCACGCTGTCCAGGCGCCGCCGCACCGTCGGCAAGGACTGGATCGCCACGCTTTCAGCCGCCAGCTCCTCGTTCGAGGAGGAGATCACGGTCGGTACGGCCGCGGACGGCGACTTTGTCCGTTTTGCCGATGGCGAAAAGCTCACCGTCGCGAGCGGCTGGCTTCCGGGCCAGAGGCTGGCGGAATTCCATGTCGGCGGCGACGTCATGATGGTGAAGGTCGATCGCATCGGATCGGCGATCCGGCTGCGCTGGCGCGGCATGGATGTGACGGCCCGCGTGCGTTCTCCGCGTATCGCCGAGCTTGCCCGACTGATGCCGGTGAAGCTGCCGCCCGATACGTCGAAAATGCTGCTCTGCCCCATGCCCGGCGTCGTCACCGCAATCTCGGTGAAGGCAGGCGAACGGGTCGAGGCGGGCCAGACGCTTGCCACGGTCGAGGCGATGAAGATGGAAAACGTGCTGAAGGCCGAGCGCCACGGCGTGGTCAAGCGCGTCTCGGCCGAAGCGGGCCAGAGCCTCGCGGTGGACGAGCTGATCCTGGAGTTCGAATAGCCGAGGCGCAGCATCCCGTCCGGCAGGGCGGATGAGGAGCACTTTTACGAGCGTCGACATCTGCCCCTCATCTCCTCGCTGGCGCTCCGGATCTTCTCCCCGCAAGCGGGACGAAGAGGCAAGCCGCACCACCCTGCCCCGCTCATCGCCCCCTATCAAAAGAATCATGCTATCCGTCTCGCCGATCGCTGCTATCGGACCCGTATGGAAACCTCGCTCTATCTCCCCGTCAAACAGTTCCTCGAGGCCGCCGGCTATTCGGTCAAGGGCGAGATCGGCGGCTGCGATATGCTCGGCTTGAGCGACGGCGATCCGACGGTCATGGTCGTCTGCGAGCTGAAGCTCACATTCAATCTGGAACTGATCCTGCAGGCCGTCGATCGCGCCGCAGCCGCCGACGAGGTCTGGATCGCCGCCCGCGTTTCGGCCAAAGGCCGAGGCCGCGAAGCCGACAGGCGCTACCGCGATCTCTGCCGCCGGCTCGGCATCGGCATGCTCGGCGTTTCCGATGGCGGCGAGGTCAGCATTCTGGTCAGTTCCGTCTCCCCGATGCCGCGCACCAATCCGAAGCGGCGCACGCGACTGATCAAGGAGCACCGCAAGCGCCAAGGCGATCCGGCGCTCGGCGGCTCCACCAAGGTGCCGATCATGACCGCCTATCGCCAGCAGGCACTTGCCTGCGCCGCGGCGCTCGTCGACGGACCCTTGAGGCCGCGCGATCTCAAGGCGATCACGCCAAAGGCCGGCCAGATGCTGCGCGATAATTACTACGGCTGGTTCGAAAAGATCGACAAGGGCGTCTATGGCCTTAGCGAGAGCGGGATAAAGGCGGTGGAAATGCTGGCGGCAATTGGTGAAACCGTGTGCGAAGGTTGAGCGGGCCTCGTCAGCGCTTCAATCGTTTCAGCATGCGTTTATAGTGGTCCTGCCCGCCGAAGAAGACGGCGACGACACGCAAAGTCTCGGACATCTCGTCGAGCTGAAAGTAAAATACGGCACGGTTCTTCGTCACATGGCGCAATCCCGGCAACATCTTGGGCTCTCGGCTTCCCTGATGGGGGGCGATCGCCAATGATTCCATGTCGTCTTCGACGGTAGCGATTCGTCGTATCGCGCGATCGAATGCATCGGTGACAGGATCACCGAGTGCGACATAGGAATCGACGAAATGCCTGAAGATCAAGTTCAGATCACGGTCGCAATCTTCGGAGCGTATGACCTTATAGGCCATAAATTTTTCTGTTCGCCTCGATCATGGATTGAACGCGACGGCGACTTTCCTCCATCGTAACGAACTCCCCGTCCATCCGCTCGTTGAGCAAGGCCACCAGCGCTTCACGGTCGCCTTCGGACCATTGCGTCTCTTGGCGGACAAGGTCCAGACCGTGCTGAACCACGTCGCTGAGGCTGTCGTAATGCCCGTCCTCGACCAGCTTTCTGGCAAAGGCATCCTGCTGGTCGGTAATCGAGATGGACGCTTTCACGGACATGGACCGCTCCTTTTGCCATGTGAGATTACTACCGACTGAAGCACGTTTCAATTTCGCAAAAAATTTCGCCTTCCATCGTCCTCGTCCCGAAATCTCTGCCTACACTGTGCCCGTCCCGTCGCGGATACACCGGAAGGCGTTCCGGCGAGGCGGGGCCGGCATCGGTGGTGAAGGGACGACGTGAACCGTCATCATCGGGGTCCGTTGAGAGAATGGTTGCCCTCCGACGACCGGGAGGCGCGGGATGAAAGTCGGACCGACATCCCGCATCACTTCCCTGATGGAGCGTCGGGCGTGCCTGTGAGGCACACAGGGTGGCGGGATGGCGCCATGGGGCGTTCGCGGATGTCTTCGGACATTCGGCAACCATGGCGCAGGTGGATGACGTGGCCCAAGGTCGTCATGGCCCGGGTCGGGTTCCGTAAAAGGGCGTGCATGACACTCTCTCATGAGACACGCCCCCGTGCCCACTGTCCCGTCCATCGCAGAGCAACCGGAGTTCACGGATAGAAACTGCCGAACGGGGCGCTGAGAGGTGTCACATAAACTAACTTTTACGAGGCAGCTTTCAGCGCCCCGTCCGCGTTCTATATTCATCACCACGGTGCCGATGGCGCGCGTGAACGAAACCGCATGTTCAGGAGGAAATCGGTGTCGGACAAAAGCTCTAAGGCCAATAGACAGGACTGGGAAACGCTTGCGGAAAAGGAACTGAAGGCCTCGCCCGAAACGCTGACCTGGCACACGGCCGAGGGCATCGACGTCAAGCCGCTCTATACGGCGCAGGATCTCGAAGGTATCGACCATCTCGATACGATGCCGGGCATCAAGCCATATGTGCGCGGTCCCCGCGCAACCATGTATGCCGGACGCCCGTGGACGATCCGCCAATATGCGGGCTTCTCGACGGCGCAGGAATCTAACGCCTTCTACCGCCGCAATCTCGCCGCCGGCCAGAAGGGGCTTTCCGTTGCCTTCGACCTCGCCACCCATCGCGGCTACGATAGCGACCATCCGCGCGTCGAAGGCGATGTCGGCAAGGCCGGCGTGGCGATCGATAGTGTCGAGGACATGAAGATCCTGTTCGACGGCATTCCGCTGAAGGATATGTCCGTCTCGATGACGATGAACGGCGCGGTCATTCCGATCCTCGCCTCCTTCATCGTCGCCGGCGAGGAGCAGGGCTGTTCGAAAGCCGAGCTTTCCGGGACCATCCAGAACGATATCCTGAAGGAGTTCATGGTCCGCAACACCTATATCTACCCGCCGGAACCCTCGATGCGGATCGTTGCCGACATCATCGAATATACGGCAAAGGAAATGCCGCGCTTCAACTCGATCTCGATCTCCGGCTATCACATGCAGGAGGCCGGCGCGACGCTGGTGCAGGAGCTCGCCTTCACGCTTGCCGACGGCCGCGAATATGTGCGCGCCGCGCTCGCCAAGGGCCTGAATGTCGACGATTTCGCCGGGCGGCTCTCCTTCTTCTTCGCCATCGGCATGAATTTCTTCATGGAGGCGGCGAAGCTGCGCGCTGCCCGCCTGCTCTGGTCGAAGATCATGGAGGAATTCGAGCCGAAGAAGCCGGGCTCGCTGATGCTGCGCACCCATTGCCAGACCTCCGGCGTCTCGCTGCAGGAACAGGACCCGTATAACAACGTCATCCGGACCGCCTACGAGGCGCTGTCGGCCGTGCTCGGCGGCACCCAGTCGCTGCATACCAATGCGCTGGACGAGGCGATGGCGCTGCCAACGGATTTTTCCGCCCGCATCGCCCGCAATACCCAGCTCATCCTGCAGCACGAGACCGGCGTCACCAAGGTCGTCGATCCGCTCGCCGGCTCCTACTATGTCGAGAGCCTGACCAACGAGCTGGCGGAAAAGGCCTGGGCACTGATCGAGGAAGTCGAAGGCCTCGGCGGCATGACCAAGGCGGTCGCCGACGGCCTACCGAAAAGGCTGATCGAGGAGGCCGCGACGCTGCGCCAGGCCAAGGTCGACCGCTCCGAAGAAATCATCGTCGGCGTCAACAAGTTCCGGCTGGAAAACGAGGACGATATCGACATCCTCGCCATCGACAACACTGCGGTGCGCAACGGCCAGATCAAGCGGTTGGAAGAGGTGCGCCGCCAGCGCGATCCGCAGCGGGTGAAAGAGACGCTGGCCGTGCTCGAGGAAGCGGCTGAAAGCGGCGAAGGCAACCTGCTGGAGATAGCCGTCGAAGCCGCCCGTGCCCGCGCCACCGTCGGCGAGATCTCCGATGCCATGCGCCAGGCCTTCGGCAACTATGCCGCAGAGCCGGAAGTGGTGGGCGATGTCTATGGTCCCGCCTATGAGGACGACCCGGAATACAGGACAATCGTGAGCCGGCTATCCGACTACGGCAAATCGTCCGGCAAGGGGACACCGAAAATCCTCGTCGCCAAGCTTGGCCAGGACGGCCATGACCGCGGTGCCAAGGTGATCGCGTCCGCATTCGGCGATATCGGCTTCGAGGTTCTGGCCGGACCGTTGTTCCAGACACCGGAAGAGGCGGCCACTTTGGCGATCGAGAAAAAGGTGCAGGTGGTCGGCATGTCGTCGCTTGCCGCCGGCCACCGGACGCTTGCGCCGCAGCTGGTCGAGGCCCTGAGGGCCAAGGGGGCGGAGAACGTCATCGTCGTGGTCGGCGGCGTCATCCCGCGGCAGGACTATGAGTATCTGCTCCAAAACGGCGTCGCCGCCGTGTTCGGCCCCGGCACCAACGTTCTCGATGCGGCCAATTCGATCATCGACCTGCTCGAAGGAAAGCGGAGGAATGCGGTCGCTTGACGGTTTTCGGGTCGTCCCGAGCACTCCTCATGGGGTCCAGCCGACTAGACCGGAACGAAACTCCGGCGAATGACGAGCTGAGGGATGACCCGCTCCCAGGCGCGCGGCTCTTCCGGATGCTGCAGGCGGCGGTCGAGCAGCGCGACTGCGCGAGCCGCGATCGTCGCCGGATCCTGCCGGAACGTGGTCAGCCCATAGCTCAGCCAGGCCGCTTCCGGCACGTCGTCGAAACCGATCAGGGCAACGTCACCCGGCACGGTAAGGCCGAATTCCTGGCGGATCGCGTCCATCGCGCCGAAGGCGAGCAGATCATTGGCGCAGAAGATAGCATCCGGAAAGTCGCCCTCCCCGAGCAGCGCCCGGGCGGCGGAAATGCCGCTGTCGTAATCGGAGTCCCGGCCATGGGCGATCCGCGCTTCGAGGCCCTGGGCGCGAGCGGCAGCGACAAAAGCTTCTTCCCGTTCGGCAATGCTCGGCGTCGCGGAATGCGAGCCGATCACCGCGAGACGACGGCGGCCGGCGGCGATGAACGCGGCGGCAGCCTCTTTCGACGCTTCGGCATTGCCGGCAAGCACATGATCGGCATCCGGCTCGGAACGGCCGATGACGACGAGCGGCTGTCCGTTGCGCTGGGCGAGTTCGAAAAAGCTCGCCGGCGGCGAGCCGGACAGGATGATCGTCGCCTCTGCGCGATGGCCGATCAGCATTTTTTGCGCGGCGAGCAATTCCTCTTCGGTCTCGCCGGTATTGATGAGGACGGGGATCGAGCCGCGGCGGATCAGCGCCTTGGTGAGTGCCGCCGTCAGATGGGCGCGAAAACCGATCTCCGGCCTGGTCGCCACGACGCCGACGAGACGGCTCTGGTTGGCGAGAACCCCGCGGGCGAGATCGTTGACGTGATAGCCAAGTTCGTCGGCTGCCTTCATCACCTTTTCGCGCGTCGCCGCCGAAACGCTGGCGCCCGGGGTGAAGGTTCGCGACACGGCAGACCGGGAGACGCCCGCCAGCTGTGCCACCTGTTCGGCGCTGACGAAGCGCATTCTTCTGTCGTCTCTCATGCTACACTTCACGCCCATCTCTTGCACAGCCGTGCAACCCGCGTGAAATGTCTTAAACGCCTACATTTACAGTTGCATGACAGTCAGGCGGGAAGTGGGGTCGCGGAATGTTGTGCCGCGAAAGATCAACGGACCGCGAGGGCATCTTTCAAACCGACACCCTGCTTCGGCGCGAGGTCGAGATCGGCCTCGATATGATCGATATGGTGGAGCATGAGATCGGCGGCGCGCTTCGCGTCACCCTTTTCGATCAGGTCGAGAATGGCGAAATGCTCGCTGTGGCCACAGCTCGACACGCCGGTGCGGCCGTAAAGCGCGATGACCAGCGAGGAACGGGCGACGAGCTCGTCCATGAAGCGCTGCAGGATGGCGTTGCCGGCGACCGAGGCCAGCATGAGATGGAAATCGCCGGAGGCCTTGATCTCGGCGCGCCGCGCGGCCGGACCGCGCTCGTTCATATAGCGCTCTTCTTCGAGAAGCTGCTCGCGGAAGCGGGCGATGTCTTCCGCGGTTATGCGGTCGACCGCGGCGGCTATGATACCGGGTTCTATCAGGCGGCGGGAGGCAAAGATCTGCCGTGCCTCTTCCGGCGCGGGATTGGAAACGAAGGCGCCGCGGTTGCGCTCGGTCTTCACCAGACCCTCGAAAGTCAGCATCTGCAGCGCAGCGCGGGCCACCGTGCGGCTGACGTCGAACAGCGCGCCGACTTCCGCCTCCGATAACTTCGTCCCCGGCGCCAGCCGCCGGTCTATGATGGCGTTGCGCAGCGACTCGCGGATCGCAAGTGAACGGTCCTCGACGGCAGCATCAATAGTGGATGAATTGGTTTCGAGCAGGGTCATGGGTTTTCGTCCGGCATTCCATCTTCTAACCTGCCGACCGCCCTCCTGCATAGTCCGATGTTTTGCAATCCGACATCAAGATTGCATACAATTTAAACAGTCAATCGAAAACGATCGCTGCAAATTTGCGCAGCGCAATATGTGCCTCTTTGCGCGGTTGCAAAATCTCCTGTCACTTCAATGGCAAAGCGAACTGGCACACCTCCTGCATGACAAGAATGTCGCAGGAGAATGCCTATGAGCAAAGCCGCTGAAATAGACATCGTATCCGTCTCCAAGATCTATGGCACTACCACGGCGGTGCATGAGATCAGCCTGAAGATACCGGCCGGCACCTATTGCTGCCTGCTCGGCCCTTCGGGCTGCGGCAAGACCTCGACCCTGCGAATGATCGCCGGCCACGAGACGATTTCTACCGGAGACATCAGGCTCGGCAATGCTGTTGTCACCGACCTGCCGCCGGCCAGGCGCGGCACGGCGATGATGTTTCAGTCCTATGCGCTGTTCCCGCATCTCGACCTCGTCGACAATGTCGCCTTCTCGCTCAAGATGAAGGGCGTCGAGAAGGACGAGCGGCGCGCCAAGGCGATGGACATGCTGCGACTGATGCAGCTGGAAGCCTATGCGACGCGTCGGCCCGCCCAGCTTTCCGGCGGCCAGCAGCAGCGGGTAGCGCTGGCGCGCGCCTTGATAACCGACCCGGAAGCGCTGCTCCTCGACGAGCCGCTCTCGGCGCTCGACCCGTTCCTGAAGATCCGCATGCGGGCTGAACTGAAGAAGCTGCAGACCTCGCTCGGCATCACCTTCGTGCATGTGACCCACAGCCAGGAAGAGGCGATGGCGCTCGCCGACATCATTGTCATCATGAATGACGGCCGCATCGAACAGGCCGCCCATCCACGCACCGTGTTCGAACGGCCGGCGACCGCCTTCGTCGCCAAATTCATGGGCGACCACAACGTGATCTCCGGCCGCGTGACGAAGAGCGAAGGCGACGAGCTGATGATCTCCGTGCCCGCCGGCGGCGATTTTCTCGCCACGGGTGCTGCTGCCGCCGGTCTGACGGATACCGCCGATATCGCCATCCGCACCGATCACGTGCGCGTCGGCAAGGCTGCGGAAAAGGGTCTCGGCTTTACCGGCTCGGTGTCCAATGTCGAATATCGCGGCTCTTCCGTGAAGCTCACCGTCAACGGCGCAGGCGTCGAGGACTTTACCGCCATCCTCAGCGACAAGGCCTTCTTCGCCAACCCGGTGAAGGTGGGCGATGCCATTCCGCTTTCCTGGGAGCGCGAGGACGCGCTCGTCCTGGGGCGGCTGAAGCACTGAAAATACAACAATAAAACCTCAAGAGGAGAACTGGCATGACCGAGACGAAGAAAACCAAGACCGGCATTTCCCGCCGCTCGCTGCTGAAGACGGCGTCGGCGGCTGCCGGCCTTGCCGCCGGTTCGGGCGCTATTACCGGCTTCCCGACCATCTGGGCGCAGAACCCGATCACGCTGCGCCAGTTCGGCACCGGCGTGTCGAACCTCAATGCGATCGCCGAGAAATGCAAAGCCGACCTCGGCATCACGCTCGAAATGACCGCAACGGATTCGGATGCCGCCGCCCAGCGCGCCGTCACCCAGCCGAAGTCCTACGACCTCGCCGATATCGAATACTGGATCCTCAAGAAGGTCTATGCGGCCAACGTGATCCAGCCGATGGATGTGAAGAAGCTGAAATATTACGACAAGGTCGTGCCGCTGTTCAAGAACGGCAAGCTGAAGCCCGACAGCGTGATCGCGCAGGGCACCGCGCCGCACACGGTCGGCTTCGTCGAAAAGCCGGGCGACAAGACGTTCTCCACGGAAGAAACGCAGTGGTTCACGATGATGCCGACGATCTACAATGCCGACACGCTCGGCATTCGCCCGGATCTCGTCGGCCGCGAGATCACCACCTGGGCCGACATCATGGACCCGAAGTTCAAGGGCAAGACCTCGATCCTCAACATCCCGTCGATCGGCATCATGGATGCGGCGATGATCATGGAAGCGATGGGCAACATCAAATATGCCGACAAGGGCAACATGACCAAGGAGGAGATCGACAAGACGATCGACTTCCTGATCAAGGCCAAGCAGGACGGCCAGTTCCGCGCCTTCTGGAAGTCGTTCGACGAGTCGGTGAACCTGATGTCTTCGGGCGAAGTGATCATCCAGTCGATGTGGTCGCCGGCGGTGGCCGCCGTGCGTTCGAAGGGCATCGCCTGCAAATACCAGCCGCTCAAGGAAGGCTACCGTTCCTGGGGCGGCGGCATCGGCCTTGCCGCCCATCTGACGGGCGCGCAGCTCGACGCTGCCTATGAATATATCAACTGGTACACGTCCGGCTGGGTCGGCGCATACCTCAACCGTCAGGGTTACTATTCCGCCTGCATGGACACCGCCAAGGAGCACATGTCGGCCGACGAATGGGGCTACTGGATTGAGGGCAAGGCTGCGGCCGGCGACATCGTCGCGCCGGACGGCAAGGTCATGGAAAAGGCCGGTGCAGTGCGCGACGGCGGCTCCTTCGAGGAGCGCATGGGCCATGTCGCCTGCTGGAACTCGGTGATGGACGAAGACCGCTACATGGTCCGTCGCTGGAACGAGTTCATCGCAGCTTAAGGCATACGGATGGCCTTCTCCTCGTGCCGCGAGGAGAAGGCGGAAGCACCGCCACGCCTCCCTCATTCCTGTGCTCGTCACAGGAATCCGGCCAGCCCAAGTCCTTGGGCTGGAAGAACTCTATCACCGCGCAGACGCGCGTTGGCTGGATCCCTGTGACGAGCACAGGGATGAGGGTGGAGGGGATGTAGGCTTCCCACCAGATCAGATGGAGACGATGCAATGGCGACGATCACATCATCAGACACGGAAACGGTAGGACGCATCCGCTCGAAAGGCTTTCGCCTGCCGCTCGCCGTCATCTCCTATCTGCAGGCGATCCCGCTGACGCTGATCCTTGGCTTCTTCCTGCTCCTGCCGATCCTGATGATCGCGGTCGTCAGCTTCTGGGACTACGACTTCGCCCAGATGTATCCCGACTTCCTGACCATGAACTACGAGGAGACGCTGGGCTCCTGGGTCACCTGGAAGACCTATCTCAACACGTTGAAATTCGCACTGCTGGTCTGGGCGATCACGCTCGTGATCGGCTTCTGGGTCGCCTATTTCCTCGCCTTCCATATCCGCACCACATCAATGCAGATGGTGCTGTTTCTCGTCTGCACCGTGCCCTTCCTCACCTCCAATATCATCCGGATGATCTCGTGGATCCCGGTTCTGGGGCGAAACGGCCTTATCAATTCGGGGCTTGTCAATTCCGGCGTCATTTCCGAGCCGATCGAGTGGCTTCTCTATTCGGATTTCGCCGTCGTGCTCGCGATGGTGCATCTCTATACGCTGTTCATGGTGACGCCGATCTTCAACACGCTGATGCGCATCGACAAATCGCTGGTGGAGGCGGCGCGCGATGCGGGCGCTACGAGCTGGCAGATCCTCACCAATGTCATCATACCGCTGGCGAAACCCGGCATGGCGATCGGCACGATCTTCGTCGTCACCCTGGTCATGGCCGATTTCTCGACGGTTCAGGTCATGTCCGGAGGGCAGAGCGCTTCGGTGGCGCTGATGATGAAGAACCAGATGTCGCTGCTGCAATATCCGGCCGCCGCCGCCAATGCCGTCGTGCTGCTGGTGCTGGTCCTCACCATGGTCGCCGGCATTCTCCGCATCGTCGACATCCGCAAGGAGCTTTAAGATGCACCGTGAAAAGCGCTCCCGCGAATTCTACATTCTGGCGATCTTCTTTGCCGTCTTCGTGCTGTTCCTCTACGGACCGCTCTCGGCGATCCTGATCCTCTCCTTCCAGGGGCCGAACGGCGGGCTGACCTTCCCGCTCAACGGCGTGTCGCTGCGCTGGTTCGCCAACCTGTTCGAGACCCAGGCGGTGGGGGATTTCGGCGGCTCGTTCCGCCGTTCGGCCCTGCTCGGCGTCATGGTCATGCTGGTGACCGTCGCCGTGTCGCTGCTGGCGGGCCTTGCCTTTCGTCGCCGCTTCATCGGTGCCACGGCGCTCTTCTATCTGGCCGTCGCCAGCCTCGTCGTGCCGTCGATCATCGTGTCGCTCGGCATCGGCGTGCTGTTTAACCAGCTCGGCCTGCAGCCGGCCTGGTATTCGTCGGCCTTCGGCGCGCATCTGACCTGGACGCTGCCCTTCGGCGTGCTGATCATGTTCGCCGTCTTCAACCGCTTCTCGCCGGCCTATGAGGAAGCTGCCCGCGATCTCGGCGCCTCGTCCTGGCAGACGTTTTCCAATGTCGTGCTGCCGATGATCGCGCCGAGCCTGATCGGCGTCGGCCTGTTCGGCTTCACGCTGTCCTATGACGAATTTGCCCGTACGCTGATGACGGCCGGATCGTTCAACACGCTGCCGCTCGAAATCTACGGCATGACCACCAATGTGACGACGCCGGTGCTTTATGCGCTCGGCACGGTGACAACGGTGTTCTCCTTCCTCGTGATCGCCGGCACGCTCGGGCTGATCGTTCATCTCAACCGCCGCCGCCTGAAGTCGTAAAGCCAGCCCATGCGCATTCTCGTCATAAACCCCAACACGACCGCCAGCATGACCGCCACGATCGCCGACTCGGCACGCCGCGTCGCCGCCGCTGGCACGGAGATCGTGCCCGTCACCTCGTCGATGGGGCCTGTCTCCATCGAAGGCTATTACGACGAGGTCTTCGCCGTTCCGGGCTTGTTGAAAGCGATTGCAGAAGGCGAGAAAGCCGGCATCGATGCTGTCGTGATTGCCTGTTTCGACGATACGGGGCTGGATGCGGCGCGGGCGCTGGCGGATGTTCCGGTCATCGGGATCTGTGAGGCAGCCGTCTCGGCCACTGCCTTCATCGCCCAGAAATTCACTGTAGTGACGACGATGGAACGCTCGCGGCTGCCGCTTGAACATCTGGTGCATCGCTACGGCATGTCTTCGCGTGCCAAGGTGCGCGCCGCCGACATTCCCGTCCTGTCGCTGGAAGATCCGAATTCCAACGCCCGCGACCGGCTGCGCAGCGAGATCGCGCTGGCGCTGCAGGAGGATCGCGCCGAGGCGATCGTGCTCGGCTGTGCCGGCATGGCGGACCTGACGGCGGAACTGCGTGCCGAATTCGGCGTGCCTGTTGTCGATGGCGTGGCGGCGGCGGTGAAACAGGCGGAATCGCTTATCACCATGGGCCTGTCGACCGCCAAGCGCGGCGCCTATGCGACGCCAATCTCGAAGCCCTATCGCGGATTGCTGGAAGCCTTCGAGCCCGGCAGGCTGGCAGGATCGTGACCGCGGCCGTGATCCGCCCGCTCGACCTGTCGGAAGTCGAGACGCTGATCGGCTGGGCGAAGGCCGAGGGCTGGAACCCGGGACTTGCAGATGCCGCTCCCTTCCATGCGGCAGATCCGCACGGCTTCATCGGCTGCTTCGTCGGCGAGACCATGGCCGCCGGGATTTCGGCCGTGCGCTATGGCGACGGCTTCGGCTTCATCGGCCTCTACATCGCCCATCCGGATTTTCGCGGGCGAGGATATGGACGCCTGGTCTGGGACGCCGGCATGGCGCATCTTGCCGGACGCACGATCGGGCTCGATGGCGTGCCGGAACAGCAGGCCAATTATCGGGCCATGGGATTTCTGCCCGATTACAACACGTTTCGATGGAGCGGAAAGATCGACGGACGATCCGATGCGGATATCCGGCCACTCGGCGAAGCCATGTTTCCGGCGCTCGTCGCCTTCGACAGCCGGCATGGTCCGGCTGGACGCGCAACCTTTCTTCGATCATGGCTAACCCCACCGCGGGTCACGAAAGTGCTGGTTCGGGACGGTTTGATCGCGGGCTATGCGGTTGTTCGCGAGTGCCATGAGGGCTGCAAGATCGGGCCGCTGTTTGCCGAAACGACAAAGGATGCGATCGCACTGTTACAAGCCTGCGCAGCGGAGATGGCAGGACAGGACATCCATATCGATGTGCCGGCTGGCCAAACCGGATTTTCTGCCCGGCTCGCCGGCCACGGCTTCGTCCAGAGCTTCCAGACGACCCGTATGTATCGCGGACCTGCGCCAGCCTTCGCGTTTGACAGCATTTTCGGCGTCACGACGCTCGAACTGGGCTGAAACCCCGATCAGAGCGCATTGATGGACGGCAGCAGAAGCTCCACTTCGCGGCGGCTTCTGTCATCGAGCGGCGCGATATTTTCGCTCCAGAAACGCTCGGCTTCGGCAGGCTCGTCGTCCCATTGCCTGACATTGACGATGTTGTCGTCAACCTTGGCTTTCCGTTGCCCGCCAAGGCGCAGATATTCGTCGGCTAGTTCGCGTGATTGGGTCATGTTTCCCTGGCCTTTCTTGATATCTCACCAAGGCATAACCCGACAGCCGGAACAAAGTTTCACAGATGGACCGCGTTCAGCCGGCAACCAGGCGTGAAGCCACCGCCGTGATCTCGGATACCGGACGAAGGGCAAGGCCGACGCGCACGAAGATCGGCGACCAGCCCTGCTAGGCTGCTACCGATCGGCAAACAGGATGCATACGGGGCTACCGATCTCGTAAGGCTCGCCGAGCGCCTGCAGTCCGCCGGTCGATTGGTCGATGGTGAAGACAGCCAGCGAGTGGCTGTCCTGATTGGCCGCGACGAGATAACGGCCGCTCGGGTCGATGGCGAAATCTCGAGGCGTCCTGCCGCGTGTTTCGTACCAGCCGACGGATGTCAGGCGGCCGTGCTCGCCGATCTCATAGGCGGCTATGCTGTCGTGACCCCGGTTCGAGGCATAGAGAAAGCGGCCGTCCGGATGGAGGCGGATAGCGGCCGCGGCCGATTGTCCGTCGAACCCTTCCGGCAAGGTCGAAACCTCGTCGAGAAGGGCCAGGCCATGCTCGCCATAGGCATAGGTGGCGACCGTATTTGCCAGCTCGTGCAGGACGAAGACCTGCTTTCCATCAAGGGAAAAGGTCAGGTGCCGCGGAAGGGAGCCGCCTTGCGCTTTCGTGACATGATCGGGCACCGGATCGATAAGACCGCCACCGAGGGAATACCGTGCGATCTCGTCGGTTCCGGCATCGCACACCAGGACATGGCGACCATCGGGCGTCGGCACGACCTGATGCACATGCGGGCCTTCCTGGCGTTCCCGGTTGGCGCCGGAGCCGCTGCGGCGGATATCGACGCAATCGCCGGCCGGTCGGCCGTCGGCACCCAGCGGATAGGTGACGAAATTGCCGCTGCCGTAATTGCCGATAAAAAGGCGGCGGCCGTGATTGTCGAGGGATACATGGCAGGCTGCATCTCCGCGGACCGACATTCGGGCTCTCACCGACAGCCTGCCGGACGCGACGTCGAAATCGAGGGCCGCGACACCCGAGCCATCCTTTTCATCCAGCTCCTCGACTGCGTAGAGCGTCTGCTGGTCGCGGGGGAGCGCCAGATAGCTGGGGTTGCGCAGATCGCCGAAGGCGCCAACCGGAGTGATGACGCCTGTCCGGCCATCGATGCGCAGAATCGAGATGCCCTCGCCCCTGCCCAGCACATGAGGCATGGGCTGAGTATAGCTTCCGATGATGATGGTGGCCTGTTCGGACATGTATCCCCCGCGTCGAGATTGATCGAAGGGATGCGACTCGCCTTCGGCGGCCAGCCTCACACGGCAGACGTACGGAGATCAACGCCCAAGCCTCGGGCTTCGGCAGTGCTCAACGCATGCTGTCCGTCGAGTTCCTGGTGACGGTGGCAGATGCAGCATTTCGCTGGAGATGGGCACGATAGGCGACATAGCCGGAAAGATAGTGCTCGACATCGTCTATGCGCGTTCTGAACGCGTGATGGCGGATGAAGAAGGACCCGACGATGCGCCGGGGATTGCGCATGAACATCGCCGTTTCCGGCCAGAAATGACCGTTGAGCAGATAAAACGCCCGCTTTTCAAGCGCCGCCTCGAAGCGAGGCATGTCGATCCGGTCCAGGAGATGCGAATGGTTCCCATCCGCCCGGAGACGGTACAGGACCTCCCGCGTCGCCATCATGAGTTCCAGAAGTGTGGGGAAAGTGGTGATGCGGTTCGCAACGAAATCGAGATGGTCCGCAACATTGTCGATTGCGAAGCGGAAATATTCCTCCCGCGGACGGTAGCGGGTCAGTTCGTTGACGCAATAGGCGAGCCAGTGATCGTGATGGCGGGCGTGACCGCTGCGGATGAAATGACCAAAGGCCCGTTCGACGGCGCAAAGCCATCGTTCATCACCAGTCAGGTCATAGAGCCGCATCAGCGCAAAAGCCGCCTCTCCCTCGTAGTAGATGGTGCGGAAATCCTCCTGGGTCTGGAGGCTTGGGAATTTCAGCACATGCCGGAATGCTCCAGTGTGGCGATCCTGCATGAAACATATGCCGAGCGCGAGCTTCTCCATCAGGTCATCATGGTCCTCGTCACCGAAGACCGTCGCATATTTGGCAAGCGCCAGGATCGCCAATGCATTGCCGCCGAGCTTGATCTCGTTGCTCGCCTCCAGCAGGAAGGCCGCCACCTGCCCGTCCGGCAGCAGTGCATGGGAAACGAGGTGACGGGTGAGGCACAGCACGGACAGATCGATCGCATCCCTGAGGGTCGTGCTGCGGGTAACCTCATAGGCCTCGATCATCGCATAGGTGGCGCTGGCGTGACGGAGCGTGTTGTAGGATCCGATCGCCCGGTCGAAGCAAGGGTGATAGCCGTAAACGAAGCGGCCGTCGGAGCCGACCTGACGGGCGAGGAATTCCGAGCCATCGAGGATCATCGAGGTGACGAGGTCGACATCCAATCGGTCGACCACGCGGCGGCCGGCATCGAGGCCGCTCGGATGAAGGGGGTGGATGTCGGCGCCGTCAAAAAAGACACCCGAACCGGCAAACAGGAAGACCTCGTCATCCTCCCGGAAACCCGGAGCCGGCCGGCCCTTGAAGCGGTTGCGAAAGTATATGAGAAAATTCTTCTCGTTGAGTTCCGCCGCACTCTTCTGGTTTCCGCCATAAAGCATGGCATTGCCGTTCAGTTCCTGCTCGAGGAAAGCGCATTCAAAACCTGCATCCAGGGCAAGGCCAAGCCGGAAATAGTTGCGCTTGGTATTATCGAGCACAGTGCGGAGCTCGCCCCAGGTCGAGCTTTCGACAGCCGACGGCCAGTCGATCCTGAGCCAGCGGCGCCTGCCGGTCTGGCGCTGCTGCATGCTTCTGACCGCCTCGAGGCCCCGTTGCCAGGCGGCGTCGAATGAGCTCCCGGTGGCGATCGCGACTTCCGCCCTTTCCTCACCGTCGCAGTATGAGAAGAACAGGACGAATGCCGGATAGGGGGCCGGCAGCGCGCGACTGGCGGCACGGACATGCCTCTGCAGATCGTTGAGGCGCGCTGCCGAAAAGGTATCGGGCATGACCATTCTAGCGCTCCCTCATTGCCTCGCGGGCCTTGTTGAACGGCTTGATGAGATAGTCGAGCACGCTTTTCTGGCCGGTGTGGATGTCGACCGTCGCGACCATGCCGGGCGAGATCGGGAACTCCTTGCCCGCATCGTTGCTCAATGCGTCCTTCTCGGTCTTCACGAACACCCGGTAATAATAGATCTCCGGGTCCACCTCGTCCTGGATCGAATCCGGCGAGATGGTGACGACCTTGCCGTCGAGCCCGCCATAGATCGCATAGTCGTAGGCGGTGATTTTCACCGTCGCCCGCTGGTCGGGATGGATGAAGGCGATGTCGCGCGGCAGGATGCGGGCCTCGATCATCAGCTGGTCGCCTAGCGGAATGATGTCCATCAGCTTGCCGTTGGGCGGCACGACGCCGCCGATGGTGGAAACCTCGATATTCTTTACGATGCCGCGCACGGGCGAGCGCAGCGTCAGACGCGACAGGCTGTCCGACCGGCCCTTGATGACGGACAGGAGCGCAGTGACCTCGGCATTGGCCTTGGCTAGTTCCTCGCGGGCCTCGACCACATATTGGGTGCTGGTTTCTACCTTTTTCAGCTCCAGCTCCACCTCTTCCCGCTTCAGCCGGATGATCTCGACGCTGCTCGCGGCCCCCATGGAATTCAGTCCCTCGCTAACGCCCAGCTCCTGGCGGACCAGTGTCAGCGACTGGTCGATCCATTGAAGGGTTTCCTTGAGGTTGCGCTGGCGGGCCTCATAAAGCTTGGTTTCCGTCGTGAGCAGGTCCGGAAAGGCATCAAGCTCGGGCGGGAAGGACAGCGCGGTCTCGTTCACTTCCGAGGTTAGTCTCGCGGCACTTGCGAGCGCAGCCCGGTATTTGGCGGTGGATTCGCCGACATCGGATTCGGTGATGGTCGGGTCGAGCTGGGCGATCAGCTGGCCGCGCTCGACCACCTGGTTTTCCTGGACCATCAGCTTGGAAACGATGCCACCTTCGAGCGACTGGATGACCTGTTCGCGGCTGATCGGCACGACCTTGCCGTCGCCGGTCGAAACCTCGTCGAGGATGGCGAAATAGGCCCAGATCAGGCCGATGACGATCAGCAGGATGAAGATCTTGACGACCGTGGTGGCGCGGGAGAGGCGAACCTCGTCCTCGCCGCCATATTGCCAGCTGCTGTCAACCGCACGGGAGAAGGTGGTGGCCATCCGTTAGCCCTCCTTGTTGGCGACGGATTTGAGGTGGGTGGGCCGTCGCGCAGCCTTGGTGGAGCCCGCCCCCGCATCTCCCTCCCGTGCCTCGCCCTTGAGGACGCGCAGCGCTTCTTCCTTGGGGGCATCGAGCACGACGCGACCGGCGTCAAGCGCGACGACGCGTTCGACGAGATCCAGCACGCGCATCCGATGCGTGGCGATGATCACCGTCTTGTTCCGGCTCCAGGCGGAAAAACGCCGGATGAACAGCCGCTCGCTGCCTTCATCCATCGACGCTGTCGGCTCGTCGAGCAGCACGACGGACGGGTTGCGGATCAGCGTGCGCGAGAGTAGAAGCGCCTGCTGCTGTCCGCCCGACAACCCACGGCCGCCTTCATCGATCAGGTGATCGACGCCCTTTGGAAGGAGGCGGATAAAATCGTCGGCACCGGTCATCTGAAGAGCATCTAAAAGCGCGTGCTGCGAGGCGTTCTGCGCACCGAGGAGGATGTTCTCGCGGATCGTGCCGTGGAAGAGGCGGGAATTCTGGGTAAGAAGCGCCACCTCGCGGCGAAGGTCGGACGGGTCGATGTGGTCGATGGCGAGATTATCGAGCAGTGCCTCGCCCGAGACCGGCTCGATCTGGCCGGACAGGGCCTGCAGCAGGGTCGACTTGCCGGCGCCGTTCTTGCCGAGCAGGGCCACGGTCTCGCCCGCCTCGACCGCGAATTCCGACAGCGCCAGGGCGGGCCGGCCCACCGGCTCGCCATAATAGAACTTGGCGCTGCGGAAGCGGTAATTGCCCAGAAGCGAGCCGACGGAAAGCCGCGTTTCAGCCGGCGGGTGGTCGACCGGCATCTTCATGATAGTGTTGAGGCTCTGCAGGCCGATCTTGGCGTGCTGATAGCGGCTGAGCACCTGGGTCAGCTGCGCCATCGGCGCCATCATGCGCGAGCCGAGGATGGAGCAGGCGACAAGCGAGCCGGTGGTCATGTCGCCGGCCATGACGATCGGCGCGCCGCAGAAGACGATGACGGCGAAGACGCTGGTCTGGACGCTGTGGCCCCAGCCGGTCAGTGTGCTGGTGATCGAGCGGAGCTGGACCTGCGCATCGGCGCTTGCCGCATTGAACGTGTTCCATTTCTGCTGGAAGACGCCTTCCGCCTGGAGCGCCTTGATGTCCTCGATGCCCTGTACGGCTTCGACCAGCATGGCGTTGCGCAGGGAGGATTCGCGCATTGCGAGGCCGGCGCTGCGCTTCAGCTTTCTCTGCGCAAGCAGGCCCGGCGTGACCAGAAGCAGCAGTGCCGCGGCCGGGATGACCGCGAGCCAGCCGCCGATATAGGCGAAGAGGCCGAGGAACAGGAAGAAGAAGGGAAGATCGGCGATCGCCGAAACGGTGGTGGAGGTCAGGAGATCGCGCACCTGTTCCAGGTCACGCAGCTGCGCGATGAACGTGCCGGTCGCCTTGGGGCGATGGGAATTCTTGACCCTCAGCGCATGACCGAAGACGACATCGGAGACCCGGATATCCGCCCGTTTGCCGACCACGTCGATGATCGCCGTCCTGACCTTGCGCATGATGAAGTCGAAGATGATCGCCACCCCGACGCCGATGAAGAGGACGACCAGCGTACTCATGGAATTGGCGGGCACGACGCGGTCATAGACCTGCATGGAAAATATGACGCCGGCTATGGAAAGCGCGTTGGCAACGAGCGAGGCGAGCAGGACGTAGGAGTAGGGACGCAGGTCGCTCATGGCGATCTTGCGGAACCAGCCGTGCGTATCCGGCGCGATATAGGCGTCGATCCGCTCATCCGGCCGGGTGCGCGCATCCCGGGCGATGAGGAGATACACCACATGATCCGCCAACTCGGCGCGCGGGATCCAGGTCCAGTGGCCGTTGTCGCCGGCGAAGATGATCTTGACCTCTTCGCCGCTGACTTCGGTGATCAGGCCGATATCGCCATAGGAGAGTTCGACCAGCATGGGGAGACGACGGGCGGTGATGCCGCTTGCCACCGGTTCGACGGGTTTTACCTCGAGGCCGAAGCGACGGGCCAGTTTCTCGATCCGCTTGATGGCAGGAATCGCCTCCTGCATGATCGAGAAATAGCTCGTCGCGAACTTGGAGTGGGCGATGCCATAGTGCTGCGCCAGCAGACCCATGATCTCGATCCATTCCTGGGAATTGGGATCCTTCGGGGGAGCGGTGCCTGTGCCCGCTCCCTCTTCTTCACCCTTGCGGACGTTTTCAGGCGAACTCCTCGTGCCTTCTGCATCCATTCCTAATCCCCTCCTCATTACACGACGGGCAGTCTCTTACTCACACAACGGGCAGTCTCTGGTTTGCCAGATCATCATCCTGGTTCAGCGGCTCGAAAGGATCGAGCGGTGGTGCGTCGACGACTTCGGTGACGGTCTCCGTCACGGCCGGGACATCGACATCCGCATTCACGCCCTGATCGAGCGAGACATCCGCATCGACGGTGACGGCGGGATCGTCGGACAAGCCATCGAGAGCCGTCAGATCGATTTCCTCACCGCCCGCATCGATCGACACGTCGAGCAGCGGATTGGCCCCGTCGTCGGCGGAAGCGGTCTCTACCGCATCCGGCTGGTCCACCAAGTCGGGCTGATCCGTGACCGCATCGGTGCCGTCGCCGGTAGCATCGACCCCGGTTCCATCCGCGGTCGCGTCGGTGGCGTCAGGATCGCCATCCGGGGCCTGATCATCCGCCGTAGCGAGACGGTTGTCATCGTCCGCAGAGGCTCCGCCACCATCGTCGGCGCCGCCGTCATCGGCAAAGGCGAGGCTGACGACATCGTCTGCCGAGGCCATGGTGATGGCACCATCATCGACCTGGACGTCGATCGACAGATCCGCCGTCAGGGCATTGCCGGTGTCCGGATCAAAGACCGTCACGGTGAAGACATCCGTGCCGCCGGCTGTAGAATCGGTATCCGGCGTATAGACGTAGGAACCGTCGGCCTGCATCACGAGCGTGCCGAACTCGCCGACAATCGTGATGCCGGCGACGCCCACCGCATAGGTGGTGCCATCGAACTCGATGGAGCCCACCTGCAGATCGTCGACGCCCGGGCCGGTGGCGGCAGCATCGATGAAGTTGCCGTCCGCCGTATCACCGACCGTGACATTGACGTTTTCGAACTGGTCCGTCGCCGTGACAGAGATCGTACGGACCGTGCCGATGCCGAGCGTGATGCCCGGGTTCGGAACGAGCGTGGCACGATATTCGCCGGCATCGAGATCGGTCAGCGTGATGGTTCCCGTCGGCGCGCCGAGGAGGTTCAGCCGCAGGATGCCGTCATCGACATTGTTTGTGCCATCATCATCGCGCACCCAGGCGGTGCCGTTCCAACGTTCGACAATGACCGAGTAGTTGCTCAGCACGCCGACATTGACGATACCGCCGATCTGCAGACCCAACGACACCGTGTTGGTGCCTTCGGCAAGGTTGAAGTTGACCACCGGGTTGGTCGAAGAGCCGAGGTTGACGTTGGCCAGGTTGCCGATCGACAATGCCAGCAGCGCCCGCACGGATTCCGAATCCGTCGAGGGTGTCGGTTCGGACGTGCGCGTGACGCTGACATCCAGGAGCGCGGTATTGGCCGCATTTCCGAGCGCAAAGTCGAGGCCGGGCGCCGCCACCGTTCCCGGATCGGAAACGTTTCCTGCGGCATCCGTCTGGACGACCGTGAGCAGTCCGCCATCGACCTGCGCCGGGGCGAGGCCGATGCTGAACGTGCCGTTGGCAGCCACGACGCCGGTACCGACGGGATCTCCCGCCTCGTTGGTGACGGTCACCGTGGCGCCGATTTCACCAACACCGGACAGTTCCGTGCCGGACGCATTGACCACGAGCCCGGTCGGCGGAAGCGGATCGACAAGGTCGGGGGTATCGGCAAGGCCCGGAGGCGAGATGTTGCCGCCGCCATCCTGCGATACGACGGTCAGATCGGCGCCGGTTACCTGCGGCGATGCGAGCGTGACGCTGAAGGTGCCGTCGCCGGCGACCACGGCTGTGCCGAGCACGGTGCCCGCCGCATTGGTGACCCTGACCGTGGTACCGGCCTCCCCTTCACCGGTGAGGATGGTTCCTGCCGCATTGACCAGTAGATCGGTCGGCGCCAGGGGTGCGACCAGATCGGGCGCATCCACCGTTGCGGTCGGCGAATCATTGCCGGAACCGTCGGTCAGCACGACCTCGAGTTCTCCGCCATCCACCTGGGCGGGCGAGAGGCCGATCGCAAACGTACCATCGGCCGCGACCGTGCCGGTGCCGATAACCGCTCCGGCCGCATTGGTGACCGTGACCGTGGCGCCGGGTTCGCCGCCGCCGCCGATCAGGGTGCCGGAGGCATTGACCTCGAGGTCGGTCGGCGGGGTCGGGCCTGTCTGGTCCGTCGTGCCGATCGTGCCTGGGTCGGATTCGTTGCCCGCAGCATCCGCCAGAACGACGCTGAGGTCGCCACCGTCGTTCTGCGGTTCGGTCAGTGTGATGGAGAACGTACCGCCCGGGCCGACCAGGCCGGTACCGACCGTATCGCCGGCGGCATTGGTGACCGTGACGGTCGCGCCGATTTCGCCGGCACCGGTGAGGATCGTGCCGCCCGCGTTGAGGACAAGATTGGTCGGCGCATCCGGCGGGGTACCGTCCGTGGTACCCGCGGTGCCCGGCAGCGAGACGTTGCCGGCCGCGTCTTCAAGCACGACCTCCAGATCAGCGCCATCCGCCTGCGGCGGGTTCAGACCGACGGTGAAGCTGCCATCGGCCTCGACCGTGCCGGTGCCGACGACGAAGCCATTGGCATCGGTAACGGTAACGGTCGTGCCGGCCTCGCCGGTGCCGGTGATCTCCGTGCCGTCGGCGCTGACCACGAGAGCAAGCGGTGCGTCGGGGGCGAGTAGATCCGGCGCGGTGACATTGGCCGCAGGAGACAGATTGCCGGACGGGTCTTCCAGCACGACCTCCAGCTGGCCACCATCCGTCTGCGGCTCCGTCAGCGTAATGGTGAAGACACCGGTGGGACCGACCGTGCCGGTGCCGACGGTGTCACCATCGGCATTGGTCACCGTCACCGCCGCTCCGGCCTCACCCCTGCCGGTGAGTACGGTGCCAAGCGCATTGACGCTGAGATCGGTCGGTGCCGTCGGATCGATTAGGTCCGGAGCCACGGTGAGGCCCGGCTGCGACGTGAGACCGCCGCTCGTCTGGACAACGCGCAGATTGCCGCCGTCAATCTGGTCCGGGACCAAGTCAACGGTGAATGCACCGCCAGCACCAACGATGCCGGTGCCGACGATCGTGCCGGCCGCATTTCTGACCGTGACCGTTGCACCGATCTGGCCTGAGCCCGTAAGCTCATCGCCATCAGCAGTGACGGCAAGGTCGGTCGGAGCACCGGGGGCCAGCGGATTGGGCGACAGCACCGCGCCAGGCAGAGATATGTTGCCCCCTGCGTCCGTAAGCGTGACCTCCAGTTCGCCACCACTCTGCTGGGGCGGAGCGAGGGTGACCGTGAACGTGCCGTCGGCATTGACTATACCGGTGCCGATCTCCGTACCGAGAAGATTGGTGACCGTGACAGTCGTTCCCGGCTCGCCCTCCCCGGTCAGTGTGACGCCATTGGCCGAGACTTCGAGCTCCGTCGGCGGTGCCGGCGGCAGGATGTCGTCGAGAACCAGGCCCGCAGAACCGGACACGTTGCCCGCGGCATCCGTCTGCGTGACGGTAATGGTTCCACCAGCCGTCTGCGCCGGATTGAGGGTGATGAGGAAGCTGTTGTCGTCGCCGACTACCCCGGTACCGATGACGAGCCCGGTGGGGTCTCTCACCGTAACGGTGGCCCCGACTTCGCCGAGGCCGAAGAGCTCCGTCTGACCCTCGTCGATTTCCAGCCCGGTGGGGGCGCCGGGAGCGAGAAGATCCGGTGTCGCGACCTCGATGACGGTGTCGTTGCCCGCGGCATCGGTGGCAGTGACCTCAAGATCGGCACCGGTCGCCTGCGGCGGAACCAGTGCGACTGTGAAGGTACCATTGGCGGCCACGACGGCAGTCCAGGTCGTGATGCCATTGCTGACGGTCACGGTGGCGCCCGGTTCCACGACGCCGGTAAGCAGCGTTCCGGCGGCATTGACCGCGAGATTGGCAAGATCGGGAGGCGTCAGATCCAGCGTCGGCACAAGGCCGGGCAGTGACGCATTGCCCGCAGCATCCTCGAGAACGACTTCCAGGTCGCCGCCATCGGCCTGGGCCGGATCGAGGTCGATGCTGATGTTTCCGTCTTCATCAACGGTGCCCTCGCCGACCACATCCCCGGCTGCATTGGTCACGGTGACGGATGCACCAGGCTCGCCGGTGCCGGTGAGCAACGTGCCTCCCGCCTCTACCGTAAGCCCTGTCGGGATATCAGGCCCCAGAAGGTCCGGTGTCGTGACGGCAACCGGCGTGGAGCTATTGCCGCCGCCATCGGTCAGGGTGACGTCGAGCTCCGCCCCGTCCGCCTGGGTCGGGCTGAGACCGATGGTGAAGCTGCCATCCGCAGCAACCGTGCCGGTTCCGACGGTAACGCCGAGGGCGTTCGTCACGGTGACGGTCGTGCCCGCTTCGCCGAGGCCCGTCAGGACCGTGCCCGTGGCATTGACTTCCAGGCCGGTCGGCGGTGCCGGATCGACCGTGTCGGGAGCGGGAACGACGACGGGATCGGAAGCATTGCCTGCCGCATCGGTCAGGACGACATCGAGGTCACCGCCCTCATTCTGAGGCGGATTAAGGACGATGCTGAAATCGCCGGTCGGGCCGACCGTGCCCTCGCCGACGACGTTGCCATCGGCATCGGTCACGGTGACCGTCGCACCCGGCTCGCCTGAACCGGTCAGCGCCGATCCGTCCGCTTCGACCGCGAGCCCGGTCGGGGCATCAGGGCCGATGAGATCGGGCGACGGAATTGTGACGGCAGGCGAATCGTTGCCGTCCGCATCCGACAGGACCACGTCGAGATCGCCACCATCGGTCTGCGCCGGCGTGAGGCCGATGCTGAACGTGCCACCCGCCGCGACCACGCCGGTGCCGATCGTGTCGCCGTCTGCATTGGTGATGGTGACCGTCGCACCCGGCTCGCCACGGCCGGTAACCAGCGTACCCGTGTCATTGATCGCGACATCCACCGCCGCAGACGGTCCGGTCAGGTCCGGGGTCTCGACGGTTGCAGGAGGAGAGATGTTGCCGGCCGCATCCGCCTGGACGACCTGCAATTGACCGCCATCATCCTGGGCTGGGTCGAATTCGATCGTGAAGCTGCCATCGGCTGCCGCCGTCGCCGTGCCGACGACCACGCCATTCGCATCGCGAACAGTGATGGTGGCGTTGGGTTCACCGGTGCCCGTCAGTTCGGAACCGTCAGGGTTGATGGTGAGGCCGGTCACGGCCGCGGGCGGCGTCAGGTCCGGCGAGGGGATCGTCGCCGGCAGGGATTCGTTGGTGCCGTCCGACAGGACGACCTCCAGATCACCGCCATCCGTCTGCGCCGGATCGAGCGTAATGGTGAAGGAACCGCCGGGCGAGACGATGCCCGTACCGACCTCGTCGCCGTCGGCATTGGTGACGGTCACCGTCGTGCCGGGCTCGCCGCGGCCGGTCAGCACCGTTCCGGCGTCATTGATATCAAGATTAGTCGCCGCATCCGGAATGATCAGGTCCGGGGCATCGACAAGGCCCGGCTGCGAAGTGCCGCTCGCATCGGTCTGTGTAACCTGCAATTCGCCGCCGTCGATCTGGGCTGGCGAAAGATCGACCGTGAAGCTGCCGTCGCCGGCAACGGTTGCCGTACCGACCGTGACGCCGGCGGCATTGATGACCCTCACCTGCGCACCGGGCTCGCCGTCGCCGGTCAGGATCGTTCCGCCTGCATTTACCTCGAGACCCGTCGGGGCCGGAAGCGCATCCGGATCGGGTGCAAGCACGGTGCCTGCCGTGGAATCGTTGCCGGCCGCATCGGTCAGCACGACGTCCAGTTCGCCACCGTCAAGCTGAGCCGGCTCAAGATCGACGCTGAACGTGCCATCCGGATTGACCGTATCCTGGCCGATCACGTCGCCGGCAGCATTGGTGACGACAACCGTCGTGCCAGGCTCCCCGCGGCCGGTCAGGACCAAACCGTCATTGTCGACCAACAGATTGGTCGGCGGGGCCGGCGGGGTGATGTCGTCGACGTCAATCGTTCCAGGTGCCGAGACATTTCCGGCCGCATCCTCAAGCACGACCTCCAGCTCGCCGCCATTCGTCTGGGTGGGATCGAGATCGACGGAGAATGTTCCATCCGCCGCCACCGTGCCGGTGCCGATGGTCACGCCATTCGCGTCCGTTACAGTGACGGTCGCGCCCGGCTCGCCGCGGCCGGTAAGCGTTGTTCCGCCGTCATCGATCTCCAGGTCGGTCGGAGCGTCAGGCGCAACGAAATCCGGCGAGGTGACGGTTTCCGGCGGTGATTGGTTGCCGGCTGCGTCTTCCAGGACAACGTCGAGTTCCCTGCCGTCGGTCTGCGCCGGATCAAGCGTGACGGAGAAGGTGCCGCCTGCGCCGACCGTGGCTGTCCCGACAACGACGCCATCGGCATCGGTGACCGTCACGGTCGTGCCGGGTTCGCCGCGGCCGGTCAGCACCGTGCCGTCGTCGTTGATGTCGAGATTGGTCGGTGCGTCCGGACCGGCGAGATCCGGCGCGGGCGTGGTTGCCGGAAGCGAAGTGTTGCCGGCTGCGTCCTCCAGCACGACCTGGAGGTCGCCGCCATCCGTCTGGGCCGGGCTGAGCGTGACCGAAAACGTGCCGTTCGGGCGCACGATCGCCGTGCCGATTTCGTCGCCGTCGGCATTGGTCACCGTCACGGTCGTGCCGGGCTCGCCGCGGCCGGTCAGCACCGTGCCGTCATCATTGACGCCGAGATTGGTTGCCGCAGCCGGATCTATCAGGTCGGGAGAATCGACGATGCCCGGCTGGGACGTGCCATTGGCGTCGGCCTGAGTGACGCGAAGCTCCCCGCCATCGATCTGCGCGGGGGCGAGCGTGACGCTGAACGTCCCGTCGCCCGCAACCGTTGCCGTGCCGACCAAGACGCCGTTGGCGTTCGTCACCCGGACCTGGGCGCCCGGCTCACCATCGCCCGTCAGGACGGTGCCGCCGGCGTTGATTGCCAGATCGGTCGGTGCGGGAAGCGCATCGGGATCAGGGGCCAATACGGTGCCGGGGGCTGAATCATTGCCGGCCGCGTCGGTCAGGACGACGTCGAGTTCGCCGCCGTCGAACTGAGGCGGGCTGAGCTCGACACTGAACGTCCCGTCGTCGGCAACGATGGCGGTACCGACTTCGGCACCGGCCGCATTGGTGACAGTCACCGTGGCGCCGGGTTCCCCGCGGCCGGTGAGCGTGGTTCCATCATCGTCGACACCGAGATTGGTCGGCGGCGCCGGCGGCGTGACATCGCCGATTTCAAGCGTGCCGGGATCCGAGACGTTGCCTGCCGCATCTTCAAGGACGACTTCAAGCTCGCCGCCATTGTTCTGCACGGGGTCGAGATCAATCTCGAACGTGCCGTCGGCGGCAACCGTGCCGGTGCCAACGGTGACGCCATCGGCGTCGGTGACCGTGACCGTCGTTCCTGGCTCGCCGCGGCCTGTGAGAACAGCGCCGCCATCACCGACCTCGAGATCAGTCGGCGCATCGGGCGCCACAAGGTCCGGCGCATCGACTGTGCCTGGATCGGAGACATTGCCGGAAGCGTCCTCGAGGACAACTTCAAGCTCACCGCCATCCGTCTGGGCGGGATCCAGCTCGATGCTGAAAGAGCCGTTGGGGCCGACGGTGCCGCTGCCGATGACCTCGCCGGCCGCATTGGTGACCGTGACGATGGCACCAGGCTCGCCACGCCCGGTCAGCACAGTCCCAGCGTTATTGACGGAGAGATTGGTGGGCGCTTCAGGGGCTTCGGTATCGGAGTCGGAATCCGAGTCGGCGTCAGCATCGGCATCGGCGTCCGCGTCTGCATCGGCATCCGAGTCCGCATCGGCGTCGGTATCATCGGAGCCGTCACCGCCACCGCCGGATCCGCTCGCGCCGATGCCGATCGCTGCGGCGCCGAGGCCAAGGGCTGCCGCCAGGCCTAGAATGGAACCTGCGCCGCCCGCACCGGCTGCGCCACCGGCGGCCGCGAGCTGATCGACCGGGCCGGCATCGACGAACTGGAAGTCGGCAAGACCATCCGTGTATTCACCCTGCCAGGCATTGCCCGCACTGTCTTCGAGGATGAGGTCGCTGCGCTGATTGCCCTCACCGTCATAGAAATTCTCGATCCGGATGTCTGAACCGTTGCGAACATCTATGACAAGATCGTTGCCGGAGCGCGCGATCGAGCCAATGTCGTTGGGGGAGAGCTGCAGCCTTACAGTGCTGGGATCGGAAAGGATAATATCGTTACTCGAGACAGTCGTGGATTGCCCACTGACCTTGTCCAATACCACAGCGACCATCTTGCTCTCCTCCATGCCCGGCTAGGCTTTTTCTGGTTGAGCATTTTGACCATGCGGGACGCGGCGATCGATCCCTCTCCCGAGCGAACCCGGGCACCAGCCGCGGCACCACATTCATTGCGGGCCAAAACACGTCTGAACGAAGTTGCCTTACTTGAGACAATCTTCAATTAGCTAAGCCTAAAGTTTGGAGGATAAGATTAACAAAAGGTGTAGGCAATGAGATTCTATCGGTACAGTTGCGCCAATCATGCGCAAATGCCGCATTGGCTGCCCTGCTACAGGTCAACCGCGTCCCAAGGGATGGAAAACAAATAGTAAATCAGATTTTAGGCGCAGATGCGGCGGGCCGCTGGGTAGAGGCTGTGACCTTGCCTGCGGGAGGCGTGAGTTCGAAAACATCGCGCAGCCGGCCCGAGGCGTAGGCGCATTCGACATTCAGCTTGTAGATATCGTAGCGCGTGTTGATCTCGTCGAAACGTGCTGCGTGCAGTTCCTGGTCGGCGTTGAGCACGTCAAGGAGCGTGCGCGTGCCGAGATCGAGGAACTGCCGCTGATAGAGATTTCGGGTCTCGCGCATCATCGTCTGGCGCGAACCGAGCGACTTCAGCAATGTGCCGAGGCTGCCGACCTGTGCAGCGGATTCGATCCAGGTCTTCTGGCTGTCGAATTTTCCGGTGGCGATCGCCGCCTCCGACGCCTGGGCAGCGTAGCGGGCGGCATTCTGCTTGGCCTTGAACGAGCCGCCATTGTAGAGATCGCCCTTGACCGTGATGCCGACCACATAGTCCGGATCGGTGTCGCTGCCCCAGGTCTTGACGCGGCTCGTCGCCTCCATGGCGATGGTCGGCAGCATGTCGGCTCGGGCCAGCCCGACGCGAGCATCAGCCTCCCGCTTTCTCGATTTCGCCGCAAGCACATTGGGAACCGTATCCCAATTGGGCGCCGCGCCAGCGCAGGCTCGACCGAGGCCGGGCGGGAAATTGCCCTTGAGCCGAACCCGGCTCGTCTGGCCCAACAACGCATTCAGCGTGCCTTCCCAGCGCTGCCGTGCCGCGCTGATCTCAAGCGCGGTCGATTGCGCCGCCTGGACGCGTGCCTGCGCCTGCAGCTTGTCGGATTTCGTGCTTGCGCCGCGATCGGTGCGCAATTCCACGAGCGTGCCGATCGCCTCGACGTCATCGACCTGCTCCTTGGCAACGACCGCCAGACGCTCGTTGCGGAGGATCTCGACGGAGGCGAGCGCCGTCTCGCGGATGATATCATCGACGGTGGCGAGGAATTCCGCCTGACGTACATCGTGGATGGCCGTCTCGGCCTCGACTCGACCGGACACCTTGCCGAAATCGTAGATCATCTGGGAGGCGGAGACGTTGAACTTCGGCGCCCATTCGCCACGCTGGCCGTTTTCAGCCCCGAGGTCCAGCCCGCCGCCGACGGAGGGGAGATAGCCGGAACGGGCGTCCTCGATGAGCCAGTTCTGTTGGCTGATGCGGCCGGCCGCTTCCTGGATGGCAGGATGCCAGCTAACGACCCGCTTCACTGCGCTTTCCGTGTCGCGGACAGCAGCAGGCGCGGCTTTCGAGGCAGCAGTATCCCCGGCTACTTTCGGTTGCGACTGGAGATTGACCGCGGCGGCCTGAGCCGGCGGGATCGAGCTTTTGGGAGCTGTCTGGCTGCACGAGGTCTGCAGGATGATAGCCAAGCCGATAAGGCTGACTTTGATTGGGCAGCGACCTGAACGCATCTAGGCTCCGTATACCGGCGATAGAGTGCTTTGACCGGTCTACGAAATACCAACGACTGGGAGTGCCCCCTCGACACTTAGCTGGGCCTAATATAGGTGATTCGTTAAATGTGGCAAATGCTTAAGCGCTACTGGAAGTAGCAGCTTTCAGGACTGGCGGAGGGAGCGGCCAGCCTCGATGATGCGCCTTGTCAGCGCATCGTCGTCGCGGATGCCGAGCTGGTAGAAATGGATCGCCAGTGCGGCCAGCCGCTCGGCCGCCGGATCGTGGCGCGACAGGCACGCACCGTAGCGGGCCGTCTCATAAATGATTTTCAGTCTCTCCAGCTCATCCGGATAGATCGGATCGCAGGGTACGCCATGCAGATTGCCCATCAAATGCTCCCTTACCCAAGGATGCGTTAGAGATAACTAATAGAACGAACGGGCCAGCATTGCAAAAGCCCCGATCGGGCAACAGGGTTGACGGTTGATGAATATCACAGGATCGGCCGGGCGATTGGCGCTCTTTGGAGATCAAACGAACGCGTCGATACAATCCGGTGCATTCCCCTTTTCGTCCCTTCTCATTTGGATTAGAAACGAAAGAAAAACGAAAGGGGGATTTCATGTTCCTGTCGGACCGTCAGGCAAAGATCGTCGAGATCGCAAGATCGGCCGGCCGCGTGTTGGTGGATGATCTGGCCGAACAGTTTGCCGTCACCCCGCAGACGATCCGCAAGGACCTGAACGATCTGTGCAACGGGCGGCTCCTGACCCGCATCCATGGCGGTGCCACCTTCCCGACCGGCACCGAGAATGTCCGCTATGACGCGCGCCGGCAGATCGCCGCCTCGGAAAAGCAGGCGATCGGGCTGGCCGCAGCCAAGCTGATCCCGAACAGCAGTTCTCTGTTCATCAATATCGGCACCACGACGGAGGCCGTCGGCGAAGCGCTGATCGACCACCGAGACTTGATGGTGGTGACGAACAACATCAATGTTGCCAATACCTTGCGACTGATAGACCATATCGACGTGGTGATCGCGGGCGGTGTCGTGCGGCAATCGGATGGCGGGATCGTCGGCGAGGCCGCTGTCGATTTCATCCGCCAGTTCAAGGTGGATTACGCGGTGATCGGCGCATCGGCGATCGATCCCGACGGGGCGATCTTCGACTATGATTTTCGCGAGGTGAAGGTGGCGCAGGCGATCATCGCCAATGCGCGGCATGTCATCCTGGTGGCGGATTCGACCAAGTTCGAGCGAACCGCGCCGGTCAGGATCGGCCAGATCAGCCAGGTTCATACGTTCATTACAGACCGCTGCGAATTCCCGGAATTTCGCGATGTCTGCCGGGAAAACGGCGTGTCGCTGATCGAGACCGACCGGTGAATTTTCAGTTCCGAACTTTCGTTTGACATTCGAAATATTTTCGATTTAATCGCCTGAAGTTTCGTAAATTTCAGAGCATGATCCATATCTTCCGGCTCGGTGGGGAGCGATGAGCCAGACAGTTCACGACATCTTCGTTATCGGCGGCGGCATAAACGGCTGCGGCATTGCGCGGGATGCGGTAGGGCGCGGCTATTCGGTCGCGCTTGCCGAGATGAACGATTTTGCCTCCGGCACATCGTCGGGTGCCACCAAGCTGATCCATGGCGGTCTGCGCTATCTCGAACATTACGAATTCCGGCTGGTGCGCGAATCCCTGATGGAGCGCGAGGTGCTGTGGGCGATGGCGCCGCATATCATCTGGCCGATGCGTTTCGTGCTGCCCTATCACAAGGGCGGCATCCGGCCCGCATGGCTGATCCGGCTCGGACTTTTCCTCTACGACCATCTCGGCGGACGCAAGCTGTTGCCGCCCACCGCTGTGCTCGACATGCGCAAGGATCCCGCGGGAAAGCCGCTGAAGGCGCTGTTCACCAAGGCTTTCGAATATTCCGACGGATGGGTGGACGATGCCCGCATGGTGGTGCTGAACGCCCGCGATGCCGCCGACAAGGGCGCGCTCATCATGCCACGCACCAAGGTGGTATCTGCATGGCGGGAGGGCGACGTCTGGATCATCGAGACCCGCAATGCCTTGACCGGAGCAAGTGAGACCCATCGGGCGCGCATGCTGGTCAATGCCGCAGGCCCCTGGGTGGACCAGGTGATCCGCTCTGCCTTCGGCCAGAATGAGGCCCGGCATGTCCGCCTCGTGCAGGGCAGCCACATCATCGTCCGAAAGAAATTCGAGGGGCCGCGCGCCTACTTCTTCCAGAACCCGGACAACCGCATCATCTTCGCCATTCCCTATGAGGAAGACTTCACGCTGATCGGCACGACCGACCGTGATTTCAAGGATGATCCGAAGGACGTGCGTATCTCCGATGAAGAGACCGCCTATCTCTGCAATGCGGCGAGCGAATATTTCAACGAACCGGTGCGGCCGGATGACATCGTCTGGACCTATTCGGCCGTGCGTCCCTTGTTCGACGATGGTGCCTCGAAGGCGCAGGAAGCGACCCGCGACTACGTGCTGAAGCTTGAGACCGAGGGCGGAGCACCGCTGCTCAACGTCTTCGGCGGCAAGCTGACGACCTATCGACGGCTTTCGGAACATGCGCTGGAAAAGATCGGCGAGGCGATCGGCGGCAAGGGCAAGCCCTGGACCGGACAGAGCCACCTGCCGGGCGGCGATTTCGCGGCCCAGGCATACGAGAGCGAAGTCGCGAAGCTGAAAGCCGGCTATCCGTTCCTGGCCGAGCGCCACGCGCGTCGGCTGGTGCGGCGCTACGGCACGCGTGCTGCGATACTGCTTGGCAAGGCCGCCGAAACAGAAGATCTTGGTCGTCATTTCGGTGGCGATCTCTATGAGGCAGAGGTCCGCTATCTGGCAGACCACGAATGGGCAATGAGCGCCGATGACGTCCTTTGGAGGAGAACCAAGGACGGGCTTCGCCTGACTGCGGAAGAGAAAAGGCTTTTGGAGGAGTACATGGCCGCAAAACCGGAAAGGATTGCCGGATAAGCGGCATGTGTTCCCGCTGTGAGGAGGCAGGGGAACAGGAATGCTCGAATTGCGAAAAGCAGCGAAGATGGTGGCCGGTGAATATCACATTCACCCGTGCGACCTCGTGCTTCAACGGGGTAGCCTGAACGTGCTGCTCGGCCCGACACTGTCGGGCAAGACATCGCTGATGCGACTGATGGCCGGCCTCGACCGGCCGACCGAGGGGTCGGTGCATTTCGATGGCGCCGACGTGACCGGCATGCCGGTGCAGAAGCGCAATGTCGCGATGGTCTACCAGCAGTTCATCAACTATCCGCTGCTCACCGTCTACGAGAACATCGCCTCGCCGATGCGCATCTCCGGCAAGGACTCCGCCACGATCGACCGCGAGGTGAAGAAGGCGGCCGAACTCATGCGGCTGACGCCCTATCTCGACCGCACGCCCCTCAACCTTTCCGGCGGCCAGCAGCAGCGCACCGCTCTTGCCCGTGCTCTCGTCAAGAATGCCAGCCTCGTGCTGATGGACGAGCCGCTCGCCAACCTGGACTACAAGCTGCGCGAGGAACTGCGTGAGGAACTGCCGAAGATATTCGCCCAGTCCGGCGCGATCTTTGTCTATGCGACGACCGAGCCTTCCGAGGCGCTTATGCTGGGCGGCAATACCGCCACGCTTTCAGAAGGACGCATCACGCAGTTCGGACCGACGATAGAAGTTTATCGCCGGCCGGCCGACCTGACCACCGCCAAGACATTCGCCGATCCGCCCCTCAATTTCATCGAGGTGATCAAGTCGGGCGGCGTCCTGCGACACCGCGACGCCGGCACCCTGCCGGTACCGGCACATCTCAGCGCCATCGGCGACGGCCCCGTCACGGTTGCCTTCCACCCCCATCATCTGGGCCTCAGCCAGCAGACGGCGAATGCGGCGCGGCTTTCCGCCCGTACCCAGATTTCCGAGATCACCGGATCGGAAAGTTTCGTGCATCTGGATTATGACGGGGTCAAATGGGTGATGCTGGCACCCGGCATCCACGATATCGATCCCGATACCGCCGTCGACGTCTTTCTCGATACGCGGCATCTGATGGCTTTCGGCAGCGATGGCCGCGCCATTGCCGCGGCAGCGGCGTGAGGAGCACCTGATGGCACGTATCACGCTCGATCATATCCGCCACGCCTACGGCCCCAACCCGGTTTCCGACAGCGACTATGCGCTCAGGGAAGTCCATCACGAGTGGAAGGACGGCGGCGCTTACGCCCTGCTCGGTCCGTCGGGCTGCGGCAAGACGACCCTGCTCAACATCATTTCAGGCCTGCTGCAGCCGTCGCACGGACGTATCCTGTTCGATGGCAGGGACGTGACCGACCTGTCAACGCAGGCACGCAACATCGCGCAGGTCTTCCAGTTTCCGGTCATCTACGACACGATGACGGTCTACGACAATCTCGCCTTTCCGCTTCGCAATCGCGGCGTGGATGAAGCCGATGTGGACCGGCGCGTGCGCGACATGCTGCAGATCATCGATCTCGCCGACTGGGCAAAGCGCAAGGCGCGCGGGCTGACCGCCGACCAGAAGCAGAAGATCTCGCTCGGCCGCGGACTGGTGCGCAACGACGTCAACGCGATCCTGTTCGATGAGCCACTGACCGTCATCGACCCGCATATGAAATGGGTGCTGCGCTCGCAGCTGAAGCGGCTGCACAAGCAGTTCGGCTTCACCATGGTCTATGTCACCCACGACCAGACGGAGGCGCTGACCTTCGCCGACAAGGTGGTCGTCATGTATGAGGGCCAGATCGTGCAGATCGGCACGCCGGCAGAACTGTTCGAGACGCCACGCCACACATTCGTCGGCTATTTCATCGGCTCGCCGGGCATGAACGTCATCCCCGCCAGGCTCGATGGAAGCTCGGTGACACTGGGTAGCCAGCGGCTGGATCTTGCCTCCGCACCGACGGCCGCTGAGGGCGACCGGATCGAGCTGGGCATCCGCCCGGAATTCATCCGGCTCGGCCGCGAAGGCATGCCGGTGACGATCCGGCGCATCGAGGATATCGGCCGCCGCAAGATCGTGCGCGCCGATTTCGAAGGCCAGCCGATCGCCATCGTCGCCGACGAGGATGCCGAGATCCCGGCCGAGGCGCATGTGCGGTTCGAGCCTCAGGGCATCAACATCTATGCCAATTCCTGGCGCATCGGTGGAGAGGCCTGACATGGAAAAGACCTATAACAACAAGGCCTGGTTCTTCGTGCTGCCGGTGCTGGTGCTCGTGCTGTTCTCGGCGGCCATTCCGCTGATGACGGTGGTCAATTATTCGGTGCAGGACACGTTCGGAAACAACGAGTTCTTCTGGGCCGGCACGGACTGGTTCGACGAAATCCTGAATTCCGCCCGCTTCTGGGAAGCGCTGCAGCGCAACCTGCTGTTTTCCTTCATCATCCTGGCGCTCGAAATACCGCTCGGCATCTTCATCGCGCTCAACATGCCGAAGAAGGGCATCGGCGTGCCGGTCTGCCTCGTGCTGATGGCGCTGCCGCTCCTGATCCCGTGGAATGTCGTCGGCACGATCTGGCAGGTCTTCGGTCGCGTCGATATCGGCCTGCTCGGCCGCACGCTGGCCGTGCTCGGCATCGATTACAACTATGTCCGCAACCCGCTCGACGCCTGGATCACCGTCATCGTCATGGATGTCTGGCACTGGACGAGCCTCGTCGTGCTGCTCTGCTATGCCGGGCTCGTGTCGATCCCCGATGCCTATTACCAGGCGGCCAAGATCGACGGCGCCTCGCGCTGGTCCGTCTTCCGCTACATCCAGCTGCCGAAGATGAAGCGGGTACTGCTGATCGCCGTGCTCTTACGCTTCATGGATAGTTTCATGATCTATACCGAACCCTTCGTCGTCACCGGCGGCGGGCCTGGCAATTCGACGACCTTCCTGTCGATCGATCTCGTCAAGATGGCGGTCGGCCAGTTCGACCTCGGCCCGGCTGCGGCAATGTCGATCGTCTACTTCCTCATCATCCTGCTGCTCTCATGGATCTTCTATACCGTGATGACCAGCAGCGACGCCGAAAGCTGAGGGAGAACGAAATGGCAGATGTCAAGAAATTCAAACCCGCCGGTCGCTTCTCCTGGCTCGTCTCGACGGTCTACATCATCTTCCTGCTCCTGCCGATCTACTGGCTGGTCAACATGAGCTTCAAGGAGAATGCCGAGATCACCGGCACCTTCTCGCTCTTCCCGCACAATCCGACGCTTCGGAACTATGCGGTGATCTTCACCGATCCGTCCTGGTACAACGGCTATATCAACTCGATCATCTATGTGGGGCTGAACACGCTGATCTCGGTGGCCGCCGCGCTGCCGGCGGCCTATGCCTTTTCGCGCTATCGCTTCCTGGGCGACAAGCACCTGTTCTTCTGGCTGCTCACCAACCGCATGGCGCCGCCCGCTGTCTTTGCTTTGCCCTTCTTCCAGCTCTATTCTGCCTTCGGGCTGATCGACACCCATATCGCGGTGGCGCTGGCGCATTGCCTGTTCAACGTGCCGCTGGCGGTGTGGATCCTCGAAGGCTTCATGTCGGGCGTGCCGAAGGAAATCGACGAAACGGCCTATATCGACGGTTATTCCTTCCCGCGCTTCTTCGTGAAGATCTTCATGCCGCTGATCGCCTCGGGCATCGGCGTCGCCGCCTTCTTCTGCTTCATGTTCTCGTGGGTGGAACTGCTTCTCGCCCGCACGCTGACGACCACGGCGGCAAAACCGATCTCGGCGATCATGACGCGAACGGTATCCGCATCCGGCATGGACTGGGGCGTTCTGGCGGCAGCCGGCGTGCTGACCATCGTGCCCGGCGCGCTCGTCATCTATTTCGTCCGTAACTACATCGCCAAGGGCTTTGCGCTGGGGAGGGTGTAACATGTCTCTGTTTCAGAGGGGGAGGAAGTCATGAACTTTGCCTGGATGGCATGGACGCTGCCGACGGCGCTGTTCTTCATCACCATCTTCCTGCTGATCGCAGCGATGGGCGTATGGGAATATTTTTCGCCGGGTGGCAGCCCGCGCATCGGTATCCTGCGCTTCGAGACGACGCGCGGCGACCGGCTGTTCATCTCGCTGCTCGGCGCGGCCTTCATTCATCTCGCCTGGCTGGGGCTCGTCGGCCCCAACCTGTGGTGGGCTCTAGCCATCGCGGTGGTCTACGCGATCTGCGTATTCCGCTTCGTTTGAGGACCTACCGCCCCGTCGGGGGCAAGCCTGATACGGCACTCGGGAGGACCGGCGCCGGGACTGAAACTGCAATCGCAACTCTGGGAGGACATCATGCGACGGCATCTTCTGACATCGACCGCAGGCATATTGCTGGCACTGGCGGGCACCGCCACGGCCGGCATGGATGACGCAAAGAAATTTCTCGACGCCGAAATCAAGGACATGTCGGCGCTTTCGCGCGCCGAGCAGGAAAAGGAAATGCAATGGTTCATCGACGCGGCAAAACCCTTTGCCGGGATGGATATCAAGGTCGTTTCTGAGACCCTCACCACGCATGAATATGAATCGAAGGTTCTCGCACCGGCATTCACCGCAATCACCGGCATCAAGATCACCCATGACCTGATCGGCGAAGGCGACGTCGTCGAGAAGCTGCAGACGCAGATGCAGTCGGGCGAGAACATCTACGACGCCTATGTCAACGATTCGGACCTGATCGGCACCCATTGGCGCTACCAGCAGGCCCGCTCGCTGACCGACTGGATGGCCAATGAAGGCAAGGATGTCACCAATCCCGGCCTTGACCTCGACGACTTTATCGGCCTGAAATTCACCACTGCACCGGACAAGAAGCTCTACCAGCTGCCCGACCAGCAGTTCGCCAATCTCTACTGGTTCCGCTACGACTGGTTCAACGACGAGAAGAACAAGGCCGATTTCAAGGCGAAATACGGCTACGATCTCGGCGTCCCGGTCAACTGGTCGGCCTATGAGGACATTGCCGAATTCTTCACCGGCCGCGAGGTGGGCGGCAAGAAGGTCTTCGGCCATATGGATTACGGCAAGAAGGATCCGTCACTCGGCTGGCGCTTCACCGATGCGTGGCTCTCCATGGCCGGCAATGGCGACAAGGGCCTGCCGAACGGCCTTCCCGTCGACGAATGGGGCATCAAGGTCAACGAGAAGTCGCAGCCGGTCGGTTCATGCGTTGCCCGCGGCGGCGATACCAATGGTCCGGCCTCCGTCTATTCGATCCAGAAATATCTCGACTGGATGAAGGCCTATGCGCCGCCGGCAGCCCAGGGCATGAACTTCTCCGAATCCGGGCCGGTTCCCGGCCAGGGCGAGGTCGCTCAGCAGATCTTCATGTACACGGCGTTTACGGCGGACATGGTGAAGCCCGGCCTGCCGGTCATGAACGAGGACGGCACGCCGAAATGGCGCTTCGCCCCCTCGCCGCACGGCGTCTACTGGAAGGATGGGATGAAGCTCGGCTATCAGGACGTCGGATCCTGGACGCTGATGAAATCCACACCGGACGATCGCGCCAAGGCGGCATGGCTCTATGCCCAGTTCGTCACGTCCAAGACCGTCGACGTGAAGAAGAGCCATGTCGGGCTGACGCTGATCCGCGAAAGCTCGATCCGCCATAAGAGCTTTACGGATCGCGCGCCCAAACTCGGCGGGCTGATAGAATTCTATCGCTCTCCGGCCCGTGTGCAGTGGTCGCCGACAGGCACCAACGTTCCGGATTATCCGAAGCTGGCGCAGCTCTGGTGGCAGGCCATCGGCGATGCCGCGTCCGGTGCCAAGACCCCGCAGGAAGCGATGGACTCGCTGTGCGCCGAGCAGGAGAAGGTGCTGCAGCGTCTCGAACGCGCCGGCATCCAGAAGGACATGGGACCCAAACTCGCCGAGGAGCATGACCTCGAATACTGGAACAAGGATGCCGTCTCCAAGGGCAATCTCGCGCCGCAGCTGAAGATCGAGAACGAGAAGGAAAAGCCGATCACGGTGAACTACGACGAGCTGGTGAAGAGCTGGGCCGACGCCAAGAACTGAGTTTCGACGACTGCCCTAAACAAAAAGCCCTCTCGGTTCTCAGCCGAGAGGGCTCTGCATGAATCGTAGTACTACCGCAGCACGCTCAATCGACAACTGCATCTGAGGGTGCTTCAGATATCCGGCCTGGCTTACGCGGAGCGCACTGCGATGCAGCTGATGGACCTTGCGGTACTGACGATGACCTTCAACCGCTTCGGCGGCGAGGAGGTTCATCGCAGCAACGAGGATCATCGCGTCCTGCTGCGAGCCTTCCGCCTGAAGGACGATCTCTTGGCGCATTCGGTGATGCGGACGCACATCCTGACGGCCTCGGCGATTTTGCGGAGACGGACGCCGGGGATAACGAGGATCGGGCTCGCCGGTGATCCATGCCTCGGCAAACATCGCCTCGGCCCACCCGCGCAATGCCCTCGGCATGCTTCGGGCGCCAACACCGCCTTTCGGTCAGGGAGGATCTCCCGCCGGCAAGGCCCCAACTGATCGCGACGATCCGATCCCGCTCCTGCAGAGGCTGCGGCGGCTTTTCAGCGGCTTGCGGCTTCGGCGCTTTGTTGGCGACTAAAACCGTAGCTGTGTTCTGGCGCCTTCTGTCACAAGAAGGTTAGCGTCTGCAGCTTAGGTTGGGCGTGCCTCGGCGACGAACGTCCGTTTCGTGTCTTTGTGGGGAAGGATGGTTGGTTGCGGGGGCAGGATTTGAACCTGCGGCCTTCAGGTTATGGTCCGCAGGACGACGAGCTACCATCGCCAGGGAAGATGAAGTCTTCCCGCCAGCGATAGACTTGTTGTTTAGGATATATTTGGTTGCGGGGGCAGGATTTGAACCTGCGGCCTTCAGGTTATGAGCCTGACGAGCTACCGGGCTGCTCCACCCCGCGTCACCAAGTGTCGGACCTTTGGGGCCCGGAAGCAAGTCAGGCCTCATTTCAGGTTATGCCTGATGAGGTGAGGCCGAAGATGCAATCGATTGAGTATCGATTGCCGGCCGAACGGGCTGCTCCACCCCGCGACGAGCACAAACCTTATGGTTTGTGCGAGTGCGTCACAGCGAAGCTGTGACGGGCACTGCCGGAGCAAAACCGAAGGTTTTGTCTCCTGTAAGGTTGGCACCGGCCAAGACCTGTGATCCATCCTTCATTCGTTCAGTTCTGCAAACGACAAAGGGCCGCTTTAGGCGGCCCAATTGGTGTTTCGGCTTGGGCCGAGGAGTGTCGAGAAGATTGTTTTCCATCTTGCGATGGCATTGCCTTTAATAGACCTGGCAGCGACCTACTCTCCCGCGTCTTAAGACGGAGTACCATTGGCGCTGGGGCGTTTCACGGCCGTGTTCGGAATGGGAACGGGTGCGGCCGCCCCGCCATGACCACCAGGTCAATTAAGGGCAATGTGAAGAGAAGCTGGTTCACTCGAAGAGTGATTTGAACACGTCTTTTCAGCGTTGCGTTTGCCACTGTCGGCCGAAGGCCGCAAGCGCAAGGCGCGTCGCCGGTCGTCCGGCGCCCTCGCGGAGCATAGGCTCGTTTACGAGCCGCTCATGCGTGAGCGCTGAACAGATGGC
>NZ_FOKM01000013.1 GCF_900111905.1 Rhizobium sp. NFR07 | reverse complement strand
GGGATGGGTAGATTCCCACGTGTTACTCACCCGTCTGCCGCTCCCCTTGCGGGGCGCTCGACTTGCATGTGTTAAGCCTGCCGCCAGCGTTCGTTCTGAGCCAGGATCAAACTCTCAAGTTGAGAATTCAATCATGACTGATCACTATGTTCTGAATCGACGAGAACATTTTTATATGTACACCAAACGCTTCGCAGCGCTCGTTTCCATCGTTCTCATTCAAAACGTGACCGTCATTTTGTCTTCTAACTAGACAAGGCCTAGACCTCGTCCGCGAAAACCCGCCGACCACGTTTCTCTTTCTTCCATATTCAATTGTCAAAAAACAGACGAAAAACCCAAAACATCAGGCCGAACGTCAAAAACCCAAGAGCCAAACCGGAAACCCGGCCCCATCAGCATGCGCCAACTTCTCTTTGATTTCTTCAGAACGAAAGTCTTCGTCGCTAGCAGCGCCGCCGCCCTCGTTCAGTGAGTGGGCTTATAAGGCCGGGAGCCGGACGGAGTCAACAGCCGTCTTTAAAAAAATGTCATTTTTCTTCCAGGTCGTGAAAGACGAAGATTTCAGCCTAATTCGCGGGCAGGATTATATTTTCGGCAACTTCCGATCGCGCCGGGCACTGGAGGAACGGGGCCGATTGTGGCATTCGAGCAGGCAGGGAAGATCCTCTCATATATATATAGGACGCCGGTACATATCGCCCCCGGCGGCTGAAGGCAGGACATGGCATCGACGGACAGAGACGCAGCCCCCAGCGCGGCGCGCAAGACGGGGAAGTCGCAGGCGCTTCCGATCATGGAGGTGATCGACGAGCTGGCCTCAGCGCTGCGGCGGAACAACCGGGCTGTCCTGTCCGCACCGCCTGGCGCGGGCAAGACGACCATGGTGCCGCTCGCATTGATCGACGAGGATTGGTGCACGGGAAAGATCATCCTGCTCGAGCCTCGCCGGCTTGCGGCGCGCGCTGCCGCATCGCGCATGGCCACATTGCTCGACGAGGTCGTGGGCCGGACCGTCGGTTATCGCATGCGGCTCGACACCAAAGTATCCGCGGCAACCCGGATAGAGGTCGTCACCGAAGGCGTCTTCTCGCGCATGATCCTGGAGGATCCCGAGCTTTCCGGAGTCTCCGTGGTGATCTTCGACGAGTTCCACGAGCGTTCTCTCGATGCCGACTTCGGCCTGGCACTTGGCCTCGACGCCCAGTCGGCGCTGCGCGAGGATCTGCGCATCCTCGTCATGTCGGCCACTCTGGATACGGATCGCATCGCCAGGCTCCTCGACCAGCCACCCGTCATCAAGAGCGAAGGGCGCAGCTTCCCTGTCGAGATCCGTTACCGCGAGCGGAACACGCAGGAGCGCATAGAGGATGTGATGACGCGCGCCATCGATGACGCCTACCGGACCGAGGAAGGCTCCATTCTGGCCTTCCTGCCCGGACAGGCGGAAATCCAGAGAACCGCGGAGCGCCTTGCGACGCGCTTCGGCCCCGACACGATCATCGCGCCACTGTTCGGCAACCTGTCGCAGCAAGAGCAGGACAGAGCAATCAAGCCCAGCCCGCCCGGCATGCGGAAGATCGTTCTCGCGACGTCGATCGCCGAGACCTCGATCACCATAGACGGGGTCCGCATCGTCATCGACAGCGGTTTGCAGCGTCTGCCGGTGTTCGAGCCCGCCACCGGCATCACCCGGCTCGAGACCGTCCGCGCTTCCCAGGCCTCCGCCGATCAGCGTGCGGGGCGCGCCGGGCGAACCGCGCCGGGGATCGCGATCAGGCTGTGGCATGCGGGACAGTCGGCCGCCCTTCCGGCTTTCACGCCGCCGCAGATCCTCGCAAGCGATCTTTCCGGCCTCGTACTCGACCTTGCCCATTGGGGCGTCACCGATCCCGGCACGCTTGCCTTTCTCGACCAGCCGCCCGGCCCCGCCTTTACCGAAGCAAGAGACCTGCTTAGGCAGCTCGGCGCGCTCGACGCCGGCGGCAGTCTGACGGCGCAGGGTCGGCTGATGCGCGAGCTGGCGCTTCCGCCGAGGCTTGCGGCCATGGTGATCCAGGCAGACGAGATTGGACATGGCCGCGCGGCAAGCCAGCTTGCCATATTGCTTACCGAACAGGGTCTCGGCGGAAACGATATCGATCTCGACGACCGGCTGCGGCGCTTTCGCACGGATCGTAGTGAAAGAGCCCAATCCAGCCGACGCCTGGCGGACAGGATCGCGGCGGGATTGCCCAATAGAAGAGACACGCATGAAAGCGCATCTGCAGGGCGGCTTCTCATGCATGCCTATCCCGACAGGATTGCGCTGCAGCGGGGCGGGCGCGGGCGTTTCGTCATGGCCAATGGACGCGGCGCCGAATTGCCGGAGACCGAAAGACTGTCCGCAGCCTCGATGCTGGTAATCGCGGATCTGACCGGACGGGCGGCACGGGCACGCATTCTCGCAGCCGCCGAGGTGGACCGGGCCGATGTCGAGGCGGAACTTCGCGGCGCGATCCAGACCGCGGAGGAATGCGTTTTCGATCCGGCGAGCCGCCAGGTGCGCGCTCGCCAGGTAACGCGGCTCGGCGCGATCATTCTTGCCGAAAATCCCTTGCCAAGGCCGACCGGCGAAAAGGCGGCCCGAGCGCTTGCCGGCGGCGTGAGGCAATTCGGGCTGCAGAGCCTGCCCTTCTCGAAGGAAACGCTGCAGCTCAAGGAACGATTGGGCTTTCTCCACCGGTCCATCGGTGCCCCATGGCCGGATGTGAGCGACGAGGCATTGCTCGAGCGCCTCGACGATTGGTTCATACCGTTCCAGGGGCAGGCCCAGGGTCTTGACCAGATCTCGTCCGGCAGCCTGTCGGATGGATTGCGGTCGCTGGTGCCCTACGAATTGCTGCTGGATCTGAACCGGCTTGCGCCGACGCATTTCGATGCGCCGACGGGCCAGCGTCACCCCATTCAATATGACGGCGAGGAGCCGATGCTGACGATCCGGGTGCAGGAACTCTTCGGTCTGAAGACCCATCCTTCGATCGCCGGCGGCAGGCTGCCGCTTCTTCTGGAGCTGACCTCGCCGGCGCATCGGCCGATCCAGACGACACGCGACCTGCCCGGCTTCTGGTCCGGCTCGTGGAAGGATGTCCGCGCCGAGATGCGCGGGCGTTATCCGAAACATCCCTGGCCGGAAAATCCGGCCGACGCATTGCCGACGCACCGCGCAAAACCGCGCGGAACGTGACAGAATGCCACGTCTTCCATTGCTCCTCATGGTTTATGAGGTTTTGGACAAAAATTGAAAGCAAAGCCCATGGCCCATGCCGAAGAAGCATCTTCGATCCGGGAAGTACAATTCGGTCATTCCAGCCGCCGCATAAGACTGCAGACGCTGGTCTGGTTGCGCTGGCTGGCGGTTGCCGGCCAGACGGTGACGGTGCTTTCCGTGTGGGCAATCTTCGGTTTCCCGATACCGATCGCCGAGGCCGCGATCCTGATCGGAGCGCTTGCTATCGCCAACCTCATCCTGTCCGCATGGTTTCCCGCTACCCATCGGCTGGGACCGAAATCGGCGCTGGCGCTGCTCTCCTTCGACCTTCTTCAGATGGCGGCGCTGCTTTTCATCACCGGCGGGCTCGGCAATCCGTTCGCACCACTGATCTGTGTTCCGGTGATCATCGCGTTTGCATCGCAGCCTCTACGCCACTCGCTCTTCCTGATCGCACTTGCGCTCATCTGCACGACCGTGCTTCCCTTCTCGCCCTATGACGTGCCCTGGTATGCGGGAGAACACCTGCGCATCCAGCCGGTGCTGCAGCTCGGTATATGGTGCGCGATCGCATCGATGATGGCCTTTGCCGCTTTCTATGTTTACCGGGTGTCCCATGAGGCGAGCCAGCTTGCCGATGCGCTGGCCGCCACCGAGCTCGTGCTCGAAAGGGAAAAACATCTCTCGCAGCTCGACGGTCTTGCCGCGGCCGCCGCCCATGAGCTCGGCACGCCGCTTGCGACGATCAGCGTGGTGGCAAAGGAGATGGAGCGGGAGCTCGCCGGAGACGAGCGCTTCAGGGAAGACGTCCAGCTGCTGCGCAGCCAGAGCGAACGCTGCCGCGACATCCTGCGCCGACTGACATCCATGTCCGCCGAGGGCGACGAGCACCTGCGCCGCCTTCCGCTTTCCTCGATGATGGAGGAAGTGATCGCACCCCATCGGCAATTCGGCATCGATATCAGGCTCATCGAGAAAAACGATGGCGGCCAGGAACCGGTGGGCAACAGAAATGCCGGCATTCTCTATGGCCTCGGCAACCTGATCGAGAACGCGGTCGATTATGCAAAGAGCCGGGTGACCATTTCGGTAGAATTCGATGCCCAGCGGGTTACGATCGCGATCGAGGACGACGGTCCGGGTTATGCGCCCGATATCCTGTCCAGGATCGGCGAGCCCTATATGACGGCGCGCACGCGCGAGGACCAGGAGCGGGCCGGTGGGCTGGGTCTTGGCCTGTTTATCGCCAAGACGCTGCTCGAGCGCTCGGGTGCCGCCATTCGTTTCGGCAATCGCGAGAACGGCGAACCCGGCGCTCGCATTCGAATCGAGTGGCCGAGGTCGATCATGGATCGGCCAATTTGATTTGGCTCCGGTTTGGAGCTGTTCGATAATGCTATGCGGGTCCTTCGACCCCGGAGAAGACAGATGGAAACAACATTGCCGCAGTCCAGCCAACCGACCGAGGATTTCATCGGTCCAGACCCTTCGCTGCTGATCGTCGACGACGACGGCCCCTTCCTGCGCAGGCTGGCAAGAGCCATGGAAATGCGCGGCTTCGTGGTTGAGATCGCCGAGACCGTGGCCGAAGGCATCATCAAGGCCCGGCAGAAAGCGCCGAAATATGCCGTTCTCGACCTGCGTCTCGGTGATGGCAACGGGCTGGACGTGATCGAGGCAATCCGGGAAAGCCGCACGGATACGCGCGTTATCGTGCTGACAGGTTACGGAAATATCGCGACGGCGGTCACCGCGGTAAAGCTCGGGGCCGTGGATTACCTGTCCAAGCCCGCCGATGCCGACGACGTTTTCAACGCACTGACCCAGAGGGCCGGCGAAAAGGCGGATCTGCCGGAAAACCCGATGTCGGCGGATCGCGTGCGATGGGAGCATATCCAGCGCGTCTATGAAATGTGCGAGCGCAATGTTTCGGAAACCGCGCGGCGGCTCAACATGCATCGTCGCACCTTGCAGCGGATCCTGGCCAAGCGGGCGCCGAAGTAAGCTCTAGACGTCGTCGAAGTTCCGGCCGGTCGACCATTCCGCCATCATCAGGCGATGGGCGGCCGCGCGCGCGAAATCCAGCATGAGCGTCTTGCGGCTGGCGGGTGCCAGCTTGTGCAGGGGCGCTTCACGCAACAGATGCGCGCCATAACCGTCAGACAGTAGCAGACCGCAGTCTTCCGGGAAAATATCCAGCGGGACGTCCTTGTGTGTCGCGAAGATGAGGCGATCGCAAAAGGCACGATATTCGGGCCATTTGCGATCGACGCGGAAATCCTCGATCGAGGTTTTTATCTCGACGATCCAGATCTCCCCCTTGTCCGAAATCGTCACGAGGTCGGCGCGCCGCCCACTTCGCAGCACGAGTTCCGGGACAACGGCATGCCGCATGTCATGAAGCAGGATCTGTGCACCCTTGCGCACCATCATGGCGCGGGCCGACTGACGGCCGTCTATTAGCGGATTATCGTTCACAACACTCAGTATCGTCATTTCCACTCCCTGCCGCCGCATATGTTGCAAAAAGGCAATGGCTTTTCCCAATTCATCCTTCGACTTCCCGCAGTGCATCAAGGCGGCTTGCCAAGAATAATCGAATGGAAAATAACCATTTCGACGGGCGGAAGACGCCCATTTCAATCGATTCGTTCATCAAGAGACATCCATGCGCTTCCGCAACAGCATGATCGCACTCGGCCTGCTGGCAACCGCTGCCCTGGCCGGCTGCTCGACCACGTCCGAAACCGCCCAGTCCGGTGCCCCCGCCCGCATCGAGACGGCGCAGATCTTCACCGATTCCTACGGTTCGGTGACGGATGCAGGTTACACCCTGCCGGCGATCCCGATCAACCGGGTCAAGTCGGAGTTCGTGCGTCAGATCGTCAATTACGACACTGCTGAAAAGCCGGGAACCGTCATCGTCAATACCCGTGAGCGTCACCTTTACTACATCATGCCGGGCGGTCGCGCGATGCGTTACGGCATCGGCGTGGGCAAGGCTGGCTTTGCATGGTCGGGCACTGCCTATGTCGCCTGGAAGCAGGAATGGCCGAACTGGCATCCGCCGAAGGAAATGGCTGCGCGCCGGCCGGAAATCGCCCGCTATGTCGAAGACGGCATGGGCCCGGGTTTGAACAACCCGCTCGGTGCACGCGCCATGTATCTGTTCAACGAAAAGGGCCAGGATACGCTGTTCCGTCTGCACGGCACGCCGGAATGGGCGTCGATCGGAACTGCGGCCTCTTCGGGCTGCATCCGCCTGATGAACCAGGATGTGATCGACCTCTACAGCCGCGTCCGTCCCGGCCGCAACACCAAGGTTGTCGTCATCCAGTAAGACCGGACGACCGGAGCAATCAAAAGGCCGCCGAAGATCTCCTTCGGCGGCCTTTTGATTGGCGGACGAATAAGGTTAGCCGGCCTTCTTCAATTCCAGCCGGCGGCGGTGCAGGACAGGCTCGGTATAGCCGTTCGGCTGTTCGCGTCCCTTGAGCACCAGATCGAGCGCCGCCCGGAAGGCGATAGAGCCGTCGAAATCGGCGGCCATCGGCGTATAGAGCGGGTCGCCGGCATTCTGGCCATCGACGACCTTTGCCATTCGCTTCATCGTCTCGACGATCTGGTCCTCGGTGACGACCTTGTGGTGGAGCCAGTTGGCCATGTGCTGGGCCGAGATGCGCAGCGTCGCGCGGTCTTCCATCAACCCGACATTGTTGATGTCCGGTACCTTCGAGCAACCGACGCCCTGGTCGATCCAGCGCACGACATAACCGAGGATCCCTTGGGCATTGTTGTCTAGCTCGCGCTGGATTTCCTCCGGCGTCCAGTTGGGACGCGGCGCGACCGGCACAGACAGGATATCCGAAAGCTTGGCGCGGGCGCGGCTTTTCAGGGTCTTCTGAACCGCCGCCACATCTACCTTGTGATAATGGGTTGCGTGCAGGGTCGCGGCCGTCGGCGACGGAACCCAGGCGGTATTGGCACCCGCCTTCGGGTGGCCGATCTTCTGCTCCAGCATCGCCGCCATCAGGTCCGGCATGGCCCACATGCCCTTGCCGATCTGCGCATGGCCGGACAGACCGCATTCCAGACCGATATCGACATTCCAGTTCTCATAGGCCGCGATCCATGAAGCCTGCTTCATGTCGCCCTTGCGGATCATCGGGCCGGCTTCCATCGAAGTATGGATCTCGTCACCGGTGCGATCGAGGAAACCGGTATTGATGAAGACGACACGGTCTTTCGCCGCGCGGATGGCTTCCTTGAGATTGACCGTCGTGCGACGCTCCTCGTCCATGATGCCCATCTTCATGGCGTTGCTTGGCAGGCCGAGCGCCTGTTCGACACGGGAAAAGATCTCGGCGGCGAAAGCGACTTCCTCCGGCCCGTGCATCTTCGGCTTCACGACATACATCGAGCCGAGCCTGGAATTCTTCCTGCGACCGGCTGGCCCACCCGATCGGCCAATATCGTGGATGGCGATCAGCGCGGTGACCATTGCATCCATGATGCCTTCCGGAACCTCATTGCCGTCGCGGTCGAGGATCGCGGGGTTGGTCATCAGGTGGCCGACATTGCGGACCAGCATCAGCGAGCGGCATTTCAGCTCGAAAGTCGATCCGTCCGGCGCCGTGTAGTCGAGATCCGGATTGAGTTTTCGCGTGAAGGTCTTAGCCCCCTTGGAGACTTCCTCCGTCAGGTCGCCCTTCATCAGGCCGAGCCAGTTGCGATAGATGACGACCTTGTCCTCGGCATCGACCGCCGCGACGGAATCCTCGCAGTCCATGATCGTGGTGATCGCCGATTCGACCCAGACATCGGATATATGAGCCGGATCGTCCTTGCCGATCGCGGTCGTCGCATCGACGAGGATCTCGACATGCAGGTTGTTCTTCTTGAGCAGGATCTGTGTCGGCGCGGCCGCATCCCCTAGATAGCCGGCAAATTGCGATGGATCGCTGAGGCCGGTCACCTGCCCATTTGTCAGCGTCACGAACAGGGCGGCCTGCTCCACCTTGAAGGATGCCGCTTCCTTCCAGCTGGCGCCGGAGAGCGGCGCAGAGTGGTCGAGGAAATCGCGTACCCAGGCAATGACCTTGGCACCGCGAACCGGATTATAACCCTTACCCTTTTCCGCGCCGTCGGATTCGGGAACTGCATCGGTGCCGTAGAGAGCGTCGTAAAGCGAACCCCAGCGGGCATTGGCGGCATTCAGCGCGTAGCGGGCATTCATCACCGGCACGACAAGCTGCGGCCCGGCAATCGCGGCAATTTCCGGATCGACGTTTTCGGTCGAGACCTGGAAATCAGGGCCTTCCGGCAGAAGATAGCCGATCTCGCGCAGGAACTCTTCGTAGACGGCAAGATCGCTGGGCGCACCATTCGCCCGGTACCAGTTGTCGAGCTTCACCTGAAACGCATCGCGCTTGGCCAGGAGCTGACGGTTCTTCGGCGCAAGATCATGAACGATCGCCGAGAATGTCTCGAAAAAATGCTCCGGGTCGACCCCCGTGCCCGGCAGAGCCTCATCCACCAGGAAGCGGTGAAGCTGTTCGTCCACCTGCAGACCGGCGATATCCTTGCGTGCCATGCGATTCCTCCTCAAATGCCTTTTCTCCGTGCCGTCACATTGCGCGCGACATGACGGGTGTCAATGCGCCGAAAGCCGAAGGCCGGATGGACCGGACTTCGGTCCGGCTTATTCCGGTCGGGCTACACCCGGGCGCCCCGTAGCCGTGGCTATGATCCTTGCTTCGACGAGTTTCCGGCTGCCTTCCACTTCCGGCGCCGAGATCTCCTCCTCCAGAAAGAGGATAATATCGTCCGCCCCCTCCTGCCCCGCCTTCTCGCGTGCAGCGGCGGTCGCCCGATCTCTTGCCAGATCGAGGGCCCTGGTCTCGCCGGCTATCGAAACCGTCTCACCGGCGCCGGCGATAACGTAGAGGCCGTCCTCCGGCGACGTGACCGTGACCACCACGACGCTCCGGATCTGGCCGACGACGGCGCCGATCGCATTGGCCACATCGGCATCCGCCGGAATGATGGATTCCGCGCCGAGCATTCCGGCAATGGCCGGGTAATAAACAGGTGCCGAAGCGCCGAGACCCACGAGCGGCCGGTCAAGCGCCACCGCAAAGCGCGCGATGCCGGGCGTCCGTTTCAACGCACGATCGACCGCCAGCGATACGGCCGGATCGATCGCTTCGGCACCGTCTTCCGCAAGGCAGGCCGAAAGCACGACCTCGGAGGATTGCCGGGTCAGTCGATCGACGATCTTTCCGGCCAGATCTTGCGCCGACGACGCGATCTCGCGTCCCGAGCCGTTTTTCCTGCGCGCCGCGATCTGGAGGCCGAGCCGGGCCGCCTCGGCATTCCATTGGCCTTGCCGGCCAAGAACATGCAGCGCATCCGACGGCGTGAGGCCGCTCAGGTGCACCAGTCCCCGTCCGACCAGCCTGTCCAGCACCGCCTTCTGGGAGTTCATCGTCAGCAGCGTGTTCAGGGGAACGGGCGTCGAACCTATGCGGGCGAGAAGCGCCTGTTCCTGTGGCTGCAGCGTTTCAGGCTCGCCTGTATGAATGCGGACGGCGAAGCGGCCATCATGCCGTCCCGCATGGGTCGCGCGACACTGCATGTCCAGGGCCGAGAGAACGCTTTCACCATGGGTCGCGGCCAGAAGACTGAGCGGCAGAAGACGCCGCGGTCCGAGCACTATCTTCGCCTCCAGCCCGCGCTCGTCGATATGAACCTCCGAATCGCCGCCCAGGCCATAGGTGCGCAGCGCCACGGCCTCGACCATCGTGTTGTGGCCACCGACATTGGCGCCATCAGGTGCCAGCCGCGGCCGGCCACCCTGCAGCACCGCGACATCGGTCGTCGTGCCGCCGATATCGGACACGACCGCCTCGTCCAGTCCCGTGAGATAGCGCGCGCCGACCAGGCTTGCCGCGGGACCGGAGAGAATGGTCTCGATCGGCCGCAGCCGCGCTTCCGCCGCCGACATGAGCGCGCCATCGCCGCGCACCACCATCAGCGGTGCGTCGATGCCGGACCTTTCCAGAAAGGCTTCCGTGGACCCGATCAAGCGATCGATGATCGAGACCAGCCGGGCGTTGAGCAGCGTGGTCAGCGCCCGGCGCGGGCCGCCGAGTTTCGACGACAGCTCGTGGCTGCAGGTGACGGGCTTGTGGCTGAGTTCGCGGATGCGGTCCCTCACCCGGATTTCATGAGCCGGATTCCGCACGGCGAAATAGCCGGCCACGGCAAAGGACGAAACGGTCGAACCCAGGGCCGGCAGAGCCTCTTCCAACGAGGTCATATCGAGCGTCGTCTCGTTGCCATGCACATCGTGGCCGCCTGCCAGAAAGATGACCGGATCGGGCCCAAGCGCCTCCGACAGGCCGCCGCGGGCGATATCGTCGGGACCGAAACCGATCATGACAAGCGCGGCCAGACCACCCTGCCCCTCCACCAATGCATTGGTAGCAAGCGTCGTCGACAAGGACACCATGGCGATTTCGGAGGCGGAAATGCTGGTTTTTCCAAGCGCCGCCTCGACTGCACCGGCAACGCCCCTGGAAAGATCGTGCCGGGTGGTGAGCGATTTCGCCTTGGCGATCACCCCCGCTTCCTCGCGGAAAAGGACGGCGTCGGTATAGGTGCCGCCGGTATCGATGCCGAGAAGAAGAGGTGAAGTCACGCGGGAATTCCTGAATGCCGATTGAGCAATCAATACCCCATGGCCGGCATCGATCAATCGTTCAATGAAGACGCCGGCTGTCGGAAGCTCACCCGCATCGGCATGCCATCGCGGGGTTGGGTCGTCAGCTTCTGCACCGGCCAGACTTCCGTGCCCGGCAGCATGTCGAAGCGATAGCGCTTCATCAGCACCGCGAGCGCGATGACCGCCTCCTGCATGGCGAATGTCGCGCCGATGCAGGTTCGCGGCCCTGCGCCGAATGGCAGATACTGGAAACGGCCGATCTTGGCTCGGTTTTCCGGCAGGAACCGTTCCGGCATGAAAGCACGCGGCTTGTCCCAGTAGAGTTCGTGGCGATGCAGCGTCCAGGGCATGACGAGAATGGTGACGCCGGCCTTGATCTCGACAGTCTTGCCGCTCGGGCTCGTCCACCTGTCATCGGCGATTGCCGCGCGGTTGAGCGATGGCGCAGGCGGATAGAGCCTCAGCGCCTCTTCGAAGGATGCACGCACCCAGGGCATCAGTTCCAACCATTCGACCGGCTCGGCAGCGGTTGCCAGAACCCGGTCGATTTCGGCCTCCATCGCATCGCGGACATGGGGAGACTGGGCAACGCAATAGAGCGTCCAGGCCAGAGCCCGGGCCGTCGTCTCATGGCCGGCGCCGATGAATGTGAGGATATTGTCCTCGATCTCCTGCAGCGAAAGTCCGTCCGGGCCTTCGAGCTGAAGCAGCAGCGTGAGGAAATCCTGCGGTACGTCGTCCGGCGTCTCGCGCATCCGCTTCTTGCGCATCTCCATCGTTTCCGCGACGATATTGCGGAACTTGTCGAGCACCTTTCGGCCACCGATCCGTGTCAGACGCGGCACCCATGGCGGCGCACGCATCAGGTCCATCGGATCGACGCGGCCCATGCGGTGAAGCAGGCTGTCGACATCGTCCGCGACACTGTCCTTCTCGCCGGCGATCTCGCCGGAGAAAAGCGTCTCGGACAGAAGCGCATATGTGAGTTCGGTCATGTCGACGGCAATGTCGTGGACCGCGCCGGTTGCGGCACCGGCTTCATATTTCTGCGCATATTCCTGCGATTTCGCAAGCATCTGGCCGGCGAAGCCGCGGGAATGACGGGGCGTGAAGACGGGGGCCATCGCCTTGCGCGAACGCTTCCAGACCGGACCTTCGGCCGTCAGCAGGCCATCGCGCAGGATCGGCCGCAGGATGAGCTGGCGGACCTCCGACATTTCGTAATTGGCGGCGTTATCGACCAGGACGTGGCGGATGAGGCCCGGATCGTTGACGATCAGCGTCCGTTCCTTGAAGAACTTCGTCTCGAGCCAGGGCAGCGTGAAGGACATTTCGCCCCACAGCTCCAGCGGATTGCGCAGCGCCGTCGAGATCACGCCCCAGCGCGAGAGCGGGCGTGTATGCGGGATCGGGGCCGGCGGCACGAAAGGCTCGGGGCGCATGTCCATCAACACCCTCCTCTTCATATTCCTGATCTAAAAGATATCAGGCCTCAGAGCAGCGATTTCAACTCGGCGATCTTATCGTTGACCAGCCAGCCGTAGTAATTTTCCTCCGGCAGGCCACCGCGCGCCTTCAGGGCCGCGGCCCGCTGGGCAGAGCCGCCGGTGTTATAAAGTGTGGAAGTAATACCGGGATTGCGGGAAATATCGACATCCGCGATCGACTTGTAATCGTCGATCGAGCGGCGAATGTTGGCCGCCATATAGGCGAGCGACTTGTCGGGATCCATGATCGCATCATAGACGTCGGCAGCCTTGTTTTCGTCGAGCTTGGGATAGCCGGAGGTCCGGGCGACCATGTCCGACAGCATCAGCGCCGTCAGCGGGTTGACCTGTCCGAGCCCGAACGTCTGGCCGGCATAGAAAGGCTGGAAGAAGACCGCGCTGAAGCGATTGTCCGGGAACGCCTTGCCCTCGACCCTGCGGCCGCGGAAGCTTTTTTCCCAGACGTTCTCGCGGCAGGTCCAGAGGCTGTAGGAATCGCGCTTGGCTTCGCAGGTCGCAAGCTGCGGCCGCTTCAGGAATTCCTCGATGCTCTCGCCGTCATAAGCGAAGCGGAAGGCGTTGCCGGCATAGGCGGCGGCCTTGACGTAATAGCTCTGCAGCCGGTCATAGGCGTCGACATTATAGGTATGCTCGCCGACGATCGCGCCGACGATGTGGATCGGATCGATGCCATAGGAAGCAGCCGTGGACTTGATCTTGCCGATCAGGCTCTTGTCGGTCGCCAGCAGATCACGGATCTTCTCGTATTTATCGTCGAAGGTCGTCTTGCCGGCGCGTGTCCTGCGCACCGAAGCGCCAGGCACCTTGGGCTGTACCGCATTGCGATTGCCTTCGGGCACCACGGTCATGGCCATGACAGGCGCGGTGAACGATGCCGCCCAGGCGACGGTGAACAGCAATGCGATCAGGATGCGTTTCAAGATTTTCCGTGTCCCAGCATTTCATCTGCGCCAGTTCCGGCTCCAGAAGCTGTGACAAGTCAAATCATGGAGCAACTGCGCTTTCACGAGAGCGCGCCACCCATACGTTAAGACATGTGGCAATGTCGAGAGAAAGACATTCAAAATAGCGTCAGCGTCAAGCGAGGTGGCAGCCGGACGTTGCCCGGCTGCCACGCGAACTCGTTACAGGATGTAGCGCGACAGGTCGGTGTCGTTGGCCAGATCACCGACATGCTTGCGGACATAATCGGCATCGATCGTCACCGCGGTACCGCCCTGGTCCGGCGCCGTGAACGAGATTTCGTCCAGCACGCGTTCCATCACCGTCTGCAGGCGGCGGGCACCGATATTCTCGACCGAGGAGTTCAGGTGCACGGCGACATCGGCGAGCGCATCGATCGCGTCCGGGGTGAATTCCAGCGTCAGGTCTTCAGTCCCCATCAGCGCCTTGTACTGGCGGATGAGGCTGGCCTCGGTTTCCGTCAGGATGCGGCGGAAATCCTCCTTGGTCAGCGGACGAAGCTCGACGCGGATCGGCAGACGGCCTTGAAGCTCCGGCAGCAGATCCGAGGGTTTTGCCACGTGGAAGGCGCCGGAAGCGATGAAGAGGATGTGGTCCGTCTTCACCGGTCCATACTTGGTCGACACCGTGGTACCCTCGACGAGCGGCAGCAGGTCGCGCTGTACGCCTTCACGGGACACGCCAGCACCCATGCCGCCGTCACGGGCGGCGATCTTGTCGATCTCGTCGAGGAAGACGATGCCGTCATTCTCGACCGAGTGAACAGCCTCGCGCTGTATGACCTCGTTGTCGATCAGCTTGTCGGATTCGTCGCGGATCAGCTCGCCATAGGACTTGGAGACGGTCGTCTTGACCTTCTTCGTCCGTCCGCCCATCGCCTTGCCGAACATTTCCGATAGGTTCAGCACGCCGATATTGGCGCCCGGCATGCCGGGAATGTCGAAGCCGGGCATGCCCGAACCGCTGTCGGCCACCTCGACCTCGATTTCCTTGTCGTCCAGTTCACCGGCACGCAACTTCTTGCGGAAACTGTCGCGGGTCGCGGGCGACGCGGTCGCTCCGACCAGCGCGTCGAGCACGCGTTCTTCTGCGCTCATATGGGCCTTGGCCTGCACCTCGGTGCGCTTCTTTTCGCGCACCAGGCCGATGCCGATCTCGACGAGATCGCGGATGATCTGTTCAACGTCGCGGCCGACATAACCGACCTCGGTGAACTTGGTGGCTTCGACCTTGATGAAGGGCGCACCGGCGAGCTTGGCGAGACGACGGGAGATTTCCGTCTTGCCGACGCCGGTCGGGCCGATCATCAGGATGTTCTTCGGCATCACCTCGTCGCGCAGGTTCTCTTCGAGCTGATGGCGGCGCCAGCGGTTGCGAAGCGCGATCGCGACGGCGCGCTTGGCGTCATGCTGGCCGATGATGTGGCGGTCTAGTTCGGAAACGATTTCCCGGGGAGAAAAGTTTGTCATGGTATCCTCTTGGCTTTCCTGCTCCGGCCGGCCGGATCGGCCCGGCCCACAGGACCCTCTTTCGGAAGTAGGCGGTTATTCGGCGTCGAGCGTTTCGACGACGAGATTGTGGTTTGTGTAGACGCAGATATCGGCAGCGATATCGAGTGCCTGGCGGGCGACATCTTCGGCGGATTTTTCCGAGTCCATCATCGCGCGGGCTGCGGCAAAGGCATAGTTGCCGCCGGAACCGATGGCGATCGTGCCATGCTCGGGCTCGAGAACATCGCCATTGCCGGTAATGGCGAGCGTCGTCGACTTGTCGGCGACCAGCATCATGGCTTCGAGATTGCGCAGGTACTTGTCCGTGCGCCAGTCCTTGGCGAGCTCGACGGCTGCGCGCATCAGCTGGCCGGGATATTGTTCGAGCTTCTTCTCAAGCCGGTCGAGCAGAGTGAAGGCGTCGGCCGTGGCACCGGCGAACCCGGCGATGACTTCGCCGCCTTTGCCGATGCGGCGCACCTTGCGGGCATTGCCCTTCATCACGGTCTGGCCGAGGCTCACCTGACCGTCGCCTGCCATGACGACCTTGCCGCCCTTCCTCACTGTAATAATCGTTGTCATCAATACACCTGTCTGCCCCTTTGAAAGCGGGCTCCTGGACCTCAAGAAATCCCGCCAAACCGCTCAGGCTTTGCCGGGATCACGTTGACACCTATGTATGTTGCGCAAGCCCGAATGCAATCTCGTCAGCTCCAATCGATATGCCGCCGCGGACACCCGTGCTTTTGCTGGATATTTCACCGGACGGCTGGTAAGGAGCCCGCAGACAAGCATGGAGCAGACCCGAATGGGCGAGACAGCAGCCACACGCACGGGAAGCGTTTCCCGCAAGACCAACGAGACCTCCGTCTCGGTTTCCGTCAATCTGGACGGCACCGGGACGTCGAAGATTTCGACGGGCGTCGGCTTCTTCGACCATATGCTCGACCAGCTTTCGCGACATTCGCTCATCGACATGGAAATCGAGGTGAAGGGTGACCTTTACGTCGACGACCATCATACGGTCGAGGATACGGGCATTGCGATCGGCCAAGCGATTTCCCAGGCGCTCGGCGACCGCCGCGGGATCACCCGCTATGCCTCGCTCGACCTCGCCATGGACGAGACGATGACCAAGGCGGCGATCGACGTTTCGGGCCGGCCGTTTCTCGTGTGGAACGTCGCATTCAGTTCGCCGAAGATCGGTACGTTCGACACGGAACTGGTGCGGGAATTCTTCCAGGCACTGGCGCAGAATGCCGGCATCACGCTGCATATCCTGAACCATTACGGCGCCAACAACCATCATATCGCCGAGACCTGCTTCAAATCCGTGGCGCGCGTTCTGCGCACTGCGACCGAAATCGATCCGCGGCAGGCCAATCGCGTTCCTTCGACCAAGGGAACGCTTGCCTGATCGCTTGAGGAGAAGATCCTTGAGAAGCTATCTCGTCCTGACGCCACCGGGTGGTCCCGACAAGGAGCACCGCTCGACCCTGATCCTGCCCGACGGGTTCTCGTGGGCGGCTCTGCTGTTTCCGTGGATCTGGCTGATCTGGCATAGGCTCTGGATTGTGGGAATCCTTGTGTTTCTGGTCCAGGGTGCGGCCATCGCCCTTCTCGCCGTTCCGGGCTTCGCCCTAGCGGGTGCCTTGCTTGGCTTGGCAACGAGCCTTCTCGTTGCGCTGGAAGGCCGCAATCACTATGGCAATTCGCTCATCCGTCGCGGCTGGGTGCTTGAGCGCGTGATCAGCGCGCCCGATCTCCGAGCTGCGGAAGACATCTATTTTTCCAGCCTGCCAAAGCCGGCGCAGCAGCCGCTGCCATCGCCGTCGGACTGGGCAAAACATGCAAAAACACCGCCGGCTTCGGGCTGGCAGGGCCCGGCTCTCGGGCTCTTCGATCACGGAGGACGCTGATGCGCGTCGCAATCATAGACTACGGCTCGGGCAACCTGCGCTCGGCCACAAAGGCCTTCGAACGGGCCGCGCGTGAAGCCGGCATCGATGCCACGATCGACCTGACCGACAAGCCGGACGCCGTCGCCGGTGCCGACCGCGTCGTGCTGCCGGGCGTCGGCGCCTATGCCGACTGCCGCGCCGGCCTCGGTGCCGTCTCCGGCATGCATGAAGCGCTGATCGAGACCGTCGAGAAGAAGGCCCGCCCCTTCCTCGGCATCTGTGTCGGCATGCAGCTCATGTCCTCGCGCGGGCTTGAAAAGACCACGACCGAAGGGTTTGGCTGGATCAAGGGCGATGTCGTCGAAATGACGCCGTCCGATGCCGAATTGAAAATCCCGCAGATCGGCTGGAACACGCTGACGCTGAACACCCCTCACCCGCTTTTCGACGGCATTCCGACCGGGCCGGACGGGCTGCACGCCTATTTCGTGCATTCCTACCATATGGCCGCAGCCAATCCGGCCGAGGTGATTGCCACGACCGAGTATGGTGGCGCGATGACCGCCTTCGTCGGACGCGACAACATGGCGGGCTCGCAGTTCCACCCGGAAAAGAGCCAGACGCTCGGCCTTGCCCTGATTTCCAATTTCCTGCGCTGGAAGCCGTAAGGCTCGCGCTCATCTACAGGACCGAACAGAATGATCCTTTTTCCGGCTATCGATCTCAAGGACGGCCAGTGCGTGCGCCTCAAGCTCGGCGACATGGACCAGGCGACCGTCTACAATCCCGACCCCGGCGCCCAGGCCAAGGCCTTCGAGCACCAGGGTTTCGAATGGCTTCACGTCGTTGACCTCAACGGGGCATTCGCCGGCGGGAGCGTCAATGGCGCAGCCGTCGACGCGATCCTGAAGGCGACGAAGAACCCGGTTCAGCTCGGTGGTGGCATCCGCACGCTCGAGCATATCGAGAGCTGGCTTTCCCGCGGACTGGCGCGCGTGATCCTCGGCACCGTCGCGGTTCGTGATCCGGCGCTGGTCATCGAGGCCTGCAAGCAGTTTCCGGGCAAGGTCGCGGTCGGCATCGACGCCAAGGGCGGCAAGGTGGCGGTCGAAGGCTGGGCGGAAGCGTCCGAACTCGGCGTGATCGAGCTTGCGAAGAAATTCGAGGGCGCAGGCGTCTCGGCGATCATCTACACCGACATCGACCGCGATGGCATTCTGGCCGGCATCAATTGGACCTCTACACTGGAACTGGCGGACGCCGTTTCGATACCAGTCATCGCCTCGGGCGGGCTTGCCTCGATGGACGACATCCGCCGGATGCTGCAGCCCGACGCCAGCCGCCTCGAAGGTGCGATTTCAGGCCGGGCGCTTTATGACGGCCGCATCGATCCGGCGGAAGCGCTGGCGCTGATCCGTGCCGAGAAAGGGCGTGCAGCATGACCCTTAAGGCCCGCGTCATCCCCTGCCTCGACGTGAAAGACGGCCGCGTCGTCAAGGGCGTCAACTTCGTCGACCTGATCGATGCCGGTGATCCGGTCGAGGCCGCCAAGGCCTATGATGCCGCCGGTGCCGACGAGCTCTGCTTCCTCGACATCACCGCGTCTTCCGACAACCGCGAGACGATCTTCGACGTGGTGGCGCGCACTGCCGAGCATTGCTTCATGCCGCTCACCGTCGGTGGCGGCGTGCGGCAGGTGGCCGATATCCGCAAGCTGCTGCTGGCCGGCGCCGACAAGGTCTCGATCAATTCGGCGGCCGTGAACAATCCGGATTTCGTCGCCGAGGCAGCCGACAAGTTCGGCAACCAGTGCATCGTCGTGTCGATCGACGCCAAGCGCCGGCTAACGCAGAAGGTCGGCGGCGACAATCGCTCGGAATGGGAAATCTACACCCATGGCGGCCGTACCGCGACCGGGATCGATGCGATCGAGTTCGCGCAGAAGATGGTCGAGCGTGGTGCCGGCGAGTTGCTCGTCACCTCGATGGACCGCGATGGAACCAAGATCGGCTACGATCTGGAACTGACGCGGACGATTGCCGACTCGGTGCGCGTTCCGGTCATCGCCTCCGGAGGCGTCGGCAACCTCGACGACCTCGTGGCAGGCGTCAAGGAAGGCCACGCGACGGCGGTCCTGGCCGCATCGATTTTCCACTTCGGCACCTATTCGATCGGTGAGGCGAAGCGCTATATGTCCGATCATGGCATTGCCATGCGGCTCGACTGATCTTTTTAAGAGATGATGAGCGGGACTGGAGGAGACAGTTTTGAGTGAATTCACCCTGAGCGATCTGGAAAAGATCGTCGCGCAGCGTGCCGCAGCATCGCCGGAGGAATCCTGGACGGCTAAACTCGTGGCTGCCGGCCAGACCAAGGCCGCCAAAAAGCTTGGCGAGGAAGCGGTCGAGACCGTGATTGCGGCCGTCGCGCAGGACCGCAAGGAGCTTGTGTCGGAAAGCGCCGACCTCGTCTATCATCTGTTGGTCGTATTGAAGATTGCAGGCATCCCGTTGCAGGATGTGGTCGATGAACTTCACCGCAGGACCGGTCAGTCCGGCCTGCAGGAAAAGGCGAGCCGGCCCGCGTCATGAACATCGTTCCCCAGCCTGCCGAACCCATGGATAGCGGCATGAGCACGGAATATTACTCGCCCTACCATCACTTCAGTGCCGAAGAATGGGCAAAATTCCGCGCCGATACGCCGCTGACGCTGAAAGCGGACGAGATCTCCCGCCTGCGTTCGCTGGACGACCCGATCAATATCGACGAGGTGCGGCGGATCTACCTGTCGCTGTCGCGCCTGCTTTCGACCCATGTCGAGGCATCACAGCGGCTGTTTCGTCAGCGCAACCGGTTCCTGAGCCTGCCGGACGCTTCAAAGACGCCCTTTATCATCGGCATTGCCGGCTCGGTCGCGGTGGGCAAGTCGACGACGGCCCGCGTGCTGAAAGAGCTTTTGGCCCGCTGGCCATCGAGCCCGAAAGTGGACCTGATCACCACCGACGGCTTCCTTTATCCGAACGCGGTGCTCAGCCGTGAAAACCTGATGGAGCGCAAGGGCTTTCCGGAAAGCTACGATATCGGCCAGATCCTGCGCTTTCTCTCCGCCATCAAGGCCGGCGAGCTCAACGTCAAGGCGCCGCGCTACTCGCACCTGACCTATGACGTGCTGCCTGACGAATTCACCCTCGTCGACCGCCCGGACATCCTGATCTTCGAGGGCATCAACGTGCTGCAATCGCGCGCCCTGCCCTCGGACGGCAAGATCGTGCCCATCGTTTCCGACTTCTTCGACTTCTCGATCTATATCGACGCGGAGGAGGAACAGATCCATCAATGGTATGTGCAGCGCTTCATGAAGCTGCGCGAAACCGCCTTCCGCGACCCGACATCGTTCTTCAAGAAATATGCCGCCATCGATACCGATGCCGCCATGGCCGTTGCCGAAGGTCTCTGGGAAAACATCAACCTGAAGAACCTGCGCCAGAACATCCTGCCGACACGTCCCCGCGCCGACATCATCCTGCGCAAGGGCCGTGACCACTTTATCGAGACGGTGTCGCTCAGAAAGCTTTGAGCGACACATCCCTGCGTTACGGGTTGACCCGACGCAGGGTGAGATTGATGCGACCGCCGTTTTTCAGAAGCGTCGACGTGCCGGGATAGATCCGGTCGACCCCATGGAAGGCGAGACGTCCCTCCCCGCCGAGCAGCACAATGTCACCGCTCGACAGCTTGAAGGATCCCGTCGGATCCTTGCGGTCGAGACCACCGACGCGGAACAGACAGGTATTGCCGAGCGAGATCGACAGGACCGGCGCGGAAAATTCCACCTCGTCCCTATCCTGATGCAGGCCCATCTTCGCGTTGTCGGAATAGAAGTTCACCAGGCAGGCTTCCGGCGGCTTCGGATAGCCTGCCAGTTGCTCCCACATCTCGACCAGTTCCGGCGGCATGGCCGGCCACGGCTTTCCGGTCGCCGGGTGGGTCGGCTGATAGCGATAGCCCCGTTCCTTGTCCGTCACCCAGCCGAGAGGACCGCAATTGGTCATCCGGACCGACATCGGCTTTCCGGTGCCGGGCATGGCGGGAACGTAAAGCGGCGCCTCGGCGACGATCCGGCGGATGGCTTCCACCAGATGTTCCTGCGCCGCACGATCGAGAAAGCCCGGTAGGTGGCGAATTCCGTTCGGCAATGTCGCCATGTCCACTCTCCCCGCTCAGTCCCCGGTCGGCTTGCCGCGCATCTTCTTTACGTCCGATCGACCTGATTTCGCCTTGAGCCGCCGTTCGACCGAACCTTTGGTAGGCTTGGTGGCCTTCCGGACCGGCGGCGGCGGCTTGGCTGCCTCCAGAACCAGTTCCTTCAGCCGCTCGCGCGCCTCTTCGCGATTTCGCTCCTGGCTGCGGGACTTGCTGGCCTCGATCATCAGCACGCCGTCTTTCGATACCCGCCTCCCCGCGAGCTTCAAGGCGTTCGCCTTGACGCGTTCGGGAAGCGACGGCGAATTGACGATGTCGAAGAACAGCTGGACGGCGGTCGAAACCTTGTTGACGTTCTGCCCACCGGGTCCGCCCGCGAGAACGAACTGTTCCGTCAGTTCCCATGCTGCGATGGTGATTCGGCTGTTGATGACGAGGGGATTGCTGGCCATGACCGTCTGATTGTCGCTGTTGGCCCGCATCTTTCCCACAAAGCCGGACAAAAGAAAACCGCCGGCCGGAGGTAAGTCCAGGCCGACGGTTCCACGTGAATCACACGTCTTGCGATTACTCGGCTGCGATCAGCAATCCAGGTGCTGCATCCTTGACCTTGGCGTCGACATGGGCCTCGAACTTCTCGAAGTTCTTGATGAACATCGAGACAAGCTTGGCCGCCTGGTTGTCATAGGCAAGCCCATCGGCCCAGGTCGAGCGCGGATCGAGGATCGCGTTCTCGACGCCGTCGACCGAGACCGGCACGGCGAAGCCGAAATTGGCGTCGGTGCGGAACTCGGCATTCTTCAGGCTGCCGTTAAGCGCAGAGGTCAGAAGCGCGCGGGTCGCCTTGATCGGCATGCGGCGGCCGGTGCCGTAGGCGCCGCCGGTCCAGCCGGTGTTGACCAGCCAGCAATCGACGCCGTGCTTGGCGATCAGTTCCTTGAGCAGGTTGCCGTATTCCGCCGGGTGACGCGGCATGAACGGCGCGCCGAAGCAGGTCGAGAAGGTCGCTTCCGGCTCGGTCACGCCCTTTTCCGTTCCGGCAACCTTGGCGGTGTAGCCGGACAGGAAGTGGTACATGGCCTGTTCAGGCGTCAGCTTGGCGATCGGTGGCATGACGCCGAAGGCATCGGCGGTCAGCATGATGATCGTCTTCGGATGCGGCGCAAGGCCGGTCTCCGAGGCGTTCGGGATGAAATGCAGCGGATAGGCGCTACGGGTGTTTTCCGTCAGCGAATTATCGTCGAAATCCGGAACGCGGTTCTCGTCCAGCACGACATTTTCCAGCACCGTGCCAAAACGGCGGGTCGCGGAGTAGATTTCCGGCTCGGCTTCGGCGGAAAGCTTGATCGCCTTGGCGTAGCAGCCGCCTTCGAAGTTGAAGACGCCGTTTTCGCCCCAGCCATGCTCGTCGTCACCGATCAGCGTGCGGGCCGGGTCGGCCGACAGCGTGGTCTTGCCGGTGCCGGAAAGGCCGAAGAAGACGGCCGTATCGCCATCCTTGCCGACATTGGCGGAGCAATGCATCGGCATGACGCCGGTGGCCGGCAGGAGATAGTTCAGGACGGTAAAGACGGACTTCTTGTTTTCACCGGCATAGGACGTGCCGCCGATCAGGACGAGACCGTTGGCGAGATCGCAGGCAATCACTGTTTCCGAACGGCAGCCGTGACGCTCGGGATCGGCCTTGAAGCTCGGAAGGTTGATGATGGTCAGCTTCTGCTCGAACGTCGTGAGCGTGTCGCGCTTGGGACGGATCAGAAGATTGCGGATGAACAGGGCATGCCAAGCAAGCTCAGTGACAACGCGGGTCGGCAGGGCATTATCCTGGTCGGCGCCACCAACCAGATCCTGCACATAGAGTTCCCGGCCGGCGGCATGGGCCAGCATGTCGGCCTTCAGCACGGCGAAATGCTCGGGAGACATCGGCTTGTTGTTGTCCCACCAGATCTTGTCTTCGGTGGTCGCGTCGCGCACCACGAACTTGTCCTTCGGGGAGCGACCCGTGTGCTGACCAGTCACGGCGCGCAGTGCGCCGTCGATGGTCAGATCAGCCTCGCCCTTGCGCAGGGCTTCTTCATAAAGCTCGACCTCGGACAAATTGTAGCTGACGCGCGAGACCTTCTCGAGGCCGATCGCCGCCACACCATTTGCCGGGTTAAATTGTCCAAGCTGCTGCATACGCGCCTACCTCCGTCTACGTTTTACGATTGGCCGTGGCGAGGAAACTAGTTGCTGTTTTTTAAAACGGCAAGCCGGGATTTCTGAATAACTCAACGAAATCAATAAATTAATCGATTTAAAGAAATTTATTTCGTTTTAAATCGTTTTATTGAGCGTTTTAGTGCGCTGCAAAAACGTCGTGATTGAGGCGGAAAACGACAGGGAGCCACAACCATCCGGATTGCAAGCACTTTGACTTTGCCACAATTTGTTCCACCTTTCTACTCATGAAGCGCATGGCGAGGGCTGGGAACTGTCTAACAGTCATTCCAGGAGATGCGCAGAAAATGGCAATGGAGACGGACGGCATGCAGACTATCGCGCTCGTAGACGACGACCGGAATATTTTGACCTCGGTGTCGATCGCGCTCGAGGCGGAGGGTTACAAGGTCGAGACTTATACGGACGGCGCTTCGGCTCTGGACGGTCTCGTTGCCCGCCCGCCGCAGCTCGCCATCTTCGACATCAAGATGCCCCGCATGGACGGCATGGAACTGCTACGCCGTCTGCGCCAGAAATCGGACCTGCCGGTCATCTTCCTGACGTCCAAGGATGAGGAGATCGACGAATTGTTCGGTCTCAAGATGGGCGCGGACGACTTCATCACCAAGCCGTTCTCGCAGCGCCTTCTGGTGGAGCGGGTCAAGGCGATCCTGCGCCGCGCCGGCAATCGCGAGCTGCAGGCAACGGGTGCGAAGCCTACGCCTGACCAGCAGGCGGCGCGCACACTGGAGCGCGGCCAGCTGCTGATGGACCAGGAACGTCATACCTGCACCTGGAAGGGCGAACCGGTGACGCTGACCGTCACGGAATTCCTCATCCTTCACTCCCTGGCGCAGCGCCCTGGCGTCGTGAAGAGCCGCGATGCGCTGATGGACGCGGCCTATGACGAACAGGTCTATGTCGACGACCGCACCATCGACAGCCACATCAAGCGCCTTCGCAAGAAGTTCAAGATGGTTGACACGGATTTCGACATGATCGAAACCCTCTACGGCGTCGGTTACCGCTTCCGCGAAGCGGCCTGAGGCGGATCAAGATTACCACCGCTTAACTTGAAGCCACGACCGGGTCAGCGATAGACTGGCCCGGTGGAAGGACTGAACGTGGCAGACAGACTGCTTGAAAATCCTGCGATCGAGACCGCACCGGCGAGGCGCAGCGGCCGTCGGCTGTGGCCGCGGTCGTTCACGCTGATCCGACGGCTGTTCGGGCATGCGGTGTTTTCCAGCCTGACACGCCGCATCCTGTTCTTCAACATCGCGGCCACTGTCGTCCTCGTCGCCGGCATTCTCTACCTCAACCAGTTCCGCGAAGGGCTGATCGACGCGCGTGTCGAAAGCCTGCTGACCCAGGGCGAAATCATTTCGGCCGCGGTCTCGGCATCGGCTTCGGTCGATACCAATTCGATCACCATCGATCCCGAAAAGCTGCTGGAGCTGCAGGCCGGCCAGAGCATCACGCCGGTTCCGAATGACGAGGACCTCGATTTTCCGATCGATCCCGAGCGCGTCGCTCCCGTCCTGCGTCGGCTGATCTCGCCGACAAGGACGCGCGCCCGCCTGTTCGATGCCGATGCGAACCTGCTGCTCGACAGCCGCCATCTCTATTCCCGCGGCCAGGTCCTGCGCTACGACCTCCCACCGGTCGAAAACGAGACGCAGACCTGGAGCGAATGGATGTCCGGCATGTTCAACCGGCTGCTGCAGCCGGGCAACCTGCCGATCTACAAGGAAGCGCCGGGCGGCGACGGCTCGATCTATCCGGAGGTGATGAACGCGCTGACCGGCGTCCGCGGCGCGCTCGTGCGTATCACCGACCGGGGCGAACTGATCGTCTCGGTGGCCGTGCCGGTGCAGCGCTATCGCGCCGTGCTTGGCGTGCTGCTGCTCTCGACCCAGGCCGGCGATATCGACAAGATCGTTCATGCGGAGCGCCTGGCCATCATGCGCGTCTTCGGCGTGGCGACGCTCGTCAATATCGTGCTGTCGCTGCTTCTGTCGTCGACCATCGCCAATCCGCTGCGCCGCCTGTCTGCTGCCGCGATCCGGGTGCGCAGGGGCGCCAAGCAGCGCGAGGAAATACCGGACTTCTCCTATCGCCAGGACGAGATCGGCAACCTGTCGATCGCGGTGCGCGACATGACGAATGCGCTTTACGACCGTATCGATGCGATCGAGAGTTTCGCGGCAGATGTCAGCCACGAGCTGAAAAACCCGCTGACCTCGCTGCGCAGCGCGGTGGAAACCCTGCCGCTCGCCAAGTCTGAAGAATCCAAGCAGCGGCTGACGGAGATCATCTTCCATGACGTGCGCCGCCTGGACCGGTTGATCAGCGACATTTCCGATGCCTCGCGCCTCGACGCCGAGCTTGCCCGCACCGATTCCGCGCCTATCGACATGGAAACGCTGCTGACCAACCTTGTGGATATCTCCCGGCAGATCCGCAGCGGACGCAAGCCCGTCGAGATCGACCTCACTGTCGACGGCAAGGGCGCCGACCGCCATGCCTATATGGTCAACGGCCACGACCTGCGTCTCGGCCAGATCATCACGAACCTGATCGAAAACGCCCGGTCCTTCGTGCCCGAGAAAGGTGGAAAGCTGACCATTCGCCTCTCCCGCATCCGGGAAAAAGTCGTCATCACGGTCGACGACAATGGTCCGGGCATCCAGGCGGAGAACATCGACCGCATCTTCGAGCGTTTCTACACCGACAGGCCCGACGGCGAGAGCTTTGGCCAGAATTCCGGCCTCGGCCTCTCCATCAGCCGTCAGATCGCGGAGGCGCATGGCGGATCGCTGAAGGCCGAAAACCAGCACGGCAGGGAGCAGGAAGTCACCGGTGCGCGCTTCACGCTGTCGCTTCCGGCCGGCGGCACGGCGTGACGCCCGCGCCTCGCAATATCCACGCCACGGCGATCGTCATCGGCAATCGCGGACTTTTATTTGTCGGGCCGCCCGGCATCGGCAAGTCGATGATGGCGTTCACGTGCCTTGCCGTCGCCCGCCGCGAAAACGTCCGCTCGCTTCTGATTGCAGACGATCAGGTCTTCATCAACCGCGACGGAGACAGGATCGTTGCAACCTGCCCACCGGCCATTGCCGGAATGATGGAGCTGCGCGGCAGCGGGATCGTTGCAATCGACAATATCGCCGCTGCCCCGATCGACCTTGCCATACGGGTGATTTCGCTCGCCGATTGCGAGCGCCTGCCGCCAGAAAGTGAAGAGTTCCAACTGGAGAATATCGGGGCGCTGCCGCTGGTGCGGATAGCAAACACTGCAATGGATCCGCTGGCCGTCATCGGAGCCCTTGTGCCCGGCTGGCGAAGCGAAGCGCCGTTCTGGTGATTTGTGCGCCCGATTTTTTGACTTGAACTTCAACTCTAGTTGGCGAAGATGGCATCCCGCCGCTGGACGGCACTATTGCGTTGCGATAAGGGCCGCGAGTTTTGAAATCAGGGGGCGTATTTTCATGATCGGACTGGTGCTTGTCACTCATGGCAAGCTGGCTGAGGAATTCCGACACGCCGTGGAGCATGTCGTTGGACCTCAGAAATTCATAGAGACCGTGTGTATTGGTCCCGAAGACGACATGGATCAGAGACGGCAGGATATTCTCGACGCAGTGGGGCGGGCGAATGCCGGCAACGGCGTCATCATCCTGACCGACATGTTCGGCGGAACGCCCTCCAACCTGTCCATCTCCGTGATGGACAGCGGTACGACCGAAGTAATCGCGGGCATGAACCTGCCCATGCTGATCAAGCTTGCCGGGGTGCGCGGCGAGAACGACATGGAAAGAGCCTTGGCCGAGGCCTCCGATGCCGGTCGCAAATATATCAACGTGGCCAGCCGCGTTCTCAGCGGCAAGTGAGACAAGAACAAGAATGTCCCCCCTCTCCCGCCAGTTTCAGATCGTCAACAAGCGCGGGCTGCATGCCCGGGCATCGGCAAAGTTTGTCCAGATGGTGGAAAACTTCGATGCCACGATCACCGTCTCCAAGGACGGCTCGAGCGTCGGCGGCACCTCGATCATGGGCTTGATGATGCTGGCCGCCAGCACTGGCTGTTGCATCGACGTCGTCGCGGAAGGCCCGCAGGCGACGGAAGCGCTCGACGCACTCCAGGGCCTGATCGCAAATAAGTTCGGCGAGGAAGCCTGATCCAGCAGACATAAACATATAAAGACCTCTTTATATGACCGTTGCAACAAGCCGGAAAGCCTGCTAAACCGCCAGCGAGTTTTTGTGCTGCCGGTGCCAGACTTCGCACGACCGGCGGCTTATTCGAGCAACGAGATCTGGAGAGATTCATGAGCGCCGAAAAAGATTACGTCGTCGCGGACATCAACCTTGCCGCCTACGGCCGCAAGGAACTGGACATCGCTGAGACCGAAATGCCGGGCCTGATGTCCTGCCGCGAAGAATTCGGCACTTCCAAGCCGCTGAAGGGCGCACGCATTTCCGGCTCGCTGCACATGACGATCCAGACCGCGGTCCTGATCGAGACCCTGAAGGAACTCGGCGCGGACATCCGCTGGGCATCCTGCAACATCTTCTCGACCCAGGACCATGCTGCGGCCGCAATCGCCGTTGCCGGCATCCCGGTTTTCGCCGTCAAGGGTGAATCGCTGACCGAATACTGGGAATATACCGACCAGATCTTCCAGTGGGCCGATGGCGGATTCTCCAACATGATCCTCGATGATGGCGGCGACGCCACCATGTACATCCTGCTCGGCGCCCGTGCGGAAGCCGGCGAAGACGTGCTGTCGAACCCGGGTTCGGAAGAAGAAGAGATCCTGTTCGCGCAGATCAAGAAGCGCCTCGCAGCAACGCCCGGCTGGTTCACCAAGCAGCGCGACGCCATCAAGGGCGTCACCGAAGAGACCACCACGGGCGTTCACCGCCTCTACGATCTGTCCAAGAAGGGCCTGCTGCCCTTCCCGGCCATCAACGTCAACGACTCGGTCACCAAGTCCAAGTTCGACAACAAGTATGGCTGCAAGGAATCGCTGGTCGACGGCATTCGCCGCGGCACCGATGTGATGATGGCCGGCAAGGTTGCCGTCGTCTGCGGTTACGGCGACGTCGGCAAGGGTTCCGCTGCTTCGCTCGCCGGCGCCGGCGCCCGCGTCAAGGTTACCGAAATCGATCCGATCTGCGCCCTGCAGGCCGCCATGGACGGTTTCGAAGTCGTGCAGCTCGAAGACGTCGTCGCGACCGCCGACATCTTCATCACCACGACCGGCAACAAGGACGTCATCCGCATCGAGCATATGCGCGAGATGAAGGACATGGCGATCGTCGGCAATATCGGCCATTTCGACAACGAAATTCAGGTCGCAGCGCTGAAGAACCTCAAGTGGACCAACGTCAAGCCGCAGGTCGACATGATCGAGTTCCCGAAGGGCAACCGCATGATCCTTCTGTCGGAAGGCCGCCTCCTGAACCTCGGCAACGCCACCGGCCACCCGTCCTTCGTCATGTCCGCGTCGTTCACCAACCAGACGCTGGCCCAGATCGAACTCTTCACCAAGCAGGGCGAGTACAAGAACGACGTCTACATCCTGCCGAAGCAGCTCGACGAGAAGGTCGCGCGCCTGCATCTGGCCAAGCTCGGTGTGAAGCTTTCCGAACTTTCTGCGGAACAGGCAGCCTATATCGGTGTGTCGGCCCAGGGCCCGTTCAAGGCAGAACACTACCGCTACTAATCGCTAGCCGGTTAATCCACAACATCTTGTGGCCGCAGCCTTGACAAAGGCTGCGGCTTCTTTTTTGCCCCCGTCCCTTCCCGGTCTTTGCCTGAGCAAGTATTGTTTTCGGACTTGATTCGAACTCCGCCGAGCCATCGGCTTGGGGCAAGGTCGAAGTGGTATGTCTTGTCGATGAGCGGCAATTGGACGGAGACAGACCCGTTATGGCGGTAAAAAAAACGAGTCTGCTTAAGCGGACCGATCCAGATTCTGGCCCAGGCATGCGCTCTGGCTCCCGACCCTGCTTTGCAACAGGCAAACGCGGCGGCATGAGCCTTATGCGGCTCGCCCGATTTGGCCGTTCGCTTCTTTCGGGGACCGCGCTGATCGCGTTTCCGACGGCTGCCTTCGCGCAGGAGGCCGGCGTAAGCCGTCTGTTCACCTCCGCCGAAGTCGTCGTTTCCTCGCTCGTGCTGGGCGCGCTTGGCGCCGCCCTTCTCTCCGCCCTGTGGCTGGTTCGCCAGCGCGGCAATATGGAAGCCGAGACGGAAGAAATGCGCAGCGCGCTTTCCGACGCGCAGCAGCGGATTTCCAAATACGAAGCGCTGATCGCCGACAAGAACCGTCGCATCGTTGTCTGGGAAGGTCCTTCCAAGGCCGAACTTCTCGGACAGCTGCCCGTTGAAACCGGCGCACCGCAGGCGGATCGCGACTTTCTCGCCTTCGGCCGCTGGCTGCGCAGCAATTCAGCCGCGGAACTGGACAAGGCGATCGACCTGCTTCGCAGCCAGGCCCGCAGCTTCGACATGGTCGTCGAGACCAATCGCGACGAGGTGCTGGAAGTCCAGGGCCGCGTCTCCGGCGGCAAGGCCTTCGTCCGCTTCCTGGCGCTGAACAATCTTCGGGCGGAACTCGCCGAGCTCAAGATCGAGCGCGAGCGCCTGACCAACTCGATTTCCGTTTTCCAGTCACTGCTCGACACGATCGAACAGCCGGTCTGGCGTCGGGACACCCAAGGCAAGCTCGCCTGGGTCAACCACGCCTATGGCGACGCCGTCGATGCGACGAGCCCCGCCCAAGCCGTGACCGAAGGGCGCGAGCTGCTCGGCACGATCAGCCGGGAAATGATCAAGGCGACGGCAACTACGCTTTCTCCGTTCCACGACCGCCTTTCGACAGTGGTCCATGGCAACCGGGCGGTACTCGACGTCACCGACGTGGTGTCGACCGATGGGTCGGCCGGCATGGCGATCGATGTATCCGAGGCCGAGACGGTGCGCGAGGAACTGAAGCGCACGCTGAAGAGCCATGCCGAGACGCTCGACCATCTCGCGACGCCGGTCGCGATCTTCGACAGCCAGCGGCGGCTGCAGTTCTACAACCAGGCTTTCATACAGCTTTGGGGCCTGGACCTGCCCTTCCTTGAATCGAAGCCCGACAATAGTGAGCTTCTGGACAGGCTTCGCACCAACGGCAAGCTGCCCGAGCCCCTGAACTGGCGCAACTGGAAGGACATGGCGCTTGCCGTCTACCAGTCGCTCGACACCAAGACCGATACCTGGCACCTGCCGAACGGGCAGACGCTACGCGTCATCGCCACGGCTCACCCCCAAGGCGGCGCGACCTGGGTGTTCGAGAATCTCACCGAGCAGGTAGACCTCGAGGCCCGTTACAACACGCTGGTCCAGGTTCAGGGTGAAACCATCGATCACCTGACCGAAGGTGTCGCGGTGTTCGGTCCGGACGGACGCATCCGCCTCTCCAACCCCGCCTTCCGCGCGCTCTGGGGCATCACGGCCGAACAGGCGCAGCCCGGCACGCATATCAAGACGATCGAGGCCGCCTGTGCAGCCTCCTACGAAGAACCGGACGGCTGGCGCCGGTTCGCCCAGGCGCTCACCAATTTCGATGACGAACGGCAATCGCTGGACGGCACGTTCGAACTCTATTCGGGCCTGATCCTCGACTACGCCGTCACACCGCTGCCGAATGCCCAGACCATGCTGACCTTCGTCGACATGACGGCGAGTGCCAGGGCGGAAAAGGCGCTGAAGGAAAAGAACGAGGCGCTGCGCAAGGCCGACGAGCTGAAGAACGACTTCGTCCAGCACGTCTCCTACGAGCTGCGCTCTCCGCTGACCAACATAATCGGCTTCACCGACCTCCTGAAGACACCGGGCGTCGGACCGCTCAGCGAGCGTCAGGCCGAGTATATCGACCATATCTCGACGTCCTCCTCGGTTCTCTTGACCATCGTCAACGACATCCTGGATCTGGCCACCCTCGATGCCGGGATCATGGAGCTGAACTATTCGGAACTGGCGATCGAGGACCTGCTGGACGACGTCGCGATGCAGGTCGCCGATCGGCTGCAGGAAAACAACATGACGCTGGAGATCGTTGCGCCGACCGGCATGGGCACGATCACTGCCGACCAGCAGCGGCTGAAGCAGATCCTGCTCAAGCTCCTGACCAATGCGACGAATTTCGCGCCGGAAAACTCGACCATCACGCTGAACTGCTGGCGCGATCCGGGTAACGTCTTCTTCTCCGTGCGCGACCGCGGCCCGGGCATACCGCCCGACATGCTGCGCACCGTCTTCGACCGGTTCAAGGCGCAGGCCAAGGACGGCAAGCGCAGCGGCGCGGGCCTCGGCCTCTCCATCGTCGAGAGCTTCGTCCACCTGCATAACGGCGATGTCAGCATCGACAGCCGCGCGGGAGAAGGCACAACCGTCACCTGCCGCATCCCGGCCCGTTCGCCGGCCCATTCGGTCGCGGCCGAATGAGCAATGGCGCCGCCGTCACGCTGACGCTTTCGGGCGAGCGCGACACGATACTCCTCGGCGAGGATCTGGCGCTTGCTTTGAAGCCCGGCGATTGCCTGGCGCTGTCCGGCGATCTCGGCGCCGGAAAATCGACATTGGCCCGCGCCTTTCTGCGGGCAGTTGCAGACGATGACGAGCTGGAAGTCCCGAGCCCGACCTTCACGCTGGTTCAATCCTATGACCTCCGCATTCCTGTTGCGCATTTCGATCTCTACCGGCTGGGCGACGCGTCCGAGCTGGACGAGTTAGGCTTCGACGAGGCGCTTTCCTCCGGCATCTGCCTGGTTGAATGGCCGGAAATGGCTGAAAACCTGCTGCCGGCCGATCGAATCCGTCTGACGCTGGAGCATGACGGCCAAGGCCGCAAGGCGACGATCGCGGGGCCAGACGGTGCACTTGCCCGCATCCGCCGCGTCATCGCCATCCGTGAATTTCTGGCGAGCCAGGGCCACTCCAATGCCCGTCGCCGCTTTCTGACGGGCGATGCCTCAATGCGGGCCTATGAGAGCATCAGCACGGAAGCCGGCGAAACGATTATCCTGATGGACTGGCCGAAACGGCCGGATGGACCGCCGGTTCTGGACGGAAAACCCTATCCGAAGGTCGCCCATATCGCCGAGGACGCCTATCCTTTCGTGGCGATCTCCGACTATTTGCGCGAGATCGGGCTCGTGGCGCCGGAAGTGCTGGCGGTTGATTACGAGCAAGGCATCCTGCTGATCGAAAATCTCGGCAGTGATGGCGTGCTCTCCGAAGACGGACAGCCGATCGAGGATCGCTACCGGGAAAGCGTCGCCTGCCTTGCCGCCCTGCACGCCCATCCCGCCCGGCAGGATCTCGCCATGGCGGACGGCCATGTGCACCACATCCCGGATTTCGATCCGGTCGCGATGAAGATGGAAGCACGGCTGATCCTCGACTGGTACCTGCCCTGGAAGCGCGGCGAGCAGCCGTGCGATGCGGAGCGGCAGGACTATCTGGCGATCTGGGACGAGCTGATCGGCCAGCTCGGCGATGCCGAGAAGAACCTTCTGCTGCGCGACATGCACTCGCCGAACATCATCTGGCAGCCGGAAGAGATCGGTGTCCGCCGCGTCGGCCTGATCGATTTCCAGGATGCAATGATCGGGCCGACAGCCTACGACGTCGCCTCACTGGTACAGGATGCCCGCATCGACATCCCGAAGCCGCTGGCCGACCGGATGATGATCGACTATCTGGCGCTTCGCCATGCCCAGGGGAACTTCAACGAAGCCGGCTTCCTGAAAGCCTGGGCGATCATGGCGGCGCAGCGCAATTGCAAGCTGGCCGGCCTGTGGGTCCGGCTGAAAGAGCGCGACGGCAAGCCGCAATATATGAAGCACATGCCCCGCACTTTGAGGCATCTGTCCACGGCACTTGCCCATGAAACGCTCGCCCCCTTGCGCGATTGGTGCCGGCGGGCTGGAATAGAACTCCCCGAATCATAAATTAGGCCTGACATGACGACGAAAGCCCCCATCACCCAGGCGATGGTGCTTGCCGCGGGGCTTGGTACCCGTCTCAGGCCCATTACTGACACGATGCCGAAGCCGCTGGTGCCCGTCGCCGGCAAGCCGATGATTGATTACGGCCTCGACGCGCTGGCCGATGCCGGCGTAACCCGCGCCGTGGTCAACGTTCATCATTTCGCCGACCGGATGGAGGCTCATCTTGCCGCCTACCCCCGCCTCGACATCGTCGTGTCCGACGAGCGAGATCAGCTGATGAATTCCGGCGGCGGCCTGAAAAAGGGCCTTTCCCTGCTTTCTGCCGGCATCGTCTTCGTCATGAATGCCGATCTCTTCTGGATCGGCGAGACGCCGGGAAAATCCACCAACCTTCAGCGCTTAGCCGGATTCTTCGATCCCGCGGCAATGGACATGGCGCTGCTCTGCGTGCAGCTGGAGCACACCACCGGGCATAACGGCAAGAAGGATTTTCAGCTCGATTCCAATGGACGGCTGTCACGCTATGTCGATGGCGACAATCCCGTCGTCTATGCCGGCGCGATCGTGATGCAGTCCTCGCTGCTCCTCGACGCACCCGATGACGCCTTCAACCTCAATATCTATTTCGACAAGGCGATCGAAAAAGGCCGGCTCTACGGGCTGGTGATGGACGGCGAGTGGATCACGGTCGGTACGCCCGATGCACTTCCCGCAGCCGAGGCGGTGATCGCCCGCCACACCGAAAAGGCCTGACCCATGCCGGCTGACCGGTCGAGCCGCCTGTTCACCATCCCGCCCGCAGCGCCTTTCCTGAAGACGCTGGCCACGGCGCTGTGTGACGGCCGGCTGAACGAGACGTTCCAGTATGACCCCAACGATCCGCTTTCGCTGGCCGATGTGACGATCTACGTCCCGACGCGGCGTTCCGCCCGTGTGCTGCGCTCCGAATTTGTCGACCTGCTCGGTGGCCGCGCCGCCATCCTGCCGGTCGTCCGGCCGCTCGGTGAAACCGACGACGACAGCGGCTTCTTCGATCTCGTGGCACCGGAAGAGATGGACCTTGCGCTACCGATCGGCGGCACGGCACGGCTGCTCGAACTCGGCCGACTGATCCTCGCCTGGCGCAACCAGTTGCCGAAGATCGTGCTCGACCTGCATTCGGAATCGCCGCTCGTCGCACCGGCGAGCCCGGCAGATGCGATCTGGCTTGCCCGGGCGCTTGCTGAGTTGATCGATGCGATCGAGACCGAGGAGCGGGACTGGAGCGACCTGAAAAACCTGCAGACCGGCGAGCATGCGCTGTGGTGGCAGCTGACCGCCGAATTCCTGTCGATCGCCAGCGCCTTCTGGCCGGCACGGCTGGAGGAGCTGAAGCGCTCTTCGCCGGCAAAACATCGCGCCGCCATTCTGCGCGGCGAAGCGCAGCGCATCGGCGAAAGAGAGCACAAAGGACCGGTGATCGTCGCCGGCTCGACCGGCTCGGTGCCGGCAGCGGCCGAGCTGATCGCCGCGATCTCGCGCCTTCCGAACGGCACCGTCGTCTTGCCCGGGCTCGACATGACCATGCCGGAAGACCAATGGGCGATGGTCGGCGAGGATCTGGCAGACGGTCGGCCGGAGCCGGCGAGCCGCAGCCATCCGCAATTCGGACTTTCCCGGCTGTTGAAGAAGATCGGCGCCACACGCCGGGATGTGGAAACGCTGGGCGAAATCGGGCCTGACCTGGCGTTTCGCGCCGAGGCGATCTCGCAGGCTCTGGTGCCGGCCAAGGCGACCGACCACTGGAGCCGCTGGCGCAACGAGGCCGATCCGCAGGCTCTCATCGATGCTTTCCAGGACGTCACCCTGATCGAGGCCGGCAACGAGCGCGAGGAAGCGGTGGCAATCGCCATCGCCTTGCGCCTGGCGCTGGAAAAGCCAGGCCGCAATGGTGGCGAGGCGGTGGCCGCGCTGATCACTCCGGACCGCGCGCTCGGCCGGCGCGTGACGGCCGAGCTTGCGCGTTTCGGAATCCTGGCTGACGATTCGGCCGGTTCGGCGCTTTCCGGCACGCCGCAGGGGACGCTCGCCCAGCTTCTGCTCGAGGCGACGCTTCGACCGGGCGATCCGGTGGCGATCGTCGGGCTGATCAAGCATCCGCTGGTGCGCCTCGGCCTGCCGGCTGCGGATCTGCGAGCGGCGGTCGATGCGCTGGAAGTGCTGGCCCTGCGCGGCGGTGTCGGCGAAATGGATATTTCCACGCTCCAACCGCTTCTGGAGACGCAGCTTGCGGCAATCCTGGACGATCCGCACATGCCGCATTGGCGTGCCTCGCTGCCGGAAGGCGCAGTCGAGCAGGCGCGCGCTATCGCCGGGAAGATCACCGCCGCGGTCGAACCCCTGGTCGGCGCCTTCCTGCGCCGCCGTCTGGACGGACGCGGCCTGACATCCCGCCTGCAGCTTTCGGACTGGGCAGCACGAACCGGCCGTGCTCTTGAGGCGCTGTGCATCGATGAGCGCGGGGATCTGGCAGCCCTCTGGTCCGGCGAGGCCGGCGAACAGCTGGCCGATCTTCTGGCGGAGGTGATCGAGACCGAGGGCCAGATGGAGGCGGACGGTCCGCAATGGATCGACATCGTCATGGCGCTGACCACCGGCGGCGCGGTGAAGCCGCGCTCGCTCGCCAACCCGCGCGTCTTCATCTTCGGCACGCTGGAAGCGCGGCTGCAGACGGTCGATACGATGATCCTCGGCGGGCTGAACGAAGGCTCGTGGCCGGGCCAGACGGTCAACAATCCGTTTCTTTCCCGCACGATGAAGACCGATATGGGGCTGGAACCGCCGGAACGGCGGATCGGGCAGCTGGCACATGATTTCCAGATGGCGTGCGGCACGCGCAATCTCATCCTCACCCGTTCGATGCGGCAGGGCTCGACGCCGACGGTCGCTTCCCGCTGGCTGCAACGCCTGCTGGCGCTGGGCGGCAAGGCCTTTGCCGAGGAGCTGAAGGCGCGCGGCGAGAATTTTCGCCATTGGGCGGCGAAGATCGATGAGGGCGACAACCAGCAACCGGCCAAGCGCCCTGCCCCGAAACCGCCGGCCGAGCTGCAGCCGACACGCTATTCCTTCAGCGAGGTCGGGCGCCTGCGCCGCGACCCCTACTCCGTCTATGCCCGACGGGTGCTCAAGCTCGATCCGCTCGATCCGTTCAATCAGGATCCCGGCGCTTCAGAGCGGGGCACGCTCTATCACGCGATCATCGACCGCTACACGAGAGAGAGTATCAAACAGGGCTTCAAGCCGGGCACGCCGGCGTCCCGTGAAACCATGCGGCAGATCACGGAAGAGCTTTTCGACGCGGAACAATTGCCGCCGCATATCGACCGGGTCTGGCGGCCGCGCTTCGTCGAGGTCTCCCGCGCCTTTCTCGACTGGGAGGCGGATCGCGCCCATGATCTCCGGTCTACGTTCACCGAAGTGCGGGGTGGCTGGGAGGTGGTCGGTGCCGGCATCCGCGTGACCGGCATTGCCGACCGGATCGATCTCAAGGGTAACGGCCGGATCGATATCGTCGACTACAAGACCGGCCTATCGCCCTCTACAAAACAGGCACGCACTCTGCTCGATCCGCAATTGTCGCTGGAAGCGGCGGCGTTGATCCATGGCGGGTTCAAGGAGATCAGCGGCAAGCCGGACGATCTTCTCTATGTGCGGCTGCGCCCCGGCGACCGGTTCAAATCAGAGCGTGTCAACAACGAGGCGGGTGGCAAGCCGGATTCCAAATCGGCGATCGATCTCGCCGAGGAAGCGCTGGAACAGCTCACCCGTTTCGTGCTGACGCTGCGCAAGGGGGAAGCGGGGTTCGCCTCAAGGCTGGTGCCTTTCGCCCAGGGCGATTTCGGCGGCGAATACGACCACCTTGCCCGCGTCGCCGAATGGTCGACGGCCGATGACGATGGGGAGGCGGAAGCCGATGAGTGACCATCTCGACCTGCCCGAGGGCGACGACCCGATCACATGGATCGACTGGACGACGGTGCAGCAATCGCGCGCGTCCGATCCGGCAAGCTCGGCCTGGGTGTCGGCCAATGCCGGCTCCGGCAAGACCCATGTGCTGACCCAGCGGGTGATCCGGCTGCTGCTGGCCGGTTGTCGCCCGTCGGCCATTCTCTGCCTTACCTATACCAAGGCTGCGGCGTCGGAAATGTCGAACCGCGTCTTCCAGCGACTGGCCGAATGGACGGTGTTGTCCGACGAGGAGCTGTCCAAGAGAATTGCCGGCATCGAGGGTGCTGAGCCGGATTCCTTCAAGCTTGCCGAGGCGCGCCGCCTGTTCGCCAAGGCGCTGGAAACGCCGGGCGGACTGAAGATCCAGACGATCCATGCCTTTTGCGAGGCGCTGCTGCACCAATTTCCGCTGGAAGCCAATGTCGCCGGACATTTTTCCGTGCTCGACGATCGCGCCGCCTCCGCCTTGCTCGCCGAAGCGCGCCGTTCGCTGCTGACCGCGACCTCGGCCGAGGACGATCCTGATCTCGCCGAGGCTTTTGCGCATGTGCTGGATCTCGGTGACGAGTTCGGTCTCGAAGCGCTGCTGTCCGACATCATCGCCAACCGCACGGCGATCCGCCGGTTCACGGCGCAGGCTGAACGCAATGGCGGCATCGGCCCGGCGCTGAAGAAGGCGCTGGGGCTCGATTCGGCCCATACCGAAGAGAGCATTGCAGCCAGCTATTGGCCGCTGCCCGGGCTCGCCGGCATCACGCTTGATCTCTATCTGTCGCTTGCCGACCAAGCCGGTGGCGCCAAGGTGACCGAGGTCGCCTATGGACTGCGGTTGGCGATGAAGGAGACCGATGTCTTCAAGCGCGCCGAGCTGCTCGACCAGATCTTCATGACCGGCACCGGCAAGCCGAAGGCGGATTCCTCGCTCGTCGCCAAGGCGATGCTGAAGCCGGCGCCGGAATTGGCGGGCGCAGTCGATGCTGCCCGAGAGCATGTTGCGACCTCTCGCGACCGGTTGCGGCTGATCCGCATGTTTGCCGCCACCAAGGCGGCGCTGACGCTGGCGGCGCGGCTGAACGACGATTACGAGGACCTGAAGAAAAAGCGCAGCCTGCTCGACTTCGAGGATCTGATCGCCCGCACCGCAGACCTTCTCACCCGCGACGGCGTCGGGGCCTGGGTGCATTACAAGCTTGACCAGGGTATCGACCACATTCTCGTCGACGAGGCGCAGGATACGAGCCCGATCCAGTGGACGGTGATCAAATCGCTGGCCGAGGATTTCTATTCCGGTGCCAGTGCTCGGGAGACGCGCCGCACGATGTTTGCAGTCGGTGACGAGAAACAGTCGATCTATTCCTTCCAGGGTGCGCGGCCGGAGCGATTTGCCGAAGAGCGGCTGGCGACGCAGCGACAGGTGGCCGGGAGCGGACAGCCATTCCACGCCATCCGCCTGCCCCTCTCCTTCCGCTCCACGGCCGACGTGCTGTCCGCGGTCGACCAGGTGTTTGCGCTGGAAGACAATGCCCGGGGCCTGTCGGCCACCGGCGATCCGGTCCAGCACCGTTCCAACCGCATGGGCCATGCCGGCGAAGTCGATCTCTGGGATGTCGTCGCGCCGGATGTCGCGGTGCAGGAAGAGGATTGGACCGCCCCCTTCGATGCGACGCCGGACAAGGCGCCTTCGGCGATCCTCGCGTCGCGCATCGCCAACCTGATCGGTGAGATGATCGGGCGGGAGACGGTGATCGAGAAAGGGCCTAATGGACCTGAGGAACGGTTCATCGAGCCGGGCGACATTCTGGTTCTGGTGCGCAAGCGCGATGCCTTCGTCAACGCGCTGACCAGAGCCTTGAAGCGCCGCGACAACATTCCCGTCGCCGGTGCCGACCGGTTGAGGCTGACCAGCCATATCGCCGTGCAGGATTTGCTGGCGCTTGGGCGTTTCCTGCTGTTGCCGCAGGACGACCTGTCGCTGGCGGCGCTTTTGAAGAGCCCGCTTTTCGATCTCTCGGAAGAGGATATGTTCGAGGTGGCGGCGCTGCGGGGCGACAATGAGAGCGCCTGGAGCCAGCTGAAACGGCTTTCTGACGACCAGCCGCTGCGGTTCCGCGACGCCGCCGACCGGCTGGAGCATCTTCTGGCCCTGTCGCGGCTGCTCAGCCCGCATGATCTCTTTGCCCGCATTCTCGGCCAGCATGGTGGGCGACGAAAGTTTCTCGGAAGGCTCGGCAGCGAGGCGGGCGATATCCTCGACGAATTCCTCACCTTCGCGCTCGATCACGAGACCTCCGGCCTGCCCGGCCTGCAGGCCTTCGTCTCGACGCTGGAGATCGAGAGCCCGGAGGTGAAGCGCGAGCAGGATGGCGGACGCAACGAGGTGCGGATCATGACCGTGCATGCCTCCAAGGGTCTGGAAGCGCCGGTCGTGTTTCTCGTCGACAGCAATTCGAAAGCCTTCATTTCCTCGCATGTGCCGAAATTCCGGCTGCTGCAGGTGGGGGCGGAGAATGTTCCGGTGTGGGTTCCGGGCAAGGCCCTGTCCAATGCGCTGACGACAGCCGACGATGCACGGCTGAAGACGGGGGCGGAAGAAGAATATCGCAGGCTGCTCTATGTCGGCATGACGCGGGCCGCCGACCGGCTGGTGATCTGCGGTTATCGTGGTGCCCGCGACAATCCCGAAAGCTGGCAGGCGATGATCGGGCGGGCGCTTTCAGCCGACGAGGCTCATTGCAGGCCGGCGACGTTCCATGGTCCGGACGGCGAGTGGAACGGGCTTTCCTGGCGACTGCCGCAGGCCGCCGGCAAGCCGGTGCCGAGGGCGGCTCACGCAGTGGCCAGCCCCAACGGGAAGGCTCCGCTGTCTGCCTCTCTGCCGCCGGCCCTCTCCCGCCCCCTGCCGCCTCAAAAGGTGCTGCCGCGGCCCTTGAGCCCCTCCGGTGCCGGGACGATGGTCGACGACGATGCCGACGACCTGATCGTCACCTCGCCGCTGTTCGGGAACAAGGCTTCCGGCAGCCTGGCGCTGCAGAAGGGCAAGCTGGTCCACCGCATGCTGCAGATGCTGACGGAGTTTGCCGAACCGGAGCGTCAGGCTGCGGCCCGCCGTTATGCCGAGCGCGCCGCACGCTTCTGGCCGCATGCGGAGCGGGAGAAGCTGGTCGCGAGCGTCATCTCGGTCTTGTCGCATGGGGATCTGGCGCCGGTGTTTTCCGCCCGCAGCCAGTCGGAAGTGTCGATCATGGGAACGCTGACGCTGGAGGGCCGGGACTATGCGATTTCCGGCCGCATCGACCGGCTGGTCGAAACGGAGGACCGCGTCATCATCCTCGACTACAAGACCAACCGCATGCCGCCGGCTGCCGCTGAGGATGTTCCGCTGCAGCATCGGGCGCAGCTTGCCATCTACCGGCAGATCCTGGCACCGCTTTATCCGGGCAAGCGGATCGACTGCGTGCTTGCCTATACCGAGACGGCAAACGTGGTTTCGCTATCCCCCGAACTGATGGCGCGTTCGCTTGCAGAGCTCCAGACAAAGTGACATGACGGGTGCTTGAAAAGCGCGAGCAACGATCTCACATTTGCAACAACACGAATCGTGAAGGAGAGCCTCATGGCTACCGTGAAAGTCGACAACAATAATTTCCAGGCCGAAGTGCTGAACTCCGCCGAGCCGGTCGTCGTGGATTTCTGGGCCGAATGGTGCGGCCCCTGCAAGATGATCGCTCCGAGCCTCGAGGAAATCGCCACGGAACTCGCCGGCAAGGTGAAGGTCGCCAAGCTCAACATCGACGAGAATCCGGAACTGGCCGCCCAGTTCGGCGTCCGCTCGATCCCGACGCTCGCCATGTTCAAGGGCGGCGAAGTGGCCGACATCAAGGTCGGTGCAGCACCGAAGACCGCGCTGTCGGCCTGGATCTCCAGCGCCGCCTGATTGATTGTTTCACGTGAATCCAAAAGCCCGGTTGAGCGATCAGCCGGGTTTTTGTTTGCCCGGTGTTTAACTTTGCCTGCGGGTCTCTGATCAGAGGACGGAGTGCGCCCTTGGCGATCTCTGGCATTTTCAAGTCGGCCGGGGCGCTGAAAGCTGCCTCGTAAAGTTAGTTTAAAGTGACACCTCTCAGCGCCCCGTTCGGCAGTTTCTATCCGTGAACTCCGGTTGCTCTGCGGTGGACGGGACGGTGGGCACGGGGGCGTGTCTCATTATCGAGTGTCATGCACGCCCTTTTACGGAACCCGACCCGGGCCATGACGACCTTGGGCCACGTCATCCACCTGCGCCATGGTTTCCGAATGTCCGAAGACATCCGCGAACGCCCCATGGCGCCGTCCCGCCACCCTTTGTACCTCACAGGCACGCCCGACGCTCCATCAGGGAGGTGATGCGGGATGTCGGTCCGACTTTCATCCCGCGCCTCCCGGTCGTCGGAGGGCAACCATTTTCTCAACGGACCCCGATGATGACGGTTCACGTCGTCCCTTCACCACCGATGCCGGCCCCGCCTCGCCGGAACGCCTTCCGGTGTATCCGCGACGGGACGAGGGGATTGTAGGCGGAGGTTTTTAGGGTGGGGATGAAATTTGTTGTAAGGGATTGATTTTGTTGAAATTGAGTGCCGGACCGTCCCCGGTGGCGGCGACCCCCTCACTTGGAATTTCTAACACTTAGCTGACGCTAAGATGTTGAAATCGCTTTCTCCCCCACCAAGGGAGAGATACAGGTGCCGCGCTCTCGGCGGCCTACCTCTCCCTTGGAGGGAGAGGTTACAAAATCAAGATTTCAGCTGAAAGCCAAGTCTCAGATTTTGTTGGTGAGGGGGCATTCGACGCCAAACGAACTTATCCGACGTGCGTGTTCCGCCGAGCAATCACGTCGGCGGGGTGCCGTTGTCGGACAGCACGTTGCCGGCGAAATAGAGGGAACCACCAATGAGGATGCGCGGCGGTGGGCCGCCGGGGACCTGGCGGGCCGCGATTTCCTTCAATGCGTCCTCTGTCGAGGCCGACGGTTCCGCCACCAGGCCGGCGTCATAGGCGGCGTTGGCTAGGACGACCGGATCGAGACCGGCCTCACTGTCGCGGATGCGGACAGTGAAGACGTGTTCGGCAAGATCCGTAAAGGCGCGGAAATAGCCCACGGGGTCCTTGGTGTTGATCATGCCGGTGATGAGATAGAGCGGCCGCGGCTGGCGTTCCTCAAAGGCAGCCATGGCCTCGGCTATCACTTCTCCGCCGGCCGGATTGTGGCCGCCGTCGAGCCAGATTTCGGCACCGGCAGGCGCAATGTCGACGAGATTGCCTTCGGTGAGCCGCTGCAGGCGTGCCGGCCATTCCACCGTCGCCATCGCACGTTCCATCATCTGGTCGGTGACGGCAAAACCGGCGGCCTTGACGGCGCGGATTGCGGCTGCGGCATTGGCATATTGATGGCGGCCGGGAAGCCGCGGCAGCGGCAGATCATGCAGGCCTTCCTCGTCCTGGTAAACGAGACGGGCAAATTCCTCATGGGCGGAAAAATCCTGGCCGTAGACGACATGCGGGCAGCCGAGCCGTTCGGCGGTCGAGACAAGCACGTCCCTAGCCGCGTCGAATTCCTGCTGGCCGATGACGACCGGACAGCCGCGCTTCATGATGCCGGCCTTTTCGGCCGCGATCAGTTCCACCTTGTCGCCGAGATAGGCCTGATGGTCGAGCGCGATCGGCATGATAACGGAGACGGCCGGTTTCGTAATGACATTGGTCGCGTCGAAACGCCCGCCCAGCCCTACCTCCAGGATCACGGCATCTGCGGGCTGTTCGGCGAAGAGGAGGAATGTGGCGGCGGTCAGGATTTCGAAGACGGTGATCATCTGGCCGCCATTGGCGCCAGCAACGCGGCGGAGCGCCTCCGCCAGAAGCGCGTCATCCACGAGCTTGCCGCGCCCGCCCTTCACACCGATGCGAAAGCGCTCATGCCACTGGACGAGATGCGGGGATGTGTGGACATGAACCGCGTGGCCGCCCGCTTCCAGAAGCGCGCGGCAGAAGGCGGTGCAGGAGCCCTTGCCGTTGGTGCCGGCCACATGGATGACCGGCGGCAGTTTGAGATGCGGATTGCCGAGTGTTTCGAGCAGGCGCGAAATGCGATCGAGCGAGAGGTCGAAGCCCTTCGGATGAAGGGTCATCAACTTCTCGATCTCCTGTTCGGCCTCGCTTGCGACGGGCTGGTTCTTCGTGTTCATCCCGTAGCTCCGATCCTGGCAGTTCGTCGATCAGGCGGTGGCGGCAACCGGTACCGGTGCTGGTGCCGGAAGCGCTTCCTGAACCGACTGCTTCGTCAGGATCTTCAGGATGCGGGCGAGCGTCGACGGCAGGTCATGGCGCTTTACCACCATGTCGACCATGCCGTGCTCCAGCAGGTATTCCGCAGTCTGGAAACCTTCCGGCAGCTTTTCGCGCAGGGTCTGCTCGATGACGCGCTTGCCGGCGAAGCCGATTTCGGCGCCCGGCTCGGCAATGTGGACATCGCCCAGCATCGCGTAGGAGGCGGTGACGCCACCGGTGGTCGGGTTGGTGAGGACGACGATGTAGGGAAGGCCGGCTTCCTTGAGCATGTCGACGGCAACCGTGGTGCGCGGCAGCTGCATCAGGGACAGGATGCCTTCCTGCATGCGGGCGCCACCGGAAGCCGGGAAGATGATCAGCGGGCACTTTTCCTTCAACGCACGTTCGCAGGCCTTCACGATCGCCTCGCCGGCAGCCATGCCGAGCGAACCACCGATGAAGTTGAACTCGTGCACGACGGCGACGAGCTTGACGCCCTGAACCTTGCCGAGACCGGCGAGGATCGTGTCCTCCTGCTCGGTCTTCAGGCGGCTATCCTTCAGACGGTCGGCATATTTCTTGGAATCGCGGAATTTCAGCGGGTCCTGGGCGACCTTCGGCTGCGGCAGCGATTCAAACTCGCCGCCGTCGAACAGATCCTTCAGACGCGCCTTGGCCGGCATCTTCATGTGGAAGCCGGAAGCGGGAATGACCCACTTGTTCTCTTCCAGGTCCTTGTGGAAGACCATTTCCCCGGTTTCGGGGCACTTGATCCAGAGATTTTCAGGAACGTCCCTGTCGGGACGGCCGAGCATGGAGTTGATGCGCGGCCGGACGTAGTTGGTGATCCAGTTCACTTTGGCTTACTCCGAGTTTAAGCGTTCAGGCCCTATCTGGGCTCTTTATTCGGCGGCAACAAGGCGCGCGGCACGCACGCCGGTGGCAAGACCCTTCACGAGCGTCGCAACGGACGCAATCGTATCCGGGCCGGCTGCGCCATCCTTGGTGAGACTTCCGGCGATCTGGGCGACGATCGCGGTGCCGACGACGACACCGTCCGCTGCCGCGCCGATTGCCTTGGCATGGTCGGCCGTCTTGACGCCGAAGCCGACGCAGACGGGAAGATCGGTATGCCCCTTGATGCGTGATACCGCGCCGGAAATCCGCGCGGGATCCGGCAAAGCGGCGCCGGTGATGCCGTTCATCGATACGTAGTAGACGAAGCCGGACGTGTTCTTCAGGACAGCCGGCAGGCGTTTGTCATCGGTGGTCGGCGTCGCCAGGCGGATGAAGTTGATGCCCTTTTCAAGCGCCGGGATGCAGAGTTCGTCATCCATTTCCGGCGGCAGGTCGACGACGATCAGGCCATCGATGCCCGAAGCGATCGCATCGTCGAGAAACTTGTCGACGCCGTAGATATAGATCGGGTTGTAATAGCCCATCATGACGATCGGCGTGTCGGCATCCGTTTCGCGGAATTTCCGTGCCATTTCCAGCGTCTTTGCCAGCGTCTGGCCGCCTTTCAGCGCGCGCTGGCCGGCCAGCTGGATCGTCGGGCCGTCGGCCATCGGATCGGAGAAAGGCATGCCGAGTTCGATTATGTCGGCTCCGGATTCCGGCAGAGCCTTCATAATGCCGAGCGAAGTGTCGAAATCCGGATCGCCGCCCATGAAATAGGTAACCAGAACCGGACGGCCCTCGGCCTTCACCTTGGCGAAACGTGCATCCATACGCGCAGTCATGTCTTACAGCCCCATTCCGAGAATCTTGCCGACGGTGAAGATATCCTTGTCGCCACGGCCGGACAGGTTCATCAGGATGATCTGGTCCTTGCCCATCTTCGGCGCACGCTTGATCACCTCGGCGATGGCATGGCTCGGCTCGAGTGCCGGAATGATGCCTTCGAGCTTCGTCAGGAGCTGGAAGGCATCGAGCGCCTCGTGGTCCATGATCGGCACGTATTCGGCACGGCCGATATCGTTCAGCCAGGAATGTTCGGGACCGATGCCCGGATAGTCGAGGCCGGCGGAAATCGAATGGCCTTCGAGGATCTGGCCGTCATTGTCCTGCAGGAGATAGGTGCGGTTGCCGTGCAGCACGCCCGGCGAACCGGCCGTGATCGAGGCGCAGTGCTCGACGCCGTCGAGGCCGCGGCCACCGGCTTCGACGCCGACAATCTGGACGCCCTCGTCATCGAGGAAGGGATGGAAGATGCCGATGGCGTTGGAGCCGCCGCCGACAGCGGCAATGACGACGTCCGGCAACTTGCCTTCGGCTTCGAGGATCTGCTCGCGGGCTTCCTTGCCGATGACGGCCTGGAAGTCACGGACCATTTCCGGATAGGGATGCGGGCCGGCGGCCGTGCCGATCAGGTAATAGGTGTCGTCGACATTGGTGACCCAGTCGCGAAGCGCTTCGTTCATCGCATCCTTGAGCGTGCCGTGACCGGCGGTGACCGGGATCACTTCGGCGCCCAGCAGCTTCATGCGGAAAACGTTCGGTGCCTGACGCTCGACATCGGTCGCGCCCATATAGACGACGCAGGGGAAACCGAAGCGTGCGGCGACCGTGGCCGAGGCCACGCCATGCTGGCCGGCGCCGGTCTCGGCAATGATGCGGGTCTTGCCCATGCGCTTGGCGAGCAGGATCTGGCCGATGCAGTTGTTGATCTTGTGCGAACCGGTGTGGTTCAGCTCTTCACGCTTGAAATAGATTTTTGCGCCGCCGAGATGCTCGGTCAGGCGCTCGGCGAAATAGAGCGGGCTCGGGCGGCCGATATAATGGGTGCCGAGATCGGCCAGTTCCTTCTGGAAGACCGGATCGTCCTTGGCCTTTTCCCACTCGCCCTGCAGATCGAGGATCAGCGGCATCAGGGTTTCCGCGACGAAACGACCGCCGAAAATGCCGAAACGGCCATCCTCATCGGGGCCGGACCGGAACGAATTGGGTTTTGGCGTCTCGTTCACTTTCAAACTCCTTCGCGTTTTGCGGCCGATTTCACGGCATCGAAGAACGCATCGATCATGCCAAGGTCCTTGACGCCCGGCTCGCTTTCGACACCGGACGAGACATCTACGCCCGTTGCCCGCGTCGAGGAAAGCGCGATAGCGACATTCTCCTTGTTCAGGCCTCCGGAAAGCATGTAATCCACGCTTCCGTCAAGCGAGGCCATCAGGCTCCAGTCGAAGGAAACCCCGTTACCGCCCGGCAGCTCTGAACCCTTAGGCGCCTTGGCATCGAAGAGGAAACGATCGGCGACGCCGATATAGGGATCGACGCGGTCGAGATCGGCCGCTTCGCGTACCGAAAACACCTTCATCACCGGAAGACCGTAAAGCGCCTTTATGTGCAGAATGCGTTCCGGGCTCTCGTGGCCATGCAATTGCAGGATATCGGGCTGCAGGAGCGAGACGATGTCGTCGAGATCCTCGTCATTCGCGTCGACGGTGACCGCGACGATCTTGACCTTTCCACGAACCGCATCGGCAAGCTCGCCGGCGAGGGCCGGATCGATATTGCGCGGGCTCTTTGCGAAGAAGATGAAGCCGATATGGGTCGCGCCGCGGGCCACCGCACGATCGATCGCGTCCGCAGTCTTCAATCCGCAAATCTTGACGTCAGGTTTCATGACGGCGCAGTGACACGAAATGCCTTGTGAGTCGAGGCTCTTTATATAAGCGGCTGAAATGGCGCCGCAAATAAGGCATGCGTGACAACGGCTGATCAGGCGAATCGCGGCGGCTTCACGGTATGTAAATAACGGATATATGAGACTTTACTCATGAAATGTTTTATCGCCCAAAATCGGAAAAGGAATGGATTTTCCGTAGGTTGCGTAATTGTGAAAGATAATTGATCATACAGACAAAGTCAGGTAGGTTATTCCCCGCCCAGACGATTTTTGAAATTTTTTGGCGGGGTGCCATGGCGACGATCACGGGGGCTGCTTTTCGTGCAGCACTTTGTCTAGCTGCAGGAGGATTGCTCTCCGCATGCACAAGCACGCAGACGACGGCTTCCGTCGATGCGAAAGCGAAATCCACGAAGCTGGCTACTGCGGATTCGGGACAGTCCAAGACGGTCTACAGCTATACGACGAAGGATCGCGAGTGCCTTAAGCGCGCGATGTATTTCGAATCCAAGCGGACCAGCGAAAAGGGTTTCATCGCGGTCGGCAGCGTGGTGATGAACCGACTGACTTCGGGCATCTATCCGTCCAGCATCTGCGGTGTTGTCACCCAGAAGAACCAGTTCGCACCGGGCGTGATGACCCGGAAGATGGACGAGGATACGGCGCCTGACCTCAACAAGGCCGCCGACGCAGTCCTCAAGGGTGCCCGTCACCCCGATGTGAAGAGCGCGATGTTCTTCCACACCAAGGGACTGAGCTTCCCCTACAAGAACATGCATTACGTGGCATCGGCCGGCGGCAACGTGTTCTACGAGAAGCGCGGCCGTGATGGCGAGTTGCAGACGGCGGAACCGCAGTCGTCGGATTCCTACGTCCTCGCTTTTGCGACACCCGGCAGCGCGCAGAGCGCCATCGCCTCCGTCGCACCTTCGACGGCTCCCGCAAGCAATCAGACGCAGACCGTGGCGACAGCCGGAGCGGCATCCGCACTGGTCCCGACGCCGGCTTCCGTTGCCGCCGCCAAGGGTGCGCGCGACGCTTCCCCGCAGCTGGCGGATGCTTCCAAGCCATCCGTCGCGCCGATCATCGCCGCCGCGATCACTCGCGCCAGCATGGAGCAGGCCTTCGATACCGCCTATTCGGTGCCGCAGAATTCGTCGGTCAGCCAAGCGCATGTCATTCCTGCCAGCCTTACCAGCGACGAGAACATCCCGGTTCCGACCATGCGTCCGCAGGTGCAGAAGCGGCCGGGCGCCGGCATGGCGATGGCCGACCCGCCGACCGGCCTTTCCCAGCAGGACTGGACGATGCGCACAAGCGACTGGCAGTAAAGCCGGTCGAACGCGCCTGATCAGCTGAAATCGAGTGCGTGAAGCTGCGAGCCATGCAGCTTCAGCCAGCGGCGAGCCTCTTCCATCCGCGGGCAGAGCTGCTTGCAGAGAGCCCAGAATTTCGGGCCGTGGTTCATTTCCTTCAGATGCGCCACTTCATGCGCCGCAAGGTAATCGATCACAAGCGGCGGCGCCATGACGATGCGCCAGGAGAAACTCAGGTTTCCATCCCAGGAGCATGAACCCCATCTGCTTCGGGTGTCCTTCATGGATACCGAGGTGATGGGCTTGCGGACCGACGCGGCGTGGCGGCGGGCAAGCGTTTCCAGGTCGCGACGGGCTTCCTTCTTGAGGAAGGTGGAGATCCGGCGGCCGATGTGCCCCTCAAGGCCGCTCACCTTCAGGACAGGCCGGCCGTCGACGACAATAGCTTCCGTGATGCCGCGAAGCGATCCGGTATGCTCTATATGGTGAATGACACCGCGGATGGAGATCTCACCGCCGGGCCTGATGGGGTTTTCCGTCGAGAACTTCGAAAGCTTGGCACTGAGCCAGCCTTCATGCCGCGCGAGGAAATCGTCTATCTCGTATTTTTTCAGCCCGATGGGGACCGTCAGGTTAAGCGCACGACCGCCCGGCTCGATCCTGAGCGTGATGCGCGTCGCCCGGCTGTTCTCCTTGATGGTCAGCGGCATGGCGCGATCACCGACATTGAGGGTGCGCTTCACCGTTTCGAGCGGTCTCGACGTGCGACGGACAGGCTTTTTGAGAAGCGCGAACATATATATTCCTTAGCCGATTCATCGTGAATCCCCGCATCAAAAAAGCCGGCGCCTGTTGAGCGCCGGCCCTATCAAGGCAATTCCGTGCAGCGATGCTACAGGTCGACGACCGACTGATCGCCATTCGGCCGGCTCTTGCGCTCACGCATGAAACGATCGAACTCTTCCTGGTCCTTGGCACGGCGCAGTTCGCGCGCATAGCTGTCGAACTCTTCGCGCATCTCGTCGAGCCTGCGGCGCTCTTCTTCGAGGCGGTCGAGCTCCGCTTTCCGCCAGTCGTCAAAAGCGACGTTGCCGGTCGAGAAATGCGTGTTGTAGCGGCGGCTGGCCCGGCGGCAGCCGGAAAACCACTTATCGGCGCGATCATTGGCGTCGCGCTTGAAGCCGCGCAGCCGATCCCCGAATATGATATAGGCGAGCATGGCAAGGCCAAGCGGCCAGAACACTATGAAACCGAGCACCATGAGAGCAATGGTGGCCGGCGTCCACTCCGGACGGATCAATGCAGACTGGTTCATGGGTCACACCCTTGAGGTTGCAGCGGGTGGCCGCATGCCAGCCCGACGGAATCGATTTGGTGAGCCGCATATCGCCCTTCAAGAAGAGCGAAGATTAAATTGTAGAAGCCTCTGAAATAACGCCGGAAAATCGATCTACCTGGGCTTCTTGACGCCCTTGGAGGCAGCTCTCTTCGATGCTGCCGCAGGTTTAGCTGCCGCGACAGCTTTGGCGTGAAGTCGGGTAAACTCGACGATCCGTGGCACGATCTCTCGTCTGAAGCGCGAGCCGTTGAAGACGCCGTAATGGCCGACGTCCGGCTGCATGTAGTGAAGTCGCATCTCGTCGGGGATATTGGGGCAGATCGTATGGGCTGCCTGGGTCTGCCCGACGCCGGAAATGTCGTCGTTTTCCCCTTCCACCGTCATCAACGCGACATGGCGGATCGCCTTAGTATCGACCAGAACTTCGCGGTGCTTCATCTCGCCCTTCGGCAGGGAATGCCGGATGAAGACGGTGTCGACGGTCTGGAGATAGAACTCCTCGGTCAGATCCATCACGGCCAGATATTCGTCGTAGAAGTCTCGGTGCTTCTCGGCCGATTCCCCATCGTTCTTGACGAGATGCTCGAAGAATTCCCGATGCGCCATGACGTGGCGGTCTAGGTTCATCGACATGAAGCCCGAGAGCTGCAGGAAGCCTGGATAGACAGGGCGCATGAAACCCGGCTGCGGGAACGGCACCGTCATGACGACATTGTCGCGGAACCATTCGAGCGGATGTTCCTTGGCAAGATTGTTGACGGCCGTCGGATGGATGCGCGTGTCGATCGGGCCGCCCATCAGGATCATCGAGGCCGGAAGCATCGGGTCCTGCCTCGCCTCCATGACAGCGACGGCGGCCAGAACCGGCACCGACGGCTGGCAGACGCCGACGACGTGAGCGCCCGCTCCAAGCTCGTGCAGCATCTCGATCACGTAGTCGATATAGTCATCCAGATCGAAATTGCCTTCGGTGACCGGGACCATGCGCGCATCGACCCAATCTGTGATGTAGACCTCGGCATGGGGCAGAAGCGATTCCACCGTGCCGCGAAGCAGTGTCGCGTAGTGACCGGACATCGGTGCGACGAGCAGTATCTTCTGGTCGGCCGCCCGCGACTGAGGAAGATCGCGTTTGAAATGCAGAAGATTGCAGAAGGGCTTCGACCAGACCACCTCTTCGGTGACGGCAACCTTCTCTCCTTCAACCGTGGTTTCTGCGATGCCGAATTCGGGCTTGGCATAACGGCGCGTCGCCCGCTCGAAGACTTCGAGGCTGGCTGTGAGCGTCCGACCCAGCACCGTCTGCGACAGCGGGTTCATCGGATTGGTGGAAACGAAGCGAAGCGCTTCCGCGCCGGCGCGAAACGGCGCAAGAGCGGCGTGGTTCAACTCATACAGTTGGTAAAACATGAATGCGCTGCTTTTCATCGCGGTGCCTCCTCCCCTTTTCGAACCTCAATGCGCCCGGCGATCAAGCGTTCCTCTCCCGTCATCATCTATGACCGATGTGCCGTGGCTTGTCACGCAAGCTTAAGACCGCCGGGCGATTGCAATCGACTCAGCTTCCCTTATTTCCATGACTAGAAACAAGGAGTCACTCATGACCAGCAGCAATACCCGCACGTCTGAATTTCCGATCGATGCCTTCTTTCTCGATCGCTGGTCACCGCGGGCGTTTACCGAAGAGACGATGGATCGGGAGACGATGCTGACGATCCTGGATGCAGCGCATTGGGCACCCTCCTCCGGCAACAACCAGCCATGGCGTTTCGTCTATGGCCTGCGCGGCACGCCCGCCTTCTCGGCCATCCTCGATCTTCTCGTGCCCGGGAACCAGAAATGGGCGCAGAACGCCGCGGCTCTAATGATCATCGTCTCAAAGACCTATCGCGTCTCCAGCAATGGCGAACGCAGGGAGGCCTATACGCATTCCTATGACACGGGCGCTGCCTGGTTCTCGGTGATCTGCCAGGCGATGAAGCTCGGCTACCACGCCCATGGTATGGAAGGTTTCGACAAGGAAAAGGCCATCGGCGTGCTGAACCTGCCGGACGGTTTTCGCGTCGAGGCAGCGGCCGCAATCGGTCGCATGGCCGACAAGAGCACCCTGCCCGAAGAACTTCAGGAGCGGGAAGTGCCAAGCAAGCGCAAGCCGGTCTCGGATTTCGCATTCGAGGGCAAGTTCACCGGCGAACCGTGAGCGGAAAAAAGCTTAAGAAAATGTTTCACGTGAATCCAAAGCCTGTGCAGAACACCTCAGGCTGAATAACAAAACGGGGCCCGATAGGCCCCGTCTGTTTTTCGTGATCTGCTTCGACCTAGATGTCGAGGTTTGCGACGCTGAGCGCATTGTCCTGGATGAACTCGCGGCGCGGCTCGACCTCGTCGCCCATGAGGCGCGAGAAGAGACCGTCTGCATCGGTCGCATCGTTGACCTTGACCTGCAGAAGCGAACGGACGTTCGGATCGAGCGTCGTTTCCCAGAGCTGTTCGGCGTTCATTTCGCCGAGACCCTTGTATCGCTGCATCGAGAGACCCTTGCGGCCGGAGGCGAAAATCGCATCCAGAAGCGCGCGCGGTCCCGGGATTTCCAGCTGGCCTTCCTTGCGGGCAAGCGTCGGCGGCGTGCCGTAGATGTCGTGCAGGCGCGTCGCCATCTGGTCGATGTGACGGGCGTCGGCGGAGCCGATCAGCGCGTTGTCGATGAAGGCGACTTCGCGGACGCCGCGCACCATGCGCTCGAAGCGCAGGCCACCTTCGTCCGTGACATGGCCGGTCCAGCCGCGTTCGGTTTCCTCGGCGATGACGTCGAGGCGGCTCGCCACTTCGTTGGCCGTCTGCTGCGCACGCTCGCGATTGTCGGTCAGATCGGGATGGAGCGCGCCGGCAATCGCCGCCTGTTCGACGATGGACCGATCGTAACGGGAATGCAGGCCGTCGATCAGCGAACGGATGCGCTGGGCATCGGCAATCACTTCGCGCATATCCTGACCGGCACGAACCTCACCGGAGCCGAGCGTCAGCGTCGCTTCCTCAAGACCCATGGTGATGAGGTATTCTTCGAGCGCTGCTTCATTCTTCAGGTACTGAACCGACTTGCCGCGGGCCACCTTATAAAGCGGCGGCTGGGCGATATAGATGTGGCCGCGCTCGATCAGTTCCGGCATCTGGCGGAAGAAGAAGGTGAGCAGCAGCGTACGGATATGGGCGCCGTCGACGTCAGCGTCCGTCATGATGATGATCTTGTGGTAGCGCAGCTTGTCGGCGTTGAATTCGTCCTTGCCGATCGACGTGCCGAGCGCGGTGATCAGCGTGCCGATTTCCTGGCTGGACAGCATCTTGTCGAAACGCGCGCGCTCGACATTTAGGATCTTGCCGCGCAGCGGAAGGATCGCCTGGTTCTCGCGCGAACGGCCCTGTTTGGCGGAACCACCTGCAGAGTCACCCTCGACGAGGAAGACTTCCGACTTGGACGGATCACGCTCCGAGCAGTCGGCGAGCTTGCCCGGCAGAGAAGCAATGTCGAGCACACCCTTGCGGCGGGTCAGTTCACGCGCCTTGCGGGCAGCTTCGCGGGCCACGGCGGCTTCCACCACCTTGCCAACGAGAACCTTGGCTTCCGCCGGGTGCTCCTCGAGCCAGTCACTAAGCGCCTCGTTGACGAGGTTTTCCACGACCGGACGCACTTCCGATGAAACGAGCTTGTCCTTGGTCTGCGACGAGAATTTCGGATCCGGAACCTTGACCGACAGAACGGCGGTCAGGCCTTCGCGGCAGTCATCGCCCGTCAGCGAGACCTTTTCCTTTTTCATGATGCCTGATTTGTCCGCATAGGACGTGATCTGGCGGGTCAGGGCGCCGCGGAAGCCGGCCATGTGCGTGCCGCCGTCGCGCTGCGGGATGTTGTTGGTGAAGCAGAGCACGTTCTCGTGGTAGCTGTCGTTCCACCACATCGCGACTTCGACCGTCATGCCGTCCTTTTCGCCTTTGATGGCGACCGGGCGTTCGACCAGCGGCTTCTTGGAGCGATCGAGATAAGCGACGAAGGCTTCAAGGCCGCCGTCATAAATCATCTCTTCCTCGCGGATATCCGGTTTGCGTCGATCCGTGAGCCGGATTCTGACGCCGGAATTCAAAAAGGCGAGTTCGCGCAGGCGGTGTTCGAGCGTGTTGTAGTCGAACTCCGTCATGGTGAAGGTTTCGGGGCTGGCGAGGAAGGTGACTTCCGTACCCGAACGGCCTTCGTAATCGCCGATCACCTGAAGCGGGGCATCGGCGACGCCATGAGTGAAGGCAATCTCATGGACCTTGCCGTTGCGCCGGATCTTCAGCTTCAGCCAGACGGACAGCGCGTTGACGACCGAGACGCCGACGCCGTGCAGACCGCCGGAGACCTTGTAGGAGTTCTGGTCGAACTTACCGCCGGCATGGAGTTGGGTCATGATGACCTCGGCAGCGGACACGCCTTCTTCCTTATGGATGTCGGTCGGAATGCCGCGGCCGTTATCCGTGACACTGACAGACCCATCCGCGTTCAGGGTGACCGTGACGATATCGGCATGGCCGGCAAGCGCTTCGTCGATGGCGTTGTCGACGACTTCGTAGACCATGTGGTGAAGACCGGACCCGTCATCGGTATCGCCGATATACATGCCTGGGCGCTTGCGAACCGCATCGAGGCCCTTGAGCACCTTGATGGAATCGGCACCATATTCTGCACTCGCACCATTATCGCTGGCGGGTAGATCGGTCATTCAGTTTCTTCCAGTTGGTTCTTGGTCAGTGACGCGCGAATCACCGCTCGGTTTAGTGGGAATATAGGAAATCCCAAACGGCTTCTAAAGGTTGTGGCAGGCCAATGTGGCCGGAAAGCCGTGGATGTTCCCGAGAAAAAGTGGCTATGGGTTGCGCTTCAGGAGTTTGGTCATCTCTTCTACCACGTCCGGCGGCAAAGTGCTAATCCGTTTGGCCAGTTCATTGGCCAGCATCGTATATTCCGCAGGCAATCCGGCGGTGTCTACGACGACCCGCGGATCCGACACATTGGCCAGTCGGAACAGTTCCTCGGCCTCGTCCCAGATGATGTTGAAATAGCCGGCGATGCGCTGCAGCAGTTCGAAGGTCGGGCGGCCGCGCCGGCCATGCTCAAGGGCCGAGAGATAGGCGGGCGTCACGCCGATCGCCTGGGCCAGGGCACGCTGGGTTACGCCCTTGCGCTGGCGCAGTGTCCGCATCGCCATGCCGAACGGCGTCATGGCGCAGCTCTGTCGATCCGCGCAAGGCGGACATAAAGAGCGCCGTCACCGCCGTGATGGCGCGCGGCCCATTCGTAGGACGAAATCAGGAAGCGGAATTCCGGCTTGGAAAACCAGAGCGGCACTGCCCGGCGCAGCGCACCTTCGCTGCCCATCGAACTGCCCTTGCCGGTGATGACCAGGACGTGGCGAAGGCCCCGCTCGTGGGCGCGGTAGATAAAATCGAGAAGAAGATCATGCGCCTCGGCCTGAAACAGGCCGTGGAGATCAAGCCGCGCCTCGATGGAAAGCTTGCCCTTGGCGAGCTTCTGCTTCGTCGGCTTTTCCAGCGGATGATGAAAACCGCTCGGTTTGCGGGCGGTCGGGATCTGTCTTGCGGGCTTTTCGCTCGCCTCGTGCGGAGCCAAGGGAGCCTGCTGCCGCTCGGCCTCGGCCACACGTTCGGCCTCCTCCGCCTCGAAAGCCAGAAGATCGTGCTGACGCTCCTTGAAGGCGCGGGTCGACTTGGCAACCTTGCCCCAGAGTATCCGTTCCTCGGTATCGAGCTTGCGTCCGCCCTTCATGCGCCATACCTGCCTGCCGCCGCTTTTGGGATCAGGATATAGAAGTCGGCGTCATTGTTCACCGTTCCCGCAAGCTCGCCGGCTTCATGTCCGGAGCCGGTGAAAATATCACCGCGGGCGGGACCGACAATGGCCGATCCGGTATCGAGCGCCAGCATGAGACGCGCGAACGAGCGGCCGTCGTCGAGATGGGTCAATGTCGGCGCATGAATGAAGAAGGGGTAGCCGAATGTGTGGATCATTCGATCCACCGCGAGAGACCGGCCGGCGACCAACGGGACCTTTGCCGCCGCGACCGGCCCCAGGTGATCGTCGGAGACATCCGCATCACGAAAGAAGATGTAGGAGCGATTGTGCCAGAGGATCTCATCAACCTTAGCCGAATTCCTCGCCAGCCATTCCCGAATGCTCTGCATCGAGATCCGCTCCCGCGCGATCTCGCCACGATCGATCAACAGCTTGCCGATCGGAGAAAACGGATGGCCGGCCTTCGCGGCATAAGTGATCCTGCGGATCGTGCCGTCTGCAAATCTCAGCCGGGCGGCGCCCTGAATATGGGCGAAGAAGACGTCCACCTTCGATCGCGCCCATGCAATCTCAAGGCCCCTGCCTTTCAGATAACCCTGGTCGATCGCCTTACGGTCTGGATATTCGGCGATGCCATCAGGCGTCTTAAGTCCGAACATGTAGCCGGATTCGAGATTGCCTGGCCTGTTGCCGTCATCCAGATCAACGAGATCGTCGGGCCGATAATAGAAGGGATAGGCCCAGATCTCATCCGGCTGGGAGGACACGTCCACCTCCGGCTCGTAGAAGGCCGTCACCAGGCCGGACCGGTCGTCTTCCCGCCGAATGCGAAATGGCGTGCAATTCTGTTCGAAGAAGGCCCGCGCATCACCCGGGCTGGTCAGCGGCCAATCGGCGGCCGTTTTCAGCAGCGGCAAGAGATCGCCGGCAGACAGGCCCAGGGCACCGGTGCGGTATGGCTTGGTCTCTTCGATATACGCAAGACACCTCGCCATCGCTTCGAAAAGCGGGCGAGGATCGTCCAGGTCCCAATCGGGGAGTTCGCCGAAGGATACGGGAGACAGGCGGTATCCCGACGATGCCTCGCTCATTGTTCGGATTCGGTGGCGATCAGCTTCCAGTTCGGATCACGGGAGCGGATGTCGCGGGCAAAGGTCCAGATATCGGTGACGTCGGCCACAGCCTCCTGATCGCCATCGATGAGCTTGCCGTCCTTATCGAAGGTCGCGGAAATCAACTGGCTGACAATGCGGATCGTCACCTGAGCTTCGGACTGCTTGAGCGAAGCATTGGTAATAGCGGATTTGTCGATGCCGACAAAAGTCGATTTCACCACTTCACCCTTGGCCTCGCGCTCGCGGATCGCCGCATCGAAACCATCGAAGACTTCCTTTGAAAGAAGACCCTTCAATGTCTTTCGATCGCCATCGGCAAAGGCCATCACGATCATTTCATAGGCCATCTTGGCCCCTTCGAGAAACTCGCGGGGACGGAAAGACGGATCGGCCTTGATGATCGCCTTCAGCGCTTCGTTCAAATCACTGCCGGGCTGGGCGAGCGCGTCGGCGTCGGCAACCCGCTGATCGTCGTCAGCCGCTTCCTTGCGGGGCAAGGTCACGACCTTGCCGTCGTCCGCAGCTCCCGGATTCTTCAGCACATCGCGGGGGCTGTAAGGATCGACCGGCGGCTTCTCGTTTCCTGTCCGCCGACCCAAGACACTGCGCAATTGCAGAAAGATCAGCACAGCGGCCACAAGGAAAAAGAGTGTTATGAAGTCGTTTGAGCCCATCTTAACCCGCGATGCCGTTTAAAAGTTGAATGTACATCCTCATATAGTCTGCATCATTCCATCTTCAAATAGCGAAGGTGTGAGACTAGGAAACCCTATCGTCAATCGTAAACCGGATCATGCGCCCACTTTACGCTCTCGTTCTTCTCCTCGCCTGGCCACTGGCCGAAATCGCAGGCTTCGTCGTCGTCGGACGGGCGATCGGATTGTGGTCGACGCTGGCCCTGGTCGTCCTCTCGGGACTGCTCGGCGCGTTCCTCCTGAGGCAGCAAGGTCTGCATCTCCTGAAAAAGCTGTCGCAGGAAAGTCAGCAGGGTCACATCCCCGCGAGTTCCGTCGTCGATGGCGCGATGATCGTCGTCGCCGGTATTCTGCTTCTGCTGCCGGGCTTTCTGACCGACATCGTCGGCATAGCGCTGTTCATTCCGTTCGTCCGGCAGTTTCTCTGGTCGCTGGTCGGGCGGCGCGTGGTGGTGGTCAATAGCGGCAGAACGGGTTTCAGACGCCCCTCGCCGTCTTCTTCAGGGCCATCGCCCGAGCGCCCCGGTCCAAGCGGCAAAGTGGTCGACCTCGACGAAGGTGACTTTCGTCGCGACAGCGGTCCGAACCCATCCTCGCCCTGGGCCAAGGACAATGACCGGGAGACATAGGGATCGGGAAGCATAGACTCCGGTTGTGCGGTCACGGGTTGTAAGCGTATTGGCGAGATGTTAGACGGCCTCAACGCATCAGTCCTGAGGATATGTCATGGCAGACGAAACCACGCAGTCGGCGAGCCCTTCGATCAACATTCTCGCCCAGTACACGAAAGACCTTTCTTTCGAGAACCCGGGCGCGCCGCGTTCGCTTCAGGCTCGTGACAAGGCGCCGAGCATCAACATCAATGTGAACGTGAACGCCAACCCGCTGTCGGAAAACGACTTCGACGTCGTGCTGACGCTGAATGCCGAAGCCAAGGATGACGACAAGGTCGTGTTCGCAGCTGAGCTGGTTTATGGCGGCGTCTTCCGCATCACCGGTTTCCCGCAGGAACACATGCTGCCGGTTCTCTTCATCGAGTGCCCGCGCCTGCTCTTCCCGTTCGCCCGCCAGATCATTGCCGATGTGACGCGCAACGGCGGTTTCCCGCCGCTGATGATCGACCCCATCGATTTCGCGCAGATGTTCACGCAGCGCATGGCCGAAGAACAGGCCCGCGCCAAGGTTCAGCCGCTCAACAGCTGATAGGAACAAAAAAGCCCGGGTCTCCCGGGCTTCTTTTTTGTCCTTAGGGCGTTTCCGTTTTTCCTCGAAACGCGAAATCGCTTCAATCCTTTGATCTTACGCAGTTCCGGACGCAAAACCGCTACGCGCTTTTGCTGGAACTGCTCTAGTTCTGACCGAACTTCTGCCAGATCGCCTTGGCTTTCATAGAAGCCACCATGGATGCGTGGGCCTCTATGTCCTGTTCGCTCAATCTGCCTGGAAGCGCTCTCGGGCGGACCCGGTCCGTTACCACGACAACCTCTTCCAACTCGACAACAGTGGTTGCCTGCTCAGCGCCCATCAGGCCAAGTGCGGCCTGGCGGCCGCCGGTCATTTCAATATAGACTTCGGCCAGCAGTTCGGAATCGAGCAATGCGCCGTGCTTGGTACGATGGGCGTTGTCGATGCCGTAACGACGGCAAAGTGCATCAAGCGAGTTCGGGCCCATCGGGTGCTTGCGGCGCGCCATCGACAGCGTATCGACCACCTGCTCCGTTGGCACCGGAGCCAGCCCCAGCCGGTCGAACTCGGCATTGATGAAGCCCATGTCGAACGTTGCGTTATGGGCGATCCATTTGGCGCCGTCGAAGAAATCGATGATTTCCTGAACAACCTCGGCAAAGCTCGGCTTGTCTTTCAGGAAGTCGTCGGTAATGCCGTGCACGGCCAGTGCGTCCGGATGAACCTTGCGGTCGCCCGGATTGATATAGAGATGCAGCGTTCTTCCCGTGGGGAAGTTATTGATGAGTTCGATACCGCCGATCTCGATGATCCGGTCCTGTTTGGACTCAAGACCCGTCGTTTCCGTATCGAAGATGATTTCACGCATTCCGCTCGCTCCTCACTCCTGATCGCAGGAGCGCAATGATTTGCCTCACCCTCGCCCGTGCCGAATCGAGGCCGCCGCCGGTGTCGATGATGAAATCGGCACCCTCGCGCTTCTCGCTATCCGGGGTCTGGCGATCGAGGATCAGCCTGAACTTTTCCTCCGTCATGCCCGGCCTGGCAAGAACACGCTGTCTCTGTATCTGTGGATCGCAGGTCACGACCACAACGGTATCCACACGGTTTCGGCCATCGGTCTCGAAAAGTAGGGGGATGTCGAGAAGGACGAGGTCCGATCCCGCCGCCTTCTGCCGCTCAAGGAACTGCTTCTCCCGCTGTCTCACCAGCGGATGGACGATTGCCTCGAGGCGACGAAACCCATCAGGCTGCCGAGACAATTGCCGCACCAGTTCCGGCCTGTCGACAACGCCATTGCGCACTGTGCCCGGAAACGCCGCTCCGACTGGCTCCACTGCTTCCGATCTGTAAAGGTCATGGACGACAGCATCGGAATCGTTGACCGGGATCCCCTCTTCCGCAAACATGGCCGATGTCGTCGACTTGCCCATGCCGATCGAGCCGGTCAAGCCGATGATGATCATGGCGCAGCCTGGATATCGTCAACGATCATCGCTCTCAGCCTTTCATCCACAACCGGGCGCCGGCCGAACCATTTTTCAAACCCCGGCGCCGCCTGATGCAGAAGCATGCCCAATCCGTCGGCGGTAGCAAAGCCCTGTTCGCGTGCCTGCCTCAAGATCGGCGTCTCGAGCGGGACGTAGACGATATCCGTCACCAGGGCACCGGTCCGCAGTCCGGAGAAATCGATGATCGCCGAATCTTCCCCATCCATGCCGAGCGAGGTCGTGTTGATGAAGAGGCCTGCACCAGCCATGACTTCGGAGAGCGCCGGCAGGGCGTGGGCGTGAACCTTCGCTCCAAAGCGATCCGCCAGTTCCTGTGCGCGTGAAAAGGTGCGGTTGACCACATGGATCTCGCCGATACCGCGATCACGAACTGCCTGGATGACCGCGCGACTGGCGCCGCCGGCGCCCAGGATCACGGCGCGCCCCGCCCGATCCCAACCGGGATGGAAGTCATCGAGGTTGGTCGCGAAGCCGTATCCATCGGTATTGGTCGCGTGTATCCGTCCATCCTCGACCCATAACGTATTGGTCGCGCCAATCTCTTCGGCCAGGTCATCGGGACAGTCGGCAAGGCGGAAGGCTGCTTCCTTGTGGGGGATGGTGACGTTGCCGCCGCGGAAACCGCTGGTACCGTCTTTCAGGGATTCAATGAAATTGGCGAAATCCTGTTCGGCGACCGCAACCGGTTCATAGCTGCCGGCGAGGCCATATTGCTTGAGCCAGTATCGATGGATGATGGGAGAGCGGGAATGCTTGATCGGCCATCCGGTGACGAAGGCGGCCGGTTGAGCTGTTTCACGTGAATCAGCCATCGATTGCCCCCAGGTGACGCAGCTGTTCGAGAAGCGGGAGCATGGGCAGGCCGAGGATGGTGAAATAGTCGCCGTCGATCTGCGAGAAGAGGTGGATCCCCTCCCCCTCCAGCTGGTAGGCGCCGACGCTGCTCATCGCCTTGTCACCAACCCTGTCGAGATACCGATCGACATAAGCTTCATCGAGTGTTCTGGCGGTAAGCCGCGCGTGGGAGACATGCTCCCAGACAATCTTGCCGTCGAGTGCAATGGCGATTGCGCTGTTCAATTGATGGGTCTTGCCGGAGAGGGACATCAGCGTCTCCTTCGCCTCGGACCGGTTCGCCGCCTTGTGATAGACGCGATCACCAAGCGACATCGTCTGGTCCGAACCGATGACCAGGGCATCGGGAAAATGTGCAGATACGTCGAGCGCCTTCGCATTGGCCAAGACCTTGGCCACTTCGTCGGGTCCGCCGTGATCCGCGGAATTCTCAATCGCCCGCTCGTCGATATCGGCCGCGCGGCAATCGAATGTCAGCCCGGCATTCTCAAGGAGCATTCGACGGAAGGGACTGGATGAAGCAAGAACGAGACGCACGTCGGTATTCACCTCCGGATACAAGCGGATTCGGCCTTATCTGAGCCGTGGACGCAGTGCAAGAATGGCGGCTGCCGTCTCCTCGATGGAACGACGCGTGACATCGATGATCGGCCAGCTGTTTCGCGCGCAAAGCGCCCGGGCATATTTCAGCTCCTCGTTGATGCTCGCCCGGTCCGTATAGGTGTGGCGGTCGAAACCTTGAGAACTGCCGAGCTCGCGATTTTCCCGAACCTGCGAGATTCTGTCGGTCGTGGCGATCAGCCCGACGATCAAAGGACGCTCTGCGCGATACAGCGCATCAGGAAGCTCGACGCCCGGCACGATCGGGATGTTCGCCGTCTTGATGCCCCGGTTGGCGAGATAGATGCTGGTCGGCGTTTTCGACGTGCGGCTGATGCCGATCAGAATGATATCCGCTTCGTCGTAGGTTTCCGGCATCTGACCATCGTCATGGTCCATGGCGAAATTCAGCGCTTCGATCCGGGCAAAGTAATCGGCATTCAATGCGTGCTGGGCGCCGACCCGACGGCGTGAAGGCGCACCGAGATAGGCCTGGAACACGTCGATGACCGGTTCGAGCACGTTGACACAGGGCACACCCATTTCCCGGCAACGCAGGTCGATGACCGAGGCGAGCTCCTGATCGACGATCGTGTAGAGAACGATGCCCGGCTCCTTGTCGACAGCCTCCAGCACCGAGCCGAGCTGCTTGCGGTTCCGAATCAGCGGATAGACATGCTCAAGGGCGTAGCTGCCCTGGAATTGCGCGGCTGCAGCCCTGCCGGCCGAGATCAGAGTCTCGCCCGTTGAGTCAGAAATCAGGTGCAGGTGGAAGAAGTTTTTTCGGTTCTCCACGTTAGACTTTACCGTTTGTTGATAACTAGGGACAGACGATCGAAGGCCGGCTCCCGGCAGATCGCCCTTGGGAAAACCTGCGAGTTCTCCACAGATAGCGATTGCTTGGACGGCGTCACGGCGGATCTGTGGGTTGCGTGGATAATTGTCGCATCCCATTTCCCTGTCCACAAGCCATCCCCAGGCAGGACCTGATCGCCGCTTTCCCTACGGCATTGAATCTTATTAGCGATTCGTATTCGTCCACAAGTGCACGGTAAGCAATCGCGGATTGCCAGCAGCCGGAGCCGGGTCAGCGAATTACAGGCTTAACCTGTAGTTTGACTTTAATCCTTGATACCCACCGACTCTAAGAAATAGAAACCCTTTAGAAATTAGATTTTTTATATGAGGGAAAAAGATTGGCTGCTGCGAAGCGAAAGATCGTCGAGGTGCTGGAAGGCAAGACGATAACGCCACCACCGCTATGGCTTATGAGACAGGCGGGACGTTATCTGCCTGAGTATCGTGCAACGCGCACACAGGCCGGTGGGTTCCTTGATCTCTGTTATACGCCTGATCTGGCAGTGGAGGTGACACTTCAGCCGATCAGGCGATATGGTTTCGATGCAGCGATCCTCTTCTCCGATATTCTGGTCATCCCCGACGCCCTTCATCGAAACGTGCGCTTCACGCCGGGTGAAGGCCCGCAGATGGATCCGATCGATGAGAGCGGTATCCATGCACTGAAGGCCGATGGCATTCTGGGGCACCTGGAGCCTGTCCTGGAGACGGTGAAACGGTTGCGGCATGAGCTGCCACCAGAAACGACCCTGCTCGGCTTCTGCGGCGCTCCCTGGACCGTTGCGACCTACATGATCGCGGGACACGGGACGCCGGATCAGGCGCCTGCCCGTCTTTTCGGTTATCGAAACCGAAAGGCGCTCGAACATCTGCTGGCATTCCTCGCAGAAATCTCGGCCGAATATCTCATCGCGCAGATCGACGCCGGTGCTGATGCCGTGCAGATCTTCGATTCCTGGGCCGGCGTTCTCGGCGAGAAGGAGTTCGAGGATTTCGCAGTCAAGCCCGTTGCACGGATGATCGAGATCATTCGTGCCAAGAGGCCGCAGGCGAGGATCATTGCGTTCGCCAAAGGTGCGGGCATGAACCTCAAGGATTACCGACAGAAAACAGACGCCGATGCGATCGGTCTCGACTGGAGCGTGCCGCTGTCATTCGCGGCCGAGCTGCAGAAGGATGGGCCGGTGCAGGGAAATCTCGATCCGATGCGGGTCGTTGCGGGCGGCAACGCACTTACCGACGGTATCGATGCCATTCTCCAGGCGCTTGGTAACGGCCCCCTGATCTTCAATCTCGGTCATGGCATCACGCCGGAAGCCGATCCCGAGAATGTCACGAGGCTTGTAAAGCGGGTGCGGGGGCAGGACTGATGGCTTCGGATAACAGGCCGGAGCCTGGAAACGCCGGAGCCAGGGCCAAGACGCGTGCCTTCATCGCGCTGGCCATCTTTCTCCTCATCCTCGCGACCACCTATGTCCTGCGGCCGGACGATTTCTATCTTTACGTCAAAGCCTTTCACGTGATTGCCGTCATGTCATGGATGGCGGGATTGCTCTACCTGCCGCGACTGTTCATCTATCACTCTGACGCGCCGATCGGCTCGGAGCAGTCGGAAACCTTCAAGATGATGGAAAGGCGGCTGCTCAGGGTCATCATGAACCCGGCAATGATGATCACCTGGATGCTCGGGCTCTATCTGGCCTGGGAGGTATTCCGGTTCCAGGGTGGATGGCTGCATGCCAAGATCGCGATGGTCGCGGCTTTGACGTGGGTTCACATGTTCTTCGGTCGTGCGGTTAGAGACTTCGCGGCAGACAAGCCAAGGCGGTCGACGAAATACTGGCGGATCTGGAACGAAGTCCCGACAGTCCTGATGATCGCGATCGTGATTCTGGTTATTATCAAGCCGTTTTAACGCCGCTCAGCTTTTTCCGCCCAGGCCTCTTGCGGGTTGGGCGGGGAGTCGCTATTTTCCTGACACCTCCATCTCGTGGCATGCGTGTAACCTGACGTTTTCCCCGGATTGTCTTCCGCGGTAGCGAAATTCACCGACACGCCCAATCCCCCAATAATTTCTCAAGTGGTTTCCTCTTCATGGCTGAAATGAAGCTCCAAGAACTCAAAAGCAAATCTCCGACCGATTTGCTGACTTTCGCAGAGTCGCTCGAGGTCGAGAACGCCAGCACCATGCGCAAGCAGGAGTTGATGTTCGCGATCCTGAAGGTTCTTGCTAGCCAGGACGTAGAAATCATCGGCGAAGGTGTCGTCGAGGTGCTGCAGGACGGTTTCGGCTTCCTTCGTTCCGCGAATGCGAACTATCTGCCGGGTCCGGACGATATCTATATTTCGCCCTCGCAGATCCGCCGCTTCTCGCTGAAGACCGGCGATACGGTCGAAGGCCCGATCCGCGGACCCAAGGAAGGCGAGCGCTATTTCGCGCTGCTCAAGGTCAACACGATCAATTTCGACGACCCGGAAAAGATCCGCCACAAGGTTCATTTCGACAACCTGACGCCGCTCTATCCGAACGAGCGGTTCAAGATGGAACTCGACATTCCGACGTCGAAGGACAATTCGGCCCGGGTGATCGATCTCGTCGCACCGCTCGGCAAAGGCCAGCGCGGCCTGATCGTCGCGCCGCCGCGCACGGGTAAGACCGTTCTGCTGCAGAACATCGCGCACTCGATCACCGCAAATCATCCGGAATGCTATCTGATCGTTCTCCTGATCGACGAACGTCCGGAAGAAGTGACGGACATGCAGCGCTCGGTGAAGGGCGAAGTCGTTTCCTCGACTTTCGACGAACCGGCCATTCGCCACGTCCAGGTCGCCGAAATGGTGATCGAGAAAGCCAAGCGCCTTGTCGAGCACGGTCGCGACGTCGTCATCCTGCTCGATTCGATCACCAGACTTGGCCGCGCCTACAACACCGTCGTTCCTTCTTCCGGCAAGGTTCTGACCGGTGGTGTGGATGCGAACGCCTTGCAGCGGCCAAAGCGTTTCTTCGGTGCCGCCCGTAACATCGAGGAAGGCGGTTCGTTGACGATCATCGCGACGGCGCTGATCGACACAGGCAGCCGCATGGACGAAGTGATCTTCGAAGAATTCAAGGGTACCGGTAACTCGGAAATCGTTCTCGACCGCAAGGTCGCCGACAAGCGCATCTTCCCGGCCATGGACATCCTCAAGTCCGGTACGCGTAAGGAAGATCTGCTGGTTCAGCGCCAGGACCTGCAGAAGATCTTCGTGCTACGCCGTATCCTGGCGCCTATGGGCACCACGGACGCGATCGAATTCCTCATCGACAAGCTGAAGCAGACGAAAAACAACGGCGACTTCTTCGACTCGATGAATACGTAATCCTTAGCCGGATTCGTTCCAAGCTTGAGGCGTCCGATCTTTCGGGCGCCTTTGCCGTTTTAGCAGCTGGGTGACGACATGACGCAAGCCACCATTTTCGCACTTTCAAGCGGTCAGCCCCCTTCCGGCGTTGCTGTCATTCGTGTGAGTGGGCCTGCGACGTGCGAGGCGCTTACCGCAATGCTGGGTTCCGTTCCCCCGGTTCGACAGGCGAGCCTCAGAACGATTCGCCGGCGTAACGGTGATATGCTCGACCAGGGTCTGGTGCTCTATTTCGCAGGGCCTCATTCCTTTACGGGAGAGGATTGCGCGGAACTGCAGGTTCATGGAAGCCGTGCCGTCGTGAATGCAATCGTCGGCGAGCTGGCTCAACTGGGGCTTCGCCAGGCCGAAGCAGGCGAGTTTGCACGGCGAGCCTTCGAACATGGCCGACTTGATCTGGTCGAAGTTGAGGGCCTGTCTGACCTCGTCTCCGCGGAAACCGAGATGCAGCGGAGGCTAGCGCTGGAAACAGGCATGGGCGCCCTTTCAGCCCTTTATCATGGTTGGGCCGAACGGTTGACCTATGCGCGGGCGATGATCGAGGCGGAACTCGATTTTGCCGATGAGGAGGATGCTCCTGCGTCCGCCGCAGTGCTCGTCGAGAAGGATCTCGGAAAGCTGCTTGCCGAGATGACGGCGGCCGTGAGTTCTGGAAAATCCGCCGAGATCGTCCGGGATGGATTCAAGGTTGCCATCATCGGGGCGCCGAACGCGGGAAAATCCAGCCTTCTTAATGCTATGGCGAAGCGCGAGGTGGCGATTGTTACCGACGTGGCCGGTACGACGCGTGACATTCTGACGGTCGATCTTGATCTCGACGGCTATCTCGTCAAGCTCTACGACACCGCCGGTCTTCGGGAAGCGACGGATGTTGTTGAACAAGAAGGCATACGTCGAGCGCGACAGGCGGCATTGAACGCCGACCTTGTCCTGCAGCTCACCGATATCGATTCGCAACCGGAACAATACGACCTATCGGGAATAGTGCTTCAGATAGGGACAAAAGCGGATCTTCATGCCGAACGAGACGGCTATGACATCTGCCTGTCGTCGGCAACAGGGCAAGGCCTTGACCAACTTCACCAGGCGATCGTCGAAAAGGCGCGAGACAGTTGGCAGCTGGGGGAATTCGCCGGCAAGCATCGGCATCTCGAGTTTATTCAGGCATCTTCCATATTGATCGAGAATGCGATACAGGAACCGCGGCTCGAACTGAAGGCTGACAGCCTGCGAGCGGCGGGCGATATGCTCGGCAGGATCACTGGGCGTGTTGACGTCGAAGATCTTCTGGATGTGATCTTCTCCAAGTTCTGCATTGGCAAGTGATTCACGTGAAACACATGAGGTTTCCATGGATGAAATGACCTTCGATGTTGTGGTCGTCGGCGGCGGGCATGCCGGTTGTGAGGCTGCGAGCGCGGCTGCGCGCACCGGTGCGAATGTCGCCCTCATTACCCACCGACGCGATACGATCGGCGTTATGTCCTGCAACCCGGCAATCGGCGGTCTGGGCAAGGGTCATCTCGTGCGCGAGATCGATGCTCTTGACGGGCTGATGGGACGGGTTGCGGATGCCGCCGGTATCCAGTTCCGTCTTCTTAATCGGAAGAAGGGTCCGGCCGTCCGTGGACCGAGGACGCAGGCGGATCGGCGGCTTTACCGCGAAGCGATGCAGCGCGAGATCGGCAATCATCAGAACCTGTCCGTCATCGAGGGAGACGCGTTCGATATCGAACTGGATGAGGCATCCTCGGTGCGGGCGCTTCTGCTCGCCGATGGCCGGCGTATCAATTGCGGTTCGGTCGTATTGGCGACCGGGACTTTCCTCCGTGGTCTGATCCATATCGGGCAGCAGAAAATTCCCGCAGGCCGCACCGGAGAGGCGCCATCGCTCGGTCTATCGGAGACCTTGAGGCGCCACGGGCTCGCGCTTGGCCGGTTGAAGACCGGCACTCCTGCACGACTTGATGGTCGAACGATCGATTGGGCATCTATCGATCGGCAGGAAGCGGACGATGTATTGACGCCCTTTTCCTTCATGACGGACAAGATCAGCAACCCTCAGATCGCCTGCGGGGTAACGCGGACGACTGCGGCAACGCACCGGATCATCGCGGACAACATCCATATGTCCGCCATGTATTCCGGCCAGATCGAGGGCGTAGGCCCGCGTTATTGCCCTTCGATCGAGGACAAGATCACGCGCTTTGGTGAGCGGGATGGTCATCAGATATTCCTTGAGCCAGAGGGGCTCGATGATCCGACCGTCTATCCCAATGGTATCTCGACGTCCCTGCCGGCAGAGATCCAGGATGCGTTCATTCGCACCATTCCGGGTCTTGAGAAGGTCGATATCCTTCATCCCGGTTATGCAATCGAGTATGACCATGTCGATCCCCGTGAGCTTCAGCCCTGGCTTGAGACGAAGGCGATTGGCGGCCTTTTCCTGGTCGGTCAGATAAACGGAACCACCGGGTACGAAGAGGCCGGCGCGCAAGGGCTGGTGGGGGGCCTGAATGCAGCTCGGCGAGTCCAGGGACTCGATCCTCATATCTTCAGCCGAACGGACTCTTATATTGGCGTCATGGTGGATGACCTGACCAGCCGCGGTGTGACCGAGCCTTACCGTATGTTCACGTCCAGAGCGGAGTTCCGCCTGTCTTTGCGCGCCGATAATGCGGATATGAGGCTGACCCGGCTTGGCGTCGACTTGGGCCTTGTGGGGCGCGCGAGAGCCGAGAAATTCAAATCCTATCTGAGAGATATGGATGAAGGGCGCGAGAAACTACGGTCGCTTTCGACGACGCCGAACGAGGCGGCGCGTTATGGTCTCCATTTGAACAAGGATGGTCAACGCCGAAGCGCATATGAGATTCTTTCCTATCCGGACAGTTCCGTTTCGTCTCTGACGACCATCTGGCCGGAGCTCGGCGGCATTTCATCGCGAATAGCGGAAGCGCTTGAGATCGAGGCAGGTTATGCCGTCTACATGGAGCGTCAGGCCAACGATATCCGTTCGGCAAGAAGGGATGAGGCGCTGGAGATACCGGACGAGTTTGATTTCGATGCCGTATCCGGTCTCTCCAATGAGCTGAAACAGAAGCTTGTCAGGCTTCGACCGCGGACCATTGCACAGGCCGCAAAGATCGAGGGCATGACGCCTGCGGCTGTGACGCTGCTTCTTGCGCTGGTAAGAAAGTTCGATGGAAAGGTAAGGAAAGCTTCGTGAGTGCCAATCTGATTCAAGGTGTTTCACGTGAAACGCGCAGCAAGCTGGATACATTCGCGGAGCTTTTTCTGAAGTGGGCTAAGACGATCAATCTCGTAGCGCCCTCCACAAAGGATGATGTCTGGAGCCGGCATATCGGCGATAGCGCGCAGATATACGCTCTCGCTCCGAAGCCAGGCATCTGGGTCGATCTGGGATCCGGAGGAGGATTCCCGGGCATTATCACCGCTATCCTCCTATCCGAACATGAGGCCGGCTGGGTTCATCTTGTCGAGAGCAATCAGAAGAAGGCTGCATTTCTGCGCGTCGCCCTGGCGTCGACAGGCGCACGAGGCCAGGTGCACGCAGTCCGTATCGAGGAAGCAGCCAAGATCATTCCGGAATGTGATTTCGTTTCTGCACGTGCGCTCGCAGACCTCGATCTGCTTCTGACCTATGCGTCACCGTGGATGCTGGACCGTCCGTCAACCGCTTTCTTTCATAAAGGCCGGGATTATCAGGCCGAAGTGGATAAAGCACATGGCGGCTGGCAGTTTGATTTGATAAGACACCAGAGTTCAATTCAAGCGGATTCGGTGATCCTGGAGATCAATCATCTTCAGCGAAAGACGCCGTAGAATCGGGTGCAGGATGTTTGACAGACGTCGGATCATCACCATTGCCAATCAGAAAGGCGGGGTCGGCAAGACGACGACCGCCATCAATCTGGCAACAGCCTTGGCTGCCATCGGCGAGAGCGTCCTGATCGTGGATCTCGATCCGCAGGGCAATGCCAGTACCGGTCTTGGCATCGATCGCAAGGATCGCAAGATTTCTTCCTACGACATTCTTGTCGATGACGTCTCGATTGCGGACGCTGCGGTCGAGACGGCCGTGCCCAATCTCTCCATTGTCCCGTCGACCATGGACTTGCTCGGCTTCGAGATGGAAATCTCGCAGGCGCAGGACCGTGCCTATCGCCTGCGAAAGGCGCTCGTCACGGAGGGTGCAGAGAAATTTTCCTATGTCCTGCTGGACTGCCCGCCATCGTTCAATCTTCTTACGATGAATGCCATGGCGGCGGCGGACTCGGTGCTTGTCCCCCTGCAGTGCGAGTTTTTTGCACTCGAAGGTCTCAGCCAGCTGCTCGAAACCGTCGATCAGGTTCGCCGCACCGTGAATCCACGGCTGGATATCCAGGGCATCGTGCTGACCATGTTCGATGCGCGTAATAACCTCGCGCAACAGGTTGTCAGTGATGTCAGGACTTATCTCGGCGAAAAGGTCTACCAAACCCTGATACCACGTAATGTACGCGTTTCCGAGGCTCCGTCATATGGTAAGCCGGCTATCCTTTATGATCTGAAATGCGCGGGAAGTCAGGCCTATCTGCAGTTGGCCTCCGAAGTCATCCAGCGTGAGAGAATGCGGAAAGTCGCCGCGTAAGAACGTCAGGTAAGTCTAATGAGTGATGATGTATCGAAACGGCGCCTCGGGCGCGGATTGGCTGCGCTGATCGGCGAAATGGACCAGCCCATGCCGAGCGGCGCTGCGCCTGCCAATGTCAGCGCCGATCGCCTCGTGCCGATCGAGAACATCACCCGCAATCCCCGCAACCCGCGCCGTCATTTCGATGATGCCGAGCTGCAGGACCTGGCGAGCTCGATCAGACAGCACGGTATCGTGCAGCCTATCGTGACGAGGACGCTGGCTGAGGGCCAGTATGAGATTATTGCCGGTGAACGCCGCTGGCGCGCCTCGCAGCTTGCGGGGCTGATCGAAGTCCCGGTGATCGTTCGCAATGTCGACGACCGGACTGCGCTCGAGATCGCAATCGTGGAAAACGTCCAGCGGTCGGACCTCAATCCTCTCGAAGAAGCGCTCGGCTATGAGCAGCTGATCGCCGAGCATGGCTATACGCAGAACGATCTGGGAGACATCATCGGCAAGAGCCGCAGCCATGTAGCCAACAGCCTGCGTCTGCTGAAGCTCCCATCGCCCGTCCGCGATATGCTTTCCTCCGGCACTCTTTCGGCCGGTCACGCTCGCGCTCTGATCCCGACATCCGATCCGACGGCGCTTGCCAAGGCGGTAATCGCCAAGGGAATGTCGGTGCGCGATGCAGAGCGCCTGGCGCAGAACGATATCAAGGCGCAGACCATGCCGCCGCTCGAAACCAAGTCGGCAAACAAGGATTCCGATACGCTGGCGCTCGAGCGTACACTGACGGATTCCCTTGGCCTCGACGTGAAGATCAATCACAAGGGTGGCCCTGGCCAGATCAGAATCTCGTACAAGAGCCTTGAGCAGCTCGAAGAGATCTGCCGCCTTCTCGAACGGCGGTAGTTACTGCCGCTTGGCCTGCAGGGCGGCGCCAAGAAGAGCGTGGAACACGATGCTCGGTTCCAGGCTCTGCCGCTGGCGGGACATCAGCACTGCGGTCTGAATCCGTTCGGCTTCTCGTGTTACCGCCTCCGGTCGCCATGATTTCAGGGCTCGCTCGAATATCGGCTTTCGCTTGAAATGGATATGGCGGCCGAGCGTCTTCATGACCTGGCCTGACTGCGCGCGCTTCTCCTCCATCTCGATCTTCATCGAATCGAGCAGCTGAAACTGCTTGAGGCAGGATTGCAGGATCAGAAAGAGCGGGGTCTTGGAGCTCAGGATCTTCTGGAATGCGCGATGAAAGGCCGGCAGGTCGCCGGTCAGTATCGCGTCTACCGCATCGTCAGCTGAAATGCTGCTGGCGTCGCCGATGATCTCATCGACGTGATGCTCTTCGATCTTCCCCATTCCGCGGCAATAGAGAGCGAGCTTGCGGATTTCGTTGCGCGAGGCAACCCTGTCTCCGCCGAGCTGGTCGACGAGATGACGCCTTGCCTCGGGTGTTATGGCAAGCCCTTCGGTCGAGAGTTCGGTGTCGATCAACGCATTGAGCGCGCGCGCATCGTCGGCGTAGCAGGGAATGACGGCGACATTTTTCGAGGGCTCGACGATCTTCCTGAGGCCGCTTCCCTTCTTGAGGTCGCCTGCCTCGATAATCAGCGTGTTGGCGGGCGCGCCCTGCTCCAGGATCGCCTGGACGGCATCGAGAACAGGCTTCTCGTTGTTGACGCCACGCAGCCAGACGAGCTTCTCTCCGCCGAACAGGCCGAGCGCATTCACCTCGTCGAGGAGCCGGCCGGGATCACCCTGGAGGTCCGAGGCATCAAGCTTGAGGAGCGCGAAGGGGTCGTCCAGCGCCACGCCGCTGCGTTTGGCGAGCTGGCCGGCACGTTCAGATACGAGCCCGCGATCCGGGCCATAGATCACGTAGAACCGGTAGAGCTCGGCGCCCTTGTCAAGGAAGCGCTCGAACTCGTGCGATTTTACTTCTGCCATACTGGCTGCTGCGGGGGCTCTTTGGCCAATACGATCGCGATATCGGCGCGGATGAACTCGGCGAGTTCGCGAGCGGCGCGATTTTCCGCATCCCGGATGGCGCGGACCTTGGCAAAGCTCTGGCGCGATACATCGATCAGCGAAACGCTGGAATGCTGGCCGCGCCTCAGCACCTGGCCGTCACTGGTTCTGGTGACGGTATAGGAGCCGGTGAGCTGCACGCGACCTGGAACGGGAATTCCGGCTTCGGCGAGACCATCGTCATCCAGCACGTTCGACGCCTCACTGGAAACCTTCAGCGTGACGTCATAGGCCGGATTCAAGGGTTCCCCTGCCCCGCCGCTGGCGAGGAAGATCAGCTCGTTGCGGACCACCTGCTCGATGCGATTGGTCGCATCGGCAAAGCCGACCGAGGTCAGCTTGGCACGGGTGCCGCCGGCTTCGGAATAAAGCGGGCGGACCTGGCAGCCGGCGAGGCCTGCGCAGAGAACCAGACCAAGGACGAGGAGGCTACGGCGCGGAGAAATTGACGAGCGGTCAGGCAACAATGTTCACGATCCTCTGTGGGACGACGATGATCTTCTTCGGCGCACGGCCTTCAAGCGCTGCCTGCACCACATCCAGTGCCAGAACTGCTTTCTCGACGGCAGTTTGATCCGCGTCGCGCGCGATTGTCAATTCGGCGCGCTTCTTGCCGTTGATCTGAACCGGCAATGTGACATCGTTTTCAACGACGAGTGCCGGATCGAATGTCGGCCATGCGGTCTGCGACAGCATTCCCTCGTTGCCCAGCACGGTCCAGCATTCTTCGGCCAGATGCGGTGTCATCGGAGCGACGATCTGGACCAGGATCCCTGCCGCATTGCGAACGGCAGCACGATAGGTTGGGTCACCCTTGCCGGCAGCAACATCCGTCAGCGGTGCCGCGAGCGCGTTCACGAGCTCATAGATGCGCGCCACGGCCTTGTTGAAGGACAGCTTGTCCAAATCGCCCTGGACGGCCTGCAGCGTCTTGTGCGCAAGCTGCGAGATAGCGAGCGCCTCGCCATCTTTGGCAGGTGCGGGCTGGACGCCGGACAGGTTCTCTGCGGCTTCCGAGATCAGGCGCCACAGGCGCTGGGTGAAGCGATGGGCGCCCTCGACGCCGGCTTCCGACCAGATGACGTCACGGTCCGGCGGCGAGTCCGACAGGACGAAGAAACGGGCCGTATCGGCGCCGTAGGAAGCGATGATATCGTCCGGGTCGACAACGTTCTTCTTCGACTTCGACATCTTCTCGATCGAGCCGATCGTCACCTCTTCGCCACTCTTGATGAGGGTCGCCTGACGCTTGCCGTCGATTTCCTCGATCTTGATATCGGCCGGGGAAACCCACTCGCCATTCTGGCTGGAGCCGCCGAGGCGATAGGTCTCATGCACGACCATGCCCTGGGTGAAGAGGCCCTTGAACGGCTCCTTGACCGCTACATGGCCGGTTTCTCGCATGGCGCGGGTGAAGAAGCGGGAATAGAGCAGGTGCAGGATCGCGTGCTCGATGCCGCCGATATACTGATCGACCGGCAGCCAATGGTTGGCGACCTTCGGATCGGTCGGCTGGTTCAGCCACGGTGCAGTGAAGCGGGTGAAATACCAGCTGGAATCGACGAACGTATCCATCGTGTCCGTCTCGCGGCGGGCATCGTGTCCGCATTGTGGGCAGGAGACGTGGCGCCAGGTCGGGTGACGGTCGAGCGGGTTGCCTGGCAGGTCGAAGGTGACGTCGTCGGGCAGCTGCACCGGCAGGTCCTTCTTCGGCACCGGCACGACGCCGCAGACCTCGCAATGGATGACCGGGATCGGGCAGCCCCAGTAGCGCTGGCGGGAAATGCCCCAGTCGCGCAGGCGGAAGTTTACCTTGCGCTCGCCCTGCGGCTCGTTGCCGAGTGTCTGGCCGGACAGCTTTTCTGCGACGACCTGGAAGGCTTCGTCGGTGGTCTTGCCGTCGAGGAAGCGGGAATTGATCATCACGCCGTCATCGACATAGGCGGTGTCGCCGACCTCGAACGTGGCGGCGTCGCCATCCTTCGGCATAACGACCGGAACGACCGGCAGGTCATACTTGCGGGCGAAATCCAGATCGCGCTGGTCACCCGACGGGCAGCCGAAGATGGCGCCGGTGCCGTATTCCATCAGCACGAAGTTCGCGACATAGACCGGCAGTTCCCAGGAGGGATCGAGCGGATGCTTGACGCGGATGCCGGTGTCGATGCCCTTCTTCTCGGCCGTTTCGAGCGCTGCCAGCGAGGTACCCTGACGGCGGCATTCCTCGGCGAAGGATTCGATAGCCGGATTCTTTGCGGCTGCAGCCTTGGCCAGAGGGTGGTCGGCGGCGATCGCCAGGAAGGAGGCGCCGAACAGCGTGTCCGGACGGGTGGTATAAACCGTGACCTCGCGCTCACCGGCCGGGGCCGTCGAGGCGACGATTTCCCAGCGGACGGCCATGCCTTCAGAGCGGCCGATCCAGTTCTTCTGCATCAGGCGGACCTTTTCCGGCCACTGATCCAGATTGTCCAGTTCGTCCAGCAGATCCTGGCTGAAATCGGTGATCTTGAAGAACCACTGGACCAGCTCGCGCTGTTCCACCAGCGCGCCGGAGCGCCAGCCGCGGCCATCGATCACCTGCTCGTTGGCCAGAACCGTCTGGTCGACCGGATCCCAGTTGACCTTGGACTGCTTGCGGTAGACCAGGCCCTTTTCCATCATGTCGAGGAAGAGGTGCTGCTGCTGCTGATAATATTCGACGTCGCAGGTGGCGAATTCACGTGACCAGTCCAGCGACAGGCCCATGGCCTTCAGCTGCTTCTTCATGGATTCGATGTTCTGGTAGGTCCAGGACTTCGGATGGGTCTTGTTGTCGCGCGCGGCGTTTTCCGCCGGCATGCCGAAGGCGTCCCAGCCCATCGGGTGCAGGACGTTGAAACCGCGGGCGCGCTTGTAGCGGGCAACCACGTCACCCATCGCATAGTTGCGCACATGGCCCATGTGAATGCGGCCGGACGGATAGGGGAACATCTCTAGGACGTAATATTTTTCCCGCGGGTCGGCATTGTCGGTTTCGAAAACCTTTGCCTCGTTCCACTTCTGCTGCCAACGGGGTTCGGCATCGCGCGGGTTGTAACGTTCAGTCGCCATCTGGATGATATTCCGGGAAATCAGGATAAGGAGTCGGGCAGACCTTCACCATGAATGGCCGCAAGCGTCAAGTTTTTGAGGCTCGGCGCAGGCCAAACTTTGATGCGGAATGCCCTTGGCAGAGGCTCATATGGGCTTTAATCGCTGGTGTCACAAGAATTGCGGAAAGGTGGCGAAGCGATGAGCGTCGAAGAACGGTTGCAGGATGTGCAGGAACGGATCGCGAAGGCGGAGGCATATGCCAAGCGACCGGCTGGCAGCGCGACGCTCGTTGCCGTGTCCAAGACGTTCGACGTTGATGCGATCCGTCCCGTCATCGCGGCCGGCCAGCGGGTGTTCGGCGAGAACAGGGTACAGGAAAGCCAGGTAAAGTGGCCGGAGCTGAAGGCAGAGACGCCGGGCATCGAGCTTCACCTGATAGGCCCGCTGCAATCCAACAAGGCGGCCGATGCGGTCGCCCTGTTCGACGTGATCGAGACGGTGGATCGGGCCAAGATCGCACATGCCCTGGCCGACGAGATGGCCAAGCAGGGAAAGTCGCCGAGACTCTACGTGCAGGTCAATACGGGACTTGAACCGCAGAAGGCCGGCATTGCCCCGGGAGATACGGTCGCCTTCGTGGCGTTCTGCCGTGGCGAACTCGGTCTTTCGATCGAAGGCCTGATGTGCATCCCGCCGGCAGATGAAAATCCAGGTCCGCATTTTGCTCTCCTTGCCGAGTTGGCGAAGAAGAGCGGCGTGGAAAAATTGTCCATGGGCATGTCGAGCGATTTCGAGATAGCCGTGGAATTCGGCGCCACCAGCGTGCGGGTCGGCTCGGCGATTTTCGGAAGCCGATAAGCGTTCCCCCTTCGTCGGGGTTTCCGGCACCCTCCTCCCGGCCTAGATTGCCTTCATCAGGCTAGGCTCATGTAACGGGAGGTGCATATGCAAAGCCGCTATTTCGACGTCTATGACGCGTGGGAAAGCAACCCGGAAGCATTCTGGGCCGAGGCCGCCAAGGCGATCGACTGGTTCAAGCCGCCGGAAAAGGTCTTCGATCAAAGCCAGGGCGTCTATGGCCTCTGGTTCGTCGGCGGTGAAACGAACACCTGTTTCAACTGCCTGGATCGGCATGTGGCGGCAGGGCGCGGCAACAGGCGTGCCTTCATCTTCGACAGTGCGATGACAGGTGAGCGCAAGAGCTTCATCTATGCTGAGGTCCTTGCCGAGGTGCAGGCGATTGCTGCAGTCCTGCAGGATCTCGGTATCGGCAAGGGCGACCGGGTTGTCATCTACATGCCGATGGTGCCGGAAGCGGTGTTCTCCATGCTCGCCTGCGCACGGATCGGCGCCGTGCACTCCGTCGTCTTTGGCGGTTTCGCGGCTCAGGAACTGGCCGCGAGGTTGAACGATTCGGAGGCGAAACTGATTATCTCGGCGAGCTGCGGATTGGAGCCGGGCCGCGTTGTCGCTTACAAACCGCTGATCGACAAGGCGATCGAGCTGGCCAAGGCCAAGCCCGACCACTGCCTGATCCTGCAGCGGAAAGAGCTCATCGTGCCGCTGAGCGCTGAGCGGGGAGAGCTCGATTTCGCCGAGACAGTCAACGCGGCGCGTGGTCGGGAGGTCGAGTGTGTGCCGGTCCTGGCGACCGATCCTCTTTATATTCTCTATACGTCGGGCACGACCGGACAGCCGAAGGGCGTGGTGCGCGACAATGGCGGCTACATGGTGGCTCTGCAGTGGAGCATGCCGAACATTTTCGGGATGGCGCCCGGCGAGGTTTTCTGGACCGCATCCGATATCGGCTGGGTCGTCGGCCATTCCTACATCGTCTACGCGCCGCTTCTCAATGGCAATACAAGCGTGATCTTCGAGGGAAAACCGGTCGGTACGCCGGATGCAGGTGCCTTCTGGCGGGTCGTGGCCGAGCATGACGTGAAAGTGTTTTTCACCGCACCCACGGCATTCAGAGCGATCCGCCGCGACGATCCGGAAGGGGAACTGGTCGAAAACCACGATCTTCTCGGCCTGCGGGCGCTTTTCCTTGCCGGGGAGCGGGCAGATCCCGAGACGCTGAGATGGGCGGAGCAGAAGCTGAAGGTGCCGGTCATCGATCACTGGTGGCAGACAGAAACGGGCTGGCCGATCGCGGCAAACACGATGGGTCTCGGCCTTATGTCCTTCAAGCATGGTTCGCCGACACGGCCGATGCCGGGTTATGCGATCGACGTGCTTGACGACAACGGTCGACCGGTGCCTCAAGGCACGCTCGGCAATCTCGCCATCAAGCTGCCCCTGCCCCCGGGGTGCCTGCCGACGTTCTGGAAGGCCGATGCCCGTTTCAGGGAGGCATGCCTCGACGAGTTTCCAGGCTACTACAAGACGGCCGATGCGGGGATCGTGGATGAGGATGGTTATGTCTTCGTCATGGCCCGGACGGACGATATCATCAATTGTGCCGGTCATCGGCTTTCCACCGGTTCTATGGAGGAGGTCTGCGCAAGCCATCCGGATGTGGCGGAATGTGCTGTTATCGGCGTGAAGGACCGGATTAAGGGACAGATTCCCTGCGGCTTTCTCGTGCTGAAGAACAATGTTTCACGGGAAACCTCGGATATCGCCGACGAGGTCGCTGCCATGGTGCGCAACGAGATCGGTCCGGTCGCTGCGTTCAAGACGGTGATGGTGGTGCCGAAACTGCCCAAGACACGCTCCGGAAAAATTCTTCGCGGCACGATGCAGAAAATTGCCGACGATCTGCCCTGGACGATGCCCGCGACCATTGAGGATCCGGGAACGCTGGATGCCGTCAGGGAGACGCTGCAAAGACATGGTTTCGCTCATCAGGCGGAACGCGCCTAAGCATTGGGCTCAACGAAAAAAGCCCCGGAAATATCCGGGGCTTTTTCAAACGGATAGGCGAACGACTTAGAAGTTGTCGTCTTCGTCCTCGTCGTTGCGCGTGGACTTGAGGGAGGAAAGCTTGGCGAAGACGGCGTCTGCGTCGATTTCCTTCTCCTTTTCCTCTTCGCGCTCGCTGCGATAGTTGCCAAAGCCGAGGTTTTCGGTTTCCGAAGCCGGCTGCAGGGAGGCGCCGAGTTCGGCTGCCGTCGGCAGCGGACGACCCTTGGAAGCCTTTTCTACCTCGAGGTCGAGATCGATCTGGCTGCAGAGGCCAAGCGTGACCGGGTCCATCGGCGTCAGGTTGGCGGCGTTCCAGTGGGTGCGCTCGCGGATCTGCTCGATGGTCGACTTGGTGGTGCCGACGAGACGCGAAACCTGGGCGTCCTTGAGTTCGGGATGGTTGCGAACGAGCCAGAGGATGGCGTTCGGACGATCCTGGCGCTTGGAAACCGGCGTGTAACGCGGGCCGCGGCGCTTGGATTCGGGAACGCGAACCTTCGGCTCGGAAAGCTTGAGCTTGTAGTTGATGTCCTTCTCGGCGCGCTCGATCTCGTCGCGAGAGAGCTGGCCGGTGGCGATCGGATCGAGGCCCTTGATGCCCTGGGCCGCTTCACCATCGGCAATCGCCTTCACCTCGAGCGGGTGCAGTTTGCAGAACTGGGCGATCTGGTCGAAGGAAAGGGCAGTATTGTCGACGAGCCAGACTGCGGTCGCCTTCGGCATGAGCAATTGTTGAGCCATGGGTATAGTTCCTCTGTCCGTCCGCGCCGGTGTCGCGGGCCGTGGGTATCAACCACTATTTCCGGGAATTGATCGCCGTATAATCGAATTGGGACGGAAAAGCAATTCTTTGAAGCAGGGTGATCGGTCAATCATGTTCATGTGTTCATCGCCGTTTGTCTAATTGCCGGTGGCGCCCCAGTTGTTATGAATGCCACGATGCCGCGCCGTTGATGGAGGAAAAGTCGACGGTGCCAATGAGGAGGAATTCCATGTCCGAAAAAATCTATCCGGTCCTCAAGTTCACGAAAGCGAAAGCGCTGATCGACAAGGACAAGTACGAAAAATGGTACGAGGAAAGCGTCGAGGATCCGGATAAGTTCTGGGGCAAGCACGGCCGGCGGATCGACTGGTTCAAGCCCTATACGAAGGTCAAGAACACATCGTTCAAGGGCAAGGTCTCGATCAAATGGTTCGAGGATGGCCTGACCAACGTCTCCTACAATTGCATCGACCGTCACCTGAAGACCCATGGCGAGCGCACGGCGATCATCTGGGAAGGCGACAATCCCTATATCGACAAAAAGATCACCTATAACCAGCTCTACGATCAGGTCTGCCGCATGGCGAACGTGCTGAAGAAGCACGGGGTCAAGAAGGGCGATCGCGTCACCATCTACATGCCGATGATCCCGGAGGCTGCCTACGCGATGCTGGCCTGCGCGCGTATCGGCGCCGTTCATTCGGTGGTCTTCGGTGGTTTCTCGCCGGAAGCGCTGGCCGGGCGGATCATCGACTGCCAGTCGACCTTCGTGATCACCTGCGACGAGGGCGTGCGCGGCGGAAAGCCGGTGCCGCTGAAGGAGAATACCGACACCGCGGTTCGCATTGCGGCCAAGCAATATGTCACCGTCAACAAGGTGCTGGTCGTGCGGCGTACCGGCGGCAAGACCAACTGGGCGCCGGGCCGCGATCTCTGGTATCACCAGGAAATTGCGACGGTGAAGGGGCATTGCGAGCCGGTGAAGATGAAGGCGGAGGATCCGCTGTTCATCCTCTACACGTCCGGTTCTACGGGCAAGCCGAAGGGCGTGCTGCACACGACGGGCGGCTATCTCGTCTATGCGGCGATGACACACGAATACACGTTCGATTATCACGATGGCGATATCTACTGGTGCACGGCCGATGTCGGCTGGGTGACCGGGCATTCCTATCTGGTCTACGGGCCGCTGGCGAACTGCGCGACGACGCTGATGTTCGAAGGCGTGCCGAATTTCCCGGACCAGGGCCGGTTCTGGGAGATCATCGACAAGCACAAGGTCAATATCTTCTACACCGCGCCGACGGCAATCCGTTCGCTGATGGGTGCCGGCGACGAGTTCGTCAAACGATCATCGCGGGAAAGCCTGCGGCTCCTTGGCACCGTCGGCGAGCCGATCAATCCGGAAGCCTGGCAGTGGTATTATGACGTCGTCGGCGACAAGCGCTCGCCTATCGTCGATACGTGGTGGCAGACGGAGACCGGCGGCCACATGATCACGCCGTTGCCGGGCGCCACCGATCTCAAGCCGGGTTCGGCCACTAAACCCTTCTTCGGCGTCAAGCCGCAGCTCGTCGACAATGAGGGCAAGGTGCTGGAGGGCGCGGCCGACGGCAATCTCTGCATCATCGACAGCTGGCCGGGCCAGATGCGCAGCGTCTACGGCGATCACGAGCGGTTCATCCAGACCTATTTCGCCACCTACAAGGGCAAGTATTTCACCGGCGACGGCTGCCGGCGCGACGAGGATGGATATTACTGGATTACCGGTCGGGTGGACGACGTGCTCAATGTGTCCGGCCACCGGCTCGGCACGGCCGAGGTGGAATCGGCGCTGGTCTCCCACAATCTGGTGTCGGAGGCCGCGGTGGTCGGCTATCCGCACAACATCAAGGGTCAGGGCATCTATTGCTACGTGACCCTGATGGCCGGAAACGAGGGTACGGATGCGCTGCGTCAGGAACTGACCAAACATGTCCGCAACGAGATCGGTCCGATCGCGGCGCCGGACAAGATCCAGTTCTCTCCGGGATTGCCCAAGACGAGATCGGGCAAGATCATGCGGCGCATCCTGCGCAAGATCGCCGAGGATGATTTCGGCTCGCTCGGCGATACGTCGACGCTGGCGGATCCAGCCGTGGTGGACGACCTGATCGCTAATCGTCAGAACAAGACGGACGCCTGATCAGCCGCCGCAGGCTTCTTTGGGCTTGCGGCCGCCATCATAGACCTGGACAAGGCCGGCGACCAACAGGTCGTCGGCCACGTTTTTTCCGTCCGCAAGGATGACATCTGCGACGATCCTTCCGAAATATTTGTCTCCGGAAATCCGGGTCAGCTGGATCCGATGTGAGTGCGCAGCGAGCGCTTCCAACGCGTGTTGTGCGTCGAGGCCAGCAAGGCGGGATGCCTCGCATTTCGACTTCAGCTCAGGGGCATCGATGCCGCGGATGCGGACATAAACTTCCATCTTCTGTTGCGGCCAGGGTTGCGCCTCGACCAACAGCGTGTCGCCATCGATGACGCGGAGGATCTCGGCGCTGACCGGTCCGGAAATTTCCTCGCGCGCCAAGGCTCCGGTCGCAAAAACGGAGGCGAAGCAGACAGCGATTAAGCGGACCGTAATCATGGAAAGGAATAAATTCCGATATTACGGCCAAGTCAATAGGAATTTTATCTTACAAAACCTAGGTAAATTAGATTTCGCCCTCGATTTTTCTGAATTGTTTCGCGCCTCGTTTATATCCTGGGCGAGGAGCTTTTGATGAAATATCCGTCAGCTCGACATCGAAGCATTCATCGAAACAGAACAAACGCCAATCCGGTATAGGAGCCGTACTACTCTGGCCATCGACCTGCAAGACGCTCATGGCGGCCCTGAACGCAGAACTCGTGCCAACAGTGTGAACTTCAACGACCCTCGGAAGTCCATTATAGGTTATCGACAAGCATACGCCTTTTCCCAAAGCATCCATGGCAGCCGCTTTGTTGCTATTTGCCTGGCTTATGTTCTTTGGCTTGTATGTTTTTACTTTTGTCGTAGGGCTGCCACCCCAGTAAGAACGAGTTGCCAACTTTGAATCTCCGACTCGGATGAGTTGGAAACTATTATCATCACATCTGCCAGATGAAGCTAGCGCTAATATTAGTTCTTAGAAATCGATGGCTCGGCCGTTGATTTCCCAGTCGCCGAAGCGCGACGGATCGGCTCCGCCGCGGCCGCCGAACTCTTCGGGCAGATCGGTTTTCGCGGCGGCCTGGCGCCGTTCTTCCGCTTCCTTCAAGGCCCGCTCTGCTGCCGGCGAAAGCGTTTTTTTGGCCGCACCGTCTTCCAGAGTGGCTTCCGTATTGTCGTTATCCGCGCTCTGCATCTTTCGGATCACCGCAAGGTTTATTGAAAATTCAGGTTGAATTGACCACATGATAGGCCGTTCACAACCGCTAGAAAACCCTCGGGTGAAACCTGAGGGATGAAATCGGCAACGGAGAGATGACGATGAATGTGATGCGCACCGCCATGCTTCTGGCCTTCATGACCGCCCTGTTCATGGGCGTCGGGTTTCTGATCGGCGGCAAGGGCGGCATGATGATCGCGCTGGTGATTGCTGCCGGCATGAACCTGTTTTCCTACTGGAATTCCGACAAGATGGTGCTTCGCGCCTATCACGCCCAGGAAGTGGACGCGCGCAGCGCGCCGGAATTCTACAACATGATCCGTGACCTTTCGGCCAATGCCGGCCTGCCGATGCCGAAGGTCTATATCTACGACAATCCGCAGCCGAACGCCTTTGCCACCGGCCGCAATCCTGAAAATTCCGCGGTCGCAGCCTCGACGGGTCTACTACAGGCTCTTACCCATGAGGAGGTCGCGGGCGTGATGGCGCATGAGCTCGCCCATGTGCAGAACCGCGATACGTTGACGATGACGATCACGGCGACGCTCGCCGGTGCCATTTCCATGCTCGGCAACTTCGCCTTCTTTTTCGGCGGAAACCGCGAGAACAACAGCAATCCGCTCGGTTTTATCGGCGTTCTCGTCGCCATGATCGTGGCGCCGCTTGCCGCGATGCTGGTGCAGATGGCGATCAGCCGGACGCGCGAATATTCTGCCGACCGTCGCGGCGCAGAAATCTGCGGCAATCCGATGTGGCTTGCCTCCGCGCTCGCCAAGATCGCCGGTTCGGCGCGGGTCATCCACAATGATGATGCGGAGCGCAACCCGGCGACAGCGCACATGTTCATCATCAACCCGCTCTCGGGCGAGCGCATGGACAACCTGTTCTCCACCCACCCGAATACGGACAACCGCATTGCCGCCCTGCAGCAGATGGCGGGCGAGTTCCGCGGTGGTGGCTCGACGGGACCGTCTTCGGCTGGTAGACCGCAGCGCACCGCTCGCTCCGTGCCGAATTCCGGCGCAAACAATCCCTGGGGCCGCGGATCGGATGAACCGCGCAAAGGTCCCTGGTCTTGAACGACACGAAAAACAAGAAGCCGAACAGGCCTGTCAGAAATAACTCGTCGCCCGCTCGCCAGAGCGCGGAGCCGAAGAAGCCCGGGCTGGAAGTCCGGGCTACCGCCGCAAAATTGCTGGCAGCCGTCGTCGATCGTAAGATCTCGCTCGATGGCATTCTCGACCTTACCCATGGCAATCCGGCCTACAAGGCGCTCAGTGATGCCGACCGCGCCCTGACCCGGGCGATCCTCACCACTGCGCTTCGCCATCTGCCGCGGCTCGAGGCTGCTATCGCCTCGATGATCGATACATCGCTGCCGGACGGCGCGCGGGCGCTTCATCATGTGCTGGTCGTCGCCGCGGCGCAGATCCTGCATCTTGACGTGCCCTCCCATGCTGTGGTCGATCTCGCGGTCGAACAGGCCAATCGCGACCCGCGCAACCGCCGCTTCGCCAAGCTGGTCAACGCCGTGCTCCGCCGTCTGGTGCGGGAGAAGGATGAAATTCTCGCTGCGACGGCGTCCGTTTCCCCGGTGCCGGACTGGTTCCGTGCGCGGCTTGTCGCCGCCTATGGCGAGGCTGAAGCTGCGCAGATTGCGGAATCGCAGCTAGTTCCGCCGACGATCGATCTCACCGTGAAAGCCGACGCTACGGTCTGGGCGGAGAAGCTGGGTGGCAAGCTGTTGCCGACCGGCAGCATTCGCCTGCCCTCCTTCGAAGGATCGGTTACTGCGCTCGAGGGTTTCGACCGCGGTGAATGGTGGGTGCAGGACGCGGCGGCTGCCATTCCTGCAAAGCTGTTCGGAGATCTGAAAGGCAAACGCGTCGCGGATCTTTGTGCTGCGCCCGGCGGCAAGACCGCGCAGTTGATTTCGGCCGGTGCCGAAGTGACGGCCGTCGAGCAGTCGCCGAACCGTCTGGCACGACTGAAGGAAAATCTTTCGCGTCTCGGCATGACGGCGGAATTTATGGCGGGTGATCTCCTGACCTATGTGCCCGAGCAGAAGCTCGACGGCGTGCTGCTCGATGCCCCCTGCTCTTCCACGGGCACGACCCGCCGGCATCCCGATGTGCTCTGGACGAAGAGCTTGCCGGATATCGAAAAGCTCGCCGCCCTTCAGGAACGGATGCTTCGCCATGCCGTGACGCTGGTAAAGAGCGGCGGATTGGTCGTCTTCTCCAACTGCTCGCTCGATCCTATCGAAGGCGAGGAGCTGATCGACAAGGTTTTGGCGGATATGCCGACATTATCGCGTCTGCCGGTTGATCCTGCGAACTGGCCTGGTCTGGAACAGGCGGTCACTGCCAAGGGCGATTTCCGCACAACGCCCTCAATGTTGCCGTCTTCCGAGGGCTATCCGGGAGGAATGGACGGGTTCTTCGCGAGCGTGTTGCAGGTCCGGTAAGGAATTTTTCACCCTACCGGCACATAAATCTAATTTATCTAAAGTTGTTTCAGCTGATCGAGCATATACCGATCCCTGCGGAGAACCCCAGAGTGACCACGCGGCTGACCGATCGCCGAAGGCTTCTGCTCTCCGGCTTGCGGGAAATGCGACGGCGAATGCGCCTTCGCACGGCGCCCCTGCGTGTCGCCATGTCCGGGCTCGTGAAATCGGTGCCCGAACGGCTGATCGTTGCGCCGACGGATTTGCGCTCCGTCGATCCGTTCATTGCGCAGGAAATCTTCGATGGCCGGTTTCCCCTGGCCGGCCGGGTTCTTGAAACTTTCGGAGATTCACCATTCGCGGTGGAGCTGCCTTCGCGCGCTTTTGCCGAGCGCCTTCATGGCTTCGGATGGCTTCGCCATATCCGCGCCGACAAGACCGACGTGGCTTGTGCTCATGCTCGCCATATCGTGTCCGACTGGATCAGCGTGCACGGGCGCAGGCGGCGCGGCATTGCCTGGGATCCGAATGTGGTGGCAACCCGCGTGATCGCGTGGCTTTCCCATTCGCCGATCATCCTTCATGCCGCCGAAGCGGGTTTCTATCGCCGTTTCATGAAAAGCCTCGCCTATCAGCTCGGCTACCTGCGCAAGATCGCAAGCTGCTGCCCCGATCCGGAAAGTCGGCTGAGGGTCAGGACCGCGCTTGCGGTTGCATCGCTCTCCCTGCCAATGCGCGTCAGCGCCATCCGCCGCGAAAGCCTGGCGCTCGACCGCGAACTCGACAGGCAGATATTGGCTGACGGGGGGCATGTGTCGCGTAACCCGCGTGCCATACTCGACATTCTCATCGATCTCCTGCCGCTGCGGCAGACCTATATCAATCTCGGCTATGACCTGCCGCAGAAACTCATCCCGACCATCGACCGCATGTATCCGGCGCTCCGCTTCTTCCGTCATCAGGATGGGGATCTCGCCCTGTTCAACGGCGCGAGTGCGACGCCGGCGAGCGAGCTGATGTCCGTCCTGCGTTATGACGAATCTGCCGGAAAGCCGTTCAAGGCCCTGCCCCAGATGAATTATCATCGGATGGCCGCCGGTAACGCGATCATGATTGTCGATACCGGCTGCCCGGATTCGATCGAGGCCTCGCACGGCGCCCATGCGGGCTGCCTGTCGTTCGAAATGTCATCGGGGCGCCATCGCTTCATCATCAACGCGGGAGCCCCGAAATTCGCCAATCGCATCTACCGGCATATGGCGCGGTCCACGGCTGCTCATTCCACGGCGATCCTGCAGGAGACGTCCTCCAGCCGGGTGATCAATTCCAGCTTCGCTGGACAGATCCTCCTGCCGGGCGTGTCGGAAACAGAGATCGAACGACGTGACGACAACCATGGCAATGACTGGCTGCGCGCCCGGCATGACGGCTATAAGGACAATTTCGGCTACACGCACGAGCGGGAAATCGGTCTCAGTGCCGCCGGCGACAAGATCAAGGGGTGTGATCGGTTTATCCCCGACGAGGGACGGGACAAGAAGCAGAAGCTGGCGGTCGCGCTGCGGTTTCACATCCACCCTTCGATCACGATTTCGCGGCGTGACGGCGAAAGCGTGACGTTGCGGGCGCCCGATGGCGACAGCTGGATCTTCGCAGCTCCCGGTCTCGAACTGGTCATCGACGAGGATCTCTTCTTCGCCGACGTCTCGGGCATGCGCCCGAGCCAGCAGCTTGTGATCGAAAGCCCGATCGAAGGCATGCGTGAAATACGCTGGATGCTGAGGCAGGGCGAATAGGGCAGATCGGGCGAATAGGCGTTTCCTCTTTTCGCCAGCTGTGCTAACCGGCCCCATCCCCTTTCCGCCCTTCTGTGGCATGCTCTTTCAGGAGAGACCGATGGCCGTCGTTTCCAAAAAAATTCCCGCTCCCGATCGCGTCAAGATCCGCACCGCCCTTCTTTCGGTGTCCGATAAGTCCGGCATCATCGAGCTTGCCAGGGCTCTGTCGGAACAGGGCGTGAAGCTCCTGTCCACCGGCGGCACCCACAAGGCGATTGCCGCTGCCGGTCTCGACGTCACCGATGTTTCCGAGGTCACCGGCTTTCCGGAGATCATGGATGGTCGCGTCAAGACGCTGCATCCGAACGTGCATGGCGGCCTCCTCTCCATCCGTGACGATGAAGACCACGTTGCGGCGATGAAGGAACACGGGATCGAGGGTATCGATCTTGCCGTCATCAACCTCTACCCGTTCGAGGAAGTGCGCGCGGCCGGCGGCGATTATCCGACGACGGTGGAGAATATCGATATCGGTGGCCCGGCGATGATCCGCGCCTCGGCGAAGAACCATGCCTATGTGACGATCGTGACCGACCCGGCGGACTATGCGGCTTTGATCGAGGCGCTTAAGGCCAATGGCGGCGAGACGGAATATGCTTTCCGCCAGAAGCTTGCCGCCAAGGCCTATGCCCGCACGGCCGCCTATGACACGGCCATCTCCAATTGGTTTGCGGAAGCGCTCGAGATCGAGACGCCGGTCTATCGCACCATCGGCGGTGTGCTGAAGGAAGCAATGCGCTACGGCGAGAACCCGCACCAGAGTGCCGGCTTCTACGTAACCGGCGAAAACCGTCCCGGCGTTGCGACCGCCAAGCTCTTGCAGGGCAAGCAGCTCTCCTACAACAACATCAACGATACCGACGGCGCCTTCGAGCTGATCGGCGAGTTTGCCGCCGACCAGGGTCCGGCCTGCGCCATCATCAAGCATGCCAACCCCTGCGGCGTTGCCACCGGATCAACGCTGAAGGATGCCTATCTGCGCGCCCTCGCCTGCGATTCAACCTCGGCCTTCGGCGGCATCATTGCGGTCAATCAGCTTCTCGATGCCGAGACGGCGGAAGAGATCGTCAAGCTGTTCACCGAGGTCATCATCGCGCCGGAGGTTTCCGACGAGGCGCAGCAGATCATCGCGGCGAAAAAGAACCTGCGCCTGCTCGTGACCGGTGGCCTGCCTGACCCGCGCTCGCGCGGCATCACGGCAAAGACCGTTGCCGGCGGCCTGCTGGTCCAGAGCCGTGACAGCGGCGTGATCGAGGATGTCGACCTCAAGGTCGTCACCAAGCGCGCACCGACCGCGACCGAGCTCGAAGACCTGAAATTTGCCTACAAGGTCGCCAAGCACGTCAAGTCCAACGCCATCGTTTATGCCAAGGATGGCCAGACTGCAGGTATCGGCGCTGGCCAGATGAGCCGTATCGATTCCGCCCGTATCGCCGGCCTGAAGGCTGAAGATGCGGCGAAGGCGATGGGCTGGCCGGAACCGATGACCAAGGGTTCGGCTGTCGCGTCGGAAGCCTTCTTCCCGTTCGCGGACGGCCTTCTCTCGGCGATTTCCGCCGGTGCCACCGCCGTGATCCAGCCGGGCGGTTCCATGCGTGACGCCGAGGTGATCGCCGCTGCCGACGAGCACAATGTCGCGATGGTCTTCACCGGCATGCGCCACTTCCGGCACTGAGGCTGGCAGTTACTTAGCCGGAGTCCTTCCGGCTTTGTCCGCCGGGTAAGGTGTTGCGATGAGCAGTGCCAAACCGGCAACCAGGAAGATGGCGAGCGTCGTCATGCCCAGCCGCGCGGAGCCGCTGGCATAGGTGACGAGCGAAAACAGGAGGGTGGCGAGGAAACTCGTTGCCCGTCCCGACAGGGCATAGATGCCGAAATAGCGGCCCGTCTCCGACAGATCGATCGAGCGGGCGAGATAGGACCGCGACGAGGCCTGTACCGGTCCGAAGGCGATGCCGATCAGCAGGCCGAAAAGAATGTAAGCTTTTTCCGCGGTGGTGCCGAAGAGACCGCCGCTGTCCTCCATCGACAGGGGCAACAAGCCGAAGAAGACGAAGCCGGGGCCGGTGGATGCAATGCCCAGTGTCGCGATCAGCAGAGCCAAGAGGCTGATCACCACCACGACCTTGGAGCCGAAGGCGCGGTCCAGAGAGCCGGCGGCAATGCAGCCGAAAATCGCGACGACGTTAAGGATGATGCCGTAGATTCCGATCTCGATCGTCGCCCAGCCGAACATGCCGGCGGCGAAGACGCCGCCCAGAATGAGCAGGCCGTTGACACCGTCCTGATAGAGCATGCGGGCGATCAGGAATTTCGCGATGCCTCTGCGCTGGCGCAGCTCGCGCAGCGTGCCTTTCAATTCGTGCAGACCGGAGCGGACCGCCGAGGCGAGCGGCAGGCCTTTCTTTGCATCGGGGGTGAAGAAGAACATCGGCAGGATGAAGAGAAGGTACCAGATCGCGGCCAGCGGCCCGGTGATGCGTGCATCCTCGCCCAGCGCCGGATCGAGCCCGAAAAGCGGCGGGATGCCGATCAGGGTGACGCCGGTCTCCGGGCTTGCGGCAAGCAAGGTCACGACGGCGATCAGGACGATCATGCCGCCGAGGTAGCCGAGGCCCCAGGCAATGTTGGAAATCCTGCCGACATCGTCGCGCGAGACGAGGTGGGGCATCATCGAATCGTTGAAGACGATCGAGAATTCCGAGGCAATCGAAGCCAGGATCATGAAGGTGATCGGCCAGACGAGGGGAGAACCCGGTGCGGCGAACCAGAGCATCAGCAGGCTGATGATCTTGACGAGAGCGAAACTCGCGATCCACGGCTTGCGTGCGCCGGATTGATCCGCAATCGAGCCGAGGATCGGCGACAGGATGGCGATGACGATCGAGGAGGCGGTCGCCATGTTGCTCCAGGCGGTCTGCGCGGAGACGGGATCGTCCGTCAGCCGCGAGACGAAATAGGGTCCGAAGATGAAGGTGGTGACCACGGTGAAGAAGGGCTGGGCTGCCCAGTCGAACAGCATCCAGCCCCATATTCCGCGCCGGCTCACCTTTGCCGGCGCATCATCGCGATCGGAAACGCTCATCCTGGCCTCCGCCTGTCGTTCCAGCTGCCCTTCTAGAGCGCCCGTCCGTGCGCCAGATCACCCAGCAATCCAGCGGCAACGGAGATCTTCGGCAGGGTCAGGTCGCCGCTTTCCCCAAGCGTCATGAGCTCGGCACCGATGCGGTTGACCCGAACGCGGTCGGCCGCGATCCAGGCGGCCACGGGCTTCTTCTCCTTGCGATGCTCCGTCAGCGCGGCCGTGACGATGTCTCGGCGTGCGGATGCGAGCTGCTGGAGACCGCGCGACAGAGCGAGGCTTTCGTAGTGATCCGAGGTGCCTATCCGTTCGCCGGCCGCGATCAGGCGGTTGACGCGGAAGGTCTCGGTTACGGCGAAATAGCTTTCCGTGGCACGGGCCATGGTTTCCCCCGTCCGGTCGGCGATCAGCATGATCTCCGGCACGATCACGAGCGCGGAGAGCATGCGGATTTCACCGATGAGATCCGTGGGCGCACCCTGGGCTTCAAGTTCAGCTGCCAGAGGAGCTGTCTCGGCAATGACGTCGTCCGTTACGGTTGCCCGCAGGCCCTTGATCGCGGCCTTCAGCCGGGCAACGGCCTCGGTCATCGGCGCGGCGCCGATCTGCGTCTGCAGGGCCAGATAGGTGCCGATGATGATGATGCGGTTGATCTGGGCATAGAGATCGTTCTGCGTCCGCCCCGGGATCTGCGTGTCGAGCGCATCAATGCGGGCCCAGAGCTCCGGCAGGTCGAACCCGTCGCGGATAAGGAATGCCGCCTTCACCACGTTTGCAGCGGTGGCGCCGGTCATGTCGCTCATCAGCTGGATGAAGCCCGGTCCTCCGCGATTGACGGCTTCGTTCGCCAAGGCGGTCGCCACGATTTCGCGGTGCAGTCGGTGGTTCTGGATATCAGCCGCATAGGGCTTCTGCATCTTGGCCGGGAAGTAGGCTTTCAGGACGGCCGCGAAATAGGGGTCGTCCGGGATCGGGCTCTCAAGCAGCGCATCGAAGAGAACGATCTTCGAATAGGAGAGAAGCACGCCGATTTCCGGCCTCGTCAGCGGCCGGCCAGCCGCATAGCGTTCCGCAAGCTCGGCATCATCCGGCAGGGTCTCCACCTTGCGGTTGAGATTGCCTTGTGCTTCCAGCACCGACATGAGGCGGGAAAGCTGCTCGCGATTTGCCGTTCCCCGGCGCTCGACAAGCGAGATGGAGAGCGGCTGCAGATAGTTGTTGCGCAGAACGAGGGCTGCCACTTCATCCGTCATGGAGGCCAGCAGCTGGTTGCGCTTGGCGCGGCTGAGGCGGCCATCCTGCATGGCGGCATTGAGCGCAATCTTGATATTGACCTCGACGTCGGAGGAATTGACGCCGGCCGAGTTGTCGATCGCGTCGGAATTGCAGCGTCCGCCGGCAAGCGCATAGGCGATGCGGCCCTTCTGGGTAACGCCGAGATTGGCGCCCTCGCCGATCACCTTGGCGCGTACTTCCGCGGCGGTGATGCGGATCGGGTCGTTGGCGCGGTCGCCGACTTCCGTGTCCGTCTCAGAGGCCGCCTTGATATAGGTGCCGATGCCGCCGAACCAGAGGAGGTCAGCCTCGCTCTTCAAGATCGCGGTCATGATCTCGAGCGGCGTTGCCGTCGTCTTGTCGATGCCAATCGCCGCTGCCGCCTGTTTCGTCAGCTTTACCGATTTTTCGGCGCGGGAAATGATCATCGCACCGTCGGACAGGGTGCTGCGGTCGTAGTCCTGCCAGCTCGAACGCGGCAGCGCGAACATGCGGCTGCGCTCGGCGAAGGACTTGTCGGTATCCGGATCCGGATCGATGAAGATGTCACGATGGTCGAAAGCTGCGATCAGCCGGATCTTCGGCGACAGAAGCATGCCGTTGCCGAAAACGTCGCCCGACATGTCGCCGACGCCGATGACGTTGAAAGGCGTCGTCTGGATATCGACATCGATCTCGCGGAAGTGCCGCTTCACCGCTTCCCAGGCGCCGCGGGCGGTGATGCCCATCTTCTTGTGGTCATAACCGGCCGAACCGCCGGACGCGAAGGCGTCGTCCAGCCAGAAGCCGGCTTCCTGCGCCAGCCCATTGGCGGTGTCGGAGAAGGTCGCGGTGCCCTTGTCGGCGGCGACGACGAAATAGGGGTCGTCACCATCGATCCGGATCGTGTTCTTCGGCCCGACGATCTCGCCCTCAACGATATTGTCGGTGATCGAGAGGAGCGTGCGGATATAGGTCTTGTAGGCTTCCCTGCCCGCATTGAAGATTTCCTCACGGGTGCCGCCGGCAGGCAGTATCTTGGGGAAGAAGCCGCCCTTGGCGCCGACCGGCACGATGACGGCGTTCTTGACCTGCTGGGCCTTAACAAGGCCGAGGATCTCGGTGCGGTAGTCCTCGCCGCGATCCGACCAGCGCAGACCGCCGCGGGCGACCTTGCCGAAGCGCAGGTGAACGCCTTCCACCTCGGTGCCGTAGACGAACATTTCGCGGAAAGGCCGCGGTTCCGGCAGGCCGTCGAGCTGCTTGGGATCGAACTTGAAGGCGAGCATCCGGTTCGGTGTCCCAGCCTCGTCGCGCTGGAAGTAGTTGGAGCGCAGCGTGGCATCGACGGCGTTGACGAAACGTCGCAGCGTGCGGTCCTCGTCCAGGCTCGGGACGGCGCCGAGGCTTTCCTCGATCGTCTCGTGAAGCTGGGTAAGCTTTTTCGTTCTTGCCTTTTCGCCAAGGGCGGGATCGAAACCGACGCGGAAGAGCTCGAATATCGATGCCGAGATATGCGGATATTTGACCAGCGTATCGGCGATATAGGTCTGGGAATAAACGATGCCCGTCTGGCGCAGATAACGGGCATAGGCACGCAGAACCGTTGTCTCGCGCGCGGAGAGGCCGGACAAGAGAACGAGACGGTTGAAGCCGTCATTGTCGATCAGGCCTTCGAAGGCGAGCAGGAAGGCTTCCTCCAGCAGAGGGCCTTCGCGCAACAGGTCGATCTCGCGATTGTCACGGAGCTGCAGCTCCATGTCGTGCAGGACGATGAGCTTGGCTTCCGGGCCGGCATGGATCTCGAATGTCTGTTCGCTGACAACGCGGAAACCGAGGTTTTCCAGAAGCGGCACGCGGCGCGAGAGCGACAGGTGGTGGTCGCGATGGAAGATCTTGAGCGAGACCGCGTTCGGCTCGTCGGTCGGGCGCCGGTAGAATTCGATGCGGATCGTCTCGCCGGCCACGCAGGCCGCGATGTCCGGCAGGTCCACGAAGGTTTCTTCGGGCGTGAACGCTTCCTGGAAGGCGTTGGTGACCGAGAGCCTTGGGCCATCTCCTGCAAGTGCCGCGAACTGCTCGTCCCACGGGAGCGCGATCAGGCGGATCGCTTCTTCGAGCTTCGCCTGGGGAATGCGGGGCGTCTTACCGCCGCTGCGGCCGATAATGAAGTGAACGCGGGCCACGCCGCCCTCGGGGAAGGCCGGATAATAGGCGGAGACATGGCCCTCGAAGACCTGCGCCAGATAGGCGCCGACCTTCTCACGCACCAGCGAGTTGTAGTCTTCGCGCGGTACATAGACGATGGTGGAAACGAAACGATCGAAGTGGTCGATACGCGCCAGTACCCGAACCCGCGGCCGCTCGTTCAATTCCATGATCTGCTCGCAGAATTTTGCCAGCAGTTCGCGGTCAATCTGGAAGAGATCGTCGCGCGGATAGGATTCCAGCGTGTTTTCCAGCATCCGGCCCGAATGGCCGTAGGGATCGAAGCCGAAATGCTCTTCTATCCCGGCAACCTTCGCCCGCAGCAACGGAACGTCGCGCACGGATTGGGTATAGGCCGTTGCCGTGAAGAGGCCGACGATCCTGAGTTCACCGACGACGCGGCCGTTCTCATCGAAGCGCTTGACGCCGACATAGTCCATATAGGCGCGGCGGTGGACGACGGATTTCACATTCGCCTTGGTGACGATGAGGAATTCAGGGCCGTCGAGGAATTCCAGGATTTCCGGCGTGGTCGTGACCTGATCCTTGCCCTGGCGCAGGACCAGGACGTCCGGATCCGACAGGATGCCGAGGCCCCTGCCCTTGCCGCGCTCGACCTTCGCTTCCGATCCCTTGCCCGAATAGACGTATTCGCGCATGCCGAGGAACATGAAATTGTCGTCCCGCAGCCAGTCGATGAAGGCCAGGGCCTCGTCGCGATCGGCGCCCTTTCTGGGCTTTGCGTTGATCAGCTGCTTTGCGGCACTGTCCATCGTGTCCAGCATGGCCGACCAGTCGGTGATCGCCAGATGGACCTGATCGAGGATGAAGCGAATGCGTTCGATCAGGTGGCTCGTCTGCTCTCCGTTCAGCTGGGCGACATGGATCTGGATCAGGCTGACCTGATGGGCCGGATCGACCGGTGCCTCGTTGCTGCGAAGCGCCGGTTCCTTGCCCGGCTCGATCGTCAGGATCGGGTGCACGGCCATGCTGATGCCGCGATGGTTCGCGGTGACCTCGCCCATGATGGAATCGAACAGGAACGGCATGTTCCGGTCGATGACGGTCAGTACCCATACGGGCACGCCGCCCGGCTCGACGCCCGCAATCTGGGTGATGGTGATATCGGCGCGGACGCGGTTCCACTGTTTCAGGCGGGCGCCGGCATGGGCGGCTGCAGTGCCGAGCATGTCGGGCGTGTAGGCGGCCAGATCGTCATCGCTTGCGCGCCCGAACAGGATTCCAGGATCAAGAAAATCCTTGTCAGCCTTGCTTGCAGCTGCGCGCGCGCCCTCCATCTGCTTGTTGCGCTTCGGGCTATGCTTCCAGACCATGACCTCTCCCTTTCGTGGCTGAATGCTCCAAACAGACCAGTCGAATCTGTTCAACGCGGAGCAAATAGCATTGTTATGACGACCATTATTGACACGATGTGGCAAAGCAACCGTCAATGCGCAACAAAATCGCCCTGGGGCTCACGGGCTGGGGATTGACGGCCTTCTCGGAGCGGACCGTTGATCTTCCTACAAAGCCGTAATAATCGTTGCCGTCATGACGCACTTTCCAGACAAACTGCTTGCGGGCTACCGCAATTTCATGAGCGGTCGCTATAGCGACGAACGCGAACGTTACCGGGTGCTCGCCGAAACCGGCCAGAAGCCCCATACGCTTCTCATTGCTTGTTGTGACTCCCGTGCCGCGCCCGAGACGATTTTCGACTGCGGCCCGGGAGAACTCTTCGTCGTGCGCAACGTCGCCAATATGGTGCCGCGCTACGAGCCGGACAGCCAGTTCCACGGCACGTCGGCTGCGGTCGAATATGCCGTGCAGGTGCTCGAGATCCGCAATATCGTGGTGATGGGCCATGGCCGCTGCGGCGGTATCCAGGCAGCGCTCGATCCGTCCATGAAGCCGCTCTCCGATGGAGACTTCATCGGCAAGTGGATGGGGCTCGTCCGGCCTGCCGCCGCGCAGATCCAGAGCAACGACCTGATGACCCAGAGCGAGCGCCAGACGGCGCTGGAACGGGTATCGATCCGCAATTCGATCGCCAATCTCGAGACTTTCCCCTTCGTCCGCAAGCTGACGGAAAAGGGAGAGCTCGGCGTTCATGGTGCCTGGTTCGATATTTCGAGCGGCGAATTGTGGGTGATGAACGAGAGGGGCGATTTCATCCGCCCCGATCTCGAGGCGCAACAGGGGCCTGCCGAACCGGATCAGGCCCCCGCTTCCTGATTTTACCGACCGTCGATCTGGGCGCCCATATAGGCGATAGCCCGCTGATAGACGCTTGCGGCATTCCAGCCTTGGATGGCGCCGAAATTCGGCTCTCCAGGCTGGTAGCCTGCACCGGTTGACCATCCATGGCCCTTGAGGAAGTTGGCGGTCGACGCCAGCGCGTCGGCGCGCGAACCGACCATGTCGACGTGACCGTCGCCATCGCCATCGGCGCCGTAACGAATGACGTTCAGCGGCAGGAACTGCGTCTGGCCGATTTCGCCATGGGCGGCACCGCGTGCGCTCGTGCTGAGATCGCCACGCGCGACGAGCTGCAGGGCTGCATAGAGCTGTTCGGTGAAATAGGCCGAGCGGCGGCAGTCATAGGCGAGGGTGGCAACGGCCGAAAGCGTGTGCTGGTTGCCCATGAAGCCACCAAAGCCGGTCTCCATGCCCCAGATCGCGATGATCGGGCCGGCCGGGACGCCGTAGCGTCGTTCGAGGCGGTCGAAGAGTGCTGCGTTGGCGGATTTCATCTTCTTGCCGCGCGCAATGATCGTGGTCGCACCGCGCTTCTTCAGGAACTCGTCGAAGGAGAGCTTGAAGCTGCGCTGGCCGCGGTCGGCACGGATGGTCTCGCGATTGTACGAGACATTCGCGAAGGCCCGCTGGACGACCGAGGCGCTGACGCCATTCGACGGAGCCGCGCGCTTGAAGTCTTCTACCCAGCTGTTGAAACCGGATGAATCGTTACCGCATTGCTGCGCGGCTGCCGGACCCGCAACGGCCAATCCGGTGAAGACCAATCCTGCCAATAAAATCTTGTTCATGCGAAAACCCGTGATTGCCAGTCGATTGCTGTACACCTTTCCGGTCACTATTCGTTGTAAAGCTCGTCGCTTGCAAGCAATCAGCATTGAAACGGCCATGAATAGTTCGTGAAGGCATTGAGCGGAAAAAGAAAATCCCGCCTCTCGACGGGATTTTCTAATTTAAGATGCTTAACAATTCCTATCGATCAGGCCGCGGCCTGACGAGGCTTGATCAGGCCGCGATTTACCAAAAGCTCGGCAATCTGGATGGCGTTCAACGCTGCGCCCTTGCGCAGGTTGTCCGAAACGACCCAGATATTGAGGCCGTTTTCAACCGTCGCATCCTCACGGATACGGGAGATGTAGGTGGCATCTTCACCAGCGGATTCGACCGGCGTGATGTAGCCGCCGTTCTCATGCTTGTCGATGACGAGGCAGCCCGGGGCTTCGCGCAGGATATCGCGGGCCTGGTCGGCGGTGATCTCGTTTTCGAACTCGATGTTGACGGATTCCGAATGGCCGATGAAGACCGGCACGCGAACGGCGGTGCAGGTTACCTTGATCTTCGGATCCAGCATCTTCTTGGTCTCTGCCAGGACCTTCCACTCTTCCTTCGTGTAGCCGTCTTCCATGAAGACGTCGATGTGCGGAATGACGTTGAAGGCGATGCGCTTGGTGAACTTCTTGGATTCAATCGGATCGGCAACGAAGACGGCGCGGGTCTGGGTGAAGAGCTCGTCCATACCTTCCTTGCCGGCACCGGAGACCGACTGGTAGGTGGAGACGACGACGCGCTTGATCTTTGCAAAATCATGCAGCGGCTTCAGGGCGACGACCAGCTGGGCAGTCGAGCAATTCGGGTTGGCGATGATGTTCTTCTTGGAGAAGCCCGCGATGGCATCCGGATTTACTTCCGGCACGATCAACGGAACTTCCTGGTCGTAGCGCCAGGCCGAAGAGTTGTCGATGACAACGCAACCCTGCGCGCCGATCCTCGGGGACCACTTCTTGGAAGCGTCGCCGCCGGCAGACATCAGGCAGATATCGGTATCGGAGAAATCATAGTTCTCGAGGTTCGAAACCTTGAGCGTCTTGTCGCCGAAGGAGACTTCGGTGCCCTGCGAACGGGCGGAGGCCAGTGCGACGACTTCGCTGGCCGGAAAACCACGCTCGGCCAGGATGTTCAGCATTTCCCTGCCGACATTGCCGGTCGCGCCGGCGATTGCGATCTTGAAACCCATGTCTATGCTCTCTTTCTGTCTCTCCTCGGGTGGTTGAGGGGGAAGCCGCGACATGTTGCGCGGTGTTCCTTGTCCCCGGACCTGCCGGGGAGAGAGCGGAGGCCAGAGACGTCAGACGATAATTTTCGTCGTCGTTTTGGCCATGGTTTTGGAGAAAGCGGAAAAGCCTACACGCTGTCCGGCATCAGCTGCCGACAGTCTGCATGACGCGATGATGTATTCGCCAGCGTGCATGGTGGTGTTCCCGTTCGGCAAGGTGTTTAGAAGATTTTGCGTACGAGTCAAGCGTCGCGCCTGCAACTTGGGTGACCCGCGAGCAGCGCTCGCCATTAGACGAAAGTCATAATCCCAAAGCATCGCTCACCGGATGTCTCGAATTCTGGCAATCTTCGACAATCGCGTGGAAGCTGCGTTGGCGGAGGAGGAAAAGCCAAAGTAGCGACCCCGTGGATTTCACCTTGTTGGGAGGACGACAATGGCAAACGTCGCAACGGCGGCCGGTACAAAGGCCGGCCCCATGACACGGGAAGAAAAGAAGGTCATCTTCGCTTCTTCCCTCGGTACCGTGTTCGAATGGTACGACTTCTATCTTTACGGATCGCTCGCCACCTATATCGGGGCTACGTTCTTCACGCAGTACCCCGAAGCGACGCGCAATATCTTCACTCTTCTGGCGTTCGCCGCAGGCTTCCTGGTGCGCCCATTCGGGGCTCTTGTGTTCGGTCGCCTGGGTGACCTCGTCGGCCGCAAATATACGTTTCTCGTCACCATCCTGATCATGGGCTTCTCGACCTTCCTGGTCGGTATCCTGCCGGGAGCGGCGACGATCGGTATCGCTGCGCCGATCATCCTGATCATCCTTCGCCTGCTGCAGGGCCTCGCGCTTGGTGGCGAATATGGTGGTGCTGCGACCTATGTCGCGGAACACGCGCCGAACGGCAGGCGAGGGTATTTCACCTCCTGGATCCAGACGACGGCGACGCTCGGTTTGTTCCTGTCGCTCGTGGTCATCGTCACGGTCCAGTCGATCATGGGCAATGCGGCATTTGCAGCCTGGGGATGGCGCATTCCTTTCCTGGTCTCGGTCGTTCTGCTCGGCGTTTCCGTCTGGATCCGCCTCAAGATGAACGAGTCGCCCGCGTTCCAGAAGATGAAGGCGGAAGGGAAGGGGTCGAAGGCTCCGCTGACCGAAGCCTTCGGTACCTGGAGAAACGCCAAGATCGCCATCATCGCGTTGCTCGGCGCCACGATGGGCCAGGCCGTGGTCTGGTATGGCGGCCAGTTCTATGCGCTGTTCTTCCTGCAGAACGTTCTGAAGGTCGATCTGCAGGCCGCCAACATCATGGTGGCGATCGCGCTTCTCCTTGCGACACCTTTCTTCGTGGTCTTCGGCGCGCTGTCCGACAAGATCGGCCGCAAGCCGATCATCATGGCGGGCCTGCTGATCGCGGCCGTCACCTATATGCCGTTGTTCAAGGCGCTGACGCATATGGCAAACCCGGCGCTCGCCGAGGCCCAGGCTTCGATCCGCGCGACGGTGACTTCCGATCCGGCCGACTGCAAATTCCAGTTCAACCCGACCGGAACCGCCAAGTTCACCAGTTCCTGCGACATCGCCACGGCATTCCTGACCAAGAACTCCGTGCCGTATGAAGTCGCACCCGGTCCCGCCGGCCAGCCGGCGACCGTGAAGATCGGCGATAACACGGTGACGAGCTATGACGCGGTTGCCGCCGGTGCCGATGCCAAGGCGAAGCAGACGGCTCTGGAAAAAGGCATCAACGTCGCGCTCCACGATGCGGGTTATCCGCTCACCCGCGGTGCAACCAAGGTGCCGGATTCCAAGCTCGATGCCTTCGTTGCTGCCAATCCGGAACTCGGGCTGGATGCCGCGGCCGTCCGCGCGGGGGACAAGGCAACGGTCCCGGCCGCCGACCTCGTCTCGCAGAAGCTGCTGACGGCTGATGAAGCCGCTGGCGTGACCGATATGCCGGTCTATACCATCGCCAATGGCGGCACCTTTGCTATGGTGGCCGATCCGGCGCGAGTAAATTGGGTCGGTACGATCGCCGTGCTCTTCGTTCTCGTGCTTTACGTGACGATGGTCTACGGCCCGATCGCGGCCCTGCTGGTCGAACTCTTCCCGACCCGCATCCGCTATACCGGCATGTCGCTGCCCTACCATATCGGTAACGGCTGGTTCGGCGGCCTTCTTCCGGCAACGGCCTTCGCGATGAGCGCGGCTGCAGGCAACATCTACTACGGTCTCTGGTACCCGATCGTGTTCGCTGCGATCTGCCTTGTGATCGGTGTACTCTTCCTGCCGGAAACCAAGGATCGTGACATCCACGCGGAGTGATGCTTCAACGCATTCGCGACAAGAATGAAAAAGCCCGGCACGTCTCGTGCCGGGCTTTTTCAGCTTCTGGCGAAGCGCGGCCGATAGCTTGCGAAGCTGGAGCGATAGTCGGGCTTGCGATAGGTGGGGCTGCGCGGCCTCAGCGAGACCGGAAGCGGATGGCGCAGGACGGGCAGGCCATCGGGCTTCTGCTGGAAGAGAATCTTGTGGCGGGCAAAGACGATGGCCATCGCCAGCGAAAACCAGGCACCGAGTGCAAGCCCGGCAATCACGTCGCTCGGGTAATGCGCGCCGACGATGACGCGGGAAAATCCGAGCCAGAGGGCCATGCTGAGGAAGACGAGCCTGTAGGGCGGGGCGATCAGGGCCATGGCCATCATCAGCGCGCCGACCGTGGTTGCATGGCCGGAAGGAAAACTTTCAAAGCGTGCGCTGCCGGCAAAATTGTCGAAGCTCAGGAAGCCGAGCTGATCATACATGTTCGGGCGGGCGCGGCCGATGATCCGCTTCAATACATTGGCCAGAATGCCGGACAGGCTGACGCAGAGGAATATGTAGATCGCCATGTGACTGACGAAGGCGGCCTGAAAGCGGCCCCTCAAAGTCGGCGAAAGGCGGTAGGCGACCAGCGCCTCGGCGAAGATGAACAGGCTGCCGAATAAGATCCAGTCGGACTTGCCGAAATCAGTGATCGTGCTGCCCATGGGTTTCAGGATCTGGGCATGATTCTGTGCGTAGGAAGCGACCGGTCCATCCAGCAGGAACAGGGCAATCAGGATCAGGTTGATCGTGATGAAGGCCCAGGTCCAGATGCAGCAGAGCGAGAAATTCGACTTTTGGCAGCGTTCGCTGCGGCGGCGCAAGGTCTTGATCGTGTTCTTCATCGGTCGGAGCCCGGGCGCGTCGTGGCTGATTGCGAGGCGACCATAGTCCGGCTTGATGACAGGCGAAAAACAGGGCCTGCTCATTTTCGAGCAGGCCCCGATTTTCAGGTTCAGGCAGACAGTGTCTGGAATTCCTTCAGGATCGCGTCGCCCATTTCGGACGTGCCGACCTGGCGGCAGCCTTCGGCCATGATGTCGCCGGTGCGGATGCCCTGATCGAGAACGTTGGCGATCGCCTTCTCCAGATTGTCGGCGTCCTCGATCATGTTGAACGAGTAACGCAGGCACATGGCGAAGGAAGCGATCATCGCGATCGGGTTGGCGATGCCCTTGCCGGCGATATCCGGTGCCGAACCGTGGACGGGCTCGTAGAGCGCCTTGCGCTTGCCGGTCTTGCCGTCCGGTGCGCCGAGCGAGGCCGATGGCAGCATGCCGAGCGATCCGGTCAGCATGGCGGCGACGTCGGACAGCATGTCGCCGAACAGATTGTCGGTAACGATGACGTCGAACTGTTTCGGCGCACGCACCAGCTGCATGCCGCCGGCATCGGCCAGCATGTGCTCAAGCTTCACGTCCGAATAGGAGCGCTTGTGGGCCTCGGTGACGACCTGGTTCCACAGCACGCCGGACTTCATGACGTTGCGCTTTTCCATCGAGCAGACGGCGTTCTTGCGGGTGCGCGCCAGTTCGAAGGCGACGCCGGCAATGCGCTCGATCTCGTAGGTGTCGTAGACCTGCGTGTCGATGCCTCGCTTCTGGCCGTTGCCGAGATCAATGATCTCCTTGGGTTCGCCGAAATAGACGCCACCCGTCAGTTCGCGGATGATCAGGATGTTGAGCCCGTCGACCAGTTCCGGCTTCAGGGACGAGGCGGAAGCAAGTGCCGGATAGCAGATGGCCGGGCGCAGGTTGGCGAAGAGTTCCATATCCTTGCGCAGGCGTAAGAGACCCGCCTCGGGACGGACTTCGTAGGCGACGCCATCCCATTTCGGGCCGCCGACGGCGCCGAAGAGAACCGCATCGGCCGCCATGGCCTTGGCCATGTCTTCCTCGGAGATCGCGGCACCATGGGCATCATAGGCGCAGCCGCCGACGAGGCCTTTATCGAGGGTGAAGCCGGCGCCCTTGGCGTCGTTCATATAGGCGATGATCTTGCGGACTTCGCCCATGGCCTCGGGGCCGATGCCGTCGCCGGGAAGGAGGAAGAGGTTCTTTGCCATGTCGTAAACACCCTGGGTTCGACAGGCTCACCATTTTTCGGCGCGGTTTTCAGCGCTTGGCAAAACCTCGTCCGAGCCTGCCGAAGGACGAGGCTGGAACGGGTCAGGACGTGACGGTATCGATGATAGCCGTCACGGCAAAACATGCTTCAAAAGAAAAGTGATTGGTCATGAGGGCTCCCTCGCCCTCAGAGCCACGGACGTTCGGTCCGGTTCTTCGTCTCGAAGGTCGAGATCGCACCGTCGCTCTTCAATGTCGAGGCGATATCGTCCAGGCCTTCGAGAAGGATGTGACGGCGGCCGGCGTCGATGTCGAAATGCAGGCGCCCGCCATCAGGGCCGGTGATTTCCTGGGCTTCCAGATCGACCGTCAGGATGGCGTTTGCGCCGCGCTCGGCATCATCCAGCAGCTTTTCCAGGTCTTCCGGGCTGACCACGATCGGCAGGATGCCGTTCTTGAAACAGTTGTTGTAGAAGATGTCGGCGAAGCTGGTGGAGATGACGCAGCGGATGCCGAAATCGAGAAGCGCCCATGGCGCATGCTCGCGCGACGAACCGCAGCCGAAATTGTCACCCGCAACGAGGATCTTGGCGCCACGATAGGCCGGCTTGTTGAGAACGAAGTCGGGATTTTCCGAACCGTCCTCATTGTAGCGGGCCTCCGCGAACAGGCCTTTGCCGAGGCCGGTGCGCTTGATCGTCTTGAGGTAATCCTTCGGGATGATCATATCCGTGTCGATATTGACGACCGGAAGGGGCGCCGCAACACCCGTCAGCTTATCGAATTTGTCCATGATAGGCCTCCACGAAAGACTTGTTGGCGCCTGCCATAAAGCATTTTCCGGAAGATTTGAAGTCCGTTTCAGTACCAATCGGTACGCCCTGTTCTTCAAGGCGTTTCCGCAGTTTCAAACCATCCGGGCGGAAGCTTACATGTCGATGATCGTGCCGCGGCCGTCGTTCCAGACGCGCATGTCGTTCTGCTTGGTTTTCGCGCGCACAGGCACGGGCTTCAGCCGGCTCGAAAGCGCCTTGCCAAGCGAGAGAACGGCAAGCGTTCCCATGAAGGCAACAGTCAGCGAGGCCGTGAGCAGGGCTGCTGCGGCGAGGGCGGCGATTGCCGTGATAATAACGAAGAAGGATCGAATGTTCTGCATGTCCAAACCTTTCTGCATCAGGAAATGTGGGACTAGTGGTTGCGGCTTGCAAGAGTTTTCCTGCGGGATTTGTTGAACCGACATCAAAAGATTGGCAGAAGACGTGTATGGAATTCCTGAAAGACCATCTCCCGACAGTTCGTCGCTCTCTTCTCAGCGTCCCTGCTGCCAACAGGCGCGCACTGGAAAAGGCGCCTGGTTTGGACTGCGACGCGGTAATCTATGATCTGGAAGATTCCGTTGCGCCGGATGCAAAGGCGGAAGCCCGCAGTAATCTCGTTCGCGCTTTCGAGACCGCCGGATCATCTCGGCAGGAACGGATCATCCGCATCAATTCTCTGGCAAGCGGCTTCGGACGGCAGGACCTGGATCTGGTCGTGACCGTCGGACCGGACGCTGTGCTCATTCCCAAGGTTGAGAGCGTCTCCGACATTGTCGAGGTCTCGGAGATCCTCGCAGCGTCCGATCGAGCAGATGCGATCGCCATATGGGCGATGATCGAGACGCCGAAAGGCGTCCTCAACGCAGCTTCGATCGCTGCGGACGCCAAGCGCCCGGGCTGTTTCGTTGTGGGGCTGAACGACCTGCGCAAGGAAACCGGCGTGCTGCCGCAGCCAGGCCGTGCCTATCTCGTCCCGTGGCTGATGCAGGTGGTGCTTGCCGGCCGAGCCCATGGCGTCGACGTTATCGACAGCGTGTTCAATGATTTCAGGGACGAGCCCGGCTTCGATGCGGAATGCGCCCAGGGACGCGCGATGGGATTTTCCGGCAAGATGCTGATACATCCTTCGCAGATCGAGCCGGCAAACCGGCACTTCGGCCCCGACCCTCAAAGCATTGCGGATGCAGAAGAAATTGTTGCGGCATTCCAAAAGCCCGAGGCAAAAGGGCTCAACGTCATCAGCATTGACGGAAACATGGTCGAGCGACTTCACCTGGTCGAGGCGGAAAAGCTTCTGGCCCAAGCCAAACTCATAGCAGAAAGAAAGAATGCCCCATGAAACTCTACCGCTTCATCACCGGTCCGGATGACTCCGCCTTCTGCCACAGGGTCACGGCTGCCCTGAACAAGGGTTGGGAGCTTCATGGCGCGCCGGCCTATTCGTTCAATGCGACGACCGGGCAATTGCATTGCGGCCAGGCCGTCACGAAGACCGTCGAAGGCAAGGAATACCATCCCGACATGAAGCTCGGCGAACAGTAAGACGCTGAAGGGTCAGCGCTGAGCCGCGTTCTCGGCGCTGGCCTCGATGCGTTCCATGTCGTCGTCGCTCAGACCGAAATGGTGGCCGATTTCATGGATCAGCACATGGGTGATGATGTCACCCAGTGTTTCCTCGTTTTCGGCCCAATAATCCAGGATCGGCCGGCGATAGAGCCGGATCCGGTTCGGCAGTTCGCCCGTCTCTACGGTGAAACGTTCCGAAATGCCGCGGCCTTCGAACAGGCCGAGCAGGTCGAACGGCGTCTCCAGGGCCATGTCTTCAAACACGTCATCATCCGGAAAATCCTCAATCTCGATGGTGAGATTGGCGGTGAGCGCCCTGAATTCCTGCGGAAGATGACCGTAAGCGTCGATCGCCAGCGATTCAAACGCGCTCAGTGTCGGCGCGTGGCGATCGCGCCAGTCGTCTGTTTGGTCAATGCGAGCCATAGCTTCTCCCTTATATGGGTAACATATAAGACCGCTGGCGGTTTTTTTCGAGATAAGAATCATTGCTATAGCAAATGAGGAAAAGATTCCTGTCCAACGCTGATTGACTCTTTTGGCGGCCTCTGGAATCTATAAGAACATAAAGTGAACATATAGAGATGGAGCTGACGCCATGGCCGGTAACGCCACGGCGCAGGACGCGATTTTTACCCTGCGCGAACAGATCGCCAAAATGGAAGGCAAGGCTCTGCCTGCAGCGGTTGCGGCCGGGCAGGCGGATTTGGCCGCTCGGGGGACACAGGATCAACGGGCACGCCTGCCATTCGGCATCCCGGTGTTCGATGAGGCATTGGAAGGTGGCCTCATACTGGATGCCATCACCGAAGTGCGGTCGCTATCCATGTATGATGCCGGGGCAGCAACGGGCTTTGCCCTGTCGCTTGCCTCGTCTGTGGAAGCTCGTGAGAGCGGACCTGTACTCTGGATCGCGGACAGTCTTCTCGCCTGCGAATCCGGTGTGCCGTATGTCTCGGGCATAGCCCGGTTCGGCGTCGATCCTACGGCAGTTTTCCATGCATCGCCGCGCAAGCTCGATGATGCGCTCTGGCTGGCGGAGGCGGCGCTGACAAGCGGGGCTTTCGCCGCAACCATCCTTGAAATTCACGGCAATCCCAAAGCCTTCGGCCTGACGGAAAGTCGCAGGCTCAATCTTCGCGCAAAAGCGGCGGGACGGCCGCTTCTGCTGTTGCGGCACGCGGGAGAGGAGGAAGCCAGCAGCGCTTCCTTCCGCCTGCTCGTCAAACCGGCGCCGGCTCTGAGACGGCGCCTTCCCGATGGCACGATGCTTGGCGGCAGCATCGGTCATCCCGTCTTCCAGCTTACCCTGGAGAAGAGCCGAAATCCGGCTCCTCTCTCCTTTCTTCTGGAGTGGAACCCCCATGACCGTCAATTTCACCTCGCCGCAGAGCCAGGTCCATCTGCCCTTTCCTGGCAGAGGCCAGCGCATCCTGGCACTCAGCTTTCCGCATCTGCCGACCGACAGGATCGCCCGCAGGCTCTGGGGGCTGTCGTGGCGTTCGAAAGGGCGTCCTGATCATCCGCCGATCCTGTGTGCGGGGCGGCGCGACAATGCCTTGCGGCTGACCGCACCGGATGAAAAGGCGAAATCCTGTGGCCTCAAACGCGGTCAGGGGCTTGCGGAGGCGCGGGCGATGTTTCCCTCCATCGACGTTTTCGACGAAGACGAAAAGGCGGACCATGCGCTTTTGGAAGCCGTTGCCGACTGGTGCGACCGCTATACGCCTCTCGTGGCGCTGGATGGAAAGGACGGGCTTTTCCTCGATATCACCGGCTGTGCCCATCTCTTTGGCGGGGAGGAGGTCATGCTTCGTAACATCCTGGCACGGCTTGGCCAGATGGGCTTTGACGTGCGCGGCGCGATTTCCTCTTCTCCAGGGCTGTCCTGGGCGGTGGGCCGGTTCGGCTCCGGCGGCGTGATCGCCGGGGAAGAGATGGCGGACGTGCTCGGAGTTCTGCCGGTCCAGGCGCTGCGTCTCGACGAGGGAATGATTGCGTCCCTTAACAAGCTCGGCCTGAAGCGGATCGCAGATCTTCTCGCCATGCCGCGGGCGCCGCTTGCCCGGCGTTTCGGTGCCCAGCTGCTTCTGCGGCTCGACCAGGCGCTCGGCATGAATGAGGAAGCCATCTCGCCGCGCCGACCGGTGGCGGCACTTTCCGCGGAGCGGCAGCTTGCCGAACCGATCCAGGCGGAAGAGCATATTCTGAGCATGGCCGGTGATATTGCCTCTTCGCTCAAGCTCAGTCTGGAAGCGCGAGGCTTGGGTGGCCGGGTTTTCGAACTGGTTCTTTTTCGTGTCGACGGCCGGGTTTTTCGCCTCGCGGCAGGCACTTCACGGCCCTTGCGGGATCCCAGGCGGATCGCCGGGCTTTTCGCCGAGAGGCTCAATGCCGTCCATGATGAGCTCGATGCCGGTTTCGGTTTCGAACTGCTTCGTCTCAACGTGCTGCAGCATGACACGTTCGATGTGCTGCAGAATGATTTCGACGGCCAAGGCGCAAAGGAGACATCGCTTTCGGACTTCATCGATAAAGTCTCAGCCCGGCTGGGTTCGGATTGCCTGCAGGTCTACCGGCTGCGTCAGAGCCATATTCCCGAGCGTGCCGAAATGCTGACACCTGCAATCTCGGCTAAGGGCGAAAAGCAGCAAGCCAAAGGCGGCGAGACGGAATATTCCTTCACGCCACGCTCCGACCGCCCCCTCAGGCTGCTGCGTCGTCCAGAGCGGATGGAGTCATTTGCAGCGACCATTCCGGACGGCCCACCGCAGCGGTTTCGCTGGCGGCATGTCGTGCATGATGTCATTCGCGCGGAGGGACCGGAGCGAATTTCTCCGGAATGGTGGCTCGATGACGACAATGTCGAGGAGCGCGACTATTTCCGTCTCGAAAGCGATACGGGGCGGCTTTTCTGGATCTTCCGGCTCGGTCGCCATAACGCCGGCAAGCCTACGACATGGCGCATGCACGGGTTCTTCGCATGATGGACGATCCCGAATTCTACGAGATCGGCGCCAAGACAAATTTCTCATTTCTTGAAGGCGCTGCTCGACCGGAAGAGATGGTCTTGTCTGCCAGTGTGCTGGGCCTTTCAGGTCTCGGTATTGCCGATCGCAATTCCGTCGCCGGTGTGGTGCGCGCCTATAACCAGGTGCACGAGATGGAAGAGGTTTTTGCGCGGCAGAGGGAAAACGGGAAGAAGGACAACGAGGAGGATGCAATCAGGCCCTGCCGGTTTCATCCCGGTGCACGCCTGGTGTTTTCCGACGGTACGCCGGATGTCCTGGTCTATCCGCAAAACCGCAAGGGCTGGGCCAATCTCTGCCGGCTGCTGAGCCGTGGAAATCTGAGAACGGAAAAAGGGTCGTGCATTCTGGAGGAATGGGATCTTCTGGAATGGTGCCATGACATGATGTTGGCCGTCGTTCCCGATTTTTCGCGGGCGGACGATGCGGCCTATCTGGGAAACCTTGCGGAGCGTCTTGGCCTTTACCGGGAAAGGTTCCGCAAATCTGTCCATCTTGCCTTGTCGCCGACGTATGACGGGCGTGATGCCTTCGTCTTTGCCGTTTTCGCACAGATAGCCCGGAAAAATCGCATACCGCTGATCGCGACGAACCTGCCGTTATTCAGCCTCCCTTATCGCCGCTCCCTGGCGGATCTCGTCACGGCTATCAAAAACCACGTGACCGTTCAGGAGGCGGGTTTCCGGTTCGCCCCGAATGGAGACAGGTATTTGAAGCATGCCGCGGAAATGGCCCGCCTCTTTCATGCCTATCCGGATGCCATCGACAATACGAAGCGGTTCTTTGCCAGGCTGACATTCTCTCTTCGGGAGCTTGAGCACAATTATCCGGATGAGAGCGTGCAGGGTGAGACGGTATCGGAGACCCTTGAGCGACTGACATGGGAGGGAGCGCGGAGGCGCTATTCTGATAAAATCCCTTCAAAGGTTGAAGAGCAAATCCGTTACGAACTCGATCTGATCGAGGAGATGGAATACGAGCCCTATTTCCTGACTGTTCGCCACATCGTCTGGCATGCACGGGAAGTGTTGAAGGTTTTGTGCCAGGGGCGTGGATCTGCCGCCAATTCGACGGTCTGCTATTGCCTCGGAATCACGGAAGTCGATCCGACATTCACCCCTCTTCTCTTCGAACGCTTCATTTCCACCGAGCGGAACGAGCCGCCGGATATCGATGTCGATTTCGAGCATGAGCGGCGCGAAGAGGTCATTCAGTACATCTATCAGCATTATGGCTATCGCCATGCCGGGCTGACGGCGGCCGTGACAAGTTATCGAACCCGCATGGCGGGCCGCGAGGTCGCCAAGGCCTTCGGCATGTCCGAAGATGTGCAGGCGGCATTGTCGAGCACTGTCTGGGGCTGGTCGGAGGATGGACTTTCGGAACGGGATGCCAAGGTGGCTGGTCTCGACATTGGCGATGCCATGACGAAAAGAGTGATTGCTCATGCGAAGGAGCTGATGGGCTTTCCCCGGCATCTGACCCAGCATGTTGGCGGTTTCCTGATTACCCGAGACCGGCTCGACGAGGTGGTGCCGATCATGAAGACGGCTATGCCCGGCCGCTACATGATCGAATGGGACAAGGATGATCTCGACACGCTGAAGCTGTTGAAGATCGACGTCCTGGCATTGGGTATGCTGACCTGCCTCAAGAGAGCCTTTGAGCTTTTGAGACTTCACTATGGGCGGGAAGAAACGTTGCCGTCGCTGCAGGAGAAGAACGGGGATTCCAATGTCTATGACATGATCTGCCGGGCCGACACGATTGGCGTCTTCCAGATCGAAAGCCGGGCGCAGATGAGCATGCTGCCGCGGCTGCGTCCCCGAAAATTCTATGACCTCGTCATCGAGGTGGCGATCGTGCGGCCCGGTCCGATCCAGGGCAATATGGTGCATCCCTATCTCAAGCGCCGGGAGATGAAAAACGCGGGTCAGAAAATCCCCTATGAAAGGCCTGAACTGGAAAAGGTCTTGGAGCGAACTCTCGGTGTACCGCTGTTCCAGGAACAGGCGATGCAGATTGCGATCACCGCTGCCGGATTTGCTCCAGAGAAAGCCGACCGCCTGCGCCGGTCGATGGCAACCTTCAAACGGTCCGGCCGCGTGAAGGAGTTCGAACGCGATTTCATCGCGGGGATGCGCAAGAACGACTATTCGGAAGAATTTGCCAGACAATGCTTCAGCCAGATCGAGGGCTTTGCCGAATACGGCTTTCCGGAAAGCCATGCAGCTTCGTTCGCCCTGCTTGTGTTTGCCTCCTCCTGGATCAAGACCTACTATCCCGACGTCTTCTGTGCCGCTCTCTTGAATTCCCAGCCCATGGGCTTCTATGCCCCGGCGCAGCTCATCCGCGATGCGCGCGAACATGGCGTGACCGTGCTTCCCGTCGATATCAACCGGTCGCAATGGGACTGCAGCCTGGAGGAGATCGCATGCGATCGGACAGCGGTCGATCGGCGGCATGAGAGCATGCGCAATGTCATCAGGACCCGCTACGGTATAAGGTTGGGATTTCGACAGGTGAAGGGTCTGAACCGGAAGGAGATGACCGAGAAACTTATCGCCAACCGGGAAGAGGGCTATCGGAGCGTTCATGATCTGTGGTCAAGGTCCCGCCTCGACAGATCCAGCCTGGAACGCCTCGCCGATGCCGATGGCTTCGGTTCGATCCAGCTCGGGCGCCGCCAGGCTCTCTGGGCTGTGCGGGGACTTGAAGCGAAGAGCGCATCCCAAGTGGCACCGTTGTTCGAGCTGGCGGGGCCCAAGGATCTCAGGCCGGAACCGGAACTGCAACTGCCTTTGATGCTGCCGGGCGAAGAGGTGATCGAGGACTATCGCCATCTTTCGCTTTCGCTCAAAGCCCATCCCGTTTCCTTCCTGCGGGAGGAATTCCGGTCCATGGGCATCACCCGCAGTGTCGATCTCCTGAATGTCCGCAATGGCCAAAGGGTAACGATCGGCGGTGTGGTACTGGTCAGGCAGCGACCCGGCTCGGCAAAGGGTGTGATCTTCATGACCCTGGAAGACGAAACGGGTGTTGCCAATGCAATCGTCTGGCCAAAGATCTTCGAAAAATATCGTCCTGTCGTGATGGGCGCCCGTCTGGTGAAGATCCGAGGCCGACTGCAGAGCCAGAACGGTGTCATTCATACGGTCGTCGAGCATATCGAGGACATGACCTCGATGCTGGGGCTGCTGCAGCGGGAAGCCAGGCGGTTCGGATCACCAAGGTCCGACGAGGCGCTCAAATCGGGGGGCGGTTCCTGGAGGCCAAAGCCACATCCGCGAATTCAGGAACAGGCAAGCCTTCATGAAACAGAGGGAGGCTCAGGCAACATTCAAGGCGCCGATCCAGGGCATGTGATGCCGAAAGGCCGAAATTTTCACTAGCCAAGGCCGGCAAAGATGCGGCAAGGCCGATTCTTTCGAATATTCAATTGTATAAGGCCATCGATCCGAGCGCATGGCCCAAGGCATGGTGTTCTTGAGGTCTTGCACTCAGCGTTCCGTGATCGCCCTCGGCTGAATTTTTCTTGACATATTAGGTCTTCTTTCCCAAAAAAGGAGATAGCAATCGTCATGTTTTGACAGGTCTACCGGGAATGCTCGTCTGCAGCTGCAATTACATCACTGATAAAGAAATCAGGGACGTCATCGTCCAGCTTCTCGACGAGGACTGTTGGCAGCTCATCGTTCCCGCGAAGGTCTATCACGCGATGAGCAAGCGAGGCCGCTGTTGCGGCTGTTTCCCGAACATCGTGGATCTGATCATCCGCACGACGGAAGAATATCATGACCGCCGTCACTCGACGGAGGACGAAGTCGTTGTATATATGTCCCGCTTAAGACAGTTCCATGAGGACAACAGGAGAGCGGACATTGAAAGGCGACAAAAGGGTCATCGAGCGGCTTAACGAGGCACTGTTCCTCGAACTGGGAGCCGTAAACCAATATTGGCTGCACTATCGTCTTCTTAGCGACTGGGGTTTCACCAAGCTTGCCAAGAAGGAGCGTGCCGAGTCAATCGAAGAAATGCAGCATGCCGATCGCCTGATCGACCGCATCATCTTCCTCGAAGGTCATCCGAACCTCCAGACCGTTGCGCCTCTGCGCATCGGACAGAATGTCAAGGAAGTGCTGGAAGCCGATCTTGCCGGCGAATACGACGCCCGTACGGCCTACAAAGCCTCCCGTGATCTCTGTCACGAGGCCGGCGATTACGTGTCCATGAAGCTTTTTGAAGAGCTGCTGAAGGACGAAGAAGGCCATATCGACTTCCTCGAGACCCAGCTCGATCTTCTGGCGAAGATCGGCGAGGAGCGCTACGGCCAGCTCAACGCCGAATCTGCGGACGCTGCTGAATAACCAACGAAAAGACCCGGCCGCAAAAACCGGGTCTTTTTATTTTCGACAAGGGGTTGCGCTTGATCAGGCAGCTGCCTGGGCAAGATGCGCGAACTCCTCCACGACCTGGTCGTATACGCCGCGTTTGAACGGAACGATCAGCTGCGGCAGTTCGGCCATGGGCTTCCATTCCCAGGCATCGAATTCGGGCTCGTGACCGCCGGGTGGCGGGTTGATGGCGATCTCACTCACGTCTCCCTCGAAGCGGAAGGCAAACCAGCGCTGGGTCTGGCCGCGGTATTTTCCCTTCAGTCCGATGCCGATCAGGTGTTCCGGAAGATCGTAGTTGATCCAGTCACGGGATTGAGCCAGCAGACTCACCGTTTTCATGCCGGTCTCCTCGTAAAGCTCCCTATAGGCGGCGGGAAGCGGGTCCTCGCCCTTGTCTATGCCGCCCTGCGGCATCTGCCAGAGCTGAGGCGAGCCATCGTATTCACTGTTTCCTTCCGCGATACGCCTTCCGGCCCATACCAATCCGTCGCGATTGAGAACCATGATCCCCACGCACGGGCGATAGGGGAGATCCTCGGCCCTCACCGGCTTCTTCTGCTTGCTCACTTCCGCATTCCTTTCATGGCTGGCCCTTGTCGCGCACGACTGCCGAGACGCCGACGATCTCGATACCGCGCTGCGTCGCTTCCTCGCTCCATTGTCTTATCGCCTCGATACTCTCGTCGAAAGCCGAGGCCACGCCGATCGCCGTGCCCTGGCGATCCGCGATGCGCTCGAGATCATCGAGCTTTCGCAATATGGCCTGGGTCTGCAATTGCGCGTCAAGAACGACGTCCGCAAAGGCATGGGGAAGGTTCGTGGTATCGGATACCGTTCCGGTCTTGGACAGGGGCGATGTGCCATCATCGAGGAACAGCAGGCCGCGATTGGCCAGATCCTGTAGGACTGGCCGGAGTGCCTTCTCGTCGGAAAGATAGCGGCCACCCTGGTAATTCATGACGCCCGTATAATTCGTAAGCTGGGCCATCGCGTCATGCAGGCGTGACAGATTCTCCTTTGCGGAACTGCCCGTGAGAAGTGTGCCAGGTCCCGGATCATTGGCCGGATAATCAAAAGGCTCCAGCGGTACCTGGAGCAGGATCTCGTGCCCCTTGCGGCGTGCTTCCTGCATCCAGCGCTGAAGGCTATTGCCACTGGCGGCAAATGCGAGCGTCACACCCGCAGGCAGCTGCTGCACAGCCTTCTGGCTGCCGGTCTGGCTGAGCCCGAGGCCGCCCACGACGATAGCAATGCGGGTTCCCCGCGCGCCGGACCATGGCCGTGCATACTGGTCCATCGAGCGAAGCCCGTCAGGAGCAATAATCGGAAGCTTTCCGGCGCTCGTCTCTTCCAGGAGATCCGGATTGGGCTGGCCTGCTATTCGCGGATCCTGACCGACACGCTGAGCATCAATGACAAGAGGGCCTTCACGATCGCGAGGCGTATATTTCGTAACGTAGCCGCCATCTGCCGTCGGAGTTCGTTCGATGTTCGCACCGGAATTCGAGCGTTCGGGCGACGAGGGCTGCCGCGCCGGGCTATCGGCGGCGGCGGTTTCAGGCGGTGGGGATGGAGGGTGCGCGGGTGATGCTTGCTTCAGCCCATCGTCCTGACCGGAAAAATAGACCGAAATACCGATAACCACAAAGACAACAGCAACCCCGATCAGGGTTGCCGATAATCGTCTGTGCGAGGGCTTCCGCTTTGGCGGGCGTGCCTGTCCCAAAGGGGCATGGAGATCAGTACCCACGCAAATTTCCGTGCTGTCCAGTTAGTGTCTGAGCGAGGGCGCTTCGGATAGTGCTCCCTCGCTCATGCGCTTAGTTCTTGACGGCAGCAGCTGCCTTTTCCGGATTGGCCGGGAACGAAGGGTCGGTCTTCGTGCCGTGGAGAAGATCCAGCGCGTAGTTCAGCTGGATATCGTCCTTTGTTTCCGGCGGCACATAGGCTGCAGAGCCGGAACCTTCGTCGGTTTCAGCTGCGCCTTGGATGTGACCCTTGAGGCTCGATTCGCCTTCGGCCTGCAGCTTGCCCTGAAGTTCAGGCGGCAGCGGCTGTTCGACCTTGATGTCCGGGTTGATACCCGTTCCCTGGATCGATTTGCCGGATGGCGTGTAGTAGAGCGCGGTGGTGAGGCGAAGTGCGCCTGCATCGCCAAGCGGGATGATCGTCTGTACCGAGCCCTTGCCGAAGGACCGGGTTCCGACCACCGTTGCGCGCTTCAGATCCTGCAAGGCACCGGCAACGATCTCCGATGCGGAAGCGGAGCCGCCATTGACGAGCACGACCACCGGCTTGCCGTCGGTCAGGTCACCCGGGCCTGCATTGAAGCGCCGGGTCTCATCGGCATTGCGGCCACGGGTCGAAACCACTTCGCCACGCTCAAGGAAAGCGTCCGACACGTTGATAGCCTGATCAAGAAGGCCGCCTGGGTTCAGACGCAGGTCGAGGACATAGCCCTTCAACTTGTCGGCTGGGACGTCTGCCTTGATCTTCTTGATCGCCTTCTCCAGGTCGTCATAGGTCTTCTCGGTAAAGGAGATGACGCGTACGTAACCGACATCGCCGCCCTCGACGCGCGACTTGACGGCGCGGACGGCAACAATGTCACGCACGACCGTAATCTCCAGCGGCTTGTCGGCGCCCTGACGAATGACGGTCAGCTTGATCGGCGTGTTGATGGCGCCGCGCATCTTCTCGACGGCTTCCTCAAGCTTGAGGCCGCGGACGGCCTGGCCATCGATCTCGGAAATGAAGTCGCCTGCCAGAATTCCAGCCTTCGAGGCGGGGGTATCGTCGATCGGTGCGATAACCTTGACGAGTTCGTTCTCCATCGTCACTTCGATGCCGAGACCGCCGAATTCGCCGCGGGTCTGCGTCCGCATGTCGTCGGCATCCTTGGCATTCATGAAGCTGGAATGCGGATCGAGCGAGGTCAGCATGCCGTTGATGGCGTTCTCGACCAACTTCTCTTCATCGGGCGGCGTCACATATTGTGCGCGCACACGTTCGAAGACGTCTCCGAAAATGGAGAGTTCCTTGTAGGTGGATGGTCCAGCCGCCTGGGCCGGAACCCCTGCCGAATAGATCACACTCATTGCCGTCGCACCCATGAGCGCGCCGACGATAACAAGAGAAGCCCTACGAATCATTTCGTGCCCTTCCAGTTTCCTTCGCGGTCCACCATGGTCTGGAATCAACAGGTGTGCCGTCGTTTCTGAATTCAATGTAAAGCGTTGGGCGATCAGTTTCCAGCGCCAACGCGGTTGCACTTGCCACTCTTTTCTCACCCATCATGGCGATCGGTTCACCGCCGAAGACAAAGCGTCCCTGGCGGACATTCACCTCCTCCATTCCGGTGAGGACGACGTAATAGCCATCCCCGGCATTGAGAATGATTGTCTGGCCATAGCTGCGGAAAGATCCGGCAAAAACGACCAAACCGTCTGCCGGTGCGGTCACGATCGCGCCGGCGTTGGATGCGATTGTCATGCCTCTCGCCGTATGCCCCGTCCCGTCAGGATCGCCAAACCAACGCACGACATCGCCGGCGACTGGAAAGTCAAGCTTCTGCTTGAGACTGGAAAACGCATATGCTGGCGCAATGCGGTTTTTGTCGGGCACACCACTCTCGGCCAGCTGCCTCGCCTTGTCGCGATCCGCTTCGGAAAGCTGCCGCTGCCTTTCCTCCTCCGCGCGTGCCCGGTCGATGGCGTCGCGAACAGAGGCAATCTCGTTCTCCAGCGAGTTAACGAGGCCATCCAGCGAGTTCGCACGGCTGGCAAGCTCTTCCGAGCGGCGTCTTTCAGCCTCCAGCTCCGCCGTGTTTCGCGTGTTCAATTTTTCGTTCTCGGCCAGAAGCAAGTCCATGCGCTTGTCTTCTTCCAGGCTTGCGGCAACGGCGTCGGTTACCGTCTGCTTTTCCTGGGCGGCGGCATTCCGCGTGTCACTCAAGGCCTTGAGATCGCCGACGAGGCGCTCGGCTTCCGCCCGCATCCCCGGTACCACGGCGCCAAGGAGAATGGCGCTTCGAACGGAAGCCAGCGCATCCTCCGGCTTGACCAGAAGTGCCGGCGGCGGGTTGCGGCCCATCCGCTCCAGGGCGGCCAGCACTTCGGCCAGGACACCGCGCCTGCTGCGCAGGGACTTGCGAATGCCATCCTCCTGCACGCCGAGGGAGGCGATCTTCTTTCCGCCGTCGAGGATCTTCTTCTCCAGCTCCTTCCGCTTTGCAGCGGATTCAATCAGGGCTTGGCGAATATCGGCGCTGTCCTTGCTGGTCTGCGCTATGCTCTGCTCGATCTCGGTAAGCTTGTCGGCCGAAAGCCTCATCGTCCTGCCGAGCGTTTCGAGCTCCTTGCGTGTCTCGTCTCGCTTCAGCTGCAGTTCACTGGTGGGATCGGCTGGCGTGTTATGCCCGGCATTGGGGCCGCCTTCGTTGAGCGACGTGCGAAGCTCGGCAGGCGGCTCCTGCGCATAGAGGCCGGATGGGGCGGACGCGAGAAGCACGGTCATGGCCAAAGCGCTGGCCAAACCTGGTGCTATCTTACCAGATCCTTTCCCGGGTTCGCCCATTTCCGCTCCGATTGATTTGCGCAAAGCCTAAGGTGATTTGCTCCGCGGCGCCACAAACAACATCGTGTTTGAGCCTCAACGAAAGGTTAAACGCGGTGATAGGGGTGGCCGGAAAGTATGGTCACGGCGCGATAAAGCTGTTCTGCGATGAGGATGCGGACCAGTTGATGCGGCCATGTCATGATGCCGAGATTGACGACCAGATCGGCGCGGGCGCGCAGATCGGGATCGAGGCCGTCGGCGCCGCCGATCGCCAGCATCATGTCCCGCTTGCCGTTGTCGCGGTAACGGCCGATCGCATCCGAAAATGCCTGGCTATCCAGAGACTTGCCGCGCTCGTCCAGCAGGATCAGCGCCGCGCCCTCGGGCAACGCCTTTTCAAGGGCGGCTGCTTCTTCGCGCTTGCGCGTTTCCGGATTTGACGCGCGGCTCTCCTGTATCTCGACGAGCTTGGCCAGTTCCAGCCCGATGGCCGGGCCTGCCTTGGCAAACCTGTCGAGGTAACGGGACGCAAGATCCTTCTCCGGTCCGGCCTTGAGCCGTCCCACGGCAAAAAAGGTGATACGCATGTCCTGATCCGTTCAAATTCACACAGCGGCCTCCTGCGCCGCCAGCACGACGTGCCGGCGTTGCTTTAGCGGCTTGCGACGGTTCAGGCCAAGCCCAAACCGCTCAATGCAGAAGCGGTCCCTCGTCGATATCCGGCGCCGCCCACATCTTTTCGATGTTGTAGAACTCGCGGATTTCCGGACGGAACACATGGACGATGACATCACCGGTATCGATGAGCACCCAGTCGCCGCTTTCCTGTCCTTCGACACGGGGCGATCCGAGGCCTTCGTCCTTGAGGTCGGTAACGAGATGTTCGCAGATCGCCACGACATGGCGGTTCGATCGCCCGGTGACCACGACCATGTAGTCGCCCAGCGCAGACTTCCCGGCAATATCGATTGTGACGATGTCTTCTGCTTTTGAGTCCTCGAGGCTTGCGAGGATCAGTTCGAGAGCTCGGGCAGCGGCATCGGCGCCACGTTCAGAACTCTGCGGGAGGATGGAGGCCATCTTTCCCTTGGCGTGTACTGTTGTCAGGGTTTTTCCTTTCGTCCAAGTAACAGCAACATGCACGTTCAGCGAATCCGACAGACTCGGCCGCTTACTCGAAGGTGGCACCGAACGGTTAATCTTTCAAGTGAGAACCATATAAGGTGATCGTAATGCGCGCATTCTTCGTCTGCATGTCATATTGAGTTTTCAGCCGGGCTTTCGACCGTTCGTTGCCCGGATTGCGGTTGAGCTCAACGTTGAGCGCGGGCCGTGGATGAAGGTCCATGCGGGCGCCGGACGCTTCCAGAGACTGCCGGCATCGTCCTCGTCGATCCGGGCGTAGTCGAAGGTGCGCGCCATCTTGGAAGAGAGAAACGAGAGCGTCGATCCGGGCCGGTCTATGACGGCAATCGGGAATGTGGAGGCTATCTCCCGCCACTTCTGCCAGTTGTGAAATGTCTTCAAGCTGTCGGCGCCCATGACCCAGACGAAATGTGCCTGCGGGTTTTTTGCCTTCACGAAGCCGAGCGTGTCCGCTGTGTAGGATCCGCCGAGCGTTTTCTCGAAAGCCGTCACCTTGATGCGCGGATCGTGAATGAGCCTGTTGCTCATGGCAATCCGGTCGTCGAGCGAGGCAAGCTCCGAGCGGCTTTTCAGCGGATTGCCGGGTGTCACCATCCACCAGAGCTGATCAAGACCCAGGCGACGAAGCGCGATCTCCGCAACAAGCAGGTGGCCCTCATGGGGCGGATTGAAGGAGCCGCCGAACAGGCCGATCGCCATGCCGCGCTCTACATGCGGCATCGTCAGATAACGGCGGTCGACCTTTTGCTCCTCCACGTCGAACCGGCGCCTTAAGGACGTATCTGACCGGTGCCGTGCACGCGGTATTTGAAAGAGGTGAGCTGCTCGACGCCGACCGGTCCGCGGGCATGCATCTTGCCGGTCGAGATGCCGATCTCGCCGCCCATGCCGAACTCGCCGCCATCGGCAAACTGGGTGGACGCATTGTGCAGCAGGATGGCGGAATCGATCTCGTTGAAGAAGCGCGCGACGACGCCCGGATCTTCGGCGATGACTGCTTCCGTATGGTTCGACGAGTAAGTGTTTATATGGTGGATGGCGCCGTCGATGCCGTCAACGACAGTCACCGAGATCACGGCATCCAGATATTCCGTCCGCCAGTCCTCCTCGGTCGCCGCGGTTGCCGCAAGCGAGGCCTGCAACACCTCGGCGGAGCCGCGTATGGCGCAACCGGCCTCGGTCAGGGCCGTGAGAAGCGGAACGAGATGCGTATCGGCAACTGCCTTGTCCACGAGCAGTGTTTCAGCCGCACCGCAGACGCCTGTTCGGCGCATCTTGGCATTGACGACGATCCTCTTCGCCATGTCGAGATCGGCCGACGCATCGACATAGATGTGGCAGAGACCTTCGAGATGGGCAAACACCGGCACGCGCGCCTCGTTCTGAACGCGGGCAACGAGGCTTTTGCCGCCACGGGGCACGATGACGTCGATCGTGCCGTTCAGGCCGGAGAGCATCGCGCCGACGGCTGCGCGATCCGTCGTCGGTACGATCTGAATTGCATGTTCCGGAAGGCCTGCAGACTTCAGTCCCGCGACAAGGCATTCATGGATTGCCTGCGATGAATGCGCAGAATCCGAGCCGCCCCGCAGGATCACGGCATTGCCGGCCTTGAGGCACAGGGCACCCGCATCGGCGGTCACATTGGGACGGCTTTCATAGATCACGCCGATGACGCCGAGAGGTGTGCGGACGCGCTCGATCTTAAGCCCGTTCGGCCGGTCCCAGGCCGCGATCACTTCGCCGACGGGGTCCTTGAAATCGGCGATCTCACGAAGGGCCTGCGCTATTCCAGCGATGCTTTTTTCATCAAGCGTCAGACGATCGATGAAGGATGGGAGGAGGCCCTTGCCTTCGACCTGTTTCAAGTCCTCGGCATTGGCGGCCAGAATCTTGTCCTTGGCGGCCAGAATGACATCCGCCATGCCGCGAAGCGCGCGGTCCTTGGAATCCGTCGAGGCAATCGCCAGTCTGCGAGCAGCATCCCTCGCATTGAGGCCGATCTCGGCCATCATAGCCTCGACATCTGTCGCGGAAACCTTATCCAGCATGGGCAATATCCTCCTTGCTGCTCGTCCTGCGCCGAACGGCAGCCGTCATCACGAGATCATCGCGATGGATCATTGCGGCGCGACCGGCATAACCCAGGATCGCCTCGATCTCGGCCGACTTGCGGCCGGTGATCTGGCGTGCTTCCTCGGCGTCGTAGCTTGCGAGCCCGCGGGCGATTTCCCGGCCGCCGATCCCGATGATTGCGACCGTGTCGCCGCGATGGAAATTACCTTCGATGCGGCGTACCCCGGCAGGCAACAGGCTCTTGCCGGAGCCCAGCGCCTTTTCGGCACCTTCATCGACAAAGAGTTCGCCCGCCGGCTGCAGCTGTCCGGCAATCCAGGTCTTTCGCGCGGTGACCGGTGTCCCCGACGGCGCAAACCAGGAGGAACGCGTTCCCTGCTCGATCGCCTGCATGGGATGATCCGTCTTGCCCGATGCGATGATCATCGCACAGCCGGCGCCGGTGGCGATCTTGCCGGCATCGATCTTGGTGCGCATGCCGCCGCGCGACAGCTCGGATGCGGCGCCGCCGGCCATGGCTTCGATTTCCGGCGTGATGGCCGGGATCGCTGCAAGGAATTTTGCTTCCGGATCGAGATGCGGAGGCGCGGTGTAGAGACCGTCGATATCCGACAGAAGCACAAGCAGGTCCGCGCCCGTCATGGTGGCAACGCGCGCCGCGAGCCTGTCGTTGTCACCATAACGGATTTCCGATGTGGCAACCGTGTCGTTTTCGTTGATGATCGGCACGGCGCCGATCTTCAGCAGCTGGTTGATCGTGGCGCGGGCATTGAGATAGCGGCGGCGCTCCTCGGTATCGCCGAGCGTCAGCAGGATCTGTCCCGCGACGATGCCATCCCGCGACAGGCTTTCCGACCACGCACGGGCAAGCGCGATCTGGCCGACGGCGGCAGCCGCCTGGCTTTCCTCTAGCTTCAGCGCGCCGGCGGGCAGATCCAGCACCGTGCGCCCCAGCGCGATCGCGCCCGAGGACACGACGAGAATGTCGACGCCCGCGGCCTTCAATGCCGCGATATCACTGCAGACGGAATCGAGCCACGCCGACTTCAAGCCCGTCTTGCGATCGACCAGCAGCGCCGAGCCGATCTTGATGACGACGCGGCGGTAGCTTGCAAGCGGTTTGCGAGCGCTGGTCTCAATACCGGTCATCTTCGTCGTCCTGATCGAAGTCCTGCTGGGGAACCGAGCGATCGGGCAGGGCCGTATCTTCGCCTTCGCTGGCTTCGACGATGACATCGCGCAACGCGCGCTGCACGTCCGTCATGCCCTTGCCTGTCGCGGCCGAAATCAGGAATGGCGTCTGGCCGCAGGCCTTTTCCAGTTCCTTGGCCTTCTTCTTTAGTTCCTTCTCGTCGAGGATATCGATCTGCGACAGCGCGACGATTTCCTGCTTGTCGGTCAGGCCACCGCCATAGGCTTCGAGCTCGGCCTTCACCGTCTTGTAGGACTGACCGACCTTCTCCTCCATCGAGGAGACGAGATGCAGCAGAACACGGGTGCGCTCGACATGGCCGAGGAAACGGTCGCCGAGGCCGATGCCCTCATGGGCGCCTTCGATCAGGCCGGGAATATCGGCCAGCACGAATTCACGCCCGTCGATCGCTGCGACACCGAGATTGGGGTGAAGGGTGGTGAATGGATAGTTGGCGATCTTCGGCCGCGCGCGCGTGACCGATGCCAGGAAGGTCGACTTGCCGGCATTCGGCAGGCCGACAAGGCCAGCGTCAGCGATCAGCTTCAGCCGCAGCCAGATTGTCTTCTCCTCGCCCTCCAGGCCTGGGTTTGCCCAGTTCGGTGCCTGGTTGGTCGGAGACTTGAAATGGGTATTGCCGAAGCCGCCATTGCCGCCCTTGGCAAGCCTGAACTTTTGGCCTTCCTTGACCATGTCGACGATCAGCGTCTCGTTGTCTTCCTCGAAGATCTGGGTGCCGACAGGCACCTTGAGCGTTACGCTGTCGCCATTGGCACCGGTCCGGTTGCGGCCCATGCCATGGATGCCGATGCTTCCCTTGAAATGCTGCTGGAAGCGAAAGTCGATCAGGGTGTTGAGCCCATTCACGGCTTCCACCCAGACATCTCCGCCGCGCCCGCCGTCACCACCGTCCGGTCCGCCGAACTCGACGAATTTTTCTCGCCGGAACGAGACCGCGCCCGCACCACCGTCGCCGGAGCGGATATAGACTTTTGCCTCGTCGAGAAATTTCATCGTGTTCAGTCTCGTTCTTGTTCATCTCTGCTCCGCGTTTCTCGCGGGCATTTCAGGTTTCGATACCGTTGCTTGGGCTGGAGGTCAAAGACTATCACCAAGCTGGAAATCCGGGGGGACCCGAAAACCGGGCGGAATTGTAAATATGGCCCGGCGGGATTTACCCGCCGGGCTGCTTGTCATTCCGCTTCCTGCTACGGGCGCCGGAAATTCTCGGGCGACAGCTCCGTATCGATATGCGGCGCCATCCGGTTGCGCGCCAGCGAGAAAACCTCGCCCGCATCGACGATACGAAAGCCGAGCTTCCGCTGGATGTTGAGTGACGCGAGGTTGTCGGCGAAGGCGCCGGAGTAAACCGTTACCTCCGGCATCCGCCGGAAGAACCGTTCCAGTACCGCGCCGGTCGCTTCGGTCATATAGCCGCGGTCCCAGTAATACCGGTTCAGCCAGTAACCCAGATGCCAGCCATCACGCTGCAACTCCATGCCAACCACGCCGATATGGACGTCGTCGCCAGTGGTTATCGCAAGGTTCCAGTCCGGCAGCAGGCCGGAAGTCTGGCGTATCAGCCAGTCGAGCGCATCCTGACGGTCGTAGGGCTGGGGGACACATGCAAGCATTCGGCTTACCTTGAAATCGGCGAGCGAGCTTGCAATCGCATCCGCATCGGCAAGCCGGTGCGGCCGCAACGTGAGCCTCTCCGACTGGATGACCGGGCAGGGCCCGGGCGTCAGTCGACGTTCGACAGTTCTTTCTACAACAGCGGCATTCATCTCAGCTCCCCCCAGCTTCTCAATGATATCCATGTCTTGCGGTCGAGGCGGAACCACTCGACCGGCACCATTGCTCCCTCCGCCAGGCAATCGATCATGCCCGTTCCCTGGAACTGGAAGCCGCATTTCTGGATGACCCGCTTCGACGGGATGTTGGCGACCCGGCAACGGGCGTCGATCTGGTCGATCTCGCTGCGGGTTCGAAACGCCATGTCGATCAGGGCGTGTGCCGCCTCCGTACCATAGCCCCTATTCCAATAAGGCTCGCCGAGCCAATAGCCGATCTCGAGCGTATGCCCGTCCTTCTGCGGCTCGAGCGCGCAGCAGCCCAGGAAGGCGCCGTCGTTTCCTCGGGTAATGGCATAGACGCATTTGCCAATCTCGCCAGCATTCGTGCGTCGCACGAAATCGGCTGCGTCTTTCGCCGTGTAGGGATGCGGCATGCGCGACACCATGGTCGCGATATTCGCATTGTTGGCGAGATGGGCAAGTGCGTCGATGTCTTCTTCGTGGGGCGTGCGCAGAACCAATCTCTGCGACAGTAAGACGGGGCACTCGCTTCTCGACCGGTCCTGTGACCGATCCGGCCGCGGCCGTTCTTCCGGCGGCCGGGATTGGCTCGCCCTCAACAATTCGACTTGCATGGTTCAGTCTCCTCTAGGGGTAAAGAAAAAGGGAAGATGGAGTAGCGCCCCATCTTCCCTTTTCTTTGACTGAACCTTGAACGTTCAACCGGGTCGATGAGACGCCGGTTGCATAACGCTTGCCGGCTTTATTCTGCGGCTTCCGCTTTCGGCATAACGGACACGTATACGCGGCCGTTAGCCTTCGTACGGTAATTCACGTTGCCGGCGGTAAGTGCAAAAATGGTGTGGTCCTTGCCGAGGCCGACATTGGCGCCCGGATGCCACTGCGTACCGCGCTGGCGCACGATAATGTTGCCCGGAATGACGACTTCGCCACCGAACTTCTTCACGCCAAGGCGCTTGGACTGAGAATCGCGACCGTTACGCGACGAGCCGCCAGCTTTTTTATGTGCCATTGGTGTTCTCCTTTACCTTCGAAACCTGATTAGCCGAGAATGTCGGTGATGCGGACAACCGTGTGATGCTGGCGATGGCCGCGAATACGCTTGGAATTCTGGCGACGACGCTTCTTGAAGGAGAGAACCTTCTTGCCACGGTTATGCTCGACAACTTCGGCCTTGACCGTTGCGCCCGAAACGAAGGGAGCGCCGATCTTGGCATCGGCGCCTACGCCGACAACCAGGACTTCGTTGAATTCTACAACTGCACCAGCTTCGGCTTCCAGCTTTTCGATGGTCAGCACGTCGTTGGCGGCCACGCGGTACTGCTTACCGCCGGTCTTGATGACTGCGAACATTTTATATCCTTTCATGTTCGTTCCGGCTCTCTTCCTGGAAGGAAGGGCCGTCTTTTTGTCAGTCGGGCTCTAGCAGGGGTTTGGAGAAGAGAAATCTTCTGAAACGGATCTGCCGGTGAAACCGCGTGGAAATCCGATAAGCTCCCGCGATCTGTCAGGTATGGACAGCTTTCCACAACCTGAACGCACGCGGGCTTACGCGAGCGACAAAAAACTGTCAAGACGAAAGGATATGAAGACTTGTATTTCGCCCCTTGCCAGCCCGATTTTTCGCCGCTATGAGACAGCCCGCGCAACACATGCGCCGACCAGCAAAGCGGAGAGGTGGCTGAGTGGTCGAAAGCACCGCACTCGAAATGCGGCGTGCCTGCGAGGGCACCGTGGGTTCGAATCCCACCCTCTCCGCCATATCATTCAATCGCTGATCATACATTTTAAGCCCTCTGGGCTTCGCTAGCCGATTTATACGGCCATCGGTTCAATTACATTTTAATGCTATTTAAATTCCGAATTGCTAATGTTGTGTGATGCGGATCAGTGTCATCACCAATTTCGCCTATGGTGCCACCGTTGTCTTGACGGCATTGTCGGGGACGGCATTCATCCTGTCCGCAAACAGTGCGGAACGGGAGCGGCAGGCGGTTGAGCAGCACCGGGTGCTGGACGATCTCGGTGACGAGCTTGCGCTTGGCGCCGAAGAGCGTAGCGATGAGGTGCGGCTTTATGTCGTCAGCGGCGAAGAGCGGCATCTGCGCGCATTCCAGGGGAGGGAAGGCGAGGAACGGCGCCTCGAGGCCGCCATCTCGGGAATTCGCGATCAGGATCTGCCTGCAGCGGAAGCGGAGGCGATCGTCGACATGGAACGATACGCCGACGCTCTCGATAGTCTGGAAGAAACTGCGATCGCTGCCTATCAACGCGGTGATCGCGACAATGCGAGCCGCACCTTGTTCGGCTCGGAGCATGAGCGCCTGCAGGCCTCGCTTCTCGAAACCGTGACGCGCTTTCGGGCGCTCGCCACGACGCGCGCCGGTGACCTGCTGCAGGAGGCGCGCGAGCGTGCCGATGCCTGGAGCCTCGTTGCCCGGGTCATGCTTGGCCTGACGGCATTTCTGTTTCTTGCGGTTCTGTATTTCGTGCTGCGGCGACGCGTCGCCATTCCCCTCATCCAGATGACCGGCATCGTGAGCCGTCTCGCGCGGCAGGATTATGCCGTCGAAGTGCCGCTAGATCGCCGGCAGGACGAGATCGGCGAGATGACCGAGGCGATCCATATCTTCCGGCAGAACGGGCTGGAGAGGGACAGGCTGGATGCCGAACGCCGCCGCGACCAGATGATCAAGGACCTCATCCTGCAGATGATGCACCGCCTGCAGGCCTGCCAGACCCAACTGGAGCTGGCGGAGGTGGTTTCGCTTTTCGCGCCACAGATCTTTCCGCAACTTGCCGGACAGCTTTTCGTCATGAACGAAAGCCGTACCGCTCTCTCGAGCTTCGGTTCATGGCTGCAACCGCATCACGCGGAGACCTCCTTTCCGGCGTCGGCCTGCTGGGCGATCCGTCGTGGACGACCTCACGTCAGCGATCCCGCGCAAAACGACATTTCCTGTCAGCACCTGCAGGGGCTGGATGTCACCGGCTTCTGCGTGCCGCTGACGGCCCAAGGCGACATGATCGGTCTTCTCTATTTCGAGGAGCGGGATGACGCGGACGGCACGTTGGCGGAGGCTTCGCGCCTGTATCTTGAGCTGATTGCCGAGAACATAGGTCTTGCGGTCGCAAACCTGCAGCTCCGCGACCGTCTTACCCATCTTGCGGTTCGTGACGCGCTGACAGGGTTGCTGAACCGCCGTTCGCTGGACGACGCTCTCGCGCGTCAAAGCCGCAGTACGGATGGCGAGGCACTCGCCTGCCTGATGATCGACATCGATCACTTCAAGCGCTTCAACGACGAATTTGGTCACGATGCCGGCGACGAAGTGATGCGCTATGTGGCGCAGATCATCACCGACACCGTCGGAGACAGGGGAAAGGCCTACCGGTTCGGCGGCGAGGAATTCGCGGTTCTGGCCCCAGGCCTCGACGAAGAGGCAGCGGTGGCGCTTGCCGAGAAGATCCGTAGCGCTGTCATGGAGGCGCCTCTCGCCTATCGGGGCCGGATCCTCGGTTCCATCACCGCATCGCTCGGGGTTGCCGCGAAAGCGCGTTCGTATTCCGGCCCCGCATTGCTCATCCTTGCCGACAAGGCCCTGCTTGAAGCCAAGGCCCGTGGGCGCAACCTGTCCGTATCGGCGCTCGAACTGGATGGAGGGGTCACCCAGGGAGAGGTTCGGACCAACGCTTCTATCGGCTCAGAAGGTGATCGAGCCGCAGCCGGTGACGGTCGTCGGTGACCCGCCTGACTGCGGCATAGACCGCGATAACGGTGCTGACGACACCGCTGGAGGCCAGAAGAAGCATCAGGAATATCTGGTATTTTCCGGCCTCCAGCGGATCCTGGCCTGCCAGTATCTGGCCGCTCATGATCCCCGGCATGGTGATGATGCCAGCACCGACCATCTGGTTGGTAACGGGCAGCAGGCCGGCCTGAATAGCGCGACGCATCAATGGGCCGAGGGCCTGCCAGCGTGTCGCGCCGAGGGCGAGCTGCGCTTCGATCGCGTTGCGCTCGGATCCGATATTGGCGAAAAGGGCGTTGAGCGCGATGCTGGCGGAATTCATCGCAGTTCCGAGGATGATGCCGGCGATCGGTATCGCATGGGCAGGTTCGAGCCAGTTCTCCGCGCCAAGCACGGTCAGAAGCGCGAAGGCCGAGACGAAGCCGGTGGAAATCGTAATCGCCGTGCCGCTGACCAGAAACTGGAAATAACCGCTCAGACGACGCGGCAATCGGGCGCCGGTCTCATAACTTGCCGCAAGCAGCATGGCTGCAAAGACAAGCAGCGTGATCCATGCCGAGCTCTGGGAAAAGATGAAGCGCAGAAGCAGGCCGACCAGCATCAGCTGGACGATCATCCTGATCGCGGACCAGACAAGCGTCTTGTGAAAGCCGAGCGACAGCAGCACCGACAAGCCCGCGCTGATCAGTGTCAGGGCAACGGCGAGCGACAGTTCGATCAGGCCAAGCGATATCATCACTGCGCACGCCTCAATACCAGTTTCTGATCAGCCAGCCGTTCGCCCTGGGCGGCATCGTGGGTTACCAATACGAGGCCGCAGCCCCTGTTTTTTGTTTCCTCAAGGGCGGCTTCGACGAGGCGGGTCGTCTCCTCGTCGAGCGCGGATGTCGGCTCGTCGAGAAGAAGAAATCGCGGAGTTCGGACCAGGGCTCTGATCAGCGCCATTCTCTGGCGTTCCCCGCTGGAGAGATTCTGCGGCGGGCTGTCGAATTTGTCCGGCGAAAGGCCGAGGCGCGCCATCACCCCGGCGGGATCACTGTCCGGATCGAAATGGTCGCGCACTCTCGGTGCCCACCAGCCGGCATCCGATGACACATAGGTGACCTGCCTGCGCCAGTGCGGTCCCGGCATTCCCTGCTGAGGCTGATCCCCGAGCAGAACCGAACCCTCATGAGGATCGAGATCGGCGAGCTTGCGCAGCATCGTCGTCTTGCCCACGCCCGATGGGCCCATCACCACCAGGCACTGGCCAGCAGCAACGGAGAACTGGACGGCGGCAGCCGTCGCGGTGGCGGGAAGGTTGACGGTGAGCGAATGACCTGGGGAAACTTTCATCGGAAGGCAGTGCCATTCTGGAGCAATGGAGGCAATTCGCCGGTGAGGATCATCAAGCCGATCGCATAGCCATCAGGAAGAGAGATTCGGGAAATGTATTCTCGCCTCGAACCCGTTGTCACGGCCGGTTGCCGGTGACAGGAGAACCAGCCTCGCATTCATCTGGCCGAGCAGGCGATCCACGATCGACAGGCCGAGACCGGAGCCGGCAGCTTCCGTCTTTCCCCGGCTGAAGCGTTTGCGGATCGCGATGAGTTCGCTCTCGGTCAAGATCGGCGAGCCGTTGACGATCCGCACCATGCCGCCGTCCTCCACGAATACCTCGACCGGATTTTTGCGGGGATCGCCGTGAACGAGCGCGTTCTCGATCAGATTGCGCAGCACGATGGCGAATGCATCTTCGCTGTAGGGGCCTGCCAGACGAGTGCCGGCGTTCCGATGCAATATCAGTCGGTCCGGTGCGGCGATGCTCCGCTGGAAATCCGTCACGACCATGTCGACAACGCCGGTCAGTTCCGTCTGTCTGTCGGCCATGCCGATGCCGGCTTCGGCACGGGACAGCTGAAGCAGCTTTTCGGCGAGGTGGCTGAGGCGTCTCAGAGACGTTTCGATCTGGCCGGCACGCTGGCGATTGGCATCGTTGCCGAGTTCGGCAATGAGCATCTGTGTCTGGGCAAGTGCGCCTGCGATCGGCGTGCGCAACTCGTGGGCGCTGTTGGAGGTGAATTCCCGTTCGGCATCCAGCGCCGTGCGCAGGCGTGTCATCAGAAGGTTGACCGAGAGGGCGATCGGCTGCAGTTCACGCGGCAGCGCCGTCGCGTCGATCGGCTCCATGTTGCCGCCGTCCTTGCTTTCGATATCGCGGCGCAGGTCCCCGATCGGCTGGACGGTACGTCGAACCAGGAGCCAGATCGCTATGCCGCTGACCGGGATCAGCAGCGCGAGGGGTACGAAAAGCGCCACGGCACCTTCCCGCACGGCCTCGTCACGATTTCGGAACTTGTCCGCTACCTGGACGTAAATGCCGGTAGGGGCGTCGAATGCGGTGAAATATTGGTACTTGCTGTCTTTCCAGAAGCCACGTTTCAGGGGGGTCTCGAATGGCTTGTCCGGAGCATCGTGGGATCTGATCAGCAAACGGCCGGAGGAATCACGGACCTGATAGATCAGATATTCGCGGTAGCCGCTGGCACGCGACGTCTGCAGACGCGGCAAGGCTTCCTGAGGCCCGTAATGTTCGAACTCGCCGACGATCAGCGGTACGAGCCTTTCCGCCGTATCCTGCAGGGCGCCGTCAAAAGTCTCGTTGAGTTCGTCGTTCATCACAACGGTGCCGAGCCCGACTGCCAGCAGCCAGAGCAGCGCCATCATGGCGGTGATCGAGAAGATGAGCTGGCGCGTCATCGAAGGAGCCGATCGGCGAAACGGTATCATTGCTCTCGTCCCAAGCGGTAACCGACACCGCGCAGCGTGGCGATATGATCCCGGCCGAGCTTCTTGCGCAGCCGACTGACATAGACCTCGACCGTGTTGCTCTCGATCTCGGAGCCGAAGGCGTAGAGTGCTTCCTCTATCTGCGACTTGGAGACGACGGCGCCCGGTCGCGCAGCCAGTGCATCAAGCACCGCCCATTCACGGCCGGACAATGCGATGGGGTTTCCGGCCGAAACCACGCGCCGGTCGGCGGCATCTATATCAAGATCGCCGATACGCACGAGCGAGACCGGGCGGCCGCTGTAGCGACGGGTAACCGCCAGCATGCGCGCCGTCAGCTCGCCAAGATTGAACGGCTTGACGAGATAGTCGTCAGCTCCGCTGTTCAATCCTTCGATGCGGTCGGAGATCTGGTCATGCGCGGTCAGGATGATCACCGGCGTCGTAATTCCCCTGGCGCGAATATCCTTCAGAAGCGCTATGCCGCTGCCGTCAGGCAGGCGCAGGTCGAGCAGGATGAGGCCGTAAGCAGTCGTGGAAAGGGCGCTGGAGGCGGTATCGATCGTCTTCATCCAGTCGACGGCATTGTCCGTGCTCACCACATGGTCGCGCACGGCTTCCCCGAGCGTCGCGTCGTCCTCGACCAGAAGAACCCTCAAACCGTCTGCTCCATTCCATCGCGATATCGCCTTGTATCCGATGTTTAGCAGAGGATCGCGAGCGAATTCGAGAGGGCATGAGGCGACTTCCTCGCTCACGACAACAGCAGGCGCGAGAAAATCACGTAAGCGGCCATGAGGCCGCTTGCCGCAAGCATGCAAAAGACGGCGAAGGAACCGAGGTTCTTGGCGTGCATTCCGGTGCTCGACCATTCCGGCGATATGCGGTCGATGATCTCCTCTATGGCGGTGTTGAGGGCTTCGGTGGCGGCAAGACCAAGCAGCAGAATTGCCATCATCACATACTCGCCAAACTCGGCACCGACGACTGCGAAGGCGATGAGGATCGCAACGCAGGCCATGAGCTCATGGCGAAATGCAGTCTCGCGCAGCAACCTGCCGGCGCCGCCCAGCGAATAGCCGAGCGCCGCCAGCAGGTGCCGGCTGCCGGTCACCTTGCTGATGGGAGGTATGGGCGGCGGCCCATCAGCTTCAAATGCGACCGGTCCTATGACCTGCCCGACAGCGGCACAATCGGGAAAGGTCATGAGCTTGCTCCAGTGGGCTTCCGGCAGGATCCGAGCACGTCGAGCTCTGGTTTATAAACCGAGGTCTGCACGGCCATCATTCCGAGCGTCGTATGGAAAAGGTCATCGTGCGAGGCGGCTTCCTCGGTGCGTTTCGACAGGCAGTCCGGGTCGATCGAGGCCTTGATTTCCGATCCCTGCCACAAGACGAAGGGAATATGGGTCTGCTGCGACGGAGCCACGATGTACGGCGCGCCATGCAGGTAAAGGCCGTGCTCACCGAGTGATTCACCGTGGTCCGACATGTAGATCATCGCCGGCGCGACCTTGTCCTGATGGGCTTTCAGCTTGTCGATGACGGAAGCAAGGATGTGGTCGGTATAGAGAATGGTGTTGTCATAGGCATTGACCACTTCCTCGTGGCTGCAGCTGCCCAATTCCCCCGTACGGCATTCCGGCGTGAAGCGGGCAAAAGCCTGCGGGTAGCGGAGATAATAGGTCGGGCCGTGGCTGCCGAGCTGATGCAATACCAACACGCTGTCGCCCTTTACCTTCGACAGCCAGCCATCGAGATCGGCCACCATGGCGTCATCGAGACATTCGTTATCCGTGCAATAGCGCGGATCGTTGGCGGTGGAGAATGAGCGGTAAGTAGTGCGGTTCGCGACGCCCTTGCTGCCGGTGTTGTTGTCCCACCATTCCGTCGTAACGCCGGCATGACCAAGAACATCGAGCAGGTTTTCGTTTGCCAGGCCCGCGCGGTGCGAATAGCCGCGGCGGGTCAGGTTGGAGAACATGCAGGGCACCGACACTGCCGTTGCCGTACCGCAGCTCGACGTGTCGGAAAAGTAGGCGATGTCCTGCTTGGCGAGCTGCGGGTTGGTTTCGCGGGAATAGCCTCCGAGGGAGAAGTTCTCCGCCCTGGCCGTCTCGCCGGTTACGATCACGAGAACGCGCGGCTTGCCTGAGGCCATGGGACCGGCAACGTGGGCATCCGTTCCGAGAGGCTGCGCCACGATGTTCTTGTCGGCCTCGCTTGCGAAGGCGAAGAGCAGGGCGCTTCCGACGGGAACGAAAGGATTGAGCGTCAGCATCAGGTCGCGGTGCAGCCGCGTAACGGAGGCGATGCTGCGCGCACTGCTGACACCGCAGGCAAGCGCCAGAAGCAGCAGGGGAACGATTGCGGCGAGGTTCCATCCGACCTTTGCGAAGAAGGGACGATGCTCAACCCTTACCCAGCAGACGAGAAGAGCCGGCAGGAGCCCGAAGATCGACATGTGCACCAGAAACGCCGGGGTGATCAGATGACCTGCCTCCGACGATGTCGTCTGGACCGCATTGCGGATCATGTCGACGTCGATGATCGTTCCGAAACGGTCCAGGAACCAGGATCCGGCAGCGGCACTCACTATCAGCAGGACGAGGACCGGCTTCAGCACGTACTTCACCGAAATCGTGATCGTGAAAGCTGCAAACAAGCATGCCAGCCCTAGGGAAAAGGCCGCCAGCGTGAGGTGATTGTCGAAATAGGAATAGGCGCGCGTGAAGAACGTGCGGTTGGTAAAGGCGATCAGATAAAGCGCCCCGATCAGGGCGAGCGTGACGCTGCCGATCCGCGGCCGGGCAAATGGCCTGGTCGGTCGGCGGGCGTAATTTGAAAGGCTTTCGGTGGACAAGGAGGAAGCTCCCGGCAGTTTCAATTGCCGGCGGAATCGCATCCGATCCTGACAGTCACCTGAATGTCATAAAGACGCTGCCGTTCAGGTGACTGTCAGCTTCGCCGCGCATCGTTCCAATGGTCGCAGCAGGAGTAAGCGTATCGTGGGAGCGTGGAGAACAAGTTTCGGAATGATCTATGTCGCTGCACTGGTCGTGGTCGTCGTCTGCATTCCCCTGATGCACGACAGCAAACGTCCGCATGCCCCACAGACATGGCTTCCGGGCGCCACAATGCCGAACAGCAGCGTTCTCGGCTGATCATCCAGCGACACGAGATGCCTTCAAATGATTGTCAGATTGATATGCGAAAAGCGCCCTTATCGCGAAGAAGGTGCATGATGGATAGTTCGGTATTGGCTAATGACATTGTCCGGTTGGCAGAAAACGGCGACATCGCCGCAGCCAACAGACTTCTCGCAGCCAGCAAGTTCAAGGCGCGTCGCGGTGAACTTTATGCGCGATCTTTCCGGCTTCAGTTGCTATTTGGCGCCATCCTGCTCGTCGCAGCCGCTGCCACGCTTTTCTTCTGGGGCCTCTCGTAAGCGCTGACCTCGGAGCGCCTCACGTCGGTGCGCTTCGTTTGGCAATTTTCGCGGCGCAATCCAAGATATTCGTAGTAAATTCAGGCGTTTGTACCTTTGCCGGATATCTGCTGCGAGTCCGTTCACCCAATCGTGCTCGACTTGCAGGCAGCAGTGTCTCTGATAGAGGTTGTCAGTCCGCGTTCGTTTCCTAGTTCGTGGTCATCGACCTTTCATCGAAAGACCTGTCCGCAATGGATCTGCATACCAATCACAGCGACATGACCTATCGGGATCTTCCGGAGGGCTCGCGTGATTTAGGTCAGAATCCGGTGCTCGAATATGCCGGATTGTCCATTGCCTGGCGGCGCCGGCTGGTGCTGGTGCTCAACTTTACGACCATCCTTGTACTTGGTCTGCTCGTCTACCGCGCCCTGTCGCCATCAACGGTCTGGGGGCCGGAAACTATCATGCTGGCGGGCTTTCTTCTGGCCACTCCCTGGACGGTCCTCGGCTTTTGGAATGCGTTGATTGGTCTTTTCCTGATCCATGGATTTGGTGATCCGTCCCGCAGCGTCTATCCTTTCTACCGCCAGGGCAGGGATACCTGTCCCGCCGCCTTGAATTCACGCACTGCCTTGACCGTGTTCTTGCGCAACGAGGATCCGGTTCCGATATTTGCTCGGCTGGAGGCCATGTGGAGCAGCCTCAGATCAACCGGTCTCGAAGGCCATTTCCATATCTTCGTGCTGAGCGACACCACCGATACGCGGATCGGTCACGCCGAGGAAGCTGCCTTCGAGCGGCTCGCCGCGGTGATCGAGAGCGCTGGCGGCCACCGGCCGCTCTATCGGCGCCGGGCCGTCAATACCGGGTTCAAGGCCGGCAATATCCAGGATTTCCTGCAGCGATACGGGCAGGATTACGATTTCTTCCTGCCGCTCGATTCCGACAGCGTCATGGCAGGTGATGTCATCATCAGGCTTGTTGCGGCCATGGAGCGATATCCGAAAATCGGCATATTGCAGACGCTCGTGGTCGGCATGCCGGCGGAGAGTGGCTTCGCGCGCATGTTCCAGTTCGGCATGCGGCATGGAATGCGCTCCTTCACCATGGGCTCCGCGTGGTGGACGGCAGATTGCGGCCCTTACTGGGGTCACAATGCGCTGATCCGAACCGGCGCATTCCTCGACCACTGTCGTCTCCCTGTCCTGCCTGGTTCGCCACCGCTTGGTGGCCATATCCTCAGCCACGATCAGCTCGAGGCTGCCTTCATGCGGCGCGGCGGCTACGAGGTGCGCGTGCTGCCGATCGAAAGCCGCAGTTTCGAGGCCAATCCGCCGACACTGCCGGATTTCGCCGGGCGGGATCTCAGATGGTGCCAAGGCAACATGCAATACTGGCGTTTCCTGTTCGAACCGGGTCTGAAACCGGTCAGCCGTTTTCAGGTGCTGCAGGCGATCCTGATGTATGTGGCGCCGCCGGCATGGATCGCAATGACATTTGCGGCGATCTGGAAGGGAATGACGTCAGGTTTCACTCCGGCGGAAGCCCAGCTCGGCTTCTGGCTGTTCATCTCGATTTTCCTGCTGTCGATTTCGCCGAAGATCGCTGGCGTTGTCGACGTGATCCTGACCCGCGGCGCGATCCGCCGTTATGGCGGAGTGCTGCGTTTCGGCGCTTCGGCGTTCATGGAACTCATTGCATCGATGCTGATGGCGCCGATCATTGCCGTTTACATCTCGGTCTTCCTGTTCGGTCTGCTTTTCGGTCGCTCGGTGACCTGGAGCGGTCAGAACCGCGACCGGCTGGGCGTTTCGCTCGGCTCGGCCGTCAAGGCTATGGGCCTGCAGACCGTTATCGGATTGACGCTTGCCGCAATCATCTATCGTGAGGGTGGGCTGACTGCTGCCGTCTGGGCACTGCCGTTCGTCGGCGGTCTATGTGTCGCCATCCCCTTCACGATGATCACGGCCTCCGCCTTTTTCGGTCGCTGGAGTGCTCGCCTAGGGCTGTTCGCCATTCCGGAGGAAAGCCACATGCCGCGGGTCCTGAGCCCGATCGTGCCGAATGCGGCGCGCCGCTGGCGCCGGCTTGACGCTGCCGGAAATCAAGACTGGAGCGAAACGGACACCGACCGTGAAGGCGCTGCCTGCCGATCCTAGTGGCGGGATATCCGTCACTTCAGTTCCCTTGGAAAGCATCATCGCTCAAGCGGGCGGCCCGGCATCCGAATCTTTATAGGATTCCTATTTCTTCCTCTGCAGCCTCATCTCGAATTCCTATGGCCGAGAGGTGCACATAATGCCTGCCGATCCTTGATATCGGCGACGCTATCCAAAGGTGTGCATCATGGCATTCGATTATATCCTGAGCGGGATCGTGACGGCCTTCATCACCGTCTATCTCGCCTACGCGCTTTGGCGGCCCGAGCGTTTCTAGGTGCCGCCATGCAGAGCTTCCTTCAATTCTGCCGTCGACATCTGCCGCCGCATCCCCATGCGCGCAGCCTGTGCCGAGGCTCGACCATCATCCTCGGGATGTGTGTGCTGCTCGGCGCGGCAACGGTGATCACCATGCTGATTACGCATCTTTCGCCGACCGTCTGACCTCTTCACATCCCCAACTTCAATGGGACATCCCATGACCGAACTCAAAAGCGCGAGCATGTTCGATGCTCGCATACTCGTGCCTGCGATCGGCGGCGCATTCACCAAACTCAATCCAAGGACACTGGCCAAGAACCCAGTCATGTTCGTGGTTGCCGTCGTTTCGGCGCTCACCACCATCCTGTTCGTCAAGGATCTGGCGACCGGGGCCGAAGGCCTCGGCTTTTCATTTCAGATCATCCTCTGGCTCTGGTTCACGGTCCTGTTCGCCAATTTCGCGGAAGCAGTGGCGGAAGGGCGCGGCAAGGCGCAGGCGGACAGTCTGCGCAAGACCCGCACAGAAACTCAGGCCAAGCTTCTGACATCCGCCGAAGAGCGTGAGTGGAAGGAGGTTGCCGGCACCTCGCTGAAGGTGAACGACATCGTTCTGGTCGAGGCCGGCGACATCATCCCGTCCGACGGCGAAATCATCGAAGGCATCGCTTCGGTCAACGAGGCGGCGATCACCGGTGAATCAGCTCCTGTCATCCGCGAATCCGGCGGCGACCGCTCGGCCGTTACAGGCGGCACGCAGGTTCTGTCCGACTGGATCAAGGTGCGCATCACGGCGGCTGCCGGCTCCACCTTCATCGACCGCATGATCGCGCTCGTCGAAGGCGCTGAGCGCCAGAAGACACCGAACGAGATCGCGCTCAACATCCTGCTCGCCGCAATGACGCTGATCTTTGTCATGGCCACCGCCACCATCCCGGCCTTTGCGAGCTACGCAGGCGGCGCGATCCCGATCGTCGTTCTCGTTGCTCTTTTCGTGACGCTGATCCCGACCACGATCGGTGCGCTTTTGTCAGCCATCGGCATCGCCGGCATGGACCGTCTCGTCCGCTTCAACGTGCTCGCCATGTCCGGCCGCGCGGTGGAAGCCGCCGGTGACGTCGATACGCTGCTTCTGGACAAGACCGGCACGATCACGCTCGGTAACCGCCAGGCAACGGATTTCCGCCCTGTCACGGGTGTCACGGCCGCAGAACTGGCAGACGCAGCCCAGCTTGCTTCGCTTGCCGACGAGACGCCGGAAGGTCGCTCGATTACCGTGCTCGCCAAGGAGAAATACGGCATCCGCGCCCGCGACATGAAGGAGCTCAGGGCGAGTTTCGTGCCGTTCACGGCGCAGAGCCGCATGAGCGGTGTCGACCTGGAAGGGTCTTCCATCCGCAAGGGGGCGGTCGATTCCGTCCTGAATTATCTGCAGGCCAATGCGGTTGCCGGCGGCAGGACCGCGGAGATGGCGGCGAAGGAAGGTCAGGCCTTCGCCGATGAGATCGCCAAGTCTGGCGGCACACCGCTTGCCGTCGCCAAGGACGGTCGCCTGCTCGGCATCATCCACCTGAAGGACATCGTTAAGGGCGGCATCCGCGAGCGTTTTGCGGAACTGCGCAAGATGGGTATCCGCACCGTGATGATCACCGGCGACAATCCGATGACGGCGGCCGCGATCGCCGCCGAAGCCGGCGTCGACGACTTTCTCGCCCAGGCGACGCCCGAGAACAAGCTGCAGCTCATCCGTGACGAACAGGCCAAGGGCAAGCTGGTCGCCATGTGCGGCGACGGCACCAACGATGCCCCGGCGCTCGCACAGGCCGATGTCGGTGTCGCCATGAATACCGGCACGGTCGCTGCCCGCGAAGCCGGCAACATGGTCGATCTCGACAGCGATCCGACGAAGCTCATCGAGATCGTCGAGATCGGCAAGCAGTTGCTGATGACCCGCGGTTCGCTGACGACGTTTTCGATCGCCAACGACGTGGCGAAGTATTTCGCCATCATCCCGGCAATGTTCGTGACACTCTATCCGGGTCTCGACGCGCTCAACATCATGCGCCTGGCCTCGCCGGAAAGCGCCATCCTGTCGGCCATCATCTTCAACGCGCTGATCATCATCGCACTGATCCCGCTCGCCCTTCGAGGCGTCGCCTACAAGGCGATCGGTGCGGGTCCGCTGCTGAGGCGCAATCTGCTCATCTATGGCCTGGGTGGTCTCGTCGTTCCGTTCATCGGCATCAAGCTGATCGACATGGTCGTCGCTGCGCTCAACCTCGCCTGATCGGAGACATCAATGACCATTCTTTACCTCATCCTCGGGCTGATCGTCTTCGGACTGCTGTTTGCCCTCGCTTCCGCGCTCGATCGCGCGTGAGGCCGGAGAAACGACAATGACACAAGCAATCATCTTCGTACTTTTCATATTGGGCGGTACGGCGCTCTTGTCCTGGCCGTTCGGCCGATACATGAGCTGGGCCATGGATCCCGCCAGAGGGCAGGGCACGCCGAACGGCTTCACCTCGATCTTCCAGGGCATTGGCGGCTCGATTGCACGCCAGGAGCAGGACTGGAAACGCTACGTCGTTTCCCTTCTCGGCTTCAACGTCGTGCTGTTCGTGGTCGTCTTCGCAATCCTTGCCTTGCAGCAGTATCTGCCACTCAATCCTGACGGAAAGGAAGCGCTTGATCCGAGCCTGATCTTCAACACGGCCGTATCGTTCACAACGAACACCAACCTGCAGCATTATTCCGGGGAGGTCGCCATGAGCTATCTGACGCAGCTTGCCGGCTTGATGTGGCTGCAGTTCGTCTCGGCAGCAGTCGGTATCGCGGCTCTTGCAGCTCTTGCTCGCGGTCTCGCCGGCCGCAAGCTCGGCAACTTCTTCGTCGACGTCCAGCGCGCCACCTTCCTGGTCCTGCTGCCAGCCGCCTTCGTCGTGGCCGTCCTGCTTCTGTTAACCGGCGTTCCTATGACCTTCAGCGGTTCGGTCGTTGCGACCACGCTCGAAGGCGTGCAGCAGACGATTGCCCGCGGTCCCGTCGCGGCCTTCGTGGCGATCAAGCAGCTCGGCACCAATGGCGGCGGTTTCTTCGGTCCCAACAGCGCGCATCCGCTGGAAAACCCGACATTCTGGTCGAACGTCGTCCAGACTGTGTCGATCATTATCATCCCCATGGCCTGCGTCTGGATGTTCGGTCACATTATCGGCCGCCTGAAGCATGCCGCCGTGCTGTTTACCGTCATGCTCATCCTGATGGGCGCGCGCATCGTGGCAACCGTCGGGTTCGAAAGCGTTCCGACCCAGGCCTTTACGTCGCTGCCGATCACCCAGGATGTCGGCAATCTGGAAGGCAAGGAACTGCGCTTCGGCGCATCGGCCGGTCCGCTCTGGGCGGTCGTCACAACCTCGACCAGCAATGGTTCGGTCAATGCCATGCATGACAGCCTCAACCCGCTTGCCGGCATGATGCCGATGATCGGCATGTGGCTAAACGAAGACTTCGGTGGCGTCGGCGTCGGTATGGTCAACATGTTCCTCTACATCATCGTCGGCGTCTTCATCGCCGGCATGATGATCGGCCGCACGCCGGAATATCTCGGCTGGCGCGTCGAGGCGAAGGAAGTGAAGTTCGCCATGATGGGCCTTCTGTCCCACGGTCTCTTCATCCTGGTCGGCACAGCGATCTTCGCCGTTACGCCCTGGGGGGCGGATACGCTCAACAATATCGGTCCGCACGGCTTCAGCGAAATCCTCTACGAGTTCTCTTCCTCCGCTGCCAATAACGGCTCGGGCTTCGAAGGTCTCGGCGATGCGACGGCGCCTTGGAACATCGCAACCGGCCTCGTCATGCTGCTTGCCCGTTTCATTCCGATCATCCTGCCGCTCGCCATTATCGGTTCGCTGTCGGCCAAGCGTCGCGCGACGGAATCGAGCGGTACGCTGTCGGTCGAAGACGGCACGTTTGCAGGCATGCTCACGGCGACTGTCGTCATCGTCGGCGCGCTGACCTTCTTCCCCGCCGCCACCCTCGGCCCGATTGCCGAACACGTCATGTTCATGAAGTAGGAGGTCCCAACAATGGAAACCCTCATCTCAAGCCTTCGCATCACCGTCGCCACGATGGCGATCTGCGTCGGCGGTTATTCTGCAGCGGTCTGGGCCGTCGGACAGGCGGTCACGCCTGACACGGCCGAGGCCTCGATCATCACCAGGGCCGACGGCACCGTTATCGGCAGTCGTCAGGTGGCGCAGGCCTTCACTCAGCCTCAGTATTTCTGGCCGCGCCCATCGGCCGTAGATTACAACGGCGCCGGTGCCGGCGGCTCCAACAAGTCGCCGACCAGCACGGATCTGACCGAGCGCGCCACCGAAACTGTCGCGGCCTATGGCGCTACGCCGGAAAATCCGCTTCCGGCGGAACTGGCCGCCGCGTCCGGCGCGGGCCTCGACCCGCATATCACCGAGCGCGCGGCCCGCTATCAGGTGGCCCGCATCGCTCAGGCGCGCAACATTCTGGCCGATCAGGTCGAGCAGGTCATCGACCGGAATGCCTTTTCGCCTGGCGGCATGTTCACGCCCGATCGGCTGGTAAATGTGCTGGAAATGAATCTCGCTCTGGACAACGTCCAGATACAGTGAGCTAGACATTGATATCGGCGGTGCCTTCAACGCCGCCGACATCGGAGAACGGGGCGAGATGGCCAACGAAAATCACAGCGGACAAGACCGCCGTCCTTCTCCAGAGGCTTTGCTGGAGCGGGCGGACCAGGAAAATCGGGGCAAGCTGAAGATCTTTCTCGGCGCCGCGCCCGGCGTCGGCAAGACCTATGAGATGCTGATGTCGGCCCGCGTGCGCCAGGCAGACGGGATCGACGTGGTGGTCGGGATTGTCGAAACCCATGGCCGCAAGGAAACCGAAGCGCTTGTCGACGGGCTGAAGATCATTCCTCGCCGGGCGATGGAGTATAAGGGTCAGGTGCTCGAGGAAATGGATCTCGACGCCATCCTTGAACGCCGGCCCGCGCTGGTGCTGGTGGATGAACTTGCCCATACGAATGCGCCGGGCAGCCGGCATCCTAAACGCTATCTCGATGTGCTCGAACTGCTCGCCAACGGCATCGATGTTTATTCGACGCTCAATATCCAGCATGTCGAAAGCCTGAATGACGTCGTCGCGCAGATCACCCGCATCCGCGTTCGCGAGACGGTTCCGGATTCGGTCATCGATCGTGCCGACGATATCGAGATTATCGACATCACCCCGCAGGACCTGATCAAGCGGCTGCAGGATGGAAAGGTCTATGTGCCGAAGACGGCGCGCCGCGCGATCGAGAACTATTTCTCTCCGGGCAACCTGACGGCCTTGCGCGAGCTTGCGCTTCGCCGCACTGCGCAACGCGTCGACGAGCAGTTGCTCAACCACATGCAGGCCCATGCCATTTCCGGTCCCTGGGCGGCCGGCGAGCGGATCCTCGTCTGCCTCGATCATGGTCGCAACGGCGCGGCGCTCGTTCGTTATGCCCGCCGTCAGGCCGACCGGCTGCGTGCGCCCTGGACGGCGCTGCATCTGGAAACGCCGCAATCTGCCACCATGGCGGATGCCGACAAGGATCGGCTGGCCGCCTGTATGAGGCTGGCTGAACAGCTCGGCGCCGAGACGGTGACACTTCCGGCCTCCAGCATTTCGCGCGAAATCATCGCCTATGCCAATGCCAACAACTTCAACCATGTCATCATCGGCAAGTCGAACAAGCCGAGATGGCGGGAGCTTTGGGAAGGTTCTGTCACCCACGACCTGATCCGGTATTCCGGCGCGATCAGCGTGCATGTCATGTCCGGCAGCGAGGAGGCGATCGATCCCGTTGCGGTCAGGACCGCGGTCCCGAAGCGTCGTTTCCGGCTGAAATACTATGTCCGCAGCACGATCTTCATGCTGATCGCCACTGGCATCGGGGTGTTACTCGATCGGGCGCTGGATGTCCGCAACCTCGCGCTTGTTTTTCTGATGGGCGTCCTAGCGTCTGCGGTGCGCGGTGGTCTTGGGCCCGGGCTTTATGCATCATTGATCGGCGCACTGTCGTTCAACTTCTTCTTCCTGGAGCCGCGTTACACGCTGACGGTGCGAGACCCGGAAGGGGTGATCGCGCTCCTGTTCTTCCTCGGCACGGCGATTGTCGCGAGCAATCTGACGGCCGCCGTCCAGCGGCAGGCGGCCGCCGCTCGGCAGCGCGCGAGAACGACGGAGGATCTCTATCTTTTCTCCAAAAAACTCGCCAGCACCGGCACGCTGGACGACGTGCTATGGGCAACGGCCTTCCAGATCGCGTCCATGCTGAAGGTCCGCGTCGTGATCCTGCTGCCTGAAGGCGAGACAATCGCGGTAAAAGCCGGCTATCCGCCGGACGACACGCTGGTGGATGCTGATATCGCGGCCGCCAAATGGGCCTGGGAACATGACCGTCCCGCCGGCCGCGGTGCAGATACCTTGCCGGGCGCGAAACGGCTCTATCTTCCACTGAGGACGGGGCGTGGAGCGATCGGTGTCGTCGGGCTCGACAATGACCGGCAGGGGCCGATCCTGACACCGGAACAGAGCCGCCTTCTGGACGCGCTTGCCGATCAGGCGGCACTTGCGATCGAACGCGTGCATCTGGTGGCGGATGTGGACAAGGCCCGGCTTGCCGCGGAAACGGATCGATTGAGAACCTCGCTTCTGACCTCGATCTCCCATGACCTCAAGACGCCGCTTGCCGGCATCATGGGGGCGGCCGGAACGATGAAGGATTTCGGCCAGGGTCTCTCCGACGATGCGAAGGGCGAGCTGCTGCAGACGGTCATCGACGAATCCGAGCGGCTCAACCGGTTCATCGTCAACCTGCTCGACATGACCCGCATCGGCTCGGGCGCCATGGAGCCGAACTACGCGCTGCATTATCTCGGTGATATCGTCGGCTCTGCGCTCAATCGGGCAGCAAGGATCACCAGTGAACACAAGATCGTGGTCGCCATTCCCGAGGACCTGCCGATGCTGCGTGTCGACCCGGTATTGTTCGAGCAGGTGCTGTTCAATCTCATCGACAATGCCGCCAAATATTCGCCCGACGGCACGGTCATTTCGATCCGGGCATGGTCCGAGGGCAGCCAGATCAAGGTCCGCATTCTCGACGAGGGATCCGGGATTCCGCCCGGCGATTTCGAGCGTATCTTCGACAGTTTCTATCGCGTGCGGAAAGTCGATCACGTAAAGGCAGGCACCGGGCTTGGCCTTTCGATCTGCCGCGGCTTCGTCGAAGCCATGGGCGGCAGCATCAGGGCGGAAAACCGCCCCGACCGCCAGGGCGCGATGTTCACCATAACCATGCCGAGGCCTGCTGTGCCTCAAGGAGATGCATGATGACCAATCCAACGGTGAAGATACTTGTGGTCGACGACGAGCCGCCGATCCGCAAGCTCCTTGATGTCGGCTTGTCGTCGCAGGGGTTCTCGGTTCAGGGCGCCCCTAATGCCAGAACAGCGATAGAGATGGCTACCTCCAGCACACCGGATCTCGTGCTTCTTGATCTCGGCCTGCCGGATATGGCTGGCCACGAGCTGCTGGCGAAATGGCGGGCCGACGGCGTCACCTTCCCAATCGTCATTCTCTCCAGTCGCACCGACGAAGCAGGGATCGTCAAGGCGCTGGAACTCGGTGCCGACGACTACGTTACGAAACCATTCGGCATGAACGAGCTGGTTGCGCGCATCCGTGTGGCGCTGCGGCACCGATTGCAGACGCAGGGTGAAAGTCCGCTGTTTCAGGTGGGCGATCTCTCAGTCGATCTCGTCAAGCGGATCGTCAAGGTGAAGGGTGAGGAGGTCAAGCTGACGCCGAAGGAATACGACATCCTTCGGCTTCTTGTGCAGTATTCCGGCCGGGTGCTGACCCATCGCTTCATTCTCGATAAGGTGTGGGGCGAGATCACCGACGTGCAATATTTGAGGGTTTATGTGCGGCAGCTTCGCCAGAAAATCGAGGAAAGCCCAGACCAGCCGCGTTACATCCTCACCGAAACAGGTGTCGGCTATCGGCTTGCCGAGCTTGCCTGAGCGTATTTCAGCTCCATGGAGTGCATCATGAAATTGCAGGACTTCCTGCCGAGCGAAAATATCGTTGTCGGCGTGCAGGCCGGTTCCAAGGACCAGGTTCTGAGGCTGCTTGCGGAAATCGCCAGCAAGAAATGCGGGCTCGCGGCTGTCGACATATCGAAGGGCCTGCTCGACAGGGAAAGACTGGGCTCCACGGGAATCGGTGACGGCATCGCCATTCCGCATGCGCGCTTCGAAGAGCTGCGGGAACCGCTCTGCCTGTGTGCCAAGCTTGCTAAGCCCCTGGATTTCGACGCCATGGACGGGCAGCCGGTGGACGTGGTCATCCTGTTGCTATCCCCGGCGAATGCCGGCCGTGACGGCCTCAACATGCTGTCCTGCGTGGCCCGGAAGTTTCGTGACGAGCGGATATTGCCCAAAATCGGCCAGGCGGGCAGTGCCGAGGAAATTTATGCAATCCTTACCTCGTGATTTCACCTGGGGCGTTTCCGCAGATGCGGGCGCTGCATTACAATTGGCACTCGATAGTTTGCCCGCGACATCCTGGGATTAGAGCAGGGGCTCAGCATTGATCCTTCGGCATTTGGCGAAGGATCAATCTCCTATTCTCGAGGAACGGGAAATGACTGAGTTTTACGGCAGGAAGGCGGTCGTCATCGGTGGCAGCCGCGGTATCGGTCTGGCGACAGCATCACTTTTGGCCACTCGGGGCGCGTCACTGGCGGTCGGCGCCCGGGATCTGCAGGCGCTCGAGCGCACACGGGAAATGCTGAAGACATCCGACAACACGATTCATGTTTGCCCTTGCGATCTTAGCGATGCCGAGTCTGTCGAGCATTTCGTTGCTCAATCTGCAGAAGCGCTAGGCGGGATAGACATCCTGATAAACTGCGCGTCGAGCTTCTCCCTCGCCGATAGCGACGAAGGGTGGGAGGCTGCCATCCAGATCGATCTTTTCGGTACGGTTCGCGCGGTGAGGGCAACGGTTCCTTATCTGCGCAAGGGCGAGGCCGGCGCGATCGTCAATGTCTCCTCGGTCTCGGCTCGGCAAGCCAAGCCGGACAGGCTGCCCTATGGCGCGGCCAAGGCCGCTGTCGAGCAATACACCCACAGCGCGGCCAAACTCTACGGTCCTGACAGGATACGGGTGAACTGCGTGGTTCCAGGTTCGACCTTCATCGCCGGAGGGATCTGGGATCGGGTGCGCAGAGACAATCTCGATCTCTACAACGCGACGATCCAGAGCATTCCGCTCGGAGGTCTCGCCGATCCAGACAGCATTGCCGAAGGCATCGCATTCCTGGCATCGACAAGGGCCAGATGGATTACGGGGCAGTGCCTGGTCGTCGACGGCGGCCAGACTTCAGGCGCCGTCGCTGCCTGATACCGGCCGCGTGAAGGCAGGGTGGGTAATCCGCTTGTCTTATTCTCCATACGCTTGTCGCGGCGCTGGTATCCTCCGGCGCCGCGACAAGCGTATCCGCATAGGTCATGGATCAGTTGCGTCGCTGGCCCAGCCTGCCGTGTTTGACGTGATAGGCGATCGTGCTCCGCGACAGGCCGATGTCTTTCAAGCTGTCGTCATCGAGTGCCATCAGCTCGCGGATGGTGAGGCGCGTCCTCAACCAGGTCGACAGAGTTCTCATAGTCTCGATCAGATGGTTCATTTCTACTCTCCCTAGAGCTTTGGCCCTTTTGCCGGGCCTTCGCGAAAGGTTGCTCGGGAGAGCTATTCGACTGTTTCTATTCCGGCGTTTCGTATGTGAACTGTAGCGAATGAAGCATTTTGTAACAAATAGCGGGAGTCCGTAGGCTTCGTGCTTAGGCCAGACAGACGTCAATTCACGCAGGCTTCTAGGCTTCAAGCAGGATATCGGCCTGTCGTGAATGCCTGCGAACAAGCTCGCCGTTGCGAAGGTCGTTGCCTTCCGTTTTCGTCCGCGCCGCCTGCTCATCGAACCCGAGTGAAAGCCAGCGGTGCATGAGCCGTTCTTCCAGCGTGGCGACAGGCGGTGAGATCATGACCGAAAAGTCGAATTCGCTTGCGAGCGCGTTCCACGGCGACTGGTCGAGAAGAAGGTAATTGCCTTCGACAAAGATGAAACGTGTCGAGACGGGAATGATCCGTGCTGCGGCAATGGCGAGTTCCCGGGTTCTGTCGAAGACCGGAACCAATACCTCGCCTTCGCCGCCTTTGACTGCGCGGATGATGTCTAGGAAGCCGCGAACATCAAACGTATCCGGCGCGCCCTTGCGCGCGTAAGACCCTTTCAGCCGCAACACGCTGTCGTCCATATGGAAGCCATCCATCGGCAGCACTTCGGCGCTCTCGCCTGCGGCGCGTGCTCCCTCGCAGAGCTGGTCCGCGAGGGTGGATTTGCCGGCGCCCGGCGGGCCGGCGATCGCGATCAGAAGCCGCTTTCTGCCGGCCGCCTTTTCCCGGATGGCATCGACGATCCGCGCAATGCCGCCCGCCAAGCCTTCGATGGTCATGCGGCAACGGTTTCTGCAGGAGCCTTCGCGCCCGTCATGAAGGCGACGGCATCCGACATCGTGTAATCCTTCGGATTGATGACCGTGAGGCGCTTGCCGAGCCGGTGGATGTGGATGCGATCTGCGATCTCGAACACATGCGGCATGTTGTGGGAGATCAATATGATCGGGATGCCACGCGACCGCACGTCGAGGATGAGCTCCAGAACTCGCCGGCTCTCCTTGACGCCAAGCGCCGCCGTCGGCTCATCGAGAATAATGACCTTGGAGCCGAATGCTGCGGCTCGAGCCACAGCCACGCCCTGACGCTGGCCACCGGACAGGGTTTCGACCGCCTGGTTGATGTTCTGGATCGTCATCAGCCCGAGATCGGAAAGCTTTTCCCGTGCCATTTTCTCCATGGCCGCGTGATCGAGCTTGCGCAGGAATTTTCCCATGAAGCCCGGTTTGCGGATCTCTCGCCCCAGGAACATGTTGTCGGCTATGGAAAGTGCGGGAGACAGAGCAAGGTTCTGGTAGACGGTTTCGATGCCGGCCTTGCGGGCCTCGATCGGCGAGGAGAACTGCACGACCTTTCCATCCATGCGGATCTCGCCTTCGTCGGGCCGGATAGCGCCGGAGATCGCCTTGATCAGCGAAGACTTGCCGGCACCGTTGTCGCCGATCACGGCCAGGATCTCTCCCGGGTAGAGATCGAAATCGGCGTGGTCGATTGCCGTTACCCGGCCGTAGCGCTTGATCAGGCCGCGTCCTGAGAGGATCGGCTGTCTTGTCTGTGCCTCGGTCATCAGCGGGATGCCTTTCTGATCCATTGATCGGTTGCGACGGCGACGATGATGAGCACGCCGATCAGGAGATAGGTCCATTGCACGTCGGTTCCCAAAAGTCTGAGACCGAGAGAAAACACGCCGACGATCAGCGCGCCGAACATCATGCCGAGGATCGAGCCTCGCCCACCGAAGAGCGATATGCCGCCGATGACGACTGCCGTGATGGATTCGATATTGGCGAACTGGCCGGCGGTCGGCGAAACCGAGCCGAGGCGGCCGATCAGCGCCCAGCCGGCAAGTGCGCAGATCAGGCCGGCAATCACATAGACCGAGATCAGCATGCGCTTGACGTTGACACCAGAGAGATCTGCGGCTTCCGGATCATCGCCGACGGCGTAGAGATGCCGGCCCCACGCCGTGTGGTTGAGTACATACCAGAGCAGCGCGACGAGCAGGATCATGGCGATGACGCCGTAGGTGAAGACCGCGCCGCCTATGCGGAAGGTCTCGCCGAAGAACTGCAGGATCGGTGCATTGGCCTCGATCTCCTGGGCCCGGATAGTCTCGTTGGCGGAATAGAGGAAATTGGTGGCAAGCACGATCTGCCACATGCCGAGCGTGACGATGAAGGGGGGAAGCTTCACCCTGGCAATCAGCACGCCGTTTATGAAGCCGCAGAAGGCGCCAACCGCGAAACCGCAGAGAATTGAGAGTTCGGGCGGCAGGCCATAGCGGAAGGCAAACTGGCCCATCACGACCGATGACAGGACCATGATGGCCCCGACGGACAAGTCGATGCCGGCAGTCATGATCACCAGCGATTGGGCAGCGCCGACAATGCCGGTAATCGCTACTTGCTGCAGGATGAGTGTCAGCGCGAAGGCCGAGAAAAACTTCGTGCCGAGAAGAAGGCCGAAGACCGTAAGGGATACGATCAGGACGATCAGGGACACCGTGGACGGGCTCGAATGCAGGAAATAGCGGAACTTCTCGACCGCGGACCTGTCGTTGTTGTCGAACGAGGCGACGTCCTTGGAGCTATCCTTCAGCACCTTTTCATAGTCATGATGCGGCGCCGACGCTACCGGGTCAGTCATGGGCATTCTCCTCCGCTTCCGTCCCGCTCCCGAGGACCAGATGGTCGTCTGCCGGCGAGCCGTCGAAGGCTCGCCGGACGATTTTCTAAAGGCGGATCAGCCCCAGCACTTGCCGAGAGCTTCCTTGGTATCGATCGACTTGATCGCTGGCACCGGCTTGTCTGTCACCAGCGTCACGCCGGTGTCGAAGAAATCCTTGCCTTCGGTCGGCTTGGGCTTTTCGCCGCTGTCGGCGAATTTCTTGATCGCTTCGATGCCGAGTGCTGCCATCTGCAGCGGATATTGCTGGGACGTCGCGCCGATCACGCCCTCTGCCACGTTCTTCACGCCCGGGCAGCCACCATCGATGGAAACCACAAGCACGTCCTTCTCGCGGCCGACTGCCTTCAGCGCCTCATAGGCGCCTGCCGCGGCCGGTTCGTTGATCGTGTGGACGACATTAATGGTCGGATCCTTCTGGAGGAGGTTCTCCATGGCGGTGCGGCCGCCTTCTTCGTTGCCGTTGGTGATGTCGTGGCCGACGATGCGCGGATCATCCTCGTCGCCGATGCGGTTTGGATCCTTGGGATCGATACCGAAGCCCATCATGAAGCCCTGGTCACGCAATACGTCCACGGATGGCTGCGACGGCGTCAGGTCAAGGAAGGCGACCTTGGCTTCCTTGGCCGCGTCGCCGAGCGTTTCCTTCGCCCACTGGCCGATCAGCTTGCCGGCGAGAAGGTTATCGGTGGCAAAGGTCATGTCGGCCGCATCGATCGGCTCGAGCGGTGTGTCTAGAGCGATGACCAGCATGCCGGCGTCGCGGGCCTGCTTGAGGTTAGGCACGATGCCCTTGGTATCGGAGGCGGTGATCAGGATTCCCTTGGCGCCGTCAGCAATGCATGTCTCGATCGCGGCGACCTGGCTTTCCGAGTCGCCATCAATCTTGCCGGCGTAGGATTTCAGCGTCATGCCAAGTTCCTTGGCCTTGGCGGTCGCGCCCTCCTTCATCTTGACGAAGAAGGGATTGGTGTCGGTTTTGGTGATCAGGCAGGCCGAAACGTCGGCGGCACGAGCGGGCGCTGCAAAAGCGACGCCGAGCGCCAAGGCGGCAAAAGTCACGGACAATACGGATTTCTTCATGCTCTCCTCCAGAACAAATGGCCGCCGAGCGGACCGAGCCTGCGAACACGGGTCAAGCCGAATGCGGGATGCCTCCTCCAAAGCCGTTCCCGATGTTCACTGCCGCAGATTAAGTGCCAAACGGCTTTGCCTGTCAATAATTAATTCCGGTTGAATTATTTATTTGGCGTGCGATGTTAGATGACATTCATTGGAATTCGGGGAAGACCGATGTCCGTTCCAGACGGCCCGCTTTCGGGACCCATCACGACGACGCGATTTGCAGGCGGATCGAACCAGACCCGGGTGAGGGCCTATAACGAGCGGCTGGTTCTTTCGCTTGTGCGTCTGCATGGTGCATTGTCGAAGGCGGATATCACCCGGTTGAGCGGTCTCTCCGCCCAGACGGCCTCAGTCATCATGCGTTCGCTCGAACAGGATGGACTGTTGCTGCGCGGCGAACCGATACGAGGGCGAGTGGGACAGCCATCCATCCCGATGCGCCTCAACCCGGACGCCGTCTTGTCTTTCGGCGTGAAAATCGGTCGCCGCAGCGCGGATCTCGTGCTGATGGATTTCGTCGGCGGCGTTCGCAAGCAGTATCATGAAACCTACGCCTATCCGCGGCCCGAAGAGATTCTCGGCATCATCACGTCCGGCATGGCGAGGATAGAGGGCGAGCTTGACGACGTCGAGCGCAGCCGTATTGCCGGGGTCGGCATCGCGGCGCCATTCGAATTGTGGAACTGGGCCGACGAGGTGGGTGCGCCGCCCGGAGCAATGGACGCCTGGCGAGGCTTCGATCTGCAGGCCGAGATCTCGACCAAGACGCCTTATGCGGTCTATCTCCAGAACGACGCGACGAGCGCCTGTGGTGCCGAGCTCGTGTTCGGCATCGGCTCCCATTATCCGGATTTCCTCTATCTCTTCATCGGATCGTTCATCGGCGGAGGCATCGTCCTAAATTCCGCAATCTTTTCCGGCCGCACGGGAACGGCTGGCGCCGTCGGACCGCTGCCGGTGCATGACAAGAAGGGCCAAAACCGCCAGCTGCTCGACATCGCCTCGATCTTCGTGCTCGAGAACATGTTGCGGGAACGCAATATCGACCCCCAGCCGCTCTGGTATTCGGCTGATGACTGGATCGATTTCGGCGAACCTTTGCAGGCATGGATCGATGATGCGGCGGCGGCACTCGCGCAGGCGATCGTTGCAGCTGCCTCGATCATCGACTTCGGCGCTGCCGTGATCGATGGAGGTTTTCCAGCCTGGGTCAGGACCCGGCTGGTCAGCGCGACGATCGAGGCAGTGAACCGGCTCGATCTGCAGGGTGTCATTATTCCCGATATCATCTCGGGCAAGGTCGGCGCCCAGGCTCGGGCAATCGGCGGAGCAAGCCTGCCCATCTTTGCTCGATATCTGACGGATCAGTCGGTACTGATCAAGGATTTCAAGGATGTCTGATCGGTTCCGGCGCACATTTACGTGTGGCGGCTATTGACCACTCCGGATATGCCCCATTTCTTCTATATGTGCACGATGGAATGCTACCTCGTGCAGGCAATGTGCGGCTGTCGTGACCGCGTTCCCGTATCGATCCAGAGGGCCCTGACGTGCGACAGGCGAGAATGAACGACGATCAATGGCAGCGCATCCTGTCGCTTCGGCAACAGGGATCCCGCTCCGATGGTTCTGTATCCGCTGATCGGGCCAGCCCGTTCAGTGATCTTTATCGGCCGATTGCGCTGGGTCGCGAGAGATTCGTCCTTGCCCAGGTGGGCCAATCCCTGGATGGTCGCGTGGCCACGCCGTCAGGCGATGCAAAGGAAGTGTCCGGCTGCAATGGCATAGAGCATCTCCATCGCTGCCGTGCCCTTGTGGATGCCGTCATCGTAGGTGTCGGGACCGTCGTTGCCGATAACCCCAGCCTATCTGTGCGAGCGGTCCCTGGCGTGAGCCCGGTGCGCGTCGTGATCGACTGCAACGGCCGCATGCCCCTTAATGCGAAAATGCTTCATGATGGCGGCGCGCCGGTCATCGTCGTCCAGGCCTCCGACGTTGTGTTACGATGTCCAGAGCACGAAACGCTCCAGATCGACCGCCAGCCGAATGGCGAGCTCGCGCCGGCGGATATCTTGGCGGCGCTGAGTGAACGCGGCCTCACGAGCATCCTGGTGGAAGGCGGCGCGACCACGATCGCCCGGTTCATGGATGCCGGCCTCATCGACAGGCTGCATGTTTCCATCGCTCCGATCATCATCGGCTCGGGACCCGCCGGTATCAATCTTCCACCTATCGACCTGTTGCGCGATGCCAAGCGTCCCAGCGTGACCGTTCACAACATCGGCACGGATATCGTCTTCGATTGCGATCTGCGTGCGGGGGCCGCCGCGGACAAACTAGAAGACCGCGACAAGATCCCGATGGCCTATCCGGCATAGGCCTCGTTTTTCCCGCGCCGAGTCCTGGCGGTAGGCATACCAGGAAATCACGTCTTCGGGCTCCAGCTGACCGTATTCCTGCACGGCACCGGCGATGCCGTTCAGCAGAAGAAGCTGCAGATCCGTGTCCTTATCCGCCAGGATCCATGGGCTTTCGGCAATGCTGACCGTGCAGCCCTGAGCGCGCATCGCCTCCGCCAAGACCCGCCAGGCGTCAGGGCCGAGCGAGATGCCGAACCCCTTGTCGCTTTGCTGATGAGCATTGAAAACGGCGGTCATGGTTCGATCCAGCGGGTGCTCGTCCGTCCAGGCCATTTCGCCGTCATAGTTGAGGGCTGCATAGAGGCCGATGCCGGCCGCGCCGAGACGGTGCGATACACGGTCGATGAAATCTGCCGAGCAAAGATCGAACAGGGCGGATGCCGTCACCAAAACCACGTCCTGGAGCGGTAACGCGTCGACATCACCGAGATCCATCTCGACGGTCTCCACCGCGCTGCCATGGCGATCGCGGACCTCGTCGAGCAGAATCCGGTCATTGTCCAGAAGCCGCCAGCGGGTTTTCTCCGTCAGGTGAGGCTGGAGGCTGCGATAGGTCGAGCCACTGCCGCAGCCTATGTCGAGGACGACGCTCCCTGAACGCTTTTCGATCGCCTCCTTGGCCTGCAGCAAAAGGCCCTGGTCGCGCGCCTTTCCGTCTGCCGGCTCGCGCAAGCTCAGCCAATGCGGGTCAAAGCCCATGGCAGGCTTTCAGAAAGTCCGATATGCGCGCGGCGGTGTCATGCCAGGACGGCAGTTTGGAACCGGCTACAGCGGCGGCATCGGCCATGGATATTCTCAGTTCGGTATCCTCCAGCAGACGCCGCAAGGCGCCGGCGAATGCATCCGGATCGTCGGCCTCTACGAGAAAGCCGGCATTGTCCGGCACCACGTCGGCAACCGCGCCAACCCGGCAGCCGACGATCGGGAGACCATGGACCATGGCCTCGGCGAACACCATGCCATAACCCTCATATCGTGTCGCCAGCGCGAATATATCGGTACGGACGAAGTCCCCGCGGATGTCGTCGACGGCACCGGCAAGCTCGACCCTGTCGCTGATGGTGGAGGCGGAGAGCTGGTGTCTAAGCGCGTCGGCCGTGCCACGGTCGAGGTCAGCGCTGCCGACAATCCGGCATGTCCATTCAAGGTCTGCGATCTTCTCCAGAGCGGAGATCAGGATGTCGTGGCCCTTACGACGGGTCAGGCTCCCAACGCTCAGGATATGCGGGGTCTCATGAGTGCCGGTTGCCAACGCGGCCGGCTGTACGCCGGGAACCGCAACAAGGAGCTTGTCGGCAGGCACCGCATAAAAGTCAGCGACGAGCCTCGCCGTCGTTTCGGATGTCGTGATCACGCCGATGGCGTGGTCTAGAGCCCCGGTCTCGGCTTCGCGAAGGCGCTGCTGGCTTGCTGCATCCAGCCCGGTTTCCATCGCCAGCGGGTGATGGACCAATGCGATGATCGTCAATCGCTGTGCATTTCGTTCGGCCCAGCGATCCATCACGCCGAAGGCCAGCCCATCGATGATGACAAGCGTTCCGTCGGGCAGTGCGTCCAGTTTCCGTTCCGCTTCCTGTAATTGCTGAGGGTCGGGATCGGGAAAGCCGGCACCGAGCGACAGCGGTTCGACCGTCCAGCCAAGATCGCCTAGCCCGGCGATGACGCGGCGATCGTAGCCATAGCCTCCTGTCGGCGTACCGAGCTCGCCCGGATAGGCGAATATGACGCTGTGGCTCACAGGTCCGCCTCGTACCAGCCACGGGCCGTATGGGATTCGTGCAGGGTTATCCGGACACGGCTGATCCGCGTCCCGCCATCTCCGAAACGGCCGCTCCTGATCGCTGCGGTGATATCGTCGAAGAGTGCCTTGGCCAGAAACTCCGTCGTGGTGATCCTGCCCTTGAAACGGTCCAGGGTGTCGAGGTTCTGGTAGTTGAGCGGTGCCAGCACCTCGCGTAGCAGCTCGGTTGCGAGCCCGATATCGACGGCCAGGCCATCATCGTCGAGTTCGCGGGTGAAGAAAGCCGCGTCAACGATGAATGTCGCGCCATGCATGCCCTGCGCTGGGCCGAAGACGGGGCGGGAAAGACTATGCGCGATCATCATGTGATCACGGACTTCAACAGCAAACATTATGATGTCCTCAATAGGCGATGCGGTGACAAAGGGTGAGTGATGACCTGAGAATATCTGCGTACCGGTCCTTCAGGTCGTTGAAAGGTGTTTCGCCTGTAATCAGACAATCAAGCCTGTCATCCCGAAGCAGTTCCAGCGCTTTCGCGAGCCGTCGGCTGTAGGTCCAGCGCGCGCGCTTGTGGGGCGGTAACGAACCGACTTGCGAGCCGATGATGGCGAGGCGGTTGGCATGAAATACACCACCGAGCGGTATCTCGACCTGCCTGTCGCCATACCAGCTGGCCTCGACGATCCGGCTTTCAAGGCCGCCGAGCTGCAGGGCCTGGACGAGGGCGTCGGCGGATGCAGAGGCATTGATCAGGCAATCATATTCGCCGTCCAGAGATGCGGGAAGCCGGAATTCGAGGCCGAGATCGGTAGCCGGCTTTGATCTTGCCGGATTGACGTCGCAAATCGTGACCTCGGTTCCGACAATGCGCGAGGCGATATAGGCAGTCAGCAGGCCGACGACACCTGCGCCGAAGACCACGATCCGGTCGCCCGGACTTGCCTGGGCATCCCAGACGATGTTGAGGGCCGTTTCCATATTGGCGGCAAGTACCGCCCGATCGGCGGGAACCCCTTCCGGCACGACCTCGACGCCTTCAGCTTCGATGGCAAATATGTCCTGATGCGGGTAGAGAGCAAAGACGGTCCTGCCACGCAGCGAATCCGGGCCGTTTTCGACCTTTCCCACGAGGCAGTAGCCGTATTTGACGGGAAAGGTGAAATCGCCCTCCTGGTAAGGGGCGCGCATCCGGTGATGTTCCGAGGGTGGCACCTTGCCGTTGAAGACCAGGGATTCGGTACCCCGACTTATCCCACTATAGAGGCTTTTCACGACGATCTGTCGCTCGGCAGGCCTGAATTCCTGTTCCCGCAAGCTGCATTGGCCTGCTTGTTCAAGCCAAAGCGCGCGGCTTCGATATGTATGCTCGGCCCCGATGACCATGTTCAGTCTTGCCACCCGCGGCCTTTGATATCAGGATGAAAGCTAGGTTCAGCATAGAGATTGGCAAGGATGCGGTTGTCAAACTCGAATACCTTAAGCATCACGTTTAATTGACGTTTGCGGCCGGCCGGCGGCTTGCCTAGGTTCGGTCCAGCGATGATCAAGGATAGCTGCACCATGGACACGAATAGCTCGCATGTGCCGATGCCCGATGAGCCTGGCATTCTCGAATTTCTGGATGTCTACAACAGTTTCTACCCGGAAGATGCGGTGGACGCGCCGATTTCACAGCAGCGCGAATGGTATGATGCACTCTGCGCCCGGTTCGACAGGCCGTTGCCGACCGGCATGATATGGTTCGACGAGGTGCTGTTCGTGCCGATCCGTCGGTACCGGCCGGCGGCGATCACGACCGATACGGTCCTGCTCTATCTGCATGGAGGCGGTTTCGTCGTCGGCTCGCTGCAAAGCCATCATGCGATTTGCGCCGAGATTGCCGAGTTCGCCGAAGCGGAGCTGGTCTCGGTCGACTACCGGCTGGCGCCCGAGCATGTCTGGCCGTCCCAGACGGACGACTGCTTCGGTGTGCTGAAGCAGCTTCTCGGCGAGGGAAGGCGGGTCGTGGTAGTAGGTGATAGCGCCGGCGGCAACCTTGCGGCAGGGCTTGCCCTGCGCGCGCGCGACGAAAACCTCTCGGGTCTCGTCGGCCAGGTTTTGATCTATCCTGCGCTCGGCGGCGATCTGGTGTCTGGCTCTTATACCGAGATGGCCAATGCACCCGGTCTGACAACCGCGGACGTGGCCTATTACAGTGCCGTATTGAAGGCGCCGGAAGACGAGCCGGTGGCGCATCCGCTTCTAGCGCATGATCTGTCGGGCCTACCTCCGGCCTATATTACGGCAGCGCATTTCGATCCGCTCCGGGATGACAGCACGCTTTATGCCGACAGGTTAAAGCAGGCCGGTGTCGAAGTCACCCTGCGCGTTGAGCCGCAGATTGTGCATTCCTGGCTGCGCGCACGATATATGAGCCCCGGCGCCAGGGAGGGTTTCGATGCGCTCTGCATCGTAATTCGAAGCATGGCGGCGTCGGCATGACCGGGATCACCGACCTCCCGACGCTTATCGCCAACCGCGAACCAGTGCAGGCCGTCGAAAGGTTTATGGTCTAGCGTCATCCCTTCTTACTTTCGTAGCGGCAGATGAAAGTTTTCCGCTCTATTTTTGAGGCCTTTGCAGTCCCTGTGCTCGACATTCGGCACGATGTCACGCCTAGTTGCACCATACGAGCCCGATGCAGAAGACTGGCCAATGATTGGGATGATTCAATAGCTTCCGCTGAAGCATATGTGCTTGTTGCTCATAGCTGCCTTCTCCCCGTCGAAGGCGCGCAACATGCCATGTCTAATGAGATCTTTTCGGGTCGGGCGATTAGACATCGCAGCATACATTCCCAGGCTCGGCAACTGCGGCGGTTGCTGCTGCTGCTCATACCTTTTCCTGTTTTAATTCAATCTGAACTCGGATACTTCCTCTACGTTTCGAAAAAGTACCTTTCAGGAGATGAAATTGAAAATCATTGCGATGACGGCAGCTGTGCTGATCACGGGCGCGGGCTTTGCCGAGGCGGCGTCCTGCGAGGCAAATTTCAAGGTATCGGGTGTGCCGATGATGACCGCGCTGAGCTACAGGACTTGGCAAGAGTTTCCGAAGGCGAAATCCGCAGCCGTGCTGAAGAATCTCGCGATGGCGGTTTCCGCGGAGGGCTTCTCCGGCATCAAGGTCAACAAGGAACTCTCCTCGATCGATGCCTATCAGGAAACCACCGGAAGCGGCCGCATCCAAACACTGCGTGTCGTCGCCCGCCAGAAGGGCGCGGGCGTGCGCGTCGATGCAGTCTTCGATATCCAGGCCGGGCAGCTGACCAGCAAGGACGTCGTGCGTACTGGGCTTTGTAACATCATCAGCTCGGCGCTGTGATGCCGGCGGCCGGGCGTGGTCACTGGGCATCGCTTCCTTGCTTGAGAGCACCGCCAACAGACCGACGACAGATGCCAAACGCGTGGTTCATGCGCTGAAATTCCTGGCCGACTCAGCGAAGGCTTAAGTCTTCGCTTTCGAGACCAGCACAGGATTGGCTCTGAAGGCCGTCGGGAAGATGGCCTTCAGATTGTCGATCTTCGGCATGTCGTTATAGACGATGTAGGGATAATCCGGGTTCAGCGTCAGGAAATCCTGATGGTATTTTTCCGCCGGGTAGAAAGCCTCGAGCGTCGATACCTTGGTGACGATCGGCGCGTGAAAAAGCCCGGTCCTGGAAAGCTGAGCGATATAGGCTTCGGCCACCTTCTTCTGGTCGTCGCTCGCGACGAATATCGCCGAGCGGTACTGCGTGCCGTGATCCGGCCCCTGAAAATTCAGCTGGGTCGGATTATGCGCCACCGAGAAAAATATCTGCAGCAGCGTGCCGTAGCTCACTTCCTTGGGATCGAAAGTGACCTCGACGGATTCCGCGTGGCCGCTCCTGCCGCCGCTGACGGTTTCGTAGGTCGCGGTTTCCCGTGCTCCGCCGGAATAACCGGAAACGGCATTCTTTACGCCTTTCACATGCTGGAAGACGCCCTGCACTCCCCAGAAGCAGCCGCCGGCGAAGACCGCTGTCTCGCTGCCTCCCTTTGATGCCTCATCCACGAGCGGAGCCGGAATTACCACGGCCGTCTCCGCCGCCAGAGAGGCGGTCGCAGGCAAGGCGAGCAGCAATGCGGCCAGTCCAGCGCCAAGGCTTCGAGGTGCAAATCTTCTCATGACAATTCCTCCGGTTGTCATGACTGTGTTCCTCGCGAGGACTTCGGTCAATTCACGTCGCCGTGCTGTTTCGCCCTCACATGAGGTCGCGCGGGATCGCTTTCTCGAAAGTCTTTTCGAAGATCTGCTTCTCGCCGTCATAGGCGAAGACCGAGGCACTGATCAGCCAGTCCGTTGCCGTGCAGGCGATCTTCGCCGTCGAGATGGTGCGAACCGACCAGCGGGCGCGCTTCATGTCGCAGGTCCAGGTCGAAATGCCGGTCATCGACAGCGGATCGTCCGGGCTGATGGACCAAGTCTCTTCCTTCAGCTGGCGGGTGGAGAGGCCGGTGCCGGGATGTTGGAAAAGACCGGTATCCTCCAGCACTTCATAGCGGGTGTGGTTGGTCGCGAGATCGCGGACCACGTTCCGGCGCGTCTCGGACGGCGCGTGCTCGATATATTTCGGCAGCGGATCGGGATTGTCCGGTTGCTTCATCTCGAACGTCTCGTGCTCGCCGAGCAGCGGCATAGCGAGACCGAGCGAAGCGATATCGATCGTCACGCCCGGATCGACCGGCGGCGGCAGGATCATCGGCCAATAGGCGGTGGAAAGCGATAGCCGGATTCGATGGCCCTCGCCAAAACGATAGCCGCAGGCATCGAGATCGAGGCGGATCGTCACCGGTTCGCCGGGGACGAGCGGCTTCGGCTCCTCGTTGCCGTCGCGATGGGCAAGGTTGATGACACCGAAGGATACGCGCGTCGCCGTGCCGTCGGGATGGATATCGACGATGCGGGCGCATAGATTGGCAAGCTCCGCATCGGCGCGGAGCGTCAGCGTGATGCTGGGACGGCCGAGATAATCCTTCGCTTCTTCGAGTGGCGGCGTCTGGAAGGTCAGCGAGCCGGCATCGTCGCCGCGCTGGTCGCCCGGCAGCTCCGCGTCGGGCTTCAGCGTAAACCACTCGCCGGCGGCAGTGCCGGTATCGAGCGGCGACTTGAGATAGATCTCGTGTGCCGGGGCATGCGGGATCGGCATGCCTTCGAGCAACGTGCCGAACTGGTCGACATAAAAGCACTCGCTTTCCGGCTCGCTCCACTGCTTTTTCGAAACCCAGAAGCCGGGATCGGCATCTCGGCGCTTGGCAGGCTTCGGTCCGTCGAGAATGTAGGCACGGGCTTGAGGCAGGTCCTCGATGCCGTTCTTCTCGTCACGCAGCCAGCGGTTCCAGAAGGCGATAGCCTCGCCATGGAAATCTGCGCGCGGCTTCGGCCAGGCGAAATGCGGGTATTTGTGCACCCACGGGCCGACCAGCGCCTTGGCCTTGTCGCCCAAGCCTTCGGCGGCGAGAAACGGCGTGTTGCGATAGCCATCGGCCCAACCGGCGATCACGAGCGCCGGAACTTCGATAGCCGAGTAATCCTCACAGATGGAACCGTGCTTCCAGAATGTATCGCGGCGCTGATGGGAAAGCCATTCCTCCATGAAGAAGGGCTCATTCTCCAGCCGCTCCATCCACATTTCCAGCCAGCGGTCGCCGACGATTTCCGGATCGGGTGAGCGAGACTGGTAGGCCAGCATTGTTGCCGCCCAGGAAAGCTGGGCGGAGAGGTGGCAGCCGTTCTTGTAGTGAATGTCGTCGTTGTAACGGTCGGTCGTGGAGGCGATCGATATCACCGCCTTCAAGGCCGGCGGGCGAAGTGCCGCTACCTGCAGGCAATTGAAGCCACCCCAGGAAATGCCCATCATGCCGACCGAGCCGTTCGACCAGGGCTGTTCCGCGATCCAGGCGATCAGTTCGCAGGCATTGGCCAGTTCCAGCTCGGTATATTCGCCATCGATGACGCCATCGGATTCGCCCGAGCCGCGGATATCGACGCGCACGCCGGCAATGCCTGCCGCGGCGAATACCGGATAGGTGGATTCGTCACGCGGGCTCGTCCCGTCCCGTTTGCGATAGGGCAGAAATTCGAAGACGGCCGGCACCGGATCGGCCTCTACACCATCCGGCATCCAGATGCGGGCGGCAAGCCGGGTCCCGTCCTTCAGCCTGATCCACTGGTTTTCGATGACGGTGAAGGAACGGTCAGCCATGCGCATTCTGCTTTCAACTCTCGATCTTCAGTTTCCGGCACTTGCCATGCGCCGGGTGTTCAGCACCTGCTCCAGCCAGCCGAGCTGCATCTCGGGCACGGATTTGAGCAGGAGGTCGGTATAGTCGTCGAAGGGTGGCGAGAGTGCCTGGGATTTCGGCCCGAAGCGTACCAGCTTGCCGCGATGCATGACCGCGACCGAATCCGCTATCGCCTTTACGATGGCGATGTCGTGGGTGATGAAGACATAGGAAAGCTGCTGCTCCTCCTGCAGCTTCATCAAGAGCTTCAGAATGCCCTCCGCCACGAGCGGATCGAGTGCCGAGGTCGGCTCGTCGCAGAGGATCAGTTCGGGTTTTGCGGCCAATGCGCGGGCGATCGCGACGCGCTGTTTCTGTCCGCCGGAAAGCTCGGCCGGATAGCGATCGATGAAGCCGTTGCCCATCTCGATCTGGTCGAGCAGCTCCTTCACGCGCGCCGTCTTCGCGGCACCGCGCAGTCCGTAATAGAAAGTCAAAGGCCGGCCGATGATGTCGCGCACCGTCTGGCGCGGGTTCATCGCCGTATCGGCCATCTGATAGATGAGCTGGATGCGGCGCAGGTCATCACGCGGCCGGCTCCTTAGCGTCGGCGTCAGCGGCTTGCCTTCGAAGGTGATCGCGCCGCCGCTCGGCGGCAGAAGCCCGGTGATGACGCGTGCCAGCGTCGACTTTCCTGAGCCGGATTCACCGACGATCGCAAGCGTCTGGCCCTTGCACAGATGCAGGGAAACGCCGTGAAGTACCTTGAAGCCGTTGGAATATTGGGCGCTGACATTGTCAACCTTCAACAGCGCCTTCGATTGATCGGGTGCTTCGTGGCGAGTCTCCTGGCGGACATTGACGAGTGCCCGGGTGTAATCCTCAGTCGGTGCTTCGATGATCTGCTGCACCGATCCGTATTCCACTGTCTTGCCGTGACGCAGAACCATGATGTCGTCCGAGATCTGCGCCACGACGGCAAGGTCGTGGGTGATGTAAAGGGCGGCCGTATCCGTTTCCTCGATCGCGTGCTTGATCGCGGCCAAAACGTCGATCTGGGTCGTCACGTCGAGTGCAGTCGTCGGTTCGTCGAAGACGATCAGGTCAGGGTTGGAGCAGAGCGCCATCGCCGTCATCGCACGTTGCAACTGGCCGCCTGAAACCTGGTGCGGAAAACGTTCGCCGAAGGTTTCAGGATTCGGCAGGCCAAGAACCTGGAAGAGATAGAGCGCCCGTTTGCGCGCCTCGTCCTTGCTCATCAGCCCATGCTTGACGGTCGCTTCGATCACCTGATCGCCCAGCTTGTGGGCGGGGTTAAAGGCGGCCGCCGCCGACTGTGCCACGTAGCAGATGCGGGCGCCGCGCAGTTTGCGGATGCCGCCCTTGCCGAGCTTGAGGATATCGGTGCCGTCGAGCTTCACTTCGCCGCCGGTGATCTCGGCGCCGCCGCGACCATAGGCGAGCGCAGAGAGGCCGATCGTCGATTTGCCGGCGCCGGATTCGCCGATCAGGCCGAGAACCTTGCCCTTGGCGAGATCGAAGGAAACGCCGTCGACGATGGTGATCCGCTTCGGTGGCTCACCGGGCGGGTAGCTGGTCGCCTCGATCTTGAGATCGCGGACGGAGAGAAGGTGTTGATCAGGCATCGCCACGGCCTCCCTTCAGGCTGGAGGTTCGTTTCAGCAGCCAGTCGACCACCAGGTTGACGCAGATGCAGAGAGCCGCGATCGCGCCGCCGGGCACGAGCGCTGCGGGAATGCCGAAGATGATGCCGTCCTTGTTGTCCTTCACCATGCCGCCCCAGTCTGCCGTCGGCGGCTGGATGCCGAGGCCGAGGAAGGAGAGGGTGGAAAGGAACAGGATTGCGAAGGCGAAACGCAGGCCGAATTCGGCAAGCAGCGGCGAGAGCGTATTCGGCAGGATCTCGCGAAAGATGATCCAGGTCTTGCCTTCGCCGCGCAGTTTTGCCGCCTCGACGAATTCCATCACCGCGACATCGAGCGCCACGGCGCGGCCGAGACGGTAGACGCGGGTCGAATCGAGCACCGCCATGACGAGGATCAGGACGAACAGATATTGCGGCAGCACGGCCAGCACCACGAGCGCGAAGATCAGCGTCGGGATCGACATCATCAGGTCGTTGAAGCGGGAGAAGACCGTGTCCACCAGCCCGCCGGAGACGGCGGCGGTGAAGCTCAGAATGATGCCGAGCGAAAAGGAGATCACGGTCGCTGCCAGCGCTACGAAGAGCGTCGTACGGGTGCCGTAGATCAGCCGCGAGAGGATGTCGCGACCGAGATTGTCCAAGCCGAAGAAGAACTGGCTGTCGCCCGCCTGCCAGACGCCTCCGACCACTTCCGTTTCGCCATATGGCGCGATCAGCGGGGCGAAAAGGGCGCAGAAGACGACGAGCGCGATGCCGAAAAGACCGACCCAGGCGGTGATGGGGATTTCTCTCAATCTCATCGCGGATGCCTCAGGCGCGGGTTGGCGACGATCGCAAGGATGTCAGCCACCATGTTGAGCAGGATATAGACGGCGGCGAAGATCAGGCCGCAGGCCTGCACCACCGGCATGTCGCGCACCGTCACCGCATCGACCATGTACTGGCCCATGCCCGGATAGACGAAGACCACTTCGACCACCACGACGCCGACGACGAGATAGGCAAGGTTGAGCGCGACCACGTTGATGATCGGCGCAAGCGCGTTCGGTGCCGCATGCTTGACGATCGCCCGCCAGCTGGACAGGCCCTTCAGCTCGGCGGTTTCCATATAGGCGGACGACATGACCGACAGGATGGCGGCGCGCGTCATGCGCATCATGTGGGCCAGCACGACGAGCACCAGCGTCGCCGTCGGAAGCGCGATCGTCTGGACGCGCTCCAGAAAACCCATGCCCTGATAGACCGTCGCCGGGAAGGTCGCGATGCCGAAATCGACGGCGAAATAGAGGATCAGCAGGTAGCCGATGAAGAATTCCGGCAGCGAGATCGCCGCCAGCGAGATCACGTTGATGATCTTGTCGGGCATGCGGTCGCGGAAATGCACCGACAGCATGCCGAGCCCGATCGCCAGGGGAACGGCGATGATTGCGGCGAAGCCTGCAAGGAAGAGCGAATTGCCGAGACGGTTGCCGACCTGTTCGGAAACCGAGTTCCGGCTTGCCCATGATGTCCCGAAATCACCCTGCACGACGCCGCCCAGCCAGTCGAAATAGCGGGTGACGACGGGCCGGTCGAGGCCGAGATCGGCGCGGATGTTGGCGACCGCCTGGGGCGTTGCCGACTGGCCGAGATAGGTAGTGGCGAAATCGCCGGGCAGGGCTTCCACGCCGGCAAAGATCAGCACGGAAACAGCAAGGAGAAGGATGAGCGAGAGGAGACAGCGCTCGAGAATGAGGGCTGCCAGCGGGAACCGGTCCCTCAGGCTGCGGGCAGGCTGGCCGCCGGCCTCTGCGGAATTTGACATATGGCGCGATCCCGTTTCCGAAATGAAGTGTCGAGGCCGCAGGGCTCTGCCCTGCGGTCCATATTCATCGGTGAGCTAGACGCTCATTGAGAGGATCAGGCGCTGAACCAGACCCGGCTTGCAACATAGCCGTTCGACATGTCGTTGCCGATGTCGCTGACATAGCCCATCAGCTTCTTGGAACCGGCGTTCACGAAGTCGTTGAACATCGGCAGGATCGTGCCGCCTTCGTCGCGCACCAGCATCGCCATCTGGCGATACATGTCGCGGCGCTTGGCCTCGTCCAGTTCGCCACGGGCGGAGATCAGAAGCTTGTCGAAGGTCTCGTTCTTGAAGCGCGTGTCGTTCCAGTCCGCGGTCGACAGATAGGCGCCGGAATAGAACTGGTCCTGCGTCGCGCGGCTGCCCCAATAGGAGGCGGAGAAGGGCTGCACGTTCCAGACGTTCGACCAGTAGCCGTCGCCCGGCTCGCGCTTGATCTCGATGTCGATGCCGGCCTTCTTGGCGCTCTGCTGGAACAGGACGGAGGCGTCGACGGCGCCGGGGAAGGCGACTTCGGACGTGCGCAGCAGAACCGATCCGCTATGGCCGGACTTCTTGTAGTGGAAGGCCGCCTTGTCGGGATCATAGGCGCGCTGCTCGATCCCTTCGGGGAAGAGCGCATAGGTGTCGTTGATCGGGAAATCGTTGCCGACCTTGCCGTAGCCGCCGAGAATGCGCTGGACCATTTCCTCGCGGTTGATCGCGTATTTCAGCGCCATGCGGAGATCGTTGTTGTCGAAGGGCGCCTTGTCACAGTGCATGATGAAGACGTAATGGCCGCCGCCTGCCGTGGTCAGCAGCTGTACCGTCGGTGCGCGGGTCAGGAGTGATACCGTCTTCGGATCGACACGGTTGATGAACTGCACCTGGCCGGAGGCCAGCGCTGCGACGCGGGCGGTCGCGTCGTTCATGGTGATGAGCTCGATCGTCTCGACATATCCGCGGTCGGTGCGCCAGTCGTTCTCGTTCTTCTCGAAGGTCATGCGAACGCCGGGTTCGAAGCTCTTGACCTTGTAGGGGCCGGTGCCGACACCGGCGGTCGGATTGTCGACGCCGCCATTCGGCTGGATCACGAGATGGTAGTCGGTGAAGATCGCCGGAAGGTCGGCATTTGGAGAATCGAGCGTCACGACCAGGTCGCCACTCTTGTTCTCGATCGACTTGATGGATTTCATCACGCCGGCGGCGCCCGATTCCGTCTTCTCGTCGCTATGGCGCTTCAGAGTCGCGACCACATCATCGACGGTCATTTCCTTGCCGTCGTGGAAAGTTACGCCCTTGCGGATCTTGAAGGTCCAGGTCTTGGCATCCGGCGAAGGTTCCCAGGATTCGGCGAGCGACGGGATCGGTGCGCGGGTCTCGGGATGGGTTTCGACCAGCGTGTCGCCCCAGGTGCGCACGGCGACGAACATGACCTGGGAGGTTGCCTTGGCGGGGTCGATACTATCGGTGGTCGCGCCGCCTTCGAGGCCGAGCTTCAAGCTGCCACCCTTCTGGGGTGCCTGTGCGGATACGCTGTTGGCGAAGAGAGTGCCTGCGGCAGAGAGCGTCAGGCCGGCGGCCATGCTGCGGCCCATGAATTCTCGGCGGTTCATGCCGCCAGCCGTCACGCGGCCGGCAAGATATTTGGTGAAGTCATTCATTTCCCGGTTCCCTTTTATCCGATGCAGGAGACTGCGTCTGTTTTCTGCGCCATCTCGCCCGGTTTCCTCTTCCGTGGCGGATAGCGTTTCATGCTGTCGATCGTGGGAAATGGTTCGGTTGCCGCCGACATAACTTCCTTTCTTGTGCAGTCCCCGGCTCTTGGATGTGAGCTCTTTTGCCTCGGGGAGTTTCTGCTCTGTGATCGAAGGCCCGTTGAGGCTTGATAAAGATTATGGGCGCGTTGCCGCGCGGATGTGCCTTCGCTACGACATTAATTGCCTTTGATGCGACACATTTGGCAACCGCCCATGGGTTGCGAAAATTTGACCACTGTCAAGCGGGTGGCCGATCGGCTCAGTTGCGCGCTATCGCATGGAAGAACGTGCCGCTCACGTGGCCTCGCTTTCCGCCCGAAGGCCCAATCTCGGTGCCGATACCGTCTGCAATCATGGCGAGAGGTTGGTCGTCGCCGGGATCCGTCACGCGGGCATAATGGAACTCGTGGCCGCGCACGACGTCACCCGTCGCACCGATCGCGCAGGGTCCCAGCAGGCTTGCCCGGCGGTAGCCGAGGTTCATCTTGCGCTTGGCGAAACTGGTGGAGTGGGACAGCAACCCGGTCATGGCGTGGGTCACGCCATCGGCATCTTCCAGCGCCTCACCCAGTACCATGTAGCCACCGCATTCGCCATGCACCGGCTTGGTTTCGGAAAATGCTTTCAGGCCGGTTTTGAAGTTTTCGGCGGAGGCGAGCTTGTCGGCGTGCAATTCCGGATACCCGCCGGGCAGCCAGCAGATGTCGCAATCGGCCGGCGGCGCTTCGTCGGCGAGCGGCGAGAAGGGGATGATTTCGGCCCCCAGGATCCGCCATTCGCGCTTGATATGCGGGTAGAGGAAGGTGAAGGCCGCATCCTCCGCCAGAGCAATCCGCTGGCCGGGCGGCTGCAGTGCCTTTTGCGTCGAACCCATCGGGATGTCGAACGGCTTTGCAGCTTCGAAAATTGCGTCGAGATCGAGCGAGCGTTCCATCGCATCCGCCAATCGGTCGATATGGGCGTCCATTTCCGGATGTTCGCTCGCCTGCACCAGTCCGAGGTGACGCTCGGGCAGGACGAGTGTCGGATCGCGCAGGACAGTGCCGACGACGGGCAGACCGATCGCCTCGATCGCTTCGCCGGACAGCTTCTTGTGTCGCTCGCTACCGGCGCGGTTCAGGACGCAGGCCGCCATTTTCACATTCGCATCGTAGTTCATGAAGCCGCAGGCGATGGCTGCGGCGGTCTGGCTCTGGCCGGAGACGTCGAGCACCAGCAGCACGGGCAGGCCGAAGAGCCGTGCGAGGTCCGAGGCTGCACCAGAGCGGTTCGGCTCGCTCAATATGCCGTCGAAAAGGCCCATGGCGCTTTCGATCAGGATCAGTTCGGCATCTTCCGCCTGTTCGCGCGCCAGATGCCGCAACAGGTCGGGCGCCATCGCCCAGCTGTCGAGATTGAGGCCGGGCAGGCGGGTCGCCGCCTCGTGGAAGCCGGGGTCGATGTAATCCGGACCCGTCTTGATACCGCGCACCTTCACTCCCCGCCGCTGGAAGGCGCGCAGGAGGCCGATCGTCACGCTCGTCTTGCCGGAGCCCGAGCGCGGCGCGCCGATGATGAGTGCGCGGGCCGTCATGGTTTGCCGCCCTCAACAACCGGCTGCCCCGAAAGTACGGCCTGCATGTTGACGATCCTGCCGATGACGATCAGTGCCGGCGCAGCAAAGTTCTGGCGCGCCACTTCCGCTTCGACCGTCGCAAGCGTTGCCGTCATCGACCGCTCGTTGGGCGTTGTCGCGGCCATCAGCACCGCTACCGGCGTGTCTGCGGCCAGACCACCCTCCATCAGAAGCCTGGAGATCGTTCCGATCGTGCTGACACCCATGTAGACGACAATAGGTTCGCCGGTCCTGGCCAACGCCTTCCAGTCGAGATCTCCCGGTGTGCCGGCGGCATGGCCGGTCGCCAGCGTGATCGAGCGGCTGATGCCGCGCATGGTGGCCGGGATATTTGCGGAAGCGAGTGCGGCGAGCGCCGAAGTCATGCCTGGCAGTATACGGAAGGAAATGTTCTCCTTCACCAGCGCTTCCGCCTCTTCACCGCCGCGGCCGAAGATGAAGGGATCGCCGCCCTTCAGCCGCAGCACGCGCTTGCCTGCCTTGGCGAGCTCGATCAGTTTCGCCGTGATATCGTCCTGCGCCACCGAGGGCTTGCCGCCGCGTTTGCCGACGAAGATAAGCTCCTTCGTTTCCGCCAGCGCGAGTACGGCGTCGGACACCAGCGCATCGTGAACGATCACGTCTGCCTTCTTCAGCGCATCCGCCACTTCGAGCGTGAGATAGCGCGGGTGGCCGGGACCGGCGCCAGCGAGCCAGACATGGCCGGGGGTAAATTCGGGAGCCTCGACGATCGTTTCGATCAACTCATTCATGCGCATGTGCAAACCTTTTGCCGGCCGATGACGGCCGGGCTATAGAAACGGCCATGGAAGCGGCCATTGAACCAGAAAGCAAGAACCTGCGTCGTGGCTGGACCACGGGAACCTGTGCGGCCGCTGCCAGCAAGGCTGCCTGTCTTGCGCTGATAACCGGCGAGTTTCCAGCCATGGTGGAGGTAACGCTGCCCGGTGGACAGAGGCCGGGCTTCGCGCTCGCGACCGAGGAACGCGGTGATGGTTTTGCCAAGGCCGGCATCGTCAAGGACGCCGGTGACGATCCCGACGTCACCCACGGTGCGCTGATCATGAGTACGGTGCGTCGCGGCCTGCCGGGAACAGGCATCACCTTCAAGGCGGGGCCGGGTGTTGGCACGGTGACGCGGCTCGGTTTGCCGCTGCCGCCCGGCGAACCGTCCATCAACCCCGTGCCGCGCAGGATGATCGCCCAGGCCATTGCCGAGGTCTCTCACGGCGAGAAGGATTTCGAGGTCGAGATTTCCGTTGCCGACGGCGAGAAGATCGCCGAGCGCACGCTGAACGGCCGGCTCGGCATTCTCGGCGGGATATCGATCCTTGGCACAACCGGCATCGTCATTCCGTTTTCCTGCGCGTCCTGGATCCATTCCATCTGGCGCGGCATCGACGTGGCGCGTGCCGCCGGCCTCGACCACATTTCCGGCGCCACCGGCAACACGTCTGAAAAGGCGGCGCAGGCCTATCACGGCCTGTCCGAGATCGCGCTGATCGACATGGGTGATTTCGTCGGCGGCATGCTGAAATATGTCCGCAGCCACCCGGTTCCCAAGGTCACGATCGCCGGCGGCGTCGCCAAGATGACGAAGCTCGCTCAGGGCATGCTCGACGTCCATTCCAAGCGCGGGCTTGCCGATCTCGAAGCCCTTGCCAAGGTCGCGAGGGAGGCCGGCGCGGATGCCGATCTGGTGGCGCGCATCATTGCCGCAAACACCGTCTCGCATGCCTTTCAGCTTGCCGGTGAACAGGGGCTCGCGCTTGGCGACCGTGTGGCCACGCTTGCCTGGAAAACGGCGGCCAAGGCACTTGGCGATCCCGCCATCGCATTGGAAATCCTGGTCTTTGACCGCCAGGGCCAGCTTGTCGGAAAGACCGAATTCACGCCTTCCGATCATTCCGACCCCTTGTCTGCCTGGCCTTCGCGCAGCTGATCCCAGCCGGGCCGGAATCGCCTTACATAGTCGGCATTGTAAAGCTGGCTTTCGACGAAATCGGAGGCGCCAAGGCCTTTGCCGACAAAGATCAGCGCCGTACGTTCGGCCGGATCTTCAGCCAGCTTCGCCTCGATATCGGCGAGTGTGCCGCGGATGATCCGCTCTTCCGGCCATGAGGCGCGAACGACGATCGCAACCGGGCAATCGGCGCCGTAAAGCGGCGTCAATTCCTCTACGATCTTGCCGAGCGCATGAATGGCGAGATGGATCGCCAGCGTTGCGCCCGTCGCGCCAAATGCTTTCAGCGTCTCGCCATCCGGCATTTTCGAGGCACGGCCCGAGACACGGGTGAGCACGAGGCTCTGGGCCACTTCCGGGATGGTCAGCTCGCGCTTCAAGGCGGCCGCCGCTGCGGCAAAGGATGGCACGCCGGGTGTCAGCGTGTAGTCGATACCGTGCTTTTCCAGCCGGCGGATCTGCTCGGCCACCGCGCTCCAGACGGAGAGATCGCCGGAATGCAGCCGTGCCACATCCTTGCCGGCCTTGTGGGCAGCAACATATTCGGCCTCGATCTCGTCCAGCGACAAGGAACCTGTATCGACGATGCGGGCGTCTTTGGGGCACCAGTCGAGCAGTTCCTTCGGCATGATCGATCCGGCATAGAGGCAGACCGGCGAGCGGGCGAGGATATCGCGGCCGCGCACGGTGATCAGGTCTGCAGCACCCGGTCCGGCGCCGATGAAATGAACGGTCATGGGCTTTCCTTGGATTCTGCGAGCGCGCAGGTGGCGCCTTGCGAGATCAGCCGCGGCACGATGATTTCGGATGTCTCTCCCGCCGCGGCCAGTGCCGCCGCCTCCGACAGGCTGGACGAGAGCGTCTTGGCAAGGCTGTGGCGCGAGACGGTTTTCGTCCGCGGTTCGGCCTCCAACAGAGCGTCGTCGGTGACGACGTGGAGCGGAAGCCCAAGCTTTTCCGCCAGCTGCAGGATACCCGGCTCCTCCCGCTTGATCTCGCCGGTTGCGAGCGCTGCGATGGATTCACGTGAAATACCGGCTTCCATGCAGGCGGCATCCAGCGCCGACAGAAGATCTTCTTGCGTGGTGCCTTTACGGCAACCGAGACCGGCAACGATCACTGTTCGGCTCCCTTCGTCCAGCTCCACTGCGTCACCGGCATAGCCGGTTTCCAGCCCTGCATGGAGCCGACCGGTGCCGCACGCGACACCTCGATGCGGATCAGGCTTCCGCCGAGTTTCGCCTGTGCGGCCAGAAGCACGGCTTCCATTTCCAGCGTCACGGCATTGGCAACCAGCCGGCCGCCGGGTTTCAGCGCTTCGAGGGCTGCGTCGAAGACACCGGGTTCGCTGCCGCCACCGCCGATGAAGATCGCGTCCGGTTGCGGGAGGTCATCGAGCGCTTTCGGTGCCTCGCCTTCGACCAGAACTAGCCCCGGCATGCCGAAGGCGGCGGCGTTGCGTGTGATGCGGGCGGCGCGTTCCGGATGCCCTTCGATGGCGATCGCCTTCATCGACGGATCGGCCAGCATCCATTCGATGCTAATCGAGCCCGAACCGGCGCCGATATCCCAGAGCAGTTCGCCACGCCGCGGGCTGAGCGTCGACAATGTGAGCGCGCGGATCTCCCGTTTGGTGATCTGGCCGTCATGTTCGAAGAGCGCATCATCCAGCCCGAAGCCGCGCGGCAGAACGCGCGCGGCGACATCCGCCACGACCTCGATCGCGACGACATTCAGGATATTGATATCCCGCATTGCAAATTCGTTCGCCCTGCTCGAGCGGACGCGCTCCGCTTCGCCGCCGAGCGCTTCGAGCACGATCATGCGCGACTGGCCGAAACCGCTTGCGGAAAGCAGTTCTGCCAGCTCGGCCGGTCCCTTCTCGTCCGAAGTTAGCGCGATGATCCGCCGTCCGGCATGTAAGAGCGGGCGCACGAGGTCGAGCGGACGGCCATGCAAGGAGACCGTCTCGATCTCCTGCAACGGCCAGCCGAGGCGCGAGGCAGCCAGCGAGAAGGCTGAGGGCGACGGATAGGTAATGAATTCCGCTGCCTCGATATGGCGTGACAGTGTAGCACCGACGCCGAAGAAGAAGGGATCGCCGGAGGCAAGCACGCAGACGGCCTGACCACGCAGCGCCACGACATCGCGCATCGCAGCGTCGAACGGGACAGGCCAGGGGCGTGCGTCGCCTGAAATCAGCGGAGCCGCAAGCTCCAGGTGCCGTTTGCCACCAAACACGACCGACGCAAGGGTGATCGCTTCCCTTGCATTGTTGCCAAGGCCCCTCACACCGTCTTCGCCGATGCCGACGATGGACAGCCAGCGGCTTTGGTTTAAAGCTCTTCTCTCTGATTCAGGAGGCAATTTGACTTACTCCATCCTCATCCTGGGCGGCACAGCCGAGGCCAAGGCGCTCGCGGCGCAATTGGCGACGAGCCCCGACTACCAGATCCTGCTCTCGCTTGCCGGCCGTACCAAGGCGCCGGCCGAACAGCCGGTGCCGGTGCGTATCGGCGGCTTTGGCGGCCCCGAGGGGCTGGCAGATTTCATGCGCGACAACGGCATCGACCTGCTGATCGACGCGACCCATCCGTTCGCCGCGCGAATTTCGCGCAACGCCGCGGAGGCTGCTGTTGCCGCCGGCATCGATATCATGGCGCTGCGCCGTCCTGCGTGGTCGCGGCAGAAGGGTGATCGCTGGCAGGATGTCGCCGACATTCCTGCGGCCGTCCAGGCGCTCGACATTGCGCCGCGCCGGGTTTTCCTGACGCTCGGCCGGCAGGAACTGCTGCCCTTCGAGGTCATGAAACAGCATCGCTATCTGGTTCGCAGCGTCGACCCGGTCGAACCGCCGCTCCAGCTGCCGCATGTCACCTACATCACCGCCCGCGGTCCGTTCTCTGAGTGGGACGAGATCCAGCTGCTCGAAAAGCATGGGATCGACCTGATCGTCTCGAAGAACAGCGGCGGTGCCGCGAGCGCAGCCAAGATCGCTGCCGCCCGGCGTCTCGGTATCAAGGTCGTGCTGATCGAGCGCCCCCGCCTGCCGGACGTGCCGTCGGCCAGAAGCGTCGAGGAGCTTGCCGGCATGGCGCGTCACTGGAAGCTCTCCCGCAGGAAGCGCGGCGAATAGACGATCGGCCGCTGGCCGGTACGTTCGATCAGCCGTGTCTCCGCCGTGCCAACGATGACGCAGGTCGCCATGTCGGCCATCTCCCCTTGTGCCTCCGACAGCGGCACAACGCGGATCGCCTCGTCGGGACGCCCCGCCGCGCGGCCGAAAATCACCGGTACCGAGCCGGGCAGGTGGGCGCGAAGGATGTCGAAGGCTTCGCCGAGCTGGTGCGGCCTCGCCTTGCTGATCGGATTGTAGAAGGCCATGACGAAGCCCGCCGTTGCTGCCGCAACGAGGCGCTTTTCGATGATGGCCCAGGGCTTGAGATTGTTCGACAGCGATATGGCACAGAAATCGTGCCCCAGCGGCGCACCGGCCTTGGCCGCGACAGCCAGCATGGCAGTGACGCCGGGCACGACGGAAAGCTCGATCTCGCGCCATTCCGCTGGGCCGTCGTCGATCGCCTCGCAGACGGCAGCGGCCATGGCGAAGACGCCAGGATCACCGCCGGAGACGACGCAGACCCTGCCGCCCTTTGCTGCCATCTCCAGTGCCGCCTTGGCGCGTGCCAGTTCCTCGCGGTTGTCGGAGGCGTGGCGGCGTTGATCGGGCCTGAGGTTCAGTCGGTCGATATACGGGAAATAGCCGAAAAAGTCGGTGGATGCCGTAACTGCCGCTAGAGCCTCCGGCGTCATCTGGTCCGGATTGCCGGGGCCGAGGCCGACGACGATCAGCGAGCCGGTCATTCGCTGCTTCCCTGGCCGCCCGTTGGCCGTGTCGTCCAACCGGGAACAAGAACGATGGAGAAATAGGGCGCCGGGCTTTCGTCTCGCTCTTCGAGTTTCTGCGCTGCGCCATTCGCCATGGTTCCGCGCTCCACATAAAGCGCGCCGGAAAGCTTTCCGACGGCAGCCAGTGCGCGGCGGATCTTCGGCAAGTTACGGCCAACCTTCATAATGACGGCACCATCCGTAACTGCGAGCCGTTCGGTCAGCTTCTCCTCCGACAGCGTGCCGGGCAATACGCTCAGAATGTCGTCGCCCTGCACCAGCGGCAGGCCGGTCATCGACCAGCAGCCGGACATGGCGGTCACGCCGGCAACGACATCGGCCTGATAACGATCCTTCAGCCTGAGATGCAGGTGCATGTAGGAGCCGTAGAACAGGGGATCGCCCTCGCTCAGCACGGCGACATTTTTGCCGGCATCGAGATAGACGGCGATCTCTTCCGCCGAACGGTCGAAGAAGTCGTTGATCGGGTTCTTGTAATCCGCCTCGTCCTTATGGGTTTCGATCGTGACCGGATAGACGAGCGGCAGTTCAACGGTGCCGGGGCGGATATGGGCCTCGACGATGGCGCGGCCGTTGCCGGTCGAGCCCTTCTTGCAGAAGAAGGCCACGACGTCGGCCTCGCTTACGGCGCGCACGGCCTTTAGCGTCATCAGTTCCGGATCACCAGGGCCGGTGCCGACGCCGGTCAGTCGACCCTTGATTGCCTGCGCGTTCAAAGCCCGGCCCTCGCCAGTGCATTCACGGCGGCAGCGGTCATGGCCGAGCCGCCCATGCGTCCACGCACCACGGCATAGGGAATGTCGTGGGCAGACTCTATCAAGGCTTCCTTGGATTCCATCGCGCCGACAAAACCGACCGGCATGCCGATGATCGCGGCAGGGCGAGGCCAGCCGGCGTCCAGCATTTCGAGAAGGCGGAATAAGGCCGTCGGCGCATTGCCGATCGCGACCACCGAACCTTCCAGGTCATCCCAAAGATCGAGTGCGGCTGCCGAGCGGGTATTGCCGATCGTTTTTGCCAGTTCCAGCGTGCGGCTGTCGCGCAGAGTGCAGATCACCTGGTTTTCCGCCGGCAGGCGGGCGCGGGTTACGCCATGGGCCACCATTTCGGCATCGCAATAGATCGGCTTTCCGGCCCGCAGTGCGCCGCGTGCGGCCTCGACGAAATCGCCGGAAAAGCGGAAATGCTGTGCCGCTTCCACCAAGCCGCAGGCATGGATCATGCGCACGGCGATATCGGCCTGCTCCTCGGTGAAGGCGGAAAGATCGGCCTCGGCGCGGATGATCGCGAAGGACTTCTCGTAGATTGCATCGCCTTCGCGGATATAGTCGTAATTCGTCATGGTCGTCCTGTGGCAGCCGCTGCCAGTCGTCCGGAACCGATCCGGGCAAGGCAGTCGGCGGAGTTTTCGCCCGGCCGGCGTTCCGTCCTTACAAGATCGGAGAGCCGGCGAAGCGTGGCGTTGGTATCGGCAAAATCAGTGAAAGCAAAGGGTTCGCCGGATGCTTTTCCCTGCGCAATCAGGGAAACGCCGGCAGCGGTACCGCAAAGTGCGAGCGCTGCCGGCTCGGGATGGGCGCAGCCCTTGGCGCAGCCGGTGACATGCAGCGTGAAGGACCCATCGAGCAGGTCGCCGCATTCCGCCGCCGCCTTGGTCGCAATGTCGTGGGTGGCGATGATCGCCGAATTGCAGGCGGGGCTGCCGGGGCAGGCGGCAATGTGTCCGCGCGGGTCACCGGCCGAGATGATGAAGCCATGGCGCCCGGCGAAATCCCGAAGCGCGACGCAGGCGGTTTCGGGGCCGAAGAACAGCAGCGAATGATCGAGTGCGGGCTTCACCGATTGCATGCAAAGACGACTGGCTTCGTCGCAAAGGGCAATCAGGTCCTGCGCCTTTGCCTGTCCGAAAGCAGGACCGATGCCGATGGCCCGAAGATCTTTTGAGAGGCCGAAAAGATTGAAGGGAGACATGGCCACATGTTTTGCCGTCATGCTCGGGCTTGTTCCGAGCATCTGCGCCGGCGCGTCTTTCGCCAAGTCCCGGCCACGAGCCTTGTTTCCCAGCGTCGAGAGCCGTCCGAGCAGGCCCAAAACCGTGTCGACAGCATGTGTTTCACGTAAAACATTGAAAAGGCGACCGGATTGCTCGGTGCCACCGAGAAGCAGCTTCCACTCATTCCTGCCGGCCGCGACAAGGCGGATATCCGCCAGCAGATCCGAGAGCCGAAGCCGTCCCCCGCCATCGACCACGACGGCCATTTTCGGCGCAAGGCCGGTAATCTCCCGGGCGCCTTTACGGATCGCTTCAGCCAGCGGTCGGGGATCGGCAATCTCGCTGTCGTCCATACCGGCGAGCGGCGGCACTTCGACAGCCAAGCCGTCGCGCAGCGGCAGGTTCATCGCCCGCACGTCCGCATCCAGTTGCGGTGCCGACGTCTCGGTCAGGCCACGGATCTGAAGATTGCCGCGGGCGGAAATGTCGATCACGCCGTTTCCATGCACCAGAGCCAGCCGGCAGATGTCTGCAAGATCAGCCGGCGAGATCGCCCCGGTAAGCGATATGCGCGCGAGCAGTCCGTCACCGGTCATCATCGGCGTTGATAGCGCCGGGCAGGCACCGCGCCTCATGTCCAGGTCTGAGCGATCGAGGGAGAGTGCCGTCATGCGACCTCTCCTTTTTCCGGTGGCATCAGCATTTCAAGCTCGGCATCCACCGCGTTGCGGCGCGGATGCCATAGTCCGCGATGCAACGCCGAACGGAAGCGCTCGCCCATGTAACGCGCGCCTTCCGGGTTCTGCGCCAGCAGAAAATCGCGCACCATCTCGTCGCCCAGATAGGCGTCATAGGTGGCATCGATCAGCGACTGCGGGATCGCGTGTGTCGTCTCGGCAAAGCCGATCAGCCTGTCGACGGTCTCGACCAGCTCGGCCGCGCCGCGTGGTCCATGACGCATCTGGCCGGCGATGAAGCCCGGGTTGGTGGCCCGGGCCCGAACGACGCGCGTCACGGCTTCGGAAATCGATCTGGCCTTCGGTTTGGCCGGGTCGGTCGTATCGAGCGCGATCACATCCGCCTTGCCGCCAAGCGCGGCGACAGCGGCCGAAAAGCCGCCGATGAAGGCAACGTCGGCGGAACCGTCGAGCAGGTCGCGGCCGGGATCGTCGCCTGTATGGACCAGCAGATCGGCAGCCCCGATCCGTCCGGCAAATTCGCCCGGTACATGGCTCGCCTCTCCATCCGCGCCACCAAAGGCATGGCTCGTGGCGTCGAGATAGATACGACCAAGCTCTTCACGCTCGGCCCATGTACCGTCGGCCAGCTTTTCCTCTATTCCGGAGCCGTATGTGCCGGGGGCTGAGCCGAAAATGCGGGCCGGGACCGAGCCCTCCCTCTGCGTCTCTTCCGCCAGCGGATTGTCGCCCGGGGCTTCCTCCCGTGCAGCAATCGCCCGCATGGCGGCGTCGAGCAGTGCAATCAGCGCCGGGAACATGTCCCGGAACAGGCCGGAAATTCGAAGCGTCACGTCCACCCGCGGGCGGCCGAGCTGCGCCGGCGGCAGGACCTCGATGCCGGTCACGCGACCGGTTGCGGCATCCTGCACCGGCCGGGCACCCATTAGCGCCAGAACCTGGGCGACTTCCTCGCCACCACTCCGCAGCGATGCGCTGCCCCATAGATCAAAGATCAGGTTTTTCGGCCAGTCCCCATGGTCCTGCAGATAACGACGCAGGATTTCGTCGGCGGCGCGTTTGCCCAATTCAAAGGCCGTCGGGGTCGGCAGGGTGCGCGGATCGCTGGCAAAGAGATTGCGGCCGGTCGGCATCACGTCGCGGCGGCCCCGCGCCGGCGCACCGGAAGGGCCGGGGCGGATATGTTTTCCATCCAGCGCATCCAGCAGGGCTTGCCGTTCGGTTCCAGCGCTGGCTATCCGCAATGGGTCATCATCGCCCTCGGCCACTTCTCCGAATACATGCTGGCCATCCTTGATGGCAAAGTCCTTGAGGTCGCAGAGGAAGGCGTCGATGCGGGCAAGCGCCGTATCCGGATCGTCATCGCGCGAGACGCCTGCATCGCTGGCGATCGCCGTGTCACGCGCGGCATCGACGATCAGCTTCGCCAGCCGGTCACGGCGGCGGCGATCCAAACCGTCCGCCTGCGCATATTCGTCGACCAGCAGTTCCAGCTTCTTCTGTTCGTCCGAAAGGCCGGCACCCGTCAGAACCGGCGGAAGATGACCGATGGTCACGGCGGAAATGCGCCGCTTGGCAACGGCCGCCTCGCCCGGGTTGGAGACGATGAAGGGATAGATTACCGGCAGGCCGCCGGTGACGAGTTCCGGGAAGCATTCCCGGGACAGGGCCACGGTCTTGCCGGGCAGCCATTCCAGCGTGCCATGGGCGCCGACATGGATGATCGCATGGGCGCCGAGCGTGTTTCGCATCCATTGACCGAAGGCGACCAGTGCATGGCGTGGTGGCAGCTCTGGGCTGTGATAGTCGGTACGACGATCGGCATTGCGACCGCGATCGGGTGCGAGCGCGACGGTGACGTTGCCGAACTGGACGGCGCGGAAGCGGTAGGCGCCGTCCTCGAGATCCTCGTCGTCTGCCGGTGCGCCCCAGGCAGCATCTGCGCCGGGTGCCGCAGCATAGTCCGATATCGAGAGGCTACCCGCCTTGTTATTCAGTCGGTTCATCAGATCGCGTGGTGTCTCGGGAATGTCCGAAACCGAATAGCCTGCTATCGAAAGATCTCGCAGCATGGACAGCACGCTTTGCGGCACATCCAGCCCGACCGCATAACCGGTGCGGCCCGGCGCGCTCGGATAATCCGGCAGCAGGATGACGAGCCTGCGATCGGCCCGCGGCACCATCTTCATACGCAGAAAGGCTGCGATGCGCTTGGCTACCTGTTCCACTCTGTCAGGTTCGGGCTGGTTGACGAGATTGGCGGAGCTCTCGCCTTCCTTGAAGGAGATCGCACCGGCCAGGATGCGGCCATCGAGTTCCGGCAGGACCACATGCATGGCAAGGTCTGCGGGGTTCAAACCGCGTCTGCCTTCGGCCCAGCCCTCGCGGCGGGTCGTGGCAACGACGATCTGGAAAACGGGAATGCCCGTCCGGTCGAACAGCGTTTCACCCTTGCCGTCGGCGCCGCTGGCAAAGGCGGTGGTGGTCAGGATGGCAGCGGGCGCAAGGCTTTCGATGGACCTTTCGACGAAGGCGATGGCATCCGCATCCTTCAGTCCGCTGACGAAGATCGGAATCGGCGCGAAACCGCGAAATGCCAAAGCCTCGAACAGCGCATCGATCGGTGCGGCGTCATTGGCGAGCAGCATCGACCGGTAGAACAGGATCGGCAGACGCGGCGCATCCGGCGCAAAACCGGCCGTCAGTGTTTCCGGTTCGACGATACCCTGGCCCGGCCGGTAGAAACCGGCCTTCGGCATGGGCAAAGCCGCCGGCAAGGCATCGGCATCGCCTTTCGCCAAGGCGCCGAGTCTACCGGCCAGCAGGCGCATATTGTCCGGCCCGCCTTCGCGAAAGCAGGCGAGAATGCAGGAAAGCGCCTCTTCGGAGACCGTCGAGGCAGCGGCCAGCCGCTCGTCACGGATGCTGCATTCGCCGGGCAAAAGAGCGAGCGCTATTTTCCTGCGCCGTGCCAGCCTCGAAAGCTCCTCGACGCCATAGGCCCAGCGGTCGTAGCCACCGAGAATGCGCACGAGAATGACTTTCGCATGCGCCGCCGTCTTTTCCGCCCACAGGTCCACCGACATGGGATGGCGCAGGTCGGAGAGGTTGGTGAGGCAAAGGCTGGTGTCGTCCAGGCTCCAACCGGCTGAAATGCCGTTCAGGTCGCTGCCGGAAAAGGACAGCACCACCACATCCGCCGGCGACTGGTTGAGGTCGACCGGCTCGATCAGGTCGTCGAGCGACGACGATGTGGTGGCGAGTATATGCATCCTCTTCCTTTGTCTGTCGCAATTCCAGGAAAACCGCTTCACACTTTTCCTGGAATTGCCTGGCGTGCCTTCAGGCCGCCAGCATCTTCTCGATCGCGGCGCGGTCGATGCCCTTTTCGCCGATCACGACAAGGCGGCTCTGGCGGGTCTCGCCGGGCGCCCAGGCGCGGTCAAAATAGTGGTTCACGCGCGATCCTACAGCCTGAACCTGCAGCCGCATCGGCTTGTTCGCGACGTCAACGAAGCCCTTTATGCGCAGCACGTTTTCCGCTTCCGCCGTGGCGGAGATGCGAGCTGCCAGCGCTTCCGGGTCGGTCACGGCGGCCAGATCGATGACGAAGCTGTCGAAATCGTCGTGATCGTGGTCCAGTTCGTCGTCGTGATGGGTCTTGCGGTTCTCGATGTCATCCTCGACGGCGAGGCCGAGACCGATCAGCACGCTCGGATCGACCGCGCCGTTGGCGGCCGGCAAGATCTTTACCGCCCGCGGCAGATGCGCCTGGACGCGGCCCTTGGCAGCGGCAAGCGAGGCCTGGTCGAGCAGGTCCGTCTTGGTCAGCACGATCATGTCGGCGCAGGCAACCTGATCCTCGAAGACTTCCTCGACCGGATCATCGTGATCGATCGAGCTGTCGGTCTGGCGCTGGGCTTCCAGGGCATCATGGTCATCGGCAACGCGGCCTTCGGCCAAGGCCACGCCATCGACGACGGCAATGACGCCGTCCACCGTCACGCGCGCCTTCACAGCGGGCCACTGGAAGGCCTGCACGAGCGGCTTCGGCAGGGCAAGGCCGGAGGTCTCGATCAGAATGTGGTCGACCCGCGGTTCGCGGGCAAGGATCTGGTCGATCGCAGGCACGAAATCATCGGCGACCGTGCAGCAGATGCAGCCATTGGCGAGCTCGATGATGTTGTCGTCCGGGCAGCTCTCGATGCCGCAACCCTTCAGAACCTCGCCGTCGATGCCGACGTCACCGAACTCGTTGACGATGATCGCCAGCCGCTTGCCGTCGAGCTTCTCGATCAGGTTGCGGATCAGGGTTGTCTTGCCGGCGCCGAGAAAGCCGGTGACGACGGTGCAGGGGACCTTATCGAACTTGCGGTCGAAATTGGCGCTCATGAAGGCATGTCCTCGTGATGATGAAAGGGGGGAATGCGGGCCGTCATGCCCTTGCCGCGAAGGCACATGGGACGGCCGCGAAGGGGGAGAAAGCCGCGCTCGTCCTCGGCCAGCATCATGGCGCCGGTGACGATGTCGTCGACATTGTCGGTCGAAAGATGACCGAAGACATAGGACCAGCCCGTGCGATGGTTGAAAGCGGCACTTGGGCTCTTGTCGCAATTGGCTAGACAGGTGACCGGCTTGACGGCAAGCGGCTTGCCCTCGGCCGCCTGGCGCAGCGCCTCGATCAGGCCGATGCCCGGGCGCGCCTCGCTGTCGGTCGCCTCGCGGCAATTGGTGCAGACGAAGATCGTCACGTCGACTTCAGCGGAAGCCGTTTCGGATACGTCTCTTGGCACTTCATTCGTCATCGGGCCGCAAACCGTCGGGTCTCACAAATCCGGGGTGCGCGGCAGGCGGATGAACCATCCTGCAGTGAAAAGCAAAGCTTCATCCGAGGCACCCCGCCCGGAAAAGCATGTGTCTGAAACGGCAGGTCTCCTGGCTCGCGGGTCATCACCATCGGCCTGCCTTCCCGGATCTCTCCAGTGGCGTCTCAAAGGCCGGATGGCTCACCGCCTACAGTTGCGGGGGCAGCCGCGGCATTGGGCTTGGGGAGATAATCTCCCGATGCCCGCACCGCATTCTCTCTTAGCCCCTGCCGTTGCCGGCAAGGGACCGTCGTGTGATCCAAGTAAGCGCTCCGCCGCCGAACTGTCAATGTCGCAAAGGCGATTGCCCGTGCGGCGAAAGTGTCTATAGTGGCAACGTCTTTGGTGCCCGAGAGGGTTATTCAAGGGAATGCGGTGCGACGGATATTTCGTCAAACCCGCGGCTGCCCCCGCAACTGTAAGCGGAAAGTCTTTGCCCAAAACGGCCGCTTGGCCGTCACGCCACTTGAGGGATCCGGACACGGGTTCATCTGGGAAGGCGGGTGAAGGCGCCCGATCCGCGAGCCAGGAGACCTGCCAGGGACAATAGGCAATCTAGAACGGCCCTCGGGTGGAGGGCAGAAGGACAGATCCATGGTTACGAATTCTGCTGCAGGTGCAGTCAGCGTTTCCGCATCGAAAATCATTCCTCTCAGCATGACGGCCATTCTCGGCCTGTTCATCGTCGGCTTCGTCGGTTTCTCGCATCTGGAAGTGGTACACAACGCCGCCCACGATACGCGCCACTCGCTGGCCTTCCCCTGCCACTGAGTCTGCGGGCAAACGAAGAGGAATTCCCACATGTCGCTGTTTCGTAACATCGTCTTCACGGCGGTGATCGCCGGGCTTTTGTCCGGTCTCCTCATGACCGTGATGCAGAGTTTTTCCACCGTGCCGCTCATCCTGGCTGCGGAAACCTATGAGAATGCCGGCGGCGAAGAGACAGGCCACAGCCATTCGCATGACGCGGCTCCCGCTGCGGGCGCGGCTGCTCCGGCCGCTGCCGAACACCATCACGACGAAGAAGCCTGGGCTCCGGCCGACGGCTTCGAGCGCTTCGCCTATACTGCGGCTGCCGACGTATTGTCCGCCATCGGTTTCGCTCTGGTCGCCATCGCGATTGCCGAAGCACTCGGCGGTTTCGGCGGATGGCGTGGTGGCCTTATGTTCGGTATCGCCGGCTTCCTCACCGTCAGCCTCGCCCCCGGCCTCGGCCTGCCGCCGGAATTGCCGGGCATGCCGGCAGCGGAACTCGGGCCGCGCCAGATCTGGTGGATCTCGACCGCCGTCTGCACGGCCGTCGGCCTCGGGTTGCTTGCCTACACCCGCTCGGCGCTGCTTTCTGCACTCGCCATCGTGCTTCTCGTTGCACCACATATCGTCGGTGCACCGCTGCCGCCGACGCATGAGACCGCGGTGCCGATCGAGCTGCACGCCCGCTTCGTCAATGCCGTCTATGCCACGAACCTCGTGTTCTGGGCCGTGCTCGGCGCGCTAGCCGGCGTGTTCCGTCAGCGTTTTCGCGCCGGTGAGGACGTGCCGGTCTCTTCCGCGGGGCTCGCTGCCCGGTGAAGGATATCGATCAGACCACTGAGGAGCGCCATCGCGCTAAGATGGCGAACCGCAAGGCGGTTCAGGATGCCGAAGTCGCGGAGAAGACCCTGGAAAAGGGTCTTCTCATCGTCCATACCGGCCCGGGCAAGGGCAAGTCGACGGCAGCCTTCGGGCTGGCACTCAGAATGCTCGGCAACAATCGTCGCGTCGGCATCGTGCAGTTCATCAAGGGTGCATGGTCGACTGGCGAGCAGCCGGCGCTCGCCGTCTTCGGTGATCGCGTCGTCTGGCACACGATGGGCGAGGGATTCACCTGGGAAACCCAGGATCTCAAGCGCGACATCGCGGCGGCGAACAAGGCTTGGGAAAAGGCGCTCGAGCTGATGGCCGACGAGACGATCGGCCTCGTCATCCTGGACGAGCTCAATATCGCGCTGCGCTACGAATATCTCGACCTCGAGCAGGTCGTGGCCGCTCTCCAGGCGCGCCGCCCCGACCTTCACGTCGTCGTCACCGGCCGCAACGCCAAGCCGGCGCTGATCGAGGCCGCCGATCTGGTGACCGAAATGACTTTGGTCAAGCACCACTTCAAGGCGGGCGTGAAAGCCCAGGCCGGCATCGAGTTCTAAGTCATGACAGCCCGATCTCTCATGTTCCAGGGAACGGGCTCCGACGTGGGCAAGTCGCTCATCGTTGCCGGCCTTGCACGTGCCTTCACGCTGCGGGGGCTGAGCGTCATGCCGTTCAAGCCGCAGAATATGTCGAACAACGCCGCCGTCACCGCTGATGGCGGCGAGATCGGCCGCGCCCAGGCCTTGCAGGCGCGTGCCGCCGGTGTTCCTCTCAGCGTTCACATGAACCCCGTGCTGCTGAAACCTCAAAGCGATGTCGGTTCCCAGGTCGTGGTGCAGGGCCGGGTCGAGGGCAATGCCAAGGCTTCCGAATACCAGATCCTGAAACCGAAGCTGCTGTCGCGCGTGCTGGAGAGTTTTGAAATCCTTCGCGCCAAGGCCGATCTGGTTCTGGTCGAAGGCGCCGGCAGCGCATCCGAGATCAACCTGCGCGCCAATGACATCGCCAATATGGGCTTTGCCCGCGCCGCCGACGTACCGGTGGTCCTGATCGGAGATATCGATCGCGGCGGCGTCATCGCCAGCCTAGCGGGCACCAAGCTCGTCATCGACACTCACGATGCGGAGATGATCCGCGGCTTCATCGTCAATCGTTTTCGCGGCGATCCGGCGCTGTTTTCGGAGGGTATGGATCTGATCGGCCGGTTCACCGGCTGGCAGTCGATCGGGCTGCTCCCGCATTTTCCCGATGCGGCGCTTCTGCCCGCCGAGGATGCGCTGGGGCTCAATCAGTCCTTTGTCCGCAAGGCGAACGCAAAAATCCGTATCGCGGTGCCGATACTGCCGCATATTTCCAATTTCGACGATCTCGATCCGCTGGAAGCGGAGCCCGAGGTGGACCTGATCCGCGTTCGGCGCGGCGAAGCAATTCCCGGCGATTGCGATCTGGTGCTGCTGGTTGGGTCGAAGGCGACGATCTCGGATCTGGCGGCGCTTCGCGAGGCCGGGTTCGACGTCGATATCGCCGCACATCACCGACGCGGCGGGCGGGTCCTTGGCCTGTGCGGCGGCTACCAGATGCTCGGCAGGACGCTCTCCGACCCGGAAGGGACGGAAGGGCCTCCGGGGTCGGTTGAAGGCCTCGGCCTGCTCGATGTGGAAACGGTCCTGTCCGGCGCCAAGCGACTGGAGGCCGTGTCTGGGGCAAGCTTCGACGGAGCTCCCTTCTCCGGCTATGAAATGCATATCGGCCGGACAGTCGGCGCTGATTGCGAGCGGGCATTCGCCACGATCAACGGTCATGCCGAAGGCGCGTCTTCCGCGGATGGCCGCATCACAGGCACATATGTCCATGGCCTCTTTTCCGACGATCGCCAGCGCTCGGCATGGCTCCAGCGCCTCGGCGGCTCGTCTTCGGGTCTCGACTACGAGGCCAATGTCGACGCCATTCTCGATCGCCTCGCTGCCCATATGGAACGGCATCTCGATCTGACCGGCCTGCTCAGACTTGCGAAATGACCAGCGCCAGAAGGCCGAAAAGACCGATCAGCAGTGCATCGGCCACGCGGGCGAGCTTCAATGCCCGGCGGATATCCTGATGGGTCAGTTCTGCCCGCCCGCCTTCACCCATGAAGCGCGCCTCAATCATCTGCCCGCCGTAACTGCGTGGACCCGCCAGTGCGATGCCCAGCGCGCCGGCCATCGCCGCCTCCGGCCAGCCGGCATTGGGCGAGCGATGGTGTTTTGCATCCCGCCGCACGGCTGCGATGGCATTCCGTGGAGACGCTTCGTCGATGAAGCAGGCGGCGGTTACAAACAGCGCGCCGCTCAGACGCGAGGCCGGAAGGTTGATCAGATCGTCGAAACGCGCCGCCGCCCAGCCAAAGGCTTCGTGGCGGGCGGTGCGGTGGCCGATCATGCTGTCGGCGGTATTGGCCGCCTTGTAGGCCGCACCGCCGGCAAGCCCGCCGACACCCGTCCAGAAGGCCGGCGCCACGACACCGTCGGAAAAGTTCTCCGCCAGGCTTTCGATCGCCGCCCGGCAGACCGCTGCCTCATCGAGCTTTTCCGGATCACGACCGACGATCATGGAGACCGCCTTGCGGCCTGCTTCAAGTCCACCGGTCTGAAGCGCATCGGCGACGGCTTTCACATGGGCTTCGAGGCTCTTCTGAGCCGGCAGGCTGGCGGCAACCAGAACGACCAGAACGTAGCCGAGGGGCAAAGCCATCAAGGCGCCTTCGATCGCAAGCGACGCGATGACGGCTACTGCGAGCAGAACGACCAGAGCCAGCACTCCGGAGCGCCTGCGAACGGAAAAGTCGTCGTCATCGCGGTTCCATGCCCTGTCGAGCCGGGCTATCAGCCAGCCGATCCAGGTCACGGGATGGCCGATCCGCTTGAACAGCCAGTCCGGGTAACCCAGGATCCGCTCGGCGATCAGGGCAAAAAATGCGAGAAGGAACATTAGCGGTGGCAGGCTCCGGGATTGAAAATGGCGTTGGCGATGCGATCCAGCACGGCGGCAATCTCGCAAGGGCGCGTGCGCTGTTTCCGCAAGCGCCCGAACCATGGATCGATCTCTCAACCGGCATCAATCCGCATTCCTATCCGCATTCTCCAATTCCCGGCAATGTTTTTGCGCGGCTGCCGGAACCGGCATCGCTCGATAGCCTGAAGACAGTCGCGGCCAACGCCTATGGTGCCCCCTCGGCAGCCCATATCGCAGGCGGGCCTGGAACGCAGATCCTGCTGCCTATCGTCGCCGGCCTTGTCGATGGGCGGAAGGCCGCGGTGCTGTCGCCCACCTATGCCGAGCACGCGCGTGCTGCAAAGATGGCTGGCTTCGATGTTACCGAAACGGATGACGTGGATCGGCTGACGGAGGCCGATCTCGCCGTGATCGTCAATCCCAACAATCCGACCGGCCGGATCGTCCAGAAGGAAGAGATCATCGCGCTTGCCGCCAGGATGCGGGCGAAGGGCGGCATGCTGATCGTCGATGAGGCATTCATGGATGTGTCAGATGGGACGAGCGTTACCGGTATCGCCGGCGATGGTGGTCTTCTCGTGCTGCGCTCGTTCGGCAAGTTCTACGGCATGGCCGGTCTCAGGATTGGCTTTGCGATTTCCCGACCGGATATTGTCCGGCAAATAGAGGAAAGGCTGGGCCCCTGGGCAATTTCAGGCCCGGCCCTTCATGTGGCCGGAGAGGCGCTTTCCGACTACCGATGGCAAGTGGAAATGCGGCAACGATTGGGACGGGAGGCCGCAGAACTTGAGCTCCTCCTGCGTGGCGCAGGTATCGGGGTTTTCGGCGGTACATCCCTGTTCTGCCTCGTTCGCGATCCGCGGGCGCAATCGCTTTTTCGCCATCTCGGCGAACGCGGCATCATCACCAGGCGTTTCGACGAGCGACCCGATGACCTCAGGATCGGACTTCCCGATGAAGACGGCTGGGCGAGATTGGGGGATGCGCTGAAAGCTTTTTAGCTGTCAAACCTGTCGCGCCAGGCGGCCTGTGCGTTCGGTACCGGCAGGGCCGTCGCCTCATAGACGCCGCGGGCTATCGCCCGGGCCGTGACGAGCGTGGCTAGGTGGCAAAGTTCGGCAAATGCGGTCATGTCGTCGAGCGGCTTCGCGCCGGTTGCGGCCGAAAAGATGGTGTCGCCGTCGCCGGGAAGATGGGTCGGCAGCACGGCACGCGCCAGGCCGTCATGGGCCATGATCGAGAGGCGGTGGGCCTGTGCCTTGGTGAGAAAAGCGTCGGTCACGATGACGCCTATGGTCGTCGCCTTCAGCTTCACACCCTTCATGCGCAGCGCCGCGTGATCTTCGGTGAACGCCTGCGGCAGGCCGAGGCCGCCGAATTCGCCGTTCTGCTCAAAGGGGGCCGCCCAGAAATGCGGTCCGTCACCGACGGTCGCCGCTCCCATGGCGTTCACGGCGAGCAGCGCCGCGATCCTGTGGCCGGAGGAGGTCATCGCACTGGCCGAGCCGATGCCACCCTTGACGGTGGCAGTCGAGGCACCTGTGCCGGCACCGACCGTGCCGAGTGCGAAAGCGCCCTTGCCGGCAGCCTTGAATGCGTCATAGCCCATGTCACGGTAGGGCGAATGCAGGCCCCAGTGCTTGTCGCCACCGTTCAACAGATCCATCAGGATCGCTTGCGGCACGATTGGCACTTTTGCAGAACCGACCGGAAAGCCGCGCCCGATCTGGCGAAGGCCCGCCTGCACGCCCCCAGCTGCATCCAGCCCGAAGGCTGAGCCGCCGGAGAGCACGAAGGCATCGACGGTCTGCACAGTCATGGACGGATCGAGGAGGACGGTATCACGGCCGCCCGGTGCCCCGCCGAGAACGGAGCCGGAAGCGATCGCCGGCTCATCGAAAATGATCGCCGTGACGCCTGAACCCAGGACAAGATCTGTGGCATGGCCGACGGCCACGCCCTCGATATCGGTCAGAAGATTCAGCATGGCCACGGCGTCTTCTTTTACGCGATGTCGAACTTGACGCCCTGCGCCAGCGGCAGGGTGCGGCCATAGTTCAGCGTGTTGGTTGCCCGGCGCATATAGGCCTTCCAGGCATCCGAGCCGGATTCGCGTCCGCCACCGGTTTCCTTCTCACCGCCGAAAGCACCGCCGATTTCAGCGCCTGAAGGGCCGATATTGACATTGGCGATGCCGCAATCCGAGCCGCGAGCGGAGACGAAGGTCTCTGCCTCGCGCATGTCGTTGGTGAAGATCGACGACGACAGGCCCTGCGGCACGTCGTTGTGCAGGTCAAGTGCCTCGTCAAAGGTCGAATATTTCATCACGTAGAGGATCGGTGCAAAGGTCTCTTCCCTCACCGGGCCGGCCTGCGCTGGCATTTCGACGATTGCCGGGCGAACGTAGTAGGCATCACCCGCCTCACCATCAAGTACGCGCTCGCCGCCCACGACCTTACCGCCGGCAGCCTTCGCCGCATCGAGCGCCGACTGCATCTTGTCGAATGCGGCCTTGTCGATCAGTGGGCCGACGAGGTTTCCGTCCGTCAGCGGGGAGCCGATGGTCACCGACTGGTAGGCCTTGGCGAGACGCGGCACGAGCGCATCATAGACGCTGTCATGCACGAAGAGGCGGCGCAGCGTCGTGCAGCGCTGGCCGGCGGTGCCCATGGCAGAGAAGGCAACGCCGCGCAGGGTAAGATCGAGATCCGCTGTCGGGGTGACGATCGCGGCATTGTTGCCACCGAGTTCGAGGATCGAGCGGGCGAAACGCTGGGCCAGCTTCGGGCCGACTTCGCGGCCCATGCGGGTCGAGCCGGTGGCGGAGACCAGCGGCACCTTGTCGTGGTCGACCAGCGCCTCGCCGATCTCGCGGCCGCCGATCAGGAGCGTCGACAGGTTCTTCGGCGCGGTGCCGCCATCGGCGACATAGCGGGCCAGCGCCTTGTCGAAGATCGCCTGGGTGGCGAGCGCCGTCAGCGGCGTCTTTTCCGACGGCTTCCAGATGGTGGAATTGCCGCAGACGATGGCAAGCGCCGCATTCCACGACCAGACGGCGACCGGGAAGTTGAAGGCGGAGATGATACCGATGGCGCCGAGCGGATGCCAGGTTTCCATCATCCGGTGTTCGGAACGTTCCGTCGCGATGGTGAGACCGTAGAGCTGGCGGGAGAGACCGACGGCGAAATCGCAGATGTCGATCATTTCCTGCACTTCGCCGAGACCTTCCGACGTGACCTTGCCGACTTCGATCGAGACGAGGCGGCCGAGTGCCGCCTTGCCGGCGCGCAGTTCCTCGCCCAGCAGGCGGATCAGTTCGCCGCGCTTGGGCGCCGGCACCAGGCGCCATTCGAGAAAGGCTTGATGGGCGGCGTCGATCGCCTTTTTCGCGTCTGCCACGCTCACTTCCGGCAGCTTGCCGACCTCGGTGCCGGTGATCGGCGAACGCACGGTGAGCGTACCGCCCTTGTACTGGCTGGAAGCGACGCCGAGATCGGTGAAGATCTTGTCCACTTCGGCGGCGAGGTCGAGTTTGGCGAGCGTCATTGATGTCTCCGGTCTTCTTGAATTGCGTGGTCAATCTACAAATCGGCAGGGTTTTCGCAACCGTTCGCCGATAATGGTTCGGCTTAGAAGCGTTCGCCGGTGAAATGGGCGATCTGGGCTCCGGCCTCGTAATAGGCTTCGCGGGCGGTTCGGAATCCCTGTTCCTTCACCTCGGTGAGGGGCAGTGGCAGATCCTGTTCGGTGATCTCGCCGAGGATATGGCGGGCCAGAACCTTGCCGAAATTTGTACCGGGCGAGATGCCGCGGCCGTTATAGCCGGAAAAGCCTATGACGTTCTTGCCGAACTTGTGGAAGCGGGGCAGCGCGTTGTCGGTCATGCCGATCTTGCCATACCATTCGGCCTCGAATTCCACGTCACCCAGTTGCGGAAAGAGCCGCTTCAGCGAGCGCCGCGCCCATGCCTTGTGGACGGCGATGCCGGTGCCGCGCAACGCGCCGACCGAACCGAAAACGAGTCGGCCTGCCTGGTCCATGCGGAACGAGGACAGAATTTCCTTCGTATCCCAGCAGCCCTCCGAGTTGGGCAGGATCGAGCGGCGCAGGTTGGCGGAAAGCGGTTTTGTTGCAAGGTTGAAATAGGGCAGGTGCACCTGTTCGCGGCGCACCTCCGACCACGGGCCAGTCGAGTATGCGTCGGTGGCGACGATGATCCAGTCGGCGGAAACCTCGCCTCGCGCGGTCGTGACGGTTTTCCTGCCGTTTGCTTCGCCCGTGCCAATGACGGGGCTACCCGTATGGAGTTTTGCTCCGGCCTTCACCGCCGCGTGTGCAAGCCCACGGGCATAGGCGAGCGGTTGCAGCGTGCCGGCGCGCATGTCGAGCAGCGATCCGGTATAGGCCTTTGTGCCGATCCGGCGCTCGGTTTCGGCGGCATCGAGGATCGTCACAGGTGCTCCGCGCTTCTGCCACTGGCGGGCGCGGTCCTCCAGTTCCGTGATACCCTCAGGCCCCACGGCGCAGTGCAATGTTCCGCTGGTTTCGAGTTCGCAGGCAATGCCGTGCTTTTCGATTAGCTCGCGTACGAGATAGGGGCCATTGCCGAGAAGATCGAGCGCCCGCTCGCCATAATGGTCGCCAAGCTCCTTCGGAAAGTCGTCCGGCATGACCCACATGCCGGCATTGATCAGGCCGACATTGCGGCCCGCGCCGCCGAAGCCGATCTCGGTTGCCTCCAGAAGCACGACATTGGCCCCGCGTTCGGCGAGGTGCAGCGCCGCCGAAAGGCCCGTATAACCGCCTCCGACGATCACCACGTCGGCTGAGACCGACCCTTCGAGCGGCGCAGTCACGGGCGCCGGCGGCGCGGTTCTTTCCCAAAGGCCGTGAGAACGCGGATCATTGAGCATGGAAGTTCCCGGATTTTATCGTTGCAGCGACTTTACAGAGGCGATTTCCCGGTGAATATCGACATGTTCTCAACAGGTCATTCGCTGGAGGAATGACATGCTGCCCCCCAGGCGGTTCCTTCCATCCTTTTCGCTTCTGGCCGCCTTCGAAGCCGCTGCCCGCACCGGCAGCGTCACGGCGGCCGCCAATGAACTCGGCCTTACCCAGAGCGCCGTCAGCCGTCAGATTTCCGCGCTGGAACGCCAGCTCGGGGTGGCGCTTTTTCTGCGCGAACGCCAGACGATCCGGCTGACCATCGCCGGTGATACCTATGCCCGCGAGGTGCGCGAGGCGCTGCGGCGAATTTCCAGCGCCTCGCTCAACCTGAAGGCCAATCCAGCCGGCGGCACGCTCAATCTCGCGATCCTGCCTTTCTTCGGCACCCGCTGGCTGACCCCGCGTATCGGCCGGTTTCTCGACCAGCATCCCGGCATGGTGGTCAACCTCATCACCCGGCTCGAACCCTTCGACTTCCGCTTCGATACGCTGGATGCGGCAATCCATTTCGGCGTGGCCCGCTGGCCGGGGGCGGCACTTACGCTGCTGATGGATGAGGATGTCATACCGGCCTGCAGCCCGGCCTTCCGCCAGCGGCACTCGCTGGCGGTGCCGGCGGACATGCTGCGCGCGCCGCTCCTGCACCTCAGCACCCGGCCGGATGCCTGGGAGCTCTGGCTTTCGCGAAACCAGGTCCCGTTCGATGCCGTGCAGGGCATGCTATTCGACCAGTTCGTCACCATGGTGGAGGCAGCGCGCTCGGGCCTCGGTGCAGCGTTGTTGCCGCGCTTCCTGATCGAGAAAGAGCTTGAAGAAGGCCGGCTGGTCCGGGCGGTCGACGGCGAGCCAATGCCGACGGGCCAGTATTATCTCGCCTATATGCCGGACCGCGCCACCTATCCGCCGCTTGCGGCATTTCGCGATTGGATCATGCAAGAGATCGGCGCCGATACGCTTGCGCTGGCCGGCCCCATCGGCCAATAGTCGGGGATGATCCTCTTTGTGATCGCGCCTGCGATCCGACCGACGGGAAGACGTCCATGAAGCCCATTTTCGTCCAGCTCCGCTGCAAGCCGGGCAAGACCTATGAAGTCGCCGACGAGATCTACAAGACCGAGCTGGTGTCCGAACTCTATTCCACCAGCGGCGACTGGGACCTGCTGTTGAAGATCTATGTCGAGGACGACGAGGAGATCGGTCATTTCGTCAACGAGAAGATCGCCTCCATCGCCAATATCGAGCGATCGCTGACGACGATTACCTTCAGGGCTTTCTGACCCAGCCTGCCGGCAACTGAGACACAAAAAAAGCCGCCTTCAAGGCGGCTTTTGCATTGCGGATCCGTCGCCATGACACCAGCGACCGGTGTCAAATGACTAGACGTGGGCCGCCGGTGCCGCGTTCTTGGACGCGACCAGCCGGCTGATGGCCATGCGCACGTCGTCCGGTGAATCGAACTTCTGCTCGTCCAGATCGATGACGTGAAACTTCACGGCGATAAACTTCAGTCGGTCCTTGTCAGGCACCACGATGCCGACCGGCTCGCCGGCGAATTCAATGACTTGCTTTTGCATAATAGACTCCCGCATTGGCTGCAGGATATGCAGCTCAAAACGAATGATAATTTTCAGGAACGGAAAGAACCGGAAGCGTTACATTCGACAGCACGGAAGGGAGCAGCGATCCGTGCTATTCATTTTAAGCGCATACCGACGGAAGGCGGTGACGCAAGCAATATCGACCATGTCACTCTCCTTCTTTTCGAGTTGCGCGGTCAGGTGGGAATCAATCCCGACTGGCATGAAACCTATCCGAAGACGGCTGCATGATCAACGAATTCTTTTATAAGCAGAATATTTTTCTGTCTGATGACAGGATGAAGGCGATATTGTGAAATTTCATTCGCAATGTCGTCTGGGCATCCCAGTTTGGCTTAGGTAGGAACCGCATCCGTGCAAGCAAGGGCCGAGGCGTCAAAAAAGATCATTCGTACAAAATGCCAAGGGCATGACGGAGATGCGCAAGATAGCGCGTGACGCTTTTCTCGCTGATGCAGAGCGGTGGCGCGATCACCAGCATGGCCGGTCCGTCGGCACCGTGGATGGCACCCTGGTTGAGGCGATCAAGAAAATCGGGTGATTCTCCCGAGAGTTGCATTGTCCAGAGCAGGCCCGAACCTTGCAGGTCGACGGTGTCGCGCGCACGTTCCATGATCTCCTTCAGGCCACCGGCCAGAGCGCCGGCGGCCTTGGCAGCGTTTTCCCGCAAACCCTCATTCTGAAAGGCCTTGAGTGCCGCTCGCGCTGTCGCGGCAGAAACGGGAGACACGGGCGCTGCGAGTGCGTCGAGCGCCTCGGCAAGGTCCGGCGAGCAGAAGACGATCACCAGTTCGCCGCCGTCACAGTTTCCGGCGAGCACAAGATCCGCCCTGACACCTTCACGTTCGACAGCCCACATCGAGTTGCCCAGCCGCCCATAGCCGGTTCGTCTCTCGTCGATAACAAGGAGATCATTTTGGCGATGAGCCGTGGTGTCGGGCGCGGGAGGCTCGTTATCTGCGGATAGCGGTTCGATGATCACAAGGGCGGGATCAGCGCTCCTGTCATCGCTTCCGGCCGGCGCATCGCCGTCTGCGTCCAATCCTTCTGTTTCCGACCGCTCGCCATCATCGCCTGGCATCGCGTCCTGTCGGGTCGGCCTCTCTTTCACCAGGGCTGTCATCGCATCCATGGCCGATTGCGCGTTGGCAAAGAGAACGACGCCGTCGAATCCGGACGGCGCTATTTCAACGAGGGCCTGCTTCAGTGCTTCCACCTCGGCCTGTCCTTCAACGGCCACGCCCATCAGCAGAAGCTGGCGGTAGGCTGCGGCTGCCACGTCCGGATGCCCGTGCCCGATAACAGGCGCCTTGCCGCTGAAATCGAGTTGGCTGCTGCCCGTTTCATCGAAGAGGAATTCCCGCCAAGCCCTGGCGATCCGTCGCGGCGTGGCGGCGGGCGCATCGCAGTCGATGCCGAGCAATCCCGAGGGGGAAGGCGCCAACTGCTGCCAGATAGACGCTTCGGACGGCCGGCAGAAAAGCGGTGGCGGCCTGTCCTGGTCGCGGGAAAGCCTTACCCTCAGACCGCCCACGGAGTTTTCCGCGCCGGCGACGAGGCCGATCTCATCTCCTGCGTCGACCGTCTTGCCCTCCGCGGTTTCCTCGCCAAGTCCCTCGATATGGAGGGTGACGTCCTTGCCGTGCAGGGACAGCAAAGAGGCATTACGCTTCACGATGCCGGCGAAGGGAGCGACGACCCGTGTTGCAGCCGGCAGGCAGACGTCGAGATGCAGCGAAAACGTGTCCGTTTCCGCTCCGTCCTCTGCATTGGCTCGCGAAAGTCTATGCTCGCCGTAGCGCGTGCTGCCCATTCCGGTGTCCCAGGCCACGCGGGCAAGAAGCTTCCAGTCGCAGTCCGGGTCCGTCCAGTTGCCGTCATAGAAAAGCGGGCTCGCGACCCCGAGATCGACCAGCCTGATCTGGTCGGGATCGATGTCGGGGAGCATTCGTCCGAGTTCAGGCGCATCGAACTGCATGCCGCAGGCGTTTGCGATCGATGCATGCATATAAGCTGCCGAGACGGAACCGGCGGCTGCCAGCAGGCCCCGTTGCTCCTCGGCCTGGCCAGCCGCAGTTGCGTCATCCGGTGCAAGTGTGTGCCTGTTCTCGGCAATCGCGGCAAGCAGCGCAAGCTGGGCGATCACAAGCGGCCACAGCGCTTCCGCCTCGCCTGCATTCAGCGGATTGATGGCGTTATAGGCGGCGACGGCCGGCAATATCGCGAACGGATCACCTTCAGGTCCGTTGGAACACAGGATGCGCGCACAGGCCTTGGCAAGGGCTGCGACATACCAATGGCGGGAAAGGCCGCCTATGTCGGAGATCCCGGTTGGGAGCCATTCCGAGGCCTCGCCCTTTCCGACCAGGATGTCGAGCGCCAGGTCCGGCACGGTCAAGCCGACACGGAAGGTCTGTGACAATGGATGCACCCGGCGCAGCGCCGTGACCATTGCGCGGGCGATCATGTCACGCGCTTCCTGATCCCGCACCTCGGACAAGAGAGAAACCGCCTGCGGACCCGCCTTGCGCAAATCATCCTCGCGATCGCCCCCGGTTCCTGCGGCGTCGAAATCCTTGAGGCTTTTCGCCAGGCCCGCGACCAGTGACCCGAGCGCGGCGCTCGCGTCTGGCGAAAGCGTGCCGGAGATCGGCGGCGCATCGCCTTCCGGCGTTGTCAGAAGCCGAAGTAACCTGGTCTCGCCGTTGATGGGCGCGGTGACAATGTCTGCGTCTTCCTTCGTCGCGACGACTTCGGGAACCGGCGGTCCATCGGGGTCGCGGATGATGTGCCGCATCGCCTCGTGCTGCAGGTGAAGTTCCGGCTCGTCCCGGGGCGGCCTGACCTCGAGCAGATAGCGCAGGTGGCCATTGTCCACGAGGAAACTGGTCCTGGCGTTGTCATCGACGGGAAAGACCTGACCGGAAAGTCCCCAATGATCCCGCAGCAGTTCGTTGATCCGCTCGAGCACATCGTCGCTGAGGGAGTCATAGGGTATTTCGGGCTCAGGCGCGGCGTCTGACATCCTACTCTCCGGGACGATGCTCAGGAGAGAGGATAGCGCGCTATAACGCCGCGTCCATAGGGCTTTTGAGCCCTATTGCATGTTCCTTATCCCATCCGTTCGGATGCGTAGGATCCGGGGCTCGGTGGGAAGACGACGGTACGGTTGCCGTTGATGAAGGTACGGTGATGGATATGGGCGTGGATGGCGCGGGCAAGCACCTGGCTTTCGACGTCCCGACCGAGCGAAACATAGTCGTCCGGCGACTGTGCGTGAGTGATGCGGGCGACGTCCTGCTCGATGATCGGGCCTTCGTCGAGGTCGGCGGTGACGTAGTGGGCCGTGGCGCCGATCAGCTTCACGCCACGCTGATAGGCCTGCTTATAGGGGTTGGCGCCCTTGAACGACGGCAGGAAGGAATGGTGGATGTTGATGATCTTGCCCGACATCTTGGCGCATAGCTGGTCGGAGAGAACCTGCATGTAGCGGGCGAGAACGACCAGCTCGGTGCCGCTCGATTCCACGACCTCCATCAGCTGCGCTTCGGCCTGCGGCTTGTTATCCTTGGTCACCTTGATGTGGTGGAAGGGAATGTCGTTGTTCACGACGAGCTTCTGATAGTCGAAATGGTTGGAGACGACGCCCACGATATCGATCGGCAGCGCGCCGATCTTCCAGCGGTAGAGAAGGTCGTTCAGGCAGTGACCGAAGCGGGAGACCATCAGCAGGACCTTCATTCGATCGGCGCTGTCGAACACGTCCCATTCCATGCCGAACTTTTCCGCAATCGGCGCGAAGCCGGTCATGATCGTGTCGCGGTCCACGCCCTCTTCGGAGATGAAGCTGACGCGCATGAAGAACTTGCCGGTGTCGAGATCGTCGAACTGCGAGCTGTCGATGATGTTGCAGCCCTTCTCGGCCAGAAAGCCGGAAATGGCAGCGACGATGCCTCGCGTCGATCTGCACGATACGGTCAAGACATAGCTTTTCATCCACTTACTCCCCTGCGCTGCGTTGCAGCATTGACCTATATCTAAACACGACACGATTGAAGCCCGTAGCGGCGAGAAGAGAGGTTTTCCCGGCCGGTCCCAAACTGTGCCGCCTCTCTCGTCGTCTGCTGGGGCGTCACCTTATGCCAAGCTCGGCGAAATCCCGTTCCCGTTGCGTCTTTTGCGGGTGCATCACCGCCGCAGCCGCGACGGCCGCGCATGGGCTGGACGATCTCGTGATGCGGCGCATGCCCGCGGCCTGTTTCAGAACGCCCTGCCTGCAGCCGTTAAACGTCGAGCAGTCATCTTAATTCCGCGCAAGTGACTTTAGGCTATGGTAATTAAGCTGATTCTCATCGTCCGGATTCCGACAATGAACAGTCATGAAACTCCCCGGACGTCTGATGGGAACCTGCCGCAGCGGGCGGCTCAGCCGATAGCCTTCTCCGAGACTATTGGCCTGTTCATGCCGGCCGGCCCGGAAGAAACGCCCGCGCGGCTTGCGGTCCTCTTCGCCAGCCCCTGGGGACTGGAAGAGATCTCCGTCCGAAAGCTGTGGCGCGTCACCGCCGAAAAGCTTGCCGCGCACGGAATCCCCAGCCTGCGCTTCGACTATCCCGGTACCGGCGATGCGCTCGATTCCCCAGATGGCGGCGGTGATCTCGCCACATGGACGGAAAGCCTTGTCGTCGCTGCCGAGAAGCTGAGGGCGCTGTCGGGCTGCGGCCGCATCGCGATCGTTGCCGAGGGGTTCGGTTGCGTCATCGCGACCAGGGCCGCCGCGGCGCTTGACGGGCTGGAGGCGATGGCTTTCCTCGCACCTGTCGTGTCGGGCCGCATGCATCTTCGCGAGCTTGCGCTCTGGTCAAGCGTCGTCGACGACAATCTCGGCCTTGCCCCCCATCAGCGCAACCGGTCCGGCGTGTCGATCGGTTCGCTCATCATGCCCGCCGGCGTCGCGGACGAGTTACGCCGGGTCAACCTGATGACGCTTGAGGCGCCGCCCGCCGGCCGTATCCTGGTTGCGGCCCGGCCCGAGCGCCCGTCCGACGGCGAGTTTGTCGCGCGGCTCGGCGCAACCGGTGCGGATGTCAGCGAATGCGCCTTTGACGGCTATCAGGCGCTCGTCGCCAACCCGACCACATCCGTTCTGCCGATGGCACTGGTGGAAGACGTCGTCAGCTGGATCTCCGCACTTCCCATCGCGCCGCATCCGGCCCTTCCCCGGCAGGCTGTTGCGGCTGGCGAACTGATCGGCGAGGAGTTTATCGAAACCCCTATGCGCTTCGGTGCGCCGCAGCATCTCGTCGGTGTTCTCTGCGAGCCCTCGGGAACAAGCCGGCGGGACACCGTCGTCCTGTTCCTGACATCCGCCTATGACCGTCACTCCGGTTGGGGCAGAAGCACGGTCGGCATGGCGCGGCGGCTCGCCCGTGCCGGCATCGCCTCATTGCGCTTCGATACTGCCGGCGTGGCCGACAGCGCCCCGGTTCCTGGCCGGCCGGCACAGGTCCTTTATCACGACAGCCAGATCGGCGACGTCACGGATGCCCTGGACTTTCTGCAATCGCGCAATTTCGGGCGCATCTGCGTTTCCGGCCGCTGCAGCGGTGCCTATCTGGCCTTTCGCGCGGCGTTGCAGGATGAGCGCATCGCCGGCGTCATCGCGGTCAACCCGGCGGTCTTCCGCTGGCAGACGGGCCGCTCGGTGGACGATGCGGTCGTCAACGGCACCCGAAGCCTTGAGGATTACGGGCGACGTGCATTCAACAGGGCCACGCTGAAACGCATCTTTTCCGGCGAGGTGGATCTCGTCGCGGCATTGTCCAATATCGCAAATGGCCTTGGCCGGCGCCTGACACGCGGCGTGCTGCATGCCATCCGCTTCGTCCTGCCGGAAGGGCGCGAGATCCGCCAGGCTTTCGAGACCCTTCACCGCCGCGGCATGCCGCTGGCCATCCTTTATAGCGACGAGGATCTCGGCCTCGAACAGTACAGCTATTATTTCGGACGCGACGGGTGCTCCCATGTCCAGTGGGAGAATGTCTCAGCCACGATCATCCCCGATGCCGATCACAATCTGACGCCGCCGGAGGCCGCACAGATCTATCTCGACGCTGTGATGCATATGGTTGCACGTCTTGAGCCCTCGACGCCGGGGTCAGAAGACAATCGGACCGCTGCCGCCGAGTGATCGCACGGTGCCGGATGGCTGCGCGTCGACTGTGTCATTGATCGGCTTAAGCCGGATGCGCCTGGCGGTGCCGGGTGCAAGATGGAACCAGTTGTCCGCCGGCTGAAAGCCTTCCGCCTCAATTCTGACCGACTGGGCAAACACATCCGCCGTCACGTCCAGCCACCAGCCATCCTCGTCCCGACCCAGATTTGCTCTGAGCTGCACCCCGTGCATCGCCCTGTCGCGGCCAAGCGGGAAGTGAAACGCTTCCGCGATGACCGCGTCGGTCCCGGCATCGAGCAGGCGCGCCACCACGACGTCATGGGAGGGCGGGCCGAAGCGATAGGCATAATTCGCGTCGAAGAAGGCGCCGAACAGATCGGTGCAGGCGATTGTCTCGCACTCCCGCGGCGCAAGCGCGATTTCCCGCCGGCCGGATACGACTGGCATTTTCCCGTCGCGCAAGCAGGTAACTTCCAGACGCAGCGTCCGCGCCTCGGCGGTTTCGTTGAGCACATGCACGTCGAGGCCGTTGGTGCCTTCGTCGGCAAAGACAACCTGTACGGGGCGGAATGCCCGCTTCAGCGCGAACCAAGCCGGTTTCGGTCTGCCGTCCGCGCCGACCACGCCCCAGCCCGGGCCCTTCATCACATCCTGCAGGGTAAAGGTCAGCGCGCCATGGCAGGAGGAACCTGGCCTGCGCCACTCCGCGAAAGCTGCTTCCATGACCTCGCCCGTCACAGCGCGGGAAAGTGCCAGATAGCGCTCGAAATCGGCGTTTCGCAACGCTTTCGCATCGACGCCATAAAGCACGCCGAGATAGTGGTCGCGGACATCCTCGAAATCCCAGTCGGCGCCGGCATCACGCGGAATGCCGGATTTGCCGTGGTCCAGCCTCTCCGTCTCCGACATGTTGGAGAAGGCGAGGCATTCGGCGGCGAAGCGGATGTCGGCGCGACGCGCATCCTCGAGTGGCCGCAGATAGGCGCCGACGCCGTAATAATGCGCCACGCCGGCATTGGGATAGAAGGGCAGAGCCCCGCCGCATGGCGAGTTTTCCGCATAGGGCAGGTCCGGCCGCTGATTCGTCACCAGCGTGGGCAGGATCTCGGCGCAGAGCTGCCCCTTCCAGATCCGCTCGGGCAGGCCCAGCATGGCCCCCTGCTGCCAGATCTCGCTGCCGCCGCAGATGATAGCCAGCGATGGATTGAGCGACGTCCGTGCCAGGAACTGGTCGACCTCCGATTTCACGTGAATCAGGAAATCCGGGTCCGCGGCGGGATAGTCGAAATTGGCAAACATCAGGTCCTGCCAGACCATCAGACCCAGTTCGTCGCAAAGCGCGAAGAAATCCGGGCTTTCATAGAGGGCGATGCCCGGGACGCGGATCATGTTCATGCCCGCCTCCTTCGCCAACCGCAGCCAAGGCTCGTAGCTCTGCCTGTCGCCGGCCAAGCCGACGATATCGGCCGAGGTCCATACCGCTCCGCGGCAGAAGATCCTCTCGCCGTTCACCAGAAAGGCAAAGTCCTTGCCGTCGGTCCCGCGATCGACTTCGACGTTGCGAAAGCCGGTACGGGCGAGGGGTATGTCCCTGCCGTCGACGCGCAGCGTGACATCGTAAAGCGTGGCTTCCCCATGGGTATGCGGCCACCAGGGAGCGATGCCGGGCAGGCGCAGTTCAGCCGAATATCGTCCGCCGGAAAAGGTGAAGGCGGTTTCATGGCCGGCACAGAGGAGCCGGAGGTCACGGTCCGGATCGTCATCGGCAAAGCCGACTTTGAGAACACCATCTCCGTTGTCGGCGAGTAAAGCTGAAAAGCTGACCCCTTCAAGACGGTTGATAAATGCGGGGATCGTGCCCCATCCACTCTCCCCACTTGCGGGGGAGAGTGGACTTGCACTTCGCCTTACCGACACAGGTCTCCACGGTCCGACGGCATGCACCTCCGGACACCAGCCCGGCATGAAGCCGAGCGTCGTGGTGCGAACGAGCCGAAGCCCCTGATTGTTCATCAGCCGTGGCCGCCAGCGGGCGCGGGGGCCCGTCTTTTCGAGATGCGGTTTGAGTGCACGAAAGCAGATGGAGAGCGTTTCATTGCCGATGAGATCGACGGCGACGTCATGGCTCTCGAACATGCTTGCCGACGACAGGATCAGCCGGTCATCGAGAAAGACGTCGGCGATCGTCGCCAGCCCCTCGAAGCGCAATAGCGCCTGCCCCGGCGCCACATCCGCAAGCGAACGGCAATACCAGGCATCCTTGTCGATCAGCGGTTCGGGATCGTCGCGGTCGAAGCGCCCTGCGCCTTCAAGCGCGGCGGCCAGCGTGCCCGGCACGATTGCCGGCAGGGTCTCGCGATCGGACGGAATGTCATTGGGCAGCCCGTAGGCACCGGGCTCCGTCACCAGCAGCGACCAGCCGTCCACGAGGTCGCCAGCCATGAAGCGGGGCAGGGTCGTCACGCCGCCTCGCGCTTGCGATCAAGCGTCCGGGCGAGATCCGCCATCAGCACATCCCAGGCCTCCGCTGCCGGATCGAGCGCCGTCTTCAGCGGTTCGAACTTCTTGCGCGTTACCGCGCGGGCGAGCTGGAACTGGGTGGATTTCGCCACTTCCGAAATCTTCAGCGCCTGGCTTTGCGCTTCCGGAAAATTGCCGCCGTTCAGCCATTCGAGATGGCTGGCCAGGAGTTCGAAATTCGCCCCCAGCTGGCGCAGCGTGTTGAAGGCGTATTTGTGGAAGAAACCGAAGTCCCGCTCCGCGACGCGCTCTACCTGTACCGGAAAAACCTCGGCGAAGGCGCGGATCGGATTTGCCGCCGGCCTTCGGGCAAAATGGTGCCGCAGCAGTTTCCAGGCCGCCTCGCGCAGGTCCTTCGAAGCCGGGTACATGACCGGGAATTTTGCGAATTCCGTATAGGGCAGGAAGGGCAGGGCGTCGACGTCCGCATTCATCTGGAACAGGCCGTCGAAATCATCGCCGGCGAGATGGAAGAAACCGCCATTGTGGAAATAGTCGAGTTCGCGGGCTTCGAGATCCAGCCGGTTCACGGCGACCGTCGTCTTGCCGTGCTCCAGACCGTAAGTCAGGCCGCGGGTGTCGGGCAGGTAATAGCTGTCGAGTTCCAGGAGCGCCAACCGGCCGCGGCCGACCTGTTCGACCACATGCAGTTCCGGCCGGTCGAAGATCGCAAGCTCGGTGACACGGATGCCGTAAAGCGTTTCGAGATCTTCCAGCGGCACCTTGAAGAAGGTGAACTGGTCGCCCTCGAAATCCTGCGTCAGGGTGAAGCCGAGCATGGCTTCCGGCGCCAGGCCCTGCGCTGCCAGCACCTCGATCCACAGGTCGACATAGCAATTGGTCTCCGGCCACATCCGCTCGGCGGAATGTAGCGGGTGCGGCTGGTAAGTTTTCGGGTCGAGCGCCGGGAAAACCTTCATCGGTTCAGCCCCAGAGGGTGGCGCGAACCTCTGCCGGCCAGGCCTTGGTGTCGAGCCCATGGGTGTGAAGCAGAGCGAGCGCGATGCGCTCCAGGCCGAAGCCGACGCAGGCCGTATGCGCGACGCTGCCGTCCTCCAGGTTCAGGCCCCATTTCAGGCCGAATGAATCCTGGTGGTAGTTGAAACTCATGCAGGCGGTCGGATTGGTCGTCGAGGTAATCGGGATCAGCAGTTCGAACTTCAGGTTCTGGTCACGCTGGTTGTTGACCATCATCTTGCCGGCGCGGCCGAAGAAGGGGTCGTTGGCGATGTCGATCGTCACGTCCAGCCCGACCGACTTCATCATCTCGACGCCGCGGTCCATCCAGGTCTGGCGGAAATCGGTGACGTGCTGCTCGGTACCCATGCAGACATATTCACGCATGCGGAACAGCTGCTGGCGGGCCGGGTCCTTGGAGGGCTCATGACGGAAGCAATAGCTCTGCAGGTCGTAGAGAGCGCCCTTGGCCGAAATCTTGCCGCGGCGGGCAACGGTCGGGTAGAGCGGGTAGCAGGCGGCCGGCGTCAGCACGATATCTGTCGCCTGCTGGTTCTTGGTCCAGTCCTCCTCGCCCACTTCCATGCACCTGATCAGGCTCATGTGGTCGAGTTCGCTGCCGCAGAAGGAATGCACGGTGCCGGCCAATTGCGGAAAGCTCTTCATGTAACCGCTCTTTTCGAAGAACTCGCGGTTCATGCCCGGCGGAAAGCGCATGGCCTCCGCGCCGTCCGTGCCGCCCACCCGGTCGATGAGCCTTTCGAAGGCGGCGATCACCTCTTCGAATTCGCCGCTGCGGCCATAAAGGCCGTCGACGCCCGTGTCGATCAGAAGCCCGGCTTCGAACAGACGGTCGAGGAAGGAAACTTGCATATCCATGGCGTTATCCCGTTCGTTCATCGCTTGGCTTTCAACCTAAGAGGCTGGTGTCCGGTTTCTGTATCATCAGCATGGTCGACGTGTTGCCGAGAATGCGGTCGTTGGAAATCATCAGCTGGGCGGAATGGGCGTCGCGCAGATGGCGCCCAAGGCTGTAGGGCGTGCCGTTCTTGTAGCCCATGATGCCGCAGATGATCATCGCCTGGTTGATGATGGTGAGGATCATCTCGGAAGAGGCAAGCTTGACGTTGTTCATGGCGATCGAAAACGCCATGGAGGAAAGCTGATCCGCATCGGCACGGGCATCCTCATAGGCCTTGAGGCCGGAAAGAATGTTGCCCTTCAACAGTTGCAGCAGCGTCGAGGCTTCGGCCAGGCGGATGGCGCCCGGCGGGGTCGCGCCGCCGGACTTGCGCGCGGCAGCCCTGACGAAGGCCTGGGCGCGCAGCACCGCATCGGCAGCGATGCCGTACCAGACGGCGCTCCACAGAAGATGCGAGGTCGCCAGCATCGATTGCGCGGCGATTTCTGCAAACGGCTTCGGGAAAATCTGTGCAGCCGGAGCTTCGCCCTTGAAGAGAAAACCATCCGAGCAGGTGCCGCGCATGCCGAGCGTGTCCCAGTCCACGGTCTTGTCCAGCGTGTACTGGCCGCGCTTGAACACGGTCATAACCTGGTCGCCGGGGGCTGCATCCGCATGGGCGCGGGACGTCACCATGATCGCGTCGGCATGGGCGCCATAGGAAATGACGGTCGCGTCTTTCGTCAGACGGCAGATTTCGTCTTCGACCTCGATCGCGCAGATGGAGTTGCGCATATTGCCGCCAATGCCGCCTTCGGTCGTCGCCGATCCGACCAGCAATTGGCGGCCGGTGACTTCGCGCATGAAGTCGCCATGCCAGGCGCTCTCCTGCCCGTGCTCGACCAGGCTTGAAACCTTGATCTGGTGCATGGCAAACACCATCGCACTCGATGCGCAGGCCTGACCCAGAATGGAGCAGACCTCGGCGATGTCGGTAAGTGCTGCCCCCTCGCCACCGAAGGCAGAGGGTATCTGGATGCCGAGCAGGCGCTCGGTCTTCATCGCCTCGAGTGCCTCGCGGGGGAAGCGCCCCTCGCGGTCCACGTCGTCGGCAAATTCCGCCGCGACTGCCGCCGCGCGTTTCGCGCGTGCGGAAAGCGTCAGGTCGGCTGCAACGGCGGCGAGGTTCATCAGGCTGCCTCGTTGGCTTTCAGGATCTGGGTGACCGTTGCCTCGATCGCCGAGATGCTGGCAAACGACTTGCGGTTCAGGAGATTGTCGGGAAACTCGATGTCGAACTGTTCCTCGATCGCCAGCATCAGCTGAACCGACGCGAAGGAAGACAGTCCTGCGGCATAAAGATCCGCACCATCCTCAAGCTCGGTTACGGGAACGGGCAGTCCGCCCACTTTCGCCAGCAGTGCGCGAATGGTCTCGTTCATCTCGACATCTCCCGAATTCCTGGAATTTCTGCGCTCATTACCTGCGCTATGCTTTAGCTTGGAAAGCATAAAAATGTGAAAAAGAACATGCTAAAATTAGGGCTGCGGGATTCTTTCGAATTTTAGGCAAGTAGACGCGGCAGATTTTTTGCCGTCTTTCCGTCCCCGCTCTCAAAACCCATGCCTAGAATTCTCCCGCTTCCGTCGCCGGAGTGTTTCGCGAGACGTTCGCGGGCAGGCGGGAGCCGGCGCTTTCGTCCGAACCGTAACGTGCGGCAAGGGCGAAAGGGGTGAAACTCATGGAGGGACTGTCGCAAGGCGGCCGCTCCTATCAAGCCTTCCCCTGGCAGCCATGCCGGGTTCGGTTGAGCCGTCCAAGTGTGGGCAACCACATGCAGCGAGGCGAGAGGATCATCCGTAGGGGCCGGAAGCCCCGACAAAACGCCGAAGGCCACGCATATGCGGAGCCATATTACTTACATTCCCTGAGGCCCCGCATATGCGTGCGCTTCTCCGGATCGGTCTTTGAAAACCACGGCAGCTGGCTGCGCGGGGCGGGATTGGTGTGCAAAAGTCCCCTCACTTGCGATTTCTAATACTTGGCTGAAGCTAAGATGTTGAGATCGCTTTCTCTCCCCCAAGGGGAGAGATACCGGGGAGGCAAGCTCGGCGCCCTACCTCTCCCCTTGTGGGAGAGGTTACAAAATCATGATCTTAGCCAAAGGCTAAGTCTTAGATTTTGTTGGTGAGGGGATCCTTTCGGCCGCGGCGTCATCTCGGAGGATATTCATGCTCCCCACCGCGGAAATCGCTGACCGAATAACAGCCGCCTTCACCGCGAACGGTACTCTCGCCGATCACCGCCTTGCCGTGGCCGCCGGGGATGTCCAGCACATAGGTCGGCTGGCAGAGGCCGGAGATCGTGCCGCGCAGGGCCGAGACGATCTTCTGGCCCTCCTCGATCTCCATGCGGAAATGGCCGGTGCCGGGTGCAAGGTCGGGATGATGCAGATAATAAGGTTTGATCCGCGTCTCGACAAAAGCCTTCATCAGCTCGCCCAGCACCACCGGGTCGTCGTTGATGCCCTTCAAAAGCACTGTCTGGCTCACCATCGGAAAACCGGCATCGACCAGCTTGGCGCAGGCCGCGCGGGCATCCGTCGTCATCTCGTGCGGATGGTTGGCATGCAGCGCGATGTAAACCGTCTTACCCGCCTCTTTCAGCGCAACGATCAGCGCATCGTCAATTCGGTCGGGTTCGACCACCGGCACGCGGGTGTGAAAGCGGACGATTTTCACATGCTCGATCGCGGCCAGCCCGCGCATGATCTCGGCAAGCCGGCGCGACGAAAGCACCAGCGGATCGCCGCCGGTGAGGATGACTTCCCATATCTCGGCGTGATCGCGGATGTAGCCGAGTGCCGTCGCCAGTTCGTCCGGCGCCAGCGTGCCGTCGCCCTGCGGCCCCACCATTTCGCGGCGGAAGCAGAAGCGGCAATAGACCGGGCAGACATGCACGGCCTTCAGCAGAACCCGGTCGGGATAACGATGGACGATGCCCTTGACCGGACTGTGGGCGGCATCACCGATCGGGTCGTCGCGCTCTTCCGGCGTCGTCACCAGTTCGGCTGCATCCGGCACGAATTGCCGGGCGATCGGGTCGTCCGGGTTTTCTCGGTCGATCAGCGACAGAACCGTCGGCGTAAGGGCGATCGCGTAGCGGTCCGCCACGGCACGGATCGCATCCAGCCGTTCGGGAGCCACCAGTCCGGCGGAATGCAGTTCGTCGGCGGTCTTCAATGAACGGGCAGCGCTCACGAAATCACCTCCGCCACCGGCGCCCACATGACCTGGTCGATGCGCGTCGCGCCGGTCGCCAGCATGGCCAGCCGGTCGAAGCCGAGAGCGGCACCGCTCGCCTCCGGCATGATCGACAGGGCGCTCAGAAAATCCTCGTCGATTGGATAGGTCTCGCCGTAGATGCGGGCCTTCTCGGCCATTTCATGCTCGAAGCGGCGGCGCTGCTCGCCGGCATCGGTCAACTCGCCGAAGGCATTGGCCAGCTCGACGCCGCATGCATAAAGCTCGAAACGCTCCGCCACCCGCGTATCGCGGGCAGATGGCCTCGCCAGCGCCGCCTCGCAGACGGGATATTCGCACAGCACCGTCGCGCGGTCGCGGCCCAGATGCGGCTCGATCTTCTCGACCAGAACCTTGCTGAACAGGTCGGCCCAAGTGTCGTCGTCCGACACACGCATGTCCGCATCCCGCACGGCTGCGGCGAGATGGTCGCGATCGGTTTCGCCCGATGCCGAGACCGAGGAGAGGAGGTCGATGCCGGCAAAGCGGTCGAAGGCCTCGGCCAATGTCAGCCGTTCCGGCTCGGCAAAGGGATCGATTTGCATTCCGCGGAAGGAAAAGCGGCTCGTGCCGGTCGTCTCGGCTGCAAGTTTCAGCATGTCGGCGCAATCGGCCATCAGCTGTTCGTAGTCTTCGCCGACCCTATACCATTCCAGCATGGTGAATTCCGGATGGTGCAGCGGCCCGCGCTCGCGGTTGCGATAGACATGGGCGAAGGTGAAGATCCGGCTTTCGCCGGCGGCCAGCAGTTTCTTGGCGGCGAATTCAGGCGATGTGTGCAGGTAAAGCGGCGCGGCGCGACCGTCGATGGTCAGCGCCTCGGTTGCGAAGGCGTGCAGATGCGTCTCGTTGCCGGGGGAGATCTGCAGGGTGGCAGTGTCGACCTCGATGAAATCCCGGGCGCCGAAGTAGCCTCGCAGCGCCGCCTGAACCCTGTTGCGCCCGATCAGAAACGGTCTGCGATCGGCATGAGCATTCGGCTGCCACCAGGAGGTTTGGGCGATGTCTTGTCGCGAGAGGCTCATAAGCGGTTTTCTTCGCCTTGGTCGGCCAAAGCCAAGGGGCTGGCTATTTGACGGATTTTGCGTTAGTTGCGCCGGCAAGGAAACCCGAAAAGCATCTCTCTACGGCTATTCCGCCAGTCCTCTACGACGTGGCCGGCCGAGTTACAAGGAAGTCTTATGGTCAAGGTCATCGCCTCTTCCGTCCGCAAGGGCAACGTCATCGATGTGGACGGCAAGCTCTACGTCGTCCTCACCGCCGAGAATTTTCACCCGGGCAAGGGCACGCCGGTGACCCAGGTGAACATGCGCCGCATCGTCGATGGCGTGAAGGTGTCGGAGCGCTGGCGCACGACGGAACAGGTGGAGCGTGCGTTCGTCGAGGACGTCAACCACCAGTTCCTCTATGAAGACGGCGAAGGCTTCCACTTCATGAACCCGGAAAACTACGACCAGGTCGTCGTCGATGTCGACACGATGGGCGACCAGAAGGCCTATCTGCAGGAAGGCATGGTCTGCATCCTGTCCATGCATGAAGGCGTCGCTCTCGCCCTTCAGTTGCCGCGCCACGTGACGCTCGAAATCACCGAGACCGAGCCGGTCGTCAAGGGCCAGACGGCGTCGTCGTCCTACAAGCCGGCCATGCTGTCCAACGGCATCCGCACCGCTGTTCCGCCGCATATCGATGCCGGCACCCGCGTCGTCATCGCGACGGAAGACAATTCCTACGTCGAGCGCGCCAAGAACTGATCAATTCCTGCCGGGGCATCGTCCCCGGCTTTTAGAACGGCATTAAAAAAACCTCCGAGGCGAAAGCTCCGGAGGTTTTATTGTTTTCGGGCAATGAAAAAGAAATGGCCGGCGAACCGGCCATCCCATTATCAGTCCTTGACGACCTTGGCGGACGCGACCTGGTTGGCCGGAGCCGAGCCGACTGCGTAGCCGGCGCCGATCGCGACGTTGAGCGATACGTAGTCGCGAGCCATCTGCTGCACGGCGGCGGCGAGGTCGGCCTGAGCAGTCGAGACCTGACGCTGGGCGTCGAGCACGTCGAGCAGCGAGGAAGCGCCGTCGCGATAGCTTGCGGTCGCAAGCTGGAGGGCTTCTTCGTAGGAGTTTACCGTCGCGCGGAGTGCGGAAACTGTACGACCGTCGCGGGCAACAGCAGCCAGCGCATTCTCGACTTCCTCGACACCGTCGAGAACCGTCTGCTTCCAGAAGAGATAGGCTTCACGGGCTGCCGATTCGGAGGACTTGACGCCCGCCTTCAGTGCGCCGCCGTCGAAGATCGGCAGCGAGATGGACGGACCGAACGACCAGGACAGGAGACCGCTTTCGCCGAGGCTGCTGGTCTTGGTGTAGGAGGGCGTGATCGAGCCGCCCAGCGTGATCGCCGGGTAGAGCTGGGCTTCGGCAACACCGATCCGGGCGGTTGCTGCTGCGAGCTGACGCTCGGCGGCGCGGACGTCCGGACGGTTGCGGATCAGGTCGGCAGGAACGCCGGACTTGGCGCTGAAGCGGGCGACCGGCTGGCGGGCACCGCGCTGCAGTTCCGGGATCAGCGAGGATGCCGGCAGACCGAGCAGGGTGGCAACACGGTGCGCAGCCTGACGGAACTGGGTTTCGAGACCCGGCAGTTCGGCCAGCGTCGAATTGACCAGACCTTCGGCCTGCACCACGTCGAGACGCGAGGCTGCACCGGCTTCGAGCTGAAGCTTGGTGAGGTTCAGGGTCTCGCGACGGGAATCAAGGTTCTCGCGGGCGATCGCCAGACGCTGCTGGTAGAATCGTACGTCGATATAGGCTGCGGTCACTGCAGACAGCAGCGACATACGGGCGACGTCGACGCTTGCATAGCTGGCGTCCAGGTCGGCGAGAGCCGCTTCCTTGTTGCGGCGATAGAGGCCGAACAGGTCGAGGAACCAGGAGGCAGTCGGTCCACCAGCGACCGATGTGCTCGGTCCTCGCGAGCTTGCGCTTGGGCCGAGAGGTCCGCCGATGTCGGTTGCGCCGCTGCGGTCGGCCTGTGCGCCGAGATCGAGCGAAGGCAGTCCGCCGGCGCCGGCGGTGATCACGGCGGCCTGGGCCTGGTTGATGCGTTCCAGCGCCTGGAGAACATCGAGGTTCTGCTTCAGGCCCTGCTCGACGTAGCCGTTCAGGCGGCTATCGGAGAATGCCGTCCACCAAGGCTGGGTGGCGACGTCGGCGTTGCTCGTGGACGAGCCTTCCGCAAACTTGGACGGCAGCGAGATCTGCGGCGGTGTGTGGTCCGGACCGAGCGTACAGCTGGACAACAGGAGCAGGACTAGAGGAGCGGCTAAGCGTTTGGATGTCATATCTTTGTCCCAGGGCCCTTAACTGAAAGCGCTCCGCTGAAGCGAAGCAGTCTTGACTGGAGCCGCCGGCGAGAATCACAAGCCGGCGGAAAAATTCTAATAGCTATCCGATTAACGGATTCACACTGTCTTCTCTCGTTTTTCACGGTTTGATAACCGTCTGACGACAACAAAAAAGGATGGAACGAAGAAAATTCCGAGCAGTGTTGCAGAAAGCATACCACCTAGGACGCCTATACCGATCGCATTCTGCGCGGCAGAGCCCGCTCCTGTAGCAATCGCCAGCGGCACAACACCGAGAATGAAGGCGAGCGACGTCATGATGATCGGACGCAACCGCAGGCGCGCGGCCTCCAATGTCGCCTCGATCATGCCCTTTCCGGTGGCCTGACGATCCTTGGCGAATTCGACGATCAGGATCGCGTTTTTCGCCGCAAGGCCGATCGTCGTCAAAAGGCCGACCTTGAAATAGACGTCGTTCGACTGGCCGAGGAAATAGGCCGCGGCGAGGGCGCCGAGCACACCGATCGGCACCGCCAGGATGACGGAGAACGGGATCGACCAGCTTTCGTAAAGTGCTGCCAGGCAAAGGAAGACGATCAGAACCGAAAGGGCATAGAGCATCGGCGCCTGAGATCCGGACAAACGTTCCTGATAGGAAATGCCCTGCCATGCGACCGTGTAGCCGCCGGGCAGCTCTGCCACCAGCCGCTCCATCTCGTTCATGGCGTCACCCGTGCTGACGCCGGGCTTGGTCGCACCATCGAGCGAGATCGCACTGGTTCCGTTGTAACGGGCGAGCTGCGGCGTGCCGTTCACCCAGTCCATCCGGCTGAAGGCCGCGAATGGAACCATCTCGCCGTCGCCGTTGCGGGCATACCAGTATTTTATGTCGTCCGGCTGCATGCGGTAAGGCGCATCGCCCTGGACATAGACCGGCTTCAGTTCGTTGTTGAGGGTAAAGTCGTTGACGTCGCGGCCGGCGAAGATTGTTGCCAGCATCGAGTTGACTGCGGCGAGATCGACGCCCATGGCGCCGAGCTTTTCCTGGTCGAGCAGGATCTTAAGCTGGGTCTCGTTACGCTGGTTGTTGGTGCGCAGCGAGCTGATCAGCGGATTGGTGGCGCTTTCGCTGATCAGTTGCTGGGAAACCTGCGTCAGCGCAGCATTACCATTGTTGCCGCTGTCGACCAGATACATGGAGAAGCCGCTGGAATTGCCGAGACCCTGGATTGCAGGGGGCAGAAGCGCGAAGACCTGTGCGTCGCGCAGCGTCAGGAAGTGCCCCTGAGCCCGTTGAAGGATCTCAGGCGCCGACTGCCCGGCACCCTCGCGCTCGGAAAAGTCACGCAGCTTGGTGAAGACGATGGCATTGTTCTGGCCGCTGCCGCTGAAGCTGAAACCCAGCGCGCCGAAGACGGCGTCGACATTGTCCTTCTCCTGCTCGAGGAAATAGGATTCGACCTTCTTTAGGGCGTCTTCGGTGCGGGCGCTGGTCGAACCGACCGGCGTCTGGATGATGGTCATCAGCACGCCCTGGTCTTCCTGCGGCAGGAAGGAACTGGGCAGGCGGGTGAAGAGCAGCCCGCATCCGCCGACGATCAGGGCGAAGAGAATCATGACCCGAAGCGGTCGCTTGAGCAGATAACCGATCGTGCCGACATAGCCATTGGTGGTGCGGTCGAAGCCACGGTTGAACCAGGCGCCGAGGCCGCGCTTCTTCTTGGAATGGTCGATCGGCTTCAGCATCGTGGCGCAGAGCGCCGGCGTCAGCACGATGGCGACCACCGCCGACAGAAGCATGGCCGAAACGATGGTGACCGAGAACTGGCGATAGATGATGCCGGTCGATCCACCGAAGAAGGCCATGGGAATGAACACGGCGGTCAGAACCAGCGCGATGCCGATGATCGCGCCGGTGATCTCGTGCATCGACTTCTCTGTCGCCTCAACGGGTGAAAGGCCCTCTTCATCCATGATGCGTTCGACATTCTCGACGACGACGATCGCATCGTCGACCAGAAGGCCGATCGCCAGCACCATGGCGAACATGGTGAGCGTGTTGATCGAGTAGCCGGTTATCGCAAGGATGCCGAATGTGCCGAGAAGCACGACCGGCACCGCAATCATCGGAATGAACGTGGCGCGCAGGTTCTGCAAAAAGACGAGCAGGACGACGAAGACGAGCACGATCGCCTCGATCAGCGTGTGGACCACCTTCTCGATCGACAGTTCCACAAAGGGCGTGGTGTCGTAAGGGTAAGTGATCTCGACGCCATCGGGCAGGATCTGCGCGACCCGATCCAGCTCGCCCTTGACGCGGGCTGCCGTGTCGAGCGCGTTGGCGCCGGTCGCGAGGTTGACGGCGAAGCCAGCGGCCGGCTTGGTGTTCGAACGGGAGCCGCCGCCATAGGATTCCTGGCCGATCTCGACCCGGGCCACGTCACTCAGCCTGACGGTCGCGCCGTCCTGCTCGACTTTCAATATGATGCGCTCGAATTCGTCGACGGTGGTCAGCTGGCTTTGGGCCGTCATGGTGACCGTCAGCTGCTGGCCTTCCTGCACAGGCTGGGCGCCGAGCGAACCAACCGAAACCTGGGTATTTTGCGCTTCGATCGCGCTCGTCACGTCGGCCGCGGTCAACTGGTATTTCTGCAGCTTGAACGGATCGAGCCAGACGCGCATCGCATAGCCGGAGCCGAAGACATTGATGCTGCCGACGCCTTCGAGGCGCTGCACCTGATCCTCGATCGAGGTGGCGAAAATATCGCCGAGATCGACCGAGCTGCGCTTGCCGTCTTCCGATACAAGCGCGCCGACCATCAGGATGCTCGAGGTGGAACGGGTGACCGAAATGCCCTGTTGCTGCACGACATCGGGCAGCTGAGACTGGACGAGCTGAAGCTTGTTCTGCACCTGAACCTGAGCGATGTCGGGCAGGATGCTGTTGCCGAAGGTCAAGGTGACGGAGGCACTTCCCGTCGACGACGAGGAGGTCATGTAAGTCAGATCATCGAGGCCGGTCATGCCGTCCTCGATGATGCTCGTCACCGATTTCTCGACGGTTTCGGCACTCGCACCATTATAGGTGGCCGAGATCCGCACCGTGGTCGGGGCGATGTCCGGATATTGCGAGATCGACAGCGTGGTGATCGCGAGCGCGCCGCCCAGCATGATCACGATTGCGATGACCCAGGCGAAGACCGGTCGCCGAATGAAGAAATGCGCCATTTCGAAATTCCTTGCCGCGTTCGGGCTTTCCGTTGCGGGAGCTTAAGGCTTAGCGGTGTCGACTTTCGGCTGTTCGACCACGAGCCCCTGGTCATCGACCGTCGCCTCGACCGGCTGAACGGCGGCACCCTCGGCAATCCACTGGAAGCCGTCGACGATGAGGCGGTCGCTATCGGCGATCCCATCCGTGACCAGCCAGTTGTTGCCGGAGGCCTTGCTGGTGGTGAAGGTGCGGGTCTCGACCTTGTTGTCGGCGGAGACGAACTTTGCCGAGAGTTCGCCGCGGGCATTGCGGGTGCCGGCGCGCTGGGGAATGAGGTAGCCGTTCTCGGTCCCGACCGTCACCGACGCACGGACATACATGCCCGGCAGGATGATGTTGTCGGGATTGTCGAAGATCGCCCGGATCTGGTAGGTGCCCGTCGTCTCGCTGACGGCGAGTTCGGCCATGTTGACCTTGCCGGTGCGGTCATATTTCGTGCCATCCTCGAGTGTCAGGCTGATATCAGCCGTCCCCGAATTGCCGTGCAGGCGGCCTGCCGCGATGGCGGAACGAAGTTCCAGAAGGTTGGTGCTCGAATCGATCAGATCGATATAGATCGGATCGATATTGCGCAGGGTCGTCAGCGCATCGGTCTGGTTGGCGGTGACGATATTGCCGATGCTGACCTTGGAGATCGTGGTAACGCCGTCGAAGGGCGCGCGGATCTTGGTCAGATCGAGATCGATCTGGGCGGCGTTGAGCGCCGCCTTGGCCGATTGCACGTCGGCTTCCGCCTGCAGCAGCGTCACCTTGGCATTCTCGTATTCGATCTGGGTCGCGCCGCTGTTGACCAGCCGTTCGTAACGGGTGAGGTTCGCCTGGGCGGCGGGAATGCTGACTTCGGCCTTCTGCAGCGCGGCCTGCGCCTGCGCGACCGTCGCCGCATAGGTGTCGTCCTCGATCTGGTAGAGAACGTCGCCGGCCTTGACCTCGCTTCCCTCCTTGAAGGCGATCTCGCTGATCGCGCCCGTGACCCGCGGCCGGATCTCGGTCGTCTGGAAGGCGACGGCACGTCCCGGCAGAACGTTGGTGATCGGCCGATCCGCCTTTTTCATGATGACGACGCTGACCGGCGAGGCGGGCTTCTGCTGGGCGGCGGCGCCGCCACTGCCTGCGGCATTCTGCTGGCCTGAATCACTGCAGGCCGACAATGCGGTCGCAAGAAGGAGAATTAGAACCAGTTGGCGATGAATCATGGTGTTTCCCGGAGACGGATTGCACTCGCCGCCCGGCGTCAAGCGCGTGGCGGCGGCGAAGTTAACCCGCAGGATGCGGGCGGAACTGGGGCAGGATCGGAAATGAGGTCCGAAATGCCGTTCGAAAAGTGACGTAATTTAAAAACCGTCACTTTGCAAGCGGGCTTTGGAGCGCGGCATTGGCGAGCGCGACGAGGCCATCCAAGCGTTCGTCGATCTCGGCCTGGGTTTCATGCGCCAGAAATACGGGATGCAGGACGCTCGCAAAGGATGCTGCGACATGGCGGCTCGTCGCTCGGCAGTCAGCGCAGTGATAGACGCCGGCCTCAACGCCGTCCTTAACGAGCCTGAAGAACAGGTCCTCGATGAGATCACGGTAATGATGACCGCTTTCGAGCTCGGTCTTCGCCACGAGGAAGATCATCTCAAGAAAGAAGGAATTCTGCCGGATGTCCTCCAGATGCGCCTGCATCAGCCGGCGCACGATGATGCCGAGCTTCTCCGGTGGTGGCGCCGGTGTATCGAGCGTGTCGAAACGGCCGATCATATGGGTTATGTGGCGATCGCAGATGGCATCGACGAGCGCGGTCTTGGAGTGGAAGTGCTTGAACACATTGGCCGGCGACATGCCGAGGGCGTGGGCGATATCCGCGATCGACGACTTGGCGATCCCCCTGTCCCGAAACAGCGTCTCGGCGGTCTGGAGGATATCCTCACGCGTTTCCTCGGCTTTGCGACGCGGTCTTCGCACGTCCTCTCCTCGCTCAGAATTGCACGGTCATCGATGGGCGGCCGGTCGGCGAGCCTATTTCCGGAAATAGGGCTGCAGATTGCCGCGGATGCGGCCGAGCACGGTGTCACCGGAATTGTCGGGCACGAAGGTCTCGCCGGTGATCATCTCATAGGCGCTCCGATAGACGCCGGCGGTCTCCTCGATCAGTTCGGCGGGAATGGTCGGGACCTCTTCCTTATAGGGGTCGCAGCGTTCCACCACCCAGGCGCGGATGAAATCCTTGTCGAAGCTTTTCGGCCGGCCGCCGGTCGTGAACGCCTCGTCATAGCTGTCGGCCATCCAGTAGCGGCTACTGTCGGGCGTATGGATCTCGTCGGCAAGGATGATGTTGCCGTCTGCATCTGTGCCGAATTCGTATTTCGTATCGACCAGGATGAGGCCGCGCCTAGCCGCCATTTCCTGGCCGCGGGCAAAGAGGGCGAGCGCGTATCGGGAAACCGTGTCCCACTGTTCCTGGGTCAGGAGCTTGTGCTCGATGATGTCGGCAGGTGTCAGCGGTTCGTCATGGCCACCGTGGAAAGCCTTGCTGGTCGGGGTGATGACAGGCTGGGGCAGGACCTGGTTGTCCTTCATCCCGTCGGGCAGGTTCAGGCCGTACATGCTGCGTTCGCCCTTCTTGTAGAGGGTCAGAAGCGAGGTGCCGGTCGTGCCGGCGAGATAACCGCGTACGACGATCTCGACGGGCAGGATGTCGAGCCGCTTGCCGATCACCACATTCGGGTCGGGATAGGCGATGACATGGTTGGGGCAGATGTCCTTCGTCTGTTCGAACCAGTAGCGTGCCGTCTGGGTCAGGACATGGCCCTTGTCCGGGATGCAGGTAAGGATGATGTCGAAGGCCGAGAGGCGATCGGTGGCGATAATGACGCGGCTGCCGTCGGCAAGATCATAATTCTCCCGCACCTTGCCGCCATAATAGTTCGGAAGTTCGGGAATGAAGGCTTCGGTGAGAACGCGCACGGATCAAGCTTTCCAATCAAGCGCCCGTCGGGCCGGGCTTCTATATATAGGGAGCCCCGCTATCGCATGTTTGTCGGCCGATAGACAAGTTCAATGGGCAAGAGAGGGTGTCGGAAGCGCTGCGGCTGGTCTTTCCGGATTACGATCTGGCGGATAGGAATGACGTGGCGCCGTTAACTTTGGTTAATGCCCCTTTCGAGCGGCTTTGTACGAGAAAACACCAAATATTCCTTTTATTCCAGTCACTTACGATTTTCTTGAAGTTTTTGCGACGCGGTGTGTTGACTTGGAAAAGGGGTGTCCTCTATAAGCCCACTCACTGACGAGGGCGGCGGCGCTGCTGGCGACGAAGTTCTTGTCGATAAAATCTCAGACAGATTGGCTGATGCTGATTGGGACCGGTTTAACGGTTGGTCTCCTGGGGTTTTGACGTTTCGGTCTTTTTAATGAGGCTGTTGAGCGTCTGTTTTTTGACAATTGAATATGGAAGAAAGAGAAACGTGGTCGGCGGGTTTTCGCGGACGAGGTCTAGGCCTTGTCTAGTT
>NZ_FOKM01000011.1 GCF_900111905.1 Rhizobium sp. NFR07 | reverse complement strand
GTTGACCCACTTACCTGGCTGCGCCACGTGCTCACCGAGTTGCCTCAACGCCACGAAGCCGACGACATCGACGACCTGCTTCCGTTCAGCTTCTCCAAAACCTCAGCCAATTGATAGACCCGGATATCGCTTCGCAAACGAGGCCGCTCCGGTGCTGCCGCCTACGTCAATGTGCATGGAAAATCGCGCTTACGGTTGATGAAAAGACCCATTGCCAGCAATACGGCCCGGAGATTTTTCAAAGCGCTTGCAGAATGGCGCCGCCTATCCGCGAAGAGACGTTATTTGCGCCACTCGATCGCGCGGCGAGCCCTCTCAAAGTGCACTCAAGGGGTACGCTAAGATGAGCGCCGTCGTCACCATCGATTTCGCAATTCAATGGGATAAACCAGTTTATGTTGGACGAGGTGATCGGCTCGATATGACGATCGTCGGCCCTGGTGATGCGATCAGGTATATGCGGACAGAGTTCAGAGCCAAGCATGGCCCCGCTTACTGGCATGCACAGAACCTCTGCCTTCACGCGCTTCTGGGGCAGACTGATCCACGCGCCGCGAGACAAGCGTTTGTCGATGCTTGGATGGATCAAGTGTCCACCGATTTCGCGGACGAGAGATAAGCATGCGACCTACAACTCTCGTGCGTCGAAACGCTTGAGAGATCGGCTTCCAGGAGGTCAGCGTTGCCCGAGGCGCTCCTCACAGATCGCCTTTACTAGCGATTGAAGCACCCTGATCCGCTCGGTTACCCATGCGAGCTCTTCCGTCGTGATCTCGTAATGCGGGGAGTATCGAGCACCGACATAGGCCCAATCAAGCCTCTCGAAACTCCTGCGCGCGAATTTCGTGTCGCGCGGCCAGGCTCCGATCAGTCGCGGCTCTATTCCTTCTGCTGCGGAGCGTAGCGATTTCAGTCTGTGGGATTTTGGGCTGTAAAGGGACAGGACGAGTAGCACGCAATGGTAAGCCTCCTCCGTTGCTTGGTGGAGCATGAAAGCACCGTGGCGCCATATGTCCTCCTTAAGCATTAATTCGGCGCCGCGGTACGCCTGTTCGGACAGCGAAAACCACTGCTGGAAATATGCATCCGCTTCCGCTCTTGCATCCTCTTCGCTTAGCGGCTTCGGCGCGGTGAACGGACGGCCTTCCTTTTCATACAGCGCTTTGCCATCCCGCACGATGTCTATAAAAAAGGGGCGCCCCCTGGACAATTGAGTGTTGATGTCCTGAAGAGTGTGGACGATCACATTGACCGGCGTTTCGATCCTTTTGGTGATTGTCATCTCGCGCAGGAAGTGATCCGACACATCAAACCAGAGCTCGTTGCCTTCGGCCACGCTTTTGAGGTTGACGACGACCAGGATGTCATAGTCGGAGCGATAGCCACTTTTTCGATCCTCGACCCAGTCACCGCGGGCGTAAGATCCGAACAGGATCACCTTGAGAATCTTGCCGGCTCGCTGCTTTTCCGACAACTTTGTTCGCTGCGCAGTTTCAAATTCCTCGAATAGTATTTTGAGGACACGGGCAAGCTCGCGCCGTTTTCGCTGGGGGAGATAGCCGATTTCCGGGATGTCATCCGTCATGAAATAGGTGTTTTCTTTATCTGCATTGCCGACATCGAAAGTACCGGCATCCATGTCATCTACCCAAACAGCTTTCATCGCTCACCTCCTTTGCGTCAAGGCTTTTGATCGCGCCCGGGCCGGTACGCGATGTCCCTTAACGTGCGTAGTCGTCACGCTCGCCATAACGGCTTCGACCAGTCGACGATCGCTGCTGCGACTGACCCTGCTGCTGCTTTCGATCCATCTCAGCCTCCGGCTGCTTTTGCTGTTGGGGCTGCGCCCGCTTTCCGAAGACTGATTGGTCGACGGGATCAGCCGATCGTCCCTCCCCTCGAGCTTCGGCCTGCGCGGACGCTCCCGGTCCTTCGGCGATTTTACCAGCGCTCGTCAGCCGAGCCTCCAGACGCATCCTGGCATCATGCCGCGCCGCATTTATCTCGAGCGCACCCAGCTTGGGTGTCTGCGCCGCGGCCCTAGCTTGCTTTAGAGCGGCGACCATCGACAAAACCGCCGATCCGAGGCTGTCTGACGGCTCGCTTTTAGAGCCTTGTCGATTGCTCTTTTCGTCTGAACCATAATCGCGTTCCTTTCCGCTCGCCGCCATTGGTGTCGGCTGACTTGTCGCGCGCTGCGTCTCGGTCGCGATAACGCTGGCTTTGTAAGTTTGAGGGTCTGGCTGCGTTTCCGGCTTCGACCCCATCTGCGGGACATTCGCCGCCACCGCGTTCGTAGCTGGGACGGGGAGCGAACGGGTATCTGATCTGGTGGTCGCCGTCGCTTCGCTCAAAGCATCGGCGCCCTCTCGGACGTGAATCTTTTCGGCCTCATCGATGCGGCTCAACATTCTTTGCGCATATCTTCTGACTGCGTCGCTATAATTCGGGCGCGTCAACTCCTCCCAGGTCTGCCGGGCGGTCCTTGCTTGCGCTTTTGCTGCCTTGCCGGTTGCCGCCATCGGCTGGTCAGATCGTTTGGCTGCATATCGACGTTGAGCGGCCGGGCTGGTCCCTTCATGCTCTGTTCGACCCTCAAAGCTGACCGGGCGAACCTGTCGGTGTGTGTAGGCACGAGCCGAGGCGCTCTCTGCGCGAGCGACCGTTTCCACCTTCATATCGTTGGCGCGGGCACTTTGTGCAAACGTCTCACGCCAGCGGTTGAGATCTGTGACCCACACATTGAGCCGGTCATCAAAATCCGAGCGTGTGGCAATGACCGCGTGGGCGTGCAGATGCGGGCGCTTTCCACCTTCAGCCTGCGGTTTTGGATCGCGCTCGGGATCGTGAATCGCGAACACATAGCGGTGCCCATTGAACTCCCGAGCCAGGAACGCCCGTGTGGCTCTTTCAAACTTCGTTTGATCGGCATCCTTTCCGGCTAAGATAACAAGGTGCAATGTGTCGCGCGGCGTCCGGCTCCCGAGAAGCGGGCGCCACATTGTCTGGACAATCTTGCTTGCAGCCTCTCTGCTATCGACAGGCTGGTTTTGATGATCTCTGACCTCTTCGGGAAAACGCCCGACCAGCATGCGAAGCGCCGCCGCACCCCATCGCGTTCCATGCCCGTGGCTGTCAAACTGCATGGCGATTTTAGCAGCATCGCCACCGACGGCTCCGACAAGCCTCTGTTCTATTGCATCGGCACTGCTTCTGTCTGGCTGAAGACGTCCTCTGGACGGCGAACTTAGAACCACAACTCCTTCAATTCTGAGGGCGCCAGGGCTTCGCCTTGCCGCGAAAGCAAACGCACGATCACCGAATGCATCTCCGACAAGCTGATTAGCCGACACTGTATGGCCAGGACCGCTCACTTCCAACGTGAAGGTCGCGAGATCGTGCGTGCTGGCCCGTCGAACCATTACGTCAGCCCACTCTTTGGCAACTGCGCCTGGAACCTCGGTGCCCTCCAACTTTTCTCCACGGTGGTTTTCGATCGCTGTTCGACCGTCCCGGGCGATATAAGACACTAGGCGATTTGCGCCCGCACCCGAGCCGAAGCCAACCACTTTGATGACCGCCGGGCTCGCGCCGCTCGCTAACCCCAAAAAACGCTGCTTAATGCCGAGCTGCGCAGACAAATCGCCTGCAGAAGCGCCCCGGTTGCCGCCGACCGTCGATGTGGATGCGGGGGCGCTGCGCGATGCGACCGATGATCTGGCTGTCGTCAAAAATGACTTAGCGGAAAAGCTTGATCGGCGTTGCAGATCCTCGACCAACACGCGACGTTGCTTTCGCCATTCATCCTCCTGGATCGGATCAACCCGCAGCATCATTCGCCTCGCTTAGCCGCCCTCTCACTGGGTTTACACAGGCCTTCAGTTCAACGCATAGCGCAGCGACCGTCCTGGACATCCGCTGGACGTCTGCCTTGACCGTGTCCTCAAGGCTTGTGTCTCCCCAGTTCAGCGCTCGGATATGATCCATGAAAAGAAGCCCGTCATTCCTCAACTCCACACGGAGATAATGCAGGATGAATAGGTCCTCGTCGGAGAAGAAAGGCCGCACTTCTGCGCGCTCAAGCGATGCAAACAGCATAAATTTCGAAACGGTCAATTTCTGCCGGGATGCCTTATCGGTGATCGCCAGATAGTCGGCCTCGGTCGCATGAACGCTGATCACTCTTGCCTTGCTATTCCGCATCCTACCCTCCCAAATGTCGGAGCCATCTCAGATGATATGAATGCCATCAAAAATTGCAATTATTTTATTATGCAACCGCAGGTCATTGGTAACTCGGTGGCGAAAATCGCTGTGCAGGACAGCCGTCGATCAAAGTGGGATTAGATGATTTATGGTCGAAAGCAGAAAATTCGGAGAGACGGACTCAAAAGCCGTGTGGCACAAATCGCGGTGCGCGGCTATTCACTGCTGAGAAATTCAATGAGGAAAAAACAAAATAGATTTCATTGTGAGGTAACCGTCATAAAATCTTGACGTTAACTTCGTCTTTAGATTTGACTTACCTCGGCGCCAATTTTCCGGCACTTATCTCGTCAGTATTGTTTTTGGGTACATCATGAAATTTGGCACAAGTGGTCTTAGAGGCCTCGTATCGGATTTAGAAGGGCGTCCCACGACCCTATATGCGTCCGCGTTTGCTCGACATCTTTTAGAAAGCGGCAAGGCAAAGCTTGGTGATACGATCCTCGTTGGTAGAGATTATCGCCCCTCCAGCCCCTCGATTGCTGCCACTTGTATCGGAGCTCTTTCACGCGCAGGGTTCCAGCCCCTTGATTGTGGTGCTTTGCCTACACCTGCGCTTGCCTTTTTCGGACTGCATATCGGTGCGCCTTCGTTGATGGTCACAGGATCTCATATTCCTGCCGACAGAAATGGCATCAAGTTTTATCGCGCTGACGGGGAAATCGACAAGGCCGACGAGGGTTCCATCACGAGAATCGCTGAGGTCCTTGAAGCCCAGGACATAGTTAGTGAGCAGATGAGCGCCCCCGACGTTCGCGAGGCGGCTATGTCACTTTTCCGTTCACGCATTGAATCGATTTTGACTCCGCGCGCGCTCGCCCGTCTGCGGGTCGGTGTCTACCAGCACTCCACTGTGGCTCGTGAGATGCTTGTGGAGACGCTGGTATTGTTCGGTGCAGCTGTTGTCGAACTGGGGTTCTCCGAGAGCTTTATTCCCGTTGATACAGAGGCGGTTTCGAGCGAGACAGTGCAACAAATGCAAGCTTGGGCTAAGGAGTATAGCCTCGACGCAATCATCTCGGCGGACGGGGACGGAGATCGCCCCCTTGTAACGGATGAAACCGGCACACCAATCCGCGGCGATTTACTCGGTTTGATTGCCGCGCGCTTCCTCAACGCTCGCGTGCTCGTTACACCGGTCACCTCCAATTCGGGAATCGAAGCGCAGGGCGACTTTAAGGTAGTGAGGACGAAAGTGGGCTCACCTTTTGTCATCACCGGTATGGAAAACGCGGTTCAAAACGGGTGTCCGCTAGTTATGGGTTTCGAAGCCAATGGAGGAACGCTCGTAGCCACGCCCTTCCCGCTGTCTAATGGCGAGCTTGCGCCATTACCGACGCGTGACAGTGTGCTGCCCATTCTTGCAGTCCTGAAGATTGCCGCTCAATCTCAGGAGCCACTGTCTCGCTTAGTCGCTAACTTCAATCTGCCCTGTGCGGTGGCCGACCGGTTGGAAGACTTTCCAGTTGAGACTAGTGCTGCCTTGATGGCGTATCTCCGGCAATCTGACGAGCAGTTGGCCGACTTTCTCGCCCCGCTCGGAAAAGTGCATAACAAAACGGATATTGACGGCCTTAGAGTCACTTTGTCCGATGGTAACGTCGTGCATTTGCGGCCATCTGGCAACGCACCGGAAATGCGGTGCTATGTTGAAGCTAAGAACGAGCAGGCAGCGTCAAATCTTCTCAATGCAACTTTGGAAATCATCCGAGCGTGGGCGTCGGTTAATAACCACGTAAGCTCGATATAATCGTTAGGGGCAGTACAATGACAGACAAAATTATTCCGGTCATCATGGCCGGCGGCAAGGGCACGCGTCTTTGGCCTCTCTCGCGTTCCAGCGCGCCAAAGCAGTTTATTCAGTTTACGGGCGAACGCACGCTGTTCCAGGCGACCTTGCAACGCGTGTCAGACAGCAGCATCTACGCCGCTCCGCTCGTCATCACCAACGAGGATTTTCGGTTCTTGGCGGCAGAGCAGGCCAGAGAGCTTGGAATTACGCTGTCTGACATTCTGCTAGAGCCCATCGCTCGCAACACGGCGCCAGCTATCGCCGCCGCCGCCTCCTTTGCGATTAAGAATTTTGGTGAAGAAGTTATCCTACAAGTACTTGCTTCAGATCATGAGATTTCGGCTGACGAGCGCTACCTCGACGCAATCCGAACTGCGATAAGGGCCGCGCGTGATGGCAAGCTGGTGACTTTCGGCATAACTCCGAGCGAGCCCGCGACCGGTTATGGCTACATCGAGGCGGGAGAGGCCTTGGTTTCCGGCGCTTCTGCGGTGAAGCGGTTCGTTGAGAAGCCAAACCAAGCTTCTGCCCAGACAATGCTCGATGCAGGTAAGTATTACTGGAACTCTGGGATCTTTATGTTCTCAGCGCGAAAAATTCTCGCCGAGATCAGAGCGCATTCGCCGTTGGTTGCAGACGCGGCGTCAGAGGCCGTCGACAACGCTAAACGCGATTTGGATTTTACACGACTTGACGAAAGTGCGTTCGCCAAAGCGCCTGATATCTCTATCGACTACGCGGTTATGGAAAAAACTTCGAACGCCGCCGTTGTGCCGTCTTCTTTCGTTTGGTCCGACATGGGAAGCTGGGACGCGGTTTGGAAACTCGGCGACCGCGATGCAGACGGTAACCTTACGATCGGCAAAGCGTCAGCAGTCAATACGCGGGACTCTTTGGTAATCTCGAGGACCCACCACATTGCGGTCCAGGGCCTTGAAGGAATAGCCGTCATCGCGAGCGAGGACGCTGTATATGTTGGCAGGCTTGATGAGAGCCAACATGTCGGTGCGCTAGTCAAACATCTCGCATCAACCAAGGCTACCGAGGCACTTACGCAAAGCCACCCGACCTCATATCGTCCTTGGGGCGGCTACACTTCGATACTGAACGGCGACCGGTTTCAAGTGAAGCGCCTGTTTGTCTCGCCTGGCAAGAAATTGTCTTTACAAAAGCACCATCATCGTTCCGAGCATTGGATCTGCGTCAAGGGAACAGCTGAGGTGACTGTCGGCGACGAGGTCAAAATCGTTCGGGAGAACGAGTCCGTTTACATCCCCCAGGGCGAAGTCCACCGCCTCGCTAATCCTGGAAAGATACTTCTAGAGATGATCGAGGTCCAAACCGGGTCGTATCTCGGCGAGGATGACATCATCAGAATTGTTGACGAATTCGGCCGCGGCTGAGCCTATTGTCTTCTGCCCGTCTGTCGCATAACCACCTTAACATCAGGTCTTGTCGCCGACCGACCCGGTCGGCCGTCCACTAACTAGCAGAGAGAATATTATATGCGTATTGTGATGGTTGGTTCGGGATACGTTGGGCTTGTATCCGGCGCTTGCTTTGCAGATTTTGGTCACGACGTGATATGCGTTGATAAAGCGGCTGAAAAGATCGATGCCCTTAAAGAAGGCCGCATACCGATTTTCGAACCGGGCCTAGACGAACTCGTAGCAACGAACGTCAAGGCCGGGCGCTTATCTTTCACTACAGAGCTCGCGCCTGCAGTTGGCGATGCCGATGTCGTCTTTATCGCCGTTGGAACACCTTCACGCCGTGGAGATGGACATGCCGACCTTGGCTATGTCCACGGCGCCGCCCGCGAAATTGCTGAAGCTATCAAAGGCTTTACTGTTGTCGTCACCAAATCGACGGTCCCCGTCGGCACTGGTGACGAGGTCGAGCGGATCATCCGCGAGACCAATCAAGACGCGGACTATGCCGTCGTATCCAATCCAGAGTTTCTGCGCGAAGGTGCCGCAATCGAGGACTTCAAACGTCCGGATAGAATTGTTGTCGGCCTGTCCGACGACCGTGCGCGTGAGGTAATGACGGAAGTCTATCGTCCGCTCTATCTCAACCAGGCCCCCCTACTGTTTACAAGCCGACGCACCTCGGAGCTGATAAAGTATGCCGCCAACGCGTTTCTGGCCATGAAGATAACCTTCATCAACGAGATGGCGGATTTATGCGAACGAGTTGATGCTGACGTCCAGGATGTATCACGTGGCATTGGACTTGACGGTCGTATCGGATCGAAGTTCCTGCATGCAGGTCCTGGTTACGGTGGCTCCTGTTTTCCAAAGGATACCCTTGCGCTAGTCAAGACCGCGCAGGATTTCGAGAGCCCGGTGAGGCTCATCGAGACCACTGTCGCGATCAACGACAACCGCAAACGCGCAATGGGACGCAAGGTGATCGCTGCAGCCGGCGGCGATGTCCGAGGGAAGAAAGTCGCGATCTTCGGACTTACCTTCAAGCCAAACACCGATGACATGCGAGACAGCCCGGCAATCGCCATCGTTCAGGCTTTGCAGGACGCCGGTGCGATCGTTTCGGGCTATGACCCGGAAGGGATGGAAAATGCCAAGCAGCTGATTGATATCGAATATGCTGACGGTCCTTACCAAGCGGCCAAGGGTGCTGACGTCGCTGTGCTTGTGACAGAATGGAATGAATTTCGGGCGCTTGATCTCCAACGACTTAGGCTGACTATGAAGTCCCCAACAATGGTCGATCTACGCAACGTATACCGTGCCCAGGACGTGATCGCGAACGGCTTTACGTATCACGGCATCGGAAAAAACGGTTAGAATGTCATCATCATAAATCCCGTGCCGCTCCATACTGCAGGTATTTCCACGGACAGGTTAGATCATGGCATGTAGTTCTTTGAAACCGTATCGTTTTGCGGGCGCTGTGATCTTTCCGGAAAGGACTATAGCATGGCCGTCTCAGACGCTTTTGTCCCTGCTTATGAGGTATGAACCCCTCGAAGAACTCGTATGCCCATGACACCCGCTGAGCATCGGCCGCACTGGAAGGGGTTCCTTGCCGCTTACCGAACGACGAATGGATGAAGCGCGCGATAGCACGCTGGGTAATCCCCCCGGTAATTAACGGGCTTCAAAAGTAGAATTTTCTCGGGCTTTATGATCGAGGAGATTTTGATGAAGACGAGCAGATTCAGCGAACCGCAAATCCTAGCCATCCTGCGCCAAGCAGAAGGTGGGGTCCCTGTGCCCGAGCTATGCCGGGAACATGGGATGAGCACAGCGTCCTTTTACAAATGGCGATCCAAATACGGCGGCATGGACGCGTCGATGATCAGCCAGATGAAGGCTCTGGAGGATGAGAACCGTCGGTTGAAGAAGATGTATGCCGAGATGAGCATGCAGGCAGAACTGCTGAAGGAGGCTTTGGGAAAAAAATAACACGGCCGTCTCAACGCCGAGAGATGGCCGGGAAAGCAGTGGCATTGCGCGGGGTGAGCGTTGCGCTTGCCTGCCGCACCTTCGCGGTCAGCCAGACCTGCTATCGTTACAGCGCCAAGCTGAACGACGAGAACGAGCAGATCGCCGATCTGCTCGTCGGCTTAACGCGGGCAAAGAAGACTTGGGGCTTCGGCCTGTGTTTTCTTTATCTGCGCAATGTCCGGGGACATCGCTGGAACCACAAGCGCGTATACCGCATCTACCGCGAGCTTGAGTTGAACCTCAGGATCAAGCCACGCAAGCGTTTGAAGCGGGACAAGCCCGATCCCTTGACTGTGCCGGATGCGCCGAACCTGGTTTGGTCAATGGATTTCATGGCGGATCGTTTGGAGGACGGTAGGCAATTCCGGCTGCTGAATGTCCTGGACGACTTCAACCGCGAGGGGCTGGGCATCGAGGTAGACTTTTCGCTGCCTGCTGAACGCGTCATCCGCAGTCTGAACCAGATCATCGAATGGCGCGGAAAACCGTTCGTCATTCGTGTGGATAATGGGCCTGAGTACGTCAGTGGCAAACTGATGGAGTGGGCCGAAACGCAAGGAATCGCCTTGAGCCACATCCAGCCCGGAAAGCCGCAACAGAATGCCTATGTCGAGCGCTACAACCGCACCGTCCGACATGAATGGCTCGACCAATACATCATCGAAAGCATCGAGGAGGCGCAGGAATTCGCCACGCAGTGGCTCTGGACGTATAACAACGAACGGCCCAATATGGGCATCGGCGGCATAACGCCCGCACAGAAACTGAAAATGGCCGCGTGAATTCTACTGCGGAGCCCCGTTAAAAACGGGGGGATTACCGCTGCATCTGCTCCGACGACATAGTGACGTATGGCAGGGTCGGTATATTCTGCCGCGGGAGATTGGTGTCTGGCGAAACTCTCAACGTCCGGCCTCGACAAAACGCAAACAGTTGGACTTATGGGAACGCCCAACGCGCGAGCCCTAGCACGATTAATCTCCGCGACTGAGCGCAGAGCAACCTGCTTGGGCAGTGCTGACGAGCCGCCGGTTCCTTCACGGAAACCGACTACTGCGTTTAAAAAACAGTTAGCCCCCTAATTCCCTACGCTGTCAGGACGTGCACTATCTGGACGCGGCTCTCCCGGTCCTATTCGCTTGCACTCCCAATGCCTTCGAATAGCTTGGGCAGCTCTTCGCGATACCACTTGTGGATCACGTTTCTGGAGCGGCGCTCGCGCTTGTGTTAATCCAGCCTCTCTGAGTTCCGAAAGAACTCTCGCCAGCGCCTCCTTGGTGAGGGGTGGCTGATAAAGGTGGAGCCAGTTACTGCCGACTTCGCTAGCAAGCTCCTCAAGGTTCGGCACTGAGGGTGCGATGACCGGCGTATCTAGAGATAGGGCAGCGAGCACTGAGCCTGAGTTTGTGATATCCCATTGATTGAGTAGAATTGCTTTACAGCGGAGAACGGCGTCCACGAAGCCTTTGTCAGAAAGAGCGCCCAACTCCAGAATTACACGTTCATCTTCACTGTTGATGTTCCTCAATTTTTCAACGGTCTTTTGGTCCCCGTCGCCAGCCACTAGAAGTGTCTGGTCACCCGGGATATGGCTGAAGAGTTCGGCGGCATGATCTACACGCTTGGAAGGTCTCATCCTGCCAACCATCCCGATAGTGTAAGGCCCATCGTTAGGAGTGATCGAAGGCTTGTCCCGAAGCCGATTGTAAATGTCGCGGTAATGTGGGTGTAGGATAACCTGGCTGACCGCGTAGTCTTGCTCGGACGCCACCAGTTTCTGATCATGCTCCGACATGGCAAGAACCAACGTCGCGGAGCGACGAGTAATCCAGTTGGCCAAACGTGATACGAGTAATTTCGGCCCAGAGACTGATTGATGGGGGGTGGCATTGTGCAAGGTCGTGATCACTATTCCTCGCCTCAGCTTAATTCGAAGAATATTGACGCTGAGCATAAGCGTTTTAGCAAGAGGACCTATCCAGCCGTCCCCTTGCCCCCAGAACACTCCTTCAGGCCAGTGAATATGGAGCGCGGTAATTTTTTTTGGAAGCGATAAACTATGCCGGTAGTCATCGACCACGATACCGTCATCTTCGAACCGACTATACAAAAGCTCCAAGTATGGGTTGAACGGATCACTTTTGGGCCACGCCGAAAGGAAAATCAGGGGGGTCATACAGTTCGAACCTTTGACATGAGTGTGAAAGCGACCTCCCGCTTGGCAGCAAAACAAAAGAGAACTGCAAGGTACGAGGAATAGCATCCGCACACTGCCGCAGATAAGAACAAAGGCGATCCGGCCTCGACATCGACGGGGACTGACATTGCGATAAGCAAGGTCCCGAGACATGCGAGCATGTGGGGGAGTAGAAGTTTGAGAAGGTCGCGACTTGAGAAGTGACCGCGGGCACCTGCCCATCTTATAGCGAGAGGAAGGCGAAAGCAGAGCTCAGTCAAAACGTACGAGATCGCTAGCCCAATTACTCCCCACTGAATCCCGATCAAAAACCCAGACACGGTCACGGGGACAGATGTAAGACCCAATCTGGCATACTCCTTACCCGCGCCTTGGCTCACGAATATCCAACCCAGTGAGTAGGTCGCTACCTGGACGACCCCGGCAGCTCCAAGCCACGCAAAGATATCAGAAGCACCAGACCAGCTTGATCCGAGTAGAACCTCTACCGTAACGTGGGAGTATACCGTAAGCGCAATCACTGGCGGCTGGATCGCTGCTAGAAGAATGGTCAGAGTGACCCCAAACAGTCGTCTGAATTGGTGTCCATCCTCGCCGCAACGCGCAAGGACAGGTATTAGAACTCGCCCAACCGGGTTGACGACTTCGGTCACGGGGAGGAGCAGCAGGCGATAAGCTCGGTCGTAAAGCCCAAGTTGGAAAATGCCCTCATATTTGGCGATAATCCACTTATCCGCATTGCGGGCGATAGCGTTGGCAACGTTGTGAATGGTTACGCTCATGCCGAACGAAATCATCTCTTTCAATCCGGCATCTAGCGCCACTTTTCGTGGAAACCATCTCGTTGCAAAGGAGGCAACGAAGATAGTGACTATCGGATCTACCAGTAACGGAACGACCAATGAGCGATAGTCTCTCGTAAAATAAGCAGTTAAAATCATTATTGTTGCAGACGCCACTGCAGACACGAGATCTCTTGCTGCCATTAACCGAAACCGCATTTCCCGAAGTAATGAAGCTGCAGCTTGGTTCGCTATGGCGCCAAGGAGTAGTCCAGCGGAGAGGATGTCAACCAAGCTCTGAAGCTCTGCGTGATGAACATAGTCCGTATAAACACGCATACTCGCAAGGAGCCCAATGGCGACTAATGCACTCAAAACAATCGACGCGACGAATATACCGCCTCGTTGAGTGTCAGTGACCGTCTGTCTCTGGATAAGTGATTGTGAGATGCCGGCACTTTGAAGTACCTGACAGATCACAAAAAGAGGCATGGCGAGCGCAACAATCCCGAAGTCGGCCGGCGCCAGGATTCTTGCTGTCATAATCGCAGACGAGAAGGAAATTATGAGCTTGGCTACTTGCACACCGCCGGAGTAAATGATCCCGCGAGACGCTATCGCTGCGAAGCTCATCGGAGGATCTCGTCTGCTTCCGGCAACGACCACAGGTCCCAAGGAAACGCATCGAGCAGCCTTTGATGGTCGAATATGGGTGGCGGCATCCCGCCCATTTCAAGCGCTTCTTCTACACTCTTTGCGAATGTAAAGTTCTCTCGACCCGTTCCATAATAGTAATCTTGATATTTAAATATATCTTCAGAAGGCGACAGTCTAACGTAGCGAGCTGGAATGCCGTATGCTTCGGCGATCACTAGACCATGGAGCGAACTAGCAACGATGAATTTCGATCTGATGATATGATCAATGACAACATTCCATCCCCACAACGGACTCAGGGTGTTTGGCTGATGCCGAGAAGCTTCCAGATCGTGCAGATTGGGAACGAAACTATATTCGCGGTCGGCCGTTCGCTTTACAAATCTAGGGAACAAGTGTGGAATCAGTAGACCCGGATCGCCGTAGATTTTCGGCACTTGGATGCCGCGCTTAGCTAGGAAGTCTGCAGTTAATGGCCCGCGGACAGCCCGCACGTCGAGACTTTCAAACCGGTGCATTTGCTCTGGAATTTTCCCGTTTACGCCGCTTCCCCAGATTACATCACCATTCTCCGCAAAGTGCAGCACAGATCCAATGGCGAGCAGGCGTTTAGCAACCATGGTCTCGTCATGTCTTGTTCGTCCGCCCGCCATCAAAACACGCTCTACGACAATCTTAGCCAAGCAATCTCCGAAATTTATTCGGCCATCACCAGGCTGCCAAGAGAAGACGTCAACTCGCGGATATATTTCTACTTTCGCCGGCCGAGAAAAGGATTTGGTAAGTCTTCGATACACACTTTTCATCATTTCACTTTTCCTAGCCCATTATTCCCAAGAGGCCCTCCCCTGCAACGCGCAGCAGGAGAAACCGACCGGCCGTCGATGAAGCAACTGCCTTCCCCGTCTCCATATCCGCTCACGCTTCTGACCGAAACGACAATTCGAAATCGATCGGCTTTCAGGAGCGAGCGAGACAGAGCTTGTTCGCTGCCTTCAAGAAATTTGAAGATGGGGATGGCGCTGCGGATAGAGAATTCGTTCACCCACCTCGCCCCAAGAGGGGAACGCTCGGGCCGAAATTTTCCCCACGTTTTCGAGTGCCAGTGACATCGCCGAACGGATGCTCTCCGTATCGCCGGGCTGGTATCCGTATCGCCCCCGCGATGACCCCATCGCGAAATTCGGACAGACAGTCGGTTTCGCAACATGCTCAAATTGAGCGAGCTTTAAGCTCGAGTCGCCCAGATATTCCACGCCCGGCCCACAACGATATGGTGCGATGCCGATGGAGGTGTGAGTAATAAACGGAAGTGTTGCCCGAAAAGGCATTTCCGAGTGGAATATCACATTCCTCGGTGCGTCAAATTCTGTGCCGCTACCAATGATGTGAAAATCGACCTCAGGAAATAGTGGGGCCGCTCGGGTAAAAAAGTCTGCGTCGAAGAGCATGGACCCGACTGAAACTGCGTTTAATTTATTAGTAAAAGGCGACGGAGATACACTATGGTAGTCATCGCTGTTAACCCCAAACTCAGCCTTGAACATCTTCCCGCGCGCCCATTTCAAGAAAGGCGCCATTTTTTCTGAACGCACGGATACATGGTCAAACAAATCGGACCACTCGTGCTCCAGTTTGGCCGCGAGCGAGTGGTGAGCGCCAACCGTCTCGAGCAAGTCAGTGGCATAGTAGATGATCTTTGCATGGCTGTTCAGGCGCTTGATCCTCGGCAAGTAAATTACAGCAACGCTCGATTCGACTATTACGAAATCGGCTTTGGAGACGATCGTATCAAACGTCTTGTCAGGAGTTTTAGCATAAATGGCGAAGGCCGCGGGCATAAGCCTGTCAAGAAATTGTCCATTAGTAGAAAACGGATGTAACAGCGTCCGCTGCAAGTAGCAGTTAACGCCCCGCTCGCTCTCGACGACATTCGAGCGGTTCCAAAGGAAAAGACGCGAATCGCCTTTAATCTTTGAGAGATAGCTATAGCGGGTGGAGAGAAAGGACACGTCATATCCCTGCTGCGCCAAACCGGCCGCAACATGGTGGATGCTCGCGCGCTTCATCGTACGAAAGTCATGAAATGCCGAAATAAATACTACTTTGCGCATATCTTCGCATTCCTAGTCGTGGCAAATGTTAATCGCCGCTCACAACGATTATGTAAAGTGAGAACGCCCAATAATCCTTACGTTTCGCTAGCGCATGGCTGTATCTTGGTATTTCCAACACAACAGAACATCAGGATCACTTTTTCAGCAATGGAATCCGCCACACTCAGGCGCCTATCCATGTGGCTTAGACCCAAAAATCGCAAGTGATTTTCTCATATACCGTTAATTCACAGCGGTATCTGCAGCACGTTTACCTAACTTCTCTATATCCACTTGACGAAAATGATCTTCGTGCCATACCAACACACAAAATTACACAGTATCAACAGATTTATATGAGCTTTCATGCGTATAACACATGTTGTGCGGCAGTACGTTCCTTACCACGGCGGCCTTGAAACCTCCGTCCATAATCTAGCTCGCCAACAGGTTAAGCTCGGTCATTCCGTCAAGGTCGTAACGCTTGCCCGGCGGCTACATGGCCAATCGGAACAGTTGCCGCGCATTGATAAAATTGACGGTGTTGACATCGTCCGACTCCGTCATTTCGGCTCTTCTCGCTATCCGCTCGCTCCGCAGGCGATTTTGCATACCGTTCGAACGGACATCCTGCACATTCACGCGATAGACTTTTTCTTCGACTTCTTTGCGATCGTCGGCCCACTGATACGCCGGCGGATGGTCGTCTCAACCCATGGAGGCTTTTTCCATACGGAGAGGCTCGCAACCCTCAAAAAAGTCTACTTCAAGACGGTCACCCGTAACAGCATGCGTAGCTACGGCGCGTGCGTTTGCATCAGCGATGGTGACTACTCGAACTTCACGAGCTTACGCGAAAATGGCCTAGTTGTTGTTCATAACCCTATTGACCTGGAAAAATTCGCTCCGCAGGCGCGCAGCGAAATGGCCACTCGGACTTTGGTATCCATCGCCAGATTTTCTTCCAATAAATGCCCAGAAAAATTGCTCGATCTGCTGGCTTCCCTCCCTCGAGAGGAGTTGTGGCGGTTGTGCTTCATAGGCGTTGAGGGTGACATCTCGGCAGCTCAACTGCGACAATCAGCGGTGGAACGTGGCTTAGCCGGCCAAGTTGAGATCCACGTCGGCCTTCCTGAGAACGAAGTTCGGCAGATCTTGGAGAATTGCGACGCTTTCATAAGCTCGTCCTCTTATGAAGGCTTTGGCGTCGCAGCGATCGAGGCAATGTCGGCCGGACTGCCGTGTATATTGAGTGATATCCCGTCATATCGAAAAATCGTGAGCGAAAGCGGCCAGGGCCTGATCGTTGATTTCGACAGTCCAACTGATGCAGCAATACTTATCCGCCGATGGTGGGACGAACGTGGGGCGGACGTTAAATCCATTGAGACGCGACGGGAGTACACGCAGCAATTTGGTCCTGCCAGCGTAACCGATAAAGTCCTCGACATTTACCACAATGTCCTTGGGACCGAGGTAAGAATGATTGCGGGCATGCCGGTCTCTGTGTTCCGGCGAAATGACGCAGTGGAGCACCTTGACAGGATCGAAGCTGGGCAACAACGAATAGTTGCGTTCGCAAACACTAATTTCGCGACTACAGCAACTCGCGACACCTTAGTCCGCGACAAGCGTCTCCTCTTTTTCAACGACGGTATCGGCATGGACATCGCAAGTTTGATTTTGTACCGGTCGCCATTTCCAGAGAACCTAAACGGTACAGACTTCACTAGCCATTTCCTTGCGACAAGCAGGCGTAATTGGCGTGTCTATCTACTCGGAGCTACTCCTGACGTAGTATCCCGTGCTTCTCTTGCTCTGAAGACAAGATTTCCGAACCATGAGATTGTCGGTTTCCGCGACGGTTATTTCCCGGCAAGTGAAAGCACTAGGATTGCAAGCGAGATAAAAAGCTCCGGCGCCGATCTGTTGCTCTGCGGTATGGGCAATCCGGTCCAAGAGGAATGGCTTCTACGCCACGGCGCGGAGACTGGCTGCACACTGCTTATGGCGGTGGGGGCCTATTTTGACTTCGTTTCGGGCGACAAACCTCGTGCCCCTGCGATGGTTCAAAAGGCTAGGTTAGAATGGTTGTTTCGTCTATGCATTGAGCCCCGGAGACTTTTTCGGCGATACACGTTAGGATTGAGTCACTTCCTGTGGATGGTTGGGCGTCAGTTTCTTCGGGGCGAGCGGTCATAGCTTTAGATGATCAGAAAAAGCTTCCTGTCCAAAGGACTATTCTAATTACTTGTCCCCCAGTCTTTCAAATATCCTCAATCACCATGCGTAAGTTGGTGAATATCACAGTCTCCGCCTTTGTTTACGACTATGTATCACTTATTGCAAATGCACTTTGCAACGTTTTTCGCCTTAGACCACCCTTCTGCATTGTTTCCCCGCTTAAATTTGACGTTTACCGTAAGCATTATCCAATAATACTGAGAAAATTTATACCGGTTGCAAAAGTATTAATCGTCTATTAATCATCCCTGTAACCAACGGTGTTGTTGGTTTTCCATAGGGAGATTTCAATGATTGAACAAACGGGTACAAACGGGGCCGATGTCCTGGTTGCTGAGGCTGGGGTAAACAAGCTCGTCGGTAAAGGAGGGAACGACATTCTCATCGGCCGCAACGGTCAAAATGACCTGTTGATTGGCGGTGCCGGGAGTGATCTTCTGATCGGCGGTCGTGGCGCAGATACTTTCCAATTTGGGAAGGAAGCAAACAACAATGACGTTGACGTTATTCGTGATTTCAAATTTGAGAACATGAATGACGCGAATAGCGACAAGCTGTCATTTCGGTTCTTCGAAGGCAATAATTTCAAAATCACGAGCGTTACTGCGGATCCTGACGCAGCCGGCAACTCGTTCAACGGCTTTGAATTCTCGAAAAACAGCGAGAAGATGTTCGATCTCAAAATCTCGATCTCGTTCGAGGACGGCGCGCGCGGCACGATCCATCAGGACATTGTGATCGTTGATGCCCTGAAGAATAAGGGCTGGCACGCTGATGCCTGGACCGACTACCTGTCCAGTCTTGTCCCGGATAATCACGATCCGATCACGATTAACTATCACGATTGGTCCGCTACGAGCACTCCGACTGCCTAAACCAATCGCGGGCGCGCCTTGCGTGCCCGCTTTTTCTCTCTCTGAAGGGCAATGTCGTGGCGATTGGCGGATGGTCTGTTTTTATTCGAGACTCGGGTTTGAGGAAGGCTGCGGCAGCCATCGTCATCTCGAGCGCTGCTATCAACGTATTAAACCTAAACGGCTCCCTTTTTATGCTGGAAGTGTATGACCGTATACTTCCCAGCAAGAGCATGCCGTCTCTAGTAGCGATTTGCTGTTTGTGCGCAATGTTATTTGCGGCTCAATGCGCATTCGACATAATCCGAGGGCGTATTTTCATCCGCATCGCCTCCCTTCTAGATCATCGCTGGCGCTTGGGAGTCTTCGATGCATCGATCTCCCCTGAAGCTACCGCTGCAGGAACGGATCGGTTGTCCAAGGTTAAAGACTTCGACGCGGTCAAGTTCTTCCTCGCCAGCCCAGCGCCTTTGGCGCTGATAGACCTGCCCTGGCTACCTCTATATCTCCTTTTGTCATTTACCTTCCACCCGTTAATCGGGCTTACGATCTTGGGGGGTGCGATACTCCTCGTTTGCCTCACGCTGTTGACGCATTTCGCCACGAGGCAAACATCGAAGGAGTTGACGGTATTTGGCGCCGAAAGAATTGCGCATGCGCAAGCGAGCGCCCGCAATTCGGAGGTGTTGCTGGCAATGGGGATGGCGAATAATATGGGCCAGATCTGGTCCAACAAAAGTGAACTCTTCTCTTCTTCGAACCGGCGGCTTACAGATCAAAATATAAAGTATTCATCGATCTCAAAGACCACCCGCCTGGGTCTTCAATCCGTCATCATGGCAGTAGGCGCATACGTTGTTATCAAAGGTGATGCTTCAGCTGGAGTTATCGTAGCAAGTTCAGTCCTCTCTGCGAGAGCGCTTGCTCCTCTCGACGCTGCAATTGCGAGTTGGCGCCTTATCAACTCAAGCTGGATGAGCCTAGGCCGGCTTCTTGCTGAAGTGCCTGTTGCGCACGATAAAACGAAATTATCGCTGCCCCGTCCAACGATGCATCTCTCAGTCAGCAATCTCGCTGGCCGGGCGCATGGGCAAGCTACAGATATAGTACGTGACATCTCGTTTTCGTTGGAGGCAGGAAGCGGCGTTGCTGTCATTGGTCCCAGCGCGTCTGGCAAATCGGCCCTTGTGCGTCTACTCATTGGAGCATGGGAAAAATCGCGTGGGACCGTGCGATTGGATGGCGCGGAGCTGGACCAGTGGGACCGCCAGTCTCTAGGAGCGCACATCGGCTATCTTCCACAGTCAGTCGAATTGTTTTCAGGGACGGTAGCAGAAAATATTGCGAGGTTTGCTGCGGATGCTTCTCCCCAAGAGGTCTTGAAGGCTGCGAGCGCGGCAAACGTCCACGAACTCATTCTTCGACTACCAAATGGCTACAACACCGAAATCGGAGACAACGGGTGTAACCTATCGGGCGGACAACGGCAAAGAATAGCTTTGGCTAGAGCGCTGTTTCGCGACCCGTTTCTGGTAATTCTTGACGAGCCGAATTCAAATTTGGATGGAGAGGGCGAAGACGCTTTGGCCAACGCCATCCAGTCCGTACGCGATCGCGCCGGGATCGTCATTGTTGTTGCTCATAGACCAAGCGTCCTTGGGAATGTGAACCTTGTGGCAGTCATGCAGCAGGGACGATTAACGGCCTTCGACCGCAAAGAAGTCATCTTCGCACCGCCTGCACAACGCGACTCCAGAGCGGCAAGCTCCGATAGGCACATGCTAAAGGTGGTCAGCGACGAACACGGAGACGCATCATGACGGCCCTTCCCCCCTCTGAGGAACGCTCGCTGGTCCGGCATTCGACGGCTGCCATCGCGCTTTGTCTTTTTGTGTTTGCTGGAGGCGCTGGTTGGGCCGCTACAATGTCAATCAGCTCAGCGGCAATAGCTCATGGCCTGGTCGCTGTTGAGCATCGCGTCAAGAAGATACAGCACGCGCTTGGCGGAAACGTTTCAGAGGTTTTGGTCACTGAAGGGGCAATCGTCAACCAAGGCGACGTCTTGATCAGACTCGATGGAGCTACGGTCCGCGCGAATCTCGCAGTCGTCAGCAATACAGTGGCACAATTGACAATACGGCAAGCGCGAGCGCGAGCACAGTTGGTAGGATCGACAAATTTCTTATCACCCAGTGGACTTGGCGTAATCGCGGAAGCGGACGCGATCAACGCCTTTCAAGAGGTCGAGCAATCGATCTTTCGGAATAAACTCTCGAGCCTCAACGGTATGAAGAGCCAGCTCCGGTCACGTGACGAACAGCTCCGGGAGCAGTTGAATGCTCTGGACGTTAGAAGAGATGCGTCTGAAAAACAGGTCGCAATATTGCAAAGTGAACTCACGTCCGCTGAAGCTCTTTTGAAAAAGGGGCTAGGGCTCACGCAGCGGGCTTCAGCTCTCGCGAAAGACTTGGCGGATGTTCGTGGCACTTACGGCGAGACGCTGTCGCGGCGTGCGGAGGCGCTCGCCAAACAAGCCGAAGTTGGGTTGCAATTATTGCAACTCGACGAAGACTATCGTAGCAGCGCCGCGCAGGAACTCGCGCAAATCATGAAAGAATTGACGGAAGCGCAAGATAAGCGGATCGCTATCGTTGATCAGTTAGATCGACTTGATATCCGGGCTCCCGTGTCGGGTAAAGTACATCAACTTAACATTCACGCTCGTAACGAAGTGGTTGAAGAAGGGGTGACTTTAATGCTTCTCGTTCCCCTTGATGAAAAACTGATCGTTGATGCAAAGGTAGAAGCGTCTCTCGTCGACAAGCTTTCTGTAGGTCAAGACGCGCGGCTTCGGTTCCCCGCGTTTGATCAACGAGTGTCGCCGGAAGTGCTAGGTAGCGTTCTGAACATTGCCCCTGACTCAGTTGTGGATGAACGAACGGGACAAAACGTTTATCCGGTCCAAATTTCCCTCTCAGCGCGCGAACTTGATGGCCTACCCTTACATCCAGGCATGCCGGCTGAGGTTTTCTTTTCAGGAAAGTCGCGGACAGTCATGTCCTACCTGATTAAGCCCCTCACAGATCAGATGCAGCATGTCTTCCGCTATGAACACTAGCTAAATCGCAAACGCTGACTGGCCGGCGGCTCCTTCAAAGAAATATCAGCGTCACGACAATCAATGAGACGGCAGGACAGCTTATATCCGAGGAGATCGGTGTCCTGTCTGGCCCTTCTCGTTGCCATTGAGCCACCCGGTCTACGCTTACATTTCCACGGGCTCGACATCGGCTGCGCAGATAAAGAGTAAGCACGCTTCCTTTCGCCCTAAACGACCGTGATATCGAGCGATCGCTCAAGGTGCGACAACCGAGTGCATCGAGGGCAAGAACATTCGAGAACTTGTTATAAGAGCGGCTGAAAACCACTTTGGTCTGAGCAAATCAATCTAGCTGGCGAAGAGCCTTCGGCGACCGATACCTCAATTCGGCGTGATTCTATCTCACCGCAAGATCGTTTCAGTCAGAGAAGAGCCAAGGAACGGAAATTCATCGGAAACGGTCGCGCAATGCGCGAAGCACTACCCCTTCCCGCTCTGTTCCACAGCAGGGCCCCTCTAACCGTAGATGATATTTAGGTGGCCAGTGCCGCCCCCCTCCCCACAACGTCCATCCGCGCCAGATCTGAGAGTGTTGGTGTAGATGCTCAACTACCTTGTCTAACTCTTCTCCGCATTCACCACTTTCAGGCAGATCTGTCCTGCCGAGTCCAAACTCGGCGAGAAAGCCCCTTCTGCCCTCTTTCACTTCTGCCCACCGCTCAAAGGCTGCAAGCCGGCGCACACCATCGCGAACGCACGTGCTACGGGTACCTGAACCGTCAGGATCGAAGTATTGATGGACCTCAAAGATTGAGTTTTCCGCTTCATCGTTGAAGTTCTCGAACGCTTTGCCATTGCCACTCTTGATCCAAAGCGCAGCGGAAGACCATTTTATCCCCGGCAGTAGTACGACGTTCCCGATATGAGCATGCCTCAGTGAATTCACCGTAGACTGCACAATCCCAGACCACTCCGTCGCCTGATATCCTTCCGGTTCATTCATCAAGCCGAACCACACAAGCGGGTTATTTCGAAAGAGTCCTCCAACTTTGAGCCAAAAATCAGCTAAAGCCTCGGCCGGCAAGTCGGCAGTCCCCAGTCGCACAGCAGGGCCGCCAACACTCCGCTTACCGAAATTGTGGAGATCGATCACGCAGACCATGCCCGCGTCCGTAATAAGGGTAACAATTTCTTCGAGCCAATCGAGATCTCGAAAACTGCCGTCGCTCGATGACAAGGATCCAAACGGGCGCGACTGAAGACGTTCCCACCGAATTGGCAGCCTGATGACTGTACAGCCCAACGCCCGGTAAAACTCCACATCAGTCCGGGTCGGATACAGCTGGCGATATCCGACTCCTGAAAGTTTTCCAAATTCAGCCCCAGAGAGGTTTACCCCCCGCAATTGCCGCTCGAGAGACTGTCCGGACGCAACGTCTCTAGTGATACCGAGGGCGCCTAGCGCCAGTGCATAATTCAAAAAACTGCGCCGATTTATCAAGTTCTTGCTTATCATAGATAGACTCTTGATTTCTCTCTGTAACACTGGAAGAAATGACATCATTATTGCCGTGATTTACGGCCACCGGGATATTTTCTAATGCTTGTCCAGCTTCAATATCTCCGAGCAATTGCGGCCGTAGCTGTCGTGTATTTCCATGCCATCTTGCAATACGAAAAAACAATATATTTTAACGGAACAACGGTGCCCGCTCTTGGTGAATTCGGCGTCGACCTATTCTTTGTGCTCAGCGGATACGTTATCTGGAAATCCGTTCAGTCAAATAAGTATGAACCTGCTTCATTTATATACAACCGGATAAAGCGCATCATACCTCTGTACTGGTCGGCGACACTCTTTGCCGCGGCAATCGCTCTAGCTTTCCCGGACATTCTGAAGTCAACCGTTTTCGACGCGTCACACACGATCGCTTCGTTGTTTTTCATTCCATGGCCCAGCCCCATCAGCCCAACTGAGATATTTCCTGTAATTGTGCCTGGCTGGACGCTAAATTATGAGGTTTATTTCTACTCTATTGTAGCTTTATCCCTACTATTGAGTCAAAAATATCGCTTAGCGTTCATATTCTCAATAATTGCCTTTGGTGTTATTTTGCGGTTAATTTTTCCAAGCAACTACATAATTTCGTTTTATGGAAGTTCCATCGTACTGGAGTTTTTCTATGGCTGCATAATTGCTGCCGCCCCGCGAATTTCTGAACTAAGACGTCCTTGGACGGGTGTTGGGATAGCAATCGCTACGAGCTGCATAATCGCAGCTGAACTATACTTTGGAACCTCATACCGGTGGCTGCTATTGGGTGTTCCATCAGCGTTGATAGTCTTTTGCCTGGCGAGCATTCGAACCGATCAGAAGATTGGTCTTTTCAAGTTGATCGGCGACGCGTCTTACGAAATATACATCACACATGTTTTCGTTCTTGCGGCATGCAGGGTTGTGTTCAATAAGTTTGAAGTTGCGATTTTCTACAATCAGTCTGTGTTCACAGCTCTATGCGTTGCAGCCTCCGTCGTACTCGGATTAGTTTGCCATCTAGCTCTTAAGGGGCTACTCAGCCGCAGCGCAAAATTGAGGGTTCCCCTGTGGCGATCCCGCAGCGGGCAGCGACCAGGATGAAATCGAAATGTACGGCATAGCGCGCCGATCAACGCCCCGTCACAGCCGTCGCGCGGGTACAATCTTCTCGGTCAAGACTTCGGTAACAGGGGTTTGCTTAGCCGCAGTGCTCTACAACGCTTTTTTAGCTCTGCTTGGCGCACACTTCATCCCAATGAGCTACGGTATAGTTGTTGCGACTGAGGGCCTAATTCTTGCCTGCGGTCTAATGATCGTCATCCGATACGGAATCACTGAAACCGATTTTCTGCCGATTGCTTTTCTCTTGACGTCGTGCGTGCTGGCAATGTGGGTTGGAATCTTCTCTGAGGCAGTCCCAACTGAAGGGATCCGTAACGCTTTAGTTATATCGATATTCTATTGCCTTGGCACTCGAACTAGAATTGAAACGACCGATAAGATCTTCATCACATGCGCAATCATAGTGGCTATCTTTCTAGCACTCGAAGTTACAAGCCTTGAAAGTTATGCATGGTTACTTAAGCCAGCCCAGTACTATGCTGCTACTCGTGGTATCGCGGAGTTTTCATTGAATGAAACCGGGCTTTTTGCGAACGCGCTAGGTTTTGAAGGTAGATTTACATGGGGCATTTACAGCGGCCCGAGAACTTCTTCTATCTTTCTTGAGCAGGTGTCACTAGCGAATTTTGCCGCGGTTTTGTCAATTTATGTCCTTTGCCGATGGAGAGCGTTAAAGCCTGCCACTCGAGCTTTCCTCGTGACGCTCATTCTAATCGTGTTGATAACGAATAACACAAGGACAACCTCCGCGTTATGTGGCGTCTTCCTGATTGGATATTTTCTTTTTCATAAAGTACCTCGCGGCTCGCAATTCTTGATCATTCCATCTCTACTTGCACTGGGTTTCATCCTCAGCGCGATCCTGGGTGCCTCCACTGGAGACGACATCGCGGGGCGGTTGAGCCTAACCATATCGAAACTTTGGTCCCTCGACTTCGGATCAATGTTTGTAGGCAACCTCGACGCCGCAAGACGTTCTATGGACAGTGGATATCCTTTCGTAATTTTTAGTACGACCGTTGCCGGACTGTTCGCCTTATGGATGTTTATCTCATTGTCCTGCCCCTCGCCTAAGGTTTCGTCCCGCGTGTGCGGTCTTGCCATCAGTCTGTTTTTTGGAATCAACCTGTTGATCGGGGGAACAGCCGTCTTTTCGATCAAAATAGCAGCGCTCCTTTGGCTCCTTGCAGGTTCACTCCAAAATGGTTGGCGAGAGCAAGGACGGCGCTCGACTTCAGCGGATGGATCGGGAAGACACTCAACACACTCTTTCCAAGCGCGGTTACTGCGATAAGCGCTTGCAGCCGAAAATTGGCTTCATTTATTTTGTCGGATGCTGCGTATTCATTCGACAGTATGGGACGAGTGTAGCAGCGATTGAAGCAAAAGCCTCGCTCGAGGGCGGCAGAGCAAGTTTGAACCATTTCGGAACAAATTGTGAGCACACAAGCCTCAGGTCTTGTGTGATGGCTCCAGTTGCGAATGCCAGCGCCTTCCGAGATAGGCGGTTGAATAGTAGGTAGCGACCATAGATTGCCCGATCACTCGCCGGGGACAGCCTTTGCGAGAGACTGAGCGATGTCAATACGGATCGTGTATCTGCGCCTCTCGCGTCTGCGACCATCGCCGAGCGCAGCCAAAGATTGCCGGACGTGGGGCGGCATCCAAGGGCGTGATGGATGAGGGTAGAAGTAGTTTGCAGGCCCGCATCACTAGAAATTGTGTTTGGTTTCGCAGGCGTTTTATCAAGCGCTGTGAGTGAGATCGTCACTGCTGGCAAAAGAAACCGTGCCTGGCATTCCCTGCTTGCGAGCATGGTGGTGACCAAAGCCAGCGACACATCTGTAGGAGTAGCTCTAGACTGAGGGGCCTCCTCAAGTCGCCTGCTTAGGTGTCGAAGCTCATTATAATTTGAGTACTTCGTAGCCTGGACTGTGGCCAGCGCCAGCACGGAGACGAGTGGAATGAAAAGCGCAGTCTGGAGCAAAAACCTTGATCGGAAGGGCAAAATCATGCCTCTCGATAGTAGCTCGCATACCGAGAGTGATAATACTCGCTGGATCCATAAGAGCGGTATAACTTCATCTTTTCCTGATCGACCTTGTTCAGGATGACGCCGAGGCATTTTCCTCGTATCTCGTGCTCATCGTCCAGAAGCTGCTTGGCGACCTTTCTTGCCGTCCGCCCCCACTCAGCAACAAAAATGAAACCATCAATTTGCGAGGCAATCGCGCGAGCGTCGACTACCGGGCCAAGCGGCGGCAAGTCAACTACGATGTAGTCTGCCTGACCGCTAAGAGTTTGTAGTAGGTTGCGCATGGAAGCCGAGGCCAGCAACTCTGAGGAGTGCGGAACGCGATGACGTATTACGGCGGGAAGGAAGCCTAGTCTTGTTACTGGATCGTGCAGAAACACGCTCGATGGGCTCGCTCTGTCTAAGAGAGCTTCGAGGAGTCCAGCATCCGCATGGCGACCAATCGCCCGCGTGGCTCCTGGATTCCTTAGATCTCCATCAACGAGTATCGTGCGATTGCCTTGGTTCGCCAGTAGCTGGGCGAAGTTGACTGCAACCGTCGACTTGCCTTCACCTGGAAGAGACGAAACAACTCCAATAATCTTCGTGGCCCTGTTCGTTAAAGCAAGGTCTACCGCCAACTTTGCGCTGCGTAGCGTCTCTGCAAACGACGACAAGGGTTGATCCAGAACATGACGCATAACTGGATTGCTTTTGGCTATTGCCTTGCTCTCAGTAATGCCATCATGACCGCTATTTCGAGTCGGAACTAGCGGAATCATACCTAGGAACTCAGCGTTCAGACTTTCCCTTACTTGATCCCCAGTGCGGAAGAAGCGATCTCGGAACTCCCGGTACGCTCCTATTCCACTGCCTATCGCAGCCCCTAAAGCGACGAAAAGCGCAAGGACCATCGGCTTCTTCGGCTCGCTCGGCGAACCGGATGGAGTGGCCCGCGTTATCACCCGTGCCTCGGTTACAGGGAATGACTGCCTTTGAACCGCTTCTTGATACCGCTGCAGAAAAGTCTGGTAGAGGTTCTTGTAAGTCTCTGCTTCTCGTTCAAGTTCACGAAGCTGCACCTGCGTTTCGTTCGCGCTTGCACTAATGCCTGTCGCTTGGGCAACACTTTCCGCCAATGCTTTTTCTCGCGCCCTCGCTACATCAAGGTCACTTTTGTAGCTTTCTGCGATACGGCTAAGCTCTTCAAACATCAACCGCTGATATTCGGCCATTTCGCCGCGAAGTCTAACAGCTTGCGCATGGTTCTCGCCAAGCCGAGCGGATATCTGTGCTTGTCTTCTTGAAGCATCCAAATATTTCTGGCGGAGCTCATTAGAAACCGAGCTCCCCAGAACATCGGTGACAATCGCGTCACTTACTCCCGATGTGACGATTTGTTGTATCTGCTCCAAGCGAGCTTGGGCCCTTGCCGTGTCGGATTGAGCGACGATGAGAGCACTATTAAGTTCGGAAAGCTGCTGGTCTGCAACAAGGACAGACCCTGCAGCCACTAGTCCATTAGCTGTACGAAAACGCTGCACCGCTAAATCGGTGTCCAAAGATCGTTGACGTAGCTCTGCAATACGTTCCTGGAGCCAACCACTCGCCCTGCGCGTGGCTTCATATTTCGAGTTCAACTTATCAATAAGATAAGCATCGCCAAACGCATTCGCTATCTTTGCAGCTAGGTCAGCCGACGGCGACGAGTATTCGATCTCTAGGACGTATGTGCGACCAACCCTCGTCACCTCGAGGCTACGTACCAATCGACGGGCCGCATTCTGCCTCGCCACCTCTTCATCGACTGGCTCGGAACTGTCGGCCCCGAACCAGTTAGAAATATTGGCGACGCTTCGTATCGCACCCAAGGTCGAACTCAAAAGCCCATTGCTTGAAGCGTTAAAATTGGGATCATTCATTAGATCCAGCTTATCAACCACAGCAAGAGCTATCGTGTCTGAACCAAACACCTCAACCTGGCTCAACACTGAAGCCTCGTCATCGAGGAGAACGCTGCCATCCCCAATCGACGAAAGTTGATTTGCAAGCTGTCCGTTGCCCCGGTCGATCAGTACGTTGATACTTGACGTGTATATTGGAACGGCCGTCACGATATAAGCCAAACCGAGAGCTATCCCGGCAGCACTCGCAAGAGCGACGACGCGCCACTGACGACGTGCTATCCCTATCAGCGCCTCGACATCAACGATCGCGGACGGGGGCCCAGAAAGCTCGTCATCAAAAGATACGGCTGGCAAATTTCGATTGTGCAATTGCAAACTTGCCTCACTCGTCTTAGCTGGCTTTTTCGGTAATTGGAGAGCTACTGATTACCGTTCGGGCTCACCGAGTCGAAGGTCGCGGCTCCAGCCCCAGAACTTGCAAAGAATCGCGCGCTCGCGCCTGCACTGAAGCTCGAATTGCCAGAAGCGACACTTTCGTTGCCGCCGCCGGTTCCATTAAGGCCGCCACCCGGCGTCCCTCCTCCACCGATAGCCCCTGCCCCTGGTGCACCGCCAGCGGCACCAAGCGCCGCAGTCTGCGTATCAGCAGAGGCTCCGAGGAACGCAGCCTCAAACACGGGATTCCCTGCTCCTGCGACCGCCTCCTGGATCTGTACCGCATACTCCGGATTGATCGGGGCACAGGCGCGAGCTGCGCGAGCAAGCCCTGCGCCAATTGCAGCGACCTGGGATGGGTTGGCGCTCTCAAGAAGTGAAACCAGTGGTGCCAGTGTATCAGCGCTGGTGCCTGCTAGACCACGGACGCGCCCGGACATTGGCAGTCCGCCGGTCGGGTAGTTGGTCAGCAGGCCTGGCGGGTCCGCGACAAATGCGCTGACATCGCCTGGAGGCAATGCGGCTGGCGACACAAAGCAACCCGCAGCCGCCCCGGCCGTCGCCGCCGCAGGTGCTGTCTGAGCGTGCGCAATCGCAAAAGCAGATCCAAACGCCACCGAACCAGATAGAAGCACAATAGTAGCTTTAAATAACATGTTAGCCCCACGGAAAGGTTTTGTTACTCAGAATGCCAGGTTTCATTGCCATGAAAACAATTCGTACACAACAACAAGGCTAAGAGAACGTTAACGCTCTAATTTTACTTAGTCGGCGAGCTCGCGGACAGCGTCACGAGCAGACACGGCGTCAGACGGTACACCAGCAGCGGTCGAGGTCACGGAGTTCAAGATATTGAGGAACTTGAGCAGTTCGACAGAGTCCGAATTGGTGACGTAAAGGATGTCCTTGTCCTGCATCGGAAACTTCTGAACGGCGAAGAATGCAGCGGGGTCACGCATGTTTGCCCGGAAGATGACGGGCACCGTATCGGTCGCAAACCTAGACACGTCGACACCCAGCTTGGTGAGCATCGACTTGCTGACGACGCGGTAGAGCATGACCTGACCGGGGTTTGCGCGGGAATCGAGCAGGCCGCCGGCCTTACCCAAAGCTTCGCCAAAGGTCAGGTCGGACTCTTCGAAATCAAACCGGCCGTTCAGCCCGGCTGCACCAAAGGCAAGGTAGGTCCGCCGCTCTCGATCGACGAGAATAGTATCACCCGGAGCAACGTAGATATTTTCAGCAGGTGTCGCGACAAGGTGATCGTAATGCACCGTGGCGCTTCGGCCCCGTCGTTGCAGGGTGATGTAGGTCTCGGTGCCCGGAGCGCTCAGGCCACCCGCTTCCGAAATCACGTCGAGGACCCGCTCTCCGGCCTCGCTGAGCTCGATCTTGGCGGGCTCGCGGACGTCGCCGAGGACTGCGACCTGCGCCGAACGGCTGCTGATCTTGGTGATCAGGGCCTGTGGCTCGATTGCCCGGTTGGCGAGACGGTCCTCGATATCGGCCTGAACGTCCTCAACGACGCGACCAGCGGCTGGGATACGGCCAGCATAGGGAACACTGACGGTTCCATCTCGGGCAATCGTCTGCTGCGGCAGCGTTACGAAGTTTCCGGGACGGCTACCAGCGTCAGAAGGAATGAACAGGCCTCCCGACTGGGATTCAAAGACAGCAACCTGGACGACGTCACCCACCCCCAACGGCAATGCCGGCACACCGCCGCGACCACCGCCGAAGCCTCCCGCGAGAGAACTTGTCACAGAATCCGAGACGTAGTTCAAAACGGTCTTATTGAGATCGACCAAAGCGTAATCGATACCGACGGCCTTTGCCTTGCCAGCAGACGTGACCTTGATGGCAGCGCCCTGCTCTACACTTTTTTCACTGGGGCCGGAACTCGGGAGGGACGTGCAACCGGCAAGAGCCGTGGCAGCCAACAGGAGCAAGGTCGATACGCTGTAGATTTTCAATGCAATTCCCCTAGAATCCCTCAGTCGGCAATATGCTTGATCGCTATGTAAAAGCCAGGAAACATTTCTTTAAAACAATTTCACTCTCGGCAGCAGTACCACACTGTTGCCCCTGCGACACAATTCGTTAACAACAAATACATGGTGATAAACTTTTTGTTCAACTGAATGCCTATATTAGCTCCAATTAATACATTGACTTTCGCTGCCATTGCTTACTCAGATGGTGCAAAACGAGGGCTAACCGAGCTCCTTCGGCGCTCCATACGTCGACCCGGCTCATTCAGAGACAGGGTGGTCAATGGCGCGAGCAGCGCAGCGTAAAAGATCGCGAGCCCAGATATCTGGAGAGAAAAATCAAAAGCGGAATGGATCGCGATCAATACCAGCGTCGCCATGCCAATTTCCGGACCGAAACGAAAACTCAGCCTTGTACGCAAGCCGGTCACAAAGATGAGCACGAGCGAAGTTACCGCCAGTAGAGCAAGCACGACGAAGGCGATGCCTAGCGTCACAAGGCCTTCGAGGTAAAAATTATGTGCCATGTCCCAGACGCCGGTTATACCGCACCGATAATCACGATAAGCCGGAAAAACCTCGATGAAGCTGGACAGACCCGAGCCGAGAGGAAAGTTGTCGCGAACAAGAGCCCATATTCCGGGTATGATGCAGAACCTACCGTCATCACCTCCCTGTACCTGCGCGCGCCACAGCACCCGACCGCCGAATGCGAGGAACACCAAAATTATTATGAGCCCCCCGATCAGCGACGCCCCGCGGCCTGCCGAGGGACCTCGAGATTGAGACCGTCCAGGCAACCGCATCCTTGGTCCCCAGGAGGCCAAAACAATCAGAAGGATGACAGCGATGAACGAAGCGCCGATCCCGGCTCTGGATTTGGTGAGTAGGAGCGCAACGACGCACGAGAGAGTTAAGCAGAGATAAAGGCCGGCAATGGCGACTTGGCTTCTGAGCTCAGGCGAGAGCCGCCTGCCCTCTTCGAAGCGCTTGGCAATGCGTCGAAATTCGATCGCCTGTGTCGCGCGCCTGGCCTGAGCGACCTCGACAAGAAGAAGGAGGCCGAAGAAGGTTGCGGCTGTGTTGCGGTTGACGAAGACACCGGTCAGGCTGTCCAGATAAGCAATCTTCTTAGCAAACAAGAGGGTACTGGGCGCGAAAACGAATTGCAGGATCGATCCGAATGACATCACTCCTCCTGCAACCGCGATAAAGGTCAAGGCGCGGCGGGCGCGTTCATCTGTCGAAAACAGATACAGCCCACATAAGAAAACGCCAAATGGCGCCGCGATGCGCAGATAACCTGCGCGATCATCCGCCGGCGTGACAGAAATAGTGCCGCGAACCTCGGGAACCAGAGCCTCAGCCTCTTTCCACGCGGGGTGGGCGTAGAGCCCACCTGGGAGTGGTATAGTCTGGAAGGCAATCCAGGCAGCACTGCCGAGCAGTATTGTCAGCGCGACACAGACAGTGGGCACAAGATGACTGGGGATTTCGCGCGTCACCAAGAGGACAAGGAGAATCGCGAAGATCGGAAAAATAAAAAGCGTGACAATTAGGAGATCGGCCGCACCATAATTGAGAAGAGCCAGCACTATGCTCGCTGCATAGATCACAGTGGTTATATTGAGAAGCATATGACCCAGGCCCGGCCGAAGCCGCATATGTATTAACTCACTTGATGTTGTGGCAGGCTGTCGAGATGTGCGAGCAGGAGCAAGACTGACTGCTCTGTCTTAAAATCCGTTTCCGCCGCGGATTTCCCGGCGCACGGTTTCGACCATGATGTAGAAGTCCAGCCAGATCGAGAAGTTCTGCACATAGTAGAGGTCGCTTGCGATGCGGGCGCGCGCCTTTGAGGCTCGCGTCGTCGGGCCACGAAGGCCTCGCATCTGCGCAAGGCCAGTCAGGCCCGGGCGAACTGCGTGGCGACCGTGATAGGCGGGGACCAATTCTTCGTAAGGCACCCCAGCCGCAAGCATTCCAACGGCATGACACCGTGGCCCAACAAGCGACATGTCGCCCTTCAAGACATTCAGCAGCTGTGGCAACTCATCGACATTGTAGCGGCGAATGAACTTCCCGACGCGGGTCACTCTTGGGTCGTCGGCTGTCGTCTGAGCTACACCGGTTACGTCACCACGATCGGCATACATGGATCGAAGCTTGTAGACCTTAAATTTCTGACCATTCAGGCCCCAGCGGGTCTGGGTAAAGAGGACGTTCCCTCGACTTTCGAGGCGAATAGCGGCCGCGATCAGAAGAAGAAGCGGCAACAGCACGAGCAATGCGACGGACGACACAAAGACGTCCACCGTGCGTTTAGCGGCAAATTCCCAGGAGCCGGCCCCCAATGGACGATGGAACTGCGAATTCTCGTTCGCAGGAATCGGGGCTAAAGGCGCCACAAAACCATCTTCTCTCAGTAGTGCCTGCCCGTTGCTCACCAGAGTCACCTTAAATATACCAAACTGAAATGCTGCACCGCATTTAGACTGAAAACGGTGTCGCTGTCAGCATAAATTTAAGAATTGGTTAACCTATAAAAACTGGGGAACAAGTTTTGTGGTTGAAGAGAATATTTTAGTTTACTGCTGAATGCGTCTAAATGGGGTATACCAGCGTATAGTCTGACGAACAGCATCCGTGACTATCTGAATCAGGATTTTCCTGACTGCCAATTACCTTTTCCTCTGAGGAACTCATTTTATTCCGACTTGATCGTTGCGCTCTTTAATTAGCCTCAACTAATGTTTTAGGAAATTGCTTGAATTCGGTCGCGGTAATAGCCTCCATCGAACTGATCGCGACGTTAAGGTCGTTACGATCAACGATTTTGCACCGCACGATGATAATTGCTTGACCGCTAATTTAGATGCGATCCAAAGCGATCTAAAATCCAAGTCGATCGCCCCCGTTTTCTATGACGGAGGCTATCACCTAGTTCGTTTATTTCTGGCGAACGGCACTTTGTAAGAATATATCGGCATACCAAAGCGAACCGCCGAATTGCTTTCCTCAGGTAAATCTTCAGGTGAGTTTTACATCAACGATATCCGAGGAAAATATTAGACCGCGCTTTGATCTCGGTTCATATCCATTCGATGGCGGTCTATTCGGCTGCCACAGATGGCATCCCATCCAATTCCTTGAGATTCCTCATCGCAAAGACCCGATCCAGCAAGCCTCGCAGCGCCGGAATGATCCGAAGTGGCAACCTCCAGATCACCGCCACCCTGCTGGATATGCCGCATATTCTCAGCAATACCGTCACATCGAAGTCCAGCGGATAGAATCCGCGGCTATTCCGGTACTTACGGAAACCAAAATTGCGAGCTTCCATCAGGTTCCGGCATCTTTCGATGCCCCAGATCATTAAGGAGTACCTGTCACCGGCAGGGCGAGATGGGCGCGACGCTACGGAGCCGAATGGTCGACATGAACATCACCGCCATTTGTTGCTGGCCCTTAGGGATGATGGTGGCAAAGGAAGCGGGGCAGTCTGGGGCCTGAGTTCACGCGGAATAAGGCAAACCACTCATCATCGACGGTAGCTCTCTCGCAATCTCGCAAACGCCCGAGTGTGCTGCATGCCCGTCAAGTTAACGCAACACTCTCTCGCGCAAATATCTACCGTAAGCACTTTTCCCATAAGCGTGCGCTAAGCTCTCAAGGCCATCGCGATTGATGAAGCCCTTGTAGAAGGCGACTTCTTCCGGGCAACAAATTTTAACGCCTTGGCGGCGCTCAAGGGTGGCAACGAACTCAGCGGCGTCAAGCAGGCTATCGGGTGTTCCTGTGTCGAGCCAGGCAAATCCACGACCGAGGATCTCCACATTCAGACGCCCCTGCTCGAGATAGGCGCGGTTTACATCCGTTATCTCGAGCTCCCCTCTTGCCGACGGCTTAAGGTTGGCGGCGATGTCAACGACATCCTTGTCATAGAAATAGAGCCCGGTCACAGCGTAGTTTGACCGCGGCGCGGCTGGCTTTTCCTCAATCGAGATGGCCTTGTTCGTTTTGTCGAACTCGACCACGCCATAACGTTCGGGATCGGCAACGTGATAGGCGAACACAGTCGCCCCTCCCGACAAGACCGCCTTCTCAATGGTTTCGGTAATCCCGTGACCATAGAAGACGTTGTCACCGAGGATGAGGCAGGATGGGCTATCACCGACGAAATCGGCACCGATAAGGTAAGCTTGAGCCAGACCGTTCGGCTCAGGCTGGACAGCGTAGCTGAGACTGATCCCCCATTGCGACCCATCTCCGAGCAACCGTTCGAAGAGCGGCATGTCGAGTGGCGTCGAGATGATCAGGATGTTCCGGATCCCGGCGAGCATCAGGGTTGACAGGGGGTAATAGATCATTGGCTTATCGTAGATCGGCATGAGCTGCTTTGAGATCACACTGGTCATAGGGTGAAGTCGCGTTCCACTGCCGCCCGCAAGAATAATGCCCTTCATAGATCACAATTCTCCCTGCTTTCAGCTAAGCCTCGCCACGCTCAATGCCGTCGAGCCGTGCCAATGCGGTAGTTTGACGCCGTGCGTAGCGAACAGCTTGCTGCAATCGAGACGCGAATTGGCTGGCCGTTTTGCCGGCGTAAGATATGCGCTCGACGGAATCCTGCCGACTGATGCATTCGGACCGCCCCTCTCCGCCGAACACGTCAAAATCTGTTCGGCAAAATCGGCCCAGCTCGCATCGCCCTCACCCGTCATATGAAAGATGCCGCGCAGATGCGCCTCATTACTGTCGAGTAGGTTGCCGGCGACGGCGAACACCGCGTCCGCAATGTCTAGTGCCGAGGTCGGATTACCCATCTGATCGGCAACGACATCAAGGTGGTCGCGCGAGGCGGCGAGCCTCAACATGGTTTTGAGGAAATTTTTGCCGAAGGGGCTGTAGACCCATGCGGTGCGCAAAATGGCGTGATCTCGATGAGCACGTGAAACCGCTCGCTCGCCTGCCAGTTTGGATCGACCGTAAGCGCCGATCGGCGACACCGGATCGGTCTCGTCGTAGGCAGACAGCTTGGTCCCATCAAACACGTAATCGGTTGAGATATGCAGCATGGGAACGCCAAGTTCATGCGCCGCACTCGCGATGCTTCCGGCTGCTACGCCGTTGACGATCGTTGCCAGATGCTCATCAGTCTCGGCCTGATCGACGGCCGTATAGGCGGCCGCTGCAACAATCACGTCGGCGCGAGCCGCTTTGAGAGCAGGTGCGACCGTCTCAGGCCGCGAGAGATCAAGTTCTGGGCGCCCCACGGCAATGACCTCGAACCGTCCGGCGACGCTGGCCCGCTCAATCAGGGATGTTACGACCTGCCCTTCCCGGCCGGTGACAACCATTCGCTGTTTTGCAGAGCTCATGCCACGACCTTGTCTGTGGCTTCGATAAGGCCAAGGCGAGCGCCCCCATATCCTTTGCGCAAGGGTGCCCACCACCATTCATTGTCGAGGTACCAACCGACCGTCTTTTCGATACCGGTATCGAAAGTCTCCCGCGCCTTCCAACCAAGCTCGGTTTCCAGTTTGGTCGCGTCGATCGCATAGCGCGCGTCGTGGCCTGGCCGATCGCCAACATATGTTATCAGACGGTTGTGGGGGCCGGTGCTGGGACGCATGGCATCCATAAGCAAGCAAATGCGCTCCACCACTTCGATATTGCGCCGCTCGTTGCGGCCTCCGACATTGTAAGTCTCGCCTATCCGCCCGCGCTCGGCGATAATGTCGAGTGCCCGGGCATGGTCGTCGACGTAGAGCCAGTCACGGATATTCGTACCGTTGCCGTAAACCGGAAGCGTCTGTCCTTCCATCGCGTTCAAGATCATCAACGGAATAAGCTTTTCGGGAAAATGATACGGTCCGTAGTTGTTGGAGCAGTTGGACACGACAACCGGAAGCCCGTAGGTGCGGGCCCAGGCCTTGGCGATATGGTCCGAGGCGGCCTTAGACGCCGAATAGGGTGAACTCGGGTCATAAGGCGTCTGCTCGGTGAACAAGCCCTTTTCCCCGAGGGAACCATAGACCTCGTCGGTGGAGACATGAAGAAATCGAAACTTGCCTTTCGCGTCGGCATCCAGGCCCATCCAGTAGTGCCTGGCACATTCGAGCATCGTGAAGGTGCCCAGAACATTGGTATCGACGAAATCTTTGGCGCCCGTGATTGACCGGTCGACGTGGCTTTCGGCGGCGAGATGCATGATCCTTTGCGGTCGGAAGCCCAAAAGAGCATCTGTGATAGCTGCTCTGTCGCAGACGTCCGCGTGCAGGAACCGATAGTTGGCACGTCCACCGACTGCCTTCAGCGAGGTTTCAGTTCCCGCATAGGTGAGTTTGTCGATATTTAGGACTTCGTAGCCCTTATCGAGAACGAGATGTCTTACGAGAGCGGATCCGATAAAACCCGCACCGCCCGTTACTGCAACTCGCATCGGTAATCTCCCCCTACTTCGAGGTCAAATTGCTGAGATGCTGGACGGGCGGCTGAGAGCACGGCTGGCAAATTGTCTTCCATCGCTACGACGTCGCCTTAAACAGGAAGCTCGCCGGCACGTCATCTAAGGTCGGTTGCTTCCGATCCTTGTCGGAGAGAAGTGCGCTCGCCTCATCGACCGGCCATGCGATGCCCAGCTTGGGGTCATTCCATTGCAAGCCTCGGTCATGCTCGGCACTGTAATAATTGGTGACCTTGTAGCTAATCTCAGTGTTCGGCAGGAGCGTACAGAAGCCATGCGCGAAGCCAGGCGGCACCCATAATTGCCGTCCGTTCTCGGCCGTGAGTTCGACCGCGACATGTTTCCCGTAGCTCGGTGAGCCATGGCGAATATCGACAGCCACATCGAGCAGTGCGCCGGCAAAGCACCGGACAAGCTTCCCTTGCGCCATTGGGTCCAGCTGAAAATGTAGCCCGCGCACCGTGCCAGCCTGCACCGACATCGACTGATTGTCCTGAACGAATATCTGCCGACCGATATGCTCTTCAAAAAGCGTCTGGCGAAATGTCTCCATAAAATAGCCGCGGGCATCGCCGAAGCGTTTTGGTGTAATAACCACGACATCCAGAATTTCAGTTGGCTCGAAATTCATATTGGCCGTCTACCGTTCTTATCATTAAGCCACCGTCCACTCCTCGCCAAATGCAAACGCAATACTTGGCTCCGGCATATCTCGCAAAATTCCCATTGATGAATAGTCGTAATCACGCCGTTTGATGCACACACTCGATGTTAATTAACTTTATGACCTTAATCCCGACAGTCAATACACAATAATATTTAATGTTATATCGAAGTTGAATACTTCTCATCATTATCGACGCGACAATCAGTATCGCGAAAACACTGACGGCATATTTTCTTAATTATATTTTTCTTAAACGGTAAAAACTGAAATCCGAATGCAATAACACAAAGTGAATACTCAAAGTCAGAGTGTCACTCCATCGATTTGACAGAAACACTCTACGCTGCCGCAGGCACGCGAGCTGGGTCGACGTTTCACGACAAAACCCCTGCCGCTCTTTTATATAATTGTCCGTTGACGATTCCGCAGCGCACCATAATATTGCGTTAACCTTTTACTGGAGGTGACAATGCAAGTAGAACTAAAATCGAGATTGATCGACACTGTGTCTTATGACGAAGACAACCAGGTCCTTCGGCTCTTTCTTGCCAATGGGACATTACGGGAGTTTATCGGCGTGCCGAAACCGACGGTGGACTTACTTGCATCTGCGAAGTCCCCCGGAGAGTTCTATATGACCAATATTCGCGGAAAATTTCCGGCTCCTCATTGATCTTGGTCCACCCGATGTCTGGAAACGCACTTCCACGCGCTTTGTGCAAAAGGCCGGCACCGACCAGGGTCAAAACCACGCTTGCGTTGAGGACGATACAGTGTCGCATGGCCGCCAAGCTCTCCGCTCTCACCTGATACTTTCGATCGTTTTTGCAGTCGTCGCGGGGCATAGCGCCTGCGCACAGCAATACCGAAACTTCGAGGTCCAGCCTGACGGTACCGGCGGATATTACGGTACCTACGGCAATCAGAATTTCGAGATACGGCCGGGCGCAGGCCAGTCTGGCCACCTTGGCGGTCGGCGCCCCAACGTTATCGAGGAACGTCGCTCGCGACGGTCGGGAAGCGTAGGCGCCACAATGAGAAGCTGCGTAGTCGACGGAAATGGTACGGCGATCTGCCGGTGATTTCGTAGCGGTCCAGGCAGGTCTGATAATCGATCATTGATCGTCCACAGCGATCAGCAGCGCTCCGATAAGCTTCTTGCGAGGCGATAAACACTGCGTCTTAGGATGCCGGGCGCGTCGTAAGCGTTCAGAATTGCCGGAGGACTATTCAAGGCGCCTTGCGGAGCAGCGTCAAATGATCCACGTCAACGGGGCTTTCGAACACCGCCGTCGGACATCGAATAGACCGAGTCATGGATCGACCCGGACGTAGGGGGTATCCTGGACCGAACCCGCCGCTCCTCGAGCACGTCATGGATGCGTCCGAATAAAGATCGGATGATTGCGAAAGGCACCAGCAAAACTGCCAAAACAAGAATAAACAACACGCCGACGACGATCGCGGGAATGCCGATCACATAATCGAACCTGGAGAGATGCGGCCGTACAGTTTCATCCACCCCATAGACCCGAGGCAAAGTGAGTTCTTCTCGTGCTGAACTATCGCTTTTCATCATACTGGGTGCCTCGTCGCTGATAAAACAAGCGCTTCGCTCCCGCTGAAGCTCACTTCAATGATAACTACTATACACCCTGAACTGCCGAATAAAAGACTACTAAATTTAGTATATCATAAATTGTCTTTCGCCTTAATTTTATGTTTTTAGCCGTCATCCATCTAAAATTAGGTTATTTCCTATAGCAATAATTATTTGAATTTGGCGTAGACTCGTGTAAATGCGGCGTTAACCATGATATAGGTGCTAATTCCAATGGAACGCCTTTGTCCCTCGCTTCTTATCCCATGCGCCTTCTTGAGGATGTTGCTGATGGCAATCCTGATGGGAACTGCCAGCGCCTTCAGTGGCTATAGCGTTGGGTGGAGTCTTGCCTTCGGCGTTGGCTCGCTCCTGCTGATGCAAGTCGGTTACTTCGGCGCACTGCTCATTCTTCTCTTCAAGCAGAGAAATGGTCGCGAATGAACTTGCGACTGGCCCAAGCGCCGGAAGATTGTCCCGCCTCTCCCGAAGGGTTTCGTGATACGCATCCTGTTGCCTAGGAACCCGCCTTTAGTGGTAACGAGAGCAACGGCCCCTCAGGTCGTGGTGGCGGAATTGTGGCGGCTATCCGCGGCGGTCCTAATACGCCGGATAACACGCGGCCAAAGAAAAAAAGGTTGGAGGAGCCGAAGATGGCATTTTCGGATGCTGCAATTTTCAACGAGATACGCTAACGGGCCAGACATCCCCCATTTGCGGGTATCCCGCGAAAGATGACCTGCCTAGTTTGACTTGATGAACACGAAGCTCGCATACCTAAAGCTAAGTCCGGCCGCTCTGCTGTCGTTGACGCAGAGAGGGTACTCGACCGTCGCCGATCTCGCCGGTTTATCGACCTACGAGATCCTGCGGATCTCAAATGTCAGCGGACGCGACTGGTTAAAGCTTGCAAAGGCGCTTGGCCGCGAACCACCGGCGAAACAGTGACCGCGCTACCGCCAGACACGTCTGTCTAAGAGAATGGACCGGACCCTGGCGACGAAACCTGTAGCGCTCGCGACCACGTCGCTACATTGGTGACGCCATTAGTCGTCGTCTTTGATTTCCCCCTCATCGCCTTTGCGTCTTTTGGCAAGGGCTGGCCAATCTTCCTCAACCTGCGGTGACACTGACAATGGGCCGCGTCGCTCCGGGACGTTCTTAATCAGTGGCCGTTTTCGCTTCCTGAACGTGATCCTTGGCGAACGGACGGTGTTTATTCTCTTGCCGGTCATGTCACTCATTAGCCCAAGGGAGTTCAGGTTCGATAGTGGTCACAGCGCCTAAAGGCCACTGGTAAAATTGTAGTTAGGAACAGACGCCTCGGCAGACAGCTCCCGGCAGTTTCTCGCGCTCTTTTGAAATGCACTATCAGAAGAAGGCCCCCGACTAACGGAAATGGCGAACCTCAGAAGGTCGTGTCGAGAAGTTATAGTCAAGGCATTCCATCGCCGTTAATATCAAGGTCGCTAAACTGGCGATAAAACATGGTTACGTCATCTTTGGATAGCGCAGAGCTTCAAGGTCTGGTGGACGAAGAGGCCAAACCGATGGCAAGAGCGGGCCTGCCCCCCAGGCCGGCGAACCGTTGGCCGCTTGTCTTATGTCTGCTTGCTTCTATTGGCGCCATTGCCGCTACGGTTTTGCTTGCGAATGACGGAAAAAATCTCAAGGTACTGAAACTGTGGCTCGGGATAAAGCCAGAGGCCGCGCAAAAGATTGGCGCATCGCCGGCAGCGCCCATCGACCCGCCTGCCCCGTCCTGGCCGTTTATCGCAGGAGATGCCGCTAGGCCGCTGACAACACTCACTCAACCGGCTGCAACCTGCGCCTCGCTTTCCCCGCCAGAGCCCAATGCTCCACCAACGTTCGTCAGCCAGGACGACAGTTGGGAATGCGCGTTCTTAACGCCGCCGATCGGTCACGCCCAGTCGACCCTCTTCCTGCAGGCGCGAGGATCATCCGTGGAGACCCGCAGCGTCAGAGCCAAGTTTAACTTGAACGGCGGCACGATGACGCCGGAACTTGCGTCGCGGGCGGTCAGTTTCGCCGGCGCATTTCTGCCATTACCGATCATCGATCAAGCGCTACGCGACGAGATCGAGACGAGGCTGATCGCACTGGAAGATTTTTCCCTATTGATCGACCGTTTCGGTGTCAGCTTTCGCCGGGAGTTGAACGACCCCACCAGGGGAAATCTGATCTTTGCATTGAAGCGCGTTGGTTTTGGTGATCTGCCGCGACTAAGTGAGGGGGCAAGTCATTGAGACATTCCATACCAGATCTGCGCCATCACTGAAAAATTGATCGCAGGTCTGCATCTTTGCAAGATTTGTTCCGGGGAGCTTAACGGTACCTTAGCAAGCGCATTCCCATTGTCGGGGCGGGAGACCAATGCATCGGCCTGGCGATAAATATGAAAAAGATCATTAACTGGATGACGCGTCGCCCGGATGCTCCCTTCTCGATCCCGGCGCGTCGTCGAATTGATCTCGGCGACGAGCCGGCAACCTATCCGATATATGCGATCGGCGATGTCCACGGCTGCATAAAGGAATTGCAGGCGGCGGAAATTCGCATTGCGGAAGACATCCGTCAGACCGGCCGCGCCGGGCTGGTCGTTCTCCTCGGCGATTATATAGATCGCGGTCCGGCATCATTTCAGGTGGTCGAACATCTTCTTCGGCCAAGCGATCTCGGGTTGCGCCGGCTTGCGTTGTGCGGAAACCACGATGACGTCTTCAGCAAATTCATCGCACAGCCGCAGCGGTACATGGATTGGCTCGATCTTGGTGGAGAGCAGACATTGATGTCCTACGGCATCGACGTCGGACATTTAAACCTGAGACAGAAGAGCAAATCAGGCGATTTGAAGCGGTTGTTGGGTGATGCGGTGCCCGCATCCCATGTCGAGTTTCTCGCTCATTTGCCAATACTCCTGAAAATCGGCGACCTCGTATTCGTTCACGCGGGCCTTCGACCAAGAGTTCAAATCGCAGAGCAAGATGATGAGGACCTGATGTGGATCCGCGAGCCTTTTCTCGCTCAGGGTCCCGGCTGGGCGATCACCGTCGTGCACGGCCATACACCAGGCAACGAACCGAGCGTCGGGCCTGGTCGCATCGGGATTGATACAGGCGCGTTTTATACCGGCAATTTGACCGTGTTGAAGATCGATGGTGAGACAAAGATGTTCGTCTGACGACAGGTCTGCTCGGATCTTGAGTTAACGCCAGTTCGCACTCGTCCAAGCCTTATCCTCGTCGCCTTGCCGATCGCCTGGAATGTATTGTCCAGATGATCGAAGCATGCTGCAACCTCTTCGAGCAGGAAACAACCAACGCATCCCAGGGCTCATGGCTAGAGTAAGATCTCAGTCTCTCCGCGCGTTCCGAATGTTCCAGATCATCTTGCTGATCGATAAGCAACGAAAAGCGCCCACGCGGCTCTCAGACCAATAAACTTCGTCAACAAAAGTGATATATGCTCGCGTCTTTAAGGCAATTGTCTAGCTTTGTCAAAGACCTGTATTAGAAACGGAGAGAAGAAGGTCAGCCCGCACTTCCTGCTGGCATGCATACCCCCCTTGATCTTCATCAACCAGAGAGCTTTTATGTCGATCTTGACTGGGGATGACATGATGGAATCCACGACGCACGACGATCGAATTATCTATCTGTGGCAGCGACCCGTCCACATTCAGATCCGCCATGGCTGGCCGCAACGCATTGATGGGCCGACCAGGGCCTTGTTGTTCATGGAAACCGAGTGGCCTGGTCCTCGAGGTTACCACTATCACACCGCCCGCGCAGCCTGTATCGGCGTCACCGAGCAAAGATGCGACAGTGAAGTGGCGCGCGATGCTTTCATCGCGGCCGCCATGGAAGCGCGCCTTATCGCCTGACATACTCACCCTCACTTTCGCGCACTTTGGTTCAGGTACCGACGGCCCGGCGCAACTGGTCATTGAAGCGGAAGCAATCCGCATGGCCTGCCTTTCTCGCCTCGCTTTCACGTCAAATAATAACCGCTTGTTTTTTTGCCTAACAGGGCTTGCTCTAAGCGCCACTAAGCCTGGAGGCTCTCGCCGCGCGGAGATATCTTTCTGCTGCAGTAACCACTGCTCTTTCGGCGAATACTCCGAGCGTAGAATATGTTTCGCACAGCCCTGACATGACTGAAACCCGATTGTTTGTGCTGGATAAATTCCGACAACTCCAGCTTCGCGCCTTACTCTTGGGCGTTGCCAGCTTAGGGGCGCCCTTAGATGTACTACAAGTAGTATATCGACGCGCTCGGGATATGCTCTAATTGCCAGACCGCAATACACGCCCGGAGGCAGTTATTACAAACTCAACCCTGATATTGCCATCCGTGCTTAAGCCAGAAAAGCAAGATGAGCCCGACCCAACCCTTGCTGATTTCAGGATCATCAAGACGGTCTGCGACGAGCTTATCGGCGCCGGCTTACCAAGTACTGTCGATGCACGCCAACTGATTAGAACGGTAATTTACTTATACCGGATGGGACTAAGAGACCCTGATAAACTAAAAACACTAGCGCCCATCATTACGTGAGCCGGCACATCCGCTTGAAATACAACGACATGTCGAGCATTAACGCAAATTATTACATTTTTATCGTTTTAATTAATCACAAGAAGACGTTCTCTTCTTACAATCCGGCCATCGCCGCATGAAGCGGCTCCTCATCAAGAGCAGACGATATGGTCCAATTTCAAGACGCCGTACCGCTTGTCTTATTCGCGTTCGCGATCCTGATATTCTACCGCTGGATCCTGCGTGACATGGAGCGCGACCAACAGTCTGAGAATGCTGATCACGATTCTTCGGCGACTGCGTTTGACGAAGGCCTGATCTGGCGACCACCGCCTATCGTTTCGCCTTCAACCGACGAGCTCGGTCTCATCGACGTAGAGATCGGAGGTGACGGCGGTTCAGGAGAAACGCCTCGTCTGAGAACCCCTGTCGCGACCTGCGTCTGCGTTCATTGTAGCCTCGCGCGTCTTTACTGGCTTTCGTCGAGAGGCGTTCCGCCTGGCTTCAATCCCAAATTGAATTGCGAGAGTATACCGGTTAAACGCCGTGCCTGACCTCTGAAACTTAAGCCGCGGATGATCTCTGCAGCTCGCGGCCAAAACCATTGGCTCAAGTTGTGCGAAATGTGCGGGCTGCGTGTTTTCCGTTACGGCGGCTCTGCGCGACGCAGACGAGTGCTGGCTGCTGCTGAGAGTGCCAATCATGGTCGCTTCTTGTGTTGGGCCGGCTCAACATTGCCTCTTCTGATTAGCAATCGTGACGCAGCGGCGGAGCGTCCTGGGATATTGTTCTGTCTCATATATCGAGAATATATTTACCTCACCTACTATTCACCTCACGGTTGCGCTGCAATTATCACGCTACTCTATAGCGACGAGCTAGCGCTTCGAACGGGACGCTGCAATGTGCCCTACGGCATCCACCATTGCCTCCCGGATCGACCCCGCGCTTGCTCCATAGAAGCTTGATTTTTGAGGAGAGAACAATGGGCCGTCAAACTGAAAGTCTGGACAAGATCGCTAACTCCAACAAGCTTCAGGAACTCACCTCTCTTACTCGAATGATTTTGTTCGCAAGCCAGACCGCGACAGATCTTGATGTCCAGTTCCCAAAATATCTCCTGGAGCTCGCCCTTGGCGCGGTGCTCGAAGAGATGCATGCCGTGGCAAGCACTCCGACAACGGATGGACGGTAACCACTACTAGGTTGCACTTCTGCCCGCCGCGCCTACCATCATCCGGCGCGCCTGCTGCATTCCATTCGGCGCGCTCGGGTCTTCATGAGGTTGCAGGGTATTCGGCGAGCACTGCGTCATCGAGATAATCTCCCCGCCCTTCCCTCTACATGTGCAATGCCCTCAGTCCAACGGCTGGCAAGATCACGAGCGTCATCAAAATAGAATAGACGATTAACCTTGTGGCCATTCAAATATTGGCTGGAAAGAAGTTGGAAAGATCCAGCAACGAGGATGGTTACATGAGAAAACAATTCGCCCTCGCCGCCATCGTTGTGACCTTTATTGTGATAGCATTCGCAACATTGTCACCGCTTTCTTTTCGTCCCCCGGTGATCTTCACCGTCAACACGGATCGGTTCCTCGCCTTTGCAGGCCTTGTTACGCTTGTTGTGATCGCCTATCCGCGGCGGCTACGGTACGCGCTTATCGCCTCATTCGTTTTGCCGGCAGCATTGGAGATGATGCAGGCCCTCTCCCCAACAAGGCACGCGGACCTGGCGGATGTGCTGATCAAATCGGCTGGCGGTGTTATCGGCTGCTTCGTCGGCCTGCTGGTGGTGACGATGGGTCGCAGGATCCGACGCCGCATTGAGCAGAAGAACAGTCGGCGGCGGATGCAACTTTTTATGGCAACGGCTAAGACGACCGAACTTGCGGTGCAATCCCGGATGATCCAGTCCATTCATTTCAGCCCGACCGATGGCAAGCTTCTTCTGCGATTTTCCGATGGAAGGGATGGTTTGTTTGAAGGGGTCTCGAGGGCTGCGGCGGAGGCGATGGCAACGGCGAAATCGCCGGGCCAATTCTATCTTGAAGAATTCAAGCCAAGATTTCAGCGGGTCGCCTGAGTTTCAAGACCCAGTCGATAGCCGGCCTTGCCTTACCGGAAGAAAAGAGCCTCTTGTTCGACCGCATCATATAACGCGCAGTTCGCAATCAACTGGCCCGCCTGGCAAATGCGGGATCCTGATCTGTTCCATCAACCAACGACTTTCGGCTCGACCGTTGCGGCAAGTCCATGAGGGAGAATGCCTTGAGTTCAGTCATCGAAGCAAGCTTTCGCAGACTATGGGCAAACGTGGTTTATGTCCTGGACGATCAAGGTCATGAACTCGCGATAGATGGTCCGCGAGAAGCGCTCCGCTACCTCAGAGAAGATATGGCTGACCACTCGGGCCATGCCTATTGCAGCGCCATCCTGGTCTGTATGGCCGCGACGGCCAATTCCCGTCACCTCGAGCGCTCACGAGAATCGTTTGTCGCGGCCTATTTGGAACACAGAGAACAATCAGCAGATTGAACCGGTTCGCCTGGCTTTCCTCCTCATCGGATGCTGAAGGGGAAATACTTCGCGTTGATCTGATCGTAGGTTCCGTTTGCCTGTATCTCTCTCAAGGCCTGGTTGAGCGTGTCCAAGAGGGCTTTATCGCCCGGCCGGACGGCGATGCCTGCCCCTTCGCCAAAGTATGTTACATCCTTGACATCCCCGCCACGGAACTCACAGCAGAGCCCCGCCTTGGTGTTGGTCAGCCAGTCGTAGATGGCAAGCTTGTCCTCGAGGATGACATCGACGTCGCCGGTTTCCAGCGCCTTGTAAAGTTCGGGCGAGGATTGGAAGACCACCCTGTCGAGATGAGGATAGTGATCTTCAGCGTAACTCGCCTGGGAGGTCGACAGGGTGACGCCGAGTTTCGCCTTCATGAGGCCCTCCGCATCGGTTGTTTTTATCGCAGATGTCTTCTGCACGACGAAGACCGACGGACTGTCGTAGTAACGGTCGGTGAAAGCGACTTGCTGCTTGCGTTCGGCACTCATCGACATCGATGAGACAATCGCGTCGAATTTCGACGCGAGCAGGTTGGGGATCATGCCATCCCAGTCCTGCACGACAAAATCGCAGGTAAGTTTAGCGCTTTCACAGAGTGCCTTGGCAATTTCGACGTCGAAACCCTGAAGCTGGTCTTTTGAATCTAGATAGTTGAATGGCGGAAAAATGCCTTCAACTGCGATCTTAGTAACGGTTTGTGCTACGGCGGCAGATAGAGGCATCCCCGACAGTGCAAGAGCTACGCAGACGGTCAAACCGCTCTTTTGCTTCTGGTTGAACCCCCAGCGTCTATATATATTCATAGCTTCCCCTTGCTCCATCCATGATGACTGAACGCATTGGAGCACACCCGCTTTAAAAATTTAGTTCACATATCGCTTGATTTTCATATGCGTTCATAAGCTTTCTGAAATGTTTTTGCGGAACTCTGTCTCGACTTAAGGGGGCGGAATTGCTTACACGTTTATCGCAGGCGTTACTGAACGGTATCTCGCTCCGCAAGAATAACCGTATGATTTTCGTGCCAATTGCCGCAAGCGGCATTGCTGCGTTGCTTTTGGCGGTATTGGCAACGGTATGGGCGGGTGCCGAGAGCGACCTTGCAGCACTTGAACGACAGAAACAGTTGGTGACAAAGCGGCTCGATGACCAAGTAAAGCAGGTCGCCGACGACATGAGTCTGCTGGCTGCGGGTTATGGCTCCTTGCTTTCGGTGTCAGGTGATCGGGACGGTCGTAGTCCTCGCTTTGACGACGCAAGGCGCTTTGGGCACACAGTCACATCCGTATTTGGCTTCGAAAAGCTTCTCATCGTCAACCGGGAGGGCAACTTCCCGTTTCGAGAAGACGTGGACACGGTGCGCCGCTATCAGTGGGTCCGTCCACTGTTGGGTGACATGCTCCAACGGGTCCAGCTCAATGAATCGCGCAAGTCAGGCGGGCTTGAGCCGCCCGCGTCATCAAAAGGTGTCCAGGCCGAACTGATGCGACTTGAGGGCCGCCCATCACTTGTCGGTATCGTCCCAATTAGTGAACAGTTGGATCCGCATAGAACGCAGACGACAAGCGTCCCGTTGCCTTCCTACTACCTCATCGGTTTCCGGTTCCTCGATGGCGCGGCCCTTGATGACTTCAGTCGCGAGATGGGGCTCAATGGAGCGCGCTACGCCCGCACCTTGGATGCGGAGGAGAGTGAGGTCGCGTTTCAGGTCGAAGCGACTGCAACGGGTGATCCGATAGGTGTGATCATATGGACGCCAGATCTTCCGGGCTCCCGCGTAATCGATCGCCTAACGCCATACGTTTGTGCAGCAGTTGCCGTTCTCGCCATCCTGTTCTTTTTTCTGGTATTTCGGCTTAATCGAAGCTGGGACGCCTTGAGGCGCAGTGAGCAGCGCTCGCGTGCCTTGGCGCTCCATGATGTTTTGACGAAATTGCCAAATCGTGAGCTTTTCGCCCAAAGGCTCGAGGTCTGTTATCAGGCGCAAAATTGCCAGAACGGTTTCACCACCGTCGCTCTGATCGATCTTGATCGCTTCAAGGCAGTCAACGATTCCTATGGACATGCCGCTGGCGACGAGCTTCTGTTGCAAGCAACGGCGCGCATCAACACAATGCTGTCGGGGAGCGACACGCTGGCTCGTCTCGGCGGGGATGAGTTTGCGCTCATCCTGACCACGAAAGCTGATGAGGGCGCGGATCGATTGTCACTGTTTGAGGCGATTGTCGCAGAATTCAAGCGTCCGTTCGAACTGCACCACGGTGAGGTCATCGTCAATATAGGCTGCTCAATCGGAGCATGCGCTCTCACGGATATGTCTTGCTCTGCCGATGAGTTGCTTCGACGCGCTGACGTTGCCCTCTATCAAGCCAAAGCCTCAGGGCGTGGCCGATTTGTGCTCTACGGCGTCGAGCTAGAAAGCGAGCAAAGAGAACGCGAGCAACTTATCGAAGAATTGCGCAGCGAGCTTGGCAGAATATCGAGGCTCAAGACTGCTCGGGGGAACTCTGAGCCCCTGATCGACAATGAGGCGGCGTTCGAGATCCATTATCAAACCATTCACAAAGCCGGCGACGAGAGAGATATTTCCGGAGCAGAAGCGCTTGTGCGCTGGAGACACCCGCGGCTTGGCCTTCTGGCTCCGGATAAATTCATCCCACTCGCAGAAGATTGCGGTCTCATCGAAGCCCTTGGAGAGTTCATCTTAGATCAGGCATGCCTCGTGGCCAAACGCCAGTTCGGGGGAAGAACTATCGCCGTTAATGTGTCGCCGAAGCAATTGCGGCATGCGGGGTTTGCTGAATCGGTTCTTGCTATCGTGGCGCAAAGCGGTCTTGCAACCACAAGCCTCGAGCTGGAGCTTACCGAAACGGCGCTCGTCGATGATCCCGACCAGGTTAAGGACAATCTATCCCGTCTACGTCGTGCCGGCATCAAGATCGCCTTAGACGATTTTGGCACCGGATTTTCATCGCTTAGTCATTTGATTGAGTTTGGTATCGACCGAATTAAAATCGACCGTTCATTCGTGCGACTGCTTGACCGACAAAGCAATGGCGCTGCGATCGCAGCGGCGATCACCACGCTCGGGAGAAGCCTTGGGATTGAAACGACCGCCGAGGGTGTTGAAACGGAAGCCCAGCGTGATTTCCTGATTGCGATCGGGTGCAGTGACCTTCAAGGTTATCTTCTTTCTAAGCCTGTCCCTGCAAGCGAGCTACCGACATTCAACGTTGATGCGCAGGTCCCAATAAGATCAAAGGCCGGGCGCTGATCCGATAGCCCACTGCTGGGAAGATGGTAGCGAAGGCTGTTTCTGGAAAGCGCCGATCGCGTGTTATCGCTGCACACTGACGTGGCGTATCGGTGGTCAAGCCCGTCCCTTGCAATGCGATGTCAGCGAAGTACCGACGACAGGCGCGAGACCCCGACCGCAACGACTGTGTAATTCTTGTTCCACGAGGTGGACCTGTCAGCAAGCTTGAGTAGACGTGACTGACACGCATCCAAGGCAGCGGACACGCGGGTCTTTACAGTTGTCATTTCGCTGATCTTGACGGGCGTGTAATAGCGCCTCGATCGAAAACGGACATTTGTGTCCGGATCGATTTCGAGCCGGTCTCGGTTCGGATCTTTCTTTGACGACACTTCGGATGCGATCTCCATCGATGTTTGCCGCAGCGTCTGGCGCATTGCGCCATAGTCACCGTGAAAGGGTATCCGTCGCGACGTGAGCTCAAGCCCCTGCCTTATGCAATCCGGTCGATAGATCTGATCAGATTTTGCACATTCGGCGCGAATGGCATCGAAGTCCCGCAGCACTGCCTGTGTCACCACCGGGTTGAGCGTCATGTCATAAGCGGTCTCACCGCTCGATCGCTCTTCGTTGAAGCTCGGCGCTTGTGCGAGGACAGACGCTGTCGAAAGTGCAAGCGTGACTACAGCTAGCGCATACCGCACAATCATCCGTGCCCCCACGTTATCTCAAACCCCTATCCGCGAAACAGTAGGTGGTGTCGGGTTTCCTCGCAAGTGTCCGCCTGCTCGACATAAAGAATTACGGATGCGCTTTGCGACATGGTGGCCGATACAAGGAGGGGCGAAGTGGAGGGGCGCCCGCGCGGCTTCGGTTCGCGCTGCAAATTGGTTTCAAACCCGCCTTGGCAGATCTTGGGAGGGACAAGCCCCAGCCAGCGCCCACGGCCGTTTTACCTCGGCAAATTTACGGGTTTCTAAACACGCGTTCGCATTTCGTCACGCTGACCTGTCACAAGCCGATCGATCTGCAAGCGCCAGAACCGCGGTGTCAGGTGCAGGTTAGTCGACGCGCGATATCCGGAGGCGCTTCAGCGGTTCAGTCGGTTCGAGCCTGGGCTCCGGTTTTGGTCGCTCGGGATCCAACATGCGCCATTCGCGCTCTAGTCGATCATAAAAGCTCTGAGGAAGTTTTTCAGACATGGATAGCCTCTACCGATTGCGGTCTAGAAGCACGCAGACGTCGCAACTGCAAGTACGTCCGTAATTTAAGATTACTTTGTAAGGTTAAATTTCAGAGCCGCCTGACATTTCGTAGGAATTGAGAAGGAAAGCCAGCCAGCTCTAAGCACATTCATTATGCTGTATTTCCTCAGCGCTCTGCCCTATTCCAACTGACCTGACGCTGCTGTCAGTCCCGCCGCCGATGCTTTCGCTCTGCCTTGGCCTTTGTCGCAGCACACCCCAGTGCCGGCCTCTCGAAGAACCTTGACAGGTCGCTTCACGGCTCGCCCAAAAGCTCGCGAGGGGCGAGGTTTATACGGCTTTTCGATCGCGCCAACCGCGCACCCTCGACCTTGCCGCAGCCTCGTCGACAGTCACATCCGGCTCTCTTCGAAAAGAAGGACAGCCTCGGAGAGGTGTCACATCACTGGGCCGAGCCGGGAAACCGGCGCGTTTACGAAACCGGACGGTCGTCCTTAATCGCTGTTACCTTTCGCCCCTAGCCCGTCATGAGAATGCTCTTGCTGCATTCTCGATATTCCAGCCAAACAACCAAGCCTCCGCCTTTTCCATCCAGTTTTCCTTTTCTTTCGGACAGCTTGCTGTCTCGAGATAAGGCGCGACGGGGTTCTTGCTTGCGGAAAGACCAAGCACTCGGGCATTCATTCCCCGCTGTTGCCAGTCAAGCATCATTTCGACGTCGAAGGTCATTTCCGATCCTCATGATCCGCTGCTTGGCTTCCGCAAGCATCTCGGTTGCCCCGCCCCTCTTGTGGTCTGGGCCTTGTGCGAACCTTGCCTGATAACGTCGCAGCTCCGCTTTCAGACACAGCCGACCATAACCGTACGCCAGCGTACGGAGCGCCCTTTAACCAGCCTGTAACCAGTTTGCTTGCCGCCGTTTTAATAGCCACTGTTTTACGGTTCGATTAAATACAGGATGGCGTACCGCGAATGACAATGCAGCTTCAATCTCAGTGGTTACTACGATGGGTACTTCCGGCTTGCGCCTCTCTCGTCCTGTGCGGTCTGCTTTTCTTCAGCTTAAGCTGGGCGGCCGCTCGCAGCGACGAAGTTGCGGTTCTGAGGCAACGCGATCTCGTCACCTTGACAGTTGCAAAACTAAAGGCGGGAATTGCTCATGATCAGGAAAGCGCGACGGTCTGGGACGATGCAGTAAGAAATGCCCGAGCAAGAGACATCGAATGGATCGATGCAAATCTCGGCTCGTGGATGCATAGTTACTTTGGTCATGACACCGCCCTTGTGCTGACACCCGACCTTGTGCCTTTGTACCAATTTTCTTCTGACGTAGAATATGCTCCTACTCCAGGCGACCTGCGCGCCGCATACCTGCCACTTGCAGAGACGCTTCAAGCCCGGCTTACTGCCGGTGACACCGAAGGCACCGGCGATAAGATCCTCTCGATCGGCGAAACGGATCTATCCTATGTCGGGTTTCGTCCAGCGATCGTGAGCGTCAAACCAATCGTGTCCGACACGGGCGATGTCGAGCAGACAGCCGGCAGTGAAATGCTTCATGTCGCGGTGCGGTTTCTCGACGGCGATTTGCCGACCGTCATCGGCACGGAGTACGAGTTTTCCGATCTGCAGTTTTCGGCAACGCGTCCCCAGGATCGCAATCTAGCATTCGTGCCGTTGAAAGGGCGAGATGGGGAAATCTTTGGATACTTCGAATGGAAACCGTTTCGGCCGGGGCACCATGTCCTTGAGGCCACCACCCCTGCCCTGGTCCTTGCATTCGTCGCGTTATTCGCCGGGAGCAGCTTGGCTGGAGGCGCGATTTGGCGTCGAACGGAACGGCTCGCTGCGAGCCGTGCAGAGCTCAGCCATCAGGCCTCTCACGATGCGCTGACCGGCCTCGCAAATCGTGCTCGCTTCAACGAAGAGCTCAATCGTCGGCTGCGGCAAGCTTCGGATGACGAAGGTCACACTGTGCTGTTCGTCGATCTCGATCGCTTCAAGGCTGTCAATGACACCTTTGGCCACCCGGTTGGCGATAAGCTGATCAGCCTGGCGGCCGCACGCATGCGTGATCTCATCCCCGAGGCTCTGATCGCCAGAATTGGGGGCGACGAATTTACAATTCTGCTTCAGGGGGATGACGCGCTCGTTGCGGAGGACCTCGCGGACACCCTTGTCCATGGCTTGAAGGCGCCATTCGAGATCGAAACGGCGCATGTCGTTATCGGGGCAAGCGTCGGTGTGGCCTTTACACGCGGACCATGCGACCCGGCTGAACTGACACGCAAGGCGGATATCGCGCTGTATCACGCCAAGGCTGCCGGGAGGAATACCTATGCGATCTTCGGAGACCATATGGACGAACTGCTGCGCAAGCGCAGAGCGCTTGAAAATGACCTGCGATCCGCAGTCGAGACCTGCAGCCAGATCGAGACCTTTTATCAACCCGTATTCTCAGCAAGCAACGGTAGGCTCTGTTCGCTCGAGGCGCTCGCTCGTTGGAACCACCCTACTCTCGGTTATATAAGTCCCGACCAGTTCATTCCTCTCGCCGAGGAGATGGGTCTAATCCGCGAGATCGGTTGTCTTGTGCTTGAAGACGCGTGCAAGACGCTGGCTGAACTTCCTGAGATCACAGTTGCGGTCAATGCCTCAGCGCGTGAACTGGAAGCCCCTGGCTACGCCCTTCGCGTACTGACAACTCTTGCACGCTTTAATTTGAGGCCTGACAGGCTCGAGATCGAGATGACCGAGAGCGCGACCACCGACAATGATGGTGAGCTCGGACGCACTATCTCCACGCTGCGAACAGCAGGCGTGCGTTTTGCGATCGATGATTTTGGGACTGGCTACTCCTCCTTCTCCAGGGTGCAGAAGGTCGAGATTGACCGAATAAAGATCGACAAGTCTTTTGTTGATGAAATGCATCGAGGTGACAGCCGAGCGCTTGTGGTTGCGATGATCGACATGGCGCGCGCCAAGGGCCTGAAGATCACGGCGGAGGGCGTTGAGACGGCCGAACAGCGTGCAGCGCTGAAAAGCCTCGGCTGCGACGATTTACAGGGCTTCCTCCTGTCTCGGCCTTTGCCGCGAGAAGCGGCTATCGCTTACGTGTCAGGCGCGACTTTAGGCTTAGGCGACCCGAATCTAACCGCACTCGACGACAGGATCAGTCGGGTCCAGCTCCAAAGTTAGTTTAGAGGCCGAGGCGCCGGCTCAGAGCATCGACGGTCGGCGTATGCAGTCCCGACCACGCGGGAGCGATCATCGAGATAACCAGTGGCAACAAGATCTTCCTGGCCGTCCCGCATCAGCCGAGCGAAATCCGGCTGATCAATCAAAGACAAAACGAACTACATTTAGCTAAAATTCAGCTTTCTCATTTATCGATCATTGCAAAGCAATGCGAGAAGATGAACTATGACTGCGACCTCGACCGTCACCAAACCTCTCTGGCGCAAGATCACACTTTACGGATGTGCTGCTGTGCTTTTCACCAGCGCTGCCATTGGCGGTGTCGCCTGGTATGAACAGCGTACCATGAATAATGAGGCGCTTTACAGTAAAGCCGCCAGCGACCTGCAAGTCATCCAGACGGACATGGACGCTATTCAACGATCTGCATCGGCATTGGCACTCGTGCTTGCCGGCGAGCCAGACATGCCTGGGCTGATTGTAAGCAATGATCGCCAGACGCTGATCAAAAAGCTGTCGCAGAATCTGGCTTCGATGGCGCAGACCGGTGGGCTGCAGCTTGTTACGATCGCAGATGCAAAGGGCAACGTTGTCGCCCGCATCCACGCCCCCGACAAGTTTGGCGACAACTACCTGGGGCGTCGCAAGACCGTGGCGTCGGTGATTGCGTCAGGCAAACTTGCAGCAGGTATCGAACCCGGTAAATCGGGTATCGGCATCTATGCCGTTGCGCCAGTCGTTATTGGCGGAAACGTTGTTGGTGTCGTCGACATCGGAACCGAGCTCTCGAACCCCTACTTCAGGCCATTGGCCGAACGGCTCGGCGCCGAGATATCGGTCAATGTTGTTCAGGATGGCAAGATCGTCAATCAGTCTTCGACCGATGGTAACCAAGCATTTCTGGACACGTCATCGCTGCAAGACGCTCTGGACGGTAGGCCGGTCTTCGAACCAGACGTTCTCGAGGGCCGTGACATGTTCATCAAAGCGGTCCCATTCAGTTCGTTCGCCGGTGAGAAGATTGGCGTCATAGAGGTCGGGACGGATGCGACCGATATCCTTGCAAGCGCCCGTGCGTCGCTCTGGACGATGCTCGGCGTTACCCTTGTTATTTCACTCCTTGCCCTGACCGCGTTCTTCCTGTTCGCCAAATCGCTCGGTAACGCTATTGGCCGACTGACTTCTACCATGGTGCGCCTGGCTTCGGGCGACCTCACCGCTAACGTTGACGGTGAGCAACGCCCCGATGAAACCGGTGCCATGGCGCGCGCCGTAAAGGTGTTCAAGGACAATGCGCTGAAGACCAAAGAACTGGAGCGGCAGGCCGATGAGCAGCGCAACATGACCGAAGAGCAGCGCCGTCACAATGCCGAAGCAGCGCGTATCCGCGCTGAGCAAATGGCGGAGGCCACCAATGGGCTCGCAACCGGCTTGAAGCATCTCTCGTCCGGCGATCTGACCTTCCAGCTCGACCGTCCCTTTGCCGATGATTTTGAGACCCTCCGGGCGGACTTCAACGCCGCCGTTAGCCAGTTGCGCGGCACGCTGGGTTCTGTCGCTCAGGCAACCAGCTCGATTGACAGCGGTTCGCGCGAAGTCAGCCAAAGCGCCGACGACCTTTCCAAGCGCACCGAGCAGCAGGCCGCCTCGCTTGAGGAAACCGCAGCGGCACTGGACCAGATCACCGTCAATGTTTCCAACTCCTCCAAGCGTGCGCAGGAGGCCCGTGAGGTCGCGATACAAGCGAATGAAAGCGCACGCCATTCCGGCGCGGTCGTTGCAAATGCCGTCCAAGCTATGGGCAGGATCGAGGAATCCTCCGGCCAGATCTCCAACATCATTGGCGTGATCGACGACATCGCGTTCCAGACCAACCTTCTCGCCCTCAACGCGGGTGTCGAAGCAGCAAGAGCCGGTGAGGCCGGCAAGGGTTTTGCCGTCGTTGCGCAGGAAGTTCGTGAACTAGCCCAACGATCGGCGAGTGCAGCCAGGGAGATCAAGGACCTGATCGGCAAATCTTCTGTTGAAGTAGGTACCGGTGTTAAGTTGGTACGCGAAACTGGTGAGGCGCTGCGCGCGATCGAAGCTCATATCGTCACCATCAACCAGCACATGGAGTCGATTGCCACCTCATCGCGCGAGCAGTCGGTAGGCCTCTCGGAAGTTAACACCGCCGTTAACCAGATGGACCAGGTAACCCAACAGAACGCTGCCATGGTTGAGGAAGCCAACGCCGCTGGGGCAACGCTTGCCACCGAAGCCGGCAGGCTGCGGGAACTGATTAGTCAGTTCCAGCTCGGCCAGGCTAGTACGTCCGGCAGACAAAGCAACGCGTTGAGTCAGGCCGCTGCAGCGATGGCCTCAATGCGCTCTGCCCCGGTAACATCGCCCGCCCGGGGGATGGTCGGTAAAATTGCTCAGGCTTTTGGCGGCCGCAGCGGCGCTGCGACGGCAGCGGCAACCGACAATTGGGAAGAGTTCTAAACTATATTGAGATCCTGGGAGGCCGTCGATTGCCGGTCTCCCAGACGGAGACGTCCTTTTAAGATGCTTCGTCGTGCATCTGACCTGAAACACCCGTTGCAGAACTCTCCGCTTTTTTGTGACGAGGTCTCGCCAGACAGCCTCTGCGCCAAAACGGGATAGAGCCGGTACTTGTTGAGGTGGCTATGGCGAAGCGCTTCGCGAAAGGGTTGCTCATCGAGGTTTGCTTGGCAGACCAAGCGGAATTGACGAAACTACGACGAGCTCTCACTAACTCTGTCCACGTTCCGGAGGCTGCAGGGGCGCCACGCCGATCCTGGATAGGTCAGCGTTTTTCTGAAGACAGGCCTGCTGAGCCATTTGCCGTTGCGTCGGAGATGAAGCCGATGCGAGGCTGCTTTGTTGGATCGTTGAAGCCGACGAGTACGACGATCATTCCACCCATGACCGCTACAACACCCACAATGAGCGACTTCATTTTCTACCTCGACTAAAGAAAATGGTGGGCTGGAACCACTCCACCCCACCGTACCTCACAGGCCGACTTTTCTAGTTGATCACCTGGATCACCTTGCGGCTTGACGGCTCAACAATGACGCGCTGGTTGTTTACGATCGCGTACGAATAATTCGGATTCTCCGGGACCTGCTCAACCATAACGGTCGAAGGAAGCGGTTCACCGACTACGACCTTTTCTTTCACAACAACGGTATCTGCTGGCATGGGAGCTTCCCGAACGTAAGTCACAACCCGTTCCGGCGGCGGGTCGATCGCCGTACCGGCGACTGCGCCAACAACACCGCCAACAGCTGCTCCCACCGGACCACCGACAATCGCACCCGTAACCGCACCGCCGGCAGCGCCGTTGACGGTGGACTGCTGCGCCATAGCACCGCCGGCCATGAACATTGCAGTGGCAAAAACTACGACTTGCTTCTTGTTCATTTGCTTTCTCCTATTCAACGAGGTTCTCGTCGCTCCACCAATGAAGAAGCTTGCCATCGGGTTCCCGCTTGGGACTTTGGGCCCAATCATGCGTCGCCGTATTAGGCCTTTTGGCCGTCGTGAGTTCATATGGCACCGGACCAACGTCTGACATCGGCTCGACGGAGGCATGATCAAAAGGTTCTCCGTGAAATCGAACGCAAGTTGGGCCCGCTCGTCGGGAAGCAGTGGCCACGTGAACGCAACCAATTCCTTCCACGAACAGGTTGTTACCGTCCGCGCGCGACGTCTGAAGCTGCTCGCAAGCAGATGGTCCTTGGTGCCAAGAGAGCCCGGGACGATCAGCATCGGACCTGCGGCAGGGAAAAAATCAGCTTGCACGTCGAAGAGATAGTCGCCGGCGTTTAGGGCTGACAGCGCTGGTCGAGTTCGATAAGTGCCGACTGTACCTCATCTATTGGGACTGGTTCTGCTGTCCCGGGCAACTGCCGCAACGCCGGTTTTGACTCGACGGCATACAAATCGGAGGCCCAGGCGGCCAATATGGCGCGTTTGTCATCAATCGACAGGGACGGCGCTCGCAACACATCGGTGGGCCGCCCTAACTGCATGCGTGGCATCAGAACGATAGGTCCGATGGCTGATGCTCCGTCGACGAACTGCTGTATGATCGCTTGGTGCCCCATAGCTGCACCTCACTGCACATGGGGATCGCTGTCGTTACGCGATCGAGCGCCCAAGACCAGTGGCGTTTCGGCCGATAGAAGCTCATGCTTTTCTGCGAACGCTACGAAGAGGCCGCGCGCTGTGTCTGCTTCGATCTCGCCACGAAGCGCCGCCTGACATGCATTCAGAGCAACAGAGTGTGCCGCATCCCTGAACGACCCCGGCCATTCAACGAGGTGTCGGTAAGCGTCCATAACGCTGCAAACTTTCGCAGGAAAGCCCAGGCCGACAAGAATAGTTACGGGTTCTCTGAACATATCGGGTTTCATAGCTCTCTCCCTTCCCAACCCGGAATGTTGACGGGCGCCACCGCGGTGGCGCCCTGGCACTATGGACGAACTTCAGGATCAAGCCGCTTTGTGCGCTTCAATTTGTGCAGGCGCGACCGAGGTCAACGAAGGCGCGTTCCGGATCGAAATCTTTCGCGGTTTCAGAGCTTCCGGGATCTCGCGCACAAGCTCAATCGTCAGGAGCCCATTGCTCAGATCCGCCCCGTTCACCCGAACATGGTCGGCGAGTTCAAAGCGGTGCTCGAACGGACGGCCAGCAATTCCGCGATGCAAGTAGGCCTCCGTTACGGCGTCCTGCTTCTTGCCGGTAACCATCAGGAGATTGGACTGAAAGGTGATGTCCAGATCGTCCTGGGAAAAGCCCGCGACCGCGATCGAGATGCGGTAGGTGTCGTCATCCGTTTTGATAATGTCATAAGGCGGCCAGTCATTGGGCGAGCGGACGCGCTGAGCATTTTCCAGAAGATTGAAGATCCGATCGAAGCCGACGCTCGAGCGGTAGAGAGGTGCGTAGTCGTAAGATGTTGCCATAGCCATATCCTCCTTGAAGCAACATGGGTACGGGAATGCCAAAAGCGGCGCTCCCGGCAATACCAGCCCTTGGTTCAGCGGCTGGTGACAATCGATTTTGGTTTTCCGATTTTCTGATTCAAGATCTGCTGCGAAAAAAATTGGCCGGCGTCAGTGTACCGATCGACTTATAACGGGATGAGGATACGCCGCCTTGAACCGGGAGATCATAGACCAAGCTTGCTGCAGCACGCGTTCAGCGGTTTCGGGCGTCTCGCGAGCAAGTTCATCGGCGTTTAATCGGATCGCTTCAGCCATGCTGGCCGACATCAAAGCGAAACGCCCCTCACCATAGACAAAAGCATCCTGAGAGGCCGTCTCAAGCCATCGAGCGAAATCGGTGATGATCTCTTCTCTCTCGTGGATGCTGGCACTCTTGATGGTTTCAATCTGGTCTTCCATGCAGTCTCACTCCATACGCGCGTGTGAAAGGGACCGAGCTCAAAACCCCGATCGCCCGGTGAGCTAGGAAGCGAAAAAGTCAGATTCAAGTCAGTCAGTCTGAATTCACCAGCCACACGCCCTTATCCGCTGAGCCCGATCAGGCGCTCACGACGGTACCAAATGTAGTGTCCGAAGGTGATCTCGCGCGGACCCCAGCCGCAAGCTCAGACCTGCGTTGGTCGAACGAGATCGACAGGGACTTCGCCCTGGAGCACGCCTCGCTGCAAGCCTTCCCGCCCGTGTTCCACCTCGATGACGGTGTAGGCTTTTTCGTCTCGAAACGCGCTCGCGTTCCTTGTCGAGACATCCTCAGCCGGAAGGGCGTCTATTTCTTGGAAATCCAACTCCGCGCCAGCTGCAACAATGCGAGCATCGCCAGCGGTCCGCGCAGCGACAACCACGGTTCCCAAAGAAGGTGCCTGATCCCAGCGAAAATCATTGGGCGGCGCGACAGGTTCCAGTCGATAGATGTTCAAAAGCTCGCCAACCTCTGTGGCGGTCGCAATTTTCTCGGCGTCAGCAATTTGTGCCTGGCTCTCGACTGACCGGCCGAATTGGTTCTCGGTCGTGCTCGTGCCCTCGTTGTGTGGCGATCCTACTCTGGCATTGGTCATCGTAACTCCTGTCCGGTCACGCGCTTCGCGCGGTTCTTGATCGATGGAAACGAACCCTGCTCCACAGGAAGAGTTCCCGCCGGCTCATCATATTGCAGAGCGGCTCTTCGCACGCGGTGCCAGAGAATAGGTGAAGATCGTCACGGCCTTGCGCGCGATGATCCCAGACCAACAAGCGGTCGCCCGGCACCGTCGATAGAGGTGCGCCCTCTCCTCATTTCCCGGAAGTCGTTGACGACTTGTCGGTAACTACAGGTCTCGTTCAGGCGTCGGCGTTCCAGGCAACCTATTACAGCAGCCACACTTAGCGGCTCCTAGCTAAGGAACAATGCAACCCCAACGCGGTTTCAGGTGGACGCTTTGTGAAACTTCCTCCCTGAACCGCCTAATGTTGTTGGTAGTAGCGAGGCGATTTCGTCGTGGCGCTCACCGCCCTTGGGCTTAGATCCGTCATCCCGGCTACGGCCTCATCAAAGGAACTTGAACATGTCCCACTCTGGCAACCAAGGCCCGGACTGGTTTTTCCGGCTCGTCGGACCGATGGGGGCGCGATCCGGGATTTTTCGCTTTGGGCTTCTTGTGTTTATCGTTCTCGCGATTGCGGCCGCGGGCCTGCTTTATCTACGCTAGGGCTTGTCCAGCCGAAGCACCCGGCTGGCAGGATCGAGTTGCCGACGAGCATCGCTCCTTCGAGGTAGAGTTCAAGAGCCCTTTCGGGCTTTGTCAGCTTGATCGCCCAAACCTGCATCGTGTCGTCGGTCCACACAATTCTTCCGTCGATGGAGCCGATGGCTGCGACTGTCTGTGAGACGTTCATGCCGGGTCGGAACATCACCATCACCGTGCCCGACTGGGGAGCGGGCAAGAGCGCGGCAGAGCCCGTAGTGAAGGTCGCGATGACAAGCGCTAGGGGCGAACTCAAGATTGTTGTGCGTGGTGCGGGCGGAAATTTCGTTAGGTAAGCTGCGGCGATCACCGGCATCACCCCGAAGGCGAAAAACCATATCAGGTCCCAAAGGAGAGGGTTTTCGACATTCATTCTGACGCGGTGAATACCGAGGAGCCAATGAGAAAGGATGCTGTCAACGATATGCCAGAGCCCGAAACCGGCTGCTGCGAATGCGACCATTGTCCGATCAGGGACAAGCCAGTTTACATCGCTTCGTCTGCGCCAGAGCGCCCATAACCCACAGCAGGTTATGATGTACATCAGGACGTGAAACAGGCCGTCCGTGAGGATCAAGGTTCGCAGATCAAGACGCGCATCCTCCAGCCCGCTAAGGAGGTGGTGCCACTGCAAAACCTGATGAAGCAGAATTCCGTCGAAAAAGCCGCCGAGCCCAAAGCCGAGAGCGATACCGGCCCAGACAAGTTTCCTCGGGAGGTGGCGGGTGCTGGTTGACGTGGTGCTCACAGGAGGCTCCCCAATTTCGAATGAGATACTGAAGAAACTATCTTCGAGGCCGATGGTTCGTGTGTGGCCCGGGTGTGAAGGGCGATGACAGTGAAGGAAGGAAGCCATGGTAGTTGACCGCGAAGGATGGATCACAAAAAGGGCGTATGAGCTGTGGGAGGAGGCCGGCCGGCCGGACGGCTACCACGAGGAGCACTGGGTTCAGGCGACCAAGGAATGGGAAGCCGGAAAAGCCGGAGCAGGCGAGCAATCTTCGTCTTGGGACGACGAAGAATATTAACAGGCAAAGCAGCAGTGAGCATAAACTCGGCGGGTACGAGAGCTCCACCGTTTGTCGCGTGCTCTATGCCGTGTGTTTTGTTCAAAGAGGATATGAGCTGGGCTGATCGCGAGCCACCTCTGGTCTTGATCAGTCCAGCATTGGCTTCCACAGGTTTTCGGTTTTGCGACTACAGCATATTCAGAGGCGAAGGTTTGTAGAAGGTCACCCTTGGCGGGAATGATCTGGCGCCCACACGGACGTGATAGATGTTCGAGAGGCTGCATGACCGACTAACGCGTCTCTTCGGATTCAATTCGATCGAGTACAGCCTCGGGGGCAACATCTTCTTTCAGCTCGCTTAGCTCCTCGCCAGCCTCAATCGGCACATCCAGCCTCTTGGCGATCGCCTCCACCATAGCGATTAGACGCGTCGTTTCATGCTCGTTTAACAGGCTGACCTGTAGATCGAGATCGGCACGCGTATCGTCTTCGGCCGCCATCCGATTTTGATTGATCAGAACAAAGGTCGATAAAAAGATGGCTTCGACTGACGCTTCCATCGCGAGAATGACAAGCGACGGATCCCACGGTCGCACACCTGGCAGCCAGTTTAGATTGGCTACAATCCACGTCCCATATAATACGAGATGAATGTAGACGAAGGGCATTGATCCTGCGAACCGACTAATTGCGGCAGCTGCGCGTTCTTGCAATGAAGCCGCGTCGGCTGTTTCGCGCCGCCGCTGCATTACCGCGTCGATGTTGCGGGCGAGAGCCGGCGTGAGGCCATCAGCAGCCTTTGTTGTCGGGCTTTCAGTTTCGATACTGTTCCTCTGCAAGTTCACCTCCTACGACACGTTTCCGAGCCGGCTTATTTTGCAAAACAGCGGCTGTCGTTGCAGGAGCTTTCAGTGCCGCCTGTTCAGCAGATCTGAGGTGGCACTTCGACCGCATAATGCCGCTCACTGCGGTGACAAAGATAGACTTCCCGTTCCGGATGGGCGTCGATCACAAAGCCAGAACTGCGCAGCATGGCTTCCATGGCTGCCCTATTGGGGATGAACCAGTTGGTTGGGTCGGAAGCGTAGCGCTCTTCCACAAAGAAGAGTTTGGGATAATCATGCCGGTCGAACAGGGACCATTCAGAAAAATCGTAGTTCTCCTGAAGCTGCGGAAGTCGCTCATCCCCGCGTTGTAGGCATTGGAACAACATCTGATCGCCTACGACATGTTCATAGAGAAGGTCGAGCGCAAGCAGAGGGTGGCGCAGATGGTAAAGCACGCCCATGAAAATCACGAGGTCGAATTTTTCGCCAAGCTTTCCGACGTCGTAAACCGACATCTGGCGGAACTCCACGTCCAGGCCAGTCTGCTCGGCCACAAAGCGGGCCTGCCGAAGGTAGTGTGGGTCTGCGTCGATCCCTAATACGCGACCGGCATTGCGCTTCTTCATCTCGAAGGAATAAAAGCCGGCATTGCATCCGACGTCGAGAACGCTGCGTCCTGCCAAGTCTTGCGGGACCACCTCCTTGAACCCCTGCCATTTGAAAGTTGGATAATCGCCCAGGAAATGATCGGGGGCGGTGGGCACCCCCTGCACGTGGATGTTCTGGAACCAGGGCCCAAGTTCGGCGAGCCGGCGCTTGATGTCATCGTCTGCTTTTCTTGCAGCGTCCATTCCTCAGGCTCCAATCTGCAGCGCACCGGTTAGACCGGGGCGTGGTTTTTCTCTTGAGGGCCTCGCACGCAGTCCAGGTTCGAAAAGAACTGAAGCAAAATAATCCGCTGTCTCTTGCAGCCCTTGCGACAGCGGGACTTTGGGCTCCCAATCGAGCAATTCCTTGGCACGGGCTATATCTGGGCGACGACGCTGCGGATCGTCCTTGGGCAGGGGCCGGTAGACGATTTCGGACCTTCCGGGAACCATCGTCAGGATCATCGCGGCAAGCTCATTGATGGTGAACTCGCCCGGGTTACCAATGTTGACGGGCGCGCCCGGATTCGGATCAACATCCATCAGTGCCATCAAACCTGCTACGAGGTCTGTCACGAAACAGAAAGACCGCGTTTGCTCGCCGCTACCGTAAATAGTCAATGGGTCACCCGACAGCGCCTGTACTAGAAGGTTCGAGATGATGCGACCGTCGTTTGGCTGCATGCGCGGCCCATAAGTGTTGAATATGCGCACGACGCGCGCGTCGGTGCGACCGGCCCGTAACATATCGAAGCAAAGTGCCTCGGCGGCACGCTTGCCCTCGTCATAGCAAGCCCGCGGCCCGGTGCAGCTGACGTTGCCACGATAATCTTCACGCTGTGGATGTTCTTCAGGATCGCCGTACACTTCGCTCGTCGAAGCTTGCAGGAACGACGCGTTATGGCGTTCCGCGAGAGCAAGCAAGTTGCCCGTTCCAGCCACGCAGGTCATCATCGTATGGACTGGATCGGCTTGATAAGAGGGTGGAGATGCCGCGCAGGCCAGGTTGTAGACCTGATGAACCTGCTCTTCGATGTTTAAGAGATGGCACACATCCTGTTCAACGAGACGGAACTTGGGGTGATTTTCCAGCGGACGAACATTAGCCCTTGATCCTGTCAGGAAGCTATCGACGCATATCACTTTATCACCCCGCAACAGAAGCGCGTCGCACAGATGCGAGCCAACGAAGCCGGCTCCGCCAGCCACGAGGACAGTTCTGGTTTTACCGTCATGCACTTTTTGCAACATTCCGTTCTCCTCGGTCCTCATGTTGAACACGTTCGAGCGCTTCGACTTGTGCGGGTTGGTGGATCACAAGACTCTCTAGCGCTGAGACCAGGTGAAGAGCGCGGGCACTGCCGGTATGCAAATGCATAACCCGGGCATGGGCTGCCCTGCTCATAGCGATCCGATGCTGCTCCTCCATCGCCTTAAGGGCAGCAACAACATCATCAGTGCTGCGCGCAATGAAGATCGCCTCACCCTCTGGAAGAAGCTCACTCAGCCCTCGCCAATCATCGCTGATGATCGGCGTGCCGCAGGCAGCCGCTTCGAACAGCCGAACGCTTGGCGACCATCCCGCCGCGATCATGTCGGCGCGGGTCACGTTCAAGGTGAAGCGCTGTCTGCTGTAAAAGCTCGGATGGTCCTGCGGCGGCAGGTGTTCGATCCGTTCTACATTTGCAGGCCAGTCGATTGTGTCGGGATATTGCGGTCCGGCGACGACGAAGCGAAGATGCGGAAGGGCTCGCGCCGGCTCGATCAGCAACCGCTCAAGCGTTGGCTGGCGATCAGGGCTATAGGTGCCCAGATAGCCAAGATCCCATTCGAAACCTTCACCCGTATTGCCGTAACGCTCCGCGTCGACGGAACAATAGAGGTCGATTGCCTGGCGTGCGCCGTAGTCCCGCTCCAGCCGGGTCAGCACCTCGCCGCCGGAGAACGAAAAGTAGGCGTCGAAAACCGGGACCTGTTCGAGCGCCAGATACTCCTCGTCGCCGCGGTCGAGCTTGGCGAGCGTCACCGGCGTGTCGATGTCGTAAAAGCACAGGCGTCTGGGGGATAAGGCCGCCACCGCTTTGATAACGGCCACCCCGTCCGGCACGTAGGAGCCGATGATGACGGCATCCGCAGACGTGATTGCCATTTCAAATCTGTTGGTCAACTCATCGGCGCCGGAGTAATAGGCCAGCCGGCAGAAATCAGGGTCAGGCAGGTCGCGTTGGCTGGCATACCAAGGGACGTCACGCTCAAGGAAGAGCACCCGGTGGCCTTGCGCGCTAAGCCCACGGATCAGCGCACGGAACGTGGTTGCATGGCCGTTGCCCCAGGATGACGAAAGTGAAAGGCCGACGAAGACGATGTCGAGTGGGCGCGTCATTCGGCAGCCTCCATTTGCCGGGCCGCATGGGCGCGGAAGATCGCATCGACTGTCACGGCACGGCTGGCGTAGGTGTGGTCCGCCAGCACGCGGTGGAGGGCGTTCTTGCCGATCAGCTGTGCTTGATCGTTGCTGAGCCCGGCAAGGATGTCGCTCACGTCCTTTCCGTCACGCGCCACCAGAACCTCCTCGTTGGGTTTCAAGAACAGCTCGATGCCCTCCCAGAAGTCGGTGATAAGGCAGGCGCCGGCACCAGCCGCCTCAAACACCCGCGTCGCCGGCGAGAAGCCAGTTTCCGCCATACTGGCACGCGAGACGTTGAGTACAGCCTTGGGCGTCACGTTGAATGCGTTATGGTCACGGGTAGAAACGTGCCCGATATAGTTGATGTTGGCGGACATCGGCTTGTCCTGCCAGCCCGAGCCCCCGAGCATGAAGCTAGCATTGCGAAGTTCCGCCGCCGGCTCCAGAAAGAAGTGTTCGACACGAGCTTCGCGGTCCGGCAGCCGGTTGCCGAGGAAGCCAAGATCGGCAGTGAAGCGGGCATCTTGATCGACAGGATGGTGCGTCATTGGATCGAGCGCGTTGTAGATGGGAATACAGTCGCGCGCTCCCATCGCCCTATAAGCATTGACCACCGGATCGCCACCGCCATAGGTCAATACCAAATCGATCGTCGAGAGGGCGCGGCGCAGCGGGTGATCCGGCGCTGCACGCAGCTCTCCGAGCGTCGCTGGCGCATCCACGTCCCAAAAGATCTTCAGCGCCTTAGGTTTTGCGGCCCGCAAAACCTCGTCCAGCAGCAAATCGTCCTCGAAGCCAACGCCGCTCGCCTTGACGACCAGATCCGCCTCGCCAGCCCGCGCCGCGACGTCCTTGAGCGCCTCGATCGTGCCTTTGTAGACGACGACCTTGCACCATTCCGGCGGGTCGATATCGCGGTTCTTCTGGCGGTCGTAGACGTCAGGCTCGTAAAAGGTGATGTCGTAACCCTTCTCAGCGAGTGCCCGTAGCAGGCCACGATAGTAGGTGGCAGCGCCATTCCAGTAGGCGGACACGAGGCTAGAACCATAAAAGGCGATCTTCATGCTGCGGCCTCCGGGGAAACGAGCTTGCGGATGACGCGATCGGTACCGCAGTCAGCTAGGATGGTGAGGAGTTCGTCGACCCGGTGGCGGCAAGTGTGGCGCGCCAAAACCGTTTCCCTGCCCGAGGCGGTAAGCGATTGCGCGAGATCGCGGTCAGAGAGGACCTCCCGCAGCCGTGCCTTCATCTCTTCGCCATCGCGCACAATCAGAAAGTCCTTCCCCGGGCGAAACAGATGCTCCGCATCGTCCCAGGGTGCCGAGATCAGCGGGATGCCGCATGCAAGTGCCTCGAACGGACGGATGGTCGGAATTCCTGGGAGGTTCTGCACATATGGACGCCGTGGAATATGCACCGTCACTCGATACTGGGCGAAGGCATCGGGCACCCTTGCGTTGGCAATCCAGCCGCCGAAGATGATGTTAGCGTCTGCCAAAGCCTGCTTGGCGTTGTCGGGATAGCGTACCCCATGCACCAGCGTTTTGAGGCCGAGTGACTTTGCCGGTTGCACCAGATACTCAACGATCTCCGCGGAGCGTTCATCGTCGCCCCAGTTGCCGACCCAGATCAAATCGCCCGTCTTTTCCACCTGCGGCATCGGCCTGAACAGCGTTTCGTCCGCCGCCTCATGCCAGGTAAACACTGTGTTGCCCCAGCCGGCTTTGAGATACCGCTCACGTAGGGTTTCGCCGAAAGCAAGGATGCCATCGTAGTCGGTGAGCCTCAGTCCGGCGATGTCGCCTGCCGAAGAAACGGCCCTGTGATGGGTGTCATGGAACATCAGGGTGAATGTGCCACCTGTGGCACGTAAGCGCCCGATTTCGGCAACGAGCTCTGGATCCGTCCACTCGTGCACCACGACCACATCCGCATCGGCAAGGGCTGCTTCATGATTGAAGCCGGCATCATACAATTCGGCGCGAAGTTCTGGAAAATGCGCGGCGAAGTCTTTGAGTGCTGTCTCGCCCTGGTCCTGCACAAGATTGCTGCGGCTCCAAGAATCAAGGGGCTCGAGGGCTATCGCCTCGTGGCCGCGCCTGATGAGGTCGCGCATGATCCCTCGCAGGAAATGCGCATTGCCGTGGTTCCAGTCGGACATCAGCGAGTGGGTGTAAAAGACGAGCTTCATGGTCACTCCGCAGCGAAAAGCGTGGGGTTGTCGTGGAGCAGGCGCGCATACTGGCCCGCCATGGCTTCGGCTTGGGACGACAGGTCAAAGCGTCTGGAGCGCTCCGCAGCCTTGGTCGCCATTTGATTCCGTAGATCGTCATCCCTGCAGAGGCGATTGATTGCTGCAGCCAGAGCCGTGGCGTCGCTGGGGTCTGCGAACAGGGCTGCACCGTCCCAAAGTTCGCGGTAGGTAGCGATGTCCGACAGCACCAGTGCATTATGGGCACGGGCTGCTTCAAGGGCGGCGAGCCCGAACGGTTCGTAGACGGAGGGCGACACGAAGATGGCCGAGCGACGCATCAGCGCCATGACATCCGTATGCGACAACTGGCCGAGGTGTTGCGCAAGACGGATCGGCAGCACTTGGCCGTCCGGTCCGGTGTTCTGTCCTGCCATCATGATCGGCCAGGCAGTGGACGCTGCAGCTTCGTCGAGAACGCGTCCGTTCTTGCCGTCGTCCCACCAGCGGGCAGCTGCACTGACGAGCATCTTCTTGGCCTCGGACGTCTCTTTCGACCGACTGGCATTATAGACCACGTGCAGCTTATCGATTGCGCCGTAGGCGCTCTCCAGCATCCGGGCATGGCTGCGGCTCGGCACAAGCGCGAGGTCAGCGCGGATAAGCCCGCAGCGGTTAAGCGTTTGGTGCCAACGCCACTCCAACGGTACCGCTTCACGACGCACGCCAGCAAACCAGGTAACCACACAGGAATGCGACATGGCGATCACCGGTAGCTCCGTATCAATTGAAGCCGCCTGCGAAGGAAGGTTGAGATGCAGCAGATCGACCGCTTCCGCACGCGCCAGGTCAGCGATTTCCGGCCCGACACGCGAGAGCTCGTCTTCGCTCTTCACCATCCAATCCAGCGGCGCATCGAGCCAGCGCAAACGCCCGAACTCTGAAGCTTCCCTCTTTTGGTAATCCGACGGTTGTGGTCCGAGCCCAACAAACAAGAACTCATAGCCCCTTGGCCGCAGGCTCGCAGCCAAGTCCATCGCATACCGCCAGACGCCGCCCACTGCGTCGATAGTCATGAGAATGCGGATAGGGGTCGACCGCTTCGGCATCGTCATGCAGAAACCTTCCGCATTTCCGACCGAAGCACCGAGCGTCCGCCGAAACGGGTATCGGCCAGCCACTCTGCGAGGTGCTGGAGGCCTTTGCGCCAATGGACCTTGGCCTCCCAGCCGAGCTGCCTCTCCAGTGATCTAGTATCTGCCACGAAGAAATATTGGTCGCCAGCACGCCAGTCGCCGAACTGTGTGTTCAGGGGCCGGCCTGTAAGCTTCTCGATCTCGCGCAGCACACTGAGGATGCTCACTGAATTACGCGGACCGCCGCCGAGGTTGAAGGCCTTTCCCTTGACCTGATCAATGGCAGAGAGCACCGTGCGATAGGCCGAAACCGCATCGCCTACATGCAGGATATCGCGCACCTGCTTGCCATCGCCATAAATCGAGATCTCTTCACCGGCCAGCGCCCGAATGAGGAAATGTGCCACCCAGCCCTGGTCTTCCGTGCCGAATTGGCGTGGCCCATAGATGCAGCTCATCCTCAGTACGGCTGTTGGGAGGTCATAGGACTTTGCGTAATCCAGAACGTATTGGTCTGCGACCCCCTTGGAGCAGCCATAGGGGGTGCAGAAGTTGATCGGACGAGCTTCGCTGATCCCGTGCGCACGGATCGCCTCATCGGCCGGGATATACCGGTCGTCCAGCTCAAGCATCTGCACGTCTTCCAACGCGCCGTAAACCTTGTTGGTGCTAGCAAAGATAACAGGCGCGCGCTTGCCCGCCTTTCGAACCGATTCGAGCACATTGATCGTGCCGCGCGCGTTTGCGTCGAAATCGTCGATCGGATGCACGAGGCTGGTTGTCACCGCCGTCTGCGCTGCCAAGTGGAAGACGGCTTTTGCGTCGCTGAACGCCGCTTCTATACTGCGCAGGTCGCGAACGTCGGCCAGCACGGGATGAACCCGGCCGCCGTGGCGTTGTGTCAGCCATTCGAGGTTCTGGTCTACGCCTGAGCGCCCGAGGTTGTCGAGGATGACCACGTCTTCGCCGTCGTTCAGGAAGCTGTCGGCCAGATTGGAGCCGATAAAGCCGCTACCGCCGGTGATCAAGATCGGTGCAGCGCCGGTGGAAAGGTTCGGCGCAGCAAGCTTGGCAACATTTTCAACCCGAGACACGCCGCCTTCCAACAGCAGCCGGGCCAGCAACTTCGGCTGGTTGTCGTACGTAACCGCACCCAGGTGGTAGTGCCGCGGATCGAACCACAGTCCTTCCTGGACCGGAACGTCAGGGGCCACATCCTGCCAGGAATACCAGTACATGCGGTCTGCCGGAACGGTCAGAGCCTTCATGAAGCGGCGCGCCTGTTCCATGTCGTCGCTACGCCAGGTGGAGTAACCTGTTTCGGTGATCCAGATTTCGGACGCGGGATTGAAGCGGTCGATGATCCGGCGCATTTCCCCCAAATGCATGTCCCAGCCGCCCCACGTGCCCTCTTCGCTGTCCCAGGTGCCTGGGAAGCCATGAAAGCCGACGGCGTCGACGACGTTGAGGACACCGCGCTCACCCATCATGTTCAACCAATATGGATCGAACGGGCAAGGTCCACCGAGTACCGGCTTGAAGCCTCGCTGCTTCGCCCAATAGGCTGCGCCTCCGACCATCTCGGAAAACAGCAGGAAATCCGTGTCTTCGCGCCAATCCCAGTCGAGCAGATTGTTCGGTTCGTTCCACAGCTCCACATGGGTAAAATGCTTGCCGTAGCGGGTGAGCACATGATCGAGAAAGTCTGCATAGGACTTCAGGTCCTGCGGCGGCCCGTTGACCCGACCTGTTCGGGACAGTGACGGTGGGGTGTAATGAAGGCAGGGCAGCAGGTCGATCTGGCTGCCGAGCTGCGGCATCAGCCAGTCAAACCATTCCTCGCCGCCTGGAGCAAGATACTCGGCCCATGAGAGATGCGTGCGCAGATAGCTTGCACCGCTGGCGATGATCTGCGGCAGCAGGCGCTCCGTCCGTTCATATTCGCCCGGCCGGAACCATTCGACAAAACCATACTTACGTGGCTCGCGGGGAGCGGTGGACTGAGGCTCCCTCATGATACGAGCCCCCGCTCTTCCAGTTGCCGCTTCATCTCCGCGCCGCGGTCGATCGCGCCGGTGCTGCGGACCCATTCTGCAAACGGCCCGAGCGAATTCTCAAGTCGATGCTGGGGCTCAAAGCCCAACAACTCACGCGCTTTCGAAATATCCGCAAAGCAGTTGCGGATATCGCCCGAGCGCGCCTTGTTCATGATGTCGGGAGAAATCTCTGGGACCCCCATGGCCTCCGCCAAAAAGGCCGCTACCTCGGCAATCGTATAGGCTTGGCCACTGCCGATATTGATCACGTGGCCACTTGCTGCCGGCTTTTCCATTGCGAGACGGAAGCCGCGGGCGACATCGCGCACGTGGACGAAGTCACGGCGCTGCCGGCCGTCTTCGAAAATCATCGGCGGCTGACCATTGGAAAGTCGTGACGCGAAGTTAGCTAGGACGCCCGTGTATGGATTAGACAGCGCCTGGCCGGCGCCGAAGACGTTGAAGAGGCGAAGTGCGACGGCCTCAACTCCGTACGCCTCACCGAAGATCAACACCTGCTTTTCCTGCGCGTATTTCGTCAGGGCATAGATGGAGGCGAGATCGACCGGCTTTTCCTCGTCGGTCGGAACCGGAACGAGTTCTTCGCCCTCGGGACCCGTCGCAGCCCACCGGCCCGCTTTAATCTGCTCAGCCTTCCGCCGCACCAAATCGAGCGGGCGCCCCTCACGTGTCTGGTAGCGGCCTTCGCCATAGACGCTCATGGACGATGCGACAACGATGCGCTTGATCTTTTTGCCAATCATGGCTTCGAGGAGGACCGCGGTGCCCAGATCATTGCCGCCGACATAGCGGGCGATCTCATACATCGACTGACCAACACCGACTTCAGCAGCAAGGTGTATTACACCATCCACGCCAGCGAGAGCTTGCTCTACGACAACCTTATCTCTCACATCCCCACGGATCACTTCGGCCGCCTGTGCGACCGCTGCCTCCGCGTCGCCATGCACCTGCTCGATTAAGGCGTCCAGGATACGGACCTCATACCCCTGTTCGAGAAGTTCTTCCGTGACATGTCGACCAATAAAGCCGCATCCGCCAGTGAGTAGAATCTTTGCCATGGGGTCTCCTCAGGTGCCAAGCTCAGCTAAAAGTTGGTGCTCGAACCTAGGGGGCCGGGGAAAGTTCCTTCATCTTTGACATCTTTGACATCAGTGACTTCATCAATGACATCGTCTCCCGGAAACCGATGAAGGTTTCGAGCGTCGACTGATGCGGTTGCCGCAATAGGCTTGGGCGCGTTGAAGCATGCAATCTCATCTTCAACGTCATCTTCTTCAATGTCGTCCGGAACTCTCGGAAGGTTCTAGAGTTCGGCGCCCCGATGTGTTCAGCACGGCGGAGTGGAAGAAAATGAATGTAACAATGATCGGCGCGGGTTATGTGGGTCTCACGACGGGCGCCTGCTTCGCGTCACTTGGCTACAATGTTTGCTGTGTCGACATTGATGAGGGACGCATCGCTGACCTCGAAAAAGGCATCATGCCGATCTATGAGCCCGGTCTTGCGGAGCTGATGGTCGAGAGCCGGAACGCATCGCGACTACGCTTTTCCGCAGACATCGGCACATCGGTTGCGGATGCCGATTTTGTTTTCCTTGCTGTAGGCACCCCATCGACAGCAGATGGCGATATAGACCTTTCTTTTGTGGTTTCCGCTGCACGTGGGATCGCGCCGTTTCTGTGCGATAACGCCATCGTCGTTATCAAGTCTACGGTGGTGGCGGGCACAGCAAAGACCGTTGAAGACATAATCTCATCTGAACGAGACGGCCACCGTATTCCTGTTGCCTCAAATCCCGAGTTCCTACGCGAAGGTTCAGCTATCAGCGACTTCAGGAACGCGGATAGGATTGTCGTTGGCGCGGACGACGAAGGTACTGCGAATTGCATGAAGGAACTATACCGCCCGCTCACCGAGCGCGGCATTCCCTTCGTCGCGACCAGTACGATAGATGCGGAACTGATCAAGTATGCAGCCAATGCCTTTCTGGCGCTAAAGATTGGGTTCATCAACGACGTCGCGAACATGTGTGAAAACGCGGGGGGTGATGTGACTGCCGTCGCACAAGGCATTGGCCTTGATCGGCGAATTGGTGAGGCGTTCCTGCATCCAGGCCCTGGCTTCGGTGGCTCCTGCTTTCCTAAGGACACGCGCGCCTTCGCCGCCACCGGCAAGCGGTTCGACGCACCTCAGTCACTGATCGAAACGCTGATCGATTGTAACGAGAAGCGGAAAGCCGACCTGGCGGATCGGATCTTGGCGGTGCTGGGCACGACTGGCGAAGCGAAATCGGTCACCATTCTAGGGGTGGCATTCAAGGCGGAAACTGACGACATTCGCGAAGCCGCTGCTCTATCGATCATCCCGATCCTCCAGCGTGCAGGTGTCCAGGTACGCGCACATGATCCCAAGGCTCAGGCGCGGGCCCGCAGACTGCTGGGCACTGATGTTGAATGGCACGACGACCTTTATGAAGCCATGAGCGGAACCGATGTAGTCGTCGTCTTGACGGAATGGGATGACTATCGCCGGATGGACTTGTCCAGGTTGGCGGAGCTGATGAGCGGCGCTCACCTCTTTGACTTTCGAAACCTCTTCAAGCCGGACGATGCGACCCGCCACGGGCTCGTCTACCATAGTCTAGGCCGTGCCGTAGGTAGAGCAGAAAAACGGAAAGCCCGCGCCCATGGCGGCGCCGGCCCCACCTTGCTGCAGATCGCAGCGTCACCATTTTGAACAAGTTATACGACCGAGCAATCAGGAGATAACGAATGGATGTGTCTAATCATCTAGCGTCCGGGAAGCTTTCCGCCGTTGTCATTCCGAAAGCAGGCGAAATCCGAGTTCAAAACCTCTCTCTTGAAGAACCGGCTTCCGGCCAGGTTCGGGTGCGTCTTGAGGGATGCGGCGTCTGCGCCTCGAATTTGACCCCTTGGGCAGGGCCGGAATGGATGCAATTCCCAACGGAGCCCGGCGGCCTTGGACACGAGGGTTGGGGACGGGTGGATGCGTTAGGCAGCGGGGTCGACGGTTTGAAAATAGGCGACCGGGTTGCTGTCTTGAGCTACCACGCATATGCGAGCCATGATTATGCTCCTGCGGACATGGTCGTGCCGCTTCCGGCGTCAATGGACGACAAGCCGTTTCCTGGGGAACCACTTGGCTGCGCGATGAACATCTTCAAGCGCTCAGACATTCGCGCCGGGGAGACGGTGGCCATTATCGGCATTGGGTTTCTCGGCGCATTGTTGACCCAGCTCTGCACCAAGGCTGGGGCCCACGTCATCGCTATCTCCCGACGTGAAGCCTCGCTCAAAGCAGCTAAACGGATGGGTGCGGCCGAAACGATCGTGATGGACGATCATTGGCGCATTATTGAAGAAGTCAAAGCGCTCACGGATGGTCGCTTCTGCGACCGGGTCATCGAGGCGGTCGGTCACCAATGGCCGCTCGACCTGGCTGGCGAACTGACCAGGGAGCGCGGCCGCCTTACCATTGCTGGATATCATCAGGACGGACCTCGGCAGGTCAACATGCAGCTTTGGAATTGGCGCGGCCTTGACGTGGTCAATGCTCATGAGCGCGATCCCGCCATCTACATTCAGGGTATCCGCGATGCGATCGACGCCGTGGTTGAAGGGCGTCTTGACCCCTCATCCCTCTACACGCACCGCTATCCTCTGGTTCAGCTCGACCAAGCCCTGAACGATACGCGCGACCGTCCCGGCAACTTCATCAAGGCACTGGTGGTGAACCCATGAATAGTAACGTAATGCAGAAGAACGTGGAGGCACTCTCCCGGCCGGCACGCGTTGGTTTCTTGGGAGTTGGCTGGATCGGCCGCCATCGCATGGAGGCCATGCTTGCAACTGGGCTCGTGGAAGCCGTCGCTATTGCCGACCCCTCCCCTGAAATGCTGAATGTAGCAGCAAGGGCTGCGCCGCATGCCAAGCTGGTGTCAGATCTGGACGAGCTCCTGGCATACGACCTTGATGGCCTCGTCATTGCTACGCCGAGCGCTCAGCATGCAGAGCAGACCATTCGAGCGCTCGATGCCGGAGTAGCGGTTTTTTGTCAAAAGCCATTGGGCCGCGCAGCTTGGGAGGTTAACGCTGTGGTCGAGGCCGCAAGAAAGGCAGACCTCCTCATTGGGGTGGACCTCTCTTACCGGCATACCGAAGCGATGCGACGGATCAAGGCATTGCTACACGAGCAGAATCTGGGTCAGGTCAGCGCTATCGACCTAACGTTCCACAATGCCTACGGACCGGACAAGCCTTGGTTCTATGACAAGAAGCTCTCCGGGGGCGGATGTGTTATCGATCTCGGTGTACACCTGATCGATCTTGCTCTTTGGGCACTCGATTTCCCCGAGGTGATCAGCGTCACGAGCAACCTGTTTGCACAGGGACGGCCGTTGTCCCACGCACCGGAAGAGGTTGAGGATTACGCCGTTGCGACACTCGTTTTGGCAACCGGAGCTGTCGTTCGACTGGCCTGCTCCTGGCGTTTGAACGCCGGGCAAGACTGCATCATCGACGCGAGTTTTTACGGCACGGCTGGCGGAGCGGCTATGCGTAACGTTGAAGGGTCGTTTTACGAGTTTACTGCCCAACGCTTCGTCGGGACCGTTGCGGAGCCGCTTGCAGATCAACCGGACGAATGGGGTGGACGTGCGGCAACAGCCTGGGCGCGGCAGCTTGTCGAGAACGGAAAATATGATCCCGAAGCCGAGCACCTTGTTTGTGTCGCCGAAGTGATCGATCGGATCTATCACAACGCTCAACAAGCCATGAAAGCCGGCGCAAAGAAAAATATGTAGGCTGTCTGGCGCTGCGGAACTGTCAGCCCATTATGTAGTTTTTCGTTCGGCGAATGACAAAGAGGCTTTTATGCCGAAGCGACCATTCCAACTGGAGAAGAAGGCGGCGACGCGACCAACCGATCTGGTGCTAAAGAGTAGTCTGCCGCAGTGGGTTGTCCGCGTCCTGAGACAAAGTGGCATCAAGAGAATGAGCGTGATCGCCGCTCTTTCTGACGAGCAGCTTTTAATGGTCCCTGGGATCGGTCGGCAGTCGCTCAAGCTCATTCGAGACGAGATCAGCCGGACAACGGACTTGAGAAAGCAAGCTTCAACGCAACATTGAGTACCCCGACGCAAAAAGCACCCACGGCGGAAACGGCTGTGACGAGATCGGTGGCCTTGGAGAGAAAGCTACCTGATGTTTACTCTACGCAGTCGGCAATGGTCCTCCGACAAAAGTCAGGACGGAGGGGGCGAGCGCCGCGATCCGACCCTGCGGCGACATTGATGGGCTAGTTGCAGCCACCGCGATCGATCCCAAGATAAAGACGTTGGCGCAGCAAATGCTGACCGATCACCAGGTGAAACGGAAGGATTGCCTTCATAGCCTCAAGAGTATCGACCAAACGTCAGAAAGGAATGGCCATGAGCGAGGAACTTTCATGCAGTAAAGCAGTGGAAGAGCGTCTATGGGCGATCCGCGATATCTTGTACGGTGCGGTTCAAGCTCATATTGCCGATAAGCGGAAAATTCAGCAAACAGGGACTAAACAGGCTTATAAAGCGCTGTCCACGTTGCTCAACAGCCTCCAGAGTAATCTGAAGCGTCCTGGCGCCTCCCCTGACACTGGTCGAGCTGATTGATTTTTCGGCTACTCCATCTAAATCTTGGCATTCACCGCCAGAACGAGAGCAACGGTGTGCACGCGTAAGAAGCAGCGCTGCTACCCGCAAGGCGGTTTCGGAAGGCAATGTGTCATGTTGCAACGCCGTGCGGCGTTCATGCCGCAAGTCCAACCCTGTTGAGCTCATATCAAGCGGTGCGCTGGGGACTGCAAATGAAATGAACAGAGGCAAGGCGACGCACCAAGCCTTCATCCGCTGTATTTATCGCGTTCCATATCCTTGTTGAGCTTGTTAGCAAACGAGGAATTGGTCTCGTGCAGCAGGTAGGCTTCGACATCACCGCCGCATGCGGCCTTCAGCTGCTCATTGCTGTAATCGGCCCCTATCCCTGCCTGCCAGATAAGCCGAGCTTGCTGCTCAAAGTCAGCCTTAGTATCGCCGCGCGCGCCTTGCGCCAAAACGTCCGCGATTTGATTTCGCAACCAGTTGTTGATGTCCTGCATAATCACGCTCCCTTCAGAAGAGCGAACTGACATACACAATGAGAGTTCGGTGGATTGTAGAATTTTTGTGCAGCTCTATGTCGATTGAACCATCCCGTCCCATCAAGGCTTCCTGAGAATTTTACCCAGGATATCTTCTTCGACTAGCCGTACGGATTCACCGCCATCGATGAAGTCCCTGAAACATTGTAAGGTGGAAAGCAAGGTTCCAAACCAGAGCTTTATAGCTCAATGGTTCAACCGGTGCCTGAACGTCAATCAAGTCCCACAAACGCTCCCTTCGTAATTGCGCGCTGCGGGTACTGGTAAGGGCTCTAAGCGGGAGCGCGCGTTTTTAGCCAGCGTAGAACACGGATTTCCTCGTCGTCCAGCCACTGTTGAAGGCGCGCGCTTTTCGTCTTCAGCTTTAGCACGTCGCGAAGCATCCCCGCTTGAAAATCCTCAAATACCGCCGGATGGATGTAAGAGGATCGACAGACGGAGCGTGTGTTTACGAGTTTGGCAGCCACTGCATCGATCGCCTCATTGAGCTGGCGCGTAAGTTCGCGTTTTGTGGTTGCGACTTCGAGTGACGCAAGGGCTTCGACTGCCATGCAGGTCGCACCCCATGTTCGAAACTGCTTAGAACTAAAATCCTCGCCGGTGATTTCACGGATGTAAGAATTTACGTCATGCGAAGAGATAGCTCTACATCCGCCCTCGTCGCAAACATACTGAAACAAGTGTTGGCCGGGCAGTTCCTGAAGCTTGCGGACGACGTTGGCAATTCGACGGTCACTGTGAGCAAGGTTCCATTCTTTGCCGGACTTCCCTTTGAAGCGAAACTTAAGGCTCCCCCCTTCGACCTTGACATGGCGACTGCGAAGGGTCGTCAGTCCATAGGATTTGTTTTCTTCAGCATAAGCGGCGTTGCCAACGCGGATGTACAGATTGTCGAGCATCCAAACGACGGTTGCCAAAGCCTTATCCATCGTCAAGCCTCGGGAGCGCAGATCGATTTCGACCCGCTCACGTAGATCTGGCAGGCGATCGGCGAAGCTGACAAGCCGCTCGAACTTGGCTTTTCCACGCTCGGCATGCCAGTCGGAATGATAACGATACTGGCGCCGCCCCCGTGCGTCCCTGCCTATTGCCTGGAGATGAGAGAAGGGGTTCGTTGAGATGACAACATCGGTGTAAGCAGGTGGTATCGCCAAGGCGTTCAGCCGCGAGATCTCGGCCGCTTCCGTAATCCGCCGCCCATCCGGCCGATAATACAGAAACCCTTTGGCGCCCATCTTCCGTGTGATGCCGGTCTCTAGTCCGGGGACGTAGACCAAGCCAGATGCGAGCTTGGCTTCCGCGGCGATCGTTTCGATATCGGTGATGGTCTGGTTCATCTCGCCGTAACTCGCTCAGCAGTGTACGGTTCCTTCGCGTCTCATTTATCCCGATACTCCCGGCAACTCACGTTCGCCGATTTGGCCGCCTCTTCCCTTAAAGCTAACTTGGACACTCGAAAGCTGTCCGCTATGGCTTTCGATGTGGACCCAGCATCGTAAGAGCGTTTTCGGTCGCTGCTCCAGAGGCGGTGTTATCGAAAACGCACCAGCCGCCCGGCGCCAAAAGGCTCAGGAATGACTTGATGTCCCGTTCGGTGTAGCTCGAATAGTAGATCCTAGGCTTGCCGTGCAAACGCATGTATCGTGGCGCATCAGCGAAATCTTCAGGCTGCCACACCAGCACAGGATCGGCGTAAGCCCGGTCTATCGAATAGCTCTCCATCAGGTCCAGGGCCTCGTTACATCTCCAGCTCTTGTGCCTTGGCTCGATGGCTATTGGTCCGTCATCCATGCTCCGGATCACATGGAACGCGGTATCGAACACTTTTAAATCAAACACCAATGATGGCGGCAGCTGGCAGACCAGTGGCCCTCGTTTATTTCCAAGCGCTGATATATCCGAAAGAAAGGTCTCCAAAGGCTGAGCTATGTCCTTCATCAAACGGGTGTGGGTAATCTCTTTGGGAAATTTTAACGAGAAGCGAAAGCTGTCCGGCACCGATTCCGCCCACCGCGCGAAAGTTGACGTCCTGTGCCGACGGTAAAAGGTCGAATTGACTTCAACACGACCGAACACCGATGCATACCGCGTTAAGCTGCTTCCCTCCGTAGCAAACCGGTTAGCAACCGTTTTTGGAATCGACCAAGCGGCGGTAGCGACGATTTGCAATGGGGTTCTCCTGCTTGCAGCTGCCAGCACAACGAAGGGACAGTCGCATGGTTCCGTGGGCGACCGAGCGCGAGCCGGAACCAACCCGCTACGTGAACGTTTAGAGAACAAATTCAGGAGATCGTTATGAGTCACAACCCAAAAGCTGATGCCTCTTCTAACACGCAGAAAAACCCGGACGATTGGGTCAGCGGGGATGAGCCAATGACGGGCGCGCAGCGGTCCTATCTCAAAACTCTGTCAGAGCAAGCACATCAGCCCGATGTTTACGCCGAGGATCTGACAAAGGCGGACGCGTCAAAACGCATTGACGAACTGAAGCAGGCGCTCGACCTCGAGTAAAGCTTCGGCTTTCCGCGAAGCTCAAACGTCGCAGCGCTAGTACCATCTTCACGTGCTGCGGCTAGTGCTACAGCTGCGAAATTTAACCGGACCAGACAGGAGAACGGTTCTCCTAACCTGGTCCCGTTATTTCAGCTTGGACCTGATCACGGCCTTGGCGCTTTGCCGCATTCTGCAAAGCGCGCGATAGCGCTCCCAAAGGTCCGAGATCTCGATCGTTCCCGTGATCCATTCTTCGACAGATGCCCGGAAACCGGGGTCGTCCTCGAACTTGTCACCGCGTTCTTCGGTCTTTTTCAAGATCGTCTCGAACACTGCCCGGCGTCGTTCCTGCGTCATGCGAATCTCCAGTCGCTGGAGGATATGCGGAATGACTGTAAAAGCGAGTGCGCAAATGGGTGTCCGCTCTATTATCCAACTCAACTTCTGCCAGTCGTGGTGCTTGGCGGCGTGCTGGGCGACCCGCTCCGATCGTTCGTTGAGCCCTGCCCTGTTCGGTGTTACGCCGTTCGAGAATACTGTGCCCCCCGTGGCTGGAACGGGTTGCAGTTTGATCGCTACAGGGCGCCATCTCTGCAGTCGCTCATACCGGCTGCAAAATCCTTGATTGCGTGAGCGCGGATCACGTCTGACGAGCGCAGGGTTCGATCGTTCGACGCAGCACGCACCGCAAGACACGCTTCTTTCAGCCGTTATAACTCGACAAAATTTGGGGGAACGATCCCTTAAATTTGGGTAGTTCCGCCGATGCTCCTCGGATCTCTGACGCATAGGAAAGGAGCAAGCGGTTGGACAAAAAATGACCCGCATGGGGTCAACGATCCATGCTGGAATAATACCGGCTTCGCTCGAGCAGAAATCGATTGCACGACAAAGCGGAGGTCCGAGCGGCGATGTCGATTATTTTTGCAAGTGCTTTCCTTGCCTTCTCTATTGCCCTTCCCTTCGGCCCAGTTTCTTTCATGTGCATGCAACGAAGTATCGTCGCAGGCGCCCGTCGCGGGCTTGTTTGTGGTGCCGGGGCTTCGACCGCTCACGGCCTGTTTGCAAGCCTAGCATTGATCGCGACGGGCACGATGGCGAGCGTGCTCACGGGCTGGCAGCCGTTGATCCAAGTCTTCTCTGGCGCAGCCCTGATAGCGATCGGATGCAAACTTCTCCTCAAACTCGTCACCACGACCAAGGGGAGCGTCGCCGTGCCGGGTTTTCTTGCCGACTATGGCGCTGGGCTGATGACTGCTTTGTCCAATCCGGTCACTGTCGTTTCCTATCTCGCTATTGCATCTTCGGGCTCGATGATTGGGCGAGCTGGCGTCACCGAGTTCGTGGCAACAGTTGCTGGTGTCGTGTTGGGCAGCATCACGTGGTATGCAATCGTCAGCGGCTCCGCCCATGCTTTGCGCGGCAGATTGCCGCCACTGGCGCTGCGAATGCTCAATATCATAGGCGGCGTAGTTCTGATTGGGATGGGCGTGCGGCTGGCCGTCTTCCCTGAGCTGCCTTCTCTCGTTCCTGCGGTCTGAGCGCCCTTTGTCTGCAAGATCCGTTGATCTGTGGCCGACCCGGACCCGTCGCAGCAAAGACAGACCTGTGTAGAGATGGGAATTGCTCAATAATTATAAGTTGCTATCTTAGCGCTCTCGTATTGATCCATAATTCTTGAAGCACAGCCACTGGCACGGCCGCAAAAGCCATAATGCTTCACTGATTTGACTGACGATCACCTTGCGCATGGGACCCCCGATGCTGCTGGAAAGAGAAGCCGTTACGGAGAAGCTGCTTTCGACGTTGAAGGATGCTGCCTTGGGCCGAGGGCGCATCGTCGTTTTGGAGGGCGACGCGGGGATTGGAAAGACCGCTCTTCTTCAGCAATTCTCCGAATTGGTGGAAAGCGATTACATAGTCCATTGGGGTTGGAACGACCCGTTTACGACGCCCCGGCCCCTCGGCCCGCTGCAGGACATGGCGATCACGATTTCCCCCGAGCTGAGCAGCCTCTTGCGGCGAGCAGAGGCGCCGGATCTCATCTTTTCCGAATTGCTCAGTACGATTGTCACGTCACCGAAAACAATGATCCTCGTATTCGAAGATCTGCACTGGGCAGATCGTGCGACCTTCGACCTCATTCGTTTTCTGGGGCGTCGTGTCTCTCTTCTCAAAGCAATGATTGTTTTGACTGTGCGCGATGTCGATATCGGCCGAGATCACCCCATGACGCAGGTTCTCGGTGATCTTCCGGCCGCAGCTATGACGCGGCTTTCGATGGAGCCGCTGTCGCTTGCTGCCGTCACAGAGCTTGCGGGCGATGCGGTGCGTGGAGGAAACCTGCACCGCGCCACCGGGGGCAACCCATTCTTTGTCATGGAGCTTCTTGCAGATCAAAGTCGGGCTGATGGGCATCTGCCAATTTCTGTCCGCGATGCGGTATGGGCTCGCCTCTCGCGTTTGCCGGCAGGATTGCGCGAGTTTCTCGATGCGATCAGCGTTCTGCCGAGTGGCATCGCGTCTTCGATGATCCCGCACCTGATCGGCGATGAGGCGGAATATGTTGCCGACCAGTGTATCGAGCGGGGCTTTTTGCGCTGGGACGAAAAAGGATCCCTCGTGTTCCGCCACGAGCTCGCGCGGCAGGCGACGATTGAGAGATTGTCGCCGGTCGCAAGGCGCAATCTGCATGCGAGAATGGAGAGTATTTTGGCATCCTTGCCTGGTGGCGACAGCGATCCTTCCATTTTAGCTCAGCGCCTCCATCACGCCGGCTTGTCGGGGAATCCCGTGCACGTTCTGGAACTGGCGCCGAAGGCGGCCGCCCGGGCAGCCAAGCTTGGAGCTCACCAGCAGGCGGCAACGCATCTGACCGCGGCCCTTGAACATGTTGCGCTTGCTCCCTTGCCGACTGCCGCGCAGATCTACGAGGACTGGGCACATGAGACGTTTCTGGCGGGGACAACGTCAAGCGACCAGACGATGGAGGCCTATGAAACAGCGATCTCTCTCTGGCGCTCGCAGGACAATATCTACAAGGTCGGCCTCAACCTATGCCGTCTGGCCCGGCTTCATTGGCGTCGGGGAGAAACGCATCAAGCGGTCGACCGCACGGAGAAGGCCATAGTCGAGCTTGAGGCCCACCCAGTCAGTGGTGAGCTCGCGCTCGCCTACAGCACGCGCTCGCAGCTGTTGATGCTGCAGGACAGGTTCGAGGAATCGATTGAATGGGCAGGCAGGCGATCGAGCTGTCTGAACGATTGGACCAGGTTGAGACACGAATACACTCGCTCAACAATGTTGGGACATCGCTTATGATGCTCGGAATGACCGAAGGGGCGCGATTGCTCGAGGAAAGTCTATCTCTGTCGCTCCTGCACGGCTTTCACGATCACGCGTCGCGCGCCTATACCAATTTTTCCGAATGCTGCATGCTCTTGAGAGATTTTGCCAAAGCCGAAAAGCTGATTGTGGAGGGCACTGCCCTGTGTGTTCAGTTCGATCTCGATGGTGCGGCCCACTATCTCCTGGGTCGGCACGCGCAACTTCGGATGGAACAGGGGCGTCTGCACGAGGCTGAAACGATTGCTGAAGGTGTCGTTACAATGGACGGCTTTCCTCGCGTTATGCATTTGCCTGCGCTTTCCGTTCTCGCTCGTGTCAAGCTGCGGCTCGGGCAAAGGGAAAAGGCGCTCGAGCTTTTGCAGCGGGCGCTGGCCGAGGGGCTTTACACGGGCGAGCCACAAAGGATCATCCCGGTCAGATTAGCGTTGCTTGAAGCAGCTTGGCTCTCAGACGATAGCGACGCCGCCAAGACGCATGTGGCAGAACTTCTGCTGCTCGGCTCTGAGACGATGAACATGTGGGATCTCGGGGAAGTCCTTGTCTGGCAGCATCGTTTTTCGCTTGCGGCATCCCCGATATCGACAGCGGAAATTGCGGCGCCCCGTGCCGCCGAGCTCGCCGGAGACATCGAGCGGGCGGCGGACCTATGGTTGGCACTGGATCAGCCCTACGAAGCGGCGCTTTGCCTGCTTCAGGCGAGAGCTGAAGATGTTCGCCAAGCCCTCCCCCGCGCTGTGAAACTTCTGGATGATCTGGAAGCGCAGGGAACAGCCAGTTTCGCCCGAAGGCTTGGCATGCGCCTAGGTCTGGAAGACGTGATGCCGAAGAAGCGTCGTGGCCCCTATTCGTCATCCCGTCAGCATCCACTTGGCTTGACCCAATCAGAACAGATTGTGCTCGGTTCTCTTGTTGAAGGGCTAAGCAACAAAGAGATTGCCCGGGCGCTATCGCGGTCGCTCAGGACGGTCGAACACCAGGTGTCCTCACTATTGGCTAAATTCAACGCTGCCAACCGACTGGAAGTGCTGTTACGTGTTCGCAGCGAGCCCTGGTTAGTCGATCGAAACGCAGAAGGATAAGGCACAAGAGTAGTACCGGCGCCTCCACCCTCGTAGGATGGCTTTTTATGGACGAATGGTCCGTATGCTCGACTTCATTTTCGACATGCAAAGATGCTCCATCAGCAAAATCTTATTACGTGTTAGCCGTAAACAAGTCGTTGTTAGACCTTACAGAACCGCTTATAAGCGGATCCTAATCTTTCAGGCGACCAAGGTTTCCCCCGCCGAAAAAACAGCCACCTTTGCATCACAGCCCAAAGGTCTATTACTCACACGATGTCTGCATCTTTATAGTTGGTGACACGGGGCATATACTGGGTTTATCTCTAGTTTTAGATGCGCGTGCTGTGTGGCCAATCGACTAAATTCACGCATAGCCAACGATTTTGACGCCACAGATGCTTGTACTTGAATTACCCGCTGATACCGCCGAGATCTCAACCTAGAGGTGAGATTTCCGTCACGTCCGTCCTATCAAAGCTCTCTCGTTGCGAGGTTCAAGATGTTGACCAGGCCTGACAGTCACTCGGATGGGTTACTTCATCACGTGGCCCGTTTCATCCTCGCGCCAGGACGATTGGTGCTGGGTTTGATGACCGTTGGCGCGGTAATCATCCTTTTTGAAATTATCGGGTTTATCGACGACGCCCTCCCCGATGAGGAGAAGATCGGGGACTGGATTTAGCCGGACAACGACGCGCCGCTGTGCCTCATCGTTCTCCGGTGTTGTGGCCGTCGCCCACAGGACGCACAAGAAAAAAGGGATCAAGCATGCTGATGGAAACGGGTGGCTCCGCTGCAGGCGGTCCGAAAAGAGGTCGACGCGCCGATATCGACGGGTCGCAATCATGGGCAAAGCTCGCGCAGCAATGGTTGATCGCCATTGTCTTTCTCCCGGTCATCGTCGTCGCCATGCTGATCAAGCCTGAGTGGTTCACCACAAGCGATGAGTAGCTGACCTTCCGATCCGGGAACGAGACAGATTTCATGATCTCATCGGCCCCAGAGCGCCGGCCGCGTCCTGCCACCGCGACTGAAAACGGGATTTAACCGCCGCGCTGCCCGTCATATTTCAAGCTTGCCGAGAATACGCGTTTGCCGGGTTGGCTCCGGACGGATAATTCGAGGCTGAATATGCCTGTACCTGGACCTTCCATCAAAAGTGTCTCCATCATGAGTTGTTGGGCATATTTTGGAATTTGATCCAAAGACAGGTCTATACCTGTAAAATCGCGCACCATGTTCCCATCCACGGCAAGATCAAAATAAAATTTGGCCATCAACTCTCTCTCCGCTGGTCGCATCGTGAGTGGTCATTGCGGTGTGGTCAGCATGCAGCGACTGGCGCGTCTACACCAGAGATCCGCGCGTGACGCGATGTCTGCTAAAGCAAGCCGCCTGGCCGGCGCGTTCGAAACCGATACCATACCTCGACCAGCGGCTTGATAGCCGGTCCAAAGATCGAAAGTGCTGCGATCGACAGGCTGAAATAGACCCGCGCCCTGCGCTTGGTAATGCCGTTCACGATATCTGCTGCAATGCTATCAGCGGGGCGCGCCTTTACCTTACCCATTAGCATTTGCGCTTCGCGCGGGCGACAGTGAATCTCCCAGGCAAGTTGCGGCGTGTCGGTATCGGGGGGAAAGCATATTCCGACGGATATCCCATCCGGCATCGCCTCAAGCCGCAACGCATCGACGAAGCCAACAAGCGCGGACTTCGACCCGCAATAGCCCGCATAGGCGGGAATGCCGATAAGAGCGGCCGCGGAGGAGACAATCATGATGCGCCCCTCCCGCCGCTTCCGCATGCCCTGATAAACCGTCCTTACGGCATTGACCGCACCATGGAAGTTCGTCTCCCACATGGCCCGGAAGGCTTCATCGCTCTGCTCGTAGAACCATGCCGGATCAACAATACCCGCCGATACGACGAGGGTATCGCATGGCCCCTGGGCGGCTTCACAGGCAGAGATCGCAGCGGAAAGCGCTGTCGCATCGGCCACATCAGCCGCAGCCGAATAAACTGTGGCGCCGGTCGCCGCAGCCTTTTCAATCCGTTCATGCGCGGATTGTAGTTTTTCCGGATTGCGGGCGACGATCGAAACGGACACACCTTTCGCCGCGTAGATCTTTGCGACCTCAAGGCCGATGCCGCTCGATCCCCCCGTCACGACGACATGCATGGCGCCGCCCCTCACCCTAATTGTTGGGTGTCTGGAGCAGCGGAGAAAGCTGCATCATCTTTTCCATGTCGAGCGATGCCAGGCCGAAATTCCGTTCCTTAAGGGCCGCCAGCCTGCGTGCCGTGGCGTCCACCGCATGGCGGATCTGCTCCTCGGTGTGATTGCAGGTGATGAAGAAGCGCAGGCGCGCCATGCCTTCAGGAACGGCCGGGTGGATGATCGGCAGTGCATTAACGCCGTCCTCGAGCAGTTCGTTAGAGAGCTGCACGGCACGAAGGGAATCGCCGACCAAGACCGGCACGACCGAGAAGCCGACGCTCAAGCCCGTATCGAGCCCGGCCTTCTGGGCAAATTCCAGGAACAGTGCACCGTTGCGATGCAAACGTTCGGTCCGCTTCGGCTCGCTGCGCAGGATTTCGAGACCCGCCTTTGCCGCCATCGCCAGCACCGGCGCCAGACCGACGCTGTAAACGAAGCCGCCGGCCTCCGCCTTCAGGATATCCGCCAATGCCTGCGAGCCGGCGATGTAACCGCCGCAGCTGGACGTGGTCTTGGACAGGGTGCCCATCCACAGATCAACCTCTCTCGGATCGAGACCATAGTGTTCGAAGGTACCCCTGCCCGTCTTGCCGAGAACGCCGAGCGCATGAGCCTCGTCGACCATCAGCCAGAAACCGTAGCGGTTGCGAAGCTCGAGAAGTTTCGGCAGGTCGGCGATATCGCCGTCCATTGAATAGACGCCTTCGACAATCACCAGCACGCGGCGGAAATCGGAGGAGAGCGTCTTTAGGACAGTTTCGAGGTTCTCAACGTCGTTATGACGGAAGAGCCTTCGGGTCGCCCCGGACTGCTTGATACCGGCAAGCGCGCTGTTGTGGATGAACTCGTCATGTATGACGAGGTCCTGCGAACCGACAAGACAGCTGATCGCCGCGACATTGGTCAGATAGCCGCTGACGAAGCAGACGGCAGCCTCGACGCCATAGACCTCGGCCAGTGCCGCTTCCAACTCCGTGTGGACGGGTCTTTCACCGGCGACGACGCGGCTGGCGGAAGCAGAGATGCCGTAACGGTCGATCGCTTCCTTCGCGCGGCTCGTCACCAGCGGGTCGGTGTTCGTGCCAAGATAGTCATAGGACGCGAAATTGGCGAAGACCTCGCCACCCATCACGGTCGTGGCGCCGGCCGCGGCATCATGGGAACGATAGAAGGGATTGCCCACACCGATCATCTCGCCGATCTTCCGCTGCGTCTGTACGCGCTGATATTCCGGCAGCTGATCGAACTTCAATGCCTGGCGGACAGCTGCCTGCGGCTGGCGGTTCAACCGCGCTTCGCGATTGCGCCCGGATGTCTCGTTCGTCTGCCGCATCTGTTCGAGAAACCCCTTCTTGGCGTCTCCGCCGGAAGACGCCGTGGTTCCTCGCTTGTTTTTGTCAGTCACTGTGCGGCTGCTTTCTGCTGTGTCGAATGGCTCTTCACCAGGCGATCCAGGACGGCGTCCTGCGGACCAGAGTCGTCTTCATCATTGCGCTTGGAAACCCTTTCGCGCAGACGGGTGACAACATCGCTGACGGTCGTGTCTTCGCCAACGCCGCTCAGAGGAATATCAAATCCGGTCTTCTGCTGGAAGCTCATGCCGAGCTCCATCGCCATCAGACTGTCGAGGCCGACATCCTTGAGGATCTTTTCCGGCGTGATGCTGTCTTCGGTAACACGCAGGATGGTGGCGATTTCCGCAGCAACGATCTGATGCAACAGAACCTGGGCTTCGTCGACCGACTTGCCGCGGATGAGCTCTTCCAGGTCGATCCGGTCGCCATCGGCTGCAGCCTGCTGGCTTCCGGCCGCGCGCATCGCCGTCTCGAACAGGGAAGACGTCGCGATCGGCAGCATGCGGACCGCACTCCAGTCGACTTCGGCGATCATCACCGCCGCAGCGTCGATGGAGCCCGTGTCGGCCGCCATGTAGTTCTCGACCTGCTCCAGCGCGTCGCGCGCCTTCAACGCCGTCTTGCCGATGCGCTTGGACAGGAGTTCGTTGATCTCGGCATTGCGCGCCAGGAAGCCGGTATCGGCGATCGCGCCGAAGCCGACGGCAAGTGCCGAGAGGCCGGCTGCGCGGCGGGCGCGGGCAAGACCTTCGAGATAGCCGTTGGCAATGACGTAGTTGGCCTGCCCCGGATTGCCCAGCATCGTCGTTGCCGAGGAAAAGAGCAGGAAGAGCTCGAGATCGTCGCCGCGGGTCAGCTTGTCGAGAAGTTCGGCACCGCGAACCTTGACGTCGACGACCGGACGGTTGCGTTCATCGGTCAGGTTGGTCAGCAGCGCATCGTCGAGCACCATGGCTGCGTGGATGACGCCCTTGATGGGTGCTGCGCCGCGCAGTTCGGTGAGAAGGCCCGAGAGCGATTTTTCGTCGGTGATGTCGCAGGCATGCAGCGTGGCGGCGACACCGAGGCGCGCCCACTTTTCCAGAGCCCGGATCGTCGCCTCGTCGGCAATACCGCGACGCGAGCAGAGTGCGATGCGCCGCGCGCCCCTGGAAACCAGCCAGTCTGCGGCAACGAGGCCGAAGCCGCCGATACCACCGGCGACGAGGAATGTGCCCTCGCCGTCGAAACGGACGGCGCGATCAGTTGCCACGACAACGCGATCCTTGCCGCGCACTGGCGGCTGGATGACGATCTTGCCGATCTGGCCGGCATTCTGCATCAGGCGGAAGGCGCTGCCGATCTCGTCAAAGCCGAAGGCGCGATAAGGCAGAGGCGAAAGGTCACCCTTCTGGAACAGGTCGCCGATCTCCGTGAAAATCTTCTTCGTCACGGCCGGCAGGTTGACAAGCAACTGGTCGGCATCGATGCCGAAATAGCTGATATTGCGGCGGAACGGGCGCAGGCCGATCTTGCGGTCGGAATAGTAGTCGCGCTTGCCCAGTTCGAGGAAGCGGCCGAAGGGTTTTACCAGTTCCAGGCTTCGCTCCATCGCCTCGGAGAAGAGCGAGTTGAGTACCAGATCGACACCTTCGCCATTCGTCACCGCACGGACGCGAGAGACGAAATCAAGCGAACGGGAATCGAAGATGTGGTCAGCGCCGACCGTTTCGAGGAAGCGGCGCTTCTCGACGGTGCCGGCCGTAGCGATCACGGTCGCGCCCTTCAGCTTGGCGATCTGAAGCGCGGCAAGGCCGACGCCGCCGGCTGCGCCGTGGATGAGGATCGTCTCGCCCGGCTCAATATGGCCGAGCTGGACCATCGCGTAATAGGCGGTGAGGAAGGCTACCGGTACGGTTGCGGCAGCGGCAAAATCCAGCCTGTCGGGGAACTTCGTCACGCCATCGCGGCGGACGCGGACATGGGTCGAGAACGCCGCCGGGCCGATGCCCATGACGCGATCACCCGGCACAAGATCGGTGACGGCGGAACCGACACGTTCGACGCGACCCGACATTTCCATGCCGATCGTCGCGCCAGCAAAACCGTCTTCCAGCGCTTCTTCCGGCAGAAGACCCATGGACCACATAACGTCACGGAAATTGAGGCCTGCAGCCTCAACCGCGATAATGACCTCGTCACCGGCAGGCTCAGCCGTCTGGCAGGTTTCCCAGATGATGCTGTCGACGCGGCCGCTGACCAGCTGACGGATGGTGGCGGCCTCGAAATCGACGGTCGTCGTATCCGTTCCGGCGAAAGGACCGGAAGCCGCACGAATTTCGGCAAGCCCTTCGGCGGTTGCCAGCCATTCGCGGTTGCCGCCACGAACGGTGGCTATGCGATCGACGAGCGCTGCAGCCGCCGTGTCTTCTACGTCGACGAGATGGATATCGACGGCGTCATATTCGTTCTGGAGGACGCGAGCGAAGGTCCAGAGGCCTGCATTGCCTTCGTCGCTTTTCAGGCCAGCAAGTGGCGAGCCGCCGGGCGCGACGATCACAATCCTCGGGCGGCTCGAAAGCCCAACGGACTGGCGCGTCAGCGTTTCGGCGAGATGCTTGAAGCGGGACAAGCGAGCCACCTGAAGCGCCGACACGCTCTCATGGGCACCGCGATCCGCAAGGTAGGCGACGCAGATGACCCCTTCCCCGTTCGCCTCGAATGCCTGTTCCAGCACCGCGTCTGCAGTTACGAGCGTCGCATTGGCGAAGGATGGGGCGATCGACTTCTCTGCGGACGGTTCGGCGACCACGACCATATGGCCGCGCGTGCCGGCCAAAGCTTTTTCAGTCGATGCCGTTGATTGGGCCGAGGCCAGGATGAGTGCGCCCTGCTGTGTCTGTACTTCCTCGATCGACGGCGAGGCGAAGCCGAGATCCGAAAGCAGGCTCTCGATCTGCGCCGGCGTGCCGAGCTGACCAACCGGGAAATCCGCGGACTGGCTTGCCGCGAACCAGTCATCCGACAGTCCGAAGGCAAAGTCGTTGAATGCGGAGGGGGCGCGATCGGCGAACACGATCGCCGTTCCCTTGGAGGCAAGAGCACGGACGGCCTGACGCATATCGTCGTCACCGGCAAGCAGCGTCTGACTATACAGCCCGCCTGCGACGATGAGATCGACCTGCGAGAGACTGCCAAGGAGCTTGGGCTCGATCACGGATACATGGACGTTCTGCTCGAAAGCCAGTTCCAGCATACGTCGCGCGTTTTCGCGCGGCTCGACGATGACGAGGCTTGCGCCGATGGTAGCCGCCATGTGGGCAAGGCGTGTGCTGATCGACTCGCTGGTGGAACCGAGCTCGACGATGAAGCGCGTCCAGGAAGGGTTCGCCTTGCAAAAGCGTTCGGCCAGATCGACGGCGCTTTCTGCCCTGCTGCGCCCAAGCGGCGAGTGAACGAGGACATGATCCAACGTGGCTTCGCTGACATTGCGCGGCACCGCAGTTTCACCGTCGCCATGCAGGTTGACGAGAGACAGCCGCTCCAGCATGTCGCGATAAACGTCGTTGGCCAGAACCGCCTCGGCAACGCGAGCGGAATTTTCCCGGTAAATCTCCTGGATCAACTCGTCGACCTGCGGGAAAGCAAATTCCCGCGGAACCTTCCAGCCCGCGTCGAACGGTGCCGCGACCCCGGCATCCTCCAGCGTGAAGAGGCAGGAGGTCAAGAAACTGCGAAGCTCCTTGTCACCCGGCAATGTTGCCGACAGGACATTGCCGTCTCGATCGGCGAGCGACAGCGCAAACTCGTGACAGGCACGATAAATCGCAGCATCGATCATCAAGGATGCATTGTCCTTGGCAGTCACCGATACGCCTTCGGCCAAAGCCGGCAGCGTGATCTCCACGACCGACCGGCCAACCGTGATCGAGCTTGGCATGATCGCGCTTGGAACGGCCTCGAAGTGGAAGGCGACGGAATCCAGCGTGTGATGGCGGCGCAGCGAGGTGCGGCGGAAGCGACAATCGGCTAGAGAAGCGATCTGCTCACCCGCACTGTTGAACAGGCGGAAATTGACCTTGATCGAGAAGCTGCTGAAGCGCTCGATCTCGATCGTGGCCTTTGCGATCGTCTCGCCCTTGCCCGTTACGCGGACAGAGCCGAAACGGACCGGAATGTAGGGCGAGCCTGCATCGCTCCCGGACAGGCGATCAAAGAGCGCGACAAGCCCATGGAAGACGGCATCCACCGAGAACGGGTTGAGATTGTAACGGACATAGGGATGGGCCGGATCGGCAGCCTGCTTCAGATCCACGTCAACGATATTGTTGCCAAAGGAAACAGCTTTCGAAAGGAGCTGGAAGCGCGGACCGTATTGCAGGCCGAAGCGCTCGGCCGTCTCGTAGACTTCCGCCGACGAAAGAGCGGAACTGTCTCCCGAGCGCGCCACGCTCTCGAAACGAGGGGTCTCGTCATCCACCGGACGCCGACAACGGCCGACAGCATGAATCGTCCAGTCGTCGCTGCTCAGACGCTCACGCGAGCGGATCTCGATATTGCCTGTCTCCGGCGACAGGATCGTCGAAAGCTCGAGCATCCGATCGGGACGCAGTTCCAGCGGACGAACGATCTCCATGTTGGAGATTTCGATGTCATCGCTACCGAAATGCGCCTGGGCCGCCGTTACCGCGATATCGAGGAAGCCACTTCCCGGCAGGATGGCACGGCCATCGACCACATGTTCGGCAAGGTCAGGGAAAAGCAAAGCGTCGACATGGTTCTTCCAGTGAGAACCATTCGGGTCGCTGCGCCAGCCGAGCAGCGTATACTGGTTCTTCAGGTCGCGGCCGAAGACGTCGATCTCGTCCGTCGTTCCCGGCATCTTGAGCGAGACAGGCTCGAAAGGCAGCGGCGGCAGATCTGCCAGCGCATTGCGCTTGCCGCTGTGGCGGGACGGGGCGGGTACGGCGCCATGGGCAACCGCACGGGCAAAGGAGCGCGCGACCGGATCGCGGCCTTCCATCGAGGCTTCCCGCTGCAGCGTGCCGATGACAGTCGCTGGCTGCGCGTTGCTTTTAGCGATTTCGGAGACGTAGTTGGACAGGATCGTGCGCGGCGAAATCTCTATGAACAGATTGCAGCCGAGGTCGAGCGCCGTCTCGGCCGCCGAGCGGAACAGCACCGGCTCCCGGACATTGCGCCACCAGTAATCGGCATCGAGGCCGCGCCCGTCGTAGATGCCGCCGGTCACGGTGGATACGAAAGTACAGGCAGCACTCTGCGGCTCGATGGCCGGCAGGTCGGCCAGGAAGCCGGCGCGCGCGCTATCGATGATCGGATGGTGGAACGGATAGTTGATGTCAAGAATGTGGGCGACGACCTGGACCTTACGGGCAGCATCGCGGAAAGCCTGAATTTCTTCGACCGGTCCAGAAATAGTAACCGAGTTCGGAGCGTTGATCGCAGCAACGCAGATGCCGTGAAGACCATGGGCTTTGGCAAAGGCGGCGGCGGCTTCTTCGCCCATCACGACGGCTGCCATCTTGCCCTGGCCGGCAAAGAGATGCTGCGAACGCGAGCGCTTGGCAACGATTGCGACCGATTCAGCGGCAGTCAGCGCCTTTGATGCATAGGCGGCGGCGATTTCACCGACGGAATGACCAAACACGACATCCGGGCGTATGCCGTGGGCGGCAAGGCAGTCGGACAGCGCCGCTTGGACCGCAAACAGCAGCGGCTGGGCGATGGTCGCGTCGGCGAGCCGCGCGTTGATGTCGTCTGCGACGATGAGGTCCGTCAGCTTCTCGCCGAGATGATATTCGAACAGCGCGCTGAAGGACTGGAAATACTGGCGGAAATGGCTGTTTTCGCGATAGGCGTCGACGCCCATCCCGGCCCATTGCGCGCCATTGCCGGAAAATACGAAGGCGAGCTTGCCGACATGGGAAGGCGCTTCACCGCGCTCGCCATCGGATGCCTCACCTTCCAGATGAGCTTCGATGGCTTGCAGGACTGTCTCTTCGCTGCGAGCGTCGACGGCAAACCGATGTTTAAGCGCGTCCCTGTTGGTCGTCGTCGCAGCAACGATACGACGGGCTGCCGCGGGTTCTGCCGTCGACAGCCGCTTCCGGTAGTCCTCGAGCAGGGTCTGGAGCGCCGTCGCGCTGTGGGCGCTGGCCAGAAAGAGCACGTTGTCGCCCTTGGCAGCCGCATCGGCCTCATTTGAAGGCTCGGGATCACCGATAACGACATGCGCATTGGTGCCGCCGAAGCCGAACGAATTAACGCCGGCAAGCCGTGCTCCCTTGGCGGGGAGAAGCTTCAGCGCTGAGGTATTCACCCGCACATTGAGCGCGTCGAAATCGATGTCCTCGTTGGTCTTTTCGATATGCAGGGTCGCCGGAAGATAGTCGTTCTCGAGCGAGATCATCGCCTTCAGCAGGCCAAAGAGGCCTGAGACCGGTTCGGTATGACCGATATTCGACTTGATCGAGCCGATAGGCAGCGGCGCGCGACGGTTTTGGGCGATGACACTGCCGATCGCCCAGACTTCAGCCGGATCGCCTACGCGCGTGCCGGTACCGTGTCCTTCGATGAAGGCGACGCGGTTCACGTCGATGTTGTTGCCTTTATAGATTGAACGCAGCAGATCGGCCTGCGCCTCACGCGACGGCAGGCTGATGCCGTTCGTGCGACCAGAGGAGTTCACGCCTGTCGCATGAATGCGCGCGTAGCTCCGGTCTTTTTGCTGCTTTGCCCGATCGCTGCGGCGAAGCACGATTGCGGCGCCGCCTTCGGCGCGCACATAGCCATGGCCATTGGTGTCATAGGCGCGGCAAAGACCTTCCGGCGACAGCATGCGCGCCTGCGCAAAGCCGACGAAGGAGAGTGGATAGATCAGGATGTTCACGCCACCGACGATTGCCGTATCGATATCGCCACGCTCAAGCGCGCGGGCCGCCTGGTCGAGAGCGACCAGCGAGGACGAACAGGCCGTATCGATCGTCATGCTCGGCCCGTTGAGGCCAAAGACGTGGGAGACACGGTTAGAGACGATCGACAGCGTATTGCCGGTCATGAAATACGGGCTGCCGGAGGCCGGATCTTCTGCAGAGAGATTGCCCGATTCGAGGCTGGACGCGCCGATATAGACGCCAACCTTTTCGTTGGCGAGTGCGCTGGCTGGAAGATTGGCATCTTCCAGTGCTCTCCAAACCAGACGCAGCAGCACGCGCTGCTGCGGGTCCATCTGCATGGCCTCTCGCTGTGAAAGACCGAAGACAGCCGGGTCGAAATCATAGACGGAGTCGATCACGCCCGCGGCGTAAGTATAGGTCTTGCCAGGCGTGCCCTGAACGGGGTGCCAGAACCGCGCCAGATCCCATCGGTCCGAGGGAATTTGCGTGACGGTACAGCGCCCTTTTCTGAGGACTTGCTGAAGTTCCTGAATAGAGTTTGCGCCTGGGGCTACACAGGCTCTGCCAATTACTTCTATCGTCATCGTCACTCGGTGCTGCTTACAGCATTAATGGCGTAGGCGGATTAGGCCACTCTTAATAAACTTTAACAACATAGTTGGACCCAGTTGTCACGAGAAAAGCGCCGCAGGGTGCCTGTCAGAAGTTTTCAACAGGCACAATCACGGCGCGACAAAGCAATATACCGATCAATTATAACGATCAGTAATTGAGGTTCCTGGCTATGCCGGCACCCTGGGACGCGATGCCGACTGGCGCCCCTACCACGCGCAGGAACTTCGAGATATCGACCGACGGATGGCGCGAGGCGTAAATCACGTCGCGGCTCTTCACTGGGAAAGTCTGACCGACAAGCAGGCTGTCGCCGCGCGTCATGTCAAATCGATAGACGATCGGATAACGGCCTTCCTTGTCCGGCTGCATGCCCTTGCGCACCATCTGGTCGAACCGTTGCTGTCCCATCAAACCAAGGACGATTTCCGGATCTTCGTAACGGAACAAGAAGTAGCCAGCGGGATCGGCGGAGTTATCATTACCTCCGCGGCCAAGCGCAACAGCCTCAAGCAGATTGAGGTCATTTGCACCAAACTCGATACGATTGTTTGCGTTTACCGAACCGAGAATGGTGAAGGTGCGCGGATCGCGCGATACGAAGATCTGGTCGCCCGGTTGAACGTAGATGTTTTCGCTCGGGTTTTCGATGATCGACTTCAACAGAGCGGTGCCGGTACGCTTGTTGCGGACAAGCGTGACATAGCTTTCGTAAGCTTGTGCCTGGGGGCCACCCGCCTTGGCAATGACATCTGTGATCTGCTCACCGGTTAGATTGAGCGGAATTTCTGCAGACTTCCCAACAGCACCAGAGACGCTTACCGAGCGGGACGGCGTACTCATACTGGTGACGATGACATCCGGTTCGACAGCCTTGCTCCTCAAAGCGGTGAGAATACCCTGTCGCGCCTCTTCAAGCGTTTTACCTGCGAATCGGACGGTTCCGACGTAAGGGATTGCGGCCGTTCCATCCGGCTGAACGACTACGCCGATCGGCGTCTGCTTCTGTTCGCTGGTGGAAAACAAGCCATCGGAACCGGCTTCGAAAATCGTCACCTTGAGCTCGTCGCCGACACCGATCACGGCGCGGCCAGGGCCGCCGCCGCCCATGCCGAATCGACGCTTGAATGCTGTGGAAGCATAGTCGGAAACGAGACGCGCCGAACGTGCGTCGACATCCATGATATCGAAAACAGCCGCATTGAGGCGACCAACTTCGGCCGGGGACTGCCCCGCCTCCTTGTTGATTGCAGACGCCAGGGGGCCCTCTCCAGGCACGGCCTGACAACCAGCCAGGGCGGCGCAGATCACAATCGCAGTCACTCGAACCAAATCTCGACACTCCAAGGCAAGGCTAAACAAGCAATTTTCTCTGCTTCTTCAACCTAGAATTCGACGCCCTTGAAAGCACACCGGACGACGAACAACAAGCACCATGACTTTGGCCATACCCAAAATAAGCGAGGGTGCGGTTTTATGGCCATAGTCTGTAGCAAACCGATATCAATAGGCGAACCTATAAAGGTTGATTTAAATGCCTGCTAACCAACGTGGTTAACGGCAGTCCGAGGCACACAAAAACTCCCCGCCAATCGGCGAATCAGTTTTGGACAGGTACATGTTTCCTGTGGCAAAGCAGGTTCAACAAATCTGGAGCTGGAACCGTACAGATGTCCCCAGTGGACAAAGCAGAAGCATTGACGCCCTTGATGCGCCTGCGGCGTCGGCGACGAGCGTTTCGAATATTCGGAGCGCTTATGGCCTTGGCAATTTTCCTTCTGGCCGGGACGGTTCTTTCGGTCAATCACGGTCGAAATTATTCTCGCCTTGTCGAGTGGCTTGGGCTCGATGAGTATTTGATCATGGTTCAACCACCTGCCAGCGTGGCTCCAAAGCGCACTCGTCGACTTGGCCCTACTGCAGCGTTCCCAGCCCGGCTCGTGGCAAAGCATGCTGAAGAACTGGTGCGGCTTATCCGATCCCCGAGCCAAGCCGCCTATGACCGATGCCGTCAACTGGGTGTAGGCGGCGATGCTGCACCGTCATTCCAGGCGTCCGGGAACGAATGGGAGTGCATTCTTTCCCAGGAATTGGGTTCAACGCCGGAGCCGGCGGTTCTTTTTGTCCAGGCAAGGGGACTTTCCCCTGATTCGTTTCGCAGCTTCCGGATCAAGCTCAGCCTGCTCGACCCATCGCAGGACGACAATCTTCTTCGCCTTGCGCTTGATTCGATCGATCGCTTCGGCCTGGCGCTCTCGCCCGATAGCCGCCGTTACATCGAGGAGCGGATTGCAGCGCGAAGAAATTTCTCCTCGCTGCTGGAAAATTACCGGATCGTCTTTGAGCGGGAGAGAGACGACGAGAAGCGTTTCAACCTGCTGATCGTCCCGCTTTCATCCTCGACGACCTGCATGTCTCCCCGCCCAAAGAGCGAAGGAATGCTGATGCGCGCGACTATCGTCAGCGCCAGGCTTGGCTGCTTATCATTCCCCGACAAGACGTCAGGACAAGCCATCCAACCGGACTAAGTCGAAAGTCTCCCCAAGCTCTCGCCGCGCCGTCTCGACAAGGCTCGTCTGGTGGGTGAAGAGGATTGTCTGCGACATGGCTTCGCCGCCTGCGAGCGTGCGCAGGCCAGCGGCCGTTCGTTCGTCGTCAAATGTCTGGAAGATGTCGTCGAGCACCAGAGGCGCCGGTTCGTTGCGTGCACAATAATCTTCGAGGAATGCCAGGCGTAGGGCCAGATAGAGCTGATCGCCTGTCCCCTCGCTCAGGCCGCCCAACGGCACCTGCTCGCCGGTGCGACGCTCGACAGCCAGCTGCAATTCGTCATTGTCGTCGTAGATTTGCAGGAGCCGGGCAAACCGGCCGCCGGTCAGTTGTGAAAAGATGTGGCCTGCCTGCTTCATCACCGGATCGGCCTGACGCTCGCGATAGCTCTCCATCGATCCTGCAAGTAGCGCACTTGCGAGCTTGAGCACGACCCAGCGCCGGCCCAGTTCACGCGCATCCTCTTCAGCGGCCCGTCTGTGGAAGACTGCCCTTTCGGCGCCGATTCCCGTTTCGAGTGCCGAGCGGCGACGCTCGACATCCGCTTGAGCTACGCCGAGGGCGCGCAGTCTCTCGATCTGCCGCTCCTCTTCTGCGGCGAGTTCCTCGATCCTGACGCTGGTTGCGACGCGATCGAAGCCGTCAAGCGCGAGACGAACCTGCTCTTCCTGCAAGCCATCTGCCTGATCAGCGAAGCGGGCACGGGATTGGCGAAGGTCACGCTGCGCCTCCGCCCGTGCCGTCAGTTCTTCCATCACGGTGGCTAGTTCCGCCTGACTGCGGCCGACACGATCAGCCAGGGAAGCGAGCAGCTCTCCAATACTCGTGGCATCCGAAGCGGCCCTTGAGTGGGAAAGCTCCACCCGTTCCAGGGTCGCCACCAGGACCTGCCGCTGGCTATCCGACGTGCGCGCGTCCGCAGCCCTGGTGTTCAGCATTCCAACGGCGACATCCGCGGGCAGCGCAGCGAGATCGACGGAAACCTCCTTGCAGAGCGCCTCCACGGCCGTCTCGAACTCTTCCATATCACGCGCCATGCCCCGCACTCGGCGATTGCGGTTCTCCCGTTCCGAGAGAAGATCCGGAATCAGGCGCCAGACGTCGAGGCTGGCGAGCGCCATCTCCGTCGTGGCATGCTCCGGCAATCCGACCGCACTTGCTGACGAGGCGAAATTCATTCGCCAAAGCTTGATCCTGCCCACCAGATCCGCTTCGGTCTCCTCGAGCCGCCCGAGCGTTTCTTGCGCCGCCGCCCCCAGTCGTTCCAGCGAGCGCCCCTCGGTCCAAAGCCTGCTAGCCTCCTCGATCCGGCGCTCGATATCTCTTGCCAGCGCAGCGGGCGGCATGCCGGCGGCCATGACGCCAAGACCTTCAGCCAATGCGGCGAGCGCCGGTCTCAGCGCCTCATCTTTCAACCTAAGAGCTTCGGCAGCATCGCGCACCTCATCCAGAGCAGCTTGCCGGGCGCCAAGCCCGTCGACCGCCCTGCGCCATTCGATCATCTTGTCAGGCGCGGCCGGGGCAACGGGCACGTCTTCGAACAGATCCTCGAATTCCGTCAGCGCATCGGCTGCCGCGATATCGGCTTCTTTCGCCTGCTTCTCCAACATGACGATCGATCGATCGAGATCATTTCGGCGCAACGTCAGTTCGGCGTGCCGGGAAACCCGCTCGGCATCTGCAAGCGCGGTGTCGGATAGCCTGTCTGTCTTTGCCGTGGCTGTTCGCAGAGCCTCAATATCAGCGACGTTCGGGTCGGTGGTGATCCGGTCGAAAATGGCGTCGCGTTCGGCTCGCGCCGCTTCGACATCGGCCCGCGAGACGAAGCCACTCTCTGCTTCCAGCGTTTCGAGCTGAGAAGCTAACTTGCCGGCATCCTCGACACGCGCCGACAACTCCTGCTGCCGATTGCGGTTTTCCGCCCTGGCTGCCTCGATAAGTCCCTTATGCTTGTTCAGTGTAACGATGTCCGGCAGCGGTGTCGCCAGGAGACGTTCCACGTCCCTGACCGGCGGATCGAGGCGACCGGCAGCGGCCGCGAGATCGGTTTCGGCTCGGGTGACCCGGACCGTCAACGCTTCTTTCTCGGAAAGAGCCGCGATATCCGGCCGCAACGCCGCAAGCTGGTCGGCCCAGGGTCTTGGGTCGACAACCCTCACGCGCCCCGCATCTGCGTTAAGACGGCGCAGAGCATCACGCTCCTCCGCGATCCGCTGGCGCTGCTGTTTCAGGCTGCGATCAAGCGTCGTGCCCTCCTCCACCATCTCCCGCAGTCGAACGAGATCTGCGTCGGTCGGCTGGGCGCGTTCGAGTTCGGCAAGGCCGGAGAAACCCAACCGCTTGGCGGCCTGCAGAAGTTTCTGGTCGAAGCCGTCCACTTCGTGGCGCACGCGGGCGATATCCTCGCGGGCATTGACGTAGACGCCGGTGCGGGCATGGGCGGCGATGATGCGTGGCGCTGCGGCAAGCAGTGCTCCATCGACATGCAATGCGGCGAGATCGTCCTTCAATCGCCCCATCTCGACGTCAGCCGTGCGGAGCATCTCGGCATTCTGGCGGGCATGCTCGATCGCGTCGGCAAGCTCGCCGGCAAATCCTGCCGGCAGGTCTGCTAGATGATCGTAACCTCCAAGACGCTCGCGCTCGCGATCGATTTCGGCCAGGACCGGCTCAAGCTGCATCAGTTGCCGCAGGCTTTCCAATTCGCGTTTCGTCGCCTCTCGCTCGATGCGAATGGCCTTTACCGCTTCTTCTGCCTCGGCCTGCTCCTTCAGCAGCCCTTTCCAGTCGCTTGCCTTCAGCTCACTCTCGCGCTCGGCCCTGCGCGCCTCGTCATGCGCATCAAGCGCCTGATAGAAGAGCCGGTCCTTGGACTTGCGTTGGGCATAGATACCGTCTGCCTCAGCCTCTAGGGATTTGCGCAGCCCCGAAAGCCCCGTGAGTCCCGATGCAGCAGAGAAAAGCAGGCTGCCGATCTCGCCGCCGCTTTTCAGCATCATGTCGCCGCCGTCGCGCAGGGAACCAGAATTCAGACCGAATGCACGCTCGAAGACATCGCGCGAGAGCGTGCCGAGGAATGGCACCAGCGCATCATCCAAAAGAGCACTTTCCGCGTCGCTATCCGCAAGCAACGTATTCTTGCGTCCCTTGCGGCGACGAAACTCGAGTTCACGTCCATCGCGGGTGACGAGCCGGGCACCGACGCGAAGCGAGGCGCTGTCATGCAGGAAGCCGTATTCCGATCGATCCGGAAAACCGAAGAGCAGATCCGAGATGGCCGACAGTGCCGAGGATTTGCCGGCCTCGTTCGGGCCGTAGACAATATGCAACCTGGCATCCGGGCGGAAGGTCAGGCGGCGGTCGGTGAGCGCGCCGTAGCGAAGAATGTCCAGTCGTTCGAAACGCATGCTCAGCCGGCCCTCGCGGCTCTAGCCAGAAGAAGGTCGCGGGCTTCGGCCAGAAGCGTGTCGAGATCGGCGCCCAGCGGAAGGTCGTCGGCGCCGAGCCCGCCCGGCAGGCGCGCTGCGATTTCAGCCACCCTTGTGCTTGCCTCATCGACGACTTCGGAAGAGAAGCCATCCATCGAGATCAAGCCTTCGAGGCCGAGCACCGCAGCACCATCGGCGACCGTTTCCTGGTCCGGCACCATCCGCAGGTCGAGCTTTTCCAGCCAGATATCGGCGTGCGTGCGATGGCAGGCCGCTTGGACCTCGTCGCGAAAGTCCCCTGCCCGCGCGAGGATCTCGCGGCGGTAGCGGCTTTTTCCGCCAAGCCGGACGCGAAGCGCCAAGGGACGCTCCTCCATGTTCTCGACGATCGTATCGAGAGCGTCTTCGATCCGACGGAGAATGGCGGGCACGCCCTCTTCTGCTGCAAGATCGATCGACACCTCGGCAAAGCGGGCACTGTCGGTAATCAAGCGTTCATGGCTGACACGACCATCCTCCACCGTTACCAGCACGGCGCCCTTTGCCCCCTGTTCTCGGATCGAGCGGCCCTGAATGTTGCCAGGGAAGACGACGAGCGGGTCTCGCGAGACGATCTCAAAATCATGGACATGGCCTAGCGCCCAATAATCATAGCTGCGCGAGCGCAAGTCCTCGAGCGAGCACGGTGCGTAGGTGGCATGCGGTTCGCGGCCGGTCAGCGACGTGTGCAGCACGCCGATGTTGAACCAGCCGGCCTCCGGCTTCGGATAGGCAAGTGAAAGGTTTTCGGTCGCCGACCGGTCGGCAAAGCCTTGGCCATGCAGTGCCACCTTCAGGTGATCCAACTTGAACGTGCCCGGCTTGTTGGTTGGAAATTCGCTGACATTCTTCGGCAGTGTGATCGTCCTGGTGATGACGCTCTCCGCATCATGATTACCCTTCAAGAGGAAAACCGGGATGCCGGCGCGTTCCAGCCGCGCGATCTCGCGATTGAAGAACAGCCCGATCTTGTTGTCTTTCCAGTCGCCGTCATAAACGTCGCCAGCGACGATAAAGAAATCGACCTTTCTCGCCACGGCCTCGTCAATCAGCATGGAAAAGGACTTGCGGCTTGCTTCGACGAACAGCTCAGCAAGGCCCGCATCCTTCAGCGCCAGCCCCTGGAAGGGACTGCCGAGATGCAAGTCTGCGGCATGGATGAAGCGGAAGGCGGTCATCGAATCGTCTCATGCGAACACATCGGGAACGCAAGACTTAGGACAGGACCGAGCAATAAAAAAGGCCAGGCATGGAAATGCCTGGCCTTTTCCTGTTGATGCGCGTGCTTAAGACACCGCGATCAGTTGGTGGCCTTCATCTCGACAGGCAGGAACAGCGTCTCGCCGGAGCTATCGTCCACGCCGTCGTTGTCGGTCACCATGAAGGCCTTTCCGGACTTGTCGAAGGCAAAGCCTTCCAGCTTGTCGAGAACATAGCCGTTGGTGGCATTCTTCAGCTCGGGGAGAAAGTCATGGACCTCTTCCTTGGTGACGACAGGCAGTTCGCCCCCGAGTGTGGCAGGCTTCAGATCCTTAAGGGCGACGCGATACAGCTTTTTCAGCTTGGCGGCGTCGCCAATCAGATTGTCGCGCTCGACGATGTAGAGGTAATCACCGTTGGCGGTGATCTCGGACAGGCCGACCCAGCCCTTGTCAGCCTTTTCGAGCGGATAGCGGACGGCTGCCCATTCCTTCGACTTCGGCTTGTAGGACAGGAGCTTTACCTGGCCCTTCGGGTCGTCCTTCCACTCGCGCTGGATCGCCATCCACAGCGTCAGCTCGTCGCCCGAACCGACGGCGGTCACGCCTTCTAGGCCGTAGCGGCTCTCACCGGCGAGAAGCTCGGCGGGAAGGCCGACCTCGGTCTTGATCTCGCCCTTGGCATTGACGTTGTAGAGGCCGTGGCCGACGAGCTTGGCACTGTCACCTTCCGAGACCAGCCAGAAGCCGCCCTTTCCGTCGAGCGCGATGCCTTCGATGTCGAGCTTCTGGGCCGGCTGGCCGTTGCGCGTGACGCGAAGGACACTGGTGATCTCGGCCGGCTTCTTCGCCGCATCGATGGTGAAGATCGACGGCTGCATGGCGTAGACGCTATCGCTGACGGCATAGACAATGCCATCCTTCTCGGCGTCACCGACGAGGCCCGACAGCGCGCCCCAACCGATCACCTTTCCGTCGACATCCTTGGAAACGAGCGTCGGATAGGCCTTTTCGCCTTCCGCCAGTTCGTAGAGCATCACATGCGAGCGGGGACCGCCGTCTTCGCCGAGATCGGCTTCGTTGGCGGAGGCGAGCAGGTTGCGGCCGGGAATGGCGACGGCGCCTTCCGGCGAAACACCAGACGGCAGAAGCTGCACGAGTTCAGGCTCGGCGCCGGTGTCCTTGTAGACCGCGATCATCGAACCCCGTTCGGAGAGCACGAAGAAATACTGCTGGCCGTTAAAGATCGCGGCTTCCATGCCTTCGGGCTCGATGCCCTTGTTCTTGGCGCGCTTCTCCGGGAAATGGCCATGGCGGGCTATCTCGTGTTCGAGCGTCATGCCGGCATCATAGAGAACCTTGCCGGAGCGATCGAAGATGGTGAAGCCGCGCGAACCGCCCTTGTAATCGCCTTCGTTGGCGATGACGAGGCGGTCGGTCCCGAGCCACTTGACGGCGTCGGGCTCACGCGGGACGGCAGTCAGCTTGCCGGTGAAATTCATCGAGCTATCGGTCTTGGCATCGACGCCTTCCAGATCGACCGTGCCGGCCGTGAAGTGGCCGGTGACCTTGGCGTTCTTTGAGTCGATGATGATGACGTGATTGTTTTCCTGCAGCGTCAGGGCGATTTCGCCATTGGCGTTGATGTTGACGAATTCCGGTTCCGGATCTTCAGGCGCGACGGTAGCGAGGCCGGTGACGTCGACGCGCTTGATGCTTTCACAGGCGGGCACACCATCATGGAGCGCCATGATCAGCAGTTCGCCGGCGGGAAGCTGCGGCAGGGCGCCGTCGTTAAGGTCTTCGTCGCGCTGGTTCTCGATGGCGATGGCGGCAAAGCTGCCGTCCGGCGCCACGACGACCGAGTCAGGCTGACCGGCGAGATCGCAGGTCATTTCCATCTTCTTCGAGGCGATATCGACCACGCCGATCCGGCCGGCGGGCTTCGTGAGGTCCTTGGTGTCATCAATGGTGACGAGGACCCTCGTACCTGCCGCTGCAACCGAATTCGGCTCGCCGTCGATGGCAAGCGAACCGCCGGCCTTCGGGGCCTTGGCGTCTGTGATGTCGATGAATCCGATCGTGCCGCCCGGGGCGTCGGAATAGATCAGCGTATTGCCGTCCTTGGTCGCCGTGATGATTTCCGACGATGTCGGCTTATCCTTGCCATCGGCCGGCAGATTGCTGGCGACCGGGAATGAAGCGATACGGTTGAAAACCTGTTCGGCGCCGGCCGGAACGGCGACCGAAGCCAAAAGCGTCGCCGTGAGCGCGATGCGTATAGAGAATGTCATTGGGAAGCCCTCCGTGAAACCACAGATGGGCTTTTGGTCCAGTGTCATGACAACCGCATGACAATTCCGGTTATCCATGGTTGCATTCCACAACATAAGGGGCAACGCAAAAGGCCCGGCGTGAGCCGGGCCTTTCGAACCATGGCGGACGAGCCGCCGGGTAAATATTACTTGCCGTTAACGGCGTCCTTCAGGCCCTTGCCGGCCGAGAACTTCGGCACGTTGCGAGCCGGGATATCGACTTCCGCGCCCGTGGACGGGTTACGGCCCTTGGAAGCTTCGCGACGCGAAACCGAGAAGCTGCCGAAGCCGGCGAGACGGATGTCGCCACCCTTCTTCAGCTCAGCCTGGACAGTCTCGAAAACGGCATCGACTGCAGAGGCGGCATCAGCCTTGGAGAGGCCGGCGTTTTCGGCCACTGCGGATACCAGTTCGGTCTTGTTCATGTTTCCACCCTTTCAACGGTTTTGGAACGACTCAATTGGTCGGTGCCGACAATAGTTTTGCGTCGGACCTTGGCAACCCAAAAGCTCTGGAAAAGCCCTAAAAACAAGGGCCTTCGTGCAATTTTCACAAAAAAAGCCGGCTTTGAGCCGGCTTTCTCCACATTTCGTTTCATTTTGACGAAGCTGCGACGCTCAGTGAGCGATGGTCGTCGCCCCGTCTTCGGCACCTTCGACGGTCGCAATGACCGGCGTTTCAACGGTTCCGTCCCATTCGATCGGTTCCGGACGACGCACCAGAGCATGCTTGATCACCTCGCCCATGCGCGACACGGGGACGATCTCCATGTTGTTCTTCACGTTGTCCGGAATCTCCGCCAGATCCTTGGCGTTTTCTTCCGGGATTAGCACCTTCTTGATGCCACCGCGCAGGGCTGCGAGCAGCTTTTCTTTCAGGCCACCGATCGGCAGGACGCGACCACGCAGCGTGATTTCACCGGTCATGGCGACATCCTTGGAAACCGGGATGCCTGTCATGATCGAGACGATCGCTGTTGCCATGGCGACACCGGCGGACGGACCGTCCTTCGGGGTAGCACCTTCCGGCACGTGGACGTGGATGTCCGACTTGTCGAAACGCGGCGGCTCGATGCCGAAATCGACAGCGCGCGAACGGACATAGGATGCCGCTGCCGAGATCGATTCCTTCATCACGTCCTTCAGGTTACCGGTCACGGTCATGCGACCTTTGCCCGGCATCATGACACCTTCAATGGTCAACAGTTCGCCGCCAACTTCGGTCCAGGCCAGACCAGTGACGACACCGACCTGGTCCTCGCCCTCGGCTTCACCGTGGCGGAAGCGCGGAACACCGAGGTAATCCGAAATGTTGGCAGCCGTGACGGCAACCGACTTCGTCTTGCCCTTGATGATCTCGGTCACCGCCTTGCGGGCGAGTTTCATCAACTCGCGCTCGAATGAACGAACACCGGCTTCACGGGTATACTGCTGGCTGATAGCCATCAGGGCATCGTCCGTGACCGAGAATTCGTTCGGCTGTAGGGCATGTTCCTTGATGGCCTTCGGCAGAAGGTGACGCTTGGCGATCTCGCGCTTCTCATCTTCCGTGTAACCGGCGATACGAATGATCTCCATGCGGTCCATCAGAGGACCCGGAATGTTGAGCGTGTTCGCCGTGGTGATGAACATCACGTCGGACAGATCATATTCAACTTCCAGGTAGTGGTCCATGAAGGTCGAGTTCTGCGCCGGGTCGAGCACTTCAAGCAGGGCCGAAGACGGATCACCACGAAAATCCGAGCCCATCTTGTCGATCTCGTCGAGCAGGAAGAGCGGATTGGACTTCTTCGCCTTCTTCATCGACTGAATGATCTTGCCTGGCATCGAACCGATATAAGTGCGGCGGTGACCGCGGATTTCGGCTTCATCACGAACGCCACCCAAGGCCATACGGACGTATTCGCGGCCGGTCGCCTTGGCGATCGACTGGGCGAGCGAGGTCTTGCCGACGCCCGGAGGTCCAACGAGGCAAAGGATCGGGCCCTTGATCTTGGTGGCACGCGCCTGAACCGCCAGATACTCGACGATGCGCTCCTTGACCTTGTCCAGACCGAAGTGATCCTGCTCGAGGATCTTTTCGGCGTTGTTGAGATCGGCCTTGATCTTGGACTTCTTGCCCCACGGAATCCCGAGCAGCCAGTCGAGATAGTTGCGCACCACGGTAGCTTCCGCCGACATCGGGCTCATCTGGCGCAGCTTCTTCAATTCGGCATCCGCCTTTTCGCGGGCCTCCTTGGAGAGCTTGATCTTGGAGATGCGCTCTTCCAGTTCGGCCATCTCGTCGCGGCCTTCCTCGCCGTCGCCGAGCTCCTTCTGGATCGCCTTCATCTGCTCATTCAGGTAGTATTCGCGCTGGGTCTTTTCCATCTGGCGCTTGACGCGCGAGCGGATGCGCTTTTCGACCTGCAGGACAGAGATCTCGCCTTCCATGAAGCCGAGCGCCTTTTCCAGACGCAGCTTGACGGAAACCGTTTCCAGCATTTCCTGCTTTTCGGTGATCTTGATCGACAGGTGCGAAGCAACCGTATCAGCGAGCTTCGAGTAATCCTCGATCTGGCTGGCGGCGCCGACGACTTCCGGCGAGATCTTCTTGTTGAGCTTCACATAGTTCTCAAACTCGGAAACCACGGAACGCGACAGGGCCTCGACCTCGACGGCATCCTCTTCCGGCTCATCGAGAACTCCGGCTTTCGCCTCGTAGAATTCCTCGCGGTCGGTATAGGTGTCGATCTTGGCGCGTGCGCGGCCTTCGACAAGCACCTTCACGGTGCCGTCAGGCAGCTTCAGGAGCTGCAGGACGTTGGCGACAGTGCCGATCTTGTAGATGGCGTCCGGCTCCGGATCATCGTCGCTCGCATTGATCTGTGTGACGAGCATGATCTGCTTGTCGGAACCCATCACTTCCTCGAGCGCGCGGATGGATTTCTCACGTCCGACGAACAGGGGAACGATCATATGCGGGAAGACCACAATGTCGCGCAAGGGCAGGACCGGATAGGTCTCAGCGCCGGATGCCGCAGACGTTGAATTTGTCATCTTGTTTCCTTTCCATCGTCCCGTTTCCGGGATGGCCTGAGCAATTACCCAGGCACTTCACTCCCGCCCAAGGTGGAGTTTTCACTTATCGTTTTCAAGCCTTGCACGAGGCCCTGTCACTGAAAGTATGGCAGGGATATTACAAAGCGCCCACGCAAATACAACACGCCCACTAGGGGGACTACGTACAGCAAGTTGTTTGCCCGACAGGAGCACCCAACGCGAAGCAGCCCAAACATCGAAGATTTTCGTCGTTCTTGTCTAATGCAAGCCGAATATCGTGCAACTGCCTGCGATGGAAATTCTGCTTAAACGCCGCTTGAAACGCTAGTTACCAACAAAAAGAGGCCCCAATGTGGGGCCTCCTGAACTTGTCTCTATACTTGACCGCGCCGGGCTCAGGCCGAAACGTTGGCCTTCTCGTCCTGGCGATCGGCGTAGATGTAGAGCGGGCGTGCATTGCCCTTGACCACATCGTCGGAGATCACGACCTCGCGGACGCCTTCCATCTCGGGAAGTTCGAACATCGTGTCGAGCAGGATCTTCTCCATGATCGAGCGAAGGCCGCGGGCGCCGGTCTTGCGGATGATCGCACGCTTGGCGATTTCGCGCAGGGCGTCCTCGTGGAAGGTCAGTTCCACGTCTTCCATCTCGAACAGGCGCTGATACTGCTTGACGAGCGCGTTCTTGGGCTCCGACAGGATCTGGATCAGGGCATCCTCATCCAGGTCTTCGAGCGTCGCCAGAACCGGCAGACGACCGATGAATTCCGGGATCAGGCCGAACTTGACCAGGTCTTCCGGCTCCAGCTCGCGCAGCACTTCGCCGACGCGACGGTCGTCCGGAGCTGCGACGCTGGCGCCGAAGCCGATCGAGGTCTTCTCGCCGCGAGCGGAGATGATCTTGTCGAGACCGGCGAAGGCACCGCCGCAGATGAACAGGATGTTCGTCGTGTCGACCTGCAGGAATTCCTGCTGCGGATGCTTGCGGCCGCCCTGCGGCGGTACCGAGGCAACAGTGCCTTCCATGATCTTGAGCAGCGCCTGCTGCACGCCCTCGCCCGAGACGTCGCGCGTGATCGACGGATTGTCGGACTTGCGCGATATCTTGTCGACTTCGTCGATATAGACGATGCCGCGCTGGGCGCGTTCGACATTGTAGTCGGCGGCCTGCAGGAGCTTCAGGATGATGTTCTCGACATCCTCACCGACATAGCCGGCTTCGGTAAGCGTCGTCGCATCAGCCATTGTGAAGGGAACGTCGATGATGCGGGCGAGCGTCTGGGCAAGATAGGTCTTGCCGCAGCCGGTCGGGCCGACCAGCATGATGTTCGACTTCGCAAGCTCGACTTCGCCGCCCTTGGAGGCATGTGCGAGACGCTTGTAATGGTTGTGTACGGCGACCGAAAGAATGCGCTTGGCCTGTTTCTGGCCGATGACATATTCGTCGAGGACCTTGATGATGTCCTGGGGCGTGGGAACGCCGTCGCGGGACTTGACCATCGAGGTCTTGTTCTCTTCGCGAATGATGTCCATGCACAATTCGACGCATTCATCGCAGATGAACACCGTCGGGCCCGCGATAAGCTTGCGGACCTCGTGCTGGCTCTTTCCGCAGAACGAGCAGTACAACGTATTCTTGGAGTCGCCGCCGTTGCCGCTGCTGACTTTGCTCATATCACTTTCCTTCCAGCACTCTGCGCTCACGTCCAAAGAAACGGGCGCAGTCCACTCTACCGCTGCCGGCACGCGACACCGACCGGCTCACGTGCCTGCCCTGCTTCAGGGGTACTCTACCGACCCATATAGGGACCGGCGGCAACGAAACCCCTCAGAGACGAATGCTATGTCACAAAAGTTCAACACAGCATTAATAGTTACTAATAGCGCTTTCCTGCCGACTTGAAACCCCTTTTCACTCACATAGGGGTTACAGTCGACGAAAGCCCTTGGCACACCTACGCTTCCGCGCCGCCTTCCATTTCAAGGCGCGACGTCAGGATCCTGTCGATCACACCCCATTCCTGGGCTTCGTCCGACGTCATGAAATGGTCACGGTCGAGGGTCTTCTCGACTTCGTCCAGCGTGCGGCCGGTATGCTTGACGTAAACCTCGTTCAGGCGACGCTTCATCTTGATGATGTCGCGGGCGTGACGCTCGATATCCGAGGCCTGGCCCTGGAAGCCGCCGGACGGCTGGTGAACCATGATGCGCGCGTTCGGCGTTGCAAACCGCATGCCCTTCGCGCCGGCGGCCAGAAGCAGCGAGCCCATCGAGGCTGCCTGACCGACGCAGAGCGTCGAAACGGCCGGCTTGATGAACTGCATCGTGTCGTAGATCGCCATGCCAGCGGTGACGACGCCACCCGGCGAATTGATGTAGAGGGCGATTTCCTTCTTCGGGTTCTCGGCTTCGAGGAACAGAAGCTGTGCGCAGACGAGCGACGCCATGTGATCTTCCACCGGACCGGTGAGGAAGATGATGCGTTCCTTCAGAAGACGCGAGTAGATGTCGTAGGAACGCTCACCGCGATTGGTCTGTTCGACGACCATCGGCACCAGGGCCATTGCGGTATCAACTGGATTTGTCATGTCCGTCCTTTGTCAAATGCCTTGCCGAAGGCAGCGTGGCGCTCCGGAATCATTGGAATGGGTCAGTCCCTACATAGAGTGTCAATGCCCGGTACTTCAAGACGCAGCACCCGATATCCTTAACTCGTAAGCCTTACCCAAAGACCTAGCCTGCGGCTTTGCGAATAATTGAGGCGGGCTCAATCTCATTCGGGCGGTTCCCACGGCCAATTTCCGGCTTAGGGTAAAGCAGCGGTAAAGAATAAGGGGAGAGCAATCCACATAACCCCTTGTCCCGCCGCGATAGCGCCAGATCGCGCCCTTCACTGACTGTGAAGCGTTGAAAACACTTTAAGCTTTTATCGCTATACCCAAGTCAAGCCGGGGGTTCGGCGGGGAGTATTGTGGTGGATATTGTAACCGGTTTCATGATCTGGGCCGCCGAAGCGACGACGCTTGGCGTGCTCCTCTGGTCCCGTTGGTTTTACGAGCGTCAGCCATTTTATTTGAGCTGGGGTTTCGGTTTCGTCTTTCACGGCATCGGCGTCGGCATGGTCGCACTGCGCGGTAGCCTGCCGGAATTCCTCTCGATCGAGATCGCCAATACCGTCGCACTCGCCGGCATCGGGCTGTGGATCGTGGGGATGATGCAGTTCGACAACAGGCGCCTAGACCCGTTTGCCGCCATTCCCGCGCTGATATGGGTGGCGGGCATGTTCCTCGATCCGGTGCGCGAAACCTTTTCCTACCGTGTCGCGCTCTATCACGGCGCAGCTTCCGTCGGTTATCTGATTCTGATCGGCGCAATCCTCTGGGGTGAAAACCATCGCTCTTCGACGCGACGCCTCTTCGCCGGCTGCATTGGCGTCCAGGTTCTCTCGAGCGTGCTTGTCGCAACACTCGTTCTGGTCAGCGAGCCGAGCTCGTTTTCGGCCGATACCAAGTCGATCTGGCTGCTGTTCACCGCCGCGCTCTGCTTCGTCGCCGCCGTCATGAGCGGCGCCAAGCTCATCAACGAACGCTCCGAGGCAAAGCTCAAGCTTCTCGCGGTCACCGACCCTCTGACCGGCATCCTAAACCGGCGCGGCCTGATCGAGGAGTTTCACCGGCTCAAGCGTTCCACCTCGCATACGGGCGGCATGCTCGCCCTGATCCATCTCGATCTCGACGGGTTCAAGCAGATCAACGATATCTACGGTCACCAGGCCGGTGACGAGGTTCTGGTCGCGTTCGGTCGGATCGGCACGGCAGCCCAGCGCGGGCGCGGGTCCTTCGGCCGCATGGGGGGCGAGGAATTCGCCTCGATCATGCATGTGGGCGATACGATCGAAGCGGCGAGCGTCGCGGAGGCCGTGCGCACCACGCTGAAACGCCAGCCAATCTTGGTTGGAGAGCACCGCATTGCAGTCACGGTCAGCATCGGCATCGCCGTTGCCGATGCAAAGGCCGCTGATCTGGATGCTCTGCTGAGTGCAGCCGACCGCGCGCTTTACAAAGCCAAGACGAGCGGCCGCGACCGGACGGCTATCGGCACCGAACGCGATGTCTATGTCATTCCGGCCGTCGACAATGCCCATCCCGGCGAGCCCGCCTATGACGTCGGCATGACCCAGCAGGTCGCGGCCCTTCGGCGCATCGCGGCGATAGGCCAGCGGTGACACATCGGTTCAATTTGTAGCATCGCCATTGCCTGTCGGCGTCCAGGGCCCAAATTCTCTCGAGGAAATTGGAGGGAAGACCATGCGGACCAAGACATTCGGCAGGATCATCGCCTCGGCGATCATCGGCACCGGCTTAGCGGCGAGCGTTGCCCCCGCGAGCTGGTCGCAGCAGGCATCCGACACGAACGCGCCCGAACGGGCAACCGGTACGACGACGGCAAAGCGCGTCGAGGCCAAGGATTTCATGGTGGCGGCGGCTAATCCGCTGGCAGCCGAGGCCGGGCGTGACGTGATCGCCAAGGGCGGTAATGCGATAGATGCCATGGTCGCGATCCAGACCGTTCTCGGCCTCGTCGAACCGCAAAGCTCCGGTCTCGGCGGCGGCGCGTTCCTCGTCTACTATGATGCGGCTTCCAAGCGACTGACCACATTCGACGGGCGCGAAAAGGCGCCGATGGCGGCGACGCCGAAGCTTTTCCTCGACGCGCAGGGCCAGCCGCTGAAATTCATGGATGCCGTGGTCGGCGGCCGCTCGGTCGGCACACCGGGGACGGTCCGCCTGATGGAGGAAGTCCACCGGCGCTTTGGCAAGGCGGAGTGGGCCGACCTGTTTCGTCCCGCGAAAAAACTGGCGACGGACGGTTTCGAGGTTTCACCCCGCCTCGCCTCCCTGATCGCAGCGGCGGGCGACAGCCTGAAAAAGCATGAGGGACCGCGGGCCTATTTCTACGACCAGTCCGGCGCACCCTTGAAGGCGGGAACGGTGCTCAAGAACCCGGATTATGCCGAGACGCTGACGGCAATCGCCACGGGCGGCTCGGACGCCTTCTATCGCGGCCCGATCGGGGAAAATATCGTCAGGACCGTGCGCGGCGCGCGCGATAATCCCGGCGTGCTTTCGATGGTCGATCTTGCGACCTACAATATTGAGCAGCGCGAGCCCGTCTGCTTCTCCTACCGGGCGCTTGACGTCTGCGGCATGGGACCTCCCTCCTCCGGCGGCATCGCGATCGGCCAGATGCTTGGCGTAACGGAGAATTTCGACCTCAAGAGCCTCGGCCCCGACAAGGTCGAAAGCTGGCGGATCATCGGCGATGCGCAGCGTCTCGCTTTTGCAGACCGTGAGCGCTACGTCGCCGACACCGACTTCCAGCCACTGCCGATCAAGGGGCTACTCGACAAATCCTATCTCGGTGAGCGCGCAAAGCTGCTCGATGGCGGCAAGGCGCTTGCCAAGGATGCCGCGACGGCCGGCGAGCCGGAATGGGATCATGCGATGCTGCTCGGCCGCGATGCAGCGATCGAACTGCCTTCGACCAGCCATTTCGTGATTGTCGACAGAGAAGGCAATGTCGTCTCAATGACGACGACGATCGAAAACGGCTTTGGGTCGCAGCTGATGGCGAACGGCTTTCTGCTCAACAACGAGCTGACCGATTTCTCCTTCAAGACCCATGACAAGGGCCTGCCGATCGCCAACCGCGTCGAGCCGGGCAAAAGGCCACGCTCTTCCATGGCGCCGACGATCGTTATGAAGGACGGCAAGCCGCTTCTCGCCATCGGCTCGCCGGGCGGCAGCCAGATCATCGGCTATGTGGCTCAGGCTCTGATCGCCTATATCGACTGGGGCATGCCGGTCGAACAGGTCGTCGCCCAGCCGCATCTGATCAACCGCTTCGGCACCTATGACATCGAGAAGGGAACGACCGCGGAAAAATTCGCCGAGCCACTGAAGGCACTCGGCTATGCGGTGAAGCCGGGCGAAATGAATTCCGGTCTGCATGCGATCGAGATCACCGAAAGCGGGCTTGTGGGCAGTGCCGATCCGCGCCGTGAAGGTATCGCCGTGGGAGAGTGAGACAGTTGTCGAAGCCGATTGCGCAGCGCCTGGAAATCGCGCTACGCATCGGTCCATGACAGCGCTTCCGAACTTCCTTCGCATCGATCCCGAAACCCGCCGCGTATCGCTCGACGGACGCAATCCGGCGTTCTATGGGGATCCGAACCGGGTCTATGCGGCCCTGCATCAGCATTGTCCCACCTTCTACTGGGAAGAGCAGCGGCAGTGGTTCTTTACCGGCTATGACCATGTGAACGCCCTTTTGCGAGACCGACGGTTTGGGCGCCAGATCCTGCATGTGGCGAGCCGCGACGAACTCGCCCTGCCGGAGCCGGAAGCGCATCTTGTGAATTTCGATCGTGCCGAGCGCCATTCGCTCCTGGAGATAGAGCCGCCGGAACACACGCGGTTGAGGACCCTCGTCAACCGCGCCTTCGTGTCCCGCCACATCGAACGGATGCGGCCGGAGATCGCGGATCTGGCCGAGCGGCTGATCGACGGTTTCGAGAAGGAAGGCAAGGTCGAGCTTCTGTCGGCCTTCGCCGATATCATCCCGGTGACGATGATCGCGCGGATGATCGGCATTCCCGACGAGATGGGGCCGCAGCTTTTGAAGTGGTCTCACGTCTATGTCGGCATGTACATGTTCAAACGTTCAAAGGAAGACGAATACGCCGCCGAGCGTGCGGCGAAGGAGTTCGCCGACTACGTGAAGACGCTGATCGCCGAGCGTCGGCAGAACCCGACCGAAGATCTTCTGACCCACATGATCCATACGGAGCATAAGGGCCAATATCTCACCGATGACGAGTTGGTTTCCACCACGATCGTGCTGCTCAATGCCGGCCATGAGGCGACCGTCCACCAGATAGGTAATTCGGTGCGGGTGATCCTGGAAAGCGGTGTCGATCCGGCCAATCTTTTCTGCGACGAGGCGGCGACCGAACGAACCTTGGAAGAGACGCTGCGCATCTGCGCGCCGGTCCACATCTTCCAGCGCTGGGCGCTGGAAGATGTGGAGATTGACGGCGTCGCGCTAGAACGGGGCGACAAGGTGAGCCTCATTCTTGCCGCCGCTAACCTAGATCCGAAAAAGTTTTCCGATCCGCTGACATTCAGGCCCGACCGGCAGGAGGGAGCAAACCTTTCCTTCGGCGCCGGCATCCATTTCTGCATCGGCGCGCCGCTTGCTCGGCTGGAACTCAATATCGTGCTGCCGATGCTCTTTCGCCGCCTTCCGGGCCTGCGAATGATGGAGACGCCGCGGGTCAAGGACGTCTATCATTTCCACGGGCTGGAGCGTCTGGACCTTGGCTGGTGAGGCCGTTCGGGCCCTCGCCGGGATGCTCGTTCAGCGCTGTGTTACATTGAAAACACATGGCTCTCATGCAGCAAGATCAATTGCTTGGGCGTAAGAGTATCGTATAGTTCGTGACAGGGAGGATCGTCGAGCTAAGGATCGATCCGTCCGTGACCAAGCGCAAGGCCTCCATTCTCCTGCACAAGAGCCTGCATCGCAGCCGCCTCGCCCAGGTGGCGCTGATCGTGCTGCTGTGGCTCGCTGGCGAGGCCGTCTCCCGCAGTACCGGCCTGCCGATCCCCGGCAGCGTGCTTGGTCTTTTCGGCCTGCTCTGCCTGCTCATGACCGGCACGATCCGCCTGCAGACCATGCGTCGCGGCGCCTATGTGCTTCTTGCCGACATGCTTCTGTTCTTCGTTCCTGCCGTGCTCGCGGTCCTTGACCATGGTGAATTTCTCGGCCCGACCGGGCTCAAGGTGCTTGCCGTCATCCTGGCCGGAACCTTCATGGTGATGTGCGTGACGGCGCTTGCCGTCGATTTCGGCTACCGGGTCATGCTCCGGCTGGAGACCCGCCGTGCCCTCGCTTGAGACGGTTCTGATCACCGTCTTCTGGTCAGCCGCAACGATCGCAATCTACTTCCTCTCCAAGCGCCTCTACAGGCGCTGGCCGTCGCTCTGGACATCGCCGCTGGTGCTGACACCGGTCTTGCTCGCTGTCATCGCACTCTCTCTGCACACCACCTATAGCGAATATATCGGCGCTACCCGCTGGCTGATGGCGGTCCTCGGCCCCGTCACCGTCGCCTTCGCCATCCCGATCTACGAGCAGCGGGCGATGATCCTGCGCTACTGGCCGGTGCTGGCGTTCGGCATGGTCGTTGGCAGCGGTACGGCGATCGTCACCGCCTGGGCGTTGGCGAGCCTGCTCTCCATCGACGGCACGCTTCGCCTCAGCCTGCTGCCCCGTTCGGTCAGCTCTCCCTTTGCCATGGCGATTTCGGAACATATCGGCGGCGTGCCGGACCTGACGGCCCTCTTCGTCGTCGTGACGGGCGTGCTCGGCGCGGTCATGGGTGAAAACCTCCTGCGCGTCCTGCCGCTCAAATCCTCGCTCGCCCGCGGCGCATTGTTCGGCATGGGCGCCCATGGCGCGGGCGTCGCCAAGGCCAACCAGATCGGCGCCGAGGAAGGTTCGGTCGCCGGCCTAGTGATGGTTCTTGTCGGCCTCGTCAACGTGCTTGCGGCACCGTTGCTGGCCGCAGCCCTGCGATAAGGCGCAAATCACCCTGCGTTGATGAGGGGCAATCATCAGACCCCGTATCGCGGAGCAGGCTTGCTGAGCGACAGGTTCGGACGCAGCGCATTCCGCGCCAGATCAAAGTTCTGATAGAGCGTGACGTCGGCCAGCGATGGCATTGTCACAAGCTCTCCGCGATCGAACCCCACCAGCGCTGCGTCGACAAGATCGCCGACTTCCATAACGGAGTTCGGATCAAGCTTGTCCATCGAACCGCCGACACGATCGAAGATCTCGGTGCGGGTATAGCCGGGAAGCACCGCCTGCATCCTCACGCCGCTATCCTTGAGTTCGGTTGCGAGCGATTCCGTCAGGGCCAGCACAAATGCCTTGCTGCCCGCATAGGTGCCATGAAAATACTGAGCCGCCATCGCAACGGCGGAGGCGATGTTGACGATCGCTCCCCGTCCCCTGGCCGCAAAGGCCTGCGCCGCGGCAACCGCCAGGCGATTGGCCGCGCCGACATTGATTTCGACCATCCGCTCCAGATAGTCCGGATCGGCGGTGAGCAATGGACCGGCCGGCCCAATGCCTGCATTGTTGACGAGGAGAGTGATCGTCGCGTCACCGCGCAGGCGTTCCTCCACCTTGGCCGTATCCTCCTTCAGCGAGAGGTCGGCGGTGAGGATGCTTGCCTTGATCCCGTAGGCGGCGGCAAGTTTCTCGGCCAGGGCCGTCAGGCGTGCGGCATCGCGCGCAACGAGAACAAGATCATAGCCGCGGGCGGCCAATCGCTCGGCATAGGTTGCTCCGATACCCGAGGATGCGCCTGTCACCAGGGCCGTACCAAGTTCTTCATTCGTCGTCATCGTAGCTCTCCTTGCATTGGATCGATGTGTCAGATGCCAGGCGCCACCTCCGTCGCGGCTAGAATTTACTGGCATATGCCACTAAATATGCTGGACACGATTTTCCGATACAAGAGCCCCGGCCAGGATTATTTGTTGCGCGCGCAGTCAGCGGCTCGGAGATGAAAACAATGACAAAGGACGATAAGACCAGCATCTGGGCTTACTGCAACAGCAGCGCAATGCGCCGCGCCGCGCGGCAGCTTGGCCAGCTCTATGATGACGCGATGGGCGATACCGGGCTCAAAGGTACCCAGTTTTCACTCCTGTCGCAGATCCGCTTTTCGGTCGAGCCGACGTTGAAGAATCTCGCAGAGTTGATGGTGATGGATCTCTCGGCGCTTGGGCACACACTTAAGCCGCTGCAGCGCGACGGCTGGATTGAGATCGTGCCGGACGAGAACGACCGGCGGGTCAAGCGGGTCAGGCTCACGGACAAGGGTTTCGTCAAGCAGGCTGAGCTTACCGCTCGCTGGCAGGTGGCGCAGGCCCGGTTCGACAAGGCTTTCGGCAAGGAGAAGGCGGCAGAGCTTCGCCGCACACTTGCGTTGATCTCGTCACCGGAATTCGCCCGCGTCTTCCGGGACGACGCTGACTAGAGAGATCTGGCTCCACCTTTCCGAAAACTAACGCCGCGTCCGACTAGCCACCGTGCAGGTTACGGATCGCTATACGCGACGCTGCGAATGCGAACCTGTCTCTGATCAGGATTAGAAAAGAAGATGATCGCCCCTGAAGCCTTGGATTGGCGCGGAACATAATCGATGGTGGCTTCTGCGGCTTCGATCACGCGATCTCCGTCACGTACCTCTCCACGAACCACGACCGCCGCCGCAGTGCGGTTGGATGAATTTTCAATATCGAACTCGACCCGAAACCCGCCTTCGATTGGTTCTTGCCTGGTGATGACTGTTTTGAATGCCGGCGACTGATCCTTTTCCGTGAGGGCGTCAAACCCAACCCATCCGATAATTAGGGCGATTAGTATAGCGGAAACGATGCCCACAGCCCATTCCACCCAATGCGGAACCTCTTTCTCGGAATGTGGTCGACGGGAGATGTCAGTCATGGGAACCCTTAGAGAATAAGGCGAGCGGCCGCTGCACCGATCGCTCCAGGAAAGGACAAGACAATCACGAACATTAACGCTTGTGTCGGAGCGACAGCGTCCACCCTACCGAAGGTCCATAGCACAAAAAGGCTTACCGCTAGTGCGACGAGGTAGCCGGGCAAGGTGAAGCGGAAGAACGCATGCCACCACGGCGTGCCAGCTGGCAGTTCATGGGTGCCTTTGAACGCGACAACGTAAACGAACGCGTGCATGATCCCAATGGTGATCATGATCGCGATGAGCGTATGCCAGGCGGTCATTTTAAAGGAAATCAGCACGATTTCTTCGGTCGGCGCGACGTTGAGGTTTAAAAACAGCGCGCCTACGGCCATAAGTAGCAACTCTTGGCTGTAGCTCGTCGAGAGCCTATCCGGAACCGCGTCACCGTTCTCGCTCTGCGCAGATTGCTTGCCGTCATCAGAACGGCTCTTTCCATCATCACCTTGATCGTCAGAAGAGCCCCCAAGCTGAGATCGACCGAGAAGCGCTCCAATACTTGCTGGAACCGCTTGTATCGCAATTTTTCCTGCAATTTCGGAGACGGGCATCCCAAACTTAATATTACCGAACAGGGAAAGGATGCCCGCGCTCATAAGGATCGCCAAGCCGAAGGCGATATTCGCATCCCGGCAAGCTTCGGTCAGTGTGGTAGTCCGCTCGAACCCGACGCGGTCAGCAAGGAAAACAAGGAGCGGGATATTGACAAGCAGAAGAAGCAGTAGGCGGTATCGCTCCATATAAAATCCGAGTTCCCATAGCTCCATTGTCATCAGCATTGGAACGCCGAAGAGCAATGCACCGGCAGCACCTCGGCCTAGGCCGATTAAGAATTTTCGACTTTCACCCGATCCGGATTGTCCGTGTCGCAATGATCCCCACATTTCCCCTGCCCCCTCCCTCTCTATCTGCCGAGTGCGAACATTCCCACGAAAGAGGAATTCCCTCTCGCTAATACGGCATCAGCGGCACCGGCATTGTAAACCGACCGCCGTCCCTTCCGACGCAAAGACTAGCCACAAATTAGGCTCTGTGGTTCAGCCTCTCACCCTCGCGCTCTTTTAGGTGAAGCCAACACTACCGAGCCTACCTGGACCTTCGCTCACCGATCGGAAATCGCTATTACAAGAACGTATAGAAGCGAAGATGAAGTTCGTCGAACCTTTTGACTTCCCATCGGTTTACAACGCGACCGGCCCGCAGATGCAGATGGACTGCCCGAGATGTAGGCGTAGCCCAGTCGTCAATGCAGAATGAATGAGGGGTCGTCGTTGCGTTCGCAACAGCCGGTGGCAGCCAGGGCCTCGTACCCTCTTTTCCGATGCAGCAACCCGAGAGGGTCGGCTCACCATGGGCTCATGTCCTTGACCATCGATTCGCCTGACAGAACTCAGGAAAAAACACGTTTTGAGACCTGGGCCAGCTGCCGCAGCAAGGGCGAGACGGTCACCTTGAGCGACCTCTCCAGTGAAATCGTCGCGCTCGATGGCAGTGATCAGGAGATCGATCTCCCCGCGTAGGCCGAGCATACCGCCCGCTGGCGGGTGGCGCAGGCCCGTTTTGACGAGACCTTCGGCAAGGAGCGGGCGTCGGAGTTTCAACGCAAGCTCGATTTCATCTCGTCACCGGAATTCGCCGGGCTTTCCGCAATGTCTCTGGCTAGAAACATCCGATTTTACGCCGCCTGCTTCATCCTATGGGCAGGCGGATGACATAGTCCTTGCGCGTCGTCTCTAAGACTTCCCATGTGCCCCGGAAGCCGGGTCGCAGAATCATGCGGTCACCGGCAACAAGCTCCCTTGCATCGCCGCCATCCTCGGTCACGATCGAACGGCCGCTCAGGACGTGGAAATATTCCCACTCGTCATAGACGATCCGCCATTTGCCAGGCGTCGCCTCCCATATGCCGGCATAGATGCCGCCTTCCGCCTCTTCCACATTCCAGCTGCGAAAGGTGGGATTGCCCGAGATCAGCCTGTCTTCTGCGGGAGCCCCCTCTTCCGGCTCGACGCCTGAAAGATCGAATGTGGTCCATGTCTGCATTGCCATTTCCTTTTTCCAAAGCTTCCGCCGCATCAAATCCCTCGCTCGAGGCGGGCAGAAAAACCGTCGGCCGCAATTGAGGCCATCAGCTGCAGCCGGGCGGCCGGCATTCCATTGCGGGCACTGGCAGAAAGGCCGGCCATCGATGTCATCGCATAGTCGGTGGCGAGATCGGCATTCGCCGGGTCCAACAGCGCGATCCTCTTATGAATGGAGGCACGGCTTTCATCGAGCCGGGCACGAGCCCTGCTGTTTGCTTCGGAGTCTGCGATCCCGCGCGCGCCCTCGATCACCATGCAGCCGCAAGGTCCACCGCTCGTATAGGCCTCCGCCGCATAGCGCAGCAGGTTTGCCACGCCGACGGCAAGCGGCGTGCCGGGCGCCAATATCGAGACCAGGTCCAATCCGTCATTTTCGACATAGCGGCCGAGCGCCTCGTCATAGAGCTGTACCTTGCTGCCGAAAGCGGCGTAGAAACTGGGTGGATTGATGCCGATCGCCTCGGTCAGATCGGCGACGCTCAACGCATCATATCCTCTTGCGTGAAACAGCGTCTGCGCCTTTGCGAGCGCCTCGTCACGGTCGAATGCGCGCGGGCGCCCGCGCTTCCCAACTATTTTTGTATCATTCATTACAAAATCCCTTGACGACCTTGGCTCGGTTATTTATGTAATCATCACTACATTGAATCTCAACCGCGAGATACGGGAACCAAGATAATGACAGACTTTCATGGAAAGAACGTGTTGATTCTGGGCGGCAGTCGCGGCATCGGCGCCTCGCTGGTCCGTCGCTTCGCCGCAGATGGCGCTATGGTGACGTTCACTTATGCCGGATCGAAGGATGCGGCCGAAGCGCTTGCCGCCGAGACCGGCGCAAAGGCAGTCAAGTCCGACGCTGCGGACCGGACAGAGACGATCGCCACCGTCAAGGCGGCTGGGCCACTCGACGTTCTCGTCGCCAATGCCGGCACGCTTGCCCTCGGAAATCCGCTTGAAATCGAGCCTAACGCGATTGATCGGATGATCGACATCAACGTCCGCGCGCCTTACCACGCCTCGATCGAGGCAGCCCGCAACATGCCGGAAGGCGGACGCATCATCATCGTTGGTTCGGTCAATGGCGACCGCATGCCCTTTGCCGGCGGTGCCGCCTATGCGCTGACGAAATCGGCCGTGCAGGGCATGGCGCGTGGCCTTGCCCGCGATTTCGGCGACCGCAACATCACGGTCAACGTCATCCAGCCCGGTCCGACCGATACGGACATGAACCCGAAGGATGGCCCGATGAAGGAAACCATGCACGGTTTCATGGCCCTGAAGCGTCACGGCAAGCCCGAGGAAATCGCTGGTCTCGCGGCCTATCTCGCCGGCCCGGAAGCAGGCTTCATCACTGGTGCGATGCATACGATCGACGGCGGCTTCGGCGCCTGAGACGTATCGAGCATCAATCACAACTCCTGGCTGCGTCCGGGCAGCCAGAATATTTCCTCCCCCAAAATTTACCCGGAGAGGATGCATTTCACAACGCAATTACTATAGTCTGCGCCCATGGACACCCGATTGCGTGTGTCCGGCTCGACGCGTCGGTTGCTTTCGACGTCGATCTCGAACCGGACGTTCTTCCTTCATGGTCGAGAGATGACCGCGCCCCGCGACAAGCGAGGGACGCCTGTTCACGCCATCGCACTTGAGCTTCGTCTGCTGCCGTCCCCGTCCTGGGGCGGCATTTTTTGTTTTCCCTTTCAATCACAGAAGGAATGGCCTCCGGCGACGGTTGGCCGCATATCACCATGATATTTGAATGGATGTCCGATCCGGCCGCCTGGGCCGGGCTCGCCACCCTGATCGTGCTCGAAATCGTTCTCGGCATCGACAATCTCGTCTTCATCGCGATCCTGGCAGACAAACTGCCGGAACATCAGCGCGAAAGAGCCCGCCTGATCGGCCTCAGCCTCGCGCTTGTCATGCGCCTCGCCCTGCTCGCCTCCGTCGCCTGGATCGTGACGCTGACGGCGCCGCTTTTCACCGTTCTCGGCATCGAAATCTCCGGCCGCGACCTGATCCTTCTGTTCGGCGGCGTGTTCCTGCTGTTCAAGGGAACGATGGAACTGCACGAGCGCCTCGAAGGCCATGCCGGCCACAAGGAAGGCAAGATCGAACATGCCGTCTTCTGGCAGGTTCTGGTGCAGATCGTCGTCCTCGACGCCGTGTTCTCGCTCGACAGCGTCATCACCGCCGTCGGCATGGTTCAGCATCTCTCTGTCATGATGATCGCCGTCATCGTCGCCGTCGGCGTCATGCTCCTATGCTCGAAACCGCTGATGGCCTTCGTGTCGAAGCACCCGACCGTGGTCATCCTGTGCCTCGGCTTCCTGATGATGATCGGCTTCTCGCTGATCGTAGAAGGCCTCGGCTTCCATATTCCGAAGGCCTATCTCTATGCGGCGATCGGCTTCTCGGTGCTGATCGAGGCCTTCAACCAGATCGCGCGGCGCAACCGCGAGCGCGTTCTGACAACCGGCGACCTGAGGGAGCGGACGGCGAGCGCCGTCCTGTCTCTCCTCGGCAGCCGCCGCAGCGAGGCTTCGCTTGGCGAGACCGCCGACGTGATCGCAGAACGGGCCTCGGAAAACGAGCTGTTCACGCCTGTCGAGCACGAGATGATCGAAAGCGTGCTGACGCTTGCCGACCGTCCCGCCAAGTCGGTGATGACGCATCGCCTCGACATCGACTGGCTGGACATCGAGGATAGCGACGAGGAGCTTCGCCGCAAGGTGCTTGAATCGGGCCATTCCCGCTTCCCGATCGCACGCGGCAGCCTCGACGAATTCCTCGGCGTGGCACTGGCAAAGGACCTGCTGCGCGACTTCATCGAGACAGGCAAGGTCGATTTCGACCGCTCGCTGCGCCAGCCGCTGGTCGTGCATGAAAGCGTCAATGCGCTGCGCCTGCTCGAACAGCTGCGCCAGTCGCCGCTGCAGGTGGCGATCATCCTCGACGAATACGGCTCGGTGGAAGGCATGGTGACGGCGACGGACCTGCTCGAAGCCATCGCCGGCGAATTTGCCGATGACGACGAGGAGCAGCTGACCGTCGAGCGTGGCGAAGATGGCTCGCTTCTGGTGGATGGCTGGATCGACATCCGCCATGTGTCCAGGCTGCTCGATAGCGATCTCGTGGACGATGCCGACCGGTATTCGACGCTCGCCGGCCTCATTCTATGGCGGCTCGGCCACCTGCCGCAGCAGGGTGAGACGGTCACCTTCGGCGATCTCACCTACGAGGTCGTCGCACTCGATGGCCGCAATATCGACAAGGTGCGGATCAGCACGGCCGGCCAGTCGAAGGCCGAGCCCGCCGAAATGCGCGCCTGACCACCGGGCGCCCTTGTCCCGCGAAGACGGCAAGGGCGCTCGGAGCTTTACGGCCTTGGCCGATCAAGCGCGCTGGCGGCGAATTTCGCCGTCGGCGTGCCCCCTCGCCTTCAGCATAGTGCCGACAGTCGAGAGCAGTCCGGCAGCGGAACATGGCTTCGGCAGGAAATAGACGGAAGCCGGCAAGTCCTCTTTCACGCTGCGTGCCGAAGAAACGATGATACTGATACGCGGCGCACATTCGGCCACCATACGCGCCAGATCGATGCCATTCAGAACGCCCGGCATGTCGACATCCGTAATCAGGAGATCGATCTCCTCGTGCTGGCCGAGCTGGCCGATTGCCTCAAGCACACTCGACGCCTCGATCACCGCGTAACCAGCGTCCTCGAGAGCGTCCATGACCGCAAAGCGGATAAGTGCTTCATCTTCGACGACGAGGACTGTCTTCTGCCGGAAATTGTTCATGCCCGATTTCCCTATTGTGCGTTCGGAGCATGAACGCACGAGGATGAGGAATGATTGCGACCGAGCCTGTGCCAATTAGAAACATGTTTAATAAAATACGAATAAATCTGGAGCAACCCCGGCGGCGCTTTCCTCAATCCGCCCATTCGGGATCGCTGGTGAAGACGATGGTCAGCCACCGGTCCGGCCCCTCGCCGCCGATCGCCTCCCCAATCTCATCGCGGATGGCATCCCATTCCGACAGATGCCGAGCGGGCCAGTCGGCCGGCGCGATGAAGAAGAGCTCGATCTGGCGACCTCGGCCGACCTTGGCGACATAGGCGCGGTAGGAGAGAAAGCCGTGCCGCTCGACGATGTCCTGCGCTACCGCATCGACATGGTTCTTCAGTTCAGCCGGCGTCACCAGCAGCACGTCTGCGACCGCCTGCCGGACATTGGCAAGCGGCACCGGGATGATGACAAGGCAGATGATCGCGAGCACGGCCGGGTCGATATACGGCATGAGCCATTCCAGCGTGGTGCCGTGAATGGCATAGCCGGAAACGAAAGCGACCAGCAGCGCCGAGGTCAGGGCGGCTGTCATCAGCCAGGCCTGGGCGTCCAGCGCGACAAAACCGGATTTGATATCGCGGTTCGCCCGCGTGCAATAAATCCCCATCGAAAGCGACACCAGAAGCGTGATCGTCGCGAAGGCGATTGCCGGTCCGAAATCGATCGCCCGCCCGCCATCGAGCACACTGCCGACGGCATTTATGAAGGCGTAGACCGCAGCCCCCATCAGCAGCGTGCCGTTGAGACCGAGCACCATCGGCTCGAGATGCCAGAAGCCGACGCTGAAACGATCGATGAGCTTGCCCTTGGCGGTCGGCTCCGCGGATGTGGCGATAAGCCTTGCCACCAGCAGAGCGAGAACGGTCATGAAGGCATCCGTAAGGGAATAGAAGCCATCAAAGACGATGGCGAAGGAGCCGGATACGAGACCGACGATAATGCCGAATGCCGCAACCGCGGCCGTGACGGCGATGGACAGCCGAAGGAGTGACTGCTCGCTCACGGGTATTCTCCATCGAGGCAGCGACGGACGCCCCTGCCCTCTCTCTGATTTCGCTTCGGGTCAAACCCGCGCGGCGGCGAATTGCAGCTTGCCGCCAGGACCAGCAGATATCGCCGGCAGTGCAAGAATGACTATATGAGCGCGCTCTATAGAAGCGTCAGTTCACTTTCGCCAGTGCCTGATCGAGATCGGCAATAATGTCGGTAACATCCTCTATGCCGACGGATAGGCGCACGACGTCCGGTCCAGCACCGGCGGCGACCTGCTGCTCCTCCGTCAATTGGCGATGGGTTGTCGAAGCCGGGTGGATGACCAGCGAGCGGGTATCGCCGACATTGGCGAGGTGGGAGAAAAGCTGCAGGCTCTCGACGAAGGTCTTGCCCGCCTCGTAGCTACTGCCCGCCCCCCCCCTGATGCCGAAGGTGAAGACCGAACCGGCGCCCTTAGGCGAATAATGCTGCTGAAGGAGATGATTAGGGTCGTCATCCAGCCCAGCATAGCTGACCCAGGCAACCTTCGGGTGCTGCTTCAGCCACCTTGCGACGGCAAGCGCATTGTCGCAGTGTTTCTGCATCCGCAGCGGCAGCGTCTCGATGCCCGTCAGGATCAGGAACGCATTAAAGGGCGAAATGGCCGGACCGAGGTCACGCAGGCCGAGCGTGCGCGCGGCGATGGCGAAGGCGATATTGCCGAAATTCTCGTGCAGCACGGCGCCCGCATATTCCGGGCGAGGCTCCGAAATCATCGGATATTTGCCGGATTTCGACCAGTCGAAGGTACCGCCGTCGACAAGGATCCCGCCCAAGGAGTTGCCGTGGCCGCCGAGGAATTTCGTCAGGGAATGGACGACGATATCGGCGCCATGTTCCAGCGGGCGCAGCAGATAGGGGCTTGCCATCGTGTTATCCACGATCAGCGGCAGGCCGTGCCGATGAGCCACATCGGCGATCGTCGAGATATCGACGAAAGTGCCGCCAGGATTGGCGAGGCTCTCGATGAAGATCGCCCGTGTCTGGTCGTCGATCGCGGCTTCAAAGCTTGCCGGATCATCCGTATCGGCCCAGCGGACATTCCAGTTGAAATTCTTGAAGGCATGGCCGAACTGGTTGATGGAGCCGCCATAAAGCTTTCTGGCCGACACGAAATTGACGCCCGGCTGCATAATCGTGTGAAAGACCAACATCTGCGCCGCATGGCCCGATGCCACCGCTAGTGCCGCCGTGCCGCCCTCCAGCGCTGCCACCCTCTCTTCGAGCACCGCCTGGGTTGGGTTCATGATCCGGGTATAGATATTGCCGAATTCCTGCAGGCCGAAGAGGGAAGCGGCATGATCGGTATCGTTGAACACGAAGGATGTCGTCTGGTAGATAGGCGTCGCGCGGGCACCTGTCGTCGGGTCCGGCTGCGCACCGGCATGCACCGCAAGCGTGGAAAAGCCCGGATTGAATGGCGGCATGACACCCTCCCAAAATATGATTGTTCTGATCGCGCCGGCAGAAAAGCGTGAGCGCTTGCGGGGATCAAGCAATATCGTACCGATTGCGTCGCTCTCGATGAAAAGAAAGAAGCAACGTGCCGGTGTCAGCCGATGAGGCGTGGATATTCGATCGCCGGGCAGCGGTTCATGACGAACTCGATACCGCCTGCCTCACCCTTCTCGGCCGCCTTGTCATCACGCACGCCGAGTTGCGCCCATATGAACCTGGGCGGATTCTCAAGGGCAAGCGCCTCGTCGACGACGCCATCCAGATATTCCGGCGCCCGGAAAACGTCGATCATGTCGATCGGCTGCGGAACATCGGCGAGCGTGGCGTAGGTTCGCTGACCGAGGATCTCCTTCCCTGCCTGCCCCGGATTGACGGGATAGACCGTGTAACCCCTGGCAAGGAGAAATCGCATGACGCCGTAGCTTGGACGCTCCGGTTTCGGCGATGCGCCGAGCAGGGCGATCGTTCGCGTCTTCTTCAGGATATCAGCAAGGTAATCGTCATCGTAGCGATCATGATTCACGGTTTCTTCCCCTTCAAGCCACTGCTCGAGTAGCTAGATAGGAGCCCGGCATCGGCAGGACCAGCACTGTTTGAATGTTCGCCGGCAGAATTGAAGCGCGCAAAATGCTGCGGCAGCGGACTACCTCCCTGCTTCAGCTGCGCCGATGTTGAGCAGTATATTTGTTTCTGGAACATTCCATTTTTGTTCCACGCATATTAGCTACAGCTCATAATTTAATTATAACTTTCTAATATTAGGAATTCATAGTGGAATCTTGCACTATCCGACACTCCATCGGAAACAGCACACCCTCTGAACATCATGTATTTTCATTCTCTTAGGAGACGATCCGAGTAGATTTTCCCTTTCCGCGCCAATGACGCTGGCCAATATTATGCCTCAATATCTGAGAAATTGCTCATACATAGAGTGAAATCTTAAGTTGTACCACTTTGGTACAGGTGGAACCAATGCATGCGCCAGCGAGAGCATTGGCACGGTGCACCGGTTGCGCCTTCACATCGCGAGGATCTCCTCCGTGCGGGGCATCCATTTTCCGGCCGTCCGCCGCGCGGACCAATAATTTACGATCAGATAAATTGTGGTGTAGAATTACCATATATGCAAGTCATTGTATTTGTTGGCTTTATTTTTGGGCTGCACTTTCGGCCGGTGTTGACCCTCGGCCAGCACCAAGATATAAGCCGCGCCAGATTGCGGACCTACCAAGGCCCGCTTTCTTTTTGGACGGCCAAGGCCGGTCAAATTCAAGCAACAAGAAACGCCCCACCGGCAGGTTCCGCCTTCCGGTCGCGGGTCCAAACGAAAGAGAAAATCATGTCTACCTTCGTTCAGAAGCCTGCAGAGGTGGAGAAGAAGTGGGTGATCATCGACGCCGAAGGGCTCGTTGTCGGCCGCCTCGCCACCCTCGTTGCCAATCGCTTGCGCGGCAAGCACAAGGCCACTTACACCCCGCACGTCGACGACGGTGACAATGTCATCATCATCAACGCAGAAAAGTGCGTCCTCACCGGCAAGAAGTACACCGACAAGAAGTATTACTGGCACACCGGTTACCCGGGTGGCATCAAGGAACGCACCGCACGCGCCATCATCGAAGGCCGCTTCCCCGAGCGCGTTCTCGAGAAGGCCATCGAGCGCATGGTTCCGCGCGGCCCGCTCGGCCGTCGTCAGATGAAGAACTTGCGCGTTTACGCCGGCTCCAACCATCCCCATGAAGCACAGCAGCCGGTCGCCCTCGACGTGGCTTCGCTGAACAGCAAGAACGTAAGGAGCGCCTGATAATGGCCGATCTCTCCTCTTTGAAGGACCTCGCGCCGGCTGAAGGCCAGGCACCCGTTCACGTCCGCAAGGTCGATGCGCAGGGCCGCTCCTACGCAACCGGCAAGCGCAAGAACGCCGTCGCCCGCGTCTGGGTCAAGGCTGGTTCCGGCAAGATCATCGTCAACGGCAAGGATTTCTCGGCATACTTCGCCCGTCCGGTCCTGCAGATGATCCTGCAGCAGCCGCTGGTTTCGGCTGCCCGCACCGGTCAGTTCGACATCATCGCGACCGTCACCGGCGGTGGCCTTTCCGGTCAGGCCGGCGCTGTTCGTCACGGCGTCTCCAAGGCCCTCACCTACTTCGAGCCGGGCCTGCGTCCAGTCCTCAAGAAGGGTGGCTTCCTGACCCGCGACAGCCGAGTCGTCGAGCGTAAGAAGTACGGTAAGGCCAAGGCCCGCCGTTCGTTCCAGTTCTCGAAGCGTTAATCGTTTCAGGATCTACGGACTTTTGGAAGGCGGGGCTTTTGCTCCGCCTTTCTTCGTTTACCCCCTTATCCGTCCGTCAGTCCGGCTTGTTCGGAGAAGTGGGCGATCATCTCGTCGGCTTCCGCCGTCAGTGCGGCGCCGTCGATCCTGGCCAGCCGGCTGTTCTCCTTGTGGATCTCGCCGTCGACCATGACCAGATCGACATTTGCAGGCTGGGCGGCATGGGTGAGCATGAAGTCAATCGTTCCGGCCGGCCGCGTGTTGATGCCGTCGGCGCGCGCCGCGATGATGTCGGCCCGCTTGCCGACCTTCAGCGATCCGGTGACATCATTCAGGCCAAGCGTGCGGGCACCGGAGATCATCGCCCTTTCCAGCACCTTGCGGTCGGGGAGCACCGCCTGCTTTTCCGCGCTTCCAGCGGCCAGATCCGCCGTCAGCTTCATCACCGAAAACATGTCGGCATTGCCGGCCAGAACCATGTTGTCGACAGACAGGCCCATTTCGACGCCGGATGCGGCAAGCCGTGCCGCCGGCGGCACACCATAGCCGACCTCAAGTTCCGTCCAGGGGCTGATCGAGACCGGCGAGCCCGCTTTCTTCACCAGCGCCAGATCCTCGTCACTTGCGTGCGTGGCATGCATGAGCTGTATATCCGGCCCGAGCAGGTTGGAATCGGCCATCTTGCGGATGCTGCCCATTGCCGCTGCCTTGCGGTCGGAGGCGATGTGAGTGGTGACGGGAATTCCGAGTCTTCGGGCGATCTCCCACTCTTCCCGCCATATCGCGTCTTGCGAACGATCCGGCTCGCGGGTGCAGAGTCCAAGCTCGATCATGTCCGCCCCCTGCCCTTCGCCGCCGAAGTGACGTCGCTGAAAGTCCTCCAGTGCGGCAAAGTCCATTCGGTCGCCGAGCTTTAGCAATTGCGGATAACCATGGGAGAACCGTCCGCGAAGGCCGGATGCGCGCATCGCCTCGAGTTCCGCTTCGGCGAATTCCAGGCCGGCGGTATTATGGGCCCAGTTGTGGATTGTCGTGATGCCGGAATTCACGGCTTCGGCGACCGCCAGCCGGATGGAGAGCGCGCTCGCCTGCGGCGTCCAGACTTTGGCAAGCGCCGGCATCGTCTTGCCGAACGGCCCGAGCCGGCTCCGCGGCAGACCGCGCGCGATTGTATTCCACATATGCCAATGGGTATCGACGAAGCCGGGCATGACGACCCTGCCGGCCATGTCGATGCGGCGGGCGCCGCCGGATATGGACGGCGCGATCTCGGCAATGGCACCATCGCGAATGAGGATGTCGCCACGCTCCAGATCGCCGATGTCCGGATCCATGCTGACGATATGGCCGCCGCTGAGCACGACCTCGTTCGACTGCTGGGCAAAGCCACGGGTGGCCGCCAAGGCGGCCGTGGCGCAGACACCACCCATGAAGCTGCGGCGGGACAGGCTTGTAGCAGGAGCAAACATCATACAGCGATCCTTTTCGGCTGGCTGGAGAATGGCAGCGGGAGGGGCGGCTTTCTGGCAAAGTCGAAAGACACCGAAGCGTTCAGTCACTTCGGTGTTATTGGGTGATCGTTTCGATCAATATTTGGAATTTGCGCATCACGCGCCCGGCGCCAAACTACGCTCTTCACGCTTGAGGAATAGCCCCGCCATGTCCCTGCCATCCGCAACACCCTTCGCGTCACTGCCCGAGCCACCCTATTACGTCGTCGCCTTCTCGTCCTGTCGCACCGAACGGGACAATGGTTATGACGGGATGGCCGACGCCATGGTGCAGCTTGCCAGCGAACAGCCCGGCTTTCTCGGCGTCGAAAGCGCGCGCGGCATTGACGGCTTCGGCATTACCAATTCCTATTGGACCAACGAGGCCAGCATTCGCGCCTGGAAGGCCGTCGTTTCCCATGCGGCGGCGCAGAAGCTGGGGCGCGAACGGTGGTACGAGGAATATCAGGTGCGGATCGCACGGGTAGAAAGAGCATACGGGTTCGACAGGTAGGGTAGAGAATAGAATGGCGAGCAAGACCATCGACAACGCTTTCACCGCCACAGCAGTGCGCGGTGCCGCAACGGATCCGACCTATGCGGGCGCTCTCTCCTTCATGCGGCGGCTCTACAGCAAGGAAATCGACGGCGCCGATGCCGTCGTGCTCGGCATTCCCTTCGACGCGGCGGTGTCAAATCGGCCGGGCGCCCGCTTCGGGCCGCCGGCGATCCGCCGCGCCTCGGCGATCTTTGACAATGACCCACAATATCCCTTTTCCCGCGACCTTTTCGAAGAGATGGCGGTCGTCGATTATGGCGACGTTCTGCTCGACTACGGCGATCACCAGAAGACGCCGGGACTTATCGAGGCGGAAGCCGCGAAAATCGTCGCTTCGGGTGCCTTCCTGCTCTCCCTCGGCGGTGATCATTTCGTCACCTGGCCACTGCTGAAGGCGCATGCCGCCAAGCATGGTCCACTGGCGCTCGTGCATTTCGATGCCCACCAGGATACCTGGGACGACGACGGCGAGCGCATCGACCACGGTTCCTTCGTCGCCCGCGCGGTACGTGAGGGCGTCATCGATGCCGCGCACTCGATCCAGATCGGCATTCGCACTCACGCACCGGAGGATTTCGGCCTCAGGATACTGCACGGCTACGAGGTCGAGGAGATGGCCGCGCAGCAGATCGCCGACGCGATCCTCGACCATGTCGGCGACCGACCGGTCTATCTCACCTTCGACATCGATTGCCTCGACCCGGCCTTTGCACCGGGCACCGGCACGCCGGTCGCGGGCGGACCGTCGAGCGCCAAAATCCTGTCGGTGTTGCGCAAGCTCGGGAAGCTAGATATCCGCGGCGCAGACGTCGTCGAGGTGGCGCCGGCCTATGACCATGCCGATATCACCGCCATTGCCGGTGCGACCGTTGCAATGTATATGCTCGGGCTGAAGGCCGAACGACTGGCACGAGACGCCGGTGCTCGTTAAAAATCTGATTCAACACGCTGCTAGAGTGATTCAGGCGCCCAATCCAAAGCGCTGAAAACATGGGATAAAAGCAATGACGGCAAAGATTTTCATCGACGGTGAACACGGAACCACGGGACTGCAGATCCGCACCCGCATGGCCGGCCGCCGCGACGTGGAATTGCTGTCTATCCCGGAAGCCGAGCGGCGCAATGCCGCGATGCGCGAGGACCTGCTCAACAGCGCCGACATCGCCATCCTCTGCCTGCCGGACGATGCTTCGAAGGAAGCGGTCTCGATGCTCTCGGGCAACAACAAGGTGCGCGTCATCGACACGTCAACCGCCTATCGCGTCGCACCGGACTGGGCCTATGGCTTTGCTGAGATGGACAAGGCACAGGCGGACAAGATCAGGTCCGCCCGCCACGTCGCCAACCCGGGCTGCTATCCGACCGGCGCGATCAGCCTCATCCGGCCGCTGCGCGCATCCGGCATCCTGCCCGACGGCTATCCGGTCTCGGTCAATGCTGTCTCCGGCTATACCGGAGGCGGCAAGCAGCTGATCGGTCAGATGGAAGATCTGTCACGCGATGACGCGATCTCCGCCAACAACTTCCTTTACGGCCTCACGCTCAAGCACAAACACGTGCCGGAGATGAAGGAACACGGCCTGCTCGACCGCGCACCGCTGTTTTCGCCTTCCGTCGGACGCTTTGCCCAGGGCATGATCGTCCAGGTGCCGCTCTTCATCGAGGACCTGAAGGATGGCGCGACTGTCGAGAGCATCCATGCGGCCCTCGTCGCGCATTATGCCGGCCAGGACATCGTCACCGTCGTGCCGCTCGAAGAGAGCGCCAAGCTGCCACGCGTCGATGCCGAAGAACTGGTCGACACCGACAAGATGAAACTCTTCGTGTTCGGCACGCCGGGTGGTTCGCATGTCAATCTCGTGGCGCTGCTCGACAATCTCGGCAAGGGAGCCTCGGGCGCAGCCGTCCAGAACATGGACCTGATGCTGTCTGCCTGATCCGGGCGCTCCGCTCATGGCACCCGCCTCCTCGCTCCCGGCCGAACTCGCGGAGCGATGGGGCATACTCTCCGCCGAGGTGATTGCCGATACGCGCAGCAGCCTCGTCCATCGCGTCCTGCGGCGCGATGGCACTTACGCGATCACCAAGCGGCTGAAACCTAGCGGCCTGCACGAACTTCCAGGCATCGATCTCCTCGACTGGCAACAGGGCCAGGGCATGGTGCGATTGCTGGATCGCACGGAGACCGCCTGCCTGCTGGAAGATGCGGGCAAACTCACCCTCAAAGAACATCGCCTGGTACATGGCGAGGACGTGGCAAACGATGTCATCGTCGCGCTGCTGGGCAGGATGCAAAGCGCGTCACTGCTTTCGCCACCAACCACTCTTGTCCCGCTCCGTCAGCATTTTCGAGCATTGTTCGACAGGGTGGAGCGCGCGGACCGGCCGGATCTCTCGGACGTGCTGACCGTCTGCGCCACCATCGCCGAGAACCTGCTGTCTTCGCAAGCCGACATCCGGCCCCTGCATGGAGATCTTCATCACGAGAATATCGTCAGCGGCGGCAGCCGCGGATGGCTTGCGATCGACCCTCAGGGCGTTGTCGGGGATCCGGCCTATGACGTCGCGAATATCTTCGGAAATCCCGAGGGCGCATTTCCCGAGATCATCGACCGGCGCAGGATCCTGCGGCTTGCAAGCCTGTTCGCACCGGTGATCGGATGCAGCAAGGAAAAGGTCCTGCGCTACGCCATCGCCCATTCGGGATTGTCGATATGCTGGTCGCTGGAGGATGGCGACCGTATTTCCCGACAAGGCAACGCCATGGAACGCTTGGCCTTCGCCAAGGCTGCAATTCCCCTCCTGAGCGAGCGCGTGCTCAGTTCCTGACCTCGATCGCCGTTTCGCGCGGATATTCGCCAAAGAACGCCCGGAAATGGGCAATGGCGAAACCAAGCACGATCAGCGCCATGCCCTGATGGGCGAGCGCCAGATCGAGCGGCACCTGCATGACGAGCGTCGAAATGCCGATCACCGCCTGTACGCTGACGAGGATGAAGAGCAGCACGGCGCGACGGGCATGGGTCGTGTCCGGCGCCTTGGACAGCGATATGATCATGTGGAGGAATGTCGCGGTCCAGAGCAGATAGGCGCCGCAGCGGTGGACGAACTGCACGGTCTTCGGGTTTTCGAACAGGTTGATCCACCACGGGTTCTGGACGAACAGGTCACTCGGGATGAGCGCACCGTCCATCATCGGCCATGTCGTGTAGCTCAGGCCCGCATCGAGACCGGCGACCAATGCGCCGAGATAGATCTGGAAGAGGACGAGGAAGGCAATCGCGCCGGCCGCCCAATGGGATTTTGCGGTCGGCGGGCGGTCACTCGCATGGGGCGACAGGCCACGCATGATCCAGACGCAGGCGGCAAAGATCAGACAGGCAATGGTGAGATGGGTGGCAAGGCGGTATTGCGAGACGCTGACGAGCTTGGTGAGGCCGGAGGACACCATCCACCAGCCAATGAAGCCCTGGAAGCCGCCGAGCGCCAGCGTGCCGACCAGCGGCCAGCGCAGACGCTTCTCGATGCGGCCGGTCAGCCAGAAGAAGGCGAGCGGCAGGGCGAAGACGATACCGATCGAGCGGGCGAGGAAGCGATGCGCCCATTCCCACCAGAAGATTTGCTTGAACTCGTCGACCGTCATGCCCTTATTCAGGAGCTGATACTGCGGAATGCGCTGGTAGAGCTCGAACTCCTCCTGCCATTCGGCGCCATTGAGCGGCGGGATGACGCCGTGGATCGGCTTCCATTCGGTGATCGACAGGCCGGAATCGGTCAGCCGCGTGGCGCCGCCGACCAAGACGAGACAGAAGAGCGTGAAGATGACGACACCGAGCCAAATGCGCACAGCCTTGCGGGCGCGGCGCTCGCGCTTCGTGTCACGGACTGCATCGATGATGACTGTGTCTGTTGCCGACATGGCCTAGCATTCCTGTCGCTCACGGCGCGCCTTCACGGAGGCCGCCATCATGGGACAACGCGACGCAGGCGCGCGTCATCTTTCTTTTACGCGTTGCTTTGCCTCAAGCCCCCGTGCAAAACAAGCCCCAGCACTTTGCGGCATGCGGTCGCGGCTACCGGTAGCGGGTGCCAGTGGGGGATATGGGAGGCGTGTCTTGGTTCCGCGTTTGAGAAGCTTTGTCGGCACGATCCTGATCATCGTCCTGGTCATCACCTACGCGCTCGCGGCCACGACGGTCGCCACGCTCACGCTCGCCACCTCGCCCTGGTGGGTGCATCTCCTCTATTTCGCGCTGTCCGGCCTGCTCTGGATCCTGCCGGCCATGCTGATCATCAAGTGGATGGCTGGCCCGCGTCCTAAGCGATAGATCTTCATCGCCCATTAACCAGACGCCGTGCTTCAGACATCTTTTCCATGCCATAAACGCATTGTTCGTGCCCGCAGCCTAATATGAGGCGCGAGGATATGGGTGAAGCATGGCCGCTCTGGCAGATCAGGACGAGACGAACGTGTCGCAGGCCCGCAGCGGTTTGACGGCAGATGAGCCGTCCATGGGATTTGCCGATCTCGAAATCGCCCTCGTGCATGACGATCACTCGCTCGAAGAGGCGTGGCGCAGCCTGCAGCAGCGCGAATGGAATTCTCTGAACCAGAGCCTGGACTGGTGCCGCGCCTGGGCAGAGGCGCACGAACACGAGCTTTTGATCGTCACCGGCTCGGTCCGCGGACGCATCCTGCTCCTCCTGCCGCTCGAAATCGTCGCGTCAAAATTCTGCAAGACCGCGCGTTTTCCCGGCGGGCGCTTCAACAACATCAATACCGGACTTTTTTCCGAGGAGCTTGTGGCGCCGAACCCGGAGGAGCTGCAACAATTCAGAAGCGCAGTTGCTAGAGCCCTGCGTGGCAGGGCTGATCTTCTCGTTCTTGACCAGGTGCCGCTCCAATGGAAAGGGCTCTCCCATCCACTTGGCGTCCTCGCCTCGGTGGAAAACCAGAACCGGTCCTTTCAGCTGCCGCTTCTCAGCACGATGGAAGCCACACTGGCCCAGCTCAACGCCAAGACCCGCCGCAAGAAGTTCCGCAGCCAGACCCGCAAGCTGGAGGCGCTCGGCGGCTTCGAGCACGTCGTCGCAACAAGCACACAGCAGCAGCATATGCTGCTCGACTGCTTCTTCTCGCAGAAGGGGGCACGCCTCCAGGCGTTCGGCCTGCCTGACGTCTTTCACTCCGCCGAGACCCGCGATTTCCTTCATCGGCTGATCGGCTCACCGGCGCATGGCCGCGATACATCTCTGGCGATGCAGGCGATCCGCCTGAAGGGCGAGCACGAGGGGCATATCGCTGCCGTCAGCGGACTGTCACGCAAGGGGGACCACGTGCTGTGCCAGTTCAGCTCTATCGACGAGAGCATCGGCGCAGAGGCAAGCCCCGGCGAACTTCTCTTTTGGCTGGCCGTGGAAAGAAGCATCGCGGAAGGCGCGACGCTCTTCGATTTCGGCATCGGCGATCAGCTTTACAAGCGCAGCTGGTGCAGCCAGGAAACGGTGCATCATGACATCCTGCTTCCCGTGAGCACCAGGGGAAGAGTGATGGCGCCTTTGCTGGTGGCGGAAACCCGGCTCAAGGCGGCGATCAAGAAACGTCCGCGGCTTTACGCCCTCGCCCAGCGCTGGCGTGCCCAGCACTAATCGACACCTTCATCCTTTCAATTCGGCGCTTTAGGCTGCGGTGCGATTGCGCGACGGCGGATGATGCCGGTCGTCCTGCTCCGACATGACGAGGAGATTGCGGAAACCGGCTTCGGCATAGTCCAGGACAAGCCTGGTGATATCCGTTTCGCTGAACCCGGGCACGGAGAGGATGACCTCTGTCCGGTCGCTGCGGACCAGGCGCGACAGCCCGCCCGTCTCGGCCGGCCCACATTCGATCAGCACGAGATCATAGGCATCTGACAGAGCGTCAACGATCATCGTCAGGCGATCGACGCCGCGCATAGCCTTTACCGGATCCGAGATGCCCTGCGGGATGATGTGGGCATCGGACAGCCGATCCGGATGAATGGCATCGCCGAAGGCGCTCTCACCGCTGAGCAGGTCCGTAATGCCCAAAAGCCTGTCGTTCTCGGCCATCAGGCGCGTCGGGCAGGCGGAGCCGGTCAGGTCGACCAGAACCACGGTTCGTCCGGCCTCGGCCGCGGCACGGGCAAGCATGACGGTCGCCGTCGAGCCTTCATCGCCGCCCGGCGATACAGCCGTGGCGACAGGCACGTCATAGCGCTGGAGATGGCGCACGACAGATGCGATGGTAAAGCCCTGGTCGGGGGCGTCGGCATTGTCCGGCGTTTCGATGCCCCCCGAGGGGACATGTGCCGGTGCGGCTACGTTCTGCGTCACGACCGGCGTCTGCTGGACAACAGCCTCGCGCTCCAGCCTCGGCTCCTCCACCGGTGCCGCGACGGATTGGGGCGCGGGCTTTTGTTCCGGCTCGGACCGGGGCTCCGGTCGTGGCTGAGGTTGGGGCGGCGCCGTCACTTCCGCGGCGACCGGTGCTGCGAGAGGCTTTGCGACACTCACGCGCTCCACCTTGTGCGATTCGACCTCCTCCACCTCATCCGAAGGATCACGATTAACGGGACGCAGGGCCCGTCCGCTGAAGAGTTCGGAGATCATCACTGCAAGGCAGCTGACGATCAGGGTCGCCAGCGTCACGACGATGACGATCGGGATGATTTTCGGGAAATAAGGCTCGGCGGGCTCGACGGCCTGCGACACGACGCGGGCGTCTGCGGGCGTCGCGTTGCTGTCCAACCTCGACGTCGCTTCGCGGTAGCGGGCGAGATATGTTTCCAGGAGCTGGCGCTGGGCGGCGGCTTCGCGCTCGAGCGCGCGCAGGCCGACTTCCTCTTCGCCGGCCTTGGCGGAATCGGCCTTAAGGTTATTGAGCTGTGCCATCAGCTGGCGTTCCCGCAGTCGCGAGACTTCCGCCTCGCTGTCGAGGCTGCCGAGAATCTTGCGGGTCTCGGTATCGATCTGCTGGCGAATGCCGGAAAGCTGCGCCCTCAATCCGCGCAGTCGCGGATGATTGTTGAGCAGCACGACGGACTGGTCGGAGATCTGCGCCTGCAGGTTGGCCTCGGCTTCCTTTAGGCGCTGGATGACCTGAGAGCTGACCACATCCGCAAGGGTATCGGAATCCCGTCCGGCCTCGAGCGCCGTCCTGACATTTTCCGCCCTCGCCTCCGCATTCGCCCGTTCGCCGCGCACGCGTGCAAGTTCGGCCGAGATATCGTTGAGTTGCTGGGTGGAGAAGCTGTTCGTCTCCGTCGTCTGGAAAAGACCGTTTTGCGTCCTGTATTCCGCAACCTTGGTCTCGGCTTCCTTGACCCGCTGCGTGAGATTGGCGATCTCCGGCTCCAGCCACTTGGCAGTTTCGGAATGATTGTCGAGCTTGGCGCCACTCTGGAGCTGAAGATAAACCGCGGCCATCCTGTTCGGAATGGACGCGGCAAGCTGCGGATTATGCGAGGAGAACTCGATGGCGATAACGCGAGAATTCTCCACCGCGTAGACATTGAGCTTGTCGCGGAACTCCTTAATTACCCGGTCTTCTGGATCGAGTGCCATCGGATCGAGCTTGAGGCCCAGCATCACGAGGAGATCCGGGAACAACGATTGCCCGGCGGGGTCGAATTCCGGATACTGCGACAGCTTCAGGTCACGCGCGACCTGCCTGATCAGATCCGTCGACTGCAATAGCTGCGCCTGGCTGGTGATGTTGAGGGAATCCAGAACCGGATCGTTGGCTGCCGCAGCCGGATCACCGCCGTTGAGATTGGGGGAGCGCGATTCGATCAGCAGGCGGGTTTCCGCCCGATAGCTGGATTTCATCATGCTGGTGGAAACGAGAGCTGCCACCGCAGCCAGGGCGGTGATGGCCAGGATGCGTCCCTTGCGCTCCCAGACCGCTGCGATCACGCGGCCAAGATCGATATCCACGTCCTGATGATTGCCGTTTACGCCTGACATGACGAACTCCGCACCTTAATCAAGAGAAACGTAAAGGACCGTAGTAACTCTCCGGTTAATGTCCGTCCAGTTTTAGCACTAGCTGATTTTTACCGGCTATTAACCCTAACCGAACGATAATGCAGCCGAATGGTATGAACAGCCGGAGCCTGCAGCGAAATGGTCTTCGCCCGATCCAACAAAGTCCTGGGGCTCGCCCTTGCGACCGCCGTCGCCTTGCTGAGCGGATGCGCGGCGCATGCGCCCGCCTCCAAGAGCTTCGATGAGGCGGCCGTCCAGCCCTACAGGCTCGACAGCGGCGATCGCCTCCGCGTCACGGTATTCGAACAGCCGGGCCTCAGCAACACCTATACAGTCGACCAGGCGGGCTACGTTTCCTTCCCGCTCGTCGGTCAGGTCACTGCCCGCGGCCAGACGCTGCCAGCGCTCGAAGGCACGATCGCCAGCCGCCTGAAGCAGGGCTATCTGCGCGATCCGGATGTCAGCATCGAGATCGACCGCTACCGCCCCGTCTTCGTCATGGGCGAAGTCGGCAGGCCGGGTCAGTATTCCTATGTCCCGGGCATGACGGCGCAGAACGCGGTGGCGATCGCCGGCGGCTTCACATCCCGCGGCAACCAGCAGGACGTCGACGTGACCCGCAAGATCAACGGCCGCGTCATCACCGGGCGGACCGGCGTGACGGCGGCGGTGCTTGCTGGCGATACGATCTACGTCCGCGAGCGCCTGTTCTGATCATCGATGGCGGCCGCTCCCCTGCGTATCCTGCATTGCTTTCGCTCTCCGGTGGGAGGGATCTTCAGGCATGTGCGGGATCTGGTGGAGGAGCACCGGGCGGCGGGACACGACGTTGGAATTCTCTGCGACAGCTCGACGGGCGGCGCCTATGAAGATGCACTTTTCGACAGCATTCGGCCGCAGCTCAGCCTCGGGCTGACGCGGCTGCCTTTGCGCCGGGCAATTTCGCCCACAGACATGGCGGCTCTCTATCAGAGCTACCAGCATATCAAGAGTTTGCGGCCGGATATTCTGCACGGCCACGGCGCCAAGGGCGGCGCGGTGGCCCGGATGATCGGCTCAGTGTTGCGGGTTGGTAAGTCTCGCGTCGCCCGCGTCTATTCCCCCCACGGAGGCAGCCTGCACTTCTCGCGCGCGTCGATCTCCGGCCAGGCGGTGCTGCGGCTGGAACGCCTGCAGGAGCGGTTCGCCGACGCGACCGTCTTTGTCTGCGATTACGAGAGACGGACATTCTCGGCGAAGGTCGGCACGCCGAAGAAGCGGACCCAGGTCATCTATAACGGCATCAACGAGGCAGAATTCGTGCCCGTGGAAACCGCACCAGACGCCGCGGATTTTCTCTATATCGGCATGATGCGGGATCTCAAAGGTCCCGACGTCTTCATCGACGCGTTTGCGCGCACCGAACGGCAGATCGGCCGACCGCTGTCGGCCCTGATGGTCGGTGACGGGCCGGATGCCGGACGCTATCACCAGATGCTCTCCCAATTCGGCCTCGGCCGCCGGGTCAGAATGATGCCGGCCATGCCGGCACGCAAGGCTTTTGCTCTGGCCAGAGCCGTTGTCGTCCCTTCGCGGGCCGAGGCTATGCCCTATATCGTTCTGGAAGCGCTGGCTGCCGACAAGTCGGTCATCGCCTCGCGCGTCGGCGGCATTCCGGAAGTTCTAGGCGAAAGCAGCGAGGCACTTGCCGTGCCCGGCGACGCGAAGGATCTTGCCCGCATCATGACGGCGGAAGCGACAGAGCCGGACTGGCACGAGCGCGTGATGCCCGATCCGGCGAATTTCAAGGCCGTCTTCTCGGCACCGGTCATGGCGCAGGACATGCTGAAACTCTACGAAAGCCTGCTCCTGCGCTAGCCGATTAGGGCTCGCTAAAGGCTTCCTTAGCATCTATTTGTTATGGGAAAACCATTGCCTTCCCGGCTTCGACGGGAGGAACAAGGGGCCGATGGATGAACCAGCAACGCAATCCCGAAGATCTCGATCTCGAATCGCTGCGTCGAAAGGTCTCCGAAATCCGGGCCCGAGGGGAAGACGTCCAGACGTCGACCGAGCTCAACCCTCTGGCGAAGCAGATCGCGGCACAGTTCAGCGACAGCAACTATTCTCCATCCATGCTGATCGGCCAGTTCCGGTTGTTCGAACTCCTGTCCCTGCTGATCATCGGCCTGATTGCCGGTTACTTTCTGTCGCCCCATCCCGAGGGCATGTTCGCCGCCCGTTTCGCGGTGGTTGCCGCTGGCTCCGCGTTGACGGTGCTCCTGCTTCAGGTCGTCGATGCCTACCAGATCCCATCGATCCGGGCTGCGAGGCGCACAGCGGCACGCGTGCTTGGCGCATGGTTCGTCGGCTTCGGGCTCATGCTCGCCGGCCTCAGCCTCTCTGAAGGCGTTCCGCCGAGCATCGTCGGCGCGCTCTTGTGGTTCGTGATCGGCGCCGTCTATCTCCTGGCCGAACGGCTTCTCACGGCATTTGCGATCCGCAACTGGGCACGCAACGGCGTGATGGAGCGACGCGCCGTCATCGTCGGCGGCGGCGAGCCGGCCAAGCTTTTCATCCGGCGCCTGGAAGAACAGCCGGACAACGACATCCGCATCTGCGGCATCTTCGACGACCGCGGCCATGACCGCTCGCCGACCGTGGTCGCCGGTTACCCGAAGCTCGGCACTTTTGCCGAACTGGTGGAATTCGCCCGGCTGGCGCGCATCGACATGCTGATCATCGCGCTTCCCCCGACGGCCGAGGCGCGCATCCTACAGCTCCTGCGCAAGCTATGGGTCCTCCCGGTCGACATCCGCCTTGCAGCCCACGCACACCGCCTGCGCTTCCGGCCGCGTTCCTATTCCCATGTCGGCGCAGTGCCGATGTTTGACATCTTCGACAAGCCAATCCGCGACTGGGATTCCGTCGCCAAACGGGCTTTCGACATCACCTTTACGCTTATCTCCATCGCCCTGCTCTGGCCCATCATGCTGGCTGCGGCGGCGGCCGTGAAATTCACCTCATCGGGGCCTGTCCTGTTCCGCCAGAAGCGCCACGGCTTTAACAACGAGACCATCGAGGTTCTGAAGTTCCGTTCGATGTACACGAACATGAGTGACCAGACGGCGGTCAAGGCGGTGACAAAAGGCGACCCGCGCGTCACGCCGGTTGGCCGCTTCCTGCGCAAGTCCTCGATCGACGAGCTACCGCAGCTCTTTAACGTCCTGAAGGGCGAGCTGTCACTCGTCGGCCCTCGCCCGCATGCCGTCCACGCCCAGACCGGCGAACGCAAGTATGTTGATGTGGTCGAGAGCTATTTCGCCCGCCACCGGGTGAAGCCCGGCGTGACCGGCTGGGCGCAGATCAACGGGTTGCGCGGCGAGCTCGATTCCGACGACAAGATCCGCGCCCGCACCCAGTACGACCTCGACTATATCGAGACATGGTCATTGCTGTTTGATCTGAAGATCCTGTTCCTGACACCAATCCGGCTGTTGAACACGGACAACGCCTATTGACCGTAACGACCACCCAAGACCGGGCACAACGCCCATCGACAACCGCCCTCTTCAGGCTACTCGGGTCGGCGCTGATCGCGTTCGGCGTGTTTTTGTCCGGTTTCGTGATTTCGGAGCCCGCGCCCTACGAACTGATCATGGTCATCCAGATCGCGATCTGGTTCCTGCTCGGCCTGCGCATCTCCCGCACCGTCTGCGCTATTCTCGTACTGCTGCTCGTCTTCAATATCGGCGGCCTGTTTTCCATGACCGTGATGGCGGACATGAGCGGCGCGCCAATGTATTTCGCCGTCTCCACCTTCCTGGCGCTGAGCTCGGTCTTTTATGCCGCGATCATCGAGGACGACCCGAAGCGCCTGGACCTCATCTTCAAGGCGTGGATCGTCGCCGCGCTGATCACCGCGATGCTCGGCATTCTCGGCTATCTGAACGCCTTTCCCGGCGCGCATGTCTTCACCCGCTATGACCGCGCCATGGGTGCCTTCCAGGATCCGAACGTATTTGGCCCCTATCTCGTCGCCCCCATCCTCTACCTGCTCTACCGCCTGCTGACGGGCCGCATCATGACCGCGCCGCTCCTGATCGGCGGCATTCTCGTTCTGGTCCTCGGCGTCTTCCTGTCCTTCTCGCGCGCAGCCTGGGGCCTGCTCCTGTTCGGCGGCATCGCGCTTGTCATCGTCATGCTGCTCAAGGAGCGGACCACCGCATTCCGCCTGAAGATCCTGACCATTTCGATCGTCGCGGGACTGATCCTCGTCCTTGCGCTCGCGATCGCCCTGCAGGTCCCTCAGATCTCCGACCTCTTTATGAACCGGGCCAAGTTGGTGCAGGAATATGACGGGGCACGACTTGGCCGCTTCGAGCGCCACAAGATCGGCTTCCTCATGGCATTGGAACGTCCGCTCGGCATGGGACCGATGGCCTTCGGCAAGATCTTCGGCGAGGACGAGCACAATATCTGGCTGAAATCGCTGACCACATACGGCTGGCTGGGTGCAGTGACCTACCAGATCATGATCTGGTCGACGATCTGCCTTGGTCTGCGCTATCTGCTACGAGAACGCCCCTGGCAGCCCTATCTGATGATCGCCTGGGTCATGATCGTCGGCCATGCGCTGATCGGCAACGTCATCGACACCGACCACTGGCGGCACTTCTATCTGCTGCTCGGCGTGATGTGGGGCTGTTTCGCGCTCGAACACCGGCATATGCGACGACAGCGATCCCGCACCTGACGCAGGCATCCGCTGGCTTGACATCATCGGGCGCCACTCCAGATCATCCTGATGATCACGACAGCACAGCTTCGCGCCGCCCGCGCCCTCATAGACATCACAGTGGAAGACCTCGCCGGAACGTCCGGATTAAGCCCCGACGCCATTCGTGCGGCGGAAGCGGGTGCCGGCTTGCCCGACCCTGATGTCGGCGAGCGGCTGAAGCGCCTGTTCGAATCAAAAGGCGTAGTCTTCGTGGCTGCTGGCCAGCAGGACGCCTCGGGCGCCGGCGTCAGGCTTCAAGGCTCACCCGATGAAGGGATCAGGCCGCAAAACCTTAACTCCACGAACGACGATTAAAATTCTCGTTTGTGCGGGAACCTTTTGAGTTTTCAAGCATTCTCTCGCCGCAAATCAACAGTGGGAATACGCATGGCTCGTTCTAATAGCCTCTACCTCATCATCGGCGCGCTTATCGTCGTGATCGCGGGCTTCAGCATTTACGCCTACCGCGAAGAAACGAAGCCAGAAGGCGTTTCGATCAGCATCGGGCAGGACGGTGTCAAAGTCCAAGAAGAATGAGCACCTTAAGTGCATGGAAATTTTAACGTCAAAGACGCAATACTACTAAAAACAACCGAAATTTTTCTGTTGGCGTAATGAGGGGATACACATGACGTCGCATCTGAATATAACGGACATTGACGACAAAGGCCTGAAAAAGGTCTGGAGCGTGGCCGAATTCGCCAAGAGATACAGGCTCGATTCTGAAGAAGAGTCCCGACTCCTGAAACTCCTCGGCCCGTTTGCAAGTCAGCAAGAGTTGCTCATGAATGCAAGTCGCGCACCGCGATTTCGCTGAGCTTTTCTGAATAACGAACAATATGATCTTCAGTCATAATCACGATTATGACTTCGATATTTATGTACCCTTCCTCATGCGAGGAACATTCTTCCCATATTCCCGTTAGATCTACGTGAATTTATTCTTGGCGCCGGAAACAAAAGCCGGCTCCGAAGGAGGAGATATGTTTCGATTCGCATCAAAAGCCACCACAATGGCTACGCTTTCGGTCATAGCAGCGACAACATTTGTCATGCCCGCCGCAGCCCAGGACGTTCAACTCCAGATCGGCCCGGATGGTATCCGGCCGGTCGTGCGTGATCGCGACCGCGACTACGACCGGATGCGCGACCGCGGCTGCAGCCCCGGCGAGGCCCGAGCAGCCGCACGCGACGAAGGACTTCGTCGCCCCGAGGTCGTTCGTGTCACTTCGCGCAGCGTGACTGTGGAAGGCATGACCCGTCGCGGGCCGGACCGGATAACATTCGCCAACCGACGCGGCTGCCCGATCATCTGATATAGGGCAGACATCGGCATCGAAGACGCCCGCCACCAGAGCCTGCCAGCATCGAAAAACCGATGAGGCAGGTTCAGATGGCGGGCTTTTTGTACGCTGCAGCCAGGGGGAGCGGAAAGAGCATCACATAATCCGCTTGATTGCGGGGCTAAATGCGACCAATCGATCCTTCCATTGCCTTTTCTTCCCGAGCTTGGATTTTGGGGCTTGCGCAGAGAGGACGAAAATAATAGTGAAATCATGCTCTCGCAGCAGGTCGGAATGTAGCGCAGCCCGGTAGCGCACTTGACTGGGGGTCAAGGGGTCGTGGGTTCGAATCCCGCCATTCCGACCAATAAATCCCCTTTGACTTCGTAATATCGTTTGCAGCGCAAAGATGCGCTTTCAGCGCATGTATTTTAACAGCGCACGAAAAACCTGATGTCTTATCGCTCCCCTCACCTTGCCCTGCTCTTGCTATTCCTGCTGTCCGGTTACGGGCTCTCGGACGCCACCGGCGCTGACCTCGATCACGGCGAGCGCGTCTTCGCCACCTGCGCCGCCTGTCATGCGATCGATAGTGATGTGAACAAGATGGGGCCGCATCTCAAGGGTGTGGTTGGCCGGCCGGCGGGAAGCGTCGCCGACTTTCGCTACTCGCAATCCATGACGAAAGCCGGAGCGGACGGGCTGGTGTGGGATGAGGCAAGTCTTGCCGAGTTCCTGGCGAGCCCGAAAAAGAAGGTGCCCGGTACGAGCATGCGTTTCTGGGGCCTGTGGTTCCAGTCGGAGATTGATGACGTGATCGCCTATATGAAGGCTAATCCGTAAGCCCCTGTCTCGCAGCCCCCTCCCCACGCAAAAGAAAAGCTGCCCCGTCACGCAGGGCAGCTTCAAGGTCAAATGCGCCTATTGATCAGCGATAAGGCGAATAGCACTGCTGGCGCGGGCCGTTATAGGGCTGGAATGTGTTGTCGTAGGCCCTGTAGGAACGGTAGCGGTTGTAGCACCATTCCGTGTGGCCGCTGGCACCAACATAACGGCGCGGCGGCGGTGCGTAGCGGGGCTGTGCAAGCGCGCCGCCGATGATGGCACCAGCCGCAAGACCGCCGATGATGGCACCGGCATTGTTGCCATGGTGATGGCGGTGGCGATAATATCGGCCATAGTGGCGGCCGCGGTAGCCGTCGCGGTAATAGCGGTGATGGCGGCCACCGTGGCGCCAGTACGGGCCGGGACGACCACCGTTACGCCACATGTCACCGCGGTACTGGACATTTTCGACCGGCTGCGAGGTTTGAACCTTCGGGATACCTACGGTCGGTAAAGCCTGCGCGGGTGCTACACCAGACAATGCGGTGATTGCGGATACCAGGATAATCGCAAGTTTCTTCATTTTTCATTCTCCTCGGAATGTCTCCCTAAAGATAATGATCTAACTCTCGTTCTGAACCGGGGGTGAACGATAAAATTCTGGTGATGGTTGCAACTGACTGTGAGCGGCTATCTCACCTGATCCAGAAGTCGCTTGCATTCCAGAAGATCAAACAGCGCCTCCTGGAGGAGCGCCCTGTCTTCTTTGCCTACGCTGGACTTGCCGATCGAGACCTCGGGCGTGTCACCATCACTGGAAGGTCCGAAGCCGAAGAACCGGCCGCTCGGCTTGACTTTGGGCCGCCCGAGAACCTGATCATCCTCGGCGCCGCTAACCTTGGGATCCGACTGCCGCTCGTTTCCGGAGGCAATTATCGCATCCATGGCTGCCATGTCGCCGGAGGCGATGGCTGCCACGAACTTGTTGCCGTTGGTCTTCAGGAGCTTCTGTACGCCCTTGATGGTATAGCCGTGATCGTAAAGCAGATGACGGATACCCTTCAGGAGCTCGACGTCCTCCGGGCGATAATAGCGTCGCCCGCCGCCCCGCTTCATCGGCTTGATCTGGGTAAACCTGGTTTCCCAGAAACGCAGGACGTGCTGCGGCAGATCGAGATCGTCCGCTACCTCGCTGATGGTGCGAAATGCATCCGGGCTCTTGTCCACCGTTCAAACCTCCATGCCGCGCTCAAATGCGGATTCCCAAGCGAGCAACCATGATCGCGCCGGGATTTGCAAGGTACGCCACGAATCGCACCTATCTCAATGGGTTGAGACAGCGAATTGAAGCATGTTCACAGGAATGACAGAAGAGTGACATCGCCTCAGGCGACGGGAGTTACCGGCTTCAGCTTCGCCTTGCGGCTGAGATGGGCCTTCAGGATGCGCTGTTTCAGCACGTTGGAGGCCTTGAAGGTCATCACCCGTCGGGGAGAAATCGGCACTTCCTCACCCGTCTTCGGGTTACGGCCGATGCGCTCGTTCTTGGAGCGCACCTGGAATGTCGCGAAGGAGGAAAGCTTGACCGCCTCACCACGGACGATGGCATGGCAGATCTCATCGATGACGGTTTCAACCAGCTCGGCCGATTCGGTGCGGGAAAGCCCAACCTTGCGAAATACCGATTCCGCCAAGTCAGCACGTGTCACTGTCTTTCCAGCCATGATCCCCGCCCATTTACCAAATTGATCTTACCAAAGCCGATAAAGATTATTTTGCTTGGCGACTAGGGTCAAGCACCTGCGCAAAATCAACTATTTGTTCCGGGTGAACTCTTTTGCCTTACCAGCGAACGAGAACGGAGCCCCAGGTGAAGCCGCCGCCCATGGCTTCCAGCATCACCAGATCGCCCTTCTTGATGCGTCCATCGGCACAGGCGACAGACAGCGCAAGCGGGATCGATGCGGCAGAGGTGTTGCCATGCAGATCGACGGTGACGACCACTTTTTCGGAGGGAATGCCGAGCTTCTTCGCCGAACCGTCGATGATGCGGCGATTGGCCTGGTGCGGGACCAGCCAGTCGAGATCATCCGCCGTCGTTCCGGTCGCCTCGAAGGCGCCTTCGATGACATCGGTAATCATGCCGACGGCGTGCTTGAACACCTCGCGACCTTCCATGCGCAGATGGCCGACAGTGCCCGTGCTGGACGGCCCGCCATCGACGTAGAGCTTGTCCTTGTGGGCACCGTCGGAGCGCAGCTGCGCCGTCAGGACCCCGCGATCGGCTGTCGTTCCAGTGCCTTCCTCAGCCTCGAGCACCAGCGCACCAGCGCCATCGCCGAAGAGCACGCAGGTGGTGCGGTCCTTCCAATCGAGGATGCGCGAGAAAGTCTCGGCGCCGATCACCAGCGCGCGACGCGCCATGCCGCCGCGGATATGCAGGTCGGCGGTTGCCATGGCATAGACAAAGCCGGAGCAGACCGCCTGCATGTCGAAAGCGTAGCCGTGGTTCATGCCAAGCCGGCGCTGAATGTCGACGGCGGTTGCCGGGAAGGTATTGTCGGGCGTCGAGGTCGCGACGAGCACCAGATCGATGTCATCCGGCGTCAGGCCGGCATTGTCGAGCGCGGCGCGCGCTGCCTGCTCACCGAGTGAAGCGGTCGTCTCCCCCTCGCCTGCGATGTAACGCTGGGTAATGCCGGTGCGCTGGACGATCCATTCGTCGGAGGTCTCGACGATATCTTCCAAGTCGCGGTTGGTCATCACACGCTTGGGGAGCGCTGCCCCATAACCGCGAACTACTGAACGGATCATATTCACTCACATCCTGTCGTCATGCAGCTTCAGGGCCAGCCGGCGGCTGACGCTTGGCATGATAAGTCTTCAAATCCTGCGAGATTTTCGCGTTGAGATCGTTGCGCGCCATGTCGTAGCCGACATCGATCGCGGCTGCGAAACCATCGGCATTGGTGCCGCCATGGCTCTTGATGACGATGCCGTTCAAGCCGAGGAACACGCCGCCATTGACCTTGTTCGGGTCCATTTTTTCGCGCAGCCGGTCAAAGGCCGGCTTGGCCAGAAGGTATCCCAGCTTGGCAAGGAAGGTGCGCGACATGGATTCGCGCAGCAAAGTGGCGATCTGGCGCGCGGTGCCTTCAGCCGTCTTCAGCGCGATATTGCCGGTGAAGCCTTCGGTGACCACAACGTCAACCGTGCCCCGGCCGATATCGTCACCCTCGACAAAACCCTGATAGGCGATCGTCGGCAGATTGGCCTCGCGGATCAGTCGTCCGGCTTCCTTGACCTCTTCCTGGCCCTTCACCTCTTCGACGCCGACATTGAGGAGGCCAACCGTCGGACGGTCGACCTCGAACAGGGCGCGCGCCATGGCGCCGCCCATAAGGGCGAAATCGAGCAGCTGCTGGCTGTCGGCACCGATCGTGGCACCGATGTCGAGCACGATGCTCTCACCCTTCAAGGTCGGCCAGATGCCGGCAATGGCGGGGCGCTCGATGGCGGCCATCGTCCGCAGACAGAATTTTGCCATCGCCATCAGCGCACCGGTATTGCCGGCGGAGACGACGACATCGGCCTCGCCGAGCTTTACGGCTTCAATCGAACGCCACATGGTCGAAACGTAACGGCCGCGCCGCAATGCCGCGCTCGGCTTCTCGTCCATTCCGACGGCCAGTTCGCAGTCATGGAAAACGGAGCGCTCGCGCAGCTTCGGATATTTGGCGAGCAAGGGCTCGCACTGCGCCTTCAATCCATAGATGATGAAGGTCACGTCAGGATGGCGGTCGAGGGCCTTAGCGGCACCGGGTATGACTACCTCGGGACCGAAATCGCCCCCCATCGCATCCAGAGAAATTCTGATCACTCGTCTCTGATCCTTGTTCTCGGCCATCCGAACCGGCTTATTCAGCTGTCCGGCGGTCGGTGCCAGCAGTCGGGCCATGCTCATGCGTGGCCCAGCCGGCGAAATCGTGGCCAAAATATAGTTTTCGCCGCCGCTTACAACAGGGCTAGTCTTTTTTCCAGTCTTTGAGGACAGCGAAGGGATTAGGCTTGTCGCTCTTGGTACTCGCGTCGCTTTCGATGTGATCGGAAAAATCGACGTCTTTAGCGCGCGGATAAGGATCTATCGCGAGCGCTGCGAACTCCGTTACCGCCTCGCCGACATCGATCGTATCGCCGATAAACGTCTCTGGCGCATCGGGGCCGTCCGGATCGAGCACCATCTCGGCCGCATCATTGGCCACGATACGGGCAAGCTTGGACCCTTCAGGGATGAAGATCTGCTCGAAGGTTTCGTCGATTTTCGATTCGACCGGCTCGAGGGTCACGACGCAGGACTGCACGATTTCGGCAGACACGCGGCCCTTGATCCTGACGCCATCTTTCTTCCAGCGCGACAGATAGACCTCAGCCTTCAACGCCTTCACTTCGACGACATCCCAAAGCTCGGCGACACCCTTGAGCTCGCCTGGGCTCGCCTCCACCTTAACCGTGACGGCATTGGCAGAGATATTGCCGACCTTTACCGGATAGGAAAACGGCGGCTTGCCTGATGTGGTGTTATGGTCCTTCATCATTCCTCACTTCTCCCGCCATGCCCTGTTGCGGGCCGGGCGCCGCGATGACCGCGCCCCCACGGGAAATATCGTCTTCCGAAATTTCGGCGAGCTGCCGTTCCGCCTCGATCATCCAGACTGCTAGCCGCGTCATGTCGACGCGCGCCTGCGCCTCAGGGTAGATATTGCGGGCAAGGCTTTCAGCCAGTTCATTCTCGTTGCGTGCATCCAATGCGCGCGCATAGGTCTCCAGGCGTCCGTAGAACATGCCAGCGAGCTTCTTCATGCGCTTCGGCACACCCTGATCGCCGATCCCGAGTTCGCGGATCGAATGGTCGAGATCCTGAAAGAAGGCGTCGACGATCTCCTGCGCCAGTTCCTGGCCGCTGGTTCCAGACTTCGCCGTGCGCCGGAAGAACAGGATCATCACGACCGAGAGCATCTCGTAGCGGCCCATGACAGTGTCCGGCACGCCGAGGTCGCTATAGAAGAAGGGAACGCGCGCCGCCGAAGTCAAGGTCGCGTATTGCCGTTCGACAATGGCCCGGTTTTGCTTTTTCTTTTTGAACAAGCCGAAGATCATCGATAGTCCCGCCAATGATCCATCAAAGGTTCGCTGCGAAGAAATGAGCGATTTCCCGCCATATGCGATCCAAATCCTGATTGAGTTCTGCGCCTAATGTTGCATGGAAGCGAAAGCTGGTTTACCGAAGCATGCGCGAATTGCAATGCCGTTCGGCCATGGCCGCATTCGGGTTTCGATCGATCCGGGCAAGTTGATGCCCTCACGGTCCTTCGTCCCCGGAATAGCCACAATGGTGATGAACAGCAGATGCCCGGCGATGGCCGGATTTGATTACGTGGGGGATGCTGTTGAAGAAGCGGACTGCCGAGTACGGAATGACATTTTTGAACAAAACCGCCATCAGCCTGATGCTTCTCGCCTCCGTCACCGCTTCGGGCTGCACGTCGATGAATATCGGCGACACCATGTATAACGGCTACGTAGTCGATGAGCAGTCGCTGGCCCTCATCCCGGAAGGATCCAGCCGCGAACAGGTGCTGCTGACGATGGGCACGCCCTCGACGACGGCGACCTTCGATTCGGAAGTGCTCTACTACATCTCCCAGCGCCGCGAGCGCGCTGTCGCCTTCATGAAGCCGAAGCTGGTCGAACAGTCGGTTCTGGCGATCTATCTCAACAAGGATGGCGTAGTGGCGCGCAAGGCCAACTACACGCTTCAGGACGGCAAGGTATTCGACACGATCTCGCGCACGACGCCGACCGGCGGTCGCGACCTGACCTTCCTGCAACAGATTCTTGCCGGCGGTACCGGTGCAGCCAGCAGCGGCGCGGCAGCAGTCCGCAGCATGCTCGGCGGCGCGAGCCAGTAAGGCCAACAGACAGATGTTTTAACGAAGGGCCCGCCGGTCGAACCGGCGGGCCTTTTCGTTTCGAGGCTTAGCCGGCGAGTACGGCCAGCAGCAGCAACGCCACGATATTGGTGATCTTGATCGCCGGGTTGACTGCCGGGCCTGCCGTATCCTTGTAGGGATCGCCGACGGTATCGCCGGTCACCGATGCCTTGTGGGCCTCGGAGCCCTTCATATGACGGACCCCGTCCTTGTCGACAAAGCCGTCCTCAAAACTCTTCTTCGCATTGTCCCAGGCGCCACCGCCGGAGGTCATCGAGATGGCGACGAACAGGCCGTTGACGATAACGCCGAGAAGCGAGGCGCCGAGGGCTGCGAAGGCCGATGCCTTGTCACCACCGGAGATCAGAAGAACGCCGAAATAGACGACGATCGGCGCCAGCACCGGCAGCAGCGACGGGATGATCATCTCGCGGATCGCGGCACGGGTGAGGATGTCGACCGCACGTCCGTAATCCGGCCGGTCGGTGCCCTGCATGATGCCGGGCTTTTCGCGGAACTGGCGACGCACTTCCTCGACGATCGACCCTGCCGCCTTGCCGACGGCGGTCATGGCAATGCCGCCGAAGAGATAGGGAATGAGCCCGCCGAAGATCAAACCGGCGACAACATAAGGGTTGGAGAGGCTGAAGGAGATCTGCCCGACGCCCTGGAAGTAAGGATATTGCTCCGCATTGGCCGCGAAATACTGCAGGTCGTTTGAATAGGCGGCAAACAGCACGAGAGCGCCGAGGCCGGCAGAGCCGATCGCGTAGCCCTTTGTGACGGCCTTGGTGGTGTTGCCGACGGCGTCGAGCGCGTCGGTCGACTTGCGTACCTCTGGCGGCAGATGCGACATTTCGGCGATGCCGCCGGCATTGTCGGTGACCGGACCGAAGGCATCGAGTGCGACGATCATGCCGGCGAGGCCGAGCATGGCGGTGACCGCAATGCCGGTCCCGAACAGGCCACCGAGCTGGTAGGTGGCGATGATGCCGCCGACGATGACGATCGCCGGAAGCGCCGTCGATTCGAGCGACACGGCCAGCCCCTGGATGACGTTGGTGCCGTGGCCGGTGACCGATGCCTGGGCGATGGAGTTCACCGGTCGCTTGTTGGTGCCGGTATAATATTCGGTGATCACCACGATAAGAGCCGTGACCACAAGGCCGACGAGGCCGCAGACAAAGAGGCTCGCACCGGTGATCTCCTGCCCGGCGACGGTTCCGATAGAGCCCCATCCCACCGTCATCGAGGTGGCGATGGCAAGGCCGAGGATCGAGAGCAGGCCTGTCACGATCAGTCCCTTGTAGAGAGCCCCCATGATCGAGCCGTTCGAGCCGAGCTTGACGAAGAAGGTGCCGACAATCGAGGTGACGATGCAGGCGCCGCAGATCGCCAGCGGATAAAGCATGGCAGATTCGAGGATCGGAGCGCCGGCGAAGAAGATCGCTGCGAGCACCATCGTCGCGACGACCGAGACGGCATAGGTTTCGAACAGGTCGGCCGCCATGCCGGCGCAATCGCCGACATTGTCGCCGACATTGTCGGCGATCGTTGCCGGATTGCGCGGGTCGTCTTCGGGAATACCGGCCTCGACCTTGCCAACAAGGTCACCGCCGACATCAGCACCCTTGGTGAAGATGCCGCCGCCGAGGCGGGCGAAGATGGATATAAGCGAGGCGCCGAAGCCAAGTGCCACGAGCGCGTCGATAACTTCTCGCGAGCCGCTGGCATGGCCGAGGCCTGCCGTCAGGATCCAATAATAGATGGAGACGCCGAGCAGAGCCAAGCCGGCGACAAGCATGCCGGTGATGGCGCCGGACTTGAATGCGATATCGAGGCCCGCCGCCAGACTATGGGACGAGGCCTGTGCCGTGCGAACATTCGCGCGGACGGAAACATGCATTCCGATAAAGCCTGCAGCGCCGGACAGGACCGCGCCGATTATGAAGCCCAAGGCGGCCGTGCCGGACAGAAGCAGCCATGCCAGGACGGCAACGACGACACCGACAATGGCGATCGTCAGATACTGGCGCGCCAGATAGGCCTGCGCTCCTTCGCGGATATAGCCAGCAATCTCCTGCATGCGTTCATTGCCCTGGTCGGCGGCCATCACGGAACGTGTCGCCCACACGGCATAGATGATCGACAGCAGACCGCATACGATCACACTCGAAATCACCATCATTCGTTTTTCCTCTCCCAATTGCCGAGCCTCAACGCCCCGGCCGCGCATTTCCTCCGGGCGGACGCCTCCCCTCCAAAGGATGTTTCCGCCATGCGGAGGCGAGATTGCGGTGGAGAAGAACTGGCGTCAACCCCCGGACGAGCTTGGAGACAAGGCGTCGCAGGTCAGGCGGGGCGCGCTTTCGATCGAAACAGCAGGACCGCGATCAGCAGAAGGCAGATTATGGACACGGGCCAGATGACCATGTTGATGAAGGACCAGCCCCAGGTAACGAAGACCTGTCCGGACGAGAAGGAGGACAGAGCCACGGTGCCGAAGAGCACGATGTCGTGGAAACCCTGTACCTTGTCGGCTTCCTGAGGCCGGTAGCTCGAGGCCACGATTGCCGTCGACCCGATGAAGCCGAAGTTCCAGCCGATCCCGAGCAAAACAAGCGCACCCCAGAAATTCCAGAGTTCGATGCCGAGATGAGCCACGATCGCGCAGCCCATCATCGTGAAGAGCCCGAAGGCCACGATCTTTTCCGCGCCGAAACGGGAGATCAGTCCCCCCGTCACGAAACTCGGTCCGAACATGGCGAGCACATGCCACTGGATCCCGAGCGTCGCCATTTCCGGCGGAAATCCGCAGCCAATGACCATGGCGAGCGGCGCGCCCGTCATGACGAAGGTCATCAGCGCATATATGCAGATGCCGCAGATCATGCCGGTGAGAAAGCGATGCGTCAGCACGATTTCCTTCAGCGGCCGCGCCGGCTCGGCATGATGGATGGCAGCCTTCTGGGCCGGCAGCCTCAGAAAGGCGAAGATACCGACCGAAGCGAGGCAGAGCGGGATGATGGCGGCAAAGGCACCGGCAAAGGTCACCGGCGCGAACAGATCCTTGGCCATGATGACGATCTGGGGACCGAGTACGGCAGAGACGATGCCCGCCCCGAGGATCCAGGAAATGGCCTTTGCTTTGTAGCTTGACGGTGACGCATCCGCTGCGGCGAAGCGAATCTTCTGCGTAAAGCCGGATGAGGTGCCGATCATCACCAGCGACAGTGCAAAAAACCAGAAGTCACTGCGAAAGAGAGCAATCGCCGCAAGTGCTCCGCCTGCTGCACCGATCAGGCACCCAAGCATGAAGGCTTCGCGGCGCCCCAAGAAGCGCGAGGCAATTGCGATGACGACGGCGCCGCAGGCGGTGCCGAGGTTGAAGCCGGTAATTGGCGCGGTGGCGAGCGACTTGTCTTCGCCGAGAAGCTGATAGCCGGCCAGAGAACCGATGGAGATAGAAAGCGGCGCAGCCGCGCCCATGATGGCCTGCGCAGCAGCAAGCAGCGCTACGTTGCGGCGGGCGGCGCGCATCTGCGTTTGAAAGCCATCCACCGCGCCGTCCATGTACTACCCTGCCTGCTTATTTCTTGGCGTCGCCGCGAACCTGCTTGGCGATACGGTCGAGAACCGCGTTGACGATGCGCGGCTCGTCCTCCTCAAAGAAGGCACGGGCGATCTCGACATATTCTGTGACGATCACCGGCACCGGAACGTCCTTGCGTTCGAGGATCTCGAACGTGCCGGCACGCAGGATGGCGCGAAGCGTGGAATCGAGACGCGACAGCGGCCAGTCTTCCTGCAGCGAGGAGCGGATGACCGGGTCGATCTTGGTCTGGTCACGCACGACGCCAGAGACGATCGAGCGGAACCAGGACGGATCAGCTTTCAGGTAGGTGTCGCCATCCAGTTCCTGACCGAGACGATGGGCCTCGTATTCGGCAACGACTTCCAGCACGCCGGTTCCACCGATATCCATCTGGTAAAGCGCCTGCACGGCAGCAAGGCGCGCTGCGCCACGCTGGTTGACCGACTTCACCAGCTTGTCCTGGCCCTGCTTTTCCTGCTCGTTAGACATCAGCGCGCACCATTCAGCTTTTCGCGAAGCGCGATCATGGTCAGCGCGGCGCGGGCCGTGAAGCCGCCCTTGTCCTTTTCCGAACGGCGGGCACGAGCCCAGGCCTGTTCTTCGTTTTCGACGGTCATGATGCCGTTGCCGAGAGCGAGCGATTCCGACACGGCGAGATCCATCAGAGCACGGCAGGACTCGTTCGAAACGATGTCGAAATGATAGGTCTCGCCGCGGATGACCATGCCGAGCGCAACGAAACCGTCATATTCCGTACCGCCCTGTTCGGCTGCATCGAGCGCCATGGCAATCGCCGGCGGGATTTCGAGCGCGCCCATAACGGTGATCACATCGTAAGTCGCGCCTGCCTCCTTGAGAGCCGTCGTCGCGCCATCGAGCAGAGCGTCGGCCATGTCGTCGTAGAAGCGTGCTTCGACGATCAGGATGTGAGGAGCGGTTTCAAGCGACATGGATCACCTTCATATATCGGGCATATTATCAGGCCCTAAGCGAACGGACCTCATCATTGGCGCGGTCAAAACACGCTCTGAGGCGGTTGGCAAGCGATTTTCAACGGACACAGCGTTGCCTGCCACGCATGGCGAGCCGGCATACCGTTCCTTGCGGTCGCCACACGGACGATCGGCCCCATGGGTTGGGCACTCAGGCGCGTGCGGGAAACTCGGCAAGTCGTGCCGCGTAACGCGCCATCGTGTCGACTTCGAAATTGACGAAATCGCCCGCTTTGCGGTCGCCCCAGGTGGTCACAGCAAGCGTGTGGCGGATCAAGAGAACGTCGAAATCGGCGCCTTCGACGGCGTTCACCGTCAAGGACGTGCCGTCGAGGCCGACGGAACCCTTCGGCGCGACGAAGCGAGCCAGGCTTTCTGGCGCACGCAGGCGGATGCGGACTGCCTCGCCTTCGTGCTCGACCGACAGGATTTCCGCCTTGCCGTCGACATGGCCCGAGACGATATGGCCGCCGAGTTCGTCGCCGATCTTCAGCGCCCGCTCGAGATTGACCCGCGTGCCCTTGGTCCAGGACGCGATCGTCGTCAGGCGCAGCGCCTCTTCCCAGGCTTCGACCTCAAACCAGCGCTCGTTGCTGCCGTCCTCGGGAAGCGTCGTCACCGTCAGGCAGACACCACCGTGGGCGATGGAAGCCCCCATATCGATCGTTTTCGGATCATAATTCGTGGTGATGCGGAGCTTCACGCCCTCATCGAGAGGGGTCAGATCGGCAACCGTGCCGACGTCGGTGACGATACCGGTGAACATCAAAGGCCTCTTTCATATTCGAAGCAGCGGTCGGCGCCGAAACGGCCTTCCCTTACGCGCTGAAACTCGGCTGGCATATTGGATGGGGTGAGCGGCGATTCAAGCCCGTCCCTGCCGACCGCAACATCCGACTGGAAGAGCACGACACGGTCGACGAGACCGGCATCCAGGAAGCCCCTCGCCACCTGCGCGCCCCCCTCGACCATCAGCGACGAGATGCCGCGCGTTGCCAGATTGGTCAAAAGCTCGGAAAGGTCGGCCGATTGCAGGATTTCGACGCCGGCGGACATCAGTGTCCGCAGTCTGGCCTCGTTGGAAGGATGCGTCTCGCAGAATGGGTCGGTGACCGCAACGACTGGCACCGTGTCGGCGGATGCAACGAGCCTCGAGCTCGTCGGCAGCTCGAGCCGGCGATCGAGGACAATGCGCAGCGGCGAGCGATTTTCGAGCCCGGACAAACGCACGGTCAGCTCGGGATCATCGGCAAGCGCCGTGCCGATGCCGACCAGGATCGCGTCACTTTCGGCCCGCATGACATGCACCTGGGCGCGGGTCTGCGGACCGGTGATCGCCAGTTCCTCGCCACGGCGGCCGATCATGCCATCAGCGGAAACCGCAAGTTTCAGAGTCACATAGGGGCGACCCTTCGTCTGGCGCGCGAGGTAACCGGCGAGCGCGCGGCGCCCCTCGTCCTCCAGAAGCCCGGTTTCCACCTCGATCCCCGCTTCACGCAGGATGGCAAAGCCACGTCCGGAGACCCGCGGATCGGGATCGTTGAGGCAGACAACGACGCGGGAAACGCCCGCGGCCACCAGCGCATTGGCGCAAGGGGGTGTGCGTCCGTGATGGGAGCAGGGTTCGAGCGTCACATAGACCGTCGCTCCCCTCGCCTTCTCACCCGCGACAGCCAGGGCCTGAGTTTCGGAATGAGGGCGGCCACCCCGGGCGGTCACCGCCTGGCCGACGATCTTGCCGTCCTTGACCACGATCGAGCCGACGGAAGGATTGGTTGCCGTCAGCCCGGTATTCCATCGCGACAGCCTGAGGGCTGCCGCCATGAAACGCCGGTCGTCGGCGGCGCTCGTCACGCTTCTAGCCCCGGGTCACGGGCAATCTTGGCGCTGATCTCCTGGATCACCTTCTCGAAGTCATCCGCATGGGAGAAATCGCGATAAACCGACGCGTAGCGCACGAAGCCTACGTCATCGAGGCTTTTCAAGGCTTCGAGCACCTGCAGGCCGATCTGCTCGGACGAGATTTCCGCCTCGCCGGAGCTTTCCAGCCGGCGGACGATGCCGGACACGGCCCGCTCGATGCGCTCGGCATCGACCGGGCGCTTGCGCAGCGCGATCTGGAAGGAGCGCACCAGCTTGTCGCGGTTGAACGGCACCTTGCGACCGGTCTTTTTCAGCACCATCAGCTCGCGCAACTGCACGCGTTCGAAAGTGGTGAAGCGGCCGGCACAGTCCGGGCAGATACGCCGCCGGCGGATGGAGGTGAAATCCTCCGCCGGGCGCGAATCCTTGACCTGGGTATCTTCAGAGCCGCAGAAGGGGCAGCGCATGCCGTCTCCTCGTTCTTACAGGTAGGGGTACATCGGGAAACGGTTCGTCAGGGCGACGACCTTTTCGCGAACTGCGGCTTCGACGGCAGCATTGCCCTCATCGGAATTGGCAGTCTTGAGGCCATCGAGCACTTCGACGATCAGATTGCCGATCTCCTTGAACTCGGCTTCCTTGAAGCCACGGGTCGTGCCGGCAGGCGTGCCGAGACGGACGCCCGAGGTGACGAAGGGCTTTTCCGGATCGAAGGGGATGCCGTTCTTGTTGCAGGTGATGTAGCCGCGACCGAGAGCTGCCTCGGCGCGCTTGCCGGTGGCGTTCTTCTTGCGCAGGTCGACCAGCATCAGGTGGTTGTCGGTGCCGCCCGAGACGATGTCGAGGCCGCCGGCAACCAGCGTCTCGGAAAGAGCCTTGGCGTTCTTGACGATCTGGGCTGCGTAGTCCTTGAAGTCGGGCTGCAGCGCTTCACCGAAGGCGACGGCCTTGGCGGCGATGATATGCATCAGCGGACCGCCCTGCAGTCCCGGGAAAACGGCCGAGTTGAACTTCTTCGCCAGATCCTCGTCGTTGGTGAGGATCACGCCGCCGCGCGGGCCGCGCAGCGACTTGTGGGTCGTGGTGGTGGCAACATGGCAATGCGGGAACGGCGACGGATGCTGGCCACCGGCAACGAGACCGGCAATGTGGGCCATGTCGACCATCAGATAGGCGCCGACCTCATCGGCGATCTCGCGGAAACGCTTCCAGTCCCAGATGCGGGAATAGGCGGTGCCGCCGGCGATGATCAGCTTCGGCTTGTGTTCGCGTGCCTTGGCGGCAACGTCGTCCATGTCGAGCAGGTTGTCGTCCTGACGAACGCCGTAGGAGACGACGTTGAACCACTTGCCGGACATGTTGACCGGCGAACCGTGGGTCAGGTGGCCACCGGAGTTGAGGTCGAGACCCATGAAGGTGTCGCCCGGCTGCAAAAGCGCCAGGAAAACGGCCTGGTTCATCTGCGAACCCGAATTCGGCTGAACGTTGGCGAAGTTGACGCCGAACAGCTTCTTGGCACGCTCGATCGCGAGTTCTTCGGCGATATCGACGAACTGGCAGCCGCCGTAATAGCGCTTGCCCGGATAACCTTCAGCGTACTTGTTGGTCATGATCGAGCCCTGGGCTTCGAGCACGGCGCGGGACACGATGTTTTCCGAGGCGATCAGTTCGATCTCGTGGCGCTGACGACCCAGCTCCTTCTCGATCGCGCCAAAGATTTCAGGATCGGTTTCGGCAAGCGGACGGGAGAAGAATGCTTCGGTATTCGACATGGACGAGGCTCCTCGAGAAGGATGTCAGGCGGTGTCACGCGTCTTAGCGCCCTGCCCGCACGAGGGCAATACGGAGAGCGACATTTGCTCGCCCTACTGCGTTTCAACGCAAAGAGTCGCGGAAATGATCAGGTTCGCAATCCGAGAAAATGAAACGGATCTGCTTCAATGAAATCGTGCGTCGCATCACCGGAGTATGTGTGATCCTGATCGGGGCCGAGATCAAGCTTCATCACCTTGGCGCCGGCGGCAAAGTCGATCGCCTTCAAATCCACCCAGAAGGTATTGGGCGTCAGCGCCGATTCGAAAAAGTAGAGCTTGCGCCTGTGGTCAAAGACCGTGCGCCAGCGGGTCGAGGAAATGTTCGGCTCGTCCGGCGTCATGAGGCCGAAGGGCACGGAGACATTGCGTATGATGCTGAAGACGCTGGCAATGGCGCGGTTCGGATCCTCGAATTTCGGAATCGCATTGACGTAGAACGAAGCACGCGCAAAGCGGTCGGCTGCCCTGTTGGTGCCGGGCAGCATGACGGTGCCGCCGATCTGCTTCCAATAGGTGTTTAACGCCAGCTGCTGATCGAAGATCGGCGAATTGGTCATGACCTGATAACTGCGATCATGGTGGATGACCTGCCTGCCATCGATATATTCTATAATCGCGCTGTCACCGGATGCGTCCGACAGCGACAGGTGCAAGGTCGTCAGCCTATCTTCTCCTGGCACACTATCGGTAACGATCGTGAACGGCTCGCTCTTGAGTGCTGCCACTGCCTCTTCGACAGTCGCGAAATTGTCGAGAGCATATTGCGCCCAGGCAGCAATCGTCAGACCCGGCTTGCTGTCCTTGCTGAAGGGCGGATATTGCGACTCGACAAGCCAGAGCAGGTTGGCCTCAAGCCCCGCCTCGTTGACCCCGTCGGTCGTCGAGACATCATAGCCGGTGGCAACGACACTGCCGTATTTCGATATCCACGATATTGAGTTCGGCCCGGCCTCACCGCTGCGCTCCATTCCTTTCGGGAGAACCCAGAGATTGGTCGCCATGTCGCTCTTCCAGTCCATGGAACGGGCGGTGATCACCTGGCCATCGACACCGTGATAGACGAAGCGGGTGCAGGCCTGCGCGACGGGTACCAAGCTCAGGGCGACGACGCTGAATGCGGTAGTCGCGACCTTGGAAACATGGAAGTGAGAGACATTCATCTGCAATACTCCCCAATTGGCAGCGATGCGGCACTTGGTCAGAACCGCATGGAAAAGCCGATTACCGGCCCATGCTGGGTCACGTCCCAGCGGAACTTGTTGACCCGGGTGAAATCATCGTTCTCATAGTCCTGATAGAGAGCGCGATATCCGAACCTCAGGATGGTCGGCCGGCCGAGCATCACGGTTCGATAACCGAAATAGGCCTGGGCATTGACACTCAGCCGCGAACCGACACCAAAGCCACCGATGTCTGCCTCGGCGAAGAGGTTCCAGCGTTCGGTCAGGTCGGCATTCACACGCAGGCCGACAAACGGATCGGTCCAGTCCGCACTCTTGTTCGACCGAAACCCGAGGAATGAAACATCCGCCTCGAGCTTCGTCCACCTGACACCCGCGGTCGGTTCGAGCGACAAAGTCCGCGGCCGACCAAACACCGTATCGCCGCCGAGTTCCTGCTCGTAGATCTGGTAGAAGGCGCCGACCGCCAACCAGGTAGTGCGGACTTCCAGGCCGAGTTCGTTCGACAGCACTTCCTCGTCCTGGGAGGTGCGCACATGCTCGCCGTCGAAATAGACGCCCCACTTGCCGTTGGTCACCTCGATATTGCCCATCACTGCCAAATCGAGATGGTCAAAAATATGTGGGAACGGGACATCGACATCGGTATCTAAACCGGCAAGGGAAGCATTGCCCTTGAGCGAACCGGCCCAGACATAGGGGCTGACGATCACCGCCCATTCGCGTTGCGGCGCGAGCCGCGCCTGATCAAAATCGGCGGCAAGAACAGAAGAAAATGGCGAAGACAGCATCGCCAGCACCAAGCCTATCATACCCGTGCATGAGAGGTACCGCGACATCGCCCGCTCCGCCTTATCCCCAAGCGAAGACTAAAGTAAGAATGCCAAAAGACAACCGAAATGAGCACCGATCACATTCACGGGCGACGCCCACCGCGACGTCGGAGCCTTGTCTTGGTCCAAAATGCAAATGCCCGGCGTTCCTTTCGAACACCGGGCATTAATTGCAGAGAATGGCAGCCAGCTTATTGCGGCAGCATGTCCTGTTCGGTGATCGGACCGGAAGCGCGCTCTACGCCGGTCGTGGTCTGCAGCGCGAGCTCCTGGTTGCCGTCGCGCTCATAGATGTCGTCACGGAACTGTACGACCTGGTCCTTGGCCGACCACGCCGTCACGTAGACGATGTAGACCGGCACTTCCTGGGCGAGCTTGATCGGCGTGTTCTGACGCGCAGCAATGACGCGCTCGATGTCCTGACGCGACCAGCCAGGCGTGTCGCGCAGCAGCCAGGTGATCATGTCGCGCACGTTCTGGATACGCATGCAACCCGAGGATTCGAAGCGCATCAGCTTGTTGAACAGGCCCTGCTGGGGCGTGTCGTGCATGTATTCGTTGTTCGGGTTGTGGAAGTTGATCTTCGTCGATGCCATCGCGTTGATCTTGCCCGGATCCTGGCGGAACATGAAGTTCGGCGCCTTGGGTGCGAACCAATCGACCGTATCCGGGGCAACTTCCTGGCCGCGACCATCGATCAGACGGATGTTGTTGCGTGTGAGGTAAGTCGGATCCTTGCGCATCAGCGGAACGATGTCTTTTTCAACGATCGAGCGCGGCGCGGTCCAGTAAGGATTGAGGATGACCTCGTAGATCTTCGAATTGATCGCATGGGTCGGGCGGTCGATACGGCCGACGACAGCGTTGGTGCGCAGCGCGACGCGGTCGTTCTCGACGGCTTCAACATAAGCGGCCGGAATGTTGACCATGACGTAGCGAGAACCAAGATCGCCGGACATGGACTGTAGGCGCACGAGATTGGTCTCGAGCTGCGCCAGACGCGTCTGGGCTGGAATGTTCATCGCCTTGACGGAAAACTCGCCGAGCACGCCGTCAGCCGGCAGGCCATGGCGGGCCTGGAAGCGCTTGACCGCGCCATCGACATAGCTGTCGAAGGAATTCGACATGCCGGCGGATTGATCGAGGTCACCCGCGATCATCAGACGCTGACGCAGCAATTGCACGCCCTGATCAACGACGCCGAGCTGCAGGCGGGTGGACGAGCGCACTTCCGGCCAGCCGCCGTTCGAGACGATCTGCTGATAGGCGAAGATCGCCTGCTGGATATTGGCCGGGCCTTCCGGGCCGAGGATCGGATTGTTGGAGACGACGCCGACTGCCGTGCGCGAGCCGCGCGCATCGAACTGATCGTCCCAGCTGCCGCGACGCGGCGCGTTGATCAGCGAGTCGATGGGGCTCTGGGCCAGTGCCGGAACAGCAAGGGCCGCCGCACCGGCGGATACCGCCGACCGCAGAAGGGAACGGCGCGAGAGAATTTCAGACCCGATCTTTTTCGACATCATCCTATCCATCTGTTCCCGGTCAACACATCAGCGCTACAGGGATATGGTTAAAAAGGCGCAAAAGCCAAGCGGACCCAGTCAGTTAAAACCGTGCCCGTCGCAGCTTCGGAAGCCAATTTTACCAATTGCTTGAACACGCCGTGTCCGATAGCAATATGGCCAATTCGTGTCAGCAAACGATGGGTCACAAAGCCGTGTGGCGCTGTGACCTTTATGCCGACAACGATTAAACTTGCCTCATATCAGAGAAAGGTCTCGGGGATCGGCTCCCACTTACCGTCCGCCTGGCCCGCCGCCTTGGAGAACTGCGGAATATGGGCGAGGCTATGGATGAGCTTGGCATCCTCGCCAAGCACCTCCTGCCAGTCCTTCGCCTCGGTCAGGATAACGCCGATACCGACGATATCGCCGCCGGCCGCACGCACCAGATCGACCGAGCCCTTGATGCTGGAACCGGAGGCCACGACGTCATCGACGACGACCACGCGCTTGCCGGCGATCAGCGGGATCGCCTGGCGGTCGAGAAGCAGACGCTGTTCGCCCTTCGAGGTGATCGACGAGATGGTCTGCACCAGCGCATCGCCGAGATGGATTTTGGGCGATTTCTGCAGGATGACGTAATTGTCGAGACCGAGCGCGCGCGTCACTTCCATCGCCACCGGAATGCCGAGCGTCGCGGCGCCAACGATCACGTCCGGCTTCAACGGTGCGAGCTGTTCGGCGAGCTTTTTGCCGACATGCTCACCGAATTTGACGCCGAGGTCGATCACCATCATCAGCGAAATGGCGAAGTCCGGCTTGATCGCGACGATCGGCAGGTGGACATCATAACCGGCGACGTCAAGCTTCCAGGTTTCGCCGGTGATGGGGGAAGTTTCGGAGGTCATTTTCTTTCATCCTTGATGGGAAGGCGCGGCTCGACGAGAAGGCCGACATTACGCCATGTCGTGCGCTTTTTCTTCAGGTCGAAGCCGTAGACGGAGAGCGAGAGGGAAATGGCATGGGCGGTGCGGATCGCCTGCACCAGAAGCGGCACGCCGCGGGCGAGCGCGAAGCGCAGCCGGGTCGGGAACGACACATCGTCGATCTCCATGCCGCGGGCACGCTGGGCATCGGCGATACGCTCGAAATCCTCGCGCAGCATCGGGATCATACCGAAAGTGAGCGAGAGGACGAGCGTGACGATCGGCGGCAGGCGCAGCGCGCTGCAGGCGGCAAGGATCGAACCGGGCGTGCTGGTCTCCATGACGAAGAAGAAGGCCGCCGTGGTCGTGACCAGACGCGCTGCCATGCCGAGCGCGACCAGTGCCGCCTCCCCTATCGCCATGCCCTGGATCGAGAGATTGAGAACCCAGCTTGCGATGACGAGCAGCGTCAGCAGTGTCGCGCCCTTGAGATAGGCCTTGAAACCGGGCGTGCCCGAAAAGCGCAGGAACAGTACGGCGGCAATCGCAAGCGGGACGCCGTAGACCCAGCCCGGCACGAGCCAAGCGGCGAGCATGACGAGGAAAGCCAGTGCCAGCTTGACGAAGAAATTGAGGTCGTGAAGCACGGTCATGCCGCCGCCTCGCTTTCTGCATAGGGTGCCGGCCAGCCCAGTGCCGCAAAGGCAGCACTTTGCCAAGCGGTCGTGCTCTCGCCATCAAAGGCCATCCGGCCCTGTTCAAGGATCAGCGTCCGGGATGTGACATCGTCGATCAGTTCCAGATCATGCGAGATGAGCAGGACCGAACGACCTGACGCCGTCATGGTCGAGAGGAAGTTTTCCAGAAGCCGCCTGCCCTGCATGTCGCGGGCGAGAAGCGGCTCGTCGAGAATGGCGATCTTTACCGAAGCGGCTTCCGCGCAAGCCAAACCGAGCAAAGCCTGCTGGCGTGCAGACAGCGCAAACGGGTTGGCCTCGGCCAGATCGGCAAGACCGTATCGACCGAGAACGGCGGTCGCCTTGTCGCGATTATCAGCGGACGCACCGCCGGATGCGCCGCCGGTCATGGCAAACAGCACCTCTTCGACGACGGTCATGTTGAACAGGATGCGCCGCATGTTCTGCGGCAGGTAGCCGATCGACCGCGCGCGCCGCGCCGGTGTCCAGCCATTGGCCGCCTCGCCGTCTATGGAAATCGTGCCGGATTTCATCTTCGCCAGTCCGAGGATCGACTGGAACAGCGTCGTCTTACCGGCACCGTTGCGGCCGACAAGCCCGACAATCTCGCCGGCACGCAGCTCGAGCCCGACATCTTCCAGCACGGCACGACCATCGGCGCGTTTCAGTTCCGTCTTCACGCCGCTGACGGACAGAAGCGGACGACCTGGCGTCGCCTCGGCCTTCTGCGATCGACGGCGCTGTGGTGGCAGGATGCCCGCGGACTCCCAGGGCGCGGCCTGCCCCATGATGGAGCCGGCGGCGACCGGGGCCGACAGGCTGCCATACTGCAGGAGCGCCACGCGATCGACCACGGCCTGCAGCGAGGCGGGGTCCTGTTCGGCAATGACGACGCCGGAAAGATCGGCTGCGAGCTTTTTGATCAGCCGCACGAGGCGCTGGCGGGCCGCCGGATCAAGGCCGGTCGTCGGCTCGTCGAGCACAAGAATTTCAGGTTTTGCGGCGATGGCGGCGGCAATCGCAACCATCCGCCGCTCGCCGCCGGAGAGTGTCAGCACACGCCGGCCTCGCAGCTGTTCGATCTCGAGTTCGATGATGAGTTCAGCAACACGGGCGCGGATCTCGGCTTTCGGAACGCCGCGGTTTTCCAGGGGAAAGGCGATCAGGTCCTCGACGCCGAGATCCCAGAGCTGGTCCTCGGCATTCTGGGCAAGGCTCGCAACCGCCATGAACCACTGGTCCTTGCCGAATTCGGCAAGCGTCCTGCCATGCAGCTTCACTTCTCCCGCATAGGCGGGTGGCGTGACCAGTGTCGGGACGACGCCGGCAATCACATTCATTAGGGTGGACTTGCCGCTGCCGGCCGCGCCGCAGACGAGAAGCCTTGCTCCCTTTTCAAGATGCAGATTGGCTTCGGTGATGACGGACACGTCAGCACCGAAGCCAATATTCAGATTATTGATATCAAGCACGAAACTGCGAAGTCCTTAGAAGCGGGTGAAACCGGCCGGATGGGCGCTCTTCAGGATCTTCAGCGCCGGAACGACCAGAAGCGGCGTTCCGATCAGCATCGGCACGATATCCGACAGGCCGAGATAGCCGACAGCCCACCAGAACGGGAAGATGCCGAGATAAGCCAGGCTTGCCGAAACCGCAACTACCATGACGAGACCAACAATAAGGCATGCTGCCGCAATTTTAATCAGCGTCGTGCGATCGAAAACCGTCTTGGCGGGATCGAAGAGCAGGCCCGGAACAAGGCCGGTGAGGCCGACCATGATGCCGTCGACGATCAGCGAATGGGCAGGAATGAAGGTGCCGGCAAGCAGCGACCAGACGATCGTGCCGAGATAGCCGCAGATGAAACCGCTCTTCCAGCCGAGCATGATGCCCACGAGCGGCGGAAGAAACGCGAAGATGCGCCACTGGATCACACCCGGGACGAGCTGGATCGGATTGGCATAGGCCCAGAGCACGCCAGTTGCGGCGGCCGCGACGATGGAAAGGACGATCGGGAAAAGCGTGTTGCCTTCCGGCTTGGCGATAGTTTGTTGCATGTGTCACCCCTTGAGTTTGATGGGTGACGCAAAGCAAGCGGCGTGCCGATCCGGAGCATTTTCGGCAGTCGGCTAACGGATTTTCCTGTTTTGGCGACAATGATGAGATTTGGCCACAGCCAGGCCGGGACCTGGAGTGCCACTCGACTTGCTGCCCGAGCGCCCCGCTGGCGAAATCGCCAGTTTCAAGCAAGCTGTCCGGATTATCGTTCGCACTTCAAATATATATGCGGGGGAACTTATGAAATGGAATTCGGCATCCAACCTCCCGGCTGAAAGGCTGGTTTTCCTGATGTTCGATCATCTGGCCAGTGCGCAATGGGTGGGTTACGTCAACAGAGATGGCATCTGCGAATGGCCGGAACAGGTGCGAGGATACCGTCCGACTGCGTGGCAGGAAGTGATCGTGGACCTCACCCGCATCAAGGCGGTGGGCGGCTGATCTTTTTATCCGGTGTCGCCGCAACGCAAACGAGCGTAGCGGCACGCATTCCTGCGTTCCGCTACGATCTCACAGGCCACTGCACCGACTGGAGGAAATGGAGTGTCGCCCGCCCCCGGTGGTTCAGGGGCTCATGCCGTCACGTCCAGAATTACATCCGGTAGGCGATCGAGTCGTTCCAGAAGCGATCGAGGCGCTGGAGCAGCTTGTTCATCTGGGAGAACTCACCCTCGCCGATACCGCCGACCTTTTCGATCGAACCGATGTGGCGCTCATAGAGCTTGGAAACGGTCTCGGCAATTTCCTGGCCTTCCTCGGTCAGGCTGATGCGGACCGAGCGACGGTCGATGCGCGAACGGGCGTGGTTGATGAAGCCCAGGTCGACCAGCTTCTTGACGTTGTAGGAAACGTTGGAGCCGAGGTAGTAACCGCGCGAGCGGAGTTCGCCGGCGGTCAGTTCGGAATTGCCGATATTGAAGAGAAGAAGTGCCTGGACGGCGTTGACGTCGTCGCGACCCTGACGGTCGAACTCGTCCTTGATAACGTCCAGAAGACGGCGGTGGAGACGTTCCACCAGGTGCAGGGATTCCATGTAAAGACCGCGAATGGTGTCTTCCTGCTGGTCTGCGATTGCCGCTGCCTGCGGCTTGAGCTTCGTGTTCATCATGACTGCCTCACTGTTTTGTTTGGCGGTGTGTTTGTTTCTTCCCGCCTTGAGACAGACCCTATCGAATGCGCATAAAATTCGACTTAAAACACTTGCTTAACAAATACCTACCTGCATTTTCGCTTTTGTGCGGTCTATGGACCACCATCAGCCCTTCCAAATTCGCAGCCATAAAAATCAATTACTTATGGTGATTTCTCGCGTCAATTTCGAGGCAAAACCCTTTAACGTCATGGTAAATCAATCCTTATCCGCTCCTCCTTGCGGCGCTCTTCTAGCCATAATGACAGCCGGAAAACGATGTAGAGGCTCGCCACTAGGACATGCAAAATCGGCACAAGCCGGTTGTGTCCGAAGAGATCGGCCCACACCACATACATCAAAACCTGGATGATCGCGGCAATTGCCCAGAGCACCGCGCCCCAGGACGTCACCAGCCAGAGCCCGAGCGAGGCGACCGGGAAAAGCACGGCAAGTGCCGGCGCCGTGACACGCCATGGGAGGTTCAGGAGATCGAAACGGGCCCGGCCATCCAGCGAATAGCCGACGAGCATCGCCCAATACTGCAGGCCGAACCAGAAACAGGTGACGGCAATCATCCTCAGGAAGAGGACGAAAAGGATCTCGGTCAGCGAGCGCCGGGGCGCCGAGGGTGAATCAGGTTCCATCAGGAGCAATCATATAGGCGCTCAGCACAAGCCGCCAGCGGGACGCATGGCTGCAATGCGGATGTTGGGTCATTCATAAACAACTTGTCGCGTGCTAATGACCGATCCAACACGGAATATTGGAGCATCCACCATGGACAAGACCCATATCGTCGACGAAGTCACCGGCCATCGCCGCATGCGGCGCAATCGCAAGGCCGACTGGACCCGGCGCATGGTGCAGGAGAACCGGCTGACGGCGGATGACTTCATTTGGCCAATCTTCATCGTGCCCGGCACCGGCATTGTCGACCCGATCAAGGCCATGCCCGGCGTCAACCGGATGAGCATCGACAAGGCTGTCGAGGCGGTGAAGGAAGCGGCCGATCTGGGCATCCCGGCGATCGCCACCTTCCCCGATATCGAGATGGAGCTTCGCGACGTCACCGGTTCCCAGAGCCTCGTCGCCGACAACCTGATCAATCAGGCGACGGCCGCCATCAAGAAGGCGGTGCCGAATATCGGCGTCATCACCGACGTGGCGCTCGACCCGTTCACCAGCCATGGGCATGACGGAATCCTGCGCGACGGCATCATCATCAATGACGAAACAGTCGACCAGGTCGTCAGGGCCGCGATCCTGCAGGCCGATGCGGGTGCGGACATCATAGCGCCTTCGGAAATGATGGACGGCCGGATCGGGGCGATCCGCCGTGGTCTGGATGCCGCCGGCCACCAGGATGTCGGCATCATGTCCTACGCAACGAAGTTTTCGTCGGGGTATTACGGCCCGTATCGCGAGGCGATCAACACGAGCGGCCTCTTGAAGGGCGACAAGAACAGCTACTACGTCTCTCCCGCCAATGGCACCGAGGCGCTGCGCGATGCCGCTCTCGATGTCGAGGAAGGCGCCGACATGATGATGGTCAAGCCGGGCATCGCCTATCTCGACATCTGTTGGCGCGTGAAGGAAGCTTTTGGCCTTCCAACCTATGCCTACCAGGTCTCGGGCGAATATTCGCAGATCAAGGCAGCGGCAATGAACGGCTGGATCGACGGCGAGCGGATTATGATGGAGACGCTTCTCTGCTTCAAGCGCGCCGGCTGCGACGGCATTCTCACCTATTTCGCTGTCGAAGCGGCGCAGAAGCTCGCGAAGGGTTGAAACACCTCAGACCAAAATTGCTGCAAGAACGCCCGGTCATCCGCGCGTTCTTCCGGCGATAAACTGTCTTTGAAGCTGCGCTCCGCCTAAATGACGACCTCTCGCTTGGCTTCGTCTCTATCCCTGACAGGATCTGCCTGAGGAAGATCTGAAATGCGCAGTCGCCGACCATGACGCATGGCGCCATCGAATTGCCCCTTGGAAAGGGGAAGATGGATCCGTGCGCAAAGTCATGGCCTATCGCCAGGACGGCGAGTGGCACGGCACAACAACTGGCCGGCGCCCTGGTTTCACTTCGTGGGTGGTGACTACCTCCGAAATTCGGGTTTCGTCCGCCTGGAGCCTACAGGTCCTGCTTGAGTCAGGATTCAATCCTGGTCGGGCTGTCCGCTGTGATGCCCCCGCCCCAGGTTGAATAGCGCCGGATATCACACCATGTTATGAGGGAGTTTCTATTCCGCGAGGAGACGCATACCAATGAGCATCGATCCGAACCCGACCTATGCCGCACCGGAGGACTGGCGCGCCTATAGCGGCGTTCTCTCCCGTCGCGTCTTCGCTTTCATCCTCGATTATCTGATCGTCCTGCTCTTGTGCATTCCGGCAGCGGTGATCGTATTCTTTCTCGGCATTCTGACGCTCGGCTTGGGCTTCATGCTCTATCCGGCGCTGTTCGTCATAGTTGCCCTTCTCTATTTCGGCATGACGCTGGGTGGCCCCTCGCAGGCTTCGCCCGGCATGCGCGCCATGGGCATCACGCTGATGCGCACGGATGGCCATCGAATGGACTTCATGACAGCCGTTGTTCACACCGTCCTGTTCTGGGTGATCAATTCCTTCCTGACGCCGCTCATCCTGCTAGTTGGGCTGTTCACCGAAAGGTCCCGCCTCGTGCATGACATGCTGCTCGGGACCGTCATTGCCCGCACAGGCTGACTGCGGCCTCGATTTGTCGCAACACACAGCTTTGTTTGCCGCGAAGCGCCTCCCATGACGAGGTGCTTACGCATATGGTTGACGTTTTCCATGGATGCTCCATGGTAGTGCGAATATCACAACGATGACGGGATCGGCCGCTACTCGATGAATACCCAGACGACGCCTTCACCGCAGTTCTATCTGACGGCTCCGGCAGTTTGTCCCTATCTTCCGGGCGAAATGGAACGCAAGGTGTTCACACATCTCGTCGGGCCGCGCGCCGCCGAGATGAACGACCTCTTGACCCAGGGCGGTTTCAGGCGCTCCCAGAACATTGCCTATCGCCCAGCCTGTGAGGCCTGCCGCGCCTGTGTTTCCGTGCGGATTCTTGCCAATGAATTCGAGCCGACCAAGTCGATGAAGCGCGTTCTGACTGCCAACAGCGACATCGTCTCCATCGTCCATCCGGCCCAGCCCTCGACGGAGCAGTTCGGCCTTTTCCGACGTTATCTGGACGACCGCCACCAGCATGGCGGCATGTCGGACATGTCGGCGCTCGACTACGCGATCATGGTGGAAGACACCCATGTGAACACCCGCCTTATCGAATACCGTATCCGAGCGCCGGGTTCCGGCATCAGCGATCAGCCCAAAGGCGAACTGATCGCGGTGGCCCTCACAGATATGATGAGCGACGGGCTCTCGATGGTCTATTCGTTCTTCAACCCGAAGCTGGAAAAGCGCTCGCTCGGCACCTTCATGATCCTCGACCACATCAATCGGACGAGATCGCTCGGTCTTCCGCATGTCTATCTCGGCTATTGGGTCAAGGGCTCTCCCAAGATGGACTACAAGACCCGCTATCAGCCGCAGGAGCAACTGACCGCGCGCGGCTGGGAACGTTCGGTTCCTCACCCCAATCCCATCGCAGCCCTGCTCGATGAGTGATCACAGGACGGGACTTCTGCTCGCGCTTGTCGGGGGACTGGCGTTGTCTTTCGACGTGCCGCTTGTCCGCCTCGGAGGCGGTGAACTGTGGCAGACGCTCGCGTTACGCAGCCTCTCAACCTTCATCCTCGGCTTCCTCGTCTGGCTGGTCATACTGTGCATTCATCCTCGTAACCCTGCGCTGCGGCCGGGTAAGGCAGGGCTTGCCGCAGGGATCTGCTACGGTCTCTCGACGATCACCTTTCTCGGCGGCGTGTTCAACACGGCAACGGCCAATGTCGTCTTCATCGTTGCCTTCACACCAATGTTTGCTGCCCTGTTCGGCTGGTTTTTCTTGAGGGAACACCTTTCACGGTCGACGGCGATCACCATGGCGCTGATGATACTCGGCGTTGGCCTGATCGTATCCGGCGGACTGGCCGCCGGTGAGCTGCTGGGCAACCTCTCCGCCATCGCGACCGCCGTTCTGCTGGCCGGTGCAATCACCATCGGCCGCAAGAGCGGCACCAACCTCGGCCTCGTGCCACTTGCCGCGACCATCATTCCTGGTTTCGTTGGTTTTGCTATGATGGACGCCGGCGGGCTGTCGACCGTCCCTGCCCCGTTCTGGGTGCTCCTCGACGGTCTCCTCGTTCTGCCGCTCGCATTCTGGTGTCTTGCGACCGGGCCGAAATATCTGTCCGGTCCCGAGGTCGGAATGTTCTATCTGCTGGAAACTGTGCTGGCACCGGTCTGGATGTGGATGATCTTCGGCGAAGAGATCCATATCCGTGTCCTTCTCGGCGGCGTGGTTCTGATCCTCGCCCTTGTCGGCCATGCCCTGTGGCAGATGCGATCACGGGGCAGTAATGAATCGATGACCGTACAGTCCGGCTGACGCCATATATCTCACCCCTTGAATGTGATAGCTCGCCTGCATCGTTGGAGGACGGCGATGATTGAGAAGGTCAGCATCCAGAAGATCGGGGATGGCTACGGCATCATCCTGCCGGAAAAGCATCTCGATAAAGTCGGATGGAAGGAAGGCGATCTGGTCGAGATACGCTCGGATTCAGAGCATATCGAGGTCGTCGAACCACGCGGCAACGGTGACCGGGATCGTGAACACCTCATCGCCGGGACGGCGATGAGGAATTATTACGCCGCACTCAAGCAGCTTGCCAGGACCTGACCTCGGCCCGAGGTCAGCCGGCGAACTTGCCGCTTCTCGGGAAGCCCTTCGGAACCGTGCGGCCGGCGGCTGCACGGTCGCCCATCCATTCGAGCAGTTCGTCCTTTGAGCGGTTAAAGGCGCGGCCGGCGCTGTCCTCCCAGGAAAGACCTGCTTCCATCAAGAAGCACTTGATGTCGGAAATGCCGCCATCCTTGTAACGCTGCAGGCGAACACCCTTGCCGCGGCTCATTTCCGGCAGCTGTTCCAGCGGGAATACCAGCATCTTTCGGTTTTCGCCGACGATGGCCATATGGTCGCCGGACACCGGCACGACGAGCTTGGCCTCGTCCGGCATCGACACGTTCATCACCTGCTTGCCCTTGCGGGTGTTGGCGACCATCTCGCTCTCGGCGACGATGAAGCCGTAGCCGGCGGTCGATGCGACGATCATCTTGCGGCTCGCATCATGGACGAAGGCCGTCAGGATGTCCTGGTCATTCTCCATGTCCACCATGATGCGGATCGGCTCTCCGTGGCCGCGGCCGCCAGGCAGCTTGTCGGCGCCGAGCGTGTAAGCCTTGCCACCCGTCGTGACGAGCAGCAGCTTGTCGGTCGTCTGCGCCGGGAACGCGAGTTTCGGCCCGTCGCCTTCCTTGAAGGTGAGGCCCGACGTGTCGGCGACATGGCCCTTCAACGCGCGGATCCAGCCCTTTTGCGAGATCACGACGGTGATCGGTTCCTTCTCGATCATCGCCTGCTGGATGGCTTCGAGATCGGCTTCCGGCGCTTCGGCAAACTGGGTGCGGCGGCGGCCGAGTTCGGTCGCCTTGGCATAGGTCTTCTTGACGTCCTGGATCTCGACCTCGATCATCCGCCACTGCTTGTCGTCGGACGCTAGCAGCGCTTCGATACCGGCCTTTTCCTTGGTGAGGTTGTCGTGTTCGGTGCGGATCTCGAACTCTTCGAGCTTGCGCAAATTGCGCAGCCGCATGTTGAGGATCGATTCCACCTGGAGATCGGTGAGAGACCAACGCTCCACCATAACCTGCTTCGGCTCATCCTCCTCGCGGATGATGCGGATTACCTCGTCGATATTGAGATAGGCGATCAACAGGCCGCCAAGGATTTCCAAGCGACGGTCGATCGCGGCAAGGCGATGGCGTGAGCGGCGGACAAGAACTTCCTTGCGATGCGCCAGCCATTCGACCAGCACCTCGTTGAGCGCCATCACCTTGGGCACGCGGCCCATGGACAGAACGTTCATGTTGAGCGGGATGCGGCTTTCAAGCTCGGTGAGCTTGAACATCGATTCCATCAGGAGCGTCGCGTCGACCGTGCGGCTCTTCGGCACGATGACGACGCGAACATCCTCGGCAGATTCGTCTCTTATGTCATCGAGCAGCGGCAGCTTGCGGGCGATCAGTAGTTCCGCAATTTTCTCGATCAGGCGCGACTTCTGAACCTGATAGGGAATTTCGGTGACGACGATCTGGTAGCCGCCGCGACCGAGATCCTCGATCTCCCATTTGGCGCGAACACGGAAACCGCCACGGCCTGTCCTGTAGCTTTCGATGATGCTTTCGCGGCTGTCGATGATGATGCCGCCGGTCGGCAGATCCGGACCAGGCACGAATTCGACCAGCTTTTCGACCGTCGCATCCGGATGCCGGATGAGATGCAGCGCCGCGTCACAGAGCTCATGGGCGTTGTGCGGCGGGATCGATGTCGCCATGCCGACCGCGATGCCTGAAGCGCCATTGGCGAGCAGGTTCGGGAAGGCGCCGGGCAGAACGACCGGCTCGGAGTTCGACTCGTCGTAGGTGTCGCGAAAATCGACCGCGTCCTCGCCGATGCCTTCGAGCAAGAGTTCGGCCACTGCCGTCATCTTGCTTTCGGTGTAACGCATCGCAGCGGGGCTATCGCCGTCGATGTTACCGAAATTGCCCTGGCCGTTGACCAGCGGATAGCGCAGCGAGAAATCCTGCGCCAGACGCGCAAGCGCATCGTAAATCGCCTGGTCGCCGTGCGGGTGATAGTTACCCATCACTTCGCCGACGATCTTCGCGCATTTGCGGAAGGCGGTGTTCGGGCGAAGCCCCATCTCGCTCATCGCATAGACGATGCGGCGATGGACCGGCTTCAGGCCGTCGCGCACGTCCGGAAGGGCGCGGTGCATGATGGTGGATAGAGCATAGGCAAGATAACGCTCTTCAAGCGCTGCCTTCAGGTCTACCGGTTGAATATTGTCGCCGCCGTCGTCGCCGGGCGGATTCACGATCTGTCCCATGCTCCCTGACTAGCCGAAAGCCCGGTTTTCAGCAAGAAAGCGGGGAGATCTGGCTGTGGAGAACTTGGCCGGCGCGCATGTCGGATCGGGCCTGCCACAAAAACGCCGGCAACTCCTTCCCACAAAGCCATGGACGTTTTATTAGCCCGACCTATAAATGCCATTGATTTCACGGGCGGATCCCTGCCCTCCAGGAGGATATTCATGCGTTACACTCCCTCGGCCAAGTTGTTTGCGGCCGGAACCGCTCTCGTTGCTTTTGCGACGCCGGCATTGGCGCTGGACGGGAACGACCTCGTCAACAAGCTCAACCGCGCCCTCTATGTTCAGGAAGGCACCGGCATCGTTGCCGGATCGGTCGAAGTGAATGGCGCCGACGTGACGCTGACCAACAGCCGTTTCGAACTTGGCGGCGACCAGGGCAGCCTGCCGCTCGGCACGATTGAAATGGAAGGCGTCGAGGAAGATGGCGGCGGCTATACGATCGAGAGCGTGACCTTCGAGAATATCGACGTCAAGCAGGAGAATGCCGAGGTCACGGCCTCGAACATCTCGCTCACCGGCGTCACGGTGCCGGCCGACGTCAATGGCAACACGCTCGCATCCGTGCTGCTTTATGACGAAGCAACTGCCGGTCCGCTCGACGTCAAGGTCGACGGCAAGAGCATCATGTCGATCGGTTCCTCCAAGCTGACGACCGAAGTCGCCGAAGACGAGAAGTCCGTCGACTTCGACGTTCAGGTCACCGACATCAAGGGCGATGTCGCAGCGATCCAGGATCCCAAGACGCGCCAGACGATCGCCGATCTCGGCATCACCTCGCTCGACGGCAAGGTCAGCATGGTGGGCAGCTGGGACATGGAACCGGGGACGCTGGCAATCGAGGAATATGCATTCGATTTCGCCAATATCGGCCGTCTGAACATGGCGTTCAGCCTGTCCGGCTACACGCTGGACTTCGTCCGCTCGGCAAACGAGACGGCGCGCGCGATGGAAGCCAACCCGAACAAGGAAGAGGCCGCACAGGCGGCAAATCTCGCCATGCTCGGCCTGATGCAGCGCCTGAGCTTCAACAGCGCAATGATCCGCTTCGAGGATGCCGGCATCACGGAAAAGGCGCTGGATGTCGCGGCCAAACAGCAGAACACGACCGCCGACCAGTTGGCCCAGATGATCAAGGCGATGACGCCGATGATCCTTGCGCAGTACAACATTCCGGAACTGCAGAACATGCTGAGCGAGGCGGTCAACACCTATATCGACAAGCCGGGTAGCCTGACCGTCACCGCCGAGCCGGAAAAGGCCGTTCCGCTACCGATGATCATGGGTGCTGCGATGGGCGCACCGAACACGCTGCCGCAGGTTCTCGGCGTCAAGGTCACGGCGAACGACTGATCTTTCCGATCGCGCATCTTTCAAAGGGTCCGGCAGTCACCTGCCGGGCCCTTTTTTTTTCTATCTCAATGTGTGCTCGCTGCCGGCGAGGCATGTTCCTTGTCATGCAGGGCAAAACGGTCGATCATGCTGGCGCTCGCCTCGTTGGCGCCTTTCACTTCGACCTCGACGCCACGGCGGCGGAACTTGAGCACCACCTGGTCAAGCGCACCGACTGCCGAGATGTCCCACAGATGCGCCCGGCCGACATCGATCGAGACCCGTTCCAGCGGCTCGTCGAAGTCGAAGGCCTGGATGAGGCTCTGGGTCGAGGCGAAGAAGAGCTGCCCCTGGATCTCATAGTCTCTGGACTTGCCGTCGGTCGAGAGTTCGGACGAGACATTGAACATGCGGGCAACCTTGCCGGCGAAAAAGACGCCGGAGAGCAGAACGCCGACGATGACGCCCTTGGAAAGGTCGTGCGTGGCGAGAACCGTCGCGACGGTCGCTAGCATAACGATCGAAGATGTGCCGGGATTGCGCTTCAGGTCGAGGATCGACTTCCAAGAAAATGTGCCGATCGACACCATGATCATGATCGCCACCAAAGCGGCGACGGGGACGATGCGCAGGATGTCGTCCAGCACGAGCAGCAGGATCAGCAGGAATGCTCCGGCAACGAAGGTCGACAGCCGTCCGCGACCGCCGGAGGACACATTGATCACCGACTGGCCGATCATGGCGCAACCGCCCATGCCGCCGAAAAGACCCGACACGATGTTGCCCGTCCCCTGCCCGACGCATTCGCGGCTCTTGCTGCTGGTCGTATCGGTCATGTCATCGACGATCTGGGCAGTCAGCAGCGATTCCAGAAGTCCGACGGCGGCAAGCGCCAGCGAATAGGGGAAGATGATCTGCAGCGTCTCGAATGTAAGAGGCACCACGGGCAGGGCAAAGACTGGCAGGGCCGTTGGCATCTCGCCGAGATCGGCCACCGTCGGCACATGAATGCCGAGGCTGAGGGTGATGATCGTGATGACGATGATCGCTACGAGCGGTGACGGCACCGCCCTGGTGATGCGCGGAAAGAGATAGATAACGGCGAGCGCCACCGCGATCAGAACATAGGTGACATTGGGCACGTTGGTGAGCTGCGGCAGTTGCGCCATGAAGATCAGGATCGCCAGCGAGTTGACGAAGCCGGTCATCACCGATTTCGACACGAAGCGCATCAGTCGCCCGAGCTTCAGCATGCCGGCGATGATCTGCAACAAGCCCATTAGAAGCGTCGCCGCAAAGAGATATTCAATGCCGTGGTCGCGCACGAGCGGCCCCATCAGGACGGCGGTCGCGGCCGTGGCGGCAGAGATCATCGCGGGCCGACCGCCGGTAATCGCCGTGGTGCAGGCAATGGCGACCGAGGCGAATAGCCCCACTTTTGGATCGACACCGGCGATGATTGAAAAGCCTACGGCCTCGGGAATAAGGGCAAGGGCAACGACGATGCCCGACAGCACATCGCCACGGATGTTGGAAAACCACTCGCGGCGGTAATTTGCAAAACTGGTCATGGAAAATCGCACAAATTCGCGCATCGCCGGAGGACGTATCCAGTGTGTGAATGCGGCTGATGCTTTGTGTTGTCCGGCGGATCGGCGGCCGGAAGAGCCACCCGGGAGTTTCACCCGAGTCCTTGTGGTAAATCGCCTATAGCGGGGAAATCCGCCTGCTGCAACACTCAGGAGGCGCTCGGCGGCTCGGTGTCGATCAATAGAGAAAGCCGGAACCACGAGGTGGTCCCGGCCTCATTCTTATTTTTATCCAATGCCGAATTCGATCACTCGAGAACCTGGATCACAGTGTGGGTCTGCGGATCGACGATCACGCGGCGCTCGTTAATGACCGTATAGCCGTACTGGTCATATCCCTGAACGGGGCGGACCTCAACTGTGTCGGGCAGTACACGGCCGACAAGCACGTCACCTTCATAGGGTACGGATTCAACCGGCTGTTCCATGACATAGGTACGGACTTCACCTGGCATCACAACCGTCGAACTGGTGGTAACCGGCTCCTGGGTGATCACGGTGGTTTGGGCGAACGCCACGCCGGAAAAGGCCATCAAAGCCGCTGAAGCGGCCAGCAGAGTCTTACGCATGTTGTATCTCCCTTTCTTCTTCTGGCAGTAACAACACGGTCGCGGAAAGATGGTTCCGTCTCTTTACACGCCTTAATTGTGGCAGAGACTGTGGCGAAATTCGTGCAATACACCGGTGTGCGGAACGCAGTCCCGCACAACATCGGCCCTGCGATTACTTGGGCCTCATCAAGCGGCCCGCACATGCCGCGACGGATTGCCGTTGGACCGCGCAGATGTGCTTGCACCTTCGGCCTCTATCTTGAACATGCCGACGAGTTCGCGCAGGCGCTGGGCTTCCTCCATAAGGAGTGCGCTCGCCGCGTTGTTCTCCTCTACCATGGCGGCATTCTGCTGCGTGCCCTGATCCAGCAGGTTGACCGCGCTGTTGATCTCGGCGAGCCCAACCGACTGCTCGCGGGCCGAGAGTGCGATCGCCTCGACCTGGCCGTTGATCGCCTCGACCCGTGTTCCGATCCCGCTGAGCGCATCGCCGGTCTCGCGCACCGAGCGTACGCCATCCTTCACTTCCTGGCCGGAAACGTGGATGAGCTGCTTGATCTCGCGCGCCGCATCGGCGGAGCGGCCGGCGAGTGCCCGCACTTCCTGCGCGACAACGGCGAAGCCACGGCCCGCCTCCCCTGCCCGTGCCGCTTCAACACCGGCATTCAGGGCAAGCAGGTTGGTCTGGAAGGCAATCTCGTCGATCACGCCGATAATGCCGGAAATCTTTTCAGACGATCCCTCGATGCGGCGCATGGCCTCCAATGCATTGCCGACGAGCGCGCGGGTATGGACCGCAGCACTGTTGGCATCACTGGCCAGATGATGGGCTTCCTGCGAGCGTTTCGAGGAGTTGGCGACATTGGCCGTGATTTCTTCGAGCGCTGCAGCCGTCTCTTCCAGCGAAGCGGCCTGCTGCTCGGTGCGGCGGGAGAGATCGTCGGCGCTGCCGGCGATCTCGTGGCTGCCGCCCTGGATCGAATTGCTGGCCTGGGCGATCGACGCCATGACATCGGCCAGCCGCGCGACCGTCTGGTTGAGGTCGCTGCGCAGCGCTTCGAAATCAGGGGCGAAAGGTTCGGTCAGTTCGAAGGCGAGGTCGCCGGCGGCGAGGCGGCGCAGGCCCTCGGCGATACCTTCGGTCGCCTGCATCAGGCGTTCGCGGGCATCAGCCTCGGCCTCACGCTGCAGGCGCAGGCGTTCGCCCTCGGCATTGGCGCGCGCTTCGGCCGCTTCCTCCTCGAGACGCCGGTTGGCGATCGCAGCCTGGCGGAAGGTATCGAGCGCACCGGCCATCGCGCCGAATTCGTTGCGACAGTTCAGCGAGGGAATGTCGATGTCAGTCCGGCCATCGGCCAGTTCGCGCATCGCACCGGTCATGGCGACGACCGGGCGGGTGATCGAGCGGCCGATCAGCCAGACGCCCGCCGCGAGCGCCGCCATTGCTGCGGCGACCAGACCTGCTGCGATCATCAGGTTGCGTTCGGCGACGCGCGCATTCTCGGCCAATGTGGCGGCGCGCTGCGTCTCATAGGCGGTGCTGACAGCCGCGACCTGCGGCTCCAACGCCTGATAGGCTGTGGAAACGGACTGTTCCGATGTCGCCTCCTTGAGGCTGCCCTCGGCATAAAGCTTGAAGGCCGTGCGATAGACTTCCAGCGCATCCATGACGCGGCTGCGCTGCGCGCCGGGGCGAAAGGCCTGCTTGACCAGCGCGGTGAAGACTTCGGCTTCCGCCGAATGCTTTTCCAGATAGGAAGGGTCGCGGCGGAGAATGAAATCCTTCTCGTGCCGACGCATCATCAACATGCTGGCGCGGATGTCGATCTGCTCGACCGACTGGAGCCGTTCCTCGATCGAGTGGACCGCCGAGCGCATCGCGCCTTCGAGGCCGTTGTTCTGGTCCAGACCGAGGTTCTGGTTGTCGGCGACCAGCGTCGCGAAGGCCGCCTCGTAGGTCACCAGGCCACTGCCCAACTGATCGAGCTGACCGACAAGTTCGGTGCCGGCGGACGCCTTCAGGCCTTCGAGGCCCGCGCGCACGCCGGTGATTGCGGCCTGAAATTTTTCGGTCGCGGCCATGTCCTTGTGCAGGAGAAAATACTGTTCCCAGAGCAGCGTGTCGCGCACTCCGGCCGACATCTGGGCGACTTCGATCTGGCTTTGGGTCAATCGCTCCGCTGTCGTCCGGTAACCTGCCTCCACCTGCCGCTGGGCGAGGAAAATCGCGGCGATCGTGATGATCCCGGCAAAAGCCAGGATTGCAAGGAGAAGAACGCGGTGAGAGATCCGAAGATTCGAAAAGAAGGCCAATAGAGCGGTCCTGGGCAGTTGAGAGTTTCCGGATAAGTGCCCGCAAAGACTTAAATAAGGATCAAACCGAACGCGAAATTTCGGTGACAGTTTCGTGACATATATTACAACGCTGCATTGCACAGCCATGCAAAACGGCGACCCGAAGGTCGCCGTCGAAATGTTCCGGAACTATGCTTGGAAAAGGACCGGAAATCAGTCCTTCTTAACGGGCGGGATCGGGCGGATCGCCAGCTCGCGCAGCTGCGTCGGGGTGGCTTCCGACGGGGCGCCCATCAGAAGGTCCTGTGCCTGCTGGTTCATCGGGAACAGCGTGATTTCGCGCAGGTTCTTTGCACCGGTCAGCAACATGACGACGCGGTCGACGCCGGCTGCCATGCCGCCATGCGGGGGCGCACCGTACTGGAAGGCACGGTAGAGGCCGCCGAAGCGATCTTCCACGTCCTGCTGGGAAAGGCCGACCATTTCGAAGGCCTTGACCATGACTTCCGGCAGCTGGTTACGGATCGAGCCCGAAGCGATTTCGAAGCCGTTGCAGACCATGTCGTACTGGTATGCCTTGATCGTCAGCGGATCCTGGTTTTCCAGCGCGTCGAGACCGCCCTGCGGCATCGAGAACGGGTTGTGAGCGAAATCGATCTTCTTGTCTTCTTCGTTATATTCGAAGAACGGGAAGTCGACGATCCAGCACAGCGCGAACTGGTCCTTGTTGGCGAGACCCAGCTCGTCGGCAGCGCGGTTACGCGCTTCGCCTGCAAACTTGTAGAACTTTTCCGGTTCGCCGGCGACGAAGAAGCAGGCATCTCCTGCTTCGAGGCCGAGCTGGACGCGCAGTGCTTCGGTGCGTTCTTCGCCGATGTTCTTGGCAAGCGGACCGGAGCCGGCAACCTTGCCTTCTTCTTCCTTCCAGAAGATGTAGCCGAGGCCAGGCTGGCCCTGCTGCTGCGCCCAGGCGTTCATGCGGTCGCAGAATGCGCGGCTGCCGCCGGTCTTGGCCGGGATCGCCCAGACTTCAACCTTCGGGTTTGAGGCGATCATGCTGGCGAATACCTTGAAGCCGGAGCCAGCAAAATGCTCGGTAACGGCTTCCATCTCGATCGGGTTGCGCAGATCCGGCTTGTCGGAACCATACTTGCGGATCGCGACATCGTACGGGATGCGCGGGAATTCCCTGGTGACCGGCTTGCCTTCGGCGAACTCTTCGAAGATGCCGCGCATGACCGGTTCCATCGTCTCCCAGACTTCTTCCTGGGTGACGAAGCTCATTTCGAGGTCGAGCTGGTAGAATTCGCCCGGCAGGCGGTCGGCACGCGGGTCTTCATCGCGGAAGCATGGCGCGATCTGGAAGTAGCGGTCGAAACCGGCAACCATCATCAGCTGCTTGTACTGCTGCGGCGCCTGCGGCAACGCGAAGAACTTGCCGGGATGGATACGCGACGGCACGAGGAAGTCGCGCGCACCTTCCGGCGAAGAAGCCGTCAGGATCGGCGTCGAATATTCGGTGAAACCGCCGGCGGTCATTTCGCGGCGCATGGCGGCGATGATCTGGGTGCGCTTGACGATGTTCTTGTGCAGCGTCTCGCGGCGCAGGTCGAGGAAGCGATACTTCAGGCGCACATCTTCCGGATATTCCGGCTCGCCGAAGACCGGCAGCGGCAATTCCTTGGCAGCAGAAAGAACTTCGATTTCCTTGGCGTAGAGTTCGATTTCACCCGTCGACATGGTCTTGTTGACGGTGTCTTCCGAACGCGCCTTGACCACGCCATCGATGCGGATGACCCACTCGCCACGAACGACTTCGGCCGTCTTGAAGGCCGGGCTGTCCGGGTCGCAAACGACCTGGGTCATGCCGTAATGGTCGCGCAGATCGACGAAAAGGACGCCGCCATGATCTCGCACGCGATGGACCCAGCCGGAGATGCGAACATTGGAGCCGACATCCGACTTGCGGAGGGCTGCACAGGTGTGGCTGCGGTAACGATGCATGTCTTTTATCCTGGACTGATGCTTTTGAACGGCCTTTGTCGGGCGCACGAAGCAGCCCTGCCGATATCATGGAAAATCGGCGCGAAAAGCGCATGGGTGGTCCGATTTGTCAAGGCTTTGACGGGCTATCAGGGCAGGAAGCGCACCGAAAGACTGCAGGACGGCTTCACGGGTTAATCGAACCGATGAATATAGGCATGGACCTTGGCTTCATGCCCGGACATCATTCCGCCGCCGAAGCCGAACGCCTGCAGGCAGCCTTCCGGCAGGCGGATGGGGGCCAAATAGCTGGCAACCGAGCGATAGGCGTCGATGTTGTCGCCCGCCTCGACATCGCCCCAGATCGGGCGTTCGCCGGCCGTCACGCATAATACACGTTCCGACTTCTCCACAGCGATATCCGATCCGGACCGCAACTGCGCGATATCAGGCAGCCGAGGCCAGAATCCGGCACCGATGAGAGTACGCCAGCCGATATCGGCAATGCCCGGCAATTCACCGGTCTTCCAGCGATAGGAAGAACCTTCGGTGCGTATGCCGTCATAGACCATGTCCGGCGTGATTTCGAGCGCGGCCTTGTAGCGCTCGACTTTGCCACCGAGCAGGAACTTCAGGCTGTCTTTATGGTAGGGCAGGAAAAAGCCCATGCCCATAACCCCGGTTATGACCGGTGCGTTCAGAAGCTCGGCCGTGACGAAATCCGCAAACTCGACGATGGAGGCCGTGTCCTCGGGAAGCGCGATGTCGAGGAAATGAAAATAGCTGCGCTGTTCGACGCCGAAGAAAGGGACACCCGGATGACCGAATTCCTCGATCGCATATCCATAGCGCCTAATGCCCTGACCATATTCCGTCTCGTCGCGCAGGAAGAACTCCCGGCCTTCCTCCAGCAGTTTCAGATTGGCTTTCCGGATTTTGCCGCGATGGCCGGGAAAATTATAGGAGACTTCGCCGCCGCCCTTGCCATAGCGTCCCTCGAACCGCTGGTAGATACGGCCAAGGAGGTCCCGGGTTTGTCCGGCATGTATGTCGCCGTCGATGATGGCAAGGATGCGGAAAGCGGGAACAGCAGACGGCGTCCCCTCCCATAATATCATTTCCGTCATTCACATGTCCCGTCGCAATAGATCCGAATACCCACCGTGACCTATGGCGGTTCTCGTCTGCGGCAAGTCTGTCCGCCATTCATTCGACGTGGCGCAAGATCGTCCCCGCAATCGCATTTTTGCGGTTTTAACCCTGTCGTCCTGCAACCTGCTGAGCTAGAGATTGGTCGACATCACGCGCAGCGATTCCCCCTGGCAGCCATGAACCATATCAAGCCACTCGTGCCCCTTCTCGTCACCGCCGGCATCCTGATCGGCGGCAACGGCCTGCAGGGCACCTATATCGCGCTGCGTGGCACGGCGGAGGGATTTTTGCCCTCGGTGATCGGCATGATCGGCGCGGGCTACAGCATCGGCTTTGCGATCGGCTGCATCTATGTCGGCCGGCTTCTGCGCTCGATCGGGCATATCCGTGTCTTCGCAGCGATGGCGGCGATTACCGCGGCCGCCTCGCTTGCCATGTCGATGTTCGTCGATGCCGCCTTCTGGCTCGGAATGCGCTTCGTGATCGGGCTTGCCGTCGCCTGCCTGTTCGCGACGGTGGAAAGCTGGATCAATGCCAAGGTCACCAACGAGAACCGGGCGCGCACGCTGTCGGTCTATCGCTTCGTCGATCTCGGCTCCGTGACAATAGCGCAATATATGATCCCGACCTTCGGCATCGACGGGCCGGTGATCTTCAACATCATCGTCTTCGCGCTCATCCTGTCGCTCGTGCCGATTTCGCTCGCCGACAAGTCGAGCCCTACGGCACCGGAGGCGATCGCCTTCGATCTCAAGGCTGTCTGGCGCATCTCGCCGCTCGCCGTCGTCGGCGTCGTGGCGGTCGGCCTGTCCATGGCCGCCTTCCGCAATATCGGGCCGATCTATGCCGCCGAACTCGGCATGAGCATCACCTCGATCGCCACCTTCATGAGCGCCGGCATCATCGGCGGTGTAGTGCTGCAATATCCGCTCGGTCTTTATTCCGACAAGCTCGACCGGCGGCGCGTCATCCTGTGGGCAACGGCCGGCTCGATCCTCACCGGGGCCTATCTCTCCTTTGGCGCTGGAACCAGCGAGACGGCCAATATCATTGCGGTCTTCCTCTTCGGCGCGTTTTCCATGCCGCTCTATTCGCTCTGCTCGGCCCATGGAAACGATCATGCCGGCCCTGGCCAATATGCGCTGATTGCGGCGGGACTGCTGTTCTTCTGGTCGGTGGGCGCAACGATCGGGCCACTGCTTGCCGCGACCCTGCTCGAGCACTACGGACCGCGCGCCTTCTTCGCGTATACATCGTTCATTTTCATCGGGTTCTTCATCTTCACGCTCAGACGCATGGGGGTCAGGCCGCCGGTGCCGCCGTCCGAGCGTCATTCGCGTTTCCGGGCGCTGCTGCGCACCTCCGCCTATTTCAACCGTCTTGCCGAACCGCCGAAGAAGGATGGCCGGGAGTAAGCCGTGCGGAATCCCCGTCGCGCTATTGACTCAACGGGCCTAAAGCGAAAGGAAGGCTGATCACCTACCGCGAACGGACCAATGATCGACACAACCGCAGCCCTCGAGAAAGCCTGCGCCGAACTGGCTCAGTCAGACTTCATCACCATCGATACGGAATTCCTCCGTGAGACGACTTTCTGGCCGGAACTCTGCCTCATCCAGATGGCCAGCCCGACGGTCGAAGTGCTGGTCGATCCGCTGGCAAAAGGGCTGGACCTGAAGCCCTTCTTCGAGCTGATGGCGAACCCCGCAGTGGTGAAGGTCTTCCATGCCGCAAGGCAGGATATCGAGATCATCCACCATCTTGGCAATCTCGTGCCGCATCCGATCTTCGACACGCAGGTCGCCGCCATGGTCTGCGGCTTCGGGGACAGCGTCTCCTACGACCAGCTCGTCAGCCGCATCAAGAACGTCCATATCGACAAGTCGTCGCGCTTCACCGACTGGAGCCGCCGTCCCCTGTCCGAAAAGCAGCTCGAATACGCGCTGGCCGACGTTACCCATTTGCGCGACGTCTACCAGCATCTGAAGACCGAGCTGGAGCGCGAAGGCCGCGCCCTTTGGTTGACCGAGGAAATGGCGATCCTGGAAAACCCAGGCACCTATGATCTGCATCCGGACGATGCCTGGCAGCGTCTAAAGGCCCGCCTGCGCAAGCCGACGGAACTGGCGATCCTCAAATTCGTCGCCGCCTGGCGTGAACGGGAGGCTCGCAGCCGCAACGTGCCGCGTTCGCGCGTGCTGAAGGACGATGCCATCTACGAAATCGCCCAGCAGCAGCCGAAGGATACGGAAGCGCTTGGCCGTCTGCGCACCATCCCGAAGGGCTGGGAGCGCTCTTCCTCGGGTGCTGCGATCGTGGAAGCCGTCAATGCGGCGCTCGCGCTGCCCAAGGCAGATATGCCGCATCCGCCGAAGCACAGCCATGTGCCGGAAGGCACGGCTGCCGCCGTCGAACTGCTCAAGGTGCTCCTGAAGCTCATCTCCGACAAGCAGGGTGTTGCCGCCAAGGTGATCGCCAATACCGACGATCTCGAAAAGATCGCCGCGGAAGGCGAGAATGCCGAGGTCGCCGCCCTTTCCGGCTGGCGCCGCGAGCTGTTCGGCGACACCGCCCTCAAACTGATCGAAGGTGGCGTTGCCCTGCGCTTCGTCAACAAGAAGGTCGAGGCGGTCGAGCTTTAGTCATGCGCCCTTCCCTCACCTCAGACATTGCCCAGAGGTTTGCGATCATCGCGCTCGGGCATGTTAGGCGGGAATATCCCAACAAGCCGGGCAACGTGCTTGCGGGACCGGAGGATGCGAAGACACCGAGTGGGCTCTACCCGGTCTTTTACGGCAGTTTCGACTGGCATTCCTGCGTTCACGGCTACTGGATGCTTGCCCATATGCTGCGCAGGTTTCCGGATATTCCGGCGGCCGCCGGGATCCGCTCGCTCTTTGATGTGATGCTGGTGCCCGACAAGGTGGCAGGCGAATGCGCCACCATGAGCGCACCGATGATGCGCGGTTTCGAGCGCCCCTATGGATGGGGCTGGCTCTTGAAGCTCGCCGCGGAACTGGAGGGACTGGAAGGCGGCCGCTGGGCCGAAGCGCTTCGCCCGCTGACCGAAATCTTTGTCCAGCGTTTCCGCGACTTCCTGCCGATCGCCACCTACCCCGTCCGCGTCGGCACGCATTTCAATACGGCCTTCGCCCTGCGCCTGGCTGCGGACTATGCCGAGACAGCGGGTGACCAGCACCTCATACAGCTGCTGCAGGACACGGCACAACGCTGGTACGGCAAGGACGAAGCGTGCCCTGCCTGGGGCGAGCCGTCCGGCGACGATTTCCTCTCTTCCGCATTGATTGGGGCGGAATGCATGCGGCGACTGATGCCGGAAACGGATTTCCTGCGCTGGTTCGATGCGTTCCTGCCGGAGATCACACAGCAGAAGCCCGAGACGCTTTTCGCCCCGGCCTCCGTTTCCGATCGTACCGACGGGAAGATTGCCCATCTCGACGGGCTGAACCTGTCGCGCGCCTGGTGCTGGCGCTCGCTGGCCGCGGCACTGCCGCAGAGCGATCCGCGACACGCGATCATGGTAGATGTCGCCGAAGAGCACCTGGCGAGCGGCCTCGCCCATGTTGCCGGCGACTATATGGGCGAGCACTGGCTGGCCAGTTTCGCGACGCTGGCGCTTGAGGCCTGATCAGCTCGTCACGGATGCATTCTGGCGCCCTTCGTGATCTTGTCGACCAGCTTCTTGTCCGCCCGCAAGGCAATACCGACGAGGCGAGCGTCGTCGGGGCCGAATTGTAAGAACACATCCCGGTTGGCGGCATCATGGCCGGTCGAGAACATCTCCTCGATATAGGCCGAGGTGACGACACCGCGGTCGAGCGCTCGCCTGTGGACCGCCCGCAGCGTCTCCTGGTCGGCTGCGTGCACGACAATGGGCTGGATGGTCATGGGATTATAGACATGGCCAGCCGCATCCCGATATGCTTCGCCGATGATCGCCGGCGATTGTGCCACGATGCCGCTTGTCAGGAAGGCTGTGACGTTCAGCTTCTGCCAGGTGGCGAGGTCGTCGCGAACAAGGATCGCGATCTTGGTATCGAACATGCAGGAAAACTCCGTTCGTGGGATCGAAAGAGCCGAGCAATTAGCGTTGCCGGGCACTGACGGTCTTGAACGTTCGTGCAAGGCGCAGCCCGGCCAGTTCGCGGACGGGATGCGCATCGCGCTGCCACGTCGCGGCGTCGAGCGGATCGAAGCACGCTTTCACGGCAACGGCTTTTCGCCGCATCGGCACGACACTTATGCGCTGGGGCTGACACTTCACGGCGTCCAGACGTTTCGCTATCGCGGCGCCGAGCGATTCAGCAATCCCGGCAACGTCATCGTCCTGCATCCGGACGAGGTGCATGACGGTGCGGCGGGAACGGAAGACGGGCTGATCTACCGGATGATCTACCTGCCGCCGGAATTGATCGGCGCGGTCGACGGCCATCGCTGCACATTGCCCTTCGTTGCAAACCCGGTCACGACGGATAAGGATCTCTGGCAGGCTCTGGCCGAGGTTCTCGGTGACCTCGATCATGAACCCGGCGATCTCCTGATGGACGACACCGTGATGCGTATTTCCGCTGGCCTGTCCCGGCAGGCCGGCATCCCCCGCAAAACGATTAAGGCAACTGCCCGAACCGCCGTCATGCGCGCCCGCGACGTCCTCGAAAGCCATTGCGACGAAGCGGTCGACTCGGACACGCTGGAGGCGGCGACCGGGCTCGATCGCTATGACCTTGCGCGACAGTTCCGCCGGCTGCTCGGCACCAGCCCGCATCGCTATCTGATCATGCGCCGCCTTGACCGGGCCAAGCGGCTCATTGCGGAAGGCAGCTCGCTGGCGGATGCGGCGATCGGTTCGGGCTTTGCCGATCAGGCGCACTTCACCCGCCATTTCCGCCGCGCTTTCGGCATGACGCCGGGCCGCTGGATGGCGTTTCATCAATGCTCTCGTTGATTTTCGCAAACCGGTTCGCGACGAGACCGGCCCTGTTACATTTCTGTCTTCGATTCTTCATTCAGCCGTCGCCATTCCATCACCTGCCCGTCATGCAGGGCACCTATCGACAGCGCGTGTTTCACGCCAGATCGATAGGTGTTTCATGACCAGAACCTTTTTTTCTTCCGTCGCACTCGTAGCGATCATTGCTGCCTCTGTGTTCTCCGGCCAGGCTCTGGCGGACGACAAGGAATTCCCGGCAAAGCTCGCCGGCCAGGCCATCCTTCCGGCCAACACCGTCACCCCTGCCCCGGCTGATGCACCAGACTTTCTGAAGACCTCCGGCAAGTTCACCACCCCGGACCGCAAGCGCACCGAAAAGCTCGGCAAAGTCGACGGCAAGGACGGGGCACGCATCACCGACGTGAAGCTGCCGCTCGACGGCCAGCCGATCCAGGGCTTTTCCGGCATCAAGGCGATGGCCGACGGCACGTTCTGGACGCTGTCCGACAACGGCTTCGGCTCCAAGGCCAATTCGTCCGACGCCATGCTGTTCCTGCACCAGGTGAAGTTCGACTGGGCGACCAACAAGGTCGAGGTCGTGAAGAACATCTTCCTGTCGGACCCAAACAAGATCGCCCCCTTCCCGATCACCATGGAAGGCACCGAGAAACGCTATCTGACGGGTGCCGATTTCGACATCGAATCCATCCAGCCTGCCGGTGACGGCTTCTGGCTCGGCGAGGAATTCGGCCCTTACCTGATCAAGGTAGATGCGCTCGGCCAGCTGACCGATGTTTTTGCAACCACGGTTGACGGCAAGCCGGTCACCTCGCCCGACAACCCGACACTGTCGGTTCCGGCAAATCCGACCGCCAAGATGCCGGTCTTCAACCTGAAGCGCTCCGGCGGCTTTGAAGGCATGGCAATGTCAAAGGACGGCACCAGGCTCTACGGCCTGCTCGAAGGCCCGCTCTATGTCGACGGCCAGGTCGAACAGGTAGATGGCAAGACCGCGATCCGCGTCATCGAGTTCGATATCGCCGCCGAGAAGTGGACCGGCCGTTCGTGGCTCTATCCATTCGCAGACAAGGGCGTTGCAATCGGCGACTTCAACATGATGGACGAGACGACCGCTCTCGTGATCGAGCGTGACAACGGCGCGGGCTCCAAAGACAAGGCATGCGCCGATCCGAAGCAGCCGAAGCCGGATTGCTTCGAGGCTCCGGCTGAACTGAAGCGCGTCTACAAGATCGAATTCAACGACGCCAATGTCGGCAAGGCTGTGCGCAAGATCGGCTATATCGATCTTCTCAACATCAAGGACCCGGACAACAAAAAGAAGGCCGGCTCCAAGGATGGCGTCTATGACATGCCGTTCGTGACGATCGAAAATGTCGACCAGATCGACGCGACGCACCTGATCATCGGCAACGACAACAACCTGCCCTTCTCGGCCGGCCGTGCCGTCGACAAGGCAGACGACAACGAATTCAGCCTGATCGAAGCGGGCGAGTTCCTGTCCGCCAAGTAAGCAACCCTGCGCAATCTGAAGAGACGCGGTCGGCACCTGCCGGCCGCGTTTTTTTTCGTCTTGCCGAAATCGCCTCGAATTTCCGCTACAAAAAAGATCGACACTTGTCGGAACGCGCAAAGCCCGTCCGTCCTTGAGACATCCAGAGGACAACCGGAGGAAGTCGACATGCCAAGCACGATCAAACTGCACCGCGTTCTTGCCACCAGTCCGCAGAAGGTCTACCGCGCCTTCATCGAGGCCGATGCACTCGCCAAATGGCTTCCGCCGAACGGCTTTGCCTGCACCGTCCATGATTTTGACCCATCGGTCGGCGGCCGGTTCCGGATGTCCTTCCGCAATTTCACGACGACCGAGAGCCATTCCTTCGGCGGCGAGTTTCTCGAATTCACGCCCGGCGAACGCATTCGCTATACCGATCGCTTCGATGATCAGAACCTGCCGGGCGAAATGGAAGTCACGGTGATCCTGAAATCGGTATCGGTCGGAACGGATATGGAAATCACCCAGGCCGGCGTGCCGGATCTCATTCCGGCCGAGGCCTGCTATCTCGGCTGGCAGGACTCGCTGCGCAACCTCGCGAGACTGGTCGAGCCGAATATCGAAGAATGACGCTGCAAAGCCGGCGGCAAGGACGCCGGTTCATACGAACCGCGCGTATTTCGTTATCAGGTCGCAAACATCACTTGCGATCACGGAGTAATAGCCGGCCTCGACGAGGTAATCGACTGCCTCGTCGGTGGACTTGTACGCAACGCCGGCTCCCCTGAAGCCGCTGAAAAGCTCGCCATCCGTATACATGATATGGCCGTCGTAACGGCCTCCAGAAATCTCCACTAAGGTGCAGAAGTCTCCGCCCAGGCCAATCACATGGGCGAATGGCGTGAAGTCGTAATCATGGAAATCCATCTTGGGCGCGAGCTTTTCCAGATCGTAATAGGTGTGCCCGTTGCCGATGCCGAACAGGGTATTGATGTCGGACAGGACGAACCGGTCGCGCCTGTCATCGTCAATGGTGGCCTTGTCCGCCTCTGGCGCAAGACTGTAATCCAGGCCATTTTCCCGCATCAGAAAATTTCGATAGCCGTCTGAAAAATGAATGCCGTAGCGCTTTTCGAAAGCGGACAGCCGGGCGGCATCCGCTGTACCGTAACGCCTAGTGACGAAACTGGAAGCGGCAAATTTAGAGAGCGCATCTGGCCGTCGAAAGGGAATGACGTTGTCGCTGCTCATACACTTGCCTTCATTTTCCCGGTCCGGGCCCGAGGCCCGGAGCTAGTTGCAATGGCGGGATTCCTATTCGAACGTGAAAGCCAAGCGCTTGCCGGTGAGTTTCGCCAGTTGCTGCAGGCGGCCGTCGAGCCTTTCGCCTGCAAAATTGCGATAGGCATTGGGCACGACGAATTCGAGGTCGAGATCGGGCGACATCGACTGCCTGAAAGTGAGGTGATTGACGAGGCCAGGCATTGACGCCGAGAAAAGGTAGACGACACGCAGGAGCCCGCCAAGTAGCTTGGCCAGGTCCAGAAGCCGCTGCGTGGTTATCTTGGCAAGCGGATCAGTGGCACCGTTATCCGCAAGGCCTTCGAAGCGATAGTAATTTGCCAGCGCCAGATAGGAACGGCCCGGATGGGTGATGCCGACGAAGGACGAGTGGGCGATCACGTTCAGCGCCTGGGCGCCGCGATAGTCCGGATGGGCGCGCCAGCTGATATCGGCAACGAGGCATGCGGCCTGCCGGTAGCGGCTTTCTTCTTCAGTTTCGGTAATGCCGAAGAAGGGCACCATGCGGCCGGTCCAGTCCGCCAGCTCGCGCGCATGCTCGGGCGAGCGGGCGCGAAGGATTGCCAGCTGATCGGCAGCGACGAGCAACGGATCCGATGTCCGTTCCTCATCGGGAAGCAGCGAATAGAGATAACCTTCGCGTACACCCTGGGCGGAGAAGGTGATGCGGGCCGGCTTCATCACCGTCAGCACTTCCTGCATGGCGATCGCGCCATAGGGAAGAAGCGCGCGGCGGCTCTTGGACACGGCCTGCCAGGCACCATCCTTGGAATCCTTGGCAGCGATAACTTCTTCGAGGAACTTCTGCATCTCGTCGAGAGGAAGCTCGTATTCCTGCATCATGTGCAGCGGATATTTGGTGATTTCCATGTGCAGCTTGGCGATGTTTCGCCAGGTGCCGCCAACGGCATAAAAGGTGCGCCCCTCACCCTTTTCCAGGAAACGGGCGGTATTGACCTGCTTGCGTGCGAAGGTACGTGCCTTGGTCAGCGAGTTGCCGGAGGATTCCGACAGCCTCAGGCCGCCGAGCGGCAGGGTAATGCCGCGACCGAATTTATGCCCGTCAATATCGATCAGTTCCAGCGAGCCGCCGCCGAGATCGCCTGCAATGCCGTCCACCTGATGGAAGCCGCTGATGACGCCAAGCGCCGAATAATGCGCTTCCTGCTCGCCGGACAAAACCTGGATTTCCTGGCCGAGAATTTGCTCCGCCTTGCGGATAAAATCGGGACCGTTGCTCGCCTCGCGGGCGGCGGCCGTCGCCAGAACGTAGATATGCGTGGCACGCGCTTGATCGGAGAGTGCCTTGAAACGCTTGAGCGCATCAAGTGCGCGCTCGACGCCTTCGTCATCCATACGGCCGTTCGAGCCCAGCCCCTTGCCCAGACCGCAGAGAACCTTTTCGTTGAAAAGGACCGTCGGGGCGCGGGTGAGACCTTCATAGATGACGACTCGAACGGAATTCGATCCGATGTCGATGACGGAAACAGGGGCAATGCCGGGCAGCCGCCCCTGGGCTTCAGATCGTACCATACTGCCTAATCTTGCCTGACTACTTCTTGCGGCCTGACATCACGCCTGCAATCAGTTTCGGTGCACTCGACTTCAAGGCTTCGCCCCGGCCGGAAAGGCTCGGGTTGGTCATGAAATAATGCTGGGCGTTGAATGGTTCCTCACCCTGCCGCACCTCCATGCGCCTTGACGTCCCGTCGGGCAGTATCTCGTAGCTCTGCTGGTTGTCAATCAGGTTGCCCAGCATAATCTGTGACAGAACCTGCTCATGCACGGTCGGGTTGAGCAGCGGCACGAGCGTCTCGACACGGCGATCGAGGTTGCGCGGCATCATGTCGGCCGAACCGATATAGACCAGCGCCTTGTCAGACGGCAGGCCCTGGCCGTTGCCGAAGCAAAAGATGCGGCTGTGTTCCAGGAAGCGGCCGACGATCGACTTGACCCGGATATTGTCGGAAAGACCCGCCACCTGCGGGCGCAGGCAGCAGATGCCGCGAATGACCAGATCGACTTCCACGCCGGCATGGCTGGCGCGATAGAGCGCGTCGATGATCTCCGGGTCGACCAGCGAGTTCATCTTCATCCAGATCGCGGCAGGACGGCCTGCCTTTGCATGCGCGATCTCTTCCTCGATATGGCGGAGGATGCGCGGACGCAGCGTATAGGGCGAGACGGCAAGCTTCATGCTTTCCTTCGGCTCGCCGTAGCCGGTGATAAAGTTGAAGATATTCGCCATGTCATGGGCGATCTTCGGATTGCAGGTGAAGAAGGACAGATCGGTGTAGATCTTCGCGGTGATCGGGTGGTAGTTGCCCGTGCCGAGGTGGCAATAGGTACGCAGTTTGCCGTCTTCGCGGCGCACGACCATGGACATCTTTGCGTGGGTCTTCAGTTCGATGAAGCCGAACACGACCTGTACGCCGGCACGCTCCAGGTCGCGAGCCCAGCGGATATTTGCCTCTTCATCGAACCGCGCCTTGAGCTCGACCAGCGCGGTGACCGACTTGCCGGCTTCGGCGGCATCGATCAGGGCTCGGACGATGGGGCTGTCGTTGGAGGTTCTGTAGAGGGTCTGCTTGATGGCGAGGACGTCGGGATCGCGCGCCGCCTGCAGAAGAAACTGCACAACAACGTCGAAGCTCTCATAAGGATGGTGGACCACCATGTCCTTTTCGCGGATGGCAGCGAGGCAGTCTCCAGCGTGTTCGCGGACGCGTTCGGGAAATCGCGCATTGTAGCTTTCAAAGCGCAAGTCTTCGCGCGGCGCCTTGGTGATTTCCGACATAGTGTTGAGCGCGAGCAGACCGGGCAGAACCGCGACGCGGTTTTCCGGCACGCCGAGCTCCTGCACCACGAACTGGCGCAGCGATGCGGGCATTTCCGAGTCGGTCTCGATACGGATGACCTTGCCGCGGCGGCGGCGCTTCAGCGCAGTCTCGAAGAAACGGACCAGGTCTTCGGCTTCTTCTTCCACTTCCAAATCGCTGTCGCGAATGATGCGGAATGTGCCGGCGCCCCTCACCTCATAACCAGGGAACAGCCGATCCGTGAACATGCCGACCACGTCTTCAAGCGTGATGTAGCGGATCGTCGTGCCGTCGTCCGGCAGGCGCACGAAACGGTCGAGCGTCGTCGGCAGGCGCAGCAGGCCGGTCATCGGCTCCTTGCCGTGCAGGCTGTGCAGCTGCAGGCCCATGGTGAAACCAAGGTTCGGGATGAAGGGGAACGGGTGCGCCGGGTCGATGGCAAGAGGTGTCAGAACAGGGAAGAGGTCTTCTTCGAAATCGGTCGCCAGCCAGGCGCGATCGTCGGCCGACAGAGCACCGGGGCGGACGATCAGGATGTCTTCCTGGGCCAAATACTGCTGCAGGACCGCAAGCGAAGCCTGCTGCTCCATCTGCAGGTTGTCGATTTCCTGTAGAATGGAATCGAGCTGCTCGGCCGGCGTTTTGCCGTCGGGGCTGCGCACGACAATGTTCTGGCGGACCTGGCCTTCGAGACCGGCGACGCGCACCATGAAGAATTCATCGAGGTTGGCAGCGGAAATGGACAGGAACCGAACGCGCTCCAGCAGCGGGTGCGCTGTATTCAGGGTCTCTTCCAGAACACGCCGATTGAACTGCAGCCAGGAAAATTCGCGGTTGATGAAACGCTCGGGGCTCGCGAGCTGTTCCTTGAAGCTCGGGACCGCCTCCACTCCCTTGATTTCCGGCTTGTTTTCCTGCGGTTCGGCGATCTGGTCCATGGTTCCGTCCTCTTATCCTCTATGCCTTGCGGCCGTATAACTTTTTGACGACGGAACTGTGACAGTCAATCTCCCTCGCCGGCACTGCCGTCGACCTGCCCAAGGCCTTCCAGAACCTCGGCAGCCAGATTGCGATTGATACGCACGCCGCGGGCGAGCGCCAGCCTGTCGAGCTGCTCAACAACGTTCTGCGCCGTCTCCAGCGACCGTTCCATCCGGTTGACGATATAGCCGACAATCTTGTCATCGATATTAAGCTGTCGATCGGCAAACAGTTTTACGATCACTTGTGCCAGAAGCTCTTCGTCAGGCTCGCCGATTTCCACCACCGTCGCGGCCTTCAGCCGCGACTTGAGATCCGGCAGCGCGACCTGCCAGGAGGCCGGCCAGAGGCGCGACGTCATCAGCAGCGTGTGGCCATGCTGGCGCACTGCATTGATGACGTGGAAGAGCTCGGTCTCGTCGAAACCGCGGCGATCGGCATCCTCGAACAGAACAGGACCGGAAGCGGCAATGGCGGAAACGTTCGAGCCGGCGACGGGATGAATTTCAGCGGCGCCTGCCCGCTCGCCCCAGATGTGGGCAAGATGGGATTTGCCGGAGCCGATTGGCCCCGCCAGGATGACGACCGGCGACGGCCAGTTCGGCCATTCGTCGACGACGGAGACGGCGGCGGCCAGCCTGGCGGACACCATGAGGTCATCGCGGCCGCGGGCAGCGTCATGGGTAAAATGCAGCGGCAATTGCTCGCCCTTGCGCCGCGGGCGTTCGTTCGTATCGGTCATTCGCTCTTAGGGGCGCTCGTTCTCAGGCGCGCTCTTGGGGGCCTCGATCTGCTGCTGCGCGCTGCCTGTGGTCCCCACGGCATGCGGCTCAGCCTCCTCCCACGGAAGATCGACGGATCGGCCGTAGTAGATGTCGCTGTCAAGATACCGCGACAGGGCGAAGCGGACAAGCACGCCCACCATGGCTGCGGCCGGCACCGCAATCAGAAGACCGACAAAGCCGAACAGGGCGCCGAAGGCAAACAAGGCGAACATCAGCCAGACTGGATGCAGGCCGACGCTCTGGCCGACCAGCTTCGGCTGCAGGATATTGCCCTCGATAAACTGACCCGAGAAGAACACAGCAGCAACCGCGATGATCCAGGGGAAATCAGGCCAGAACTGCACAAGAGCGACGCCGATCGCCATCACCAGGCCGATGAGCGAGCCGATATAGGGGATGAAGGAGATCATGCCGGCAACGAAGCCGATCAGCAGGCCGAAGTTCAGCCCGACCAGCGACAAGCCGACGGCATAATAGATACCGAGGATGAGGCAGAGCGAGCCCTGCCCGCGGATGAAGCCAGCCACCGAGCGGTCCATCTCGCGCGCCAGTTCACGCACGACCTGGACCTGATCGCGCGGCACCCAGCTGTCGACCTTGGAGACCATGCGGTCCCAGTCGAGCAGGATATAGAATGCGACGACCGGGGTAACGACCAGCAGCGACATGACGTCGACGATCGCCTTGCCCGAATTCCAGATCTGCCCGAGCAGCGAACCGATGAAGCCGGCACCCTGGCTCAGAACCTGGGAGAAGTTCTCCTTCACGGTCTCGATCTGCGACGAGATCCAGGGCGGCAAGAACGACGTCTGCGGGCTCGAGATGATCTGCTGCAGCTCGGTGATGTAGCCCGGCAGCGCTGCGGCGAACTGAGTGAACTGGCTGATGATGATCGGGATGACCAGCATCAGGGCCAGCGCGAAAACGGTGACGAAGCAGACGAGGATAACGATCGTCGCCATGGTGCGGCTGAGGCCCCGGCGCTCCAGCCAGTCGGCGACCGGATCGAGAAAATAGGCAAGCGCCATGCCGGCCACGAAGGGCAGCAGGATGGACGAGAAGAACCAGAGAAACAGGATGAAGCCAATAAGGACGCCGATCCAGAACAGGAGGTGGCGCCTCAGGCTGGCCCCACTGACGTGATATGGCATGTCTGCTCCTTCTTCTCTCCGCCGGCTTCTCGGCCGGTGCTTCCTGGCTTGCCGCGCATGGGGCATATGAGCGGCTTGGCGGGCGAGGTCAAGTTCACGTCTGCGTTTGCCGTAAGACCTGTGAAATACCTGCAAATCCGGCCTCAACGCTTGCATATCCGGGCAGGTCATGCAATTGGCGGCAGCTTATAGTTCCCCATTGGATCCGGACTGGAGATGGATGATGAGCGAGGCGGGCAAGAACGGTCTCACCTATAGCGATGCAGGCGTCGATATCGATGCGGGCAACCTGATGGTCGAGAAGATCAAGCCGGCGGTGCGTTCGACCCGTCGTCCCGGTGCAGACGGCGAAATCGGCGGCTTCGGCGGCCTGTTCGACCTGAAGGCAGCCGGTTTCAACGATCCGATCCTGGTTGCCGCCAATGACGGCGTCGGCACCAAGCTGAAGATCGCGATCGACGCGGATTTCCATGACACCGTCGGCATCGACCTCGTTGCCATGTGCGTCAACGACCTCGTCGTGCAGGGCGCAGAGCCACTTCTCTTCCTCGACTATTACGCCACCGGCAAGCTCGACCCCGACCAGGGTGCGGCCATCGTCAAGGGCATTGCGGCAGGCTGCGTCGAATCCGGCTGCGCGCTGATCGGCGGCGAGACGGCTGAAATGCCGGGCATGTATTCTGATGGCGACTATGACCTCGCGGGCTTTGCCGTCGGCGCTGCCGAACGCGGCCAGCTGCTGCCGGCCGGCGACATTGCTTCGGGCGATGTCATTCTCGGCCTCACCTCTTCCGGCGTTCATTCCAACGGCTTCTCGCTGGTCCGCAAGATCGTGTCGATCTCCGGCCTTTCCTGGGATGCCGCCGCGCCGTTCGCAGAAGACAAGAAACTCGGCGAAGCACTGCTGACCCCGACCCGCATCTATGTGAAGCCGCTCCTCAAGGCGATCCGCGAGACGCATGCGCTGAAGGCACTCGCCCACATCACCGGCGGCGGTTTTCCGGAAAACATTCCCCGCGTTCTGCCGAAGACGCTTTCCGCAGAAATCGAACTCGGAAACATTCCCGTCCCGGCCGTCTTCTCCTGGCTGGCTGCGACCGGCGGCGTCGAGGCGAAGGAAATGCTGCGCACGTTCAACTGCGGCGTCGGCATGATCGTCGTCGTCTCGGCGGAAAATGCCCAGACGTTGACCGACGTCCTGACTGCCCAAGGCGAGACCGTCGTGCAGCTCGGCCGCATGGTCGACCGCCCAGAAGGCGGCGCCGGCGTCATCTACAAGGGCACGCTCGGCCTCTGAAATTTTCGGGCCTCGTGAGGATTAAGACCATGAATTCGGTCAAGAAACGCGTCGTGGTCTTCATCTCCGGCGGCGGCTCCAACATGTTGTCGCTGGCAGATGAATGCGAAAGTGCGGATTTCCCCGCGGAGATCGTCGCGGTCATTTCCGACAAGCCGACCGCGGGCGGCATCGCCAAGGCCGAAGCGCGGGGGATCAGAACCTTCGTCTTCGAACGCAAGGCCTATGCAGATAAGGCCGAGCATGAGGCTGCCATTCTCGCAGCCCTCGACGAGATCAAGCCCGATATTATCTGCCTCGCCGGCTACATGCGTCTCATCTCGGGTGAATTCATCAATCGCTACGAGGGCCGGATGCTCAACATCCACCCTTCTCTCCTGCCGCTCTTCCCGGGCCTGCATACGCATCAGCGCGCCATCGACGCCGGCATGAAAATCGCCGGCTGCAGCGTGCATTTCGTCACCGAAGGCATGGATGAGGGTCCGATCGTCGCCCAGGCGGTAGTACCCGTCATCGCAGGCGACACCGCCGATACGCTCGCCGCGCGCGTGCTGACCGTCGAACACAAGCTCTATCCGCTGGCACTGAAGCTGCTGGCCGAGGGCAAGGTGAAAATGGATGGCGGCAAGGCTATCCTGGAAGGCATTCCTGCAAAGGACGACGTCGGGCTTATCTCGCCCGCGCTCTGACCGCGAAGCCAGAGACTCGACAAAATCGCTCATGAAGCATATCTTTGTACGCAGATAGCGTACAAAAAGGCCGACACTATGAATAAGCATGCCATAGCACGCGACCTCAAGGAAACGCCCTCGATCGATATCGAGGCAGTATCGGTTCGGTTCGGCATGTCCAAGCGCGAGCTCGCCGAAACGGCGGGGCTGTCGGCCAACAGCCTGCAGCGCAAGGAGCGGGCGCAGGCGCCTGCGGTCGTCGCGCGTATCGGCGAGATGGCAGAAATCATTCATCGCGTTACCGACTGGGCCGGCAGCGAAAGGCAGGCCCTTGCCTGGTATCGGGCCGAGCCTCTGCCGGCATTCGGCGGCCGAACGGCCGAAAGCCTGGTCAAGAGCGGGAAAGCCGCTGCGCTGCGGGACTATCTCGATCATCTGGCGCTCGGCGGCTTCGCTTGAGATTTCAGGGCGTCTGTTATCGCGCCCATGATCCGCGCTGGGCTATCAGCCCGCTCTCGGGCGCCGGCGCGGCGATCCGCGGTGCCCGCTTCAATCCCAAGGATGTGCCCGCTCTCTATCTCTCGACTTCGATCGAAGGAGCGATCATCGAGGCCAGCCAAGGCTTCGGCCACAAGATCCATCCATTGATGATCTGTTCCTACGAGGTTGACTGCGACGACATCGCCGATCTCACCGAAGAGGCCGCGCGGCAAAAACTTGGCATATCTCAGGAGACGATGGGAGCGGCCTGGGCAAGCGCGCTATCAGAAGGCAAGCGTCCGGCCTCCTGGTCGATCCATGACATGCTCGGCAAGTCGTGGGCCGGTGTGCTCGTACCCTCGTTCGCGCATAGGGCCGAGCCTTCGATCCGCAATCTGGTCCTCTGGAATTGGGCGGCAGACCTGCCGCACAAGGTGGACGTCATCGACCCGATGGGCAGGCTGCCGAAAAACCAGAAGTCCTGGGAGGACTGAGAACCCCGGCCTTAAGCAGCCATGGCCCGAAGCGGATGCAGCGTGCCGTCGCTGTAGACGAAACGGCCGTCGCGGAAGGTGGCGCGGATGCGATGGACATCACCGGGTTCGATGACGACGAGGTCGGCGCGCTGGCCGATCCCGATCGCGCCGCGATCCATCATGCCGGCCGAGCGCGCAGCGTTCGACGTCGCCATTGCGACCGCCGCCGGCAGGCCGCCGGGCACGACCTCTGCCAACTTGAATAGTGCCGGCACAAAGGCGGCCGGGTGATAGTCGGCGGCGATCGTCGTCAGCAGGCCGGCGCGGGCGGCATCGAGTGCACTCAGATTGCCCGACATCGATCCTCCGCGCAGCGCGTTCGGTGCACCCATCAGCGTCGTGAGACCGCGGCGGACGGCCTCATCGGCCGCCGCCATCGTCACCGGAAACTCGCTGATCGTGACGCCGAGTTCCTGCATCTCGATAACCTTCTCGATGCTGTCATCGTCATGGGAGGCGAGCGAGAGGCCGTGCTTTTGCGACAGCGCGACGATCTCTTTTAGCCGCGTCTCGATATCCGGGTTCTTGCGCATTTCGATGCGCTTGGCGATCATTTCCTGCGCCGTCTCGACAGAGATCGAGCGGCGCTCGGACATGCTGAGCACATAGGCTTCGATATTGTTATACTGGCCCTGCCCCGGCGTATGGTCGGTCAGCGAGACCATGTCGATCTCGCCGGCTTCCAGCAACCGTTCCAGCGTCCCCGACGCGCCGACATTGGTGATCTCGTAGCGGGCATGGACGCGGTGATCGATCAGCAGGCTGTCGCGCAGGCGGTTGATGCCCTCGATCACCGCCGAGGTCGTCTCCAGCGAGCGCACATGGCCGTAGACGCTTTCGGTCGCGAATGACACGGCAGCGTAGGCGGTGGTCACGCCGTGGGCAGCAAGCTTCTTGTCGAGTTCGTGGATGCCGAAGTCGATCGGCATGTCGGCATTCGGCCGTGGCGCGATCTCACGCTCGATCATGTCGCCATGCAGGTCGACGAAGCCGGGCATCAGCAACCGCCCCTCGCCGTCGATCACGGCAGCGGCGACCGGCTCGTCACGGATCTCGGCGATAACGCCGTCCTCGATCCTGACGGACCCGCTTTCGATCACCTGGTCCGGCAGAACGAGGTTAAAATTGCCGAGCCACATGATCTTCTCCTTGGTGCTTGTCTCAATTCCGAACGGCTGCCGATAGGCGGGTTTCGTGACAATCATGTGAAAGCCGCTGTGCATGCCTTCACAGTGATGCCGCGCCGCGCCCTTCAGCTGCCAAGGCTGGCGCGATTGTTCGCGGCCCATTGCAGCAACATGATGGTCTTGGCGTCGATGATTTCGCCGCTGTCGATCATCGCGATCGCATCGTCCAAAGGCGCTTCCAAGACCACGATATCCTCATGCTCCTCGGCCAGGCCACCGCCCTCGTTCACGCGGTCGGAAAGGTCGATCGAGGCATGGAAGAAATGCACGATCTCCGTCACCGAACCGGGCGACATCATCGCCTTGAACAAGAAATGCGCATCCTTGATGCGGTAGCCCGTCTCCTCGGCCGCCTCGCGGCGGATCGCCTCTTCGGGATGGTCGCCGTCGAGAAGCCCTGCAGGGACCTCGATCATGAAGGATGGCTCGCCGATCAGATGGGCAGGCAGTCGAAACTGCGTCACCAGCACCACGACGTCCCGCTTCGGGTCGTGCAGAAGAATACACGCAGCCGGTGTGCGGTGAAAGATCTCGCGCTTCACCCGGTGCGTCGCGCCCTTGCGATCGGTGTAGTCGAGTTCGTATTCCGACAGCCGCGTCCAGCCCTCCGACAGCGTCTTCTCGCTGACGATCTTCACCCGGTCATTGCTGTCGGTCATGCGGCATCCCTGGAGGCGTCAAATGAAGCTTCCTTGCGGAGCCATACCTTGTTGTCGTGGACGGCGGCACCGCCGAAGGGCGCCACCGGATCGGCGCCGGTCAAGACGTTGATCCCCTCCCCGTCGAGATGCGCATCGTTCGGCCAGAGACCCTCGGCGATCAGGACGCCGGGCTTCGCGCCCGGCACCACTTTCGCATGCAGGCGGATCTCGCCGCGGCGGTTGCCGAGGCGGACGATGTCGCCGTCAACGACGCCGAGACGTTCGGCATCGGAGGGCTCGATCATCACTTCCGGGCGGCCTTCCTTCTGCACCGAGCTCTTCGTCTCGGCGAAGCTCGAATTGAGGAAGCTGCGCGATGGCGAGGTAGCGAGACGGAAGGGATGGTCGGCATCCGCCGTCTCGATCACTGCCACATGGTCGGGGAAGCGTGGAAGTTCGGCATGGGGACCGAGGGGGCCGACGCTTGCCGGCGTACGATCCGGCGACGGGCCGTTCACCCAGTCAGGCGTGAAACGAAATTTGCCGTCCGGATAACCGAAGCCCTTGATGTAATGGGCGGTATCGAAATCCGGCTGCGCATCGATCCACTTATTGGCCTTGAGATCGTCGTAGCTGCCCCAGCCGCTGTCGCTCAGGATACGGTCGATATGGGTTCGCTCGTCATGGCCGAATCCTGCGAAATGATCGATGCCGAGACGCTTGGCCAGTTCCTCGATGACGAAGAGATTGGTGCGCACGGTCGATGGCGGTTCCACCAGTTTCGGCCCGAGCAGGATGTGCTGCTGGCCGCCGGCGCGGTAGAGATCGTCGTGTTCGAGGAACATGGTCGCCGGCAGGACGATATCAGCGACCTTGGCCGTATCGGTCATGAACTGCTCGTGGACCGCGACGAACAGGTCGTCGCGCAGGAAACCCTCGCGAACCAGGCGTTGTTCCGGCGCGATGTTCATAGGATTGGTGTTCTGGATGAGCATGGCCGTCACAGGCCCGCGATGGCGCAGCGCCTCGGCGTCACCGGACAGCACGCGGCCGATCTGAGACTGGTCGAGCATGCGGATCTCCGGATCCATATAGGCCGTGCCCATCAACTCGGCCTTGTTCAGCCGGAAAATCTCGCCGTTGTTGTGGAAGGCACCGCCGCCTTCGTATTGCCAGGAGCCGAGAACGGTCGCGACGGAAAGCGCCGCATGCATCGCCGCCGTACCGTTACGCTGACGGGAAAAGCCGTAACCGAGGCGGAAGAAGGTCTTCTTCGTCGTGCCGACGAGTTTTGCGAACGCCTCGATCTCCTCGACCGAAAGTCCGGTGATGGCGGACGCCCATTCCGGAGTACGGGAAGCCAGATGCACTTCGAGACCGGCCGGATCATCGGCATATTTCGCCATGTAGTCGCGATCGGCATAACCGTCGCGGAAGGCGATGTGCATGACGGCGCAGGCAAGTGCCGCATCGGTACCGGGGCGCAGGACGATCTTCATATCGGCTTGCTTCATCGTCGGGTTGTCGTAGATGTCGATGACGACGATCTTCGCGCCACGTTCCTTGCGGGCCTTGACCGCATGGGTCATGACATTGACCTGGGTGGCGACCGCATTGGTGCCCCAGATAACGACGCAATCGGACTTGGCCATCTCGCGCGGATCGGGGCCGCGCAGGGCGCCCGTGCCCATCACATAGCCGGTCCAGGCCATGTTGGTGCAGATCGTGCCCATGAAGCCGGAATATTTCTTGGCATGGCGCAGCCGCTCGATCGAGTCGCGCTGTACCTGCCCCATCGTGCCGGCATAGAAATAGGGCCAGACGGCTTCCGATCCATGCTTGGCTTCCGCCTTGACGAAGGCATCGGCGATCTCATCGAGAGCCGCCTCCCAAGAGACTTCCTGCCAGCTCCCCTCACCCTTGGCGCCCATGCGGCGCTGCGGCACCATAAGGCGGCCGGGATGGTAGATACGTTCGGAATAACGCGCGACCTTCGCGCAGATGACGCCCGCCGTATAGCTATTGTCGGACGAGCCGCGGACACGGCCGATCCTGCCGTCCTCGGTCAGGTCGACATCCAGCGCGCAGGCGCTCGGACAGTCGTGCGGACAGACGGTGTGGCCGACGGAATTGTGGCCGGGCTTGGCTCCAGATTTGGCGAGGGCGGTGATCGGGGTCGCAATGTTCATGACTTTTGTATATGCCAAGCGCAGCCCCGCAAAAAGTGAGATTTGCGGCGCATCAATTTTATTCAAGCAAGACAGAAGCAGCGATGAACTACCGGCATATCTACCACGCGGGCAATTTTGCCGATGTCCTTAAACACGCCGTTCTCTCGCGGCTCGTCCGCTATTCGCAGAACAAGGACAAGGCGTTCCGCGTGCTCGATACCCATGCCGGCATCGGGCTTTACGATCTCTCCTCCGAAGAAGCTCAGAAGACCGGGGAATGGGTCGACGGCATCGGCCGCCTGATGGAGGCGGAACTGCCGGCCAATGTTGCGGAGATCCTGGAACCTTATCTGACGGCCATCAGGGGTTTGAACCCCAAGGGCGGCATCAAGCTCTATCCCGGTTCGCCGAAGCTCGCCCGCATGCTTTTCCGGCCGCAGGACCGGCTTTCGGCGATGGAACTTCACCCGGAAGATTTCAACCGGCTGCACAATCTGTTCGAGGGCGATTATCAGGTTCGCGTCACCGAGCTCGACGGCTGGCTGGCGCTCGGCGCGCATCTGCCACCGAAGGAAAAACGCGGCATCGTGCTGGTCGATCCTCCCTTTGAGGAAGACGGCGAATACGATCGCCTGGTGAAGGGTCTTGCCAACGCCCATCGTCGCTTCTCGGGTGGCACGTTCTGCCTGTGGTATCCGATCAAAAAAGGCGCGCCGATCAAGGCTTTCCACGAGCAGCTTCAGGCGCTGGAAATTCCGAAAATGCTCTGCGCCGAGCTTTCGGTGAAGAGCGATCGCGATACCACGGGACTCAGCGGCACCGGCCTGATCATCGTCAATCCGCCCTTCACGCTAAAGGACGAGTTGCATGCGCTGCTGCCGGTCCTGAAGACCGTTCTCGCCCAGGACAGGTTCGCCTCGCAGCGCGCCTTCTGGCTTGCCGGCGAGTAATCGTTTTCAGACACCGTCCTCGTGGCCGCTCTGCATATCCGGCGGGTTCTCTCGCCTGAATTGCGACCGTTCGAAAAGCAGAATCACGACCAACGCTATCGCGAACGGAATGAGCAGGTAGAAAAGCCGGAAGACCAGAAGTGCGGCGATGACATCCGCCTGGTTCATGTCCGGCAGGCCCATGACGAAGACGAGTTCCAGCACGCCGAGCCCACCCGGCGCATGCGACAGCAGCGCCGCCGAGAACGAAATCAGGAATATCCCCAGCACCACCATGAAGCCCGGGTTCCCAACTTCCGGCAGCGCGAAATAGATGATGCCGGCAGCGCCGATCAGTTCAATCGGGGCGATGATCAGCTGCGGCAGCACCACCCTCGGCGCCGGGTAGACGATATTGAACGAGCCGAGCTTCAGCGGCCGAAGCTTCAAGAAGCTCGCCACGACGTAAAGCCCCACCAGCGCAAGGATGAGATAACCGGTCGCCGCGGACGCATCGACGGGCACGAGATCGCCGAAGCGCACGAGAAGCTCCGGCTCGTAGGCAAGCACGAAGCCGGCGAGAAGCAGAGTCCCGAGAATGAAGGTGAACGAGCAGATCGCGATCAGGACACCGATCTCCGCCGGTGTCAGCCCTTTGGTCGAATATGCCCGGTAGCGAACAACCGCGCCGGAGACGACCGACGCCCCGACATTATGCGACAGCGCGTAGGTGGTGAACGAGCAGACCGTAATGAAAAACCAGTCGACCTTGCGCCCAAGATGCATCAGCGCAATCCGGTCGTAGCCGGCCAGCGCAGCATAGGCCAGCAGGCTCGACGCCCCGGCCATTAGCCAGTGAGCGGGAGATATGGCTAGTAGGCTCACCGAAAGATCGTCGAGAGACAGACCACGCAATTCCTTGTAGAGAAGCCATGCTGAAAGCGCTATCGTCAGGCCGCCTACCACGGGCCACAGGTACTTCTTGAATGTCATGCAACCGTTTCGTTCTTCGCTCCTCATCCCGATCCCTGCATGCAGTGATCAGCGAGTTTCCATTCTATTCCTCAAATCATTAACTCCTCAACATTTCGAACGCTTTCGTGTTCCAATCATCGAGATTCGTGATCATGACGAAGACGCTTTCCTCCGTCCGCAAATTTCTTTTTGCCGCTGCGATGACGTCACTCGCGCTCCTTGGCGCCTTGCCCGCAGAAGCGCAGCAGCGCGACCGGGATCAGGCCGGGCAGTTCGATTTCTACGTCCTGTCGCTCTCATGGTCGCCGAGCTTCTGCTCCACGCAGAAGGGTGGTCGCAACGATCAGCAATGCGGTCTCGACAAGAGTTTTCGCTTCATCGTGCACGGGCTCTGGCCGCAATACGAAAAAGGCTATCCGGACTTCTGCCCGGTCTCGGAACCGGACCGGGTTCCCCGAGCAGTCGGGGAACCGATGTTCGACATCATGCCATCCATGGGCCTGATCGGACACCAGTGGAAGAAGCACGGCAGCTGCAGCGGGCTTAACCAGCGCGACTATTTCGCCAAGACGCGGGCCGCCTATGACGGCCTCAAGATACCCTCCGAATTCGCCGAGGGACGCCGCGAGTTGACGCTTTCGCCCGACGAGGTGGAAGAGAAGTTTCTCGCCGCTAATCCCGGCATGAGCCACAAGGGGATCTCCACCAGCTGCCGCGGCCGGCAGTTCCAGGAGGTCCGCATCTGCTACACCAAGGATCTCAAGTTTCGCGAATGCGACGAGGTCGATCGCGACAGCTGCAAGGCAAGCCGCGTCACCCTGCCTCCCGCACGCTGATTTTCAGGAAGGACATGACATGAAAGTTCTCTACTCCCCTGCTTCGCCCTATTCGGCAAAGGTGCGCATGGCGGCCCGTCATCTCGGCATCGACGTCACCGAGGTGAAGACCGATACCAATGCGGCACCGGCCGAACTCGTCGACAACAACCCGCTCGGCAAGATTCCGGTGCTGATTCGTGACGGCGAAGCGCCGATCTATGACAGCGTCGCGATCATGCATTTCCTCGACCGCAAGTCGGGCGGCAAGCTTTATCCGAAGAAGGACGAAAAGCGCACCGAGGCGGAAGTGCTGGAAGCGCTCTGCGACGGCGTGATGGATTGCCTTCTGGCGATCGTCTACGAGCGCCGCTCACGGGACGAGGCGAAGGTCCATCAGCCGTGGATCGACAAGCAGTGGGCCAAGGTCGTCAAGTCGCTGGACTATCTGGAAAAGAACCTGCCGAAGACCGGCAAGAAGCTGCATGGCGGCCATTTCGCTCTGGCCGCAATGATCAGCTATCTCGACCTGCGCTTCAACGGCCAGTGGGCCGAAGGCCGGCCCGAACTTGCCTCCTGGCCCGATACGTTCGGCAAGCGCTTTTCCCACTATGCAGAAATGAAGGCGACCGCCTGATCCAGTCCGCCCACGGCCGGTGAAGCAACGGCCGTGCGCATCACAACCTGCAGGACACTTAGACTTTCCTCCCATCCCGGCGAGCGGCTCAATCGCTTGCTCTCGACCATTCCTCCGCTACTATGAGACGAGCGGCGGGAGGCCGTGATGGAGGAAATCAGATGACGTTTACTGCGTTGACGCGGCGTGCCGCGCTTGTTCTTGCCGGCTCGGCGCTATCACTCGCCACCCTTGGCCAAACCGCTTCAGCCCAGAATTTTCCCGAACAGACGATCACGCTCGTCGTGCCGTTTGCGGCCGGCGGCTCGACCGACGTGGTCGGGCGAGTCATCGCGCAGAAGATGGGCGACATCCTCGGCCAGCAGGTCGTGGTCGAAAACGTGGCCGGCGCAGGTGGCAACCTGGGGGCCGACCGGGTCGCCCGTGCCGAAGCGGACGGTTACACGATCCTGATGGGCACCGTCGCAACCCACGCTCTCAACCCGCTGATCCTCAAGCAGAAACCCTATGATCCGGAAAAGGATTTCGCGCCGGTCTCGCTGCTCGTCGTCGTGCCCAATGTGCTGGTCGTCAACCCGAAGCTCGGGGTCAATACCGTCGCGGAGCTGATCGATCTCCTGAAGAAGGAGCCGGACAAGTACTCCTATGCATCATCGGGCAATGGCACGCCGCTGCATCTGTCCGGCGAGCTGTTCAACAGCATGGCAGGCGTCAAGATGCAGCACGTTCCCTACAAGGGTGCAGGCCCTGCCCTCAACGACCTGATCGGCAACCAGATCTCGATCATGTTCGACAACCTCCCCTCCTCGTCCAGCCATATCAAGGCCGGCACGCTAAAGGCGCTCGGTGTAACGACGAAGGCGCGCGCGCCGTCCTTCCCGGACGTGCCGACGGTCGCCGAAACCGTGCCGGGCTACGAGACCTATACTTGGAACGCGCTGTTTGCGCCCGCGGGCACGCCGCCGGAGGTCGTTGCAAAGCTGAACGAGGCAGCCAATACGGCGCTCAAGGACCCGGCCGTCATCGCCCGCATGAAGGATTTCAGCGCCACGATCGTCGGATCGACGCCGGAAGACCTCGGCAAGCATGTCACCGACGAACTCGCCAAGTGGGCGCCGGTGGTAAAGAGCGCCAATATCCAGATGGACTGAGCGCCGTGGCGCCACACACAAAAAAGCCCGCGACGCTAGCGCCGCGGGCTTCCCCAGCCTGATGAGGCTATAAATTAGAACTTCACGCCGATACCGACCTTGACGCTGTGATCGTCATAGCCCTTCGAGAAGCGGCCGGAGTCGAGGTTGTAGCTGTTCGAACCGAAATCGGTGTAGCGGTATTCGATACGAGCCGTGACGTTGTTGGTGACAAAGGCTTCCGCACCGGCACCGACCGTGTAGCCGACGGCCGTGTTGCTGTCGGAGGACGTCGCGTCCTTAAGTTCGTTGTCCTGCAGGGCGACACCAGCCGTACCATAGATCAGGAAGGGGTTCAGGTCGTAACCGACGCGACCGCGAACAGAGCCGTTCCAGCCGGCCTTGCCTTCAAGATCAGGACCGGTCGAATCCTTTTCGCCGTTATAACCGACGTCGGCTTCGATACCGTAGACCATCTTGCCGCTCTGCCAGTTGTAACCGGTATAAGCGCCACCGCCGGCCTTGTCGCCGTCATGGTCGCCGCCGCCGAAGCGACCCCAGTCATAGGCGCCGTAGGCACCAAGATAGTAGCCCTGCCAGTTGCCGACTTCCGGAGCCGATTCTTCGACCGCGACCGGAGCCTGCGGGATCTGCTCGACGGCGTCAGCGGCGTTCGCCGCGGAAAAGGCCGTGAAGGTGGCAGCCGAGGCCATCAGAGTTGCGACGAGGATACGCATACATTTTTCTCCTTTTACTGCTGCCGGGAGGCGTCACATCAACATCGTTGGTGACAGCTTTGTTCCCTGCTGGCTGAGGAGAATTTGGATGGCAAATGAGGAATTGAGAAAGCCGAAATGTGAATTGATTGCGGCAGATGAACGGCTAAAATTCGACGTTGCTTTGCCGCAACATGTATTCCGTTAACAATAACAAAATAATAATTCAGAAATTAACGCATTTACATTTATTACTTATTTCTTACCCGACCAGAATAACCAAGTCAATGTCACCAACACAGCGCGAAAGACTCTTCGCCGCCGACCAAAATCCATTTACTGCGCAAGTTTAGAGCAGACGCAGATATCGCGGATGATAATTGTTTACGCCCCAAATCACCTGTTTGCCGCGTCGTTATGCGGGTCACGTCGCCGTGACCATCCGAATGCTGCCTCATTTCCCCGTGCACTGCTTCAGGTGTCAGGCCGCGCGGGGCGCTTCCAAAGCACGCATCCGGACACTATCTGTGACGACAAGCAATCCGCATCGATTCGAGCCCGGCGACACGCAGCGATCTGCCGCCAGCCCGCATCGGCAATTCGGGCCCGGCGCCCCAAGCGCCCGGGCGGAGACATGGCATGAATGACAAAAAGCTGCCGGACGGCGGCGTTCTGTATGACGAGACCGATGACGACGAGGATGACGTCCTGGCGCCGGAGACGGTTGCCGACGTCATAACCGCGTCGATCGACTGGAACGAAGCGCTTAAAAACGAGAGCGGCCTGAAGGGCGCCGACCTGATTGCCGAGTTCGTCAAGAACCTGCCGAATGCACCGGGTGTCTATCGCATGTTCAACGAGGCCGGCGACGTCATGTATGTCGGCAAGGCCCGCAGCCTGAAGAAGCGCGTCGGCAATTATGCACAGGGGCGACTGCATTCGAACCGCCTCACCCGCATGGTGCGCGAAACCACGCATATGGAATTCGTCACGACGCGGACGGAAACCGAGGCCCTGCTGCTCGAAGCGAACCTGATCAAGCGATTGCGTCCGCGCTTCAACGTCCTGCTGCGCGACGACAAGTCCTTTCCCTACATCACAATCACCGGCGACCACCGGGCACCGGCGATCTTCAAGCACCGCGGCGCGCGTGCCCGCAAGGGCGACTATTTCGGCCCCTTCGCCTCGGCGGCGGCAGTCGGTCGCACGATCAACTCGCTGCAGCGCGCCTTCCTGCTGCGTACCTGCACCGACAGCGTGTTCGAGACACGCACCCGCCCCTGTCTTCTCTACCAGATCAAGCGCTGTTCCGGCCCCTGCACCCATGAGATCAGCGATGTCGGCTATGCGGATCTGGTGCAGGAGGCGAAGGACTTTCTGTCCGGCAAGAGCCAGAAGGTGAAATCGGCCATCGCCGGCCAGATGCAGGAGGCGTCGGAAGATCTCGATTTCGAACGCGCCGCGATCTATCGTGATCGTCTGGCGGCGCTTTCGCACGTCCAGAGCCACCAGGGCATCAACCCCGCTGGCGTCGAGGAAGCGGATGTTTTCGCCATCCATCACGAGGGTGGCCTCTCCTGCATCCAGGTCTTTTTCTTCCGCACCGGCCAGAACTGGGGCAACCGCGCCTATTTCCCTAAGGCCGATCCACAGATGTCCGGCGCCGAGATTCTCGACGCGTTTCTGGCGCAGTTCTATGACGACAAGCCGGTGCCGAAGCAGATCCTCCTGTCGGAGACCGTCGAGGAACAGGAACTCCTGTCGCTCGCACTGTCCGAAAAGGCCGGCCAAAAGGTCACTATATCGGTGCCCCAGCGCGGCGAGAAGCGCGATCTCGTCGATCATGTTCTCGCCAATGCCCGCGAGGCGCACGGCCGCAAGCTGGCGGAAACCTCGTCGCAGGCGCGCCTGCTGAAAGGCCTGGCGGAAACCTTCACCCTCCCCTATGTGCCGCGGCGGATCGAGATTTACGACAACTCGCATATCATGGGCACGAATGCGGTCGGTGGCATGGTCGTCGCCGGGCCTGAAGGTTTCGTCAAGGGCCAGTATCGCAAGTTCAACATCAAATCGACCGACATCACTCCGGGTGACGACTTCGGGATGATGAAGGAAGTGATGACGAGGCGTTTTTCGCGGCTGATCAAGGAGGAAGGCATTCCCGACCGCAGCATATCGGCAGCGGCAACAGCGGCGGACACCGAGACAGCCAGCGACGATATCAACGATGCTGCCTTCCCCGCATGGCCGGACGTGATCCTGATCGACGGCGGACAGGGGCAGATGACGGCCGTTCGCGCAATCCTCGACGAACTCGGCATACGCGACGTGGTCACCGCCATCGGCGTCGCCAAGGGCGTCGATCGCGATGCCGGCCGCGAGCGCTTCTTCGCCGATGGAAAGAGCGATTTCTCGCTGCCGCCGCGCGATCCGGTTCTCTATTTCATCCAGCGCATGCGCGATGAGGCGCACCGGTTCGCCATCGGCTCGCATCGGGCGCGGCGCAAGAAGGAGATGATCAAGAACCCGCTGGACGAGATCTCCGGCATCGGTCCGGGCCGCAAGCGCAAGCTCCTGCAGCACTTCGGTACCGCCAAGGCGGTCTCACGCGCGGGCCTCAACGATCTGATGGCGGTCGAAGGTATTTCCGAGGCTGTGGCGAAGCAGGTCTACAATCATTTTCATGAGACGCGGGCGAATTGACGGCGCGCCCCGTACTAACTAACGCAATCGTCTGTAAAAAAGCCGCGAAACCCTGTTGACGCTTCGGCTTGGAAACATCAACTAGGGACAAACCGTTAGCACAGGTCCGACATGGCTTCCCGCGCATACAATATCCCTAACCTTCTGACCTATGCGCGCATCTTTGCCGTGCCGGTCATCGTGCTTTGCTTCTTTGTCGAAGGGAAGCTCGAAAGCTCGGACTTTGCCCGCTGGGCCGGATTCTGGATCTTCGTGGTCGCCTCGATAACCGATTATCTCGACGGATACCTCGCCCGCATCTGGAACCAGACGTCGAATATCGGCCGCATGCTCGATCCGATCGCCGACAAGCTGCTGGTTGCAGCGGTGCTTCTGCTGCTGGCTGCCGACCAGACAATCGCAGGCTGGTCGTTATGGGCCGCAATCACCATTCTCTGCCGTGAGATCCTCGTCTCTGGCCTGCGCGAATATCTTGCGGCGCTCAAGGTTTCGGTTCCGGTCACGCGCGTCGCCAAGTGGAAAACGACGATCCAGATGGTGTCGATTGCGTTTCTTCTGGCCGGTCCCGCGGGCGACAAGATCGTGCCCTACACCACGGAAATGGGCATTGCGCTTCTGTGGATCGCGGCAATCCTGACCTTCTACACCGGCTACGACTATTTTCGCGCCGGCGTGAAGCATCTGGTGGATGAAGAATGAAGACTAATCTCGTTTATTTCGCCTGGGTGCGCGAGCGCATCGGCAAGCCGGAAGAGGAAATCGAGCTTCCCGCCGACGTTGTTACCGTTCGCGATCTGCTTTCCCACCTCAAGGGCCTGGGCGAGGAATACGAGAACGCGCTTCAATATCCCGACGTGATCCGGGTTGCGATCAACCAGGAGCATGTCGAGCATTCCGAGAAGATCGCCGGGGCGCGCGAAATCGGCATTTTCCCGCCGATGACGGGTGGGTGAGGAACGATCCGGTAAAGCCGGAGAAATCGATCCAGTGAATCGATTTCAGTGACGAACGCCCTGAGCAGAGCGAAGGGCCGGGATACGGTCCGGTAAATCCGGCCCTTATTCGGAGAGTATAGATGACCGAAATCACTCCCATCATCCGCGTTCAGGCGCATGACTTCGACCTGCAGAGCGAGCTCGATGCGCTGACTGCCGGCCGCACCGATATCGGCGCGATCGTGTCCTTCGTCGGCCTGTGCCGCGGCGAACAGGGCAAGCTTTCGGCTTTGGAGCTGGAGCATTATCCGGGCATGGCCGAGACAGAGATGCGCCGCATCGCAGATCTCGCCATCGAGCGTTTCTCGCTTCTTGGTGCAACCGCCATCCACCGTTACGGCAAGATCGAACCGGGCCAGAACATCGTGCTGGTGATCGCCACCGCACCGCACCGGCAGGCCGCCTTCGACGGCGCCAACTTCATCATGGATTTCCTCAAAACCTCGGCTCCCTTCTGGAAGAAGGAACATGCGGTGGACGGCACCGCGGGGGACTGGATAGAGGCCAAGGGCACCGACGATACCGCTCGCGACAAGTGGGCTTAGCGCGGTTCAGGGCAGCACCCGCTTCCGCCGGCTGAGAACCAGCACAAAGACGAGTGTCGAGACCACGGCGAAATCGCGCCAGAGGATCGGGCCATAGCCGCTCCACAAGGTTTCGCCCAATCCCACCACTGCCGCGCCAAGCGCCGAACGCAGGGGATGGGAATGGCCGCCTGCCGCCGCGATCAGAACGACTTTCAGGCCAAAGAGCAGGCCGGCGCCGAAATCCATCGTGCCGTAATAGGAGGTGGCAAGCACGCCGGAGAGCGAGGCGTAGAAGGCCGCCGCCGAATAGGCAAGCACGAAGACCCGGTGGGAATTCACGCCGAGCAGTTCGGCGGCGAACGGATCATCGGCCACTGCCCGCCAGATGCGTCCGGCGCGATGCCGCGACAAGATGAGATGACCGAGCGCGACTGCGGCCAGCATGATCGCCGCATTGGCAAGCTGGATCACCGTCAGCGTCACCCCACCCCCCTGCCCTAGCGATAGAGAGACGGGCTGGTTGAGAAATGGCGACAACCAGAGCTCCCGACTGCCGGAGGCCAGCCGTGCGCCCTCCATCAACACGAGCAGGATACCGAGCGTTGCAACGATCAGCGCATTCGCGGATGCGCGCACGAGCCGCAGCAGGACGTAACGGCTGACGATGGCGCCGGTCATAAGACCGCCGCCCAAGGCCAGAATGGCTCCGAGCGAGATCGCGGCCGGCAGCACGAGCCGCAGGCTCTCCCAACCGAAATGGGCGCCAAGAAGATGAAGATGTCCGGCGAAAACAAAGATGGCGCCATAGGTGATATCGGCCCGCCGGGTGACTGCGAATGCAATGGCATAACCAAACGCCAGCGCGGCATAGAGTGACGCGATCGGTACGGTATTCGCGAGTTGCTGCAGCAGATAAGCCATGCATCCTCCAGGCGTCGTCAATATAACTGGCAAAAGACATTTTACCAGTTATATTGGATCCATGAGCTTTGCCTGGACACAGCATCGTTTCGCCGGTGGCGCACTGGCGCTCGATGTCGCCAATAGCGTGATCCTACGCTTCGATCCGTCGCGCAGCGTGGATCGTTTCGCCGATCCCGTACAACTGGAAGCCTTTCCTGCTGCGGCGTCAGCGTTCTCGGCCGAGCGAGCGCTGTTTGGCGATCTGGCGCCGTCGAAGCCAAGCGACCAATCTCGCTTCATTGACCTTCGGGAGGCAATTGACCGCTATTTTCGTGCACGTGTTCTTGGTCGGGCGAATGGCGGAATGCTGGCCGATCTGCTTGAGGCGATCGCCGCTCTGCTGCGGCGGTCGGACGCTGCATCGCTGGAGGCGGCTACCGCCCACTCGGCGCTGCGCCTGCTCGATGCCAGCGCGATCGAACGGCTCAAGATCTGCGGCCATTGCGGCTGGCTGTTCGTCGACAGAAGCAAGAACCGCAGCCGGGCCTGGTGCGACATGGCCGTCTGCGGCAACCGGGAGAAGGCCAAGCGCTTCCAAGACCGGCGAAAGGAACGGGCGCTATGATGATCCGTGCCGTGTTCGCCATCACTCTGGTTTCAATCCTGCTTCCCGGCTGCCAGCGGGAAACCGACGGAAAGCTCGTCGAACTTACCGGGCGGATCTTCGTCTTCAACTATCGCGTTGCCACAGCCAAGTACCTCGTCACCCTGCGCAAGCTTGGCCCTCTGCCGGAAGGCAGCACTGCAGTCGCGGAATTCGAGAACCCGAAGGGTGGCGAAACACTGACGACGGGGGAAAAAATCTTTGCCGTGGACGAGAGGATTGCGATCCAGAGTCCGCATGTTCAATGCGTGCGCAAGGGCCATCCCTATGCCGTGACGATCCGCATTCTCGATACCTCGGGCGAGGTGCTGCAGGAGATTGAGACCAGCATTACCTCCGACGTGGACCAGACCGTCCTGCCGACAAAGCCGCTGGTCATCGGGCCGGGCTACGAGGCGAACCCGGAGGTCTTCGGCACAGGAGGCGCTGCGGATTACGGAAAGGCCGAAGCCTGCCCGACGTGACGCCGACAGGAAGTGCCTAGCCCTTCACCTGCAGATGCGGAGGTGCTGCCGCAAAGACCTCATCGATGGCGTTGCCGATCTTCTCGATCAGGTCCTGCAGATGCGGATTTGCCGGATCGATGAAATCGCCGACATAGGAAATGACGTTGTCGATCGTGATCGGATTGCCGCTGATGGAACACTTCAAAAAGGCCTGATTGGCAATGGCCGTGGCGCTGATCCTCTCCACAAAGGCGTTGCGCTCGAACTCGGTCATGCCACTCAACATTTTAAATATCTCCTTGGAATCAATTAGCAACTAATGAACTTACCAAGGTGCGTTTCATCAAGTCCCTATCAGATTTTTTTGCATCAATCTGAGATGGCCCCACCGGTTCACCGCTTGCAGGCGCAACGAAAAAGGCCGGTGCTTTCGCACCGGCCTCTCAAATCTCAGCTTATGGCAACCGCCGATTAGCCAACGATTTCGGTTTCAGCGAACCAGTAGGCGATTTCCTGAACGGCGGTTTCCGGAGCATCCGAACCGTGAACCGAGTTTTCGCCGATCGACAGGGCGAACTGCTTGCGGATCGTGCCCTCGTCGGCGTTTGCCGGGTTGGTGGCGCCCATGATTTCGCGGTTCTTCAGGATGGCGTTTTCGCCTTCCAGGACCTGAACGATGGTCGGGCCGGAGGTCATGCCTTCAACCAGTTCGCCGAAGAAAGGACGTTCCTTGTGAACGGCGTAGAAGCCTTCGGCTTCGCGCTTGGACATCCATACGCGCTTGGAGGCGATGATGCGCAGGCCGTTGTCTTCGAATACCTTGGTGATGGCGCCGGTCAGGTTGCGCTTGGTGGCGTCCGGCTTGATCATCGAGAAGGTGCGTTCAATCGCCATTGTCAGAATTCCTTGTTCCATTGGGAAAGTGGGCGGTATCTACCCGCCCCTTTCGCCGGAAACAAGGGGGTTTGGGCAATTTCACGCCGCCGTCACACTTCGACCGACGCCGTCATGCAGGTCGAGGCAGCGCTCGAACCACAGGCCGACGGGGTCATCTGGGGCAAAGACCTTGGCTCCTGTCGTGATCCGCATCCACTGCAGCGCGCCGAACAGGATGTAGTCGGCAAACAGCGGTCCGTCGCCCCCGACGAAGTCCTGATGCGCGAGCGTCTGCCGTACCGGCTCCAGCTTTGCCGCAAATGCGGAGACTGCGGCCTCTCGCCCCGAGCGCATGTCCTCGAGCGTTTTACCCAGAAACTTCTCGCGGGATGTGCGGAAATAGATCTGGTCCGTCTCGTCCAGCATGTCGTGGATATCAGCGACCGCGATACCCGTGACCGCGGGATGAACGATGCTTTGCGAAAATCGCTCGACAAAGCGGGAGAGCGCCTTGCCGCCCTCGCCGCCGAATAATGTCGGCCGGTTCGGATAACGCTCCTCAAGATAGAGCGCGATGTCGAAACTGTCGCGGATCAGTTCGTTGCCATCCCTCAGGATCGGCACGGTCTTGGAAAAACCACCCTCGAGATCCGGAATCTGGGTAAATGGCGTCGGCCTCTCCTCGAATTCCAGCCCCTTGTGCTTTAATGCCAGCACGACTTTCCAGCAATGGGGCGAGAAAGGCCGGCTCTCGTCCGCTCCACAGAGCGAATAAAGGATACGGGTGGTCATGGGAGCTCTCCTGATAAACCGGTCGGTCGGGTATGATGATGGCGAATGCGGCGGCAATCCAGTCAGAAGATTTCATGGATTGCATCACACCTGCATATTGCGGCTTGCTGTAGACGGTAATCGAAGGGGACAACCAAGGGAGAAGCCGATGCAACGCCATTTCCAGATGCTCGCCGGTTACAACAACTGGGCCAATCTGCGCATCTACGATGCCTGCGCAGGCCTTTCCGAGGATGAATACAGAGAAGATCGCGGCGCCTTCTTCGGCTCGGCGCACCGGACGCTGAACCACCTTCTCGTCGCCGATCGCATATGGCTGAGGCGGATCACCGGCGTCGGCACGGCGCCGATAGAACTGAATGTCGTCCTGTTCGAAAAGCTTGCCGATCTGCGCGAGGCGCGCATCGCGGAGGACCAGCGCTTCGTCGAACTGACCGCATCGCTGACCCCGCAAGCATTCGACAGGATCGTGAGCTACACGCCAGTGACAATACCGACGCCGGTAACCGAGCCGCTTGCCGGCATGCTCGCGCATGTCTTCAACCACCAGACGCATCACCGCGGGCAGGTGCACACCATTCTGACATCGCTCGGCAAGCCATCCGTCGTGCTCGACATGATCAGTTTCCTGCGCGACTAGGGCAAACGCTGGATCTGAACCGGGCTTTAACCCTACGTAGCATGAATCAGGCTTCATTTGGCCTCTGAACGCCTGCATTTCAGCGAATGTTAACGTGCTGACGTAATCACTCTCAGACAAAACACCCACACGCAGGGGATGAGAATGACGACGCCAGTACGCAAGCAGCAGGACAAGACATTGCAGGCGGTAAGCCAGCACATGGCCCGGCTCGAGATTGCCGGGCTGCCGCGCAATTACGAACTCTTCTACGAGGCGCTTGCCGGCGTCGATGTCTCCCTGTCCCGCGAGATTGCGGCCCTGCCCGTCGCGCCGCGACAGGGGCTGCTGGACGAGATCGGCATCCGCTACCAATTGCCAAGCTTCGTCGCCTCGGCGCTGCCGAAATCCCGTGACCACGACATCCGCCTTCTGGCCGGACTGCGCGACAAGATGGCGACGGTGGCCGAGCAGAAGAAGGGCTTCAGCAAGGTGCTGCAGGCGATCTCGCGCAGCCTGCGGGAAGATACTGGCGCCGGCCCGCGCGATATCCTCGCCGAAATCGAATATCTGAGCGTCTCCCTGTCCGACGCGGTGGTGGCCGAAACGGAGCTGGAAGCAGCTCTCCTCACCGGTGCCAACCAGCTTCTGGAAGCCGAACGCGATACGTCCGCCACCCGCGCCGTTATGCTGCGCGACCGGATGACCGGCCTGCCGAACCATGCCGCCTTCGTGGAGGAACTTGAAGGACTCTATTCGACCGAGGGTCACCACGACACGGCGCTGCTGCTCGTCGCCGTCTCCGATATTGCCGAACTCGCCGACAAGTTCGGCGAGGCGACGGCCCAGCGTATCGTCAAGAAGGCAGCGGCCGTCTTTCGCAAGACGATCAAGAAGAACGATTTCGTCGCCCGCATCGGCAAGGGCGAATTCGCCTTTCTGTTCCGGGACGTCACCCGTGAAAGCATCAAGCCGATCGCCGATCGGCTTGCGGGCGCCATCGCCGACAACCTGGTTTTCGCCGCCTCGGACGGCTCCAATAGCATCAGCCTGATGATCGGTGCGGCGATGAAGGCGGATGCGTTTTCACCCCACCAGTTGCGGCTGCAAGCGGTCGCCGCTTCGGATACTGCCAAGGCCAATCCACGCACACGCGTCGTCATCCACGGGCAGCCGTTGAAATCATAGCGAAAGAAGCGCGTCTTTAGCATCTGTCTGAAGACGCGATCTCTTGCCTTGGCGTTGCGTTTCGGCCAAAACCGCCGCCATGATCACGATTACCGACCTTTCCGCCCGCATTGCCGGACGTCTCCTCCTCGACCATGCCAGCGTGACGCTTCCGGCGGGCACGAAGGCTGGCCTTGTCGGCCGCAACGGCGCCGGCAAGTCAACGCTGTTCCGGGTGATCACCGGCGACCTCGCGGCTGAAAGCGGCTCGGTATCGATCCCGAAGCAGGCGCGCATCGGCCAGGTGGCTCAGGAAGCGCCGGGCACGGAAGATTCGCTGATCACCATCGTCATGGCAGCCGACAAGGAGCGCACGGCACTTCTGGCCGAAGCCGAGACGGCGACCGATCCGAACCGCATCGCCGAAATCCAGATGCGCCTCGTCGATATCGACGCCCATTCGGCCGAGGCGCGCGCGGCCAGCATCCTTGCCGGCCTCGGCTTCAATGCCGAAGCTCAGCTACGTCCCGCCTCGTCCTTTTCCGGCGGCTGGCGCATGCGCGTGGCGCTCGCGGCGGTTCTTTTCGCCGAGCCCGACCTGCTGCTGCTCGACGAGCCGACCAACTATCTCGATCTCGAAGGCACGATGTGGCTGGAAGACTATGTGCGGCGCTATCCGCATACCGTCATCGTCATCAGCCACGACCGCGACATGCTGAACAACGCGGTCAATTCGATCGTCCATCTCGACCAGAAGAAGCTCACCTTCTATCGCGGCGGCTACGACCAGTTCGAACGGCAGAAGGCTGAGGCGGACGAATTGCAGATGAAGGCGAAGGCGAAGAGCGACGCCGCCCGCAAACATATCCAGAGCTATATCGACCGCTTCCGCTACAAGGCCTCCAAGGCCCGCCAGGCGCAGAGCCGTATCAAGGCGCTGGAGCGCATGGGCACCGTTTCGGCCGTGGTGGAAGATCACGTCCAGCCGATCACCTTCCCGACACCGGAAAAGCAGCCCGCCTCCCCGATCGTGGCGATCAACAAGGGCGGCGTCGGGTATACGCCCGGCCAGCAGATCTTGAAGAACATCACCCTGCGCATCGACAATGACGATCGCATCGCGCTCCTCGGCTCCAACGGCAACGGCAAGTCGACCTTCGCCAAGCTGATCTCCGGCCGGCTCGGGCTTGATGGCGGCGAGATGAAGCTCGCGTCGTCTCTCTCGATCGGCTTCTTCGCCCAGCACCAGCTGGACGACCTGATCCCGAACGAATCCCCCGTCGACCACGTCCGCCGGCTCATGCCGGATGCGCCGGAAGCGAAGGTACGGGCCCGCGTCGCGCAGATGGGTCTGGCGACCGAAAAGATGGCGACCGCCGCCAAGGACTTGTCCGGTGGCGAGAAGGCCCGCCTGCTGATGGGGCTCGCCGCATTCCATGCCCCGAATCTGCTGATCCTCGACGAGCCGACCAACCATCTCGACATAGACAGCCGCCGGGCTCTGATCGAGGCGCTGAACGACTATGACGGCGCCGTCATCCTGATCTCGCACGACCGCCACCTGATCGAGGCGACCGTCGACCGTCTCTGGCTGGTCAGTGACGGCACGGTGAAACCCTTCGATGGCGACCTCGAAGAATATCGCGACCTGATCATCGCATCGGGCCGCAAGAAGGACGACAAGGCACAAGCGACCGACGAAACGGCATCGAAGGCCGATCAGCGCAAGGCAAATGCCGAAAAGCGCGCATCGCTCGCCCCGCTGAAGAAAAAGATCAACGAAATCGAATCCTTGACCGGCAAGCTTGAGAAGCTGATTCAGGGTCTTGATAAAGAGCTTGCAGACCCGGTGCTTTATGAAAAGGCACCCGCCAAGGCGGCACAGAAAGCCAAGGAACGGGGCGAGGCCGCCGGAAAACTTTCGGCCGCCGAAGAGGAATGGCTGTTGCTCTCGGCGGAATACGAAGAGGCGATGGCGGGATAGCCTCAAGCGCCATCGTCATCCTCGGGCATGTCCCAAGGATCTATCCAGGTTGCAGCAAATGAGACGTTGCGGATGCTCGGGACGGGCCGAAGCATGACAAAGGACATAATCGCCATCGGGTCGGTTGCCACCATCCTCTCCCATGCCTAGGTAGAAGCAGCCAAGACATGAGGAGACCGCGATGAACCTGTTTCTCGAAACCGACAACGATCCCAACACGATCGCCTTCGTGACCGAGCAGAACGACAGGTCGGACCGGCAGTTCAGGACACCGGAATTCGAGAAGGATCGCGATGCGCTCAAGGCAATGATAGAGCGCGAGGACCGGCTGATCATCCCGACCCGTCGCGGCAAGTGGCTGTTCGACTTCCACCGTTCGAAGGACAATCCCCTCGGTCTCTGGCGTCGGTTTGCCGCCGATCAGGCGCCACGGCACGATGCGGCCTGGGAAACGGTCTTTGATTTCGATGAATTCTGTCGGCAGGAAGGCAAGCGCTGGATCTATAACGGCGCCATCACATCGCCCTATGAGCCGACCCGCGTCATTCTGATCCTTTCCGACGGCGGCTCCGACCAGTTGCGCATGCTGGAATTCGACACCGAGACGAAAACCATCGTCGAGGGCGGTTTCGACACACCGCCGGCACGCGCCCATGCCACATGGCTCGGCCCCGACGAACTTGCCTATTTCGGCTCCGTCGACGAGTTTTCCGCCACCCGTTCCGGCTGGCCACGCGTCGGCCGCATCCTCAAGCGCGGCGTCGATCCGAAGAACGCGCCGATCCTCTACGAGGCCGACAAAAGCGATATCTACGGCACTGCGAGCATCATCGACCCGCTCTACTGGGGCGGCAAGCCGGACGACGGCAAGATCGAGATTTTCACCTCCGGCCACGAGATCGGCAAGAGCAGCCTGCATGTCAAAGGTGCGGATGGCAGCCTCCGCCGGCTGGACCTGCCGAGGGAAGCCGACAGCGATCTCAACCATACGCATGCCATCTGGCGCGCCAAGAGCGACGAGCGCTATCCGGTCGGCACGCTCATCCTGCAGGATTTCCACCCTTTCGGCGCCGAACCGCTGACCAACGCCCGTGTGCTGTTCTCTCCCAACCCCGGCCAGTCGGTGTCGCAGTTCACGCTGCTGAAGAGCTGGGCCGTATTCATCGTCAGCGACCGGATGGTGCCGAAGCTTTACCTCGTCGACCTGACCAAGCCGGACCCGGCGCCAGTGGAAATGCCTCTGCCCGAAGACCTGCAGACGGTCAGCTTCCGCCTGTTCGACGCGGACCTGACGCTCGGCGAGGAAGTCCTGACCGTCGTCGGCCAGGGTTTTCTGCTCCCCGCGACCGCCTACCGCCTCGATCTGACCGACCACGGCGATACGCATGAACTGGTGCCGATCGGCACTTCGCCGGCCTATTTCGATGCCGAAGGAATGCATTCGGAACTGCTCGAAGCCACGTCGGAAGACGGCACGAAAGTGCCCTACCATATCGTCCTGCCGAAGACCTGGACCGAGGGCGAGCTGCCGGTGCTGATGTATGCCTATGGCGGCTTTGGGGTGCCGCTGTCGCCTGTCTATTCCGGCGCATACGGCTTGTGGCTCGGTCAGGGCGGCGGCTTCGTCCAGGCCTATATCCGCGGCGGCGGCGAACTCGGTCCCGACTGGCACACCGTCGCCAAGGGCAAGGGCCGCCACAAGGCATTCGAGGATTTCGTTGCGGTCGCCCGCGATCTCGTCGCGCGCGGCTACACGAAACCGGAATGTATCGCCTGCAATGGCGGCAGCAATGGCGGCCTTCTCACAGCCGTCATGGCAACGCGCTACCCCAATGATTTCGGCGCCGTCTGGACGTCAGTGCCCGTCATCGACATGTCGCGCTTTCACCTCTTCCCTGCCGGCAAGGCCTGGATGGACGAATACGGCAATCCGGACCTCACCGAAGATCTGAATTACATGCTGACCTATTCGCCGCTACATCAGGTGAAACCCGACAGCGAGATCACCTACCCGCCTATCTATGTCGACAGCTCGACAAACGACGACCGCGTGCACCCCTCGCATGCCCGCCGTTTCGCCAAGCGGCTGATCGACGCCGGCCACACACCTTATTTCCGTGAATATGGGACAGGCGGCCACGGCGGCGCCGGCGACACCGCCGAAATGGCCGCCCGCCACGCCATGGGCTACAGCTTCCTGCGCCAGACGATCATGCGGGATTAAGATCTTGGGTGAAGGCGGCTCAGGCCTTCTTCACCCAGCGACCTTCCGGCGACTGCTGCCAATAGGTCAGCGTGTGGCCTTCGCCTTTGAGCTTCTTCCATTCCGAGCGCGCCCCTTCCAGCTGCTGCTGGTCATAGCCGTCGAACATGAAGACCACCCGTTCGTAAGGGTCGAGCGGCGGCGGTGCGGCGCCGTCGACGATGAAGCGGACTGTGGCGTCGTTGACGTTCTCTCCGGCCGTGGTCAGCAGGACCGGCTGAGCTTCCGCCATAGGTGCACCATCGGTGCCGTGCGGCAGGAAACTATCCTCGCGAAAGGTCCAGAGATGACCGTCGAGCAGATCGCGGCGGGCCTCGTCACTGGTCTGGACAACCACTTTCCAGCCGCGCTCGACGCTCTTTTCGAGGAGCGCCGGCAGCGCATCCTCGAGCTTCGATTCGGTCAGGTGGTAGAAGAGAACTTCGGTCATCAGCTCTCGTAGTTCGCCCGGACGAGCTCGTCCAGCAGGCGAACGCCATAACCGGATGCCCAGGACTGGTTGATCTCGTTCTGCGGCGAGTTGAGCGCGGTCGCGGCGATGTCGAGATGCGCCCATGGCGTCTCGCCGACGAAGCGCTTGAGGAACTGCGCCGCGGTAATCGAGCCGGCCTGGCGGCCGCCGCTGTTCTTCATGTCGGCGAAGCGCGAGTCGATGATCTTGTCGTATTCCTTGGCGAGCGGCATGCGCCACAGCCTCTCCGAGGTGACGTCGCCAGCCTCGGTCAGCCTTCCGGCAAGCGCGTCGTCGTTGGAGAACAGGCCTGCATGGATATTACCGAGCGCCACGACAACCGCGCCCGTCAGCGTCGCGAGGTCGATCATGAACAGCGGCTTGAAGCGCTCCTTGGTGTAGAAGAGCGCGTCGCCCAGCACCAGACGCCCTTCGGCGTCGGTATTGATGATCTCGATCGTCTGGCCGGACATTGACGTGACGATGTCGCCCGGACGCTGGGCATTGCCGTCCGGCATGTTCTCGACCAGGCCGATAACGCCGATCGCATTGACCTTGGCCTTGCGGGAAGCCAGCGTGTGCATGAGGCCGGTGACGGCGGCAGCGCCGCCCATGTCGCCCTTCATGTCCTCCATGCCGGCGCCCGGTTTGATGGAAATGCCGCCGGTGTCGAAGACGACGCCCTTGCCGACGAAAGCGATCGGCTTGTCCTTGGCCTTGCCGCCCTTCCAATGCATGACCGCCAGCCGCGGCGGGCGAACGGAACCCTGGGCGACGCCGAGAAGCGCACCCATGCCGAGCTTCTTCATTTCCTTCTCGGTCAGAACCTCGACCTCGATCCCGAGCGCTTCGAGTTCTCTCGCCTTGTCGGCGAACTCGACGGGGCCGAGCACGTTCGGTGGCAGGTTGACGAGGTCGCGGGCAAGGTTCACGCCACCGGCGATCGCACCGGCACCGGCAAAGGCCTTCTTGGCCGCGGCATGATCCGCGGTGACGATGGTGACGCTGACCGCCTTCGGTTCCTTGTCGTCATTGTCGTTCTTCTTGGCCGACTTGTAGGTATCGAAGCTGTAGGCCCTGAGCAGCATGCCGAGGGCGAAATCTGCAGCCTGCTGCGGCGTAACATCGAGGCCAGGCACATCGAGGAAGATGACGGCCTTGTTCATCGACTTCAGCCCCGCGGCAGCCGTTCCGCCCGCCCGCAGCCAGTCATAGGCGACCAGCGCATCGGGCTCGCCGAGACCGATGACCAGCAGGCGGTCGGCAGCCGAACCGTGCGGCGCCAACACGTCCAGCGTCGTCATCGCCTTGCCGGTGAATTTGGAAATTCCGGCCGCGCGCGCGCCGATGCCTTGCGGATCCGCCTCTGCGAGACCCGAAGCCGGCTGGTCGCCGGCAAGCTTGAGCTGGATGGCAAGCGCGCTTTTGAGCGGCGCGGATTTGGCAAAGGAAATGGCGAGTTCTACAGACATCGGTACTCCAAGCGAATTTCTTCAGAAACAGGCAGGCGATCATCACGGTTTCAGCCAGGAAGGCAAGCCCGACGCCTTGCTAGCCGGCCCGGCAACCACGTGTCTTGTCGCAAGACACCTTTTGAAATGTCACAACAAAAAATAAAACGCCTCTAGCCAACATATTTGTGACATGACATCTGTCGAAAACGTCGCCCCGATCGCTTAGATAGGCGCGACTGCCATCGCGGATGGCTGGGCTGCAAAGTGTCGGACGGGAATGAAGCTTCTCGAAACTTACATATTGCGCCGGATTTTCCAGATGTTTCTGGTGACGCTCGTTCCCGTGCTCACCATCATCTGGACCATCCAGGTGCTCGGGCGCATCAACCTGGTCACGGATACCGGCCAGTCGATGGGCTCGTTCATGCTGCTTGCGAGTTACATCCTGCCGACGATCATACCCGTCGTGCTGCCCTTCGCGCTTGTCATCGGCATTACCCAGACGCTGACGGCGATGAACAACGATTCGGAGCTGCCGGTCATCGATGCGGCGGGCGCCGGTCGCAGCATCATCTACCGGCCGGTCATCGCGCTATCGATCGTGCTCAGCCTGTTCTCCTTCGCCGTTACCAATTTTCTCGAGCCCGAATCGCGGCTTGGCGCGCGCCAGATGGTCGCCGCCGCCTATGCCGACCTTCTCTCTTCGGTAATCGAGGAAAAGACGTTCCGCAGCATCGAGGACGGCCTCTACGTGCAGATCTCCGAGCGCCATTCCGGTCGGCTGCTCAAGGGCCTGTTCGTCGTCGATTATCGCGACCCGAATTTCGACCTCATCTATTATGCCAAGGAAGGCTCGGTCGATCCTGGCGGAACCTCGCTCACGATGCGTGACGGCGAAGTGCATCGCAAATCCCCCGACGGCCGCATCTCGATCGTCAAGTTCGCGTCCTATGCCTTTGATCTTTCTGCGATGACGAAGTCGGAAGGCGGCCTGCCACTCTATTCCGCCGATCGCAGCCTCGGCTTCCTGCTGAACCCGGACCCGGCCGATCCGGTTTATGCGAAGTCGCCCGGCGCATTCCGGTCGGAACTGCATCGTCGCTTGTCCGACTGGCTTTTCCCGATCGCCTTCGCACTGGTGTCGCTCGTCGTGGCGGGCAACACCCGCTCCCACCGGTCGGCCCGCGTTCACCCGATGATCTATGCGCTCGTTTTGGCCTTCGCGCTGCGCTGGGCCGGCTTCTCCGTCACCAACCTGACGGAACGCAGCGCCGCCTATGTCCCGGTCGTCTATGTCGTGCCGGTCGCTACCTCGGCGGTCGCAATCTACATGCTGGCGACCAATCGCCAGCTGCACATGCCGCGCGCGTTCACCAACGGTGTCGGCCGGCTGAACCGTCTGCTGCAGCGCCGCTTCGCGCCGTCGACGGGATCCAGCGGAGGCGCCGCATGATCTTCTCAACCCTCTGGCGCTACTTTTTCCGCCGCTACATGGTGACGGCCTTCTGGTTCCTGCTCGGCGTCAGTGCGATCATATTTCTCGCCGACTTCAGCGAGACGACCCGCCGTCTGTCCGGCCTTGCGGAATTCAGCGTTTTCGGCGCTTTCGGCATGACTGCCCTGCGTTTGCCATCGATCCTGCAGCAGACCATCCCGACGCTCAGCCTGTTCATCGGCATGACCGTGCTGATCGCACTCAACCGGCGTTATGAACTCGTGGTCACCCGTGCCGCGGGCATTTCGGTCTGGCAGTTCGTCTCGCCCTTCGTCATCGGCGCATTCCTGCTCGGTCTGCTGGCCCTGCTGGTGATCAATCCGCTAGCTGCCTGGGGACAGCGCGAATCGATTTCGATGGAGGCCAGCTGGCGCCAGGCAAGCAATCGCGCCAAGGCCAGCAAGTTTGTGCCCTGGATCCGTCAGATCAGCGGCGACGAGGACATTATCATCGGCGCCAAGAGCTATCGAGCCAACGGAACCGAGCTTATCGACGTGGTGCTTTTCCACTTCGACAAGGATGGAAACGTGACCATGCGCCAGGATGCGCGCGAGGCAAAACTCGAAAATGGTTACTGGCTTCTTAACGACGTCCTGGAGAATCGGCCGGGCGAAATCCCGGTGCGCCAGCCCACGGCTCAGGTCCGTACCAACCTGAAACAGGAATACATCCAGGAAACCCTTGAACAGCCGGAAACCGTTGCGTTCTTTGATCTTTCCCGGAAAATCGAGATCAGCCGCTCGTTCGGCATCTCAACCAAGGCGCTCGAAACACAATTCCACTCGCTGCTGTCGCTTCCGATACTGCTGGTGGCAATGACTCTCATTGCTGCAACAGTCTCGTTAAAATTCAGTCGCTTCGCCCAGTCCAGGTCGATGATTCTGGGTGGAATAGTTTCAGGCTTCGTGCTTTATGTCGTGAGTGTGCTTGTGAAGGCGTTTGGGAGCAGCGGGGCGATTCCTCCCTTCGTGGCGGTCTGGATACCAGTCATTGTCGCGACGGCGTTGGGCGCAACGATTCTGCTTCATCAGGAGGACGGCTAGTGGCGGTCAGTAACCGCAGAAATATCAGACGGCTTGCCGCCGCCCTGCTGACAGGTGTGTCTGCGTTTGTATGCGGCGTGACGACGGATGTCGCTCAGGCCCAGGGACTCGCGCCCGTCCAGTCGGACGACGCGAAGATGCTCCTGCGCGCCAATGAACTCGTCTATAATCAGGACGCCCAGCAGGTCACCGCTCGCGGTGGCGTGCAGATCTATTACAATCGCTACCGCATGGTCGCCCAGCGGGTCGAATACGACCAGAAGAGCGGCCGCGTCATGGCCGTCGGCAATATCGAGCTGATCGAGCCCGGCGGCACGCGCGTCTATGCCGAAGAACTCGACGTCACGGATGATTTCGGCGAAGGCTTCCTCAACGCGCTTCGCGTCGAGACCACCGACAACACGCGTCTGGCCGCAGAGAGCGCCGAAAGGCAGCCCGGCGACCTGATGGTTCTGAACAACACCGTCTATACGGCATGTCTGCCCTGCGCGCAGACACCGGGCAAGGCGCCGTTGTGGCAGGTCAAGGCCCAGCGCGTCATCCGCAACGGCCAGGCCCATACGATTCGCCTCGAGAACGCTCAGTTCGAGCTGTTCGGCATGTCGCTGGGCAAGCTGCCCTTCCCGATCACGGTGCCCGACGAAACGGTCGAGCGGAAGTCCGGCCTGCTGTTCCCGCGGTTCAGCGCCAGCGACAATCTCGGCTTCGGCATCAGCGTCCCATATTACCATGTCTTCTCGCCGAGCATGGATGCGACGATCACCCCGACCTACTACAGCAACCAGGGGCTACTCGTCGAAGGCGAGGTGCGCAACAGGTTCGACAACGGCGAGCACACGTTCCGCTTTGCCGGAATCAGCCAGCAGAATTCGAGTTCGTTCGATCCGAACACCGCGGACCGCGAAGCCGATACCCGTGTGATGGCGGCCTCCGAAGGCAAGTTCGAGATCAATCCGCGCTGGACGTTCGGCTGGAACGTCATGGCCCAGAGCGATAACAACTTCTCGCGAACCTACAGCCTGCAGGATGTCGACTCCGAAACGTTCACCAACGAGGTCTACCTGACCGGTCTTGGCACGCGGAACTACTTCGATCTGCGTGGCTATTATTTCGACATCCAGGACGACGCCGAGAGCAGCATTCTGGAGCGGCAGCAGCCGATCGTCTATCCGGTTCTCGACTACAGCTATTACGCACCGGAGCCGATCTTCGGCGGCCAGTTGTCGTTCAACGCGAACCTGACAAACCTCTCGCGCCGCGAAGACGACGACTATTTCGCCGGGTCGAGCGATCGCTTCCCAGGCCTAGAAGGCAGCTACAGCCGCTTCACCGCCGAGGCGGAATGGAAGCGCACGCTGACCACGGAAGGCGGCCTGCAGTTGACCCCGTTGCTCGCCCTTCGCGGCGACGGACTGCGCAGCACCTCATCCGGAACGCCCGGCTTCTATGACGGCGATCTGGAGGATGATCCGAGCGGTCGCTACATGGCGACGGCCGGCCTTGAGGCCCGCTATCCGCTCCTGATCACAGCCGGCAGCAGCAGCCATATCATCGAGCCTATCGCGCAGATCTACGCGCGTCCGGACGAGCAGATGGCCGGCGGCCTGCCGAACGAGGACGCACAGAGCTTCGTCTTCGACGCGACCAGCCTGTTCGAGCGCGACAAGTTCTCCGGCTACGACCGTATCGAAGGTGGTACGCGCGCCAATGTAGGCATCCGCTATACGGGCTCGTTCTCCAATGGTGTCGGCCTGCGCGGCATCTTCGGCCAGTCTTACCAGATTGCCGGGGAGAACTCGTTCGCGAGCGCCGATCTCGTCAATGCCGGCGCCAATTCCGGTCTCGAGAACGACGTGTCGGACTTCGTTGCCATGGCTGCGATCGACCTGCCGCAGGGCTTCAGCCTGTCGACCAATAGCCGGTTCGACAAGGACACGTTCGACGTGCGCCGCACTGACGTGGCCTTCGACTACAAGACGCCACGCGTCAGCGGAAAGCTCGTCTATACGAAGGTCGCGGCGCAGCCGGAATACGGTTCGCCGAGCTCGACGAACATCCTCGAAAAGTCGATGAGCTTCCGCATCAATGAGAACTGGTCGCTGGCAGGCAAGGCAACCTGGGATCTCGACGATAACGAAGTCACCCGCCGTGGTCTCGGCATCAGCTATGCCGACGAGTGCACGATCTTCACACTCGCCTATACCGAGAAGACGGATTCGAGCACCGATGCCAACGATTGGAGCATCGGCGCCCGGTTGAGCTTCAGGACACTCGGCGACGTGAATATCGGCTCGACCAACGACTACGACGACGAGCAGACTTTCCGCTATCAGTGATAGGTCTGCTATCAGCAACAACCCGCGATCAATGACGGGGAATTGATGGCCCTCGCGGGGCCATCGGTCATCGTTTTGCCGCACCGATTGCGCAAGCGGGCTCGCATATAGTAAAAGGCGGCCCTGAGGCCGCACAAAGAGACGCAGCGCATAGGGAGTAAGACGATGTTTGGAGTGACCGGAACGCGCAGGCTGGCGATCGCCTTCACCGCCCTGGCGGCTTCGATCGTCGTCAATCCTGCGGTCGGCTCGGCCCAATCGACGAGCGGCGTGGCCGCCGTCGTCAACCGCACGCCGATCACCACTGCTGACGTTGCCCGGCGCGCAGCCTTCCTGCGTCTGCAGCGACAGAAATCCGACACCAAGATTGCCCGCGAGCAGCTGATCGACGAGGTGCTGAAGCGCCAGGAGATCGCCCGCGTCAAGATGTCGGTCAGCACCGAGGATGTCGACCGCTCGTTTGCCCGTTTTGCGGCCAGCAACAAGATCAGCACCGACCAGCTGACCCAGATGCTTGGTCAGGCCGGTGTCACCGCGGAGCATTTCAAGAACTACATCGCCGTTCAGATGAGCTGGCCGCGCCTGCTCAATGCCCGCTATGGCAGCGGCGGCGCCCGCATGTCCGGCCAGGAACTGGTCACCCGCATGATGGAGCGCAAGGAGAAGCCCGTCACGACGGAATATTTCCTCAAGCAGATCATTTTCGTCGTTCCGGCCGCCAAGCGCAATGCGATTATCAACAAGCGCAAGGCTGAGGCGGAAGCCTCCCGCTCGAAGTTCCCCGGCTGCGATCAGGCCAAGCAGTTTGCTGCGACCATGATGGACGTCTCCGTGCGTGATCTCGGCCGTGTGATGGCGCCGAACCTGCCGGATAACTGGAAGCCGCTGATCGAAAAGGCCAAGAACGGCACGACGGGGGCTTTGGTGACCGAGCGCGGTGTCGAATTCCTCGCCGTCTGCGATCAGCGTCAGGTCTCCGACGACTTGGCTGCCGAGGCTGTCTTCCGTGCCGAGGATCTCGGCAAGGCGGAAAAGAGCGGCGAAGATCCCAACAGCAAGAAGTATCTAGACGAGCTGCGCGCCAAGGCGCAGATCGACCTGCGCTGACAATAAGCCTATCCGGAGTTTGCATGGCATTCGATCGTCCGCTCGCATTGACTCAGGGCGATCCCGCCGGCATCGGCCCGGATATCACGCTGGCCGCCTGGGCGGCCCGCGCCGAGATCGGGCTGCCGCCCTTCCTCTATATCGGTGACCCAGCGGTCCTTAAGGCACGCGCGGCACTTCTCGATCTGAACGTTCCCGTTCGCGAGGCATCGCCCGAAACTGCGGTATCGATCTTCGCCGACGCGGTGCCGGTTCTGCCGATTTCCGCCGGCGCCGAAGTCGCCCCCGGCGAACCGCATGTGGCAACCGCCCAGGGTACGATTGCCGCGATCGAGACTGCGGTCGAACTCTGCTTTGCCGGCCGCGCCTCCGCCGTCGTCACCAATCCGATTTCGAAATCCGTGCTTTACCAGGCGGGCTTCAAGTTCCCCGGCCATACGGAATTCCTTGCGGATCTCGCAGCCAAGGCGAAGGGCGAAACCTTCCTGCCGGTGATGATGCTCGCTGGGCCGAAGCTCCGCGCCGTTCCGGTGACCATCCACATCCCGGTCAAGGACATACCAGGCGCGCTGACAGAGGAGCTCATTCTCAAGACCTGCCGCATCGCCCACCATGACCTGAAGACCCGCTTCGGCATGGAGCAACCGCGTATCGCGGTTGCCGGTCTCAACCCGCATGCGGGCGAAGACGGCGCGATCGGGCGTGAAGATCAGGACATCATCCATCCAGCTGTCTTCAAACTGCGCAAGGAGGGACTGCATGTGTTCGGCCCCCTGCCCGCCGACACGATGTTCCATGACGAGGCCCGCGCCCGGTATGACGTCGCGATCTGCATGTACCACGACCAGGCTCTGATCCCGGCCAAGGCACTCGGTTTCGACACGTCCGTCAATGTCACGCTCGGCCTCCCTTTCATTCGCACGTCGCCCGACCACGGCACCGCCTTCGGCATTGCCGGCCAGGGGATCGCCCGCGAGACGAGCCTTGTGGAAGCGCTGAAACTCGCCGCGGAACTTGCCAAGAACAACCAGCCAGTCGGCGAAACCATCTGATGGCGACGCTCGACGGTCTGCCACCCCTTCGCGAAGTTATTCAGCGTCACGGTCTCGATGCCAGGAAGGCGCTCGGGCAGAATTTTCTCTTCGACCTCAACCTCACCCAGAAGATCGCCCGCTCGGCCGGCAGCCTTCAGGGCGTGACCGTGTTCGAGGTCGGCCCGGGTCCCGGCGGTCTGACGCGTGCGATCCTGGCGCTTGGCGCGAAAAAGGTGGTCGCCGTCGAGCGCGATGCGAGGGCCCTGCCCGTGCTCGCCGAAGTCTCCGACTTTTATCCCGGCCGGCTGGAAGTCATCGAGGGCGATGCGCTGAAGATCGATTTCGCCACCCTTGCCGCTGAAAAAGCGGAAGGAGGGCCGGTGAAGATCATCGCTAACCTTCCCTATAATGTCGGCACCCAACTGCTGCTCAACTGGCTGCTGCCGGAAGATGGCCAGTGGCCACCCTTCTGGGAAAGCCTGACGCTGATGTTCCAGAAGGAAGTCGGGCTGCGCATCGTCGCCGACGAGGAAGACAATCACTACGGCCGTCTCGGTGTGCTCTGTGGCTGGCGTACGGACGCGCATATGGTGTTCGACGTGCCGCCGCAGGCCTTCACGCCGCCGCCGAAGGTGACGTCCACCGTCGTCCACCTGACGCCACGCGCCAATCCCCTGCCCTGCGATGTCGGGAAGCTGGAGCGCATCACCCACGCCGCTTTCGGCCAGCGCCGCAAGATGTTGCGCCAGAGCCTGAAGTCCGTCGGCGGCGAGTTGCTGTTGAACAAGGCCGAGATCGATCCGCAGCGCCGGGCGGAGACGCTTTCGGTCGAGGAATTCGTGCGGCTTGCGAACTGCCTCTAAAGCGTGTCGCAGCTAACCGGATTCGGGATTCCCGTTTTGTGTGATCTGTGATTCACTTTGCCCATGGAAGGAGAAGCGCCATGGGCAAGCCGCATCCGATCGAGTTGCGTGAGCGTGTCGTTGCGTTTGTGAATGAAGGCAACAGTAACCGGGAAGCGGCGCGGCATTTCCGCGTTTCGCCTCGGTTCGTCAACAACATGATGATCCTGCACCGTTCATCCGGTTCTCTTAGCCCCGCCCGGCAAGGCCATCCGCCTGGCAGCAAGCTCTCGGCCCATAGTGAATGGATCCGCGAGCGCGTGGCTCTCCACGGCGAAGTG
>NZ_FOKM01000038.1 GCF_900111905.1 Rhizobium sp. NFR07 | reverse complement strand
CTCAGGCGCGCCATCCGGAGAATGCGCTTGAGGTGAGCAAAGAGCATCTCGACCTTCTTACGGCGATGCCGTGACTGCACGTATTCTGGTGTTGCGGCTATTGCTCGGGCAACATCACGGGCATCTTCGTTGAGATCGCGCGGCACTTTGCGCATCGGCATGTTCGGGCAGCAGCGAGGCTTCAGGTCGCAACGATCACAGTCCCTCTTGCTGGCACGGTAAAGCCGCGTTCCTTCGGCGGTGATGCCTGATCTGGGTGTCGCGTAAGTGCGATGGAACTGCTTCAGCTCCTTACCCGCCGGGCAGATGTAGCGGTCATTCTCGACCTCCCATGAGAAGTCTGAGCGGGAGAAGGTGCCGTCCGTCCTCTTCGACTTGTCGAAGACCGGAATGTGCGGCGCGATCTTCTTCTCCTTGACCAGCCACGCGAGATTGTCTGCGGAACCGTAGGCACTGTCGGCCGCCAGATAACCAGGTCGCAAGCCGAAGCGGCTCTCCGTTCGGTCGAGCATCGTGCGAGATACTCCTACCTCCGCCTGGCGGATTGCTCGTGTCGCCTCGACGTCGAGGATAACGCCATGGTCTGTGTCGATCAGGTAGTTGGTAGCATATGCGAAGAAGGCATGGCCTTTGTGGGCACCTGTCCACTGAGCGGCCGGATCGGACGGAGAGATGAACTTCGGCGTCACTGGCGAGGCAGCCCCGAAAGCCGCGTCATCGAGAACAGCCAGATATTCCTGCACCGAGCGGCCAGCGTCTTCTTTGGCTTCCCATTCCGCTCCCGGTACAGAACGCTGCTTGTTGGCATCCGCTGCGATCAGGCTGGCATCGACAGCAAATCCTTCCGCACCGACCAGCCCTTGTGCGAGGCAGCGCTCCACCACTGTCTCAAACATATGTCGCAGGATGTCGCTCTGCCGGAACCGGCCGTGGCGGTTCTTCGAGAAGCTAGAGTGGTCGGGCACATTGCCGTCCAGTCCGAGGCGGCAGAACCAGCGATAGGCGAGGTTAAGGTGGACCTCTTCACAGAGCCGCCGCTCCGAGCGGATACCCATGGAATAGCCGATGATCAGCATCCGCATCATCAGTTCTGGATCAATCGAGGGGCGACCTGTGGTGCTGTAAAAAGGCTTCAACTGCGCTCGAACGCTGTCCAGTTCGAGATGGCGGTCAATCCCGCGCAGCAGGTGTTCGGCGGGGACGTGGTCATCGATACAGAAATCGTAGAAGAGCTGCGCCGGAGCCGCCTGACATCCCATCATCGCTCAATCCTCCGCAAATCAATGCGGCGATTGAATCATGACAACGCAGCACCGACAACGCCGAGTTTTTCAACAGTATC
>NZ_FOKM01000012.1 GCF_900111905.1 Rhizobium sp. NFR07 | reverse complement strand
AATCGGCAATACTGCTCTTGTTGCGGATGTTGAAAACCGCCGCAGCCTGACGATGGGAAAGCCCATCTTCCCATATCCGATGAAGTACCGATAGCTTGAACTCGGCATCGTAGCGGCTGAACTTCTTCTCCAGCCCCGAAAGACCGTGAGCCGCATGGATTGCCACCCACTTGCGAACCGTCGAATGATCAATCCCGAACCGAGTGCCGATCGCACGGAAACCATCCGTACCACCCGCATAGGCAGACACCACCGACTGCTTGAACGATATGCTGTATCTAGACATGCAAAACCCCGAAAAGTTGGGTCCAACTTTCCGGGGTCAGTTCAGAGGAGAGGGCCTAGTATCAAGGCCGATTGATTGGCGCTTGCGCCCTCCGTTCAGATGAGCTTGCCCATTGCAACGGCCGTATCGGACATGCGGTTGGAGAAGCCCCATTCGTTGTCGTACCAGGACAGGACACGCACGAAGTTGCCTTCCATGACCTTGGTCTGGTCCGTCGCAAAGATCGAGGAGTGGCTGTCGTGGTTGAAGTCGCGGGAGACCAGCGGCTCGTCGGTGTAGCCGAGGATGCCCTTCAGCTTGCCGTTGGAGGCAGCCTTGATGGCGTCGTTGATTTCGGCGACCGTCGTGGTCTTCTTGGCGACGAACTTGAAGTCGACGACCGAGACGTTCGGCGTCGGAACGCGAATCGAGGTGCCGTCGAGCTTGCCCTTAAGATGCGGAAGCACGAGGCCGACGGCCTTGGCTGCACCGGTCGAGGTCGGGATCATGGACAGCGCTGCAGCGCGGGCGCGGTACAGGTCCTTGTGCATGGTGTCGAGCGTCGGCTGGTCGCCCGTATAGGAGTGGATCGTGGTCATGAAGCCGTGGTCGATGCCGACGGCGTCATCGAGAACCTTGACGACCGGCACGAGGCAGTTGGTCGTGCAGGACGCGTTGGAGATGACAAGGTGATCCTTGGTCAGCTGGTCGTGGTTGACGCCGAAGACGACGGTCAGGTCGGAATTCTCGCCGGGAGCGGAGATGATGACGCGCTTGGCGCCAGCCGTCAGGTGGGCGGCAGCCTTGTCGCGGGCGGTGAAGATGCCGGTGCATTCGAGTGCGATGTCGACGCCGAGTTCCTTGTGGGGCAGGGTCGCCGGATCGCGGACGGCCGTGACCTTGATCGGCTTGCCGCCGCCAACGGTGATCATGTCGCCGTCGACCTTCACCTCTGCCGGGAACTTGCCATGAATGGAATCGTAGCGCAGCAGGTGGGCATTGGTTTCAACCGGGCCAAGATCGTTGATGGCAACAACCTCGATATCGGTGCGGCCGGATTCGACGATGGCACGCAGAACGTTGCGGCCGATGCGGCCGAAGCCGTTGATGGCAACCTTTACAGTCATAGAGTCCTCTCCCTGGATACGGGCTTCACATTATGAGACGCAGGAGGCGCCGCCCCGAGCGGAGCGGCGCTCAGTGCCGTTAGAGCCTTGCTTCGGCCGCGGCAACGACGGCTTCCGCCGTGATGCCGAAATGCTTGAAGACGTCCTTGGCCGGGCCGGAAGCGCCGAAGCTCTTCATGCCGACGAACGTGCCTTCCGGACCGATGAAGGCATCCCAGCCTTCGCGCACGGCGGCTTCGACGGCGATCTTGACCGGCGACGTGCCGAGGATTTCCTTGCGGTAGGCATCCGGCTGCTCGAAGAACAGTTCGGTGCAGGGCACGGAGACGACGCGGGTGGAAACACCCTTTTCCTCAAGCGTCTTGCGTGCGGCGACGGCGAGTTCAACCTCGGAGCCCGAAGCGAAGATCGTCACCTTGGCATCGGCCTTGCCGGCCAGCGTATAGGCGCCCTTGGTGACGAGGTTCTCTTCCGAGTATTCGGTGCGGACCGTCGTCAGGTTCTGGCGGGTGAGCGCCAGCGCGGTCGGGCGATCCTTGGTCTTCAGCGCGATCTGCCAGGCTTCGGCCGTCTCGGTGACGTCAGCCGGGCGGAAGACCATCAGGTTCGGGATGGCGCGCAGGCTTGCGACCTGTTCGACCGGCTGGTGGGTCGGGCCGTCTTCGCCGACGCCGATGGAATCATGCGTCAGGACGTGGACGAGGCGGATGCCCATCAGCGAGGCGAGGCGGATCGGGGGACGGCAGTAATCCGAGAAGATCATGAAGCCGCCGCCGTAGGGGATCAGGCCACCATGCAGGGAGATACCGTTCATGGCGGCAGCCATGCCGTGTTCGCGGATGCCCCAATGCATGTAGCGGCCGGCGAAATCGGTCGGCGTTATCGAATGCATCTGGCTGGTCTTGGTGTTGTTCGACGGCGTCAGGTCGGCCGAACCGCCGAGCGTTTCGGGCAGGAGGCCGTTGATGACTTCGAGCACGTCCTCGGAGGCCTTGCGGGTGGCGACCGTCGGCTTGGTCTCGACAATCTTCTTCTTCAGGTCGCCGATCGCGGCATCGAAGCCGGCCGGCAGATCACCGGCGAAGCGGCGGTCGAATTCGGCCTTCTTGTCGGACTTGGAAAGGCGATCTTCCCAGGACTTGACCGCATCGGCAGAGCGGGTGCCGGCGGCGCGCCATTCCGACAGGATGTCGTTGGGAACGACGAAGGGCTCGTATTCCCAGTTCAGTGCCTTGCGGGTGGCGGCGATTTCTTCCGCACCGAGCGGCGAACCGTGAACCTTATGGCTGCCGGCTTTGTTCGGCGAACCGAAGCCGATCGTGGTCTTGCAGGCGATGAAGGTCGGGCGGTCCGACTTGTGAGCCTGTTCGATCGCGTCGGCGATCGCAGCCTGGTCGTGGCCGTCGATCTCGATCGTGTTCCAGTGAACGGCCTTGAAGCGGGCGATCTGGTCGGTCGAGTCCGACAGGGAGACGGCACCGTCGATGGTGATCGAGTTGTTGTCCCAGAAGAGGATCAGCTTGTTGAGCTTGAGATGGCCGGCAAGCGCGATCGCCTCGTGGCTGATGCCTTCCATCAGGCAGCCGTCGCCATTGATGACGTAGGTGTAGTGGTCCTGCAGGTCGGCGCCGAACTCTTCGCGCAGCTTGCGCTCGGCGATCGCCATGCCGACGGCATTGCCGATGCCCTGGCCGAGCGGGCCGGTGGTCGTCTCGATGCCGGTGGCGTGGCCGTATTCCGGATGGCCGGCGGTCTTGGAGCCGAGCTGACGGAAGCCCTTCAGGTCGTCAGCCGTCATGTCCGGATAGCCGGTGAGGTAGAGGACGGAATAGAGCAGCATCGAGCCGTGGCCGGCCGACAGGACGAAACGGTCGCGATCCGGCCAATGTGGCTTCGTCGGGTCGAATTTCAGGTATTTGGTGAACAGTACAGTTGCCACGTCTGCCATGCCCATCGGCATGCCTGGGTGGCCGGAGTTCGCCTTTTCGACGGCATCCATGGAAAGGAAACGGATTGCGTTGGCCATCCGGTCGTTTTGTTCGCGAGAAGTCATGGCTAATCCACTGTGTCCGAGTGTCGGTCAGGGCCCGAGAAGGGCCTTTTAAGGGAGCGCCTGATCCTTATCAGGTGGAACGCGCAAGTCAACAAAAGCGGGACGCGCGAGCAGGATATTGATTGCGTTTGCCGCAAGTTGCCTGTCATTTGGGCAGGAAGGTACAAGTGTGGGTGAGCAGGCATGATCCACAGTTCGATGATGCCGACCGCCTGTCATTTATTGACCGGCTTTCAAGCGGTGAATAGTCTGCCGCTCTTGTTGGCGAGGCGGTGTCGTACGATTCGGCCGGGCTCGCTTTCTCAACGGGATACGTGAATGCCGGCAGATAAAACGGTTGAGATGGCGCTTTCGGAACTCCGCGCTGCGGTCGGCAGCCTGGAGAATGCCGTCGATGCCCGCATCGAGCGCCAGCGCGAAGGCCGCGACGCCGAAGGCGAGGTCAGGCGCGTGCATGCCGATCGCGCCCGACTGGCGCAGGAACTCGACCAGTCGCAGTTCCGCGCCAACCGGCTGGAAGAGGTCAACCGCGAGGTTTCGCGCAGGCTCGTGACGGCGATGGAAACCATACGCGCCGTGCTTGATCGATAGGGACAGGCTTATGGCGCAAATTTCAGTCACGATCGACGGCAAGGCCTACCGCATGGCCTGCGAGGAAGGGCAGGAGGATCACCTGACCGAGCTCGCGGCACGGCTCGATCGCTATGTCGGCCATCTGAAAAGCCAGTTCGGCGAGATCGGCGATCTCAGAATCACCGTCATGGCGGGCATCATGATCATGGACGAGCTTTCTGAAATGACCCGCAAGATGGCCGCGCTCGAAAAGGAAATCGATGCGCTCAAGTCCAATCGCGAAGGCTCGCTCGAGGTCCAGTCCCGTAACGAGGAAATGCTGGCATCGACGATCGGCGAGCTGACGGAACGTATTGCCGGCCTGGCCGCGAAACTGAACGCCCGGCCCCAGGCCGAGGCCAACTGACGGCTGATCAAAAAAGGTCGGTGGCCCACTGGCGCCACAACGGCTTCGAACTTATATTGCCAACGCGGTCTACGCTTCCCGACAGGAACCACAATCCCTGGGGCCATACTCGATCCAAAGGGAGCTGTCCCTGACCAGGCCCGTGGGCTTGGACATATGGCGCCCACCTACGTTTGTAGGCACCCAGGATCGTAAACCTCCATCGGTCGCCGTGGATCGCACTCTTCCTTCCCCTCGATTGGCCGTTTTAGATGCTGGCAACGCCCGGTTCCGTGCGTCAGTGACTTGACACGGCGTGCATTGCCGCGGACTTGTTGCCAGGATTGTCAACCGGCGGCCTTTCTTCATGCCCTTCTCGAATGCCAAGTTTGCTCGCTCGTCGCTGATGATGCTGCTGATCGGTGCCGCACTCCTGCTCGGTATCGTGCTGTCGTCCTTCTTTCTGGCGCAGATGACCCGCACCTACTTCGACGAGGTGACGAAGTTGAGGGCGGTGCGTTCGGTTTCGGCCGACCTGCTGCTGATGCTGAACGGAGCGGAATCGGGACAGCGTGGCTATCTTCTCGTCCAGAACGAGGCCTTCCTCGATCCATACCAGAAGGCCATCGAAGCGCTGCCTGCCCAGGTGGAAAGATTGGCGCGTGTCGCCGAGAACCAGGACACGGTTGCGGTTCCGCTCGACGAGATCCGTCAGCTGATCGCCGAAAAAGTCACCGAAATGCAGTCGACGCTGAACCTTGCGAGCCAGGGCAGGGTGGCGGATGCCGTCGACATCGTGCGCAACGAATCCGGCTTCGTGGTGATGCAGCGGCTTCGCGAGGTTATCGGCAGCCTGCTGCAGGAACTCGACGGTCACCTGATCTCGGGCATCGACGAGATCCGCGGCAGCGCGGCGACGCTCCAGTATTTCACCATCGGCGGCGGCCTGCTGATCATCATCGTCATCGGCGGAGCGATCGCCGTCGTGGCGCAGCATGTGCGGGAGCTGTCGAGCGCCCGCCGCGAAGTGGAGGAACTCAACGAGGGCCTCGAGGAGCGCGTCAACGAGCGGACCGAAGACCTGATGCAGGCCAATCGCGAGATCCAGCGCTACGCCTATATCGTTTCCCATGACCTGAGGGCGCCTCTGGTCAACATCATGGGTTTCACCAGCGAGCTGGATGCGACGCTGAAGACGATCCGCACTTATGTGATGGCCGACGGCACGGAAATGACCGAGGATCAGGTCCGGGACGCGCGGCTTGCCGTCGAGGAGGACTTGCCGGAAGCGATCGGCTTCATCCGTTCCTCGACCAAGAAGATGGATGCTCTGATCAACGCGATCCTGAAGATTTCGCGCGACGGACGGCGCGAGCTGAAGCCGGAGCGCATCGATCTTGGCGAAATGCTCGAGGCGACCGCGGCCAGTGTCTACCATCAGGTGAACGATGCCGGCGGCGAGGTTTCCATCTCGGTCGGTGCCGCGCGCGGGCTGGTGACCGACCGCTTCTCGCTGGAGCAGATATTCGGCAATCTCTTCGACAATGCCGTCAAATACCGGGATCCCAATCGGCCACTCAATCTTTCCGTCAAGGCGTTGCCGATGGGCAGGGGAGCGATCAAGATCGAGGTGGCCGACAATGGCCGCGGCATCGCGCCGGAGGATCACGAACGCGTCTTCGAACTCTTCCGCCGCTCCGGCGTGCAGAACCAGAAGGGCGAGGGGATCGGTCTTGCCCATGTGCGATCGTTAGTTAGAAATTTAGGCGGCGAAATTACTGTGACCTCCACGCTTGGCGGCGGATCGACCTTCATCGTCCGCCTGCCCATGGATTTGTCCCAGTATGTCAGGAGTAACGGGTCATGAAAGCTGCAGGCAAGGAAGTCACCATCGTCATGGTCGAGGATGACGAAGGGCATGCCCGTCTCATCGAAAAGAATGTTCGTCGGGCCGGCGTGAACAACGATATCGTCCCTTTCACCAACGGCAACGAGGCGCTCGACTACATTCTCGGGGCCGATCGTTCGGGTAACGTCAACCACGACCGCTACCTTCTGATCCTGCTCGATCTCAACCTCCCCGATATGTCGGGTATTGACATATTGGAGAAGGTGAAGTCCAACCCGCATGCTAAACGGCTGCCCGTAGTGATCCTCACAACGACGGACGATGAGCGGGAGATTCAGCGCTGCTACGACCTCGGCGCAAATGTTTATATTACTAAGCCTGTGGATTACGATAATTTCGCGAACGCCATTCGACAGCTCGGGCTGTTCTTCTCGGTGATGCAAATACCCGGACAATGATTGAAGAGAGATGCCGCGAACGATCCTCTATGTTGACGACGATGTCGCCCTGGCCCGTCTCGCGGAACGCCATCTCGGTCGTGCCGGCTATGTCGTGATCCCTGCCGCCGACGGCGCGACCGCAATGGCGGCCGCCGATCGTGGCGGCATAGACGCGATCGTTCTCGACCATTATCTTCGCGCGGAAACCGGGCTGGATATCCTTCACAAGCTGCAGGAGCAGGGTTCGACCGTTCCGGTGATCTACGTCACCGGCTCGAGCGATGCGACGATCGCGATCGACGCGCTGAAGAATGGCGCTGCGGATTATGTGATCAAGACGGTGGGCGAAGAGTTCTGGCCCTTGATGGAAAGCGCCATCAGCCAAGCCATGGCCAATGCCGAGCTTCGGCGGGCCAAGGAGCTTGCGGAACAGGAAATCCGCATCGGCAAGGAGCGCGCCGAAGTCCTGCTCGCGGAAGTGAACCATCGTGTCGCCAACAGTCTTGCTCTGGTCGCCGCGCTGATCCGGCTGCAGGCCGGCAGCAGCAAGAGCCACGACGTCAAGGAAGCGCTCAGCGAAACCCAGGCGCGCATCACCGCGATCGCCGGCATGCATCGAAGCCTCTATACGTCCGACGACGTGCGCCAGGTGGAGATGGACAAGTATCTCGGCACTCTTGTCAACGAGGTGCAGGGGACGGTGACTGATCATCAGGGGCCGTCAATCCGGCTCGATGCCGAATGCATGGCGCTCACCTCCGACCGCGCGGTTTCCGTCGGCATGATCGTCACCGAACTGCTCACCAACGCCTTAAAATATGCTTATCCGCCGGGCGCGGGGGGCGAGGTGAGGGTACTTCTCAGGCTGCAGCCGGACGGCAAGGCGCTGCTCGCCGTCGAGGACGACGGGATCGGCTGGAAGGAAGGCGATACGGTGAAGGGTACCGGGCTTGGCAGTCGTATCGTCAAGTCCATGGCCTCGACCCTCGGTTCGGCGATTCAGTATGTCGAGCGGCCGAAGGGAACGCGGGCCGAGCTCGTTCTCGAACTGTCGGCGATGTGAGGCCTTTCCACGGGAACGGACGCGGTCGTGTCGACCATTGCAATCAGCACGTCGCGACCTTATGATTTCTACCGTCCATGAGGTGCATAGTTCCGAGAACCGTTTGCCGGTTTTCCGAACTGTGCGCGAGATCATCTATTCCAACGGCCGCCGATCATGCGGATGCCGTTACTGCGCACAGGATATTGTCCCAGCCTAAGAGCACCTTTTGTTAACCGAAATTTTCATCGTCATTGCGCTCACCGTCCTCAATGGTGTCCTGGCAATGTCGGAACTTGCCGTGGTTTCTTCCCGCCCCGTGAGGCTGAAAGTCATGGCAGAGCAAGGCAATCGTGGCGCGGCCACTGCCATCAAGCTCGCTGAAGATCCGGGCCGCTTTCTTTCCACCGTCCAGATCGGCATCACCCTTGTAGGCGTCCTGTCCGGCGCCTTCTCCGGCGCAACGCTCGGCACTCGCCTCACCGGCTGGCTGGAAGCGCAGGGCATGGCAGAGAACGCCGCCGACTGGCTGGGCGTCGGCGGTGTCGTCGTCGTCATCACCTATATGTCGCTGATCGTCGGTGAACTCGTGCCGAAGCAGATCGCGCTGCGTGCGCCCGAAGCGGTTGCCGCGCGGGTGGCGCCTGCGATGAAGCTCGTTGCGACCTTCGGTGCGCCGATCGTCTGGTTCCTCGATATTTCCGGTCGTTTCGTCCTGACGATCCTCGGCCAGAAGGGGGAATCCGGTGACAAGGTGACGGATGAGGAAATCCGTACCGTGCTTGCGGAAGCCCATAGCGCCGGCGTGATCGAGACCGGTGAATCCGAGATGATTTCCGGTGTCATGCGTCTCGCCGACCGCACGGCACGCGGCTTGATGACGCCGCGCCGCGACGTCGAGGTGATCGACACGGAGGACGATCCGGACGAGATCCGCGCCCAGCTGCGTGCAACCACCCGCTCGCGCCTGCCGGTGCGCAAGGGAAGCTCCGACGAGATCCTCGGCGTACTGTTCGTCAAGGACGCCTATGACTTCATGTCCGGCGGAAAGGTCTTCGACATGACCGTCGCCATTCGCGAAGCCCCGGTCGTTTCCGATCTTACCGGTGCGCTGGACGTCATCCAGGCGCTGCGCAAGGCGCCGGCCCATATGGTGCTGGTCTATGACGAATACGGCCATTTCGAAGGCATCATCACATCAGGTGACGTGCTGGAGGCCATTACCGGCGTGTTCCAGGAAGACGCGGCGGAAGAGCCTGCCATCGTCGCGCGCGATGACGGTTCCTTCCTCATCGCCGGCTGGATGCCGGTAGACGAGTTCGCGGCGCAGATGGGCGTCCCGGTCGAGGAAGACCCGGGTTATGAGACCGTGGCCGGCTTCGTGCTCGACGAGCTGAAGCATTTGCCGGAACTCGGCGAGAGCTTCACGGCCCATGGCTGGAACTTCGAGGTCATCGATCTCGACGGCCGGCGCATCGACAAGCTGCTCGTCTCCCGGGCGACGGAAAAGGCCTGAAATGCCGATGCCGGATCGCGGTGACAAGGCGAGGCTGAGAACCGAACGGCTGGCGGCGAGGGATGCCCTAGTGCCCGCCGACCGGATCGAGAAGAGCCTGTCGCTTGCATCCCATGGCATGGGCGCGATCGACTTCGATGGCGCTCCGGTCATTTCCGGATTCCTGCCGATCCGCTCCGAGGTGGATGTCCGCCCGCTGATGGAGCTTCTAGGCGACAGGGGTGCGCGGCTTTGCGTGCCGGTCGTGCTCGACAAGGAGACGATCGTCTTCCGCGAGTTCCTGCCGAACGTGGAGCTGGTCGGCGGCGTGTTCGGCACCGTCGGGCCGGGGCCGGATGCAGCCCAGCTAGAGCCGCAGATCATGCTCGTACCGCTCGCAGCCTTTGATGCGAGAGGGCACAGGATCGGTTATGGCGGCGGTTATTATGACCGAGCGATTCACCGTTTGCAGCAAAAAGGCTTGAACCCGAGGCTCATCGGCATTGCATTCGACTGCCAGGAAGTGGCATCAGTGCCGGAAGAACCTCACGATATCAGGCTCGACGCCGTCCTGACCGAGAGCGGCTTGAGGCCTTTCGGAGAACAGTCTCCGTAGATTGGATTGAAATGCGTCTTCTGTTTCTGGGTGACATGGTCGGCAAGACCGGTCGCACCGCCGTATGGGAAAAGCTGCCGGGCCTGATCTCCGACCTGAAGCTCGACTTCGTCATCGTCAACGGCGAGAACGCTGCGGGCGGCTTCGGCATCACGGAAGACATCTATCTCGAGACGATCAATGCCGGCGCCGACGTGGTGACCACCGGCAACCATGTGTGGGACCAGAAGGAGGCCGTCGGCTTTGCAGGGCGGCACGACCAGTTCCTGCGGCCGGCCAACTATCCTGCCGGTACGCCGGGCAAGGGATCGGGCCTCTACTATGCCCGTAACGGTGCGCGCGTGCTCGTGGCCAACATCATGGGCCGGGTGTTCATGCATCCGGAACTCGACGATCCCTTCAAATCGGCCGAGGCAATCCTGGAAGCCGCGCCGCTGAAGGATCAGGCCGATGCGATCGTCTTCGACTTCCACGCGGAGGCGACCAGCGAGAAGCAGTGTTTCGGCCACTTCGTCGATGGCCGTGCGAGCCTCGTCGTCGGCACCCATACGCATGTGCCGACCGCCGACTGTCAGATCCTGAACGGCGGTACCGGCTATATGTCGGATGCGGGCATGTGCGGTGACTACGACAGCTCGCTCGGCATGGACAAGGAAGAGCCGCTCAACCGCTTCATCTCGAAAATGCCGAAGGGCCGTTTCGAAGCGGCATCCGGCCCGGCGACGATCTGCGGTCTCGGCATCGAGATTTCCGACGCGACGGGACTTGCCGAAAAGATCGAACCGATCCGTATCGGACCGCGGCTGGCGGAAACGATCCCGAGCTTCTGGCGGTAACGCCATGTCCCGTGCTCTCCATCTGATGGTGCTGCTGACAGCGATGCTGGTGACGCCGATTGGCGTGGCCTCGGCGCAACAGGGTGCGGGACCCGGGCACAAAACCTGGCAGGAGAGGAAGTGCGCCTTCTACGCCGAGGCCTGGCGCGAGCTTCTGGCGTCATCGCGCGAGACGGGGGTGACCGAGGAGTTCATTCGCGGCAACGAGGCGTTCATTGCGGCCGGTTGCTCGAATGGCGCGGATATATGCTCATCGTCTCCGGCCGACATCGCGCTAGCCAACAAGCTGACCATCGCGGCGATGAATTTCGGTACCGCAAGCACCTTCCTGCCTTTCGTCTGCCGTCAGCCGCAATGACGGAATCGTGAGGATCTGCCTCGCATTCGCCGCTGGACGGTCGGTAGAGGTTCCCGCATCCTTCTTCCCGGAATGAGCATGAACGCAGTTCACGGGGTGTGGCATGATGCTGCGAACTCTCGCATTCGGTATTCTCAGTCTTTTTCTCTCCGCCTTTTCAGTCTTTGCCCAGGATGCCGGTCTGCCGGTAAGCCAATGCCAGGCGATTGCCCAGAAGCTGCCAAACGTGCGGTTTGCCAGCTTCAAGCCTTCTGACCTCCAGTTCGTACAAGCGAAGAAGGAGCTTTCGCTTGCCGATAGGGAAGAGGTGAAAATCACCTTCGTCGGGCACTCGACCTATTTCATCGAGACGCCGGGCGGCATCGGTATCGCCACGGACTACAGTGGCGTCTACCAGCCGGACCGAATGCCGGATGTGGTGACGATGAACCGGGCACATTCGACCCATTACACGCTAAGCCCTCCGGCGGGCATCAGGCATGTCCTGCACGGGTGGAGCGACGTACCGGGTGAGAAGGCCAAACATCAGGAGATGATCGGCGACGTCTATATCCGCAATGTCGTGTCGGATATCCGCAACTGGGGAGGGGGGATCGAAGAAAACGGCAACTCGATCTTCATCTTCGAAGTCGCGGGACTGTGCATCGGTCATCTCGGCCATCTGCATTTCGAGCTCAACGAATCACAATATACGGAGATCGGCAGGCTCGACGTCCTGATGGTGCCGGTCGATGGCGGGTTGACGATGGGGGCCGACAGCATGAGCCGAGTGGTCCAGCGCCTGCGGTCGTCGTTGATCCTGCCGATGCATCGGTTCGGACCGCCTCTCGACACGTTTCTCGCAATGTTCGACGGAAAGTTCGATATCGCCTATGCGAAGGACAAGACGCTGAAGGTCTCGATGCGATCGCTGCCGAAGAAGCCGACGATCATGGTGCCGCAGGGCCTGTAGGCCCCACGGCATGTTCAAATTCAGTGGTAGGCCGGGAAGGTGAGGTGCTGCTTGACGCCGACTTCCGGCATCTTCTCTTCCTTCCAGTTGGCCTTGGCAATTTCCCAGCCGAATTTCAGCGAGCTGTCGGTGGAGGCCCAGATTTCCGCGTCATCGACGCGAAGGGCGAGCATGGTCAGCGTCGGATCTTCCTTGCCGTGTTCGAACCAAGCTGCGGTCACCGCGCTCCAGTATTCATCGATCTTGTCGCGGTCGGGGCGGATTTCCAGAACGCCCGACAGGCAGGCGTGATAGTCGTGGTTCTTGCCGACGACGCAGAAATGTGCGCGGCTGCCGGCCCGGATGGCGCGGACGAGATCGGTATCGGTCTTGGTGAAGAACCAGATCGTATTCGTCTTGCGGTCGATATTCGGCGCCATCGGCTGGAAATGCATGTGGGCGCCTTCAAGTCCGAGCATGCCGGCGTGGACAGCGGTGATCTCATCCCAGAGCTGGCGTTCGGGGGCTTCGCGGGCTTCGGTCAGGCTGGCCATATTCGCATGTCTCCTTGTTGTTTTCCTCGAGTGACAAACGACAAGATGCGGGCCTTTGTTCCTGCTGTTCAAAAGCAGACGGGCGGCGGCGAGGATTGAAATGCCTTGAACGCACGCATCTTCGAAACTATAAGGCGCCATTCCCAAACAGACTAAAGCATCAGGGGTGCCATGGCTGGCCATTCACAGTTCAAGAATATCATGCACCGCAAGGGCAAGCAGGACGGTATCCGCTCCAAGCTGTTCTCCAAGCTTGCGCGTGAAATCACCGTTGCCGCCAAGACCGGTCTGCCTGACCCGGACATGAACGCAGCATTGCGCCTGGCCGTACAGAACGCCAAGGCGCAGTCGATGCCGAAGGACAATATCGACCGCGCGATCAAGAAGGCCTCCGGCGCGGACGCCGAGACCTATGACGCAGTTCGCTACGAAGGTTACGGCCCGGGTGGCACGGCGGTCATTGTCGAAGCGCTGACCGACAACCGCAATCGTACCGCCTCCAACGTCCGCTCGATCTTCTCCAAGGCCGGCGGCGCGCTTGGCGAAACCGGCTCGGTTTCCTTCTCCTTCGACCACGTGGGAGAGATCACCTACAAGGCTGAAGTCGGCGATGCCGACAAGGTCATGGAAGCGGCGATCGAAGCCGGTGCCGAAGATGTCGTCTCGGATGAAGACGGCCATACGATCTATTGCGGCTTCGAAGACATGAACGAAGTGTCCAAGGCGCTGGAAGCGACGCTCGGCGACGCCGAGACCGTCAAGGCGATCTGGAAGCCTCAGAACACGATCGAAGTGGACGAGGAAAAGGCTCAGTCGCTGATGAAGCTCATCGGCAACCTGGAAGACGATGACGACGTGCAGAACGTCTATTCGAACTTCGAGGTCTCCGAGGAAGTCATGGCCAAGCTTTCGGCCTGATCTTTGTTAAAACCTGAATAAAAAACGGGCCGGTCTGACCGGCCCGTTTTCGTATCGGCTTTAAGCCTTCTTCATCATCGGAAGGCTGGCGAACAGTTCGACGGAGCGCAGGCGCTTGTCGATGTCGTGGATCGGCATGGAGATGATCAGCTCGTCCGCCTCTGTTTCTTCGAGGAAGTCCCTCAGCTGCGCCTCGACGGTCGGGACGGAGCCGACCGCTGCGTAACGCAGCGTGTGCTCTACGCTCATCTTCTCCATCGGGGTCCAGAAGCCTTCCATGCTGTCCACCGGCTTCGGGAAGCGGCTGCGGACATTCTTGCGCAGGTTGACGAATTGCTGCTGCGATGAGGTGAACAGCTTTTCGGCTTCCTCATCCGTATCGGCCGCAACGCCCATCACGCCGACCATGACATAGGGCTTCTCAAGCTCGGGAGAGGGCTGGAAACGCTCGCGATAGATGGCGATCGCATCCATCAGCATGTCGGGCGCGAAATGCGAGGCGAAGGCGTAGGGCATGCCCAGTGCCGCCGCGAGATGGGCGCTGTAGAGACTTGAGCCCAGCAGCCAGAGCGGCACATTTGCTTCGGTGCCCGGAACCGCGATCACCGCCTGGTTTTCGATCGGCGTGCCGAGCAGATGCTTCAGTTCGACAATGTCATGGGGGAAGTTTTCAGCACCGGCATCGATATTGCGGCGAAGCGCATTGGCTGTGCGCATGTCGGTGCCCGGCGCACGGCCGAGGCCGAGATCGACGCGACCCGGCAGGAGCGCTTCCAGGGTGCCGAATTGTTCGGCGATGACGAGTGGCGAATGGTTGGGCAGCATGACACCGCCGGAACCAACGCGGATCTTCTGCGTGGCAGCGCCCACATGGGCGATGACGATCGCGGTGGCGGCGCTGGCAATGCCCGGCATGCCGTGATGTTCGGCCAGCCAGACGCGATTATATCCCTGTTCCTCGGCCTTCACTGCCATCTTGCGAGACTGGTCGAGGGCGTCACGTACGGAATATCCTTCGCCGATCGGCGAAAGATCGAGTATCGAGAACGGGATCATGGGGCTACCTTGAAAGGGATTGAACAGGATAGTCCCTATCTAGGAAGGCTGTCGGTGGGATGCGACCCCCCGTTTGCGCCTGCCATGAGAAAAGGGTGCCGAGGCACCCTTTCTTCACGTCTTGATCAGTCTGAGATGATTGCGCGATCTCGGCGGACGATCCTGGGGCGGCGGGCCATCCTGCATAACCGTAACCTTCATGAAGCGCCCGCAATGCTGATTGATCATCGCAAGCTCATGGGTCATGCGGTCGAACATCTCATTCCATTCGCGGTCGGAGGAGGAGCGCTCGCTCTTCGCTTTCACCAGCTCTTCGAGAACGGTGCTCGTGCGATCCATCATCGCGGTGGAGCTTTCGAACGTGTCGGAAATCGAAGCGATCCGGCTTTCCATCGTCTCCAGCCCGGCGGAGACGCCGTCGCTTTCGCGAACAAGCTGATCGATCGATGAGCGGGCTTCGGCGGCGGAAATGCCGAGGTCCCGCTCAAGGACCGAAGCCTCCTTGGCGATTGTGGCGGCATTTTCCGCCAGCTCACGCAATTCCATGGCGAAGGTCTTCAGGACGTCATCCGGTGTGGAGCCGTTGGCTGCGGCAACGCTGGCGTTGACCGACAGCATGTTGGCGCGGAAGGCGATATCGCGCATGCTGGCGACTGCCGAGCTGATCCGGCCGTTGCTGCCCGCCACGCTCGTCAATGCTGCGGTCGCAGCCTTCGCCACTTCTCCCTGGCGCTCCAGGCGTGCCGCGGCGTCGCCCGCCATGACCGATACTTGCTGGAGGCCGGTTGCCCTGTTGCGGATCGCCGAGGATGCATTCCTGAGGTCGTCACCTGCTGCAGCGAGGATCGGCGTTTCATCCACGGCGGTCAGCAGCTGCTGGTCACGATGGAAGCGTGCCGCGGAACATTCACCATGCATCCGGCTTGCCGATCGTGAGATTGCGGCGACACTGTCATCCAGCAGGCGCAGCGCACGATTGAAGTCGCCGCGCATGCCTTCGAACTCCTGCGGAAGCGGTGTCTCCAGCCGAGTGGAGAGATCGGCGGAGGCGAGCCTTCTCAAGCCGGCATCGAACACGTTCATCGCGAACTGCGTGTCCTCGGCCTCAAGCTGGCCGGCAAACGCCGTGTCCACCTTTTCCGACCGAAGTTCGACGACATCCGCGCGAAGCGGCACAAGCGAGATCGGCTTTGCGTCCACCTCCCGAGGTGGCTCCTTGCGGATCGACAGTGCCGCAGGTGCGGTCGATATCGATGAGGATTGGAGAAGAGGGCTGGCGAGGCGGGCGGCCATCATGGCCATCGCCACCGGTAGAACGATGACGCCCGCCGCCAACGCGGCCATCATGGTCGCGGATAGTCCTGGAGATAGGTGCAGCATCAATGCCGCCAGAAATCCGTTCTGCAGCGCAAGCAGCGGCCACAGCCTAAGAAACAACTCACGGCGTTGGGACATCGCCTATCTCCTCTCGTATCATTCGAGCGGTGGGTTAACGCGCAGGATAACCCCGCGTTGCATCATGATCCAAAAGCAATCAGCTCTTGGTTAGTCAAAGGTTAAGAGCGGGGTTCGTTTCTGTTTTGTTCATATTTTGATGGCACTTCATTGCCTGCAACGGTAAGGTGAAGCATGGCAGACGCTATTCGAATCATCGGCATCGACCCGGGTCTGAGGCGAACCGGCTGGGGGGTCATCGAGACGCTCGGCAATTCGCTGCGCTTCGTGGCGTCCGGCACGGTGACGTCTGATGGCGACATGGATCTCGCTTCGCGTCTATGCCAGTTGCATGACGGGCTCGCCGAGGTCGTTCATGCCTACAAGCCGGACGAAGCGGCCGTCGAGCAAACCTTCGTCAACAAGGATGCCGTTGCGACGCTCAAGCTCGGGCAGGCCCGCGGGGTGGTCATGCTGGTTCCGGCGCGGGCGGGCCTTCCGGTTTCCGAATACGCGCCGAACGCCGTGAAGAAGTCGGTGATCGGTGTCGGCCACGGCGAAAAGCAGCAGATTCACATGATGCTGAAGATCCTGATGCCGAAGGCCGAGTTCAAGGGCAATGATGCGGCCGATGCACTGGCGATCGCCATCTGCCACGCCCATAATCGCGGTGGAAACCGCATGCGCCAGGCTTTGGCCGGGTGAGGTGTGCGGATGCAGTGCGCCACGGCTCATCCGCGGTGATGACCTTTCGATAAACCCAATTCTTTTCATCTCAGGCGACGGACGCATCCATGATCGGCAAGCTCAAAGGTACTATCGACGAGATCGGTGATGACTACGTTCTCGTGGACGTGCATGGCGTCTGCTACGAGGCTTTCTGCTCCTCGCGAACACTGTCGCGGATGAATGTCGGTGAGGCGGCGGTGCTGTTCATCGAAACTTATGTGCGCGAAGACCAGTTGAAGCTGTTCGGCTTTGTTTCGGCCCTGGAACGCGAATGGTTCAACCTGCTGCAAAGCGTTCAGGGTGTCGGAGCAAAGGTCGCGCTTGCGGTTCTTTCGACCTTGACGCCGTCGGAACTGGCCAATGCAATCGCACTGCAGGACAAGGTTGCGGTTTCCCGCGCCCCTGGGGTCGGCCCGAAGGTTGCCGTGCGCATTGTCACCGAATTGAAGAACAAGGCTCCCGCTTTTGCCGGCGAAGCTTCGGCCAATATCGGGCTCAAGCAGGAGATCGGCGAGGGCGTCGCCTCAGCGCCGGTGGCCGATGCCGTCTCGGCGCTCACTAACCTCGGCTATTCGCGCGATCAGGCGGCTAATGCGGTTGCCGCGGCGATGAAGACCGCAGGCGAAGGCGCAAACAGTGCGAAGCTGATCCGGTTCGGCCTTAAGGAATTGGCGCGGTGATTTCCTTGCTGAATGACGCTTTCCTTACTATGCTGAGAATGTAAGGAGACCGCCAAGATGAGTGTCTTTTACGGGACCATGACGTCTAAGGGCCAAACCACGGTACCGGCTGAAATTCGTGATATTCTGAAGCTCAAACCGGGCGATAAGATCCGTTACATCGTCCGAAACGGCGAGGTGGCGATCAAAGCCAAGAACAAGCGCCTGGCTGACCTCGCGGGCCGTTTTGCCGATCCTACGGGCGCGACTTTTACGGAAGACGAATTGCGTGATGCCATCGCGGATTCCGCAACCGAACACTTGGTGGGTGAGCGTTGATCGGCCTTGATACGAACATTCTTCTGCGGCTTGTTCTTCAGGATGATCAAGTACAATCTCCGAGGGTTGTGCAGTTCTTGGATGATCTCGACAAGGATGGACCTGCCTATATCAACTGCATATCCCTGATGGAGTTCGCCTGGTTCCTGCGTCGCCGTCTGAAAATAGCGAGAGCGGAGGTGGCCGCCGCCATCGACGATCTGCTGGAATCGCAGGATCTGCTCATCGAGGATGAGCCTCTGGTTGAGGAGGCGTTGTGGCTGATGTTAGATCAATCCGTCGAGTTTGCCGACGCCTTCATCGCATTGCGTAATCGTTCGGCGGGTTGCAGCAAGACAATGACCTTCGACAATCAGGCCGCCGCCCGCGTGCCAGGAATGGAACTTCTCGCATGACCGATGATACCCGCCTCATCTCGCCGGAAAAGCGGGGCGAAGATCTCGATACGGCTCTGCGTCCGCAGTCGCTGGACGAGTTCACCGGCCAGGCCGAGGCGCGCGCCAACCTGAAAATCTTCATCGAGGCGGCAAAGAACCGTGGCGAGGCGCTGGACCATGTCCTGTTCGTCGGTCCTCCGGGTCTCGGCAAGACGACGCTGGCGCAGATCATGGCGAAGGAACTCGGCGTCAATTTCCGCTCGACCTCCGGGCCGGTGATCGCCAAGGCGGGTGATCTGGCGGCGCTGCTGACCAATCTCGAGGAACGCGACGTTCTGTTCATCGACGAGATCCATCGCCTCAATCCCGCGGTCGAGGAAATCCTTTATCCGGCGATGGAGGATTTTCAGCTCGACCTGATCATCGGCGAGGGACCGGCGGCGCGGTCGGTGAAGATCGACCTGTCGAAGTTCACACTTGTTGCCGCGACGACCCGGATCGGGCTTCTGACCACGCCTCTGCGTGATCGCTTCGGCATTCCCGTCCGTCTTTCCTTCTACACGGTGGAGGAGTTGGAGGGCATCGTGCGCCGCGGGGCGCGGCTGATGGGGCTCAACATGACGGATGACGGCGCTCGTGAGATTGCCCGACGGGCGCGGGGGACACCGCGTATCGCGGGCCGCCTGCTGCGCCGTGTGCGCGATTTCGCGGAAGTGGCTCGTGCGGAGGCTGTAACCAAGGAGATCGCCGACGAGGCGCTCGTCCGTCTGAATGTCGACCATGCCGGCTTCGATCAGCTCGACAAGCGCTATCTCAACATGATCGCGGTGAATTTCGCCGGTGGCCCTGTCGGCATCGAGACAATCGCGGCCGGTCTGTCCGAGCCACGTGATGCCATCGAGGATATCATCGAGCCCTATATGATCCAGCAGGGGTTCATACAGCGCACGCCACGCGGACGGGTGCTGACGGCCATCGCCTGGAAGCATCTCGGGCTGCAGCCACCGAAGGATATGGAAGCGGCGCAGTTCAGGATGAGTTTGGAAGATGACTAAGAAGGACAAGGCGCAGGATCTGCGCCTGCGCATGAAGTTCAAGCCGAAACGCATCTTCCAGATGCGTATCGCGGGCCTCGCATTCCGCAACGACCATGTGCTAGTGCATCGGGCGATCCACGAAACCTTCTGGACATTTCCGGGTGGTCGCGCCGAAATGGGCGAGACGTCCGAGGAAACCCTGAGGCGGGAGATGGTCGAAGAGCTCGGTGCCAGAGCCGAGATCGGTCCACTGCTATGGGTGGTCGAGAACTTCTTCCATTATGAGGAGAAGGACTGGCACGAGCTGGGCTTCTATTACCGGATGGAACTGCCGGAGAGTTTTCCCTTCCATCCGACGGACATCGTCCATCGCGTCGTTGACACCCATGAACTGGAGTTCAAATGGGTTCCGGCCACGACCGAAGCGCTCCGGGCGCTCGACATACCGCCCTATTTCATCGCGGAAGAGATCGAGACATTGCCGAGCAGCCCCCGTCACGTCGTCTGGCGCGACGGGGACCTCGACCTGAAGGGCGACTGATTTCGGAACATGATCCGGCTCCTTGAGTTCCCCCTAGAGGAAAGGAGCCGCATATGCAGAAGATCCAAGTCGGAAACGATGTCGAATGGAAGTGGGGCCGCTCGAAAGCCGAGGGTAAGGTGACCCAAAAATTCACCGAGGATGTCGAACGCCAGATCAAGGGCAAGGTGATCAAGCGGAAGGCGGACGGGAAAGAACCGGTCTTCCTGATTGAACAGGAAGACGGAGACCGGGTTCTCAAGAGCCAGTCCGAACTCCGGAGGTCCCATGACTGAGAAGGATCTCGATCATCGTCCTCCGGCCGAGGTCGCTGCGGCCGCCGAGAAAGGTCTGAAGCTTCGCGCCAAGCATAGGCGTGGCGGGACCACCGTCGGCATCGCGCGCGCGCGCGATCTGCAGCACCGGAAATCGCTTTCGGATCTCACCGTGAAGCGTATGGCGAGCTATTTCGCCCGCCACAAGATCGACAAGCGCGCCGATAATTTCGGCAATGACGACGATCCTTCGACAGGCTATATCGCGTGGCTGCTATGGGGTGGCGATGCGGGTCAGAAATGGGCCGAAGAGCATTTGAAGATGATCGAAGCCCGCAAGAAGGATACGCGTCGGCCAAGCCGAAACGCACTGGACGGCAATGTCCAGCGACACTTCAATTCGCAGCATTGAGCTGACGCGCCAAGGACGTCATCGTCTTTTCAAACCGTCGCATTCCACCGGGCTTCCAGCCGATGCGGCGGATTTTCTCGGTGACCATTTCATTGGCGGCGAGAGTGGCAAAGGCAAGCAAGTCTGCCGGCATGCCCAGGCGTTCCAAGATCATCCGCGTATCGACGGTAATGTCGGAGAGGTTGAAGGACTGGCCAGAAATGTCTCGCGGCTCGGCTTCAAGCATGAGGCGAACGGCCTGTGCAACGTCAACGCCGTGAACTTCTGTGCCCGCTCGCGGTACTACCGGGCGCCCGGCCGACACGTCGGCAACCAGCCCGTCCCACTTGTTCGGAAGGAAGTCGCCATAGACGCCGGTTGCGCGTAGCGATGAGGTCACGAAATCGGGCCCGGACATGGCTGCTAATGCGCTCTCGCAGGCGAGCTTCATTTCTCCGTAGAGCGAGGTCGGCGACAGCTTAAGGTCTTCGGTCAGTGCTGTGCCGGGCGGCAGGCCGTCGTAGACTGCGCGGCTCGAAAGGAAGACGGCGCGTTTGACGCCCGCACGTTTTGCTGTCTCGAACAGCCTCACTGTTCCATCGAGATTGAGCCGCCGAAAGCGCTTCGGGTCGCTGCCTTCGCCGCCGCGATATTTGCCGGGGATGTGGTCGAAAGCGGCGTGGACGAAGGCATCCATGTCATCGAATGCCGAGGTCTGGTCGCGTCTGGCGGCAAGGTCCAGGGATACGAAGCTGACGGTGCGAGAGAAGAAGTCGCCTGCCGGCGGTTTTCGCGCGCCGACACGAACGTCATAGCCGGCGTCCAGCAGGCCTTCCACAATGTAACGGCCGACAAGCCCGGTTCCGCCGGAAACGAGCACCTTCAAGATGCAGCTCCGGGGTTGGCGAAGCCGGTTATGTCCGGAATATCCCGGCCTTCGTGAAAAGCGTGCCAGAGATCGATCAGCGGGCTCAGTTGTTCGGCCTTCGGATGGTTGCTTTCCCAAGGTTTTTCATACTGGTAATGAAGGATGGAGATGGCCTTCCAGTCCCAGAGGGCCGGCATGTTGAACCAGACATATTGCAGCATGTTCATGAAAACGGGCAGGCCGTGCCAGTCGGGGAAGAAGCTCTCCAGAAACGTCTGGTCGGTGCGCCGCCAGAATGCGTCCGGCTGGTCGAGAGCGACGAGCATGCGCTCGAACGTTTCGGTCGATGGCCTTGCGACGAAGACGCCGGAGTTCAGCCGGTGAAAATCCGCGAGGCTCTCATAGACATTCGGGGCCGCGGAGAATTCCGGGTAGTCGAACAGCTTGTCGATGTTCTTCAGCACGACCACGTCGGCGTCGAGGAAGACGACCGTGCGGTATTCCGTCAGTTGCCAGAGACGTAGCTTGCAGAAATTGTCGAGCGGCGTGTGGAAGTCAGGCTTGCGTCCCTTGGTGAAGGGAGCGGCACCATGCAGGTTCCTGCGGGCATGGCGTTGGTTGAAGCCGTCCGACAGGGGCAGATGGTCGACCGCGACGATCCGGCAGCCGAGTGCCTTGAGGCCGACCAGTGCATCCTGCTCGACCGCACCGGTGTGGAGGACGACGACATCGGCAGAGGTTCTCGTCCGGCGCAGGGAATGGGCGAGGGCAGTCGCCCCCATGATGTAGTCGGCGTTGGTCACGAGCGTGACGAAGGCGTTATGCATGGCGAGTGCGGCTTCCAAAGGCCGTTGACTTCGTCATCCTCGGGCTTGTCCCGAGGATGACGAAGGAGGCGTGATAGGCATGCGGCATCCTGGATGCCGCATCGTTGATACTTACGAAACCGACTTCAGGCGCGTGCCTTCCGGGTCGCGCTCGAGCGTGGCGGCGATGTCCTTGGTCCAGGCGGAAACGGCCGGAACGCGGGTCCGATCAACGCGATAGGCATATTTCTTCGCAACGTCGACGATCTCCGACAACAGGCCTTCGCCAAGCGTCGTCGGCTGCAGGCCAAGCTCGAGGAACTTTTCGTTCTTCACAACGAGATCGTTTTCCGGGGCTTCCTTGCGCGGGTTCGGCAGCCAGGCAATCTTGGCGCCGGTCATTTTCGAGATCATCTTGGCCAGATCGCGGACGCGGTGCGTCTCGGTCATCTGGTTGAAGATCTCGACGCGTCCGCCGCGGGCCGGTGGATTGTTGAGTGCGATCTCGATGCAGCGGACCGAATCCTGGATGTGGATGAAGGCGCGGGTCTGGCCGCCCGTGCCATGCACCGTCAGCGGATAGCCGATTGCCGCCTGGATGAGGAAGCGGTTCAGGACTGTGCCGTAGTCGCCGTCATAGTCGAAGCGGTTGATGAGCTGTTCGTGGATGCGCGTCTGCTCGGTGTGCGTGCCCCAAACGATGCCCTGGTGCAGGTCGGTGATGCGCAGACGGTCGTTCTTGGCATAGAAGGCGAACAACAGCTGATCCAGGCACTTGGTCATATGGTAGATCGAACCCGGATTGGACGGGTAGAGGATTTCCTGGGAAACCGTCTCGCCGCTCATCGTCTCGATACCGACCGGCAGATAGCCTTCCGGGATTGCCGCGCCGACGGTGGAATAGCCGTAGACGCCCATCGTGCCGAGATGGACGAGATGGGTGTCGAGGTCGAGCTCCACCAGCGCGTTCAGCAGGTTATGCGTCGCATTGACGTTGTTGTTGACCGTGTAGTTCTTGTGGCGGTCGCTCTTCATCGAATAGGGGGCGGCGCGCTGTTCGGCGAAATGCACGATCGCATCGGGGCGATGCTCGGCAAGCCAGTTCTTCAGCAGCTCGTAATCCTTGGCCAGATCGATCAGGCTGAAATGGATCCGACGACCGGTCTCGGCATGCCAGATGCGCGTGCGTTCCTGAATCGAATCCATCGGCGTCAGCGACTGGACGCCCAACTCGGTATCGATCCAGCGGCGGGACAGGTTGTCGAGAATATGGACCTCGTGACCCGCATGGGAGAGGTGCAGGGATGTCGGCCAACCGATGAAACCGTCGCCGCCCATGACTGCAATCTTCATAAAAATTCTCCGGTGGTTTTATAAGAATTTCCTGTTAGGGAGGAAATATTACGCCCGTCCAATTGTGGGGCACCATGCTCCCAATATCCAGAGCACGATAAGGTTTTTCCAAGGCAAGCCGATGAATAGCGATAATTTTCTCCTCGCGGGCGAGCTGACCGAGCGCGGGCATCGCCTCGTCCAGCGCGTCTATTATGAGGACACGGATTTCTCCGGTCTCGTCTATCACGCTCGCTATCTTCACTTCCTCGAGCGGGGTCGGACCGACTATCTGCGCTGCCTCGGCTGTGAGCAGAGCGCGTTGCTGTCCGCCGACGAAGAAGGCCTCGTCTTCGTCGTCCATCGGATGGAGATCGACTTCAAGCAGCCGGCACGGATGGACGATATTCTGACGATCACCACCGCGACAGAGAAGGCCGGCGGTGCCAAGATGGTGCTCAACCAGGAAATTCGTCGTGGTGACATTTTGTTGATCCAGGCCAAGGTGGTGATCGCGGTCATCAACAAGCACGGCCGCCCGCGGCGGCTGCCGGAAACGATCGCGGAGAAATTTCTGGGGCATCCGGTCTGACAGTTTGGCGGAAGTAGCCGGGGACGGTGCCTTGAAGATCATCTGCCTGAACGGCTGGGGCGGCAAGCTGCACGGCGAACTGATCGATTACATTCGTCATGCAGATCCCGACATCCTGTGCCTGCAGGAAGTGGTCCACAGTCCGAAGACTGTGAAGGACTGGCTGACCTACCGCGACGGCGACCATGTGCTGCCACAACAGGCCAACTTCTTCCGGGATGTCGCCGAGGCCTTGCCACGGCACGCGGCCTTTTTCTGCCCGGCAGCGCAGGGTGTGCTTGGGATGAAGATACGGCAGTCGCTTCGCAATGGGGACTTGCCACTTTCGTCCGGCAGGAATTTCCGGTGATCGGGCAGGCACAGGCCTTCGTCCACAAGTCCTATTCACCGCATGGATATGGTGATCATCCCCGCTCACGGGTTGCCCATGCAGTGCGGGTCTACGACTATGACCAGGACCGGCCGGTAGCGGTGGTGCAGATGCATGGCCTGCGGGATCCTCTCGGAAAAATGGATACGCCGGCACGTCTTGCGCAGGCGCAGAGGCTTGCGGACCTTGCCGCCAATATCTGTCCGCCATCCGAGGCTTTGGTTGTCTGTGGCGACTTCAACGTCGAACCTGCAAGCGAGACATTCTCAGTGCTTGGCAGGATTGGGTTGCGGGATCTAGTGACCGCCGGCGGTTATCAGGGGACGCGCACTTCCTACTACGAAAAGCCGGGGCGTTTCGCCGACTACATGCTCGTCAACGACGCGGTGGATGTGAAGCGGTTCGAGGTCGTGACCGATCCGGAAGTCTCCGATCATTGTCCGCTACTGCTGGAGCTGTAGGCGCCGGGTGAGGATCGTCATTTGCTGATGATGATTCCTGTCCGCCGCATCTTCTTCGTGTCGGGCCTCAGTTCGACTGGGCACTCCCCGTGGAACGCGGCGCTTGCCTTGGTCGCCTGAGTCACCTGTTCGCCGGCCCGGTGTGCGTGAGGGGATGTCGGCAAGAGCGGCCGACGCGGCAAGAAACGAAGCGAGCGTGGCGAATGCGGGCAGCGCGCGGGCGAACGCAAACATTTGAAACCTCATGTGAAAAATAGAAACTGGCCTGATGCCGAAGATGCGGCGGCATTATTCGGCTAAGGATGGGGAGCAAGCCGGTTCGCGGATGAAGCGGTTCCGGCCGATGCCTTTTCATCCGATTTGCCGGGCGGTCCGCACGCGCGATCGGGAATTTCCGAGTCATCTCAGATGGATGATCGGCCCTGTTGTAACACTTTCTTAACGATAATGATGTCTTACTGAGCGGTGAGGAATTTGTGCAACGCACGCCTTCCTTTGACCAAATTTGAAAGCGAGAAGCCAAGCTGAAAACTCAGGACATCTTGGGGTTAGGGCAACGCTCTTCGTGATCGAAAACAGTTTCGCGAGAGCGCGCTTTGGAACCCGCCCGGTCGTCAAGCCGGGCGTTTGGATTCGGGGATAGTGGATGGAACAGGCAGCTTTGGAAGCCGCGACGCACGACGTCAGTCTTTGGGCGTTGTTTATGCAGGCCGGATTGATCGTCAAACTGGTGATGGTCGGCCTTATCGGCGCGTCGGTCTGGACCTGGGCGATCGTGATCGACAAGTATCTGAATTTTGCGAAGGCGCGCCGCCAGTTCGACCAGTTCGAACAGGTGTTCTGGTCGGGCCAGTCGCTGGAAGAGCTTTATCGCACGCTCTCCGACCGGCAGAATAACGGCCTCGCCGCGATCTTCGTCGCCGCCATGCGCGAGTGGAAGAAGAGCTTCGAGCGCGGTGCCCGTTCGCCGATCGGGTTGCAGATGCGTATCGACCGCGCCATGGACGTGACGATGTCTCGTGAAGCAGAAAGCTACGAGGCGCGCCTCGGCTCGCTTGCAACGATCGGCTCGGCCGGTCCGTTCATCGGTCTCTTCGGTACCGTCGTCGGCATCATGACCTCGTTCCAGGCGATTGCCGGTTCGCAGTCCACGAACCTTGCCGTCGTCGCGCCGGGTATCGCCGAGGCGCTGCTCGCCACCGCGATCGGCCTCGTTGCCGCTATCCCGGCCGTCATGGCCTACAACAAGTTCACAGCCGACGCGGGCAAGCTGTCGTCGCGCATGGAAGGTTTTGCGGACGAGTTCTCCGCCATCCTGTCGCGCCAGATCGATGAGAAGCTGCAGCCCCGCCAGGCTGCGCAGTAACCTCGCGACTAAGGAGACACTCTCATGGGCATGTCTGCCGGAGGATCCAAGGCATCGGGCGGTGGCCGCCGCGGGCGTCGCGGCCGGCGCGGCGGTGCCATCAGCGAAATCAACGTGACGCCGCTGGTCGACGTCATGCTCGTGCTGCTGATCATCTTCATGGTCGCCGCACCGATGATGACGGTTGGCGTGCCGGTCGACCTGCCGCAGACGCAGGCCTCGTCGCTGAATTCCGAGACGCAGCCGATCACCATCAGCGTCAATGCGAATGGCCAGATCCATCTGCAGGAAACGCCGATCGCGGCCGAGGAGGTCGCGGCGAAGCTGCAGGCGATTTCCACCACCGGCTATAACGAGCGCATCTTCGTGCGTGCCGACACGACCTCCGCTTACGGCGTGGTCGCGGACGTCATGGCGCGCATCCAGGGCGCCGGATTCCGCAATATCGGCCTCGTAACCCAGCAGCGCCAGGGCGCAGCCGCCGCAGCACCCCAGGGCGCACCGAAGAGCAACTGACCTAGATGAAGGCGAGCCTCACCACATCCGCGATCCTGCACGTAACGGCTCTCGCCTTTGCGCTGGTATCGCTTGGCTCGCCGGAACCGCTCGATGTCGCCAATACCGAGACGCTACCGGTCGATCTCGTGCCGATCGAGGAATTCACGCAGATCCAGCAGGGCGATAAGAACGCGCCGATGACGGAGACGGCGGCACCTGTGCCGACCACGCGTCCGGACATCGTCGAGAACGCCCAGAACGTCGGCGACAACAAGGTGGACATCAAGGCGCCACCGATGCCGACGGCCAAGCCGAGCGACAACGAATCCGCCGCCGCCCCGCCGAAGCAGGAAAAGCCTGCGCCCGTGGTCGATACCAAGCCGACCGCATCGACCGAGGTTGCCAAGGAAGACACAGCGCCTCCGCCGCAGGAAGTCGCGGCACTTCCGCAGCAGAAGCCCGACCCGACCCCGCCGAAGCCGACACCCGAACCGACCCCGGAGCCCGAGGCTGCCGCGCCTGAAGAGGCGATGCCTCTGCCGGACAACCTGCCTGTGCCGGCCGCCAAGCCGAAGCCGGAGCCGCCGAAGGAACAGGCGAAGCCCGCCGAGAAGCCGCCGGAAAAGAAGCCGGAGCCGAAGGCTGCCGAAAAGCCGACCGACAAGAAGGTCGCTGACAAAAAGCAGGAAGTTGCGAAGACCGCGTCCTCTAAGGAAAGCGACTTCAACGCCGACGACATCGCCGCGCTTCTGAACAAGCAGGCGCCGGCAAACGGCGGCGCCAAGCGCTCGACCCAGACGGCATCGCTCGGCGGCAAGACCAATACCGGCGGCTCGAAGCTCAGCCAGAGCGAGATGGACGCATTGCGCGGCCAAATCCAGAACAACTGGTCCTATATCGCCGGGATCGAGGGCGCCGACGGCGTCGTCATCCGGGTTCAGATGAAGCTCGACCAGTCCGGCGCGATCGTCGGAGATCCCGAGGTTTCCTCCAGCGGCGGTTCGGACACGGCCCGCAGGACGCTGGAATCGAGCGCGCGGCGCGCCGTCCTGCGCTCGTCACCGTTCAAAAACCTTCCCGCCGACAAATATGACGCTTGGGGCGATGTCGTCGTGAACTTCACTCCAAGCGACCTGCTGTGAAAGGCCCAATCATGATCAGACGTAACTTCCTCGGCCTCATGATGGCATCTGCCAGCGCGGCTGCGTTCTCAAGCCCGGCAAATGCACTGGTCGAGCTCAACATCAGCAAGGGCAATGTCGAGCCTCTGCCGATCGCCATTACCGACTTCCTGTCGAACAACGAGCTCGGACCGCAGATCTCCCAAGTGATCGCGGCCGACCTGCAGCGTTCCGGGTTGTTCGCTCCGGTCAACAAGGCGGCCTTCATCGAGAAGATCACCGATCCGAACCGGGCTCCGCGTTTCCAGGACTGGACCACGATCAACGCCCAGGCGCTCGTCGTCGGCCGCGTCAGCCGCGAAGGCGACGGCCGCCTGCGCGCTGAATTCCGTCTGTGGGACACGTTTGCAGGCCAGCAGATGACCGGCCAGCAGTTCTTTACCCCGCCGGAAAACTGGCGTCGTCTGGCACATATCATCGCAGACGCGATCTATGAGCGCATCACCGGCGAGAAAGGCTATTTCGATACCCGCGTTGTCTTCGTTTCCGAGAGCGGCCCGAAGACCGCCCGCCAGCGCCAGCTCGCGATCATGGATCAGGACGGCTTCAACGTCCGCATGCTGACCAACACCAAGGACCTGGTTCTGACGCCGCGTTTCTCGCCGAGCCGCCAGGAAGTCACCTACATGTCTTTCGAGGGCAACCAGCCGCGCGTCTATCTGCTGCAGCTGGAGACCGGACAGCGTGAGGTGGTCGGCAACTTCCCGGGCATGACTTTCTCGCCGCGCTTCTCGCCGGACGGGCAGAAGGTGATCATGAGCCTTCAGCAGGAAGGCAATGCGAACATCTACACGATGGACCTGCGATCGCGCACCACGACGCGCCTGACCTCTACGGCGGCGATCGATACGGCGCCCTGTTATTCGCCGGATGGTGCGCGAATCACCTTCGAAAGCGACCGCGGAGGACGCCAGCAGATCTACGTCATGGGCGCGGACGGCTCCGGCCAGCAGCGTGTTTCCTTCGGCGACGGTTCCTACTCGACCCCGGTCTGGTCGCCGCGCGGCGATCTCATCGCGTTTACCAAGCAGTCGGGCGGAAAGTTCTCGATCGGCGTGATGCGCCCGGACGGTTCCGGCGAGCGTATCCTAACCTCGGGCTTCCATAACGAGGGGCCGACCTGGGCGCCGAACGGCCGCGTACTGATGTTCTTCCGTCAGAACGCCGGTGCCGGCGGCCCGCAGCTCTTCTCGATCGACCTCACCGGTTACAACGAACAGGCAATCAAAACGCCGGCCTACGGTTCCGACCCGGCCTGGTCGCCGCTGCTTGAGTAATGGATCGGCGGGGAACACGCCTTCGTGTGAACGATTGCAAACAAAGGTGAGGCGGTTTCGCCTCCCTGCTGCCTCATTTGACTGGAAATGGGGCAGATAAGGGACACCGGAAGACTTTGTTAACCATAGATGTTTGATGATGGTTAACCGAGTCCGGTTAGAGTCTGGCAACTCTGAATATACTGACCTCAAGGAGAGACCGGCCATGAGCCGCACTGAAACCTCGGCGATGAGCCGCATGCAGCAGATCGCACGCAATCCCGCAATCCTCGCCCTGACGATGGCTCTGGCACTCGCCGGTTGCGCGAACAAGAAGAACCTGCCGAACAATGCAGGTGACCTCGGCCTCAACGGCGCCGGTTCGGCCACTCCGGGCTCGAGCCAGGACTTCACCGTCAATGTCGGCGACCGCATCTTCTTCGATACGGACTCGACTTCGGTTCGCGCCGACGCGCAGCAGACGCTCGACCGTCAGGCTCAGTGGCTCGGCCGTTACCCGAACTACGCGATCACGATCGAAGGCCATGCCGACGAACGCGGTACCCGCGAATACAACCTCGCACTCGGCGCTCGCCGTGCGGCTGCCACCAAGGAATATCTCGCATCGCGCGGCGTTCCGGCCAACCGCATGAAGACGATCTCCTACGGCAAGGAACGTCCGGTCGCAGTCTGCGACGACATTTCCTGCTGGTCGCAGAATCGCCGCGCCGTTACCGTTCTCGGTGGCGCCGGCATGTAATTCGGTGCGAGCGGACCGAAAGGTCCGCTGTCTTCCGGATGACAATTCGTTAATAAAAGGTGGTCTTCGGGCCACCTTTTTTGTTTTTCCTTAGTTTGGCCCCGATTCCCTAGATTTTGAATGACGGCTTGGTTGCTTTTTGGCGGCAGGTAATAAAAATCCGTCTCGCGCCAATCCGGCGCAAATCAGAGAAGCAGGACGAACGACATGAAGAAAATTGTCTTGGCAGCAATGCTGGGGCTGGCGGCAATGGCAGGACCCGCTGGGGCCTTCCAACTCTCATTGCCGAAACTCTTCCAGGGCGAGCAAAGCGCTCCGCGACAGCCACAAGCCGAACAGGGCGAAGTGATCCTGGCGCAGAGCAACGATGCTGTTCGTAGCCAGCAACTCCAGGAGGAAATCCGCCAGCTCAACGGCCGGATCGAGGAAATGAGCTATCAGCTGCTGCAGATGCAGGAGCAACTGCGCAAAACGCAGGAAGATAACGAATTCCGTTTCCAGGACCTGGAAAAGAAGAAAAGAAGCGATTTGGGCGACACGGGCGGGCAACCGGCCGTGGCGTCCAACCGCCCCTCTTCGTCCGAACCGTCCGCCAATAACGGAGATGATATCAGCCGCATCATCGAGCAGCCTTCCGACAACGGCAGCAACGGTGCAGGGCAGGGCGGCAACGCCGCGCCGGCTCCGACGACGCTCGGCTCGATGGAATTCGATCAAAATGGTAACCCTGTCGGCGCTAACCGAAACGAAAGCGCGCGCAATTCGTCCGCGCTGCCCGGCGTCGATACCGGTACTCCGCGCGCGGGCCAGGGCCGTGACCCGCAGCAGACCGCCTCTCTCGGCAGCGAGAGCGATGCCTACAAGATCGCCTATGACCATGTGCTGACAGGCGACTATGCGCTCGCGGAGACGGAATTCTCGAGCTACATCTCGTCCTACCCGAAAAGCACCCGTCAGCCGGACGCCAATTTCTGGCTCGGCGAGGCGCAGTATTCCCAGGGCAAGTATAACGAGGCGGCCAAGACCTTCCTCAACGCCCACCAGACCTACGGCAAGTCCGCCAAGGCACCTGAAATGCTGCTGAAGCTCGGCATGTCGCTTGCCCAGCTCGACAACAAGGAAACGGCCTGCGCCACGATGCGCGAGGTGCCGCGCCGCTATCCGAGCGCTGCCAAGGCCGTGCTGAGCAAGGTCGCCACCGAGCAGAAGCGTCTCGGCTGCTGATCGGCGGGCGTGGCGTGCCCGGCGATCTTCCGCAATTTCCAACTCTCCCCGAGGCGGTGGACGAGTTCCTTTCCTCGCTTCTGCGCCCAACGACGCTTTTGGTTGCCGTGTCCGGCGGAAGTGACTCGGCCGGATTGCTGATCGCTCTCCATCGCGCGCTTTCTTCAGGGACGGACAGTAAGCATCGGCTGGTGGCCGCAACGGTGGACCATGGCCTTCGGCCGGAAGCGGCAGCGGAGGCAGAGGCCGTTGCCCGGCTCTGTGACGAGCTTTCCATTCCCCATCGGATACTGCGCTGGCAGGGTGAAAAGCCCAAAAGCGGTATTTCCGCCGCGGCCCGTGAGGCGCGCTACCGGCTGCTGCGCGAGGCAGCCGAGTTGTTCGGTGCCGACGCCATCGTGACAGGTCACACATTCGACGATCAGGCGGAAACGATCGCCATGCGCGCCGCCCGCAGCGCCGATGATGGCAATCTCGGCCTGGCCGGCATGGCCGAAGCAGTGCTGCTCGATCGGCGGTGGTGGCTGCTGCGTCCTTTGCTTCGCACGCGGCGCGAGGCCATCCGCGATTTTCTGCGAGAGCAGGGCAGGGGATGGATCGACGATCCCAGCAATGTCGACCGGCATTATGAACGGGTCAGGGTGAGGGGATCCCTTCGGGACGAAGCCACATTGTCACCGGAGGCTATCCGCGAGGCCGGGCTGAGGCGGTCCCGGCTTGCTGCTGAGGCGGCAGGTCTTGCGCGCCGCTATCTACAGGTTCACTGCGGCGTGTTGGCGCATCTAGACCCCCATGTGCTTGGCGAGGAAGTGATGGCGGTGCGCCATCTGCTCGGCACGCTCGCCGCGATCCTCGGCGGGCGGGCTCATATTCCGGCTGCCGGAACGATGGATCGCGTCATGGCGATGCTGTCTGGGGGGCATGCGTTCGGCGGACGGCCAGACCGGATCACCGCTGGGCGCGTGATCTTCGACTTGAGGCGGCAGGGGCTCTTCATCCACCGCGAAGCCCGTGACGTACCTTCAACTCATGTCCAACCGGGTGGCCGGATTATCTGGGACGGCCGTTTCAGAATCCAGAATCGCAGCGGTAATGATCTGATCGTCGGGCCGGCGCCGCCTGATCGGGAAATGGCGCACGCCATGTTCGAGAATGTGCCGCCGGCAATTGCCATGCGCGCGATGGGCGCGATTTTTCATCTTGAGGTTGCGTCTCGTCTCGCCGGAACAATCGATAAAGCGAGTGTGATCACCGCGCCGGTGCTTGCGCCTTACGACTGCTTTTTGCCGCAGTTCGATCTTATTCTCGGCCGTGAGCTTGGGGTTTTGTTCGGATGCGACGAATTTCCCGCCGCGCCGATTAAGGTTTTCGGGCGGAAAAGCTAAACAGGTATGCCACCTTGCCTTGGCAAGGGCGTGACGCAACCTTATGTTATGGGACAAGAAAGGTGGCCGCTTCATCGGCGGCCGTCGCAGTCCGGGGAGTTCGATGAACCCAAACTTTCGTAATTTTGCCCTCTGGGCTATCATAGCCCTGTTGCTGATCGCACTGTTCAGCATGTTCCAGACGGCGCCGACGCAGACCAGTTCGCGGGACGTTCCGTATTCGCAGTTCCTCAAGGATGTGGATTCGGGTCGCGTGCGCGACGTTGTCGTAACGGGCAACCGTCTCATGGGCACCTATGCCGAGAACGGCCAAAACTTTCAGACCTATTCTCCTGTGATCGACGACTCGCTGATGTCGCGCCTGCAGGAAAAGAACGTCACGATCGTTGCACGGCCGGAAACGGATGGTTCGTCCGGCTTCCTCAGCTATCTCGGCACTCTTTTGCCGATGCTGCTGATCCTCGGCGTCTGGCTGTTCTTCATGCGCCAGATGCAGGGCGGATCGCGCGGCGCGATGGGCTTCGGAAAGTCCAAGGCCAAGCTTCTCACCGAAGCGCATGGCCGTGTGACCTTCGAAGACGTTGCTGGCGTCGATGAAGCCAAGCAGGATCTTGAAGAAATCGTTGAATTCCTGCGGGACCCTCAGAAGTTCCAGCGCCTTGGCGGTCGCATTCCGCGCGGCGTGCTGCTTGTCGGTCCTCCGGGTACTGGTAAGACTTTGCTCGCCCGCTCGGTTGCCGGCGAAGCCAACGTGCCGTTCTTCACCATTTCCGGTTCGGACTTCGTTGAAATGTTCGTCGGTGTGGGTGCATCTCGTGTGCGCGACATGTTCGAGCAGGCGAAGAAGAATGCACCCTGCATCATCTTCATCGACGAAATCGATGCCGTCGGCCGCCATCGTGGCGCCGGTCTCGGCGGCGGTAACGACGAACGCGAACAGACGCTCAACCAGCTTCTGGTCGAGATGGACGGTTTCGAGGCGAACGAAGGCATCATCCTGATCGCCGCCACCAACCGTCCCGACGTTCTCGACCCCGCACTTCTGCGTCCGGGCCGTTTCGACCGTCAGGTCGTGGTGCCGAACCCGGATATCGTCGGTCGTGAGCGCATCCTGAAGGTTCATGCCCGCAACGTTCCGCTGGCGCCGAATGTCGATCTGAAGACGCTCGCCCGCGGCACGCCCGGTTTCTCCGGTGCGGACCTGATGAACCTCGTCAACGAAGCTGCCCTGATGGCTGCGCGCCGCAACAAGCGCCTCGTCACCATGGCCGAATTCGAAGACGCCAAGGACAAGATCATGATGGGCGCGGAACGCCGCTCGTCCGCCATGACCGAGGCCGAAAAGAAGCTCACCGCCTATCACGAAGCCGGTCATGCGATCACGGCCCTCAAGGTCGCGGTTGCCGATCCGCTGCACAAGGCGACGATCATTCCGCGTGGTCGTGCGCTCGGCATGGTCATGCAGCTTCCGGAAGGCGACCGCTATTCCATGAGCTACAAGTGGATGGTGTCACGCCTCACGATCATGATGGGCGGCCGCGTTGCCGAAGAATTGACCTTCGGTAAGGAAAACATCACTTCGGGTGCATCCTCGGATATCGAGCAGGCCACCAAGCTTGCCCGCGCCATGGTCACCCAGTGGGGCTTCTCCGACGTGCTCGGCCAGGTCGCCTATGGTGAAAACCAGCAGGAAGTATTCCTCGGTCACTCGGTGTCGCAGTCGAAGAACGTTTCGGAAGCGACCGCGCAGAAGATCGATACTGAGGTGCGCCGCCTGATCGACGAGGCTTACACCGAAGCCCGCCAGATCCTCACCGATTACCACAACGAGTTCGTGGCGATTGCCGAAGGCCTGCTCGAATACGAGACGCTGTCGGGTGAGGAAATCAAGGCACTGATCAAGGGCGAAAAGCCGTCGCGCGATCTCGGCGACGACTCTACGCCGAGCCGCGGTTCTGCCGTGCCGTCTGCCGGCACCAAGAAGGACGAGCCGAAGGGCGATGCCACCGAAGGCGGCATGGAACCCCAGCCGCATTAAGGTTGCTGAATGCAATCAGACAGGCCACCCTTGCGAAAGTGAGGGTGGCTTTTTGTTAGGTAATCTTCGCGAGCCTTCGGAGAGAAGTTGAATTGAGACTGCTCAGGATCACAGCTTCGCTCGCACTGGTCGCAACGCTCTGCATTCTTCTGGGATATCAGACTGCCCTCTGGACGGGCGGCGGCGGCTTTTATACCTGCCAGGATGTTGGATGCCCATTTATGCTCATGTTTGTATCCGGGCCGCTTTTCAAGATCGGTTATCTGTTGACCGCCGGCGCAATCTTCTTCATTCGGCGACGGGTGCGGCGGTAGGCTGTTCCAGATCGCTCAGGGACTGTGTATTCCACGGTAACGAGATGTAATCCTTTTTGACGCTATTTTACGTGTTTGCCGCTTTAAAGTATGGCATGAGCGTAATTCCGGCCGCGCTCACATGAATAGCATTACCGCTTGCTGATACGGCCAATGCCGGCAAGACAAAGACAACGCGCTCCAAACTGCGCGAAGACCAAGGAGCTCCCATGACACGCCGTTACTTCGGTACCGATGGTATCCGCGGACATTCGAACGTATTCCCGATGACGCCAGATCTCGCCATGAAGGTGGGCATTGCGGTTGGGACGATCTTCCGCAACGGTAGCCATCGCCACCGCGTCGTCATCGGCAAGGATACGCGCCTTTCCGGTTACATGCTGGAGAATGCGATGGTCGCGGGCTTCACGGCTGCCGGCCTCGACGTCTTCCTGCTCGGCCCGATCCCGACGCCGGCGGTTGCCATGCTCACGCGCTCCCTTCGTGCAGATGTCGGCGTGATGATCTCCGCGTCTCACAACCCGTATGAGGACAACGGCATCAAGCTGTTCGGCCCCGACGGCTACAAGCTTTCCGACGAGCTTGAGACCCGGATCGAGGATCTGCTCGACAAGGACATCTACGGCCAACTGGCGAAGTCCGGCGAGATCGGCCGCGCCAAGCGCGTCGAGGGCGACATCTACCGTTATATCGAGCATGCCAAGCGTACCCTGCCGCGCGATGTGACGCTGCATGGCCTGCGCGTCGCGATCGACTGCGCGAACGGCGCTGCCTACAAGGTCGCCCCGCTGGCGCTGTGGGAACTCGGCGCCGAGGTTGTCACGATCGGCAACGAGCCGAACGGCACAAATATCAATCTCGATTGCGGTTCCACTGCGCCGGAACGGCTGCAGAAGAAGGTGCATGAAGTGCGCGCCGATATCGGCATCGCGCTCGATGGTGACGCCGACCGCGTCATCATCGTCGACGAGAATGGCGAGATCATCGATGGCGACCAGCTGATGGCTGTGATCGGCGAAAGCTTCGCCGATGACGGCAAGCTGACCGGCGGCGGCATCGTTGCTACCGTCATGTCCAATCTCGGCCTGGAACGTTTCCTCGGCGACAAGGGCCTCACGCTTGCCCGCACCAAGGTCGGCGACCGCTATGTCGTCGAGCATATGCGTAACCACGACTTCAACGTCGGCGGCGAGCAGTCCGGCCATATCGTGCTGTCGGATTTCGGCACGACAGGAGACGGTCTTGTGGCCGCGCTGCAGATCCTTGCACGGGTGAAGCGCCTCGGTCGGCCGGTCAGCGAAATCTGCCGCCGCTTCGAGCCCGTGCCGCAGCTCCTGAAGAATGTCCGTTTCTCGGGTGGCAAGCCGCTGGAGGATGCGGTCGTGCGTCAGGCGATCGCCGATGCGGAAGCCGAACTCGGCTCCAGGGGACGCCTCGTCATCCGCCCGTCGGGCACGGAGCCCCTGATCCGCGTCATGGCGGAAGGCGACGATCAGGCGCAGGTCGAAAAGATCGTCAACGGCCTGGTCGAAGTCATCGCGAACGCCCGTTCGGAAGCTGCCTGATCAGGGCCGCCATTCCCTGAATTTTCCGTCCAGCGCGCCGTCGAGATAGAAGGCGGCGCTGATCAGGGCGAGGTGCGTCAAGGCCTGCGGGAAGTTGCCGAGGAATTCGCCGCGCGGGTCGAATTCTTCTGCATAGAGCTGCAGGTGGTTGCCGAAGAGCAGCAGCTTTTCCATGTTGATCTCGGCTTCCTGCAGGCGGCCGGCGCGGGCAAGGCATTCAACGAACCAGAAGGAGCAGGCGCCGAAGAAGCCTTCGCGGCCGTCGAGCCCATCCTGCCACTTGTAGCGCATGACAAGGCTGTCGTCGGCCAACTCGTTCGAGATGGCATCGAGCGTCGCAAGCCATTTCGGGTCCGTGGCGCTGATGAAGCGGACGAGCGGCATCATCAGCATCGAGGCGTCAAGTTGCGTTCCACCCTTGCTGTGGACGAAATGGCCGTGCTCCTCGTTCCAGAAATTTTCCCAGATATCCTCGGTTATCGCGTTGCGCGTCTCGATCCAGCGGCCAAAGGGAGCGGCTAGCGAGCGCTTCTGGGCAAGGCGCAGGGCACGGTCGACCGCCACCCAGCACATAAGCCGCGAGTGCAGATGTTCCTGTGGTTCGCTGCGGGCTTCCCATATGCCGGCATCCGGCTGGCGCCAGACCTCGCAGACATGATCGACGATGCGCCGCACGCTCAGCCAGTTTTCGTGCGAGATCGAGCCACCGTATTTGTTGCTGATATAGACCGAGTCCAGCAGTTCTCCGTAGATGTCCAGCTGCGTCTGGTCGGTCGCGTCATTGCCTATCCGCACCGGCTTGGCACCGCCATAGCCGGACAGATGATCGAGTGACTGCTCGCGCGCAACCTTGGTGCCGTCGAGATTGTACATGATCTCAACATCACCCTTCGAACGGTCGGTTCGCTCGGTCACCCAGCGGCCGAAGGCGCTTGCCTCTTCCAGATAACCGAGCCGCATCAGGGCGTAGATCGAAAAGGATGCATCGCGGATCCAGGTGGCGCGGTAATCCCAGTTGCGCGGCCCGCCCGGGGCTTCGGGAAGGCCGAAGGTGCCCGCCGCGGCAATCGACCCGTATTCTGCCGAAGTCAGCATCTTCAGTGCGAGCGCCGATCGCGTGACGGATGATCTCCAGCGGCCGCGATAGGTCGATTTCTTTGACCATCCCTGCCAGTATTCCGCAGTCTGGCGGATGATCGCATCGACCTCCTGGCGCTTCGGCACATCCTGGTCGTCGCAATCCAGAATGAAATCGCAGCTCTCGCCGCTCTTCAGCGTGAAATGCGCGGTCGCGGCGCCATCGCGGTTCTTGAACTCGACGCTGCTGGAAAGGCGGAAGGTGAAGTCGCCGCATTGAAAATGCACGGCGCCCTTCCTTATCGAGACTTTCGGTTTGCGGCGCGCATAATCGAAACGGGGCCAGCACTTGAGCTTGAAGCTGACCTCGCCGCGCGTCACGCTCACGCGGCGGATGAGGCGCGATGGGTCCTTGTCGCTTTTGGGCACCGGCATGAGGTCGACGATCTCGGCGCTCTCATGGCGACCGAGCCAGCGCGTCAGGAGAACATTGCTTTCCGGCACGTACATCTGCAAGCGCCGTGCGCCGTCGATCTGCGGCGTGAGTTCGAAGGCGCCGCCCTTCTTCGGGTCGAGCAGGGCGGCGAAGACGCTGGGACTGTCGAAGTTCGGCCAGCAGAGATAATCGATTGTACAGTCCTTGGCGACGAGCGCGATGGTCCGCATGTTTCCGATGGCGCCATGTTCGGCGATGGGGCGGGGGACATCGACCGTCTCCACGATCGACTTGCCCGCATCGTCTCTGGGGTGCTTCACGGCAGATCCTCTCTCGATGCCAAGGTCAAGGCCAAGCTCAACGCGAGATGAGAGGATCGGTTTCCGCAATCGGCAAGATTAAGTCCCGCCTTGGCAGTCGGACGTTGCCGGCAGTTACTTCTGAAACCGGAAGCCCATGGCTGAAATGTTCCGGAAGCTCGGGTCCTTCAGACAAATCATGTGCCATTCCGGTTCTGTAGAGGAGAGTGTGCGATGCCCGTAATTTCCATCAAGGCCCTGGCAGGGGTGTTCGATGCCGATCAGAAGGCGCAGATCATCAAGGGCGTCACGGACGCGATCGTCGAAGTTGAAGGCGAGCGCATGCGGCCGCTGACCTGGGTTCTGTTCGAGGATGTGCCGGAGGGCGACTGGGGTATCGGCGGTATCGAACTGGAGGTCCGACATGTGAGGGCGGTACAGAACGGTTCCGTGAGGCTGAGCGATGCGATCGGCATCAAATAGGCCGGAAACGAACGACCGGGTCGTTCATGCCGGCAGCAAGCTCCGGTGATATCCGGTGATAAATGAAGCGCCGATAGCGTGGCAAAGCGGCTTTACTTGTCGCTTTGCTCGTATCTGACTGGCTGTTGTTTTTATGGTTAAGCGAGACTTAACCATTCTTCTTCATTCTTAGGGTCAAAGAGGGTGCCGCACGCCATGCGGCGACGCCCGTGAGAGCCCGGAGAACCCACTATGAAGAAGCGCTTTTTAGCAGCGGTAGCGTTGATATTATCGACAGGCGTGGCCCATTCGGCCGATCTTTACCAGCCGCAGCCCGAGCCGATGATGGATGCGCCGGAAGTGACGGTGCAGGAAGCGAGCGGCTGGTATCTGCGCGGTGACGCGGGATACTCGTTCAACCGTCTTCGCGGCGCCGAGTTCTTCCAGGGCTCGAATGACAGCCTCGTCGATTTCGACGATACCGACCTGAAGGACAGCTTCATCCTCGGCGCCGGTATCGGTTACCAGATCAACAACTACCTTCGCACCGATCTGACTTTTGACTACATGGGCAAGTCCGATTTCCGCGGCAGCACGAGCGGCTTCTGCCTCAACGGCGTCGATACCTGCACCTCGTCCGACCGGGCATCGATGCGGGCCTATTCGCTGATGGCCAACGTCTATGTCGATCTCGGCACCTATTCCTACTTCACGCCCTATGTCGGTGCCGGTTTCGGTGCCTCCTACGTCAAGTGGGACAAGCTGCGTAACCGTATCTGCGACGATCCGGATGTCGACGGCTGCTACGGTTCCGACCACGACGGCAAGGGCAAGTGGCGCGCGACGGCTGCGATCATGGCCGGTGCCACGATCGACGTAACCTGCAACCTGAAGGCCGATGTCGGCTACCGCTTCCGCTATATCGACGGCGGCGACATGTTCGGCTTCGCTTCCGGCGGCGGCCCCGGCAAGGACAAGGGCATCTACAGCCACGAAGCCCGCGTCGGTGCCCGCTATCTGTTCAACGGTTGCGACACACCCGTCGCCTACGAACCGGCACCGGAACCGATCGTCTACAAGTGAGTTTATCCCACACATTCATCAAAGCCGCCTTCGGGCGGCTTTTTTGTTTTCGGACAACCATTGAGGAGCCGAGCATGCATGCTCTCATCGTTCTGTCGCATCCCGGTCCCACGTCGCTGAGCCACGCTGTCGCCGGCCGCGTAGGGGAGGGCATATTGCAAAGGGGCTCCGGTAATACGTTCGAGATCGCCGACCTTATGGCGGAAGGATTCGATCCGCGATTCTCGGCTGGGGACTTTGCAGCTCATCACAGGGAGGCTGTCTCGCCGGTGGATGTCGTTGTCGAGCAGGCGCGAATCGAGCAGGCGGATGCGCTGGTGCTGGTCTTCCCGGTCTATTGGTGGGCCATGCCCGGATTGCTGAAGGGCTGGATCGACCGTGTCTTCGCCAATGGCTGGGCCTATGACGACAGTGGCGAGAAGGTCATCAAGAAGCTCGGCCACCTGCCTGTCCATCTCGTCGGAATCGGCGGCGCAGACGCCGGGACTTACGAACGGCACGGCTATTTCGGCGCGATGAAGACGCAGATCGATCACGGCATCTTCGATTATTGCGGCGCTCCGGTTGTGACATCAGAGTTGCTGCTCGAGTCGGACGGAGAGGATCAGACCGCCAATCTTGAAGCGGCGGAGGCTATCGGCCGAAAGATTTTTACAGAACAGAAATAAGCGGATAGCTCGATATCGGGGCGTTGAGGGTTCACTCGCCGCCGGTTGGATCAGGCTGTTGCATTCCCGCCATCGTGATGCGCCGACGGCAAAATATCGTCCCGTCGCGACATCACCCGCTTGACTGTGAAAGCCGACAAGAATATCCACGGCGGCGGGACACCTCTCCCCAACGAGAGGCTAATTACCTGGAAGGGTATACATATGGCCAATGGCACCGCAAAGCCGGACGTACGTCCGAATAACGCCCACTTTTCTTCTGGCCCCTGCTCGAAGCGCCCCGGTTGGTCGCTCGACGCTCTCTCCGACGCCCCGCTCGGTCGTTCGCACCGCGCCAAGGTCGGCAAGGACAAGCTCAAGCAGGCCATCGATCTCACCCGTGAAATTCTGAACGTTCCGGCGGATTACCGCATCGGCATCGTTCCCGCCTCCGATACCGGCGCTGTCGAAATGGCGATGTGGTCGCTGCTCGGCGAGCGCGGCGTCGACATGGTCGCCTGGGAAAGCTTCGGTGCCGGCTGGGTCACCGATGTCGTCAAGCAGCTGAAGCTCAAGGACGTCCGCAAGATCGAAGCCGATTACGGTCTTCTGCCCGACCTTTCCACGGTGGATTTCGACCGTGACGTGGTCTTCACCTGGAACGGCACCACCTCCGGTGTGCGTGTCCCGAACGCCGACTTCATCCCGGCAGACCGCAAGGGCCTGACCATCTGCGACGCCACGTCCGCCGCCTTCGCGCAGGACATGGACTTCGCCAAGCTCGACGTCACCACCTTCTCCTGGCAGAAGGTTCTGGGCGGCGAGGGCGGTCACGGCATGATCATCCTTTCCCCGCGTGCGGTCGAACGTCTTGAAAGTTATGTTCCGGCCTGGCCGCTGCCGAAGATCTTCCGCATGACCTCCGGCGGCAAGATTTCTGAAGGCATCTTCAAGGGTGAAACGATCAACACGCCTTCGATGCTCTGCGTCGAGGACTATATCGATGCGCTCAACTGGGCAAAGTCGATCGGCGGCCTGAAGGCTCTGATCGCCCGTGCCGATGCCAACGCCAAGGTCATCTTCGACTTCGTCGCTGCCAACGACTGGATCGCCAATCTGGCGCAGGTCGACGAGACGCGCTCTAACACCTCCGTCTGCCTGAAGATCGCTGACGCTGGTGTCGCCGCTCTCGATGCCGATGCGCAGGCTGCATTCGCCAAGGGCGTCACCGCCATTCTCGAGAAGGAAGGCGTCGCGCTTGACGTCGGTGCTTATCGCGACGCGCCGTCCGGTCTTCGCATCTGGGCCGGTGCCACGATCGAAGAGGCCGACATGAAGGCCCTGATGCCGTGGCTCGCCTACGCATTCGAAACGCAGAAGGCCGCGCTTAACAAGGCTGCCGCCTGATCGATTCCCGGTCCCGCAATTGGCGGGACCGTCTCATCCCGAATTCAGAGACTGAACCCTTTATCAGGAGCCCAAACAATGGCACCTCGCGTACTCGTATCCGACGAACTGTCTGAAACCGCCGTCCAGATCTTCCGCGATCGTGGCGTCGAAGTCGATTTCCAGCCGAAGCTCGGCAAGGACAAGGGCAAGCTCGCCGAAATCATCGGCAACTATGACGGCCTCGCCATCCGCTCGGCCACCAAGGCGACGGAAAAGCTGATCGCCGCCGCGACCAACCTCAAGGTTATCGGCCGCGCCGGTATCGGCGTCGACAATGTCGATATCCCGGCCGCGTCCAAGCGCGGTATCATCGTCATGAACACCCCATTCGGCAACTCGATCACGACGGCCGAACATGCCATCGCGCTGATGTTCGCCGTGGCCCGCCAGTTGCCTTCCGCCGATGCCTCGACCCAGGCCGGCAAGTGGGAAAAGTCCAAATTCATGGGTGTCGAAATCACCGGCAAGACGCTCGGCGTCATCGGCGCCGGCAACATCGGTGGCATCGTCTGCCGCAAGGCGATCGGCCTCGGCATGAACGTCATTGCCTATGACCCCTTCCTGTCTGCTGAACGTGCGCAGGAAATGGGCGTCGAAAAGGTCGAGTTGGACGAGCTGCTGCCGCGTGCCGACTTCATCACGCTGCACGTGCCGATGACCGACAAGACGCGCGGCATCCTCGGCGCCGAAAATCTCGCCAAGACCAAGAAGGGCGTGCGCATCATCAACTGTGCCCGCGGCGGTCTGGTCGATGAGGCCGCACTTGCCGAAGCGATCAAGTCCGGCCACGTCGCTGGTGCCGGCTTCGACGTGTTCGAGGTTGAGCCTGCCACCGAAAGCCCGCTCTTCGGCCTCGACAATGTCGTCTGCACGCCGCATCTCGGCGCTTCCACCACGGAAGCCCAGGAAAACGTTGCCCTGCAGGTTGCCGAACAGATGTCGGATTACCTCGTCAAGGGTGCAGTCTCGAACGCCATCAACATGCCGTCGATCACCGCCGAAGAAGCGCCGATTCTGAAGCCGTTCATCCGTCTCGCTGACGTTCTCGGCGCATTCGTCGGCCAGGTTTCGGATGATCCGATCAAGGAAATCGAGATCCTGTTCGACGGTGCGACCGCCAACATGAACACCAAGGCGCTGACGTCGGCGCTGCTCGCCGGCCTGATCCGCAACCAGGTGGCCGATGTCAACATGGTCTCGGCGCCGATCATGATCAAGGAAAAGGGCATCGTGCTCTCCGAGGTCAAGCGCGACAAGACCGGCGTCTACGACGGCTACATCAAGCTGACGGTCACGACCGAGAAGCAGAGCCGCTCGGTTGCCGGTACCGTCTTTTCCGACGGCAAGCCACGCTTCATCCAGATCAAGGGCATCAACATGGACGCCGATGTCGGCGCCAACATGGTCTACATCTCCAACACCGACGTTCCCGGCATGATCGGCTTCATGGGCACGACGCTCGGTGACGCCAAGGTCAACATCGCGAACTTCCAGCTCGGCCGCGAGAAGGACGGCGGGGATGCCATCGCTCTGCTTTACGTCGATGGGCCGGTGTCGCAGGAAGTTCTCGACAAGCTGACGGCAAACCCGGCAATCCGCCAGGCCCGCCCGCTGGTGTTCAACGTCGACTAAGGCTTGCGGGCGGCGACGCTCGGATAAATAAAAGCAAAAATCCTCCCAGGGGTGACTGGAAAAGGCTCGGTGCGTCAGCGTCGGGCCTTTTTCCGTTTCGCTCGCGGTTATGTGATCGGATGATGTTGCGAAACATCTTTTGGTTGTGTTTTTGCCGATTGGCTCCCGCGATGAACTTATGTAGCTACTAGAGCGGGAAAAATTGGAGGAGGATCTAAAATTCCCTTCCGCTCTTCCCCATATGAGTGCAGAGACCGCATAGGGCGGCCACAGGAGATATTGATGTTATCCAAGCTTCGGCGTTTCCAGAAACTCTTCGCGATCGCAGCGATCGGAATGGCAGTTTCGCTAACAGCCGTCGATTTTGCGGAAGCGCGTCGCGCAGGCGGCGGTTCTAGCTTCGGCAGCCGCGGCACCCGCACATTCTCCGCTCCTCCGACAACAAACACGGCACCGGGCGCCGCCAACGGCATCCAGCGTTCGATGACGCCCAATACCCAGCAGAACGCCACCCGTCCGGCCACAGGCGCCGGCCAGCAGGCAGCCCAGCAGCGCCCCGGAATGTTCGGCGGCATGTTTGGTGGTCTCCTCGGCGGTCTCGCCCTTGGCGGCCTGTTCGGCATGCTGATGGGTAACGGCTTTGGCGGCATGGCAGGCTTTATGGGCATGCTTCTGCAGATCCTGCTGATCGGTGGTCTTGCCATGCTGGCATTCCGCTTCTTCGCGCGTCGCCAGCAGCAAACGGCGGGTCCCGCCGGCGGCCGTAACGGCTTCGGCGCGGGCAACAACCGCGATGACCAGCAGAACAACCACGCCTATCAGGCGCCGCAGCAGAATCAGGGCGGCTTCCAGATCCCGAAGATCGGCTCGATGGGCGCAGGTGCCGCTGCAGGCGCGGGCTATGACGATGCGCCGCGTCAGGCCGGTTCGGATACCGACGAGATCGGCATCACCAACCGTGACCTCAGCCAGTTCGAAAAGCTGCTGACCGACGTTCAGGGCGCTTATGCCGACGAGGACTATGCCAAGCTGCGCAGCCTCACGACGCCGGAAGCCATGTCCTACCTTGCCGAAGAACTCGGTGAAAACGCCACCAATGGCGTTAAGAACGAGGTCAAGGACGTCAAGCTGCTGCAGGGCGACCTGTCCGAGGCATGGCGCGAAAACGGCCAGGAATACGCGACCGTCGCGCTGCGTTATTCCTCGATCGACTTCCTGCGGGACCGCAACAGCGGCGATGTCGTTGAAGGCGATCCAAACCATGAGACGGAAGCCGTCGAGGTCTGGACCTTCGTGCGCAAGCCGGCCAATGACTGGAAGCTCTCGGCGATCCAGTCCGCCGCGTAAGGCTTGCGGCCTAGACCTTCAGGAGCCCGACGGTGACATCGTCGTGCTCCCCACGGTAAAAAATCTCAAGGGCTCGCTCGAAAGGCGAGCCCTTTTCGCTGACCAGATGAAACAGCGTCATCGAACTGCGAAACTTCATATCGTCGACCGAGCCGAGAATTTCGTCGGCACCGCGGCCCTCATGGGCGAGCATGGCGGTGGTGCATTCGGCAAGCCTGAAACCCAGAAGCGGATGGGCAAGATAGGCGATGGCCTCCTCACGGGAACGGATGGCAAAACGCTGTGACATGTCCGACCTGCCCAGACCGTCGAGCTGCGGGAAGATATACCACATCCAGTGACTGCGCTTTTGTCCGTCGCGCAGTTCCGCAATGACCTGATTATAGATCGAGGCCTGAGCGTCGACGAAACGCGTCAGGTCCAAGGTCACACTGCGATCATTCATCAAATTCTCCTCACCCCAATTGAGACATAAAGGCGGAGAAAGATGATATTTTTGCGGCCGCTCTTTTCCATGCTGCATTGCACCCTAGCTGGAATGGAATGAACAATTTCATTGCAGAGTTTCGTCAATATACGGACTGGCTGCCGAACTGGATCGTCAGCATCGGTCTTCTCGTCGCCGCCATTCTGATCGGGCTGGCAGTTCACCGTCTGACGTTTCGCATCTTTACCCGCCTGGTGGAGAACAAGGATCTGTTCTGGCGCTCGGTGGTGTCGCGCGGACGTCGCCCGTTGCGGGTTGCGATACTGACCTTCACCCTGTCGGTTGCCGCCACGATCGCGCCGCTTGCGGCCCGGCCTGCGGAAATCATCCGCCATGTCCTGCTGATCGCGTTCATTCTGGTTCTCGGCTGGTCGGCAAAGGCTGCGCTGCATATCTGGATGACCGTCTACCTGCGCCGCTTCAAGCTGGATGCGGAGGACAATCTGCTGGCACGCGCCCACGTGACGCAATCACGCATTGCCGAGCGCATCGCCGGCGCGATGATCGTCGTGCTCACCATCGCCGCCATGCTGATGACCTTTCCGGCCGTCCAGCAGTATGGTGTGAGCGTACTCGCTTCCGCCGGTGTCGCCGGTATCGTGCTCGGTCTCGCGCTGCAGCCGATGCTGAAGAACATCTTCGCCGGCATCCAGCTCGCCATCACCCAGCCGATCCGCATCGACGATGCGCTGATTGTGGAAGGGGAGTGGGGTAATGTCGAGGAGATCACCTCCACATATGTCGTGGTAAAATTGTGGGACTGGCGGCGGATGATCCTGCCTCTGTCCTATTTCATCGAGAACCCGTTCCAGAACTGGACCCGCGAAGGCTCGGCCCTCATCGGAACGGTGATGATCTATCTCGACTACACGATCCCGGTCTCGGTAATCCGCAAGAAAGTGGAGGAGATCGCCGCCGCCTCGAAGATATGGGACAGGCGCGTTGTCAACGTGCAGGTCACCGATTTCCGCGAAAGCGTCATGGAGATCCGTATTCTCGTCTCTGCGAACAACGCACCCAAGACCTTCGACATGCGTTGCGAGATGCGAGAGAAGCTGGTCGAATTCATCCAGCTGGAATACCCGAACGCGCTGCCGAAGGTGAGGACAGATCGGCATCTCGACGGCAGTGGCGCTGCGGTTCTGGGCGCCGCCTCCCACGCTTCCCTGCAATCCTGACCAACGGTCAGGCGATTGCGGTAATCTCAAACTCCTGGTCGCCGAAAGTCATCACGTCGCCGACTGCCTTGCCCATCAGCACGCGTGCGACCGGTGCGACATAGGAGATCGACCCGGCCTTGGGATCGGCCTCGTCCTCGCCGACAATGCGATAGGTCTGTATGCGGCCATCGCCGCGTTCGAAGGTGACGGTGCTGCCGAAGGCGACGACGCCGGTCGAGGTCGGGGCAGGGACCAGCTGGGCCGTGCGCAGCCTCTCGGAGAGATAGCGCATGTCCCGCAGCGGGCCGGCCGATTGCTGTCGCTTCTCGTTGACATCCTCGATCGCCTGGGCGGCCGTGTAAGCTGCGCGTGCTTCCTCCATCTGGCTCTCAAGCGCCTTCAGCCCGTTTTCGGTCACGAGATTCGGATGCTGAGAGATCGGACGGTCCGGCAGCATGGTTTCGGCGGCCGTTTCAGCGCTTTCTTCCTTGGTGAAGGCGACACTCAATATTCTGCTCCGTCATTCTCTCTGCGGCATGCGTTAGAACAACGTTCAGGATAACGCCATGGCGACGATCGCGGAACCCGCTATTGTTCAAGCTCATTAAACGCCTTGATGGCGGATTTCGCGCGACGATTGCAAGAATAAACGAATATCGCAACGTAACGGATAGATGAACTTCAGGTCGCTATCTGTAAAACCTTCGCCTTAATCCGAGTGATGATTACATTTAACGATCAATAGGTTAGTGTAAGGCTGCGTAAACCATTCGTGTCTATTTTACTGTTGATCGAAACTGGTTCAACTTTCATGGCGATACGCTCATCTCGCTTAAGCGACGGAAAGATTATTGTCGCGAGCGTCGTCATCTTCATCTCACTTCTGACGTGGATGTGGCTGAGCCCGCGCGGATCGTTCTTTCTCGTCGTCGCGCAGCCGTTCGCATCCGAGCAGACCGTCCTTTCGATCATCGGCAAGGCGGATGGCAGCTATGTGGCGGGCGGTAGCCTGCCGTGGATCGCCATTGCTCAGTCCGACGCACCTTCCTTTCCCGCTCAGTTGAGGCGCGCCGGTGCTATCTTCGTCCTCAACGCCAATCTCAAATCCATTTGCTCGCAGGAGATTTTTTAATGAACGCGCTGGAGACCATTCGTCAGAAGGCTTCGATGGGGATTGTTACACTCCTGTGGATCAATGTCGCGCTCATCATCGCCCGCAACTTCTATCTGCCCGATGGCATGGATATCAGCGCGATGGTCGCGGCGGTTGTCATCGGCGGAATGGGAACGCTGCTGTGGCTCAATGACCGGACCGGCGCGACCACCCGCGTCGTGACCTCGATGGCGCATGCAGCGCAGGTCGGCATTCTGGTCTTCCTGTTCTCCGGCTCGCCGCTGCAGATCGACGTCCATATGTATTTCTTCGCCAGCCTCGCCATGTGCGCGGTCTGGGTCGATCGTCGCGCCATCTTCGCCTATGCAAGCTTCGTCATCGTCCATCACCTCCTGCTGTTCCTCTTCGCCTCGGCGGCCGTCTTCCCCGGCCAGTCCAGCTCCATGCGGGTCGTGCTGCATGCCATCATCGTCATCGTCATCGGCCAGGCCGGCGTTCTGCTCGCCCTGATCAAGGCGTTGACGGATACGCTGGTTTCCGCCCAGTCGGCGACAGACAAGGCACAGGCCGCACAGCAGGCGACCGACGAGATGTCGAAACAGGCCCGCGAAGCCGATCAGCGCATGGATGCCGATCGCCAGCGTGCCCGCAGCGAGGCGGAAATCGCAGCACAGCAGCGTCTGCGCCAGGCGACCGACGGCCTCGGTCGCGGCCTTCGTCAGCTTGCCAATGGCGACCTTACCGTACAATTGGACGAACCGTTCTCGGAAGAGTTCGAGGCGTTGCGCCATGATCTCAACGCTGCCGTCAGGCAGCTGCGCGATACGCTGAATGCGGTCGCCGAATCCGTCACTGTCATCGACGACAGCAGCAAGGAGCTCAGCCGCAGCGCCAATGATCTCGCCCGGCGGACCGAGCAGCAGGCGGCAACGCTGGAAGAAACGGCGGCGTCGCTCGGTACCGTCACCGGCAACATTCATGATGCATCAAAGCGCACCCAGGACGCGCGCGGCGTCGCGGCCGATGCCGCGAGCAGCACGGTCAACTCGGCCACCATCGTGGCAAGCGCGGTCGATGCGATGAGCAAGATAGAGGGCTCGTCCGCCCAGGTCTCCACCATTATCGGCGTGATCGACCAGATCGCCTTCCAGACTAACCTGCTGGCGCTCAACGCCGGTGTGGAGGCGGCGCGTGCCGGCGAAGCCGGCAAGGGCTTTGCCGTCGTTGCCCAGGAAGTCCGCGATCTCGCCCAGCGCTCTGCCGATGCGGCCGGCCAGATCAAGGAACTGATCCGTCTTTCCGGCGTCGAGGTGGAAAACGGCGTCGGCCTGGTGCGCGAGACGGGCGATGCCCTGAAGGCGATCGAGGGTTATATCGTCGACGTCAACCGCCACATGGAGATGATCGCCAGCACGACGAGGGAACAGTCAAGCGTGCTCGGAGAGGTCAACTCGGCGGTCGGCCAGATGGACAAGGCGACGCAGCAGAACGCCGCGATGGTGGAAGAGACCAGCGCCGCCGTCTCCCTGCTTACCGAAGAGACTACCAAGCTCTCTACGCTGATCAGCCGCTTCACGCTGGGTGGTCGCCAGGGCGCTTACGCATCGCAGGCTCATTCCTACGGACGGGCGGCCTAGCGGGCGTCTGCCTCTACGGTAAATCGGGACAATGCCGGCGGCGGCGGGGAGATCTGCCGCCGCCGGCGTCTTCAGTTGGCCGTATCCCTGCATCGGCGATATCTTGCGCTGGCCGTCATTCCTTTCTATATCCGGCGATAACCGAGCTCTCAGGCGGCCGATCCCGCCTGCCTGCCATTCCGTTTGCCGGAGCCATGCCTGAAGCATAGCGCCGGGTGAAAAGCGAAAGAGTAACCCGTGAATACGCTGGATTTTGACAAGAGGCCGGAAGACACGCGCGTTGTCGTCGCCATGTCGGGCGGCGTGGATTCCTCCGTCGTGGCGGGGCTTCTGAAGCGCCAGGGCTATGACGTGCTGGGCATCACGCTGCAGCTCTACGACCATGGCGCCGCCGTCCACCGTGCTGGCTCCTGCTGCGCCGGCCAGGATATCGACGATGCGCGCAGGGTTTCCGAAACGCTCGGCATTCCGCATTACGTGCTCGATTACGAAAAGCGTTTTCGCGAGACGGTGATCAATCCGTTTGCCGAAGCCTATGCGATGGGGGAGACGCCGGTTCCCTGCGTGGCCTGCAACCAGACGGTCAAGTTCGCCGATCTGCTCGCGACCGCCAAGGAACTCGGCGCTGATGCGCTGGCGACCGGCCACTACATCCGCTCGGCCGCCAACCCGACCGCGGACAATCCGAACCGTCGCGCGCTCTATCGCCCGATCGACAGCGACCGCGACCAGAGCTGGTTCCTGTTCGCCACGACCCAGGAGCAGATCGACTATTTGCGCTTCCCGCTCGGCGGCATGTCGAAGGCGCAGGTGCGCGATCTGGCGGAAGAAATGGGTCTTGTCGTCGCCAAAAAGGCCGATAGCCAGGACATCTGTTTCGTGCCGGCCGGCAAGTATGCCGACATCATCAGCAAAGTGAAGCCGAACGCGGCTCTCGCCGGCAATATCGTGCATATGGACGGGCGCGTGCTCGGCCGCCACGAAGGCATCGTGCATTACACGATCGGCCAGCGGAAGGGCCTCGGCGTCGCGACCGGCGAGCCGCTCTACGTAGTCTATCTCGATGCACGCTCGCGCCGGGTCATCGTCGGTCCGAAGGAAGCGCTCGATACTCACCGCGTCTATCTGCGCGACATGAACTGGATCGGCGATTCGTCGCTGGAGGCCGATGCAGAGGCAGGGTTCCCCTGCTTCGCCAAGGTGCGCTCCACCCGCCCGCCGACACCGGCGACGCTGAATGTCGATGAACTCGGCGTCTATGTCGATCTCGCGATCGGCGAAGCAGGCGTAGCCCCCGGCCAGGCCTGCGTGCTCTATTCCGCACCGGGACCGGACGCACGCGTCTACGGCGGCGGCTTTATCGAGCGTTCGGAACGGGCGGCGGAAGCGGAAGCCTCGCTGAAGGAATTGCTCGCCCAGCCGGTTGCGGCCTGAAGGGCGGACTTTGCTGCGGTGGGGATAGGCCGGAAATCACAAGGATTTTCGTCTTCCCGGATTTTTGCGGAAAGCCTGCTTGACACTTCGGTGACACGGGTCTTATAAGCCGCACATCAAAACGGCGGGACGATTTAACGGTCGTCCTAACCGGTGTGGCTGGGTAGCTCAGTTGGTGAGAGCGCAGGATTCATAACCCTGAGGTCGGCGGTTCAATTCCGCCCCCCGCTACCATTTTTCTTATAGCTTCTGAGTTCGACGAAACGCTTTGATGAGCCTAATCGGGTGGCGTCTAGGGCCCTAGGTTTCTGTTAAGCCGTATAGCGAACTTCCGCTGAACGATCAGAACAGTTTGGCGAGACTAGTTGAGCTTTAAATGCGAAAGCCCTAATCGTCACATGTCGAAGGGATCCGAAGCGTTGCGTGTATTCGGCGCCGCACTGAACGGATCCTGCGGAGATGGGGCGGGCGTCGTCGGCTGTTGAGGTTTGCCCGACGTCACTTCATTTACGGTAGTCTGGCAAGCAATCATCTCGTCAATCGCTTTCGATGACCCCTTCAGGCGAAGGTTTACAATCTCCCGGCCATTATAGTGCACCCTCACGCTATGCTTGCGAGCAAACTCGTTAGCGAAACTACCCTTTAGCCCATTAATGAAAAGCCATTTTGCTGATGCGAAATCGGAGCCTACAGCTGCCGCCTTCCAAGGCGTTCGGTTATCGAATGTGACGCTGATTTCGTAGTCTTTGCTATCTTCTAAGGACTTCCATTTCGCATTGCCAATTGCAAGGTACATAGTTCTCTCGTTCTCCAAAAAATTGAAGCCCAGTCGAATAACTGTCCCATCCTCGTACGCGGCAGTTACGTAACAGGCGTTCCCCATGGTTTGATCCATGAGGATGTCCCAATCGCCAGAGGACTTCCAAGGAATAGCCTGCTGCGCTGCAGCAGGAGTAACTGAACAGACAAGCAGCAACGCAATAAACATGCAGCGGGACATGTGGCCTCTCCCAGAGATAGGCCTTAAATTACTGCATGGCCTCAACAAAGAGTCGAGAGATGGGGAGTCCTGGATGCTTTTTTATTTTCAAAAAAGTTAAGAGATACATCGCTTGGCAGGCATCTGTATCTCGATATCCTTTGTGCTGCTCATCCGGAAATTAACCCCGCACAGTCTCTTCCCACCGCAGTGCTGCCCCCAGCACCTTATCATCCTCTCCCGCCGCACCCGACAGCAGCAACCCAACCGGCATCCCCGCATCCCCGGTACCACAAGGGATCGACACCCCGCACCAGCCCAAGAAGTTGCCGAAGCCGGTGTTGCGGAGGGTCTTGCCGTTCGTGGCGAAGAACAGGTCGTCGTCCTGGAGGAGCGGTTCGATGGCGGGCGCCACATGGGCGACGGTGGGCATGGCGACGAGGCGGCCGGCGAGGAGGGCTTCGGTCTCCTTCGTGAGGCGGCGGCGGGTGTTGAGGATCTCGATATAGTCGGCCATGGCGATATTGCCGCCAAGACGGATGCGGGCGACGACGCGCGGGTCGATGCCGTCGGCCTGCGGGCCCGACAGGCGCTCGCGGTGCAGGGCGAAGGCTTCCGCCGTCACCAGCGCGCCGCGGCTCTTCACCAGGTCGGTGATGGCCTCGAAGGCCGGGATGCGCAGGCGGACGATCTTCGCGCCTGTCTTTTCGAGACGCGCGATGGCAGCTTCGAAGGCTTTCACGACGCCGGGCTCGGCGCCGTCGAAGACGGCGTTTTCCGGGACGACGATTTCGATCGCGCCCTCGGGGGCGGGGCTGCGCATGACGTCGGGCCGCGTGGCGCCGCGCATGGCGGCATCGACCCATATCGCATCCTGCACGCTGCGGCAGAGCGGGCCGAGCGTGTCGAGGCTGGTGGCCAGCGGGAAGACGCCGTCCGTCGTGTAGCGACCGCTGCTTGCCTTGTAGCCGACGATGCCGTTCAGCGCCGCCGGGATGCGCACCGATCCGCCGGTATCGGTGCCGATCGCCACAGGCACGAGGCCTGCCGCCACCGCCACCGCGGAGCCGGAGGAGGAGCCGCCCGGTACGCGCGGCACATCGGTGCTGCGCGGATTGTGCGGCGTGCCGTAATGGGGATTGATGCCGATGCCGGAAAAGGCGAATTCGCTCATGTTGGTGCGGCCGATCGCGACCATGCCGGCCTGGCGTAGAAGATCCACCACGCCCGCGTCACGCTTTGCCGGGGTAGCGTTTCTGAGAATGTCGGAGCCGGCCGGTGTCGGCATGTCCTCGATGTCATACAGGTCCTTCCAGGCGACCGGTACACCATCCAGCCAGCCAAGGGAGCGGTTTTCCGCAACGCGTTTTGCGGCGGCCTTTGCCTCGGTGAGTGCCCGGTCCTTCGTCAGGGCGGTAAAGATCGCCTTGTCGGGATGGCGGGCGATGGCGTCGAAGACGGATTCTGCAATTTCGACCGGGCTCATGATGCCCGAATGGATCAACATCGACATTTCGGCAATCGACATGCCGGCAACGGGTCTGCTCACGGGTATTTCCTAGGCTCAACTGTCTGAGGTCACAGGTGTAACGGATCTTTGCCGGAAGGGTAGCGGAATTATCCGCATGGCCCTATTTCCGTCTGGAGGTTATCCGGCAGATCCATCGCGCCGGTGCCAACGTCCGATTGGAGGACACGAACATGAAATCGACCATTGTTCTCGCTGCCGCCGCACTTGCCCTTGCCGGGTGCACGACCTATTCGGTCAACAGCGCCGGCCTGGAGCCTATCCCCGGCAGCATCACCTATGGCGGCCAGCCGCGCAGCCGCCTGATGAAGGCGCCGATCGGCAGCACCGTGCCGCACGAGTTCCGCAACCAGTGGGGCGAGCGCGTCAGCGAAACCTACATAATCCAGCCTGACCGGAGCCTGAAGCTCGTCGAGCGCCACAAGATCCCCGAGCCGATCTGGGACTGAGTTGCACGCGGGATCGCTTGCGCGCCAGACCGGGGCAGATTGACGCGCCGGCCCGGAAAGCCTTGATGGAAGCCAAGTATCGGGAGTACGAGATTTGAAAGATCTCATTCTCGGAAAGGTTGAATCCCATGGCGCAGGATACACAATGGCCGCCGCTTTCGCCTTACAGCACGGGGATACGCGGTCACTGCCCCCGCTGCGGCCAGGGACATCTGTTCAGCGGCTTCCTGCAGCTGCGGCCCAATTGCGAGGTCTGCGGCCTGGATTACGGTTTCGCGGATCCCGCTGACGGGCCTGCCTTCTTCGTGCTGTGCTTTGCCTGCGTGCCCAGCGTGGCGCTGGCGGTCTGGATCGAGGTGGCATTCCAGCCGCCGTTCTGGATCCATCTTCTGATCTCGCTGCCTTTCCTGCTTTTAACCTGCATCCTTCCCCTGCGGCCGCTCAAGGGGTGGTTGGTGGCGAGCCAGTACTTCTACAAGGCCGAGCAGGGCAGGCTGGACCGGGGGACCTAGCCGATCTCCAGGCGATCCTCCTCGCAGCGATTCGTTTGCCGATAGCACTTTCCATTCAGGAACATTTTAAGGTGCAAACCATTCCAAGCTAAAGCGAGGAATTGGAATGCCTGACCTGAATGAAATGGATAATGAAGCGCGGCGACGCTCCCTGGCGCTGGAAGGCGCCATGATGCTGCTTATCGATGGGCTCGCCGCGCGCGGAACGATTTCCATCGACGAGGCGGAAGATAGCTGCGCATTCTGGCCAGCAGTTCCGACTCTTCCGCTGCCCGCGCTTCGAGCTCGCTGCGCATCGTTGGCCAGCTTAAACAGTTACGGCGTGGCGACGGTCTTTCGACGCCGGGCGCCTGAACCTTTTTCGTAAAAAGCTGGTCTACAGAAATCGTCGGTCGACGCGGGGCAAAGGTCTGTGCGGCGGTCATTGTTCGTTGGGTGAAAAGGCCCGGAATCCCGGCTCTTTCGAGTTGGTTGCGCTGCGAAAAACTTGAGGTCCGAAACGTGATCGATTGGAACCTTTTACACTTGCAGCCGTTCAATTTTTCGACATCAAAAGGAGCACTAAAATGAACAGCATCATTTGGTTGGTTGGAGCGGTCGTGATCGTTATCGCGGTTCTCAACCTTGTCGGATTTGCCTGAGCCCCAGCCCGCTCAATACTTAAATTTTCAGGAGAGCTAAAATGAACAGCATCGTCTGGCTCGTCGGAGCCGTTGTCATCGTCCTCGCCATTCTGTCGTTTTTCGGCCTGCGCTGATCCAAACGATAAGATGCGCCACATACGCAAACCGCCAGGCCTTAAGGCCCGGCGGTTTTCTTTTGCCCGAAGATTTCTGATCCGAGCTATTCCGCGACCAGAACCGAGAAGGGATGGTCGGCAAACAGCCAGTTGACGGCGGTATGGTCACGCAGATCGAAGCTTTTACCTGAGAAAAGATCCCGGTAACGCCTTCCGGACAAAGGCTGCGGCAGGGCGATCTGGGTTTCCGTCCATTCACTGGGACGGGTGCGTGACGTATCGTGCAGCGCTTCGAGCACCCGCCGCGGCGCGATGACGAGAACGGCATGCTGCTGGTCATGCCGCGCAAAGGCGATGATGTTGTCCTGGCGCTTGCCGGAGACCTCGAGAGGCAGGTATTCGCCGGTGCGGAAGAGATCGGGGAGCCGTGTGCGCAGGTGCAGCAGGCGTGCCGTCACGTTCTGCTTCAACCAGCCATTCTGCCATTCACCCTCTTCGGAAGACGAAAGGGCCTCATTCTCCGAAAGCTGTCGTTGCAGCATCTTGAAGTCCGGCTCCCGGCGGTTGTCCGGATCGACGAGAGACAGGTCCTTGGCTTCACTTCCCTGATAGATATCGGGAACGCCCGGTGCCATGAGCTTGATCAGCGTCTGGCTCAGGCTATTGACGTGGCCGGCGCGCAGGACGGGGCGGATGGTGGCAACGAAATCGCCGAGGAAGTCCTGGTTGTCCGGCGACAGCATCTGCCCGACATAGTCACGCACAGCAGTCTCGTAGGCCGCGTTTCCGTCACTCCAGTTGGTCCTGAGCTTTGCCTCGCGCAGCGCTTTCTCGACATAGGCCTGGAAGCGTTCCTCAAGTTTCTGCAGCCCATCGCTGTCGTCTGACATGAGCTCCGATGACCAGACGCCGGCAAGCGCCTGGTAGAGCATCCATTCGACGGAGGGTTCGGGAGCAGGGCCATCATTCAGTCGTGTGACGGCGGAGGCGTTCATCCGGCGCCAGCGCGCCACCGCGTCGGCCCAGACCTGCGGTGCCTCGCTCAAGGCATAGAGCCGGGCGCGGGCATCCTCGCCGCGCTTGGTATCGTGGGTCGATGTGCCGGACAGGGCTTCCGGCTGAAGCCGCTGCCGGTCCTTCATCTGCTGGTGGAAGCGATCAAGCGAGAAGTCACGCGGCAGAGGCTCGGCGCCGACCTCGTTCAGGGCGAGCAGCATATGGTGGCGGAAGAACAGCGTGTCCTCGACCGATTTCGCCATCAGCGGACCGGTCAGCTGCTGGAAGCGGGTACGGAAAGTCGCGGCGCGGCCGGACATGGCGTCTGGGACATCGCCGTTGAGGATGGTGGCGAGAACGGGCAGGGCGGAAAGATCGGCCACGGGTTGGGCCCGCCTCACATGGGCGATCACCTTCTCCAGCATCTGCCGGCCTTCCGGCGGCATGCCCTCGCGGGTGCCATAGGTGCGGTAGACCGGAAAGGCGACGAGCAGTTCGCGCAGGCCCGCCCGGATCGTATCGGTGGACAGGGCGGCGGCGTTGGGCAGCTCTTCACAGATCGATTCAGCGAGTTTTACGAGCGTAGAAACTTCTCCCGCGAAGTTATTGTCCGCCATCAGCAATTTGGCCGAGCGCAGTTCCTTTTCCATGTCCGGCGCGGCACCGGTCGCGGCCGTATAGGCGGCCTGCAGGTCCTTCAGCTTTGCTCCGTCAACCAGCGCATCGCTGAGGCTGGCTATGAATTCATAGCCGGTGGTGCCGGAGATCGGCCAGTCGGGCGCGATGTCCTCGCCCTCGCCAAGGATCTTCTCGACGGTGATGTAACAGTCCGGACCGGCCTCGTGACGCAGCCGCTCTAGATAGGCCTTAGGATCGGCAAGCCCATCGACATGGTCGACACGCAGGCCGTCGACGGCGCCGGAGTTGACGAGTTCGAGGATCAGACGATGGGTGTCATCGAAGACGTTGTCGTCCTCGACGCGGACACCGGCAAGCCCGGTGATCTCGAAGAAACGCCGGTAGGAAAGATCACGCGGCGCGTCCCGCCAGGACATCAGCCGATAGGACTGCTGCTGGTGAAGCTCGGCGATGGCCGCCTTGTCGGTCAGCGCAAGAACCTGCTCTTCGCGCCCGGTGTAGGTATCCGGGTTCAGCGGGTAAAAAGTCTCGTAATAGGCAAGAACCGGTTTGTCCGTTTGCGGATCTCGCTTTACCGAAATCTCACCGGCGTCGAGCACCTTCTCGAACGTATCGCCGAGGAAGGGCAGCGTCATGCGGCGCGACCAGTCGATGTCGAAATGGCGGGCATAGGGGCTCTTTTCGCCATGCTCCACGACATCCCGCCACCACGGGTTTTCCAGCGAGGCGGCCATGTGGTTCGGCACGATGTCGAGGATGAGGCCGAGGCCTTCCGCCTTCAGGGCGTAGACCATGCGGTTGAAGCCTTCGCGCCCGCCGATCTCGGGGTCGATCTCGTTGGCGTCGGTGACGTCATAGCCGTGGGTCGAGCCTGACGTCGCGGTAAAGACCGGCGAGGCATAGAGATGGCTGATCCCCAGGCGTTTCAGATAGGGCACGAGACCGGCGGCGCGGTCGAAGGTCATGCCGTTGCGAAACTGGATGCGGTAAGTTGCGGTCGGAATCATGCGGCGGCTCATGCCTTTTCAAAGCTGACGAGGATCGAGTTCGGCGGCAGTTCGGTCAGTTTTTCCGGGTGGTCCTTGCGGGGATAGGCGAAGACCGCCTTGCCGGGCATGGAGGGCACGGGGTGAGCGCCCTCACCAATGTTGAGGGCAACAGCCAGTCTGCCTTTCGGGAAGTCCCAGGAGACGGACAGAAAGTCTTTGCCTGTCTCGATCACCTTGCCGGTGCCGCCGGGTGCATCAGCCAGCATCGGGACGACGATCTCCCGGCGCAGTTCCAGGAGATCCCGGGTCAAGGTGAGCCATTCGCGGCCCTGCGGCGATTTGAGCTTGTCCCAATCCAGCTTCGATGTCTCGAAGGTCTTTTTTGCATTGGGGTCGGGAACCTTGTCGCCCTCGTGTCCGGCATGGCCCTTGAACTCGTTCGCCCGGCCCTCGCGCACGGCCTTGGCAAGGTCGCCATGGAAGTCGGTGAAGAACAGGAACGGGTTCGTCTCGCCATATTCCTCGCCCATGAAGACCAGCGGGATATGGGGCGAGAGCAGCAACGTCGCGAAGAGCAGCTTGGTGCGGGTCTCGCCGGCAAGCGAGATCAGTCGCTCTCCCAGAGCGCGGTTGCCGGTCTGGTCATGGTTCTGGATGAAGTCGACAAAGGCTGCGGGTGGTTGGCCGTTTGAATCGACGCCGCGTTTTTCTCCCGATTGCGGGGATACTTCGCCTTGATAGGCAAAGCCTTCGGCGAGGCATCGAGCCACCAGCCTTTCAGGCTCCCTGGCAAAGTCCTGATAATACGCATGGGTCTCGCCGGTGGCGAAGACATGCACGGCGTTATGGAAATCGTCGTTCCATTCGCCGGTAAAGAGCGGTGCCGAGCCATCCTCGTCGCGTGGATGGAGGAAGGTGACGTTGCGGCAATCCTCGGTCGTCAGGTGGATCGGCCGGTCGGTGAATTCGGCGCGGATGCGTTCGGCGATCTCGATCAGGATATGCTTCTCCGATGTGTCCTCGATCTGGTCGATCGCATCGAAGCGCAGGCCGTCGAGATGATATTCCTCCAGCCAGTAGAGCGGGACCTCGGCGATATAGCGCCGCGCGGCATCAACATCGTATGCGATACCGGCCCCCCAGGGCGTCATCCGCTCCTTGTGAAAGAAACCGGGCGCCAGGATTGGCAGGTAATTGCCCTCCGGGCCGAAATGGTTGAGCACGATATCGAGGACGACCGACATGCCGAGGCCGTGAGCCGCATCGATGAAGGCCTTGAAATCCTCCGGCGCGCCGTAGGCGGAATGGGGCGCGTAGAGCAGCACGCCATCATAGCCCCAGCCGCGCTTGCCGCCGAACTGCGCAACCGGCAGGACCTCGATCATGGTGATGCCGAGATCGGCGAGATGGCGCAGCTTGTCGATCGCCGAGCGGAACGTGCCTTCGGCCGTGAATGTGCCGACATGCATTTCGTAGACGACCGTCTCTTCCCATGGCCGGCCTTTCCAGTCACCATCCTGCCAGTCGTAATTGGTCGGATCAATGACCAGAGAGGGGCCATTGACGTCGCCCTTCTGGGCGCGGGAGGCGGGGTCGGGCACGACCATGCCGTCTGCCAGGACGAAATTGTATTCCGCGCCGGCATGGACACCCGTTGCCAGAAGCTCGAACCAGCCGTCGCCGCTCTCGCTCATCTCGGTGTCTTCGCCGTCGAGCCGCAGGATCACCTGTTTCTGGCCGGGCGCCCAGACACGGAAGCGGACCTCGCCGACGGCGACATATTCTGCTCCCCATGTCTTTGGAAAAACGCGAAACTCCGTGGCGGCATTGCTATCCGTCATATGACCCGGTCCCTCATTGAAAGAGACCGGCAAACGGAAAAGCGGCTCGGTAGTTCCATGCCGGGCCGCGGTTATTTCGCCTTACATCTCCAGAAGCGCATAAGGCTTGCCGGTCGGCTTCTCGATATGGGAGGCGACGTTATAGACCGGAGCGCCGCCCGGGGTCTTGCCTTCATAGGTGCCGCGATGGGCGTGGCCGTGGACAACGGCCTTGACCGGGAAACGATCGATCGTTTCGGCCAGTCGCGACGAGCCGAGGAAGGGGAAGATTTCCGGCGGCTCACCTTCGACGGTCTGCTGGATCGGCGCATAGTGAAGGACAACCATGGCGCGCTCGGAGCGCACCTGTCGAAGCGCGTTTTCAAGCCGCATCGTCTCCTCGACGCTTTCGGCGACCATCGCCTTGATCGCAGGCTCGCCGAACGAACCGAGCATGTAGCGGCCGAAGCCGCCGGCAAAACCCTTCACACCTGCAAAGCCGATGCCGTTTATCTCAATGGCCGTACCTTCGAGCAGGTGAACGCCGGCATCCTTGATGATCTGCCTGACCTCGTCCACATTGCCGCATTCGTAATCGTGATTGCCGAGAACGCCCACCATCGGGATCGAGCACGAGCGCAGATCTCCCGCCAGAAGCTCGGCTTCCGCCGGCTTGCCGAGGTCCGTCAGGTCTCCTGTCAGGACCAGTATATCGGCTTCTTGGGAAATTTCGGTGAAGAGTTCCTTATAGGACGCCGAGCCGTGCTCCTTGACATGCAGGTCGCCCATGGCTGCGATCCTTTGCTTGCCATTGGCCTTTTTCGCGTCGGCCCTTGCTTCCTTCTTTTCCGCCGCGCTAGTCATACGGGGCCTCCTTCTCGTGTTGCTTCATCCACGCCATCGCGCAGATCGCCTTCACCACCGACATCGGCAAAGCCCCATTCCTTGACGTCGATCTCGAAATCGACGCGGCTGAACATGCGGCCACGGCAGATCTTCATCTGCGGAAGGGGCAGTTCGCGCTGGGCCTTCAACCGGTCGAGCAGTTCGTCCAGCAGCCAGTCCGGCACCTTGTCGCGCTCTGTTGGGTAGATCCAGCGGAAGTTCATCAGGTGGATGAACAGCACCTCCCAATGGACTTCCATATGGTTCAGCAGGCGTTGCCAATCGATCTGGTCATGGGCCCGCAGGATCATGTGTACGATGTCGCCGCCGTCATAGCGATGACGGAGCTGGACGAAGCATTTCGACCAGATGAGCTCGGTCGGCGCGATGATGCGCACCTTGTGGCCGTTCATCTCTATCTGGCGGGCATTGTCGAACCAGCTGTCGCTGATCGGCATCGTGCCGTTCGAGGCGGCGAAGATCACGTCGAAGAAGTGCCGGCCCTTCTTCACCTTGCCGAGCCAGCGGTCGTCCTCGACCTCGATCTCGTAACCCTTCTCCTTGAAATGCGCGAGAATGCGGGCGTAATCACCCGCCTTGCAGAAGATATCGAGATCCTTGGTGGGGCGGGTAATGCCCGTATAGGCGCTAATCGCAAACGTGCCCGCCAGAAGGAACGGGATGTGACAGGCCACAAGATCCTCCAGCGCCTGCGAGACGAAAGCCTCGGCTTCCGCATCCGCAAGCGTCGGGGCCGCCATCACCTCCATGTCGGGCATGGCGTCGACAGGATGCGCGTGGCGTTCCTGGCCGGCAGAGCCGGCTTCCGTCTCGGGCATCAGGGTCTGCGCTGTATTCACGTCGGCATTCATCGATTGTCTCCGAATGTCAGTTGCGCAGGGTAACAGTCGGAGGCGATGGTAGGTTCCCGCCGAGGCGGTTCTGACGCTTAAGACTGTTCCTGATTGTCGGCGTTCGCCATCGGGCTCGGGCGCCCGTCCGGCTGGTCGCCATCCTCGCGCTGGTCGGCATCTTCCAGGTCGGTTTTAACAAGGTAATTGTCTTCCTTGCCGAGCCTGGCTGCCTCCTTCAGCGCTTCCGGATTGGTGGTGTTGAGCTGTTCGTGCTCGATGTCGTTCTCGATCGATTTTTTGGACGGTCCGCTCATCTTTCCCTCCTTGAGAGTACCTTCATGCTCGCAGGTTTCTGCGGGCTCGCGAGGAAAACCCATCGCAGGGAGAGAGGTTCCGTGCTTGTCGATTGGAACGAAAATCAACACTGGCCGGTTTGATCTGTACATTCACAAATGGAGGCAGAGATGCCGGCAAAATCCAAGGCACAGCAGAAAGCGGCCGGAGCCGCATTGGCCGCGAAGCGCGGTGAGATCAAGAAGGGGGAGCTGAAAGGCGCTTCGAAGGGCATGGAGAAATCCATGAGCGAAAAGCAGTTGGAAGATTTTGCTTCCACCAAGCGCAAGGGCAAGCCCGAACACGTCGCCCATCATTGAGCCAGATCGATTTCCGGTCCGAACCCGGACTTCCCGGAAAGGCGGGTGCTGCAGCAGGCGCCCGTCTTTTCCTATTTCCGTCCATCTTTACCGCTAGAGCAGCGCTTGGCCACTTCTATGGGAGGGAGAGAAGATGTCACCGCAGGAACTCGATCAGACCTTGCAGGCGTTGCCGCTGAGAGCAGGTGTCTACGTGCCAGAAGACCTTCTCGAGGACTGGTTTGCGCCGGGAACCGGCATGAACCCGGTCAGCAGCGAGGCGCTGGATGCCGCGGAAGCATACGGAAAGCGCTTCGAATGCGAGTTCAAATATTATCCGGAGCGCATGGAGGGCGTGTTCTGGAAATGGGTTCCGGCGATCTGACACTACCGGTTTTTCGGAGGAGGAAGGGCGACATCGGAATGCCGCCCATATCCAGTTTACAGATAGTGCGCGCGTAGAGCCTCGAACTTCGCAAGCTGGTCGGCCAGCAGCTCGCGCGCTTCGTCGCGGCGGACGAAGACCTTGAACATCGGGGCGCCCTTGCCGTTCATGAACCATACTGAACAGGAACGGCGGCCGTGGAAAGCGCGGTCGACGAAGGTGACCGAGGCGCAGTTGTCTTTCTTGATGTGACCGCCGATCGGGCTGTCGCCATGGATGTTGAACCAGCCGTGGCTTTCGGAGCCGGCGGGCAGAACGCCGTCGATCTCGGCCACGACATCTTCCGTGTGGACGAGAAACAGAACGACGCCCCAGCTGGTGAGCTCGGCCCAGATATCATCGAAGCTTTCCTTCGGCGCGATGACAGCCGAACCCTTGGGCAGGATTTCGAGGATCTCGGCGGCGGTCACGTCAGCTGCTGCAGCGATGGACTCCACGATGCCATCAGGCTTTTCGGCAAGTGCTGCATGCGCACGCTCGCGGCGATCCGGGTTGATTTCAGCGATCGCATCCATGGTTCACGCTGCATCGGCGACACGGGCGCCGGTCTTGTCTTCGTGGATGATGACCTCAAAACCCTCGAAATGCGGGCCGGAGAGATATTCGACCTTGCCGCGGTTCTCGCCGGCATTGGCATGGGCAGCGCGGAACTGTTCCGAGGTTGTCCAGGCCTTGAAGTGATCAAAGCTTTCCCAGACGGTGTGGGATGCGTAGAGCGTATGGTCTTCCGCCGTCGGACCCTTCAGCATGTGGAATTCGACATAGCCCGGCAGTTCCGCAAGGCGGCCCTGGCGGCCGCGCCACATGGCTTCGAAGGCCTCCTCGAAGCCCGGAACGACGCGAAAACGGTTCATTGCGATATACATGAAAACATCCCTCACTTAAGTTTCATTTGCCGGTCAAGATATCTGTCGGGCCTCCCCTTGAAAAGCCAAAAAAACTTGCGTAGTCAACTCAAGTTATTGAATTTTACGGCGTTGAACGTCTCATTGTCTGAAGACCTGCAGCAACGCGATTGGGTGGATCACAATGGCTTCCTTTTCCAGGCTCGGACGTTTGTTCGCGATGATTTTAGTCGGCTCAAGCCTCGCAACCGGCAGCGTATCCGCTGCCGACAAAGGCAATCCCGAGGCGAGGCGCATCGTATCGATCGGCGGCACGATCACCGAAATCCTTTATGATCTCGGCGCTCAGGACCGTATCGTCGCGCGCGATTCCACGAGCTTCTATCCGGCGGACGCCAACTCGAAGCCTGATGTCGGCTACATGCGGGCTCTTTCGGCAGAGGGCATTCTCGGCCAGAAGCCGGACCTGATCCTGATGGAGGAGGGCTCCGGCCCGCCGCCGGTTCTTGAGATTTTGAAGGCCAGCGAAGTGCCGATGGTGGTCGTCCCGACCCCGCCGGAAGCCAACAAGATCGGCCAGAAGATCCGCGACGTCGGTGCCGCGGTCGGCCTGTCCGACAAGGCCGAGGTGCTGGCCGCCGAGACCGAGGACGACCTGAAGGCAGTTGCCTCAGAGGTCGCCAAGATTACCGAGAAGAATGGCGGCGCGAAGAAAAAGGTCCTGTTCGTTCTCTCCGTATCCAACGGCCGCCTGATGGCCGGTGGCGCGGATACCGAGGCAGGCGCGATCATCGAGATGGCCGGCGGCGTCAACGCCGCGCCGTCGATCAACGGTTACAAGCCGCTTTCCGACGAAGCCGTCATTGCAGCGGCACCGGACGTCATCCTCTCCATGTCCCGCGGTGACCATTCCATCACGCCGGAACAGATGTTCGCGCTGCCTTCGATGCAGACGACGCCCGCCGCCGCCGACAAGGCGCTGGTCTCGATGGATGGCCTGCTGCTGCTCGGCTTCGGCCCGCGCACGCCCGAAGCGGCCCGTGCGCTTGCCGCCAAGATCTATCCGGGCGCGATCAACTGATGAAGGCGCTGGCCATGCCGTTCCGGCGGACGGGCGAGGGGGATCGGACGTCGCAGGGCGTCCTGGTTCTCTTTCTCCTCGTCCTTCTGCTGATCGTCGCGTGTCTCGTGTCGCTGCATGTCGGCCCGACCGGCGTCGGCCTGCGTGACCTCTGGGCCTATGCGACCGGCAATGGCGACAGCCTGACGGTGCAGGAGCGTGTGATCCTCGAAGCGGTTCGCCTGCCGCGCACGGCGCTCGGGCTGCTGGTCGGCGCGGGACTCGCCGTGTCCGGCGCGATGATGCAGGGCCTGTTCCGCAATCCGCTGGCCGATCCCGGCATTGTCGGCGTCACTGCCGGCGCGGGGCTTGCTGCCGTTGCGGCAATCGTGCTCGGTGCTACGGTGCTCGCTCCGCTTGCCATGCTGCTCGGCGGACAGTTCCTGCCGCTGATGGCCTTCTTCGGCGGTCTCGCGAACACCTGGATCCTCTATGTGATCGCGACGCGTGACGGTCGTACGTCGACCACGGCGCTGATCCTCTGCGGCATCGCCATTGGTGCGCTCACCGGCGCATTGATGGGCCTGCTGATCGTCACTGCCGACGACCGCCAGCTGCGCGATATCACCTTCTGGAGCCTCGGTTCTCTCGGCGGCGCTACCTATGGCCGGGTGCTGTCGATCCTGCCGTTCATTTTCGTCGTGCTTGCCATCATTCCCTTCGTTGCCCGCGGTCTCGACGCCCTGGTCCTCGGCGATGCGGCGGCCTTTCACATGGGCATTCCGGTTCAGCGGCTGAAGCGGATCGTTATCGTGGCCGTCGCCGCCGCCTGCGGCTCGACGGTGGCTGTTGCCGGGTCGATCGGCTTTGTCGGGATCGTGGTGCCGCATCTCCTGAGGCTCGCTATGGGCCCGTCGCACCGGTTCCTTCTGCCGGGGTCGGCTCTCGGCGGAGGCGCGCTTCTGCTGATCGCCGACAGTGTGGCGCGCACTGTCGCCGCGCCCGCCGAACTTCCGATCGGGGTCATCACGGCGCTGTTCGGGGCGCCCGTTTTCCTGTTTCTGCTGATCGGCAAGAACGGCATCGGCATGCGGGATCTGCCATGACCCAGAGTATGAGCGATGCCGTCATCATTGCCGACAAGGTCACCGTTACCCGTTCCGGCCGCAAGCTCATCGACGAAATCACCATCGGGCTGAAACCCGGGCAGTTTACCGTGGTGATCGGCCCCAATGGCGCCGGCAAGTCGACGCTGATGAAGGTGCTGTCGGGCGAGATGAAGCCGGATAGCGGGCATGTCACCTATTACGGCACCGGCGTCGAACTCTGCCAGCCGGTTGATCTGGCCCGGCGCCGGGCTGTGTTGCCGCAGGCGACGCAGCTTGCCTTTCCCTTCACGGCGCTGGAAATCGCCCGCATGGGCGCGGTGGCGCAAGGTGCGCTCAATCCGAGCGAAGAGGGCCGAAAGGCGCTGGCGCGTGTTGGGTTGCGGGGTTTCGAAAGCCGGCCGTATCCTTCCATGTCCGGCGGCGAGCAGCAGCGGGTGCAGTTCGCCCGTGCGTTGGCCCAGGTCCCGCAGCCGGTCGTCGACGGTATTCCGCGGGCGCTGTTCCTCGACGAGCCGACGGCCAGCCTCGATCTCGGCCACCAGATTTCGGTGCTGGAGGAGGCGCGCGACTTCGCTGCCGGCGGCGGCATGGTTCTCGCCATCCTGCACGACCTCAATCTGGCGGCGGAGTTCGCCGACCATCTGATCGTGCTCAATCATGGCCGGGTGGTCGCCGAAGGCGCCTGCCAGGAGACGGTCAACGACGAGATCATCTCGACGGTCTACGGCATCGCAGGCGCCGTCGGACGCCTGCCGGCAGCACATATTCCTTACGTCCTGCCGCAGTCCCGGGATCGCTGATCCTTGAAGCTCAGGCGCTCGGCCTGGTCAGCATGAATATGGCCGGGCCGATCATCAGCGCCGCGACGAGCAGCGCCAGCCATGCGGACGGGTGCGAGCCGAACCAGAAACCGACATAGCTCACCGCCATCAGCGAGATCGCCATGATCTTTGCCTTGCGCGAGATTGCACCGCGCTCACGCCAGTCGCGCAGCGGCGGGCCGAATGTCTTGTGGTTCATCAGCCATGCTTCGAGCTTCGGTGAGGAGCGGGCGAAGCAGGCAACGGCGAGCAGAAGGAACGGGGTCGTCGGAAGGATGGGCAGGAATGCGCCGATCACGCCGAGCGCGACGAACAGCCAGCCGAGACAGAGAAAAATGAGTCGCATGAAGGGCCTATGGCAAAATCCTGAACAGGATAGACAAGTTTGACGCCCGCGTCTTCACGTAAAGATTCAGGAGATGGCTGCCATCCACCGCGACAACCATTCCGTCCTTCGCATATGCAGCATACACCCTTCCCATTTGATCCTCGGCGGCTATATTGCCGCCGACTTCAACAATTCTCGAGGACATGATGTCGAAGAAGAAAGTGCTTGTCGTAGGCGGGGCCGGCTATATCGGGTCCCACACGTGCCTGGTGCTGGCGGACAAAGGCTACGAGCCGATCGTATTCGACAACCTCTCAAACGGACATGCAGAATTCGTCCGCTGGGGTGAACTGGAGCAGGGCGATATTCGCGATCGCGCCCGCCTCGACGAGGTCTTCGCCAAGCACAAGCCGGATGCGGTCCTGCATTTCGCGGCGCTGATCGAAGTGGGTGAATCGGTGAAGAACCCGGTCGGCTTCTATGACAACAATGTCATCGGCGCGCTAACGCTGATGTCGGCGGCGATGGATGCCGGCGTGAAGGCCTTCGTCTTCTCCTCCACCTGCGCCACTTACGGCCTGCCGGACCGCGTGCCGATGGACGAAACCCACAAGCAGGCGCCGATCAACCCCTATGGCCGCACCAAGTTCATCATCGAGCAGGCGCTCAAGGATTACGGGCAGTACAAGGACCTGAAGTCCGTCATGCTGCGCTATTTCAATGCCGCCGGTGCCGATTTCGAGGGCCGGATCGGCGAATGGCATACGCCTGAAACCCATGCGATCCCGCTCGCCATCGAAGCCGCCCTCGGTCGCCGCCAGGGCTTCAAGGTGTTTGGTGACGATTACGACACCCGCGACGGCACTTGCGTGCGCGACTATATCCATGTTCTCGACCTTGCCGATGCGCATGTCCGCGCCGTGGATTATCTGCTCGCCGGCGGTGACACCGTCGAGATCAATCTCGGCACCGGAACCGGCACGACGGTCAAGGAACTGCTGTCAGCGATCTCGGACGTCTCCGGCAAGCCGTTCCCGGTCGAATATGTCGGCCGGCGCGAGGGCGATTCTACCTCGCTCGTCGCCAACAATACCAAGGCGCGCGACGTGCTGGGCTGGGAGCCGCAGTATACGCTGGCCGATATCATCAAGTCCGCGTGGGACTGGCATTCCCGGTCGAACCACGTGATGAGTTAAGGAAGTTCTTGCATGGCCAAGCTGGTCCATTCGATGATCCGCGTCCTCGAAGAGGCGCGGTCGGTCGATTTCTACGACAAGGCCTTCGGCCTGAAGGTTGCAGATCGGGTGGCCTTCGACGGCTTTACGCTGATCTACCTGTCGAACCCGGAAACCGGGTTCGAGCTGGAACTGACCGTCAACGACGGCCGGACAGACGCCTATGATCTCGGCAATGGCTATGGCCATCTGGCTGTCACGGTCGAGGACATCGAGGTGGAATACAAGCGCTTCACCGATCTCGGGCTGACCATCGGCAAGCTGGTCGAGATGCCCCATAAGGGCAAGCCGTTTGCAAAATTCTTCTTTGTCACCGATCCGGATGGTTACAAGACCGAAGTCATCCAGCGTGGCGGCAGATTCCAGTAAGCAGGAGAACGACATGGCGGAAGGTGAGGTCAAGCTGGAAGAGAGCTGGAAATTCGCTCTGGAGAGCGAGTTTTCCGATCCCTACATGGCCGATCTCAAGCGTTTTCTCGTTGCAGAAAAGCAGGCGGGAAAGCGAATCTTCCCAAAGGGTTCGGAGTATTTTCGCGCGCTCGACCTTACCCCGCTCGATGAGGTGAAGGTAGTCATCCTCGGGCAGGATCCGTATCACGGCTTCGGCCAGGCGCACGGGCTGTGCTTCTCGGTCCAACCCGGCGTGCGCACACCGCCATCGCTCGTCAACATCTACAAGGAAATGCAGTCCGACCTCGGCATCCCGCCGGCAAGTCATGGCTTTCTCGAACATTGGGCCGAACAGGGTGTGCTGCTCCTGAACAGCGTGCTGACGGTCGAAGAGGGCAAGGCTGCCGCCCATCAGGGGCGCGGTTGGGAGCGCTTCACCGATGCAGTCATCCGTACGGTCAATGACGAATGTGACGGCGTCGTCTTCATCCTCTGGGGCTCCTATGCCCAGAAGAAAGCTTCTTTCGTCGATCAGCAGCGACATCTTGTTCTGAAATCCGCCCATCCGTCGCCGCTGTCGGCCCATAACGGTTTTCTGGGCTCGCGGCCTTTCTCCAAGACAAACGAGTATCTACAGTCGATCGGGAAGGATGCGATCGACTGGCAACTGCCGGAAAACGTTCAATAGGTGAACGTGAGCGGGTTTCCGTCAACGTTTGTCGAACAATCCGTTCGGATGTGATCGTCTATCCAATCCGGGCTCGATCGCCCAAATATCACCCCATGAACAGCGGGCCGCAGGCGCGGCTCCAGAGAGACAAGGGGTTTGACATGCTTACCCAGATCAAGGGCCTCCACCACGTCACGTCGATGGCTGCGAGCGCGTCCACCAACAACAGGTTCTTCACCGACACGCTCGGCCTGCGCCGGGTGAAGAAGACCGTCAATTTCGACGCGCCGGATGTCTACCATCTCTATTACGGCGATGAAGTCGGCACGCCCGGTTCGGTCATGACCTACTTCCCGTTCCCGCATATCGCTCAGGGCCGTCCAGGTACCGGCGAAGTCGGCACCACGATCTTCTCGGTTCCGCAGGGTTCGCTCGGCTACTGGACCGATCGCCTGACAAAGGCCGGTGCCGATGGCCTGAAGGCCGATGAAGCTTTTGGCGAAAAGCGCCTGCATTTTGCCGGTCCGGATGGTGACGGTTTTGCGCTGGTCGAGGTGAAGGATGACAATCGTGCTCCTTGGACCGGTAATGGCGTCAGTGCTGAGGAAGCGATCCGCGGCTTCCACTCCGCCTCGATGCGGCTTCGCGACGAAGGCTCTACGGCAGAATTGCTGAAGTTCATGGGCTACGAACAGGTCGATGCCAAGGATGGCGTTACCCGCTTCGGTATGCCCGGCGGCAATGGCGCGGATTTCATTGATGTCGAGACGATGCCAAACATCAACAGCGCCCGTCTCGGCGCAGGCTCCGTGCATCATATCGCTTTCGCCGTCGACAACCGCGAGAAGCAGCTCGAAGTGCGCAAGGCACTCATGGACACGGGCTATCAGGTGACCCCGGTGATCGACCGCGACTATTTCTGGGCGATCTATTTCCGCACGCCGGGCGGTGTGCTGTTCGAAATCGCCACGAACGAGCCGGGCTTCGACCGGGACGAGGATACGGCCCATCTCGGCGAGGCGCTGAAGCTGCCGACGCAGCACGAGCACCTTCGCAAGGCGCTCGAAGAACATCTCGAGCCGATCGCGTAAAGCCCATTTGGGGCAAGGTGGCTTACCGCCCTGCCGACCTTCCTTCTACGCAATTCCAGATGCAGGCTCTCCTCGCTGGAATTGCTCTCTTTTGGAGATTTCCATGAGTTACGACAGCTATTTGCACCGGGCGCGGCCCGGTGCGCCCGGATCGCCGATCCTGTTCACCTTTCACGGCACAGGCGGCGACGAGAACCAGTTCTTCGATTTCGGCAGCCGTCTGATACCGGGCGCCACGGTCGTTTCGCCCCGTGGCGACGTTTCCGAACATGGCGCGGCGCGGTTCTTCCGCCGCAAAGCGGAGGGCGTTTATGACTGCGACGACCTTGCGCGCGCCACCGCGCGGATGGCCGAGTTCGTGACGGCCAATCGCGACCGTTACGAATCTTCCACCGTGCTCGGCCTCGGCTTTTCGAACGGTGCCAACATTCTCGCCAACGTGATGATTGAAAAGCCCGGCCTGTTTGAAGCCGGCGTGCTGATGCATCCGCTCATCCCCTTTGCGCCTGCGGAGAGGACTGTCCGAGAAACTGCCCATGTGCTGATCACCGCAGGCGAGCATGATCCGATCTGCCCCGTGCCGGCGACGTTGAAGCTCGCCGACTACTACAAGCAGCAGGGCGATGCCGTCACGCTCGAATGGCATTCGGGCGGTCACGAGATCCGGCCGAACGAGATCGAAGCGATCAAGATGTTCCTTGCGCCCTATGGGGCGTGAGGTGGATGGACGGCATATCCGCCGCCTGTCAGTCGCCGATTGCAGGTGTCGGTGAAGCTGCTAGGTTCGGCTCATCATCTTGAGCCGGACGCAGCCCTTGGAACTGCCCTTTTCAGACCCGATCTGGCAGAGGCCGGCAAACAGACACCGGCTACACACGCCGCTTGAAACCAGCGAGACTGTCGATGTCGCGATCGTCGGCGGCGGGCTGCAGGGGCTGTCGACCGCCTATCACGCTGCATGCCGTGGCCTCGCCGTCCGCGTCATTGAGGCACGACGGATCGGCCAGGGTGCTTCCGGTCTCAACGGCGGACAGGTCATTCCCGGCCTGAAGCATGATCCCGAAAGCCTGGTCCGCATGCTCGGGGAAGAGCAGGGGGAGCGTCTGATCTCCTTCGCTGCGGGGACTGCCGACGCGGTCTTCGGACTGATAGAAGATCGAGCGCTTGATGTTCCTAACCGGCGCAACGGCTGGATACAGGCCTGCCATACCCATACCGCGCTTGCCTCCGCTGCCGATCGCCATCGCCAATGGCAGGCGCGCGGTGCCGATGCAGCCCTTCTTAATGCCGCCGAAATCAGCCGGATGACGGGCAGTACAGCCTATGTCGGCGGCTGGCTGAACAGGAGGGCAGGCGTCGTCGATCCGCTCAGTCTGACCCTGGAGCTCGCGCGCATCGCTTCCGAGGCCGGCGCTCTCATTGCAGAGGAAGAGACGGTTTCCGGCATCCGGCGGGAAGGCGGTGGATGGCGTCTCTCGACTGCGTCGGGAAAGGCGATCCGGGCAAAGAAGGTGGTCGTGGCCACAAACGCTTATTCTGAAGCTCTCGTCCCGGGATTGCGCGAAAGCCTTGTGGCGCTGCATTCGTTTCAGATCGCCACCGCAGAACTGCCTGCCTCGCTGCTCGAGACGATCCTGCCCGGCGGGCAGGCGGCGTCCGATTCTCGCCGCATCCTGAATTATTACCGTATCGGGCCGGGCGGGCGCTTTGTCCTCGGTGGCCGTGGCAGAATGAGCGTGCCGAAGAGCGAAGCCGACTGGCGGCATCTTGAGCGGTCCATGGTGCGGCTCTACCCGGCGCTTGAGGGTATCCGGATCGAGCGGCGCTGGTTCGGGCGGGTTGCCGTGACGCCGGATTACATGCCGCGCCTCCATGCGCCCGAGGATGGGTTGATCATGCTGGCTGGGTGCCAGGGCAGGGGAGTCGCGATGATGACGGCGATCGGCGGCCCATTGGCCGAGTTCCTTCAGACTGGCGAAGCGCGCGCCCTGCCGTTCCTGTTATCGCCGATCCGGCCGATCCCCTTCCACCGGTTCCGTCGCGTCGGCGTCGGAGCGCATGTCGGCTGGTATCGCCTGCTCGATCGTCTCGAAAGATGACCTGTTTCGGCTTGCGCCGCCGAAATCCGTATCTGATAGTGCGTCGTCGTCTGTCCGGCAGGGAGGTCCGCAGTGAGCAATCACCTGAAGTTCTTCATCGATGGAGCCTGGGTGCCGCCTGTCGTTCCGGTGGCGCTCGATGTGATCGACCCTTCGACCGAGGAGGCCTTCACGCAGATCGCCGTCGGCTCCAAGGCGGATGTCGACAAGGCGGTAGCCGCTGCGAAGGCGGCATTCCTGGCTTTTTCCCGATGGACGCAATCCGAACGTCTGCAGCTCCTAAAGCGCATCCTTGCCGAATATGAGAAGCGTGCCGAAGACATCGCGCAGGCCGTCAGCCGGGAAATGGGCGCGCCGATCGCCTTTGCTCGCGATTCCCAGGTTGGTGCCGGTCACGGGCATCTGAGTGCCACGATCGCGGCGCTGGAAAATTACAAGTTCACCGAACAGCGCGGCACGACGATGATCGTCAAGGAGCCGATCGGCGTCGTGGCGCTGATCACGCCGTGGAACTGGCCGCTCAACCAGATCACCTGCAAGGTCGGTCCGGCGATCGCTACCGGCTGCACCATGGTGCTGAAGCCGTCCGAAATCGCGCCGATCTCCGGCATCATCTTCGCCGAGGTGATGGAAGCCGCCGACGTGCCGAAGGGCGTGTTCAACATGATCAACGGCACCGGGCCGGATGTCGGCCAGGTCATGGCCGGTCATCCGGATGTCGACATGGTCTCGTTCACCGGCTCGACACGGGCGGGCATCATCGTCGCCAAGACGGCGGCCGATACGGTGAAGCGCGTGGCACAGGAACTCGGCGGCAAGTCGCCCAACATCATCCTGCCCGATGCCGATCTCGCCCAAGCGGTCGCCGATGGCGTGACAGGCTGCTTCGGCAATTCCGGCCAGTCCTGCGATGCGCCGACGCGCATGCTGGTGCCGCGCGATCGTCACGACGAGGCGCTGGAGGTTGCGAAGGACGCTGCCGAGAAGCTGGTGACCGGTGACCCGCAAGGCGAGGGCATCGATCTTGGACCCGTCGTCAGCCAGGTCCAGTTCGACAAGATCCAGCGGCTGATCGAGGCCGGCATTTCCGAAGGCGCAACGCTCGTCACCGGCGGGCCGGGACGACCGGAAAGCCTCAACCGCGGCTACTACATCCGCCCGACCGTATTCGGCAATGTCACCAATGACATGACGATCGCGCGGGAGGAGATTTTCGGGCCGGTTCTCTCCATCCTGCCCTATGACAGCGAGGAAGAAGCGGTCGAGATCGCCAACGACACGCCTTATGGTCTGGCAGCCTATGTGCAGGGTGAGGTGGAGCATGCGAGAAAGATCGCCCCGCGGCTCAGGGCCGGATCGGTCTATCTCAATTATCCGGACTGGGATCTGTTTTCCTCGTTCGGCGGCTACAAGCAATCCGGCAACGGGCGCGAATATGCCGATTGGGGCATTCACGATTTCCTTGAGATCAAGAGCGTCGTCGGCTACGGCGGTTAGCTCCGGGCGATATCGCCGGATCATCAGAGAGCGTTAACTCTGCCGAAAGCTCGTTCGGCTTGAGGGCGTCGTGCTAACTGATCGTTATCTGAGCAGGATTTAAGGCTGGGATATAAACAGCTTTATGGAGTGGCCGCGAGGTTGATGGGTTGAACAGTCTTTGGATAGGCCTGCTGGCGAACACGGCGATCGTGGCGCTGGTGATTTCGTTCTGGTCTAACCTCCGTCTGGCGGCTTTCGACCGGCCGGGCGCTTTCCATCGTCTGGAAATCGGCTGCCTGTTCGGGATGGGCGCGATCGGCGTGATGTCGATCCCGTTCCAGATCAGCGAAGGCTTCTTCATCGATCTGCGCATGACCATGATCGGCACGGCTGCCTTCATCGGTGGACCCGTGGCCGGGGTGGTGACCGCGCTCGTGGCGGCCATCTTCCGCATCTATCTCGGCGGCGCCGGCGTTCTCATCGGCCTGGCGGGCATTGTCGTGGCCGCCGCCGTTGGTCTCATCGGCTACCGTTTCAAGGCTGCAGAAGCGCCTAGCATCAAGGAAAGCGTCATCTTCGCGCTTGCCATGGCAGCAAGCTCTTCGGTGCCGTCACTCATTCTCTCTCTCGACAACTCGTCCGGCCTGCACATCCGCCTGCCGTTCATGACCATCGTTTTCCTTGCCTCGCTGATGGCTTCGCTCGCGATCGCCAACGAACTGCGCCGCCGCGAGATCGACCAGCGCAACCACATGTATCGACACGTCATCGACAGCCTGCCGGACGCGCTCAACGTCAAGGACCGTGAAGGCCGGTTCATCATGGCCAATCCGGCGACGGCCGAACTGATGCATGTCGATGGCGTGTGCACGCTGATCGGCAAGACGGATTTCGACTTCTACCCGGCAGAGATCGCCGCCGCATTCAAGCTTGATGAGGAGAAAGCCTACAGGGCGGCGGTCCCGATCGTCGAGGAGCAGGAACTGGCGCATCTCGATGGCACCAAGGCCTATCTCTCGACCCTCAAGGCGCCGTTCACCGATGCCGATGGCCAGTGCATCGGGCTGATCACCCACAATCGCGACATCACCGACAAGAAGCGGCTGGAAGTGGCGCTCACCCAAAGCGACCGCCGCGCCGCCGAGGCGCTGTCCAGCATTTCCGACGGCCTCGTCATGTTCGACAAGGACCTGACGCTGGTCTTCTGCAACGAGCGCTATCGCTCGATGTTCTCGATGACGGCCGATCTGCGCGTGCCCGGCACGGCCGCGGCCGCGATCCTTTATGCCTCGATCGCGCGGGGAGAGCTGATCGGCATTCCGCAGGAACAGGTCGCTCAGTGGGTGGAAGCGGCACTTAGCCGGCTGCGCGAGGCCGGAACCGTGCAGTTTCCGCTGTCCGACGGCCGCTGGATCGAGTCGCGCACGCGGCCGACGCCGGAAGGCTCCTGCTTCGTCATCTGCTCGGACATTACCGCGGCCAAGCAGCATGAGCTGAAATTGCAGGACATGAACGACAAGCTTTCCGTGCTTGCCGAGACCGACGGCCTGACCGGGCTGCGCAATCGTCGCGCCTTCGATGCCGTCATGGTGCAGGAGATCGAGCGGGTTGGCCGCGGAGAAGGCGGGCTGGCGCTGCTGATGGTCGATGTCGACTACTTCAAGCGTTTCAACGACACTTATGGTCATGGGGCGGGCGACCGCTGCCTGAAGGCGGTGGCCGACTGCCTTCGCGCCTCTGTCCGTAACCCTACCGATAGCGCAGCGCGTTATGGCGGCGAGGAAATGGCGCTGGTCCTGCCCGATACGGACGAGAAGGCCGCACTTGCGATTGCCGAGGATTTCTGCCGACGGCTGCGCGAATTGCACATCCCGCATTCCGGCAGCCATATCGGCATCGTCACCGCAAGCGTTGGTGTCGCAGCGCTGCCGAGTGGTGGCCCGGTCATCAAGGCGACGCGTCTTGTTTCTCGCGCGGACGAAGCGCTTTATGCCGCCAAGGGCGCCGGCCGCAATGGGGTGAAGACCTGGGAGCCCAGCCGCCCGCGCATCGTCCATTCGGATATCGCCTGATCCGGGCACGTCGACAATGTGCCCACCTTGCCCGCGACAAAGGTGAGGCAAGGCGATAATAAATGGGTCTGCGACTCGAAGCCCAGGACCCATCTCCATGAAATTTCTCAGCGTTTTTACACTGGCGACACTCTGCGCGACAGCAGCCCTGGCCGCCGACGTGAAACCCGCTCCCTCCGGCACCTATGTTTCCGATCCCGCGCATTCGAGCGTGACGTGGAAGATCAGCCATCTCGGCCTGTCCCACTACACCGCTCGCTTCACGAAGATGTCGGTCGAGTTGGTCTGGGATGCCGACAATCCGGCGGCTTCCAAGGTGACGGCGACTATCGACCCGCTTTCGGTTCGGACGGATTTCCCGCGGCCGGAAGAAGAGGATTTCGACAAGGAAATCGGCACGGGCGAAAATTTCCTCGCATCTCAGGAGATCCGCTTCGTCTCGACATCGGTCAATGTGACGGAAGGCAACAGGGGCGAGGTGAAGGGCGAACTGACCTTCCGCGGGCAGACGCATCCGGCCACGCTCCTCGTCACCTTCAATGGTTCGATGGCAGAACAGCCACGCGAGAAGACGCCGAAGATCGGGTTTTCCGCCGAAGCGAAGTTGAAGCGCAGCGACTGGGGTGTGGCGTCTCAGATCAAGTCCATCGGCGACGAGATTACCGTCATCATCGAGACCGAATTTCAGCCGTCCAAGAAGGCCGACTGATCTTTCGCTCGGAGCTGCGGATCAGTATCCGCAGCTCTGCAACTGGGCGGCATAGCGTGCCGCGACAGCTGCCGATTTCTTGGCGGTCTGTCTCAGGCTGCCGCTGAACTGGCCGCGATCATAGCCGGACTGGCCGGAATAGTAGGCGAGGTAGAGGTTATAAGCGTCGTTCCGGGCGATGCCGTTCCGCTTGTAGCTCTGGTAGTGATACCAGCCGACGAATTTGATCGCGTCGCCGAAGTCGTTGCGGCGCGCCCCCCAGCGTCCGGTGTCGCGACGATAGGTGTCCCAGGTGCCGTCCAGCGCCTGGGCATAGCCAAAGGCGGTGGAAGGACGTTTTGTCGGGATGAAGCCGAGCAGCCACTTGCGCGGCGGGCGCGCATTGGCCCGGAAGCTCGATTCCACATAGATGGTCGCCATCAGGATCGAAACGGGGATGCCATACTCGCGTTCGGTGGCACGCGCCTCTCGGGCCCAGTTGTTGAACAGGCCGTCCTTCTGGTCAAAAATGGCGCAGGCATTGGTGATACGGCTCGGCGCACTGGCGCAGCCGGTCAAAGCCATGAGCGCGATGAAAAACGCAATACGCATCGCAGAAACTCGGGTCATGCCCCGATAGATGACTCTTAAGATTTAATGAAAAGTTTAAGCAGCCGGATCTGCTGCCGATGACGGTGCATTCGAGCGGCTTGTCGAATGGACTGCATGCGCGCATCTTCTGCGGCAAACCGCCGCGTCGTACCGTTCATCGCATTTGATAATAGGCAGGTAACAATAAAGTGCAGATCACGCGCGATCGGGCCGTAGCCGGGGAACCATGAATGACGAAACGCAGCTTTTCGTTTCCAGTCGCTGACGTCAGGGCGCGTGCGCTCGGTGAAATCCATTCCCGGCCCTATACGCTGCTTTCGTTGCCGCGCGTCATCTTCCAGGTAGCCTTCCTGACCGAGGATAATTTTGCTGCCGACCAGTCCATCCTGGCGGAGCTGTCGCTTGGGCAGGGCGTTCCGGCCCCGGCGCCCGACACGAGCCATCACACGATGACCTGGGGCAGCGGTACCTTGCGCTGGGAGCGACATACGGAATTCTCCACCTATTTCTGGGATGCTCCGGCGCCTGCCGCCTTCGGTGGCGAGGTTTCCGTCAATCCGTTCGGCGCGAGTTTCGCGGCGCCGGGCCCGTTCATCTCCGGCGTGCGCATCGAGATCCGTCCCGCAAGCGAGGACGTGTCTTCTGTCATCGAGAATTTCGATCCGACCAGCCTCTGCCAGAGCATGGTTGCCGATGGAAATGCGACTGTCATTACCGACTTCCGCCAGGACGGTGACGGGCTGACGAAATTCCTGATCCTTGACCACGGCATGACGGATGCGGCGCGCGGCATGCTCGCCCAGCGTATCCTTGATATCGAGACCTACCGGACGCTGGCGATGATGGGCCTGCCGCTGGCGCAGACGCTGTCGCCGGAAATCCGTCGCATCGAGGAGCGCTTCACAGCGGTGACGCAGCGGATGAAACAGCATGCGCGAAGCGAGGCCGACGGCATGCTGGCGGAGATCACGGCACTTGCCGCCGAGCTGGAAGCCAATGCGGCGCTCAGCCTCTATCGCTTCGGCGCCAGCCGCGCCTACAACAACATCGTGCTCGAACGCGTCGCCATGCTGGCGGAGAAGGCGCTGCCCGGCAACGAGACGCTCGGCGCTTTCCTTAATCGCCGTCTGGCGCCGGCCATGCGTACCTGCCAGTCGGTGGAAGAGCGGCAGGTCAACCTGTCGCGCAAGCTGACCCGCGCCACGGCCCTGCTGCGCAGCTGGATCGACGTCGACCTGCAGAAGTTCAACACCGAGATCCTCGCGTCGATGGACAAGCGCGCGCATCTGCAGCTTCGTCTGCAGCAGACGGTCGAAGGCCTGTCCGTGGCGGCGATCTCATACTATTTCATCGGTCTCGTCGGTTATCTGGCCAAGCTCGCCCACAATGTCGGGGTGGAAATCGCTCCGGAGACGCTGACGGGTGCGGCGGTGCCTGTCGTCGTGCTGGCCATCTGGTGGACCGTTCGGCGCATTCGCAACAAGCACAAGGACTAGCCGTTTCGGGCGAGGAGGTGAGGGAATGCCAAGGACAATGGGTAGCTTGAGCGCAGTCTTCGTTTCCCTCTCTTTATGCCTGTCGGCCGGTGTCACTCTTGCCGCCGACCTGCCGGTGGATGTTGCTGCCTTCGTCGAAGAGCGGCAGCAATGCGATCATTTTCGCGGCGAAGAGGCTTATGACGAGGCCAGGGCGGCGGAGATCAACAAGGCTCTCGATCGCTATTGCAGTGGCACCGATGCGCGGCTTGCGAAGCTGAAGGCAAAATACAGCAAGGGACCGGCAACGGCCGTGACGGCTCTCGACGAGTTCGAGGACCGTATCGAATAGGGCCGGTCAAAGCTTCATCGGTCGCTGTTGTGCCAAGACGAGAAAAAAATCGATTTCAATAAAATTGCATCTTTCCGCTTAAGCGCGCTGAAAACCTGTCGGCCTATTGTCGTGCCATAACGAAACGAGATGGCCGAAGAGCCGTCCGGCAAACAGGGTACGGTGCAATGATCAAGAAGCTCATCATTTCGGCGGTCGTCCTCACGGCCCTCATCAGTGGCAAGGAAGCCAACGCGGCCGGTGCAGCCGGTTTCGCCCGCGCGCTTGCGGCATCCGTCGCACATTCCGAAGTCGCGGAACTCGCCCCCGCCACATCGTCGATCGGCTTCACCGCCGAGAAGCGCAGCGAAATTATCGGCGTCAGCGCCGAAGTCGACAAGACGATTCAGGGCGTCGATGCCTACTTTGACATGTTTGCTGAAAGCGATGCGAAGGCGGCCGCTCCGCAGGGCTGCTTCGACTGCGCCGACATCAAGCGCGACCAGCTGATCGGTCTCGGATGGTCTGCCGATGCGATGCGTATCGCTTACGCCATCTCGGCCGAGGGACGCATCGAGCGGGTGCTGATCGTCGAGACCGCGCTTGGTGAACTTCTGGTCGGCGAAGGCCGCCCGAGCTTCATCGGCGAAGAGGACGCGCGGGACATCGAGCTGCCTTTCGGCGCTGACTTCTCCTACGAGATCTGATCTCCACGGATTTTCGAGCTTGATACGGCCGGGTTCACTGCGAGCCCGGCTTTCCCCGTTCCGCGATCGCGATGCCGCCGAGCGCCAGGACGAGGGCGACGACGTGGAAGAGTTGCATATCCTCGCCCAGAATGACGACCGATAGAAGCGTGCCGAAGACGGGAATGAGGTTGATGAACAGGCCGGCCCTGTTGGCGCCGATGCCGACGACACCGAAGACATAGAGCGTCTGCGCGACCAGTGAGGCAAAGACGGCGGTATAGGCGGCGATCACCCATCCTGCCGTGTCCGGCCAGATGGCATTGCCGCTCGATATTTCCCAGCCGACTAGCGGGATCGTGGTCAGGAGCGCGAAGAGTGCCGGTAGCGCCATCAGCGTGCGCCAGTGAACCGGCGGCTTCCAGCGCAGCGAAACCGTATAGACGGCATAGGCGACCAGAGCGATGATCATCAGCGCGTCGCCGAAGTTGAGCTCCAGTTCCAGGAGCGACATGAGGTCGCCATGCGATGCCGTGAGCGCCACGCCGATCAGGGTCAGAGAAAAGCCGCCGATCTGCGCCCAGGAAACCCGCATGCGAAACAGTGTGAAATTGAACAGGAAGATCAGCATGGGGATTGCCGCCTGCTCGATCGTCACGTTGATCGCGGTCGTGTATTTGAGCGCGGTGTAGAGCGTCGCGTTGAAGGTCGTGAAGCCGATCACTCCGAAAAATGCCAGTATCGGCAGGTGCTTGCGGGCGATCGGCCAGTCTCTCACCAGTTGCGGCATGGAGATCGCAAAGATCACGACAACGGCGAAGAACCAGCGCCAGAAGGTCAGCATCATCGGGCTGATATGGCCGACCGCGAGTTTTCCGGCTACCGCGTTGCCGCCCCAGCAGAGAGTTGCAAGGACGAGGTACAGGTAAGCTCTGTTCAGCAAGGCATCTCCCCCGATTGCCGTAGGCAGGCGACTACACGGCTCGCGGGCAATACAGGCAGGTATCTGTGTTTGTCACGCAAAAACCTCAGCGTGTTCATAAACAGGTCGCTTTCCTCGTGCCAAGGCATTATAGATGCGCGCGTTTGTGGTGCTCCGGGTCCTTGAGGCGCGGGCATCGAGAAGAAGAATTGGTATCAAGGCCGACGTCTTTTCCAATCCGTTTGAGAAAAGCGATCGGCCGCCGTCCGAAGGGCAGGAAGCAAAATGACGAACGTTGTAGTCGTAGGTTCGCAATGGGGCGACGAGGGCAAGGGCAAGATTGTCGACTGGCTCTCCGAGCGCGCCGATATCGTCGTGCGTTTCCAGGGCGGCCATAATGCGGGTCATACGCTTGTCATCGACGGCACAAGCTACAAGCTTTCGCTCCTGCCTTCGGGCGTCGTACGTCCGGGCAAGATGGCCGTCATCGGCAACGGCGTGGTTGTCGATCCCCATGCCCTGATCGCCGAAATGGGCCGCCTGAAGGACCAAGGCGTCGTCGTTACGCCCGAGAGCCTGCGAATCGCCGAGAACGCCACGCTTATCCTGTCGCTCCACCGCGAGCTCGACGGCATGCGCGAAGATGCGGCCTCCAACAGCGGCACGAAGATCGGCACCACCCGCCGCGGCATCGGCCCGGCCTATGAAGACAAGGTTGGCCGCCGTGCGATCCGCGTCATGGATCTCGCAGATCTCGATGCGCTGGAAGGCAAGGTCGAGCGTATCCTCACCCATCACAATGCGATACGTCGCGGCATCGGCGCAGCCGAGGTCGAGCACAAGACGATCATGGAGGAACTGACCTCGATCGCCGACAAGGTTCTGCCGTTCATGGACAGCGTCTGGCAGCTTCTCGACAAGGAGCGCCGCAAGGGCTCGCGCATCCTGTTCGAAGGCGCGCAGGGCTCGCTGCTCGACATCGACCACGGCACCTATCCCTATGTGACCTCGTCCAACACTGTTGCCGGCCAGGCTGCGGCAGGCTCCGGCATGGGGCCGGGCTCGCTCGGCTATATCCTCGGTATTACAAAAGCTTACACGACCCGCGTCGGTGAAGGTCCGTTCCCGACGGAGCTTACCGACGAGATCGGCCAGTTCCTTGGCGAGCGTGGTCATGAGTTCGGCACCGTTACCGGCCGCAAGCGCCGTTGCGGCTGGTTCGATGCGGCACTGGTGCGCCAGTCGGTTGCCACCAACGGCATTACCGGCATCGCGCTAACCAAGCTCGATGTTCTCGACGGCCTGGAAGAATTGAAGATCTGCGTCGGCTACAAGCTCGACGGGCAGGATATCGATTACCTGCCGGCATCGATGGCGGCCCAGGCCCGGGTCGAGCCGGTCTATATCACCCTCGAAGGTTGGAAGGAGTCGACGGTCGGCGCACGCAAGTGGGCGGATCTGCCGGCTCAGGCCATCAAGTATGTGCGCCAGGTGGAAGAGCTGATCGGTGCGCCGGTCGCACTGCTATCCACAAGCCCCGAGCGCGATGACACCATACTTGTGACCGACCCGTTTGAGGACTAAAGTCAAGAATTGATTATCCATTCGGCCGGCCGACGCTGGCGACCATGAGAAAGTCCTGATGGCTGATTTTGTAGCGGTGATCCGCCGCGCTGTTGACGGTTTGGCGACCAACACGCCTGAAGCACGCGTACGCGTGTATGAAAAGGCTCGCGGCGCGGTCCAGCGACAGCTCGAAAACATGAAGCCGCGTCCGCCAGAAGAGATGCTCCGTCGCCAGATGGACAAGCTCGAAGCGGCCATCGCGGAAGTTGAAACCGAGCATGCCGAGGCGCTGCCGTCCGAGACGGTGGCTCCAGTCCCGACGGAAATCTACGAGGCTCCAGCGCCTGCCGTAGAGCCGACGCCGGTTGAAGCTGCAGAATCTCCCGAACCGGAAGTGCCTGCCTCGGCAACGGAACCGGTCGTCACCGACGAAGAACGTGCGCCGGAAACCTATGCGGCACACGACCCCTACGAGCAGCCTGCAGAGCCCGAGGCGGCGGCAACCACTGAGGCGCAGGCCGACGACGAATGGCGTCGCGAGCCGGAGCCTGACACGGTCCAGCCTGTCCAGCATCACTGGAGCGAGCCGGAGCACGCTGAAACTGTCGAGCCCGTCGCCGAGGAGCCGAAGGCGGAACGCTACGGCGACTGGCGTGACGAGGTTCCCGAAGGCGAATCGGCACTCGCCGTATCCGGCGAGGCCCAGCGCGACGAGCATTTCCACGCCCATGAGGACGACGCATCGATCCAGCCGCCGGAACGGGCGGAGAGCGAGGATGCGCGGGCGCATGAGCATGAGCATGAGCCGGTTCATCATGTCTTCGACGAGGACCGTCGTGAGCAGGTTGCTGCAGCAGAGCACGACAACGTATTGTCCTGGCCGAGCGCAGATCACGATCATCCCGTGGAGCAAGCGCCGGAAGCTGCCCCAGCCGAAAAGTGGGACTGGTCGGCGTCCGATCCTGCGCCTGCCTCTGGTGACGACCGACCTGCCGCTACCGCCTGGGACAATGGCGGCGAGCTTGCCCAGCCGTTCAACCAGACGCAGAGCGGCGACAGCGTAGATGCCCATTTCAGCCCGGAAATGCGTGCTTCCGTCGACCCCGTCCGCATGCCAGCCGCGAGCGACATTCCCGATCTCACCCGTCCGGCGGACGCCGCGCAGGAACAGGATCCGTTCGAGGCCTATGTGAATGCGCAGCCCTCGGCACCGTCAGCAACCGCGGCCAAGTCCGATGAGCGCGATCCCTGGAGCGACCTCGAGGATCTGATCGGTTATACCAAGGAGGCTCCCGCTGCGGAGCCGGGCAAGCAGCAGGCGAAGGCATCCGAGGACGACCTCAGCGATCTGCTGGCACCGCCGGCAAAGCCCTATCGCGTGACGGCTGTCCGCAAGCGCAATTACGGCGGCATGATCCTCGGCCTCATCGGTTTGCTCCTGCTTGCAGGCGGCGGCTATGCGCTGTGGATCAATCGCGATTCGCTGAACGACATGGTCGGTGGCCTTATCGAATTCGGCACCAGCCAGACCGCCGATCAGGCTCCGGCCACGAACGAAACCGCTCAGCAGGCTGCGCCTTCGCAGCCGGCGCAGAGCACGCCACCGGCGCAGAATTCCACGCCGCCGGCTGGCCAGAATACTCCGGCCGCGCAGGCACCGGGCACTCCGCCTCCGGCTGACGGTTCGTCGTCGACCGGCAAGTTCACCCAGCGCCTGATGCAGGATGGCTCCGAGACCGATGCAGGTCCGGGCGATGCCGGCAGTCTGGCGCAGAACGCGGAGGGCCAGTCGGTTTCGCAGCTTAATGCCCCGCCGGCCAATCCCGGCACGGCTGCTCCCGCAGAGACGCCGGCGACAGGCGGAGCGGCTGCGCAGACGCCCCCGGCATCCGGTGCGCCCGCCGCGCCAACGGCGACGCCTTCCGAGGCGCCTGCCGCAGCGGGTGAGCGCATGTTCCTCTATGAGGAGCGCATCGGACAGAGTGCGCCTACGGCAATCGAAGGCACCGTTTCCTGGTCGCTCCAGCGGGAAGCACCGCAGGGCGGTGGAGCACCGGAACCGATGGTACAGGGACGCATCACCGTGCCCGGCCGCGGCCTCACGGCGTTGCTGACCCTGAAGCGCAACACCGATTCGTCGCTGCCGGCCAGTCATCTAATCGAAATCGTCTTCGCCGTTCCGCCGGACTTCGAAGGCGGCGCGATCGACAGCGTTCTGCGCATCGCGATGAAGCAGACGGAGCAGGATCGTGGTAACGCGCTCGTTGCGGTGCCGGCGAAGATCACCGACGATTTCCATATGATCGCGCTCAACGACTTCCCGGATGCCCGCGCGACCAACCTGGAGCTGCTGCGCACGCGTGACTGGATCGATATCCCGGTTGCCTATCGCAACGGCCGCCGCGCGCTGCTGACGCTGCAGAAGGGCCCGGACGGCAAGGCCGCTTTCGACGAAGCCATCGGCGAGTGGAGCCAGCAGAGCGGTACGCCGAACGGCCAGTAATCCGGCCGATCGCCTGATCGACAAAGGCCCGCGATCCTCACCAGGATCGCGGGCCTTTCTTTTGGCCGAATGAGGATATCGCGAGCCAGGGTTGTCGACGAAGAGCGCTGCAATGTCGCATTGACACCGAGGCGTTTCGAAGCCATGCATCCGGCCATGCGTTTCTTCCGGCAACTCATCAGCGATGCGACCTGCGGCGGCCCTCTGGCCGCGCTGATCGGCGTGCTGATGGCGCTGCAGGCGCTCATCGGCGGGTTCGGATCCGGCACGATGGCGTTCGCCTCGGTCGAGCAGGCGATCATCTGTTCCGACGGTACTGCCGAGACTGCTCATCACCAGTCTTCGGGCGGCACGCACAAGTCCGACAGCACGCACAAGAAGGACTGCTGCCTCACTGCCTGCCAGATTGCGGCATCCGCTCATTTCGGCATTCCCGCCAAGGCACCGCTTCCTGCTGCATCCGCGGCGATGCGGCCGCAGCCGGGCTTCGTGCTTGCCGATATCAATCTTGCGCCGCGCCATCTGGGCTCCAGCCGCACGGCACGGGGGCCGCCCGTTTCTCCGGTCTGACGCCGCCCTCCCGCCGGTTCGTGCCGGCTGCCGTCAATCGGAAACAATGATGATTTTTCAAAAGATTGCCCTCCCGGCAGGATCGCGCAAGCGCCTGTATCCCGATGCGTTTATCGCCGGATCGAAACCTATCCGCCTCCTTCCAGCTTGCGGAGGCTGCGATGTCTGCTGATCGTCCAGTTCCTCAGCCCGCGCCCGGTGCTATCCGGCAACTGATCCTGCGGCTGCATTTCTATATCGGCGTGTTCATCGCTCCCTTCATCTTCATCGCAGCGCTGACCGGTACGGTTTACGTGCTCACGCCGCAGATCGAGGCCCGGCTCTATCGCGATCAGCTCGTCGCGCAATCGAGCGGTCCGGCGAGGCCGCTGTCCGAACAGATTGCCGCCGCCCGCACTTCGATCGGCGAAGGCCCGCGCTTCTTCGCCATCCGTCCGGCAACGGAAAAGGGATACACGACACGGGTAATGTTCACCGAGGCCGGCCTTGGCGAATCGGAGACGCGGGCCGTCTTCGTCGATCCGGCGTCTGCGGCCGTCCAGGGTGAGATGATCACCTACGGCACAAGTGGCATCCTGCCGTTCCGCATTGCGCTCGACTATCTTCACCGGAATCTGCTGCTTGGGGATATCGGCCGCAATTACAGCGAGCTCGCAGCGTCCTGGCTGTGGATCGCGGTTGCCGGCGGAGTGCTGCTCTGGTTCTGGCAGCGGCGCCTGCCGAAAAACGCGGGCAGGGCAGGGCGGCAGAAACGCCTGCATAGTCTGATCGGGCTCTGGGTCTCGCTAGGGCTGCTTTTCCTCTCCGTCACGGGGCTCACCTGGTCGCGCTGGGCAGGCAACAATATCGACCAGTTCCGCAATCAGGTCGGCTGGGTCACGCCTTCGATAACCGTTGATCTTGGAGATGCTGCGCCGCCGAAACCGGTGGGCGAACATGCCGAACATATGGCGCCCGCAGCCGCTCCAGTGCCACCCCGTCCCGAGGCTCTGGTTCTGTCGGAGATCGACAGGGTAGCCGAAACCGCGCGTGGGGCAGGTATCGATTCGCCGATGATCGAGATCCGCCCGCCGCGCAGCGAGACACAGGCCTATCGGGTCAGCGAATATGACCGCAGCTGGCCGACGCAGGTCGATACGCTCGCTATCGATCCCCGCGACATGAGCGTGACCAGCCGGGCCGATTTCGAGACCTTTCCGATCATCGCCAAGCTGATCCGCTGGGGTATCGACGCCCATATGGGCGTGCTGTTCGGCGTCGCCAACCAGCTCTTCATGGCGACACTCGGCATCGCACTGATGGTGTCGATCGCATATGGCTACCGCATGTGGTGGCTGCGGCGGCCGGCAGCCGGTGCTTCGCCGCGAACGCTGGTGCGCGCGTTCTCCTATCTGTCGCCGACGGCCAAGGTCGTCGTGGCGATCGTGGCGATCGCCTTCGGTCTAGCCCTTCCGGCGATGGGGGCGAGCCTGGCTCTCTTTCTTTTCGTCGACCTGATCCGTTCGGCCTTTGCGGAAATCGCTTCGGCGGATCGACGGCAAGGGCTGCCGCCCGGCGTGCGGTAAACGTATCTGTTCCTGAAAGCGGAAGCCCGCGGTCGAAGCCGCGGGCTTTAATCTTAGGTGCCGGCATTTCGCCGGCGCAAGCAGGTTCAACCGGCGGAGCGGGTGGCGCTCAGCCGCTCGCCGCCATCGGCCGAGATCGTCATCGTGTTGTCGGCTGCGATCTCACCGGTGTAACGGGTGCCGTTGGCTGTGAAGGCGATCGTGCGGCCATCCATCTTGGCGTCGCTGATCTCATGGCTCCTGCCGTCCTGGGTGAGGGAGCCGGACAGCATCTGATAGGTCTGAGCCAGTTCCAACTGGCCTTCGCCAACGATCCATTCGCCCGCGACCTTGGCCGGAACCACCCATTTGTAGGCCCGGCACCAGTTGGTGCAATCATCGGCGACTTCCACAGTCTCGTCCGGTGTCCAGTCTCCCATGTTGAAGCTGTTGGAGACGACACGGGTGCCGGGTTCCATTTCGAGCAGGGTGGGGCGCAACCGAACATTCAGGTCGGGTAGAAGGAAGAGGGTGATGACATCCGCATCCGAGAAATCGGATTCGAAGATGTCCGCCTGGGCGAATGTGGCGCGGTCTGCAACGCCCGCCGCCTCCGCATTGCGCTTGGAAAGGGCGACCATATCGGGATTGTATTCGATGCCGTGGCCACGCGCGCCAAGCTTGGCGACGCTGATGACGGTGCGGCCATCGCCGGAGCCGAGATCGACGACATAGTCATCCGCCGTGATCTCGCCCATCTTGAGCATGCTGTCGACCAGTGTCTGGGCGGTCGGCACCCAGATGACATCCTTGCCTTCCTGTCCGACCTTCGGTTCGTAGGTGCCGGTGGCCGGTGCGGCGGGCGCGGCGGTCTGGGCGAGGGCGGTGGTGATCGGAAGAACGGCTATCGTGCATGCAAGGGTAAAAGTGCGAAGCGTCAGCATGGTGTCTATCCTTCTCTGGGTTTGGATTTTCTGGGGTCAGTGATTGGAGGCTTGGGCATTGAGGGCGGGAATGGCGCGGGATGGCTGGGACCTTGCCTGTTCGGGCGGGTCATTGCGCTGGAACCACAGAAGCGGCGCACCGGCGACGAGAACCACGACACCGATCAGCGCGGCGATGCCGGTATAGGCGAGGCTGCCATGCAGCATGTAGGCGCAGGTGATGCAGAAGAGCGCAGGCGTCAGCGGATAAAGCGGTACCTTGTAAGGGCGCAGCCGATCCGGCTCCTTGCGGCGCAGGACGAAGACGGCGATGCCGATCAGGAGCAAGGAGCCCCAGAAGACCGGCGCGGTATAATCGACCATTGCCTGGAAACCGTCGCGCGTGCCCGCACCGATGCCGACCAGGGCAAGCGCGACACCGGCCTGGAGAATGAGGCCGTTGGCGGGCGTCTTGCCGCGCTCGTTCCATTCTCCGACCCGTGGCAGGAGCGTCAGGTCCTGCGCCATCGCGTAATAGACACGACCGCCGGTGAAGATGGTGGCGTTCAGTGTGGAGATAGCCGCCACGACCACTGCGAGGCTGACAATCACGGCGCCGGACGGTCCGGCGATCGCGCGCATCATTTCCGCCGCCACGGCATCGGACTGACGCAGCCCATCAAGGCCAAGAACGGCGAGCATGGCGATATTGGCAAGCACATAGAGCGATGCGATGGCCGCCGTGCCGAGTACCAGAACGCGGGCGATGTTGCGCGGGGCATCCTTGATCTCGCCCGTCAGGTAGGCGACCTCGTTCCATCCGCCATAGGTGAGGAGCACGAAGATCATGGCCATGCCGAGAGCGGCGGTCTCCTGGGACTGGACAACGGGAGGCGTGGGCTCCCCGGAGCCCAGCAGGAAGCCGGCGAGGATGATGGCGACGACGGCGCCGATCTCGATGAAGGTGACGGTTATCTGCAGCGTCTTGCTCTGGCGCGTGCCGATGACGTTGATCGCCGTGAAAACAACGATTGAAAGTGCCGCATAGATCGCTGGCCCGTAAGGACCGAGCGGGACGATCTGGCTGAGATAATCGCCGAGCACGAAGGCAACGCCGGCAATCGCGCCCGTCTGCATGACCGAGCCGCGGGCCCAGCCGAACAGCACGGCCGTGGGCCGCCCATAGGCCCGCGACAGGAAATGATACTCTCCTCCCGCATGGGGATGGGCGGCCGCGAGTTCCGCGTAGCACAGCGCGCCGATCAGCGTGATCAGACCGCCTGCGACCCAGACAAGCACGAATGCCAGTTCGCTCTCCACGTTGGCCGCCACGATCGACGGCGTCCTGAATATGCCAATGCCAATGACGAGACCGACCATGATGATGACTGCATCGAAAACTGAGAGTGAGGCATTGGGTGCGCGCTTGGCATTGGGGTGGCTTACTCTCGGATATACGAGAAGCATCACGATGCCGGGAGGAACCGTGAGAACGGGGCGGGCTCAATTTTGCTTCCGCTTCTTGTGAACTCCGATCCAAGGCTGGAATGGGCTGTGATGCCGGCCTGGCGGATCGAATGGCTGGCCGTTGCGCAGATGCCGTAACGAAAAAGACCACGGCCGTGATAGCCGTGGTCTCCATATTGTGGCGTGGAATAGGCCTCGTTACGCGTCTACGACACGCAGTGCCTGAGCCTGGGCCAGTGCTTCCTTCTGAACGGCCTCCTGCACCTTTTCGAAGGCGCGGACCTCGATCTGGCGGACGCGCTCGCGGCTGATGTCAAATTCCGTCGACAGTTCCTCGAGCGTGATCGGATCCTCCGTCAGGCGACGGGCCTCGAAGATGCGGCGCTCACGGTCGTTGAGCACGCTGAGTGCCTTGGACAACATGCGGCGTCGGGTATCGAGTTCGTCCTGCTCGATCAGCACGTCTTCCTGACTATCGTGGTCATCGACGAGCCAATCCTGCCATTGGCCAGATTCACCTTCCGCGGCGCGGATCGGCGCATTCAGCGAAGCGTCGCCGGAGAGACGGCGGTTCATCGATACGACTTCTTCCTCCGACACGTTCAGCTTCGTGGCGATTTCCTTGACCTGGTCGGGCTTCAGATCGCCGTCCTCGATGGCCTGGATCTTGCCCTTGAGGCGGCGCAGGTTGAAGAACAGGCGCTTCTGATTGGCAGTCGTGCCCATCTTCACCAGCGACCAGGATCGCAGGATATATTCCTGGATCGAGGCCTTGATCCACCACATGGCATAGGTCGCCAGACGGAAGCCGCGTTCCGGGTCGAATTTCTTGACAGCCTGCATCAGGCCGACGTTACCTTCGGACACGACTTCACCGATCGGCAGGCCATAGCCGCGGTAACCCATGGCGATCTTCGCCACGAGACGCAGGTGGCTCGTCACCAGTTGATGGGCGGCGTCGCGATCACCATGTTCGTTATAACGCTTCGCAAGCATGTATTCCTGCTGCGGTTCCAGCATCGGAAACTTGCGGATCTCGTCCAGATAACGATTGAGACCGCCTTCGCCGGCGGTAATGGAAGGCAAATTGTTACGGGCCATAAAGCACCCCTTTCCGATCGTTGTCGGCTCCCTCTGGTCTAGCTTTTCGGGCTGTAAGGCGAACCGAATATGGCGCGGATCGTTTCCGATCCCGCACCAACCCACGTACCAAGTAAGTACGGCATAACAGTGATTCAAGGCATCACGAGCGCGTTATATCATTACGTTTTGGTAATGATATCAGCCGCCCAGTTTCACCGGTAAACTCTCTCGGAAAGAGATCGCATACCCGACCTGACCATCACTTCATAAACCATGCGCCGGGTCATCGGATTGTGCAATCTTATCGCCTTGGAGCCTAGGAACTCGGTTTCAACGTGGTCGAAGGCCATAAGATCCGCCGCGTTGTTAATCGCGTCGCGATAGAAGTCGTAAAACTCTCTTCGGCAGACATAGGTCTTGTATTTCGTCATGCAGAAGGCGGCGAACTGCTCCTGGCGGTCGCGGAGGAAATCCGACACGCCGACGGTCACTTCCGGCCATGCCGGATTGAAGGTGTCGTCGAAGGCGATGATGCCGTGATCCGCAAGCGTGTCCGTCGCCAGCATGCTGTCGGAGAGGACGTGGCGCAGCATGTGGCCGCCGTCGATGCTGAAGAAGCGTATGCGGCCGGCCTTCTCGGTGATTTCATTCGGCCGCAGCTGGGTGCTGTCGCCCTTGATGATGAGATCCTCATCGACCTTCAGACCGAGTCGTTCGCCATTGTCCAGGAAGCGGCTGTACTGGGTGACGTCACCGCTGATCTGCTGGTCGATATCGAACAGGTCGATCGCCAGCACCTTGTCTTCACCGTTGCAGACCTTCTTGAACAGAAAATACGAGCGTCCGTAGAAGACGCCGATTTCCGCCACGCCGCCATTCAGGCCGTTGTCGCTCTGCGCCTGCAGGAGGGACAGGAACACGAGGGCATCCGGGGGATCCAGATATCCCTCCACGGTCTGGAGGTCGTCGAAAATGAATTTGCGGAGATCTGCCGTCATGTGCTGCGTGTCCTCCAGTGCTCTGGAATACTCAGATGGCGAATGTCTTGACATCCGATCGATAGGGCGATGCCTGGATCGGATGTCAATTTCCGCATTGCAGCAGGCGGTCTAAATCAAGCAAAAGTTTGGCGCCGCTACCAACCGGCAATTTCGGTTGAAATAATTGACATGTAGTCATTTTATTGAGCGCTGAAACCGAAATGTATTATCGGTTTTGAAAAGGAGTTCGGAAAAGTATTTTGCCGTCCGTCATATCTTGTTTTTTACGCCGCGTCGGCGGCAGTAAATTACTTTACGATTGCTCGAATTCCTAGTTCCGATACTGCTCACATTCTTCTGCGCTCAAGGTTGTGGGAATGGCTGCTGCGATAGCGGCTGTAGCTGCCATAGGCCTGGCTGCGTGAGATGCCGATATCCTTGAGCTGGTCATCGCTGAGTTCCAGAAGGGCCATGCGATGGCGGCGGTAGCGCCAGCGCATGGCGATCCATACCAGCAATCGGCTCACGATGTTTCGCGGTGAAACCTTCGCTTCCGTTACGCCTGCAATTTCGCCTTCGTCGGCCGGCAGGTCGAAGGCATAGTCTATTGGTTCCGGCGCGCGGTCGAAGACCGCCCGGTTCTCGTTTTTCATCGTTTTTCTCCAGGATTTGTCTGGCCCGTCTGTCGGGCTTGGAGGGGTGGCCGTTCAGCCGCCCCTGGTCTCGATGGCAGTATCGGCGGCTTAGCGCACGATGTGAGCTGCGGCAGCGGCCGTGGCCCGTGTCGCTGCTTCAGCCTCGCGAAGAACGATGGCGCATTCCTCGCAGCAGACTTCGACGGTCTTGCCGCCGATCTTGACCGCAATGCGCGTGTCGTCGAGTTCGCAGTCGCAGGCGGCGCAGGTGTTTTCCTTCATCTCGTTTCTCCCGGTGCTTGATGTTGACGAGATCAGGAGACACCGTTTGGCGATTGCGCGCTGTCAGAATCTTTAGTGATTTTACTCCTGGCGGCTTTGGCCTGCCGTTTGCCTCAGTCCGGCAAAACGCTGGAACTCGGCGGGCGTGCGGCCATAGGCCTGGCGGAACGAAGAGGAGAAATGGCTGTGGCTGGAAAAACCGAGATCAAGCCCCAGCACGGTCAGGTCGTCATAGCTGCCGAGAAGGTCTAGCGCGCGGGCGAGCCTGAGACGCAGCTGGTAGCGATAGAGCGGCATTCCCTCCACCTTGCGAAAGACCTGGGTGAGATAGACGGGCGAGACGCCGGCTTCTTTTGCGATTTCCGAAAGCGTCCAGCGACGGGCAAGATCGGCGGAGAGGAGAAGCTTGGAGCGGTTGACCAGTTTCTGCGTGCTGAAGCCGGGTGTCGGTGGCCGCGCGGTGCGCTCGCCAACCGATCGGCGCACCAGCGTCAATGCGAGAGCTTCGCCTTCCAGAGGCTCTGCGGTGCGGTTGATCAGGCTATGGCGCAGGAGAGCCACCTGAGCCTGGGCACGGGCATCGATGCCGAGGCGCTGCTTGTTGAAGGCGAAGGTGTCGCCTGATCGGCGGTGGACATCCGGAACGATCTCATCGAGAAGCACTTCCGGCAGGCTGAGGCTGATTGAGGCATCGCCGCCTTCCACCGGATGGCTGATGCGATAGACGTCGCCCCTGTTGAAGAACAGGACCTGGCTTGCCTCAGCCACCGCTTCGTCATCACCGACATGGCGCATGAAGACGCCGCGATACGGGAAGACGAGGCAGGTGGTGGTGGACGTTTCCTCGTCGCTCAGATGCCGATGCGCGCCATCGCAGACGACATCCCGCACCGTTAGCAGATCGGTCTCGAGCAGGGTGGTGGAGTGGGTGTGGCTGCTGTTGGCTGCTGTCCTGTGGGTGTTCCCGTCGTTCGTTCTGGTCCTGCTGTGCGCGTCGCCTTGTCTGCTGCGTGCGGTCGGCGTGGCTTGTGGTTGCGCTGTGTGGGGGGGTGCCGTGACGTGGATTGGTCCTTCGCTTGGCGTCTTGTTCTTCGGTGCTGCCTGCAATGTCGGGGGTGAGCGTGGGTTTCTTGGACGCTGGCAGTGCTTGTTCGTTCGGTATATTAGGGCTTTGCTGGGGGAGGGTGGCTGCGGTCGGTTGGGTTCCCGTTGGCGTGTCGTTGGACTTTCCTTCGGTTTCGTTCGTGTCTGGTTTGGGTTCTCTTGCTGGGTCTTTGGGTTTTGTTTGGTGGTGTGGTGTGCCGCGGTGTGGGGGCTAGTGGGGGGTCGTGCTTGGCTACTGTGGCGTGCTGGTGGGGCGCGTCATCACCCTTGGCGTAGGCGCTTTCGTGGGCAGCCTTCTTGCTCTTGTGGCGCGTGCTTTCGCTCCCTGGGAGGGCGACCGTGCTGGCGTCGTCTTGCTCCGGCGTTTCCATTGGTGGTGGCAGTTCGTGGCGCCTGCGCGTGCCGTCCTCGATGCGGTGCGGGCGTTCTCTCGGGCCGTGGGCGGCGTTTCGCGCTGGATTTTCGTGTTCTTCGGTGCGTTTTGTTGTGTCGAGGGGCGCCTCTCTCTCGTTGTCGGTGGGTGTTGCGCGTGGTTCCCTCGCGTGTTGTCTGGTTTCGTCGATGCGTCCCTCATTGGGGCTGGGCTTTGCTCCATTTCCTCGTGCCTTGGACCCTGGTGCCGGGCTGTTGTCTTTAGGCCTCTGCTAGGCGTCTTCGTGCTGTCGGCGGGTTTGTGGGGGTCGGCTGTTGGCCTGCGGTTGTGTCTGTGTGTTGTGGGGCTGCTGGCGGTCTGCTTGGTGCGGGTCCTGTTCTGCCGGGCTTGGCTGTTGAGTCGGTTGGTCGCGGTCGGGGGTCCGCCTGTGTTGTTCCTTCGTGGGGCGCTGGGGGGGTTTTTTCTGTTCGGTTGGGTGGGTTCATTATCGGGGTGTCGGGCGTTGTTGGCTGTGCTGGCCGTGGGGTGGTGCGGTGTGTTGATCTTTGGGCGGTTTGGGGTGGTCGGGTTTCTGTTTTTCGCGTGGCTGTCTGGGCGTTCCGTTGGGCGTTTCGTGGTGCTGTTTGGGTGGTGGCCGTTCTTTGCTTTGGGGCTGGTGTTGTTTGTGCTTGGAGCATTGCCGACGCTCTCGTCGTTGCTGTTGCGTGGCGTGGCGCTCGGTGGTGTGTTTCTTATGGTCTGTCGATGGGTGGATGGGTCGTTGTTGGTTGGTTTGCTTGTGTTTTCTCTGTCGGTCCTGGTTGTGGTTTGGCCGTTTTTGGTGCGTTGGGATCTTTTTTAGCTTGCGCTTGCTTGCAGAGTGTTTGGCGGGATGATGGTGGCCTTGTTGGCGGCGCTTTTCGCTATTCCGCTGTTGTCCTCGGCGTCCTCCGTCTTGTTTGTGGTGTTCTTGGGCTTGTTCTTTTTTTGTCTTGGCGTGTTGCTGTTTTTGTTGGGGTTGCGCCTGCTGCCCCCTGTGGCGAGGTCTGTGTTCGGGGGGTTGTGTGGGCGTTTTGTGCGGTTGTGGGTGTTCTTGTTGTTGGGCGCAGTTCGGGCTCGTAGTCGCTTGTTGGGCGTTTCGGTGTTCTTTTCTTCTGTCTGCCTTGATATCGTCGTGGGTCTGGCGGGGTCGATTCGGTGTTGGTTGGCGATTTCTGCGTGGGGTCGGGGGGTGCGGGTTTGAGGTCTGTCCTCGTTGGTCCTCGGTCTTCTTCGGCATTTCGTCCGGCCCGGGTTCTTCGGGTTGCGTGATCTGGGCGGTTCGGGGCTGCTGGCGGGTGCGCAGGGAGTGGTGTATGGCTTTGCGGTGGATCGGGCCGGGTCCTGTTCTGGCGGGCTCGGGCTGGCGGTTTGGGTTGGTGTTTGATGCGGCCGGATATTGTTGGTGGGCGCTCTGCGGCTTGCCGCGATGGTGCGTCTGTGCGGGGATCTGGTTTGTTCGCGTGGTGTTCAGGGGTTGTTCGATGGGCGCGGTCGGCTGGATTGTGTGTGGGGTTTTCTGGCGGCGTTCGCCTGCCTTTTCCTGCGTGACGGTTTGGGGGGGGTCGGCTGATTTGTCCGGGTTGGCGGCGCTCTTGGTGCGGTTGGCGGTCGTGTGGCCGCGCGGGGGTTGTCTTGTGCCTCGGGGGTGACTTGGCCGGCCCGAGGCGACTTGCTTGTTGGCTGGTTCTAGGTCGGCGGGGGGGTCCTGGTCGTCTGACTGTTCGGGGCTGTGGCGGTGGGCGATCTCGTTCTTCGCCTCCGCCGTGCCGGCGTTTGTTTCCTTGTCGGGTCTGTGGATGTTTGCGGGGGGCTTGCCGGCTCGGATGCGCGAGGGGGTCTGGTCGCCATGGTTTGTCAGCGGGTTGGCGCTGGTTCGGGTCGTGTTGGCGGTTCTGGTGTTGATGGTGTGGGCGGTGGGCTTGGCGATGGCGGTCTTTTGGTCGTCGTTGTAGGGCGCTTCGCTGGGGCTTTGTTCGCTGTTGGGTTTCGGGTTTTCCGCTTCGGTGATCCGGATTTGTGTCGTGTCGCCGTTGGTGGGCTTTTTCTTGGGCTGGGTGATCATCTTGCCGTTGGTCTTGACCGCGCCTTGCTCGGTCCGCGCGTTGGCGCGGCTGCTGGAGTGTTGGGGGTCGGGGTTTTGCTTCGGCCGGGCGTCCCGATGCCTGCCGTGGTGTTGGGCGTCGCTGCGGTGTTTGCTTGTCTGTCGGGGTTGGTTCTGGGGTTTGCTGTTTCGTTCTTCCGCATTGTGGCCTCTGCATCACTGCAGGCTTTTCTCTGCTGGGACGCGAGGTCGAGTTCCTGTGGGTGCCGCTTGGCGTGGCTATGGGGCGAATCCGCGGGCGGTTTGTTGTTCTGGATGTCGTTTTTGGTGGGGTCGTTTTCTTGTGCTTTATGGCCGTGGTTGGCGGCATTGTTTGGCGGTTTTTCTGGCGTGCTGGCGCTCGGTCGGCGGCTTTGTCTCGTGGTGGCTTTTTTGCGTTTGCTGGTGGCGAGCCTGTTGCGGCTGTGGTCTCTCTTCCTGCCGGCTTCGCGGTCGGGCGGGTGTGGCTGTCTGGCAGGCATATCGTCTTGTTTGGTGCGCTGAATGTGGTGCGCGCGTTTTTTGTGTTGGTTGTTTCGGTGGGTGGGCTGTTGGCCGCCTTGTTGTTCGGTCGGCCGCCGTGGTGGCGCCTCTCGTTGTTGGGCGTGCGGCTGGTTCTCGTCTCGCTGGGTTGCGGTCTGTTGGTGCTCGGGGTTTCGTTGGTCGCCGTGGCGGCTTCCTCGTGGTGGGGGGTTTTGTCGTTTGCGTGGTTGTGGTGGCCCCCGGGTTGGGGTCGGTTTTCCTTTCCGTTGCCGTTCTTGTCCTCGTGCCGGGGCTTGTCGGTGTGGTTGCCGTCCTTGGGGCGTTTTCCGTTTATGTGGCGGTGTATGTTGCGGCCCGTGCGGTGGTGGCCGGTCTGGTGGGCTTTCTTGTGGATCTGGGGATTCTTGCCGTCTTCCTGTGTGTGGGGTCTCCCTCTGCGGCGTAGGTTGTCGGAGTGGTTGCTGGTGCTGGTGTGGTCGCCGCGTGGGTCGGCATTTTCATTGCGGGCGGTGTGGGGTTGTTCTTCCGGATTGCCGCCGGCTTTGGTGTCGCTGGCTTTCTGGTGGTGGCGCGCTGGTGGGACTTGTTGTATGGTCAGGCGCTTCGTGTGTTCGTGGGTTCGTTGTTGCTGGTGGTTTTTGCGCTGGGCGGTTGGTTGGCTTCGGTGGTTGTCGCGTTGGCGTTCGGGGGCTTTGTGATTTGTGGCCTGTCGCTGTTCTGCGTTGCGGCTCTCGGCCTTGTGGTCGCGTCGCCGAGGCTGGGGCTTGTGTCGTGCGGCGTTTGGCTCGGTGTGCCTGGGTTGTTTTTGTCTTTGGTTTCTATGGGGGTGTTTGCGCGGTTGCGCTGTGTCGCGCGTCTGAGTTCCGGGAGGGCTGGTTGGCTCGGTGTGTAGCGGATTTGGGGTGGTGGGTGTCGTGTCTGACGTTTGGCTGGGGGCCGGCTTCGTGTTGGTGGCTTCTGGCGTTTACGCGGGGCGGTTCTTGGGCCTTGCAGCGGGGCTGTTGTGCGCGGCGGGTTGGGTTTTTCCGGTCAGCATGTGCTTCATGGGGGAGTCCTTGGGTTTGGTGCTGGCCGTCATTGCCCGCGTTGTGTGGGCTGTGTTTGGCGTTTCGTGTCGGCGCTTTTCGTTCTTGCTGTTGCGGTTGGTGTTGAGGCGCGGCTCGGCCGGGGGGGTCGTCTGGTTGTGTGTCTGGGTTGGATGTTGCTTTGTATTTGGGCGGCTGGTGCTGCTTTGTGCGGCGGTCTTTGGGTTTGGCTGGCTCTCGTTGGGCTTTGTCGTTGTCTTGAGTGGATGCGTGTTGGGCTTGGCTGCTTTGTCGTGGTTTGGTCCCGGTGGTGCCGCTTTCGTTGTTTGGCGGTCTTTTACTTTTTCGCGGAGGCGGTTGTTGTGTTGGTGGTGGCTGTTGATTGCTGTTTCTTTGTCGGTTCGGGGCTGGATCTCGTTCGTTCGGTTCTCGTTGCGGGGGCTCGGCTTGTGCTTTTGCTGGTCCGGCCGTGTTTCGGCCTCTTTGGCGCGGGTCGTCGGCTTCTTTGGGTCGGGTGTCAGTTGCTCGTGTTCGTCGCGGCGGTCGCTGGTGGGGCAGTTCGGGTTCTCGCTCTTGGTGTTGGGGGTGGCGCTTTCTGTTCTGGTGTTGTTGCTTTGGGTGGTTGAGGCGTCGATTGGCTTGTTTCTGTTGTCGATGTCGTGCTCTTTGTTGCCGGGGGTGTCTTCCGGGGCTTCGATGGCGGCGTTGGTTTCGGAGTTGTGGTTGTCCTGCTTGGGTGGCTGGTTGTGGATTTCTGTGTGGGGGGCGTGGGTTTTGTCGATTTTGGCCTTGGGTTGGCTGTTTTTTGTTGTCGGGTGCTTCTTCTCGTCGGGGGGGGTGTCGCTCTTGCGGTTCGGCGGCGCGATCTTGTCGCTTTTCTGCCGGGGTTGCTTTTTGGTGCGTGCCTTCTCGGCTGGTTGGTGGGGGGGTGCGGTTTTTGTCTTGGCGCGCGCTTCTTGCGGGGTGGTCTTGTTCGTGGCGGTGGTTGGGTTGTTGGTGCGGTCTGGGTTGGGGTGATGGCTTGGGGGGTCGATGTGCTTGGTGGTTTGTGGCGTCTTTCGTTTCGCGTGGGCCAATGTCAGGTCGGTTTCGTTTTTGATGGGGGTTTCTTCATGTTGGGCGTCGTTGTCGCGTTTCTCTTCTGTGGGTTTTGTGGCCGCGGTGTTGGGTTGTCTTTCTGGCTCGGGTGGTTCGTTCTTCTGCCTTCTGTTGCTTTCGTCCTGTTTGGCGCGTTCTGCTCTCCGCTGGGGTTCTTTTTTGGTTCGGGGGTGCGCTTCGGGTGGCCTCTCTTTGTGCCGCGCGTGGGGCGTCCGCCTGTGCTGATCGGGTTCGGGCCGTCCTTGTGTTTGGGCCGTCGGGTGGTGGCTAGGGCTGCGGTGTCGACAGCTGACCGGGGCACGGCTTCGGAGTTTGCGTGGAGCTCTTTGTCCGCGGGCTGTTCGTGTTGGCGGTTCCTTGTATGGGTGTGCTGTTCGCCTTTGTTGATGCCTGGCGTTGGGGTCTGGGCGTTCGGCGGGTGCTGGGGGGGTTTCTTGGTGTCGTGTTGGCCTTCGCCTTCGGTTTTGGGGGGGATGCCTGGGCCTTGGCCTTCGTTTCCGCGTTTGTCGCGGTTTGGCGGGCGACGCTTTTGTCCTGGGTTCTCGATGGCCTTGGCGATTCGGCCGCTGGTCTGCTGCGCGGATGTTTGGCCGGCGTCTTTTGTTTGCTTCGGGGTGTCCTGGTTTTCGTTGCTCTGGTGCGTTGTGGGTGTGATGGGGCGGGAGGTCGTCTCTGAGTTGGGGATTATGGCTTTTATGCGTTTGTTTGTGGTGGTGTCTTTCTGGTGGGTGATCTTCAGGTCCGTTTTTTTCTTGTCGCTCTGCTTCGGTTCATTCTCGCGGCTGCGTGTTTTTGGACGCTTGGTATTAACAATCGGTTAAGCATTCTCGGGTCTAACCGATTGTTTTCGTTGACAAGCGTTATGGCGCGTTACTGCGCGCGTTACGAACTTGTTTTTCGTTTGTTCGAACGCGCGTCGGCAAAGCGTTCCGCTGCTTCCAGTGCTGCACGGTCATACACATCGGAAGTTGTTTTTGTTGAGGCGTGCCCGGCTACCTTGGCGGCGTCGTCCGTGCTGATGCCGGCGGCGCGGCCCTCGGTGATCCCGCTGGCTCGGAGGTCGCGAGCCCAGATCTTGCTCGAAAGGCCAGCGGCCTTGCGATCGATTCGCCACTTCGCTTCAAACCAATTGCCACTGTAGGGCTCACCTGTTCCTGCGAACAGGATGACCGGGCCGACGCGGCTCTCGGCTGGCCAGTGCTCCAATTCCTCCATCACCATTGGCGCTCGGCTGAGCGGGAAGGTGACGGCAAGGCCGGTCTTCATCGACGTCTTGGATGGGACGTATCGGAGAACGAGATCCTCGTCGATGTCTTCCCACTTGAGGCCGAACCACTTCTTCTGCATCCGTTCGCTGACGACCGTGCTAATGCCCTTTGCGTTAAGCGGAACCCACTGACCAATCACGTCCCAAAGCCGGAGCGTGGTCTCGAAGACGAGCGCGTAGGCAAGGGCGCACGACGGGCGCCCGTCGGCATGGGCATTGGCACGAAGGGCAATAACCTGGTCGGCAGTGATGATGCTCTCACGGCGGCGCGGCCGTGGAAGCTTGCGGCTCGCGGCTTTCAGTGTCTCGCGCAGTTCAAGGCAAGGCGTGATGCGGCACATGATGCCGTAGGAGACAGCAGCGTCGAGGACGGCACGCATCATCTTCGATGCGGCAAGCTTCTCGCCACCCTCCGACCATGCGTCATGCCAGCGCTTCAGGTCGACGCCGGTTATCTTGTCGATGTGCCGGTCGCCGATCTCATAGACGAGGCGATTCAGGTAGTAGTCATATGGGTACTGAGAACCGGGCCGAAGAGCGAAGTAAGGGCTGTCCTCCTCGGTATGGTACTTCAGCAGCAGAGACTTGAGCGTTCCATCAAATGACAGGTCACGCTCCCGCAAGCCAGCCTTCCATGCATTGAGTTCAGCCTGCAACAGTGCGCACTTGGCGAGAAGCTGCTCAGGCTCGTCGCGCAAGTGCGAAAGGTTGACTGTCCGAGGCTCATAGTCCTTGGCCGAAGCGACCCATACCGGCGTCTTGCTGGCTCGCCGCTTGATCCACTTCAGGCCCGGCGCCGTGATTTCTTCCATTCGCCTAACCTTTCCTCTCCATCTGGAGCGGCGGCCGAGAAGCCTGCCGTGATCCCAAAATACCCATCATAGAACTTCTTCACCAGCGGGACCGGTCTGCCGTCGTGCAGAGGGTCGATCCGCGGGAAGCCTTTTCGCTCGAGCTGCGGAATGACTGTCTTCACCCACATCGCTGACCTGGTTCTGCCGACGATCGCAACGGCCAGCTGTTGGTCGGTGGCGAACATCGGCAGGTGCCCCAACGGATCCGCCAGGGGCGTGTTGTCGTTCGCAGGGATCTTGCTCATGCTGCGCGTGCCTCGCTGCGCTGGGATGAGGGCGGCAGAAGCCGCCCCTTTGTTCGTGGTATCGTTCATGCCGCCCTCTGGCGCTGAGGCCGGCGGTTGTCATTTGCCGGCCGAGGTTTGGTTCCGCTGACCTGGCGCAGCGCGGTCGCGATGGCCATGCTGCGACGATTGCGCCGGCGCTCGTGCCAGCCTGCGACTGCGGCCATCACCTTCGGTGTATTCGTCTCGGCGGTGAGGTTCGCAATGACCTCAAGGTTGTCTTGGCTGCGCGTCGGCACGAAGTCCGCATGGAAATCGGCAGCAAGTCTTCTGGCGTCCTGTTGGCGCATGGTGTGGTCTCCTTCTGTGGTGTGGTGGTGGTTGGTGGTGGTCTGCCCGTTGGTGGCGGGCATAGGCCGTGTTGGTCAGGCTGGCTGATTATTGAAGTCGTAGATTGCTGTACGCTTGCTTCCGAAGAGCCAGCTGTCGAGGTCGACTTTCACGTACAGAACAGTTCCGCCGTTTCGAACGAAGGCTGGTCCCGTGCCGGTCATGCGGCTTTTATTGAGCCAACTGACGGATTTGCGAATATAGGCCGCAGCTTCTTTAGTGTTGAGGAAGTCATGTTGCGGCACATCCACTGAAGCGCGAGCTTTCATGCGTTCGACTTGCCTCTCAATTTTGCGATCGACGGCTCGCCTCTCAGCTGCCCTCATTGCATCCGACGCCTTTAGATTCCCGAGAGCCGTAACAACTTCGTCGAATTCGTCTCGTGACCTGTTAGCCGCGTCAAAGAAGCCAACGTGCTCGTCGATATCCTCCAAGGACACGAGGAACCACTCAAGCTTGATATTTCGATCTCGGAAGTGTTTGTGGCACGATTTCTCAAAGCCTCTGGCCTGTGCCTCGGTATCGAAATGCCATGCCTTCAAAAGGATCAGGTTAACCGGCGCGCCGGTCTGCAGTTGATCAAGGCGCAGTTGCGGGTTTTTCGCTACGCCGATCTTTATCGCAAGTTCGAGACCGCCGTATTGACCGTCGATGCCTATGGCATACACGAAGTAATTTGTATTAGTATCGGCCATAACAGCCTCCTTTTTCGTTAAACCCGAGCCTCGACCGCCATCTGGCGATCGATGTGGAATGCCTGATAGGCGACGCCTGCGGTCAGCATCACGAGGACGACGAAGAACACTGCGTGCTGGAGCGCGCTTTGTGTCTCTGCAATGTGCTCATGGATTGGCGTCAGGTGAATGCGGCGCGGGCCGCTCACGCCGCTTCTCCGTTGACGATGGCCGAAGTCGAGAACACGTCATAGCGGCCGCCGTGCAGCTTCTGCAGGCGTTCCGCCTCAGTGCGGGCCGAGTCGATGTCGCGATGCTCGAAGGGAAGGGCGCCGTGCACAATGTGACCGGTCTTGATGCGACCGGTGCGGCCGCCACGCCGGAAAACGAAATGCCCGCCGCCGACCTTTTCATTCCGGCGCGGGCGAGGGTGACGCTTGGATTTGTGATCGGGCCGCTGCATCGGCTCAGCGGAGCCGGCGGCGTTGGTCGGAATGTAGTCGTGGTCGAAGTCGATATTGAGTGCGGGTCTCATGATGGTCTCCTCTTTTAGCTCGCTGTGGTGCGGCGAGTGAGGAAACCATACGATGCGATACGCACCCTGTCAACGAAAGTAAGGTGCGTATCGCAACTTTCTAAATCAGCGGGCTGTACTTTCCGACCACGATGCCTACGATTCGCACCGTTGTGTCCTCGTCAGTATGTGCCATGTCGAGCTCCACCTGTTCGTCGAGTTCAGCACTATCCGTCATGAGTCGCTCGCCGTCGGCATAAACCTTGATTGTATGTTCGCGCAGGCCAGCCCGAACTCGCTCTACATCGACGAGGAGGCCGGGCCTTAGCTGGACAGGCGAGCGATCGTAATGAAGGATCACGGCATACTCGCCGTCTGGAATGCGCCGGCTCACGCTCGTGCCAACAACCTTGCGCGCATACTGGATGCTCGCCGGGTAGTCGGGATTGGCAGGAACGTTCGTGCTGTCGTCTAGCGGGGTGTCGACGCCTTCGCGCCAAAGGCCTCCAGCCGCTTCGCCATGGATGGCGAGAGGTTGAGGCGCCAGATCTATGGCGTCATCCGAGTCGGGAGACCTGTCGCGCATCTTCGGCTCAAGTACATCAAGCGCCAGCAAGCGCTCGAGCGGCACCTTGAATGCCAGGGCGTACGATACAGCGGTGATTTCATCGAAGGCGCGCGATCCAGTTTCGTGCGGCTTGTACGTGTTTTCATTCCATTTGAAGTGCCGCACAGCGTCCGGCAGCGTCTTAAAGCCTGCGTTGATCCGCGCATCGCGCAGTCGGCCCGCCTTGATTTCTTTTAATTTTTCTTTGTCCACGGGTTCTTCTCCTTACGGTGTGCGATGCGTATCATAAAAATAAGGTGCGTGCCGCAACTTTTCTTATTGACGTCAGTGTGCGTATCGCATACGTTTTGTTTGTCACCAGATGGCGGGGGCCTTCTAGGAGACAAAACATGGCGAACAACACCAACGACTTTACCGCAAGAAGAAGAGCGAAGCTCCAGAACTATTTCAGAAACGCAGGTCCACGGGAACGCGGACCACCAAGAAGAGCCAACATGGCGCCCGATCCCAAGCGGGTAGAACCACAAGAGCGGCCAAGCGCATAGGAGGCAGATTTGACTAAGGAATTTTCAGGCAGAAGAGCAGTCGAGCAGCATGGAGGTCGCAGAAGAGTGCCTCCGGAAGGCCAGCCACCGTGAACACAGAGCCCGCATCATGCGGGCTTTTTCTTTTTGTAGGAGCCTCTTTCTATGAGCCTCCGCTGAAATTGAAAACGGGGCGCTCAGCCCGACACCACTCGTTGGCACGCCCCGGTTTCGACTGAGATCAACAGGCACCACACCCTCCCTCAGTCTAAGAGGAGACCATGCGAGAACATGGCCACGTCTTAGAGATAGATGCGTGTCTGTTGATTGTCAACTTTGGTGAAAAGCGCACTTGCGCCCACCCAATGTAACCATCACCCCTATGCCACCCTGACACCACCGGGGAATAAAGAGGAGACTAAATGAGACCCAGAGCCATCACGGCCGAGGCACTTGACGTGCTTCGTGAAATGAAGCGCAGCGGCGCAAGCTATCAGACACTCGCAGACTTCTACGGATGCGGTAAGAAAACCGTCATCGACGCATTCAACGGCCGCAAACCGGCCCGCCCGGCCCGGGCCGAGCATCCCGACCGCATCACGGTCATGACCGCCCACAATGGCGGCTGCTCGACGACCTCGGGCATGATGCCAGTCACTCTCCCGCGCCTTCGTTGCCTGGAGACCCGCGTTGCGGCGAACGACAATCGCCTGCCGGAAATGGCGGTGGCGGCATGAGCACCATCGACGACAACCAGTGCGACTGCACCTACTTCGACGAGGGCGACTGGGTCGAATCCAAGCTGAATACCGATATCATCGGCATCGTCGTCAGCAACAGCGACTTCGGGCGCTACGTGAACGTCCAGCTCGCCGGCAGCCTCGAGGTCCGGCCTTTCTTCGCTGTCACGCTCCGCCATGCCGAGCGCGCCGATCCGCCGGCAAAAGCGGAAGAGCCGCCTACGGCCGTCATCATCAATTTCGAAAACTATTTGCGCGGCGCCAAGCCGCAGGGGAGGGCGTGATTATGGGTAAGTTTAAGGTAGGCGATAGAGTTCGGGTTATCGACAACACCGGAGCGCCATCGCGCTACGCAAATGGCGAGACCGGCCTTGTGGAGGAGACCTACGCCGGCAACATGGTAAGGCTCGCCGGAAAGTCGGCGGTAATGTACGAGCATCGCTTCGAAGCCTGGCGGCCGAAGGTCGGCGAACGAGTGCGGTTTCTTCGCGATAGCACCGCGGGTGGGGCTCGGTATGGTGCTGCGGGAGAGGCCGCTACGGTCGCGAAGGTCTATTGGAATCCGGAGGAGGTTGATGTCAAACTCGATGTGAACTCAGGCGGTATCACGTTCAACCCTTCCGCTTACGTCAAAGACCTCGAACCTCTCCTCGTCACCGAGGCCGCACCCGTCGCGGCGGAAGTTCAAGCGGCGGCATGGACGATCAATTCGGCTGTGCCGGGTGACGTGGTCACGCCAACGAATTGGAGTGGCGACTTTTTCACGGACGGCAAGCCGTATGAAGTCAGCGCGGCGTCAATGATCCGCAGCAACCATGGTTGTGAATATCCGCTCTACGCGGTCAACCATGGCAAGTGGCGCCTTGTCACTGCTGCGTCCACCACCCTCACCATCGAAGCCGGCAAGTTCTACAAGACGCGTGACGGTCGGAGGGTCGGGCCTTCGAAGGTCTCGGAATGGCCGAACGGCGACTGGAAGTCGCTTCGCGAACTCTGGCTGTTCAAGGATGATGGCACGTCTGGCGGTACTGACCGAAAAAACGACCTCGTCGCCGAATGGGTCGACGAGCAGCCTGCCAGGGCCAGCAACGACAACGCGGAGTCGGCAGCCAAGCCGAGATTCAAGGTCGGTGATAGGCTCTTCCTGGCTAGGTCGTTCCACGGATCTGCACTGGTCGGCGCTACCGGAACAGTCGGGCCGAAGGGAATGTTCGATAGTTTCGTCGATGTCATCTGGAACCATGACGACCTCTCGAATGGCCAGATGAACGGCGGATATTTCCCGGATTACTTCGACCATGCTCCGGCATCGCCCGCCATCGTCTGCCTGATCGAAGACGGTCAGCCGAAGCCCTCACGCTACCCGCGCGTCCATGCGTGCGAAGGCGAGGCGAGCGAGGAGGCCACCCGCCTGGCGCAGGTCTATAAGGGCCAGAAGTTCGGCGTCTTCGTCCTGACGCAGACCGTCAGCGAAGGGCAGATCTACGCCCACGAGTGGCAGAACCTTGCCGCCAACGGCAACAAGATCGGCGCCGTCAAGGCCCTGCGCGACTTCGCCAGCCTTGATCTACTGTCGGCAAAGAAGGCCGTCGAGACCTTCATCGATAAGGCCGCCTAACCACACCACCACCATCACCACAGCAACAGCCGTGCGCCTCACCGGCACGGCGAGAGGAGACCTATGTCCACAGCATTCCAGAAGGTGCTCGATAAGGAGCACGAGAACGACAGCAAGCTCGGCATGCCGTCGACCAGCCTTGAGCACCACGTCCGCCGCCTGACGCTGATGGAGCGGCTCGCTGGCGGCAAAGGCTGGCGCGACCCAAAGAAGGAACCGCGCCGCGATGCGCAGGGACTGACGCGCGGCCAGCGCAAGCGGGCGCTCCGTGAGACCACCAACGCCAAGGTCAGCGAGAGCCGGCCTTACCTCTTCATGCACAGCGCGGCTCGCGCTCGCTGGCGCGCAGAGCAGGTGAGGGCGGCGGCATGACAAGTGACGCTGCGGGAGTGTGCGCCGGGCTTGTGGCTCTGGCACTAGTGGTGGCCGGATTTATCGCGGCCGCTGCAGCGTGGGTCACCCATGTTGTCGCCTGCATCAAGGCCGGCGCGTGGATTCTCCTTGCCTTCGGCTGCATCGTCGCACCGGTCGGCGTTGTTCACGGCGTTGGCCTGTGGCTGGGGGTGTTCTGATGACCAAATCCCCATGGGGAACCTACGCCACGACTGGCACGCCGCTCGACTACACCCCGATTGACGCGCCCATCATCCACGTCGCACCTGACATCCCTGAGCGGCCGTCGCGGCTCTGGGGATGGGTCTACGCCACCGGCGCGCTGATCGTCGGCGTCATCATCGGGCAGTTCATCTAGCCCACTGCGGCTGGCTCACCACCAGCCGCAACCACCACCCACCACAAGAGGAGACTGCATGGCTATCAGCCTATCATCCCTGAAATCGACGAAGAGAGCCGACCCTCCGGTCATCCTGCTCTACGGCGTCGACGGCATCGGCAAGACAAGCCTTGCCGCTGAGTTCCCTGACGCGGTCTATCTCGCCACCGAAGGCGAGCGGCCGCCGTCAGACGTCGAGCTCGTTACGCCCGGCACGATCGAGAGCTTCGACGAACTGCTCGACATCTTCGGCGAACTGCTCACAGAGGAGCACGACCGCAAGACCGTCATCCTGGACAGCCTCGACGGCCTCGAGCCACTCGTCTGGCGCGCCACGTGCCAGCGCATCGGCGTCGCGACCATCGAAGAGGCCGGATTCGGTAAGGGCTACGTCGAGGCCGATACCGAGTGGAACGAGCTCATGGCAGCCGTATCGGCTCTGGCGCAGCGCGGGATCTGCGTCGTCATGCTCGCCCACCCGGAAATCGTTCGCTTCGACAGCCCGGTGACGGACCCCTACAGCCGATACCAGCCGAAGCTTCACAAGCGCGCCAATGCGCTGGTCCGCGAGAAGTCCGACATCGTCGCCTTCATGAACTACCGCGTGTCCATCAAGGAGAAGGAAGTCGCGCGACAGACGAAGGTGGCGCACGCTGAGGGCGGCAAGGAGCGGCAGGTCCACCTGAACGAGGGCGCCGGCTTCAATGCCAAGAACCGGTACAGCATGCCCGATGCCATTCCGTACAAGAAGGGGCAGGGGTTCGCCGAACTCTCGAAGCACTTTCCGGCGCCTACGGGAGTGGCAGCCTAATGTTCGTCGAGAAGGAAAGCTGGTTCGCCTGGTTCCCGGTCGTCGTCCGCACTTTGCGCGGCAAGCGACTGGCTTGGCTTGAGACCGTGCAGCGCGAGCGCATCGTCAGCCCCTATAGCAGCGGACCTTTCCGCTACTACGCCTAACACCAACTCACCACAGAAGGAGACTACGCATGGCCGGACTTGGTCAAAGATTTAATGCTCAGGATCACGACACCGAACAGCGCGGCAGCAACCTGCCGAACGGCACTTATGTGCTGGAGGTTTCGGCCTCCGAGGTGAAGCCGACGGCTAAGGGCAACGGAACCATCCTCAAGCTCACCTACGACGTCGTCGAGCCGTCGGAGTTCAAGGGTCGGAAGATCTTCGCGAACATCAACCTCGAAAACGCCAACTCCACGGCGCAGGAGATCGGCCAGCGCGATCTCGCGAAACTGTGCCGCGCCATCGGCCTCAACGAGGTCAACGACTCCGACGAGCTTCATTTCATCTCGTTCACGGCAAAGGTCGGCGTCGAGAAACCGCGCGAGGGCTACGAGCCGCGCAACGAGATCAAGCGCTTCTTTTATCCGGACGAAGGCAATGTACCGGCCGCCGAGATCGACCCGAACCAGCCTGCGCAGCGGTCGGCTCCGGCAAACGACAACCGACAGCAGCGTACGGCTGCAAACGACAATGCGGCCAGCAAGCCCGCCGGTGGCGCAGCTGCGGGCACCACGCGCCGGCCCTGGGGCAACAAGTGATGGGTTGGCCTGACGCCTTCGCCAGCGCGGCCGGTGCGTTCGCCTTCGTGGCGTTCGTCTGGGTCGCGCTCCGCTAACTCTAATGCGGGCCGCCTCACCATCGGCTCGCCTTTACACCACAAGAGGAGACCATCATGCAGCTGAATATCAGCCGCACCGAACTCGCGCGCGTCGTCGGCGCCGTGGGCAAGGTCGTCGAAGCCAGAAACACCATTCCAATCCTGTCCAATATCCTGCTGGAGGCCGAGGGTGGCACTCTCAAGGTGACAGCGACAGACCTCGACATCCAGGCAACGGCCAGCGCCGAAGCCGATGTCCAGAAAGCCGGCACAACGACCGTCAGCGCCAAGCTGCTCGGCGAAATCGTCCGCAAGGCAAGCGCAGCCGACATTTCCATCTCACTGGTAGACAACCGCCTTGAGGTGAAGTCGGGCCGAAGCAAGTTCAAGCTGGAAACCCTGCCGGCGTCGGACTTTCCTGACATCCTCGGCAAGGGCACATTCGACGCCGAGTTTGACATCGACCTTGCCGGCCTGTTCGCGCCAGTTGCGTTCGCCATCTCGACAGAGGAGACCCGCTATTATCTCGGGGGCGTCTACTTCCACGTCGTCGACGGCAAGGCGGTAGCTGTGGCTACTGACGGCCACCGGCTCGCGCGCAACCGTGGCCCGGTCGTTCCGGAGTTCGCCGGCGTCATCGTGGGGCGCAAGACCGTCGGCCTGCTGCCGAAAGGCGAGGTGACGGTTTCGGTCTCGCAGGAGAAGATCCGCATCCAGCATGCCGACATCAGCCTGACCGCCAATCTGATCGATGGCACATTCCCAGACTATCAGCGCGTCATCCCGCGTGACAACGACAAGATCATCACCGTCAACCGCGACGAGATGATGAAGGCGGCCGAACGCGTTGTGACTGTCTCGTCGGAGAAAGGCCGGTCGGTTAAGCTGAGCATCGCGCCAGGTTCAATCGCCCTGGCGGCTCGATCTGATGCCGGCGAGGCGGAGGACGAGGTTGCCGCGGAATACAGCGGCGAGCCTTTCTATGTCGGCTTCAACAGCCAGTACGTGCGCGACCTGTTCAATGTCCTGCCTGCAGGAGAGGTCACGATGGCGCTTTCGGATGGTGGCGGTGCTGCGGTCATCACCGGTGGCTTGGCTGGCTGGGACGGCGTCTTGATGCCGGTTCGGGTGTAGCTCATGGCCAAGTTCCTGATTGACTACCGGTTCCAAGGGCGCAGCACCGAGGTCGTCGAGGCTCCTTCTAAGGAAGATGCGGAGGCGATGATCGAGGCGAAAGTCGATAAGGATGACTTCCACATCGATGCCGAAGAGATCGACGACGTTGATTACAGCGTCGCCGAGATGCACCCGGTGACACGGGACGGCAAGGAGATCTGGACGACTTACGTCAGGTCTGGCGATCAGCGCGGCCATCAATCTGCGCTTGCTACGTCGCCGCTGTTTGCGTTCGGGGGTGGGGCATAATGGCCCCACTTCCACGCCCTGAATCCAGCACCGTCCGCGCCATCTTCGCTGCCTATGAAGCCGCGGCCAATTCGTGGGACAGCCTCGGCATCTCGGTCGGCGAAGCGAACGCACCTTGTGACCGCCAGCTGTGGTACGCCTTCCGATGGGCTAGCCCACTGGAAAAGCATCACGGCCGCCAGCTGCGCCTGTTTGAGACTGGCAACATCGAGGAAGACCGCCTCGTTGCTGATCTCGAACGGATCGGCGTCGACGTGTACGGCCAGCAGGATCGCATTCGCCTCGTCGGCAGCCATGTACGAGGAAAGTGCGACGGCAAGGCCATGGGCGTCGTCGAGGCGCCGAAGACCGAACATCTCCTCGAGTTTAAATCGAGCAATGCCAAGGGCATGAAGCTGATCGTTAAGGACGGCTGTCAGAAGGCCAAGCCGCTTCACTACGGTCAGTGCCAGCTGGGAATGCACGCCTTCGGCCTTACCCGGTGCCTTTACCTTGTCAGCTGCAAGGACGACGACACGCTCTACGCCGAGCGCATCGAATACGACGCCGAGTTCTGCCTGCGACTGCTGGCGCGCCTTGAGCGCATCATCGATTCGCCGGAGCCGCCCTCACGCATCAGCGAAGATCCGGAATGGTTCGAGTGCTTGTTCTGCAAGCACAAGCCGGTTTGCAAACAGCAAGCCTGGCCGCGCGTCACCTGCAGGTCTTGCATCCATTCGACGCCAGAGATGGGCGGCGACGGGCACTGGTCCTGCGCCCGTTGGGCCAAGCCGATCTCATTCGACGAGCAGAAAGAGGCGTGCCCGACGCACCTGACGATCCCGGCCATGGTGCCGGGCGAGCAGGTCGACGTCGACGAGGACGCCGAAACCATCACCTACCGTCTCGCCAACGGCGAGATTTGGATCGACGGCGCCACCACCGCCTAACACCACAGAGGAGACCGCCATGATCCCGGCGAATGACAACAGGCCGACCGGCTTTGACGCCGCGCTTGTCGCCTACCTTCCTATGCTCCGTCGCAAGGCGCGCATAATCACACGCGACCGTCAGAAGGCTGACGATCTTTTGCAGGAATCGATGATTGCCATGCTGCGGCGTGCCGGCACATGCAGAATGGAGACGTTCCGGACATGGGCGCAACTCGTCATGGAGAGCGTGGCGAGTGGGATGCGCAAGCGCGAGCGGCGCCAGATGCGCAACGCGCCTGAAGTCTCGATTGATGCCATGGTCGGCGATGACGTTGCGCCTCTTGAGAACAGATGCGCGCAACTGCGTGTGCAGCCGGAGCAGTTCGTTCGCGCCGATCTCGCGGAGGTCGTTGATCGTCTGCAGCGCATCCCGAACGGAAACATCGTGCTGCGTCGCGCGGCCGGCGAACTGCTTTCCGACATCGGAGACGAGAACGGCACGAGCAAAGAGAACGTTCGCCAGAAGGAAGAGCGTGCCCGGGCCGTTCTCGTCGCTCGTCTGCAAAGGCGGGCTGCTTGATGGGGCTGCGGTACTATCAGGAAGACGCCGTTGCGGCGCTGTTCGACTATTGGGGAGAGGAGGCTGGCAATCCGCTGATCGACCTCGCTACCGGTACGGGCAAGTCGATGGTAATGGCCACCGTCATCCAACAGCTCGTCGAGGGCTGGCCCGACATGCGTATTATGGTAGTCACCCACGTGGCCGAGCTCATTGAGCAGAATTACCTCGAGCTACTCGGCGTCTGGCCCTTTGCGCCGGCGGGCATCTTCTCAGCCGGCCTTAACCGCCGAGACGCGCGCAGTCAGATCATTTTTGCTGGCATTCAGACTGTCTGGAACAAGGCGGACCTGATCTGCGGCGCCCGCGTCGTCGACGGCGAGAAGATCTTCGACCGACCCATCGACGTAGTGCTGGTCGACGAATGCCACTTGATCCCGAAGAACAGCGACACTCAGTACGGCCAGTTCTTTCGCGTCATGCGTGAAGTTAATCCGGATTTTAAGATTGTCGGCCTGACCGCAACGCCATTTCGACTGGACAGCGGTCGCCTCGACCAGGGAGACGATCGCATGTTCGACCGCGTCGTCTATACCTACGGCATCGCCGATGGCGTGCGGGATGGCTACCTCGCCCCGCTGTCATCGAAGCATACCGCTCTCGAGCTCAGCACCAAGGGAGTCGGCAAGCTCGGAGGCGACTTCAAGCAGTCGGCGCTACAGGCTGCCGTTGACAAGATGGACGTCACGCGCGCCGCAGTCGATGAGATAGTGGCCAAGGGCGCCGACAAACGGTCTTGGCTTTGCTTCTGCTCCGGTGTCGAGCATGCCGAGCACGTCCGCGACGAGATACGGTCGCGCGGCATCAGCTGCGAGACCATCACCGGTGACACTCCGAAAGAGGAGCGCCGCCGGATCATCGAGGATTTCAAGGCCTATCGCATCCGCGCTCTGACCAACAACTCAGTCTTGACGACGGGATTCAATCACAAGGGCGTGGATCTCATTGCGGCGCTCCGGCCGACGCTTAGCGCGAGCCTTTACCTGCAGATGATGGGAAGGGGCACTCGCGTGCTTTACGCGCCAGGCATGTCGTTGGAGACGCCGGAGGAGCGCCGCGCCGCTATTGCTGCCGGGCCTAAGCCGTCCTGCCTCGTGCTGGACTTCGCCGGCCTCGTCGACAAGCATGGGCCGGTCGATATGGTTGAGCCGAAGGAGCCGGGTAGCGGCGACGGCGAAGCGCCGATGAAGATCTGCCCGCAGGATGGCTTCGACAAGCATGGCGAACCAGGCTGCGGCGAGAAGCTGCACGCCTCGGCTCGCATCTGCACCTGCTGCGGGTTCGAGTTTGACATCGATGACAGCCCGAAGATCGCTGCGAACGCCGCCGACGTGCCAATCATGACGATGGCCGAGCCGGATTCGCGCGACGTTACGAGCCGCACATTCCGCTTCCATGAAGGGAAGGGCGACAAGCCGCCGTCAGTCAAAGTCACTTACATGTCTGGCATGACGGCCATCAACGAGTGGCTGTGCCCCGAGCATTCCGGCTTCGCCAAAACTAAGGCGGATAGGTTTTGGCTTGCCCATGCAGGCCAGCGGCCGTTCCCTCGAAGCGTTTTGGAGTGGTTGGAGCGCCAGACCGAGTTGAAAGAGACAGCGGAGATCATGGTCAAACCGAGGGATCGGTATTGGGACGTGGTTTCTCATGTGGTCGGCGACTATGGCGCAGCCAACGACGACGACGAGCCGCCGGCGAACGACAACAAGCCTGCGTGGATGCAAGAAGATTGGGATGACATCCCGTTCTGACGGTTGACGATGGCCAATGTAACCGCCGTTGTCATGAGCATGAAGCGCCCACCAGCGCCGAAGAAGACCACACCACAAGAGGAGACGAAGATGAGCGAGAGAGCGGCCGACGACGGCCTGATTTCGGTGACCGTCAATGACGGCAAGTACACCATCCAACAGACATCACCGGGCACATGGGAGGCACTTCGCTACGGTGAGGAGTGGCCGGCGTTCCGCGGTAGCGGTCCCGACAACCTCCATGTGGCGCTCGCATATGAGATTGCTGCCCTTCGTGAGCAGGTGGCTGACCTTCAAAGAAAAGTGAATGGGTGCCAGTGGTACTGGCCGGAAGATGACACTTCTTCCGACGCGTGCGTCGAAAACCCGTTCGAGGTCTTGGAATGGGATAAGGACGGCACAGTTGCTGCGGTTTCTCGCGGCGGCATCATCGAGACGCGCTACTACGCTATTCTTCCAGCGGCGGAAGATGCCGACAGCGACGACGACTTCGAGGTCGATGAAGCGACTCACGAAGCCGCGCAGAATAAGGTCAATGCAGAGCTTGCTCGCCGGATACCGCCGCAGGTGGCCGCATGACCGAGTTCAACCCCACCGACATCGCCGGCTCCGTGCCGAAGACGCACAACCAACCACCCTACATCGCCATCTTCACCGAGATCGACGACCTCTACGAAGAGGCCAAGAACTGGGCCGACGGCGAGGCCATCTCCAGCCAGGAGATGCACGACGCGATCGAGAAGCTGTACGACGGGCTGCACGAGGCCGGCAAGAAAGCCGACGCGCTGCGCGTCGAGGATAAGAAGCCGCTCGACGACCAGGTTGCCGCGGTGCAATCGCGTTATAACCCCTACATCCAGCCGAAGAAGGGCAAGGTCGATCTCGCCAAGTCGACGCTCGGTGCTCTTCTCGCGCCTTGGCGCAAGAAGGTTGCGGACGAGAAGGCAGCGGAAGCTGCCAAGCAGGCCGCCGAAGCAGCAGCTGCAAAAGAGGCTGCAGAGGCGGCGATCAGATCTTCCTCCGGCAACCTTGCCGCTCGCGAAGAGGCCGAGGAACTTCTTGCCGACGCGAAGAAGATGGAGCGCGGTGCGAAGCGTGCCGACAAGGCGGCGACGACTGGGACGGGGTTAAGGTCGGTGTGGTCGGCGGAGATAGCCGACGAAGAAGCCGCTCTTGAGTGGGCGTACACGCTTGCGCCAGTCGAGTTCATGGCGCTGGCCTTATCGCTCGCAAATGAGCGGGTGCGGGCCGGTGCGCGTGAGCTGCCTGGGTTCCGGGTGGTGGAAGAGAAGGTTGCTCGGTGATGATCAAGCTATCGATCGATGCACGAGCGCTTATGACGACATTCTTCGCGCACGGAGAAAAGAGTTCATTGAAGATCGGCGGAGAGGGCGCACAAAGCGTTTTGAGTGACCGCGCGTCATCCGCAATGGACGAACTTGTTGAGGGAGGATTCGTAACGGCATCCCTTTTCAACTCATCCGGTCGCATGGAGTATATCGGCACGTCGAAGTGCTCGGGCATGAAGCTAACACTCCACGAGATGGAGCGGCACGGTAGGTGGAGCGCCACGAAGCCGAATCCTGCGCTGTCATCCACATGACCAAAACCGTCATGATCGCCCGCGGCAGCGCAGCCGTCCAAGCCGCCCGCATCATCGCAATGGTGGCGGCCGAGAAAAAGAAGAAGGCAGAGGCCTACTACATAGCCGCCGAATGGCACGACAAGCAAGCTGCTGCTTGCGGCGAGATCGCCAAAGATGAGCCACGCACCGGTGCGGACATCCGCGCAAAGGCCGCAGTTGCCGCCACTCACCACGGCGCAAGCGCGGCCGGCCTTCGTCTCGCGGCTACGCAGTTGCTCCGCACACTGTAGCGCGCCACCACCGCGCAAAGCACCACAAGAGGAGACTATATGAATCCCTTACCAGAGGGGCGCTTCGGCGCCATCCTTGCTGATCCGCCGTGGGCGTTCAGAACCTACGGCAAGAAGAGCGTGGCTCCGGCCCGGGGGGGGCAACCCTACGACGTCATGTCGCTCGCCGACATCACAGCGTTGCCCGTTGCTGACGTAGCGGCGAAGGACTGCCTCCTGTTCATGTGGACCGTCAGCCACCTGCAGGGAGCCGCCATCGAAGTGGCCGCGGCTTGGGGCTTCAAGCCGGTGTCGATCGCCTTCGTCTGGGACAAAGGAAGGATGGGCATGGGCTACTGGACGCGCCAGGAGGTGGAAGTCTGCCACCTGTTCAAGCGAGGCAAGCCGCGCCGTCTGTCCCGTGGCGTCCGCTCTGTGATCCGCGCGCCGCGCCGCGAGCATAGCCGAAAGCCCGACGAGCAGTATGGCCGGATCGAGAAGCTCGTCGGCGGCCCTTACCTCGAGCTATTCGCTCGGCAGGCTTGGGCCGGCTGGTCGGCGTGGGGCAATCAGGTTGGGAAGTTCGAGGCCGCCAACGATAATTCACCGGCCGGTGACCTACTGAGGGCCGCCTGATGGCCAAGCTCACAAAGGCTCAAGCGAAGGCGCATGCGCAGGCATGCGATCTGCTGACTAAGCCGGTCCTTACCGAAGACGACAAGGACTTCGTGCTGAAGAATTGGAACGAGGGCGCCAACCACGTCAACGGTGCGGCGGGCGCTTTCTTCACGCCATACGACATGGCCTTCGACTTCACGATCGATGCGATCGGGCAGGGCGGGTACGGCGGCCGGATCATCGATCTATGCGCCGGCATCGGCATGCTCTCGTATGCCTGCTGGCATCGCAGCCATCAGAGGGCGCGCATTACCTGCGTCGAGCGGAATCCGGATTACCTGGCTGTCGGGCAGAAGATTCTGCCGGAAGCGGAATGGATCCTCGCCGACGTGCTGGACGTGCTGGGCATGGATCTCGGCCAGTTCGATGTGGCCATCAGCAATCCGCCATTCGGCAATATCAAGCGCGAAAAGAATGCACCGCGATACAGTGGCAGGGACTTTGAATTCCACGTTATCGACATCGCGTCTCACCTCGCCTGTGAGGGCGCCTTCATTGTGCCGCAGATGTCGGCGGGCTTCAACTTCAGCGGCGGCGGCCACTACCGGCGCCAGCAAGATGGCAAGGCGGTCAAGTTTCAGGAGCTGACCGGGCTTCACTTCGACGCTGGCTGCGGCATCGATACGGGATTCTACATCAACGACTGGAAGGGCGTTTCGCCGATGTGCGAGATCGTTAGCGTTGATTTCGAGCCGGACCACACGGTGGTTGTCGAGCCTGTGCCGACGCCGGTGGTCGCAAATGACAACGCGCCTATCCAGGCGGATCTTTTCGGGGAGGCCGCATGAACGTGCTACTCCCGATTGTTCCAATCGAAAAAAAGACGCAACGTTCCCAACGCCTCTGGCTTCACGGCAAGGAATGCGAGGTGGCTCCGCAAAGTGGCCGGCGGGATATCCACCGTACCCTTGAAATCGAAGGTACCAGCTTCGTCGAGATTGTTGCCCACGAAATCCAATATCCTAGCGATGGCGTAGCACTCCGCGGCAGTAATGTGGCGACCTCTGATGTCACTGGTTGGCTGAACAGAGACGAAGCCCAAAACGTCTCTCAGCGTTGCCATAGTGACCGTCGCCAGCATTGTGTCGATCGTCGAAAATCGTGGGTAGCTGGCGACGATGAGGTCGCTGTTGAAATTAGCGCCGAAGTTAGGCCCATGCGCGATGTCAAATGCCAGGTCGATAAATCGTTGAGAGGAAAGGTTACAAGAGTTGATTGCGTCCAATTTTGCTGCCTTTGCCATAGCGTTTGCGGTGTCTCGAGCTTGCATACGATACGCGATGACGACCGCTGCACCACCGCCGAGCGCAGCGAGTCCCGCAAGAAGTTCCTGATAGTCCTTTACCCAGCCGAGCAGAATTACGTCACCGAGACCTTGCCAGCCGCTCACCCAGCACGCGACTTCCCAAGGCAGGCCGCAAGTCGCTCTCTGCCAAGCAAAAATGTATGCAAGCAACATCCACGCTGCCCAAAGCGCGATAAGCCATCGTTTCCAATTCGTCATATTGCTTCCCCAGCCGGGGGCAACCTGCCAGCGCAAAAACCATTATGCAACCGGATTCGAAGGAGTTTCTCATGACCTTCCAACCCACCAAAGTCGGAGACACACCGGCCGTTTGCAACTGCTGCGGCCGTCACGCGATCGGCATTGGTATCGGTGACGGCAAAGAGCCCAGATACCTCTGCCAGGAATGCGTCATCCTCATCGAGCAGCTGAAGCGCGTCCGCCGTTTCGATCCTTACGAGCTAGAGGCTCGCATGGGCGGCATGGAAGCGGCCGGGCCTCTGGTCGACGAGTTCGGCAGCGACCTAGCCGAATGGAGCGAAGAGCAAGTGCTCATCTTCTGCGCCGCGATCTGGAAGGGTTGCGCCGACAAGTTGAGGGAAGTGATCAGAAAAGGGGAGGCGCCTTTTTGACCAGATACCATAGCGTTAGTGGCGGAGCCGGCTCCTGGCTGGCCGCCAAAGTCGATATGGCCGCACACCCTAATGAGGAGCACCGCTTCCTCTTCGCTGACACGCTATACGAGGATGCCGACTGCTACCGGTTTCTCATCGAGGGCATTGCCCACCTCATCGATCGCGACGTCTCCAACGTGCTACCGAGGGCATCAGACTTTCCAGACTACCGCGTGTTGGGTGAGTTTGACATCGCCACTTACGCCGGCAACCCGGAATGGCGAGCCTTCCTCGCCCAGCTTCGCGCCGACGTGGCGGAAGTGATGCCGGAACTGACTTGGCTCGTTGAGGGGCGCGATCCGTGGGAAGTTTTCCGGGATCGAAAGTTTTTGGGCAACAGCCGGATCGATCCTTGCTCGAAGGTGCTAAAGCGAGACTTTCTTGCCGCTTGGCTTGATGTGAATGCCGACAAGGCGGCCGATATCATCTGCGTCGGCATCGGGCCAGATGAGGCGCATCGATATCACGTATTGGCGCAGCGGCAGATGGCGGCCGGATGGCAATATGAGGCGCCGCTACTAGGCACTTTCGAGGGCGATATCGGTGCGTTCGTCTACCTTGCAAAGGCCGGAATTGAGCGACCACGGCTCTACCGCAAGAACTACATCCACAACAACTGTGGTGGCTTTTGCATTAAGGCCGGCCACGCTCACTATCAGAACCGCTTCTATGCGGATCCGGAGCGCTATGCCTACGACGCTATGATGGAGCGCAAGCTGGCTGAGTACATCGGCAAGCCGGTGACGATGCTCACCGACCGTGCGAACGACAACGTCAAGAAGCCGCTCTCGCTCGACGAGTTTGCCGAGCGGATGCTGGCAAAGCCGCAGTTCATCTTTGAATACGAACCAGGATCCAGCGGTTGCGGCTGCATGGTCGATTACGAGGAGGCAGCATGAGGATCTATCTGGCGCACCCGGTCACGGACTACGGGACGGAGCGGCAGGCGGCTGCGATTGCGGCGTTACGAAAGTATTGGGCGGAAGAGCGCTCAACTCAGCCGCTTGAAATCGAGAACCCTGACCAGCCCCGCCACCAGGATGGCTATGACCGTGAGGGCATGGACTACTTCAAGAAGGTGGTGGAGTCCTGCGACAGGCTTGCCTTCATGCGGTTCACCGATGGTTCGATCGGAGCTGGCGTGGGCCGTGAAATCAGGTGGGGCTTACTCTCATGCTTTGCAGTCTATGAGCTGTTCGATGGCTGGCTGTATCATGTGCAATATATGCCTACACCAATACTGACCGTTGAGCAGACGCGGGCTAAGCTGGCGGAAATCCGTGGGGTGGCGGCATGAGCGTACCATCACAGGACCTCGATTGCCTTCATCTTGGCGAGGTGGGTCTGTCGAAGCCCTACCACGTCACCGAAATGGGCTTCACGATGGCAGTTCGGACAAAGTGCAATAACGAATCTCGGATCGTCCGGCCCGCCGTCAGACAGCCGGCGGATATGGTGAGGCTCGAGATACGGCGAGCCGTTGGAGCGCAGGAAAGGAGCATCTTTTCGGCAATGCTCGCACTTCCCACCGCAACGGGCGAGGACATAGTCACGAACCTTTCTGCTCCGCTCGTAAACGGTTGCGCTGGTCATTTTGCTACTCGGCGCAGCCTTTGCTGCAGCCATGGCGGCCAGTCGAAGATCATCGAGGGAAGCCGCAGGTGGAAAGGCCGGCAGCGCGCTCTCGGTAGCGTCGACGACTTCCTCCAGACGTCGGAGCTCGAAGACGATTGCATCTCTCATATCTCCGTGCGAGTCGGGTGCTCGCTCAATATGGTAGTTCTCAAAAACCATCTCGTCTTCGAACTGGATCGTGTTTGCGAGGAGATTGAAGAGGAGAAGGCTCTTGCCGCGAACCGCGTGCTCCGCGATCGCAAGGTTGCCCTTGCTGAGCTTCATGTCTCCCTTCTGGCCCTCGCCAAAGTACTCGAAGACACCGTCGGGACGCCAGCGATCGCTGTAACCGTGGTCGAGCCCTCCGAGGCCAGTGAAGATAAAGACGATGGGATAACCGGCCGGCGTCGCGATGCCTCCTCGCTCCTGTCCTTTGAATCGACCGTGAATGTCTCTGCGCCTGTTGTAGATGTGACCCCGCTCAAATCCCCACGGCATCCAGATTCCTCTCATGATTCTCATCCGAGGCAAGTTTCTCGATTTCGAACGCCAGGACCAGATAGAAATGCAGCGGAGGAGACTGTCTTTGCAAACGCCGCTTGAATTAGCCCAGCACTACACCGAACAAGGCTGGCCGGTCTTTCCGTGCCGTTCGCACGCCGAGGAGCACGTCGACCAACACGGCGAAATCATCATGCTCGGCGAGAAAACCCCGCTAACCACGAATGGTTTCAAGGCAGCCACGCGTTTTGCCCGGATCCTTGACCGCTGGTGGACGGATTGGCCCGACGCGGCCGTCGGTCTGCCGACGGGATCGCCGACGGGCTTCTTCGCCCTGGACATCGATAACAAGCCCGGCGGTTCGAACGGCTTCCTGTGGCTGGACGAGATGCAGGCCGAGCACGGCCCGCTGCCAGAAACGGCGCGTGTCATCAGCCCGAACGGTGGGATGCACATCTACTTCAAGTACGTCGTGGGCACTCGCAACCGCGGCGCTCTTGGCGCCGGCGTCGATATCCGGTCTGAGGGCGGCTACGTGGTGGCGGCCGGCAGCACGATGGCGAATGGTCGGCAGTACAAGTGGGTGGACGACGTGCGCGAGATCGCAGACGCGCCTGCGTGGTTGCTGGATTTGCTGCTACCGAAGTCGGCGCCGACGCACAGCAAGTACACGGCGTCATCGGCGACCAATAACGCCTACGTCGACGCTGCCGTCGACCGGGAGCTTGCCGACCTTGCCGGCGCTCCGATGGGCAACCGCAACAACAGCTTGAATGACGCAGCGTTCGCGCTCGGCACTTTCGTCGGCGCCGGTGCACTGCCGGAGGCTGAGGCGCGCGCCTTGCTGCAGGACGTGGCGCGCGGCTGGGGCAGGGACTGGTCGCGGTGCTGCAAGACGATCGAGAACGGGCTGAAGGCTGGCATTGCGCAGCCGCGGCACATTCCGGAGCCGGATTTCCAACCGCAAGACAACACGCGCCTGGTCGACATCACGCGGATGATTCAGCGTGGGCTAGAGAAGGCGAGGGCTCTGGAGGCGAGGGTCGATGAGGATGTGGTGAGCGAGCTGGTCGCCGACGATCCCGTACGGGAAAATTCGGAGCCGGACGTGCCGGAAACGGATGATGTGATCCCAAGCGGGAACGCGGCCAACGACAACGTGCCTTCCTCCCCCATCACCGCCACGGCCTTCAAGTGGATCGATCCTGCCACGATTCCGCGGCGCGAGTTCGCCTATGGCTCGCACTTCATCCGAAAATACGTGTCGGTCACGGTCAGCCCCGGGGGCCTCGGCAAGACGTCCAGCAGCATCGCCGAGGCACTGGCCATGACGTCGGGCAGGGCACTGCTCGGCACCAAGCCGCCGCAGCGTCTCAAGGTTTGGGTGTTCAATGCGGAGGATCCGCGCGACGAAATGGAGCGACGCATCATGGCGGCGTGCATCCACTACAACCTCAAGCCGGAGGACATCGAAGGCCATCTGTTCCTGGACAGCGGCCGCGAGCAGGAGCTTTGCGTCGCCATCGAGGACAAGAAGGCCGGCGTGCGGATCCAGCAGCCGATCGTTGAGGCAGTTGTGGAGCAGATTGAGCGGTACGGCATCGACGTCATGATCGTTGATCCGTTTGTGTCCACCCACGGCGTCAACGAGAACGACAACGGCGCGATCGACAAGGTCGCGAAGCTATGGGCGCAGATTGCGGACTATACCAACTGCAGCATCGACATCGTGCACCACTTGCGGAAAGTGGCGGATCGCGAGGCGACAGTGGAAGACGCCCGAGGAGCGGTGTCGCTGATCGGCGCGGCTCGCTCGGTGCGCGTGCTTAACCGGATGTCGCCGGAGCAGGCGGCAGAGGCGGGCGTAAAGCCTGAGGATCGCATGAGTCACTTCTCGGTGACATACGGCAAGTCGAACCTTACGCCGCTGTCGTCGCGCCTGGACTGGCGCAAGCTTGAGGGCGTGCCTCTGGGCAACGGGCGCGGCTTGACGAAGCCGCAGGATTTCGCGCCGGTCGTGACGGAGTGGCAGTGGCCTAGTGCGGAAGAAGTGGCAGGCGAGCTAACCGCAGAGCAGCGGCAGGCAATCCTGGCAGCAGTAGGCGGCTCTGACTACAAGAAGTCGGCCAAGGCCAAGAACTGGGTCGGCGCGGCCGTGGCCTATGCCATGGGGCTCGACCTAGAGGACACTGCGGCGAGGAAGAAAGCCGGCACTGTCGTCACGGCACTGTTCAAGGAGGGTGCTCTCGTCGAGGTGGAGGAGCGCGACCCGATCCGGCGAGAGATGGCGGTGTTCGTCAGGGCAGCTTGAGCCATGTGAAATGATTGTAGATGAGGCCGTCGTGCAACTATGCGCGGCGGCTTTTTCGTGTGATTTGTCTTGCTAGGTTATTGCTGGAGAGAACGATGCCATCGACGCAGACAATGGTGCCAAAGGTTAATGATAGAGCTCTGGTCCAGTTTTTTCGCGATGCTTGCGCGATAATCAAAGCACCTAATATCCAGTTGACGACAATAAACGGCGCGGGATCTGTAACCGTAGCAGTCGATGATGTGGAGCCTGATAATTTTCCCAGCGACGGTATTACGACGGTGATCAACGCGCGGGCGATGAGAGACCACTTTTCCATTACTGTCGACCGAGGGTCGGGCGCTAATGCTGACGGTCTCTTGTATGACAGCCTCACAATATCAAACCATGCACCTGAAAATGGTCGTCCAGATTTGGCGCTTCCAGATGATATCTTCACATCCTTGCGCATAAGGATCGGCGAAACATTCGGGCGCGACGACGAGGGTGTTGCTTCGCTTTTCAAGAATCCGAAGTTGTTCCGAGATGTGCTGGCGTCCCACCACCGTCAAAATGCTCAATTGCAGCAAATGGCGCTTGATATCGGTAAGGAAGCGAGCAGGGCGAGAATAGAGTTAGAGGTCGATTTCGCTCGTAGACGAGAAGCTTTAGAGGCCGAAGCGACCAAAGCAAGAGAACGGGCCGACGCTAAAATTCGCGAGCGAGAATTCGAACTTTTAGCTGAGCGAGATCGTATATCCGCATTACAGAAAGAACTAGACGACAGAAGTAACACCCATGCTCGTCGTGAACTGCACCGGGACCTTAAAGCCAAAATTGCACAACGAGGAGATAGTCTTAAGGTCACGCCGGAAACTAAAGCAAACCGGCGGCCGATTCATGTAATTGTCGTATGCGTGCTGATGGCTCTTTTCGCACTGATCGTATTCTTAACCATCGAATTTTCGCAGGTGCCTACTGGTGCTTCCACCTTGCAGGTAGCGGTTGCAGGGATCAAGCCTGCGACTGCTACACTAGCGATGCTGGGCATTGTCGCGTGGTACTTGAGGTGGATGAATCGTTGGTTTGAGCGGTACGCGGACGCAGAGTTTCAGTTAAAGCAGTTTGACCTCGACATCGACCGGGCTAGTTGGGTCGTGGAGGCGGCGCTGGAATGGAAGCTTTCTCAGGATAGGCCGATGCCGGAACACCTGCTTGAAACAATATCCCGAAATCTTTTTTCAAAAAGCGAAAAAGACGATGGTGCCGATATGCATCCCGCCGACTACTTGGCCTCTGCCATCCTCGGACGCGCGTCCGCTCTCAATCTCAAGCTGCCAGGCGGAGAGGTCTCGCTTACGGGAAAGGACATCAGAGGTTTGCAGAAAGACTGATGGGCACAACCTCCACAATCGCCCAATACAACCCCTGATACTGCACGGATGCACTTTCAAAAACCGTGCATTATCCGTGCATATCCGGGCGGAGACACCTGCACAACGCTGCCCGGTTAGTGCACGGTCATAAGGGTATATATTTATATATACCCATTACCGTGCAACCGTGCAGGGCGGTGTGCTGCGCGCACGGTTCTCAAGAAAATTATTCGGGCACCGTGCACCGTGCAAACGGGCGGCTGGAATACAACCTGACCAAACCCGCCCGCTGTCGCATAATCCTTCATCGGCGAAATGGAGGAACCGTTGCCCAAACCCACCCAGCAGACTGTCCGCATCAAAGGCGTCCGTACCATCATCCGCACGTCGGCCAGCGGCAAGGTCACGACCAAAGCAGCCTTACCGAAGGAATGGGAGTTGCAGGCGGCTCAGGTTCGGTCGCTTCGATCCATGCCTGAGTACGGCAAGCAGTTCCTGCTAGCTGGAGATCAGAACGCGGCCAAGCGTGGTCCGCGTGCCCAGCAAGAGGCAATTTCCGCTGGAATGACGCCAGGCGAACCGGACGTCCGCATCTATCTTGCCAACGGTCAGATCCGGATGATCGAGAACAAGGTTGGCAAAGGCCGGCTCAGCCCGCAGCAAAAGGAACGTCACGCTGCGCTCGCCAAGATCGGGCACCACGTCGAGGTTGTTTCAGCCATTACCCCCAACGATGCAGCGAGGCAGGCTGTTGATCTGGTCCTCGCTTGGATCGCCGCGAACTGGACCAAAGCCGCCTAGCGTCGCAAGAGGCATCACCACCACACAGAGGAGACCACATGGCCAGACACGGATCACTTGCCGAGCAGCTCGACGCGCTCCTGACCTTCGCTACCGCGCCGGACCATGAGCCGGAGCCGATCCAGACCAACTGGACCATCACACCGGCCAACGACAACAACCCGGAAGACGTTGCCGACCTCAAGACCGAACGGCTCTGGGATATTTCGCCCTCGGTCGAGGAGATGATGAAGCAGGTCAAAGCTGGCCCGGTAAATCGCAACGATGCAGGTCAGACCGTTTGCATCGGTCGCTTGCGCTTCTCCGACGGCACACAGACCGAGCAGGCCATGAAGGTCACGATCGACGGCAAGGTCGTCACGTTCCAGGATCGGATGCCGACCGGCGCCATGCTCGGCACGGTCGACAAGGAACGGGCGCAACGCGGCGGCGACGAGAACTCGCAGGAGCTGACGGACAGCAATGACTATTTCGCCGAGATGCTCAAGACCCGGAAGGGTCGGTACGTTACGGCGTCCCGGAAGCGCCAGCCACGCCAGCAGATCAGCCGCGAGGAAGCGAAGCGGATCCTGGCAGACGCCTACGCCAAGGCCGGTAATGTCAGCAAGCTGATCACGCGCTATCCGGATGGGCTGCCCTGCGGATCGCAGAAGGTGGCCGATAGCTTCCTCGGCATGCGAAAGACGACATGCGCCGGCGGTGGATCGATGGCCTGGCAGGATGTGGTGTCGGAGACTGAGCAGCGCAGGTCATGGCACGAGGCCGTCGGATACATGGCCGACGATCACTTCGACGTTCTGACGCAGGCGAGCAAGGCGCGGAACCTGAAAGAGATCGGGCAAGCCCGAGGCTTCAAAGGTCAGTATGCGATCGAGGCGGGAAGGCGTCTTCTCATAGCTGCCAACGATAATTTCGCAGAAGCACTCGAATTGGCGCGGTACGCCAAATCGGCCTGACTTTCTGCGAAGTTGCCACCTGTATAGGTGAAGGGGTTGCCGATAGGTGCCCCACACCTCTCCGGACGCACCGATGTTGCGACGGACGCTCGGCCACGACGTGAGCCGGGCGTAACTATACAACCCAATCACATGCGCACTGTGGTGACGAACTCAGATGAGTATGAGAATGGGTAAGCTGTATAGATCGGCATCAGCGCCGTTGAGTAGATCAGCATGGCGAACGTTGCGATTGCGACAGCGATATAGACGAGATGCATGACGGGACCGCTTGTGATGGAAAAACGGCATATCAACACGCTAGTTGATATTCGGTTCCCGTGAAGCGCGATAATTAGTCATATTATTTTGGGCAGCCTGCCGTGTCGAGCCGCATAGCGGACCACGGCGGCATTCATGAGCACCCTAGTCCTCTGTGCTTTCAATCGTGCCGGGTTTCGTACCGTCACCATGGCGAGCATATGCCTAACGTCACGAATTAACGTGAGGGCGCTGCTGACGAGCAGTGGCTGGGTGCATCTATTCGCAGCGTCTAGGGCCTGGCCCGCAACATGGCCTTCGCCGTACGCTGCATCCCCATTACCTGGCGCGCCTCCTCTCGCGACAGGTAGTCCTGCGGCGGTCTCCCCATCGGGTCGAGATCGCCGCTTTTGTTTTTAAGCCGCGATACGGCGAGCGGCTTTGTCGATGGCCTTACGGTCTGAGCCATACTCGTCGATGATTTTGACTGCATCTTCGACAGGTATCCTGAACTTCTTGGCTAGTACCTTCGGTTCATAGGCAGGCGCTGGCGCCGAGGCGCCTTCTCGTTCTGTCATGGATTGTCTCCTTGAGATGAAGCGGCCAGACAATGGCCACGCACCGTGGCGGCCGCTCGTGATCAACATATGGGTATTTGGAGCGGTCATTCCAAGTAATGCGGGGTAGAGCAGCATGGTAGCTCGCTTGGCTCATAACCAAGAGGTCGCTGGTTCAAGTCCAGCCCCCGCAACCAAGTCCACCTGGCACCACCTCTACCAGACAGCAGCATGGAAGCGGCTACGCCAGCATCAGCTTGCGGTTCAGCCGCTTTGCGAGTTCTGTCTGATCACCGAGGACATCACGGCTGCCGAGGTCGTCGACCATCGCAAGGCGCACAAAGGCGACCTTGAACTATTCCATGACCCACTGAACCTGCAGTCGCTTTGCGCTCACCACCACAACAGCGCCAAGCAGGTGATGGAGCGCGGCAAGAAGGTCGCGGTCATAGGGGTCGACGGGTATCCGATCGAACTTGGATAGCTAACTAGTGCGCCATCCACGCGAGTGATCCGATGAGCAGGGCTAGCGCAACGTTAAGGCCAACGTAGTGCGCAAGTTCTCGGGTGTTTCGATGTCGTCTGTGCATTAGTAACTCCTCCTATAAGCCAAACCAGCAGAACGCCAAGGCGTTCCAGGCCGATGAGGCGGGGAGGGGGCGGTCGAAAGTCTGGCCCGACGGCGACGCGTACCGGCGGTGTCCAACAACGCAAACCCAAACACAGTTTTTTGCCTCCCGCGTGCGCAAGCGCGCGAGTGGTAGGTTTTTGGTACTAGAAGGCGCCTTAGTGCGCTGCCTTTAGAAAGGCCAGACGCGCTTCATCATGTGACAGCCGACCATCAGCCGCGGCTGAGCATTTTGCCAGCGCATCAGCCCAACGAGAGCTGAGCTTTGCGTGCCGCATAAAGTTGCTGGCCTGAGCTGCCGTAGCAATCGTGATGATAAGACCACCGTCATTCAGGCGAACCGGGTGTGACCACTCTTTGGACATTGGTTTCTCCATCAATCGTTACAGCATGAAACAATCCGTGAGCAATGTGTTCGTTCTGGGGCGGTCCATCACGTAGGAGGATACACGACATGGCGAAGAGGAAGGCGCGCATCGACAGCGCGGCTGAAGCCGTGCGCGTCATGGCCAAGGCCACAATCGAGATCCTGCCGCCGAGCAACGTCCCGCTCGATGAGGGCGATGAGCCGTTCTTCCGAAACGTGGTTGCCGAGTTCGCTCGGTCGGAATGGTCCGACCATCAGCTTGAGCTTGCCGCCATGCTCGCTAGGACGATGGCCGACCTCGTGCGGGAGCAAGCTCTCCTTCGCGATGAGGGCGGCGTCTCCTACAGCGAGAAAGGCACGCCCGTCGCCAATCCGCGCAAAACAATCGTGCAGATGCACGCGGCCAGCATCCTTTCCTTTCGTCGATCTCTGGCCCTGCACGCTAGGGCTCAACAGGGCGAGGCAAGAGACGCAGCAAAGAGGCGCGAAGCGGCCAAGGGAATCGAGGGCAACAACCCCTTAGAGGATGACCTGCTGGCTAGGCCTGGATGACGGCCTCGCGCGCGATCGCGCATTGCGCGCACGCGAGGGTGAAGTACACATATGGCAAAGAAGCCGATGACACGCGGCGAGCGCGTCATTGCGTTCGTGGAGCGCTACTGCCTCGTCCCCGAAGGGACATTACTCGGCAAGCCGGTAAAGCTGCTGGACTTCCAGAAGAAGTTCATCCTCGCCGTCTACGACAATCCGGTCGGCACATCTCGCGCTTATCTGTCGATTGCCCGTAAGAACGGCAAGACAGGTCTAATTGCCTGTCTTCTATTGGCCCACATCGTTGGGCCTGAGGCGTACCAGAACGGCCGAATTGTCTCTGGCGCTCGCTCCCGCAAACAGGCTGCCGAAGTATTCAATTACAGTGCAAAAATGATCATGATGTCGCCTGAGCTCTCAAAGCTCGCGCGCATCGTTCCATCTGCGAAGATGATTGTCGGCCTCGCCAAGAACGTCGAGTACCAGGCCAGTTCGGCTGAGGCGAAGAGCGCGCATGGCGGTTCGCCCATTCTCGCCATTCTTGACGAGGTCGGCCAGATCAAAGGCCCGACAGATGATTTCGTTGAGGCGATCGAGACGTCGCAGGGAGCCTACGAGGGCCGGGCGATGCTGTTCGCCATCTCGACGCAGGCCGCCACTGACAACGACCTTTTCTCGCGCTGGATCGACGACGCCGAGACGTCAAAGGATCCACGCATCGTTTCGCATATCTACACCGCGCCGGTTGAGTGTGAGCTCAACGACCGGGCAGGGTGGGCCGCAGCCAATCCAGCGCTTGGCGTTTTCCGTTCGGTCAAGGACGTCGAAGACTTCTCGCAGCTGGCCATGCGCATGCCGACGAAGGAGGCCAGCTTTCGCTGGCTATTCCTCAATCAGCGTATCGATGCCTCAGCCCCACTGTTCCCGCCAACCGTCTGGCGCGCTTGCGAGAGCGCAGTCGACGACTTCAAAGGACTGCCCGTTTTCGGCGGCCTCGATCTGTCCGAAGTATCTGACTTGACGTCCCTAGTGCTTATGGCGCCGAAGGAAACGGACGCGGGCACGGTCTGGCACGTCAAGCCGACATTTTGGTTGCCTGGCGAGGCGCTGCGCGAAAAGGCCAAAGCCGACCGCGTTCCGTACGACATCTGGAATAAGCCAGACGAAGACGGTCAGCGGTTCCTTGAGACGACGCCAGGGCCGACCGTCGACTACGAGTTTGTCGCGTCTCATCTTTTTGAGCTTCAACAGCAGCTCGACATCCGCAAGATAGCGTTCGACCGCTGGAACTGGCGCCACCTCAAACCTTGGTTGCTCAAGGTCGGTTTCACCGAGGAGCAGCTTGAGGGTGATGAAGCCATCTTCGAGCAGTTTGGCCAGGGCTTCGCTTCCATGTCTCCTGCCATACGGGAGCTCGAGAGCATGGTGCTCAACAAAAAGCTCGCGCATGGCGGTCATCCCGTACTCACCATGTGCGTGATGAATGCAACGGTGAAGCAGGATCCGAGCGGCAACCGCAAGCTCGACAAGCAGAAGTCCAGAGGACGTATCGACGGTGCTGTGGCGCTGACGATGGCGACGGCGATGGCCGGCACCTACGAAGGTGGATCTGGACCGTCGGTCTATGAAACACGAGGATTCGTCGAACTATGACATTCCCAAGCGCGGCAACTCTTGCCGTCCTTGCGCGAGATGCCGTCGGCGTTTCCGCAGTAGCATCCATCGCTATTGGCTCATGGATGATCTATCCGCCTGCCGGCTTCATCGTCGGTGGGCTTTTAATCCTGGCGGGAGTTCTGCTCGACGCCCGCAACAATGGCGGTGATTGATGGCTGGAATTTTCGGCGCGCTTATGCGCCCCCGAGCTGAGATCACCAGCTTGCCCATGGATGAATGGGCAAAGCTGCAGAGCGGTGGGAACCTCGCTGCGACAGGAGTTTACGTCTCGCCCGAGACTGCCCTACGCTACACGACGGTGTTGATCTGCGTGCGCGTACTTGCCGAGAGTGTCGCCAGCCTTCCTTGCATCCTCTACAAGAGGCGCAAGGATGGCGGAAAAGACCGAGCCACCGAGCATCCACTCTACAAGGTGCTGCACGATCAGGCTAACGGGTGGAATTCCGCGTTCGAATATGCCGAAGGCACGATGGTCAACCTATCGCTGCGTGGCAACGGCTACAGCTACGTCGAGCGTAATCGGCTCGGGCAAGCGATCGGGCTTATTCCACTTAACCCAGACGGCGTGACGATCACGCAGGCTATGGACTGGTCACCGAAGTACGAGGCGACCATGCCTGACAACACGAAGGCCAAGCTCACTTCGAAAGACATGCACCACATACGTGGTCCATTGCCGAAGGGCTATGTTGGGCGATCAATGATCTCGCTCGCGCGGGAGGCAATCGGCCTTGGTATGGCCGCCGAATCATTTGGTTCCAACATGTACCGGAACGGCGTCAAGCCAACCGGCGTGTTGAAGCACCCAAAGGTCATCGGGCCGATAGCCACGGAAAATCTGCGCCAGCAGTTCTCCGAGCGTTACGCTGGTTTGGAGAACAGCGGCAAGCCGATCATCCTCGAGGAGGGGATGGAATGGATTTCGATGAACATCGCACCCAAGGATGCCGAGTTCATCGATGGTCGCAAGTTCCAACGATCTGAGATCGCCGGCATTTTCCGCGTCCCTGCTCACCTGGTCAACGATCTCGAGAAGGCGACCTTCTCAAACATCGAATTCCAGACCCTGGACTTCATCATTCATAGCCTTCGGCCTTGGCTGGTGCGATGGGAGCAGGCAATCAACCGAGACCTGCTGACCGAGAGGGACAGAGCAGAGGGTTACTTCTGCGAGTTCCTCATTGACGCGATGCTGCGAGGCGACACAAAAGCGCGGTACGAGGCCTACTCATCCGCCATCCAGAACAAATGGATGAGTGCGAACGAGGCCCGCATCAAGGAGAACATGAACCCCCGTGAGGGCGGTGATGTGTTCGAGAACCCCGCTATTCAGGTCGACAAGCCAGCTCCGTCGCCCGCCAACGACAATGCGGCGAAATAGGATCCCTCATGGATAAAATTGACGTCGGCGCGCCCCGAGCGGGAGAGCGCCGTGACCGATTCTTTGCGCGCGCTGTAGGCACCAAATTTGAAGCCAAGGCGGAGAGCTCCGGAACGGTTATCCACCTCTACGATGAAATCGGCTATTGGGGCGTCAACGCCCGGTCATTCCGGTCTCAGCTTTCCCAAGTCAGCGGCGACATTACGCTGCGGATCAACTCGCCAGGCGGCGACGTGTTTGACGGCATCTCGATCTACAACGACCTCCTTGCTTACGACGGCAAGGTAAAGGTCGAGGTGGTCGGCTTGGCGGCATCCATCGCTTCCATCATCGCCATGGCCGGTGACGAGATCGTCATCGCAGACAACGCAATGTTCATGATCCACAACGCTTGGACCATTGGCGTCGGCAACAGGCACGACCTGTCTGATGTTGCCACTGTTCTCGGTAAGATCGATGACGCATTGGCCCGAACCTACGCGGCTCGCACCACGACAGGGATCCGCGCCATCAAGCAGATGATGGATGACGAGACTTGGCTGACTGCACGAGAAGCCAAAGACGCCGGTTTTGCCACGTCCATCGGATTGACGGCGGAGCCGCAGGCGAAGTTTGACCTTTCCGTTTTCGGCCATGTGCCGAAAGCCCTGCTATGGGAAGACGACGACACGTCCGACACCCAGCCCACAAAACGAGACATGGAACGAGCACTCACGCAGGACGCTGGGTGGTCTCGCTCAAAGGCTCGCGCAGCAATGCGCGAAGTCGACACAAGCGACATTCAGGCCACGCGGGATGCTGGCGACGTGAAGCTTTCAGGTTTGGCAGAGGCCCTCGCAAAGGCCCGCGCCGCATTCCACACCCAATCATAGGAGGCACTCGTGCCCGTTTCTCAGGAAAATATCGACGCCATTTCGGCGGAAGTTACCCGCTTCGGCAATGACTTCCGTGCTGCCAACGACAACACCCGCCGCGAACTTAACGAGCTCCGCGCGACGCTCGACAAGTACGGCAAGGATGGCGACCCGATCGCCGTTAACAAGATCGACACCCTCGTTGCTGCCGTTGAGACCAAGCATGCCGCTCTGGAGGCATCGCTGAAGGCTGCCACGGACAGCATCGTTGCTGTTTCCGCCGACGTCGACAAGATCGACGCGGTCCTAAAGCGCCCGGGTAACGGCGGCTGGGCAGGCGATGAAGGCGCGGCTGACGCAAAGGCCGCATTCGAATTCGCAAAGGCGCAGCTGGCCAACGCCGGCAAGCTCGGCATCAACACCGAGATCGTCGCCGACGAAGAGGCCTATGCGGCTTACTCGGCGGCATTTGCGCCGTACATGCGCGCTCGCTCCGACGCGGCTATGCCTGGCCCGGTACAGGCAGCAATGCAGACCGGCTCCGATCCGGACGGCGGCTACCTTGTCCCGAAGACGGTCTCCAGCCGCATCATCCAGCGCATCTTCGAGACTTCGAATCTACGCGCTCTCGCAACGGTCGAGACGATCGGCGGCAAGGAACTTGAAATCCCGCGCGACGAAGGCGAATTTGGCTTCGGCGGCTGGGTAGGCGAGACCCAGGCACCGTCGGAAACGTCGACGTCGCAGCTCGGCGTATCCAAGATCTTCGCTCATGAGATGTTCGCTGAGCCGCGCGTGACGCAGAACATGTTGGAAGACGCTGGCCTCGATATTGAGGCGTGGGTCGGCAACAAGGTAGGCGAACGCATGGGCCGCATCGAGGCCAGCGCATTCTTCACCGGTGACGGTGTCAACAAACCGCGCGGTCTCTTGAGCTACGGCAACTGGGCAACGTCCGGCGCCGACGGTCACCTCGAAAACGGCAAGATCGAGCAGATTGTCTCCGGTGGTGCGACTGCCATCACCGCTGACGCCTTCTACAACCTCGTCTTCGCGCTGAAGGACTACTACACCCAGAACGCCAACTTCCTGATGAAGCGGACCACCGTCCGCGACGCCATGAAGCTCAAGGATGGCCAGGGCAACTACCTCTGGCAGATGGGTGACATCAAGGGCGGCCAGCCGGCGACGATCCTGGGTTTCGCAGTCAATCGCTGTGAAGACATGCCGGCAATCGCAGCTGGTTCGCTTCCGGTGGCTTTCGGTGACTTCAAGGCAGCATACACCATCGTCGACCGTCTCGGCCTGACGCTGCTGCGCGACAACCTGACCGCCAAGCCGTACGTCAAGTTCTACAACCGCCGCCGCGTCGGTGGCGACGTCGTGAACTTCGAAGCCGTCAAGCTCATGGTCACCTCGGCCTAATCACAAGGGGCGCTACGGCGCCCCGCATCTTTCAAGGAGTTAGGCCACATGGCAAAACGTGATCTTTACAACAGCATCGGCGTAATCCAGTCGATCGCACCGGCGGTTCAGTCCGCATCGGTCAACGGCTCTGGCGTCGACCTTCGCCCCTACAATTCCGCCACTGTCATCATCAATGCAGGCGCCATCGTCGGTGCCGCGGTGATGGTTCCGAAGCTGCAGGAATCGGATGATAACTCGACCTTTACGGACGTGGCAGCCGGCGACCTGCTCGGCGCTTTTCCCGCCTCTCTGTCCGCCTCGGCTTCGATCAAGGTGGGATACAAGGGAACCAAGCGATATGTCCGCCCGGTCCTGACGCTCAGCTCCGGCACGTCGATCGCCGCTGACGCCGTCGTAATCGGTGGACACGCCAGCCTCGCACCGGTGGCCTAATGGCTGTCGTCATCAAGCCGTTCGATTTCGCATCGGACGGTTTCACGATCGAGAGCCTGGTTACGGGTGACGAACGTGACTTTGGCGCCGCTACCGATGGCCTTGTCGGAGAGGGCTTCATCAGTGTTGACGTAGAGGCCGACGCGGAAGACGGCGAGGGCGCGCCTCAGGCCCCCAAGAAGCGCGGGAAATAATGATGCTCAAGCTAGTGACGCCACCGGCGGCGCCTGTGGTGTCGCTGGCCGAAGCAAAGACACATCTCCGTGTTCTTCATGACGACGAGGACGATTATATCGAAGCCCTCGTCGATACTGCCGTCGGAATGATCGATGGAGCAGATGGCTGGCTCGGAAGGGCAATCGCTCCACAGACGTGGCAGCTCAGTCTGGATCGGTTCCCTTGCAGTGACGACAACGGCCGGTCGGGCAGGCTCCACTTGCCTCTCGCCCCGTTGCTGGCTGTCGATACGGTGGAGTTCATCGGATCAGACGGCATCGACGGCGAAATCAGTGATTACCGCGTCTTCGGCGTTGGCTCGACACAGCCGGGCTACATCAAGCCAGCTCGCAGCTCTTCGTGGCCATCTACTGATTGCGAGCCGGAAGTGATCCGCATCACCTTCACTGCTGGGTACGACGATGTGCCGAAGGGCATAAAGCACGCAATTCTGCTGATGATCGGGCACTGGTTCGAAAATCGTGAGGAAGTTGGCGACGGCAAACTCGTCGAGATGCCAATGGCTTCCAAGGCCCTTCTGATGCCTCATCGCAACTGGCGAGGTGCCTGATGTGGGTCCGCTTTACACGCCGCCACGTCTGGAAAGCCACGCCGGGCACGAGCATTGCCTACAAGGCTGACGGCGGCCCACACAAGGACGGTCGCTATTCCGTGACGCGCGATTGCGCCAACGATGCCGTCGCCAAAGGCGCTGCGTCGAAAGTCCCAGCACCAAAGAGGCCGAAATGATCAAGTTTGCTCAGTCAGCGCACCAATTCGTGCTCGACGTGAAGATCGGCGCTGATCTCGGCGAAAGCTGGGCATCCGCAGTGAACTTCGCGTGGAAGATCTGGGGCTGGCGCGCATGAGTGCCGGCGCTCGACGCCAGCGTCTGCTGATGCAGAAGCGGGGCGAGGGAGAAGATGAGTACGGCAATCCACAGTCGGACGCGTTCGCCACGGTCTTCGAGACTACCGCCGAGCTCATTCCGATGAAGGGCAGCGAGCCCGTTATCGCGGCGCGCCTCACAGGCACTCAGCCATACGTCGTTCGCATTCCGAGCTGCGCCGCGGCGCGAGACGTCACGACGGCTTGGCGCATCGTCGACAAGCGCGATCCGTTCCGAATTTTCAACATCACGTCAGTCGCCGACATGGATCAGAAGAATCGCACCATCGATATTCTGGCGACGCAGGGTGAAGCGGCATGATGACCGCCGAGCTGCGCGGCCGCGACGCTCTTATGCGCCGGCTTAACCAGCTGGCGCCGAACGTCGAGAAGTACACCGCCGAGGCGAAACTCAAAGCCGCCGACATGCTGGCCGACGAGATTCGCAGTCGCGCTCCAACCGGAGCGACGCTCGACTACATGGAGAGCATCGACGGCGATTTACTGTCGAGCCGTCCGGCCCAAGAGCAGGTCGGCACGCGAGCGACCAAGGATCCCGGCGCCACTGGCATCTTCGCCAAGTTCATATGGCGCTTTCTCGAGTTCGGTACGGCTCCGCACTACACGACAAAAGGCGGCGGAACTGTCGCGGGCAAAAAGCAGGCGACCATTTCGCAGGTCAAGATGCACCCCGGTATGCCGGCGCAGCCTCACATCTTTCCGACCTACCGAGCAGCCAAGCCGAGAATTCGGCGGATGATTCTCGCTGCGGTCAATAAGGCGGTGCGCGAGGCCCGCAGAGGGTAGCGATGTCAGCCGAACTTGAACTACAGGGCGCGGTGAATACGCGCCTTCGCGCTGACGTGCTGCTCACGGCGCTCGTCAGCAAGCGCGTCTACGACCAGCCGCCGTCACCGGTGACGTTCCCCTACGTGACGATCGGTGAGGCGCAGTCCATCCAGGATGACGTCGAATGCGTCACCGGTGAAAAGGTCTACCTGACCCTGCACGCATGGTCGCAGGCAGTCGGATATCCGGAAGTCAAACGCATCGCGTCGGCGGTGAAGGAAAGCCTTCATCTCGCGCCTCTGACCCTGCCGTCCTATCGGCTGGTGTCCATCCTTTGCCGTACCTCGCGGACGTTCCGCGACGCTGACGGCCTTACGAGCCACGCAGTCATCGAACTCGTGGCCTCGGTTCACAAACCGCTGGCCTAGCCGGCGCATCTCTTACATCTGGAGTATCTCATGGCGCTCGGCGAACAGCTCGGCAGACTGCTGCTCATCAAACTCGGAAATGGCCTCGATCCAGAGGTATTCTCTAACCTTTGCGGCCTGAAGGATCGCAGCTTCGATCTCTCGGCGAATTCGGTCGACACGACCAAACCAAGCTGCACCAATCCCGGTGAGGCGGTCCAGAAGACCGGTCGGCCGGGCATTGTCAGCCGCACATTCCAGGGCTCCGGCACGTTCGTATCGAGCGTCGCCATGAAGGCCTTCATGGTTCACGTCATCGAGGCGACGGTCTTCAACGCTCAAGTCATCGTCCCAGGCCTCGGCACCTTCGAAGGCTCGTTCTTCGTGACGAACTTCCAGGCAACCGGCGATATGGAAAACGACCTTCAGTTCAGCGCGACGTTCGAAGCCGCTGCGCCGCTTGAATTCACGGCGGAGGCATAATCGATGGCTGTAGAGGAGAAGCCTTTCCCCTTGGACGTCAACGAGGCCCGCGGCGAGGTATCGCTGTGGGTCGACGACGTGCCGCTTGTGCTTGCCGCAGAGATGGGCCGCCTGTCGGCCGTATCCACGCGCCTGCAGTGCAAGTCGCTGAATGACCTATTCCTCCGTCTGTCGGACGTGGAGGCGGCCGCTACGGTGGCCGGCATCGAGCTCCTGACCGTAAAGGGCAAGCCGCTCGAGGCAATTCACAAGCTTAAGCTTAAGCACTTCGGTGCATGTCGCATCGCCTTCATGGCCGTCCTCGCTCACCATTTCGATGGAGAAGACGAGGGAAACGCGGAAGCCGCCAGTCAGGCGGCGTAGCGAAAGAAGATCCATTCCCTTGGCGGCAATGGATGCGCATCGGGATCGGCGGCCTCAAGTGGAGGCCTGCCGACTTCTGGTCGTCGACCATGACTGAGTTCTTTGAGGCCATTAACGGCCACAACGACGCACAGGGCGGCGAGACTGAGAAGTCGACTGCGGCGCCGACCGAGAACGAAATGGCCGCGCTGCTGGCTAGGTTTGGTTAGCGCACCATCCTCTCAGCTTCGAGCTGCTGTTTGTATGTGATGAAGTCATTTTGGCGGCACCAATCTCGGAGACGTTTTGCCGGACCAAGCTGCCATCCGTAGACCTCACTGATGGCCACAGCGCATGCGTGTGCCTTGGCGGCATGCGTATCGTCGTCCTTCGGTACAGGCGGTAGCGCCTGCGCATACGTTGATGTCGCGCTGACTAGCAGCGCCAATCCTATCGATAGTTTCACCACACACCTCCAAGGCCCGCCACCACGCGGGCCTTCTTTTTAGGATGCTCGCATGGCGGTCGATAACTCCGATGACCTGATTATCAGCATTTCGACCGACCAAGCTACACTTCGCCGCAGCATCAAGCGCATCGAGCAAGATCTCGGCACGCTTGCTGGATCGGTCAAGAAGCAGTTCGACAACGTTGGTCGTTCGGTCGACAGCTCCCTGACCACCAGCCTACAGAATCGCATCAACGGCATGGTTGGGATCGGAACCAGCGCCGCTAAAGAATGGACCGGCGCACTCGCCGACCAAGGCAAAGAGCTTGAGCGCCTTCGTGCTCGCTACTCGCCTCTGTTCAACACGATCAACAACTACAAGTCGGCCGTCGCAGACATCAAGCGGGCGCATGCTCTAGGCGCGATCTCGGCTGACGAGATGGCTACGGCTATTTCGCGCGAACGACAGGCTGCCCTGGCATCGACTGCGGCAATCAAGGGTCGAAATCAGGCACTGCAAGCCACGGTCACAATGAGCCGTGGAAATTCGTTCAACACGTCCAACCTTGCTGCGCAGGGCTTCGACGTAGCCGCTACTGCGGCATTCATGCCATGGTATACCGTTGCCCTCCAGCAGGGTCCGCAGGTCGCGCAAGTCTTCAACGACATTCGAGCGAGCGGCGAGCGTATTGGTCCAGCTGTCGCTGGCGCCTTCATGCAGTTGGTCAATCCCATATCGCTTATCACAATTGGGGCGATTGGTGCGACTGCGGCGGCCGTAGCTTACTTCTCCGGCGTCCTTTCCGATAGCAATAGCGCGTCGGAGAAGCTCAAGGAGCAAGCGCAGCTTATCCAGTCGGTCGCCGACAAATGGGGCGACGCGGTCCCCGCGCTTAGGGAATACGCCGAGCAATTGGCGCGGGCGCAGGATGCGGCCGACCTTAAGGCTGGCGTGGCCCTGATCAACGAGAAGACTCTCGAAGACACAAAGAAGCAGCTAGAAGATGCTCGCATTTCTGTCTCCGCACTCGTTCAAGACCTTCGATCTGCCGGGGAGGCAGACGAGGTCATCAAGCGGCTGCAGTCCGCTTTTGAGCAGTTCGCTAAGTCTGCGGCAGATGGAAAGCTGGAGGCGCAAGACGTCAAGAGCGTACAGGATGCCCTTGCCGCAGCAATCAACAGCTCGGGTATTCCTGCTCTCGCCGACTGGAAGAAGATGTTTGACGAGCTGTCGACATCCGCTCTGTCGGCATCCGAGAACGTGGGCAAGGTAAACGATGCGGCTAGCCGCAATTTGCCGGTAACGACCTGGCGCAGTTATAATCCTGCGACAGGCAAGCCGGAAACCAACGCTCAGCCTTGGGACGAGAATATCCAAAACCCCGGCTTCATGACGCCGGAGGTTGGTCCTGTACCGCAGGGTAGACCCCTGCGCGAGCTTGAGGCACTGCCTACCGACAAGAAAGCCGAGACAGCCGCCCAGCGATCCGCCAATGCATACCGCGACCTGAAAAAGTCGGCAGACGATCGCCTCGCGCAGATGCAGCAGGAGATCGACCTTCTCGGCAAGTTCGGTATCGAAGCAGACACCGCGCGGTTCGCGCTGGATCTATTCCAGCAGGCCGAGGACAAAGGCCGGTCCCTCAGTGAGGCGCAGCGCGCCGAGCTAGAGAAGAAAGTCGCGCTCTACAAGCAGTATTCGGCCGAGTTGGCCAAGGCCAAGCTGTCGCAGGATCTGCTGGAGCAGCGTCGTTACAACTCGATGACGTCGCAGGATCAACAGATCTATACGACGCTCAAGCAGTACGGCCTACCGACCGATATGAACAGCCAGGAGGCTGGCCAGATCAGGCAGTCGCAACAGCTTGAGCGACAGAACGAGGCGATCGATCAATTCGCTGACAGCCTAGCAAATGGCATCGTGAACAGCGGCGGCGATATCGGCAAGGCGTTCGGCGAGGTCTTCCTCAATGAGCTTAAGGATACCGCGCAGAAGCAGCTGTCGAACGTACTTGGTCAGTTGTTCAAAGCTATCATGACTGGCGGCGGAAATGGTTCGCCGATCGGTAGCAGCGCCACATCCTTGGGTGGCGGACTTCTTTCGAGCGTTTTTGGCGGCAAGACCGCGGGCGCAGGCGCCGGAGGCGCGGTCGACAAGGCCTCGGCGCTCCTCGGCGCCAACGAGCGTAGCAATGCGGGATCAATCAACGCCTACCTGAAACAGGGCGGCGTCGACATCAATGCGGCACAGACCGCTTGGTGTGCGGCCTTCGTCAACTCTTCGCTCGAGCAAATCGGCGTCAAGGGCTCTGGCTCGCTGACCGCGAACTCGTTCCAGAACTGGGGCTCGGCCGTCGATCCCGGCCAGGTTCTCCGCGGCGACGTGCTTTTGCAGTCGCGCGGCCTTGGTGCCGATCAGGCAGGCGGACATGTCGGCCTCGCAACCGGATCGACCCGTATGGCCGGCGGGCAACTGCAGCTTGAGATGCTATCGGGCAATTCGGGCAACGCTGTCACCAATGCTTGGGTCAACGCATCCGAACTTCAGGTGAAGCGCGCTACTAGCGCGGCCGATGCGCTCGGCAAGCTTGCCGATAGTTCAGGCGCAGCAACGCAGGGCCTTGGCCAACTGGGCCAGCTTTCGACAAGCTTCTTTCCGGCAGCCCCATCCGCCCCAAGCGGCGGCGGCGGCGTCGGCGGGCTTGGCGGTATTTTCTCCGGCCTCTTTGGAGGCGGGTTGAGTGCCGCGCAGATCGCCAAGTACACGCCAATGGTCGGCCTATTTGCCGATGGCGGCGATGTCCGCGGTCCCGGGACGGGCACCAGCGACAGCATCCCTGCGATGCTTTCGAATGGCGAGTTCGTCGTACGTGCCAGCGCTACCAAGAAGCACCTCGCACTCCTGCGCGCCATCAACAGCGGCCAGGTTGGGCGCTTCGCTGAGGGCGGTCTTGTGACGCCCGCGTCGGTTCCATCGGCACCCGCACTGCGCTCCCCGCGAGCGGCAGCCAACGACAACGGACAGCCCGGCGTCTTAGTGGTCCGCATAGACGGCGCCAATGGCGATGATCATGTCCGGATGCTTGTTCAACAGGGCGTGAGCGACGGTCTCGGCCAATACAACCAGTCGCAGCAGCGATCGGGCTTCGGCTCAAACCAGCAAAAGTTCACTTCGATGAAAGGCTGAGGATGGCCAAATTCCTGAATCTGCCGACTCTTGAGGCGGACTTTCTTGCTCCGCTACGCACCTCTGTCGACGTGATGGGCTCATCGGTTGACGGCGGGCGCAGCGGGACGGGCGAGACGATCGAAATCCAGATGAGTGGAGGAGGGGCTCTCTCCTCCACTTACGAGGAATGCAAGATCACCGAGCCGGAGCAGTTCGAATATATCAACTGGCTCGGCGCAAGGCTGACTGGCGGCTTCCGCTTCATCAACGTGCCGATCATCACCGATTGGTGGGGTCCGTTCGCTGGCAAGCGGCCGACGATCGGCGGCATTCCGCACTCCGACGGCGCCTACTTTAGCGACGGATCAGGATACAGCCAGGCCACGGTTTACGGAGAGCTTGTTCAGTCGGCGGGGCTCAACGCCGGCATCATCAAGATGCGGGTCTACGGCCTCTCACGGCCGCTTCGTTGGTCGGACTGGTTCTCGATTTATCACGAGACCGCTAAAGGCTGGCGCGCATATCGGTATTGGGACGTCCTGGATGTCACCAGCGAGACGAACCCGGTTTACACACTGGCTCTTTCGATCCCTCTGCGCGAGGCAACGCCGTCAGGCACTCGTGTCGAGTTTGCTCGGCCGCGTTTCGCCGCAAAGTTCAGGGCCGGCTTTACGCTGCCATCTGTTTCGGAGGCATTTTACTCCATTCAGCAAAACATCCAGTTTTCCGAGGCCTTCTGATGGGTTGGGTTCCAGACCACATCATCGACGAGCTGCAAGGAAGTCACCAGCTAGGGATATTCCTGCGGATCGATACCGATCCGGCGCTGCACATCTGGTTTGGCGTCAACGACATCCCCGCCGGCTTCGACAGCATCGATCCAGAAGGCACGGTTTACCTCGGAGGAGGGCGCCTCATTGGGCTGCCGACGCTCGAGGTGCTGGTGAACGGCACGGCGGACAGCGTCGAGTTCACGCTCTCCGGAATCGATCCGGCGACTGCGGCAAAGACGATGGACAGCATCCCTGCGGTGCGCGGTGCCAATGTCACGCTCGGCATCACGACGCTCGATCAATATTTCCAGCCGATGAGCGCCATCATCCCGATCTGGGAAGGAACGGCTTCTCATACTGGCGAGGCTTCTCCGACCGCCACGGGCGACCAGTCGCCTAGCATCACGCTGTCTTTGACTGTCGTCACCGGCGAGGCCACGCGTTCAATTCCCGCTCGCACTCTCTGGTCGCAGCCGCAGCAGCGGGCGCTCTCGTCGACCGACGACTTTTGCAAGAACACTTCCCGCTACGGGCGCGGCGTGCAGCCCTCGTGGGGCCTCGGCTACTAATCTTCAGGTGATCGATGGAACTTCTTGAGTTCCTCAGCCTGCCTCACCGGTTTCGGTGGGGCGGGGTGGGTGGCGACGACTGCACGACATTCTGTGCGACGTGGATCAACCGTCGATGGGGCTTCGACCCAGCCCTGAATTACCGGGGCAGCTACACCTCGAAGGAGGGCGCCGACGCCATTCTCGCCGAGGCAGGCGGCATCGTCGGATTTGCCGAACAGATCCTTTCCCCTCGCAAATTCCTTCGCACTGACGCGCCTCATGACGGCGACGTCGGCGTCGTTCTCGCGCCAATCGGCGGCGAGTTTGCCGAGGTTTCAGCAATTCGTTTCGGGCCGCTTTGGGCGGTCCTCGGCCCGCGCGGTGCGTCGGCCAAGGCACTGCAGCACGTCGCTGCGTGGAGGTATTCCCCGTGAGAGACGAGCGCTTTTATACGCACCGCTACGACCTGGCATTCCAGCGAGAGATCTGGGACTACGCGATCCGTCGCACGACTGTGATGTACCCGATCGCGCGCCGAGATCCGATTTTCACGCCACTATTTACGGCTGTTTTTAGTGGCATCGGTCTTACCGGAACGGCACTCAACGTTGCTGTAGGTCTCTCGACCGCAATCGCAACGACAGCCCTGACCATCGGCATCCAGGCGATGATGATGCCGGAGCCACCGAAGCCGGAGAACGGTAAGTTTCCGCTACAGCAGGCGATTCCGTACCGTATCTGGGGCGTCGGAAGAAACCGCAGCGCCGGCGCCTTCATGTTCTTCGAGTCCAGCGAGAACGAAGTCACTGCCTATATGGTGCAGGCTCTTCGCGGCCATCGCATCAGGTCCGTCAATCGATTCTGGCTGCATGACGACGAAGTGACGGTCAAGCCGGACGGCTACGTCAATGGGCTCAGCAAACGATACGCGAGCGATAGCGTCAGGATCGAAACTCGCCTCGGGCTGCCGGTAGAGACGGCCTACGCCGATGCGGTGTCTAGGTTCTCGTCGACTGGCTTGTGGACCAACAACCACCGCGGCGACGGTCAGGCATCTCTTTTCATCAGGGCGTCTGCGACCAAGGCCAAGAACCAGCAAAAGCGCTTTCCTTACGGCATCCCGATGCTGTCAGTCGAGAGTGACGATGCGCTATGCTGGGATTTCCGAGACCCGACGCAGAGCCCGACTAATCCAGCTACATGGAAGTGGACGCAAAACAGCGCGGTGATCTGCGCCTGGCATCTATGCTTCAATGAGTTCGGTTTCCGGCTCGACTACCGCAAGGCGCTCTTGCCCGTCCTCGATTTGTGGAAGGAGGAGGCCGACATTTGCGACGAGGACGTGCCGAACGCCGGCGGTGGTACTCACAAGCGCTACCAGTGCAACGGCTACGATACGACAGAGAACGGTCCCAAATCCGGACTGAACGCTATCCTCGCAACCTGCGACGGTCACTTGGTGGCCCGTGGCGACGGCGCCCGTATCCTCACGGTCGGTAAGTTCCGTGAGAGCCGCGTCGTGACGCTGTCGGATACGGATATCGTCGGCCATCAGATCCAAGAGGACGTGCCGTTTGACGAGGAAATCAATCGCCTCGTTCCGAAGTTCACCTATCCCGCGACAGACTACACGACGACAGACACTGACTTCTTCGAGGACGTCGATCGGCAGCTGACATCGGGCAGGGTTCTCCCCAAGGAGGCAAACTACCAGTGGTGCCAGGACTGGCGGCAGGCCCGACAGCTCGGCAAGCGTGACTGGTTGCGTGTCCTGGAAAAGGCAAGAGGGACGATCAACGTCCGCACGTCAGGCATCAATGCGGTCTATGCCCGGTGGGTAAGGCTGGCAACGCCTATGCGGCTGCCGCGCCTAAACGGAAAGCTGATCGAGAACCGAAGTTCAGTATTCGCGCCCTCCAAGGGCGGCTTCTCTATGGACTTCGTGAAGCACCCCGACAACATCGACGCTTGGAACCCAGCGGTAGACGAGGGGCAGCAGCCTCCTGTCCCGCCAAAGCCGAATGTCGTCGGCATTCTCACCCCCGTTATCAATCTGGTTCAAGCTAGAGCGAGTGGACAGAGCGTCTATGTTCGCGTCGTCATCATCGACCCGGAGGAAGACAGTTACACGCCTGTCGTCCGGTATCGCCTTGCCGATCGTGGCGACGGTCAGCCTGGAGCTTGGGTATCTCAAGAATTTCCCGACTCTTCGGCCTCCGGAGGGTTTGTTAATCTGAATACCAACGTTGTCCCTAGCAACCAGAATCTAGACGTTCAGGTCGCTTTCAAAGAGAGCGGCGGTAGCTACGGCGATTGGTCGGTCACAGCCAACGTGATTTCGACAGTTCCTGGACAAAACCTCGTCATCAATGGCGCCTTTTCGTCGGATAGCGTTTGGTCGAAAGGCGCGGGCTGGTCGATAGGCGGCGGCGTAGCTGCGCACGCTTCTGGAACGGGAAGCGCGATATCACAACCAGCCGATCTTGTTGCTGGTGCGTCATATGAGTTCACCTACACGATTACGGCAATTAGCGGCACTGGTGGAGTGCGTCCTCGCTTTGTCGGATCCACAGTCGTGGATGGGATCACGAGGATGGCCACGGGCACCTACAGCGAAACGATGACTGCCAATGGAACGTCAACCGACGTAGCCGTCTACGCAACGGCGTCCGCTGGAGCTTCGATCGACAACGTGTCCTGCCGCCGTATCGGGTGACGGATCAATCAATCACTTTTGGAGCAACGGTTCCGGCCTTTGGTCGGGCCGGTTGCTTATGGAGAATCGCATGGGTGCAATTCGCGACGCCTTTAATTCTGCTTGGCCAGACGGTCCATCAACCAATCCGACAAGACCGAACAAGTCTACAATCCGTCAGGTTGGCACAACTATAGAAACCTCCCTCGTCGGAGCTGCAGCTGGGCTTATCCGCGCTACCACAAAGGCCGGTTTGGGATCTGGTACGAGAACTGGCCAGCCTGGTCAGGTCACTGCTGGCGCGGACAAGGGCGAATACTACTGGAATGGCTCGGCCTGGATCCGGACGGGCGATGTCATCGACCCTATAGCGCTTCAGGCAAACATCGACGAAGAGGTCGACGAGCGCTCCTCGCTTATCGCACGGGGTATGCAAAACATTCCCGTCGCGATCAAAGATGCTTTGGGCTTCATTTGGGCATACATCGACAACCGCGGATACGTGAAGTCCCGTGGGTTTAGCGCAGCGGGGTTCGAGATGGGTTCTTCGGGTGCTGATGAAGTATTTCACATCCGCGATCGGCGTGGCTTCAAATACCTCTCTTTGACCAAGACGGAGCTTCGGGCGCCTGGTCTTTCACATGGTTCGAACCTTAATGAAGGGTTTGACGCCAAGCCATTGATCGGCGGCACGCTTGTGAGTTTCGTTGGCGATGAAACGCACCTGTTCGTAAGGAACATTCTCACGCAACGCAGCGATCTGTCTCGCATCCGTGCTACGCTCTATAGCGAGGCATCGCTTAGTGGCATTCGTGCCAGCTATAGCCGAACAGGCGATGATGATCTTGTCGTCGATCTGGCCAAATGCTCGCAGACGGTTACGCTGCAAACGCGTCTAGACGAGGTAACGGCCGACACTCGTAACGCGACAACCCTCAATGCGATTTCCGTTCCAGTGAGCCCTTCGAGCGGCAACACCGTCCGCGCGCTCATGATCGGCGATAGCATCACAAATCGACAGATGGCAGCCAGAATGAACATTCGGGCTTCTCAGCGCGGCTACACGATTAACTTCGTTGGCACGCTAAACGGAGCCGGGGTCGATCAGGGAGCCAATGACGCTACTGGTCCACTAGGCGAGGGCCGCGAAGGCTGGGAGTTTGGAGACTTCACCTACGCGGTGACCAACCGCGCCACGGTTATCGCTCCCGGTTCCGAGGCCTCCTATCTTGCTGCGGCCAAGACGTCGAAGCAGACACAGAACCCGTTCCTGCGCGCGGCCACCGGTGGGGATAGTTCTTCGGTCGTCAGGAATGGGTATGTGTTCGACTACGCCTTCTACCTGAGCCGCTTCTCCCTCACGGCGCCGAACGTCGTCTTCATCGGCCTCGGAACGAACGATATTCGTGATCTTTCGTCGTCGGAACTTGGTCCGGGCATCCTAGATGGCCTGACCATCATGTGCGGTCAGATCCTGGCGGCGCAGCCAACCACCAAAATAGTTCTGTGGTTCCCTCCGGTTTCCCGTTCAAGCGAACGCGATGCGCTTTGGTCCAGCCGGTATGTGGAGGTTCTCACGCGTTTTCTCCGGTTCGTCAGAACACAGGCAAATGCCAGCATCCGGATAGTCCCAACCTGGGCGATGGCTTCGCAAGAGGTTGGCTTCGAGCTTGCGGCCGGCTCGACCTCGGACATCGGCATCAAAACTGCGGAGCTTTCTGATGCGGTCCATCTCGGCCCCTACAATATCGCGGCTGTTGCGGAAGTCCTTGCGGCGGCCGCTGGAGCTGCGGCTCAAGAAACGCTTTAACTCGACAGGAGCCACAAATGGCAAGCACTGACATCATGGTCTACGAGGGAGATGCCTCGGCTCTCTCCATCGGGTTCGACGCGGCAGTTAGCAATGGTCTGAGGGGTCTCTGGTTTTTCAACAGAGGCATGGAATCCCGCCGTAACCTCGCGGTTGGCGGCGTAGACGCCGTCGTTTCCGGGGCGCCAGCCGTGCAGGGCGGCTATCTTCGCTTCACCGGTAACGCCAGCTATTTCCAGACTGACGTATCGGATAGCGAGGCATTGACTATCATCATGGCCGGGCGAAGCACCGACACGATGGCCGATCCCGCTCATTCCCCAATGTTCGTTAGCAACTTCGGAGCTGGCGCTGTGGGTGGTGGAAACGCAGGAACGGCAGGCGTTAGCGTCTACTCGGCGAATGATCCGACCGTAATTAAGTCCGCGGCATCGCGCTACACAGATGCATCAGCCTCGGCCGTGACTTCCGCAAGTCGTGATATTGCCGCTACACTTTCGGCATGGAACCTCATTGCCACGCGCACGCGCAATGACCGAACGCAGGCTGACAACCTCACAACCGGCGCATCGGCTGCGAACAACTACACCACCCAGGCCCGCGTTGTCGGCGCTGGCAAGCTTCGCATCGGAAGCTCGTTTAGTTCGGCGTACACCGGCCTTGCCGACGTTGCCTTCACGGCGATCTACAACCGCTACATCAGCGACGCTGAAGTCGATGCGATGTCGGCTCAAGTTAAGGCGGCTTTGCAGTATCTTGGGATCACCGTCTGATTACGCTTACAGCTGAAGAAAACAACAACCACCGTGATGGCGTAGAACGGCCAGCAACCAACCTCGACGCTGGCCTTCACCGCGCCGGTAACTTCATCCCTGTTGACGCCGGCGACGAGCGCTTACGGCACGAAAGAAGCGCCAGCACAACGCAGTTCCTAGCGAGTAAGGCGGGTCTTCGGCTCATCCTCGGTGGCAGCTACTTCGCGGCGTGACCTTGTGCGTTAATCGTCAGTCAGAGCACTGTCGAGATCGTGCTCTTCGTCCGCACTTCGCTTTGGCTGCTTGTCCGAGTCTTCTGTGAAATAGACCAGGCCCGCCCCAAACATTATAAGCAGTGCCGCCCGATACCAATCTGAGGGCAGCACATGACAGACGCCCGCAACAACAAATGCGAGTCCAAGTATTGATGTTTTCATTTTTCCCTCCCCAGAGGGACTAATGAAGCATTGGACTATGGATGGTGTCCAGTATCCGTAAGCAACTTTCGCACAACTGAAGTCGTAAAGCTGCGAATATCCTCCCATGTGGTGAGCATGGCTATGACCAACTTACTAGCCAGAGGCTGAACTCTAAGACCATCCAACCGACGGCCGCGAGGATTCCCGCCATGGTGATGCAGCTGATGACAACTGCTATCGAGTCATAGTTGTTTTTCATAGTCAGTCTTCGCGTTTACGTTAGCGCATGACCGCCTTCCATAAAATCATTTGTCGAGGTTAGCAATGAACCTCCTTCCGAACGCCGGCGCCATCGCGCGCCGCGCCTGGTCGCTGCGGCTGATTGAAATCGCTGCCGCAGCGGACATCATCCTAAACGTCGTTCCCTTTGTCTCTGACTGGCTTCCGTGGTGGCTCACCATCGCGCTGCTGGTCTGTGCCTGGGGTGCACGTCTCATTGCCCAACCTGAAAAGGAAAAGGCGAATGCCAATCAACAAGATCCTACCGTCGAGGCGGGCTAAGAGCGCGATTGCCGCGGTGATGGCGGCTGTCTTCGCCGGATCGGCCGCGTTGCTGCCTGGCGGCACGCCTGCGTCAGTGACGCTTGCCGTCGACCACCTCATCAAGCCGTGGGAAGGCCTGCATACTCGGGCCTATCTCGACATCGTGAAGGTGCCGACGATCTGCTACGGCGAGACCAAGGGCGTGAAGCTTGGCATGACCAAGACGGTCGCCCAGTGCGAGGCCATGCTCATCGAGCGCATCAAGGCCGACTACTATACGCCACTGACGAAATGTATCGCCGGATTCACCAAGATGCCGGTGAGCGTGCAGGCCTCAATGATTTCCGGCGCCTACAACTTCGGCGTGGGCGGCATGTGCGGTTCGACCGCTGCCCGCTTTGCCAAGGCCGGCCAATATCGCGCGGCGTGTGAAGCGCAAACGGCTTGGAATAAGGCTGGTGGCCGAGTGGTCAACGGCCTTGTGAAGCGCCGAGAGATGGGCGACGCCCAGCGGATCGGTGAGGCGGAGCTTTGCGTGTCGGGGCTGTCGGCATGATCGCGCTCCTCGCAAACAAGACCGCAGCAAAGGCCCTCGCCATCTTCGTCCTGCTGCTCACGCTCATGGCCGGCGCGTGGTGGATCCACGGCAGGATTTATGACGACGGCTATCAGGCCGCCACCCTCGTGAAGAACGCTGAGATAGCCACCATCCTCCGCGACGCAGCCCAGGCAGACGCCGACGAACAACGCCGGCAGACCATTGCGAACAACGCCGCGAAGAAGCGCGAGGCGGAAGCCATCGCGCAGCTCGAAGCCGAACAGGCCGCCAACACCGAATTGAGAAGGAAGCTGGCCAGTGAAGCTCGGCAAGGTCCTGATGCTGACAAGCCTAGCCTTGGTGCTGGCAGCGTGCAGCGTATCAACCAAGTCCGTTAACGTCGCACCGGTGAAACCGCCGGCGATCGTGGCGCCGGACAGCGCGCTGCTTAAGGCATGCGACAGGCCGGTGCTGCTGGAGCATGGCCCTTTGACGCAGGCCCAGGTCGAAGAGCTGTGGATCACAGACCGCGCTGCACTGCTCGCCTGCTACCGGCGGCACCTGGCGCTCCGCAACTATATCGTGGATCGCGACGAGGCGCTGAGGGGTGATAAATGACCGGCCCCGAAATCATGGCCGCGGTCGGATTCTTCATCGCCGTCTTCGGCTTTATCTTCGGCCTCTGGAAGTACGTCGACTCTAAGCTCGGCAGCGTCCGCAGGGAAGGCGCAGAGGCGGCGGGGGCGGCGACCGCACTCGCCAGCCTAGCTCGAGAAGAGCTTGCCGCCCACAAGCTCCACGTGGCCGAGACGTATGTCTCCAAGGCCGGCCACCGCGAGAGCACCGAGCAGATCATGGAGGCAATCAGCGGCGTGAAGAGCGCCGTCGATGCCATGACGCTGCGCATTGACCGCGTTGTCGAAGGTCAGCCCAAGGCGCGCACCACGCGGAGTGGCTAATGGCAGATTCCAAGTTTCCAAGACTGAGTGGGCTGCTTGGGATGATGCGGGATATGGGCGACGGCACGCATGCCGAGGTTGTCGCCACTTCCATGACGCCGTCTGACCGAGCCGCGCTCGATGCCGCCGGGGAAGTCTACACCAACGTTGCGCCCTATAGCGGCGCCACGACGTCGGGCAGGGCGGTCCTTATCATCTGCTCTGCCGCAGGCACCGCCACGCTTACCTTCGCAGGTGGCGGCACGGTGACAATCCCGGTCGAGGTCGGCCTGTCTTTATTGCCATTCGCGCTGACGAACGCCGCGCAGACCACTGGCACGATGTCGCTCTACAAGTTGAGCTGACCGATGCCGGCAATCATCGCACCTCGTCAGCCAAACCTGAGCGCCTACGCTCTGAAAACGGAAGTGCCGGCATTTATCAATGGCGGCACGTTCCAGACCATCGAAAACCTGCTCGCGAATTTCCCAGCGAGCGCGCCGTACCTTGGCATGTACGCCCGCATCAGCAACGTTTTCGGCGCTGTTCGAACCGTCATGATCTGCGAGTACGACGGCAACAGCTATTACTGGCGGCCGCAGCGTACCGACTACGCGATCGACAGTAGCCAGGCTAGCGGATCCATGTCCCTCCTGCCGCTGTTCACGGCGCCAGAAATAAGACTGCAGTCTACTCTAGTCGGCCTGATGACCATCACGCCTTCGACGGTCAACGTCTGGCCCGGCTGTTCCTACCTGATCTACGCCCCGACCTCGCTGGGCGTCTTCTCGCTCACTTTGACCGGCCTCGTCGGCGGTCTCACCGCGGCGATCCTCGGCGGATCCAGCCGCCGCATCGTCTACACGGCCGCCGGCTGGCGCGCCTAATCCATTCCTCAAGGAGATTCACATGGCCTTTTCTGGCGTCCACATTGTCGCTGGCTATGCCGGCTCGTTCCGTCGCGAGAAGTCGCAGGCAATCCTCGGCAAGATCACCTGGTCGGAAGCGCCGGCCACTGGCGTCTCGACCACAGGCGTCGCGCCGGTTGTTCACGACACGCTCGGCCAGCCCGTATTCCGACTGCGCTCCTCGGCTGACGCATACTTCGCAATCGGCGCCGCGCCCAACGCTACGACCGGCCCGCGTATCTTCGTCCCGGCCAATACTGACGTCGATGTTTTCGCCGACGCTGGCGACAAGGTTCAGTGGGTGGCTGCATAATGAGGTCTAGTCTCAACCTGAGGGCGTCGCTTGGCGCCCTCACTGCTTTGGGCCGCGCCCCAATACAGGGCGGTGGGGGGCAACCTGTCATCCGGCACTCCAGATGGACCGGAAGAGGCCGTCATCAGCCCAGCCGTGACCATACAGCGCTCGACATATTCGGCTTCCAAGCTCGGCACCATCGCGCCGCGTCCGTCGCAGATGCTCTCAGGCAACGGCAACTATTGGACCCGCCATATCCTGCGCGTTCCGTCGTCGGCATATCCAGACCGTTGCTTCAGCTATTTCTCGTCAGACCATGATGACACGTTGAATGGCTCGACGGGCAGCGGTGGCATATACCTCAATATCTGCGTCGCTGATCCGTCCGTTCCGGCGAATTGGAAGCTTTATAACGAAGCCGTCACGGCTGGTTGGCTGGACGACATCGCGAGCAAGCCCGCCTCCAATCCGATCTATACCGGCGCTGGCGGCGTAGGCAGGCAGTGCGAAACGCCATGTGTTCGAAAGGTCGGCTCTACGTTCGTCATGACATATCAGCTTACCAGCGCTCCTGGTGCGCGAAATCAAGCGACCCTGCGCGCTACCTCCGTAGACGGGGTGAATTGGACAGGTCCAAACGTTCCGCTGATGCAGGTCGCAACGGCCGAGGCCATCGGGGATGGTCATCAGGGTTATATGACGTGGGCCGAGAATCCTTTCCCGCGCAACCGCGTCCCATACAACTACGTCGGCTATTCGCTCATCGGTGGGCAGTTCCGATCGACGATGGGCATGTGGGGCTGGGATGACCCTGTCGCCGGAACGCCTGTCTTCCTCGGTGCGCTGAGTAAGTGGAACGGCCGCTTTAGCCCATCCAACCCTTTCACGCAGACCAGCAACTGGTTTGCTGCTGCTGCGATTGAAATTGATGTGGGCAGCATTCGGCAGACCCGGCAGGGCTATTCAGCTCTCGTCGAGTTCGCTGCACAAGGCTCCGGTTCGAATGCGCGCCCTGGCGATATCTACGAGATTCTTCTCGATGGCGACGGCAAGACGATGCTCGGCAAGCCGCAGTTGGTAGTCGCGCGCGGCACGAGCGGTTATGACCAGGGCGAAGTCGGTACGGTCGGCGTCATGACCTTCGGTGACAAACGCCTGATCACCTACGACGCGGCCACTAGTGCTAACGCGAAGGTATCTGCGCTCTCGTCGACGTCGCTCAGAAGCCCGCAGAATACCTGGTTCCGCTCTCCTGCGCCTCACAAGCCGGTTGATGCTGATGTGACTGTGAAGTCGTTCAACTTTGCCGGCGCGTCGTCGTTGCCTGTCGGTCTGACTGAGGTGAAGGTTGGCTCGACGTTGCCGGCCGCATCATTCAGCGCGAACGGACTTTCCGTGACGGTTGATGGCACGATGGCGACGAAGGGGGAATATTACCTCTTCGAAGATGTCGGCTTTGACCCTGCCGTGACTGAGTACGTTGATATCTACATCGACGACTGGATCACCACGTCCGCTGCTGCGTACCGCGTCCCCTATATCGGCTTTGCGACCAGCAAGACCGCTCGATCGGCGATGACGGACGCAATCTTCATAGGCAATGGCGAAGGCATTGACGGCACCATGGCGCTGCAGGCGGTAGACGGCGGCACTCAGCCGATCGCAGCCAGCATCTCCGATTACTACTATGGCGTCGGCTATGGCCCTAGCATACTTGGGACCGGCGCGTCCAAGAAGCATGTCGGCGTTCGCCTGTTCCCGACCAGCGGCAGGGCTTACATCCTAGGCGAAGGTGGTACGGAGCTGCAGGAGATGACATCTTCGAACGGCAACCTCATGACCAACTTCGACATGACGCAGCGTTGGTATCCGTTCTTTGGGTTCAAGGGAGCAGACACAGCTGCAGCAGTCGAGCGTGTCGGCAAGATGACGGTGAAGGTGAAGTCGAGGGCTCACCTTGCGGGAGATGCGACGCTCGGTATCGTCGGAAGTGCAGTTACGGCAACAAACACGGCAACGCCGTCCTTCGCCTCTCTGGCGATCGATGCGGCGGCTTCTGACAGATACGTCGCGTTCTTCATCTCTGGTCGCTCCACTGCTGCCCTGACTTCGTTGACGGCAACCTTCACGCCTGACGGTGGAGCGGCAATCCCGCTTACGCAACTCCATCTGCACCAGAGCACCTATGACGCGCCCAGCGCCTCATTCATGGGCCTGTTTATCGCAGCTATTCCTACGGGAACAGCTGGCACCTTGGCTGTTGCCGCCGTTGGGACGACGCCGGTTCGTTGGGGTGTGAAAGCGGTCCCGATGTACGGCATCAATCCAACGCCGCTCAAGATCGGGTCGATCTCCGCAATCGGCAACAGCGTGATTATGAACAGCGAAGTTGATAAGCGAGAGGGTGGTATCGTCGCCACCGCTGCGATGTTCTCGACGACGAGCTCCACCTTCCATGCCCATGCTGCGGAAGAAAGCCGTGTGAATGTCGATAGTGGTGAAATCCTCTATGCTACCAACTCGACCGTGCTGAGCGTCCTGGGCATCAAGAATACCTCGGCCAGTGCCGTGCTTGAGGCGACGGGCAGCGCTGGTGCTGTCGCCGTTGTGGCTTCATGGGCTAAGGCGGCTTAGCCCCGCAGCTGTTAGACCATTATGTCTCACTGGCTCGACGTGCAGACGAACAGAAAATGAACTTTGCACGTCGACCATCATAGCACCCCCCTATCAGGATTAAGGATAGCTGAGAAATCCATCCAATCCGCCTTGCGCTATACAAAGCCTACAAGTAACTAAGTTGGTGATATTTTCTTCAGATACTTTGGGGATTTTTGTGGACGCCAGGGTTGTTTCTAATCGGCTGCACGCGGCGGGCGATGGTCGTTACCTCGACTTTGTTGATGGCATTCGTGCTTTGGCAGTAGTCTTAGTCTTATGGTTCCACATAAGTAATACGACTCTTACGGGCGGCTACGTCGGCGTTGACGTGTTTTTCGTGATTTCGGGATTTTTGATTACTAGGATTTGCCTCTCGAAAAACTTTTCGTTCGGCAGCTTTTGGTATGCAAGGTGTCGCCGAATTCTCCCAGCGTATCTGGCTACCATGGTTGTGGCCGGCATCCTCTCATCAGTAATCCTTCTTCCGGATGAGGCGGCGCAAGCTGCGAGATCGCTTTTTGCAGCGCCGTTCATGCTACAGAATTTCGTATTCTGGAAGCAAACAAGCTATTTTTCTCCTACGCTGGAGACAAATCCATTCCTCCATACTTGGACACTTGCCGTCGAATGGCAGTTTTATTTAGCACTTCCTCTGTTGACGATGGTGCTCAGGCACCGCCACGGTCTTCTTTGGGCGGCTTTGGTCGTGGTATTCGTGGCAAGTTTTGTCCTAAGCGTTTGGGGCGCAATTTATAAACCCACGCCGACGTTCTATCTGGTGCCGTTCCGCGCTTGGGAATTTCTTATAGGCTCATTCATCGCAATGACCTCAACGAGGCTTTTGCCTGGAGCAATATTGTCATCTGCGGTCTCCGTCGCTGGTCTCATCGCCATTGTGTTCGCCGCAGTTGTGTTTACGTCAAAGACGATATTCCCCGGGTTCACGGCTTTGCTTCCGTGCCTGGGCGCGGGGGCACTGATTTGGGGCGGTTTAAGAAACCCGGAGAGCTGGACATGTCGGGCGCTGTCTTTGCCTCCAGTGCGAGCGCTTGGGCAAGCATCCTATTCAATCTACCTTGTGCATTGGCCCATTATTGTTTTCGTCCGTTACATATGGGTCCATGACGAGCCGTTTGCGGTAACGATTGCGATCGTCGCAGCAAGCGTTGGACTAGGGTTTCTTTCGTGGCGCTTCATCGAGCAGCCCTTCCGCAAGAAGTCCGATAAGGGGCCTTTACGCAGGACGGCGGCAACTGCCGGCGCTGCCAGCTTCATTTCGGCGATAGCGGCTGTGTTATTATTTACCGTGGGCTTCCCCCAGCGCGTCCCAGATGCGGTGCAAGCTATAGAAGCAGCTGGAAAGGATAATGGCAATTTTCGACACTGCCTAGGTTTCGAGGCACCGGAGACATTGGAGTTCAGCAAGTGCAGGCTCGGATCGCAAGGGCCGGTTAGGCTTGTCTTGTGGGGCGATTCGACCGCCGCCGCTCTCGCTGACGGTCTTTCAGAGGAAGCAAGACACAAGGGCGTTAGTGGCGTCTTTGTTGGTGCTGACTCGTGTCCGCCGGTTCCGGGTATGTCGGGCGGCTTCCTGCAGGCACGGGGTATCTGCAGCCGGATCCAGGCAGACCTGCCAGCGTTATTGAAGAGAGATCCGGTCGACGTGCTGCTTGTTGAGGCAGCATGGGTAGGCCACTGGAGCCGAAACGTTGACACTTTCTCCTCGGAAATTGCCCGGGCATTTGCCGACTATATGACACTTGCTCATCGCGTCGTGATAGTCGGACCTGTGCCAGCCGCCCGTATGAACTTACCAAGTGGGCTCGCTCGTTTGTCGTATTTCGGAAATCGCGATAGCTATCTCGGGCCAGAGAACCTTGATGAAATTGTTCAAGTGAATGAGCTTGTAAAGCAAGCGGCCTACAAGCAAGGCTTTCAGTTCGTGGATCTACTCAGCCAGATTTGCACGATGGATTGCTCAATGACTTTCGATGGCAAGCCGATCTATTTCGATAACGGACATATCACCGAGACAACGTCTAAGCGGCTGGCGCGCGAAAATTCCAACATTCTACTAGGCGATCTGCAGCCTTAGCCCCACCGCCCTAACGTCGACCTAACCCGCGCGGGTGATGCGCGTCCGATTCCTCGGCGTCATGATGTTCCTTCCAATCTGGGGAGGGAGCATGCGGCAGTATGGCGCCTTGTGGCTCATCTTGATTGTCTACGCCGGAGGTGGCTTGGCCCGCGCTGAATCGCCTAAGTTCTGCAAGTCGGATACCTGTGACTTTGGTGCCGATCTCATGGTCAACGACTGCGTGTCTCAGGGGGATGATCGTGAGGTTGTGTGCAAGCCACGATCCGAGCGATACAGAAAGCAGTGTTACGTTCGTTGCGAGAGGGAATATCGCGCAAGCGCTGACCCTGCTCCCTAGCGTCGGGCGCTGCCTCGGCACGACTTCCCGTGAAAACAACCTTACCGATGAAGTCTCCAATTGACACGGCCACCGATTATTGGTTGCGTTAGATTAGTATTGCTGAGGCTATATTAATGATACCTAAGATTATTCATCATACTGCGGCCACGCTTACGCTAGAGGAAAAGGTTGTTATCAAGAGGGCCAGAAACGTCCTGAACGATTACGACTTTCTCTTCTGGGGGGACGAGGAAAACGAAGCTCTTGTCGCTGAAATCATGCCTCACAGGGTTGAAGCCTATCGTTCAATTGGCCGGGGCGTGATTAAGGCCGACATCGCCAGATGCCTCTACCTGTATAAGGCGGGCGGGATTTACGTCGACACGGACTACAAGTTTTTCAAAAAACCGAACCCGGCGTTCCACCGGTCAACGATTGTTCTTGGCGTGGAAGAGCAGCACAATGATTGGATTGGGATGCGGAAGGTTGGCAATGCCTTCATGGCATCTCAGCCTAAGTTGCCGTTCTGGCTTGAGTTCGTCGAGGGTGCCTTCGAGCGAATGGAAGGCGGTGAAAAGCAGGTCCTTTTGCTAGCGGGGCCGCACGCGCTATCCCTCTTCATCGCGAGCTCTGAGAAGTGGAGGGACTTTGTAACCCTTCTCCCCGCGTCTTCGATCTACCCCGAATTTTCTCGTTTCAAGCTGTCAGGCAAACGATCAGCGGACACCCTAGGTGTTCACCTTTGCTGGGGTTCTTGGAGAAACAAGAGCCTTTTGAATATGATCGCATCTCGTTCACGCAGGTTGATGAGCGCGTTCGTGGCGTATGTTCTCGCAGCACTGGTCACTACCGACTTGCTCGCCATTCTGACCATAGTGGCGTAGCCTTAGCCCCCACCGCCCTAACATCGAATGCCGGGGCGGTCTAAACTAAGGGCCCGGGGCGCTCGATCCCTTCGGTGTCGTGCCGACAGGCGGATTTCCTGCATCATCGCAAACGATGCGAAGCATCAGCATCATCAAGCCGCGCTCGACGGTACTTGAGAGCAGAGTATCTGGTTCTTCGAGTGCGACAGCGATGGTGCGTTCCACGAGCGCAATTTGGTCCACCTCGGAACTGGCGAGGTGCTTAGCCCATCTCAGCAGTGTCTCGCGGAGAGCGGAATCGCTTGTTATCGTAGTAGATTTGAGGGGGTACACGTAACCACCTCCCGTCTTTATGCAGGCGGGGGCATCTAGCACCCTCAGCCGCCGGCGCCTGCAACCTAATCGCCAACGATGAGCATAAAGTAAGCAAATGGTATGATTAAGATAGCCCGTTTTTCAGTCAGTACGGTAACAGACGGAATGGTAGCTGCTCGCTGATCAAGAGTGCGAGAGCGGAATTATTTTCCTGGTCGCAAGACCGAGAGGTGTAAGACGACCGCGTAGCGGTTTGCTGTTCATGTCGAAATCAATGAGACCGCAATCCCGAGCTTCGATCATCGTTTTCATACCCACACCGGCTGGAGGTTCTTTGAAGGATCTAGAGCTTAGGTGGCGTAGCAAAAGCAACAGACGGACATTCATATTTCCAGCAACCGCGAGTGCGGGTCGAAGTTCCTGTACAGTACCCCAGTTTTTCCATTAATTCGTGTGAACGGGCAGAACCGCCAACTAAGCGCCCCTGTTTCAATGCGGGGTTTTCGGCCGACAAAAAGAAGCCCGCTCGAAGCGGGCTAATTGGGGAGTTTCCATCCTGAATGGCGTCACCGCCAGCGCCGTGGGATACGTCTTAGGGACGGAAACTGGGGCGCGGCAGCGACAGCTCCTCAACTAGGCCACTATCCAAAAGTTCCAAGTAGGCGGTCATACCGTTTTCCACGCCGGACGGCCGCCAGGACTTTCGCCCCGCTCTGTCGTTTCGCGATAACTACGTGCAGAGCTGAGGCTATGGTGCCAGCAATTTGATCCATGTCTACCTAGCAAATTTCAGGTATGGCGCACGCTTGACCGCCTAGAACAAATAGTGAACAAATGCAGCATGAGTAGAAGAAAAGGCGAACTCACCGCTAGTGAGATTGATCGAGGTTGGCCCCACCAGATTGCACTGAGGGAGACCTTGTCGCGGGGCGAGCTCGGTTTCGAGCAGGCTGAGTTTTGCAAGAAGAACCGCCTTCTCAGGTGCGATCGAGGCCATACCGTTTTCTACGAAGACGAGCATTACAATATCCACTGCTTCGCCACCAAACCTGCTGCGCAGGCCTTCCTAGATAGGTACGGCGGGGAATGGTTCGATCCTCGCGAACGTGGGAAGGGCGTGAATTGGAACAGGTGGTATAAGGGTAGCGGCGATAAACGACCTTAGCAGAATCAGGAGATCCGGCATGCGACAAGGCGCAAGCCGGATCACTGTGCCGCGCTAGGGCTCGCAAGTATTTCCCTAGAAACTTCGCTATCGTCACCAGACATCACCAGCTGAATTGCTGGAGTTGGAACCTGTAGCGTGGAGGTTTTGAGAGGACCTGTCAGCTAGAACCAACAGCGCTGCCTGGCACATAGCGAGAGGTAAGGTCGTAGCCTCCGATGGCTCATAGTGCTCGACCTGTACAATAGCAGTTTTCCCCTTGCGGATTGCGGCACCAGCGTACTCTGGGCAAATATATTGTAAAAGCCTAAAGGAATGCTGCAGCTCTTTAGTGAACGCAGGCACCTTGCCGGGCTGAGCCGTTTCAGGATTAAGCCAAACTGTCTTGCTGTCTCCGCTACGCGAAACCCTGTTAGAGTTCTCTTTCCAGCCAAGGTGCTGCGCTATCTGAAAGTCGACATGACGACTTGGCCCATTGCATTCGCGCAAGATCTGGATAATTTCTGCTAGCGACTTCACGATCTTAAACTCTTACTTTTGCTTTGCCACGTTGGCGTTCAAAAGATTTGCCAAACGTCGACCCGCCTTCTGTAGTTGGCTTACGACAATACCACTGAACTTTTTGCAGTAGGTTTCTTCCAAGACGACAGGCTGATTTGTGTTCTTGTTGAAGTTCGGGAATATGAAGTCTCGGGCGATGGATCGGGACTCCTCCGCCCACGAAACAACATTGACGTCATTTCGATCGAAGGGTGGCGCTGTTTCAAGCAATGTTCGGACGTTGTTGATTTGACACTGGATAAGGCCTCGATCCCATACCCCGTGCAAGGTCATCTCTTTCCCTTCGAAAATAACATTTTGTTGTCCCGTGTCGATACTCGCATGCAACGGCTGGTGTAGATCGCCAATGAAATGGGTTAGATATTTGAGCGCTGCTACCCGAGCGGCGACCGTTTTCTCTCCATCCTTGAGAGCCGCAAGATCAGCGTTGATTGCTTCGAGGATGCAGTTCTTGTTCCGACAGTCCCGCTCTTGGACGTAGTGTTCGTTGGTCAACGGGAGCCGTATGGCATGAGACGGTTGCCTCGGCCGATCAAGGTCACGCATCTCATCCGCCCATGTCGCAATATCAGCCAACCTGGTCTTGCCTTCGGAACGCAACAACTCGTCGACCCGATCTCTGACGTCGGGACTCAGATAGCTTTCCGCAACCTCAGCGACAACCTGATGGCCTTGGTAATTCCATGCTCGGGCTTCAACCCCACCAAGGGTCGCAACTACCGCTACCAGTGCGGAACCAAGCACAGGTCGTTGCCTAATCAAAATTGTTCTACCTCTCCGACTTGCGCTGCATTTGTCGATGTTACATAAACGTCATAAAAGTGTCACAAAGACGCCGCTGGTACAACCACTCTCGTCTGAACATCGAAGAGATTGAACGTGTTACACAAATTCAGGCGTTATCCACCGCAGACCCTAAGGGACATTCCATTGATAGGGCCTGCGGTCTCGCGATGGTACGAACGGCTGGATTTCAAAGGAAAGCTCTCTGACCTTATTGCGGATCCGCAGATCGCCTACGAGGCGTTGTGGCCATATCGTATGATTCGTCGCCGCTTCGGTCGTAACTTCGAGCCATGCGTTTCAGTCATCATCGCGACCCGAAATAACGAGACGACGATCAAGGCCTCGATCAACTCGATGCTGCGCCAAACGATGCCGCCGCTTGAAGTCCTCGTTATCGACGACGCGAGCGATGACCGTTCCATAGAAGTCATACGCGCTATGGCTGAAAGAGATCCTCGGATCAAGATAGTCGAGAATCACGCTCAACTTGGCACAGGACTGTCCCGTAATATCGGACTTTCGATGGCTAGAGGGCAGTACATCGCATTCCAGGACGGAGACGATGTGAGCGTGAATAGCCGCCTAGAGATGCAATTCCGTGCTTTGCAACGGTTTCCTAACAAGAAGCTTGCGACTTGTAACTACGTTCGAACGAACGATGCTGGGCGTACGATTCGTCTCAACGACCGCCGTACGATGAAGTGTATCATTTCTATGATGTTTCCGAGGGCGGAGGTTCTTGAGAAGGTAGGGTATTTCCGACATGAGAGCGTAAGCGAAGATGCCGACTACTACGAGCGCATTAGGGCTGCGTTCGGAAGAGATTGTGAAGTGGTCGTATTTCGGACACTTTACAGAGCCTTATTCCGGCCGAGTTCATCTTTCTTTCAAACGGTGAGTATTACCCGTTATGATGGTACAACGCTGCTTTTCGAGCGACGCTCCGACGCACTCGATCATTGGGAAGCGATGACTGCCGAACACAAGCAGATGATCATCGGCGCCAAGTCTACTTATGTGCAGTTTCGACCCTCAGTTGGTCAGAGTACTGCAACTACGAAATAGGACCATTTGTGCTCAAAAAATCTTTGGATCGTTACGCGGTCAAATTGCGCGACGTCTTGAACGCTCGCTACCCTGTTACTCATATGATCCTTCCGTCCCGGCAAGCTATGGCATGGGAAGGCGTCTTCGAGAAATTGTTCAAAGGACGGCAGATCTCTGGGCCAGGTGACGTGTTGGAGGCCGTAAACCTTAACATTACGGCCCCTGCATCCGGGGACGCTCGGGACATCGACCTCGCCGCCGCCTCTTTTCCATTCATCTTTGAAGCACTGCTGAAGCTCGCTGATTCCGCAGGGCAGAAAGTCTATATTTATCTAGCTGATCAGAAAGAGTGGAAGGATCTAACGCGAGGTAGGTTCAAATCGTTCGTCCAGAAGCCGACAACCTCTGGGCGAGTTGAGTTGGCCATCGTAGACTCCAGCGGCACTTTGATCGACCGCTATTCGGTCGCGTTGTGGAAGCAGTCAGCAAATTTCTTTCACACTCAAGGCGATCGAGCACCAGTGAAAAGGTTGAGGCGGTCGCGAGAAAGCCTTTCTCAGCGCTCCAAAGCGGCTATAATTCCAGCTTCGCCTATTGACGTTGTCTACACGTGGGTAAATTCGTCAGACCAGAAATGGCGAGAACTGTATGAAATCCACGCGCATCATCCTGCCGCGGATAAGGATCGGTTCGACCAGACCGATGAGCTCAGGTATTCCCTGCGGTCGATCGATTCGTATGCACACTGGGTATCAACAATTTACATCCTATCTAACTGCGAGCCGCCGGAATGGTTTGTTCCAAGTGAACGCGTGAAGTGGGTCATGCACGAAGATGTGATTCCCGCTCAGTACCTGCCAACTTTCAACTCTCATGCAATCGAGACATTTCTTCACAAGATTCCGGGTCTGTCAGAGAATTTCTTGTACTTCAACGATGATTTTTTCCTTGCGGACTTTGTGCAGAGATCTGATTTCTTCACGAAATACGGGCGATCGATCAGCCGATTAGAGCCATACGGCGCAGTTCCTTATCTTGAGGAGTTATGCGCCGCAGGCGAGGCTGAGGAGTGGCAATACGCTGCAGTCAACGGTGCCAACCTTATCGCATCTAGTTTTTTGATTAGGCCAACGCAAGTCCACCGACATGCACCTTACGCGTTTAAAAAGTCCGTATTTGACGAGATTGAAACAGCTTGGCCTGAGCAATTGCACCGCACACGAGCGGCCAAGTTTAGAACCGCTGATGATCTCTCCGTTGCATCGTTTTTATATCATCACTTCGCTCTGAACAAAGGATCCGCAGTAGAAGCAAACGATGAGTCTATGATAGTTCGTCACACGAACTATCGAGCGTTCCAGTCGAGAGCAATGTACAAAAAGCTGAAATTTTTCTGCGTAAACGACGGCGGTGGCAGCGCCGGTCATGTCGGGTTTCGAAAATTTAAACAACAATTCCTACAGAGCCGTTACTCATTCCGATCCAGAGCTGAGCGTCCCACGTGAGCTGACAACGCGTTTGGCGATCTTATAGCGGGTCGCCAAACGTTCGGCAAATTTGGGCGCTTCGCTCATCCGTTCGATCCAGTTGTCCGCCAGCTGTCGGTGATCATGCCAGATCCTATGAACCCAGTCTTCCTGTCTTACGCCCTTCCAAGGTTTCGGGTGTAGGTTGAAGTGCAGGATCGAAGAATACGGCAGAAGTCGCTCAATCGAGTTGGTATAGCCACTGGCCCTTAACGGAAGCTCGGGCATATTGTACCATATTGGAAGACAGGTAAAAAGCTCAGGGTCCAGCTCAGCAACCCAAGTGCGGACGACTTCTTGCTCCAGCCGGAATGATTTCTCAGTCGCTAAACGAACCAAGCTTGTCACACTATCGGCGCCAATCAATCTCTTTGGAATGCTCATCACACCGGAATTGATTGACCTATTTGAGCGGTAGTTACGTGATGCAATTAGCTTTGTCGTCTCTACAATTCTACTGCGTTCTGCGTCATCGTGTGCCTCGCCACGCGAGCTCTTAGGGATCCCTAGCGCTGATTTGCCAATGGTAGGAGATGCCGAAAACCGCTGCTCAGGCGCGTAGATGTCACGGAAGTTGAAGAACCGGTTGAGACACAGCATGTCGGTGTCGAAGTAGAGATGATAATCATATCCGTAATTGTCGAATACTAGAAACTTCAAGAACCAGTAAACGCCATATTTTGGATGTCTGAATTCGTCAGGAACAGACGAAAGGTCGATCGACCTAAGCAGCTTCAGTTGCGAGTCTTCGATCTTGATGATTTTGTCGCATATACGGTTCAAGAAGGGGTCAGCAACTAGCGTTGCGTCATCAGTGAGAACCACCAAATCTTCCTGCCTGTTTTCGATCGCATCACGAAGAGAGTGCATCATCACCTTGAATGGAAGCAGGTACGAGCGATCCATAAGGAAGATCACGGCTCCCTTATGTGCGGAGACCTCTGAGAGTTCGGTTCTTTGCATTCCATTCAGTCCATTCTGCATTTCATATTACCTGTTAGTGGAAGCTGCTAAAGCATCTAGCTGGCGAAGCCTAGCGAGTAAGGCCTGCATGCACACAGCTATCGTGGGAGTGCTGGCCATTGTGGCTTTGCGGCCTCCGAAGCTTGCTGACGCCGCGCCGGGCTCCCAACCAAACCCGCCGTCTGCGTCGGGAGACATTCGGTCCAATAGCTCCATCGCCACATCTAGGTTCCAAGTAAAGCGCGGAACCTTATCGAGCTGGCGCTCCTCATTATACCATAAGTGTCTGACAAGGGTCTGTCCGGTTTCCTTGTCTTCGTATTGTTCGGGCTGAGATGTCCAGCCCAGGATTGCTGCAATCTCTGCATCGAGTGAGCGATCAGGGCCAGTTGCCCGAGAGAGGTTTATGATAGTGGTTTTGATGGCTGATGTTTCTAAACTCATGGGCAATTCCGTTCAAACCGCAGCGACCAAACTTGCTAGCTTTTAGATAGCGTATGGGGAAGGAAAGCTCGAAATGCAATGGAGGTGAGTGTTGTAAAAACAACGAACGAATAATCACAGGGTGCTACTTCAGCATATCCGCGATCTCGGCAGCTGCCAGCCGCGCCTCAGCGTCCCAAGGAAGCTACGGCAGAGTCCGGGCTGATGCTCGGCGCAATACTGGATGATTGCCAGGCTTTCTTCCAATCTGGCGAAACCCATGTCTCGCAAACGTTTTACTCGTATTAATCGCATCCGATAGCCGAGATCTGAGGAAGCCAGCAAAAGCGGCGGCGTCTATATTATGAGCTCGGCCAAATTCCCGCCCTTTTCCTCGAATTCTCTAAGCCAAGCTGGCTTGGGACCCCGGCCTTTCCAGGTTTTGCCGTTGGGTCCAATATAGGTTTTGTGACTGGTTTTCGCTCGTGGCTCGCTTTTAGTGCCGATTTCCTCGAGTTCTCTTAATTCCTTCAGGAGAGCGGCTCGTTTGACGGCGACCTGATCAGCTATATGCTTGTCCAGATCCAGTTTTACCTCCTTGAGCTCATCGAGCGATAGGGACGCGAAATTGAATGAATGCATGGGATCACCTCAGATCTGGTAAAGTTTCGTGTCATCTAACTGTCACAAAGCGATGAGGCAATCAAATCAATCGTAGATATTGTCGGAGCTCGACGGGCCACGTCACACGCCATTGAGGCGCGCGGTTCGGCTCTCATCACTCATAAAAGACTGCCCTGCTGCTCCTCGACGGGCAGGAGGATGAGCTCGTTGTCGGGCAGCGGCCGTTGCAGACTGCTCGCTTCCTCCCAAGGCGCCTTCATCCATACCTCTAATTCTTCCTCGGTCGTTAGAATGACTGGCATTGCTTTCGGATGGATCGGCTTCACCACGGCATTTGGGTCGCACGTGAGGAAGCCGAATAACTGGTGCTCACCCCCGCGCGGCGTCTTCATCGACCCGCGCGTGCCATTCCACCCCGTCCAGATGCCAGCGAAGAAGGCAAGCGGGCGATCCTCATTGATCGCGAACCAGCGCTTGGTCTTCTTTGGCTTGGTGTCCTCGTATTCGCAGAATGTAGTCCACGGCACGATGCACCGGTTCTGTGGGCCGAGCCAGCGGCGCCAGTGCGGCGAGGCGATATTGCGGATATTTGTCACTCCCGTGTCAGGCTTGCCCTGAAGGATGCTCGGCGGCGTCGGCATGCCCCAGGTCAGGCGCGTCATTTCGCGCCCGTCATCGGTGTTGCGCACCACGGGCGCTGGCCTGTCGGGGAAAATATCGAGTGTCGGCTCAAGATTGCCGAGGTTGTCGCGGAGCGCCTTCGTCAGCGCGCGCAGGGCTTCCTGGTTGGTCGTAACGTTGTAGAGATTACACACAAAGGCCTCATCAGTTCTCGACGACGGTGAGCTTCACTTCATTAGACCGGGAAAACTCGCTTCACATTGGCCAGTTCCGTGTCTCTCGCATCCGATCGACAGCACGCGGCTTAACTGAACAAACTTCATCTTCGCCCCGAACTTCTTTACGAGCGCTTTGCGATCGAGGGTTGCGTGCTTGTTGCATCGAGCGCAAGATATCTCGATGGCCTCGCCTCGGAATTCGCGGAGCGTGACCGGTGTCATCGCGCTGTCGCCTCTTCGGACGCTAGGTGCGCCGTCCAACCTACAGCGGGTAGGGGCTTGCCAGCAGCAGCCAGCCTTTTCTTAAAGGCCTGTTCTGCCCTCCTTTTAGCGGCTTCGCGGCTCGATGCCGTTACGGTGATACGGCGGCGACCGATCATAAAAACGAATTTGCGCTTATTAGCGTCTACACCGTAGCGGAAGCCAGCGTTGAACAATTTTCGGGCTGCAACTTTATCCAGTGCTGCCTGCTCGTTGGGCGCGAGGCAGGACCACCAGTTGTCGAAGGCGATTTGATTTTTTCTCATGTCCGATCGTAGCTCGGCCGCCATCCTCTAATCGTGTCAGGCTCACGCCGCGATGTCGGTTGTCTCGCCGTGCTGCGATATCAGGCGTGGCGATGCCATGTCGCCGGTCTCTTCGTCGACCATGACCGAGTAAGCCGCGACGCCAATGACGCGCGGTGCCATAGCGGCAGCAATCTTCTCGGCGGAGACCGCATTCGAGGCCTGCCTCATCTCGCCCGGCACGATCTGGCCTCGGTTCTTCTTGAATTGGAGGACGATGAACTTCTCGCTGGCCATAGGTGCACCTCTTCATTTAGTTCTCTTTTTGTTCTAATTTGGCGCAGGAGTCAAGATGCGACTGTGATGCTCAGCTCGGGAAGGGGCGTCACGAGGGCAATTGAGCTCGACGGAGGTTGAACTCGGGCGCGTGTGGGGACGGGGACATTGCCCTCGTGACTATCATAGAATGCGCGTGTGAGGATAACGTTCCAGTAAAAACGGCCGGAGCAACTACGTGCACACTCCGGCCGTGCTCGTCCCCACGAGAACAAGCCTCTGTTTTACCAATTGCTCACGAACAGTTCAACCCGGCGCGCCCTCTGCCTAACCGCGGAGGGCGCTTTTTTGTTTTTGACACTGCCTAATGTAACCACCAGCGTCCGGTCACCATCACCACAACAGAGGAGACCGTCGCTATGAATCTCAGACGCATCGCATACGCAGCCCTCGCAGTCGCACTCTCAAGCGCCGCATATTTCGGCGCACCGACGGTCGCCGCATCCGTCGAAACTTACATGGCCGCGCCAGCCACCGAGACGGCGACGGTCAAAGTCATCCTTAAGAACGGCCACGGCTCTGGCGTCCACATCGGCAATGGATTTGTCGTTACTGCTGCGCACGTCGCCGGAGATGCTGCGACCGTGGAGCTGAAAACGAAGGACGGCAAGACGCGCCCGGCCGATGTCCTCTGGATCAACAAGACCTACGATATCGCACTGCTGCGCACGTCGCCGGAGATGCTGCCGGCGGTCAGCCTGGATTGCCGCACCGCTGCGAAAGGCGAGGCCATCACGTCGATCGGCAATCCGCTTGCCGTCGAGTTCGTCACTGCAACAGGCAAAATAGCGGGCGAGCCTCGGTCGATTGGACCCTGGAAGTCCGTGTTCGTCACGGACATCACGACTGTCATGGGCCAGAGTGGCGGCGGCACGTTCGACGCCAACGGGAATGTAATCGGAATTACCGTCGGCGTCATGAGTGTCCCGCTTGGCTTCTCTTCCTCGCTCATCGGGTTCGGTTTCGTCGTGCCGTCGCACGAGGTGTGCGCGCTACTGGGGCGGACTGCTTAACTACCGGGCCGCGCGAATGCGGCCACCAATCACCATCACCATAGGAGACTTAATGACCAGCATGATTGAGCGGGCGGCGCGAGCTATCGCGACCGAGGACGGCAAAAATCCCGACGAACTATCGCACAACAGCTTCCAATGGTGGAGGCACTACGTGCCGCACGCCCGCGCCGCCCTCGAAGCGATGCGGGAGCCATCTACCGCCCTGCACGAAGCTGCCAACGAGATTTCCGTCTACTTCGACGACTTCTCCTGTGGCGACGGCAACATCACGCTCGGTGTCGACGGGTATCCCGACAAGTTCAATCGCGTCTGGTCTGGCCTCATCGACGCCGCCCTCAAGGAGGCCACCACTTGAGCCATCCCATCCCACCCGAGAACATCGAACAGGCCGGCAGACTTTACGCCGAGCACAACAGCATCCGTGCCGTCGCCAAGCTTATGGGGGTCGGCTACGGGACGGCCCACAAGTACATCCATCGTGCAGCCGAGCGCGGCCAGCTCGGTACGGATCCGGTCCTGCCGGGCTTCGCTATCAAGTCGATCGCCAGCAAGCAGGGCGACGCCTGGATTAAGCAGACGAAGGCACCGGGCGAGGTTTTCGAGCTACCGCAAGGCCAGTTCATCAAAGGCGTCTCGGCCCTCGTTGACGGGCAGGGCAGGGAAGTCGCGAAGTGGATCAAGACTGCGACGGATTCGGCCGCTCAGCTTTCCGCCATGCACGCGGCGGTCGAGGCGTTCAAAGAGGAGATACCTCGCGCCGAGCCGGTGGCGGCACCCATCTACTTTGAGGAAGATCTGCTCTGCCAGTACACCATTACCGACGCTCACCTAGGCGCACTTGCCTGGAACGAAGAGACCGGGGCAGGAGACTACGACCTGTCGATCGGTGAAAAGCTCGTCATGGATTGGTTTGCGTCTGCCATCTCAGTAGCGCCGCCTGCTCGCCGCGCCGTGTTCGCGCAGCTCGGAGATTTTTTACATTACGACTCATTCAAGAGTGTCACGCCGGAGCACGGTCACCTACTCGACGGCGATACGCGCTATCCCAAGATGGTCCGCGCCGCAATCCGGATTGTCCGGCGCGTCATCGGCATGCTGCTTTTGAAGCACGAGCAGGTCGACATAATCATGGCGGATGCGAACCACGACCCCTCAAGCGAGGTCTGGCTGCGAGAGATGCTGTCGGCGTTCTATGAGGACGAGCCTCGCATCAGCGTTGACACCAGCCCGGGCACCTACTCGATGATCGAGCATGGCGCAGTCACGCTCTTCTACCACCACGGACATCGCCGTGGCACTGGCAACGTCGATTCGGTCTTCGTCGGCAAATTCCGCGAGGCGTACGGCCGAACGCGCTTCAGCTACGCCCACGTTGGTCATCGGCATTCCGACGAATTGAAGACCACCAACCTTATGAAGGTGGAGCAACACGAGACGCTCGCCGCGCCTGACGCATACGCAGCGAATGGCGGATGGCTCTCAGGTCGATCCGCCAAGGTCATCTTCTACCACAAGCAGGCTGGCGAAGTCGGCCGGAGCGTGATGACGCCGGAGATGGTTGCAGGGCGCTATGCGGCGGCCAACGACAATGCGCCCGTGAAGGAAGCGGCATGAAGACCGTCGAGCTCAGCGATTGGGAGATGGAAACACTCGCCTGGATGGTGAGTAGGAAGTTCGACCGGAACGCGCAAGAAGTTGCCGACGGGAAGATGAAGGCGCGAGACGCTCACTTGACCGAGTTCGAGGCGCTCCTCGAAAAACTCACCACAATCTAACCACCAAGCCGTCGGCCTCACCATCCGGCGGCAACTACCACCACAGAGGAGACTTGAATGATACCTGACGCTAAGACGGACAGAGAATACCAAGCCTATGAACGTGACCGCCTGACAAAGGCAGCCAACGACAACACCCAATCCGCAGCACCCGCCTACACCCACGCCGCCGCTATCAACATCTTTGCGGCCGACTGCCACGCCCGCAGCCGCAAGGCAGGCTGGTACACAGACCTTGCCACCGGCAAAGCGCTGGATCGCAACGTGCCGGAGATGCTGATGCTCATCGTCTCCGAGGTCAGCGAGGCGATGGAAGGCTTTCGCAAGAAGATGGACGACGACAAGCTGCCGCATCGGAAGATGATGGAGGTCGAGCTTGCCGACGCCATGATCCGCATCGGCGACCTGGCAACGTTCATGGGCTACGACCTGGGCGGGGCGATCATCGAGAAGATGGCCTACAACGACAACCGCGAAGACCACAAGATCGAGAACCGGCTCAAGGCTGGCGGGAAGGCGTTTTGATGAGCAAGCCAGCAACCATCAATGACGTGCAGAAGCGCGTCGACGCAATGCCGGCCGCTATGTCGGCGAAGGGCCTGCGCAATCCTGTGGCGAAATTCAACATCGTCGCCAATGAAGAACTGCAAGCCTATCTCAGCTGGGACGACAAGAAGACTTCCTATGGCTCAAAATACGAGTGGATAAAAGGCAAAACCCCGGCCGATGTCCTGCGCAAGATGGAAGCATTCATCGCGAAGTTGCCTTCGCCGGAAGAGACCCGGATGAAGGAATTCATGGGCGCTCTTTCTGACGTGATCGAACTCGGCCGGCAGAATGGTATCGAGGTGGATTTTGTCAGTCCGCTCGTAGAGACCATGAAGCGGCTGTCGTCTAACATCATCACGGATCAGCGGGAGGCCGCATGAGCAAGGCTGCAAAGCATAAAGGCCTGCTAGAGGCGCACAAACTGCTGCACGCATATCATGAGGAGATCGCATCGGAGCATGAGCGCTTGCCCGCCTCCTTCTTCGGTCGACCCACCAAGCGGCACCACGAGTTGCTCGGCGCCAGCCGCGCTCTCGTCGAGCTAGGCCGCCGCATGGTGATCCTCGGCGCTGAGATCATCGCCGAGAAGGAGGCCGCATGATGCCCGGTTATACCGTTTCCGCAGATCTGGTAACAACCACATTCGGCCCGCTCGACAAGTACGTTGCCGCGAATGACAACGTGCCGGCCAGCATCCGTGGGCTTACAGGCAGCGGCAAGCCCTACCTGTATAGCGCCAAGGAACTGGCGGCACGTGACAGGGAGACCGAGCCGCTGCACACGCTGGACGATCTGGCGAAGCTGCAAGGCTTCATCTATCTCGGCTCTCCATATGCCAAGTACGACGCAGGAATGGATGAGGCGGCGCGTGTCGTCACAGAGTGCGCCGGCAAGCTCATGGCGCGAGGCATGCGGATCTACTGCCCGATTGCCCACGGCCATGCCGTAACCCGCTATCAGGAGCTGCCGCGCACGTGGGACTTCTGGAAGGATCAGGACCAGCCTCTGATCGACGCTGCGTCCTCGCTCATCGTTCTAGAGATGCGAGGTTGGTGGGATTCGGTCGGCCTCAAGTACGAGTTCGAAAGCTTTCTGAATGCTGGCAAGCCGATCGTCTACGTCGAGCCGCCCGAACTTGGCGTCGAGGAGCCGAAGCTGGGGAGGGCGTCGTGAGCAATTTCACTCAGTGGGAATGGGTTCTATTCCTCTTTGGCTTCGACAAGACCGTGCGAAAGATGCAGCTAAGGCGCGCCCAAAAGGTACAGGAGACATGGTTCGCCAAGTGCGAAGAGAATAAGGGCGGGTGGATATCATGACCAACATCAAACCCGGCGACGACATCGTATGCGTGGATGATGGCATCTACGCCGAGCAGTACCTCGGCATCACAGCGGGCACGATCTACAAGGCCCGATGGGTCGGCCAGGTCACCAGCTACCTCAACGGCGACTACATCGGCGTGAGGCTGGAAGGCATTAACCGCGGCGTCTGCCCTGAGTTCGGCGATGAGGATCCGCCATTCAACGTCCGCCGGTTCCGGCCGGTGGTGAAGCCCGGCACGCCCGCGAGAAAACTATAGGAGGCACTATGAGCAAGATCTTGCTGGCTATGGCGAAGGCTGAGGCCGAGTTCGACCGACGGCCTTGGCTGTCGATGCCTAGAGGTGAGCGGCGTCGTTACCTGGAGCGGATGCGTATGGCGCTTGCCGCAGCCGTAGAGGTTTCGGACCCGGCGACCACCTTTCAAAATTTGGCCGTAGAAAACTTCTGCGACGAAGAGATTATTGAGGAGGCGCTCAATGCTGATTGATATTCATTCCGACGATCCCGGCTGCATCACGGCCGTTCCGACCGAGCTGCACGCGCTCGGCGCCGCAATCGGCAAGTACGAACCTGCCAACGACAATCTCCCGCCGGTCGTCGCCTTCACTGGCCAGGCTGGCAGCGGCAAGTCCACGGCCACGCGCTACCTCGTCGAGCAGCACGGCTACACGCTCGTGAAGTTCGCCGGGCCGCTTAAGGATATGATGCGGCTAATTGGCCTGACTGAGGAGGAAATTGAAGGATCTCTCAAGGAGAAGGCCTGCACTCTGTTGCAAGGGAAGACGCCAAGGCATGCGATGCAGACGCTCGGTACGGAGTGGGGCCGGAACTGCATCGGTGACGGCTTCTGGATTAATCTATGGCGGGAGCGCGCTGTAGACATCCTGGCACAGGCTGGCCGCGTCGTTGTCGACGACTGCCGCTTCCCGAACGAGGCGCAGGCAATCCGACGGCTCGGCGGCGACATCTACAAGCTGGTAGGACGCGGCGGCATTCCAGGGCATCACGAATCAGAGCGTGGGTGCGGCGATGAGGATCTTGTCATCGCGAACGACAATGCACCGGAGGCATTGTTCGGGAAGGTCGATGAGGCGTTGAGGCGGTATGGATAGGGCTAAGAGCGTAGGCGATCGAGGTGCTCAGTAGCTTCTGCAATCTTTCGTTTCGCGTCCGCCAATGTCACATCGGTGACATCTTTCAGGCCGGTTCCGTCATCGTGGGACCACTTGTCGCCCTTCTCTTCGATGCCTTTTGCGACAGCGGTGTTGAGTTCGATTTCTCGCTCGAGAAATTCGATCAAAGGCCTCATGCTCATTTCATCCTCCTTAGCCCGTCAGCCTCACCGCTGGCGGGCTTTTTTCGTTCAGGCCAGCAACCCGACAGGCATCACCATGTCACGCCCGTGAGCCGTCAGCCAGACCTGATACAGTTCGCGCCCTCCCGGCGTTCGGACCCTCGACAGGACGATAGCGCTCAAGTCTCCACAGCTGACCGCCGCACCGATTCGGAATTTCCATGAAGCTCTATATACCCGCCCTCTTCGAGTTGGCGGTTCCTTGTATGCGACTGCCATTAGCATGTGTTCAAGCCTGCCATTAGCGTCTCGGCGTTCGGCACCGAAGCCGGGAGTTGAACACCAGCCTCTCGACCGGCCAATGCGCCTTTAGGCCGGAGCCCTGGACATTGCCATGCGTTTCCGCATTCGGCGCGCTGTGACGCACGACGCATTGCTCCCGGCCAAGCGATGGCCAAGGCGATGCGCCAGCCGCTAAGCTGCGCAGATGTTCGGCACGCACCTTGTGCGAGCCTAGAGAGGTCAGGGTGTTCAAGCCCATCGTGCGTTATAAAGATGATGGGGCGGGACGCAATATATGAATTAGCAATGATGAAAAATATGCCTTTAGTTGTAACGCTATAGCTCTGATGGGTGAACTAAAAGGCAACGGTTTTCGTAACGCGCTAATACAGGAAAATAACGCGGCTCAATGTTTTCAAACACTTGGTATTAACAATCGGTTTACCAAATATGGTGTCATTATGGCCGCCACACGCACACCATCCCCGCACAATCTTGCGATGAGATAGAGCGGTGGTGGTCAATCGATGCATCAGGAGTATGGCATGCCGAAAAATCCCAATCTCACCCTCAGCGGTCCGGATCTGGCGGCACTCCTGTGCAGCCGTGTCTGTCACGACGTCATTTCGCCGGTCGGCGCAATTAACAACGGCCTGGAGCTTCTTGACGAGGGGGCGGCCGACAGCGACGCGCTCGACCTGATCCGCACCTCGGCGCTGAATGCCTCAGTTCGTCTCAAGTTCGCACGCCTCGCTTTCGGCGCTTCGGGCTCGGTCGGCGCGTCGATCGATACCGGCGAGGCGGAAAAGGCGGCCAAGGATTTCGCTGCCGCCGAGAAAAAGACCGAGGTCGTCTGGAGTGGTCCGCGAGCGATCATCCCGAAAAACCGCGTCAAGCTTCTGCTCAACCTCTTCCTCGTCGCCTATGCCGGCATCCCGCGTGGCGGTTCCGTCGAAGTAACGCTGGAAAATCCGGAAACCGATGCCCGCTTCAGCATCGTTGTGAAGGGCCGGATGATGCGCGTACCGGCGAAATTCGTGGAAATTTCGACCGGCGTTCTCGAAGAGGCTGTCGATGCCCATTCGATCCAGCACTACTATACTGTGCTCCTGGCCGACGAATGCGAGATGGAATTGAAGCATATCGTCGACGAAGACAAGATTACCTTCATCGCCGAGACCGTGACTGCCTGACAAACCTTGCCACGAGCGCGTAACGATTCGTTAGCTGCGATCCGCTATACCTTGGCGCTCGCCCATGCGGGGTAGTTGAGGGGAGCGGATCATGCAGCGTCTGATGATCGCGGATAGTTCTGACATTGTGCGTAAGGTCGGCAAGCGTATCCTTTCGGAACTCGGCTTTCTCGTCGTGGAAGCTGAAGCGTCGCAGGATGCGCTGAGAAACTGCCAGGCGGAACTGCCGAATTTCCTCATCGTCGACGCCGGCCTCGAAGGGGCGCTGGATCTGATCGCAGGCGTGCGCGAGCTTCCCGAAGGCAAGAATGTCCGCATCTTTTATTGCGTCATCGAGGCCGACCTGAAGCGGATGATGGCGGGCAAACGCGCCGGAGCCGATGAATTCCTGCTCAAGCCTTTCGACCGGAAGATCCTGACTTCGGTCTTCGGAGCCCATGTCGCGGCGGCCTGAGCCAGCCGCTCACCCATCTCGGATACTCGGAATGCAAGGCGGCCCCAGCGGGCCGCTTTTTTCATTCGCGATATCGGCCCAATCTCAAGTCAAAGTTTCAGGGCAAAGAAAAACCCGCCTGGCTGACCGGGCGGGTTTTCGCGGTAAGGGGAGGCAAGTCTTAGGCAGTTTCTGCGTATTCGGCGCCGTCCGGCTCGCGCAGCACATAGCCGCGGCCCCAGACCGTTTCGATGTAGTTCGCGCCGCCTGCGGCGTTCGCGAGCTTTTTGCGCAGCTTGCAGATGAAGACGTCGATGATCTTCAGTTCCGGCTCGTCCATGCCACCATAGAGGTGGTTGAGGAACATTTCCTTGGTGAGCGTCGTGCCCTTGCGGAGCGAAAGAAGCTCCAGCATCTGGTATTCCTTGCCCGTCAGGTGAACGCGCTGGCCGCCGACTTCGACAGTCTTGGCGTCGAGGTTCACGATCAGCTCACCGGTGATGATGATAGACTGAGCATGGCCCTTGGAGCGGCGAACGATGGCATGGATACGGGCGACTAGTTCGTCCTTGTGGAACGGCTTGGTCATGTAGTCGTCGGCGCCGAAGCCGAGACCACGTACCTTGTCCTCGATGCCGGCCATGCCGGAGAGAATCAGGATCGGTGTTTTGACCTTGGACAGCCGCAGGGTGCGGAGAACTTCATATCCCGACATGTCGGGGAGGTTCAGGTCCAGAAGAATGATGTCGTAATCATAGAGTTTGCCGAGATCGACGCCTTCTTCACCAAGATCAGTGGTGTAAACGTTAAAGCTTTCCGATTTCAGCATCAGTTCGATGCTCTGCGCTGTCGCGCTGTCATCTTCAATAAGTAGAACCCGCATTTCTATCCCCTTTGCCGCCGCGTAAGGTTAACTGTCGCCCCCTTACTCGTTACGGATCCAGACTGTGCCTGATTTGGAAGCTGCCACCAATTGGTTAACAAATTATGATCCATCCTGACAAGGTGCATCAATTCATTAAGCAAAATTAGTAGTAGCCTGTTTTCCTTTCAGGATTGGCCATCACCAGTTGAATCAACGGAAGAGGAAACTCCGCTAAGTGATTCATGCGACTCGCACATTGTCGCGGTCCGATTTGGACTTGGCATTTACCGACCCTTAAACGATCGTGATTATCATTAATGATGCCCGTAAACGAAAGGTTAACGCGGCGGCGAATTTATTAACGCCGCGGAAATTTTTCTGCCCCGGACTGTTACGATCGGGGCACTGGCCGGGGTATGGTATCCACGGAGTATTGCGTATGAAGTCGCGTGACAGCCTTGTTCGCCTGAAGGGGTTTCAGGTTAACGAAAAACGCCGCCAACTGCAGCAGCTGCAGATGATGATGGCGGAATTCGAAAGAATGGCGAAGGAACTGGAGCACCAGATAACCCTCGAAGAGAAGAAGTCGGGCATTACTGACCCGAATCACTTCGCCTATCCGACCTTTGCCAAGGCCGCACGCCAGCGTGCGGACAATCTTCAGGTCTCCATCCGCGAGCTGCGCGTTCAGCAGGACAGCGCGGAACTGGCGCTGGAAGAGGCGGAAGCCGAACTGGCCAAGGCCTCGGCGCTCGAAGAGCGTGATGGTGGTATGCGCGCCCGCGCCTAAAGGCCGGGCCGAAAAAAGCGGATATGAGGGCGGCCCAGCTTGGGACGGCGCCCTTTTTCCACTTGGCATGATCAAAGCCGCGCATATGTGCGGCCCGATTCGGCACGAATCTACTTCTTGACGATGTCCTGCCAGTCCGTGTGGCGGTCGAGCTGACTCTTGAAGAACGGGCAGAGCGGGATGACCTTCCAGCCGCCCTTTCGTGCCTCTTCAACCGCATGTTCGGCGAGTGCCTGACCGACCCCCTTGCCGCGCAGCGCATCGGGAACGCCGGTATGGTCGATGATGATCAGGTAAGGCGAGGCGCGCGAATAGCTCATTTCGGCAACGTGACCGTCGAGCTTGGCCAGATATTTGCCGCCCGATGAACTTTCCTGGTGGGTGATATCCATTCTGTCTCCTATCCTGTCTGCAGGATGCTATGAAAGCATGTCGGTGATGGCAACCTGCCGGTTGCATCGCACTGATCGTGCCATCTGATGGAGCCAGATTGATCCGGATCTTTTCGTTCGTCCTGCTCGCGGCTGCGGTGCTTTGCCTAGTGCTCGGCATTTCGCTGCCGATCATGCGCTTCGAGCAGCTCTATTTCTTCAGCGAAGAGCCATCGCTTCTACAGGTGATCGGCGGATTGTGGGAGGACGACAATCAGCTGTTGGCCGTTCTGGTTCTGGCACTTTCCGTGCTCTTTCCGGCCGTGAAACTCATGGTGCTTGGGATTGATGCCGCGCGTCAGGCCGGACGGCCGGGCTGGCTGCGGAGCTCCATTCCTCATCTGTCCAAGTGGTCGATGATGGACGTGATGCTGGTGGCGATCGTCATTTTCGCGGCAAAGACCAGCGGTCTTGCAAAGGCGGTGACGCTGCCGGGTTTCTGGTTTTATGCGGCTTCCGCCGCCATGGCTGCCATCTTTCCCTCTGTGGTCAAACTGGGAAAGATGAAAAGCCGGATGGAAAAGGGATAAAGCAAAGGGCGCCGCAACCCTGGGGCGCGGCACCCGAAATGCGAAATCTTCGTCGATGGCCTAGTGGCGGTACTGCTGGATGCGGGTCGTACGCAGGCCGGCAAGGCCATGATCGTTGATCGACGACTGCCAGGACAGGAATTCTTCGACGGTGAGCGTGTAACGCTCGCAAGCTTCTTCCAGGCTCAACAGGCCACCGCGAACTGCCGCGACAACCTCAGCCTTACGGCGGATAACCCAACGGCGCGTATTCGCCGGCGGAAGGTCCGCAATCGTAAGCGGGCTGCCATCGGGGCCGATGACATATTTAACCCGGGGACGTATCATTTCGGTCATTGGAACTCTCTACACAACACAAGACCACGTTGGTCAGCCTAGCCCCGCAGTTTTAACATTTGACTAAATGTGATCCTCAAATGTGGCCAATCGCGCAAAGGTCGCATTTTTTCGAATTCGCGTGCCTCAAGCCATTGAAAAACAAGGCACTAGTAGAGGCGCGCTCTGCTCAAAAACTGGATAATATGTCGGCCGCTGTGCAGGAATGAGACAACAGATGGACCATTTTGCGAGCCTTTTTCGCTAAATCATTGTCAGTGAAAGGATAGTTCCGTTTGCTCCGACGGCGAGCGTCGCCGAGCCCGAATGGCCGAAAGTCAGCGTATCGCCCTGCTGTAGCTGGGAGATGCCGGATGCCGAGAGCGTTGCGAGCGAACCTGCCGCTCCGTTGGTCGCCAGAAGGGGCTGACTACCATTGCGCGAAACCGTGACGCCGTAGGCGGATGTCGCCGCGGCTACGGACACCGTCAGTGCAATGAAATAAAGCCCGGTCGCGGGGACGACCAATGCATTTCCGCCTGCCGCTGCGGCCGCTCCGAGAGTGAAGCCGCCCTGATTGATCGCGAAGTCGGTCACACCGCTTTGCTGGCCGGCCGCGGGTGTGAAATTGCTGCCGCTGCGATGGACGCGCGCTGCCGGCTGGTTCGGGCGCGTCACCCGGCCTGCGCCGTCGATGGTGAGCCCGGTCTTCCAATCGGTCCCGTTGCTTGTCTTGATGGAGAAATCGTTGTTGCCGGCTAGGCCCATCTCGGCATGGCCTATCCAGCCGGATTGGAAGAGCAGCGTCGCTGTGTCCGCTTGGACGGCCTTGTTGACCTTGATCTGATGGCCGCCGCCGGCATGGCTGAAAAGACTGGCTGGAGAGGAGACCGCGATCCGGTTCGTTGCATCGGCGCTCGTCGAGATGCCAAGGGTCGCGACCTCCGCGTCGTCCGGCAATGACGTGGCGTGCCAGGCTTCGCCGTCGAAGACCTTCAGCGCGCTGCCAGTCTCGAACCATGCGTGCCAGCCCGGATTGGGGCTGGCGAATGCCCAATAGCCATCCTGCCAGATGGCGATGTCGCCCGTATAGCCGCTCCAGGTGCCGGCAGCATCCGCGCCGACGAGATAGCGGCTGCCGGGGGAGGGCTCTGACGGAGGCGACGCGCGCTCGTCGACGATCGAAAGCTGCACGATCGCATCAAGGCGAAGCAGGGCTTCGTTATGGGTCACATGCTTCTGCGCCTGGGACGGCATGAGGAAGGGCATGTCGAGATTTACGGTCCGGTCGTTCATCGCGTTCTCCAGCAATAGCGTTTGCCGAAGTGTAGACGCCGGTTGTCCGGGTGGGGATCAAGTCGAACTTAAGTCATTGATGCTGCTTGCCTCGCGCCGCGTTATGTCCCCGCATTGGGTGTCGCGCCGATGCCTCGCTGTGGACAAGCCTAGCGTCGTGTCGCGAACGGGCCTTTTGATGTCCTGATTGCGCTTGTCCTTTCTCCCGCATATGCGAAGGTGGGGCAAAGAAGAGACGGGAACGGGCATGCGATATTCGGCATATTCGATTTTCAAGCAGGCGCTTTCGGGCAACCGGCTGTGGAAGCCGGCTTGGCGCGAACCGGAGCCCATGCCGCATTACGACGTGATCATCGTCGGCGGTGGCGGGCACGGTCTTTCGACGGCCTATTACCTTGCCAAGGAATTCGGCATCACCAATGTGGCGGTGATCGAGAAGGGCTATATCGGCTCCGGCAATGTCGGCCGCAACACGACGATCATCCGTTCCAACTACATGCTGGAAGGCAACAATCCGTTCTACGAGCTGTCGTTGCAGCTGTGGGAAGGGCTGGAACAGGACTTCAACTACAATGCGATGGTCTCCCAGCGCGGCGTGCTGAACCTTTTCCATTCCGATGGTCAGCGCGATGCCTATGCGCGGCGCGGCAACGGCATGCGGATGCACGGCGTCGATGCCGAACTGCTCGACCGCGAGCAAGTACAACGGCTCGCGCCCTATCTCAACTTCGACCATGCGCGTTTCCCGATCCTGGGCGGGCTGATGCAGAAGCGCGGCGGCACGGTTCGCCATGATGCGGTCGCCTGGGGCTATGCCAGGGGCGCCGACATGCGCGGCGTCGACATCATCCAGCATTGCGAAGTCACCGGCATCCGTCGCGAAAACGGCGTCGTCACCGGCGTCGAGACGACGAAGGGCTTCATCGGCTGCAACAAGCTGGCACTTGCGGCCGCCGGTAACACGACGACGGTCGGCCGCATGGCGGACCTGCGATTGCCGATCGAGACCCATGTCCTGCAGGCCTTCGTTTCCGAAGGGCTGAAGCCGGTGATCGACCAGGTCATCACCTATGGCGCGGGGCACTTTTATATCTCTCAGTCGGACAAGGGCGGCTTGGTCTTCGGCGCGGATATCGACTACTATTCCTCCTATGCCCAGCGCGGCAATCTGGCGACCGTCGAGCATACGATGCAGGAGGGCGTCTCGCTCATTCCGGGGCTTTCGCGCGCAAAGGTGCTGCGCGCCTGGGGCGGGGTGATGGACATGTCGATGGACGGATCTCCCATCATCGACCGTACCTCGATCGACAATCTCTACCTCAATTGCGGCTGGTGCTACGGTGGGTTCAAGGCAACGCCGGCCTCCGGTTTCTGCTTCGCCCATCTGATCGCCAAGAACGAGACCCATCACGTGTCGCGCTTTATGCGGCTCGACCGTTTCGAGCGCGGCTACGTGCTCGACGAGACGGGCAAGGGCGCCCAACCGAACCTGCATTGAAGCCGATTTTTCGCTGAGATATCCCATGGCAAGCCTCATCACCTGCCCCCATTGCGGGACAAGACCCAAGGAAGAGTTCTCCATTCGCGGTGCGGCGCTCAGGCGGCCGGATCCCGCCGCGTCGGACGAGGTCTGGCAGGCCTATGTCTATGTGCGGGACAATCCGAAGGGGCGCTACCAGGAATACTGGCACCACGCCGCCGGCTGCCGCCGCTGGCTGGTGGTCGAGCGCGACAATTTCAGCCACGAGGTTTTTGGCGTGGTCGATGCCGGTGGCGCTGCCGAGACAAAAAGCCAGGCGAGGGCGGGCGAATGACATCCTATCGTCTCGGAGCGCCCGCCGATGGATCGGGCAATGGCCTCAACCGCGCCCACCCGCTGACCTTTACTTTCGACGGCCGGAGCTACAAGGGGTTCGAGGGCGATACACTCGCCTCGGCGCTGCTGGCCAACGACCAGATGCTGATGGGCCGCAGCTTCAAGTATCACCGCCCTCGCGGACCGGTGACGGCAGGCTCCTCCGAGCCCAATGCGCTGATGACGATCGGGACCGGCGCGCGGGGCGAACCGAACGTGCGCGCGACCGTTGCCGAACTCTATGAGGGGCTGACGGCCGTCAGCCAGAACCGTTGGCCATCGCTCTCGACCGATTTCGGCGCGGTCAACGGCCTGTTCGGGCCGCTGCTCGGAGCCGGCTTCTACTACAAGACCTTCATGTGGCCGGCGATGTTCTGGGAAAAGATTTACGAGCCGCTGATCCGCAAGGCGGCCGGCCTCGGCAAGCTTGCCATGCAGGCCGATCCCGACCGCTACGAAAAGGCGTGGGCGCATTGCGACCTGTTGGTCATCGGCTCCGGTCCCGCGGGGCTGATGGCAGCGCTCGCCGCCGGGCGGGCCGGTGCGCGTGTCATCATCGCCGATGAAGGTTTCCAGCTCGGCGGCTCGTTGCTCTCCGAGAGCGTCTCGGTGGGCGGGGTTTCCGCAGCCGATTTCGCCCGCAGCACGGTCGAGGAGCTGACATCGCTTGCCAATGTCACGCTGATGCCGCGCACCACCATTTTCGGCTGGTACGACGACATGGTGTTCGGCGCGGTCGAGCGCGTACAGAAGCATGTGGGAACGCCGTCGCCCGACCTGCCGATGGAACGGCTGTGGCGCATCGCCGCCAAGCGCGCCATCCTCGCTTCGGGTGCAGAAGAGCGGCCGCTGGTCTTCGGCGGCAATGACAAGCCCGGCGTGATGACCGCGAGCGCGATGCGGACCTATCTCAACCGTTACAGCGTATCGGCGGGTACCAAAGTTGCCGTCTTCACCAATGGCGGATCCGGCTACCGGACCGCGGCAGACCTTTCCGCAAGCGGCGTCACGGTCAGCGCGATCATCGATGCGCGGGCGCAGTCGAGTGATGTCGTGCCAGAAGGGGTACGCGTCATTCGCAGCGGCGCCGTCGTCGACACGAAAGGGCGTCTGCGCCTCGACGGACTGATCGCCGAACGGTCCGGCTTCCAGGAACAGATCGAGTGCGATGCACTGGCCATGGCCGGCGGCTGGTCGCCCGTCGTGCACCTCATGTGCCAGCGCGGCGCCAAGCCCGTCTGGTCCGACGACGCGCAGGCCTTCATGGCGCCTGATGTCGGCGCGGCGTTTATTGCGGCCGGCTCGGCTGCCGGATGCGATACGATTGCCGCCTGCCTCAAGGATGGTGCCGAGAAGGGGGCGGCCCTCTGCCTGGCGCTCGGTTTTTCCTCCTATGCGGCCAACATTCCCGAGGTCGAGGGCGATTACGATCCGGCCTTTGCACCGCTCTGGTATGTGCCCGGCGCGAAGGACAAGGCCTTTGTCGATTTCCAGAACGATGTGCATGTGAGCGATCTCGGCATCGCACAGCGCGAAGGCTTTGGCCATATCGAGCATACCAAGCGCTACACGACCGCCGGCATGGCGACCGACCAGGGCAAGCTCGGCAATGTCAACACGATCGGCATCGTCGCCGGCATGCGTGGCGTCTCGCCGGCCGAGATCGGCACGACCACGTTCCGGCCGTTCTATACGCCAGTTTCCTTCGGCGCTCTGGCGGGCACGTCTCGCGGCGAGCATGCCGCGCCAGTCAGGACCTCGCCGCTGCACGACTGGGCGAAAAAGAACGGCGCGACCTTCGTCGAGGCCGGTCTCTGGCATCGCTCGGCCTGGTTCGCCCGCGAAGGCGAAAAGGGGTGGCGCGATAGCGTCGACCGCGAGGTGCTGAATGTCCGGCATAATGCCGGGCTGTGCGATGTCTCGACGCTTGGCAAGATCGAGATTTTTGGCACGGGAGCGGCGGAATTCCTCAACCGTGTCTATTCTAACGCCTTCCTCAAGCTGCCGGTCGGCAAGGCCCGCTACGGCCTGATGCTGCGCGAGGACGGGATGATCTTCGACGATGGCACGACCAGCCGGCTTGCCGAGAACCACTATGTCATGACCACGACGACCGCCTATGCCGGCGAAGTGATGGCGCATCTGGAATTCGCCAGCCAGACCTTCTGGCCGGAGCTCGATGTCCGCTTCGTCTCGGCGACCGACCAGTGGGCGCAGATGTCGCTGGCCGGACCCAAGGCACGCGCGATCATGAGCCGCGTGGTGGAAGACGACATTTCCGACGCCGCCTTCCCCTATCTTGCGGCAAAGACGGTGACATTGCGCGGTGGGTTGAAGGCGCGCCTGTTCCGGATTTCCTTCTCGGGCGAACTGGCCTATGAGCTGGCAGTTCCCGCCGGTTACGGCGAGGCTGTCGCCGATGCGATCATGGAGGCCGGCCGGGACGAGGGGATCTGCGCCTACGGCGTCGAGGCCCTCAACGTGCTGCGCGTCGAGAAAGGCTTCATCACCCATAGCGAGATCGATGGCCGCACCACTGCCGACGACCTTGGCTACGGCAAGATGATGGGCATGAACAAGCCGGATTTCATCGGCAAGCGCCTGTCCAGCCGCTTCGGCCTCACCGCCGCCGACCGGGCGCAGCTCGTCGGCTTGAAGCCGATTGAGGCTGACAAGGAATTCAAGGCAGGCGCCCATCTCCTGAAGGAGGGCGCAAGCCCTTCAATGGCGAGCGACCAGGGCTGGGTGTCCTCCGTCTGCCATTCGCCGACGCTCGGTCATATGATCGGCCTCGCGATGCTGAAGTCCGGCCGAGAGCGCTATGGCGAGAAAATACTCGTTTGGGATGGACTGCGCGGATCCGAGGTGGTGGCGGAGGTCTGCTCGCCGGTCTTCGTCGATCCCGACAACAGAAAACTGCAGGGTTAGGATCGCCATGTCGCTTGCTCTCTTCCATCGGCATGTGCTCGAAGACCATCTCTCCGGCTTCGAAGCCAATGCCAATCCCAACCACCTTTCGGTGGTGCGTCGTCCGGCGATCTTCTCCGTTCTGGCGCATCGCGGGCAGGGCGCCGCCGTCAGGACGGCGCTGTCGTCGGTCGCGGATACGCACATCCGCGATTGCGGGCCCGAAGAATGGCTGCTGGTGTCGCGGACCTCAGGTGCCGCTGCCGTCGAAACGGGCGTCGCAGAGATTGCCGGTGCGTCGCATGTCGACCAGAGCGATGGCCGCGTGCTGATCGAGATCCACGGGCCGAGCGTACGCAGGATTTTGGCGAGATGCGTGGCGCTCGATCTGCATTCCGACGTCTTTGTCATCGGCGCATCGACGAACGCTCTGTGCTGCCACGTGGCGGTCAATCTTGCCCGCACTGGCGACGACAGGTTCGAGATCGTCGCGCCACGCTCGTTCGCCGGTTCGCTCTTCGAGGAACTGATGGAGATGGGACGCGAATTCGCGCTTACCGCCTCCTTCAGCCGCGACTGATCGCGTCGATATCGATGCCTCATCATGCTGGTGCCTTGATCCGGGTGCATGCGGGCTTGCAGTTTCATTCGAAGGGATACGCGGTTTGAAAAGCGCGACCAGATCCGCTGCCGGACGCCCGCCGGCATTGACCGATGAGGCGCGCAAGGCACTGATCCTGCAGGCAGCCGAGCGGGTGTTCGACGAGCTCGGCTACGGCGAGGCGACCATGGAAGAGGTGGCGCGTGCCTGCGGCATGGCGAAGAAAAGCGTCTACAAGCTGTTTCCCGACAAGGCGGCGCTGTTCGGCGCGTTGATCGACAGCCACGACATTCCCAAGCTGAAGGTCTCCGGCCGCGCCCGGCCGGCACAGACGCCGGAAGAGCAGCTGTCGCGTGTCCTGAGTCAGATGTGCGCCTATGTTCTCTCGCCCCGCCAGATCCTGTTGACGCGGTTGGTCATTTCGGAGGCCGGCAAGGCGCCGGAACTGTCCGAGCGCTTCTACCGGGACTGCGTGGTGAAGGGAAAAGCCTTCATCGTCGGCGAACTCGAGCGGCAAGGTTTCAAGCCGCTGGATGACGGGCCGACACCCGACATGCTGGCCGACATGTTTGTCGGCGCGACGCTCGGCACGTTGCATCTGCGTGCCCTCATGCTCGGGGCCGATCCAGGCGAGCTGCAGCGGGAACTCGAACAGCGGGTTGCCTTCGCCGCAGGGATGCTGCCGCGCCTGCTCGCGGCCGGCGGAGCCGAAAACGGGGATGCCGCGCAGGGAACATAGAATGGGCAGTTCGCGACATCAGGCTTCGCAGAACGGACTACTAGGCCCCCGGAATTGCCGTTAGGCTCGCGCCATTCTTGTCCTCAAGGCGCTCGATGTGCCGGCGCCGCAAAGCCGGAGATTTTGAATGAAGAGCCATGCCCGCGTTGTCGTGATTGGCGGCGGTGTCGTCGGATGTTCCATCCTCTATCACCTGACGAAATTCGGCTGGACCGACGTCGTCCTCGTCGAGCGTTCGGAGCTGACATCGGGCTCGACTTGGCATGCGGCGGGCGGCATGCACACGATCAACGGCGACCCGAATGTCGCCAAGCTGCAGAAATACACGGTCGAGCTCTACAAGGAGATCGAGGCCTATTCCGGCCAGGATATCGGCCTGCACATGACGTCCGGCCTGATGCTGGCGGCGACGAACGAACGTTTCGACTGGTTCAAGTCGCTGCTCGCCAAGGGCAAATATGCCGGCGGCGAGGCGCGTCTCGTTTCGGTCGAGGAAGCGCATGAGATGATGCCGCTGCTCGATCCCAAGGAATTCGTCGGCGCCGTCTTCGATCCCCATGAAGGTCATCTCGATCCCTATGGCACGACCCATGCCTATGCGAAGTCGGCGAAGAAGAACGGGGCCGAAATCTATCTCCACACCAAGGTCGAGGAACTGATCCAGCTGCCGGACGGCATGTGGAGGGTGGTCACCGACAAGGGCGAGATCCGCGCCGAGCATGTCGTCAATGCGGCCGGCCTCTGGGCGCGCGAGGTCGGCCGCATGGTCGGGCTGGAGCTGCCGGTGCTCGCCATGGAGCATATGTATCTCATCACCGAGGACATGCCCGAAGTCATCGACTTCAACCAGAAGGCCGGACGCGAGCTGATGCATTGCGTCGATTTCGACGGCGAGATCTATATCCGCCAGGAACGCAACGGCATGCTCATGGGCACCTATGAGAAGGACTGCCGCCCCTGGTCGCCGATCGAGACGCCCTGGACCTTCGGCCACGAACTGCTGGCCGAGGATATCGAGCGCATTTCCGGCGAGCTGGAAGTCGGCTTCTGCCATTTCCCGGCCTTCAACAATGCCGGCATCAAGACGATCATCAACGGCCCCTTCACCTTCTCGCCGGACGGCAATCCGCTGGTCGGGCCGGTGCGCGGCATGACGAATTACTGGTCGGCCTGCGCCGTCATGGCAGGTTTCAGCCAGGGCGGTGGCGTCGGTCTGGCGCTGGCGCAGTGGATCATCAACGGCGATCCGGGCTTCGACGTCTTCGCCATGGATGTTTGCCGCTACGGCGATTACGCGACGCTCGCCTATACCAATGCCAAGGTGCGCGAAAACTATTCCCGTCGCTTCTCGATCCGTTACCCGAACGAGGAATTGCCGGGCGCGCGTCCGCTGCTGACGACGCCGATCTACGACAAGCTGAAGGAGAAGGGCGCCGTGTTCGGCGCGTCCTACGGGCTTGAGACGCCTCTGTGGTTTGCCCCGGAAGGCGTCACGGATGCTTTCTCTTGGCGTCGCTCCACCGATTTCGACTACGTCGGAAACGAGGCCAAGGCGGTGCGCGCCGGCGTCGGCATGATGGAAACCTCGGGCTTCGCCAAATATCTCGTGGCCGGTGAAAGTGCCCGCGAGTGGCTGGACGGCATGCTGGCGGGCAAGGTGCCGCAGCTCGGCCGCATGACGCTGACGCCGATGCTGAACGATGCCGGCAAGCTGATCGGCGACTTCACGCTGGCAGCACTCGAAGACGACGAATTCCTGCTGATCGGTTCCGGCATTGCCGAGGACTATCACATGCGCTGGTTCGAGCAGCATCTGCCCGAGGATGGTTCGGTGGAGATCGACGCGCTCAATCTCGGCCTGCTCGGCCTGTCCATTGCAGGACCGAAAGCCCGCGATGTGCTGCAGAAACTGACCCATCTCGACCTGTCGGATGCGGCATTTCCGTTCATGGCTGTGCGCGAGATCGATCTCGGCATGGCGCCTGTAATCCTCGGCCGCGTCAGCTATACCGGCGACCTCGGCTACGAGATCTGGATGAAGCCGGAATACCAGCGCTACCTGTTCGACGCGATCATGGAGGCCGGCGAGGAATTCGGCATCTCGCTCTTCGGTCTTCGGGCACTCAACGCCCTGCGCGTCGAAAAATCCTTCGGTAGTTGGTCGCGGGAATACCGGCCGCTCTATGGCGCGCAGGAAGCCGGGCTCGGACGCTTCATCGCTTACAGCAAGCCGGCCGACTTCATCGGCAAGCAGGGCGCACTGGAAGAAAAGGCGAGCGGCGGCGAATTGCGGCTGGTCACGCTAATCGTCGATGCAAAGGATGCCGACGTGATCGGTGACGAGCCGATCTCGCTCGATGGCGAGGTGAGGGGATGGGTGACGTCCGGCGGCTACGCTCATGCGTCCGGTGTCTCGGTCGCCATGGGCTACGTTCCGAAGGAGATTGCGGACAGGTCGGATGGGTGGGAGATCGAAATCCTCGGCGAACTTTTCCCGGCCAAGCTCCAGTCGCAGCCGTTGTTCGATGCCAACGGATCGCGGATGCGCTCCTGAAAATTGTAAAACTCTATAGAAATATTTCTACCGGAAGGCGGTGTTATCCACACCGTCTTCCGCACAGATTTTGGCTGTTAAGTGCCGCATTTCTGGCATTTATGGGCGGTTTTACGCCATTTCGAGCAAAAGCTCGTGAAATTTGATTTGCCTCTTTCTTTTGCACTTCACATTTTTAGCGAAACGGATAGGAATCAAAAAAATTGAAGATCCCATAAGGGACATCGAACGAAGAGGTGCGGCCAGCACGGTCCGCATCCCAGGGGAAACTGCATGGAATACTTTATCCAGCAGCTCGTGAACGGGCTGACTCTCGGATCCATCTATGGCCTTGTCGCAATCGGCTACACGATGGTTTACGGCATTATCGGCATGATCAACTTCGCCCATGGCGATATTTTCATGCTCGGCGGCTTTGCCGCTCTCATCATCTTCCTGATCCTCACCTCATTCTTCGTCGGCATTCCGGTAGCGCTTCTGCTGCTGGTCATGCTCATCGTCGGCATGCTGATGACGGGTCTGTGGAACTGGACGATCGAGCGCATCGCCTACAGGCCCTTGCGCGGTTCGTTCCGCCTGGCGCCGCTGATCACTGCCATCGGCATGTCGATCGCGCTGTCCAACTTCATCCAGGTGACGCAGGGCCCGCGTAACAAGCCGATCCCGCAGCTCGTCACGGATGTCTATCACATCGGCGCGCTGACGATCTCGCTCAAGCAGATCCTGATCGTGGTGATCACGGCCATCCTGCTCGCAGCCTTCTGGTTCATCGTCCACAAGACGCCGCTTGGCCGCGCCCAGCGCGCCACGGAGCAGGACCGCAAGATGGCGGCGCTGCTCGGCGTCGACGTCGACCGCACCATCTCGATCACCTTCATCATGGGTGCTGCTCTCGCGGCGGTCGCCGGTGCCATGTACCTGATGTATTATGGCGTGGCCTCCTTCAACGACGGCTTCATCCCTGGCGTGAAGGCCTTCACCGCGGCTGTTCTAGGCGGCATCGGCTCGCTGCCGGGCGCCGTTCTCGGTGGCCTCCTGATCGGCCTCATCGAAAGCCTGTGGTCGGCCTATTTCTCGATCGCCTACAAGGATGTCGCGACCTTCGGCATCCTGGCTTTCGTGCTGATCTTCAAGCCGACCGGCATTCTCGGCCGTCCGGAAGTGGAAAAGGTCTGACATGACGACGCAGTTGGAAAAGAACGAACCCGGCCTCATGGCAAAGGCCGTGAAGGAAGGCGTGTTCGCCGGCCTCATCGCCTTCGGCATGTTTCTCCTGTTTGTCGGCATCGAGACCTATCAGGACATCAACAACCAGCTGGTCTGGCGTACGCGCTGGGGCCTGCTCGCCATCTTCGTGGCCATCGCCGCCATCGGGCGCTTCCTGACGGTCGGCTTCATCAAGCCGCATCTCGACAGCCGCAAGCTCGCCAAGGCCAAGAGCGGCGTGCTCGAGATCTCCGACCAGAAGAGCTTCTTCCACAAGCACTTCCTGAAGATCGCTCTGCTCTTCCTGGTCTGTTATCCGTTCCTCGCGATGCTGATCTTCGGCCGCCAGGGCTCGCTGAAATATGTCGACAATTTCGGCATCCAGATCCTCATCTACGTGATGCTCGCCTGGGGTCTGAACATCGTCGTCGGTCTCGCCGGCCTGTTGGACCTCGGCTACGTCGCTTTCTACGCGGTCGGCGCCTATTCCTACGCGCTGCTTTCGGCGAATTTCGGCTTCTCGTTTTGGCTGCTCCTGCCGCTCGCGGGCATCCTGGCCGGCTTCTGGGGCATTATCCTCGGCTTCCCAGTGTTGCGTCTGAGAGGTGACTACTTGGCAATCGTGACGCTTGCCTTCGGTGAGATCATCCGTCTGGTGCTTATCAACTGGACCGATGTCACCCGCGGCACCTTCGGCATCTCGGGCATCGCCAAGGCTTCGTTCTTCGGCATCTGGTCCTTCGATGTCGGTGCTGCCAACAACTTCAACAAGGCCTGGGGACTGCCGAGCTCGTCGGTCTATTACAAGATCTTCCTGTTCTACGTCATCCTGGCGCTCTGCCTGCTCACCGCCTATGTGACGATCCGCCTGCGCCGCATGCCGATCGGCCGTGCATGGGAAGCGCTGCGCGAGGACGAGATCGCCTGCCGTTCGCTCGGCATCAACACGGTCATGACCAAGCTGACGGCTTTCGCCACGGGCGCCATGTTCGGCGGCTTTGCCGGCTCCTTCTTCGCCGCCCGCCAGGGCTTCGTCTCTCCGGAAAGCTTCGTCTTCCTGGAATCGGCGGTCATCCTGGCGATCGTCGTTCTCGGCGGCATGGGCTCGCTCACCGGCATCGCGATCGCGGCTGTCGTCATGGTTGGCGGCACCGAGCTTCTGCGCGAGATGGAATTCCTCAAGCATGTCTTCGGCCCCGACTTCACGCCTGAACTCTACCGCATGCTGCTCTTCGGTCTGGCGATGATCATCGTCATGCTGTTCAAGCCGCGCGGCTTCGTCGGCTCACGAGAACCGACGGCCTTCCTCAAGGAACGAAAGGCTGTCTCCGGCAGCTTTACCAAGGAAGGTCACGGCTGATGGCGACCGGAACGACGATGACATCCAATACGGCAAGCAACATGGCTGGCGATACGCTGCTCAAGGTCGAACACCTGTCGATGAAGTTCGGTGGCCTTATGGCGATCAACGACTTCTCGTTCGAAGCCAGGCGCGGTGACATCACCGCGCTGATCGGCCCGAACGGCGCGGGCAAGACCACCGTGTTCAACTGCATCACCGGCTTCTACAAGCCGACGATGGGCATGATCACCATGCGGCAGAAGAACGGCGAGGAGCATCTCCTCGAGCGACTGCCGGATTTCGACATTACCAAGAAGGCGAAGGTCGCGCGCACCTTCCAGAACATCCGGCTGTTTTCCGGCCTGACTGTTCTGGAAAACCTGCTGGTCGCGCAGCACAACGTGCTGATGAAGGCTTCGGGCTTCACCATTCTCGGTCTGCTCGGCCTGCCGGCCTATCGGACGGCTGCTGCCGACGCGATCGAGAAGGCACGCTACTGGCTGGAGAAGGCCGATCTGATCGATCGCGCCGACGATCCGGCGGGTGACCTCTCCTACGGCGCCCAGCGTCGCCTGGAAATTGCTCGCGCCATGTGCACCGGGCCGGAGCTGCTCTGCCTGGACGAGCCGGCGGCCGGTCTGAACCCGAAGGAATCGCTGACGCTGAACGCGCTTCTGCGCGGCATTCGCGACGAGGGCACATCGCTGCTCCTGATCGAGCACGACATGTCGGTCGTCATGGAGATCTCCGACCATGTCGTGGTTCTCGAATATGGCCAGAAGATTTCCGACGGCACGCCGGACCATGTGAAGAACGACCCGAAGGTGATTGCTGCCTATCTCGGCGTCGAGGATGATGAAGTTGAAGAAATCGAGGAAAAGCTCGACAAGGGCGTTATCGAAGAGGGGACCGTCTGATGGCCGGTGAAACCCTTCTGAAGGTTCAGGGTGTCGAGACCTATTATGGCAATATCCGTGCACTTGCCGGTGTCGATGTCGACGTCAACAAGGGCGAGATCGTCAGTCTGATCGGCGCCAATGGCGCCGGCAAGTCGACGCTGATGATGACGATCTGCGGCAGCCCCCAGGCGCGCGTCGGCCAGGTCATCTTCGACGGCGAGGACATCACCAAGCTGCCGACCCATCTGATTGCCCGCAAGCGCATCGCCCAATCGCCTGAAGGCCGCCGCATCTTTCCGCGCATGACCGTGCTGGAAAACCTGCAGATGGGCGCCAATCTCGACAACCTCAAATACTTCAAGGAAGACGTCGAGAAGATCTTCGTGATGTTCCCGCGTCTCAAGGAGCGTCAGAGCCAGCGCGGCGGCACGCTTTCGGGCGGCGAGCAGCAGATGCTGTCGATCGGCCGCGCATTGATGGCGCGCCCGAAGCTGCTTCTCCTAGACGAGCCTTCGCTTGGTCTGGCACCCCTGATCGTCAAGGGCATTTTCGAGGCGATCAAGAAGCTCAACAAGGAGGAGGGACTGACCGTCTTCCTCGTCGAGCAGAATGCATTCGCAGCTCTGAAGCTGTCCGACCGCGCCTATGTGATGGTCAACGGCAAGGTGACGATGAGCGGATCGGGCAAAGAACTGCTTGCCAATCCGGAAGTGCGCGCCGCCTATCTCGAAGGAGGCCGGCATTGAGCGCGATCATTCTTATCCTGGCCATCGGGAGACACTGACATGCAGGGCCTGTTCTTCGAAACCGATACGGGCGTTCGCTACTTCCTCCGTGGCATGGTGATGCTGCTCGGCTTCTGGACGGCGTGGCGCGCCGGCAAGGCGGTCGCGGATGGTTGGGGCGGCTACGGGCAAGTCATTGCCTATACGCTGCTGCTCGGCGTCGTGATGCGGTTCATGCATTACGCGCTGTTCCAGGGACCGTTCATCAGCCCCTTCTACTACGTCATCGACGTTGTGCTTCTGGCGGTGTTTTCGTTCAGTGGATTCCGCATTCGCCGCACGCGCCAGATGGTTCAAAACTACTACTGGCTCTACGAATCGACCTCGGCCTTTTCGTGGAAGAAGAAAGATTGACAGCAGGACTTTTCTGACTTCAGATTAGTTTGGGTCGAATAAGAAATACACCAAAGGTGGAACAGTTTTCCGGCGCAGTGATGGTGGGTATTGCGCTGGAGCCCAAATATGCACTCACCTAAAAACTGGGAGTAAATCCATGAAGAAGTCTCTTCTTTCTGCTGTTGCACTGTCGGCCATGGTTGCCTTCAGCGGCAACGCCTGGGCCGATATCGTGATCGGCGTTGGTGGTCCGCTGACCGGCCCTAACGCTGCATTCGGCGCACAGCTTCAGAAGGGTGCCGAACAGGCTATCGCCGACATCAATGCCGCTGGCGGCATCAATGGTGAGAAGCTTTCCATCGCACTCGGCGACGACGTGTCCGACGCCAAGCAGGGCGTTTCCGTCGCCAACAAGTTCGTTGCTGACGGCGTGAAGTACGTGGTTGGTCACTTCAACTCGGGCGTTTCCATTCCGGCTTCGGAAGTCTATGCCGAAAACGGCATCCTGGAAATCACGCCTGCTGCAACCAACCCGGTCTTTACCGAGCGCGGTCTGTGGAACACGTTCCGCACCTGCGGCCGTGACGACCAGCAGGGCGGCGTTGCCGGCAAGTATCTCGCCGACAAGTTCGCTGACGCAAAGATCGCCATCATCGACGACAAGACCCCGTATGGTCAGGGTCTTGCTGATGAAACCGCAAAGGCCTATGCCGCTGCGGGCAAGAAAGAAGTCATTCGCGAAGGCGTCAACACCGGCGACAAGGACTTCTCCGCCCTCATCGCAAAGATGAAGGAAGCCGGCGTTTCGATCATCTACTGGGGTGGCCTCCACACGGAAGCCGGCCTGATCATCCGCCAGGCCAAGGATCAGGGCCTCAAGGCAACGCTCGTTTCGGGTGACGGTATCGTCTCCAACGAACTGGCCTCGATCGCCGGCGACGCTGTCGAAGGCACGCTCAACACCTTCGGTCCGGACCCGACGCTGATCCCGGAAAACAAGGAACTGGTCGAGAAGTTCAAGGCTGCCGGCTTCAACCCGGAAGCCTACACGCTCTACTCCTATGCCGCCGTTCAGGTCATTGCCGAATCCATCAAGGCTGCCGGTAGCGCCGAAGATGCTGAAGCCGTTGCCAAGGCCATGCACGAAGGTACGTTCAAGACCGTTCTCGGCGACATCGCCTTCGACGAGAAGGGCGACCCGAAGCTTCCCGGCTACGTTATGTACGAGTGGAAGAAGGGCCCGGACGGCAAGTACAGCTACTTCCAGCAGGGCAGCTAAGTTCTGCAGCGTGCCATTTCGGATCAGGAGGAGCCCGGTTTTTGCCGGGCTTCTTCGCATCTTGGGGGTGTAATGAGGCAATTGTTCCGATAAAACGTAAGCGCGTATTGGCCATGCAAGAGTTTGCAGGTTAAAACGTGCAATTTACGAAATGCTAATGTTCCAAAATAAGTCGGACTTCAACTTCCGATTACAGGACCAGAATGCCCCTTACCAATGACCAACCGCACGCCGCGCTTCTGCCCGGCGGTATGGGATTCTTCAGTTGGGATCTTGCCGCTGACAAACTCTATGGAGATGCCGTTCTGGCGGACTTTTTCGGCCTCGATCCGGCGGTAGTCGCATTGGGCGTTCCCATCCTGACGGTTATCGAGAAGATCACGGATGAGGATCGCCCCTTGGTGGCGGAATCGATCCATCGGGCGATCACGACCGGCGCGTTGCGCCAGCAGCGCTACCGCATCCGCAACGAGCGCCACGGATTGGTCGATGTGTTTTCGGTCGGTCGCTGTCTGAGGGACGGGCAGGGCACGCCGTCGATCTACAATGGCACCATCATCGATGCGGCGACGGGCGTGGTGAAGCTGGAGTCGGACGCGCTTGAGGAACACTGCCAGTCGGCGCTCGGCATTGCCGAAAGACAAGGCAATGAACTCGCTGCGCGTTACATTTCCTGCGCGCTTCGTGCGATCGGGGGCATTGCCGGCATCACCGGCGCACGCTGAAAAAGCGCGAGCCGCTCGATCAGGCTGGAAACCCTTTCGGCCTTTTCGGACGAGGGGATTTCTGTGGTCGCAGTCTTGCGCTTCAAAGCCTTGACGGCGAGCATGAGTGCGTTGAGCGGGGAGGTGTTGGTGTCGGGTGTCATCGTGCAAACCTGTGGATGCACACGGCTCATAGATGCTTCGTGGTTGCAGCGCAACAAATGCCTGATTGCATTGTCTCATAAGCATATTCTAATTCGAGAATATAGATAGTTAGTCAGTTATTCTGGTCAGCCTCGGCATCTTGGAATTTCCATTTCGAGGGACTACTCTCGTTATTGCTGTTCTCCATGCAGCGCATGGGCTGCCTTGACCGCAGCGGAGGCGCGGTTCTCCACGCCGAGCTTCACATAGATCTGCTCGAGATGCTTGTTCACGGTGCGGGAGGAGAGGCCGAGAATCTCGCCGATGTCACGGTTGGACTTGCCCTTGGCTATCCAGACGAGCACTTCCGATTCCCGCGCGGTCAGCGGAAAATGCCCCTTCAGCACCTCGATATCTGTCCGGCGGCTGTTGACCGTCAGACGAAACAGGAATTCGTCCGCGCCGAGCCCACCAAGATAGGAGAGCTGCAGGCCCTTTTCCTCCGCCTGCGACAAGGCGAATGGCGCCTCGCGGGCGAAATCGGGGCGATCCCGTTCTTTCATCCAGGCCGAAATGCGGGCGGCAACGAGTTCAAGTCCCTCGTCGCTGTTCGTAGCGGCATTGATCAGGCGGGTCGCCTGCGGGGTGGACCACTGGATGCTGCCGTCAGCCCTGACTGCGAGAAGGTGCCGTCCTGCCGCATCGAGAGCCACCCGCGCGCTCTGGGCGGAGCGGGCATTGGAGAGATGGACACGGATGCGTGCGCGCAGCTCGTCGATATTGATCGGCTTGGTGAGATAGTCGACGCCGCCGGCATCTAGCGCGTGGACCACGTGCTCGGTTTCGGTCAGGCCCGTCATGAAGATAACAGGCACCTGCGTCACGCCGCCACTGGTCTTCAGTCTGCGGCAGGTCTCGAAGCCATCCATGCCGGGCATGACCGCGTCAAGCAGAATGAGGTCCGGGGTTATCCGGTCAACGATGTTGAGCGCCGAGGCGCCAGAGGTGGCGATCAGCACGGAGAAGCCGGAGCGTTCGAGCGCTTCGGTCAGGAAGCCGAGTGCTTCCGGGCTGTCGTCGACAAGAAGGACGATATCTCGAGGGAGCGCCTGTTCAACCATTGTGCGTCTCCTCGTTTTCCACTCGCGTCAGGTATTTCATGTATCCCGCCATATCGAAGGCTTTGACAAAGACGCCGAGCTCCTCTGCAAAAGGCCTGTGGTTCTCGTTTGCGGCGAGATCGGCAAGCTTGGCTTCGATGCCGCGGACATAGCCGATCTCGCCCAACCTCAAGAGGTCCTGCAGATGCGTCTTTCCAGGGCTTTTCACGGGCTTTCGCAGCACAGGTGAGGGCGTCGGCGCGGCATCCGTTTCATAAATCCATTCGAGGCCGAGATGGGAGGCGAGCTTGTCCGCAAGGCGCCTTATGTCGACGGGCTTGGCGATCGCATCATTATGGCCGGCATCAGGCGGCACCGCGGCGACGCCGTCGCCGATATTGGCCGACAGCATGAGGACCGGAGCCAACTGGTCCATCTCGCGCAGTTTTGCCACAAGCTGCCAGCCGTTCATGTCCGGCATGGATATGTCGACAAGGAAGAGGTCGGGCGTGGTGCCCTCGATCAGCGTCAGGCAGTCAAGGCCGCCGGTGGCCGTCAGCACGACAAAATCCATCGGTGCCAGCACCTCGCGCATCAGGTCGCGATGGTCCTGGTTGTCGTCGACGACGACGATGGTGCGGCGCGGGCCGGTATAGGAGACGATCTTCTTTTCCGGTGCCGGTGCGGTATTGGGGCGTTCGATCGCCGACAGCATCAGACGCACCCGGAAGGTCGAGCCGACATCCTTGGTGCTGGTCGCGATGATCTCGCCGCCCAGCGTGTTGGTCAGCAGTTGGGTGATGGTGAGGCCGAGGCCGAGGCCGGGCATCGGCCGAAGGCTTTCAGCCTCGCCGCGCTGGAACGGTTCGTAGACGCGGCCGAGATCCTTTTCGGCAATGCCGCGGCCGGTATCGGCGACGGTAAAGGTCGCCACCTGGCTGCGATAGGCGATCTCGAAGCGGACGGTTCCCTCGTCGGTGAACTTGATGGCGTTCGACAGAAGGTTGACGAGGATCTGCCGCAGCCGCTTTTCGTCGGTGCGCACATATTGCGGCAGAAGAGAGGAGCGGATGTGCTCGAAGGCCAGACCCTTCGCCTGGGCCTGCAGCGAGAACATCTCGACGATCTGGTCGAGAAAGTCCTGGATGTTGATCTCGTTGGAATAGACTTGCAGCCGGCCTGCCTCGATCTTCGAAATGTCGAGCAGGCCATCGATCAGGCCCGAAAGATGGTCGGCCGAGCGCTTGATGACCTTGATCGCCGATTGCCGCGGCGCGGGGATCATCTCGTCCCGTTCGAGGATCTGCGCATAGCCGAGTACGGCATTGAGCGGCGTTCGGAGTTCATGGGAAAGGCCGACGACATAACGGCTCTTGGCGCGGTTTGCCGACTCGGCGGTATCCTTGGCGTCCTGCAGGGCGGCGTCGGTCTTCTTGTGGGCGGCGATTTCCTTCAGGAGCAGCGTGTTCTGGCGCGAGGACTCTTCCTCGGCCACCACCCGGCTGTCATGGGCTAGCACATAGAACCACGAAACGATGCCGGCGATGATGGCGAAGACGAAGAAGACGATCGAGATCGTGCCGTAGATGATCTCGGCATTGGCGGGTGCTGCTTCGCCGGCCTGATAGGCGACCATGGCAAGGATCGCGCCCATGATCGAAATCGACGTGACTGCGGTCGCGGCATAACGCCCGAGCCGAGTCGTCAACTTGGCGATGACGTGTTCGGGCAGGAATGAGCGGGCGACGGTTCCGACCTGGGTGTTCAGCCTCGCATTGGGCTTGCACATGTCGTGGCAGCGGCTGTCGAGCGAGCAGCAGAGCGAACAGATCGGCGCCGCATAGGCAGGGCACCACGCCATGTCTTCAGGCTCGAACGGATGCTCGCAGATGGAGCAGGTGATGGAGGTCTGGTTCTTCCAGCTCTGGCGCGGCTTGCGGGCCAAGTAGTATTTGCCTCGTGTCGCGAAGGCGGCCGTCGGCGACAGTACGAAGGCGATCAGCGTGACATAGGTGGCGAGCGATGCCATCAGCGGCCCGAACAGGCCGAAATGGGCGGCGAGCGCCACGGCGGCGGAGCCCAGCATGGAGATCAGCCCGACCGGGTTGATGTCGTAGAGATGGGCCCGCTTGAACTCGATGCCTTCAGGCGCAAGTCCAAGCGGCTTGTTGATGAATAGATCCGCCGAAATGGTGCAGAGCCAGGCCATGGCGATTATCGAGAATATGCCGAGCGTCGCTTCCAGCAGCCGGTAGATGCCAAGCTCCATCAGGAGGAGCGCGATTGCGACGTTGAAGATCAGCCAGACGACGCGGCCCGGATGGCTGTGGGTGAGCCGCGAGAAGAAGTTCGACCAGGCGAGCGACCCGGCATAGGCGTTCATCACGTTGATCTTCAGCTGCGAGACGACGACGAAGGCGGCCATCAAGAGGAGAGCGGCCGTCTCGTTCGGGATCATGTAACCGAAGGCGGCGAGATACATATGCGCGGGATCTGCGGCTTCCCGGATCGGCACGCCGGTCGACAGTGTCAGCACAGCCAGGAAAGAACCTGCGAGCAGTTTCGGCACCCCGACCACGACCCAGCCGGGGCCGGCCAGGAAAACGGCCAGTCGATGGCGCCATTTGCGCTGGCCTTCCGCAGGCAGGAAGCGCAGGAAGTCCACCTGTTCGCCGATCTGCGGCATCAGCGCCAGGATGACGGCGGAGGCTGCGCCGAACTCGACGAGGTCGAAGGGAGCCGCGCCGCCGACCTGCGCATTGGAATGGCCGACGCCGGCAAAGGCACGCCAGAGATCGAACTTGCCCCAGTCGAGGAAGGCGATGAAGACGAACGGAAGGATATTGAGGACGATCCAGAAGGGCTGGGTCAGAAGCTGGAAGCGCGAGATCAGCTGCACGCCGTAGATGACCAGCGGGATCACAACGACGGCGCTGATGATGTAGCCGATCCAGAGCGGAATGCCGAAGGCGAGCTGCAGTGCGCCCGTCATGATCGACGCCTCGATGGCGAACAGCATGAAGGTGAAGCTCGCATAGATCAGCGAGGTGATGGTCGAGCCGATATAGCCGAAGGAGGCGCCGCGGGTGAGCAGGTCGATATCGACGCCGTGGCGGATGGCGTAGCGGCTGATCGGCAGGCCGACCACCAGCATCAGGATGGCGGCCGCGATGATGGCGAAGAAGGCATTGGTCGTGCCGTAGGACAGGGTGATCGCCCCGCCGATCGCTTCCAGCGCCAGGAAGGAGATCGCCCCGATCGCCGTATGGGAAATCCGGCTCGACGAAAAGCGACGCGCGCTCTTGGCGGTGAAGCGCAGCGCATAGTCTTCCAATGTCTGGTTCGCGACCCAGCGATTATAATCTCGCCGGATCGGGATGATCCGTTGCCGCGCTGCCATGCCTGTTTTTTAATCCCCTCTGGGGCGTGATCCCCAAAGAGGCATTTTCCGTGCTGCGCGCGGAATTTGCAACAGAATTGAAGCGTTTAATGCGAGACGGTGTTGGAAAAAATATTGACGACAGCGACGCCCGAAATGATCAGGCCGAGACCGATAATCGCGGCAAGATCAAGCGTCTGGCGGAAGACGATGAGACCGACGGCGGAGATCAGCACGATACCGAGGCCACTCCAGATCGCATAGGCGACGCCGACCGGCAGGACGCGCAGCGTGATCGACAGGAAATAGAAGGCCAGGCCATAGCAAAGCGCCATACCGAGTGTCGGCAGAAGCCGGGTGAACTGCTGGCTCTGTTGCAGCAATGTCGTGCCGACGACTTCAAGCGCGATCGCAACGAACAGCGATCCATAGGTGAAGAGGGCGGGGTTCACGGTGCATCCTTCCAAGTCATGGCGATCAAGCCTTCGATCAGTGCCTCTCGGCTTTCATCCGGGCCGCCGGAATAATCCAGCAGACCGGCAAGCCACAGGCCATCAGCGGCATAGCGGGCGAGCCCTAGCGTCGTGCCGCCATCGGTTTTCGCGTGGCGTGCCAGTCGCTCGGCATACCAGGTTGACCACATCGCTTTCATTTCGGGATCGGTCAGCGAGGATAGGGGCAGGGCGTTCCATTGCTCGCTCGTCCGTTCGCCATCCGCCTTGGCGAAGGCGCGGATATAGGCGCGGGTGAAGCGGCCATGGGGCTCCGCATCGGCCGCGATCAACTGATCGATTTCGGCATCCAGCTGCTCCAGCAGGTCATGGAAGACGGCCTGTACAAGTGCCTGCTTGCTGGGAAAGTGGTGCAACAGGCCGCCCTTGGTGACATGGGCGGCATCGGCCACCGCCTGCAGGGTGACGGCGGGTAATCCCTGTTCGAGCGAGATCCGTGCGGCGCAATCCAGAAGGGCGCGGCGAACGGTTTCGGGTTGTTTCTTGCGTTCGTGAGCTGAGGTCATAGAGTAAACATACCAGATGGTCGGTATGTTTGAAAAGAGGCATTCGCTTGTAGCGCATTCTTAGTCAGCCGCTGAAGGGGAGAGGAGCGGGCGACAGGGGCCAATCCGGCCCGGTTCAGCAGTCATCGTTTTGCCGGATTTGGCTCGAAACTTGTGTGCCGGCTATCAAAAGAGCTGCCTTGTTTAGTCAAGCTTTCAGTCGATTTTTGCAAGTCGTTTGCCGCATAGCATGTCAAACCTGTGACACGACGGGGGCATCCCGCCGCCACGCCTGATCAAGATATCTTAAAGGCTTTTCCCGTGGACAATGTTTCTTCTCCCAATGTTTCCAAGCCCTCGCAGGATTTCGGAACGACCGGCATCGCGCCGATGGACCGTCCGAGCGCCGTCACCCGCTTCTTCATGGGCATCGTCGCCTGGGCGGAAAGGCTGAACTTCAAGCATGCGAGGCTCGGCAATCCGCCGGTTTATGACAACGCGACCTTTCCATGGGCTTCCGATGTCGAGGCCGCGGCGCCGGCCATCCGCGCGGAGCTCGACCGCATCCTTGTGCGCAAGGACGAGCTGCCGACCTTCCAGGATATTTCCACCGACGTGAAGACGATCTCTTCCGATACCGGCTGGAAGACCTTCTTCCTCCTTGGTTTCGGCATCAAGTCGGAGCAGAACGTCAAGGCCTGCCCCGAGACCTGGAAGGCGATGCAGAAGATCCCGGGCCTTACCACGGTAATGTTCTCCATCTTCGAGCCGGGCAAGCATCTTCCGGCCCATCGCGGCCCCTATAATGGCGTGCTGCGCCTGCATCTGGGTCTCATCGTGCCGGAAAACACGGGCGACGACCTCGCCATCCGCGTCAAGGACCAGATCTGCCATTGGGAAGAAGGCAAGGTGCTGATCTTCGACGATGCCTATGAGCACGAGGCCTGGAACCATACCGACAAGACGCGGGTCGTGCTGTTCGTCGATTTCGTCAAGCCGCTGAAATTCCCGGCGCGGCTGGTCAACTGGATGCTGATGCATATGGCGATCTTCACGCCGTTCATCCGCGAAGGTCTCGACAATCACAAGGAATGGGAAAAGAAGTTTTATGCGCAGGCTGAGGCGCTGCGGAATAGGCCGAACTGAAGTCGCGGTACCCCAATCTACAATCGCCGCGCTCTAGCGTTTCCCGGCCGGGCAAAGGTCCTCCGGCCGAAGGGCTTGGAGCTGCGATCGATGCCGGGTGGGCCGCCGATTGGCGCTGGGTTACCTCACCAGCTTCGCGCGGGTTCGGCCGGAAACGGCGACGAACGGGTTCGACAATTCGCGCAGCAGCTTCTTGCGCATCGCCGACGCGTAGTCTCCCGGATCGTTTACCTCCATGGTGAAGCCGCCGGAACCGTGCACGACCTCGCGTTCGTAGTAGCTGGCGAGTTCCTCGTCATCGGCGGTAATCGCCAGCGCATTGATCGTGACACCCATTTGTTTCGCCCGCTGTCTGGCTTGGTAAAGTGTCGCTCCCAGGCGTCGTTTGGGCGCCGTCGTTTCGCGGCCGTCGCCCGAGACGTTGATCATCATGCGATGGGCACACATGTTCGGGGGCGATAGCATCTCCAGCGCCGACCAGAGGCCGTTGCCGATCGCGGTGTCGCCGTAAACACGGCGCTCGCTGGCTTCGACTTCGTCGGCGAAGGCTTCAGAGCCCACGCCCCGGTCGACGATGAACCAGGCGAGCCTCTGCGTCGGAAACTCCCCGTCTCCCCAGAAGACCGCAGACAGGGCGACGGTGCCGGCTTGCCTCAATGCGGACTTGACCGCGCCGTCGCGAAAGGCCGATGCGATTGCTGATTTCTGGAAGCGGTATTCGCCATCGGTAACGCTGCCGGATCCGTCGATTGCCAGCACGAGCGCAAGATCCGGGCAGACCGGCTGTGCTGCGGCTTCGCCATTGCAGGCGAATGCAAGCAGCGCCAGCGACGCTGCCATTCCCCATCCCCGCATTTCCTCCGGCCCCCATCCGCTTCTTTAAGATGACAGATGATCGTAATTTTGCGCGATACTAGGTCTCTTCCACCTGGCGCTGGTCATACAATTCCGTTGGTAAGCCTTCGGGCGTGCAGAAAGCCCGCTTCCCAGCGGAACCGGGTGCAGCGGGACCTGCCGGCAATTCTCGGCATCGAAAGGCTTATGGCCGCGCCGCGCTGCTTCGCGCCTGTGCATCTCTCCCCGGCATTACGTCATTTTACGTATGTGGTTTTGCACCGCAGCGGCCGATAGTCCGCTTAAGCAACGGTTAAGGTCTTCGTTGCTGAGCGAACAAGAAGAGGGGTTCGACCAATGAATTTCAGAACGAAACTGGGCGGCGCATTGCTGGCCGCCGCACTCTCCACCACCGCTTTCCATGGCGCTTTCGCAGCCGACGACACGATAAAAATCGGCGTCCTGCACTCGCTTTCCGGCACGATGGCGATTTCCGAGACGACGCTCAAAGACGCCATGCTGATGATGGTGGAAGAGCAGAACAAGAAGGGCGGCGTTCTCGGCAAGAAGCTCGAGGCCGTCGTTGTCGATCCGGCCTCCGACTGGCCGCTGTTTGCCGAAAAGGCCCGCCAGCTGATCTCCCAGGACAAGGTCGCGGCCGTGTTCGGCTGCTGGACGTCGTCCTCGCGCAAGTCCGTCCTGCCGGTCTTCGAGGAGCTGAACTCGATCCTCTTCTATCCGGTCCAGTACGAGGGTGAGGAATCCTCGCGCAACATCTTCTACACGGGGGCTGCCCCGAACCAGCAGGCCATTCCGGCCGTCGACTATCTCGCCAATACCGAAGGCGTCGAGCGCTGGGTGCTTGCCGGTACCGACTATGTCTATCCGCAGACGACGAACAAGATCCTGAAGGCCTACCTGATGTCGAAGGGCGTCAAGGAAGAGGACATCATGATCAACTACACGCCGTTCGGTCATTCCGACTGGCAGACGATCGTCTCCGACATCAAGAAGTTCGGCTCCGCTGGCAAAAAGACCGCCGTCGTCTCCACCATCAACGGCGACGCCAACGTTCCCTTCTACAAGGAACTCGGCAACCAGGGCATCAAGGCTGAAGACATTCCGGTCGTCGCCTTCTCCGTCGGTGAGGAAGAGCTCGCCGGCCTGGATACCACGCCGCTTGTCGGCCATCTCGCCGCCTGGAACTACTTCCAGTCTGTCGATGCCGAGGTCAATGCCGAGTTCATCAAGACCTGGCATGCCTTCACCAAGAACGACAAGCGCGTCACCAACGATCCGATGGAAGCCGCCTATATCGGCTTCAACGCCTGGGTTAAGGCCGTCGAGGCTGCCGGCACGACCGACACGGACGCGGTTCTCGACTCGATCATCGGTGTCTCGGTTCCGAACCTCTCGGGCGGCACCTCCACCGTCATGCCGAACCACCACATCACCAAGCCGGTGCTGATCGGTGAAATCCAGGCCGACGGTCAGTTCGAAGTCGTGCAGGAAACTGCAGCCGTGGTCGGCGACGAATGGTCGGACTACCTGCCGGATTCGAAGGATCTGATCTCCGATTGGCGCAAGCCGATGTCCTGCGGCAACTTCAACGTCGCCACCGGCAAGTGCGGCGGCAAGGGCAGCTGATAAGGTCCGGCTATACATGAGAGGAGAGAGGGAGCGAGTTTTCGGCCCTCTCTCCCTCATCCCTGTGCTTGTCACAGGGATCCAGCAGCGTCGCGTCTGCGACGCGTGAGAGTCTTTTCGACCCAAGGACTTGGGTCGGCTGGATTCCTGTGACGAGCACAGGAATGAGGAGTGCCCTGCCACCCTCCAATTCGCCAATACCCGCATCGATAAGGGGCGATATCGTGACAACAACGAGCTTCATTAGAGCGGTTATAGCTGTTCTTTTCTTCGCGTTCAGTGGCCCCGCCTTCGCGCAGGGCACGGACCCCAGGCCGCTGTTCAATCAGCTGGCCGACGCCAATTTCAACGAAGCCGAAAAGCTTGTCGGCGAGATCGCGACCACCGGCGATCCGCGCGTGGTCCCGGCGCTGAACGCCTTTTCCGAAGGCGATCTCTATTTCCGCAAGTCGGACAAAGCGGTGTTTGCCGCCAAACCCGTCGGCTTGCAGCTGGAACTCATCGATCCGGTGACCGGCGAGAGCGCCGGGCAGGTCGCCAAGGGCGCTGTCACCAAGGTCAAGGTCAACAACAATCTGCGCCGTGCCATCCGCGCGGCTCTCGGCGGCCTGACGCTGATGAGCCCGGATCGTGGCGCGCGCCTTTCCGCTGCCGATGCGATCCTGCGCTCGCCGAGCGCCGAGACACTCGAACTGGTGGAGACGGCGCTTGCGAAGGAAACCGATGCGGAAGTGAAAGCCCGCATGGAAGAGGCACGTGCGGTGTCGCTCCTCTCCTCCGACCGTTCCGTCGAGGACAAGCGTGCTGCCATCGAAACGATCGCCAACCTCGGCGGTCGCGAGGCGATGCGCATCTTCTCGACCATTTCGTCCTCGATCGACGAAAGCCTGAAACCGGATGTCGACAAGGCCATCGCAAAAATTCAGGGCCAGCTGCAGCTCTGGGATCTTGCCCAGAACGTCTGGTACGGCATGTCGCTCGGTTCCGTCCTGTTGCTCGCGGCGATCGGGCTTGCGATCACCTTCGGCGTGATGGGCATCATCAACATGGCGCATGGCGAGATGGTTATGCTCGGCGCCTATTCCACCTTCATGGTGCAGGAGGTGATCCGCGACAATGCGCCTGGCCTGTTCGACTGGTCGCTGGCAATAGCGCTTCCCGTCGCCTTCCTCGTTACCGGCCTCGTCGGCTTCGTCATCGAGCGCGGCGTCATCCGCTTTCTCTACGGCCGGCCGCTTGAAACCCTGCTTGCCACCTGGGGCGTGTCGCTCATCCTGCAGCAGGCGATCCGCACGATCTTCGGCCCGACCAACCAGGAAGTCGGCAATCCGTCCTGGATGTCCGGTTCCTTCCCGCTCGGCGGCATGACGATCACCTATAACCGCATGTGGATCATCGTCTTCTCGCTGACGATCTTTTTTGCGCTGCTCTTCGTGATGAAGAAGACCGCCTACGGCCTCAACATGCGCGCCGTGACGCAGAACCGCCGCATGGCATCCTCGATGGGCATTCGCACGCCCTGGGTCGACGCGCTCACCTTCGCGCTCGGATCGGGCATCGCCGGGATCGCCGGCGTGGCGCTGTCCCAGATCGACAACGTCTCGCCCAATCTCGGCCAGAGCTACATCATCGACAGTTTCATGGTCGTGGTCTTCGGCGGGGTCGGTAATCTCTGGGGCACGCTGGTCGGGGCGCTTTCGCTCGGCATCCTCAACAAGTTCCTCGAACCGTCGGTCGGGGCCGTGCTCGGAAAGATCCTCGTGCTCGTCCTCATCATCCTCTTCATCCAGAAACGTCCGCGCGGTCTCTTCGCGCTCAAGGGAAGGGCGGTGGAAGCATGATTACCGGCTTCATTTTACGCGCTCTCGAAGGCAAGATCGTCGTCGCCGTCGGTATTCTGCTCGCCGTCGCCATCATCGTTCCGGCGCTCAACCTGCTGACGCCGCCGGATAGCGCCCTGCATATCCCGACCTATGCCATGGCGCTGATGGGTAAGTATCTCTGCTACGCGCTGCTGGCCTTGGCACTCGATCTCGTCTGGGGCTATTGCGGCATCCTCTCGCTTGGCCACGGCGCCTTCTTCGCGCTCGGCGGTTATGCGATGGGCATGTATCTGATGCGTCAGATCGGCTCTCGCGGCGTCTACGGCAATCCCGACCTGCCGGATTTCATGGTCTTCCTCAACTGGAAGGAACTGCCGTGGTTCTGGTACGGGTTCGACATGTTCCCGTTTGCCATGGCCATGGTGCTGATCGTGCCCGGCCTGCTCGCCTTCGTCTTCGGCTGGTTCGCCTTCCGGTCCCGCGTCAACGGCGTCTATCTGTCGATCATCACCCAGGCGATGACCTATGCGCTGATGCTCGCCTTCTTCCGCAACGACATGGGTTTCGGCGGCAATAACGGCTTGACGGATTTTAAAGATATCCTCGGCTTCCAGGTTCAGGCCGGCGGGACACGCGCGGTTCTCTTCGCCATGTCGGCGATCATGCTGGCGCTCTGCCTGATCGTCGCCTCGGCGATCACCCGCTCGAAATTCGGCAAAGTGCTGGTCGGCGTGCGCGATGCGGAAAGCCGGGTGCGCTTCCTCGGTTTCCGCGTGGAGAACATAAAACTCTTCACCTTCGTCGTCTCGGCCATGTTTGCCGGCATAGCCGGTGCGCTCTTCGTGCCGCAGGTCGGCATCATCAATCCGGGCGAATTCGCCCCGGCCAATTCGATCGAAGTCGTCGTCTGGACGGCGGTCGGTGGTCGCGGCACGCTGATCGGCCCGATCATCGGCGCCATCCTCGTCAATGCGGGCAAGAGCTATTTCACCGGCGCCTTCCCGGAATTCTGGCTCTTTGCGCTCGGCGGCCTTTTCATCGCCGTCACGCTGTTCCTGCCCAAGGGCATTGTCGGCACGATCCAGCACGGCTGGAACGCCCGCAAGGCGCTCAAGGCGGCAGCGGATGCGGAAAAGGGCAGGGATGCCGGTGCGCTACCTGCCGCGCAACAGGCTCAGGCCGCGGAGTGAACCCATGAACACAATTGCTGAAACTCGCGCCAAAAGCCTGCTCTATCTCGAAGACGTCTCCGTCTCGTTCGACGGTTTCAAGGCGATCAATTCGCTGTCGCTGGTGGTGGAACCCGGTGAGCTTCGCGCCATCATCGGCCCGAACGGCGCCGGCAAGACGACGATGATGGACATCATCACCGGCAAGACACGGCCGGACACGGGCAAGGTGATCTTCGAGGAGATGATCGACCTGACGAAAAAGGACGAGGCCGACATCGCCCAGCTCGGTATCGGCCGCAAGTTCCAGAAGCCGACCGTGTTCGAAAGCCATACCGTCTGGGACAATCTGGAACTGGCGCTCAACCGCTCCCGCGGCGTCTTCGCCACGCTGTTCTACACGCTGACGGCGGAGGACAAGGCACGCATCGAGGAGATCCTGACGACGATCCGTCTGACACATCGCAAGGACGAGTATGCCGCCAACCTCTCCCACGGGCAGAAGCAGTGGCTCGAGATCGGCATGCTGCTCGCCCAGGAGCCGAAGCTGCTTCTGGTCGACGAGCCGGTGGCCGGCATGACCGACGCGGAGACGGCCGAGACGGCTGTGTTGCTGCGCGAGATCGCCAAGACGCGATCCGTCGTCGTCGTCGAACACGACATGGGCTTCGTCCGCGATCTCGGCGTGAAGGTGACGTGCCTAGCGGAAGGCTCGGTGCTCGCCGAAGGTTCGATCGATTTTGTGTCCAGCGATCCGAAGGTGATCGAGAATTATCTGGGGCGGTGATGGTGAGCTCAATGGTCGTGATACCCCCCTCTGGCCTGCAGGCCATCTCCCCCACAGGGGGGGAGATCAGCTGGGCGCATCCATGCTGCCCCAAACAAGCATCATTTCCGGATGCTCGGATTTCGACGCAGGACGCTATCTGGCCTCCACGCAATCTTAAATGGGAGGCGAGCGCTCTCCTCCTTCTGATCTCCCCCCTTGTGGGGGAGATGGCCGGCAGGCCAGAGGGGGGTAGCGCCGCCCTCCCGAGAAAACAGGGAGGCACCTCATGCTGACAGTCGACAACGTCAATCTCCACTACGGCGCCGCCCAGGCCCTGCGCGGGGTCTCCATCACTGCCGAAATGGGCAAGATCACCTGCGTGCTCGGCCGCAACGGCGTCGGCAAGTCGTCGTTGCTGCGCGCCGTCACCGGCCAGCATCCGGTCTCCGCCGGCAAGATCAGTTTTCGGAACGAGACGCTGAACGGCTTGGCACCCTACGCCCGCGCCAAGCATGGCATCGGATACGTGCCGCAGGGCCGCGAAATCTTTCCGCTGCTCACCGTTCAGGAAAACCTGCAGAGCGGCTATGCGCCGCTCGCCCGCAAGGACCGCTATATCCCCGACGAGATCTTCTCGCTGTTTCCGGTCCTGAAAACCATGCTCGGCCGGCGTGGCGGCGACCTGTCCGGCGGCCAGCAGCAGCAGCTGGCGATCGGCCGCGCCATGGTCACGCGGCCGAAGATCCTTGTCCTGGACGAGCCGACCGAGGGCATCCAGCCGTCGATCATCAAGGATATCGGCCGGGCGATCCGCTACCTGAGGGATTCGACCGGCATGGCGATCCTGCTCGTCGAGCAGTATCTCGACTTCTGCCGCGAGCTTGCCGACCAGGTCTACATCATGGATCGTGGCGAGATTGTGCACGAAGGGGCTGCAGAAACCCTGGATACGGCAGAAGCAAGGCGGCATCTAACAGTTTAATGGTCAATGTTTGCATAGCTTCTATTCGTTCAAACTGTATCAATACCTGAACCTGTATGCTAGATGAACGGCAGATGAACGACATCTCCGAACATCCTTGACAACCCGCACCCCATGATGAGGCGCTGATGGTCTTTGCATGCACTTTTGGTCACCGTTCCCGTTCCGCTCTTGTTCGCCTGACCGCGACCGGAGCCTTTTTCTTGGCCGCAGGTGCAGCCTTCGCCGGCTGCGGCCAGCCGATGGAAGCCGGCCGCCATGCGCTGACGATCGAGGCTGATGGCATCACGCGCCAGGCCGTCTATTACGTCCCGTCGTCCTATACCGGCAACGACAAGGTGCCGGTCGTGTTCGATTTCCACGGCAGCAACAGCAATCCTACCGGGCAGCTGAACCGCTCCTCCTGGGACAAGGTCGCCGAGAAGAACGGCTTCATCGCGATCGCGCTGCAGGGCAGCCTGCCGGGCAAGACGCCGGGAACCTTCGCCTGGAACGTGCCGCATGTCGAAGTCAGCAAGGCCATCATTCCGACCGGAGGCAAGGGCGGTCTCGACGAGATCTCCTTCATCCGCGAAGCCGTCGACGAGGTGAAGGAAGATTTCTGCGTCGATCCGAACCGCATTTTCGCCTCCGGCTATTCCGGCGGAGGCCGCATGCTGTCGGCCTATCTCTGCTCAGGCGGCGAGGGCTTCACGGGCGCCGGTTTCGTCAACTCGCTGCGTGCCGGTCGTCCGGTCGAAACCGACGGAAAATGGGGTCCGGACAAGGAAAACTGCAGCCCGGCCAAGCCGATCTCGATCATGGCGTTTGCCGGCATCAAGGACAGGCAGAACCCCTATGCGGGCGGTGGCGCGGCCTACTGGCAGTACAGCTTCAAGACTGCGATCCAGCGCTGGACCGATCTCGACGGCTGCAAGGGCAATGACAATTCCAAGACGGTCGATGACGTGACCTTCAGCATGTACGGCACCTGCAAGAACGGCGCCCGCATCGCATCCTACGTGTTTGCCAACGGCACGCATGACTGGCCGAAGCCGGTTGCCGCCAAGCAGGCTGTGATCGCCGCCGCCAAGGACGGCGCCGCGAGCGTCACCAAGGTCGCGGCTGTCGCTTCGTCGGCCAAGGCTGCGTTCGACACCAATGTTGATCCTGCTTTCCGCATGTGGGACTTCTTCGGCAAGGCCGACTCGACGGATGTCGTCGCGACGGCGGCTCCCGCCAAGTCGAAGGCCGGCGCGAAGTCTGGCACGTCCGTTGCTTCTGACTGCGCGATACAGGCAGAAATCGAAGGTACGTCGTGCAGCAGCTCCCAGCCGATCAATATGCGCCGCAGCGGGCAAGGGGTTCAGGACGCCTTGTAACCAAGGCTTTCGGCGGGCGGACGAGGCTCGACGAATTCTACCAGGAAGGCTGCGCAAAAATACGCCTTCCAGAAACATTTTCGCCTGAAATGGAGGCGATCCTCATCAACACGTCAGGGGGACTGACGGGCGGCGACGTGATCGAATGGTCCGTCGCCGCTGCGCCTTCCACAAGGCTCTCGGTCACCACCCAGGCTAACGAGAAGATCTACAAGGCCGCCTCCGACACGGCCTCGGTCTCCACCGACATCACCGTCGCCGAAGGCGCTTCGGTCCATTGGCTTCCCCAGGAAACGATCCTTTTCGACCAGGCCTCGCTGACGCGGCGCCTCGATATCGATCTTGCCGACGACGCGGAATTCCTCGCCGTAGAGGCGGTGCTGCTCGGCCGCAAGGCGATGGGCGAGGCGGTTGGCCGGGGCTTCTTCCGCGATCGCTGGCGGGTGCGGCGGAACGGGCAGCTCATTCATGCGGAAGAACTGCGTTTCGAGGGCGAGATCGAGCGGCTGACCCAGGCCGCCGCTGTGCTCTCCGGCCAGGTCGCTTTCGCCACTCTCTTCTATACAGGCCCGCTCTGCGAAGCGCTGCTGCCGCGCCTGCGGGAATGCCTCGACGGCACGCCCGGCGGTGCAAGCTATTGGAACGGCAAGCTGATCGCCCGGATTGCCGCGCCGACTGGCTTCGACTTGAGAAAAATCCTGGTACCGGCAATTTCCGTATTGCGTAACGGGGCGCCAGTGCCGAAAGTCTGGGACATCTGATTTGCCGATTGCGACGATTATTGCGGGAAGCCCATGAACCTGACGCCAAGAGAAAAAGACAAGCTGCTGATTTCCATGGCCGCGATGGTCGCGCGGCGCCGCCTTGAGCGCGGGGTCAAGCTGAACTATCCCGAAGCGATCGCGCTGATCACCGACTATGTCGTCGAGGGCGCACGCGACGGCCGCTCCGTCGCCGACCTCATGGAGGCGGGCGCCCATGTCATCACCCGCGGCCAGGTGATGGAAGGCATTCCGGAAATGATCCATGACGTGCAGGTGGAAGCGACTTTTCCCGACGGAACCAAGCTCGTCACCGTGCACGAACCGATCCGCTGAGGACATCGCCATGGCACTCGAACTGCGCCCCAACTGCGAATGCTGCGACAAGGACCTAGCTCCAGATAGTCGCGAGGCGATGATCTGCACGTTCGAATGCACCTATTGCGCCGACTGCGCCACCGGCGTGCTTGCCGGCATCTGCCCGAACTGCTCCGGCGAACTTGTGCGTCGCCCAATCCGCCCGGCAGCCGCCTTGGCGCGTAACCCGGCATCGACGGTGCGCGTTCTGAAGGCCGAGGGCTGCAAGCCACAAATCGCTTTAAGCGCCTGAGGAGGTGATTCATGATACCCGGTGAAGTCATTGCCGCTACAGGCGAAATCGAACTCAATGTCGGCGCGCCGACGATTTCGATCGAGGTTTCCAATACCGGCGACCGGCCGGTGCAGGTGGGCAGCCACTACCATTTCTTCGAGACCAATAACGGGCTATCCTTCGAGCGCGACAAGGCGCGGGGCATGCGGCTCGATATCCCGGCCGGCACGGCGGTGCGTTTCGAGCCCGGCCAGACCCGCTCCGTGACGCTCATTCCGCTTTCCGGCGCGCGCCGGGTTTTCGGTTTCCAGCAGAAGATCATGGGAGAGCTCTGACATGGCGACGAAACATTATCTCGGCAGCTGCCAGTGCGGCGCGGTTTCCTTCGAGGCGGATGTCGATCTGGATCAGACGATCACCTGCAACTGCTCGCGCTGCCAGCGGCTCGGCTCGGTGCTGGCCTTTGCGCCGCGCGACAAGTTCGTGTTGAAATCGGGCGAGGACAATCTCACCGAATATCTGTTCAACACGAAGAAGCTGCAGCACCTGTTCTGCAAGACCTGTGGCATCGAGAGTTTTGCCTACGGCGCGTCTCCGGCAGATGGTTCGCCGATGGTGGCGGTCAACGCCAACTGCCTGGAGGGTGTCGATCCAAGGGCGCTGACCTCCCATCACTTCGACGGCGCCGCAGCCTAACCCCCGGAGAAGACATGCTGAAAATCGCGCTTTTGCCGATGCTCTGCGGATGTGTGCTGCTGGTGGATGCTCCGACTTCGAACGGACAGGAGCCTGACGTCGACTGCAGCAACGCACAGACCCAGATGGCCATGAATATCTGCGCCGGCCGCGACTTCGATGAAGCCGACGCGGAACTCAATGCACAATACAAACTGTCCCGCGACGAAATGCGCAAGGCGGACAAGGGCGCAAGCCAGGCGACGGCCGGTGCCGAGGATGCGCTGGTCAAGGCTCAGCGCGCCTGGGTTACCTATCGCGATGCGCAATGTGCGTCCTATGGTTTTCAGGCGCGCGGCGGCTCGATGGAGCCGATGCTGATTTCCGGATGCCAGGCCGATCTGACGCGCAAGCGTACCCAAGAACTGAAGGAGCTGACGGAAAACTCGGGCAACTGAACCTGTCCCCGTCACTCTCCCGCGACCAAAGTTGTCGAACTCCAGAGGTAGTCCATGTCCTTCAAGATGTCCCGCGCCGCCTATGCCTCCATGTTCGGTCCGACGACCGGCGACAAGGTGCGGCTGGCCGACACCGAACTGTTCATCGAGGTGGAGAAGGATTTCACCACCTATGGCGAAGAGGTGAAGTTCGGTGGCGGCAAGGTCATCCGAGACGGCATGGGCCAGAGCCAGGCGACGCGCGGCGAAGGTGCGGTCGATACGGTCATCACCAATGCGCTGATCGTCGACCATAGCGGCATCTACAAGGCGGATGTGGGTCTGAAGGACGGCCGCATCCATGCGATCGGCAAGGCGGGCAATCCCGATACGCAGCCGGGCGTGACGATCATCGTCGGTCCCTCCACGGAAGCCATAGCAGGCGAGGGCAAGATCCTGACGGCTGGCGGCATGGACGCGCATATCCATTACATCTGCCCGCAGCAGATCGAGGAAGCGCTGATGAGCGGCGTCACGACCATGCTCGGCGGCGGTTCCGGCCCGGCGCATGGGACGCTTGCCACCACCTGCACCGGCGCCTGGCATATCGAGCGGATGATCGAAAGCTTCGATGCCTTCCCGATGAACCTGGCGCTTGCCGGCAAGGGAAATGCCTCGCTGCCGGCGCCGCTGGAAGAGATGATCCTCGCGGGAGCCTCGTCGCTGAAACTGCATGAGGACTGGGGCACGACGCCGGCCGCGATCGACAACTGCCTGACGGTTGCCGATGCCTTCGACGTGCAGGTTATGATCCACACCGACACGTTGAACGAAAGCGGCTTCGTCGAGGATACGGTCGCCGCCATCCGTGGCCGCACCATACATGCGTTCCATACGGAAGGGGCAGGCGGTGGCCACGCGCCCGACATCATTAAGGTCTGCGGCAATCCGAACGTCATTCCGTCGTCCACCAACCCGACGCGGCCCTACACGGTCAACACGCTGGCAGAACATCTCGACATGCTGATGGTCTGTCACCACCTGTCGCCGTCGATCCCGGAAGACATCGCATTCGCCGAAAGCCGCATCCGCAAAGAGACGATCGCGGCGGAAGACATTCTCCACGATATCGGCGCCTTCTCGATTATCTCTTCCGACAGCCAGGCCATGGGCCGCGTCGGCGAAGTGGCGATCCGCACCTGGCAGACGGCCGACAAGATGAAGCGCCAGCGCGGCCAGTTGGCCCAGGAAACCGGCGACAACGACAATTTCCGCGTCAAGCGCTACATCGCCAAATACACCATCAACCCGGCCATCGCCCATGGCGTGTCCCACGAGATCGGCTCTGTCGAAGTCGGCAAGCGCGCCGACCTCGTGCTGTGGAACCCGGCCTTCTTCGGCGTGAAGCCGGAAATGGTGCTGCTCGGCGGCTCGATCGCGGCGGCTCCGATGGGCGATCCCAACGCCTCGATCCCCACGCCACAGCCAATGCATTACCGACCGATGTTCGCGGCCTACGGCAAGCTGCGCACCAATTCGTCGGTCACCTTCGTCTCCCAGGCCTCGCTCGATGCCGGTCTGTCGCACAAGCTCGGTGTCGCCAAGAAGCTGGTGGCGGTGAAGAATGTCCGCAGCGGCATCGGCAAGGCATCGATGATCCACAACTCGGCGACGCCGCATGTGGAGGTCGATCCGGAAACCTACGAGGTGCGCGCCGATGGCGAGCTGCTCACCTGCCAGCCGGCCACTGTGCTGCCAATGGCACAGCGGTATTTCCTGTTCTAGACGGCGGGATCGGCGGTGGCGCATGCTGTCCGGCGATGTGAGGTTGCGGATATCGCCGAATGGGCGTGTCTGCGGCATGCGCTCTGGCCGGACGGATCCGTCGAGGAACATGCAACTGAAATCGCGGCGGCGCTGCCGGGCGCTTGGTTGCGCGGTTATCTCGCCTTGAGCGGGGAGGGCGAGGCGATCGGTTTTGCCGAGATTTCCATTCGTCGCTACGCCAACGGCAGCACGCAATCGCCCGTGCCGTTTCTGGAGGGCATCTGGGTTTCGGCGGAATACCGTCGCCATGGTATCGGCCTATTGCTGGTCGAGAGGATTTCGGCGGATTGTGCGGAAGAAGGTTTCGTCGAACTCTGCTCGGACGCGGAGATCGACAATCTGGTATCTCATCATGCCCATCAAAGCTGGGGCTTTGCCGAGACAGAGCGGGTCGTCTATTTCCGGAAACCTCTTTGAGATGTCCCGACCATGAGATCTGCTTTCCGCGTATTGCTTTCCATTATCGCCGTCATCGTGCTTGCAGTAGCGGCCGGAACCTTTGTTCCGCGCCCGCTGTCTGGATCCGGACCGTCCGGAGAGGCCGTGGAGACACGGCGCATCCTTGTTCTGTCCAATCCCATCCACACCGATATCGCCATTCCGCTCGATGCGGAGACCCGGGAGGCCTATGGGTTTCTTCAGGCTTCCGGCGTTCCCGTCACCGAGCCGGGGGCCGAATGGGTGATCATCGGCTGGGGAGGGCGGGCCTTCTATCTGGAAACGCCCACCTGGGCCGACCTGAAACCCACGCCGCTGTTTCGGGCACTGACGATCGACAGTTCGGTCATGCATGTGGACGTGGCAGGGCCGATCGATGAAGGGCACCCGTCAGTCAGGGCCTTCGATCTCGAGGCTGCCGAATTTCGGGGACTGTCCGAGTTCATACAGGCGAGCTTCGTACGCGAAGACGGTGACGTCGTCGTCATTCCCGATGCAGGCTACAGGCTCTCCGACCGGTTCTTCGAGGCGCATGGTTCGTTCAACGCTTTCGTCGGCTGCAACACCTGGACAGCGCGCGCCCTGCGTGCCGCCGGTATCCGGACCGGCTGGTGGAATCCCCTGCCGCAGACGCTGCGCGTGTCGCTCGATCTCTTCAATTGAATGACGGAGCCGATTTGGGCGATCCATTCCGCCCAATGGCTTTCGGAGCGCTGGGGTGGACTCTCAGTCACAACGGCGTACACTGCATCCACTGTCACCAACCGATCATGTAGGCGGTGACGGCCGAGAGTTGTATATGCTCCCGCCTGCAAAAGGAGGGATGCGTAATGAACCGTTTTCCCAGCCGTAATTTGCAGCAGCTTTTGGAAGACCGCGCCTCGCTGTACAGCGGGAGCCGGGCCGTGCGAATCGACCTTGTCACACGCACGCTGCTCGCCGTGGCCGAACTTGACGTGGGACTTACCTCCGACATCGAGGAAGACCTCTTTCTGCTGATGGACCGCATCGCCAGCAATGACGAAATACAGTGCGGGATCATCTGATCCGGAGCAACAACGTAAGTCTGGCTGGTAAAGCAGACCGGATAGGTCTCCTGCGCGGCGATCGCGCTTTGGACGACCCGCGTGGCAGCCTAAATAAGCCTGATGGGTTACCTCTTCAGAATATCTTGTCTGGCAGACGATCTTTGACAAAGATCGTAGTCGAAGCGCTGTGTGCGCTTCTTGCCCACTCGGCAAAGGGGGACGATGGAAGATCCCTGCTCAGCCCATCCCGGCGGGGGGCTTCCTCGGTAGCGTCAGATGGTACGGCCGCGCTATCGACTATCTGCCACCGTGCGAAAACGGCGGCCGAGCCGGAGGAGTTCAACGGGATACTCCTCAAACCGTATTGCCGGTAATCGGTGACATGTTCGAGAGCCTTGCTCTCTTGTGGGCATCCCCACCAAAGCCCTGCTTCCTGTGAATAGCTGCTCTGCAGAACCGGTTTTTATCAAGAACTTTGCTGCACTGCAGAAAAAGTGCCGCTATGAAGGCGCATCTGCCTCTGGACGGGGCGAATGTTCATTCTCATGGAGGCATTGATGCTCGGCAAGCGAGTTCCCCAGGTCACTTTCCGCACCCGCGTACGCGACGAAGCCGTCGGCGGTCCGAACCCTTTCCGCTGGCAGGACGTCACCTCGGCCGATTATTTCGCAGGCAAGCGCGTCGTGCTGTTCTCGCTGCCAGGCGCTTTCACGCCGACCTGCTCGACCTACCAGCTGCCCGATTTCGAAAAGCTCTTCCCTGATTTCCAGGCCGAAGGCATCGACGCGATCTACTGCATGTCGGTCAATGACGCCTTCGTCATGAACGCCTGGGCCAAGAGCCAGAATCTTGCAAACGTTTCCGTTATTCCGGACGGTTCGGGTGAGTTCACCCGCAAGATGGGCATGCTCGTCGCCAAGGACAATCTCGGCTTCGGCATGCGCTCCTGGCGCTATGCCGCCATCATCAACGATGGCACCGTCGAGCAGTGGTTCGAGGAAGAAGGCTATTCGGACAACTGCGAGACCGATCCCTACGGCGCGTCCTCGCCGCAGAACATTCTCGACAGCCTCAAGGCCGTCAAAATCGCTGCCGAATAAGGCATCCCGATCATAGACCCGCTTAAAGCCCGGCCCTTTGAATGAAGGGGCCGGGCTTTTTTGTGGCTGCCTGCATGTTGCGCTTGTGCTCGGCGCGGCGGACGGCGATGATGGCCGAACCGCCGCAATTCAAAGAGTTCATCATGCAGCATATCCATTCCTATCGCCCGGCCGGCGAGGTCTCCGATCCACCGATCGACACGGTCAGCCTGCCGCATGACCTGCGCCACCTGCGCCGCAAGCTGCTGCATCTGTCGAATGGCGACATGGTGATGCTGGATCTGAAAGAAGCGGTGCTCTTCCATCACGGCGACCGCCTGGTTCTCGACAATGGCGATACGGTCGAGGTGCAAGCAGCGCCGGAAAAGCTGTTCGAGGTCAAAGCACGCGACACGCTGCACTTGATCGAACTCGCCTGGCATCTCGGCAACCGGCATCTCTCGGCGCAAATCGAGGAAGGCCGCATCCTGATCCTGCGCGACCACGTTATTCGCGCGATGCTGCAGGGTCTCGGCGCGACGGTGACGGATGTCGAGGAAGGCTTTCAGCCGGCGCGCGGCGCCTATCACTCGCATGGCTCCCATTCCCACGGTCATGATCACCACGACCATGGCCATCACGGGCACGACCATGGCGACGGCCATCACCATCACGACTGATCCGCGCGTGGACGGGAAGCAAGCGTCGGCAGGGCTGCCGATCAATGGCATGTCGGAGACTTCGTTCGACACGCGGGCGTTGCTGCGGCTGATGGCATGGCTCTCGCCGGCCTTTCCGATCGGTGGGTTCGCGTGGTCTGGCGGGCTGGAACGAGCGGTTGCCGATGGCCTGGTGAAGACGGCCGACGATCTGCGGGGCTGGCTTGAAACGGTGCTGGCACACGGTTCGCTGTGGAACGATGCGGTGCTGTTTTCCGAGGCCTGGCGGCAGGCAGGAAATGAGGCAGCGCTTCATGATGTTTCGGCGCTGGGGCTGGCGCTTGCCGGTTCGGCCGAGCGGTTCAATGAGACGCTATCGCTGGGAAAGGCTTTCGCGACGGCAGCAGCGGCCTGGCCGCATCCCGTGTTGGAACGGCTGCCGGGGGATCTGCCGTTTCCGGTTGCGGTTGGTGCGGTGGCTGCAGGGCACGGCGTGCCGTTGTCTCAGGCGCTTGCCGCCTATCTGCACGCTGCCGTGTCACAGGCCGTTTCCGCAGGCATCCGGCTAAGTGTGGCCGGGCAGGCGCAGGGCGTGGCGATCCTCGCGGCGCTGGAGGGACGGGTTGAAGAGGTGTCACGGCGAGCGGCGCAGGCGGGCCTCGACGATCTCGGGACTTCGGCGGTGCAGGCAGAGATCGCGGCGCTCAGACACGAAACACAGCATTCGCGGCTTTTCCGCTCCTGACGGCGGAACTAGGCTGCTGCGAGAATCGAAAGGACATACGTATGAAATCGGCAAACGGACCCCTGAGGGTCGGCATCGGCGGGCCGGTTGGGTCGGGCAAGACGGCACTGACGGAAAAGCTCTGCAAGGCGATGCGCGACGACTATTCCGTCGCCGTCGTCACCAACGACATCTACACAAAGGAAGATGCCGATGCGCTGGTGCGCATGCAGGCATTGTCGTCGGACCGCATCGTCGGTGTCGAGACGGGCGGTTGCCCGCATACGGCGATCCGCGAGGATGCGACGATCAATCTGCAGGCGATCGCAGGGCTAAACCAGCGTATCCCGGATCTTGACGTCGTTTTTATCGAATCGGGCGGCGACAATCTCGCCGCGACCTTCTCGCCGGATCTCGCCGACATCACCATCTACGTGATCTCGACCTGCCAGGGCGAGGAGATCCCGCGCAAGGGCGGACCGGGCATCACCCGCTCGGACCTTCTCGTGATCAACAAGAAGGATCTGGCGCCCTATGTCGACGTCGATATCGATGTGATGGATCGCGACGCGGCCCGTATGCGCGAGATGAAGCCGCATGTCTTTACCGACCTCAAGCGCGGCGAGGGGGTCGGCCACATCGTCGAATTCCTGCGCCGCCAGGGCGGGCTCTGAGACAAAAAAGCCGGCAGCTTGTCGCTGCCGGCCAACGCCTGTTGCTGGACACCCCTGTCGCAACACGCGTGGATCAAGGACCCGCTCTGTCTATCGTGTCCTCGAAGCGTCGGATTCTCGCAGAGCTTGTACATCACCGACTTGGATGATTCGACCGCGGACGGTCACGCCCGCCTTGCGCAGGCTGGAAAAGGCGCGTGACAGGGCTTCCGGTGCAAGGCCCAGCATGCCGGCGAGCAGGTTCTTCTGGAACGGCAGGCGGATTGAGGCCGGGCCGACCTCGGCCGGGCAGCGGCTGACGATGTAATTTGCGACGCGCTGCGGCGCGGTGAACAGACGATCGTTGGTGATGCAGTCGATCGTGTCCTGCAGATTGCGCGATATGGAAGCGATGACGGCCTTGGCGATCTCCGGTTCCTGTTGGGCAAGCTCACGCACGGCCTGCATGTCGAAACGGGCCAGCGTCGTCGGTTCTGCTGTGAGCGCATTGTAGCGATAGGCGTTTTCGCCGAAGAGCAGGCATTGGGCAAAGGTATCGCCCGGCGCGCAGACCATGATGTCGGCCTCGCGGCCTTCGCGGCTCAGCCTGAAGAGACGGACATAGCCGCTCAAGACGCAATAGAACGCGTCGGCGGGTTCTCCCTCCCGCGCCACGAATTTGCGGGCGGGAAGTGTGCTTACCGTCATCGCCGACATCAGGCGGACCAGGATCTCCTGGCTCAAGCCTGCCAGGAAAGGCGCCTTGAGAAGCACGGCCCGGTCTCGATTGTTGAGCTTCAGGTTGCTGTTCATGTCCGCCATCTCTTCCCTATGCGACTGCTGTAACCACCCATGGTGGTACAATAGCGTTTGCTGAAGAGAGGGATTTGATATTGATCAAATCGCCATGCATTTCGTCCAGAGGCACGAGCAACTGACGAGGTGGAAACGGCCGCCTGTCCGGCGGCCGTAGATGACTATCGCATTCCTCGCTGGGCGCCGATGCCGCGAGTGCCGGTCTCCTGCTCGATCTGGGCCATTCGCTCTTCGAGATCGGAGAGGCCGCGATCGTTGCTGTGCGTCCGCCGCGTGAGTTCTTCCGGCGACAGGACTTCCTCGTCGTCTTCTTTCTTGCCGACGAAGCGGCCGAAGAGCTTTCCGAGGAGGCGCGACAGGTCGTCCATGATGAGGAAGAAGGAGGGCACGACGACGAGCGACAGCACGGTCGAGACGATGATGCCGCCGATAACGGCGATCGCCATCGGTGCGCGGAACGAGCCGCCTTCGCCGACGCCCATGGCCGACGGCAGCATGCCGGCGGACATGGCGATCGAGGTCATGATGATTGGGCGGGCACGCTTGCGACCGGCTTCGACCATGGCGTGAACCCGTTCCAGCCCGTGCCGCTTCATCTCGATGGCGAAGTCGACGAGCAGGATGGCGTTCTTGGTGACGATGCCCATCAGCATCAGGATGCCGATCAGGACGGGCATGGAGAGCGCGTTCTGGGTAACGATCAGCGCGACTGCGACGCCGCCGATGGCAAGCGGCAGCGAGAAGAGGATGGTGAAGGGCTGAATGACATCCTTGAATAGCAGGATCAGCACGACGAGCACCAGCATCAGGCCAAGCAGCATGGCATTGCCGAAGCTCTGCTGCATTTCGGCCTGGACCTTGGCGTCACCGCTTTCGGCGAGCCGCACCGTCGAAGGAAGGTCGGTCTCGTCGACGATGCGCTTGAACTCGGCGGTCGAGGAATCGAGCGCGGTGCCGAAGGGCACGTCGGAGCCGATCGCGACGACGCGGTTGCGGTCGTTGCGCTTGATCGAGCTTGGACCTTCCGCATAGTCGATATCGGCGACGCTGGTGAGGGGCACCATGGAGCCCGATGCGGTCTTGACCTTGAGATTGCGGATCGCCTGCAGGTCGCGGCGCACGTCGAGCGAGGTCTGGACGCGGATCGGGATCTGCCGGCTGTCGAGCGAGATCTTTGCGAGGTTTGCGTCGATATCGCCGATCGTCGCGACGCGGACGGTTTCCGAGATCTGCTGCGGCGTGATGCCGAGGCGCGAGGCTTCAGCCATGCGCGGGCGGATCTGCAGTTCCGGGCGGGGCAGGGCGCCGTCGGAGGAGACGTTGACCAGGATGTTGGAGGCGCGCAGGCGCGATTCCAAGAGGCTGACGGCCTCGTTCAGGTCGTCCTCGTTGGAGGAGAGGAAGTTGAACGAGAGTTCGCGTTCGGCGCGGTCGTTGACCTTGGAAATGCGGACGTCGGGGATGGAGTGGACGGCAGCGAAGATATCCTTCTCCACGTCCCATTGCGGCCGGGTGCGGCCGTTTTCCGGTAGTTTCGGCAGGTAGCCGCCGATCAGCGGCAGGCCGCCGAGGCCCTTGTTGACCAGCGTCTTGACCAGTGAATGGTCGATATTCTTCAGGATGACGCGGACCGTCGAGCGGCGCAGTTCGAGATCGCCCTTGGGCGAGGCGCCGCCTAGTGTGAAGACGCTCTCGACGCCATCGATATGGCGCACCGCCTCGAAGACCTGGGCGCTGACGACATCCGTCTCATCAAGCGTCGCATTCGGCGGCAGTTCGACCGACAGCACGACGCGGGACGAGTCGTCCGGCGGCAGGAAGGAGCCGGGAACCTTGCTGAGCAGGACCATCGAACCGAAGAGGAAGGCGATCGCGGCGATCAGGGTGGCGTAGCGCCAGTACCATTTGCGCGTCGTGCCGGTGACGAGGCGGGTATAGGCCCGCATCATCCAGCCGTCATTATCCTCGTGGTCGTCCATCGCGTCTTCGGCACGCATCAGATAGGCGGCCATGAGTGGCGTGATCAGGCGCGCCACCGCGAGCGAGAAGAACACCGAGAAGGCGACGGTGAGGCCGAACTGGATGAAATACTGGCCCGGAATGCCCGGCATGAAGGAGACCGGCACGAAGACGGCGATGATGGTGAAGCTGGTCGCGATCACCGCGAGGCCGATTTCGTCGGCAGCTTCGAGGGCCGCGCGATAGGGCGTCTTGCCCATCTTGATATGCCGGGCGATGTTCTCGATCTCAACGATCGCATCGTCGACGAGGATGCCGGTCGCGAGTGTCAGCGCCAGGAAGCTCACGAGGTTCAGCGAGAACCCCATGATGTCCATGATCCAGAAGGTTGGGATGGCCGACAGCGGCAATGCCACGGCGGCGATCAGTGTCGCGCGCCAGTTGCGCAGGAACAGGAAGACGACGATTACGGCGAGGATCGAGCCTTCCATCAGCGTATGGAGCGCCGCCTCGTAATTGCCGTAGGTGAAGTAGACGCTGTCGTCGACCATTTCGATCGCGACGTCCGGATGGGCCTTGCGGATGACGTCGAGGCTTTCCGCAACGGTCTCGGCAACCGAGACTTCGCTGGCGCCCTTGGCGCGGAACACGGCGAAGGTGACGGCCGGTGTGCCGTTGAAGCGCGAGAAGGATTTCGGCTCCTCATAGGTATCGGTGACGCGGCCGAGCTCGGACAGCTTGACGAAGCGGCCGTTGGGAAGCGCGATCGAGGTGTCGGCAAGCTGCGCCACGTCGCGGGCGTCGCCCAGCGTGCGGATCGACTGTTCATTGCCGGCCACCTGGCCGCGGCCCGAGCCGAGGTCCACGTTGGTGCCGCGCATCTGCGTGTTCACGTCGGCGGCGGTAATGCCATAGGCGTCGAGCTTGGCCGGGTTGAGCGAGACCCGCACTTCACGGTCGGCGCCGCCGTAACGATCGACGCGGCCGATGCCGGGCTCGCCCTGCAATTCGCGGGTGATCGTGTCGTCGACGAACCAGGAGAGTTCTTCCAGCGTCATGTTGGGCGAAGAGACGGCGAAGGTCTGGATCGCCTGGCCTTCGACATCGACCTTGGTGACAATCGGTTCCTCGATGCCGGCCGGCAGGTCGCCGCGGATCTTGTCGATCGCGTCCTTGGTGTCCTGCACGGCTTCGGCCGTCGGCTTCTCGATGCGGAAGACGACCGTCGTCAGCGACTGGCCGTCGGTGACGGTCGACTGGATCTCATCGATGCCGCTGATCGAGGCGACCGCGTCTTCGATCTCCTTCGTCACCTGCATTTCGAGTTCGGACGGCGAGGCGCCGCTCTGCGCCACCGTGACGGAGACGACGGGGACGTCGATATTGGGGAAGCGGGTGATCGGCAGCGCATAGAAGGACTGGATGCCGACGACCATCAGCAGCACGAAACCGAGCAGCGGTGCGATCGGGTTCTTGATCGACCAGGCGGAGAAATTCATTGGGAATTCTCCGTCGCCTTGTCAGTCGCAGCCTTGTCTTCCGGAACGGGGGTGATGTGGTCTCCGTCGCGCACGAAGGCGCCGGCCTTGGCGACCACGACGTCGCCGGCCTCGATGCCGCTGACGACCTGGATGAAGCCGCCATCCTGGAAACCGGTGACGATCTCGGCCTGCTTGACGACGCCGTCCTGCACCTTGCGGGTGGTCGCGCCCTGGCGACCGACGGTCACGGCGGACAAGGGGAGGGCGAGCGCTTCTGTTTCTTCGACGATGATGGATGCACGGCCATACATGCCGGCGCGCGCGCCGCTATCGGCATCGATCTCGACATGGACGAGGCCGAGCCTTGTGGTCGGGTCAACGGTTGGGGAAACGAGGCGCACGCGGCCCTCGACTTCCTTGGCGCCGCCGGCAATCGCTACCACGGCCTTCTGGCCGATCTTGGCCTTCTGGATGTCTGTCTCGGAAATATCGGCGACCAGTTCGATCGCGCCATCGCGGATGACGGTGAACAGCGGATCGCCATTGCCTGAGGCGATGGCGCCGACCTTGGCATTCTTGACCGAGACGACACCATCGACCGGGCTTTTCACGCCGGTGCGGGCAAGCTGCAGCTCGACATCGGCAAGCTGGGCCTCGATAACGCGGACATCGGACTGGGCGACGGTGACAGACTGCCTTGCCGCATTGAGACGGGCGCGGGCGACCTGAACCTGCGCATTGGCCTGTTCGAGCTGCGAGACCGTGCTGGTGCCGTTCTCGCTGAGTTTCTCCGTCCGGTCGCGCCGGCGCACCATGTCATCCTGATTGGCTTCGGCTTCGATGACCTGCGCCTCGTATTGGGCGACCGATGCCTCCGCCTTGGCCTTGTTGGCCTGATACTGGCTCTTCTGCAAAATCAGCGCGTCGTCGTTCAGTGTCGCGAGTACCTGGTCGGCCTTGACCTCATCGCCGACATCGACATTGAGCTGCTTGACCGAAAGGCCCTCGACGAGGGGCTGGACCTGGATTTCGTCGACCGGGCGGATCGTGCCGGTCGCGACGATGCGGTCCGTCAGCGGGCGCTTGACCGCTTCCGTCACGACGATTGCCGGGAGCTTTGCCTGGGGTGCGGCCGAAGGATTGGCTTCCTGCGCCGCAAGTGGAGAGGCGGCAAGCAAAGCAATCAGCGGCAGGATCGAATTCGATAGGCGGTAAGGCATGCAGCAAATCCAATGTTCGGAGAAGCAGGTCCACACGACCGACATAGTCGCATCGCCATACCTCCTCCCTGTATGACGCGCAGCGAACTCTGCATCCGACAATTACTTCCGGCATAAGGCGGAAAAATTATCTGCATGTTCTGGCGCCACTTTTACGTGTTCGTCGTCTCACGATCAATCCGTCGCCGGCCGATCAGATGACACGCGCTGATGGCAAAAAAATGCCCGGTTTGTTGCCGGGCATGAAGAATATCGAATGCATTTGTTGCCGGATTATTTCAGTGCGGCTTCCGTAACATCGGCGGTATAGGCGCCTTCCGGCGCTTTGCTGATGATCTTCTGGTCGGTGAGCGCCTTCACGGTGCGCTCGTAGGTTCCCATGTCCAGCTTGCCGTCGCCGATCAGCTTGGCCACTTCGCCCATCATCCGCTTCTGGTGGTTCTCGTCCTGGCCGCCATTGTCCATGACGATCTCGGCGGCTTCATCCGGATTGTCGATCGCGTATTTCCAACCCTTCATCGAGGCGCGGACGAATTTGACCATGTTTTCCTTGAACTTCGGATCAGCAAGCTTGGTTTCGAGCGCATAGAGGCCGTCTTCGAGCAGGTCATTGCCGAGGGCGGTATAGTTGAAGACGACGAGGTCTTCGGCCTTGAAGCCGGCGTCGATCGCCTGCCAGTATTCGTTATAGGTCATGACCGAGATGCAGTCCGCCTGCTTCTGGACGAGCGGCTGCACGTCGAAACTCTGCTTCAGCACGGTCACGGCGTCTCCGCCGCCTTCGGTCTTGAGGCCGAGCTTGTTCATCCAGGCGAAGAACGGATATTCGTTGCCGAAGAACCAGACGCCGAGGGTCTTGCCCTTGAAATCGGCTTCAGTCTTGACCGGGCCGTCCTTCGGGCAGATCAGTTCGAGGCCGGATTTCTGGAACGGCTGAGCGATATTGACGAGCGGTACGCCCTTTTCACGGGCAACCAATGCGCCGCCCATCCAGTCGACGATCACGTCGGCGCCGCCGCCGGCAATGACCTGCTCGGGCGCGATATCCGGGCCGCCCGGCTTGATCGTCACGTCGAGGCCTTCCTCTTCGTAGAAGCCCTTGTCCTTGGCGACGAAATAACCGCCGAACTGGCCCTGGGCCACCCATTTCAGCTGCAGGGTCACCTTGTCGGCAGCCATTGCCTGGGCTGCAGCCAGGGACATCGCCCCGGCCATCAATGCCATCATGATCTTTTTCATTATCGTTGCCCTCTGTTTTCCGCCCCTGCGATGTTACGCGGGCGGTTCGTTGCGCCTAACCCCCACGGTTAGACGGATGCCAGAATGTGGTCGCTCTCTCCCCGAGCGCCACGAGACCATAAAAGACCGAGCCGACCAGCGCCGCAACGGCGATTTCGGCCCAGACCATGTCGACATTCATGCGGCCGATCTCGGTGGAGATCCTGAACCCCATGCCGACGATCGGGGTGCCGAAGAATTCCGCCACGATCGCGCCGATCAGCGCCAGTGTCGAGTTGATCTTCAAAGCGTTGAAGATGAAGGGCATGGCGGCCGGCAGGCGCAGCTTCATCAGCGTCTGCCAGTAATCCGAGGCATAGGAGCGCATCAGGTCGCGTTCCATGCTGCCTGCTGCCGAAAGGCCGGCGATGGTGTTCACCAGCATGGGGAAGAAGGTCATGACGATGACGACGGCCGCCTTGGACTGCCAGTCGAAGCCGAACCACATGACCATGATCGGGGCGACGCCGATGATCGGCAGGGCCGACATGAGGTTGGCGATGGGCAGCAGTCCGTGACGGAAGAAGGCGACGCGGTCTGCGAGGATCGCCACCGCAAAGCCCGATGCGCAGCCGACCACATAGCCGAAGACGACGGCCTTGAAGACGGTCTGCTGGACGTCCGCCCAGAGCGTCGGCACGGAGGTCATGAGGCGGGCGCCGATGGCCGAGGGTGGCGGCAGGATGATGAAGGGGATGCCGAGGCCACGGGTAAGGGCCTCCCAGAGGATCAGGATCCAGGCACCGAAGATCGCCGGGATGATTAGGCGCAGCAGGGCGTCGAACGTGCTGGATCGGGTTCTGATCGCCGAAAGCAGGCTGACGCAGCGCCAGGCGAGCAGCCAATTGGCGGCGAGAACGAGGAAGAAGGCGACGGAACCGCTGCCTTCGTTGCCGGTGAGCCGAGAGAGAAGCAGGCCGGTGGAAAAATGGCTGCAGACGAGGAGAACTGCCGCGAGGAACAGGCCGGGAAGCGGCAGAAGGGAGGTGATGGCACCGCCGATCGCAAGAACGTAGACGGAAAACATCCGCGCCGGGACGTATGGGACCGGAATGTCGGAAATGCCGAGCGGGAATGTGGCGAGTGCTGCAAGGGCGAGCGCCAGCGCAAGCCAGGATTGCCAAGCACGGGTAAAGATGCTCATGCCGGTCTCCCCATCGGCTTCGAACCCATGGCGCGATCGGCGACCTTGCCGGCCAGCGCGACGATCGCGACCAGCAGTGCAGCCAGTACCGAGCCTGCGATCAGCGCCGCCCAGATATCGATCGTCTGGCTGTAATAGGCGCCGGCGAGCAGTTTCGAGCCGATACCGGCCACCGCCCCCGTCGGCAGTTCGCCGACGATGGCGCCGACGACGCTCGCGGCGATGGCGACCTTCATCGAGGTGAAGAGGAAGGGGATGGAAGCGGGCACGCGCAGCTTCCAGAAGGTTTGGGCGCCGCTCGCGTTATAGGTGCGCATCAGGTCGAGCTGGATCAGTTCCGGCGAGCGCAGGCCCTTCACCATGCCGACGGTCACGGGGAAGAAGGACAGATAGGTCGAGATCAGCGCCTTGGGCAGGAGGCCGGTGATGTTGATGGCGCCCAGCACGACGATGACCATGGGTGCCACGGCGAGGATCGGCACCATCTGCGAGGCGATGATCCAGGGCATCAGGCTGCGCTCCAGCGCCCTGACATGGACGATGCCGACGGCGATCAGGATGCCGAGAAGCGTGCCGAGCGTGAAGCCGACGACGGTGGAGGAGAGGGTGACCCCGGCGTGGTAGACGAGGCTGCGGTTCGAAGTGACACGGCGCAGGAATGTGTTTTCGAAGACGTTCTGCGCCACCTGATGCGGTGCCGGCAGCGTCGGCTTCGGCTGCGCCATGGTCTTTTCGAAAAATTCGAGTGACGTCGAGGTGACGTTGCCGCGCCGGTCGAGATCGCGCTGGAAGGGTGCGTTCATGAAGTATGCGCCGGCGTACCAGATCGCGATGATGACGAGCACGATGGTCGCGACGGGCAGGATGCGGTGCTGGAATAGCTTTTCTCGGTGCATCAGCTTTTCGCTCCCATCGGAAACAGCATCAGCACCATGGCCGCGACGCCGAGGCCGACGCCGGCGAGCTGGGTGGAACTCAGTTTTTCGCCGAAAATGAAGACGGCGATGACGTTGATTAGCAGCAATTGCGCAATCGCCGAGGCCGAGATCGCCAGTCCCAGCCCACCCTCGCGCATCAGCTTCACCATCATCAGGTTTCCGACGCAGTAGAGCGTCAGCGAAAACAGCAGCAGGAGCATGTTGCTGGTGGCGATATAGGCCCGCGACGCGGTGGCGGCGGCGAGGAAAACGGCCATGGCACCGGCCAGCCAGAGGAGGAAGGCGGGGTTCATGGGGCCGGTTCCATGTGAAGGAATGGCGACACGTGTTGCTCGATCGTGATGAAGACGTAGTCCGGTCCGTCGAGGACCTGAAGATTGTCGAACCTCAGAATGGTAAAGCCTTGGCTTCGCATGAACGTATCGCGCCTCTGGTCATGCTTGCGGCCATGATCGGTCTCATGGCTATCGCCATCGACTTCAACGACGATGCGCGCCGACAGCCAGGCAAAATCGGCGATGTATGGGCCGATCGGCGTTTCTCTCCTAAAGCGGGCACCAAGAGGTCGGAGGTCCCGTAACATGCTCCACATGGCGGTTTCGGCCTTGGTCAGCTCCCGCCGCAACCGCTTGGCGCGAGTTCGGGTTCTCGGATCGATATTGGAATGCGGCATGCATATTCCTCCTCGATCGCTGGCGGAAAAAACCCCTCCCCAACCCCTCCCCACAAGGGGGAGGGGCTTAACCTGCCTCGCCCTCCGTGCGCCTATCGTAGTCATCGGGATGGAGCGGGTGGGCTGCCGCGGGTGTTCTCCCCCCTTGTGGGGGAGATGGCCGGCAGGCCAGAGGGGGACTTGGCCCCACGTTTCGCAACTATTCCTCATAACTGTGCCCCGCTCTCAACCCCTCTCGCACGCGGTGGGCGATCGCCAGAAACTCCGGGCTCTCGCGGATTTCCAGCGGGCGCTCTTTCGGCAACGTCGATTCGATCACATCGGTGACCCGGCCGGGGCGGGGGGACATGACGACGATCTTGGTCGACAGGTAGACCGCCTCGGGGATCGAGTGGGTGACGAAGCAAATGGTCTTTTGCGTCCGCGCCCAGAGTTTCAGCAGCTGTTCGTTCAGATGATCGCGGACGATCTCGTCGAGCGCGCCGAAGGGTTCGTCCATCAGGAGCAGGTCGGCATCGAAGGCCAGCGCGCGGGCGATCGAGGCGCGCTGCTGCATGCCGCCGGAGAGCTGCCAGGGGTATTTCTTGCCGAAGCCGGCAAGGTTGACGAGGTCGAGCGTGCGCTCGATGCGTTCTTTCCGCTCGGCTGCCGTGTAGTTCATGATCTCCAGCGGCAGCGCGATGTTCTTTTCGATCGTGCGCCAGGGATAGAGTGCAGGCGCCTGGAAGACATAGCCGTAGGAGCGCGACTTTCGGGCGTCTTCCGGCGTCATGCCGTTGACGGTGATGTCTCCCGCAGTTGCCGTTTCGAGATCGGCGATGACGCGCAGAAACGTCGTCTTGCCACAGCCGGACGGGCCGATGAAGGAGACGAAATCGCCTCGTCTCACCTCCAGGTCGACATCAGACAGGGCGTGGACGGGGCCATCTCCGGTCTCGAAGGTCAGGCCGAGTTTTCTGGCCGAAACGACCGAATAGGAAGTATCACTCAGCGGCATTTCGGCATGGGTCCCATTGTCGTGCCATCCGGAAAGCTCACGGTATAGCCATTTGCAGATTTCCTCAGCGTCGCGGTCTGTTCCGGCCCGGTTTCACCCTCCGCATCGCATTGCGCCCTGATGGTAAAACCATCCTTCGTTCTGGTGGCCGCACCCTTGAACTCGCAGAAGGAGAAGGCGGTCGTCAGCTGCGCGTCGGTGAGAAGCAGGAAATCCTCGGCACCGGAAGATTCGCCCGTCTTTGCGTAGATACAGCCTTCCTTGCTTCCATAGGGGCCATCGAGAAATTTAGCGGCCTGGGCCGTCCCGGCACAGCCGGCAGTGGCGATCAATATCGTCGGCAGGCAAAGCCGCGTGACGGATGTAATGAAATGTCCGAGGCGCAAGTGCGAGCCTCTGTGGTAAAGTCCGGTGTCATTCCGCTGCGAGGAGAACACCTGCCATGGATAGCGTGTCAAAGCCCACCTGCCGCATCGTGAAGCCCGGTTCTCCCTTCGAGGGGAAGCAGGGGCTGAGTTATTTCGAGGGCATTTCGGCCCAGAGCGTAGGATCTGCCGGTATCTGCATGCACCTGCTGACCATGCCGCCGGGAGCGCGCGCCAAGGCGCATCTGCATCAATCCCACGAAACGGCCATCTACGTTCTCACCGGTTCCGCCCATACGTGGTACGGAGACAGGCTCGAGAACCATGTCGTGCTGCATGCCGGAGAGATGATGTACATCCCGGCCGGAATTCCCCATCTGCCCGCCAATGCCTCCGACAGTCCGACCACGGCGGTCATCGCCCGGACCGATCCCAACGAACAGGAAAGCGTGGTGCTGCTGCCCGAACTGGACGGTCTGGTGCCGGGGTGACGGCAGGCATATGCTCAAGACGGCAGGACGGGCCGTGCGAAATGGCTCCACGTCACACACCACTCGCCGGGATGCCTGACCGTTCCACCTTGCGCGGCGCGGTCAGTTCTTTCCAGGTAGACAGAGCCGTGTTGACGGCGGGGTAGGGCTCGCGGGCGACGAACTGGCCGTGACCCTCGCGGCTCTTCATCTCGCCATCCTCGACGGCGACGATGCCGCGGGTCAGCGTATAGCGCGGCAGCCCGGTCACCTCTTTGCCTTCGAAAACGTTGTAGTCGATCGCCGATTGCTGGGTCTTTGCCGAAATCGTCTTCGACTTCTTCGGATCGAGCACGACGATATCTGCATCGGCGCCGACGAGGATCGCGCCCTTCCTCGGATAGACGTTGAGGATCTTGGCGATATTGGTGGAGGTGACGGCGACGAATTCGTTCATGGTGATGCGGCCGGTCGCCACACCATAGGTCCAGAGCATCGGCAGGCGATCTTCCAGCCCGCCGGTGCCGTTCGGGATCTTGCGAAAATCGCCCAGTCCGGTGCGCTTCTGGTCGGTGGTGAAGGCGCAGTGGTCGGTCGCCACGACCTGCAGCGAGCCCGACGACAGGCCGGCCCAGAGTGAGTCCTGATGCTGCTTGTTGCGGAAGGGCGGGGACATGACGCGGCGGGCGGAATGATCCCAGTCCTTGTCGAAATATTCGCTCTCGTCGAGAGTCAGGTGCTGGATCAGCGGCTCGCCATAGACCCGCATGCCGTTCTGCCGCGCCCGGCGGATCGCCTCATGGGCCTGTTCGCAGGACGTATGGACGACATAGAGCGGCACGCCCGCCATGTCGGCGATAATGATGGCGCGGTTGGTGGCTTCGCCCTCGACGGAAGCGGGTCGCGAATAGGCATGGGCTTCAGGCCCATTATTGCCTTCGTCCATCAGCTTCTGCTGCATGGCGGCGACGACGTCGCCGTTCTCTGCATGGACGAGCGGCAGGGCGCCGAGTTCGGCGCAGCGGGAGAACGAGGCGAACATCTCGTCGTCATTCACCATCAGCGCGCCCTTATAGGCCATGAAATGCTTGAAGGTGTTGATGCCCTTCTCCTGAACGACCGTCTTCATGTCGCTGAACACCTGTTCACCCCACCAGGTGACGGCCATGTGGAAGGAATAGTCGCAATGCGCACGGGTCGCCTTGTTGTCCCAGCGCTTCAGCGCGTCGAGCAACGATTGGCCCGGGTCAGGCAGGCAGAAATCGACGACCATGGTCGTGCCGCCGGCAAGCGCCGCGCGGGTGCCTGAGTCGAAATCATCGGCGGAATAGGTGCCCATGAAAGGCATTTCGAGATGGACATGCGGGTCGATGCCGCCCGGCATGACATAACAGCCGGAGGCATCGAGAACCTCGTCGCCCTTCAGGTCAGGACCGATCTCGACGATCTTCCCCCCGTCGATCTTCACGTCCGCCCTGTAGGTCAGGTCGGCGGTGACGATTGTTCCGTTCTTGATTACCGTGGCCATGGTTGTTCCCCTTATCGTGTGCCGCAGTCAATCTCCCGAGACGTCTGGTCTCAGGGACTGAACATCTCGGATGGTGATCGTCTTATTTTCGGTTTCGATGCGAAGAAGGCGCTCATTCGGCAGCCTCCCGCTGTTTAAGATCCTTCGTCATGAACAGGCTGTGCGGATTTTCCTCGTAATCCGCAAACGGGCCGCAGACGCAGTAACCGAGCGCCTCATACATCCGGACGGCCTCGACGTTCAGAGGGCCGGTTTCGAGAAAAAGCCGGGTGACATTTCGTGCGATTGCCAGCGTTTCCAGTTCGGCCATGATCTTCCGGCCGACGCCGTGGCCGCGTGCTTCGTCATGGACGAAGATGCGTTTCAGCTCGGCGCCGCCATCTCCAAACCATTTGATGCCGCCGCAGCCGACTGCCTTGCCGTGCAATCTTGCAACGAGAAACGAAATATCCGGCTGTGACAGGGCATCGAGATCGACCGCGAAATTGCCTTCGGGCGGATAAAGCGAGGCCATGTAGGCGTCGGAAAGCTCGATCAGGGCGACGACATCAGGCTGCTTCGGCTGCTCTATGGCAATCGTGACGGTCACTCCACAATCTCCGCCGTCTCCACAACCGCATGGAAGAGCACGTCGCAGCCGGCGGTGGCCCATTCCCTGGAAATCTCTTCCGCTTCGTTATGCGAAAGCCCGCCGACGCAGGGGCAGAAGATCATCGTCGAAGGCGCGACCTTCGATGCCCAGCAGGCATCGTGGCCGGCGCCGGAGATGATGTCCATATGCGAATAACCGAGCTTTTCGGCAGCATCGCGTACCCGGCCGACCAGTGTCGGGTCGAAGGTAACCGGGTCGAAATGGCCGACGGCTTCCACCGAACAGCCGACGCCGAGCGCGTCGCAGATCTCCTTCGCGCCGGTCTCCACCTTGGCCCGCATGCGGTCGAGTTTCTCCTGGCTCGGTGTGCGCATGTCGACGGTGAAGACGACCTTGCCGGGGAGGACGTTGCGGGAATTGGGCGAGAAGAATGCCTGGCCGACGCCGGCGACCGCGCCGGGCTGCTCGGCCATCGCCACGTCCTGCACCATTTCCAGGACGCGGCCGAAGGCGAGACCGGCATTGACGCGCATGTCCATCGGCGTCGAGCCGGTATGGGCCTCCTTGCCGGTCAGGGTGAATTCCAGCCACCAGAGACCCTGGCAATGGGTGACCACACCGATCTGCTTGTTCTCGGCTTCGAGGATCGGCCCCTGTTCGATGTGATATTCGAAATAGGCGTGCATCTTGCGGGCGCCGACCTCTTCCTCGCCCAGCCAGCCGATCCGTTTCAGCTCGTCGCCATAGGTCTTGCCGTCGGGATCCTTGCGGCCATAGGCATAATCGAGCGTGTGAATGCCGGCGAAGACGCCAGAGGCGAGCATGGCGGGGGCGAAGCGGGCGCCTTCCTCGTTTGCCCAGTTGGTCACGACGATCGGGTGCTTTGTCTTTATGCCGAGGTCGTTCATCGAACGCACGACTTCCAGTCCTGCGAGTACGCCGAGGACACCGTCATATTTGCCGCCGGTCGGCTGGGTGTCGAGATGCGAGCCGACATAGACGGGCAAGGCATCCGGGTCGGTGCCGGGGCGGGTGGCAAACATCGTGCCCATCTTGTCGGTGGCCACCGTCATGCCGGCCGCCTCGCACCATTTCTGGAAGATATGGCGGCCTTCGCCATCCGCATCCGTCAGGGTCTGGCGATTGTTGCCGCCGGCAATGCCGGGGCCGATCTTCGCCATATCCATCAGCAAGTCCCAGAGACGGTCGCCATTGACGCGCAGATTCTCGCCTGGTGCTGCCACCATTCGTCAGTCCTCACCTGTTTTCACGCTCTGCCGTGACGGCAGCATGCTTGTTGTTCCCGATGGTCTTTCCCGTCGGCCTCAGGTGCTTCGCCCTGCTGGCGTCGGAGATCGGCATTGCCTTTGATTGGCTTGTCGCAGATAATTTGACCGGTTGGTAAAAGCTTACAATGTCCGTGGCATCACTCAAGTCGAAAATCGGCAAAGAGACAGATGTTTTCTAATATTCTGCGGACAGGATGAGGAAGGGCGAAAAGACGAATGGCCATCCCGAGGGCGGCTCAGACGCAGCGGCGCACCCGCATTCAGGAGGAGAAGGAAGAGCGCATCCTTGAAGCCGCGCTCGACGTGTTCTCGGCCAACGGTTTTCGCGGTTCGACGATCGACCAGATCGCCGAGGCGGCGGGCATGTCGAAGCCCAATCTTCTCTATTATTTCCGCACAAAAGACGCGATGCACCGGCAGTTGATCGACCGGGTGCTGTCCACATGGTTGGAACCCTTGAGGGCGCTCGATGCGGAGGGAAATCCCGAGGCGGAGATCCGCTCCTATATCCGCCGCAAGCTGGAGATGGCGCGCGACTTTCCGCGCGAAAGCCGGCTCTTCGCCAACGAAGTGCTGCAGGGCGCGCCGCATATCGAGGACGAGCTGAAAGGTCCGCTGAAAGAGCTTGTCGACGAGAAGGCCGAGGTGATCCGCAGCTGGACGCGAACCGGCAAGATCGCTAAATGTGATCCCTACCACCTGATCTTCTCGATCTGGTCAACGACCCAGCATTATGCCGATTTTGACGTACAGGTGCGGGCGGTGCTCGGCCAGGCCTATGCGGGAGAGGGGCGGTTCGAGGACGCGGCGCGGTTTCTGGAGCAGTTGTTCATGGGTGGGTTGCTGCCGCGGTAGGCACAGGGCGACGTTTCCCCTCACTTGCGATTTCTAAGACTTAGCTGCGCTAAGATCTTGAAATCGCTTTCTCTCCCACAAGGGGAGAGGTTACAAAATCAAGTTCTTAGCGTAGCTAAGTCTTAGATTTTGTTGGTGAGGGGATCGCTCGGAAACGGCATGCCGAAACGATCACCACCATCACCGCAAAAAAACGCCGGCGCTGAGGCCGGCGTTTTCCGTCTTGGGAGACTGGCAGCCTATCAGGCGGCTGCGGACTTTGCGGTCGGGACTTCCGAAATCGTCTTCAGAACCTGGGAAGCGATCTGGTAGGGGCAGCCCTGCGAGTTCGGACGACGGTCTTCGAGGTAACCCTTGTAGCCGTTGTTCACGAAGGAGTGCGGAACGCGGATCGAAGCGCCGCGGTCGGCAAC
>NZ_FOKM01000001.1 GCF_900111905.1 Rhizobium sp. NFR07 | reverse complement strand
ACCGCTGAAGGCATCTAAGCGGGAAACCCACCTGAAAACGAGTATTCCCTATCAGGGCCGTGGAAGACGACCACGTTGATAGGAGGCGTGTGGACGTGCAGCAATGCATGAAGCTTAGCCTTACTAATAGCCCGATTGGCTTAATCGTTCCCATTGACCATGCTCATCATCGCTGCGCTGAAGCGCAGCGACGATGTGCCATCTGTTCAGCGCTCACGCATGAGCGGCTCGTAAACGAGCCTATGCTCCGCGAGGGCGCCGGACGACCGGCGACGCGCCTTGCGCTTGCGGCCTTCGGCCGACATTGGCAGACGCAACGCTGAAAAGACGTGTTCAAATCACTCTTCGAGTGAACCAGCTTCTCTTCACATTGCCCTTAATTGACCTGGTGGTCATGGCGGGGCGGCCGCACCCGTTCCCATTCCGAACACGGCCGTGAAACGCCCCAGCGCCAATGGTACTCCGTCTTAAGACGCGGGAGAGTAGGTCGCTGCCAGGTCTATTAAAGGCAATGCTTAAAGCGCAAATCCAACGGATTTGTCGCGGCAAGGAAAACAATCTTCTCGAACGAAACCTACGGCCCCTGGCCAACACCAAAGGGCCGCCCCAAAAGCGGCCTTTCGTCGTTAAAGGGACAAAGCAGAACGAAATCGAATGCCAAGGCAGGCTCACAGATCTTGATCTGTTGCCCGCCTTACAGGAGACAAAACCTTCGGTTTTGCTCCGGCACAGTCCGCCAACGCTAGACGTTGGCGTAGTCGCGCAAACCAAAGGTTTGCGCTTGGCGCGGGGTGGAGCAGCCCGGTAGCTCGTCAGGCTCATAACCTGAAGGCCGCAGGTTCAAATCCTGCCCCCGCAACCAATATCCTTCCCCAAAGATGACAAAGACATCAGCCCGACAGCTCCAAGGGCTCTTTGCGTGTGCATCACGTCGATTACATCCATCGAGGCCATGATATTGGCGATGTCGCCATGTACCTGCAGGCTTGCTGGCTGGTGGCCGGGTGTCTTGCCGATCACGACCGTCCGGATCAGATCGCGCACGATCGGCATCAACCGGCGCTTGGCGTGCTCATCGGCAATCCTTTTGGCCTGCCCACCGAATGGCAATGGTCCAACTATGGCAATATCATCGTCAGCCAGCGATATTGGCTGCAGATGAGCAATTCGCTGGTGATCGCGATGCTGACCGTGTTCCTGACGCTGGCATTCGGCGCCATGGCGGCCTTCTGCTTCGCGATCTATCGCAATGAATTCAACACCGAATGGCAGCTGGGTCTGGCCTTCATCACACTCACCATCCTGCCCACGATCATCGTCTTTTCCTGGCCCAGAAACACATCATCGCCGGTCTTACCGCCGGTGCGATAAAATCCTGACAGGCCCGAGGATCACACATGGCATCCGTAGAACTTCACGAAGTCCGCAAGGCTTTTGGCGCACTCGAAGTCGTCCGTGGCGTTTCGCTGTCCATTAAGGATGGCGAGTTCGCGGCGCTCGTCGGCCCGTCCGGTTGCGGCAAGTCGACCCTGTTGCTCATGATCGCCGGGCTGGAGGATATTTCCGCCGGTGACATCATAATGGACGATGCCGTCGTCAACGACCTGACGCCGCGCGAGCGCAATAACGCCATGGTCTTTCATTCCTATGCGCTTTATCCGCATATGACGTGGCGGAGAACATAGGCTTCAACCTTCGCCTTTCAGGGGCGGCAAGTTCGAAATTGCCGAGCGCGTCAACGAGGCCGCGCGCATGCTCGATCTCGTACCGCTCATGGAGCGCAAGCCCGCCCAGCTCTGCGGTGGCCAGCGCCAGCGCGTGGCCATGGGGCGGGCAATCGTCCGCAATCCGGTGGTGTTCCTGTTCGACGAGCGGCTGTCCAATCTCGATGCCAAGCTGCGCGTGCGGATGCGTTCCGAGATCAAGACTCTGCACCAGAAGGTGAAGACGACGTCCATCTATGTTACCCACGACCAGATCGAGGCAATGACATTGGCCGATCGTATCGTCGTCCTCAATCAGGGCAGAGTGTAACAGCAGGGCACGCCGATGGACCTCTACAAGAACCCGGCCAATCTGTTCGTGGCAGCCTTTATCGGCTCGCCGGCGATGAATCTGCTCGGCGGCACGGTTGATGCCGAAGGTGGCGAGGCGGCGGCGCGCCTGACGGATGGCACGGCTATCCGCATTGCTCAGGACCGGAAGGTGAAACGCGGCCAGTTGATCAAGAACGGTCTGCGCCCCGAACATCTTGGTACCGGCAAGGCTGGCACGGCGCTCGCTGGCCAAACCCCTCTAGTCGGACCGACGGGCGCACAGACGCATATTATCTTCAATCTTGCCGGACAGCCGGTGACCGCAATCGTTGTTGGCGAATATCCGCAGCGTTACGGTGCACTTTTCCAGGCAAACATCTCTGCGGAACAGGTGCATGTTTTCGACCGCGACACCGGTGTTGCATTGTAGGGTTTCAAGGCGATCGACGGCGAGCTAGTGGCCAACGACATCGCTGCCGACTGTTTGCCGGATTTGGCGAATCGAACGACCGACTGCTCTCCAATAGCGTGTTGCGTACTGTTGATGACGCGGCGGTGAGAATTCGATCAGTCTACCACGTCTCCATCGTCGATACAGCGGATCACATCCTGAGGAAGCGGGTGAGTCCGATCTCCGCTCCCGTACTTCCATGCTGCCGCGCAAGTCTACGCCGCTAGATAAGAACCCAAGCCGTAGACATTCCAACTGCGGGTCGCTGGTTTGGATGCCCTTACATCACTCAAACCGGTCGAAGGTTCGATTCCGTTTGAGAGCGTGACGCGGGTGAGCTTCAGTGCTACGCCGTCATCGAGCAACTGCGTAGCTCTGCATGTGGCGCGGGGTCGCGCCGGCATAGAGCAATTCGCCGCGGCGTTCGACTGCGCAAACGCGGCCGAGCGACCAGCTGTCCATAATTGACAGCCTGTGGCCTCTGGTCCGCAGCTCGTCGAAGACGGCCTCACCGAAGCGGTCCTCGATCTGGAGGCGGCCAAGCTCGTATTCACGTGGATAGAAGGAGCCCGGCCAGTGGCGGCTGTGGAACATCGGGGCGTCGATTGCCTTCTGCAATCCATGGCCATGCAACACATGGCGCAGGAACACGGTCAGCGGCCACTGGTCCTGCTGGTCGCCACCCGGCGTGCCGATGGCGAGAAAACCTTCCCCGTCACGGGTGACGAGCGTCGGCGTCAGCGTGGTGCGCGGGCGCGTGCCGGGGCGAAGCGTCGAGGGCAGGCCCTCGTCCAGCCAGAACATCTGGGCACGGGTCGAAATGGGGAAGCCCAGGCCCGGAACGACGGGCGAGCTCTGCAGCCAGCCGCCGCTCGGGGTGGCGGAAACCATGTTGCCGAACCGGTCGACGACGTCGAGATGAACCGTATCACCCTCTATCTCAGGGACCGCAGCAAAGGTCACTTCGCCGCCGCCCGGTCCCTGCGGGACCTCGCTGCCGCCGCGGGCGGCGATCTTCGCCAGCCGTTCGGCAGCGCCGTCGAGATGGCTGGCGACAAGTTCGAGCGAGGCATCGCGGCCGATCAGTTTTGCCCTTTCGCGGGCGTATTCTGACGACAGGAGAATATCCATCGGGATATCGCTGGCATCCGGATCGCCGTAAAAGGCCTCCCGGTCGGCAAAGCAGAGCTTGGCGCTTTCGACAACCGTGTGAACATACTCGGCGCTCATCGTGTCGAGACCGTCGAGATCGAACTGCGAGAGAAGCTGCAATTGCTGCAGGAAGACGGGCCCCTGGCCCCATGGGCCGGTCTTGTGGACGCGCATGCCGCGGAACTCGACAGACAGCGTCTTTTCCCGCGTGGCGGTCCAGCCGGCGAGATCGTCGCCGCGCAGCAGCCCGCCGTTGCAGCGGCCGGACGTATCGAAGAGCTCGGCCATCCGGTAGAACCGGTCGATCGCCTCCGCCACGAAGCCGCGATAGAAAGCGCTGCGGGCGGCCTCGATCTGAACGACGCGATCGCTACCGGCGGATTGCGCCTCCTCGATGATCCGGCGATAGGTCGCGGCGATGCCCGGATTGCGCATCGGCGCGCCCGGCTTGGGGACATTACCGCCCGGCAGCCAGACATCGGCCGAACTCGGCCATTCTCTTTGAAAAAAATCGGCGACCGGGATGATCGAGGCGACCGCGCGCGGGAGGAGCGGATAGCCGTTCTCCGCATAGCCGATCGCGTAGGACAGCACGTCGGCGAGCGACATCGTGCCGTAGTCGCGCAGCATCAGCATCCAGGCGTCGAAAGCGCCGGGCACGACCGCAGGCAGAAGGCCGGTTCCGGGCACCATGTCGAGGCCGAGCGACCTGAACGTCTCGACAGTCGCCAGCTTAGGCGCCACGCCCTGGCCGCAGATCACGACCGGTTCGTCCTCGTCGACGCTCTTCAGGATGATAGGCACTTCGCCGCCCGGGCCGTTGAGATGAGGCTCGACGATCTGCAGCGTGAAGCCGCAGGCAACAGCGGCATCGAAGGCGTTGCCGCCGCGTTCCAGGACGGACATGCCGACGGCTGTGCCGAGCCAATGGGTGGAGCTGACGGCGCCGAACGTGCCGCTGACCTCGGGACGGGTGGTGAAGGAGACCATGTTATGCCTATCTCTGGACGATCTGACGTGCGCCGACCAGGCGTTCCGCCAGGAAGAGCACGATGAGAATGATGAGGACCTGCAAAGCGGAGGCCGCCGCGACGACGAGCTGATTGCCCTGGAACTGCAGGTAGCTGAAGATCTCGATCGGAAGGGTGACGATACCCGGGCCGGTAAGAAAGAGTGCGGTGTTGAGTTCGCCGAAGGAGACGACGAAGGCGAACAGCCAGCCCGACAGAACCCCCGGCCAGATGATCGGCATGGTGATCAGCAGGAAGGATCGGACAGGGCCTGCGCCGAGGCTCTGACCTGCCTCTTCCAGCGTGGTGTCGAAGCTTTGCAGCGACGTCAGCACCGACCGGAAGGCATAGGGCAGACAGACCACGACATGGGCGATGAAGAGGCCGGGCAGCACGCTCATGTTGACGGTCTTGTAGAGCAGCAGCAGTGCGAGGCCGAGGATCAGCGCAGGAAAGACGAGCGGCGCCATGATCAACATCTGAAGCATAACCGAAAAGGCATTGCGGTTGCGGGACACATAGATCGCCCCCAGTAGGCCTACAGCGGCTGCACCACAAGCGGAGGCTATCGCCAAAACGATCGAAAGCATGAAGGCGTTGCGCATCTGCGCGATGCTGAAGAATTCGATGAACCAGCGCAGCGAGAAGCCCGGCGGCGGAAAGCTCAGGGATTCTCCCGAGCTGAACGCCGCGATGATGACGACGAGGATCGGGCCGATGACAAGCGCAAGGACGATGCCGACGACCAGACGAAGAATGAAGGCACTCATGGCTCACGCCTTTCCCTGGACGCGTTGTGGACGGACGACGAGCTGGATGACGATCGCGATGATGAAAGCGATCAGCAGCAGCACGAAGGATAGTGCGGCGGCGCGCGGCCAGCGGAATGTCGAGACGCTGTCGAAGACCATGCTGACCAGCAACTTGTAGCGGGGGCCACCAAGCAGTGCGATCGAAACATAGGCACTGAGCGCCAGGAAGGTCACCAGCATTAGTCCTGATGCGATGCCGGGGCTGGAAAGAGGAAGAGTTACGCGCAAAAAGGTCCGCCACGGTCCGGCTCCGAGAGAGTGGGCCGCTTCCGTGTAATGCTTGTCTATCGTCGCCAGCGAATTCGTCAGCGAGACGACCATAAATGGAAGCAGAATGGTGAGCAGGCCGAGCGTGACGGCCTCGAAGGAATAAAGATACTGGACAGGTCTCTCAATGATGCCAGTACCGGTTAGCGTACCCGACAGCACGCCGCGGCGACCAAGGATCGCAAACCAGCCATAGGCGCGCACGACATTGCTCACCATCAGCGGCACCATCATGATCATCAGCATGATCAGCCGGCCCCGCGGCGACAGATGCGCAGCATAGAAGGCTGCCGGATAGCCGAGCAGCAGGCAAAGGATCAGAACGACAGCGGTGGAGAGAAGAGTGCGCTGGATGATCAGCCAGTAAAAACTATCGGAGAAGATCTCCGTATAGTTGGCGAGGGTCGGCTGGACGTCGAAGAGCGACGTTGCCGAATTGGTCATGAAGCTGATGAACAGCAGATATCCCAACGGCACGACGAAGAAGAGCGCGAGAATGATGAGAGGCGGCAGCGCCACCGCCCATGCCAGCGAATTGCGCGACAGGCTTGGGTTCATCGTGCGGGCTCCAGCGCGACCATGTTGTCATTGTCCCAATGAAGCCTGACTGCCGCACCCGGCTCGAGGTTCATCGGTTCGACGCCGGCATTCTGCACCACGGCGTTGACGGGCATGCCGTTGATGTCGAGATAGAGTAAGGTCTGGGCGCCGCGATAGATTGCCTCGCGCACGCTGGCGGCAATACCGCCTGGCTGGTTGCCGTCCATACTGCCGATCGAGATCTTTTCCGGCCGCAGGGCGAAGCAAAGCTTTGCGCCGGCCTCCGCGGTTACACCGGCGACGGACAGCGTGTTGCCGGCAATGTCTAGGATCGTACCGGTCCCGTCCTTGCCCTTGACGATCGCTTCAAGAATGTTGCTGGCGCCGAGGAAGGTGGCCACGAACTCCGTGCGGGGCCGGTCATAGATCTCGCGCGGCGTCCCCGCCTGCTGAATGCGACCATCCTTCATCACGGCGACGCGGTCCGACATGGTCAGGGCCTCTTCCTGGTCATGGGTGACGAAGACGGTGGTCATCTTCAACCGCTGCTGAAGGTGGCGGATCTCGACCTGCATCTGCTCGCGCAGCATCTTGTCGAGCGCACTCAGGGGCTCGTCGAGAAGCAAAACATCGGGCTCGAACACAACGGCGCGTGCAAGCGCCACGCGTTGCTGCTGACCGCCGGAAAGCTGGCGCGGATAGCGTTCGCCGAGTTTGCCGAGCTCGACGAGATCGAGCGCCGCCGCAACCTTGGTGACGATATCCGCCTTTGAAACGTTGCGCATTTTCAGGCCAAAGGCGACATTCTCGGCGACCGTCAGGTGCGGGAACAGCGCGAAGCTCTGGAACACCATACCGAAACTGCGCTTGTAGGCCGGCACGCCCGTGACATCGTTGCCGCGGATATATACATGGCCGCTTGTCGGTTGCTCGAAACCGGCGATCAGTCGCAGCGTCGTCGTCTTGCCGCAACCGCTCGGTCCCAGAAGCGCGAAGAGACTGCCGCGCTCGATCTCCAGATCGAGGGAATGCAGTGCCGTGGCGGTATCGAATTTCTTCTCTACCCGGGTGAAGCGGACATCCGCATTGATCATGGAAGGGGCCTGCGTATTCATTCGGTTGTCTCCAGGGCGCGGTCGCATGCAACGATGCGAAGGGCTGCCGCGACGAGGCGGATGGGAAGTTCGGTCACGATGAGGATTTCCGCCAGGCGGGTGTTCTGGTCGGCGCGCGAAGCGGTATCGAGGACGGTGGACAGGCCGGTCGCGACACGGGCGTCGATCGGGGTGGCCCTGACGACCGCTTTCATCGTCGAGGACACGTCGTCCCACTCGGATTTCAATCGCGACGCTTCCGCGGCGATTATCTCCTGCATCGCCACGGTCTCGGCAGCCGCCAGTTGCCCGATCGCGGCGAATTGCTGCGCCATCGTCCGGTCCAGGCGTTCGATGACTGCACCGATGCCATCGGCACGTTCCAGTTCCAGTTCCAGTTCCGGGCCGATGGCCGGCGAGTTCCCTTCATACAGCCCCAGACAGGCAATGGCATTGTGGATCAGGCGGAAACCGGCGCAATCTTCCTTCATGAAGAAGCGCAGCGTCTGATCCATGACCTTGAAGCCGCGGATCGGGAGATAACGACGCACATAGCCTTCAAGGGCGATGCCCTTGCGGACGAACTCGCCCATTTCCGGATGAGGCGAGAAAGTCAATACCCGGCCTTTGCCGAAAGACGCCATGAAGATGGCCGGCGTGCCCCGCATCTCCCTGTCGAACATGCCTTGCGACAACGGATTGTCGATGAAGAGACCGCTTTCGGAAATATGATAGCGGAAATGGCCGAGGTCTTCCGCCTCTCGGTTCGCCTGCGCATAGATCGGCCCGTGGTAATAAGGCAGTTCCAGCAACTCCGGCAGGCCGCGTCCTATCACCGGCCCATCGACGGAGATGCTGAGGACTGCGGCGCCGGTCAGCAAGTACTCCTGGGTGAATTTCGGCGTCGCATCGATCGCGCCGTGCCAGCCCGGACGGCCTTCCGACATGTAGAAGGCGCCGCCGCAGGAGCCTATATAGGTGCCGCCTTCGCGGATGAAGCGCGAGATCGCGGCGTCGATCCCGTCGATGCCTTCGGCTCGGTCGAGGCCCCAGGTGGCGAAGCCACCCGGCATGACGAGAAGGTCGTATCCGGCCAGGCAGCCGACGGCCACGTCTTCGCCCGTGACGGCATGAAAGCCGAAGCCTATGCTGAGCAGCGCGTGGGCGTAATAACCCCAATAGGGGTAGCCGATAGCGTCGCCGGCATAGATGGCAATTCTCGGGGCGAAGGCCCACTTTGGGGGATGCAGGGGAGGCTCCGCCAGCGGCTCGACCACAGGAGAGAGGCCGAGCCGTACTGCCGCATCCGATGCAGCGGCAGCAATCCTGAAACCATCATCGCCGTCTTCATCGACGCCGATGCCATGGGAACGGCAGCGATTGAGAAATGCGAGCGTATTGCCCGCAAACGCTCCCCGATCGGCAAGGCCGAAAGTTGTCATAGTATGAATATCCTGCAAGGGGAGGGCGGCAACCGATTGCCGCCCAGGTCTGGCATCAGCCGCCGGCGATCACCCTGTTCCAGCGATCAGTCCACTCGCCGCGGTTGGCGGAGATGAATTCGTGGTCCAGATCGATGATGCGTGCCACTTCCTCGTCGGAGAACTGCACGCGCTGCTGCAGCTCGACCGGAAGCGTCTTCAGCGTGTCCGGATGGGTTCCGCCATAGTTGAACACGTTGGCGACCCAGCCTTGGGTGGACGGATCGAGCGTCGCGTTGACATATTGTTCGGCGAGCGCCTTGTTCTTGGTGTTCTTTGCTATGCCGGTGCCCGAGAGGTAGGAGATGGCGCCTTCCTGCGGGAAGACCCACTCGACCTTGCCGCCCTGTTTCAGCACCGTATAGGTCTGCGATTTGTAGAGCAGGCCCACGGCGGCCTCGCCATTGACCAGCGCGCTCATGATGCTGTCGGTATCCTTCGCCCAGATCGGCTCCAGGTCGTTCATCTTGGACAGCATCTCGAAACCGGCCTCGGTATCCTTGGCATCCTTGCCGGCAGCCATGGCGCCGATCGGGATCATGTAGGGGCCGATCGAATGGGTGATTTCCGGCAGCACGATCGCACCGGCGTATTCTTCGTTCCACAGATCGGCAAAGCTCTTCGGCGGGATCTTTACCATGTCCGGATTATAGACGATGCCGAGCGCCGAATAGATCATCGCCACCCAGCCCTTGCGCTTGAAGCGATCCGGTACGGCTGCCAGGAACGGGAGGTTCGGTGAGGTTGGATCAAGATCTTCCAGAACGCCCTGAGCTTCCGCCAACGGCACGATCCCGTCATGCAGCTGCACGAGGTCAAAGACCTGATTGTCCATGCTGATCTTTAGTTTGGTGATGCGCTCCACCGGGCTCGAGCCGCGGTCCTGCACGATCTTGACGCTGGTCTTTTCGGCAAAGGGGATGTCGACATACTTGGCCATGCCGTCGCCCCACAGGCCTCCCCAGGTCATCAGCGCCAGTTGTTCGGGCTTTGATTGCGCGAACACGGAGCTTGCCGCTCCGAGGGTTGGCAGAATCGCCGTCGACGCCGCAAGCGCCAGGAAATCACGTCTCTTCATTTCAAGTCCCCCAAATTATTTTCGAACCAATCAGCATTGGTGCAGGTCGTTTGAGACAAGGCAGGAGTGTGGATCACGCTCTTGGTAGCAAATCCTCATCTCGAGATTGGCAGTAGTCAAGGAAAAAACGCCGGAGGTTGACTAAGTTTCGTGCTGCAATGCAACGGCGCCTGTTTTGTGAGCATTATGCCTGTCTTGCAAATTGGTTCGGATTGGTTCAGTTTTATTGAGTGCAACGGTTTGCTTGGAGCTGAAACAAATGTCGTCTCAAAAGACACTCCGCGTCGTCGCCACGCTGAGGTCCGCGATCGGTGAAGCCGACACCCGCTTCCTCACGGAAGATCGTCTTTTGCCTGAGAGGCAATTGAGCGCCGCGCTCGGCGTCGGTCGCCGCCTTGTGCGTGAAGCGCTGAATGCATTGGAGGGCGAGGGGTTGCTCTTTCGCAAGCAGGGGCAGGGCACATTCATCAGGGAGGTTAACCCCAAGACCGCGAGCCTCAAGTCGTTGGCCAACCACACCAGTCCCCATGACATCATAGAAGTTCGGCAGCAGATCGAGCCTATCCTGGCGGGGCTGGCCGCGATCCGAGCCACGCAAATGGAAATCGATCAGATGAAGCACTTGGTGCACCGCGCCGCGGCGGCCGACAGTCCCAACGAGTATGAAAGGTGGGATAGCGCTTTTCATTCCAAGATCGCCGAGAGCGTGCGAAACGGCATGTACTGGAGCATATTCCGATTGATCAACTCGGTGCGAAAGGAACATCACTGGGTGAGTTCGCGGTCTCGCGTGTTCACCGCCGGCGTGAGCAAAGAGATGGTCCAGCAACACAAAGCAATCGTTGATGCGATTCAGGCTCGCAATGCCAGTGGCGCTGAAAATGCCATGCGAACGCATATTATGACAGCAGGCGTGCGTATCCACGAGGGAGAACGCGAATAACGAATGAGTCAATGGTTCAGATCCGGTCAAGACCGCAGACCACGTGGCGCTTTGACAGCTTTGCGCCTCCATAGTGGTCATCGAGCTACCGGTCGACGTCGCCGCGAAGCGGACATTGCGTGGTGAAAACACCCGGTCGCAGCGGAGCCATAAGCTGTCATCTCGCCATTGCAGTCACGAGGGCTCGGCACTGCAATGTTGTGGCGCTATGCTGCAATCCGAAAAAGTCTAGTTCCGAAAGGACATATTGGCCAGTCTGATCCGGGGCGAGATGGCTTTATGGCTTGCTGTGCTAACGACGAAGAACACCGGCAGACAAATGCCAGCACGGAGACAATACTGGCGACAGCCTGAGATATTCGTCTTCCGCCCTTTCGCCGAGGCGCTCTACTGTTTCGAAGCACGGAACCGGCCGCTGGCAGACGCTGAAAATCCGCTGACCGGCCGGCAGCGGCAGATATTGACGATGATGGCGCAGGGCAAGACGAGCGGCGAGATCGCCGAGGAACTCAAGCTGTCCCGGCGCACGGTGGAGGCGCACCGCGCGAGAATGATGCGCTCCACCGGGATCCGGAACGCTGCGGGACTGATGGCCTGGTTCTCGACCGAGATGAATTGAGGTGTGTTTGAGACGCATGAACGGCGTGTGGCCGATAGCTTCGGCCACACTAGCCGCGATATACCGGACTCAGCCGCTGATCGGCGGCCGCGACGGTGCAAGCCTCATGGTCTGTGAGTAGGCGAGCGGTGAACGGTTGCCCGGAAGATTGGCGTCAAGGATGAGTGTCTTCACATCGTCGACGCGAATATCGATTACCATAACATCCTCCAGCCTGTCGATCTGCCATACGGCATAGCCGAGGCCTGGACCGTATCCGCAATCGCATTCGCAATCGCCGAATGTAAGCTGGTGGGGTGGACATGGCAGGAACATGATCAACGGCTTTGGCAAATCATAGCAGTGCCCTTCATAGGAGTAGCCGTATATGACGCCGATGCTCCTGCCTTTGTCATCGTCGCAGCATTTCTTGGAGGAAATCTCCACCGGGAGAGAATAAACATCGAAACCCAGCAGGACCGCGAGTGTGATTTTTTCCTTGAAAACCCCAAGGACGTTATTTGGATCAGGGCTGTATGACAGGCTTTTTCTTGCGATTTCTACTATTTTCTTTGTATCGCCCTCGATGTTGTTGACGTGTAGGTCATTTTCGAGTCGTTTTAGTACCTCTTCCTCGGAATGTACAACTATGGGCGCGTGAGGGGCCGGGCGCCCATATAATCGCACTTCGCCTGGTCTATAGGCGCTATAGTTGGGAGGCGTTAGGTCTGTTGCGTTTGGACCTACACCGGGATGGCAGCAGCAGTCGCTCATGTTCCCCTCCTATCAAGGACTTGTTTCAACGGATGATTTCACGCCATACAAAATTTGCCTCGAGCCGTTCGGCCGCGACCCCGTCGACCGTTGCTGCAACCACCGCCCTTGCGACTTGATCAAGCGTCATAGTGTTTGGGTCGAGCGAGCGCAGCGACCCCGCGAGCGCGCCACCGACCTGGTCGCGGGCGGTTTCGAGTGCCAGCTTGAAATAGAGCGACCGGTCGCGGAACGATCGCTCGGTCAAGCCGCGAAACTCGTCGAATTGGTCGAGCGTCAATTCACGGAGATCGACGTCGAGCAGGCGCGGGTCGGCGAACCCTTCGCGAACCAATTGGCGGTGGTAGACGTCCACGATGCTGTCGAAGATCGCGCCGAGGAAGGGGAGCGAGCGGTCGTGCGGTTCGCGGGTGGTTTCCGACATGCGGCGGAAATTGGTGGCGAGACGGATTTGCGTCTCGGGACTGGTCTCGGCGAAGCGGTTGAGCTCGTTGGAGAGCAGAAGATTGCCTTGCGTCCGACGCAGCAGCCGGTCGACGGCGGAATCGAAATGCAGGAGCGAAATCAGCGACACGCAGTCGGAAAAGGCTTCGGAAAACGGGAAGAAATCTGCCTCGCGCGATGTGATCATCGGGATGCCGAGTTCCGACAGGCTGATGAAATGGCCGACCTCATGGGCGATCGTGTCGAAGTTCAGCGCATAGGGCCGCAGCACGCCGCCGACATCGGAGGCTCCCAGTTCCAGATAGCCGTAGCCGGCATGCGCGTTGTCCCAGTCGACCAGGGGAATGATTTCCAGGCGGCGAAAAGCCGGGTCGAAGAACCAGCGGATGCGACGACCGAGATAGCTGTGCCAGATGTCGAGCACGAAACGTACGCAGGCATAGACGTGGACGCCAAGGTAGGCCCGCGATTTCGGGTCCATATTGTCGAAGTTGCGATCCGGGCCAGATCGTGCCGCCGGTCGCCGCTCGCCTTCGAACGGCGGCAGATCGTCAGGACCTTAGGGCTGTTTTTCGATCAACGGATCGACCACGTACACCCACTGGTCGCTCGGTCCGTCACGGATCTCGTCGGGCAGGATCGAGAGCCAGACGCGATCGGGCTCCTCGTAGCCGGGGACGAAGGGCGGCTGCGGAAAAATCCAGAATCGTGTTCCGATGCGTGGCTTCACGCGTTCCGTCACATTGTTCGGATACGGTTCCATGGCACAATCACTTTCGAAGAAGAAGGATTGAGCAACCACACGTTTAATTAGTAATTTCGTATCAAGTCGATGTCAATATGCGAGGCTTCCAAATCTCTCATGAAAGTATTGGTCGCGACCCAGGCGCGATCAACGTCGCTGCCCTGCCGCTCTACTATTAGGGAAGGCGCCTTGCGTAACGCAAGGAGGGCGTCCTGGCGCTTTTGCCCGGTCATTTCTTTTTGCAATGCCGAAATACGGTCACTGGAAAATCCCCCAGCCCGCAATAGGGCTGCGAGCGAGCGATCGCGAAAGTTCGTCCCGTGCGCCAATGCGATGAGCTGGTCGCGCTCATCGGATGTCATCATATTTCGGCGGGCAAGCGTCGAAAACGTCCGTTGAAGGTCGACCAGTGCGTCCGTGAGCGGCAGAAAGCCGAGTTCGGCGGGCCCTGACTGCACGGCGACCGCATCCTCCGCCGTCAACGTCCAGCGCCGGTACCACCTATAGATCAGGCCGACGCCGATCATGCCATAGGGCGCAAGCTCGGCCGCCCGCAAGGCTCCCATGCTGGCCGCCCCGATCATGACGATGCCTTGTGCCATCGCCCAGAGAATTTCCTTGTGGCGGACGGCGGGGCGGTCCTCGAACTGTCCGTCGATCAGGACCATCGCACGTGGCCGGAAGGCATGGGCGGCGAGTATGACGTCTCCCTGGGATACGGGCTGAAGATAGATCGCGTCGAGCACGGCCTGCGCCTCGTCGAGACGCAGCGTGGGGCCGAGAAATACCAGAATTGGACCTTCCTTGCCGGCATTCGTCATGGGCAATCCCTCAACGCAAAATTGAAAACGGCTGCGCACCCGCAAGAATGGTTCGCACGCAGGCCACACCTGCTTCGGCGTCCGCTCCGACCGGCACGGCGAGAACAGGTCCAAGCCCGCAGGCGGCAACCCGGTCGACGACGTCGCGCAGGCATGTTGGGGCGAAGGGCGACGCTGCCGTGCCCGCAGCCGTGGCTTCGAGGATCAGGCGGCGGGCGTCCGCGACGAGCGGATCGGTGCTCTTGCGATCGTGTTCGCGCGTCTGGTCGTCGCGCGCGCCGGAAATCGCTCCGGCGCGCGCCGACAATGCCTCCAGCATCGCGCTCGCCGCGGCTGTCTCGACGGTAAAGCCCGCCGAATGGCCCTCCGTCGGCAACGCCAGGGTCGGCTCAGACGCGCCGGCCTCGATCGCCTGGCACCAGATCACCGGTAGGTCGGTGGGCGAGGGGGCGTGCCAAAGCGCGAAAGCGATGCCCTGCGTCCGGGTGACCGAAAGAATATGCTCGACCTTCGGCCCGATGTGCGATGTCGCTATGCGGCGACGATCGAAAAAGCCGTGAGTGGTGAAGGCCCGCGCGATCGCGTCGCGTTCGATGCATTCGAACAGTCCATGCGCGAAGGCATCGCGCGCTGTGCTGTGGCAGGCAAGGCCGGTGGTGGTGCGGATGAACAATCCGTCACCCTGTGGCTCAGGATCGGTATAGCAGGTGTGAACAAGTTCGAGCGGCACCGGCTGCGGCGCTCCGCTCGCGACATCGACAGCCAAGGTCCAGGGAATTGGCAGCGATCGCCATCCGGTGCCGGCGTGGGGAAGCAGCAGGTTTTCGAGCATGGCCGCGTCGATCCGAAGCTCGTCGGCGGTCGCAAGAAAGCAGTCCGAGGAGGGAATGCGCTCGGCGAAATAACGCTCGAGACCTTCCATGATCGCCCCGACCGCCGCCTCCATCAGTGTGAGGCCGCGGCCAAGCGAGGTCACCTCGGAAAGCGCGGCCGGCTGGATGGCCTGCGCCACCGGCAGACCGAGACGGTCGAGCCCGGTCAGGTCGGCGAGACGGGTGATGCCGGCCCGGCGGCTGAAAGGGAGTAGCCTGCGAAAACATGCCTCGGCGGCGCCGGGGTCGGCCGGCGTATCGAGCGGTTGCCTCAAGCCGGCGGCAAGCTCGTCGCGAAAGTCGGCAATCCGTCCGTCGATCGCCGGCGGGGCAGGGGTCAGACCTTCGGCCGTGTCAGGGTCCGATAACAATGCCCAGCTCCCGGATTGAGCGGCCCGCCCTTTGCAGCAGAGCCATCGCACCCTGGCTTTCGGCGATGGTCACGGCGGTCAGCAGTTCGGCGGCGACAAGATTGGTTTCCACGTTTCCCCGAGCGCGCAGCACGGCCCGGCAGCGGTAGAGTTCGGCGAGCCAGTAGGCATGGCCGGTTTCCTTGGCCTGCCGGATGGCGTCGGTGACGACGTCGATGGCCTGCTCATATTTGCCGGCAAGGCCGAGCAGGGTCGCGTGCATGTAGAGATAGATCGGCAGGTCGGCGACGGCGCCGAGATCCTTGAGCAGCGCCAATCCCTCGCCGAACATCTCATGGCCGGCGAGGAGGTCGTCGCTGTGGGCTTTGGCCCAGCCGCCGAAAAGCAGCGACATGCCAGCGAGCGACTGCATCTCGTGTTGCTGGGCAAAGAGCTGCATCCGGCTCGAAACATCCGCCAGCCGCTCGAAATCGTCGCGGTAGAAGGCCGAGACCGCCTCGGTGTCGAGCGAATGGGCGGTACTCGGAGCATGGCAGATGCGCTCGACCAGGCCGACCATGTCCGCAAGTGCTGTGTCCGAAGCCGAGCCCTGTCCCGTCAGCCAGAGCGACAGAGCGAGTTGTCCGAGGCCGCAGACCTTGGCGTCGTGGCCGCCATAGAGCGTTCGCGCGGTTTCGGCCGTTTGCTCGTCGTAGAGCGCAAGCGCCGCCGTGATCGCCTCCTGCGTCTCCTTGTGCCAGCCGAGATTGAAGTCGATCGCCCAGATGCAATGCTTGACCTGCAGGGCGATTTCGCGATCTTCGGTGCCAAGCATCATCATCTGCACTTCGAGTGCGCGGTCGTGCATGACGAGAAAGTCGGGCCCGGTCAGCCACCAGCCCCAATAGATCGGAAACCACTTTGGCTGGTCTTCCTTCGGCTGGCGGCGGGCAATGGCGACGCCGTCTTCGTACAGCTTGCGGGCGGGCGGGGAATTGGCGCCGACGAGGCCAGTGAGGATCGGGCCGAGCCTCGTGAAGGCGGAAAGCCGCAAGGCGTCGACCGCCTCGCTTTCGTCCATCTCGGCGCAAAGGGCCAGCGCGTGCTCCAGATGGTGGCGCGCCTCGATCATCGCCGAGCGGCCGGCACTCTCGGAGCCGGCGGCGATGAACAGCCGAATTGCCTCCTCCGTGAGCCCGGCGCGTTCCGCCTGGTCGGCGAGCCCGCCGGTGTCGATCCATTCCGCCAGCCCACGGTCGTCGCTGACGGCGTTGAACAGCCGTCGGTGCAGAACCTGCCGTTGCTTGCGCAGCAGTGCCTTGTAGATCGCTTCCTGGATCAGGGCGTGTCGGAAGCGGTAGATCACGGTTCCGCCGGTTCGGCCACGCGTCAGAAAGCCGGTTTCGCACAGCACATCCGCCGCACTCGCCAGCGACCGCTTGGCGAGATCCGGCAAAAGCGCGTGAAGCAGCGGCAGCGTCGTACGGCCGCCGGCGATCGCCGCGGCTCGCGCCACGTCCCGCGCCGGTCCGAGGCGCGCGAGCCGTTCGTCGAGAATCTCTTCGAAGGCAAGCGCGTGCGTGTGAGAGACCTTGGCCTCGCCGTCATGCGCGATTGCCTCAGGAATATTCGCTGCATCCGCAGGTGCGATCTCCGTGATCCACTGGCAGATCTCCTCGATGAACAGCGGAACGCCGCCGGAAATCCGCTCAGTCGCCTCCAGAAGTTCCGGAAGTGCCGTGCGCTTGTGTGCCGGCCAAGTCGCTACGATCGCCTGCTTCGTCTCGTCGCGATTGAGTGGCTTCAACGACAGGTGCACCACGTCGGCACCGTCGGCCCAATCCATCGCGGCGCCAGGGCGCGAGGTGACGACGAGAAGGATGGGAAGCCGTGAAGCTGTGCGGGCGATTTCCCCAAGGAGGTCTTGCGACGTCGGATCGATCCAGTGAATATCCTCGACCGCCATGATCAGCGGACCGCGGGCGCTGACGGTCTCCAGCGCATGGATGGTTGCCCGCCGCGCCCTGTCGCGGATTGCCTTGGGATCGCTGCCGGAGAGGGACTCGTTTCGGCCCGCAGCGCCGAGCAGATACGAAAACAGTTCGGCGACGTCTGGCTCTTCTATACCGTGGTGCGCGAACGTGGCGGCGACGGTTGTCGCCGTCAGGCGTGAGGGGCCAGCCGCCTTGGACGCCGTGCCGGGAAAGCCATGCATGAGCGGGTGAAGCGTGGAGCGCGCGCCGCCGGGCGCGCACTGAAACAGGAAGGCCCTCGATCGCTCCTTGCGGGTAAGCTTGCGGATCTCCCGCAAAAGCCGTGATTTGCCGATGCCGGCGTCGCCTTCGATCGCCAGGATCTGGCCTTTCCCGGCCAAGACCTCTCGCCAGCAACGGCCAATTGTCTCAAGCTCGGCGGCACGGCCGATGAAGGAACCGCCAAGCCGTCCGAAGGCGTAGAAGCGGGTGACTTCGGTACGATGTTCGAGCGCGCGCCAAACCCTTTCGGGCTCGGCAAATCCCTTTAGCGACCGGCTGCCCTCGAAGATGAAGGCGTAGGCGCGTCCAGCGAGGGTCTTCGTTTCCTCCGAGACGAGAATGCTGTCAGGGGCCGCAAGCGCTTCCAGCCGCGTCGCCATGGCGAGCGCCGCCCCCGTCACCGACTCCTGCGAAGGGACTTCCTCGCGCGGTTCCTGGACCAGCGCGATGGAGGTGGCGATGCCGACGCGGACATGCATGTCGCTGCGCCGCGCCTCGCGGCCGATGCGCCGGCAGGCCTCGATAACGTCGAAGCCAGCGCGAATCGCCAGCGACGCGGCATCGCGCGAGCCAAGTTCCGTCGGGAAAAGGGCAACACCGCCGTCACCGGCCTCGACCCGAATCACGCCGGAACGCGCGACGATCGCCGACCGCATCGCTTGCTGAAAGGCGGAAATCAGCTCCTGGAAGTCCTCGATATCGAGTTGATGGAAAAGATTTGTCGATCCGACAAGATCGTAGCAGAGCGCCGTGATTTGGCGCCGCTCGCTGCCATGCTCCGCCGGCCGCGCGCCCCCGCCCGGCGATTTTCGTGGGTGCTTCGGTGAGTTGATGGGACTTTCGCTCGCCATCGCCGCCCCTTGCGTGTCTGCTAAATCCTGCACCTGACAGAGCGACTATAACACAGGCCGACACGATGTGTCGGTAGCCAAAAATTGAAAGGATGTCGGATTGTACGCGGCGCGAAAGGCCGTGCGGCGGGGCAGCCCCGCACGTCGAAATTACGCAACGATTTCAGAGAGAGTGGCACGCCCTGGGGGAGCCGAACCCCTCCTGCTCTGCGGGTTCTTCAGCCAGGTGTAAAATCCACTCGGGTGAACCCGCAGCAGGCGGCACATCGTCTGCACCGAAAACTGTAAGCGATGCAGAGCAATGAACGCGTACTTCACTTTGCATCCCTGGCGAAATACGCGGCCGCTTTTTTAGGATGTCTCGCTCCTCGGTGACGCGAGCCAATTCCTTCTTCAGCCGCCTGATCTCCTCGGCCTCATCGTTGCCCTGGGCGTTAGACGCCGCGAACTTCTTCTTCCATTCATAAAGGGAATGCTGGCTCACGCCGAGGCGCCGCGAAACCTCCGCAATCGGATAACGTCGCTCCGTGATCTGGCGAACAGCGTCACGCTTAAACTCTTCGCTGAAATTCGATTTGCTCATGATGCTCTTCCTGCCTCAAAATTAGGAAAGAAGGCGTCTACAAATCTTGGTGCTATTCAGTGCAAATCAACATACCGCGGATCGCAATCATCCGACTAACCAGCCGCCGGGAGAGGCAAGAATAGAAATCTACTGAAATAATGGAATTTAGTCGGTCATTCGCCGACCGCGTTCCGTCGCGGGCCTAGTTTCCGGATAACACTAAAGGAGATAATACATGGCCGCGACGCTCCTCATTCCCGGCTTGAACGGTTCATCGGACAACCATTGGCAACGCTACTGGGCCAGGGATCACGCAAACGCGGTGGTGGTGGAACAGGAGGACTGGGCCTGTCCTGCGATCGAGCACTGGCAGGCCAACCTGGACGAGGCGCTGTCGAGAACCGATGGCGCCTTTCTCGTTGCGCACAGCCTCGGCTGCCTGCTGGCGGCGAGCTATGCGAAGAGAGCGCTTTCCAAACGCATTCGCGGCGCGTTACTGGTCGCACCATGTTCACTGGATACTGCGGTCGATCTGCACCCGTGCATGATCAGGTTCGGAAGCGAGCCACTCGATCGCCTGCCGTTTCCAAGCCTCGTCATCGGAAGCCTCAACGACCCCTATATGAGCCCGAACCAGCTCGATCGCCATGCACGCGCCTGGGGCAGCGAGCTCTCGGTCATAGGATTTGCCGGACACATCAATGTCGACAGCGGCTTCGGGCGTTGGAGGGAGGGATACGGCCTCTTCGAGCGCTTGGTGCTTGGCGGAAATCGTTTTCCAGCTGATGGGCACTCCGCATCGGACCTGAAGCCAGGGCTGATGCCGGCCTCACTGCCGGCATCCCGTCACACGGGCACGCCCTGATCAGGTTTCGAGCGCCCGCAGTTCGCAGTGCCAGTAGCAGCGAACCAGCGATTATCGCCAGGGAGGCCGCGCAGTGTTCGTTCGGTGGCAGTGTTGAAGGTTCAAGGCCGCTGCTGTATCGCTTTCGGGGCCGGCAATTCTGCTGGCTGCAAACGCTTGGACTTGCGAATATCGATGCTGACGAAAAAAGGGAAATACGGGCTGAAGGCGCTCGTCCATCTGGCACAGATTGAACCCGGCAAGACGGCGTTTGTCAGCGAAATCGCCGAACAGAACAATATTTCCAAGAAATTTCTCGATGCGATCCTTCTGGAGCTGCGCAAGGGCGGTATCCTGCGGTCAAAAAAGGGACCAGGCGGCGGCTATGCGCTTGCCAAGCCGGCATCGCAAATCTCCATTGGCCAGGCTGTCAGGATACTCGACGGACCGCTTGCTCCGATCCGTTGTGCCAGCAAGACGGCGTTCGAAGCCTGCGATGACTGCGACGACCCGGAAGACTGTCAGGTGCGTCATTCCATGACGGAAGTAAGGGATGCCATTTCCGCGGTACTCGACAACATGACGCTTGAGCAGATGGTGGCGAAACGTTCGGCCCCATCCGTCGGAGAGCAGATACTCTGATCAGAACTGACCGTTCGGCGAGGGAAGCCTGCCGTTAAGGTGGAAATCACCGATGGCATGGTGTTTCCAGCGGACCGGATCATGGACCGTATGGGTGCGCGCATTGCGCCAGTGGCGGTCGAGATTGAGCGCCTCATCGGTCGAAGATGTACCTGCAAGCTCGAAGAGCGCATTTGTCGCCTCCAGTGCGGCTTCGGTGGTCAGGATCTTTGCGGCCGCGACCGCAAGCGATGCCTCGGTTGCGGCTTCAGGCGAGGGCGATACCTGCGCCACATCGATCGTTCGCCCTGCGCGCTCGATGACCGATGCTGCCGCCTCGATCCTGACGGCGATCGATCCGGTCCTTGCGATCAGCAGCGGATCATCGCCTGCAATCTCGATACCGAGATTGCGATTTCCTCGTGACCGGGTTTTGACGAAGTCGACCATGTCGGCGAAGGCCGCGCGAGCTATCCCGAGATCGACGGCGGCATGAAGTAATTGGCCGAGCGAGCCGAGAGGGGCCGGTTGCTCGAAAGCCTTATAGTGATCGATGACGCAGTCGGCAGCCACGTAGATATTGTCTATTGCCACCGTCCCGCTAGCTGTCGTTCGCTGGCCGAAGCCAGCCCAATCATCGGTAATCGTCAGCCCGTCCGTGTCGCGGGGGACGAGTGCCATCACGATGCGATCCTGTGGATCCTGCGCGAATACCGCAATCCAGTCGGCAAACAGGGTGCCCGTGGAGTAATATTTCTGGCCGGAAATGCGGTAGCCGGGTCCATCCGGGATCAGTCTCGTGTTGATCACCCCGGCGGCTCCGGGGTTCTTTTCGGCAAGCGCGTTGGCGAAGTGATCGCCCGCCAGCGCCCTCGGGAAGAAATAACGCTTCTGCTCCTCGGTGGCGGCGAGCCGCAACACTTCGAGAATGTAGAAATGGTTCTGCGGGATCTGGCCGATGGAGCTATCGGCCTCCGACAGGATCGCAACGACTTCGGCAAGAAAGGGATTGGAGATGTCGGCGCCGCCATATTCGGCGGGAACCGTCACGCCCAGGATTCCGGATTGTGCCGTCAGTTCCATCTCGCGATAGGGCAGAATACGCTGCCTGTCGCGAAGGCTCGAGCCGGCGCGGATCAACTCCGCCAGCGCCTTAGCGGCATCGACCGCCTCATCCTCCGTTCTTATGTACGAGGCTACGGCTTTGAGTTTTTGCGCCAAGCTGATCACCTTGCTCATCCCACCCTCCTCGCATGAACGCGACATTCAGCCATGCCGCGGCGGCCTGGAGAAGAAACAAAGCTTCAAAAAGCGCCGGACCATGAGCGTTTTTTTCTGCCTTGACCCGCGGCAGAGGTTTATCGGCCGCGGGCTGTTTTCAGTTGTTGTCCTTGGCCAAAAGCGGGAGCAACTGGTTGCCCTGCCTTTTTATCTCCGTCAGATAAGGCGTGTCGGAGAGCACGAAATGGCTGATGCCGAGCGCCTGATATTTGCGCAGCGAGCGCGCGACATCCTCCGCCGAGCCGACCAGCCAGGTCGTGCCGGCACCGCCGCCGCCAAACTTACCCGGCGCGGTGTAGAGATTGTCATCCAGGACGTCACCCTTGCCGGCTAGTTCGAACAGCCGCTGCTGGCCGACGGCCACCCCATGGCGGTGATCCTGCCAGCTTCCAGCCGAACCTTCCGCCATTCTTGCGACCTTCGCCTCCGCATCCGCCCAGGCCTGTTCCGTCGTGTCGCGAACAAGCGTGGTGATCCTCAGCCCGAATTCCAGCGGCGGCAGGTCCCGATCGAGTGTCTTGCTCAGCGTCTTCAGCCGTTCGATCCGCTCCCGCACGCCATCGAGCGGCTCGCCCCAGAAGAGCTGCACGTCGGCTTCGGTGGCGGCTACCTGCTCTGCCGCCGGCGAGGCGCCGCCGAAATAGAGCTTGGGATGGCGACGATCGCCGACCGGTTCCAGTCGCGGCACTACCGTGGAACCCGCGACCTCGAAATACTGGCCGCGGAAGGTAACGTCTTCCTCCGTCCACAGCCTGCGGGTCAGCCGCATGAATTCCTTGGTGCGTGCATAGCGCTGGGCTTGGTCGCCTTCCTTGTCGCCATAGGCCGCGAGAGCATCCGGCCCCGACACGACATTGACGCGCACCCGCCCACCGCTCAGGTGATCGAGCGTTGCGGCGGCGGAGGCAAAATTCGCCGGCTTCCAGTAGCCGGGCCGGACTGCGATCAGCGGTTCGAACGTCGTGGTGCGGGCAACAAGCGCGGTCGCGACGGTAAACGTGTCCGGCCTGCCCCAGCCGGTGCCGAACAGGGCGCCTTTCCAGCCATGGTCTTCCATGGCCTTTGCCTGGGTCGTTAGTGTATCCAGACTGTTGTGGCTCGGATCGACCGCGTCGCCACGGTGGCCGGATTTGACGTCGTTGGGGATGTACCAGAGAAATTCGGATTGGCTGCTCATGATCTGTCCGTGACCTGATTTCGAAGCTTGCCCTCGTCGAGCAGCAATCTTACCGTCTTCGCCGCATTGCGCCGCATCTCGACTGCCGCGTGATCGGAATAGAAGGCATTGTGCGGGGTGATCACCAACCGCCCGGCAAGCCAGTCTTCGCGATTGCGCCATGCCGTCAGCAGGGGGTGATCGCCGGGAGGTTCCTTGACCAATGTGTCGATTGCGGCAGCCGCCAGATGGCCGCTGCGCAACGCGGTTTCGAGCGCATCGAGATCGTCGATCAGCTCGCCTCGGGCGGTGTTGACGACGATGGCTCCCGGCTTCAGGCGGGAAAGGCCGTCCGCATCGAGAAGCCCGCGTGTCTCCTGCGTCGCCGGACAATGGAGTGTGACGACATCCGACTGGGCAAGAAGGTCTTCCAGCCGCTCCGTCCGCTCGTAGCCGATCGCTTTTTCGTGGCCCGGCGGCTGGCCCGGATCATAACCGAGGATGCGGAAGCCGAAGGGTTTCAGCCGGTTGACCACGGCCGTGCCGATCCTGCCGACACCGACCACACCCACCGTCGCCTTGTTTGAACGGGAAAGCGGCTTGAGGCTGTGGACCTGCCAGCCGGATGCATATCCGCGGGCGCGGGCATCGTGTTCCCAGAGCCGCCGATGCAAGGAGAGGATCATTGCCAGCGCATGATCGGCAACTTCCTCGGTGCCGTAATCCGGGTTGTTGGCAAAGGGAATGCCGGCGGCAGCGAGGGCCGCGAGATCGATCTTCTCGTAGCCGACGCCATAACGTACCACACCCTTGCAGCGGGCAAGATGAGCGATGCTCTTCGGTCCCAGCCGTGCGCCCCAGACCATTAGTGCATCAAGCCTTGCCAGACGGTCGGGCGTAAAGGACGTCTCGTCGGTACTGGCGAAGAAATCGATCTCGACATCGCTGCCGAGCACGTCCGCTTCCAGATCGGGTTCGCCGATCATGTGATCGGTAATGCCGACCACATATTTCCGTTCTGCTGTCATGCTGATTATCCCGGCGTTAACGCGTCATTCCCCATTTTGCCACCGTCCGCTTCTCAAGTTCGCGGAACAGGACATTCTCGACCAGAAGTCCGAACAGGATGACCATGATGAGGCCGGCGAAGACCCGGTCGGTGTAGAGCTCATTGCGGTTCTGGAAGATGTACCAGCCAAGCCCGCCCCGGCCGGAGGAGGCACCGAAGACCAACTCGGCGGCGATCAGGGTTCTCCAGGCAAAAGCCCAGCCGATCCTGAGGCCCGCAATGATCGAGGGCAGCGCTGCCGGAACAAGGATCAGCAGAACATAGCGCAACCCTCGCAAGCCGTAATTGCGGCCGGCCATGCGCAAGGTTTCCGGCACGCCGGTAAAGCCGGTATACATGTTGAGCGCCAGCGGCCAGAGAACCGAATGGATCAGCACGAAGACGAGGCTTGCCTGACCCAGCCCGAACCACAGCAGAGCGAGCGGCAGAAGCGCGATCGGCGGCAGGGGATTGAGCATGGATGTCAGCGTCGACAAAAGGTCGCGCCCTATCTGGGTCGAAACCGCGACGGATGTCAGCACGAAGGCGAGTACGACACCTGCCGCATAGCCCTTTATCAGGACGTCCAGCGAGTTCAGGGTACGCGCCGGAATCACGCCGCTGAGTGCATCCTCGACCAGCGCCTTGATCGCTGCGGAGAAGGGCGGGAGGAGCAGCGGGTTTGCCTTGAGCCTCGCGGTGATTTCCCACAGCAAGGCAAGACAGATGAGGATCAGCGTCTTGCGCAGCCATGCGCGTTGCCAGAGGCGCTGATGCAGCGGCAGGGCTTGGTCGCTTGTCGCGTCGGCAAGCGGTTCGAGCGGCCGCTCGTATTCCGGTCGGACAGGTGGTTCCGGCCGCGTCTCTGGCTCAAGGCGGTTGCGCAAAGCTTCACTCATCGCCGGCTCCATCCGTTGCTTCGGCTTCTTCGAACAGGAGCCGGTGAATGCGGCTGGCGGCCGCCTGGAATTGCGGACTCCCGCCGCTTTTCAGATCCCACTCGTGGCTGTTGATCTCCGCACGCATGCGCCCCGGATGGGGTGACAGAAGCGCGATGCGATTGCCGACCACCAGGGCCTCCTCGATCGAATGGGTCACAAACAGCAGGGTGAAACGTACTTCTTCCCAGAGCGCCAGAAGCTCTTCCTGCATCTTGCGCCGCGTCAGGGCGTCCAATGCGGCAAAGGGCTCGTCCATCAGCAGCACACGCGGCTCCATGGCGAGCGCCCGGGCGATCGCGACGCGCTGCTTCATGCCGCCGGAGAGCGTATTCGGATAGGCATCGGCAAAACGGGTCAGGCCAACTTTCTCGATATAGTGATCGGCGCGCTCGTCGGCCTCTTTCCGGCTCAGGCGGCCGGAGACGCGCAGCGGAAAGGCGACGTTCTCGCGAACGGTCTTCCACGGCGGCAGCTGATCGAATTCCTGAAAGACGACGACGCGATCGGGGCCTGGGCCATGTATCGGCTGTCCATCGAGCAGGATCCGGCCCTCGCGCGGAGGAATGAAGCCGCCAACCGCCTTCAGCAGTGTGGACTTGCCGCAGCCGGACGCACCGAGCAGGATGAACCGATCGGCTTCCCAGACGTCGAAGCTGACATTCTGCGTGGCGCGCACCACCCGTCCCGGAGCGTGATATTCCAGCGTCACACCTTCAACGGCAAGGAGAGGCGGGGTAGGCGGTGCTGCATTCTCCCGCAGAGGCGAGGTCATGGCGTCCATTCTCGGTTCCATTCAAATTGCAAACCCGGGACCGGCTGCATCAGCAGGCCGGTCCCGGGTCGTGAAGGTTGTGAGGGATGGCCTCAGCCGCCGTTCTCGCCATGGGCTTCCTGGAAGAAGTAATCCTTCCAGGAGCCGGCCTCGGTCTTCAGGACGCCAAGCTTGTGCAGCTCGGTGGCATAGACGAAGGTATTTTGCGGAACGATGGTGAAATCGTTCTCGGGATCGTTGATGATTTCGAGGACGAGTTCGGGCGAAAGCTTCGAGCCCTGCTGGCGGATGAAGGTTTCCGCCGCCTTTTCCTTGTTGGCATTGATCCATTTCGCCGCCTCGCCCAAGGCGGCGTAGAAGGCCGCATAGGTCTTCGGGTTTTCGTCATGGAAGGCCGTGGTGGTGTAGAGGACGTTGAAGGTCGCCGGCCCGCCGAGGATGTCGTAGGAGCTGATCACCTTGTGTACTGCCTTGTTGCCCTGCAGTGCCTGGTAATAGAATGGCGCCGAGGAAAAGTGCGAGTTGACCTCGGTCGCCCCCGAGATCAGCGCCGCGGTCGCGTCCGGATGCGGCAGGCTGATGGAGATCTGGTCGAGCTTCTGGAAATTCTCCTGGCCGAAGAGCTTAGCCGCCTCGATCTGCAGCGTGCGTGACTGGAAGCCGACGCCGGCCGCCGGCACTGCGATACGGTCCTTGTCGCTGAAATCCTTCAGCGTCTTGACGTCCGGATTGGTGGTGATGAGATAGTTCGGCAGGGAGCCGAGGGCCGCGACCAGCTTGACGTCACCTCCGGTCCGATCCCACATCGTCAATGCCGGGGGCACGCCTGCCGAAACGATGTCGAGATTGTTGGCGAGAAGCGCCTCGTTCATGGCCGTCGCGCCGGAAATGCTCGCCCAGTCGACCTCGATATCGACACCGGCTTCCTTGCCGTGTTTCTCAATAAGCTTCTGGTCGCGGATGACGTCGAGGATCAGGTAGGAGATGCCGAACTGCTGCGCGATCCTGATCTTGCCTTCGGCGGCGGCCTGTCCGGCTATCAGCATTGCGGCGATGCCGAATGCGGCTCCCATTGCCTTGCTGCGATTGAAATTGACGCCAAGCGTCGAAGGACCACGTGCGCTCATGAGTATCCCATCCGGCGAATAATTTAGGTGAACGCGATGAAGCGCATGCTTCCCCGCAATGACATTGTGAACGGCGTATCCTCGCCAAGGCGTGGCCCAACCTGTTGCAAAAGGCTAAGTATCGCGACCAAATCTATCAACATGGTCGCGTTCTATTCTGGTGCGCGAAATGAGAGCAAAATCGCTTTGCTTCGGCGAAACGCCGAATAATCTACTTGCCGGGTATTTGCCGGCCCAGGTTGCCCGGGAGCCGGTCTTGTCGAGGGCACCGTCGGTGTCGGGTGTCCAGCGCCGGTTGAAGGCTGCGGTTTACTCCGCTGCGATCGCCGAGGAGATGGAGCGCGCGCTGATAAGCAGCGAGGCTTCCGCCAGAGCCTGGTTCACGCGACCGAGGATGACGGGGGAGGGGGCTCCCTCGACGAAGTCACGGCCCGAGGCATAGATCGCGGTCGGGGTCACAAAGGCTTCGAAGAACGCGAAAAGCGGGCGCAGCTGGTGCTCTACGACAAGCGAATGGCGATCCCCGCCGCCGGTTGCCGTCAGGATGATCGGCTTGCCGCGCAGGTCGGATGGATCGAGCAGATCGATGACATGTTTGAAAAGGCCGGTATAGCTGCCCTTGTAGGTCGGTGACCCGATCACCAGGGCTTCGGCCTCGATGATCGTGCGGATCACCCTGCGCGCTGCCGGGTTGAGATCGGCGACGGATCTTGCTGCCGCCAGCGAAGTGCCGAGGTCCTCGACGTCGAAGACCGCGTGCTCCAGGCCGGATTGCCTGGCCAGCGTTTCAGTCACGGTTTCGACGAAACGCCTTGTGCTCGACGGGCGGGCGATATTGCCGGAGAAGCCGACGATCAGGTTGTTGCTCATTCAGTTCCCTTTCAGTGTAGGTTCAGCGGCAGGTCCCGATTGAGGGTGCCCTTGCCTCAGTCAGGCTGTCTTCAATATGGAAATGGCTGCCGGATAGTCCGGAGAAGGGGCATTCTGGGAACGCTCCGACCGGTTGAAGGCGGCACGACCCAGGATCGAGATCGACGTGTCCTCCTGCGGCGCGTGCACCAGGACGGACTGGACATCGCGGAAATGCCGCTCGAGGCCGAGATCGGCATTGAGGCCGGGATTGCCGATGCCGCGTACGGCGATCTCGACGGCCTCGCGGATCTGGCGACCGGCAAGCAGGCGCGCCCGTATCAGCGGCTCCGCATCGCCGGTGTTGCGCTCCAGTGCCCCGAAAATAAGCTGTCGAGCGCCGGAAACCAGCAGGTCGATCTCGCCCGAAAGCGTGACGAAGCGTTCCGTACGGGCGATCGGATGGCCGAGATTGGCCGGCACGCGCTCATGCGCGAAGCGGATGAAGGTTTCCTGCGCAGCCTCGGCGGCTCCGAGATAGAGCGCTGTCAGAGCCAGGTTGATCGCCGCGTGCGCGCGGTTGTCTTGCTGGGCGACAGACGGATCGACGAGGTCGAGCACGTTTTCCGCCGGTATCTCGACATCGGTATATTCGACGTCATGCGAGCCTGTCGCCCGCATGCCGAGGCTCTTCCAGTTCTCGATGATCCTAATGCCCGGCAGGCCGTTGGCAACGACGAAGGTTCCAACCCGTGCCGGGGTTTCGTCCGTATGCGCCCATACGAGGAAATGCGTCAACCCGTGTGCGCCGGTGACGAAACGTTTGCGGCCGGTGATCGACCAGCCCTTTGCGGTGCGACGTGCGCGGGTAGCCGGCAGGCCGCCACGGGCCGGCGAGCCGAGTTCAGGTTCTACTCGCGCAGCGTTGAGCAAGAGGGGACGTTGCTTCGCTTCTCCGAGCAGACGCCGGTAAAGGTCTTCCGGCCAGTGGTTCTTCGTCGCCTGGCCGAGATGATTGAAGATCGTCATGGCACTGATGAGCGCTACCGATGGGTCCCCACGTCCCAGCGCGGAAAGGATGTGGGCCGCATCGGCAAGCGTGCCGCCGCTGCCGTCATAGCGGGTTGCCACGGTGCTCTCCAAGAGGCCGGCCTGATGAACGGCATTGATACCGGCCCAGGGAAACTGACCGGTCTGATCCGCCTCCGGTGCGGCGTCTGCGAGCGCGCGCGCGGCGGCGTCGAGGGCGGTTGGATCGTAGGACATGCGGTTCGATGCTTTCTGGCTGTCGAGAGAGAAAGGTGGCCGGGTCCGGCTCTGCCGGGACAAAACGAGGTCCGGTAGGCCCGGACCTCACGCACGATCAGGCTGCGGTCTTTCGCTTCGCCTCTTCCCGATCGCGAAGCCCTTCGCGGACGAGCGGCAGGATGTAACGGCCGTAATCGACCGCATCGTTGTAATTGTCGTAGCCGCGGATGGAGATCAGGTCGGCGCCGAGATCGATATAGTCGAGAATGGAATCGGCGATGGTGCGCGGCGAACCGACGAGCGCGGTCGTGGCGCCGCTGGCATTGGTGGCGGTGACCGTCGGATACCAGAGGGCGCGATCATGCACGTCGCCGCGTTTGGCGATATCGAGCAGGCGCTGTGAGCCGACATTGGCCGGCGGCGCGGCATTGATCGGTGCGCGCGCGAGCCCCTTCTGGCGGTTGGCATTCAGCTGATCGAGCACCTTGTGTGCCTTCTGCCAGGCCAGATCGTCGGTTTCGGCGACGATCGGACGGAAGGTCACCCAGATGCGCGGGCGGTCCGTTCGGCCGGCCTTTTCGGCCTCCGCATAGACGCGGTCGATCTGCTGCTTGGTTTCCGCCAACGGTTCACCCCACAGGCCGAAGATATCGCAGAGCGAGCCGCCGATCCGGTAGGCGGCATCCGACGACCCGCCGAGCGAAATCGGGATGAGCCCGTTTGTCGGACGCACAGCGCTGCGGAACTGCTTGAACTGGTAATATTTCCCGTCGAAATCGAATGGCTCCTTCGACGTCCAGGCGAGGCGCAGGATGCGGATATATTCCTCCTGGCGCTCGTAACGCTCCTCCTTGTTGAGGAAGTCACCCTCACGGGCCTGCTCCTCGTCACTGCCGCCGGCGATGAAGTGAACGACCACGCGACCGCCGCTCAGCTGATCGAGGGTGGCGAGCGATTTTGCGGCGACCGTCGGGTAGACGGTGTTCGGCCTCAGCGCCACGATGATCTTGATGTGCTTCGTATGGGCGAGAACCGTCGCGCCGAGCGTGAAAGGATCGAAGGACGAGGAGGAATAGGGGATGAGCGTGTAGTTGAAGCCGTAATCGTCAAGAGATCGGGCATAGCGCTCCAGAAACAGGGGGTCGACAGGCGCATCCGGAATGGGGTTCAGGTCATTCGACGCGTTGGGAAAGCTAACGCTGATAAATTCCGCGGTCATGGGAGCTCCTTGAAATTGCCGACCAGTGTCGAAAGGTTATGCAGGGTGCAGGTGATGAGGAAGACAGACCGTTCTTTTTCTATCGATTATGTAGAAAATATTCTCTGTCGCGATGCTTGATTTAGGCGTGTCGACCATCGTGATTGCATGGGCGGCGTTACAGGCAGGTTATGAGCCGGATGTGGGTGACCAGCCGAATGCGGGTGCGACCGTCTGTGCGAGATCGGCGAGGAGCCGGATGTTTTCGGCAAGCCCGAAGGCCGGCGGTAGGAAGAGAACGATCTCGTCTGCGGCCGCGAGGCCCGGATCGTTGAACACCGCTTCGATGACCTGATCCGGCGTTCCCTGGAATACCGGTGAAATCTGTGCGCCTTCCGGCTGGCGAGGAGGCGCCAGCGCGCCCTTGGGACGCGATGCGGCGATGCCCTTCGTGCGACGCTCGAGATCATAGGCCGCATATCTGTCGCGCAGTTCCGTCGTTGTGCCGACCAGGATGGACGCGGCGACGGCGACCGGCGGCGCCTCCGTCCCCCATATCCTGTTCCAGTTGCTGCGATAGGCATCGATGATGCGGGCCTGATAGGCGCCGAAGGTCTCGCCTTCATCATGATCGTGCAGCACCGTGCCGCTGATGAGACCGATACCGAGCTCGGCGGCCTGCACGGCGGAATTCAGGCTGGCTGAACCCTGCCGTATTCGCGATCGCAATGTCGGACTGTGCGGCGTGACCCGCAGCTCCGCTCCTTGCGGCGCGCCCTGGCCGGGCTCGGTGACCGTGTGGAGAACCTCGCCGGAAATCGCCGAGAGAAATCGCGCCTGCCGCCGCTTTGCCTCGGTTCGGGCATCCGTATCGACAGCGCCGAATACGGCGTCGAAGGCTGCATTGGCGCCGGTCGAGATGGCGAGTTCCAGTCGCCCGTCGATCAGGAGATCGGTCGTGCCTGCCGCTTCGGCGAGCAGGATCGGGTCCTGGTAGCGCATCGGTATGACCGCCGAGCCGAGCGTAATGCGGCTCGTGTGCTGGCCGACTGCTGCGAAGAATGGGAGCGGCGAGGATAGGTAGTGGTCGAAGTGCCGCTGATAGGCCCAGCCCGACTGGTAGCCCAGGCGCTCGGCCTGTTTGAACAGTTCGATGCCGTCGCGCAGGCCCTGCGCCGGTCCGGCGTCGTCATTGAATGACACACGGGTGTTGAAGCCCAGTCGCTGTTTCGGGCGGAATGATGCGGGCAGGGTGCCGGAGGAGAGAGCGATGGTCATGCGATCTGCTCCTGTCTTGCAACACGTCGCTGTTTCGGCTGAACCAGCGGCCGCGTTGCGGAGATGCCTGACGGGATCGATTCCAGCAGAGAGGCGGTGTAGGCGTGCTGCGGATTCTCGAAGATATCCGCCACACTTCCCTGCTCGACGACGCTGCCCCGCCTCATCACGGAAACGGTATGTGCAAGCTGGCGAACCAGCGCCAGGTCATGGGACACGAAGATATAGGTGAGGCCGAGCCTTGCCTGCAGCGTCAGCAGAACCTCGACGATATCCGCCTGCACGCTGACATCGAGGGCGGATGTCGGTTCGTCGAGCACGATCACATCCGGCTTCAGCACCAGAGAGCGGGCGATCGCCACGCGCTGCCGCTGCCCGCCCGATAGGGCTCCCGGTTTGCGGGTCAAAAGGTGTTCGCCCAGACCTACATTGGCCAGCGCCTCGCGCACCTGTTCAGACCTTTCCAGAGGTGTCCCGATCCTGAAGCGGTCGACCGGTTCGCGCACCAAGCGTTCGACGGTCCAGGTCGGATCCAGCGAGGTGAACGGATTCTGGTAGACCAGTTGAAGGTGTCGCCAGACCGAGCGCAGGGATTGCTGCGAGCGCCCGGAAACCCGTTCGCCTGCAACCGAGATCTTTCCACTGTCCGGCTCGTCCAAGCCGAGCAGTAGCCGGATCGTTGTCGTCTTGCCCGAGCCGGATTCGCCGACCAGGGCGTGGGTGGTGCCGGCGGGAACGGTGAAGGAGACGTTGTCCACGGCCGTCAGAACCTTGCCATCGACCGCGAATGTCTTGGTGACGGCGCTGACCTCGATTTTTGGGGCTTGCCCGCCTTCGTGCCGGTGCAGGCTCGGATCTCGCAGCTTCACATAACGATCGGGATTGAGGGCCGGGACATCGGCATGCAGTTTGCGTGCATAGGCGGAAGCCGGTGATGAAAAGACGGCCGATGTCCGCCCGGCCTCCTGCACGGAGCCGTTCTTCAAGACGACCAGACCATCGGTTCGCTCGGCCGCGATCGCGAGATCATGGGTGATGAGAAGCAGGCTGATATCCAGATCCTGTTGCAGGCGGGACAAGAGATCGAGAATGCGCTTCTGGATGGTGACGTCGAGTGCCGAGGTTGGTTCGTCGGCCACCAGAAGGGCCGGGCGCGGCAGGACCGCAAGGCCGATCAGCACGCGCTGCAGCATGCCGCCGGACAGCTGATGCGGATAGGAATCATAGACCCGTTGCGGGTTGTCGAGGCCGACCTGCGCAAAGGTTTCCAGAATGAGTGCCTTGCGGATGGCAGCATCCGTCTCGCCGGTCAGTGCGGCCGCCTCCATTGCTTGCACCCCGATCTTGCGCACCGGGTTCAGCGCATTGCCTGGATCCTGCGGGACGAAGCCTATCGCCCGACCGCGCAGGGGGCGGAACCGCCGTTCCGGCAATGCCAGCACATCCTGCCCACCGAATTCGACATGTCCGGAAGCCGCAGCACCACCTGGCAGGAGCCTCAACAGGGCGCGGGCAATGGTGGACTTGCCGGAACCGGATTCGCCGATCAGCGCGAGGCTCTTGCCGCGTCCCAGTTCAAAGCCGACATCGTGTACGACCTCCTGTCGGTCATAGGAAACCGAAAGGTTGCGGACCTTGAGAAGCGGGGCGGTAGTTGTCGGGTGAAGGAGAGTGGGCGTCAGTCTGTCTTGCGAAGCCATCGGCTGATCCTGTTCACGGAGAGGACGGTTAAGATGGTGACGAAGGCCGGGGCGTAAACGAGCCATGGCCATTTGAGGTAATCCTTGCCGATCGAGATCAGCAGACCCCAGTCGGAGGCCGGCGGCGGGTCGCCGTAGCCGAGGAAGGCGAGGCTGGCGATCACCAGGATCGACTCACCGAACTGCAGGACCGCGAGCGGCAGAACCGAGCGCGAGGCATTGGGCAGGACGTGGCGCCAGAGGATGAACCAGCGCGAACCGCCCGACAGATACGCCGCCTCGACGAATGTCGCCTGCCGCGTCTTGATGACCTCGGCGCGGGTCACGCGGGCGAAGATCGCGACCGCCGAAACGCCGGTGGCAATGGCTGCGTTGATCGTCTCGAAACCGATCGCGGTGACGACGATGACGGCGAGCAGGAATTTCGGGATCGCCAGGAGGACATCCACAAGCCGGGCGAAGACGACGTCCACCCAGCCGCCGAGGAAGCCGGATATCAGGCCGATCAGGCCGCCGACGACCACGCCGATGACCACGGCAATGAGCGCGCTCGATACCGAGGAGGCGGTGCCGTAGACGACCCGGGCATAAACGTCGCGGCCGAGGTGATCGGTGCCAAACCAGTGTAGGGCGCTGGGGCCAAGGAGCTTGTCGGCCGGCACGCCGACAACAGGGCTGTAGCTGGTGAACAGGCCCGGCAGAACCGACCATGCGAGCACGATCGCCACGATCAGCAGGGAGAGCGCGACGGTGGCCGGCACATGAAAGCCTGCGAGCAGGCCGCCGGAACCTAGGCTGCGAGACCTTGCGTTGGAAACGAAGCTCATGGCGTCACCGCCTTGGTTGCACCGATGGCCGTTTCGTCGGCCGTGGTCGGACTGCGCTTTCGGCCGCCGATGATTTTTACGCGCGGGTCGAGCAGCGGGTAGAGGAGGTCGGCGATCAGGTTGACGAGCACGAAGACGACGGCCCCGAGCGAAACGACAGCCTGCAGCACCGGCAGGTCCTGGGTGCTGACCGACCGCTGCACGAGGCTGCCGATGCCGGTGCGTCCGAACACCGTTTCGGTGATCAGGGAGCCGCCAAGAAGTTCGCCGATCGTGAGCGCCACGACGGTGACGACGGGAAGCGAAGCGGGTTTCAGGAGATGAGTGGCGAAAAGCCGGGCCTGCCCGATGCCGCGGCTGCGGGCGACGGCTGCATATTCCTGCTCCGCCTCCCTGTCGAGATTGGCGATCAACACCTCCGCGATCTGCGCCGACACGGGAATGCCGAGCGCGATTGCCGCAAACAGGGTGGCCCAGAAGCTGTCGGGGTTAATGACGCGGAACAGGCCGAGCTGGAAACCGAAGATATGGATCAGCATGAGGCCGATGACGAAATTCGGTACCGACAGGAAGAGCGAGGGAAAGCCGCGCAAAAGACCCTGTCCGTATTTCTTCGGCACGAAGCGCGTGCCATAGGCGACGAGCATCGCCAGGACCAGCGCCACCGCAAGGCCTGCCGATGCGAGGATGAGCGTCGAGGGCAGCACCTCGGCGATCAACGTCGACACTGGCCGGTTGGATCGCATCGACATGCCGAGATCGCCGGTGAGGAAGCCGGAAAGCGCGTTCCAGAGCTGGACGATGATCGGCTTGTCCAGACCCTGTGCCGCGATGATCTCGGCGATTTCCTCTTCGGTGAAGCCGTTCTGCGGATTGCGCAGGACGCTGGTGACCGGGTCGCCAGGCAGAATGCTGACGACCACGAAGGTAAAGATATAGGCCAGCAGTATGACCACGACCGCCTGGCCGAGCCGCTTTGCTGCATAGGTCAGATAGGCATTGCTCACGCGGAAGGCCCTCTCACATCAGATTTCTGGAACGGGCTCAGTCGGCGATAAAGGCCGTGTAGTAGCTGGCATAGGCGACGCCGTTATAGACCTCGCCCTTCAGCGTCGGCGATTGCACGTAGATGCGCTGGACGATCTGCGTGCGCGGGACGAAATAGCCCTGTTCGAGAACGTAATGCTGCAGTTCGTCAAGAAGGGGATTGCGTTCTTCGGCGGAGGCCGCGCCGGCGATCTTGTCGCGCAGACCGTTCAGCACCGTGTCGCGATCATCAAGGGCAAACCAGTTCTCGCCATTATTGGCGTTGGTCAGAATGCCGGCGACGGTGCCCGCGTCGATGAAGCTGCGCGTCACTTCATAGGTCGGGATGGCGGGGCCGCCATATTTCACCTTTTCGCCGTAGGTGACGACGTCATAGGCGCGGATATCGACCTTCCAGCCGAGCTTGCCGAGCTGCTGGGCGATGAGTTCGTCGACCGACTTGGACGTCGCCAGATAGGGGTTGGAGTGCAGCGTCAAGGTGAGTTGCTTGCCGTCCTTGGCGCGGATGCCGTTTGCGCCCTTCGTCCAGCCCGCCTCGTCGAGCAGTTTTTCGGCTTTCGCCGGATCATAGGCCAGGAGTGCGCTCTGGTCGGTGGCGCCGGGCACGTTGCTCTGGATGAAGGACGTCGCGAGATGCCAGTCCGGCGTATAGACCGTGTCGATGATTTCCTGGCGGTTGATGCCGGCCTGTAGTGCCTGGCGCACCTTCACGTCGTCATAGGGAGGAAGCTTGGTGTTGACTGCCCAGCCGTTGACGAAGCCGAGATAGCGCGGGGTCGCGACGGTAAACCCCTCCTCCTTGAGGGACTTCAGTTCCTGGGGCGAGGCGTTATAGGCGACATCCGCCTGTCCCGACTGGACAGATGCCACGCGCAGTGATGGTTCCGAGACCAGCTTGTAGGTGATCGTATCGAGGAAGGCCGGGCCGGTATGGCCGACAGCCGCCGGCCCCCAGTTATAGTCCTTGCGCTTTACCAGCGTGACGTGGTCGCCTTCCTTCCAGCTCTCGACCACGTAAGGGCCGCTGCCGGCGGTTTTGCTCAGGTCCGCCTGTTCCGAGGCCGGCTGCGCGATGCTTTTCGGCGAGATCAGGATCGAGCCGTGATAGCCGAGCGTCGGGATGAAGCCGAGCGTCGGCTTCTTGAAGAAGACTTTCACGGTTGCCGTATCGACGGCCTCCGCGTGGTCATAGGTCTTGGGGAAGAGGCCGATCGGGTTGATGCCTTCGTTCTTGCGGCCGGCATACCAGATATCGAGATTGGCGACGACCGCTGCCGCATCGAGCGGTTCGCCATCGGAGAACGTAACACCGTTCTTCAGATGGAGCGTGAATTCGGTAGCGCCGTCATTCTGCTCCCAGCGTTCCACCAGCCACGGGCTGACCTTGCCCTCGGCATCGACATAGAGAAGCTTGTCGGTGACGTGGCCCCAGATATGGCCCTGGAAGCTGGAGATGGCGCTGTTGTTGGGGATCCAGGTGTCGCCGAGCGAGTCGATGAGGAAGGTGATGTCACCGCCGTCGCGCGGACTGTCGGCGGCCAGAGCAGGATTGAAGCCGGCCGTGGTAGTGACGGCAAGCGCTGCTGCGATGGACGCGCCGACGAGAAGGCGACGCCGGGAAAAGGAGAGAAGGGAGGAACGTTCGGTCATGAATGGTGATCCTGATGGTTCGGTTGTGCTTGTTTCCAGGCTTCCGCCGGGCACGGCTTTCGATGCAGCGCACGCAAAGATCCGCCGTCGCCGCGACTGCATGCCGCGCGATCAAATGCCGGTTTGAAAATGTGATGAACGAGCTGCGGCGCTGCCGCGGTCAGACGGCCTTGATAGGCTGCCTAGTGTAAGGAGCGCGCCAGGCGGTACATATCTCGATCATGACGCTGTCCCCTATGATCTTTGACAAGAAGATGATGACGCTTAGCCTATCAGGGCAGGCGGGATGAGAAAGACTGGTTATTCTTTTTCTATCGAATTTATGGATTATTTTGTCGCCTTATGTGAGCGCGTTGGGATGTGCTTTTTCAAGGCGTAATAAAAGGATGGGATGACGGGTGCCGGGCGCATCAATGCGATCGCCGCCCCGTCTCAGGTCTTCTCCTGCGCGAACATCATTCGCTCGAAGATCCGCACTGGCGGCAGTTCGCCGGTAAACCGTTCGACCTCGACCGTGGTGATCTGGCCGGTGCAGCCTTGGGCGAGTTTCGAGGTGCCGACGTCGCGGGTGAGGATGTTGGGGTTGCCGTGAATGCACATCGCCGTCTCGGCCGTGCGGTCTTCAGGCTCGAACCATGCGCCGGTTGCCAGCTGCATGACGCCCTTCTTGACGCTTTCGCTCAGTACGGCTGCGGCAAGGCAGCTGCCACGGCTGTTGAACAGACGAACGATATCGCCATCCGCTATGCCGCGTGCCTCAGCGTCCGCCGGATTGATGCGAATCGGCTCGCGATCCCTGATCTTTGTCGAGCGGCTGAAATCGCCGTAATCAAGCTGGCTGTGAAGGCGCTGGTGCGGCTGATTGCAGACCAGATGCAGGGGGAAGCGGGTCTCACCGGTTTCCAGTCTGGCAGGGTACCATTTCGGATGGCCGTGGCAGTCGTCGTAACCGAATTCATCGATCGTCTCGGAGAAAATTTCGATTCTGCCGGACGGCGTCTGAAGCGGCGCAACTGACGGATCCTGCCGGAAGGCATGGGCCGGGCCACCCTCGTCGGGTTTCACCGGCAGGCGCAGTTCGCCGCGTTCCCAGAAGGTCTCGAAGTCCGGCGCATCATGGCCTGCGCCAGCAAGCGCCGTGCGCGTGGTCTCGAACAGGAAGGCCAGCCATTCGCCACTGGTTTTGCCTTCGGTGAAGCTATCGAACTTGCCGAGACGGCGGGCGATTTCGGAAAAGATATCGTAGTCGTCCCGCGCCTCGCCGACCGGATCGATCAGCTTCTTCATGGCGATCATCAGGTCGTCGCGGTCTGCCGCGCCGATATCGTCACGCTCCAGGGTGGTCGTTGCCGGCAAGACGATGTCCGCGTGCCGGGCGGTCGATGTCCACGCGGTTTCGTGGACGATGATCGTTTCCGGCCGCCGGAATGCGGCCCGCAGCCTGTTGATATCCTGGTGGTGATGAAACGGATTGCCGCCCGCCCAATAGACGAGACGGATGTCCGGATATTTCAAAGAATGGCCGTTGTAGTCGAATGCGCCGCCCGGGTTGAGCAGCATGTCGGCGATGCGCGCTACGGGAATGTAATCGCCAACGGGATTCCTGAGCTGGCTGAATGTCGGCAGCGGAACGGCCTGCTGGTTTTTGCCGATATTGCCGAGCGCGCCGAGCGAATAGGAATAACCGCCGCCATCCAGTCCGATCTGCCCGAGCATGGCGGCAAGCACGATGCCCATCCAGACCGGCTGTTCGCCGTAATCGGCGCGTTGCAGCGAGTGGCTGACGGTGATCAGTGTCCTCGCGCGGGCGGTGGCGCGGGCAAGATCCTGAATAACATCGGCGCCAATGCCGCAGATGCCGGCGGCCCAATCGGCAGTCTTGGGCTGTCCATCGCTGCGGCCGAGAAGATAGTCCTCGAACCGTTCGTAACCGACCGTATAGCGGTCGAGGAAAGCTCGGTCATGCAGGTTTTCGCTAACGAGGACATGGGCGAGGCCGAGCATAAGCGCCACGTCGGTGCCCGGAATGATGGGGAGCCATTCCGCATCCAGCTCGCCGGAAAAATCGTCTTTCAACGGGCTGATCGAGATGAAGCGGGCGCCGCGGGCCTTTGCTCCTCCGAGCTTGCCGCGCACGACATGCTTGCTGATGCCGCCGCCATGCACATCCGCGTTCTTGATCGCCATGCCGCCGAAGGCAAGGACCAGTTCTGTGCTACGTTCTATGGCGTCCCAGGTCACACTCTTGCGATCGAACGTATCATACGGTCCCAGAACATGCGGGATGATGACCGATGCCGCACCCGAACTGTAGGTATTGACCGACCGCACATAACCGCCCAGCACGTTCAGAAAACGATGGATCTGGCTTTGCGCGTGGTGAAAGCGTCCGGCGCTCGACCAGCCGTAGGAACCTCCGAAAACGGCCGTCGGGCCAGATTCGCCATAGATGCGGCCGAGTTCCCTGGCCACGTGATCAAGCGCCTCCGGCCAGCTCACTTCCACATAGTCGTCCCTGCCGCGCTGCCCTGCATTGCCTGGCTTGCCCTCAAGCCAGCCACGACGGATTGCCGGTCGCCGAACGCGTGCCGGGCTATGGGCCACTGCCGGGATGTTTCCAAGCAGCGGCGATGGATCGGGATCGCCCGGATGCGGCAGGATTTCAAGCCTGCCGTCCTCCAACCGACCCGAAAAAGCACCCCAGTGGGAGCTGTGCGGCTTGAAGGCATTCATGGCGGCATCCTTGGCGGTGAGTGCATTTCTTGAGGGTAACCGGACAGGGCTAGTCCGGCAAAATCTTTCCGGGATTCATGATGCCGGCTGGATCGATCGCGTTCTTGATGACCGCCATCAGATCAACCGCATCGCCGTGTTCGGCCCGCAGATAGGCGATCTTGCCAGTGCCGACGCCATGTTCGCCGGTCGACGTGCCGCCAACCGAGATGGCATATTGCACCATCTTCTTGTTGATCGCAGCGACCTCATCGAGTTCGGTCTGGTTGGCCGGATCGACGGCGAAGACAACGTGATAATTGCCGTCGCCCACATGGCCGAGAATGGCGGCCGGCACGCTGCAATCTGCAAGCAACTCGCGGGTCTTCAGGATGCAGCCGCTCAATTGCGAAACAGGAACGCAGACGTCGGACGACCAGCCCTTGGCATTTTCGCGTTGGGAGACCACGGCATAGAAGGCGCTGTGACGCGCTTTCCAGAGACGGTTCCGTTCCTCCGCCGCATTGGCCCATTCGAAATCCCGCCCGCCATTTTCCTCGACGATCGCGGCAACCATCTCCACCTGCTCCTGCACGCCGGCCGGAGAACCGTGAAATTCGAAGGCGAGGGTATCCTCGATCTTCAGCGACAGATTGGAATAGGCGTTGACGGCCCTGATCAGGCCGCGATCCATCAGCTCCATGCGGGCGACCGGAATGCCGAGCTGCACCACCTGGATGGCGGCCGAAACGGCCTGTTCGACACTTTCGAACGAGCAGAGGGCGGCGGAAATCGTCTCCGGAATGCCGTAGAGCCGCAGCGTCACCTCGGTGATGATGCCGAGTGTACCTTCCGAGCCGACGAAAAGTCGGGTCAGGTCATAACCGGCAGAAGATTTTCGCGCCCGGCCGCCGGTGCGAATGATCTGTCCGCTCGGCAGGACAACGGTGAGCCCGAGCACGTTTTCGCGCATGGTGCCGTAGCGCACGGCATTGGTGCCCGAAGCGCGTGTCGCGGTCATGCCACCGATCGAGGCATTGGCGCCGGGATCGATCGGGAAGAACAGGCCCATGTCGCGCAGATGAGTATTCAGCTGCTCCCGCGTCACGCCGGCTTCCACCGTGCAGTGGAGATCCTCGGCGCTGATGCGGTTGATGTTCGACATGCGGGAGAGATCGATGGAGACGCCGCCGCGCACTGCCGTCAGATGGCCTTCGAGCGAGGTGCCGGCGCCGAAGGCGATGACAGGCACTCCGTCGGCTGCGCAGAGGCCTACGATCTGGGAGACTTCTTCCGTGGTCTCGGCAAAGATCACGGCATCCGGAATTGCCGGAGTGTGGTGAGATTCACCGCGGCCATGCTGTTCGCGCAGGGCCTGCGAGGTCGAAAACCGATCGGCGAAGCGGGTGCTCAGCGTCTCGGAAATGGAGGCGGGCAGGGCGCTCACTTCGCGTCACCGCGCGTGGCCGGGCCTGTATCGACCGGCGTGTCGCCCGGCTGTCCCCATTCGGTCCATGCGCCGTCGTAGATTGCGACATCATCCTTGCCGATCAGATGCAGGCCAAAGGCGAGCGCCCCTGCCGTGACACCTGAACCGCAACTGGCGATGACAGGCGCAGACAGATCCAGTCCGGCGCTTTCGAAGGCTTCGCGAATGGTCTTGATGTCGCGGATTTCACCGGTCTCGGGATTGCTCAGCGCATTGAAGGGAAGGTTGAAACTGCCCGGAATGTGACCGGAACGAAGGCCCGGGCGGGCCTCCTTTTCCTCTGCTGTGAAGCGGGCGGCGGAACGCGCGTCGATGACCTGCTCCGTCCGGCTTTCGAGATTGGCGAGGACTTGAGCCTTCGAGCGGACGGCATCGGCTTCAAACGTCGCGTGGAAGCTGCCCTTGGTGACGGGGTCGACCACATCCGTGACCGGGCGGACTTCCGCCAGCCATTTGCGCAGGCCTCCGTCGAGAACCGCAACCTTGTCATGACCGAAGGTCCTGAAAGTCCACCAGACGCGGCCTGCCGACATGAGGCCGGGCGTGTCATAGACCACGACGACGCTATGGTTCGAGATGCCGAGGTCGGCAGCGTAGCGTTCGAATGCTTCGGCCGACGGCAGCATGTGCGGCAGCGCTGTGTCGTGATCGGCGACGGCATCGATATCGAAGAAGCGCGCTTGGCGGATGTGGCGTGCTGCAAAATCCTCTGCGGCGACGGGGGTGACACCCGGCAGCTTGAAGGATCCGTCGAGAATGACGAGATCGGCATGGTCGAGATGGGCGGCTAGCCACTCACTGGAGACGAGGGAACCCGGCAGGGAAAGAGACATGGAGGAACTCCTGCAGTCTGTCTGACAAGGCCGGATACGCCGCGGGCGCGGCGCGTGGCCTCGCGTATAAGGGAAATCAGGCGACCAGCTTTTCGCCCTTAAGGTGACGTTCCAGGAACGGAAGGCTGTCCTGCCCCCAGTAAAGCTCGCCTTCGTAACGATAGGTCGGGACGCCGAAAACGCCTGCGGCCTTGGCCGTCTCGAAGCTTGATGCGCGGATCGCCTGGGCAGCATCGCTCTGCCCCTGTTCATCCAGTGCTGCCGCATCGAAGCCGGCGGCTTCGGCGATCGCCCGGCGGACATCGCTATTGCCGATGTCTTCACCGCGTCCCCAGAAGGCTTCCTGAAGCGCTGACGTCAGCTTGAGCCAGTCCTGACCGGCGCTGATGGCGGCGATGATCATAAGGCCGGCCGGTGCCGGGTCGGAAAGGGCCGCGCGGTTGTCGAAGTTCAGCGCCTTGCCTCTCAATGCAGCCCAGCGCTTCAGGTCTTTCGTCCAGTAAGCCCGGCGGGCCTCCGGGCGATTGCGCGAATAGATGCCGCCATTGTCTTCGATCAGGGGAATGACGTACGGGTGGACCGTGGCGCCATGCTCGCTCGCCAGTGCCGCAAATGGTTCCAGGCCGATATAGGCCCAGGGCGAGCCGATGCTGAAGAAATAGTCGATCACTTTTGTCATGCTCTGCTCTTTCAGGAGGATGTTTTGGGCGAGGCCGCCACGTCGAAGACGGCGAGGGCACAATCGCGCGCGACGAGGACGGCCTTCGGATCCCGCTCCACCGCTACGGTCGCAAGCGCACCTTCGTAGAGCAGCGACAGATGTGCCGCAGCCTGATCGGCCCGGCTGGTTGCCCGAGACATGATGGCGGCGAATATGCCCCTTACCATCGCCTTGTGTGCGCGCGCGACAGAGACGACCCGTTCGGAATCGCCATGTTCAGCAACCGCAAGCGCGAAGGCGCAGCCGCGAAATTCGGGGCTGTCTGCCTTGTCGTGCAGGCGATCGAAGATTACTCGAACCTGCTCGCGCGGCGCCATGGTCGCATCGAGAACGTCCTGCAGGGAACGGATGACCCGTTCATGGCGCGCCTGCAGGTAGGCTGCGACGAGATGATCTTTGGAGGGGAAATGCCGGTAGAGCGTTGCCTTGGCAACATTGGCTTCCTCGATGATGCGGTCGATGCCCACCGCCCTGATGCCCTCGCGATAAAAAAGCGCGCCGGCTGCGGTTAGGATCTGATCTGATATGGCTTCTCTCATTGCTTCGCTTCGAAATGGTCGCTTCATTACCCATGATCGACAGGAAGCCGATCAGTTTACGGCAGCAAGACCGGTCTGTCTTGTCTGGTCCGAGTTGTCCACCAGCGACAGGATCCCGTCAAGGGGAAGCGGGCTCGAAAACGCTCCCTGTTGCGCCAGTTTCCCGGCCAGCGCCTGAACTGCTTCGTTGTAGGGCGTCGGGTGGCCATGAAGACGGCCGAGGAGAACGATTTCGCCATTGAGGAAATCGACTTCGCTCGACGCGCCGCGGGTAAAGCTCTGCCAGGTCGATTGCTGGCCCGGCTGAATGCCGCTGTCCTGGGCGGTGCGCCAGTTCGAGATGTCGATGCTGCGCTCCGAGGGCAATGCGAGCTTGTGGCCCGCAGCCTGAAGGGTGCGCCGGGCTTCCTCCACCAGCGCCTCCCCGATTTCGGCCCGCAGGTCGGCCGGGCCGTCGAACAGTTCCAGCACGTTGCGAACGTTGTGGAGGAGCTTCGCCGATTTCCAGCGGCGAATGTCGGCACTCGGTTCGGCCAGATAACCGGCGCGGTTCAGGTCTGCGGCAATCCGGTTGGCCGTCTCGTCCCGTCCGGATGGGAAGCGCCCGATGGTGACGACGCCGACTTCGGGATCGCCACCCACGACCACCTTGCCCGTTTCGGTAAACCGGGCCGGTGTCAGGATGCTCGCGCCATAGACATGGGCAAAGGTTCTAAGCGCTGTGGCTTCCGTTGCCAGACCATTCTGGAAGGTAACCACCGGCAGGTTTTTCGCCGCCATGTCGGCGGCGTTCGATACGCTTCGCCACGACCAGAAGGCCAGCGCGCTCGCCGCATCCTGGCTCTTCACCGTCAGCAAAAGAATATCGTCGGGCGTCAACTCCGGCGGGGCGCCAAGATCGAACGCCTTCAGCCGGATCTGCCGCGTGCCCGAGGGCCGCTGGTAGCTCAGCCCGTGCTCGATGATGTGGCTGATCTGTGCGCCGCGGCCGACCAGTACATAGTCGAGGCCGGAGAGTTCGAATTGTGCCGCAAGGCTTGCGCCGACTGCACCGGCGCCGATGATTACGTAACGTGTCATCTCTTCTTCCTCGTTGCGGGCCGCTCAGACGCCCAGATTCTGCCTCAGCGTCTCGTGCTGGTAGTCGTGATGGAATATGCCCCGCCGCTGTAGTTCAGGGATCAAATGATCTGTCACGGCGGAAAGGCCGAGCTCGTATTTCAGGGTGAAGGCGAGGAAATTGAAGCCATCCGTCGCGCCGCGCTCATAGCGGTCCTGCAGCTGGTCGGCGATGTTCTCCACCGAGCCGATGGGAAACCAGTGTCCCGCACCGCTCGAGTGATAAATGATGAGGTCGCGCACGGTACGAACCTTGCCGCTTTCGATAAGGTCGCGAAACACGCCGAAGCGTGAGCGGCGCCCCTGGATATCGGCCGTCTGCGGCAGGTCGTTGACCGGGATTTCGTCATCGAGATCGAGATCGGCCAGGTCGATCCCACCGAACTGGCCGGCAAGCGACTTCCTTCCCTCTTCGAAATCGATGTCGTCGATGACCTTCTGCCAGAAGCGCTTTGCCTCGTCGTCGGTGGAACCGATCACGGGCGCGACACCGGGCAGGATCTTGATCGAATCCGGCGAGCGGCCATAGGCGGAAGCTCGCGCCTTGAAGTCGCGATAGAGATCGATCGAAGGCTCCGTTTCCGTCAGCCCCGTGGTGAAGATCACATCGGCCACGCGTGCGCCGAGCTGCCTGCCTTCGCTGGAAGACCCTGCCTGAGCGAGGATCGGACGGTCCTGCGGGCTGCGGGAAACGTTGAGCGGGCCTTGCACGGAAAAATGCCGGCTGTTCCAGTCGATACGGTGGACCTTGCCGGCATCGACGATCTGGCGACCCCGGTCGTCATAGCTGATGGCATCCGGCTCCCAGCTTTCCCAGAGCGCCTGCACCACGCCGGCAAATTCCTCGGCGACCGCGTAGCGGTCATCATGGGCGGGAAGCGGCTTGCCGAAATTCTTCTCTCCCGCAGAAGAGGTGACGAGGTTCCAGCCGGCGCGTCCCCTGGAAATATGATCGAGCGAAAGCACTTGGCGCGCGAGGTTGTAGGGTTCGGTAAAAGAGGTCGAGATCGAGCCGATAAGGCCGATCCGCGAGGTCTTCGCCGCCAGAGCGCTCAACAGCGTGACGGGCTCCAGCCCCGGTTTCGGCGCGGTTTCGCTGGTGACGAGCGCATCGGCCAGGAAGATGGTGTGGATCTTGCCGCGCTCGGCCTGCTGCGCCTGTTCGACATAGGCGTCGATATCGAGCAGGTTGTCCGTCGGGCCGTCACGGCCCTTTTTCTTGGCTTGCCCCGTTCCGCCCAGCAGAAGGCCGAGCACCAATCCCTGGCCGCGTTCGCTGCGACGGCCCGCCCACTTGTTTGTCATCTGTTTGTTTCCTCGAAAGAATGTCAGGCTGTCGCGTATTCGCGCTGTTCCGCCAGGCGAGGGGCCCGGACGGGTTCGGATGTCGCAGGTTGCAGCCCGAGCTGCGCATGACCGTGCTCGGAAAGCGGATGGACCTGAACGAAGCCCTTATGGGTCGACAGTTCCACATCCACGCCATAGACCCGTTTGATCAGTTCCGGAGAATAGACTTCCGCCGGTCGCCCCTCGGCAATCACCACGCCATCCTGGAGGAAGACCACGCGATCGGTGAAGCGGGCAGCCTGATTGAGATCATGGATGGCGATGACAGCGGCGACATTGTTTTTGCGCGTCACGTCGCGGGCCACTTCCAGGGTCTGCCACTGGTAGCGGATATCGAGCGCGCTGGTCGGCTCGTCGAGAAGCAGGATTTGCGGATCCTGCGCCAGTGCGCGCGCGATGAGGACACGCTGGCCCTGGCCGCCCGAAAGCTCGGTGACGGCGCGGTCGCCCAGTTCGTCGAGCCCCATCCTCTCCATGGCGGCATCGACATGCGCCCAGTCCTCGTCACGCGGGCGGGTGCCGAAATAGGGCGTGCGGCCGAGCAGGACTGCCTCCCTGATATCGAGGCCAAACGAAAGGCCAATGGATTGCGGCACATAGGCGACGATCCTGGCAAGATCCTTGCGCGCAAGCCGGGTCAGGTCCGTGTCGCCGTTCCAGGTGATAGTGCCTTTCGTCTGGCTGTTGATGCCGGCAATGGTCTTGATCAGCGTCGACTTGCCGGAGCCATTGGAGCCGAGAAGGCCGATGAGTTCGCCCTTTTCGACGGTCAGGTTTGCGCCCTTGACGACCTGTCTTTTGCCGTAGCCGACTTCGAGTGAGGAAATCTTGAGGGTCATTCGATTGCCTTTTGTCGAGTGAGGATGAGGTAAAGGAAAATCGGAGCGCCGACCAAGGCATCGATAATGCCGACAGGGATGACGCCCGGATTGATGACCAGCCTGCCGACGGCATCGGCGATGACGAGAAGCAGGGCGCCGATGATGGCCGAGAACGCGATGAGGAAGCGGTGATTGGCGCCGACCACCAGTCGCGCGATATGAGGCGCGACCAGGCCGACGAAGCCGATGATGCCGGTGAAGGCAATGGTTACGGCGGTAAGCGTCGCGGCGATCGCGATGGTTTGCAGCCGTACCTGCGAAACCGCCACGCCAAGGCTCTTGGCTGAATCATCGCCGGCAAAGGCGATGGCGTTCAATGCGCTGCTGCGGAAACGGATATAGGGGAAGGCGAGGGCCAGGAGCACGAAGAGCGCGAGAACCTGATACCAGGCCGAATTGTTGACCGAGCCCCAGGTCCAGCGGACGATTGCGGCAAGCACCTCGTCCTCGGCGAAATACTGGATGCAGGCCGTCAGCGCACCGAATAGCTGTGAAAGCGCGATGCCGACCAGAATGAGCGTCGTCGCATGCAGATTTCGCGTCGAGGCAAGCGAAAGCACCAGCGCGGTGTTGAGGAATGAGAAGAGAAGTGCGCCTATGACCAGCGAGATCGCGGCGCTGCCGGCGGTTGCCCCGAAAAGGACGATGGCGAGCGAGGCGCCGAAGGCGGCAGCCGGCGCGATGCCGAGTGTATAGGGGCTGACCAGCGGATTGCGCAGCAGGCCCTGGAACAGCACGCCGGCGACGGCCAGCGCCGCGCCGCCGAGGATAGCGAGAAGCACGCGCGGCAGGCGCAATTCCCAGATGACATTATGCTTTAGCAGTGTTGCGCGGTCGGTGGGGACGGTCCCGGAGATCTTGGACCAGAATGTTTGCAGGACATCGAGGAGCGTCGCCCCCGACGTTCCGATCCTGATGCCGATCAGCGCGGTGATGACCACGGCTGCAAAGCCGAGCGCTATGGCAAGTTTCTGGCTGGTGTAAAGGTCCGTCGATCGTCGACGTCCTGATGGGGCGACGGGGTGCAGGGGATCTGAATGCACTGAGCTCATTGTCTCTCTCAATCTGGTTGAGGGGCTGGGAGGCGGCAGGCTGTCTAGCCGTCCAGCTTGTAGGCGTAGTCCGCGACGGGACGCGGCTCGACGCCCTGCGCCTTCAGCCATCTGGCGAAGTAGGTGTCGACATCGACATCTTGGAAATGCTCGGGGTGCAGCCACTTGGCGACGGCCAGTGCCCCGATCTGCTTGCCGAGCGCGGAGAAGAAGAAATTGTTGATGACGAAGACGTTCTTGTCCTGCACCGCCTTGATCGAGTTCCAACCCGGACGGTCGATCACTCGCCCGGCCTGCTCGGCAAGCAGTTCCTGGTCCCAGGGTTCGTAGCCGGAGGCCTGACCGTCCACGCCGTTATGGATGATCACATCCGGGTTGCGGTTGATGATCTCGACCGGATCGACCGTATAGGTGTGGACAGAGGCGCTGCCGGTGTTGGCGATTGCGATGTCGCCGAAAATGTTCTTCCCGCCGCCCAGAACGATCGTGTCGTGCCAGCCGGAACCCGGAAGCGAGGTGACGAAATCCGCATTGTTTTCGAAAAAGACCTTCTTCGGCTCGACGCCTTTCAGGCGCTCGGCGAGAAGCTTGTCGATATCGTCGTAGAGCGCGGCAAGATCGGCCGCACCTTTCTCCGCGCCGAAGATCTTTCCCAGGTTGGGTAGCTGCGCGCGCAGAACCTTCGGGTCCCAGGTGCTGACGACGACGACCTCGATGCCGAAGGGCTTCAACTTTTCGACAGCGTCCTGCCAGGGTGCGTTGCGACGGGTGAAGAACACTTCAGCCCCCGACGTGGCGATGGTCTCCCAGTTCGGGCCGTTGAAATTGCCGGCATCCAGAAGATCTGCAAACCTGGCGAAATAGTCCTTGTTCGCAGCGTTTTTGCCTGGATTGGATGTCTGATCGATTGCAACGATCGTGTCGCCCGCTCCGATGGCGCGCACGATTTCGGTCTGATACCAGAGGTCGGGATAAACAGATTTGATCGGTGCTTGAAGGGTTATCTCGCGTCCAAGCTCATCAGTGATTGTTATCGCCTTCTGCTCCGCAGCTCCAGCTCTTCCGACATAGGGAGTATCTGCGACGGCGATCAAGAGGCCGCCTGCTGCCGACCCTAAGAGAGCGAGTGCGTGACGGCGGCTGATGTGATGCTTGGGTGAGGAATTCGATCTGGTCATACAGGTCCCCTGGCGGCTATTTGCAAGTGCAATCGGACCCGCGTCCAACTGCATGACGAAAGCCTAGTCACCAGGTGCATATGCAGAAAGACTGGTCATTCTAATTCTACTGGATTTATAGAAAATATGTTCGCCGATATCCTGCTGGTGCAAGCTTCAGCATGTGACGAGTGAAGGTAATAGGCGGCGGATATTGTGAATGGTACGGTGAGTGCCATCATCCTAAATGGCAGTTGCCTGAAGTTTCACCGACGCGGACATTTCCGGCAGGCATCGACGCCACGGCGCCATTTTTCTATCCTCATCCCGACTCGTGCTGCGGAGAACACCGGCGCGCGTCGTCGTTTCAGGGCGCGTTAGGCGCTTTCGGGAAAGCAAGCATGAGCGAATGTTGTTCGGCCGCAAGGCGAGAGGGGCAGGCAGGCAGTCCGCCGAGGGCTTCCAGCTTTCCGGCGACAGGAAGAGTAGCCGAGACGATCTCGGTGAAGGGCGGCGAGACCTTCGTCGGCACCAATGATCCGGTCATCACCGGCGATGGCGAGGGGCCGGAGCGCAAGGTCCTGCTTCAGGATTTCCACCTGGAGGTAGAAACCGTCACCGTACGCCGCTTCGCCGAATTCGTCGAGGCGACCGGCCATATAACGGAATCCGAGCGGTTCGGCATGTCGGCGGTCTTTTCTCCGCTCCTCAAGGATCAGGCAATGGTTACCGGGGGTGTCTCCAATACGCCCTGGTGGACGCGTATCGACGGCGCGACCTGGAAGGAACCGGAAGGGCCGGGCAGCTCAGTCGATGATCGGCTCCACCACCCGGTGACCCATGTCTCCTGGAACGATGCCATGGCCTTTGCCACCTGGGTCGGCGGCCGCCTGCCGACAGAGGCGGAGTGGGAGCACGCCGCGCGCGGCGGCAACCGCCACCGCCGCTATCCTTGGGGCGACGACGAGCCGACCGAGGATCTCGTTTTCTGCAACATCTGGCAGGGGCAGTTCCCCCGGCACAATACACTGAAGGACGGCTATTTCGGTACGGCGCCGGCCCGCAGCTTCGAACCCTCCGAGGCGGGCTTCTACAATCTCTCAGGCAATGTCTGGGAATGGAGCGGCGACGCCTTCAAGGTTCGGTCGCTGTCAAAGGCGGCGAAGATCCGCAACGAGCACGCAAGAAAATCCGCCGACAAGGTGCTGAAGGGCGGCTCGTTTCTCTGCCACAAGAGCTATTGCTACCGCTACCGGATCGCCGCCCGCATGGGTCTTTCGGCCGACAGTGCGTCCAGCAATACCGGTTTCCGGATCGCCTATGACGTCCTGCCGTCGTGAGACTTCGCTACCAGGGAAGGATCTGGCCATTGTAGTTGTAGAAGGTGCCGGTCTGATGCGGGCCGGAATGATCGATGACGTCGCGCATGCACGCGACGCTTTCGGACACGGTCAATCCGCGGCCCGGTTGGGCCGAGACATTGCCGGGATGGATGCCGAGGACGCAGATCTCGCGCGGGCCGAGATCGATGGCGAGGCTCTTCATCACCATATTGAGCCCGGCCTTGCTGGAACGATAGGCGTAGGAACGGCCCGTATTGTTGAGCCCGATCGAGCCCATGCGGCTGGTGATGAACGCGATCACCTTCTGCTCGCTCTGCGCCACGTGTCCGGCGAATGCCTTCGAGATAACGAAGGGCGCGATCAGGTTGACTTCCAGCATGCTGCGCCAGAGCGTCAGATCCGTCTCTTCGAGCGCCGGGTGCGGGCCGGGTATGCCGGCATTGTTGATCAGGACATCGATCGCGACACCATCAAGTTTCGCCGCCAGTTGAAGGACCGCCGTTTCGTCGGTCACGTCGAGCTTGACCGGTTCGACATTGGCACCGAGGCGGTGTGTTTTCCCGAAGGCTTCCGGGTCGAGACAGGTTGCGATCACCCGGTCTCCCCGGGCCGCGTATTGAAGCGTGAATTCCTCGCCGAGGCCGCGGTCGCAGCCGGTAATCAGGACGGTCGCCATCGGTCCTCCATTCATCCGCAGGCACGGCCGGCATCCGCTTGGGGAGCCGCCCGTCGATCTCCTGCTACAGATAATTTGCAGCCGCGCCTAGCGGCGATTTGAGACATAGACAGCCGCACGCCATCGTCGAGACAGAACCGGGAGGAAAGAGTGTCAGACCAGAAAAAGCAGCCGAATATCATCTTCGTCATCACCGACCAGCAGCGGTTCGACACGATCGCAGCCGGCGGCTTTCCCTACATGAAGACCCCGAACCTGGACCGCATGGTGCGGGAAGGCACCTATTTTCGTCAGACCTACGTCACTTCGCCCTCCTGCGCGCCATCACGTGCAAGCCTCTTCACCGGCGTCTATCCGCATACCAACGGTGTCTTCCGCAATGACGAGCCCTGGGCTTTCAGCTGGGTGCAGATGCTGGCCGAGGCCGGTTATCGCTGCGTCAACGTCGGCAAGATGCACACCGCGCCCTTCGAAGATTCCTTCGGCTTTCACGAGCGGCACGTGGTGGAAAACAAGGATCGCGCCACGGCGCGCCTGCCGTTCTATCTCGACCAGTGGGACAAGGCGATCTGGACCCGCGGTTTCGAAAAGCCGAGCCGTGTCACCTACCGGCGGCGCGAGGATTACCGCTCCTCGGTCGGGGCCTTCGTCTGGGATCTCCCGGAGGATCTCCATTCGGACAATTTCGTGCCGGCACTCGCCCGGATGTGGCTCGATACCTATAGCGGCAACGAGCCCTTCTTCCTGCAGATCGGTATTCCGGGCCCGCACCCGCCCTATGACCCGACGCAGGAATATCTCGACATGTATACGGATGCCGCGCTGCCCGAGCCGATCCTGAGTGCCGAGGATATCGACGCCCAGCCGACCGCATTGAAGAAGCTGCGACAGCAGCATCTCGATGTGGATCACGATGCCGTAGTGCATCTTTCGGATCCCACGCCGGAGCAGCTACGGCGCCAGCGGCAGCATTACTTCGCCAACGTCTCGATGATCGACACGCAGATGGGCGAGCTGATCGAGGCGGTCAAGCGGCGCGGCGTGCTCGACGATACGATCATCATCTTCACCTCCGACCATGGCGACAGCCTGAACGACCACGGGCACAGCCAGAAATGGTCGATGTACGAACACAGCGTCCGGGTGCCGGCGATCGTCTGGGCGCCGGGACGCGTGGCCGAGGGCAGGGCGGTCGACGATCTTGTCTCGCTCTTCGATTTCGGCCCGACCATCCTCGAAATGGCAGGCGTGCCTGTTCCGAACTGGATGGAGGCGCAGTCGCTGATGTCCTATCTCAGGGGCGAAGAATGCGAGCCGCGCGAGTTCGTCTTTTCCGAACATGCCGGCGACAGGATCTTCAACGGCAGCGAATTCATGACGATGATCCGCAGCCGGCGCTACAAGCTCGTCCATTTCGTCGACAGCAACGAGGGGCAGTTGTTCGACATGGAGGAGGATCCGACCGAGGTCAGCAACCTCTGGGATGATCCCGCGCATCGCGACACGCGGCGGGAACTGGTCGAGGAAATACTGAAATGGCGCGTCAGGAGTTCGCTCAAGACCCAAGGTTGGACCTTGGCGAGCATCAAATTCGGCGCCAATTCCGGCCGCACACCAGCCAGCAACTCGCGCCAGAACGGCGCCTGATACCTCTCGTCATGGCTTACGGCGTCGGGTGCTGTCGCGTGCGACGAGGTGCCAGTCGACCACCGTCGTCCTGGGCTCGGTACCGTTGATCCGGGCAAAGATCGCATCGGCAGTCAGTCTGCCGATGCGCTCCCTGTCGGGGCGGATGGTCGTCAGCGGCGGTGTGACGCAAGCCGCCGCCTCGTTGTCACCGAAGGCGATGACGCCGATATCCTCCGGCATCCGCTTGCCGCGTTTCGTCAGCGCACGCAGGACGCCGAAGGCGACGACGTCACTGTTGCAGGCCACCGCATCGATCTCCGGATGCCGGTCGAGCAGTTCGAGTGCCAGGCGCTCGCCGAGATCGGGGTTGCCGCCCTGCTGGGCAGTCAGCTTCGCGACCGGCACCAGACCCGCTGCCGCAGCTTCCGTCTCGAAACCGTGCAGACGTTTCTGCGCACGTCGGTCGTTCTCGCGCACGCTGCCGACGAAGGCGAGTTTCCTGTATCCCTGTTCGATCAGGTGGCGGGCCTGCGCGGCCCCGACCTCCTCGTGATCGAAGCCGATGGCGGAATCGATCACCTCACCACCGGTATCCCACATTTCGATGATCGGAATGCCCGAGGCCTTCAGCAGTTCGACCACCTTGGGCGGATGATCGACGCCGATGATGGCGACCGCCGCCGGCCGCCAGCTCAGGATCGAGCGGACGAGCCTCAGTTCCTGATCCGGATTGTAGCGTGTATTCGCCAGCATGACCTGCAGGTCACGATCGAGTAGCGCCGACTGCAGCGTGTCGATGATGCTCGCAAATTCCGAGTAGTAGAGGGAGGTGACCACGACGCCGACAATGTCGGTGCGCGTTCCGGAAAGGCAGCCGGCGAGCCGGTTCGGGACATAGTTCAGCTCTTCCATCGCGACGTTGATGCGCTTGCGCAACTCGGCTCTCACCGTATTGGGCGCACGCAGCGCACGGGAGACGGTATTGACCGATACGCCAACCTGTTGCGCAATGGAGGCAAGCGTCGGCGTCGCCCGCGTCTCCGTGTCATCAATCTCGATCGTCATGAGGCCTACTCTGTCCGAACATCAATAATTCGTCTGGAACCGCAAGAGTGATCGTTGCGTTAACGGTAACTTTGTGCCATCGTTTTGGAAGTGAGGCAAGCGAAAGACGGGAGAATGGGGACTTTCGCTTGGCAAGGGTGACGCCGCTTGACTGATCGGCGGCGTAGAGGAGCAGGATATATGGCTGACAGGCCGAACATCATTTTGATCATGACCGACCAGCAGCGCTATGATTCCATCGCGGCGCTCGGCTTTCCTTACGCCAATACCCCGAACATCGACGCGCTCATCGGAAAAGGTGTGGCGCTGACTAATTGTCATATCACCGCGCCAAGCTGTGTGCCCTCCCGCGCCAGCCTCTTCACCGGCTACTATCCCCATACGACCGGCGTGCTCGCCAATGGCCAGAAGTGGCAGCATACCTGGGTCGAACAGCTACGCGATGCTGGCTATCGCTGCGTCAACGTCGGCAAGATGCACACCATTCCCTACAATTCGGACAGCGGCTTCCACGAGCGTTATGTCGTGGAAAACAAGGACCGCTACATGGAAGGGCGCTGGTATTTCGACGAGTGGGACAAGGCGCTTGCCGCAAACGGCCTCGTCAAACAGCAGCGTGAATCTTACCGCGAGCGCGACGATTATCGCGACCGGCTCGGCTGCTTCGACTGGGAACTGCCGGAAAATCTGCATTCCGACGCTTTCGTCGGCAACATGGCGAAGTGGTGGGTCGATACCTACCCGCCGACGGAGCCGCTGTTCCTGCAGGTAGGCTTCCCTGGGCCGCATCCGCCCTTCGACCCGCCGGCGCGTTATACCGAGCCCTATCTCAAGCGTAACGATCTGCCTCTGCCAAAACCGACCAGGGAAGAACTCGATTCCCTGCATCAGGAACTGAAGGACAAGCGCCAGCACGACGTGGACGTCGATCATGACTCTGTCGTCTGGAGCCTCGATCCGACAGAAGACCAGATGCAACGGCTCTGGGCGCATTATCTCGGCAACGTGACCCTGATCGACGAGAAGGTGGGCGAACTGCTGGAATCGTTGAAGGATCGCGGCTATCTCGATGATGCCATTGTCATCTTCACCTCCGACCACGGCGAATGCCTCGGCGAACACGGGTTGATCCAGAAATGGTCGATGTACGACATCGTCACCCGCGTGCCGACGGTGATCTGGTCGACCGCCAACCGTTTCGAGGGTGGGCGCGAGATCGACGGGCTCTGCCAGCTCTTCGATCTCGGTCCCACCATCCTCGATTATGCCGGCATCACGCCGCCGAAGACGTTTGAAGCGAAGAGCCTGAGGCCCGCGCTTGAAGGCGGGGAGTGGACGCCGCGTACCCATGTTTTCTGCGAGCAGATCGGCGACGTGGCAATGGCCGGCGGGGTTGAATTCATGACCGGCGTGCGCAGCGACAGGTGGAAGCTGGTGCATTTCAAGGGATCGGCCGACGGACAGCTCTTCGACCTGGAAAACGATCCCAAAGAGGTGAAGAATCTCTGGAACGATCCAGCCTGCGAAGACCGTAAACGCGAGCTCCTGGACGTCATGCGCGATTGGCTGATCGAATCCAATTTGAGGACGCGGGACGTCATGGTCGCGGCACGTTGAACCAGACCGAAGTATCGGCCGAATACTCGGGAGGAGTGATCTTGGCAGTTGTCGAAACAGAACATGCACCCGAAGCGACGAGGCAGGCCCCGCTCTTGTCGGGGCCGCTCGGCATGCTGGCGATCAATATCGTCGCGGTCGTCATCGGCGTGATCCTGTGGGGCCTGGTGACGTCCTACGGCGTGGTTGGCCTGCCGACGCCGATGGCAGTCGTCACGCAGGCGGTGATCCAGGCCGAGAGTGGTCTCTTATGGTCCGATGCGTTGGCGAGCCTTGCGCGCGTCTTTACCGGTTTTGCACTCGGTATCATCGTCGCCATACCGGTCGGCTTCCTGATGGGCTGGTACAGGATCGCTCGGGCGATCATCGAGCCCTACGTGCAGTTCTTCCGCACCATCCCGCCGCTGGCCATCATTCCGCTGGCGATCGTGACGATGGGCATCGACGAGATGCCGAAAATCTTCGTCATCTTTCTTGCGTCCTTCCTTTCCAGCGTCGTGGCGACCTATCAAGGCGTCATCAGCGTTGACAGGACGTTGCTCAATGCGGCCCGCGTGCTCGGGGCCAATGATTTCACCATTTTTCGCCGGGTCATCGTGCCGGCTTCGCTACCCTATATCATGGTCGGGGTGCGAATTGGCCTCGGGGCATCGTGGTCGACGGTCGTTGCTGCCGAATTGATCGCGGCGCAATCGGGCCTCGGGTTCCGCATGCAGCAGGCGCAGCTCTATTACGACCTTCCGACCATCTTCGTCAGCCTGATCTCGATCGGAATTCTCGGCCTGATCATGGATCGCATCGTGATGGCGATCGACAGTGTTCTCACCGCCTGGCAGGAGAAACTATGACCCCAAAAATTTCCTTCCGGAATGTGAGGAAGACGTTCGAGATTGCCGGCAACGCGGCATTCACCGCTCTCGAAGGGCTCAATCTCGATATCGAGGACGGCGAGTTCATCACGGTCGTCGGTCCGTCCGGCTGCGGCAAATCGACAGCGATGAATATCGCGGCGGGCCTAACCGCGCCGTCGTCCGGCCAAGTTCTGGTTGACGACGTTTCGGTGACCGGGCCAGGTCCCGAACGGGGTGTGATCTTTCAGCAATACGCGCTTTTTCCCTGGCTGACCGTGCGGGAAAATGTCGAGTTCGGCCTGACGATTTCGGGCAAGTCGAAAGCAGAGCGGCGCCGGATCGCCGATCATTTCATCGACCTGGTCGGGCTGACGGATTTTGCCAACTCGCTGCCGAAGACGCTGTCGGGCGGGATGAAGCAGCGCTGCGCCATCGCGCGCGCCTATGCGGTCAATCCGAAGATTTTGCTCATGGACGAGCCTTTCGGAGCACTCGATGCTTTGACCCGTGTCCAGCTTCAGGATCAGTTGCTGGCGATGTGGAGCAAGGAGCGGCGCACCGTGATGTTCATCACCCATGACGTCGACGAGGCCGTCTATCTGGCAAGCCGCGTCGTCGTGATGGCGGCGCGTCCGGGGCGGCTGCATAAGGTCGTCGATGTCGACCTGCCCTATCCTCGCACCGAGGAAATGCGGCTTTCATCCGAGTTCTCGGAATTACGCAACGAGGTCTGGCGCGCGGTTTATCATCCTGCCGCGGCCGCCTGACCCTGACATTTTCATCAGCCCGTCAAAGGAGGAATGACCATGCTGACGAGACGAAATCTTATGGTGACGAGCGCGACTCTCGCGGGCGCCAGCGTCTTCTCCATCGGTGGCAGGGCCAAAGCTCAGTCGCAGGAGATGAGCATCGGCTATATCGCCGATTTCCCGAATGCCAGCGTGCTCGCCATCGCCGAGGAGCAGAAGCTGTGGGAGGCCGAGGGCATTGAACCCTCGGTGAAGGTCTTCACCAACGGCCCGATCCAGATCCAGGCGATGGGCGCGGGCAGTCTCAACTTCGGCACGATCGGTCCCGGCGCTCTATGGCTGCCGGCAAGCGGCCGCGCCAAGGTGATCGGTGTCAATGACATCGGTTTTTCCGACCGGGTTATCGCGCAGTCCAGCATCGGCACTATGGCCGACCTGAAGGGCAAGAAGGTCGGCGTGCCTCAGGGCACGTCGGGCGACATGATCCTGCGCATGGCGCTGACCAAGGCCGGCATGACGATCAACGACATCCAGATGGTGCCGATGGATCCATCGACCGTCGTCGCCGCCTTCACCTCCAAGCAGATCGATGCAGCCGGCATCTGGTATCCTCTGATCGACACGATCAAACCGCGCGTGCCTGACATGAAAGAACTGGCCTCAAACCAGGATTTTTATCCGCAGACCTCGTTCATCAACACGTTCGTGGCCCGCAACGAGATCGTCGAGCAGGATCCGGAACTGGTGAAGAAATTCCTGCGGGTCATGAAGAAGGCGATGGATTATCGTGCGGCTAATCTTGACCACTCGATCGAGATCACCACGGCCTTCCTTAACGCCCCGAAAGAGGCCACTGAAAAAGTCGCCCGCAGCCGCAAGATGCTGACGTCCCAGGAACTGGACGCCTTTACCAAGGACGGTACCGTCAACAAATGGCTGACCGACTTCAACAAGATGTTCCAGGACTTCGGAACGGTGAAGGAGCCGCTGGCACCGGAGAAATTCTATACCGGCGACCTTTTCATCAACGCTGGGTGATAACCTGCCGAGGTCGCTAGCCGAAATGGGTGATGATTGGCGATGACTGGAAATTGCGCACCAATCATCCGCCAATCCAACTAGGCAAGCCATGACACCGCTGTGCCTCTTCTGCCAAGAGTTGAAACGACGACTATGCAAGGATCACGTGGTCTGGGCAGCGAATGCCACGTTCCACTATGCTCTTGCCGCAGCAAGTTGCATGGTCAGGGCGCGGGTTTGCATCCGATCAGGAACGTCTTCTCTTTCACGGCCCGCACAGTCGCCTCGCTAGTGCCTCATCACGAATTTAAAACCGACGACAGGAATTCGCGTGTCCGCTCCTGTTGCGGCGCACCGAATATTTCCTCCGGCTTTCCCTGCTCGCATATGCGGCCTTTGTCGAAAAAGCAGACACGGTCCGATACCTCGCGGGCAAAGCGCATCTCGTGGGTGACAAGCAGCATTGTGAGATCATGCTCACGTGCCAGGCCGCGGATGACGGAAAGAACTTCCCCAACGAGCTGCGGATCAAGTGCGGATGTCGGCTCGTCGAACAGCAGGACGCGCGGTCGCATGGCAAGCGCACGCGCGATCGCGACGCGTTGCTGCTGGCCGCCGGAAAGCTGTACCGGGTAGTGATCCTTCTTGTCCGCAAGCCCCACCATCTGCAGGAGTTCGATCGCCCGCGCTTCGGCTTCCGCCCGCGCCATTCCCAGCACCCGGACGGGTGCCTCCACCACGTTGCGGAGAACCGTCATATGCGGAAAGAGATTGAAGCTCTGGAAGACCATCCCGACATGATTGCGGATCTGGCGAAGATGTTTTTCCGAAGCATGGAACGGACCTTTGCCACCTTGCTCGTGATAGGACATGTCGCCGAGCGTGAGCTTGCCCTCCTGGAACGGCTCCAGCGTCATCAAAATACGCAGGACCGTCGATTTGCCCGAGCCGGACGGACCGATCAGCGTAACCTTCTCGCCCTTCGCAACGCTGAAATTGAACTGGTCGAGCACGGTCAGGATGCCGAAGCGCTTGGAGACATCGGAAAATTCGATGAGGGTCTGGTTGTTGTTATCGGTCATCGCAAGGGTATTCCTGCTTTCGGGAGAGCTTTCTGCAGCCGGTGGAGGCCCACCGAGCAGATCAGCGTCAGGAGAAGGAAGATCAGGCCGACTAGCGTCAGCGGCACGAGATATTCGAAGGTACGTTCGCCGATCATGTTCGCCAGCCCCATCATCTCGAGCACGGTCACGACGGAGAGAACCGGCGTTTCCTTGATCATGGCGACGAGATAGTTGCCCATGGCCGGCAGGATGCGTGGAATTGCCTGGGGAATAATGATGTCCCGATAGGTCTGCATGCGCGTCAGGTTGAGCGCGGTGGCCGCCTCCCATTGGCCATGATGGACGGCTTCGATACCGCCCCGATAGACCTCGGAGGTATAGGCGGCATATTGCAGGCCTAGCGCCAGCGCACCGGTGAGAAATGCCGGAAGCACGATGCCGAAATCGGGCAGCACGTAATAGAGAAAGAAGAGCTGCACCAGGAGTGGCGTGTCGCGCAGGAACTCGACGATCAAGGCTGTCGGCCAGGAAATGATCTTGATGCGGCTGCGGCGCAGCAGGGCAAAAATCAGACCGAGAACCAGCGCGATGGCAAAGCCGGCGGCAGCGGCCTTCAGGGTGACCGTCAAACCGATCAAAATGATGGGCAGGATCGAGGTCGTGTAGGTGACCCACGTCGTCGTGTCCCATTCGTAACCATACATCATAACCGTAAGCCCTCACGAATGTCGGGTGCGGGGGAAGACGTCGCCGCGTCGCACGAAGCGCTCGATCACCCGGATCACGATCATCAGCACAAGCGACATGGCGAAGTAGCAGAGGAGCGTGATCGAGTAGATGCTGGCGCTATCGAGCGTGATATTGCGGATCGACTGAGCCGCGAAGGTCAGGTCCGCGATGGAGATCAGCGACACGAGCGAGGAGAGTTTTAGCGTCTCGATTGCGAGATTGCCGAAGGCCGGCATCATCTCGACCACCGCTTGCGGCAATGAGATGCGAAACAATGTCTGGAAACGGTTGAAGTTCAGCGCGCGGGCAGCTTCCAGCTGCTGTGTCGAGACGGACGAAAGAGCACCGCGGACGATTTCCGCACCATAACCGCCCGCATGTGCTGCAAGCACCAGAATGCCTGTCGTGATCGGATCGAAGCTCAATCCGACCAGCGGCAATGCGTAATAGAACCAGAAGAGCTGAACGAACAGCGAGGTGCCGCGAAACACTTCCGTGTAACAAAGTGCGATAGCCGACAGGACAGGCCCGCCTTCAACGCGCAGAATGCCGAAGAAGAAGGCGAGTACCGCTCCGACGGCGATCGACGCCAGCGTAATCGTCATGGTGACGACGGCACCTTGCCAGAGCATCGGCAGGTAGGCTGCCCAGTCCATCTGGAAGTCTCCCGAGGTTTGACGAATGGCGCCCGGTCAGGGCCGAGCGCCTTTCTGCCGTTACTTGCCGGCGCAGAGATCGGCGACGTTCTTTTCGGCAGCCGCGGCGATGCTCTGCTCGGACAAGCCGTATTTGGTCAGGATCTTCTTGTAGTCATCCGTCTTGCGGAACTCGACGAGAGCGGCGTTAAAGGCGTCGCGCAGCTCCTTGTCTTCGGGCCGGAAGGCAAAGCCGCCATAGTTGCGGACCGGTGCATCCTTGACGATCGGATCTTCAAACGGCGCGACCTGCTCGACATTGGCCTGACCCTTGGCGAGTTCCGAGACGGTCAGCTCGGTTGCCGCATAGGCGTCGGCGCGACTCTGCACGGTCGGTATCGCATCGGCATTGGCGGGAATGAAGACGATCTGCTCATCCTTGACGCCGACGGCCCGCAGGAAGTCGACATTGTTTGCACCGGAAACGACGGCCACCTTTAGCGACGGATCCTTGGCGATGTCTGCATAGGTGGTCAGGCCCTTCGGATTGCCCTTCTTCACCAGAAGACCTTCACCATAGGACGAGTTCGGCTCGGTGAAGGAGACCTGCTTGCAGCGTTCGGGCGAAATGTTCTGTTCCGCGGCCGCGAAGTCGAAGCGGCGGGCTTTCAGGCCGGGGATCAGCGTGCCGAACGGCGTCACGGTCCAGTTGACTTCCTCGATGCCCATGGACTTCAGCACTGCGTTGGCCACGTCCGGGCCGATGCCGGCGGAGGTGCCGTCAGGCTGCATGTAGGAATAGGGCACTTCGTTGGCTGTCGCGGCGCGGATATAACCCTGCTCCTTGACCTCTTCGACAGTCAGCGCGCTTGCAGACGTGATGCCGATGGTAAGGGCGAGGGCGGAAAGTCCGGCGATTTTGGTCATGCGCATGTGAATACTCCTCTGGTTGGGTTTTCGTGGTCCGTTTTCGGATCTCACGCCGTTGGTCTGGTCAGGTCTTCTCCGTAATCGTTGCGATGACGGAAAGGCAGTCGCCGGTCTTGATGAGGCCGGGCACGTGGCGCGCCGCAAGCATGCCATCCATGGCCGCGCGATATTCGATTGGTGCAAGGCCGGTCTTGCCGACGGGGTACACCCGGGCGATCGTCTCACCCGTTCTGACCGGCTCGCCCAGATCGCGGGCAAAGGCGATGAGCCCGTCGTCCTCTGCAAAAGTGAAACAGTCGCTCGATGGCATGTCCAGCCAGCGTGTCGGTTGAACCTCCGGCGAACCGTTCAAGATACCGGCATGACGCAGGAGATTGAGGCTGCCTTTCCGCGCGATCTCGATCGTTCTTGCGCTGGCGGTGCCGGCCCCGCCGAGTTCGGTCGTGACAAAGACCTTGCCCATCTCTTCGACGGTCGTGTCGAGCATGCCGACAGCATCGATCTCCAGCATCTTCATCGAATAGGGTGCGGCGAAAGCCGCCACGGCCTCAAAGCAGCGCGCCTCGTTGTCCTTGTCCGGCAGTTCGTGTGCTGCGGCGTAAGGCAGGAAGTCGAGCGTCTTGCCGCCTGAATGGAAGTCGAGCACGATATCCGCCAGCGGGATCAGATGGCGCGTGACGTAGTCGGCAATCTTTTCCGTCACCGTACCATCCGGTCGACCAGGGAAACTACGGTTCAGGTTTCCGCGGTCAATCGGCGAGGTGCGAGTACCGGCGCGGAATGCCGGATAGTTGAGCGCCGGTACGATGATGATACGCCCGCTCACCTGCGCGGGATCGAGCATCTGCGCCAGTTCGAAAAGCGCGGCCGGTCCTTCGTACTCGTCGCCGTGGTTGGCGCCGGTGAGAAGGGCAGTCGGGCCTTCGCCACTGGCAATGATGCAGATCGGGATCATCACCGAACCCCAGGCACTGTCATCGCGGCTATAAGGCAGGCGCAGGTGACCGTGCTGGACACCCTTCGCGCCGAAATCGACGGAAGGGGTAATGGGGGAGGGGCGAAGGGCGCTGGTCAGCATGGTCTCAACCCTTCACGAAGAGCTGGCGCGGCACGTTCGACAGGCATTCGACGCCGGTTTCGGTGATCGCGATGCTTTCGGTGATTTCGAGCCCCATGTCCTCCAGCCAAAGGCCGGTCATGAAATGGAAGGTCATGCCGGGCTTCAGCTCGGTGCGGTCGCCCGGGCGCAGGCTCATGGTGCGTTCGCCCCAGTCCGGCGGATAGGAGAGACCGATCGGATAGCCGGTGCGGTTGTCCTTGATGATCCCGTATTTCTTCAAGACGGCGAAGAAGGCATTGGCGATATCTTCGCAGGTATTGCCCGGCCTGGCGGCAGAGAGCCCCGCTTCCATGCCTTCGAGCGTTGCCTTTTCCGCATCGAGAAAAGCCTGCGTCGGCTTGCCGAGAAATACGGTGCGCGACAGCGGGCAGTGATAGCGCTTATAGGCCCCGGCAATCTCGAAAAACGTGCCTTCGCCGGAGCGCATCGGTTTGTCGTCCCATGTCAAATGCGGGGCGGAAGCATCGGCTCCCGACGGCAGAAGCGGGACGATCGCCGGATAGTCACCGCCGAACTCGGGCGTGCCGCGAATACCCGCATCGTAGATCTCGGCGACGAGATCGCATTTGCGCATGCCGGGTTCGACGACGTCGACGATGCGCTTGTGCATCAGTTCGACGATCTTGCCGGCCCGGCGCATATAATCGAGCTCGGTCGGACTTTTGACCGCACGCTGCCAGTTGACGAGACCTGCCGCATCCTTGAAACGGGCATTGGGCAGATGTTTCTGTAGCGAGGCGAAGGCTGCGGCCGAGAAATAGTAATTGTCCATCTCGACGCCGACCGTGAGACCGGACCATTTGCGCTCATCGATGATCTGCGAAAGCAGATCCATTGGGTGACGTTCGGTCGACTGGACGTAGTGGTCCGGGTAGCCGATGATATTGTCGTGGTCGAGATAGGCGGTACGCTTGGCGCCATTGGCGTCCTGTTTGCGGCCGTACCAGATCGGCTCGCCGCTCGGCGGTACCAGCACGCATTGATGCACATAGAAGGACCAGCCATCATAGCCGGTGAGCCAATGCATATTGGACGGATCGGTGACGATCAGGAGATCGATCCCGGCTTTCTCCATCGCATGGCGGGTTTTGGACAGGCGCTCGGCATATTCCTCGCGCGCAAAGTTCAGCGTTACACTCACGCTGCATCTCCCATTTTTCTGTCGTTCTCGATGGTCTGGCCGCTTCCCGCATCTCTTGCGCGGGTGACGGCCAGATTGGCGATGGCGGTATCCTGCACGCCGGTGCCCGTGAGGTCGGCGAAGGTGATTTCTTCTGCGTTTGTTCGCCCCTTCGCCTTGCCGGCGATGACGGCTCCAAGCTCGGTGAATTGCTGATCCGGCTTCGCTGCCCCCGCCGTGATGGCATGGTGCAACTCGCCGAGAATGCGGGTCTGGGTGATGCGATCGGCGACGTAGGTCGCACGCGCAAAGACGGCCGGATCGATCTCGTTCTTATGTTCGGCATCCGATCCCATCGCGGTCAGGTGCTGGCCGGGTTCAAGCCATTCCGCCATCAGGATCGGTTTTTCGGCAGGTGTCGTAGTGACAACGATGTCGGCCCCACGCATGGCTTCCTGCGGATCGGCCATGGCGATAACCTCGATGCCGTGCTCAAGGGCGAAATCGCCGGCAAGCTTCTGCGCCTTGGCATGATCGCGCGCCCATATGCGCGCCGACCTTATCGGCCGCACAAGCATCAGCGCCTCAAGCTGCAACCTCGCCTGCATGCCGGCACCGAAGATCGTGGCGACGGAAGCGTCTTCACGTGACAGATGTCTGGCAGCGACCGCACCGGCTGCGGCCGTGCGCACGTCGGTGAGATAACCATTGTCGAGAAGAAGGGCTTCGACCAATCCGGTCCTCGAACTGAAGAGGATCATCAGTCCGTTGAGGCTCGGCAGGCCGAGTGCCGGATTGTCGAAGAAGCCGGGGCTGACTTTTATGGCAAAGCCATCAAAGCCCGGTACATAGGCGGTCTTCACATCCACTTCGCCGCGGAATTCGGGGATGTCCAGCCGAAGGATCGGCGGCATGGCAACGGCTTTGGTGGCGAGCGCCGCAAAGGCCTGTTCGACGCACTCGACTGCCGACAGGTCGAGGCTGACGATAGGACGCAGGTCTTTTTCGGTCAGGATGCTGATATGGCTCATGCGGCGGCTCCGTCGACGATTTTCCGATGGCTCGCCGGGTCGATATTGCTGCCCGATAGAATGATGGCGGTGGGGCCTGAGAGGCGAACCTTTCCGGCCAAAATGGCGGCGATGCCGACCGTACCCGCGCCTTCAACGATCTCGCCTTCTTCATGCGCCGCATGACGCATGCCGGCGGCAATTTCGTCTTCGGTCAGCAGGACGACTTCATCGAGGAGATCACGGCAAAGCGCAAAGGTGACCTGGTTTTTGAGCCCGATGCCACCGCCCAGCGAATCCGCCAGTGTTTCCTCCTCGCGGATCGAAACGGGCTTACCGGCTGCGATGGCAGCATGCATGGCTGCCCCGCGCTCCATCGAGATGCCGATGATGCGCGCTTGCGGCTTCAAAGCCTTGACGGCAACGGCAATGCCGCCCGCCAGGCCGCCTCCGGAGAGGGGAACAAGCACGGTTGCCAAATCGGGCAGTTCCTCGACAATTTCGAGGCCGATCGTGCCCTGGCCTGCAACGACATCCACATCATCGAAAGGCGGGATAGGCGTGAGGCTGCGGCTTTGAACTAGGCGCTCCACCTCTTCCTGTGCATCGTCCTGCGAGGTGCCGACGATACGGATTTCCGCATCGAGTGCGCGGATCGCCTCAACCTTGTTGGTGGGCACGAGCGATGACATGCAGATCGTTGCCGGCACGCCCAGTTCGCGGGCGGCATAGGCGACGGCGCGGCCGTGATTGCCCGTCGAGGCGGTCACGAGACCCCGCCTGCGTGCCGCCTCATCCAGCGACAGGATAGCGTTCATTGCGCCGCGTAGCTTGAAGGCGCCGACAGGCTGACGTGTTTCGAGCTTCAGATGAACCGGCTGACCGGTAAGCCCGGAGAGAGAACTGGAGCGGACGAGCGGCGTGCGCGTCACGCGGCCGACGATGCGCGCCGCAGCCTGCTCGATGTCCGCCAGCGTGACTGGCAGCATCATCTTTTCGGCTGATCTGGACAGGATTTCGCTCTTCATGATTGTCATGTTGAGAGCGAAGTAAAATCATGTCAATTATTATATTGTAATGATTCAATGATTGTCGGGATATGCATCAGCCGATCGAACCGATGTCATAGACGGGAGGCAATTGCTCGAAGACCTGACGGACGGTTGTCAGCGCCTTGGTGAGGGTTGCATGGTTGAGGCGTCCACCCAGGCATATACGGATGCCACCGCCATGGCCCGGCCCGGCGATGAAGGGTTCCGATGGCGTGACAGCAACATTCTGATTGGTGAGCGAGCGGACCAGCCCCTCTTCGCTCCAGTGCGGAGGAACCTTCAGCCAGGCGCAAAGCGCGAGCGGATGACTGGAGGCGATGTGGTCGCCAAGAATTTCCGTGGCTATCATTTGGCGCGCACGAGCCTCCTCGCGCTGGATTTCGAGCAGCCGCTGCGCGGTACCGTTTTCCACCCAGCGCGTAGCGATTTCGCCCGTGAGATAGGTGCCGCTCCAGCTCGATACGCGCAGGATCGAGGCGGCGCGGATGGAATAGGCGGGCGGCACGACGAGATAGCCGACGCGCAATCCTGTCAGCACCGTCTTGGTAAAACTGGTGACGAAGAAGCCGAGATCAGGCAGCATCTCGGTGATCGAAGGCAGGTCCTCCTCTATCATCGGGCGATAGACCTCGTCCTCAATGACAAAAATGCCATGGCGCTTCGCAATCGCGGCTATTTCGCGCCTGCGCGCGGCGCCTGCAACATGACCGGTCGGATTGTTGAGCGTCGGGATAAGTGCCAACGCCCGCACACCGCCGGCCGAGCAGGCGGCCTCAAGCGCATCCGGCAAAATGCCTTCCTCGTCGGTGGACAATCCCTTGAGGCTGAAGCCGAGTATGTTGGAGAGCCCGATAATGCCGTGATCGGTGAGGTTTTCGCACAAGACGACGTCGCCAGAGCGGACGACGCAGCTCAACGCGAGAAAAATGCCGTGGGCTGCACCATTGGTGACGAGGATACGCTCAGCACCGGCGGTGACGCCCAGCATACGCAACCATATGCGCGCCGTCTCGCGATGACGGTCGAGACCGGCAATCGGACGGCAGGGACGCATGAAGCTCGCATTATCGCCGTCCGCCAGTTCACGAAGGATCTCACGCGAGGCATTTTCATGGGCGTCGAGATAAACGCCGCGAATGATCGAAAGGTCGAGCACCTCATTGGGACTATGATCGAGCATCATGCGTCCGGCGCGGTCCGTCACGCGTGCCTTGACGAATGTCCCGCGGCCGATCTCGCCGCTCAGATAGCCGAGCCGTTCCGCCTCCTTGTAGGAGAGGCTGACTGTCTGGACGGATAGGCCGAGCTCGCGCGCCAGATCGCGATGCGTCGGCATACGGTCCATCGGTTTGAGCACACCGGCATCGATATCGGCGATAATGCGCCCGGTGAGTGCTGCGTGCTTCGTCTCCCCCTTCTGCTTGGTCAGGCTCGGTTGCCACGCCACCGGTTTGGTTGCGGGAACCGGATCAGGCGCGAATGAATTGGCTTGACGACGCATGAAATTGTCTCGTTTTTGAAGCGGTAATTTCATGACATTATGCACGCTTCGCCGAAAAGATGAAGCGTTATGCATTTGAGGCAGCGATTGCACTGTAAATAGGCGCAATCGCTGCGATTTTGCTCGGAACGCAAACATCAAGCCGGCAAGCTAATCCGGCTTGGCAGATGCGCTTGGGTCAGATCTTTTCGCCAGCCTGGACCAGCTCGTCCATGACGGAACGGACTGCGGCTTCGGCGATGGCGACGATCTCGTCGACCTCTTCCTTCGTCGTGACGAGTGGTGGTGCAAAACCCAGAATGTCGCCGTGCGGCATGGCGCGGGCGATAAGACCACGGCTGCGGGCAGCCTTCGAGACACGCGCACCGACAGTAAGTCCTGGGGCGAAGCGCAGTTTCTTTTCGCGGTCGGCAACGAATTCGATCGCCCCCATCAGGCCGACACCACGTACTTCGCCGACAATGGGAAGCTGAGCGAATTTCGCCTTCAGCTGCTCCTGGAAATAGTTGCCGACGTCGCGAGCATTGCCCGGCAGATCCTCCTTCTCGACGATGTCGAGAACGGCGTTGGCCGCCGCAGCACCGATCGGGTGGCCGGAATAGGTATATCCGTGCGAGAAGGCCCCGACACGGTCGGCCCCTTCCTCCATGACCTTGTAGACCTTTTCGCCGACGATTGCGCCCGACAGCGGGAAATAGGCCGAGGTCAGGCCCTTGGCGACGGTGATCAGGTCCGGCTCTATGCCGTAGTGCTGCGATCCGAACATCGAGCCGGTACGCCCGAAACCAGTTATGACTTCATCGGCAATCAGCAGAATGTCGTATTTCCTGAGGACCTTCTGCACTTCCTCCCAATAACCCTGCGGCGGGGGCGTGATTCCGCCAGTCCCCAGCACTGGCTCGGCGATAAAGGCGCCGATCGTATCGGGGTCCTCGCGCAGGATCAGGGCTTCGAGCTCGTCGGCGCGGCGCCTGGAAAATTCGAGTTCCGTCTCGCCGGCCTCCGCACCCCAGTAATGATGCGGTGCGCCGGTATGCAGGATGCCTGCGCGCGGGAGGTCCATATGGTCATGGTAGAAGCTCATGCCGGTCATGGAGCCGGAGACGACGCTGCAGCCATGATAACCGCGCTCGCGGGAGATGATCTTCTTCTTGTTCGGCTTGCCGCGCAGGTTGCTGTAGTACCAGACGAGCTTCGCTTGCGTCTCGTTGGCATCGGAGCCGGACATGCCGTAGAACACCTTGCTCATCTTGCCCGGTGCCATCTTCACCAGGCGATCGGAGAGGATGGCCAGTTCGTCCGTCGTGTGGGCGGCATAGGAATGGTAATAGGCGAGGCGATAGGCCTGGCGCGAAATGGCCTCGGCAACCTCGGTTCGGCCATAGCCGACATTGACGCAGTAGAGACCGGCAAAACCGTCGATCAACTGTTTGCCGTTCGCATCCTGAATGCGGATACCCTTGCCGGTTTCGACGATCGTCGGATCGCCCATCTTACCGCTGGCAAAATCCTTGAGCTGGGTGAACGGATGCAGGACCGCATTGCGATCCATTTCTGCGATCCGGTTGATGTCGATGGTCATGGCAGAATTCCTTTCATGCAGCGAGATTGCCGAAACAGACATATTTTGCTTCGAGATATTCAAGGAGGCCGTGGCGCGACCCTTCGCGGCCAAGGCCGGATTGCTTCCAGCCGCCGAAGGGGATCGGCGCGCCGGTGAATTTTGGCGTGTTGACGGCGATCATGCCATATTCGAGCCGGTCGGTGAGACGCATCGCGCGGCCGAGATCGTTGGTATAGACATAGGCGGCCAGCGCCATTTCGCTGGCGTTGGCGCGCACAAGCACTTCCTGCTCGTCATCGAATGGCAGGATCGCCGCGACCGGCCCGAAGGTTTCCTCGCGGGCGATCAGCATGTCGTCGGTGACATCGGCAAGCACCGTCGGCGTAACGAAATTGCCGCCGAGCGGGCTATCCTGTCCGCCGCAGACGAGACGCGCGCCAGCCGAAAGAGCCTGGGCAATCTGCTGGCGGCATTTCTCGGCGACAGAGGGGCGCGTCATTGGCCCGATATCTATCCCGGGTTCAAGACCGTGACCGACCGTGAGTTCGGCACTTGCCTTGCCGAACTGATCGACGAAACTCTCATAGATACCGCGCTGGACATAGATCCGGTTGGCGGCAAGGCAATCCTGCCCCGACGTCGCGAATTTTGCGCCGATGCACCCCTTCACGGCTTTCGAAAGCTCGGCATCGCCGAACAGGATGAAAGGCGCGTGGCCACCGAGTTCCAGCGAAGCCTTCTTGATGGTGGCTGCCGATTGCGTAAGCAGAATACGCCCCACTTCTGTGGAGCCGGTAAAGGAAAATGCACGCACATCGGTGTGTTCCAAGAGGTGGCGCGCAAGTGGCGCGGCTTTACCGGTAATGACCTGGAATACGCCGGCGGGCATGCCCGCCTCTTGCGCAAGCTTCGCCAGAGCGAGCGCCGAAAGCGGTGTTTCAGGCGCGGGCTTGACGATCATGGTGCAGCCGGCGGCAAGCGCCGCTCCCGCCTTGCGGGTGATCATGGCAGAGGGAAAGTTCCACGGCGTGATGGCAACGGTGACGCCCAACGGCTGCATCTGCACCGAAAGACGGCTGCCGGGCAGGTGGCTCGGGATCGTCTCGCCATAGGCGCGCTCACCCTCGCCGGCAAACCAATCGAGGAAATTGGCGGCATAGGCAATCTCGCCAAGCGATTCTAAGAGCGGCTTGCCCTGTTCGACCGTCATGATGATGGCGAGATCCTGCGCATTGTCGCGCATCAACTTGCCCCATCCACGCAGGATCTGACCGCGTTCGGCAGGCAGCTTGTCTCGCCAATCGAGAAAGGCTTTTTTCGCAGCATCTACGGCAACGTTGGCGTCCTCAAGCGAGCAGGCCGCCACACTTTCGATGTCTTCTCCGGTTGCCGGATCAATGATACTCAGCCTCTCATCACGAGCAACCCATCTGCCACCGAGAAAGGCGCGGCTCTCGATCAAATCGGGTCGCTGCAGGTTTTTCAGTGCAGCGCGGGCAATACCTTTCATGCAAAGCTCCAAGTGGGTTTACAGAGAGACTAGCCGCGCGCAATGATCGGTTGGCTGCGTTGATTTCATCTTCAGCGCAGGAATTACGCTTACATTTAATACTTGACGCAGGATTTCTGCATGAGAACTCTCGATAGAGCGGACAGGGCGCTGCTTGATGCCGTTCAGAAAAACAATCGTCTGACGTCTGAAGAGTTGGCGAAGCTCGTCAATCTCTCACCGACGGCATGTCAGCGGCGATTGAAGCGGCTGCGCGAGGAGGGGGTGATCGAAGCGGACGTGTCCATCGTCTCACCCAAGGCAGTCGGACGCGGTATCACCATGATCGTGCTGGTCTCGCTGGAGCGCGAACGGGCCGATATCGTCGATCGGTTCAAGGCAGCGATCCGCGCTACCAAGGAAGTGATGATTGGCTATTACGTCACGGGGGATGCCGATTTCATTCTTGTTATCACGGCGAAGGACATGGAGGACTACGAGTCCTTTACGCGTCGCTTCTTTTACGAGAACCACGATATCAAAGGCTTCAAGACAATGGTTGTCATGGACCGGGTCAAAGCTGGATTTGCATTTCCGATAGAAGCTTGATTTCGGCATCTGGTGCGGCGAAGAACCTTGGAGCAATAATGCTGCCGAAGCTTCAGACCTCATCAAGAACAATATGGTTGAAGCGGTCAGTTAGCGGCCGTGGAAGACATCATAGCGGGTTAAGAAGAAAGCCTGCTGGAAATATCCGGTCGAAGGAAATCCCTTACACGCTCTCGGATGGCTCTGTCCGGCCGAGCCTACCCATCATCTCCGCAATCTTGTTTGCGAGGTCTTCCATGACGAACGGCTTGGTTATCATATCCATGTTGGTCCCAAGAAAACCGGAGCGGATCGCCGCATTTTCGGCATAACCGGTGACGAACAGGACCGGAAGCTGGGGGCGATGCTGGTGGGCTATTTCCGCAAGCTGGCGCCCGTTCATGCCGGGCAGACCGACGTCAGACACCATCAGATCTATCCGTTCGCCGGAGCGCAGGATGTCTATAGCAGCATTCGCGTCCTCCGCCTCCAGCCATCGATAGGACAGGTCCTGGAGGATCTCGCCGATCAGAAGCCTGACGGCAGGATCGTCCTCGACAAGAAGCACGACCTCCCCTTGACCCTCGCGCAGATCGGCACGCATCGGCGTCGGCGCCTCCTGCAGCTTTCCACTCGCGGGCAGGAAGATCGACACCGTCGTTCCGACGCCGGGCTGGCTGTGGACGCGGACCTGCCCGTTTGACTGCTTTGCGAAACCGTAGATCATCGATAGGCCAAGCCCCGTTCCCTGACCCGTCGGCTTGGTGGTGAAGAACGGTTCGAATACTTTTTCCAGGAGTTCAGGCGCCATGCCGACGCCCGTGTCTGTTACGGAGATCACCACATACCTGCCTGGCGACAAGCCCTGGTAAGCTTGAGAGGCCTTTTCATCGACGTAGACCATCTTGTTCTCGACAGTCAGGTCGCCTCCGTCGGGCATGGCGTCCCGCGCATTGATGACCAGGTTTAGAATGGCGTTTTCCAGCTGATTGGCGTCCACCATCGCTGTTGGCAGCCCCTCATTGCCGACGACCTTCAGGCGAATATTCTCGCGAATGCTTCGCTTGAGGAGATCCTCCAGTGAATTGAGGAGAACGCTGGTGTCGTGAGGTTTGGCATCGAGTGTTTGTCGCCGTGAGAATGACAGCAAACGTGCGGTCAAGGCGGCGGCACGCTGTGCCGACGCGGACGCAGCCTCGATAAAGCGGTCGACTTCCTCGACCCTTCCTGCCGCAATGCGGCGCTGGATGATGGTCAGAGCGCCGAGCACGCCGGTCAGCATATTGTTGAAGTCATGCGCGATGCCGCCGGTCAGTTGACCGACCGCCTCCATCTTCTGGCTTTGCCGCAACGCATTTTCGGCGTTTTCACGGTTCGCCATCTCTACTGTCAGCTCATTGGTTCTTTCAGCGACCCGCCGCTCAAGCTCTTCCTCGACCAGCTTTCTTTCGGTGATGTCGACGGCAAAGATGTGGAAGCCGTCAACGGAACCCTGATCATCCCGGCGCGGAAGGTACCGGACCTCCGCCTCACGTCTTGCACCATCAAGCCCAGGCCATGACATCTCCTTGCGAACCAGTTCCCCTGCGAGCGCACGCGCAACGGCGTCCTGATGGCGCAAAAATGCATCTCTCCCGTGAACCTCTGGCATCGATCGGCCGATGATGTCGGAGGCAGCAGAACCGGTCCACGCTTCGCAGGCCTTGTTCGCAAAACGGTAGTGCAGGTTTCTGTCTACGAAACCGATCAATGTCGGGATGGCATCGGTGATCAACCGTAGCTCGGCCTCGCTTGCCGTCAGTGCCTCCCTGTTGGTCTCGAGTTCGCGCAGGCGGTCTCGCATCTCGAATTGCCGCTGACGCGACCGCATTGCCGATGCCGTCGCACTGAGAAGAGAGGGAAGTCCGACCGGCCTTTCCAGAACGATCGCGTTCGGCACGAAACTTAGAAGCCGCATACGCGCTGCTTCAGCCACGGGACCGGGGCGCGTTGTTCTTTGCGCAGCCAACATAATGAAGGGAATGTCCGACCAACTGGCTTGCCGGTCCAGTGCCGCGCGAAGCGCGGCCGGATCTGAACCCAACGCTTCCTCCGTCGCCAGGACAACGCCGGTGTGATCATCAATGCGGTTTGCAACGGCGGCGAGGTCGGCGCAGATGTCTGCGTCGTAGCCATTATCCGTGAAAATGGCGGCCATTGTCGCTGCATCCCGGCCGTATGGTGCAAGGATCAGGACCCGGTAGCCTTCTTTGGCCGTGCGATGGCTCACGTCAGCGATTTTCCATGAGTGGGCCGGACTCACCGACATATTCCGGAGTTCCGGTCATCACGCCTCTGAACGCCGTCAGCGGTTCGCCGACGCGAACCCCTTGTCGGTCGATCCGAAACTCCCGGATTGCGTCCTCGTGGCGGCCTGCACGATTCTTGATGACGGAGATTGCTTTCCTCATTCGGCCTTCGGCCTCGAAGAAACGAAGGAGGAGGACAGCATCGGCCACATAGGAAATATTCAGGCTTGTCGACATCGTTCCAAGCAGCCCTTCCTGGGGGCTGATCAACAGCGTGACGGCACCCTGCTGGCTGAGAAACGAAAGCAGCTCATGCATCTGCAGGATCAGTTGCTGCTCTTGCGGCATCGCCGCGACGTAACCGTAAAGGCTGTCGATCACGACCATCTTTGCGCCATTGCTGACCTGAGAGCGCACGCGGGCTGCAAATTCGCCTGGAGAGATCTCTGCAGGATCGACCTGTTCGATGAGCAGACGACCAGAGTTAATATGTTTTTCGATGTCGAGATCGAAGGCCTTGGCACGGGTGAGCAGGGTGCCGACGCGTTCATCGAATTCGTAGATCACGGCGTTTTCGCCGCGCTCGCACGCGGCATAAATATATTGGAGCGCAATGGTTGTCTTGCCTGTGCCGGCTGGACCGGTGATCAGTGTCGATGTTCCGCGCAACGGTCCCCCTCCTAGGAGCGCGTCCAACTCCGGAACATCACTGCTGACCGGATCGTCGACAAAATCGGCATGATGCTGCGACGCGATCAAACGTGGAAAGATGCTGAGACCACCCTTGCGAATAACGAAGTCGTGGTAGCCCGCCACGAAATCGACGCCGCGAAGCTTCTGCACCTGCATCCGCCGGCGCGCCGCGCCGAAATCCAGGGTCAGTCGCTCCAAAGTGATGACACCGTGGCAGAGACTATGCAGGTGAGCGTCACGGCCTTCCGCGCCGCCGGTCAGGTCATCAACGAGCAGGACGGTCGATTTGCGACCGGCAAAGAATTGTTTAAGCGCCAGAACCTGACGTCTGTAGCGCAGGGGATCCTGGGCAAGAAGACGCATCTCCGACAGGCTGTCGAACACGACGCGGGATGGCTGCAGGCGTTCGACTTCTGCCTCTATCAACCTGATCGTCTCGCCGAGTTCGATTTCCCATGGATGGAGAATCGACTGCTCCCGGGCGCCGCCAAGTGCTTCCTCCGCAGCCGAAAGTTCAAAGACCTCAAAGTCGTCGACGTCCCACCCGTGCGACGCAGCGACAACAGCAAGCTCCTCCCTGGTCTCGGAGAGTGTGATGTAGAGCGCCTTGCCGCCCTGACGGATGCCTTCGCGAAGAAACTGTAGCGAAAGCGTGGTCTTGCCCGATCCGGGCGTGCCCTCGATCAGGTAGAGGCGATGCTCCGGCAGGCCCCCATGCAGGATAGTGTCCAGACCTTCGTTTCCGGTTGAAATCGTACCAGCCATATCGTTCAAACCCGCGATCTGCGCCGCAGAGATCTCCTTAAATGTCGTCGGAAGCTATCGCCGGTCAGGTCGGTTTGCGAGAGAAAGCAGCACGTATCTCTTGGACCGATGAGTTTTTTGCATCGAAGCCTCATGGACAAAAGCTGTTTGGGCTACTTTCGCGGTGTGTCTCCATTCCCTGCCAAGACATATGCCCTCCACGAGCGGTCGTTCAAAAGTACCATTGCTCTACCGGCCGAGAAAAATGTCCGCAAGATTTGAAAATACCAATTACGTTGGTACTTTTGTACTGGGCCGGCGAGCTTCAGGATCAGGTTTTGCTCTTGCCGCCGATGCCTCGCTCCTTGGCCCAGAGGATCGCGGCACCACGACGATTGACGCCGATCTTTCGATAGAGCGATGAGACGTGATTGCGCACCGTATTGCGCGACAGCTTGAGACGCTCGCTCATCTGGGTGTCGTTCATTCCCTGGCAGATCAGGCTCAGCACATCCTGCTCACGTTCTGTAAGATCGGACAACCGCGCGTCCGCGATGACTGCCGACAGGTTAGATGTATGCCGAAGGGCTGCAAGTTTTTCGACAACGCCGCGACTGAACCACGACGTGTCTGTCATGACTGCCTCGATTGCGGTCATCAACTCCTCCTCGGAGCGTTTGCGGTCCGTAATGTCCTGGATGACCATCATGATACAATCGATGTCATCAATCTTGATCTCTTCCGATGACAACAGGCAGTCGACGAGCGCGCCGTCTTTTGACTTCAGCCTGAAATCGATATTGCGAAGCTTGGGGTCCTTTTTCAGCGCCTTCTCCACGGCTTTACGAACATCATTGTCGAGCCAGAGTTCCAGCTGTTCCGGATTGCGCCCGACCACATGCTCTTCTGCGGCCCCCATCAGACGAAGAAACGCCGTGTTGGCTTCCAAAACCTCGAGGTTGTCCGCCCGAACGATGACGGTTGGCAGCGGCGAGAGGCTGAACGCTTTTGAAAAGCGCTCCTCACTCTGCTTCAGCACGGTCTGCGATTTTTTTAACGGCTCGAGATCCGCGAAGGTGAAAAGCATGCAGGGCTCTCCGGCAACCTCGATCGGTTCGCCTGCGACGATGACGGATTTGACCGTCTTGTCCGGAAGCGGAACCAGAGCTTCCATCTGTGGTATCGTTCGCCCGTTGTTGAGCCGCTCGAGCGCCTCATCGCGCCTTTCGGCAAAGGCAAGGATGTCGATCTCGTAGGTCGTCCGACCGACCAGATCATTTCGACTGTAGCCGGTCATTTCCAGAAACCCTGGATTGACGCGCACGTAGCGGAGATCCGAAAGCCGGCAGATCACTGCAGGTGCCGGATTTGCGTTGAAGGCGGCTTCGAACCGATCTTCAGCCTCGTAACGGCGCGTTTCGTCCTGGATGATCCAGGCAATGTAATCTGTGCCTTCCTCCTGATTTCTGACAGGAAAGCAACGTATCGCGTGCATCCAGCTGTGATCGGCATCGTCTGTGGCGCGAACTTCGAGGGTCGCTTCGACCACATCTTTGTTCGCGACAGCGCGATCGACGGGGTGTTCGCCGTCCGCAACGGAGTGATTGTTGCGATATTTCAGGGTGAAGCGCTCACGGTAGCCCATGATCGTCTTGCCGAGATCCTGGCTGCGCTTGACGCCATGCATGGCGATTGCCGCCTCATTGACCCACAGAATGTTCTTTTCGACATCAACGAGGATCACGCCTTCCTTGAGGCCGGAGACGATCTGATGGACCTGTCTGAAATCACGCGTTTTGTCCAACCGACGCCTCCAATGTCATTCTGTTTGCCGGGCGACCAGAACCGTGCCCAGGATCGCTGCGAGTTGTTCGGGTGAGAAGGGCTTCTGAAGTATAGTGGCATCGCAATAGGGATCAGCGAGACCGGCGCGGCCGTAGCCGCTGGCAAACATGAACGGCGTTCCGCGCGCGGCAAGTGCGTCCGCCACGGGAAACGACTGCTTTCCAGCCAGATTGACATCCAGAATGGCAAAGTCAAAAGTTTCGTTGGTGGCGGCGTCGAGAGCCGTCTCAAGCCGCATCGCCGGCCCGACGATCTGATGACCGAGGTCGACGATCGCATCCTCGATCAGCATTGCCACCAGCATTTCGTCCTCAACCACCAGGATGCGCGCCATTCAATTCGCGTCCGTCAAGGCGCTGTCGGTTATAGCTTCGATCGAGGTGGTCAGCGTGAACACAAGGCCGCCTGCTCGATAGTCACTTTTGGCTTGGCCCCGCAGTTCCAGCGGCAGGATTTTGAGGATCAGTCTCGACCCGAAACCTTGCCGGTCGCTCGGAGAGACGACCGGACCACCGATCTCGGTCCAACTGAACAGGAATTGCCCGTTATCTTCGACATGCCAGTTGATTGTGACATACCCCGTCGGCGATGACAGCGCTCCATACTTGACGGCATTGTTTGCAAGTTCATGGAGAGCGAGTGCAATCGAGAGCGCTGCGTGCGGCCCGATCCGCATTTCTGGTCCACGAAGAATAAAGGCGTCACGGCCAGGATACTGGAATGCTTCCAGGGCGCTTTCGATCATGGTGCGCAGGTTGGCGCCATTCCAGTTTTCCTCCGTCAGGACGTTATGGGCGCGCGACAAGGCGAGGATGCGGTTGGTGATCGCACTCGACGCCTCTTCCTTCGTCGGCGCTGAACGCAGCGTCTGCGAAACGATGGACTGGATCGATGAAAGCGTATTCTTGACCCTGTGATTCAACTCATTGATCAGGAGCTTTTGGTGCATTTCGGCTCTGACGCGTTCAGTCACGTCCGATCCCTGGATGAAGATGTTGGTGACCATCCCCTTTTCGTCACGGATCGGCTGGTAGACGAAATCGACAAACCGTTCTTCGAGGGGCGCATCTTTGGTGCGGTTGAATAGAACCCGTTCTGAGGCGCGTTTCACCGTTTCGCCGGTCCTGAACACCGCGTCCATCAGGGCGACATAGCCCTGATCGGCGATCTCGGGTAAGGCTTCAGCCAAGGTCTTGCCGACCAGCTCGTGGTCGCCGACCAGCTTCTGGTACTCCGGATTGATGAGCGCGAACCGGTGATTCGGCCCTTCGGTCATCGCCATGAAGGTCGGTGCCTGGGAAAACAGGTTCTGCAGGCGTTGGGTCTCTTGTCTGTTTCGGCGTTCCGCGAGCACCCGATCGGTTGTCTCGACAACGATTGCGATAACGCCTGCCGGGACACCGTCTTCGTTCAGGATCGGCGAATAGTCGAGGTCCATCCAGACCTGCTCGGGAAATCCCTGGCGATGCAGCGTGAGTTCCTGATCACGATAGGCGAGTGTGCCGCCCGAGAGGCCAACCTTCATGACGTTGTCGTTGAAGTCGGCGATCTCGCTCCATCCCTCGCGAACATTTGAACCCAGGAGCGCGGGATGTCGGTGGCCCGCGAAATCGCAATAGGCATCGTTATAGATCATCACGCCCTCAGGTCCCCAGAGCATGACGATCGGGACAGGGGAATGAAGCAGGAATGCCGTGCTGGTTCGCAGACAGGGTGCCCAGCTTTCCACGGGGCCGAGCGGGGTGGATGCCCAATCGTACCCGCGGATGATCGTTGCAGCTTCCCCTAAATGGCCAAGAAACTGGAAAGGATCGATGCTGTCGCCAGTACCTTGCTGCATGGAGTTCCTTGAAGGGTGGCTGAATTGTTCACGCTAGATAGAGTAAACCGCAACGAGAGCAAGCCGGTTCCCGAATGTTTCGGGAAGTCTGTGCCGCTTGTGTCACGTCATGCGCAAGCCGGACGTTTCCGAGTTTGCCGCCTTGAAACAAATTGTTGTTTTGCGGGCTTGTTTCTGGCGGATACGGACCAACAGGCTGGTGCATATGCCCTCTGCATGAACATCGATGTTTTGGTGGCCTAAGCTCGTGATCGACAAAGATCAGTAAGGCGACCGGCACTGCGCGCGCACGCCTGCGCGAGGAACATAGGTGTTGTCCGACGCACGATACGTCCGGTAGCGGTTTGCGCACCATTGGGCATGGCTGCTGCCGTAGGAGCGATTGCCCGAGTTGGCTATCGCGCCGCCAATGATGGCACCTGCAGCCAAGCCGCCTATGATCGCCCCGGCGTTCGACCGGCGGTGCCTGTGGTGGTGGCGGTCGTATCTGCGATAGTGACGGCCGTAGTGGCGATCCCCCCGATGATGACGGTAGTGGCGACGACGATCATGGTGGCGATATTGCACCTGTTCGACGTTGCCCGCCTGGGGCGCCGACACCACGGGGAGTGGCATCGCGGACGTTGGCACGAATGATGTCAGAGTGACGATCGCCGATAGAGAGATCGCGGAAAAGATCTTTGAAATTGTTCGCATATGTGTCTCCTGAGCAGGGCGTACAATGCGCAGTTAAGAAAGAGGTTCCGGATTTAATTAGCGTACCAACCATCGGAACAGTTCAAAAAAAGGCCGGCGCAACTCATCGCACCGACCTCTCGTGACCGCATCAGCCAGTGCCAGTACATCCGTGGTCACTGGCGAGCGATGGATTACTTTTTCAGTTTGTCGTAGTCGAACTTCGGAGCCTTCGACAGGTCGTCCTTGTTGGTGTCGACATAGGCCTTCCAGGTGCCATTGTCGTCCGCGAGCGCCACCGAGGCCGGATCAATCACGACGTAACTTGCGCCCAGGCCGAGGAAGCCGCCGACGCTGGCGATGACGCCGATAACGGACTTGCCGCCGCCGATGACGACGTCGGAGATCTCGCCGACTTCTTCGTTTTCCTTGTTGTAGATATTCAGGCCAACCAGGTTCGAGGTCACGAGATCCGTGTCCTTGATCTCGACCGTCTTGAGCGGCGTCGTTGCTGCCATACCCATGGTGATGCCCGGACCAACCATCGTCGCGTCGGCGCCGGAAGCCGCCGTTGCGGCAGGCGCCTGCGCTGCCGGCTGTTCAGCGGGAGCAGCAGGCTGCTGGGCGTAAACAGCAGTGCTCATCGTGCCAAGTGCAAGGGCGGCGGCGATAATCGTTTTCATGAGTATTTCCTCGTATGTATTTGTTATCACGGATATCCGTGGCGTCAGAGAACGAGCGCCCCCGGTCTTGGTTCCCGCCTCCTTGAAAAAATAATCCCCGCCGAAACGGGGGCCATCCAGATCACCAGGTCTGACGACCGTACCAGTCGTCAATATCCTTTTTGCTGTGGTCTTTTTCGAAACCGTAGCGTTCCTGGATCTTGCCCTCCAACTGCTCGCGATTACCGTTGATGACGTTAAGATCGTCGTCAGTGAGCTTGCCCCACTGCTCTTTGACGCTCTTCATCTGCTTCCAGTTGCCTTCGACGCGGTTCCACTCCATGGCGTCTTCTCCAGTTGTCGTAATGTTTTACAGACAATCAGGTGCCACGAACGTTCCTCACCTCGAGGACTGCATGCACCGACGCATGAACTTGTCGATGCGTCGTCGCTCGCCTCCGAACTTCTCCAAAATCTGTACGGCCCGGGGGATGCTTAGCTCGTAGGTCTCCTGCAGTTGCTCGAGCGTGTATTTCGGTACGGATGGTGCGAGGTTCATGACGGTCTCCTTACACTCCCTGAAATGCGACAGCTTTTCGGAAGTTCCTCGGCGTCACGATGGTCTAGCAAGGAACGTTCCTCTGTCCCGCCCGTTTCTGTGCCGATCGATTGGAGGCTTCTAAATGTTCAATAAATTACCCATGCTGGCCGCTGCGGCGCTTGCCTGCCTCACGCTCGCCGGCTGCGTGAGCGAGAGCGGCTACACGACCTATGACCGTGGCTATAGTCGCTACGACGGCCCGTCCTATGTCTATCGCACTGATAGTCCGAGACGGGATTGGGATCGCCGCCATCACGAAAGGCGTGATTGGAATCGCCATCGGGAAGCGCGGCGAGATGACCATCGTGGCCGGCATGACTGGGATAGAAACGACCGCCGACGCGATGATTGGCGAGGAAGAGGCGACCGCTCGGATCGCCGTGATGGGCGGCATGACCGTGATGGCAGACCTGGCCGCGACGGCCGCATCTGGACGCCGGAGAACTAGCCGCACGGTAACGAGAAATCCCGGCACGCAGGGAACGTGCCGGGGAATGCTGGAAGTCATGAAGTTTCACCGATGGAACGATGGTGGTTCATCGAACCGATCAGTTCGATATTCATGTCACTAAAGCGAGTCCGGGTCAAATCACAACCACCGATTAACCGCGGCCCGCTGTCGTCTGAGCCGCCGAAGAGCGCGTAATTTTCGTTCATCTCGTCGGAACGAAATCTTGGGCTCGGATGTTCTCTGCCCCGCCGAAGGAGATCATAAACAAGATGCGAAATGAGAATTTCGAAGTCCGCACTGACGCCAGATGGCTGACGCCGGTCTGGATCCGGGTGGGCAACGGAGCGCCGGAGGCGGTGAGGTGTGCGGGTGAGGCGCTGGAGAAACTTACGTATCGTTGGCCGGACAAACGCGGTCGTCATTACCTCAGCGCAAAGACATGCTGTCTGGCAGCGTTAAACGGCCAGACGTCCGCAGAAATGGCGCGCGAGGCGTTCATACACGCATCGATCGAAGCCCAGATGTTGGATTGATTGAAAATCGAAAGAAAAGCCGCTCCCGCAAAGGAGCGACTTCCATGTCGGTGGTGTCGACAGGGCCAAGGCTGGTGATGCTCTGCTGTTAAAACTGAAGCGGCCAGCCGTGCGTGCCGACGCCCGACGAGATCGTGATCTTCATGTCGGCAGACGGGTTGCGGCGGTCCCACGCGGATTACCCCTGAAGTTTCATGATGGAACTCTACGCCGCACCACCGATGCGCTTGCACTAAGTGAGTGAATTCTCAGCTTCGAGACAATCTGATGAGCAGGACGAGGGCTCGATTGCCTTCCAGGCCTCACCCTCGAACGGGTCACCATCAATAAAGAAATATGGGCAAGAGCGAACACGTTCTGCCGGTTGCCAAAGCAAGGACGTAATGTTCCTGCAATCCGTCGCTGCGACAGAAACGTATCCAGTCTCGGTATCGACCACAGCCAAGGCGGAGCGGCGTCGGCCGGCGCCCCATTTGCAATCCGCCACACGTTGACCAATTTGGCCACGTGCAGCCAAACCAGAACGAGGTCAATCATGACGACGGCGATCCGCCGCCTGGGCCACCTTCTCGTCCATGCCTTCATCATTACGATCAGCATGATGGATGCGATGCCCGATGCCGCCGCGCAGCAACCGCAATCCGCTCCGATCGAATTATCCCAGGTCGATGTCAGCACAGCAGTACGCCAGGATGTCGCGACCGAAGTGCGGATTGCCGGTTCGCTGACGCCTATCCGCCGTTCGACTTTGACCTCGCGCGTTTCCGCCACCATCCTGGAATTGCCGGTGCAGATCGGCGATGTGGTGAAGAAGGGCGATCTCCTGGTCCGCTTCGATACCGAGGCTCTCGCGTCGGCGGTGACGGCGCGCAAGGCAGAAATCGATGCACTCGGCGCGCAGATCGAACTGGCCGAAGTGGTGCTGGAGCGGAACACCTCGCTCGGCGAGCGTGGCGCGTCATCCGAGGCGACACGGCTTGAGGCACAGGCCAATCTGTTGAACCTTCGCGCCCAGCTCAGATCCAAGCAGGCGGAAGTCTCAGACGCTGAACGTTCTCTCGCTTATGCGGAGCTGAGAGCGGAATTCGACGGCGTCGTCGCCTCGCGCGCCATCGACCAAGGGCAGACCGTACCGCTCAACACGGAGCTGATGAGCCTTGTCGATCTTAGCCGTATGGAGGTCGATGCCGGTGTCCCGACAAGCCGTATTCCTCTCGTGCAGCTCAAGCAGCCGGTTGAATTGAGCGTCGAAGGTTTTCCCGGCCGCACCTTTGCAGGGGAGGTCATGCGAATTTCGCCGACCGCCGTCGCGGGATCTCGGGCCATCCGCGTTTTCGTCGCGATCAATAATGACGAAGGCCTTTTGCGTGGCGGCATGTTCACCACCGGTATCCTGAAGGTCGATGATCAGAAAGGTGTCATCGCTCTGCCCGCGGCTTCGATCCGGCATGATGCGGAGGGCTCGTTCGTGCTCAAGGTGGCCGACAACATGCTGCGCCGGCAGCCTGTCGACCTCGGAACGAGCTGGACCGACCGCAACCTCGTTCAGGTCTCCGGAGTGGAGGAAGGCGACGTCATTGTGACTGCTCCGTTGCCCGATCTCGTCGCCGGCACGTCCGTGCGCATCGAGGATATCTGAACCATGTTCCTGACCCGTATCAGCGTTGCCCACCCGGTTTTCGCCACCATGATGATGGTGACGATCCTGGTCGTCGGTCTGTTTTCCTACAATCGCCTCGGCGTCGATCAGTTTCCCGAGACCGACCTGCCGATCGTGGTCGTCGCGACGACCTATACCGGCGCATCACCGGCTTCGGTCGAAAGCGAAGTCTCGCGACCGATCGAATCGTCGCTCAACACGATCGGCGGCATCGACACGATCACCTCGGAATCCTACGAGGGCCGCTCGATCGTCGTCGTCCAGTTCGATCTGGATACCGACAGCCAGGTTGCAGCGCAGGAAGTGCGCGACCGGGTGGCGCGGCTGGAGGCGACATTTCCCGATGAAGTCGATACCCCGCAGGTCACCCGCTTCAATCCTGATGACCAGCCGATCCTCTCGATCGCCGCGTCGTCGCCGACGAGAACACTCTCCGAGATCACGACGCTTGCCAACCGCATCATCACCAACCGACTGAACGTCATCGGCGGCGTCGGCCAGATCTCGCTCGTCGGCGACAGCGAGCGGCAGGTGCTGGTGGTCGTCGACCCGGATCGGCTCGAGGCCTATGGCGTTGGTGTTTCGACCGTCATGGACGCGATCCGGCGCGAAAACCAGGACCGCGCCGCCGGTACGCTGATCTCCGGCATCAACCAGCGCATCGTGACGGTGGAAGGCCGTATCGCCGATGCGGCAGGGTTCAACAGCATAATCGTCGCCCAGAGCGGCGGATATCCGGTCTATCTCTCGGATGTCGCGAGCATCCTCGATACGGGTGCGGAGGTAACTAGCCGCGCCACCTATCAGGGGGCGCCATCGCTCGGCCTGGACATCGTCAAGGTGCAGGGTGCCAATACGGTCGAGGTGGCGCGGGCATTGCGCAACGAGATCTCCGCGCTGAATACGGAGCTGGCGAAGGAGAACGTCGAACTCACCATCACCCGCGACAATTCCCGCGCGATCGCCGCCCAGGTGTCGGAAGTGCAGCGCACGTTGATCGAAGGCGGCGTTCTGACCGTGCTAATCGTCTTCATCTTTCTTAATTCCTGGCGCTCGACCGTCATCACGGGCCTGACGCTGCCGATCTCCGTCATCGGCACGTTTGCTGTCATCTATGCTCTGGGCTTCACGCTCAACACGATGACGCTGATGGCGCTGTCGCTGTCGATCGGCATCCTCATCGACGACGCGATCGTCGTGCGCGAAAACATCACCCGTCATCTGCAGATGGGCAAGGACCATGTGAGGGCGGCGCTCGACGGTACGAATGAGATCGGGCTTGCTGTTCTCGCCACCACGCTCTGTATCGTCGCCGTATTCCTGCCGGTCGCCTTCATGGGCGGGCTGATCGGCCGCTTCTTCCTGCAATTCGGCGTGACGGTTGCCGCGGCCGTGATGATCTCGCTCTTTGTGTCCTTCACGCTCGATCCGATGCTGTCCAGCGTCTGGTACGATCCACAATCACAGAAGGGGGCCAAGCGTGGTCTCATCGGGCGACTGGTCGAACGCTTCGACCACTGGTTCGAGGGACTGGCGGGCCGATACCGCTCGCTCATCCACTGGACCTTCGACCATCGCAAGACGACGATCGCGATCGTCGTTGCGTTGTTCGTGGGGAGTCTGCTTCTCGTCCCGCGCATCGGTGCCGAGTTCTTGCCACCGGCCGATCAGGGTGAGGTGAGCGTATCGCTCGAAGCCAATGAAGGCGCGTCGCTGGACTACATGGCGGCAAAAGTCGGTCAGGTCGAACGGGCGCTCAGGGAATTTCCAGATGTCGCCAGCATTTATTCCACCGTCAATTCGGGTGGGGCGCGCGGCTTCAACGAGGCTGTGGTCGCAGTGCAGCTCGTGCCGAGCGCGGACAGGGACCTGACCACGGCGCAAAGCATCGATCCGATCCGCCAGCGACTGGCGCGAATTGCCGGGCTGGAAATCTCGGTCGGGCAATCGACCGGCGTCGGCGGATCGCAGAAACCTCTGCAGCTTTCCATCCTCGGTGATGGCGACGAAGGTCTGCGGCGCATTTCCGATCAGATCACAACCGCGCTTTCCGCCATTCCGGGCGCGACGGAGGTGGAATCGTCGATCGAGAATGTTCGCCCCACTCTGGCCGTGCGTGTTCGTCGCGAGGCGGCAAGCGACCTTGGTGTTTCCATCGCCATGATCGGTGACACGCTCCGGCCGCTGGTTGCCGGGGATGCCATCTCGGTCTGGAATGCACCGGACGGAGAATCCTACGATGTCATGGTGCGTCTGCCGGCGACCGGCCGGCGGGATGCCGCGCAGCTGCGAAACCTCACCATCTCGACCAGTCGTACCGACGACGACGGCAAGCCGATCACCGTTCTGCTCGATCAGGTTGCCGATGTAGTGGAGAGCACCGCGCCCGATGCAATCACTCGCAAGGACCTGTCCCGCGAAGTGCGCATATCGAGCAATATCGAGGGCAGAGCGTTAGGCGACGTTACCGATGATCTCAATGCCGCGATCGCCAAGATGGATATACCCGTCGGTTACCGCATCTCGTTCGGCGGCGATGCCGAGAACCTGGCGGAAAGCACGGGTTATGCGCTTCAGTCACTGCTGCTGGCCATTATCTTCATCTACATCATCCTCGCCTCGCAATTCGGCTCCTTCATCCAGCCGATCGCGATCATGATGACCCTCCCGCTGTCGCTGATAGGCGTGCTGCTCGGCCTGCTGTTCACCGGTTCGACGCTCAACATGTTCTCGATGATCGGCTTCATCATGCTGATGGGCCTCGTGACCAAGAACGCCATCCTGCTAGTCGACTATTCCAATCTGGGTGTTCGCGAGGGCAAGACCCTGCGGCAGAGCCTTGCGGATGCCGGAGCCGTGAGGTTGCGACCGATCGTCATGACCACGCTTGCGATGATCTTCGGCATGCTGCCGATGGCGCTTGGGCTGGGCGAGGGCGGCGAGCAGCGCGCGCCTATGGCTCATGCGGTGATCGGTGGATTGATATCCTCGACCTTGCTGACGCTCGTCTTCGTTCCGGTCGTTCTCACCTATCTCGACGGCATGGGCCGACGGGTCAAGCGATGGTTCTCTCCGGAGGCCGGGAAGGCGGCGCATGACGGCAATGCCAAAGTGACGTCCTCGGGTTGAAAATATCGCTGCCTCGCGCGCGTAATGTTACTGCAATGTCACTCGTAGAATCAGGGCAGGGCGATAATTCGTCGCGACATGAACCTTGATCAGGCATGGCTGGCGCCATTGCGGGGAGACATTTACATGAAGAGAGCCTTGGTATTGGCGATGCTTGTCGTCACATTGACGTCCTGTTCGAAAACCGAAAAAGGGGCCGCGATCGGCGCAGCCTCCGGAGCGGTGATAGGCGGTCTCGTGACGAACGATTGGCGAGGTGCCGCAGTCGGCGCTGCAGCCGGTGGCGCGACCGGCGCAGTGGTCGGCAATGCAAACGAGCGGCGTCGCTGCACCTATCGCGACCGCTACGGACGGCGTTACGTCGAGCGCTGCTGAATTCGGCAAGTCGGCTTTGCTGCCGATGCTGCGGCGTTAGGGGATATCCATGAGACTTCTACTGGTGGAAGATGAGGTTGAGATGGCAAGGGCATTGAGCACCGTGTTGGTGCAAAACAGCCATGTCGTCGATCACATGACCTTGCTCGAACATGCACGGGAGGCCTTGCGGTCTAAAGTCCATGACGCCGTCATTCTGGATCGTCAGCTTCCAGATGGTGACGGGCTCATTCTCCTGCGGGAGATGCGGGACGCCGGCGACAAAACGCCCGTCATCATTCTGACTGCGCATAATGCGCCCGGCGATCGCGTCGGCGGTCTCGACGACGGAGCAGACGATTATCTCGGCAAGCCATTCCTTGCCGACGAGTTGATGGCGCGGCTACGGGCTGTCGTTCGCCGCTCGGAAAGCTATACGAGCCAAGTCTTCACCGGAGGAAACGTTTCGATCGATCTCGACCATCAGGAGTTGATGGTCAACGGTGAGGTCGTTACGCTGACGCGGCGCGAGATGCTGGTTCTGCAACTTCTCGTCAAGCGCGCCGGAAAGACGGTTCTACGTGGCACGCTTGAAGAGGCTGTCTATGGATATGATGACGAGATCCAGTCCAATGCGTTGGACAGTCACGTATCACGTCTTCGCAGGAAACTGGCCGACGCCGATGCAAGCGTGACAATCCACACGATACGCGGCATTGGTTATCTGCTGAAGGGCGAGTGATGATCAGGATGTTCAGCCGACGATCCTTGAAGGGTAAGCTCGTATTTCGGTTTGCGATGGTCCTCGGCGTGCTGATGATCGTCATGAACATCGGCTTTCTGGTTTTCCTCGGATATGTGCTGCCAACGAAAAACGACGCAGATGACGCGGTGAGACCAAAGATCGCTGCGGCTTTGAGTTCCGAAGATGGTCGGCTGGTCATCACCTCGACCGAGGGCCTCAGCAAGCTCGCTAGAGAGGTCTCCGCCTTCTGGTTCGTGGCGAGGCATCCCGATGGCCGGAGCGTGAGCTTCGGGGCAGTCCCGCCTCAATACGCGAGCCTTCTTCCGATCATGGGCGATATCCATTTCCTCGACGTGCGAGGCGAAGACAACTCGCCGATAACAGCGAATTTTGCCGAGTTGGACACAGCGGCCGGCAGCCTGAAGGTGATGTATGGCGGCACGGTTGCTGCACGCTCATATCTGGCCAAGGTCATGCTGGGCATGAGCGTGCTCTATGTCCCGTTCACTCTCATTCCGATCGGGCTCGTCTTTCTGGCCCTGCCTATTTTGGTCGGTCGCGCGCTTTCGGGCTTAAAGTTGACGATCAGTCGCGCGGCATCCATCGACGCGAACAGTCTCGGGATGCGCTTGCCGAAGGACGATGTGGTGCTGGAACTGCATCCACTGGTCGATTCATTCAATTCGGCGCTCGGCCGGATCGACGAGGATGTCAGCCAGCGTCGGCGGTTCTTCGCCAATGCAGCGCACGAGCTGAGGACGCCCATCGCTATCCTGCAGACGAGGCTTGAAGCGTCCGCGCCGAGCCCGGAGAGGCAGAGACTGCTCATGGATGTTGCGCGCTTGGCGCAAACAGCTGAACAGCTTCTCGATATGCAGCGTTTTGGAGCCATCCAGGCTTGGAGCGACGTCGACCTCGTCGATCTTTGTCGCAAGGTGGTTGCCGATAGCGCGCCGATGGCAATCTCGGCCGGTTACGATCTCGCTTTCGAAGCAGAGACACCTTCGCTTGTCGTCAAGGGTGATCGGGATTCGCTCGAGAGGGCCGTTGGAAATCTCGTCCGTAATGCTATCGAACACGGTGGTGGAACGGGGAACATTCGCGTTGAGGTCACGCGTGACGCAGCGATCGATGTAGTCGACGATGGTCCGGGAATTCCAAAGGAGGAGCGCGAAAAGGTTTTTGAGCCTTTTTACAGGACGAAACCAAAGTCCACGGGGGCCGGACTGGGATTGAGCATAGTCAGGCAAATCGCCCAGACCCATCATGGATATGTAACCGTTATTTCCCAGGTCTGGGGTACGCGTTTTCGGCTCAAGCTTGCGTATACCGGCGCTGATCAAAGCTGGCCTGCTGCATGTACAGTTTGAAACGATGCATCCGTTTCCCTCTCCGATGGGACTTAAGATAGAGACTGAGGTAGAGCAGCGGCTTTCTGTCCGCACCAACGGTCAAAGCCGCACTTGCCGATCTGGAGCGATTGGGCCTCGTTGATGAGGTAACTGGCCGCAAGCGTGGCCGCGTATTCAGCTATCGACGATATCTTGCAATTTTAAGCGAAGGCACTGATCCCCTGCCTTTCAGCTCATGACAAATAGGTGGGCCAAAGGTTCGATCTTCATCAAGAGCGACGAATTTTACAACTCCCCACGCGTTCAGGTCCCTGCAACCAACGACACTTGAAAGTCTGCCCGATGGGGCCTTTCTTATCGAGCTCCTCCGCATAATCGCTGAATGCTTTTTGCATTCGGCCTATCAATCGAGAAAAAGCCTCATATTGTCTCTCGAGACAATATGAGGCTTCGCAGTTTAGGCCTTGAGCCTGTTCGGGCACAGGCGATCCAGCCGGTAACGGCGGCTGACCAAAGTCGGACGCCGCGTCGTTTCAGCGAACGTTGTACTTGCTGTCGACGTCGTTTATCGCCTTGACGTTTCCGGCCGAGCGACCGGCCTCATCGAAAGTCTGGGCGAGGAAGGCGTCGGCAATGGCCTTGGCGAGTTCCGTGCCGATGACGCGGGCGCCCATCGTAATGATCTGGGCGTTGTTGGACAGCGCCGCACGTTCAGCCGAATAAGTGTCATGTGTCAGCGCCGCGCGGATGCCGGGCACCTTGTTGGCCGAGATTGAAACGCCAATGCCGGTACCGCAGACGAGAATAGCCTTGTCATAGGTGCCGTCGATGACGCCGGAGGCGACACGGTCGGACAGGTTGGCGTAGAATGCGTCCGGCCCGGCATCCGTGCGCGATACTTCGTACACGTCGAAGCGGTCCTTCAGATGGTCGGCAAGTACCTTTGCGAGGCCTTCACCGGCGCTGTCTCCTGCGATTGCAAGCTTCATGGTCTTATCTCCTCAGAGTTTGGCGGCGCATTTCGCCAGGATGTCGAGGTAGCCCTCGACGTTCCAGGCGGAACGTCCGATGAAGAGCCCGTCGATATGAGGGCTCGAAATCAGTTCTTCGCAATTGCCCGGATTGACCGACCCGCCGTAGAGGCAGGGAATACGTCGGCCAAGCACGGATTCCGCGACGTCGATAATCTCCCCCTGGCGGGCGGAGGCATAGTCGGCGCTGGCGGGGATGCCCTTTTCGCCGATCGCCCAGACCGGCTCATAAGCGAGCAGGATCTGCGCATTCTTCTGGTCGCCGGTGAGTTTTGAAAGCGCGCCGCGCACCTCACGGGCAAGAATTTCCGGAGCCTTGCCGCTGTCGCGATCGGCCAGGGTCTCGCCGATACAGATCAGTGGGATAAGACCGTGGCGAACGGCGGCTTCGGTTTTCAGGCCGACGGTTTCGTCGGTCTCGCCGAAATGTTCGCGCCGCTCGGAATGGCCGAGCTCGACGATATCGAGATCGCAGTCCTTCAGCATCAGCGGCGATACTTCGCCGGTCCAGGCGCCCTGGTCGGCCCAGTGCATGTTTTGCGCGCCGACCTTGACGGATGTTTCGGCCAGTGCCGCCTTCACCTCACGGACGGCGGTGAAAGGTGGAATGACGAAGCGCTGGATACGTTCATCCCTGCCTGCGTCGGCCGCCTTGAGGGCCGTCGCGAAATGCAGAGCCTCCGCCAAGGTCTTGTTCATCTTCCAGCTGGTGCCGACCCAGAAGCGGGGCGATGATGTCATGGTTGTTAACCTCCCGATGATGCGATGGTAAGCGTGACGCCCGTCTCTTCGATCTCTGCCAGCGCGGTTGGGTCCGGCTGCTGATCCGTGATCACAGCGTCAAATTCGTTGAGGCCCGCCAGCACATGCAGTGCCGTCTGGCCGATCCGCTCGTGATTGACGAGCAGGCAGTTGCGTGTCGACGACGCCATCATCGCCCGCTTGGTGCGCACCACATTGTCGTCCATGTGATAGGCGTGCCCAGCCGCCACGCCCGGAGTGGAAATGAAGGCGATATCGGCCCTTAGTCGCGCCAGCGTTTCTTCGGTCACTACGCCGAAGAATGCGTTGAACTTGGCGGAATAGACGCCGCCGAGCGCAATCAGCGTGATGCCGTTCTCGCCCTTGAGACGTTCGATGACGGCAGCATTGTTGGTAATGACCGTCAGCGGTCGCTTTCCGATCAAGGCTTCGCCGAGAACCGCAGCCATCGATCCGTCATTCACCATCACCGTCATGCCCGGCTCGACGAGTTCGGCCGCGGCCTGGGTAATTGCCTGCTTGGCGCCGTGATCCTGGCGTTCGCGGATCCGAAAATCGCTTTCGAACTGCGTTCCAGCATCGATCGTGGCGCCGCCGCGCACCTTGCGCAGCACGCCAGCCTGTTCAAGCTCGTCGAGGTCGCGATGAACGGTCATTTTCGACACTGCGAAACGCTCGGCCAGGTCGTCGAGATCGACCGTCCTGCTTTCTACGAGCAGGTTGATGATGCCCTGCTGCCGTTCCTCGCGTTTCATAAGGGGCTCCGCTCATAACTTGCAACTAATGTAACAATTAATTCGTGATAATCAACATTTATAATGTGATATTGCGATGAATTTATGTTTCATCACGCGGCAAGCAGGGCTTTTGCCGTGCGCTCGTCCGTAATCAATCCGAAAAGACGACGGCTGTTGAGAATTGCGCTGATGGCATCCGCCTTGTTCGGCCCGCCAGCCAACGCCACCAGGCGCTCGCTCCTGGTCTTGGGGAAGGATGCGGAGAGCATGCGGGCGCTGAGATCTGTATCCAGAATATGGCCATCCGCATCGAAGAAATGCCCGAGAATTTCACCGACGCCGCCGGATGCTTCGATATCGGCGATCTCGCCGGGCTCGACCATGCCGGAGGAGACGAGTTGCGCATCGGCATCGACATTGCCTATGCCGACGAGTTTTAGATCGGCCTTGTTGGCGAGCTCGAACACTTCCTTGACCGCGCGCTGGGCCATCAGAACCTTCCGGTCCTCGCTCGTATTGGCAAAGAAGGGCACGGGCATGACATAGGCCTGGCTGCCGGTCTTTTCGGCAATGCGGTGCATCACGTCGTAAGGGTTGGCGCCGTAATTTCGGGTAAGACCGCCGAGCAGCGAAACGAAGCGCAGGTTCTTCGCATTGACCCGCGGCATGTATTGCACGGCGGCTGACAGCGTGCGGCCATGGCCGAGGCCGATCACCGTATTGTCGCCGCGTTCGATCTCACGCTTGAGATAGCCTGCGCCGGCATGACCGAGTGCGCGCAGGGGCAATCCCTCTTCGCCGAGATCGGGTGCCACCTCGCAATATTGGAGGCCGAAACGTTCGGAGAGCTGCATTTCCAGCTCGACGCATTCGACGATATCGCCGTCGATCGTCACCTTCACCACGCCCTCGGCGACGGCCTTGGCGATCAGGCGGTGCGCCTTGACCGATGGCACGCCAAGACGCTTTGCAACCTCGGACTGGGTCAGGCCGCCGGCATAATGCAGCCAGGCGGCACGTACGGCAAGCGTATCATCGGCGTCCGTCATGCCGCTTCCTTTCGATGTGTCTGCGGCGATTGCCGCCTTTGATGCGGGCGCCTTTAAAGGGCTTGCGCCTCAAATGTTCAAGTCGGCAATGCCGGTATCGATATGCGGCGCCCAGAAGGCGACGCTCTCGGCGATCTGCGACACGACCTGCCGGTCGTTCGGCTCGCGCTCCTTGAAGGAGAGTTCGAGGCAGATCTCGTTGTCCCTGGCGCCGCCAGCAGCAAAAGCCTCGAGCAGCGGTGCCGGCTGGATGCGCCCCTTGGCGTTGAATTCCGCCGTGAAGGGCCGGTGCCCGCCCTTGTCCATCAGGCTCTGCTTGATGTGGATGATCGGCGAAACGGGCGGCACTGCGCGTGCCCAGGCGTAAGGATCGAAATCGTCCGGATTGGTTGAGGTGACGTCGCCGTGGTCGATATCCGCCATCATCCACATCGGTACGGCCATGTTCGCGGCGGTCAGCCGTTTCTGCAGCGCCATGCAGGCGTCGATCGTCTCGCCGAATTCACGGCCGATGCTCATCGGCTCCCAGAAGACATAGGAAAGGCCGGCGGCGCGGGCATGCTCGGCAACTTCAGCCCAGCAGTCGATGGCGATGGTGATCAGCTCTTCGCGGCGGGCCGGATCGTCGAAATCCTTGTAGGTGAAGATGGCGAACTGCGTGCCGACCGAGGTGCCGCCGAGATCGGCGGTGATATCGGCAAAGGTCTTGAACCAGTCGACATAATAGCGGCGCACATCGGCGTCGGGATGACCGAAATGGTTGAGGCGGCCGTAGGGGCCGGTCATCCCGGAGGTGACGCGAACGCCGGTGCGCTTCAGCGCGGCAGCCATCTGCCGGGTGAGACGGCGGATGACCGGCGCCTGCCAGCTCGGATTGATGAATTCATGGGTGAGCTGCAGGTTGCGGATCTTCAGATCGCGCGCCACCGTGTCGATCAGATCGTCGGGATCGGCGAAGCGGTTGACCAGCGGGTTTGTGTTGAGCGAAAGCGTCAGTGGCATCGTGAACCTCCTTCAGGCGGCGATGGGGCGGGTGGATGCAAACCACTCGCTGAAGGCGGCGCGTTCGGCCTCGGTCATGTGAAGGTAATGCTTGGTGCGGCGGTAGAGGATGTCTTCCGCCGTCTGGGCCCATTCGTTGTCGACGAGATAGCGGGCCTCCGCTTCGTAAAGCCGGCCGCCGAAATAACGACCGAGGCCTTCGGGACCGGATGCATTGCCGATTATCTTGTGGGTCAGCGTGCCATAAAGCCGACCGTAGTGATGCACCAGCGCGCGGAGCATCCAGGGATAGGTATCGCGCAGGCTGTCGGCGAAGGTCTCGTAATCGGCATTCGGCATGTCGCCGCCGGGCAGGGGAGCCTTTTCGGTCCAGTCATCGCCCATGTTCGGGAAGACGGTCTTCAGGCGCTGCATGCCGCGTTCGGCAAGTTCGCGGAAGGTGGTGATCTTGCCGCCGAAGACGTTGAGCAGCGGCGCGCCGCCGGTCTCGTCGAGATCGAAGACGTAATCGCGGGTGACGGCGGACGGGTTGCCCTTGCCATCGTCGAAGAGCGGGCGGACACCGGAGAAGGAATGCAGCACGTCCTGGCGGCGCAGCTTTTCCTTGAAGTAACGGTTGACGGCCTTCAGCAGGTAATCGATCTCGCCTTCGTCAGCGCTAACATCTTCGGCGCGGCCTTCGTAGGCGATATCCGTGGTGCCGATCAGCGCCTTGTCGCCTTCGTAAGGGTTGATGAAGATGACGCGCTTGTCGTGGTTCTGAACGAGATAGGCGTTCGCACCGGCCCAGAATTTCGGCACGATGATGTGGCTGCCCTTGACCAGGCGCACATTGCGGCTGGAATTCGAGCCCGCTACGCGGTTGATGATATCCGTGACCCACGGGCCGGCGCAGTTCACGATGCATTTGGCGCGAAACGTCCGTTCCTCTCCCGTGAGAGTGTTCCTGGCAACGACCGTCCAGGCGCCGTTTTCGCGCCGAGCAGAAACGGCTGCGGTGCGGGTGAGCACAGTCGCACCCTTTTCGGCAGCGCTGACGGCATTGAGGACCACGAGGCGGGCATCATCAACCCAACAGTCGGAATATTCAAAGCCGCGCGGGTACTGATCGAGGATAGGTGCACCTTCGGGATCGCGCAGGAGGTTCAGGGTGCGCGTGCCCGGCAGCTTCTTGCGGCCGCCGAGATGGTCGTAAAGGAAAAGGCCGAGGCGCACGAGCCATGCCGGCCGGTCCTCAGGGCTATGCGGCAGGACGAAGCGCAGAGGCCAGATGATATGCGGGGCGGCGTTCAGCAGCACTTCGCGTTCGATCAGCGCCTCGCGCACGAGGCGAAACTCGTAATATTCGAGATAACGCAGCCCGCCATGAACCAGCTTGCCCGAGCGCGAGGAGGTTCCCTGCGCCAGGTCGTCCTTCTCGCACAACGCCACTTTCAGCCCGCGGCCTGCCGCATCGCGCGCGATGCCCGCGCCGTTGATGCCGCCGCCGATGACGAAAAGATCGAGAGTTTCGGGTTCGCTCATATCATGCTCCTTCGATGCCTCTGCATCAAAACTTGGTTTATGCGCCGTCGGGTACCGGCGTCGTGGCGGCGGCGAGCTTGTCCCAGGCGGGGGCGATTGCCGTGCGGATATCCGCATAGGCGTCAAACAGGCGGTCGAAGCGTGCAGCTTCCGCCGGATCCGGCTTTTCTACATCGCCGAGGAGCGGAGTCACCCAGTCGGCAATGCAGTCGTCCATGGTCGAGTAGACGCCCACGGCGACGGCCGCCATCATCGCCACGCCGGCCGCACCCGTCTCTTCACGCTGCGACTGGCGAATGGGCGCATCGACCGCGGCCGAGAGCGAGCGACGCAGGGCGTTGGACCGTGTCGCTCCGCCGGTAACGCGCAGTTCTTCCGGCATGGCGCCCATCGCTACATAACAATCGCGGGTCGCGAGCCCCAGGCCCTCGACGACGCTGCGGATGAGGTCGGCGAAGCCGTGGCGGGTCGAGAGACCAGTAAAGCCCGCCCGCGCATTGGCGTTGACGAAGGGGCCGCGTTCTCCCGCCTCGGAAATATAGGGATGATAGAGGACCGAACCCGGCCTGCTGTCGGCAAACCAGCCGTCGATGCGGGCGATCAGTTCGGCATGCGAGACGGACTTGCCGGCATCCGCCATCAGGGATGACGCGATGCCGAGGATCCAGTCGATATTGATCGTCGAGCCCATGTTCGTCTGGACCTGGGTGACGATGCCCGGGATCGGTAGGGCAATGACATAACCCGTGCCTTCGCGGTTGAGATGGACGTCGGCGACGGACTTGGCGCGCATATGCACGCCGGTCGAGCCGATCGTCGAGCACGCGGCGTTAAGCCCGCCGCTTCGGACGCCGGCGCCGAGAGCCGTCATAACCATGTCCACATAACCGAGGCAGACGGGCGTGCCGGCCAGAAGACCGCAGGCCTTGGCCGCGTCGGCGGTCAGCGGATGACTGATCTCCGTTCCCTCGATGATCTCGGGCAACAGCCCACGCCGCCGGCCAAGGCCGAGGGCATCGATCACCACCTCGTCATACTGGCGGTTGCGGAAATTGCCGAAGGTGAAGCTCGCTTCGGACGGGTCGGTGGCGCGCACGCCCGTCAGGTTGAGATAGAGCCAGTCCTTGCAATGCAGGGCGACCTCGGCACGATCGAGGAGATCGGGCATGAGCCGGTCCATATGGGCAAGCTGGGTTCCCTGCTGGCAGGTGTTCAGCCCGGTTCCTGTCGCTTCGAAGCGCGCCCGGTTCAAATCTCCTGAAGCAAGCGAGGTGACGGTCGGCGCGGCGCGGGCGTCGAGCCAGAGCCAGGCGTCTGTGGCAGGCTGGTTATCGCGCCCGACAAGCCAAGTTCCGTCTCCCTGTCCGGTGACGGCGACGGCCGCGGTGCGTGATGCGAGGTCGGTGACCTTTTCGCCGAGCCCGCGCAATGCGCTGGCGCAATCGATCCAGGTCTGAGGCAGCGACTGGGTGGCCGAGCCGTCGTCGCCGGTCGCATATCTGTTGCGGACGGAAGCGGACGCGAGCTGCTTTCCGGAAAGATCGAAGGCAACTGCCTTGATGACAGAGGTTCCGGCATCGATGCCGATAATGATGTTCTGAGCTGATGTCATTGCTGGGCTATCTCGCCAACAATATGCATCCCGTGGCGGGCAATGCGCGCGTGAAATTCATTCTCATTCCTCCCGATCGGCCGGCTGCCTGCCTTCAGCAGCCGTACTTTCGCGTCCTCGATCCGCAATATGGGCATGAATTCAGGTGCCAAATTCGACGCGAGGATCAATCCGCTTGGTTTCGAGCCTCCCAAGACCCATGCAGAACATAACATAAAGATATCATCTTGCCAGCAATAATTTTCTGGCAATGAAATTTTTTTCAACTAAAATTCTGTGTGCGATGATTTTGGTGGCTCGCCCATTCTAGGTGAGGGGGACGCGGTGCGGCGACCGTATGCTGTTTATGAAAATCAGAATTTATCGCGTTTTATCATGGGCTTGATGCGTTGGGCGTCGATGCCACAAGCTTCGCGAATTTTGCGGCATCTGCTAAATTTTGGTGCGCCGCAGTAAGTCGTTTGATGCATCACAGTTAGGCGATCTGCTCAAAATCCGGCAATAGGCCCGTTGACAAGCGTCAAAACTTATAACAATCTTTTCGCCATAAATAACACATTTCTATCACGGGGCCGTATCTCGGATAGAAGCTGCAGGCCCAGCGATTGGAGGAGACAAGCGCCGGGTTCTGTGAGGAGGAGGCAATGCGGATGATGATCCAAAACAGCGTTTCGAATATCGCCCGGCCGGCTGTCATGCCCGTGCCGCCTGACGTGCGCATGCCGCTGCGTTCGATATCCCGCTAACTCCTCCACGACACCAGTTCAAAACCGGAAGGCCGTACGGATATGAGTACACAGCCCGCCCATGCAGCCCGCAAGCCCGCGACCGGCAATCTCAAGCTCATCATCGGCGCAGCGCTTGCCGTCGTCGTTGTCGGCGCGATCGCGCTCGACACGACGGTCGTCACAATCGGTTCGGAGGGAGATGTCCGCAAACAGGCGTTTTCACCGGAAAGCTATGGTGCGGAGCAATTCCCGAAGATCCAAGCGGATGTCGAGAAGCGCGCCGTTGCAGCCGCTGAGCTTGCAACCGCAATTGCCGCTGACAAGAAGGCGGCGGGCGAAAAATACGGTATCGCCACCAGCACCGGCCCGGTCATTCCCGTAACGCTGACCGGTACCTTCTCGACCCGCAAGTCGAGCGTCAACGAAATGAAGATAGATGGCCTGCCTCCCGAGACGGTGGTCCGTGTCCAGACCGGCCCTGCGGTCAACGGCACGGACCTCCGCGATGCCACGGGCACGATCGAGTTCGGCCAGTTCACCAACCAGATCCAGTATCAGGACGCCGGTTCAGGCATCAACAACGAGATGAAGAAGGCGGTGCTGGGCGGTCTCGATGTCGATACGCTCGACGGAAAGTCGGCCACCGTGGTCGGCGTTTTCAAGCTCATCAATCCGAAGAACTGGCTGGTCACGCCGGTAAAGGTCGAAGTCAAATGAGCGAGGCAAGCCCCACTCATATCGACCAGCGTGAGGTCGTTCTCGCCGCCCGCGACGTCGCAAAGTCCTATGGCAGCGTCCATGCGCTGAAGGGCGTCAATTTCGACATCCATCGCGGCCAGGTGACGACGCTGTTCGGCGAAAACGGTGCCGGCAAGTCGACGCTGATGAAGATCCTGTCGGGCGTGGTAAGGCCGACATCCGGGGAGATCATTCTCGACGGTGCGCCGATCAGCTTCAATTCGTCCACACATGCGCGCGACTGCGGCATCTCCATCATTCACCAGGAACTCAGCCTGGCGCCCAATCTCAGTGTCCGCGACAACATCTTCATGGGCCGCGAGATCATCAAGGGCGGTTCCGTCGACTTTGCCGAGGAAGAGCGGCAGACGCGCATTCTGATGGAAGAGCTGGAAGAGGACATCGATCCCCTGACGCCCGTCGAGGACCTGCGTCTCGGCCAGCAGCAGATCGTCGAGATCGCCCGCGCGCTTTCTGTCAATTCGCGCATCCTGATCATGGACGAACCGACATCGGCCTTGAGCGCGACCGAGGTCGAGGTGCTGTTCAAGGTCATTCACGACCTGACCGACCGCGGCGTTTCGATCGTCTATATCTCGCACCACCTGGAAGAAGCGCTGCAGATCACCGACCACGCCGTGGTGCTGCGCGACGGCCGCATGACGGCCTATGCCAAGCGCGAGGATATCGACCTCGAATGGATCGTCCGCAACATGGTCGGCGATAACTTCGATCTCGGCAATCCGCCAGACAGCCAGTTCGGTGAGGTGGCTTTGTCCATCGAAAGCCTTTCGGTTCCAGGCCCCTCGGGCGCCGCCTACAATGCGGTCGACCGGCTTTCTCTCAATGTCCGCGCCGGGGAGATCGTCTGCATCTACGGCCTGATGGGCGCTGGCCGCACCGAATTGCTCGAATGCGTGGCCGGACGACTGAGCGCGAGCGGCGGCCGCGTTCTGCTCGAAGGGCAGGATGTCGGGGCACGCAGCATTGCCGGACGTATTGCAGACGGGCTCGTGCTCGTGCCGGAGGATCGCCAGCGGGATGGTCTCGTGCAGACCATGTCGGTCGGTTCGAACCTGTCACTCGCCAGCATAGGCGCTTTCACCAAGGGGCTGTTCACCTCAGGAGGCCGCGAACGGAGCCTGGTGAATGAATCGATCCGCAGCGTCCACGTGAAGACCGATGGCGGCGAGGCGGCGATCGGTTCCCTCTCCGGCGGCAATCAGCAGAAGGTGGTGATCGGCAAGATGCTCGCCACCCATCCGAAGGTCATCCTGCTCGACGAACCGAGCCGTGGGATTGATATCGGCGCCAAGGCGGAAGTCTTCAAGCTGCTCGCCGAACGCGCAAAACAGGGCCTCGCGGTCATCTATTCGACGTCCGAAGTCAACGAGTGCCTCAGCATCGCGCATCGCATCATCGTCATGCATCGCGGCAGGATCTCGGCCGAGTTCGACTCGAGCGTCACCAAGGAAAAGATCATGGCCGCCTCCGGCGAAGCCGTGGTCGCGCACTAGCCCGGAATATGGAGAGCTGATTATGTCAGTCACGAATGTCACCGATAACAAGTCAGTCGCGAACGGGCAGAAGCGCAAGATCAATTTCGTGCACCTGCTGCTTGAAGGACGCGCATTCTTTGCGCTGATCGTCATAATCGCGGTCTTCTCGTTCCTGTCGCCCTACTATTTCTCGGTCAACAACTTCCTGACCATGGCCTCGCATGTGGCGATCTTCGGCATTCTGGCGATCGGCATGCTGCTGGTCATCCTGAACGGCGGCATCGATCTGTCGGTGGGCTCAACGCTGGGCCTCGCCGGATGTATCGCCGGCTTCCTGATGCAGGGGGTCACGCTGCCGCAGTTCGGCGTCATCTTGTATCTGCCGGTCTGGGCCGTCGTCGTCGTCACCTGCCTCGTTGGCGCGCTTGTCGGTGCGGTCAACGGCGTACTGATCGCCTACCTCCGTGTGCCCGCCTTCGTCGCATCGCTCGGCGTGCTTTATGTCGCCCGCGGTATCGCGCTGCTGATGACCAACGGCCTGACCTACAACAATCTCGGCGGCCGTCCCGAACTCGGCAATGCCGGCTTCGACTGGCTCGGCTTCAACCGGCTTGCCGGCATTCCGATCGGCGTCATCGTGCTCGCCGTGCTGGCGATCATCTGCGGCATCGTTTTGAGCCGCACCGCCTTCGGCCGCTGGCTCTATGCTTCGGGCGGCAATGAGCGGGCTGCGGAACTCTCCGGCGTTCCAGTCATCCGCGTAAAGGTCCTGGTTTATGTCCTGTCGGGCATCTGCGCGGCCATCGCCGGCCTCGTGCTGTCGTCGCAGCTGACCTCAGCCGGTCCGACGGCCGGCACGACCTACGAACTGACGGCGATTGCTGCCGTCGTCATCGGCGGCGCGGCGCTGACCGGCGGCCGCGGCACGATCCGCGGCACCATGCTCGGCGCCTTCGTCATCGGTTTCCTGTCGGATGGTCTCGTGATCATCGGCGTCTCCGCCTACTGGCAGACCGTCTTTACCGGCGCGGTGATCGTTCTCGCCGTCCTGATGAACAGCATCCAATATGGCCGCCGCGGACGATCGTCCTGATCTGCGGCCAGCATAACTTATCCACGACGGCAGGCTCCATTCGCGCAAAGGCCGATTGCGGAAAGCACCGCCGGGAAACCGGTAAAACCAAGTCACTCAATGGGAGAGAGATTATGTTCAAAAAAGGCATGCGCGTTATCCTGGCAGCTGCGGCTGTCGCACCTCTGTTTGTCAGCTCCGCCTGGGCGGCCGGAATGATGACGGTCATCGTCAACGATCCGTCCAACCCCTACTGGCTGACCGAAGGAAATGTCGCCAAGGCCGCGGCCGAAAAGCTCGGCTATACGGCGACCGTAGGTGCCCACAAGGGTGACACCAACACCGAAAGCAACCTGATCGACACCGCCATCACCAACAAGTCGGTGGCGATCATCCTTGATCCGGCCAATGCCGACGGCTCGGTCGGCGCGGTGAAGAAGGCCGTTGCTGCCGGCATTCCGGTCATTCTCGTCAATGCCGAAATCAACCAGGAAGGTCTCGCCAAGGCACAGCTCGTATCCAACAACGCCCAGGGCGCGGCTATCGGTGCCCAGCAGTGGGTCGAGGCTGTCGGCGACAAGGGCAAGTATGTCGAGCTCTTCGGCTCGCCGTCCGACAACAATGCTGCAACACGCTCCAACGGTTATGAGACTGTGCTGACGCAGTATCCGGACCTGCAGAAATCCGGCCAGGAAGTCGCGAACTGGGATCGTACCCAGGGCCATAACAAGATGCAGTCCCTGCTGCAAGCCAACCCGGATATCATCGGCGTGATTTCCGGCAATGACGAAATGGCGCTCGGTGCGATCGCTGCACTGAAGGAAGCCGGCAAGCTGAAGGACGTCAAGGTCGGCGGCTTCGACGGTTCGCCGGATGCAGTTGCCGCGATCAAGGCTGGTGACCTGCAGTACACTGTTCTCCAGCCGGTCGCGATCTTCTCCGAAGAGGCCGTCAAGCAGGCCGACAGCGTCATCAAGACGGGCAAGACCGGCGTGGACAGCGAAAAGCAGCTCTTCGATTGCTTCCTGATCACCAAGGACAATGTCGACAAGTATACGGCGCCGTTTGTTCTCGAGCAGTAAGGTTCAGATGGGCGCCCCGATTGGGGCGCCCATTCGATGTCCAGGCGCTCGCTATCGAGCGCCGTGATTCAACAGACCAGGCTTTTGGGCTCTCGCGCCCATCTCGCTTCGCCGTTTTTGCCTCTGTCGGGCAATCACTATACGAAGCTGAGGCATCGAACTCAGCGACAGGGGTGATCCGTGAAAGAGAAAACCAGCCAGGGTGAAGACCTGTTGGAGCAATTGACGAGCGATAGCCGCCAGACGCGGCAGGTCGCGCGCCGCCGATTGATCGCCGAGGCTGTGATGAACGAAGGCTCGATGCGGATCGAGGACCTGACCGATCGCTTCGGCATCAGCCTGATGACGGCGCATCGCGACGTCGATGAACTGGTCAGCCGCGGTCTCTTCCGGAAAACACGCGGTATCGTCACCGCCGCCGCCACCAATCTGATCGAATCCAGCGACGTCTACCGCTCGAACCGCCAGGCGACGGAGAAAAGACTGATCGCGGCCGCGGCCATGCAGTTCGTCGAGCCGGGACAGGCCATCTTCTTCGACGATTCGACGACCGTGCTGCAGATGGTGCCCCATCTCTCGTCCAAGGCGCCGATCACGGCCATCACCAATTCGCTGACGCTGATGAACGCCTTGACGGGCGCCCATGACGTGACGCTGCTTGCACTTGGCGGCCAGTATTACAGCTGGTGCAATGCCTTCATGGGGCGGATGACGATCAGCGAGATCAAGGCGTTGAGGGCCGACATCGCTTTCATCTCCATGTCGGCGATCAGCGACGGCGTGGTGCTGCACCAGTCGCCCGAGACGATCGATACAAAGCGCGCGATGTTCGACTGTTCCGTCAAGCGGATCCTGCTTGCCGATCACACCAAGTTCGAGCGCCGGGCGCTTCACAGCTTTGCGGCGCTCGAGGATTTCGATGTCGTCATCGTTGATGACAAGCTTCCGGCGGAGCAGGTCGATCGCATGCGGGCGAAGAATATTGATGTAGTTGTCGCCAGGAGTACGACCGCGCGGTCATCATCGTGATCGGGCGTGCCGCTGAGGCGCATTGGAAGGTTTGAGGCATATATGCCGAGTTTGCTTGGGATCGACAGCGGCCTGACCGTCACCAAGGCCGTCATCTTCGACATCGATGGCACGCAGCTTGCCGTTGCCAGACGCCGTGTGACGCAGTTCATGCCGAAGGCGCATTATGTCGAGCGCGACATGGACGAACTCTGGAGCGCGACAGCCGATGCGATTCGGGAAGCGATCACGCTCTCCGGCCGGCAGGCCGATGATATCCAGGCGATTGCCGCAACCGCTCACGGCGACGGCATCTATCTCGCAGATAAGGAGCATAAGCCGCTCGGTCGGGCAATCCTGTCGCTCGACAGTCGGGCCGGCCCGGTTGTCGACCGGTGGCAGGCGGACGGGGTATCTGACCGGTCGCTGGCGCTGACCGGGCAGGTACCGCATGTCTCGGCCCCCTCGGCGCTGCTCGCTTTCATTCGGGAAGAGGAGCCGGAGCGGTTCAGGCGCATCGGCCATGCGATGAGCTGCAAGGACTGGCTGACCTTCTGCCTGTCGGGCATTATCGGCACCGATCGCACCGAGGCGAGCACGTCCTTCACGGATGTCCAAACGCAGGAGTACAGTGAGGAAGCGCTTCGTCTCTTCGGCCTGCAGGATCTCGCCCACGCCCTTCCTCCTATGTCCCAGTCCGACCGGATCGTCGGACGCGTGACGCGCGAGGCGGCCGAGCGAACAGGGCTTGTCGAGGGGACGGCGGTTGTTGCTGGCCTGCACGACGTGATGGCATCGGCGCTCGGGGCAGGGCGTTATGCCGAAGGCACGGTCGCGCTGATCGCCGGCACATATTCGATCAACGAGACGCTGTCGTCGGAGCCGCGGGTCGATAAGCGCTGGTTCTGCCGCAACGGTATTACGCCCGGCAGCTGGAACAATATGTCGATCTCGCCGGCATCATCCGCCAATTACGAATGGTTCCTAGAAACGCTTTGCGGCGCCGAGCGCGCTGATGGCGAGGCGTGCGGAAAATCGATCCACTCGCTTCTGGCGCCGGAGATAGAAGCGGCGATGGAGCGGCCATCGACGGTGCTTTTCCACCCTTTCCTTTTCGGTTCTCCCTATGGAGCTGCGGCCAGCGCAAGCTTTTTCGGCCTAGGCGGCTGGCACGACCGGGGCGACATGCTGCGCGCGGTGCTGGAAGGCATTGCCTTCAACCACCGCATCCATGTGGACGCATTGCGCGAAGGCTTTGCCTTCGACAAGGCAAGTCTCGCCGGTGGCGTCTCCCGCAACCCCGCGGTCGCTCAAATGTTTGCCGACGTACTGGGCATGCCGGTGACCGTGACGGAGACCGACGAGGCGGCCGCCTGGGGCGCAGCCCTCTGCGCCGGGTCCGGTGCCGGCATCTATGCCGATCCGCGAAGCGATCCGCGCGATATCGCAAGCATCGCGAAAACCTACCGGCCGGATCCGACGCGCAGTGCCGATATGGACAGCCGCTATCGGGTTTTCTGCGAGATCGCCGAAACGATGGCGCCGTTGTGGCCGAAGATCGGCGCTCTCGCGCGGGAACAGCCGACCAACTGACGCGCCGGATTGCTATCGACATATATTTCAGGACGACAAGACAATGACCCCCGACTTACAGACGCGCTTCGAAACCCTCCAGGAAACCGATATCGACGTCCTGATCATCGGCGCCGGTATCAACGGCGCGGGCCTTTTTCGCGATCTTTCGGTTCAGGGCGTCAATTGCCTCATTGTCGATAAGGCCGATTTCGGCTCGGGCACCAGCGCGGCGCCCTCTCGGCTCATCCATGGCGGGCTGAAATATCTGGAGACGGGCGAGTTCGGGCTCGTCGCCCAGTCGACGCTGGAGCGCAATCTTCTTCTGAAAAACGCACCCCACTGCGTCGAACCGCTGCCGACCTTCATTCCGGTGTTTTCCTGGACACGCGGCATCTGGGCCGCCTTGCGCACGCTGTTCGGGTCCAAGACCGCACCGCGCAGCCGCGGCGCCATTCTGGTCAAGATCGGCCTCGGGCTCTACGACTTCTTCGGCTCGCGCGACCGGGTGATGCCGCGCCATCGGCTGATCCTGAAGGGCAGGGCGCGCCAGGAAATGCCGCATGTGACGCCGGCGATCGTTGCCGGCGGGATCTATTACGACGCGAAGGTCAGCCGCCCCGAAAGGCTCGTCTACGAACTGGTCAGCGACGGGCTGGCGGCCAACGAAAAGAGCCTTGCCAGCAATTTCGCAACGCTGATGGAAAGCCGCGATGGCCGCGTGACCTATCGGCGGCCCGATGGTCGCGAATTCACGATCGCTCCGAAGCTGGTCGTCAACGCAGCCGGTCCCTGGATCGACCACGTCAATGCCGCCCTCGGTAGCCCGTCCAAGCTGATCGGCGGCACCAAGGGCTCGCATATCCTGCTCGACCATCCCGAACTGGTAAAAAGCCTCAACGGCCACATGATCTATTTCGAGGCGGACGACGGGCGCATATGCCTTGTCTACAGCTATCTCGGCCTGGCGTTGGTTGGCTCCACGGATATTCCCGCAGATGATCCCGACAACGTGCGCTGCGAGGAGCCGGAAACCGACTATTTCCTCGAAAGCGTCCGTTCTCTGCTGCCGAGTTTGACATTCGATCGCAGCCAGGTCGTCTACAGTTATAGCGGCATCCGCCCGCTGCCGGCATCGGATGCGACCGCGCCGGGCCTGATCAGCCGCGATCACTCCGCTCCCGTTAAGGAACCGGAGCCCGGCAGACCGTTTCCGATCATCTCGCTCGTCGGCGGCAAGTGGACGACATTTCGCGGTTTTGCCGAGGAGGTTGCCGATACGGTGCTTTCCCGTCTGCAGCGCTCGCGCAGCCGATCGACCCGTTATCTCGCAATCGGCGGCGGTAAGGATTTCCCGACGAGCGAACAAGCGCGAAGCGAGTGGGCAAGGGAGCTGGCGGGCCGAACCGGTGTTTCGGTTGAGCGTGCCGAGGAACTGCTCCGCCGTTATGGGACGACGGCCGCTGCGCTTCTTTCCGGCGCTTCGACCCATTCTGACGATGAGCGGCTTTCCGGTGCGCCGGACTACAGTTTCCGGGAGATCGACTGGATCGTCCGAAACGAGATGGTCGTCCATCTTTCTGACGTCGTTCTGCGTCGCACGACTTTGGCCATCGAAGGGCGATTGACGCTGGCAGGACTACGGGAAATTGCTGGCATTGCGGGCGCCGCGCTATCCTGGGATGCCGGGCGCGTTGCGGCGGAAATCGAGGATGTCGTCACCCAACTCGACCGATTTCACAGCCAGAAGCTGACGGACGAGGGGCTCCGCACCGAACGGGATTTGTCTCCGGACCGGCACGGGGATAGCTGAAATGCAGGAGATCACCGGCCTGACCACCAGCCATGTCGTTTGTCGAGGCACCTGTGGACGTGCGCCGGTCGATGACTAGTCGTACCCCCCCGATCTCCTTCTCAGAGATTGCGTGCGATGACCATGCGTTGGACGTCGCTCGTCCCCTCGTAAATCTGGCAACTTCGCACGTCGCGGTAGATGCGCTCGACCGGATAGTCGCTGATATAGCCGTATCCGCCGTGGATCTGGATCGCGTCGGAACAGACGCGCTCAGCCATTTCCGACGCAAAGAGTTTCGCCATCGAAGCCTCGGACAGGCAAGGCAGGCCTGCCTCCCTTAGCGAAGCGGCATGCCAGACGAGCTGCCGCGCCGCTTCTATCCTAGTCGCCATGTCGGCAAGACGGAAGGCAACGGCCTGATGATCGACAATCGCCTTTCCGAAGGCTTTTCGTTCCCGGGCGTAGTCGCGCGCCGCCTCGAATGCCGCCTGCGCCATGCCGACGGATTGCGCCGCAATGCCGATCCGGCCTCCTTCCAGATTGGCGAGCGCAATGCGATAACCCTCTCCTTCCGCGCCGAGCCTGGCTTCTTCGGGAACCCGCATCTCGGTGAAGGCGATCTGGCAGGTATCCGAGGCATGCAGCCCCAGCTTTTCCTCGACGCGGATCACTTCATAGCCGGGCGTATCCGTCGGGACGATAAAGGCGGTAATCCCCTTCTTGCCCGCATCGGGATCGGTGACGGCGAAGATGATGATCACCTGGCCGTTCCTGCCCGAGGTGATGAACTGTTTGGCGCCGTTGATCACGTAGTGGTCGCCATCGCGGCGGGCGCGTGTCTTGAGGTTCGAGGCGTCCGAGCCTGCCTGCGGCTCGGTCAGCGCGAAGCCGCCGATCCATTCGCCGGAAGCGAGACGCGGCAGAAAACGCTCCTTCTGGGCTTCTGTGCCGAATTTGAGGATCGGTACGCAGCCGACAGAACTGTGGACGCTCATGATCGTCGAGCAGGGCCCGTCGCCGGCGGCGATTTCCTCGACTGCGGCTGCATAGGCAAGCACGCCGGTATCGGAGCCGCCGTAGGTCTCCGGCACCAGCATGCCGAGAAGCCCGAGCGCGCCCATCTCCTTCAACTCCTCTTGCGGAAAACGATGTTCCCTATCTCGTGCCGCGGCACCCGGCGCCAGGCGCTCGCGGGCAAAGCTGCGCGCCATCTCGCGGATCTGTTGCTGAAGCTCCGAAAGGATCATCTGCCTTCTCCCGATCGGGATCGCTCGATGGCAATGGCCGTCGCCTCACCACCGCCAATGCAAACTGCTGCCATGCCGCGTTTTAGATCGTAGCGTTGAAGTGCCGCGAGCAGGGTCACGAGGATGCGCGCGCCTGAAGCGCCGATCGGGTGGCCGAGCGCGCATGCCCCGCCATGGACATTGACCTTGTCATGCGGCAGGTCGAGATTCCGCATCGCCGCCATGGCGACGACCGCGAAGGCCTCGTTGATTTCGAACAGATCGACATCGGAGAGCTGCATGCCTGTCCGCTCGGACAGTTTTTGCATGGCGCCGATCGGCGCGGTGGCGAAGAGAGCGGGTTCCTGCGAATGCGTGGCGTGACCGATGATCGTCGCGAGCGGAACAAGCCCCCGGCGTTCCGCTTCCGAGCGCCGCATCAGCACGAGCGCCGCAGCTCCGTCGGAAATCGAGCTTGAATTGGCAGCGGTCACCGTTCCACCATCGCGGAAAGCGGGTTTCAGGGTCGAGATCTTGTCTAGCCTTGCCTTGCGGGGTTGCTCGTCTTGCCTCGCCACGTGCTCGACCTTGCCCGTCGAGACCGTTACAGGCACGATCTCATTGTCGAACCATCCTTCCGCGATTGCCCTTTGCGCCCGCGTGAGCGAGGCGATGGCGTATTGATCCTGTCCCTCGCGGGTGAACTGGTAGGCTTCGGCGCAATCCTCGGCAAAACCTCCCATCGACCGGCCTTTGTCGTAGGCGTCCTCAAGGCCGTCGAGAAACATGTGGTCCAGCACGCGGCCATGTCCCAGCCTGTATCCGCCTCGCGCCCGATCCAGGAGGTAGGGTGCATTGGTCATGCTTTCCATGCCGCCGGCCACGCCGATCGAGGCACTTCCGGCCGCGATCGCATCATGGGTTATCATGACCGCCTTCATGCCCGAGCCGCACATCTTGTTGACCGTCGTCGCCCCCGTGGCAACGGGAAGGCCCGCGTGGATTGCCGCTTGTCGCGCCGGCGCCTGTCCCTGGCCTGCAGGCAGGACGCAGCCGAACACGACTTCATCGACAGACTCCGCCTCCACACCACCGCGCTCAAGTGCGGCACGAATGGAAGCGGCACCGAGATCCGATGCAGTTGCATGCTTCAGTTCGCCCTGAAAGCTGCCGATCGCCGTGCGGGCCATCCCGACAATAACGATGGGATCCTGTAATCGCATGTCTCCTCCTTCAGCCGCCGATCAGCGGACACCCATCCGAATTGCGCCGTCGAGGCGAATGACCTCCCCGTTCAGCATCGTATTTTCCAGGATATGGCGGACCAGGGCCGCGAACTCCGATGGCCGCCCGAGGCGCGGCGGAAACGGCACGCTGCTCGCGAGTGACTCTCGCACCTCTGTCGGCATCGCTGCCATCATCGGCGTTTCAAAAATGCCCGGTGCGATGGACATTACGCGAATGCCGTAGCGTGCCAGCTCGCGGGCGATCGGCAGCGTCATCGCGGCTATTCCGCCTTTCGAGGCGGAATAGGCTGCCTGCCCGATCTGCCCGTCGAAGGCTGCAATCGAAGCGGTGTTGATGATCACGCCGCGCTCGCCCTCGGTGTCGGGCACGTTATCCTTCATCGTATCGGCAGCCATGCGGAGTAGGTTGAAGGAACCGACCAGATTGACTGTGATAGTTCGGGCAAAGCTCTCCAGATCGTGTGGACCTTCACGGCCGATGACCTTCTGCGCGGGTGCGATGCCGGCGCAATTTATCAATCCGCGCAGATTGCCGAAGGCATTGATTGCCGCCGCAACAGCGGCTTTGCCATCTTCTGCGCTGGTGACGTCGGTCAGGACGAAATGCACGCTGCCGGAAAATTCGCGCGCGATAGCCTCGCCTTTGTCGCCATCGAGGTCGGCAATCACGACGCGACCGCCCGCTTCGGCGAGCATGCGGACCGTCGCGGCTCCAAGGCCGGAACAGCCCCCCGTGACAATGAAAGCGGCATCGCGGATGAACATTGCGCTATACCTTCCTTGCCGTGGGGTCCCTCAACGCGAACGGCAAACGGAATTTTATAAGCTTTCACTGTTGCAAGCGATGACGGAAGTGATCCATTATTTCGGTCAGTTTTGCCACTCTGGTTTGGGATGATGGCCGAGATCGAGCGACATATGATAGCGCCGGGCTTCGTCGAAGAGGCACTCGACAGCCTGCGTCGCAGCGGACGGCCGGTCGAACCGCTGCTTGCGCAACTCGGTCTTCCAACTGTCGTCGAGCAGCCTGTTTCGGCGCGTACTTTCGGGCAGCTATGGCTGGCGCTGGCTGCAGAGCTTGATGACGAATGTTTCGGTCTCGGTGCTCGACCGATGCCGCGCGGCAGCTTCACACTGCTGTGCCATTGCGTATTACATGCCCCGACGCTCGATCGTGCCTTGCGCCGCGCACTGCGCTTTCTCAACCTCGTCCTCGGCGACCCGACAGGCCGTCTTGTCATCCGTGACGGAATAGCGGAGGTCCAGCTCAGCGAGGAAGGAGAGCCGAGATCGGCCTTCGCCTATCGCAGCTACTGGATCATCCTGCACGGACTGATCTGCTGGCTCGTTGGGAGGCGCATTCCCATCCGGCTCGTCGATTTTCGCTGCAGCGAACCGACGCGGAGCGAGGATCATCGGCTGTTCTTCGGCGCTCCCATTCGGTTTTCGCAACCGGTCAGCCGGCTGGGTTTCGACAGTGCATTGCTTGCCCTGCCGATATCTCGCAGCGAGCAGGCGCTCAGGCAATTCCTGAGGGGAGCGCCCGCAAATATTCTCCTGCGCTACAGGTATGACGCGGGCACGGCAGCGGCAGTGCGGCGGCGTCTGGCCCAAAGAGGCCCCGCCGACTGGACAAGCTTTTCAGCACTTGCCGGCGATATGCGCATCTCGCCGTCGACCCTTCGTCATCGGCTGCATGACGAAGGGCAAAGTTATGCCGCCATCAAGGACGAGATACGCCGCGACCTTGCGCGGGGAATGCTGAAGGACACGCGCGAGACCGTCGGCGAGATCGCCACGCAGCTTGGCTATTCTGAACCGAGCGCGTTTTACCGTGCCTTCCGGAAATGGATGGGTGTGAGCCCTGAAGCATATCGAAGAGGCGAGACCTCGGCGGCAATTCGCTAGGGCAGCCTGCGTCTGAATGCTTTGCCTCGCCAACAATCCGGCTATGGCAAAACTGTCCGAAAATTCCGAGCGGTTCGGTCATGGCTTGCCATTGGCGCGACGAATACCATTCTTTCGTGATCGACGCGCTTTTGAGGAGAAGAGCGGGTCGATCGGGAGGAAGTGATGGATACCGGTCATCTGAGTCTGCACGTCCCGGAGCCCGCGGTGCGGCCTGGTGGGCAGCCCGACTTTTCCAATGTCAGGATTGCCAGGGCCGGCGCCGTGCCGCGCCCGGATATTGACGCGGCAGCGGAGGATATTCGCGATCTCGCCTATTCGATTATCCGCGTCCTGAACCGGGACGGGGAGGCTGTTGGTCCCTGGGCCGGACTTCTGTCCGATGACGATCTGCGAACCGGCCTGCGCAACATGATGATGTTGCGTGCCTTCGATGCCCGCATGCTGATGGCGCAACGTCAGGGCAAGACATCCTTCTACATGCAGCACCTTGGTGAAGAGGCCGTCAGCTGTGCCTTCCGCAAGGCGCTCAGGAAGGGCGACATGAACTTTCCGACCTATCGGCAGGCGGGTCTCCTCATCGCCGACGAATATCCGATGGTCGAGATGATGAACCAGATCTATTCGAACGAAAACGACCCTCTTCGCGGGCGGCAACTGCCGATCATGTATTCGTCGAAGGAGCATGGCTTCTTCACCATTTCCGGCAACCTCGCCACGCAATATGTTCAGGCCGTCGGCTGGGCCATGGCGTCGGCGATCAAGAACGACAGCCGCATCGCCGCAGCCTGGATAGGCGACGGCTCGACGGCGGAATCGGACTTTCATTCGGCACTCGTCTTTGCCTCGACCTATCGGGCGCCGGTGGTTCTCAACGTCGTCAACAATCAATGGGCCATTTCCACATTCCAGGGCATTGCTCGCGGCGGCTCCGGCACCTTTGCCGCCCGTGGCCTCGGTTTCGGCATCCCGGCACTTCGGGTCGATGGCAATGATTATCTTGCCGTCCACGCCGTCGCCTGCTGGGCTGCGGAACGGGCGCGGCGCAATCTCGGCCCGACTTTGATTGAATACGTCACCTATCGAGCGGGCGCGCATTCCACATCAGATGATCCGAGTGCCTACAGACCGAAGACCGAATCGGAAGCCTGGCCGCTTGGCGATCCGGTATTGAGGCTGAAGAAGCACCTGATCCTGCGCGACCTCTGGTCGGAAGAGCGGCATGTCCAAGCCGAGGCTGAAATCATGGATGAAGTGATCGCCGCCCAGCGGGAAGCTGAGGAACATGGCACGATGCACGCCGGCGGACGTCCGTCCGTGCGCGATATTTTCGAAGGCGTCTATGCGGAAATGCCGCCGCATCTGCGTCGCCAGCGGCAGACGGCGGGATACTGACCATGGCCCGAATGACGATGATCGAGGCGGTCAGGAGCGCCATGGATGTCGCCATGGGGCGGGACGACGATGTCGTGGTGTTCGGAGAGGATGTCGGTTATTTCGGCGGCGTCTTCCGCTGTACCCAGGGACTGCAAACGAAATACGGCAAGACGCGCTGTTTCGATACGCCGATCAGTGAATCCGGCATTGTCGGCACCGCGATCGGCATGGCGGCTTATGGGCTGAAACCGTGTGTCGAGATCCAGTTCGCCGATTACATGTACCCGGCCTATGACCAGCTGACACAGGAAGCAGCCCGCATCCGCTATCGCTCCAACGGCGATTTCACATGTCCTATCGTCGTGCGCATGCCGACGGGCGGCGGCATCTTCGGCGGACAGACCCACAGCCAGAGCCCGGAGGCACTGTTCACCCATGTCTGCGGCCTGAAAGTGGTCGTGCCTTCCAACCCCTATGACGCCAAGGGCCTGCTGATTGCGGCGATCGAAGACCCCGACCCGGTGATGTTCCTGGAACCCAAGCGGCTCTACAACGGTCCCTTCGATGGTCATCACGAGCGGCCGGTGACGCCGTGGTCGAAGCATGAACTGAGCGACGTGCCGGATGACTATTATTCGATCCCGATCGGCAAGGCGGAAGTGCGCCGACAAGGCTCGGCCGTCACCGTCATCGCCTATGGCACGATGGTGCATGTGGCACTGGCCGCTGCCACCGATACCGGCATCGATGCCGAGGTAATCGATCTTAGAAGCCTCCTGCCGCTTGATCTCGATGCGATCGTCACGTCGGTTGCCAAGACGGGCCGCTGCGTCGTCGTCCATGAAGCGACACTCACTTCGGGCTTCGGCGGGGAAATTGCAGCGCTGATACAGGAACATTGCTTCTACCATCTCGAGGCTCCCGTCATGCGCGTCGCCGGCTGGGATACGCCTTACCCGCATGCGCAGGAATGGGACTATTTTCCCGGCCCGGCCCGCGTCGGGCGCGCGCTGACAGATGTCATGGAAGCCTAGGCCATGGGTGAATTCATCATCAAGATGCCCGATGTCGGCGAAGGTGTTGCAGAGGCAGAGATTGTGGAGTGGCTGGTCAAGATCGGCGACCCCGTGCGGGAGGACATGGCGGTCGCGGCCGTGATGACCGACAAGGCGACGGTGGAGATTCCTACTCCCGTCAGCGGAACGGTTGTCTGGCTCGGCGGCGAGATCGGCGATACGATCGCGGTCAGGTCGCCGCTGATCCGAATTGAAACGGATGGCGAGGACAACGGCGCTGCCGTTCCTCCGCCGGCTTCGGTCACGACCGAAGAGCCCAAGCCCGAACAGGCCGCACCTGCTGAAATCCCTGAAAAATCATCGTCACCCGCGCCCTCAACCGCATCACCTCCTCCGCCGCGTCCGGCGACCGAGATGGACAAACCGCTGGCGGCACCGTCGGTGCGGCTGCTGGCACGCGACAACGGTGTGGACCTGCGCCAGATACGCGGTACGGGTCCTGCCGGACGTATCCTGCGCGAAGACGTCGAGCAGTTTCTTGCCCAGGGCATGGAGGTGCAGCCGGCGCGGCAGGACCTCGCGAAGAAGACCTCGAAGGAAGAGATCAAGCTCATCGGCCTTCGTCGCCGGATCGCCGAGAAAATGGCGCTCTCCATCTCGCGCATCCCTCATATCACCTACGTTGAAGAGGTCGATGTGACGGCGCTCGAGGAGTTGCGCGCAACGATGAACGGCGCGCGCAAACCTGACCAGCCGAAACTCACTCTTCTGCCTTTTCTGATGCGGGCGCTGGTGAAAGCGATTTCGATACAACCGGATGTCAATGCCATATTCGACGACGATGCCGGCATGCTTACCCGTTTCGGCGCCGTGCATATCGGCATTGCCACGCAGACGCCTTCGGGCCTCACTGTCCCCGTCGTCAGGCATGCCGAGGCACGCAGCATCTGGGATTGCGCGACGGAAATGATGCGGCTGGCGGAAGCAGCCCGTGCAGGCACCGCCACGCGTGATGAGCTAACCGGCTCGACGATCACGATCAGTTCGCTCGGCGCGCTCGGCGGCATCGTCTCGACGCCAGTCATCAATCATCCGGAAGTGGCGATAGTCGGCGTCAACAAGATCGCCACCCGCCCGGTCTGGGACGGCGCGCAGTTCGTGCCCCGCAAGATGATGAACCTGTCCTCCAGCTTCGACCATCGCATCATCGACGGCTGGGACGCCGCAACCTTCGTCCAGCAGTTGCGCACGCTGATCGAGGCGCCGGCGCTGATCTTTATCGAAGGTTGAGCCATGAAAGAGATCGTCTGCAAGCTTCTTGTCATCGGTGCCGGACCCGGCGGCTATGTATGCGCCATCCGCGCAGGACAACTCGGCATCGACACGGTGATCGTCGAGGCGAGCCGGCCGGGCGGCACCTGCCTGACAGTCGGCTGCATCCCTTCCAAGGCGCTGATCCATGCAGCAGAGACTTTGGATGCCACACGGCAGATGGCGAACGGCAAAAATACCATGGGCATCCGCGTCGAGGCCCCGTCGATCGACTTGTCCGGCACCATCGGCTGGAAAGACGGGATCGTCGACCGGCTGACCGGCGGCGTCGTCGGCTTGCTGCAGAAGGCGCGCGTCAAGATCGTCTCCGGTCGTGCCCGTTTTCGCGACGGCAAGACGGTTGAGGTCGAAACAGAGACCGGCCAGCAGATCATCCGCGCCGAAACGGTGGTCATCGCCACCGGCTCCGATCCGGTCGAGCTTGCCGCACTGCCTTTCGGCGGGCGGGTCATTTCTTCCACCGAGGCCCTGTCGCTCAGGGAGCTGCCGAGCAAGCTCATCGTCGTGGGCGGCGGTTATATCGGGCTTGAACTCGGCACTGCCTTCGCCAAGCTGGGTTCCGAGGTGACCGTGGTTGAAGCGACGGAACAGGTCCTGCCCATCTACGATGCCGATCTGGTCAAGCCGGTGACACGTCGGCTCGTCGAACGCGGTATCAAGGTTTTCACCAACGCCAAGGCGGTCGGGCTTTCCGACAAGGGTGATGCGCTTGTCGTGGAAGGATCGGGCGGGCGGCAGGAACTTCCGGCGGAGCAAATTCTCGTCGCGGTCGGGCGGCGACCGCGCAGTGTCGGATCGGGTCTGGAAGACCTCGATCTCGATCGGTCCGGCCCCTATCTGCGTATCGACGATCGCTGCCGTACATCGATGCGCGGCGTCTATGCGATCGGAGACGTCACCGGCGAGCCGATGCTGGCGCATCGCGCCATGGCGCAGGGCGAGATGGTTGCGGAGATCGTTGCCGGGCGAAAGCGTGCCTGGGACAAGCGGTGCATCCCGTCGATCTGCTTCACCGATCCGGAAATCGTCAGCGCCGGCCTTTTGCCCCGCGAGGCGCGTGCGCTGGGCTATGAAGTGAAGGTCGGGCAATTCCCTTTCACGGCCAACGGACGGGCTATGACGATGCAGGGCGAAGACGGTTTCGTGCGGGTCGTCGCGCGTGCCGATACCAATCTGGTGCTCGGCCTGCAGGCGGTCGGGTCGGTCGTGTCGGAGCTTTCGGCCGCATTCTCGATGGCGATCGAGATGGGCGCCCGGCTGGAGGATATTGGCGGCACGATCCACGCGCATCCGACACGCAGCGAGGCTCTGCAGGAGGCGGCGCTGAAGGCGATGGGGCATGCCTTGCATATTTGAGCCGGCTGAAAGGCGTTCCGTGAGGAGGAGGCCCATATGATTGAAATGGATTTCGGACTGAGCGAGATGGCGGCCTCCATCCGCGACACGACACGCCGCTTCGCCGGCGAGCGCATTGCGCCGATCGCGGACGAGATCGACCGCAAGGACCGCTTTCCCGTCGAACTCTGGCCAGAAATGGGCGCGCTTGGCCTGCACGGCATCACGGTGGCCGAAGAGGACGGCGGACTTGGGCTCGGTTATCTCGACCATGTCGTCGCCTGTGAGGAAATCAGTCGTGCCTCGGCCTCGGTCGGCCTCTCCTACGGGGCGCATTCCAACCTCTGCATCAACCAGATCTCGCGCTGGGCTACGCCTGAACAGAAGAGGAAATACCTTCCCGGCCTGATTTCCGGAGAACATGTCGGCAGCCTTGCCATGTCCGAGACGGAGGCGGGATCGGATGTCGTCTCCATGCGGCTACGGGCAGAGAAGGCCGACAACGGTTTCCGCCTCAATGGCACGAAATTCTGGATCACCAACGCGCCCTATGCGCAAACACTGGTCGTCTACGCCAGGACGACGCCCGGCGCCGGATCGAAAGGCATAACCGCCTTCCTGATCGAGAAGGACTTCGCCGGGTTCGCCATCGGCCAGAAGATAGACAAGGTCGGCATGCGCGGCTCGCCGACGGCAGAACTCGTGTTCCATGACTGCTTCGTGCCGAGTGAAAACGTGATGGGACCGGTGGATGGCGGCGTGAAAGTGCTGATGTCGGGTCTCGACTACGAGCGGGTCGTGCTGTCCGGAATCCAGCTCGGGATCATGCAGGCCTGTCTCGATGTCGTCCTGCCCTATGTACGGGAGCGAAAGCAGTTCGGCTCACCGATCGGTGGCTTCCAGCTCATGCAGGCCAAGATAGCCGACATGGTCGTGGCACTGAATTCCGCACGAGCCTATGTCTATGCCGTGGCGCGCGCCTGCGATGCCGGCCGAACGACGCGGCAGGATGCTGCTGGCGCGATCCTCTACGCCTCCGAATGCGCGGTGAGGGTGGCCGAACAGGCTATCCAGGCGCTGGGCGGTGCGGGCTACACGAAAGATTGGCCGGTGGAGCGCTTCTGGCGCGATGCCAAGTTGCTCGATATCGGCGCAGGCACCAATGAAGTCCGCCGCATGCTGATCGGCCGCGAAGTCATCGGCTTGGGAGGCAATGGCTGATGCCCTCGATCCGCACGCTGCTCGACCGCGATTCCAGCGGCTTCAAGGCTAATGAGGCTCATAACCGCGCCCTTGCCAAAGAGTTGCGGGCGAGGGTGGCAAAGGCAGCGCTCGGCGGATCGGAAAGCCACCGGGAGCGTCATGTCGCACGCGGAAAGCTCTTGCCCCGTGACCGGGTGCAGCGCTTGCTCGACCCCGGCTCGCCCATTCTGGAAATCGGGCAGCTTGCCGCGGGCGGGATGTATGGGGACGAAGCGCCGGGTGCAGGCATGATTGCCGGCGTCGGCCGGGTGTCAGGCCGCGAGTGCATGATCGTCGCCCATGATCCGACCGTTAAGGGAGGTGCCTATTTCCCGTTGACGGTGAAGAAGCATTTGCGGGCGCAGGAGATCGCTTTCGAAAACCGCTTGCCCTGCATCTACCTGGTGGATTCCGGTGGCGCCAATCTTCCGCATCAGGCGGAAGTCTTTCCTGACCGCGAGCATTTCGGCCGGATCTTCTACAATCAGGCGCAGATGTCGGCGGCAGGCATTGCCCAGATTTCCTGCGTCATGGGCAGTTGCACGGCGGGCGGTGCCTATGTGCCGGCCATGTCCGACGAGACGGTGATCGTACGCAATCAGGGCACCATTTTCCTGGCTGGCCCGCCACTGGTGAAAGCGGCCACGGGAGAGGTGATCTCAGCCGAAGAGCTGGGCGGTGCGGAAACCCACGGCCGCAAGTCGGGTGTCATCGACCATGTCGCCGAGAATGACGAACATGCGCTGCTCATCGTCCGGGATATCGTGGCAACACTCAACCGGCCCAAGAGCGTCGATATCGAGGTGACCACGCCACGGCCTCCCGCCTTCGACGCCCAGGACCTCTATGGCGTCGTGCCACAGGATGTGCGCACGCCCTACGATGTGCGGGAGGTGATCGCACGCATCGTCGACGGCTCGGATTTGCAGGAGTTCAAACAGCTCTACGGATCGACCCTCGTCTGCGGGTTCGCCCGCATATGGGGCATTCCGGTCGCCATCCTCGCCAATAACGGGGTGCTTTTCTCGGAGAGTGCGCTCAAAGGCGCGCATTTCATCGAGCTTGCCTGCCAGCGCAGCATTCCGCTGCTTTTTCTGCAGAATATTTCCGGCTTCATGGTTGGCGGCAGATACGAGGCGGAGGGCATCGCCAAGAACGGCGCCAAGCTGGTAACCGCGGTGGCGACCGCATCCGTTCCAAAGATCACCGTACTGATCGGCGGCAGTTTCGGTGCTGGCAACTACGGCATGTGCGGCCGTGCCTATCAGCCGCGCTTTCTGTTTTCCTGGCCAAATGCGCGGATCTCCGTCATGGGCGGTGAGCAGGCGGCATCTGTTCTGGCTTCCGTCCACCGCGACGCCGAGAGATGGAGCGCTGCGGAGGCCGAAGCCTTCAAGGTTCCGATCCGACAGAAATACGAAGACGAGGGAAATCCCTATTATGCGACCGCAAGGTTATGGGACGACGGCGTGATCGATCCTGTCCAGACCCGCGATGTTCTGGGCCTCGCGTTTTCCGCGACGCTGAATGCGCCGATCCCCGAGCGCGCGCAGTTCGGCCTGTTCCGGATGTGAGGAGGGTGACAGGTGATTGAGAGCCTGCTGATTGCCAATCGCGGAGAGATCGCACGCCGGATCATCCGAACCGCGCGCCGGCTCGGCATCCGCACCGTTGCCACCTACTCGGATGCCGATGCCACGATGCCCTTCGTGCGCGAGGCTGATGACGCGGTCCGCATTGGTCCGGCGCCGGCGCGCGATAGCTATCTTCGGCAGAATCGAATTCTCGAAGCGGCGCGTCAGACCGGCGTTCAGGCCATCCATCCCGGCTACGGCTTTCTCTCGGAAAATGCCGATTTCGCAGAGGCTGTCATTCGCACGGGATTGATCTGGGTCGGCGCGCCGCCTTCGGCCATCCGTGCCATGGGCCTAAAGGACGCAGCAAAGCAGCGAATGATTGCAGCGAATGTTCCAGTCACGCCCGGCTATTTCGGAGAGGACCAGGATCCGGATCGGCTTCGACGTGAGGCCGACACGATCGGTTATCCGGTGTTGATCAAGGCGGTCGCGGGGGGCGGTGGCAAGGGCATGCGCCGGGTCGATGCGGCTGCTGATTTTTCCACGGGTCTTGAAAGCTGCCGGAGGGAGGCTGCCGCGTCCTTTGGCGACGATCGGGTGCTGATCGAAAAATACATCCTGTCACCCCGACACATCGAGGTTCAGGTGTTCGGCGACATTCACGGTAATGTCGTCCACCTCTTCGAGCGAGACTGCTCGTTGCAGCGCCGCCATCAGAAAGTGGTCGAGGAGGCGCCGGCGCCGGGCATGGATGAGGCGACCCGCAAGGCCGTCTGCACCGCCGCAGTCCAGGTCGCGCGGGCGGTGGATTATGTCGGAGCCGGAACGGTCGAATTCATAGCTGATGTATCCGGGGGACTGTGCGCCGACCGCATCTGGTTCATGGAAATGAACACGAGGCTGCAGGTCGAGCATCCGGTCACAGAGGCGATTACGGGGCAGGATCTGGTGGAATGGCAGATCCGTGTTGCATCGGGTGAGCCGGTGCCGCGCAGGCAGGAGGAACTTGCGATCGATGGCTGGGCCATGGAAGTGCGGCTTTATGCCGAAAACCCGGCAACCGGCTTCCTGCCCTCCATCGGCTGCCTGGAGCATCTGCGCATTCCGGAAGGCGTTCGCATCGACAGCGGCGTCGAGCAAGGCGACGAGATAACGTCCCATTACGACCCGATGATCGCCAAGCTGATCAGCCATGCCCCTGGCAGGCAGCAGGCCGCGCGCATGCTCGCCGGCGTAGCGGCGGGCGTGGAGGTCTGGCCAGTACACACCAATGCCGCCTTTCTGGCGCGAACGCTGAACCACCCGGATTTCCTTTCGGGTGCCATCGATACCGGCTTCATCGAACGCCATCTGATGGATCTCATGCCATCCACCGAGCCGGATGAGCGGGTGCTGCAAGCCGCGGCCTCCGCGCTTCTTGGCGCCGTGGCGCAGGAGCCATGGACCACGCTCACCGGTTTTCGCATGAATGCGGAAGCATCCCGGCAGGTGAATATCGAAGTCGCCGGCCGGCCCTATATCGTAAACCTCGACCAACCGGCGCGAGGGAGCGGCAGCGTCATAAAGGACATTGTCTTCATCGACGGCGAGGCATGGCCCTTCGGCTCGCGTCGTGCCGATCACGCAGGGGGCGGGCAGAACCTGACGGACGGCTCGATCATCGCTCCGATGCCCGGAACCGTGATTGCGGTGTCGGTCAGGCAAGGCGACCGCGTTTTGCGGGGACAGCCTCTCGTTATCCTTGAGGCCATGAAGATGGAGCAGGCGCTCAACGCGCCTTTCGACGGCACCGTTGCAGAACTCAGGGCAAGCCCCGGCGCACAGGTTACCGAGGGTGTCCTGCTGGCGCGCATCGAAGGAGAGGACTGATGGCCGGACGCTGTTTCGAGGACTGGACCGTCGGAGACAGGATCATCCACGAGATTCACCGCACGGTGACGGAAACGGATAATCTCCTCTTTTCCACCATGACCCATAACCCGCAACCGCTGCATCTCGATGCCGAAGCGGCAAAGGCGAGCGAATTCGGCCAGATCATCGTCAACGGCACTTTCACCTTTGCCCTGATGGTCGGGCTTTCCGTCAGCGACACCACACTTGGCACGCTGATCGCCAATCTCGGTTACGATAAGCTTGTCATGCCCAAGCCTGTTTTCATCGGCGACACCATGCGCGCCGAGACGGAGGTGACCGAGCTGAAGGAAAGCCGCTCGCGCCCCACGGCCGGCATCGTGACCTTCCGCCATGAGTTGATCAACCAGCGCGACGAGGTCGTCTGCCGATGCCTTCGCTCGGCACTCCTCACCCGGAGGCCGCAATGAGATTGCGCTCGTTGCTCTTCGTGCCCGGCGACAGGCCGGAGCGGATGGAAAAGGCGCTCGGGCTAGATGCCGACGCACTTATCCTAGATCTTGAGGACGCCGTGGCGCCTCAGGCAAAGCCCGAGGCAAGGAGGATGACGGCTGCCTTTCTGCGCTCGTCCGAGCGGCGGACGAGACTTTTCGTCCGCGTGAATCCGCTCGACAGCGGCCTTGTCGACGACGATCTCGCAGCAATTCTCGATGCGAAACCCGACGCGCTCATCCTGCCGAAGGCCGAAGGCGCCGCGAGCGTCGAGGCGCTCGCGGCAAGGGCGCCGGGTATTCCCATCCTGCCGATCGCCACCGAGACACCTGCGGCGATCTTCGAGATCGGCAGCTATCGTAGCGTCCGGAAACTGATTTTAGGCCTCACCTGGGGTGCGGAAGATCTGCCGGCGGCAATTGGTGCGACAAGTTCTCGCGAGGAGAATGGCCGCTATACTCCTCCCTACGAGATGCTGCGCTCGTTGACATTGTTCGGAGCGCATGCCGCCGGCGCCCAAGCCATCGAAACGGTCTATCCGGCCCTCCAGGACCTGGAGGGCTTGAGGGCATTTGCGCGGCGCGCAAGACGGGACGGATATGGGGGCATGCTGGCGATCCATCCGAAACAGATCCCGGTCATCAATGAGGCCTTCACTCCGACGGCCCAGGAAATGGAAGAGGCCCAGGCGATTGTCGATGCGTTCGCAGCCCATCCCCAGACGGGAGCACTGCAGCTCAACGGGCGCATGATCGATGCGCCGCATCTGAAGCAAGCACGGCGTTTGCTCGACGATGCTGAAGAGTGAAGGACAATGTGAGCCCTGAGAAGCGGTCCGCATGAAAACCCTCATGTCGAGCGATGACGTGCTGGTGAGTATGTAAACTCCATGGCACGAAACTTGCTTAATTACCGCCGTCGAAAGGGATCGCGGTGGAACTCAAGCATATTCGTTACTTTGTAAGCGTCGCCAAACATAAGAGCTTCAGCAAGGCAGCGTTGGAATTGACGATCGCTCAGCCCGCGATCAGCCGCCAGATACAACTCATCGAAGAAGAGCTCGGGGTAAAGGTTCTCTTTCGCACGACGCGAGGCGTCGAACTTACCGAAAGCGGCGAGGAATTTTACCGAAGAGGTATGGAAATACTTGAGAGTGTAGATGACCTGTGTCGATCGGTCCGCTCACGGGCGGGGACGCCCAAGGGCAAGGTGGCGATCGGCATCCCGCCTTCCTGCACCGAGCTCCTGGCACCTCTGATCGTCAGCCATTGTCAACAACGGTTGCCGGAGGTCGAGTTGCGGATCATCGAAGGGCTGACGGTTTTTCTAGAGGATCTACTCGGTGCCGGGCGCATTGATATTGCAGTTCTTTCCGGGATACCGGCCAAGACGTCGACCCTTTATTCAGCTTTTGCCGAGGAAGAGATGGTGCTTGTCGGAACCGAACGGCTGCTCGGCAAAGACGGCGAAGGCGATATCGGTCTGGAAGAGCTCTGCCAGCTCAGCTTGATCATGGCCAAGTCGTTCAGGGCAGGGGTTGCTGAGCAACTCGGCATCAAGAACGATCTGCTGCGTTGCGCGATGGAGATCGATAGCGTCCCCGCCACGAAAAAGATCGTGGCCTCAGGGCATTACGCAACCATTCTACCGCGCTCCCTGATTACCCCGATCGATCGAGAATGCGGGGTCATGGTGCGCAGCATTGCATCCAGACCAAGCCGTAGCCTTTTTATCGGCGCCCATCCACGGTTGGCGACGTCCTCGGCAATCAAGGGAGTGCGCGACGTCCTGCTCGGTTCCGTGCGAAATGCCCTCGACGAAGAGTTCGGAGAAGAGCGCCCTTATCGCGCGCGGCTGTGATCAGCAAAAGCGTTCCTCGCTCAGACTGCCCCGGCATAAGACTTATATCGGGAATGTCTTGGCGAGGTTTTGAAAACGTCGCTACCGTTAACTCCAGTCGGCGGGCCGGGTTCGACAGAAGGTAACCAGGCTGCTCGATCACGTGTCCACCGCTTTGGATTTCTTCAAGCCACGATCGACATCGCGCCTTCCTCCTAAACAAAAAAAGGGAACAGCAATGAAAATGAGCCGCAGGACAGTGATCGGTGTAGGTGCCGCATTGTGGTTAGGCCTAGGCACGGCGGGATACGCGCAGGACGCCGACAAGGTCACAATTGCCCTCAGCACCACCGATCAGGACATTTCCTACGAGCCCTACGGGCCTCTTCCCGCACAGCTCGGCCTTTTCAAGGATCAGGGGCTCGACGTGGACGTGCAAACCGCTGCGAGCACGGGCCAGGTCATTCAGCTGCTGCTGTCCGGAAAGGCGCAATTCGGCCAGGTGTCGCCGGACGCGCTGCTGCTGACTGCAGACAACGGTGATGTTCCGCTCAAGATGGTCTTTATCCTGGTGCGCAAGATGATCTATTCGGCCGCTGTGCTGCCGGATTCCAAGATTGCCAACTACGGCGACTTCAAAGGCAAGACAATCGGCTACCCCGCCTACCTGCCATCGCTGGTTTCCTACATGGATAATCGCATGGCCGACTACGGGACCTCGACGAAGGACACCAAGGAAGTCGATGCCGGATATGGCGTTACCTCCATGGAGGCTCTGAAATCCGGAACCGTTGACGCCTTTGTCGCCTGGCCTGGCCTTTTTGCCGCATATGAGAATGCCGGTTATAAGTTCCGCGTCCTGCCCGAAGCGGAATGGCAGTCGCAGTATTATGGCATCGGCCTCGTGGCCCGTGCCGACTTCATCGAAAAGAACCCCGACGTCGTTGCCAAAATCGGACGCGGGCTGGCGCAGTCATCCGTTTTCCTCAAGCACAACGCTGCAAGCGTCGTCGACACGTTCTGGAAGGCTTATCCGGAACGCGCTCCGCTGCCGGGTGAGGACAAGGAGACACGGCATAAGCAAGAGCTCAACATCCTGTCGGCCACGATGAACCAGATGCGCATCGACAGTCTGGCCGACGATTTCAAATGGGGCTCCCAAGACAAGGAAACCTGGGATCGCCATTTGGCGCTCCTTAAAAAGACCGGACAGGTCAAGAACGATATCGACGTCACCAAGTATTTCACCAATGAATTCAGTGACAAGTATAACGACTTCGATCGTGCCGCGATCGTCGAGAAGGCAAAGTCGCATTAGGACATGACCACGCTCAACACTCTCGACAAGCCCGTGTCAAAAACTGCGGCGATCAACGTCTCGGCGATATCGAAAACGTTCAAGTCGCGTAACGGCGAAGATGTCGTCGCTTTGGCCGACACCGACTTCAAGCTCAACCCGGGCGAATTCGTGTCGATCGTCGGCCCGAGCGGATGTGGCAAATCAACCGTCATGCGCATTATTGCAGGCCTGATCGAGCCGACCAAAGGTGCGGTCTTCCTGAACGGTGCGGTCATAGACGGGCCATCCGAGAGTGTCGGTATTGCATTCCAGCGACCGGTTCTGCTCCCTTGGCTGACAGTTGCGCGCAACATAGCTCTGCCTGCCGAACTGGCGGGAAAGATGCCGAAAAACAAAATCGAGGAGCGGGTCAACTCGCTTCTCGAAATGATCAAGCTTCCCGGTAGTGGCAGCCGGTATCCATCCGAGCTGTCCGGGGGCATGCAACAGCGTGTCTCCATTGCCAGGGCGCTGATGGCGGAGCCAGCCGTACTTCTCATGGATGAACCGTTCGGCGCGCTCGATGCCCTGACCCGCGAGCACATGCATGACGAACTGCTGGCTATCTGGAGCCAGAACCGGTCCACGGTGGTGTTCATCACCCACGACATTACCGAAGCTGTCTATCTGTCCGACCGGGTTCTGGTGATGGCGGCGAAGCCCGGCAGGGTGATCGCGGATATCAATATCAATCTCCCGCGACCCCGCAGGGCCGACTTGAGAGGTGATCCCGAGTTCGCACGCATGAGCGCTGCCATACGCGAACTGATACCTCATTGACGACACGCTCGATGTCAAACCTGCACCACCGAAAGCACAGAAAAGAGCCGTCGTGTCTATAAAAGCTGCAGCAAACTTCGTCTTCATCAAGGTCATTCAGGTCGTGGCGGCGGTCATCGTCTGGGAATTGACCGTCACGGCCCTGGATGTGGATCCGCGCATCGTACCCGCGCCGGACGCCGTCGCCTCCATGCTATGGGCACAGCTCATCAGCGGCGCGATAATCCAGGCCGGCTGGATCACCCTGCAGGAGACCGTTATCGGTTTTGTCATCGGCGCGACGCTTGGAATTGTTCTGGCCGTGCTGTTGTCGGAGATCGACATCCTGAGAAAGATCCTGCAGCCTTATATCGTAGCGCTGCAGGCTGTACCGAAGGTGGCGGTGACGCCGCTTTTCCTGATCTGGTTCGGCTTCGGGATGGAATCGAAGATTGCGCTCGTCGTCACCATCCTGTTCTTCCCCGTCCTGGTCAACACCATGGCCGGGTTGGCAAGCACGAGCGAAGACCAGATTGAACTGATGCGGGCTTACGGTGCCACGCGCTGGCAGATGCTGACCCGCCTGAAGGTCTATGTGGCAATGCCTTATGTCTTCGCGGCATTCGAGGTCAGTCTGGTCCTGGCACTGACCGCCGCAGTGGTGGCTGAATTGCTCGGCTCCGGAACGCTCGTCGGTCTGGGAACGCTGATCAAGATCTACGACGCAAGGATGAATTCGGCAGGCATGTGGGCCGTTCTCATTGTCCTGTCGCTGCTCGGGGTCATGCTGCACGGCACCGTCATGCATGCCTCCAAATGGCTGATCCGCTGGGATCGCAAGGCCTAGTCGCACTTTGGCGCGGCTTGCCGCCGCGCCTGCCCACAACCGGAAATGAAATCAACAGGAGATAAGATCATGGCAAAGCGAGCAATCGCTGTGGGAGACGTGTTGTCTGCCTTCGAAGCCTATCCGATTGCAGTCGAGGCTGATGGCCTCCTTTATATCAGCGGGCTGCGCGGTGGCCGCGCTGACGCGGCGCCGACGCGTTTCGATCAACTGCCGGCCGACTTCCAGACGCAGGCTCAGGGCTTCACCATGGCTGATGCCATGGAGGGTGCTTTCTCCGCGGATGCCTGGACCGTGCACGAAAACCTTGAGAAGGTCATGGTTGCCGCAGGCAGCGATGGAAGCCAGGTGCTTCGTCAGCATGTCTGGCAGAAGGACAAGCGCTTTTTTCCGCAATATGAGCGCGTTCGTATCGAATGGCAGAAGGTGCCGTCACCGAGCTCGGGTCTCGGCGTAGCCGACATCGCGGGCCGCTTCGGCCGCTATTACGGCATCGACGCACTCGGCGTCGTGCCCGGCCTGAACGCACGGTATCCCGAGCGTGCGACGGTCAGAACCTTCGACAACAAGGATCTGCCGAGCGCCTCCTACTATTCGCAGGCCGTGCGTTGCGGTCCCCTTGTCTTCCTTGCGGGCCATATACCGATCCAAACCGACAAGCCCGGCAAACCGGTCGTGCGCTCCTACGACGACGTGCCGGAAGAAGGCCGCGTGCTGATGACCGGTCGCAGCCATCCCGACAGCCGCCACGGGCCGATCGCAACCCAGACGTGGTACACCTACGATCGCATTCGCGCCAATCTTGAGGCGCAGGGCCTGTCGATGAACGACATGATCCAGGTGACGATCTTCCTGCAGGACATCCGCGACTTCGGGGCCTTCCACAAGGTGCATCGTCATTTCTTCCCCGAGGGCGGGCCGGCGATGACAGTGACCGGTTTCGACGAGGTCGGGCACCGCGGCACACTGATCGAGATCGAGCCGACCGCGCTGGATCCCGAATACCAGATCGAAGCCAGACCCGTGTCATGGCCGGTTGCGGCGCCTTTTGCCGGCCCCGCAGCGGTCGTCAGCGGAGATGTGGTGTTCTTTGCCGGCATGCTCGGCCTGAACGGCCATGGCCATCTCGTCCGCGATGCGCGTGACATCGAGGATGATGCAGGCCAGAGGATTGTTGCCGATCTGGAAGCGCGCGAGCGCGTCCCGGGTCTTGCGGCTCAATGCTGGGCTGCCTGGACCTTGCTCAAGGATACGATGAAACTTGCGGATCTACCGCTCGAGGCATTGACCAAGACGACTGTCTATCTTGCCGATGCGGAAGACTTGGCAATCTACGAAGCCGTTCGCTCGTGTTTCATCAGCAAAGATCTACCTGCGTTCGACTGCGTCGTGGTCCACGGTCCAGGGCCGGTCGCTGAGGCATTAATCCAGATTGAAGCGATCGCATCGACAAATCCCTGATGATCGATCTTTCGCATTTTGCAACATGGGCCTTCGTTCTGGCGAGTGTCGTTGTCTTCGCCGGGTCGATGCTTCAGGCGGTGACGGGTTTCGGTTTCGCGATGTTCGCAGCACCCCTGCTTGCGGTCATCTCGCCTGAACTCGTTCCTGGCCCGGTTCTCCTCTTGACCCTCATCTTCACGATGGGGGTCATCCGGCGTGAGTGGGAAAATGTCGATTGGCCGGGCGTCGGCTGGATCCTGCTGGGTCGCCTTCCGTTCACGCTGTTAGCGGTTTTGGTCATGGGATACATCTCCAAGGATACCACGACTGTTGTATTCGCGATTTTCGTCCTCTCGGGCGTAGTGCTCAGCCTCACGCCTGTCCGAATTGCCCCAAGCGCTCCCGCGCTCATTATTACAGGCGGTTTGGCTGGGTTTTTCGGCACGATCACATCAATCGGCGCGCCGCCTCTGGCGTTGATTTACCAGCATCAGAAAAGCAGCACTGTCCGCGGAACTTTAGCCGTCAATATCGTTGTTGGCTGTGCATTCTCGCTGGCGATGCTTGTCGTGTTCGGCAATCTTAGTCGGGAGGACCTGCTGCAAGCGTCTGCGCTTGTGCCTGCATCACTGATTGGACTGTTCGCATCATCCCTTATCGTCCGGCGGGTGAATGATGCGATCTTGCGCCGTCTATTGCTTGCGATCGTAGCGTCGGCTGCCGTATTCGTGCTCTGGCGCTCGGTGTGAAAGGGAATGCACGGCCAAACAGAATGCCGGCGTTTCCGCGCAGCGCTTCTACAAACGAAGACTAGCCGCCCTTCGGCTGGCGTGGGTCGTTGTGGCATTTTACCAAAAGGTGCGGTCTTCGGGACGTCCTTATGGCGTCGATATCTTCCTGGGTTGAATAGTCTCAACCGCAAAGCGTTCGAATATATCGACCTGTCCCATCTGTCCGCCCTTCAGCATCAGGTTGATCCCATCACGGTCGGGGTCGTCGCTGCGGCCGATCGAGACTGCCACGCCAGGCGATATCTGGCCACCATAGGCGAGGCCCCAGAGGTTGAGGCTCTGGGCAATGTGGCTTGAGGTATCGCCGCCCGCCGCAATCAATCGACGAACCGGCACTTCTGACAGCAGGCGGTCGGCCAGGCGGCCAACCGCCTGCGCCAGCCTGGGATCGGCCCCCGATATGGACGTTGTCGTGTCGGGCATTGTCGTGAGAAGCACATTGCGTTCGCCCCGCAACAGACGAGTGGCCTTGGCCGTGATTTCTTCTCTGTAACGTTCTTCGGCAACCAAACGTGCAGCATCCAACTTGATGCGAACGAAGGATGTCGCTGCATCGACCTGCTGGCGGGTCAATGGTGAGAGCGAGCCGGCTATGCCGAGCACCGGCCCCTCACCGGGAAAAAATAGCGGCGAGGTGACCTTGTTCTGGTCACCATACATTGCCTCGACAACGCTGCTTGCCCCGACGACCAGCAGGCTCTCGTTTCGGGTTCGCCGTCCAAGCTCCTGGCCGATGATCCGGATATGAGACTCCTTGAGCGCATCGAACAGGATGTTCGGCTGCTCGCCGGTGGCGATTTTGCCTTCATCCAGTGCCATCCAGTCGACGAGCCCGACGTCATCAGCGCCGAGCGCCTCCAGATGGTGGCGCAGGTCCGCCTCCATCATCGGCGTTGACGGATGCCGGCTCATCGTTGGATGGCGATCGAGGCGATAGATGTTTTCGCCGGAACCTGCTGCGGCGAAAAGATTGCCGAAGGCGCAGAAGCGGCCAAGCGACGGTTGGCCGCCGAGGATCAGGACCTGTTTCTGGCTGATGAAGGCGCGAAGAACCTGTATGGCCGTCGCGATGTTTCCGACCCCGGCGGCGCTGTCAAAGGTGGAGCAGCATTTGTAGTGCAGGAGCCTGACGCCCTGGGCGGCGAAGAATTCTCCGACGGGGCGTAACTCCTGCTCCATCTCGCCGGGGCTCATGGACCTGGCTGCACCCGCGATGCCAATCGCTTCAAGCGCGCCGGCCTGCGCGAGATGGGACGCAGTTGGTGGTCCGAGAAAAAGGAAAGCCTTCACCCCTCGCGTGGAAAGCGAAGCGAGTGTGTCCGTGGCGCCAGTAAAGTCATCTCCATACCAGCCGTAAAGCGCAGGCGGCGGCTGGATGCTCATGCTGCTTGTCCGAAAAACTCTAGCGCTTTGTGCAACGGTTCCGAGTTCCGAGCGGCATCTTCCAACGTTCTGCCATCCTTCATGGCGCGGAACGCGGCGCGAATGCTTTCAATCCCATCCGCCGGCCCGCCGGGATGTCCCATGATGCCGCCACCTGCCATGAACAGGAAATCGTCGCCGGCGGCCGCCTTCCAGGTGGCTGGAACCGTTCCTGCCCATTGCCCGGAGGAAAATGCCGGCAGGACGCGGTCGTCGGATCTGTCATCGAGCGGTGCAAGGCACATCGCGGTGCTATCGATCACCTCGCGGTTTTCCTGTGCGAATTTTCCGTCGAGTCCATGCACATGCATGTGATCGACACCGGCAAGCCGCCACAGAACCTGATAGGCACCGAAGCCGATCCCCAGAGCCTCACAACGCGACAGTGCGCCAAAACCGTTGCGATGGCCATGCAGCGCGAGATCGGTCGAGCGACGCAGCGTCTCGACGGCAGAAAAACCGCACCAGTTGAGATTGGCCATGACGCAGGTGCCACCGTTCTGCGCAACGAGATCGGCATGGCGGCGCATAGCGTCGGTCTCGTCGGTGATGTTGAAGGCAATCATCACACGGCGCCCGAGCTTGTCCTGCGCACGTTCGACCGCCGCCATGACCGCGGGGATCCGCCCCGCGAGCGGGGCATGGAGCGGATCGGCGCATATCTCGTCATCCTTGATAAAGTCGATGCCGGCTGCGCAGAGCCGCTCCACCAGTTTAGCCGTGTCCTCTGCCGTCAGCCCGACATTGGGCTTGATGATGGAGCCGATCATCGGACCCTCATTGACGCCCGTCAGCCGACGCGTGCCGGCAATGCCTTGCCTCGGCATCGCAAATTGCCGGCGCCAGGAAGTGGGCAGGGTTATGCTTTCCAGCCGCATCCCGGTGACTTCTCCGAGATCGTAGAGGTTGCCGGCGACGGTGGAGGCGAGCGCCGCGAGATTGACGCCGACATTGTCGATCGGGAAGCGGATCTTCACCGTCGCGCGATGCGGTCTTGTCGTCACGCCGCGGCGGGTAAGCCATGCGCTTGCCAGCGTCGTATGGTCGATCTCCCCCAGATCGACCACCTCAAGCACCTCTGCACGCGCGCGGCCCCTCAGATCGTCAGTCTCTCCCTCGACCCGGATGAATGTGCCGGACGATTGTTCCCCGGCCATGATCTCGGCTACCTTCATCAGCGAAAGCGGCGTCTCGATCAGATAGTCGGCGGTGAAATGCGTGTCCGTCACTGTCGTGCTCAAATCTTGGAGAGATCGGGGAAGGGGCGCACCGGCTCGTTGCCGGTCCAGTCTTCCGATGCCTTGCGGATCGCATCGAACATGCGACCTTTCGGACCGGCGACTTCGGAGAGTTCGATGACTGTGCCCGGATGATAGTGGGTGTCGAAATAGACGAAGCGGCCGTTCTCACCGACTTCGCCCTCCATCACCACCTTGAAGCCATCCCTCGTCAGCCGATCAAGATCGGCATCGAACGTATCGGTCCAGTAGGCGACGTGCTGCAAGCCGAGATGGCCGGCATCGCGGAAGTCCTTGTACATGGAGGGCACGTCGTTGCGGGTCTGGATCAGCTCGACCTGCAATTCGCCGGAATTGGCAAGCGCGACGGAATTGTGCGGCTCGTATCGCTCTCCACGATACCGATAGTTCTCGATCGGTACCCGCTCCTTGTAGAAAAAGGGACCGACGCCGAGCGTGCTGGTCCAGTAGTCCATTGCCGCCTCGATATCATCGACGACATAACCCGCTTGGCGAATTTTCCCGAAAAAACGGCTCATCTGATGTTCTGCGCCCGACTTATTGATGGATTTTGATGGGCGGCGAGCGCGACCTCGCCGCCAGTTAGGCTCAGGCGAGCGACCCTACGACGCTTTCAAGCGCGCCCCAGGCTTCGTCACCGAATTCCTTGCTCCACTTGGCATAGAAGCCGCCTTGTCTCAGTTTGGCGCGGAAGCTTTCCGTATCGACCTTGTTGAAGGTCATCCCGGCCTTTTCGAGATCGGCCTGAACCCCGGCATTCAGCGAGGCAATGTCCTGGCGCTGCTTCAGGCCCGCCTCATTCAGGGCTCCTGCGACGATAGTCTTGAGGTCGTCCTTGAGATCCGACCACTGGCGGCCGTTGGCAATGAACCAGTAGCCGTCCCAGATATGGTTCGAAAGCGCGCAGTTCTCCTGCACTTCGTAGAGCTTGGCGACCTGGATGATCGGCAGCGGGTTTTCCTGCGCGTCAACCACCTTCGTCTGCAGTGCCGAATAGACTTCGGAGAACTGCAGGCTGGTCGGCGATGCGCCGAGTGCGGAGAACATGTCGATCGACAGCGGGCTGACCGGGACGCGGATCTTCAGTCCCTTCATGCCGTCGGCGGTGGTGATGGGAACGCCGCTCGTCGTCGTTTGACGAAAGCCGTTGTCCCACATGGTTTCCAGCGCGTAGAGGCGCGAGCCCTCGATCTTCTGGCGAACCAGCTTGCCGACCGGCCCGTCCATTGCCTTCCACACCTGCTCGTAACCGTTGAAGGCGAAGCCGACCGCGTTCAGTGCTGCGGTCGGGACTAGTGTCGCGATGACCAGCGAGGACGGCGTGAAGAAGGTGAGTGCGCCACCGCGAACCTGCGACAACATATCGGTATCGCCGCCGAGCTGGTTGGCCGGAAAGATCAGCATCTCGACCTTGCCGTCGGTCTCCCTGGCGATCCGATCCGCAGCCTCCTTGGCACGGACATTCAGCGGATGGCTGAGCGGCAGATTGTTGCCATAGCGCAGCTGGATCTCGGCAGCGCCTGCAAGGCGCGGAATCGAGAATGCCGCACCTGCGATTGGAGCTGCGGCAATGCCTTTCAACAGGCTTCTGCGATTGAAATGAGTGACCATCATTTTCCCTCCCAAGAAAATCCTCTTCCCAAGTCAGAAATTCGATCATATGAATGATGAAGTCAAACATGATTTATGATGTAAAATGATGTGATTGCGATGCTGCAGGAAGGTATTGAGCCATCCGAAATCAGCCGTCGGCCGACAATCGTCGACGTCGCGCGCCAGGCCGGGGTATCGACCGCGACCGTTGACCGCGTCCTGAACGGCCGGCAGGGGGTGCGCGTGCCGACGGTGCATCGCGTGATGAAGGCGGCAGCCGATATCGGCTATGTCGATGCGGACAGCATCGGCACGGGCATTGAGGCTGCGCCCTTGCAAATATCGTTTCTTCTGCCGGCCGGCACCAACCGGTACCTGGCGCATCTTGGCAGGCTGGTGATCGAGCAGACCGCACTTTTCCAGAGGAACGGCATCAAGCCGAGCGTCGAATACATCAAGAGCTTTAACCCGGAGGCTCTGGCTGCGGCGCTTCTACGTCACGGAAGGTCGGCGGACGGCATTGCCTTCATGGCGCTCGAACATCCGACCGTGCGCGAGGCTGTCAACAAACTGGCCGAGCGTGGCGTGCCGACCGTGACGCTGATATCCGACATCGCCAATGCGCAACGCTCTGCCTATCTCGGCCTCGACAATCGCTCGATCGGCCGGCTCGCCGGGGACCTGATCGCCCGCTTCGTCGGCAAGGCGCCAGCCAAGGTTGCGATGATCGCCGGCAGTCTCAGCTATCGGGCCCATGAGGAACGCGAGATGGGCTTTCTCCATGTGCTGCAGGAAGGCCATCCGCATATCGAGGTCGTCGGCATCCGCGAAGGCCAGGACGACGAAGCGCTCAATTTTCGCCAGATGCGCATGCTGCTCAGTCAGCACCCTGATCTCGCCGGCATCTACAATATCGGCGGTGGTGCAAGCGGTATCGGCAAGGCAATCAAGGATGCGAGGCGCGAACAGTCGGTGATCTTCATCGGTCATGGCCTGACGCCGGATACGCGGGCTTTCCTAATCGACGGCACGATGGATGCCGTCATCACCCAGAACCCGCAGGATACGATTGGCCGGGCCATCCGCGTCTTCGCCAACCTGCGCGATGGTCGGCCGGCGGAAGAGGATGTCGAGCCGCTGCGAAGCGAGGTGATCTTCCGGGAGAACCTGCCGTAAGGCTTGAAATATGAAATCTTGATCTGCGCCTGGAGGAGGCGGTGGCGGCGAGGAGGCTGCCATGAGGAGGAGACAAATGGCCATGAGTTCCGAAATAGTGGACGATCTGCCGGCAATGGAAATGCAGCAGGTGATGCCAGGTTCACGCTGGATGCGTCCGGTCGAGGTGATCTGTGCGAGCTTGCTAGCCTTTATCATCGTCATCCTGCTGATCGGCGTCGCGGCGCGTTACCTCTTTTCCTCGCCGATCATCTGGGTGGACGAGACCGCTTCCTTTGCGTTTCTCTGGCTTGCCATGCTGGGTGCGGCAATCGCCATCGATCGGCATGAACATCTGCGCCTGACTGTCTTTCTTCACCTGCTCGGCGAACGCAAGCAGGCATTCGTGGCAACCGTCGGGCTCCTTCTGACCGCGGTTTTCCTGGGCAGCCTTCTTTACCCGGCAGTGGATTACGCGATGGAGGAGAGCTACGTCACCTCCGCGTCTCTGCTGATCCCGATGAGTTTTCGCGCATCGGCCCTGCCGGTCGGACTCGGCCTCATGTTGGCAATCGTCATCACGCACGGCGTGCGGATCGGCAGCGTTCGGATGCTGCTTGCGGCGGCCGCCCTGGTCGGGGCGGTGGGCGGATTACTCTTTGCGCTCGAACCCGCGTTCTCCTTTCTGGGCAACTGGAATATCGTGCTCTTTCTGGTCTTCGGCGTCGGCTTGCTTCTTGCGATGGGCGTGCCGATCGCATTCTGCTTCGGCCTCGGTGCCCTTTCGTTTCTGACCTTCACCACCTCCATGCCGACCTTCGTCATCATCGGGCGCATGGACGAAGGTATGTCGAGCATCATCCTTTTGTCGGTTCCGATCTTCGTCCTGCTTGGCTGCGTTCTTGACGCGACCGGGATGGGCAAGGCGATTGTAGAGGTGCTCGCTTCGTTGCTCGGCCATGTGAGGGCCGGCATGTCCTATGTATTGCTCGGCTCGATGTTCCTTGTCTCCGGGATTTCGGGATCCAAGGTTTCAGATATGGCGACGGTTGCACCGGCGCTCTTTCCGGAAATGAAACGCCGTGGGCACAAGCCGCCGGAAATGATCGCGCTTCTCGCCACCGGTGCCGCCATGGCCGAAACCGTCCCGCCCTCGATCGTGCTGATCGTGCTCGGTTCGACGGCGGGCGTGTCGATCGCCGGCCTCTTCACTTCCGGATTCGCCATCGCCATGGTGCTGCTTCTGGTTCTGGCCGTCCTCGCCCGCTGGAAGTCGCGACATGAATCCATGGAGGGTGTCCGTCGCGCCTCGCTCAAGACGGTGTGGAAGGCAGTCGTCATCGCGGCACCGGCGCTGCTTCTTCCCTTCCTGATCCGCAGCGCCGTCGGCGGCGGCGTGGCGACAGCGACCGAGGTATCCACGATCGCTGTGCTCTACGCACTGATCATCGGCGCAACGCTTTATGGCGGCATCAGCCTGAAGAGGCTCTACGGTATGCTGGTCGAGACGGCTGCCCTTTCCGGCGCCATCCTCATCATCCTCGGTTGCGCCTCGGCCATGGCCTGGACGCTGACACAGACAGGCTTTGCTTTTAAGCTGGCCCAAGCCGTTACGGATCTTCCGGGCGGCTGGCTGACTTTCATGGGTGTGACGGTGTTGATCTTCATGGTGCTCGGTTGCGTCCTTGAAGGCTTGCCTGCGATAGTCCTGATGGCGCCCATCATGTTCCCAATCGCAAAAACGCTCGGCATCAACGACGTGCATTACTCGATGGTGGTGGTGACGGCGATGAATGTCGGCCTGATCGCGCCGCCGATCGGGATCGGTTTCTATATCGCCTGCAAGATAGGCGGCGTGCCCCCGGACGATGCGATGAAAGCGATCTGGCCGTACATTGGCGCGCTACTGATCGGCCTTGCGCTAATCGCCGTCTTTCCGCTTCTTTCGACTGCGCTTCTTTGAGCGGCAAGCTTGCGTCTTCGCTAGGTCGCGGGCGTTAATGTGTGGGAGTGGGCAGATAACGCGACCGAAGTCTCGGATTCCGGTCGCCTTGAGTATTTCTGGCCCGTTTCGTCAGGAGCAGATCGCCTCAGCCTCGATCTCGACCTCGTAATTACCGACCAGATTGCCGGCTTCGATCAGAGTATTGGCCGGCAAGACGGCTGAAAATGCTCGACCATGCGCGCGCGAAACCGGTTCCCACTGGTCGGCGTCCCGCAGATAGACCCGCGTCCGCACAACATCCTCCATGCTCCCGCCGAGCGCGGAGATCGATGCGGCGATCTTATCGAGAATATAGGTCGCCTGCGCGCCCGGATCGCCCGGCGCGACACAGCGGTCAGAGGAATGGGTGGCTGTCGTGCCCGATACGAGGATCCGGTCGCCGATCCTCACGGCGCGACTATAGCCTGCGATCGATTCCCATATGCTGCCGGAAGACACCCGAAGCCGGCCCGGCCGGCCGGGGACGGCTTCGGGTGTGTAGATGGACGGGATCGCGTCGAGATGGTGGCTGAGGTCGCCGGAGGCGGTGAGAAAGGGCGGCTTGCGATATTCGTCGCCGCAATCACCCGGGATCGGCGTCGTATCCGCAAAGGCGGTGGCGAGCGCTCGCCTGTCCTCGTCGTCGAGCCTGAACGAGAAGACCTTGAGGTTGTCGTTGCGATGTTCGTTTTCTCCAAGCCGCGCGCCGATGATTGTGGCTGCAACAGACCTGTGTTCAAGTATCCAGCGGCTGGCGACATTCGAGACGGAGACCCCGTGTTTCCGGGCGATTGCGCTCGCGGCGAGAAGAATGCCCTGAAAGGCGTCCCAACCGCCAGCGGTATCAATGAACCGCTTGTATTTCGAGCGGCTCCAGTCAGTAATCTCGGTCGGTTCGGGTTTGCCGACCCATCTTTCCGAAAGAAAACCGCCGCAAAGCGTGCCGTAGGCGAGAAGCTTGACGCCGCTCCTGTCGCAAAGATCGGAGAGCTGGCCGGATGCACGCCGGTCGACCAGCGAGAACGAGACCTGGTTGGTGGCAATCTCGATACCGTCGGAAAGCGCTACGGCGAGATGTGCGGCATCGAAATTGGTGAGGCCGAGCGCCGAAATCAGGCCCTCTTCCTTCATGCGCTGCATCTCGTGCAGGGCGTCCAGCCATGCGGGATGTTCGAAGCTCCACCAATGGAACTGCAGCAGGTCGATCCGATCGACATCAAGCCGCCGCAGACGCTCCTCGACGCCACGGCGTACCACCTCGCGGGTCATCGGCCCCGGTTCCGGGCACCATTTGGTGAAGGCGACCGGACGCTTCGGAGCGTCCGAATAACGGGAGAGAAGTCGGCCGGTGATCAGTTCCGCCGAACCGTAGTGGTCGGCCATGTCGAACGTATCAAATCCCGCTTCAGCATAGGCCTGCAATGCATCGGCGCCGGTCTCCGGATCTATCACCGTACCGTTCTTCTCGATATCGGCCACCTGCCACAAGCCGCAGACCAGGCGGCTGATCGACAGGCCGCCGGCAATCGAGATACGTTCGGGGGACTGGCTCATGAGATCACTCCTCGGATTTCGGTTTGATGCGTCCGGCAATTGGCGACCGGCCTTCGCCGATAATGCCGCGGGGACGCAGAAGCAGGATGAGGCACAGGCCGACACCGATCGCGACGATCTGGAACGACGAGGCGCGTGCCTGCTGCTCCGGTGGCACGAAGGCTGAGACTGCGGCAGCGGTCAGAGCCCAGAGGCCCCAGACCAGGATAGCACCGAGAATGGCGCCTCGATTGTTGCCCGAGCCGCCGACGATCAGCATGGCCCAGACCTGGAACGTCAGGATCGGCAGGTAATTGTCCGGCGCGATGAAGCCGATGAAATGCCCTTGAACCGCGCCCGCCAGCCCCATGATCGCGCCACCAATCGCAAAGGCCTGCAGGCGGAAGCGGATCGGCCGCTTGCCGAGCGCCTGGGCGGCGATCTCGTCCTCGCGGATCGCCCGCAGGACCCGCCCCCAAGGGCTTTTTGCCAGATGTTCGAGCGCGAGATAAAGGCCGAGAACAACGACGGCCGTCAGGGCCAGATTGGCCAGGCTGAAGGCAAGCGGACTTGCGGCGAGGCCGCCGAAGGGACGGGGGATGAAGCCTATGCCGAAAGCGCCGCCTGTAAGCGGCTGGATATTCAGAACGCAGAGCTGGACGGAAACGGCGACGCCGAATGTGGCGATTGCCAGGTAGTCTGAGCGAAGCCGGATCGTCAGCGCCCCGACCAGCCAGGCGGCAAGACCTGCGACAAGCACGGCTCCCAGCCAGCCGACAGCGATCGGCAAGTCGAACCCACCGAGCCGATCCGGCGTTTCCGGCGTCGTCAAAACCGCGGAGACATAGGCCCCGATCGCGACGAAGGCTGCGATGCCGACATTGAAGAGGCCCGTCTGACCCCATTGAATGTTGAGACCGAGGCACATGATCGCATAGGTCAGTGCCATGGTGAGGAAGAAGGCGCCATAGGCGAGGAGGTCGAGGCTCATGCCGCCCTCCCGAACAGGCCACGCGGCCGTACGAGAAGAACGATCACGAGGATGACGAATGAGACGGCAGCGCGCCATTCCGCGCCGACGAGCTGCACGGCAAGCGCTTCCGAAAGGCCGACGATCAGGCCAGCGAGCATGGCGCCCGGCACGCTGCCAATGCCGCCGAGGATGGCCGCTGCAAACAACGGCAGAAGCAGGTCGTGTCCGAGATAAGGCCGGATCTGCACGAGAAGCCCGGTCATGATACCGGCGATGCAGGCAAGCGCTGCACCAAGGAACCAGACGACACGGATCATCTTGCGCACATCGACGCCGGCAATGCCGGCCAGCGCAGGGTTTTCGCTGACAGCCCGCATTGAACGGCCGATGCTCGTTCGCGTCATCAGGAGGTGGACGGCGATGACGGCGATCAGGGTCATGCCAAGCGACAGAAGCTGGTCCGGCGTGGCGCGCAGGCCGCCGCCAAGCTTGATCGCGATCTGCAACGCCTTGGTGAAATAAGCGGGCTTCGAGGTGAAGATGAATTCAAGCAGGCTGCGCAGCGCCAACGACGCACCGAAACTCGCCATGACGAGAATGATAACGGCGCTACCGCGGCGCCTTAGCCGGCCGAACAGAAGCGCATCGACGGCGAGCGCCAGCAGCCCGGTGAGCAGTATTGCAAGAACAGTTGCGATCGGCAGCGACCAGCCGAAAGAGAATGGTGCTATCGGCTTCAGGAGCGTGGTCGAGACCATGCCGATCGTGCCGCTGATCGCCATGGCGAGATAGGCGCCCCAGGAGAGAAGCTCGCCATGGGCGAAATTGGCAAAGCGCAGGATCGAGTAGGTCAGCGTGACGCCGATCGCGCCGAGCCCGATCATCGCACCTGCGATAAGGCCATCCATCACGAATTGCGGGGTCATGGCAGCTCGGCCTCCCGGGAATGGTTTCGTGCATGCCCCGTACCGAGATAGAGCTTCGCGAGTATCGGATCGTCGAGCAGCGCGGTGGCTGCGCCCTCATGGCGGATCTGACCCTCGACCAGAATAACGGCGCGGCTGGCGATCTTCAGCGCCGCCTTGACGTTCTGCTCGACCAGAATGACGGTGACGCCGGTGGCATTGATACGCTGCAGCATCTCGAAGACCTCCGAGACGATCTTTGGCGATAGCCCTGCAGATGGTTCGTCGAGAATGATGAGTGGCGGATCGACGATCAGTGCCCGGGCTACGGCCAGCATCTGGCGTTGCCCGCCGGAAAGGGCGCCGGCGAGCCGCGACGGAGCGATTGCAAGATCGGGAAAACGGTCATAGAGCGCCCTGATCCTGTCTGGTCGAACGGGCTTCGGCAGAACCGCTGCCGCAAGCTGCAGGTTTTCGTGGATGCTGAGTGTCGCGAAAATGTTCTCCGTCTGTGGAACGAAGGCAAGGCCCTGCGTGATCTTGCGATGCGCGGGCACATCCGTGATGTCGCGACCGGCAAGTGTGACGCTGCCGCCATGGATCGGCGCCACGCCGGCAATAGCCTTGACGAAGGTCGATTTTCCGGCACCGTTCGGGCCCAGAACGACCAGAAGCTCGCCCGGTGCGACGGAAAGATCGACGCCGCGGACGATCGGCAGGTCCGGTTCGTAGCCGGCGACAAGTGCGCGCGTTTCTAGCGCTGGCGTGGTCGTAACTAGGCCGGTCATGCCGCGCCTCCGAGATAGGCCTCGATCACGGCCGGATTGGCCGAAACAGCTGCCGGGGTGCCCTCGGCAAGCGGCTTGCCCAGTGCCATGGCGACGACGCGGGAGCAGAGGCGCGAGACCATATCCATATTGTGCTCGATCAGCAGGATGGACGTGCCCTGCCCATTGAGCATGATGACCCGTTCCATGATGGTTTCAAGCAGAGCCGGATTGACCCCGGCGGCGGGTTCGTCGAGCAGGATCGCCTGTGGATCCGCCATCAGGATCCGGGCGAGTTCGAGCAGTTTTCTCTGCCCGCCCGACAGGACCTTTGCCGGCTGGCTTTCGAGGCCGGAAAGCGTGACGAAGTCCATCAATGCGCGGGCTTTCTCCTTGGCCGCCTTTTCCTGTTGGCGTACATGCCCGGGGCGCAGAAAGTTGGCAAACAGCCGCTCTCCATCCTGCCCCTGCGCACCGGCGAGAACGTTGTCGAGCACGCTCATCTCCAGAAACGGGCGCGGGATCTGAAACGTACGGCCGATGCCGCTCTCGATGCGCCTTTCCGGGCTGTCTTGCGATACGTCGCGCCCACCGATCCAGATCTCGCCGGAGGTCGGCTTCAGCGAACCGGCAATGAGATTGAAGAGCGTCGTCTTGCCGGCGCCGTTAGGGCCGATCAGCCCGACCATCTCGCCGGCGCCGAGCTTCAGCGACATGCCTGAAACGGCCGTCATGCCCTGGAAACGCTTGACCAGGTTGCGCGCGTCGACGACGGCCGCTTGGGGGACGGCTCGATTTTCATGAGGATCGGACAAAGGCAGCGACATCGACGAAGAAAGGTTCTTGATTTGATGATTGATGTTTGATCAAACTTTACTGCCGGCGGAAAAGCAACCGGAAAAAAAACATTCCGGCCGAGGCAAAAACAGGGAGAAGTGGATGGCGGTTCTGGCACGGCAGCCGCGACAGAGAGGCAAGGGTGGCGCTGCACGCGATGCGCTGGCGCCTGTCGGCCGGGAAACACTTCATGAGCGCGTCTACACCCGGCTGCGCCGCTCGCTGATAATGGGCATGTTCGATGCCGGTGACGTGCTGCGCATCGTTGACCTTGCCGAACGCTTGCAGACCAGCACGATGCCCGTGCGCGAAGCGCTGGGCCGGCTTGTCTCGGAACAGGCGCTGGAAGCGCTGCCGAGCCGTTCAGTGCGTGTGCCGCTTATCACCCGCGACAAGCTCGACGACCTTGCGCGGGCGCGCGTCCTCATCGAAGGGCAGATGGTGGTGCTTGCGCTACCCAACCTGACGGAAGACGATTTCGCCGTTCTCAAACAGATCAATCGCGATTGTGACGCAGCCTTCGAACGGCATGGCAAGGATATCGGCCAGGTCACGTCGGAGCTTAATCAGCGGTTCCATTTTCACATCTACGAGGCGGCGCGTTCGGCCGTGCTGATCCCGATCGTCGAAAGCCTGTGGCTGCAGTCCGGGGCGATCATCCGCAAGGCCGCCCATATCCATGACGAGCATGGTGGACTGGCGGCGACCGATCACCACTGGGCGCTGATAGAAGCGCTGGAACGGCGCGATCCGACAGCTGCGCTGCAAGCCCTCACCAACGATATCAGCCGTTCCTTCGACCTTATCCGTGGCCGATTGAATGAGGAAGAGGCAACGAAAGAGGTAAGCGATGGTTGACCGGGGCGACGAGTTCGAGCTCTTTGACCTCAGGGTCGATGTCATTATCCCGGAAGGCGGCGCTGTCTATTGTGGCGCAAGACCTGGTGATCATTTTACCCTTGAGGGCGAGATGCTGCATCTGCCACCGGGGCAGGGGATCTCGATCTATTCACTTTCATCCGTCTTGCCGCTTCTGGCCGCCAAGCAGCGCCCGACCCACAGGAATGACTGGATGACGACGGACGGGGACATAGCCTGCCCGGACCCGAATTGCTCGACGCGTTTGAGGATCACCCGTACGGGCCTGCGTCGCTTCAGCCATGCCGAGACCACGGCAGTGCCGTTGTCCGCTCCATCGCAAACACCGTTAAACGACGAATAGGTAAGACGACATGCAACGCATCACCATCGCGCCGAATTACGAGATCTCGCGGGTCATCCGCGGTGGATGGCAGATGGCCGGCGGCCACGGGCCGATCGATGGCGAAACGGCCTTGGATGACATGGTTGCCTTTGCCGATGCAGGCATCACCACATTCGACTGCGCTGATATCTATACCGGTGTCGAGGAACTGATCGGCAGGTTTCGGCTACGTTACGCCGATCTGCGAGGGCAGGAGGCTTTGTCGAAGATCAGGGTTCATACGAAATTCGTGCCCGATCTCACGGTCCTGCCGAATATCAGCAAGGCCTATGTCGAAGGCGTCATCGACACGTCGCGCAAGAGGCTCAACCTGGAGCGGCTCGATCTCGTGCAGTTTCACTGGTGGGCCTACGACATTCCCGGTTGGCTGGAGACCGCCGTCTGGTTGAAAGAATTGCAACAGGCAGGCAAGATCGACAAGGTAAGCGGCACCAATTTCGACAGCGACCATGTCGAGGCAATCATCGGCGCCGGCGTGCCTTTCACCTCGCTGCAACTGCAGTATTCGCTGCTCGACCACCGCCCGGAAAAGCGCATGGTTCAGCTTGCTGCGGCAAACGATTTCGCGCTTTTCTGCTACGGGACAGTGGCTGGCGGCTTCCTTGGCGACCGGTGGCTGGGCAAGCTGGAGCCTGAACACCCGCTCGAGAACCGCTCGCTCACGAAATACAAGCTGATCATCGACGATTTTGGGGGCTGGGACCTGTTCCAAGCCCTCCTTTCAACGCTCCGAACGATCGCCGATCGGCACGGCGTTGATATCGCCACGATTGCAAGTGCGGCGATGCTGACGCGACCGGGTGTTGCCGCTGTCATCGTCGGCGCGCGCAATCGCGATCATCTCGATTCCAATCTCGCGATCGCGGATATCCGCCTGACGGCGACGGATCGCGCCGAAATCGATGCGGTTCTTGCCGAGGCAATGCCGCTTGAGGGAGACGTCTACACGCTGGAGCGCGACCGCGAGGGGCGCCACGGCAGCATCATGAAATACAATCTCAACAAAGGGGAATGACAATGAGAAAATCAATTCTGCTTTCCACCGTGATCGCCAGCCTTGCCGCCTCGACGGCACCTGCGCTTGCCGCCGATTGCGACATCACCGTCGGCCTCGTCATGGAACTGACTGGCCCTGCCGGCGAATACGGTCAGGCCGGTGCCAAGTCTGTCGCCATGGCATTCAAGGATTTTAACGATGCCGGCGGCGTCGGTGGCTGCAACATCGTCGCCGATACGCGCGACAGCCAGAGCCAGGGCAATGTGGCCGTCGACCAGGCGACGCAGCTCGTCAACATCAAGAAGGTGCCGGTCATCATTGGCGGGATCATCTCATCCGTGTCGATACCGATCCTGACCTCCGTCACCGCGCCTGCCGGCGTCGTACAGGTCTCGCCGGCTTCGTCCTCGCCGACGCTGACAGCGCTCGGCCGCGACGGCAAGACCAATGGCGTGTTTTTCCGTACCATCACGTCGGATGCGCTGCAGGGTACGGCGGCTGCGAAATTCGCTATCGACCAGGGTCTCAAGAAGATCGCGATCATCAATGTCAACAACGACTTCGGCGTCAACATGGTGAAGGAGTTTTCGACCGCCTATGAGAAGCTCGGCGGTACGATCACCACCACGACGCCCTATAACGAAAAGCAGTCGAGCTATGCGTCGGAAGCAAGCGCCGCCATGGCGGGAGATCCCGATGCGCTCTATCTCGTCAGCACGCCGGTCGATGGAGCGACGATCGCCCGCGCCTGGGTGTCCGGCGGTGGCGAGCAGACGTTTCTCTTGAACGATGGCATGAATTCGAAGGATTTCATCGAAAGCGTCGGTGCGCAATATCTCGAGAATGCCTACGGCACCTCTTCCGGTACCAGCCCGACCGCCTCGACGGAATATTTCAACACCCATTATTCAGCCTTCTCGGGCGGAATTTCGCCATCCGCGCCGGCCGCTGACCGCTCCTATGATGCGGGTGCGATCGTGGCTCTGGCGATCGCCAAGGCCGGCAAGTCGGATGCCGCTGCCATCAAGGCAGCCATGCCGCAGGTCGTTGCCGAAGGCGGCACACCGATCCATGCCGGCAAGGCGGAATTCGAAAAGGCGCTTGCCCTGATCAAGGAAGGAAAGCCTATCAAATATGAAGGCGTCATCGGTCCAGTCAGCTTCGACCAGTACGGCGACATTACCGGCCCGTTCCGTTTGTGGAAGATCGCCGATGGTGAAGTCACCACAGTCGGCGAGATGAGCGCCGAGGAGGTCGGCAAGATCAAGGCGGCTCAGTAATTCTAGATCCGGGCATGGCCGGTACCATGCCCGGTATTCCGGCTCGGCTCGGCACGTGCCGGGCGATGGCTGTGGAAACGATGGACGTGATCGCGAGGTCTCACGCATCAAGACCCGCAGTACAATTCAACATTCGTAATTTAGACATATCTCAGGTTGTAGTAATAATTAATTATACTATAAAGTGGTATTTATTCCGCGCAGACAGAAAAACGTGGCCATGAGGGCAAAGCACCTCTGTCGTATTTGAGACTTCTGTCGATTTTCAAAAAAATGATTGCTCGCGTCGAACAGCAAGCATTCGCCAGTGGTCTCGCAATGCCGTTTTTAATCGAATTTGCGGGGATACAATGTCTTTTTTGAAGAATACCAGCATCCGTTCCAAGATCCTGTCGGTAATAATTCCGCTTTGCGTTGTCGGGTTCGGGGCATCGAGCCTCCTGTCCTTCAACTACAAGGCGGCTGATGCCGACTATACGAGATTCATTTCGACCGACAACGCCACGGCTGTCGATATCGGTCGCGCCAATCGCGCACTGGCCGCTACGGTTTATGGCGCCAACAGGGTGATGTTCTACCAGGCAGGTAGCCCCGAATTCAAAGCCGCAAGTGAGTTCTACAGCAGTACCGCAACGACGCTGGTGAAGCGTCTGGCGGGCATCAGGTCGGCTCTGCCGGGCAAGGGCGCCGAGCTCGATGCGATGATCGCCAGGGTCGATGAACTCGTTGCACTGACGAACGCGTCCCTGAAATTTGCCGCCGACGGCAATGGCGAACAGGCGAAAGTTACGCTCGCACAGGTGGACAAGTTGTTCGTGCCGCTTTCCAAGGATATCGCCACCTTTCTGGACAATGTCAGCGCCGAAATTGTCGATACAAGCAAGACGCTGACGACGAACACCGACAAGACGATCGTCACGTCGATGGCAACATTGTCCGTTGTTTTCGTACTCGGCATCATTGCTGCACTTCTGATAGCGTCGAAGGGGATTACCACCCCGATCGCCCGGCTTCGTGCGCGGATGAACGCGCTCGCCGAGGGAGATACGGAGGCTGCCGTCGAGGGACAGGATCGCCGCGATGAGGTCGGGCAGATGGCAGCAGCAGTTGCTGTTTTCCGCACCAATGCGATCGAGCGCGCCCGTCTGGAACGAGAGGCTGGTGAGAACCGCTCGCTGTCGGAACGCGAGCGTACCGAGCGCGAGGCCGAGAGGGCGAGGGAAACCGCGGATATTCAATTCGCCGTCGACCAGCTCGCAATGGCTCTCGGTCGTCTCGCCGACGGTGATGTCGCCTACCGGATCGACAATCCGTTCGCGCCCCATCTCGATACGTTGCGTACGGATTTCAACGGCTCGGTGAGCAATCTGAACGACACGCTTCGTGCCGTCGGCAACAATGCTCGCGGTATCGACGCGGGTGCCAGCGAAATCCGCACCGCCGCAGATAACCTCTCGAAGCGCACCGAGCAGCAGGCGGCCTCGGTCGAGGAAACGGCAGCGGCGCTCGAGCAGATCACCACAACGGTCAAGGACGCCAGCCGGCGTGCCGACGAGGTCGGCAATCTGGTCGCAAGAGCACGTGAGGGGGCGGAAAGATCCGGTCAGGTCGTGGGCAGCGCCGTGACCGCGATGAATGAGATAGAGCGCTCTTCGGCAGAAATCACAAACATCATCAGCGTCATCGATGATATCGCGTTCCAGACCAATCTTCTGGCGCTGAACGCCGGTGTGGAGGCCGCGCGTGCAGGAGATGCCGGCAAGGGTTTTGCCGTCGTCGCGCAGGAAGTCCGGGAGCTGGCGCAACGCTCTGCGCAGGCCGCCAAGGAGATCAAGGCGTTGATCAATACGTCAGGCGAGCAGGTGCGTGTCGGCGTAACCCTCGTCGACGAGACGGGTGAGGCTCTGAAGGTGATCGTTGCTGAGGTTCAGGAGATCAATCGGCACGTCGCCGCCATCGTGGAGTCATCCCGCGAGCAGGCGACCGGACTACAGGAAATCAGCAACGCTGTGAACACGATGGATCAGGGCACCCAGCAGAATGCCGCAATGGTGGAAGAGTCCACTGCTGCAAGCCACGGTCTGGCACGGGAAGCCGCTGCACTGAATCAGTTGCTGTCGCGTTTCAATCTCGGCGAAGGTACGTCGGTTTCCGTCGCACCTGCCATGAAGCCCGCTCCGGTTTCTGCTGCATCTCAACCTGCCGTGTCGCCGGCCCGCGCACTCGGGCGCAAGCTGAGCAACGCCTTCGGTGCAGGATCTGCGGCTGCTGTTCAGCCGGCTTCCTGGGAGGATTTTTAACCGCGATAGGCATGCGACGTAGAAATCAGACGGGCGGCCAAGGCTGCCCGTTTTTCGTTTCAACAGGGACCAGGAGAACGGATGTCGCGGACAACGCCCGCCTGCAGCTCTTTACCGCCCACGAAAAAGGCCGGCGAAGTGATCAGACTTCGCCGGCTTTAAATAGCACTAGTCGGTCGCGTCCCGCTTATTCAGCCGCGAAATAGCCGATCATGTAGCTTTCGGAGCCGATTTCGGTGACCCGACCCTTCACCTCGTTCGTCGTCAGATCGACGATCCAGACCATGCTGGAGTTGTGACCGTCCTTCGGCGGCGCTCCGGTAATTGCCGCATATTGGCCGTCCGGTGTGATCGCAACGCCGCGCGGGCGAGATGGCTTGTCGCTACCGGTCGAAAGCGGAATGCGGGCGAGGGTGGCCTTTTCGCCTGCAAGAGCCTTGGCGACATCGATGATGTCGATGTTATTGGTACGGAAGTTGGTACTGACGATTTTTGTACCGTCCGGAGTGAATGCGCCGACGAATGGCCGTGAGGACTCGTTTTCGTCATCGGTACCAACACGCACGCGGGCGACTTCTGCCGAGGCCGGGTCGGTCCCGGCTTTCAAAACGTCGATGATCGAAATGGTATTCGCCTCCTTGCCGTCCTGCGGATTTTCGCGGGAGGCCTGCGCGACCAGTTTGCCGTCCGGGGACGTGCTGATGCCGAAACCGCCGGCCTGTACCGGGATGCGGCCGATTTCCGCATTCGGCTCACCGGCGATCGCTTTGGCAACGTCGATCACGGACACGTCATTGCTGCCGCCGTTGGCGGTGAAGATCAGGCCGGACTTTCCGCCTAGCGGGCTCGCTGTCACACCATTCGTATCCGGGAAGCAGCCGAACCGTGCGTCGGGCGCCGACTTGGCCATGTCCGCGGGTGGGCAATCGTGCCCAGGCTTTCCATAGGCCTGCTCGACCTTGTGGACGACCTTGCCTTTGGCGAGATCGATGATGTTGATATGCCGTCCGCCGTCCTCCAGGCCCTGCGCTTCTGCGTGGGCGAGAGCCGCGTGAGTTCCGCCCGGCAAAATAGTGAAGCCGGTGGCGCCGTAACCTTCGCTGTCGATCCAGCCCTTGACTGCGTGAAGCGTTTCGTCCGCCTCCTCATCCAGTGCCTTCGTCAGGTCGACGACCGTGACGGATCCGCGATGGCCATGCTGGAACTTGGCAGTGTCCGCAGCCGCGGTGGCGCCGGAATGGTTGGATATGTAAGCCGTGCGGTAATCGGGTGCGATCGTGACGATGATCGGCTGGCCGCTGGCAATCTGCTTCTCGCCGTTCACGACGATATCTGGAGTTACCCTCAGGCGGTTCACCACCGCCTTGGATGTACCGTCATTTGCCGGGTCGATCGCCTTCTCGAGGTCGATGACCAGAACGATATTGTCCCACCGGCCGCTCGCTAGAAAATAGTCCTTGGACATTGCAGGTGTCGTTCCGATAAGCATTCCCATGCCTAAACTTGCTGATTTCCAGAATAAATTCATCTCAAGAATACCCCTTTAAAAAGCCGTCCTGCCGAAAGGCAGGGGGTAAAAAGACCGGATCAGGGCCGGCCGCCTTCTATCCGGCGAGAAATGCAAACCGGACAGAGTAGCCGGGAGGTCAGGGGGCGAGTGTGAATGTCCGCCTCACGCCTCTACAGCCAACCCAAACCTAATCTTAAGATGATCAAGTGTCATATTTGATTTGCTGTGCGGCGAGCTACGTCGGGATGCGGTTAACGCCCCCGTATGTCTGAGGTGGCAATTTGATCGAAACCGCGGCTACCCGGAATGATGTGAGCGTTCGCTCCGTCTCGCTCGGCTCTGACCGCCCTTGTGAGGCTTAACTGAAACGACTTATCCTTATTGTTGCATTTGTGGCAATAAATTCGAAACAATTACCATAATTGTGTGAGGGGCAGGCTGACGGCAATATCACTCCTGTCAGACGAACACAGCGTCGCCTGAAATTTTCAATCACGAAATCGCAGGACGCGGGATGACCAAAACTTTCACTTCCATGACACGCCGGAGTGCTCTGATGTCAGCAGGCACCATGGTCGCCATGGCGATTTCACCTTCTCTCAGCTTTGCAGCCGATACTGCTCAAACAACAAACTCAATCGAAGGAACCAAGACAATGGCATATGTAACCACCAAGGACGGCGTCGAGATCTTCTATAAGGACTGGGGTCCGAAGGATGCTCAGCCGATCGTTTTCCACCACGGCTGGCCGCTGTCGTCGGACGATTGGGATGCCCAGATGCTGTTCTTCCTCTCGAAAGGGTTTCGCGTTGTAGCCCATGACCGTCGTGGCCATGGCCGTTCCGCCCAGGTTGTCGACGGTCACGACATGGACCATTACGCTGCCGACGCCTTTGCCGTCGTCGAAGCGCTCGACCTGAAGAATGCCGTCCATATCGGCCATTCCACCGGTGGTGGCGAAGTCGCCCGTTACGTTGCCAAGCACGGCCAGCCTTCCGGCCGTGTTGCCAAGGCGGTTCTCGTCTCCGCGGTCCCGCCGCTGATGCTGAAGACGGATGCAAATCCTGAAGGCCTGCCGATCGAAGTTTTTGACGGCTTCCGTTCGGCGCTTGCCGCTAACCGCGCGCAGTTCTTCCGCGACGTCCCGGCCGGTCCGTTCTACGGCTTCAATCGCGAGGGCGCCAACATACAGGAAGGCGTTATCCAGAATTGGTGGCGTCAGGGCATGATGGGCGGCGCAAAGGCCCATTACGACGGCATCAAGGCCTTCTCGGAGACCGACCAGACCGAGGACCTGAAGGCAATCACCGTCCCGACGCTCGTCCTGCATGGCGAAGACGACCAGATCGTGCCGATCGCCGACTCGGCGCTGAAATCGGCCAAGCTTCTGAAGAACGGCCAGCTCAAGACCTATCCGGGCTTCTCGCATGGCATGCTGACGGTGAACGCCGACGTGCTGAACGCCGATCTGCTGGCCTTCGTCCAGTCCTGACCAATCCCGGAGCCGCGACGCGAGAGCGACCGCGGCTCCGATCCTTTGCCATTCGTGCCTAACTTCGGAAGATGACGATAATGCTGCTGACCCCCGAGCTTGTTGCCCTGACGTTGCGTGACGTTCAAGACGATGGCCCGGAGCCGGGCTGGACGCCGCTATCAGATGCGGAACTTGAGCTTCTCGTCGATAGAATAGAGCAGGAAGCGGGCAGCGAGCCGGTCCGGGTCTTCGCCTATGGATCGCTGATCTGGAATCCCGAATTCGAGCCGGCGGCCCGAATGCGCGCGACGGCTTACGGCTGGCATCGCTCGTTTTCGTTGAAGATCGAACGCTGGCGGGCGACCAGCGAGCAGCCCGGCCTGATGATGGCGCTCGAGCGTGGTGGACGATGTGACGGCGTCCTGCTCCAATTATCAGGGAAGCGCCGCCGCCAAGATCTGCGTGCGCTCGTTGCGCGCGAGATCAAGTACCACGAAGTTGCTGACATGGTGCGCTGGGTCCGGGTTCAGACAGCTGAAGGCCCGAAACGGGCCCTGACGTTCTGGGCAAGCACCCGGCGATCCGGCCTCACCGCGCCATTGTCGACGGAAATCACTGCGACCCTGATCGCCAAAGCCTGCGGGGAGGGCGGATCGTGCGCGCAATATCTGCGCAACACGATTGTCGACCTCGAAGCGGAGGGGATCCGCGACCGAAACCTCTGGCAGTTGCAGGCGTTTGTCGCCGAACGGATCAAAGCAGGGCAGGCGGGCTGACGCGGCCGGCCGGATCGCGCTTCAATCCAGCATGACCATGTGCGCCGGAACCTGTTCTTCAAAGAACTTGGAGAAGGAGGCGATCCGGGGCGGCAGGGCCTGATAGGGCGGATAGTATAGGGTCAGCCACAAGTCCGGCGGCGCCCAACCCTTAAAGACATGAACCAGGCGCCCGGTATGCAGGTGCTCGGAAATATGGAACCCGGGTAGCATGGCAACGCCCGCGCCGCTCGCGGCCATGTCGGCCAGCACTTCGCCATTATTGGCGCTGAAGGCCCGTCCGGCCGAAATCGTCATGCTCGATCCGCCGTCCGACAGAACCCAGTTCTCCCGCCGGCTTTCGCCGCTATAGGCGAGGCAGTCGTCGGGCGTCAGCTCGTTCGGGTGCTGCATGGATACGAACCGGCTTCCCGGCGCGGCGACGAGGATGCGCGGCACCACCCGGATCTTGCGCCAGATCGTGAACTTGTCCGAAGGCTGCGACGAGATGCGGATCGCCAGATCGTAATCGTCATCGACGATGTTCACCAATCCATCCGACAGCGAGATCTCGAAGCTCATCTTCGGATAGCGTTCCTTGAAGCCGGCGAGAATCGGCGGAAGCACGGCCTTGCCGAACCATGTCGGCGCGCTGATCCGCAGTCGCCCCTCATCGCCCTTATGGGCATTCATCACATCCCGTCTTGCCTCTTCGAGCGTCTTCACCGCCGGCTGAACCTGCGCGGCGAAGATCGCACCATCGGTGGTGAGGGAAACCTGCCGCGTGGTGCGCACGAAGAGTTGCACGCCCAGTTCGGTCTCAAGTGCGGCAATCGCACGCGTGACAGCCGCGGGCGTCATGTCGAGCTCGCGGGCCACCTGAGCAAAATTCCGCTTTTCGGCAGCGAGCAGGAAGATTCTGAGAGCTTTGTAATCGTTCATCGTGATTGTTTCGAAAAATGCAATTCAGTCGCGAGAAATATTGCAATTATCGGCGCTGATCAACGGGATTATCTTCATACCAACACATGAAACATGGTTCAATTGAAAGGCATCGACATGATCAAGGATATCAAGGGACTGCATCACGTGACCTCCATGGCATCTGATGCGCGGCAGAACAACCGTTTCTTCACCGACACGCTGGGCCTGCGCCGCGTCAAGCAGACGGTCAATTTCGACGACCCGAGCGTCTATCACCTGTATTATGGCGATGAGAATGGTTCGGCCGGGACGGTCATGACCTACTTCCCGTTCCCGAACATGATGCTGGGTCGTCCCGGGGTCGGTGAAGTCGGCGAAACGCAGTTCTCCGTGCCGGCCGGTTCGCTGAAGTTCTGGCAGGACCGCTTCACTGCCCAGGGTGTCAACGGACTGGAGATCGATACCGTATTCGGCGCCAAACGGCTTCGCTTTATGGGACCAGACGGAGACAGCCTTGCGCTGATCGAAACGGCCGACGACAGCCGCGCGCCATGGCTCGCCGACGGCATCCCGGGCGATGCCGCCATTCGCGGTTTCGCCGGCGCCCGCTTCAACCTGCACGATACGGCGGCTACCGAGGAGCTGCTCGGCTTCATGGGCTATGAGCGCGCCGAAAAGGAGGGCGACGTCACCCGCTTCATCATTCCGGGCGGCAACGGGGCAGATACGATTGATCTCGTAGCGCTGCCGAAGACGCCTTTCGCCCGTCAGGGGGCCGGTTCGGTCCATCATATCGCCTTTGCCGTCGACAATCGAGAGAAGCAGCTCGAGGTGCGCAAGGCGCTGATGGATACCGGCTACCAAGTTACGCCGGTCATCGACCGGGACTATTTCTGGGCAATCTATTTCCGCACGCCCGGGGGCGTGCTGTTCGAGGTGGCTACGAACGAGCCGGGCTTCAACCGGGACGAGGATACCGCGCATCTCGGCGAGGCGCTCAAGCTCCCGAGCCGATACGAGGATTTCCGCGATGAGATCGAGGCCAATCTCGTGCCGCTGGCAGCCTGACCTCCGGCGTGAAATTTTTGCGGGAAGATGAATTCGGAGCGTCGCGATCCTTTGATCGCGGCGCTTCAGTGCGTCCTGCGCGAACGGCCGTAGTGATGGACTATGTGAGCTTTCAGGGCGATGGCAACTACAGATTTGGCGAATTCACAAGGCCCGGCACGCACTTAGCGCGAAAACCTCTCACAATATGGGAGCGGCAAGCGCTTCCGAAAAGGAAACAGCGGGCTCGTTGCTGATTGTTGCCAATATCGAAATTCAATCTCAATTAATATTGCAATTCCGCGCCATAAGCCACTGCGTTAGATTTCCCTTCAGCAGCCAAGACAACGAGTGAACGGCTCCCCTCAAGGAACCGGGAACACTCCAAGGATTGCAGAACGAGCGTCGTGCCACGGCGTCCGATCGACCGCTGCTGCCCATTCCAGACACCGCAGAGGCGGTCCAACAAACGAAGAGGAATTGACCATGTCCAAGCTCGAAGTCCTGACCCCGGCAAACAGCCAGCTCATCTTCATCGACCAGCAGCCTCAGATGGCATTCGGCGTCCAGTCGATCGACCGTCAGACCCTGAAGAACAATGTCGTCGGTCTCGCCAAGGCTGCCAGGATCTTCAACATCCCGACCACGATCACCACCGTCGAGACCGAAAGCTTCTCCGGCAACACCTTCCCGGAACTTCTCGCCGTCTATCCGGAAAATGACATCCTCGAACGCAGCTCGATGAACTCCTGGGACGACCAGAACGTCCGCGACGCGCTTGCGAAGAACGCCGCCGACGGCCGCAAGAAGATCGTCGTCTCCGGCCTGTGGACCGAAGTCTGCAACACCACGTTCGCGCTCTCGGCTCTCCATGACGTTCCGGAATATGAGATCTACATGGTCGCCGACGCCTCCGGCGGCACGTCGTCCGACGCCCATAAATACGCGATGGACCGCATGGTGCAGGCCGGCGTGATCCCGGTCACGTGGCAGCAGGTTCTCTTGGAATGGCAGCGCGACTGGGCCCGCCGGGAAACCTACGATGCTGTCACCACGCTGGTGAAGGAACATTCCGGCGCCTACGGCATGGGCATCGATTATGCCTACACCCACGTCCACAAGGCAACAGAGCGCGTCAGCCATGGCAAGCGCATCGGCCCGAACCCCGCCAAGTAAGGGCCTGACCAGACCGCTCCGAGAACCCCGTCGGAGCGGTCCTTTCTTAACCGTGGAGGACAACCCCATGAAAATCTATCTGATGTCTCTCGGTGCAGGCCTGCTGGTCGGCATCGTCTACAGCCTGCTGAACGTCCGCTCTCCCGCCCCGCCGGTCATCGCGCTGGTCGGCCTGCTCGGCATTCTGGTCGGCGAGCAGATCATTCCGCTCGCGAAAACCCTGTGCAGCAAGGAGCCTGCAGCAATCTCGTGGATCAACCAGATCAAGCCGCACATGTTCGGCCATCTGCCCAAGGGCAGTGAACGGACCGCCGATCTGGCCCGCAGCCAGAGCGCATCTACAGAGGAGAGAAGCTGATGCCGACACGTAGAACCCTTCTCGGCGCGGCGTCCAGCCTCGCCTTTCCCTCGCTCTTCTCGTCGGCCCGCGCTGCCGATCCCGTTAGAACCGGAGCCGCCACCATGCATCCCGACACCATCCTTCACAACGGCCGCGTCACCACGCTCGACCGCGCCAACCCCAATGCCACGGCAATCGCCATCAGGGACGGCCTGTTCCTGGAGGTCGGGTCCGACAACGAGATCATGCGTCTTGCCGGCCCGGATACGAAGATCGTCGACCTCAAGGGCAAGCGCGTCCTGCCGGGCCTCATCGACAACCACACCCATGTCGTCCGCGGCGGCCTGAACTACAATATGGAACTGCGCTGGGACGGTGTGCGCTCGCTTGCCGACGCGATGGACATGCTGAAACGGCAGGTCGCGATCACGCCCGCACCGCAATGGGTCCGCGTCGTCGGCGGCTTTACCGAACATCAGTTTGCCGAAAAGCGCCTGCCGACGATCGAGGAGATCAACGCGGTTGCGCCCGACACGCCGGTCTTCCTGCTGCATCTTTATGATCGTGCGCTGCTGAACGGAGCCGCCCTGCGCGCCGTCGGCTATACCCGCGACACGCCGAACCCGCCGGGCGGCGAGATCACCCGCGATGTCAATGGAAATCCGACCGGCATGCTTCTCGCCAAGCCGAATGCCGGCATCCTCTATTCGACCCTCGCCAAGGGGCCGAAACTGCCCTTCGATTACCAGGTCAACTCCACCCGCCATTTCATGCGCGAACTCAATCGTCTGGGCATTACCGGCGTGATCGACGCCGGCGGCGGGAACCAGAACTATCCGGACGACTACCAGGTCATCCAGAAGCTTTCGGACGAAAACCTGCTCACCGTTCGCCTTGCCTACAATCTGTTCACCCAGAAGCCGAAGGAAGAGAAGGAGGACTTTCTCAACTGGACGCAGTCGGTGAAGTACAAGCAGGGCAACGACTATTTCCGGCACAATGGCGCTGGCGAGATGCTGGTATTCTCCGCCGCCGATTTCGAGGATTTCCGCCAGCCGCGCCCTGAAATGGGCCCGGAGATGGAAGGCGAACTGGAAGAGGTCGTGCGGGTCCTGGCCGAAAACCGCTGGCCCTGGCGCATGCATGCCACCTATGACGAGACGATCTCCCGCTCGCTCGATGTGTTCGAGACGGTCAACAAGGACATTCCGCTCGAGGGCCTGAACTGGTTCTTCGACCATGCGGAAACCATTTCCGAGCGCTCGATCGACCGTATCGCGGCGCTTGGCGGCGGTATCGCCACCCAGCATCGCATGGCCTACCAGGGCGAATATTTCGTCGAGCGCTACGGCCACGGGGTGGCGGAAGCGACGCCGCCGATCCGCCGCATGCTCGACAAGGGCGTCAACGTCTCGGCCGGTACGGATGCGACCCGCGTCGCCTCGTATAATCCGTGGGTATCGCTCTCCTGGATGGTGACCGGAAAAACCGTCGGCGGCATGCAGCTCTATCCGCGCGCCAATTGCCTGGACCGCGAGACGGCGCTCAGGATGTGGACGGAAAAGGTCACGTGGTTCTCCAACGAGGAAGGCAAGAAGGGCCGCATCGAAAAGGGCCAGTTCGCCGATCTCGTCGTGCCGGACAAGGATTTCTTCTCATGCGCCGAGGACGAGATCTCGTTCCTCGTCTCGGAACTGACCATGGTCGGCGGCAAGATCGTCTATGGCGCGGGTGACTTCAGGGCGCTCGACGAGAACGCCGTTCCGCCGGCGATGCCCGACTGGTCTCCGGTCCGCAAATTCGGCGGTTATGCGGCCTGGGGCGAACCGGAGGGCGCCGGCGCCCGCTCGCTGCGCCGCACGGCAATCTCGACCTGCGGCTGCGCCAGCGATTGCGGCGTGCATGGCCATGACCATGCCGGTGCCTGGACATCGAAGCTGCCGGTCGCCGACCTCAAGGGCTTCTTCGGCGCGCTGGGCTGCTCCTGCTGGGCAGTCTGATCTGTCTTCCCGCCCGGGCGGCCACGCCGCCGCCCGGGCGCGTTCTATAATTTCAATAATCGCAATTAAATCGAAATTATTGATGCAATTGTTGGTGGCGCGGCAAGCAGCCAATATCGCTCCATCAACCGCAGCCGCTCGATCAGAGCGGCGAATATGGAGGAGCAGATTTGACCTACCAATCCCCTATATCGAATCCCGTTCGAAGCAGTCTGGCCCGCCTTATGGGCTCCCCGGCCGTGCGAACGGTATCGCTGCTGGCGCTCTGCGCCGCCTATATCCAGGGCCCACTCACCAAGATCTCCGACTTTGGTGGCGCGCTCGCCGAGATGGATCATTTCGGCCTCCATCCGGTGGCCTTCTTCGCCGTCACCGTCATCGTCTTCGAACTCGCGGCATCCGCCATGGTGGTGTCGGGCTTCCTGCGCTGGGCCGGGGCCCTGGCGCTTGCGGGCTTCACACTTCTTGCGACCTTCATCGCCCTTCGCTTCTGGGAAATGGCCTCCGGCATGGACCGCGTGATGGCGATCAATGCCTTCTTCGAACATCTCGGTCTCGCCGGTGCCTTCGTCATCGTCGCTGCAATCGATCTTACCAAGGGAGCAGGCAAATGAGCGCTGCAAAATCCTCCGGGGGCAGCTTTGCTCCCCTCGCACAGCCCGTCTTTGCGGTCCTCTGGGTCGCAACCGTCCTCGGCAATACCGGAAGCTTCATGCGCGACGTCGCGAGCTCGTGGCTGATGACGGATCTTTCCGCATCGCCTGCCGCGGTCGCCATGGTCCAGGCAGCCGGCACCCTACCGATCTTCCTTCTCGCCATCCCGGCGGGTGTGCTCACCGACATCCTCGACCGTCGCAAGTTCCTAATCGCCGTCCAGCTCCTGCTGGCCTCCGTCAGTGTCTCGCTGATGGTTCTTGCCCAGACCGGCATGCTGTCGGTCAGCGCGCTGATCGGTCTAACATTCCTCGGCGGCATCGGTGCCGCGCTGATGGGCCCGACCTGGCAGGCGATCGTGCCGGAACTGGTCAAGCGCGAGGATGTGAAGAGTGCCGTGGCATTCAATTCGCTCGGCATCAATATCGCCCGCTCGATCGGGCCCGCCGCCGGTGGCCTGCTGCTCGCGGCCTTCGGAGCGGGGGTCACCTATGGCGCCGACGTTGCCAGCTATTTCGTGGTGATCGCGGCTCTCGTCTGGTGGCCGCGGGCGAAGAATGTCAATGACGCGCTTCAGGAGAACTTCTTCGGTGCGTTCAGGGCCGGGCTTCGCTACACCCGCTCCAGCAGGCCGCTCCATGTCGTTCTCCTGAGGGCCGCGATCTTCTTTGCCTTCGCCAGTGCCGTCTGGGCGCTTCTTCCGCTGGTTGCCCGGCAGCTGCTCGGGGGTGACGCGAGCTTCTATGGCATCCTGCTCGGCGCGGTCGGCGCGGGTGCGATCGGCGGAGCCCTGGTCATGCCGAAGCTGCGCGAGCGACTGAGTTCAGACGGACTGCTTCTTGGCGCGGCGCTGACCACCGCAATCGTCATGGGGGTGCTCTCGCTCGCCCCGCCGAAGTTCGTCGCCATCATTGCCCTCCTTTTCCTCGGTGGCGCATGGATTACCGCGCTCACCACCCTCAACGGTGCGGCACAGGCCGTTCTTCCCAACTGGGTGCGCGGTCGCGGCCTTGCCGTCTACCTGACCGTTTTCAACGGCGCGATGACCGCCGGAAGCCTGGGCTGGGGTGCAGTGGGCGAAGCCGTGGGTATCCAGACGACGCTCATCATCGGAGCGGTTGGTCTTGTTGCCGCGGGCTTCATCATGCACCGCGTGAAGCTTCCCGCAGGCGATGCCGACATGGTGCCATCCAACCACTGGCCCGAGCCGCTCGTGGCTGAGCCGGTCGCCCATGATCGCGGTCCGGTCCTGATCCTGATCGAGTACAGGGTGGAAAAGCAGCACCGCAGCGCCTTTCTGCACGCGATCGATCACCTGTCCAGCGAACGCCGCCGGGATGGTGCCTATGGATGGGGTGTGACGGAGGATTCGGCCGACCCGGAGAAGATCGTCGAGTGGTTCATGGTGGAATCCTGGGCCGAACATCTTCGCCAGCACAAGCGGGTCTCCCACGCCGATGCCGACCTGCAGGGCAAGGTGCTGAGCTTCCATATCGGCCCGGACAAGCCTGTTGTCCGCCACTTCCTGACGATCAACCGGCCCGGTGCCGCATAACCGAAACAGAAAGGGCAGGGCGGTTTCGGCCGCCCGTTCCTTTAGGTCGAAAAGCGCAATTAATTCCCAACAACTGATGCGATCGTGGCCGCACGCATAGGGCTGCAAGACAGAGGCTGATCCGCGCGGCACACGATCGCGGCATCATCACCATTTGGGATCTTGACGATGAAACTTCCTTCTCTTCCGACCCTTTTGAGCTTCAACGGCGGCTATGTTGACACGCTCGGCTTCCTGTCCCTATCGGGATTGTTCACGGCGCATGTCACGGGCAATTTCGTGACCTTGGGCGCAACCATGGCCCATGGCCTGGATGGGGCTTGGTCGAAACTGCTGGCGCTCCCGATGTTCTGCCTTGTCGTGTTCACATCGCGGCTGGTCTGCCTCAAGCTGCAAAGCCGGGAGGTCTCGCCCATCCGTCCCATGCTTGTGTTCGAGCTGATGCTGCTTGCCGCCGTTGCCGTCATGGCGCTCATCTATGGACCATTCCGCGGCGACAACAGCAACATCACCTTTGTGGTCGCGCTGACCCTTGTATCGGCCATGGCGATCCAGAACGGCCTGCACAAGGCACATCTCGCCAAGGCTCCGCCGTCAACACTTATGACCGGAACGACGACGCAGATCATGCTCGATCTCGCCGACATCCTCGCAAACTCGAAATCCGGCGAGATTGCTGCAGCGAAGGCGCGGGTGAAGAAGATGGGAACCGCCGTGTTTACGTTTGCCGTCGGCTGCGGCGTCGCCGCTGCCGGCTTCATCTTCGCTCCGGTGGCGGCGTTCAGCCTGCCGGTCATCCTCGCGGTCATCACTCTGTTTGCAAGCAGCGCCGAGGCCGAGTCCTGACTGCTGCAAAGAACATTCACACCTTGCTAGCCTCCTTTAGGCATCTCGGTCTCAGAAACCGTATCAAGTCGAGCCGCATCACGATTGCCGTCGGGGTTCTGCAGGTGGAAAGCCCACCCAATTACAACGACGAAGGCGAGTGTCACAAACGAGCAGGATTGAAAGATCGACATATCGATAGGCTCCAATGACAGCAAAATGACGGTCAAGGTTGAGCATAGGGAGGTTTGAAGCACGAGCTGCGCACTTCCTATCATTGGATAACCTCCCGCTCTCAATCGGTGCCCGGACAAGGCGTGATCGGTCAGCGGTAAACAGAGCGTCGTCCGTGCGGCGTGCCAACCTGCTCGGCTGTACTCGTTTGATTAGTTCGTGCGCGATCTTGAGAGTATCTGCATAGCGGCAGTCCGGCCGATCGCGTGAAATGAATCCCATGCGTTGCTTGAACAAAGCTCGGCGAAGTCGTCGAGGCTAAGGGATTATCCCGGGGTTCGTACATAGGCGCAGGAGAGGACCGCTATGACCGATACGCGAGACATATGTACATCACCGTCGACCCCGCGCCGGCGGTTCCTGATCGGATCAGCCTTGACCGGAGCCGCGCCGCTGATTGCGCGGAGCGAACCGGTCGCAGCCGCAGAACCCGCTGATACAAGTGATCTACGCAAGCCCACGAGCGTTGATATTCATGTCAATGGCCGTCCGTTTCACCTTGAGCTCGACACGAGATTGACGTTGCTCGACGCGCTGCGCGAAGAGATTGGGCTGACAGGCGCCAAGAAGGGATGTGATCACGGGCAGTGCGGTGCATGCACGGTACTGATCGATGGTCGGCGCGAACTGTCCTGTTTGACACTCGCGGTTTCGGCCCAGGGCCGTGACGTGGTCACGATCGAGGGATTGGACGGCGGCGGCGGCGATCTGCACCCGATGAAGCAGGCGTTCATCGACCACGATGCGTTTCAGTGCGGTTACTGTACGCCCGGCCAGATCCTCTCCGCAGTCAGCTGTGTCCGCGAGGGGCACGCCGGCAGCCCCGAGGAAATCCGCGAATATATGAGCGGTAACATCTGTCGATGCGCAGCCTACCCCAATATCGTCGCTGCGATTTCGCAGGCAAGCGAGCAGATGGGAGAGTGATGGCATGCAACCGTTTCATTATTCCCGCCCGGTATCGCTCGCCGAAACGATCGTTTCGGGCACACAGAAACACTCACGGAATGCCGAGGCAACCGCAACTTTCCTTGCTGGCGGAACGACGCTCATCGATCTGATGAAGCTGGATGTCATGCGGCCGAGCCATGTCGTGGATCTCAATTCGTCAGCTCGCGAATTCTCGGCGATCCGCTTCGATGGTTCGACATTGCGCCTTGGTGCTTTTGCCAAGATGGCGACCGTTGCTGACCATCCCGACGTCATCAGCCACTTTCCCGTTATCGCTCAGAGCCTTTCGCTTGCCGCCAGCGCCCAGTTGCGCAACATGGCGACGCTTGGCGGAAACCTTCTCCAAAGGACCCGCTGCGCTTATTTCCGCGATCCGTCATGGGCAGCCTGCAACAAGCGATCGCCTGGCAGCGGCTGTGCCGCGATTGGCGGCGTTAACCGCCAGCATGCCGTGCTGGGAACCAGCAAACACTGTATCGCAACCTATCATGGCGATTTTGCACAAGCCCTCATGGCGCTGGACGCGGCCATCATGTTGATCGGTCCGGATGGGGCCAGAAGCATGCCCTTTGCATCGCTCCACCTTCAACCCGGCAACACGCCCCACCTTGAAACCAGCCTCCGCCCTGGCGAAATCATCACGGAAATTCTCGTTCCCGACGGCCCTTGGACCCGTCGTTCACGCTACGTGAAGGTTCGCGATCGCCAATCCTACGAATTCGCTGTCGCATCGGTGGCTGTAGCATTGGCGTTGGAGGGCAGTATGGTGACGGATGTCAGGATCGCTTTGGGCGGGTTAGCAACCACGCCTTGGCGCGCAGTCGATGCGGAAGATCTCTTGCGCGGTCGGAGGTTGAACGAGGCATCCGCAACAGAAGCGGCCAGAACTGCTTTTGCAGGCGCGGTGGCCCAGGCTCACAATGCATTCAAGATAAGTGTCGGGCAGTCTGCGATTGTGCGGGCATTGCTCGAAACCGCAGCAATGGAGGCGCACCGTGGCTGATACCCGATTTCCGCAGGCGACCGGGACGATGGGGCAGCCCTATCGCCGCTATGAGGCGCTTGAGAAAGTGAACGGCTCGGCGACTTACGCCAGCGACGTGAAACTTGCGAAAACAGCGCACGCCTATCTTCTGACGAGCCGGATTGGGCGCGGCGTGATCCGGTCGCTCGATCTGGTCGAAGCGAGAGCTATCCCCGGTGTCATCGAGATTCTGACACATCAGACTGTCGGCGAAAGCATCAGACAGACCCAAGCGCTGTATACAGGCGGATATGTGGCGGATTCCGTCCGGCCGCTCGGTTCCGCGGAGATAGCCTATTGGGGCCAGCCGATCGCCATGGTCCTGGCGGAGAGTTACGAGATCGCACGCGAGGCGGCGCGAAAGATCGGTGTCTCCTACGATGTCTCTGAACCGGCATCCAGCTTCGATTCCGCCGGGGTGGATATGACCGCGCTGGAGCCGATGAACTTGGGCGTTGGCGATTTCAAGGCTGCATATGCCAATGCTGCAGTGAAAATCGACGCGCGTTACTCAACTCCTGTGCAGCACCACAATGCGATGGAGTTATTTGCGACCCAGTGCGTCTGGGATGGTAATCGTCTCACCGTTTATGAGCCAGGGCAGTATCTCAACAACATCAAATACGGACTGGCGGAGCAGCTTGGCATTGATCCGGAGCTCATCCGGGTCGTCAATCCATATGTGGGTGGTGCTTTCGGAGCAAAGGGATTTCTGACGCAACGCACGGCGTTGGTCGCCATTGCCGCGCGCAGGATCGGCAGACCCGTCAAGCTGGTAGCAACCCGCGAGCAAGGCTTTTTCCTGTCGGCATACCGGGCAGAGACCCGACATCATGTGCAATTGGCCGCCGATTCGACGGGTCGGCTGATCGCCAGCAGCCATGAAGGCTGGGAAGTCACTTCGCGTGCGGACGTGCTGGCGCTCGGCGGAAATGCCATCACCCTGAGGCTTTATGGGTGCCCGAACATCGAGGGCCGTGTGAATGTTGCAAAGACGGATCGCTCCACGCCGGGCTTCATGCGAGGTCCGGGAGAAGTTCCCTACGCCTTTGCATTCGAATGTGCGCTCGACGAGCTCGCTTATGCGCTCAAGATGGATCCTGTCGAGTTGAGGCGTGTCAACGACACCAAGGTCGAACCGATCGCCGGCCTGCCCTATACCAGCAGGTCGTTGATGCAGTGTTTCGATGCCGCAGGCGCGGCGTTCGGGTGGGCAGGAAAAACCGCTGCGCCAGGGTCGATGCGCGACGGCGATTGGCTCCTTGGCTGGGGATGCGCAGCGGCTTTCTATCCCACGCAGGCGGGTAATTCCGCAGCACGCGTGCGGCTCAGTTCCGATGGGCGGGTTCACGTGTCCAGCGCCGGCCACGAGCTTGGACAGGGCATGTACACGATGATGGCGCAGGTCGCGTCTGAGCAACTCGGCGTGCCGATAGAACACGTCACCGTCTCCCTTGGAGATACCGATCTGCCGCCGACCATCGTCGCCGGCGGGTCAGCCGGAACGGCAAGCCTTGCCCCAGCGATCATGTCGGCTTGCGATGCGATCCGTCGACGGTTGCAGACCGGCGGTTCTCCGGCCGCAGATGTGATGACTGCAATGCGGGCATCGGGGCTCGGAAATATTGAGGAATTCGCCGAGACACGTGCCCACGGACTGCCGCCGGAAAGCGTTCAGGGCATGTATCGAGGAAGGGTTGCGATGAGCGGTGGTGTTCATTTGCCGGATCGCGTTCAACTGGCCTTCGGGGCACAGTTCGTCGAGGTCCGGATCCACGCACGTACGCGCGAACTGCGCGTATCGCGCGCGGTGGGCGCATTTGCTGCCGGGCGCATCATCAATCCGCGCACTGCCCATGGGCAGCTCGTGGGCGGCATGATCTGGGGCATAAGTTCCGCGCTTCACGAGCAGACGGAAATCGATGAACGTAATGCCAGTTATATCAACGCAAATCTTGCTGATTATCTTTTGCCCGTGAACGCGGATATAGCCGATGTTCAAGCCATCATGGTTCCGGAAGAGGACAATTTGGTCAACGCCGCCGGCGTCAAGGGTGTCGGTGAAGTCGGAACGGTCGGGATGGCTGCGGCAATCGCGAACGCAGTCTATCATGCGACCGGAAAACGGCTGCGCGATCTGCCGCTGCGTATCGAGCATGTTTTGGAGGAAGTTTGATGCCAATGCAGAAGCCGAAATTCTCCGACCTGCTTGAGGTGATCGAACATCACGCGCGCTATGACTATGTGACGCCGATCCCCGGCTTGAAGGTGGGACGCACGGATTCTCCGTCCGAGGTGGGACATTCGATCTATCAGCCGTCGTTCGGACTGGTCGGGCGAGGGGTCAAGGAAATGATGGTGGGGGAAACTCCCTTTCATTATGCAGCAGGTGAGTCATTGCTGTGTGCTGCCGATGTTCCGGTAACTTCGCAGGTCACCGAGGCCCATCCCTCGTCTCCGTATCTCGCAATTCATCTGGAGATAGACCCATCCGTTGTCGCTGATCTCGTTCGCGAGCAATCGGGTCACCGCCCGAAGGCGCCTGACAATCAGGTCGCGGGCAAATACACGCTCGATCCGGACCTCTTCGACCCGCTTATTCGTCTTGTGTCTTTGATCGAGCGACCTCGTGATATTCCGGTCATGGCGCCACTGATCCGGCGCGAGATTGTGTGGCGCCTGCTTCATACCGAGCATGGCCCTCTTCTAAGCCAGCTTGCCTTTGCAAACGGTCATGCCGCGCGCATCGGTAGAACCACAGCCTGGATCAGGGAGAACATATCCGAGGTACTCAGCATCTCTGACCTTGCGGCGCAGGCGAACATGAGTGTTCCCAGCTTCCATAGGCATTTCAAGGCGGTGACATCGTTGTCGCCGGTGCAGTTCCAGAAGCGCGTGCGGCTGCAGGAGGCCCGGCGTGTCCTGTCAGGCGCGAATACGATCTCTTCCGTTGCCTACGACGTTGGATACGAGAGCATCTCCCAATTCAATCGTGACTATCGTCGTTTGTTCAATCTGACGCCGAGCGATGACGCTGCGATCTTGCGGGCGACCCTGAAACGCGAACTGGGCCAATCCGCCCAGCAATAACATCTTAATTACGAACAGACGGATGCAGCTCGTTCCCACTGCCGATGCGCGTGAGAATGCCTGCGTGTGAAAAAGTCAGAAAAGGAGAGTGACCAATGCTCGCTCGACCAGCATTTCGTTTCGCATGGATTGGCTTTGTTCCCTTTATCGTCATCGCCGGATTCTCCGGCGAGGGAGCGCGGGCGCAGGACATCGAGAGCGATGACTTCAGCTCCGACAGCGGAATTATCAGCGTCGAGCAGGTTCAGCAGATGAGTGTTGTGATCAGGACGCCAATCGGCGTCATCTACACCGATCCGACCGGAGGCAAGTCCAGGTACGATGGCCATCCCGCGCCCGACATCGTTCTTGTCTCCCATGAGCACCATGAACACTACGATGCGGATACGCTGGAAGAGATCGTCGGTGACAATACGCAGCTTGTCGTGCCGCCGTTCGTCATGGAGCAGCTCCCTCCCAAGCTGAAAGGCAGGGCAATTTCGCTCGCGAACGGGACGTCGTCGGAACTCGGTTCGATCCATATCGAGGCGATCCCGGCCTATGGGCTTACCGGTCAATCCGCGCAATGGCATCCCAGAGGACGCGGCAACGGTTATGTCGTAAGCATCGATGGCCGACGAATTTATATTGCCGGATCTTCGGATGCGGTGCCGGAAATGCTGCAACTGAAGGATATCGATATCGCATTCCTGCCGCTTTACCCGCCGTATGCACTGGGCGTCGACGAGGCCATCGAGGCTGTCTCGTCGTTCAAACCCGAGATCACCTACATCTACCAATACGACAGCACGCGCACTCGTGACGCGTTTGTCGAGAAAGCGAGAGACAACAATCCGGGCGGGACGAGAGTGATTGCCCGGGACATCGGCATCTGCCTAGCTCTGTCTCTCCTCTGCTCGGATTAAGTCGAGAACTGAATTCGATCCATCCTGTCGTCGGGAAATCCTGCTGAGTTGCGTATCGGCTCAGAGATCAGAGATCGTGTTCAAGACACGCGGCGGTCGGCAAGTCCGAAAAATCCAGGTTCCGATCGCCGGCTACAGGCCGGCGAAACGGTCTCCAAACCGGACAATCCGCGTAAATGGTCGTGGCTCCATAGGCCTCAGGATGCTTTACCCGACGACATCAAAGCGGTAACCGCGTCTGCGATGGGTGTCTCGCCACCGGTAACCTCCAGAATGGAGCGACGGATTTCCGGGCGTTCCATCAGCGCTATCAACGTATCCGCAACGTCGTCACGGCGGATTTCCTCGTGCACTTTGGCGAGCCCCAGATCGACCGTCCCGACGCCGGGTTCATTGATCAGCGCGGAGGGTCGAAGAATGATCCAGTCTAGGTCGGTGAGGGTGATCTGGGTTTCCGCCTTTTTCTTTTCGACCATGTACTGTTCGAAATCCTCGTCCATTCGCCGTTCGCGCCAGGCTTCCGGAAAAACCGAAACGAGATAGAAGCGGTTCACGCCGGCAATCTTCATGGCCGCGACCACCTTTGCCGGTCCATCACCGTCGACCGCGACCGTCGCCTCCGGGCCATCTCTACCGCCTGCGCCCGCCGTGAAGAGAACGATGTCATGACCTCTGATGAAATTTGCGAGTGTCTCAACTGCATCTGTCGCAACGTCGCCGACGACAGCTGCAATTCCCTCACGCTCGAGACTGCTCGCCTGCCCGGAACGGCGGACCATGCCGGTCACCTGATGACCTCGAGCGGTCAGACCTCTCGCGACCCGGACGCCAACGCCACCGGTGACACCTACAATTATGACCTTCATGATGCGCTCCTCTTGAAGCCGGATAAAGATAAGCCAGGATTGGGCTTCGCGACGGGTCTGGCGGAAACGATTTTCAGAGATCTTGTCCGACGCCAAGATGAGTGCGTAGGGACGTGAAATTATAGGATATCTCTGCCTGCATGCGCGGTTCCTGCGCCCTGTGCCGGTCGATTGATTGACCGGTACGGCTGGCGTTCGCTGCAACCGTGGACACCAGCCATTTCCCGTCATCTGAAGGAGTAACTGCCGAATGAGGTTGGGGATGGCTATTCCTGATGAGGGAGCTACTGCCGGTGTCGGCCGACAGTAGCTCAGGGACTGCCCTTGTAATCAGGCGTCATTCGTTGATTGCTGGCCTACTGCAGCCAAAAGAGCTTCCGCAGCTTCGCCGGAGGATGCCGGGTTCTGTCCGGTGATAAGCTGACCGTCCACGACCGAGTGGACACCCCAATCCTTCACCTTTGAAAACACTGCACCGAGGCCGATGAGCTCGTCTTCAACGAGGAACGGCACTACCTTGTCCAGCCCGACTGCGGTTTCCTCGGTATTCGTAAATCCGGTCACATGGCGACCTTCAACGAACGCAGTGCCGTCTGGTTTCTTGACGTGGCGCAGCACGCCCGGGGCATGGCAGACGAGCGCGATCGTCTTGCCGGCGGCAATGAAGGATTCGATCAACCGGACAGAGGTTCGGTCTTCCGCCAGATCCCACATCGGGCCATGGCCACCGGGGTAAAATACCGTGTCGAAATCCTTCTGATCGATGCTTTCGAGGCGCACGGTGCTGGCCAATTGAGCATTGGCTTCTGTATCCGCGGTGAACCGTCGCGTCAGATCGGTCTGGAACATGGGCTCGTCGCTCTTGGGGTCGAGCGGCGGCTGACCTCCCTTGGGCGAAGCAAGCGTGATTTCGGCACCAGCGTCCTTGAAGACGTAATAGGGGGCAGCGAGCTCCTCCAGCCAGAAACCCGTCTTCTTGCCTGTATCACCGAGTGTGTCGTGGGACGTGAGAATCATGAGAACTTTCATCGTCTTATCCTTGCATAGTAGACGCGCCATCATATCGCGCGACAGGGGTTGAACTGTTTTCGAGAGGCCATCTCGGCTTCCCTATGACGAGAACATGCCACGGAGACAGACATTCAAGAAATTTACTTCGTGGATTTTAGATATTCATGTGGCAGTATATCTGTATGAAGTACGATCTGAACCTCTTGCCCGTGTTCATGGCCCTCATGGAAGAGCGCAGCGTCACCCGTGCCGCCAATCGGCTGGGTATCACGCAACCAGCGCTGTCGAATTCGTTGAACCGGCTGCGGGATACGCTCCGTGACCAACTCTTCATCCGGGAGAGGTACGGCATCAGGCCGACGCAGCTTGCCGAGGAAATCGCCCCGGCGATCGAAGCGGCTTTGAGCCAGTTGGATCATGTTGTTGCTCACCAGCAGGAGTTCGACCCCGGCAAAGCGAAGCGCCTGTTTCTCATCGCACCCAACAGCTATGCCGAACTTGTCTTGATGCCGGCTCTGATAACGAGGCTTCAGCAACAGGCACCTGGGATCAGCTTGCGGATGACGCCGTTCGGCAACGATCTCGGTGAAACCGGTGTGATTTCGGGAACAACCGCTTTGGTGTTGGGCAGGGTTGTCGACCCTCCAGACAATCTCGTGGTCCAGCATCTGATGGACGACGGTCTCGCCTGCGTCGTGCGCGCTGACCATCCGACTGTCGGCGAGACATTGTCCAGAAAGCAGTACGAAGCGCTGAGACATGTAAACGTACTTCCTCCCGGACGCATCCGGGCCGGTGTGTTCCAGGCACTGTCCAAGCAGAACCTCAAGAGAGAGGTCGCGGTTTCGGTCACGCATTTTCTTGCCGTCCCCGAGATGATTGCCGTTACCGACTATTGCGCGACACTACCCAAGCTGATCTGTCGCAGCCTTGAGCGGGATCCGCGGTTCAAGGTGGTTGAAGCTCCAGTGGATCTTGGCACGTTTCCGGTCGAAATGGCCTGGCATGTGCGATATCGTCAGGATCCGGCCCATCGTTGGCTGCGCGAGATCGTCAGCGACACTGCTTCCTCCCTGACGAGGTGGCGCGACTGAGACCGAAGCTTCCGTTGTTTCTCTGCTGTCGTTTAATCAGGATCAGCATCCAGACTCTGCGCATGTAGGATCAGAAGCCAGGCGGATGCGCTCAGTTTTATTCAGCAATCTCGCGGCAAAGGTTAACTGCTACGGCTTTTCCCGCAGGCCCCTGCATTCGTCTGAAGCACCGCAACGAGTTGCAGGATCCACCCTGGATTGCGCGTAACATACATCGATTCTCTGCTCGCCACGCCGCCATGGCTGTACTCTCCACCCCTGAGAGTTCGAGGCTGGCAGGTCTCGGGGGCTGAGTGATGACGGGCATCGAGTTGCGGAAGATCGCATGGAGTTCCGGGGGGCATTCCTGATTGTCTGATGTCGAAAATCTATTGAGGGATGCGCGATATCACAGCGCGGAACTGTACTCACGTGGCACATGGTTCAACGATGTCTGTACGCTACGGGGTCATTAGCTTCGCTGAACATCTTTGCAGGGTTGGGAGGAAGATGATGAGGTGGAACGCGGGCATGAATAGGAACGGAATTTTCTGCTGTGCTGGGGCGCTTGTTTTGGCATCCGGTGCCCATGGTGCGGATGCCATCGTGGCGGCCGAGCCCGAGCCCATGGACTATGTCCGCGTCTGTGACGCGTTCGGCATCGGATATTTCTATATCCCAGGCACGGAAACCTGTCTGAAGGTCGGCGGGCGCGTTCGGTTCGATGCGGTTTACGGCGACGCGTCTGCTCCCGATGCCGATGGCACGTATACAAACACCCGTGTCGAACTCTATTTAAGCACCGCATCCGATACCGAATACGGCGCGCTGAAAACCAATATCACGGCGCGCTTCGACTACGATCCGCATAATGACGACGACAATGGCGGCAACTTCCCGGACGCAACGCGCACCCGCCTGATGGTGGCGACGATCGAACTCGGCGGCTTTACCGCGGGGCTGCAGAATTCTCTCTACGAATCCTTCATCGATTACGCAGGCAATGTCGAGAATGACGATATCATCAACTACGGTCCGAGCGAGGTTCCCATGCTCGCCTATACCTACAATGCCGGCAATGGCTTCTCAGCGTTTATTGCATTGGAGGATGACGGACAGAACGACGATGATGTTCCAGGTGGAGCGAGCGATTGGGTCAATGTCGCGGGCGGGGTGAAATTCGACAACGACAGATGGTTGGTCGGACTGACCGCCGGCTATGATGAATCCGCTGAAGAGGGCGCAATCAAGGTTCGCGTCGGGGGCACGTTTGACGCCTTCAGCGCGTTCGTCATGGCAGGTTGGAATTCCGACGGAGACAGTTTCCATAGTTATGCCCCGGAAATTACCGACGGATTTGGCTGGGGGGATTGGGCCATATGGGCCGGCGCCGCGTACAAGTTCACCGACAAGCTTGCCGCCAACACCCAGCTTGCTTATTCGGACAGCGACGTCCTGTCGGTCGTTGCCAACCTGCAATGGACCCCGGTTTCCGGCTTTCTCATCCAACCGGAATTGGCCTACACGAAATGGGACAACTCAACTCTCGATGACGACGCCTGGTCGGGAATGCTCCGTTTCCAGCGTACGTTCTGAGCGCGTGCAGCCCGCTTCTGTCGCCATGGGCTGCATGGCGCTCATCGTCGACCTGGCAGCCGCGCGCGTGGGGCCATTGCCCGTCAGTCGAGATCAGGATGCGGTCGAACGTAAGATACCGTAACCTACTGAAACGAGCGCGTATATTACTGGGTTAGGCATGTCGCGCGACGTAAGGTTTCCCCATGCTAGGGAGGGCGTAACGATGACAACACCTGAACCCGTCACCAATTCCATGACAAGCGCCGCGGATCTTCGGAAGCATGCGTTGGAGCAGCAGCTTCGCGAACTTGAGCGCAATGAGAGTACCAAGGCTGGAGACGCGGTGAAGCACGCGGAATTCCTTGAGGCTTTCCTCCATGAACAGATCGGTGATGATGAACGCGCGCTGATGAAGCGCCTAGTCATGAAGGCTGCAATGGATGGAAAATACGAAGCTTTGATATTCAGCTTTCCGTCCGACCTGTGCACCGACAGTGGTCGAGCCATAAACAACAACCTCCCCGGATGGCAGGACACGTTGCAGGGAAAGGCCAAGGAACTGCTTGAGATCTTCCAGCAGGTGGCCAAGCCGCAAGGCTATGGGCTCAAGGCGATGATCATCAATTTCCCCGGGGGCATACCCGGCGATGTCGGCTTCTTCCTCACTTGGGAGGCCCCCATAGCATAGACACCCGACAGCCGACGAACGTCACACGAGACGTGACCGTCTGGCACTGGCGTCGGAAATTTGTCGGTTCAGGGGCGTGTGATTTTTACCCGTCCGGTGAGCTTGAGGGTCCTGTCCGGATTGACGATGTAGCTTTCGACGTATTGATCGCTTCCGGAGAAGAATTCGTGGCGGAATCGACTGCCGACGGGAGCTTTTTTTAGCCTCACCTTGTTGGGCTGATCATAGGTGAGGCTGCCTTTGATGGGTTCGATCGGATAAACCGGACCGGCGAGCGCCGCGCTCATGATCAGCGCGGGAAACCAAGTGATTGGATGCTTGCCCATCTGCACTCTCCAAAGCATTTCACGCCAACGCTATTCGTCGCCGAGTTCAAACGGTGAGCCGGTAGTGACGCGGTTTCATCCTATCGCTTCAAGTCGAATGCCTGGCCGGAGGCGCGGAGTTCCTTCAGGGTTTTCCCGGCGCAGCTTCCGGCCCCTTCGTTGCTGCCGATTGCTTTTGCCTCCCCACTTAAAGAGATCGTACCGGCAATTCGATCCGATGCGACATAGGTTGCGGTCCCGTCGGGGGAAAGGCGCGAGGCATAGAAGGCGTGATAGGTGTCCTTGAACTTGCAGTGAATGACGAACGGGAAGTCGGCCATGGAGCCGCTTTCGGCTCGCAGATCGGAGACATTGCACAGCAAAGCCGCAGCAAGGATCGTTGCGGCGAAAGCACCGTTCAATCGAGTGCGAGCCATGGCCGAAATCGGGGTAGTTGTCATAGATCAGCCTCCTGTGGTTTCGTGCTGACGGTGATCGGAAGCACCTTGGTGACTATGGCTGCGCCGTTTCCCCTTGGGCTGCGCGATAGGCCTGGAGATAACCCCGCGCGACGGCCCGGATGCCTCGACCGATCGAGCTGTAGGAGGCGTCCGGGAGATTGGCAAAGGACACCCGCACAGACCAGTTCGGCGCCTCAAACCCTGAGCCGTTCAGCACAACGATCCCGTGGTCTTCGGCAAGCTTGAACGCGATATCCAGCGGGTGGACATTCTTCTTCACCCAGTCCGTCACCTCATCGCCGACATATTTGCGCGCCCAGTATTCGTAGTCGATAACGCCATAGTAGCGATCGAAATAAGGGCGGGCAGCAAACTCGATCCCCATGCCGTCCATGAGCAGTTGGAACCGGCGTTCGCAGATTTCCATGCAGGCCTTCTGGTAGAGCTTCTTTTCATCCATCATTTCCACGAGGCCGAACAGAGACATCATCACCTGCTGCGGCAATGACAGGCCGGCAGTGTGATTGAGCGCGACGTCGCGGCTGTCTGCGACGATGCGATCGATGAATTTGATCTCGCGAGGCTTTGGAGTGAGGGCTTTATACCGGGCATCCAGAAGCTTCAGCGTGGCCTCGGGCAGCGACTGGATCGTCTTGTCGAAGATATTGTCCTGGGCAACGGCGACGACACCCAGCCGCCATCCGGTGCAACCGAAATATTTGGAGAACGAATAAACGCCGATCGTGTTGTGCGGCAGGTGCCCCATCACGGATTCGAAATTCGGCACGAATGTCCCGTAGACATCGTCCGTCAGGATCATCAAGTCGGGTCTTTTCGTCTTTACGAAGGATACCAGGCGTTTTATCGATTCAGGATCCATCGCAACCGCGGAAGGGTTGCCTGGATTGACGATGAACAGCGCCTTGACCGTTTTGTTTTCAAGAGGCTTCAGATCCTCTTCCGTGAGCTGGAAGCGGTCTTCCGCCTCAGCCGAGATATGGATCTGCTTGAGCGCGTAATCCTCCAGATGCGGCATTTCCAGATAGGGCGTGAAGATCGGCGTCACGAGGGCGATCGTGTCGCCGGCGTTGAGCAGGCGGGCATTCTTCAGGGCCTTGAAGATGTAGCACATTGCCGCGGTGCCGCCTTCGACCGGGTAGAGGTCGAATTTCGCATGGGGCAGGTGGCCGGCGCACATCGCCCACATCAGATATTCGTGGGTGATCGCCTCGTTGTGCACCAGCGCGCGGTCGGGGACGGGATAGTGGTCGCCGATGATGGAATCCGTCAGCTCGTTGACGAATGCGTCGGGGTTGAAGGAGAACTTCATGATCGCGAAGTCCACAGCCGCCTCGAGGGTTTCGGCACCAGGCGTGTCGGGGTCCGACTTTCGCTTGCCGAGCCAAGCCTTGAGGCGATCGTAACATCCGCTCACAGGCGGCATCCCGGCGATCCCGGCTTCCTCGTTGGAGAATGTGCGCTTGGATTCGGTCAGAGCAAACTGGCCGAGAAGAAAGAAGGCCTCGCGAGCCCGCGTCGCAATCCAGTTGGGATTGCCCCGCCCGGCGTTGAGATAGACCTTGCCGGCCTTGTCGACCTGCGCGAGCCGGATAAGCTCATCCTTGATTTCGAAAGGGCTCAGCTCTTCGAACTTGGCGTAAATGCTCGCATCAACCATGACAGCCTCCTACCTCGTGGTTCAGCGGAATGTGTCTTTCAATGCCGATGGATCCGGGCCGTATGGATCCGGTATGGAACGGTCGCGTCCTGCCTGAGTATGCTCAGCTGACGTGAGCCGAAGGGCTGAGACACGAGCAAAGGCCCCGGCGGTCAGGATTTGCTTTTGAAAACGCCGAGATTGATGAGCTGCACGCGTCTGTTGTTCGAGGCATCCGCCTTGACGCCTTCGATAGGTAGATACTCGCCGACGCCGACCGCAAAGAGCCGTGCCGGATCGACGGCAAAGGTGGTGGAAAGCGCTTCCTTGATCGCATCCGCGCGTTGACCACTGAGTTCGAGATTGTGTTTCTCTCCTCCGGTCGAACTTGCATGCCCCACCACCAGGAAGCGGTAGTCCCAAAGGTTGGGGTGATGCAGCGCATCGGCAATCATGCCGAGGGTGCGATAGGAGCGCGGTTCGATTGCGATGGAATCGTTCTCGAAGTTTATCTCGACCACCATCTGCGGCAGCTTCGCGATCTTCTTCCAGTTCGGCAGAGCAGACATAGGCTTGCCGCCGCTGTTCACGGCTTCCTGCTGCAGGATGACGACATCGATCGCGGGGGCCGCCGCGGTCAACTTTCCGAGGCCCTTGATGATCCGCTCCTGCGATACGTCCTGGGCAAAGGCCACGCTGCAGGAGAATATCCCACCAGCGAGAAGAAGAGCCATTTTCGAAACAGAAACCGCCATCACATCATCTCCAACCCGCATCCGTAATTGCCTGGTTGCATTCCTCGCTGACGCGGCGTTCCTTTTTTGCCAGGCAGGCTAAAACGAAACCGTCGCCCTTGATGCCTCCGCAGCTTTTTATCGCGTCACGACGGCACAGCTGTTTGTACGAGGCCTGTGCGTGCTCTCGTTGCGCGATGGATTGGAGCACGCCGGCCAGCGACGTCTTGCAGCCTTGCGAGACCTCGGCGGAACGATCCTGAAGGCAGCCGTATATCCGTCCATTTCCGAGATTGAGGCCTTTGCACAAAGTCTTGATGTCCCGGCCGCAGGCGTCTGCCAACTGCGTGACCGCATCCGCATAGCTCAGCGTTTGCGCCGGGACCGGTGTGCCAAGTCCTGTCGATAAAAGTGCAGCGGCTGCCAGCCGTATTGCTATTTTCTGCATCCCAGCCTCTATCGTGCACCAAACGTGAAGACAGGTCAGATTTGCACGGGCAGGGAATGTTGAGCACGTATTTTACGGTAATTGACGCGTCCCTACGGTGGCGACGCGCCGGCTAATGCACCAGTTGCTGCGGCTTGAGGTCGGCGTCTAGCGTCTCACCAGGCGGCGGTTGCTTCTGGGCGCGCGAACGTGGTTGCTCCAAGATGACGGCCGGAGCGGCAACGGCCGTTGCAGCGACAGTGCCGATATTCGTCACCGTCCCGCCAACCACGGCGGTGATGCTCTGGCCCAACGTGACCGTGGAATCGGTGAGGGGCTGCCCCATCATCAGCCGCTGCCCTATGAGCTGCACGATTTCCGGGCTCTCGGAGAATTTGCCGTGGTTGAGGCCGTCTCCGGTTTTAACCTTGGTGAGATCGATCGCCGTGATGCCCGCCTTTTCGAGCCTTGAACGATAAGGCTCCTCGGCCGGATTGATTGCTCCGAGACGGGACACGCGGCCGGTAATCAGGCTGGATACGGCGAGCGCCCTGTCGTCCTGTGACGTGAAAATCGTGAACCGCGGGCGCGGTTCGCCCATTTCCACATATTGCTTGGCGAAAACCTGGATATCGATATCGGGAGAGGCGAGGATGACGTTGTGGATCTTCGGGTGAGCGTGGCCGTCCCGAATTCCCATCTGCCGCAATGCCTCCATGGCCAGCCATGCTCCCATCGAATGTGCGAGGATGGTTATGTCCTTCACGCTGGGATCGGCAGCAAGCGTACGCAGAGCCTGTTCCAACCCCGAGCGGGAGTAGTTGGTGCTCTCCTTGTCATATTGGTATCCGGTGATATTCGCTCGCGAAGGCCATGTGAATAAGATGGGGGTAGCGTGCATCCGGCTGTCATGAACGATCTGCGCCAGCCGGAAGACGGCATCCCCATAGGTGTTGTTGAAACCATGGATGAAAACCAGAGCGTGTCCATCATTGCGTTGTCGACTGAACCACGCGCGGCCTTCCGCGACGGTCTCCATCTGTCGGACATTCGTGACCGCGAAATCTCTTTCAGGATCGGGCGGCAGGCTATGGGGCCATTGAACCGAACCCGCTTCACGCCGGCGAGGGATTGAAACCGAAATCTGGGTGAGGCGTGGTTTGGAACTCCGTTCGCCGTCGAAGAGCGTGGCAGGTGAGCCTGAAGGTTCGCGTGTCGTAGCGACCAGCATGTCGACCCTGTCCGTCACTCCCGTGGTGGAGGGTGCAACCGGTGCCATGACACCTTCCGGACGCGCGCAGCTTCCAAGAAGCAGGACGAGTAGAACAGCAGAACGGCATCTCGGCATGCACGGGCTCCACTTGTCGTGCCGCATCGGTTCCGAATTAGCATGTGGTCTCCGCTGATGCCTGTAGTATCGTGTATCATCTGCCATCCAGACGGCGGCAGACTGCAGAAGGCCGAGGCGCCTATTTTGAGGCTGCCGCCTCGTCGATGATGGCTCCGCCGGCACGCAGACCGGAAAGAATCTTTTCCTGATCCTCCTGCCTTGCCAATCTCGTGGTTATTTCCTGTCTGATGTTTCGCATGAGCGTCGGGGCGTTGGCGTTCAGCCAATCCAGTTCCTGCCGGGCCTGGGCCGTCTTCCCCGATGCCCCGAGGATCGACATCAGGACCATCCTGTGCATGGGATTATAATCGAGATCAGACATGCGCGACCAAAGTTCCGCGGCTTGAAGATCTCCCTTCATAAAGGCACAGAGTGCCAATCCGACTTCGTAATAGCCCTTAGGCCCGGCATCCTTGCTGACGGCGTTGCTCACCAGATTGCAGCCGGTATCCCAATTTCCGCTCATGGATAGTCGCAGTCCGTATTCGCCGGCGACCTCGGTGTCGTTGGGATTGATAGCATAGGAAGCAGCGCCGGCTGCGAGAGCAGCGTCAATGTCGTGCCGGAAGAAACTGGTCAACATCACGGCCTGAAGCGCCCGAGCGTTGCGCGGGTCTATGCCGGCGGCGCGCTCTGCAAGCTGGGAGGCTGTTTCCAGATTTTCGGCGGATGGTGGTGTTCCGAATTTGTAGGCAAAACGCACCTGATCGAGGTGTGTTATCGCGAGGAAGGCCAGGGATGTTGCATCCTGCGGAAACTTGCGCGTCAACGCCGAAAGGCACGCCTGCGCCACGGCGAGCGTGGGTTGGGTTATTGCTCTGCGGTAATTGTAGTAGGACAGCGCACAATCATATGCCTCCCATCCGGGCGGGGACTTCATGCTTGATTGAAACAGCACGCCGAACGGCTGGGCTACGGCTGTTGCAATCATTTCCGCCACAGCGGTTTCTGCTTCGAAGACATCCTGGACACTGAGGTCGGTGTCATAGTTGCTTGCCCATATCACGGTACCATCCGAACGACGCACAAGACGTACGCTCGAGCGGATCCGATTGCCTTCCTTTCTGAGGGTCCCCTGCAGCACGTATCGCGTGCGCGAAAGCTTCTGATCTGTGCCTTCGGCACCCGTCTGCGCCTCGATGACCTGGATCTCGTTGAACTTGACCAGCTTCGCGATGATCTCGTCAGTGATGCCTTGCGAAAGTTTCGGCAGGTCTTTGTCGCCTTCGGGATGATCAAAGAGATCGACTGCGACTGTGGGGCGTCCGCTACCCTCGCTCAAGGACGGTTCGACCGGATTGGACGGGAGGAGAACGAGCGTTCCCAGCAGTAAAACCGCCCCCGCCAGCAGGCCTCCCGCCCCCAGCCAGTGCTGCGTCACTCCTGGCCTCAACGCCCCGTTGTCGGACTTCACGGACTCTTCCGGCGGCGCGGGTACATCCGATCCGGCTGGATTGTCCAACTTGCCTTCGCCGCCCGTAAAGCCGATGGAACGCTTGAATGTCGGCACGTAGCCGCCTTTGGGTATCGTGATGATGACGGGTTCGTTTGGTCCCGCCATGAGATAGTAGCGCTCGAGCTCGCGCCTGATGCGGCCTGCTTCTATCCGTACTGCGGGATCGCTTTGCGCATCGAAGTTCTTTCGGCCGAAGACGACATCCGCAATGGTGTAGGCCTTCAGGAAATGCGATCGACCTGCCAGAGTTTCCATCACGACGAACCGAAGAAAATTCCGCGCTCTCTCCGGAAGGTGGACACTCTCGCATGCGAGTATCCTGTCCAGCTGGGTTTCTACTTCAGTTTCAGATGGTTCCGAGGCAACGTGCCCATTTGATCTTGCACTTTCCATCGCCCGCCCCCTGGCACCCGATAGCGCTACTCGAGATCTCATTGGAACAAATTTAAGCACAAGCTAAGGTAAGTGACAATATGTCATATTAAACCCTGAGGGTCTGTGAAATCGGAGCATGACAACCTGCTTGTCACGCCCGCACCGAAGTCTGCGGGCTCAGTGACCACCAAGAACCAGGGTTTGAACCGGCAGCAACATTGCCTGCATTCTCAGTATCATCGCGTGCACCAGGCCGACCGCATCGACGGCATGCAGGAAAAACCATTCGACCACACCGATGTCGTCGCGGGCGAGCGCGTCGTGATTATTCGTATAAGCGTTGGCGATGCAGCTGCTGCCGGGTGGGATGTTGTCCAGGCCCCCCTTGTAGAGGGGCTGCAGAAATACGGTCAGTGTTCCGGGGCTGGCAAGCTGTTGGACATCGATGAGCTGATCCGTCGGACGCAGCTGTCCGGCCGCGATCACGTCCTGGACCTCTGTCACGACCAGCGGAATAATGGTGAAGGGTTTGCCGATACAGGTTGCCTCGGCGATCATTCCCGGCTTCATCACCTGGGCCTCGATCTGGCCGAAGCCTGCGATGAGGGTGCCACGCCCCGCTTCGGACGGGACGAGGATGCCCGCCGGGCGTATCATCGTGTTGACGACGTCTCCGACGCGAAGCGTGAACTGCTGTACCGTACCGGCGACGCCGGCGCGCACGAGTGTCTTGTCCAGTTCCACCTGCGCCTGCCCCAACGCGGCTTCCGCGCTCGCTCTCTGCGCCGGCAGAAGCACCCTGATCTGCGTGGACAGTGTTTCCTTCTTCGCCTGCGCTGCTCCCAATGTGCCTTTGCGTGACTCGATCGTATTGGCAAGCCGCTGAACTTCGCGACGAGCAACGGCATCCTTGGTCAGCAGCAGGGCCTTCATTTCATATTCGTCGACCGCAATCTGCAGGGCGCCTTGCGCCTCCTTTATCTGCGAGTCGGCTGTCGCCAGCTCCGTCTGGGCCACCTCGGCTTGGGCCTCGAGTTCCGCGACCGCTCGTCGTGCGGTCTCCACCGCGGCCTTCTGCTTCAAGTCGTCGAGGCGAAATAGCGGAGCACCGGCTTGGACCTTCTCGTTGATACCCACATAGACCTCATCAACGCGCCCGACCGCTTCCGGCAGGATGGTCACCGTGCGAAAGACGGCGGTCACGCTCTTGGTCGAGGGATGGAAGTAGAAGATCAGCGTGATGAGGGAAATGGTGAGCAGCAAACAGGCCGAAATGCCCCAGCGCAACTCGTACCACATCGTGTAAAGGTTGATCTCATATCCGATGCGCTTGTGCTGTACGTAACGGCGATAGAGGTAATCGGGGAAAATCGTCAGCATGGAGCAGAGCATCAATTCCAGCATTGTCGATCTCCCTCAGTCCCTCGTCTCGTTTTCCAGAGCGGCTTTCTCGGAATGCTGCTCTTCCGGCGGATCGGGCTCACCACTCAACTCCCTCTCCACATCGCGGCCGGAAAGCCGTGCGAGTGACTGCGCGATCGAATAGAGAGGCGTTGAAAAATCGGGGATCTGGACGAAGGCCAGCAGCAGCCCCGCGATCCAGAAGAGATGGTTATGGGTGAAAAGCGAGATGAGGGCCAAAACCGCCACGATCTCCATCTGCACCTTGCTTGTCCGATGGGCCATGCGTTCGGGAACCGCATGAAGCTGGAAATAGAGGTTTCCGATAATCAGGATCGCCAGAAGCAGAAAGATGACGACACCGACAAAGAGGTAGTCGGTCTGGCCGGGCTCCGTGATGAAGACGGGCAGGTAATCGATAGCCGTAGGATGAGGAACTTGCTCCATCAGAACGTCCTTTCCATCGGATGAGGCGTTATCGAGAGCTGATGAGCCCGGAGAGACCGTCAGGCCGATAATCCGTTAAACATGGTTCCAGGTTCGGATCTGCGGCGCGAGGCGCCGCGGCGAGACCTGGCTCCGCGGCAAGCTGGACATTGCAATATTCCGCCCCTCGGTGGTCGGCCTGACAATACGCACCAATGCGGGGCTTTTGCTTGTAACATCGTGTAAAATACGGGAATTCGGCGGCTGACCAGCCGTTCACCGATGGATGGATGCCCGGTCGCCTAGGCGATCGCAGCGGGCATTCCGTGTTGATGATCATTTGATCCCGAACCTGCCGGGCGACAAATGCATGGCGGCAGCGTGCGGCCTTTGCGACATCAAAACTTATCTGACCGGGCAGCGGTGCCGCTGCTTAATCAGGCAAAAGTATAGTCGCGTAAGTTACGCCCCTCTCTGACTCAGACGGTCTATGTTTTGTGTGGTTGTTGTCCCGCTGCCAACAGCGGACGGCGTCGAGATGCATTGCTCTGCAAACGCGCCTTGAAAAGAAGAGCGTGATTTCGGCGAGTGCGCTCTCATCAGCCTCGTTAGTGCTGCTTGGTTCACCGCCATAAGGGGAACGGGTCATGAAATCAAAATCCTTCGTGCTGGTTGCCGGGCTTTCGGGGCTGGCGCTTCTGTCGACCTATCCCGGGCTGCCGGCTCATTCGCAGACCCCGACACCTCGGCCTGCCGCCGTAGAAAGCAACCTGCTGTCCGATGACGAGCTTGAGGTTCTGGTGGCCCGCATCGCGCTCTATCCCGACGAACTGGTCGCCGCAATTTCCGCCGCGTCGCTTCTCCCGTTGCAAGTCGTGGAAGCCGATCGCTTCCTGCAGGCAAGGCAGAAGGACAAGGATCTGAAACCCAATGACGGCTGGGACGGGAGCGTCATTTCACTTCTGAACTACCCGGACATCGTCAAAATGATGAGTGAGGATCTTGCCTGGACGCAATCGCTCGGCAACGCACTGACGTATCAGCAAAAGGACGTCCTGATCGCCATCCAGCAGCTTCGGGAAGAGGCTGTGGCCAAGGATGTGATCAAGACCGACGAGAAGATCACGGTGGTGGTCGAGAACGAGAATGTCGTCATCCGGCCCACCGATCCCGAAAAGATTTACCTCCCCCAATATCCGCCCCAGATGCTCTATGAGCCTGGATACGCAGCGCAGCCGATATCCTATCACGACGATTATTATGACAGCTATTATTATCCTGGTGCCGCATTTTTCGCGGGTGCCGTAACCGGCATTGCCTGGGCCGCCATCGTCAATTGGGATGACTGGGGCGTATGGGGCGGCAATTGGGGTGGCGGAGACCTCGATATCGACTGCAACAACTGCTTCAACGATCGGAATTTCAATGGAAAATTGAAATTGAAGGATGTCGATTGGAGCAAGGTGGACCGCAGCAAGCTCGGTATCGGGAAAGATACGCTCGCAGGTCTCGATCGATCGGCAATAAAGTCCGGGCTGGTGTCGGACAACCGCAACGCGCTGAAAAATCAGGTGCGCGATCGCAAAGCCTCCGACGGTTTGGCAAACAGACCGAACAGCATCCGTCCCGACGATGTTCGCAGGAACACCACAGAGGGCCTGAAGCAGAATGCGAGACAGGCAGGCAACCGGGCCGCCGAAAACCGACCGGCTGCTGCCCGCAACAATCAGGCTGCCAATCGTCCGGCGGCCAAGGCCCGCAACTCCTCGGCATCAGCGGCAAGAAGCACGAAGAAGGCGGGTGCGCCGAAAATGGCGGCGCGTCCGGACAATCGTGCGCGTCAGCCGAATGCGCTCGGCAATGTCCAGCCGGGACGCCGGGAGGCCGTCAGCTCGAAACGCGGAGCGCACAGCATGGGAGGCGGACAGCGGGGCGGGCCGCGTGCTGCACCCCGTGGCGGTGGTCGCCCGATGCATCATGGCGGTGGTGGCCGTGGCGGCCGCGGTGGTGGTGGTCGCAGATAGTCCAGGCTCGCCCTTTGGAGGATATCATGACAACAATCTCACGATCCCTGGCCGGCGTGGTCGTCGCAACCATCGCCATCACGGCGGCAGTGCCGTCGGCAGCGCAGAAGCAAACGGACCTGTCGGAATTCAAGGCCGGTACGCCGCCTTCGTTCATTGATCCGCCCGCAGCTCTGGGAGAGTTCAAGAACGTTCTGGCTGCAAATGATGTCGACGGGTTGGCGAAGCTGCTCGGCCTTGATGCGGCCAAGCTGCGTGCGAGCAACGAAGCGATGTTGAGCCTTGCCTTGATCCGCGAGGGCGCTGCCAGGCAGCTGCGCCTGCAGGATGTCGACGAATTCAAGGTGGTGGCCATCGGGGAGGTCATGTGGCCCTTGCCCTTCCCGCTCTCCAAGCAGGAGGATGGGCAGTGGACCTTCGACACGGATGTCGGGCTGGAGGAAATCGTCAATCGAAGAATAGGCGAGAATGAACTCGTCGCGATCACCACCATGCGCGATTACGTGGACGCTCAGGAAGAATATGCCGTCATCGACGAGGACGAGGATCGCATTCATGAGTTTGCGCAGCGGCTTATCAGCACGCCCGGCAAGCATGACGGCTTGTACTGGGATCCGAAGGAGGACGAGGAAGAGAGCCCCGCCGGCCCCATGCTCGAGAATGCTGCCTTCAACAAGGCCAAGCAGGGCGAGGGCTATTACGGCTATCGGTTTCGAATTTTGACGGGGCAGGGCCCAAACGTGTTGGGCGGCGAGCATAGTTATATTGTGAACGGCAATATGACGAATGGATTTGCGCTCATTGCATGGCCCGTGACCTACGGGGTCACAGGCGTCCAAACCTTCCTGGTCGACCGTTCCGGTATCGTTTACGAGAGGGATCTGGGCGAACAGACGGAAAAACGCGCAGCGGCGATCCGGACGTTCAATCCCGACGACCGCTGGGACATCACGATGGACTAGCTCCTGCTTGGGGCCCCTCGACCTCCGAAGGTCGCGGTGCGATCTTGCTGTGAGAGGCCGGTGTGGATGCCCAGGCGACGAGAAGATCATAAAACACGCCGAGAATGATGGGGCCGATGAAGAGCCCCACCAGCCCGTAGGAAATGGTCCCGCCAATCACGCCCAGAAGAATGACCGGGATTGGCGTCGAAAGCCCCCGTGAGATCAGGATCGGCTTCAGAATGTTATCGATGAGCACGATGGGTATGGTGATCGCGGTGAATAGTAGCGATGTATCGAAGGGCCATGAAAACCAGGCCCAGGCGATCACCGGCAGCAGGATAAGACCCGGCCCGATCTGAATGAGGCAGAGAACGAAGATCCCGTAGGTCAAAGCTCCCCGCGCAGGAACGCCGAAGGCGGCGAACAGAAGCCCGCATAAAAGCGTCTGGAATAAAGCCACCCCGATCACGCCGCGGGATACGTTGCGTACTGTCGTGCCCGCGAGCTTGGCGAACCCCACGCCCCGGTCTCCGGCGATGCGGTCGGCCAGCAGCTGGATAGCCGATGAAAGGCGAGGGGCGATCGTCAGGAAAAAGCCGCACAGAAGAACGGAGGCGACGAAGCTGAGAATGCCGCCCCCGATGGAGAGCGCCTTTGCCAATATCGTTCCGCCTGCCTGCCGCAATGGAGCCTGAAACGAGACGATGGCATCCGCGAGGTTGCTGGCAGCACTATTCCACGCCGAATACAGATACGTGCCGATCACCGGGAGATCATTCAGCCGTTCCGGCGCTTGCGGAATTTGGAAGTCGGATCCGTCCGCGAAGAACGATTGTACGGTGCGAACGAGGTCTGAGGCAGCCAACGCCAGCGGGCTGATGATCACGAGCAGGCATGCGGCAACAAGAATGATCGCTGCCAGCACGGGCCGGCCACCAAGAAGACGGCTCAGGAAATCAAAAACCGGATAGAGCGCAACGGTGAGGATCGCCGCCCAGACACAGATAAGCGCAAAAGGCGCTACGATCTGCGCGGACCAATAGGCGAACGCGGCGATGATCCCTATGCGCAGCAGCTCACTTACCCGCCCCTCTACCGAGATATGCTTCAGCTCCGCAGGAGGCGCGCCGTCGTTTTCGTTCGAAGGTGCCGCGATTGTCATGGCCGGGCTCACTGACTGAAGCAGGTCAATCACTGCCGTGCGCTGATCGCGTGATGTCAGGAACGACGTGTCGAAGGCTCTGGTCTTCGACATAGTCATTCGGTCGTTTCTGGCGTTTGCCGAGGTCGGGTGCCTTGAACGCGATGTGCTCGTACGGAATTGAGGAGAGGAGATGGGCGATGCAGTTCACCCGCGCCCGCTTCTTGTCGTCCGATGGGACGATCCACCACGGCGCGTGATGGGTATCGGTCATGCGCAGCAGCTCGTCATATGCCCGGCTGTAGTCCCACCAGCGGCGATAGGATTCGATATCCATCGGGCTGAGTTTCCATTGCCGCAGCGGATCTTCGATGCGCTTCCTGAAACGGCGCTCCTGCTCGTCTTCGCTGACCACGAGGAAATATTTCAGGAGCAGGACGCCGCTTTCGACGATTGCGGCTTCGAAGCGGGGAGCCAGTTCGAGAAAGCGGCGGGCTTTCTTTTCGCTGCAGAAACCCATGATCCGATCGACGCCCGGCCGGTTATACCAGCTGCGGTCGAAGATGACGATCTCGCCGGCAGCGGGAAGATGGGCGATGTACCGCTGCATGTAGATCTGCGATTTTTCGCGATCGGTGGGGGCGGGAAGTGCCACCACGCGAAACACCCGAGGGCTGACCTTCTCAACGATCCGCTTGATTATTCCACCCTTGCCGGCCGCGTCGCGACCTTCAAAGATGATGACAACTCTCAGCCCGGAATCTTTTACCCAGGTCTGGAGATGAGCCAGCTCGATCTGGAGCTTCTTCATCTCCTTTTCGTAATTCCACGACTTCTTTGAGCTTTTCTCTTCCGTTTCCGTTCTATGGCTGACGTCATGTCCGTGGTTCATATCATCCTCCGCCGTTGCTCGGTGCCGCGTGCCGCCCAACCGGGGACCACGTTATCGAACACACGCATTGCTTGAACCGCCCGAGCGGTGCTCAAAATCGGAAAACCCGTACGATGCCCCGCGCCAGTATGCTGTTCCGTTCGCGGTTTCAGGCTTCACGTCGGATCAAGGCGGTTCACTGCCTGCCGCGATGTTACATCCGCGGCCGGTCGGACGCCCGTAAGTTCCCGTAGTCTCTGTGTTACGGCTGACCAATTCGCATATGCTTGGTGACCGTCTCCGCAGCCCGAACCGACTTCCCGCGACCGAACTTTCAGTTCCTCGTTCAATCGCGGCTCAAAAGCACCGGCTGGGTTCTGGATAAGAGGCGCCATTCATCTGGGGGACAGCGATAGGATTGCCAATCTTTTGCCATCGAGAGGTCTGTGAGTGCGTAATGGGATCCCGCTCAGACAAACCATCATCTTCGCCCGGCCTTGCTGCAGCGCTTGACAGATTTCCGACCCTGTCGCGACAAGTGGAGGGCCTGTTCGAGCTCGATGAGGATTTCCGCGGGCTCTGTGAGGATCTTGCAGACGCGCAGACCGCACTGGAGGCAAGCAAGGGATTGCCCGCCGACATCAGAGACGCACGGCGGCTCGAATATGAAGAGCTGGTCACCAGCCTTTCGGGTGAGATCAAAGAGATCCTGTCCCGCGCCAACGTAATCCTTCTGCGTCCTCCTCGTACCTAGTCTCCCGCAGCCGCGGTCAGGCGAAAGCGCACCTGCCGGATCTGCCTATTGCCGGCTCCATTCCGTACCTCCCCAATGTCGATGGCCGGCTTCTCTGTTGGCGGGAGGCAGCGTGCAACGCCCGATCTGTTGCGCCAACAGGATGCGTCGGTCCCGGTATGATACCGTATTCTACTTCGCGATTGACCTTGATTGAGCGACCTTGGGTTCGGCGCACCGCAACCATGGCGGGAGCGAACAAGAGCCATCCGGGTGCATTTCGAGCGCAGGATCGACCTCCTCTTATGCACTAGCGATCAACCGAGAGAGGGACCGATGGTCGACTGGTTCGTAAGCACGCTTCGCACCTATCCCGAAATAGCGATCTTCCTGTCGCTTGGGCTCGGCTATTACTTCGGCTCCTTCACCTACAAGGGGCTCGGGCTTGGGGCTGTCACCGCAACGCTCATTGCCGCGGTTCTGATCGGCCAGCTCGGCATCACCATTTCCCCGCCGTTGAAGCCGACCTTTTTCCTGATGTTCCTTTTCGCGATCGGATATGGGGTTGGTCCCCAGTTCGTGAGAGGGATCGCGAAGGACGGAATTCCGCAGGCGCTCTTTGCCGCCGTTGTCTGCGTCTTCTGCCTTGGAGCGGCCTATTTCGGCGCACTTATCGCCGGCTATGATATCGGCTCGGCGGCCGGGCTCTATGCGGGCTCTCAGACGATCTCGGCTTCCATGGGGCTCGCGACGGATGCCATCAACCGTCTGGGGCTGCCGCCGGAGCAGACCAAGGCCATGCTGGACGCCATGCCTGTCGCCTATGCCGTCACCTATATTTTCGGCACGGTTGGTTCGGCCATCGTCCTTGCCCTGATCGGCCCGTCCCTGCTGGGGATAGACCTGGAAGCGGAATGCAAACGTTATGAACTCGAGCATGGCGGCAAGAAGGCTCTGGGTGGCGCCGGCACGGCCTGGCACCAGTATGAATTGCGCGCCTACCGGGTAAAGGAAGGCGGCAAGGCCGTTGGCCTGACCGTGCTCGAGGCGGAACGTCTGCTGCCATCCGAGCGGGTGTTTGTCGAACGTATCCGGCGTGCCGGAACCGTGCATGACGCTACCGTCGACACCGTGATCGCGGCGGGCGACATCGTTGCCGTTGCAGGGCGACGGGAGGTTCTGGTCGATCTTATCGGCAGCGTGGCGGAGGAGATAAACGATCAGGAACTGCTCGCAGTCCCGGCCGGCGGCGTCGATGTCTTCGTCACCAACAAGGCGGTGGACGGCAAGACGCTTGCGGAGCTCGCGTCCATGCCGCTCGCGCGTGGCGTCTTTCTGCGCAAGATCGTTCGCGGCGCGACCGCAACCGAAATCCCCATCCTGCCGAATACGCAGGTCCAGCGTGGCGATATCCTGACGATTGTCGGGCGCACGCAGGATACGGCTGCGGCAACGAAGGCACTCGGTCGGCCGGACGCACAGACGGACATCGCCGATGTCGCCTTCATCGGCGCGGCAATCACGATCGGCGCATTGATCGGGGCGATAACCTACAAGGTAGGCAGCGTGCCCCTGACGCTTTCAACATCCGGCGGCGCATTGATTTCCGGCCTCTTCTTCGGATGGCTCCGATCGGTTCGTCCGACATTCGGGCGCATACCATCGCCTACCGTCTGGTTCATGAATTCCGTCGGTCTCAACGTCTTCATCGCCGTGGTCGGCATTTCGTCGGGACCGGGCTTTGTCGCTGGCCTGCAGCAACTCGGATTCAGCCTGTTTCTCTGGGGTGTCGCGGTGACGACCGTGCCGCTCATCCTCGCGATGTATGTCGGCAAGTATGTCTTCCGCTTTCACCCGGCAATCCTGCTCGGATGCTGCTCCGGTGCACGCACCACGACGGCCTCGCTCGGGATGATCAACGACCGGGCAAAAAGCCAGATTCCGGGCCTGGGCTACACTGTCACATATGCCGTCGGAAACACGTTGCTGACCATCTGGGGCATGGTTCTGGTCCTGCTTCTGTCGTGAAGCAGGCAGCCTGCCGGAGATGGCGTATGTCGTCGCTTCCGGCGGTGCGCACGCCTTTGCATCTGCAGTGTCTTCAATCGCCGGCGGCGGAACGTGTGACGCGGCTCGACTGGTGCCGTTCATCACCGGAAAATATCGGGAGCACGAAATGTCAAATCGAAGCGTACAGATCGATCAGTTCCTTCTCCTGCATTCGGCGCGTGCGGACAAATGGCGCGAGCTGACGACACTTGCCGATGGCTTTGCGAAACAGCCGGGTGACAGGTCGAAGCTGGAGGCAGCTTTGAGTGAGGTGGAGGCTGTCGAGGAATATCATGCCTATCCGGGGCCGCAGCTTCTTGCGGCCCTGCGTGAAAGCATAGCTGCAAACGACGCCGGTGGCGCGGCGCGGCTGGCCCGGCGCATCTCCAATGGTCTGCTGACCGACGCCTATCGCAGCAGGCCCGGCGAATGGGACGTTCACGACGAGATGTCCTCGTCCGAAGTCCCCGACGTACTGCCGCCCTCGACAAACGAGGCGGGCGAGCGGCGCCCCTATTTCGAGGTCCTGTTCGTCAACAGCCAACCGGCGGCAAGATGGCCGGCCTTTGCCCGGGAAATACGCCGGCTGCGGCGCCGCGAGGATGCGTTCATTTACGAGCCGGTCATGGTCAGTTCCTTCGAGGATGCGATCTGCGCCACGATCCTCAATCCCAACATCGTCGCCGTCGTTCTCGCCGAAGGGTTTCCCTACCGCTCGCGTCACGATGCGCCGGTGCTACGTTCCGTCCTCGATCCGCTCGGCGAGGCAGAGAGCGCCGACGCCTCGGCCCTGCGTCTTTCCCGTGCCCTGCGCAGGCTTCGCCCGGAACTCGACGTCTACCTGCTTTCCGATCGTGAGGTCGAGAAGATCGCCGGCGACCCGAACGCGAAGGGCGTGCGGCGGGTCTTCTACGCGGTCGAGGAGATGCTCGAATTGCACCTCGCGGTACTGGAAGGCGTCTATGCGCGCTTTGAGACGCCGTTCTTCGACAATCTCAAGAAATATGCCCGGCGGCCGATCGGCACGTTTCACGCCCTGCCGATCGCCAGGGGCAAGTCGGTCTTCAAATCGGACTGGATCAGGGATTTCGGTGAATTCTACGGGCTGAACTTGTTTCTCGCTGAAAGCAGTGCGACGACCGGTGGGCTCGACAGCCTTCTGGAGCCGACGGGCAATATCAAACGCTCGCAGGAGATGGCGGCAAGGGCGTTCGGCGCCGACCATGTCTTCTTCGTCACCAACGGCACGTCCACCTCCAACAAGATGGCCGTTCAGGCGCTTCTGGCCCCCGGCGATATCGCCGTTGTCGATCGTAACTGCCACAAGTCGCACCACTACGGCATGGTCCTGTCCGGGGCGCAGCCCTATTACGTGGAAGCCTTCCCGATGACGGAATATTCCATGTACGGCGCAGTGCCGCTGGCAACGATCAAGCGGGCGTTGCTGACGTTGAAGGCGGAAGGCCGGCTCGACCGCCTTAAACTGCTGGATCTGACCAACTGCACGTTCGACGGCCATATGTACAATGTCCGGCGGGTGATGGAGGAATGCCTCGCGATCAAGCCGGACCTGGTCTTTCTATGGGATGAGGCCTGGTCGGGTTTCGCCCGCTTCTCGCCCTTCCTTCGCCCGCGAACCGCGATGGGTGCTGCGGCGGAGATTGAAGACTGGTTGCGTGATCCGGCATCCGTGAAGGCATTCGAGGCGCAGAAGGCGCAACTCGGCGAAAAGCCCTCAGATGAAACTTTGCTTGCGGCCCGTCTCATTCCCGATCCCCGGCTCGTCCGGCTTCGTGTCTACCAGACGAATTCGACCCACAAGTCGATGTCGGCCATCCGGCAAGGCTCGATGCTTCTCGTCAAGGACGTCGATTTCCATACAGTGGCTGCGCAGTTTCGCGAGGCCGTGTTCACCCATGCCTCGACGAGCCCGAACCAGCAACTGATCGCAAGCCTCGACGTCGCGCGCCGCCAGATGGAGCTGGAAGGGTATGGACTGGTGATGAACGCGATCGAGATCGCGCTCAAGATCCGGCGCGGCGTCAACGAGCACAAGCTGATCTCGAAATATTTCAAGGTGCTCGATGCCGACGCGATGATCCCCAAAACCTATCGCCAGTCAGGGTTCGAAGGGTATATCCGCGATGGCACGACCTGGGCGAATGCGGCCAGGGCAATGCAGGAGGACGACTTCTATCTCGACCCGACGCGCATCACACTCGTCTGCGGCACGGCCGGGTTCGATGGTACCCAGTTCAAGGGCCTGCTGGCCGAGAAATACGGCATCCAGCTGAACAAGACGTCGCGAAACAGCGTGCTGCTGCAATCCAACATCAACAATACCCGCAGCGACGTCGCGCATCTCATCCGGGTTCTCGTCGAGATATGCCAGGCGATCGAGGAGCGGCTGGCCGATGGCGGCGAGGGGGAGCGCAGCGCCTTTGCTGCACGGGTGAAGTCGCTGATGACCGATGTACCGGACCTGCCTAATTTCAGCCATTTCCACGACGCCTTCCGGCAGGATGCGGGCCGCGACACCCCGGAGGGCGATATCCGGACGGCGTTCTTCAAGGCCTATGACGCCTCAATCTGCGAATATGTGCCGCTGTTCGGCACCGAGTGCGACAAGCGGCTCAGGGACGGACCGGAAATGGTATCGGCCAATTTCGTCATTCCCTATCCGCCTGGCTTTCCGATCATGGTGCCGGGGCAGGTCCTGACCCAGGAGACGATCGATTTCATGCGCAAGCTGGATGTCAAGGAAATCCACGGCTTCGAAAAGGCGAGGGGGCTGAAGCTCATTCGTCCCGACGCGATTGCGGCGGTGAGCGAAAAACCGCGAAAAGTCAGGGATGCCAGAGGATCGCACTGAAGAGCGGATTGCATTGAAAAAATGATGCCGGACGTTCTGCTTCGGGCTTGTCTGCCCGGCCCGCTCCGGGAAAAGACGAGGCTGGTTTCCAATGGTCTGGACCGAGCAATTCCTCATCAGGTATCCGGAACTCGCGGTCTTTCTCGCGATCAGCACCGGCTACCTGATCGGAACATTCAAGATTGCCGGCTTCAGCCTTGGACCGGTGACCGGTTCGTTGTTCGCCGGCATAGCGATCGGGCAGTTGGCGGACGTGCCGATTGCCGCGATGGCGAAATCCTTCCTGTTTCTGCTCTTCCTTTTCGGAACCGGCTATTCCGTCGGCCCGCAGTTCATGAAGTCGATCAGGAGAAACGGGTTGAAGCCGATGCTGCTCGCCATCGTGGTCACCGTCACGGGGCTGGGCATTGCGATCATCATCGCCGAGGTGCTCGATCTCGACCCAGGCTTTGCGGCAGGCCTTCTCTCCGGATCGCTGACGGAAAGCCCTGCAATCGGTACGGCAGCCGAGGCGATCAATGCATTGCCGCTGCCCGACGCGGAGCGCCAACGTCTGGTTGCCCATATCGCGGTTGCGGATGCCGTTTGTTATGTCTTCGGCGCCCTGGGCGTGATCCTCTTCTGCAGCGTCGTTGCCCCCCGGCTGCTCGGGATCGATCTTTCCGCCGAGGCGCTGAAACTTGAACACGAACTGGGTATCGTCCGCCGGTCCGAGGGAGTGGCATCCGCATGGCGCCGGTTCGAGTTGCGGGCATACCGGGTTGCCGAAAACGGGCTGGTCGCGGGCCTCTCGGTTTCGGCGGCCGAACAGCATGCCGCGGGCGAGAGGTTTTTCATCCACCGGCTACGTCGAGGCGATGTGCTGATGGAAGCGACACCTGCAACGGTGATCATTCCTGGCGATGTCCTTGCCGTTTCGGGTGAGCGAGCAAAGCTCGTAAGGTTGATCGGTCCGCATGCCGAAGAGGTTGAGGACAGGTCCCTGCTGGACATGCCTGTCGTCTCCGCCGACGTCATACTGACAAACCGCGGTCTCGACGGGAGAACGATCATGCAGCTGGGTGAGGGTAGCCTTGCCCATGGCCTCTACCTGCGCGGGGTGACGCGCGGCGGAAGCGAGGTGCCTATCGCGCCCGGTGTTGCACTGGAGCGCGGCGATATCGTCGGGCTTGTCGGCCCGGAAGCGGCGGTCGGGAAGGCCGCCCGGCAGATCGGAACCGTGATATCTCCTGCACCGACGACGGATTTCTTCGTTCTGGGGCTCGGAATTTTCCTGGGCGGGCTTGTCGGCGCCATCGTGACGTTTCCGGTCGGCGACATGCGGATTTCGCTTAGCACCAGCGTCGGCGCCTTGCTTTCGGGGCTGCTGGTCGGGCATTTGCGCACGCGCTTCCCGCTTTTCGGGCGTATCCCGGATGCAGGCGTATCGCTGATGACCGGCCTCGGGCTCTCGGCTTTCATCGCGATGATCGGCCTGCATGCCGGACCTGTCTTCTTTTCGGCGATCGCCGAGGTGGGGTTGGGCCTTCTTTTCGGGGGCATGATCGTCACCCTCACACCGATGGTCGTCGGACTTTATTTCGGTCGCTACGTGCTGCGGATGAACCCGATCCTGCTTCTCGGCGGACTTGCGGGGGCGCAGACGATGACGGCTGCCATGGCGGCAGTTCAGGAGCGTTCGGGAAGCACCGTCGCGGTGCTTGGCTACACGCCGGCAGTGCCGCTCGGCCACATCCTGCTGACGACATGGGGAACCGTGATCGTCAACGTGGTTGCCGGTTGAGCACTCTGTCTCCCCGGCGGCGAAAGCGGAACGTTCCCGCCAACCCGGAAGGGGGAGGATAGGATGCAACGGTTGAATGACGGCAGGGCCGCTTCCATGGGCCAGACGATAAGGGCGGACGCGATTGCCGGCCTGACGGCTGCTGCGGTCATTCTCCCCAAGGCCATGGCCTATGCCACGGTCGCCGGCCTGCCCGTCATCGTCGGGATCTATACGGCGTTCCTGCCGACGATCATCTATGCATTTCTCGGCTCGTCCCGGGTCCTGAGCGTCAGCTCGACGACAACAATCGCGATCCTGACGGCGGCGGAACTGCAGGCCGTCGTGCCGGATGCTGACCCGGGCAGGCTGCTCGTCGCCACGGCGACCTTCACCGCCTTGACGGGCCTGCTGCTTGTGCTTGCTGCCGTCCTGCGCCTCGGTTTCGTCGCCAGTTTCATCTCGCTGCCCGTGCTGACCGGTTTCAAGGCGGGGATCGGGTTGGTCATCATTCTCGACCAGCTGCCCAAGCTATTCGGGCTGCATCCGGCAAAGGAGGGTTTCTTCAGGGACCTGCTGGCCTTCCTGCAGCACCTGCCGGAAGCTTCGACGAACACCGCGGTGGTCGGAATTGTCGCGCTTGTTCTGCTTCTGGTCATGGAACGGCTATGGCCCCATTCTCCCGCACCGCTTGCCGTTGTCGGCGGGGCCATCCTCGGGTCCTGGCTGTTTAACCTCAGCGGGCAAGGTGTCGCTATTGTCGGTCACATTCCCCAGGCGTTGCCGAGTGTGACATTGCCCGATCCGGATCTTGTTCTCATTCTGCTTCCGGGTGCGGTCGGTATCGCGCTGATGAGTTTCACCGAGACGGTTGCCGCCGGCCGCGCCTTTGCCATTCCGGCCGACCCGCCGATCAGGGCGAACAGGGAACTGGTTGCCATCGGCGCGGCGAATTTCGGCGGCGCCTTTTTCGGCGCCATGCCGGCGGGCGGCGGCACTTCGCAAACGGCCGTAGTGCGTGCCCTGGGCGGCAGGTCGCAGGCGGCATCACTGTTTACCGCTGCCGTTTCCGTCGCGACGATGCTGGTGCTCGCGCCGATCCTGGGTCTTCTGCCGCAGGCCGCCCTTTCGGCCATCGTCATCGTCTATTCGGTCGGCCTCATCCAGCCTGCGGAATTCACAGCGATAAGGCACGTGCGAAGGATGGAGTTTCGCTGGGCTTTGGCTGCGCTTCTTGGCGTCCTGTTCTTCGGCACGCTTCAGGGCATCGTCGTTGCCATCGCCGCATCGCTGCTTGGACTTTCCAGCCAGTCGGCCAACCCGCGCATACACGTGATGGGTCGCAGCCGCGGAGAGGCCGCCCTCAGGCCCGTCTTCGACAGCCATCCCGGCGACGACATGCCGGAAGGGCTGCTAGTCCTGCGGCCGGAGGGCAGGCTGTTCTTCGCCAACGAACAACAGGTTGCCGACCGCATCCGCGAGCTTGTCCATCGCTACAGGCCGAGAGTGCTGCTTCTCGACCTCAGCCGCGTCTTCGACATCGAATATTCGGCGATGCAGATGGTGATCACGAGCGACAGGAACCTCGAGCAGCAGGGGGTGACGTTATGGCTGGCGAACCTCAACCCGGATGTTCTCGACTACGTACGCGCGTCGGGTTTCGCGGCTCAACTGGGCGAGACGCGCCTGTTCGATACCGTCGATGCGGGTCTCGACCGCTACCTGACAGGTGCAAAAACGCGCCCTGCGACTATGCCGACGGGTTTCAGGCCCGACGATAGCTGAGGTCGTACAGGCAGGCGCGTGTACGGACGCCGAGACCCGGGAGGGTGAGGTTACGGTATTATACGTACACGCAGGAGACCCGGCTGATATTGTCCCGACAGAGGTCGCCGCGAAAATGAGATGGTTTATCGTATTACTCTTCACGTTTCTTGCGGTCGCGCCGGCCCATGCGCAATCACCGGATTCTGCAGCACAGAAAATCGATGCGCTTTCAAAGCTGCTCGCGGACCCCGAGGTTCAATCATGGGTCAAGCGCGAGACCCAGCCGGCTGTTGCGCCGCAGCCCGCGCAGGCTGACATCTCGCCGATAGCGGCTTGGGAGACGGAAACGCGTGCGCGCATCAATGGCATTGCCGGCGCGGTTCCCCGAATTCCCGCAGAGGTGTGGAACGCCGCAAGACGCGTGCGCGAGGATGCCGTCTCGCGCGGCTACGCGCCGGTCTTCGTCATCTTCGCCGGACTGATCGCGGTCGGATTGATCGGGGAGGGGTTCTATAGGCGGACCCGTCGCGCGGGCAGCGGCTTTATGGTCGGTATATTGCCCGTCATCGTGTTCGCCTTGTCGATGTCGGTCGTCTTCTTTGCCGTCAACTGGCCGCCCCTGGCCCGTATCGTTCTCCTTGTCTTCCTCACCGCCTTCGTGTGCTTCCGTCTGGTCTCGGCGGTTGTCGCCGCGAGCGATCCGCCCGCGGGCCGTCTGCGGATACGCCTGCTTGCGGCCATCGCCATCCTGGCCCTTGCCAGCGCAATCACCGGGCCTCTGATCGGGCTCGATGAGAGAGTTGTCGACGCCATTTCCTATCTCTTCTCGATCATTCTTCTCGGGCTGTCGCTCGAGGCCATCTGGTCGGTTCGCACCCGCAGCGTGTCGCGCAGGCTGCTGGTCATGGCGGCTGCCGTTCTGGTCTGGGTGCTCTGGTGCCTTGGCTTCAAGGGGCTGTTCTGGATCGGCATCTATGTGCTGATCCTGCCGGGCCTCCTGCGGGCGGCGGGCGATGCGACCTCGAACCTCGCGGCACAAGCGACCGGTTGGCGCAGGGTGCTGGTCGTACGCGGCGTGCGGGCCGCAATCATCGTGCTTGCGGTGGCCTGGCTCACGATCGTGTGGAAGATGAATCCGGAAGGGCTCGCCCAGCGCGACCCGGCCTTGTCGGCCATTTTCTACGGTCTTCTGAAGAGCGTGGTGGTGCTGCTTATGGCCGATCTGCTCTGGCATATGGCGAAATTCTGGATCGATAACCTATTGGCGAGCGGAGAGACGGCGGGGCAGGCGCCGCAGGAAGTGGCGCGCCAGGGGCGCCTGCGCACCCTTCTGCCTATCCTGCGCAATGCAATTGCGGCGGTCGGCCTGACGATCACGGCGCTTCTCGTGCTTGCCGAACTCGGTGTCCAGATAGGCCCGCTGATCGCCGGTGCCGGCGTCTTCGGCGTCGCGATCGGCTTCGGCTCGCAGACCCTCGTGAAGGATATCATCAGCGGTGTGTTCTACATGCTCGACGATGCCTTTCGGGTCGGAGAATATATCCAGGCGAAGAGCTACAAGGGGACTGTCGAGGGGTTCAGTCTCCGCTCGGTCCGCCTGCGACATCATCGCGGGCCCATATTCACGGTTCCGTTCGGGGAACTTGGCGCGGTTGAGAACATGAGCCGCGACTGGGGCGTGGTGAAATTCCGGATCTCCGTTTCCTTCGACGCCGACCTCGAAGTCGTGCGCAAGCTCACAAAAAAGATAGGCGCGACGCTTGCCGAGGATCCTGAATTCGAGCCGCTCTTCATCGAGCCGCTCAAGCTGAAGGGCGTGGAAGAGTTCGGCGACTACGGCCTCGTGCTGAGCTTCGGGATGATGCTGAAGCCTTCTCCCATGCAATCCTTCATTCGCAGGCGTGCCAATCTCCTTCTGCGTGAGGCGTTCATCGCAAACGGCATACTCTTCGCGCAGCCCATGCTCCAGATCGGCGGAGACAATGCGCCCAAAAATCAAGTCGTGGCGTCTCCCTAGACGGCGGCAAAAACTCGAAGCCGATGTCGCGGCGCAAGAAAAAGGATCGTCAGATGAAAATCTTCGTCTTTGGAGGCGTGTCCGCTACGGCAGATCCGGAGCTTCTCCACCTCGGCGAGAGGATCGGTTCCGCAATAGCGGTCGCCAAGCACACCATGTTGTGCGGAGGAAGGACGAACGGCGTGATAGGAAGCGCTATCAAGGCGGCGATTGCGGAAGATGGTGCGGTCATTGCTGTTCTCGATCGCTCGATGATGAACAACGAGCGGCTTTATCGCGGCATCCGGGATGTCCAATCCTTCGAGACCACTGAACAGCGCAGGAATTACGTCAACCAGGAAGCCGAACGCTTCATCGCGTTGCCAGGAGGTTTTGGCACTCTGTCGGAACTGACCGACATCATCGAGAGGCGGCGCATTGCCTCAGATCAAAAGCCGCTGATGCTTCTCGGGCCCGCAGGTTTTTGGCAGGGACTGCAGGTCATGGTCGACAGCATGTATAGCGGCAGCCTGATCTCTTTAAAGGATAGGTCGCTTTTCCGATATGCGAGCACTCCGGAACAAGCGCTTGACGCATTTTGACTGATGCCGAGTTTGGCGGCATTTCACCGGATGCCTCCAGCCGGACAGGCTTCTTTGAGCACGCGCCGTCGGTTCTGGATGCAGAGGCGACATCTGCCGCCGTCTTCACCAATATTTTCCTTGACGGGTATCCCGGGGTGCCTGCCGGCAGTGGCTGCCGGCCATGCTCTGTAACGGCCTCCTCGAGAGGTCGATGCATGTCCACAACCCTTCGGTTTGAGAGAGCTTGGCCATCACCGTAGTGATGACCAAGCCCAAGTTTGATGGTTCTGATTTGTCCGGCAATCGCGGTCAGGAAACCTTAAAGGCGACCTCATCGACCCCGTCTACATGGGCAATCATCTCGTCGCCCCTGACAATGGCGCCGACGCCGGCCGGCGTGCCGGCGAAAATCAGGTCGCCCGGCTGCAGCGTGAACAGGCGCGAGAGATAGGAGATCATTTCCGGCACCTTCCAGATCATCTGGTTGAGATCGCCATCCTGGCGGGTCGCGCCATTGACCTTGAGCCAGATGGCGCCCTTGTCCGGGTGGCCGACGGCGGAGACCGGATGAAGCGGGCCGCAAGGGGCGGAGTTCTCGAATGCCTTGCCGGTTTCCCAGGGGCGGCCGAGCTTCTTCGCCTCGCCCTGCAGATCACGGCGGGTCATGTCGAGGCCGACGGCATAGCCGTAGACGCAGTCGAGTGCCTTATCGAGCGGGATGTTGTCGCCGCCGCTCTTCAGCGCCACGACGAGTTCGACCTCGTGATGCACGTCCTTGGTTTCGGCTGGGTAGGGGAAATCCTTGCCGGCAAGCACGAGCGTGTCGGGGTTCTTCTGGAAGAAGAAGGGCGGCTCCTTGTTGGGGTCGTGGCCCATTTCGATCGCATGGTCGGCGAAGTTTCGGCCGACGCAATAGATGCGGTGGACCGGGAAAAGCGCCTGGCTTCCGGAAACCGGCAGGGTGGGGACCGGTGCCGGGGTAAAGACGTAGGCGTTCTTAAGAGACATGTCGTTCATCAGCGTGCTCCTGCGTAATATTCGATGCGTTTTTCGAAGAGTTCCACACCCGCGGACAACAGCATGGCCGCCGCGAAGAGGATGATTGTCAGAGCCCAGAACCGCTCCATGTCGAAGCTGCGGGAGTAGAGCTCGAAAAGTTCGCCGTAACCGATGATCGACACCAGGATCTGGCCGATCACCACGCCCTTGACGCCGCGGATAAGGCCGATGCGGATGCCCGCCAGGATCTCGGGAAGGGCGGAGAGAAGAATGATCTTGGTGAAGATCGCAAGGCGCGATGCGCCGTAACTGCGGCCCATCTCGATCAGCGACACCGGCACCTGCATGACGCCGGCCCTGGCATCGAGAACGATGATCCAGACGGCAAACAGGAAGACGGTGACGAAGACCGTGGTTTCACCCAGCCCGAACAGGATCATCAAAACCGGTACGAGGGCGGAGAGCGGCGCGCTGACGAACATGTTGACCCACAGGCCGAAGATGTTGTCGACGATCCTGAAACGGCCCATGGCGATGCCGAGCGGCACGCCGATGCCGATGGCGAGCGCCATGCCGAGGACGAAGGACCGGAGCGTCACCATTGATGCCGCCTGCCAGGAGTTGGTGGCGACGAGATCGAAGCCCGTGGTGATGATCGAGCTCATCGGCGGGATGAGGAAGATCATGTCCAGCCTGCCGACGATCTCCCAGAGCAGCGCCCAGAAGAGGAGTGATGCCATCATCGGGATTTTCATGCCGAAGAGTGTCATGGCGCGTCACTCCGCATATTGCCGGAGACCCTGCCAGATCTCCTCGACCACATCGAGATAACCCTTGTCGCGGCGGATCACATCCGGCGCGGCGGAGCGGTCGATATTGGGTTCGATGATCTGCGAGACCCGGCCGGGGCGGGGCGAGAGCAGAACGATCCGGTCGGAGACATAGACCGCCTCCTCGATCGAATGGGTGACGAAAAGGAAGGTCTTGCGCTCCTTTTCGACCAGCTGGAGCAAGTCCTCCTGGAATTTGCGGCGGTTCTGCTCGTCAACGGCCGAGAAGGGTTCATCAAGCAGCAGAACATCGGCGTTCACCGAAAACGCCCGGGCAATGCCGACACGCTGGCGCATGCCGCCGGAAAGCTCATGCGGGTATTTTTCCTCGAAGCCGTTCAGGCCCACCTCGCCGATATAATGCTTTGCTACGCGATGCCGCTCGGCCTGGGACACGCCCTTGAGTTCGAGGCCGAAGGCGACATTGCGCAGGACGGTTGCCCAGGGCATCAGGGCAAAATCCTGAAATACGAAGGCGCGTTCCGGGCCGGGGCCGGTGACGACCTTGCCGTTGATGCGGATCTCGCCCGAGGTCGACGGCACGAGACCGGCGATGATCTTCAGAAGCGTGGTCTTGCCGCAGCCAGAGGGGCCGAGCAGCGTCGTCAGCTTGCCGCGCTCGAACTCCAGATTGATGTTGCGCAGGGCTTCGAGGTCGCCATAGCGCTTGCAGATGTCGCGCACCTCGACGATGGCGTCGGGCTTGCTCGTGGTTTCAGCCACACGGGCCGTCATTGGGCTCGCCATGTCACTTTCTCCTCTTTTCGGGGCGCAAGAAGCGCAACTCGACATATTGCAGGGCGGCCAGCGTCAGCGTCGACACGGCGATGATCGAGGCAACGGCCGCATACATGTGTGCGTAATTGGCGATCGAGCGGTGATAGGTGATGAGATCGCCGATGCCGGTGGGTGTGATCAGCAGTTCGGCCAGCATGACGCCGATGAAGCCGGCGGCGATGCCGAGGCGAAGGCCGGCAAACAGGACAGGCGTCGCGTCGGGAATGATGATCTTGAAGATCTGCTGGAAGCGATTGCCCTGGAACGAGCGGCACATGTCGACCAGCGACGGATTGACGTGGCGTACCGCCTTGTAGGAGTTGAGCACGATCACCGGCAGGGCAAGCATGATGACCGCGAGCGTCTTGGCAACGAGGCCGATGCCGTAGACGAAAGTGACGAGCGGCACGAGGGCCGCCATCGGTGCCGCCTGCAGCACGATAAATACTGGCGCCAGAAGCCATTCCGCCTTGTCGGACAGGCCCATGACGATGCCGAGCGCGATGCCGAGCACCGCCGAGACGGCGACGCCGATGACAAGCGGCTGGAAGGTGATCAGGTAGGCCGGCAGCAGCGTCCCGTCCAAGGCCATCTCGACGAGCGCCGAGACGGTCTCGAGAAAGGTCGGGAAAGCGAAGCTGATCGGCACGCGGCCGGCGATCTCCCATGCGGTGAACAGTGTTGCGAGCGACACGAAGACCCAGAAGCCTTTGCGACGACCTGCAAATTCGATGAGCGTATCGACCAGGCTGGAAGAGCCGCTACCGGCTCCTCCAGCGGCGCTCACCTTGTGAGGGGAAGCGGTCATGTGCATCTACTGTGTCCCGATTTTTGCAAGGGCGGTGTTGAGCGGACCGAGATCCCAGAAATCCTCGACCTTGAGCTCTTCGGCTTTGCCCTGAAGCGCGCCTGAGATGGTATAGAAATCGAAATCGTCCTTGGCGGCATCCTCGCCGCCGCCATTGACCGGCAGGGCCGGCGCGGCCTCGGCGAAATAAGGCTCGATATCGGCCACCATGTCCGGGGTCGCGTCCGGCAGGAGCTTGTACTTTTCACGCAGCGCGATCGCCGCCTTCGGGTCCGCCGCGACCTCGCGCCATGTCGTCAGGATGCTCTCGACGAGGATCTCGACGTCCTTCTCGTTTTCAGAGAGATAATTGGTATTGGCAAACAGTGCCTCGTCCGTCGCCGAGACCTCGCCGAGCGGCAGGAAGGCGAACTTGCCCGGCGCCTCCTTTTCCAGCACGCGCTTGCCGGAGGAGTCGACGATCGTCGCCTTCACATTGCCTTGGAGCAGCGCGCCGGTGCGGACTTCTGCACCCGGCACGTAGGATATGCCGGAATAGGAAATGCCGCTCTTGTCGGCCATCAGTTTCATGATTACCTCGGTGCCGGAACCGCGTGAATGAACGGCGATTTCCTGGCCGTCGAGATCCTTCCAGTCCTTGTAGAACTCTGTGTTGACAACAGGATAGAACTGCAGCTTGGAAAGCTGCATGAAGATACGGATCGGCGCCTTGACCTTCTGGAGCAGGGCGTAGGGTCCGCCGATGCCGATATCGGCCTGGCCGCTGACCACAGCCTGGGCGGCGATATCCTCGCTCTTCAGGAAGGTCACCTCCACCTCGACGCCCTTTTCCTTGGCGCGTTCGATGGCTGCGAGAAGATGAAGGGATTCGACGGTCGCGATATCGCCGAAGGCGATACGCATCGGCTCGGCAAGAGCCAGGCCGGGAATTGCAGCGGAAAGGCAGAAGGCGGCAGCAAATGCAGACGCCTTCAAACGTCTGGCAAGCATGGTCATTGTCATTCCTCCTCCAATCGGGTTCCTCCAACCCAATGTGAAACCAATTCTTCATTAAACGGATATCGTGTCAACCAATGAAATGTGCTGCGGCGCCGTCGAGAGCGTTGGTGCAGCGCATGAATTGCAAGTCATATCACTGATTCAAATGAATAAAATGTCTCGCATCAAAGTTTCGTGGCGTCGCGTTGACAGCTGTCGAAACCTCGCATATATCTCGAACCAATCGGAAATTGGTTGAAAATGGATGATCGAAGATAGGCATTCAGTCGTTCTGTCCAGGCTGCGTGATTTCGTCGGAGGGGCCGAGCTTCCCGATGGCGGGCGGCTGCCGCCCGAGCGGGAATTGGCGGAATCGCTCGATGTGGGCCGGACGGCTCTGCGCAAGGCGCTGGCCACCCTGCAGGCGGAAGGCGTGGTCTGGCGGCATGTGGGGAAGGGGACCTTTGCCGGTGAGCGCCCGATGGATACGGTCGCCGACATCAATGCCATGGTGCAGCGAACCAATCCGTTGGAGGTGATGGGCGCCCGCATCGCCTTCGAGCCGGAAGTGGCGCGATGTGCGGCGCTGAATGCGACGCCGAGCCAGATCGCCGAACTGCGCAGTTGCATGGTCAAGGCGCAGCAGGCGCCGACCTGGCGCCTTTACGAGCAATGGGACAATCGCCTGCATCGCCTCATCGGCGAGGCATCGCAAAATTCCCTGCTGCTCGGCCTTCTCGACACGCTGAACGCAGTGCGCCGCGCCGTGACCTGGGGGCGTCTGCGCGACACGCCGGTCAGGCCGCCGGCCGACCATCATTCCTTCGAGGAACATGCCCGCATCGTCGAAGCCATAGCAAACCGCGACGGTGCGGCGGCTGCGGACGCAATGAGGAAGCACCTGCGGAGCGTCGAAAGCCATCTGCGCGACGCCCGGGGTTAGGTCCGGCCCGACGCGACAGTTCCACGGCCAACACAAACTTGTTGACCTATTCGGCCTCACTTGTAGTATCTCCTTCGTCATCATGTATGACAACATAGTGGCGACATGCACGATCGCCGATCCTGGGAGGGTTCATGCTGAAGAAACTGCTGCTGACGGGCGCCGCGGGCGGTGTTGGTCGAAGCATACGTCCGTTGCTATCTCAGCTTGCGGAGAATGTCGTTCTCTCGGATATCGGCGAGATCACCGATCTCGCTGCCGGCGAAACCTTTGTCAGGTGTGATCTTGCGGATGCCGATGGCGTTTTCCGCCTGTTCGAGGGCGTCGATGGCGTCATCCATCTCGGCGGCGTGTCGGTCGAGCGTCCCTTCGACCAGATCCTGCAGGGTAATATCGTCGGCCTCTACAATCTTTACGAGGCGGCCCGCCATCACGGCCAACCGCGCATCGTCTTTGCCAGTTCCAACCATGTGGTCGGTTTCTACCGGCGCGACGAGCATATCGACAACACCGTCTATCCGCGGCCGGATTCGCTTTACGGCGTCTCGAAGGTCTTCGGCGAGGCAATCGCCAGCATGTATTATGACAAGTTCGGCCAGGAGACGCTCTCGGTCCGGATCGGCTCCTGCTTCGAAAAGCCCGCCAATCCCCGAATGCTGGCGACATGGCTCAGCGTGCGGGATTTCGTTTCGCTCTGCGGACGGGCATTCGATACGCCGCGCCTTGCGCATGCGATCATATACGGGGCCTCGGCGAACGGCGAGCAATGGTGGGACAACCGCAATGCCGCCTTCCTCGGCTGGCGCCCGCAGGACAGTTCCGCCAAGTGGCGCGTCGAAGTGGAAGCCGCGGCCGGCAGGCAGGATCCCAACGACCCGGCCGTGATCTATCAGGGCGGCGCCTTTACCAGCGCTGGTCATCCGGCCGACACCTGATAGGATCATCATATTTTCAATCATATATTGCGACGGCCAGTTGGGTAGCCGCAGGAGGATTTCACCATGACCATCCGTCAGAACCTGATCGCCGGCGAGTGGGTCGGCAGCAACGGCTCGGAAAACATCAATCCCTCCGACACCAAGGACGTCGTCGGCATCTATGCCCAGGCGACCACCGATGACACGCGTCAGGCGATCGCAGCAGCGAAAGCCGCCTTTCCGGCATGGTCGCGATCCGGCATTCTGGAGCGCCACGCGATCTTGAGAAAAACCTCCGACGAGATCCTTGCGCGCAAGCAGGAACTCGGAGAGCTCCTGTCCCGCGAGGAAGGCAAGATCCTGGCCGAAGGCATAGGCGAAGTGACGCGCGCGGCGCAGATCTTTGACTTCTTTGCCGGGGAAGCCCTGCGCCTGGCGGGCGAAGTTCTGCCTTCCGCAAGACCCGGCATCGGCGTCGAGATCACCCGCGAACCGCTCGGCGTCATCGGCATCATTACCCCGTGGAATTTTCCGATCGCCATCCCGGCATGGAAGATCGCGCCGGCGCTCTGCTACGGCAATACGGTCGTGTTCAAGCCGGCCGAGTTGGTGCCCGGCTGCTCATGGGCGATCGTCGATATCCTGCATCGGGCAGGCCTGCCGAAGGGCGTGCTCAATCTCGTCATGGGGCCGGGCTCCGTGGTCGGCCAGACGATGCTCGATAGCCCCGATCTCGCTGGCATCACCTTCACCGGCTCGACCGGAACCGGGAAGCGCGTTGCCGCCGCGTCGATCGAGCATAACCGCAAATTCCAGCTGGAAATGGGCGGCAAGAACCCGATGGTCGTGCTCGATGATGCCGACCTGAAGGTCGCGGTCGAGGCTGCCGCCAATTCCGGCTTCTTTTCCACCGGCCAGCGCTGCACGGCGTCCTCCCGCCTGATCGTCACCGAAGGTATCCATGACCGGTTCGTCGATGCCCTGACGGAGAAGCTGAAGACCATTCAGGTCGGCCACGCCCTAAAGCCTGAAACCCATGTCGGCCCCGTTGTCGACGCCCGCCAGCTGAAGCAGGATACCGACTATATTGATATCGGCGTCAAGGAAGGCGCAAAGCTGGCCTTTGGCGGCGAGCGGGTCGAGCGGGACACGCCCGGCTTCTTCCTTCAGCCGACGCTGTTCACCGAGGCGACCAATGCGATGCGGATCTCCCGCGAGGAAATCTTCGGCCCTGTCGTGAGCGTCATCCGCGTCAAGAACTATGACGAGGCGCTGGCTATGGCGAATGACACGCCATTCGGCCTCTCGGCCGGCATCGCCACGACAAGTCTGAAATACGCGACCCATTTCAAGCGGAATTCGGAAGCGGGCATGGTCATGGTCAACCTGCCGACCGCCGGTGTCGATTTCCACGTGCCCTTCGGCGGGCGTAAGGCGTCCTCCTTCGGTCCGCGCGAACAGGGCAAATATGCGGCCGAATTCTTCACCGTGGTGAAGACCGCCTATACACAGGCTTGAGGCAAAGTGGCCGCCCGGAAGAATCCGAGGCGGCCGCTACCTCTGAAATCAATAGGATTTCGGCCGTTCATAGCACCGCGGCCATGGACGGAACTGCATCGCGCCTTATCTCCCCGACTGGACGGTTTCACAACAGGGCAGGGATAGTGGTTCAACGCGTCAGCTTTTATGTCTTGCTGGTTCTGGTGACTCTGGCGTTCATCGCCGTCATTCTGCCCTTCTATTCCGCGATCTTCTGGGCCGTCGTCTTCGCCATACTTTTCTTTCCGCTGTACAGCTGGCTCGAAGCAAAGCTCGGCGGGAGACGCAATGTTGCGGCCGTCCTGTCCGTCATTATCTGCCTTTGCCTCGTCATCCTCCCGGGCCTCGCGATCCTCAGCTCGCTCGTGCAGGAAGGCGCAAGCCTCTATCAGAGGATCTCGAGCGGGCAGATCGATCTCCCCCGCATGCTGAACCAGGTCGTCGATGCGCTGCCGATATTCGTCCAGGATCGCCTGCGCAGCCTGGAGACCGGTGGTTTCGCGGACCTGCGGGAGCGGTTTTCCTCATCGCTCATGCAGGGTGGAAGCTTCTTTGCCGGCAGGGCACTGACCTTCGGCCAGAGCACAGTCGAGTTCTTCATCGCCTTCGGCCTGATGCTCTACCTGCTCTTCTTCCTCTTCCGCGACGGGCGAGCACTGGCGAAGACGATCCGCAGCGCGGCCCCCTTGAGCGACGAGCATACGAACCAGTTCATGGCGAAATTCGCCTCCGTCGTCAGGGCGACGGTCCGCGGCAATATCATCATCGCGATCATCCAAGGCGCGATCGGCGGCGTGACCTTCTGGGCGCTCGGCGTGCAGCCAGCATTGCTTTGGGGCGTGCTGATGGTCATCCTGTCGCTCGTCCCGGCCGTCGGCGCGGCGCTGGTCTGGGTACCGACAGCTATCTATCTGGCCGTGACGGGAGCCGTGCTGCAGGCCGTCATCATCGCCGCGGTTGGCGTATTCGTCATAGGGCTGGTCGACAATCTTCTGCGACCGCCGCTGGTGGGCAAGGAAACGAAGATGCCGGATTACGTGGTGCTGATCTCGACGATCGGCGGCATTTCGCTGGTCGGCGTCAACGGTTTCGTCATCGGACCACTGATTGCGGCACTGTTCATCGCGGCCTGGTCCCTGTTCGAAAAGGAGCGGGAGCGCGGGCCTGAAGACGGCATTTCGCCCGACTGAAAGCAGACGCAGCCAATTATGGTCAGACCATGGTCTGGTTGGCGCCTTCGCAAAGGTCCTATGGCGGAACTATGGCCTTGGTTCGGGTGTTGCCTGACCATACGAATGTTCAACCCGATATGCGCGATGGAGGCTTCCATTCACTCCCGCCGACAGATCATTGCAAATCTGACCCTCTCCACATTGGCGATCCTGTTGCCGTTCCGGGCCGATTCCGCCTTGGCCCGAAACGGCCATGGTGGCGGTGATGGAAACGGCAACGGAGGTGGCCGCGGTGGCGGAAACAGCTCCGGTGGTGGTTCCGGAAAGGGCGGCGGTGCCGATGGCGGGCGTGGCGGAAACAAGGGCGGCAACGGTGGTAATGCGGGTGGCGAGGAAAAAGGCGGCGGATCCCGCGGTGTCGCCGACGGCCAGTCTTCCGGAACTCAGGAGAACGCACCGTCGCAAGGCGTCAACATGACGCCGGGACAGGCAACTGATCGCAGCCTCAGCGTAAGGCACAGCAACGGCATAGCGGAAGAGATCGACAGCCAGGGGCGTTATGTGATGCGAGATAATCGGGGTCGGACGATCGTAAATCGCCCGGCCGCCAAATCCGATGTCGATCGGCTGCGCTCGCTGGTAGATTGAGGCGTCGGCTTACGACGCCGCGCGCATCGACCCTTCGCGCATCGCCTCGTTCCAGGCGATCGCGGCAGCCGTGCGGTTGCTGACATTGAGCTTGGTGAAGATCCGCGTCATGTGATGCTTTACGGTCTTTTCATGCAGGTCGAGCTCGATCGCGATCAGCTTGTTGCTGAGCCCGTTCGCAGCCAGTTCCAGCACCTCGCGCTCCCGCGTCGTCAGCTCGTTCATTCCGGCAAGCGACGCGTCGTCGTTTGCGGCCGATTGCGGCTCTGCCAGAAGCTTGGCGGAAAGCGACGGCGCCACATAACCTTCGCCCTTTGCCACCGAATGCAGGATTTCCGCCAATGAAGCAGACCCGATGCCCTTGAGCACGTAACCTCTGGCGCCGTCCTGCAGCGCGCGGCGAATGTCGTCGCTCGTTTCCGACACGGTCAGCATGACGATCTTCTGGTCCGGACAGCCGGAAAGAATGGGCGCGATGGCCTCCAGTCCGCTGCCGGGCATGGAAATATCCATTAGCAGGATATCGGGGCGATGCTGCTGTGCGATATGGATAGCATCTTCCGCGCTGCCACCTTCGGCAATGATGTCGAAGCCCAATTCCGTCAAAGTGCGCGTCACGCCCTCCCTGAATAGGGGGTGGTCATCGCATACGGCAACCCGTAGATCTGCCATCAAGCCTTCTCCGTCTCACTTATCTTCAGCGACATCGTTACCGTTGTCCCGTGTTTCCCCGAGTTGATCTCGAACCGTCCGCCCAGGCTTTCGACCCGTTCGCGCAGTCCGGCAATGCCGAGGCTCGTCGATTTGATCGACGAGGGGTCAAAACCGGGCCCGCCATCAATGACGTCGATAACAACGCAGCCGTCCTCCAAACGTTGCAAAACCTGCTGGTCTACGCCGCCGGCATGTCGCCAGCCGTTGTTCAGTGCCTCCTGCACGAAACGGTAGATGCAGATCTTTTCCGCAGGCGTCGGTTGCCACTCAATGGCGGCAAGTAAAAGGCGAACATCGAAACCCGTGCGATCTCGGTATCTTTGTACCGCCTGCTTGATCACCTCATGCGGGTTTGCGGCCTCGATCTCGGGAAGGATGAGATCGTGGCAGATGCCGCGGATCTCGCGCATCGCCTCCTGGAGGCTGGTTTTGATCGATGCGACCTCCGCTTCGCGCTTCTCCGGCAGCGCCTGCGCCCCGAGAATGGCGGGGCTGTCGATGCGCAGCGACGCATAGGCGATGAGCTGTGCCGGCCCATCGTGCAAGTCGGCGCCGAGACGCCTGAGAAAGCGTTCGTTGAGCGCCGTCGTGCGCTGGCTGGCATTTTTCACGCGGGCATGGAGCGCGCGGTTCTGCTTCAGGAGATGCGACAGCTCGCCGACGCGGGCGTTGAGCAGGCCGCGCTGCAGGTCGATAAGCCGGCTGCCGCGCAGGACGATCAGCGACAGCAGGGAGAATATCACCGCAATCACCGCCGCGACGGCGAGCCATGCCCTCAGCCGCGCATTATAGAGACTGTGCTCGAAATCCGTCGCGATCTCGTAGAATTCCGAGACGGCCACGACTTCGCCGGACCATGGCTGCAGCACCGGATTGTAGATCTCGAGCAGCGGCGGCGGATCGTCACCCAGAGCCGAGGCCTCTTCCGGGTCGATCTGGTTGAATTCGGACACCATCTTTCCGGAAAAGGCGGTGTTGAGATCCTCGCTCGGTGTGAGCTTCTTGCCCATCAGCGTCTTGTCGTTGGCATAAAGGATGGTGCCATCCTTGCGCCACAGCCTGAAAGAGACGAGGCGACGGCCGAGCGCGCCCTGCGACAGGGTCTCGTCCAGCGCCCGCTCGATCGTTTCGTCGAGTTTTTCCGTCGTCGTCATGTCCGGAAGGATCGGCGCGATGATGCTGTCTACATAGAGCGCCGTCGAGGCTGCCGAATTGCGGGTGACGGCATCCTCGATCAGGCTTGCGACAAAGGCGCCGACGACGAGGATGGCAGCAGCCGACACCAGCCCGCCGGCGATGAGAAACTGGCGGGCGAGCGATTGGCTGTTCCAATGAGCGATGACGTTGGGTAGCCGCACGTAAGCCTCGGATGAATGCAGTTCGCGCGAGGTAAGTATGGCTCGGTTTCCGCCGGTCAATGGGCGCGACAGCCTCTGTTTTTCATGGATCGGGACCAAAGTCGGATAGGGCGCCGCAAAGGTCCGAGGCCGGAACCGCTTTATCGGGGCCGCGTTCTTTGCCCATCACAAACAGGGAGTTGTGTCATGAAAAAGATCATTCTGGTATCTGCCGCCTTCGCGGCGCTCGCAACCGGTGCCATGGCCCAGCAGAGCACGGTAAACGGTGCCGTCGGCGGCGCCGTGACCGGTGCAATCGTAGGTGGTCCCGTGGGCGCTGCCGTAGGCGGCATTGTCGGCGCCGCTGCCGGCACGGCCATCGATCCGCCGCCGCAACGTGTCGTCCGTTATGTCGAGACCCAGCCCATGCCGGCCCAGCGCGTCGTGATTCAGGAACACGTCGTCGTCGGCGAGCCGATCCCGCAGCAGGTCGTGCTGACGCCCGTTCCGGAAGATCCGGCTTATGCCTATGCCGTCGTCAACGAACAGCGCGTGATCGTCGATCCGCGGACCCATACGGTCGTCCAGATCATCGAATGATCCACTGCCACCGTGCGAAAAGGCGTCTGGAGATATCTCCGGGCGCCTTTTTGTTATTCGCCGTCAGCCGCCCTGCTGGCGCGCCGCGGCATGGCGGTTTACCGGCATGGAAAGGCCGAGATTTTCTCGTAGCGTCGAGCCTTCATATTCCTCGCGGAACAGTCCGCGGCGGCGCAGTTCCGGCACGACCAGTTCGACGAAATCGGTGAGGCTGGCGGGCAGTGTCGGGAACATCAGGATGAAGCCGTCGGCGGCGCGCGCCTCGAACCATTCCTCCATGAAGTCGGCGATTTCTTTCGGCGTGCCGGTAATGCCGTTGCCGGTGCTTTTTTCCGCATAGTGGCGGATCAGGTGGCCAAGCGTATGGCCCTGTTTGATGAAGTCTGTCAGTTCCTCGAATAGCGCCTTGGAACCCTTCGGCTGCTCAGGCAGGCGCTCCATCGGGAATGGCTTGTCGAGTTCGGCGCCGGAAAGATCGGTTTCGAGAAACTCGCCCAGCATCCAGCGGCCGACATCGGGATGCAGGTTGTCGATGAGGAAATCGACCTTGGCCTGCGCTTCCGCCTTCGTTTCCCCGACATTGACGACGATGCCCGGCATCATCTTCAGGTCATCCTGGTGACGGCCATACTTTGCCATCCGGCTTTTGACGTTGTGGTAGAAGGCGCCGTTGCGTTCGATGCTGGAGGCGAGGCTGAAGACGATTTCCGAGGTCCGCGCCGCCAACTCCATTCCGGCTTCCGAGCCGCCCGCCTGGGCGATGACCGGCCGACCCTGCGGCGTCGAGGCGATGTTCAGAGGACCGCGCACTTGGAAATGCTTGCCCTTGTGGTTCAGCGTGTGGAGCTTGTCCTTGTCGTAATAGACGCCGTTCTGCCGGTCGAGCAGCAGCGCATCCGGCTCGAAACTGTCCCATAGGCCGAAGACGACGTCGACGAATTCCTCGCCGCGCTCGTAGCGGATCGCATGCGGATCGAGCCCCTCGCGATTGAAGTTATAGCCCGTCTCGTCGTGGTCGGATGTCACGACGTTCCAGCAGGCCCGCCCGCCACTCAGGTGATCGATGGACGAAAAGATGCGGGCGATGTTGAACGGCTCGTAATAGCTGGTCGAGGCTGTGGCGACGAAGCCGAGCTTCTCGGTCATCGCGGCCAGTGCCGTGATCAGCGTCAGCGGCTCGAAGCGGTTCATCTTGGTCGGCGAGCGGGAGAGTGCCTCCGGATCGCCGATGGCAGCGGCCGGTGAATCCGCGACGAACATGAAGTCGAGTTTCGCCTGTTCCGAAATCCGCGCGACATTCAGTAGATGGTCGATCTTGTTGGCGCCATTGATATCGGCCGCCGGATGCAGCCAGCTCGCGGGGTTGAAGCCGAATGTATAGACAAATGTTCCAAGTTTCAGCTTGTCTTCGCGGGCCATGATTGTCAGCTCCTTTGCGTCGAATGTCGTGTCAGATTGCCTGTGACGGGGTGAAACGGGCGGTCAGCGTGTGGCTGCCGCCGGGATAGGTCAGGCGCACCGCCGTGACCGATTGATCGAGCCGCCATGTCTGGCGCTCGACGACCATGACGGGACTGCCCGCAGGGACGGCCAGATGCGCAGCCTCGGTCGCGCCCGCGCCTTGGGCCGCAATCCGGTGCTCGGCGGCGCTCCAAGGCACATGGTCGAGAAGCCAGGGACCGGGCGACAGAAGTTCGAAGCTTTCCGTTTCCGCATCGGGTACCACGTCGAGATTGATCAGGCGCTGCTCTAGGCAGAAAGGGGCATCGCCCGCATGGTGCAGGCAGGTGATATCGACGATCTTCTGCCCGGCAAGCAGCCCGAGAATTTCAGCCTCTTCGCTGCTTGCTGGTCGCACGGTGCGGGCAAGGATGCGGTGGCTGTAGCTTCTGCCCGCAGCCTTCACCTCCTCGCGGATATCGTAGATCTCCAGGATCGCGCTCTGCGCCTTCTGGGGCAGGACGACGCTGCCGATCTTGCGGCGCCGCTGCACGAGGCCGGCGCGGGCAAGCTGGGTCACGACCTTGTTGACGGTCATGCGCGAGCATCCGTACTGCTCGGCAAGCTGCTGCTCTGAGGGAATGCGATAACCGGGCGGCCAGCGGCCGGTCAGGATATTCTGCTCGATATCGGAGAGGATCCGCTGGTGAAGCGAGATGGGCGGATCGGCGATATCGTGGGCAGTCACCTTCTCCTGAATCATGCGAGCATGCTGGCTCCGCGATCGAGATAGGTATCGAGGAACTGTTCAAGGCGCGGGTGCCGCGGCTTGGCGAAGATCTCCGCCGGCGGACCGGAAAACAGCAGGCGTCCATGATCGAGGAAGCTGATCTGCTGGCCGACGCTTGCCGCAAAGCCGATCTCGTGGGTGACGACCACCATGGTCATGCCTTCGGCCGCCAGATCGCGCATGACGTTCAGCACTTCGCCAGTGAGTTCCGGATCGAGCGCCGATGTCGGCTCGTCGAAGAGCATGATCTTCGGTTCAAGCGCCAGCGCGCGGGCAATCGCGACACGCTGTTGCTGGCCGCCGGAAAGCTGCGACGGGTAATGGCCCGCGCGATTTTCCAGCCCGACCTTGCGAAGCTGCGTCATGGCGCGCTCTTCCGCTTCCGCCTTAGGCACCTTGCGGACGATCTTCAAGGCCTCGCTGACATTGCCGAGCGCCGTCATATGCGGCCAGAGATTGAATTGCTGGAAGACCATGCCGGTCTTCGCCCGCACCGCGCGGATCTGGGCCGCCGGCAACCGTTCGCGCTTGCCATTCGCATCCTCGAAGAAGCCGAGCGCTTCGCCGTTGATGGTGATCATGCCGCTGGTCGACTCTTCGAGGAAGGCGAGGCAGCGAAGCAGCGTGCTCTTGCCCGAGCCCGAAGGGCCGATGAGGCAGGAAACCTTGCCCTCCGGGATTTCCAGGTCGATGTCCTGCAGCACGGTGGTTTCCCCGAAGCGCTTGACCAGTTTGCGGATGGTGATCGCGGGTACACTCATGCTTTTGAAAACCTCAGTCGGGAAAGACGTTTTTCGGCCTGGCGGCCGAGCCGATCCGTCAGTTCAACGATGATCCAGTAGGTGACGGCGAGGACGAAGATCGCCTCGAGGAACGCATATTGCTGCGAGCCGATGGCGCTGACGGTCGCCGTCAGTTCCGGGACGGTGATGATCGACAGGACAGCGGATTCCTTCAGGAGAATGATCGCCAGGTTGATGGCCGGCGGCAGCACGATCAATGCCATTTCCGGTATCTGGATGCGGGCTATCGTCTGCAGCCGCGTCATGCCGAGGCATTCGGCCGCTTCCACATGGCCATGCGGCACCGACGCATAGCCGGCGCGAAACACTTCGCTGTAATAGGCTGCGCTATAGACGGTGAGGCCGATCAGCCCGCAGGGAATGGGATCGAGCATCAGCCCGACGAACGGACCACCGTAGTAAAGAAGGAATATCTGGATCAGGAACGGCGTGCCGCGCAGCACCTCGACGACTGCGCCGAGGAGGGTGTTTACAACGAAACCACCGAAGCGCCGTGCCGTCGCGACGATGAAGCCCGCGACCACACCGCCAAGAACGCCCGCGACCCACAGCCACAGCGTGACGAACAGACCACTGCCGATCTCCGGCAGCTTCTGAATGATGACCTGCGGATCGAACATCATGCCGAGGCTCCCTTCAGGGATTTCTCGGCATAGCCCCCCAGAAGCGCGATGGCGGAATTGATGACGAAGTAGATGAGTGCGGCGCTGGCGAAGATCGGGATCGGCATATAGGTGCTGGAGGCCAGATCCTGCGCCATCTTGGTGATCTCGATAATGCCGACGACCGAGACCAGCGACGAGGCCTTGAGGATCATGATCGCCTCGTTGACCAGCGCCGGGAATGTCAGCCTGAGCGCGATCGGCGCGCGGATGCGCAGAAACGTCTGGATGCCGTTGAAGCCGGCGACATCAGCCGCCTCGACCAGTCCGCGCGGAACGCTGGCAAATCCGCCGCGCAGGTTTTCCGCCTGATAGGCTGCGGTACAAAGCGACAGGCCGACGATGGCGGCCACGATACCCGGGACGTTGATGCCGATCACCGGCAGCAGCGTGTAGATCAGAAGCAGTTGCACGAGCAGCGGCACACCGCGGAAGAAGCTGATGAACAGCCGTGCGGGGAGGAGATAGATCGATTTTCCCGACTGAATTGCGGCAGACAGCAGCATGGCGATCACGAAACCGATCGCGATCGAGACCAGGCTGATGCCAAGCGTCTTGAGGGCCGCCTCAAGCAGGAGCGTAAAAAGTTTCAGCGTCATCGGCTACGTATCATCCGTCGCCGGTTCCAAGTCCACCGGCCGCAGAGAACGGGAGAGGGGATGCGCGAGGCGCATCCCCAGCTTTTAGGTCCGGATCAGAATGCCGGGTCCGGAACGGAATCCGGCGTATCGAAGGTCGTGCCGAACCACTTTTCCTGCAGCTTGCCGAGACGGCCGTCCTTCTTCATCGCAATGATTTCATTGTCGATATAGTCGAGCAGCGCCTTGTGGTCGTCGTCCTTGGTACCGATGAAGCCGAAATAGGTCTTCTTGCCGAAGGCGGGCGTCACGACCTCGAACATGCCATTGCGCTGCTTGGCGACGAAGGCGATGTTCGGCAGCGAGTTGGCGACGGCAACGACGCGGCCGGCGGCGAGATCCGCATAGGCATCGTTGAACGACACGTATTCGCGGACGTTGACCTTTTCCGACAGCGTTGCCGAATATTCCTGCAGCTGGGCGAGCTGCGCGGTCGCCTTGCCTACGCCGACGGCCTTGCCGGCAATGTCTTCCGGCTTGGTGATCGAGCTGTCGCCGGCCTTCTTCAGGATCGCGACGGAAGCTTCGGCAACCGGGGCGCTCATGCGGTAACGGGCGATACGGGCCTTGGTGATGGTGGCCGGGCCTGCGACGACATCGAACTTGCCGGCTTCAAGGCTCGGCAGGACGCTGTCCCAGGGAAGCTCGACCCATTCGATCTTGACGCCGAGGTCCTTGCCGAGCGCTTCGAAGAAGTCGACGTTGAGGCCCTTGTGTTCGCCGGCATCGATGAAATCGAAGGGGGCGAATGCGGTCTCGGTGCCGACCTTCAGCACGCCGGCCGCCTTGGCCTTGGCCAGCACGTCTTCGGCATGGGCCGAAAGCGAAGTGGCAAGCAGAAGGGCGCCGGCGGCGACAGCCTTCATCAATTTTCTCTTGAGCATTGGTGATTTCTCCGCTTTGTTTAGTCTCAAATCCGCAGTCCGGCTGTTTCCCATCCATGTCGGCGATTTTTCGCCGCTCTCGTTATTGACTATACAAATAGACCGATGTTCGCTGGCTGGTCAACGGCGCACATCGATGGCGGTTGGGCATAAAGTTTGGCGGTTGGTCGTGGTCCGGACGGCGTGTGTCGGGATCGGGATATCGGCGGCGCGCCGCCATGGTGAGGCTTCGACTTTGCCGTTACGGCACGATGAAAACTGCAAGCAGGGAGCACAGCCATGTCCGATTTCGATCTCGTCCTCAAAGGCACGCTGATCCTGCCCGATCGCATCGTGCCGGGCGGTTTCGTCGCGGTTCGCGATGGTCTGGTCGCGGCAGTCGGACAGGGCGAAATGCCGGCGGCACGAGAAAGCCATGATCTCGGCGAATCGCTGATCCTTCCCGGCGCGATCGACGCCCAGGTCCATTCCCTGTCGCAGAAGAACCAGGAGGATTTCATCTGGTCGACCCGCTCGGCAGCCGCTGGCGGCGTGACCACGATCGTCGACATGCCCTATGACCAGGGTGATCTCGTCTGTTCGGCCGAAGCCGTGCGCGGCAAGGCGCTGCACGGCGAGAGCCAGGCCCGCGTCGACTTCGCGCTCTATGGCACGGTCGATCCGCAGGAAGGAGCGAAGCGGATCCTCGAGCAGGTTGCGGCCGGTGTCTCCGCCTTCAAGTTCTCCACCTTCGGCACCGATCCGAAGCGCTTTCCACGCATCTTCGCGCCTCTGATGGCCGAGTGTTTCGCCGCCATCGCGCCGACCGGCCTCACCGCCGGTGTCCACAACGAAAACGACGAATATGTCCGCTGGGCGATGGAGCAGGTGAAGGCATCCGGCATCACCGATTACCGCGCCCACGAAATGTCGCGCCCGCCGCTGACCGAACTCTTGGCGATGACGGAAATCTACGAGATCGGTGCCGCCACCGGCTGCCCGGCGCATGTCGTCCATTGCTCGCTCGGCCGCGGCTACGAGATCGCCGCCGGTTACCGCGCTCAAGGCCATCGCGCCACGGTCGAATGCCTGATCCACTACCTGACGCTCGATCAGGAGACGGATGCGAAACGGCTGGGTGGCAAGTCGAAATGCAATCCGCCGATCCGACCGCGCGCCGAGGTGGAAAAGCTCTGGCGGCAGCTGGCGGCCGGCAATGTCACGCTTTTGTCCACCGACCATGTCAGCTGGTCGCTCGACCGCAAGACCAATCCGGACATGCTCGCCAATGCATCAGGCCTGCCGGGGCTGGAGGCGATGGTGCCGCTTTTCGTCAAGGGTGCGCTGGAACGCGGCGTGTCGCTCACCTGGGCGGCCAAGCTGATGACGCTCAACCCCGCCCGGCATTTCCGCATCGACCATATCAAGGGCGCCCTCGAAGTCGGCAAGCACGCCGATATCACCGTGCTGACGAAGGAAGACCATGTCTTCGACGCATCGAAGACCGGCAACAACGTCGTCGGTTGGTCGCCCTATGACGGCATGACCTTGCCTTACAAGGTGGCTGGAACCTATCTTCGCGGCACGCTCGCCTATGACGGCACGACCGTGCTCGCCGAACCCGGCACCGGCCGCTTCGTCCGTCCTCCCATCAGTCTTGCAATTCAGGAACATGCCGCATGACATCGAATATCGCCGTCAACGCCGATCGGATCGCAACCGATATCGACGCGCTTGCGGCCATTACCGAGCCCGACAAGCCCTGGACCCGCCGTGCCTTCACCCCGATGTTTCTGCGCGGCCGTGACTATGCGGAGAAGATTTTTCGCGAGGCGGGCCTAAAGACTCGCATCGATGCCGCCGGCAATCTGATCGGGCGCCGCAAGGGCAAGGTGGAAGGCAAGGGCACGCTGATGCTCGGCTCCCATACCGATACTGTGCCGAACGGCGGGCGCTTCGACGGCATTGCCGGCGTCATTGCCGCGCTCGAAGTGGCGCGTGCGCTGCGCGACGCCGGCATCGAGCTGGAGCACGATCTGGAAATCGTCGATTTCCTCGCCGAGGAAGTGTCGATCTTCGGCGTCTCCTGTATCGGCAGCCGCGGCATGACCGGGGTCAGGCCGCAGGAATGGCTGGAGCGCACCGCCGATACGGAGGACGGCAACGTCGACCTCGCCGAAGGCATCCGCAAGGTCGGCGGTGATCCGGCCGATGCCGGCGGCCGCACCGATATCAAGGCCTTCCTCGAACTGCATATCGAGCAGGGCACGGTGCTGGAGCGCGAAAAGGTCGATATCGGCATTGTCGGCGCGATCACCGGCATTTCCCGCTACGAAATCCTGATCGAAGGCCGCGCGGATCACGCCGGTACGACGCCGATGAATGCGCGCTACGATGCGCTGAGCGCGGCCTCGCTGGTCGTGCTCGGCATCGAACGCATCGCCCGTGAACTAGCAGTAGGGCCGAGCTATTTCGCCGGCACGGTTGGGGAATTCTCGATGGAGCCGAATGCCGCCAACGTCATCCCCTCCCATGTCCGCATGCTGATCGATGCCCGCGCCGTCGAGCCGGCCGTGATGGAGAGTTTTGTCGCCCAGCTTTCCGAGCTTTGCGCCGAGACCGCTACCGAGCGCCATGTGACGATCGCCGAACCGCGCCGGGTCTCCAATGCCGCGCCGACGCCGATGTCGGAGATGATGACGGACCTGCTGGCCTCGAGTGCGACCCGCATTGGCGCCACCAGCCGGCCGATGGTGTCCGGCGCCGGCCACGATGCGGCCTTCCTCTCCAAGGTAGCACCTGCCGCGATGATCTTCATCGCCAGCAAGGATGGCCGCAGCCATGCCGCGGAAGAGTGGTCGGAAAACGATGCCATCACACTCGGCGCCGCCGTGCTCTACGAGGCGTTGCTCGAGCTGGACAAGAAATAGGAGAAACTGCATGGGTCGCATATTGACGGAAAAGGATGTCGAGGCTGCGGTCCGCGGGGGCTCGGTCTATGCCGCTGGCGGCGGCGGATGGTCGGATCACGGCCGAATGCTGGGTTATGCCGCCGTCTCGATCGGCAAGCCGGAGCTGATCTCGATCGACGAACTGGACGACGATGACTGGGTCGCGACGGCCGCCGCAATCGGCGCGCCGGCCTCGACCACGGCCTGGGAAATGCAGGGCATCGATTACGTCAAGGCGGTGCAACTGCTGCAGGACGCGCTCGGCGAGAAGGTCTCGGCGCTGATGATCGGCCAGAACGGCAAATCCTCGACGCTGAACGGTTGGCTGCCCTCGGCCATCCTCGGCACCAAGGTTCTGGATGCGGTGGGCGACGTCCGCGCCCACCCGACCGGCGACATGGGCTCGATCGGCATGGCCAATTCCCCCGAACAGATGATCCAGACCGCCGTCGGCGGCAACCGCAGTGAGAACCGCTATATCGAGCTCGTCGTGCGCGGGGCCACAGCCAAGGTCTCGCCGGTCCTGCGCACCGCATCCGACATGTCCGGCGGCTTCATCGCCTCCTGCCGCAATCCGTTGCACGCTTCCTACGTCCGCCAGAACGCCGCCCTCGGCGGCATAAGCTTGGCACTCAAGCTCGGCGAGGCGATCATCGAGGCGGACAAGAAGGGCGGTCACGCGATCATCGATGCCATCGTCAAGACGACGGGCGGCACGATCATCGGCGAGGGGCATGTGACGGACAAGTCCGTGGTCTACACGAAGGAAGCCTTCGACGTCGGCACGATCACCCTCGGCAGCGGCGACAGCGCCGTAAAGCTGCATGTGATGAACGAATACATGGCGGTGGACGATGCAGGGGGCAAACGCCTGGCGACCTTCCCCGATATTATCGCCACTCTGTCGCCCGATGGCGAGCCGATGAGCGTCGGCCAGCTTGAGGTCGGCATGCCCGTCTTCCTGCTGCATGTGCCGAAGACGATCATCCCGCTGTCATCGAGCGTCAAGGATCCGTCGGTCTATCCGATCTGCGAGAAGGCGCTGGGGATCAGCATTGCGGACTATGCTTTGAAGGGCGCATGATGCAGCGGCTCTACAACATCGTAGTGTATTTTTGTGGAATTCTTGCGGCCTTGCTTGTATCGAAACCTGCATTCGCAGCTCCCGACAGCAATTGCCTTTCTGCGTTGATGGCAGCCTTTGAAGGACAGGCCGATGCTTCTAGCTGTCCCTTCCAGCGCATGCAGGATGGCCGATTTATTGGCGTCTCAAGCGCGCAAGGTATTTTCTTTGTCAGCACTGAGGGCAATGAAAGCATATACGTCAGGCTGGACGTAAACTCTGAAACCATACTGTTGAAGAAGCTCGCTCGTTCTCTGAGGCCTAACGGGATATCGGGTCGCCAGACGGCACCGGATGCGAAGTACTTTTACTATCCTTTCTTCGGTCCGGCTGGCAGCGTCAGCAAAAAGAACCACCCTGACAGGATGCAGTTTATTTGCCCCCAACCGAACACGTTGTCCCTCACCGAGGTCGAACGTTGTGAAGACTGGGGCTGATCAAAGACTTGGATTTCGATTATCGACTGCCCGCATCCTAAAATCAGCCACGGTACGAATAGGGAGAACACCATGCCGAAGCCGAACCCGCGTCATCCGAAATTTCCGATCCCCGGCGGTTCGGAACTGCGCGCCAAGGGCTGGCGGCAGGAGGCGCTGCTGCGGCTTCTCGAAAACGTGCTTTCGGTCGGCGAGGATCCGGACAATCTCATCGTCTATGCCGCGCTCGGCAAGGCGGCGCGCAACTGGGCGGCACATGATTCGATCGTCAAGGCGCTGAAGGAGATGGACGAGGATCAGACGCTGATCATCCAGTCCGGCAAGCCGGTGGGCCTTCTGAAAACCCATGCCAAGGCGCCGCTCGTTATCATGGCTAATTGCAACATCGTCGGCCAATGGGCGAAGGCCGAGTATTTCTACGAGCTGCAGGAAAAGGGCCTGATCTGCTGGGGCGGGCTGACGGCCGGCGCCTGGCAGTATATCGGCAGCCAGGGCGTCATCCAGGGCACCTACGAGATCTTCATGCGCATCGCCGAAAAGCGCTTCGACGGCACGCTGGCCGGCCGCTTCGTGCTGACGGCCGGTCTCGGCGGCATGGGCGGCGCCCAGCCGCTTGCCGGTTGCATGGCGGGTGCTGCGATCCTGGTGGTCGACATCGATCCGGACCGGGTAGCGAAGCGCAGGGAAATCGGCTTCCTCGACGAAGTGGCCCCCGATCTCGATGCCGCGCTCGCGATGATCGACGCGGCGGTGAAGGAGAAGCGCGCCGTCTCCATCGGCCTTGTCGGCAATGCCGCGGATATCTATCCGCAGATCGTCAGGCGCGGCATCGTGCCCGATGTCGTTTCCGACCAGACATCAGCGCATGATCTCGTTTATGGCTATGTGCCAAAGGGCATGAGCCTTGAAGAAGTGCGCCGGCTGCGAAAAGAGGGGCAGGGGCAGCTGATGGCCGCAAGCCGCGCCTCGATCGCAGATCACGTCAGTGCCATGCTGACGCTGCAGGAAAAGGGCGCAGAGGTCTTCGACAACGGCAACCTCATCCGCACCCAGGCCAAACAGGGTGGCGTCGAAAACGCCTTCGACATCCCGATCTTCACCGAGGCATATCTGCGGCCGCTGTTCTGCCAGGCGATCGGGCCGTTCCGCTGGATGGCGCTGTCGGGCGAAGAAAGCGATATCGCCCGCATTGACGATCTGGTTCTGGAGCTTTTCCCGGACAATCATATCGTCACCAACTGGATCCGGCTGGCGCGAGAGAACGTGCCGTTCGAAGGCCTGCCGGCGCGCATCGCCTGGCTCGGACATGGCGAGCGGACCAAACTGGCGCTGGCGGTCAATGATCTCGTGGCGAAGGGCGAACTTAAAGGCCCGATCGCCTTCTCGCGCGACCATCTCGATGCCGGCGCAATGGCGCATCCCAACATCATGACCGAGAACATGAAGGACGGGTCGGACGCGATCGCCGACTGGCCGCTGATCAATGCGATGACGCTCTGCTCGTCACAGGCCGATCTCGTCGTGATCCATTCGGGCGGCGGCGGTTATGCCGGCTACATGACGAGCGCCGGCGTCACGATCGTCGCCGACGGCACCGAGGCTGCGGCCGAGCGGCTCGACATGGCGATCACCAACGACACCTCGCTCGGCATCATCCGCTATGCGGATGCCGGCTATGAGGAGGCGGAGAAAGCCGCCGAACGCGGCGACGTCCCGCATATACGGCTGGGCTGACGCCCAGCCGTAGCTCACAGAAGGTCAAACCTTCTTCAGGGCGGAATAGGCGACGGCCATCTTGGCCGCCAGCGCCGCATTGTTCTTCACCAGCTCGATGTTGGATTTCAGGCTCTCGCCCTTGGAAAGCTCGTTGATGCGGGCGAGCAGGAAGGGCGTCAGTTCCTTGCGGCCGATGCCTCGCTCGTCCGCTTCGCGCACCGCGTCGGCAATCGTGCCGTCGATGAATTCCGGTGTCAGGGCTGCCGCTTCCGGGATCGGGTTGGCGATCAGCAGGCCTGTGCCGGTGCCGAGCTGGTGATGCAGCCACATGGCCTTGGCGATCTCGGCGGCGCTGTCCAGTTTGTGGTCTGCCTTATAGCCGCTCTTGCGGGTGAAGAAGGCCGGGAAATCCTCGGTGCCATAGGCGATCACCGGAACGCGCTGGGTTTCCAGATATTCGAGCGTCTTGGCGATATCGAGGATCGATTTCACGCCGGCGCAGACGACGGCCGTCTTGGTGCGGCCGAGCTCGGTCAGGTCGGCGGAAATATCAAAGGTCTGTTCGGCGCCGCGATGCACGCCGCCGACGCCGCCCGTGGCAAAGATCTCGATGCCGGCGAGATCGGCGAGCAGCATGGTGGCCGACACCGTGGTGCCGGCCGTCTGGCCGCGCACCATGGCGACGGCGAGGTCACGGCCCGAGGCCTTCACCACGTTCTTCGCCTGTGCGAGCGTTTCCAGCTCCTCCGGGTCGAGGCCGGCGCGCAGCTCGCCGTCGATCACCGCGATCGTCGCCGGCACCGCGCCGTTTGCGCGTACCACCGCCTCGACGGCCTTCGCCGTTTCAAGATTGGCCGGATAGGGCATGCCGTGGGTGATGATCGTCGATTCCAGCGCAACGACCGGGCCGCCCTTGGCGACGGCATCGGCGACTTCCTTGTTGAGCTTCGGCTTCATGAGCTGCATGTCGGCATGTCCTTTCAAGTTTTGAGCCTGTACCGATGTTCCTCGAGGAACGCGGCGGAGAGGCCGGGATGCACACTCGATGCGCATTCCGTTGTCAGTGTGGCAGCGAGTGCGCCCGTGCGCGCCGCATCGAAAATGTCGTCGCCTTCGAGAAGGCGGTGAAGCGTCGCCGCGATCATCGCGTCGCCGGCGCCGGTCATGTCGACGGGCACGGCCGCGACCGCGTCGATGAAGGCGACGGTTTCAGGTCCGGCAACCGCCATGCCCCGTGGCCCGGCGCTGACGACGGCCATGGCGGCACCGGCCTGCTGCAACGCGCGCGCAGCCTGCCCGGCGCCATCCGGCGTAAGCTCGTTCGACAGGCCGAGAATGGCATTGGCCTCGTCGATATTCATGAACAGAAGATCGATGCCGGCAAGGTCCTTCGGCAGGCGGGCGGCCTTGTGGGTGGAAACCGCGTCGATGGCGAGCCTGCAGGATGCTGATCTGCACTTGGCAATCAGCGTCGAAAGCGCATCGGCCGAGAGATTGCAGTCGGCAAACACCCAGCCTGCCGAGGCCAGATGCGGCCAGGCGCGCTCGATGTGATCGGGCTGGAACAGATCGAAAATGCTCATGTCGGCAATGCCGAGCACGAGATCGCCGGCGGCATCGAGGATCGCCGCATATTCCGCCGTCGGGCGCTCTTTCGTCGTCACCACCTGGCTGACATCGATGCCGATCTCGCGCATGTATTTGAGAAGCGCGTGCCCGCCGTCATCGTCACCGACGATCGAAATGAAGCCGGTGGAGGAGCCGAGCCGGGCAAGGTTTTCCGCGACATTGCGGGCGACGCCACCGAGGCTGCGGGTGCTGTCGACCGGATTGGAGGTTTCGAGCACGATTTTTGCCCGCGCATGATATTTGCGGTCGAGAACCGCGCCGCCGATGCAGACCACCCGCGCCTCCGAGGCGAGTAGATAACCGCGCCCGAGAATGTGTCCCTTGTTCATCAGCTGGACGATATGCGCCGCCACCGTCGAGCGGGCAAGGCCGAGCGCATCGGCGATTTCCTGCTGCCCGACAAAAGGGTTTTCCCGGATCAGGTTGAGGACGGCGCTTTCCTGCGGTGCAAGCGGCTGGTTCATGGCATGGGCCTCGGCACGTCGCGGCGAGGGCGGTCTCGCGATGACATGCGCAGAAACAAAAATCGGAGCGAAAGGATAACCTCCGCTCCGATCATTCATGCAAACATCTGACTAGTGTGTCAACAGTTGTTTATTCAGGCGTCACTTGTTATGCGGCTTTTCGACATGGCCACCGAAGGCCTTGCGCATCGCCGACAGCATCTTGTTTGCATAGTCGGCATTGCCCTGGCTGTCGAAGCGGCTGAACACGGCGGCGGACAGAACCGGCACCGGAACGCCCATGTCGATAGCAGCCTTCATCGTCCAGCGACCTTCGCCGGAATCCGAAACGCGCCCGCTGAACGCGCTGAGCGACGGGTCGCCCTTCAACGCATCGGCGGTGAGGTCGAGCAGCCAGGAGCCGACGACGCTGCCATGGCGCCAGACTTCGCTGATCGCCTCGATATCCATGTCGAACTGGTAATACTGCTTGTCCGGCAACGGCGTGGTTTCGGCATCCGCCTCGCGGTGGCTGTGGCCGGCATTGGCCTGCTTCAGCACGTTGAAGCCCTCGGCATAGGCCTGCATCATGCCGTATTCGATGCCGTTATGGACCATCTTGACGAAGTGGCCGGCGCCGCTCGGGCCGCAATGGAGGTAGCCGCGCTCGGCCGGGCGAAGCGAAGGATCGAGATCGGCTCCGGGTGCCAGCGCCGCGAAGATCGGGTCGAGTGTCTGGACGGCCTTGTCCGGTCCGCCGATCATCAGGCAGAAGCCGCGTTCGAGGCCCCACACACCGCCGCTCGTCCCGACGTCGACATAGGAAATGCCCTTGTCTGCAAGCTTGGCGCTCTGGTCGACCGCTTCGCGATAATTGGAATTGCCGCCGTCGATGATGATGTCGCCCGGCTCCATGAAGGCGGCGAGTTGATCGACGATGGCTGGCGTGATCGCTGCCGGCAGCATCACCCAGACGGCGCGCGGCGGCGTCAGTTTTTCGAGGAACTGTTCGACGGACGAAATTCCGGTCGCGCCTTCGCCGACCAGCGTCTGAACGGCTGCCGGGTTGACGTCGTAGACGATGCATTCATGGCCGGCGCGCATCAGGCGACGCACCATGTTGCCGCCCATGCGGCCCAGTCCCATCATTCCGATCTGCATGTGTAAGCCTCTCGATGCAGTTTTAGAGTCGGCAGGACACTAGGGCGATGTGTCGCAGGTCTCAAGTTTTTAAATCGATTTACTTTTTTGTTGTGTGATGCCGTCGCGATTGTCACAAAAATATGACGGAAAATATCAAGGTTTTGCCAGGCGTCCGCCGGTTTGCGCCTGCGGGACGCCGGTCGTGGTGGGAAAGCTGATCGGCAAGCCGCGCGCCACGCGCACGGCAAGAAACGCGAAACACTCGGCTTCGACGGCATCGCCGCGCCAGCCGAATGTGTCGGCCGACACGGCTTTGACCCGCGCCCGGCTCTCCAGCATCCCCACGATCGTCGGGTTGTGCCGACCACCGCCACTGACAATCAGCTGCTTCGGTCGCCGGGGCAACAGATCCAGCGCCTTGCCGACAGCAGAGGCGGTAAAGGCGGAAAGCGTCGCTGCTCCGTCGGCAGCATTCAGGCCATCCGCCATGGCCGCGGTGAAATCGAACCGGTCGAGCGACTTGGGGTAGGGCGCGGTCAGATAAGGATGTTGCAGCAGGTGTTCGAGCCTCTCTTCATCAACCGTACCGGAGGCGCCGAGCGCGCCGTCGCGGTCCATGTCGCCAAGTCCGAGCCCCTTGATGAAATCGTTGAGCGGCGCATTGGCCGGCCCCGTGTCGAAGGCGACGAGCAGATCCCCGCCGTCCCACCATGTAATATTGCCGACCCCGCCGAGATTAAGGATGGCGCTGTCGCCGCTCCGGTCGACGCCGCGTAGCAGCGCCGTGTGATAGATCGCCGCCAGCGGCGCGCCCTGTCCCCCGGCGCGGACATCGGCGGTGCGGAAATCATAGGCCACTTCTGTGCCGAGGATCTGCGCCATTAACTGTCCGTTGCCGAGCTGGCGCGTATCGCCGAGCCTATCCTTGGTCGGCGCCCGGTGCAGCACTGTCTGGCCGTGAAAACCGACGATACGGATCTGGTCCATCGCAAGGCCTGTACTTGCCACAAGGTCCTGCACGGCCTTCGACTGGGCGCGGGTCAGTGCCTCCTCCGCTTGCGCGAAGATCGTCGGCTCAGGCCCGTCGAAATTCCACTGGCGGGCCTGGCGTAGGCTTTCCTCCAGCATGCGCAGCGTCTCGGCCGAATAGGGAGAGAGCCTGTAGTCACCGAAGGTCTCGACGCTTTCGCCATCCGTCTTGATGAGCGCGACATCGATATTGCCGTCGAGCACGGTTCCCGTCATCAGGCCGACTGCCCAAATTGGCTCCATTTGCTGATCTCCACCTCAAGCCGCACCGAATCACATTCTTCTTTATAGTGCGAACCTCGTCGCCGAGGCAGCCGAACGGGTGCGGGTTTCGATCGAGCAGGGTTGTCCAGAGGGAAAATTCGGCCGTTTCGGGACTTCTGACGCCATCAAGGCGCAAATGTGACAGAAATTTCTTGACGCGACTCACGCATGCGTCCACCGTCCGTAACGGTTACAGGCGAATATCTTGCTTTTTGGCGTAACCGGATCGCTCCGCTGTTAATTTAAGTTCGGAGCGTATGGCGCCTGCAAGGTCGCTGTCTGTCAATGTCCCTTCGCATCCGCGGTCCATGGTGGTCACGGATAAAGGAGGGGCTGATGGACATCAAGGAGACGTTGGGAATGGCCGTATCGGCTAAGAAATCTGGAGCGCCCAAGGGCGCGGGCATGCTGGAGGAGCGCCAGCTCGCGGACGAAACGATCGCCCGTGACGCACGCGCGCTCTCCGAGCAGCTGAAGGCGATGCGCGAGCGGCTTTTCCCGCCGCTGTCGAGCAAGACGCTGCGCAGCTTCTCCTCGGGCGAGGCGGCCAAGCTCATCGGCGTCTCGGACGGGTATCTGCGCCAGCTTTCGCTTGCCGGCGAAGGCCCGCAGCCGGAGACCGGTGCCGGTGGCCGCCGTTTCTATTCGCTGTCGGATATCAATGCGCTGCGCGCCCATCTCGCCGACCAGGCGATCGCCAAGGGCAATGTCGCCAAGGCGAAGGGTTACCTGCCTCGCCGCGACGCGGCCGCGGGCGAACATCTGCAGGTCATTTCCGTCACCAACTTCAAAGGCGGCTCCGGCAAGACGACGTCGGCTGCCCATCTTGCCCAGTATCTGGCACTGACCGGTCACCGCGTGCTGGCGATCGATCTCGATCCGCAGGCTTCGCTCTCTGCCCTCTTCGGCTACCAGCCGGAACTCGACCTCACCGGCAATGACACGCTTTATGGCGCGATCCGCTATGACGACGAGCAGCGCGCCTTGTCGGATATCATCCGGGGCACCTATTTCCCCGGCCTCGATCTCGTGCCCGGCAATATCGAACTGCAGGAATTCGAGCATGTGACACCGCAGGCGCTGGCCGATCGGCAGAACGGCAAGGATCGTGGGCCGATGTTCTTCGCCCGCATCCAGGCGGTTCTGGCGACGGTCGAAAACGACTACGACATCGTCATCATCGACTGCCCGCCGCAGCTCGGTTACCTGACGCTGTCGGCGCTCTGCGCCTCAACCTCGGTCATCGTCACTGTTCATCCGCAGATGCTCGACGTCGCCTCGATGAACCAGTTCCTGTTCATGACCTCCGACCTTCTGTCGGTGGTGCGCGAGGCGGGCGGCACGCTCAATTTCGACTTCCTCCGTTATCTCGTCACCCGCTTCGAGCCCAATGACGGGCCGCAAGCGCAGATCGTCGGCTTCATGCGCTCGCTTTTCGGCGACCGCGTGCTGACGGCCCCGATGCTGAAATCCACGGCCGTCTCCGATGCGGGCCTGACGAAGCAGACGCTCTACGAGGTCGGCCGCGAGAACTTCACCCGTTCCACCTATGACCGCGCGGTCGAGGCGATGAACGCGGTCAATGGCGAGGTCGAGACACTCATTCATGCGGCCTGGGGCCGGTAAACGGAAGGAAGGTTTTCGGACATGGCAGGCAGCCGCAAGAACGAGTTGAAAGCGCTTTTCGGAGGCGGGCTTGCGCCCGGCGCCGATCCTGCGCCCGAGACCACGTCGGTGCCGAAGCCGGTTGCCGAAACGCCGGCCGTGCAGACCGGACCCGGCGCCAATCAGGGCGCGCGGACCTCTTCCGGCGCGGTCAAGGCCATGGGTCTGTCGCTCAACGCCATGAGCCGCGAGGTGGAAGAAGCCCGTCTTCTTCGTCAGGCGCTGAGCGAAGGCGAACGCGTTGTCACCATCCATCCCGACAAGATCGACTCCTCCTTCGTCGAAGACCGGCTGCGGCTCGGCGAACAGGATGACGAGGATCTCGCGGCGCTGATCGACAGCATGCGCGAAAGCGGCCAGCAGGTGCCGGTCCTGTTGCGCAACCATCCGGAAAAACCGGGCCGCTACCAGACCGCCTACGGCCACCGCCGTATCCGTGCCGCATCGCGGCTCGGCATCGAGGTCAAGGCGATCGTCCGTGCCCTGTCCGATGACGAGCTGGTTCTGGCGCAGGGCAAGGAAAACGCCGAGCGCCGCAACCTCTCCTTCATCGAGCGCGCGGTCTTTGCAAAAAACCTTTTGACCCACGGTTTCGACCGCAAGGTCATCGGCGATGCGTTGTCGGTACAGAAAAGCGAGCTGTCGCGACTGCTGCAGGTGGTCGAAAGCGTGCCGGACACGGTGATCCGCGCCGTCGGTGCAGCCCCGAAGGCCGGACGCGATCGCTGGATGAAACTCGGTGAGCTACTCGGCTCCGCAAAGGCGCAGACTTCGGCCGGTGAGGAGACCGAGAGCCGGGCTTTCCAGATGGCCGGCAGCGACGAGCGTTTCCAGCGCCTGTTCGACCGGCTGTCGTCCAAGCCGAAGGTGGAGCGCGCCGAGCCTCTAGCGCTGACCGACAGCAACGGCAAGGTGTTTGCCCAGCTGCGCAAGGACGGCAAGTCCAGCCGCATCGAGTTCGCCGCAGGCGTGGACAGAAGTTTCGTCGACGAGGCCACCAAGGCGCTTGTCGAACACTATAACGCATTTCTCGCCGGCCGATCCCCGAACAAGGGATAGGGCGGAGAAAACGAAGGTTTATCGAGAGAAAGAAAAGGAAGCCAAGAGAGCAAGAAAAAAGGCCCCCAAAACGTCACCGTCCTGGAAGCCCTCTTCAATCTAAGCAGTTCAAGAGAATCACTTCCGATGCCCAAAGTCAAGAGTCGACGGCAGTAATGCCGGCTTCGGCGCGATGATTTATGGCTGAAAGGTACGTCTGCCGGGCACTTGCCTCCGCACGGAGACGCACATGGTAGAGAGAATGGCAACGACGCCTTTCGGCGGCGCGCGCTTTACTGCGCGGAATTTTGCCCTCCAGGCCGAAGTCGAGCGCCGGCAGGAAAGCCTGCGCTCGGGCGATGCCGGAAATTACAAGGGCAAGGCTGAGAAGTGGCAACTGATACGGGCGCTGAGCGAGGCGCGTGAGGTCTACGGTCTTTCCGACCGGTCGATCTGCGTACTCGAGGCGCTGACCAGCTTCCACCAGGACAGGGAGCTCGACGGCAGCAAGCCGATCATCGTCTTCCCCTCCAATGTGGAACTGTCGATCCGCTCGCGTGGCATGTCGCCGCCGACGCTGCGCCGGCATCTGGCGGCGCTTGTCGATGGAGGCTTCATCTTCCGCCGCGACAGTGCCAACGGCAAACGCTTCTGCCGACGTGACGGCGAAGGAAAGGTCGAGGACGCGTTCGGCTTTGACCTCGCGCCCTTCGCATTGCGCGCCGAGGAGATCCTGGCATCGGCGGAGAAGGTGAGGGAAGAGACCAAACGTCTTGCGGCGCTGAGGGCCGAGATGACGCTTCACCTGCGCGACGTGGCAAAGATCATCGAGGCGGCTCTGCACGAAGAGCGTTCAGGCGACTGGATGGGGTATCACGAGCGACTGGCCGCATTATCCGGACGCTACATGCGCCTGCTGGACCATGAAACACTCAAGGCACGCTGTGCAGAGCTCATCCGTCTTCGTGCGGAGGTGGAGACCGAATACCTCAATTCTCTTTCGGAACAAGAAATGAGCGCCAATGAGGTACTTTTTGAGCGCCATATTCAGAATTCAAACACAGACCCAAATCTTGAATTAACCGGCAAAGAGCAAAATACGCGGGCGGCGGCACCTGCATCCCCCAAGCGGAAGCCGAAGGAAGAGGCGATCCTGCTGGAGGAATTCCTGCAGCGCTGCCCGCAGATAGCCGATTACGTGAAGGGTGGCGTCAAGGATTGGCGTGATGTGCTGTCGGCGGCGGAACTGGTCCGCTCGATGCTGGGGGTCAGCCCGAGCGCCTGGGCGGATGCACGCCAGGCCATGGGGGATAGGACCGCGGCGATCGTCATCGCGGCCATGCTCGAAAAAGCTGATTCAATCCGGTCTGCCGGCGGATATCTGCGCGAACTGACCCGCAAGGCGCAGCTCAACCGCTTCTCGATCCGGCCGATGCTCAATGCGCTGCGGGTTTGAGGCCCGCGGCGTCCACCCGATCGGCCGGCGTCATTGTTGACGTTGATCAAGGCCGGGGTATCGGGTCCATGTAGAGATGGCGCATCGTCAATCGGGCAAGACCATGATCGAACATCGCATACGTCGTCCCGAACTGCTTGACCGCATCATGAGCCCGGCGGCGGCGGCATCCTTGATCAAGGACGGTATGATCGTCGGGATGAGCGGCTTTACCCGTGCCGGAGATGCAAAGGCAGTGCCCTTGGCCATGGCCGACCGGGCAAAGGTCGCTCCGTTCCAGATCACGCTGATCACCGGAGCGTCGCTCGGGCACGATATCGATCGGGTTCTGACCGAGGCAAAGGTCCTGGCGCGGCGTATGCCCTTCCAGTCGGATGCGGTCTTGCGCGCGGCTATCAATCGCGGCGAGGTCATGTTCATCGACCAGCATCTGTCGGAAACCGTCGAGCATCTTCGCTCCAACCAGCTCGGGCCGATCGACTATGCGATCGTCGAGGCGGCGGCGATCAACGAGATGGGCGGTATCGTGCCGACGACGTCGATCGGCAATTCGGCAAGCTTCGCCATTCTGGCGAAAAAGATCATCGTCGAAATCAATCTCGGCCAGTCGGCAGGGCTCGAAGGTCTGCACGACATCTATATTCCCGGCCGCCGTCCGACGCGCGTTCCCATCCCGGTCGTCGCCTGCGACAGCAGGGTCGGGTTCAACTATGTGCCGATCGACCCGGACAGGATCGCGGCAATCGTCGTCACCAACGAAAAGGACAGCGCCTCCGCCGTCGAACCGGAAGACGACAAGACCCGGATGATCGCGGCGCATCTCGTCAGCTTCTTCAAGAAGGAGGTCGCAGCTGGCAGGCTGGACCTGACGCTGCAGCCCTTGCAGGCCGGGATCGGTACGGTCGCCAACTCGGTCCTGAAAGGACTGGCTGCCGGGCCGTTCCATCATCTGCGGATGTATAGCGAAGTCTTGCAGGACAGCACGTTCGATCTGTTCGACGAGGGAAAGCTCTCGTTTGCCTCCGGCTCGTCCATCACCTTGTCATCGGCCTGCGCGGAGCGGGTATTCGGAAATTTCGAACGCTACAAGGACCGGCTCGTCCTCAGACCCCAGGAGATCAGCAACCATCCGGAAGTAATCCGCCGGCTCGGCGTGATCGGCATCAATACAGCGCTGGAAGTGGATATCTACGGCAACGTCAACTCGACCCATGTCAACGGCACCCACATGATGAACGGTATCGGCGGATCGGGTGACTTTGCCCGCAACGCCTATGTCTCGATCTTCGTCACCAAGTCGCTTGCCAAGGACGGCCGGCTTTCCGCCATCGTGCCGATGGTTCCGCATGTCGACCACACGGAACACGACGTCGACATCATCGTGACCGAACAGGGGCTTGCGGATCTGCGGGAACTGGCGCCGCGAGAGCGGGCCTCGAGGATTATCGAAAACTGCTGCCATCCGGACTTTCGCGCCGAACTCGAAGACTATTTCGTTCGAGCCTGCGCGCGCGGCGGGCATACGCCGCATCTTTTGGAGGAAGCGTTGTCCTGGCATGAGCGCGGGCGGCAGACCGGCACGATGCGTCATCCCGTCCCGGCGATCTGAAACGAAATAGCTGGCCGCTGGCGCGAGCCGACTATTCCCGCCAGTTGTCGGCGACCCACGGGGCCGGGCGGATATAGTGGCGCAGGTGCCTGAAGGCGGACTTTTTCGGGCGCTTGGCCTTGTCGAACACATTCATGATGTGCGTGAGCGGCGACACGACCTGTCCGCTCTGGCCGAAAACGCCCTTCGCGGCATTCTGCGGATGGAAGTTCCGCGGGAAGAGAACGATCCTCGCTTTCTTCGGCAGGGAAGGGGCGAAGAAATAGTTCAGCGGGAAAGGCCAGCGGCAATCCTGCTTGAAGTGAAGTACCGAACGGCGCGGGAAAAGCGTTATGCCGCCCGGCGCATTGCGCGTGACATAGCGCTGCTCGAACTTGAACTCGTCTGCCACCGCCTGCGGATTGGCGCGGAACTTTTGCTGGATCGGTACCAGTTTGCCGACGGGGAAACGGAAAACGGATGTCTGTCCGAGACGCTCGAACGGCGTCGTCTGGTTACGGGCGAGAACCACGTCATCGGCCTTGCCGACGGTGAAGAAATCATCGAGCGAGCCGACGATCACCAGATCGAGGTCGAGGAACAGAACCGGGCCGCGCAGCGAGCCGAGCGTCGGCCCCCACAGGCGTGACTTCTGCCAGATGCCCTTGGTGTTGGTCGGCATGTTCTCGATGCCGAGCGGCGGCAGGTCCTCGCAGAGGATTTCCGGGTGCAGCCCTTCGCGGGTATCGGTGAAGCAGGTAAAGGTGAAGGGTGGCGTGATGTTGCGCTTCACCATGCCGTACAGCTTGTTGATGAAAACGGGGCCGTATTTGGTGCCCCAACTGATGCAGATGACCTGCTTGACGCCGTTGCTTGCAGCCAGAACATCACTCATGAACGCACCCGATACCTGGATTGTTGTTACGCCGAACTTTGGGCATCAGCGATGCGTGCCACCTGCGACAAGCCGCTATTTAGGCGCGGCGGAAGCGTGGCGCAAGCTTTGCCGATGCAGCTCACCTATGAAGAAATGTGTCGGCAACCCTGCAATGGCGGGAAACGCCGGCTGATCTTTGCGTGCCGATGCGCTAAAGCCATGGTACATCATGTCGACAAGAGGGGAAACATATGGCCGACAATGATCCGGGTCTGACGTTGGAGCGCAAGCGCGGCTCCGGGGTAAAGCTCGTCTACGATCTCCTGCGTGACGAGATCCTGGACCTGAAGCTCGCACCCGGCAGCGCTATAGACGAGGTGCAGCTGGCATCCCGTTTCGGCATGTCGCGCACCCCGATCCGCGAGGCATTGGTCCGGCTTGCCGGGGAAGGGTTGATCGAGACGCTGCCCAACCGCTCGACCATGGTGTCGAATATCGACTTCCTCGGCATGCCCGCCTATTTCGATGCGCTCGTGCTGATGTACCGGGTGACCACGCGGCTTGCGGCACAGCATCACCGCGCGGAAGATCTCGAAATCATCCGCGAGCACCAGGCGGAATTCACCGCGGCCGTCGAGGCGCAGGATGCGCTGGCGATGATCGCAACCAATGCCGCCTTCCATTCCGCGATCGCGGCTGCCGGCCGCAACAGCTATTACGCCGCCTTCTTCGATCGGCTGCTCGGCGAGGGGCGCCGCATGCTGCGGCTTTATTACCAGTCTTATGAAGACCGGCTGCCGCCGCGTTTCGTCGACGAGCACGAGGAAATCATCGCAGCGATCGAGGCCCGCGACGTCACGGCCGCCGACCGGTTCGGCAAGGCCCATGGCGAACAGATCGTCGAGCAGATCGGCCGTCTTCTCACCCGCAACGATAGGGTCGATATCGATCTTTGATTTCTTGTATTTTTTTTGTCGACAACGTTTCTGGAAGGAGTATTCTCCTTTCCAGAAACGCGGGATGCCATGCCCGCCAGTTGCTTCAAGGAGTTCTCACAGATGAAGGCCAGTATCTTTTCCGGCGTCGTGCCGGCCCTGATGACCCCGTGCAAGGCGGACCGCAGCCCGGATTTCGACGCGCTGGTCGCCAAGGCCAAGCAGCTGATCGCAACGGGCATGTCGGCCGTCGTCTATTGCGGATCGATGGGTGACTGGCCACTTCTGACGGATGCACAGCGCATGGAAGGCGTCGAGCGCCTGGTCAAGGCCGGCATTCCGGTCATCGTCGGCACGGGCGCGATCAACTCCGCTTCCGCCGTCGCCCTTGCCGCCCATGCCCAGAAGGTCGGTGCCCAGGGCCTCATGGTCATCCCGCGCGTTCTTTCCCGCGGTTCGGTGATCTCGGCCCAGAAGGCCCATTTCAAGGCGATCCTCTCGGCCGCCCCGGATCTGCCGGCCGTCATCTACAACAGCCCCTATTACGGCTTCGCCACCCGCGCCGACTTGTTCTTCGCGCTCCGCGCCGAGCACCCGAACCTCGTCGGCTTCAAGGAATTCGGCGGCCCTGCCGACATGCGTTATGCGGCTGAAAACATCACCAGCCGCGACGATAACGTCACCCTGATGATCGGCGTCGATACCGCTGTCTTCCACGGCTACGTCAACTGCGGCGCGACCGGTGCGATCACCGGGATCGGCAACGTCCTGCCGAAGGAAGTGCTGCATCTGTGCAATCTGGCTCAGGCGGCTGCCGCCGGCGACGCCGATGCGCGCGCCCGTGCCAAGGAGCTCGAAGAGGCGCTCGGCGTGCTTTCCTCCTTCGACGAAGGCCCGGATCTGGTTCTCTACTTCAAGCACATGATGGTGCTGAAGGGGAATAAGGAATTCGCACTGAACTTCATCGAGACCGACGTGCTCTCCGACAGCCAGCGTGGCTATGTCGAGGCGCAGCTCGCGCTCTTCGACAAGTGGTATGCCGACTGGAGCAAGTTGCCCGGCGCGGTGCAGGCCTACAAGGCTGCTGCCTGATCTTTGAAGCCCTCCTTGCGGAGGGCTTTTTCTATCCGTATCGAAATAGTGCACATGCCGTAGCCGGATCTGCCGGCCGGCATGACAGCCGGGAAGCATGAGAGAATGAAGAGATCGGATGTCGTGGTGATCGGGGCAGGCGTGGTCGGCCTGTCGGCGGCAATCGCCGCGCAGATGCGCGGCCTCAGCGTCACCGTGCTTGATCGTGAAGGCCCGGCGGCAGGGGCTTCGGCCGGCAATGCCGGTGCCTTCGCCTTTACCGATATCCTGCCGCTTGCCTCTCCGGGAATCCTGAAGAAGGCACCGAAATGGCTGCTCGATCCGCTCGGCCCGTTGTCCATCCCGCCGGCCTATGCGCTCAATATCGCGCCTTGGATGTTCCGCTTCTGGCGGGCCTGTCAGCCGTCGCGGGTCGATCATTCGGTCGCGGCGCAGACCTCGCTTATGGATCTGTCGAAGGCGGAACTTGAAGGCTTTCTGTCCGCTACCGAAACGCTGTCCATGCTGCGCAAGGAAGGCAATCTGCAGGTCTATGAAAGCCATGCCGAGCTGCAGGCTTCGATGCCCGGCTGGGAGGCGCGCGCCCGTCACGGGATCGAGTTCAGCCATATGGACGCGGCGGAGATGGCAGCGATTCAGCCGGGTCTCGCCCCGCGCTTCACCCATGGCACCTTCACGCCGGGATGGTATTCGATCGCCGATCCGAAATTTTACACGCTCGCGCTGGCCGATAATTTTCGCACCCGCGGCGGCACGATCGAGATCGGCAACGTCAAGGCGCTGCGGCCGGTCGGCGACGGCGTCGAGATCGTCACCGCGAACGGCACGGTGGTGAAGACCGGCAAGGTCGTACTCGCTGCCGGTGCCTTTTCCCACCAGATTGCCCGTTCGCTCGGTGAAAATATCCCGCTGGAGACCGAGCGCGGCTATAACACGACGCTGCCGGCCGATGCCTTCGACCTGCGCACCCAGGTTACCTTCGGCGGCCATGGCTTCGTCGTCACCCGGCTGACAAGCGGCATCCGCGTCGGCGGCGCGGTCGAACTCGGCGGTCTCAAACTGCCGCCGAATTTCACCCGCTCGGATGCGATGCTGAAGAAGGCGCAGGATTTTCTGCCGGGCCTGAAGCCGCATGGCGGTACGCAGTGGATGGGCTTTCGCCCGTCACTGCCCGACAGCCTGCCGGCGATCGGCAGGTCCGAGGCGACGGCGAGCGTCATTTACGCCTTCGGGCATGGTCATCTCGGCCTCACGCAATCGGCCGGAACGGCACGGCTCGTCGCCGATATTCTGACCGGCCAGACGCCATCGATCGAACTGGTGCCATTCTTGCCACAGCGGTTCGGCTAAGGCCTCAGCCGCCGATCTTCGGCCAAGTGTCCGACAGGCGATAGCCGCCCGGCCACGGATCGGACGGGTCGAGCATCAGTTGATGCGTGCCGGTAATCCAGGCGCGGCCGGAAATCAGCGGATAGATCGCATCCCGTTCGCCGATCTTCGTCACCGCATCGATGCTGCAGCGGAATTCCGAGCCGATGATCGAGCGGCCGATATAGGTCTCGCCGACCGCCATCTCGCCCCGGGCATGCAGCACCGCCATTCGCGCGGAGCAGCCGGTTCCGGTCGGTGAGCGGTCGATTTTGCCGGGCTGGATGACGACGGCGTTGGCGCCGCTCAAAACGCCGTTCTCGCGGGTGAGGGGAGCGGCGATCTGGCAGAAGGAAATGTGGTCCCAGCCGGCATTTTCCGGATGGGTAAAACCGAGCTGCTCATTGGCCGCATTGGTGATCTTCACGCCCGCTTCCGCGATCTCGCGGGCCTCGTCCGGCTTCACCTCGAAACCGAGTGCTTTCGCATCGACGATGACGAAACTGTCGCCGCCATAGGCGGTGTCCACCGTCAGCGTCCCGAGCCCGGCAACCTCCAGCGACACACCGAGCTTGTCGGCGAAGGAGGGCACATTGCGCACCGTGATCCGCTCGGCCTTGCCGTTGCGGCATTCGGCGGTGACATCCACCAGCCCGCCCGGTGCCTCCAGCACCATCTTCGTCACCGGTTCGGTCATCGGGATGATGCCGCTGTCGAGCAGCACGGTGGAGACGCAGATCGAGTTGGAACCGGACATGGGCGGCGTGTCGGCCGGTTCCATGATGATCCAGCCCATCTGCGCCCGCGGGTCCTTCGGCGGCACCAGCAGGTTGACGTGACGGAAGACGCCGCCGCGCGGCTCGTTCAGCACGAAATTGCGCAGCGTCTCGTCCTTGGCGATGAAGCGCGACTGTTCCCAGATCGTGTCGCCCGGGGGAGGGACGACACCGCCGACGATGACATCGCCGACCTCGCCTTCCGCATGGCAGCTGACGACATGGATGATTTTTGACGTGCGCATCACGGCTTCTCCCGAAATCGATCGATCAGGCTTCGGCCAGCGCCTTCAGCTTGTCGTAGTTTTCCGCCGAGAGCGGAATGCCGTCCTTTTCCGCCTTGGCGCGGGTCACATGGCGACGGTCGCCGGGCAGGCGTTCCTGGCCGGCTTCCAGCACCAGATCGCAAATGCCGGCGACGCGTTCGGCAAACACGTCGTTTCCTCCGCGCGCCGGATCGATGAGGATGAAGAACTGGCCGGTAAACGGCGTCTGCGCGCCTTTGTGGCCGCTCCAGTCGAACTCGCCGGAGAAATAGCCGCCGGTCAGCGCCGCACTGAGTATCTCCACCATCAGCGCGATCGAATTGCCCTTGTGGCCGCCGAAGGGCAGAAGCGCGCCGCCACCCAGAATTTCCTTCGGGTCATTGGTCGGCTGGCCATCGCGGTCGACGCCCATGCCGGGCTTCAGATCATGGCCAGCACGTGCCGCGATCTGCACGTCGCCATGGGCGATGGCGGAAGACGCCTGGTCGAAGACGAAGGGGGCAGCACCCGCGCGCGGCGAGGCAAAGGCGACCGGATTGGTGCCGAATACCGCCTTCTTGCCGCCGTGGGGCACGACGCAAGCCATGCTGTTGACGACGCTCAGCGCAACAAGACCTTCTTCCGCAAACGGCTCGACATCCGGCCAGAGCGCGCTGAAATGGTGGGAACGGCGGATGGCCAGCACGGCGACGCCGTTCTCTCTCACCTTCTCGATCAGCAGCGGCCGCGCGGCCAGCATCGCCGGCTGCGTGAAGCCCCCCTTGGCATCGACGCGAACGAAGGCCGGTCCGACATCCTCGACCTCGGGAATTGCCTTGCCGTCGACCCAGCCGCTATTCAGCGAAGACACATAGCCCGCCATGCGAAAGATGCCGTGGCTCAGCGATCCGTCGCGTTCGCAGCTCGCGCAATTCTCCGCCAGGATTTTCGCATTATGGTCCGACACGCCGTTCCTGGTGAAGATGCGTTCGAGCAGGGCGACGAGGTCTGAATAGGACAGGCGAGCGGTGTCGAGGGTCATGCGGACTCCAGGTTTTTGGGCGAATGCGGGCCACTTCGTGCCACACCGACCATATCCGCTAACGGGCTGCTTTCAACCGGTTTGCGCGTTATTTCAAGCGCGTGACCAGCACGTTGCGGATGGAAAAGCTGGAATGGATGCGCAGCACGCCAGGCAGGGCGGAGAGGATGGTCTTGTGGATGCGCTCGAACTCGCCGGCATTGGCCACCTCGACGCGCAACAGGTAGTCCGAGCCTCCTGTCATCAGGAAACATTCGCGAATTTCAGGGTAACGGCGGACTGCTGCCTCGAAGCGGTTGAGGTAATCCTCCGTCTGTCGTTCCAGCGTGATGTTGATGATGACTGCGATCGTGTTCTGCCCTTCGCCATTGTCGACGATGGCCGTATAGCCACGGATGACGCCCGCATCCTCCATCAGCTTGATGCGCCTGAGGCAAGCTGAAGGCGACAGCCCGACCTCGGCCGCGAGCGCGGCATTTGTCGCCCGCGCATTGAGTCTCAGAAGCCTGAGGAGGTTGCGATCGATTGCATCCAGAGCTAGCATGGAGAAAATTCCAAATTTTCGAACAATGTTGTGATGATTGTAATCCTGTCGCATAAACGATCAATGATCGGCAGGAAATTCTGAGATAATTTCAATACCGTTCTCCAAAAAAAGGGGATCGTTATGAATGCGGATCTGTTCAAGGGCAGGGGTGCTCCGCTGGCGCTTGGCGCATCGGGCTATCTGACGATCAATCTGTCGGCCATTCGCCGCAATTATCAGAAGCTCGCCGACATGCTGGCGCCGGCAAGAACTGCCGCCGTCGTCAAGGCAGATGCCTATGGGCTCGGCGCCGAGCCGGTCTCCAGCACGCTTTACGGCGCAGGCTGTCGCGACTTCTTCGTCGCCCAGTTCGGTGAGGCCATCCGCCTGCGCCCGGCCTTGGCCGATGACGCCCGTCTCTATGTGCTGAACGGCCTGCAGCCGGGCAGCGAACTCGAATGCGCGGCCGCCGGCATCATCCCCATCATCAACTGTCTCGAACAGCTGGACCGCTGGACGGCGGTGGCGCTGGATCAGGGGCGCCGACTGCCCTGCGTCCTGCAGTTCGATACCGGCATGTCGCGCTTCGGTCTGACGACTGGAGAAGCCGACCGTATCGCGGCCGATCTCGACCGGTATTCAGCTGCCGTCGATATCCGTTTCGTCATGAGCCATCTGGCATCGGCCGACGAGCCGGAGAGCGTGCAGAATGCCGACCAGCTGGCAGCCTTTGCGGCGCTCAGCGAGAAATTTTCCGAGTTTCTGCCTTGCTTCGCCAATTCGGGCGGTGTCTTTCTCGGGACGGGCTATCACTCTGCGCTGGCTAGGCCCGGCATCGCACTCTATGGCGGCAATCCGACAGGGCTGCCGGAAAATCCGATGGAGCCGGTGGTCGAGCTCAAGGTTGCGGTCGCCCAGACCCGCACGGTTCCGGCAGGCTCCAGGATCGGTTACGGCGGCGCCTATATCGCGACGAAGGAGATGCGGCTTGCAACGCTCGCCGCCGGTTATGCCGACGGCCTCCCACGCTGCCTCGGTGATCGCGGCGCCGTCTATTTCGGCGATTTCCGCCTGCCGATCGTCGGCCGCGTTTCGATGGACAGCATGACGGTGGATGTCAGCGCGCTGCCGGAAGGCACGTTGTCGCTCGGCAGCCTCGTCGAAGTCATCGGCCCGCATCAGTCGATCGAGGATCTGGCGGCTGACGCAGGCACGATCGCCTATGAGATCCTGACCAGCCTCGGCTGGCGTTACCATCGTCAATATCTATGATCAGCAGAACAAAAGAAGCGGGAACATCATGAAAGTCATCGTATTGGGAGCCGGCGTCATCGGCGTCACCACGGCCTACCAGCTGGCCAAGGCCGGCCATGAGGTGACGGTCATCGACCGCCAGGCCGGCCCGGCGCTGGAGACGAGCTTCGCCAACGCCGGCGAGGTCTCCTTCGGCTACTGCTCGCCCTGGGCCGCCCCCGGCATCCCGATGAAGGCGCTCAAATGGATCTTCATGGAGCACGCGCCGCTGATCCTGCGCCCGAAGCTGGATGCGGCGATGCTCTCCTGGATGGTCAAGATGCTCTCCAACTGCACGTCGGAACGCTATGCGATCAACAAGAGCCGCATGCTGCGTCTCGCCGATTACAGCCGTATCGCGCTGGCCGAACTCCGCCAGGAAACCGGTATAGCCTATGACGAGCGGATGCAGGGCACGCTGCAGCTCTTCCGCACGCAGCAGCAGCTCGAAGCCTCGGCCAAGGACGTCAAGGCGCTGGCGGCGGACGGCATTCCTTATGAAGTGCTCGATCCGGAAGGCTGCATCCGCGTCGAGCCGGCGCTGAAGCATGTGCGAGAAAAGATCGTCGGCGGGCTGCTGACGCCGAAGGATGAAACGGGCGACTGCTTCAAGTTCACCAATGCGCTGGCGCTGAAGGCGAAGGAGCTGGGCGTCACCTTCTCCTACGGCACCCATATCAAGGCGCTTGATGTCCAGGCGGGCAAAGTCCGCGGTGTCGTCACCGACCGCGAGAGCCTTCGCGCCGATGCGGTCGTGGTCGCGCTCGGCAGCTATTCGCCGCTGCTTCTGAAGCCGCTCGGCATTTCCCTGCCGGTCTATCCGGTCAAGGGTTATTCTCTGACGATCCCGATCACCGATGCTTCGCGCGCGCCGGAATCGACCGTCATGGACGAGACCTACAAGATCGCCATCACCCGCCTCGGCGACCGCATCCGGGTCGGTGGCATGGCGGAAATCTCCGGCTATACCAACGATCTCGGCCAGAAGCGCCGCGCCACGCTGGAGCATTCGGTCACCGATCTCTTCCCGGGCGGCGATGTAGCCAAGGCGAATTTCTGGTCCGGCCTGCGGCCAATGACGCCGGACGGCACGCCGGTGATCGGCGCCACCAATGTCGGTGGTCTCTTCCTCAATACCGGCCACGGCACGCTCGGCTGGACGATGAGTTGCGGCTCGGCCAGGGTCATTAGCGACGTCGTCGGCGGCAAGCGACCGGAAATCGACGCGACGGATCTTGCCGTCGCCCGCTCGCCTGAACTCGGTGGCCGACCGTTCGGCGGGTGCAGCGCCCGCCGAACCCACATGACTTCCCTATTTCTTAGGCTTCGCCGTCCAATCGAAAGCCTATGAACCTCCCGCTACCTTCTGATCAGACATCTCGTTTGATGTCCGGCTTCGCCCCTACGGCGAGGCCATCCTTCAGAAGGAGTAGAACCATGTATGGTCGTTTGGGAGGCATGTACTTCCTGCACCTCACGGAAGCCAGCGCGCAGCGTCGCCGCCTGGCCCAGCCCAGTCATGCAAAATCCAATCATTCTACAGACCCCGTGGGCGCGAACCGCCCGGCCGAGGGCTTCGCCATGTTCGTCCGGCTCGTGGCCGTCATGGGCATCGCGTTTGCGGCGGTCGCCGCACTGGCAATCATGGTCGGTTAAGGAGAGATCACGATGGGCAAGTTTGCAATGACGGATCGGGAACCTCCCTCGACGGGCATCCGCTTCACCGTGGGCCGTGATGTCAGTGGCCGCTGGATCGTCACCGACACGCTCGGCAAGGTCGGCGGATTGTTCACCGATCGCGCCTCGGCCGTCCATTTCGCCATGTTCGAAAGCGATCACACGCCGGGCGCCGTCTGGTGCCTGCCGGAACATGTCGTCGTAAAATTCGGCGAGGTGTTCGATGGCCGCAGGCTCAGCGCGACCAGCAGGGTCGCCGGAAGAGCGTGAGGCTGAAGCCATGTCCCACCCGATCCGGTACCTGAGGGGATATGTCTATCCCCGCGGCAGGACGCCCTTTCTCGGGCGCCCTCATTCTTGGGCGGCGGATGCCGTTCTCGGCGTGGCCGCCGTGCTGCTGGCGGTCCTCGCGCTAGCCTATGCGCTTACCGTTCTCGCCGGGCTCTAGGCCTGGCATTCCGGGCAAGAATCCCTACGAAATCTTAATATCTCAGGGCGGTCTTCGCCCTCGAAATCCTATGCGAAACGACCCCATATATAGGGTCAAAGGACGATATCGTCCTGAGTTGGAGCACTATCATGAGTATTCGTCAGGCCCTTCGAAAACAGGGCAATCTTGCATCCGAGCCGCACGGCAGGAAGTTGCGCGGCGCACCTGAAAGATGGTGCGGATCCAATCTGATCCTCGCGCTTATGACCGCCGTCCTGGTGGTCATCTGCGCAGTCGAACTGCTGCATGGCTAGAGCAATTCCGGCAAAACCGGAAACCGTTTTTGCGTGAAATCAGAGCGTCAGAGCCAGCCGGTCTTCTTGAAGCGATAGTAGAGAATGCCGCAGAACGTGACGATCACAGCGAGTACGACATAATAGCCGTACTCGGTCTTGAGCTCCGGCATATGCTCGAAATTCATCCCGTATATGCCGGCCACCGCCGTCGGCACGGCAAGGATCGCCGCCCATGAAGCAAGCTGCCGGGTCATGACGCCCTGCCGCTGCTGTTCAAGAAGGTTGGAGGCTTCGAAGACCGAGGTCATGACTTCGCGAAGCCCTCCGACCATGCTTTCCACCCTGCGAATGTGATCGAAAACATCGCGGAAATAGGGTTTGGCATGCTTGTCGATGCAGGGGAGGTCGAGATTGACCAGCTTGCCGACAAGTTCCGACATGGGGCCGAGAATTCGGCCGAAGAGGATCAGCTGCCGCCGCAGGCGGAAAAGCCGGCGGATCTGGTCGCGTTCGAGGAAATTGGCGAGCATCTTCTGCTCCATTTCCAGAACCCGGTCCTCGATCGTCTGGACGGTCGGCAGATAGCCATCGACGATAAAGTCGAGAATGCCGTGCAGAACGTAATCCGGCCCCTGCGCCAGAAGGCGAGGCGAGGCCTCGAGCTGCGAACGGACACCGCTGTGGGTGCGCATCGAACCATGGCGCACCGTGATGATGTGGTGGCGCCCGACGAAGATCGCGGTCTCTCCGTAGCAGATCTTGTCGCCTTCCAGATGCGCGGTCTTGGCCACGACGAAAAGCTGCTCGCCATAGACCTCGACCTTGGGGATCTGGTGGGCATGCAGCGCATCCTCGACCGCCAGTTCATGCAGCCCATAGGTCTTTGCCAGGATCTTCAGCTGGTCGTCGGTCGGCTCGTGCAGGCCGATCCAGACAAATTCGTCGCCGGATAGCGCCGGACACTGCTCTTCGATCGCTAGCGCGCGCCCCCGCTTTCCCTTGCTGTAAACATAGGAAGCAATGACGGTCATGGGGTCTCGTCTCCGATCCTAGATCGCCACCTGTTCGCCGAGTTCGACGACGCGGTTCGGCGGCAGCTTGAAATAGGCGGATGGATCAATGCCGAAATCGGCAAGCGCAATATACAGCTTTTCCTGCCAGCGGGGCAGGCCGGTATTCGGCGTCTCGATCAGGTTGCGCCGCCCGAGATAGAACGAGGTCTGCATGATCTCGAACTTGAAACCCTTCTTCTTGCAGACGGTCAGCGCCTTGGCCACGTTCGGGTCGTCCATGAAGCCGAACGTGATGTCGAGGCGGATGAAGCGCTTCGAAAGCCTCGTCATCTCGACCCGCTCCTCGAGCGGCACGTAGGGCTTGTCCTGCGTCCAGATGGTGAGGATGACGTTCTGCTCGTGCAGGACGTGGTTGTGCTTGAGGTTGTGCAGAAGAACGGCCGGGGTGCGGTCGGGAACGCTGGTGAGGAAGATCGCCGTGCCCGGGACGGTCACCGGGGCACTGCTCGATTCTCGGTCGATCGAGCTTTCGATCGAGGTGATGAACGTCTCCAGCGGAATGTCGTTCTTGGCCGTCTTTTCCTTGAGATATTTCGATCCCTTGGTCCAGGTCCACATGGTCAGCATGATGACCAGCGCCAGCATGACCGGCACCCAGCCGCCATCATGGATCTTGAGCAGGTTCGCGGAAAGGAACACGGCCTCGATGACGAAGAGCGGTCCGAGAAGGATGGCGGCGGTGATTGCCTTGTAACCCCAGACGGCGCGCAGGAACTGGAACGACATCAGCGTCGTCACCACCATCGCGCCGGTAACCGAGATGCCGTAGGCGGTGGCGAGCGATTCTGAATCGCCAAAGGCGAAGATCAGCACGATGACGCCAAGGAAGAGCAACATGTTGACCGCCGGCACGTAGATCTGCCCGGTATTCGTCTCCGAGGTGAACTTGATCGCAAGACGCGGCAGGAAGCCGAGATGGACGGCCTGGCGCGCCAGCGAGAAGGCGCCGGTGATGACCGCCTGGCTGGCGATGATCGTCGCCATGGTCGCGAGGATCACCATGGGCAGGAGCGCCCATTCCGGATAGAGCAGATAGAAGGGGTTTTCGATCTTCGACGGGTCGGTCAGCACCAGGGCGCCCTGGCCGAGATAGTTGAGCGCCAGCGCCGGAAACACGAGAATAAACCAGGCCCAGCTGATCGGCTTGCGGCCGAAATGGCCGAGGTCGGCATAAAGCGCTTCCGCGCCTGTCACGGTCAGGAAGACGGCGCCGAGCACGATCAGGCCGGCCCAGCCGGCATGGGTGATGAACCAGAGCGCGTTGACGGGATTGAGCGCTTCCAAAATCGTCCAGTCGTCGCCGATATGGATGAGCCCGCCCCAGGCCATGGCCAGGAACCAGACGACGGTGATCGGGCCGAAGAATTTGGCAACGGCCTCGGTTCCCTTCGATTGCACCATGAACAGGCCGACCATGATCGCGGCCGAGATCGGCAGGACGTAGTCGGAGAAGGCGGGCGTCACCAGCTTCATGCCTTCGAGCGCCGACATGACCGACAGCGCAGGCGTGATCATCGCATCGCCGATGAAGAGCGCCGAGCCGATCAGGCCGGCAAAGAACAAGACCGGCATGTAGCTGCCGGTCTTTTTCATCAGGAGCGCCAGAAGCGACAGCGTCCCGCCTTCGCCGTCATTGTCGGCGCGCAACAGGAAAAGCACGTATTTGAAGGTGACGATGATGGTCAGCGTCCAGACCATCAGCGAGATCAGGCCGATAACATGTTCCGGCTGCACGCCGTTGGCGGCGAAGGGTCGCAGGGATTCGCGAAAGGCATAAAGCGGACTGGTCCCGATGTCGCCGTATACGACCCCCACCGATCCGATCAGCAATCCGAGGAACTTGCGGGTCTCCGATTGGCTATCCGGAGCGGCGGCATGCGTAGCAGTCATAAGATCTCCAGGCGCAAGGCCAAGACGGTGTGTTGCCGCGCAATATGGTGCACTGCCGCGGCCAAGGCAAATGGATGCTTATAAGACTTTGATGTCATAGTCTCCTCACACCCATCGAATTCCTATGCCGAACGGATCAACTTGTGCATGTCAAACAGGAGCAAGTGACATGACACCGTTCCATCGCGCCGCCCGCCAGGCCTTTACTCCGCTGCTGACGCCGTTTTCCGAAACTGGCCTGGATCTCGAGGCATTGGCATCGGCCGTCGACAGGCAGATCATCGCAGGCATGGATGGCATCATCGTCGGTGATGCGATCGGTGAGGGGCAGGTTCTGACCGGTGATGAGCGCGACGCGCTTTTGCGTGCCTGTGTCGTCCGTGCCCGGCCGCATCTCAGCGTCATTGCCGCGACCGGCACGAATTGTACGAAGACGACGATCGAGCGGTCCCGCCGCGCGGAAGCGCTCGGAGCCGATGCGCTGCTCGTCACGGTTCCCTATTATTCCAAGCCGACACTTGCCGGTGTGGTCGGCCATTTCCACCAGCTGGCGGCCGCGGTCGGCCTGCCGATCCTGATCGACGACGATCCGGGCCGCACCGCGAAGGATTTCGGCCCGGCATTGCTGGAGGCGCTTTCCGACCGCCATGCCATCGCCGGGGTCTGTCATGGAGCGGATCGCCTGGCCTATTTCGCCGGCCTGTCATCCGCGCTCGAAACCCGCTTCCAGCACCTGACGCGCGACGACGCCCGTCTGCCGCAGTTCCTTGCGCTTGGCGGCCATGGGGCGATCTCCCCCATCGCCAATGTCATCCCGTCGCCGGTCCAGACCATGGTGAGCCTGGGCGGCAGCTTTGAAAGCGTCGGTTCCTTCGGCGCGGCCGTGTCCGGCGCCGTTGCGGCTTTGGGGCGGGATGACGTTGCCGCGCTCAAGGAGGCGGCTTCCTTCATTCATCAGTGCCCGGCGGATGTGCGCCTGCCGCTGGTGCCTGCCGAACCCGAGACGGTGATCCGCATCCGCCACGCCTTCGCACCTTTCGCGCGCGGCGAGACCGGTCGGCAGATGGCAGCCTGAGGTAGTTTCCCTGCGCAAAAGACTTGCCGAACTGCAACATCCGCAAGCCGATCGCCCGTCTGTGGCCGTGCTTGCGGCTTGCGGCCTACGGGAAAGATGATAATTGTCGTCATATTATGACCGTGTCGATGGCGGGCCAGCATGCGCCGCATCGACAGCTGGCCATCAACCGCCCCGCCGGCTCACCTGAGCGAACTCGTCGGGGCCGAGATCGTGTCGCGACCGCGGGTAGATGATGAATTGAGCTATTGGCATTCCATGGAATGGAGCACGGAGGGCATCCAGGTCGTTGCTCCGCCCAAATGGCGTTGCTTCGACGGGCTCGTGACCGTCCACTGGCAGGCGGAAAGCCAGCCCGGCGCCAGGGGCTATTATCTCGCCGAAGACCCGCGCATCATGATCTTCTTCAACGATGTGTCGTCGCGCGTGCGGATCTCCAACGAAAACGGCGAATTCTCCCGCAATTACCGTCCCATGACGCGTGCCATCTACATCCCGGCGGGCATGCCGATGTGGACGACCAGCCGATCCCTGCATCGTTTCTCGCATCTCAATCTTCACATGCACAAGGATCGGCTGCTGCGGTTCCTTTCGCCTTCGGTCGGGCGTTCCGCGGCGCTAACGGCCCTGCGACGTCCGGTCGAGATCCAGGATATCGGCCCGATCGAGACGCTTGCGGGCCTGCTGGCGGACGAAATCGCGGCGCCGTCCCGTCATGAGGTCTATGCGGAGAGCCTGGCCGGCAGCATCGTCGCGGGCCTGCTCAATATTCCGAGCAGCGATGACAAGCCCCATAACGGCAGGCTGACCCAGGCGCAGATGAACAAGCTCCTGTCCCGTGTCGACGCCTGCGGCGACTACAAGCTCACGATCGCGGAAATGGCGAAGACGGTAGGGCTTTCGGAAAGCTGGTTTGCCAATGTCTTCAAGCAGACCACGGGCAAGAGCCCGCTGCAATGGCAGCTGGCCAAGCGCATCGACCTAGCGCAGAAACTTCTGCTTGAACGGGATCTCTCCGTCGCAGAGATCGCGGTGCAGCTCGGCTTTACCGATCAGGCGCACCTGACCAAGGCTTTCAGGCAGGTCGTCGGAGATACGCCAGCCGCGTGGCGGCGGATGCAGATCGCCGAGTGAGCTGGTTAAGGCGGTCGAGCGCCCCGTCCTCGCAACCCTTTATTTCCCATAGAAAAATGGCCCGCTCGATATGCCGAGCGGGCCTTGATCTTGTTTACCAGGTCTGGCGAAGCGTTGCGTAGATCGCCCGGCCGGGGTTGTAGTAGTCCGATCCGAAGCCACCCTGCGCGACGTGCTTTTCGTCGAAGAGGTTGGTGGCATTCAGCTGGAACGTGGTGTTCTCGCGGATCTTGTAGCTGAAGGACGCGTCGAAGATCACGCTGGAATCTGACGATTGCGTGTTCGCATCGTCGAAGTAGTACGAGCTCATGTAGCGTCCGCCGACACCGAAGGTCATGTCACCCAGGAAGCCTTGGGAAGGCACGGTGTAGCTGACCCAGGCGGATGCCTGATGGGCAGGCACGCGCTCTGGCTGGTTGCCTTCGTTCACGCCTGCATTTTCGGTGATCTCTGCATCGAGATATGAATAGGCTGCTGTTAGGCTGATATTGTTCGTGATTTCCGCCTTGGCTTCCAGCTCGAAACCGCGAACACGGACTTCACCCTTGGTGGTTTCGGTGAACGGTGGGTTCGGGTTCCTCGCGGTAATGTCGGTCTTGGTCAGATCGAACACCGATGCCGTGAACAGGGCCGGAAACGCCTCCGGCTGATATTTCACGCCGATTTCATACTGCCTGCCACGCTCCGGGTTGGTGCCGCTCGACGGAGGAGCGACGGATTCGGCATAGCTGGCATAGGGCGCGATTTCATCGGTGATCTTGTAGGAAACGCCGATGCGCTTGGTGAACTCGCTCAAATCCGCTTCAGTTGATGCGGTGACGACTGGGCCGAGCCACGAGCTCGTTTCCACGCTGGAAACGTCCATCCAATCGTTGCGGATCCCAAGCGAGACCGTCAGCTTATCATCGAATGTCAGGTTCTGCTGGGCGTAGATCGCCTTGGTGTTCTGCTTCACATGCTCATCCGCGGATGGGCCGGCGTAAACCGGCGCACCGGAATAGACCGGGTTCACCCAATCAATTTCCGGCGCGTCCATGAAGTAGGTGAGGTTGCGTGAATCGGTTTTGCTGTATTCGCCACCGATCAGGCTTGTGCTGTCGACATGGTCAGTGCTGAAATCATACTTCAGGTGACCGTTGATGATGAACCGCTCTTCCGAGGCCCTGGTTCCATAGTAATCGCGGTCGGCGAGGGTGTCGCTCGTATCCGAATCTCCGGAGATATAGGCATAACCGAAGCCGGTATTCGACTTGCTGTAGCGCGCGTTTGATCCGAAGCTCAGGCCATTGCCGAAATCATGGTCAAACATCACGCTGACCGTGTTTCTGTTCGTGTCGTCGTAATTGTAGTCCGGCTCGCCGAGAAACAGTTCCCGGTCCAGATTGCGGTTGACGGGATGGCCACCGGCGCCAGGCGAGCCGTCCTTGTTGAGGTGATCGTAGGTTATCGTCAGGCTGGTGACGTCGGTCGGGCGCCAGGTGAGGCCGCCCATGAAGAACTTCTCGTTGTCCTGACCGTAGTCGTATTCGGTGTCGGCATCGCGGACCTTGCCGGTCAGGCGGTAGGAGAGCGTATCGTCCTCGGTGATATTGTCGCCGAAATCGAAGCCCGCTTCCTTGTGGCTGAAGGAACCGCCGGTCACGTAGGCTTCACCGAAGCGCTCGCTCTTCGGGCGCTTCGAAACGTAGTTGATCGAGCCGCCCGGGTCTGCCACGCCGAATATCGTCGAATTGGCGCCCTTCAGCACTTCGACGCGCTCGTAGGCATAAGGCTCTTCGCGAATGCCGCCGAAGGGGTCGCCGATCGTCAAGCCGTCCCGATAGGTGTAGGCATTGAAGCCGCGGATACGCACATAGTCGAAACGATCATCCGTACCATAGATGTCGGTCGCCACGCTGGGCGTGTACTGGAGAATCTGCTCGAGGTTCTGAGCGGCGCGATCCTGGATTTCCTTGGCCGTGATGATGGAAATGGATGCCGGCGTCACGAGAATGTCGGTCGGGATGCCGCTGCCAATGGTGGTCTGCGTTGCCACGATCGAGTTGGAATCGTTGCTGGTATCGAGGACATTGCCGGTACCCTGGATGACGATCGGCGCGAGCGTCGTATCCGAGCTGGTGGCTTCGGCGTCCTGGCCGACTGCAAAGCGGGGAGCAAGCGCGACGAGCGCGGTGCAGCCGAGAAGAATCGCTTTCCGGTAGCGCTTGTGGGATCGTCTCGAGGTTCCGCCTGTAGTTTCCATGTCCATGTTCATCTTCCAACGTTGATCCGACGACCGCGGAGCTCTTGGGAGGCAAGCGCCGCAACCGATATCTGGCGGGGAGAAACATGGCATGCGTCCGAACCGGCCGAGCAATCGAGATATCTCTCGAGCCGGTTGAACCGAACCGCTTCATATTTGTGTCCCCAATGTGGCCAATAACCTGACCAGATTTATCCAGTATTGTAACTTTTCGGAGTTTTGTAGGATTCAACGGAAAGATAACGAAACTTTCCGGCCGCTATCGGTGCGGCGGTTGACGGATTGGAATTAACCTGAAAGTGGAAGTCCACTTATCGTCATGCCAGGCGGAGGCTTCGCCATGTTTTCATCGTTTCGCGCTGTTCTGCGCGCTGTTTTCCTTTTCGTTCTCTTCGCTTCGGCTGGATTTGCCAGGGCAGAGGAAGGGGTCACCTATCCGATCACCATCAAGCACGCCTTCGGCACGACGGTGATCGAGAAGAAGCCGGTGCGCGTGGCAACCGTCGACTGGGCGAATTACGAGGTTCCGCTGGCGCTGGGCATCGTTCCGGTCGGTTTCGCCAGAGCCAATTTCGGCGACGAGGACGGTGACGGGATCCTGCCTTGGGTCAAGCAGCGGCTGACGGAGCTGAATGCCGAAACACCGACGCTCTTCGACGAAGGCGACGGCGTCGATTTCGAGGCGATGGCAGCTGCCCGTCCCGATGTCATCCTTGCCGCCTATTCCGGCATCAGCAAGCAGGACTACGAGACGCTCAGCCAGATCGCTCCGGTCGTCGCCTATCCCGAGGCGCCCTGGTCGACCGACTGGCGCACGATGATCAAGATGAACAGCCTCGGCCTTGGCATGCCGGCCGAAGGTGACGCGCTGATCGACAAGCTGGAGGCGGAGATTGCCCAGACGATTGCCGGGCATCCCGAACTGCGCGGCAAGTCGGCGATGTTCATCACCCATCTCAACGCGTCGGACCTGAGCACGATCAATTTCTATACGACCAACGACACCCGGGTGAAATATTTCGCCGATCTCGGCCTGAACTCCCCCAAAAGTGTGCTGCAGGCGTCCCAGCCCGGCAAGTTCGCGGGTTCCGTCAGCGCCGAACGCATCGATGACTTTGACGATGTCGACATCGTCGTCACCTATGGCAACGAGAAGCTGCTTCATGCCCTGTTGGCCAACCCGCTGACGTCGAGAATGCCGGCGGTGCAGCGCGGGGCGCTCGTCACCCTGCCGGGCGGCACGCTCGGCACGGCCGCCAACCCGACGCCGCTTTCCATCCCGTGGGTGCTGAAGGACTACGTCGCGGTACTGGCCGACGCCGTCAAGAAGGCCCAATGACATCCAGCAGCATGACATCGCCGAAGCGGAGGAGCCGCCGGGCTGCTTCCCGGGCGGACACGCGCAATCGGTCGAACCGCACCCGCAGCCTGTGGCTGCTCGGGATGATCGCATTGCTCGCGCTCCTGTGCTTCGCCTCGGTGACCATAGGCACGCGGGACGTGGCCTGGGGCGATATCGGCGCGGCACTCCAAGGCCATGTCGACAGCATCGGCCAGGCAGCGGTGGCGCTGCGCATTCCGCGCACCGTGCTCGGCCTGCTTGCCGGTGCCGCACTCGGGCTTGCCGGCGCCATCATGCAGGGCGTGACGCGCAACCCACTTGCCGATCCCGGCATTTTAGGCGTCAACATGGGGGCGTCGCTCGCCGTCGTCGTCGGTGTGGCGTGGTACGGCATGACCTCCGCCGAGGCCTATATCTGGACCGCGATTGCCGGCGCGGGCCTCGCCGCCGTCTTCGTCTACACGATCGGTTCGCTTGGGCGGGGAGGGGCCACGCCCCTGAAACTCGCCCTTGCGGGTGCCGCGACCTCGGTCGCCTTCTCCTCCATGGTCATTGCCGTGGTATTGCCGCGCGCCGACATTGCCGGCGGCATCCGTTCCTGGCAGATCGGCGGAATCGGCGGCGCGACGTTCGAGCGCATCGTTCCGGTCCTGCCTTTCCTGGCTGTCGGATTTCTCATCAGCCTCCTGTCGGCCCGCAAGCTGAATTCGCTTGCGCTAGGGGATGATCTCGCAGCCGGGCTCGGCGAACGTGTTGCCTTCGCGCGTGCGACAGCCTCGCTCGGCGCCATCCTGCTCTGCGGCGCGACAACGGCCGTCTGCGGCCCGATCGGTTTCCTCGGCCTCGTCGTGCCGCATGTCTGCCGCCTGCTCGTCGGTGTCGATCATCGTTGGCTGCTGCCGTTTTCGGCACTCGGCGGCGCCTGTCTTCTGCTCGCCGCCGACGTTGTCGGGCGTATTGCCGCAAGGCCGGCCGAACTTGATGTCGGCATCGTCACGGCACTTGTCGGTGCCCCGTTCTTCATCTGGATCGTCAGGCGACAGAGGGTGCGCGAACTGTGACCATGCCATCCTCCACCCTCGACCGGATTGTCACCGACCGCCGCCGCCGCCAGCGCGGCTACAGGCTGGCGATCGCGATATTGGCGCTTCTCGTCGTCGGCGTCTTCGCGCTGACCCTGTCGCTCGGCCAGTCCTTCACGCCGCCGGGCGACGTGATCCGCGTGCTGCTCGGGTATGACGTGCCGGGCGCGAGCTTCACCGTCGGAACCCTACGGCTGCCGCGTGTCATCCTCTCCATTCTTGCAGGGCTTAGCTTCGGGCTCGGCGGTGTGGCTTTCCAGATCATGTTGCGCAATCCGCTGGCGAGCCCTGATATTATCGGCATCAGCTCTGGCGCCAGTGCAGCCGCGGTGTTTGCCATCGTCGTCCTGTCGTTGAAGGGGCCGGTCGTTTCCGTGATGGCGGTGGTCTCCGGCCTCGGCGTCTCGGTTCTGGTCTACGGCCTGTCCTTCCGCAACGGCGTGGCGGGCACGCGGCTGATCCTGGTCGGGATCGGCGTCTCGGCCATGCTCGAAAGCGTCGTCGCCTATATCCTCTCGCAGGCCCCGGCCTACACGCTGCAGGAGGCGATGCGCTGGCTGACGGGCAGCGTCAACGGCGCGCAGCTCGACCAGTCGCTTTCGCTGCTGCTCTCGCTCGTGGTCTTCGGCGGCCTTCTGCTCAGCCGCTCGCGGGATCTGGAAGCGCTGAGGCTCGGCGATGACATGGCGGCGGCCCTCGGCGTCAGGGTATCGGCCACCCGGGTGATCGTCATCATCTCGACCGTCGGCATGATCGCCTGCGCCACCGCCATCACCGGACCTATCGCCTTCGTCGCCTTCCTGTCCGGCCCGATCGCGGCACGCCTCGTTGGCAACAGGGGATCGCTTCTCATTCCCTCGGCGCTCGTCGGGGCCGTGCTCGTCGTGGCCGGCGATTATGTCGGCCAGTTTCTGCTCACGACCCGTTATCCCGTCGGCGTCGTCACGGGCGCGCTGGGTGCTCCCTATCTCATCTACCTGATCATCAGGGTCAACCGGGCCGGAGGTTCGCTATGACCAGCCATTCCTTGGATATCAAACAGCTATCGGCCGGTTATGGCGATGCGGACATCCTGCAGGCGCTCGACCTCAAGGTGCCGCAGGGCAGGATCACCGTGATCGTCGGCGCCAATGCCTGCGGCAAGTCCACGCTTCTGCGCACCATGTCGCGGCTGCTGTCGCCCAAGCATGGCGAAGTGCTGCTCGACGGCAAGTCGATCCATCGCATGCCGCCGCGCGAGCTCGCCCGCACGATGGGGCTTCTGCCGCAATCACCGATCGCGCCGGAGGGCATTACCGTGGCCGATCTCGTTAGCCGCGGCCGCCACCCCCATCAGAGCCTGTTTTCACGCTGGACGCGCCAGGACGAGGAGGCCGTCGAAGCGGCGCTCGATGCGACCAAGACCGCAGATCTCGCCGAACGTTCCGTCGACGAGCTTTCCGGCGGTCAGCGCCAGAGGGTGTGGATCGCCATGGCGCTCGCTCAGCAGACCGATATCCTGCTGCTCGACGAGCCGACCACGTTTCTGGACATCAATCACCAGATCGAGGTGCTCGATCTCCTGACCGACCTCAATCATGCCCGCGGCACGACGGTGGTCATGGTGCTGCACGACCTCAATCTCGCAGCCCGCTATGCGGACTACCTGGTGACCCTGCTGGACGGCCGCGTGCACAAGGCGGGCGAGCCGGAACAGGTGTTGACCGAGGACAATGTTCGCGAGGTTTTCGGGCTCGACAGCCGGATCGTCACCGATCCAACCTCGGGCAGGCCGATGATGCTTCCGCTGGGGCGGCATCGTCTGGCGGCATCCGCCTGACCGCTTTCAGTCCTCAAGGCTCATCTCGGACTTTGCAGGGTTTGTCTGGAGCGGCTGCCCCTTGTAGTTGCCCGTGAGCGAAGCGAGGAACTGCACGATCGCGTCGATATCCTCCTTCGGCATGTCCTGCCCCACCTGGGTCTGAGCCATCACCCTGACTGCCTCCTCCAGCGTGGCCGCGCGGCCGTCGTGGAAATAGGGTGCGGTCACGGCGACATTGCGCAGGCTCGGAACGCGGAAATATCCCCGGTCCTTGTCGTTGCGGGTCGTCGTGAAGCGGCCGAGATTTCCGTCATTGCCGGGATCTCCACCCGGTGGAGAGGAAAAGATGCCGAACTTCTGAAACAGGTTGCCGCCTATGTTCGAACCCTGGTGGCAGGAGATGCAGCCATAGTCCTGAAACAGCCGGTAACCCCGCTTTTCGGTGGCGGACAGAATCTCGTGGGAACCTTCCAGATACTGGTCGAAGCGTGAACCGGTGGTCGCGAGCGATCGCTGGAATGTTGTGAGAACATCGAGAACATTGTCCTTGCTCGGCTCCTGCCCATAGATGGCAAGGAAGTCCCGATTGTAGTTCGGCGACGTTCTCAGCCGCTTCAGGAGACCGTCCCAGCTGTTTGCCATGATGTTTGCGTCGAGCAGGATCTGCTCGTTCTGGAATGTCAGCGAGGTGAAGTTGCCTCTCCAGCCGAGCCGGTAGTTATTGGCGACGTTGAAGATGGTCGGCGCATTGAAACGATGTACCCGGCCGTCATATCCGATCGTTCGCTTCAGGCCGATCGTGCCGCTCGTCTGCAGATCATGGCATGTGGCGCAGGCAAGCTTGCCCTTGCTCGACATGATCGTGTCGGTAAACAGCCTGCCGCCGAGGTCGAGTTTCCTGGGATCCAGTTCAGGGCTGTCCTCGAGCGGCGTGATCTTGTCCTGCAGCTTTTCGTCGGCATGCACGATCGTCAGTCCCGTCGTCAAACGGACGCTGAGCATCAGGGCGAATACGGCCATGAAGATGATTGCAAAAATGCTGGCCGTTCTGCGCAGTGACATTACTGGGTACCGTTTCGCCGATTCACTTCGACATCAACTTCGGCATTGAAGAAATATCCGACGCCACGTTCGGTCTTGATCAGATCGGGCTTGGACGAGTCGGTTTCAAGCTTTCGTCGCAGGCGAAGAATGAGAACGTCGATGCTGCGGTCGAAGACCTCCTCGTCGTGAACGCGGCTTGCCGACAGCAGCTGCTCGCGGCTCAGCACCTGCTTCGGGGAGCGCAGGAAGGCAACCAGAAGATTGAATTCACCGGCGGTCAGCTTGATCTCCTCGCCCTCCGGGGTCCCGAGCCTGCGGTGCTTGAGGCTCAGCCTCCAGCCATTGAACAGATAGGCCTTGCGGTCCTTGTCGACGACGCGTTTGGGACGGTCGCGCAGGCCCGCGCGTACGCGCGCGAGGAATTCGCGCATTCCGAATGGCTTGGTGATGTAGTCGACGGCGCCGAGTTCAAGCCCGACCACCTTGTCGGCCTCATCGAGCCTGTCGCCACTGATGATGATGATCGGAGCATCCGATTTGCTCGCCAGGCCGCGAACGATCTCCAGGCCATCCTCGTGACCAAGGTTGAGGTCGACCACGACGAGGTCGACGGTTTCCGTCGACATGACGCGCGTCACTTCGACGCTGCTGGCAACCGCGGTGACCCGCATTGCAAATTGGCTCAGATAATCAGTCAACAAGCCGCGGATGGCGTTGTCGTCGTCCACAATGAGTACGTGTTTCAAAATCTTGCCCTTGTCATTTCCTCTGCAACGAGGCGAAACCGCTAGGCTCAGTGTCATGCGCAACTGTTACGGAACAGGGAATTTTGACTACAACTGAAACAAACGCTTAACGGTAACAAGCCTGTCATTATAGCGTGTAAGTTGCGCCTCCGATAGCCATTCCTGACACTCCGTCGGTATCGCTGACCGGACGCGCTGGATGCAGAAGCCTTTGCGCCGGCCTTTAGACCTGTTTCGCGATCCTTCGGCAATTCTCCGCAGAATGTCGCGTGGCCGACGGATAGGTTGCGTTCGCTCGGATGCTGCCGATTTGAAGGATTTGCCTTTCGATCAGCCCTGGAAGGTATCTCGGATACAAAAGCAATTCATCTGCAACCAAGCTAGCGGGTAAATTGTAATCATCGGCAAGCGCGCGCTCCGTATCACCGAATGGTCATCAACACGAGGAACCATTCATGTCCTTTCGCCCGAAATTGCAGAAATCCAGCGCCTTGTGCCGAAATGTCGGCATGGCGTCCTTCGCGCTCCTGTGTCTCGGCGGCCAGGCGGCTGCCGACAGCTCCGTCGAACGGGGCCACTACCTGGTCAATCTGGGTGGCTGCAACGATTGTCACACCCCCGGATATTTCATGGGCAAGCCGGATATGGGGCGCTTCCTGGGTGGTTCGGACGTTGGCTTTTTCATTCCTGGGCTCGGCTCGTTCGTCGGGCCGAACCTGACGCCAGACCGCGAGACCGGGCTGGGAGACTGGAGCCGGGATGAGATCGTCGCAGCGCTCCAGACGGGTGTCACGCCGGACGGCAGGGAATTGTCGCCGATCATGCCGTGGCGGGCCTTTGCCAACCTGACCAGGCAGGACGCCTATGCGATCGCCGACTATCTGCGCTCGCTGCCGCCCATCAGGCATGAAGTGGCAGGTCCCTTCGGCCCCTCGGAGACGCCGACCGTTCCTGTCATGAAGCTGATCGAACCGTCGAAATGACGGAGCTCCAGGTGCCGGCGAAAGCCGCATGTCGGCGACCGCTCGATCAGCCCCTTATCAGTTGAATACGGGGCTGATCCTTCTGGCATCAGGGGTGTCTCAGTAGACGCGGCCGGCGCTGAAAATGATGTCGGCCTCCTCGGCCGTCAGCGGCGGGCCGAGAATGTCCATTCCCGCCATCGAGGCGACGTCGGTCAGCTCCTCGACATCCCGCAGAGTGAGGTCGCGCTCGACGATATCATGGAAGAAGGTTTCGAACTCGCCGGGGGAGGTGATGATCTCCATCTCGACAGCCTCCTCGTCGCATGCGCGCCAGGCATGAGCGAGCCCGGCAGGCAGGGCAACGAGATCGCCGGGTCCGGCAGTTCCGCAATGCAGCGGGGTCCACAGCGCTATATGGCCCCGCTTGACCAGAAAGATCTCGTCATCCTTGCGATGCACATGCCGTGGCGGTCCGAACCCGGCCGGAGCCTTGAAATCCATAATGACCATGGATCCCGGCATGTCCCTGGACGAAAGCACGCACGCGTGCCTGTTCACCCCACGACGTTATAGCCGTGCCCTCTGGCGAGGTCTTGTCGATCAGCAAGCCAAGTTGTCCGGTTTTTCTGGCGATATCCATACTGTCCTCTCTCGACTGATTGTATTGAGGGCCGCGGCCGGTCGGCTGCGAACCTCACTCAGTGATCGTCAAGGAGATTGCTTCGATGATTTCAGGAATATCTCGCCGTATGGCAGATGAAATCTGGGGATATGCTTCGCGCAATTCTGACGCCGGTGCCGGAACTACTTCCTGACCTGCTGCATCTCCGCTTTCAGTCCGTAAAGAAAAAGATGCAATCCGGCCAGGAATGCGATACAGCACAGAACCACGAGATAATAGGCATAACTCATCGGCTCGTACTGCATCAGCCAGTTGACCCCGAACGGTGTCAGGCCACCGAAGACGGCGAGCGGAATATTGTAACAGAGCGATACGCCCGTATACCGGACCTGCGCGGGGAATGCATTGACGAGCACGTAAGGCACCGCGCCGCAGACGCCGACGCTGGCGCCGAGAAGGCTGTTCAGCAACAGCAGATGCATTCGGGAGCGGTCCGCGTAGCCGTAAAACAGCATGGCCGAGACGGCAAGGATGACACTCCCGATCATGATAACCGGGCCTGGACCATAGCGGTCGACGAGAAGACCGACTGGCCAGGTGGCAATCGTCAGGGCGAGTGCGCAGCAACCGGTGGCGAGCAGCGCGTCATAGGTGGAATATCCGACGAAGCGATGGAGGTAGCTGACGTTGAGCATGGTGGTCATCACCAGCGTGGCGGCGATCAGCCACATCAAAGCGATGCAGATGGTCATGTTCAGCCGGAAGTCGCGCACGACGACTTCCAGCGGCAGATGCGGGATCAGCGCGGGTTTTCCCCGCGTTTCATGGAAGACCGGCGTTTCCTGAAGGGAGCGGCGTGCCGCCATGGCGATGAGGCCGAGAGCGCCTCCGAGGATGAAGGGATATCTCCAGCCCTCCCGTTCGAACCATGCCGTATCGGTAAAGGTCTCGAACAGCAGGGCCGTGCCGCAGCCGAGCAGAATGCCGGACGACAGGCCCGAACATATGATGCCGCACGCCAGGCCGCGGCGTTCTGCGGCCACGTGTTCGGAGATGAAGGTCCAGCTGCCGGGCACTTCGCCGCCTATGGCGATGCCCTGAAGGCAGCGGAGGACGATCAGCAGGATCGGTGCCGCAATGCCGATCGTCTCGTAGGTCGGCATGCAGGCGACGCAGAAGGTCGCGAAGGTCATCAGCCCGATCGAAAAGAGGAAGATGTGCCTGCGGCCGAAAACATCGCCGAAATTGGCGAGGACCAGACCGCCGAGTGGCCTGGCGAGATAGGCGGCGGCGAACACGCCGAGCGCCTCGAAAGTACCGAGCCATGTCGGCGCCACCGGCGGGATGAATGCTTTTGCCAGTGTCGTTGCAAGGAATGCGAACAGCGTGAAATCATAAAATTCCATCGCGCCGCCCAGCGATGTCAGCAGGATGAGCCGCAGATCTACCGGCTCCGGCTTGTGCAGGAGAGGGGAAGTGGTGGGCGCGATACTCATCCCACGATCTCCGTTCATGGCATTCATCTCCAGCACGCCGCCTTGCCGCGCGATCAGCGCGGAGGCGGTACGGTTTCCTTTCGCGTTCTCTGGCCTTTGTGCCACTGCGGTCACAACTCACTCGCGTTCAACATTAGCGCCTGTCGGTTCGGCGCATTCTGCATTGCGGATCTGATCGCCAAAGCCATTGTCGTGGACGCAACCGGCTTTCGCAGGATCATTGTCTTGTGGGGTTCAAGGCCGCGGTCCTCGGTCTGCTCGGACATGAACAGATAAGGGGTCGACCGGAGAAATTGTTCGATATCGCCGTAGCTCAGCTCGTCTGTCGTGATCGCCTCGTCGATCAGCACCAGATCCGCCGTGTGATTGGCGGCGGAAAGCCATTTCGTCAGTTCTTCCCAGCTCGAGAAACCCACGGGCTCGTAGCCGAGTGCGGCGACCTGATCTTCAAGAAAGGCGAGCGCCGTGTTGTCGCCATCGACGACGGCGACGATCTCGCCACGGCCGAGGGGAACCTGCTCCTGCTCGAAGATCTGGCTGAGCGGAACCGGCTTGGAGACGGAGCGGGGCATGTAGATCTCGAACTTGGTGCCCATGCCGGGGACGCTCGTGACGTTGATGTGCCCGCCGAGCGCCTCGACATTGCCATGCACTGCCGCCAATCCCAGCCCGGTACCGCCAGACTTGGCGCGAGTGGTGTAGAAGGGCTCGAAGATCTTGGGAAGCACGGAGGGCGGAATGCCCTTGCCGGTATCGGCAACGGTGAGGACGACATATTGTCCGGCGGGAAGCAGCCCGTGCGAAATCACCTGCTGCGACGGTATGGTCACCCGCTGCAGGGCAATCGATATGACGCCGCCGGGTCCGTTCATCGCTTCCGCGGCATTCTTGCACAGGTTCATCAGGATGTGCTGGATGTCGACGGCATTGCCTTCGACGACATTGTCGGAGGTCATGTCCTGGATCTGCAGCTCGACGCCGTTCGGCAAGGAGACCTGCAGAAGGGGCGCGATATCCTCGATGATATCGACAAGATCGATCGGCTTGCTGATATAGTCCCTCGTGCGGCTGAGCGCCAGGATCTGGTCGATCACCAGCCGGGCCCGCTGGGCGGCTTTGACAATCTCCTCGACATACTGGCGCGTCGTCGAGCGCCTGCGCAGCAGGTCGAGGATCATCTCGGCATAACCCAGAATGGCGACGAGGATGTTGTTGAACTCGTGCGCGATGCCGCTTGCCAGCGTGCCGACCGATTGCAGCCTTTCGGCGTGTTCAAGGCGCCGCTCCAGCGTTTCGCGCTCGTCCTGCTTTCGATGATAGTCGAATGTCTGAAAAAGCAGCCGGACGGCTGCTTCCAACAGGGATATCTCGTCGCTGCTTGGCCGCAGCCTTGGATGGGAGAACTCGACGATACAGAGGGCCGCCAGTCTGTCAGACGTGCGCAGGCCGAGAGCGCTTCCGGAATAGGCGGCGTCTATGGCGAAGTTCAGCGCATCCGGCTTCTGCAGGTTCCGGTAGGTTGCGCTATCGGTCTCGCTCAGCACCTCGGCAATGCGCGCGGGATCGCTCAGCAGTTCGAAATCATCCCCGAATGCCAGTTCCATCGTCATCGTGTTCGTGTCGATCAACGCGAAACCGCAGCGGCTGCCCTCGAAGAAGACCCTGATGATCTGGACGGCATTCTCCATGGAGATAGCGCGGCTTTCCTTCGGAGCCGCGTTCTCGTCGAAACAGCCTTCGACGTCCCGCCTCATCCGCTCGAAATCCAGCCGCCGCCTCAGCCGTTCCGTCTGGCGGCGCAGCCGATCGACGAGGACGACGACATAGGCGCAGAGAAAGATCGAGACCGATCCAAGGAAGACGCGGCTCCACTGGGAGCGGACATTCGCGGTTCCATAGGCATCCAGATAGTCATGCTGCAGACGCTGGGCGCGGTTGATCGTATCGGAGGCCTGTACGTCGCCGACGGTCGCCCTGACTTCGGGCAGCACGGAGAGGATCAGTCGGCCATGGATCTCCAGGAGACGGATATAGGGCGACGACGCGCTGCCCCGGCTTGCAAGCGTATCGAGTTCCGACGAGATCTGGTCCGCGATGGAAGGATTGTACTGAAGCGTATACTGCAGCATCAGATTGCCGAGATCATCCAGCCCGTCCAGCGCCAGATGGGCGTCGCCGGAATCGTTCAGATGCAGGTTGGTCAGGGCATGGCTGAAAATGTTCAGCGAGTTCTGCAGCAAGGCATTCTGCGTCTTGAACGTCTCGACGGCCGTCTCGTCCGTGTCGATCGACTGCTGGACCTCGTTCAGCTGCTTCTCGATATTGTCCGCCTTGACCGTTTCCGGCATGGAAAACAGCGAATGCAGGGCCGCGACGTTCCGGTGCAGGGCAACGACGGAATCAACCAGCGGATCGTAATTTTCCAGAAGTCCGGCACGCGCGCGCAACACGTCGCGCTGCAGGGACGCGTTGTTGAGATCCAGCCCGCGCAACTCCGTCAGGATGGCCTGGTGCGTTTCCTTGTCCTGCCCGCGGCCGATGGCCATCAGGGCGAATGCAATGGCCGCCACGATCAGGACAACGATCGAAAACGGCGTTGCCACAAGGGTCAGGTCATGGCGCAGGGTCGCAGGTGAAGCGGTGGCTTCCTTTGCTAGGTTCAACTTCGGCACAACTCGTCATGGCTCGGCTGGAAATGTGTTTTTACATACCGATGGTTTAGCATGCGGCAATATTGCTAAGTAGTCTTGCCAGGAAAAACCGGCTTACAAATGAAATGGATATGTAGTCTTCCTGAACCGTTTTTCGCGACCGGGCGTTGAGAACGATCTCATTTGAGACCGGCGTCGGCGCGAGCGACGGAAGCGGCAATCTAGGTCGGCATTTAGGCATTCCAGATCGATCGCGCCAGTGCTTGCCATGTCCGGGCAGCAGGATATGCCACGGCGGATCTCTTCCGTCATGGTTCGGCCCTTGGATTGACCGTTGAATAGGGAGGGGCAGGCAGTCAATATGCGGTGTTATGCTGATAAGTTCTCTGCCTGCCCCGGCCGTTTCGATCGGCCTTGCGAGACGTGTCAGTTCCCGTTCGACCTTGTCACGACCATCACCGGAACCGAGCCTTTGGAACCCGAGGAGGAGGCCGGTTCGCGAACCCGGTTTCCCGTCCGATGACGCAATCATTGTCGCTGGAAGGGCGAAGGCGGGGATGGAAACGCCACTGGCAGGAAACCAAGTTGTTGATTCCGATGGCAGATATTTTTCCAAACCCCGCGAAACGTCCACGGGGCGAAATCCTGCAGCTCCGAACTTCGCGTCCCGCGCTGGCCTATCCCCTAAACCAACGATGCGACGGGATGGATATGGGCGGGGGAGAGCTGTATCGCTATTGATCGGGAAACCTGCCGGACGCTCCCGTCCCCGGGGCCAAGGCGCAGGATGAAGGAAGTACAATGCCGCATATCGTGGTGAAGATGATCGAGGGCCGCACCGAGGAGCAGAAGCAGAAGCTGACCGAGGAGCTCTCCAAGACCCTGATGGCCGTGCTTGGCAACCGCGAGGAATCGGTGTCGGTCGCGATCGAGGATGTCGCTGCCGATCGCTGGGAGCCGGATGTTTTCGAGCCCGAGATCAAGGCCAAGAAGGCGACGCTCTACAAGAAGCCTGGATACGCTTCGGTCGATTGATCTTCGACGCGTTTGTCTTCTCCGCGCGGAGCGGCCGTGTCGTCGGCGTCAACTGCTCGTGAGCCTTGATATTCCGTGAAATATATCGCTGGCCAAACCGATGGCTCTCGATATATTCCGGTCGATATTTCGTGGCTAGGGAGTTACCAATGAAGATCGTCTGTTCACTCAAGAAAACGGCAATGCTGGCTGCCGCAGCATTCGTCATCGTGGCTGGGGCGATCGGCCCCGTTGCGGCGCAGGAAAAGGTGACGGTGTTTGCCGCCGCCAGCATGAAGAATGCGCTGGATGCCGCCAATAAGGCCTGGAGCGATGAAGCCGGCAAGGAAACGACCGTATCCTACGCAGCAAGCTCGGCGCTCGCAAAGCAGATCGAGGCTGGCGCACCGGCCGACGTCTTCATTTCGGCCGACCTCGACTGGATGAAATACGTCTCCGACAAGAAGCTGGTGAAGGAAGACACCAAGTCGAACTGGCTTGGCAACCGCATCGTGCTGGTGGCGCCGAAGGACAATGCCAAGCCGGTTGACATCAAGGCGGGCTTCGACCTTGTCGGTCTTCTGAACGGCGGCAAGCTCGCCATGGGCGCACCGGATTCCGTTCCGGCCGGCAAGTATGGCAAGGCAGCGCTTGAAAAGCTCGGTACCTGGGCTTCCGTCGAAAAGAGCGTCGCCGGCGCCGAAAGCGTGCGCGCAGCACTCGCCCTCGTCTCCCGCGGTGAAGCGCCCTATGGCATCGTCTATGCCACCGACGCCGCTGCCGATCCGGGCGTCGCCGTTGTCGGCACCTTCCCGGAAGACACCCATCCGCCGATCATCTATCCGATCGCGGTCCTGTCTGAATCGAAGTCGGCCGATGCCGGCGCCTATGTCGACTATCTGAAGTCGGCCAAGGCTGCGCCCTTCTTCGAGGCGCAGGGCTTTACGGTTCTGAAGTAAATCATCAAAAATGATCAGACGGCCTTCGCGGTGGCGGAGGCCGTTTTCATATGGAGTGACCCGTTGGACTGGTTGGTATTGAGCGACGAGGAGTGGACCGCGATCCGGCTCAGCCTGTGGGTGTCGGGCATCGCCATGATCGTCAGCCTGCCCTTCGGCATCGTTGTCGCCTATCTCCTGGCGCGGGGCAGATTCTGGGGCAAGTCGATCCTGAACGGCATCGTTCATCTGCCGCTGATCCTGCCGCCGGTGGTGACCGGTTTCCTTCTGCTGGTTATGTTCGGCCGCCGCGGCGTGATCGGCGGGTTTCTCTACGAATATCTCGGTATCGTCTTCTCCTTTCGCTGGACCGGGGCGGCCCTTGCCTGTGGCGTGATGGGCTTTCCGCTGATGGTCCGCTCGATCCGGCTTTCGATCGAAGCCGTCGACCGTAAGCTGGAAGAGGCGGCCGGCACGCTCGGTGCGAGCCCGGCCTGGGTGTTCATGACGGTCACGCTGCCGCTGATCCTGCCCGGCGTGATCGCCGGCATGATCCTCGCGTTTGCCAAGGCGATGGGCGAATTCGGCGCGACGATCACCTTCGTCTCCAACATTCCGGGCGAGACCCAGACCCTGTCCGCCGCAATCTACACCTTCACCCAGGTTCCGGGCGGGGATCTCGGCGCCATGCGGCTGACGCTGGTGGCGATCGTCATATCCTTCGCGGCGCTGCTGGCATCGGAACTGCTTGCTCATGTCGTCGGCAGAAGGGTGAGCCCGGAATGACTTTGATCGTGGAAGCCAGGCAGAGGCTTGGTGCGTTTTCGCTGGATTCAGGCTTCACATCAGAAGGGGGTGTCACCGCACTTTTCGGACGCTCCGGTTCCGGCAAGACATCGCTCGTGCGGATCATCGCCGGGCTTGCGAGGCCGGACCAGGGCCGGCTCGTGATCGACGACGAGGTTCTGGTCGATACGCAGAAACGCATCTTCGTGCCGAAGCACCGCCGCCATTTCGGCTATGTATTCCAGGAGGGCAGGCTGTTTCCGCATCTTTCGGTGCGCCAGAACCTGACCTATGGACGCTGGTTCGCGCCGAAAGGAGCCGCAGCTGCGGATTTCGATCGCATCGTCGACATGCTCGGTATCGACGCGCTGCTTGAGCGCCGTCCGGGAGCGCTGTCGGGCGGCGAGAAACAGCGCGTGGCGATCGGACGGGCGCTCCTGTCGGCGCCGCGGCTGCTCTTGATGGACGAGCCGCTGGCGGCACTTGACGAGGCCCGAAAGGCGGAAATCCTGCCCTATCTGCAGCGCCTGCGCGACGAGACGGCGACGCCGATCGTCTATGTCAGCCATTCGGTGGCGGAAGTGGCGCAGCTTGCCGACAAGGTCGTGATGATGAAGGACGGGCGCGTCGAGGCGGTCGGTACTCCGTCCGAAATCCTGTCGCTGCCGTCCACCGACCGGCGCGAGGCCGGTGCCGTACTTGCCGGTGTCGTCGAGCGTGTCGATGCCGCTCATGGGCTGGCGACGGTCGCGCTTTCGAGCGCGTCGCTTACGGTGCCGAATGCCCGGGTGCTGGAAGGACAGCATGTGCGCGTCCATGTTCCCGAGCGGGATGTGATGGTGGCGACCATTCGGCCGGAGGGCCTGAGCGCGCTCAACATCATCGACGGCGTTGTCGCGGCGATCGAGCCGGACGGGGAGGGGATGGCGCGCATCCGGATCCGTTCGGGCAGCGACGTGCTGCTTGCCCGCATCACGCTTCTTTCCGTGGAGCGTCTGGTCCTGGCGATCGACAGGCCCGTCTTCGCGGTCATCAAGACCGTTGCACTGGAGCGGTAATTTCGAATGAATTCATGAGGAAGAGCATTCGTCGCGCGGATTCATCCACAAGCGTAGATTGACGACTGCCCGTCCGGCACACTTATATGCCCGCGAATCTTGCCCGCCATGCGAAGTGATTCCTGCCATGACACTCGACCAGCGAAAGAAGAACCGCGTCACCCTGCTCGATGTCGCCCGTCATGCCGGCGTGTCGCGGGCTACCGCATCTCTCGTCATCCGCAAGAGCCCGCTTGTCGGCGCTGACACCCGTGCCCGCGTGGAAGCCTCGATGGAGGAGCTGGGCTATGTCTACAACATGGGTGCCGCGCGTCTCAGGGCCGATCGCAGCCTGACGATCGGCGTCGTCATCCCCAACCTCACCAACCCGTTCTTCGCGGAACTGCTGGCGGGCATCGAGACCGTGATCGATGCGGCCGGCATGGTGGTGATCCTGGTCAACAGCGGCGATCAGGTCGGGCGCCAAGATATGCTGATGACCCGCATGCGCGAGCATGGCGTCGACGGCATCATTCTCTGCCCGGCCGCGGGCACGGGCGAGGGGTTGCTCGAGCGCCTGGGGGAATGGCACCTGCCGCTCGTACAGGTCCTGCGCCGGGTGTCCGATCAGGTCGACTATGCCGGCGTCGATTATGCGCAAGGGATGCGTCAGGCCGTCGATCACCTTTCCGAACTCGGCCATCGCGAGATTGCCTTCGCCGTCCATGGGCCGGTTCACTCCGCTTATGAGGAGCGGGTGGAGGGGTTTCGGCAGGCGATGCAGGCCAAGGGCCTTGGTGCCGAGAAGGTCGTGCGCGTCCCGCACCAGATTTCCGCGATCGTCGATGCGGCACATCTCTTCTCCGAAGGACCGACGGCTTCGACTGCCGTGATCTGCTTCAACGACGTGGTGGCACTTGGCCTTTCCGCAGGGCTCTACGATCTCGGCATTCAGGTCGGGCGGGATTTCTCGCTGATCGGCTTCGACGATGTGGCCGATGCAGACGCCATGCGGCCGCGGCTGACATCGGTCTCCACCTTTCCGGAGGCGATCGGCGAGGGGGCCGCCAACCTGCTTCTCGACCGGCTGGCGCATCCCGAGATCGGGCCTCGCAAACTCGTGAAGGCGACGAAACTGCAGATCCGCCAGTCGAGCGCGCCCTGGCGGGGAGGCGATCATGATTTACGCACAGCCCGGGGTTGACGTTGTCTGACAACCCAATTAGATCGATCCAAAGCGCTGCTGAGGAGTGCGCGCAATAAGCGATGGTGGAGGAGCCTCGTTGTACGATTTCAACTTTGCACCGGTATTGGCAGGTTTCGACAAGCTCTTGCTTGGCGCGTGGGTGACCGTTCAGCTTTCCTGCGGCGCGATGATCCTCGGCCTGATCGTCTCGATCCTCTGTGCTGCGGGGAAGACATCCCGCGTGGCGCCGCTGCGCTGGGTGATCGATGCCTATATCGAGATCATCCGCAACACGCCCTTCCTGGTGCAGATCTTCTTCATCTTCTTCGGCCTGCCGGCTCTCGGCCTGCGCCTGTCACCCAATAGCGCCGCATTGCTGGCGCTGGTGGTCAATTTCGGTGCCTACGGCACGGAAATCATCCGCGCGGGCATCGAGTCGATCCAGAAGGGGCAGGTGGAAGCGGGGACCGCACTCGGCCTCTCCAAGCTGCAGATCTTCCGCTACATCATCATGAAACCGGCACTCAGGACCGTCTATCCGGCGCTGACCAGCCAGTTCATCTATCTGATGCTGACATCGAGCGTCGTCTCGGCGATCTCCGCCGATGATCTCGCGGCTGCCGGCAACGACCTGCAGTCGGCGACCTTTGCCAGCTTCGAGGTCTATATCGTCATCACCGCCATGTATCTGGTCATGTCGATCGGCTTTTCCGCCGTCTTCTCGCTGATCGAGAAGGCTGCCTTCCGTTATCCGTTGAGCCGCTGAGGAGGACTGGACCATGCTGATCAGACCTTTCGGCTGGAACGAATTCATGATCATCGTCATGGCGGCGCAGTGGACGATCGCGCTGTCGGCGATCGCCTTTGCCGGCGGTGGCATCGGCGGCCTGTTCATCGCACTGGTGCGCGTGTCGGACGCCCGGTGGCCGCGGCTGATCGCGACCGGCTTCATCCGCATTTTCCAGGGAACACCCTTGCTGATGCAGCTATTCCTGGTGTTCTTCGGCATGAACATCATGGGCTTTGCCATCAATCCCTGGCTTGCCGCGGCGGTCGCACTGACGCTGCATGCCAGCGCGTTTCTCGGCGAAATCTGGCGCGGCTGCATCGAGGCGGTGGCGCCCGGCCAGCGGGAAGCCGCAACCGCACTCGGCCTGCGCTACTATGACCGGATGCGCTACGTGATCCTGCCGCAGGCGGCACGGATCGCGGTGGCGCCGACCGTCGGTTTTCTCGTACAGCTGATCAAGGGCACGTCGCTTGCCGCGATCATCGGCTTCACCGAGCTGACGCGTCAGGGCCAGATCATCAACAATGCGACATTCAGCCCGTTCATGGTGTTCGGCACGGTGGCGGCGGTCTACTTCATCTTGTGCTGGCCGCTGTCGCTTCTGGCACGGCGCATGGAAGTGAAATTTTCCCGGTCGACAGCGCGTTGACCGGCCCAAGCCGGCAGGAGGATGCCGGCGCAACGGAAGGGTAGGAACACATGAATATCACACGGCGCATCGCAATGGCAGGCATCGGCGCAGCAATGGTGTTCGGAGCAACGGCTTCGCTCGCAACCGCGCAGACCGTCGACAGCATCAAGCAGGCCGGCACGGTCAAGGTCGGCATGATGGTCGACTTCCCGCCCTTCGGCATCATGAACACCTCGAACGAGCCGGACGGTTATGACGCCGACGTTGCCAAGCTTCTGGGCGAAGCATGGGGCGTCAAGGTGCAGATCGTTCCGGTGACCGGCCCGAACCGCATCCCCTACCTGCAGAGCAACCAGGTCGACCTGCTCGTCGCGTCGCTCGGCATCACCGAGGAGCGCGCCAAGAACGTCGACTTCTCGCAGCCCTATGCCGGCATTTCGATCGGCGTCTTCGGCGCCGCCGACACCGCGGTTTCCAAGCCGGAAGACCTGTCCGGCAAGACGATCGGCGTCGCCCGCGCCTCGACGCAGGACACCGCCGTGACCAAGATCGCGCCGGCCGATGCCAAGATCCAGCGTTTCGACGACGATGCGAGCGCCGTGCAGGCGCTTCTCTCCGGCCAGGTCGAGCTGATCGGTGTCTCCAACGTCGTCGCGACCCAGATCGAACAGGCCGCTCCGGGCCGTTTCGACCAGAAGCTTCAGCTCAGCCAGCAGGTTCAGGGAATCGCAGTGCGCAAGGGCTCGGCCGAATTGTTGACGGCTGTCAACGCTTTTGTCGAGAAGGCCAAGGCGGATGGCGATCTGAACAAGATCCACGAAAAGTGGCTCGGTTCGCCGCTTCCGGATTTCGTTACGGAAGCCAAGAAGTAAGTCGGATTTAGAGGAGTTCCTCGCATGACCGAGGCAAAAGCAAACGCAGCTGCGGCGGCCGTGCCGGGGAGCTCCGATCTGGCTGTGCGCATGGAAGGCGTCAACAAGTGGTATGGCGCCTACCACGCCCTGAAGGACGTCAATCTCGAGGTCAATCGCGGCGAGCGCATCGTCATCTGTGGGCCCTCGGGTTCCGGCAAGTCGACGCTGATCCGCTGCATCAACCAGCTGGAAGTGATCCAGCAGGGCAAGATCGTCGTCGACGGCCACGACCTGACGGCCGGGGGCAAGAATGTCGATCTGGTGCGCCAGGAGACCGGCATGGTCTTTCAGAGCTTCAACCTTTTTCCGCATATGACCGTCTTGGAAAATTGCACGCTGGCGCCAATGAAGGTGCGCGGCGTCTCCAAGGCCGAGGCCGAGAAGACCGCACGGCGCTTTCTGGAGCGCGTGCGTATTCCCGAGCAGGCGGACAAATATCCCGCCCAGCTTTCCGGCGGCCAGCAGCAGCGTGTCGCGATCGCCCGCGCGCTCTGCATGAACCCGAAGATCATGCTGTTCGACGAGCCGACCTCGGCACTCGACCCGGAAATGGTCAAGGAAGTGCTCGACACGATGATCGACCTCGCCAGGGAAGGCATGACCATGCTCTGCGTGACCCACGAAATGGGTTTCGCGCGGCAGGTTGCCGACCGGGTGATCTTCATGGATCGCGGCGAAATTCTCGAAATGGGCCCGCCCGACACGTTCTTCGGCAATCCGCAGAACGAGCGCCTGAAGAACTTCCTCGGCCAGATTTCCTAACGCCGCGGCAGCGCCGAACACAGACAAGCAGGATGTGAGTGATGAAGCCGGATATTCTTCTGGTCGAACCGATGATGCAGGCGATTGAGGACCAGCTCGACGCGATCTACACCGTCCACCGCCTCTATAACGAGGCTGAGAAGCAGACGCTCGAGGCGGCATTGCCGACGATCCGTGCCGTGGCAACCGGTGGCGGGACGGGGCTCTCAAACGAGTGGATCGAAAAGCTGCCCAATCTCGGCGTGATTGCCGTCAACGGCGTGGGGACAGACCGGATCGACCTCAAGCTTGCCCGCGCCCGCAATATCGATGTTGCGACGACGCTTGGCGTGCTGACCGATGATGTTGCCGATACCGGCATTGCGCTGATGCTTGCGCTTCTTCGCCATATCGCCGTCGGCGATGCCTATGTGCGTGCAGGCCAGTGGCCGAAGGGCGGCTTTCCGCTCGGCATCAGCCCCAAGGGCAAGCGACTCGGTATTCTCGGCCTCGGCCAGATCGGCAAGGCCTTCGGCCGCAAGGCGGAAGCCTTCGGCATGTCGGTGCGCTACTGGAACCGCTCGCCGGTTACCGACAGCGACTGGCAGGCCTGTGCCTCGCCTGCCGAACTTGCGGAAGACAGTGATGTGCTCTGCGTCGTGATCGCGGCGACCGCCGAGACGCGCAATATCGTCGATGCCGAGATGCTGAAGGCGCTCGGGCCGAAGGGCTATCTGATCAACATCGCCCGCGGCACGGTCGTCGATGAGGATGCACTGCTCACGGCCCTCAACAATGGGGGCATTGCCGGGGCGGGCCTCGACGTCTTCGTCAACGAGCCGAATATCCGCGAGGAATTCTTCACCGCGCCGAACACGGTGCTGATGCCCCATGTCGGCAGCGCGACGCTGGAGACCCGCATGGCGATGGGCGACCTCGTGCTGAAGAACCTCGCCGCCCATTTCGCCGGTGAAAAGCCGCTGACCACCATCAACTGAAAGCATCAAGTCATGATCATTCGTGAAGCCTTCTTCGAAGGTGCAATCCATGCCGGCAAGGAAGACGCGTTCAAGGCCTATGTGGCCGAGAAACTGATGCCCATGTGGCTCAAATTCCCGGGCATCCGCGAAGTGAAAGTGCTCTACAATGTCGAGCGTGACGAGGGGGCTCCATCCTATCCGATGGCGCTCTGGACCGCCTATGACAGCCGCGAGGCGCTGGCCGCCGCTCTTGAATCCCCGGTCCGTTATGAAAGCCGGGAAATGACCAAGGGCCTGATGGAAATGTTCGACGGGCATATCCATCACCACGTCTTCGATCTCGCGCTGAGCTGAACGCCTGGCCGCTTAACTTAAAGATCAATCGCTATCCAAATTCCATGAGCCGTGGACGGGTATTCCCGTCCGCGGCTTTTTGCATTTCGGGCATGTTTGTCGGATCTGCAGGGAAGCGCATTGACAGCCGCCACGATCGCGATATTCTGTAATTAGGTTCTATGTTTCATAATAATGTAATAGCGGGAACGACAATGAACTTGAAGATCGCACTGCTTGTGGCCGCTGCGGCCATCGTAACACCTCAATCTCTCTGGGCACAGGAAAAGGGCGGCGTATTGAACGTCGCCACGATCGGCGAGCCGCCGACACTCGATCCGATGGCCTCGACGGCCGATCTGGTCGGGATCGTCACCCAGCACATGTTCGAGACGCTCTATACGTTCGACAAGGGCTGGAACGTGACGCCGCTTCTGGCCGAGAGCCTTCCGGAGATCTCCGCCGACGGCAAGACCTATACGATCAAGCTGAGGTCCGGCATCAAATTCCACGACGGTTCGGACATGGCATCCGACGACGTGGTCGCGTCGCTGAACCGCTGGATCAAGCTTGCCTCGCGCGGCAAGCAGGTCGCCGGTTTCGTCGACACGATCGCTGCGACCGACCCTTCGACGGTGACGATCACGCTGAAGCAGCCCTATGCACCATTGACCTCGCTGCTCGCCTTCAACAATTCCGCCGCGATCGTTCTTCCGGCCGAAAAGCAGGACGAGCCGATGAAGGAATTCATCGGAACCGGCCCCTATATGCTCAAGGAGCGCAAGGCCGACCAGTATATCCAGCTCGTCCGCTTCGACGGCTACAAGTCGCGCAGCGAAGAGGCGACGGGTTATGGCGGCGCGCGCCATCAGTATCTCGACGAGATCCGCTTCGTGCCGGTGCCGGACGCCAATACCCGCGTCGAAGCGGCGATTTCCGGACAGTATGACTATATCGATTCCCTGCCGGTCGAATCCTTCGATCGCCTGAAGGGTTCCTCGGCCACCCAGCCGGTCGTGCTGAAGCCGTTCGGTTATCCGGTCTTCGTCTTCAACACCGCCGAAGGCTCGGCGAAGAATGTTGCGGTTCGCAAGGCGATCCGCCAGGCGCTCAGCATGGAAGACATGCTGGCGGCGGCCTTCGGCAGCACGGAATTCTACGCGCTCGACGGCAATATCTATCCGAGCAACTTTTCCTGGAGCACGGATGCCGGCGTCAAGGGCAATTACAATGTCGCCGACCCGGAAGGCGCAGCAGAGGCTGCGAAAGAGGCCGGATATAACGGCGAACCGATCCGCATCCTGACCAGCCGCCAGTACGAATTCCACTACAAGATGGCGCAGGTCGCGGCGGAATATCTGAAGCTTGCCGGCTTCACCGTCGACATGCAGGTGGTGGACTGGGCGACGCTGACCCAGCGCCGTGCCGACAAGGGTCTCTGGGATATCTATATCACCCACAGCCCGTTCCTGCCGGAGCCGGCGCTGATCGGATCGCTGTCGACCAGCTCTCCCGGCTGGTGGGATACGCCGGCCCGCAAGACGGCCGTCGATGCCTTCACCTCGGAAGTGGATCCGGCCAAGCGTGTGGCATTGTGGGCCGACGTCCAGAAGGCGATGTATGACGACATCCCCTTCATGAAGATCGGCGACTTCAATGCCGTGTCGGCCAAGTCGACCAAGCTCGAAGGGGTCGATCCTGCGCCGTGGCCCTATTTCTGGAATGCCTCCCTGACGAAGTAAGCACGAGGAAGCGGGTGCCGGAAGCCTCCGGCACCCGTCCGCCAGCCTCTACGCACAAGCAGAGAGGCGAGGGGACACGTGAACAGGTAAGTGAATGGCACGGTATATTCTCCAGCGCCTTCTGGGCATGGTCGTGGTGATGTTTCTCGTCGTCACCATCGTCTTCGTGATCCTGCGCGTCACGCCGGGCGATCCGGCTGCCGTCATGCTCGGTCCGGATGCCAGCCCGCAGGATATCGAGGCGCTGAGGTCACGCCTCGGGCTCGATCAGAATCTGCTGGTCCAATACGTCTTCTATCTCGGCCAGTTGCTGAAGGGCGATCTCGGCCAGTCGATCTTCCTCAACATGCCGGTGACGTCTGCGCTTCTCGATCGGGCCGAACCGACCTTCTTCCTGACGCTCTTCTCGCTTGCGATCGCGAGCATCATCGCGCTGCCGATCGGCATCTATGCCGCCTACAAGCGCGGCTCCTTCGTCGACCAGGCCGCGACCACGATCGCCATGCTGGCGGCGAGCATCCCGAGCTTCTGGCTCGGCCTTGTGCTGATGCAGTTTTTTTCCGTCAGGCTGGGCCTGTTTCCGGTCTCCGGCTATGGCGGGCCGGGCAGCAGTTTCCTCGAGCGCATGTATCACCTGACGCTTCCGGCCTTCGCGCTCGGTATCGTCTCGTCGGCGCTGATCCTGCGCTTCACCCGCGCTTCCATGCTGGATGTGCTTGGCGACGATTATATCCGCACCGCCAGGGCCAAGGGTGTGACGGAGCGGACCGTGGTGCTGCGCCATGCGCTGAAGAACGCGCTGATCCCGATCCTGACGGTGATCGGCCTGACCGCGGCGGTGTTGATCTCCGGCGCGGTCGTCACCGAAACCGTCTTCGGCCTTCCGGGTGTCGGAAACCTCGTCGTCTCGGCCGTGCTGCGCCGTGACTATCCGGTCATCCAGGGCGCGCTGCTGATCATCGCCGGGCTCTATGTGCTGATCAATTTCATCATCGACATGCTCTATCTGCTGGTCGATCCGAGGGTGCGATACTGATGACGGATATGAGCTCGACCGATCGCCCGGCTGTGGACCGCTCGCCAAGCGCCGCCGCGCAGTTCCTTCGCCGCCTGTTCCGCCGCCGCACGGTTGCGATCGGCATCATCGTCCTGGCGATCTTCGTGATCCTGGCAGCGCTTGCGCCGTGGGTCGCACCTTATTCGCCCTCGAAACTTTCGATCGTCAACCGGCTGAAACCGCCGGGCGAGATGTTCTGGTTCGGGACCGACGAATTCGGCCGCGACGTGTTTTCGCGCACGATCTATTCCGGCCGGCTGTCGCTGCTGATCGGTGCGGCGGTGGTCACGCTGTCCGCCCTGATCGGCGTCACGCTCGGGCTGCTGGCAGGCTTCTTCCGCAGCCTCGACACGCCGATCGCGCGGCTGATCGACGCGATGATGGCCTTTCCGGATATCCTGCTGGCGATCGCGCTCGTCGCCGCACTCGGCCCTTCGCTGCTCACCGTAATCATCGCGCTGTCGATCGTCTACGCGCCGCGGCTTGCCCGCATCGTTCGCGCCTCGACGATCGTCATCCGCGAACTGCCCTATGTGGAGGCGGCGCAGGCGCTCGGCATCTCGACCTTCCACATCATGACGCGCCATGTGCTGAGAAACCTCGTGTCGCCGATCCTGGTGCAGGGCACGTTCCTGTTTGCGAGCGCCATGCTGGCCGAAGCCGGTCTGTCGTTTCTCGGGCTCGGTGTCAGCCCCGACATTCCGACCTGGGGAACCATGATCGCCGCCGGCCGACAGTATGTCGGGCAGGCCGACTGGATGACCTACTTTCCCGGCATCGCCATCGTTCTATCCGTCCTGTCGCTGCAAATGGTCGGCGATGGCCTCAGAGACCTGCTTGATCCCAAAATTGGAAGGGAAATGTAATCATGACATCCGGAGAAAAGGCGCAACCGCTTCTCCTCGCCAATGTGAAGCCGATGGCATTCGGTTCCAATGCGCATGAGGGTAGCACCGACATTCTCGTCGGTGCCGACGGCAAGCTCGCCGCGATCGGCCCTTCGCTCGCCGCCCCCGCTGACGCCCGCCGCATCGATGCAGCCGGCGCCTGGATCTCACCGGGCTGGGTCGACCTGCATGTGCATATCTGGCATGGCGGAACCGACATTTCGATCCGCCCGTCGGAATGTGGTGCCGAACGCGGCGTGACGACGCTCGTCGATGCGGGCTCTGCCGGCGAAGCCAATTTCCACGGCTTCCGCGAATATATCATCGAGCCGTCGAAGGAACGCATCAAGGCCTTCCTCAATCTCGGCTCGATCGGTCTGGTGGCCTGCAATCGCGTCGCCGAGCTACGCGATATCCGCGACATCGACCTCGACCGCATTCTCGAATGCTACGCCGAAAACAGCGAGCACATCGTCGGCCTCAAGGTGCGCGCCAGCCATGTGATCACCGGCTCCTGGGGTGTGACGCCGGTCAAGCTCGGCAAGAAAATCGCCAAGATCCTGAAGATCCCGATGATGGTGCATGTCGGCGAACCGCCGGCGCTTTATGACGAGGTTCTCGAAATCCTCGGCCCGGGCGACGTCGTCACCCATTGCTTCAATGGCAAGGCCGGGTCTTCGATCATGGAGGACGAGGACCTGTTCAACCTCGCCGAACGCTGCTCTTCCGAAGGCGTGCGCCTCGATATCGGCCATGGCGGTGCCTCCTTCTCCTTCAAGGTGGCGGAAGCGGCGATCGCGCGCGGGCTGCTGCCGCATTCGATCTCGACCGACCTGCACGGCCATTCGATGAACTTTCCGGTCTGGGATCTGGCGACGACCATGTCGAAGCTTCTGTCGGTCGGCATGCCGTTCGACAAGGTGGTCAATGCCGTCACCCATGCGCCGGCCGAGGTCATCAAGCTCGATATGGAAAATCGTCTTTCGGTCGGCCAGCGGGCGGATTTCACCATCTTCGATCTCGTCGATTCCGATCTCGAAGCGACCGATTCCAACGGCGATGTCTCGCAGCTCAAGCAGCTGTTCGAGCCGCGCTATGCGGTGATCGGTTCCGAAGCGATCGCCTCCAGCCGCTACATTCCGCGCGCGCGAAAACTCGTGCGCCACAGCCATGGTTATTCGTGGCGGTGATCCTTCATCGAGACAGTATCAGCATGACAGGAGTTGACGTGACCACGTCCCCAGCCAAGGCCGGCACGGCCGCTTCCACGCCCTATGACCGCCTCTCTGCGCTCGGCATCGAATTGCCGCCGCCGCCCAAGCCGATCGGCAATTTCCTCACCCACGTGCAGGAGGGGAGCCTTCTCTTCCTCTCCGGCCAGGGACCGCTGGAAGCGGATGGCCACATGCATGTGGGCAAGGTCGGCGGTGATGTCGCAACCGAGGACGCCTATCGGCATGCGAGGGTAACGGGCATCAACCTGATCGCCGTCATGCACCATGCGCTTGGCGACCTGTCGCGGGTGAAGCGCGTCGTCAAGCTGCTCGGCATGGTCAATGCGGTGCCGGATTTCCGCGAGCATCCGCGGGTGATCAACGGGTGCTCAGATCTCTTCGCAGAGGTTTTCGGAGAGGCCGGACATCATGCGCGTTCGGCCGTGGGGTTCGGCTCTCTGCCGGGCAATATCACGGTCGAGATCGAAGCGATCATCGCCCTGCACGAATAGGATAAGGCTAGTGGTTGCGCCATCCCATCAGCGTCTCGATCCGCTCGGCGGAAGCCCGGACCTGGCCGGCATAGAGTTCCCGGTCGCCCAGGACTTTCTGCTCGGGCAGCACGATGGATATGGTCGCGACGCATTCGCCGGACCGATCGCAGACCGGGGAGGCGATGCAGGCGACCGAGTAGTCGGATTCCGCCACCTGGACCGACAGGCGATCCTGGTAGGCCCTGGCTGCCGAGTCCGACAGGGTGCGCGCATCCGTATCGGCGCGGCCCGTCGGCGAATGGCGGGCGCAGCGGCTGAAAAGCTCGATCCGTTCGTTTTCGGAGAGATGCCCGACCAGAAGGCGGCCGGACGCGGTCCAGTTGAGCGGCACGCGCGTGCCGACGCGCGACGAGACCTGGAAATGGCTCGGGCCATCGGCCATCGCCAGGACCAGCATATGGTCCCCTTCGCGGCCGCAGACCTGCACGGTTTCGCCCGCCTGGCGGCAGAGGTCGTGCATTTCGTGGGTGGCGACCGCCATGAAATCCAGCGACCGCGCGTAGGCGAGGCCATAGTGATAGAGGCGGGGACCGAGCCAGATCGTGCCGTCGGCATTGCGCGAGAGCATTTTCTTTTCGACGAGGTCGTCGACGATCACGTAGACGGTCGAAAGCGGCGCCTTGACGGCCTTGGCGATCGCGTAGGCACCCGCCGGGCCGCCGGTCTCGTAGAGATGATCGATGATCTGAAGGGCCCGGTCGATGCCGCTGACGCGCGAGCGTCTGGCACCCTTCGCGCCGTCTTCTTCCGGCTCGATATCATCGGAGACTGTTGATGATGTCCTGGCGTCCAAGCGACCAATCCCTGCGTTGCTTGCGCTAACTATTACATTACTATGGCATAACTGTCGATGATGAAATCGGCCCCGCCTGACTGGAGAAAACAAATGTCCGACGATATCCGCAGCAAGATCGGCCTTCGGCCTGTCATCAACGTATCCGGCACCATGACCAGCCTCGGCGCCTCGATCGTAGTGCCCGAAGCCATCGAGGCGATGGCGTCGATCCTGCCGCAATTCGTCGAGATCAACGACCTGCAGCGCAAGGCAAGCGCGATCATCGCGCGGCTGACGGGCGGGGAGGCGGGCTTCGTCACTGCATCTTGCTCCTCCGGCATTAGCCTTGCCGTCGCCGGCACGATCACCGGTCCGGACCTGCTCGCCATCGAAAAGCTGCCGGAGACCTCGACGCCGAAGAACGAGGTGCTGGTGCAGATGGGCCATGTCGTGAGCTACGGCGCGCCTGTGGACCAGGCGATCCGTCTGGCCGGCGGCAAGGTGGTGATGGTCGGGCAGGCGACCTCGACCCATCGTTATCACATGGAAAACGCGATTACCGATCGCACCGCTGCGGCGGTTTACGTCGTCTCGCACCATGTGGTCGATTACGGCCTGCTGAATCTCAAGGAATTTGTCGAGATCGCCCATGCGAAGGGCGTGCCGGTCATTGTCGATGCTGCTTCGGAATATGATCTCAAGCTGTTCCTGGAGCAGGGGGCGGATATCGCGCTCTATTCCGGCCACAAGTTCCTCGGCGGCCCGACCTCGGGCATCGTCGCGGGCAAAAAGGAACTGGTGCGCAACGCCTTCCTGCAGAACATGGGCATCGGCCGCGGCATGAAGGTCGGCAAGGAGAGCATTTTTGGCGTGATGGCGGCGCTGGAAGCGTGGGAGAGGCGGGATCACGCCGTGATCCGCGAGCGGGAAACGGGTTATCTGAACCTCTGGAAGCAGACGCTGGACGGCCGCCCGGGTGTCACTGCACTGATCGAACCCGACCCGACCAACAATCCCCTCGACCGGATGCGGGTGATCATCTCGGCCCAGGAGGCCCATATCACGGCCTGGGATCTAGCTGCGGCGCTACGCTCGGGGAGCCCGCCGATCATCGTCCGTGATCATGAGGTGGAGCACCACTATTTCTATCTTGACCCGTGCAATCTTCACCCCGGTCAGGAGACGATCGTCGCGAGCCGAATGGCGGAAGAACTCGACAAGGCAAGGGCATCGAACGAGATCATCGCGACGCCCATCGAGGACCTCAGCCGCCATCGTTTCGACGGCGCGCTGCGCTGGCCGGACTGACAGATAGAAGACGTGCCCCCATTTCGGGAGCACGTCATTTGATCATTGGGCCGGAGCGTCGGTGGCTACGGCGCCGCCTGCCGGCGCGATCTGCATCTGCGCCGGCTGCAGCGGTTCGGGTGAGCCCGAGATCGGCTGCTGGCCGGTCAGGCGGTTATCCGCCGCGCCATTCGGGGCCGGCGTGATCGCTCCCGTCGTACCAGAGGCATCGGGTGCCGACGCATTTGAAGTCACTTGCGGGTTGGCCGTCACATGGTCGGTGCCGATCGGTTCGGGAATGACCTTGCCGTCCGCGGAGGCGACGCGCCAGACCGTGTTGCCGACATCGTCGGCCACAAGGAGAGCGCCTGTGCCGTCGATGCCGAGACCAACGGGCCGGCCGCGGGCGTTATCACCGTCAAGGAAACCGGTCACGACGTCCTGGGCCTTGCCATTGGGCTTGCCGTTCTCGAACGGGATGTAGACCACCTTGTAGCCGTGGAAGCTGTCGCGGTTCCAGCTGCCATGCTCGCCGACAAAGGCGCCGTTCGCGTAGGCATCCGGCATGGCCGAGCCTGCCGTAAACGTCATGCCAAGCGGCGCGACATGGCTGGAAAGCGCGTAGTCCGGTGGGATCGCCGTCGCCACCATGTCCGGACGTTGCGGATGGACGCGTGCATCGACGTGGTTGCCGTAATAGCTCCAGGGCCAGCCGTAGAAGGCGCCGTCCTTGACCGATGTCATGTAGTCGGGAACGAGATTGGGGCCGAGTTCGTCGCGTTCGTTGATCACTGCCCATAGCTCGCCGTTTTCGGGATTGAAGCTCAGGCCGTTCGGATTGCGAAGACCCGAGGCGAACACGCGGGCGGCCCCAGTCTGTCGGTCGACCTGCCAGATCGCGGCGCGTCCTTTTTCCGCTTCTATCCCATTTTCGCCGGCATTGGAGTTGGAGCCGACGGAGACGTAGAGCATCTTCCCGTCCGGGCTGAGCGCCAGATCCTTCGTCCAATGGTGGTTGATCGGCCCGCCGGGAAGGGGCGTCAGCACCTTCGGCGCGGCAGTGATCTCGTTCTGCCCGAGCTGGTAGGGGTAGGCGAGGACGGCGCTGGCGGACGCGACATAGAGCGTATTGTCGATCCAGGCGACGCCGAAGGGGGAGTCGAGCTTGGTCAGGAGATCATGCCGCTCATCTACCTGGCCATCGCGATTGGTATCGCGCAACAGGGTGATCAGGTTGGTTTCCTTCGGCTCGCCACCGCCGCTGCCATGAGCGATCGACATTATCCAGCCGCGGATGATGTCCTTCGGGCGGGTCGGAGGGGATTTTGTCGGTTCCTGCGACTGGATGACGAGCACATCGCCGTTCGGCAATGTGTGGAGCGCGCGCGGATTGGCGAGACCGGTTGCGTAGGCAGTCGCCTTCAGGCCTTCGGGAACGGCCGGTGTTTCGCCGTCCTTCCATCCGACCACGCTCGCGACCTTGAGGTCAGGCATGAGGTCGGCCTGCGGCTCGGGTAGGACGGGGTTGGGACCGATCTGCTGGGATACGTCGAAACCGCTATCCTGCGCGTAGGCGCCAACAGCGACGCCGGCGGAAAGAGCAACCGCCGAGGCAATGAGAATTCGGGACTTTTTCATCATACTCTCCATGCCAGTCTGGCATATTTGCGTGACGACGCTGCTGCTGCGAGAAGCAGAAGCACGAAGGTGACCGCCGACAGCGCCAGCCCGTAGGGCACGACTGCCGTCCAGCCGTCACGGGCGTGAACGAAGCTGTTGATGAAGGCGATTGCCAGGATCACGATATAGAGAAGTGTCGTCGCAAAAGCGGGTCGCAGCGGGCGCGTGCGCGGTCGAATAAAATCGAGAAGGCCCGCCAGCAGCCCTATGGCGCCAAACAGCAGACCGGCAAACAGCAGCCACGAAGAGAAATTCTGCCACATGATGTCGCTGGTCATGAAATACGCGATGTCGGTCACGAGGGCGAGGCTGAAGCATACAAAGGGAAAGGGCACGAAGAGCGACTGAAACGGATAAGCCGCCGCATCGCGGTTCGGGGAGGAAAACACAGCCATGGGAATGCTCCGTCAGTAGACACACTGAAACAAGGATAAATAAACCCTCACGCGAAAGGTTTGTTCCATATTCGCGCAGTTCGCTGCCGAAGGATGATCTTCTGGACCACTATGTGTCATCTAACCGACGCTGCAGCTGTTTTTACGGTTGCGTGAAGGAGTTGCGGCGGACAGTGCCGACATTATCTCGACAGGTGGGTGAGAGGTCGATGATTGGCGCCGTTCAGCTGCGAGGATTGTATCATTCCGACTTTGCAGGAATAGGACATTCCAACTCTGCGCCGACGTGCAAAGATCGCATAAGGTAAATTATGGAACTGTCCGATTGTGCTTCGCATGGTCTTGATGGGCATCGAAGCGTCGCGGAAAGCAAAGCCTGCCATATCGCTGGCTTGATCTATGGCCAGGCGGACTGGCTCAGCTCTGGATATACGACAGAAGCGACGCTGGCTTCCTGCGATGAAGGGCCAGATCCTCGACGAGTGCGCGGACCTCGGTATTCGTGAGATGCGTGACCTGAGCCGGCATGATTTCGGGTGAAGCCGGGATCTGCGGCAAGGAATGCTGATCTTCGTCCTGCGTGGCTTGCTCCGCATCCCGCCGGGATAGGAAGTTACGCAGCTGGCTCCATATTTCCAGGGCAATCACGATCGCGCTGCCCAAAGCGACGCCGACAGCGCCCGCCAGCAGAAGAAGAGCCTTTTTCTTCGGCCATGACGGATATTCCGGCGGCTGGGCCGGGCTGATCACCCGCGCGATCGGCATCGTCACCTGATCGAGGTTCGCCAGTTCCTTGGCACGGCCGAGGACGTTCTCGTAGACCGCACGGGTCGATCTGGCTTCGGTTTCCAGTTCGCGCAACTCGATCAGTTCCTGCTCGCCGCTATCCGTCGATAGCCGGACAGTCTCCATCTGGCGCTCCAGATTCTGCACGCGCTGCCGGGCAACCTCCAACTCGACCGTATTGCTCTGGCTGACGGCTCGAAGTTCATCCCTGATCAACGAGGATATTCGCGCGAGTTCGGATTTCAGCCGCCGGATCGAAGGATGCTGAGGGAGCATCGAAGCGCCCAGGGATGCCTCCTCCTTCGAGGTGCGGGCATATTCGTCGAGAAGCTGGAGCATGCGCGGAGAATTGACGACATTGCCGAGCGAGGTCGGCTCAATCTCGCGCTGCAGATATCTCTGGATTTCCTCGTTTGCGGCGGTGGCGGTGGCAAGCGCGCTTCTGGCTTCAACAAGCTGCACATTCATGCCCGACAATTCCTGGCCGGAGAGCAATGTGCCGTCAGCCGAGCCCTGCAGGCGCTTGCTGGCGCGATATTGCTGGGCCCTCTCCTCTGCCGCGCGCAGCCGCTCGCGCAGGCCGACCAGGCGACCATCGATCTGTTCGGCAAGCTGCTCGGAATGATCCAGCTGGGATTGCTGCTGTTCATGGACGTAGGAATTGGCGATCGCCGCGGACAGTTGCGCGGACTTCTGCGCGTTCTGCGATTTCACGCCGATCGAGATGACATAGGTTGCGCCTTCTCTCGAGACGCTGACCGCCTTGGCGAGGGTCTCGATGGCCTTGGTGGTCCGCTCCTCGGGCGTGCCAGCCGATGCCGAAGTGGTGAATTCCGCGTCGTCGGCAAGGCCGTGCGCTTTGACCACGGGAGCGAGCACTGCCGTCGAGGAGATGATCAGAAGCTGGGTATCGACCGCGAGCGCCTCGTTGCCGAGAAGCGACGGTGCGTTCGTGTCGGCAAAGGGCTTGCGAACGTTCGGATCGATGACGATCCTCGTCCAGGCCGTGAAGACCGGCGGAACGACGAAGACGTAGGCGGCGGTTGCTGCAACGACGAGAAGGGCGATCAGGCCGATCACGAGCACACGCTCGCGCAGCTTGCGCGCGATGGCCAGAGGGTCGATCATGCCCTCGCCGCTCGTCTTCACGATTGAGGTATTTGCCATCGGCCCCGCTAACCTCACCAGTTCGATCGCGTCCACGTATATCGCGATCTGGTGTAGTTCGGTTTAGTCGGTCGATATTAAAAGAATCTCAAAGATACACATTGTCACCGGTCTTTTACTGGCATCCGGGCAGTTTCGTCCGAGAAAGCCTGCGCCCATGCGCCGACAAGGAGGAAAACCATCCAGACGACGGAATAGCCGCGAAACCAACTGCTCTCCAGCATGTTGTGGCAGAGGCCGATGAGGATGCAGATCATGAAGAGCCAGGTCAGGGCAATATCGCCTCCCCTGCCGCTGGCCGCACGTCCGACGTGGTAGAGAACGCAGATGAGAAATGCGAGGAGCAAGGCCAGACCCAGAAGGCCGAGTTCTACCGTGACATCAACATAGCCGTTATGTCCCTGCAGGAGGTAGGCGACGAAGCCGGGTGCCTCGCGCTGAACGATGGACCCCTCCCCGATATCCCAGAAGGAACCGTAGCCCTGGCCGAGGAGCGGTTCGCGGGTGATCACGTCAACCAGGAAGTTCCAGATCACCGTGCGCCCCGTAAAGGTCGTGTCGTCGAACAGCAGCATGGAGAAATCGGCGAAGCTGAAGTCGATGAGATGGGCAACGAAGAGCCCGCCCGAGATGCAGACGAAGAGGCCGAAGGTCAACGGCAGCAGCGCGTTGATGCGCATCAGGCGACTTGTTCCTACGACGGCGAGTGCGATCAGCGGCATCATGACGGCGAGGCCGAGCGAGGTCTTGGACTGGCTGAGGACGAGTTCCAGCAATGCGGCCGTGGCGCAGGCCATCGCCAGCAACCGGACGAAACCGCGGTAGCGGACGATCGCATAAAGGCAGAAGACGAAGCCATAGGCGACGACAAGGCCGAGTTCGTTCTTGTGGCTGTAGATACCCTGATGGCCGAGCCGTCCCGCCGGCAGGACGATCACAGCGACGAGATTGATGGCGATCGTCAGCAGGAACACCGCAACGAGGCGGTCGATCTGCGCCATGCGGTTCTCCGCCAGAAATATGGGGAGCACCACAGTCGCCAGGACGATGAACTGAAGCGTGGCACGGCGGAAGTCGACCGACGGGGCCGGCGACCAGAGAATGCTGGCGAAAGCGAGGATCATATAGAGGCCGATGAGCACGACCAGCGGCTTGCGCAGCACGTCCAGCAATTGCGTCAGCCTGTGACGGCTTGCGTAACCGGTCAGCATCAACATCAGGATCCAGAAGATCTGGTTGCCAAGGTTGGACCCCTGGGTGACCGCGGCTGCACCGGCTGTGTCATCGACGGCGGAGACGTTCTGTTGCAACAGGAGCGGGGTCAGTATCGTGGCATATGCAATCACCATGGCCGGGATCCAGCCCAGCAGGCCGTCACCGACGCCGACCTCCGCCTTCTCCCGGCTTCCAGCCAGCATGCGGTTCATCGTATCGCTCACACACGTCCCCGCGCCTAAAGCTTCGCATCGGCGGGCCTCAAAACAGCCCCGGCTCCATCAGCGGCTTCTACCGGCGAAGTCCCTTCGGATCCAGGCCGAGTGCATCCACCACGTCGGGATCGATCTTGCGTGATTCATTGTCAAAAACCAACCCGAAACCGGGATAGCCGTCGCCGGCATTGTAGTCCCACATCGCCCAGCCGAAGCCGTTTGCCTCGGCAGCCTTGCGGACATGCTCCAGCCAGAGCGTGCGGCCCGGGTTCTCGGGCATGCCCTTCGGCGGGCGGGCTGCGCCGAACTCACCGATGATGAGCCGTGCCGGATCGACTTTCTGTTCCTTGGTCCATTGCCTCATCGCAGCGAAATGGCTGGGGATATAGGTCTGATCGACGATCGGCGGATTGTCGTAATAGTCGGCGACAGCATCCTTGACCTGCTTCATCGCGTCGGCCGGAACATCGGCCCCGTCCTTTTGCCGTTGTTTGATCAGCTGCATCGAGCGGAACATGGTGAGGTTCGTGTCCGCGCCCTGGCCGGGATAGGCAAGGCCGGACAGATAGCGGGTCGGCGTGTTGGCGAAAGGCAGGCCCTGATGCGTGAAGGCATGCGGGCGGTAATAGTGGACGTCGACCAGCGTCTTGTCGTCATAGATCGACATATCGAGATGGTGCAAGGCATCGGGCGACGACCAGCAGCCGGTCGTGACGACGATCGCCAGATCGGGTGCCGTGGCGCGCACGGCAGCGTGGAGACGCGGCTGCATCCGCGTCCAGTCGCCGGCTCCCGGGATATGGCATTCGTCCTGGGGCTCGTTCATCAGGCCAAGCGCGGTTTTTTCCGAAGGACGGTTACGCAGGAAGCGCGCGAGCTTTTTGAGCCATGCCGCGTATTGCTTGAAAGCAGAACCATCGGCTTTCGAAAGAATTGCCGGAGCCGACCAGTTTTCGTCAGTGTGGTTCGGATGCGCGTCGAGCAGAACGCCGAAGCCGGCGCCCTGCAGACGCCTCACGGTGCCGAACAGGTCATCGAAAAGCGCCTGCCGCCGGCTTTCCGTCTCCGTGAGAAACGGTGCGGGTGCAACCGGTAGCCGGATGAAATCGAAACCCAGCTCACGCAGACGCACAAGCTCCGCATCGGTGATTTGCGCAAGCGGTCCCTGGAAAGGCGGCCAGGCAAACGCACCGGGTTTGGACGGATCTTCAGTCGGAAGGCTGTGCAGTCGAGCGAGATTGATACCGCGCCGAAATGTTGGTGTGTCTGCAGCCTGCGAAACATGCGGGGCCATCGTCAGGCCGGCAAGCAGCAGGGCAAGGACCGCCTTATACCAGTATCTCATAGCAGCTTCAGTTCGGTGATCATGCCGTCCCCGGGGGAAGCCGCGCCTTCGAAGAGAAGATGATAGGCGGGCTGTTTTTGGCCGAAGCAGGGAGACATCCAGCCGAGACGCTCGTCTTCGAGACCCTTGACGATCCTTCCCGTCAGTGTCTGCGGCCCCTGGAGGCGCATGGCGGGTTTTCCGTCGGCGACGAAATGGAAAACGCCCTCTTCATCGCCCGCGACGATCTCCACCCCTTCGCCTGCGACGAAGCTGATGGTGACCTCGCGTGTCGCATTATCCGTCCCCTCCAGCCGGTCCTCGATCGTGAAGACATCAGGTGATACCCGCAGCAGCGAGCGGGCATGCTTCACGCCGAAGCGGGTGAGATAGCCATCGTGAACCGCCCGACAATGGAAGGCTTCGAGATTGCAATCAACGTGGACGCCTTCGACCGCGGCCTTGGCTTTCCAGTTGAAAGCGCTCGAAACGAGGCTGGAATTTTCGCCTGCCACCGAGAGCGTATTGTGCATTTGCGTGCCGCGAAACGCATCCCGCCAGGCACCGCCTGCGTGATAAAGATAGGTTCCCGCATCCGCCAGAAGCGCCTTGCCACCGTAGGTTAGCCAGACCGCCAGCGTATCGGCATGGCCATGCGCGGCGATGGACAGATAGCCCAGGGGTGCGTGGTCCATTGCCAGCACGACCTGCTTTTCATGCACGCGGTCGCGCAGCACGGTGTAGCCGCCCTTGGAAAAGCAACGGACCCCCCTGCCCCTGATCTGGCCCGAACCGCGCCCGAAAAGAAAGTCGCGCAGATGGGCCGGTGCGGCGGGTGGCGCGATATAGGCCTTGCCGCAGACGGCTGCCGTCGCCGAAAGAATGGACGCCACATAAAGCCGGTCCGATTGCGGATCGCTGACGATCACCCGGCCCTCGTCATCATCGCCGATGCGCGGCACTTCGCCATTCTCGTCCATGAACCATGACAGGGCGCTGCCTGCAGCCGACAGCCGGTCCATGACCCGCCTTGGCAGCGGATGGCCGGCGGCTTCGGCGATCTTTGCGGCTGTCAGATAAAGCTCCAGCGTGAAGGCAGTATATGTGGGCGATTGTTCGGCCCCGATGCCATCCGCGTGGAATTGCCGTTCGGCCTCATCGGCCAGTATCCGCCGGGCATAGCCATACCATCGCTTGGCTCCGGGCAGATCCGGGCATGCCGTCGCGATGGCGAGAAGACCGACGGCCTCGGCGATCAGATGGTTATTGGCGGATGAGAAGCGCGAGGGATAGCGGCTGATCCACATGCCGGTTGCCGCCAGGAACGATCGTATCGCCCGGCGCTGCTGTTCCGAGAACGCGCCTTCGCCCAGAAGCTGCGTGGCAATCAGGATGCTGATTGCCCTGAGGGAAAGCTCGATGCCGGATGACCAGTTGACGCCGAGGAACGGCGGATTGCCCGCGATCCAGCTATCGATCTCGGCCACAACGAAAGCGCGGATCTCGTCGCTGCCCGTGATGCGCGCGAGCGCTGCAAGCGGCTGCAGATGCTGAAGGCGGTTGACCTCCCAGACATATTTTATATCGCCGTAACGATCGCTGTGCCGGTAGTTGATCTCGAAACAATAGGAATTTTGCGGCCATTCGCGCTGCGACACCGGATCAAAATGCCAGATCGACTTGCCGTTCGTCTGTGGCCAGTCGACGCCGAGAAGCCGGAAGCGGCCCGCCATCGTTTCTTCCGCCATATGCCGCCAGCGTGCCAGAAGCGCCTCGTCGACATTCGATATGTCGAGCTCGACGGGAAAGACGGGCAGCGGTCCGTCGCCGACACCGAAGCGCGCCCAGCCCGAGGCGACCAATCGCGCGGACTGTTTCTGTGCGAGTTCGCCGACCCTGTGCAGGATTTCGGGCACCGACATGGAGGACAGACGCCGCCCATACCATCCAAGGCGATCGGAAATGACACTTGTGCTCATCTGGACGCCCTGATGCGGACCTGGTCATCCGCGACATAAACCATTTCCTCCGGCGGGTTTTCCTGCGCCACCGGCTCGATCGTGCGAAAGAGCCGTTCATAGGCTGCCAGCAGGACAGGCGCCGAATGCTCCCATGAGAAGGCCGAGAGAATACGCTGGCGTCCTACTTCGCCCATCACCTCCCGCTTCATCGGATCATCGAGCAGGGCGACGATCTTCTCGCCGAAATCACGGGCATCGTTGCGTCCGGCATAGACCGATGCCGCACCGGCAGACACCCTGCCCTCCCGTGTCTCGAACTGCACGATCGGCTTCTTCAGCGTCATGTATTCGAGGATCTTGTTCATCGTCGACAGATCGTTCATGGGATTGACGCGATCCGGGTTGATGCAGACATCCGCCGTGTTCAGCATGTCGAGCATGACCTCGTCGGGCGCACGCCCGGTAAAGGTGAAGTAACGCGACAGACCGCGTGCCTCGACGTCCTCAACGATGGTTGCAAGCTCAGGCCCACCGCCGACGATGCCGAAATGAACGTCGGTGCGTTGCATCGTGTTGACGATGTGATCGACGGCATCGACCAGGAGGTCCATGCCTTCCTGCTGACCGATCACCCCGACATAGCCGACCAGATGCGCAAAGCCCTTCTTCAGCGCCGGCGTCGGCGGCCGGATCTGCAGCTTCTCGATCTTCGGACCGGAGCGGACGATGAAGACGTCGTCGGCATTCATCTCGCCGCGGCTGACCGCAATGTCGCGATAGGATGCATTGGTGGCGATCGAAATCGTCGCCGAGCGGAATGTCAGCTTTTCGAAGAAACGCGTCAGCTTGTAGAGCAGGCCACGTCGACCGAATTTCGCCTCGTAGAGTTCCGGGCAGATATCGTGATGATCGAACAGGAACTTGACGCCGAACGGCCGGAATATCCAGGCGATCAGAAAGATCAGATCGGGCGGATTGCAGCCGTGGATGACATGGAACCCGCGCTCGCGGCGGATTTTGAGCGCTAGGCGCAGCTCGTGATACAGGGCCGAGGAATATTCGCGGATGTAACCGAACAGGCCACGCGCATCGAGCGGTAGGGGATGGCGGTAGATGTGGATGCCATCCAGTTCCTCGTAGAGCTTCTCGAAGCCCTTGCCCGTCGGGCAGATGACCGAAACCGTATAGCCTGCGGCACGCAGGGTCGTTGCCTCGGACCATACGCGACGGTCGAACGGGACCGGCAAATTCTCGACGATGATCAAAACGCGGCGGTCGAACGGGCGTTCGACCGCGGCCTCGATGTCCTTACCAGTTAACACCTGCATAGCGGCCTCCCAGTTCCTCGGCATTCTTCAGGCGAACGAGATCGTAGAGTTTCTGGTCGTCTCTCAAGCGGCCGGTGAGTTTCTCGAATTCGGGATCGGAATTGCCGACGATGACGACGTCGCCGTGGGCGGCAACCTTGTCGAAATCGTCGACGAGGATGCTCGATATGTGCGGGATGACATTGAGGATGTGCTCGCGGTTGGCACCGTAGAGCCGGGCGAAATTGACGAAGCGGTCGTAGATCAGGATGTCCATGCCCTTGCCGAGCAGTCTTTCGAGCAGCGTTACCTGCGGGCTTTCCCGCAAGTCGTCGGTGCCGGACTTGAAGCTGATGCCGAAGATGGCGATCTTGCGCTTGCCATAAGCCATGATGTCGTCGAAGGCGCGGGTGATCTGCTCCTCGTTCGACTTCAGCACGCTGTTGAGCAGCGGCAGCGCCAGATCGAGCTCGCGGCCCTTGTAGGAGAGTGCCCGCACGTCCTTGGGCAGGCAGGAGCCGCCAAAGGCAAAGCCCGGCATCAGATAGCGCGGCGAGATGTTGAGCTTCTCGTCCCTGCAGAAGATGTTCATTACTTCATGGCTGTCGATGCCGACGGCCTTGCCGATATTGCCGATCTCGTTTCCAAAGGCCACCTTCACGGCATGCCAGGCATTGTCGGCATATTTGACCAGTTCGGCGACCTCGACCGAGGTCAGGAAGCGTGCCGCGTCGATGCCGTCGTAGATCGATGCGATCTGTGCGGCGACATCGGTGTTTTCCGCTCCGACGACGATCTTCGGCGGGTTGTCATAGTCGTAGACGGCGCTCGCCTCGCGCAGAAACTCGGGATTGTTGCCGACATGGAGTTCGGCGTCATCTCCGGCTGCCTTGCGCAGCGCGGGGATGATCAGGCTGCGCATCGTGCCCGGCAGGATGGTGGAGCGGATGACGACCGTATGCGGCCGCTTCTTAGCGGCCACGGCGGCTCCTATCTCCTGGCAGACGCGCTCGATGATATCCGTATCGAGCGAACCGTTCTTGCGGCTCGGCGTGCCGACGCAGACGAGCGACATGTCCGTCGTCTCGATGGCATCGTTGACATCCGTCGTCGCACGCAGCCGGCCGTTGGCGATGCCGCATTGGATCAGTTCGGCGACACCTTCCTCGACGACCGGAGACTTGCCGCTGTTGATGATGTCGACCTTGATCTGCTGGTTGTCGACACCCACGACATGATGACCGTCGCGGGAGAGGCAGGCGGCGGTCACCGCTCCGACATAACCCAGTCCGAATAGTGAAATTTTCATAAGACCCCCATGAATTTCAAGGACCCCGCGTCTGCAGCGTCCGTAATCGATGTGCCGATGTCCTTTGCCCTGACGACAAGCGGCATCTTCCCGCTCTTTTCCCGCTCGATCGCATCGCAAAAGCGGATCTCGATCCGCATCGTGTCGGGCAGGCGAGCCTGCATTCTTGCGGCGATCGCGGCCTTCAACACGTCGCTCGGCTGTCCGTCGGGAACAGCGAGCACCAGCACGCGATCCGGCTCCGTCTGTCGCAGCTGCATCTGCAGAAGCCCGTCGATCGAGCGTGGAATATGGTTCATGCCGATCAGCCGGCTGCCGTCGGGCGCCAGCAGATAATCGCTTTCCCGGCCCTCGATGCGTGCGAAGGTCCGGCATCCGAGGATGACCTCGTTGAGGCTTGCCGCACTCGCATCGCCCGGCACGATGGCAATATCGCCGGTGTCGTAGCGGATGAGCGGCTGCGCCCGGTTGCGCAGGTTGGTGGCGATCATGCGGAAGCGGGATTTGTCTTCGCCTTCGACCGCATGCAGTTCCACCCGGCCATAGGCTGGCAGAAAGCGGTAGGCGCCGGCCTTCAGGGCATAGGCGAAGGAGACACGTTCGGCCTGGCCGTAATAGTCGACGACACAGGCGCCGAACAGGCTCTCCGCCTTGGCACGCAGTTCGTCGGACAGGACCTCGGAGGACGACAGGATCACCGGCACCTGCATGTGCCGACCGTCCCGTTCGAAGCAGGCGACAAGCATTTCGAGTGCGGACGGATAGACCCACATCACCTTGGGCGAGAACGCTTCCAGCGCTTCGATGAATGCCACGGCAGTTGCCGCATTCAGATGCGCGACGGAGAAATTCAACACCCGGCCGCCGCTTTCCGGACGCCAATAGGGCGGATCCCGGTCGGACGGATCCTTGACGGCGCCGCCCCGCAAAACGGCAACCCTGTCTCGACGAAAATCCGCGCCGGCGAGCGCCGCGACATGATCGAGAACGGCCTGCTCGAAAACGACGGAGGAAAAGCTGCGCTTCAGCGACAATGGAACGCCGGACGATCCGCTGGTTGCCGCAGCCGTCGAAAGGAGGCCGCTGCGGGACATGTATTCCCGGGGCACGGAACGAAGCCGTTCTTTTGTCAGCACAGGGTAGTCATGGAGTTGAGCGCCCTTGAGAGCGGCATAGCCGCGAAGCCTTGCCGCGCCTGCCAGCGTTTCTTGAATGAGCTGCGCCTGAAGGGCCTGTCTGCCGGCAATGTCGCTATCGTCGAAGGTGCGGAGCTGCTGACGAAAGGCGGAATAAAGCGGCGGGAAGCGGCGAACGAGCGTATCGCCGAGAGATGCCGTCTTCAGCCGTGAGATCATGCCGCTCATGCACGCCTCCCGGCGGATGCGACCACCCGGCTTATGAAGCCGTCATAGGCCTTGACCATGTAGTCGATCCGTAGCGTCTCGCGGCGCGCTGCCGCATTCTCCGCCAGGCGTTTCTGGTCATGCGGCGACGCGAGAAAGGCCTTCAGGCCCTCGTGAAACGCTGCTTCATCACCGGGAATGAGCAGGCCGTCCTCGCCATCCGTCAGATATTCGATCTCCGGGCTGTGGAAGTCGTGGGCGCGGGTGATGACGGGCCGGCCATGGGCGAAGGCGTGATTGATTGCGAGGCCGAGATAGCCCGGGACCACGACCGCGCGGCAGAGCTTCATTGCCTTTGCCAGCCGGATATCGGACGGATCGATCGCGCCTGCAAAGTGGATGTTGGATGCACCATTGCCCAGTTGCTCGAGCTTCGCGCGCTCCTCGCCGTCGCCGATGATCAGCACGTCGACCGGGCGGCCGGCGACATCGGGATTGGCTGCCGCGAAGCGGATCAGGCTTCCGACATCCTTGCGCGGCACCAGCCGTCCTACATAGAGAAGAACATCGGCATCCGGCCGCAGCCCGAATTCGGTTCGGATAACCGCATCGTCCTCGCCGGCGACCTGGCGGGACAGTTCGATCTGCTCTTCCACGTCGATCGTGTTGCGGACGACCTGAATGCGCTCGGCCGGCACGCCGATCGAAAGGAGATGCGCCCGGCCCTTTTCGGTATAGGCGATATAACCGTCAGCCAGACGGGCGAGCTTGTCCGCGGCCCGGGACGACAGGCGGTCCTTCAAAGACGGAGAGCCGCCCTGATCCCAGGTGTCATAGGCCTTGCGATAGCCGAAGCCCCACAAGAAGACAGGCCGCCGCATGACTTTCGACAAAAGGAGGATGGCGAGGCTGGAGACGAACTTGAATTCGTGGCCGATGACCGCGCCGTCAAAACGGCCCGAGAGGTAGCGGAGCACGGAGCGCTGCCAGATGAGCAGCGATTTTTTCACCCGCAGCTCGACCGCCTGCACTTCGATATTGGCAAACGGGAAAGGAGGCCTGGCGGCCTGCAGGGAGGTGTTTGATGGCGGTCTGCCGTGGAAGACGACATAATCGTTTTCCGACGTCTGCGCGAGGCGGGTGAAAAAGCCGCGCCTGTAGACGGGAACGCAGCCCTGATGAAGGATGGCGACCTTGTAGGGCCGGTCGAGCGTGTGAGGCGTCATGTCCGCTCTCCGCCCTGGCCGTAGTAGCCGGCGCGCAGCCAGAAGGTCAGCTTGCCGAATGCCGACATTACCTGCATGGCGCAGCGCGCATAAACCTGCCGGCTGATCGGATAGCTGACCGCGGCAAGCGGAGAGAAAACGGCGAGCTGGACCAGCGCCTTCACCGCCATGGCGGCGACGGCGGGCAGCGGGCGGGCACTGCGCGCGATCCGCACCAGTGTCGTATTGCGCGCGGTCACCAGTTTGCGGCGCAGGAAAGCCGGAAGAGAGGCTTTTGCATCCGGCCAGAATTCGTGGATCACGGCATCGGCCACCCAGATGATCTTGCGTCCCTTGCGATGGAGGCCATGTGTAAAATCGGTGTCCTCGCCGCCGGAGCGGCCAAGCCGCGGGTCGAACGGCGGCGTGCCGTCGAAGCAGGTGGCGACGCGCAGCATGATGTTGCCCGTGCGGGCGGACTCGAGCTCGCCGCCGGTCGGCATGGCCTCCCGCTTGCCATAGAAGAAAGGTGCCGGATCCCATCCGAGAGATGCCTTGTTCTCGAACACGGGATGCACCGGGCCGGTGCCGATATCCGCCTTATGCCCGATCAGCGCCCGATAGAGATTGGCGAGCCACTCGGGCTCGGCCGTCTCGTCGTCGTCGATAAAGGCAAGGAACTCGCCTCGGGCAGCCGCAACCCCGGCATTGCGGGCATGCGAAATCCCGGGCGTCGGCTCCTGAACGTAGCGGGGCGATGGGTTGTGCCCGGAGAGCGAGGCGACCCAGCCACGGGCATTGCCGGATGCCGTGTTGTCGACGACGATCATTTCGAAGTCGAGGCCCGCGGACAGATTCTGGGCATAGACGGATTCGAGTGTCCGACGTGCCATGATCTCTCTGTCGAACGTGCACATGACTACAGAAATCAAGGTCACAGCGCCCTGCCCTTCCCCCTTGGATCAGCTGACGCCCCGCGCAACGATGCGGTCCGGATGCCAATATGAAACAAGTGCGATTGCGTCTAAGTAATACGAGGGAATTGATGGGGCTTCGTCTCTAATAGAGAGTAAATTTTCGCAGTTTATTACGGTATAGAGGTTTATCTCTGGTTTTATCGGTTAATACTTTGCGAGATAGATGGCGATAAATTAATGTCTTGAATGTCTAATGTAGTATTTACGAAAATTAGCGGCGGCGAGGCGCGGGAAAAGCTTGCTCTACTGGAAGCAAACTACCAGCGGTAGCGCAGTCGGCGAGCCGCAGCATAGGCAACGCTTCGAACCCTTTCGTCGAGGCCGACGAGAGGCATGAGCCCTGTGGCTGGATCAAAAGTCTCCGTCAGCGACCGGCGGGGACAAAACCATGTATTGTCGAGGGCAAGGCTCATCGAGCTGGTAAAGACCCGTTCATAGCCCAACGCCCTGAGCCGGCGGAGCAAAGGCCTGTCGAAGCGACCGAAAGGCACCGAGGCATAGGTGACCGGCGAACCGAGCTCATCCTCTATCTTCCTGCGCGCCGTAACGAGCTCTCGCTCGGCGCCGGCCGCGTCCAGCCGCCGCCAGTCGACGTGATCATGGCCATGGGTGCCGATCAGCATGCCGGCCGCGGCGATCTCGCGTATCTGTCCAGCCGAGAGATATCCCTTCTGACCTATGCGGCCTGCAAGGACGAAGAAAATGCCCTTGCGGTTATGCTCGATCAGCGAAGGCAGCCCGATGACATAATCCGAGAGGTTGCCGTCATCGAATGTCACATGCGCCTGAACCCTGATCTGCTCCTCCAGCCCATCGAGCATGTCGACAGTCTGTCGGAAGACATCGGGTGACACGAAATACTTGAGTTCACCCTCGGCCGGAGGAACGATCGGCGCGCCAATGCCATGAAAGGTGAGATAGAGCGTATTCGCGAGCATGGCAGCACCGATGGGAGACGTGGTTGTCGCTCATCTCTAGAAAGCAAAACTCAAGAAACGGTTTATCTTACTTTGCGGTTCAGGATTGCCCGCGCTTTATCGTTAAATTAGGACGTCCCGAGTATTGTCCGGAAAATATAAGCGGAACGATTTTTTAATCATAATGCAGCCCGCCTAGCGATATTCGTGGCTCTTTGCCGCAGGGGAACGGATGAAAACGATCGTTAATATTGTCGAACGACTGCGTGGCTCGCGGATCGCCAGAAATACGATCGTTTATACTTTCAATTTCGGCATGCAGCTGGTGGTCCAGTTCGGCTATTTCATGCTGATCTCTCGCTATCTCGGACCATCGGACTACGGTGTGTTCGTCACGCTTTCCAGCATCAATGGCATCGGTGTGCTGCTCGTCGGCCTTGGAAGCGATCACGTCATGATACAGCGTTCGGCGGTTGATCCGGCAAATTTCGGTCGCTACCTCGGACACAGCATTGCCATGTCGGGATTGACCATGCCGCTGGTCGGGGCGACCGCAGCCGTTGTCGGCTATTCGCTGGTGGGCGACCATCTGACGATCACGTCGCTGCTCGCGTTTGTCGTTGCGCATCTCGTATTCGGGCGTTTTGTCGCCGTCTGTGCCAGTACATTCATGGCCCGCGACCGCGCCGACCTCCAGTTCCTCGTCAATGTCGGACTTGCGATCCTGCGCGCTCTTTTCCTGGTCGCGGCTATCCTGATCGAGCCGAAGCTCACGCTCGACAATTGGGCATGGTGGTATCTTGCGGCGTCCGCCGTCGGCGCGCTGGTCTCGGTTGTCCTGATGAAATCCGTCTGCGGTCTTCCGAAACCGGCGGTCATCAGAAAGGACATATCGCTCGGCCTGCAATATTGCCTGGAATTCGTTGCACTCGGCAGCGTCGCCGATATCGACAAGCCGGCGGTCGCCTATGCGCTCGGCCCGGCTATCGCGGGTCAGTATGCGGCGGGCTTCAAGATCGTCGATGCCGCCTGCGCGCCGGTGCGGGCCCTGCTTTACGCCACCTATACACGTCATTTCCGCAATGCGACGGCGAGCGCCAGCGAAAGCGTGCGCTTCGGCCTTCGCCTTGTCCCGTTCTCGCTGCTGATCTCGACTCCGATCGCCATATTCCTCTACTTCATTGCCGATTACCTCCCGGTCCTGATCGGCCACGAATATGACGGGACACCCGAGATCATCCAGCTGCTCGCGCTGTTTCCGCTTCTCATGGGCCTTTCCGGCATCGGGGCGGATATTCTTCGGGCGGTTGGTCAGCAGAAAGTCCGCATCGGCCTGCTGCTGGCAACGGCGCTGGTGATGATCCCGGCAGTCTGGATCGGTGCGACGCTCGGTGGACTGATCGGCGCCGGTCTGGCGCGTCTTATCGTCCAGGTTTCGCTTGTAGCCGCCACCTGGATTTTTCTCACCAAAACCGCGTGGAAGACGAAAAGCCCTGCGGGTGGCGACGAATTCACCTCTGCGAACCTCAAATATTCCGAGGCCAATCCGGATGGCTGATTATATCGCCAATTGCGACAAAGCTCCTCACAAGCAGGGAGACAAGGTGCGCAGAGCCGCCCATCCTGTGACTTTTTCGGGCATGCCGGGGCTGTTCATGTCGGTCGACGCTGCCGACGAGGCGCACGATGTCGCGGTGCTGTTTCTCAGCCCCTGGGGCATCGACGAGCTGAGCACCCGGCGCTTCTTCCGCATTCTCGCCGAAGATCTTGCCGATATCGGCGTTGCCAGCCTCCGTTTCGACTATCCGGGCACCGGGAATGCGCTCGACGCCGAAGACGCGGTCATCGATATGGACTGCTGGACCGATGCGGCTCGTCGCGGCGCCGATGCGCTGCGGGCGCTGTCGGGAGCGCGGAGCGTCGTCCTGCTGGGCTTCGGTATCGGCGCGGCCATCGCCTGCAATGCCGGGAAGGAGGTGGGGGGGCTGGCCGGACTGGCACTTCTCGCCCCTGTCGTCGCGGGCAAGCGTTATCTGCGCGAGCTATCCGTCTGGTCGACCATCATCGACGAAGGGGTCGGCGTCCCGGTGCATCGACGGGACACTAGCCCCGGCACGATTGCCGGCCTCACGATGCCGAGAGGGATTGTGTCGACACTCGATACGCTAAAGCCGGAGACATTGGCGGCCAGTGCGGCCGGACGAATATTCTTCGCGTCACGGCCCGACAGCGCATCGGACCGGAAATTGCGCGAACAGCTGGAACAGAACGGCGCGCAACTGCACCATTGCACCATTCCGGATTATGACCGCCTCGTCGAGAACCCCCATGGGCAGCGGCTTCCCCATGCTCTCATGGCAGAGCTGCTCGCATGGATCGCAAGACTGCCGGAAGCGCAGGGCTCGATCGCCAGTCCACCTGCGGCCCCATTAGGCCCTGCTGTCCTCGTCGACGACGTGATCCGGGAAACCGGGCTGCGTTTCGGCCCCGGTGTCCGACTGATCGGGACCCTTTGCGAGCCCAGTGCAAATCCGACCGAAGTGACCGTCGTGCTCTTGACCACTGCCTACGACCATCAGGCGGGTTGGGGGCGTTCGGCCGTCGAACTCGCCCGCCGCCTCGCGAAGAACGGCATTGCTTCCCTTCGCTTCGACAGTGCCGGTGTCGGCGACAGCCCGCCTGCCCCCGGACGGCGCATGCAGGTTCTCTACGACGATACCCAGATCGCCGACGTGGCGATTGCACGCTCTTTCCTCGACGAGATCGGCAGGCCCGGCCCTGCCCTTCTTTACGGACGCTGCAGCGGCGCATATGTCGCGTTCCGCGCCGCCGCGGAGGACGAGCGCTGGGCGGGATGTATCGCGGTCAATCCCTACATATTCCGCTGGCTCGGGGCTCCGACGGAAGAGGTTGCCAGAAGTGCGCCACGGCCGTTGACCGACTATTCGCAAAAGGCCTTTCGGGCGGAGACGTTCCTACGTCTCGCCAGGGGCGATGTCGATATCAGGGCAGCCATTCGCCATATCGGTGCGAGGCTGGCCCAGCGGCTATCCAACCTGCTCGCACCGGTTCTCGGCCCGCTCATGCCGATCGAACGTCTCAACAGGGCGGTGCACGCTGATTTCCGTTCGCTCTCGGCGCGGTTGGGCGGAACACGCATCGTCTACAGCGCGGGCGATGTCGGCCTCGATAATCTTCACGCCCATTTCGGCAAGGATGCCAAAAAACTCTCGAGATACCCCAATACCGAACTGCATATTCTGGAAGATACCGACCACAATATAACGCCGCAGGCCAGTCGCGACATCCTGTTCGGCATCGTCGAGCAGGCGGCACTGGACGTGGCGGCCAAAGTCTCAGCCGGAAAAGTCTGAGCAACTGCCGGATCAATACTTTTGCAGCTTTCGATATGAGAAACCGTTTACCGTATTTGAGCTGAGAACGGGGCGTAAGCGCCGCGTTTAAACTTTCTGAAAGGGTCCGGGATAGAGATTTTCCGACAAGTCAGGGGGCTTCGGACACACTCTATGCTTAAATTACATGCCATAGGCCGTGATGGGCTGGAAGCGGCAGCGGAACTTCTCCTTCAGGGGTTTCCGTCGCGGTCGCTCGCCTTCTGGCAGGATGGCCTCAAGCGTCTTTCGGACTACAGCAACGATGCGAACGCAGGATCGATCGGCAACATGCTGATGGCCGATGGCGTGCCGGTCGGCGTCCTTCTGACGATCAACAGGCGCGATTCACAGACCGATCGGAAGATCGTCAATCTTTCCGGATGGTATGTGCGCGAGGACCATCGCTGGTACGCGCCGCGCATGCTGCTTTCGGCCCTGTCGGATGCCGGCGCCGTCTATACCGACCTCACCCCATCGGATGCCGCAGTGGCGATGAACGATCGCCTCGGCTTCCGCACGATCGGCTATGACGTGCATTTGCTGCCGCTCCCATTGCTCGCAGTGACGGGTCGCGGGCGGGGTCGCCTGAGATCGATCGACGATCTGCCGGAGGGAGCTCTTGCCGGCCCTATTCGGCAGGACCTCGCAAGGCACCGCGCTCTCGGCTGTATCGTCACGACCATCGAGGCCGGCGGAAAGTTTCATCCGCTTGTCTTCGACACTTTCAGGCGCAAGGGCATTCCCATCGCCCGGGTGATCTATGCCGAAAGCAACGATCTGATCATCGAGCATCTGGGACCGCTCTCGCGCCATCTTATCGCTCGCGGAATACCGCTGCTCAGCCTTCGAATGCCCGAACGTAGCACGCTGCCCTGCTCATGGCTGTGGCGACGCGGCTTGCGTTACCAGGTGAAGGGCGAATGGGACGAGCGGAAGACTGATGAACTCTATTCCGAACGTGTTTTGCTCAAAGTCTAGTTCCGACCGGATTTCGATAAAGGAAAAACTATGCTGAACCCTGCCGCTTCGCCTGCGAACACCATTGAAGCTGAAGTCTACGGCTATCTCGACAAGCGGTTTCCTGCGCTGGCGCCGATAGAGCCCGATACGGCCCTGCTCGACGGGGCGATCGATTCTCTCGGCTTTCTGGAACTCATCATGTTCCTGACCGAGCGTTTCGGGATTTCCATGGACGATGACAGCTTCGATTTTCAGGAACTGGCGACGCCCGCAAGCCTCGTCGGCTTCGTATCGCGTGCGGCGGCATGACGCCTTCTCCGGTCCTTCTCCACCATCTGCTTGCTTCCCATGCGCAGAGCGACAGGCCGGCGCTGATCGATGGCGACAGGCAGCTCGATTATCGCGCCATGCACGAGGGCGTCATGCGCTTTGCCTGCGCGCTCGCGGCTGCCGGCCTGCAGCGGGGCGAACGGGTCGCGATCTTCCTGCCGCGCGGCATCGAGGAATGCCTGGCGATCTTCGCCACCAGCCGCGCAATGGGCGTTTTCGTGCCGATCAATGCATTGCTGCGAGGCCAGCAGATCAGCCATATCGTTGCCGATTGCGGCGCCCGTATCGTCATCACCAACCGCAAGCTCTCGCCGATGGTCGCCGAATGCCTGGAAGGCATTTCCGACGCGCAGGTGCTTCTGGTCGAGGACATGGCTGAGGTCGAGGCGCATGACGTATTGCCGGAAGCCGGCATCGGCGAGGACCTTGCGGCAATCCTCTACACGTCCGGCTCCACGGGGCGCCCGAAGGGCGTGATGCTGTCGCATCGCAACCTTCTCGCGGGCACGCGGATCGTGCGCACTTATCTGGGAATTACGCCCGCCGAGCGCATTCTGTCGGTGCTGCCGCTGAGCTTCGATTACGGCCTGAACCAGCTTCTGACCGCTGTCGAGCAGGGCGCGTTGATCGTCATCCTGACCTTCCGTTTCGGCGACGATATCGTCCGCGCGCTGCGTGATCACCGGATCACCGCCCTGGCCGGCGTCCCGACCATCTGGGCGATCCTGACCAAGGCGGCGCCACTGCTGCCGAAGACGGACCTGCCGCATTTGCGATACATCACCAATTCCGGCGGCGCGGTGCCTTCGCAGATCGTGACGAACCTGCGCAAGGCGTTGCCCCATACGGACGTGTTTCTGATGTACGGCCTGACCGAGGCGTTTCGCTCGACCTTCCTTTCGCCCGAGGAGCTCGACCGCCGCCCGACATCCATCGGCAAGGCCATTCCCGAGACCGAGATCTTCGTCGTCAAGGAAGACGGAAGCCGCGCCAAACCCGGCGAGCCGGGCATCCTCGTCCATCGTGGGCCGACGGTCTCCCTCGGTTACTGGAACCGGCCGGAAGAAACGGCCAAGGTGCTGAAGCAGAATCCGCTGCGACCGAAGGATCTGGGCGGCGACATTGTCTGCTTTTCCGGAGATCTCGCCGTCGAGGACGAGGACGGTTTCTTCAGCTTTATCGGCCGCAACGATGCGATGATCAAATCATCGGGTTACCGGATCAGCCCCTCCGAGGTGGAAGAAGCCGTGATGGCGACCGGCAGGTTCCGCCAGGTCGCGGTTATCGGCCTGCCCGACGAGTTCGCGGGGCAGAAGGTCCATGCCGTCGCGATCCCGCTCGAGCCGGGTGTGGAAACGGCTCCGATCCTGCAGGCGGTCTCAGCGTCGCTTGCCACCTACATGGTCCCGCGCGACCTGGAAATCGTCGACGCCCTGCCGGTGACGCCAAACGGCAAGGTCGACTATCGCGAGCTGGTCAGGGAGCGCACGAGCAATGGCTGATCAGGCCAACACAGCCGAGCACGGATACGAGCTCGCAAGACGTCTTTTCGAACTCCGGGGCGACGATCTCTGTGTCGGCGGCCTTCCGGTTCGCTCGATCGTGTCGCAAACCGGTTCGCCGGTCTTCATCTATGACGGCAGCGTCATGCGGACGGCCTATCGCCGGCTTTCCAAGGTACTGGAAGGCTTCGCTTCCATCTATTATTCGGCCAAGGCGAACCCTGCACAGGCGGTCATCAGGCTGTTCCTGCAGGAAGGCGCGGGAATAGAGATCGCCTCGCTCGGCGAATATCGCACCGCCATCGCCGCGGGCGCGTCGCCGAAGCAGATCATTTTCGCCGGACCGGGCAAACGCCGTCAGGAACTGGAGACTGTCGTGCCCGACGGCATCGACGAGATCCATGTCGAGGGCCTGGACGAAATCGAACGGCTTCGCTCGATCGGGCTGCCGGTCCGCGTATCGATCCGCGTCAATCCGGTGCCGACGGTCCAGGCAGGTGCCATGCGGATGGGCGGCAAGCCGACGGCATTCGGTTTCGACGAGGAAGATCTGGAGGCCGCCATTGCCGCGATCACGGCCGTGCCGAACATCGAACTCGTCGGCATCCATGTCTATGGCGGCACGCAGATCCTGGATGCTTCGGCGCTTCTCGCCCAATGGCGCCATTCGATCGACCTTGCGGGCCGTGTCGCCCGAATGATCGGCAGGCCATTGGAGACGATCGATCTGGGTGGCGGCCTCGGCATCCCGTATTATTCCATCGACAAGCCTCTAGATCTCGATGCCGTTGCTGCGGCAGTTCCGGAGCTCACGGGCATGCTGAAGGCCGACGCCCTGTTGGCCGATACGCGCGTCATCGTGGAGCCGGGTCGCTACCTTGCCGGCGAAGCCGGGCTCTATGTAAGCGAGATCAACGCGGTAAAGCAGTCGCGCGGGACGCGCTTCGTTGTCATGGAAGGCGGGATGAACCACCATCTTGCTGCCTCGGGCAATCTTGGCCAGGTGATCAAGCGCAATTACCCGGTCGTGGCGCCGGCGCGTATGACGGCGACCGCAAGTGGTCCGGTCACCCTTGTCGGTCCGCTCTGCACGCCGCTCGACACGCTTGCCCGCGATGCGCTGATGCCCGATCTCGGCGTCGGCGATCTCGTCGCCGTCCTGCAATCAGGCGCCTATGGCGCAACCGCCAGCCCGCTCAATTTCCTGTCCCATCCCCACCCGGCAGAGGTGCTGGTGGAGGATGGGCAAATCAAAACGATTTCTTGCGATCGCGCCGGGAAGCCGGCTCCGACAGGAGAAGGGATGCCGTGATTATGAGAAATTATCGCCGTTTCAAACGGATGCTGAGTGCGGATTTCATGGTCTATCTGCGTGCATCCGGCAAGAAGCCCCTGCCCCGGCAGATTTCCGAGATCTACCGCCTCTACAGGACCTACGACCACCTCCCCTATCAGTATCTGAAGCACGGCCTGTATCTGCGGAAGTTCGAAAACGGGATCGAGCGCTACCTTCCGACCGAGCTGCTGCACATCACACGCGACGCGGCCAATGCCGAGGCCGATCCCACGATGGTCGAGGACAAGCTCCTGTTCGAGAAGACCATCCGCTCGGTTGGCCTGCGATCGACGAATACCCTGTTCCGCCTCGCGCGCGGCAGCATTGCCGACATGGCGGGCCAGCCGTTCACCTATGCCGATTTCGTCGCCGCCATTGATGCCCTGCAACTGCCAGACGGCATCATCGTGAAGCCCCTGACCGGTGGCTCGGGCAGCGCCGTGTTCAAGCTCTGCACCCGACATGGCCAGCTGTTCCACGACGGCCACCTCCTTGAGGAGGCGGAGTTTGACAGGCTGATCTTCACGACGAACAAGGGGCATTACTGGACGGAATTCGTCGTTCAGGAAACCATCAGCCAGCATCCCGACCTTTCCCGCTTCAACCCGACCTCGGTCAACACGATCCGGATAGACACTCTGGTCGACGCCTCTGGACATGTTCATTTCAATGCCGCGGCGCTCAAGGTTGGTACGCGCGGCAGCATCGTCGACAACTCCAGTGCCGGCGGCTACATGATCGCCATCGACCTGGAAACCGGCCACCTGAAGACCGACGCCAAGCGGGAATCGGAATTCGGCGGCCAGTATCACGACGTCCGCCAGACGTTTCGCGTCGACCCTTCAAGCTTCGTCACACCGTTCTGGCGTCAGACCCGCGATACCGTCGAGCTTGCCGCGAGAACTCTTGCGCCCTTCCGGTCGCTCGGCTGGGATATCGCCATTACGCCGGATGGGCCTCTCGTCGTCGAAGCCAATGCCGATTACGGCATCGACGTGCTGCAGGAACTGTCCGGAGGCTATCTCGCAAAACCACTCGGTCAGGAATACCTTCGGCGGATGGGGGCAAACCGTCCAGGTTGACGTCGGTCGGGTAGACAAGCATCCCGTCACAGGCTCGATGCCCCATCCAAGAAACCCCGCCCAAAAAGAGCCAAAGACGATCGCCGGATTTGCCGGCCTTTCAGCTTTCGGTGCGATCGTCGAAACCGCCGGCATCCGGGCGAAACTGCATGACGAAATCGATGACTTTGGTCGACGACATCTCGCACGGCTTGAGTGCGGTCCGCCCGTCCGCCATGCGGTAAAGGTTGAACGAGACGATGTCGGTGCCGGCAAGATCCTCGGCAAACAGCCAGACGCGGCGGCTATCGCCTGACCGCTTGACGGTCGCGCCCCATCTGCGGTCTCGGAAGACGCCTTCCCGGTAGCCGGCAGGCATCCGCCCGAGCGTCTGTTCAAAGACGACAAGATCCTGCTGGCCCGCACTCATGGTGAAAGGCATTCCTCGCATATGCCGCAACCGTCATCATCCATTGCTTCTGCCGGCCGAGGTTTTTGACAGCAGAGGCATGTCTTCGCACCCGTTCGCATGTTTTTCCCGCGCTCCGGGGGAAGGATCTCGATCAGGTTTTCGGTGATCGCTTTGTTATGCGCATCCATTTCGAAACTCCACATGTTGAGCATGAAATGGGATGCCGCGTGGTGAACAGCAAGAATGGCACGCTCAGTCGAATGTTGGCGATTGGCGAAGGCATTGATGTTTAGCCGTGGAAGCGGATTTTTGACGGGGCCTCATCTTTTCATACAGTCCATTGCGTGCTTGACGAAGCTATCGGCACGACACAAAGTCCAGCTACTCTCCATGATCCGCTCACCGGTAACGGATCCCCCTTACATCGCTTCATTTCGCGCATTCGCGCCCTGGATCACCCCATGACCGACGACCATAGCCCGCGAGGCATTATCGTAGCCGCGATTATGGCGAGCATTGCGATGATTGCCATTGAGGCGACCATCATTTCGACGGCAATGCCGCAGATCGCAGGTCAACTGGGGCAGATCAACCTTTACAGCTGGGTGTTCTCGTCTTTCCTTCTGGCGCAGACCGCGACCACCGTCATATTCGGCAAGTTATCGGATATATTCGGCCGAAAGCCGGTCATGCTCACGGGAATCGTGATCTTTCTCATCGGATCGCTGCTGTGCGGCTTGGCGTGGTCCATGCCGTCGATGATCGTGTTCCGTCTGTTTCAGGGCGTGGGCGCCGGAGCGATCCAGCCTGTGGCGATGACGATGATCGCCGATCTCTTCCCCGGCAAACAGCGTGGGAAGGTGCAGGGTTTCATCGCAAGCGTCTGGGCGCTGTCAGCCGTGGTCGGACCGCTGCTGGGAAGCCTCATCATCCACAACCTGCCATGGGCCTGGGTGTTCTGGATCAACATCCCGGTCGGATTGCTGGCAACCGCCATTTTCGTGGTGTTCTATCATGAGGAAAGAAAGCCGCGATCCGTGTCGATCGATATACTGGGCGCAGCGCTCTTTACGGTCGCGATTTCGGCACTGATGATCGGACTGACGCAGGCCGAGAGCGAGCGTCTTTTGACCGCAGCTCCGGCTTTCGTGGTGTCCGCCGTCGCGGTTGTCGCTTTCCTCTGGCAGGAGCGACGTGCGGAGGCGCCAATGGTCGCGCCGGATCTTTGGCTGAGGCGGCCGATTGCCGCCTCGAATATTGCGGTGTTCTTCGCCTCGATGGCGATCATGGGCCTTACCACTTTCCTGCCGATGTATGTCCAGACCGTGCTCGATCAATCGCCGCTTGTGGCGGGTTTTGCGCTCACCATGCTTCTGCTCGGATGGCCATGCGGCGCAACCCTTGCCTCTCGGCAGTTCGGCCGTTTCGGCTTGAAGCCGTTCATGATCGCCGGGGGCATCATCATTCCGCTCGGCGCCATCCTGCTGACTTTCCTGTCTCCGGGGAGTTCGCCGGTTCTGGCGGGCGCCGGGTCGCTGATCATGGGCTTCGGCATGGGGCTTCTCAACATCGCTGCCCTCATCCTCACCCAGGAAAGCGTCGGCGCCACGGAGCGGGGCAGCGCTACCGCTTCCAATGTCTTCTCACGCAACCTCGGCAGCACGCTCGGGGCCGCCCTGCTCGGGGCCGTCTTGAGTTACGGATTGGGCCATACTGCCGGCGGCCAATCGATAGGACCCGATCAGCTTCGGGCGCTGCTCAACGGCGGCAGCCTCGCGGCCGGGGACGTGGACAGCGTACGGCTTGCCCTGCAAGGCGCCCTTCATGGGACTTTCGTCACCATGCTGTTGATCACGTTGATGATCGTTCCCGCATGCCTGCTTGTCGGGAACACCGCTACGGATCGCCGATAAACGCGCTGGCCGATCTCTTGGGCTCAGGGAATGGCAGCAGGATACTCGATTTTTGGCGGAATGAAGTGGTGTATGACCGCGATCATCACCAGCAGGACACTGCCCGCCAGGACGACAAAAAGCGTCTCGAGCGGGTCGAGATGTGAGCCAAAAATGACGAGAGGGACGGCTCCGGCAGGGGGATGGGTTACCCTCAGCGCAGACATTGCCATGATCGAAAATCCAACCCCGAGCGCCGCGACCCAAACCTGGTCGGGCAAGGTGCTGGCCAGAACAGCGGCAATGGAAGCAGCGAGCGCATATCCCCCGATAACGTTTGCCGGCTGAGCGAGGGCACTTCGAGGTTGTCCGAAAATCAGCACTGCCGTTGCGCCAAACGGGGCGATCATCAACGGCATGCCGGTGAGAGACGCAAGTGCGCCGACGACAAGCATCGCCACGACGGCGCCAAGGCCGGATTTGAGATGATGGTGCCCCTGATTGAGGGGCTCATGTCGGTGAATAAAATCTTTTAGGCTGCGAGGCATCTGGCTGGTCCGTCGGCTGGCATTTCGGCGTCCCAAACCAATAGAGTAAAAATCCTGTCGTAGAAGGCATGCGCATCTCATTTGTCTTGCAGTTGATGCAATTTCTTTTCACGCGATGGCATCGCCCCCCACGATTTGCAGGATGGCGGACAGATCGGGATGAGAACATCCCGATCTGTCGGCATTTTCAGATCTGGACCTGACCGCCGTCGACAAACAGCTCGACGCCGTTGACGAAGGAAGCGTCATCGGACGCGAGGAAGAGGACAGCCTTCGCGATCTCTTCCGGCTTGCCGATGCGGCCGGCGGGAATGAGGCCGGCTAGGTAGTTCCTGGTGTTTTCGGCGGTTGCGCCATTGCCGAACAGGTCGTCGAGGCCTGCGGTGTCGGTGACGCCGGGGCTGATCGCATTGACGCGGATATGGCGGTCCTTGAGGTCGAGGATCCAGTTGCGTGCGAAGTTTCGGACGGCTGCCTTCGTCGCCGAGTAGACGCTGAAGGCCGGCGTGCCCGATATGCTGGTGGTCGAGGATGTGAGGATGATCGAGCCACCATCGCGCAGCAGCGGCAGGGCCTTCTGAACCGTGAACAGCGTGCCTTTTACATTGGTATCGAATGTCCGCGTATAGTGTTCTTCTGTGATCGCTCCGAGTGGGACCATCTCTCCGCCGCCGGCGTTGGCAAAGACCACGTCGATCTGCGAGTGCTTCTGCTGGACGGCATCATAGAGACGGTCGATATCGGCGAGCTTGCTCATATCCGCCTGCACGCCGGTGATGCGGCCGCCGATATCCGCGACTGCGGCATCGAGCACTTCCTTGCGGCGGCCAGTGATGAACACCGATGCGCCTTCTGCCGAGAAAGCCTTGGCGGCCGCAAGGCCGATTCCGCTCGTGCCGCCCGTTACAATCACGACTTTGTTTTCGAATTTCCTGCTCATTGTCTTTCTCCTTGATGACGGCCTGTCACCGTTGAAAAGAGCATGACACCGGAACGCTGATGCAAATAGACGGCAAAGATGTTACCTAGCGTTCTATCTGGAGAACGATGATGCGATCTGATTTGAACGATTTGGCGTATTTTGCCGAGGTGGTTGCCCATGGCGGTTTTGCCGCTGCCGGCCGCGCGCTGCGGGAACCCAAGTCGAAGCTCAGCCGGCGGGTGGCAGGGCTGGAGGCGCGTCTCGGCATTCGACTGATCGAAAGGTCGAGCCGACGGTTCAGGGTGACGGATGTCGGACAGTCCTTCTATGAACGCTGCAAGGCGATGTTGACGGAGGCCGAACGTGCCGAAGCGCTGGTGGCGGAGGCGCAGTCGGAGCCGCATGGCCTGATCCGCATGAGCTGCCCGACAGGGCTGATCGAACCAATCTCGGCTCTGGTGACGCAATTCCTGGCACAGTATCCGAAGGTGCGCCTGCAACTGATTGCAATCGACCGGCCGGTGGATCTGATCGGGGAGCGGATCGATGTCGCGTTGCGCGTGCGTACATCGCTGGACGGCGACGCTTCGCTGACGATGCGGTCGCTTGGCAACTCCATCCGGATCCTGGTCGCAAGTCCCCAGCTTGCCAGCCGCATTGGCACGATCGGCGATCTTGCAAGCCAGCCAACGCTGTCCACCACGGATGATCAGGGCGAAGTCGACTGGTTGCTTGAGACGGACGACGGCCAGACGCATACGCTGCGGCATGAGCCGCGGATAGGATGCGCGGATTTTTCCGCTGTCAGAGCTGCTGCGCTGGCGGGCCTCGGCGTCGCCCTGCTGCCCGATCATACCTGCAGGCAGGCACTGGAAGAAGGAAGGCTCGTGCGCGTTCTCCCCTCATGGCGTGGGATGAAGGGGCTGGTTCATCTTGTCTTCACGACACGCCGCGGTCTGCCGCCGGCCGTCCGCAAGTTCATCGATAGCCTGGCCGCGGGCTTTCCCAGGGATGCGTTGGCCCGTTGAGTCATTCTGTCTGCTCGAGCTCCGGGATCAATCCGGGCCTATATTGCGCAACGAAGCAAATCGAAGGGACTGTTCGTGATCACGTCAAACCAGCAGCCTCCCCGCTCAAAATGCGTCGTAGCCATAGTGGGAGGAGGCTTTACCGGCGCCGCAGTCGCATATCACCTCGCAACGGGCGACAAGGCGGGCGCGGCCGACATTGTCGTCTTCGAACCTCGCACGGAGATCGGCAAAGGCCTTGCCTACGATACGAGCGATCCGGTTCACCGTATCAATGTTCCCGCCGCTCGCATGAGCATCCGGCCCGACGATCTGGAGCATTTCGCCAGATGGATCGATCAGACCGGCGCGGTCACGAACGATCCGGCTGCATATCGTGAAGATGGATCCGTCTTCCCGCGCCGAAGCGTGTTCGGCGATTACGTTCTGGCCAATCTCAAGCCGCTTCTCGACAAGGGTGCGGTAAAGCATGTTCGGGCCGCGGTCGTCAGGGCCGAAAAGCAAGACGAACGATGGCATGTCACGGATGGCAATGGCGAGACGCTGATTGCCGATATTCTAGTCATTGCGGCAACTCATCCAACTCCTGTCCCGCCGGCCCGTCTGGTCGCGGCCCTGGCCGGCCATCCGCGTTTCATCGCCGATCCAACGGCCCGCGCTTCGCTGGCGCCGATCCGGCCGCATGACCGTGTCCTTGTCGTCGGCAACGGCCTGACGTCCGCGGACGTCATTGCCTCGCTCAAACGCGGGGGACATGAAGGCAGGATCACGGCGCTGTCCCGTCGCGGACTTCGCTCGAGAAGTCACGCTCCCTTCGTGCAGGAGCCGTATGGCGACTTTCTCTTGCCGCCGTCTGCCTCGGCTTCGGAACTGCTGGTCCGCATCCGCACCGCGATCCGGGCAGCTGCCGAGGACGGGCTGAGCTGGCATCCTGTGATTGATCAGGTAAGGGCCCAGGGCAGCGCGATTTGGGCAGACTTGCCTGTAGTGGAGCGGCGCCGGATTGTCAGTCACCTCCGTCCTTACTGGGATGTCCATCGCTTCCGCATCGCGCCGCAGGTCGCAGGCGTATTGGACGCCGAGATTGCTGCGGGCCGGCTGGATGTTCTCGCAGCGGCGATCGTTCACGCAGGGACGGATGGCAAGACCATCGAGATCGACATAAGGCGACGCGGCCGGGAAAAGGTGGAGCGGCAGATTTTTGACGCCGTCGTGGTCACCACAGGCCCGGCCCACGGCAACGTGCTTGCGAGCCAGGAATGGCTACGCCGGCTCGGTGATCTGGGCCACCTTCATGTCGACCCGACGGGCCTGGGTCTGGCGTGCGACCGGAATGCAAATGCCATTCGCCCCGATGGGGTTGCCGATCAGAGCCTGCTCATCGCGGGCCCATTGGCCCGCGGGCATGTCGGTGAACTCATGGGCTTCCCCCAGGTTGCGGAACATGCGCTGCTCGTCGCGGGATCTATTGCCGCCAGACTGTAACTGCGCCGCCGGCACGCTTTTCAGGCGCTTGCCAGCCCGTTGGCGAATGAGCGACTAAATTCCATTGTTCAGTAGATTTCTATTCTTGTCCTTTCCTGCGACCGGTTAGTCAAATGATCGCAATTCAAGGTAGATAGGGAACACAATTTTCCAAACTCGCCGGATATGACGCATGATAATCCACTCTGATCGCTCAATAGTTGAAATCAAACACTTTTATTCCAATACGCATCGTTCATCGCTGTTGCCGCCTGCTCTGTCCGACTAGAATTGGGGCGTCATAACGAGGACCCAATCATGGCTGCTTTTCCCATTCCAGGCTTCAGTGTGTTTGGCGACGCCGTGGTGATGTCCGCTCTTACGTGTTGTCCGCATCTCCAGAAACGAATGCGCATTTCGGCAATGCCGGAAGCATCGTCAGGACAAAATCGATTGCGAGAGCGAGACACAGATCATGCAGAGACAGGTTATTGAATACGGCGGATTGCCGGTTGGAATTGCAGTTCCGGATAACGGGCAACTTCGTTTCATTGCCGTGAAATTCCATGTCATCGACCTGGATAACACGAGGTTCACGACCGTCGGTGACCTGAAGGCCGCCATAGGTCGTCACCTCCAGGTGGAACAATCGCTCGCGGCATGACGATGCAGGCGTCAACGACCGCACGTGCCTTTCCCATAAGGCGACGAGCTTCCCCTCCCCCAAATTTCCGAACGGAGCGCGAGCCATGGCTTGCTCGCCTCTTCCGCTCGCAGCATGAGACGAAAACATGATAAAGCTGGCCGCTCACCGACTGACCGCGATCGGGGCACTGCTGTTCCTGTTCGGCCTGGCGTCGAAGACGATGGAACTTGCGATACCGGAATGGATCGCCTGCCTGAGCATCAGTGCCGGTCTTATCGCCATCATCTTCGTGGGCGGGAGCCGCAGCCTGGCATCCGTCCGTCGGCATGGCGGGGCGGGCACTGACAGGAACGGATTTCGCGACGTATCGTATGAGCGGTAGTCTTATTGCGGGCCTCTCGGGGGCATATCCCCCGGAGGTTCAGTGGATGCCTTCCTGCCCCTCGATGACGCTGACGCTTGCGGTGCGACCGGCAACCAGCACGGTACCTGCGGGAATGTTGTCCAGCGCGATGCGTACCGGAACGCGCTGTGCCAGCCTTACCCAGCTGAATGTTGGATTGACGTTCGCGAGTGAGCCGCTGCTGTCGGACCGCTCGCGGTCGGCAATCCCCGCGGCTATGCCGACGACATGCCCCTTGAGGATGCCGGAGGTACCCATCAGTCCGACATGAACCTGATCGCCGAGCTTGATCCGGTCGAGCTTGTTTTCCTCGAAATAGCCGTCGACGTAGTAGGAATCGCTGTCGACCAGCGCCGAAACGGCCGAACCTGCCGAGATGTAGTCGCCGGGCTGCAGCGAGAAGTTGGTGATCACGCCATTGACCGACGCCCTCACCGTCGAGCGCTCCAGATTTAGCTTGGCGGTATCGAGAGCAACCAGCGCCGTCTGATAGGCCGCCTCTGCCTGATCGGCCGATGTCTGCGCCTGATCTATCTTCTGGCGTGTGACCGACCCATCCCCCAGGCGCTGATAGAGCGCGAGATCGGCGCGGGCCTGGCGCAGCGTCGCGGCGTCGCTTCCCAACGCGGCTTCGGCCTGGCGCTCGGCGAGCGTGAAACGCGCGCTGTCGATCTTGAAGATGACATCACCGGCCTTGACCGTCTGGTTGTCATGGACGCGAACGTCGCTGACGATGCCCGAGACGTCGGTCGTCAGGCCGACAACATCCGCCCGGACCTTCCCGTCCCGGGTCCAGGGCAGGTTCATGTAATAGTCCCAGATATGCATGCCCAGAACGCCGGCAGGCAATGCCGACGACGACACATGTGAGCAGGATGCGGCCTGAAGCAGCAGCGAGAGTTTTCATAGGATCACCTTGTCAGCCGCCTCGACGAGGCCGGCCAGAATGCAAACGAGAAGGGCCATGTCGAACAATGGCCGATGCCAGACGAGCGTGTAGAATCCGATCCGGTCGAGCAGCCTGCGCAGGAGGGCGCTGACGACATAGGCGACGAGGGCGAGCAGCGCGACCGTCGGAACGAACACGCCGTAGATGTCGAGTTCGGGGTTCATGCTGCCTGCTCGAGGGATTGGCGCCGGGGACTCGGGTCGAAATCCTCGGCTAAGGGGAAAAGGGTGTAGCGCAGTGCGGCGCAAGCCCTCGATGCATCGGCCGCGGCTCCGGACCGGGCGTCGACAAGCAGATCCAGGCACTGATCCAGTGCCTTTAGAAGGCGCGTGTCGGGAAATATCGGGGCGGCGCTGCGGACCTTGTGGTCGTAGTAGGCGGCCATTTCCTCCACGACCCTTCCGACCAGCGCCTGCTGCTCTGCGGTGATCGAGGCCATGGCCCGCTGCAGCTCGATAAGATTGAATCCTGCCCTCAGATCCCGCAGGATATCCTCCCCGTGAACATGGGAACTCCTGGGCAGTGCATTGATCCGCGGCGAGAGCAGTGCCAGCCGGTCAAGCATCTTGTGCAGCAGCCTAGTGAAGTCGGTTGCCGCATCTGCCCGGGCGACTTCGCGAATGTCGCTCCAGCCGGCGCGCAGCAACCGCCTTGCGCTCCATTCGGTGCCTACCGTCTTGACGAGTACGGTCACGACCAATGCCAGCAGCATGCCGGCAATCATCGATATGTTCGAGTTGATGAAACTGGCGGCATCGAATGTCGGCCGCGCGGGCAGGCCCAGCATGTTGGGCAAGCTGGTGCCGATGGACATGCCGATGAGGAAAGTCTGCGGCTTTGCCGCGAGCAGGCCGACCGGAATGCAGACGATGGCGAGCACGGCCATCATGGCGCTAAAACTGGTGATCATCGGTGTGACGGCGAACTGGATGACGAAAGCGATGATAGCCGTAAGCGTGCTCGTCGCGATGAAGGTCGCAATCACCGGCCTGGCATTGTCCATCGCCGCGAAGAAGCTCATCATGATGGCGCCCATAAGCACCATGCCCGCGCCTGACGACCATCCCGTCACGATCCAGATGAAACAGCCAAGGCCGGTGGTGAGCGCTGCCGTGACGCCCGAGAAAAGCGCCATCGTGGTGTCGGTGTGCATCGGTTGTTCACGGCCGGTAAAGCCGAGACGGGCAAGCAGGCGGGTGCGGGTTCGCTGCGGTTCGATGCCGTTTTTCAGGTCTATGCAGTCGCTCCAGGTCTGCACGAGGTCCTGCAGGCGGAAGGCCAGGTTGCGGGACAGGATACCCGACCACGTGCCTTCGGCCGCACCTGTTCGGGCGACGCTGTCGAGACGGGCCCAGAGCGCCTCGCGGGCTTCTTCCGAAAGCGCAGTCTCCGTCTTCATCCAGGTCGCGACATCCTCCATCGCACCGCGGACCTCGGAAGGAATTCCGGAGCGTGCCTTGCGGAAAGCTGCGTGGACGTCGCCAATGCCGGAAATCACCGGCAGAAGCGCCACCATCATGCGCTGCAGTTCCCGCGACAGGTGGGCTGCCTTGCGGGAGTTTCCCGTGTCGAAAGCCGCATGCGTCGTAAACAGCCTGATGTCCGTTGCTTCGGCCGCGAGTTTTCGCGACAGGGACGTCACGACATCCGGCGCTTCGTTGTGGTTTAGGACCTGGCCGGCAAGCTTGCCGACATCGGCAAGCCAGCCATCGACGCGTCGCGACAGAACGCCATTGGCGGATTTCGGGAAGAAGGCGGTGTTGAAGAACAGCGTGCAGATGATTGCGACGCCGATCTCGACAATGCGCGCCGTCGCATAAGTGAAGGCTGTATCCGGCGCATCGACCACAGGGAAACTTGTCAAAGCCACGGTATAGCCGGCCAGCATGAAGGCGTAGCCTCGCGGCGACCGATCAAACAGGCTGACGAATAGACAGGTGCCGATCCAGAGCGAGACGACGATCGTCAGGATTTCGGGGGAATTGACGAGGTTGGGGACGAATACGACCGTGGCGGCACCTCCGACAGCCGTGCCGACAAGCCGGTAGAGCGCCTTGGAGCCGCTGGCGCCTGCAAGCGGGTTGGAGATGATATAGACACTGGTGAATGCCCATTGCGGCCCCTGCAGGTCGAACGTGTAGCAGATCAGCAGCGCAAGAACGCCGGCCGCAAACGTCTTCAACGAGAAGACGACGTCTTCACTTGCAGGATTCAGCAATTGCGATTGCCAAGCCATCTTACTTGCTCGTTACTGTTTTTGCCAAAGACCTTGCCGGGCATTGGCCACGGGCCAAACGCAAATCGGGTCGCAGGGATGATATCCGCGACAGGTTCGCATCGGTCTGGGCGTGAACGGCAGAGGCGACAGAAGTCACATGGCCTCCGCATGGTCGCGGATGCCTGCGTTTTGTCAGTTAAATAGTTCACATGTGTACTATCATCAAGTCATCAATTTACGTATACCGATGCCACACGTGAAAAAACGAATGCGGCCGATCGCCGCAACGCTGTTCGGGGCGAGGGAAATGGACGATCAGAAGACAGTCAAACGCGGTGCCACGGCGGCCCTGCTCCAAGGCGCAATTCTCTGGCGACGGCTGGCTGAGCGCGCGTTGGTCGCGGAGGGGATTTCGGCCGCGCGTGCGGATGTCTTGATATGGATAGGACGGCTCGGAGGCGGGTTGCGGCAGGTGCAGCTCGCCGATGCGATCGGGTCGTCGAGCAACGCACTGGTGCGCCTTCTGGATGAACTGAGTGCCGCAAATCTCATTGAACGGCGGGTCGATGGAAGTGATCGGCGCGCCAATCTGATCTGGCTGACATCGGAAGGTCAGACGATAGCGGCCAGGGCAGAAAGTATCCTGGACGACCTGCGCGAAGATATCCTGAGCGACTCATCCGTTGATGACCTGAAGGCCGTCGTACGGGTCCATGAGATCATGACTGAAGCCCATGCAAAACGTTCCGATCAATGATCCGCCTCCGTCCGCTTATTGATGACGGACAGACATAGACCTGCCGGACGCCTGCGCTGGCGTAAGACTGTCGCCGGACGGCTGCAAACCACGCAAGCTCATTAATGTGATTCATCAATGGTGCTTGGCAACTTGACCAGTGAACACCAATGGGAGCACCATCCGGTGAAGAGGAGACCCGATTGATGCGCTCGCTCCGTGACGGCATCAGATCGGCACGAATAAGGCATACGCTTCTTGGTCGCCGCAGCGGTCAGGCATCGCCTCTTTCGGGGCAATGCCTTGGCTGCGACCGCCATTGAGCGAGCATGAAAATCATAACCCGCGTCAGCACGGCTGTGCTCGCGCCGGGCAAGTCCAAGCGATTGATGAAACTGGTTCATAACTTCTATCGAGCGAGGCGGACTAAACAAATCGGCCAAAAAGCGGGATGGTGAAGTTTGGTGCGCGATATACGTTCGATTGGGCCCATGTTGGTTTAATGCGAACGAACCAGACAAGCCGGCAATTTTCGAGGAGAGCTACCATGCAACTTCGTATCAACAACACGATGCACGAGGTCGATGCCGATCCGGATACGCCACTTCTGTGGGTCATACGGGACGACCTCGGCATGACGGGCACCAAATATGGATGCGGGCTCGCGCAATGTGGCGCCTGTTCCGTCCTCATCGACGGCGAAATCGTTCGCTCCTGCGTTACGCCCATCCAGAGCGTCGCCGATCGCTCGGTCACCACGATCGAAGCGATCCAGGCCGATCCGGTCGGTGAAAAGGTCGTCGCCGCCTGGGTGAAGCACCAGGTTCCGCAATGCGGCTACTGTCAGTCCGGCCAGGTCATGGCCGCTACCGCTCTTCTCAAGCAGACGCCAAACCCGACCGAGGACGATATTGCCGCCGCGATGGTCAATCTCTGTCGATGCGGGACCTACAACTTCATCAAGACCGCGGTCAATGAAGTTGCAGGACGCGAGGAGGCCTCGCTATGAACGAGATCTTCCGCAAGGACACCACTTCGAACATGTTTCCCGACGGTGAACCGGTCAACCTGTCCCGCCGCGGCTTTCTGCTCGCATCGGCCGGTACGGCGGCAGGCGCGCTGGTCATCGGATTCGGCATGCCGGTGCGTGCCGCACGTGCGCAGCAGGCAGAGGCAGCGATTGTGCCCGGTACCCGCGTGCCAGCCTTCCTGGAAATCCGCCCGGACAACACGGCACGGCTGATGAGCCCGTTCATCGAGGGCGGCCAGGGCATCATGACGGCGATGGCGCAGGTCGTCGGCGAGGAAATGGACATGGATCCGGCTTCCTTCACCGTCGATCATGCACCGACCGGGCCGGACTATCTCGTTGTCTTCGGCAAGATGCGTATCACCGGCGGCAGCATGTCGGTTCGCACCAGCTACGACACGATGCGCCACCTCGGGGCCTCGGCGCGCCAGATGCTGCTCCAGGCGTCGGCGACACGGTTTGGCGTTCCCATTGAGGAACTGACAACCGAGCCGGGCAAGGTCATTCACGCAGCATCCGGGCGCTCGCTTTCCTATGGTGAGGTTGCAGCCGAAGCGCTCGACCTGCCCATTCCGGTGGCAGGCAGCGTCAAGCTTCGTGATCCAAGCCAGTTCCGCTGGATCGGCAAGCCCGTGCAACGGCTCGACGTCCTCGATAAGTCGACCGGCCGCGCGCAATATGCGATCGACGCCAAGGTGGACGGCATGTTGCATGCGGCCGTCCAGCATGCGCCGCGTCTCGGCATGACGGTGGGATTGATCCGCAACGAAGACGCGATACGGGCAATGAAGGGTGTTCATTCGCTGCATCGCCTGCCCGGCGCGGTCGCGATCGTCGCCGAGCGTTGGTGGAACGCCAAGCGTGCCGCGGAGGCGTTGCAGGTCGACTGGCAGGAGGCTGACGGCAAGCCGATTGTGCCAGGGGCCAGGATCATGCCTGCGGACTTTTCTACCGAAGCCTTTGCGCAACGCCTCGCGGCCGAGCCCGGCACGGGCAAGGACGCCGAAGTGGAAGGTGACGCCGCAGGTGTGCTTGCATCCGCGCAGACCACCGTCTCTGCGACCTATCACAGTCAATATCTCCACCATGCCCAGCTTGAGCCGCCATCTGCACTTGCGCGGTTCAACGGCGACGGAAGCCTCGATCTCTGGATGCCCAATCAGGCGCCCGAGATGTTCCAGGCCGATATCGCCAAGACGTTCGGCATGGATGCCTCGAAAATCAACATTCACAGCCCGCTGCTTGGCGGCTTTTTCGGCCGCCATTTCCTCTATGCCGCAGCCAATCCGTTCCCTCAGGCAATTCAGCTTGCCAAGGAGACGGGGCGGCCTATCAAGCTGATCTGGAGCCGCGAAGAAGAGTTTTTGCGCGACCCGATGCGACCCATGGCGGCCGTCCGTTTCAGAGGCGCGCTGGACGGCAATGGCATGCCGGTGGCGATCGAGGCGATCAGCATCTGTGAAGGCCCGAGCGAAAGCATTTCCGGCCACAACCCGGACAAGATCGACGAGACCGCGGTCGAAGGGCTGACGGGCAAGGCCTATGCGATCCCGAACAAACGCATTGCCCAGATCTATGTCGAGAACCCGACCATGCTCGCCTATTGGCGTTCGGTCGGCAATTCGATGAATGACTTCCTCTATGAGTCCTTCCTCGACGAACTGGCCGACAAGGGTGGCAAGGACCCCTATGAGCTGCGACTGCAGCTTCTGAAGGACAATGCCCGACTGAGCACTCTCCTGAAGTCGGCCGGCGAACTTTCCGGCGGATGGAAGAGAGGTCCGTTCACGGCGGAGGACGGTACGAGACGAGCCCGCGGAGTGGCCATGGCATCGCCGTTCGGCAGCCATACGGCGGCGATCGCGGAAGTCTCGATCCAGGCCGGCGAAGTGGTCGTGCACGATGTGTGGCAGGCAATCGATCCCGGCAGCATCGTCAACCCGGCGATCATTGACGCCCAGATCCATTCCGCCGCCGCACTGGCCGTCTCCCAGGTTCTCCTGGAGGAGGCGGTCTACGAAAAAGGACAGCCCGTCGCCCGCAACTACGATCTCTACCCGATCCTTCCGCCAAGCCGGATGCCGCGTGTCCACACGCGGATCGTCGAAAGCGGTGAGAAAATGGGTGGGATCGGCGAGCCCGGTCTTCCGGCGGTGCCTCCGGCTGTTGCCAACGCGGTCTCGACCCTGACGGGTCAACGCGTCCGCAGCATGCCGCTCTCCCATTACACGTTCGAAAGCTAGGACGGTCCCTGACCGAACTGTCTTGCCAGTCTCGCCGGAAACAATGCGTTTCCGGCGAGACTTCCCGCAAGGCAAGCACCCGTGATCCCACCATCTACAGAGGATGGACTGTCCTTGAAGAAATTCCTTCTTTCGCTTCTCGTCATCATTGTCGTCGTCGCAGGCGGGCTGACCTGGTTCGCCCGTCACGCGCCCTCGTCACCTTTCGACGGCAACAACGTGGCCGCGGGCGCAACGCCCGACCTGATCTCCCGAGGTGAAATGGTCGCCCGCCAGGCCGACTGTGTCGCCTGTCACAGCCTGCCCGACGGCAAGCCTTTTGCCGGCGGGCTCGAAATGGGCACGCCTCTCGGCTCGATCTTCGCCACGAACATCACCCCCGACAAAGAGACCGGCATCGGCAACTACTCACTTGCCGATTTCGACCGCGCAGTGCGCCATGGCGTGACACCGGATGGCAGACGCCTCTACCCGGCCATGCCCTACCCGTCCTACGTCAAGATATCCGATGACGATGTCGAGGCGCTCTATGCCTTCTTCATGAATGGTGTGCAGTCGGTGAGCGAGGCCAACAGGCAAAGCGGCATCGAATGGCCGCTGAACATGCGCTGGCCGCTGGCATTCTGGAATGCTGTTTTTGTTCCTTCGGGCACCTATCAGCAGAAGCCGGGACAGGACGAGCAGTGGAACCGCGGGGCCTATCTGGTTCAGGCCGCCGGTCACTGTGGCGCCTGCCACACGCCGCGCAGCATCACGATGGCCGAAAAGGGACTGGACGAAACAAGCTCCAGCTTTCTTTCGGGCGCGCTTCTCGACGGCTGGTATGCACCGAGCCTGCGGCAGGACCACAATACCGGTCTCGGTCGCTGGAGCGAGGACGATATCTTCGCCTTCCTCAAGAATGGTCGCAACCAGCATGCCGTTGTTTTCGGTTCGATGACGGAAGCCTACAATAATTCGTTGCAGTTCATGACCGATGAGGACCTCCGCGCGATCGGTCACTATCTGAAGTCGTTGCCGGGCGATGCATCCAGAGACGGAACGCCATGGACCTATGCCGCGGCTCCCGGCTCCGGTGCGGCACGCGGCGTGCCCGGCGCCCAGACCTACGCCACCCGCTGCGGCTTCTGCCACGGACCGGATGGCCGCGGCCAGAACCAGTGGATCTCGCCGCTTGCCGGTGCCGCTTCCTCGCTCATCGAACATACGGATTCGCAGATCAACGTGACGCTGAACGGGTCCGGCCGCGTCGTTACCGACGGTGTTCCGGATGCGTATCGCATGCCGCCTTTCCGCCAGCAGCTGTCGGATAAGGAGATCGCCGACGTGCTCACCTATGTGCGCTCTACCTGGGGCAATCATGGCGGGCCGGTGAAGCCGGAAGATGTAAAGGCGATGCGTGAGCATACCGATCCGGCCAGCAGCAACCCGATCGTGCTGCAGATGCGCTGATGTCGCAGAACACGCTTTGATGTGATGGCCGGAAGAACATCTTTCCCGCCATCACCAATAATACCGAGGGAATGCCACCACCGCGGTCATGAACCGGCCGGAGCCTGCATTGCCAAACGGTGACGCACGGTCGAGACGGGGGCGCATTGCCTGCCGTCCCGCGTCCGAGGCTTTCACGCGAAGAACCGGTTGACCGGGCGCTGCAGTCCGAGGTGGTCGCGAAGCGTCGTACCCTCGTAGTCATGTCGAAAGAGCCCGCGCCGCTGCAGCTCCGGAATGAGCCGTTGCGTGACGTCGTCCAACCCCTGGGGAAGGTAGGGGAAGACGACGGTGAAGCCATCCGACGCCCCTTGCGAAAGCCAGGCCTCCATCTCGTCCGCGATGGTTTTTGGCGTGCCGACGAAAGCAAGACCGGCGTAACCTCCATAGCGCTGCGCAAGCTGGCGAACCGTCAGGTTCTCCTCGGCAGCCAGCCGCAATGCCTGCGCTCGCCCGGTCTTGCTGGCATTGGTATCCGGAATGTCCGGAAGCGGGGCATCGGGATCGAGGGTCGATACATCGTGCCCGAGCGCGATGGAGAGCGACGCGATCGCGCTGTCATAATGGACGAAGCTGTCGAGCCTTGAGCGTTTCGCCCTGGCCTCCTCGACCGTGTCGCCGATGACGATAAGCGCCGCCGGAAGGATCTTCATGTGCTCGGGCGCACGACCGAATGCCGGCATCCGCCCCTTGATATCGGCATAAAGCGCCTTGGCCGCGGCAAGATCGCGTGGCGAACAGAAGACGAGTTCGGCGGTCTCGGCGGCGAGCTGGCGGCCGGGCTCCGATTGTCCCGCCTGCACGATGACCGGCCAGCCCTGAACCGGCCGGGCGATGTTGAGCGGGCCGCGTACGTCGAGCTCGTCACCCTTGTGGGCCAGCACATGCATCTTTGCCGGATCGAAGAAGATCCCGCTTTCCTGATCGCGGATGAATGCATCGTCCGCGAAGCTGTCCCAGAGGCCTGTCACGACCTCGTAGAATTCCCTTGCCCTCTTGTACCGCTCCCCGTGTTCGACGTGCTCGTCCAGGCCGAAATTGCGCGCCGAATCCGGGTTGGAGGTGGTGACGATATTCCATGCGGCACGGCCGTTGCTGATATGGTCCAGCGATGCGAAGCGCCGGGCGACATGATAGGGCTCGTCGAACGTGGTCGATGCCGTGGCCGCAAGGCCGATCTTTTCCGTGACCGCGGCAAGCGCCGAAAGAAGCGTGAACGGCTCGAACGAGGTGACCGTATGGCTGCGCTTCAGCGCCTCCACCGGCATGTTGAGAACCGCCAGATGATCGGCCATGAAGAACGCGTCGAATTTCGCCGCTTCGAGCTTCTGGATGAACGATTTGATATGGCCGAAATTGAAATTGGCGTCGGGATAGGAACCGGGATAGCGCCACGCGCCTGTATGCAGGCTGACGGGACGCATGAACGCGGTGAGATGCATGGATTTGGCCATTTGTTGCGCCTCATGGATGTCGATAGGCAGTGATAGGCGTTTCAGAGACAAGGGCACGATCGGTGACCGTCGCCCTCGGATGCGAGGCTGAGAACCTCCGGACGGAGCAGGCCGGCGTCTGATCTGAGAGAGACATTTCCTAAGCGCCGGATAATCTGGAGATAGTCATCCTCTCTCATCATGTGAAGAAATGCCCTTGCCGTTTTTTCAGCACGAAGGAAACGCCTTTGCGCCGAGTGGCGCCGGTCGCTGGGCGCCTGGTTTTCGAGCTGCATAAACAGCAGCCCGACGGTCCTTCCAAACAGGGAGAACTGCGCCACATTGACTGGAGTGCCCTGCCCTATCGTTGCCCTTCTTGCCGAGCCAGGAGACCGCCATGACCACGCCCCATCCGTCCAGGACCAGCATCGGCAATCATCCACTGCATCCCGAAACGCAGATGCTCAATTACGGCTATGACCCGGAACTTTCCGAGGGGGCGGTAAAGCCACCGGTCTTTCTGACCTCGACCTTCGTGTTCAAGTCGGCAGAGGATGGCCGCGATTTCTTCGATTACGTATCGGGCCGCAAGACGCCACCGGAAGGGCGCGGCGCGGGCCTTGTCTATTCGCGTTTCAACCATCCCAACAGCGAGATCGTCGAGGACCGCCTCGCTGTCTACGAAAAGGCGGAGAGCGGCGCGGTCTTCTCGTCCGGCATGGCGGCGATCTCGACGACATTGCTCGCCTTCGTTCGTCCGGGCGACGCGATCCTCCATTCGCAGCCGCTCTATGGGGGTACGGAGACACTGCTTTCAAAGACCTTTGCCAATCTCGACGTCGCCGCGGTCGGGTTTGCCGACGGGGTCGACGAAAGTTCAGTGCTGGAGGCGGCGGAAGAGGCGATGGAGAAAGGTCGTGTCTCCGTTATTCTCATCGAAACCCCGGCCAATCCGACCAATAGCCTTGTCGATGTCGCATTGATCAGGCGGATTGCCGACATGATCGGCGATCGACAGGGGCACCGGCCGATCATCGCCTGCGACAACACCTTGCTCGGACCTGTCTTTCAGCGGCCGCTGGAGCATGGTGCGGACATCTCCCTCTACTCGTTGACCAAATATGTCGGGGGGCATTCGGACCTGATTGCGGGAGCGGCCCTCGGCAGCAAAGCACTTATTACGCAGATACGCTCGCTAAGGGGATCGATCGGAACGCAGCTCGATCCGCATTCCTGCTGGATGCTGGGGCGCTCGCTGGAGACCTTGCAGATCCGCATGGAACGCGCCAACAGCAATGCAGCCTCGATTGCGGATTTCCTGCAGGCCCATGCCAAGGTCGAGAAGATCCACTATCTCACCTATGCCGACCCGGCTTCTGCCATCGGCCGCGTTTTTTCCGCCCAGTGCAGCGGTGCCGGATCGACATTCTCGTTCGACATAAAGGGTGGGCAACCTGCCGCCTTCCGTTTCCTGAACGCTCTGCAGATCATCAAGCTTGCGGTCAGTCTGGGCGGCACGGAATCGCTCGCCTCCCACCCCGCAACGATGACCCATTCCGGCGTACCGGCCGATGTCCGGCAACGCATCGGCGTGCTGGACACGACAATCAGACTGTCGGTCGGCATCGAACATCCCGACGACCTGATCGCTGATTTGGCACAGGCATTGGAGAGCGCTTGAAGCCTCTAGGCGAGTTCGGGATACTCGAGTTCCATGGCATCGCGCTCAAGATCCTGCAGTCGGTCGTAGTCGCGGTCGGACAACATGTCGAAACCGACAAGGCCCAGCCGATCACGGGCTCCGGCGAGCCTGGGCTCTGCCAGTGCGGCGCCGAGTGCCGCCCTCAGCATCTCGACATCTCTGTCGGATGCGGAAGCACGCGTGATGAACGGCAACCCGGGACCGCTTGGCGTTTCGGCCAGAATGGAAATGTCCGCCACCCGCTCCGGCGCGTAGCGAGCGATATTGCCGTAGGTTATGCAATCGATGGCGGCGCAATCCGCGCGCCCTTCGAGAATCGCTGTGATGCTGGCCGCGTGCCCGCCCGTCTCGATGATGTCACCGAAGAACGGCGCGCCGTCCGCGATCGGAGCGATTGCGGCTCGAAACAGGTTGTAGCCCGAATTGCTGTCGTGGCTGTTGATTGCCGCCCGGCGACCGCGTAGCGCCTCGCGTGTCGAAATGCCGGCATTTTTATTGATGACGATGAAACTGAGCATCGATGGCCCGTCGCACCCGGGATAGGCATAGCAGGGCGTCGCTACAAGGCGAACTCTGTCGCGAAGGGTTTTGACATAGGGAAAACCGCAGGTCTGCGAAAGCAGCAGGTCGGGACGCAGCCAGACGTCTCGGTAATCCACGGCCTGGTCGAGTTCTTCGGGTACGTCGGGTAATCCGGCGTTACGCAGATGGTCGCGGATGAAATGCCAGAAGGCTTTCGTCGCCTCCGCAACCGGCTCGGGCGCGACATACATGGAGATGCCCGCGATGCTCAAGTCCGGCTCCCGGCGTCAAGAGGTGAAGCGTCCCGTTCAAGATGGCTGGCCAGGGCCGAGACATCCTCGCCGAGCGGGCGGTCTTCCTGCAGGGCTGCCACTTTTGTCCGGATCATCTCGTGGGTCGCCCGTGTGCCCGTTCCACATCGATGCTCTTGCCGAAGATCAACGGCCTGAGCGGCGGCGACCATTTCGCAGGCGATCAGCAGGCGCCAGGAGGTCAGCATTTGGCCGAGCTTCCGGATCGTCAGGAGCGATTGCGTCGCATGATCCTCAACGCCTTCGGAGACGGGGAGAAAGTCCAGCATGATGGGGTTCGCCCCATGGCGGATCGAGGCCATCAAAGCGGTGACGGTCTTCTGCATCGGCACGAAGCCGGCGGACGGACCGCCGACCGGCGAAAGATAGCGAGGCAGGCAATTGCGACCCGGACCGGTTAATTGAATGAAGCGTGCGGCCGAAGCTGCAGCCGCCTGTGCCAAGGCGAGCCCGAGGTTTTCGAACGCCAGGGAAAGTGCCGGTGTATGGAAATTGCCGGTCGAGAGAACCCTGTTCTCCTCGACGATGACCAGTGGATTGTCGGCAGCGGAATTGAGCTCGAGCTCCACCGCATGCTCGGCCCGTTCCAGCGCGTCGGCGAGCGCACCCTGGATCGATGCGACGCATCGCAGGCTGAGCGGATCCTGGATCGCCGTCTTGCCCTCGTAGAGGGACGATCCCGCAAGAGCATTCGCCAACGCGCGGGCTTCCCCTATCTGGCCCGGTCCTGGCCGTGCCGCCTGGATGGCTGCAGCAAGGATTGCCGGATTGCCGGCCATGCCTTCGAAGCTCAGCGCCGCCGCCTGTCTCTGGCAGCCGAGGAGACGTCTGAGGTCGTACAGGACCAGAGCGCCTTCTCCCGCTGATACCGCAGAGGCATTAAGCAGGGCGATCCCGTCCTTGGGCTGAAGGATCGAGGGTTTGAGGCCGGCCCGGGCGAGCGCCTCCGAGGCAGGCAGAACTTCGCCGCGATATTCTGCTTCTCCTTCGCCGACCAGCGCGCGGGCCAGGGCGGAGAGAAGCACAAGGTCGCCGGCGCCGATGGAGCCTATCGACCGCATCAGCGGATGCACGCCGGCGTTCAGCATGGCGAGCAACGCCTCGAACACGCCGGGCGATATGCCCGATCCGCCCACGGCGAGCATCGCAAGCCGCGCAGCGATGACGGCGCGGGTCACGTCACGCGGAAGCGGTTCGCCGACCGCCATTCCCCTGCCCCGGATCAGCTGCAGCTGAAAGGCCGCGAATTCGTCGGTGACCGCGGTCTTCAGATTGGCGCCGAGGCCGGTATTCATGCCGTAGATCGGCTGGCCGGAGGCAGCCACGCTTTCGAGCACGAGCCGCGCCTCCACAAGGCGGGAAAGCACGTGTTCGTCGGCCGCAACCTGCACCTGGTTCCGGGCGATCGTCGCGATATCTGCAATCGAGACGCCCGAACCCGCCAGCCGGATCGTCGTCATGCGAAACGAAGCCTCTGTCCGAGATTGGCGGCCTTGGCCTTTTCGAGAAGCGCCGAGCCGAGCGCAATGTCGCTGAGCGACAGGCCGCGATGCCACAAGAGAATGGTCTCCTCATCGCTCTGTCGGCCGGGTTTCAGGCCGGCGACGATCTGGCCGAGTTCCGCATGCAGCGTCTGCTCGGAAAGCTTTCCGGTTTCCACATGCGCCCGCAACGAACCCAGCTTGCCGCCCTTGCACTGGCCCCAGTCGTCCACCACCAGCTTGTCCATGATGTCGGTCAGCGACAACTCGACCGCGCTCATGGTGCCGTAGGGTACGACGAAGGCACCTTTCTTGATCCATTCCGTCTTCAGCATCGGTTCCGGTGCATTGAGCCGCGATGCCTCGACGACGATGTCGGCGCCCTCGACGCAATCGCGCCAGTTGTCGGTCACGGTGATCTTCTTGCCGAGGTCCTGCTCAAGCTTGGAGCCGAACGCGTCGCGGCTTTCCGGTCGACGCGAATGGACGCGGATCTCGTCGAAGTCGAAGAGATGGTCGAGCAGGCGCACGTTCCAGTAAGCGGTGCCACGCGCGCCGATATGGCCGAGCACCTTCGATCCCTTTCGGGCGAGATGTTTTGCGCCCATTGCGGTGACCGCGCCGGTGCGCATGTCAGTGATGGCAGTGGCGTCGAGGATCGCCTTCGGCACGCCGGTACGCGGATCGAAGAGGTTGAGCACGCCGAATTCCGACGGATAGCCGAGCTTGTAGTTGTCGACATAGTCGCCGACGACCTTGATGCCCGCCAGACCCAGAGGCGCCACGTAACCACGCAACACGTTGAAGTGACCGTGGAAGCTCGCATCCGGCTCAAGGTGCACGCGCGGCTCGATCACCGTCTCTTGTCTGCCCTGTGCGCCGAGCGAGGTTTCGATCGCCCCCAGGATCTCGTCATTGGAGAGGTCCAGCGCATCAATGTCGAAGGCGTTGAGATAATCGATATAGATTGGGTCCATTGTGATCTCACTTCATCCTTTGTTGGGCGAGGCAACGCCGAGATTTTCCCGCAGCGTCCTGCCCTCGTATTCTTTGCGGAACAGGCCACGGCGCCGCAGCTCTGGCACGACCAGCGTGACGAAATCCTCAAGCCCCGAGGGAAAGAGCGGCGCCATGACGTTGAACCCGTCGGCAGCGCTATCGAGAAAGCGCTCCTCCATGGCATCCGCGACCTGGCTTGGCGTGCCGACGACCTGCCAGTGACCGCGGGCACCGGCGAAATGCCGGGCCAGTTCTCGGATCGACAACCCTTCGCGCTTACCGAGATCGACGATCAGCTGCTGCCGGCTCTGGATCAGATTGGTCTGCGGCATTTCGGGCAAGGGGCCATCCAGCGGATAGGCGGATAGATCCTGGATGCTGAGATAGCTTGCAAGCAGAGCCACGCCGACAGCATCGGGAATGAGATCCTGCAGAGCGCGGTATTTGGCTTTCGCCTCGTCTTCGGTGGCACCGATGATTGGAGAGATGCCCGGCATGACCTTCAGGTCATCATGCCCGCGGCCATATTTCGCAAGCCGTGCCTTCACGTCGGCGTAGTAGGCCTGGGCTTCCGCCTTTGTCTGTGAGGCGGCGAAGACAACGTCTGCGGTGCGCGCCGCGAGATCCTTGCCGACATCCGAAGCGCCGGCCTGCACCATGATCGGCCGACCCTGCGGCGAGCGCTGGCTCTCGAGAATTCCATCAACGGCGAAGTGCTTGCGGTGCCGATGGACAGGATGAAGCTTGGACCGATCCGCAAAAGCTTTTCCGTCGGGCGGGAGATAGGCCCCCTCCTCCACGCTGTCCCACAGCGCCAGCGCCGCATCAGCAAATTCTTCCGCGCGTTCGTAACGTTCGGAATGGGGGCGCAGGCCGCTGGACGCAAAATTCTCCGCCTCCAGTTCACTTGCGGAGGTGACGAGGTTCCAGCCTGCGCGGCCTCCGCTCAACTGATCGAGCGCCGCAAAACTGCGCGCAAGCCCATAAGGCTCTGTATAACTGGTCGATGCCGTCGCCACGAGGCCGATATGGGATGTGTTGACGGCGATTGCGGCAAGAAGGCTGAGCGGTTCGAAGGCCGTCGAGCGGGCGGCCTGGCTGGCGAGATCCGGATTGCGCTCGCGAATGGCTGCCGCATCCTCGATGAAAATCATGTCGAACTTGCCGCGTTCGGCGATCCGGGCGAGCTGGATGAAATGATCGATATCGCTGCCGGCCTGCGCATGTGCATCCGGATGCCGCCAGGCCGCGATATGATGGCCGCCCGCCATCAGGAAGGCACCGAGTTTCATCTGAGGTCTGCTCATCGCAAGATCTCCTCACCAAGGCCAGAGGGGTGTACCCATCGCGCAAGGCCGAGCCTGTCACGTAAGGTTGTGCCGGCGTTGGGGCCGGTCATCCCGCGCTGCCTGAGTTCGGGGGCAATTTCGGAGATGAAGCGCTGCCCCATCTCCAGGGTCGGCGGAAAAATGGTAAAACCATCCAATCCGGCAGCCGCTGCCAATTCCAGCAACTGATCGGTGATCTCTCCGGTCGTCCCGGCGATGCGGATTGCCTGATCGTAGCCAGGAAATCCTGATGCATCATCCGTTCCCTGTGAGCCGGATACGATGATCGGGACGATGTTGGCCAAAAGCCGGATGCCGCGCCTCGAACGACCTGCTGCCTCTACGGCCTTGACGGCGTGAGCCGCTGCCGTGACGAGCCCATCGGCCGTCTCCGCCTGCAGCAGAAGCAGGTCGCCGGTTCTGGCCGCGAGGGCCTTGTTGCTGTCTCCCAGAAGGTGGGCAACGAGCGGCCTGCCCTGGGGCGAGCGATTGACGTTGAGGGGGCCGCGGACGGAAAAATATGGACCCTTGTGATGCGCGACATGCATTTTCGATGGATCGAAGAAACGGCCGGCCGTCTTGTCGTAGAGGAAGGCGTCGTCCTCGAAACTGTCCCAGAGAGCCGTGACGACATCCACATATTCGCTCTCGCGACCGGCATCACTGTCGTCCGTAACGACCAGCCATCCCGCTCGCCCTTTACTGATAAGATCCAGCGACGCAAAACGGCGGGCGAGGTTATAGGGCTCGTGCTGAACCGTGGACGCTGCCGCGATGATGCCGATCCGGCTTGCGCGTGTCGCCAGTGCCGAGGCAAACAGTGTTGGCTCGAAGGGCACTGCCACCGACGAAAGATCGTCCGAGGAACGAAGGCCGAGCCGATCTGACAGCAGGACGAAGTCGAAGCCCGCCGCCTCGGCGGCCGCGACCTGACCCAGCAACGCATCGAACCCGAGAAGCCGCCCGTCCCGCGCCTGTCGCCAGGCGTCCGGATCATGGCCGAAGGGGGAAAGCGAGTAGCCGAGCAGCATCAGGATTCAGCCTCTATGCTGACGCGGATCTCGTCGACCTTCTCGTTGTAGAAGCAGATCAGGCCGGCGATCTTGGCGCTCTCGTCGAGCGGCTCCGGATAGGTCCAGACGATATTGTCGTGCCGTTTGCCATTCAGCTCGAAATGAAAATAGGAGGCGATTCCCTTGTAGGGGCAGTATGTCGTCAGCTCGCTCTCTGCGAGCCTTCCCGCGACGATGTCCTCGGCGGGAAAATAGTAGCGGGTGATGAGCCCGGTCTCGAACAGGAAGATGGCACGATTGCTGCGCGCGACAAGCCGGCCGTCGACGAAGACCTCGACCAGACGCGAACTCGGGATCGTATCGACCCGCTTATGGACGTTGCGCGGATGACGGAAGATTTCCTCGTTCTCCTCGAACCAGCGAACGGCGGACCATTCCACCGTGACGAAGTCCGCGAGCTCGTGTCGCCCGATGGCTGATCCGTCGAAGGACCATGCCTTGGACGTGCCGACCCCGGCCACGTCGAAGACCTGCCTCTCTCCCAGAAGCGGCGAGGCTTCACCCTTTGCGGCCGGAGACAGGATATCGGCAAGAAAGTCGCTCTTCGGCAGGTAATAAACCGGATGGCCGCCATTCTCATAGATCACGATCGCGCCTGTCGTGTCGGCGATTGTCCTCTCCCCCGCCTTAAGGCGGATGCGGCGATGAGTGGGCTCGATCAGGACCGCGGGCACTTCGGAAGAACGATAGGAAATGGACATCGGCTTTCTCCGGTCAGATCGAGAAGATCGCTTCGCGTGTCAGATGGCCTGTCACGGCGCCGTCCTCGCCGGTCACGGCCAGAACGTCGGTATTGCCCGCCACCATAAGTGACAGCGCATCGCGCAGGTTGAGCGATGCGGCAACGCTGGATGAGGCATTGGCCGGTGGCCCGGCGCGCGCGGCATCTGCCACCGAAAACAGGCTGAGCCGCTTGATCGCGCGATCGACGCCGACGAAATTGGAGACGAAGTCGTCCGCAGGCTTGGACAAAATCGCGTCAGGCGTATCGTATTGCACGATCCTGCCGGCCTTCATGATGGCGATGCGATCACCCAGCCGGATCGCTTCGTCGAGATCATGCGTGACGAGGACCACCGTCTTGCGCACGCGGCTGAGGATCTGCCGGAACTCGTCCTGCAGGCGCGCCCGGGCAATCGGATCGATCGCGCCGAACGGTTCGTCCATCAGGAGGACAGCGGGATCTGCGGCGAGCGCGCGGGCGACGCCGATACGCTGGCGCTGGCCGCCCGAAAGCTGGCGCGGGTAACGGTCCAGCATTTCCTTCGGGTCGAGGCCGACGAGATCGAGCAGTTCCACCGTGCGCTTCTGGATCCGCGGCTGGTCCCAGCCGAGCAGGTTCGGTACCGCGGCGATGTTCTCCGCAATCGTCATGTGCGGGAAGAGGCCCACATTCTGGATCACATAACCGATATGACGGCGCAACTGCACCGGATCGGCGCGGGTCACATCCTCTCCGTTGACGAAGATGCGCCCCTCCGTCGGCTCGATCAGGCGGTTGATCATCCGCATCGTCGTCGTCTTGCCGCAGCCGGACGGGCCGATCAGCGCCACGGTCGATCCTTCCGGCACTTCCAGCGTCAGGTTATCGACCGAAGGCGCGGCCCCTTCTGCATAACGCTTGGTGACGTTCTCCATGCGGATCATGCGGTTGTTCTTTCTGCAAAAAGCTTCTTCTCGGTAAAGCCAAGGATGAATTCGGTGCCGAGAGCGAGAATGGCGATCGGCACGGCGCCGACGAGAAGGCGCGACATGTCCATCATGCTGATCCCGCCGGCGATGAAATCGCCAAGCCCGCCACCGCCGATGAACGGCGCGAGCGTTGCACCGGCAAGAACCTGGACCGCGGCCGTGCGCGCACCGGCGAACATGGCGGGGGCCGCAAGCGGAATGCGGATCTTGCGCAGCACCTGGGCGCGGCTCATGCCCATGCCGATCGCCGCCTCGACTGCGTCGGGATCGACGTCTCGAAGCCCCACATAGGCGTTGAGCAGGATCGGCGGCAGGGCAAGCACGGTGAGCGCCACGATCGACGGCATCAGGCCGATACCGAGCAGCGGCATCATAATGGCAAGGATCGCAAGGCTTGGGATGGTGCGCAGTCCGTTGACCGTGTTGATGACGCCGAAGGCGAAACGGCCGTAGTTGACGATCGCCACCGACAGCGGCAGGGCGATGACGAGCGCGATTGCCAGCGACACGCCGGACATGACCAGATGCTGGCCGAGCGCGCGCAGGAATACATCGGGATTGCTGGCGATCCAGGTCAGGGCATTGTTCAGCATGAAAGCCTCCTCACTGCCATCGGACCAGCAGCCGTTCGGCGCGGGTCAGGATCAGGTCGAAGGAGATGGCAAGCAGCGCCGTCAGGATACCGCCGACCAGGATTTTTTCGAGATATTCCTGATCGATGCCGATCAGGATGATCGTGCCGAGCCCGCCGCCGTCGATGAAGGCGGCAACGGTGGCGATGCCGATCGTAGTCACGAGCGCAATGCGGGCGCCCGACAGGATCAATGGTGCGGCCAGCGGCAGTTCGATGCGGAAGAGCCTCTGCCAGCGTCCGTATCCCATGCCATCGGCGGCATCGAGTACATCTGCAGGCACGCCGCGCAGGCCGGTGACGATATTGCGCAGCAGGATCAGCAGACAATAGGACGACAGGCCGATCAGCGCCGGCTTCATGCCTAGCCCGACGAGCGGAATGAGCAGCGCAAAAAGCGCCAGGCTCGGAATGACGAAGATGATGTTGGCGATGGTCAGCGCGACGGCATACAGCCTCTGGCGGCGGGCGCAGAAAATGCCGATGACGAGTGCAATGACCAGTCCGATCAAAACTGCGGAGATCGACAGGACGAGATGCTGCCACACGGCCAGCGCGATCTCTGGAATATGTCTGGGAGTCCACTTCAACGATCAGGAACTTTCTCTGAAGCGAGCATGAAAAAGAAAAAGGAATGGATGCGGCAAGCCTCGGGGACCGGCCGCATCCCCATTTCAAGTTGCGCGTCGCGCAATCATATCAAGGTCTTCAGATGCCCTGGGCTTCGAGGAATTCGGCGGCGACGTCCGCCGGTTCTTCCTTGTCGCGATCGACCTTGGCGTTCAGTTCGCGCATGTTCTCGTTGTTGAGCAGCGGGCTGATCTTGTTCAGGACCTCAGCGATCTTCGGGTTCTTGCTCAGCGTGTCCTGGCGAACGACCGGAACGAGATAGTAGGGCGGGAACAGGTTCTTGTCGTCTTCGAGCACGACGAGCTTGTTTTCCGAAATCTGCCAGTCGGTGGCAAAGCCGTAGGAGACGTCGAGATCCTTGCTGGTAAGCGCGCTGTAACGGATGCCGAGCTTCGCGAAGATCTTGAACTCCTTGAACTCGATGCCGTAGGTCTGTTTCAGACCCGGCAGGCCGTCCTTGCGCTCGCCGAAACCGGCTTCGGCACCGAAGGTCAGGTCCTTCGAGGCGGGCCCAAGGTCGGTGAGCGTCTTCAGCTTGTACTTCTCGGCCGTTTCCGGAAGCGTGATGATCGCATAGCCGTTGTTGATCTTGGTCGGTTCGAGAAGCGTCAGCTTCAGGTTCTTCTCGTAATAATCCTTGACCTCGCCGTAGATCTTCTCGGCGCTGCCGGACAGATCACCCTTCACGACGGCCGCGAGCGCGGTGCCGGTATATTCGGGATAGAGGTCGATCTCGCCATTCGTGAGCGCGGTATGGGCGACCAGCGTGGCACCGAGATTGAGGCGACGCTCGACTTCGACGCCAGCCTTTTCCAGCGCCTGGGCGTAGATCTCGGCAACGACGAACTGTTCCGTAAAATTCTTGCTGCCGATTTTGACGGCCTGCGCGTTTGCCTGTGCAGCAAGTCCGATAAAGGCCGAGGCCAAAATGCCTGTAAAGATCTTCAAATTCATCAGCTTCCCCTATTCGCCGTGATTGCAACGACACTTTTTAATGGCTTGATGCTCCGACCGCACAGGACGCTATGCTATTTTCAGACATTCCCGAGAAACAAATACCTGTGATTGGCCGGTCTGACGTTTGAATAACTAGGTTAGATGGCGCGAGCATCGAGGGCTTAACAGGCTGCTCGTGCGCTAATAATTGGTTTCTTTTCTTGAAGGCGCTTCAGTTCCCCAATATCGCGGGGAGCCTCAGCCCCTTGTCCTTGGCGCAGTCGATGGCGATGTCGTAGCCGGCGTCGGCATGGCGCATCACGCCGGTGGCCGGGTCGTTCCACAGAACCCGCTCCAGCCGGCGGTCGGCATCTTCCGAACCGTCGGCGCAGATGACCATGCCGGAATGCTGCGAATAGCCCATGCCGACCCCACCGCCGTGATGCAGCGATACCCAGGTGGCGCCCGAGGCGGTGTTGAGCAGCGCGTTGAGCAGCGGCCAGTCGGACACGGCATCCGATCCGTCCTTCATCGCCTCCGTCTCGCGGTTCGGCGAGGCAACCGAGCCACTGTCGAGATGATCGCGGCCGATGACGATCGGAGCGGACAGTTCGCCGGTCCTAACCATTTCGTTGAAGGCAAGACCGAGCTTGTGGCGATCGCCGAGGCCAACCCAGCAGATGCGCGCCGGCAGGCCTTGGAAGGCGATGCGCTCGCGCGCCATGTCCAGCCAGTTGTGCAGGTGCTTGTTGTCCGGCAGCAGTTCCTTCACCTTGGCATCGGTCTTGTAGATATCCTCCGGATCACCGGAGAGAGCGGCCCAGCGGAACGGGCCGATGCCGCGGCAGAAGAGCGGGCGGATATAGGCCGGCACGAAGCCCGGGAAGGCGAAGGCGTTTTCCAGGCCCTCGTCCTTGGCAACCTGACGAATGTTGTTGCCGTAGTCGAGTGTCGGCACGCCGGCATCCCAGAAGGCGACCATGGCCTCGACATGCGCCTTCATCGAGGCGCGGGCGGCAACCTCCACCGACTTCGGATCGCTCTCGCGCTTGGCCTTTGCCTCTTCCACCGTCCAGCCGACCGGCAGGTAGCCGTTGCGCGGATCATGGGCCGAGGTCTGGTCGGTGACGATATCGGGGCGCGGGCCACCGGCCTGCATGCGCTTGACCAGTTCCGGAAAAATTTCGGCGGCATTGCCGAGCAGGCCGACGGATTTGGCCTCGCCCTTCGCCGTCCATTCCTCGATCATCGCCAACGCTTCATCGAGCGTCTTTGCCTTGGCATCGACGTAACGGGTGCGCAGGCGAAAATCGATGCGGGTCTCGTCGCATTCCACCGCCAGGCAGCAGGCGCCGGCCATGACGGCGGCCAGCGGCTGGGCGCCGCCCATGCCGCCAAGCCCGCCGGTCAGGATCCACTTGCCCTCGAGATTGCCGTCATAATGCTGGCGACCGGCTTCGACGAAGGTCTCGTAGGTGCCCTGCACGATCCCTTGCGTGCCGATATAGATCCACGAACCGGCGGTCATCTGGCCGTACATGGCGAGACCTCGTCTATCCAGTTCGTTGAAGTGGTCCCAGGTCGCCCAGTGCGGCACGAGGTTGGAATTGGCGATCAGCACTCGCGGTGCATCCTTGTGGGTGCGGAACACACCGACCGGTTTTCCCGACTGGACGAGCAGCGTCTCTTCCTCGGTCAACGTCTTCAGCGTCGCGGCGATCCTGTCGAAGTCGTCCCAGGTGCGGGCAGCGCGGCCGATGCCGCCATAGACGACCAGCTCATGCGGGTTCTCGGCCACGTCCGGATCGAGATTGTTCATCAGCATCCTGAGCGGCGCTTCGGTCATCCAGCTCTTGGCGGTGAGCTCAGGTCCACGAGGGGAGCGGACATCGCGGATGTTATGGCGCGGATTGGTCATGGGTCTGTTTCCTCAGGAGTTCACCGCGAGTGCGACCTGTTCGGCCACCTCGGGAATGGTTTTTTGTAGCGCATGGAGAGCGTCGCGATTTGAGCCGATCAGCGCGCGGATCTTCGCCACGTCGCCGTTCAGCGGCCGGTCGTCCCGATAGAACGGCACGCTCTGCCGAACGACGTCGTAGAGGCAACCCGTGCGGAAAGCCTTCGCCGCGGAGCCTGCCTGCTGGTCATAGGCCTGCACTGCCGACATCACCTCGATCGCCAGGATGGTCTGCAGATTGTCGAGAATGGCCAGCGCCTTGTCGGCGGCGGGCGTCGCATGGGTCAGGATGTCCTCCTGCAACGCCGAGGTGATGCCGCCGTCGAGACTTGCCGGTGCCGCCAGCCTGCGGTTGTCGGCGGCGAGAGCCGCTGCCGTGTACTGGATGATCATAAAGCCGGAGCAGACGCCGCTTCCGGTCGCCAGAAACGCCGGCAGCCCGCTGACCAGCGGATTGACCAGCCGGTCGATACGCCGTTCCGAAATCGCCGCAAGTTCCGCCGCGGCCGTGCCGAGGCTGTCCATCGCAAGCCCGAGCGCGGCACCCACCGCATGCGCCTGGCTATGCACTTCCGGCGCGTCGGAGGAACCAGCGACGACGGGATTGTCCGTGACACTCGCAAGCTCGCGATCGACGACTTCGGCCACCTGGGCAAGGCTGTCGCGGACGGCGCCATGCACCTGCGGCACGGCGCGCAGGCTGAGCGGGTCCTGCGTCCGGCTGCCTGCCGATTGCTCGAGCAGCGCACTGCCCTCAAGCCATTGCCGCAGATTGCGGCCGACCTGCTGCAATCCTTCCGAACGGCGCAGTGCAAGCGGCATTTCCGCGAATGGATCGGACTGGGCACCGAGATTTTCATAGGTCATAGCCGCAGCCGCATCGGCCCATTCGGCAAGATGCGACAGACGCGAGACGGCGAGCGCTGCAAGACCGGTAGCGCAAGGCGTGCCGTTGACGAGGCTCAGACCCTCCTTGGCTCTCAGCACGAGCGGCTGGCGCCCAAGCCGTGCCAGCGCCTCCCCGCCGGCAAGCCGCTGGCCGGCATGGATGCACTCGCCGTCGCCGATCAGCACGAGGCCGATCGCGGCTGCGTGGGTGAGATACCCGACCGAGCCCTTCGACGGGATGACCGGCAGCATGTCCGCATTGAGCAGCGCCAGCAGCGTTTCGACCACCTCGACGCTGATGCCGGAATAGCCGTGCGCGAAGTTGGCGATCTGCGCCGCCATCACCGCACGCGTCTCGGCTCTGCCGAGCGGCTGCCCCACCCCGCAATTGTGGCTGAGGATGATGTTGTGCGACAGCGCCTGCTGGTTTTCCCGGCTGATGATGACGTCGCAGAGCGCGCCGACGCCGGTATTGATGCCGTAGCCGCGGATCTCCCTCTCGACCAGAGCCTCGACGATCGCGCGGGCCTTGGCGATCCTGTGCCAGGCGCCTGGGGAAAGGGCGAGCCCCCTCCCCTCGGCGACCACGGCGATCTCCTGCCATGTCAACGCGGTATCAAGAACCACTGCTTCAGCCATGATGGTTCGCCTCCGCGCCGGCCCGCCGCTGCACGAAACGCGCGACGTAATCGTCGGCCGGCGTGTTGAGGATCTCGCTCGGCGTGCCGACCTGCACCAGCTTGCCATCTTTCAGGATGGCGATTTCAGCGCCGATCCTCAGCGCCTCGTCCAGATCGTGGGTGATGAAGACGATGGTCTTCGACAGGTTCTTTTCCAGTTGCAGCAACTGGTCCTGCATGTCGGTGCGGATCAGCGGATCGAGCGCCGAAAACGCCTCGTCCATCAGGATCACGTCGGTATCGGCGGCAAGCGCACGGGCCAGCCCGACGCGCTGCTTCATGCCCCCGGAAAGCTGGTGCGGATATTTGTTTTCGTAACCGAGCAGCCCGACGGTCTCGATCCACTTCATGCCGATCGGATTGGCCTGTGCCTTGGTCAGGCCGCGCACGCGCTGGCCATAGACGACGTTCTGCAGCACGGTCCGGTGTGGCATCAACCCGAAGCTCTGGAATACCATGCTGACGCGGCGAGTGCGAAAATCTCTCAGGTCCCGCGGCTTGAGGTCAAGCACATTGCCGCCATCGACGAGGATCTCGCCGCTGGTCGGCTCGATCAGCCGGTTGATGTGACGAACCAGTGTCGACTTGCCGGAACCCGACAGGCCCATGATGACGAAGATGCGCGAGGCGCCGATCTTGAGGCTGATATCGTTCAGGCCGACGCTGCAGCCGGTGCGCTGGAGGATGTCGCCCTTGCCGGCGCCATCGCGCGCCATGGCAAGCGCCTCGTGCGACTTGTGGCCGAAGATCTTGTAGACGTTGCGGATTTCGATCTCAGCCATTCTTGCTGTCCTCCATCTTGGAACGGCCGAACCCCTGCGTGATGCGATCAAGGACGATGGCGAGGATAACGATGCCGAGGCCTGCTTCCAGCCCCTTGCCGACATCGAGCGTCTGAATGCCGTTCAGAACCTGTTCGCCGAGGCCACGGGCGCCGATCATCGAGGCGACCACCACCATGGAAAGGGCCATCATGATCGTCTGGTTCAGGCCCGCCATGATCGTCGGAGTGGCGAGAGGAAGTTCGACGCCGAACAGGATGCGTGTCGGGCTTCCGCCGAATGCGGTCGCAGCTTCCACCACCTCGCTGTCGACCTGGCGAATACCGAGATCGGTCAGGCGGATCAGCGGCGGCACGGCATATACGATCGTCGCCAGCACGGCCGGCACCTTGCCGAGGCCAAACAGCATGATTGCCGGAATGAGATAGACGAAGCTCGGCATGGTCTGCATCACGTCAAGCACGGGAAGCGTGATATTGCGCATCAGCCTGCTCTTGGCGAGCCAGATGCCCATGGGCACGCCGATCGCAACCGAGATCAAGGTCGCCATCAGCATCAGGGCCAAAGTCTGCATCGCGAGGTCCCAGAGACCCAGTGCGCCGACGAGAAACAGCAGCACCGCCACGATGGCGACCAGGCCGACCTTGCGGGTCGCCTGCCAGGTCAGGGCCATGAAGACCAGGACGACCAGCCACCACGGCAGACCGCGGACGATCCATTCTATGAAGAGGATCGCCTGCAGGATGACCTGCGAAACGGCCTTGAAGACAAAGCCGTAATTGATCACCAGCGACTGGACCGCGTCATTGATCGGTCCGCGGATGGATATCTTGAAGGCGTCGGGAAACATCGCTCAAGCCCTTCGAATTGACAGACAGGCTCACCTCGCCGCGACCATGCAGGTGTCGCGGCGACGGCTGGATTACCGCGGGCCGTGAGGCACGCGGCCAGCTTGGACTTACTTGAGCGAAGCTTCGACCTTGGCCTTGGCATCTGCCGAAACCCACGAACCCCAGACATCAGCCTTGGACTTCAGGAATTCCTTGGCGGCGGTCACCGCATCGGCCTTGTTGTCGGCCATGTAGGCGAGGCTGGCATTGACCTCTTCGAGCGGGAAGGTCGCCTTTTCGAGGATCTCGACGATTTCCGGCGCGTCCTTCGCAAAGGTGCTGTTGATGCCGTAGGCGACTTCGACTGCCGGGAAGGCGCAGCCGGCTTCGCGCTTGCCCGTGGCGCTGGTCAGTTCCTTCCAGCAGGCTTCGTCATAGGCCGGTTCTTCAAGCTGGACGAGCTTGAACTTGCCCATGACGGCAGTCGGGCTCCAGTAGTAGAACAGCACCGGTTCGCCCTGAAGATAAGCGGCGCTGATTCCGGCATCGAGCGCGGTGCCCGTGCCCGGACGGAAGTTCACGTAGGTGTCCATCAGCTTGTAGGCTTCGAGCTTGGCCGTGTTGACGCCTTCGCAGGTCCAGCCCGACGGGCAGTTCAGGAAGCGACCCTTCGAGGGCTCTTCCGGATCCTTGAACAGCTCGGCGATCTTCGGGTCGGAAAGCTGCGAGACGCTCTTGAGATCGGGAGCGATCGGCTTGATGCCGCGCGCCTCGTCACCCTTCACCACATATTCCGGTACGAACCAGCCTTCAGAGGCGCCGACAAAGGTTTTGCCGACCGAGGTGACCTTGCCGGCTGCGGCTGCATTGTTCCAGACGTCCGAACGACCGATCCATTCCTCAGCGAAGATCTGCACGTCGTTATTGGCGGTTGCCTGCTCAAGCGTCACGGAATTGCCGGGGATGGAATCGACCTTGCAGCCGTAACCCTTCGAAAGCAGTTCCTTCATGACTTCGGTAATTAGCGCGCCGCTTTCCCAGTCGATGCCGGCGAAGGTCACGATCTTGCCATCCCCGCAATAGGACGCGTGGGCGGTGCCCATCGACGTTCCCATCAAGAAGGCGCCGACCGTCAGAGCGAATTTCAATTTGTTCCTCAACATCATGTTCCCCTTTGGTTGAGCTATTTCGAACGTCCTGGTGAGGGTCTTTCAGGGCCCTTTTGGAAACGACGAGCTATTGCTTCGTCGCCCACCAGACATTCCAAAGTTCACTATACAACTTCAAAAATTGCCTCCGCTTCTGTCGGCGGAGTTTATATGTGATGCCGCGAGGCCCGGATGTGGCACGCGGTACCGCAGCATTTCGAAAATCAGCTATATTGCATTTACAACGAGCGTATTTACTCGTTCTTTCCGAACTTGCGCGCGTCATTCCGCCCTCGCGCAACCGTCCTTTTGCGACGTGAGCGCACTCGGTATAACCTCCAACTTGTATATGGAACCTTGCATGAAATATGAAGACAGGCAAGAGCGAAGATGATAATTTATGCTCAGCGAGAGCATGCGCCCTTTTTGGGCATTCATCTGTCTGGAGTCTTGATGCCATCTGTGATCGACCATGATTTTACAACGCTCGACGAGCGCTCCGATCTGCCGCTCTACGAGATGGTGAAGGCCCAGATAAAGCTGAAGGTCGAGACTGGCGAATGGCCGACAAACCATCGGGTCCCGTCAGAAAACCGGATCGTCGAAATGCTCGGCGTCAGCCGGATGACGGCGAACCGGGCGCTGCGCGAGCTTGCGACCGAAGGCGTCATCACGCGGGTTCAGGGACGGGGATCGTTCGTCGCGCCGAAAAAGCGCAGCGCGGGGTCGATGGGCGTGCGCAACATTGCCGAGGAGATCGGCGAGCGTGGCCTGTCGCATCACGCCAACATCATTCTGACCCAGACAGAAATATCCGGCCCCGATCTTGCCGGTGCGCTGGAAGTGGAGGTCGGGTCGGCGGTCCATCACAGCATCATCCTGCATGAGGAGGATCATGTGCCGATCCAGCTGGAGGACCGCTTCGTCAACGCCGAGGTTGCTCCGGACTACCTGAAGCAGGACTTTTCACGCATCACCCCCAATGCCTACCTGACCTCCATCGCCCCAATCTCGCGCACGGAGCAATATATCGAGGCTGTTCTGCCGCAGCCTTGGGAATGCAAGCTTCTGGCAATCGCGCGAAGCGAACCCTGCCTGCTTGTGCGGCGCCGTACCTGGTCTTCAGGGCGCGCCGTCACGTCTGTGAGGCTTCTGTATCCGGGCAGCCGCTACAGGCTGCAGAGCAGCGAGTGAATTGGGCCTGAACGAGGGATTCGCCACCTGGCGGTGATCAGGTGTGCGGTGTTGCCGCGTTTGGCCCCGCGTGAATTAATCGGGGAGCCCGGAGGCAATCCCGCACGGGCGCCGGCGCTTCACGCTTGAATGCCGGCGGCCCGGAACTCAGGATGCAGGTGAGAGGCTTGTGCGAAGAGCCTTGAGAGTGATCTCAAATCCCGCGCCGCCATCCAGAATCCGCTCCATCATCAGGGCGCCTTCCAGGGAAGAGACAACGAGGCGAGCCGCCCCGACATTCGTCAGGTTCGTATTCACCTCACCATTTTGGCGGCCCTTGGCAAAAACCCTTTCGAGCCAGTCCAGATGTTCCCGGAAGAACGCGGTCGTCCCATCTTTCAACTCGTCGGGCAATCCGTCGAGTTCCGCCAGTAGCGCGGCACACAGGCATCCAAGGCCGTTTTCGACCCCCCAGAAATACAGCCGACCGTAGGCATCGATACGATCGAGCGCATGAGCATGATCGTCTTCGATCTTGATAAGTGCGTCCTTGTACCGATCCCGGTAGACCTGCAACGCGGCGGCCGTCAGGCTCTGTTTCGTCGGGAAGTAATAGTGAATGGTTGCCTTGCGGATCCCTACGCGCTCCGCGACATCGGCATAACTGTATCCCGAGTGGCCACGCGTGCGGATCAGGTCCTCGGCAGACGTCAGGAGCTCATTCCGCATATTGGACAATTTTCCGATCCTCTCATAAATTACCTTGTTATCTACTTATGAATAGATAGGTGGCCTAGTCAATTTTTGCCACTCCGGCCTCTTTCGTGCACTTGCCCCTTGCGGCTGCTAGATTCCTATAAAGCCTAACATGTGGACCAGTATGAAAAGCGGGATGACTTCCGTGTTTCAATCATAGCAATTTCTTACTTGTCTATCTACTGGTAGATAAATAAGCATGATGTGCGGTTGTCAATTCCTGACCGCCACGTGCGGCCTGCATTGGCTCCGTCCCGGATTGGAGATCCGACCCGAGGTTACAGAAAATCTCTATGGAGACTCAAATGAGTGTAAAGAAGAGACCATTTGCCGACATCAACGAAATCCGCCAGACCCGTGAGGCTGTCAGCAAGCAGCCGGAACTCGGCAAGGTCACGTTCAGCCTCAAGGGGCAGTCGAATGGCGGTATCTCAATGGCTGCGAAGACGGGAGCGTTTATCCAAAACGGTCAGGCGGACGAAGGGCGCATTGGAAAGTTCACTCTCGTCAGCGATGAGCCGAAGGCGCTCCTTGGCACGGATGCCGGACCCACGCCCCCTGAACATCTGCTCCAGGCATTGGCGGGCTGTTACACGGTGACGCTCGCTGCGATGGCCGCTGAAAAAGGGATCGAGCTGAGCGGGCTCGAATGCGACCTCGGCATCGACATCGATTTCAACGGTTTCTTTGATCTCGACAAGTCGGTGCGCAAGGGTGCCCAGGGGATCAGCGTTGACCTCAGGGTCACCAGCGATACGGCAAGCAGGGCCGAAATCGAAGAACTGATTGCAGAACTGCCGAATAAATCCCCCATATACGATACGATCGCCAATCCGGTGAAAATCACGACCCGTCTCGTGTAAGGCGATTCCGGCGGAGAGAAATCTCCGCTGGAATTCCCTTTGTTCAGGCAATCCGGCTATCGTCGGCAGGCCGGTCGCGATCTTGTTTGCGGCTGGCCCGGCTTGTCTCCCCTCCATCCATACGCCGGCTTCGGATGGAAGCTGATGCCAGCAGGCCTGATGGCGATCTCAGTCGGGTTCCCGTCAAGCATAGCCAATCCGATTTCCATATTCGGAGGGTGCGGATGATTGTCGAATGATTGACTTTGAGGCATCTATCGACTAGTTGATAGATTGACTGGCGTCGCTCGCCGGTTCTCGGGCGCTTACGAGATGTTCTCCGTCATGCGTTCGTTCTGACTGATGCCTCATGTCTCCAGGAGGGACCGAATATGGCAGCCAAACTCCCGATAAGCTTCCCCGCCGGCTACGAAGTTCCAGAGCATTGGACCTGGGACAAGGATGGTGGCGGTCAGTTTGACACGATAAACCGGCCGATCGCCGGCTCGACCTTCGAACAGGAACTCCCTGTCGGGAGGCATCCGCTTCAGCTTTACTCGCTTGGCACGCCGAACGGTGTGAAGGTGACGATCATGCTGGAAGAGTTGCTTGCCCTCGGTCACGAGCAGGCCGAGTATGACGCCTGGTTGATCAATATTTTCAAAGGTGACCAGTTCGGCTCCGGCTTTGTCGGGATCAACCCAAATTCCAAGATCCCCGCACTGGTGGATCGAACGACGCCCGAGCCGACGCAGGTGTTCGAGAGCGGTTCAATACTGCTCTATCTGGCGCGGAAGTTCGACGCGTTTCTGCCGAGGGATCACAAGGCAAATACAGCGGCGATGAACTGGCTGTTCTGGCAGGTGGGCTCGGCGCCATATGTCGGCGGCGGCTTCGGTCACTTCTACCTGTATGCGCCGATACATATCAAATACGCCATCGACAGATTTGCGATGGAGGTGAAGCGCCAGTACGACGTGCTGGATCGCCATCTTGCCGATAACCGCTTTCTCGCGGGCGACGAGTATTCAGTGGCAGATATCGCGACATGGCCATGGTATGGCGCCTTGGCGCAGAACGAGATCTATGGCGACGGAGGTCGGTTCCTCGAAGCCGGCGCCTACAGGAACGTCCGGAGATGGAAGGATGAGGTGGGCGAACGCCCCGCCGTCCGGCGCGGCCGGATGGTCAATCGCATCACCGGAAAGCCATCGGAACAGCTTCGAGAACGCCACGACGCTTCGGATTTCGAGACAAAGACCGAGGATAAGCGTCAACTCGCCGGAGCCGATGCGGCTTGAAGGTTTTCGTTGCCGCGAATTCTCAGGCGGCCCGTGCGACCTCGCATCTGCAGCCTGATGCCGCGAGCACTTCTTCGGCCACCTGCGCGAACAGCCGCCGGAACCAGATGGAGCGGCCATCCGCTTCGTCGACCCGTCGATAGAGCATGCTTACGGCATCGCTCGGCAACGGCAGTGGCGGGTCGACCACGGTGAGCTTGTGGAGGTCGGCCATGAGCCGGGCTATCGATTCAGGAATTATTGCCATGCATGGCATGGCGCTCAGGGCGGCCGGCAGTCCCGAGAAACGTTGCACGGTCGCAATCACGCTTCGCGATCGGCCGAGCTGACGCAGCGCACCGTCGATCTCTCTCTCGGTCGTGCCCGCAGCGGATACCGCGACATGGGGCAGGCGGACGAAATCATCCAGTGTCATAGGCCCCTTCAGTGTCACCTGACGAGGATCGTAGATGCACATCATCGCCTGTTCGAACAGCGGGCTCCGCACCTGCCAGGATGCCGGTTCCGCATGCACCGAGACGGAAAAATCGAAAGCGCAGTCATCGAGCATCTGCGCCGGGCTCCTGGTATCGGAGGAAATGCTGGCGAGCCGTGCGTGCGGCGCCAAGCTACGCAATTTCGCAGCCAGCGGCCCGAAGAAGGCGCGCTCAAGATTATCGCACATGCTGACGCGGAATTCGCCCTGCCAGTCACCGGGATCGAAGGCAGCCGGCGGGCGGATTGCCTGTTCTATGCTCTCAAGGGCTGCCTCGATAGCCGGCGCGATGGCCAGCGCCCTCGCCGTTGGCTGCAATCCACGGCCGACGCGAACGAACAGTTCGTCGTCCAGTGTCTCGCGCAACCTCTTGAGCGCTGCGGACAAGCCCGGTTGGCCGACCAGCAGGCGTTCGGCGGCGCGGCTGACATTGCGCTCCTGCATCAGCACCGAAAAGCTGAGCAGCAGATTGAGGTCGACCTTGCGGAGAAAAGCGTCGTTTATCATCGCCAGCAATACCTAGTATGGATACTATCAATTTGCAACATAATTCCGCTGGTTATAGTTGGTTGTCCCCATGCCGCAAGGCGCCGTCCTCCCGCGCCGCGACACAATAAAGGACATCCAATCATGAGCACGCCAAAACTTCGGGGCGTTGCCGGGCTCGCACTCCTGTTGCTCTGCACCGCCAATTTTCTCGATTCCATAGACGTATCGACCATTGCCGTCGCCATGCCTGCCATCCAGAGCGAACTGGGCCTGCCTGCCACTTCCCTGCAATGGGCGGTCAGCGCCTATGTGCTGGGCTATGGCAGTTTCCTCCTTCTGGGCGGCCGGGTCGCCGACATTTTCGGGCATCGCAAGACGTTTCTTTGCGGGCTGGCCGTTTTCGCTGTCGCCAGCATCTCCGGTGGCTTCGTCGATAGCGGCTCGACCCTTATCGCAGCGCGCCTCGCCAAGGGCATTTCCGCCGCCTTCACCGCGCCAGCGGCTTTGGCCCTGCTGCTGTCGGTATTCGGCGAAGGGCCAGCCCGCGCACGCGCGCTTGGAATTTTCTCGTCAACTGCAGCGGTGGGCTACGTGCTGGGCATGGTGGTCGGTGGCGTCGCCACCATCTTCACCTGGCGTGCCACACTGGTCATGGGCGCGCCCGTGGCAATAATCACGCTCCTGCTTGCCCCCATGATCCTGCCGCCCGACAAAAAGCGCAGCGGTCCCCGGCCGGACTTCGACTGGCTCGGCGCAATTACCATCACGCCCGGACTGCTACTCTTCGTCTTCGGCATCACCAATGCGGCCGCCGAGGGGTGGAGCGCGTCGACCACCTGGGGCTCGCTGCTTGCGGCTGCCATTCTGATCATCGCGTTTGTCGTCATAGAGGCAAACCACAGCGTTCCGATGGTACCGCTTTCGATCTTCCGGCGTACCAAGCTCACCCATGCCAATATTGTCGCAGGCCTATTCCAGGGCGTCTATGTCGGTTTCCAGTTCGTCGCGACGCTCTATTACCAGAACGTGCTTCGATGGTCGGCGCTGAGCACTGGCCTCGTTTTCGTCTTCTGCGGGGTGAGCGTCATGGTGCTGGCGCCGCGCTTTGCCATCCTGGCACAGAAGCACAGCACCCGCCTGATGGTTCTGGGTACGGCCCTGCTGACACTGGGCTATGTCGTCTGGGTGTCCGGCCTCGGTCCTGTCGATCCGATCCTGCTAACCGCGCTTACGCAGGTGCCGATCGGCCTGGGCTATGCCATGACCTATCCCGCCGTGCAGGTCGCTGCCCTCGACGACGTTGGCGATAACGAGTCGGGCCTGGCGTCCGGGCTGCTCTTTGCGGCATTCCAGATTGGCGGCGGTGTGGTGCTTGCCTTTGCGGCCTCGGTCCTTGCCATCGCGCCGGGCGCCGGCTGGGACACTTATGTGGCCGGTTCGGCTTTTGTCGCCGTGCTCTCCGTGGCCACGCTTTTTGTTGCCGCTCTCGGTCCCCGCTCTCGCCGCCGCCGGGCTGCTGCAGTCGGCCAACCAGCCGAATGACGACGCGGCAGACCGTCCGGCGAAAGTCGGGCGGCCTGCCGCGGTTCGATTCTTCTTGGTGCCCCTGAAAGATCTGCAGGCTGCGCCTAGCGTCCATGCGCAGCCATCACGAAATCACTTGCCAACTCACCGATTGCAATCGAAGGCGCCATCGTATTGGCCGCCGGCACCCTTGGCATGATCGAAGCATCCGCGATCCTCAATCGTTCCAGTCCGTGCACTTTCAGCTTGCCGTCGACGACGCTTAGATCATCGGTTCCCATCCTCGCACTGGCGCTTGGATGGAAATATGTCCCGACCGCCTGTCTCAGGAAGTCTTTCATCCCGTCCGCGGAAAGATCGCCGGGACTGAGCTCCCGGGCGGCGAATGGCTTCAGGTTGACGGAGTTACCGATGGAACGGGCAAGCGCGATGCCATCGAGCAGTGCCTGCTCGTCGCGCGGATCGGACAACATTCGGGGGTCGATAAGCGGATGGCTCAACGGGTTCGCATCGGCAAGACGTACCGTTCCGCTGCTGAAGGGCCGCAATAACCCGACGCTGATGCCCCATCCCTGCCGGTACTGGTAGCTGCCTTCCGGATAACCGAAACGGGCGGCGATTTGATCGTTCGCCACCATGAAGCCCGTGAAGACGAATTGAAGATCGGAGGCGGCCAAGGAGGCACTGCTTTTGGCATAACCGACTATGCCCCCGGTCGTCGGCTCTTCGTCTGCGGCTGGGCGCGAAAGCCAATTGCAGCCCTGCAGCAGGACGTGGTCTTGAAAACCAAGGCCTACGCCCGGCAGATGATGACGAACCGGGATGTCGTGGTGCTCAAGTTCCCGCCGGGGCCCTATGCCCGACAGCATCAGGATCTTGGGTGTCTGCATTGCGCCGGTGCAGAGGATCGTCTCGCAGCGCGTGCGCAGCTCCACCACATCGTTGCCGATCAATACCGAGACGCCGACAGCTTGCTTGTTTTCAACATTCACACGCAGGATGAAGCAATCGTTGACGACATGGAGGTTCCCGGCGTGCCCGAGGCGGGGCCTTATATAGGCCTCGAACGCCGAAATGCGGCGGCCGCGCAAAATATTGCGCTCGCGAGGGCCGTGCCCTTCCGGATGGTGAAGCAGGGCGCCATTTATATCATCGTACCGGGCGCTGCCGTTCTCGCTGAATGCCGTGCTTGCCGCCTCCAGCAAGGGCGCCGAAAGCGCATCTCTCGTGATCGGCACCATTCCGCCCGAGGATGGGCTTGCCGCATTGGCTTCGGTCCGGTCTTCAATCCGGTCGAAGACGTACTCGATCGATGCCGCGTTCCATGCGGGCTCCCCGCTGACGGCCGCGAAGAAATCCCAGTCTTCCCTGTGTCCCCGCGTCCAGTACATGAAGTTGATGCTTGTGCCGCCACCAAGTCCCTTGCCGGCCGGCAGGGGCAGCCTGCGACCAGCAAGGGCCGCATTGGGCTGCATCACATACTGCCAGTCCCGCTCACTGCCGAGGTTCCCAAGCGCGCGCCGCGGATCTTGCACGAGTTCGGACTGGTCATTCCCGCCGGCTTCGATGAGAAGCACCTGAATGTCGGGGTTGTCCGCGAGGCGTCGCGCTAGGACAGAACCCGAAGCGCCCGCCCCGCAGACTATGTAATCGAACTCGGTGCCATCGCCGGGCATGCTTTTCTCTAATCAGATGATCTCCATGGGATGGAGGAGGCGCGTGCGGGGTTGACGGCGTATTGCAAGGCGGACGGCAATAATTTCATTTGCAAGACGGCGCCTATACATCGAGATGCAGGTCGCTTCCTTCGGCGGGTACCGAACAGCACATCAGGGCCTCACCTTCCGCGACCGGATAGGTTGGCTCCGAGATGTAGCTGACATCGCCCTTGAGAATCCGCGTCTTGCAGTCACCGCAATGGCCGGCGCGACACCCGAAGGCCGGGTTCAGGCCGCGCTGCTCGGCGAAATCCAGTAGAGGGCCATCGCCGGGTTTCCAGCGCGCCTCCTTTGATGATTGCGCGAAGATGATACGGACGGGCTCTGAGGCTGCGGCCCTGGACGGCTCGACAGAGGACGAATTCGCAGGCCTGTCGCGCGTCAATCCCGAGGGCCCGAAGGCTTCGGCATGCACGCGCGCGTCCTCGATATTCAGGCCCCGCAATCCATCATAGACCGATTGCATGAAGGATGCCGGTCCGCACAGATAGAAATCATAGTCGTTGAACGGCAGATGCGACTTCAGAAGATCCATTCCGATGCGGCCAGCGGCATCGTAGCGCCCCTCCTCGTCGGCGCCGGGCTCGCCGAGCACTCTGATGTCGTGGATAGACCCCTGCCCTCGCTCGACCAGCTCGTCGATTTCGCGGTCGAAAGCCCGCTCAGCGAGTGTGTGCGACGATCTGAACAGCCATACAGGCCGTCTATGGCGGGTCCGGTCGCCCTCATAAACGATATGGCGCAGCATCGACAGCAAGGGGGTGATGCCGATGCCAGCAGCAAGAAGCACCGCCGGTCGATTGCGTTCCATCGCATCGATGCCGAAGGTGCCCGCAGGGGCAAGAGCCTCGATTTCGTCGCCTTCCTGCATCCCGTGCAGAAGGGTAGATGCCTTCCCCTCACGCTTGATGCTCAGCCGGTAATATCCATCGGATGGCGCGCTCGATATCGTGTAGCTGCGGCGTACCAGTTCATCGCCATCGGTTATCCTGATGGGCAGATGCTGACCGGCAAGATGCGGTATCAGTGCCTCGCCATCCGTCGGCGCCAGATGCAGGGAGCGGATCGTCTCGCTTTCATCGATTGTTTTTTCTATGCGGAATCGTCTCCAGGTCTTCGCTTTCGCCGCTGCCTGGAGGCGGGATTCCGCTTCGTTCCAGCTTCCGGTCATAAGCACGTTCTGCGACATTCCGTTTTCGGCGAAGGTCCAGCGCAACGGCAATGCGTTTCGGCGTAGGATGGTTTTTTCCGGCATGACCCTCCAGAGGCGCTCCGCACCTTCAAAGGCTCCGATCTCCGGCGATTCGAGGATGACCTCCACCCTGCCCGCCAGCTGCAGCATGTCGCCCGTTTCGTGATCGACGAACAGCAGGCCGGCACGTGGATTGACGAGGAAATTGCCAAGCGTGTTGAAAAACAGATTGCCGTTGAACTCGGGTACAGTCAGGCCGCCATCCGCGTCGACGCGAACGAAACCCGGCCGACCGCCGCGATGGGAAACGTCGACCTGCCGTCCCTCGTCGTCTCGATCCACATAGGAAGCGACGAAAAACGTATCGGCGGCCGCGATGATGCGCCGGGCATCGTCATCCAGCCGGTCCGAGACGAGTGCAGCGGAAGGCGCCGAAACCATAGGATCGCGCACGAAGGCAAAATGCCGGTTTTGGATATAACGCGGGCAGTTTCCGTAGCTGTGATCGACGGCGACGGAGAAGCGCTCGCTTCCGCTTCTGCTGACCGTGCCATTCATTCGGTTGCGGCGGCGGGTGATGAGGTCGATGCCAAGCAGGCCGACGGGATCGCCGTCCTTCATCCCCGCTTCCGCAGGGTCGCCCGGATCGCTGATCGCATCGATGTCCAGAGTCAGGGGATCCGGTGAATGCAGGAAGCCGGGATTGCCGCTTCGGATCGTCGCCCATGGGACGCCTTCCCCGTCGACGGCGCCAACGGCGATGAATGGCAACAGGGGATAGAATTCCCGATGCTGGTCGAGCAGGAACCTGCGCACGAACTTGCGGCCGAGTACATCCATGTGCTCGGCGACACCGGCATGGCGCTGCATTTCGAGTTCGCCCTCGTGCCAGGGCGACGGTGGGGTCGTCACTTTATCGAGCATCATTGCCTCCAATGGGAAGAGGGGATGCGGCCGTCGGGGGCCGACCGCATCCCTGCCGTCAGGCGGCGAGACCGATTGCGGTCTTCGGGAAAGCCAGGAAGCCCGGCAGGGCCTCGATCCGCGCCAGCCAGTGGCGCACTTCCGGATGCGGCGCGAGATCCACGTTCCCTTCCGGGGCGCTGACGATGTAGCTGTAGAGCGCGATATCGGCGATGGTCGGCCGGTCGCCGGCGATGAACAGGTGCTGTTCGAGCTCGGCGTTGATGAGCCCCAGAATGTGGTGGGCGCGGGCGATAACCTCATTGGCGCGGAAATCCGCCCCGAATACCGTGATCAAACGCGCGGCGGCCGGCCCGTAAGCGATCTCGCCGGCGGCGACGGAAAGCCACTTTTGAATCTTGGCGACGGTCGGGAGGTCATCGGGCAGCCAGTCCTTGCGGCCGAGCTTGGTGGCCAGGTAGACGAGGATGGCATTGGAATCGTTGACAATGGTGCCCTCGTCTTCAAGGACCGGCACCTGGCCGAACGGATTGAGCTTGAGAAAATTCGTTGACTTGTGGGCACCATTTGCGAGGTCGATCTCGATGAGATCCGCCTTCACGCCGAGAAGCGAGAGAAAGAGGGCGGCCCGGTGCGCATGACCCGAAAGCGGAAAATGATAGAGTTTCATGTGAGGCTCCTTTGAGGTTCGGAACGAACGCTCCGATGACCATCAGGAGGCTAGTGGCATCCATCTTTCTGTAGTATACAGTTGTTTCTAGAGGTGTCCTCTCATTTTTTGGAAGATTGCATGGATCGCCTGGATGCAATGGCCGTGCTTCTGGCTGTGGTTGAAAATGGCAGTCTTTCCGCGGCCTCCCGCGCCCTGCACTCGCCTCTTCCCACTGTCAGTCGCAAGATTTCGGAGCTCGAGACGCATCTTGGGGTCCGCCTGATCACCCGCACCAGCCGGAAAATCCTTCTGACCGAGGCAGGCGAGAGCTATGTGAATGCGGCGCGTGAGATTCTCGGGCGCGTGGAAGAGGCAGAACGCCGCGCTTCAGGCGAATACATCGCGCCACGCGGCGACCTGACGATCACTGCGCCCATCGTCTTCGGCCGCCTGCATGTTCTGCCCGTCGTCACCGATTTCCTCAAGGCCTTTCCAGACATCAACATTCGGCTGGCATTGAGCGATCGCTCGATGAGCCTCGCGGACGAGCATATCGATGTCGCATTGCGTATCAGCCCGCTTACGGAAAGCAACCTGATCGCCACCCGTCTTGGTTCCATACGTACGACTGTCTATGCCAATCCGGATTATCTGAGGCGTCATCCCCACCCGCTCCATCCCCGTGATCTCGTCCATCACGACTGCATCGCCTTCGAGGGCGTGCTCTCTAACCGCTTCTGGACCTTCCGGGACGGGGAGCAGGAGATCTCGGCCGCGATCCGGGCGCGGCTGTCCGTCAATACGGCCGAAGCGGCCGTCGATGCAGCCGCCGTGGGGCTCGGCGTGACGCGGATCATGTCCTACCAGGCGAGGCGCGCCGTGGAAGCCGGCCTGCTCGTACCACTGCTCGAGGAATTCGAGCAGGAAGCATCGCCCGTGCATCTAGTTCATCTGTCGCAAGGAGTCATGCCGCTGAAGCTCAGGGCGTTTTTGGATTTTGCCGCACCGAGACTTAGGGTGGTATTGCGATAGATCGCTGCTTTTAAATCCGGAAGACCAATGCGCCGCCGACAAGTCCTGCGCCGGCTGCTGCCATCAGCAAATGTTCTCCTTCCGCAAATCTCGTATCCCGGTTGGCAAGCGACAGTGAAAGCGGGATCGTTGCGGCTGACGAGTTTCCATAGGACTGAATTGTGCTGACGGTGTTTTCCGGCGAAACCCCCAGATTTGCCGTGACCATGTCGGTGATACGGGAATTGGCCTGATGGGGGATGAACCGGTCGACCTCTCCGACGGTGATTTCCGCCTTGGCAATCGCTCGCCGTGCAGTGTTCGTCATCAGGTCGACCGCGCGCGAAAAGACCTCGCGACCGTCGACCATTGTCATCAGAAACTCTTGTGTGCCGAATTCAGGTGAAAACGGTCGATTGCTTCCGCCGGCCGGTATCTGGATCAGATCATATCCACTGCCGTCCGACGCAAGTTCTGAGGCGAGAAGACCGCGATCCCGATCCTTGTCCGGCACAAGCACGACGGCGCCGGCGGCGTCGGCAAATAGAATGGCGCTCGTCTTTTCGGCAGGATTGATCCGCCGGCTGAGAATGTTTGCCGCAACGACCAAGACGGCCCGGCCATGGGTCCGAACAAAGCCGTCAGCGAGCGTGAGAGCATAGATGAAGCCGGAACAGGCGCCGGCGAGATCGATCGCCCCGGAATTCTCAAGGTCCAGTCTGTGTGCCAGCAACGGCGCCGACGGCGGCAGGAGGTGGTCGGGCGTGGATGTGGCGAGCAAGGTCAGGCCGATATTCCGGGCGCCTATATCTGCGTCATCAAGCGCCATTCGGGCGGCAGCAGTCGCAAGGCTGGTTAGCGTCTCCCCTTCCCCGGCCCAGTAACGCGTCCGGATGCCGGTGCGGCGCTCGATCCAGCCGATCTCAAGCCCCAGCCTCGTCTCGATTTCGGCATTGTGGACGCAGCGGCCCGGCACTGCATGACCAAATCCCGCCATACGCGATGAACCGGCCGGCATCACGCCGCATCCCGCAGAACGATCGACGCCACCTCGTCTATGGCATCATACGCGCGATCGATCTCCTGCTCGGTCACACAATAAGGCGGCATCAGGTAGAGGACGTTGCCGAGCGGGCGGATGAGCAGGCCACGTTCGCGAAACAGGCGGCGCATCCGCGGCCCGGCTTCGGCGAGATAGCCTGCGGCCGGTACAACTAGGTCGAGCGCGGCAATCGTGCCGGCCTGTCGGCTATGGGCGAAGCGGGCGTCGCCCGCGTATCGCGCAAGATTGCGCCGATGTGCAGTCTCGATGCGCTGTATGCGGGCGAAAACCGGCTCGATCCTCCAGATATCGAGATTTGCGACAGCCGCGGCGCAGGCAATCGGATTGGCGGTGTAGGAACTCGAATGGAAGAAGGTTTTCCGCCTGTCGGTCGACAGGTGTGAATCGAAGATCTCGGCTGTCGCGAGTGTGGCGGCGAGAGGCACGGCACCGCCGGTCAGTCCCTTTGAGGTGCACAGGATGTCCGGTGTGATACTGGCCTGTTCGCAGGCGAACATCGTTCCGGTCCGACCCCATCCGGTCATCACCTCGTCGGCGATCACCAGGCAACCATAGCGCTCCGCGATGTCCTTCAGGGTGGCAAGCAGATGCGCACCAAAGATTTTCATTCCGCCGGCGCCGAGAACGATGGGCTCTATCAGGAGGGCCGCGACGCGGCCAGTCCGGCAGAATGCCTCGAACCGGTCGAGGGTTTCCTGCTCACCACCCGCTTCAGGATAAGGAAGCCGGTCGACGCCGAAAAGAAGCGGCTCATACGCGGCATTGAAAACACCGCGTTCGCCGGTCGACATCGTGCCGATCGTGTCGCCGTGATAGCTGCCCTCCATCACGACGATGCGATCACGCGGCTCTCCCCGGTTATGGAAGTAGCCGAGCGCCATTTTGACGGCGACCTCGACGGAGGTCGAACCGCTATCGGAATAGAATACATGCTTCAATCCCGGCGGAGCGATCTCGATCAGGCCTTCCGCCAATCGCTCGGCCGGCTCGTGAGAAAACTCGGCGAAGATGATCTGGTCGTAGACTTCGGTTGCGGCGCGGATCGCCGTCATGATCTTCGGGTGCCGGTGGCCGTGAGTAATCACCCACCAGGAGGAGATGGTGTCGAGAATGCGATTGCCATCCTCGTCGATGAGATAGGCGCCGTCCGTCGACGCAATGCGCCGCATCGGTGGTTCGAGCGCGTGCTGAGTGAAGGGGTGCCATATGGTCGATCGATTCATCGCGCAGCCCCGACAAAGGTCGCAAGGTCGAAATTCTCGGCGAATGTTCGGCGGAGGGCTTCGCAATTCATCTGCGTCATCCACGGCAGACGGCCGAGCATGCGAGCGCCGCTGATCCGCGCAATGACGCGCTGCGTCTCTCGGTTTTCCTCACCGATGAAGGCGATCCCGAAGAGCGGGATATTTCGATTGTTCATGGCTTCGACGGAAAGCAGGGTGTGATTGATCGTGCCGAGCGATGTCCGTGCACACAGGATGGTTGGGATCTGCCAGCGCGCGAAAAGGTCGGCGTAGAGAAGATCCTCCGTGAGCGGCACCAAAAGTCCCCCTGCTCCTTCGATGATCAGGGGCGCATCTCTTTCGGGAGGGGCAAGCCGGACCGGATCGATCGCAACGCCGTCAAGACGGGCCGACAGATGCGGCGACGCAGGTGTGGTCAGCCGATAGGCTTCCGGCAGGATGCGTTCGCGCGCAAAGCCGCCAAGCCGAAGCACGGCTTCGCTGTCGGTCTCGTCATCGAGGCCCGACTGCACGGGCTTCCAGTAGAATGCATCGAGCGTAACTGCCAGTGCTGCCGAGAAAATCGTCTTGCCGATGCCTGTATCCGTGCCTGTCACGACGTAGCGTGCATTCATGGTCTGTCCTCCTCGATTGCGACAGCAAGCCGTTCGATCATTGCAGCGATCTGCTCTTCATCGACATTCAGTGTTATGGAGAGCCTTAGCCGCGCAGTTCCTTCGGGGACGGTCGGTGGCCGGATTGCCCGAATATCGAAACCTTCGCTCTGAAGGCGCGCTGCGATCCTCACCGCGCGGGCGTTGTCGCCGATCATGATCGGCTGGATCTGCGATCCGCTGGGGGAGATACCGAGCTTCGAGCGCAACAGCTCGGCGACAAAACCCTGGAGAGCATTGAGGCGATGGCGCCGTTCGGGCTCGTCTTCGATTATCCGCAGCGCCTCGCGTATGCCAGCCGCCATAAGCGGTGAAGGGGCGGTTGAATAGATAAAGCTGCGGGCGCGGTTGACCATGTAACCGGCGAGAACGTCAGGCAGGCCGAGGAGTGCGCCCGAAACCCCGAGTGCCTTGCCGCAGGTATGCAGCGTCAACAGTCTGCCGGAATTTTCGAGGCCCGATGCGAGGCCTCGACCATTGGTACCGAGAACGCCCGTGGCATGGGCCTCGTCCACGAAGAGAAACCCGTCATGCCGTTCTGCTATCGCCAGCAGTTCGGCCAGCGGGGCTCGATCGCCATCCATGGAATAGAGGCTTTCGACGGCGAGCCAGGGATGGCCCTTGGCGCCGCCGGCCCGCCAGTCGCGGATGGCCCTGTCGAATGCCTCGACATCGTTATGCCGCGCCGCGACCGCTCCGGCCCTGCCGGCTGAGATGCCGTCATGGACGCTTGCATGGATCAGTGCGTCATAGACGATGAGATCGTTTCGCTGCGGCAGGCATGAAAACAGCGCGACATTGGCAGCGAAGCCGCTGCCGAAATACAGAGCGCTTTCAGCACCAAAGAAGCTTGCCGCCTCAGTTTCGAGTGCCTCATGGACGCAATGGTTGCCGCGCAGCAGGCGCGACCCACCGGCTCCGGCCGGGATCCCCTGCCCGATCGCGGCAGTGATCGCCTCCGCCAAGCGGGACGAGGTGGCCAGGCCGAGATAATCGTTGGAGGTGAAGTCGATGCCATGTCGTGGTGACAACATCCGTCGCCGCGATTTGCGCTCAAGGCCGATAAGCGTGGCACGATAGCGGTCGAGTGCCGACGAGCTCACCGTTCCAATTCCATCGGCTTCAAGCCAAGCCGGCGGAAGAGAGCGCTGTCGTGATCTTCGCCGGGATTGTCGGCGGTCAGAAGCGTCTCCCCGACAAAGATGGAATTGGCTCCGGCAAAGAAACAGAGAGCCTGCATCTCGTCGCTCATATCGGTCCTTCCGGCAGACAGCCGGACATAGGACGCCGGCATGAGGATGCGCGCGAGCGCGATAGTGCGGATGAAGTCGATCGGGTCGATGGGAGCGGCATGTTCCAGCTTGGAGCCGGGAATGGGGATCAGCATGTTGATCGGCACGCTTTCCGGCTGGTACGGCAGATTGGCAAGGGTCACAAGCATTGAAATGCGATCCTCGACCGTCTCGCCCATGCCGAGAATGCCGCCGGCGCAGACCTTGATGCCGGCGTCCCGGACATTGGCCAGCGTTTCCAGCCGATCTTCGAACACACGGGTGGTGATGATCTCCGAATAATAGCGCTCAGACGTGTCGAGGTTGTGGTTGTAGTAGTCGAGGCCCGCTTTCGCGAGCCTTCCGGACTGATCCGGCGTCAGCTTGCCAAGGGTCATGCAGGTCTCCATGCCGAGTGCCCTGACGCCCTCGACCATGGCGACCAGTGCATCCATGTCGCGGTCCTTGGGGCTGCGCCAGGCTGCGCCCATGCAATAGCGCGTTGCCCCGCCTTCCTTCGCCTTTCGCGCTTCGGAGAGCACGCGCTCGACGTCCATGAGCTTCGACGCCTTGAGGCCCGTCGGATAATGCGCGGACTGGCTGCAGTAACCGCAATCTTCGGCGCAGCCGCCGGTCTTGATCGACAGGAGACGGCTCATCTGGATGGCGTTTGGGTTGAAATTCTCGCGGTGAACCTGCTGTGCGCGGAAAAGCAAATCAATGAATGGAGTATTGTAGATAATTTTCGCATTTACGGCCTCATGCTCCAAGCATGAGCAGGCGGTCGTCTGATTTTCCAGTGATTTATCCAAGGAATATGCGCGCAAGGCTCGATGGCTCCGAATCTAGATAGATAATAAAATTAAATTATCTATTATTTTGACGTGACGCAAGACGCGCCACCGATGCGGGATGCCGCATCGCGGAAAACGCATGAATATCGTGGCTATTTACTCTGAGGCGCGCGGTCTGGCGGAAGAGCGAAGCGGCGTTTCGATCAGCCGCAATACATGGCGCTCCAAGGTGCGGACTGCTTCATCCAGCTTGCCTGAGCGCAGGTGCTGCAGCACCGCGTGGTGATCTGCGTCGAAGCGCGGGGCTACCCGCCCCTTCCGATCCTCCAGAAACAGGGAGCGGGAACCGACCATATGGAGATCGTCAATTTCAGCAAGCAGTCGCGGCATCTCGCAGGGAGCCAAGAGCAAGCCATGAAATTCCCGGTTCGCTGTTTCCTGCTGCACGACGTCGACCGCTTGGTCGCATGCCCGCGCGACGATCTCTGCCTGATCCAGTATGTGCGGGGTCAAGTGCGGCGCGGCCTGCCGAAGTGCGAGCCCTTCGAGAACCGATCGCATCCTTGTCGCTTCCTCGACGGCGGCCGAAGTGAAAGATGCGACCCTGACACCGCGCCGCGCTTCGCTCACTGCCAGCCCCTGGGCCTCCAGCCGGCGGAGCGCTTCGCGGACCGGGACATGGCTCGTCCCGAATTCCTCGGCGATATGCTCCTGTCTCAGCCGCGTGTCGGGTCTGAGAACGCCGGTGATAATCCTGTCGGCCAGGACGCGGCTGATCCGGTGTGCGATCGTATCTTCGGTGGTGGAGCTCATCCTTCTGTAGATAATTTTTCCGCACGACGCTGTCGAGGCGGAGATCGCAGATCCCGCGCTATTTCCGGGACATACGGCAGATAATGTCAGCATTTTCGAATGCTGCCGGTGGCGTAGGACGGAAGCAGCGCGACGGCATCATCGGCGATGGCTTAGGCAGCCCGCTTGTTGTAACGTTGGAGGGGAACCTGTGAGGACGCATGGAACGCCGCCTCGCCGCCATATTGATTGCGGATGTCGTCGGTTACAGCCGCCTCAGCGAGATCGACGAAGAGCAGACCCGTGCACGATTTCGCTCAGACATGGACACTGTCTTCACCCCCGCAATCGAGGCCAATAACGGCCGCGTCGTAAAGGCGCTGGGCGATGGACTTCTCGTCGAATTTCACAGTGTCGTTGATGCCCTGCGGTGTGCGATCGATGTTCAGCGGCAGAAGAAGGAACAGGGCGAAGCGACCTCCGGTGCCGCCGAACTGAAATTCCGCATCGGTATCAATCTCGGAGACGTGCTTGTCGAAGGAGATGACATCCATGGCGAGGGCGTGAGCATCGCGGACCGTATCGAGGCGCTGGCAGAGCCCGGCGGCATTGTGATATCGGGCTCCACCTACGATCAGGTCAAATCCAAGATCAACGCGGGATATAAGTCGCTGGGCGACCGCAAGGTCAAGGGTTTCGCCGAGCCGGTCAGGGTCTACCACGTCATGCTGGAGCCCTTGCCAGCCGGCAGATCTGTCATCTCCGGCCGGTTCCTAATCAGGCGACTGGCCATCGTTGCGGCAATTATCGGCGGGCTGCCCGTGGCCGCCGGTTTGTCGTGGTGGTACGCATGGCCGATCTTTTCTTCAGCGCAAACGACGAGCCAATATGCCCACCCGCTGCCCGACAAGCCATCGGTCGCGGTCTTGCCATTTATCAACGTCAGCGGCGACGCAAGACACGATCATCTGGCCGAGGGCTTGACGGATGACCTGATAACCAAGCTGTCCAAGGTTTCGGGCCTCTTCGTGATCGCTCGCCATTCTGTCTTCGCGGTTCGCGACAAGCCTGCAACGATCCAGAAGGTCGCATCCGAGCTTGGCGTTCAGTATGTGCTCGAGGGAACGGTCCAGCGCGACGGCCCCCGCTTGAGAATCAATGCCAAATTGATCGAGGCGACGAACGGGCTGTCGATATGGGCGGAAGGGTATGACCGACAATATACCGATCTGTTCGCCGTTCAAGACGACGTAATCGGGCGGATCATCTCGGCGCTTGAAGTGAAACTGAGCAAGGGCGAGAAAAGCCAACTGGCGCGTTTGCCGACCGACAGCCTGGAAGCATACGACTATTACATGCGAGCCGAGCACGAGGGGTTCATCTACGGTGACGTGGATACCTATCGTCGGACATTGTCATACTACCAGAAGGCAATCGATCTCGATCCTCGCTTTGCCAACGCCTATGCGGGGATCGCCAGGGTCGCGGTCGATGTGTGGCGGAACGACTACAATTACCTGTGGTCGGCCGCGGTTGCGCGAAAAATTGCCTATGATGCGGCGGGACAGGCTTTGAAACTGGATCCCGGCAACTCGCGAGCGCATACCGTCCTGGCGCTGCTGCAGTGGGTGGATGGCAGGAGCGATGAAGCGCTTGCCTCTGCCAACAACGCCATAGCAGCCCAGCCCAACGATGCCGAAGCGTTTGGCAATCTTGCACTTATCCTGGCTCATACCGGCTCTCACGAGCAGGCGATTTCAGCAATCGAGATGGCACTACGGCTTGATCCGTCCCCCGCGCCCGGGTTCAAGATGCTTGCCGGGATCGTATTTTATTCCGCAAGAGCGGATCGTCGAGCGATACCGCTGATCGAGGCTGCGCTCCTGAACCTGCCGAAAACCGAACCTGCACGCGAATATCTCGCGGCAGCCTATGCAAACATAGGCAATCATTCGCGTGCGCAAGAGGAGGTGACGAAGTTGCTCGCACTCTTCCCTGAAAGCAACCTGGCCTATTATCGATATCTCTATGATTATTGGTCCGGCAGTGACCTCGATCATCACGTCAACGCCCTAAAGTCTGCCGGCATTCCCGATTGGCCGTTCGGCTTTGAAGGGAAGGATGAGGATCGCGTCACGGGAGCGGATCTTCGGGCACTGATCAGCAACCAGACATGGGTGGGCAAACACCGAAACGGCACCGACTTCATGCAATATTTCGGTCAGGGCGGTCAGACGGCCTATCGCAGTGCCAATACCAGCATAACCGGTATCGCCCAGATCCAGGATGAACGACTTTGCGAGAAGTTCGAAGGCTATTTTCTCGATCGTCTCGTATGCGGTGCGGTCTATCGGAATGCGGATCCGGTTACAGGCGATTTCGCCTATGTTCACGTCACTCCTCGTTCGCTGCAGTATTTTTCACCCACCGCGGATGCGCGCTAACCGTTGATCGCGCTGCTCATTGCCACTGCTTATGCACCTTCTCGGAAATCAGCGTTTGCTGGACATCGGCCCAGTGCTTTTGCGAGTCCGGCACCTTGGACGCATTTTTCTCCATGCCTTCGGCCGCACCGGGATCGTAGCTGATGTAAAGCTTGCCGTCGATGATGCGCCAAGCGCGCGGATCCACATTGGTGGTCACTGTTCCAAACGACACTCCGTCGGCACAATAGCCACCATACTGTGGCGCATAACGCGACGGGTCCTTGATAAAGAGATCCCGATGCTCCGCGCTGGCAAAACGCCATGTCGCTCCGAGCCAGCGGTGGGAAAACCGGTCGCTGCCTTCGGTGGCCTTGCCATCGACGAAATAGGCGACCGGGTCATATCCCTTGATTGCGACGTCGCCGAAATATCCCGTATTGACGAAGTCCTCACCGACAGCCTGATGCGACAATGACATCACGATGGCTATCGCAGCGGTTGCGGCTGCAAATCGGTTCCTGTTCGTGGACATGCTTTCCTCCCGTCCCTGTCGCAACGAGTGATCAGAGCGATTTCCGCTTCATGCACTCGTTGTAAAGCGGTTCGCCAACGAGTTCAGCTTTCTGGCAAACCGCGCCGGCCTTCAGAAGAATCTCGCCGACGTTCCAATATCCGCGCCATCCGGCTTGAGTAAGGGGCGTGTAGCCGTTCCTCTCTGTGGCCTCGATATCCGCCTTGCTTTCGATGAGGAATGCAGCGACATCGCTGTGACCCTCCTCTGCCGCAGCATGCAAAGGCGACATCTTGTAAAAATTCCTGGTATCGTTGACCTGCGCACCTTTCGCGACAAGAAGCTTAACGACGTCAAGTTTTCCTGCGTAAGCCGCGGCATGGAGTGCCGTCAGCCCCCCCTTGTTTCTGACCTCGATATCGGCACCCTTTTCCAGTATCAGCTCCACGGCATCCGCATGGCCTTCCAGGGATGCCAATATGAGCGCGGGATCTCCGGCCGCGTCGACTTCTGCCAAATTGGTGGCCTTATCGAGGGCTTGCTTGAGCACCACCACGTTTCCGCTTTTCGCGGCATCCTGCAATTGACCCGCGAACGACAGATTGGCCGCCAGGCAAAAAAACGCGAACGCCGATTTGGCAAGAACCACGGCACACCTCCTCCGCCAGGAGACAGTCAAATCAACCCCAGCCGCACGCCGCCTTCGTTAGATCACGAAAAGAAAATATAGCATCTATCATCTTTTTGAGCAACCTATGCGGGCGTCGCGCGAAAGGCAGCGGTCCTTCGGTCATGCTGGCGAGGCTGCGGTCAACGCGTGGTGAATGAGATCCGGGCATTGGCAAGCTCGGCCGTCGTCTCGCTCAGCCGCGCGGCGAGCGTGCGCATGATCTCGGTGGCCACTTGCGGAAACTCGCTTGTCAAAGCCAAAAAGTGGTCCTTGCTGATACGCAGGACCTCCAATCTGGAGGTGGCACGCACGGTTGCAGTGCGGGGAATGTTGCAAAGGACCGCCATTTCGCCGACGATGGCATTTGCGCCGATGGCTGCCACCTTCACTTCACCGGCGCTGGACGACACGATCACATCCGCCATGCCGGACAAAAGCACATAGGCCGCATCGCCCTGATCCCCCTGGCGGCATATATCCTGGCCTTGACGATAGATCATGCGATCGCATGCAAAGGCAAGAAGCTTCAGCTTCGCCGGCTCGATACTGGCGAAAATTGGCACTTCCCTCAATGTCTCCACTTCATCGCTGAGCATATTCCCGGCTCTCCCGAAGGTATGGTGACGCATGCAAAGTCGAATTTCACAAGCGGCAAGCCTGCGACTACAGCAGTTCCCTGAAAACCGTATTTGACCGCGACAGTTCCAGATAGTCGCCGGAGCCTATCAATGATCCGCGCTGAAAAAGCAGGACTTTGTCGAATATCCGTGCGACATGCGGATCGGAAACGACCCATACGAGTGAGGTTGGTTGCCCGGCGTCATTCCGTTGCTGGATGATGGACCGCATTATTGCCTCCTCGACACGCTGGTCGAGTGCCGACAGAGGCCTATTGAGTATAGTCAGGTCCGAATGCTTCAGCAATGCGCGGGCAAGGTTGAGCTTTTGTCTTTGGGCCATCGTCAGTCGCTTTCCGCTTGCGCCGACGTCGAACTGAAGACCGATCGCCAGGGCGCTCTCATAAAGCTCCGCTTCGGAAAACAGCTCCTTCATGATCCCCCGGATATGGTCGGCGGCGTCCGCCACCTGATAGGCGACGCGGCCGAAGAGCACGTTGTCCAGTAGACTGGCGTAATTGGTAAAGCGTTCCGGGTCATGACGATCTATCAAATTCGCCATATCCTCCGGAAGCTCGGCATGGAAAATTTTTCGTGCCGTCACAAGTCTGTCCATGAGGTCTTCGCCCAGTAGGCCGAAGCGATGGCTGGGCTCGATATAGGAGAGGCTGAGCGCGGTGATCGAGATGCGCTCCTGCATCGGAACCTCATCAAGGCGCAGGCCGCGGCATCGGGCGAGCATTGCCTGGTAGACGGGAATGTCATCGGCAGACATGAATGTCAGCCGGCCGAAGAACGAATGCTGCGGAGCGAGGTCATGGAAGAGTTCGACTGCCGTTTCAGCGATCGCCAGGCCCATCTGGTAAAGGTCCTGATCAAGGCCGGTTTCTTCCAGAAATCGTTGGAAGTGGGGCTCAGCGATCAGGTCCTGATCGCTGAGCCCCGGCTGTGTTCTAGTACCAAACAGCAGGTTCTCGCCGACGCTTGCCTGAATGTTATAGAGATCGAAATCGAACGGCACGAGCACGTCGTCGCGGTGATCGGCCGCCAGCCGATCACGTAACGCGCGGCGCAGTTCGACTATCCGTTCGCTGATGGTCCGATGCGCCTGCGCATCTACGCAGGAGCGCAACGTCAGATCGAAGATATCTTCCGATATCTGCACTGCGTCCAGTATCGGCTGGACCGCGTTGAGGAGATCATCCGGCCCGTTTGCTCCGGCGGCCTTGTAGTCCACCCAGTCGTCATGAAGGTCGAACTCGACATTGCCGGCCCTGCGCGCTTCCGTCGCGTAGCGTTCGAACTCGGCCAGGTGCTTTTCGTCCAATGCCCCGTTCGCCCGTGGCGCGTGCTTCAAGCCATAGAGCAAATTGTCCATCAGCGTGCCATGCAGGAAGAATGGCTCTCCAGACGCGTAGGAAATACGTCGCCCGGTGATGGATTCCGGCATTTCGAGCAGGCTCTGGTCGCAAATCGTGATGCTGCCGGATGTCGGCCAGATGAGGCGACCGAGGGCTTCGGCAAATGCCTCGGCTCCGCTTCCTGTCGTGCCGACGAGAGCGATGGTTTCTCCTGCCCCGACCTCGGTTGTTACGTCGTCCAGCAGCCTTGCGCCGCTATCATCGACCAGCGTCAGGTTTCGAATAACGACGGATGCCTGAAGGGGTGGAACGGGGCCGTTTGCAAGCTCGTGAACCGCTGGCGCGATAAGCGGTTCCACGCTGAACTGATCCCATACCGTGGCGTATTTTACCTGTACGTCCTGCCGTGCCTGATCCCAGTCTATAAGGTCTTTCAACGGGCTCGGAAGATCCTTGTAAGCGGCGATGACGGCCACCAGCTGACCGAGGTCGAGCCTGCCCAGCAGAACGAAGTATCCGCCAAATGCGTAGAAGATGAACGGGGTGACCTGAGCGAGAAGGTTATTGATGAATTTTACCAGGAATTTCCATCGGTAAAGGTCATAGCGGATGGAGAAGATCTGCCCGAGCCGCCAGGCGATGTCGGCACGCTCGAGATTGGAAGTGTCGTTGCTGTGGACCGCATTGATGCCGTCGACGATTTCGCTGACCCGGCCCGAGAATTCGCGCGCCGTCAGCTGCCGCAGGCGCCCGAGTTCCAGCAGCCTTCGACGCATCCGCGGGATGATGCTGAGCTGGACGGCGACTATGCTGGCGGTGATCATGCCCAGCCAGACGTTCTGAACGATGATGAACCCGAGCGTTGTGAGAGCCTGGCCGCCGAGAAGAGCGGGCAGAATGAATGCGTCGCCGGTGAAGCCGCCCAGCGGCTCCACCTCATCCTTTACCATGGTGGCGATCTCGGCCGACTTCAGTTGCTTGAAATTTTTGGGCGGAAAGCGAAGAATGCGATCGACGAGTTCGAAACGGATCCGTCGCAACATCCGCTCCCCAAGCCGGCCCTTGCAGGTGTTGATGTGGAACTTGAACAATCCGTTGATCAGGACCAGCGCCAGGAAGACTGCGCTGAGCGCCATGAGCGTCTGCTGCCGCTCAAGCTCGATGCCTCTGAAAAGCTCGACATGACCAATCACCGGAAGATCGTAGGCCAGGCGAAAGAACGGCTGGCGCGCATTGGCTGTCTCGAAGCCGTTGCCCTGAATGGGTCCATTGACGATCTGCTTCGGCAGATCGAACGACAGGAAATAGGGAACCATGGACACCGCAACGAGGAGCAGTATCCATAATTGCTCCCGTCGGGTGTGACACCAGATGTAGCGCAGGAGGTTCTTTTCCATCGCATCGGCCTGTTCGAGACTGATGGTCACAGCAGATGGACAACTTTAGCACGCACTAACGAATGGAAAATAGAGCATTGGGCTTAGAATGGCCGTCGAGCTTGTTGCGAGATGGACCACTTCCGCAGGTTACGTTGTCTGGGCCTCGACTAGGAATCGATACCTCAGCAAATGCATCCGTCTCCTAGCCAAAGCTGATGGCTTGCATCGTCAGTCTTTTCTCGATCCATATATGGTCACGGCCAAAGATAGTGATTGCCTTCTGTTCAGGCATTTCGTCATGGAATCCGGTTAGTGCCATACCTAGATCGAAAAGGATCACGAAGCCATTGGACTCGCGAACGTCAGGATCATTCTGTTCCAATCGCTGCAACACTTCGTCTTCAGATAAAGCGAAGAGATTCATCCCCTGATACTCGAAGGGCTAGGAAAGATCCGGCAAGAAATTCATTTCGGCGAGCTTGTTGTCCGCAGACACGAATGCGGGGACAGAGACACTATATTCCAGCCGCGTCTTGCCGATATATGTCTGCTTGAGCTTCTCGGCTGCCCAAGAAAACCTTCGACATCCTCCCTCGCCTGCCCAAAGCGAATGTCCGATATTCCGTCATAGGGAGTAAAGACCCACGTCGTTCGTTTGCCTTGTGCAGACAGGAGACTCGCAAATGTGAAAGCCTGAACTGCCTGTAATTTATCCGCGGGTGGCTCGTCGAAAATACGCCGGCCACGAAATATCACGTTCTCCATATCATTGAAGGCCTCAATCTCGGTCACCAGCCGGCGCGGCGCAAGCTGATGCAGCTCAACACGCTTTCAATGCCTGCGGACGATATGCTTGACTTCGTCAAAGCCAAGATCGGGGAAACGATCGAGCCCTCTACAATGCCGATGTCGCGCGATGGTTCGCGCAAGAGCATGGAAACGCCCTGCTCAGCGAAGGGCGATTTCAAATGTCCGAAGGCTTCAACGTCACCATATGGCCGCCAGCAAGATTGGGCAGGTTTACGTAAAGGTGCAGGCAGGCGTTCGGGCAGGCTCTTGCCCTAAGCCGTCCGATCCAAACAGCAGCGTCGTTCCACTGCCCTAACATCGATAGGCGGTGGCCGGTGTTGCGGATATCAGGACCGAGTGTAGGTCCGGCGCAACACCGGCGGCCACCGTATCAGGGCCGATTTGCTGGTGGCCAGACGCGTCTCTCAGCCCGCAGCAGTGAACAACGGGATCGGTTCCTGGGTGACGACGTCCAGAAGCGGATGGAGATCGGTGATGCGGACCGACGGGATGACCGCGAGCGGCAGTCCCGTCAGCGCCATGATCGGGCGCCACGAGTTCATCATCACGCCGCGTTTGCGCACCTCGATATTGTAGGCCTCGATCTTCTCGCTGAGCTCCTCGCAGCTCTCGAAGGCCATAAGGCCCGCGAAAGGAAGCGGAACCTTTGAAATGACCTCTCCTCCATCGACCAGGACGAAGCCGCCGCGCATTTCCTTCAACGCCTCGACGGCCAGTCTCATGTCGCTGTCGGTCCGGCCGGCAACCATGATGTTGTGGCAGTCGTGGGCAACGGTATGGGCTATCGCGCCGCTCGTGATCCCGAGGCCGCGCAACGGTGCGGAAACCGGCGGCGTCGCCTGCCCGTGGCGCGGCACGACCGTTGCCATGCAAACACCTTCCGGCAGGTCCTGCGGCCGGATCACGCCGTCAACGACCGGAACATTCAGCTGTATCAGGTCCGTCATGCGCGTCGGCAGGAGATCCATCGCGTTGATGCTGATCTCGCCGGCCTCAATCGGTGCTGCGATATGGAAATCGGCGTCACGCGGCGGCTCGATGATGACGGTGTCGGGGATCTCGCGACCGATCAGCGGATCGGCGATGGGCTCGATCATCTTGCGGTCGCGGACGATCTGCTCGCCGTCGACATAGACGTCACAGACGCTGACCTTCTCGAGCGAGTCCAGCAGCAGGAAGTCGGCCACGAAGCCGGGGGCAATCGCTCCGAAATCACGCAGGCCATAATGCTGCGGGCCGATATAACATGCCCAGCGCAGCGCTCGCTCCACCGGCACGCCATATTCCATCACGCCGCGCACGACCCGGTCCATGTGGCCGTTGGTGAGCATGTCGGACGGCTCGACATCGTCGGTGCAGAGCGCGACGTCGGCATAGTTAGCCTTGAGCAGGCCCGGCATCAGGTTGGGCAGGTGGTTGCCCGGCGAGCCGAGTTTGATCAGCGGCAGCAGACCGAGGCGAAGCTTTTCAAGCACTTCCTCGCCGAGGCGGGATTCATGGTCGTTGTCGATGCCGGCGGCGATATAGGCGTTGAGATCGCGTCCCATCAGCTTGGGCGCATGGCCCTGGATCGCCACACCGTGGCCGAGCGCCGCATCGACGATGCCGCGCATGCGCTCGTCGTTACGGACGACGCCGATATAGTCCATCACCTCGGCAAGCGAGATTACCCGCTCCCAGCTCATCATCTCGTCGATATCGGCGGGATTGAAGGTCGCGCCGGCAGTTTCGCGCCCAAGTACGGAAGGGACGCAGGAGGGGATGGCGAAATAGACGCGCAGCGGCATGTCGCGGCTGCCCTCGATCATCAGTTTCACACCTTCCTTGCCCATCACGTTGCCGATTTCATGGGGGTCGACGACGACCGATGTCGTGCCGAGCGGCAGGACGCCGTTGGCATAGCCGGCCGGCGTCACCATCGTGCTTTCGATATGCAGATGGCTGTCGAAAAAGCCCGGGCATGCCCACTTGCCGCTGCCGTCCACCGTGCGACGGGCCTGGAGGTCGTATTCGCCGGCCGGGCCGACGACGGCGATGCGCCCCGCATAGACGCCGATATCGGCCGGGTAGACTTCGCAAGTCAGAACGTTGACCAGCTGGACGTTCTTGACGGCGAGATCAAGCGGACGCAATCCGCGGGCAGCCTCCACCAGGGCGGCACGGTCGACGGGCAGACGTTTGAACATGGAATACTCCGAGGCATGGCAAGTTTTGGGGCCGGCAATTGAGGCCGGTAAGGAATGCTAGTGATTGACGAAGGCCTTGAGGCCGCCCAGCCGGACTACGGCCATGAAGAGAAGCAGCATCAGCACGATCATCAGGGAGGAGATCGCGGCGGGTGCCGCATTGGCCGAATATTCGAGATCGGCCATCAGCTCGACCGGCAGCGTTCCTGCCTCCCGCGACGCCAGGAAGATCGATACCGTCACGTCGTTGAACGAGAAGGTGAAAGCGAGGATCGCGCCCGCCACGATGCCCGGCATCGCCGTCGGCAGCACGACATGGCGAAACGCCTTCAGCGGGGTCGCGCCCAGACTGTGGGCGGCTTCCTCCAGGGAGGCATCAGAACCGGCCATGGTCGACCAGACGGAGCGGACCACAAAGGGGAGCGTGATCATCGTGTGCGCGACAATCAGGTTCGGCAGTCCCAGCGCTTCCATATGCAGCAGCACGAGCACGTTGAAGAGTGCAAAACCCATCACCACGCCGGGCAGAAGCAGCGGGCTGAGGACGAGATATTCCATCAGCATGTGTCCCGGGAACGAGCGCTTTGACAGCGCTCGCGCCGCAAGTACGCCAAGGACCACAGCGATCGCCGTCGAAACCGCGGCGATGAGAAAGCTCGATATGAGCGAGCTGCGGAACCAGGAAAGCTGCATCACCTCCGCATACCATTGCAGGGAAAGCCCGGGAGGCGGGAACATCAGGTAGTTGGCGCTGGTGAAAGAGACCGCGACCACGATCACCAGCGGTGCGACGAGGAACAGCAGCCATAGACAGCCGATCGCGCCGAAGAGGACACGACCGAACGACCAGAGCAGCATCTCGGCCTTTGCCGACTTGGGGCGGATGTCAGCCATGCGACTTCTCCCAGAGACGTCCCGCAAGGCGCTGGAGCGTGACGAAACCGATGGCAAGCAGAGCGAGCAGGATGGCAATCGCTGCGGCAGCAGCCCAGTCATAGGTGCTGAATACATTGCGATAAAGCAGCGTGGTCAGCATCGGCGAGCGCGCTCCGCCGAGGATCTGGGGCGTTGCGAAGGCGGTAATCGCGAGACTGAAGACAAGCAGGACACCGCTGAGCAGGCCCGGTATGCTGACGGGCAGCGTGACGGCGAAGAAGGTGCGCAGCGGATTGGCGCCGAGGCTGAGTGATGCCTCTTCCAGATGCGGATCGACATTTCGCAGAACCGCGAGCAGCGACAGAACCATGTAGGGCAGAAGCAGCTGGGTCTCGCCGATGATGATGCCGATCTCGTTCTGCACAAGAGCGAGAGGTTCGGTGATCAGGCCGATCCCCGGCAGGATCTGGTTGACGATGCCGCTTGGCCCGAGGATGACGATCCAGCCGAAGGCGCGGACGACGACCGACACCATCAGCGGAAACACGACGATGCCGAGCATGAGCGCTGCGGCGCGCTCGCGTGAACGGGCAATCAGCATGGCGAGCGGATAGCCCCCGGCAATCGTCAGCAGGGTCGTGATCAACGATACGCGCAGGGTGCGCCAGAAGGCCTGGCCAGCGATGCGGCTGTTGAACAGACGCTCGAAATGCTCGAGCGTGAAGGCCGCGCCGTCAGGCGTGCGAAAAGCCTGGTAGAGAAGGATCAGCGACGGCGTGATCGCAACTACCAGCACCAGCAGGACAGCCGGGGACGAGAGTGCCCAGGCCGTCATGGACCTGTGGCTTTGTCGATCACCGGTCATCGGTCAGTACCATCACGGCGTCCGAAGCAAAGGACAGGGTCACCGCGCCGGATGGAACGTGCGAGGACGCGACCAATGCCACCAAGGTCTGGTCGATACCCTCGCATCGGACGCGACAGGCGCATCGCTCGCCGCGATATTCGACATCGATGATATTGCCCGCAAATACGTTTAGACCGGTTGCAGTCTCGTCCGCCACGGGGTTGAGGATGACATCCTTCGCCCTGACGGCAACCAGAACCGCTGAGCCCGGCGCGAAATCGCAGATCTCTGTCTTCAACGTGACAGATGGTGAAATGCGCACGACCAGCTCGTCGCCATCCTTTTCGACCGCTCCGGGCAGGAGATTGTCGACGCCGATGAAATCGGCGACGAAACCTGTCCTCGGCTTTTCCCAGATCTCGCGCGACGTGCCCGCCTGCTTGATCTCCCCCTTGCTCATCAGGACGATGCGGTCCGAGAGTGAGAAGGCTTCTTCCTGATCGTGGGTGACGAAAACTGTTGTGATCCCGCTTTCGCGCTGGATCCGCTTCAGCTCATAGCGCATCTCGTTGCGCAGCTTCGCGTCGAGATTGGACAGCGGCTCGTCGAGCAAAAGCAGTTGCGGCTTGATGACGAGCGCGCGCGCCAGAGCGACACGCTGGCGCTGGCCTCCGCTCAGCTGCCGCGGGTAACGGTCGCCCAGCCCGGAAAGGCCGACGAGCTTCAGGGCTTCTTCAACCCGCTTCGCCATTTCAGCTTTCGGAACGCGCCGCATCTTAAGGCCGAAGCCGACATTGTCGCGCGCCGTCATATAGGGAAACAGGGCATAGGACTGGAAGACGATACCGATATCGCGATGCCAGGGCGGCATGTCTGAAACCGACTGGCCGTTGATGCGCACATCGCCGGATGTCGCCTGCTCGAAGCCGGCCAGGATGCGCAGCGACGTCGTCTTGCCGCAGCCGGACGGGCCGAGAAAGGTGACGAACTCGCCGGGACGGATGTCGAAGGATATCCGGTCGAGAACCGTGGTCTCGCCGAACACCTTCGAAACGTCACGCATCTCGACCGCAAACGCCGGGCCGGTTCCGGCCGGCGAAGTCATGTCGGTCATTCGGCGATGACCTCTTCCTGCCAGCGGCTGATCCAATCGGCGCGATTGGACACGATCGTGTTCACGTTGAAGAACTTCAGGCGGGCGAGGTTTTCGGCGCTGATGAGGTTGTACTTGGATTCGGAAGGCGTCTCGACATCGGTGCGGACCGTGCCTTCACCCTGCTTGACCAGCATTTCGCTCTGGATTTCCTTGGAGAGATGGAAATCGATGAACTGCTGGGCCAGCTCCGACTTTTCCGAGCCCTTGATCATGCAGACTAGGTTGAGCACGCCGAGGCCGCCTTCCTGTGGGAAGGTGAAGCGTAGCGGCACGCTGTCGTCCTTGCGCACCATGATGTTGAGATGCGGCGCGAGCGGCACATCGCCCTGATTGATGGCGTCGAGGATTTCACGGCCGGTAAAGATCTGCAGGTTCTTCTTGACGCTGGCGATCTTGGCAAAGCCCGGATCCATGTCCTCGAGGCTGCCGCCTTCGAGCTGCGAGATCATGCCGAGGGTGAGTGGCCCGTAGGAGATGTTGATATCCGGAAAGCCCTTCTTGCCCGGCAGGTCGGCATCGACGACCTGCTTCCAGGAGGTCGGAGCTTCCTTCATCAGCTGGCTGTTATAGGCAAGGCCTACGGCCGCTACCGTGAAGGCCGGGCAGGAGCCGTCGCCGAAGGGGTCTCTGGCGAAATCCTGTAGCGCGTCCATGTTGGTCAGCGCCTTCTTGTCGACCGGTTGCAGCAGCCCGCGCTTCGCCAGCTCGGCCATCTGGTAGTCCGTGAAATAGACGAGGTCTGTGCCGCGACCACCCGTCGCCATCAGTTTTGCGAGGCGTTCGCCGGAAAGCCCGGTGTCGAGCGTGACCTTGACGTTGTGCGCCTTCTCGAAAGGCTCCACCACGATGCGGCGGAACTCTTCGGCATAGCCGCCACCCCAGAGCGAGATCGTCAGATCCTGAGCGACCGCGGCTCCACTTGAAAGCGCCAGAAGGCTGGCGGACGCGATGGCGACGAGTTTGATTTTCATGACAGGGGTCCCCGTAGACGTTTATGCCGGCCCAATAGGTGCCGAATGGCTTGCCGTCTAGAAAATCACGGTTGCATTCATAAATGAAATAATTAATAGATATAAATCACCACAATATTCTGATTAATAAGATGCGTGATGCGCTAAATTTAAGGCATCTGACCTTTTTCAAGGCGCTTGCGGAGACGTCGAGCTTTACTGCGGCGGCTAATTTTTGCGGTGTTTCCCAGCCGGGTCTCTCGGCGGCGATCAAGGAACTCGAGGCGGATCTCGGCGCGCGGTTGTTTGATCGCGATACGCGCAATGTCAGGCTGACGGATGCCGGCCGCGCACTGCTGCCCCTGGTTGAAATCACGCTTGCCAACACTGCCTTGGCTGCCCGCGACCTTCGCGAACAGGTCTCTTCAGGCCGCACGAATGTACGCGTCGCTGCCGTTTCTTCCGTCGCATCCTACCTGCTGCCCGCGGCTCTTGCGCTCTACGGCGAAAGTACGGACCTCAAGATCGAGGTGGAAGACGTCTCCGACATCGGCCCCTATGTATTCGATGGCCGGGCGGATATCGGTGTGGGACATGGCCCCTTCGATCCCGAAACGCTCGAGGCCGACTTCCTGTTCGCTGTAAAGCTCTGCGCGGTCGCGTCACCCGCTCATTGGGCTGCGCACCAGTCCGAATTGACGTGGAGCGAGATCGCTCTGCAGAAGGTGGTCAGCTACAAGCCGGATACGCCAGTCTACAGAACCATCGAGGCGACGATGGCCGCGCAGGGGCTGCGATTCATCCCGCATGGAACCTATCGCTATCGCCAGTCGCTGATCGGTGCCGTGCTCGCCGGCACGGCGATCGGCATTCTGCCGGCATTGTCGCTTGGAAAGACGTTGCCTGCCGGGTTGGTCGAGATCCCGATCACCGATCCCGTCGTCAGCCACTATTATTTCATCGTCAGCCGCAAAGGGCGCGCCATGAGCGGCGAAGCCCGAAAGCTGCGCGGGTTCCTTCGCGACCAGATCACGCAGGCAATGGGATCGTAGAGCGCAACATCCCCGGCTGTCCGCAAGGGCCGGCACAGGCATTGATGCGTAAGCGAACCCGATCATACCCTCCGCTCCCAAAAAGTTGATCAAAGACAGCAGGTTTTTAATCTGCATTTGCCCATCCGAAGATGCCGTTGTCACAACATCTTTCGCCTTCTTGGTGGTTGCTTATCGGGAGCAAGTCAAACGGCGTATGCACATTCCCTCTTGTACAAACGGAGGCGGAGCGCATATGACAAAATAGGGCCAAACAAAGGCCCTCAGAAAGGAGACTATCATGAAGTGGACTGCACCTAAGTTCGTTGAAGTCAGCTGCGGCATGGAAATCAACCGCTACGCCCAGCCGGACGGTGATGAACCCGTCCTGTTCTGATACTGCTAGGCACGAGAATCAATGACCAGTTTTCGTTTTCTCGTGCTCGGCTCGGCGGCTGGCGGCGGGTTGCCGCAATGGAATTGTAATTGCCCCAACTGCGCCGCTGCCCGCGACCCGTCTTCCGACGTCTCGCCCCAGACGCAGTCGTCTCTGGCCGTGAGTATCGACGGAGAGCATTGGGCGGTCTTCAACGCATCTCCCGATATCCGCCAGCAGATCCAGCAGACACCAGCGCTGTATCCCAAGACCCTTCGCCATAGCCCGATCCGCAGCGTGGTCATCACCAATGCCGATGTCGATCATATCGGCGGGCTGCTGACGATCCGTGAAAAGCAGGCCTTCGACCTCTACGCGACATCTGCCATCGGCAAGGTGCTTGACGGAAGTCCGGTCTTCAAGGTTCTGGATCCCGACTTCGTCACTCGGCGCACGATCAGGCTCGACGAAAGCTTCCAGCCGGTAGACGGATTGAATGCCCGCATCTTCGCCGTGCCCGGCAAGGTGGCTCTCTATCTCGAAGAGGGCGAGCCGGAACTCGGGCTCGAAGGCGAGCAGACGATCGGCATCGAATTCGTGGCGAATGGTCGCCGCGCCTACTATATTCCGGGATGCGCGACGCTTCCGGACTGGCTGGCCGATCGCATCCGCGGTGCCGATCTGGTATTCTTCGACGGTACTGTTTTCACCGATGACGAGATGATCCGGGTGGGAACTGGCGTCAAGACAGGGCAGCGGATGGGGCATATGCAGATTTCCGGCCCCGAAGGCAGCCTGGAACTTCTGTCCAGACTCAGCATAGGCCGCATGGTCTATGTCCATATCAACAATACGAACCCGATTTGGCGCCAAGGGCCGGAACGGGACGCGGTTGAGGCGGTTGGTTTCAACGTCGCCTATGACGGCATGGAGATCGATCTTGAGTGACGCCCAGAACAGAACCGATTTCGAAGCGCGGCTGCGCGCCATCGGCGACGCCCGCTACCATGACAAGCACCCGTTCCACGGCATGCTGCATGGCGGTCATTGCAACATCACCCAGGTGCGCGCGTGGGTCATCAATCGCTTCTATTACCAGAGCCGCATTCCCCTGAAGGACGCGGCCTTCATGTCCCGCTGCGAGGATATCTCGATCCGCCGTGCCTGGCGCAAACGGATCGAGGACCATGACGGTGGCGTCGAGGAAGGCGGCGGCATCCGCCGCTGGCTGAAGCTCGCCGAAGCAGTCGGCCTTGATCCCGACTATGTCGCCTCCAATCGCGGCGTTTTGCCGGGGACACGCTTTGCCTGCGATGCCTATGTGCGTTTCGTCCGCGATATGCCGCTGATCGATGCGGTAGCTGCATCGCTGACCGAGCTTTTTGCGCCGGCCATTCACAAGAACCGCATTGCCGGCCTGATCGAACATTATGCATTCGCCAACGAGCAGGCTCTGTCCTACTTCCGCAAGCGACTCGACGAAGCACCGGTGGATGTGGCCTTCGGTCTCAACTATGTGCTGGATCACGCGGATACGCTTGAGAAGCAGGACGCTGCCGCCGCGGCGCTGACCTTCAAGACCGATGTTCTGTGGGCGCAGCTCGATGCGCTGCATCACGCCTATGTTTCCCCTGCCCTTCTGCCGCCCGGCGGCTGGGACGGCAAGGAGGGTGTGGTCGGTGATCTCGATCAGCCTGCACTCAAGGGAGCGGCGGAATGAGCGAACAGGCCGCCATTCTAGTGACCGCCGACACGATCGCCAAGCTGGCTCGCGGCGTGAGGCTGCGGGAAGATCCGGTACGGGGCCAGACCGTGCTTCTCGCCCCCGAGCGAGCTTTGGCGCTGGATGATATCGCAGTCATGATCGTCAATGCGCTCGACGGCGAGCGCAGTCTCGATGCCATTGCCGAGGAATTCTCGGTCAAGTTCGAAGCGCCGAAGGAACAGATCCTCGGCGACGTCATTGCCTTCGTCGACGAGTTTTCCAAGCGACGGATGCTGGAGTTGAAGCCGTGAACGAGCATGTCAGCATTCCACGAACAAGCGAATGGGCCGGCGGACGCATCCGCATTCCGGCACCGATCGCCATGCTCGCGGAGCTGACCCATCGCTGCCCGCTCGCCTGCCCCTATTGCTCCAACCCGCTGGAACTCGACGGCATAAAGTCGGAGCTTTCCACCGAAGAATGGATTGACGTCTTCAAGCAAGCGGCCTCTCTCGGCGTGCTGCATCTGCATCTTTCCGGCGGTGAACCGGCATCTCGGCGCGACCTGGTGGAACTGACCGCTGCTGCAGCCAAGGCCGGGCTCTACACCAACCTCATCACCTCAGGCGTCGGCCTGACGGAAAAGCGGATCGCCGAGCTGTCCGACGCAGGTCTCGACCACCTGCAGCTTTCCATCCAGGGCGCCACACCGGAACTGGCCGACTTTGTCGGCGGTTACAAGGGGGGCTATGACCGCAAGATCGCGGTTGCCGAATGGACCCATGCCGCCGGCATTCCGCTCACGGTCAATGCAGTCTGCCACAAGCAGAACATGGATCAGATGGGCGACATGCTGGATCTTGCGGTCAAGCTCGGCGCCCGGCGCATCGAGATCGCCACGGTGCAGTTCCACGGCTGGGCCGACAGGAACCGCAAGGCGCTGATGCCGACCAAGGAACAGTTTTTGCGCGCCAATGCCTTTGTCGAAGAGCAGCGCAAGCGGCTCGAGGGCGTGATCGTCATCGACTATGTCGGCGCGGACCATCATGCGAGCTATCCGAAGGCCTGCATGGGCGGCTGGGCACGTACCGGGCTCAACGTGACGCCATCCGGCAAGGTCCTGCCCTGCCATGCGGCCGAAACCATCCCTTCGCTTCAGTTCGACAACGTAAAAGATAAGCCGCTGGCCGAAATCTGGTACGACGGCCAGGCCTTCAACGCCTATCGTGGCGACAGCTGGATGCCGGAACTGTGCCGCAGCTGCGACCGCAAGGCGATCGATTTCGGCGGCTGCCGCTGCCAGGCGATGGCGCTGGCGGGCGATGCGTCGGCGACCGATCCGGTCTGCATCCGCTCACCGCTGCGCCAGATGCTGACTGAACAGGCGGAGGCCGACAGCCTCGCCGAACCGCCGCCCTTCGTCTATCGCGGACGCTGAGGTTTACGCCGTCAGGATGCGGCGCGGGGTTTGCGTCAGTCGGATACCGCCATCCTTTCCGACAACCACTGTTTCGCTGAAGCCGAGCCCCTGAGCCGTGGCGTAGAGATGGAAGACCATGCCTTCTTGCAGCGGCCAGTCTGATGTCGGCAGGAAGACGCCGGAAAAATCGCTGGTGCGCGGCGTGCGGGTATAGAGCCCGAGCGTATAAGCCGTGACGTTCTCATAGACCGGACGCAGACCCGCATCGAGCGCGCCCTGGCGCATGATCGCATCGACATCGCGCGCAATCGCACCTGGCTTCATCGCCGCGATCTGGCGGTCCTGCAATACGACCAGTTTTTCGGCGGCGGCGGCGAGTTCAGCGGAAGGAGTACCGACCACGATCGGGCGCATCATCCGCGCACCATAATTGCCGACGCGCGGGATGAGTTCGACATGCAGGACATCACCCTCCATGATCGCCTCGGTTTTGAACACGCCGTGCAGGAATTCGTGGCTGCCGGATGCCTTGACCACCGGGCCGACCTCGCCCGTATCGGCACCTTCGCGCAGGAAGACACCGGATGCGATGGCGGCAGCGTCGCGCGTCGTCATGCCGGGCTTCGACTGGGTAGCTATCGCGGCCATCGCCTTGTCGGCGACCTCGGCGGCCTGCTGCAGAACGGCGATCTCTTCCTGCGACTTCACCCAGCGCAGGCTGTCGCTCAGGCCCGGCATGGGAATGAAGGTTGCTTCGGGCAGAAGCTGGGTGAGACGCATGAAGGTGGCGGCACTCATGCTGTAGGAATTGGTGTCGAGCCCAATGCGCGCCTTGCCGAAGCCGTGGTCGCGGATGCTCGCAGCGACGGCCGCCTGCGCTTCCTCCGTGTCGACAAAACCGACGACATCGGTGATCCAGCTCTTTTCGCGGCAGGGCGCCTCGTCGAGCGCGCGCAGCGTGAACCAGGCGTCGCCCTCGCGCGGCAGGAAGGCCGCGCGATACATGGTTTCGGAGACGGTATAGCCCGTCAGCCAGGCCAGTAACTCGCCGCTGTCGACGAGGAGCAGATCGGCGCCAGAAGACGCCATGGCGTCCCGGGCGAGAGCGATACGACGATCATATTCCGCCCGGGAGAACATGTTATGCCACCTCGCAGATATCGAGGATGGTCAGCATGTAGACCCGGATCATGTCGAGATAGTCAATGATGTCGACGCGCTCGTCGGGCATGGTGTTGTAGCGGCCACCCGGTCCGCAGACGATACCTTCCATGCCGAGCTCCTTGTAGAGGTGGCCGGCATCGGTGCCGTAGAAGCGGGTCGGCGTGATCGCGCCGGTCGGCTGCTTTTCGCCGCGAACGGCTTCATAGGCGGCATTGATCGACTTGACGATGCGGCTATCCGGCGAGACTTCGAAGGGCGGCATCAGCGGGCGGCCTTCGATCATGTCGGGAACCAGCTTGGCCTTGAGGCCCGGGAAGCGGCCTTCGAGGAGGCGTAGTTCCGCATCCACGTCTGCCAGCACGCTTTCCTGGGTCTGGCCCGGCGCATAACGCAGCGAACCGCGCAGGCGAACGAAATCGGCCACCTGCGGCGGACGCCATTCGGCGAAGTCACGGCCGAGCGCGCCATGGACGACGCCGACATGGCCGCGATTGATCGACCTGTGCGTGTCACTCTTGGCGCCGCTGAAGGTCATCGCATTGATGCGCGGAATGATATCGCAGGCGGCCGCGATGGCGTCGACGGATTCCTCGCGCTTCGACAGGTGACGTGTGTCGCCCGTCAGTTCGATGACGTAGCTGAGTGCCGCCGCATGCATGGTGACGGCAACGAGATCGCTCGGCTCGCTGTTGATGAAATAGTCCGCCTTCACGCCGCTATGGATCGCAGCCAGCGTGCCGACGCCGCCCTGCAGCTCGCCGACGACGAAGGTCAGGACGACATCGCCCTTCAGTTTGACGCCGGCATCGAGCAGCGTCTTCACGGCGCAGAAATAGGCCGCATCGCCGGCCTTCATGTTGGACACGCCGATGCCGTAGATGAACTTGTCGTCGACGAGGCCCGCATAAGGATCGACCGTCCAGCCCTCGGTCACCGGATTGGTGTCGAGATGGCCGTTGAACAGCAGGCTCTTGCCGCCGCCTTCGCCCTTCAGGCGGCCGATCGTGTTGAAGCGTCGGCCTTCATCGAAGGGCTGCAGCTCGGCATCGACGCCGATCTTTTCAAGCTCCTTGGCCATCCAGCGGGCGAGATCCTTCTCGCCTTCGGTTTCCGAATGGCTCTTGTGCTGGACCATATTCGACAGGAAATCGAGGCAGGCCTTTTCGTCGATCCGGTCCAGAAGGGACTTCGGGTCCATTGTCATGCTCCTTGATGCATTCTCACTGGAATTGGGGTCACTGGTAGTTTGCGGCGGCGCGCGGCACCGCCTCGATCAGGCGGCGCGTGTAATCCGCCCGGTCGGGACTATCGATCTCTTCAGCCTTCACCACCTCGATCAGGTCGCCGCGATACATGACGGCAATCCGGTGGGCGATCTGGCGGATGAGGTTGAGATCGTGGGTGATGAAGAGATAGGCCGTGCCGCTCGCCTTCTGCAGTTCGAGCAGCAGTTCCACGACGGAAGCCTGAACCGAGACGTCGAGCGCCGAGGTAATCTCGTCGCAGATGACGAGTTTCGGCTTGGAGGCAAAGGCGCGGGCGATCGCCACACGCTGCTTTTCGCCGCCCGAAAGCTGATGCGGATAGCGGTTGGCATGGGTGCGCGGCAGGCGCACCTGCTCCAGCATATCGCCGACCTTCTTTTCCAGATCAGTGGCGTCGCCGAACAGTTTCAGCGGCCGTGACAGGATTTCGGAGATCTTCTGGCGCGGATTGAGCGAGGCGTCCGGATGCTGGAAGATGATCTGGACATCCTTGCGATAGGCATTGTCCATATCGCTCAGGCTCTTGATCTCGCGCCCGTCGAACCAGATCTTGCCCTCGAAACGGTTGAGGCCGGTCATCGCCTTGGCGAGCGTCGACTTGCCGGAACCGGATTCGCCGACGATGCCGAGAATTTCGCCCGGATTGACGCTGAGGCTGATGGCGTTGTTGCCGGTGACGCGCTCGGTCTTCTTGCCGGTGAGCGCCGCGAGGAACGGCTTGCGGCCGAAATGGACGCTGACTTTCTCGACCTTCACCAGCGGCGTTTCGGTGATGGCCACGTCGTCCTTGACCAGACGATGGGAGGGATCGGGGACGGCCGCGATCAGTTCCTTCGTGTAGTCCTGTTGCGGATTGGTGAAGATGTCGCGGACTGTGCCCTGCTCGACGATATCGCCGCGCTTGATGACAGCGACGCGGCCTGCGGTGCGGGCAACGAGCGCAAGGTCATGAGAGATATAGAGCGACGCGACGCCGGTTTCGGCCTGCAGTTCGACGAAGAGATCGAGGATTTGCCGCGAGGTAATGACGTCGAGCGCCGTGGTTGGTTCGTCGAAGATGATGCATTCCGGGTTGCAGGCAAAGGCGGATGCGATGACGACGCGCTGCTTTTCGCCGCCGGAAGCTTCGTGCGGCATGCGGAGCATCATCTGCCCCGGCGTCTTCAGGCCGACGCGGTCGAGAAGCGCCTCGCCTTCCTTCCACGCCTGCTGGCGCGTCAGGCCGCGATGGCGGATCAGCACTTCGGTAAGCTGGGTGCCGAGCGACAGGGTCGGGTTGAGGGACGTGCTCGGATCCTGGAACACCATGCTGATCCGCCGGCCGCGAAACGTTTCCATCTCGCGTTCGGACTTTTCGAGCAGGTTGTCGCCGCCGAGCAGGATGCGGCCGCCCGGTTCGCCGGCGTTCTGCGGCAGGTAGCGCATGATCGACCAGGCGAGCGAGGTCTTGCCCGAGCCGCTCTCGCCGACGAGGCCGAGGATCTCGCCACGGTTGATCGAGAGGTTGATGTTCTTCAGCGCGTGATACGGGCCGTTGGCGGTCTCGTAGTCCAGCGAGTAGTTTTCGACAGCCAGAACTGGGCGATTTTCTATGTTGGTCATGGGTTTCACCTCAGGTCCGCGGATTGAGGGCATCGCGGAGACCGTCGCCCAGAAGGTTGAAGCCGACGGCGACGATGGCGATCGCCACGCTCGGCCAGATCAGGATGCCGGCGGAAAGGTGCATGTAGCGGCGCGCTTCCGAGACCATCAGGCCCCATTCGGCAGCCGGCGGCTGTGCGCCGAGGCCAAGGAAGGAGAGCGTCGCAAACAACATCACGGCAAAAGACACGCGGATCGTCATCTCGACGATGATTGGCGCAATGACGTTCGGCAGCATCTCGCGACGGATGATGTAAGCCGAGCTTTCGCCACGGGCGATGGCCGCGTTGACGTAATCCTGCTTGCGCACCGATAGCGCGACGCTTCGGGTGATGCGGGCCATGCCCGGCGCAAAGGCGATGGCGACGGCAACCAGCGCATTGACGGTGCTGGAGCCGAGGAGGTTCACCACGAGAAGTGCAAAAAGCAGGCTGGGGATCGACATGACGGCGTCGATCGTGCGCATGATCAGTTCGTCGGCGCGGCCGCCAAGGAAGGCGGATGCGGTGCCGATCAGCGCGCCGATCAGCGTGCCGACGATAGTGGCGGCGACCGCCATGACGACGGTGGCACGGGCGCCGATCAGAAGACGGCTGAAGATGTCGCGGCCATACTGGTCGGTGCCGAGCCAGTAGGTCAGGCTCGGACCCTTGTATCGGGCGAGCGGCGCGAGCTTTTCCGGATCGTGCGGAGCAACCAGCGGGCCGGCGACGACGATCAGCAGGACCAGAACCACGAGGCCGAGACCGATGGCGCCCTGAGGCGTCTTCAGCAGACGTTTCATGAACTCAGTCATACTGGATCCTCTTGTCGAGCCAGGCATAGAGGATGTCGGCGATGAAATTGACGATGGAGTAAGTGGCGGCCATGATCAGCACGCCGGCCTGGATGGCAGGCAGGTCGCGCGCCTGGATGGCGACGATCAGCTGGCGGCCGATGCCGGGAATGGCGAAGATCTCTTCCACAACGATGACGCCGCCAAGAAGATAACCGACGTCGAGCGCGACGATGGTGATCGTCGGCAGAAGCGCGTTGCGCAGCGCATGGCGACGCAGGACTTCGCGGCGCGGAATACCCTTGAGGCGGGCAGCACGGATATAGTCCGTATGCAGCACGTCGACGAGTTCGGAGCGAACCATGCGCGAGACGTGGGCGATCAGGATCACCGAGATGACGCAGACGGGCAGCACGAGGTGGGCGAGGCCGGCCGTGAAGTTTTCCGTCAGAGGAACATAGCCGGTCGGCGGCAGCCACTTCATCCAGTCGGCGAAGACGAGAACGGCGATGGTCGCGGTAACGAATTCCGGCAGCGCCACACCGGCATAGGACACGAGGCTGACCAACATGTCGGCGATCTTGCCGCGGCGGACGGCCGCGATGATGCCGAGCGGGATGGCAAGCACCAGCATGAGACCGATGGACAGCACGGCCAGCAGAAGCGAACGCCCGAGCGCCTCGAACATGACCGGGCCGACCGGCTGGCCGGTGCGCAGCGAGGTCCCGAGATCGCCCTGCACGACGTGCCAGAGCCAGCTGAAATATTGCTGCCAGATCGGCGCGTCCAGACCCATGGTCTGGCGCAGCGCATCAAGCGCCTCCTGGGTGGCGTTCTCGCCCAGCATCATGACCGCGGCGTCGGCAGGCAGGATCTGGGTTATGGCGAAGACGATGAGCGATACGATGAAGAGCGTATAGACGATCATCACCAGCCGCTTGGCTATGTAATTCGGTGACAGGGGCGTGTTCCTCGGTCGAGATGGCCGGACGCCCGAAGGCGTCCGGCATGGTGACGGATCAACCGCGCTTCGGCGCGTCGCTGGAGAGCGAGACGTAGTCGAGGCGGAAGACGGATGCGCGCGGATGCGCTTCGAAATTCTGCACCCAGCTGCGCTTGGCGGCGAGAACGTCGAAGAAGGACGGGATGATCGAGGGTACTTCCTCGTTCATGATTTCCTGCGCCTTGGTGTAGAGTTCGGTGCGCTTTTCTTCGTCGGTCGTGCCGCGGGCTTCCGCCACGAGCGCGTCGAAGTCCTTGTTGTTCCAGCGCGTCTCGTTCCAGGCTGCATCCGAGGTGTAGAGCAGCTTGAAGATGCCGTCCGGGGTCGGCTGCATGTTGTAGAATCCGACGTAGAACGAGCCCTTCTTCCAGACCTGTTCCAGGTAGGTCGCGTGCGGCATCGTCTGAACGTTGATGGTGATGCCGGCTTCCTTAGCCATTTCGCGCAGCGCGACGGCAAGCTGGGTGCGGACGGCCGGGCGGTCGGAGGCGATCAATGTCGCTTCGAGACCGTTCGGGAAGCCTGCCTCGGCCAGAAGCTTCTTGGCTTCCTCGATATTGGCCTCGCGCTGCTTCACGCTCTTGAAGAACTGGTAGGACGGGTTGAGCGGCGTGTCGTTGCCGGTCGTGCCGAAACCTTCGGTGACGAAGCCGACCATCGCCTCGCGGTCGACGGTGAGCGCGATCGCCTTGCGGACGCGGGCGTCGTTGAACGGTGCGGTGTCGCAACCGAAGTTGATGTTGCAGAACTGGCCGGATGGCGTGCGCAGAGCGTCGATACCATCCGTGCCGTCGATACGCAGGAATTCGGTCGGCTGGATGGTGGAGATGATGTCGATATTGCCGGAGATCAGCGCCGAACCTTCAGCCGAGATATCCGGGAAGACCTGGACTTCGACGCGGTCGAGATACGGACGTGCCGGATCGTAGTATTTCTCGTTGCGCTCGACGACGATCAGGCGATCCGGCTCATACGATACGAGCTTGAACGGGCCGGTGCCGACGGCCTTGGTCGACAGGCTCTTCAGGTCGCCTGTGGCGATCGAAGCCGGGATGATGCGGGCGTTGGTATAGGCAACCGAGACCGGCAGGTCGGCATAGGCGGTGGAGAGCTTGAACAGCACGGTCGCATCGTCGACGGCAACGATATCGGCGATCGGGCCGACATTGTTGCGGCCCGGCGAGGCGGTTGCCGGGTCGAGAATGGCCTTGAAGGTCGCGACGACGTCGTTTGCGGTGAAGGCCGAGCCGTCATGGAATGTCACGCCGGTGCGCAGCTTGAAGGTCCACTCGGTCAGGGCGTCGTTGGCCGTCCAGCTTTCAGCGAGATCCGGCTCGATCGACATGTCGACCTTCAGACGCGTCAGGTTGGAATAGAGCAGTTCCGTGATCATGTATTCCGGGTTGACGCGGGTCAGCAGCGGATGAATGACGCTCGCGGCCTGGTCGACGGAGATCTTCAGCGTGCCACCCTTGGCAGGCGCTGACTGGGCGAAGCTCATGGACGGCGCGGCCAGAATGGCCGCGGTGCCGGCGAGGAAGAAGCGGCGTTTCATTTCCAGCATGTGTATGTTCCCTTTTTGATACGTCAGCTGCGGTTTTCAGGAATGGCGTCTGCGGCGAAGTCCGCCGCGAGATAGGAAAGAATGCTCTTGGCAAGCGCGATGATGTCCTGGCGGGTCGTGTGTTCTTCCGGGCTGTGGATGCAGCTTTCCGGACGACCAAGGCCGCCGAGCAGCACTTCCGGCCCGAAGCCGGCCTTCTGCACGTAACCGAAGTCCGAGCAGCTTGCTGCGCCCCATTTGTGGAAGTCTTCCGGCTTGTAACCGAAACCCTCGGACAATGCTCTCTGCCAGCGCGGCCAGTGCGGACCTTCCGGATCGTCGGTCGGGATAAGATGACCGACGAGATCGATTTTCAAACCCAGGTCAGTGCCGGCGACACAGTCACGGATGGCAGTCTCGATCTCGGCACGTGCTTCCTCGTAATTTTCCTCCGGCGCATAGCGGCGTGAGACAAGGATCTTGATCTCGGCCGGAACCTGACCGCCGGCAGTTCCACCATTAATGGCGGAAATCGTCAGCGACGGCCGCAATGGTCCGGTCGCATGCGGTGGCGGTGTGAGCTTCGAAGCACGCTTGGCGACTTCCGGCTTGAGAGCTGCAATCGCATTGAGCACCGGCAGTGCACCCTCGATCGCATTTATGCCCGCGCCTGTACGATTGCCTTCGCCCGCATGCACTGCATGACCTGCAATGGTGACCTGCAGGTTGAAGATGCCGAAACAGCCGGCCCAGACGCGCGGCGCGGCGGAGCCGTTGAAATTGAGGATATGGCCCTTCAGCATGTCCTGCTCGGCCAGATAACGGATGCCCGGGTAGAGCCCGCCCTCTTCATCGGTGCAGAGGAGCAGCATCGGATCGTAAGCTAGCTCAACACCGCATTCCTTCGCCGCGCGCAGCGCAAGAAGCGTCGCCGCGATCGTGCCCTTCATATCGGCAGCGCCGAGGCCGTATAGGTTGTCATCCTCGATCGTCAGTTCGAGCGGATTGCGTGTCCAGCCGGGAGCGACCGGAACCGTATCGACGTGATAGTAGAGGCCGCAGACCGGCTTGCCGCTTCCCCGGGTGGCGACGAGATTGACGCGCTCGCCAGAGGCGGGACCGCCGGCGACGTACCAAAGATCCCGCGGCACGGTCACGCGGTCGGATGCGAAGCCGAGCGGCGCCAGCAATTCGGCCATCAGGTCGGCGAAGGGGCCGTAACCCTCGCCGGGTGGGAAGGACGTATCAACCGCAATCATTCGCGACAGATCGGCAACCGCGCTCTCGACATCGCGCTCGATCACTGCCATGGCAGACGCAAGCGTGTCATGATCCACGGCAGGTTGCTGGTCGGCCATTCGCGATATCCTCGGCACCTCGGCGCATTCCTGCTCGGCTTGCGCTTTAATATAAACTATATAGTAATACTGCGTAGATCGGCTCGATGAGTCAACTCTAAAGAAGAGGCAAATAATTGCCAGAACTGCCCAATATTTCAGCAGATGAACAACGACTCGGCGAACTGTCCTTGCCACTCTATGAGATCGTTAAAAGGCAGATCACCGAAGCTATCATGCTTGGCAAATTGGAGCCCGGTTCGGTCCTGCCGAGCGAAGTCGCGCTGTCGCAAACCTACGGGGTTGCCGTTGGTACCATCCGCCGTGCGTTGATGGATCTGACCAATGACGGGCTGCTCAGCCGCCGCCGCAAGACGGGAACCGTCGTGACCGGCCGCAAGCCGCAGCACAGCCTGCGCCTCTTCTTCCAGTATTTCCGCCTTCATGGTCTCGACGGATCGCTCAGCAAGTCGGTGACGATGGTCACCACTCTTGCAAATGGAACTGCGTCTGCGACAGAGGCACAGAAGCTGCATATCGATGAGGGCGCGCCGGTCGTCTCTTTCCATCGCGTCAGAACTGTCGACGACAGGCCGATCATGCATGAGACACTGACGCTCCCGCGCGAGCGTGTTGCCGATTTTCCGGAATCGGCAGAAGACATTCCCTCGCTCTTCTACCTGCATCTGCTGGAACACCACGGCATCCGGATCTCCGCGGTTCGCGAACAGATCGGTGCGGATCTTGCCAATGAGGAAGACGCGCGCTGGCTCGGCCTGAAGCTGCCGGCAGCCGTATTGACCATTGACGAGGTTGCCTATGATCAGATGGCCGTGCCGGTGCTGATCGCCTCCCACCGGGCGACCACCGCCAATCACCGCTATATCAACGAAGTGCAGTGATCTTGGCGATCCGTGCCCGCATGACGCCTGCCAGGAAATCATCCAGCCGTCCGCCTGGGAAACGGTAACTGTCGATACCGGCACGGTGCCCGGCTTCGATATCGCTCGGCTTGTCGCCGATCATGATCGAAAAATGTGCGTCGGCATTACAGCGATGCAGCGCCTTGAACAGCATGCCCGGGTTGGGTTTTCGGTCGATATGATCGGCCGCCCGATAGTGGTCGATCCGGCTTTCCGGATGGAACGGACAGTAGAAGAACGCGTCGATGCGTCCTCCGGCCTTATGTGCATCCGCCGCGATCTGCCGATGCAGTCGCTCCACGTCCTCGGCGCTGAAATAACCGCGGGCGATGCCGGACTGGTTGGTCACGACACAGATATGCCAGTTGGCCCGCGCGAAGATCGCGAGAGCCTCCAACGCGCCGGGTATCCAGCGGAACTCGGCGTAGCTACCGAGATAGCCGGTATCGACATTCAGCACGCCATCGCGATCCAGCAGCAGCGCCGGCCTTCGTCGCGCCGTCGCGTCATAAACCGGAACAAGCCGTGCCAGCGAACTGACCTCAAGCATATTGCGCGATCGCCGTCTGCGAAGCAGGCGCAGTGCTCGGCATCGAATTCAGGATGGTGTCCAGGACAGTTTCCGGCTTCAGAGCACGCATGACCTCAGGAGCTTCCGGATGGGTCTCGGTTCCATAGACGATATAGCCTGCCGCCGTATGAGGAGAATCCAGCCCGATAGCCTGCGGACCGACCGGCCCCCAGCGGAAGGATCGTGTCGGTCCGTGCAGGCCGATAATCCGAGCCCCGACGGCGGAAGCAAGATGCAGCACAGACGTATCGATGCTGACGACGAGCCGCGCACGGCGCAGCAGATCACCCATTTCGGCGAGTGGGATCTTGCCGCAAAGCGACAGCGTCGCATTGGCATCATCGCCGAGCTCCGCCCTCAGTTGCTCGACAAGCAAGCCATCTGCGGCCGAGCCGGTAAAGCCGGGCATGTAGCCCAGCCTGACTAGTTGCCGGCAAAGGCTGATCCAGTGCTCCTTGGGCCAGGCCTTCTCTCCGGCACGCCGGCCACCGGCGGCAATATGGCAGACGACGAGCCGGTCCAGCGGCAGGCTGTCCGCGACAACGCAATGATCGGTGCGCAGGCGCATCGCGTATTCGCCGTGGACATCAAATATACGCGCCATGCTGGCGAGATTATCCAGCTCATGCCGACGGCCGCTATGATCGACCGCGATATCGAAGACGCGCCCCCGCGCCGGATTGGGGGCAAAGCCGACCGCGCATGACGCGCTGACACGCGCGAGCATGGCGGTCAGGTTCGGCCAAGGGGTCAGATCGACGACGAGGTCGAGGCGCGCGGCCGACAATTGCCGCCACGCCTTGTCGGGCCTGGAAAAGTTGCACAGGACCGGCTCGACGGAGGCTTCGAGCATCCGCGCTGCCGGAGCGTTGTTGCTGCCGTGGAACAGCAGCACCCGCGCCTCGGGATAGCGCTGGCGAACGGCCGAGATGACACCGGAACTCAACAGCATGTCACCGATCGCACTCGGCTGGATGATACCGATCCGTTTCGGCGCCTCGGGCAGGCCCCGACGCTTGTTGAAGAGTGCCAGCCCCCTGGCTGCATAGGCCAGCAGCGTCTGGTCGAGAATTCTCATTGCTTCGTTGGAGCGCGCCATGTCAGTGCACCACCTCGCTGTATCCGATCGTGGGCTGGCGTGTGCGTGCCCGTTCGATCAGGCCGGTCGTGGACTGGTCCGCCGCGAAGTCGACGAGCACGACGCGCCCGCCATAGCCCTGGACAAGCGAACCGCCCACCACGGTGTCCAGCGTGTAGTCCCCGCCCTTGAAGATCACGTCGGGGCGAAGCGAGGCGATCAGCTCCATCGGCGTGTCCTCGTCAAAGAGAAGGATCGCATCGACCGCATCGAGCGCCGAAATGACGATCGCGCGCGCGCCTTCCATCTGCAGCGGACGCTCGGGGCCCTTGAGCCGCCGAACCGATGCGTCGGTGTTAAGGGCGACGATCAGCCGGTCGCATTGCGACTTGGCTTCCTTCAAAAGCTTGACGTGGCCGGGATGCAATAGATCGAAGCAGCCGTTGGTGAAGCCCACGACAAGTTTCTGGCGCCGCCACGCCTCGCGCTGGGCGCAGGCGACTGACAGGGTCGAGAGCTTGTCCATCTGCAGCACGGGGAGGCTGTCCAGCAGCATCTCGCCGGCCAGTTCGGCGGGCGTCACGGTTGCCGTACCGGTTTTCGACACGGCAACCGCTGCCGCGGCATTAGCGACGGTCATCGCCGTTTTCATGTCCTCGCCGGAAGAGAGTGCCAAGGTCAGAGCCGCGATAACCGTGTCACCGGCGCCGGAGACGTCGAGTGCCAACCGTGTTCGCGCAGGTTCATGGATAGCCGGCAATCCGCGGCGGAAGAGCGAGATCCCCTGTTCCGAGCGGGTAAGCACGACCGTACCCCTGAACTGATCCATTGCGATCGCCATCCCTGCGGCGATGCCTTCGTCAGTGTCGGCTTCTATCCCGCTGGCGGCCGCAAGTTCGCGCCGGTTCGGCGTCAGGACCGCGCAGCCGCGATAGAAGGAGAAATCCGGCCGCTTGGGATCGGCCACAATCGGGATCTCCTTGCGGCGGGCGATGTCTACCAACGCTCGCATCATCGTCGTTGATATGGCCGATGATGTGGGCTTCAGCATGAGGATCGATCGCGGATCCCTCGCAGTCAGCCCGCAGAAGATGCGTTTCGTGGGCCAGAAAACGGGTTTTCTCGATCGTCCGGAAGCCCGGCTGGCAATAGAGCCGCTTTTCGATAGTGCCGATCCCCTCCGTTCCCATGGCCTGCAGCGTCAGGCCGGCCGGATCGTCGCCCACCAGTCCTACGAGCACGGCCGTTCCGCCAAGCGAGGCGATATTGGCGGCAACATTGCCGGCGCCGCCGATCGCGGAATTCTGATCCTGAACATGCAGCACCAGAACCGGAGCCTCCGGCGAGATCCGGCTGACGTTACCGCGAACATAATGGTCGAGCATCACGTCTCCGACGACGAGTATCCGGCATGCCCCAAAGCGATCAATGTTCATGATAGGCTTCCCCTCTGAGATCCGGCGTCCGCCAGACGTGTTGAAGACGCATCAATTCGGCTGTGGCGAGAAACAGGTGATAAAGCGTGCTGGCGGGTATGGCCGAGACGCAGGCTTTTCCCGATGCATCGAGATGATCGATCCAGCAGCCTTCAGGTGCCGGATCGAGATAGTCGTGCTGTAGCACGCGAAGCGCTCTTTCCAGTTCATCCTGCTCGAGCTGCCCGGTGGCATCTGCCCGGCCGAGCATGGCCTTGATATATTCCGTCTGCGGCCAGGAGCGGTGGTGGTCGTTGTGGATGCTTCCATTGCTCGTCAGGACGTCGTGGATATAGCCCGTTTTCTGGTCTACCCCATATTGCCGGGCGAAGCTGTAAAGTCGCTCGGCCGGCTCCCTGAGATAGCGGCCGATGACCGGCTCGGCCCGGCGAAGCAGCCAATACCATTCGAAGTGATGACCGGGCTCTACCAGATGCCCTTGTTCCGATGTGATTCGACCCCAGCCTTCGTCATAATATTCGCCGAGCGATCCCGAGACGGGATCGAAGAACCGCGTTTCGAACAGGCGGATGATCTGCGCGATCCGCCGCCTGATGCCGATGCCGGGCACCATGGCGTAGAGCGCGAGCAGCGCCTCCAGCAGATGCATATGGGGGTTCTGCAGCAGAACCTTGTCGTGTGGCCCGCGGCTGTTCCAGCCATCGGCTTGACCGTCCGGGCCGACACGCAGCAACCGCTCGTCGATGATCTCAAGTGTCCGGTCGATCCATGGAAGAACGTCCCGGCTGCCGCTCGCCCGCATCCACCACGCAAATGCCAGCAGGACGAAGGCCTGGTCGTAGAGATCGATCTCCTCGTTGACGATCCCTCCCGTTTCTCCCATCGAAACCACCCAGCCGCCGTGAGGCGCCCAGCCATGGGCCAGAAGGAAGTCGAGCCCGCCACGGGCGGCCTCCAGCCCCCGCCCGTAGCCGAGCGTATGGGCATGGCTGAAAACGTAGATCTGTCGTGCATGAACCCGTGTCCGCTTGAACCCGACCGAGTGCGGACGCCCCGCCAGGTCCAGGCATTCCACGAAGCCTTGTTCGCCGTCGCGTCCCGTTGTCGCCCAGAACGGCAGCGCCTTCAGGAACATCCAGTCCTGCAGGGCGTGGCACAGGCCCTCGAGTTCTGTCTGCCGTTCGAGGACCGCCGTCATGGTTCGCGCTCCAGACGTTGGAGCAGTCGCGAGATGCCTTGCCAGGCGTTGCCGAGGACGGCTGAATGCGCCCGCTCATCTATCCCCTCCGCCATCGCCTTGATCGCAAGTTCTGCGGTCTTCGCCGGATTGCTCGTGCGGACATCGCAAAGATAGTTCTCCCGACCGACCGAACTCATGAACGACTTGAGCTTCGGATCCCAGGCAAGAGCGACCGACGGTACCCGGTAGGAATAGGAGGCGATCACCGCGTGCATACGATATGCGATGAGGACGTTCAGGCTGGAGATGATCTGGCAGAGCTGTGTCGGCTGATGTGCGACCGGGAAGGAAATGCTACCGCCGATCGCATCCAGTCGCGGCCGGATCCTGGCGAGATAGGAAACATCCTCCGGGCTGCCATTGGTGAACACGACGACATGCATGCCCTTTGCCGCAAGCGTCGCGACGAGCCCGACATACCAGTCTTCCAGCGCCTTCTGGTCGGGGGCGATGTCGCAATGATAGCGGATGGCGATATGGCTCATGACGCCGACGCCGGCCAATTTGGGACCTGAATCGTGCCGCCTTGCCGGGGGAATGTACCGGGAAGCAAGCAGCCCCGGATCCGGCACGACCGTCGCCTCATGGCCGCTCGATTGGCCCAGCCGGTCGTCCCAGAGATGTTTCGAGGCAAGATCGCGGACATAGACGCCGCGCAACAGGCGGCTGGAAAACGTCTTGCGCAGCATTTCGGCGCCGCGCCGCGTCCAATGGCCCGTCACGCCGGATCCGTAGATCACGAACGGAATGCCGATTCTTTCGATCTCCTGGACCGCCAGCCCGAGCTTTGTCGGAAAGTTCAGGTCGATATCGGAAATCAGGTTTCCCCCGCCGATCACGGCTGCGTTGGCTCCCGCCAGGTGCTCGGCGTAATGAGGACGCCATTTGCGCCGGGCCTGCATGGCGAGCGGGATGCGGATGACATGGGGGCGGATTGCTCCCGGCATGGCGTCGAGCGCGGACAGGATCTGCGATCGTCCCGGAATGCCGTCGCCATATGCCTTGCGAGCGGCCAGGTCGATCGACCAGCTGTCGCGATTGGCGCCGAGTTCGACCAGTGCATGTTCCATGCATTCCGAAAGCAGCCCGTCGCCGAGGTTCGGGCTGTATTTCACGTTGAAGAGGCGGATACGCAGTCCCGGCGCAAGAATATTTGGCGGATAGGCCGAGCCAATTCCGGGAGCAACTGTCGAGGCACCGTCGGCAACGGCGATTCCCTCGTCGTTTTCCCAGCGATTGCGGCGGCCGAAGGGCTTCGGCCCCCTATCGACCAGGATGCGCTGATAACCAGTCGACATAATTCGCCACTCCCTCTTCCAAAGATCGAAAATTCGGGGCGAGACCGTTTGCAACGAGTCTCGCGGTATTGGCCTGGGTGAAATACTGGTAGCGCCCGCGTAGCTGGTCGGGCATCTCGATGAATTCGATCGACGGCGCCTTGCCGAGCGCCTTGAAGACGGCGAGCGCAAGATCGTGAAACGTCCGCGCCCGGCCGGTGCCGACATCGAAAATCCCCCCTATTTCCGAGGATTCCAATGCGCGCCGCACCACATGCACGCAGTCGTCGACATGGATGAAATCACGCAGCTGGCCGCCATCGGGATAGTCCGGGTTGTCGGACTTGAAGAGCCTTACCTGCTCGCCCGATGTTTCGCGCTGCCAGATCTGGTGCACGACGGAGCGCATCTCCCGCTTGTGGCGTTCGCGTGGACCATAGACGTTGTAGAACTTCAGGCCCGCCCAGCGTTTGGGAACGCGCCTGCCTCGCGCAACGTCGGCCGCAATGCGGCGGTCGACCACATGCTTGCTCCAGCCATAGGCGTTGAGCGGATTGAGCCGGGCGAGCGCGGCCTCGTCGTCGTCCCCGGAGAATCCCCGCGATCCATCGCCATACGTGGCCGCTGAGGAGGCGTAGACGAAAGCGACATCGCGCTCCCTGCAATAATCCCAGAGGGCGAGGCTGAGGCGGACATTGTTCTGGACGATCTTGTCGACATCCAGCTCGGTCGTCGCGGAAATCGCTCCCATATGGATGATGGCGTCTACGTGGTTCTCCGGCCTGGCGAGCCAGGCCAGCAGCTCTTCGGGAGCCACGATCTCCTCAAGCCTGGCATCCTGAAGATTGCGCCAGCGTTCGTCGCTGCCGAACCAGTCGCAGGCGATGACATCGACGCCCTCGGCCGCAAGCGTGTTGGCAATATTAGAACCGATGAAGCCGGAGGCGCCAGTCACGACGACTTTCATATCGTTCATCATTGGCTATCCTCCGAGGCGGTGTGAACCAATGAGAGGTATTGGGCCAGAAGCCCGTCTCGCCATTCGTCCGGTGTAGTTGAGAGCCGGGACAAGCCCGCATGGGCGCGAATGCTCATCCGGCGGATGTCGTCATGACCCATGTCCCGGATCGTCGCGACCGCCTGGGCGAGTTGGTGAGGGTTGCCCATATCGCAGGCAAGGCCGATGCCCGCTGCCGTCATGTCCCGCGCAAGGCAGGCCGTGTGGGGGAGTATGACCGGAATGCCGCTTGTGGATGCCTCGACGGCGACAAGGCCGAAGGGTTCGGGATAGCGGCTCGACATGATCAAGGCGCGTGCCTGGCGCACCGCGCGGCCGATCTCCTCGTGGGACAGCCAACCAAGCACCTTTACGGCCTCGCCCATCCCGGCGATGCGGGTACGCAATGGACCGTCTCCGATGACGGTCAGTCGAACGCCGGCCGTTGAAGCCGCCGCTGCCGCTTCCAGAATGCCTTTTTCCGGTTCAAGCCGGCCGATGTAGAAGAAGTCACGATTGTCCTCTGCTCGAACGCGATCCGCCTGAAACGGGACGGTCGGGTTGCGAAGAGCATGCAGCGCTTCATCAGTATAGCCGGCCTGCCTGAAATCGCCGGCCATGCCCTGGTGAATAAGTAGAACACGTCCGTAGCGGCGGTTTGGCGCGAAAAGCAGCGATCTCAGCCGGCTTGATCGTGCGACACGCCACAGCTTCTGGGCGTAGTTGCGTTTGTCGCAATTGCGCAGCACGCACCCTGCCGCGAGCGGCTTGCATCCGCACGGCATTTCGCGGCGGTAGTCGTAAAATGAGCCGTTCGGGCAGGCGAGAAAGAAGTCGTGGGCATGCAGCACCGTCCGATGTGAGACCGGCGCCAGTGCCTCGAATACGGCAGGCGACATGATCTTCGACCAGCCATGGACATGATAGACCGTGCCGGCGCTATCGTTGGCCGCAACCCAGCGCTCTACCATCTCCCGGGCGCGGGCGTTGTGAAGCCCCTCGATCATGGCACGGTGCCGTTTGGCGGAGAGGATCGGATCGCCTCTCAGTGCCACGACCTCGACATCGAGTGCCGAAAACTCGGGGTTCTGCCCATCGTCGCCGCAGATATAGGTGACGCGAACGCCGGTTTCTCTCAGCAGCCGGACAGAAAGAAGCGCCAGTGCGGTGCCCCCTCCTCTGGCTATGGAGAAGTCGTTGATGACGACGATCCTGTCTATCGTCCGCAGGCTTGCCGGACGCAGGGCGGTTTTTGGGATGAACCCGTCATTCGCGGACGCTGCCAATGACGGCGGCGTCACCCTGTCTCGAGTCAGAGCTTCTCCAGTTATCGCTGAAGATTGAGGCGCCGCGTCAAGCATTGGCTGCCTCCCTGATTTTCATGCCAGGGTTGGTCTGCGCATTGCCTGCCCATCGGCCCATTCGCCGACTGACGGCACGGGCCGCACGCCAGGCCAGCAGCATGATGGTCAGGCTCGGATTGGCGCTGCCCGAGCTCGGAAAACAGGCCGCGCTGACGACGCTGAGATTGGCGACGTGATGACAATCCAGATCGATGCCGACGACGGAATGACGGACGTCCGTGCCCATCCTAGCCGTCCCCGAAGGATGGGCATAATCCTGTGCCGCCTCGATGATGGAAGCACCGGGCAACGCGCAGGCAAGCCAGTCGATCGCGCAAATCCTGTCGAGACCCTGTCGATGCCAATAGGCCGACAATCGGGAGACGGTGCTGCGAAACGTCCGCTCGTCGATATCGCCCGGCCGCCACCTAAGATTCACCTTCGGCATGCCGAGGCGATCTTTGGTGTCGGCCAGGAGGATGCGATTTTCGCTCCTCGGTGCCTGCTCGATGCAGATACGCAGGTTGAAGCCGACATCCCCGGGCATGAACAAGGTATGGTGGTACAGCCGACGCGCAACCAGCCGGCCGAGCGAGCCGGGAGCGAGCCGGGATCTCTGAAACTCTCCCAGCAGGCCCTCGTAGTCGTTCATCTCGATACGTTTGGTCAGCCGCTTGACGGCTCCGAGCGTCTCGTTTTGCGAGAGATCGACCGTCATGTGCACGAAGGCAGACGCCACGCCGTCGTCTGTCTGGGCGCGCTCCGTCAGTTCGATATGAGGACTACGCCTCTGCATCCGCCTGTACCGGGGTGCAAGCAGGCGGTCGAAACGGTCAGGATCGCAGACTGCCAGCCGGCCGACATGCGCATCGAGATGATCCTGAAAGTAACGGCCCAAAGCGTCGCAGGAACCGAAGATGCGGTCGTCCCCGCATCTGTCCAGCATGAGAAGAAGGCGCGTGCTTTCGATCGTGCCCGCCGCCAGCGCGAAATGATCGGCCTGGACGTCGAGTGTCCGACCGGCATCGTCGCGGCAGTGTAACGAGACCAGCCGCTGCGACCAGCGATCGATCGAAAAATCGTCGACCGTTGCGTTCGTCCATATTTCCGCAAAGGGGTGATTGGCCAGCTGATCTTTCAGGATCCGCCAGATATTGCCGCGTCGAAAACGGGTCCACTTGGCCCAGCGAACCGCGAAATCCGGATCGCCTTGCGGCAATTCCACGCCTGTCCGGAAATGCGGCGGTGCGCCTTCCTCATAGGTACCGTCATCGAGCTTGAACAGCGCCTCGATTTCGGTCAGCCCTTCAAGGAGTGCCTCGTGGCTCAGCGGCCATGCAGGTGCGTCGATATGCGGGCGCTCGGCCATGTCGCTCGAAGAAAGCGGCATCATCTTGCCGCCCCAGACGGAGGAACTGCCACCCAGCCCGCGCGCGCGACCGGTGACTGGCCATTGGTAACAGCCATGCTCGTCGGAGATCTCGTTGAGGTCGTTTGCGGAGTGTCCCGTTCTGGCGCTTCCGCTTTCCACGAGGACGGTCCGCAAGCCGTAACTTGCGAGCTGGCGTGCCATGTAAAGGCCGGCCATCCCGGCACCGATGACGCAGACGTCGGCGCGTGTGCTGAAGCTCGGCTGCGTGATTTCAGAGAGGCTTCGTATCATCCTGCTCGTCTCCCGCCTGACCGGCCGATATCTGCCTGCACGCGGCGATTTCCGCGATGCGGCCGCTCTGCTCTTTCTTGCTAGGAGTGCATCGCGAAGCATGCGCTCGCGCATTGGGCTCGAGACGACGCCCGACACATGGGTGGTGGCCGTAGCCTCCTCGTTACGCCGTTGCATAATCATGGAGCGCTCGCGGATTGGTGATGGTGATGGAGCCGGGTGCGAGATGCACGATCCGGCTTCTTTCCCAGTAACGCAGGCATCGGTTGACCTTTTCCCGGGAAGCCGGGAGCATCGAGGCCAGCTCCTGCTGCGAAATATAGATCTGCGCCTGCGGAAAAGGGGAATCGAGCTGTCCCAGTCGCAACAGGGCATTGGCCAGCCGAAAGGAAATGCTTGCCGATGCCAGCGTCAGCAGCCGGGTTTCAAGTTTTTGCGCCTGGGCGGAAACATGCTGAAGCAGATTATTGCTGAGGACGGCGTCCCGCATCGCAGCATCGCGCACGATCGTTCCGTCCAGGAGCCATATCTCGCAGGCGCTCAGGGCATGTGCCTCGAAAGGTGAAGGTGTGCGCCGCAACACATCGAGTTCACCGAAGACGCCGCCGCTGGCAAGCGTATCGACTACGAACTCCCGCCCGTCGACGAGACATGCGGCAACCTTGATCTGACCGGACCGAACCAGCAGGAACTGGTTTCCGCCCGTCGCGCGCCGCATGACAATATCTTTCTTTTTGAAGAACTTGACGGTTCTTCCTTTGATCAACTTGTCACACAGCTCAGTTCCGAGCAGCTGAAGATAACTTCCCCCCGCATCCCAATCTTCACAAGCAGCTTCCTTCACCCTGTTCGACATTTCGAACCCCCATGGAACGGCAAGCAACTTCCAGACGATGTCAGACCTCACGGTCCACGAATTAGGCACTGCAGCGCGGCGCCTTGGCCTCCAATGAGCCCGCCTTCCGCCGAAGGTATAAATATTTCTAGTATCAATCGGCCGAATATGACCTCGGTTACAGACAAATCCATGAAAAACAGATCAAGGTAAAGTTATCCTTGCTTGTTAGTCTTGTATTTGGAGAGATAAAATGGATATCAACTCCAATTATCAGAATGGTGTACTTTCTTACGATCCAATAAATCAGAAGTTTACATATTCCAGCAGCGAAATGCCTAAAGTGCAGCGCACTACGCCTTTGGGAGGCGGTGCCAAAAGAGCCTTTGACGTTTTGGTGGCGTTGGTCGCACTGTGCATTGCAGCACCGGTGATGATTATCACCTCGATTGCGATCAAGATGCTCGATGGCGGGCCGGTCTTCTTCGTTCAACGGCGGATCGGCTTTGCAGGGCGAAGTTTTCCGTGCCTGAAGTTCCGAACGATGGAAATGGGGGCGGAAGAAAAGCTGAGACAGTATCTGCTGGCGCATGATTGGGCGGCGGCGGAGTGGCACAGTTCGAGAAAGCTGAAGCAGGATCCTCGCATCACGTTGATTGGTGGCGCGTTGCGCCGCACCAGCATCGATGAACTTCCCCAGCTCTTCAATGTGCTGATCGGGCACATGAGCATGGTTGGGCCAAGACCGGTCGTCGCCGACGAGATCCAATATTACGGCGGCGACGCGCAGGCTTATTTCTCGACACGTCCGGGCTTGACCGGGGCATGGCAGATCAGTGGTCGAAGTGACATTTCCTATCCCGAGCGCGTCCAGCTCGATTGCCGCTACTGCAATCACTGGTCCTTCTGGAGGGATGTCATCATCATGCTGAAAACATTGCCGATTTTGCTGATGCGAAGGGGGTCGTATTAAGGCGTAAAGCCAAAGATCAATTCAGCAATATCATGGCCAGGCGGGGATACGGCATGAAGATAGAGTTGATTGGATTTCTATTTGCTGCTGCCGGGGCCTACGCCATGTTCAACAACACACGGTCGGCCATCTACATCCTTTGCTTCTCCACACTGCTCGGTGCGGCCGCGGCGCTCAAGCTTGAATCGGTCGGTGGGGCCAGTATTCAGCCATTCCATTTCATGCTCGTTTTCATCGTTGCCATCGTCTCTTTGCGTCCGATGTTGCTCACTGCGAGCCTATCTTCCCTTCAATATCCAGGACCAGGCTTCTGGCTCATGCTTTTCACGGCCTATGGCGCGCTGACGGCGGTCTTCCTGCCCCGCCTGTTCGAAAATGCTACGGTCGTCTATTCAATCGCGCGCGGCAGTGAGCTCAATCGAATTGTCAGCTCCCCGCTTGCCCCGACGTCCAGCAATTTTACCCAGTCGGTCTACCTGCTCGGCAATCTGGGATGTTTCGCTATCGTCAGCGGCATTGCCCGGCTTGGTGGCATGGTTCTGTTTGCCAAGGCACTGATTGTGACCGCTGTGGGCTGTCTGGCCTTCGCAGTCCTGGATTTCGTCACCTACAAGACCGGAACTGCATATCTGCTCTCGGTGATCCGCAACGCGAATTACCGCATGCTGGACGACGGGGATATTGCAGGTTTCAAGAGAATAGTCGGCTCGTTCTCCGAGGCCGGCGTGTTCGGTTACGTCACCCTGGCGCTTTTTTCGTTCGTCGTGGTGCTGATACTGGAAGGCTATCCCCAGCGGGCTCTGCCTCTGCTGGCTGCTGCCCTGCTCGTCGCGCTGTTATTGTGCACATCGACCACGGCCTATGTTGCGAGCGCCGCGATCTTCTTGCTGCTGTTTGCTCTCTGCGTGGTCCGCATACTTCGCCGCACCGCGAGCATTCGTCATCTTGGATTTGTCGGCCTGTGTACAGGCATCATCCCGCTCGCCGTAATGACCGTCCTGCTTACCCCGCACATCGCTCAGAGCATCGGCGATCTTCTGAGCGTCGTGCTTGCCAATAAGCTGGAGACACAGTCCGGCGAGGAACGGATGCGCTGGAACGCGCAGGCTTTGATATCCTTCATCGATACGAGCGGGCTCGGGGCCGGGCTCGGAAGCATCCGCACATCGAGCTTTGTCGTCGCGCTTCTGGCCAATGTCGGCATTGTCGGCGCAGTGTTGTTTGTCGCCTTCATGGCAAGCCTCGTCAAATATCACCTGAAACGGCGTGGTGCGCTGCCAATGGAAAAGGCGGTCGGTCTTGCGGCGCTCGTCTCCAGCATCGCGCAACTCATCGCGGCGTCGATCTCGGCAGCCGCAATCGACCTTGGCCCGCTATTCACGCTGACTACCGGCTTGGCCGCCGGGTATGCACTTGGCCCTTATAAGTCAGAAAGCCATGCATCGGCCGCGTATGATTTGCGCCGGGCCGTGGGTGCAGCTCCCTGGTCACGCGCGACGGACGTGCCGGTCGCGGCCGTTTCCGCTTATGGCCGGAGTGAGCGCTGATGTTCAATCTGGTCCCTCCGGTGCCGGTGACATATTCCCAGCTTCCCAATGGGATGGCTGAAGAACGGCCCATCGAGCTGCGCCAGCTCCTGCAGTTTCTGAAGTCCAATGGGCTACTGATCAGTGCAGTGACCGGCTCCTTCCTGCTTGCGGCTGTCATCTATCTGATGATCGTACCGGCAACCTTCACGTCGGGCGCCCAACTGATGCTGGATTCTCCGCTCGCAGGCTCGTCGGCGGATAGCCAGCAGCTTCGAACGGAGGAAGCCTTTGTCGAAGGCCAGATCGAGATCATGCGATCGACGGACGTGTTGCGCTCAGTCGTCAGGTCGCAAGCGCTTGGGGCCGATCCGGAATTCGTGTCGACCCGCCTCTCGCCTGGCGACGTATTGCGCGCCATGGCCTTCAACAAGGACATTGATGGCACCGGCGATGACGAGATGGACGAGGCGCAGGAAAACCTCACGATTGCGATCCTTCGCGGCCGCTTGTGGGTCCGCCGCGTGGGGCAGTCCTCCGTAATCGATATTTCCGCCTCGTCGACGTCTCCCGTAAAGGCGGCGTTGATCGCCAATGCGGTCGCGGAAGCCTATATGGCAATCAGCCTGGATCGTCGCGCCGCCAAGGCGCGTGACGCGAGCGAGTGGCTGTCGGAAAGAGTGAAGCTCATCAAGGAAGACGTCTTTGCCGCGGAGCGCGCGGTCAAGGAGTTCCAGGCCTCCGGCAGCCCAAAGCCGTTTCCGACTTGCCCAGCTGCAAAGCGAGGCGGATAGCTATCGCAAGGTCTATGAGAGCTATCTGCAGCGTTGGTTCGAGACGGCTCAACAGATCTCAAATCCAGTCGGCGAAGCCCTCTTCATCTCGCGGGCCTCGGTCCCGGTCACCAAGAGTCAGCCGAAAACCGCCCTTCTTCTCGGCTTTTTCCTTTTCCTGGGATTGGGCACGGGGATCGTGTTTGCGACGATCAGGCACTTCACGCGAAGATCGGTAAGCTCGGCAGACCAGATCACTGCGGCATTGAGAATGCCCTGCCTAGGATCGATCACGAAGGTGCCGCATGCAAAGGCTGCCAAGCTCGGAGACGGGACATTGGCAGGCAGAATTGCGGCGCTTCACGCTCCATCCTTCGAACGCGACATCAAGGATCTCAAGGCGGCGATCACTGGGCTCAGGCGCGCCCACAAAGCCAAACTCATCGGCCTTATAGGCGTGGAGCCGCAGACGGGTGCGACCAGCCTTGTCTACCACGTGGGGCAGACCGCGGCTGCAGCTGGAACACGCACGCTGATCGTAGATGCATCGGCTGCGAACCCCACACTCAGCAATCTTGCAGGCCAGCACGGCCCCAGCCTGATGGACCTGCTTAACCATCAGGATGCCTATCCGGAATTCATCCGACAGGTCAGCAGTGACCTGACCATCCTTCCGATCGGGCGGTTCGGTCGCGTCACGCCAGGCGATCGTATCGGATCCGAGCAGACCGCGCTCAATTTCGGGGATATGAGGGAGCGGTTCGACCTTATTCTGTTCGATCTGCCGCCGCTTCAGACGTCGACGGATGCCAAATCGATCTCTCCCCATCTCGACGGACTGATCATTGTAGCCCGCCACGGCGTGACCGCCTTCCTGACGCTATCCGATGTTGCCCGGCAGTTGCGTACCACGGGAGCCGAACTGCTGGGGATCGTCCTGAACGCATCGCCCCAACAGAAGAAAGCGAAGTGGAGATCTCCATGATTAAGATGGCGCAACTGCGCACATATCCTGCTTTGAAGGACCAGTTGCGGAAGTCCCTGCGGGCCATGGGTTATCCGACCGACGACTGGGTCAGGGTCATGCTCTATCGCGATGCCTTCGCGCGTATTCGTGAGCTTGGGCCGGAAAAACTTGATGTCATGGAGATTTCGGGTGGCGTTCAGTGGCAGCGTGAATTCGCCTTCCGCTCCTATCTGTCCACGCAATATCCCGGCTTCGATATCTGCAGCGAGGCGATGGACCGGCAATTCGACCTGATCATTGCCGATCAGGTTTTCGAACACTTGAAATGGCCTCTGCGCGCCGCGCGCAACGTTCATGCGATGCTGCGCCCCGGTGGGACATTCATCATAGCAACGCCGTTCCTCCTGCGGGTTCACGCCTCGCCGATCGACTGCAACCGCTGGACGGAGACGGGGCTTTCCTGCCTCCTGCAGGAAGCCGGCTTCGACGAGAAGAACATCACGACCCGGTCATGGGGCAACCGCCAATGCGTCAAGGCCAATTTCAGCCGATGGCGCAAGGCGGGGCCGTTGAACTCGCTTGTTAACGAGCCGAACTTCCCGGTGATGGTCTGGGCCTATGCCCGCCGGGACGAGGAGGCATGACAATGCTCGCCTCGCCGACGACGCCGCAAATCTCAGCCACGGCAACGGTGCCACAGCTTCGTCTTGGCGTGGCGGTTGCAACGAAGGGCCGAGCCGCTGTCGTGGCTCGCCTGGTATCCCAGCTCGCCGAGCAGAGCCGATTGGCGGATCGCATCCTGATATGTGCCCCGGCGCCGGAGGATCTGGAAGGGGTCACTTCACGTGGCCCCACCTTGCGGTGCCTCGTCGGGCCGAACGGCCTGCCACGTCAGCGCAATCACCTTATGGCCGCCGCAGACGATCTCGACATCCTCGTTTTCCTCGATGACGATTTCGTCCCGGCGCGCAACTACCTCAAAGAAACCGAGGCAGTTTTTCTGGGCCATCCGGATGTGATCATGACGACGGGCAATGTCCTGGCTGATGGCGCCAAAGGGCGGGCCGTCACCTACGATCAGGCGAGCGAGATCCTTTCGGGGCCACGAGACAAGCCCTCCAGGCCACTAAGCGAAGTCTATAACGGCTATGGCTGCAATATGGCCGTGCGCCTGGAGCCGGTTCGGCGTCATGGACTGGCCTTCGATGAGACGCTTCCGCTCTATGCCTGGCTGGAAGACGTCGATTTCAGCAGGAGCATCGCAGCGCACGGCCGAATTGCCCGTGCCGAATGGGCCTATGGGGTCCATCTGGGTGTGTCCGGCGGCCGCCAGAGTGGGCAGAAACTCGGCTATTCGCAGGTCGCCAATCCCATCTACCTGATGGGAAAGGGAACCTGTTCCTGGAAGAAAGGGCTCAATCACATCGCTCGAAACGTCGCCGCGAATCTGTACGGAGCGGCGCGCGGTGAGCGCGTGCCCGACCGCGCCGGGCGTCTCTATGGAAATGCATGCGCTCTTGGTGACCTTTTCAGACGCCGTCTCACGCCCGTCCGGGCGCTAGATTTCTAGGGTCGGATCCATGGCGGCGAGAAAGATCGGGTGCTGATCGGCGCAAACTTCCAAATCGAAAGGAGAGATAGTCATGCGTGATGCAACATGGACGATGATTCAGGGTAACTCGCTTGCAATGGGGCTCTGGCGCGCCTATCGGCGACTGCCGGAATCCCTACGCATCCCTATGCGTTGCTGCGTTTCCGACCTGGGAAATGGCTTCGATGATAGTGAGGCGCGCAGCCGGTGATCGTGTCATGGCCGGGCCATTCCAGGGCATGGCCCTTCACCTCAGCCCCGGGTCAAACCGCGATCATCTCTCCTATCTGCTCGGCACCCAGGAACTGGAATTGCACTCCACGATCGAGGCGATCATTTGCGGCGGCCACGAAAGCATAATCAACATCGGTGCCGCCGATGGCTACTATGCGGTCGGTTTTGCCCGCGCGATGCCATCGGCTCGCGTGATCGCCTTCGAAGCGCTCCCACAGCATCATGCGCTTCTCTGGCGGACGGCGGAGGCAAACAACGTCGCAGACAAGATCTCGCTGCATGGTTTCTGCACTCCTGCTGATCTGGAAGAGGTGCTGAAAACCGCAGGAGCCCGTCCGCTCGTCTTCTGCGACATCGAGGGCGGCGAAATGTCGTTGCTCGATAACCTCGCCATTCCGGAGCTTGAGCGAGCCGAGATCCTGGTCGAGACTCATGATGATATGGCCCCCGGCTGCAGCGCCACGCTCTGCCGCCGCTTCGCCCATACCCACACGATCACATCCATTCTCGCCCAGCCGCGGAGGCTCTCGGACTTTCCGTCACGTCAGCTTCCCAATGTGGCGAAGTGGATGCCGCGAGCGGCGGTCGAACTTATGAATGAACGACGGACTTCGGTTCAGGAATGGCTTCATCTTGTTCCGCTCGTTCGCAAGGCTGACTGAGGAGATGCGATCGTGACTCTCCTCTTCGCCAGTGGGACACCGCACCTGCCTCAGATTGTCGGTGGATTGGAGGTCAATACGCATCACCTGGCGCTCGAGATGAACAAGCGCGGCCTGCCGGTGGCCGTGCTGTCGAAGCTCTCATTACGGGATCTCTTCGGCGCATCCCGATTTGTGGCCAACAAGATCCGCCGGCGTGACATCTCTGTGGACCGAAAACTCGGTTATCCCGTCTATCGATCGTTGAAGCCGTGGCGGGACGTGCGCGACTTGGACAATCCGGACATCGTGATCGTGCAGAACGGAAACATGGTCGAGATCGGCCGTACTTTCCGCAGCAAAGGCGTGCCCAGCGTCGCCTATCTTCACGGATTGGAGTTCGATACCGGACCTCGTGCCTGGAAAGGAAGCGGGCAGGATCTGCCATTTTCGGCCTATATCGCCAATTCCAATTTCACCGCTACCCGGTTTGAGAAGCGCTTCGGCATAAAGCCTCCGATCATCCCGCCGGTCTTCATCTCTGACCTCTACCGAACACAGGGTCGGGGCACGTATGTCACCTTCATCAATCCGATTTACACCAAGGGGCTAGCCCTGGCCCTCGAGCTCGCAAGGCTGTGCCCGCAGATCCCCTTCCTTTTTGCCCGCGGTTGGCCGCTCTCGGCGCGGGAGGAGGCCGAACTCAAGCAGAACCTGAAGGCGTTGCCCAATGTCACGCTTCTTCAGCGAAGCTCAAACATGTCGGAGATCTACGCTCGGACACGGATCCTGCTTGTACCCAGCCAGTGGGACGAGACATGGGGGCGCGTTGTCAGTGAAGCCCAGATAAGCGGCATTCCGGTTATCGCCACGACCGCGGGAGCATTGCCGGAATCCGTCGGGCCGGGTGGAATTCTGCTCGACAGAGAGGCTCCGCCAGCCGTCTGGGCCCGCGAGTTGCGCGGTCTCTGGGCCGATCAAGACTTCTATGAGAGCAAGCGTAGTGCGGCGCTCAGCTATGCTGCACGACCGGATCTGGATGTTGAGCTTCAGATCTCCCGGCTGCTCGCGATCCTCGAAGGGGTCGCAAGATGATCAGCGCCAGCCTCGTCCACCGCCGTATTCCAGTTTCCCTAGTGCTCGGGCAGAGCCCACGCCCTGATGTAATCGACTTCCATGATCGAAGGGTTGGGGGTGTTGACGATAGGCCAGCCTGCGCCGAGCGCAAGATTGACGAGGATCGTGAACGGCAGCTGGAATTCCGTAGGCGTCGGCACGGACCAGACTTCGCGTCGGTCGAAGAAGTAGCGGATGAATTCGGGATCGACCGAGGCGCCGAACGTATGAAAGTCCGTCGAGAGGCTACCGGGTGGCACGTCGACCCATTGATGGCTGTGCGTGGACTTCGATGGGTCCTTGCGATTCCAGATGTGGAATGCAGCGGTATAACGCTGAGGTGCATGCCCATAGTGCTCGAGGATATCGACCTCGACGCCGCCGGCCTCACCGCGACTGCTGAGCCAGAAGGCCGGCCATACTCCCTCCCCGCGCGGAAGTCGGGCGCGAACCTCGAAATATCCGAACTTCTGCTTGAAGCCGCTCCCGGTGGGGTCGGAGGAGGAAAGCAGGCCCGACTGCCAGGCACCGCCGGCGGATTTCCGCGCCTCGATGCTCAGGACGCCGTCTTTGATGGTAAACGGGAAATCCTTTGCGGGATCCATGAAGCGGGCATCGCCGAAGTCTCCGTTCCACGGGGTGTGCGCAGTCCACCGCGTGCCCGGTCCTCTGGCGGATACGTCAAGTGCATCAAACTCCTCGCTGAAGGTTCGCTGCCATTTGTCGGGCTCGATGTCCGCGCTGTGTGCGTCCGGCACTTCGTTGCCGAACCAGGACAGCAATACCAGCATCACGAAATAGGAGGCATTGGATTTATGCAGGCGGACAACAGGCATGAAGGTCCCCTCCAGAAATTTTCAAATGTAAAATTTATCATGGATATGGATAAATTCAATATTTCTTCGAGATTTCGGAGAGTATTATGAAAAATAACATGGTTTCTAATTCATTATATTCCGCTTCGTCTGGAGTTTTCCTCCTTTCCGGAAATTTCCTTAGCGGGGTTATTGTTGCTAATTTTATGGGTCTGGCGGATACGGGGGAGTTCTATTTCTTCATTGCTTTATGTTTGTTGGCGGCGACCATTCTGGATGGGGGAGCTGCGACAAGCGTCGTGCGTTTCCAGGCCACCCTTTACGGACAGGACGATGCCCGGGCCGCTCACGCGTTGGCAGGTCGTCTCGCGCGGCACCTCTTCGCCTATACGGCTATTGGCTTGGCATTATTCCTGGCACTGGCAATCTCCGGCCAGACACCGTCATTCATGGACTTGCCGGCGCTTGCCGGATCCCTGCCCGAGCCTCCCCGCATTTCCTTCCTCCTCCTCTTGAGTCTGTCCGTCTTTATCCAGACGATGGCCATGTTCGGTGTCGCCTATCTTCGCGGGCGGCGCAGCTTCCGCACGCTGGCGGGCCTGAGCCTCCTCTCGATGGTCGCACAACTGGCTTTCGTCTTCTGTTCAGCCCTCACAATCGGGGTGACGGGGGCGATTGTCGGCTATGGTTTGGGCCAGATCCCGCTTGCGATCGTCACCTTGTGCCTTTTGTTTCGGCCCGGTGGCCTGGACCGCTCCGTCAGGACCGAGGTCCGCCGGTATCAACGGTTCGCCTGGGCGGCAAACGTCTGCAATATTTTCGTCTGGTCGCGTATCGAGATATTCCTGCTGCAATATTTCTGGGGCGCGCGTGAAGTCGGACTTTTCAGCGTTGCGCTGGCGCTATCCGCTCTCGCGGCGCAGGGGCCGTTGCTCTTGACCGGTGCCTTCCTGCCTCTCCTGTCCGAGCGACACGGAAGGGGCGACACTGCGGGCCTGCAGCGCGCTTTTTCCGGAGGAACACGACTTCTTGCCATGGTTGCCTTTCCTGCCTGCATGGGCATGGTCGCCATCCTTCCCGTCGTCGTGGAGCTTCTCTACGGCTCGCAGTTCGGGCCTTCTGTCCCCGCAGCGATGATGGTGTGCGCGGCCGCAGCGATTTCCGTGACTGCGGTGATCGGCACCCATGCGGTGAACGCGCTGGCGCGTAGCGACTTCATTTTCTACTGCTCGCTTTTAGGCGCCTTTCTCTCGATCCTGCTTGGCGCATCGATCATCCCGGTATTCGGCCTTGCAGGCGCGGCGGTTTCCCGATCGATCACGCAACTTCTGATGATTGCGGCCGGGATCTGGTTCGTGACAGCGAGGCTTCGCTTCACCTACCCGTTTGCCGAGCTCGCGCGCATATTTCTCGCAACCATGCCGGCCACCGGCGGTGCCTATCTGGCGGTGCAGTTCATCGGCGGCATGGTCGGATTGGTCCTCGCCATGGGCCTTTTTGTACTTCTGTATCTGGCGGGGCTTCGTATCTTTTCCGCCCTCACGGCAAGCGACGCCGAAAGGCTGCATGCTCTGAACCGAAAGCTGCCGCGATCGCCCGCCCGGTTCGTGCACCATCTTCTCGTCGCGATCGGCCCTGCGCAAAAAGCGCCTGGCAACTTCAACCCCGCGGAGTGACAAAATGACCAGCCAACCGTCACCGATATCTCGCGCAACACCAGCGAAGCTCAGCGCCGCATATTCAGCAGTCCGGAGCAAACTGTCGCTATGGTTCCTGCTTTTGCTGGCGCTGTTGTGTAGCGGCGGCGTTGCCTTCGCGGCCGAGCCCTATCGGCTCGTGGCGCAGGATCGAATTGCGCTCAGGGTCGTGGAATGGCGATCGGGCGAAGGGGAATTCAGAGACTGGACGGTGCTGAACGGCACCTATCTGATCGGCGCGGACGGCTCCGTTGCCCCGCCCATGATCGGCGGCGTCAATGCCAAGGGTTTGACGACCCGCGAGCTGGGCGAGGCGATTACCGCGCGCCTGCGCACAGTCGTCGGCGAAGCCGGCCTGTTTGCGGCAGTGGAGGTTGCGCAATATGGTCCGATCTACATTGTCGGTGCCGTCGAGGTACCGGGCCAATATGCATTCAGCCCCGATCTCACCATCATGAAGGCTATAAGCCTGGCTGGCGGGCTGCAGAAGGAGGCAGAGAACACACGCGGACGCCTGGAGCGCGACCGTATCCAGGCTGCCGGCCTCTATGGTGCGGCAAGGCTCGAATACTATGGATTGCTCATGCGCGAGGCGCGGCTGCGTGCCGAGAAAAATGGACAGGAGACCTTCGACATTCCAACGTCGCTGACGAATTTCGGTGGAGCCCTTGCTCTCCAGTCCGAGGAGCTGGAGTTGATGAAGCTGCGCAAGGTCGAGACGGGGAGCAAACTTGACTCCGCCAAGGGCCTGGGCCTTCTCTATGCCGGCGAAATCGGGACCTTGCAGAGCAAGATCACGGCCCAGGAACGGCAGACGACCGTGGTGCAGAACGAGCTGAAGACCGTCAGTTCGCTGCTCGACAGGGGGCTGGTGCAGAGTTCGCGGCGACTGGCGCTGGAGCGTGAGGAAACCGAAGGTGAAAGCCGGGTACTCGACTTCCAGTTCCAGTTGCTGCGCGCGCGCCAGTCACTGGAGGAAAACAATCGTGAAGGCGAGGAGATCGTCAACACGAAGAACTCCGAGATCCAGACCGAGCTGAACGAGATCGTCCGTCAGATTTCGGCAGCGAACCTCAAGGCCCGTACCGCGGAATTGCTGCTTGGAGAAACAGACAGCCGCATCCAGGAACTCTTGCTCGATCAGGACGTCGCCAATGAGCGAAAGATAATCTTTTACGTGACGCGCACCGAGGTGGATGGCGGGGTAACCCGCATCACCGCAACGGCGGACACGCCGGTCGAGCCGCGCGACCTGATCGAAGTGAGCATCGAAACTCCGCAGCATTGGCCGGTGCCGACGAGTGGTACTGCGGCGGTCACGGGGGACACAACAGCTCGCGGCCCAAGTCTTGCTCAGAGCGCTGCTATCCCCGGCGATCTCGGTGCCGATACCTCACGATCCGACGAGAACGGCGAGCAGCAGGCGGTACGGTGATCGCCTGAAAATGCCAGGACTGGCGGCAGGATGGAGATGCCTTGCCGGACTGCCCATCAGCGCAGTCGAGGCGTCCCTTGTGGTACTATTTGTTAGGTGACTGCAGGACTGAGACAGGAAAGAACTCTCCGCCTGACATCACGAACGTCATCGTATTGACGGCGAGTTCAGGCATTGCCGTCGTCGGCACGAAACCTTGTGCGCCGAGCTGCAGCGCGGCAGCAATTTCGGCGGGATCGTCGAGGTCGGATATCACCACCAGCGGAGGAGAGGCCAGATTCTCGGGAGAGAGATCAGGTCTCAAGTGAAGCTCGGCCACCGGCCGGCTTCCGACGCAAATTATCGTCAGGGCGGAATTGTGGTCGATGGATGAATGATCGAATACGCCGTGGCCTACGATCGTCAGGTTCTGCGCTGCAGCCCAGGGCGCCAGCAGGCAAATATAGGCCTCCCTTCGCAACGGCCTTTCATCAAAGATCAGCACTGTACGATCTTCTTCTTGCAATTCCCGGCTCCTGGCGATGCGTCGCAGCGACGCTACACCTTGGAGCGCTGCTGTTGCCGTGAAGTGCGGCATGCAAATCAAGATAGCAGCGTCAGGCAATAGCTTAAGCTCTCAAGAGGCGGCTAAGACAGCTTTGGCGAAAGGTGCGCCTAAAGGTGAAAATGCCCGCAGTCTCGTTCTTAATGTGTAGTCAAAGTAGAAGTAAATCTTAAGGAGTAGTCTTATTTGTATCTCTACTGCTGGACTAGGAAGTAAGATAAGCCTATCCTCATAAATGGGGTATCAGGGCGCAAAGGGGGCGCTCAAATGGACGGGATGCTGATCAAATCCGCGGATATAGCTTGCGCTCGCTCCTTGCGGGAGAGGCGGCAGATCCTTGCCGCCTTATCGATGATCACCAACTTCCTGTCGCTATCCACCTTAAGCTTGATAATCTCGCGATCCGGCGTAGTTATGAGGCTTAACGCGGCTTGTTTTGTTCCGCCTGCCTCCAAAGGCATTGGCAGTCATCGGCTTGGCGCTCGGCGAATGAGGCTTGACCGGGAGAGCCGCCCGATTCCGACGGGTTCTCTTCCAGAATCCTGGGCGATCGATCTCGAAAATACGCCTTTTAAGCGGTGATGTAAGAAATTCATCTCAACGATAATAATAAGAACAGTGTTATGGATTCTCTGTCTGGATATTAATCCTGATTTATTAAGAGCGCTGATGTATATTAGAATTTTAGATAAGACTTCTATAGTAGACGATACAGTAATTCTGTGTTAGTATTACGGAATAGCATTGATTTTCTCCTGTGTGGAATGTCCTCTTTTGGAAGAATGAGAGCGTACTGTGTTTTCACCAGGCGAATTCGATCCGGCAGTGCACACATGTGCAACCTTAAGGCTTATTAGCCCTTAGGAAAATTGAAAATCTGGAGCCGGATACGTTAACTGGGAACAGTAATCCCAAGGTTCTATTCGTGAGATTTGAAATTACTGCTTGCAGGAGATAGAAAAATGGACACGAAACAACAGATAAAAAGTGGTTTAGTCGTTTTAATCGACGGACTTGCTATGCGCCGTGCATGCATGCTTTCCGCACTCGAGCCGTGGGCGGACGGCCAGGACCTCAGCCTGACATCATATGCACCCAACGACGTCATGGATCTGAGGGATGACGATGATATCCGGCTTGTACTGATCAATACCGGCGGCGCATCGCTCGCTGAAACGGAGCAGCATGAACTGCTCCTCTCCGCCAAGGCAGCGTTCTCGGGGCCTTGCGCAATAATTTCGGATCGGACGGATCCGGATGACGCGGTCTCGGCTGCCGAGATGGGCTTTCAGGCATTCCTCCCCGCGATACTGCCATTGGACATCGTCAAGCAGGCGCTGATCTTCATCATGAATGGCGGTACGTATTTCCCGCGCGAAGCCCTTTTGGCTACCCTTTCGATGCATGCGCGCATGCCCGGGCGCCATCGCTCAACGGACGGATCCTCGCCCAATCTGACGCAACGACAGACGGAAGTTCTGGAACGGCTTCGCTTCGGCCGGTCAAACAAGCATATTGCTCGGGAACTCAATATGCAGGAGGCCACCGTCAAGGTTCATGTGCGCCAGATCATGAGAAAACTCGGCGCCGCCAATCGAACTCAAGCGGCACTGCTGGCGCAGTCGCAGACGTCTTCTCAATCGCCTTACAGCTCAGTGGCAGAAGACCCTTCAGACGACATGTCTTCGATAGTGCTCTCCCGAAAAACAGTGCGACCGGAAGCTTCCGAGATCATTGTCGGCCTGTGATCATTTTACAGGCCGAGTTGCGCCGCTTGCGCATTGACGGCAGCGGCGATTGAGGGACGGACTACGCGCCCGACCTCCGATCTACATCACGAATATATTCATCGATGTAGATCATGCGAAGCATTACGACGGTGCTGGAGAGCAAATGGGCAGCACTTTCTTCCTCTCGTCCGAGAACTCAATGCCGAGACGCCTGCCTAGGCAATTGCTCCATTTGCGGCACATTACTCCATGTAGCGGCGGCCACGCATCAATCCTGCGATCTCCATGCGGTTTTCGATGCCGATATCGCGCAGCATGTAGTCATTCATCAGCATCAGTTGATCGCGCTGCCGCCTGAGTTCCCGCTGGCGCGTGAAGTATTGCCAAGCCCCGCGGACATCGAGGAAATGATGGGCACGCTGGTCAACGGCCGGTACCTCAGCCGATGGAGCAGGCTCTTCGATGTCGCCTTCCAGCGGCGTGCAGATATAAAGCTGGAGAAAGTGCGTGCTTCCTGCCTTTACAGCCGCTTGCCGGACTGGTGGGATCTCAGAGGCCGTTGATGGGGCACGGGACATGCTTTCTGCCCCTCCTCGTCGTGGATCGACCAGATGCAGGGAGAGGACATCACGAAGGGCTTGCAGGTCTCGGCCCACGACCGTCGTTGACCGGTCGCTCGGCGGTACATCTTTCGGCGCACGCAGGCCTGAATCGGGTCTGTCTACCTCTTTGTGACCGGTGAGTTTGGGATCCATCGTAGTAACCACAGCAGGCTCCTTTCCTCGCTGACTGTGGCGAACCTAGAGGTTGGTTCTAACCTCCATGTTTCCGGCAGCGCAAAGAGCGTTACAGTTGTGACTGTGGTCGGCGGCGATCCACTAGAGATGACCAATGCCGAGCAATCGGTCGATCGTATGCTGGTCGCGGGCGAGATCGGGCGCCGTTCCCTGCCAGGCAATTCGGCCTCGTTCAAGTATGATCACCTGGTCGGCGAAGTCGAGTGCGCTCTGAATGCGCTGCTCGACCAGTACGATGGTCATGAGACGACCTTCCGCCAACCGCGAGAATGCTGCCATCAACTCCTCGCAGATGACGGGAGCGAGGCCTTCCAGTGGTTCGTCAAGCAGGAGCACGCTGGGCTGACCCAATATGCTGCGGGCTGTCGAGAGCATTTGCTGCTCGCCGCCGGAAAGCTGGTTGCCGAGGTTTCTGCGGCGCTCCTTCAGCCGTGGAAACATGTCATAGGCTTCCGAAACAGCCTCCTTCGGCCGGTCCTTCAGTCCGACAAGCAGATTTTCCTCGACGCTGAGGCTCGGGAAGACGTCGCGCGTCTGTGGCACGTAGCCAAGACCGGCATTGGCGCGCGCAGCACTGGACCTCTCTGTGATCTCCTTCTCTCCGAGACGGATCGTGCCGCCATAACGACGCGTCTGCCCCGCAAGCGTGGCAAGCAGCGTCGTCTTGCCCATGCCGTTGCGCCCGAGAATGGCGAGCTTTCGGCCTGCCTCGAGCGAAAAGGACAGATTCTCGATGATATGCGTCGGTCCGTAGCCGGCAGACAGGTTCCGGACTTCGAGCATCTCAGCGGGCATGGGCGTAGCTCCCGAGATAGGCTTCCCTCACGCGGGCGTCCTGCGCCACCGCCTGGGGTGATCCGTCGAAGATGACGCTCCCGGCCGCAAGCACGATGACCCTTTTGGCAAAGCGGAAGACAAGATCCATGTCATGGTCGATCATCAAAACCGCGAGATCGGCCGGCAGCCGTTCCAATGCCTTTTCGATAAGGCCCGTTTGGGCGTGCGGAATACCCGCCGCCGGTTCGTCGAGAAGCAGGACCCGTGGTCGCAGCGCCAGCGCTATGGCGAGCTCCAGCAGGCGTTGCTGCCCGTAGGCGATCTCGCGGACCCTGACGTTGGCGATCCCGCTCAATTGCAGGAAGTCGAGAATGTCTCCCACTTCGGTCATCACATCCGTCATCCGGCCGTGGCGCCCCAACATCCGCCCTGCTTTGCCCATTCGCTGAAGTACCGCGCAAGCAATATGCTCCTCGGGCGTCATATCCTTGAACAGCCGGGTTACCTGGAAAGACCTTACGAGCCCGCGCTTCACGCGCTCCGTTGGCCTTGATCGCGTGACATCCATGCCATTGAGCGAGACCCGCCCGCCGTCCGGCTTCAACGCGCCGGTGACCAGATTGACGAAAGTTGTCTTTCCGGCACCGTTGGGCCCGATAAGGGCCACCCGATCGCCCGGGTGCAGGGAAAGCGATACGTCGTTGGTGACGCTCAGACCGCCAAATGTCTTCCTCAGGCTGCGGATATCGAGAAGCGGGGTCATGCGGCTGACTTCTTCCTGCGTTCCCTGATGATCGAGATCGCCGTTCCGTACAGACCGCGCGGGGCAAACAGCACGACGGCGATCAGCAATGCGCCGACGATTGCCAGCCAATGGAAGGGGTTGGCGGCTGAAACGACATCCTCGAAAAACAGGAACAGCACGGTGCCGATCAGCGCGCCGTAGAGGGAGCCGGTTCCGCCGACGACGAGCATGACAAGCGCCTGGGCAGAGAGCGTGAAGGACAGGCTGTCGAGCCCGACGACCTGTGTCGCGACGGCAGACAGGGCACCGCCAATGCCGGCGACCATGCCCGACAGAACATACATCCGGAGCAGCACGGAATGGACCGAAACACCCATGGCCGCGACCCGCACATGATCCTCCCTCACACCGCGCGCCATGAGGCCGAACGGCGAATGGACGATCATCCGCAGAAAAACGAAGACGACGAGAAGCAGGCCAATACCGTAGAGATAGGCCGTCTTGCCCCAGAGATCGAATTCGAACAGGCCGAGCAGCGGGTCCGGCATGATGCCGGACAATCCATCGCTGCCGCCGGTCCAGCTCGACGCCTTGTTGGCCGCTTCATGGAAGAGGTGGATGACCGCGATCGATAGCACGAGTTGTGGCAGGCCGTGGGCGCGCAGAATGACGCTGCCGCAGACGAGGCCGGCGATCGCGCCACTGACACCGCCGACAATCGTCATGGCAATCGGATCCGTCACGCCGAAATGTACGGCGGCGATGCCCGCGCCGTAGGCACCCGCACCGAAGAGGGCAGCGTGTCCGAGCGTCGCAACACCGCAATAGCCTGTGACGAGATCGAGCGACAGGACCAGAAAAGCAATCGCGATGATCCGCGTCAACAGCGCGAGATTGTCCGGCAGCAGGAAGAAGCCGGCAATCCCGACGACGAATATGGCAAGAGCGCCGGGAAGGCTGCTCTCTTTCAATCTGCTCCAGAAATCGGCTGGCCGATCACGGCCCAGAACATCCGTCATCATGCCCTCCGTCCGGCAAGGCCGCGGGGGAACACGGCAACGATAACGATCACCGCCAGATAAAAGAAGAACTCGCCGTATTCGGGTGCGAAGTAACGGCCAGTCGTATCGATCGCGCCGAGAAGCAGCGATGCCAGCAGCGCGCCGCCGATCGAGCCGCTGCCGCCGATCGAAACGACGACAAGGAAGGTCACCATGTAGCGCAGGGCATAATAGGGCTCTACCGGCAGGAGTTCCGCGCCGACCGCTCCGCCAAGTGCTGCAAGTCCCACGGCGATCGCAAAGCTTGCCGCATAGACGAGTTCTGTCCGCACCCCGAGCGCTGCTGCCATCGCAGAGTTGTCGACCGAGGCCCTGAGCCGGATCCCATATGATGTCTTTTCCACCAGGCACCACAGCAGCACGGCTATGGCGGCACCGATCGCAATCGCGAAAATGCGGTGGGTGGCGATCGTTCGGAAGCCTACATCGGTCGCGCCGCGCAAGGTCTCCGGCAGCGGGATGGTCTTCAGCGTCGGGCCGAAGACGAAATTGGCGATGCCGATGATGCAGAAAGTGATGCCGATCGTCATCAGAACCTGCGTCAGTTCCGGTGCGCCGTAGATCCGCCGATAGAGAAAGCGCTCCAGCGGAATGGCGATGATGATCGTTCCAATGACCGCGATCAGCAGAGCCGCCGCATATCCAAGGCCGAGATCGCGTGCCGCGTAGGAAGCGAGATAACCACCGATCATGGCAAACGCGCCATGGGCGAGGTTCACCACCCGCATCAGGCCCATGGTAATGGAGAGGCCGATCGAAATGACGAACAGCACCATGCCATAGGCCAGGGCATCGATGGCCACACTCAAGACGGTCTGCATGAATTCAACGGCCTTTCCGTCTTGGCGTGCCGCCCTGCGGCAGCACGCCCATTGCTAATGGTGCTCGTCGGTCGTCACTTCTTCACATGTGCGAGGCCGGGATCTCCCTGCTTCTCAAAGCTCTTCACTTCCTTGTTGATGTAGTGGTCGCCGTCCTTTGCCACTTCCCGCAGGTAGATCGTCTGGGTGATGTGGCGGCTGTCCGGATCGATGGTGACCGGACCCCGTGGGCTCGTCCAGGTCAGGCCCTTGACTGCCTCGACGGCCTGGTCGGCATTCTGCTCGCCGCCCGTCGCCTCGATCATCTTGGAGATCACATACATCCCGTCATAGGCGCCGACGGCCGGGAAGGAGAGCTCCGCCGGGTTTCCGATCGCCTTGCTTGCCGCCTCGACAAACGCCTTGTTTTCCGGTGAATCGTGAGACACAGCGTAGTGGAAGGTCGTCATCAGGCCGGTTGCCTGTTCCCCGAGTGCCGGCAGATCCGATTCCTGCGTCAGGTCGCCGGTTGCAAGAAATTTGATGCCGGCAGTCTTCAGCCCGGTATCGTTATAGGCCTTGACGAAGGCAAGCGTCGGAGGGCCGGACGGCAGGAAGGCGAACAGGGCTTCCGCGCCGGAATCCTTGACCCGCTGCATCAATGGCGAAAAGTCATTCGTCGAAAGCGGCATGCGGATTGCTTCGACAACTTTTCCGCCATCCTTTTCGAAAGCAGCCTTGAAGGCGCTTTCAGCATCGATACCGGGACCGTAGTCGCTGACGAGGGTGATCACCTTGCTGACGCCGGATTCCCTTGCGACCGTCGCCATGGGCGTCGTCGTCTGCCAGGTGGTGAAGGAGGTACGCACGACATAGGGGCTGGTGGTGACGATCGCCGACGTGGCGGCATTCATCACCACCATCGGTACATTGCCCTGCTGCAGCAGAGGCGTCGCGGCCATCGCGTCGGGCGTGAAATAGAAGCCCGCGAGATACTGGACCTTCTCGCGCACCACCAGTTCCTGCGCCAGCGCCTTGGATTTTGCCGGATCCGCGGCCGGTATGTCGCGATAGACGATCTCGATCTCGTCATCACCGACCTTGTTCCCGTTCACCGCGAGCCAGGCATCGATCCCGGCCTTGAAGTTCTTGCCCTGAAGTGCGAACGGACCGGAAAACGGCCCGATCACACCCACCTTTATCGTATCCGCAAATGCCGCCGTGCCAAGCATGGCACATGCGACAGTGGTCAAAAACAGGCTCTTCATCATGTCCTCCCTGAAGCCGATCATCCTGCCTTCTTCATACCCGCCACAATGACACATTCGTCATCGCCTGCCGAGCATCCGTCCATCTCGCAGCAGGCTTTATCGCTTGCTGCATTGCGTGCAAGTCAAGCGTCCTCCTCGCTTTTCCCCACACGACGGATATTGTCGATAAGTTCGTGAGCCAGCCTGAGTGCGGCGCCGGTGGTCATCACCATCTGCGGCAGGATCAGCCATTCCAGCGCCCAGGCTGCCCCCGACCGCTCCTGCTCATGGATCATCGCATGCTGCATGCCGCCCGCCTGGACTGCGTTGAATCGGGCAAGCCCGACGAGGACTTCCGCAGCGACGGGGTTCTGCTTGTGCGCCATGGCCGAAGATCCCCCGCCGCCAGACAGTGAAATCTCGGATCCTGCCTGCGCCATCAACGCCACATCCTGCCCGAATTTGCCGAGCGAGCCGGTGATCATCGCCAGGACGTTGGCAATCTCGACGATCCGGTCGCGCTGGCTGTGGAACTGAGGGGCATCGGCGAGCTGCAAGACCGCCGCCATATCGCACCGAACATCGCCCGCCTTGTCGCCGAATTTTTCGAGCGTTCCCACTGCTCCGCCCAACTGTATGACGAAGTGGGATCCCAGAAGAGATTGCAGCCGCGCGTGATGGCGAGCGAGCGGATCGCGCCAGATCCCGATGCGCTCGCCGGTGGTGATCGGCAGCGCGGGCTGCATCCTTGTCTTGCCCATCAAGGCGGCATCGCCAAAGCGCGCCGCCAGCACATCAAGACCATCGATAAGCGCCAGAAGCCGGCTTTCGAACAGTACGGAAGCTCGCTTCAGGCGGATCATCAGCGATGTGTCGATTACATCCTGGCTGGTGGCGCCGAAATGGACATGGGTTGCTGCTTCGCCACTCACTGCATCACGCAACTGCCTGACGAGTTCCGGCACAACCACGCCATCCCGCGCGGTGGCAAGTCGAAGCCTGTCGATGTCAGGCCTTATCCGCCTGCATACTTCTGCGATCTGCCGCGCCGCGCCGTGTGGGATGAGCCCGTGCGCGGCTGAGGCCTCAGCAAGAGCCGCTTCGAAGGATAGCATCGCCGCGATATCCGCCTCCGCTCCGAACAGTGCCGCGATCTCGTCGTCACCGACGAGGCCGGAAAGAAATGGATGATCGAAGGCCGCGATGCTCATGCAACTCCTCTTGCCATATCAGATGTCGAAGAAGACGGTTTCCCGCTTTCCCTGCAGGTGGATGTCGAACTGCACCGTGTCGCCTTCCCGCATGCCAATCAAGGTCTGCGGGCGTGCCTCGTGCTCGATCCGCGCCACGTCAGTTTCTCTCCCGCGGGGTCTCGAACAGGGTGGAACGTCGCCCTCGCGACACGATGTCAAACTTGTGGGCTCGCATGTCAAACGGAATGGTCGCGTTCATGCCCGACCGACAGGCCATGGCCGCGTTTGTCATGGAGGAGTGTGGCGAGCTTATCTGAAAGCTTGCTGCGCACGTGTTTCCGCATCTGGAAGTCCGTGCCGAATGAATTGATGAAAACGAAAACGGGCGCATCCATTTCGCCGCCGGCATCGATGAGCCGGACGTCGCAGTGGTTGGCAATGCCAGTGATGGTGGCAAAGTGCATGCGATCCTCCCGAGGCAACCATGACACTGCTTCCATGCATGGTAAAATGATAAATGCGGAGAGATGGATAACTGCCAGGTTATGGAATGTTGCCTTCATGACGATGGTAGCAGACATAGCGTCCCGCCACATATGCCTGCTCGCATCCCGGCTATTCGGTTTGCAGCGGAGCGATAGCGACGGCTCGTTACTGCGATGGTGCCGACTCATTGACGCGTGCGAGCTTGCGTGATCAGAACGAAGGTCGAGAGTAGAGGGAGTGGACTTGTGAATGACCGCCAACTGCTGACATCGCTGTTCGATGCCGCCGTCAAGGCTGCCGACCCCCTGACGGGCATCCGCAAACACTTGCCGCAACCACCGGAGAATGGTCGGACCGTGGTTATCGGTGCCGGCAAGGGTGCTGCGCAAATGGCAGCCGCGCTGGAAACAGTCTGGAGCGGTCCGGCATTGAGCGGCATTGTGGTCACCCGCTACGGCTATGGATGCGAGACCAAGACGATTGAAATCATCGAGGCTGCCCACCCTGTGCCGGACGAGGCCGGGCTTGTTGCCAGCCGCCGGCTGATGGATGCGGTTTCGGGTCTTTCGGAAGATGATCTGGTCATCGCCCTGATCTGCGGTGGCGGTTCGGCACTCCTCCCCTCTCCGCCCGAAGGATTGACGTTGCAGGACGAGATCGCGCTCAACGAAGCGCTGCTCGCCTCCGGTGCGCCCATCTCGGCCATGAACGTGGTGCGCAAGCATGTCTCGACCATCAAGGGCGGACGGCTGGCGGCAGCGACCAGGGCGCGGATCGTCAGCCTGATCGTCTCGGATATTCCCGGCGACAACCCTGCCTTCGTCGCTTCCGGTCCAACCGTGCCCGACGAAAGCACGCGGCAGGAGGCACTTGCGATCATCGAACAATATCGGATGACACTGCCGTCGGCGATCATCGCTCATCTGAACACACCCGCGGCCGATGCACCGACGCCTGACGATGCTCGTTTTGCCCGCAACGAATATCATGTCATCGCCTCTGCCGGCGTTTCACTGGAGGCGGCAGCGGAGCTTGCTCGCATGCAAGGCATCGAAGCGCATATCCTGTCCGATTCCGTCGAGGGCGAGGCCCGCGACGTCGCACTTGTCCATGCCGCACTTGCCCGGGAAGTTGCCTTGAAGGACCGGCCGTTCCGGAAGCCTGCCGTGCTTTTGTCCGGCGGCGAGACAACTGTCACCCTGCGCTCGAAGGGTGGCAGGGGCGGTCGCAACGGCGAATTCGCCCTTTCCCTGGCCCTTGCGATAGGCGGCACGCCGGTCGCGGCACTTGCTGCGGACACGGACGGCATCGATGGATCGGAAGACAATGCCGGTGCCTTCGTCGACGGGACGACAGCGCAGCGCTTCCTCGGCGCAGGCCTCGATGGCAGGACGTTGCTGGAGCGCAATGACAGCTACTCCGGCTTTGCCGCCATCGGCGACCTGTTCGAGACGGGACCGACCGGAACCAATGTCAATGACTTCCGGGCGATCCTGATCCGCTAGAGCAGTTCCAGCAAAAGTGCGTAGCGGTTTTGCGTCGGGAACTGCGTAAGATCAAGGGATTAGAGCGATTTCGCGTTTCGGAGAAAAGCGGAAACGCTCTAGCCGGCTATTGCAGCTGGGGCTTGATCAGAAAATCGTTGCGATCGGCCGATTTGATCCTCAGCCAGGCTTCGCGTCCGTCGCGCAGGATGCGCATGGGAATTTCTGCGCCGGGAGAACCGCTTTCCCAGACCTTGCGGTAGAAGTCGGCCAGCCCGTCGACTTCGCCGTCGCGGATTTCCGAGATCACGTCGCCGCGACGCAGGCCGGCCTTGGCAGCCGGACCGTCTTCCGTCACGCTCATCACCACGACTTCGCCGTTGGTTTCCGCGGAAAATGCGCCGAGCCACGGACGCGGCGGCCTGCTGATCGCGCCCTGGTTCAGCACGTCGTCCAGGATCGGACGCAACAGGTTGATCGGTACCGCCATGTTGATGTCGGCGATTTCACCACCTTTGCTCATCTGCAGCCGCAGCGAGCCCAGGCCAACCAGTTTTCCGTCGCCGTCGATCAGTGCCGCACCACCCCAGGAAGGATGGGCGGGCGCGATGAAGATCGCTTCATCGAGCAGATATTCCCAATAGCCGGCAAATTCCTGTTTGGCGACGATACTGCCGCGAACATATTGGCCCTCGCCATCGGCAAAGATGATGTCGTCTTCAACTGAGGCCTTGTCGGAATCGCCGATCGGCAGTGCCGGCAATTCAAGCGGGGCGAGTGCCTGGACGAGGCCGAAGCCGCTTTCCTGGTCATAAGCGAGCGCATGGGCTGGCACAACACGGCCGTCATGGCGCGTCAGCCAGACTTCATCTGCCTCGGTGATCAGGTAACCGATAGTCAGCACCAGCCCGTTTTCGCGGATGACCACGCCGCTGCCTTCACGGCGCATGCCGAGCGTACCGGCTGTAAAAGCCTTTTCCGGAACGGAGGCGCGAACGGCCACGACGGACCGCATGATTTTCTCGAGATCCATGGTGCAAATCCTGAATGCGGACCAGGTAGGATTTCCTGGAATGGTCGAATGTTTTTCAGACCATAAGGTATGGATCACAGGCCATGTCTGCAAGGGCGGCCGAGGCCGGTCAGCATCATGCCGGATCTCGGCGCCCGCAGTGTTTCGACCTGCCCCGGATTGATGTCGGGGGCAGGTCGATCGATGGATTACATCGTGCCGTCGGCCGGGGTAAGCGTCACGGAAGTGCCAGTCGCTGCCAGGTTGAGGCCAAGCTGGCCGGTCACGCTGACGGTCTGCAGGTGGATCGAACCGGACGTGCCACCAACCAGAATGTTGGTGCCGACGCCCACGCCGACCGTGGCTTCAGCGGTAGCACCCTGGTAGAGGCCGCCGAGCGAGCCGTGGTGATAACCTGCGGTCGGAGCGAAGACGGCCCAGATCAGACGGCTGCGGGTGGTGAAGCCGAGGTCGACGCCCATCTTGCGAACGACGCCGGTGTAATGGTCCAGCGGCTCGCTGCCCATGGTCGACTTGAACACGCAATCGGCTTCCTTTGCGGAGCCGATAACGTAACCTACGCCTCCACCAATGGTGCAATCGAGATAACCGATCCGGACACCGCCGCGCTGGTCGGACTCCTGATAGGTCGGCACGGGGTCACGCGGGCCGATAACGTCTGCGGAAGATGCTGCCGTTGCAACGAATGCGACCGGAAGAGCGGCGATAGCCGCGGCGATTGTCTTTTTCATCCCTGTACTCCTTGTAGTCTTATTACCAATCCGTGGAACACGGCTTGGGAACTCAGCGATGGCTAACGCATTTGGCGGAAGAATGATCCAAAATTGTCGGAACACGAATTGTCACCGTCTGCGGGATAGTGTGACATTCATGTGTGCCACTCATCACGGTTCACAGCTCTTGCGCGGCGACCATTGTCGCGAACGGGAATGAAATCGTCTTGTCGCCATCGACTGTCCGGAAAGTATCTCAACCGGGAAATGTTCGCTCCTCCCTCTTGCGCACCAGCACCCGGATCAGTCTACGATACCGATGCATTGGGAGGAGACGATGCGAATTCAGGTCGCAATTATCGGGTCGGGGCCATCCGGCCTGCTGCTTGGTCAGTTGCTGGCTAAGGCCGGCATCGAGACGATCATCATAGAGCGTGCCAGCAAACGGCATGTTCTTGCACGTGTGCGCGCCGGCGTCCTCGAACAGGGGACGGTCGATCTTCTCGATCAGGCCGGCGTAGGGGGCAGGTTGCATCTTGAGGGCATGCGTCATGACGGTGTCCTGCTCGCCTTTGACGGCCACAGCCATCGCATTGACCTGCAGAGCCTGACGGGAAAGACCGTCACCGTCTACGGCCAGACGGAAGTGACGCATGATCTGGTGGATGCCCGCGAGGCGGCCGGCCTGACGACCATCTATGAAGTCGAAAACGTCTCAATCCACAATATCGATCGTGGTTCGTCATACATTACCTTTGAGAAGGAGGGCATCGAACATCGCATCGATGCCGACTTCATTGCGGGCTGCGACGGATATCACGGTGCGAGCCGCAGCAGCGTGCCGGCGAAGGCGATCCGGACCTTCGAACGGGTGTACCCCTTCGGCTGGCTGGGCATCCTCGCTGACATCCCTCCGCTCAACAGCGAGCTGATCTACGCCCGACATGAGCGCGGCTTCGCGCTTTGCTCCATGCGCTCGGCGACGCGCAGCCGCTATTATATCCAGTGCCGTTCGGATGAGAGGATAGAGGATTGGTCGGACGCTCGATTTTATGACGAGTTGCGCCGCCGCTTGCCGCAGGAACACGCCGATCGTCTGACAATCGGACCCTCTTTTGAGAAATCCGTGGCTCCGCTACGGTCCTTCGTCGCCGAGCCGATGCGCTTCGGGCGGTTGTTTCTTGTCGGCGACGCCGCGCATATCGTGCCGCCGACCGGTGCCAAGGGCCTGAATCTTGCCGCGAGCGATGTCCACTATCTCTTCGAGGCGCTGCGGCTTCACTATGCCGGAGCCGACGATGCCGCGCTGGATGCCTATTCCGAAAGAGCCCTGCAGCGGGTCTGGCGTGCAGTCCGGTTTTCCTGGTCGATGACGATGATGATGCACCGCTTTCCCGATGAGGGAGAGTTTGCGGCCAAGATCCAGAATGCTGAGCTCGACTATCTCGTCTCCTCGAAGGCCGCCTCGACGGCTTTTGCCGAAAACTATGTCGGCCTGCCCTATTGAGATGGCGCGAAGTCCCGTCCTAGTCTGGCGGCAAGTGGCGCGATTTGGGCATGGCGAATGACAATGAGAAAAGCGGACCTCCTGATCCGCAATGTACTGATTGCCGAGAATGGGCCGGCGTTCGACATCGCGATCGAGGCAGGCAAGATTTCAGCGATCGGGCCGCAGCTCAAATGCGAGGCCATTACGGAACACGACGGCGAAGGGCTGTTTGCCTTCGCGGGTTTCGTCGACAGCCATATTCATCTCGACAAGGCCTGCATTCTCGATCGCTGCACGATATGCGAGGGAACGCTTGCCGAAGCGGTGAGGGAAACATCCCGGGCCAAGGAAGGTTTTGACGAGGAAGATGTTTACCGGCGTGCAGCCCGGGTCGTGGAAAAGGCAATCGTCTCAGGCACCAACAGGATGCGGACCTTCGTCGAGGTCGATCCGCGTGCGGGCTTGCGCTCCTTTGAAGCAATAAAGCGCATCCGTCGCGATTATGCCTTCGCGATCGACATCGAGATTTGTGCCTTCGCCCAGGAGGGGCTGACCGGAGAGCCTGATACCCTGGCGCTGCTGCAGGCCGCGCTTCGTGACGGTGCGGATCTCATCGGTGGCTGCCCCTACACGGATCGCGATCCAGTTGCTCACGTGAGGCAGGTCTTCGATCTTGCTCAAGTCCACGGCACCGCCGTCGACTTCCATCTGGATTTCGATCTCGATCCGGATCACACCAGCCTTCCTGCGGTGATCGATGAGACGGTCGCTCGAGGCTATCAGGGGCGCGTCTCGATCGGCCATGTCACCAATCTTTCGGCGATGGCGCCGGAACGGGTCCTGGAAATTGCGTCCCTTCTGGGAAACGCCGGCGTAGCGTTGACTGTGCTTCCCGTAACCGACCTGTTTCTGACAGGGCGAGACGCCGACCGGCTGGTGCCTCGCGGCTTGGCGCCGGCCCATCTCCTCGCACGCCATGGCGTAACGACATCCGTCGCGACCAATAATGTGCTCAACCCGTTCACGCCCTTTGGTGATGTTTCGCTGATGCGAATGGCGAACCTCTATGCCAACGTCGCCCAGCTATCGAGACGAGAGGACATTGAGGCAGTCTTCGGGATGGTGGGGGCAAGGGCGGCGGCCTTGATGAGGCAGCCACACGGGCTCGCCACCGGCGCACCCGCTGACATCGTGCTTCTCGATTGCGAAGGCCCGGTGGACGCTGTCCGAACCGTCGGGAAAGCTGTCAGAGGCTGGAAGGACGGGAAACAGACCTTTGAGAACGGACGACCACGCCTGCTGCGACCGTAATTTTTGATCAGGAGAATTCATCCTGTCCGCAGTAAGTTCGCCTCCGATTGGGTTGGCGATCGGAGGCAGGTTTCCCAGCCGGATGCGGGCCTGAATATCCAGACCCGCATCTTCAGGTGTGATCAATCCTTCAGCATGGAATAGTCGAGCTTGCCATCCTTGCCCTTCTTCCACACGTACATGGTATAATCCTCGTCCCGGCGATCGCCTTTTTCGTCGAAAGCGATTTCTCCCAGCACTGTCTTGATGGGCTTGCCCGAATGAAGAGCCTCCGCGACGGCTTCCGGATCGGAGGAGCCGGCATTCTCAACCCCCGCTTTGACGATCTCCAGCGCCGCGAAGGCGTAGAGTGTATAGGTTTCCGGCTCGAAACCATTCTTGCGGAATTCATTGACCACCGCCTTGGCACCCGGCGCCACTCGCGGATCGGGCGCGAAGGTCATAAGGGTTCCCTGCGCAGCATCGCCTGCGATCTGGCCGTATTCGGCTGACGTGATGCCGTCTCCGGCCATCAACACGGCCTTCAGACCCTGATCGGCAGTCTGGCGGATGATAAGCCCCGCCTCAGTATAGAGGCCGCCGAAGTAGATGACGCTCACCTTGGCTTCCTTGAGCTTGGCGATGAGCGTGGAATAATCCTTGTCTCCGACCGAAATGCTGTCGCTGGCCGCAATCTTGATGCCGGCTGCCGCCAGTCCCTTCTTCACCTCATTGGATATGCCAACGCCATAAGCTGTCTTGTCGTCGAGAACGGCGATCTGCTTGTTCTTGAAATGCTCCGCGAGGTATCTCGCCGCGACTGCTCCCTGCTGGTCGTCTCGTCCGCAGACGCGAAAAGTGTTCCAGAGGTTCCGCTCCGTAAAGGTCGGATTGGTGGAGCCGGGCGTGATCTGCAGGATGCCGTTTTCAGAATAGACTTCCGAGGCAGGAATGGACACGCCGGAGTTGTAGTGGCCGATCACAAACTGGACGCCATCTGCGACGAACCGATTGGCGACCGACACGCCCTGTTTGGGATCGGACGCATCATCGCCGTAAACCAGGGAAACCTTTTCGCCGCCGATGCCGCCGGCTGCGTTTATATGTGCGGCCGCCCGTTCAGCGCCCTGGCGAAACTGCTCACCGACCGCCGCGTTGGAGCCAGTGATTGGCCCCGCGACGCCGATCTTGATTTCCGCTTGCGCCGCTGACGCAGCCAAAAGGGAAAAGCCGAGAGCCAAGCCGATGTTAAAAAACTGTTTCATCATACCCTCCGAGAGATTCAATCAACAACGCCGGCCAGCGTGGAGAAGGTCGCTCTCGGGTAGATTTCAACCGCATTCAAAACGGCTACATGCGAAACCGGTCTGCACGCGTACGTCGTGATTCCTTATCTGAGTGTTGCCGGAAGATATTTGCTCCGCTGGCATGTGTATTATGGGTTGTATATTCGGGGTTTCGGCGTCTTCGGGCCAGCCTCATGGCTCGGTATAGCCGACTGCCCTCAGCCTGATCGGCCGCGAGCCTGGATCCTGGGAGAAGAATATGGAGCCTGATGCCTTTGACTGGCCCGGCACGTAGTCGAAGGTGATGTCGGCATCCTCGACGGTCGTATCGCCGTCGACGATTTCTCCACGGACCACTACCGTCGCTGCGGTCTGGGACGACGCGTTGGCAATGTCGAATGTGACGCGATAGCCGCCTTCGACCGCTTGCCGCTCGCGAACAGTCACGGCAAAGGCGGGCGGGGCCTCGACTTCGGTCAGCGCTTCCCAGGCCACCCAGCAGATCATCACCAGGACAATGAATGCCGATATGAGCCCCGTTACCCATTCGACAGTACTTGCAGTGCCTTTTCCGGCAGGCTTTGACACCGGTGCATTTCGAGAGCGGGTTTTCTGTGGACGTGCCATTCATTCGCGCCTTTACAGAATCAATCGGGCCGAGGCCGCGCCGATTGCACCGGGGAAGGAGAGCACGATCGCCGACATCAGGATCTGCGACGCTGCCGTGTCGTCCAGACGCCCGAAGATCCACAGGACGTAAAGGCTGATCAGCATGGTGATGACATAACCCGGCAGAGTGAAGCGGAAGAGGGCATGCCAGCGCGGTTCGCCCTCCGGGATCTGATGGGTTCCGCGAAACGAAACCGCGTAGACGAAGGCATGCATGATGGCGATCGAAACCAGGATTGTTGCAAGCGCATGCCACGGTGTCATCTTGTAGGAGATCAGGATGACCTCTTCGGTCGGGGCGACGTTGAGATTGAGGAATAGCGCGCCAACGCCCATCAGAAAGAGTTCGCGCGCGAAATTCGGCGACAGATGATCGGGCACAGCTCCCTCGTCAGGCTCATTTTGCCTCGCGCCTCCGCCAAGCTGAGAGCGTCCAAGAAGCGCGCCTATGCTGGCAGGAACCGATTGGATCGCTATCCGGCCGATGATGCTTGTGAACGACGTCTCGGGCTTCAATATGCCCATCATGGCAAGCATAACCGCGCTGATCAGGATCCCGAGGCCGAATGCGATCGTCGCATCCCGTGCAGCCTGGCGCCAGGTGAATGTCCGCTCGAAACCGATCTGATGCGCGAGGAAGAAAAGCAGCGGAATGTTGAGAAACAGCATGACCAATAACCGGCTGCGCTCGGTATAGTCGCCGAGTTCCCAGAGCTCCATCGTCATCAGCATGGGCACGGCAAAGAGAAGCGCGCCGGCCGCGCCGCGCCCGAGCCCGATCAGGAAGCTCCGCAATTCCTCAGCAGGCGGCTTCGACGCGGGCGCTTTGGCTACTGGCTCTGCCGCTTTGGCCACTTGGTCGCACTCCTGTGCCTCTGCTCCGATTGCTGAGGCGTGATCAATCACATAGGGTTCCGCCGACTGACGGCCAGAATGGCTGAGCGTACAGAAGACTAAGCGTATGGAAGACTGGGCTGACAGGCGGAGAGGAGCCGGAAGAGGTGGATTTCCTGACAACAGGGCCTGATGATGCCGCTATCACCATCCTTCTCGCCCACGGCGCAGGGGCGCCGATGGATTCCGCTGCAATGAGCGCCTCCGCCGCAGTCCTGGCCGCTGAAGGACTGCGTGTCGTCCGCTTCGAGTTTGACTATATGGCTACCCGCCGGTCGGGCGGGCGAAAGCCACCGCCGAAAGCCGAACTGCTTATGCCGCAATACGAGCAGGCGGTGTCATCGGCCCCGATCTCAGGGAAGCTGATCATAGGCGGCAAATCGATGGGCGGCCGGGTTGCCAGCATGGTCGCCGATCGCTTCCATGACGCCGGCAAGCTCTCCGGTCTCCTGTGCCTCGGCTACCCATTTCACCCGCCGGACAAGCCGCAGCAGCTGCGAACAGCACATCTGAAGAACTTGAAGACGCCGACGCTGATCGTTCAGGGGACGCGTGATCCCTTCGGGACCCGGGAGCAAGTGCCGGCCTACGACCTTTCGCCGTCGATCGAGATCCACTGGCTGGAAGATGGCGATCATGACCTCAAGCCGCGCAAGTCGGTATCCGGGTTCACCGCCGCCGACCACCTGCGCGGCATGGCAGCGAAGGTGCGTGAGTGGACGCAGTCCTTGTAACGTCTGCCTGCCTTAACGGTCGAACATGTCCTGCCATTGCTTCTCGCCGACCATGCAATCGGTCTGCACCGGCTTGCTGGCGATGCGGCGCACGGTCGGCTGGGGCTGAATGCCGCTGACTTCCATCACGAGCTTGCGGCGCACGGCAACGCCGAAATCCTCGATATCGTGGACCGGAAGAACGAAGGAGCCGGGACCGCCGACAACGCAATCGCCGTAATACTGATCAAGTCCGCTGGGCGTTCCCGACGGCCTCAGCATGATCGCCAGGCCATTGATGATGATACCCGCCTCTACGGCCCTGTCGCGTGCAGGCACAACCGGATTGCCGGAATTGTTCGGTCCGTCGCCCGACACGTCTATCACCTGGCGCATGCCCTGATAGCTGTTGGAGACGATCATGGTCGCGCCCTGCGCGATCGCTGCCGAAATGGAAGTACGGCGCTGCATTTCTACAGGGCGCGCTTCGAGCCGACCGGCAAAGGCAATCGCATCCTGCTCGTTCTCGATGACCTGCCAGTCGATCACCGAACCCTGCACCACGTCGCCCGCCCACTCGAAATAGCTTATGGCGATGCGTCCAGTCAGCCCGGTCTTCACCGCGTCGATGAATTCCTTGTGCTTCAGCGCCGCGACATAACCTTCGCGCTGGATGCGGGCTTCTTCATAATCCATGGAGCGGGACGTATCGACCGCGAGCACCAGCTCGACATCCACCTCATGTCCGCTCTGTGCCATCACCGTGCCGGACGCAGACAGGCCGAGAAACAATGCAAGTGCTGTAAGCATGGGCAATCCACTCACTGCAGTGTCGATGACCAAACTGTAACACAGGAATAAACGGCGACGAGCACTGCCCACAGCCGGCTGTTCAACTTTCGGTGATGCCCATTACTCTGCCGGCATGGGGTGGTTGGGGCCGTCTTTCATCGCTTCGAGCAGACAATCCATGATCGCCTTGCGAAGAGCGTAGGTATTGGCGCTGGTCTGTTTGCGATCCAGGCTTTGAGCGGCTTCGACAAGGCGCATGCCGTGATGCACCACGATCTGATGGGCGCGATTCATCGCCCAATGTTCAACGGAGCTGCTATCATTGAGTGAATGCTGCTGCGCGTTCAATTTCAGCCTCGCTAGTCATTAGCGTTATTAGCGAATCATTTCGCATATCCATGCTAATACAGCTTCATGCTTAGGTGAATCAGTTTTACTACGACGAAATGGCCGATTAAAAATAAAAAAGATCAACGATTTCAGTCGGTATGATTTTTTACCTGTAACAACAGGCAAGTATACGGATGATTGTATCCGGCTCTCCTGGTTATATTTCCGGGATGAGTTCGAGGAGGATCTGCGCGAGCCGCCGATGCTGATGGCTGTGCTTCGAGCGGACATTGGTGGCGACATAGACGGTCTGGAGAATATCCGTCGAGCCGGCGACCTGATGGGCCGTATCTGACCTTGCCAATGTCAAGGCGCTGGACTTCAGGACGTAGGCCGATCCACCCATGCTTTTGAGCACATCGCAAACCATCTGGTTGCGGCCCGTCATGAGGGGGGCCGCGACGAAGTCCGGCATGGCGACGCGATGAGCCCGATCGAATGCAGGTGAATAGTTCGAGTATATGTAGTCCGTGAGTTGCAATTCGGAAGCAACGCGCGTCTTCGTGCTGACGAGTGTGTAGGCGATATCCCCGAGCCGTTCATAATGCAGGTCCGGCAGATGATGCGGCGTGTAGAGCACGGCGAGATCGAGGTCGCCGGCGCCGAGATCGCGGTTCATCTGGATGGAATAGTCGGCCTCGAGGTAGATTGACGTGCCCGGCATTTCGGCCCGCACCACCTTCAGGAACGGCCCCGCGATCAATTCCGCTACATCATGCTGCATGCCGATGCGCATCGACCGCTCGTATGTCCCAGCCGACTCGACCGCCCTCAGCGCCTCATGCCAGTTCTGCTGCAGAGCCTTCGCATGGTCGAAGAAGCGCAGTGCGGCTGCTGTCGGGACCGTGCCGCCCTTGCCGCGCACGAAGAGCTTGCGATTGAGATCCGCTTCCAACGCGTTGACCCGATGCGAGATGCTCGACTGGGTCAGGTTCAGCCGCTCGGCCGTACGGTTGAAGCTGCGGGTTTCCATCAGATCCAGAAAGGTCTCGATCAGTTCGATCTGCACGCCAAACCCTCCCGCCGAATGCCGCTCAAATCTAATCGAATTCTTCGATCAATAAAGCCGTTTCTTCGCGCTTGATGAACGTCAAATCCCCTGCAAATCTCACGCAAAACAAGGGGATCGGAAGCATGGCGGAATTGCCGGAACGGGCGCGCGTGGTGATCATCGGCGGCGGAGCGGTGGGGGCCTCGTCGCTCTACCATCTTGCAAAGGCCGGCTGGACCGATTGCGTGCTTCTGGAGAAGAACGAGCTGACCGCCGGCTCCACCTGGCACGCCGCCGGCAACGTGCCGACCTTCTCGTCCTCCTGGTCTATCATGAATATGCAGCGCTATTCCGCCTCGCTCTATCGCGAGCTGGGCGCGCTGGTCGACTACCCGATGAACTACCATGTCACGGGCTCGATCCGGCTCGGCCATTCCCAAGAGCGCCTGCGCGAATTCAAGCGCGTCGTCGGCATGGGGCGCTATCAGGGCATGGATCTCGACATCCTCTCGCCCGACGAGATGAGGTGGAAATATCCCTTCCTCGAAACCCATGACCTGACCGGTGCGCTCTACGATCCCTATGACGGTGATATCGACCCGGCGCAGCTCACCCAGGCGCTGGCCAAGGGCGCCCGCGACATGGGCGCGAAAGTCGTCCGTTTCTGTCCCGTCACGGCGGCGCGCCGGGAAAAAGGCGAATGGATCCTTTCCACGCCGAAGGGCGAAATCGCCTGCGAATACGTGGTCAACGCCGCCGGTTATTATGCACGCGAAGTAGGAAGGCTCTTTGGCCGCGACGTGCCGATGATGGTGATGAGCCACCAGTATATCCTGTTCGACGAGATCCCTGAACTGGCGGCATGGTCGAAGGAAGCCGGCCACAAGCTGCCGCTGCTGCGCGATGTGGATAGCTCCTATTATCTCCGCCAGGAAAAATACGGCATGAATCTCGGCCCCTACGAGAAGAACTGTCGCGCCCACTGGGCGACGCCCGACGATCCGATGCCGGACGACTTTTCCTTCCAGCTGTTCCCCGATGATCTCGACAGGCTGGAATGGTATCTGAACGATGCGATCGAGCGGGTGCCGATCCTTGGCACGGCCGGTCTGTCGAAGATGATCAACGGCCCTATCCCCTACGCGCCGGATGGCAATCCGCTGATTGGTCCGATGCCCGGCGTGCCGAACGCCTTCGAAGCCTGCGTCTTCACCTTCGGCATCTGCCAGGCCGGCGGCGCCGGCAAGGTTCTGGCGGAATGGGTAATCGAAGGCGAGACCGAATGGGACATGTGGAGCTGTGACCCGCGCCGCTACACGAGCTTTGCTTCGAACGAGACGTATTGCGTCGACAAGGGCATGGAAATCTATGGCCACGAATATGCGACGCATTTCCCGAAACATTACTGGCCAGCCGGGCGCGGCATGAAGCATTCGCCGATCCACGACCGGATTGCAGCGCTGGGCGCGCAGTTCAAGCCTTACAACGGCTGGGAGCGTGCCATGTGGTACGCCAAACCGGGCGACGACATATCCGAGGGAGCAAGTCAGACCTGGAGCCGGCAAGGTCCATGGTCGCCGCGCATAGAGGAAGAATGTCTCGCCGTCCGAGATGCCGCCGGCATTCTCGACCTCCCGGGCTTCTCTCGCTACCGGGTGAAGGGGCCGGGTGCCACCGATTGGCTTTTCTCATTGATCACCGGCAAGGTGCCGAAACCCGGCCGTATCGGACTTGCCTATTTCGCCGACGACAAGGGCCGCATCGTCACCGAAATGTCGGTGATGATGCTGGACGAGGATTTCTTCTTCCTGATCACGGCCGCCACCGCCCAGTGGCACGATCTCGACTGGCTGAAGAAACACCTACCTACCGATGCCGCGTTTGCGATCGACGACGTAACTGACGATTTCTCCTGCCAGATCCTGACGGGTCCGAAGAGCCGCGACATTCTCGCCGAGATCACCGATGCCGACCTGTCGAAAGGCTGGCTCACCCATCAGTCCTGCCAGATCGCGGGCCGCTGGTGCCAGCTGGTCCGCGTCTCCTTCGCCGGGGAACTCGGTTGGGAAATCCACACGAAACTCGACGATACCGCCCCAATCTTCGACGCAGTCTGGAATGCCGGCCAGAGCCATGACCTCAAACCCTTTGGCATGGAAGCACTCGACTGCCTGCGCATAGAGAAGGGTTATCGCGCCTGGAAGGGTGATCTTTCCACCGATTACACCGTGCTGCAGGGCGGGCTGGAGCGCTTTGTCGACTGGACCAAGCCAGACTTCAAGGGCAAGTCGGCGCTTGCGGCCGAAAAACAGCAGGGCGTTTCGAAACGCTTCGTGACGCTGACCGTCGAGGCCGGCGATTGCGATGCGCCCTATATGTCCACGCTCTGGCATGGCGGCCAGGTGGTGGGCGAAACGACCTCCGGCAACTGGGGTTATCGTGTCGGAAAATCGCTGGCCTTGGGCATGCTGCGTGCCGACCTCACCGAGCCGGGCACGGAGCTCGAAGTCGAAATCTTCGGCGACCGGTTCAAGGCCGTAGTCCAACCCGACGGACCGCTCTGGGATCCGAGCAATGAGAGGATCCGCGCATGAGCACCCTCAATGCTCCGAAACAGATCCCGGCCAAGGCCCGGGCGGTCATCATCGGCGGCGGCGTCTCTGGCTGTTCGGTCGCCTATCATCTGGCGAAACTAGGCTGGACCGATGTCGTGCTGCTCGAACGGAAGCAGCTGACTTCCGGCACGACCTGGCATGCTGCCGGGCTGATCGGCCAGTTGCGCGCCAGCCAGAACATGACGCGGCTGGCCAAATACTCCGCCGATCTCTACGTCAAGCTGGAGGCCGAAACCGGCATCGGCACAGGCATGAAGCAGAACGGCTCGATGACCGTAGCGCTGACCGACGAGCGCAAAGAGGAGATCTACCGCCAAGCCTCACTCGCCCGCGCCTTCAATGTCGATGTCCGGGAGATTTCGCCGGACGAGGCGAAGGCCATGTATCCACACCTCAATATCGGAGACGTCAAGGCGGCCGTGCATCTGCCGCTCGACGGCCAGTGCGATCCGGCCAATATCGCCATGGCGCTCGCAAAAGGCGCCCGGCAGAATGGCGCGACCGTTATCGAGGGCGTCAAGGTCACCGAGGTATTGACGAAGAACGGCCGGGTCACCGGCGTCGCCTGCGAGCAGAACGGCGAGCGATATGTCATCGAGACGGAAAACGTCGTCAACTGCGCCGGCATGTGGGGCCGCGATCTGGCGGCTCAATCCGGCGTGACCGTGCCGCTGCACGCCTGCGAGCATTTCTACATCGTCACCGAGCCGATCGCCGGCCTGAAACAACTGCCTGTCCTGCGCGTGCCGGACGAATGCACCTATTACAAGGAGGATGCCGGCAAGATGCTGGTCGGCGCCTTCGAACCGAAAGCAAAACCCTGGCCGCCGATGGGCGAGAAAATCCGCGAGGATTTCTGCTTCGACCAGTTGCCCGAGGATTTCGACCATTTCCAGCCGATCCTGGAGGCGGCGATCAACCGCATGCCCATGCTGGAAACCGTCGGAATCCACACCTTCTTCAACGGCCCCGAAAGCTTTACCCCCGACGATCGCTATTATCTCGGCGAGACACCGGAGATCAAAGGCTACTGGGTGGCGGCCGGCTACAACTCGATCGGCATCGTCTCGTCCGGCGGCGCCGGCATGGCACTTGCCCAATGGATGAACGACGGCGAGCCGCCCTTCGATCTCTGGGAGGTCGATATCCGCCGCGCCCAGTCGTTCCAGAAGAACCGCACCTATCTGCGCGAGCGGGTCGGCGAGACGCTGGGCCTGCTTTATGCCGACCATTTCCCCTATCGCCAGATGGCGACCGCCCGCGGCATCAGCCGCTCGCCGATCCACGAGCATCTGAAGACCCGCGGTGCAGTCTTCGGCGAGGTTGCCGGATGGGAACGCGCCAACTGGTTTGCAAGGGAAGGCCAGGAACGCGAGTACAGATACAGCTGGCAGCGGCAGAACTGGTTCGACAACCAGCGAGAGGAGCATATGGCGGTCCGCACCGGCGTCGGCCTGTTCGACATGACCTCCTTCGGCAAGATCCGCGTCGAGGGCCGCGATGCGCTCGCCTTTCTGAACCGTGTCTGCGCCAACCAGATGGACGTGTCCGCCGGCCGCATCGTCTATACTCAGATGCTGAACCACAAGGGTGGCATTGAAAGTGACCTCACCGTCACCCGGCTTTCCGAAACCGCGTTTTTCCTCGTCGTGCCCGGTGCCACGCTGCAGCGTGACCTCGCCTGGCTCCGCAAGAACTTGCGTGACGAATTCGTCGTCATCACCGATGTCACGGCGGCCGAAAGCATTCTCTGCCTGATGGGTCCGAAATCGCGTGAGCTGATCGAGAAGATCAGCCCCAATGATTTCTCCAACGCGGCCAATCCCTTCGGCACGATGCAGGAGATCGAGATTGGCATGGGGCTCGCCCGCGCCCATCGCGTGACCTATGTCGGCGAGCTCGGCTGGGAACTCTACGTCTCCGCCGACCAGACGGCGCATGTTTTCGAGGCGCTGGAAGAAGCTGGCTCCGATCTGGGCCTGAAACTCTGCGGCCTTCATACGCTCGACAGTTGCCGCATCGAAAAGGCATTCCGCCATTTCGGCCATGATATCACCGACGAGGACCACGTTCTGGAAGCTGGCCTCGGCTTTGCCGTCAAGACCGACAAGGGCGAGTTCATCGGGCGCAATGCGGTGCTGCGCAAAAAGGAAGACGGCCTCAATCGCCGGCTGGTACAGTTCGGGCTGACGGACCCTGAACCGCTGCTCTTCCACAACGAGGCGGTGGTCCGCGACGGGAAAATCGTCGGCACGATCACGTCGGGCAATTACGGCCATTTCCTCGGCGGCGCGATCGGCCTCGGCTACGTGCCGTCCAAGGGCGAAAGCGCGTCCGATCTGTTGGCTTCAAGCTACGAGATCGAAATCGCCGGCCGGCGGGTCAAGGCGGAGGCATCGCTTGCGCCGATGTATGACCCGAAGGCCGAGCGGGTGCGGATGTAAACTTTTGTGATTTCACAGGTGCGCGCGCCGGAACGCGGTTCTTCCGGTCTGTTGTGAAGGAGATTGCAGCATGCTCGCATCAGATCTTATCGAGGAGCCTCCCTCGCTCGACCGCATCGACCTGCTGATCGCCGGGCACCGGCCGGGCCACGGTCTCACCCGCCCTTTCTATCTCGATCCCGAGATCTTCGAACGGGATATGCAACGCGTCTTTTTCCGCCACTGGCATTGCCTTGCCCATGAAAGCGTCATTCCCAATCTCAATGATTTCGAGCTGTTCAAGCTAGGCCCCGAACAGGTCATCCTCACCCGCGCCGGCGATGGCTCCATCCACGCCATGCTGAATGTCTGCCGCCACCGCGGCGCCGAGGTATGCACGAAGGAGAAAGGGAACGCCAAAGCCTTCGTCTGCCCCTATCATGCCTGGACCTTCGCCAATGACGGCCGCCTGAAGGCAGCCCGTCTGATGCCGAAGGATTTTCGCCGCGAAGACCACGGCCTGAAAAAGCTGCATGTCCGCGTCGTCGAAGGCCTTGTCTTCATATCATTCGCCGATGAACCGCTGGATTTTTCCGAAGTCGAGAACCTGCTGCGCGCCACCTGCGGCCAGTATGGGTGGGGTTCGTCGAAAGTCGCCCACCGCCAGACCTATCCGTTGAACGCCAACTGGAAGCTCGCGGTCGAAAACTATGTCGAGTGCTACCATTGCGGCCCCGCGCATCCGGAATATTCAGAAACCCACGCGCTGGAACAGCCGCTGCACCTGATCGAGGAGCTTAATGCGGCGATGGAGAAGCGCACCTGCGCTCTTGGCATCGAGGTCGGGTCCGGCAATCACTGGCAGAATTCGCGGGAAGGCCGCGAGACGATTCATGCCTTCCGTTATGCGCTCTATGACGGGGTGAAGACCGGCAGCAGGGATGGCCAGCCTCTGGCGCCGCTGATGGGCCGCTTTTCCGATTTCGACGGCGGCGTCACCTCCATCCATCTCGGCGGCACCAGCTTCCTGGTCTGTTATGCCGACCACGGCATGATCTACCGCTTCATCCCGAAGACGGTCGATACCTGCGAGATGGAGTTGATCTGGCTGGTGGACGAGAATGCCGAGGAAGGCCGCGATTACGACCTCGAACAGCTCACCTGGCTCTGGAAGGTGACGACCGGCGAGGACAAGGCGATCATCGAACACACCGCCCGCGGCGTCGTTTCCCGCTTTTTCGTTCCCGGCCCGATTACCCCTATGGAACAGAACGAGCTGCGCTATATCGGCTGGTATCTGGAGGAAATCAGCAGGGCGTGATGCGATGAGACTATCGGGTAAGTGCTATTGCGGATCAATCGAATATGCGGTCGAGGACGCCTTCGTCTATGCTGCCAATTGCCACTGCTCCGGCTGCCGCCGCGCCACCGGCTCGGCCTTCAAGCCCTTTGCCGGTATCCCGCGGGAGAAATTGGCGGTGACGAAGGGTGCTGGTGATCTTATGGTCTATGGCAGCGCGGACAATCACAACGCCCATTGCCGTGCTTGCGGGTCGCTTCTGTATTCCCTGGTGCGCGAAGCAGCCTGGGTTCATGTGGCGATGGGAACCCTGGTCGATCCGCCGACGATCCGTCCCACCCACCACATATTTGTAGGCTCCAAGGCGCCGTGGCACGACATCACCGATGGCCTGCCGCAATATGAGGGGCATAAGTAGCGATTATTTCGCGCGCGCCAGTTCCTTCAGCCCCTCGCCGTCGAGCCGGAAAAACACCCGATCCTCCTTCAAGGACGCGCCGAGCGTACCGTAGAAGCGGATCAGCTTTTCGTCGCTGCGCGATGCAGTCCAGTCGATACGGGTGAAGCCCTGCTCCACTGCGATGGCCGCAATCTTCGTCATCAGCGCCTTACCAATGCTTTTGCCGCGCTGGGATTTCGTGACGTAAAGATCCTTCAGGAATAAACCCGGCTTCAACCCGGGCCCGGCGTAGTTCGCACCGAAACCCGCGAAGCCGGCGATGCGATCATCCAGCCGGGCGACGAGGATCTCAGCGCCCTGTGGCAAGCTTCGCAGCGTATCTATGATGGCGTCGCGTGGCGGGCAGAAGACGCTGTAATAAGCCTGCATCTCTTCGAGCAGAGGTGCGAGCTCCTCGGCGTCTTCAGGTTCGAAAAGCCGGATATCCAAGTTCATGACCCCTTATAGAAATAGTGGCGCGAGATAGTTGAAAATCCAGTTATCTCAGGAATTCCGGCGTGTCTTCCATTGACTTCGATCCGGCAGCGGACAAAGTGCGCCAACAGAAGGAGACATCATGTCCCGAGCCGAAAAATTCATCGTCCTCCCGTTCAAGAAGGTCCGGGGCAATATCGCTCCGGGCAAAATGCGCGCCGCATCCAGCGCTGCGTCGGCGGAGAAAATCGCCCGCGCCATGGCAGACCGTTTCGTCGGCGTCGCTGCCTATTCCGTTCAGGTGGATATGGAAAGCGGCGACATGTCCGACCCCAAAGTCATCTGGCAATCCGGCGAGATCGCCGATATCGCGGCTTGACGCGACGGCCTATTTGCCTTTCCACACCGGATCGCGCTTTTCGGCAAAAGCGCGCGCGCCTTCCAGCTGGTCCTCACTGGAATAGAGAATGTCGACCGTCTTGAGCTGCCGTCGGGTGATCTTGTTCATCGTCGTCTGGAAGGTCTCGCCTTCTGCAGCCCGCACCACTTCCTTGATCGCCGCGTAGACGAGCGGGGGGCCGCTTTCGAGCAGGCGCGCCAGTTCCCAGGCCCGGTCCATCAATTTGTCGGCTGCCAGGATCTCATTGACGAAGCCCCAGCGATGCGCTTCCTGCACGTCGAGCCACCGGCCGGTCAGCAGCATGTCCATGGCGATATGGTAGGGAATGCGCTTCGGCAGCTTGATCGACGCCGCGTCCGCCACCGTGCCGGAGCGGATTTCGGGCAGTGCGAATGTCGCATGCTCGGCCGCCAGGATGAGATCCGTCGATAGCGCGATCTCCAGCCCGCCGCCGCAGCATATGCCGTTGACGGCGGCGATGACCGGCTTGTTCAGGTCACGCAGTTCCTGCATCCCGCCGAAACCGCCGACGCCATAGTCGCCATCCACCGCATCGCCGGCCGCCGCCGCCTTCAGGTCCCAGCCGGGGCAGAAGAATTTCTCGCCGGCCCCGGTGATGATCGCCACCCTCAGCGTCTCGTCGTCGCGAAAATCGGCAAAGATCTCGCCCATGATCCGCGAGGTGACGAGATCGATCGCATTGGCCTTGGGCCGGTCGATCGTGACTTCCAGAATGCCGCCCTCTCGTCGGGTCCTGATCCGTTCGTCGCTCATGCGATCCTCCGTCTCACCAGCACGTCCACGGCTAAAGCACCTTCGCCTTCCGGCAGAACCATGACCGGATTGATGTCCAGTTCCTCGATATCAGCCGCATTCGCGACGAGATAGGCCGCGACCGAGGCAACCGCCACTTCCAGCGCGGCGACATCGCCCTTTGGCCTGCCGCGATAACCATCGAGCAGTGTCTTTACCTTCAACCCGGCAATGGCCGCCGAGATGTCCTCGGCCGAGGCCGGTAAAGTGATCAACGCGGCATCTTCCAACAGTTCCACCAGGATGCCGCCGGCACCTATCGTCATCACCAGCCCGGCAATGGGATCACGCATCGCGCCGATGATGATTTCGGCCACCGGTTCTGGAGCCATTTTTTCGATGAGATAGCCATGCGCGACACCGGCCATAAGCTCGGCGGCGGCCACCACCTCGTCAGCGCTCTTGAGATTGAGCGACACCGCGCCGGCCTCCGTCTTGTGAGCAACGCCTCGGCCCTTCAGCGCCACCGGGAAGCCGAGTCTTTCGGCAGCCGGTCCGGTTTCGTTCGGCTCCATCACGACGAGGCCCTCGGGCACCGACAGGCCAAAAGCGGAAAGTTCGCGTTTTGCCTCTTCCTCGTTCAGCGTGACCGCCTCCCCTGCTCCGGCATCGACGGCAAGCAGGGGGTCGGGCTCCGGTCCTGCCCATGCCGCACCGACAAAAGCCGCAGCCTCGGTTGCCGCAAGCGCTTCCTCGATGCCATAGAAGGGTACGACGCCCTGTTGCATCAGGCTTATCGCGACCGTCTCCGGCAGGTTTTCGGCCATGCTGGTGACGATGCCGGCATTGGCGCCAGTCGCCTGACGGGCGGCCACCACGGCATCGACCGTCGTCATCCAGTCGGAAGCATCGCAGCGATCGAGCCGCGGAAAATCCAGGACGACGAGATTGAGCCCATAGCCGCCCTGCATCATGGCGGAAAAGGCGGCAGTCTGCTTCTCGCCATTACCCCAGACGAAGGTGTGATAATCCAGCGGATTGGAAAGCGTCACCATCGGCCCCAGCGTTTCGCGCAGTGGCTTCAACTGCTCGTCGCGTAGCTCCCGGTAGGAGATCTTCCGCTTCACGCCGGCATCCGCCATCAGCGAGGCCTCGCCGCCGGAACAGCTCGTCGAGGATATCTCGTTGCTGACAAGAGGCCCATAGAGATGCAGCAGCTTCAGCGTTTCCAGAAGCTCCGGCAACGTGTCGACGCGGGCAATGCCGAGCCGCGCCAGGATCGCCGATGACACCGCGTCATTGCCGGCAAGCGAGGCCGTATGGGAAACCGTTGCCCGCTGCGCGGCCTCGGATTTTCCGACTTTCAGCATCACGACCGGCTTCCTGTATTGTCTCGCAAGTGCGGCCAGTCGCTCCAGCGACGCAAGACTGTCGAAGCCTTCGACATGCAGGCCGACAGCGGTGACCCGCATATCCTGTATGACCGTGCAGGCGAGATCGGCGAGCCCCGTCTGCGCCTGGTTCCCGGCCGTCATCAGATAGGCAAGCGGCAGGCCGCGTTGCTGCATGGAAATGTTGCAGGCGATGTTCGAGCTCTGCGTCAGAACGGCGACTCCGGTATTCGTGCGCAGCATGCCGTGCTGGTCGGGCCACATCAAAGCGCCATCCAGCATGTTGATAAAGCCGTAGCAGTTTGGCCCGAGGATCGGCATGTCGCCGGCCGCGTCGACAACGGCTGACTGCAAGGCGTCGCCATCTGCGAGCTCGCTAACCGCCTCTCGAAAACCTGAGGCATAGCAGACCGCGCCGCCCGCATCTCGTTCGGCGAGGGCGCGGACGATCTTGATCGTCAGTTGCCGGTTGACGCCGACAAAGGAGGCGTCCGGAGATCCCGGCAGATCCGCGACCGAACGAAAACAACGGTAGCCGTGCACATCGTCCCTGGTCGGATGAACCGGCCAGATCTCGCCCTCATACCCCATCTTCCGGCATTGTTCGACGACACGTGTCGCCTCCTTGCCGCCGAACACGGCAATGGTCTTCGGACGTGTCAGGCGGTCGAGGGAACGGAACATGCTTATGCTCCCAACGGCCGAAGCAGGTCGCGGCTGATGATGTGGCGCTGGATCTCGGATGTGCCGTCCCATATGCGCTCGACGCGGGCATCTCGCCAGAAACGGGCCAGCGGCAGGTCGTCCATCAGGCCCATGCCGCCATAGATCTGGATCGCCTCGTCTGTGACCCGTGCCAGCATTTCCGTGGCAAACACCTTGGCCGATGCGATCTCCCGATTGGCCGGCAATTTCTGATCGAGCCGCCATGCCGCGGACAGCGTCAGCAGGTCGGCTGCATCAATCTCGGTGATCATGTCGGCGAGCTTGAAGGAGACACCCTGGTTGGCGCCGATCGGCTTGCCGAACTGTTTTCGCTCGGCAGCGTAGGAAAGGGCGTAATCGAACACCCGCCGAGCTCGACCGACCGAGGTGGCCGCGACCGTGATGCGGGTCGCGTAAAGCCAGTCATTGGCGATATCGAAGCCCCTGTGCAGCTCGCCGAGGATCTGGGCGGACGGCAAGCGGCATTCGTCGAAGGTCAGGATGCAATTCTTGTAGCCGCGATGAGAGACGGAATTGTATCCCTCGCGGATCTCGAAGCCCGGCGTCCCTCGATCGACGAGAAAGCAGGTAATCAGCTTCTTCTTGCCGCGCGGCGTGTCTTCCTCGCCGGTGGCGATGAAGACGATGACGAAATCTGCAATATTGGCGTGGCTTATGAAATGCTTGGTGCCGTTGACGACCCAATCGTCGCCTTGTCTGCGGGCAAAACACTTCATGCCGCGCACATCCGATCCTGCATCCGGCTCGGTCATCGCCAGCGCGTCGAATTTTTCGCCCGTCACGGCAGGTAGCAGGTATCTTTCCCTCTGGTCACCCTCGCAGGCCATCAGGATGCCGGAAGGGCGGCCGAAGAAGACCGTGAGCCCCATCGATCCGCGCCCGAGTTCCCGTTCGACCAGCGTGAACGAGGTATGGTCGAGCCCGGCCCCACCGACTTCCTCCGGAAAATTACAGGCAAAGAAGCCGATCTCGCGGCATTTTCGAGCGATCTCCTGACCGAGTTCCGTTGGCACGATACCCGTCCGCTCGATTTCGTTTTCGTGCGGATAGATCTCCGTCTCGACAAAGTCGCGGACGGTATTGACGATCATTTCCTGCTCGTCGGTCAGCCCGAAATTCATGATCCTTCCCCCCTCTTCACCCGTTCCTGCTGTGCCGGCCGGCTTGACATGTCCTTCAACTGCTAGCGGGTTTTGGGGCCTTATCGCTTCTGTCCGACTGCCCGTCCGACGCCCTCCGGCTCCGGCAGTTTCGCATGCGCCTCGGCGATCGGTGTCAGCTTGGCCAGCACTTCCTTTGGCGCAGAGACCGCCTTTCCGGCTTTGCTGTCCACATGCAGCATCAGCTGTTCGGCGGTGGCGAGCGCCTCTCCGGTTGCGGCATCGTGGATGGTGGTGAAATAGCGGATGCGCTTTTCGTCGGTCGCAAGCACCTGCAGGGTCATGTAGAGAGCCTGCCCCAGCTTGGCTTCGCCGAGATGGCGGATATGGGTCTCGACCGTGTAGTAGCTGTGGCCGGCCTCGACATAGGCAAAATCGACGCCGATCAGCCGCAGCAGAGCATCGGACGTATCGCCGAAGACCTGCAGGTAGCGGTGCTCGGTCATGTGGCCATTATAGTCCACCCAGGCAGCGCTGACCTTGGTATCGACGAGACGCAACGGCGCGGAGACATCCGGAGCTTGCCTGCTGCCGCCACCTTGCGCCCAGAGATGTTTCTCGAAATCGGCGAGAATCTTGCCCGAGCCCCAGCCCTTGCCACCATCAGCGCCCTTCAAGGCCTGCATGATGCCGACGAGGTTTTCGTCGCGGATGCGTTCCAGATCGCGGATGCCGCGGGCGCCGGATTGCGCGTCCGACTGGCTGGCGATCTTGTCGACAAGCGCATCGTCGAGATCCACAACATCCGTCAGCTTTGTCCAGGGCCAGGAGAGGCAGGGGCCGAACTGCGCCAGAAAATGGCGCATGCCCGCCTCGCCGCCGGCAATACGGTAAGTCTCGAACATGCCCATCTGAGCCCAGCGCATGCCGAAGGAGTAGCGGATCACGTCGTCCAGCGTTTCGGTGTCGCAGATGTCGTCATGAATCAGCCACAGGCCCTCGCGCCACACGGCTTCGAGCAAACGGTCGCCGACAAAGGCTTCGATCTCCTTCTTCAGGATCACGCCCTTCATGCCGATCGGCGCGAGCCGCGCCTTGGCGAGTTCGAGCGTCTCCGCCGACGTCTTTTCCCCGCCGACCAGTTCGGCTAGCGGCAGCAGATAGACCGGGTTATACGGATGCGCGACGAACATCCGCTCGGGATGTTTCATGTCACGCTGCAGATCCGTCGGCATGATGCCCGAAGTCGATGAACCGATCAGCGCCTTGGGATCGGCGGCTGCATCGATCTGGGTGATCACATTGCGCTTGAGGTCGACGCGTTCCGGTACGCTTTCCTGGATCCAGTCGGCGCCGGCGACTGCCTCTTCCACCGTATTGCAGAACGTGAGCCTTCCCTTGCGGGGAAGCGGCGCCATGGTCAGCATCGCATACGCACGTTCCGCATTGGCCAGCACTTCGCCGACAATGCGCTTTGCCTCTGGGTGCGGGTCGTACATCGATACGTCGATACCGCCGAGCAGGAAGCGGGCGGCCCAAGCGCCACCGATGACGCCGCCGCCAATACAGGCCGCTTTTGTGATGCTTGTCATATGATCACCGCTTCTTCAGCTTGAGTTTTTCACGAACCTGTTCCGGCCCGATGATCTTCGCACCCATGCCCTCGATGACACCGACCGCCTTTTCGACGAGCTGCGCATTGGTGGCGAGCATGCCCTTGCCGGCATAGAGATTGTCTTCCAGCCCGACGCGGACATTGCCGCCTGCCAGAACCGCGGCGGCCGGATAGGCGAGCGCGTTGCGACCGATCGAAAAGGCAGAGAAGGTCCAGTGCTTCGGCACGTTGGTGACCATCGCCATAAAGGTATTGAGGTCATCCGGTGCGCCCCATGGAATGCCCATGCAGAGCTGGATCAGGACCGGATCCTCGATCAGCCCCTCCTCCACCAGCTGTTTCGCAAACCACAGGTGGCCGGTATCGAAAGCCTCGATCTCGGGCCGTACGCCAAGCGCCGTCATCTGCCGCGCCATCTCGCGCAGCATCGACGGCGTGTTGGTCATCACATAGTCGCCGAGCGAAAAGTTCATCGTGCCGCAGTCGAGCGTGCAGATTTCCGGCAGGCATTCCGCCACATGCGCCACGCGTTCCGTCGCGCCGGCCATATCGGTACCATCGGGATTATAGGGGAATGGCGCCTCAACATTGCCGAACACGAGATCGCCGCCCATGCCGGCAGTCAGGTTCAGGACAACGTCTATATCGGCGGAGCGGATGCGGTCGGTAACTTCCTTGTAGAGTTCCGGGTTCCGTGCGGCAGCTCCCGTCTCCGGGTTTCGGACGTGACAGTGGACGACCGCGGCACCGGCCTTCGCCGCATCGATCGCCGAATCTGCGATCTCCTTTGGCGTGATCGGCACATGCTTGGATTTGCCAGTCGTATCGCCGGCACCCGTCACAGCGCAGGTAATGAAGACCTCGCGATTCATCTCGAGCGGCATGATCCCTCCTTTGTTCGTTTTGCCCATTACGAACCGGAAGCAATCGCGATGCTTTCCATTTTTGGCGCTCTTCTGTACATTATTGGAGGCGGTGGGAGACTCTGCAAATGGAACCGGGCGATGACGGGCAGCACATTGACATCCTCGTCCTGCCCGAGACCAATCTCATCCTGACGGCCTCGGTGATCGAGCCGCTACGCGCTGCCAACCGCATCGCCGGACGCGATCTTTACCGCTGGACACTCTATTCGCCGGACGGGCAGCCGATCGAGACGAAATCCGGGATTCCCATCCCGGTTTCCGGTGCCTTTCGCCCGACGCGAGAGACCGATCCGCTCTTTGTCCTCTCCAGTTATAACTGGCGGAAGAGTGCCACTCGGGAGCTGAAATTCCTGCTCTCCCATACCGCGCGTCACCGATCGCTGATGGCAGGTATCGAGGCTGGCTCGTTCATCCTTGCCGAAACCAGCCTGCTCGATGGCTTTTCCGCCACCACTCACTGGGAGGATTTCGATGATTTCGCCCGCGCCTATCCGCAGGTGACAATGGTGAGGGAACGCTTCGTCATCGACGGCAAGAGGATCACTACCGGCGGTTCCCTGCCGACGCTCGACCTGATGCTGGAGCTGATCCGTCGCGGACACGGGTATTCGCTGGCACTCGAGGTCTCGCGCCTTTTCATCTACGAGCAGGAGCGTACTCGCGGTGACCTCATGCAGATGCCGACGATCGGCAACATGCGCATCATCGATGTGCGGGTGCAGAAAGCGGTGAAGCTGATGGAGGAGACGGTCGAGGCTCCTTTGTCGCTCACCCGCCTGGCAAGGCGCTCGGGCGTCAGTGCCAGGCACCTGCAGGATCTGTTTCAAGAGACGATGGGCGTCGCGCCCCATGCCCACTATCTGGCGCTGAGGCTCAACGCAGCCCGGCGCAAGGTCATCGAGACGAAAATCAGCTTTGCTGATATTGCCGCCGAGACCGGCTTCAATTCAGCCTCGGCTTTTTCCCGCAGCTACAGGGCCAGTTATGGGGAGAGCCCGCGCGACACGCGCGGGCGCTTGAAGCTGAAGATTACTTCTTGAGGATCACCCACAGCGCATGGACGATGCCCGGCAGCCAGCCGCAGATTGTCAGGAGGATGTTCAGCCAGAAATGCAGGCCAAGGCCCACCTGGAGGAACACGCCAAGCGGCGGAAGCAGAAAGGCAAGCAGGATGCGGATGATATCCAAGAAAGTCTCCAGTTTTGATCGCCGGGGATAGGGAATGCATTTCCCTTCCCTGCTTTTTTTGAAAGTCGGGCGACAGAACGCTCCAGAGTAAAAATGGTTTCATCCGTCAGCGACTGAGATCGATGCTGCTCGTCACCACCGACTTGCCGCTCTTCGGATCCTTATCGATCGTCTGCAGCCGAAGGCGATTGTCTGAAAGCTTGGCAATGGTCATCGTCGCTGACCGGTCGCCATTGGTTTCCTTCGCCCAGCGCACCGCAAGATTGATGGCATTGCCCTGTCGGCTGCCGGAGAGTGAGGAGGGCTGACCGGATGGGCCGGTATAGGTGCCATTGTAGCGCGTGCCGGAGGCCTTGATGTTTGCCGAAATAGATCGATTGACAACGACAAGGCCGCGGCAATTGCCATCCATGGCGAGGTTCGTGGCGCCGGAATTGAAATCCAGGTTGCAGGTAACCCTAACAGGTTTCGCACCGATGCGGGTTGTCACCGTTCCCTTTCCGCTCCAGCTGCCGTTCATCGATTTCAGGAAGGCGCCTTCGGCAGCCAGACTCGGCGTCGCAAACCCAAGCATTGCAAGTGTTGTCGTGACAGCCAGACCACGCATCGGAACCTCCATGGATTACCCGATGCTCAAACACTTTGTTAGCACATAAGTTCCTGCAGGCAGCCGTTGCTTAGGCCGGCAAGACTAAAGCAATCGAGTTCTCACGCCGCTCGGGCGCTTTATTCGCTATTAACCAAGTAAAAACCAAGTTCATGCGAAATTGAAACACATTGTCACATTTCCCCTTTTTCATTTCAGGACCTGCGCATGATCCCCGTCGAAGCAGACAAGCAGCAGCATGCCGCAACGCCCCGCTCCATGCAGGTGATCACAGAAGGGATCGGCAAGGATCTTGAGCGCTTCAGCGCCGACAACACTCACGTTGTCAAACAGATCAAGCTTCTCGCGATCAACGCGCTGATCGAGGCCGCTCGAGCGGGGGAAATGGGCAAGGGATTTGCCGTGGTCGCCAATGAGGTGCAGCGGCTGGCGCAGATCGCCACCGACATCGCCTCCAAATTCGAGAGCAACGTCCTCGGCCGTATCGGCATGACCCGCGCGATGGCGGATTCGCTGGTCGACGAAATGGAAGGGGTTCGGCTCACCGATCTTGCCCAGACCCTTGTGCAGTTGATCGTCCGCAACTTGTTCGAACGCACCGCCGATGTGCGCTGGTGGGCAACCGATACCGCTCTTTGGCAGGCTCTGCAGGAACCCGATGCCGACCGACGCGCATTTGCCGCCGAAAGGCTCGGCGTCATCAACCGTTTCTACACGGTCTATCTCGATCTCGTCGTGACAGACCTGAAGGGCAATGTCATTGCTTCGGCCAATCCGAAATTCCAGCGCAAGATGCTCGGCGGTTCCGTGGCCGGGGAGCCGTGGTTTGCTGCTGCCTCCCGTTGCGCGTCCGGCGACGATTACGTCGTCGACGAAGTGAAGCCCTCGCCTCTCCACGAAAACCAGAATGCACTCGTCTACGCCACCGGCATACGCGAGGGCGGCACGCTCGACGGAGCGCTGATCGGGACGCTCGGTGTCTATTTCGACTGGCAGAACCAGGGGCAGGCGATCGTCGAGAAGGAAGCGAACCTGCCGCCGCATGTTGCCGAAAAGACCACCGTCATGCTGCTCGACGGCAACAGCCGCGTCATCGCTACCACCAATCCGGCGCTGCTCTTCACGCACTTTGCGCTGGCTAATCCGAACGGGCACGCGGCGGGCAGCTACTACGACAATAACGGCTCGATCGTGGCCTATGCCAAGACCCTCGGCTACGAGGATTACGACGGCCTGGGCTGGTCCGGCGTCGTCGTCCAGAAGCTGGAAAGCGAATCCGACATCCGGGAGGCCCTGAACATCCGCTAGGTCTGACGGCTGGCCGCGCCATCTCCATGCCCTATGTCGGTTTTCGGAGATAGGGAGGAAACCGTCATGATCATTCGCTCCGGAAGCTGTCTGTGTGGGCAGGTTCGCTACAGTGTGAAGGCAGATCCGGTCCGTATCGGTCTCTGCCATTGCATGGATTGCCGCAAGGAAAGCGGCTCTGTGTTCGCGACATTCGGCATCTGGCCGCGGCATGCTTTCGAAATGTCCGGCGAGGTGCGGTATTACGAGGGCCGCGGGTTCTGCACCTCCTGCGGCGGCCGGGTGTTCAACCAGCTTGAGGATCCTGAAGTCGAGATCCGTGTCGGATCGCTCGACATGGCGCCGACGGATGTCGAACCAACCTACGAACTCTGGGTCAAGCGGCGGGAGAACTGGCTGGTGCCGCTTGAAGGCGCGCAGCAATTCGAGGAGGATCGCGTCTAGGCGCTGATTGATGTCGTTTTTGTCGCCGAGCGTTGCTATGGCTTGCCGCAACACGGGAGATTCTCCATGAGCTACGACACGCAACTGCAGAGGGCGATCGATATCGCCGCCGAGGCCCATAAGGGACAATCCAGCAAGACCGGTGGGCCGTTCATCGATCATGTCCGGCGTGTCGCCGAACATGTGACGGGTAAGGATGAGACGCTAGTCGCCTGGCTGCATGACGTTGTCGAGAAAGGCCCGGGCTGGACATTCGAGCGGTTGCGCGAGGAAGGTTTTTCCGAAATCGTCATCGGTGCCGTTGATGCCATGAGCAAGCGCGATGGCGAGGACTATTTCGACTTCGTCCGTCGCTCGATCGCCAACCCGCTTGCGCGTCCGGTCAAGCGCGCCGACCTCACCGACAATCTCGCGCAGATGCACCAGATGGGCGGTGATGGCAGCAAGTTCGCCGAAGGCCTGCGCATTCTGAGCGAGGCATATCCCGCCTGACGGGGAACATTGGGCCAGCTCCTCCGTTGCGGCGATAGAGCGTCTGCAAACTAAGCGAGGATGGCCGATGGAACTTCGATCAAAGGTGGCTCTGGTAACGGGTGCGGGTTCGGGTATCGGGCGTGCATCCGCGTTGACGCTGGCAGAGGCCGGAGCCGTGGTCGGCGTGCTCGGCCATACGCGCAGCGAACTTGAGAAGACGGCGGCGGAGATCGAGGCGATCGGCGGCACGGCGGTCCTTTTGGAAGCTGATGTCGCGGACGAAGCCTCGATGCGCAGCTCCATCTCCACCCTTATAGAAACATCCGGTCGGCTCGATATCGTCATCGCCAATGCCGGGATCAACGGAGTGTGGGCGCCGATTGATGACCTGAAGCCCGAGGAGTGGGATCAGACGATCCGCGTCAATCTGCGCGGCACCTACCTGACGCTGAATGTCAGCGTACCGTATCTCAAGCGGCATGGCGGATCCGTCGTCGTGGTCTCCTCCATCAACGGCAACCGAACCTTCAGCACGCCTGGCGCCACGGCCTATGCCGCGACGAAGGCGGCACAGGTCGCGATCGTCCAGCAGCTGGCACTCGAACTCGGCCGCCACAGGATCCGCGTCAATGCCGTCTGTCCCGGCGCGATCGAAACTGATATCAACGACAATACCAAGGTCCGCGGCAAGGATGAGACGGCTGTGCCCGTTGAGTATCCGGCTGGCGATATCCCCATCACCGGTGGCAAGTCGGGAGAAAGCGAGGATGTGGCCTCGGTCATCCTCTTCCTCGCCTCGGATCAGTCGCGCCATGTCACCGGCACACCGGTCTATGTGGACGGCGGGCAGGGGCTGCTGAGATAGAACCGGTCACGAATTTTCGCGTGGAACCGGTTGTCATATCGCGCGTTATCGGCGGCCAATCAGGAGATACTTTCCATGAAAACCTTCATCGTCGCCTCGGCCATCGCCGCGGCATCGTTGTTCTCTGCCTCCGTTCCGGTCCAGGCCGCCAGCGTGACCATCACGACAACGGATACACGTCCCGCGCCGCGTTACGTTCAGGAACGTCGTCATCACCGCCATCATGACTGCTATGTCAAGAAGGTAAAGACCCATCGCCACGGCAAGGTGATCATCAAGGAAACCCGCGTCTGCCGCTGATTTTCCCTTCTGCCGTATCAAGCAAGTTGACGCGAAGAGTGTGATGTCGGCTCTGCGCTGGCAAGCACTCGCCGCAACAGACGAGCTGCCGCCGACAATCGCGGCAGCTCGTCTTCATCCGCGGCTCCAAGCAGGCCGCGCGACCCATGCAAATTTTCGATGGCTGGCCTGCGCTTCCACCCGGATTGAAACGAAATACTTGGTGTGCTAACTAGTGCGGTAGATAAACTTAGTGTGCTAACTATGCCGTATAGCGATCAAGCTGCCTCCGAATATCTGGAAGCGCTGACCAAGGTCAGCCGCAGGATTCGGACGGTCTTCAATCAGCAGGTCACCGCCCATGGCCTGACCTATCCACGTGCTCGCGCTCTGTTCCGCCTCGCGCGCAAGCAGAACATGACCCAGACGGAACTTGCCTGCGAGCTCGAGCTCGAACAGGCGACGATGGTCCGTCTTCTCGATCGCATGGAGGAGAACGGGCTTATCGAGCGGCGCCCGGACCCTCGTGACCGTCGCGTCAAGCTCATCGTCCTGACGCCCCATGGGCAGGAGCAGGCGGCCTTCGTTCGGGCCGTTGCAGACGAGATCCGGCATCAGTTCTTCGAGGGGGTAGATCTTGAAGAACTGAAGCAGGGCATCGCGCTTCTGGAGAAGATTTCTGCCAATGTCTCCAACGTGGAGGACACCAATGTCCTCGCGTGATGCGGCAGCCAGGATAGAGGCCGATGAGGCAGAGCAGGCCGATATAGCGGCCCCTGCCGAAGAGAAGGCAACGTCATCCGCTCCCGCTCCCAGTGCTCCGCCCGCCTTCGTGCCGAAACCACTGCCGATCCAGCTTCTCTACGCACTCACCTCGGTCACCGCCGCGATCATGCAGGGGCTCGGCACGTCGCTGATATCGGCCAATCTGCAGCAGATTGCCGGCCCGCTGGAAGCGACGCAGAACGAAGCCTCCTGGCTGATGGCCGCCTATCTTTTCCCCAATGTCAGCCTTGGCCTTTTCCTCTTCAAGGTTCGTACCCAGTATGGCATTCGCAAATTCTGCGAACTGGCGATCATTCCCTATGTGCTGATCAGCCTTGCGCATCTGTGGGTCAATGATCTCAGCCTCGGCATCGCGTTGCGCTTCTTCGCTGGGGCTGCTGCCGCTCCGATCTCGTCGATGGCCTTCCTCTATATGCTGGAGATCTTTCCTCCGGAAAAGAAGCTCAATGTCGGTCTGTGCATGGCGTTGATTGGCCTGTCGCTTTCGACGCCGATCGCCGGCCTCGTCTCGCCGTCGCTGCTCGACAGCAATGATCTGCAGGGCCTCTACATGTTCGAGCTTGGCCTGGCCCTGGTCGTTTTCGGTCTGATCTACATCCTGCCTTTGACATCCCCTCCCCGGGCGAAGGTCATCTCGTCGATGGACTATTTCAGCTATGGCCTGCTTGCCATCTCGATGGGTTGCCTCGCCGTGTTCTTCACCATGGGCCGGCTCTACTGGTGGCTTGAAGCCGAGTGGCTCGGCTGGGTCCTGATCGGCGGTATCGTCGCCGGCGTACTCGTCACCATGCTGGAACTCAATCGCAGAAACCATCTGATCGACATCCGGTGGATCAGCTCGTGGGAAATCGTCCATTTCGCCGGCGTGCTGCTCGTCTTCCGCATGTTGCTGACCGAACAGCAGACCGGTGCGATCAATTTCTTCCGCCAGCTCGGTCTGTTCAACGAGCAGATGACGGGCATCTACTGGGCGATCCTGATCGCGAGCATCGTGTCCGGTCTGTTCTGCGCCGTGATTATGAAGCCCGGGCGTGAAGCTGCCATCCATCTTTTGGCGTTGGTGCTGATTGCCGCCGGAACACTGATGGACAGCTATTCGACGGTGCTGACCCGGCCAGAGCAGATGTATGCCAGCCAGTCGTTGATCGCTTTCGGCAGCGGCCTCTTCCTGCCGCCGGCAATGGCGGTCGGCTTCGCCGCAGCTCTGAAGAAGGGACTGACCTACATTATCAGCTTCATTGCTGTCTTCCTGTTCACCCAGAAGGTCGGCGCCTTCATCGGCAGCGCGCTGTTTGGCACGTTCGTGACCTGGCGGGAACAGTATCACTCGGCGATCCTGACCGCCCGGCTGCTGCCGACCGATCCGTTGGTGGTCGCCAGGATCAATCAATATGTCGCGGCCTACAGCAGGTCGAGCCCGGACGGCATGCAGCATACCGTGCAGGGCACCAGCCTGTTTGCCACGCAGGTGCGGCAGCAGGCCTATGTACTGGCTTATAACGACGCCTTCTTCGCCACCTTCCTGCTCGCGGTGGGCGCAATCGGCCTGCTTCTACTCAATGTCCTCTGGAATCATCGCCATCGGGTCCTGCCTGCCGCAGCACCAGCTCAGCCTGCATGAAACGCGGACCGACGGCATCACAAAGAAAAGCAAGACTATGAACTCCGTATTTCGCTCTATCGCAACCTACATCGCGGCGGCCATCGGTATCGTCGGCGTGCTGGTGGTGCTCTATGCCTGGAACCTGCCGCCCTTCAAAGGGTCCATGGAAATGACCAATGACGCCTATGTCCGTGGCCAGGTGACCTTGCTCAGCCCGCAGCTCGCCGGGTACATCGTCGAGGTGCCCGTGCAGGACTACCAGCTCGTCAAGAAGGGCGATCTGGTCGCCAAGATAGATGACCGCATCTATTCGCAGAAAGTCGAGCAGGCCGAGGCAAGCCTAGAGTCCGCCGAGGCTGCGCTTGCAAATTCCGAACAGAGCCGCAAATCGGCGGAGGCGAAGATCGTGTCTGCCAAGGCCGCCGTCGAGAGCGCCAATGCCGCCTTCAACGCCGCCAGAACAGCCTACGATCGGACGCAATCGCTGCTGAAGAGCAATGTCTCCACCCAGAGCGATTTCGAAAAGGCCAAGGCGACCTACGACCAGGCTCAGGCCTCGGTCCATCAGGCGGAGGCTTCCGAGCTCGTTGCCGAACAGGACCTGAACACCATCGTCGTCAACCGGCGCTCGCTGGAAGCGACGGTCGAAGGCGCCAAGGCATCGGTGGAACTTGCACAGATCGACCTGCAGAACACCCGCATCACCGCGCCGCAGGACGGCAGGCTTGGCGAAGTTACCGGACGGCTTGGACAATATGTCTCGATCGGAACCCAGATCGCCTCGCTCGTGCCAAACCACGTCTGGGTCGTGGCGAACTACAAGGAAACGCAGCTGGAAGGGATGAAGCCCGGCCAGGTCGTGACCTTTACCGTCGATGCCCTCGGGCATCAGTCCTTCAACGGGCGTATTGAACGTTTCGCGCCCGCAACCGGCTCGGAATTCTCCGTCATAAAATCGGACAATGCGACCGGCAACTTCACCAAGATCGCTCAGCGAATTCCGGTCCGGATCGCCATCGAGCCAAACCAGCCGCTGACCGATAGCCTTGTTCCCGGCATGTCGGTTGTCGCTCGCGTCGATGTCGCGCAGCAGGGCGACTCGACACTGGCGCAGGCAAACTGAACCCACGCCGGTTTGTCTGCCGGCTTGGATCCGGACGGAATACGCCCCGCGGACTGTTCTTCAGGAACAGCGCGGGGCGTTTTCGATTTCGCTATAGTTGCTGATCAGCGGCTGGCGACCGCGCTGTTCGCGCCGGTATTGCGCGCCACCCAGTTGTGCCAGCCATCCTCGCCACCGTTGAAGACGTTGAGGTCGATCTTGCCGTTGACGCCCTGGGACAGGCCGGATCCGGAATACTGCCAGAACGCCCATTTGCGATCCGGATAGATCTTCGACGGATGGGCGGCAACCGAGCGCAGCCAGAAGGGGTAGTCGCGGAACTGGCCGCGCAGGTGGTCCTTGTAGAAGTCCGGTGCGGTATAGATCACCGGCCGCTGGCCGTAATGCTTCTCGAGCTTGTCCATGAAGACCTGCATCTTCTCGAGCACGCGCTCGGTCGAAAGACGCATTTTGCAGCCGGACTGATGATTATATTCCACGTCGATCACCGGAGGCAGCGCATCGGGATCGCGCGGCACGTTGCGGATGAACCAGTCCGCCTGTTCACCGGCAGTACGGCACCAGTAGAAGAAGTGATAGGCGCCGCGCCGGATGCCGGCCTGCTGGGCACCGCGCCAGTTCGTCCTGAACATCGGGTCCAGGTGATCGCCGCCGTCGGTCGCCTTGATATAAGCGAAATTGGCACCCTGGCTGCGCAGGGTCGGCCAGTCGATATTGGCCTGCCAGCGAGAGACGTCGACGCCATGTACGGCAAAATGACGGGGCGCAACCTTGCCGAAATTCATCGGCTTCACGTCACGGAAACGATGGCCATAGACCTTCAGGCGCTGATATCCGCGCGACGAGCCGACGGAGGGGTCGACTGCAGGCCTGAGAGCCGCCACCGGACGCTCGGTGGGCATTGGCATGCCGACTGTTGTCCCCATGCCGTCAAAGGCGTGCGTCGCTTGGGCCCCACCATTCCAGGCAAGCTCATGAGGGTCGTTGACGGCTGCGGGAGGGGTGATGGCGGCAACCGGCGTCGGATCGACATTGGGGATGCTGGCAGTCGGCATGGCAGAAGGCATGCCCGCTTGCGAAGAGGCGAGCCGTCCCGTCTTCACCGACGCTGGCGGCACTGTCAGCGCGGTCTCAGCGCTACTGGAGGTGCAGCCGGACAAAGCAATGCAGGCGATGACAATGGCCGACGTGGCAGCAGAAAGACGCATGAGAACCCGTACGCAATACACCGTCCGCTGGCCCAACCTGATTTCTGGACCCATCGCGGGATTTCACTAACGGTACGTTACCGGAAAATCCTAAATGCAATCTTTACGAGTCGTTCATGGTCCGAAATGGACGACGTGACGCCAAAACGCCCCCGGTTCAGAAATCCGGGGGCGCATAGTCAGCTATCCTTGATAGGGGCCGTCAGTGAGCTGGATGACTGCCGCCACCCTTCGTCTTTGCGTCATGGGTGTGATGGCGGTCGCGCTCGCCGCCTCCGCCGGATACGCGGCTCTTTGCGCGCACATCACTGTCGGCTTTCGGTTTCTTCACTTCCAGCGGAACGCCCGTTTTCGCATTGGGCGCCTTTTCATGCGATGAACCCGGTCCGCCCTGGCGAATACTGGCGGGGGTCTTGGTCGAAGTCGACATGGCAAACCTCCTTATCGATCCTGCTGGTGGCCCTGATGGGTGGTATTGATCCTGCTATTGCCCTGTTGGCCCTGCTTGCCGGGGTCGTTGGCGGCCTGCATCGCTGGTCGCCGGGCATCGGCATGATCATGCTCACCCGAGCCTTTGTGGCTCAGATTTTCGGAAGGTGTTGGGGGAAGTCTGCTGCTCATCGGGGTCCTCCTTGGTTTGGGTTTCCCACTATTCCAACCCATGGACACGTCGAGAGTTCCAAAAATAGGCTCCCGGCTTTTCCACCGCGCCATCCCGGATCAAGGTCGATCCCAAGGGCGCGGCGTGACGATCAGGCCTGGATGGTCATTCCGCATTTACCTAATGCCTTACATAAGCCGTCGGTGATAACTTCATCGTAAGAACTCGGGCGAATAGTGCGCGCACTTAATGAGTTCCTGTTTCAAGGTCAGCCGGTCGGCGATGCGCTTCATTCATTTCAGACTTGTCGGCCCCGCCGTCATTGCCCTGGCGTTCCTCATCGCCGGCATGGCGACGATCCCCTATTATGCAGTTGCGCGGGTTGATGCCACGCTGCGCGAAAGGCAGGAGACGCTCGTCCAGCGCAATATCGCGCTTTGGGTCAACGATCTCGAATTCTCGCTCTCCGCCTGGACAATCTGGGACGAGTCGATCGCAAAGATCGACAACAGCTTTGATTTCGAATGGACGGATCGCAATATCGGAGCGTCGCTCATCGGCACGTCGAGGACCCGCTTCGTTGCGATCGTCGATCAGAGTGACAAGCTGATCTACTGGCGCACCGAGGACAGCGTGAAGAGCCGGGGCTTCTTCGAGAGAGGCGCCGATGCCATTGTCGCCGACGCCTCGGTCCTTGTGAACGAAGTGCGCTCGAAGGAGGCCGGCCATACGCCGAAAGGCATTCCGGATCCGGTCAAGATCAGCCGGATCGAGGTTCTGGGCGACGACGCGGTTCTGATGACTGCGACCCTCTTCCAACCCGATTTCGGAACCGCCAAGCTCAAGGTTGATCGTGCTCCCATACTGATCACGGCCATGCCGATCACCGGCAGCCTGCAGGATTTCTTCGGCACCCGTTTTCTGCTCGACGACGCACGCGTCAGCCCTCTGACTCAGGTCGCGCCGGAGAGAGCCCGGGTGGAGATCGCCGTCGATCCGGCGGGCGACATCGAAGTCCTGTCCTGGCGTCCGCCGACGCCGGCCGCCGACATTCTTTACCAGTCCCTACCGCTGATCATTACGGTAGGCATCGCGCTTCTCGCCGCGGGCTTCTTCACACTCCGCATCTCCCGCCGCGCCGCACGCATGCTGGTCGCCCGAGAGCGTCAGATGCGTCATGCTGCAACCCATGATTTCCTGACTGGCCTCGCCAATCGCTCACTTCTGCAGCCCACTTTTGCAAGGCTTGCCGAAAAAGGCCCACTCGTCGTCGCGTGCCTCGATCTCGATGGTTTCAAAGCGGTCAATGACACCCATGGCCACGCGATGGGTGACGAGCTCTTGAAGGTGGTCGCGTCACGGCTTCAGGCCGGCACGCGAGATGCCGATCGTCTCTTCCGTCTCGGCGGCGACGAATTCGCCATTCTCATGCCGGGCAGGACGGTTGAACAGGCGGACAAAGCCTGCCGCGACCTGTCGAAATCCCTGTCGCGCACGATCGGTCTGTCCAGATGCGAGGTTGCCATTGCCGCCTCGTTCGGCGTCAAGTCCGTCGGCAGCGCCGAGACCACCTGCGACGCGGCGATCGGCGCGGCCGATGCCGCCCTCTATCACGCCAAATCTTTCGGCCGGGGCAGCGTTGTCATCGCAGACGGCATGGGCAACGCTTCTTCAGCAGCAAGACCGCGGCTTAAGCCGGTCGTCGCCGCCAGCGCTTGAAGCCTCGAACTATCGCCGCAGCAGCCTCAGCGCATTGATCGTCACCAGCACGGTGGCACCGGTGTCGGCCAGGATCGCGGGCCACAACCCGGTGACGCCTATGATCGTGGTCACGAGGAAGACCGCCTTCAGCCCCAGAGCAATGGTGATGTTCTGCCAGATGTTGCGCATCGTCCGTTTCGACAGGTCGATCATCGCCGCGATATCGGCGACGCGGCCATGCAGCACGGCAGCATCCGCTGTTTCCAGAGCCACGTCGGTGCCGCCGCCCATGGCGATACCGATATCGGCCGCCGCCAGCGCCGGCGCGTCGTTGATGCCGTCGCCCACCTTGCCGACGACAAAACCTTCGCGCTGCAGATCGCCAACGATCCTCTGCTTGTCTTCCGGCATCAGCTCGGCACGGACCTCGATACCGAGATCCTTGCCTATTGCCGCCGCCGTTCGGGCGTTGTCGCCGGTCAGCATCACAGTCTTCACGCCCAGATCGGCGAGAGCCCGGAGGCCTGCCTTCGCATCGGGACGCGGTTCGTCGCGCATGGCGATCGCACCTGCCAGCGCCTTTCCGACGACCAGCACGGAGACGGTCTTGCCTTCGTCGTTGAGCCCGGTGATGCGGCGTGCATGGGCCATCGGAAGCGCCACGCGTTCGGCCGCAGCCTTAGGCGAGCCGAGAAAGATCTCCTCGCCCTCGACGATCGCCGTTACGCCCTTGCCGCCCAGAGCCTTGGCCTCGCTTGCGGCCGGAACGAGCTCGTATTCCGCCGCCCTGGCAAGGATCGCCTGCGCCAGCGGATGGTTGGAACCGGTCTCCAGGGCGGCGGACAGGCGCAGCACGTCGTCGGCATCGCGGCCGAAGGCGATCACGTCCGTCACCTGCGGCTTGCCCGATGTCAGCGTTCCGGTCTTGTCGAGCGCCACGGCCGTCAGCTTGCCGAGTGTTTCCAGCACGGCTCCGCCCTTCAGCAGCAGGCCACGGCGGGCACCGGAGGATAGCGACGCGGCGATTGCGGCGGGGGTCGAGATGACCAGCGCGCAAGGGCAGCCGATCAGCAGGATCGCGAGACCCTTATAAACCCATTCGTCCCACGCGCCTCCAGCGACCAACGGCGGCAGGATGGCGACCAGCGCCGCCACTGCGACCACGCCCGGCGTATAATAGCGGGAAAAACGATCGATGAAGCGCTCCGTCGGCGCCTTCTTCTCCTGCGCTTCCTCCACCAGCCGCACGACGCGGGCGATCGTGTTGTCCTCGGCCGCAGCCGTGACGCGGACGCGTAGGGCGGCGGCGCCGTTTATGGTGCCGGCAAAAACCTGGTCGCCTTCGCCCTTGGAAACCGGCGTGCTTTCGCCCGTCACCGGCGCCTCGTCGATCGCACTGTCGCCTGCAATGATAATCCCATCCGCCGAAATCCGGTCGCCAGGCCGCACGAGAATGACAGAACCGACGGCCAGGTTTTCCGCCTGGACCTCCCTCGTCTTGCCGTTCTCTTCCACAAGCGCGGTCTTCGGGACGAGCGCAGTCAGGCTCTGGATGCTCGAACGCGCCTTGCCGGCCGCCACCCCTTCCAGCAATTCGCCGACGAGGAACAGGAAGACGACGGCTGCAGCCTCTTCCGAGGCATTGATTATCACCGCTCCGACAGCGGCGATCGTCATCAGCATTTCGATCGAGAAAGGCGTGCCGGCAAAAGCCGCCATGATCGCCCGGCGGGCGATCGGCACGAGGCCGATCAGCATCGCCGCGGTGAAGATGTAGGTCTCATAGGCCCGGATGAGATGCCCGAGGCCGTAGGCTACCGCCAGCGCCAGCCCGACCAGAATGGTCAGCCGCCCCTTCTTCGAAGCCCACCACGGCCCATCCATCGGTCCATGATCATGGCCGTGCAGCCCCTCCATCTCGTTCTCCGCGGGTGTGGAATGATCATGCCCGCCACTGTGATGCTCATGGTCGTGCCCGCCGTCGTGGGAGTGATTGCAGTCTGGACCGTGTTCGTGCGGCTTGCCGATCTCCCCTGCTGCAAGGGAGGTGTCCAGCTGAGCCGAAAGGGATAGGACAGCCGCGCCCTGCCCTTTCTTACCGAGCACCCGCAGCGAATAGCCGAGGCCGGAGACTTTCTTCTCCATGGCGGCAAGATCAACGCGGTCGTCATGGCTGACCGTCATCGTGCCGGCCGCGACCGAAACGGAGACATCCTCGACGCCCGGCATGCGCCGTACGGCCGTGTCGATCTTGGTCGCGCAGCTGGCGCAATCCATGCCGCCGACCTTGTAGCGCGCCTGATGGGTGGTTCCGTCTGCCATGTCACTCTCCGCCTTTTGCATCGAGTGACCCTTCTAGGACCTCTAGTCACTAGAGGTGCAAGCGCCTTTCGTAAAAAAGATTGGCCGCTACCAGACCACGGGATGGGTCGCGCCGGTCAGGACGTTGACGAAACCTTCCGGCGCGCGCTCGGACGGTGCGACGAGAACCCAGCGCCAGGGCGAGCAGGTCAGCGTCGCGAATGAAAGCCGCTCCGGAAAACCCGGCCACCAGCGCGGCGAAAACGTGGGCTCGTACATCCAGTCGATGGTCTCGCCCGCCTTGTAGAGCGCCTGCATCTCGGCATCGAGCGCCTCGGCGCTCCTTGCCGTCATCAGCCCGCCCACCTCATAATGGACGCGGGCAATCACCTTGCCACCGGAAACCAGGACCCAGCCGCCCTGCTGCGCCTTCAATTCGTTGGCAACCATCGCCATGGCTTCGTCGGAGGACCCGACGACCCAGATATTGTGTTTGTCGTGGCCGAGCGTCGAGCCGAGCGCCGTGTCCGGCGTGCGCGGCCCGGTGCCGAGCCAGAACATTTTCGAAACCTTCGCCTCGCCGGAAAACCGGTCGACGATCGAGAATTTGGTGACATTCCGGTCATGATCACGCTGGGCCGCGCCATCGACCACGGGCAATTCCATGGTGATAAAGTCGTCCGACCAGTGGAAGGGGCGCAGCAGTGCCGCTTGCACCGTCTCACGACCCTCCGGCGCGGCAATGCGGAAATCCTCCGCCGTGACTTCGCGCTCTATCGTCACCGTCTTGGTCGCCCAGTCCGGCCAGCCGATCTTCGGCAGAGACCCGATGAATGCCTTCCCTTCCGAAGCAGGTTTCCCGTCCGCCCACACCTTGGCGATCGACAGTTTCTGCACGTCGCCGAGAAGAACGATGTCGGCGAACCGGCCGGGCGCGATCGAACCGACCCAGGGCGTCAGGCGCATATGCCGTGCCGGATTGATGGTGACGCATTGGATGGCGATTTCCGGCGAAAGGCCGTTCTCGATCGCAAGCCGCACGTTGTAGTCGGTCGCACCCATCTTCAGCGTGTCGGAGGCGCTGCGGTCGTCGGTGACGAAGGCAACCTGCGACCAGTCGGAAAGCCCCTTCTCGATCAGCCCGCCGATGACTTCGGGCAGCGAATGGGGCCGGAGCTCGATGAACAGGCCATGCCGGAGCTTGTCCCATACCTCTTCCAGGAACCACCCTTCGTGATCGGAGGCAAGACCGGCCGCGGCAAAGGCATTGATCGAGGCGATATCGCGCAGGCCCGCGCCATGGCCTTCCACCACGCCACGCTGTTCGAAAGTCGCGCCGATCATGCCCCACAGACGATCATAGGACGGGTTTGCCGGATCGGTGATCGACGGCCAGTCCATCACCTCGTCCAGCCCCGCCACCATCAGGCTTTCGGAGAGGAACCGCTTCTGCTCGTCATAGCCGAAATGTCCGCCGCCCCATTCATAGGCGGTCGGCGGCACGGCCGAGCCCGGCAGCGGAAAGATCTTCATTGGCGAGCCGGCACGCCGCGCCGTCAGCCAGAACTCCAGGTTCTTCGCGCCGTTGACGTTGGAGAATTCGTGGCTCGCCTCGCAGATCCATGTCACGCCATGGGGCATGACGAGCGCTGCTTCGTGTTCCGGCGTGAGATGAGAGCTCTCGATATGCTTGTGCGCCTCGCCGAAGCCCGGGACAGCCCATAGATCGGGTTCGTGTACACGTTCTACCACCTCGCCCGTATAGGAGCCGGCCGGGCCGACATAGGCGATGCGTCGCCCCTTGATGACGATCTCCTGGTCGTCGAGCCATGTCCTGCTATGCACGTCGAGCAGCTTGCCGACGCGCAACAGACGGTCGGCAGGGCGTTTGCCGAGCGCGGTCAGCACCAGGTCCTGCCGTATTGCCACCTCGTCGGCGGCGTTGATCAGCAGATCGTCGGGAAGTGCGGTTGCGGCATAGGTCATGAAGGGTCCCTTGATTTCGGCGGGAACCTAGTCTCGCCGACCAGCGGTGTAAACCGCGCCGCCCCTGTCCGTTACCGCCAAAACCGTGGACTGCCCAGTAAACAGGCTTGCAGGCGGGCGGCACAAAAAATAGAATTGCCCCCAAAAGTCCGGGGGTATCCCGGTCAACCGGTTTTCCGAAAGGTCGTCGTCCCGTGAACGTCTCTCGTCTTCTCCGCGTCTCGGCTTTCGCCGTCGTCGCCTCGCTCGTAGGTTCCGCCACAGCCAGCGCCCAGTCGAAGACGCTGACCATCTCGTGGTGGGGCTATAACGGCGAGAAGATGAATGCCAACATCATCGAGCCATTCAAGAAGATATGCGGCTGCGATGTGGTCTTCGAGACCGGCAACAATGCCGACCGCCTGAACAAGCTGCGCCTGCGCGACGGCAAGGGCGTCGACGTCATCTATCTTTCCGACAGCTTCTCCCAGCAGGGTATCGAGCAGGGCCAGTTCCTGGAAATCGATCCGGCCAAGATCCCCAACCTGTCGGAAATATACGAGCTCGGCCGCCAGCCGCAGGGCAAGTTCGGCCCGGCCTACACGATCGGCCGCGTCGGCATCGTCTATGACTCGGCCAAGGTCGAGCCGCCGATCACCTCCTGGGGTGATCTGTGGCGTGCCGATCTTGAAAAGTCGATCTCGCTGCCGGGCATTACGACGACGGCCGGCCCGATGGTCGTGCTGCAGGCCGGCAAGCATGCCGGTTCCGACGCTTATGAGGACAGCGAGGGCGCGTTCTCGGCGATCGAGGAACTGAAGCCGAATGTCGTCAAGAACTACAATACCGGCTCCGAGCTGGTGAACCTCATCTCGACCGGCGAAGTCCGCGTCGCGCTCGCTCAGGACTTCACCCTCGCCTCGATGCAGGCCGCCGTACCGACCATGACCTGGGCGAAGCTTTCGGATGGCGATATCGCGACGCTGAACACCGTCAATATCCCGAAGGGCTCGGAAAACGTCGGGTTGGCCTACCAGTTCATCAACTTTGTGCTGTCGAAGGAAGTCCAGCAGAAGGAAGCCGAGCAGGGCGTCGACGCGCCGATCAATACCAAGGTCGAGCTCACGCCGGAACAGGCCAAAATGTGGACTTACGGCGCCGAGCAGGTCGGAAGCCTTGCTCTCATCGACTACGCCAAGATGAACGAGGTCAAGACCGACTGGATCGACCAGTGGAATGAGCTTTTCGCGCAGTAAGCGACAATAGCCTCGTTATTGATCTCGACGCGCCGCCGATCCGCGGCGCTTCCCGTCTGAGAGAATATCCATGAACAAGCTCGCCAAATGGGGACTGACGATGCCGGCGACGATCCTCGTCGTCGCTCTTCTGGTCATTCCCGTGCTCGCCACCATCGCCACCACCTTCGGCGAGCCTAAGGGCGTCTTCTCCACCTATCAGGCCTTCTTCAACAGCGGATTTCGCACCAATATCCTCTATCGAACCCTGCGGATCGCACTGATCACCACAGCGATCTCGCTCGTCATCGGCTTTCTCACCGCCTATGTGATCGCCCAGATGCCCGGCCGGCTGAAGTCGATCGCCATTATCGCTGCCGTCTTCCCGCTGCTGACGGGCGTCGTCGTCCGCTCCTTCGCGTGGCTGATCATTCTCGGCAAGAACGGCATCCTCAACAGTTCGCTGATGTCGCTCGGCATCATCTCGGAGCCGCTGTCGATGCTCTATACCGAAGGCTCGGTCATCGTCGCGATGGTCTATCTCTTCGTGCCGCTGATGATCCTGACGCTGACAGGCGTGCTCGAAGGCATCCCGCGCGATGTGGTGGAAGCCTCCGCCTCGCTCGGCGCGAAACCGATCGCCACCTTCTTCCAGGTCATCCTGCCGCTTGCGATGCCCGGTCTGATCGTCGGCGCGGTGTTGGTCTTCACCGGCAGCTTCACGTCCTACGCGACGCCCCAGCTTCTCGGCGGCGAGCAGATGATGATGATGGGAACGCTGCTCTACCAGCGCGCCATGGTCACTTTCGACTGGGTCGGCGCCTCAACCATCGCGGCGATCATGGTGGTAATCACCATCGCCGTCGTCTCGATCATGAGCCGCATGGCGCGGCGCCTCAACCCGATGGCGGTGTAAGTCAGATGGCAGCCCGTATCCACCCGCTTCTCGGCGCCTTCGCCATCCTCGTCTTCCTGTTCCTGCTGGCACCGCTCGTGATCATCGTCGGTGCGTCGCTCAGCGACACGACATACCTGACCTTCCCGCCGCAGGGACTGACGCTGCACTGGTTCGCCAACATTTTCGAAATCTCGGCCTTCCGCAACACGGCGATCACCAGTTTCCAGGTGGCAATATTGGGCACCGCGCTCTCGCTCCTGATCGGCATCCCGGCGGCCTATGCGCTGAACCGCTACCGCGTCGGCCTGCCGAAATGGCTCGGCACCCTCTTCGTCCTGCCGATCCTCGTGCCGGAAATCGTCTTCGGCTTCTCGCTGCTGAAATCGATCACCATCGGGCTTGGTCTGCCGATCTATCCGAGCCTGATCATCGGCCATGCACTGCTGGTTCTGCCCTATTCGGTACGCGTTGTGGGCGCCTCCCTCGCCTCCTTCGACTTTTCCGTCGAGGAAGCCGCGATCAGCCTCGGCTGCCCGCCCTGGAAGACCTTCATGACCGTGGTGCTGCCGAATATCCGCGCCGGCGTCATTGCCGCCTTCATCCTCGCCTTCATCACCTCGATCAATGACGTGTCGATCTCGGTCTTCCTGACCGGCCCCGGCATTTCCACCCTGCCGATCCAGATCTTGGCCCATATGGAACAGTTCTTCGACCCGACCATCGCCTCCGTGTCCGTGCTCCTGATGCTCGTCACCGTCGGCGTCATGGCCATCGTCGAGGCGACCCTCGGCCTCACCTTCCTGACCAAGTAAAGAACAGACCGCCGATCTCATGACCGTATCGCTGACCATCGAAAACCTTTCCGCCCATTACGGCCAGACCCAGGTCCTCAAGGACCTGTCGATCTCGGTCGCCGCCGGCGAACTCGTCTCGCTCCTCGGCTCCTCCGGCTGCGGCAAGACCACGACGCTCAGGATCGTCGCCGGTTTCCTGCAGCCGACCAGCGGCCATGTCCGCCTCGGCGATCGCGATCTCACCAGGCTTCCCGCCCATGCCCGCGACATCGGCCTCGTCTTCCAGAATTACGCGCTCTTCCCGCATCTGAGCGTGCAGGACAACGTCGCGTTCGGCCTGAAGCAGCGTGGCATCGCAGCCGCCGATCGTGCCAAGCGCGCGACAGCCATGCTGGAGCGCGTCGGCCTATCAAACCTCGCCGACCGCCTCCCCTCCGCGCTTTCGGGTGGCCAGAAGCAGCGTGTCGCACTCGCTCGCGCGCTGGTCATTGAACCGCCATTGCTGATGTTCGACGAGCCGCTGTCCAACCTCGATGCAAAACTGCGCGTCGATATGCGAGTCGAAATCCGCCAGTTGCAGAAGGCGAACGGCACGACATCGCTCTATGTCACCCACGACCAGGAAGAGGCATTCTCGATCTCCGACCGCGTCGCGATCATGAATGCCGGCCGCATCATGCAGCTCGATACGCCGGAAGTCCTCTACCAGAAGCCGGCCAATGCCTTCGTCGCCCGTTTCGTCGGCTTTGAGAACCTGATCCCGATGAAGGTTGTCGCCCGCGACGGCGCGGTCGTCACGGCGGAAGCAGCTGGCGGCGCGCGCCTGCATCTGTCCCAGGACCTCTTCGGCCCGATCAAGGACGATTTCGTCCTGGCAACCCGCCCCGATGGTCTGGTGGTCCGAAAGGATGGTGAGGGCGTACCCGCAACACTCGGTACCCGCACCTATCTCGGCCGCGCCTATCAGTACAAATGCGGGACGGCGGCCGGTGAGATCACCGCCAATGGCGCGCTCTCCGAACCGTTCGAGCCCGGCGACAAGGCCGTTCTTGTTCCCATGCCGGAACAGTGCTGCATTCTCGATCCCGAGACCTGAGCGAAATCGGCGCCGCGCAAACTACCGCAACAAACCGGAAATCCGCACGCGACAAAAGGAGGCGAAAAACGTCTCCATCGCGACACGGTGCGCTTGTCCCTGCAGGCACATCGGGCCGCGATCCTCTAAAACCTGACGAACCACGAGGATAATCAAGTGCATAAATATCTGATCGCAATTTTCCTGATGACCGCCGGCACTGCGTCCGCCCAGCAGATGTCGATGTCCGACAAGATGGCGCTGCGCGACAATTGCAAGCAGGACATCCAGACCCTTTGCCCGAATGCCAAGCCGGGTGGTGGCGAGGTGCTTGCCTGCGTCAAGGAAAAGAAGGCGCAGCTTTCCGAGCAATGCGCGACCACCATCGCCGATCTGATGGCGAAGCGTAAGAACTGACGGTTTTTCCGGGTTCCGCAGCGTCCATGGCGTTTCATGGCTGGCGCGGGACGCTGCAGAACCCGCCGTCATGTCGGGCACCACCTGCGGGGATAAAGGTCCGCCCTCCCGCGGGTGGTGCCCCGGCTCCCGTAACAGAAACCGTCATCCAGGGCCCGAACGGCCCCTATTCCTTGAAACCGTAGCCGATGCGATGCGGCCGGCGTGGCCGGCGGCGAACGGTATCGATCAACGAAAGGACGTCGAAATGCGCTTTCCCATCCGCAAGGCCGTTCTCGGCATGGCTGCCATGGCAAGCCTTCTCGCCATCTCCTATGCCACGACCGGCGCTGCCGATCTCGCCCGCGGCGACCGTCTTTCCATCCCGCGCGCGATCCCCCAGGCGAGTCTCCAGACGATCCCGAAGGACGACACGCTCGGACTTGAGTGCATCGCGGAAGCGACCGCCTTCACCGAGGTCGCCGATCTCGCCTATGTTTTCAAGGAGGATGGCGACGTCTTTACCGGTGCGCTCTTCGACCTGCGTGAACAGTTGCTCGATTGCCTCGCCACGTCCAGCGAAGAGCAGGACGACCAGTCCTTCACACCCAGCCGCCAGGACATGAGGTCGATCTGAAGCCGGGAGCGGCCATTGCGCGCCACGGGAAGGGAGTGTTTCCACGTCCCCGCCTCCCGTCAGTGCATGGTCCAGGAGCATTCCATCCGCAAAAGCCGGCTTGACGGCTCGAAGCGGGGGTCGGCCCGGCTCTCGATCTCGTCCATGGAGTAGACTTGCGGCTGCCGGCGCTCGGCATCGCCGCCATCGAGCCGCGCCGCGACCCTGGTCATCAGCGCGGAGAGTTCCGATACCCGCACGCCATCGGCTTTCATCACCTGGCGGATCAGCGGATCCTTAAGCATATCCAGTCTCGACATCGTCGTTTCATCGGCCACGTCTTCAACTCCTTGATCTCGGTTGGAGCATTCGCGTAGCCTGTTGATATTCGGCGGCGCGTTCAGGTGTATTTCAATTCACCGTCTTCCGCGTGTGGTCTGAAACATTGGCGAGCGGCAGGCAGACCGTTGCCACGAGCCCCGACCCGCCCTTCTTGTTGGATAGCGTGATCGTTCCGCCATGCGCGTCGAGGATCTGCTTGACGATCGCAAGCCCGAGCCCCGTACCTCCATGGGCGCGGTTGCGCGATGGTTCGGCGCGAAAGAACGGTTCGAAGACAAGCGCGATATCCTCCTCCCTGATCCCCGGCCCGTCATCCTCGACGATCACGCAGGCCACCTCATCGCGCAGCTCCGTCGACACCCTGGCATGTTCGCCATAGCGCAGCGCGTTGGACAGGAGATTGTCGATAACCCGGCAAAGCGCCGATTGAGGAACCTTGACGTTCAGCCGCTCGCGCGTCGGTCCGACCTCAATACGCTCGCTGGCCGGATCGGCTTCCGCCGCACTGCGCCTGACCGCCTCGTTGACATCGACGGTCTCCGCGGCGGACTTAGCGGATGCATCGCTGGCAAACAGAAGCACATCGCTCAAGAGCTGCTCCATCGCCTCCACATCGGTGATCGCCTTGTCACGATGGGCACCCGCCGGCATCATTTCCAGCCGCAGGCGAAAGCGCGTCAGATAGGTCTTCAGGTCGTGGGACACGGCGCCGAGAAAGATCGTGCGGTTGTTGATCAGTCCGAGAATGCGCTCCTGCATGTTGTTGATCGCACGGATCAGGGTTCTCAGCTCGCGCGCGCCGCGCTCCTTCACCTGCACCGGCTCGATCCGGTTGCCGAGCTCGTCGATACTCTGCGCCAGCTTTGCCAGCGGCCTTGTTTCGCGCGCGACGGCCAGCACCGCAATGATCGCAACGACGATGCCGAAGAAACCGGCGAGGAAGCCGATCGGCACGTTCCATACCCTGAGCGTCGTCTCGTCGGAGACGGTGAAGATCACCACCTCGCCGCTTTTCAGACCGACCGCAAAGGCGAGGGTAAAATTGCTTCGCCGCCCCTCTCCCGAACCGATCACGCCGGCCCTGACCATCCGGGTTGGATCATAGTCGTTGATCATTTTCTGGGCGGTGACGCGCATGCGCGAGAAGCTGAAATCATCCTCGAAGGTTGGCGGGATCTGCGGGTAGACGGCAACTTGGAAGCCGGAGACGCTCGCCACTGAAAGCACCTCCTCGCGTGTGCCCGGGCTGGTCTCGTCCAGCAGGCGGACGACATTGGAGATGCGCTCGGCAATCGCATAGGGCGGAGTCGGCGACTTCTCACCCTGACGCAGATAGGAAATCACCACCACGAGCTGGCTGACGAATAGCGCGGCGGTGACGATCAGTGCAATTCTCGCGACGATGCCGATCTTTCTCATGCGGACTAGCCGTTCGTCACTGTCGGGTTGAAGAGATAGCCGGCATTGCGCACGGTGGTGATCACCTGCACGTCGGGCGGCAGGCAGGCGGCAAGCTTGGTCCGAAGCCGCGAGATGGCGACATCGATCGTCCGGTCATAAGTTTCCGCCGTCGAGCCGCGGGTATAGTCGAGCAGTTGGTCCCGCGACAGCACGCGCCGCGGTCGCTCCAGAAAGCAGGCAAGCAGGTCGAATTCGGTCGTAGTCAACGGCACTACGGTCCCCTCCTCGGTCGTGATGCTGCGTGCCTCCGGATCGACGACGAGGCCGGCAAACCGCTTGATGCCCGATCCTCCCTCTGCATGTCCCGAATGCGGGTTCGTCCGCCGCAGGACGGCCTTGATGCGTGCCAGCAGTTCACGCGGATTGAACGGCTTGCCCAGATAATCGTCGGCACCGAATTCCAGGCCGACGATCCTGTCGATCTCCTCGGTCTTTGCCGTGAGCATGATGATCGGCACCTGGGACTTGGCGCGGATGCGCCGGCAGAAGGACAGGCCGTCCTCGCGCGGCATCATCAGGTCCAGAATGATGAGGTCGGGCCACTTCCGCTCCACCAGCCGGTCGGCCGAAGGCGGGCTGTCGGCGGTGTGGACCAGATAGCCCTCGGTCGTCAGGAACTCGTCGAGCAGATCGCGGATTTCCGGATCGTCCTCGACCACCAGGATTTTCACTGTCTCTTCCATATCTTCCGACTCTCTTCATCCATCTGGACTGCCTGACAGTAACATTCCGTCACACCGACGGCATCAGCCGGCAAAATGCAGGGGGCATGGTTGGCGAAACTCATTTCGTCGAGGTCATCCATGTCTTTCCCGGTCCGCAATCTCCCCGCCGCCCGTACGCTCGTCACGCTGAAAAGGCGACAGGCAACCATCCTCGTCATGGGCATATTGACGGCCGCAGCTGGCTTCATGTTCAGCTGCAACGTCGTTGCCCTCAACGTCGTCTCATGGCCGGTCATCGGGCTGATCCTCTTCGTTACCGGCCTGCTCCAGCTCGTCATCGCCTGGCAGTTCCGGGAACGCATGCAGCTTCCAGCCTGGGGCATGGTCGCCACGTTCTATCTGTTCTTCGGCCTGTTCGCCCTCACCAGCCCTCCTCCGCAGCTTGCCATCCTGGCGCTCTTCTTCTTTGCGGGCGTCATCGCCACCGGCGCGATGCGCTGCTATTGCGGCTACATCTTCCGGGATATGCGCGGTTGCCACTGGCTGATCGCCGGAGGCGCCCCCGCGATCGGCATCGGCGGTTTCCTTGCGCTTCAATGGCCCCATGGAGATCTCGAACTCGCCGGCCTGCTCATGGCGCTGGATCTCGGCCTCTACGGCGTCAGCCTCATCGGCTTCTCGCTGCTTCTCGGCGATTTCGCGGGCGAAGCGGAGCGAGAGCCACCGCGATGACAGAAATGCGGTCGGCCCGTTCATGGGCCGCTCCTTGCCGTGCGCGGTGCCAGCAAGCCCTTCAGCGACGTGGCCGTCGTGGACGCACCGCGCTCGATCCCGGCCTTCGCCGCATCGAGCGGCAACACGCTCGCAGGAATATTCAAGGCGTTCGGATATTGCCGCGTCACGAACGCATAGATCAGCCCGCCATCGCGCGCATCGAACAGTTCGACGGCATAGATCACGGCACCGGAAAAGCGCACTTCCTTGTCACCGGCCATCTTGAGGCCGTTCAGCGCGAAGCCGACCGGCGTCACCTTCGTCGCGGTGCTGAGAACCGGCACGCTGGTCTGCGCTCCGGTAATCGTCACCCGCATTCGCAATGAAGGCGCACCGGCGGTCCCGGTCACAAGCCCCTGTCGACGCAGCTCTTCAGCGAATTTCCGATCCGCATACCTGGCGAGATCCGCCTTTGCGTTTTCCGACAGATTGCCGAACTGATGGTCCGTGCCGCGATAGACCCGAACCGGCTCCAGTGTCACTGCCGAATAGGCTCTGAGCGCCTTGGGATCGAGCGACGTATTGAAGGCCACCCGCTTGTCCGTGTTGCTCGTATTGGCATGGAGCTGGGCTGTCGAGGCAAGCTCCTGATAATGCGCCGGCGTTGTCGTACAGGATGTGACGAGCATGGCGATGCCCAGACAAGCGATGCCCGGAGAGACGCAACCTGTCCATTTCCGGACGCTTGTCTGAACTGCCATCGATATGCCCTCACCGAAGATCATCTTGCCGGTTCCATGAAACCCAGGCCGCGCGCAGCGCGGCGGGTTTGCATAAGGCGGCAGGGGATTTTCCAGGCGATTGCAGAAATGTTGCAGTTTGTTACGGCCACTTTCCACCGCGCCGGCACGATGGCCAACACGCTGTAATCTTCTGCATCAAACCTGAAACAGCGGATCAAACTTGACCCGCGACACTGGCTCCATCTTCAACGCAAGGAGCCGATATTTTCATGTTCATCCAGCAATCCATGGGAGGCCGTCGAGCGGATATTCTGTCAGCCAATCCGATCCACGCCGCCAAGCAATATTTCAACGCAAGCAAGGCCGTAACCGCCCTGATGCTTGCCCTCACCCTCATCTTTTCCCTCGGCGGCATGTCGAAGGCGTCCGCCGCCACCAACGGCGTCGCGGTGACCAGCGTCAATCTTCGCGCCGGTCCGAGCACCCAATATCCGGTCGTCCGCGTCATGCCGCAGAGCGCCTCGCTCGTCATCTATGGCTGCAGCGGCGACCGGACCTGGTGTGACGTCAGCTGGGCCGGCGCGCGCGGCTGGGTCTCGGCAAGCTATATCTATGTCAACTACAACGGCCAGCAGACCGTTCTGACGTCATCGATCGTGCCGGTGATCGGCATCGCCACCGTCGCCTTCAGTGTAGCCTACTGGGATTCCCACTATCATTCGCAGCCCTGGTACGGTCATTGGGACCGTTACTACCACGGCGGCTCGCGCAAGGCCGTTGCGGGCTGCGGTCCGAATGGCTGCGGTGCCGCCGCCGTCACCCGTGGTCCGCATGGTGGCGCCCGTGCCGCGGCAGGCGGTTGCCGTGACGGAAATTGCGGTGGCGCGGCCGTGACCCGCGGCCCGAATGGCGGCGGTCGCGCGGCAGTCGGTGGTTGCGGCCCGGAAAAATGCGGCGCCGCTTCCGTCACCCGCGGACCGCTCGGCAATACCCGCGTTCGTCAAGGTTCGATCGACCGTCCCTGATCCTCGATCATCCCGAAATCGTCTGCGGACCGGCGCTTCTGACAGCAGGAGCGCCGGTCTTTTTTCATGCGCTTTTGCTCATTTGTGGCAGCCGGCAACAAGGGGCATTCTGCCCGGTAAGATTGAAAGTGACAGGTGGCCCGATTCCCTATTGCGCCTTTGTCGACAGTTTGTATTATCGCCATAACAATAAACATGGGAACAGTGCTGCACCGCGTGTGCAGGGGCTTTTTGCTCCTTCTCAGCCGCAAAGCAGCAACCGAATTAGGAACAGCTTCAACCCGCGCTGACGGTCGGACCTCCCGATTCTCACGACAGGCGAAGCTATGGCCGCGGCAGTCCTGGCTGACTGTCCGTGGTCGATTTTGAACCTGGGAGCGTGCAATGACACAGACTATTTTCACCGGCGGCCAATTCCTCGACGTCAAGACCAAGCAGCTCGTCGGCGGCGTAGAAGTCCTGATCGAGGACGACATCGTCCGCGAAGTCTCCGACAAGCCGATCACCGCGTCCTCCGCGACCAGGATCGACCTTGCCGGCAAGACGCTGATGCCCGGCCTCGTCGATGCCCACGTCCATGTCGTCGCCACGCTCGTCGATCTTGCCGCCAATGCCGAACTGCCGTCGTCGCTCGTGGCACTGCGCACCTCCAAGATCATGAACGGCATGCTGATGCGCGGCTTCACCACCGTGCGCGACCTTGCCGGCGCCGATCTCGGCCTGAAGCTCGCCGTCGAGGAAGGTTTGATCGACGGCCCGCGCCTCGTCATCTGCGGCAAGGCGCTCGGCCAGACCGGCGGCCATACCGATTACCGCACCCGTTTCGACAACCGCCCGCTGCACGAAGCAAGCCTCGGCGCCCTCGGCCGCATCTGCAACGGCATCAGTGAGGTGCGCACCGCTGCCCGCGAGGAAATCCGCAACGGCGCCGATTTCATCAAGATCATGGCGAACGGCGGCGTCGCCTCCCCGACCGATCCGATCCATGTCCTGCAATATTCCCGTGAGGAAATCATCGCGGTCGTCGAGGAAGCCAACAATGTCGGCACCTATGTGTCGGCCCATGTCTATACCGACCAGGCGATCCGTCGTGCGGTCGAATGCGGTGTCCATTCGCTGGAACACTGCAACCTGATCGAGAAGGAAACCGCCGAGCTTGCCGCCAAGTCCGGCGCCATCGCCTGCCCGACGCTTGCCGCCTATGAAGGCCTTGCGATGGAAGGCGAAGCCTTCGGCCTCAAGCCCGATTCCGTCGCCAAGATCGAGACCGTGCGCACCGGCGGCCTCCGCTCGCTGCAGATCCTGCACGATGCCGGCGTGCCGATGGCCTACGGTTCCGACCTTCTCGGCCAGCTCCACAAGTACCAGTCGATCGAGTTCACCACCCGCAACAAGGTGCTGCCGGCCGCCGACATCATCCAGTCCGCCACGCTCATCTCGGCCAAGCTCTGCCGCATGGAAGGCAAGATCGGCGAATTGACGCCCGGCGCCTTCGCCGACCTCATCGTCGTCGACGGCAACCCGCTGGAAGAGATCGGCGTGCTCGAACAGCACGACAAGCTGAAGGCGATCATGAAGGGCGGACAGTTCTACAAGAACGAGCTGGCGGCCTGATCGCGGGAGACGCGAAGATGGTACAGGGCAAGACCTTTTCGGAACGCCTGGGACGGCTGTCGGTCGGCCTGATCAACACGATCGGGCTGGGCATCTGCGTCCTGCCGCTGATCCTAATCTTCTGGCTGTCGGTCATCTCCAACAGCGTGCTGTCGCTGCCGGCGGAAGGTTATACGCTGAACTGGTTTGCCGAGGTGTGGCGCCAGCCGCAGTTCATCGACGGCTTCTATCTCAGCGCCATGGTCGCGATCGGCGCGACCATCATCGGCATGCTCGTCACCATTCCGGCGGCGATCGTTCTGGTGCGCAAGCGCTTCATCGGCCGCAACGCCATCATGCAGATGCTGATGTCGCCGCTCATCGTGCCCGCCATCGTCATCGGCGCCTCGCTCTACATGACGATGGTCGAGCTTGAGGTGAGAACCGGCATCCCGGCCACCGGTTCGATGACCGGCTTCATCGCCGGCCATGTGCTCCTGACCATCCCGTGGTGCGTCAGGCTTCTGACAGCCAACCTCGCCGGCCTCAACGAGGTCGTCGAGGAAGCGGCCGCCAGCCTTGGCGCCTCGCCCTTCACCGTCATCTGGAAGGTGACGCTGCCGCTGATCCGCCCCGGCATCGTCGCCGCGGCGATCTTCAGCTTCGTCGTCTCCTTCGGCAATCTCGAAGTGTCGATGTTCCTGTCGACGCCCGGCCAGCTCACCCTGCCGGTCGCGATCCTCCAGTATCTGCAGTGGAAGATCGACCCGACGATCGCTGCGGCCTCCGTCATGCAGGTGGCGATCATCGGGCTTGCGCTCGTCATCACCAATCGTTTCGTCAATCTCTCCAGGATGGTTTGAACATGGCAACAGTCACGATCGAAAACCTGCGCAAGGTCTACGGTGATTTCGTTGCCGTCGACGACATGAATTTGCAGGTGAAGGACGGCGAGTTCCTGATCCTGCTCGGCCCATCGGGCTGCGGCAAGACGACGACGCTGCGCATGCTCGCCGGCTTCGTCGAGCAGAACACCGGCCGCCTTGCGATCGGCAACCGCGACATCACCGCCGAGCCGCCCTATCGCCGCAATATCGGTCTCGTCTTCCAGAACTATGCGCTCTTCCCGCATCTGACGATCTTCGAAAACGTCGCCTTCGGCCTTCGCCGCCGCAAGCTTGCGGAAGACGAGATCAAGGTGCGCGTCCGCGAGGCGCTGGAATTGGTCCGGCTCGGCCATCTGGAGGATCGTTATCCGAAACAGATGTCCGGCGGTCAGCAGCAGCGTGTCGCGATCGCCCGCGCCATCGCCATCCGCCCCGATATCCTGCTGCTCGACGAGCCGCTGTCCAATCTCGATGCGAAACTGCGCCTGCAGGTGCGCGACGAGCTGCGCGCGCTTCAACAGAAACTGGGCATCACCACGATCATGGTCACCCATGACCAAGACGAGGCCATGTATGTCGGCGACCGGCTTGTCGTCATGCAGGAGGGCAAGATCCAGCAGATCGGCACGCCGACCGAACTTTACAATCATCCCGCCAACCGCTTCGTCGCCTCCTTCATCGGCCGCACCAATTTCGTCGAGGGCGAGATCGGCGCCGGCCAGACGGCCTTCAAGGCGAAGAGCGGACTGACCGTCGCCACCGCCATTGCCGAACGCCCCTCCACCGAACTGGTGGTGCGGCCGGAAATGATCGAGCTTTCGGCGGGCAAGACCACCGAGGCGAACTGCTTCGAGGCCGAGATCACCCACAGCGTCTTCCTCGGCGGCAATCTGGAGATGGTCGCCACTTTGCCGACGGGCGACGCCTTCACCGTCATCACCACCGTCAAGCATCTGAAGGACAAGGGCCTCACCGCCGATATCGGCAGCCGGCTCCACCTCTCCTTCTCGCCTGAATCCGCAGTCCTGATGTGAATGATGAGACAATAGAGAAAGGGAACAGCATGACGAATGGCATCAACAGAAGACAATTCGGCCTGATGGCCGGCGCACTGGCGGCCAGCACCGCACTTTCCGGAACCGTCGCACGCGCAGCCCCGAGCGGCCGCGTCGTAGTCGGCACCTGGGGTGGCGACTACCAGAACCTGCAGCAGCAGTTCATCGTCGATACGCTGATGAAGGATAGCGGCATCAACGTCGTGTTCGACACGGCCAACGATACCGTCCGCAAGACCAAGATGCTCGCCGAGCGCCGCCTGCCGCGCGGCTCGATGGACATCGCCTGCCTCACCGGCCAGGGCGCCTATGAGATGAACCAGAACGGCCTCCTCGAGGAACTCGACGAGACCAAGGTGCCGAACATGAAGAATGTGCCGGCAGTCTTCCGCAACAATTACAGCGTCCCGCACATCTATACGGGCCGCGTCATTCTCTACAATCCGAAGTTCGTCAAGACGCCGCCGACCTCCTATGCCGATCTGTGGGATCCGCAATATGCCGGCAAGATCGGCGTCATCGACATCCAGTACCAGACGACGATCGAATCCGCCGCGATGATCTCCGGCGGCGCGCTCGACAATTACGAGCCCGGCAAGGAGAAGCTGCTGGAACTGAAGAAGCAGGGCGTCAAGATCTACCCGACCAACGAGGCGATGGCGCAGGCGCTGAAGACCGAAGAATGCGTCATGTGCATCATGTGGAACGCCCGCGGCTACATGTGGAAGAAGGCCGGCATTCCGGTCGAGATCGCCGTGCCGAAGGAAGGCCTCGTCCTCTACATTTCCGAAATGTGCGTTCCGAAGAATGCCCAGAACAAGGAAGCTGCCTACGCCTATCTCAACGCCATGATGGAACAGGGCCCGCAGACGGCCTTTGCCGAGAGCATGGGCTATGCGCCGACCAATTCCACCGTCAAGCTCGACCCGGAACTGGCCAAGCTGGTCGATTACACCGAGGAGCAGCGCAAGAGCCTGATGGTCCAGAAGATGGACTATCTCGCCAAGAACGACGCGGCGCTGCAGGACTGGTGGAACAAGTCCTTCAAGGGCTGATCCTCATCTTTGACGACGCCGGCCGGGCTCGCCCCGGCCGGCATTCAAATTCGCGCATCAAGGGACGGCAGAGACATGATCAAGAAGGGAACGACGGCAGCTGCGATGCTGACCCCTGCGACGCTGATGGTCGTGGTGTTTCTCGCCCTGCCGATGCTGCTTTTGCTGCGCTACAGCTTCAACCAGTATGTGCCCGGCGAATTCATGGTCGAGGGCATGACGGTCGCCAACTACGTCAACCTGCTCTCCGACAGCTACTATCTCGCCGGCCTCCGCACCACCGTCTTCATGGCATTCGGCGTCACCGTCGCCTGCATCATTCTCGGCCTGCCGCTCGCCAGCTTCATCGCCCGGCAGAAAGGTGGCATCAAGACGCTTCTGCTGTTGATGATCATCCTGCCGCTCTTCGTCAGCAATGCCGTGCGCGCCGCCGGATGGATGGTCGCTTTCGGCCAGAACGGCGTGGTCAACTACCTGCTCGGCGCGATCGGCCTGATCGGCGATCCGTTGACGCTGATGTACACGCCGACCGCCGTCTTCGTCGGCATCGTCTCCGTCAACCTGCCCTATGTGGTGCTCACCCTTCAGAGCGTGCTCGAAGGCCTCGACCCGAATACCAAGGATGCTTCCTTGAGCCTCGGCGCAGGCCCGTTCGAAACCTTCCGCCTCGTCACCGTGCCGCTGGTCATGCCCGGCATCCTCGCCGCCTTCGTGCTCTCCTTCATCCTCACCATGAACGCCTATGCAACGCCGGTCCTGCTCGGCGGCCCGAATTTCCGCATGATGGCGCCGATGGTGGTCGATGAAGTGCTCGGCAAGGCCAACTGGCCCTTCGGCGCGACGCTCTCCTTCATCCTCATGGGCGTGACGCTGGTTCTGACCGTCGCCAGCAGCATGTTCATTGCCAAGCGCTATAATTATTCGGAATAGAGACCCGATCGAATCCAACGATGCGCCGCCTGATGACGGGCGCACGCCCCCAAGAGGAAACCCCGTTATGACTGCCCCCGCCTACAAGTCCTTCGAACAGTCCTTGTCTGAATTCGACAACATCGCCGCCTCCATCCCGCCGATCTCGGCCGAGGAGCTGAATGGCCGTATCGCCAAGCTGCAGGGCCTGATGCAGGACCAGGGCGTCAAGGCTGTCTATCTCGATACCTCGACCAGCCTCACCTATTTCACCGCCATCACGCTCGGCGCCAGCGAGCGCCTGCATGGCGCGATCATCCCTTCCTCGGGCGCGCCGATCTATATCAGCCCCGCCTTCGAGGAACCGAAGACCGAGACGCTGATCACCATCCCCGGCGAGATCGCCGTCTGGGAAGAGCACGAGGATCCGGCGGTCCTCGTCGCCGACCTGATCTGCGGCTTGGTCGCTAAAGGCGATACTTTGGCCTTCGATCCGGCGACGCCCTTCGTCTTTTCGAGCCCCATCACCGCCCATGTCGGTGCGTGCCTTAAAGTCGTCGGCGCCAAGGATCTGATCGCCCAATGCCGGCAGATCAAGTCGAAGACCGAGATCGCCATCATCCAGGCGGCGATGACCGCAAGCCTCGGCGTCCACAAGGCCGTCTGGCAGGGCCTTTACGAAGGCGTCTCGACCACGGAAGTGACCGACTTCATTGCCGCCGCCCATCAGAAGCTCGGCATGCGCCACATCTTCGCCGCCGCCCAGTTCGGCGAGGCGACCGCCTACCCCCATGGCGTGCCTTACCCTCAGACGCTGAAGACCGGCGACATGGTGCTGATCGACCTCGGCGCCCATATCCACCGCTACTGCTCGGATATCACCCGGACCTATGTCTTCGGCGAGCCGACCGACCGCCAGCGGGATGTCTGGACGCTGGAACAGAAGGCCCACCGCGCGGCCTTCGATGCGGCCAAGCTCGGCACGCCTTGCGAGGAGGTCGATTTCGCCGCCCGCAAGGTGCTGACCGATGCCGGTTACGGCCCGGATTACAAGGTGCCGGGTCTCCCCCACCGCACAGGCCACGGCCTCGGCATGGACATGCACGAAGACCCCTATATCGTGCGCGGCAACAAGACGCCCCTCGAACCCGGCATGGTGTTCTCCGACGAGCCGATGCTTGCCATCTACGGCGAATGCGGCGTGCGCCTGGAAGATATCATCTACATGAGCGAGACCGGCCCGGTCTTCTTCACCGAACCGGCCCATTCGATCGACAAGCCCTTCGGCTGAGGCGCGTCATCACCGGCCATCATGGCTCTTGCCTTTTCCATTCATGCGCATATCATCTGCGCATGAATGGAGGCTTGGATATGCCCTCAACCGCCCGCAAAGCTGCCAATCTCTCGCTCGACAGTGAGCTTCTCTCGCAGGCCCGTGACCTGGATATCAACCTGTCCCGCGCGGCCGAAGACGGTATCGCGAAGGCCGTAAAAGCAGAACGCGAACGTCGCTGGAAGGAAGAAAACGCCGAGGCTATCAAAGCCTATAACGAATACATCGAGAAGAATGGTCTACCGCTCGAAGAATACCGCACCTTCTGATGGCGCGCTTCCACGTCCACAAGCTTAAAGGCCGGGACGGCCTTGTGCTAGATCTGCAGGCAGATCTTTTGGATTCGCTCGAGACCAGAGTGGTTGCGCCCGTTATGCCCGTCAGCGAGATTGGGCCCGCTTTCGTCAGGCTCACCCCCCGCGTCGATATAGACGGTCATTCCTACCTCATCCTTATACCGTCCATGGCTTCGCTCCCGAAACGGCTTCTCGGCGAAACGGTTCTGAATCTCACTCACCGCCAGGATGAGATCACCGCAGCGACGGATTTTCTCTTCCAGGGGTTCTGACATCCTCCATGAGCTCATATCCATAACCCGCCGGCATTAACCCGCCGGCATTCGGCGATACCGTCTCCCGGTGAGTTGGCGCTAAATGGACAGCACGCCTGAGATGCGTATTGATGATCCTGTCCGAGCCGGTTGTGATCAGTTGCAGTAGGGTCGAATAAAGCTCTACCTTTAAGACAAAGACGCATCATCACATTGGTGGATGTGCAAAACATGCCTTCATCCCAACTGCCAACGCCCCCTTGCAGGCGTTCTCGGGCAAGATGTTTACATCTGGGCTGTAAGTCTTTGTCTCAAATCCCGAACAGCGAATTGGTAGGCAGGTGAAACACCGGTTGGGCCGGCGTCTTCAGCTGCCGCTGCGTGGCGCAAAGTCGGAATCCGGGCAGCGTGACTGAAGCCTTCCTAACGAGCTTCAACAAACAAGAGGTCAACGCTGTGACCATTTCATCGTCTGTTCAAGTGAATGAGGCAGCAGCAGAGCCACTCAACAAGATCGCGCTTGAAAACCTCAAGCAGGGGAATCCCAAAAGCGAATGGGGTATCGAGGGCGACGGAGACGGCAATATCCAGGGCTTTGCGACCGAAATCAGCACCAATATAGGTGGGACTGTCGATTTCAAGATCGCCACCGACTCCACCCAGTACCGGCTGGATATCTACCGGATGGGTTATTATGGCGGCGATGGTGCCCGCAAGGTGGCGACTATCGAGAAAACGCTCGAAACGGCACAAATCCAGGACCATCCGATTGTCGACATGTCCCTGGGCCTCATCGACTGCGGCAACTGGGATGTATCGGCAAGCTGGCAGATACCGGAGGATGCGGTTTCCGGCGTCTATTTTGCCAAGCTGGTTCGAGAAGATGGGACGAGCGGTGAGAGCATAGTCCCGTTCATCGTGCGCGACGACGGATCCACCAGCGATATCGTGTTCCAGACGTCTGACACGACCTGGCAGGCCTATAATGCCTGGGGTGGGGCCAGTCTCTATTATGGCGAAGTTCCCGTCGATCCGGCGGACATGGTCGGCTACATGCCGCCGAACTGTAGTTGCGGCCTGACCGCAATCGGCAGGGCGTCCGCGGTCAGCTACAACCGGCCGATCATCACCAATACGAGCCCGGTTGGCGGTACCCACGATTTCATCTTCGGCGCGGAAAGCGCGGCAATCTCGTGGCTTGAGCAGAACGGGTATGACGTCTCCTACATCTCGGGTGTCGATGCCACACGCGACGGTGCCCAGCTGCTCAATCACCAGGCCTTTCTCTCGGTCGGCCACGACGAATACTGGTCCGCGGAACAGCGCGAGAATGTCGAAGCGGCACGCGACTCAGGCGTCAATCTCGCCTTCTGGAGCGGCAACGAATGCTACTGGAAGATCCGCTGGGAAAACAGCATCGACGGCAACGGCACGCCTTACAGGACCATGGTCTGTTACAAGGAGACCTGGGGCACCAGCACCGATCCGAGCGACATCGGGACAGGCACCTGGCGCGATCCCCGCTATGCCGATCCCGGTCAGGAGCCTGAGAATTCCCTCACCGGCACCATGTTTACGGTAGACAGCTATCGCCAGGACGCGATTTCGATCCCTTACGATTTTTCCAATCTGCGCTTCTGGCGCAATACGGATGTTGCGGATCTGCAGCCGGGCGAGACATTCCAGCTGACGGAAAACCTGCTGGGATATGAATGGGATTCCGATGTCGAGAACGGTTTCCGACCCGCTGGCCTGGTCAATCTGTCGCTCTCCAGCATAGCCGTCGACACCTATCTGCGCGATTACGGGACAAGCGTCGGAAGCGCCGTGGCCACCCACAGCCTGACCATGTACCGGGCGGAAAGCGGGGCACTCGTCTTCGGCGCCGGCACCGTCTTCTGGTCCTGGGGCCTGAGTTCCAACCACGAAGGAGCGGAAACGCCCACCGATCCCAATGTTCAGCAGGCGATGATCAACATGTTCGCCGACATGGGTATCCAGCCAACGACGATAGATGCGAGCCTCGTGCTTGCAACCCAGTCGATGGACAACCTAAAGCCGACGTCGACGATCACGTCTCCTACACTCGGCGCGAATTTCGCCGAAGGTCAGCATGTCACGATCACCGGAACGGCACAGGATCTTGGTGGCGGGATCGTTGCCGGCGTGGAAGTGTCCACCGATGGCGGCCTGCACTGGTTCAAGGCCACCGGCCGTGAGAACTGGAGCTTCAACTGGGTCGTGCAGGCCAGCGGCACCTACACGATCATGTCTCGCGCGGTAGATGACAGCGTCAATCTGGAGACCCCTTCCGTGGGCAAGCAGGTTAATGTATCCCTGCCCACGACCTCCAGTCTCTGGACGCAGGCGGTGACGCCGCTTGTGCAGACCACGCTCGACCGCGACAGCGTCGAACTCGGAATGCGCTTCCAAACAACCTCGGCCGGCGCCGTCACGGGGATCCGCTTCTATAAGGGCTTTTATAACGTCGGCGACCATCAGGTCAGTCTGTGGACGGCGGATGGCACACGCCTCGCCACCGGAATGTCGACTGGGGAATCGCTCAGCGGCTGGCAGACTGTGACCTTCTCCAGTCCTGTCCAGATCGCCGCGGGCGTAACCTATGTCGCCTCCTACCATTCCGACGGCTATTATTCGTCGACCGACGGCTATTTCAGCACCAGCCATAGCAGTGGTCCGATCCGGGTTTCCCAGGGGGCCGGTGTTTACGCCTATGGAACCGGAAACAATATCTTTCCCAATACCAGCTTCAACGATACCAATTACTGGGTCGACGTGGTCTTTCAGTCCTCGAGGACCAATGCGGCGCCCGTGGCCAGTAACGACAGCGGCATCTCAATAGACCAGAACACGTCAGTCGGCATTGCGGTTTCTTATGTCCTCGCCAATGACAACGATCCGGATGGAGACCCGCTATCAGTCGTGTCGGCCGGGGGCGCCTCCAATGGTACCGTCTCCTTCAACGCGCAGACCCAGACGTTCAATTTCAAGCCGACCAACGGCTTCCAGGGTGTAGCGAGCTTTTCCTACACGATCACGGATGGCAATGGCGGCACGTCATCCGCAACCGTGCAGCTGAATGTTCGGCCACCGCCGACTACAACGGGTCTGTTCACGGTCGCTGATGTGCCGCCTGCCTCCAATGAGGACGATTCACGTTCTGTCGAGCTCGGGATGAAGTTTGTCGCGTCCACCCGAGGGGAAGTGACGGGGGTACGCTTCTACAAGGGCATCCAGGACACCGGTGTCCATACCGGATCGCTCTGGACCAGCACGGGGACGCTTCTCGCTACCGTCACCTTCTCGGGAGAGACCGTGAGCGGCTGGCAGCAGGCGACCTTCTCTCAGCCGGTCACGATCTCGGCCGGCACGACTTACGTCGTCAGCTATCACTCGAACGGCAACTATGTGGCAACCGCGAACTACTTCGACACGACGCGGACCAACGGCAACATTTCTGCGCCTTCGACATCAAGTGCCGGCGGCAACGGTCTCTTCGCCTATGGAACGTCCAGCCTGTTCCCGACCCAGAGCTACAACTCGACGAATTACTGGGTCGACGTTCTTTACCAGCCGTCCACCGCGAATGGCGTGCCTGTCGCGGTTGCCGACAGCGGTTTTTCCGCCACTACCGGCACTCCGCTCACGATTGCGGGAACGGCACTGCTCGCGAACGACAACGATCCGGACAGCGATCCTCTGGTCATCACCGGCGTCAGCAACGCGGTCAACGGATCGGTGTCCTATGACAGCACGCTGCAAACAGTGACATTCACCGCCGATGCCGGATATTCCGGTCCCGCCAGCTTCTCCTATTCGATCTCGGATGGCCAAGGCGGCACGTCGTCTGCCCAGGTATCTCTGACCGTTTCTCCACCGAGCGAGACCCAAAGCCTGTTCACCGCTGCGAATTTACCCTCGATCATTTCTGTCGATGACATCAATCTGGTCAATCTCGGTATGAAGTTCCAGGCAGATACGGCGGGCTGGATCGAGAGTATCCGCTTCTACAAGGGCAGCAGCAATACGGGTCCGCATACCGGATATCTCTGGACTGCCGACGGGGTGCTGCTCTCCAGCGCGACCTTCACCAATGAGACCGCCAGTGGCTGGCAATCCGTCGATCTTGCGTCGGACGTGGCGATTTCCGCGAACACGACATACGTCGTCTCCTACAGCACCAGTGGCAACTATTCGGCGACCGAAAACTTCTTCAGTAATTCGCTGGATAGCGGCAACCTGCATGCCTTGTCATCGGCTCTCAGCGGCGGCAACGGCGTCTATGCCTATGGTTCGAGCGGTCTGTTCCCTCAGGCCAGTTACAACGACACGAACTACTACGTCGACGTCGCATTCCGGCCGCAACTGGCTGCCTAGCGGGAAGGGCCACGATGACACACAAAAAGCTGCCCGTGACGGTACTGACCGGCTTTCTCGGTGCCGGCAAGACGACGATCCTCAACCATGTCCTGTGCAACCGGGAAGGTCTGCGCGTCGCGGTCATCGTCAACGACATGAGCTCCGTCAACATCGATGCCGATCTTGTTCGGGATGGGGGCGGCAGCCTGTCGATGACCGAGGAAACGCTGGTGGAACTGTCGAATGGCTGTATCTGCTGCACGCTGCGTGACGACCTGCTCGGCGAAGTGCGCCGGCTCGCGGACGAGAACCGCTTCGACTATCTTCTGATCGAGGCGACAGGGATTGCGGAGCCACTGCCGATCGCGGCGACCTTTTCCTTCCGGGATGTTTCCGGTGCCGCGCTTTGCGATATCGCCAGCCTCGACACGATGGTCACCGTCGTCGACGCGGAAAATCTTCTCAATCACTATTCGAGCGAGGAACTGTTGAGCGACAGGGGCGAGACGCGTGATGGCAGCGACGAACGCTCACTGATCGATCTTCTCGTTGAACAGATCGAGTTCTGCGACGTGGTGGTGATCAACAAGATCTCCGAGGTCGATGCGGAAACACGGCGGGCCGTGCGCCTCGTCATTGCCGCGCTTAATCCGGATGCACGCATCGTGGAGGCGGATTTCGGCCGACTGCCCCTCGGCACGATCCTGAACACCGGACTTTTCAGCGAGGCCAAGGCGTCGCGGCATCCTCTTTGGCACAAGGAATTGTTCGGTTGGGAGGATCACGTTCCGGAAACCGAGGAATATGGCATCAGCAGTTTCGTCTACAGGGCGCGTCGGCCGTTCGATCCTTCGATGCTCGAAAAATTCCTGCAGGCGGAATGGCCGGGGCTTCTGCGCGCCAAGGGCCATTTCTGGTTGGCCACCCGACCCGATTGGATCGGGTTGCTGTCTATCGCCGGCATACAGCGACGGACCGAAACGAAAGGTTTCTGGTGGGCGACGGTGCCGAAGGCGCAATGGCCGGCATATCCGCATTTTCGCCGCCTGCTCGACAGCCACTGGAGCAATGTCTGGGGTGACCGCAGGCAGGAGCTGGTCTTCATCGGCGTAAACCTCGCCGAGGCTGAGATCCGTTCCATGCTCGACACCTGCCTGATCGGCGATGAGGATCGCTTCGAGCCCGATCGATGGGGCGACCTGCGCGATCCGTTCCCGCCTTGGCAGCATGGCCACGGCCATGCCCACGCCACATTATGAATCACGCTTCTCACACCACGGAGACTGGCATGACAGACGAACTTTATTGCGATGGCATAGGCGAAATCACGGTGACGGGCACAATCGTCCGTCTCGACATGATGTCCCTCTCGCCGACCAAACGTGACGCCAATGGAAATCCGCAGCCGGCTTTTCGCCAAAGGATCATCATGCCGGTAGATGCGTTCGCCAATGCCGTCGATCTGATGCAGAAGGCATTGGGTGGGCTGGTGGAGGCGGGCGCCGTGCGACGCGGCGCGCCCGTGGCGAAAATCCCTACGGCCAACGGCGAGATTCTGGAGCCGGCGCCTTCCAACACATCACCGAATTTCAACTGACCGGAGATGGCACGAGCTGCGGCTGATGCCATGAGCGACGTCATACACACCAATCTTCACTGTCTCGCCCTGGTCGGTCGCCACCACGGGGTAGACCTCTCGCCGGAGCGATTGCTGCATGACTATGATGTCGGGGAAGCCCGTGTTTCAACGCGACAATTGCTACGCATGGCCAAGGAAGCGGGGCTGCACGCGCGCTGTCTCAGTCTGAATTGGCAGGCTCTGGTAAATCTCCGCCAGGCCTATCCGGTACTGGCCGAGCTGGAGAACGGCAACTGGATCGTGATCGCCGGAGCATCTGTCGCGGAAGGTCACGAGAGTATCAGTATTCTCGATCCGCTCGCGCAGAGGCCGGAATTCATCATCCTGAGCGAGGAGCAGTTCTCAAAGAGCTGGGCCGGGCGCGTGATCCTGATCAAGCGCGGCTACCGCCTGATGGACGAAAACCAGCCGTTTGGGCTTCGATGGTTCGTGCCGGACATCATCCGCCAGCGCAGTCTTTTCCGCGACGTCGGCATCGCCGCCATTATCCTCTACGGGCTGGGTCTCTCAACGCCGATCTTCTTCCAGCTCGTTATCGACAAGGTGCTGGTACACCAGAGCTATGCAACGCTTGCGGTGTTGACGATCGGGATCTCGATCGCACTTGTCTTCGAGGCAATCTTCACCTTCCTGCGCCGGTACATCCTGCTTTATGCGACGAACAAGATAGACATCCGGGTTGCTACGAGGACCTTTGGTCATCTTCTGTTTCTGCCGATCGCGTTGTTTGAGCAGGCCTCGGCCGGGGTGCTGGTGAAGCACATGCAGCAGACCGGCCGGATACGAGAGTTCCTGACCGGCCGTCTGTTCCTGACCCTACTCGACAGCCTTTCCCTGCTGGTCTTCGTGCCGATCCTCGTCCTCTACAGCGTCAAGCTGACGCTCGTCGTCCTGGGCTTCACGGTCCTTGTCGGACTTGTCGTGGCGCTGCTGGTCGGACCGTTTCAGAGGCGCCTTCAGGCCCTCTATCAGGCGGAGGGCGAACGTCAGGCCCTGCTCGTCGAAACCGTTCACGGCATGCGGACGGTGAAGTCTCTTGCGCTGGAGCCGCGGCAAAGGAAGGTCTGGGACGATCAATCAGCGCTTTCCATCTCGCTCCGCTTCCGCGTCGACAAGATTTCGACCGCCGCGCAAGCGCTGACCGGCCTTCTGGAAAAGCTGATGAATGTCGCAATCATCGGCCTTGGCGCGCTTGCGGTGTTCGACAACACCATGACCATTGGAACGCTCGTGGCATTCAACATGCTGGCTGGCAGGGTCTCCGGGCCTCTCTTGCAGATCGTCACCATGGTGCATGAATATCAGGAGGTCGCCCTTTCCGTGCGCATGCTCGGCGAGATCATGAATCAGCGATCGGAACAATCCGGTCGCGGCAGGGGCATAAGCCCGGCGCTGACCGGCCGGATCGAATTCGACAAGGTGTCGTTCCGCTACGGTTCGGATGAAGCGCCTGCGCTCGATGACATCTCCTTCACCATCACCGCCGGCACGGTCGTCGGCATCGTCGGGAAAAGCGGTTCGGGCAAAACGACCGTAACGCGGCTTATCCAGGGGCTTTACCAGAACCAGCAGGGGATCATTCGCGTCGATGGTTATGACAGCCGCGAAATCGATCTCGTCCATCTGCGCACCAATATCGGCGTCGTCCTGCAGGACAACTTCATGTTCCGCGGAACGGTGCGCGACAATATTGCGGCAACCAAGCCTGGCGCGACGATCGAAGAAGTCATCGCCGCAGCCCAGATGGCGGGTGCTGAGGAATTCATAGAGCGGCTGCCGCGAGGCTTCGACACCTTGCTCGAAGAAAATGCCGGCAATCTTTCAGGCGGACAAAAGCAGCGCCTCGCCATCGCTCGCGCTTTGATAACCGATCCCAAGCTGCTGATCTTCGACGAGGCGACAAGCGCGCTCGATCCGGACAGCGAGGCCATCGTCAGACAGAATCTCAACAGGATCGCCGCCGGGCGCACCGTCATCATCGTCTCGCATCGTCTGTCGACCCTCGTCGATGCCGACGCGATCCTCGTCATGGAAAGAGGCAAGATTGCCGACGTCGGCCCGCATGATCAGCTTGTTTCACGGTGCATGACTTATCGGCATCTCTGGTCTCAGCAAATGAGGCAGGTGGCATGACGCAGGTGCCCGTGCCGAGACCCGGAAATCCGCCTGCCCGTGTTCCGGAAAAGGGATCGGCAGTGGTCCTGAAACGGCCGCTTCCTTCGGTCATCATCGACTTTCAATCGGACGCGGTGGAGCTGGAGGAACGTCCCCCGCCTCGAGTGGCGAAAGTGACGCTTTACGCGCTATCGGCACTGATCTGCAGCGTGATCCTGTGGGCGTGCGTCTCGGAGGTCGACGAGGTTGTCATTGCTACCGGAAAGCTGATTACGAGCCAGCCGACGATGGTCGTCCAACCGCTGGAAACGTCGATCATCCGTTCGCTTGATGTCACCGTCGGAGAGATTGTCCACGCGGGACAGAAGCTCGCCACGCTCGACCCGACATTCAGCCAGGCGGATGTCGATCAGCAACTGGCCAAGTTCAGGGCGTTCGATGCCCAGGTAAAACGGATCGAGGCTGAGATTGCGGGACAAGACTACCCGGCGATGGCCGGCTCGTCGCGGGACGAACAGCTTCAGGTTGCTCTCCTTCGGCAACGCAAAGCGTACTACGATGCGCAACTTCAGAATTTCGACGAGCAGATTGCCGGACAGTCTGCGATGATAACTGCCGGCGCCGACCAGGCGGGCGTCCTAGCTGATCGCCTCGACGCCCTCGCCAGGATCGAGTCTGCGCGGCAAGGCCTCTATCAGAAGGAGGCCGGCTCGCTGGTCATGTATCTCGGCGCAAAAGACGCGCGTCTCGATGTCGACGCGGATCTCTCCGCCATTCGCGGCAAGAGCGTCGAGGCTGAACACACGGTCAAAAAGCTGAAGGCGGAAAAGCAGGCCTTCATCGAGGATTTCCATCGTAGCGTGATGGAGCAACTCGTCCAGTTGCGCGATCAGCGCGATACCGCGGCCGAAGAACTTAAGAAGATGGCGTTACGTAGGACGCTGGTGACGCTTACGGCACCAGCCGACGCGGTCGTCCTTGACCTCGCCCAACGCTCCGTCGGGTCGGTGGTGCGCGATGCCGAACCGGTCGTGACATTGGTCCCGCTCAATATTCCGCTCGAGGCTGAGGTCTCGGTAAGCGCTCTGGATATTGCCCGCGTCGTCATCGACATGGGGGCCCGCATCAAGCTCGATGCCTATCCCTTCCAGAAATTCGGAACCGCCATGGGCAAGGTCCGCGTCGTCAGCAGAGACACGTTCAGCCCTACACAGGCAGAGATAACAGCCGGACAGTCGCCTGTTCCGTTTTTCAGGGCTCGAGTGGCCTTGACCGACACACGCCTCAACGCGGCGCCGGATATAGTTCGGCTCCTGCCTGGAATGACCGTCACATCCGAGATCAAAGTCGGTCGTCGCAGCATTATTTCTTATATTCTGTATCCCGTGATGAAGGGTCTCGACAGTGCGCTCCGGGAGCCATAGACCATGTTGGAGCCGAGCGGGAACCGGCTGCCAGACATAGTGGGAAAGGTACCTCGTCCGGAGAAGGAGGCTCCTCCCCTAAGCAATAATGATGAGGCGGGACAAACGCTCTCCACCTTTCCGAAGGGTCCTATCAGGCGGCACACTGGTAACGCGGCTTCCGATCGAAATCCGGCAGCCGGCACCTCATCAGGGCCATTGAAACAGCATCCGCCCGGGATGCTCCGCAGGGTGGACATGCATATGAAGCTTTTGCGTCCCGTGCCGCTTGCCTCTTTTCGCGCGGCCTGCCGCGCAGCGTTTGTTTTTAACGCTCTCGCTCTTCTTGCCGGGCTCGCGACGCCTGCTCTGGCTGATGGCTCCCCTATCGCGCCGCAGACGAAAATCCGTCTGACCATTGTCCAGTGGATTCCTGCCAAAGGTGAATACGAGCGGTGGGAGGCACTCGGCGGCGAACACACGATCTCCGATGATGGCGTGATTATTCTACCCTTTCTCGGCTCCCTCTCCGTGGGCGATCTCGATAGCGCCGGTCTCACCAACGAGATTGCCAAGCGTCTTCAGGAGAAAATCGGCCTGGTTCGCACACCTGCGGTCACCATCGAGATCTTGGAATACCCACCCATCTACGTCGTGGGAGATGTAACAAGGCCGGGCGAATACAAGTTCCGTCCCGGACTGACGGTTCTGCAGTCCCTCGCATTGGGCGGAGGCCCGCCCCGCCCCGCCAGTCAGCAGCAGTCACAGACGATCAAGCTCGCGGCGGACATGAAGGAAATAGATAACTCGCTTCTGCGCAGTGCGGCAAAGCTTTCACGGCTTCAGGCCGAGATGGCAGGTACGACGGAGATTGCCTTCGAGCCGCCCGTCGGCGTCGATCGGCAATACGCGGTCGGAATCTATGATGAGGAAAAAGCCATTGCGCAGGCGCGGGCAAATGCGCTGGAGAGGCAGTCCAAGGCGCTCACCGAGTTGCGTGATCTCCTGACGTCGGAGATCGGCGCCCTGGAGGAGAAACTGAAGGGGTCTGACGGCAATATCAAGTCGGCCGAAGAGCAGCTGGCGATTGTCAGGACGTTGGTGGAAAAGGGGGCCACCGTCGCGTCACGGCAACTGGACCTGGAGCGGTTGCTTACGACCTACCGTTCAGATCGGCTCGATCTCGTTACCGCTATCATGCGGGGGCGCCAGGCGATCAGCGAAACGACGCGCAACCTGGAAGGCCTTCAGGACACGCAACGAAGCGAAATCGCCACCGAAATACAGGCTGAGAGGGTAACCGTCGATCAGCTCAAGCTGAAACGGGAAATGACGCAGAAATTGCTCATAGAGGAGCTGTCGAGCGACAGTGGCCGGACAGGCGACGGTGATCCTCCACCTTTGACCTTTACCGTCAGCCGGCGGGACAAGGGAGAGATCAGCGAGTTCCAGGCGTCCGAAACAACGACACTGGTACCGGGCGATGTCGTCAGAGTGGTCCAGCCTCGCCTATCTGACAATGGGCCAGAGACCCTCGCCGACACGTCGTCCGATGTCAAAGTGACCCAGGCAAGCCAGTAACCCCCGAGGCTTTGTATGACATTGCGCATGAGGCCCGCCGCCGGCCAGACCTATACCCAGATCCTCAAATCGACAGCGCTGATGGGCGGCTCCTCGCTGGTGAACGTTGCCCTCGGCATCATTCGCAACAAGGCCATGGCCGTTCTTCTGGGACCGGAAGGCGTGGGCCTGATGGGGCTTTACACGTCGATTGTCGACATGGCCCAGGCCGTTGCGGGGCTCGGTGCGAGCGGCAGCGGCGTGCGCCAGATTGCCGAAGCCGCAGGCAGCGGTGACGACGAGAGGATTGCGCATTCGGCAACGGCGCTCAGGCGCCTCTCGACGATACTGGGTCTGCTGGGGGCGCTCTCGCTGGCAGTGCTCGCACTGCCGATCTCCAGCCTGACCTTCGGTGACCATCAGCATGCCGGCGCAATTGCGCTGCTTTCACTGGCCGTCTTCTTCCGAGTGGTGGCGGCGGGTCAGACGGCGCTGATCCAGGGCTTGCGAGGAGTCGGAAATCTCGCCCGCATCAATGTCCTGACGGCGCTGCTTGGCACCGTTGTGAGTATCCCCTTGGTTTACGTGTTCGGTGCGGAGGCTATCGTGCCGTCCGTGGTGGCGATCGCGGCCGTTGCGACACTTGCCACCTGGCATTACAGCAGACAGCTATACGCCAATCCTCCGCCGATGCCGCTAACGCGGCTTGGCGAGGAGACTGCGACCCTGCTCAGGCTGGGCGTCGTCTTCATGGCAAGTGGTCTACTGACTTTCGGTGCGGCCTATGCCATTCGCCTCATCGTGCTGCGGCAGGAAGGCGTTTTGGCTGCCGGATTGTATCAGGCGGCCTGGGCAATCGGCGGCCTTTATGCTGGCTTTATTCTTCAAGCGATGGGTACGGACTTCTATCCGCGTCTCACGGCAACGGCGGACGACAATGTCGAGTGCAACCGCCTTGTCAACGAGCAGGCGGAAATCAGCATGCTGCTGGCCGGTCCCGGCCTCCTTGCCACGCTGACCCTGGCGCCACTTATGATGAGCCTGTTCTATTCCTCGGAATTCGGCGGGGCAGTCGATCTCCTTCGCTGGATCTGCCTCGGTATGATGCTGAGGATCGTTGCCTGGCCGATGGGCTTCATCGTGCTGGCGAAGAATGCTCGAGCCATCTTCTTCTGGACGGAGGTCGCGGCGACATTGGTTCATGTGGGCCTCGCCTGGCTGTTCGTATCGACATACGGAACCCAGGGAGCGGGCATGGCCTTCTTCGGGCTCTATGTCTGGCATGGCGTTCTGATCTATCTCATAGTTCGACGTCTTACCGGCTTCCGGTTCTCGGCGGCAAACCGCAGGCATGTCCTGCTCTTTCTGCCTGCATCCGGCGCGGTTTTCGTGTCGTTTTTGGTTCTGCCCTTGTGGCCTGCCATCGCAATCGGCTGCCTTGCCACGGCACTGTGCGGCATTTACTCGCTGCGTATGCTGCTCGGCATCCTTCCGCCGGCGTCGATGGCGGTCATCAGAGGCTGGATCACCAGGTTTGCATGATCGAACCGGCGATGCTGCGCAAAAAGAAAGCCCGCAGCATTGTTATGCCGCAGGCCCTCTGAAATCCCTGATTGCTGCTCACACCGCGTGTGCGATGGCTCCGGCGCCGGCGACCTCTGCTTCGGCGACGGCATCGCGGAGCGCCTCGACGACCCTTGTGACGTCATGCTCCGTCATCTGTGCGAAGAGCGGCAGAATGATCGTCTGCTGTTGCGCAGAGATGCTTCTAGGCAGATCCGTTGCGCTGCGATGGGAATTGCGGCCGACATAGGCTGCTTCCAGGTGAATGTTCATCACACCGCGCCGTGTGGAGATGCCCTGATCGAGCAGCGCCTGCATCACTGTCCGCTGATCAAGCCAGTCGGGCAATCTGACGCAAAAGCTCTGCCAGTTGCAGCGAGCCCAGACGGGCTCGGTCGGCGCCGCGAGATCCGGGAGCGCTGCAAGCTCCCTGCGATATTGATCGGCGAGCCTTCTCCGTTGAGCGATCAGTTCTGGCAGGCGTCGGAGCTGTACCCTGCCGACGGCGGCCTGCAGATCGGTCATGCGATAGTTGTATCCCAGCTCATCATAGTCTTCGAAGATCACCTGCTTCGAACCGTGCCGAACGGCGTCGGTGACGCTCATGCCGTGCTGGCGCCACAGGCGGAATTTCCGGTCGTATTCGGCATTGGCCGTGGTCAGCATGCCGCCGTCGCCGGTGGTCGCAACCTTGCGCGGATGAAACGAGAAGCAGGCAATGTCGCCGTGGGGCCTGCCGATCTTTTCCCAATTGCCGTCCCAGAGGATCTCGCTTCCCGTCGCGCAGGCTGCGTCCTCGATGACCGGGACGGCGTGACGCTTGCCTATCTCCACGATAGCCCGAAGATCACAAGGCATTCCGAGTTGATGCACGCATAAGATCGCCTTGGTACGAGGCGTTATCGCGACTTCGATCAAGGCCGGGTCGATATTGTAGCCATCCGCCTCGATGTCGACGAAGACCGGCACGGCATCGCAGTATCGCACGGCGTTGGCGGTTGCGATGAACGAATGGCTGACCGTGATGACCTCGTCGCCGGCGCCGACGCCAACCGCCTTCAGCGCGAGATGCAGCGCGGTGGTGCAGTTTGAGACCGCACAGGCGTGTTCGGCTCCGACATAGGCTGCGAATTCGCTCTCGAAGGATGCAACTTCCGGCCCCTGAGTCACCCATCCCGACAGGATGACCCGGCGCGTGGCATCGGCCTCCTCTTCTCCGAGAACCGGTTTGGCGACGGGAATCGAGTTTGACGGAGCGCTCATGCGGCCTGTCCTCCGGCGGCGGTCTTTTGCCGCCACCAATCCACGAGACCGCGAAGCCCTTCCTCAATCGAAATCTCGGCCTTGAAGCCAAGGAGGCGTTCGGCCTTGGATGTATCTGCGAGACGACGGGTCACGCCGTTGACTGTACGAGCCGCCTGATGCTGCGGCGGGACCGGGGAGCCCATGATGCCGCTCAGCGCCCGGGCAAGCTCCAGCAGGCTCGTTTCCGCGCCGCTGGCGACATTGAAGACCTCGTCCGTCACGTCGGATTTCGCGGCCAGCAGGTTCGCCCTCGCAATGTCGTGGACATGAACGAAGTCCATGGTCTGACTGCCGTCGCCGTAGATGACCGGTGGCATTCCCGCTGCCAGACGCTCCATCCAGCGGATCAGAACTTCCGTATAGGCGCCGTAGACGTCCATGCGCGGACCGTAGACATTGAAATAGCGGAGTGCGACATAGTGCAGGCCGTACATCTCGGCGAAGCTGCGCAGCAGTCCTTCGTTGAAGGTCTTTGCCGCGCCATAGATCGTCCGATTGTTATAGGGGTGATGATCTTCGGTCGTCGGGAAGCTTTCGGCGAGCCCCAGCACTGATGCGGACGAGGCCGCAACGACTTTTGATACGCCCGCCTTGGCCGCGGCCTCGAGAACGTTGAACGTGCCTTCGGCCAGGACATCGAAGGCGAGCCGTGGTTCCTCGGCGCATTGGGTAATCCGGATGGCTGCCTGGTGAAAGACAATATCGACGCTTTCGAAAGCATCGGCCAGCATCGGCCTGTCGCGTATGTCGCCATTGATGATGGTGACAGGGCCAGTGCTCAGGACGGTGTTGAGGTTGTCCCGCGTACCACGCACGAAGTTGTCGAGAATGATGATCTCGCGCGGCCTTTCCATTGCGACGAGATCGGCGATGTGCGACCCGATCAGCCCCGCTCCGCCGGTAATAAGAACGCGCTTGTCTTTCATGGTCTCCCCCCATTCGCTATGTCGAGCATCGGATCGGCGTCCATGCGCCAGCGTATGAATTTCGCAGGCACGCCGGCCACCACCGAAAATGGCTCGACGTCGGAGACCACGACGGCACCGGCGCCGACGATCGCTCCTTTCCCGATGCGCACGCCGGGAAGAATCGTGGCATTGGTGCCGATGTCTGCCCATGCGCCGATATGCACCGGCTTGATCTCGAGATCGGTGCGGATGATTGGTTCATCCACCGGGATGGCGGTATGGGTGGAGCCGAGGATCTTCGCGCCAGGTCCCCAGCCGACGAATTCCTCGATGACAAGATCGCGGGCGTCCATATAGGCCATGGGTCCGATCCAGACATTGTCGCCGATCACGCATCTGCCGTCGTAGCGCCCCTGGATGTAGGCCTGGGCGCCGATGAAGACGCGATCACCGATCTCGAATGTCTCGGGATGCTTGAAGCCGGCGCCGCTTGCGACTTGCAATTCGGTCCCGCAGCGCTGACTGATGGCCTGCCAGATTGCCTTGCGCATCATCGCGTCTACGAAGCCGTCGCCCGTGGCAAAGCGGCCATAGAGATCGAGTAGCCCGGAACGCCCGTAGGTTTCCCTGAGCTGTTCAGCCAACCCTGATTGGTACGCTGGATCCGAGGGCTTTTCACTACGCCCGTGAACGGCCCGGACAACACGGGCTTCCCCCGCCATGCTAATCGACATAGGCATGCTCCAGAGTCTCGACGACTATCTCCACCTGCCGCATCGTCATTTCCGGATAGATCGGCAACGACATAACGTCCTGTGCTGCCTCTTCCGAGACAGGAAAATCTCCGGCCTGATGGCCGAGATCGGCATGAGCCTTCTGCAGATGGACCGGGATGGGATAATGCAGCCCGGACTGGATGCCTTCCGCATTGAGCACCCGCCGAAGCCCATCGCGGTCGCGGCTTCTGACGGCATAAACGTGATAGACGTGGCGCCGGCCGACCAGCTCCATGGGTGTCTTCACGACAGTCGATCCGCCGAGCAGCGTCGAGTAACGGTGGCCGATCGCCCGCCGGGCCTCGGTCCAGTCTTCAAGATGTCGGAGCTTTACCCGCAGGATAGCGCCCTGGATGCCATCCATCCGGTAATTGAAGCCCTTCAGAATATGGTGATAGCGCTGCTCTTGCCCCCAGTCACGCAGCATTCGCATGGTGCGGGCCTGATCGTCGCTGTTCGTGACGGCCATTCCCCCCTCGCCGCATGCGCCGAGATTTTTACCCGGATAGAAGCTGAAGCAGCCGGAGAGGCCGATGCTGCCGGCTCGTGCGCCTTTGTACTCGGCTCCATGGGCCTGGCAGGCATCCTCGATCACCGGAATGCCATAGCTGTCAGCAATCGCCTTGATCTCGTCCATGTCGGCCATCTGGCCATAGAGATGTACGGGAACGATGGCCTTTGTGGCAGGTGTTATCTTCGCCTCAAGTTGGCGCGCATCCATCGTGAGCGTCGACGGTTCGACATCCACGAATACCGGCCGTGCCCCGGTGTAGCAGATTGCAGAAACGGTAGCGACGAAGGTGAAGGGCACGGTGATGACCTCATCGCCCGGTCCGACGCCTGCGGCGAGAAGGGCGAGATGCAGGGCGCTCGTCCCGGTATTGACGGCGACCGCATGTCTGACACCACAATAGTCCGCAAATTCCTGCTCGAAACGGGCAACTTCGTCGCCGAGCACATATTGCGCGGATGCCAGGACGCCGAGCACCGCAGCGTCGATTTCGCCCTTGATGGAGGCATATTGTGCCTTGAGATCGAGCAACGGGATCATGCGATGCGCCTCGCCTCTTCGAGTTCGATGACGCGACCCTGCTGTGCGAGCGACCGCGTGGCGGCTTCGAGGGTCCGAACGACACGAAGGCCGGCATATCCGTCGCAGACTGGCCGGGTGTTCTGCTCGATGCAATCGATGAACTGGCGGAGCTCCCGGCTCAATGCCTCGGTCATATCCAGCTTCGGCGCATGCATGTCGCCGCTGCGATAACCGACCAGCATCTGATGAACCTTCTCCCCATATGTATGGGAACTCGGGTTCATCGTGATGCCCTTGTCATAGACCTTGATCTTCTCGCTGGGTTCCAGGTCGTCATAGACGATCATCTTGTTGCTGCCGCCGATCAGCGTTCGGCGCACCTTCACCGGCGCCAGCCAGTTGACGTGGATATGCGCGATCATCTTGCTTTCGAAGAAGAGCGTCAGATAGGCGATGTTCTCCGGCTCGCCGAGCACATGGCTCATTCCGGTCGCAGAGACGGCCACCGGTTTTTCCGGCAGCACATAGTCCAGAATGGCGAGGTCGTGGACCGCCAGATCCCAGATGACGCTGACATCATGCTGGAAGAGCCCGAGATTGACCCGGACTGAATCGTAGTAATACATGTCGCCAAGGCCGCTCTCGACGAGCTCATGCATCTTGCGAACGGCGCCGGTGTGGACGAAGGTGTGGTCGACGGCCAGCACGAGACGACGGCGCGCCGCCTCCTCCACCATCCGCATGGCTTCCTCGGTCGTCGCGGCCATAGGCTTCTCGACGAGCACATGCTTGCCGGCCATCAGGGCCTGCATCGCGAGCCTGAAATGACTCGATACCGGCGTGGCGATGGCGATTGCATCGACCTGCGGATCGCGCAGGACGTCCTCGAAATTTTCGGTGACCTTCACCGCGGGATACCGGCCCTGAACTGCGACCAGGCGGTCCTTATTGAGGTCGCAGACGCAGACGAGCTGCGCCTGCCTCGTTTCCGAAATGTTGCGAACAAGGTTTGGACCCCAATATCCATATCCGACGACAGCTATGCCGATCATCACGTCCCCTCCAATGATCTGATTTCCACCGGCACGTCATTGACGCGGCCGACGATTACGGCCGGAACACCCGCGACGATTGCGCGATCAGGCACATCTTTGGTCACGACAGCGCCGGCGCCCACCTGCGCGGCCACGCCGATAGTCACGCCAGGCAATATTGTGGCATTGCTTCCGATCGCCGCCTGACGCTTGACGAGTGTGGGAATGACAATCCAGTCGGCTTCCGTCTGCACACTTCCATCGGGATTGACGGCACGCGGGTATCGATCGTTGGTGAACATGACTCCGTGGCCGATGAACACGCCGTCCTCAAGCGTCACCCCCTCACACAGAAACGAGTGGCTGGAGACCTTGCAGTTTCTTCCAACCTGAACATTCTTCTGGATTTCTACGAAGGTGCCGATGCGCGTTCCCGCCCCTATCGTGCAGCCATATAGATTCACCAGATCCGGATGATGGACAACGGCACTTTCATCCATCCTGACATTCGACGCAATCATCCCGTCCAAGCCCCCTGCCTTCACTCGATTTCAATGCTTTGAGAGTGCCGGCCCGCGCCTGTGTCACTCGGATCAGGGGCAGCGATTATGTATCGGCACGGAGAATTATTTTCTCGCGCCATGAGAGTTCTTTTGACCAACCGAGTAAAGAAGCAAAACGTCTAAGCCGCCAAAGGCTTACTTAGATGCTGCGCCTAATGCCGGAGCATGTCTTGGCTACCTAAAATAGATAGTGAGTGGGTCAAGGTTTATATATTTTAACTATCTAATATAAATATGAAATACGTTTATTTGCTTGCGCTTAGAATTATTCGATAGGTGGCGCAATACGTTAAATTGAATTGTGCAAATTGCTTAGCTTTATGATGCAATATGGATGGGTGTACACCCGATATACATCCAGTTAGACGTCGTATGGATGAGTTATCCTAAATTGCTGGTGTAACGTTTCAAGTGACATGTTATTTGCCGTAGATGATGCTTGATGGCCGTTGTTTTTCACCATGAGCAGATTTTTCGAACTAGATTTGAACTCTGGAAACTCGTTGGGGGATGAGCAAATGGAATCAATGCTTTTGCAGAACTCAAGCCAGAAGCCGGAAAATATTGCCCTGGCTTTGAATATGGAGCGTACCACTATGGCGAATGCGTCGCCGCAGACGCCGAAACATTCGCTTGTCATTCTCGACGACCGCGCGCTCGATCGCCAATGCCTTGCGCAATGCATGGCTGCTTATAAATCGGACTTACTCATTCTCCCATTCGGTTCCACCACCGAGTGGGAGCAACGGCGTGACGAATACCCTCCCCTTTCTGCGATCCTCCTGAATATCGGCGGCAAGAGAGTGGATGAGCCAGCCGTCTCGGAGCAAATCAAGACCCTCGCAGCGAAGTTTGGCGCCACGCCCGTCATCGTTCTTGCAGACAGCGAGGATTTTGCCCAGATCGTGACCGCGATCGATCTCGGAGCAAAAGGCTATATACCTACTTCAGTCGATATCGGGGTCTGCATGGAAGTCATTGCGCTTTCTGTCGCCGGGGGAATCTTCGTGCCCGCGAGCGTACTCCTTGCGATGCGCCATTTGATGAAATCGAGTAATCCAGGTGCGCGTCCGTTGATCGGTGTCTTCACGGATCGCCAGGCGGAGGTGGTGGAAGCACTTCGTCGCGGAAAGGCGAACAAGATCATCGCCCATGAGCTGAATTTGCGCGAAAGTACAGTCAAGGTTCACGTCCGCAACATCATGAAGAAAGTAAAGGCAACCAACAGAACCGAGGTTGTATTCAAGATCAATGATCTGTTTCCAGATAATGCCGGTGGTCAGCGACTAAACCGAACGCCATTTTGATGCCTTCCTATCCGATTTGCATGACGTCCCTACCGCCTGAGATTGGCCGCTGATATCAAACTCCTTTATTGAGAGACGCCGCGAAATCGGATCGGTTTCTCATGGTGGGGATCCGAAAAGTGCTACTTTTAGTCTGCGCAACGCGGTGCGATGCGACTGAGGAACAAGGCCTCGCGTGAGTTGCTGCAGATATCGGAACTCCGGCAAAGGGGGGACGTTGGGCTTCAGCTTGCCCAGGTGCAGCTTGGTCATCATGCTGTCCACAAAAGAATAGAACCGACGGCGCCAGTCCAAATCCGATCTGAAGCCTCTGGAAGCCGTGGACCGGCCGTGTCCAGCAGGAGCACTGATGCGAAGAGCGGCTGAAAGGTCGGGTTGCCGGCAGCGTTCAAGAATATCGGCACACCATGCAAGCCATTCTGTATCGTTGCGCTCCGGCAGCCTGTGAATGCTTTTTCGGTCCTGCGCGTGCCGTGGCTCCTCGTCGAGTGCAGTTCGTTTGAGGACACTGCGGACGCGCCTGAGCTCGCCATGCGACAATGCCGGATAGAAGTCCTGCAATTTTCGCGCCTGCTCAAGATCGCCTTTGCATGCCAGTGCAAGAAGCAAATATGCCCATTCGACGGGATCCGGATCAGCGGCCCCGTAGTCGATCATTGTTATTTCGACCAGATCGACCAGAAGCGTGTAGGCTTGATCCGGATTCCCTTCTTGCAAGGCGCAGATGGCGAGACGGAATTTTGCCTCCGGCAGGTAGGACACGTATTCCTGGCAGCGGGTATAGCAATGCTTTGCATCCTCAATTCGGCCCTGCCAAAGTAGCATGTCGCCATGCCTCAGCAATTCGCGGTCACTCGCCTTTCCGACGATGTGGACGTTTGCGCGCCGGGATCCGCTATCAACCTTCGAAAGATCACCGAAAGGTCGCGTCTGGATAATCCGCTCGCCGGGCTTCAAACCTTTTTTCAGCACGAACCATTGATATATCTGCGGCCTGTGCTTGAGCGTATGGCGTGAATGAACCAGTTCGTGGCCCGCTGCGGTAATGCGCTGCATTTCGTCCGGACGAGCGAAGAGATATTCAAGCCGCTCGACCACGTCGCGGTCGTCCGCAAAGACGCAGTTTTCCATATCGACAAAGCCTGCGGCCTCTACCGCTGCAGTGCGCTCGGTAACCAGACAGGCATTTGCTCCCGGAATCTCGAAGTGTTTACGTACTACCTCGCCGGCCTGGGTTCCGCAGGTTGGAACGATGAAGCTCGCATTGAGGACGCGGGCATACGCTTCGCCCGACAATAGCTGCGCGGCCAACTTGCTTTGGTAGCTGTGTTGTGGCGACACCAGACAGGGATAGTGATCCTGGATCAAAGGCAGGACCTTCTGTCGCCAGGGGTAGAGGCCATAGACCTGGCCTGTGAGCGTGACCGGAATGATCTTCTGCTGGCCATAATCGCGATAGACGTCAGGGTCGATGAAGTTTGCCCAGACGAAAAGATTGTCTTTCAGCTCGGGCATGTATTTCGGCGTCATGGTCCCGATGGCGAAATATGTTTCAATTCCCCATTGCTGCATGTCGGACAGGAAGCCGGCGCGCCGATCGCACCACGGGTCGGCGTTGTGAAGGCCGAGTTTCGGTATCTCCGCATGGGCACGGGTATTGGTGATTTTTATGCGGCAAGATCCGTGTGACCTATAACCGCTTTCAAACAATGTCAGATCCGGTTCGTACCGGTCACATATTTCGGCATAGTCGCAGTCATGGTTCACCACCACGACATCGAAATGGGTTCCGAGGCATTTCGCCTGCTGCTGCATATGCAGCAGCAGGTAGCCGGCGGCGTTCGCATTGGGCTGATGATCCCATTGGAAGAACACCAGCCTCGGCTTGCGATAGTCTCTCTCTTGACGATGCATGTGTCTATCGCACGACCTCTGGAACGATGACGTCGGCGTTTGAAGACGCTCGATGCGGGTAAGCCGCTTGCGGAATAGAGGGTCTCGACTTGCCGCCTGCGTCGGAAAGTGCCCATTCGAAATAGGCTATCGTCTTTTCTAGACCCTCGCGCAGGCTTATTGCCGGTTGCCAGCCGAGGTCCTGCTTTGCCCGGCTGATGTCCGGTTTACGCTGCGTCGGGTCATCTACGGGTAGAGGATGGAATACGATCTCCGATCGCGACCCCGTCATCTCCACGACCATTTCGGCCAGTTCACGGATCTGGAATTCGCCGGGATTGCCGAGGTTGATTGGGCCCGTCACACCATTCGGTGCGCCCATCAGGCGCATCAGGCCGTCGATCAGATCATCGACATAGCAGAACGACCGTGTTTGGGTGCCATTTCCGAAGATCGTGATCGGCTCGTTGCGGAGCGCCTGAACGATGAAGTTCGAGACGACACGGCCATCATTGGGGTGCATGCGCGGCCCATAGGTATTGAAGATCCGGGCCACCCTGATCTCTACGCCATATTGACGATGGTAGTCGAAGAACAGCGTTTCAGCGCAGCGTTTCCCCTCGTCATAACACGCCCGGGGCCCGATCGGATTGACGCTTCCGCGATAGCCTTCAGGCTGCGGATGAACTGTCGGATCTCCGTATACCTCGCTCGTCGAAGTCTGCAGGATCTTGGCCCCGGTGCGCTTCGCCAGGCCGAGCATGTTGATGGCGCCGTGCACATTGGTCTTAACGGTCTGCACCGGATCGAGCTGGTAGTGGACCGGAGACGCCGGGCAGGCCAGATTGTAGATCTCGTCGACTTCGACATAGAGCGGGAAGGTCACGTCGTGGCGAATGATCTCGAAATGGGGATCGTCGAGAAGATGCAGAACATTGCTGCGCGAACCGGTGTAGTAGTTGTCTACGCAGAGAACGTCGTTGCCTTCTGCCAGAAGCTTTTCGCAGAGAAATGACCCCAAGAACCCGGCGCCACCAGTAACCATGACTCGCTTGTATGCGTGCATTGCTATGCTCCATTGTTGGTGTTCTGCAGTGCGAAACGGAGCAACAGCTCAGCAAGCACCACTGCGCTTCAAGACTGCGGGGATCGTGCTCAGGAGGATGTGCCAGTCGAACCAAAGGGACTTGTTGTCGATGTAGAATTCGTCGAGCTGCTGCTGCAGTTCGAGATCGGTATTGCTGCGTCCGGATATCTGCCACAGCCCCGTCAGCCCCGGCGTGACCGAGCACCGCTTGTCGCGAAACTCGCTATCCATCGCCCGGAGGTGGTATTCGGGGAAGGGCCGCGGTCCGACGATGGCCATCTCCCCCATGATGATGTTGATCAGTTGCGGAAGCTCGTCAAAGCTCGTCGAGCGAAGGGCGTTGCCGATTACCGGCAGGATGCGCGGGTCTCGCTTCAGCTTGAAATGCGTTGCCCACTCGGCCTGCATGGCCGGGTTATCACGAAACAATGCCTCAAGGCGCTGTTCCGCGTCGGTATACATTGTCCTCAGCTTCAGGACGTAGAGCGTCTTGCCGGACAAGCCCTCCCTCGCCTGCCTGAAGAAGATGGGGCCCGGATCGATCGCATAAATCGCAGCCGCCGCAACCAGCATGAAGGGTGTAACCATCAGAATGGCGGGAACTGCAATCGCGAGGTCTACGGCCCGGCGCAGCAGACTGAAGTTTGCCAACCTTTCGCCCGCGGCCAGGCGGACGCCGATCTCACCGCCGATATCCGCAGGCCGGACGCCAGTCACCTTGAGTCTCGGTGTGTCCGAAAGCAGAATGACCTCTGCGAATGTTCGGCGCATCGTTGCCAACTCGGCGACAGGTGAATCGGCGTCGCCGGTAATCAACGCGATGGATGGCCTCCGATCAGGGGATATCTCTGCCATGTCGGACGAGAAGGCTTCTGCGCGAATGCCATACTGCCAGTTGTCGGCGAAATGTGCGATGAGCGCCTGGGTGTGGTTTCCCCCCGCTATGATCGCAGCTCTGTCTCCCCATATCCCAAGGCGCCGGCACATCCCCCGTACAGTCCAATGCATGGCGGGTTGGACTATCAGGGCCACGCAGAGAAAGCCGAAGATAGCAAGTAGCAATTGGGATTCACCCGGCAGCACGACCGCCCCGATAGCAGTGAGGGCCGCAATTTTGATGGAGGCCATTATACGCCTGCGGAGATGCTCGTGGCCATGAAGCCTGTAGCCAGGATAAAGCGAAGCCGACGCATAGAGAATGATTGTGGCCAGGGCTGCGAGGGCGAAAGTGCGTTCCACCAGCGTGTCTCCCGTACTGCCCGGAAGAAGAGGCCGGAGAAAAGAGTAGGCCGCGAAGTAGCTTGCCACATCTCCAACGATCAAAAACGTGGACGTTGCGATCCGCGCTGACATCCAGCGCGGAATGAAGGACCTTTCCGGCGCGGGCTGTCGGACGTATTCGTTATTGTTCGCGGGACTGGATCCGAGTGTGGCGGGGCTCGTCGGAACAGAGCGCATGGCCGTGTCATTCGCGCTGTTTGCCTTTGCCACGCCGGGCGCCATTGCTGGTGACGCAAGTGATGACATGATCGTAAGCTCCCCCTACGGAATTTTTCATGACGCGACCGATGCATAAACCTCGTCTTCGATCGGAAACTTCCGAAGTCCAAGCCTTTGCAATAGGGTCAGTGATATGAATGTCGGCACGACAACGGCGTAGCGCCGCCAGAGCCTTCGCGGCTCGCAAAGAAGGCGAAACGCCCACTCGAAGCCGCTTCTTTGAATGATCTTCGGGGCCTGGCGCTTGAGACCTGCATGAAAGTCGACCGCCGCTCCGACACCGATCAGCATCGAAGGTTCCAGGCGATCGCGCATGCGAGCCATCCAGAGCTCCTGTTTGGGACTGCTGAGCCCCACCCAGACGATATCTGCGCCCGACCGGTTTATCAGATCCGCCGCTTCCACTTCCTCCTGAAGCGTCAATTCGCGGAAGGGTGGGGAATATGAGCCGACTATCTGCGCGTCTGGAAACTTGGCGAGAAGCCGATCCCTGAGCTGATCGAGGGTCGTGGCCGTTGCACCGTAAAAAAAGTGACGTACACCTTTTTCTCGTCCGGTATCGAAGACGGATAACATCAGGTCGGGTCCGTAGACTCTGTCGCTCTCCAGATGTCCTGCATGTTTCAAAGCCCATACCAGAGGCATGCCATCGGGTGTTACCAGGAATGCCCGGTTATGGATGGACCTGAGCTTGGCGTCGTTCTGGCACCGAACGACGCCATGCGCGTCGCGGACACACACATATTCCCTCTTGCCATCCTCTATCGCCTGCTGGATAAGCCCCGTCGCACTTTCCAGATTGACCGCCGATACGCGCACTCCGAGGACGTTTGTCCAGGCCAATTGGCCCTTCGGATCGAGAGTCGAGGTCTGCCTGCCGCCCGCTGCCACCTGTGTCATTATCTGCGTTCTCGCGAGTTGAATTCTGCACGAGGATACGCGGCCGCGCCGATGGCCTCCATACTTTACGTTCCAGCTAATAGACGTAGAGAAGGCTCAACATTTCTGCATTCGCACTGTCGGGTCCTACAATATTTGAAGTAACGCCATGCGGTTTCCGTCCGAATGGCTCATCCTTTTGACGCGTGTTACTTCAAAATGGCTGTCTGGCCTTGTCCTTGTGCAAACTTAAAGACGAAGGCAGTCCCTTGACTAGGTGCATTTTTTGAACAGCGACATTGCCAGTAAAGCTCCTGGTCGCATTCGAAAGCCAATGGGTCCGGCGATCGTGAGTTCTGGCGCGGCCAACATACAGGCTCGAGATCGGGTCCGGAGTTTTGTTGGCGGGGCTCGTCGCGCGAAGATCAGCGGAATTTGGATGTGTCCTGTATAGCAGGAAGGCGTAGCTTCGCGGTCCCATAGACAAAGCAGGCACACAAGATCGGCCATCCGACCTCGTTCAGCACTTTTCCCAGCTGTTCGGCCGCCGTTCCCGAGTGATCTGAAATTCGCAGGCCGATCGGAAGGCCTATCATTACCGCGACAAGAACGCCGGCACTGAGGAATTTATGGAACTGCACATCACCGCGCAGCCGCAACACAAGTAACAGCATGCTCAACAGGGCGTATTCGAGCGCGCGGCCGACGAAGAGCGTCACGATGTACGCATCGTCTGCCTCTGACGGCAACGACAGAATGGCACCGATGCCTTTCTGAAAGGCTTTTGTCCCGATGAGCGCCACGGGGGTCAACGCCATGGAGAGGAACATGTTAAGCATCAGCCGCCGTTCGGCGATTATGCTTGCGAGAGTGAGTGCGGAGCAGATCAGGAAGGACCAGGCCACCTGCTGCCACAATTCCGCGAGGATAAAAACGAGTACCGGCAGGCTATCGGACGCCAGAAATCTCGCGGCCAGGATCATCACCTCCATGACAAAGCCCAGTCCGATAGCGGTCATAGTCAACACCGCGATTTCAGCGAGGGGCGCCCCGCGAAGAGTACTGCGCTCGAGATTGCCGGCCATTTTCACACACCCGTTTTGTATTTCTCGGGATGCTGGCAGTTGCCTCTTTCTTGGTTGTGATGATGTCACGCATTTCGATGCCAGCTGTAATATCGTGCGGCGGTGCCGGAGATTACTTGCCGCCCCTCAGGCGGGGTTCAGCAGTCGCTACGCAGCCGAGATGCGGGCAGCTCATCTTATAGCATTGATGCAGCCGGGGGGAGGAAATGGCTTGTCGTAGCCTAGTAAGCACAGCTTTAAATGCGCATGGCCTAGTAGCCGGAAGCTTGGTCCGGCACGCGCAATTCGTCTCGCCGCATCGGATACGGCGCTTTCGTGCCATTGAGCTATTCAGAGCCCACGGTGCTGCCTGTATCCATTCCGGCCTTCTGAAGATCGGCAAGGCTGCCGGCATCTCCTGAAGGCATGATCTCGGGGTGTACCCGGAAGCTCTGGTTATTGAGATTGCCGCGATAGCGATTGCGCGCGAACCGCACATACCCGGCCCCATGGTGGGGAGCGTGAACATACGCCGCGATCCCGTCTGCGCGATCTATGGAGACTCTATTGTCCTCGATTCGATTTGGGCCTGCCCATGGTGGATGCCAATCGCCACCGGTGGCGTCGTCGACGCGAAAAGCGGCGCCGGATCCACCCATGATGACGTTCCCTGTCACTACGTTGCTCCAGCCACCATTGATGCCGATGCCGGATACGTTGCCGGAGAGAACATTCCCTTCGATGCGCACGCCACTTGCCTTCCCGTCGGTATAGATCGCCCAGCTGATGGGAGAAGGCCATTCGTCGATATTCTCATATCCGTTCGGCCAGAAGGTTCCATCTATCCGGTTCATGAGATGAGTTGTCCCGGTCACGACATTGTAGCGAATGCTGCTGTTGAGGAGGTCTTCCTGCTCGCCCATCATCTTGACTGCGCCGCCATCCGCTGTCTGCTGATTGGCGTTTCGAACCACGTTATGTTCAATGATCGCGTCATAGACGGCGTCCTCCGGGCCCCATAGCGAGCCTCCGGCAATACCGAACTGCGCAGCATTTTCGATCAGGTTCCCGGCAATTCTGACACGGTCGGCCGCTTGGAACCAAATTCCGGCAGTTTCGAAATAGACCTTTCCGATGTCGTGGATATGGTTCGACAATATCCTGGCGCCATTCGATTTTCCGAACGTGCCATAGGTCGTCCCGAGGTAAATGCCGTTGCCGGCCACGTTCCCAATCAGGTTCCCGGCGATCAATATGTCGTCGCTCTCGGACGCATGAATGCCGACGCCGATGTCCTCCAGGGTATTGCCGAGCACCTTTACGCGATCTGAATCTTCTACCCGAATGGCGCCAAAACCCCTGGAATCGGTCCATACCTTGCCGCTGCCCTGCGGTGCTCCGTCGGCAAATTGAAGTCCGGAGATGACCATGTCGTCCGCGTCCTCCAACTGAAAAAAAGTCGATAGCACTCCTGCAGTCACGTCAGAGCCGGAAAATTGTTCATCCGAGGCTATATAGTCGAGCCGGCCAGAACCAGCGTCATGCCACCATTCGCCCGGAGCATTGAGAAGAGAAGCAGAGCCGGCGAGAAAGTACCGACTGCCTTCCGCAGTGAAGAAATAGCCCGTACCCTGGGTGTGGACGGTGCGGCGTGAATTATCGATCGACATTACCGGAAGCGTGTCGCTTCCCCATTGGCTGCCGGGGTGAAACCCTCCGACGATATGGGCCATGAGCCCTGCAGTGTCGATCGCGGTCGGGATGTCACCGGCATGATAGCAGAATTGGGTGTTGCCCTGCCATTCGTCGATCGCCGGCCGGCATCGGGCCGCGAAAAGCCATCCCTTGCGTGGGTCTCCGTCGAGAGGTGCATCGGGGAGGCGCGCTTGAGTTTGTGGGACGCCTCCTACAAAGAGATGGCCCAACTCCTGATCCGGCAGCAATTTGAGCGGCGCAGTCCAGCGGCCTTCACCCTGTGACACCCAGCCGGATACACGCGGGCCACCGTGCAAGACCGGAGCCTCGTTGCATCTGGCGGTGACGATCAGGCCAGCGTCACGTCTGTCGAAGACGATTGACCGCTTGAGGTAGTAGTTCCCCCCGCCAAGGGCAATCGTGCTCGCGCCCTCCTTACGTGCCTTATCACGGGCTTTTTCAATCGTGGCGAAAGGTCCATCGGTACGCTCGGCATTTGGATTGGGAAGACGGCCGCTCCAGGTATCGTCGCCATCTGGGGAGACGTAAAATGTCGATCGCGGCGCCGATAGAGACTTCAACAACTCGCCCGATGGGGAGCCATCCAGCCTCAAGGAGCTTGTCACCGGCGCCTCGGCGCAGGTTGTTTCTCTTATCGTCTTCTGCAAGTGCCGGATCTTTTCGGCGTCCGGTTGCTCGTCTGCCGGTTCCGCAGACAGCGAAACGACTGTGGAGAGGAGTATGCCGAGAGTTGGGGCAAGGCGCGACCTCATCTGATTTGCAGGATTCTGGTCGCGCCGGGGGCAAAGGTCGGCCGCAGCGGACTCGAACTTAACGACACCACCGGCGCATAAAGCGAAAACATGATGATCGCTGTGGCAAACAGTACAAAGATGGCGTCGTTCTGGATGAGAAACATGCTCTCGGTAAGGTTCATGACGAGAATCATGACCAGGAAGACGTTCAACCACAGCCAGCCATAGTGCGGATCACGGCAATGCAGGACTGCGCCTTGGCGCACTGCGCGCAGAAGCACTACGGCGAACAGCATTGTTCCGCTTATTCCAAAACTCAGCATGGTGTCGCGAAAGCCGTTATGCGAGTGTGGCGCCATCCACTGGATAGCTTCCCATATGGTCCAGGCATCAGGGTTGGCCTCGGTCCAGAAGGCCTGATAGCCGAAGCCGAAAATCGGGTGAGCTGCTATCTGGCCATCGACCAACTCCCACAACGGCACCCGGCCGGTCAACGTAGCATCCTTGCCGAGCCCCTCCAGCACCGGAACCAGAAATTCATGGAGCATAACGAGGAGCCACACCAGCATCTGGATGGAAAAGAGAATGATCAGGATGCGGGCAATGCCATGCGTTCGCTGGAGGATGGTATAGAATCCGATAAGACAGAATGCCGATCCTGTGGTGATCGTTGCCGTCATCGATCCCGACATTAAAAGGCAGAACGTACCTGCAGCCAGAAGCATGAACGCGGTTCGACGCCATCCCATAGTGCCGTCTATCAGCATGATCGTGGCCACCGGGATCATTATGCTGGCGTACCAGCCAAGGATGTTCTTATGGACGAAGATACCCCTTATGGAGCCATCCAAAGGCATCCGGGCGAGATTTGGTGAGGCAATCAACGCGACAACGCTCAGAAGAATACATGCTCCGACAGTCGCAAAGACGATCATAAGCAGCTGTCTCGGCGTGAAACGTATGGCGAGGGCGTAGGCCAGAAGTATGGTGAAGAGCAGGCCGACTGCACGCCTCAGGCTTGTTGACGGGCTGACAGACCAGAAGATCGACAGAAACGGCAGAACGAGGATAAGCGGAAAAATCAGATCTCGCCTGAGAGCAATAAGAAAATGCGGAATGTTTCGCGCCAGAGCCAAGGCCGTGAATGCATATACGGGCAGGGAGAGAAGTCGCAGTTTTGCCTTGGCCGGATCGCTGAGGCTCCCGTCTGCATCTGTCAGCAAAAGCGGAAAGAGTGCGCCGGTCTGGAGGAAAATTGAGATCCCTGCGCCCCAACATTCCAGCGCTCGCCAGTTGACAGCCGGCGACATCACGCTGGCGAGGCTATTGGCCCTCATGTCGAGCTCGCCTGCTTTGAACAGACAATAAACCCTTGATCGCGTATCGCGGCGACTTGGGAAGACATTTGCCCCTCACACGGCTGCGCTTGTTCAGCAAGAACAACCATCTGGCGGTATTGGCAGTCAATCGACGCAAATGAAGGAACGGCTCCCGCTTATGCTCCTGATCATCGTGCGGGGACATTACTCTCCCTCCCCTATCGACTGAGTTCAACGGTCGAAAGGTGCATTCCAGGATGAAGCCGGTCCACCATAAGGCCAGATGTTACGCGTATCGGTTCACCGCTAGCTTGGTGACGAATTCATACCATGTCGGACATCGTGCGCGAGTGCCATCGCTCAACTGATGTGAGGCGTTTAATCTGGTGCAGGCTGTTCCGCACTGCTTGTGAGGTTTTATGGATCGGGCGGCCATCAGTGTCCTGATAAATAACTACAATTACGGCCGTTTCGTTGGTCGTGCGATTGATAGCGCTTTGGGGCAGCAGGCAGTGGACGTCGAGATAGTCGTGGTTGACGACGGGTCCAGCGACCAGTCGCCTGCCATCTTGGAAGCCTATGGCGACCGGGTGAAAGTCCTGTTTCAAAAGAACAGGGGCCAGGCGGCTGCCATCAACACGGCTGTTCATTCGAGCAGCGGCGAGATCCTCTGTTTTCTGGATGCCGACGACTGGTGGGCGCCGACCAAGCTCTCGGCGATAGCAAAGGCGTTTAAGGCCGATGCTCAGCTATCGCTTGCCTATCACCGGCTGCAGCCCGTCTTGTCTGATGGCTCCCCGACGATGAGACCGATCCCCCGTACCCTGTGCGCGGGCAATCTTGCGCCACGGCTTATGAGGTCCGCTGGTTGGTGGCCTTTCCCCATGACGTCCGCTGTTGCTGTCAGACGCAGCGCATGGGACACAGCCGGGGACATACCGGAGGATTTTCGCATCTCCGCTGATGCCTGGCTCGTGGGAATCTATCCATTTCTGGGGAGTGTCGCAGCTCTGCCGGAGTCGCACGGTTTCTACCGGATCCACAGCAACAACTGGTATCGGCAGTCCGTTGACGCGGCCATGTTGCGAAAGCGGATGGCTCATTGGCGCGCAACACTGGACGCAACGAACCGGTTTCTGCTCACCCGCGGCCTTGGAGAAAGGCTGCATCTCACCGACCATCATCCCTATCAGGTGGCATCTGCCATGCTGGACGGAGCAGACATGTTTACCCGCCTCAGGCTCGGCATGGACGGGGTCTTCTTTGCCGGAGAGCCGAACCTGCTGCGGCGGTTGCGCGACGCGTGGCGTGTAACCCGTACGCTTCCTGGTCCCGGCGTAGGAGCAGGCCTCGCGGAGCCCGAACAATGAAAGCCCTCCTGCTTGTTTCAGAACTCGAGGACTATACGATCTCCTTCGCCGGCGGGGTTGCGCGGCATCTCGATGTCGTTCTCGGAGTGCCGCGCCGCCGCTACGCACACCTTGCGTCCTCCTTCGATCCGGCCATCGACTTGCATCTTCTGGACTGGCCACGGCATCGCTCGCTCGCCAATCCCTGGTTCCTGCATCAGCTTACCCGGTTCATTCGGCGGGAGCGTCCGCAGGTCATTCACCTCCTCAGCAATACCACGCTCTGGTTGAACCTGGCTGTTCCATTCTGGCGCCCGATCCCGCTGGTGACGACCGTACATGACGTGGAAACACATCCCGGCGATACCGACACCCGAACGCTGCCCGGCTGGGCTCCGGAGCTCATGGTGAGGCAGTCGGAGCACGTTGTCGTGCACGGCGAGGGGTTGAAGCGCATGGTCCTTGACAGATATTCGAAGTCTCCCGACCGCGTTCACGTGCTGTCGCACCCCGCCATTCATCGATATGCAGATCTCGCCCGGCGTCAGAAGATGCAGCGACGCCCGGACGATGGGACATTGCGTGTCCTGCTTTTCGGTCGGGTCTTTGCCTACAAGGGGCTGGAGCAGCTCGTCCGCGCCGAGGCGATGCTGAAGGACAGCCTTCCAAATCTGCAAGTCTTCGTGGCGGGCCGAGGCGATGATCCGTGGATGTTCAGACCGCTGATGGGAGACCCCCGCCGCTATGACGTTCGCAACCGCTTCATAGAAGACGCCGAGGTGGCCCAGCTTTTCCTGGATGCCGACATCATCGTGCTTCCCTATACCGAGGCATCCCAGAGCGGCGTGCTCAATCTCGCTGCTGCGTTTGGCAAGCCGGTCATCGTGACGGATGTCGGCGAACTGCGCGCGACGGTTCAGCCAAACGGGCTCGGACTGGTCGTTCCGTCCGGCGATGTGGAGCAACTGGCCCGAGCTATTTTTCTGCTCGCGGAAAACGGCGAGCTCAGAAGAGATTTCGGCAACAGAGCGCTCGAGTGGGCGACGGGTCCGAATTCGCCTGAACAGGTGGGAGCGCAGGCCGCGGCGGTTTATCGGGAGGTAGCCGGAAAATGCTGATGAAGGCTCCTACGGATGGAAATCGGATCGCGACACATGGCACTGCCCTCGTTCGCCACTATGTGCCGGGCGGTTGCGAAAAAGGTGGAGGCATCGGCCGACTGGTTGGTTACATCGTCGATACGGCGAAGCGGACGGGTGGAAGGCATCTTGTAACCGATACCAGAGGTCCCCGGTGGTCCGCGGCTACATCACCCATGCGCCTGTTCGGTGCGATCCTGGCCATGGCAAAGGATCGGCTGCTGGCTCCACGGCGAATTCATCAAATCCATGTCGCGGGCCGAGGCAGCACGGCGCGAAAACTGATCCTTACCGAGGCCGCCAGCTTGTTCGGATGTGTCCACTTGCTGCACCTGCATGACTACGATTATGCAGCTGATTTCGCGACGCGCTCTCCACGTCAACAATGGCTTATACGCCGAATGTTTCGGCGCGCCGATTGCGTCGTTGTGCTGGGGCAGCGTGATCGCATGACGCTTGCGACGCTGCTGGGAGTGGACGATCGGCGCATCGTTGTCGCCCGCAATTGCGTGCCGGATCCCGGAGCTGGCGGTGTTCGTATCGACGCCACGCCGCTGATCGTGTTCCTCGGCCGGCTTAGTGAACGTAAAGGAGTTCCCGAACTTCTGCTGGCGCTGAGCCATCCGGCGATGACGGACTTGTCGTGGAGGGCTGTGCTCGCGGGCGATGGACCCGTAGACGACTATCGCAACAAGGCCATAGCCGCGAGGCTGTCGGAGCGGGTGGAGATGCCCGGCTGGCTGGATGCTGATGAGACGCAGTCCCTGTGTGCCAGCGCAGATATTCTTGTTCTGCCTTCGCATGCCGAGGGCATGGCCATGGCAGTGATAGAGGGATTGGCTCACGGTCTTGCGGTCGTCACGACCCGTGTCGGGGCCCATGAGGAAGTCATCACTGACGGAGAAACCGGTGTCTTCGTGCCGGTTGGCGATCCGGATGCCTTGGCGGCCGCGTTGGCGAAATTGCTCGCAGATCCGGCGGCACTGAAGCATCTTTCGGTCAAAGGTCGTGCCCATTATCTCAATCATTTCAGTATGAATGCTTATATGCGATCTTTGGAGGAACTCTATGAGGCCGTCCTTGCTCGGCCTCGGAAAACGGGCGGCCGCCCATGACGATTTCTACATTCCCGCCGGACCGGCATCTGCCCCTGTCGCCGATGCATCACCAACCGCGCTTTGAGATCGAAACCAAGGCCGACGACTTTGACCTCGGTTCGGGTCTGCGCATTTTACGCCGGCGGATTGTAATGATCCTGGTGCTCGTGATCCTCTTCACGACTGCCGCCCTTGCTGCAATATGGGACCTGAAACCGTCCTATCGGTCCGAATCCCGGCTGATCATCCACAAACCTCTGGCGACGACGCTCAGTGCCGAAGAAGCGGGCCGCAACGAACCGCTGGATCTGAGGTCGGAAATGGAGCGGCTTCTTTCTCGGAGCGTTGCGGAGCGGGTGATCCGTGACCTGCGACTGGATGAGCTTGTCGAGTTCAATCCGGCCTTGCGCAAAGCTTCGTTTGTCAGTCAAGCCCGGGATATGCTGCGCGGTTTGATTGATCGGCGCAAAAACGCGCCACCGGAACAAGACGGACTCGAACGCATAATTCCGGAATATTACGGGGCTCTTCGCGTCTGGCGGGACTCACTGGGAGATGTCATTCACATAGGATTCGAGGCAACTGATCCCGAACTGGCGGCTGCCGCGCCGAACCAGCTCATCAGTGTCTATCTCGACGAGCGTAACGACGGCATTCGCCGCCGCCTGGACGCCGCGGAGGTGTGGGCAAGGCAGCGCATCGAAGAACAGCAGAAAATTGCCGAAGCGGCGCGCGTCGCAGCCGATACATATCGTGAGATGATGGGTGGGGCACTCAGTGAGGAGGCTCCGGGTGAGCAGCTCAAATCTGTGGCCGAACTGAACGAACGACAGGCAACAATTGCCCAGAACCGCGCCGAGATAGCAGGCGAAATTACCGTTCTGGAAAAGGCAGATGAATCATCGGCGGCATTGAGCAGCATATCTGCTCCCGGAAATATCGGCGCGATAGCCGAGGATTTCCGGGCGCAGCAGCGAGATCTCGACCGGCTGCTCGATACCTATGAAGAGAATGCTCAGGCGGTGATCGACCGGCGCGCGTCGATCGCCAAATCGCGTGCCGATCTCATGCTCGCAGTCGATCGATATCTGCAGTCCCTGCGTGCTAGGCTCATCGCACTTGACCGGGAATACGACGCCGTCCGCTCCGACTTGATGGTCGCAGACGAGAAACGTTCGCGGTCGTTGCTTGCTCAGGCCGAGCTCGCTCGACTTGAACGTGCCTTTGACCGTGAGCAGACGGCCCTCGACAAGCTTGAAGGGCAGCGGCGGAGCCTTGCCGGAGAAGCGATGCTGCCTGGGACCGAGGTGGAGGTTCTTTCACCTGCAGCGGTGCCGATCGGGCCGCAGGGCCGCGGCCGGCTTTTCTATCTGGTCAGCGCGTTCCTGGCATCCACCTCGATTGCGATAACCGCCGCCTTTCTGGTCGAAATGCTGGATAAAAGAATTCGCAGCTTCGACCAGCTGGCTGGCACCGCGCGCATGATACCCGCAGGTTATATACCGCAATTGAGGAGGAACGGCTGGAGAAAGCCGCTGAAGCCGTTTGCGAAAGTGCCGGATGATGCATTTGAAGGGGCAATCCACAGCCTCCTGAATTCGCTGAAGCAAGCCAGTGGCGGCTCGCTGCCGGCGAGCATAGTGGTGACCCCGGTCGGCGATGGAGGTTGTAAGTCACTGGTGGCAAGATCGCTCGCGGCCGAACTTGTCTCAAACGGGTGCTCAGTCCTGCTGGTTGATGGCAACCTGCGAGGCGGAGATCTGGAAACCTTCTTCAAATCCGAGCTAAAGCAAGGCTTGAACGAATATCTCCGTGGACAAGCCTCAATCGGCGATATCATTCACCATGACAGCCGGAGCGGCATGGATTTTATCCCAGCCGGAAAAACCGGACTTAAAGGAAGGGCGTCCTCGGCAGGCCTTGCGGAAATCATCGCCATGGCGTGTACGCGAGGCCAGATCGTCATATTCACCTGTGCATCGGCCTCACGCTCGACGGAAACGATCAAACTCTCGACACTGGCTGAAAGAACGCTTCTCATCGTGGAATGGGCTACGACGAGCCGACGCGCGGTCGATTTAAGCTTGAGGCATCTGAGAGGTTCGCGCAACGGGGAGATAATGATCGCGATAAATGGAGTGGATGCCAAAAGGAACGCCCTATACAATTTCTCGGATTCTGAATTGTTTTCCGGCCCCACTGCCTAGTTGAAACCGTGCCGCGCTTGCCAACGACCAATTCGTCGGTCAATGCCGCGTCAAACATCCAGCCGGTTTGATCAGGTATCGTGGCCTCCTCTCAAAACCCTCATTGCGGTCTTGCTTCCCTGCCCCCGGAGGCAGTGCTCCCTTCGGGTTCTCACGATTGAAGCGCTTCCCGCTCCATTTGTCGCATCTGATCTAAAAGTATGACTTTTACGGGCTCTGCTCTCGACATGATGACCACCCGCGCGCTATCGAAGGGCAAAATCATTCTCGGGAGGAAATCTGGAATGCCGCAACCTGTATCGATCATCCTTGACTGGGGGACGAGTTCGCTGCGTGCGGCACTTGTTTCGGCAACAGGTGAGACACTCGACAGCCGTGACACGACGAGCGGCGGCATCCAGTTCGTCAAGGACGGCGCCTTTGAGGCTGCCTTGATGGAATCAGTCGGCGACTGGTTTACTGCCCACGGCCCCCTCCCGGTCCTTGCCAGCGGCATGATCACCAGCCGCAACGGCTGGGTTGAAGTGCCTTATGTCGATGCTCCGGCAGGCCTTGCCGAACTGGGCGCCGGCACAAGGCGGATCACGCTCGAAAACGGCGCCGCCGTCACCTTCCTGCCCGGCATGCGCGATCCGGCGGCAAAGCCCTTCCCGGATGTCATGCGCGGCGAGGAGACCCAGATTGTCGGCTGTGGACTGGACAGGGACCGCACCGTCGTCCTGCCCGGTACCCACAGCAAATGGGCTCGGGTCGAAGCCGGCCGCATCGCCGGTTTCCAAACCTATGCGACGGGCGAGATCTTCGCGCTGCTGACCAAGCACTCCTTCATCGCCAAGGCGGCCGAACCGGCGCCCGGGGCAGAACCTGTCTGGCCAGCCTTCGATCGCGGTGCCGAATTCGCTGCAAGCGACGCCCGGGCCGCCGATGCCTTCCTGTCCTCCGTTTTCAGTGCGCGTACCGGCGTGCTTGCTGGAGTGCTGAAGCCCGAGGATATCGGCGATTACGTTTCGGGTCTGGTCATCGGCTCGGAATTCCGCCAGGCGCGTGCCGCCGGTTGGCTCGTACCGGGCGAGGCGATCGGCATTGTCGGCAACAACATCCTCAACAGCCGCTACAGCCGCGTGGCGCCGCTCTTCGACCTCACCGTCGAGCCGAGCCCGGCCGATGCCGCCAAGCTTGGCGTGCAGCAGATCGCCGCCCAATTGCAACTGACGAAGTAAGGATGTTTCCGATGAATTTTCATGACGCCCTCAAGGCCTGCAATCTGATCGCCATCCTGCGCGGCATCACGCCGGCGGAAGCCGAACCGATCGGCGAGGCGCTGATCGAGGCGGGCTGGCGCATCATCGAGGTACCGCTCAACTCGCCGGATCCGTTCAAAAGCATCGAGGCGCTGCAGAAACGCTTCGGCGACAGGGCACTGATCGGAGCGGGCACGGTCCTGACACCGGCCCAGGTGGCCGATGTCGCCGCCACCGGCGCGAACGTCATCATTTCGCCGAACGCCAATCTTTCGGTCATCGAGGCGAGTGTCGCCAAGGGCATGGTCAGCCTGCCGGGCGTCGCCACCCCGACCGAGGCCTTCGCCGCGATCGGTGCCGGGGCGACCGGCGTCAAGGCGTTTCCGGCCGAAGCCATCCCGCCGGTCGTTATCAAGGCGTGGAAGGCTGTGCTGCCGAAGGAAATTCCGGTCCTGGCCGTCGGCGGCGTGACGCCTGAGAACATGAAGGCCTTCACCGAGGCAGGTGCCGCCGGCTTCGGCATCGGAGGATCTATCTACAAGCCGGGTGCTGATCTCGCGACAGTCGCTGCTCAGGCGAAGAAGTTCATCGACGCAATGCGGGCCAACCGGGCATAGCCGCAGGACGATATTCCACGGTATCAATGGCTCATTATAGCTCTCAATTCGCCGTGGCCACGTCACGGTGATTCGGCCGGTATGGGTGCAGGTCGATCCTCAGTTAACCGCTTGGGCGAGCAGCATGGTAGCGAGCTACCCGATGGTGGTAATTGTCTACCTTCGGATGTGACGATGCTGCATCGCAACCATATATGATTGCGAGTTACAAATTATTCATTTGACGGTGGCGCAAGCCGGTTTCTACCGTTTGTCCCAGCCGCCATGATGTCGGTCAGAGGCTCGCAGCCGGGTGCACACGGTTTTGCGAGCCTCGTCTGCCGACAAGGTTGAATTCGGTCCATCAAGCGGTGTTGAACCTCCCGTTACGCGATCCTAGTCTATAGTGGTCGCGACATCGAGAAGAGGGAGTTCTCGTCTTGCGAATCCGCCGACTGTCTTTCCTTGCTTTCACTGTTCTGATTTGCGGTTCGGTACTGGCTCAGCCATCAGAAGCCCAGCAACCGGCGCCATCACAGGAGAGAGGCGATCGCTCGGCGCCGCAAGAGGACACGGGCATCCTTAGTCTTCTTCCTGCGGATGTTACGACTGACCATGTCTTTCGCAACGCTTCGGGTGATCTGCCCTATACGGCCACAGCCGGCACGATCGATCTCATCGGCCAAGACGCCCAACGGACGGCAAGGATTTTCTACACATCCTATATCGCCAGGGATCGTGCGCCCGGCCGGCCGGTGACCTTTGCCTTCAATGGGGGACCAGGTGCGGCTTCCGCCTATCTGCATCTCGGCTTGATCGGCCCGCGGATCGTTGATTTCACCACGCCCGATGATGGCGGGCGCATGCCACAACTCATAGACAATCCCGAAAGTTGGCTGCCTTTTACCGACCTTGTTTTCATTGACCCTGTCGGTACCGGCTGGAGCCGGGCCGCGAGTGATGACGTGGCTCGAAATTTCTACGGCGTGCGTCAAGATGCCGAAAGCCTGGCGAAGTTCATCGCGCTCTACGTCCAGCGCAATGATAGGCTTTCATCGCCCAAATATCTGGTGGGGGAGAGCTATGGCGGCTTTCGCGCTGCTAAGGTTGCCACAGCGATGAAGGACAGTCAGGGGCTTCTCGTTTCGGGTATCGCCATGATATCGCCTTTCCTTGATGGGCGCTTTCTTGCCAATCCTGACGACCCATTGAGCGCCGCGCTGCAATTGCCGTCTCTGGGGGCCGCGCGTCTTGAGCGCGATGGTTCGTTCAGCCGGGAGAAACTTGCCGAGATCGAGAAATTCGCCACGGGCGACTACCTGACTACTCTTGTGGGCCCCTCCCCCGCTGGAGAGGAAGGTCAGGCGTTTTATCGCAGGATTTCCGCGATTACGGGCATCCCCGCCGATGCGGTCGAGCGCACGCGTGGCTTTGTCGGCGATATCTATAACAAGCAGGCGGCGGGTCCCGGCCGTGTGGTGAGCTCCTACGAAGCCTCCCAGATAGCGCCAGACGCTTACCCGGAGGCGTCTTACAGCCAGAACGACGATCCTATCCTCGACGGCTACACCCGCGCCTACGGCGCAGCTTTTCCGTCTTACGCGAGGCATGAGCTTAGGTATTTAGCGGAGATTACCTACACGCTCTTAAACGAGGAGGTAAATCGCCGATGGGAGTGGAATGGCAGCCGAGGCAGCGATGGCCGCGCACTGTCGAGCGTCTCCGGCGATATCCGTGATCTTCTGTCGGTGATCCCCGGCCTTCGTATCGTCGTGGCGCACGGTCTGAGTGACGCATTGACCCCATATGGCGCCAGCCGCTACGTGATCGAACATCTGCCACCTGAACTCGCCGACGCCAGGATCAAGCTGGATACGTATCGCGGCGGGCATATGTTCTACACCCGCCCGGCATCGCGTCAGGAATTTGCCGATGACATCAAGACGTTCTATTCGGCAGGTCGTGATGAATAGCGTGCTATAGTTTATGGAGAGTGGTTGATCACTGGCCATGGCGACTGTGGATCCTTGCTCTGCCCTTCCCTAACGCAGATGGTGGCCAATGCATAACTAACAGTACTGAGGAAAGTCTCCAGCGCGGCGGTGCACAGGGTGCGGGAAACTGATATGCGTTGCGGACGGCCCGGCGCAATTGGTTGACTATTGGGACTTACGCTGCGCATCCCTGGCAACCCCGAACTGCCGAAGCGTAGCGATGTACGGGGCGAAGGGCTCGTTAAATTTGGTGAGATCGAGATCTTTCTTCGGGATGCCGAGCAATTCGCAAGTCTTTACAGACACCGTGCCGATGCCCCAGAATCAGTGAGGATACGCCTAGAGGATGGAGCGGCCGAATTTTCTGACCGCTGACTCGGATGTGATGATCAGCGCTGCCGCTCGATCGTTGGGGCCGGCTGTATTTTTGGCATGAGGATAGGACCTTCAGGCCTGTTGACAGCTGTCAACCGAGCGAGCGAATCGACGCTGGCTGTACGCAGATGTCCGTCCTTGATGACTACGGCAGTCGTCTTCATTACGGAGAATCATGACTGGCGTAACCTCCGCCGCAAGCCTCCCGCTCCCCTACGCCTGATGCGGCCTTCGCTTGGCTGTGCGGTACGAGCGGCTCCAGCTCCTGGCGAGAGATGTCGAAACGGTGCCTGCCTTGGCTTTCGATGCTTTCGGCAATAACTAGGCCCGCCTCGCCCATCCTGATGGCGTCTATGCCGGATCCACATAGTACATGCATTGTTGTGCCGGACAGTGGATTAGGAGAGGCCGTACGGAAATGTCGCCATTCGCGGGATGTTGTGGCTGTCTTTGTCCGCTTGATTGACGCATCCAGCGGCAGTCCCGTCGAACGGCTCGGGATCGATGCCTAGTTTTGCTTTGCCGGCGCTCTGATGGAGGGCGCCATATCGTCGGTCCGAACTGATGAGAGCGACCGGCTGAGACTATCGATCGGCATATGGATATGGTCGCATATGAGACCCCGTGCGTGGTGGTTCACTTATAGCTGCGGGGCGTACCGATCTGGATCAGTGTCCGATCCGATGGACAGGGCGCTCCTGTGATCGCTTGTAGGGCGTCAAAAGCCATCGGCGGGGAGCCTTTCACGCGACCATAGGCGTCAGTAGAGAATGCTGATCACCGCGTGGTAAGTAAGGCGTGGATCATGCACTCGACACCAGTAGGAGATGTGCCCTCACCGCACGATTTGGCGCGCCATCGGTAACATATCCGGTGAGCCCTAGGATTCGCCATGGCGCTACGGATGGGATTCATGTGGCTTCCGATGACCGGGGCACCCCTGGGTGCGACACGCTAATTGGCGAGGTCGCCGTTCGGCTCAGCCCGGTGGGTGAGGACTGCTATGACCGCCCGCGCTACCGCTATACTATGTACATGATTGAGGTGGTCAGTACGGGGGCATGCGCTATGGCGTCGTGGCCTGTGTCGATGAGAGCCCGGTTTTCTCTGGCAGTAGGAGGGGGCGCCGAAGTCGAGAATACCGTTCTCCGCGCGGAGACGGCTCCCCGAGCTGTGGGTGATAATGGGCGACCGCTGCGGAGAGGCGATGCCGAGATCTGCATAGGCACCTTCCGCTATATCCTAAACGGCATACTAGACGATCGGCGTGTTGCTGAGGCCGTCGTTGATGCGCGTGAGAGCCTGCCACCAGGCGGATCAACGTGTCTTCCTGTCGCGGGTTTGGGACATCCTCAATCGTGTGGACCAAAATCCTTAGCGGGCGGTAGGATCAGGATCGATGGATCCGACGGGCAGGGCATGCGATGCCAGTGCGATGGTTCTGGCTGTGGTCGTGAGTTAGGCGGATTGAGGTTTCCGGCGGGCTTATTGTGGATTAGGCCGCCATGAGGATGTTCGCGTTCCGCCATGATAAGGGCAGATCCAGCCTTCAGACAAAGCTCATGGGTATAATGCTGACCGTGACTGAACTCTGTGCGGGCTTGCTCTTGGCGCAGTTCTGCGCCGTATCCCTGTCAGGGGATAGAGGACCGGGATTCCTGCGTCGGGGACTTGGCAATTGTCCTTTGCAGAACCCGATCGATCCGGTCTGCTAGATAAGCCTCGGTGGGAATGGGGGCCAGGCGATCATGGAATAAAGCAAATTATCTTCCGGACCATGTCTGCATAGACCATTGTAGCAATCCGGATCCGGTCATTTCCCGCATTATCGTGGTTGCCGCAAGATTGTGAGCGCTCCTGTAAATCAAGTCGCAGTGGCTCGTCAGGGGCAGCGCTCTGGAGCCGCTGTTCATGGCTGCGGTGCTATGCGGGCGATGGCAGTTGTAAGCCCCTTGCTGTCTTGTTCATGCGCTTCTCTCCGCATCAAATGATGTCGATCATGGGCGGCGGGGAGGGGCGATGCAACGCGTCATGTACGGCAAGGCATGCGGATTATGTGCTCTCTACACGCGAATGGAGATGGGGGGATGCGAGGAGTGCAGTTGTCGTTATGGCAGGTAGAGCGCAAGAGTTGGGCCTCGTTAATCGTATCGTTGGCGAGCGTGTCGGGTAGCTCAGATCCGGCGCAGCTGAATGGCCTCAGCCAGTTGATAGATTATTTGCGACGATGAAGGTGCGGCTGTGGAGACGGAGTAAGTGGCGGTTGACAGCTGTCAACGCTGTAGTGCTTAATTTCCATTATGCGACTCAGTCTCAGTCATCCGCTTTGAGGCACGCTCGGGAGAGCAATTGAAAGTCGCCCAAAATAGACTCGAAACGAGATTATGGTTAACGCTGCGGTAAAGAAACCTAGCGGTGGCTTAGGTTTCTTATGGCTGTGTATGGTTAACATAATCAATTGGTTGGAGATTGCTGAAAATTGGCATCTGAGGACGTTAGTTCTGTCGCAAACCTGACTCGCGGCGGCGCTGGCAAAGGCTAGCTTCTGCCCTCCCCACCGCGAAAGCGATGCCTTTCCGATGATTGTTTGGGGGCGCCGCAGAGCATCGTTTCGAATAGCGTCACCTTTCCCCGGTCTATGCGGGCAGAGATTGCTTCAACAGTAGTATCAGCCGACGGAATCGCGAAGGCTCTGTCTTAAGGTACATCGGCTTTCGAAGCCGATAGCAGAAAACATTGGGTGTGCGTGCAGGCGCCGGTCGTCCAAGCCTAAACGTATGGTATGGGTGAGACGGTAGGCTACCAACCGCAAAGCTGAAGCCGCGTTCCCCGCCTCGCTGATGTGTCTGATCTATCGAGGCGCGATAGGCAAACCCCAGACAAATGGGACAATCGCAACCGCCCGCAATTTGGTTCCTGGAGCCGACCGTGGCAGATAAACTTGCGTTGGCGATTTTGTGAACAGCGGAAAGACGCGTGTTTTCACGTAGGTAACCGCGTGGTTCGTAAGTCCTCCGGCGGTGCCTCCTTCCGTTCGGAAGCGGGTGGCGACACTTTCCTGCGCAATCGCTTTCGGCCAGTCGGTCGGAACATTGCAAGGGAGCCGCTGATGACGACAGACCGCCAAGACGATGTAAATTCAGATATATCAGGATTGAGCAGACGCGACGTCCTGAAAGGCGGTACGGCGCTTGGCGTGCTGGCCGTGACCGGCATCGATAGCCATGCTCTGGCGCAGATTGGCAATCCGTCGCTTCCGGCGGCATTCCGCACGGAGATCGAGGTCTCGTTCCGTGTCAATGGAGACCGCAGCTCCCTGGCGCTTGACCCGCGCAGTTCGCTCCTCGATGTGCTACGCGACCAGCTTGGCCTGACCGGCGCCAAGAAAGGGTGTGATCACGGACAGTGTGGCGCTTGTACCGTGCATGTTGACGGTCGCCGGGTCGCCTCCTGCATGACACTCGCCGTGCAGATCGACGATCTCGATATCACCACGATCGAGGGACTTTCTGAAGGCGACGACCTGCATCCAATGCAGCAGGCCTTTATCGATCATGATGCCCTCCAATGTGGCTACTGCACACCGGGGCAGATCATGGCCGGCGTTGCCTGTGTTCGTGAAGAACATGCGGGATCACCTCAGCAGATCCGGGAATATATGAGCGGCAATCTCTGTCGCTGCGGAGCCTATCCTGGAATCGTCGCTGCCATCGCAGATGCCGCGCGTGCAATGGAGGGCTGAGCATGAAACGCTTTGATTACGCCCGCCCGGCAGATCTCGGATCAGCGATTGCAACCCTTGCCGCCGCTGGGGACGGCACGCGTCTGGTCGCAGGCGGAACAACGCTCTTCGATCTGATGAAGCTCGACGTGGAAACACCCGGCCGGCTTGTCGATATCAACGGCCTCGCCGAACTGAGAGGCATAGACACTGGTGGTGACGAATTGCGTCTCGGCGCACTGGTGCGCATGGCGGATGCAGCCGAAGATACACGATTGAAGGCCGATTTCCCGCTTCTTTCTGAAGCACTCTGGAAAGCCGCGTCCCAGCAGCTGCGCAACATGGCAAGCCTTGGCGGCAACCTGTTGCAGCGGACCCGCTGCGCCTATTTTCGCCACGGAGAGCCCTTTGCCTGCAACAAGCGCAATCCGGGTTCAGGTTGTGCTGCCATTGACGGCGCCAATCGCTCGCACGCCTTCTTCGGTGGTTCCGATGCTTGTGTCGCTGCCTATCCCGGCGACTTCGCTATCGCGCTCATCGCCATGGATGCCGTCATCGACGTCGAAGGTGCCAAGGGGCGCCGATCGCTGGCCATCGCAGACCTGCATCGGCAGCCAGGAGCCCGGCCACATCAGGACGCGAACCTCTCGCCCGACGAGATCATCGTCCAGATCCGGATCCCCGCCAACTCGGTTGGGCGGGCATCGACCTATCACAAGGTTCGCGACCGCGAGTCCTATGCATTCGCGGTCGTTTCAACGGCTGCGGCAGTGCGGATCGAAGACGGCGTGGTCGCTGATGTGAGGATCGCTTTGGGTGGTGTCGCGACCGTGCCCTGGCGTGCCCGCAGCGCTGAACAGGCCCTCATCGGGCGACGTCTGGATGCCGAAACTGCCGCAGAGGCGGGTCGCATCGCCTTCGAAGGGGCGGCACCACTCAACCACAATTCTTTCAAGATCGAACTCGGCGCCAATGTCGTCCGCGACGCGCTGATCATTGCTGCAGGGAGGGCCTGAAATGTCCCGGAATTTCTATCCCGAACTCGTCCGTGTCGATGCTTGCGACAAGGTTCGCGGCATAACCCGGTTTGGCACGGACAATCGGCCGGAGAATCTCGCTCATGGCGCGTTCGCGGTCGCCACGATCGGTAAAGGGCGTGTGCTTTCCGTCGATACCTTATCGGCTGAGGCATTGCCCGGGGTCCTGTCGGTGATCACGCATCGCGATACGACTTCGCTGAAGCCTGCGCAGTTTCTGATGGCAGGCGGGTATGCGTTTCAGACACATTCTCCCATTCTTACCGCTGAAGTCGCCTATCGCGGCCAGCCGGTTGCGTTGGTGCTGGCGGAGACGTTGGAGATAGCCATAGAGGCTGCCGCGCTGCTGCGGATTGACTACGAGGAAGTGGCATTTGCTGCGACTATGGACAGTCCGTTGGCGGAACCGGTTGCGCAGGCGCAAGCTCCGATGCGCTATCCGCTGGAGGACGTTTCCGTTGGCGATGCGCTGTCGGCTTACGAAGGCGGCGCGGTCAAGGTCGATTCTACCTACGGCATGGAAAGGCAGTTCCAGAACCCGATGGAACTGATCGGCACCGTGGCATCCTGGGACGGCGACCGCCTGACCATTCATGAAGGGACACAGAATGCCGGTGGCTGCAAGTTCGGCGTTGCCGATCAACTTGGCATCAGCCCGGAGAATGTAACCGTGATTTCGCCATTCATTGGCGGAGGCTTCGGACAGAAGAATTCGATGCAGAGCCAGCTCGTGCTGGCGGCTTTCGCATCCCGGCAGCTTGGGCGACCGGTCAAGATTGTCGTACCGCGCAGACAGCTGTTTCACGACACGACGTCGCGACCGGCGACGCGGCAACGTGTCCGGCTGGCCGCAGACCGGGAAGGACGCCTGGTCGGCGCGCTCTACGATGTCGATGCTCAGACATCGAAGTTGGATTTCTTTCCCGCCGAGCATGCGGATACGGCAGCACGCTTCTATGGCTATCCCGCCTTCAAAAGCTTTACCCGGCTGATCCGCACCGACATTCCGACACCGGGCTACATGCGTGCGCCCTTTGAGCATGCGGCGGCTTTTGCCATCGAAAGCGCGATGGACGAGCTGTCCTACCAACTCAAGATGGACCCGGTCGAACTGCGCTTGCGCAACGATACGGCCGTGGACGTCGTCAGCGGCCTGCCTCACTCCTCCCGCCATGTTGCCGAATGCCTGAGGCGTGGCGCGGAAACATTCGGCTGGAGCCGGCGCAATCCCAAGCCACGCTCGATGGTTGCTGCGAATGGCGACCTGATTGGGATGGGCGTCGCAATCGGTCTCTATAGCGGCTCCGGAGGCCCGACCCGCGCCCGTATCATCGCTCGCCGAGACGGCACGGTGACGGTCAATGTCGGCATCCATGAGATGGGGCAGGGGGCTGTGACAGCGATTATCAATGTCGTCGCGAAGAGGCTCGGCGTGCAACCATCAGCAGTCACCGCGATGGTGGGGGATACAAGCGGAGTGCCGCAGCCTTTGACTGCAGGTTCCTGGGGCTCCACATCGGCCATGCCCGCTGTGGAAGCGGTCTGCGATGCCCTAATGCAGGCTCTGGCGGAGGCGGGTGTGGAAACCTCGGGCAATGTTCCACTCGGCGAGATGGTCGCTCGGACCGGAAGGGATGAGATCCAGACCGATGCATCGAGCGTCGCACCGGGCCAGGATCCACAGGTTCTGGGGCGAACCGATACGGGACGCGTCGCGCCGGCCGGACCTGTCTATCCTGGTTTTGTTACCTACAGCTACGCAGTGCATTTTGTCGAGGTGCATGTGGAGGCCTCGACCGGCCGCATCCGTGTGCCGCGTGTGGTCAGCATGTTCGATTGCGGGCGCGTCCTCAGCCCGCGCACGGCCCGCAGTCAGGCGATCGGCGGCGTCGTCTGGGGAATCGGCGGCACGCTCAGGGAAGGCGCGGAGACCGACGCCCGCTATGGTGGGGTCATGAATGGCGATATCGCCGAGTATCTTATTCCGGTAAATGCCGACATCGGCTCGATCGAGGTCGGCTTCATCGATGAGCCGGATTTCCAGGTCAACAGGTCCGGCGTCAAAGGACTGGGCGAAGTTGTCATGGCGGGCGTCGCCCCGGCAATCACGAACGCCGTCTACCACGCAACGGAAACGCGCGTTCGCGATTTGCCGGTTCGGCTTGAGATGCTTTTGAGGTCCCAGGAGTAACAAACGTCGTGCGTGGTCTCGAGCCTTGGGGGCCGCGCATAAGAAAATCCATACTTACCAATGGGTGCCTACTTTCAAAAAGAGAGTTTAATGGGTAGCAAGGTTTTCAGACGTAGTTTTGAGGACAAGCACGATGGATTTCTCCAAGGCAACTATTCTTATTACCGGTGGCAATTCGGGCATCGGCAGGGCGCTGGCTGAAGCGCTGGCAGCGCAAGGTGCTAAGCTTATTATCACGGGACGGAATGCGACATCATTGAAAGCCACCCTAGATGCAAATCCCGGGATGGAAAGTTACGAATTGGATGTGAGCAGTCCGGATGCCGTCAAGCGGTTCGCAATGACGGTCACCTTGCAGCATCCCGATCTCAATGCGGTTATTCATAATGCCGGTATCATGGTGATCGAGAACGTCCTGGCCGAGAGTGTCGATCTCGATATCGCCGAGCGGACGATTGCGACCAATCTGCTCGGCCCGATCCGATTGACGACTGCGCTGTTGCCGCATCTGCGAAGCAAGTCGGAAGCAGCGATTGTAACTGTTTCTTCCGGCCTCGCTTTTGTACCACGGGCTGATACGCCGACCTATGGGGCGACAAAGGCCGCCATCCATTCCTGGAGCCAGAGCCTGCGTCACGAATTGCGCGATACCAGCATATCCGTGATCGAGATCGCTCCTCCGCTGGTGGCGACGGACCTGACCCCCGGCCAGTCTGCCAATCCACGTGCAATGCCGCTTGCAGAGTTTATTTCAGAGGCGGTTTCGCTCCTGTCTGCCGCTGAGACACCTTCGGAAGTGCTCGTTCAAAGAGTGATGCCGCAGCGGACCGCCGAACGAACCGGCAATTTTGAAGCCATATTCGGCATGATCAATCCGGCCTGACCTCGCTAGTCCAACCTTTGAGAGAACCTTCCGAATGACGAAATACGCCATCGCCACTCGCAAGACCGGTGCCATTCTCGGCCTATCGTTGTCGGTCGTCTCCACGATCGCCCTGGCGCATCATGGTTTCCAAAGCCGCTATGACATGGGAAAGCCGATCTGGATCGAGGGCATTGTTGAGCGCTCCTATTTCGGCAATCCTCATTCTGAACTCACTGTGAAGGTTGCGGCGGATCTCGCGATACCTCAGCCGGCTCCCACGCTTGGCCCCGTCTCGTCCTTCCTCAGCAATGCTGCACTCCACGTTCCGGCAGATCTGCGCGGTCAGACGGTTGAGCTGGAACTGCCGCCAACAGCGCAATATTCCAGCCTTGGCGGCCGCGTTTCTGTCGGTGACCGAATTGCCGCCGTCACCATCCGCAACTGCGAGACGCCGCATCAACTGAACGTTCAATGGTTGCGACTGGCGGATGGAAGCATCGAGAGCCGGCAGGCTGCCATGAGCTATATGGTCGAGCAGTGCTGATCGACGCATTGCGCTATGTCGAAGATCTTGATGTCATCGCTCAGGTCAAGTCCTCGATCATTGTCTATGCCACAGTGAACGGACTGCACATCCTCGGGCTAGCGACCTCGGTTGGGGCGGTTCTGACATTCGATATACGCGCCTCGGGCCTGTGGAGGCGTGATCGGTGGCGTGAGGGGCTCGAGGTTGCAATTCCGGTCGCGGCCGCAGGTCTATCTCTGGCGATTGCGACCGGCGTTGTCCTCTTCGCCGTGCGCGGCAGCCACTACGCGACGATGCCGGTGTTTCTGGTGAAATGGCAATATTGATCTTCGGTCTCGCCAACATCGCCTTATGTCACGCCTTCATTCGCCGTAGCGACGCGCATTTGCCTACGCTCGGTATCCGGATCGGTGCCGTGGCCTCGGCGCTTACCTGGATCTCCGCCTTGTTTGCCGGCACAGGTGGGTCGCCTTTGCCGCGCGAAGAAAGGGCGTCGTGACATGATCAAGAAGGCCAGAAGAACGATACTCTAGGCGCTGCTTGCGGTTCCGCCTTCCATATTGCTTGTCGGAGATAAGGCGCTGGCACGAGATCTGGGATTTGGCTCCGACACCGAGTCGCGTCGACCATGAAGAGGAAACGCTGCTGCAAACGGAAGGGCCGTATTATCATCGTCCGAATGCGCCGCGTCGTGCAAATCTCGGCGCACCCGCTGCGGGCCAGGCAGCCTTTACGCTCTGTGGCTTCGTGATGGGCACACGTTGCAAGCCGGTGGCTGATGTTCCGGCTTGAGAAGTTGGTGATTTCCCGCTTGCTCCCGGAGTCTTGCCCCTGTTCCCGCGATTGCGTCATCTGCCGTCGGCTATGCGAACTGCAGGATCAGGACGCCCGCCGAGAAATGGGGCGGGCGTCGAATCTTCAGGCAGCTTTGATCTTGGTATCCGTCTGCGGATAGCGGAACTTGGTGTCGGTAAGGCCCGCCGCATCGGACAGTTGGGCTGCGAGAAGTTGGGCAGTGAGAATGTCGAGGATCGCCCGCGCGATACGGTTTTCCTGATCAGGCACGCGCATCACGGTGAGGAGCGCGCCGTCCTGGATATCCGGGTTCGCCGTCACCAGAAGAACCGGGCAGCCGATCTCCTCGAGCTGACGTGCCATCTGCAGCTCACGTCCATCGCCGAACACTACAACGCCGGTCTTGCCATCCATAGACTCCATCGGGCCATGGAGGTAGTGGCGGGTCTCGGAAGGCCCGGCGGGTATCCGCGATGCCTCGCGAATGAGAAGCGATGCGCCATCCGCCGTTCCAAGCGATGCTCCGGCACCGACACAGTCGATGGCACGGCGATCTCGGAAAAGCTCACCGAGCCTCTCCATCTTCTTGCCCGCATTGGCTAACACTTCTGCGGCGAGCTGCGGTACTGCATTCCAGTCCGCGGTAGTGCTTCTGCAGATCTTGTCGACGGCAAGACCTGCGACCGCCAGAGTGCCGGTATAGCCGGTGCTCGATGGCGTGGCGTCGGAGCCGTTATTGATCATCACATGCGTGCCTGCAGCTTTTGCCAGCGGGCTTTCCGGATCCTTGGTGATAGCGAGCTTTGCCGCGTTGGGATTCGCGTTCAGCGCATCAACGGTTTCCACACTTCGGCCTCGATGAGAGAGCGCGATGATTGCGTCGGCGACATTGCCACCCATCATGTCGATTTGGCGCAGGGGGATTGCACGGCGGCCGCGCCGCGTCAGTTCGCCAGCGACCACGGTTGCTGCCGCATAACTGGCGCCGATGCCGGTGATCCCGATAAGGCCAGAGCCGAAAGCCAACAGGTCGAGCCCCTGCAGCTCGGCGCCGGCTGCGGAGAAACTGTCGGAGAGCGATTCCGGTTGCCGGGCGATTGTGGATCGATAGCTCATGGATGGTCCTTTCATTTTATCTGCTGCGTTCAGGAAGAAGAGGAGAGGGGACGGGGTGCGTTTGCCGCCGCGGGGTTGAGGCGAGCCGCGAGGCGGCAGGCGCCCTCAACCGGGGGATCGGAAAAAAGCCTGGCGGTCATGCTTCCGGCAAATCGATTGGCGATCTGTTCGGAAAAGGCATTCCACAACATGGGCTGGGACGCGATGACGCTGCCGCCGGCAACCACTGTCGTCGCCGTCGCACCGTTGTGCTTCAGCCGTGCGATGAGATCGGCCAGTTCTTTCGCGCCATCGCGGACCACCTGTCGGGCAAGAAGCGAGCCTGCTTCCGCCGCCTCAAAGATGATATGGGCATGTTGCCCGAGCCGCGCGGCACTTCCACTCCGTCCCACGGTGCTGCCGATGCGCGCAGCCGACTTGATCTCGAGCGCCTCGAAAAGACGTCGAACCAGTGGCTCGTCGGCGACCCCACCATAGTCGAGATGCAATGCGACCGCTCTTGCGGCTTCGCGCATCAGGCCGGACGCGCTTCCCTCGTCACCGATGACCCATCCCCAGCCTCCGGCGACCAGCATGCGGCCATCGAGATTACGGCTGACCGCGATCGATCCGGTGCCTGCCACTACCCCCATACCGTCGGCAAGATCGAAGGCTGCCGGCAGAAGCTCAGCATCGTTGACCACTTTGAGCGGGAAGCTTACGCGTTCGGCAAACGCGGCCTGGAACGCGTTGCATTCATCCGCGTCGTCACATCCGTGCGCGCCTACAGCCATAGATGTGATGGGCGCGCCCTCGCAAAACCGCTCGACAAGAGCGAGCAATGCGCCCGCGTCGGCAGTCCAGTCGCGAATCCGCCATTCGATTGTCGGCAGGATCAGATCCCGCGCGGTTCCGTCGGGCAGATAGCGCCTCAGATGGGTCTTGGTGCCGCCGATATCGATGCCGATTTCGGTTGCGATCTTCTTCGAGGTCTTCATGGCATGTCTCTTTCTGCGACCTTGCGCAGCACATCTGTCTTCCAGGCGCTCTCAGCCGAGCGCACCGCTATCGCGTCGGCCGTATGCGTTGGCCCGCCTCATCAAAGATCATCAGACCTTTTGTATCGAGCACGGCAGTGCAATCACCCGAGCCCGCATAACGCTGGCCGGTGCTGCGAATGACGAGCCTTTCGCCGCTCGCAAGGTCGGTGTGAATGTGGCTGACGTCACCGAGTTCCTCGACGAAGGCAACTTTCGCTGGCAACGAAACCTGTTCCGGTTGTCCATTCACAAAGCCGACATGCTCCGTGCGGATGCCGAGCTTGATCTTGCGAATGGCGGGATCAAAACCCGTGAACGGAATTTCGAAGCGACCCTCGCCGCCAACTCCGCCGATGACGATACTGTCCTTGGATGTGGAGATAACCTCGGCCTTCATGAAATTCATTCGGGGTGACCCGACGAAGCCCGCTACGAATTCGTTGTCGGGATCGTCGTAGAGATCGAGCGGCCGGCCGCATTGCTGGATGACACCACCGTTCATCACGACCATCTTGTCGGCGAGCGTCATCGCCTCGACTTGGTCGTGGGTCACATAGATCATCGTGGTTTTGAGCTTCGCATGGAGCTGGATCAGCTCCGCGCGCATCTGGACGCGCAATTCGGTATCGAGGTTGGAAAGCGGCTCGTCGAAGAGAAACACCTTCGGCTCGCGCACAATTGCCCGACCGATCGCGACGCGCTGTTTCTGGCCTCCGGAAAGCTCACCCGGTCGGCGCTCCAGAAGATGCTCGAGACGCAGGATGTTGGCGGCTTTCTCCACCTTTTCCCTGATGACACCCTTGCTCTGCTTGGCGATCTTCAAGCTGAACGCCATGTTCTCGAACGCGGTCATATGGGGATAGAGTGCGTAGGATTGAAATACCATGGCGACGCCGCGACGGGCCGGATCGACCGAATTCATCGCCTTGCCATCAAGACGCATATGACCGGAGCCTATCTCTTCCAGGCCGGAGATCATGCGCAGCAAGGTCGACTTGCCGCAACCGGACGGTCCTACGAAGACGACGAATTCGCCGGACGAGATATCGAGATTGACGTTGCGCAGCACATCGGTTTTGCCGAACGACTTCGATACATTGACGATTTCAAGCTGAGCCATTTTCCAAACCTTGAGATTGCGTGTTGTGGGGGATCGGTCGCATGGTCGGCCTCAACCCTTCGAACCGGACATGGCGATGCCCTCGACGATCTTGCGCTGGAAGATCAGGAAGAAGACCAGCGGCGGGAGTGCGGCAAGCAGGTTCGCCGTCATCACGACATCCACCGTCTGGTGGGAGTAGGGGGAGTTGAACAGGCCGACCACCTGGCCGACGGTGTAAAGCTCGGGGTTGGGCGCCACGATGAGCGGCCAGATGAAATTGCCCCACGTCTTCATGAAGGTGAGGATCGCCAGCGTGACGAGTGCGTTCTTCGACAACGGCAGCGCGATATAGCGGTAGAGCTGGAAGTGGCTGGCGCCATCGAGACGCGCGGCCTCAAGCATCTCCCTAGGCAATGTCTTCATGAACTGGATCAGCATGAACAATCCGAAGGCGGACGCCAGGCCGGGGACGACCAGCCCCTGCATCGTATTCAGCCAGCCGAGGTCGGCGGTAAGCAGGTAGGTCGGAATGATGGTGACGGCAGTCGGCACCATAAGCGACAGCATGACGACGGCAAACATCAGACGCTTGCCGGGAAAATTGAACAGCGCGAACTCGAAGGCGGCCATCGATCCAATCAAGAGCACGCCGACGATCGTCAACAGGCTGTAGGCGATGGAGACGTAATAGGCCTTCAGGTAATCGGTCTCGCGCATGATCATCATGATCTTGTCGAAGCCTGCGCCTAGCGACGTCGGATAAAGCCTCGGATTGAGGGATACCGGCGTGCCGGGCTCGGAAAAGACGACGTTGATCATCCACCAGATCGGGAAGACTGCGACTATGGCGACGCAGATGGCGACGACCCATTTGAGCACGGCCCATGGTGAGATCGTCAGAGCGATCGAGCGGGTAGCGGGCACCTCGGCAGCAGCTTCGATGGTCATTGGTCATAACCCTTCTTGCGGAAGACGAACATTGCGGCGGTGAAGAGCACGATGATCGCCGTCAGGATGAAGCCGTAGGCAGAGGCCTGGCCGAACTTGAGTGACCCGAACCCGCGCCCCATCATGTCCATGACCGGAAACATCAGCGCATTGGATCGTCCGCCATAGCTTGCGAAGGATGAGCCGGTGAGCAGCCACGGCACATCAAAGACCTGCAGCGCCGAGATGACGCCGTAGGTCGTCACGAAAAACAGCACCGGATAAAGCATAGGTACGGTCACATAGCGGACCTGCTGCAGCGGGCTTGCTCCATCGAGGCGGGCGGCCTCATAGACGTCAGTCGGTATATTCTTCAGGCCGGCCAGTATGATGACCATGTTGAAGCCCGCCGATACCCAGACGTCGACGGCGATCAGCGCGTAAAGCATGCTGCCCGTGTCGTTGAGGAAATTCAGCGAGGGTAGCCCGAACCAGCCGAGCACCATGTTCAGGAGGCCGAAATTTGGTGTGTAGATCCAGCGCCAGACCGTTGCCGCCAGGAAAGCGGGAAGAACGACCGGCATGAAGAAGGCGCTGCGGAAGATGTTCGACCAGGTGCCCTTGAAGCTGTCGACCAGGAGCGCGAGGCAGAATGCGACCAAGATCCCGAGCGGAACCGTGATGACGATATAGGTCGCAAGGTTCCACATCGCCTTCTTGAAATCACGTGAGCCGATGATGCGGGTGTAGTTGTCCAACCCGACGAAGCGGGTCGTTGTCGTCGCATTCCAGTCGTGGAAACTGTAGAAGAAGCCGCTTGCAATCGGATAGAGAAAGAAGACGGCGAACAGCAGCATGAATGGCAGCACCATCATGTAATGGGGCATGTGTTTCTTGGCGATCATCGGGCACCTCGCTGAACCATGCATGGCCGAGCCGCTCGGGCCGGCCATGCGTTTCGCAAACCAGATCAGTTGCTGGCGATGCAGTCGTTCAGTTGCTCGATGAGGTCCTTGGCGCCCTCGTCCGGTGTCATGTCGCCATCGGCGACGGCCGCAGCGTTGTCGGTGACGATCGACTTGTAGCAATTGGGGTAGGCGCCGACGAAGTAGGGCGGCTGGACCTCAAGTGCATACTTCACCGCTTCGACCGACTTTGCGACGAGGGGAAGTGAGGTCACTTCCGGATCGGCCATAGCTGCCGCATTGCCGTTGTACCGCGAAAGCAGCTTGGCCCAGCGAAGCATTTGCTTCTTTTCGGCAACGTAGGAGGCGAACTGCCAGGCGATATCGGCATTTTTGCCGGGCGCAACTGAAAGGATCTCGTAACTCTTCACCCCACCATGATCGCCTTCCTTGGCGGCGGGCACGAGGACGAAGTCGTATTTCAGTCCGGAATCCGTTGCCGCCTGCTTGTAGGTCGGATCGACCCATGGACCGACGACGTGAAATGCGAGCTGGTTGGTAATGAACAGGTCTTTGGTTGCCTGATCGTTGCGGCTCGTGCCGCTGGTCAGGGGGGCCATGTCGACGAAAAGCTGCAATGCCTTGGCGTAGCTCTCCGGCTTGACCAGCGTCTTCTTCGTAGCAAAGTCGATGCCCCAGTCGCTGTCCGGTCCGACTGTCGCGTAGGTGCTGGCGACCGAATTGAAGACCTGGGTTTGGTCGGGCATCGCGAACTTGCCGGCGGCCTTCACCTTCTTCATCTGGTCGAGCCATTCGGCCCAGTCCTTGGGAGGATTGGCCGTGTCGATGCCGGCGTCCTGCAAGACCGTCAGGTTGCGGAAGAGTATCTCGCCGAAACCTGTATAGGGCAGGCAATACATTGTGTCGGGTTTCGGCATGCAGCTTGCGATCGCGGATTTGTCGAACTGATCCCTGTAATCCTGTGGCATTGCCATCCATTTGGAATAGATGTTGTCGAGTGCGCCCGCTTCGACCAACTGCGCGCCAGCCGCAAGGCCGTTCATGAATACGTCCGGAAGGTTGCCGCTGGCCGCTCCCGTCACTTGGCCCGTGGTCAGGTCATCGTCGCCTTTGCCGGAAATGCTGATCTTGACGCCGGGATGGGCGGCCTCAAATTCCGCGATGAACTCCTGCTGGAGTTTTAAAGCTTCACCTTGGGCGAAGTCCGAATAGACCCAGTATTGCAATGTGACCGGTGTCTGCGCATTCGCAGTACCAGCGATGAGAGCGAGCGCAAGGAAACTGCTTCCTGCGAGACGTCGTGCGGCACCCATGGTTACCCTCCGAGTAAAGCTGATTTTGCTGTTCCAGATACGGGATGCGTCACGAATTCGGGACGTCCCGTTTTTCTTTTGATTATGTTACGTAGCCTAACAAACAAATTCAGATGCGCAATTGCTTTTTCGCCGATGCGATCAAATTGGCGTGCGTAATCGCTCGGCTAAGGCGCGAGGAGATGTTGGGGGCGACTGAGTAATGTGTCCGCCAGGGACTATTCGACGCTATCGCCGATAAGGAGATTGCAGGCGTGTTCGGCAGCAAGCTGTTCAATGCCGAGCACGGTCGCCTCTGCGCCGAGCGTGCTGGACTTGATCTCAGTCGGATAGCTGAGACGGTTTGCCGTGTCCCGCACATGCGAAAGAATGAGCGGGCTTGTCCCGATGCCGCCGCCCAAGACGACGAGGCCGGGATCAACGATGCTGATGCAGGTTGCAACGACGGCACCAATGTCGCGCGCATGTCGCTCGACCGCGGCATTGGCCGCTTCGCTGCCTCCCTCGGCCAGTGTCAGCAGTTGTGTCGTATCTTGCGGAGGCGCGGCTGCGTTCGCAGGCCAGGACTGCTGAACGCGGGCCATCAGCGCCTCGGAGCCAAGGTAATATTCGAGTTCGGCGGCGTTGCTGGGCAGTGCGTTCGGTGCGAACGGAAACGCGATATGGCTGATCTCGCCGGCGGCGCCGTTTCTACCCTGCAGAAGCTGGCCGCGCAGCACGATGCCCATGCCGATCTTCAAGCCGATCTGGACGTAAGCAAAATCCTGCCGCCCTTTTGCGATCCCGTGGCTGTGCTCGGCGATTGCCGCACAATTCACGTTGTTTTCAAGAACCACTGGAACCTCGGAAGGCGGGGTGAAGTGGCTAAATATCTGTTCCTGCCGTGTCATCCTGGCATCGCCGTCATCATTGACGACGCGCGACGGCAGCGCAATCCCGATAGCTCGGAGCGGTCCCCAAGTCTTCTCCGTCAAATCGCGTGCGGCTTGTATCTCCTCCGCGACGGCGGCGCTTATCTCGTCCCCGAGATATCGCTGACTCGATGACAGCCGGTAGGTGCGATGATGGAGCAGGCGGCGGTCGAGCGTCGATACGCGCAGACGAACATGCGTCGAACCGGCATCGACTGAAATGATGTGGCCGGCATTCTCGCCCAGTCGGTACATTGCGGCCTTGCGGCCGACGGCGCCCTGAATCTCCCCGATTTTCTCGACATAGCCGAATCGATCGAGCTCAGCCATGGATGACGACATCGTCGGGCGAGAGAGACTGAGCGCGTCACATAGCTGAGGGCGGGTCGCTTGGCCCTGCGAAAACAGCATGCGGAAAACCGCGCGCGCGCTCGACGTGAAACCGTTACGACCGATCTGGCCGGATGCTCCAGCGACTTTCAACGGATGCCCTTCGAAAAATGTAAAGCTGCTTGACAAATAGCTACACGATCCGATTGCTTATATCAATTCAACCACCGTCAGGCGAATAGATGGCAGCAGCATCAGACGAATTCGAAGTGGGCTACGACGTGGCTGCGGCCATTGGCGCCAGTATTGAGGATATTGAAACACCGGCGCTGATCGTCGACCTCGACGCATTCGAACGCAATTGCGAGCGCATGCGCGGTTATGCCGAGACAATGGGCGTGAGGCTGCGCGCCCATGCGAAGACCCACAAGTCGGCCGATATCGCTCGCTATCAGATGACCCATGGCGGCGCGTGTGGGATCTGCTGCCAGAAGGTCTCGGAGGCTGAGGCTCTGGTCCGGGCCGGCATTACCGATATTCTGATCGCCAATGAGGTGAGCGGCCGCCGCAAGATCGACCGCGTTGCTCGTCTTGCGAAAGCGGCGCGAATCCTGGTCTGCGTCGACAATGCCGAAAATGTCGGAGAACTGTCGGCAGCCGCGGTCGCCAACGATGTCACGATCGAGGTGCTGGTCGAGATCGATTGTGGTGCGCGGCGCTGCGGCACACAGCCGGGCGAACCTGCTCTCGACCTTGCCCGACGGGTAGCCGCGGCCGACAATCTCGTCTTCGCCGGCTTGCAGGCCTATAACGGCCCAGCCCAGCACATCGAGGATCCAGTTGATCGGCGGGCTGCGATCAGGCGGTCAACCGAACTCGCGCACGAGACGGTCCAACTCTTCAAGGCAAATGGCCTCGAATGCGATATCGTCGGGGGCGCCGGGACCGGCACCCACTATCTGGAAGGCGAGTCCGGCATTTATAACGAGTTGCAGGCTGGGTCTTACATCTTCATGGATGCCCATTACGGCCGCGTCCGGGGTGAGAACAACCAGCAGGTGGGCGGGTTCGAGCATGCACTATTCGTGCTGGCATCGGTCATGAGCAAGCCCGGGCCGGGCCGCGCTGTCTGCGATGCGGGGCTGAAGGCGCATTCCGTCGACAGCGGGCTTCCGATCGTGTTCGAGGCGCCCGATCTGATCTATGTCTCGGCGTCCGATGAGCACGGTGTGATTGATGATCCCAACAATCGCCTGGGACTGAATTCAAAGGTGAAGCTGATCCCCGGCCACTGCGATCCTACATGCAATCTCCACGACTGGTTCATTGGGGTGCGCAATGGAAGGGTGGAAGCTGTCTGGCCGGTAACGGCGCGCGGCAAGCTTTATTAAACGAAATGGGCCTTCTCGACGAGAAGGCCCAAACTGTTCGATCAAGGGTGATGCAGGCAGTTGCCTGTCAGTCGTCCCGCCGAGGATCGAGAGCATCGTTGAGGCCGTCACCCAGCAGATTGAAGCCCATGACGAGGATGATGATTGCGACGCCGGGCCAGATCGCCATCCATGGCGATTCCGTCAGAAACTGACGGGCGACATCCAGCATCGTGCCCCAGGACGGTGCTGGCGGGCGCTGGCCGAGCCCGAGGAAGGCGAGGCTTGCTTCTGCGAGAACCGCGGTCGCCATGGTAATCGTCGCCTGGACGATGATCGGTGCCATGGCATTCGGCAGGATGTAGGACAGCATGATCTTGCCGTGCGGCACGCCGAGCAGGCGGGCGGCATCGACATAGTCCTCAGCCTTCACTGTCATTACCTGGCCGCGGGTCAGGCGAACGAAGATGGGCATGGCCGATATGCCGATCGCGATCATCGCGTTTTCCAGGCTCGCGCCGAGGAAAGCAGCGAAGGCAATCGCCAGAACCAGGAAGGGGCAGGCCAGCAGGGCGTCGGTTATGCGCGAGATCACCATGTCGATGATGCCACCGAAATAGCCAGCTATCATACCGAGAGGAACGCCGATCGCGATAGCGATGGCGACCGACACGATGCCGACGAGCAACGAGGCCTGCGTCCCGTAAATAATGCGGGTGAGGATATCGCGGCCGAGATCGTCCGTGCCGAACCAGTGCGCGAGCGTCGGTCCCTGGCGGATCGCCATCCAGTCGGACGTGTTCGGCTGGTAAGGCGCAATCAGCGGCGCGGCGATGGCGACAAGAACGAAGAACAGCACGATCGTGCCGCCGATCATCACGCCTGGCTGGCGCAGGCAGCGCGCAAGGACGGATTTCCGGGTGCCGGAAGTGCTCGGCAGTTGAAGCGTAGCGTTGGATGTGCTCATCCGCGCAACCTCGGGCTCAAAATGACGTAGGCAATATCGGCGAGAAGGTTCATCAGGAGGAACAGCGCTGCGGAGCAGAGCACCACTGCCTGTACCACGGCGTAATCACGGCTGAAGACGCCGTCGACGATCATCTTCCCGAAGCCGGGGATGCCGAAGACCTGCTCGGTCAGCACCGCGCCGGACAGGAGCTCACCGAGATGCAGGGTGCTCATCGTGACGACCGGGATCAGGCTGTTGCGCAACACGTGCCTGACGACGACGATGCGCTCCTTCAGGCCCTTTGCTCGGGCGGTGCGAACGTAGTCCTGCTTCATCACCTGAAGCATGGCGCTGCGCGTATGGCGCATGACGATCGCCGCGGCCGCAGTCCCGAGAACAAGGCTGGGGAGAAACGTATGGCGGAGATTGTCGATCGGAGAATCGAAGAAGGCTACGTAGCCGCCGGAAGGGAACCAGCCGAGCGTGACGGCGAAAAGCAGGATCAGCATTATGCCGAGCCAGAAGCTCGGAACAGAAAGACCCGCAAGACCGATGATGCTGACACCGTAATCCGCCGCGGTGCCGCGCTTGAGCGCTGCGATGATACCGGCCGGGATGCCGATCAGGGTGGCGAGGATCATCGCCATCACCGAAAGCTGGATCGTCACAGGTAGTTTCTGCGCGATCATTTCGCCGATCGGAAGCCGGGTGCGGATCGACAGGCCGAAGTCACCCTGGGCAATGCCGGCGAGCCATTTGCCGTACTGGATGTAGAGCGGCTGGTCGAGGCTGTATTTCTGCCGCAGGAACTCGATCACGGCCGGATCGCGTTCTTCGCCGGCCAGCGCAATCGCAGGATCGCCGGGCAGGAATTTCAGCAGGCCGAAAACCAGGACCGAGACGAGGAAGAGTGTGGGAATGGCGATCGCCAGGCGACGCAGGACGTAGGAGAGCATGAGCTTTCTCTTCTGGTCCCGCCAGCAGCGGTAAACTGCTGGCGGGACACTTTACCCAGGTACTTAGTTGGCCGGCTTCACGCCAGTGAGGCGCAACAGACCATCGGGATAGATCGTGATGCCATCGACATTGGCGCGTGCGGCATAGAACCAGTTCGGATGGTAGAGCGGGATGGTCGGCAGATCGGCGAGATAGATGCCGGTCGCCTTTCCATAGAGAGTCTTGCGCTGCTCCGCATCGGCGATTGTGCGCGCCTCGCCCAGAACCTTGTCCATGTCTGCATTGCTATATTTGTTGACGTTCTGGCTGCCCTCCGTTCCGAAGAACGAGAAGAGCGTCGGATCCGGATCGGGACGACCGCTCCAGTTGCCGATATAGGCTTGGAAGTTGCCGGCAAGATAACGCTCTACGGCGGATGCCGTCTCAAGCGGGACCAGTTCGACCTGGAAGCCGGCTTCGCCTGCCATCGACTGGATGATCTGAGCCACACGGCCGTCGGCAAGCGAGTTTTCGTAGGTGATCTCGACCACCGGAGCATCGCCGCCCACTTCCGCGATCAGGGCCTTGGCCTTGTCGATATCGCGGGCGGGAGCCGGATGCTCCTTGCTGTAAAAGCTGCTGGACGGCGGGATCATCTGATTGTCGGCGGCAAATTCACCGGCGAAGGCAACCTTGTTTATGACGTTGCGATCGATAGAAAGCTCGAGCGCCTGACGCAGACGTGCGTCCTTGCCGAGTGCGCCGCCCTTCTCGCCATTGCCGACATTGATCATGAGGTGCGAGACGGCGAGGCCGGGCGACGTGTGCAGGGCGAGCGACTGGTTGCCGCGAACAGCCCCGAGATCCGTCGGTGCGATGCGTTCGGACACTTCAAGATCACCGGCCTGCAGGCGTGAAAGGCGTACGGTCGAATCCGGAATGTAGAGATACTGGACCTCGTTGTAGCCGATCGCACCGGCGTTCCAGTATCCGTCGAATTTTTCGAGTGCGATCACGTCACGAGCACGGCGTTCCTTGAACTTGAAGGGGCCGGCGCAGACTGGGTTGGCGGCAAATTCCTTGCCTTCGGCGGCAGCGGCAGGAGAAACCATCATGCCAGCGCGGTCGGAAAGGACTGCGAGCAGCGGAGCGAAGGCCGATTTCAGCTTGAAAGTGACATGCGTAGCATCGACGACGACGACGCTATCGATCGGTGAGAGCTCTCCCTTGCGCTTGGAATCCTTCATGGACTTCATGCGCTCGACATTGAACTTCACCGCCTCCGCGTCGAACGGCGTTCCATCCTGGAACTTCACACCGTCGCGAAGCGTGAATGTCACCTCCGTGCCTTCTGCGTTCCAGGTCCAGGCCGTTGCCAGCTGCGGAACGATCTCGAGCTTTGCGTCGATGTCGACGAGCTTGTCGCACATTGCGGAAAAGACGATGCGTCCGGCATACGTGCCGGAGGTCGCCGGATCCAGCGCGTCAGGGTCATCCTGCATGCCGACGCGTAGCGTTGCCGCCTGTGCGGCCGTAAATGTCATTGCGATGGCGGTCGCCATCATCGCCAGTTTGATCTTGGTTCCCATCATTCGTCCTCAAATACGCGCAGACGGGCGCGTTTTGCCCGATTTTTGTACGTCTGGCAGTGATGCACAAGGGAGTGCATATTGTAAAGCAAAATGACTAAATAATTTATTCAGGGAATGTTGCATGCTTTTATCAAGCGTTTTTAGCCACATTCTCGTTGACAGAGATGTCGTTCAAGATAATTTAGTCCGTAAAGTTGACTAATTGAATGAGATCATGACCGATATTTCCGGACTGGCGCCCCTGACACGACAAATCACCTCGCGCACCGTGCTCCGCACCATCATCGATAACTCACCGATCTCGCGTGCCGAACTGGCTCGCGTCACCGGCCTGTCCAAGCAGGCAATGTCGGAAATCGTGCGCGACCTGGAAGTCGAGGGTTGGGTCAGGGAGACCGGCCGTACGCAGGGTGGAGTGGGACGTAGCGCCGTCAATTATGAGCTCGATCCGGGCAAGGCATTTCTCTACGGTGTCGATATTGGCGGCACTAAGGTGCATGCGTCGATCGCGGACCTGTCAGGCACGGTCGTGGGGGAAGTGCTCGAAGCGACGGATACCCGAGGCGGCAAGCATCTCGTCGAACAGCTCGCGTCCTTGCTGGAGGAGCTGACAACTAAGGCTGGCATAGAACCGCAGCTTTTGCGCATGGGCGCGGTCGGTATTCCGGGCGCGGTAGATCCAAAGACGCGGCGCATCACCATGATGCCTAACATTGCCGGCATGACCGATTTCGATTTCGAGGCTGCGCTGAGGGAGCGCCTCGGCTTTCCGATGGTTCTCGAAAACGATGTCAATGTCGCGGCCAAGGGCGAGCAGGCGCTTGGCGAGGGCCGGGACATCGACAATTTCGTCTTCGTTGCGCTCGGCACAGGCATCGGTATGGGCATCATCAGCGAGCGACGCCTCATTCGTGGTGCGCGCGGGGCGGCCGGCGAGATTTCGACATTGCCGATCGGCGGCGACCCTTTCAATTCCACCGCCTTTAGTTCCGGTGTTCTTGAAACATCCGTCGGCAGTGCCGCAATCCGCTCACGCTATGCTGGCAGCGGCGGCGTGGATGGCCTGACCGTTCGTGAGATCTTCGAACGGCAGGACGCCGTAGCTGATACGGTGATCGACGAGGTGGCCCGAACAGTTGCAATCGCGGTCGCCGCAATTGCGGCGGTACTGGATCCCGAGCGGGTGATCTTCGGCGGTAGCGTCGGCTCCCGTGCCGAACTGATCGACCGTGTCGGTCATCATCTCTCCCGATGCATGCCGGTGCCGCCGGCCTGCGTCGTCAGCTCACTCGGCAACCGGGCTGGGATATTGGGAGCTGTAGCCGTCGCGCAGGAAGGCTTCTACGAGTCATTGTTCGGGCTTCACCTGCGCGGTGTGGAGCCGATAGCCGCGAAGGCGTTGGAGGGTGCGGAATGACCCCGGCGCTGCACGAAGTCAATCGCCCCATCGTCAGGGTCTTTCAGACCGCAGAGATGGCGTCCAATGCGGTCGCCGACCTTATCGAGCAGCGAATGCTTGCAAGACCGGCCATTACCCTAGGTCTCGCAACGGGCGCCACGCCACGTTTGGTCTACAGGAAACTGGTCGAGCGAGCCGGTGCGCCTTCCTGGCGCCACTTGCGCTGCTTCAATCTCGACGAATATGTCGGGCTCGCTGCACACCATCCGGCAAGCTTCGCCCATTACATGCGCGAGCTTTTATTCGATCATGTCGATATCGCCACGGCCCGAACGCATATTCCCGACGGCATGGCACCCGATCTCGATGCGGCAGCCGAAACCTATGAACAGCTAATCGCCGAGAGCGGCGGGATAGACCTGCAATTGCTTGGTATCGGCCGCAACGGTCATATCGGGTTCAACGAGCCGGGCTCGTCGCATGATAGCAGGACCCGCGAGGTGCAGCTCGCATTATCTACGATCGATGCAAATCGTCCTGATTTTCCTGAAGGTGAAGAACCGCCGGCGACCGCGTTGACGATGGGCATCGGCACCATTCTCGACGCGCGCGAGATCGTGTTGCTTGCGACGGGATCTGCTAAAGCCGAAGCGCTCGCGGCAATGCTGGAAGGGCCGATCAGTCTCGACTGCCCCGCTTCCGCGCTGCAACGGCATGGCGCAGTGACGGTCTTCTGCGATAAGGCTGCGGCCGCTAATCTGAATTTCGAGCAATTGGACATGAGAGGGAGTGCCCATGCAGCAGCGTGATTTCTTCAAGCCAGGCCGGTCGGTGGCGATCTCTGATCGCGGCATGGCGGCAACCTCCCATCCGCAGGCCACGCTTGCGGCTGTCGATATCTTGCGTGCCGGCGGCAATGCCGTCGATGCGGCTGTGGCGGCCGTCGCACTGCAATCTGTAATCGATCCGCACATGACCGGCATCGGCGGCGACTGTTTCGCTCTCTATACGCCGGCAGGCGGAAAGCCGATTGCGCTGAACGGCTCCGGTCGCGCGCCTATGGGCGCCAAGCTCGACTATTTCCTGGAAAACGGCATCACGACAATCGCCGATGACAGCCCGCATTCGGTTACCGTGCCCGGTGCCGTCGATGCCTGGTGCCATCTGGTCGGAACCTATGGCGGGCGTGACATGGGACGCGTACTCGCGCCGGCCATCGACGCTGCCGAAAATGGTTATTGCATCACGCCACGCGTCGAACTCGACTGGGTGCGCTATTCCAACCGCGTGGCGAAATATCCGGACGCGGCCGCCTATTTTCTCCCGAATGGTGCCGCGCCGAGAACAGGCGAGCGAATGACCAATCCGGCGCTCGCCGCCACCTTGCGACGGATCGCTGACCAGGGCCGCGACGCGTTCTACACAGGCTCCATCGCCGAGGAGATCACCTCACTCTTGAAGTCGCTTGGCGGGCTGCATGAAGAAAGCGATTTCTCATCCTACCGCGCCTTCGAAACAGCGCCGATCATTGCCGGCTATCGCGGTATGGATCTGCTCGAATGCCCGCCAAACGGGCAGGGGCTGGCTGCACTGCTTATTGCCCGCATTCTCGACGGCTTCGATCTTCGCGATCCGAAGCTCTCCGAAGCCGATCGCATCCATCTTCTGGCCGAGGCCAGCAAGGCTGCTTATGCGAAGCGCGACCAGCTGATCGCGGACCCGCAGCATATCACCTTTGATATCGACGAGCTCCTTTCCGATCGCTCCGTCGAGACCATTCGGGCGCAAATCAGCCTCGACAGGACAACGGCACCCGGCTTGTGGGATGGTCCGGAGCATAAGGACACCGTCTATGTCTCGGTGGTCGACCGTGACGGCAACACCATGTCACTGATCAACTCCGTTTTCTTCGCATTCGGCAGCGGCATCTATGCGCCGAAGTCCGGTGTGCTGCTGCAGAACCGCGGCGCGGGCTTCGTCGTGAAGCAGGGCCATCCGAATGCGATAGGTCCAGGCAAGCTGCCCTTCCACACGATCATTCCGGCCCAGCTCGCCGAGAACGGGCGCACCCGCATGGCATTCGGTGTCATGGGTGGCCAGTACCAAGCTGCCGGCCATGCTCACCTCCTCAGCCAGATCCTCGACCGGGATCTGGATCCGCAGCAGGCAAGCGACCAGCCGCGCAGCTTCTGCCTCAACGGTAAGCTTAGCCTCGAGCCGACGATTTCCGAGGACGTGAAGGCGGATCTCGAACGGCGCGGTCACGTCACGGAATGGGCGGATGAGCCGATCGGCGGCTGCCAGGCAATCATGATCGATTACGAACGCGGCGTTCTTCTGGGGGCATCCGACCACCGCAAGGACGGGGTCGCGCTCGGTTACTGAGGTAAAGAAGAATGTCTCTTTCCGTCCTGACGGTCAAAAACCTTCGACTGGCTCTTCCCGCGGGTGGCGACCGCAAGTATGCGCTCGATGACCTGACTTTCGACCTCGCCGAGCGGAAGATACTCTGCATCGTCGGCGAGTCCGGATCGGGAAAATCGCTCTGCGCGCAGACTGTCATGGGGCTTCTGCCGAAGGCAATCCGCATTGCCGGCGGCGAGATCCTGTTCGATGGCCGCGATCTGCTGAAGGCGGGCAAGGAAAGCCTGCGCGCTCTGCGCGGCCGCCGGATCGGCATGATCTTCCAGGAGCCGATGACGGCGCTCAACCCGTCGATGCGTATCGTCGACCAGATCGCGGAAGTGTTCGAAGCCCACGGTCTGCTGACGCCGGATGAACGTCGGGCGCAGGCGGTCAAGCTGGCGAACGAAGTCGGCTTGCCGGATCCGCCGCGTATCATCCAGAGCTTCCCTCACCAGCTTTCCGGTGGCCAGCGCCAGCGCGCGATGATCGCCATGGCGCTCGCGCTTGAACCGACCGTGTTGATTGCCGACGAGCCGACGACGGCGCTCGACGTGACCACTCAAGCACAGATCCTCAAGCTGATCCGAGAGATTCAGCAGCGACGCGGTATGTCGGTGATCTTTATCACCCATGATTTCGGCGTCGTGGCCGACATCGCCGATGAGGTGCTGGTGCTGCAGAAGGGAATCGTCGTCGAGCAGGGCACTGCAGAAGAAGTGCTGCGTCGGCCGAGCCATGACTATACCAAAGCACTTCTCGCCGCAGTCCCGAATGGCGTTCCGCCGGCCCGTCAGCCGCTAAACGACAAGACCATCGCGATCTCTGTCGAACATCTGCACAAGACTTATGTAACAGGGGGGAGCCTCTTCAAGCCGAAGCGCATCGTCCATGCGGTGAAGGATGTCAGCTTCGAGATCCGGCGCGGCGAAACACTCGGCATCATCGGTGAATCCGGTTCGGGAAAATCGACGATCGCGCGGCTTGTCACGCGCCTGGTGGAGCCTGACGATGGCCGCATCCTGCTTGGCGGAGAGGATTTCGGCGCGCTTCCTTCAAGCGGTTTGCGCCAGGCGCGCAAGCGCATTCAGATGGTATTTCAGGATCCTTTCGCATCGCTCAATCCTCGCCGAAAGGTAGGGCTCAGCATTGCTGATGGCCCTATTGCCCACGGCGTATCGAAAGGCGAAGCTCTGCAGCAAGCTGCGGATCTCCTGAAACTGGTCGGGCTCGACGCTCGCGCCATCGATCGTCTGCCGCACGAATTTTCCGGCGGCCAGCGCCAGCGCATCGGATTGGCGAGAGCACTCGCGCTGAAGCCGGACGTATTGATTGCCGACGAGTCTGTTTCGGCACTTGATGTCACGATCCAGAAACAGGTGCTGGAACTTCTGGAAGAGCTCAAGGGCAAGCTCGATCTGGCGATGCTGTTCATCACCCACGACCTGCATGTTGCAGCACAGGTCTGCGACCGGATCGCGGTCATGCAACGCGGCGAGATCGTTGAACTGCGCCCCTCTGCGGCCCTTATATCGGACCCGCAGAACGATTACACGAAGCAGCTTCTGGCAGCGATCCCGGGAAAGATGCAACGATCGGCGTAATGATGAACCAAAATCGTCCCGCTCATTGGCGCTGAAGAGTGCAGGCTGTCTAGCTTGATGGTTGGCGGTCCGCGGGACAACGAAACTCAGCCAGTGTGTCGGATGGCAGCAACACTTTAGCGCCACCATCCGATATCTTTCATCACTTCAGTGAGACTACGCCCGAGGCAACATCCGGCAAGGCGGGAATGATGCCGCTCTCCGCATACCATTTGGCCACTGCGCCGATCTGCTGTACGTCGGCCTCTGAAACGGCGGTCGTCGGCACCGCGTTGTTCTCACCGATCTTGGGGCCGAGGTCCGCCGGCACGTTCATTTCCTTGGCCCAGATCGCACCCGCTTCCGCCTTGTTGGCGACCGCCCAGGCATTTTCCGACTTGATCACGTCGAAAACGAACTGCAGCTGGTCTGCCTTGCCTGTGGCGAACTCGCTGCTCGCGACCAGCACGACGGCATTGTCCGACTTGATGGCCGCACCATCTGCCACGACCTTGCCGTCATAGGCCTTCTCAGCGATCGTCAGGAACGGATCCCAGGTCGCCCAGGCGTCGACATGGCCCTGGGTAAAGCTCGGGCCACTATCGCTCGGGCTGAGATAGACCCGCTGCACGCTCTTCGGATCGACGCCATTGGTTTCGAGACCGCGCATCAGAAGGTATTCGCCGGTGCCGCCGCGATTGACCGCGACCTTCTTGCCGGCGAGATCCTTGATCGAGGTGATGCCGGAATCCGCTTTCGCGACGATGCCCTCGGATCCTGGTGCCATCTTCTGGTAGGCGAAGACGACCAGCGGAATCTTGGCGGCGAGTGCTGCGATGGCAGAGGTCGAGCTGCCGGCCGTGATGTCGATCGCTCCGGCATTCAGCGCCTCGAAGGCGGGAGCTGCCGCCGGGAACGGACCGGCCCATTCGACCTTGATGCCCTTGTCGGCGAGCGCTTTTTCCACCGTGCCGCGCGACTTTGCCAGCGTGATGTCGTTCGGGCCGCGTAGCCAGCCGATCCGAACGACCTGGTCTGCCGCCTGAACCGCCGGGGCGAGGCTGGTCACCGCCGCAAGTGCCAGTGCGGCGAGGAATATACGCTTCTTGATCATCTCAAATTCCAATCTGCCGTTTGGCGTGGGTGTCAGGCATGCGAAGGTTCGACGCCGAGTTCTCCAAGGAGTTCGGTTTCGATGGAACTGGTCTGCGGATCGCCGCGACGGCGCGGGTGATCGATATCAACACGGATTTCCCTGATGAAGCGTCCTCTGTCGAGAACGAGGATGCGGTCTGCGAGCGCGACCGCTTCCCAAACGTCATGGGTGACGAGCAGCACGGCCGGATGGTGCTTGCGCCATAGATCGAAGACCAGCCCGTGCATCTTGATCCGGGTAAGCGCGTCGAGCGCCGCGAAGGGCTCGTCGAGCAAAAGCAGCTCGGGTTCGCGCACCAAGGCGCGGGCGAGTGCGGCGCGCTGCGCCTCTCCACCTGACAGCGTCAACGGCCAGGCATCCAGTCGATGCGCCAGCCCGACATCGGCAAGCGCCTGCCTGGCGAGGGATTGAGCGTCCCCGCCGCGCACGCCGAGTGCGGTGTTTTCGATCACCGTCTTCCAGGGCAGAAGCCGCGGCTCCTGGAAGACGACGGAGCGGCGCTGCGGGATGACGAGTTTCTGGGCCGGGGCGGTATCGAGACCCGAAAGCACGCGCAGCAGCGTCGATTTTCCCGATCCGCTGCGACCGAGAAGTGCGACGAATTCTCCCGGCGCGATCTTGAGATCGATGCCGTCGAGAACGGCCGGACCGCCGAAGGAGCGGTGAAGCTGCTTGATATCGACAATATTGGTCATGTGATCACCTGTGGACGCCAGCGCAGCGTATAGGCCTCGATCACCCGCACCAGGCCGTCGGTCAAAAGACCCATGATCGCATAAACCAGCAGGCAGACAACGATAATGTCCGTCTGAAGGAAATCACGTGCATAGGTGATGATGTAGCCGATGCCGCTCGAGGCATTGATCTGCTCTCCTACGACAAGGCTGAGCCAGGCGACGCTGAGACCGTAGCGGATCCCGACCAGCAGTGACGGCAGTGCTCCGGGAATGACGATATGGCGGACGATGCCGAGTGTGCCAAGTTCGAGCGTGCGACCCGCCTCGATCAGCTTCTTGTCGATGCCTCGGATCCCGCCATGGAGGGTAAGATAGATCGGGAAGACAGCGCCGAAGGCAACGAGACCAATCTTCGGCGCCTCGCCGATACCGAACCAGAGGATGAATAGGGGTAAGAGGCCAAGAAACGGCATCGCCTTCAGCATCTGGATCGGCGGGTCGATGACGGATTCACCCAGACGGGAAAGCCCTGAGACCAGCGCCAGAAGAACGCCGACGATGAGCGCGATGGAAAACCCGGCCAGCACCCGTAGGAAGGACACGACAAGCCCTGTCAGCAGCTCGCCGGACGCAATCAGCTTGCTCGCGGCGGCGACGATCTCGCTCGGTGCCGCGAGAATGCGCGGCGAAAGAAGGCCAGTCATGCTCGCAACCTGCCAGAGCACGATGATCGCCACCGGCGAGGCGAGCCGAACTGCAAATCGCATCAGGCGGCCGCTGCCAGGGCGGGCCGGCGGCGAACCGCCGGCTTCGTCATGCGCGAGGTCCTGATCAGCAATGGTGCTGTCAGCCATTGGCGGCCTTTCCGTTGAGATCGCGATCGAACAGGGTCGACCAGGTGAAATGCTTGCGCTCCGGGGTCAGGCGCGCAACCGGCAGGCGCGGCAGTACCATTTCGCCGAAACGATAGGCCTCTTCGAGCAGCGGCATGCCAGACAGGATGAAGGTGTCTACACCGACCTTCTGATAGGCTTCAAGCGTGCGGACGACCGTATCCGGTGACCCGACGATGGCCGTGCCCGGGCCGGGGCGAACCAGGCCGACACCAGCCCAGAGGTTCGGTGCGATTTCAAGGTCGCGCAGGTTGGCGGGCTTGATGCCGCCATGCATGGCGCTCATCCTCTGCTGCCCGACGGAATCCGTGTTGGAAACGAAACGCTGGTTTGCGGCGATCGCGGCGTCGTCCATCTGCTCGTAGAGATCGGCAGCGGCTTCCCATGCCTTTTCGTCGGTCTGCCGGACGATGACATAGAGACGGATGCCGTAAGTGAGTTCGCGGCCGTGCTCCGCTGCGCGGGCTTTCACCTTCTGCACCTTGTCGCCCATCTGCTCCGGAGTCTCGCCCCAGGAGAGGTAGGTCTCCACATGCTTGGCGGCGACCTCGATGGCGCTGTCGGAAGAACCGCCGAACCAGAGCGGTGGCGGCTTGATCGTCGAGCCGGCCGGCAAGGCCAGCTTCGCACCCTCGGTCTGGAAATACTTGCCCTTGTGGGTGACACTTTCGCCGGCCATCAGCCGGTGCCAGATGGTCAGGTATTCGTCGGCCATCAGATAGCGTTCGTCATGCGGCAGCGTCATGCCATAGGCGCCGAGCATCTTGGCATCGCCGGACACGACGTTCAGCATCAGCCGGCCATCGGAAAATTCCTGGAAAGTCGCCGCCATCTTGGCCAGAAGCGTCGGCGCGATCAGGCCCGGATGGAAGGCGATGAGAAATTTCATCCGCTCCGTATAAGGCAGCAATGCGCCGGCAAGCGGCCAGACGTCGTGGGCGCCGGTTGCAAACAGCGCGCCGGTAAATCCCAGATGGTCATAGGCCTGGGCAAGCTGTTTGTAATAGCCGTAATCAATCGTGCGGGAGCCCTCCGGCTTCCATGGATATGCGCCATCCGGCGCGCACATGTACCACAATACGTTCATATCAAATCTCTTTGCTCTTTAGGCCGCGATGGTCAGTCGGGTGCTCAGATCGCCATGGGCAAACAGCGTGTCTGCTTCCGCCTGCTGTTCCTGAAGCAACGGTGCGCCGGCGCCGATCGCCTGCCAGTTCCGTTCGGACACGATGCGCGTCCATGCTCGCCGCTCGCTCTCGTCGCCACCGGCGGAAAGAAGGGCAGAAGCCTTTTCCGGGTCGGCAGCGATCTCGGCGCCGAGACGCTGCAACTCACCGGCAAACTCCTCCAGCGTGTCCTTCGAAAGCTTGCGTTCATCCAATGTCCAGAACAACGAACGATTGGGAATGAGATCGCCGCAATGGGCAAGGACGCGAAACTCGCCGCTGACAAGCGACTGCTCCAGAAGGGGAGCCATTGCAAGCCAGGCCGCTGCCTTCCCCTCGCGCAGAGCCTCGCGCGACGCCACGGGCTCAATGTCGAGGCGTTCGACATCGGTCAGCTTCAGCCCGGCTTCCTCAAGTCGCTTGGCGAGGAAATAGGTCAGGAAGGATCCGTCGACCAACGTCACCGACTTGCCCTTCAGATCGGCCACAGTTTCGATCTCGGACGTCTTCGACACCAGGATGGCACCGTTGGCGGGCCTCGGCGCAGAGGCGCCGGCATAGGTGACAGGGCGCCCGGATGCTGCAGCAAGAATGGGTGGCGTCGAACCGGTTCCGCCGACGTCGAATTCGCCTCGCGCCATGCGGTCCGCCGTCTCGCGGCCCTCGACATAGCCGACGAATTCCGGCTTCATGGCAGAGAATGCGCCGGGCCATAACGACGCCAGACGAAGGTGCAGATTGTTCGGATGATGACCGATCCTGAAGACCAAAGCGTTCACCTCGTTGATTGTTGTTATATAAATTTATATAATGAACGTAGCACAGGCGGCGAGAAATGCGACGCCGAATGTGGAACCAAAGAGAGAAAAATATTCCCCTGGGATGGAGGCAGTCGAGATGAATGAAGCAGAGGTCGAAGAGGCGCGCCAACGCAAGCCGCATGTACCGAAGGTGAAATGCCGGGCGATCGGTGCAGCGTCGGATTTTCTCAAGGCGATGTCTAACCCCGTTCGCCTGTCCATCCTGTGCGTGCTGATGGAAGGGTCGCGTACCGTCGGTGAGCTTGAGGAAATTCTCGATGTTCATCAGCCGACCCTCTCGCAACAGATCGGCGAACTGCGCGATGCCGGGATCATCTCGGGTTCGCGCCAGGCAAAGGCTGTCGTCTATCGACTGACAGATCCCCGCGCCGGGCAGATCATCGGCCATCTCAGGCTGCTGTTTGCCGATGCGAATTCATCCGCGATCTGGAAAGGAGCGCAGTTTGGCACTGGTTCCGGAAGCGAGATGGGATAGCGCCTGACTTCTGCGGTCAGGTAGCTAATTGACGCCGATGGCCAGTGCGCCGACGAGTTATCCGCGCAGTGGGGACTGACGTGAGTGATCTATCCGAACCTCAAGATCTCGTCCCCACTTGCGCGGGTCTGGTCGCGGTATGTCATTCCCCGTCGCTTGCCGGGTCACGCATCGGTATGCACCTTCTCGGGCAGCTCGTCCGTAAGATGTGAGCGTTTATTCCCGATCCTTTGGATGAGAGTATAGAATGCCGGCGTGAAGATGAGGCCGAACAATGTTACGCCCACCATTCCCGAGAATACCGCGGTGCCGAGGGATTGCCGCATCTCCGCACCTGCTCCCGTCGCCACGGCCAAGGGAAATACGCCGAGAATGAAGGCGAAGGAGGTCATCAGGATCGGGCGCAGACGGACCCGGGCGGCTTCGACTGCAGCATTTTCCGGGGTGCTGTGACTGCCTTCCTGATGCTGCTTGGCGAATTCCACGATCAGGATCGCATTCTTTGCGGCAAGCCCGACAAGAACCACGAAACCGATCTGCCCGAGAATATCGATCGGTATTCCTCTTATGCTCAGCCCGGTCGCGGACGCCAGCAAGCACATCGGTACGATGAGAACAATGGCCAGCGGAAGCTTCCAGCTTTCGTATTGAGCTGCGAGGACAAGGAAGACAAACAGAGCGGAGGCGGCAAAGATCACCACCGTCGGAATGCCCTGCTGCAACTCCTGGTGAGACAGTTCCGTCCACTCGATGCCGAAGCCCTGCGGGAGAACTTTTTCGGCGATTTCATTCATTCTATCAATTGCGGCGCCCGAAGAGACGCCCGGGGCCGCGGTACCAAGCACGTCAGCGGCGGGGTAGAGGTTGTATCGCGGTTGGCGATACGGCGAGGTGGTGTCCACGAAGTTCGCGACGGCCCCGATCGGCACCATGTCACCGTTCGAATTGCGGGCCTTCAGGCGGCTGATGTCTTCCGCCGATTTGCGAAAGCGTTGATCGGCCTGAGCGAGAACCTGATATGTGCGGCCAAGATAGTTGAAGTCATTGACATATTGCGAGCCCATATAAACCTGCATGGTCGAGAATACGTCTGTCGCGGTCAGGCCTAGTTTCTCTGCCTTCTCCCGGTCGATGTCGACGAAGAGGGAAGGTGCGCCTGCGTTGTACAGGGTGAAGACGCCGGCAAAAGCCGGATCCTCGTTTGCAGCTGCCACGAGCTTATTGGTGGCCTCCGCAAGTTCCTGAGGCGTGTGATCGCTGCGATCCTCGACCATCAATTTGAAGCCGCCGGCGGCACCCAAACCCTGAACTGCCGGCGGGTTGACCACGATAACTACGGCATCCTCGATCTTGGCAAGGGATGCTTGAACTTTGGGAAGCATGGTTGCGGCGGTAATGCCGGGAACATGTTTGCCATATTGCGAGGGGAGGATGTAAAACACGGATCCGACATTTGGCGCGATCGTGGACGTCGTGACGTCAAGACCGGATATAGGCACCGTGTGTTCCACGCCCGAAACCTTCAGAAGGGTATCATTGACGTCGCGGACGACCTCGTTTGTTCGTTGCAGACTTGAGCCTGGTGGCAAAATGACGACGACGACCTGGTAGCCTATGTCCTGTTCAGGAATGAACCCTGACGGCAGCCGCGACATCTGGAAGCCGGTAAGGGCGATAAGTGCGACATATGCGAGGCCGACCATCGCTGTCGCCCTCACGAGCCTTGCGGTCACTCTGCCGTAGCTGGAGGACAGCCATTCAAATCCGATGTTGAACCGTCCGAAAAGGGCCCCGGTGATCCGGGCAATACCTCGCCTTTCCTGACGATGATGATGCGGTCTGAGCAGAACCGCGCACAGTGCCGGGCTCAAGGTCAGGGAGACAATGGCCGAAATGATCGCCGACGCAGAGATAGTCGCCGCGAATTGTGTGAAGAACAGACCGGAAATGCCCGTGATGAAGGCCGATGGTACGAACACTGCACATAACGTCACCGCGATGGCGATTAGTGCAGAAGAGACTTCGTCCATGGTTTTATGGGACGCGTCTTTCGGGTTCATTCCCATTGCCATGTTGCGTTCGACGTTCTCGACCACAACGATAGCATCGTCGACGACGATCCCCACGGCAAGGATCAGGCCGAACAGCGAGAGATTGTTGATTGATATGCCGAAAATGGAAAGGATGATGAACGTGCCGAGCAGTGAAATGGGAATGGCAACGACAGGAATAATCGTTGCGCGCCATGTTTGCAGGAAGACGAAAACGACACTGACCACCAGCAGCACCGCGATGACGATGGTCTCCAGCACCTCGTGGATCGACCGGCTGACGAAAGTCGTCGGGTCATAGATCCTCATATAGTCCATGCCGCTTGGAAAAGAGGTTCTCTTGAGCTCCGCCATCTTGTCCCAGATCGCGTTTTCGACCTCGACAACATTCGCGCCGGGGGTCGCGACGGCACACCATGGAGCGGCTGGATAGAGGTCGGCGTAAGCAATCGAGCTGTAGTCCGAGGAGCCGAGTTCTGCCCGTCCGATGTCACGAATGCGCGTCACCCGACCTTGTCCATCGTTCTTTACGATTATGTCGCCGAACTGCTCCGCCGTTGTAAGGCGCCCAAGCGCTTCTACGTTGATCTGGTAGGCTGCATCTGTCTGGATAGGCGGGGCGTTAAGCACTCCGGCTGAGACCTGAACGTTTTGCGCGCGAAGTGCCGTCAGAATCTCGTTAGCGCTGATACTGTTGGCAGCCGCCTTGCCGGGATCGATCCATATGCGCATGGCGTACTGGCGTTCGCCGAAAATCTGGAAATCTGCAACGCCAGGGAGCCGGGCTATCTGGTCGCGCAATCTCAGCATATAGTTTGAAATATATTCGACGCTGCGCGTGCCATCCGGTGAGTAGATATGCACGCAGAGAAGCAGCGCCTGGATGGTCTTTTTGACCTGCACACCTTGCGCCTGGACTTCGACCGGCAATCTTGAGAGCGTATCCTGGACGCGGCTTTGCGTCAGAAGCAACGCAGTATTGGGGTCGGTACCGATCTTGAAAATGACGGTGACAGTCAGCTGCCCGTTGCCGGTCGACTGGCTGCCTATGTAATCCATGTCCTCGACGCCGTTGATCGCTTGCTCAAGCGGGGTAGCCACCGTGCGGGCGACAACCTCTGCGGATGCCCCCGGATAGCGGGTCACGACCTGAATGGTCGGGGGAACGATGTCGGGATATTGAGCGACAGGCAGGAAAAATGCCGATGCCACTCCGAATATGACGATGAAGATGTTGATCACCACCGCAAACCGCGGGTGATCGATGAAAAAGTGTGAGAGTCTCATGGCGGTTCGAGCCTTTCAGCTGCAGTTGCCGTCAGTCGGAAATCGGTGGGATTTGTTTGTCATGAGGAGCGACAACGGAACCGACGCGAGCCGACGGCAGTCCGTCGATAATCACGATATCGGTGCGCTCCAGACCGGACCGGATCACGCGCAAGCCTTCGCGCATATCTCCGATCTCGACCTGCTTCGGCGTAACGATATTGTTCCTGTCTATGGTCAGAACGAGATGTTCGGACTGATCGGGCAGAACCGCCGCGTCGGGGACGAGAAGAGCAGGAGCCGCGGGCGCAATGGCGATACGCAGACGTGCAAAGCCGCCGGGAGTTAACAATCCGTCAGCATTCGCAACGGTCGCTCTGGCGTGTATGGTGCCGCTCGACCGGTCGAGAACATTGTCCACGAAGTCAAGCGTTCCAATGTGGTCGAAGCTCTTTTCGTCTGCCAATGCAAACTTTACCTTACCTGCAAGCGGGCCGGTCTGTTTCTGCCGTTCACGCTGGAAGGCGAGGTAGTCGTTCTCGCTCATGTCGAAGTTCAGGAAGAGAGATTCCGTGGACACGATTCTCGCCAGCAACGTCGTTGGGCTGGTTGCGTTGCGACTGCCGGATATGAGATTGCCTTCGGATACGAGATGGGTTCCGATGCGGCCGGTAAACGGGGCGAAAATCCGCGTCCGATCAAGATCGAATTGCGCATCAAGGACGTTGGCCTGGGCAGAATCGACGGCCGCTTGAGCAGCTCGCTGCTCGGCAGCCTTCTGATCGGCGTTCTGGGTCGTTCCACCACCATTTTTCTGGAGTGAATCGGCGCGCGTTCGTTCGACATTTGCGAGTTCGAGACGGGTCCTCGCATTTGCCAGGGCTGCGCTCGCTTCACTAAACCGGATCAGGTAGGGTGTTGGATCAATCTGGAATAGCAGATCTCCCTCCTGGACGATCTCTCCGTCCTTGAAGCAGATCCTGGTCAGAATTCCGCCCACCTGGGCGCGAAGCTCGACCTCTTGCGTCGGCGAGAACTGTCCGAGAAGCGTCAGCCGCTTGCTGATGTCGAGATGAATTGGCGCGCTGACGGAAACCCTGGGCGGCGGTGGAACCGGTGCGGCGTCCGTTTCCCCGGGCAGGATATAGGGACCGTAGGCCACGCCGCCGATCACGGCGGCGATGGCGATCAGTGAGGCAGTCCAGATCTTTGAACGATAACTCGCTCTAACTTTCTGACGGGCGGCTGTTGCGTCCGAGTTTGCATCCAGCATCCGAAACTCCCGGGTAACGATTTATCTATCTACTGATAGATCGATGATCGAGATAATCTCGGCATATCTCGCCGTCAAGATTCTATCTACTAGTAGAAATAATTTGTGACCAATCGTGGCCCGGATCCTTTTCGTATTTTGAATTTCTCCTGGTCCCGGCTGACTTACTTCCCCATTTATGGGGGGGGGGGAGGATCGTGCGCAGCTTGTGGCGCTCATCCTGATCCTCAAGGGGTATTAGCCCGTGGCGCAATTGCTCCAACGGTGGCGATCGGTGAACTGACGCGCAATCCGAATGGCGTCTATGAGCTTTCACATTCAGGACCTACCGGTCAGAACATGGGCACTAAGGCTGCCGCGCGGCTCGCTGTGTCGGTGGTGAACCGAATTCTGCAGCAGTCACCGCTTCAGTATCAACCGGTCGTCAGGCGCGACGCTGCACGGAATGATCGAAACTTGCTGAGGGCGTTTATCGACCTGCCATTGTCGATGGACGCCAGGTCTAGAATGACCGCATTGGCAATTGTCATCGGCACCACAAGCGATTGCGATTCACCTGGCTTGCCGCGTGAAACAAGGATCTGGTGGTCTGGCGGGGGATCTATACGTATTCCACCGACGTCGGTTATTGTCAGCGTCTTCGCTCCACACCTCGCGGCGACGTCACGGACTTCCTGGAGAAGCGAGGGAGCCCTGCGAAACGCCAGAAGCCAAACGACGTCTTCGGAAGAAAGACCCGATAGAAGCTCCGGCAGTTGATGTATCTGGCTGCCGAGGTCGGTTGCCTCATATCCGGAGCGATTGAGGCGTAGCGCAATCAGTGAGCACAGCGAGGCGAAATGCCCCCGCCCGAACACAAAGATCTTCCGGCTGTCGCGCAGTCTTTCCGAAAAGGCTCGGATATCGGCGTCGGAGACGCTGTTGCGCGCCTGTTGGAGGGCCGCGATCTCGCTATCAAGAACGGATGCCAGTAACCCGTCGCCTTCTGCCCGGACAAGCCTTGCGGCCATGCGCGCGGCGGGGCTCTCAAAATCATTGCCGCCTTCGGTCAGGCTTGACTGCAGGAAGGCCCGAAACTCTGGGTAGCCCTTGAAACCAAGGCGCCGCGCGAGCCTGACGGCAGAGGCGGGATGCACGCCTGCACGGGATGAGATATCCTTGCCATTGTCCAGTGCGGCCCGGATAGGGTCCTGGATCAACACGTCGAGAAGGCGCGTATCCGCGTCTGTCAGCCTCGTCGAATGACGGCTGATCAGGTCGCTCAGTGCAAGCGGCGCTTCCTGCTTGTTCATATCTTTGCCAACCTCAGTTCGCCGCAATTCCCAGTTTGTCGCTGGTGAGTTCCACCCGAACTCCACTCTGGCTATCGAAAAACAGCGCTCGGTCAAGATCACAGGAGATCCATAAGCGGCTGGTGTCGGCGGGCAGATCGCGGCGCGTGGACGTGACGGTCAGTCGTCCGGCCGGGGTTTCGCAATGAAGCAGCATTTCAGATCCGGTCATTTCCGACAAAACGAGGCGCGCCGGAAGCGCATCGCCGCCTGGATTTTCGCCATGCACGGTCAGCATGTCTGGTCGCAGCCCAACCGTCAGCCCCGGTTGCCCGCTCCAGCCTGGCAACGCGCCAGCATCGACGAAGTTGATCGGTGGCATTCCGAGAAAGCTCGCGACAAAGCGATTGAGGGGCTTGTCGTAAATCACATCCGGACGATCAAACTGCAACAGATGGCCATCCTTCATGACCGCGACGCGATCCGCCAGCGACAAAGCTTCCGTCTGGTCATGTGTTACATAGATGATGGTCGCGCCCAGCTGCCGATGCAGTTCTTTGATCTCTGTACGCATGGTGATGCGCAGGGAATTGTCGAGATTGGAGAGAGGCTCGTCCATCAGGAAGATCGAAGCGTTGCGCGCCATTGCCCGCCCCATTGCGACGCGCTGGCGTTGGCCGCCGGAAAGTGCTGCCGGTTTGCGATCGAGAAAAGGCTCGAGCTGAAGCATCCTGGCGACGTTCTCTGCTCGCTCGTTGCGTTCCACCTTCCGCATGCCGCGCAGCTCGAGCCCGAATGCAATATTCTCGCGCACGGTCATATGAGGGTAGAGGGCGTAGTTCTGGAAAATCATCGCAATATCGCGATCCTGCGGCGCAAGGTTATTGGCAAGCTTTCCGTCGATCTCGATCCTGCCTTCTTCACATCGATCGAGGCCGGCAATCAACCTCAGCAGCGTGGACTTGCCGCAGCCGGACGGGCCGACGATGACGACGAACTCGCCAGGCTCGATATCGAGCGAAACGCCATGGAGAATACGCGGTCCGTTCGGATAGGATTTCTGGATATCCCGAAGTGAGATACCGCTCATGCTACACCCCTTCGCGATGGTGGTTGCGGATGGCAATCGCAAGTGTCGGGCGGTCTGTGGTGAATACCTTCACGTCGAGGCCAAGAGCCCTCTCGATCTGTCCGGTCGTGTGAGCGGCCCAGCATCCGAATTCGATGCCGGCTGAAAGAAAAAGCGTCTTCAGATCCTCGTCGGCCGTGTTGATATGAATTCCGACTTCCCGAATGCCATGCGCCTTTGCCACTTCGATCACCGTCTCAGGTCCCAGCTGGCGCAAGATGGGAGGGCTGACCAGCCAGAGCCGCGGGCGGTCGGTAGCAGCGGCAATGTCATCCATGCACGGGATGAGAAACGAAGAGAATGTGGTACGCTCCAGCATCCCCTGCCGCTGTAGCACCGAAACCACTCGCGGTATGAAGTCGTCGTAGGCAATACCGTCCACACCCGGTTTTATCTCGCATCGGAAGCCGACACTGCTCTGCGCATAGATCGTGCAGAGCTCTTCCAGCGTAAGAGGGGTCGCGCCCGCGCCGTAGCGGATCGTAGCCTTCTTGATCTCCGCAAGCGGCATTCGTGCTATCACTCCGTTCACATCTGTGGTGCCGTCGAGCGTCGGGTCGTGATGAACGACGATCGCGCCGTCTGCGGTTGGGTGGAGGTCGAACTCCACTTCCTCCAACGCCATTTTCGAGGTTGCCGTGAAGCCCTGTAGCGTGCTGTCACCGAATTCCAGCGTGCCGCCGCGATGAGATGCGATGCGTGTCATGTATGATGATGTCCTTGATTTACTTGACGGCGCCCATGGTGATGCCGCGCACGAGATGGCGCTCGACCAGAAGGAAGCCGAGGAGAACAGGCAGGATGGTGATCGTCGAGGCGGCCATGACCAGCGGCCAGTCGACCAGGCCTTCGCCCGGATTGATGCGATAGAGCCGGGCGAGTCCGATCTGAAGCGTGTAGAGATCCTGGTCGCCCACGGCAACCAGAGGCCAGATATAGCTGTTCCACTCGGTCATGAAGATATAGAGGGCCATCGACGCGATTGCCGGGCGAGACAGCGGCACGATGATACGCCACAGAACCCTTAGGGGTGTTGCTCCGTCCATATACGCCGCCTCATCCAGCGACCGCGGAATGCCGCGGATATACTGCCGCAGGAAGAAGGCCGCGAAGCCGTTGGAGATGGCGGGCAAGATCAGGCCTGCGTAGGTGTCCAGCAGCCCAACCTTTGCCAGTGAAAGATAGTTGGGAATGAGGCTGATGTGGCTGGGGATCATCAGCGTCGCGACCGTTGCCCCGAACAAGAAGTTGCTTCCCCGGAACGAGTAGCGGGCAAAGGCGTAAGCTGCCATCGTGGCAAACGTAATGCCAAGCAATGTCACCAGCCCGGAGACGATCAGGCTGTTCACGAGATAGCGGGCGAAATTATACTGTCCCACTGCGCGCCCGTAATTGTCGAGCGTGAAGCCCACCTCGCCCGCGTAATAGGCATTTGCCGTCTGGAACGAGATCCAGATCGAATAGAGGACGGGCGAAAGGAAGACGATTCCGGCCACAAGCGCCAGGCTTGCGAGCAAAGGGCTTTCAGGCTTCATAGTGCACCTTCCTGCCGATGATGCGCGATTTGAGGATTGCGAGCGCGACAAGCAGGACGAACAGCATGACGGCGAGGGCCGAACCGCGTCCGATATCGAACAGGACGAAGCCGATCTCGTAGAGCAGATTGACCAGCATGTCGGTTGCGCCGGCGGGACCACCGCGCGTCATCACATTGACGATCGTGAATACTTGGAAAGCCTCGATCACCGAGATCACGAGAAGGAAATAGGTCGCCGGCATGACAAGTGGCAACGTTACTCGCCGGAAGACGTGCAGACGACGGCAACCATCGATGGAGGCAGCATCGTAAAGCTCCTGCGGTATGGCCTGCAGGCCAGCGATATAGATGACGATGTCGTATCCGAGTTGCTTCCACGTGTTGACGAAGATCAGGACCCAGAGCGCCAGATGGGGATCCTGCAGCCATTGCACCTTGCCGAGACCAAGCATGCCGAGAATTGCGTTGACCATGCCGTAATCGGTCGAAAACACCCAGGAAAAGACAACTGCGATCGATACAGTCGACGTTACCGAGGGCAGGAAGAGGGCGCCTCGCAGGAGACGTGAATGCACCGATTCACGGATCAGGTAGTTGGCAATGACGAGGGCGAGGCCAAGCCGCAAGGGCACGGACAGGATGGCGAAGAGCGTCGTCACCCATAGCGAGTTCCAGAGTTCCCGAGACGACAGCAACTGCTCGTAATTGCGTAGGCCGACGAATGGCATGTCGGGCGACAGGAAATTCCACTCGCGAAAGCTCAGGTTGAGGCTTGCCAGGATCGGAATGTAGGTGAAGACCGTGATGAAGATCATCAACGGTGCGACAAAGAGATAGGGCGTGAGTTTACGGAGCATAGCCATGAAATGCACCGGCGGCAGGAAAACGCTTCCCGTCCGCCGATGCCCTTGCAAGAGGTTCAGTTGCTGACGCGTTTTTCTTCGGCGCGCGTCTGCTCGGCGAAATCTTTCATCGTCTCGTCGACCTTTTGCTGGCCGAGCGCCATGGCCTGCCACATCTTGTATTCTGTGGTGCGCATCCAGGTGACGACGGTCGTCCGTGCACGGCCATGAGCATTTGGCAGGGAGTCGATTGCCACATCGATCCCCGGTTGCGTCGCTAGCGCCTCCTTGGCAACGGGAAGGCCGCCGCTTTTCTTGTTGATCGGCAGGTAGCCGGTTGCAGCAAACCAGATCGCGTTGGCTTCCGGCGACGCGGCATAACTGACGAACTTGTAGGCCGCGTCCTGCACTTCCTTCGAGGAAGTAGCCATGATGCCGATGCCGGCGCCACCGATCGGAACAGAGCAGGCCTTGTTGCAGGGCATCGCACGGACCACGAGATTATCGCCGATCGCTTTCTTGGCTTCGCCGTAATTGCCGGTCGAATTGAACATGATGCCGACCTTCCTGGCGAGGAAGGCATCGCGACCGTTGTCTTCGTCGGTTACGCCATCCGGCGAGGCGACCTTGTTGTCGTGAACCAGTGATGCCATCCATTGATAGGCTTCGATCGTGTTTGGCTTGTCGAGCATGATCTCGCCTGACTTCGGGTCGACCAGCTCGCTGTCGTTGGCCATGACCAGGCCCCAGCGGGCAAACTGGCCGGGTGCCGCAATGCCGGAGATCCCTTCAGAGCCGAGTTTTTCACTGATGGTCTTCGTCGCGGTCAGGATTTCGTCGAAGGTCTTGAGCGGCGTGTCCGCAGAAAGGCCGGCGCGCTCGAAGATGTCTTTGTTGAAATAGAGGACGGGCGTCGAAGAGTTGAAAGGCACGATATAGTTCTTGCCGCTGATGACGCCGACTTCCTGTGCGTATTCGTAGAGGTCCGCCTTGAGCGGATCGGCGTCGAAATAGGGCGTCAGGTCCGTCAGGATATTGTTGTTGGCGAATAGCCCGTAACGGGTGACCTCCAGAATGACCGCGTCAGGTGCGCGACGCGCCGGGATCGCGGCCTGCAGCTTTGCGATGATGTCGTTGTAGTTGCCGATGAACTCGGCCTCAACATCGATGTCCGGATTGGCGGCTTCAAAATTCTGGACGATCTTGTCCAGCGCCTGGCCGCTGGATTTATTGAAGCTGTGCCAGAACTTCACCGTCGTCGCAGCTTCGGCCACGCCGACGCTGGCAAAGAGAGCGACAATGCTGACTGCGATTGTGCTGTGTAATTTCCGTGACATCCGCATCTCCTTTGCAAATGAAATTGCAGTGAGGATGAGTTAGCAATCATGAGCGACGGTTTCTTAAAGCGCGCATGAATGTTTGATGACGGTTACGGGAAGACTAGGCATGACGCTGATAAGCTTTCGAACGTAACCAAATGCTCAGACCGCACCCAAATCCAGCCTCTCACTCAATGTAGGCAGGTCGGGATAGCTGCTCCGGGTGATTGAAGCTCCTCACCATAGGATGGCGTTCGGCCACTGACTGAACGATACGAGCGTCATGGCGCCGCTTGGGGACATCCAGCACAGGCCGCTGGTTCATCAGGCTGGTCCGCAACCAATTTTTTAGTGAAATGCGGTATCTTGTCACACGGCGCTGGTTGACGTACTCCAAACCCGCAAAACCTAGGCCGATTAACAATATCGTTCGATGGTGCTGTGCGTCAGCGCCATGGACCTCATGACGTTGGGACTGTGATGACGCTTTACTTGGATTACCTGGCTGAGATCAAAAGCAGAGAAAATCAGGGACTTGCTCCCAAGCCGATCGACGACGGCGGGCTGACTGGTGAAATCATCACATTGATTCAGGATGCCGGTAACGAGCACCGAACGGATGCCGTGAAATTCTTCATCTATAATACCCTGCCGGGCACAACCAGCGCCGCAGGCGTCAAGGCGGCTTTTCTGAAGCAGATCATCCTCGGCGAAACGGTCGTCCCTGAAATCACTCCCGAATTCGCTCTTGAACTGCTGTCGCATATGAAGGGCGGCCCTTCGGTCGAAGTGCTGCTCGACATCGCGCTCGGCGATGACGCGGCGATCGCCGGCAAGGCCGGTGACGTGCTGAAGACCCAGGTTTTCCTCTATGACGCCGACATGTTTCGGTTGCGCGATGCCTTCAAGGCAGGAAATGCGATCGCGAAAGGCGTTCTTGAAAGCTACGCCAAGGCCGAGTTCTTCACCAAACTTCCGGATGTCGAGGACGAGATCAAGGTCGTGACCTTCATCGCCGCGGAAGGCGACATCTCGACCGACCTTCTGTCTCCTGGCAATCAGGCGCATTCGCGTTCCGACCGCCAGTTGCACGGCCAGTGCATGATCACGCCGGAGGCGCAGGCGGAGATCGTCGCGCTTCAAAAACAGCATCCCGACAAGCGGGTCATGATGATCGCCGAGAAGGGCACGATGGGCGTCGGCTCGTCGCGCATGTCCGGCGTCAACAACGTCGCTCTGTGGACCGGCAAGCAGGCCAGCCCCTATGTGCCTTTCGTCAATTTTGCACCGGTCGTCGCAGGCACCAACGGCATCTCGCCGATCTTTGCGACCACTGTCGACGTGACCGGCGGTATCGGCATCAACCTGAAGAACTGGGTCAAGAAGACCGGTGAAGACGGCAAGCCGATTCTCAACAATGACGGCAACCCGGTGCTTGAGCAGAAATATTCGGTCGAAACCGGAACCGTGCTGAAGATCGATGCCAAGAACAAGAAGCTCTGTGCCGAGAACGGCGAGGAACTGGTCGATGTCGCGGCCGCGTTCACGCCCCAGAAGATGGAGTTCATGAAGGCCGGCAGCTCCTATGCCATCGTTTTCGGCAAGAAGCTCCAGACCTTTGCTGCACAGACGCTGGGTGTTGAGGCGACCCCGGTCTTCGCCCCGAACAAGGAGATTTCGGTCGAAGAGCAGGGGCTGACCGCGGTCGAAAAAATCTTCAACCGCAACGCTGTCGGCGTGACCCCGGGCAAGGTTCTGCACGCGGGGTCCGACGTTCGCGTCAAGGTGAACATCGTCGGTTCGCAGGATACGACCGGCCTGATGACGGCGCAGGAACTGGAAGCGATGGCGGCAACCGTCATTTCGCCGCTGGTTGACGGCGCCTATCAGTCGGGCTGCCACACGGCATCCGTTTGGGACAAGAAGGCCCAGGCGAATATTCCGAAGCTCATGTCCTTCATGAACAATTTCGGCGTCATCACTGCGCGTGACCCGAAGGGCGTCTATCACTCCATGACGGACGTGATCCACAAGGTGCTGAACGACATCACCGTGGATGACTGGGCGATCATCATCGGCGGCGACAGCCATACCCGCATGTCCAAGGGCGTTGCATTTGGTGCCGACTCCGGCACCGTGGCCCTGGCACTTGCTACCGGCGAAGCGACCATGCCAATCCCGCAGTCGGTCAAGGTCACCTTCAAGGGCACGATGCAGCCCTATATGGATTTCCGCGACGTGGTACATGCCACCCAAGCGCAGATGCTCAAGCAGCACGGGGACAATGTCTTCCAGGGCCGCATCATTGAAGTCCATATCGGCACGCTGCTCGCCGACCAGGCCTTCACCTTCACCGATTGGACGGCCGAAATGAAGGCCAAGGCGTCGATCTGTATTTCCGAGGACGAGACGCTGATCGAGTCCCTGGAGATCGCCAAGTCGCGCATCCAGATAATGATCGACAAGGGCATGGACAATACCGCCCAGACGCTGAAGGGTCTGATCGCCAAGGCGGATGAGCGCATTGCCGAGATCCGCTCGGGTGAAAAGCCGGCGCTGACCCCGGACGCCAACGCGAAATACTTCGCCGAAGTCGTCGTCGATCTGGACGTCATCAACGAGCCGATGATCGCCGACCCCGACGTGAACAATGTCGATGTATCCAGGCGCTACACCCACGACACGATCCGTCCGGTCTCTTACTATGGCGGGACCAAGAGGGTGGATCTCGGCTTCATCGGTTCATGCATGGTTCACAAGGGCGATATGAAGATCGTAGCCCAGATGTTGAAGAACATCGAGAAAACCGCGGGCAAGGTCGAGTTCAAGGCGCCGCTCGTTGTCGCTGCCCCGACCTACAACATCATCGACGAACTGAAGGCCGAAGGGGATTGGGAAATCCTGCAGAAATATTCGGGCTTTGAATTCGATGACCTGAAGCCGAAGACCTCCAACCGCACCGAGTACGAGAACATCCTCTATCTTGAGCGCCCAGGCTGCAACCTGTGCATGGGTAACCAGGAAAAGGCGGAGAAGGGGGACACGGTTCTCGCTACTTCCACCCGTCTGTTCCAGGGGCGTGTCGTTGAAGATACAGCAGAAAAGAAGGGCGAATCGTTACTGGCATCGACTCCGGTCGTGGTGCTGTCGGCAATTCTTGGTCGCACGCCAACCATCGAAGAATACAGGTCTGCCGTCGGCGGAATAGACCTGACAAAGTTCGCTCCGCCGAAGGCGACGCCGATCGATTCCTTGTCTGTCCATTATTGAGGCCGCAGCCTGGTGGGATTTGTCCCGCCAGCCACGCCTTAGGGGGGTGGAAAAATAACGTGGTTTCATTTCGCCGGGGCGTGCCCCGGCGAAATGAACGGAGCACTCTGAAGCTTTCGCAACGCCGCTGGTCTGCGCGCGGAGATGCTAGGGCAGCCAGATCATGGCTGACCGGGATGTTTTGCATCTTGCGGAAGATTTGCGCGCCGACACTATCCTAAGTGGCGCTGTCTTCGGATTTGCCCTTTGAACAGATCGCTATGCCATCGCCCTCTACGGATACGAAGGCAAGGCCACCTTCCTCGAGCGCCCTTCGCAACTGAGCTTCCGTCGAGCGGTGAGCCTCGTGTCGAGCGCCTTCGTAATCCTTGATCGTGCTGCGTGAAACGCCCGAACGATCAGCGAGATCGCATTGTGTCCAATCTAGAAAGCCACGGCCTGCGCGACATAGCGCCGGGGTCAAAATCTTTGTCTGATCTGCTTGACCCATAATTCTAAATCACCCATATTGGTCGACATCAATCATATATGGTACTTTCTGTCAGTTGGCTAGTGGGAGCTTTCAGGCGGCGGATAACAAGGGCCATATCAAGAGAAGGGACGGGACATTGGGATAACGCTGGCGCCGGACTTTCTGCTTCTTCTGCTGGCCCTGCCGTTTATTGGAAGTATCCTGTCTGCCTTCCTGCTGAGCACGGCCTCCACCGCGTTGCCTTCGCGCCTCGCATCGGTCGTTGCCGGCGGTTGCTTTGTAATCGCCGTCCTGGCCTATCCGCAGGTCGTCGATGGCAATGTCCTGCGCTATCAGGTTGAGTGGATACCTCAGCTCGGTCTCAATTTCGCATTGCGGCTGGACGGATTCGCGTGGATGTTCTGCGTGCTGATCACCGGCATCGGCTTCCTCGTCACCGTCTATGCGCGCTATTACATGTCCGAGGACGATCCGGTTCCGCGGTTCTTCTCCTTTTTTCTTGCATTCATGGGGGCGATGCTCGGCATCGTGCTGTCGGGCAATGTCATCCTCCTTTCAGTCTTCTGGGAGCTGACAAGTATCTCGTCCTTCCTGCTGATCAGCTACTGGCATAATTCGGCGGCCGCCCGCGACGGCGCCCGCATGGCGCTGACGATCACCGGGATCGGCGGCTTCTGCCTGCTTATCGGTCTGCTGCTCATCGGCAATATCGTCGGCAGCTATGATCTCGACAAGATTCTGGCGTCGGGCGATCTCATTCGTGGCCATTCGCTCTATCTGCCGGCACTCATCTTCGTGCTGCTCGGAGCGCTGACCAAGAGCGCCCAATTCCCCTTTCACTTCTGGCTGCCGAATGCGATGGCTGCGCCCACGCCCGTATCGGCATTCCTGCACTCGGCAACGATGGTGAAAGCGGGTGTCTTCCTGCTCGCGCGGTTTTCGCCGGCCCTGTCGGGAACCTACGAATGGTTCTTTATTCTCGGCGCAGCCGGTATCCTCACCTTGCTGATCGGTGCCTATTTCGCTATCTTCCAGCAGGATCTGAAGGGACTGCTCGCCTATTCGACGATCAGCCATCTCGGCCTGATCACGACGCTGCTCAGCCTCGGCAGCCCGCTCGCAACGGTCGCGGCCATCTTCCACATGCTCAATCACGCGACCTTCAAGGCGTCGCTATTCATGGCGGCTGGCATCATCGATCATGAGACCGGCACGCGCGATATGCGGCGATTGAGCGGGCTGTTCCGCTATATGCCGATCACCGCCACGCTTGCCATGGTTGCGAGCGCTGCGATGGCTGGCGTGCCGCTGCTTAACGGCTTCCTGTCGAAGGAGATGTTCTTCGCGGAAGCTGTCGAAACTCATGCGGACTCTATTCTCGACCGCATACTCCCCTATGTCGCGACGCTTGCCGGGGCTTTCAGCGTCGCCTATTCGCTGCGCTTCATACACACGGTCTTCTTTGGCCGCTCGCCAACGAACCTGCCTAAGGATACCCCGCACGAGCCGCCACACTGGATGCGTTTTCCGATCGAGCTGCTGGTGGTGATCTGCTTGATCGTCGGTATCGCGCCGGCGATGTCGGTCGGGCCGTTTCTTAACACGGCTGTCGTCAGCGTACTCGGTGCCGATACTCCCGAATACAGCCTCTCGATCTGGCACGGCTTTAATCTGCCGCTGATCATGAGCCTTGTCGCGCTTGTGGCAGGGGCGCTGCTCTATGTGGCGCTGCGTCATTATCTCGCGACCTGCGAGGATGGCCCGCCGGTTCTCCGCCGCTTGAGAGGGCAGCGCATCTTCGAGCGCATCCTTGTTGAGGTTTCATGGCGCTGGGCGCGCCTTGCCGAGCAGCGGATCGGGACGCGCAAGCTGCAGCCGCAGCTTCGCTGGGTGGTTTTCACCGGTTTCGTCGCCGGGATGCTGCCGCTTTGGCTTTCCGGCTTCGAGCCGCGCTCTTTCGTCTTTTCCGGCGTGGACAAGGCATTCGCCGGCCTCTGGCTGATCGGCATTTGCCTGGCGATCGGAACCGCCTATCTGGCAAAATATCACCGTCTCGCCGCTCTCATCATGCTCGGCGGCATCGGCCTGATCGTATGTGTCACTTTCGTGTGGCTGTCCGCGCCGGATCTCGCGATTACCCAGCTTCTTGTCGAGATCGTCACAACGGTGCTGATCCTGCTCGGGTTGCGCTGGCTGCCGAAACGCACCGAGCAGATGGACGAAGCCGTGACGCTGCGCGCCCGCTTCCGTCGTTTCCGCGACCTTCTGCTTGCGGTCGTCTGTGGCGTCGGGATGACCTTCATCTCCTATGCGGTTATGACCATGCCGGTTCCCGACGCGATCGCCAATTATTTCCTGGAAAATGCCTATTCCGAGGGAGGTGGCCGCAACGTCGTCAACGTCATTCTCGTCGATTTTCGCGGTTTCGACACACTGGGAGAGATCGCCGTCCTCGGCGTCGTGGCGCTGACGGTTTATGCTCTGCTGAGACGTTTCCGTCCGGCACCCGACAGCATGGATATGCCTGAGCAGCAACGCATCCAGAATCGTTTCGACGAAGAGCATGCTGACCGCGCCGCAGGCGATACGGCGCGCGATTACCTGCTGATCCCCTCGGTGATCATGCAATGGATGTTCCCGGTCATCATTACATTCGCGGTCTACATCTTCATGCGCGGCCACGACATGCCGGGCGGTGGCTTCTCTGCCGGTCTGACGCTGTCGATCGCATTCCTGCTGCAATATCTTGCGGGCGGCACGCGATGGGCGGAGGACCGCATCCGCATCCTGCCATTGTGGTGGATGGGGATCGGCCTTCTCGCCGCGGCCTCGACGGGCGTCGGCGCCTGGTTCTTCGGATATCCGTTCCTGACCTCGCATTTTCAGTATCTTCCGATCCCGCTGATCGGCAAGGTGCCGGCGGCGACGGCATTGCTCTTCGACCTCGGCGTCTTCCTGCTGGTCGTCGGCTCGACGGTTCTGATCCTTGTCGCGCTTGCCCACCAATCGATCCGTATCAATCGCCTTCGCACTATCGAAGCCGAAAAGGGGAGGGACGACTAATGGAAATCATCCTTTCCATCGCGATCGGCGTGATGACGAGCTGCGGCGTCTGGCTTATTCTGCGCCCCCGCACCTATCAGGTCATTATCGGTCTTTCGATGCTGTCCTATGCGGTGAACCTGTTCATTTTCGGCGTTGGCGGGGTCAAGACCAACGTGCCGCCGATCCTGTCGGACGACGCGGTGGCATCAAGGCTCGCCGATCCCGTGCCTCAGGCGCTGGTGCTGACGGCGATCGTTATCGGCTTTGCCACGACGGCGCTTTTCCTGGTTGTCCTTCTCGCCTCCCGCGGGTTGACGGGCACCGACCATGTCGACGGACGGGGCGAAAAGCGATGACGGCCTGGTCGCATCACCTGATTATTGCACCGATCCTGATCCCGCTCGTTGCGGCGGCGATACTGCTGTTCATCGAAGAGCGCCAGCGCGTTGCCAAGGCCATGGTCGGCCTCGTCTCGGTACTTCTCCTGCTTGCCGTTGCAATCGTCCTGTTCGGCATCGAGAGCGGCCCGAACGACTATGAGGGCGTCTATCTTCTCGGCAACTGGTCGGCCCCCTTCGGCATCGTACTCGTCTTGGACGGGCTCTCCGCCCTAATGCTGCTTCTGACCGCGATCCTCGCGGTCGCGGCGCTCGTCTATTCGCTGGCCCGCTGGCACGCGATGGGCGCGCATTTCCACTCTATGTTCCAGCTCCTCCTGATGGGCGTCAACGGTGCGTTTCTGACGGGCGACCTGTTCAATCTCTTCGTTTTCTTCGAGGTCATGCTCGCGGCCTCCTACGGTCTGCTGCTGCACGGATCGGGCCCACTTCGTGTGAAGGCGGGCATGCATTACATCGCCGTTAACCTTGCCGCCGCGCTCCTCTTCCTGATCGGCGTCAGCCTGATCTACGGCACGGCCGGCACGCTCAATATGGCCGATCTCGCGGCCCGAATTCCGGACATCGAACCGGATCGGCGTATGCTGATGGAGGCAGGTGCCGGTGTCTTGGGTATCGCTTTCCTCATCAAGGCCGGTATGTGGCCGCTCTGCTTCTGGCTTCCCACGGCCTACAGCGCGGCATCCGCGCCGGTCGCGGGCATCTTTGCCATCCTCAGCAAGCTCGGCATCTACGTCATCCTGCGGCTGACGATGCTGCTGTTCGACAGCGGTCCGTCCGCGGGCTTCGGATCGACTTTCCTGCTCTATGGCGGGCTTGCGACGCTCATCTTCGGCACGATCGGCGTGCTCGCGTCGCAGGCGCTTGGCAGGCTTGCCGGGTTCTCGGTGCTTGTCTCGTCCGGCACGTTGCTCATGGTGCTCGGCATCAACGACGGCGCCGTGTCGTCGGGGGCTCTCCTCTATCTCGTCAGCTCGACGCTGACGATCAGCGCCTTCTTCATGCTGATCGAACTCGTCGAGCGCAGCCAGGATGCCGGTGCCAACGTTCTGGCAGTGACGATGGAAGCCTATGGCGATGCCGATGACGAAGAGCCGGAAGAAAGCGACGGGGTGACCATGCCCGGCACGATGGCAATCCTCGGCACCTGTTTTGCCATGTGCGCAATTCTGCTCTCCGGCCTGCCGCCGCTTTCCGGCTTCATTGCAAAGTTCGCCATGCTGTCGGCCATGATGGGGACGGGCGCCATAGGCGTGCCCCCGACGATTGCTGTCTGGACCCTTATCATTCTGGTCATTCTGTCGGGTGTTGCATCGCTGATTTCGATGACCCGCGCCGGTATCCGGACTTTCTGGACCTCGCTCGAGGGAACCGTTCCGCGTGTTCTCGTCATCGAGATCGTGCCGGTCATGATGCTTCTGGCGCTCACCCTGGCGCTGACAATCCAGGCGAACTCGGCCATACAGTATATGGACACGACGATCCGTACACTGAGCAACCCTAGCCTTTATATCGACGCCGTCAGGGATGCGGTGGTTATCCCGGGCGTGGATAGCGGTCTGGAAGTGGAGGGTCACTGATGCTGCCTTATCCCCTCCTGACCATTTCTCTGACACTGATGTGGCTGCTTCTGAACGGCTTTACGCTCGGTCACCTGATCCTCGGCGCTTTGGTCGCGGTATTCGCTTCCTGGGCCATGGCATCGCTGCGACCAGACAAGCCGAAGCTTAGGAAATGGCATCTGCTACCCAAGCTCTTTTTCATCGTTCTCTTCGATATCATACGTTCGAATATCGCGGTGGCGTGGTTGATCCTGCGCGGGCGCTCGAAGAACGGCCGCCCCGGCTTTCTGACCATTCCTCTGGAAATCGAGGATAGGACGGCACTTGCGGTTCTAGCCGTGGTGCTGACCAGCACTCCGGGATCGGCTTGGCTGGAATACGATTCCTATGACCGCACGATCCTCATGCACGTGCTCGACGTCGCGGATGAGGCCGCGTGGATCGACACGATCAAGAACCGCTATGAAAAGTTGCTGATGGAGATATTCGCATGAGTGCCGTCATCATCTATACCGCCGTGGCTATCGCCCAGCTCATGCTCGTGGTCGCCATGGCTCTTGCGTCCATACGCATGTTCCGCGGCCCGAGGGCGCAAGACCGTATCATCGGCCTCGATACGCTCTACATCAATGCCATGTTGTTGCTGGTCACTTTCGGGATAGGGACCGGGCGGGTCATCTATTTCGAGGCGGCCCTGGTGATCGGCATGCTCGGTTTCGTCGCGACAGTGGCTCTTGCAAAGTTTCTCATGCGCGGAGAAGTCATCGAATGATCCAGCCGGCTGCAGATATTCCGCTTATCGCCGCCATCGCGGTTGCATTCTTCCTTGTTGTAGGTTCGGCGCTGGCTCTCATCGGGGCCATCGGCTTTGTTCGGCTCCCAACTTTCTACGAGCGCCTCCACGCGCCAACGCTCGGCACGAGCTGGGGCATTGGCGGTGTGATGGTGGCCTCGATGATCTATTTCTCGGTGGCTTCATCAAGGCTCGTCATCCACGAAATCCTGATCGGCATCTTCGTCACGCTGACGACACCCATCACTTTCATGCTTCTTGCACGTGCTGCACTCCATCGCGATCGCGCGGCTGGAAGCCACAACGTGCCGGCCAAGCGCGCAAGTGAGGCTGAAGAACGGCCATCGGCATAACGCTCCTGCGATCTGCCATGCAGACCTGTATGATGACGTCGGCGCTCGAGAGCGATCGGTGATCCCGCTTCCGGAGTCACCGTCAAGAAGCTTCGACGTAGATGAATAGCTTTCGTTTGGGAGAACGATGATACCGTCGCCAGCGCTATCCGAAGCGAGAGGGTCGATAAAAGATCGGATTCCCGGGCTGGGGCGGCGGATCAAGCTGACGCATGCGTGGCAGTTCGCTTTGGCCTGCGTTCCGGTGCTTCTTGCCGGCATGGCGATTATTGGCTTCTGGGTGTCAGCGAATATCGAACGGGCGATATTGCAGAACCGGGCGGACGCAACGGCGTTGTTTGTCGACAGCATCATCTCGCCTCTTGCTCAGGATCTTTCATCACAAACATCACTGGACGAGCAATCGCAGTCAGATCTCGTCGCCGCCATATACAGCGGTCCCCTGGCCAGCCGGATCTTCTCCTTCAAAATCTGGACACGTGGCGGAAAGGTTGCATTCAGCACCGATCCCGAACTGGTCGGCAAGGCTTTCCCGCCTCAGGCATCGTTGCAAAAGGGCTTGGATGGAATTGTTACGGCAGAATTCGATCCATTGCATGGGGAAGAGCATTCATTCGAGAGAATCAGCGGCCTTCCATTCATCGAGATCCACAGCCCTATCCGCGATGCGAAAACGGGAGACGTCGTCGGGGTCGCCGAGTTCTATGAGCGTTCCAGCGAAATTCTGAAAGAGCTTCGGCGATCGCATATCCGCAGTTGGCTCGTTGTCGCCGGCGTCACCATTGGAATGCTTACGGTCCTTTTCCTGATTGTCGCACGGGGAAGCGCCCAGATCGAGCGACAGAGGCGGAGGCTGGACGATCAGGTCCGCGAGCTGTCACAGCTGCTGGACCTAAACACAGTGCTGCGGCAACGGGTGGATGAAGCCTCCCAGCGGACTGTCGCTCTTAACGAGCGCTACCTTCGTCGAATTTCCTCCGATCTCCATGACGGTCCGACGCAGCTTTTGGGTTTTGCCATCATGCGCCTCGAGGCGATCAGAAAAGGCAAGGGCCGGGAAGACGACGAAGGATTGATCCGCAGCTCGGTTCAGGACGCGATCGATGAGATCCGCAATATCTGCCGCGACCTCAGGCTTCCGGAATTGGAAGGGCTGTCCGGGAGAGAGGTTGCGGCCAGGGCGATCAAGGCCCATGAGCTTCACTCCGGCATTCAGATCGACGCCGAAATTGCGGAGATTGACGTAGCGAGCCAGGGTGCCAGGATCTGCATCTATAGATTTCTGCAGGAAACGTTGAGCAATGCTTCGCGCCATGCCGATGCCACCCGGATCACGGTCTTGGTGAAACCGCATCTCGATGGAATCGAGGTGCTGGTGGAAGATGATGGCATTGGTTTCACGGCGGATCCGGATAATGCCGGTCTGGGTCTTTCCGGCTTGGAAGAGCGGATAGCAAGCCTTGGGGGACGGATGGAGATCAGCAGCGGTGGTTCAGTCGGAACGGCTGTGAGGATGGTCCTGCCATGACGATGTCGGCTGACATGAATAGGCCGTTGCGCGTTGCCATCGTAGACGATCATCCGATGTTTCGGATGGGCGTGGTCCGCGGCCTTGAGGACGAGGGCGGTATCGCCATCGTTGGCGAGGGAGCTAATGCTGCAGAGGCAATCGCCATTTATCAACGCGAGCGGCCGGACATAAGCCTTCTGGATATTTCGATGCCCGGTGGCGGCCACACAGCGATCCGTGGCATTCGGGACATCGATAACAATGCCGTCATCGTTGTACTCACAGCCTCCGAGGACGAGAACGACGTCTTCGAAGCGTTGAAGAGTGGCGCCAAGGGATATGTACTGAAGGGTGTCGAAGCCGGATCTCTCATGGCGGTCCTTCGAAGTGTCGTCGAAGGCGAAACAATTGTGTCTCCCGGGCTTGCATCGCGTGTTCTCTCGGAAATGACTGACCGTCCAGCGGTTGGGGAGACCACTGGAGCGAGCTCGGCCAGACATAATATGCCGCGTCTGACCCCGCGCGAGGAACAGATTCTGACGCTCGTTGCTGAGGGGCACAGCAACAAGGAAGTTGCTCGCTTCCTTTCTCTTCAGGAGAAATCAATCAAGCACGTCATGACACGTGTCTTGAAAAAGCTGGCCGTCCGCAATCGAACCGAAGCTGCGCTGCTGATGAGAGAGTGGCAACACGAGAGCGGGACACGATGAATGGAATGAAGGCTGCCAAGCTATACGGACCTTGGTCCGCATAGCTTGGCACAGCTCATGCGGATAAGTGGAGTTTCGTTGAAAGGATTTCGCCTGACAGCAGAAATCCACATCGAAACCTGGCCATTGTCGAGCGGAAGCTCATGGCCCTTCATCGCGGAGTTCTCCATGAAAGCCAAGGCCCTCCTGACTTCCGTGCTTCTTGCCACGTCAGTCCTTTCCATGCCCTCGCTGGCATCTGCTGCCGAGATCAATCTCTATACCACGCGCGAGCCTGCGCTGATCGCGCCGCTTCTCGAAGCCTATGCCAAGTCGACCGGCACCAAGGTCAATACCGTCTTCATGAAGGACGGCCTTGCGGAGCGCGTCGCGTCGGAAGGCGCAAGTTCCCCGGCGGATATACTTATGGTCGTCGATGCCGGCAATCTCGTCGATCTCGCCGAAAAGGGCGTGACGCAGCAGATCGAATCCTCGGTTCTCAACGAGGCCATCCCCGCCCAGTTGCGTGACGGCAAGGGACACTGGTTCGGACTGTCGATGCGCGGGCGGGTACTTTATGCGGCCAAGGATATCGACCTTGCATCCTTCAACTACGAGGATCTCGCCGATCCTAAGTGGAAGGGAAAGGTCTGCATCCGCGCCGGCCAGCATCCCTATAACACCGCGCTGATTGCGGATTACATTGCGCATTACGGTGCCGACGAAACCGAAAAGTGGCTCGCGGGCATGAAGGAAAACCTGGCGCGCAAGGCCGCCGGCGGTGACCGCGACGTTGCAAAGGATATTCTCGGCGGGATCTGCGATATCGGCATCGGCAACACTTACTATGTTGGCTTGATGACCTCCGGCAAGGGCGGCGAGGAGCAGGTCAAGTGGGCTGAGGCCATCAAGGTCGTGTTGCCTACTTTCAAGCAGGGCGGCACCCAGGTGAATGTCAGCGGCGCTGCCGTTGCGAAGAACTCGCCGAACAAGGCCGAGGCCGTGAAGTTTCTGGAATACCTCGTTTCCGACGAAGCACAGAAGATCTATGCCGAGGCGAATTACGAGTACCCGGTCAGGGCCGGTGCCGCGGTTGATCCGATCATCGCCTCCTTCGGCGAACTCAAGATCGATACGAAGCCCCTTTCCGAGATCGTCAGCCATCGCAAGCAGGCGAGCGAACTGGTCGACAAGGTCGGCTTTGACAACTAGCTGAAATGACGGCGTCTCCAGCCTTGATATGGCTGGAGACGCCGCCCTTCACAGATCATGGACGTTGATATGCCTTCCAGTTCGCAGGTCATTGGCCGTCTGGTCGCCGGGCGGACCGGGCGATCCGGTCGAGGCTGGCTGCTTGTCTCCCTTTGCGCCGGGCTGGTGGTCATTCTTCCCATCGCGGGCTTGATGCTGGAAGCGATGAAGGGGTCGGCAGGGCTCTGGGGACATCTCTTTTCCACCATTCTTCCAGTCGCCCTTGTCGATACGGTAATCCTGCTCCTTGGCGTAGGATTGGTCACTGCCACGATAGGCACGAGCACAGCCTGGCTCGTGACGGCCTATAATTTTCCCGGAAGGCGCCTGCTCGAATGGTCACTGCTTCTGCCGCTTGCAGTGCCCACCTACATCATCGCCTATGCCTATCTCGACATCCTGCATCCGATTGGTGTGGTGCAGGGCTCTATCCGCTGGATACTCGGTTACGAGACGCTGAGGCAGTTCCGCCTTCCGGACGTTCGCTCCATGGCTGGCTGCATCCTGCTGCTCGGCTTCGTGCTTTACCCGTATGTCTATATTCCGACCCGTGCGATGTTTCTTACGCAATCGGGCAATCTGGTCGATGCGGCCCGCACGCTTGGGGTTTCACGCCGTGCAGTCTTCTGGCGTGTTGCTCTGCCCCTGGCGCGGCCTGCGGTGGCGATCGGCATCGCCCTCGCATTGATGGAAACATTGAACGACGTCGGCGCCGCAGAGTTTCTGGGTGTACGCACTCTAACAGTCTCGATCTACACCACATGGATCACCCGGACGGACCTGCCGGGGGCATCACAGATAGCACTGGCCCTGTTGATGGTCGTATTGGCCCTTGTCGGGTTGGAGCGCTTTGCCCGGCGACAGCAACGTTATGCAACGGATGCGCGGCGCACACGTGGTCTGGCACAGCAGGAAGCAGGACCGGTGAAAGGTTTGTTCTTCCTCTTCGCCGGCGCGCTGCCGGTTCTCATCGGCTTCATCGTTCCGGCTATCTATCTCTCGACCGAAGCCTGGAAGCGCTATCAGTTCGCCGGCCTCTCGCCGCGTATTCTCGATGAGGCTGTCAGCACCATCCTGATCGCAGCATTGGCGACAGCCGCGACGGTTGGGTTCGGTCTTGTTGTCGCCTACACCAACCGCGTCCGACCAGGCAGGTTATCTGCCATGTCGCTGCGGATTTCGACCATGGGCTACGCAGCGCCCGGCACTGTCGTTGCAATCGGTGTTCTGATCGTTCTCGCCGGGCTCGACCGGTTTATCGATCGCACCGCATCGGATTGGTTCGGTGTTTCCACAGGCCTATTGTTCATGGGATCGGGCGCCGCCCTGGTCTATGCCCTGACGATGCGGTTTCTTGCTATCTCGGCGGGCGGCATAGAAGCTGGTCTGTCGCGAATTCCACTATCGCTCGACCATGCGTCGCGAACGCTCGGACAGTCGACCCAGGGCACATTTCGTCACGTTCATCTGCCATTGTCGAAAACGGCCATCGCGGCGGCCGCCCTTCTGGTCTTCGTCGATTGCGTCAAGGAACTGCCGGCGACGCTGCTACTGAGGCCACTCAACGTCGAGACATTCGCCACCCATCTCTACGGGGAGGCCGCACGGGGTACCTATGAGGAGGCGTCAATCGCGGCGCTTGCCATCGTCGCCATCAGTATTCTCCCCGTTATCCTGCTCTCCCGTGTAGGACGAAACGAGCCAGATAGATCCGCCAAAACGTTTCGTCAGGGAGAAATCCCGGTCCATGAGGCACTATGAGCATGCAACGAAAAACCGCCGTGCGGCTTGATAAAGTTGGGCGCATTTTCGGCGCCGCCGCTGCAGTCAAGGACATATCGCTGGAAATCACCGGCGGAGAAATCCTGTCGTTGGTCGGCCCTTCCGGCTGCGGCAAGTCCACTCTTCTGCGCATCATTGCCGGGGTAGAGACGGCGGATACCGGACAAGTCTTTCTTGACGAACGCATGGTCGATGGCGGTGAATTCATTGAGCCCGAGCGGCGGCGTGTCGGGTTCGTGTTCCAGGACTACGCCCTGTTTCCCCATCTCTCGGTTCGCGACAATATCCTCTTCGGTCTCAAAGGGCGCCCTCGGCGCGAGGCTGTTGCGACAGTTTCGGATGTGATGGAGCGAATTGGGATCAGGCATCTGGCTAGTCGTTTCCCGCATACGCTTTCCGGAGGTGAACAGCAGCGCGTTGCGCTTGCCCGGGCCCTTGCTCCCACGCCGTCGGTTGTCTTGTTGGACGAGCCTTTTTCCAATCTCGATCAGGGGCTGAGGGAGCGGGTGCGGGCCGCCACGCTCTCAGTCCTCCGTTCCGCCGGGGCCACGGTCATCATGGTAACCCATGATCCGGCCGAAGCATTGTCTTCCGGAGATCGCGTCGTGCTGATGCGCGCCGGCGAAATCGTCCAGGCAGGGACGCCCCGTGAGGTCTATAGCCATCCCGCGAACGCTTATGCCGCGGATTTCTTCTGCGCCTTCAACAAGATCCCCGGAGCCTATCGGGATGGATCTTTCGAGACGGCCATCGGCAGGTTTGTACTTCCCTCCATCGCTCAGCGTGAAGGTTCGCGGATGCTGTATGTCCGTCCGCAGGCCATCAGGATCTCGAAGGATCTGGGCGAGCATACTGCCTACATCGAAGAACGGATTTTTCTCGGTGCGTCGGAAAAGGTCGTGCTGAAGGTCGAGGGACTGGAGGATAGGCTGACTACAGTCGTGACAGAGCCTCTGCCGGCAGATGCCAGGAGGGTCACGATTTCCATCGTTCCCGAATTGCTGCTGACGTTCTGATCACGGGCCGTTTTACTCAAACGTTCTTCACTTGCCTGGCTTCTTGCATACACGTAGCAAGGCATTGCACCTTGACGGGAATGGGCATGACTGGGAATCCACAAAACTACGCGATGCCGGGAGCAATGTACTTCGACCTGGCACCGTCGGCGGGCGGCGAACCCTATCGCATATTTTTCTCTATTCCGGCGGGAGAAGCACCCGAACAGGGATGGCCGCTACTCGTCATGACCGATGGCAATGCGACCTTTCCCTTCGCCTTGGCCAGCCTCGTCACCCAGGCACCATATCCCGCGGCGACGAATGTGGGTTGGGGTGTCATCGTGGCGATCGGCTATCCGTCCGACGAGCCCTACAATGCGCAGCGAAGGGCCTGGGATCTGGGGCCGCCGCCGGTCAAATCTTATCCGCCGTATTTCGAGGGCGGCCCTCCGGTTCTTATCGGCGGAACCGGCGACTTGCTGGATTTTATCGAGAAACAGCTCTTTCCTCGGCTCGTCGAAATGGTGCGGATCGATACCGCACGGCGATCGCTCTTCGGCCATTCCTTCGGTGGGCTTTTTACCCTCTATGCACTTTTCGAGCGTCCCGGTCTATTCGCCAACTGGATTGCCGCCAGCCCGAGCATTTACTGGGAAGGCCGTGAGATCCTGAACAACGAAGCACGCCGGCAGGCCGCGCCGGGCAACGCGCCATTTCTTCACTTGTCCGCCGGCGAATACGAGGGGGATCAACTGGCTCCCTTTCAGTACCGCAACGAGGATGCCGGATCCCGACTGGAGAAAAGGAAGATCGAGCGGACGGTCACGCTGGCGGAGGAGATGGCGGCGCGGCTGGATGGTTCCGTGGACGGCATCCGCACAGAATTCGAACTCTATGCGGGCGAGACGCACATGTCGGTGCTCGGCCCTGCCATCAACCGCGCCGTCAGCATCGCTTTCGCGGTCAAGCGTTAAACAACGTCGTCCGCCACGATCGCGTTCAGATCTCGCCCCATATCGGCTAAAAGCATCACTAGCTGACCGCCATGTACATTCGCCGTTATGAGGTGGCTGTATTCACCCGATGCTCCCTCCGGGGCAATAGAAGGGTCGGCCGTCAATACTGAAATCGCGGACCTGCCTGATGAGCCCCGCGCGTAAACGGTTGAGCAAAGCCGCTACGAACCTTGGCGCGAAAACCCTGACGGCTGTCAGGTTTTTTGGATGGAGAGGCTAAGCTGGGAGAATTCGAGCGTATGGTGGATGAAGGACATTCGACATGCTCGATAAATCGCCAGCTGTCCGCTATCTCTGTCGGTATGACGGAATTCGCGAACTGAAGCGGGGATGATGCGCAAGACGAGAAAGGCGTGGCTCACCAGGGTGCTCGCCGGCATAGGCGGGCTGTTGGCCGCAGCGATCTCGCTGGGATATTCCCTCTATGAGCAACGCGAAGCCGACGTGGTCCCAAAGGTCGAGGTGGGGAGGCCGGTCGAGGCAGGGCGCTGGAATGTGTCCATTGCCTCATCGGCCATCGGCACGGTGATGCCGAACGGGGCGCGGATATCACCGAGCAAGAAGGCCATCGTCGTCGACATGGTGCTTGAGAACATTTCGGCGGAAAGCTCTAACCTTTATGGCGACCTGATCAGGCTCGCCAATGTTCCCGATGCACCGAAGCCGCAGTATTATCTGAAGCGCGACCGGAGCATTCTTTGGGACCTACAGCCGAGGATGCCCGAGGCCGTGTCTGCCATCTGGGAAGTGCCTGAGACACTTGTCCTCCCCAAGGTTTTGCAGCTGCGGGTCGAAGGCACCTTCTTCAAGCCGCGCGACAATCTCTACTCCGCGCCCGGCTGGTTTCCTTCGGGTAGCTTTGCGGAGGTCGCGTTGCCGCTCGATGCCGCGGCAGCCGGAGCAGAGCCATGATGCGACCGGCCTTGATATCCATCGCGATACTCGCGGCCGCGACGCTGCTTGCGGCACTGCAAGCGACGACACCGCCCTATGCCATGCTGACGGGACCGATCCGCACAGCCGGGCAGCAGGCCGAGACTGTTTCAAGCGCAACTTTCAGCGTGAAGGTCAGCCGCGTCTTGAGGGCCAGAACGATCGCCTATAAAAATTTTGGGCGCGACGTCGACCTGCAGAGCTCCGGCGTCTGGGTTGTTGTTTCCGCCGAGCTGCGGGCCTTTCGGGAGACCATGCCGGTGCGCGCCGCGACCCTGATCGGCGCTTCCGGCCGATTGTATCGGCAATCCCGACGGCCTGACGGGGCTCCAGGCATCATCTCGGCGAAGACCGTCCAGCCGGGCTTGCCAACCACGGGCATTTTCATCTTCGAGCTCCCCGAGGACGAGACACGAAGCATGAAACTGATGGTCTCCGAACAATATGATCCGCAGCTCAAGGATGAGATCGGCGTGTTGCTCCAACAGGATGACACAAGCCTGCGCGAGAGACTGGAGATCGGCAAGAATGGCATCTGACCGAGACAGAAAGATGTGGTGGCTGTCACTCGTCGGCTTGCCGCCGCTCGTTGCCGCGGCTATTGCGATCAATGCCTGGCGCAATATCGAGGATTACAGGCATCGCATCGAGGTCAGCATCATGCACGGCCCCGACCACCTCGATTATGCCGGTGCGTCATGGCGGCTCGAAAAGGTGAGACTGATTGGCGATGGCCGGGACACGCAGTTGAAGCTTCCCGGTCAGATGCGGCTTGTCATCGTCCGCATGGTGGCGACTGCCACGCGGGATATCGGGGAAGGCTGGGGGCAGTGCGAGATCAGCCTGACGGACGGGGCAGGGCGTCGCTGGCGGCCGCTCGACGTCAACCTCTCGAATGATATCAGCCGCGATCTCGAGCCTGACAAAGATCCTGTCAGTGGCTGCGGTATCACGTCGCTGACGCCGCCTCCGAAGGATCATGCAGTGCTGATCGAAGAGAAGTTTGTCGTCCCGGCTGAGGCAGTATCGGCCCTGTCCGCCCGGTTGAGCGTTGCGGCCCTGCGGCCGAAAGCCATCGGCTTTTCACTCTCCCTGAATTGACGTCACGCCGCGCGACGCCTCCATTCCCGCCCTTGCGCGAAACCGACTTCGAGCGTGGCGGCCAGCAGGCATATCTTGATCGGCGTGACCAGAAGACCTTCGCCTGGTTCGCTCGGCATCCCGATGAAGGGCGAAATAACCTGCGCAATAATTTGCCAGAGCGGCAGGTCATGAGGGCCGATGAGCTGCGTAAGGCCGTACCAGACCCAGGCGGATCCCCAATCCAGAAGGCGATAGACGACAATGGCGACGAGAACCGGCACAACGCCGGAATTCAGCGCAAGGCCGATGCCCTCGGCAAGCGCCCGATACCGTTTCAGCGTGCCTGCAAGAAAGTGCGAAATGAAATCACGGAGGGATTTCGGCAATGCCTGCCAGCGGGAAACGGCACGGGCGAGACGTCCCTCGCCAGGCGCGCGCTCGCCGTGGATGTCATAGCCATAGACAAGGGCCGCAAGCGTCAACCAGACCACGGGATAGAGTGCATAAAAGAACAGGCTGATCAGGCGCGTTCCTATCGGCGGCGAAGAAAATTCCGGTGGCAGCGGAATGGCCGGATTGGCGGCGGCGTCCGTCACGGGTGCAAGGAGGCCGAAGAACATTCCGATCGTTTCCGGAAGATGACTGAACCAGGCACGAATATCGTCCTGCCATTCTGACAGCACGAAAAGACCGATAAAGGCCCAGTTCGCCTCGCAAACCACGATGAGGACAGGCCAGATCGATGCATGCGAACGCTTGTGCATCATTTTAGCGAAACGCCGCACGGCCCAGGCGACGACAACGGGCACGATCAGCCATGCGCCGCCTGAGACGTCCAGCAGGCCGGTTGCCTCGCCGGAAAGAAAGAGACTGAGCGACAGACGGGAATAATCCCGCACGGTGTCGCCAAGAAACCCCCAGGCTGCGTAGAAGGCGAAGAAGGGGACAAGGGTGAGAGCCAAAGCGCTGACGAAATTGCCTGATGTTGTCGTTATCTCCTCACGGGCGTCCGGCCGTTCGTCTAGCGTCCGCGAGGCCGCATCGAGAGCCGGAAGACCGCGGCGGACCGTCTCAAACAGAGCGACGATGACGATCAGTTTCAGCAGAACGACAATCGCCAGCATCGAGAGGCCGGCCAGCGAATTCCAGCGCCCGATCATCGCCGCGATCTCGTTCAGCAGCAGATTGCCGATAAATCCGAGGAGCCAGAGCGCCGCCAGTTGCGGCCAGAAATGCCACAGTAAGTTGATGGTCAGTCGCAACTGCTGAAGCGCAGTTTGAATACCACCGAGGGAACTGGCCGACTGAGCAGAGTATGGCATCTGCTTCGGATAGCACTTCGGCGATACCCGGCCAAGAATTCAATGGCACAAACAAACGGACTACTATGGTCTCAATTCTGGCTTATTCAGGGTTGACCTGAATGCTTCGTGCGCTATGTTTTTTGCATATAAGAAGTGCATTTTTCTCGCCATCTGGAGACCAGCTTGGTTTCGGTGGTGTTTTTCTTGGTTATTTGGACTGCTGGGGTACTTATGGATTTCTCCACCGACAATGCCTCCTCCGCTGCCGATTTCATCCAGGCAGCGCGCATCCTGAAGATCGTGTCGCCCTTGGGCGAGGATCAGCTGCTCGCCGAGCGGGTGACGATCGAGGAGGGCGTGTCGTCGCTGTTCGAGATCCGCCTCTATGCCCGTACCAAGAAAAGCCAGATCAAGCCGGAAGAGTTGATCGGCCGAGTGATCGACGTGTCGATCGAGGTCCAGCAGGGTGACGGCGAGGAGGGCTCGGCCATCCGCCGCCCGTTCAACGGTCTCGTCACCGAATTGAACGAAGGCCCGCCGATCACCCGCGGCCTGCGCTCCTATGCGATGGTGCTCAGGCCACAGATGTGGCTTCTGTCGCGTCGTTCCGACTGCCGCATCTGGATGGACAAGACCTCTGTCGAAATCTGCGAGACGCTGTTTTCCGAACACGGCATTCCGGCACCGGACTTCTCGGGCGTGATTTCTGCGCCACCACCACAGCACTACAGCGTGCAGTGGAACGAGACAGACCTTGCTTTCCTCACCCGCCGTTTCGAGGAGGACGGGCTGTTCTACTGGTTCAGCCACGAAGACGGCAAACACAAGCTGCATGTAGCCGATACGGCCAATGGCTGGCTCGGGCCGTCACCGTCGGCGCAGGGAGAGGGCAGGGTGCGCCTGGCGCAGGGATCGTCCGACCGCAACCACATCAATGAATGGGCCCGTCGCTTCTCTTATGTGCCGGGCCAGCGCGCCGGTGCCGACTGGAATTTCGAGACGCCGCGCATGGTGCCGGGCACGATGACGCCGTCGCTGGTGCAGATGCCGGATGCGACGAAGCGCGAACTCTACGAATACCCGGCCCGCATCTCATCGGTGGCCGAAGCCGAGCGGGCGCAGAAGCTGAGGTCGCAGGCCTCAGAAGCCGACCACGACCGGGTCTTCGGCGCCTCGACTAGCCGCATCCTCGAGGTTGGCCGGCGGTTCACCCCCTACGAGGTTGCCCATCCCGACCATGCCTATGACGAGCATGTGCTGATCAAGGCGGTCTACACCGTGGTCGACCGGTCCTACGAGACCAATACGAACGAGCCGGAATATCGCCAGGAATTCGAAGCCGTGCCGTCGCGCGTGCCGATGACCCCGCATCGCGAGACGAAGCGTCCGCGCATCGAGGGCACCCAGGTGGCGATCGTCGCGGGACCCGAGGGCGAGGAGATCCATCCGGATCAGTACGGCCGCATCAAGGTATGGTTCCCCTGGGACCGCAAGGCCAAGAAGGACGGGTCGGATACATGCTGGGTGCGGGTGGCGCAGAACTGGGCCGGCTCCACCTGGGGCGGCCAGATCATCCCGCGCATCGGCATGGAGGTGATGGTCGCCTATGTCGATGGTGACCCGGATCGGCCGCTCGTGACGGGGGTGGTGCCGAATCCAAGCACCGCCGTGCCGTATGATCTGCCGGCGAACAAGACCAAGAGCATTTTCCGCACCAACACCCACAAGGGGCACGGCTTCAACGAGATGTCCTTCGAGGACGAAAACGGCCTGGAAGAAATTTATCTGCATGCGCAAAAGGATCGCAACGAAAAGACGCGCAACAATCACACTGAGCGTATCGACAACAACTGGGTGCAGTCGGTCGGGCACAACAAGGCGATAGAGATCGGCAACAATCAGAGCGAATCGATCGGCGGCAATTACACCGTGACGGTCGGCCCCAGCGGGATCGGCAAGCTCATTTCGCAGGTCGATGCTTGGGGTGCGCGCGGCATCTCCATGGTAGGCTATGATTTTGGCATCCTTGGAGCGTCGGTGGCAGGAGTCGGCAACATGTTCACCTCCATTGATCGCTCCAAGCTTGAAATCGTTGGCCTGACCAGTTTCGAAGATATCGGCCTCAACAAGACGATCTCCACAGGAACCGAATTCAAGGTCATCTCCGGCAAGAGCATCGATATCTCGTCGGTAGAAAATCATGTCGAGGATGCTGGCGGAAAACGCGTCATCCAGGCGCAGCAGAAGCTTGAACTTGTATGCGGGGCTTCGAGGTTGTCGCTGCTTCCGACCGGCGAAATCATTCTATCGGGAACGAAACTAACCATGTCGATCAGTGATTCTATCATGGTCTTTGCCAGTAGCATGACATCAAAATTGACAACGTTTTTTAGCGTTCTGTCAAAACGTATCGATCTGAATTGAGGCTTAGATGTCCGGAGGTATTACTTATTCAGGCAACGTGGTCCAAAACGAAGCTTCTGGGGGCAACGGAGCCGAAGCGGTGGAAATTCCTTTCAGCGACGGGAATTTCCTGCAGCGAGCTGCAAACAAGAAGCCACAAAGTACGCTGGACTACCTTAGATCGACGGTCTCGGGGTTCGTTGACGGTACCTATTCCTGGCCATTCGACTATACGCTCTGCCTGCACTGGATCGCTGGCACCGCCGGATTCTATGGAGGAGGGATTCAATCGGTCTGCAATCAGCAGACTCAGCGTATCTATAATGTCGCGCAGGCGGCCGGCAGCGCAATCTACTATCTGATCTTCCGCGGACTTCTCTGGAAACTGTTCAATAACGAGGATGCTCGTCTCGTTGTTCGGAGGGAACTAGATCAGGTCGATATTACACAGCAATTATCGGACAGATTGCCCGGTCTCCTGCATGGTGGATCGCGGATGGTCGGACGCTACATGAGCGGGGCTGCCTTTACCGCCTGGATGCAGAGCGGTGGCAGGGTGAAAGGCCAGGCCTCACGGGGTGCTGCCGCTGCCATCATCGGTTTCAACTTTCTGGCTGTGAATTGGGGGGCGGCACTGCATGTTGCTCTGAAGCATGGTGATGCAATCGACGTCGTGCAGATTTTCATCTCCATGATCACGGGTGATCCCGACCATCGATTGTCGGACGAAGACTACAAGGAGCTCTTCGAGACGGCGCAGAAACTTGCAGACGTGGTACTTCAGGATCCCAAAAACGCGGAGGATTTTGCGCAATACAAGGAATTTATCGAGAAATTCCTGCAATTTGGCCGAAGCGGAGGGCAATCATGAGCCTGATCAAGTCTGTCGGCTGGATGTTGGCGGGGATGCTTGGCTACTTGCTGATGATCGTGTCGGGGATCGTTATTCTGTCGGCTCTGTTTCTGACCAGCGCCGATCTGACGCTTCAGAACATCGCGATATTGGCAGTCTGCGTGCTATTATTCCTGTTCGGTTTTTACCTGAACTATAAAAATATCCGTCGCTGAAAAGAGGGCCTGTCCGGTAACCATAATATGCGCAAGCTGATCTATGTCCTGATCTTCACTACCCTTGGCGGGCAGACCCTGGCGGACGACAATAACGCTTCGCTATGCGACGGTATGACAGGCACGGATCGCGTGAGCTGCGAGGCCGCATTGGCGCTTTTGGTGTCGGGCGGCTCGCAGGAACCCGGTTCGAGCGTTTTTGCCGCAGCCAGTTCAGGAAACTGGGTGTTCCGCCATCAAACGGCGGATGCCAAGCACTGCGCTGTCCTGGTCAATCATCTTGTTCTTCCGCAAGACAGGCAGACCCGGCTGATGTACACGTCGCAGGACCGGTTGGTCGACCTAGAGATCGCTGAGCTGGGCATTCGCAAGACAGCTATCCCCGGCCGGATGAGCGACACAATAATCGAAGGCGCAAGGCTTGCCGACAGAGCCAAGGCCGAGTTGCCGACGGCAGGCGGTCCCCAGGGTGCGAGCATTCACGTCGACGTACTGCAGCCCGCTGCCTACGGCGAATGGGAGCGCACGGTCGTTACACAAAGCTGCGGATCACCAAAGTGAGATCCCATGCATGGGAACACAAACATGCTTTTTCTATAGCCTATGGGGTCGTTTGATCGGTGATACTCGATGTACTCGCCGCCTTCTACAACGGGAGGCATTGCCTCTTCCCACTACGAACAGAATGGTACCTGACACAGTCGCGAACAGAGGATTCGCTCATGCCCCCAGCCCATCGACGCGCCGACATCGGCTCCGCCCATTCCTGCCATTTCCCGCCGACGCCTGCGACCGGCGGCAGCCCGGATGTCTACGTCAACAACCGCCCGCTGATGCGGGTCGGTGACGCCTACGTCCCGCATGGCTGCCCGTCCTGCCCGCAACCTTCCCATCTGCGGGCACTTGCGGCCGGTTCGGCCACCGTCTTCATCAATGGCAAGCCGGCCGGGCGGATCGGGGATGCGATCGATTGCGGGGGCAATGCCCAGACCGGGTCATCCAATGTCTTCATCGGCGATGAGGAGGCCAAGGCCGCCGGTAGCGGCACCGCCTGCCAGGCCGGCATGGCGGCGCAGTCAATTCCGACGGTTCGGGGCTAAGCATGGCGGAGACGGCTGACGAGAAGGCGGGGCTTTCCGTCATCTGGCAGGCCTTTCTGGCTCGTCTTTTCGAAATCGCTGATGGCGGCGACCAGCGCATCTATGCCGTGATGGACGGCGTCCGCTTCGGCGGTCTTCCGTCGCGGCTTTCGGCGGCCGGCCTGAGCCATCGTCCGCTCTATCGCCAGGCGGGAATGGACACGGCCGTCGTACTTGGCGGACCTTGGCTGGTGTCGCTTAGCATGGCACCGCCGGCGCCGGTTTCGCAGAATGCCGCAGATCATTCAGCGGAGCCGGGCGACGAAGAGCTTGCTGCACTGGCGGAAAGGCTCTCTGCCGAGATGGCGGAGGCGGTTGCCAATGGTGACGAAAGCGGCGGCGGCATGCTGCCCGCCGACGAGATCGACCGGCCGGAGCGGGTCAGGAGTCGGATCGAAGCCCTGCTCGAACTGGTCGAAGACAAGCCGGGCGTCGTGTTCTGGATCGGCGACCGCTCAATGGCGGAAGAGGAGATCTACCGCCATCTGCGCGGTATCAACCGGATACTCCTGCCGCTGGAGCGGGACGCCGTTGCCGGATCGGCTCTTTCAGGAGCTTCGGCAGAGGGCGAGATCGCGCTGGCGGCCGGCGAACCGGATCAGGAGGCGTCATCCATCGATGCCGATGGTGACGGCAAGGAGCGCTACGAAGCCGTCGTCTTCCGCCATGCCGATCCGAATGTGATCATGCAGGTGTTCCCGACGCTCTCGCCGGAACAGGTCGCCCGCCTGATGGGCCCGGCCGAGCAAATCTTCTTTGCCCCTGCCGCCGAATGGGGCGGCAGCATCAAGCGCGGCCGGCGGCCTCAGGATGTCGCTGCCGAAAAAGGCATGCTGCGGCTGACCCGGCTGACCATCGAGGCGATCGGAGAAAGCCGACTGCAGGCCTCGCGCCACCGTCGCGTGGCGGTGTTCCGCCGGTCTGCGCCGCATCTGTTGCAGGACATGGATGATCGAGAAGCGCTGATCTTCATGGAGCGGCACGAAATGCAGGCGCGCGCCCATGGATTGAAAACCGAACGGGGCTTTTTCCAGTGGACCTATCTGATGGGGGCAAGTGACGGCAAGTTCATCGAATCGGCGGACATCCGGGCGCATCTCAAGGGCGGAAACGCGGATGCCCGGTTGAACGACATGATGCGGCTGATGGCGAACGCGGCGAAGGAAGGGATACGCGCATGAGTGCTATGGCCGTCGCAGGCGGAGAGGCGGTGCTCGGTCGAGCGGCCGCGGGTGTCGCGACCAGGCTTGGAGCTCGTGCCGCGCTCGGCTTCCTCGGGCCGGTCGGCGTGGCGATCGGCTTGGCCATGCTGGCCTACGAAGGCTATGAACTTTACAAAATGTACAATGAAAGCCATGTGGAATCGGCCGATGAGGAGCCTGAAGAATGCTCGGGCAATTGCCAGCCTCCGCCGCCGGAAATCGCCGGGCAGAAGCAGGATGGCCATGTCAAGGGAACGCCGCAGAACAAGAACCGCGACAGGCAGAAAAAGCCGACATCCACCTTCAACGGCGACCGCGAGGAAGCGGATGACCTGACGCAGGAAGCGTGGCAGAAAGGGACACCCGTTCCAGGCCGTCCGAACGTAAAGGATCATGATTTTGGTCGTCCGGTAGGAACCGGGCCAAATGGCGGGAGCCAGACGAAGGTTCGCGTGCATCAGGGCAATGATGGTCGCATTCACGGCCATCCGGCCGGGCCGGAATCGACGCTTCCCTCTTCGTGAATACAGCAAGGCAGACAAGACGATGAACTACGACAGTTATATTCGCCAAGCGTATAGAGATCTCCAGGAACCGGATTACGGCTTTGTCCGTGAAGCCTTAGATGCAGGTCGTTACGACGACATCCGCCCGGGTCTTACAACGGTCGGTTTCTCTGTCGTCGATGACACCGAGCCCAACACGGACGTCTGCCGTACCCTGATTGTTGGCAAGGATGACTTTCAGGCCGCGGTGAAACTGTCGTTCGCGGGGCCGTTTGCAGCTGTCTTTCGCCTGCAAGGAACGAACGAACACCTGCAACGCATCATCTCCCTTCTGGCTGATCGGGGTATGTCGGTGCTGACGGATGATGTCCTCTCTCAGGCCTATGAAATTTCCCTGCTCGATCTCGATGAACCGCCGACCGTTTATAACGCGCTGTTCTCGACGGATCCTATGCCATCCTGATGACCCGTTTCTCTCGCCATGGGATCGCAATGCCTCGGTGATCTCACCGTATCACCAGCATACTTTCTCTACCGTCACAACGGATGATCGCATGCCCGGAAAACTGGTTACGCTGACCCAAATGGAGACGCGCTTTAAAGCCGATGTGCTCGTCGCAATGCTCTCAGCCTACGGGATTTATGCTGTCTACCTAGGATGGAAGGAAAGCAGCGATCTTTACTCTATAAAGGTCGTCAACATTGATCTGGCCAATGCCCAAGCTCTTCTGGTTGCGGCCGTGAACAGTTGATGATCTGAGCTTCAACATTTTGCGACATATTCGTTCAACGATGTGAGCAAGGGCGCTGAATTTTCCCGATTAGCCTCTCAGCCCGTGGGTGGTATCGAGCTTTACAGTGATCCTGCAGTTCACAATAGAGTTTGCGCACAGCAACTCGGATGCGATCACGGATTTTGAGATGTGATAAGTCGCCGGCCGCTGAACGTATCAATATGCGCGAGAAGCAAACTCCTGTGCAGGCTACCCGTCAGCAGCGCGATCCGCTTCGCGGAGTTGAAAATTTGTGTTGATGCTGGCATCCGCGATGCGGACACGACGAAAGCCTACTTCAGCTCATACGCGAAGCGGCTTTACTGCCTACATGCACCGTTTATTATTCGGAAAGCCGAGACCTTTTCGGACGGTCATGGGTGCGGTCCTTCGTTCATTCGCGCTGCCCAACGCGGAAGCTTGTTCAGGCTGAACTAATGCCAACCACCGTCAGACGGGAGTTGCAAGCTTCTGATGTTCATCCATAGCGGGAACTGAAGGTCACATAACTCGGAATTATGTTAGTTTCTAATGCCTTGGATTGAGCTTCACTGAAGTCAAATAGTCGATTGTTCAAACCGTTAGCTAGACGTCTCCGCGACGGGTCGCTGGTTCAGATCCTTTCAAGGCCCGCACCTCAGCGGCCCGGCCAAAGGCCCAGGAATGTTTTCGCTATGCTTTCAAGTTCGACTTCCGTTGCACCGGCGCCAGCCGCTGCGAGAAGACCATCGGTTGCTGCCTTCAAGGTCAGTGCGAGCCCGCGTGCATCGAGATTTGAGCTAAAGTTTCCCTCGGTCTGTGCTCTCACGATGCGCGAAACCAATTGCTCTCGCCAGAAATCACCGCGCTCACGAATGAACGTTCGCAGCGCTATGTCGCCCGGCCCGAAACTCGATGAATGCACCACCGCCATGCTGGCCCGTGGATCACCGCGATCCGTCTTGAGATCGATGGTGTTGCGCAGGAGATGCTCTGCTACGCCCCGCGCAGAGGACTGAGCAAGCGCTTCGCGCATGTAGCTTTCTTTTTCTTTCTCATACCGTTCGACAACGCGTTTGAAGAGTGCGTCCTTGTTGCCGAAGGTCGCGTAGAGGCTGGCTCGGTTGATGCCCATTTCCTTGAGGAGAAGGCTCATGCTCGAACCCGCGTAGCCGCATCGCCAGAACACTCGAGTTGCTGCCACGAGTGCTGCTGTTTCGTCGAACTGGCGAGGGCGTCCCCTTGCCTGCTTTTCTGTTTTTTTCACACGGCCTTCCAGCGTCTGCTTTGCCCTAAACCAATACAGCCGCCGATTGCCCGGCGGCTGTAATTCGAAGAATTCAATTGTCGCATGTTCTAAGCCCTCCACCCTACGGCGAAAAAGGCAACCTCGCTATAGCTTGATCCGTTCTATGATCTCGTAATAGGCATGGAAATCAAGCCATTCGATCCCCGAGACGACCCGGCCGTCCTGCATGGTCATGATATACATATACTCGTTTCGATACGGCTTGCCGTCCGCTGCTGTCGTAGCGCTTTTGATCCGTGCGAATACGTTGTCTCCGTCGGCCCAAGTGCCGTCGACTGTAATCGTTAGGGGAGATGCAAACCGCGCGAACAAGGCCTCCTCGGCCTTCGCGAATAGCTCAGTCTTGCTGCTATAGGTTCCAGCCACCGGCCCGTGACCGGCTAGCGTCCATTCAACGTTCTCGACGAAGATATCGAAGAATTTTGCAAAGTCTCTAGAAGAAGCCGCAAGCGCGGCGTTGACGATGTTCAGGTTCGACTGCTCGATTTCCGAATACGGCATTGATTGTTCCTTTCCACGAAATCTCCAATTCCGCTTGCGATAAAACATAAATATGGACTGATCGTTCCAAAAATATTTGTTGTTGAACGGTTCGTTGACTTACCTGGCCAACGCAGCCCCCCAACATCACACGCCACAAGAAGGTCAACCTTCCTTCGATATGCTGCCGAAGTTAGCCTATCAACAACGTCTGGATAGGTTCGCCGGATTGAGCAAAGCTGTGCGCGATGCCCGGCACGTCAGAGTAAATCAGCATGGCGAGTGCGGGATTGCTTTGAGAGCCATACCCACTGGGGTAGATGCAAATTACAAGTTTTGGCGCGAAAACCGACGCGCGACAGTTTGAGACGTCCTCCATCCGCCAGTCCGCCATAAAGAAATTCTGGCCGATCCCGCCGGATCAATCACAAAACACAACTTCGAGTGTCGTGATGAGGCTTCCACAGAGCGTCGGCCGGCTGCGCACTTATAGTCCATCTGTAGGTTTCTGAGACGCGTATCAACGCATATGTTTATCGAACCACGCCAGAATCCGGTCCGGGTGACGCTGAAACCATGTATATCCATCCCAGCGGCTACTCGTGTCTTCGATCCAGAACATCGATTTCTCCTCTGTGCCGATTGCCTCGAAGATCCCCTCCAGATCGGACGGCCGCGTGACCGGATCGCTCCGCACGCCATAGATAAGCGTCGGTAGTGTAACCGATCGCGCCCAGTCGCGCGGGCCTTCGGCGGAGACCGAGACGCCGATGATCTCCTGCAGCCGTCTATCCGCATCGTCTGCGTGTTCCGCGAGCCCGGCGCCGTGCAAGCTGCACTCCAGCGCAACACGTGCTGAAAGCAACAGAGGGGCGACAATGCAGCGCACTCCCGTGAACGCCTCGGGGTGATCGGTGAACGCTCGGAAAGTGGCATTGGCACCCATGCATCTGCTGAACAGGCCGATGGTCATCTCTGTAAGCTCTTGACGAGAGCGCACGTAAGCCAGCGCGCCCAGAACGTCCCGCAGCTCAAACCGTTTGTTGGATGTCAGCCCGCCGTTGGCGGCAGCACTATGCCCATGGTTACGGAAGTCGTAGGCCAGGACATTGTACCCGTGATCATGCAGGATCCGGTAATCGGAAATGAAGTTGATTTCGTAGTCGTTGCCCGGCCCCCAGGCCGATTTCCATGGCTCTAGGTGTGAGGGGAACCCTGCCTTGCTGAAACCGAACGCGTGCGCGCAGATGATCAGCCTGTCCGAACTTTTGCACGGAATGAACCATCCTTCCAGCACAGTCCCGTCCGACGAGGGAAAATAGATGTCTTGCCATTCAAGGTCACTGTCGGCTGGGGTTCGTACAACTGGTGAGCGCGTGCTGTAGGCGAGACCTTTTGCGATCGCATCGAGCGTGTCGTCGAGATTCTGGGAATCTTGTTTTGTGACAGTATCGGACATTAGCCCTCCGATTTCAGAAAGAGAAATATATCGGCACGGTCCGCGTTGATCGGTGTTTGTCAGCTTTCGTCCCTTCGACGGTGGACCATCCGCATGGCTGTCGGACTAAAGCGACATAGGGGATGCGCCCGTTTTTGCCAGGTTTAAGGGTTGCAGTGGGGCGATAGGCTTCGAGGAGCAGATGCCTGACTTGCAGCCTCTAAAACTACGAAGGTTTGCCGGAGGTGACGGTTTTCAAGCAAGTGCTGTTCGACAACACCCATGCCGAGTTGCCAGGAGTTCGCTGCTCCGCATCGGCCATGAAGTCGCGCAGACCATCCGCGGCTCCCTCGGCCAGCATCGGTAGATCTACCCCAGGACCATCAGCGGAACGCGATCGCAGATATCGGGATGTTTTAGGACAACCGTGCGTGCTGGCGATGATGGTCTGATCACCGTCCGGGTCCTGCACGCACTGCATCGATGAAGGCACGCAGCGCCGGCGCCATCTGACGCTGTTGCGGATAACATAGAAAGAGGCCGGGAAAGGGTGCCGACCACTGGTCGAGAATGTTGACCAGCTTTCCTTCCGCAATGTATGCCGAAACCGTGTCCTCGACCGGAAACCCGATCCCCATGCCCTTCAACGTCGCACTCAGCGCGCTCTCCTTGTCGCTGAAGATGAGAGGACCGTCGACGGTGACGCTGAACCATGCATTATCTTCAAAGAACTCCCAGGCATAGGGTGTCGCGCGACCGGGCCAGCGCCAGCGTATGCAGCGGTGGTCGATGAGATCACGCGGATGATCCGGGCAGCCGTAACGGCCGAGATAGTCAGGCGTTGCGACCGCAATCTGGCGAAGTTCCGGCCCCAGTCGTACCGCAACCATATCCTTTTCGATGACCTCGCCGATGCGTAGGGCGACGTCATAACCACCCGCAACGATGTCAACGACCTCGTCGTCCAGTGTGATGTCCAGCACAATATCCGGATACCGCTCGATGAAATCTTCGAGTATCGGCTCCAGATGCTTCTGGGCAGCGGATCTGAACGTGTGGATACGAACAGTTCCGGCTGGCCTTTCGCCGGCGTGCCGAACCTGTGTCACGGCAAGCCCCAACTCATGGGCGGCCGGCCGGACACGTTGAAACAGGCTTTCACCGATCTCCGTCAGGGAGACATTACGGGTCGTGCGGTGCAAAAGCCGCATGCCGACCTCGTCTTCGAGTTTTCTGACCATCTGGCTGAGAGCCGAAGGCGAGACGCCGAGCTGTTCGGCGGCAAGGCTAAAACTGAGGCATTCCGCCACTGCGATGAAGGCGCGAAGCTGGTTGTAATCCTGGCTCGGCAGAAGCGTGCTCATGCCATCCAACTATCATTTATTAGTTGGGCTAACAACGGCTGTGTCATTTCGATGTATTATAAAGCCTGCGCCAATGCGCCATCTCTGTTCCATCACTTGAAAGGAGCATCAGATGAAGACCTGGTTTATCACAGGGATCTCCCGCGGGTTGGGTCGCGCCCTGGCGGCGGCGGCGCTTGCCGAGGGGGATACGGTCGTTGGAACGGTCAGATCCGGACAGCCCGATTTCGATCATGCGAAGGGTACTTTGCATGTCCTCACCATCGATCTTGCAGACGGGGCCGGTGCCGAGATTGCCGTGGCGGATGCATTCGAGCGCGCCGGGCAGATCGATGTAATCGTCAACAATGCCGGATATGGTCTTCTGGGCGCCCTGGAGACCGCAACCGATGCGCAGGTCGAGCAACTGTTTGCCGTGGATGTCTTCGCGCCATTCCGCATCATAAAAGCGGCCCTGCCGCATCTTCGCAGGCAGGGAAGGGGCCATATCGTCAACATCACCTCGATCGCCGGACGCGCGCCGTCAACGGGCTCGGCAATGTATTCCGCTGCAAAATCAGCGCTGGAAGGCATGTCGGCTGGCCTGGCGCTCGAGGTCGCGCCGCTCGGCATCAAGGTGACGGCCGTCGCGCCAGGCGCCTTCAGGACGGATTTCCTGTCGTCGCATTCCATACGTAAGAGCGGCGTGGCCGATGCCGCTTACGCCCAGACGATCGGCCGAAGCAACGCCGCCTTCGACGCTGCGGCGGGACGACAGGCGGGCGATCCGGAGCGTGCGGCCCAGGCGATCATGACCTTGGTCCGTGCCGAAAAGCCCCCCTTGCATCTGCTGCTCGGCAGCGACGCCCTGCGGCGCGCGCGCACCAAGCTCGATCAAGTCGTTGATGAGATCGACAGATGGGAAGCGGTCACGCGCGGCACGGACTTTCCGGAGGAGGGCAAATGACCGTCATCAGACCTCAGGGTTGGGATTTGTCCGGCAAGGTCGCCGTCGTGACCGGTGCGGCCCGCGGCATCGGCCTTGCAGCCGTGAACATGCTTCGGGAAAGGGGTGCCCGCATCGTCGCAAGCGATGTCAATCCTTCCGTGGCTGAACTCGCCGCGGCCGACATCGCAACCTTCTGCGGCGATGTCGCCGACGAAGCGACGGCGCTGCGCACGATCGCGTTGGCAATCGAGCGTTTCGGCGCGCTCGACATTCTCGTCAACAATGCCGGCCGCACCATGAACAGGGCATTGATCGACATGAGCGTTGCCGACTGGGACGAGATCATGGCCGTGAACGCCCGCGGCAATTTTCTGCATTCGCGGGAAGCGGTCAAGGTGATGATCGGTCAGGGGGGCGGCGCGATTGTCAATGTCGCGTCGATCGTGTCCTCGGTCGGAATGAAGGATACGGCAGTCTATGCCGCCTCCAAGGGCGCGATCGCCCAGCTTACCAAGGTCATTGCCGTCGAATACGGCGCCCACGGAATCCGCGCCAATGCGGTCGCGCCCGGCGTCGTCGAGACCGATATCCTTGACGGCATCGTCGAGGACAGCAGAGGCACGCTGGCCAGTTACGGTAGCGCCCACCCGATAGGGCGTGTCGCCCAGCCGAACGATATCGCCGAAGTCATTGCCTTTCTCGCATCTCCGGCCTCCGCCGTCATGACCGGAGCACTGGTGATGGCCGATGGCGGCTACACGGCGATCTGATTGGAAAGGAAACCACCAATGACAAAATCGATCCTCATCGTGGCCGCCGAGCGCGGCCTGGGCCTCGGCCTTGCAAGGCAGTTCTTCGATCGCGGCTGGACTGTCGTCGGGACGGCGAGATCCGGCGCCGACACCGACGATCTTCGTCGCGTTGGCGAAACCGACCCGGACCGCCTCGCGATCGCCACCATCGACGTCACGGACACCGGCCAGATCGCACCGTTTCTGGCGTCGCTTGGAAGCAGCCGTTTCGATGTGATCTTCATGAATGCCGGCATCTGGGGCGCTCAGCATCAAAGTGTGCTCGAGGCAACCGACGAAGAATTTGCAGAAATCATGCTGACCAACACGTTCGGACCGATGAGGCTTGCCCGTCGTCTTTTGGGAAAGCTCGCGCCCGAGGGTACACTGGCCTTCATGTCATCCCATCGGGGCAGCATTGCCATCAATGTCGAGGGGGGACTTGAACTCTACCGGGCGAGCAAGGTGGCGTCGAACATGCTGGCTCGTGGGATCTATGCCGAGAACCGGGAGAGGCGGCTTACCGTGCTGTCCGTCCACCCGGGCTGGGTCAGTACCGCGATGGGAACGCTCAATGGCACGGTCGACGCTGAAATAGAACTTGAGCCAAGCGTCCGCGGGGTCGCGGATGTCGTCGAAAAGTATATGGGCTCGGGTCAAAATCTTTATCTCGACTACCGCGACAATCGTCTCGACTGGTAACGCAGCATTACGCTGCACAGGCAGAAAGCGATGGAGGATCGGGCGCGCTTTGTCGCCTGTCCTCTTTACGCCGACAGCAGCGGGCGAAAGAGACGCTTCGCCCAGCAGGAAGCTATTCTCAGGGCGGGCTTTCGATCCGAAAGCGTCTGGGGCTCGTCCCCGTCCAGGCCCGGAAGGCACGGTAAAAGGAATTTGGTTCATCGAAGCCAAGCAGGGCAGAAATCTCGGTCGGCGTCATGTCGGTTTCAAACAGATATTGGTGGGCGAGGTCTTTTCTGGTGGCGTTCAAAAGTGCCTTGAAGCGTGTGCCTTCGGCCGCCAGCCGTCGTTGGAGCGTTCTCCTGCTCATGCCCAGCCTGCGGCAAATCTCCTGAAACGAGACCTCGCCATTCGGAAGCACGTCGATGATCGCCCGCCGAACGAGCTGTGTGGTGTCGCTGATCTCCTTATGCATTGCCAGACGCGCATTGAGCTCCGGCTCCAATGTCTCCCAGAAGGGTTCATTCGAAGTCAGGAACGGCCGGACGCAATCGTTCCTGCTGAATGTGACGCGATGTGCCGGGCCAAGCGTCAGGCATGTTTTCAGATAGTCTTCATAAGGCGCGACATCGATGGGAAGGGTTGTCGCCGTCATAGCCATGGGGCTGACATGTTCGCGCGTGCCCGACCTTGCGAACATGACGTAAAAAAGAAGGTCCGTCAAAATGAGAGATGGGGGCGGCTGCAAATCCGAAGGCCATGCGATCTGGACGTGGATGCGGTCCGGCTCCTCAGCAAGCGAGATCTCGACAGGACTGATCAGGCGCTGGAAATGGACGATCCGCCGCAAGGCGACCAGCAGGTTGGGACTGCACAGTGCCGCGAGAAGCGGCGGAGGGAAAGCTTCGCTTCGGCCAAGTTCGCAAAGCCGAATGGGAAGCGGTGGACCGCTTATCATCGCTTCGATGCAATCCCAGAACCGAAAATAATCCGCACGACCAAGTTCGATCGCCGGGCGATCGAAAATATCCTGAGATAGCTCCGCTCGAGCGAGAACACTTTTCAAGTCGAGGCCAAGATCTTTCACAAGGGTCTGACACTGCGGCAGCGCCCAATTGTATTGCTGATAAAGGATCTTGCGGCGCGCAATATCATCACCTGCAGAGGCGATGGTCGGCGGGTTTATGCTGCCGGGCTTGTGCTAGTGCGACACAAGCCCGGATCGGCGAAAAGCGTCATGTTCATCACCATCGAGGATGAAGCCAGACCGGAAAATATCGTGGTCTGGCCGATGCGGTTTGAGAAGTGCTGGTGGATTGCCCTCGGATCCTCGATGATAGCGTTAAACGGCCGGATCCAGCGTGAGACCGAGGTGGTGCATAGAGCCGGCAATCTTGTCATCGAGGGTATATCATCAGAATTGATCTTGATGAGATAGTTTGCTGCATCGGCCGCGGCCGCACTCTTGATCAAAATACTACATGGCGTCTTTCACACGCTGCCAGGCGTTGAGAAGATGACGGCCCAGCACTTTGGATAGCGCCTTCCCATTGCGTGCTTCAAGCGCCACGATCATTTCCTCATGCTCTGCCATTGCAGCCGCCCATTTTTCCGGTCCCTCGTGACCGATGAAACGGATTCGCTTGAGGCGCGACTGCAGTTGCGCCTGGATGCTGCTGAGCGCCTGATTGTGAGCGATCTGACAGATTTCAGTGTGAATCGCCTGGTTGAGCTTGTAATAGCGCAACCGGTCCTTCGCGTCGTAGCAGGCGCTCATTTCGTTATGCAGCTGCCTGACCTTGGCGATTTCCTCGTCCGTCGCTGTTTCGCAGGCGAGGTTGCCTGCTAACTCTTCAAGGCTCTTCAATACGATGAGCATGTCATGCACATCCTTTCCGCTGAACCTTTTGACGATCGCGCCGCGGCTCGGGATGAGCTCGACCAAGCCTTCGCTCGCAAGATACTTGATCGCCTCGCGCAGAGGCGTGCGCGACACGCCGAGCTGCTCACCGAGCTGGCTCTCGTGCATTCTCGAGCCAGGCTCCAGTTCGCCCTCGATGATCATGTCGCGCAGTCGGGTCACGAGCGTGTCGTGCAGGGCCGTACGCTGGATAGGTCCGGAGTTTGAGGCGGGCGGTGCAGGCAAGGTTTCACTCATGTCGAAGCTCGATCTTTTGGAGCGCAAAGCACATCGAAAGGTTGCTCAAGGGTTACACCAGATCACCGGGCGTTCCAAATGCAAAAATGCTGCATACAAAATGCAAAAGACTTGTCCTCTGATGTCCGATGGCTTAAGACCTGCGTTATCGAGGTAGGAGAACAGAGAATTGGATATCACCAAGCAATCCGACAACCGTCCCGTCATCGCGCTCGCGATGGGCGATCCCGCCGGCATCAGCCCTGAGCTGACGGCCCAGCTTCTGGCCTTGGACGACATCAAGGAAAAGGCCTATATCGTCACGATCGGTGACCGCCGCATCCTCGACAAGGGCGCTCGCGAAGCCGGCGTGGAACTCGATCTCCTGTCGTCCTCGCTTGAAGGCCTTGCCGGTCTCGACCGCTCCAGGCACGCTTTTGTTGATCTTGGCCATCTCGCTCCGGAAGACGTCGATCGCGGTGAGGCGACGCTTGCCGGCGGCACCTTCGCGACCAAGAATTTCCGCACCGCGTTGGAGCTGGCCCATGCCGGTAAGGCTGACGCAGTGTGCTTCACGCCTTTCAACAAGAAGGCGATGCGCTATGCCTATCCCGGCTATGACGACGAGATCCGTTTTGTCTCGGATGTCATCAATTTCACCGGCAAGATTCGCGAATTCAACGTTTTGGAAAAGGTCTGGAACGCTCGTGTCAGCTCGCATATCCCGCTCAAGGAAGTCGCCAACCATCTGTCGGTCGAAGGCATTCTCTCCGAGCTGGATCTGACGATCTCCTGCCTAAAGGCCTCCGGTGTCGACAAGCCGCGCGTCGCGGTTGCGGGCCTTAACCCGCATGCGGGTGACGGCGGCAGCTTCGGCATGGAAGAGATCGACATCATCGAACCGGCCGTCGCCGAGGCCAACGCACGCGGTTACGATGTCGACGGTCCTTTCCCAGCCGACACCGTCTTCCTGCGCGCCCTCAAGGAAGGCTACCACGCTGTTCTGACCATGTATCACGACCAGGGCCAGATCGCGATGAAGATGATGGGCTTCGACAAGGGCGTGACGATGATGGGCGGCCTGCCGTTCGCGCTTTGCACCCCGGCGCATGGCACTGCCTATGACATTGCCGGCAAGGGGATTGCCGATATCGGCGCCACCCGTGAAGCGCTGCTTCTTGCAGCCCGCATGGCGGCCCGCCAGCGCCAGGCTTCCAAGGCCGCCTAAGCGACAATATCAGCTCGACCGGCCGCTTCCGCGGCCGGTTCTGCATGCCCGAAAGGACGCGGGCCAGGCGCATGAGCGCCGGTCGGGAATGTTGCCGATCTGGCGCTGCGTAATGTCAAAGTGTTGCGGCTTCCGCGACGCGCGCCGACTGGCGCGGCGGTGCCGTGGTTGGAGGAAGACAATGACGAGTTCCGCTCGCAAGTGGACGCGCGAAACCTGGCCGATCGCGGCCGCCATGATCCAGTACCCGAACATGCTGCCGGATGGTCGTACCGTTCAGGACCAGTCCGTCGAGGAATGGGCCGCCACGGTCGGCGAGGTTGTCGACGCAGGCTTTACTGAAATCGATCCCACCGACAGCTGGCTCCGGGTCGCCGACCTGTCCCCCGAACGCCGCCGCGAATTCTGCGAGGTCGTCAGCGCTGCCGGCATGACCATTCCGGCCATCTCGACATCGCGTCGCAGCGTCATCGATGAAAAGCATGGCGATGACTATCTGGCCTATAGCCACCGCGTCATCGACACAGCCGCCGAAATCGGTGCACACAGCGTTTCCTTCGGCTTCTTCGAGCCGTTGACTGAGAAGCAGAAGAGCGTGCTCTGGTTCTGGACCGAGCAGGGCGCTACGAACCAGGACGATCCGGCGACGTGGAACAAGGCGGTCGCCCGCATCGCCGAACTCGGCAAGCATGCCGCAGAAGTCGGCATCGAAATTTCGCTTGAGATGTACGAGGATACCTATCTGGGCACGGCGGACAGTTCCGTCCGTTTCGTCCAGGAGGTCGGTCTCGACAATGTCGGCATCAATGCCGACCTCGGCAATCTCATCCGCCTTCACCGGCCGGTCGAGCACTGGCTGCAGATGATGACGAAGGTGGCTCCATATGCCAAATACTGGCATGTGAAAAATTACATGCGGATCGAGGACGAGAATACGGGCCTGATCGCCAGCCATCCTGTTCCGCTCGAATCGGGCTTGATCAATTATCGGACGGCAATCAAGCTGGCGCTGGAGCATGGGTACAATGCCCCGTTCCTGTGCGAGCACTATGGTGGTGACGGCCTTTCCGTCAGCGCCGCCAACCGTGATTATCTCCGGCGCATCCTGCCGCGTAATTGAGGACTGCCACCATGACGACGATCTTTGACGCTCCCGATGAGTTCGCCGCGACGGCGCTTGCCGGCTTCTGCCAGATCTACCCGAACCATGTGCGCCTGATCAGCAATGGCGTCGTTCGTGCGACGACCGTGCCGAAGGGCAAGGTTTCCGTCGTTGTCGGCGGCGGTTCGGGCCATTATCCGGCCTTTGCCGGTTATGTCGGACAGGGCATGGCGGATGCCGCGGTCGCGGGTGACGTGTTTGCTTCCCCATCGACTGCTGCTGTCGCACGCGTCTGCCGTCAGGCGCATAACGGTGGCGGCATCATTCTGGGCTTCGGCAACTATGCCGGCGACGTGCTGAATTTTGGCGTTGCTGCGGAACGCCTGCGGGCCGAAGGCATCGACGTGCGCATTATCGCAGTGACGGACGATGTCGCGAGCGCATCGGCGAGCGAGCATTCCAAGCGTCGCGGGATCGCCGGCGACCTGATGGTGTTCAAGATCGCAGGCGCTGTAGCAGAGGCCGGCCTGTCGCTTGATGAGGTGGAACGCATCACCCGGCACGCCAACGAGCGGACAGTCTCGTTCGGCGTGGCCTTCGCGGGCTGCACCCTGCCGGGGGCCAAGGAGCCGCTGTTCACAGTACCGAAGGGCCGCATGGCACTCGGTCTCGGCATCCATGGTGAGCCGGGCATCAGCGAGCAGGACATTGCCAGCGCGACGGATCTTGCGGATGTTCTGGCAGACAAGCTGCTGGCCGAAAAGCCAGCTGGCTGCACGCGTGTCGCCGCCGTGTTGAACGGTCTCGGCTCGACCAAATATGAAGAGCTTTTTGTTCTCTGGATGGCAGTGCAGAAGAAGCTGACAGGCGTCGGCCTGGAGATCGTCCAGCCGGAGGCTGGCGAATTCGTCACCAGCCTCGACATGCAGGGCTGCTCGCTGACGCTGACCTGGCTCGACGAGGAACTGGAACGCTACTGGGCGGCACCCTGCGATGCGCCGGCATTCCGCCGTGGTCGGCCGGATATTGCGGAACTGCGCACCGACGTCATCGTCGACGAAGAGTCGGCGCCCTCCATCCCGGCGGCGTCCGAAGCCTCCCGCAAGTCTGCGGCCTGCATCAGCGACCTGTTCAACGAGATCGCCGCGATGTTGAAGGACAAGGAATCCGAACTCGGCCGTATCGACGCGATCGCCGGCGACGGCGACCATGGCCAGGGCATGCAGCGCGGCTCCGACGCAGCGGCCAAGGCGATGGCTGCAGCGGTTTCGGCCGGCGCCGGCGCGCAGACGACGCTCGCGCTTGGCGGTGACGCCTGGGCCGACAGGGCCGGCGGCACATCCGGCGCGATCTGGGGCCTGCTGCTGCGGTCCTGGAGCAATGCGCTGAACGACGACGAAGTGCCGAGCGAAGCGGCGATTGCCGAAGGCGCTCGACAGGCCCTCGATGGCGTTACTCGCCTTGGCCGCGCCCGCCTCGGCGACAAGACCCTGGTGGATTCACTCATTCCGTTCGTCGAAACGCTGACGGCGGAAACTGCAGCCGGCAAGCCGTTGGTTGACGCCTGGAAGGCTGCGGCAGATGCATCCGAGGCTGCCGCCAAGGCAACAGCTTCTCTGACGCCGCGTCTCGGACGCGCCCGCCCGCTGGCCGAAAAGAGCATCGGCCATCCGGATGCCGGCGCGATCTCGCTTTCCATGGTGGCGCAGCTTTCCGCAAGCTTCATCGCCGCAAGGCGCTAGGCGGCAAGGTCGGGCTGTTCGAGTTCAGCCGAACAGCCCGACAAGCGTCAGCCACAGGCCGGATGCGAGCGTAATGGCATCCATCATCAGACGAAAACTCCGCTCCGACATGCTGATGACGTAGCGTTTCGAAAAGAAGGTTCCGGCCATCAGCGAGGAGCCGATGATCAGACCGCTGATCAAAAGGTCCAAGGTCAGCACGTCCGCCTCGTAGAAGGTGAGCACCTTTGCCGCCTGCACGAAGATGGAGGAAGCGGCCTCCGTCGACAGGAAGGCGCCCTTGACCAGTCCGAAGGCGAGGAAAGCCGGAATGCTGAGCGGCCCGGTGGACAGGAACATGCCTGTCAGGAAGCCGACCACTACACCCGCGATCGCCAGTCCGCCAAGATGGATGGTGATGTCGTGCTTCTGGATATAGTGCCTGAAGGGTATGAGCAGCATGATGAAGACGCCAAGCAACGTGCCGCTGATCGCGGCCGGCAAATGGACCAGGCTGAGAGCGCCGAGCGATGCGGCCGGAACGCCGGGTATCGCATAGGCGCAAACCGCACGCCAGTTCACCTCCCTGTGCCATGCCATGACCCGCGCGGCGTTGGCCATGAGCCCCGCGATCGCCATGACGGGAATGGCGCGCGCCGGATCGAACATCGGGACGAGGACGGGCAGGAGAATGAGGCTGGCACCGGTGCCGATCACGCCGCTCAGACATCCCGCAGCAAAACCGATGGCGCAGACGAGGATGTAGGACAGCAAGACAGGATCCCGACAGGATTCGGCGTCACGCCGATGGAAAGATGCGCAGCCGGTGGAGGCCGGCTGCGCTGGCGCTTGGGAGGCGTTAGAAGAAGGCTTTATCCTGTTCGCGCCGCAGCGCAAGCAGTTCGGAGGTTTCGTCGAGTTCGACATCGCCGCAGAGGATCGGCTGGCCCGCCTTGACCGCCCGCTTCAATGTGCGATTGGCGGCCAGATAGAAGGGAACGGGCTTTTCGTCGGACAGCGCACCGGCCGGGATCATCCGTGCCGAGACATTGACGATTGAGTGATGGTGACCGCTTGCGGTCAGCACGGTCCCCGCAGCGATATCGGCATCCGCATGGGCGACCAGATCGATTACAGGCTTCGGCTCCACCGCGCCGCTCGACACGCCGCGAAGGCCGACTTCGAGAATGCTTGTCGCGGCCTCGACGCCGAGAAGATGGCGCGGGATGTAGAGCATCGCGACGTCGCCCTTGCGGCTGACGACATGGCCCTTTTCAGCCAGCATCTGCCAGGTCTCGGCATCGTCGCAGCGAACCGTCACGAACACTCCGCCGGCAAAGCTCAACTCGCCGGGAAGCCGCAGGCAATGGAAGACATCGAGCACTTTCGGCGCGACGAGCAATCCTCCGCTCTCCGCCGGGGAGAAGAAATCGGCGACTTCGGTGATCCGCGCGATCGGGACATGCAGATCGGCCCGGTCGACAAGAAAGCCGGTGGCGTTTGCGACCAGCGTCATCTCGCAGAGATCAGGTACGGCGCGCTGCGGAAATTCCGCAGCGATCTGAGAGCGCTTTGCAGCAATCGCCGCCAGGTCGGTGGTCGCGGGCTCCATCCATTCGGCAAAGCCCGGCGCCGGAGCAATCTTGCCGTTGGAGTTGAGCGTCTTCTCCTTCGGATCGAAGACAAAGTCGTATTCGCTGGCCTTGCCGGCCGCGATGATTTCCAGTCCGAGCACTTCCGCCCAGGTGACCAGTCCCATCAGCAGGCTGGGCTGATCGCCATCGACCGGCGTGACGATGATGTTGTTGCGGCGCGCGCGCAGGGCGAGGCCGGGGCCTACGACACTGTCGACTTCCTTGGATACGAGCGCGACATGCTTGCCGGCATCGACCGCGAGCCGGCAATGTCTTGCACCGGCTTCCGGGTGGCCCGTGGCTTCGACAACGACTGCGACCGGAAGGCCCAGAACTGTGGCAAGGTCTCCCGTCGCGATATATTGGCCTTTATCCCAGGCTGCCTTGGCTTCGTCCGCGGTTCCGCATTGTGCGATTTTTGCCGCGTCGATGCCGAGGCCGCGGAGAACGTCGGCGGCCGTTTCCGACTTCAGGTCGACGGCAACGCGGGTGCTGATCAGCGGCGTCTTCAGGCTTTGCGCGATGAAGCTGCGGCCGAAACCGCCGGTGCCGACGATGCAGCATTCGACAGGCGCGGCATTTTTGTCGAAATAGGTATGATAGTTCATCTGTTCACCTCCGAAACCGAATGAAATGGGCGAACCCGGCTTATGCAGCCGAGTCCACGCTCTTGTGGCTCTTGAGATACTGGATGAACTTCAAGGTCTGCGGGATGATGAGGAGCGCGAGCGCGATCGTCATGATCGTACCAACGAGGTAGTTCGAGAAGAAGATCCCGAGCGAGCCGTCGGATGCGATCATCGACTGGTGGAACGAGCTTTCAGCCTTGCTGCCGAGAACCATGGCGAGAACCAGCGGCGCCAGCGGGAATTCCAGCTTGTTGAAGACGAAGCCGACGACACCGAAGATCAGCACGAGCCAGAGGTCGGATGTCGAGTTCGCCACCGTATAGGCGCCCACGAAGCAGATCGCCACGATCATCGGGCCGATGATGGCAAACGGAATGCGAAGGAGGGCGGCGAAGAACGGAACCGTGAGCAGGACCAGGATGACGCCGACGAAGTTGGCGATATACATGCTGGCAATCAGGCCCCAGACGAAATCCGGCTGGGTGGAGAACAGCATTGGTCCTGGCGTCAGGCCCCAGATCATCAGGCCGCCCATCATGACCGCTGCGGTTGCCGAACTCGGAACGCCGAGCGCCAGCATCGGCAGCATGGCGCAGGTGCCGGCCGAATGGTCGGCGGTTTCCGGCGCGACGATGCCTTCCGGACGGCCGGTGCCGAATTTCGCACCCGGCTTGGACCACTGGCGTGCAAGGCCGTAGCTCATGAAGGATGCCGCGGTCGGACCGCCCGGCGTGATGCCCATCCACACGCCGACAGCCGAGGAGCGGATGATCGTGGTGATGTATTTCGGCAGTTCCAGCATCGTCTTGAAGACGTCGCGCGGGTCGATGCGCGATGCGACACCGCGGAACTTCAGGCCGTCCTGAACCGTCGCCAGCAATTCACCGATACCGAACAGGCCGATGACGACGACAAGGAAGCTGACACCGCTCAGAAGTGCATCGAGACCAAATGTCAGGCGAAGCGAGCCGGTGACCGTGTCCATGCCGACTGTCGACAGGAGCAGACCGAGGCTCAGCGAGACGGCGGTCTTGATCGGCGAAGCGCTGCCCATGCCGATGAAGGCACAGAAGGCCAGGAAGTAGACGGCGAAATACTCGGCCGCGCCAAAGCGAAGTGCGAAGCGTGCAGCCCAGGACGACAGAAGCGTGATGACGACGATGCCGACGAATGCGCCGATGCCGGCCGACATGAAGGCGAGCGTCAGCGCCCGGGTCGATTGCCCGGACCGCGCCATGGGATAACCGTCAAAGGTCGTCGCCACCGAACTCGGTTCGCCGGGAATGTTGAAGAGGATCGACGTCGTTGAGCCGCCGAAAAGCGCGCCCCAATACATCGATGCCAGAAGAATGATGGCCGAAACCGGGTCCATTGCGAAAGTGAGCGGAATGAGCAGCGAGACGCCGTTCGGCGCGCCGAGGCCGGGCAGGACGCCGACGATCAGTCCGAGAAGCACGCCGACGATCATCAGCGTGATGTGCATCGGCGTCAGAGCGGTGGCGAAGCCACCCATCAGAAGTTCGAAATTTTCCATGATCTAGCTCCGGTCGCTCAGTAAATGCCGAGCATTTCTTCGATCGGGCCCTTGTGAAGCGGCACCTGGAACGCCTTTTCGAAGACGAAATAAAGCGCGATGGAGAAGGCGATACCAATCAGGATGGCGATCCACGGCTTGTAGCCGCCGTTGCGCCACGCGACGTAGAAGAGATAAAGCGCCGTTCCGATGTAGGTGCCGAGAAAGACCGTGACGACGACGAACACGACCATCGGAAGAAGGAAGGAAAGCACTCTTTGTGTCTGTTCCGGCTCAAGGAATGTCTCACGCATCTCCTCGCTGCCCATTCTCATCCTGAAGATAGCCTGGGTGGCGCTGGCAAAAGCCGCGATGATCAGGATGATGCCGACGTAAAAGGGGAAATAGCCCGGCATGGGGCCGGAATCGCTCCAGCTGACGCCGAGTTCTAGGGCTCCGGTGGCACCGAGCGCGCCGACGGCGGCCAAGGTCACGGCGGTGGCAAGCTCCACATGGAGTCGCTTGATACGCATGATTGATTTCCTTCGATCGGGAAGGTCCGGCAAGGATATGCCGGACCTTGTATCGCATTGGTCTCAGGACTTACTTGACCAGCCAGCCTTCGGCTTCGAAGACGCCGACAGTGCTCTTCTCGCTTGTGGTGATGAAGTCCTGCAGCGGCTGGCCGGCGAGGAAGTCGCCCGTCTGCGAGGTCTTTTTGATGTATTCGGCCCATTCGGGGGTCTCGCTGACCTTCTTCAGCACGTCGCTGTAGTAGGTGACGGCTTCATCCGGCGTTCCGGCAGCGGTCCAGACCGTGCGCGGCATCTTGTAGGACGGAATGTTGACACCGGAGGACGCGCAGGTCGGGATATCGCCCCAGCCCTTGCCGTCATAGACCGGCTCGCCCTTGGCCATCGGCTTGTCGGAGAAGACGCAGAGCGGCTTGACGGCACCTGCCTGCCACTGACCGATGTTCTCGTTCGGGTTGTTGACGTTGGCCGCGACATGGCCGCCTGCAAGCTGAACGCCCACTTCGCCACCGCCGTTGAACGGCAGGTATTTGAACTTGGTGCCAGTGGTCTGCTCGATCAGCGCGACCAGGGTCTCGTCAGTGTCCTTCGACTGGCTGCCGGCGAAAGTGACGCCATTCGGCTTGGCCTTGGCGGCCTCAATGAGAGCGGCCGGAGTCGTGTATTCGGAATCGCCCTTCACCCAGATCAGGAATTCATCGAAGGCGAGTGCTGCGACCGGGCGCAGGTCTTCCATCGAATAGGCGAGCTTGGCGACATGTGGCAGAAGGTAGGCGTTGTTGGTGCCGAAATAGAGCTTGTTCGGGTCGCCTTCGTTCTTACGGGCATAAAGGAATGCCTCGGCGCCGCTGCCGCCGCCCTTATTGAGGACGACCATCGACTGGTCCATCAGCTTGTGCTTGGTGATGATCGACTGGATGGTGCGGGCGAAGTTGTCGGTGCCACCACCGGGACCCGAGGCAACAACGAATTCGACGGGGCGCGTCGGTTCGAAGGCAAGGGCCTGACCTGCCAGCATCGTGGCTGCGGCCAGTGTCATTCCGATCGATAATGCTTTCACTTTCATCTTATTCCTCCTTTAGATGAAACGGCTACAGGTGTTCCTGCACCCGACATTCTTCATTGGCGCTCAGGCGGCGGCGAATTGCGCTCCCGACGCGTCGCGCGAGATTGAACAGCCCAACGACACCGACCAACGAAATGTCGAGCCGGAGATCGCGGTGAAAACCGATGCGGTGCTGGTTCGATAAAGTGGAGAGGGAATGCGGGCGTTGCGGCCCTCATGAGCGCTGCAGCAAACTCTTGCATGGCAGCCCGCGGCAAGCGCGAGGCTGGTCTGTTTTTGGCGTATGCCTGAACCCATGATCTCCTCCATCCCCAAATTCATAGGATATCTGGTCGCCCACATCAAGTCTTCAGAATTTTGTATGCAGAATTTTGCGGACGGAAGCGCCTGTACGTCCATACTTTGCGTGGAACGGGATCTAATCGATTTGTTGGAGAGATAGACGCGAGTTGAAGCGCCTGCTGGCCTGAGCAAACGCTCCAATCATGTGTGAGCCGTTAATTTTTTTCGAGCAGAGCCTGCCGCTGCGCCGATGTCAGCGGGCGTATGCGATGGGACTGCAAGAGCAGATGCAGCTTTGCCGTCTCTTCCAGTTCCTCAGTTGCATATTGCGCGTCCTGCAGCGTTTTCCCGGCGACGACAGGCCCGTGATTGGCCAGAAGCACGGCATGACTGTCTTTTGCCTTCTCGGCGACGGCTTCGGCAAGCGCCTTATCGCCGGGCGGGTAATAAGGCACGAGCGGCAGCCTGCCGACGCGCATGACATAATAGGCCGTCAGAGGCGGCAGCACGTCTTCGGGATCGATGTCCTCGAGCAGGCTGACAGCGACCGCATAGGTCGAGTGAAGGTGCACGACCGCACCGCTCATCTTCTGCTGGCAATACATGCACTGATGCAGAAAGGCTTCCTTGGTCGGCTTGTCGCCGTCGACATGGACGCCTTCGGCAGAAAAGCGCGACAACCTTGCCGGATCGAGATTGCCGAGCGAGGCATTGGTCGGCGTCATGAGGATGTCACCGTTCGACAGACGGGCGCTGATATTGCCGGTCGAACCGAAAGTGAGCATCCGGTCGAAAATCGACTTGCCGACACGCGCGATCTCGTCGCGCATTTTTGTTTCTTCGGAAAGCACTGCTGTCATCGGGCAACCCTCCAAGCCTTGAGGAAGAAGTCGTCCCTGCCGAAATTGCCGGATTTCAGCGCAAGGGCAACCGACCGGTCGCCTTCGAGACTGACAGTCCACGGAACGCCAGGATCGATTTCCGGCCCGATCAGCATCGCCTCGACACCAAGACCCTGCACGACCGCGCCGGATGTCTCGCCACCGGCGACCAGGAAGCGGCGGTAGCCTCGATCGCGCAGACCGATCGCGACATTGGCCAGCAGATGCTCGACGATCTCGCCGGCCTTTTCCCGGCCCAGCGCCTGCTGCGCCTGGCGCACCTCTTCCGGGTCGGCGCTGGAATAGACCATCGGGATGCCTTCGGTCTGGGCGGCCACCCAGTCTATCACGGTCTCGGCAGACGTTTTTCCGGCCGCGATTTCAAGCGGATCAAGCTTGATCGCGGCAGTACCCGCGTCGATCGCGGTCTTGATCTGTCTGCGGGTGGCGGCCGAGCATGACCCGGCCAGGATTATGGCGTCTCCGGCGGGAGCAGAGAAGGAACGGGTGGCTTCGACTGGTGCGAGCTTGCCCGCGCGGCGGAAGTTTTCCGGCAGGCCGAGTGCGATGCCCGAGCCACCGGTGATCAGTTTCATGTCTGCCGCGGCGTGACCGATCTCGCGCAGATCCTGATCGGCGATGGCGTCTACGATGACGATCCTGTCACCCTTGCCTATAGCGGCATCGAACGCTTCCCTTACCGCCGCTGCGCCCTTTGCAACGGCATCGCGCGTGACCAGCCCGACTTGCAACTTAGTCTGCTGTTGCAGCACACGCACCAGGTTCGCGTCACGCATCGGGGTCAGCGGATGATCCTTCATGGTGCTATCCGAGAGCAGGAGGTCGCCGACGAAGAGATGGCCGCGATAGACGGTGCGGCCGTTGGCGGGGAAGGCTGGGCATGCCAGCGTCAATTTTTCGCCCAGCATGTCGACAAGCGCCTCCGCCACCGGCCCGATATTGCCCTCCGGCGTGGAATCGAATGTCGAGCAGTATTTGAAGATGATCTGCTCGGCGCCGCCCGCAATCAGGCGTCGGGCCGCATCGAGAGATAGCCGGACGGCCTCGTCGGCGATGATCGTCCTGGATTTAAGCGCAACGACGACCGCATCCGCGGCGGAAAAGTCGAAATCCTCAGGTGGTGCACCGACCACCTGCACCGTCTTCATGCCTTCCCGTGACAGCGTCAGTGCAAGGTCCGTTGCACCGGTCAAGTCATCCGCGATTGCGCCTAAAAGCATAGTCTTCACTCCCAATGTAAAAGCTGATCAAGCCGTCGCACCCTCGACGATCTCGTAGCCGGTATCGACCACGAGCCGCTCTGTGGGGCGCATACGGTGTTCCAAAAGTGTCTCGACGGCCTTCTTGCCGATTAGAAACCGGTTCGAGCGTACGGTCGACAACGGAAGAGGCAGGGCTTGACCGATCTCAAGGCCATTGAACCCGAACAGGGCGAGCCTCTCACGCACCGCAATTCCCGCCGAGAGGCAGTGAAAGAAACCGCCGGTCGCCATGTCGTCGTTGGAGAAGGCCACGGCATCGATACTCGGCTGGCGTCGCAGCAAAGCGCTCAGCATCTCGCCGCCGGCCGTCGCCGAACTCCGGCCCTCGGCGCGCGCTTCGTCCACCAGGCCAAGACCAGCATCCGTCAACGCCTGTCGAAGCCCCTCATATCTGTGACGCGCACGCCGGTCGGCGCTCCAGTCGTGACCCACATAGCCGATGCGGCGATATCCCCGTTCGATCAGAAAACGGCCCGTGTCATAGCCGGCCTTGCGATGTGACAGGCCGACGGCGATGTCGATCGGCTCGCCATCGATATCCATCACCTCGGCGACCCGAAGCGAACTCGTGTCCAGCATCATGCGGGTCTTTGCCGTGTGATCGAAGCCTGCGGTGATCACGGCGACCGGGCGCCAGGCCAGAAGCGACGAAAGGATCTGTTCTTCTTGCGCCTCATCATAGTCTGTCACGCCGACCATCGCCTGATAGGACGTCTGCCGCAGGGCTGCGTGAATGCCTTCCAGAAGCTCCGGGAACACGACGTTGGACAGAGATGGCAAAAGAACGCCGATCAGCATGGAGCCGGAAGAGGCGAGCGAGCCTGCGGCTCTGTTGGGAACATAGCCAAGCGTCTGGATCGCGGCCAAGACCCTTTCGCGGGTCACCTCGGCGATTGCCCCCTTGTTGCGGATGACGCGCGAGACCGTGTTCTCGCTGACACCAGCGAGTTTGGCTACGTGAACAAGGGTCGGTATGCCGGGTTGCGTCATCATCTCCCAGAAGAAAATTCTCGCCTCCATCTTCTATCTCAGCGCTAACATATCTCTCTTGAATGATATAGAGGGGTAGTTGCGCTTTATGTTAGCGCTGAGAGAGTGGTGTTTTTGGAGGAGGATGACATGCCGCGCTTTGCTGCCAATCTGTCGATGATGTTCAACGAGCACGATTTCCTTGATCGCTTTCAGGCGGCAGCGGATGCGGGCTTTGAAGCCGTGGAATATCTCTTCCCTTATGACCACCCGGCAGATGTCGTTGCTGCCAAGCTGTCGGGTGCGGGTCTCAGCCAGGCGCTCTTCAACATGCCGCCGGGCGATTGGGCGGCGGGTGAACGCGGCATTGCAGCCTTTCCGGAGCGCAGCCGGGAATTCTGCCAGTCCGTCGACAAGGCGCTCGACTATGCGCAGGTTATCGGTTCGCCCCTGCTGCACATGATGGCGGGCCTGGCGAAGGCCGATGATGCAGCTGCCGTTGCGGCCTATCGCGACGCGCTTCTCTTTGCTGCGGACGCTGCCGGAAAGAAGGGGATCACCATCGTCATCGAGCCGATCAACGGTCGCGACATGCCCGGCTATTTCCTCAACGACTTCGACTGGGCCGCCAATCTCATCAAGGAACTGGCTCATCCCCATGTCAGGCTGCAATTCGACATCTACCATCGGCAGATCATGCATGGCGATGTCCTGAAGGGGCTTGAGGAACTGATGCCGCTCACCGCTCATGTGCAGATCGCTTCCGTTCCCAGGCGCAATGAGCCGGGAACGGGAGAGCTCGACGATTTCCGCATCTTTGCGGCGCTGGATGAGCTGGGATATCAGGGTTATGTCGGCTGCGAGTACAGGCCTGCCGGGGAGACCGTCGCCGGCCTCGGATGGCTTTCCCGGACGTGATGCGGCGGCACCGGGATTGCCGCCACATATCTTAAGGACGTTATGCTTTAGCGCAGCCCGCCGGCGCGGCGGCCTGCCGGCTCTGCCAAGGCAAGCGTGTCTTCACCCGCCGGAGGCAATCGATAGTGCTTGCGGGCCGTCTCGGCGAAAAGCTTGGCCTGCTCGCGGAGCGGATATCGGGCGGCAATCTGCTTGAAGCCCGAATAGATCTCGTCGAAGGAACCGCAGAGGCTGTCGACGGGAAAGTTGCTGGCGAACATCGCCCTATCGGGCGAAAACATCTCGATCGTTTCGAAAACGATGTAGCGGTTGTCCTCGACGGACCATGGCCGGCTCTTCTGGCCGATCCCCGAAATCTTGACGCAGACGTTGGGCATTTCCGCCAGCTTGCTCATGGCTTTGTGCCAGCCCTCGATGCCTTCGCTTGAACGATCGGAAGGTAGGCCCGTGTGATTGAGAATGATGGTCGTCGCCGGGAAATCCCGGGCGAGCAGTATCGCTTCGTCGAGATGCCACCACGCGGACTGCAGGTCGAAATTCAGGCCGTGGCGTTCAAGAAGGGCGTATCCCTTGCGCCACGTCTCGTCGGTCATCAGGGTTCGACAATCCGCCGCCTGGTCAGCGCTCGACGCGCCGCCTGGCTTGTGACGCACACTGCGAACCAAGTCGAAGGCCGCCTGACCGCTCAGGACTTCAACGACATCGGCCCTGTCGAGCCATGCCTGCGCCACGATGGCATTCGGCAGGCCGAACCGCTCCGCGACACTTATCGCGTAGCGGGTCTCGCCGATGGGATCGGCCGGATCCCATTCGGTTTCGACATAAACGGTCTGCACGACATTTTGGTGCGCGGCATCCTCAAGATATTCGGGCGGAAGATAGCGCCGCTTGATCGCGTTATAGTCGCCGTAGCGGAAAGGGATGTTCGTCTCCGGCTTCAGCCAGGGATGGTCATTCGCGACCGGGTCCCAGAAGTGCTGGTGGGCGTCGACGATCGGGCCGTCCCAGAGAGGATAATTTTCCAACTATTCGTCCTTCCGTTACGTGTGGCTTTCGTTGAAGTCGATCGTGGCCGTGGCAATCACGTAGACAATCGCGCAGCCGGCGAAGAAGCCGAGCACGGTGCCGTAGGAGCCGCCCGTCCACTGCAGGATGAAGCCGGTGAGGATCGGAACGATGATGCCGCTGACGCTGCCGGCGAAATTCATCGTGCCACCGACGATGCCCACCCGGCTCTTCGGCGCGAGGATGGCGGGAAGGCTCCAGTATAGGCTGCCAAAATAGAGCAGGAAAAGCGTTGCCGACAGAACAGCCACCGCAATCACCGGGTTGCTGACATGGGGCAGGGCGATGAAAGTGGCTGCAACACCGACGCCGGTGATGCCCAGCAGGGTTTTGTAGACGATCGACCGCTTGTAGCCAGCCGCCAGAAGCTTGTCTGCGAGGAACCCGCTGGCGAGTGAGCCGAACATGCCGGCGAGGAAGATCACGAAGGTCGCGCCGCCCATTTCCTTCAGATTGAAGCCGCGAGCCTGCGCCAGATAGCTCGGGCCCCAGGTCAGCAGGCCGAAATTGATCATGGCCCAACCGGTGCGGCCGGCGACGAGGCTGACGAGCGATCGGCGGAGGATATGTGACGGTTCGCTTTCAGCCGCGACCTGCGTCGTTTCGCCGACATCCTTGATGATATCCATCTCGGCTTCGTTGAGACCCGGATGCATGGCGGGATTGTCGCGCAGATAGCGCCAGGCAATCCAGCCGAGCAGAACCGTGACCACGCCGGCTGCGATAAACGCAAGGCGCCAGCTGCCGAGTGCAAGGATCAGCCAGCTGATCAGCACGCCACCAAAGGCAGCGCCGAGCGGCGCTCCGCTATCCATGAAGACGGCGCCGCGTGCGCGCTCTTTTTTTGCCAGCCAGTTCGAATTCAGCTTGGCGCCTGCGGGAAAGAGCGGAGCTTCTGCGGCACCGAGACCGATGCGGGTCAGGAGCAGTGAAATGCCACCGGTCGTAAAACCCGCGATCGTCTGGAAAATGCCCCATCCGACCGTCGACATTGTAATGACGGTGCGTGCGCCGTAGCGGTCGATCATCCAGCCACCCGGAATCTGCATCAGGGCATAGCTCCAGAAGAAGGAGCTGAGGATGAGGCCCTGCATCGCCGGTCCAAGGGAGAATTCGGTGGCGATGCTCGGCATCGCGATGGAAAGCGCTGTACGATCGACCATGTTGATCACGACCAGCAGGAAAACGATCACGAATATGTACCAACGGACATTCGTGGCGTGGCTGTGCTTCACATCGGCTTGGCCGAAGGCAAAGCGCCCTTGTTCTATTTCAGACATGAATTCAATCCTCCCTGATTGACGGCGCCTGCTTCTCCTGCCCGGCGCCTTTCGACGATTCTCGTCGACCTCCTTGATCGGTGATCCCCCACCGTGTCCCAGAACGAAATATAGTTGACCTGCAATTCCGAAATAATGAAATTATCAGATCATGTGATCGGATATCCTGATCGCTTGGTCATGGTGGTAGATGCAGATGACATCCGAGCAATTCGATCGCGGCCTCCTGCTCCTGAGGCATTTGAAGAGCGCACAACTGCTCTTACTCATCGCGCTTGGGGAAGCCTCAAGCCTGCGAAAGGCCGCCGCATCCCTAAACATGACGCAGCCGACGGCTACGAAGCTGATCCAGGATCTCGAGGCTGCAGTCGGTCTTGCACTATTCGAAAGAAGCGCGCGCGGCATGCGGCCGACACCTTATGGCGAGGTGATGATCCGGCATGCCCGCCTGATGCAGATGGAGATCATCCGCACCCGTGAGGAACTGGATTCTTTATCGAAGGGCGCGTCCGGAACGATCAGGATCGGCGGCGTCATCAGCGCCATTCCCTTCCTGCTGGCGAAAGCAGTTGCGGCCCTGAAGGTAGAGCATCCCGGCTTGCAGGTATCCGTCGATGTCAATACTAGCGACGTGTTGATCGCCGCACTTCTGAACGGTCGGCTCGATGTCCTGCTTGCCCGTCCGTTGGCGCTGAGTGATCGCAGTGAGTTCGACTATGTCGATCTTATAGACGAGCCTCTCAAGGTGGTCGGCCGAAAGCAGCATCCGCTTGCGCTCCGACCATCGGTAACCGTGAAAGATCTCGGCAGCTGGCCATGGACTTTGCTGCCGGCCGGCAGTCCGATGCGCAAGGTTCTGGCACCCGTTTTCGCCGAAATGCGGCTCCCGGGCCCGCAGTATATCGTCGAGACATCCTCGATGATGATGATGGTGGCGCTCATGCACGAAAGCGACATGTTGGCCGTGATGCCGGCGGACGTTTCTGACTTCTACATCCGCCATGATCTTCTCGACGAAATTCCCGTCACATTGCCCTCGGTGATGGGCTCTTACGGCATCGTCACACGGCGTGACCGACCGATCACACCAGGCGTCGCAGCGTTTCTAGCCCAGCTTCGAAAGACGATGCAGAGCCAGAAATCGGAAAGGCCGACTTTGACGCCTGAGAGATGAGAGCAGATCATGCCACTTGCGGCGCGCCAGAAGGCTGCAGAATCCGCGATGACTTCTGTAGCACTAAAGTTCGCGGCACGAGAACAGCGCAGGCGGCGGATATCCTGACCGCATGTTTGAGACCACTGGTCGACTGCCACAGTCTATCTGTGCTGGAACCAGTCGCTCTCGACGTCGCCCGTCTCGGCGGCTACTATCTTCACGAGCTTTCCGGTGGCCAGCGCGCGCGTTAACATTGCCCGCGCGCGCTCGACCGCGCAGAAACTCGTCATCCTTGACGAGACGGAACAGGCGCTCGACGAATCCTTTGAGGCGGAAGTCTTGCGGCTGAAAGATTGTCCTCTCGGCGCGGATCCTGTCTGCCACCGAAATCATCATCCCGACAAAGAACGACGGTGTTATCGCGCCGGATGTTTCGAGATTTGTACGGTCGATGGCGACCTCTTTCTTTATCGCCACGACCCGGCGTTCCGATCGCTGGAAGGCCTGTTCGCTCGCCGCGAAGCCAGAAACCCTTAGTGCGGGCGTTCGGCAGGGATGGTCGAGCAAGTGGAGAAGTCGATCATTCAGCTTGAGCACGGTTATCGAAGCGCCAGCCATCTCAAGCGATGTTGCATATTCGCCGACCCAGTTGGCGTGAATGTCGATACCCGCGAGGCCAAGGATCTGGCGGACGCGGCGGTAGATGACGAAGAGTTCGAGTTGGGTCGTTGCGCCGAGCCCGTTGACGAGAACGACGACACGATCACCTTTCGCCAGCGCGAGTTCCTTAAGGATCGGCTCCATCAGGAGTTCGGTCACCGTGTCGGCCGGTGCCAGCCTGTCGCGGCGCATGCCAGGCTCTCCGTGGATGCCCATGCCGATTTCCACGTCCTCCGGGCCTATCTCGAAGTTCGGCGTGCCCGTCTGTGGCAGCGAGCAGGCTCCGAGCGCAACGCCCATCGAGCGGCAATCGTCGTTGGCAAGCCGCGCCGCGGCGTGCACTTGGTCGAGATCCTCGCCGAGATCGGCCGCCGCATCGGCGCATTTGAAGACGAAGAAATCCCCGGCAACGCCCCGTCGCTCGCAGCGTCGTTCATGGGGTGCAGACGTAATGTCGTCGGTAACTGCGAAGTGTCTGACGGGTGTGCCATCTGCCTGCAGATCTTCTGCGGCCATCGTGAAGTTCAGCACATCGCCGGTATAGTTGCCGTAGAGAAACAGGACGCCGCCGCCGCCGTCCGCGGCGCGCCCGGCATCAAGGATATGCTCGGGGGAGGGCGAGGCAAAGACGTTGCCGACAGCCGCAGCATCGGCGAGGCCCCGCCGACATAACCGGCGAAGGCCGGCTCATGCCCCGATCCGCCGCCCACCACAATGCCCACCTTTCCGTCGCGCAGGCCATGCCTCGCAACGACGGCGCGGCCGGTTGGGCCCTCTACGCACAGCAGGTCGGCATGGGCGCCGACGAAACCGTCGATGAATTCCGGGATGATATCCTCGGGGGCGTTGATGAGCTTCTTGGTCTTGGATGTCATGATCGTGGTTCGACGCTCTCTGCTTTTCGACTCAATGGTTTCCGGGCACGAGCCGCCTGGCGGCCGTGACCGTCCGGGCCAGCCACTCGTGCTCCATCCGCCGCGTGGCTTCCATGTCCGATGTCTGCGGCAGCCAGTGTTCGAGGATGCAGCTCATGTCATCGGGGCAATGGTCAAGCGTATCGAGGATTTCCGAGATCTCGGCGCGACCCTCGCCGAGCGGCGTGCCATGGATGCGGAAGCCGACCCCATAAGGATCGGGGGTAATCTGGTAGTCCTTGAGATGCAGGTTGATGGCATAGGGCGCGAGCATCTTCACCGTGGTCATAGGCCATTCACCGGCGCAGATCGAGTTCGCGACGTCGAGGCAGCCCCCCAGTGCGTCGTCCGAGACCGCATCCAGCAGCTCGACCATGCGCGGCGAGGGGTAGTTGAAATGGTTCTCGATGGCAAAGCGCAGACCAGCGCGTTTGCCGTCCGGAAGCAGTTCCCGGATCTGCGCCGCCAGTTCGGGAACCGGGATCAACGCATCTTCGGCATCGAGTGCAACCCGCAGGATCTTTGAACCGATGCGCTCGCCGATCGGAATGTAGCGCGCCAGTTCACCGGCATCGAATGACTGTGTGCCGAGTTCCAGCGTCATGCCGTAGCTGTCGGCGCGGGCCTTCAGTTCCCTGTGCTCATCCGGTGTCAACCGGTCGAGCGGCAGGTTATCGGCATATTGCACGAGCTTGAGGCCATGCGAATGCGCAATATCGAGCACTTCAAGCGCCGTCATCGGCTCTTCCGGTTGCAGGTCCTTGATGCCGATCGACCAGCGGAAGGCGTAGCTGCCCAGTCCGAGTTGCATGATGTCATTCTCCTGTCGGGATGGATGCGGCGCCGAATACGGCGACGCACGGCTGAGTCAATGGATCAGCGAGCCGCCGTTCACATCGACCTCGGAGCCCGTGACATAGGCCGAGAGATCCGATGCGAGGAACAGCGCGCAGCCTGCAACATCGTCCGCGGTGCCCGCACGTCCCATCGGGATGCCGGCCTTGATCTCCTCAAGCTTCTCCGGTGTCAGCATGCCGGCGGTGATGTCGGTGGCGATGAAGCCCGGGCAGATGGCGTTGACGCGGACGTTGTCAGGGGCAAGTTCGCGCGCCATTGCCTTGGTCAGGCCGAGAACGCCGGCCTTGGCTGCGGAGTAATGCGGGCCGCCGAAGATGCCGCCGCCGCGCTGCGCCGAAACCGAGGACATGTTAACGATCTTGCCGGCCCTGCGGCCGCGCATATGCGGGATGACCGCCTGGCTGCAGTAGAGCGTGCCACGCAGGTTGACGTCGAGAACGGCATCGTAGTTCTTCGGCGCGATGTCCATGATTTTCAGCGGCTGGGTGATGCCGGCATTGTTCACCAGAATGTCGATCTGACCCCATTTTGCAATCAGCGCTTCAATGGCGGCCTTGGCGCCTTCCAGATCGGTGACATTGCAGGCCATGCCGACATGCTGGGGCCCGAGATCGGCCGCGGCCTCCTTGGCGGCGGCCTCATCAAGATCGAGGATGGCGACCGTGGCGCCGTGTTCGGCGAAGAGCTTTGCCGTGGCCTTGCCGAGGCCGCGCTTCGATGCGGCTCCGGTTACGACTGCGAATTTTCCTTGAAGCAGAGCGGTTGTCATAGGGGTCTCCTTTGTCTTCATGCTCGTCGTTTTCGCAACGATGTTCTGGGATTGGTTATGGGTGTCAGAGCCAGCCGCGGATCTGTGTGATCATCGCGGCCGTCGAGATGCCGTAGCGTTCGTGAAGTGTCGGCAGTGCACCGGCGTCGAGGAACTGGTCCGGCAAGCCGATCATCCGGAATTTCGGCGTTACGCCATTGACGAGCAGCGTCGATGCGACAGCCTCGCCGAGACCTCCGACACGGGTGTGGTTTTCTGCGGTGACGACAAGTCGGCCACCGCGGCGGGCCTCGGCAAGAATGGTCTCGGTATCGAGCGGCTTGATCGTCGGGCAATGGAGGACGCCGACCGAGATGTCGTCTTTTTCCATTTCCACCGCCGCATCGAGTGCCCGCATGGTCATGAAGCCGGAGGAAATCATCAGGACATCCTTGCCGTCGCGCAGCAGCTTGGCCTTGCCGAGTTCGAATTTGTAGTCCGGGCAATGCTTGCGGATGACGGACGGCACCTTACCGCGCAGCAGGCGCATGTAGACGGGACCGTCATGGTCGATGATTGCCGGCACGGCTTCGGCGACGTCGATCGCATCGCAGGGATCGACGATCGTGAGGTTCGGCAGGCCACGAAAAATGGCCAGGTCTTCCGTTGCCTGGTGGCTCGGGCCGTAGCCGGTGGTGAGGCCGGGCAGAGCGCAGACGATCTTGACCGGCAGGTTCTCCTCGGCGATCGCCATGGCGATGAAGTCGTAGGCGCGGCGCGAGGCGAAGACCGCGTAGGTCGTGGCAAACGGAATGAAGCCTTCCCGCGCCATGCCGGCAGCGGCGGAAATCATTACCTGCTCGGCCATGCCCATCTGGTAGAAGCGATCGGGAAAGGCTTCGGCAAAGACATGCAGATCGGTATATTTGGCGAGATCGGCCGTCAGGCCGACGATGCGATCGTCTCTGCGGGCCTGCTCGACCAGGGCGTGACCGAAGGGCGCTGCAACCGTGTCATAGCCCTCCGCCGCCAGCGAGGCGATCATGGCCGAAGTCTTGCCGCCTTCGCCGGGCTTCGGTTTGCGCGGTTCCCATTTCCGATGCGGATCGTAATTCGTGTTTGCGGTCATCGTCTTTTCCTTCAGGCGGGGCGGGTGGCGTCGAGCGCATCAAGCGCCTTCTGCCATTCGTCGGGCTCGACGCGGACGAAATGCGCCATCTCGCGGGCTTCCAGAAAGGGAACGCCCTTGCACATCAGCGTGTCGCAGATGATGATGCGGGGACGGTCGTCGGCGAGATTGCGCGCGGCATCGAAAGCCGCGACCAGCGCGTCCATGTCGTTGCCGTCCACCCGCTGAACATGCCAGCCGAAGGCCGACCATTTGTCATGCACCGGCTCGGCACTCAGCATCTGCGTCGATTTTCCGTCGGCCTGCTGGTCGTTGAAATCGACGAGGCAGATGAGGTTTGAAAGCTTGTGGTGAGCGGCCGACATTGCCGCTTCCCAGGTTGAACCCTCGCCAAGTTCGCCGTCCGACATCAGGTTGTAGACGAAGGCCGGGTTCTTCTTCGCTTTGAGGCCAAGCGCCATGCCAACCGCGATACCAAGCCCCTGGCCGAGCGAGCCGCCGGTGATTTCCATGCCGGGCGTATAGGCCGCCATGCCGGACATGGGCAGGCGGCTGTCATCGGCGCCGTAGGTTTCGAGTTCCTGCTCCGGCAGGATCCCGGCCTCGATCAAAGCCGAATAGAGCGCGATCGCGTAATGACCGATGGAGAGCAGGAAGCGGTCGCGACCTTCCCATTGTGGATCTTCCGCACGGTAGTTCAAGGCGTGGAAGTAGGAGACGGCAAGGACGTCGGCGACGCCGAGCGCCTGGCCAACATAGCCCTGTCCCTGAACCTCACCCATGCGCACGGCCTTGCGGCGGATTTCCCAGGCGCGACGCGGCAGGCTCATGTTCGAAAGAGTGTTGGCGGCTGTCCCGCTCATGGCTTCTTCTCCTTGGCTATCCCTTGCAGCCGGCCATTTTCAGGCACAACAAGGATCATCCGGCGATCCATCGATCGTCGACGAGGTGGATGAATGACGGTGGTCGGATGCCGTTCAGGCCCGGCATCGGGCGGCGCGGCGATCGTGACCGTCGCGCCGAATGGATCAGTAGATCGTCAAGGCCGGGACGTAGCTCACCAGTGCCAGAACGATCAGCGACACCAGGAGGAACGGCCAGAGTTCACGGGTGGTGGCGCCAAGCGATGTCTTGGCCACGGACGCGGATATGAACAATGTCGTTCCGATCGGCGGCGTATAGAGGCCGATGCCGAGGTTCAGCACCATGATCAGGCCGAGCTGGACCGGATCGAGACCGATCGAGGCTGCGAGCGGCACAAAGATCGGGCCGAGCAACAGGATCGATGGTGGCAGATCGAGCGGCATGCCGATGATAAGCAGCAGAATGTTCATCGACAGGATGATCAGGATCGGGTTCTGGATCGTCGCGCCGATCCACTCGGCGAAGCGTTCCGGTACCTGGTCGAAGGTGAGGATCCAGCCGCAGACGGCGCTGCCGATGATGACCAGCATGACGACACCGGTCGCGATACCTGCCTCGATCATATTGTCCTGGAACCGCTGCCACGTAATGTCCCGATAGAAGAACAGGCTCATGGCAAGCGCATAGACGACCGCAAGCACGGCAATCTCGGTCGGTGTCGCGATGCCGAAGCGCAGGCCCAGCAGGATCAGAATTGGTAGCAACAGGGCAGGGCTCGAGAGGAATGCCAGGCGAGCGAGCTCGCGCATGGTCGCGGAGCGCTCGGGCGCCGTGAAGCCGCGACGGCGGGCGATCCAGTTGCAGGTAAGCAGAAGCCCGCCTGCAAGCAGGATGCCTGGGAGGAGGCCCGCCGTGAACAGGTCCGCGATCGAGGTGCCGCTGACGAGCGAATAGAGGATCAACGGGATCGATGGCGGAATGAGGATGTCGATGACAGCCGAGGTCGAGTTGTTGGCGGCGCAGAGGGCCGCGGGATAACCCTGTCTTTTCTGCCAGGGGATGAGGACGGAGCCCAGTGCGCTGGCATTGGCGACTGCCGAACCCGATACGCCACCGAAAACCACCGAGGCGACGACGGTCGTTGCAAGAGGACCGCCACGCCAGCGTTCCATGGTCTTGGATGCGAAGGCGAGAAGCTCGTTGCCCAGCTTGCCGCCGAGCATCAGCGTGCCGGCCAGCATGAAGAAGGGCATGGCCAGCATCGGAAAGGACTGGGTCTGCTGGTAGAGTTGCTGGGCAACGATGCTGAGCGGCAGGCCGCCGAAGAAATAGATGGCGGCGGCGGACGATATGATCAGCGCGTGACCGACCGGCACTGCGAGCATCATCAGCACGCAGAAGATAATGACCATGGCAAGGCTCATCATTGGCCTGTCTCCTCGGGCGTGGGCACGGGCATGGCTTCCGGCCCGATGATGAAGAGGCGGATGAGCAGCGCGACCGTCGCGATGATGACTGCTGCGGAGCCTCCTGCGAGTGCGTAATAGCTGTAGCTGGCCGGCATGTTCAGGACCGGGCTGAGGTCGATCCAGGATATGTTGGCGACATTCACCGTGACATAGACCATGACGGCATGGCCGATGATCACGAGCGTCTGGGCAATGATGCGGAATACCTGTTCGGCGCGGCGGCCGAGCATTTCCGGCAGCATTTCGACGGCCATGTGGCCGCCGTGCTGAACGCCAATCGCCACGCCTGCCATGATGAAGAACGGAAAAATCCGTTCCGGCAGTTCCTGGGCGAAGGAGAAGCCCCCGCCCAGTGCATAGCGGGCGACGACGTTGCCGAACAGCAGGACCAGAAGGACACAGCCTGAGATGAGCACGATGGTCCGTGCCACGATCGAGACGACGCGATCGAGGCTATCGGCAAAGCGCAGCATGGGTGTGGGCGGATGGCGGGTGGCCCTGGCGATTTCACCCAGGTGCTCTCGCGGCGTATCATCGGGTCCGAACATGATCAGGCCTTTGCGGCGGCGATGAGGTTGGTGACGAATTCGCCGAACGGCTTCTTCTTCCAGATTTCCGCCACCGGCTCGGATGCCTTGCGGAAATCTTCCTTGTCCACCTCATTGATCTTCAGGTTCGTGTTGGCTTTGAAGGTCGCAAGATGCTTGGCTTCCGCTTCCTTGATGAGACCGCGCTGCATCTTCGTCGCGCCGTCTGCCGCTTCCTGGATCGCGGTCTTCTGGGCGTCACTGAACTGCGTCCAGCGGATCTGCGATATCAGGAAGGGCGACACCTCCCACTTGTGGCCCGACATCGAGATGAAGGGGTTCACTTCGTAGAGCTTGGAGCTTGCGATATTGGTGAGTGGGTTTTCCTGACCGTCGACGACGCCCTGCTGCAGGGCGATGTAAAGTTCGCCGAAGCTGATCTGTTCGGTATTGGCGCCGAGTGTCTTGAAGATGTCGATCGTCATCGGATCCGGCGGGGTGCGGATCGTCAGACCGGCGAGGTCGGCGACCTTGTTGATCGGGCGCTTCGAATTGGTGATCTGGCGGATGCCGTTGTCCCACCAGCCGAGGGGAACCATGTTGACGGCGGCGAACCGTTCGGCCAGAGCCTTGCCGGTGTCGCCTTCGAGCACCTTGAAGGCCGCGTCGCTGTTGTCGAAGAGGAAGGGCAGGCCGAGGGCTGCGATTTCCGGCACGAGCGCGGCACAGGAACCCTGGCTGTTGACCGTCATGTCGACAGCACCGGTGCGAAGGCTCGTCAGCAGGGACTGTTCGTTGCCGAGCTGTTCGGCGCCGGCGACGCGCACGGCATATTCGCCGCTCGTCTTCTCGGCGACCAGGCGGCCGAATTCGTCGGCCGACGTTCCGCGCGGATTGCCGGGGGCGGCATTGTGGCCGAGCGTCATGGTGACGGCGGCCTGTGCGCCGCGCGGGAAGCTCAGGATGACGGGTGTTGCGAGAAGGGCGGTGGCGCCAGCCAGGAAGCCGCGTCGTTTAAGTGTCAGGTTCATCGTGAAGTCCTCCCATAACGATGATTCAAACAGCATTGATCAGTCGCGCCCGGTCCGGGTCTCGGCCCGGTCGCTCTTGCCTGCGATTGATACGAAAGGGGAGTTGTCGATGTACGGCTTACGACGCATACAAATAGCACCACGCTTGATGCGCGGTCTGTGCCCGGTAGCCTTCTTTAGTCCTCCCATTACATGCCTTCCGGCTCCCAATTCCGGACGTCATGCTCGTATCAGAGGCCCCGTTTTTCCTCCTGCGGGGCCTTCCTGTCGCGATATTTGGCTGGAAAATGCCTTAGGTCAAACGCTAAATAAATCTCCATTGATGAAATGAATTCACGCAAAATTTGCTCGATGCGTTAATATAAGCCTCTGTTATGTCTCGATAAAGAAGGTTTCACCTGCGCCCTATCGGTATTTGGACAGCATGAGTTCGCTGAGAATCCATCCCTGAAAAGCCCTGATCTTAGGAACGTTCTGCTTGGCTTTCAAAGTTGACAGACTATGGCATCCGATCATGTCGCACTTGCTTTCGAACAGGGGAACGAGGCGGCCGGTTTGTAGCTCGCGTTCCACCAGCAAATGACTTTCAAGACAGATCCCCAACCCATCGACGGCGGCGCTGATTGCCATGAAAGAGCGGTCGAAGCGGGGACCTCTGTCAAAATCCAATGCTATATCGCCGTTCCGTTTCGCCCATCCACGCCAGCTGAGGAGGTTCACCTCCGAATGAATGAGGGTCTGATGGCAAAGTTCGGAAGGTTCCTCCAGCCGGTTCGGTGCGCGTCGAAGCAAATCCGGTGCACAGAACGGCATAATTGCTTCCTCCGGCAGCGGTAGCGTGACCACGCCGCGGGTGGGCAAAACGCTGCCGTAACGGATATCGACATCCACGAGCCCAGCATTGAGATCGACCGGATCGGCGGATGCATAAAGACGCACGTCGATGCTGCTATGCTGCGCGCTGAAACGGGCGAGGCGTGGCATGAGCCATTGGGCCGCAAAGCTTGGAACGGAATGGACCGTTAGAATGTCGGCCTTGCCATGCCGCTCGATATCTCGGGTTGCAGCTTCCATGGTGATAAAGGCTTCCGAGACGCTCTGGAAGTAGCTTTCGCCCACATCGGTAAGCGCAATGGTTCTTGTGTTGCGATGGAAGAGGCTGACGCCGACCTCCTGCTCGAGGAAACGGATCTGGTGGCTAATGGCGCTGGCGGTAACGTGAAGTTCATCGGCTGCTGCTGCAAATGAACCGCGACGCGCTGCAGCCTCGAATGCCTGCAGCGACTTCAATGACGGTATCTTCCTCATCGGCCCTCCCTGCCACCGGCCCGATAGCTGAAATCGAACGGTGCATTTCTGGCATTTGAGTGATTTCAATTCAATAATGGGTATGCCGAATTCGCTTGATGAGTTTGAGACTGGTTTCTAGTCTCATGTTCGAGACAGGCGAATGTCTGTCTGGCTGGAGGAGCCTTACATTATGACTATCGCCTTTGTCGGCCTCGGCTCCATGGGAACCCCCATGGCTCGCAACCTGATCGCCGCCGGATTTGATCTTTCCGGTTATGATATGAGCGCCAAGGCGTTGGACATGTTCGAACGCAACGGCGGCAAACCGGCACCAACTGCGGCAAAGGCAGCGGCTGGCGCGGAGGTAGCTCTGCTCATGGTCGTCAACGCGGCACAGGCCGAGCAGGTTCTCTTCACTGACGGCGTAGTCGATGCGCTTTTGCCTGGTGGGGTTGTTGTCCTTATGTCGACCTGCCCGCCCGGCGCGGTGAAGGGTATCGCTGCCCGTGTCGAGAAGACGGGACGATCCTTCGTGGACGCACCGGTGTCCGGTGGTGTTGCCGGCGCAGAATCGGCGGCATTGACGATCATGGTTGGCACATCCAAGGACAATTTCGAGCGCGTCTTACCTATGCTGCGGGCATTAGGCGACAAGCTTTTCCATGTCGGAACAGAGGCAGGGCAGGGCGCCGCGGTGAAGGTCGTAAACCAGTTACTCTGTGGTGTTCACATCGCCGCTGCCGCCGAAGGTTTCGCACTTGCCAGCAAGGCGGGCATCGATCCGCAGGTCCTACTCGAAATTCTGGGCGGCTCGGCCGCATCGAGCTGGATGCTCAAGGACCGCGGTCCGCGCATGCTGCAGGAAGATCCGGAGGTTACGAGCGCCGTCGACATCTTCGTCAAGGATCTGGGGCTTGTTCTCGAAGCAGGCCGGGAGGCCAAGGCAGCACTTCCGCTGGCCGCAAGCGCCTACCAGATGTTTCTGACGACCAGCGGCCGAGGAGATGGCGCGGCGGACGACAGCCAGGTGATACGATCGTATGACCTAATTAATCGCGGCGCTTGATGGTCCCCCTGTGGCTCGAAATTAAGCTTGGTGCCCGTAATACGTGCTACGCGAGCCGCAGGTCTCTTCTAGTTGGCGTTTCAACAGGATAGCTAGCTCGCACTCCTTTTGCGATACCATGCTATTGCGCACGTACCACTAGCGCAACGTCACATTTTTCTCAGATACTTAGTAGTTCAAAGGTACAACTCAGCGTTTGATTCCCATCAAGACGTTAGCATCCCGCAAGGTTTTAAGGCCGGTAGAATGAGACTGCGGGGTGACGCTATCGAAATCAAACGTGCTGCAGGGAAGCGAGCAGTTTTTTCAGGGCGTTCATCGGGTTTCCTTCTGCTTCACCGAGCCGAACACAGTCAGCGAGAAGCTGGCGGTCCTGGCGATTGACCTTGCCGCCGTGATGGTAGCGATTGAACTCCTGCAGGTCGAGCGGCAGCATGTCCTGCTCCCATACCCTCCACTGCTCTGCGAGGGCCTCAGGCGTTGTCTCGCCTCTGACCTGCTGGCCAAGGTCTCCGTTGACCTTCAGCCCCTGGATTTCCCGCGCGGCGTCCGTGCCAAGGATCCATTCGGCGGCGCTGGGATCAATGTCATGCGCCTTGGGCCAATCCATCAACTCGAGCGCCGCCATCATCGGAAAGTAGGTGGGAAGCCGCACCGAGAATTCCGTGGAGGGGTGGATGACGCATTTCGACGCCTCGTTGGCGCTGTATAATGCAGCAAAGCCTTCGGCGACTGCTGGAGCGCTGTCTTCGACCACGATACCGAAGGGCCAGCGGTGGCGATAGGCGAGATCGGCCTGCCTGTGAAGGTCCGGGTTGGTCGGGGCGTGGAGAGGTAGTGTAACGTCCGCCGGTGAATAGCACTGGATGCCGAGAGAAGAATTGACAATGCTGTCCGCGCGGATGCCTGCCGTTTCGATGAACCAATCCCGAAGCCTCATGCCGATCGCACCGAGAATGATCCCTGTGCCTTTCTCGCGAGAGGCTCGCCCCATTTCCTCCACCATGACGATACCGGATGGATCCCGGAGCGCGGCGCCATCAAGTGTGATGACGGCGTAATCGTAGGTCTCCTTGGCGATCAATGCGGGCGCGTCGATGACATTGAACCTGTCGAATGTTCTCAGAGTATCGTTGTCGTAGGAATAGAGCACTTGAGGCCTGGACAGACCCTGTACCCGATGCGGGCGGACAAGGAAGGTGACATCGGTTCCTGACGCCGCGAGGTGATACCCGACGGCGAGTCCCATCGACCCCGCTCCGACGATCAGAACCTTTGCAATCTTGCTCATATGTCGATCCTCACGCTGTTTCCTCATGGCAGGCGCTTCAGCCTGCAAAGCGCAGATAGTCATCTGGGCGGCATGCGATTAGGTCGCTCGGATCGCGAGAGCTTGTGAGCCTGGCTCAGTAATCAGGAGCGATCCGAACCGGGGCGACGGGAGGAAGAGCTAAGCGCCCTCCTTGAGCAGGTCGATAACCGCCCGCATGGCAGGGCGGATCTGCCGGCGATCCGGATAGTAGAGGTAGCAGGCATCGTGGGGGACGGAACATTCCGGCAGCAGTTCGACGAGCCTGCCGCTTTCGAGATGAGCGGCAACCTGCTCCCTGAGCAGATAGGCAACGCCCGCTCCGGCCACCGCCGCGCGCACGATCATCTCCATGTCATTGGCGGTGATGGCCGGATCTATATCCAGCGTGACCTTCTGCCTGTCGTGCAGGAATTCCCATTTCATCAGGGATCCCGATGTCGGAGAGCGCCAGGCAAGGCAATCAAGCTTCAGCACATCGGCGGGCGTCTGGACGAGGACCTTGTCGCGAAGGTAGTCCGGCGAGGCTACGAGTGCCGAATGGTATTCGGGGCTGATCCGCACCGCGACCATGTCCTTGGCGAGATGTCGACCATGACGGATGCCGGCGTCGAAGCCGGCGCTGACGATGTCGACCATGCCGTCGTCTATACCCAGATCGAGGACCACATCCGGATATCGGGCTCGTAGATCCTTCAGTTTCGGGATCACATGCAGGAAAGCAGCACTCTGGTGCGTGTTGATCCTCACCATACCCGACGGCCTATCCCGCTCATCGGCGAGCGCATCCAATCCCTCGGCGATTTCGCCAAGGGCCGGGGACAGCCTGGCGAGGAGGCGCTGGCCCGCGGCCGTGGGAGCCACGCTTCGCGTCGTGCGGTTCAAAAGCTTTGTACCTAAACGATCCTCGAGCAGCCGGATGGCGTGACTCAGTGCCGAACTGGACAGCCCGAGCCGCAAGGCGGCGCGGCTAAAACTCCGCTCCTCGGCGATGACCGCAAAGGCCATGAGATCCGCTATGTCTTCTCTTCTCATTCCTGAGTACCGCTCACAGGCTCATCAGTTTTATGTCGTCTAATCACATAATCAAGGGGTGCGTACATTTCCATCGGTCAAGCAACTGATGGAGCAGAAAATGAAGCAATGGATACTCAAGGCAGCCGCCAGCAGCGTCGATGGCCTCGTGGAAACGACAGCGAGGATGCCGGAGCCCGCATCCGGCGAGGTTCGAGTCCGCATCGTCGCCGTCTCCTTGAACTACCGCGAGCATCTCATCCTTTCCGGAGCGGACGGCCCTTGGCGGCCGAAAGGCGATCTTGTCCCGGTGGCAGACGGGGCCGGCATCGTGGATGCGGTCGGCGAAGGCGTGACCGAGTGGAAAGCGGGGGATCGCGTTGCGACCGTGTATCTTCGCAATTTCCGGACCTGGCCGCCGCATCCCGGCATCGGTCTGGGTTTGGGGGCTGCGGACGAACAGGGTGTTCTGGCGGAATACGTGATTCTTCCCGCGGACCGCGTGACGAGCGCGCCGGATGGTCTTAGTCTGGCGGAAGCTTCGACGCTTCCTTGCGCTGCGGTCACCGCCTGGACGGCCCTGCAGCATTCAAACCCGGTTCGTCCGGGCCAGAAGGTTCTGACGCTCGGTTCCGGCGGCGTGTCGCTCTTCGCCATCTCGCTGGCAAGAGCGCTTGGTGCAGAAGTGTTTGCGACCACCGACCAGGTCGACAAGCAGCAGAGGCTTGAAGATCTCGGCGTGTCGCAAACCTTCGACTACCGCAAGGATCCGAACTGGGGTGCGACGATCTTCGAAGCGACCGGCGGGACGGACAAGATCGTCGATACGGCCGGGTTCGGCTCGATCAACCAGAGCATCCAGGCGCTGGCCTTCGGTGGTGACATCGGCATGGTCGGCTTGATGTCCTTCGGCGAAGCGATTGATCCGGCTCTCTTCTATGCGAAGGGTGTGAGCCTTCGGGGCATTCCTGTCGGTAGTGCCGAACAGCAGCGCGAGGTCTTTCGCTTCATCGACGAGAAGGGGATAAAGCCGGTCATCCACCGTACTTTCGACTTTTTGGAAGCGCGTGCGGCCTACGAAGCGCAGCTTGCGCCGGATACGTTCGGCAAGATCGTCATCAACGTCTCGGACGAATGACGCGCCAAGATTGCTGATTGATAGAAAATGGGCTCGGCCGCTGCATACGCCCGGCGGGCGAGCCGAGATTGCGTCCCCTAGACCTGCATCGCGCCTGCAACGGGCAGCGTGTTCGTGCGGAGCGATCTGACGTGACGGATAGGCGGCGCGCCGAACATGCGGCGGTATTCCCTGTTGAACTGGGTGACGCTCTCGTATCCGACCTCGATCGCAGCACTTGCGGCGTCGAGGTTGTCGCACATCATTATGCGGCGCGCCTCGTGCAGGCGAAGGTTCTTCTGGAACTGAAGCGGGCTCATCGCGGTCATCAGCCTGAAGTGATGATGCAAGGTTGAGACGCCCATGTTGCAGTGATCTGCGAGGTCGGCCACCTTGAGAGGCGCCGCATAGTTCTCCCGCAGCCATGAGATAGCGCGCGCGACCCGGTCGCCGTCCGTGCCGATACGGACGATCTGGCGGAGCCGTTCTCCCGTCGGGCTTGTCAGGACGCGGAACAGCAGCTCGCGTCGGATGAGGCCCGACATGACCGGGATCTCCTTCGGTCGATCGAGCAGACCGATCAACCGCTCGACGCCGTCGAACAGTTCCGGGGTGGCGGGGCCGATTGCCATCGCGGTGCCGTTTCCTGCATCGGAACCGTCGAGGTCGATCTCGGCCATGATCTCCCTTGCCACGGTAAGGTCGAGCTTCAGCACCATGGAGAGGTAGGGTCGCTCCGGCGTCGCCTCGACCACACGCGTGATCGTCGGCAGGTTCATCGCAGTCAGAAGAAACTGCGATTCATCGTACCAGAGAGAGGCGTCCCCGAGCACGACGTGCTTTGCTCCCTGTACGATCATCGCGAGCGACGGCTCGTAAAGATAAGGCGTCGGCGGGATGGGATGGGCGCGTCGCACGAGGGTCAGCCCCTCGATCGGGGTGTCGAGTTCCTCTCGGTCGCCAATCTTCTCCTGGATCACGGATGCGATGCGTGCTCTCACGGCCGCGGTCGCATCGCGTAATTCCTTGTTTTTCTCGGTCGATCTGAGATCCATGGCCGCTCTCCTGTGCTGACACATAAGCGCGGAACGGGGTGGTTCAAGTCGTGGTTCCCTCTATCCGCCACCACAAAAATACGGGCCCAAGAGGATTGGGCAATAATCGGGAAGGATCAGCGTCACGCTCCATGCTTGTCCTGCCTACTGTGAACGTGTCGCGGGCCAAGATCGATCCTCTCGTGGATACAGAGGCTTGCACCAAACAGTTCACTATCAGGAGCAATCCCGTGTCGGAATCCTTGAACAATACAGTCGCTCTGGTAACCGGAGCATCGAGTGGCATCGGCCAGGCAACGGCCATGCGTCTGGCAGCATCCGGCGCACGCGTCGTCGTGACCGGCCGCAATGCCCAGCGTCTGCGTGACGTCGCCGACAAGATCACGGCAGCCGGAGGCGATGCTTTTCCGATTGAGGTGGATCTGAGAACGGCCGAGGAGGCGGAGCGGGTGGTCGCACACACGATCGAGCGGTTCGGCCGCCTCGACACGCTCGTCAACGCCGCTGGTGTGATGCTGAACGGCCCATCCATCGACAGCCCTCTTAAGGACTGGGACACGATGGTCGATGTCAACCTGCGCGGCCTGATGTATGTGACCAAGGCGGCACTGCCGCATCTTTCCGAGGCCGTGAAGGACAGTCCACGCAAGGTGGTCGACGTCGTCAACATCTCCTCGGTCGCGGGACGTGTCGCGGCAGCGCAGGTGGCGATCTACAACGCGACGAAGTTCGCCGTCACCGCCGCGACCGAAGCTTGGCGGCAGGAGTTCACCCGTCAGTCCATTCGCTTCTCGGTGATCGAGCCAGGCGCTACCGCGACCGGTCTGTGGGATGCGAAAGGCCAGTGGGAAGGCTTCACGGCCATGTTCGGCGAGGTCGAGCGCCTGCATGCCGAAGACATCGCCGAGGCTGTGTCCTTCATTGTCACCAATCCCCGCCGCGTCGCCGTCAACGAGATCGTCGTTCGCCCGACCGACCAGCCGTAACCGGCGGCATTCCCCGATCGATCCATCCCAGCACCGGTCACTTCCGGCCGGCGAGCGATGCCGGCCGGCCACCGAACCAACAGGAGCCACTAACATGGAAGACTTCAATAGCAAGGTCGTTATCGTCACCGGAGGCAATTCTGGCATCGGCAGGGCTGCCTCGCACATCTTTGCAAGGCGCGGTGCTCGCGTTGCCGTCGTCGCCCGGCGCAAGCCGGAAGTCGAGGCCGTCGTCGAGGAAATCAGATCGTTTGGCGGCGAGGCGTTCGGCATTTCCGCCGATATTGCCGATCCGGAACAGGTCACGGCGATGGTCGAGCAGGCCGTATCCCACTACGGCCGCCTCGATGTCGCGTTCAACAACGCAGGGATCATCGGCAAGTGGGCGCCGATCGACGATCTGTCCAGCGAGGATTTCGACCTGGCGATCGGCGTGAACCTTCGGGGTACCTGGCACTGCATCCGTGCCGAAGTCGCGCAGATGAAGCGTCAGGGCGAGGGCGGCGCAATCGTCAATACGTCCTCATGGCTCGCCCAGGGCGCTCTGAGGGGATCCGCGCTCTATTCGATGACGAAGGCAGGCCAGGATGTGCTCGTCAAATCGCTGACCTTCGAACTGTCCGAGCAGCAGATCAGGATCAACAACGTCGCGCCGGGCGTCATCGACACGCCGATGACCTCCGCGAGCACGGAAGCGGACGCTTTGTCCGCACTCATAGGCCAGACACCGATGAAGCGCCTCGGGACCTCGGACGAGGTCGCCGAAGCGGCGGTGTGGATGTGCTCGCCCGCGGCAGGTTTCGTCACCGGACAGAGCCTGCTGGTCGACGGCGGATACACGATCCCCGGAAACCGGATGTAACCCAATCCTCGCCGGAGGCTTCCATGTCGCAACCAGTCGAAAACCAAAGCCCCATCTCGGCGCCGGATCTCCAGCCGGGCAGAAACCTGCTGAGGAAGACGGCTCAGGAGTTACTATTCGATCGGGACATGGCCGAAGTTGCCCTATCTGGACTGAAGCTAACACGGAAGCCTCACGATATCCTGCGCGATCCAGCCGTCCTCCGCCCGTCGGTCACGTTGATTGTCCAAGGGTGCCGATCGCTCACGTTGGGCTGCACCGGGTACGAAGTCGCCGAATATGGATTTGCGATTAACGCCCTTCCTCTCCCCGTGATGAGCGACATCACGATCCACGGAGACAGCACCTACATGGCAATGGAGCTGCCGTTGGATCTTGCGCTTGTCGAGCGCATGCGACGCGAGGTGCCGGGACGGATTTCCTGCCCGGTCGTGTGCTCCGTTGCCACGGGATCGTCACCGGAGTGGATGATCGACTGCATCACACGGATGCTCCTGCTCCCCCTTCGCGAAGGGATAGGCAGCGTGATCGCCGGAGTGCTCCAGCAGGAGCTGATCCTCCGGCTGCGTGGCACGCCGTTCGGACGAGGTCTCCACGAATTGACGGTCGCGGGAAGTCCCATGGAACGCGTCCACCGCGCGGCCGGCTACATCGCTGACCGTTTCCGGCAACCGCTCGTCGTTGCCGATCTGGCTTCCCATTGCGACTGGTCGACCTCGTCGTTTCATCATCACTTCCGACGGCTCACGACCATGACGCCGCTCCGATACCAGCAGTTCCTGCGACTCAGCGAAGCCAGACGAATCCTTTCGACGACACAATCGCATGCCGGAGAGGTGGCTCTGCAGGTCGGATACACCAGCCCCAGCCAGTTCAATCGCGAATATCGGCGGCTCTTCGGGGCGCCGCCGATCGAAAGCGTCAGCGTGCTCTGACCCTGGATAAATCGAACCGCAAGTTCGTCCCCGAGATTAACCCAACCAAGGAGAAGTCAAATGACAGGCAGACTCGAAGGAAAAGTCGCGATCGTCACAGGTGCCGCGCGCGGTATCGGCGAAGGCATTGCCGACCTGTTCGCCTCCGAAGGCGCGAGAGTCGTCATCACCGACATTCTGGAAGAGCAGGGCGAGGAAGTCGCTACGCGCCTCCAGGTTCGCGGTGACCGTGCTATCTTCCAAAAGCTCGACGTCTCGGATGAAAAGAGCTGGCAGGCCGTCGTTGCCGCTGCGGTCGCCAGCTTCGGTAGCCTGACGACCATCGTAAACAACGCTGCCCGGTTCAGCGCGACCGGGCTGACAGACACATCGCTCGATGATTGGGACAAGGTCGTCGCGGTCAATCTCACGGGGACGTATCTTGGGATGAAGACTTCCATGCCCGAGCTTCTTAGGTCGGGCAACGGCTCGGTCGTCAACATCTGCTCACTGTATGGGCTGATCGCGACGACCGGCTACACCGCCTACCACGCGTCGAAGGGCGGCGTCCGAATGCTGAGCAAGGCTTCTGCGCTGGAATTCGCGAAGAAGGGTGTGCGGATCAACTCGGTCTATCCCGGCGACACCGAGACGCCTGCCATGGAAAATCTGACGGAGGACGAGAACGCACAAGTGCTCTCTCTGGTGCCGATGGGCGTTGCCGGGAAGCCCATCGATATCGCCTACGGCAGCCTGTATCTTGCGTCCGACGAAGCAAAGTATGTCACGGGATCGGAACTCGTCATTGATGGAGGATGGAGCCTGCCGTAACGATGGTTGACCCGTCCGATCCGGGGCGGCGTCCGCTGTTTGACGCGGGCGCCACATTTGGACGCCACCCAAGGGCAATTAACTCTCTGTATGTGCTGCGATCTTAGAGCGTCGTGGATGGTTCGATTCCGCTCAAGACCTAGCAACAAAGAACAACGGAGCTAGAATAGGTTAGTTATCCAGTTCGGAAGCTCTTTGGCCGCCATTTGCAGCCAGGGACTCTCGAAGTGAAAACCAGTAATTCAATGGCGCCTGGCTAAAAGCCGCCACCCACCTGATTATTCGTCCCACGATGAAGGAGGCGTCAGGGATAACGAACGGGGCTGACGCAACGAAGCGGTGTCGTGGCCGTTCAAGTCGCAGGATAATCGAGCGCTTCTTCCGACGTCCGTGCACCGCCGAGCCGAAACACCTTTCGCTCGCGGGACGCCGCGACATCGGAAACCGCACCGACATCGTTTCATCCCGCTCGCTGTGTTTCAGACAGGCGCGCATGAGCGCCGCGCGGCCGCTTCGGGACCTGAACTGCCAGTAGCTTCAACAGCCGGGCTGCCACAAGAATTTGAGCGACAGTGCGCAGTCGGCAGCGCTCTACATCCTCATCACGCATCTGAACGGTTAAACCGAGAAGGCGTGGCCGCTTCAACATCACCCTTGTCTTCTTTGAAGACAGATGGACCGAGACGGCGCATTGATTTCCTCTTGAGCGCTGCCGACGGCGGTTGTAGGTGCTTTCCCGCACCGGTCCCGGGGGCGGTCCAGCTCAAGTACAGGTCCAGCAAGGTGCCGGCCTAAAGGCGAGTTCGCTCATTTAAGAGAATCCATCAGATGCATCGCCGGCTTGCGAGGTCGGCCCCAGCATGTCATCTTCTCCTTTCAGCAGGTGCGGAGATACATTCCATGGAAATGAAATGGTTGGAGGATTTCCTGTCTCTCTGCCATTTCAAGAATTTCACGCTGGCTGCCAATGATCGCAATATCACACAGTCGGCGCTCAGCCGGCGCATCAAGCAGCTGGAGCAGTGGGCCGGACTTCCGCTGGTCGATCGTTCGACCTATCCGGTGCACCTGACGCCTGCGGGCGAAAGTTTCCTGCCGCGCGCGAGAAAGGCGGTCGACGCCATTTCGGCGCTGCGCGAAGAAACACTGCAGCGCCACTCGGCACGCGAGGAGATCTTGTCCTTCGCCACCATGAGCACGCTGGTGCTGACCTTCTTTCCTCTCTGGATGGAAAGGGTGGAGGCGACCGGCGAGCCGTTTCGCACGCGCTTCTCGGAAGCCTATTCGTCGTTTGCCACCAATGTTTCCAAACTTTTGCGCAGCGAATGCGATTTCCTGCTGACCTATGCCCACGATTGCGTTCCGGCAATCCGCGAACTCGTCGACTACCCCTATCTGACGCTCGGGTCCGAACGGGTGATCGCCGTTTCCGCCGCGGATGAAGAGGGCAAACCCCTTCACAAGCTCGCGCTCGATGGCGCGCCGGTAAACTATCTCGGCTATCGCGACAGTTCCTTCTTCGCCCAGGCGCTGCCTCAGGCGATTTTCGATCGAGCGTCCTTCCGGCTCAACACCGTTTATGAGAACGGAATGTCTGCCGCGTTGAAGGCCATGGCGGTTGCCGGCCACGGCGTCGCGTGGATCCCCGAAAGCCTGGCGGTGGCCGAGATGAAAAGCGGGCAACTGGTCCGGGCGGCGGATCCGGCGTTCGACATGATCGTAGAGATCCGCCTTTACCGCTCCTTCCGCCTGCGCTGCAAAAGTGCCGGTCGGTTCTGGAAGCGCGCCGAGGAAGTCGGCACGCTCACCGATCGCGTCGCGCTTTCTGCCTGATCCTCACGCAGCCTTTGCCGGCGGAGAGAACAGGCCTTCGAGGAAGCGAAGATCCGCCTTTTCATCGAGCCGCTCCAGGCCCGCGGAAATCGCCTCCGCTTCAGGTGCGCCATCGAGGCAGTCGGCGAATTTCGCCCGGCGATCCTCTCGCGAGAACGGATTTGCCAAGCCGCCCCGCGCTGCCTGGCGCTCTGTCTCCAGTACGCGTCCATCGGCCAGCGTGATCTTGAGCCTGTGCGGCAGATAGGTTTTCGCTTCGGCCTCCTCGGCCGCGCTGTAATGGGTCATGCCGATCTTCGCCAACAAGGGATCTGCGGCAAAGACGTCGACGGCAGCAGGGGTGAAATCGGACAGCGACAGCGTCTTCTTTCGCAGGGCCAGCGCCAGGCAATACTGCATGGAAAACCGCGCCTGCATCTCGTCCTTCGGTTCGGGGTAAGCAAGATTGCGATAGTTTGCGATGCCGACATGGCAATCCGCGGAAACGATTGCATCCGGATCGATGTCCGTCTCGCGCATAAGGTCCAGCACCGCATCGACGATGAGGTGGGTGGAGCCGCAGCTGGGATGCAGTTTCGGCATGACCCCGACTGTCTCGATTGTGTGTGCGCGCGTCGCCGCGATTTCCGCAACGTCATAACCTACGGGCCGTGCGCCGCCGAACATTTCGACAAAGCCCTGTTCGCCCTCGAGGATATCGAGCCGCCCACGCAGACCCTCGGCCGCCAGGAGAGCGGCTTCCACCGCGTTGCGTGCAGCCATGCCTGCGTGAAATGGTTTTACCGGCGTGCCGAACTGACCCTTGGTGCCGGACGCCATGCTGGCGCCGAGCGACAATGCGCGGGCGATGCCTGCCGCATCGAGACCGATCAGTTTCGCCACACCGGCGGCCGTGCCGATACTGCCGACGGTGGAGGTGCCGTGCCAGCCTGCCGTATAATGCGAGCCCGCGACGCCGCTGCCGACAAAGGCCTGCGCCTGCAGCCCGACGAGATAGGCATCGACCAACGCGCGCCCGCTCGCGCCAACGCGGTCGGCGACCGCAAGCAGGGCCGGCACGATGACCGCCGATGCGTGGCTCATCCCGGGGCGAAAGTTGTCGTCATAGTCCAGCGCGTGCGCCGCCGTACCGTTGACCAATGCGGCGACGGACGGAGACTGCCGGCCACCGGTGACGAGGGCCGCCTCGCCGGCGAGTTGCCAGCCGAACGCGCGAGCGACGGCGACCGTGCTCATGTCGTTGCGGCCGGCATAGAGGCAGGCGATCGTATCGGCGATCGCTTCCCGTGCAAGGCGGCGGGCGGTGTCGCTGGGGACGGGCGGGGTGGCGCACCAGGTGGCGATGGTTTCGATGACGGTCATAATCAAAGGCCTCTTGTCTGCTTTTTGGGAATGCACTTTCTCGCCGTCCCGACAGGCACGGTTCGCAGAAGACTGAGTTTGATGGGTATCGACGATCAGGACGTGTCGTTGAGCGCGGCAAGTAGCAGGCGCAGCAACCTTCCCATTTTGAAGCGGTTGACTTCGCGGCCGGAAATCCCGGTATCGACGCGGTGAACGACGACCATGTCCAGTGCCGGGATGACGATGCAGTAATGGCCGCCGGCACCCATGGCGGCGTAGCTGCCCTTCGGCGTCACAACGCCGGGCAGGAACACGCCGTCCCGTTCCAGCCACCACATGTAACCGTAGCCGCCGTGGGTGCCCGCATCGGAATAGGGCATGACGCATTCCTGCGCCCAGCCCGCCGGCAGGATAGGTACACCGTTCCACACACCCTGCTGCAGGAAGAGCTGCCCGAAGCGGGCCAGATCCCGGCTCGACATGCGGAACGGATAGGCGCGGTGGTGGCTGATATCGAATCTCTCGTGCCAGCCATCCGGCGTTTCGCCCTCGAGCGCAAAATCCTCCATGCCGATCTGCCCGGCGATGCGCCGGGCAAAAGTGTGATGCACAGTTTCGCCGGTCAGCTTTTCGAAGATCGTGCCGAGCGCATTGAAGTCCCAGTTGTTGTAGCACCAGAAGGTGCCGGGCGCGTGGGAATGACGCTTCTCCTTGATGCGCCGCATCCACGGTGTTTCGTAGCCCGCCGGATGGTAGATGCCGGACCGGGCTGTCAGGAGATCATAGACGGTCGCCTGCCTCTCTATGTCGCTCAGCCCCTGGCAGTCGTCGATCCCGAGACTTTCCAGCGTGGCCGAAAGGTCGATCCGTCCTTCCTCGACCTCGAAGCCGATCAATGCCGCGAGGAAGCTCTTGCGCATGGAATGGCAGAGAAACTTCTTTTCCGCGTCACCAATGGAGAATGCCACCTGGCCATGCCGGACGACCAGGAGCATATCGGTTGCCTGCGATGCCGCGCAGGCGCGCACCGCTTCCAGCCGCTCCTCGCTAAACCCGGTATCGGTCGCAGTGGCTTGCCCTTGCCGGCCGTGAACCGGATGCGAGATCGAGGGGCCCTCGGTCATGCCACCACCTCGGCATCGCGGGCAACGGCCTCGACGCTGGCCTGCAGGAACTCCCGGGTATAGTCCTCTCTCGCTTCGGACTTGCGGATCTGTCCCGCTGTCAGTTCCTCGATGATACGCCCCCTGTGCATCATGCCGGCCCGCTCGCAGATATGGGCAATGACGGCGAGGTCATGGCTGACCATCAGATAGGTCAGGTTCCGCTCGATCCTGAGGCGCTTGAGGAGATTGAGGATTTCGGCCTGGACGGAGACGTCAAGCGCGGAGGTGGGCTCGTCGAGCAGCAGGATATCCGGCTCGATTATCAGTGCCCGGGCGATCGCCACGCGCTGGCGCTGGCCGCCCGACAATTCATGCGGATAACGATAGCGGAAGGACGGACCGAGGCCGACGGCATCGAGCGTCTCCGCAATGCGTTCGGAATGCCGGTCGAAGCCATGGATCTTCAGCGGCTCTGACAGGACCTTCTCGACGATCTTGCGCGGATGGAGCGAGCCGAAGGGATCTTGAAACACCATCTGCGCCCGGCGGAAAAACTCTTTGTCGCGCTTTTTCGGCAGTTCGCGATCGTTGAGCGTCAGCGCGCCTTCGTACTCGCCGTTGAGGCCGGAAAGCGCCCGTAGAATGGTGGATTTTCCACAACCTGATTCACCGATCAGGCCGTAGGCTTCACCCTTGCCGATGCGGAACGACACGTCGTCCACCACGCGATTGCGGGCGTGCTGCGGGCCGAAGCTGATGGAGAGGCCGATCGCCTCGATGAGGGGGCGGCTCGGTTTCATGCCAGAACTCCGTTGCGATAGACGGGACCATCGAGCCAGGACGGATCGCGTACCGGCACCTTCAGTTCATCGGCTTCGGTGTCGAGACGCGGCAGGCTCTGCAGCAGCGCCTGGGTATAGGGATGCTGCGCCTTGTGGAGGTCCCTGGCCGGCAGGTCTTCCATGATCCGGCCGGCATACATGACCAGCACGCGGTCGCAGAAACCGGCGACGAGATTGAGATCGTGGCTGATGAACATCAGGCCGGTGCCACGCCGCGTCACCAGTTCGTCGAGAATGGTCAGCACCTGACGGCGCACCGTCACGTCGAGCGCCGAGGTTGGCTCGTCGGCGATGATCAGGTCAGGCTCGGGGATAAGCATCATGGCAATCATGATGCGCTGGCCCATGCCCCCGGAAACCTCGTGCGGAAACAGGTTGAAGACGCGTTCGGGATCGCGGATCTGCACCGATTCCAACATGGCGAGCGCCTTCACCCGCGCCTCCGCCTTCGGCGATCTGTGATGCAGGCGATAGGCCTCGACGATCTGCTGGCCGATGCGCATCAGCGGGTTCAGTGAATATTTCGGATCCTGAAGGATCATCGAGATGCGATTGCCGCGGATCTTTCGCATGTCCTTTTCGCTTGCTGCGAGAAGGTCGGTATCCTTGAAGCACATGTGGCCGGCGCTGATCGTCGCCACCTTCGGTGTCAGCTTGAGGAGCGCACGGCCGGTCTGCGACTTGCCCGAGCCGGATTCTCCGACGATGCCGACCTTTTCCCGGCCGATGGTGAAGGACACGCCGCGCACGGCATCGAATGTGCGTTGCGGTGTTTCGAAGCGGATCGTCAGATCCTTGACGTCGATCAGCGGCTTATCCATGGCGGGGATCCAATATGTCGCGCAGGCCGTCGCCCAACAGGTTGAAGGCGAGGCTGGTGAGCAGGATGGCGGTTCCGGGGATCGCGGCGATCCACCAGCTGGTCATCACGAATTCGCGGCCGGAGGACAGCATCGTGCCCCATTCCGGGCTGGGCGGCTGGGCGCCGAGACCGAGAAAACCGAGACCGGCGGCGGTCAGAATGATCGCGGCCATGTTGAGTGTGACGCGCACCACGACGGAGGGGATGCACATCGGCATGATGTGGCCGAAGATGATGCGCAGGCTCGAGGCGCCTTGCAGGCGAACGGCGGCGATATAGTCCGACTTGCGGATCGTCAGCGTTTCGGCGCGCGCAAGCCGCGCGATCGGCGGCCAGGAGGCAAGCGAGATCGCGATGATGGCATTCTCGATTCCCGGTCCGAGCGCCGCCACGAAAGCCAGCGCGAGGATGAGGTTCGGGAAGGCGAGGAACACGTCGACGATGCGCATCAGCACCGTATCGACCCAGCCGCCGAGATAGCCCGCCGTCGTTCCGACGATCAGTCCGATCGGCGCCACGATGACCGTCGTCAGAAGTGCGATGTAAAGCGTGATGCGGGCACCGAACAGGAGACGGCTGTAGACGTCCCGGCCGAGTTCGTCGGTGCCCAGCCAATGTTCCGCCGACGGTGCGAGAAGACGGGCCGCAAGGTTCTGCTCGAATATGTCATGGGTCGCGAGAAGCGGTGCGAAGAGTGCCGCCAGAAGCAGGATGACGATGACGCAGAGGCCGAACAGGGCCGATCCGTTGGCGTGCAGCCGCCGCCATTGCAGCCACAATTGCTGCATGCGGGCATGGAAGGGAGAAGCCGGCACCGGTGCACGCAGCCATTGGCCGAGACCTGAGTGCGAAGTGGCTGCCGGCGCGGCCGGCGAAGCGATTGCTTTGTCTGTCATGGCGGCCTCAGCGGGTTCTGGGGTCGAAGACGCGATAGAGAAGATCGCAGATCAGGTTGAGCGTGACGAAGATGACGCCGACGAGAAGCGAGCAGCCGACCACGGCATTCATGTCGCCCACGAGAAGGGCGTTCGTCAGGTAGCGGCCGAAACCGGGCAAGGCGAATACCGTCTCGGTCAGCACCGCGCCTTCGAGCAGGAAGGCATAGGAGAGCGCCACGACGGTCATGACCTGCACGGCGACGTTGCGGAAGGCGTGGATCCACACCGTTCTCGCCCAGGAAAGGCCTTTGACGCGGGCCGTGACGATATATTCCTGGGACAGCTGCTCGATCATGAAGCTGCGCGTCATACGGCTGATATAGGCGAGCGCGCCGAAACCGAGGATCGAGGCGGGCAGGATGATGTGGCCGAAGACGTTGCGGAACACTTCCCAGTTTCCGACGATCGCCGTGTCGATCAGGTAGAAGCCGGTGATCGGTTCGATGTCGAATTCGTAGATGAAGTCGATGCGCCCGGGGCCTCCGATCCAGCCGAGCGTGGCGTAGAAGAGCACCAGACCCATCAGGCCGAGCCAGAAGTTGGGTGCCGAATAACCGATCAGGCCGGTGAAGCGGATGGCATTGTCGAGCCAGGAATTGCGGTACATGGCCGACAGAACACCGGCCGGAATGCCAAGTCCTGTGCCGATGATGATCGACAGCGTGGCAAGTTCGATGGTTGCCGGGAAGACCCGGGCGATATCGTCCATGACCGGTTTTCCGGTGGTCAGCGCATTGCCGAAGTCGAGCGACACGATGCCCTTCACATAGACGCCGAACTGATACCAGAGCGGCTTGTCCATGCCGAGCGACGCCCGCATCTGCTCGTAGGCTTCCTGGGTCGCGTTGTCGCCAAGGATGGAGGCGACGGGATCGATCGGCAGCATCCTGCCGATGAAGAATGTCAGGGCCGCGAGGCCGAACAGGGTGACGAAGATGGGCAGCAGCGTCTTGCCGAGAATGCTCAGCACGACGATGACCGGATTGGGCTTCGTACCGTTCTCCGCATCGCTGCGGGGAACCGAGTGGGTAAGGTCCGCCATGAGTGGACCGCCTTACTTGGAGGCCAGGTCGTAGTAGACGCGAAAGCCGTTCCAGGTCCAGTTCTGGACCTTATCGCTCATGCCCAGGATGTTATACATCTGGTACATGATGGCCATCGGGCCAGTCTCCATGACATCCTTTTGCAGCGAGGCGTAGAGTTCGTTACGTTTGTCTGCGTCGCCTTCCAGAAGAGCGGCCTGAACGCGCTTGTTGTAATCCTCGTTCTGGAAAGCCGCACGCCAGGACGGATACTGCGTCAGCTTGGCTTCCGGGCGGTTGTCCGGGTTGGAAACGAGACGCGAAGCATTGCCGTGCGCATCCGGTACGCCCGTCTGCCATGCCTGCATGCCGGTCTGGAATTCACGACCACGAATGCGGGCGAACAGCTGGGCGTTGGCCATGCGCTCGATATTGAGTTTGACGCCGATCTTGGCGGCATTGGCCTGGACACTCTGGGCGATCGGTGCCGAATGCGGCAGGGTGCCGATCAGAACGCTGGCCTCGAAACCATCCGGATAACCGCCCTCAGCCAGCAGTGCCTTTGCCTTGTCGATGTCGAGCTTGAAGGGCTGTCCTTCTTCGGCATCGAGGGCACCGACCGCACCGAGCTGCGCAAAGCTGGCGCGTGGGACGCCGAGATAGGTCATGACCGACTTGGCCAGCCCGTCGTAATCGATCAAGTAACGCATGGCGAGCCGCACCTTCTCGTTCTTGAAGATCGGGTCGGTGGCGTTGAAGGTCCAGAAAAACAGCTGGGGCTTGAGCACCCGTTCCACCTTGAGCCCGGGCTTGCCGTCGAGATCGGCCAGATCGTCCGGAGACAGGTCGCGGGCGATATCGACGTCGCCCTGCTGCAGCAGAAGGCGCTGTGTGCCCGGCTCGGCCACGTGGCGGATCAGGACGCGCTTCAGCTTCGGCGCTTCACCATAATAATCGTCGTTGGCCTGCAGAACGATGGACTCGCCGGCGTTCCACTGAACGAGCTTGTAGGGGCCGACGCAGGCGGTGTTGGTCGCCAGATATTTGTTGCCCATGTCGCCGTTGACCTCGTTCGAGGTCAACGTCTTCTGGTCGAGGATCGCCGACACCCGATTGGCGCCGATCGCCTGCAGGATCAGATTGGTCGGATAGGGCTTGTCCAGCTTCATCACCAGCGTGTCGTCATCCGGCGCGGTGATGAGATCGGTGACGTTTTCCTTGTTGAAGCCGTATTCGGTCATCGCCGCGGCATTGCCGAAACCGAGCTTGATGACGCGCTGCATCGACCAGGCCAGCTCCTTGGCGGTTGCCGGCGCGCCACCGGGGAAGGTCATGCCTTGGTTGAGATGGAAGGTGATCTGCTGGCGATCTTCCGATACATCCCAGCTCTTGGCGAGAAGCGGCACGACCTTGGACTCGTCCTTTGGATCGAAATCCACCAGCGAGTCGCAGGTGTTCTGCAGAAGTTCGTTGGTGACAACCTCGCCGACCTGGGCCGGGTCGAAGGTGCTGATGGCATCGATGTTCCAGGCCATGACCAGGGCCGAGGACGGCGTGGCGGCATGAGCGGGCAGGCTGATGGAGGATATCAATGCCGTCGCAGTGACAGCGGCAATCGCCTTGCGGTGTCTGGCCAAATGTTTCGTCATCATGCTCTCAGTTCCCCTTGTTTTGAATCTTGAACGCTTGATTTGAGGCCGGGGGCCGGTTTCCGCCCCCGGTTATTCGGTGTCAGGCAGCCTCCTTCGGGCGCGGCTGAAGCGGCGGCTCGACGTCGGACGGGATCGGGCAGACATAGGCCGTCCTGCCCACCCGCGCCTGATGGTCGGCCTTGGCAGCGGCGAGCAGGTCGGCGTCTTCGAACAGGTCGATGGCGGTTCCGGCCATCATCTTGGCGGCATGGGTCATGCCCTTGTGGGCGGCCGGCGTCTTGCCCTGCGCCGTGACCTGCCAGGAATGTCCCGGCGTGCCGATCGCGATCGTCGCGGCATGCGCCTGCACGGTCGGCATCAGCCAGCTGACGTCACCGACATCGGTGGAACCGATCATCGGCTCGCCATGGACGTCGAGCGGAACGATGAAATCGCAGAGCGGCGTATCTTCGCGGCGCGGCAGGCCGGTTCGCAGATAGGCGTTGTCGATGTCGTCGTTGCTCAGCGTCGCCTGGATCTTTGCGGCAAACGCCTTGTCCTCGGCATCGAAGGGCACCGGACCTAGACGCTCCAGATTGCGCTGCATCGCCTCTTCCAGCGGCCTGTTGGCGAGAAGATTGGAGACGGCGCTCATAATCGAGATATCGACCGTGGTGCCGGTCATCATGGCAGCACCGAGCGCTACCTGCTTGACCCGCTCGTTGAGGTCCAGCATCCCCTTCAGGTCACGCGAGCGGATCGCGTAACGCACGGCCGACTTGGCCTGCACGACATTCGGCGCGATACCGCCGGAATCCAGCATGGCATAGTGGATGCGGCTGGAATCCGGCACGTGCTCGCGCAGATAGTTGACGCCGACATTCATCAGTTCGACGGCATCGAGCGCGGAGCGGCCGAGATGCGGGGCGGCGGCGGCATGCGAGGCGCGACCGGTGAACTTGAAATCCATGCGGGTGTTGGCGAGCGACTGAGCACGGGCAACTTCCGTGAAGGCGCCCGGATGCCAGGTGATCGCCGCATCGACGCCGTCGAAGGCGCCTTCGCGCGCCATGAAGGATTTCGCCGCGCCGCCTTCTTCGGCCGGGCAGCCGTAGTAACGCACGCGGCCCGGCTTGCCGGTCTTTTCCAGCCAGTCCTTGATCGCGGTTGCGGCAAGCATCGCGGCGGAACCGAGCAGGTTGTGACCGCAGCCATGGCCGTGGCCGGTGCCGGGCATCGGCTTCGGCTCGGCAATTCCCGCTTCTTGGCTCAGACCCGGCAGCGCGTCGTACTCGCCGAGGATCGCGATGATCGGCCCGCCTTCGCCGGCTTCACCCATGACGGCCGTCGGAATGCCCGCCACGTTATCGGTGACGCGAAATCCCTGCTGGCGCAGCATCGCGGCATGTTCGGCAACCGAGGCATACTCGGTGTAGGCGATTTCCGGCATGCCCCAGACGCGGTCGCTCAGGGCTTCGAACTCCGCCCTGTGCTCATCGACGAGATCCCAGATCGGCTCACTGTTCTGCATGTCTAAACTCTCCAATAAGACTTGCTGTCAAAGATGTTTTTCGAGGAAGCGGGCGAAGGTGGAAAACACCTTCACGCGGTTTTCGCGTCGGGCGAACCCATGCCCCTCATGGTCGATCCGCAGATACTCACAGTCGTGGCCGAGGCCGCTCAGGCAGGAATAGACGTCCTCGCTCTGGCCCATCGGTACGCGCGGATCACGGTTTGCATGCACGATGAGGACCGGCGCCTTCATGCGGGCTATACGGTTGATCGGCGAGAACCGTTCAAGCGCTTCCCGCATTACCGCCGGCTCGCCATATTCGGCGGCACGCTGCTGCCGCCCCCAGGGGCCGGTCGCCAGCAGATGGGTCAGAAAGTTGCCGACACCGTAGAAATCGACGCCGAGCGACCAAAGCTCGGGATCCTCCGTCAGCGCGGACAGAACCATAAAGCCGCCATAGGAGCGGCCGAACACGCCGATACGGTTGGCGTCCACGTCATCGCGGGCGCCGACCGCCAGCCGGATTGCCGTCAGGTCGGCCACCGAATCCATCCGCTTCTCGCGGTCGTCGAGCTGATGGAATGTGCGGCCATAGCCCGTGCTGCCGCGCACATTGGGCGCCACGACCATCACCCCCTGGCTCAGCAGGAACTGGACGTCGGTGCGAAAATCCGGTCGCCACTGCATTTCCGGCCCGCCATGCACGATGAACAGTACGGGATAGCCTCCGGCCGGCGGCGGAGATGCCGGCGTGTAGATGCAGGCCGGTATGGCGAGGCCGTCAAAGCTTTCGAAATGCGCGATCACCGGATCGACAAAGCCCGAGATATCGAGCCCCCTCGCATCCGCGCTCACCAGTTCCTCGAAGCGACCGGTTCCAAGGTCGAGCCTCCAGATTGCCGGCGGTCTCGATGCGCTCTCCAGCGGAAAGATCAGCGAGCTGCCATCCGGCGTGAAGGCGATCGAGCCGATCACGCCGGATGGTTGCCCCTCGAAAGAGGTGAGACCGCTGCCGTCGCGCTCGACGATGCCGATGCGGCTCCAGCCATCTTCGTTTGCGAGAAACGCAATACGGGTCTGATCGGGCGCCAGCGCCAGCGCCTCGGCATTGCGGTTGGGAAGCTCCACCACCGGCGCCGCGCTGCCGCCCTCCGCCGCAAACCTGCGGATTGCCATGAAATCGCTGTCCTGGTCGCAGACGGCCACACCGCCGCTGCCATCCTTGAAAAGCCGGGCGGCGAGATAACGCGCCTTGCCTTCATGCGGCATTAGCGGGGAGAGGGCACCCGTGTCGATCTCGAGGCGATAGATATCCTGGTCATTGCCGGAACGGACAGATTCGCGCACCAGAAGCGATTTCCCGTCGGGGAAAAAGGCCAGCACTTCGCGCATGCCACGGCCACTGAGCACGGTCGAGAATTCGCCGGTCTCGACGTCCATGACATGCACAGCCATGTCATGGGGCGAACGGGCGTTCGAGGCGTAGGCTATGCGCTTGCCGTCCGGCGACCATGCGCCCCACAGATGCACGACGGTCGGCGCCTTTGTCAGGGGCAGGGGCGGGGAGTCGAGATCCGGCAGCAGCCACAGTTGATGGCGCTCGTCGCCGCCGCAATCCATGGTGAAGAGAATTCCGGCTCGCTTCGGGTTGAAAGCGAAAGCGCCGACCGGTTCCGGCATGTGGGTCAGCTGTCGCGCTGTCCCGACATTTCCCGTCGCACTCAGGGGCCTGACGTAAAGTTGGTTGAAGCCGGTTTCGTCGGAAAGATAGGCAAGCCATGCACCGTCCGGCGAAACCGCCGGCGCCTTGACGGCGCGGACTTCGAGGTACGGTTCGATAGCCGCGGCCCAGAACGTTTTCTCCGTCATGCGCCATGCTCCATCATAGCCTGCTCGGTGGGGCGCAACTGATGGCGAAGCCTTTCGCCCGCAGCAATAAGTTCCTCGAACATCGCGCCCTTGGTGGACTGGTGATTGGCTTCCGTGACGATCGTGAAGCCCGCTTCGGGCCATGCCCGGTGCAGTCGCCATGCCGACAGCATCGGCGTTACGGTGTCATACCGACCATTGACGATCTGGCAGGGCAGATGGCGTATCCGGTCGATACCGGCGAGCAGCTGGCCGGGCGCCAGAAAGGCGCTGTTTATGCAGTAGTGGGTAAACAACCGTGCCACGGAAAGCGCTGACTTCGGGTCAAGCAGGGTCGCCACATGGGCAGGGTCGGGAAGGAAAGTCTGGGTCTTGGCGGAGAATTCCCGCAAACTCAGCGCCGCGGCCACCTCCGTCTGGGCGTTGCCGCATGTCAGCCTTCTGTAATAGGCGGACAGAAGATCGTGGCGTTCCTCATCGGGAATAAAGGCGGCGAACTCTTCCCACTGATCCGGAAAGATCGCACGCACGCCGTTGAACCACCAGTCGATGTCTTCCGGCCCTGCCAGGAAGATGCCGTGGAGACGAAAGCCGAGGCAGCGCTCCGGATGCGCCTGCCCGTAGGCGAGCGCCAGACAGCTGCCCCAGGAACCGCCGGCAACGAGCCAGTGATCGATGCCGAGGTGCTCACGGAGGGATTCGATGTCGCCGATCAACGCCGAGGTCGTGTTGCCCTCGATGCTCGCATGCGGCGCGGATTTGCCCGCGCCGCGCTGGTCGAACGTGATGACGCGAAATGCCGAAAGATCGAAACTCTCGATCTGCCCGCGGGATATGCCGGCGCCGGGCCCGCCATGAAGCAAGATGACCGGAGTCCTCGTGCGGTCTCCGTAGTCCTCGACATTGAGAACATGGCCGCCCCCCACGTTGAACTCGAAAACACGCTTCTTGCTGTCACCGTCTGTCGTCATAGCTAGCCAATCATGACAAGGAGAAAAATAGCATTTCTGCTTAAATTTTTATCAGCGCTATATTTTGAGCATCATGTGCGAGAAAGTGCGTAAGCGTCCAATGCAAAAATGAAATCGCTCATTCCGTTTTGGAATAGTTTTGGATTTTAGCCGGAGAGAGTAACCAAACGCCGTGTAGGCGGACCGGACGTGGTCGAGGTCCGATCATCCCCCGGCTAACCGATGCACGGCCGCGTCAAGGTGTTGATCGCGCCCCATAGCTCTGATTGGTTCCGCTTAGATGAAGCGTTATGGTTTTCAATCGCTTAGCGAACCAACGCGGGTCGAAGGTTCCGATCCGTTCAAGAGGTTAGAGCCGATTTAAAGGTATCACTGATAAAACAATATTGTCGTCCTGAGCCCAATCATACATTTTCAGTGCAGGCAGCAAGTCTTTGCCGCCTGCACTGAAAGTTGCACGTCACTGGAAGACGATGACGTCGTAGGTATCAAGGACCGGCAGGGTCACGCTAGTGTAGCCGCCTTTCCTGGCGAGCGGCAGCTCCCGGCCACTGGTGGCTGCTCGGGCGATACTGAATTGTCCCTCAACCTCAATCTGTATTGCCGCCATCGGGATCGCCGGATGATACGAAACCTGCGAAGCGCCGGACAGGTTTACAAGATGCACCAGCGTCCTGCCTGATTGTCGCTGCTGCTGAAGCGTGACCTGCACCATCGGGTGTGCATTTGTCCAGATCTGCCGGCCTTTCGGCAGAAGGTGGTCGATAAGATCATTGAACAATGCCGAATGAGAGGGCGCGCCGGCGCGGTAATAAAGTTCGCCGATATCCCAAGGAAGGTAGGCAAGCTCTCCGTCCCCGTAGCGGTTCAGGTAGAGACCGGCCAGGTCGGTGTCGTGCATGCCTTCGCCGACCATCTCCATGGGATTGACCTTGGTACGCGGAACAAGGGTCAGGGCTGATTGCCCGCCTGTTTCGAGCTCAAGGAAATCACTGTAGACGAAGAGAAGGTCGGTGCCAGACAGGGATGGGAACAAACCGCCGTCCCGGACCCGCCAATAGGAGGCCAGTGTCTCCTTGCGATCCCATTTGCGGATCGTGCGCGGCAGATCGAGATCGGGTTTGGTCACACCGGCCGCAAGAACCCGTCCGCCCTTGCGCAGATAACCGTCGAGCGCGGCAGGCGCCCCGTTCGGCGCGATGACAAGGTCGTAGCGCCCGGGATCGTCATCTATCCAGGTCAGGTCGTTCGACAGCACGAAGGGTATGTGATTTTCGGTCAGCAACCGGAAAAATCCGGACATGGCAAGGTGTGCGTTTTCATTTCCGCTCCCGAGCTCATCGCTGTCGCGATATCCAAATCCGCCATTGCCCGGCGTTGTCGCATCCGGCTTGCGCATTTCGCCAAAACGAAACAGTCTGCCCGCAAATGACGTCCGTGCGCCATCCAGCAGCAGCACGCGGGCGGCATTCGTCTGCCTGACATAAAGGTGCTGATGTTTGCGATGGAACCTGAAAGCGGGTTTCGCGCCCCTTTCACCGTTCAAATCGTGCTGTTCATGGTTGCCGTTGACGAAGAGATAGGGCCCGGCGCCGTTCGCCATGTTCTGATAGGCACGGATCTCGCCTTCCGCGGCGGAACGGTGCACATAACGCCAGCGCCCATCGAAAAACGCGGAATCATTGTTGAACGGCATGCGATCCGGGAAGGCGGCACGTGCTCGGTTGACGGTTTCGCTTGCATCATAAAGCCAGAATGCGTGCGCCTCGGCGATGGGTGCACCATGGGTTTCCGAATTGGTGGAATCCGCCGATTTGCCGACCATGAAGTTGATCGCCGGATTTCGATCCTTGACGAAACTGCGGATCCTTGTGGCGAGGTCGCCGGCGCAATCATCCATGAAGGCAATATATTGCGCATCGGGTTGCAGCGGCAGGTCGGAACTATATTTCGCCGCATAGAGACGTTTGCAATTGTCGCACTGGCAGGGGCCGAAGGCGTTGCGTTGACCGCCGCCATAGTTGAAGAAGATCCCGTCGAATGGATAGCGGGTCAGCGCCTCATCCATGATCTTGAAGATATGCTCCTGCATGTATCCGCCGTTGATACACATGACATGCGTGTCGTTCCAGAGCGGCGAGTTGCCATGCCGGTCCCGCTGCACCCAGTCGGGATGTGCTGCAAGAATGGATTGATCCTGGTTTACCGTCCATTCGAACCGGGCAACGACATAGATGCCGCGCGCATGTGCTTTTTCGACGATCTCGCCGACGATGTCCCGACCCGGCGGCAGGGAGGGGGCCCGAACGTGATGATCGACCTCCGTCGGATAAAACGCGGCAACGCCGCCGGTCGGCAGGACAACGGCATTGGCATCGATATCGACCAGTTTTTCGACAAAGGCATCCGTGTCGACCGGAGCCTCGTATTGATTGTAGAGAAACAGGGCCATGCGAATGGGCTCGTCAATCCACCAGCCCTTTGCGTCACCGTCGGCCGATGATCGCGCCATGGGTTTGTTTGCTGCGTTATCCATGAGTTCCTCCCTTGTTGCATTTTTTGCTAGACGGCGTGCGCACGACCAGTCTCAAGAGCCCTGCCGGCCCACGAAGATCGCGCGAAAATCATTGACATTGGTGCCGGTCGGCCCCGTCTCGAACAGATCTCCGAGGGCTGAAAAGGCCGCGTGGCTATCGTTCATGTTCAAGATTTGCCTTGCATCCAGCCGCTGTTCGTTGAGGCGACGGATCGATGAGTCGTCGGCGAATGCGCCGGCATTGGTTTCCGATCCATCAATTCCGTCCGTATCGGCAGCCAGGCAAACGACATCCTCGGTACCATCGATCGCGAGCGCAAAGGCGAGCGCAAATTCACCGTTTCGTCCACCTCTGCCGGGTTCTCCGCGCAACGTCACGGTCGTCTCTCCACCGGAGAGGATGACAACGGGTTTGGAGAATGGCCGGTCTCTGGCCTGAACCTCGCGGGCAATGGCTGCGTGAACAGATGCGACATCGCGTGCTTCGCCTTCGATGCTGTCGGACAAGATGACGGCGTCGATGTCGCGATCCCGCGCCGTCCGGGCGGCCGTCTCCAGCGACAGGCCCGCAGACGCGATAATCCGATGCTCATGGCCCGTGAAAACCGGATCGCCCGGCAGCGGGGCGTCGGCTTGTGCCGAGTTAAAATGCGCAAGAACGGCCTGCGGCAGTTTCAGCCGATATCGATCGATGATCGCGATGGCATCGTCGCGCGTGCTGCCGTCCGGCACGGTTGGTCCCGAAGCGACATGCGCGGGATTGTCTCCTGGAATGTCCGAGACGATCAGTGACACGACCTTGGCTCTGGTTTGCGCGGCGAGGCGCCCGCCTTTGATCGTGGAGAAATGCTTGCGTACGGTATTCATGGCGGAGATGGGCGCGCCGCATGCCAGAAGCTGTTCATTGAGGGCTATTTCGTCTGCGAGCGTGAAACCTTCCGGTGGTGCCGGCAAAAGCGCGGAACCACCTCCGCAGATCAATGCGATGACAAGATCATCGGCTGAAAGGTGTTCGATCTCGGACACAAGCCTTCGAGCGGCCTTGATGCCGGCTTCATCCGGTACCGGGTGGGCCGCTTCGATGATGTCGATATGGCGCGTCTCGCAACCATAACCGTATCGGGTGACAACGGCGCCGGACAGCGGCGCATCCCAGAGATCTTCCAGAGCTCTGGCCATTTGCGCCGCGCCCTTGCCTGCACCGATGACCACTGTCCTGCCCTTCGGTGCGGCAGGCAGGTGCCGAATGAGGCCGGCACGCGGGTCGGCTGCCTTGACCGCGGCGAAAAACAGGTCCCGCAGAAAGGAACGTCTATCCATCTGTGTTCCTCCATAGACCCCCAACGGCGCGCGCAAAAAATCCACGCAAACGCACGCCGAGGGTCATTTCCGTGTTTCAGGGAAAAGTCAGCCGCCCGACAATCTCTCCAGCGTGCGGATGAGGGCGGAGTGATCGCGGTCGCCGTCTCCACACGCAATCGCGGCATTCATCAGTTGCTGTGTCGCGGCTGTATTGGGCAGGGAGAGGTCAAGGGTGCGTGCCGAATCCACGGCAAGCGTCATGTCCTTGCGGTGCAGGCGGATGCGGAAACCCGGGTCGAAGGTGCCCTTGACCATGCGTTCCCCGTGGACTTCCAGAATGCGCGAGGCGGCAAAGCCGCCCATCAGGGCCGCCCGCACCTTCGCTGGGTCGGCACCGGCCCGCTTGGCGAACAACAGGGCTTCCGATACGGCTTCGATCGTCAGGCCGACGATGATCTGGTTGGCGATCTTGGCCGTCTGGCCATCACCGACGCCGCCGACCAGCGTGATGTTCTTTCCCATCACATCGAACAGCGGCCGGGCGCGTTTGAATGCTGTGTCCTTGCCGCCGACCATGATCGTCAATGATGCCGCCTTGGCGCCAACCTCGCCGCCCGAGACCGGTGCGTCGAGATAATCGCAGCCGAGCGCCGCGATCTTCTGCGCAAATTCCTTGGTCGCGACGGGAGAGATCGAACTCATGTCGATCACCAGCTTGCCTTTCGACAGGCCTGATACGACACCATTTTCGCCAAACAGGACCTGGGCCACATCCGGTGTGTCCGGCAGCATCAGGATGATGACGTCGGAGGCTTCCGCGACAGCTTTTGCGGATGATGCCGCGACGCCTCCCTCATCGACGAGATATTGTGCGCTTTCCTTCACGCGGCTGAGCGTGAGCCTGTGTCCGGCGGCAATGAGATTTTCCGCCATCGGGCGTCCCATGACGCCCAGTCCGATGAAACCGATATTCATGTCAAATCCGATCTTGATACTGTTGTCGAGGTAAGGCGGGTTCAAGCCTTCATCCAGCCGAGCCCGTCGGTCGTCGTCGTGCGTGGTTTGTATTCGCAGCCTATCCAGCCGTCATAGCCGAGCCGGTCGAGCTCTCTGAAAATGAAGGGATAATGGATCTCTCCCGTGCCGGGTTCGTTGCGGCCGGGATTGTCGGCAATCTGCACATGGGCAATCCTGTCCTGCAGCCGGGTGAAGGTGGGGATCAGGTCGCCCTGCATGATCTGCATGTGATAAAAATCATACTGGATGTAGAGATTGTCCGAGCCGACCTTTTCCAGCAGTCGTTCGGCATCATCCGTTGTCGAAACGAAGAAGCCGGGAATGTCGCGCAGGTTGATCGGTTCGATCAGAAGCCTGATGCCGGCATCCGCAAAAAGCGGCGCTGCGTATTTCAGGTTGTCTACCAGCACGTTTTCCAATGTCGCGCGATCGACGCCGGCGGGCGCTATGCCCGACAATACGTTGATCCTCGTGCAGCCCAGCGCACCGGCATAATCCAGAGCCAGGGAGACGCCCTTGCGAAACTCGTCGATGCGATCGCGTAGGCAGGCAAGGCCCCGCTCACCACCGGCCCAGTCGCCGGAAGGAACATTGAACAGCGCCTGCTCGAGGCCAGTGTCTTTCAGGACCTCTGCGATCTTTTCCTTCGGTTCGGAATAGGGCCCCAGATATTCGACCGCGCCAAAACCGTCTTTTGCCGCTGCAGCAAAACGATCGAGAAAGGGCAGTTCCTGGTAAAGAAACGAAAGATTGGCGGAAAATTTTGTCAATATAACCTCCTTAGACATGCGCTGGTTCGATCGCCGGCGCGACAAAGCGGTGGCGGTGCATCAGTCGCTTGTCGCGTGGGTCCGGATTGGGGACGGCAGAGATGAGGCTTTTGGTATAGGCCTCCTTTGGCGCCGTGCAGATCTGCTCGGCCTCGCCCAGTTCGACGATCCTGCCCTTGTGCATGACCGCCACCCGGTCGCAGAAATACCGCACGACCGAGATGTCGTGCGAAATGAAGATGAAGCTGAGGTTCAGCCTCTGGCGCAGGTCCAGCAGAAGGTCGAGGATCTGGCTGCGGATCGACACGTCGAGTGCGGCCGTTGCCTCGTCCGCGATGATGATCTTCGGGTCGAGCGCCAGCGCCCGCGCAATGCAGATACGCTGCCGCTGGCCGCCGGAAAACGCGTGCGGGTAACGCTCCATGCCCAATGGATCGAGCCCGACAAGACGCATCAGTTCGGCCACCCGTTCCTCGAGCGCCTTGCCTTTTGCCAGGCCGTTGACGATCAGCGGATCGCCGATGACCTCCTTGACGGTCATGCGCGGATTGAGCGACGCGAATGGATCCTGAAACACAAGGCGAGCGTCGCGATGGAAGGCCCGCAGCCCGTGCTTGTCGAGCCTGGTGACATCGACTTCACTGCCGGGTTCGCGACGATAGACCACCTTTCCTTCGGTCGGCTCGGTGATCCGCAGGATCAGCCGCCCGAGCGTTGTCTTGCCGGATCCGCTTTCCCCGACAATTCCGAGATTTTCGCCCGGATAAAGGTCGAAACTGGCATTATCGACGGCACGCAGCGCCTTGGCTCCGTTGTTCCAGCCGAACACCTTGCTCACGTTGCGAACGGACAGGACCGGTTCAGGCGCGTTTGCCGACAGCGCGGCCGTGGAATCCGCCGCCTTGACATGGCTCGTCAGCTTGACGGTCGAGGCAAGCAACTGGCGCGTATAGGAGTGTTCCGCGTCGTGGAAGATCTTGTCGACCGCTCCCGTCTCGACCACGCGCCCGAAACGCATGACCGCAACCTCATCCGCCACTTCGGCGACGACGCCCATGTCGTGGGTTATCAGCAGCATTGCCATGCCGCGTTCGACCTGCAGGCGCTTGATGAGATCGAGGATCTCCGCCTGTGTCGTCACGTCCAGCGCGGTTGTCGGCTCGTCCGCGATCAGGATGTCCGGGTTCGAGGCCAGTGCCATGGCGATCATCGCGCGCTGACGCATGCCGCCCGAGAACTCGAACGTGTATCGGTCCGCCATCGTGTCCGGGTCGGGGATTTCCACCTGGCTCAGGAGTTCGACCATTCGGGCGCGCGCCGCCTTCTTGTCGAGATCGCTGTGCAGACGGATTGCCTCGATGATCTGTGACCCGATCGTGTGTACCGGTGACAGCGAACTCATCGGCTCCTGGAAAATCAGGCCGATCCGCTTGCCGCGAATTGCACGCATGGCGGCGCCGGTCGGCGCAAGCTTGGTTATGTCGGTGACCTTGGTGCCGTTGCGCAACAGGATGCTGCCATCGACGATACGGCCGGGCTTGTCGACGATCTGCAGGAGCGTGCGGGCCGTCACGCTCTTGCCGGATCCGCTTTCGCCGACAAGGCAGAGCGTCTTGCCGCGCTTGAGCTGGAAATTCACGTTCTGCACGGCGTGCAGGATGTGCGTGCGCAAGGTGAAGTCGATTGACAGGTTTTCAACCGAAAGCACGACGTCTGGGGAAAGATCAGTCATGGACGTCTCCTCAATTGTCGTAGGGATCGGCGGCATCGCGCAGGCCATCCCCGAAGAAGTTGAAGGAAAGGACGGCAAGAACCACGGCAAGCGAGGGCCAGATCAACAGCCATGGTGCGGTTGCGACCGTGCGGATGTTCTGGGCATCCTGCAAAAGCACACCCCAGCTGACCACCGGCGGTTTCAGGCCGATGCCGAGGAAGGAAAGCGAGGTTTCCGCCACGATCATCGTCGGTACCGCCAGCGTCACTACGGCAAGGATGTGACTGGTCAGCGATGGCAGGATATGGCGGAAGATCAGACGCATTTCGCTGGATCCATCGAGCTTCGCCGCCGTGACGAAATCCTCTCCGCGCAGGGATAGAAACCGCCCTCGCACCTCTCGAGCAAGAGAGGTCCACCCCAGCAACGAGACGATGACTGTTATCACCAGATAGACATTCACCGGCGACCATGTCAGCGGGATCGCCGCAGCCAGGCCCAGCCATAGCGGGATCGTCGGCATGGCGCTGATGATTTCGATCACGCGCTGGATGGCTGTATCGACCCAGCCGCCATAAAAGCCCGAAATCGACCCGATCACCACACCAAGAACCAGCGAGACGGCGACCCCGATAAGGCCGATCGACATGGACACGCGTGTTCCGTAGACGAGGCGCGAGAACACGTCGCGGCCGAGACGGTCGGTGCCGAGCAGATACATGGGATCATTGAGATTGTAGGGGCCGATCAGGTGCCGGTCCATGGGGATCAGGCCCCAGAGCTTGTAGGCAGGGCCTTTGACGAAGAGACCAATCGGGATGATCTTGTTCTCATCGACGACAAAGGATCGACGCAGCGCGATCTTGTCGATCTCCACCTTGTAACCCTTGACGTGCAGCTGAAATTCGCTGCTGCCATCGGGTTTGGTCGTGAACAGGGAAATCCCCTGCGGCGGCGCATAGGTATATTGCGGCTTCGAGGTGGCGGGCAGGGCAGGTGCCAGGAACTCCGCGAAGAGAGCTATGAAATACAGGAACAGGATGATGGCGCCGGCCAGCATGGCGACCTTCTGGCGAATGAGCTTGCCGTAGATGAGACGCCATGGGCCAATGGCCGCCGTGGATACGGTCGCCCCCTTCTTCAGCGGGCTGATGGCCGGACCATCGATGTTCGAAGCCGTCGGGCTGAGCGTTATCTGATCGTTCGCGTTCATGATAACCTCCTCAGTTGAACCGGATGCGCGGATCGAGAAGCGCCAGCAGCAGGTCGGAGAGCAGAACCCCGACGAGTGTCAGTGCCGATAGCAGCAGGATGAAACTGCCGGCGAGATACATGTCCTGGGAGACCAGTGCCCGGAACAGGAGCGGGCCGGCGGTCGGCAGGTTCAACACGATCGCGATGATGGTGACACCCGAAACCAGATGCGGCAGCACCCAGCCGATTGCCGAGACGAATGGATTGAGCGCGATCCGCACCGGATATTTCAGGATCACCTTGTATTCCGGCAGGCCCTTGGCGCGCGCCGTTATCACATAGGGTTTGTGCAGCTCGTCGGTGAGGTTTGCCCGCAGGATGCGGATCATTGCCGCGGTGCCGGATGCCCCGATAATGATGATCGGGATCCACAGATGCATCATGAAATCGCCGAGCTTGGCCAATGACCAGGGTGCTTCGGCATATTCCGGTGAGTTGAGCCCGCCGACGCTTTGCCCCAGATACCGATAGGCGACATACATCAGGGTCAGGGCAAGGATGAAGTTGGGAACGGCAAGGCCGATGAAGCCGAGGAAGGTGAAGACGTGATCACCGAACGAACCGCGGCGAACGGCCGAATAGATGCCGATCGGCAGCGCCACGGCCCAGACGAAAATCAGGCTCAGAAGCGAGATCACCAGTGTCGAGCCCATGCGGTTCCAGATCAGGCCGGATACCGGCTGGTTCCATTCGAAGGACCAGCCGAAGTCGCCACGGCTGACAATGCCCCACATCCACTTCAGGTACTGGATGTAGAACGGATCGTCGAAACCGTAGATCTCCTTCAGCCGCTGGATCTGAGCCGGATCGACCGCCTGGCCGCTTTCGCTCATGGTGGCGATCATCGAGGTCAGGTAATCACCCGGCGGCAGCTGAATGATCATGAATGAAATCAGGGACATGCCGAACAGGGTCGGGATCATGTAGAGTAGGCGCTTGCCGATATATCCGAGCATCGCAAATTCTCCTCCCACGGAATTTTCTCTTCAGGTCACGCCCTTCGGCCTCCTCCAAGGCTGAAGGGCGAACCCCATGGATCATGCTTTCCAGCTTACATGCAGAACCTCGAGCCGATCGATGGCAGGCACGGTGCATTCGGCCCGTCCGTCCTTGATGGTGAAGGATGCAGCCCTGTCCGCAACGGTGAGCCACGCCTTCTCCAGCGACTTGCCCTGCGGGATTTCGATGGAGACGGTCTGGGCCGGGAGCGGATAATTGTCGCGGATCGGCCCCTTCATCATCATCGGATTGTTGAGGTTGAACATGCTCACCGCTGTGGAGCCGGCATTGTCGCGAATGGCCAGATCGATAATGCCGGGTCCGGTGACGGTGACGCGTGGTGCCTTGCCGAGCGCCCAGAGCACCGAATTGGCAATCAGCCTGCCATGATCGGCTGCCAGCACCTCCCAGAAGATTTCGCCGATATTCCATGGAATGTAGACGGAGCGGCCGCCCTTTCCGGTTTCGCGGGCGATCACGGCGGCACCCTGCGGCTCTTCACGCGGATAGACTTCTTCCATGGGAAGGTCGGGGAAATCCGGAATATAGAGGAACGGCGTGCGGGCGTCATTGGCCGCGTCGATATGGATGAGGCGCGTGCCGCCCATGATGCGTTCCGCCCCGTCGAACCCGGCATTGACCGGATGGTCGCCCGAGAGGGAAACATAGGTGTTCTTGACGATGCCGCGCGGGCCGGAAACGAAGCTGGCGCCGAACACGTCGGAAAGGCCGAAATCGGAGCGCTTCTTGCCGTTCTCGTCCTTCAGCGAGCTCTCGTAGGAGCCGACCACGCTGCCGCCGCGTTCGACATAGGCGCGGATGGCATCAACCTGGGCATCGGAAAGGCAGGTGGCATTGGCGAGCACCAGAACCTTGAACCGGTCGAGATTTTCGGGCGTGAGAACCTGATCGGAAACGAGTTCGAACGGAATGCGGGCTTCCACGAGTGCATGATAAAAACCGAGATCATGCTTTTCGGCACTGCCCCGTTCTTCCGGCGCCCAGTGTCGCAATGTGGTCGAGGGATCGATCACCGCGATCTCGGCCGTGGGGACCGTTGCCTCGAGAACCGGCTCGACCGCAGCCTGGAGGTGGAAGGAATCGATCACCGGATCGACCCAGCGCTTGTCGGGCACCACACCGTTGAACTTCGTGTACCAGGCATAAAGCCCATGCGCCGTGCCGTCGTTCATCCACAGCTGCATCTCTTCCGGGGTGGTGACGGCATCCTTCCAGCGATATTCCTCTTCCGGGCCGATCGAGGTGATCAGAACCACCGGACGATCCGGGAAAGTGGCGCGGATACGTTTGCCGTTGCGTCCTGCGGACCAGCCGAGTTCCAAACCTTTGCGGCCCTGATGGTCGACAACCAGGAAAGGGCAATGTTTGCGGATCACCGAAAGGTCGAACTCCATCAGCGAGGAGCCGGCCATGTTGGGGATGAAGCTGGCATGCGGGCGGATTGCTTTCACGGTGTCATCCCACTGGGCGATCATGTCGGTGAGGACACGGCGGCGCCATTGCAGCCAGGCCTGCCAGGCCGGGTCATCAGCATTTGCCTGTTTCGGCAGGTCGTGGCCGAACATGTCCTTGAAACGACGTGCGCTATCCTCGCTATAGTCGACACCATGCCCCTGCCAGCGATTGGCAAAGATCGCATCGATATCGTATTTGCGGACGATTTCCTTGACCACTTCCGGCATGAATTCGGTGTTGTAGGAACCGTAGGCATTGGTGATCCAGATATCTGGATAGGCCCAGTGGCGACGCGGTGTGCCATCGGCGTTGATCATCACCCATTCGGGATGAGCCTGCGCTGCATCGTCATGAATGGCATGCGGATCGACGCGTGCCATCACATGCATGTCGAGCCGGCGGGCAGCATCGACGAGCGCGCCGAAAATATCCTTGTCGCCGAGATATTTGGAAACGTAATGGTAGGGGATGTCGCTGGGATAGAAGGCGATGTAACCGCCGGCGCTCAGGCAGACCGCATTGGATTTCGTTCGCTTGAAAACATCGATCCAGAAGGCCGGGTCATAACGTTCCGGATCGTCTTCGACGAAGGTCAGCTGCGACCAGCGCGTTGCCGTCTTGTACCATTCAGGCGTTCTCAGCGTATCGACATTCTGGCGTCTTGCTTCAAGCATCTCATCATCCACTTGTTGTCATAGGAGTAGCTCTCGAGGCCGGCAGTGTTGCCGGCACCCCATGGCGCATGCATATGCGTATGGTCAGACCTTGTAGAACTGCTCCGGCCGCGTCGGACCGGGTGTCGGCCATGGCCAGGAATTCGGCATGGTCATCGAAACGTTCTTCATGTTGTTCTTGACGATGCCGTATCCGTCGGGCGGGAGCGACACGCCGAAGACATAGAAGTTGTCGGCGGCGCCCTGGATGATCTCCTTCATGATCTCCTGCTGGCCTGCCGCATCGCCCATGCTTTTCAGCTTGTCATAGAGGGCGAACTGCCTTTTCGTTTCTTCCGGCGGCTCTTCTGCGCGTGGATTGGAGGGGTCCGTGTACCAGAGCGACCATGCGGGCGCGTAAAACGCGTTGCTGTCCGATGGGAGGTAGTACCGGGGATCGAGCATGGCACCGATGCCGCCGCTGGCGCCGAACTGGTGCACCGTGGCATCGAAATCACGCCCCTGGCGGATGCGGGTTTCCCAGAGTGACCGGTCCATCGTGCGCATCTGGGCATCGATGCCCACGGCCTGGTACATCGGAATGACCAGCTGGAAGAAGTCGAGAAACGCCGTGCGGGCCTGGTCGATCTCGAAGATGATCGAAAGGCGTCGGCCCCTGGCGTCCAGCCGGAAGTTCTGACTGTCTCTTTCGGGCAGGATGGCATCGAGCATGGCATTGGCTTTTTCGATGTCGTAACCGATGAACTGTGTCGCCAGCTGCTCGTTGTAGAGCGGATCGTCCGCGCGGATGGATGGTTGGCCCGGCGTGCCCTGGCTGACGAGAACCGCATCGATAAGGCTCTGGCGATCCAGCGCGAGACTAAGCGCAACGCGAAAATCCTTGTTGCGGAAAAGGGCACGTTTGGTTTCATCGCTGTGATTGAGGTTCAGCATGAACGTCATGACGTTCGCTTCGGTGGAAGTCAGCGCATAAAATTCGAAATTGCCCTGTTCGCGTGCGTCGTAGAGAACGGCCTTGTTGTTCGGCGTGCCGATATACTGGTCCATCATGTCGATTTCGCCCTGCATCGCCTTTAAAAGCAGGACCTGAGGATCGGCAACGACCTGATAGACGATACGGTCCATATAGGGCAGCTGATTGCCCTGCGTGTCCACCTTCCAGTAGAACGGATTGCGCTCGGCAATGGCCCGCTCGGTGTTTTCCCCCGGCGCGACCGAGAAATTCCATGCCGTCAGGGCAGGCTTTTTCGATGAGTTGAGGAAGAAGGTGTTGGCGTCCTGAAGGCCTGACAGGGATTGGAACGCCGCGATCCAGCTTTGAAAACCGCGCGCCTTGGCGGCATCGTCAGCCTGGGGATTGTAGTCGATATGAAACTGTTCCAGATAATGTTTGGGGCAGCGTGTTGTCTGGTCCGTGTCCGCCCATGCAATCTGCAGGGGGAAGAGGCCGTTCGGCTTGGCAAATGTTACCTTGAAGGTCTGCTCATCAATGACCTCGAGTTTTGCAGGCTTACCTTCGGTCTTCCAATGTCCCTGTCCAGTCACCGCGACGCGCTTGTCGGTGAGGATCGTGTCATACCAGAACTTGATGTCGGCCGTGGTGAAGGGCGCGCCGTCGGACCATTTCATGCCCTTGCGCAGACGGATCGTATACTGCGTCGCATCCTCGTTGGCATCGAAGGCTTCGGCGACATTCAGGGTGACACCCGACCAGTCCGGATTGTAGCGGACGAGCGGTTCATAGGCCTGATACCGGAACAGGTGACCAAGCGAACCGCCTCCAACGATCGCGAGATTCCAGTCTCCGCCATAGGTTCCCACATTTTCCGTCGGTTTGATGACCAGCGGGTTGACCGGTAGCCGGTCCTTCGCCGAGGGCAGGGCGCCAGACGATACTTTTTCCTTGAGGCCGTCGGCCTCCCTGTATTCGGCCGCAAGCGCCGGCAATGCCGGCAGGACAAGAACGGCCGATGTGCCGGCCAAGAAGGTCCGGCGATTCAACTTGAACATAAACTCCTCCGTTTGCTCAAGTTTCGTTATGGCTTGTTATTGCCAGTGTAGCGTGACATCGTCATTTTGTTAGGTAAAGTGTTATGTTGATGTTTATGTGATTTTTGTTAGCTTGTTATACCGGTAGCGGGGAGGCGCAGGTATGCCCGAGACAGATCGTGTGACCATTCGTTCCCTTGCGGACGAAATGGGATTGTCGAAATACGCGGTGTCGCGTGCACTCGCCGGCAAAAGCGGCGTGAGCGAGGAAACCCGCAGTCGGATCTGTGCTCTCGCGGCAAGCCTCGGATACAGCAGGCCTATGCCGAGCAATCGCACCCGGGAAGTGGCGGTAGCGTTTTGCGATCTCGACCAGGTCAATGGCGAAACGCATATGCGGATCCAGGGCGGCATTCAGAAGGAAGCCGAGCGCCTCGGCATTGGCGTTCGGATGCGCTGGACGCATGATGTCGATGCGCTTATCGCTTTGGCGCGCAATTGTGATGGCATGCTGCTGATCGGGCATTTCGATCATGCCATGATCGAGGCGGTCGCGAAGCTGCAGGTGCCGTTCGTGCAGCACGGCTGGACGGATCCGCTGCAGCAGATCGATACCGTGCTTGGAACAGACCGGGAAGCCGGGGGTGCTGTCGCGAATTATCTTTTGGACCTCGGTCACCACCATGTCGCCTATGTCTGCGATCTTCCGTCCTATCGCGGCCGGCGCGAGCGCTATCATGGCGCGCGTGCTGTCATGGATATTGCCGAAAATGCGCAACTCGACCTGATCGAATTCGAGCCGGAGGACGGCTTTGACGACGCTTTGCAGCGCAGGATCGCGGCGGGATGTCTGCCGACTGCATTCTTCTGCGCGCATGACGGATTGGCGCTTAATGTCGTCTCCGTTCTTCTGGCCCGCGGTTACAGGATACCCGAGGATCTTACGGTTGTCGGTTTCGGGGATTTTCTGGCGGCCCGGCAGATTTCTCCTTCCCTGACGACGGTTCGGGTGAACGGTGAAGCCATGGGGGCGGCCGCGCTGCAGCTTCTGCTCGAGCGCGTGGCCAGTCCCCGCCGCCCGCACGAGCCGGCCCGCTCCGTGCGGGTCGTGCTCGATATCGTCGAACGCAGATCTTCCGCCCCACGACGCGGCTCGTAACCTTGGACGAACCGTCGGCGTGACCGGCTGTCTGTCGTGGGGCGGTACCGATTTCATCGGCTGTCCGTCAATTCCAGAATGACGACGTCCCGTGCCGGCACCGTCAGTGTGCCATACTCCGCGGTTTTGGAAACCGGCCACAAGACGCGGTTGCCTTGCTGCAGGTCATGCATGCCGGCAAACCGCATGTCTGTCTGCTGATCCTCGCGGGTGGGATTGACGAGCCAGAGATATCCGCTCCTCTCGTTCAGGTGAAGGCGGGCGAATAGGGCAGGATTGGACAGTGTCACATGTCTTTCGAGCCCGCACCAAGTCATCACGTTGACGAAATAGGATGCATTCTCGCCGCCATCCGTCTGAAAATAACCGACCGAAGGATTGCTGCCGACGAGAAGCGTGCGTCCCTGGCCGTAGCGATTTTCGACAATGGCAATCCTCCCGTCGGAAAATCGCCCGAGCTCGCTGCCGGTTGTCGGTTCGTATGACTGGAGGAAGCCGCCGCCGCGCACCTGGGCGCCGCTGAAGTCCATGCGGATCCGGTCGCCGATATCTGGCATGAATTCGACCTCCACCTGGCGTGCACCAAACACCTCGTCCAGTCCCATGTTCGGCTGCATCTGGCCAACCCGGCCGCGATCTCCGAAATAACCCGGGCAGGCTTCGGCAACCAGTGTTCCGCCCTTTTTCACCCAGGCTGCGAGAGCCTGCGCCTGCTGCGATGTGAACATGATCGGATAGGGGAAGTAGAGCGTGTCGTATGCGTCGATGTCATCGATATGGACCCAGTCGGGTTGCCATCCGGCTTCGAGGAAGCCGCGGAAGGCGCCCCACATGGCTTCGCGATAGGGCTTTTCCCTGCGGTCATGGTTGAGGAGGTAGTCCCATTCCTGGGTTTCCCGCACCACGAGGATGCCGATTTCACCACGGACCGGTCGAGCCTTCCAGAGTTCCGACTGTCCCGGGTCATTGGCCCATCTGCCCAGATCGGTCTGCATCTGCGAACGCGTCGTGCGCGCGCCGTCCATGCCGTAGGCACCGAAGGCGCCGAACAACGGGCCATCCAGAAGCGGCCTGAAGCGCAGGTTCATCATGCCGCGCACGCCGCCCGCCATGGACATCATGCTCCAGATGCGGATGTCTTCCGGTTCGGCCACACGGCCGTCCTCCTTGTCGCGGCCGATCACCTGCGGCTGCAGCCACAAGGGGCCTGCCTGCCGTTCCGCATGCCAGAATGGTTTGCCACGCGCAGCGGCGCGATTGATGTCGACGCCGTACCAGGTCTTCCAGGGTTCCGTCCCCTTGCGCGCCTGGATCCAGGTGTAACCGTAGAGTTCCACTTTCGATGCTGCCAGCCAGTCGTCGCAGCCATGCGAAGCCATGTCCGGAATGGCGCCGGAGACGCCATGTGCAGCGATCATGTTGGTTTTGTCGACGGCGCGGATCGTGTCAATGCGCCATTGCATCTGGTCGTAGAAATTGTCCCGTTTGAACTGCAGCCAGTCCAGGCATTCCGGATAGGCTGCTATCTGTGCCGGGGGCTGGATGTCGTTCCATTCCGCGTAGCTATAACGGTACCATGCTTGCGCCAGCGCTTTCAGGTCTCCGTATTTTTCTCTCAGCCAGATCCGGAATGCGGCCCTGGAATACTCACTGTAGTCGAGGTCCTCGGCATAATTGCATTCGTTCCAGATATCGTAGCCAAGGATCGCCGGGTGATCCTTGTAGCGATTGGCAAGGGCGGTCAGGAATTTGCCGGCGACTTCTCGAACTTCGGGGCAGTTGAGCGTCAGGCCGCCGCCGCCATTCTTGGCGAAACCGCCGGTGGCAGTGGAAACCCCCATGTTCAACGTCATCTTTCGACCGTCGGCGGTCAATTGAACGGCATCGGGATATTTGCGCATGGCCCAGTCCGGCATGGACTGGACCAGTTCGGCGATGATGGTCTTCATTCCGTTTTTCGCCGCGAGATCAAGCTGGCGATCGTAGTCGTCCCAGTCATAAACACCCGGAGCCACCTCGATGGCGCTCCACATGAACCAGTGGCGGAAAACATTCAGGCCGTCTTCTCGGGCGGTCGCGTAGTCTTTTTCCCAATGTTCCGTCGGCGGATTCGATTTGCGGAAGTAGACGGCGCCATAGGGAAACTGGAATTCGCTGGAGAGCATCAAGGCATCCTTTCACGTGAATATCGGACATGGTCGAACGTCGCCGTTCGCGCCCGTGACGCCGAACGGAGGTAAAAACTGAGCTTCTGTGGGTGCGACGGCGGTCCGCCGGCTTTGATGCGACGCTCGGTCCGGCACCCGCCGTCTTGTGTGACGGCATACACCGGTCCGATGCGTCGCGCGGGAGGTCAGGTCTTGTAGAACTGTTCCGGCATAGTTGGTGCAGGTGTCGGCCATCCGAAAGAGTTCGGCATGGTTTTCGTCACATTCTTCAGATTGTTGCGGACGATGCCGTAGCCATCCGGCGGCAGGGAAATGCCGAACGCATAGAAGGTCTCGGCGGCGCCGGCGAGCAGCTGTTTCATCACCTCTGCCTGTTCTGCCGGGTCGGCCTTCGTCTTCAACTGGTCGTAGAGCGCCAGTTGCTTCTTGGTGTCCTCCGGCGGTTCCTCGGCATTCTCATGGGTCGGATTGACATACCAGAGAGACCAGGCCGGTCCGTAGAACGCGTTGCTGTCGGTCGGCGCATAATATCTGGGGTCGAGCATTGCTGCTATGCCGCCATTGGCGCCGAACTGATGCGCCGTGGCATCAAAGTCCCGGCCTTGCCGTACGCGCGTTTCCCATAGGGAGCGGTCCATCGTGCGCAATTGCGCGTCGATGCCGACGGCCTGGAACATCGGTATGGCCAGCTGGAAGAGGTCGAGAAAGATCGCCCGTGCCTGGTCGATTTCGAAGATGATGGTGACGCGGCGGCCCTGTTCGTCAAGGCGGAAGTTCTGGCCATCCCTCTTGGGGATGATCTCGTCGAGCATGGCATTGGCCTTGTCTACATCATATTCGGTAAACTGGGTGGCCAGTTTCTCGTTGTAAAGCGGATCTCCCGGCTTGATCGAGGGCTGGGCCGCCGTACCCTGGCCGACAAGGACCGCGTCGATCAGGATCTGTCGATCGAGCGCCGTCGACATCGCTGCGCGGAAATTCCGATTGCGGAAAAGCGTACGTTTCACCGGGTCGCTATGATTGAGGTTGAACATGAAGTTCATCACGTTGGCCTCGGTCGATGTCAGCGTGTAGAAATCGTAATCGCCCTGCTGGCGGGCGTCATAAAGAACAGCCTTGTTGTTCGGTGTGCCGATATACTGGTCCATCATGTCGATCTCGCCCTGCATGGCCTTCAAAAGCAGGACCTGCGGGTCGGCGACCAGTTGGTAGACGACACGGTCGAGATAGGGCAGCTGATTTCCGTCGGTATCGACTTTCCAGTAGAACGGATTGCGTTCCGCCACGGCGCGCTCGGTGTTTTCACCAGGCGCGATCGTGAACATCCAGGCCGTGAGGCAGGGTTTTTTGGAGGAGTTGAGGAAGAAGGTGTTGTCTTCCTGCATGCCGGCCATGGACTGGAAGGCCGCGATCCATGACTGGAAGCCGCGGTGCCGGGCAAGTTCGTCAGCCTTCGGGTTGTAGTCGGCGTGAAACTGTTCGAGGTAATGCTTGGGGCAGCGTGTCGTGTGGTCCCAGTTCGACCAGGCCACCTGAAGCGGGAACAGCCCGTTCGGTTTCGAGAAGATGACCTTGAAGGTCTGCTCGTCGACGATTTCGAGTTTTGCCGGCTTGCCTTCGGTTTTCCAATGTCCCTGACCGCTGACGGCAACGCGCTTGTCGGTCAGTATAGTGTCGTACCAGAATTTCACATCGGCTGTCGTGTAGGGATGTCCGTCCGACCACTTCATGCCCTTGCGCAGGCGGATCGTATACTGGGTGGCGTCGGCATTGGCGTCGAACGCCTCGGCCACGTTGAGGGTTACGCCGGACCAGTCGGTATTGTAACGAACCAGCGGCTCATAGGCCTGGTAACGGAACAACATCGATAACGAGCCGCCGCCGACGAGTGCCAGCTTCCAGTCGCCACCGTACCGGCCGACGCTCTCCACCGGTTTGATCACAAGCGGGCTTTCCGGCAGGCGATCCTTCAAGGGGGGTAATGCGCCGCTTTGGGATTTCTGTTTCAGGCTGTCCGCTTCCTTGAAGTCGGCAGCGAGTAGGGTATGGGCGGGCATGACGACGACAGCCGACATTCCGGCCAGAAACGCCCTGCGTTTCAGCTTCATCATAGATTTCTCCTCCACAAAACCGGTTTTGTTATTTTTATTGCCGGATGATTTGAGGCTGTCATGATAGTTTTGTTAGGTAAAGCGTTATGCTATAAAATCGATGTTGCGCCGCGATGCGTGATCAGGATGACCGGAGAGGCGCGATGAGACCAAAAAACAAGGTGACGATCCAGGCAGTGGCGGATGCGGTTGGACTGTCCAAATACGCGGTCTCCCGTTCGCTGGCCGGCAAATCGGGCGTCAGTGAAGAGACGCGCCGACGGATCGCCGATGCAGCCAAGTCGCTTGGTTATGCGAAGGCAATCACCCGCCTCAATGCCGCACGCGACATCGCGGTGGTTTTTTATGACCAGGATCCGGTCAACAGCGAACTCAATATCCAGATGCAGGCCGGCATTCAGCAGGAGGCGGAGCGGGTCGGCGTCGGCGTAAGAGTCCGATGGACGCATTCGGAAGAGATTGTCGGCGAACTGGCCGACACGTTCTCAGGCCTGATCCTGGTTGGCCCGCATTCACCGGCGGCGGTCGCAGGGGCGTCTTTGAAGGGCGTGCCCATCGTGCGACTCGGATTTACAACGCCGCTCGAGCAGGTCGACAGTGTTTGTGGCACCGATCACGAGAGCGGTCAGGCAATCGGAAAATATCTGACCAGTCTTGGCCATCGATCGATTGCGTTTGTGTTCGGCCGGCCGATTTATCGCGGCCGCCATGACCGATACTGCGGAATACGCGAGGTCGTTGAGCAGACGGATGGGGCAGAGCTCACTCTCATGCAGTTCGAGGACGAGAGCGGATTCGCCGATGCCTTGCAGCAGGTGAAAAGCAAAGGCGTGTCACCGACCGCATTCTTTTGCGGTCATGACGGCCTTGCATTGACCGTCGTTTCGGAACTGCTTGGGCAAGGATACAAGATCCCAGAAGATGTCTCCGTTGTCGGTTTTGGTGATTTTTCGGCGGCGACGCAAATCTCGCCGCCTCTGACGACCGTCAAGCAGGAGGGGAGGGAAATGGGGATTGCCGCATTGCGGCTTCTGCTGTCTCGCATTGCGCGTCCCCGAACGAAAGATGAGCCCGCGCGGATGGTCAGGGTCATTTCCAGGCTGATCGAGCGGCGCTCGGTAGCTCACTTAAGAGAAAAGGATCAAAACTGAACTCTCTACGCCTGAGATGATATTACACCTTCCCTTAATGCGCTATCCGGCCAGCACTACAGGCATTAAACGGCGTGTCGAGGGTTCTTATCCCATCAAGAGCTTGATGCTCGTCTCGTCGGCATTTAAATTATCGGGTTGAGACCGAGGGTTACGGGGGACCTTTGCGCCTCCCTGACACGATTCCCATTGCAACCGCTCTCGGAGTGTAATGCAAAAAAAACGATAGGGGCCCACAAAGTGACAGCCACTTTGCGGGCCGCAAACCCACTCTTTGCAGTCAAGGCGTTTTTTGAGTTTCACGTTTGGCGATCGACGATGTCGCGGGAATGCCCTGATATCCCGATATCGATTCAGCGCTCGCCATCCCTGGAGAATTCGAGGTGCCGCCGAGCAAATCGCGGGTAGTCTTCTCTATCTGATCACCAATGTCCTTGTCGACATTGCGCCAGTAATTGAAGGCACGTACCAAAATTGGCTCACTTACCCCGTCGGCGAGATGCCCTGCGACATTTTTGATAAAACGTTCACGTTGCGCGTCGTCCATGACCTTGCGCACGAGCGTGCCGGGCTGGCTCCAGTCGTCATCATCTTTGCGCAACGAGTAAGCTGCTCGCACCATGTCGCCATCGGCAAACCATGTTGCTTCTCCACTTGTGTCCGGCTGTGCGCCAGGGCCGCCGTATGAGTTGGGAGCATAGACCGGATCAAGTGCGTTCACCGTCCGGCCGCGTCCGGCACGCGAATAAGAATGGACTTCCGCCGCCTTAGCCTGATTGACGGGGATTTGCTTATAGTTCACTCCGAGGCGAGCACGGTGTGCGTCGGCATAAGAAAACCCGCGCGCGAGAAGCATCTTGTCAGGGCTCAGTCCGATGCCCGGCACCATATTGTTGGGTTCAAATGCCAGTTGCTCGATCTGGGTGTCCCAATCCACCGGGTTCGTATCGAGGGTCAGCTTCCCTACCTCAATCAGGGGATAATCCTCGTGCGGCCAAGTCTTGGTCAGGTCGAAGGGGTTGATCCGGTATGTCTTTGCATCGTCGAACGGCATCACTTGGAACTTTAGCGTCCAACTTGGAAATTCGCCTTTGGCAATGTGATCGAACAAGTCACGACGGTGATAGTCGCCGTCTTGTCCAGCCATCTTGTCAGCCGCGTCCTGTGTTAGATGCGCGTTACCGTCGCCCAGATCGGTGTGGAAGTGCCACTTGACCCAACACTTTTCGCCTGTTTCGTTTAATAGCATATAGGTGTGGCTTCCGTAGCCGTTCATCTCGCGCCAGTTTTTTGGCACGCCGCGGTCGCCCATGAGGTACGTGACTTGGTGCGCACTTTCAGGGCTAAGCGTCCAGAAGTCCCACTGCATATCATGGTCGCGCAGTCCGTTGTCGGCCCGCCGCTTTTGGCTGCGGATAAAATGCTGGAACTTCATAGGGTCGCGAATGAAGAAAATCGGCGTATTATTGCCGACCATGTCGAAGTTACCGTCTTCCGTGTAGAACTTGACCGAGAAACCACGTGGGTCTCGCCAGGTGTCAGGGCTCCCGCGCTCGCCCGCTACGGTGGAGAAGCGAACTGCCGTCTCAACCCTTGCTCCGGGTTGAAGGAATTTTGCTTTGGTGAATCTTCCAATGTCGTTGGTTACTTCAAAATGGCCGAACGCGCCGCTTCCCTTGGCGTGGGGTTGCCTTTCAGGGATCCGCTCGCGATTGAAATTTGCCATCTGCTCGATCAGGTAGTGATCGTTCAGAACGATCGGTCCATTGGGCCCTACCGTGAGTGAGTGCTCGTCACTCTGTACAGGAATACCTGCATCGGTTGTTGTGCGGGGAGCGGATTTTTCGTCTGCCATGGACTTGCCCTTGTAGTGTGTGTTGGGGATAGGTCTACAAACGGCAGCCTGAGCGCTAGGTTCCATAGCGACCACTGGACCGGACAGCCGCGGCTCCAGACTAGAATTGAAAGACTCTTGATCGTGATAACATCGGCACCGCGATCTGCGTCAAGCCTTCCTCCTCAGGGTGGGCGATAGTACCAATGTGAGCTTATCGCCCACCCGATTTTCAGACCGAAAAGGTAGGCGCTTCCCATCGCGTGGCAACTTAGTAGATAACGGCGAAGGAATGAAAATGCAGTTCGATCAATAATGTAAGAAGCGCGACATAGGCTCTACTGCTGAAAAAATGCGAGTTTCCGTTCGTATGTCGTGGGTTCGTATCCGCTCACATCAACGGATCTGATTTCGTAGGGTGTGGTCTGCAGTTCAAAGAAACATCAAAGCGAAGTGCGGGTCCCAGCTTCTTTGCGCCTCCATTTCAGACGTTAGGTCCACTCTGAAGATTTCCCAAAGGCTGTCGCTCCGCTGACAAGCCAGCGTCGGCAATATGGAGTGGGAAGCTTCCGGTCAGCTTTCGGAGCAGAGAGGCGATAAGCTGCCATTCGCGATCACCACAAGCTTTCCCGAAAACGACGGCGTTTGGGAATCGTCGCGTGCAGCCTTCAGTCCCGTCGGTAACTACGCTTCGGCGGCCAACGTCGTCAGCCGTTCACGCAGCCAGCGTTGTACCGGATGGTTGGTGGTCCGGTCGTGCCAGACACTCGCGACGGTAACGCCAGGGATGGTGAGTGGCGGTTTTAGCACTTGCAGGCGATCCGACCAGCCATCGGCAAGGCGCCTAGGAACCAGCGCAATCATGTCGGACCGCGACACGACCTCCGGCACGATCAGAAAGCCCGACGTGGACAGGGCTACGGTGCGGCGGCGGCCGATGGACTCTAGTGCCACATCGGTAGGCCCTGAGAACCCGCCGCCTTGAAGCGACACGACGACGTGCTCCAGAGCGCAGAATACGTCCAGGCTGAGACGGCCCTGCACGGCCGGGTGTCCCTGCCGAGCGATCACTGTGTAATTCTCACAATAGAGCTGACGCTGGCGCATGGCCGCCGGTGCATGGTCCGGAGTTGCCAGGGCTAGGTCGACCTCGCCGCGCTCCAACTGTGTGGCGAGCGCCAGCACGTCAAGGGCACGCCAAGCGATGCGGACCATGGGCGCCTCGGTACTGAGCGCGACCGAGAACCGGGTGAGCAACGCGTACTGCTGGTAGTCGCTTGCGGCGATCACCAGGGTGGCCTGCATGGTCGCTGGGTCGAATGGTGCTCCATCTGCCACAACCCTGCGGACACCCTCCAGCGCTTCGTGCAATGGCTGCTGAAGCTCGACTGCGCGCCGGGTCAGGACCATCCCGCGCTGTGCCGGAATGAGGAGGGGATCGCCGAAGGCGTCGCGAAGCCGCGCCAACCGGGCCGACAGGGCGGGTTGGCTCAGGTTCAAGCGCCGGGCGGCACGCGTAACATTTCCTTCCGCCAGTAGGGCTTCGAGCGTGACAAGCAGGCCGAGATCGAGGTTTCTGGTATCCATTCGTTGGATAACAACAGAGAAGAGGTTCGATTTCAACCTCGGCGACGATCCGAGCATTATGCGGAGCGGCCGTCGGCTCTCAGAATATTCATCGACAATATGGATAGCAGATTGGTGGACGCCCTCCATCGAACCGCATCCCAGCTTAAGCGGAAAAACATCATGATTTCACCCTACACGATCAACATCCCTGGCGAACGGCTCGCTGCGATCAGAGCCAAGGTGGAGGCTTATGACTGGAGCCAGCTGCCGGATGCGGGAGGCTGGTCGGCGGGGGTCGGGGTTGATGACCTGAAGCGACTCGCCACTTATTGGCGGGACAGCTACGACTGGCGTGCGGTCGAACGACGCCTCAACGCACTCCCCAACTTCACGACCGACGTGGAAGGCGAGCACCTCCACTTCATTCATGTGAAAGGCGACGGCTCCAAGCCGCCCCTCCTGCTTGTCCACGGCTGGCCGGGCTCGTATCTCGAGTTCGAGCGGCTGTTGGAGCCGCTCGCGGCGGACGGGCACGATGTTGTTGTCCCCTCGCTTCCTGGCTTCGCGTTCTCCAACCCGATCGCGCGCCCGATCGGCATGCGGCGGGCCGCTGCCCTCGTACATGGGCTGATGATTCAACTGTTCGGCGACGCGCGGTATTTCGTTCAAGGGGGCGATTGGGGCCACGGCATTGCGGCCTGGACAGCGCATGATCGACCGGACGCTCTGCTCGGCATCCATATCAACATGATGACCGTGTGTGCGAGGGATGCCGCTCCGACGACCGACGAGGAGAAGTCTTTCGCCGCCAAGCAGGCCGCGATCGCCGATTGGGAGAGCGCCTATTTTCACGAGCAGGCAACCCGTCCGCAGACGCTTGGCGTCGCGATGACCGACAGCCCGATCGGAGCGGCGGGCTGGATACTCGAAAAGTTCGGCAAGTGGGCCGACCTTCCGACAACCGCCGATGGCGCCCCCAACATCTGGAGCAAGTTTTCCGAGGAGGAACTCCTCACCAACATCATGCTCTACATCGCGCCGACATCGTTCGTGACTGGAACCTGGATCTACTACGGCACCCGGCTTGAGGATTCGCTGACGCTTCCGGCCGGCACCCGCATCCAGGTGCCGACCGGTTTTGCGGCCTTCCCCGATCCCGTGTTCTTGCCGCCGCCGCGCTCGTTCGCGGAGAAGACCTTTAACATCGTGCATTGGACAGATATGCCGCGGGGCGGGCATTTCGCCGCGCTGGAAGAGCCGGAACTGATGCTGGCCGACCTGCGCGCCTTTATCACGACGGTATTGGGAGCGCGCTCCTGAAGGTGGAGCTCTCCGTTTCCGAAGCGCGGTGCGTGGCGCTGACGGCGCAGGGCTTCAATGCCCTGCGTCGTAACGACCGCATCGGCGCAGGCCGGCTGTGAAGGGCGATCGACCGGCTTGGCCTGCTCCAGATCGACAGCGTCGAGACCCGCCACCTAACCCGTACCGCCATCTATGTGCCGCAACGGCGGGCCTTAGCGCACGTTTTCGACCATCCTCTCACCGGAGCCCCCTAACGCACGTTATGGCCGCAACACCGTGATCCCAGTCGCGCATGGCGCGCGTTCGAATGACCGCTCTCGGGGAAGCGCTTGGGCTTCGGACCGGCAATGAAGGGGTCGGGAGCTGCCTTTTGCCGATTTGCTGATGAGCGTCAGTTATCGCAATTCGGGTCCCCGAAGCGGACGAACCGCTGCCGGACCATTTCAGCCATTCCCAAAGCAAGTAGTTGCCCGTACACGGAAATTCGGCGAGAACGCATCGGCCAAACGACGGGGTCCACGGTTCGTGTCCTTTCAAGAGCGAGGCGACCAGTGGAGACGCCTAGGAACGGGGCAGTCTAGCCTCCGGATCGAGACTCCTTAAGGCAATGAGACTACGCTGCGCAGACAAGCTGGCTGCCATGTTTTCAAGCAGGCGAGCGCAGAGCCATACCCTGGATTGGCACGACAATCAGCGTTCGAGCGCGGCGAGGAGAACCAAGTCGGAGGTGAAGCAGCCTGGGCTCGACAAACCTGCCAACGCCAAACGATCTACCACCGAGGTCAGTTGCCCGTGAAATGCGCCTTCGCGCGGGACAGAAAGGCTTCGATTGCAGGTTTGCGCGGTTGGCGCGCTGCAGTGACCAGCGACACCATATCGCCATCGCCTGGCAGGGCCTTGCAGCTTACACCCTGCATATCGCCCATAAGCGCAGCGAGGCCGGCGGGTATAATCGAAATTAAATGTCCGCCCTTCACCTGATAGAGAAGGCTCAGCAGGCTATCGGCCTCGACCCGGGGCGGTCTCGTGCGGCCAGCAGCAGTCAAATGGCCCCAGACGATCGCGCGATTGCGCATGTTGGAACTCAGCAGACATATAGGCTCCTCCGCCAGATCTGCCCACTCTACCACGTCCTTCTGGATCAGTGGATGCTCCGCATGCGCGACAAGCAGCAACTGCTCGCGGTAAAGCGGGATCTGTTCCAACTTTGCGGGAACCTGGGTCTGATAGATCAGACCGGCGTCGAGCCGCATCTGTTCGAGTTGCGTCAGGATGTCATCGTTCGAGAGCGTCGCAAGACTGATCTCCAACTGACCGTGGCGCTCCATCAGCGGCAGGATTAGGTCATTGGCCTGAGCGACGGCGGTAGGGATTATGCCGAGGCGCAACTGCCCGGTCAGACCATTGCGGGCGCTGTGGAACTCTGCCCGCATTGTCTTGACGTCGCCGACGATGCGTTGCGCCCAGTCAAGAAGCCGTTCGCCTTCGGGTGTCAGGCCCTGGAAACGGGTTCCGCGACGCACAAGCGTCACACCGAGGGCATCTTCGAGTTGCCGCATTGCGGCAGAAAGCGAGGGTTGGGTGATGCCAATGACTTCGGAGGCACGGCCGAAATGCTGTTCGCGAGCGAGGATGATGAACATTTCGAGCTTATCGATCATCGCTACTCCTTAATACGATCGGTGGCCGCACGGAATGCGGCCACCTGTTTCGTGTCAACCGCCGAAAAGCGCAGCGGTCTTGGTCAGCGTGAACCAGCAGCCATAAATGACCGGGATCGCCACAGCTGCCCAGGCAAGCATCGCTGGCGCATCAAAGCGACCCTTGTCGATGCCATAGGATCCATAAGCGACGCTCGCTTCGGCGCCGGCCTGCTTCTGCTGGATTTCCTTCACCTCGGCATCCGTCATGAACCACTTGGGAGCTAGCGGGCGGACGAGGAGGTTGGCGATGAGGCCGATGAACAGCATGCCGCACAGGACATAGATTGTCATCGTATAGGCGTCGGCACCGGTATGACCGTTGGCGATCTGGTACTGGCGGATGTAGTTCACCGCGACCGGTCCGAGAATGCCGGCGGTCGCCCAGGCAGTCAGCAGACGGCCATGGATCGCGCCGACGAACTGGGTGCCGAAGATATCGGCCAGATAAGCCGGGATCGTTGCAAAGCCGCCGCCATACATCGACAGGATAATGCAGAAGGCCGCCACGAACAGAACTTGATTGCCCATTTGAGCAAAGGTCGGCGCCGAGGCGTAGAGCACGATGCCCAGAAGGAAGAACACGTAATATGTGTTTTTCCGACCGAGCTTATCGGATGTCGAAGCCCAGAAGAAACGACCTGCGATGTTGAACAGCGACAGAAGCGAGGTGAAGCCCGCAGCAATGCCTGCGATCTGCAGCTTCTGCTCGGTCGACAGCTGGGCGAAGCTCAACTCCGGTAGGCCGATCAGGCGACCGGCGAAGATTTCCTGCAGCAGCGGCGAGGCGGCACCGAGGATGCCGATACCGGCCGAGACGTTCATGCACAGAACCAGCCAGATCAACCAGAACTGCGGTGTCTTGTGCGCATTGTTGAGATGAACATGTCCCTGGGTGATCATTGCCTTGCCGGATTTCACCGGAGGCTCCCATCCTTCCGGACGCCAACCTGCCGGAGGCACGCGGTAGCCGAAGGCGCCAGCCATCATGAACACCAGATAGACGGCGCCCATCACGAGGAAGGTCTGCCAGACCCCAGGATCGGTCGGGGTCGCGAACTGTCCCATCAACAGCTGCGCGAGCGGCGATCCAACCATGGCGCCACCGCCAAAGCCCATGATCGCCATGCCGGTCGCCATGCCGCGACGGTCAGGGAACCACTTGATCAGCGTCGAAACGGGCGAGATATAGCCAAGACCAAGGCCGATACCGCCGATCACGCCTGCTCCGACCCACATCAGCCATAGCTGATGCGTATAAACGCCGAGCGAAGCGATCGCGATGCCGCCGCACCAGCAGCACGCCGACACGAAACCGGCCTTGCGGGGGCCGACGCGTTCAAGCCAGCCGCCCCAGATTGCAGCGGAGCATCCCAGAAGAACGAAGAACAGGGTGTAGATCCAGCCCAGATCCGTGATCCGCCAGTTGCACTCGGTGGTGAACAAGGCGGACATAATACCCATATTGGTGCAGGCTTCTGGCGTAGGACCAGGTAGTGCAGCAGTGAGCGGCAGCCAGAACACGGAGAAGCCATAGGCCATTCCGATGCAAAGGTGGATGGCAAGCGCGGCCGGTGGCACCAGCCATCGATTGAAACCCGGCTTGGCGATAGTACGGGCGCGGTCAAGCAGCCCCAGATCTTCGCCGGCGGCGAAATCGGTCGTTGTCGTCATAGATCAAAAGTCCCCATAGGCCCTAGTCCCCGACCATTTCTCTATTCGAGAATAAGAATTCACCCCGCGCAGCCGATGGGCGGCACAAGCTGAGATTCTGTCAATTGGTCAGCGACCCTGCGCCACATATGGCATAGTGACGCACCTGCGCAACTGAAAAATCAATCGAACGATAGAAAATATCATTTAAAATCAGTTGGTTGACGGAAACGACCACAAGCCCGCATGCGGTTGGCATGCAGGCGTATCGAAAGCATGTGGCCATTTGGCGTGTTGACGGTTCAGTCGATATACTGGCCCTCAATCAACGCTTGTCCGGCTTCGCTGAGAGCGAGAAAGCGGCGCTGGGTTCGCTCATCCGTACGGACAATCACCAAAAGTCCGAGCTCATCCGAGAGGCGCCCGACCTCTCGCAGGACAAGGGCATGTTCGGTGTCGCTGTCGCGGGCAAAGCCACGGCTGTCACCCGCCAGGCCGAGGCCGACCGCAGCCAGCAAACCGCAGGCGAGCGGGCTGTCCGCCAGCCCGTCCTGCGCCTGCAGCGCCGCGACTAGGGGCGGCCAAGCGGCAAGGCGCGCCTCGCGATCGTCCGCGGTCTCAGACAGCATCGCGCATCACTTTGACCAACACCGATTTCGAGGTCGGCGTGAAGCTGCGGTCACCGAAGGAATTGTGCGGGACGAGGGCGTTCAGTTCCGGATAATAGCCCGCGATGCAACCCGGCGGGATATCGTAGGGCACGATCCTGAAGCCGGTAATGCGGCGGTCGATATTGTCATTCGAATGGGTAACAAGGGTTACCCGATCCTTGGCAGTCAGGCCCGTAGCGGCCAAATCGGCAGGGTTGATGAAGACAACTTCGCGTTCGCCATAAACGCCGCGATAGCGGTCATCCATCGCATAGATGGTGGTGTTGTACTGATCGTGTGACCGCATAGTCTGCAACACGAAGAGATCCTGGCCATCTTCTCGCATCTGCCATTCGGTGCGTTCGGGCAGGGCGAAACTGCCGAAATTCGCGCGTTCAGTCGGTGTGCGCCATTCCCGTTCGGTTGCGGGATTTCGTAGCCAGAAACCGCGCGGCACCCGGACCCGGGCGTTGTAATCGTCAAAGCCGGGCAATACGCGAGCCATCATGTCGCGGATCTTGTCATTGTCGTCGGCCAACATATCCCAGTCGACGACCTTGGAGCCGACGGTGGCCTTTGCAATCCCGGCGACGATGCTGACCTCCGATTTCAGTTCCTTCGAGGCGGGCTGGTTGATGCCACCGGAGCCGTGAACCATCGACATCGAATCCTCGACGGTCACGATCTGGCGCACGCCCTTCGAGTTCCGGTCGATCTCGGTCCGCCCGAGGCAAGGGAGGATATACCCTGCCTTGCCATGCAACAGGTGGCAGTGATTGAGCTTAGTGCCGACATGCACGACGAGATCCAGCCGGTCGAGAGCACCTGCAATAAGCGCGCTGTCAGGCGTCGCGCGCGAGAAATTGCCGCCGAGCCCGATAAAGGCCTTTGCCGTCCCCGCCAGCATCGCGCCGATGGCTTCCAGGACGTTATGGCCCGGATCGCGCGGCATCGGCACGCCGAGTTCACGTTCCATTGCATCCAGCAGCGGCTTGGGCGCCTTTTCGTTGATCCCGACCGTGCGGTCGCCCTGCACGTTGGAATGGCCTCGTACGGGGCAAAGGCCCGCGCCCGGACGACCGATATTGCCGCGCAGGAACATGAAGTTCGATATTTCGCGGATCGTCTGCACCGAATGGCGGTGCTGGGTGATCCCCATGGCCCATGTCGCGATCACGGCATCGGAGGTCATGTAGACCTCGGCCGCGCGGGCGAGACCGTCACGGGTAAGGCCCGATTGTTCCTCGATCTGCTCCCATGAGGTCGCTTCGACGATCGCGCGCCACTCGGCCATGCCTCTGGTGTGTTCGGCGATGAAGGCGTCGTCGATGATCCGCTCGGCACCGGCGGCGAGCGCTGCATCATCGGCAGCAAAGACCAGCTTTGCCATGCCGCGAACCGCAGCCATGTCTCCGCCGAGACGCGGCTGGAAATACATGGTCGAGGTCGCCTCGGACCCGCCCGTCAGCATCTCGATCTTGTTCTGCGGGTCGGCGAAACGGACGAGGCCCTTTTCCTTCAGGTTGTTGAAAACCACCACCTGCTTGCCGCGCATCGTAACCTTGCGCAGATCGGCAAGCATGCGCGGATGGTTGGTCCCGGGGTTCTGACCGAAGACGAAAACTGCATCGGCATGTTCGAAGTCTTCCAGATGCACAGTGCCCTTGCCGATGCCGATGGCGTCGGTCAACGCCACGCCGGAGGCTTCGTGGCACATGTTTGAGCAATCCGGGAAATTGTTGGTCCCGTAGAGCCGCACGAAGGTCTGATACAGGAACGCAGCCTCGTTCGAAGCGCGGCCTGACGTGTAGAATTCCGCCTGATCCGGCTGCAACGCGTTCAGACGCTCGCCGATGTCGGCGAAAGCCTCGTCCCAGGTGATGCGTTCATAATGGTCAGTGTCAGAATTGTAGCGGAGCGGATGAGTCAGTCGCCCCTGATGCTCCAGATCGTAATCGGACCAGCTGCGCAGCTCCGTCACCGTATGCTCGGCAAAGAAATCGGGCGTGACGCGCAGCTTGGTGGATTCCCACGACACTGCCTTCACGCCGTTTTCGCAGAATTCGAAGGACGAGCCATGGTTCGGATCGCCCCAGGCGCAACCCGGGCAATCGAAGCCGTCCGGCTGGTTCGCACTGAGCATGGTCATCGCATTGGCCAAGGGCCTGCGCGAGCCCACCACATGGCGTCCGCAGCTCTTTAGTGCGCCCCATCCGCCTGCGGCGTTGGATTTTTTTCCGATGAAGGTATCCGTGCTCATGTCCTGCCCGCATTCTTCGGGCTGGCCAAAGGCTCAAACTACCCGTCAACTAAATTACTTGACGATATACAAGTCGCGATCAGGCAGCCATCGGGCGATATCTATCAAGTGATAGGCGGAGGGTGCGTAATGAGTATGGGCCTGAAGCACCAGTTCGCCTCTCTGCGACGCTGCGTCGGCCGATCTCTTCGATACGCCGGCGTCGCTTACCTCGCGCGTTCGAAGTGGTGATGAGGCGCACTCGAACCCATAGATCACTGTCGGTCGCGGCGTGAATATCGTGAATTCAGCTACCTGCATTTGATCTGGTGATCAGCGGCTCAGCTCCCTTCAAGCGTGACGAATTTTACAAGTCCCCTGCGTTCGGGCTCCCCGGTCGAACGAAAACCGAGGCTGAGCGGTGTTGCGCGTCTCGCACGTCGGCGAGCTGATCTGCGCGTCGGTGTCACGATCTCGGTGGGGTCGTCACAACCGCAGCGTAACAGAAATCTTTCAGGACATGGTGACACCCCGAAATTTGTTCCCGCCCGCTTCGTTCAATATGTCCTCCTGGGGTGGTGCGAGCCAATTTCCGAATTTTCACATGCAGAATGAAGATTGTTGACAATTTGCATTCTGCATATACTCTATTTTCGAAACGGGAGAGCGTACATGCTGCTCAACGCAGTCGAAATCTTGCGGACACAGTCGCTGCCCATGCTTTTGGAACAGGAGATCCAGGCTGTTCTGCTGAGCGGCGAATTTACCCCGGGTGATCACCTCAATGAAAAAGAGCTGGCCATCCGGTTCGGGATAAGCCGGGGGCCGGTCCGCGAGGCGTTGCGCTCGATGGAGTCCTCGGGGCTGATCGAGCAGATCCCAAATCGTGGATTCTTCGTCCGTCAGCTGACCGCACAGCAGGCCTACGATCTTTATGATGTTCGCGCTGTTCTCTTCGGCCTCGCCGGCAAGCTTCTGGCTGAACGGATCACAGACGACGGCGCCGATCGTCTATCGGGTTTCATCGCCGAGATGGACACGGCGATGAATGGCGAGGATTTCGACACCTATGCCAAGGTCAATTTTGCCTTCCACGAATTCATCGTGATCAACGCCGGCAATGCAGCGCTTGCGCAGCAGTATCTCGCGCTCGTCAAGCAGCTTCGGCTCTATCGCACACGCAGCCTGATGCATGTGGATTCCATGCACGCGTCTCAAATGGAGCACCACGCGATGGCCGATGCCGTCGTGGCCCGCGATCCGCAGAGAGCACAACAGACCCATCATCGGCATGTCGAAGCCGCCAAGGAGCGGCTGATGGCAACTGCTACCGATCTGAAATAGACAGGGGAGAAGAGCGTTTGACCCAGACATCCGACATCACGTCTCAGGCAATCGGCTTCATCGAGCGTATGACCTATGCCGACATTCCGGAGGAAGCGTTGGCGATTGGTCGCCGCTGCATGGTCGATACGGTCGGCCTTTATCTGGCCGGAAGCCAGGAAGCATCCGTCCGCATCCTGATCAAGGACGCGCTCGCGCAAGGGGGGCGATCCGATGCGCCTCTCCCGGGCGCAGGCAGGATAAAGGTTCCGGCGGCGCTCGCTGGTCGGGTCTGGGGAACCTCGGGACACGCTCATGACTGGGACGACACGCAGGTGTCGCACGATCCGGCGCATGTCTACGGTCTTCTGACACATCCTTCCGTGCCGCCGCTGACAGCGGCGCTCATCGTTGCCAGCGAACTGGGCAATGTCGATGACAAGGACGTCATGCTTGCGTTCCAGGTGGGTTTTGAAGTCGAGTGCAAGATCTCGGAATGGATGAAGCCACGGCATTACCGCCGCGGACATCATACGAGCGGTACGGTCGGGACGTTCGGGGCAGCCGCGGCAGCGGCCAAGCTGTTGGGCCTGACAGGCGAGAAGCTGGCGCATGCGCTCGGTCTCGCCGCGAGTTTTGCCGCCGGCATTCGCGTCAATTTCGGTACCATGACGAAACCTCTGCATGTGGGGCGTGCCTGCGAGAACGGTATCACTGCCGCCATGCTCGCCGCTCAAGGGTTCCAGGCCGATCCCTGCGCGCTCGACGGTCCATGGGGTTTCTTCTCGGTCATGGGCGAGGGTTTTGACGAGGAAAAGGCAAAGTCCGGATTCGGCGCGCCTTTGACTATCGTGTCACCCGGTGTCAGCATCAAGCCGTATCCTTCGGGTATCCTGACCCATCAGTCCATGGATGCCATGTTGAAACTCGTTCTCGACAACGATCTGAAACCGGATGAGGTGGAGCGTATCCGCTTCTTTGCCGGCAAGAACATCATCGAGCCGATACGCTATCCGATTGCCAGCAATCATCTGCAGGCGAAATTTTCCATGCCTGCTCTGCTGTCGATGATCATCCTCTGCCGCCGCGCGAGCCATCACGAATTTCAGGATGCCTTTGTCGCGGGAGAGGCGATGCAGGATCTTCAGGCACGGACGGACGTGATCAACGATTCTGATATCGACGCGCAGGGCTACGATAAGATCCGCTCGCGGATCGAGGTCGTGACCAAGGACGGACGTACCCTCGTGCAATGGGCAGACGAGCGATATCGTGGTGGCCCATCCAACCCGATCGATGACGACGGTCTCGATGCCAAGTTCCGGATGTGTGCGGAAGGCGTCATCGATGATCGCCAGAGTTCCGATCTGCTGGCGCTTGTGCGGACCATCGGCGAAGGTGCCGATATCGCACGGATCACGGATCTGATCAGCGGTACGGGAAAACAGAGCCGGGAGATCGCAGCGGAATAAAATTCAGACACACGCCGCTTGGGGAGAAGTGGCGGTCAACAGGGAGAGAGACCATGAGCATCATTCGCATGATAGGAAAGGCCGCGATCAGTTTTGCAGCCTTCACATTGCTTTCCTCCGCTTCGGCATCTGCCGAGCCGGCTACCTACCCCGTCAAGGTCGTGACGCTGGTCACGCATTCAAGCCCGGGTGGCGGCAGCGACGTCTTTCTGCGGGAGATGTCGAAATATCTGGGCAAATACATAAACGCGACATTCGTCGTCGAAAACGTCCAGGGCGGCAGTGGCGCAAAGGCCATGGCGCGGGTCGCCTCCGCACCCGCCGACGGCAGCGTCTTTTACGCCACCACGCCGACCTACATCTACACATCGCTGATGAGCAAGCCGCAGAGCACCTACAAGGACATGCAGCCCATCGCGAACCTGTTCCTCGACAGCGAGGTCATCTTCACGCGCACAGACGGTCCCTACAAGACGCTCAAGGATGTCATCGAACATGCCAAGAACGAGCGCGGACGGTGGGGTGCCGCAAACCCCGCATCGCTTGAGCGGCAGGCTGCCGAACAGCTGAAACGTGCGGCGGGAGTCAATGCCGCGATCGTCACTCACGAGGGTGGCGGCGACATGATGCTCAACGTGCTGAACGGCACGCTCGACATCGGCATCGGTGAAATCCAGGAGCTTCGTTCGCAGCTCGATGCCGGCAAGATCACGCTGCTTGCGACCTTCAATCCGCAGCGCATCGTCGACAAGCCGGATGTCCCGACCGTGACGGAATCCGGTTACGATGTCTCGCTCGTCAAGTTTCGCGGCCTCGCCGGCCCCAAGGGGATACCGGACGAAACGGCGGCCATCTGGGACGCTGCGGTCAAGCAGCTTCTCGAAGACCCGGACTACAAGAAGGCATACAGCGCCGAAGTCCTCGTGCCGGAACCGATCGGCCACAAGGACTATCCGAATTTCGTCAATGATTTCGCGACCCGGACCGAGGCTTTCCTGAAGTCGACGGGCGCAATTAAGTAGTTACCCCGATACCTCGCGGAACCGCTGGTCGCAGCGGTTCCGGTCATATCGTTTCTCGATGAGGATATACGGATGAACAAGGATCTTCTCAGCGGCGTGGTGCTGATGGCCGTCGCTGGTACCTATTACGCATGGTCCACCCAGATTGCAGACAGCACATTGTCGGACGAAATCGGCGCCGGTGGATTGCCGCAGGTGCTGGCGATCATCCTGGCGATCCTGGGCTTTTGCCTTGCAGGTCGTGCGCTTCTGTCCATGAAACTCAATTCCGCGACAGTCAACGAAGCAAAGGACGATGACGACGAGGAAGACCGCAACGCGCCGTTTCCGCGTGCCGTCGGCTTCCTTCTGTTCGGAGCGGCCTATGTCCTGCTGCTGCCTCTCATCGGCTATGTCATCGCCACGGCACTTCTGATTGCGGCAATAGCAATTTATGAAGGCGCGCCAAGGACTTGGGTCGTGCCGGCCGCCGCTATCGGCGGAGGGGTCCTGTACTGGGCGATCTTCGTGAAGCTTCTGGGCGTCAATCAGCCCGTAGGCTCGCTGTTTCAGGGGCTGTTCTCATGAGCACCTTCGCTGACATCATCCATCTCCTGACCGAAACGCCGATCTTCTTCGTCGCAATCATCGGTCTCACCTGGGGTATTCTCGGCGGCGCCTTGCCCGGTATCTCGGCTTCGATCACGATGGCGCTGGTGCTTCCGTTCACCTACACGATGGACCCGGCGCAGGCGATCGCGCTACTGGCCTGCGTCTATATCGGCGCCGAATATGGCGGGTCGATCCCGGCGATCCTCATCCGCACACCGGGAACGAATTCATCGGCTGCGACCGTCATCGATGGCTACGAGATGAACCGGCAGGGCAGGGCGGGAGAAGCGCTCGGCATATCGCTCATGTCCGGCGTGGTTGGCAGCCTCTTCGGTCTGGCAATGCTCATACTGCTCACCGAGCCGTTGTCGTGGCTTGCACTCGCCTTCACGCCGGCATCCTATTTCGGCCTCGGCATTCTCGGCCTCAGCGTCATCTCGTCGATGAGCAGCGGCTCTCTGCTCAAGGGACTGGCCGCCGCCGTCGTCGGCCTGATGATCTCGACCGTTGGCACCGACCCGATTTCCGGCGTGACGCGTTTTACCTTCGACATTCCTGATCTCCTCGGTGGCATCGAGCCGGTGCTTGTCATGGTCGGCCTCTTTGCGCTGACCGAGCTGATGAGCCAGTCCGGCTCGTTGAACACGCTGAAACTCAATGCCAGCATCCGCATCAAGCTGCCCAGCCTTGCGCTGATGAACAAGCTGAAGCGTTCACAGTTCATCGGCTGCATCCTCGGACTGTTCGAAGGGCTGACACCGGGCGGCGGCGGATCGATTGCAGCCTTCATGTCGTATAATGAAGCGCGCCGCTGGTCGAAGACCCCGCAGCTGTTCGGCAAAGGCTCGGAAGAAGGGGTCGCAGCACCCGAGACGGCAAACAACACGGTTGCCAGCACGGCAATGATCCCGCTCCTCAGCTTCGGCATTCCAAGCTCGAATTCGACGGCGGTACTGCTGGGTGGCCTCTTGATGCACGGCCTCATTCCCGGCCCGCGCCTTTTCGAGCAGAGCGCCCAGGTCATCGACAGCATCTATGTCGGTTCGTTCATCGCGATCATCGCCCAGATCGGTATCGGCATCCTCATCCTGCCGGCCTGCATCTGGCTGGTGAATCGACCGCGCTATTACCGTTCCGGCTTCATCTTCGCGCTCATCCTGTCGGGCATCTATACGCTGAACAACAGCACGTTCGACCTCGGCATAGCTTTGATGCTCGGACTTGTGGGCTACCTGATGCGGATGACGCGCTTCCCGGTCCTGCCGATGATCCTAGGCGTGGTTCTCGGTCACATGGTGGAATCCAGCTACCGGCGCTCGCTCGTGCTTTCAGGCGGGGATCTGAGGATTTTCCTGGAGGATCCGATCTCGCTCGGCCTTCTCTCGCTCGCCTTCATATTTATCTTCTTTTCGCTGGTGCGCGAATTCCGGGAAGCCCGCAAAGCCAAACTGAAGGAAGTCCATTCATGAACGTCGCCGTCTCACCTTCAGCCACGATCGCGGGCAGACTGGCTGCCTTTGTCACCAGCGCCGTGCCGTCAACGGCCGCAGAGGCCACCTGTCGGCGGTTGATCTTCGATATCGTCGCGCTGGCGGTCGCCGCCCGTGACACGGATTACGTGAAGGCGGCGCTTGCAAGCGCGGTCGATGACGGGGAATGCACCGCCTTCGGGCATAGCAGGAAGCTAGGTCTCTATGATGCGGCCGTTGTGAACGGCACAGCGGCTCATGGCGAGGACTACGACGATACGTTCGAAGGCGGCCCTATCCACGCTGGCGCCGTCATCGTTCCGGCCGTCATCGCGATTGGCGAGAAGCGAGGCCTCGATGGCCGGGCCGCCATGCGCGGCATAGCCGTCGGTGCCGAACTGATGTGCCGCATGAGCCTCGTTGCGCCGCAGGCAACACACAAGGCGAGCTTTCACCCGACCGCAATCTTCGGCGCACCGGCAGCGGCGGCGGCAGTCTGCGCCGCGCTCGGTCTCGATGAGGCAGTGACGGCGCGGGCGCTCGGCATATCCGGCAGCCTGGCCTCGGGCATCATCGAATATCTTGCCGACGGCAGTTCGACCAAGCGCCTCCATGCGGGAGCCGCAGCCCAGGCGGGGTTGCGTGCGGCGCTACTCGCCGAAGGCGGCTTCACCGGCCCGCTCAGTGTCTTCGAAGGATCGCATGGGCTTTACAAGGCCTTTGCGCCGTCGAAACAGCCTGATTTCGGCTGCCTCGTCGATGGACTGGGCGAGCAGTGGATAGTCGAGACGCTTGCCTTCAAGCCCTATGCCTGCGGGACCATGACCCAGCCATTCATCGATTGCGCAATGATGCTCGCAAAATCCGGCGTGAAGGCCGACAACATCGTTTCCATCACATGCAGGGTGGGTGAGGGCACGGTGCATCGGCTGTGGGAGCCGTTGGCGAAAAAACAGGCTCCACCGAACGGTTATGCCGGCAAGTTTTCGACGCCCTATTGCATTGCGGTCGGTTTTACGGATGGCGAGGCGGGGCTCGGGCAGTTCACCGATGAACGCGTTCTCGATCCCGCGCTCCGGGCACTGACGGCTAAAGTCTCCTACGAAATCGATCCCGAGGATCCTTATCCGTCAAACTTCATCGGCCATATCCGGGCGCAGTTGAAAGACGGGTCGGTGAAGGAGTTTCGCCAGCCTTACATGCGTGGAGGTGCGCGCGAACCTCTGCCGGATGACGAGCTGCAGGCGAAGTTCGAAGCGAACATGCGTTTCGGCGGTATGGATACGGCGAGAATCGATGCGCTGAAATTAGCGATCGAAGAGATCGCCGCAGGTGGCCGGATCGATCTTTCTGCCGCCCGTTTCTGAGAAAAGATGATGGGAGACGATATGACGAAAGCTTTGGAGGGCAGGGTAGCGCTGGTGACTGGGGCGTCACGCAATATCGGCCGTGCGATTGCGCTGGCACTCGCCGAACAAGGGGCGGCGATCGCCATCGTCGCCCGCTCCGATCGCGCTGCTGCCGATGCTGTCGCCCGAGAGGTCGAGGCGAGAGGAGTTAGCGCGGCGGTCCTGCTGGGTGACGTGTCCCAGGAGGAAGATGGCGTCAGACTGGTGGCGGAAACCGTCGCACGGCTCGGCCGTCTTGATATTCTCGTCAACAACGCGGCGGTGCGCCGGGAAACGCCGTTCGAGCAACTGTCCTTCGCCGACTGGCGGGAGGTGATGAGCATTGCCCTCGACGGTGCCTTCCTCATGACGAAGGCAGCAATTCCTCATCTGAAAGCGGGCGGTCAAGGGACGATCGTCAATATCGGTGGGCTAACCGCCTATACTGGCGCGCTGCACCGCGCCCATGTGATTGCAGCCAAGGCTGGACTGGATGGACTGACCAAGGCTCTGGCGCATGAACTCGGTTCTGCCGGCATTACCGTCAACCTCGTCTCTCCCGGCATGATCGACACCAACCGCCAGCACTCCGGCGGCGCGGATCCGACCCACCACCAGACGACCAAGACCCTGGTCGGTCGTCGCGGCACGCCGGAGGAAGTCGCCGCCGCCGTCTCATATCTCGCGATGCCTCAATCACGTTTCATCACCGGTCAGACGCTGCATGTGAACGGCGGTGCTTTTCTACCTTAGCCCTCTCGCGGCAACCTGCCGCCTCCGCTCCAAAGGTCGGGCGATAGACGTCCGCCCCTGCCATCGGTTAGCCCTCTATGCGCCCGATCCCGTCACGTCTTACCGGTCAGAGAGCCGGCCTCGGTTTTCTCTGCTTGATCTGTTTCAAGGTCGGCCTCCTGAGTTTTGGGGGCGGATTGTCGGGTTGGTTCTATCGGGAATTCGTCCAGCAGCACGGACTGGTCGACGACGAGGATTTCGCGACCAGTCTTGCCATTGCGCAGATGCTGCCGGGCGCCAATGTCGTCAATCTGATCATCTGTCTCGGTGAGCAGTTGCGCGGATCGATCGGCTCGTTGGTCTGTCTGGCAAGCTTTCTCGTCGGCCCATTCTTCTCCGTTCTGGCGCTCTATGCGCTTTTCGATCGCTTTTCCGGTTTCGCGCTCCTGGCGATCTTCTTCAACGGTATCGCCTTCGCCGCCATTGGCATGCTCATGATGACCTGTATTCAGGGTGCCCGCCGCGCCATCCGTTTTCCACCGTTTGCGATCGTCGCCACGGTGACCGCAATCCTGGTCGGCATCCTGCAATGGCCCCTGATACCGGTCGTACTCGCGCTCGCGCCGATCAGCATCTTCCTTGCCTGGAAAAGAGACCGGGATGCGTGACAATCTGCTGATCAATCTGGCCCTGATCTTCATTCCGCTGTCGCTGACCTCGATCGGCGGCGGAGCGGCCATCATTGCGGGCGCGCAGGTGCAGACGGTCGAGGTCTACCGCTGGATCTCCGAGCCGGAATTCGTGCATCTCTTCGCCATATCCAGGGCCGCACCCGGGCCGGGGACGATGCTCGCGACGGCGGTCGGCTGGGAGGTGGCCGGGTGGAGCGGGGCGCTGGTGGCAACATTGGCGCTCTTTCTGCCATCCTCGCTGCTTTGCTACATCGTCTTCCGGGCGACCAACGCGCATCGGGAAAAGCCGTGGCACCGGATCATGCGGGAAGGGCTGGCACCGGTCGGCACGGGCCTCATCATGGCAGGAACGATCTCTCTGTTTCGCATCAGCGGCGGGGGCTTGCTTGCGGCGGTAACGGCCTGCGCATCCTGCCTGCTGCTCTATCTCGTCCCACGATTTCCGGTCGTGGCGGTACTGCTATTGGGCGGCCTTGCGGCCATTGCCACTGCCACATTTTCCGGTTGAGAAGCCGGCGAGACGTCAGGCCGCGACGGCGCGGTCGCCCTTCGCCGATGCCAGCTTTGCCGCCAGCCGGATCGCTGTCTCGAAGGCGCCGGTGTTTGCGATGCCCTTGCCGACGATATCGAATGCCGTGCCGTGCGAGGGCGTGGTGAAGACGATGTCGAGGCCAGCGGTCACGGTCACGCCGCGGTTAAAACCGCGAAGCTTAGTCGCGATCTGGCCCTGGTCGTGATACATGGCGACGACGCTGTCGAATTCTCCGGCGAACGCCTTGATATAGACGGTGTCGGAGGGGAAGGGGCCGCTGCAGTCATATCCCTCCGCCGCCATTTTTTCGACGACAGGCCGTATCAACTCGATTTCTTCCATGCCGAAGAGACCATTCTCGCCGGCATGCGGGTTGAGCGCCGCAACGGCAAGGCGAGGCTTGTCGATCCCGGATTTCTTCATCGTGGCATCCGCCAGCATAATCGCGTCGCGGATCGACTGTTCGTTGATCTGGTCCAGCGCCTGGCGCAACGATACGTGGCTGGTGACCCGCGACATCCACTGTCCATCGAGCACGTTCATCTCGCTGAAATAACGGGTGTGGCCCAGAAGATGGGCGAACATCTTGTGCTCGTCGGGGAACTTCCAGCCGCCATCATACATCGCCCGCTTGTTGAGCGGGGCGAATGAAACGGCGTCAGCCTCTCCGGCCCTCGCGAATTCGATCGCTTTCGACAGCGTTTCGCCGGTTGCAAAACCTGACGCTGCGCTCGCCTTTCCGGGCGGGTAGAGGCCCGGATCCGTATTGCCGAGATCGATCAGCGGGATGGCCGCGTCATCCCATTCGATCGTGCCAGGACGATCGTAGGTGCGCAGGACCAATTGCACTCCGGCTTGGCGAGCGCCGAGTTCCAGCACCCTGCAATCTCCCACGACGACGATCCGCGCGGCGTCCGAAAGCCGGCCGTCACTCAGGATGCGTGCGGTCTGTTCCGGGCCGATGCCGGTGCAGTCGCCTGCCGTCAAGGCTATGATGGGGCGAGGATCCTGGCTCATGAAATCTTCCTCACGCTGGTGCTGGACATGGCGCGGAGTGCCGAGACGACGGCGTCGCCGCATTCTGCGGTATTCGCGCTTCCTCCCAGGTCACGGGTGCGCGTGACGACATCGGACACGACATCCTCGATGGCGGACACGATGCCGGCCGCAGCTTCGGCGTAACCGAGGTGATCGAGCATCATCGCGCCTGCCCAGATCTGCCCGACAGGATTGGCGATCCCCTTGCCGGCAATGTCGGGAGCGGAGCCGTGAACCGGCTCGAAGAGAGACGGAAAGTCCCGTTCGGGATTGATGTTGCCGGAGGGAGCAATACCGATCGTGCCGGTGCAGGCGGGACCGAGATCGGAAAGGATGTCGCCGAACAGGTTGGAGGCGACCACGACGTCGAACCGATCCGGGTTCAGGACGAAATGGGCGCAGAGAATGTCGATATGGTATTTGTCCCAGCGGATGTCCGGGTAGCTTGCTGCCATCGCTTCCATGCGCTCGTCCCAGTAGGGCATGGTGATCGAGATGCCGTTCGATTTGGTGGCCGAGGTCACGTGTTTCGCCTCGCGCCGGCTGGCGAGTTCAAAGGCGAATTTGAGCACGCGGTCGACACCGGTCCTGCTCATCACGGTTTCCTGTAGGACGATTTCCCGCTCGGTGCCGCCATACATCCGCCCGCCGATCGACGAATATTCGCCCTCGGTATTTTCCCTCACGATCCAGAAATCGATATCGCCCGGCTCGCGGCCTGCGAGCGGCGATTTCACGCCGGGCATGAGACGGACGGGCCTCAAGTTCACATATTGATCGAATTCGCGGCGGAACAGGAGAAGCGATTGCCAGAGCGAGATGTGGTCGGGAACCTTGTCGGGCCAGCCGACCGCGCCGAAGAAGATCGCATCGTGGCTGCCGATCTGATCTCTCCAGTCCTCGGGCATCATGCGGCCATGCTTCAGATAATAGTCGCAGGAGGCAAAGTCGAACTGATCGAAATGCAGGGGGATGTCATAGATCTCCGCTGCAGCCTTCAGCACTTTCATGCCCTCCGGCACCACCTCGATCCCGATCCCGTCACCGGGAATGACTGCAATCTTTAGACTGTTGCTCGCCATGGCTTGTCTCCTCCCAATCCAGGCATATTCGCTATTCGCGCATATCATAAAAATTGTCAATTATAAACTGTTGACAATTTATGGCCAGAGGAAGAGTCATGGGGCAGGGAGGAAAATCGACCATGACCTCAAGCTCATCCGAGACATCACCGGAAATCAATCGGTCCCTCATGACTGGATTTCGCTATCAGCGGGTCCCCACAGGCGGTGCCGAAATCAATGTCGCGATCGGCGGCAATGGCCCACCACTGCTCCTGCTGCATGGCAATCCGCTGACCCATGTTAGCTGGCACAAGATCGCTCCGCAGCTCGCCGAGCACTTCACCGTCGTTACACCCGATCTGCGAGGCTACGGTGACAGTTCCAAACCCGATGGCGGACCGGAACATGAAGCCTATAGCTTTCGCGCCATGGCCAACGACAACGTCGCAGTCATGCAGCATCTCGGTTTCTCCCGCTTTCAGGTGGCGGGTCACGATCGTGGCGCGAGAGTGGGCTTTAGAATGGCCCTCGATCACCCGGACAAGGTAGAGCGTCTAGCAGCCCTAGACATCGTACCGACCTATCATGCGCTGACCAATGTCAGTCTCGGCTGGGGACTTGAGGCCTACCACTGGTTCTTCATGGCTCAGAAAACACCGTTTCCCGAGAGGCTGATTTGCGGCGACCTCAGCTATTACATCGACTACAAGCTGAACAAGAAGGGCGTCGGCCTCTCGATCTTCGATCCCACGGCCATGGCCGAATACAAGCGCTGCACGACGCCGGAACAGATCCACGCCGTCTGCGAGGATTATCGGGCGACGGTTTCGGTCGACCTTGCGATGGATACCGCGGACTATGGTCACAAGACCATCAATTGCCCGGTTCTCGTGATCTGGGGATCGAACAGTCATTGCGGCCGGCATTTCAAGCCGTTGGAAGCTTGGGCTCCCTGGGCGCCGGATCTGCGCGGGTGGCCCGTGACGACCGGGCACTATCCCGCCGAGGAACGGCCTGAGGCAATCCTCGCTCCGTTCATGGATTTCTTTTCCGGAAACGAACCCCGTTCGTGATCGGCGGCCTCCTCGCCAGATAGCGTCATGGCGAGGGGCCTCAAATAGCATCACCCGCTGATATGGCGCAGAATGCCGTTCGTCATATGGGACGTGCCGCCGGTACCCCGGATATCACGCGTGCGCGTGGCCGGATCGGCGAGCGCGGCGGTAATTGCCTTTTCCATGATTGTCGCGGCCTGAACTGCCTGCGGCAATTTCCGGTTATGGCCCAGCCACTCAACCATCATGCGGGCGGATTCGATCATAGCGAACGGATTGGCAATGCCCTTGCCGGCAATATCCGGCGCGGATCCATGCGTGGCCTGCGCCATGGCGATCGCGCCTTCGCCGATGCAGAGGCCGGGTGCCATTCCGAGCCCACCCACCAGCCCGGCCGCTTCGTCCGTCAAAATGTCGCCGAACATGTTGGTGGTTACGATCACGTCGAAGCTCTGCGGATCACGGATCAGACGCATTGCCATCGTATCAACGATGACCTCGTCGACCGTCACGTCGGGAAATTCTTTAGCGACGCGATGGCATTCCTCGACGAACATGCCGCAGCCGAGCTTGAAGACGGTGTTCTTGTGAACCAGCGTCAGTCTCTTCTTGCGCTGCTGGGCGATCTCGAAGGCGGCTCGCGCCACGCGCGAGGATCCCAGGCGGGTAATGACCCTGACCGAGATCGTCATCTCTTCGGTTGGGCGGAACTCACCCGAGCCCGCCACCACGTTGCGGTCCGGTTGAAACCCTTCATTGTTCTCACGCACGATGACTAGGTCGATGTCGTCGTAGATGGCGCCGAGACCGGGATAGGATCGGGTCGGCCTGACATTGGCGAAGAGATTGAAGCGCTTGCGCAAGATGGGGTGCGGATTGATCGCGCCGGCGACCTTCGGATAGGCCTGGTGGCCGATCGGGCCCAGGATGAAGCCATCCATCTTCATCAGGGCTTCGATCGTGCCTTCCGGAAAGGTCGATCCTTCCGAATCGAGCGCCGACCGCCCGATCGGCATCGGACGCCAGTCGATTTCCAGCCCAGTGCGCCCAGCCGCCGCTTTCGTGACGGCAACCGCCGCCGGCACGATCTCGTGGCCTATGTCGTCGCCGTTCAATATCCCGAGAACCAGGTGGTTGGCCATGTGTCGTCTCCTCCATGAATATGCGCCATGCCCGCTGCACGGCATTGTCTTGTCAAAGCCGGCCGTCTCCGGAGCCGCGCGAGAGGCGCGCGAAGAGACGGAAGACCAATGGTATCGTCGTCATCACCACCGCGATCCGCATGATCTGAAAGCCGGTAACCGTTGCCGCATCGAGGTGCATGGCAGTGGCCGTCAGCACCATCTCCGTGACGCCGGCCGGTGCGATCGATAGAAAACTCGTACTGAAGGGCAGGTCGGTCACGGCGGACACGAGCGCGGCAATCACCGCCGCGCAGCCGAGCAGGAAAGCCGTCGTTGCCAAAGCGGCAAGCGACACACGAGGCAGCCTGCCTATGATCTCCCGCCGAAAACGGCAGCCGATCCATGTGCCGATCACGATCTGGGCAATGTTCAGAAGCAGACGTGGCACGACGAACGGTCCGAAGCCGAAAACCGCGACGATTGCGCCGATGAAAGCGGGCACCAGCAGCCAGGTATTCGGCATGCCGAGCGGCAGGACGAGATAGGCGGCGATACCGGATATGGCAAGAAGCCCTGCCAAGGGCAGAATCTCCGACGCCAACGGTATGGACGGGCCGTTCACGTCGCCCGGATGACCGAAGACCGCCAGAAGGATTGGCACCACGGTCACGATCGCGGTGACGCGGATGAGATGTACAACCGCCACCGTATCGGCATTGGCGCCCTTCTGCTGGGCGATAACCGCCATTTCTGCAAGGCCGGCCGCGGCCGTTGCGAAGAATGCCGTCCTGCGGTCGATGCCCCCAAGGCGCTCCAGGATGAGGGCAGCAACCGAGGTCGACAGAATGACAAAGGCCGTAGCTGCGATCATGACCGGTATGAGGCCGGCTGTGGCGATCGCCACCTCGGGTACGAAACGCAGCCCTATCGAAACGCCGACCACGACCTGACCTAGTTCTCGGCCATAGGGAAAAGTCAGAACCGGCGCACCCGCGAGCGTGGAGGCCGCTGCAAGGATCAGCGGCCCCAGCAGGAAGGGAAGGGGGAGGCCGACAAGATTTGCGATCGCGGCCCCCATGGCGCCAGCGGCAAGTGTTGCCGCCATGCGCCAGCCGCGACTATGCCAGCCACCTTCCGGCAGCTTTTCGCCCGACGGCTCGACGCTGGTCATCCCGAATAGCCAGCGCTCAGGCGATCTTGATCAGAAGTTCGGACAACCGATCCAGGGACGGAAGACCCTCGACATTGCGGACGAGCTCGACGATCTCGTCCGCGCGCGAGCCCGACATCCCGGCGAAGGATACGTTCTCGCGGAATTTACCGGCGACTTCGTCATAGGTCATCGGGAAGGCCGGGGAACCCTTGCCGAAATCGGCACGGCCGGAAATCTTGCGGCCATCGTTCAGCTCGATGTCGAGGATGGTCGTCATCAGGTGATATCCGGCGGCCTCGGCGACATCATCGATGACGAAATCGACCTTCTCGATCATCGCCTTAACGTCGTCTCGCGCCACGACCTCATCGGTGAATTCCGCCAATCCCGCCCGGCCTTCCAGCAGAAGGATCGCCATGCAGAATTCCATTGAGAATTTCGCCTGCAGCTCGTCTTTCGGGCGATGGTGGATCAGTGCGTTCGGCATGTTGGAATTGGTGCCGACGCGGACATGCTTGACGTCTTGGGGACGGATATTGTGCTCCTTGATGAGGCGCAGCATCTCAGTCATGCCGGGATGGGTAAGCGAGCCCGACGGATGGGGCTTGATGGAAACGCCTGGGTCGGCAAAAGTCCACGGCGCGCCGAGCTTCCCGAGGATCGCGTTGACATCATACCCGCCGCCTGCAGCGCTGAAAAAGCCCCGGGGGGCTTCGAGGATCTTCGGCGTCGCGGTCCACCCATAGGACGCGAACTGTGCCGCAGCCACGCCGCTTTCAGACGAGCGGCCGGCATGGAAAGGCTTGGTCATGGTGCCGAAATTTTCGCGCAGGCCAGCCGACTGACTGCCGGCGATAGAAAGAGCCCGCAAGGTCGTCGGCACGTCGAAGCCGAGAAGCTTCGATGCCGCGGCTGCCGCAGCAAACGTGCCGCAGGTCGCCGTGGCATGGAAGCCGGTCTGATAGTGGCGCGGGTTGATCGCCTCTGCGATCTTGCACTCCACCTCCACGCCGAGGTGATAGGCCAGCATGAAATTGCGACCATTCGCCTTGGTCATTTCTGAAATGGCGAAGGCTGCAGGAAGGGCAGGGGCGGTCGGATGCGTCAACAGGCCGTAGACCCGGTCTTTGGCGACGGCAAGCTGCGTGTCGTCGTAGTCATCGGCATGAATGCCAACGCCATTGGCAAATGCTGCAAAGCGCGGTGAAACACGCCGTCCACCGCCGATCACGGTTGCCGGACCGTCTCCCAGGTTGAGATCCGACAGGTGTTCGCGAACCAGCTCCCCGCTCTTGGCGACAGAACCGGAAACGGCCAGGCCCAATCCGTCGAGAATGGATTTTTTGCCAATCTCGATCACCTCGTCCTTGAGATCGTCGGGGCGGGCGTCGACGATAAATTGGGCGACATATTTCGTCAGCTCGACATCTACTTTGGCGGTCTGGTTCATGTCTTTTCCTCTCTCCCAAGACTAGCGACATGCGTTATCACGAACTACGCATTGTAAATTGTCAACAGTTTTTTGCCGACAAAAAGATTCATCATGGATTGCGCGATGCGGTTCGAATTTGCTTCAGATTGGATCCGGCTCGCCAGCGATCCGGGTGCGGACGATACCGTTGGTGATATGTGCGCGAGCAGCGACAAACGTCGCCAGAGGGTCCCGTGCCACCAGCGCGTCATAGATCGCCCGGTGCTCGGTATTGGAAACGCTCAGGACATCGGGGCTGGAAAGGGCCCTGTAGCGCTGGATGTGAAGCTCTCGCACGAAGCTCTGGTAGATCGCTTCCAGGCGGTTGTTGCCTGCCATTTTTGCGATCTGCCGATGAAATTCCAAGTTTATCGGATAATAGTCATGAACCACACCGGTCTCGACGACGGCATCCATCTTGTCGAGAAGCCCTGCAAGTGTCTGCAGTTGCGCATCGGTGATCTTTTCGGCGAGCAGCATCGCCATGAAAGCAAACACGCCAGCACGCGCCTGGGACAAATCCTGAGCCTCGTCGTTGGTCAGCGCGCGAACAAAAAATCCCCGGTTCGTAATGACTTCAAGAAGCCCCATGGCGGCAATGGCGCTGCATGCCTCGCGGATCGGACCGCGGCTCACCCCCAATTGTTGCGAGAGGCCGTTTTCGTTGATCCGTTCGTTGGGCTTGAGTTCCCCTTCAATGATCATCCGTTCGATTTCGGCCTGCACGACGTTGCTGAGCGAGCGGGTGCGCAGAAAGTCAATTGCAGCAAGGCCCTGTGTCTCTGGTATTTTCGCCATCGTGTCGTCATGCATCCTGAGATCTGGTGGGCAGCCACATGGCTGCCCTTTGGGCGTTCATATCAGTTGTCGTTACCGCATGCTATCTCGCTCATACATCGTAACATGGAGGCTTTGTTGACCTCAGGTTGTCTGTGGTTCGCGTGACCGGCCGAGTACCGGAACGTTATTTGCCACATAGACGACAGCGAACGAGGCAATCAGCAGAATGATGCCCAGGACGCAGATCGCGCCGAGATCACCGCTCTCATTCAGGTCGTAGATGATGACGGATACCAGCTTCGTATTGGCCGTCGTCAGCAGGATTGTTGCAGACAGTTCGCGGATCGTGCCGACGAAGACGAAGCACCACGCGGCAATTACGCTGGTCCTCAGCAGGGGAGTGGTGATGTCCCAGAGGGTGCGGAGCCGCGATGCCCCCATGATCCTGCCCGCCTCCTCGAGTTCCGGATGAACCCCGGCGAAGGAGGATGACATCTGCTGGTAACCCGCCGGCAACTCGATCGTCATGAAAGCGATCAGCAGGATCCAGATCGTGCCGTAAAGCTGGAATGTCGGATTGGCATAGCTCAGGAAGAGGCCGACGCCGAGGACGATGCCGGGAATGGCGATCGGCGCGGTGGCGAGCAGGCCGAGATAATTCGAGCCCGGGATAGAGCGCCGCGTGACGAGATAGGCCGTCACCAGCGCGACGATCGTCACGCCCGTAGCCGTCAGGATGCCGAGCAGGAACGTGTTGCGCAACGCAAGCTGTGTCGCGGAGAACTCGAACAGCACGAAGTTCCAGTGCTTCAGCGTGATCGTCTGCAGGTTCAGAGGATCGCTGGCCGTATTAGTGAAAGCCGTTTTGAAGATTGCGCCGTAAGGCAGAATGATCGTCATCGAAAGAACCGCCAGCACGAAGAGGCCGGCCGCCCATTTCCACTTGCCGAGTTTTACGATACGAGGCGATCCGCTCTTGCCCCCGAGGACCGTATATCCCTTGCGGCCCAATACCATTTTCTGCGCCCGCAGAAGGATGACGGTGATGATGAGCAGTGGGATGGCGGAGGCTGCGGCCAGCCCGAGCTGAGGCGGGAACTGGAAAAGGCTCCAGATCTTCGTCGTGATGACGTGGAAGCCGGCCGGCAGTGCAAGGATTGCGGGCGAACCGAACATCGTCAGCGACTGCAGGATAGCGATCAGGGTGCCGGCCAGCATCGCCGGCAAGACCAACGGGAACGTCACACGCCTCAGTGTCGTCAGCGCCTTGCCCCCGAGAATGGCGGAGGCATCCTCCAGATCGGATGGCACCTTGTCGAGGGCATTGGCGACGAGCGTGAAGACGTAGGGAAAGGTGAAACAGGCGATCGCGAAGACCAGTCCGGACATGGTGTAGATGTTGACCAGCACGACCGCGGGATCGAGTCCGAAGATCTTCCGGTAGAGAACATTGATGATGCCGCTATTGGGTGCTGCCAGGATTTCGTAGGCGATCGCCCCGAGAAACGGCGGTGTGACGAAAGAGGCCGTCACCAGCACGCGAATGAACTTGCGGCCGGGAAGGTCGGTACGTGCCACGAGCCAGGCCATCGGCGTCGCGATGGCGCAGGACAGGACGCCGACGGCAAATGCCATGCCGACAGCAAGCCCGTAGGCGCGCAGAAGCGTGGGGTCGGTGACAAGCGCTGCAAAATTCGCGAAGGTGAAAGCGCCGTTCGCGTCACTCCTGAATGCATAATAGATGATCCAGAAGAGCGGCAGGATGACCAGCACGCTCAGAAGCAATGCCAGCAGCACGAATGTGGGGATCGACAGGTCGACGCTGCGGCGTCGACCCTCCCAGGTGGTCATGGCAATATCGGTCATCTTCAATCAGGTCCCGAAATACTTCTCGTAGTTGGACTTGATCTCCTGGATCATCGGCTCGAGCTTGGCCGGGTCGAGATGCAGGAGCTTGATCTGGGACAGCGGTGTCCGGCTCGTCTTTTCCTTCACTTCCGGATGGAACGAGCGCAGCCCGCCGCTATCGCTGTTAAGCTGCTGTGCCTCGCGTGAAAACAGGAAGGCATAGAAGAGCTTGGCTGCTTCCGGGTGAGGTGAGTTCGCGAGAACCGCCGCATTTCCAACAGCGAGCGGCGTGCCTTCCGCAGGATAGACGATCTTGATCGGCACACCTTCGTCCTGAAGCCGGAAGATGTTGTATTCATTGCCGTCGATTTCGAGCGCACGTTCGCCCTGGGCGAGTTTCTTCGGCGGTTCGGTAGACGACTGGACCTGCATGACCTGTTGCTGGCCAAGCTTTTCGAAGAAATCCCAGCCGAGCAGTTCCTGAAGCACGAAGGTCGCCGTCATCACCGTGCCACTGTAGCCTGGATGGGCCTTGACCATCTTGCCCTTGTATTTCGGGTCGAGGAGATCGGTCCAGGTCTTTGGCGCATCCGCCTCCGGCAGCAGGTCCGTACGGTAGGCGATCACCGACAGATGGGCGCGGTAGGCGGCGAAATAACCGTCAGGATCCTTTTCATCCTCCGGCCACTTCTTGGCGACCTCGTCCGGAACCATCGGAACCAGCCAGCTCTGCCGTTTGAAATATTCGAAATGGACGGCATCTGACGTCTCGATGACGTCTGCATTGTAGATGCCGGATGATATTTCCTGGCCGACGCGCTGGAAGACGCGTTCCGAGCCTGCACGCTCCACCTGAACGTCAATGCCGGAATAGGTCTTCTTGAACAGTTCCGCCAGTTTCTCGGCGACCGCGACGTCGGTGGCGGTGTAGAAGACGACCTTGCCGTCCTTCTGGGCTGCGGCGATCAGTTCCGGCGTGATGGCATATGGTTCCGGAGCCTGCGCCCTTGCATGAGATGCCATCGCCATTCCGGCAATGACCAATGTTGCTGTCAATGCTCTTTTCCACATATGCGCCTTCCTCCCGTTCACATGTTGAAAATTGCTGATCCGGCCGTCTTTTTCAGCTGTGGCCGGTTGGCTTGCGGTCTCCCTACTGCGCGAGTGCGCGGCAATGTTCCGGCGGGAAATGCAGCCAGACATCGCTGCCGGTCGACATTTCCACATTGACCGGGGCAACGGCGCGCACGGTCTCTCCGCCGGGGATATGGACAAGGTAATCGCGATGCGAGCCGAGATAGATCTGTCGTTCCACCTTGCCTGCCACGGAATTCGTTTCCGACATGCGCTGGGGCGAAAGAGTTATGTCATGGTGGCGGACGGAAACCGCTCCTTGGCCATTGGCCGGCAGCGAGCCGCTGGCACACCTGAGGGTAAAATCACCTGGGCAGAGCACGGTGTCTTCGGCAACCTTTTTACCCGTGAAGATATTCGTTCCACCGATGAACCGCGCGACGAATTCCGTCTCCGGCCTTGCGTAGATATCCTCGGGAGAGCCCGCCTGTTCGATGCGCCCGTTGTTCATGACAACGATGATGTCGGCAGTCGTCATCGCTTCCGACTGGTCGTGCGTCACGTAGACGGTCGTATAACGGAACTCGTCGTGAAGACGGCGGATCTCGAAACGCATCTCTTCGCGAAGATTGGCGTCGAGGTTGGAAAGCGGTTCATCCAGCAGAAGAATCTCCGGCTTCACCACCAGCGCTCTTGCGAGCGAAACACGCTGCTGCTGGCCACCCGACAATTCCCCGGGATAACGGGTCTCGAGTGGTTCCAGCTTGGTCACGGCGAGGATCGCACGCACCCGCTTGGCGATCTCTTCCGCAGGCAGCCTGCGCAGCCTCAGGCCGTAGGCAACGTTTTCGAAAACCGTCATATGCGGCCAGAGTGCGTAGCTCTGAAAGATCATGGACATGTTCCGGCCTTCCGGCGGAACCGTGCTGTGCGCAGACGATACAACTTTACCGCCGACCCGCACCTCGCCGCCATTTGCCGAGACGAACCCTGCCACCAGTCGGAGTGTCGTGGTTTTTCCGCATCCAGACGGACCGAGAAGGCAAACAAGTTTGCCCTTGTCGACCGCCAGATTGAGATCCTTGATCACCGTGAGTGCGCCATATTTCTTGACGACCCCGGACAATTCGAGAAATGACATTCAACCTCCCATTGAGTGTCCTTCGATCAAGGCGACACTAATTGCAGATTGAAAATTGTCAACAAAAGACTGTTCACAGAAATCTGATCGACGGCGCGATCCGTACTCTGTCCTAGCAGTGTTTATCCGCGTGCTGAGGTCGTTTTCCTCCCCCGACGGGGATTACACCCATCGTGGGGAAGAGGCTCTCGCAGCTTATCTGCCGAAGTCGAGGAGCTAAGATAGAAAACTGAGTGTCACGGCCTCGGTCCAATTCTGAGCTTTAAAAGATTATGGCCGTCCCCTGAATCGAAGGACTAGATAGATTCGAATTGAGAGTCCGTTTCAGACCCGGTCATCGTAACCACTGGTTCTTGGCCGTCCGCCTCAGCAGCATCTACCGGCACTGGAGGGCCCTCTGGCGCGGGCGCAACGGTGTTTTCGCCAGGCTTGCCGTCTTCATCCTCTAACCCAAGGCGCTCGAAGATCAGCTGTTTGATTTGCTCTTCGATCTTCTCTTGGTCCTGCTGGCTCATCGCCGCCAATTTCTCTTCGTTGAGCTCCCGGTCCTTGAGGAAGAAGTAACGGATCCGCTCAGCCGGTGTCATTTTGGAAACTTTTAGGAATTCGTCAGCAGCATCGATCTTCTCCTCTTTGTTGAGAGCGGTGCGACTAGGCGTTTGATTCAGCGCGACGCCCTTGCTCTCCATCGACCAGAGAGCGTCGGCAAGCTTCGAGCCCATGGAAGAGGTGATAGATACGGTAGGGAGGTTTTCACTTGTCTTTTCGGATCGTTTGACGAGGGCTACTTCCTGGCTCGCCATACGGGAAGTTGTCTGTAAAGCCGGCGCAGAGTGTCTAGAGCTACCTACAGTAAGCATTCGAATCGCTCCCAAGGGTTGTGTCTGCGGATTGCATTCCACTGATAACTTGCTCGGGGCTGATCTCTTGCTAGCTCATCTAACAAGTCACGCGCAGACATAAGCGCGTGGCATTGGCGGCAGTGCGATCCGATGGCATCAGCAACACTTACTCGAACCCTACCAGATATTGCTGAATCTGATGAGGCAGCCTGCCGAGAGAAGCGGTGAGCCGCGGCCGTCGTTGCCTGCTCACGGAGGTCCTTGACGCGGAGATGGTGTTCGCGAATTCGGGGAAATCGCTTCAAGATTATTGTTTACTTGATCGATCTGGTCTCTGGGCCTCGCCCGCTCACGCTCGGCACAATAACATTCGGATCAGAACGGGGGCACACGGAAACGAAGCCAGAGTGTAGTTTCCCCGGTTTAGGTTCTTGCAAGGGCTTAATCATCACGTCCGCAGTTGGCCCTACGCGATCATTCCCGAGCCCAACTTCCCGGCCAAGAAACGCCACCTGATGTCACATACCAGGGTTGCATAATAAGTCGTATGCGCCTGCCTAAAATAAGATCATACCAAGCGCAGCTGATATGCGTGAGGGTCTTTTTTATGGATTGGGTCCCTGTAGTCTTCGTTACGTTCAAGGTTCTCGCGCTAGGCGTGGCCATGTTCTTTGCCATCAAATGGCATTTCGATCAAAGCGACAAGGGAGAGAGGCGGGCAGTGCTACGCACGGGGGGCAATATGGTCGCAGTCTTTGCCCTGGCGCTAATAGGCGTCGGGCTCTTCGCTTTCGGTCTTAGCAGTTGGCTCGGTTTGGACTTGAGCCTCCCATGATGGCATCATCGACGTATCCGGCTCTGTGGGGCTACCGGAGGGTCAACGATACGTTCGGTGTCATTGGTCGGTTTCTGCAGACATTGATTCTGCACCTCCGGTGGGCAAAATTCTCCTGTGATCGAGAGGGTTTCACAGACTGGCTTTTGAATTCGCGCACCTGCAGGATTTTAAAGCCGGAAGGGAAGGCAAGGGGGCGGAGGGGCGATCTAAAGCCAACGTTTCTTAGTGGCGCAGAGCGGAGCCAGAACCCAGTTCCCGCTGCAATCAGGCCATTCCACTTTGATGTCTGCGAACTGAAGCGGTCGATGGCTTCCTGCGGCGCCACTTTCCTAAAGATTGCGTAAATCGAATTTTGCAATCAGGGGAACAAGCGCATCGTGCGCGTGCTGACGATGAAGCCGGGCAGCTCGACTGGCAGCCGTAGCGTCGCCTTCCTCGATCGCCTCGATGATCGCCTGATGCTCTTGCGAAGAGGCCACGGGGAGAGGACGTAATCGGAGGGTAAACATCCGCGCGCGATGAAGCTGATCGGCAACTGCACCCGTCATACGCATCAGCCTTCGATTGCCGCTACGCGTAACCAACGCCTGGTGAAACTCTTCGTCGGCCTGCGCCCATGCCATCAGGTCTTCTTGATGCAATGCAGCCACCATTCTGTCCGTGGCGTCGCGTAGTGCATCCGCAACAACCTTTCTTTCCGGTTCCGGAAGCGCGGCCAGACGGGCTGCGGCGGCACCCTCCAAGGCGATGATAACTTCGTAGATTTCTTCGATGTCCGCAGGCGACAAGGAGCAGATTACGATCCCCTTCTTGGGTAGGATCCGCACCAGCCCTTCTTCCTGGAGGCGTGCCATGGCCTCGTGAACGGGTGTCCTGCTCATTCCGAGCTGTCGGGCGATCTCGATCTCGGCCGCCTGGTAGCCGGGCGCAAAGACGTTGTTGCGGATCGCCTCCTTGATCGCGACATATGCGGCCGTCACTCGGCCCGCGCCACTTTCATCGACCGCTGTCTCACTGGCCCGGAGGGGCGCCAGAGCTTTCGTGGCAATCATCATTCGCCCTTGCATGTTTCAAAGAACTATAGCGCGGGCAAAACCAGTTGACAAATCCTTGAGCAATGATGAGTTTAATCTTGCATGCAAGGTGGCATGGAATGGATGTGGAGGCGTCCATTTTTCCAGGGAGGATGAACTATGCTCAAGATTATGCTTGCGGCAGTGTTGCCGGTGTCACTCGCAGCAAACGCCGCTGTCGCTCAAGAAAACTATCCCAGCCAGCCGATCACGATCATGGTGCCAGCAGCAGCCGGTGGTCCGAGTGATACAGTCGCCCGCCTCGTCGCCCAGTCCATGGGCAAGACGCTCGGTCAACAGGTCCTCGTCGAAAACATGGGCGGCGCAGGCGGTTCGCTCGGAGCGGCGACCGTGGCCCAAGCGGAGCCGGATGGCTACAAACTCCTGCTCTACCATATCGGCGTCGCGACTTTCGCCGCGCTCTACCCGAACCTCAGCTACAGGCCGATAGACGACTTCAGCAGCGTGGGCCTCATCACCGAGGTGCCAATGACGATCGTAGGCCGCAAGGACCTCGGCCCGAAGACCTTCACAGAACTCGTGGAGTATATCAAAAATAACGGGCAGGGCGTGACCTTTGGAACGGCAGGCACGGGCGCGGTTTCTGATCTCTGCGGTCGTCTCCTTCAGGATGGTCTGCAGACCAAGTTCATCCTGGTGCCGTACAAAGGTATGGGGCCTGCCATGACAGACCTGATTGGCGGTCGGATCGACCTCGCCTGCGATCAGACGACCAATACGACGACACAGATCAAATCGGGCGAAGTCCATTCGTACGCGGTTACAACCTCGGCCAGGATTGGCGTTCTGCCCGATCTGCCTACCGTTGCTGAAAGTGGTGTCCAAGGATTTGAGCTCAGCGCATGGCACGCCCTCTGGGCACCAAAGGATACGCCCGACGCGGTCCGTAACAAGCTGGCCGAAGCTCTCCAGGTTGCGTTGAAGGATCCGACAGTCGTTGAACGCTTTGCGAGTTTGGGAACTGCTCCGGTCTCGCCAGAACAGGCAACCCCGGCCGCGCTGGATGAGAAATTCAAGTCCGAGGTCGACCGCCTCAGCACGCTCATCGGGTCCTCGAAGTAGGACTTTCCAATCAAACACAAGGCGGTCCGCTAACCGCCTTGTAGTCCCAACACCATGATAGAGACATGCTATGCGCCAATACAAGATTGCAGCCATCCCCGCCGACGGTATCGGTCCTGAGGTCATTGCAGCCGGACTGCAGGTTCTTGAGGCGCTTGCCCTCAGGAGCGGTGACTTCGAGATTGACACGAAAACCTTCGACTGGGGTTCGGACTATTACAAGAGGCACGGCGTCATGATGCCGGCGGACGGCCTGGAACAGTTGAAGAGTTTCGATGCCATCTACTTCGGCGCCGTCGGTGCACCGGACGTGCCTGACCACATTACCCTTTGGGGCCTACGTCTCCCGATCTGCCAGGGCTTCGACCAGTACGCCAATGTTCGACCCACCAAGATACTTCCGGGCATTACCTCGCCGTTGCGCAACTGCGAGCCGGGTGACCTTGACTGGGTGATCGTGCGCGAGAACTCCGAGGGGGAGTATTCCGGACACGGTGGGCGTGCGCACAAGGGACTGCCGGAAGAGGTTGGAACTGAGGTAGCCATCTTCACCCGCGTTGGTGTCACCCGCATCATGCGCTATGCCTTCAAGCTTGCCCAGTCTCGTCCGCGCAAGTTCCTCACGGTCGTGACGAAGTCGAATGCCCAGCGCCACGGGATGGTAATGTGGGACGAAATTGCCGCAGAAGTCTCGAAGGAATATCCGGATGTCACTTGGGACAAAATGCTGGTCGATGCGATGACCGTGCGGATGACGCTGAACCCTAAAAGCCTCGATACCATCGTCGCCACCAACCTGCATGCCGATATCCTGTCGGACCTGGCCGGTGCGCTCGCAGGAAGTCTCGGTGTCGCGCCGACAGGCAATATCGATCCGGAACGCCGCTTTCCATCGATGTTCGAACCGATCCATGGCTCCGCCTTCGACATTACTGGCAAGGGCATCGCCAACCCCGTCGCGACATTCTGGACGGCGGCGCAGATGCTGGAACATCTCGGTGAAAGCGAAGCAGCCGCAAGGCTGATGCAGGCAGTCGAACGCGTGACAGAAGAGCGCATTCTCACTCCCGACGTCGGCGGAACGGCAGATACCAGGCGTGTGACGGAGGCCGTCTGCGCAGCTATCGCAGGCTCGAACATCTTGTAGTCAGGGACCTTTGCATTCGAAGTGCCACTACCCGACTAATAGCCCTTTGTTCCAAAACCTCACAGGCTCATGGAGATAAAGCAAATTTATCCTTGTCTGCCTTCCGCCTAATGCAGCCGATGAGGCCGAGCCACTCGGCCGCATCGGACACAAGGACGGAAAGGATAACAGATGTCTGCAGCAGCCCACGCCACTTCGATCGAGGCCAATGGAAGAACCTATCGCTGGCCCGTGCGGCCAACCGTCGTCGTCTGCTTCGACGGCTGCGACCCGGCCTATATTGAGGCGTCGGCGCCGGCAGGCCATATCCCGACCATCAGCCGCTTCCTGAAGGACGGTTTCTATTCTGTCGCCGATGCCGCGATGCCGACCTTTACAAATCCCAACAACGTCTCGATCGTTTGCGGCGCGCCGCCGGCGGTGCACGGCGTCGCCGGCAACTACTATCTAGACCGCGAGACCAAGCAGGAAGTGATGATGCTCGACGCGCGCCTGATGCGGGCGCCGACTATCCTGTCGCAATTTTCCAAGGCCGGTGCGAAGATCGCCGTCGTCACCGCCAAGGACAAGCTGCGCAAGGCGCTGGCTCACGAGATGGACGGCATTGCCGTATCCGCCCAGTATGCCGACAAGTGCACGATGGACGAGAATGGCATCGACGACCTGACCGGCCTCGTCGGCCGCGGCACGCCGGACCAGTATTCGCCGGATCTCTCGCTTTTCGTTCTCGATGCCGGCATTCGCCTTCTCGAAACGCGTCCGCTCGACCTTCTCTATCTCTCGCTCTCCGATCTCGTTCAGCACAAGCATGCGCCGGACGCACCTGAAGCCCATGCGTTCATGAAAGCCGTCGACGATCGTCTCGCCCGCCTGATCGAACTCGGCGCCACGATCGGCATCGTCGCCGACCACGGCATGAACGACCTTTCGCATGAGGATGGCACGCCCAACGTCGTCTATCTCGGCGATGTGCTGGACGAGGGCTATGGTTTCGACACGACGCGGGTCATCTGCCCGATTACCGATCCCTTCGTGAAGCATCACGGCGCCCTCGGCGGCTTCGTGCGCGTTCACCTGATGGCCGACGGCATGGACCGAGACGCGGTGTTGAAGACCATTGCCGCCCAGCCGGGCATCGAGCTTGCACTGACCGGCGAAGAGGCCGCCGAACGTTTCGAGTTTCCGCTGGATCGCGAAGCCGACATCGTCGTGGTGGGCAGGAAGGGGGTCGCGGTCGGCGCACGCACGGTGGATCACGACCTGTCGCAGCTTGCCGGAGAACGCTTGCGTTCGCATGGAAGCCTTGCCGAACAGCAGGTACCGTTCATCATCTCTCACCCGCTCAACGATGACTATGCCAAGCGCCCGACGACCGGCCTCAGGAACTTCGACGTCTTCGATTATGCCGTGAACGGCGTTCGCTGAGCGAGCACTGAAGGTAAATCAGACCGGCTGGCCCGCCTGTGCCTCATCGCGCAGGCGGGTTTCCTTTTGCCCGTTCAGCTGGCGCAGATCGGGAACGCAGGAGGCGATCCAATCGACGAAGCTCGCCGCCGCCTCGCCTTCCCGCGAGGCCGGATTGGCGAAGACCTGATAGGCCGGTCCTTCGACCCGCAATTCCGGAAAGGGCTCGACGACCTCGCCGCGCATCAGATGGTCTTCGATCAGGAAGGTCGGCACGACGAGCGCGCCGCGGCCGGCGAACATCGCATCCAGTGCGATATAGAAATGCGGCAGCTTCAGCGCCTGACGCGTCATGCCGCCCGACAGGCCGGCAGCCTTCAACCACGTCTTCAGTTCGCCCGGCCGGGTGACTGCTTCGAGCAGGCCGATCTCCGCTAGGTCTTCCTTCGCAATCACCCTTCCATCGCCCGTAAGCCGGGCCGAGACGACGAGCGACAGCGTTTCGGTGAACAGATGCCGCGGCGAGAACTGCGAAGGGATGTTGCCGCCCCTGCGGATCGCCACGTCGAAAGGCATATCCAGCCAGTTGTCCGGCGTATGAGTGGGGCGCACCATCGTATCGACGGGGCGTTCGGGCGTATGGAATTCCTGCAGCTTGGGAATCAGCCAGCGCATCGCGAATGTCGCAGGTGCAATCAACTCCAGCTTGGCGCGCTGGATGCGCGATGGACGCAATTCCTCCAGCGCATCCTGTATCTCGTCGAAGGCGTTGCCGAGCACTGCCGCGAGGCGACCGATATCGGCCGTCGGGATCATGCCTTTGCGCTTTTCGACGAAGAGCGGCATGCCCATCCATGCCTCAAGCTGCGCAAGCTGCTTGCTGACCGCGCTATGGGTGATGGATAATTCGTCGGCCGCGGCAGTCACGCTGCCGGTGCGGACCACGCTTTCAAGAAACAACAGAGACTTCAGCGGCGGAAGGCGGCGTTTCCGTTGTTCCATTTCCTCACATTGCCTCGGCGATAATGTCACTGTACTATCTAGATGTAGTATTGTGAAATGCGGCTGCGTCTAGATATTGAGTTTCCGACGGAAACGAACTCTTATAGAGCAATTCCGTGACGCTATTATTACAACCGATGAGGAAACCCATATGCGTCGCCTGATAAGTGCTCTGGTCGCAGTAACCGTCACAGCCTCTTCCGCATTCGCCGCCGACAAGGTTCGTTTCGCCGTCACGGAAATCGAAGGCCTCGAACAGCTCCAGACCGAATTCGGTCCGTTCCGCGACAAGCTGCAGCAGTTGACCGGTCTCGACATCGAATTCCAGCCCGTCAGCTCCCGCACGTCCGCCGTCGAGGCGATGAACTCGGGGCAGCTCGAACTGGCACTGACCGGCCCGTCCGAATATGTCGTCATGCATGAAATGACCAAGGCGGAAGTCATCGCCGGCTGGCAGCGTCCGGACTATTTCGCCCAGGTCGTCACGATCGCCGGTCGCGGCATCAACACCGTCAAGGATCTCTCCGGCAAGAAGATCGCCTTCGGCTCCGCCGGCTCTACCTCCACCCATCTCGGTCCGGCCCAGGCACTGGCCGATCAGGGCCTCGCCTATGGCAAGGATTATCAGTCGCTGCATATCGACCGTAACGTCGCGATCCAGGCACTGATCAACGGCGACCTCGATGCCGTCGGTATGAGCTTCGACCACCTGAACAGCGCCCGCAAGGCGTTTCCGAACGTCGCCTTCCTCGTCGTCGCCCGCGGCCGCGACCTGCCGGACGACGCGCTGATGGCAAGCCCGAAGGCCGACCAGGCCGCGATCGAGAAGGTCCGCAAGGCCTTTACCGAACACGGTCAGGAACTGCTCGGCGCGGTCCTCAACGGCACCGACGACAACCAGAAATACGCTTCCGGCGTCTTCCGCGCTTCCGTCAAGGACAGCGATTACGGTTACGTCCGCGCGATGTACAACACGATCGGCATCGATACGTTCGGGAAGTTCATCGATGAATGATGCCGTGATGGAGCGCGACAGGCTGGATTGTCGAATGGTCAATACAGCAAAGCGGGATGGCGACACCGGCAGCATGGGCGAAACGCTCAGCCTCTCCTGCTACGATGTCTTCAAGTCCTACTCGGCGAAAGGCGGACTGGTGCTCCACGGCGTCTCGCTGGAAATCGATGAGGGCGACAGCGTCGCCCTCATCGGAGCCAACGGCTCGGGCAAGTCGACGCTTCTGAAAAGCCTGGTAGGACTGCATCCGGTGGACAAGGGCAAGGTTCGCGTTCTCGGACGGGAGCTGCAGGATGGCAGGCTGGAACAGGATGTGCGCCGGCAGATCGGTTTCGTTTTCCAGAACCACGGACTGGTCCAGCGCCTCAGCGCCCTGTCGAACGTCATTCACGGACGGCTCGGCTTTCCCGGCTCATGGCGGGCATGGCACCAGTCGATCGCGCCGGAACACTGGCGGCAGGAAGCGCTCGAAGCGCTTGAAGCCGTCGGTCTCGGTCACCGTGCCGCGGCACGCGCCGACCAACTTTCCGGCGGACAGGCGCAGCGTGTGGCGATCGCCCGGGCACTGGTGCGCAAGCCGAAGCTGATGATCGCTGATGAACCGGCGGCAAGCCTAGATCCCAAGACAGGCATGGACGTGATGGAAACCTTCGCGTCGATTGCCGCCCGCAGCGGCACCACGCTCATCTACACCACCCATGATATGGCGCATGCCCTGCGCTTTGCCAAACGTATCGTCGCCCTGAAGAGCGGCCGCGTCGCGCTCGACGTGGCTTCGGCGAATCTGACCGAGCAGGAACTGCAGAGATTTTTCCATGAGGCATGACACTCCAACTCTCGCCGGCCCCACTTCGATTACTCCGCCGGCCCGTTTCGCCGGCGCGAGTGCCCTGCAGTTCGCGCTGCTGATCGGGGTGGGAGCCCTTGTACTTTCGTCGATCTACCAAGTCGCCCCTTCGCCGGAGCGGCTGGTGACGGGCGCACCGCGGATGGCGAACCTTCTCGGCCGGATGATGCCGCCTGCAACCGACAGCACGTTTCTGCTGCGTATCGTCGGACAGCTGATCGAGACGTTCCAGATCGCCATCGCCGGCACCTTCATCGGCATCGCGCTCAGCCTGCCGATCGCCTGGCTTTCGGCCCGCGGCGTGACGCCGGTCCCGGCCTTCTCGTTCCTGTTCAAGGGGCTGGTGTCGTTCTTCCGCACCGTGCCGGATCTCGTCTGGGCGCTCGTCTTCGTCGCCACTGTTGGCCTCGGCGCCGTGGCCGGCACGATGACGATCATCGCCGACACGATAGGTTTCTGCGGTCGGTTCTTCTGCGAAAGCATGGAGGATGCCGACAAGAAGCCGCAGGAGGCCCTGTCGGCCACCGGCGCCAACCGCCTCGCGATCCTGTTTTCCGCGATCATTCCCGACACGCTGCCGTCGCTGATCAATGCAGGTCTCTTCGCACTGGAAAAGGCTGTGCGGGCTTCGGTGGTGCTCGGTCTCGTCGGCGCCGGCGGCATCGGCCAGGAGCTGCAGGTCGCCTTCGATCTGTTCCAGTACCAGAAGGCCTCGACGATCATCATCGTAATCTTTGTCGTCGTGCTGGCGATGGAAGTGCTGACCAACGCCCTACGCAAGCGCGTCGGTTGAACATTTCTCGGGTCGACCGAAGGCAACTGATGCCGTCCGGATGCTCAAGTAAAGTTCGCGTCAGGCCGGATGCAGACCAGTACACCTTGGAAGGATTGCGCTTGTTGCGATCACCCTTCCAGACGTTCGACGAGGCAGCACCCCGCCCGGTAACGGCGGCGATTGCTATCGAAGAAGTCCGTCGATATCGAATTCCTGCCAGTCTTTCAGCTTCGGGGCCGAATCTTCGCCAGTGTGTTCTGGTTTTTTGGAAGCCTTCGGTGTCTTCTTCAGCGACCGTGTCAGTTTTGCCTGGTAAGCAGCGTGACGCCTTTTCTCCGCTTTGGCCTCAGCATCTTCCTCCCGCCATTGATCGACCATGCCGCGGTCGAGGAGATCTTCCACGACTTTGGGATCGAAAACGTGGAATGTGATCCGACGGGCGCGGCCGTTCAACCGGACAGTCCGCGTGCCGGCGCTCGGCAGACGCCCGTCGGCGAGCCATCGATGACGCTCGCTTGTTTTGATGGTCAGGATGTCCTCTATTTCGCGGGGGATCACGGGAAGCGTCTCGACCTCCTTCATCACCGCAGAGATGACGGCGGTCGCTGCTGCGAACGCGGCCTTGTCGCTGGCAGGCATTGCAAGGGTGAGGTCGCTGCCGTCTAGGACAAGCAACTTTTTAGAGGTGCCAGGAAGCCTTGCCCGGACCTCTTGCAAAATCCCCTTGGCCCGGATGGACGAGCCAAGGGTGGCTGCAGGCGACAGCACCCATGTTCTGAAAAGTTCAATTTCGGTTTTGGCGCTTTTGAGCATGGGCGTTACATGGGATCGGGCTCTCTGCAGGTCAACGCGTCCCATGCGCGCTGAAGTCCTCATACTCGCGCCCTCGGTGGGAGATGTCCGTTGCTCGCCTTCCGGCGCTGAGATCAGGCGGCTCGTTTCACCCTGTTTCGCCCTTCGCTCTTTGCCTGGTAGAGCGCCATGTCCGCCATGCGACAGGCCTCCGCCAAGTCCGTTGTCGAGTTCAGCGAGGATACGCCAAAGCTGGCTGTGACACTCAGGCCATCCGGCAGATTGTCCATCGTCGTGGTCGCGACACTCAGCGCCCGCGCAAACAAAACCGCCACATCGACATCCGTTAGCGGGAGAAACAAAGCGAATTCCTCCCCGCCTATGCGGCCGACGACGGCACGCTCCGGAGCATGCTGTCGCAGAAGCATGCCGAAACTCTGGATGACGACATCCCCGACGTGGTGACCGTACGTATCGTTAATGCGCTTGAAATGATCGAGGTCGCAAAGGATCACGGTATGTTGGCCGTTGGGCATCGCAGCAAGATGCGTCTGGACGTTCCTTTCAAAGTCGCGGCGGTTCGCGAGCCCCGAAAGGAGGTCCACCTCGGACTCTGTCTTCTGATCCGCCATGATTTCAAGCACCAAGGTTGCAAGCAGTGTCAGGCCGACGACGACGATCAGGATCGCGGTCGCACTCTGCGAAACCAGGGCGTAATTGGTATAAATGTAGTCTTGCGCGCGCTGACCGGCGCCGACCAGAACCGCAAGTCCTGCCTTGGCGAAGAAGTGCAGCCCGGTGACGAGTAGGACCACGCCGAGGAAACGGTCCGCAATCAGCCTTCCCCTATTCAGCACGACAACAGCACTGGACAGGACCGCAAGCGCGAAAGGTGTCTGATAGGAGAATGCGTGTAGTAGCGTGCCGCGAGGAAGGTCATAGATCAGATAACAGACCGTCATGCTGGCAATGATAAAGACAGCTGCGACAGATCCTCTGAGCGACCTGCCATACAGCTCGCCGATGCCGACCCGCAGCAGCACCATGCCGATGAGAACGGATGCAAAGGCGCCGATGGCCCAAAGCTTCGGCGTTTCGCCGAAGGTGACCAGAAGCTCGCTCACAGCGGAGAGCGAGGCGACGCCGAATCCAGCAGCGAGCCAAAGAGAAGCAACACGCGACCGGCCGCGCATTGCGACAACCGCGAAGAGCGCAGAAAAACTCAGTGCGACGACGAAATTCACCGTCAGAAAGAAAACTGCTCCGTTCATGGATCCATCACTGCTGCCGGATCGGCATCCGCACCTGCTGCAAGTAGTCTCAAATTATCTAAACAAGCACCTGTTAAAATTCTTGCGTCTTCGGAGCGGCAAACATTGCCCAAGCCTAAAAACTGATAGCGCCTTAGATATGACGTCCGCAATACCACAGTCTAACTCCTGGTTGGTGTCGAGCACTCTGCACCGCTCTGAAAGGCCGGCGACGTTGCTCAATGGCAAGGGAGCGCCGATTGGCCCTTTATCTCCCGATCTTAAAGAGGGCCGCATTCGCGCCGGTGCCATCACGGCGGCGTGAAATCTCAGGAACTTCTGCCTGTGCACAAGGTTTGTAGGCCGAGGCGACTGCCTCGATAAAAATCACATAGGAGGCACTCTCATGGGTCGCGGTATTCTTCTCTGGCTTCTCGGTATTCCGTTGCCGATCGTCATTCTTCTCGTTCTTTTTCTTCGATAGGAGAGCGAGATGCCACTTTATCAATCCGGTGTTTCGGACGTTGGTGTGGAATCTGCGGTCCCGGCACTCGCTTGGGGGCCTGTCATCGGCGGCGCTGTCGCAGCTTCCGCTACAACTTTGATCCTCCTCCTTTTCGGCTCGGGAGTAGGCCTGACTATCGTCTCTCCGTGGACGAACGACAGTGCGTCCGCAGCCACTGTGGGCATAACCGCTGGAATATGGCTGGTCGTCGTCCAGTGGCTGTCATCGGCATTGGGCGGCTATCTTACGGGTCGCCTACGGACCAAATGGGCAGGCGTCCATACGGACGAGGTTTTCTTCAGGGACACCGCGCACGGTTTCCTGAGCTGGGCCCTGGCAACGGTTGTCGTAGCCGGGCTTGCGGGCTCCGCCTTCACTTCTCTCGTGGGTTCGGGCGTACAAGCTGCAGGCTCTGCGGCATCGACAGCGACGGTGGCCGGTGCCGCTGCGTCCAGCGGTGATGCCGCCGGTCCCGATATCGCCACCAGCTACTTTACGGATGCACTTCTGCGTCCTCAGGACCTGCGCAGTCGGGCTGACACGGATAATGCAGCCGCGACGGCAGAGGTATCCCGCATCTTGATGAACGGGGCCATACAAGGGGGGGTGCCCGACGAGGACAAAGCCTATCTTGCAGCAATCGTGGCATCCCGTTCCGGCCTCACCCCGGAGGAGGCACGAGCGCGTGTGGATGGTGTCCTGCAGCAGATCGATGAAGCCAAGAAAACAGCACAGCAGACGGCCGATGAAGCAAGGCAGGCTGCGGCGACAACCGCCATGCTCGGTGCGCTCTCCCTTCTTGTGGGAGCCTTCATCGCATGCGCGGCTGCAGCGCTTGGCGGTCGGCAGCGAGATGACGAAGAAACCCGGCTCGCTGTGCCGCGCTAGGCAGGCGCCCCGGCTTTATGCTTTCCTCCCCAATAGCGTGGCTCCCTAATTCGGGCCACGCCGACGTCTGGTTGTTGCTGCGCAAGTTTCTCAAAGGAGCGGCGGCCCTTTGAGGACTGCAGCCGACCTGTAGCCTTGTAAAGATACATATGGCTTCGTCCTCACAATGGGCAATCGCGTGTCGCGAAAATCTTCGGACCTCTAGGCGTTTAAGCGGACACCGTAGGAAAACCTCGGCGCCCAACTCGAAGTTTGGAGTTAATCCACCTGATCAAGGCCTGCATCGCCGCCGACTTGACAGGTGTTTCCGTCAATGCTTTGCTAAGATGTCAGACCAATTTAGACGCCGTTCAAGGCGCGGTCGGAGGGGATGTGATTTCGAAACTTTCTGAAAAACTTCAGCCATTACCTCCTATCGACCGTGCGCGGCAGGTGACATCGGCTCTCGCGCACTACGTCGCAGATGCGAGCTTGAAAACGGGCGACCGTTTGCCGGCCGAACGGGAACTGATGGCTGCCTTGGCGGTCGGTCGGTCAACGATCCGCGAGGCGATCCGGCATTTTCAAGCTCTCGGTGTCATAGAAACCAGGAAGGGCAGTGGCACCTATCTGCTGCGCGCCATATCGCCTGACACCATCCACATGCCACTGTCGCTCGACACAACCCAGCTGCGCGACGTGCTGCTCCAAACGCTCGAAGTGCGCCGTGGCATCGAATGCGAAGCGGGCATGGTGGCAGCCCGTATGCGTACGGCGGACGACCTCGTCGTTATCGAAACGCGGCTCGCGCAAATGGAAACTGTGCATCTAGAAAAAGGCTCGTCCGGCCCGGAAGACCTGGCCTTTCACTTGGCTGTCTACGACGCCACCCACAATCCGCTGTTTCGGCAGATCCTGGAACAGATGCGCGAAAGTTTCGAGCATTTCTGGGCGTCGCCTTTCGATCGCAAGGATTTTGCCAAGCGTTCCTTTCCCTTCCATCGCACGCTTTTCGACGCCATCGTCGCCCGCGATCCCGAAGGTGCGCGGTGCGAGACGCTAAAGATCCTCGCGGTTGTCGAGGAAGACATCAAGGAAATGTCCAAATGAACGAAATGCTCGATCCGTCGGCGTTTGCCTCACTGATCACCGCCCATGACGACGGCAATTTTGCCGATGCGGTGGTGCCGCCGATCTTTCAGACCTCGCTGTTCACCTTCTCCGACTATGACGAAATGATCGCTTCCTATCGCGGCGAAAAGGTGCGGCCGATCTATACGCGCGGCCTCAACCCGACAGTGCGCATGTTCGAGGAAATGCTGGCAAGGCTCGAAGGCGCCGAAGACGCGCTCGGTTTTGCCAGCGGCATGTCGGCGATCTCGTCTTCGGTTCTGAGCTTTGTTGAGCCGGGGGATCGTATCGTTGCGGTCAAACATGTCTATCCCGATGCGTTTCGCCTGTTCGGCACGCTTCTGAAGCGCATGAAAGTCGAGGTTACCTATATCGATGGCCGCGACGAAGAGGCGGTCGAAAAGGCTCTGCCGGGCGCAAAACTGCTTTATCTGGAAAGCCCGACAAGCTGGGTGATGGAAGCGCATGATGTCGGCGCGCTGGCGGCGTTGGCGAAAAAGCACGGCGCCGTTTCGATGATCGACAATAGCTGGGCAAGCCCGGTTTTCCAGCGGCCGATCACGCTCGGTGTCGACCTCGTCATCCATTCGGCCTCCAAATATCTCGGCGGCCATAGCGATGTCGTCGCCGGTGTCGTTGCCGGCTCCAAGGAGATGATCGCGCGTGTGAAGGCGGAGGCCTATCCCTATCTCGGCGGCAAACTCTCTCCCTTCGATGCATGGCTTTTGATCCGCGGCATGCGCACACTGCCCTTACGCATGAAGGCCCATGAGGAATCGGCGCTCACCATCGCGCGGCGTTTGCAGGAACTGGATGTGGTGGAAAACGTCTGCCATCCGGGTCTGGCCAACCGCCTGCCGACGGGGCTTCACGGCACGTCCGGCCTGTTTTCCTTCATCTTCAAGGAAGGCGTCGATATCCGCGCCTTTGCCGATCACCTGAAACTTTTCAAGCTCGGCGTCAGCTGGGGTGGCCACGAAAGCCTGATCGTTCCAGGCGAAGTGGTGCTGCAGCAGAAGGCCCAACCGAATTCCGCGCATACATTCGGGATCCATGCGCGGTCAGTACGCCTCCATGTCGGCCTTGAGGGAACCGAGGCTCTGTGGAGCGATCTTCAGGAGGCGATCGCCGTCGCCTCATAGCGCATCAACCAAAAACAACTGGGAGCAGGACAATGAAAACAATCATAACGGCTGCATTCATCGCGACCATGATGGCGGGGACCGCCATGGCCGATACAACCCTCAAGCTGGTCGAAGTCATCACCAGCCCGGAGCGCACGGAGACACTCAAATCGCTGGTCGGCAAGTTCGAAGCCGCCAATCCGGGCACCAAGGTGGAAATCATCTCGCTGCCCTGGAACGAAGCGTTCCAGAAATTCGCGACCATGGTATCGGCCGGTGATACGCCCGACGTGATGGAAATGCCGGATACCTGGCTTTCGCTCTATGGCAACAATGGCATGCTCGAAAGCCTTGAGCCCTATCTCGAAAAGTGGGAGCACACCAAGGAACTAACGCCGCGCGCGCTGGAGCTCGGCCGCGACGTCAAGGACACCGCCTATATGTTGCCCTACGGCTTCTATCTGCGCGCCATGTTCTACAACAAGAAGCTCCTGAGCGAAGCCGGCGTTTCCGAACCGCCGAAGACGATGGACGATTTCGTCAAGGCTTCGGAAGCCGTTTCCAAGCTGCCGGGCAAATACGGGTATTGCATGCGCGGTGGACCGGGCGGCCTCAATGGCTGGATGATCTTTGCCGCCTCCATGGCCAGCGACAACAAATACTTCACCGAAGACGGCACCTCGACCATGAACAGCGAAGGCTGGGCAAAGGGTATCGAGTGGATGGTCGATCTCTACAAGAAGGGGCTAGCCCCGAAGGACAGCGTCAACTGGGGCTTTAACGAGGTCGTCGCCGGTTTCTATTCCGGCACCTGCGCCTTCCTCGATCAGGATCCGGATGCGCTGATCGCCGTTGCGGAACGCATGAAGCCGGAGGATTTCGGTGTCGCACCGCTGCCGAAGGGGCCGACCGGCAAGTCATTCCCGACGATCGGTTATGCCGGCTGGTCGATGTTCGCCACCAGCGAAAACAAAGACATTTCCTGGAAGCTGATCGAAACGCTGCAGAGCCCCGAAGGCAATATCGAGTGGAACAAGAAGATCGGCGCCCTGCCGGCCTATACGGCAGCCGAAAAGGATCCGTTCTACGCCGGTGACCAATTCAAGGGCTGGTTCGAGGAACTGGCTGACAAGGACACGGTTCCGACCGTGATGCCGACCTACCTCGAAGAATTCGCCTTCTTCAAGGACTCCATGGCAATCAAGACTTCGCAGCAGGCGCTGCTTGGCGACATCTCGGCCAAAGAGCTTGCCGATGAATGGGCCGACTACTTGACCAAGGCGCAGCAGAAGAACCTCTCCAAGAAGTAATCGTGTTCATGGCGGCGCGTGCAAGGCTGCGCCGCCAACTGCCTTCCTTCATGCAATGACGGCTCAGATCTGCGCCGCAAACGGGAAACTGTCTGATGTCCATGACCGCCGACGTCTATGATCGTCGCCAGGATCGCAGGCCGTGGCAAAAGCGACTTGCCGATGCCTCCGAGCCTTATCTTTACAGCGCGCCGGCGCTTATCCTCATCATCGTTGTCATGCTGGTGCCGCTGGTCGTCGGCATTTCCTATGCCTTCCGCGATATCCAGCTGCTCAATCCGTTTTCCGGCGGTTTCATCGGGCTCGAACACTTTGAAACCCTGTCGAAGGACAGAGCGTTTTACACCGCGCTGAAGAATACCCTTTGGTGGACCGGCGCGTCCGTGTTCCTGCAATTCGCCTTCGGCCTCATTCTGGCGCTCTTGCTCGACAAGCCATTCATGGGCCGCGGTCTGGTTCAGGCGCTGGTGTTCTTGCCTTGGGCGGTGCCGTCGTTTCTGGCCGGCCTGAACTGGGCATGGCTGTTCAACCCGGTCATCGGGCCTATCCCGCACTGGCTGTTTGATCTCGGCCTGATGAGCCAGCCAGGAAATATCCTTTCCGATCCCCAATATGCGATGTGGGGGCCGATCATCGCCAATGTCTGGTGGGGCATTCCGTTTTTCGCCATCACGCTTCTGGCAGCACTTCAATCGATCCCGCGTGAGCTTTATGAAGCGGCCTCCATCGATGGCGCTTCGTGGTTCCAGCGCTTCTGGTCGATCACGCTGCCGTTTCTGGCGCCGACCATCGCCATCACCGTGCTGCTGCGTACCGTCTGGATCTCCAACTTCGCCGACCTAATCGTCGTCATGACCGGTGGGGGACCTGCCGATCGCACCCAGATCGTTGCGAGTTACATCTTCACTCAGGCCTTCAAGGCGCTCGATTTCGGCTATGCCTCGGCAATCGCGCTGGTGCTGCTCGTGCTTCTTCTGGCCTATTCCATGCTGATCATCCTGCTGCGGCAGACATTGCTGAACAAGGGGTGAGGGTCATGAAAACATCGCTTCTTCCGACCATCGCACACCGGCTGGCGCTGCTCGGTTATATCGTCTTTGCGCTCTTCCCGCTGTTCTGGCTGCTGAAGGTCTCGGTCACGCCGAACGATCTTCTTTATTCCGAAGGCGTGCGCATGTGGCCGTCGCGGACCACGTGGGAACACTATTCCTTCGTACTGCAGCACAGCGCCTTTCCGACCTTTTTCAAGAACAGCCTGATCGTCTCCGGCTCGACCGCCATCATCGTCACGATCTGCGCCTCGTTGTCCGGTTATGCGCTCTCGCGTTTCAATTTCCGTGCCAAATACTGGATCGTCGGGCTGATGCTTTTGACGCAGATGTTCCCGTTGGTCATGCTGGTGGCGCCGATCTTCAAGATCCTGACGCCGCTTGGTCTCACCAACAGCCTGACGGGGCTGATCGTCGTCTACACCGCCTTCAACGTGCCCTTCGCGACTTTTCTGATGCAATCCTTCTTCGACGGCATTCCAAAGGATCTCGAAGAGGCGGCGATGATCGACGGCGCCACGAAGTTCACGGCGTTTCGGGAAATTATCCTGCCGCTGACGCTTCCCGGCATCGCCGCGACGCTCGGTTTCGTTTTCACCGCCGCGTGGAGCGAACTTTTGTTCGCGCTGATGCTGATCAACGGCAACAATGCCGCGACCTTCCCGGTCGGGCTGTTGACCTTCGTTTCCAAATTCTCGGTGGATTTTGGGCAGATGATGGCGGCGGGCGTGCTCGCGCTCATCCCGGCCGCTCTCTTCTTCCTGCTCATCCAGCGCTACCTCGTCCAGGGTCTGACGGCCGGCGCGGTCAAGGGGTAATCACATGGCTTCGATCGATATCCAGAACGTCAAGAAGGCCTATGGCCATGTGCAGGTGCTGCACGACATCGATTTGCAGATCAAGGACGGCGAGTTCGTCGTGCTGGTCGGTCCGTCCGGTTGCGGTAAGTCCACGCTGCTGCGCATGATCGCGGGCTTGGAAGGCGTCACCGGCGGTGAGATGCGCATCGACGGCAAACGCGTCAACGAGCTGCATCCGAAGGACCGCGACATTGCCATGGTGTTTCAGTCCTATGCGCTCTATCCGCATATGAATGTCGCAGGCAACATGAGCTACAGCCTGAAGCTCCGAAAGACGGCGAAGGAAAAGATCGCCAGCGCGGTCGCCAGTGCTGCATCGAAACTAGGCCTCGATCCGCTGCTCGATCGCCGGCCGCGTGCGCTTTCCGGCGGCCAGCGCCAGCGCGTCGCCATGGGCCGCGCCATCGTGCGCCAGCCGAAGGCGTTCCTGTTCGACGAACCTCTGTCGAACCTCGATGCCCGCCTGCGTGAGCAGATGCGTGCCGAAATCAAGAAAATGCACGGCGATCTCAAGGCCACCTCGATCTATGTCACCCACGACCAGATCGAGGCAATGACCTTGGCGGACCGGATCGTCGCCATGCATGGCGGGGTGGTCCAGCAGGTGGGGGCTCCGCTGGAGCTGTACGACCGTCCCGCCAACATTTTTGTCGCCGGCTTCATCGGCTCGCCGGGAATGAACTTTTTGGAGGCGACTTATCACGCCGGCGGCGTGACGCTGAAAGACGGAACCGTGATCGCCCTGCCGGCGCCGCTGGCACTGGCTGACGGCGCGAAGGTGACCGTCGGCATCCGGCCAGAGCATGTGGTGATGGGCGGTGAGGGGATCGGCATGGTGGCAGGCGTCGATCTGGTCGAGCCGACCGGTTTCGGTATCATCCTGCATCTCTCGCTGCACGGACTGGCATTCAAGGTGTTCACGCTTGATCGCGCGGCATTGTCGGCTGGGCCGACAGTCCGGGTCGCCTTTTCGCCGCAGCACCTCCATGTCTTTGATGGCCAAGGTAACCGCTGCGTGCCGTCATCTTGACCTTTGCCCCGGCAACGGACGAAGGATAGTTTTCCGGAGGGCGAGTGATGCCTCGGTGGTCGGCGGAGATGTGACCGGGCGTAGGGCCACGGTCGGTCCGTTCGCCGCCTCCGTATCGTGAAGTCCCCTGTGTTCGCGCCAAAAGCAGGCATTTAGTCGCCGGCCTTTTCAGGAACCTAGTCACCTTCCGAGTGTTGTCTCCGCATCATTTCACAATCGGGCAGGTGATGCGTGAAGGATCTCGGTAAATCGGTTCGGCGCGTTGCCAGGGAAAATGGCATCGATCTACTTTGCCCATCGCCCGATGGCAGCTTCTCGCGCGTGTCCGACGACAATCTGCAGAAGATGTTGGCAGCGCTTGGTGTCGAGGAAACGGGCCGCGCGTCGCCCAATATGCCAAAGTGCTTTCTACCTCAGGACCTCATAGACGGTCCGACGTGGGGGATCAGTCTTCAACTCTATGAGCTTCGCTCGGCTCGTAACTGGGGGATAGGCGACTTCGCGGATCTATGGTGGATCTGCGATATGGCGGGAAAACTTGAAGCCGACTTCGTCGGTCTCAATCCGCTCCATACCGGCTTTCTCTACGATCCCGGGCGATGTAGCCCCTACGAGCCCTCCAATCGCAGGTTTCTCAATCCGCTCTATATCGCCGTCGATGAAGTTGGAGGATTCGAAACTACGCTCCCCGACACCGAGAGGGTTATTTCTGAACTTCGCTCTTCATCACTCGTCGACTACGAGGCGGTGGCAACAATCAAGCTCAATCAGTTGCGCGCTATCTGGCGATCGACGCGTGGCGCGGACAATCTTGCATTTGATGCGTTTGTTCACGGCTCGGGCGAGGGGCTTCACGCCCACGCCCTGTTCGAAACGCTCTCACGCATCATGTCCGAGGCCGGATATGGAGCCGGATGGACATCCTGGCCCGCACCTTACCGTATCCGCACCAGTAGCGAGGTCGAGAGCATCGAGCGCTCGCATGCGGACGACATTGAGTTTCACAAGTGGCTTCAATGGGTTGCTCATGTGCAGCTCAGCGAGGCGAAGGAGCGATGCCGCCAGGCGGGTATGCGCATCGGGCTCTATCTGGACCTTGCCGTCGGTGAAGCTCTTGACGGATCTGCGACTTGGAGCGACGGAAACCTCTACGTTCAGGGCGCGAGCATCGGAAATCCACCCGAACCGTTCGCGGCAAATGGGCAGGACTGGCGGTTGGCAGCCCTCAGGCCGGACAGGATCACCGAGGGTGATCCTTCATCCTTCCGCCAGTTGATGACTAGCTCGATGTACTACGCCGGCGCGATCCGCATCGATCATGCAGCGGCATTCGCGAGGCTGTTTCTCGTTCCGACGGACGGTGCACCCGCAGACGGCGCGTACGTCTCCTACCCCATCGACGACTTGCTTGCAGAACTCGCCAGAGCGTCGCGCGAAAACGATTGCATCGTGATCGGCGAGGACCTGGGCAATGTCGCCGTTGGACTGCGGGAAGAGTTGGAAGCCGCAAATGTGTTGTCGTACAGGATACTCTCCTACGAGAAATCGGAGGAAGGGTTCATATCCCCCGAAGCCTATCCAGTGATGGCTCTGGCTTGTGTTTCCACGCATGATCACCAGACATTCAATGGTTGGTGGCTCGGGGCAGATATAGATCTGAGGCTCGAGCACGGCCTCGTGTCGGCAGCGACGACCAAACTTCACCGCAAGGAGCGCGAGTGGGAGCGCGATAAGCTTCTGATTGCATGGGACGCGGCGGGCGTGACAACTCCACCGGGATCAGATGATTTCGGGTCGGAACATGATTTTACTCTGGCTGCCTATGCCTATCTGGCCGCTACACCGTCGATGCTTCTTTCGGTGAGGCTTGCCGATCTTACCGATGAGGAGCGGCCGACCAATATCCCGGGGACCGATCGAACCTATCCGAACTGGAGACCGAAGAGCTCGGTGCATGTCGAGAGGCTCGGCGACATGCCGATAATGAAGAAGATTGCAGCGCTCATGCAGGCAAGCCGGCCGCGACGCCAGCGAAGTTCGGACAATATCTGAAAAGATAGAGTGCCCTTAGATCATCTCTGCGGAGATATCGTCCCGAGCCTCGGTCGGATCGACGACCGAAAACGCAATCGAGCACCGAACGCCGGTGGGCTCGAATACCTGTTGCAGCGCTCCATTGAGTTGCCGTTCGACCAGCCGCACGAGAAGCTCGGTCCCCTCTCCGTGTCGGCGGAGGGTGCTGATCGGAGGACCATCATGTTCCTCCCAGAGGACCGTAAGCAGGTTACCGTCGTTTGACCATGACACTGCCACCCGCCCTTCTTCCATGGACAGAGCACCATGCTTCAGTGCGTTCGTGGCAAGTTCGTTGATGGCCAACCCGAGCGGAATAGCGCGGGAGCTGTCGATTTGGACCCTCGGACCGTCAACCCCAATCCGGCCATGTACCGTTCGATAGGGCTCTACCTCGAGGTCGATGAGGTCGGCGAGGTCGATACCCGACGTCTTCGAGATATGTTCGTCGAGATAGGATTGCGCGCGGGACAGGGCCTGGATCCTGTTGACCGCATCATCGCCGGCCTTGCCGAGTGACATCCGAACCAGGCTCTGTGCACCCAGATAGGCATTCTTCACGCGATGGCGCAGTTCGTCGCGGGCAAGCTCGGCATCTTCGAGAGCGCCGGACAGGGCAACGATGAGCCGGACGTTCTCGATAGCTGTCGCGGCTGCACTGGCAAGTGCCGCCAATATCTCGATTTCGGCCTGGCTTGGCTCATATGGCGTCGACCAGTAGGCGCCGATGGCGCCGATCGGATCCTGCGGCCGGATCGGTGTCATGACGATCGCCTTGACGAAGGTGCGCTGATAAAGTTCGTGAGGAACCCTCGGCTCCCTGTCGATGTCTGGTATGACAATAGTCTTGCGATCCATCATCGCCCATCCGCTGACACACGCGGTCGCCGGGAATTTCTCCCCCTTCCAGAGCGCGCCGATGGCATCTTCTTCGATGTAATGGCAAAGATCGCCTTCCCTGCGAATGACGGCGATCCCCTGGCAACCGATCATTCCCCGGGCCGTGGACCTGATGATCTCCACAACATCGCTGGCATCGCGCGCTCCAGCAAGCTGCGCAATGGCATGCGTCAGCGCGGCGAGTGGCGTTGCCTTGGTGGGGAATTTGTTGCCAGCCGTCATCGCGGCATCCTTCCAGGGGAACCGGCGGCCGTCGGTCGGCCGCTTAAAATCCCACTTTACAGAGATATATGTCGCCCGTCTAACGGAAGTGTGGGGTGAAACCTCCAGGAGCCGAAGAATGTCATTCAAACGTGATCCGGTCCGGTCGATATCCATCTGTGCGGCGAAAATGTTCTTGGCGACAGGGCAGACGTTTAATGCGTAGGGAAACCAGCAATAGACACTGAGCTGTATAGGCACCTTGATGATTTGCTAGCGCCGTCCGCCAGCGCGGTGGGTGCGCAGCGCATCGGTGCGATTGCTATTGGCGCCCAGCATCGAGACGATCGCCAGCATCTTTGCGCTCTCGTCGAGTCAGATCCGAGGAGCCAGCGGTGACGGATCTGACTGCCGGTCGTTACCGGTTGCGGAACTGCTGAGGGGACCTCCACAACGTCGACTTTGAGCAGAGAAACGAGCGCTGTCGTCTGGGCATTTCGGGGACATGCTCAGCAATGATCGTGGCCAATTTGCTTCCGCCTTCAAAAAGGTGAGTAAAGTAATCATATTTTATTGATCACCTTAAGTTTACCTCCTATAGGTCGATCGGCGAGCCGCCTCGCCGATGGCTATTCATCGCCGCCTCACATCCATGATCTCGCCGGATCATTCATCGCAATCTGCCGCTTGCCAAAAGGACCGGGCAATGACGTTCTCTTTCAATAAGTATCCTGCACGTCGCCATCTTCTTGGTTCCACCGTGCTCTTTGGCGCGATGGCTGCAGCCTTACTGCCAATGACGGTCTTCGCGCAGGATGCCGCCGGTGACACGACCCAACTTGAACCGATCATTCTCAGCAATTCTGGTGCTGAGACGATCAGTGAAGACAACGACACGATCGTTCCTCGTCGTGCTGTTTCCGCCTTGAAGACCGACACGCCGCTTGTCGAGACGCCGCGCTCGGTTGCCGTCGTCACCCGTGAAGAGATAGAGCAGCGTGGCGCCACCGACATGATCCAGGCGACACGCTACAGCTCCGGCATCTCCACCGGCGGGTTTGGTTACGACCCGCGCTTCGACCAGATCTACATCCGCGGCGTCGCCACCACCATTGCGGGCGATTTCCGCGACGGTCTGCGCCAGCCGGTAATGACCTACGGAGCTTTCACCACAGAGATCTACACGCTGGACCGTGTCGAAGTTCTAAAGGGGCCAGTCTCGGTGATGTATGGTGCGGCGAGCGCGGCCGGCATCGTCAACAAGATCTCCAAACTGCCGTTGAAGGACGCTCATAACGAGGTCGAGTTCCAATACGGCACGATCGGTCGCAAGCAAGCTGCATTCGATTTTGGCGGTCCGATCGGCGAAGGCGACGAGATGTATTACCGCATTGTTGGTCTCGCCCGAGATGGAGAGAGCAACTACAATATCGAGGACGATCGCTATCTCCTGCAGCCATCGTTTACCTGGGAGCCCACCGACGACACCAAGCTCACTGTCTATGGCCTGGCCCAGAAAAGTAAGGGCGAGTCGAGCGTCTGGACCTTCAAGGACGATGGGGAGATCACTCGCGTCAGCGACCCGGACTACGATTATCAGAAAGTTCGCCAGTACCAGCTTGGCTATCAGTTGGAACATGAGTTCGATAACGGCCTGACGTTCCGGCAGAACGCGCGCGTCAGTGACCTCGATCTCAAGGCACGATATGTCGACCGAAGGACGCTATACGCTCCCACGCTGGGCGCGCCGGCCGACAGCTGGATGACCTCGGCAGTCACGGAAGATGTGCGTGCTTACCAGATAGACAACCAGCTCCAGGCCAAATTCGATACAGGCCCCATATCCCATACCATTCTTGCCGGGCTGGATTACACTGCCGTGAACTCGGATTTTGCTACCGGAAGTGGTCTCAGCTTGCCGGGGGATATCGGTAGCGCGCCGTCGCCGGCGCTCACAGGCTTCACGAGCAACGATCTTCGCCAGACGGGATTGTACGCCCAGGAGCAGGCGGAGATCGACAACTGGCGCTTCGTCGGCGGCCTGCGCTACGATTGGCTGCATCAGGAAACCAGGAACAAGGTCGCAGACATCGGGGCTGAGAAGGACGAGGGAGCTCTGTCCGGCCAGGTCGGCCTGCTTTATCTATTTGACAACGGGGTTGCGCCCTACGTGAGCTATGGAACGTCCTTTGTGCCTTCGACGCAGCAGTCAGCCACGGGCGGTGTACTTGATCCCACGAAAGGGCGTCAGATCGAGGCCGGCATCAAGTATCAGCCGGAAGGCGACAACTTCTCACTCAGCACCGCGGTCTATCGCCTCGTTGAGACCGGAAAGCCGCAATATGCAGGCTTTTCAGGACCGGTCTTTCTCTATGAAAGCTCAGGTGAGAATACGTTCACCGGCTTCGAGGTCGAAGGTCGCGCTGCACTCGACAACGGCATCAGCTTGATCGCCGCTTATACCTATACCCACGGAGAAATTACCGAGAATCTCAATGACGCGGTCGTTGGCAATATACCGACGACAACGCCTAGGCATATCGCTTCGCTGTGGGTCAACTACGCTGCGCCTGAGGACATGGCGATCGGCGGCCTCAGCATCGGCGGCGGTGTCCGTGCGACTAGCAATTCCTACACAAGCGATGCCAACACGGCTAAGAATGCAGGCGCCGTCTATTTCGATGCGTCGCTCTCCTACGACTTCGGCGTGAAGTCGCCGGATCTGAAAGGGCTATCGCTTGCGGTCAGCGCGACAAACCTCGCCAATCGCGAGGAACAGATCTGCAATACTGACTCTTGCTATATCGGCCAAGGCCGTACGGTCCTGGGTTCGCTGAAGTATAAGTGGTAGCGGATTGAGCTTCGGCAGATAAGGTTCGTTCATAATTATAGGGAGGTGACGTGGCCTCGGTTCAGCTTGCGCACGAAGCGCCCGATAGGACGAAAGCCTTCGCCGTCGATGGGATCGGCTTGTCGATCGATGGAAACGCGATTCTTTCGGATGTCAGCCTCGACTTCCCCGCAGGGGAGGTCGTGGCCCTTGTCGGCCATAACGGTTCCGGAAAATCCAGTCTTCTGAAAATCCTGGCACGACAGCTGATGCCCTCCGTCGGATCGGTCGTTTATGGTGGTCAGGACCTCGCGCATTATCACGGCCGGGACTTCGCGCGGTCGGTTGCCTATCTGCCGCAGGATCTCAGTACCGGTTCGGACATGACGATTCGCGAACTCGTCGGCTGCGGGCGCTATCCGTGGCACGGGGCACTAGGTCGATTTTCTGATATCGACAGGGAGAAGGTCGAGGCCGCGATTGCAGCCACGCATATCGAGCCGTTTGCCGACCGCATGGTCGGCACGCTGTCCGGCGGCGAGCGGCAGCGAGCATGGATTGCGATGCTGATCGCCCAGGATGCGCGGTGTCTTTTGCTCGACGAGCCTACCGCGGCGCTGGATATCGCCCACCAGGTCGAGGTTCTGTCCCTCGTGCGGCGGCTGGCTCACGAAGGCGGACAGAGTGTCGTCATCGTATTGCATGATATCAACATGGCCGCGCGTTTCTGCGACAGGATCCATGCGCTGAAAGGCGGGCGGGCGGTTGCCAGCGGGACGCCCGATGAAATCCTGGTGCCGGCGACGCTCCACGACATTTACGGTATCGACATGGAGGTCATCGCCGTTCCGCATCTTTCACATCCTCTTGCCTACGCCTGCTGAGGTCGGCCCCGGGATGAATATTTCACGGCGCTCGTTTCTACACTACGCAACGGCGGCAGCCGCCTCGATGCCGACACCGCTCTTTGCCGAGGTTGCCGGGCTAAGAGTCGTCAGCCTCGATTACGGGCTTGCGTCAACGCTCTTGTCGCTCGGATTGCCGCCCGTCGGCATTTCCGACCTTGCCGACTGGGGCAGATGGGTCGTTGAGCCGATGATGCCGCGATCGGTCGTCGATATTGGTAGTGCCTATGAGATCGATTTCGAGATTCTCATCCAGCTGAAGCCGGATGTCATCCTGACGACGCCTTATCTGGACGAGCTATTGCCCAGGCTGCAGCCGATCGCGAAAGTTCTGCGGCTTGAGATATTCACGACCGATTCCGGCCCCGTCCTGCCGGCAGCCATGGCGGCGACGCGCAGACTGGCAGCAGAACTCGGCCGTGAAAATGAGGCGGAGCTATTCCTGGCGCGATCCGATGCCTTCTTCGGTCAATGCCGCGAGCGGCTGGCGGGCAGGGCCGTTCCGCCCGTGGCGCTGGTGACCTTCATGGATGAGCGACATGCCCGGATCTATTCGTCACCCGGTCTATTCCACAACGCACTCGAACGCATCGGCGTTCGCAACGCCTGGACGCGACAATCGAATTACTGGGGTTTTGAGACGATCGGCATAGAGCAACTTTCCGCCATTGCCGACCCGGACGCGCACCTGATCGTTTTCGATCCCGTTCCGCCGGACGTCCTGCCGAAACTTGCCGACAGCCCGCTATGGCAGGCGCTTCCGTTTTCGCGGCCGGGCCGCATGTCGGTCGTTCCGCCAGCGCTGATGTTCGGCATGGTCAATGAGGCCATGCGCTTTGCCGGTCTGGTGACTGATGCTCTGGAAAAAGATGCATGACCGCAGCTCGCCGCGACAATCTCGGGCCAGCGCTCGTCTTTCTCATGCTGATCGTCAGCGGAGGCGCGGCATCCTGGTTTCTCGCGGCGCCTGCTCTATCGAGCGCGGTGGGGCATGGCTATGACATCCCGCGCATGGTGGTCTATTACTCCACATTGCCGAGGCTGGCGACCGCACTGCTCGTCGGTGCGGCGCTCGCATTGTCAGGTGCCCTCTTCCAGCAGGTCCTACGAAACCCGCTTGCCGATCCGACGACACTCGGCGTCTCTGCTGGGGCTAACCTCGCGCTTGTCGTGGTCTCGCTTTTCATTCCCGGCCTGCTGGGTGCTGGCCGCGATGTCGTTGCGCTGCTGGGGAGTGCTGCTGCCGCAGTGATCGTCGTCGGGTTTGGTGCGCGTCGGGGCTTTTCTCCCTATTCCCTGGTGCTCTCCGGCCTGGTGCTGAGCCTCTGGTGCGGAGGGCTGTCGGCGATCCTGACTTATCTGAACCAGCGGTACCTCGCGAGCCTGTTCATCTGGGGATCCGGTTCGCTGGCGCAGCAGAGCTGGGCCATCCCGCTGTCGCTTACGTGGAAAATCGGGGCCGTTGCCGTCGTCAGCGCCCTGTTGATAAGGCCGTTGTCGCTGCTCGATCTCGGCGAGAGCAGTTCCGTAGCGCTTGGGGTGAGGCTCGCCCGTCTGCGCGTCGTGGTCGTCGCCTGTGCTGTAGCGCTTGCAGCCTTTGTCACCAGTGCGGTCGGAGTCATCGGCTTCATCGGGCTGGTCGCACCGACACTTGCACGACTTTCCGGAGCGCGCCGGCCTGTGCAATTGATCGTCTGGTCTCCCTTGATCGGTGCCGGCCTGCTCTTCCTCGCGGATTCCGTGTTGCAACTCACCACCGGCAGTCTCGGCAACTTTCTGCCGACCGGCGCGGTTACCGCCATATTCGGTTCGCCGCTTCTCCTGGCATTGCTGCCGCGTTTGAAGATCCGACACAGGATTCAACAGGCAATACCACTCCGGCGGCCGCGGCCATGGGGTGTAAAGTTGCCTCTCGTCACCGCCATCCTCGGAGTTCTGGTTCTGCTGGTAATCAGTCTTTTCGCCGGGCGGAGCCCTGGCGGGGGCTGGGCGCTCCTTTCCGGCGAGTTCCTTGACGATATTCTTGCTATCCGCTCGCCAAAGATTTTTGCCGCACTTGCATCCGGTGCGATGCTTGCCGTTGCGGGGGCGATCCTGCAGAGATTGACCGGCAACGAGATGGCAAGCCCGGAGGTTCTCGGGATCAGCGCCGGTGCAACCTTCGGTGTTGCCATTGCGCTCTTTGCCGTTGCGCCCGGCTTTTCCGGCCAGTTCGCCTTTGCCGTCGGTGGCGCCGTTTCTGTTCTTGCCGTGATTCTCCTGAGTTCGCGCAGTTCAACCTTTGCCCCGGAAAGGGTGCTGCTGGCCGGCATCGCGCTGAGCGCGATGGTTGATGCGGTGGTCGGTGTCTTGAGTTCGACGGGGGACCCGAGGGCGGTTCTGCTGATGCGCTGGATGAGCGGCTCGACTTATCTGGTGGACGGCACGACGGCTGCGGCGGAAGTGGTCATCGGCGCGGTGCTGATCACCGCAGCGCTATCGGCACGCCGTTGGCTCGACATCTTGCCGCTCGGGCCTGCGCCTTCGGCGGCGGTCGGCATGCCTTTGGCGATGTCCAGGCTGGCATTGTTTGGACTCGCCGGGCTCATGACCGCGGCTGCAACGCTGACGGTCGGTCCACTTTCCTTTGTTGGCCTCATGGGGCCACATCTTGCCAGGGAGGCGGGCCTGAAGCGAGCCATGCCACAGATGGTCGGAGCGGCCCTGATCGGTGGCGGGCTGATGGTAGCTGCCGATTTCGTCGGGCGCACCATCGCAGCGCCCTACCAGATTCCGGCGGGGCTCGTATCGGCCCTTATCGGCGCCCCCTTCCTGATGTTCCTGATGGGCAGAGCGCGCTGATGCGAGAGGCTCGATTCCGGGAAGCTTCGTGGCCATCGGGATGCAATCAGTGCGATTTTCTGTTGACCTTTTATCTAGGCAGTGACCTCAACGCTTTCCGGCCGAGTTGACGGCTTTCTCGATACCGCCCTCTCTGTTCAGTTCGTCCGTAAGCATAGCAAGAAGCCCGGGGAACCGAGCCTCGATGTCATCTCGACGCAACGAGGACGCGCGGCGATTTCCATAATCGATCTGACTGATGAGGCCCGCTTCACGTAGGATTTTGAAGTGATGAGTGAGTGAGGCTTTGGCTACCGGAAAGCCGAAAGAAACGCAGTTGCGCTCTTCGTAGTCCGGAAGCGTAGCCAGAAAGGCAATGGCAGTACGGCGCAGCGGATCGGACAGTGTGGAGAACACGACACTGAGGTCGATCTCTTCGCGTGTTGGCTGAGGAAGAAGTTCTGGCATGGATTAAATTTACGGAAATTGGTGTTCTGATGCAAGCTGAGGTATGGGTTGACCCGTACCTATTTGCGGAATAGGTATGGCTTTCATCATACCAATGCCCTTCAGTTGGGTTTGGCGGCATGCACCGGATTCGTTCGTTGTCGCCGGCTTTCATCATAGAAACGCGGCGGGGACGACCTCGAACCCGCCATGCCAAAAGTGAGCAACATGCCGCAGCCGCAGCTTTTCACACCTTTCAAAATCCGCAACCTCGAGCTCGAGAACCGTATCACGATAGCTCCTATGTGCACTTATTCCGCCGTGGATGGGTGCATGACCGACTGGCACCTTATCCACCTGGGGCAGCTTGCTTTGTCCGGTGCTGGCCTCCTTACGATCGAGGCGACCGCCGTTGTTCCCGAGGGGCGCATCACCTATGCGGATGTCGGTCTGTATGATGATGCGACAGAGACCGCCTTGCGCCGGACACTGGATAGCATCCGCAAGTGGTCCGATATGCCGGTCGCCATACAGCTCGCCCATGCCGGCCGTAAGGCTTCTTCGGATCTGCCGTGGCGCGGTGGCGGGCAGATCGCGGCCGATCACAAGGACGGATGGCAGACGGAAGCCCCGTCACCGGTTCCCTTCAAATCAACGGATAACGCGCCGACTGAACTGAGCCGCGAACGCATGGACGCCATCCGTGATGCCTTCGCAATGGCGGCGGTGCGCGCGGCGCGAGTTGGTATAGACTCCGTCCAGATCCATGCCGCGCATGGTTATCTCCTCCATTCCTTCCTGTCCCCGCTCACAAACCAGCGGACTGATGAATATGGCGGGAGCCTTGAAAATCGGATGCGTTTTCCGCTGGAGGTTTTCGATGCGGTGCGGGCGGCCTTTCCGGTCGACAAGGTCGTGTCGGTTCGCGTATCCGCAACCGACTGGCATGACGGCGGCTGGAATTTGGAAGAGACTATTGAATTTGCCAGGGCTCTTGAACTTCGCGGGTGCGATGCCATCAACGTGTCGACCGGCGGCCTGCACATTGATCAGAAAATCCCCTTGTCACCCAGCTATCAAGTGCCATTCGCACGCGTGGTGAAGGCGGCGGTGAAAATGCCGGTCGTTGCTGTTGGATTGATTACCGAGCCGGCCCAGGCGGAAGCGATCGTCGCTACGGGGGATGCCGATCTCGTGGGCCTTGCACGCACAATCCTGTATGATCCGCGCTGGCCGTGGCACGCTGCTGCAGCTCTCGGCGGAGAGGTGGCCGCGGCCCCCCAGTATCACCGCAGTCAGCCCTCTACATTGAAGTCGCTGTTCAAGATTTGATGCAGCAGTAGACCGAGGACGGTTTGATAGGCCGCGCCATGAGGTGCACCCTGTCCAACCGTCCACGTCCGAACCCGTGATAAGCTAAACGACCCGCGTTGGCGGGGCGGAGGCGTTGGTCCGCAGTGCTCGATTTGAGCGTCCCTCTCCGCGCGAGGGGTTAGTGCATCCTTTAGATAGAGGATTGCCGCTGGAGCCAGCGCGCAACCTGGATCCGCTTGGATTCGAGATGACGGCGGAGGATCGCGCCAAGCTGTGGACCGTTTCGGGCTTCAAGCGCGACGAGCATTTCCTCATGTTCTTTGATTGCTATCTGCCACTCGTCCTCGGCGATCCGCGCGATGAAACGCAATTTGATGATGCGAGTGAAGATGATGCGACGCGTCTCTTTCAGCAGTGCGTTGTCGGCGATATCGAAAATGGCATCGTGGATTTGTCGGTTGTAGACATAATAGCCATCGAGATCATCCGCGGCACGACATTCCAGCATCGCCGAATGCATGGCACGGATATCGTCCAGCTGCGCATCGGTGATGCGCGGAGCCGCGAGCTCACCGGCGAGCCCCTCCATCGCGCCAATAACTAGGAAGCTATCGAGTATCTGAGCCTCGGTTATCGTCGCGACGCTCGCTCCCCGGTTCGGGGTCAGCACCACCAGGCCGTCGGCGGCCAGCACCCGGATAGCCTCCCGCATCGGCGTGCGTGACACTCCGAAGCTCTGGCACAGATCTTTCTCGATCAGCTTGGATCCAGGAATCAATTCGCCGCGCTCGATCATTTCGCGCAAGCGATCCGCGACCTCAAGATGCAAGGTTCGACGCTCTATTGGCTTCATATTATGCAAAAAGCGAGGCCCCTGCGTAGAAAACGATCAGTCATTGCTTAGGCTTTAGACGCATTCTTGGGCTCGTCCAAATTAATCCCACGAGCGTCCACATTCCCCTTTACAGGATAATGTATACAAAATTAAGATCCTCGGAATTGCATAAATGCACGCATATGAAGAAACTTCTTCAAGGGGATACTTATGAGACGAATTCTTGGTTGCGCTACCGCTCTCGTGCTGTTGTCGGGAGCGCTTCCCGCGGCGGCCGGGCCTGACGACAACTCACTTGTTTGGGCATCAGACAGCATGCCCTCGAGCATCGATTTCTATACGCATACAATTCGCGAAGGCATCGTACTCGGGCACCATATCTGGGACACGTTGATCTACCGCAACAACAAGACCAACGAGATCGAGCCGCATCTGGCGGAATCGTTCAAGTGGATCGATGACACCACGCTTGAATTCAAACTGCGCCAGGGCATCAAGTTTCATGACGGCAGCGATTTCACAGCCGATGATGTTGTCGGCACTGTCGATTACGTCACCAGCCATACCACGGTTCAGTCGATCTTCTTCCTCGAGGGAGCTGAGAAGGTTGACGACTATACCGTGCGACTGAAGACCAAGGGTGTGTTCCCTGCGGTTCTCGAATATCTTGCCAACGTTCTACCTATCTACCCGTCCGACTATTATGCGAAAGCAGGTCCGGATGGCATGTCACGCAAGCCGATCGGAACAGGCCCCTACCGTGTTACCGAGATCGTCCCGGGCGAAAGCATCAAGATGGAGGCGTTTCCCGACTATTTCGGCGGGGTGAAGGGCAAGCCTTCGATCGAAAAGCTTGAGTTCCGCCGGGTGTCGGAATTCAACACCCAGGCAATCGAACTCATGACCGGCAATCTCGACTGGATCTGGCGCGTTCCGCCGGACGCAGTTCAGCAGTTCGAGGGCCAGTCACAGTTGAAGGTCGAGTCCGGCGACACCCTGCGGATCGGCTTCATCGGAATGGACGCTGCCGGGCGCACGGGGGACGGCCCGTTGAAGAAATTGGAGGTCCGTCGCGCGATCAATCATGCGATCAATCGCGATGGTATCCGCGAAGCGCTGATCGGCCCCGGCTCGCAAACCATCAATGCCACTTGCGCGCCGCCACAGTTTGGCTGCGCCGGTGATGTCACGGCTTATGACTACGATCCGGAAAAGGCGAAGCAGATGCTTGCCGAGGCGGGTTATGCAAACGGCTTCTCCATCGATTTCTATGGATATCGCGATCGCCCCATCGTCGAAGCCATCATCGGCGATCTGGCAAAGGTCGGCATCACGGCAAACCTCACCATGCTTCAGGCCTCGGCAATTGCGCAGGCACGAACCGAAGGCCGCACGCCGATGTGGTTCCAGGCCTGGGGATCGTCCTCCATTCTCGACGTGAGCGCAGGCCCCGGATACTGGTTTGACGGCTCGAGCGTGGACTACGCGCGCGACGAGGAGACGACAGGACTCCTCAAGCAGGGCAACACGACGATCGATCCGGAGGCTCGCAAGGCTGCCTACGCAAAGGCGCTCGCGCGAATTTCGGATCAGGCTCTGACCGTTCCGATTTTCACCTACTCGCTCAACTACGTCTACAATACCCAGTTGAACTTCACGCCGGTTCCGGATGAGACGCCGCGCTTCTTCGAAGCAAGCTGGAACAAGTGACCGTTCCGTCCCGCGCTGCAGGTGGCGCGGGACCCTCCAATATCTGGTGAGACATGCTGCGCTATCTTATGCAGCGGATCGGTCTGGCGCTGCTTGTCTGCGTGGCCGTTTCGCTTCTGGCTTTTACTCTCTTGAATGCTTCGGGCGACGTCGCCATCGCGATGGCCGGCGAAGAAGCTACCGCCGCGCAAATCGACGCGATGCGTGAACAAATGGGTCTCAATCGGCCATTGATGGTTCGATACGGCGAGTGGCTGGGCAATGCCATCCAAGGCGATTTCGGCAATTCCCTGTTCTTCCGTCAGCCGGTTGGAGAACTGATCGCCGACCGGTTGCCGAAGACGCTGACGCTTGCCTTCATGTCACTGGCGGTCATGCTTCTCCTGTCCGTTCCGCTGGGTGTCGTCGCCGCGCTGAAGCCGAACAGCATCATTGACCGGGCGGCCCTTCTCATTGCCGTGCTCGGCCAGGCAATGCCGAACTTCTGGTTTGCCCTGGTGCTGATCGTGATTTTCTCGCTGACGCTGGGAGTGATGCCGCCGTCAGGGTCTGCGACCCTCAAGCACTATGTTCTGCCGGCGGTCGCACTTGGCTATTACTCGACACCGCCGATGATGCGCCTGATCCGCCAAGGCATGATTGAAGCGCTGTCTTCGGATTACATCCGCACGGCAAAGGCCAAGGGGATCGGCACAACCAAGATTATCTTCAAACACGCCCTCCGTAACGCAGTCATTCCGGTTGTCTCCCTGTCTGCCGTCCAATTCGGCAACATGCTGGGCGGGTCGGTCGTCATCGAAGCGGTGTTCGGCATCCACGGATTGGGCTTCATGGCCTGGGAATCGATCTCGCGCATGGATCTGCCGGTGGTCCAGGCCGTGCTGCTGATCGTGGCCGTCTTCTACATCGTCATCGTCCTTCTGGCCGACTTCATCAATGCCTGGCTCGATCCGAGGATCCGCATCCAATGACCAGCCTCGACCTCTCTCTGCCCAAGGCGGGCACCGTGCGACGCAGGGGCATCCTCTCGCGATCCGCGGCAAATCCCGCGTTCCTGTTCGGCGCCATCCTTCTGGGGCTGATCGTGATCATGGCGATCCTGGCGCCTCTGCTTGCGCCCTACGACCCACTTGCCCAAGACATGCTGAGGCGGACCGTCTCGCCATTCTGGATGGCCGATGGCAACTGGGCTCATGCCCTGGGGACTGATGGGCTTGGCCGCGATTATCTGAGCCGCATCATCTACGGTGCACGGATATCGCTTCTCATCGGTGTTTTCACCGTCATCTGCTCCGGGATCATCGGCACGGTGATGGGCGTGCTGGCAGGCTATTTCGGCGGCAAGGTCGACCTGGCGATCAACTTCCTCATCATGACCCGGCTGACTTTGCCTGTGGTGATGGTGGCTCTGGCTGTGGTCGCGCTGTTTGGCGGATCGTTGATCGTCGTGGTCCTCGTGCTGGGATTGCTTCTGTGGGACCGTTTCGCGGTCGTCATGCGGTCGGCCGTCATGCAGATCCGCAATCAGGAATATATCCAGGCGGCCCAGTCTATGGGGTATTCCACGCCGAAGCTGTTGTTCAGGGAGCTCCTGCCCAACATCTTCGATCGCCTTGCCGTCATTGCGACATTCGAAATGGCGCATGCAATCCTGCTGGAAGCGTCACTGTCCTTTCTTGGCCTGGGCGTGCAGCCGCCCACACCGTCCTGGGGACTGATGGTGGCGGAGGGACGGCAGTATCTGCTGTTCGACAGCTGGCTGATCCTTATCCCGGGCGCCGCGATCTGCGCGCTGGTGCTGGCAATCAACATGATGGGCGACGGTCTTCGTGACGCGATGGCCCCTGAAACTAGGAACTGAGAAAGCAATATGACCCGTTCGAATGTAATCGCGGCCGCCGGTGCCTATGTGACCGATGGCGCTTTCCTTGCTGACCTGCAGGCACGCCTGTCGATCCCATCCGAGAGCCCGCGCGAAGATAGCGGCCCCGATCATCTCCGCTATCTGAACGAACAGATGCAGGCCCTGCTCGAAGGCATGGGCTTCAAATGCCAGATCCTTCCCAACCCGAAGCTTGAACGCATCCCGGCACTGTTCGCCGAAAGGATCGAGGATCCGGCTTTGCCGACAGTCCTCACCTATGGCCATGGAGATGTCCTGTGGGGAATGGCCGGCGATTGGAAAGAAGGGCGCAGCCCGTGGGATGCGACACTTGCCGGGGACCGGATCTATGGTCGCGGGACCGTCGACAACAAGGGCCAGCATACGATCAATCTCGCCGCCCTGGAGATTGTCCTGAAGGAGCGCGGCACGCTCGGCTTCAACGTCAAGGTCCTGATCGAGATGGGTGAGGAAAGCGGTTCTCCGGGTCTTGCGGAAATGGCCGAGACCCACCGTGATCTGCTGAAGGCAGATGTCTTGATCGCCTCCGATGGTCCGCGCGTATCGACGCATGTCCCGACCGTGTTTCTGGGCGCCCGTGGCGGGCACGGGTTTCATCTGATCTGCGATCTTCGCGAGGGAGCGCATCATTCCGGCAACTGGGGCGGGCTTCTGCCCAATGCCGGCATTCGCCTCGCGCATGCGCTTGCAACGATCACCGACGCCAAGGGGCGCATCGCCATCCGCGAATGGACACCGGGCAAAATCCCGGAAAACGTTCACGCAGCACTGAAGAAGATCGAGCTGGAACTGGGGCCGGACGATCCGCAGATCGATCCGACATGGGGGGAGCCAGGCCTCGTGGGTGCCGAGCAGGTCTACGGATGGTGCAATTTCGAGGTGCTCGCCTATAAATGCGGCCGCCCGGAAGCGCCGGTGAATGCCATTCCCGGTTCGGCCAAGGCGACCTGCCAGCTGCGTTATGTCGTCGGCGTCGATCGCGAACGGATACTACCGGCGCTTCGTGAACATCTCGATGCTCACGGCTTCCAGGACATCCGCATCGAGCCGATGGCTCGCGGGTTCTTCCGTGCGACGCGCACCGATCCGGATAATAACTGGACGCGTCTCGCCGTCGGGTCGATTACTGAAACGACAGGCAGGGAGCCGGCGTTGCAGCCGAATTTCGGCGGATCGCTTCCAAATGAGGTCTTTGCGGAAACGCTCGGTCTGCCGACGATCTGGATCCCGCATTCGCATCCTTCCTGCTCGCAGCATGCACCGGATGAGCACATGATGGTCAGTGTGGCGAAGGAAGCCACGGAGATCATGGCGGGCCTGTTCTGGGACATCGGAGAGGGGAAGCTGCAGCGATGACGGAAGCCCTCCTATCCGTTCGCAATCTGAGCGTGGATCTGCCCAGAAGCGGCGATCGCGCCCATGCCGTAAGCGGACTTTCCTTCGACGTCCAGCCGAACGAAATCGTTTGCGTGGTGGGAGAGAGCGGCTCCGGCAAATCCGTGACCGCCTTCACCGCCATGGGACTGCTGCCAAAGGCCCTGAAGGTCTCTGGCGGTGAGATGCTGTTTGAAGGGCGCGATCTGCTGAAGATGTCGCGCAAAGAGCATGCGGGCCTGCGCGGCAAACGGATTTCGATGGTGTTCCAGGAGCCGATGACGGCTCTCAATCCCTGTTTCACGGTCGGTGACCAAATCGAGGAGATCTTTCGGACCCATACGAAGCTTTCTGGAGCCGAATGCAAGGCGCGGACGATGGCGCTGCTGGAAGAGGTGCGGCTTCCCGATCCGCCGCGGGTCTATGCCAGCTATCCGCATCAATTGTCCGGCGGTCAGCGCCAGCGCATCGTCATCGCGATGGCTCTGGCGATGGACCCCAAGCTGTTGATCGCCGACGAGCCGACAACCGCGCTCGACGTCACCACGCAGGCTCAGATTCTGTCGCTGTTCAGAACACTGAAGACGACCCACAATGCGGGCATTCTGTTCGTTACCCATGATTTCGACGTGGTGGCCGAAATCGCCGACCGAGTTGTGGTGATGCAGAAAGGCATCGTCGTCGAGCAGGATAGAGCCGAGGAGGTACTGAACAGGCCGCAACATCCTTATACGCGCCAGCTGATCGCGGCGGTGCCGCGCAAGCGGGAAGGGGTTGCTCCGCCGCTGGCGCAGGAGATCGCTCTTCAGGTGAAGGGCCTGAGCAAGACTTATAATGTCGCACGTACGCTGACGCGCAAGGCGCGGACAGTACAGGCGCTTCATCCGGCGGATTTCACCGTACGCAGGGGTGAAACGTTAGGGATCGTCGGTGAAAGCGGCAGCGGCAAGACGACCCTCGTGCGTTGCCTGATCCGGCTTCTCGATCCCGACGGCGGTGAAATCTGGATTGGAGACCGCAACTTCGCAGAGGGATCGCGCGGAAGCCTGCGCGCTGCCCGCAAGGATATCCAGATCGTCTTCCAGGACCCTTATGGGTCGCTCAATCCCCGCCGCTCTATCGGCGAGCAGTTGATCGGGGCGCCGATGAATTTTGGCGTTTCGCGTGATGTCGCCTGGGAGCGGGCCAAGCGATTGATGAAGATCGTCCGATTGGAGGAGGAGGCACTCTATCGCTATCCGTCCCAGTTTTCCGGCGGTCAACGGCAGCGCATCTGCATAGCCCGGGCCTTGATGGTCGAGCCTAAGGTCCTGATCGCCGATGAGGCGGTGTCGGCGCTCGATGTGTCGGTGCAGAAGGAGGTGCTCCAGCTTCTCGCCGACATCAAGGATGAGATGGGGCTGACGATCCTCTTCATTACACACGATCTTCGCGTAGCATCGCAAATATGCGACAATCTGATCGTGATGAGCCAGGGCCGGATTGTAGAGCGCGGTACCGTCGACCAGGTCTTTGGCAATCCCAAGGATGCCTACACCCGGCAGCTTCTGTCCGCCATGCCGGGGCGCGGCTGGGACGTGCCTGATCTGGCTGCGCTGTCTGCCGTATGAGCCTTAGTCGATTGTTTCACGTCGCTTGAGGCCGGCTATCTTGGCCGCGGTGTCACCGGATCGCAGAACGGTAAGGTGCTCGCGCGGCGGATCGCCTGCGCGAGTCGGTCGTTGATCTCTGCAAGCGTTGGTACCTGGCCGTATTTCACCGCCGCCCGGCTGACGGTCTCGTCGATGATGCGCATCGCTGCGGCGACCGTGGCCGCGCAAAGCCGTACCTCGAAATCCTTCAGCGATAGATCGAGGCGGGAGGCGATGACGCCAGCCATCAGCTCTTCCGTCATCCGGGTCGACATGAACCAGGGCTCCAGCAGCGCGGGCTCTTCCTCAAGCCCGGCGATCAGGTGCACGACAAGCGCACTGTCCTCCAGCTCCTGCTTTTCCATTTTGCTGAAGTCGTAGTTGATCTCGAGAAACCGCTCGACCGAGATATCGAGCGGCCAATTTCCGAGCCTTGTGGCGAAACGCTGAGAAGTGAGCGCGAAGAGCGGCTCCACGCAGCTCTCCTTGGTCCGGAAATAACGCCAGAGCGTTCGCTTTGATATTCCTGCAGCTTCGGCGATCTCGTCGCCACTCGTGTCAGCCACGCCCTTTTTCAGAAACAGGCGTGCGGCACTTCGCGCCACTTCGATATGCGCACCGTCCCGGATCGTCCTGCTCATACTTGTCTCCAACTCGCGACATTTGCGTCTTATCTGGCGCAAAGTGACATTTCACTGAGGCGGATATACGCCCTACATGTGTCTTCTGTAGAATTCTGCATCACAATAATGACACTAAGTGCCAATAGCGAGATTGCTCATGTCAGAACATTCAGCTTCTCATCACCAATCAATTCCTACCGGGGCTGCCCATGAGAACACCTGTCGTAATTGCCATCTCTTTTTTTCTCCAGATTCACAACGTGTCAGCCCAACCAATGGGGGATAATTTGCACAAGATCATCTATCCGACGACCGAGCGTATCGACGTGACCGAAGAGCATTTCGGCGAGGCCGTCGTGGATTCCTATCGCTGGCTCGAGAATGAAGCACCGGATGATCGCGCAGTGGCTGCCTGGATTGGGGCCCAGAACGCGGTCACGCAGACGTATTTGGGCACCCTTCCCGGCCGGGAGCATTTCCGCGAGCGGATGAAGGAGCTTCTCAATTATGATCGCTATACCGTGCCCAAAAAGCGCGGAGACCGGTATTTCTTCAACGTCATCAAGGGGCATGAAAACCAGCCGTCGCTTTACGTCCGAGACGGTGTTTTTGGCGATAGTCGCGTGCTCATCGATCCCAATACGTGGTCCGACGATGGTGCCGATTCGCTCACTGACTGGAGCGTCTCGGATGACGCGCGATATGTTGCTTTCGGCGTCCAGAAGGGCGGCACCGACTGGCGCACTATCAAAGTGCTCGACGTCGAGAGCGGCAGGGAGCTCAACGATGCGCTCGACGGCGCGCGCTTCACGCGCATATCCTGGGCGCCGGACGGATCGGGTTTCTTCTATTCGCGCATGCCCAGGCCCGCTCAGGGCAACGCCAGAGGCGCCATCGTCGCCAATCATGCCGTTTATTTCCACAAACTAGGTACCGAACAGGCTGATGATCGCCTCATCTACTCCACACCCGATCGCCCCGAACTGCTGCATGTTGCGGACCGAGTGTCTGGCGGGCGCTACCTGACCATTACCTCGACGCCCGGGACGAACGAAAATGCCCTGACCGTTATCGACCTTGAGACGAGGGACTGGCAGCCGAGGACGGTGATCTCGGATATGGATTTCACATGGTCCCTCATCGGCAATGACGGAAGCACGCTGATTCTTGCGACAACCCACAAGGCCGAACGCGTGCGCATCGTCTCGCTGGATCTCGCGGAGGCGGAGCCGGAGCCGAAGGAAATCGTTCCCGAAGCCGCCGATGGCGCGGTGCTGGACGGCGTGGTTCTTGCAGGCGGCAAGCTGCTGACGAGCTACCGGATCGACGTCAAGACAGAAATCCGCCGTTTCACCTTGGATGGAAGGCCAGATGGCACGGTCGATATTCCTGGGGTCGGAAGCGCCCGATTTCTGGAAGGTGACGCCCGGGAAGCTTTTTTCGTCTTCACCAGCTACGACGCGCCGATAGCGATCTATCACTACGACATGGTTTCCGAGGCGGTCACCCCTTGGGCCGTGCCGAAAGTGCCGATCGATCTGGACAGGATTGATGTCGAGCAGCGCTTCTACCGCTCGAAGGACGGAACCGAAGTGCCGTTGTTTCTGATCCGGCGCAAGGATGTCACAAGTGCGGCGCCGACCCTGCTTTATGGTTATGGCGGTTTCGGCATCAGCCAGATCCCCATCTACAACCCGATACAGCTTGCCTGGGTGGAACAGGGTGGCGTGCTGGCCGTCGCCAACATCCGCGGCGGCGGCGAATATGGCAGGGTATGGCACCGTGCCGGCCAGCTAGACAACAAGCAGAATTCGTTCGACGACTTCATCGCCGCTGCCGAGTTTTTGAAGCGCACAGGCATCACCCCGCAACAGGGGCTCGCTATCCAGGGGGAGTCGAACGGTGGTCTTCTGGTCGGCGCTGTCACCAACCAGCGTCCCGACCTGTTTGATGTCGCTCTGCCGGGCGTCGCGGTTACGGACATGCTCCGGTACGACCAGTTCACCGGCGGCGGATTGTGGAAAGGCGAGTTCGGCAGTCCGGCCGAAGAGCGGCATTTCCGCAACCTCATGGCCTACTCACCCTATCACACTATCAAAGAGGGCGCAGAGTATCCGGCGATACTGGCCACGACCGCAGATGCCGACGATCGTGTCGTCCCCGCCCATACGTTCAAATATGTCGCTGCCCTGCAGGCAGCCGATCTCGGCCCAAAACCGCGTCTTGTGCGCATCGAAACGAGGGCAGGTCATGGCGCCGGCATGCCGGTCGACAAGATCATCGCCCAGCATGCCGACATGTGGGCGTTCGCCGCCTACTGGACCGGCTTGAAGACGGAATGAAACAGAAGCAACGAGACGAAGGAATGCAGATGAAGACGACCATTCTCCACCCGAAGATCAGGCCCGCAATTTCGACCGCTTGTGCCACACTCGTACTCATAACGCTGAGCAGTTGCATGTCGGCCGAGGAGCAGCGCAGGGCAGACCTCTACCAAGATGGCGGAACCTGTTCCGATTTTGGCGCTCCATACGGCTCCAGAGCCCATACCGACTGCATGCTGCGGCAACAGGATCGCCGCGACAACGAGCAACTGATGAATATGGAGCGCGCCCGGATTTCGTCGGAGACGGCACGTAACAATGTCGAAATGCTCCGCCTCATGCGCGAGCGCCGGAACCAATAGCACCGCCACATGGGCAACGGGATCTCGATCTCTGAGAGAAATGGAATGGCGGACTATTGTCCGGTCTGTCCGCTTCGCATGGGCTCACCCTGATGATCGGCGTATGCCAGCCCGCGAGACGTCCCGCTCCGGATTTCGAAGTGTCGGCGTCAGCATGCGTCGGGTGACAGGACCGAGCTCGTTACTGAACGTGGAATTGCGCTAAGGTGCGGAGACCGTTTTCCGACATATCCTCTGCTGCCGTCCATCAGTTGACGAGTATAGGGATGCTGTACCGTATCGGCGAGAAGCTGGTCCCGCGTCGCGATCTCGACGAAGCCGCCGTCCTGCATGATGGCGACACGATTGCAGAGGTGGGCGACCACCGCCAGATCGTGACTGACGAGAATATAGGTCAGCTGTTCGCGCTCGCGCAGGTCCTTCAGCAGGTTCAGGATCTCGGCCTGGATCGACACGTCGAGCGCAGATGTAGGCTCGTCGAGGAGAAGGATCTGTGGTTCGAGGATCAGGGCACGAGCGATTGCCACGCGCTGCCTTTGACCGCCGGAAAGCTGGTGCGGGTAGCGATAGCGGAAATTATGCGGCAGCCCGACATCCTGCAGCACTTTCTCGATTCGGGCCTGCCGATTGTCCTTGCCGTGGATTTCCAGGGGCTCCAACAGAGTGCGCCCGATCGTGTGGCGCGGATGGATAGAGCCGAACGGGTCCTGGAAGACAAGTTGCTGCTTGGCAAGCTGTCCGCGGGTGCGCTTCTGGCTGATCGCCTCGCCGTCGATCTCTATCGATCCCGTCCATTGCCTGTTGCGGCCGGCAAGGGCACCCAGGATCGTCGACTTCCCGCAACCGCTTTCGCCGACGAGGCCGAACGTCTCGCCCCTGGCGACATCGAAGGACGCATCCTTCACCACCCTGGTCAGCTTGTCGCCGCTGCCATAGGACACGGCCAGATGGTCCACCTTGATCATCGTCATCTCAATTCTCCAGCCATGCGGGGTCGCGCTGCAGCACATCCAACCTGTCACGCGGGTGATTGAGGCTCGGCAGCGCGTTGAGGAGGCCGCGGGTATAGGGGTGTTTCGCCTGGTCGAGATCGGCCGCGGCGATCGTTTCGACGACACGGCCGGCATACATGATGATCACCCGGTCACAGAAGCTGCGCACGAGATTGAGGTCATGGCTGATGAACAGCAGGCCGATATTGCGCTCTATGACGAGTTCATCGAGGATCGACAGAACCTGCTGGCGCACCGTCACGTCGAGCGCCGAGGTCGGCTCGTCGGCAATGATGAGTGAGGGCGATGCGATCAGCATCATCGAGATCATGATGCGCTGGCCCATGCCGCCGGAGACCTCGTGCGGATAAAGATCGAAGACGCGCTCGGGATCGCGGATGTTGACGCGGCCCAGCATGGCAAGCGTGCGTTCGCGTGCCTCGCGGGGGCTGACGCGTTCATGCAGGATCACCGTCTCGGAAATCTGCTCGCCGACGGTCATGACCGGATTGAGTGAATATTTCGGGTCCTGCAGGATCATGGCGATCCGCCGGCCACGGATGGCGAGCATCTCGTCCTCGCTGGCCTTCAGGAGATCGACATCCTCGAACTGCATCCGGTCTGCCTTGACGATCGCCTTGGGCGGCTGCAACCGCATGATGGCGCGGCCGGTCGTGCTCTTGCCGGAACCTGATTCACCGATGATGCCGACCTTTTCGCGCCCGATGCTGAAGGAGACATTGCGCACGGCACTGGTGATGCCAGAGAGCGTCGGGAATTCGACGGACATGTTCTCGACCGTCAGGATTGTGTCTGATGCATTAGCCATTGCGGGGATCCATGATGTCGCGCAGCCCGTCGCCGAGCAGATTGAAGGCGAGGCTGACCGTCAGGATCGCAAGTCCCGGAACCGTCGTCAGCCACCAGGCGTCGAGCAGGTACTGGCGTCCGGACGCCGCCATCGCGCCCCATTCGGCCATCGGCGGCTGCGCGCCGAGGCCGAGGAAGCCGAGACCGGCGGCCGTCAGGATGATGCTCGACATGTTGAGCGTCAGGCGCACGACGATCGACGGTGCGCAGAGCGGCACGATATGGCGCAGCAGGATGCGTCCCATGCCGGCACCCTGCAGTTCTGCCGCTACGACGAAATCGGCGTTGCGGAAGGTCATGGTCTCGGCGCGGGCAAGGCGGGCGATCGGCGGCCAGACGGTCAGCGCGATGGCGATGACGGCGTTTTCAATGCCCGGGCCGAGCGCTGCCGAAAAGGCGAGCGCCAGCACGAGGCTCGGGAAGGACAGGAAGATATCGGTGATGCGCATCAGCACGACATCCACCCAGCCACCGAGATAACCGGCCGTTGCACCGATGATGAAGCCGATCGGCGCGACGATGACGGTGACGAGAATGGTAATATACAGCGTCGTGCGGGCGCCATAGATGAGGCGGGCAAAGACATCGCGGCCGAATTCGTCCGTGCCGAACCAGTGGGCGGCTGAGGGCGCCTGCAGCGCCATGGCGAGATCCTGAGCGTAAGGGTCGTGTCCGGCGATCAGCGGTGCGAGAAGCGCCACGAGGATCAGCACGCCGATGACGGCAAAGCCCGCAAGCGCAAGCGGATTGGCGAGAAGGCTCAGCCAGGCGACGTAGAGCTTGTGGAAACGTGCCTGCCGGGAGGAGGTGAATTCCTCGTTGATCAGCCAGTCGTGAAGGTCGGAAAAATACCCGGATCTGGTCATGGCTTAGCGGGTCCTCGGATCGATGAAGCGGTAGACGATGTCGGACAGGAGATTGATCGCGATCGAGATCATGCCGATCAGCAGCACGGCTCCGAGTACGGCGTTCATGTCGGCGACGAACAGCGCCGATGTCAGGTATTGGCCGAGCCCCGGCCAGGCGAAGACGGTCTCGATCAGCACGGTGCCGTCGAGCAGGCCGCAATAGGCGAGCGCCACAACGGTCAGAAGCTGGACGCGGATGTTGCGGAAGGCGTGCCGCCAGATGATCGGCCGCTTGCCGAGACCCTTGGCGCGGGCCGTCAGGATATATTCCTGCCGCAACTGTTCGAGCATGAAGCTGCGGCTCATGCGGCTGAGATAGGCCATGGCCGCATAGCCCAGAATGATGGCGGGTGCGAGCAGGTGGTGGATCGCGCTCCAGAAGATCTCGAAATTGCCGGCGATGAGGGAATCGACGATGATCGAGTCGGTCGGGCCGTCGATGATGCCTTCGTTATAGATATAGATGCGACCGCCGGGCGGGATCAGCCCGAGATGGGCGTAGAAGATCAGGATGACGATCGTGCCGAGCCAGAAGATCGGCGTCGAATAACCGAGCAGACCGACGACGCGGGCGACATGATCGATCCAGGTGCCACGATTGACGGCGGCGACGACGCCGAGGGGTATGCCGAAACAGGCGCCGATCAGGGTGGCGAGCGTGGCAAGCTCGATCGTCGCCGGAACGACGCGCGCAAGATCGCTCGCCACCGGCTGCTTGGTCAGTGTCGACTGGCCGAGATCGAGCCTGACGACATCCGACAGGTAGCTGCCGAACTGGACATAGAGCGGCTGGTCAAGCCCCATCTCCTTGTAGACGCGGTCATAGGTCGCCTGGTCCGCCTGGTCGCCGATCACGGATATCACCGGGTCGGCCGGCACCAGCCGACCGACCACGAACGTGATGACGAGAAGGCCGAACAGGGTCGTCAGGATGACGGCGAAGGACGTGGCCACCTTGCGCCCGCCGGCGAGAAACCGGCTCGACCGGGCAGGGGATGCGGTGGAAGTTTCGGTTGTCTGGGACATGCTCATAAGGATCTTTCTCGCCCGCCGCTCGTCATTGGCTTTCAGAGCCGCTGCTTTCCGGCACGGCGCTCTTCGTCACGGTGTCCCAGCGCGTCAGCCATGTCGGATGGCCGACATAACCCTTCACTTCCTTGCGCACCGCCTTGGCATCGGTCCGCTGAAACGAGGTGACGAGTGCCGGGGATGAGGCGAGATAGGCCCGGTTGATCCGCTCGTAGAGTTCGACGCGCTTTGCCTGATCGGTCTCATGGGCGGCGGCAGTCACCATCTCCTGGATGTCCTTCGGCACGTCCCAGGCGCTTCGCCAGGCAAGGAGGCCCGAAAGCTTGGCCTTGTCCGAATTATCGGCATTGGTCGCATAGGATTGCAGCACCGCATGCGGATCGGGCAGCCGCTCGCCGGAACGGGCGGAAAAAAGCTCAAAATCGCGGCCGCGGAATTTTCCGATATGATCGCCGCCCTGCAGGTCGAGCCTGATGCCCGCCTTGGCGGCATTGGCCTGCAGCGATTGCGCGACTTCATATTCCGGTGTCACCGGCGTCGCGTAATAGACCTTGGAGAAACCGTCCGGATAACCCGCTTCGGCCAGCAGTTGCTTGGCCTTCTCGATGTCGAGCTTGTAGGGATTTTCGGAGATCGCGCCGGGAAGGCCGGCGGGGATGATGCTCTGCTGCTTGATCCCGTAATAGCGCATCACGGTGGCACTCAGGCCGTCATAATCGATCAGGTAGCGGAAAGCCTCGCGAACCTTCGGGTTGGACAGGACCTCGTCCTTCTGGTTCAGCGCCAGATAGTAGAAGCCGAAGCCCGGCGTCTTGTCGACCGTGATTTCGCCACCGGCTTCCAGCCCCCTGAGGTCGGTATAGGAAAGCCGCGCGGCTATATCGATATCGCCCGCGTCGATCTGGAGGCGCTGGGCGGCCGATTCCGGCATATGGCTCAGGAACACGCGGCGCATCGCCGGTTCTCCGCGCCAATAGGTCGGCACCGCATCGGCAATCAGCAGCTGGTTAGCCCGCCATGTCTTCAGCCGGTAGGGGCCGGACCCGGCGTCGGCCGTCTGCAGATAGGCGCGGCCCCAGTCGCCGTCCTTTTCATGCCGTTGAAGCAGCTTGCTGTCGACGATCGAGGTCGAGAAGCTGGCCAGCGAATAAAGGATGAGATTGGCATTCCACACCTTCGGAGTTTCCACGACGAGCGTGCTCTCGTCGGTGGCGCGGATCAGCGCATCGACATTATCGGCAGAAAAGCCCCACTGGCGCAGGTCGGTGGAAGGGGCCAGCCCGAGCTTGACTAGTCGGTGAAGCGTCCATTCCACATCCTGTGCGGTCAGCGGATTGCCGGAGTGGAATTGGACGCCGGAGCGGATCTTGAAGGTGAAGGTCCTGCCGTCCTCGGAAACCGTCCAGCTTTCCGCCAGGCTCGGCTTCGGCTCGGAGATCTTGTCGGGAGAAAGCTCGATGAGCCGATCATAGAGATTGGCGACCACCTCGGCGGCTTCCAGCTGATTGAGTTCCTGCGGGTCGAGGCCACGGATCGCCGACATCGACATGGCGATGACCAGTTGATCGTCCGGCGTCTTGGCACGCGCGCCATCGAACGGCGCCAACAGGATCGCCACGCTCGCCAGGGCCGCGAGTTTTCGCTTCATCATCTATCGAGACCTCCCAAGGCTCCTCAACCTCGTCCCATCGATTTTCTATCGACAGGGATATCAAATCTGATATACCAGATTTCACACAAAATGATCCTCGTCAACGGATTTCGGAAATAATGATGGAAGTTGAAGGCTCGCTGAAGCGGTCGAACAAGCAGGCGGAAAGCTTCGAGAAGATCGGCGCAAGCTTCCAGATGACCGTGCGCGATCACGTCCATCGCACCATGCGCAACGCCATACTGGCCGGGCGCTTCGCCGCCGGGGAAAAGGTCAACGAGCGCAACCTCGCCGAACAGTTCGGTGTCAGCACCACGCCGATCAAGGAGGCGTTGCGCCAGCTGGAGACGGAGGGGCTCGTCGAGGCTCTTCCGCGCCGCGGCGTCGTCATCCGCTTCGACAGTTCCTGGGCCGAGGAAATGATCCTTGCCCGTGCTGCGCTGGAATCGATGATCGCCCACCTCGCCGCCAAGCGGATCGACGAGAAGGGCAGGGCGGAGTTGCTCGCTGTTGCCGAGCGGATGAAGGAGGCGACCGCATCGGGCGACGCCGATTGTCTGGTCGAGCTCAACGAGACGTTCCACGAGCACATCCACAAGAGTTCGCAATGCGGCTATCTGGCTAAGCTGATCGAGCGGCAGCAATTCTATGACGCGAGCATTCGTCGGGTCATCCATCTCGACCCGACCGAACGGCAGAAGTCGCTCGAGGAACATGCAGCCATTGCCGGCGCCATAGCCTCGGGAGATGCGGACGGCGCCGAACGGCTGATGCGCGACCATGTCGTGCGCTCGGGGGAGACTTACCTCGGTATCGTATTTGGAAAGCAGGAGGATATCTGACGTGACCGAAAAACTTCAGGCCGTAAGGAAGGCGCTGACCGGAATTTCCGGCGTCCCGGTGACTCCCTACAAAGGCGATGGCTCGATCGACTCAGCCAAACTGAAAACTCTCATCAAGGGACTTGCCAGCGCCCGGGTGCATAACCTGATGGCCGCCGGTAATACGGGCGAGTTCTTCACGCTGACCATGGACGAAGTGCGGGAGGTGCATGCGGCCACCATCGAAGCGGCGGCGGGCAAGTCGCTCGTCAGCGCCGCCGTCGGCCGTTCGCTGACGGAAGCCAAGGCGCTGGCGAAGGATGCGATCGCAGCCGGTGCCGACGCCATCATGGGGCATCACCCGATGGACCCTTTCGCCGGCCCGTCCTATCAGGCCGGGTATTTCCTCGAACTGGCCGATTTCTCCACGGTGCCGGTCATCGCCTATGTTCGCAGCGACGCCTTCTCGGTCGCGGATTTCCGCAGGCTGGCGCTGCATCCGAACATTGCCGGCATCAAGTTCGCCTCGCCCAATCTGATGCTTCTGTCGGAAGTCATCCGCGCCACGTCGGATGCGCCGGCCATCTGGGTTTGCGGCCTCGCCGAAGGCTGGGCTCCGGCCTTCTATGCGATGGGCGCCAGAGGCTTTACCTCCGGTCTCGTCAATGTCTTCCCGGAACGCTCTCACGCCATCCACCAGGCGCTGGAGGCTGGCGATTATGCGAGTGCTCGCAGCCTGATCGACGGTATTGCCGGGTTCGAAGCCCTGCGCACCAAGTATAACAACGGTGCCAATGTCACGGTTGTCAAGGAAGCGCTCTGCATGCTCGGCACCGATGTCGGCCCAGTCCGCGTCCCGGGCGTGGTTGCGCTGAACGACGAGGAGCGCGGCATCCTGCGCGGTATCGTCGATCGCGTCAAAGCAGAAGCCCTGGCTGCCTGATCGGAGACAAGACGTGCACATCACCGGTATCAAGACCTACATGCAGCGCGTGGACGAACGCCCGCGCCTGCTTTTGAAGATCGAGACGAGCGAAGGCATTTCGGGCTGGGGCGAATGCTACAATCACGGCCCAGACTGGGCGCTGCCGCCGCTCCTCGACTACCTCTTCCACCAGATCGAGGGCGAAGACCCGCGGCGGGTCGAATTCCTCGTGCTGAAGCTCAACCAGCAATGCCGCTTTCCTCCCGGAGCCCTAGGCCTTGCCGCGATTTCTGCAATCGATCACGCGTTGTGGGATATCGCCGGCAAGGCCGCGGGTCTGCCGGTCTACATGCTGCTCGGCGGCAGCGTGCGCGACCGTGTCCGCGTCTATTGCGGCGTCTATACCGCGCCGGATGCCGAGCATGCCCTCGACCAGACGCTGAAGCTCAACGAGGATTACGGCTACACCGCCTTCAAGCTCAGCCCTTATCGCCGCGACCTTCATTCGGGCCGCTGGGGCGAACTGGTGAAGGAGACCGGCGACTGGTTCGGCCGCATCCGCGAGATCACGCCATCGCATTTCGAATTCGCCTTTGATGCGCATGCCAAGATCTTCGAGCCCTACAAGGCGGTGCAGCTTGCGGCCGCCATCGCGCCGAACGATCCGTTTTTCTATGAGGAGCCGATCCGCCCGGAGCATATCCCCGCCTGGAAGGAGTTGAAGTCGAAGGTCAACGTGCCGCTCGCCACCGGCGAGTCGCTCTATAACCGCTTCGAATTCCTCAATCTCCTCACCAATCAGGGTGCGGATATCATCCAGCCGGACATCTGCGTCGTCGGCGGCGTCTCGGAAATGCGGCGCATCGCGACGATCGCGGAAGCTCATTACGTCACGGTCGCGCCCCATAATCCGATGGGGCCGCTGGCAACCGCCGTCAATATCCACTTCTGTGCAGCACAGCCGAACTTCCAGGTCCTGGAGTTCAAGCCTCACGAATACGCGCCTTGGGCGGTTGACCCCTACATGCCGGTGGATGGGCATATGATGCTTCGCCCGGATCGCCCCGGCTGGGGTATCGAGATCGACGAAAAGGTGTTGCTGAAGGACGATTACGTCCATTGGGAACGCAAGGTGACCCGCAAACCGGATCATTCCACGGCCTATCCGTAGACCCTGAATTTTTCAAAGAGCATTGGCGCTGACGGACGGGCTTTGGTTCATAGCTCGTCCTGGCTGCACAACCTTTGATGTGTCAATCCGCTGTTGCGGTCGGCGGATTGCTCTGCCTGACCCGGAAATACCCGCAATGCGCGACGGTTCGTTTGGGAACCATTAGTCCGAGCCTGCGTTTGCGAACGATTGGCTGGATGAACTTGCCTATCGCATCACGGGGAAGGGGACAGTCCAATCAATGACAGGTGAAGGACTGACGGAAAGCTGCCCAGGAAGATGCCCGAGGCTCTGTCGATCGTCTGTCGCGCTGCTCGTCATTTTCCTGAGTTCCTGTTCCGGGAGCCAATCGGCACTTGACCCGGCAGGGCCTGAAGCGTCTCGCGTGGCCCATCTCTTCTTCGTCATGCTGTTCGGTGGTGCGGTGATCTGGGTCGCCGTCGTTGCCGCCCTCATTTACGCCTCACGCAAAAAGAACGCGCATTCGGAAGAGAGCGCGGGTCGAGTTATTCTGTGGTGCGGAGCTATCCTGCCATCCGCCATTCTCTGCGCATTGCTGTCCTACGGGATGTGGCTGATGCCGGCGATAAGGCCCTGGGTGCCGGACGACCAGCCGGTCCGTCGTATCGAGGTGACCGGCGAACAGTTCTGGTGGCGCGTGCGCTATCTCGACGAGACGGGCAAGACATTGTTCGAGACGGCCAACGAAGTGCGCATCCCGGTCGGAGAGCCGACGCATTTTGCCCTGAAGGCGGCAGACGTCATCCACTCCTTCTGGGTCCCGTCGCTCGGCGGCAAGATGGACATGATCCCCGGTCGCACCAACCCGCTGGCGCTGCAGGCCGACAGGGAGGGAATCTACAACGGCGTCTGTGCCGAGTTCTGCGGCGAATCTCACGCGCTGATGGCGTTCCGGGTCAGGGCCGTGGCGGCGGCCGACTACGAGGCATGGCTTTCCGAACGCAGCGCCGAGACCAGGACGAACGGTTTGGCCGATGCAGAAGGACTGGCCGTCTTCCTGAAGAACGGCTGTGGCGCCTGCCACGCCATTTCCGGAACCGCCGCCAATGGTCGCATCGGCCCGGATCTGACGGCTTTCGGCGAACGCAACACGCTGGCCGCCGGCACGCTTCCCCATACGGCGGAGGATATCGCCCGCTTCATTGCCGATCCGGCCAAGATCAAGCCAGGCGTTAGGATGCCGCATTTCGGCATGCTGCAGGAAGCGGACATTCAAAGAATGGCGGCGTTCCTGAAGGAGCTCAAATGATGGTGGAGCTCGGCAATTTCACGCCAGAGGAAAGGGCGGCTCAGGAAGAACGGCTGCGCAAGGCATGGAAGACGCCGGGCGGCTGGCGCTACTGGACCTCGGTCAACAATAGCGAGATAGGCCTTTGGTATGGTGTAACGGCCTTCGCCTTCATGCTGTTTGCCGGTCTGCTCGGCCTGCTGATGCGTGTCCAGCTCTCCGTACCCAACAACGATTTCATCTCGGCCGACCTCTATAACCAGGCCTTCACCCTGCATGGCACGGTGATGATGTTCCTATTTGCGGTGCCGATCTTCGAGGCCGTGGCGATCTTCCTGCTGCCTTCCATGCTCGGCGCCCGCGAGCTGCCTTTCCCCCGTCTATCGGCCTTCGGCTTCTGGAGCTTCCTGCTCGGTGGCGTCTTCGTCTGCGGCTCGATCTTCTTCAACGCGGCGCCGAACGCCGGCTGGTTCATGTATCCGCCGCTCGCGACGGATAAGGAATATGCCGGCATCGGCGCCGACATCTGGCTGCTCGGCCTCTCCTTCATCGAAGTGGCGTCGATCGCGGCCGCCGTGGAGATCATCGTCGGCATCATGAAATGCCGCGCACCCGGCATGCGTATCAACATGATGCCGATGTTCGCATGGTATCTGCTGATCGTCGCGGGCATGATCCTTTTCGCCTTCCCGCCGCTGATCGCCGGCGATATCCTGTTCGAGATGGAGCGGATGTTCGATTGGCCGTTCTTCGACGCTTCGCGAGGCGGCGATCCACTTTTGTGGCAGCATCTGTTCTGGATCTTCGGCCACCCGGAAGTCTACATCATCTTTCTGCCCGCGATCGCGCTGATGGCGATGATCGTGCCGACGTTCTCGCAGCGCCCGATCGTCGGTTATTCATGGATCGTGCTTGCTGCCGTCGGCACGGGGTTCCTCAGTTTCGGCTTGTGGGTGCATCACATGTTCACCACCGGCCTGCCGCAGATCTCGCTCGCCTTCTTTTCGGCAGCGTCGGAGGCGGTAGCGATCCCCACGGGCGTGCAGATTTTCGTCTTCATCGCCACCATGCTAGCCGGGCGGGTGATCTTTTCCGTGCCGATGCTGTTCGGTGCCGGCGGAATTATCATCTTCGTCATCGGCGGACTGACCGGCGTCATGGTGGCGCTCGCGCCTTTCGACTGGCAGGCGCATGACACTTATTTCGTCGTCGCCCATCTGCATTACGTGCTGATCGGCGGCATGTTCTTCCCGATCGTCGCCGGCATCTATTATTACTTCCCCTTCGTCACCGGGAAGAAACTGTCGGATGCCTGGGGCAAGGTCTCGTTCTGGCTGATGTTCACCGGCTTCAATGTGGCTTTCTTCCCAATGCATTTCTCCGGTCTGCGCGGTATGCCGCGGCGGGTGTTTACCTATCCGGAAGACATAGGTTGGGACTGGTTCAACCTCATATCCACCGTTGGTGCCTTCATCTTCGCCGCCGGTGTCGCAACCTTCGTCATCGATATCTTTCGGCCGAAGCCGAAGCCCAAGGAACGCAATCTGAACCCCTGGAATTCCGGCACGCTGGAATGGACCAACGATCCGTCCGAGGATTGGGGCATGCGGTCCGTGCCGATCATCAGCAGCCGATATCCGCTCTGGGATCAGCCGAACTTGCAGGCCGATATCGAGGCGGGGCGCTACTATCTTCCCGATGCGAAATCCGGCAAGCGCGAAACGCTGGTCACATCTGTACTGGATGCCGAGCCGATCCAGTGCCTGCGCGTCGGCGGTTCGTCCTATGTAACGATCATTGCGGCACTGGCGCTCGGTGGCGTATTCATCGCGCTCACCTATCACTGGTGGATCCCCACGATCATCTCGGCCATCATCACCTTCATAGCCATCCTCTGGTGGCTCTGGAACGGCACGGGGCCGATACCGGAATCGGCGGAGGTTGATGTCGGGCTGGGACAGACGCTGCCGGTCTATGTCTCCGGTCCGGCCTCTGTCGGCTGGTGGGCAATGTTCATCACCATGGTCGGCGACGGCACGGCCTTCGCAAGCCTGATATTCGGTTATTTCTTCTACTGGACGGTGCACGACGATTTCACGGCGGGCGCTTCGGGGCCTGGTGAGCCCTGGCCAATGGTGGCGCTCGTTCTCTTCGTGATCGCATGGCTTTTGACGATTGTTGCCAGACAGCTGAACGAAAAGGGTGTCGTGGGTTGTCGTATCGCCTTGGTTGCGGGCATCGGGGTCACTTTCGCAGCCTGTCTTGCAGGGGTGGCAGGCCCTTATCTCCATGGCATGGACCCGACCTCGAATGTCTATCCGGCCATCGTCTGGATCATTGCAATCTGGACCGTCACCCATGGGGCGGTCGGCATCGTCATGCAGGCCTATTGTCTGGCGCGAAGCTTTGCGGGCCGCATGACCGCGCAATATGATCAGGATATCCGCAACGTGGCGCTCTACTGGCACTTCATGGCCTTCACTGCTGTAGTCACCTTCGCGGTGATCGGCCTGTTTCCGATGGTGAGCGCATGAAGAGCTTCATCCCGCGCGAGGTCGAAAGCCTCTGGACCTTGTTTACGGCACCCATCGTCTGGGCAGTCCATTTCGTCGTCTGTTATGGCGCTGTCGCTGTCTATTGCGCCAAGACGGCGATGCTGGGTTTCGAGTTTTCCACGATGCGAATAATCCTCGGCGGCTTTACCGTGGTGGCGCTCGGCATGATTGTCCTCGCGGCCTACCTGGCCTGGCGGCAATGGGGTTTCGGTTCCGGCGATCCGCCGCATGACGAGGCGACGCGGCAGGACCGCGCGCTGTTCCAAGGGTTTGCCACGCTGCTTCTTTCGGGCCTCAGTTTCGTTGCCGTAGTGTATGTGGCGATCCCGCTCATCTTCATCGCGGAGTGCCAGCGATGAAGCGTTTCTGTCTCGCCACCGGCCTGCTGTTTCTTCTCCTCTTCTGGGGCGTCCTGCTCCCATTCGCCGACCGGGCATCATTCACCGTCCACATGATCGCCCATATGGGCATCGTGGCTGGCGCAGCGCCGTTGATCGCCATAGGTCTGTCGGGAACGCGGGCGGATTTTCCTGCCCGCTGGGCATGGTTCACACCGGTCGTCGCCTCGGTGGTCGAACTGCTGGCGGTCTGGGCCTGGCATATCCCGGCGTTGCGTCTAGGGTCTGAAAGCTCTTCGGGCATTGCAGCCGTCGAACAATTGACCTTTCTTGCCGCGGGGCTGGCACTTTGGCTTTCCTGTCTTGGCGGTGGTCTGCAGGAAGGTCGCGATGGTCGTCGCCTGGCCGGCGCTTTCGGATTGCTGTTCACATCCATGCACATGACGTTGCTCGGCGCATTGCTGGCACTGTCGCCGCGAGCGCTTTACGGCGTCGGTGACGTGACTTGTTTCGGCTTCACTCTCAGCCCGCTCGTCGACCAGCAGGCCGGTGGGGTCATCATGCTTCTTGTCGGCGCGGCCGTCTATCTCGCCGGTGGCGTGTCTCTGCTCGCGACGACGCTGAATTCAGGTGTGCCCGAGACACAAAGGAGGAGGGCCCGATGACCGTTCGCTGGAAGCACCTGATCGTGCTCGTCATCCTCCTGCCGCTTCTCGGCCTCGGTGTCGGCTGGTCCGGGTTGATGAGCGTGCGCGCCTCAACCGGCCATTGGGCGATCACGGACTGGTTTCTGCATTGGGTGATGCGCAATTCGGTCGCGACGCGTGTCGCCTTCGTGGACACACCGCCGCTTGATGATCCGGCACTGATACCAGGTGCCGCAGGGCATTTCGAGACCGGCTGTGCCACCTGTCACGGATCGCCGGCGCAGGCTGCGCCAGCCTCGGTGCTCGCCATGCTGCCGCCTCCGCCGGACCTGAAGAAGGTCGTTCTGGAATGGACGGACGCGGAATTGTTCGAGATCGTCAAGCACGGCGTCCGTTTCACCGGCATGCCAGCGTGGCCGACGCAGTCGCGCGACGACGAGGTATGGTCGATGGTTGCCTTCCTTCGCAAGCTGCCGGACATGGATGCCAATGCCTACATGCAGGCGTCCGGCCTGCATGGCATCGGCCATGCGGGTGAGGTTTCGCCACTCCCGATCACCTGCGAAAGCTGTCATGCCGAAAGCAAACTTAATGACACCAGCCTCATTCCGCGGCTCGCCGGCCAGTCGGAAGCCTATCTCCTGAACGCATTGAAGGCCTATGCCGATACGAAGCGTCCGAGCGGAATCATGCAGGTCGCGGCAGGTACGCTGCCGAGAGAGGGCCTGCCGGAATTGGCTGCATATTACGCCAATCAGCCACGTGCAACTCGGCCGCTTGTGCAACAGGATGCGGGGCTTGTGGAAAAGGGTCGTGTGCTTGCGGAGGAAGGCCGAGTTGCCGACAAGATTCCGGCCTGCCTGAGCTGTCATGACAAGGCGAGCGCCAATCCTGCCTATCCGAAGCTATCGGGCCAGAATTCAGCCTATTTGCGCCAGCAACTGTCACTCTTCCATGCTGAGATCAGAGGCGGATCCTTCTATGGGCACCTGATGGAGGGAGTGGCGAAGCAGCTGACGCCCGAGGATATTGATGCAGCTAGTGCATATTTCAGTCAGCGATGATTGTGGCCTCACCTGACGATGCCCTTAACACGGGCGTCAGCCTCCGCTGTAGTTGAAGCGGTCGGCGCGAGTGGATGCACGGCAGGCATCTGCGGTCGCGTAACAAACAGCAACAATATTGCAAATCTGTAGCAACGGCCACGCCCTAGAGAAGCGTTCAGACTTTGCGCCTGCTGACACCGTCGGGTGGCATCCGGGCCGCCGTGGATCGTTCAAACCGCGTCCGGTCTCGGAAAAGCAGATCCCCATTCTCTCAAGACACCAATAGGCATGCCAATGCGATGCAAGAAAGCCAGTTCATTCACCCGCCTGTTGGATCCTCTGCATTCCATCGGGGGAGGGATGATGCTTCTCGCAGTCGCATTTCTGCTTGCCGGCTGCTCCGCCGAAAGTCAGCAACAGCCTCAGACCGCTCCCAAGTCGGTAAATGCCGTTCAGCCGAAAGCATCGACTATTGTCCGGTATCTCCATCAGACGGGCACGACCAAGGCCCTCGACAGCGTCGATCTCACCGCCCGCGTTACGGGATACCTGAAAACCATCGATTACAGAGATGGCTCGGAGGTAAAGGCCGGGCAACGTCTGTTTCTGATCGAACCTGATCAGTATGAAGCACAGATGCAGCAGGCTCAGGCATCGGTCGAGCAGGCGCATGCGAGCCTGGACAACGCCCAGGTGCAACTGTCGCGGCAAGAAGAGCTTGCCCGGTCGTCGACGACGACCCAGGCCAACGTCGATAACGCACGCGCGAGCAGGGACGAGGCCAAGGCACAATTCGATTCCGCGAAAGCCTCCTTAAGAGAGGCGCAGATCAACCTCGGCTATACCAGCATCACGGCCCCGTTCGACGGTTTTGTCACCGCACATCAGGCGGATGTGGGAGCGCTGGTCGGAAGCGGTAGCCCCACGACGCTCGCGACCATCGTCAAGCTTGATCCGATCCACGTGTCTTTCTCCATCTCGGATGCCGATATGTTGCAGCTCCGGCGGCAGGCGCGTGCCCGTGGCTTGACCTCGGAGGACCTTGGAAAAATCACGGTAGAGGCGGCAACCAAGGTCGACGACGGCTTTCCTTATAAAGGCAAGCTGGATTACGTCGCGCCGCAGACCGATGCAGGAACAGGCACGCTTTCGGTACGGGCGCTTTTCGACAACAAGGACCGTGATCTTGTCCCGAACCTCTTTCTGAGGTTGAGAATCCCCATGGGAACAGTGAAGGATGCCGTGCTGATACCACCTTCTGCGATCGGTACCGACCAGAAGGGACGTTTCGTCCTGGCGATCAACAGCGAGGGCGCTGTGGAGCGCCGCTCGGTGACGTTGCTGGAACGCAGCGGCGACCTTCAACAGGTCCAGGGTGAGGTGTCCACGAAGGACTGGATCGTCCAGAACGCCGTCTCCGGCGTCCGCGCCGGGGAAAAGGTCGAGAAGAAGTCTGCCTCCCAATCCGAGACCGATCCCGGGGCTACGCCGCAAGGCAGCTCTGAACCGGCAGCCAACTGATCGGATGATCTGATGTTTTCACGCTTCTTCATCGAACGGCCGGTTCTGGCCAACGTCATCGCTCTCCTGACTATCTTGATCGGTGCGATCGCTTTCCTGCAACTGCCCGTCGCGCAATATCCAAACATCGTACCACCCACTGTACAGGTCCAGGCCCGTTACCCGGGGGCCAGTGCCAAGACACTGATGGATACGGTGGCGCTGCCAATCGAGCAGCAGGTCAACGGCGTGCCGGGCATGCTGTACATGCAATCGACCAGCGCCAGCGACGGGACCTATTCGCTGACAGTGACTTTCGACATCGGCACGGATGCTGACGAGGCGCAAATCCTCGTTCAAAACCGTGTCGATGCGGCCAATGCCCAGCTTCCGAATTCCGTGCAGTCCCAGGGGGTGACGGTTCGCAAGCGTTCGACGTCGATCCTCGCTTTCGTCACGCTGGATGCCGCGGACCCCGAATATGACAGCCTCTTCCTCGCCAATTATGCCACGATCAACCTGAAGGACGAAATCGCCCGTGTTCCCGGCGTTGGCGACGTGACGGTATATGGCGCTGGTGACTATGCGATGCGCATCTGGCTCGATGCCGACCGGCTGCAGGCACGCGGGCTTGCGCCATCCGATATCGTGAGCGCCATCCAGTCACAGAGCCAGACTGTCTCCGGCGGCCAGATCGGCATGCCTCCGGTGAGTTCCGGGCAGGGTTTTCAGACCCCGATCGAAATCTCCGGCAGGCTTGATCAGGTCGAGCAGTTCGAAGACGTGGTCGTCAAGTCCGATACCGAAACCGGTGCTATAACCCGGCTACGCGACGTCGCGCGTATCGAACTGGGCTCGAAATCCTATGGCCAGATTTTTCGTGTGAATGGAAAGGCGTCCGCTTCCCTGGCAATCAGCCAGTTGCCGGAGGCCAACGCACTGGAAGTCGCGCAAGCGGTGGAAAGCCGCATGAGCGAACTGGCGAAGGCGTTTCCGCAGGGCCTGACCTATGCCGTACCGTTCAATACGACGGCATTCGTCAACGCCGCAGTGGAATCCGTCTACGCGACCCTGATCGAGGCCTGTGTCATCGTGCTTGTCGTCATCCTGCTGTTCCTGCAGGACTGGCGCGCAATGCTGGTGCCGGCGACGACCGTGCCTGTGACGCTGATTGGTGCGTTCGCCGCCATGGCGGCGTTGGGCTTCTCGATCAACATGTCGACCCTGTTCGCATTGGTCCTGGCAATCGGCATTGTCGTCGACGACGCGATCGTCATCGTCGAAGGCGCCGCTCGACACATGTCCGATGGTCTGAAGGGACCACAGGCCGCTGAAAAAGCTATGGAAGAGCTGTTCGGCCCAATCATCGGCATCACCTTGGTGTTGGTCGCAGTGTTTCTGCCGGCGGCATTTCTGCCCGGTCTCACCGGAAAGCTCTACCAACAGTTCGCGCTGGTAATCGCCGCGACCGCTATCATCAGCGCCGTCAATGCGATAACTCTCAAACCCGTGCAGGCAGCGCTCTGGATGCGGCCGATCAAGCCGGTGGAGCAGCGCAACTTCATCTTCCGCTGGTTCGACCGAGGCTTTGCCCGGCTGGAAGACGGCTATACGGCGTTTCTCAGCTGGCTCATGCGCTTCCGTCATTTGGTTGCCGCCTTTACTGCCGTCATCATGGCGCTGGCCTTCGTCGGCCTGTCGAAAGTGCCGACCGGTTTCCTGCCGCTGGAAGATCAGGGCTATCTGGTGGCCGCGGTCCAACTGCCGCCTGGTGCATCGCTTGAGCGTACGGACCGGTCGCTGAAGCAGGTGCAGGAGCGGCTTGAGGAACAGCCGGGTGTCGCCAACGTCATCACCGTGGCCGGCGTCTCGCTGCTCGACAACAATGCCCCGCTTCCCAGCGCAGGCCTGGCCTATATCGTGCTGAAACCTTGGGACGAACGCGGCAAGTCCGAAGCCCTTCTGCCGATCTATCAGTCGATCTCCGGCAGGCTCGCCAACCTTGATGACGGCATGGCAACGGCGATTCCGCCACCGTCGATCCAAGGGATCGGCAATACAGGCGGTTTCACGATGATGGTCGAGCTGACCGACGGCAGTGGCGATTTCAACCGCCTTGCAGACATCGCCAACAGCGTAGCTAGTGAGGCGGCGAAAAACCCTGCCCTCCAGGGGCTGCAGGTGAACGCCAATTTCAACACGCCACAGCTTGCGGTCAATGTCGACCGCACCAAGGCCGCTACACTCGGCGCTGCGATCGGCGACGTTTTCAATGCGCTTTCGGGGTATCTCGGCTCTGCCTATGTCAACCAGTTCACGCGCTTCGGGCATACGTTCCAAGTCTATGTACAGGCGGAAGGCTCCTATCGCAGCGTTGCGGAGGGTATCGACCGACTGAAGGTGCCGAACGCGTCCGGCTCGCTGGTGCCGATCAGCAGCATGGTCGATGTCAGGGAAACCCTCGGGCCTTCGCTGATCTCGCTCTATAACCTGCATCCCGCCACATCGATTGCTGGCCGTCCTCAACCCGATATCAGTTCAGGTGACGCAATGCAGTTTATGGAAAAGGCCGCCGCGAATGTTCTCCCCGCGGGCGCCGCGACCGATTGGACGGCGATCTCGTATCAGGAAAAGCTCGCCGGAAACCAGATCTATATCGCCTTCGGACTGGCGCTTGTTCTGGTCTATTTCGTGCTTGCCGGCCAATATGAAAGCTGGCTTGGGCCGCTGCCGGTGATTTTCTCGGTGCCCTTGGCGCTTGCCGGCACCGTTGCGGTGCTGCTGGTACTGGGCTTGCAAAATACGCTCTACACGCAGATCGGCCTTGTCCTGCTGGTGGCTTTGGCGGCCAAGAATGCCATTCTGATCGTTGAATTCGCTCGCGAACTCAGGATCAAGGAAGGAAAGTCTCTGCTGGATTCAGCCGTGATTGCCGGCAAGCTCCGTTTCCGGCCGATCCTGATGACTTCGATCGCTTTCATCGTCGGAATGATCCCGCTTGTACTCGCAAGCGGTGCCGGCGCCAGTGCGAGCAAGTCGATCGGCATATCCGTCGTCAGCGGCATGCTGATATCGACGGTGCTGTCGATCTTTGTTGTACCGGCTCTCTTTATGATTTTCCGTGCTCTGGAAGAGCGCTGGAAGCCGATGCCTACTCGTCAGCATGACACGGTGGTCATTTGATACCGTTTTTGTGCCGTGGACCAACAGCCAAGTAAAGATCTTTGCGAGGGCAACTTTTCACCTCTGTGGCAGTTCTAATGTCACTTCAATGAGCGTCGCGACCTGAAGCTTGGCCCGATGACGTTTTGCCCAGAGACAGGCTTCACTTCAAAGGCGATCTCGATGGCCAGCAGTGCGAAATTTTGCGGCAGCTGAACCGTGATGTGAAAGGGCTTGTCATGTCTGATCTCTTTGTAACCGAGCAGAAGCCGAAATGGATGCTGCTTATTGCCGGGAACGATTCTCAGCTTCGGCATCAGCAGGCGGACGAGTTGAAGCGGCATTCGCAGGAATTGAGGGACCGATCGATCATCGTCGTCGAGGTTTCGCCGACGGGAGCAGTCGCTCTGCATGGCGACTGTCGTTGTGTGGCAAGCGCAGGTGATATCGCCGATAGCTACAAGCTCTCGTTCGACCGGTTCTCATCTTCGCTTGTGGACGAGAACGACTGCGTGAAATGGGCAGCTCCAGCGCCTGTGTGTTTTTCCGACCTGATTGCAGTTATCGATGAAATGCCGCATCACGAAGCGGAAAACGCGACCCGTGGGCCTGCCTTGTCGGCCTGACCTGTTTGCAGCCTCCAGGCAGAGGCAAGCCGCTGGGATCGTGTCCTTAGACGCAGCGGAGATTTAAGGTCGCTTCAGCGGCTTCTTCCACAGGCGCGAAAGAACCATGCGCTTCCCTTTCCTGGGAACAAGGTCGACATCGCTGACGAGCCTCGCCCCACCATCGCGCTTTTCGAGGGTGATCTTGCGGCTGTGAAACGCTTCGAGCTCAGCCCTGTGGCCGACACTCAAGATCGTCACCTGTGGCAGTTCATCGATGACCGTCTCCATGATCCTGTCCTGGCTCTTGTCATCGAGCGCCGACGTTGCTTCATCCAGGACGACGATATCGGGATCGTTCAGCAGAAGGCGGGCAAAAGCGAGCCGTTGTTTCTCGCCGCCGGACAGGGTGTGATCCCATGGGGCGTCTTCCTCGAGCTTGTCTTTGAGATGCCCTAGGCCAACCTTCTCCAAGGCGGCGCCGATTTCCTCGATGCTCCAGTTCTCGGCCTCCTGAGGATAAGCGACGGACCGGCGAAGCGTCCCGGTCGGGATGTAGGGCTTCTGCGGAAGCATGAACAAGCGACTGTCAGCGCGGAAATTGACGCTTCCTTCGCCCCAGGGCCAGAGCCCGGCGATCGCCCGCACCAGCGTGCTCTTGCCGGAGCCGGACTCCCCGGCAACGAGTACGCGTTCGCCCGGTTCGATCTGAACTTCCGTCTCCTTCACGACGGCCTTCCCGTCTCCGAGCGATACCGAGAGATCGTGAAGGCTGAGCATTGTTTCGTCCTGCGTTTCTCCCCGCGTGATGCGTCCCAGGCGATCGCTCGTCTCTGCGCGTTCAAGCCCGTCGAGCGACATCATCAGTGAGGCGACGCGCCGGGCGCAGGCGTTCCAGTCTGCAAGTCGAGGATAGTTATCCACCAGCCAGCCGAAGGCGGTCTGGACGATCGTGAAAGCCGATGCTGCCTGCATGACTTGGCCGAGCGACATGCTGCCCTCGAGAAATTTCGGAGCACAGAGCAGGACCGGAACCACAGGGGCGATCAGCATGGATCCGTGCGACACTAGCGTCGTGCGCATGTATTGGTGCGCCAGTTGCCGCCATTGCTCGCGGACCTTCTGGAATGTCCGGTCGAGCTCGTTGCGCTCTTCCTCTTCGCCTCCGAGCAAAGCAATGCTTTCGCCATTTTCCCGCACGCGTGTCAGGGTATAGCGAAACTCGGCCTCAACCTGGTTCTTGACTTCGGAGACCTGGACAAAGTTGCGGGCAATGTAAGCGATCGAGCCGGAGGTCACGAAGGCATAGATCACCGCCGCAACCACGAGAAAGCCGGGGATCGTGACAGACCATCCGCCGATCGGCAGGGTCAGGGCGCCACCGATCGTCCACAGGACGACGATGAAGGTCGAGGCAGATACAAATGCGGAAATGACACCCGATACAAAGTCTACGGGTGACTCGGTCGCAATCCGCATATCCTCGGAAATCCGCGCTTCCGGATTCTGATGGTCTCCGCCGATGAGGTTCAACTGGTAATATCGGCCATTCGCCAGCCATCGTGCGATCAAGGCCTTTGTCAACCAGGAGCGCCAGCGTCGCTGGATCAGCATCCTGACGAAAACCTGTATGGTGACAAGTGTTACGCTGCCCAGAACAAGCGGTGGAAAGACCGCTCCCAGATAGTAGACGGACGATGCATCGCGCTGTTCGATCGCGTCGAAGATTTCACGGTTCCAGACGTTGATGCCATATTGGAAGCCTACATTGAGACCGATCAATGCCAGAAGAACGATTGAAGCCAGCCATGCAAACCGGTCGCCGCGGCGGCTCCAATAACCGCGCGCGCTGATCCAGAACCGTTTCAGAAGATAGGCCTTGCGCGCCTGTTCGGCCTCTTCAGGCGTCATTCCCTGATCGGGTTCGATGGCGTCGGGTAGCGGCTCGGCTTCGATGGGCTGATCTTCAGCCCGCAAGGGATCATCGGGCTCGGGCTGCCTGATACTCTTTTCAGATTTCGGATCGATTTTCCCGGCACTCATGAGCCCCACAACGGCCCATGAAATAAAAGGTTTCACCAGCCTGATGTTCTGACCTGCCGTCCTTCGATCATTCGACGACGAATTCGTTCTCCGAAGGCATCAACGGCTCTTAATAGCGTTGCGAGGGATCGATGAGTTGTCTTCGATAAATATGCGGTCAAAGGAGAAGGTTTACCGATTTCGCAACACGGTGCATGGAACCGCGGCGGCCTGGATAGCGGTGCAGAGTTCGATTGCCGCCTGGCGAGTTTCCCGCCCGATCCGTGCCGCGTATCGTGGCCGGTAGCCGAAATTGCCGCCTCGTTGTCGGACGATGAGCGCTCGTTCGGAATTCAGCGGTTTAGGCAGTCGGCTGACCGCAAGGGTAAACAATCGATCAACGACGGCAGGTCGGTGATGGGCCGCAAGTTGGACGCCCCATGGGGCCCAGTCGGCCGATCCGACGAAAACGGGTTCGTTCATCTGGCGGGTGTCTGCCAGGGTGGTGCATGCTTCCTGAAACGGGCGGGCAGGATCGAGCTCCGGAGCGACGTTCTCGGGAGGCGTGTCGCGCCAAGTCTCAATGGTGCTCCCTGTGACGGCAAAAACATAGTCTCTCGTTTCGATTGGCAGGCGCCCCGTCGTAAGAAAGCGGGAAAGACCATTTTCTCCTGCGTTATAGGCGGCCGCAGCAAGCCCATAGTTGCCGTAACGATCTCTCAGTTCTCTGAGATAGGCAGCTGATGCATCAAGCGCTGCGATCACGTCGAAACTGTCGGCAAGTCCCCGAAGTCGCGCTGTACCGGGCATGAACTGCGCGATCCCTTCTGCTCCCTTGGGGCTGATCGCTTCTGGACGGAACAAGCTCTCCCGCCAAACGAGCCGTGCAAAGAACGCGGGCGGTAGCTCATGTTGATCGGCGAAGTGGCCGATCGTGCGGCAGAGGTCCGCATTGAAGGTCCCGCTGCGGATGCAGAGGGAGGGATTTCCGTTTGCGGAGCGTTGATAGAGGCAGTCGGGCTGCGTTGCCCCATCCTGCTTCTGGCCTGCTTCTGCCGCATCCGGGGGCAAAACAAGCACAAAACTGGCGAGAAACCTCAGAAGCACAAATGGACGGAGGCGTTGAATAATGCTCACCCTCCACTCGTGTTCGATGCGCCGGATGCGTCAAGCCTGTTGGACGAGTTCCGCCGGTCCATTCAATCGAAACGTCGCTATGCAAATGCTCCAAACCAAGGACCGCGAAGACCAGCAAACTCTCGTGCGAATGGACGCCGGTTAGGCCGGCGGCCCAGCAATCCAGAGAAAGCAGAATGCTACGACTGCGACGAAAATGGCAAGCGACATGATCGTCATAATTGCTCCGCGATGAGAGGATGCGGGCTGGGGCGGAGATCCGGACGGACGGCGGTTGGCGAGATATGGCATGAAGCCTCCTTCAGTAAGAGAACCGAAAGATGCTCAGCTTGTTCCTCGGGTCCATGACTGAGCTGCAATTGCGTCACGCCGTCGAATGCGAAACTCAGGGTTTTCCGTTCTCATCGGGAAAAGAAGTTCGACTTGGTCACGTCGAGAAGTTCGTCACCTCGCCCATTCATTACCGCCTTTGCAGCCCAAAGGCTCATTCCCATCACCTGGGCGGCCTTGATCTTCGGCGGGATCGCGAGCTCCTGAGGGTTGATGACGACATCGAGAAGCGCCGGCCCCGGATGGCGCAGGACGGCTTCTATCCCCCGCCCAAGCTCGGCTGGATCTTCGACGCGTATCGCGTGAACGCCCGCCGCCCGGGCAACCGCTGCGAAGTCGGGGTTCTTGAGGTCGGTCCCGGTCTCGAGATAGCCCGCCGCCTTCATCTCCATGGCGACGAAGCCGAGCGACGAATTGTTGAAGACGATCACCTTCACCGGAAGGTCCTGTTGAGTGAGCGTCAGGAAATCACCCATCAGCATAGCAAAGCCGCCATCTCCTGACATGCTGATGATCTGCCGATCCTTGTAGGCTGCCTGAGCCCCGATCGCCTGGGGCAGCGCGTTCGCCATCGAACCGTGGACAAGCGATCCGATCAGCCGGCGCTTTCCATTCATCTTCAGATAACGGGCCGCCCAGACAGTGGGCGTGCCGACATCGAAGGTGAAGACCGCATCTTCCGACGCCTGTTCGCTGAGGAGTCGCGCAACATACTGCGGATGGATCGTGCCGCCGGCCTTTCCGGTTGCAAGCCCGTCGAGCCCATCTCTCGCCTTCTGATAAGCCGCCAGGCATCGGTCGAGATGCTTCACGTCGGTGCGCTCCTCCAGCCTGAGCAAAACTGCATTGAGCGTGGACTTGACGTCACCGACAATCGCAAGGTCGAGCGGAGTTCGGCGGCCGAGGTTTTCCGGGCGGATGTCGATCTGCACCACCTTTGCGTCAGTCGGATAGAATTGGCGGTAAGGAAAATCAGTTCCGAGCATGATCAGCGTATCGCATTCGAGCATCGCCCTGTAGCCGGAGGAGAAGCCGATCAGGCCAGTCATGCCGACATCGTAAGGATTGTCCCATTCGACATGCTCCTTGCCACCCAGGGCGTGGACGATGGGGGCCTTCAGACGTGAGGCGAAGGCCAAGAGCTGTTCATGGGCGCCCTCACAGCCGCGGCCGCACAAGAGCGTGACTTTGGAACTTTCGCTGAGAAGTTCAACGAGGCTGTCGATCTGTTCGGCCGCCGGAACCACACTCGGTTTTGCGAGCCTGAGTGCGGCGGGCGCGGAAATCTTGGCCGAGAAGTCGGCGAGTGCCACGTCGCCGGGGATGACGATGACGGCCACGCCGCGCTTGCCGACCGCCGCGCGGATGGCGGATTCCATGACGGCCGGAAGTTGCTCGGGTTGGCTGACCAGTTCGCAAAAGTGGCTGCACTCGCGAAAAAGCTGGTCCGGATGGGTCTCCTGAAAATAGCCCCGGCCGATTTCATTGGACGGGATCTGCGCTGCTATAGCCAGAACCGGAACGCCTGACCGATGGCAGTCGAACAGTCCGTTGATGAGGTGGAGGTTACCGGGACCGCAACTGCCTGCACAGACAGCCAGTTCGCCTGTGAGGTGGGCTTCCGCACCAGCGGCAAACGCGGCGGTCTCTTCGTGCCGCGTATGAACCCATTCGATGTCGTCCCGTCTACGAAGGGATTCCGTCAGGCCGTTCAGGCTGTCTCCGACCACACCATAGATCCTCTTGACGCCTGCGGAATACAGAATCTCGGTCAATATGTCGGCAACCTTGGGCTTCATCGGATACTCCTGATCGATCGCTGGCGGACAAAATTCGTATTTGTTGAACTAGGCTTGGTGCTGCTGTTTCCAACCCTCGATCCAAGCGCACCGCGTTTATTGGACAATCGCTTTGCCCAGCGGCTCAAATGGGTTCCGATGAGATGGGGAAAGGCGTGCCGATATTATGTCAGGCTCGGAGGTGTTTACGTTCGACGCACACATGCCATTGTCGGACCGTCGCTCCAATATTTTGAGATCACCGATGCTTATTGTGACGGATGATGGAACCGATCATCGCTCGGAGAATTACTGTGGCGAAAACCACGAAAATTGCGGATCTTTCGGCCATGGGCTCAGGAATGACAAGACTGCTCACGGGAGCAAAGGTGGCTCTCGCCGTTGGCTTGCAGGACCTTGGTCCAGCGCTCGCCTTGTTCATTTCGGTGTTTTCCGCCGGCGTCTTTGCCAACGGGTTCTTATCGACGTCTTTGGCTGGAAGCGGTTTTTAAGGTCTTGTAGGATGACCTGAGATTATTTCGCCGATGGAAACGTCGGCGCTGATAATCAGATTTGCTTAAGCACTTCTTTTATCCAGTTTTTGCCGCGGATAGGTCTCCGTCCTCGTCTCGCCCTGAAATGAAGATCACCCAGCCACACCGCGAAAGGCTTCGCGGTGATGCGGAAGGGATGGCGGTTTTTCATGACTGAGAATGATCTACAAGCGGCGTCAGGAGTGCCGAAGATCGTTGAGGCCGCGATGGGCAGAGATGGCGTCTCGGATTGCAGGCATCGTGTCATTGCCTTCGCGAAACAGGTTGATCACGATCGCCGCGGCCAGCTCTGCTTCCGGACTGCCCCTTTCGATGTTCGCCAGCTTCATCCACTCGGCAAAGGCGGCGTCGATGATGGCAAGCTCGGTCGGCCCGAACCTTGTCTCGAGGAATTTCTTCATGTGATCCTTCTGCCCCGGTCGCCGCGGGATGTGGGAAGAAGATGGTCATTCGTCAACCCATATTCCGCATTCCCTGGCGCCACGTATGGTAGCCGAAGAAAAGCGGAACAGACCCAAGAGCGATGGCCATCAGCGCAAGCAGACGCTTCCCTTAGTTCGAAGACCGGCGGGCATATGCTGGTAGCGGTGGAGTGCTGCTATTCTTCGCTCTCTTCGTCCCAATCCGTTTGAGCGGTAGAGACTTCACCCGTCGATAAACGACCTTGATGCTCTGCGTCCCAGGCGTCGCTGGCTTGCCGCCAATGGTCGTGATCCTGACCATCCGGACGTCCGGCGTGTTCCCAAAGGCTGTAGGCCCTGTCCGCAATCCATTCATGTCGTTCCGACATTGTTGTTTCCTCCCTGTAGTGAACGGGACCAATCTGGTCCAACCCGCGGGGCAATCAATGTCCGCTACCGTACGGAGGGCGATCATAAGACCGTGATGCACATCGCTGCCGAAACGCGGTTTTGGGCCGGTGTAGCTTGGCGAACGTTGAAGCCCAGCGTCTCTGGAATCAACGTTGCAGGTCGACTACCGGCGCGCTGCCAAACATGCTCTTGTACTCCCGGCTGAATTGCGATGGGCTTGCATAGCCTACCTCATAGGCCACGCGCGACACATTGGTGCTCCCGGCGGAAAGAAGCTTTCGAGCTTCCAGCAGACGCATATGCCGCTGGAAGGCAAGGGGGCTAAATCCTGTAACGGCTTTGAAATGCCGGTGAAAGGACGTGACGCTCATGCCGGAAGAGGCCGCCAGGTCGGGGATGACAACGGGTTCGCTGTGGTTGCTGGCGAGCCAGTCCGCCGCCGTTTTGAGCTGTTGAAACCGATCGTTACGCTGGCCGACCTGGCGGAGCGTGTCGCCCATCGAGCTCTGCAGCAGACGATAGTAGAGTTCGAACTCGTAGTGCGGTGCGAGCATGCCGACGTCGCCGGGCGTGCCGATGAGCCGGACGAGACGAGCGAACGCGTCGCCGAGCTGGCCGCTCAGGTCACTGGCCGCAACCGCGCATGCCCAGCGATCCTCCTGTTTGGGCATATCGAGCATGACGCGCGTCAACATGCCTACATCAAGATGAAGACTGATGCCGATGTAAGGAAGCTCGGGCGTCGCGCCGGTCATCTGGTGGATATAGGGCAGGCCGAAGGACGATGTCGCACACGCGCCCGCCATCAGTTCGAAGCGATTGGCACCCATTGTCAACACCTTGGTACCCCGCAGAACGGCGTAGAACATGGGTTCGAACACGGCCGGCGTGGGTGAGGTTGCGCGTGTGCTCGTCCATAGCGTCAGGCGGGGAATTGAAGTCGGCACACCAACAATCCCTCCATGACGAACCACGAAGGGAGCGACGTCGTCCAGCAGTTGAGCGGTTGGTTTCACAAGGTCGGCCATTAGCTGGAGAATGTAGCGATTTGGAAGAATCAGGCAAGCCTATGGGAGAATCGGGAATGCCGTCCTCCTCGCCTTTGCCTATCTACACGCTCGACGAAGGAAAACAGCCGTGATCGCGGGGACCAGGAGCAATGAGCTTCGAGCCTGTGCAGCGGGCGATACGGGATAGAAAGGGTTCGAATTATGCAGGAACTGGCTGGGAAGAATGCTCTCGTAACCGGTGGGTCGCGGGGCATCGGCGCGGCAATCGCACGCGCGCTCTCCGAGAAGGGTGCGGATGTCGCGATAACGTACGAGCGATCGGTGGACAACGCCGCACAGCTTGTTCGGGAAATCGAGGGACAGGGACGGCGTGCCGTCGCGATCCAGGCCGACAGCGCCGACCCGGACGCCATACAGCGCTCCGTGGACGAAGCCGTTCGCACGCTGGGTGGTCTCGACATTCTCGTCAACAATGCCGCTATCGCGCGGTATAACAATATTGCCGATTTCACTGTCGAGGATCTCGACGCGCTGCTTGCGGTTAACGTGCGCGGGCCGGTGCTTGCGTCGAAGGCTGCGATCCCTCATCTCAAGCAAGGCGGTCGCATCATAAATATCGGTTCTGCGGGTGCTGACCGTATCGTCGGCGTACCCGGCACGGTCTACTACATGACGAAGGGCGCGCTTCAGGCATTCAACCGCGGCCTTGCTCGCGAACTGGGTGCTCGGGACATAACGGTCAATCTCGTGCAGCCGGGATCGACGAATACCGACTCGAATCCCGAGACCGGAGAGTTTGGGGATTACCAGCGTAGCCTCATCCCCCTTGGTCGCTTCAATCAGCCGGGCGATGTCGCAGCCGCGGTCGCCTTTCTCGCAACGCCTGCCGCCCGGCAGATTACCGGGACGGTCGTCACGGTGGATGGCGGTGCGCTTTCCTAAGAGCGCGGCGGTCGGTGGTCGCCCGACGGAGGTCGGGTGACCGCGTCCCTGGTGGTGAGGTCGGTCATCTTAACTCCTGTCATTATGATGCCGATTGTTGGGAGAGTGTCGCGATGCAGCCAAGGGGGCGTTCCACCTTCTGCGACGGAGTTTTGCGAATATGGAGACTATTCAGGCTGAATCTGCGACGATACCAAGCACGGTCGAGAAGCTGATTGGTGGGTAAAGGCTATATCGGTCGGCGCCCGGCCACTTACGCATATTTGATTGGAAGGGAGAACGCATGGCTGAAGCAAGCTTGGGGGAGACAATCGGGCCTGCGATCGTCCTGATGGGGGCGGCCGTGGTTGCGGTGCCCTTGTTCCGGCGGCTCGGCCTCGGTTCGGTTCTCGGCTATTTCGCTGCCGGCGTGCTCGTCGGTCCGTCGGTACTGGGCATGTTCACCGATGCGTCGTCCATTCTGCATTTCTCGGAACTGGGGGTGGTGATGTTCCTGTTCGTGATCGGACTGGAATTGCGCCCGTACAAGCTCTGGGCCATGCGCGGCCAGATCTTCGGATTGGGTCTCGTACAGGTAGCTGCAGCCACGGCGGCCCTGACCTTGGCGGGCATGCTGATCTTTGGCCTGCCTAGCCCCGTGGCCTTTGTTGCCGGAGCAGGCTTCGTCCTCTCCTCGACGGCCGTCATCATGTCTGTCCTGCAGGATCGCGGCGAGATTTCTGGTGCCGAAGGCCAAAAATCGGTCTCCATTCTCCTCTTCGAGGACCTGATGATCGTGCCGCTTCTGGCGGTGGTCGCCTTCCTGTCGCCTCTTTCGCAGGGGCAGTCGGGCTGGATGGATGTGTTGCTGGCGCTTGGCGCGTTGCTGGTTCTTCTCGGCGTGTCCAGATGGGGCCTAAATCCGCTATTTTCGCTGTTGGCGCGCGCAAGGACGCGCGAGGTAATGACAGCGGGCGCGCTGCTGGTAGTTCTTGGAGCGGCCTTGCTGATGGCCGGCGCCGGTCTTTCCATGGCAATGGGCGCGTTCCTGGCAGGGGTAATGCTGTCGAGTTCCAGCTACCGCCACCAGATCGAAAGCGACATAGAGCCGTTTCGCGGCCTGCTGATGGGCCTGTTCTTCATGGCTGTCGGCATGTCGCTCGACCTTTCCGTCGTTGCCGCTGAATGGTGGCTTCTATTGTTCATGCTTGCCGCGTTCACCATCGCGAAGGGGGCGGTGGTCTATGCCGTCGCGCGCCTGTTCGGCACCTCCGGTCACGACGCGTTGCATCGTACCTCGATGTTCCTGCAGGGCGGTGAATTTGCCTTCGTGCTGTATGCCGCAGCGACGACCGGCGGCGTGATCGATGCGCGCGAAAATGCACTGTTCACGACCGTCGTGATCTTTTCCATGGCCCTGACGCCGCTGCTCATGATCGCGGCGGAGCGGTTGCTGCGCGGCGAGGCGTCGATGGATGGCGTTGAGGTGGCCAGGGACCTGGCCGGCCGGGTCCTCATCATCGGTTTCGGTCGCTTTGGCCAGATCGCCTCACAGCTGCTTCTGTCCAAAGGCGTCGGTCTCTCCGTCATCGATATGAATCCGGACCGCATTCGTGAGGCGGGCCGGTTTGGGTTCAAGGTCTTTTTCGGGGACGGTACGCGGCTCGACACGCTGCGCCACTCCGGTGCGGGCTCCGCCGAAGCGCTGATGATCTGTATCAACGACCCGAAAGCCGCCATGCAGATCGTTGAGTTGGTGCAGCATGAATTCCCTCAGGCGAAGATACTTGTGCGAAGCTATGATCGCGGCCATGCGGTGGACCTGATCCGCGCCGGCGTGGACTACCAGATCCGCGAGACGGTCGAATCCGCCTATCTTATGGGAGCGGAGGGCCTGCGGGCATTGGGTTACGCTGAAATGGATGTGGAGGAAGCCGCCGAAGACGTTCGCCAGAGGGACAATGAGCGGCTATCCGAGCAGGTTCAGGGAGATGCCATGTCTGGCAAGGCCCACCTGCACATTCGCCCGGTTCCCGAGCCGCTTAGCGGACCGGCGGCTTCGAGATAGTCGGCAGCAGATGCTTCGTCATATCGGTATGCAGGTGCTTGAGGCGTCCGAAAGCAGAAGGTCCGGAAGATGAAAACATATAAGATTGCCATTGCAGGTTTCGGCGGCGTTGGACGCGCCACAGCCGGTCTGCTTCTCTCGCGACGGGAGCGGTATCGTCAGGTTTATGATGCAGATGCCCGTCTGGTGGCGGTCTGCGGATCCCGATCCGGCCTGGCGGATGCGAATGGCCTTGAGGAAGAGCAACTGAGCAATCTTGAAGACGGACTGTCGGGCGTTGCCTTCATAGAGGAAAGCGGCGCCGATATCCTGATCGAAGCGGGACCGAGTAATTTCCGCAGCGGTGAACCGGGGCTTGCCTATCTCCGTGCCGCGCTGTCGGCCGGACGTGACACGATCGTCATATCGAAAGGCGCGCTGGTTCACAGCGGAAGGCAGCTGCGCGAGCTTGCCCGAGCCTCAGGTGCGATGCTGAAACTCAGCGGTGCGGCCGCCGCCGCATTGCCGACGATCGATCTCGTCGAGCATAGCCTCAAGGGCTGCGAAGTGCTCAAGATCGAAGGCATTCTGAACGCTACCACCAATTACCTGCTCGATGCCATGACGACGCGTGGGATCGGTTTCGAGGCGGCGTTGCGTGAAGCACAGGAAGGCGGTTTTGCCGAGGCTGATCCGCGCAACGATACGGAAGGCTGGGATACCGCCTGCAAGCTGCTGATCCTCGCCAATTTCGGTCTCGGCGCCAACCTGACGATGGATGATCTGATCGTCGAGGGCATCCAGTCCATTACCCGGGAGCGTGTCGAGGCATGGCGGAATGAGGGCTTCGTTCCGAAGCTGGTCGGGAGCCTTACAAACGTCAATGGCGCCTTTCGCGCGCAGGTGGGTATAAAGACATATCCGCTTGCCGACCCCTTCGCGAACATACGCGGAAAGGACAAGGCGATCCGCATCACGACCGATGCGATGGGCGAGACGATTGCGATCGGATCCGGCAAAGAGCCGCTTGCCACCGCAGCCGCAGCGCTGAAGGATCTCGAACATATCCTGACGAAAAGGGGCGCCTGAATGATGATGATATGGGCGCGTCTTCCTGTTCGGTGGGCGTATGGCCACTAATTATCAGGCAGGGCAAGTTTCTTCTTATAGCGAAGGAAGCATATGAAAGCTGCAGTCTATGACAGTCCCGGTCCTCCGACAGTCCTCAGATATGTCGATGTGCCCGACCCGAGTTGTGGACCGGACGATGTCCTGATTGCCGTCGAGGCGATTTCGATCGAAGGCGGTGACTTGATCAATCGTCGATCCACCCCGCAGCAATCTCGCTGGATCGTCGGCTATGCAGGGGCGGGTACGGTGGTGTCGGTCGGCGAGAATGTCCGGGACAGAAAAGTTGGCGATAAGGTCACAGCATTCGACATGCATGGGTCTCATGCGGAGCTCTGGTCCGTTCCGGCTTCGCGGACATGGCTGGTTCCCGATGGCCTGGAAATGGCTCAGGCTGCCGCATTGCCGATTTCTTTCGGAACAGCCTATCATTGCGTGATAACCAAAGGCGGCCTGCGTGAAGCCGAGACGGTCCTGATCCAGGCTGCCGCAGGTGGCGTCGGACTGGCAGCTATCCAGCTGGCGCGCGATATCGGAGCGACCGTCATTGCTGTGGCCAGTGGCCGCGAACGACTGGCACGTCTTGTCGACCTTGGCGCATCCCATGTCATAGACCGGCGTGAGAAGGATGTCATCGAGGAAGTGCTGCGGCTGACTGGCGGCGAGGGAGCAAACCTTGCGATCGATCCTGTTGGCTCGACCCTACAGGCATCGCTTTCGGCACTTGCTCCCGAAGGCCGTGTCGTCTTTGTCGGTAACGCCGGCGGCGGCGGCCTGAATGTCGACCTTTGGCAGCCGATGCAGAGCAATCAGACCCTGCATGGCGTATTCATGGGATCTCTGTTCGAGAGGCCGGCCGTGCGCAGAACGGTGGATGACCTTTTGAAGGTCGCAGCCGAAAAACGCATCGAGATCGTTATAGACCGGATCTTTTCATTGCAGGATGCATCATTGGCGCACGAACATGCAGAAACAGCCAAACCCTTGGGCCGTGTCGCCATGGTGACCTGACTGGAGTGAGAGCGGTCAAGCGGCAGTTAATTGGCGCTCCGTCCAAATTTCTCCAATAAGTTGCGTTCACTGGCGCGCGGGAGGATTGCTTATCCCTGTTTTTGGAATCGTGTTTCATCCCAGCTAGGTGCGGGCATGTCCTCAACATTTCCCGCCGGCGTCCAGTGGGCTCGTTTGCTCCGCGGACGCCATTGAAGGTCATGCCATCCATTTTGGCGGGGCGTACTTCGTTTAATTCGACGCCAGCCGGAGCGCCGAACCATTGATTGAATGACCCAATTATTGAGATGAAGGAATTTTTATATGCAGAATTCAACGACTTCGCAAAGCGAGAACAGCAACCAAGCGACCTGGATTCCTCAGGTGCAGCCGTCTGTCGCTCACCCGCATATGACGGACGAATTTGCCCGTGTTTATGAGATGACGGCGAACCGGAATACCGGCCAGGTCGCAGCTGCCGCTCTTGACCGCGTTGGAGGTGTTCAATGGGGCGCACGTGTCCTCGATATTGCGGCGGGCGCCGGAGCGCTGAGCGTGCCGGCAGCGCTTCGCGGCGCCTCGGTTCTCGCGATCGACCACGCACCGGGCATGATCAATCTTCTGGCCAAGCGGCTCGCGCCTTTCCCATCGAGTGAAGCAAGACTGATGGATGGACAGCAGCTCGTCCTGGAAGACGGCGGCTTCGATGCCACGTTTTCGCTGTTCGGGGTCAGCATCTTTCCCGACTGGCGGCGAGGACTTGCGGAACAGGTGCGTGTAACCAGAAGCGGCGGCAAGGCCTGCGTGGCGACATGGCGCAGGCCGCCGGGCGGCGGACCGTTTCTTGTCATGGCGGAAGCGCTGCGGTCCGTCTTTCCGGACATGCGCCCACCTGCCCCTCCGGAGGGGTTCCTTGCACTTGCCGAACCCGAAAGACTGGTCAGGGAAATGTCGGAAGCTGGCCTGTCCTCGGTCGAGGTCGAAGAGATCGAAGCCGTATGGGAGGGACCGTCTGGCCAGCCCTATCTGGACGATCTTGGCGAACTGCATGGCTATATGGGAGTTTACGCCGCGCTCGATGATGATCAACGGCAGCGTGTCGATGAGGCAATCCTGAAGGTGATCGATGGGAAGATGATAGGAGACCGGGTTGTCCTGCCCTCGACCGTGGTGCTGGCGGTCGGAACGAAACGATAGAAAGCAGCTCTGTCTGCGTTCCACCTGTCAAATTCCTTCGAGTTGATTTCCGTGATATTCACGCGCGCTGGAGACAGCGCGCGTTATGTTTTGAGCTCAGCTATTGTCGATGTTTGCGATAGCTGCGGGTTAATATCGGCGCTGCTGGCGGATGCCCGACCTTCGCAAGACGCCCATCCAACGCGCAACACCCGTCGAGCGCGCTACCTTTCAAAGGTTGTACCGTGGTCGAAACACTCAATCAGGATTTCAGTCAGGAGACGCACCTTTCTGGCGGGATATTGAGCGGGTGGGCGCACGACGTAGATCCCTGCAGGAGGCGGTGGATGGCGTGGCATAAGGGGCAAAAGCGCACCTGAGGCAACATACTGGGCGGTGATCCCATCCGGCAGAAGGGCGATCCCGAGACCAGCAACGGCTGCCGCGACGAGCGCAACCGCGTTGTCCGCCTTGAAACGCCCCCGTGGATTGACGGTGACGATTTTCTCGCCATCCAGAAACTGCCATGCCTCCGTTCCCTGCATAAGCGCCTGATGGGCAACGAGATCCTCCGGCCTCTCAGGGGAGCCGTGTTTTTCAACGTAGTCGGGGCTCGCAACCAGCTTGCCGAAAAGCGGGCCGACGCGCCTCGCGATCAGATTGGAATCCTGAAGATAACCAAATCGTATGGCGCAGTCATAGCCTTCCGTGATCAGATCGACGACCTGGTCGCTGTAGCATGTCTGGATTTGCAGCAGTGGATGGCGCCGGGCCATTTCAGCTATCACCGGCGCCAGGTGTGTCGGGCCGAAGGACAGCGGCGCTGCAATCCGCAATCGTCCGCGCAGTTCGCCCGCGGGCAGGACCGCCTCTCTGGCAACATCAATCTCGGAGCTGATTCTGGCTGCATAGTCCCGGAACGTGATTCCAGCCTCTGTGAGCGAGGCGCCTCGAGTGGTTCTGGCGAGGAGCTGGACGCCAAGCTCTTCTTCAAGCCGGACCAGTCGCCGGCTGACCATCGATTTCGAGACGCCAAGCCGCAGCGCGGCAGCTGAAACGCCTCCGGCATCGGCAACTTCGACAAAAGTCCGCAGATCCTCGATGTCCAAATTAGCGTTCCTTGTTTTGCGACACAGCTCAACACAATCGAGCACTACCGCATCATAAAGTGGAATGACAATCTCCGCGTGTCTGCAGCGCAGCTGTCAGCTCATACCCCTGGCAAACCAATCACTCTGACGAAAAGACAATAAAGGATTTATCGATGACCTTTCGTAACGGCCTCGCTTCGCTCCTTCGCCCCGAAGATTCGGTACTCGTTCTGATTGACCACCAGGCTTTCCAGCTTACGAACCTGAACAGCCATGACCCGCATATGGTGGTCAACAACGCGACGGCTCTGACGAAGGCCGCAAAGGCCTTCAATGTTCCGACCATCATTACCAGCGTAATCGCCGATCGGGGCGGCTTCATCTTCCCGCAGATCACCAATGTCTTTCCGGACCAGGAAGTGATCGACCGGACGCTCATCAATACCTGGCAAGATCAGAAGGTCGTTGATGCTGTCAAGGCGACGGGCCGCAAGCAGCTGATCATTGCAGGTCTGTATACTGAGATCTGCGTCGCCATGCCGGCGATCCAGGCTGCCGGCGAAGGTTGGGATGTCACGGTCATAACCGACGCCTGCGGCGGCGTGTCTGTCGAGGCTCATCAGGTGGCGATCCAGCGCATGATCGCCGCAGGCTGCAACATGATGACGTGGCTGGCTCTGGCATCCGAATGGCAGCGCGATCATGCGCGAACCGAGACCGGCCCCGCATTCGTCGAGCTCCTCAAGGATCATATGGCCGGCAGCGGCATCGCCTTCCTGTGGGAGCAGCAGTTGCTCAACACGCCGGTGCCGACCACCACCACAGGCGGACACTAAGCACCAGCAGGGATGGCGGGAGACGGACGGACGCATCGCCAGGAATGCGGACGGTTCTCCGAACCTCGTCGTCCCTTTTCATCGCGACCCGACCTGTCGTGAGTACCCGGCGGCGCTCGTGAGAATGATGAAATTCCAGTGTCGGTCGCGGGGGCGGGCCGACCATATTTAAGGACTTCAAGATGGAAATCGGTATCGACAGTTTTGCAGCAATCCTCCCGGATCCCGCCACGGGCAGGCTTCCGTCGGCTACCGAGCGCATGGCCGAACTCATCGAGGAGGTCGTTGCCGCGGATCGCGTCGGGCTCGATGTTTTCGGCATCGGCGAGCATCATCGCGGCGAATTTCTCGATTCCGCTCCGACCGTCATTCTGGCCGCGGCGGCAGCGCGCACCAGCCGGATCAGATTGACGAGTGCCGTGACTGTTCTGAGCGCTGCGGACCCGGTACGGGTTTTCCAGGAATTCGCAACCCTGGACCTGATTTCCAAAGGCCGGGCCGAGGTTGTGGTCGGCCGCGGTTCGTTCGTTGAGGCCTATCCGCTGTTCGGCCTCGATACACGCGACTATGACGACCTGTTTGCGGAAAAGCTCGACCTGTTTCTTCAGCTTGGTGAGACGACCAATATTACCTGGGAAGGCCGCTTCCGTCCGGCGCTCGACGGGCAAGGTGTTTTTCCGCGTCCCCACCAACCAAAGCTGCCGCTATGGATCGGAGTGGGCGGCACACCGCAATCCTTCGCGCGTGCCGGTGCGCTCGGCATTCCCCTGATGGTCGCAATCATCGGCGGAAGCTTCGAGCGGTTCCGTCCGCTGGTCGATCTCTATCACGAAGCGGGCAAGCGCGCTGGGCACCGCCCCGAAACGCTCAAGGTCGGCGTCCACGCCATGGGCTTCGTCGGAGAGACCGATACAGAAGCCAGGGATGCATTTTTTCCCGGTTGGGCGCATCTGACAACAACGATCGGCCGCGAGCGCGGCTGGTCGCCACCGTCGCGCCAGCAGTTCGAAGCCATGGCAGGTCCGGAAGGTGCATTTCTGGTTGGCGCTCCACAAACCGTAGCGGCCAAGATGCTGCAGGCGAGCGAGACACTCGGCGGCGTTTCGCGCTTCACCTTCCAGATGAGCACGGCGTCTCTGGACACCGCGGCGATGAAGCGATCGATCGAACTTCTCGGCACCGAGGTCGCGCCGATCGTCAGGGCAGCGCGATAGGCTTTTGTGTCGGGCCGTATCGCCAAGCGGAGAGCGCAAAATGGACATCGAGGATCTGCGGACATTTGTCGAAGTTGCCGATGCCGGGGGCGTTTCCCCTGCCGCGCGCCGATTGGGGATCTCCAAGTCGATGGTCAGTCGGCGCCTCATCCGGCTCGAAGGCGAACTTGGTATCCAACTTCTTGCGCGAACGACGCGGGGCGCCGGCCTCACCGAGGCCGGCCTTACGTTTCGGGAATATGCAGCAAGAGCCTGTGCCGAGATCGACATCGCGCGAGAAACGATACTGCCCTCCGGTGACCTTCGCGGGCGCCTGCGGGTGGCTGTTCCGCTGACGTCGGGCCCAGTGCACTTTGCGCCCGTGCTTGCGGAAATGGCACGCCAGCATCCGCAGTTTCAGATCCACGCCGACTATAGCGATCGGTTCGTCGATCTGATTTCGGACGGCTTCGACTGCGCAATCCGGGTCGGCACCCTGCGTGACTCCAACCTGATTGCGAGGCGCGTCGGTCAGATCTACGGCAAGCTCGTGGCGAGCCCTGATTACATCAGAACGCATGGCTCACCCGAAAAGCCGGATGAAATCGTGGGGCACCACGCCTTGGTGGGGGCCGAAACATGGCGTTTCATGGATGGCGAAAAGATCGTCACCGTGCAGCCGCAGGGTCGCTTCAGCTCCGATAATGGTGCCGCGCTCGCCAGCGCGGCCGCCGCCGGGCTTGGTATCGCATGGCTCCCCGATTGCGTTACCCACGAATATCTCGAGTCGGGCGCGCTTGTGCCGATCATGACACGATATCCCTTGCCGGTCGGCGGCGTCTATGTCGTGCGACCGCCCAGTCCGCATCCGGCGAGAAAAGTCCGCATTCTCTCCGAGTTCCTGATCGAAGCATTCGACGGAAGCCCGTATCTGCAAGGTCTGCGAACTGATACCTTTGGCTGAGCGTTCCGCTTTTTGCGACACAGCTCACCGCGCGGCGTAGCTATTCGCGACGGTACTTAACCGTTAGTCACTTGGGTATGTGAGGGACTCTGCACCCCGGCAGGTCCGAGGTCGCCAAATGGCGAGGAGAGGTGAACGCGCATGAGTTGGAACCCCGCAATCGAACCAGGCTGCCCTGACGAGGTAGGCATCGACGCGATCGAGACCCTTATCGTCCCCCGAGCCCGTGACCTTGGTGGCTTCGAGGTTCGGCGTGCATTGCCGGCGCCCAAGCGGCAGATGGTCGGACCATTCATCTTCTTCGACCAAGCCGGCCCGGCCGAGCTCTTGACCGGCCAGGGCATCGATGTCCGACCGCACCCGCATATCGGTCTTGGCACCGTTACCTATCTCTATCGCGGTGATTTTCACCATCGCGACAGCACCGGGGCTGACCAGATCATCCGTCCCGGTGCATTGAACTGGATGGTCGCAGGCCGTGGGGTTTCTCATTCGGAGAGGACATCCGCAGCGGCGCGTACCGGGCCGAACAGCCTGTTCGGGATACAGACCTGGTTGGCATTGCCGGAACGCCACGAGGATATGGCGCCGACGTTCGAACATCACGGCAAGGAGACCTTGCCGGTGATCGAGGACCACGGGGTGACGGTTCGACTCATTCTTGGCAACGCCTATGGCAAGGTCGCTCCCGCGACCATGTTGTCGGAGACATTTTATGCCGATGTCACGCTTGAGGCAGGCGCTCGCCTGCCGATGCCGGACAATCACGAGGACAGGGGCATCTACATTGTCGAAGGCACGATCTCTGTCGCGGGGCGGGAGTTCGAAGCGTCCCAGATGATGGTTTTCCGTCCCGGTGACAGGATTACGGTCGCAGCCGGACAACAAGGCGCGCGACTGATGATACTCGGCGGCGCAACCCTTTCCGGTCCGCGCTACATCTGGTGGAACTTCGTTGCCTCATCCAGGGAGCGCATCGAGGAAGCCAAGGCCGAATGGCGAGCGCAAAAGTGGGGCGAAGGACGTTTCGATCTGCCGGCCGACGATCGCGACGAGCACATTCCCTTGCCGGATTAACAGGCGCACGGAGGTTGGCAGAGTGCCGGCGTGCAGCATTTTACATTCGTCATGGCTTGGGGAAATGTTCGCGCGTACCAGTTTGCTTGGCGTCCGGTCCTGCGTAAACCGAAGCGCCGCTATGGCTTTCCCTTCTGCATATATCGATAATCTCCCGGCTGCTCATCACGTCGCCAAACAGCCGGTAGAACGCGATAAGCGCAGCGTTGTGATCGGCATCGCTGTGCGCGGCGTTTGCGTCGGATACCATGATCGTTTTGAAATTCAGCATCATGGCGTCGCGCGCCGAGCTTTCGCAGCAGGTGTTGGTCACAGTGCCGGCGATCAGCACCGTATCGTAGCCCTGCGACCGCAGAAGGCCTGGAAGGTCTGATGATCCTTGGATAAAGGCGGAATAGCGGAATTTCAGAACCCGCTGGTCTTCCGGCTGGACATCGAGCTCGGGCCAGAGCGCATGGCCAGGAGAGCCCTCGGTCATGGCTTCGATGCGCTTTCTGCCGCTCTCGGGCTTCATGTAGTCGTAGAGCACGGACCATGAAGTGAAGCAGCTTTCGTCATGGGTGTTCTGGATCCAGAACACCTTCCCGCCCGCCTTGCGAAGCGCTTGGGCGAGCTGGTTGATAGCCGGTACGATCGTCGGGGCCATTTCGCAGAGCGCATGGGCGACACCCGGCACCATGAAGCCGTTCTGCATGTCGATCACCACCAGCGCCGTCGTCTTGGGATCGAAGTCGGCAAAAGGATGGGCCGTGCCACGTCTTGCGATCACGCTATCGATCACGGACTCGGGAATATCGATCTTGTGCATCAGGAGACATCTTTCTGTACGAAGGCGAACGGGGGCGGCACGCGCCGTCAGTCGATCGCGGCGGACATTCTCAGCCCCTCGATCATCGAGCTTTTTAGCAGGTGGGCGTGAAGGGCCTTCCGGTCGGCGGTGATCTTCTGGAGGCCAGCAAGGATCTCACGGCGCTTCTCAGGACTCTTCTCCCGCATTCTCGCCCGGTTGGCATCGGCCTGAGCAAGAATCTGGTCGCGGGCGACAGGTCGTCGGCGGCGGTCGTAAAGGGAAAGTCGGTCGAGGCCGGCGGCATGTTTGAGAATGTCGGAAAGTGCAGCGCTGAGTTCGAACGCGTCGTGAATGCCACCATTGAGGCCCATGCCTCCAGACGGAGAGTTCAGATGTGCCGCATCTCCGACCAGAATAACGCGCTGATGCACATAGTTATCCACTATCCTCTGATGGACGCGATAGGGGCGCTTTTCGATCACGTCATAGGCGCCGCTTTTCGGCACGATCTGTTGCAGGCTCGCCTCCACCGCATCGGCCGTCAGCTGATCCTCTACCGACAGATCTTCCCTGGGATAGATCGAAACACGCCACCTTCCAGGCACTTTCAGAAGAGAAAAATTGCCACCGTCTTTCCAGCAGTAGGAGACGTTGGAAATGCCCTCGAGATTGTCCTCGAATGGGAAGTGGGTGGTCACCAGCAGCGTCGTTTCCGGATAAGTCAGCCCATTGAAATCTATGTCCAGCATCTTGCGCACGATGCTGCGTGAACCGTCGGCGCCGATAAGGAACCGCGTCCGCAGCTGGCTTTCCTCGCCGGTATGGGAACGCAGTTTGACGAGAACACCTGCCTCATCCTGCTCGAAGCCGGTGACTTCAGTGCCGAAGCGGATATCGGCCTTTCCGTCCTCGCAAAGAGCCTCCTTGAGGGCAACGGAGAGCTTCCATTGCTCGCATTGCAGGCGGAACGGATAGCGTGTGTCGCTGTCCAGCACGGACAGGTCGAATACGGCGCGTTCTCCATCGGGGTGCAGCCGGATCTGCCACTCGGGGCATATCAGTCCCTGGCCGAGGAGTTTTGCGGTGATCTCCAGTTCCTCCAGCATGTCGAGTGTCGGAGGATGGAAGGTCGAGGCGCGCAGATCCTTCTCGATTGCCATCTCTTTTTCCAGAACGATCGTGGTCAGGCCTGCCCGGCTCAGCAACAGAGACAGGCAGAGCCCGACAGGCCCGCCGCCGCAAACAATCACTTCGCAATCAAACTTCGCAGTCTCAGCCATAGTTTCCGTTCCGGATGCCGCGGTCCAGACTTGACGAACGGCAATGTTGTTTTATCAATAAAACAACTCAATGCGATCCATAAAGCAAGAGGTCGCGATAAAAGCGGGAACTGAAACGTGGCGGATGATTTTCAAGCACGCCGCATTGTAGTGGCTGGAGGCTGCGGCGGTATCGGCCGCGCGGTCGTGGGCGCTCTCATCGCAAAAGGCGCCCTTGTCATCTTGCTGGATCTGCCAGCGTCTATCGAACGTCACGGTGTTCCGAGCGGAGCACACGCGTTTTCGGTGGACGCGCGCGATGCTGCCGGGGTTGAGAAGGTCTTTGCGGAGATTGAAGAGCGCTTCACAGCGATCGACGGACTGGTCAATCTGGTCGGCTTTTCGCGGGAACGGCAGTTGGTCAGCGAGACGTCGGACGATCTTTGGCATGAAGTGACGGACGGCAATCTCAACTCCGCCTTCTACATCACTCGCTCCGCCCTTCCACTATTGAAGCGAGGGCATGATCCCGCGATCGTCAACACATCCTCGGGGCTCGCCCTCAAACCGACGCCGGGATATGGTCCCTATTCGGTGTCGAAGGCCGGCATACTTGCCTTGACGCGACTGCTTGCTCAGGAAAATGCCCCTGTCGTACGAGCCAATGCCGTCGCGCCATCCGCCGTTGATACGGCCTTCCTGCACGGCGGCACCGGTCGCGGCGGTGACGATAGGAGCACAACTCGGATGGATGTCGAAGCCTATCTGAAAACGGTCCCCCTCGCACGGCTTGCCGAAGCAGAAGACATCGTCGGGCCGATCCTTTTTCTTCTCTCCCGGCAATCCGCCTACATCACGGGCCAGACCCTGCATGTGAATGGCGGACTTTTGATGGTGTGATACGGATGAACGCTTTGTTGCCCACCCAATTCTCCTCGAATATCACCAGCCTGATCGGCGGCAAGGCGAGTTCGCCATCGGGCCATCAGCTCCCGGTCTTCTACCCTGCTACAGGTCAGCAGATTGCGACGCTGCATGAGGCGGATGCCGACGAAGTTGACCAGGCGGTCAAGGCAGCACGTCGTGCCTTCGATACTACCGATTGGGCAAGGCTACCCGTCGAAAAACGCCAAGAGCTTCTTCTGGCGATCCAGGCCAAGATCATTGCTCATGCCGACGAACTGGCACGGCTGGAATGCCTCAATCTGGGCGTTTCCATGCGGGAATTGCGCGAACGGCACGTCAAGCGGGCTGCCTACAATTTTCGCTTCTTCGCGGAATATATCGGCCAAACAAAGGGCGACGTCTACGACCAGACGACTGGATATCGTTCCGTCGTCGTGCGCGAACCGGTTGGCGTCGCGGCGCTGATCGCACCCTGGAACGCGCCCACCGCACTCGCCTCCATGAAGGTCGCCGCCTGCATAGCCTTCGGCAATACCTGCGTCCTGAAGCCATCGGAACAGACGCCACTGGCGCTAAGGTGTTTTGTCGATCTGCTGCATGAGGCAGGTGTACCGGATGGCGTGGTAAATATCGTCAACGGCCGCGGCTCGGTGACGGGGGAGGCGCTGGTAAACCATCCGGGTGTCGATCGCATCAGCTTTACCGGCGGCACCGAGACGGGTCGCCGCATCATGTCGCAAGCTGGGCTGAGGCTCAAACCATGCACTTTGGAGCTTGGCGGCAAGAGTGCCAACATCGTCTTTGCCTCCGCCGATCTCGACCGTGCCCTCGATGCGGCACTGGTCAGCATCTATTCCAACAATGGCCAGCAATGCCTTGCCGGCTCCCGCATTCTGCTCGAGAAGTCTATCGCGGATGATTTTATCGGCCGGTTCGTCGAACGCGCCGCGAAGATACGCATCGGCGATCCGATGCTGGATGAGACGGAGCTTGGCCCCCTGGCATCCTCGGGCCACCGCGATCGCGTTCTATCTTTCGCCGACATTGCGGTAGGCGAGGGCGCCGAGTTGCTGACCGGCGGAAAGGCGGCAAGCCTGTCCGGCGATTTGGCGGGCGGCTATTTCGTCGAGCCCACCGCCGTGTTCGCCAAGTCGAATTCCAGCAGAGTGTGTCAGGATGAGATCTTCGGGCCTTTCGCGGCCTTTCTCACCTTCGACAGCTACGAAGAGGCGATCGGCATGGCCAATGACACGCAGTTCGGCCTCGTGTCCTATCTCTGGTCCGACCATCTGCCGACCGTCGAGGCGGCAAGCCGCGACCTGAAGTCCGGCGTCGTCTGGGTGAACACTACGATGACGCGGGAATTGCGGGCTCCCTTCGGCGGATACAAGGATTCCGGCGTCGGACGCGAGGGGGGCGAGGCGAGCGAGCAATTCTATACCGAGATCAAGACCGTGACGACACCGACACGACCCATCACCGTGAAGAAGATCGGGATCAGCGACTAGAAAACCACCAGAGAGGAATTTCGATGACCACGCGACGTTCATTCCTGACATATGTTGCCGCGACCACTGCGGCAGGCTTGTTCCCCATGCCGGCAATTCTCCGGGCCCAGGGCCTGGAGCAGATCAACGTCCTGACGCCATTCGCGTTCGGGGCGAGCTTCATTGAAATGATGAACGCTGTATCAGGCGGACATTTCGCCAAGCAGGGGCTCGACGTCAAGCTCGAAGCGGGCCGTGGCGGCGCGCAGACCCTGCAGCAGCTGGTTGCCGATCAGACGCGCTTCATCCGCATCTCATCCATCGAGCAACTCGTGGCCGCGGAGAAATCTTCGGAAGATCTCGTCTGCTTTTCCACGATGTACCAGGCCTCGACTTTTCACGTGGTCTCGCTGACGTCGAAGCCGATCGCTTCGGCAGAAGAGCTGCGCGGCAAGACCGTTGGCCTCGTCTCGGTCGGCGGATCGACGGAGATTTTCCTCAACCTGATGCTGGGCAAGGTGGGGGTGCCGCCAGCCGAGGTGAAGCGCGAGGTGACTGGGATACGCCCGGCGCGTTCGGCATCCTGCAGACCGGGCGTGTCGACTGCTTCATCTGCTCCATCAATGTCGTTGCCGCGCTTCGTCACATGAACGCCCCGGTGGAGATCTGGTCCACCGATCGTTATGCGCCCATGCCGAGCCAGGGATATGTAGCCAAGCGCAGCGTGATGGAGAAGAATGAGGATCAGTTCGTCAGAATCAGCAGGGCACTCACTGCATCCGTGAACGAGATCATCAGCGAGCCGACGGAGATGATCTACCAGCGCGCCTCAAAGGATTTCCAGATCCCTCGCCTAGACCAGTTGGATGAGCTCACCGCCATCACGCGCGCGACAATCGATGAACTGTGGTTATCCCAGGGCAAGGACAATCTGATGCGCAACGTTCCCTCGCTCTGGGAGCAGGGCGTGAACACGCTGCGGGACGCCAAGCTGATTTCCGCTGACGATCCGACGCGCTTCTACACCAACAGCTATATCGACAGGGCCTTGAAGGGATGACAGGCCGCCCATCCGGTCGTCGATCATTTCAGGAGATCGGCGACCATTGAGCTATGGGCCCGATGCTTTGGCGTGAAAGCCGCATCCGGTATTCGAAACGGTCGGGAGGGTAGAAGCCCTCCTGATGCAGAACCGGTTCGTGGTTGGCGTTGAACATCAGTCGACGCATCACGATCAGCGGGGTTGCCGGCTCGACCTGCAGGTGCAAGGCCATGTCGGCGGTGGCCGCGACGGCACTCAAGACCTGATCGGCGTCATAGGCGAGAACGTCACCTCTTTCGAGCGCGCGGACGATCGGTTCGTCACCTATCTCTTCCGGGTCGAGCAGGTGGCAATGGCGCTCGGGTATATGAAGCGTGGTCAGCGAGATCGGCTTTCCCTCCATGCTGCGCAGTCTGACGACGCGAAGGCAGCGCTCGGAGCGCAGTTGACGGGCGATCGCCGGCTCCGCATCCAGCATCTCCCAGGCCAGGTTGACCGCAGTCGTGCGCCGATCGAAGGACAGGAGATTGTCCAATACGCTCGATATGTCGGACTTGCCCGGCTCGGTGCTTTCCCGCGCCGGAAATGTACCTTTGCCATGCACGCGTCGGATCAGGCCCTCCTGCTGCAGCCGCAGGAGCGTCTTGCGGATCGTTACGCGGCTTACGCCGTAACGTTGCGCGAGCATGGGCTCTGAGGGTAGCGGCTGGGTAATGTCCAAAGAGCTGTCCGTCAAAAGTTGCCGAAGCTGCAGATAGATCTGGTGGTAAAGCGGCTGAATGCGGCTTCGTGGAGCCATCAGAGGCTTCTTGTCGGGATCGTCTTCGCTCACTGCAAGTCTCCCGTCGAATATGCGATCATTGGAGCCCGTATAGCATCGCATAGGGGCAGGGAAGGAATATTTCCTCGTTTGCCGTCGCGCCGAGTGGGCATGGCTAGAAGAGCCGGTCTTTCTTTTTCACAATATGTATGGAAGATAATACAAGTTGTCGCGCCGTTACGATACGGTGCACTCTTTGGGGAATTGCGATGTCCGTTGCCTATGCACCGAAAGGCCTCGTGGGCGTGTTTACGCCGCAGGCCAATACGACTGTCGAACCGGAAATGGCATTGATGACGCCACCGGGAATGGCCTTTCTCAATGCGCGGATGACAAGCAAAGCGGCCACCATCTCGGAGCGTCTGCTGGACTACATGTCTCAGTTCCCGGCGCAGCTCAGCCAGTTCGCCAATGCGCCGCTCGATGTGATCGCAATCGCCTGTACCGGCGCCTCCTATCTTCTGGGAAAAGATGCGGAAGACGAGCTTCTCGCGTCGATCAGAGAGGTAACCGATCGCCCTGTGATCACCGGCGCGACAGCTTCCCTGGATGCGCTCTCGATGCTTGGTGCAAAACGGATCGGCCTTGTCTCACCCTACAATTCGGCATTGGATGCCGAGAGTGCGGGCTATTGGCGTTCCCGGGGCCTTGAGGTCGTCGCGGAAGTCAGCGCCTTTCGCGAGACTGATGCGTTCCATCCGATCTACAGCCTGGACGCCGCGGCAGCAGCCAAGGCGCTCCGACAACTCGAGGGCCGGGATCTCGACGCGGTTCTGATGCTCGGCACCGGCATGCCGACCCTGGAGGCTATCGCGGCGCAGCCTTTCCTTGGTAGGGCGCCGGTGCTGTCCTGTATGCTTTGCATCGGCTGGAGAGCCGCTGCTCTGGCCTCGCCGGATTTCGACACCAGGGAGAGCCTGCTCGATTGGATTGGCGGCGGCACCTGGAAGGCATCGCTCCAAAGGAGCCGCATGCGCTAAGTCCGCTCCGTCTCAGCCGTGATGGCATGGAATAATTGTATGCCTGCCGGACGAGAAGGCGGCGAAAGAGGTGCTACCAGGCACAGAGAGTTGTGGGCGGGGACAAATTTGTCCCCGCAAATCCACCGCCGGCAATGCGCTATCCGGTTGCGCCAATGTTGGCCGCGCGCGAAGTCTTGCGACCGCTCTCGATGAGAGCTCGGGTATAGTCTTCGGCCGGCGACAGGAAGATTTTCTCGGTATCGCCCTGTTCGACGATCTGGCCGCGCTTCATCACGATGGTCTGGTCGCAGATCTGCCGTATGACAGCGAGGTCGTGGCTGATGAAGACATAGGTCAGGTCGAGCTCGGCCCGCACCTGCTGGAGGAATTCCAGCACCTGCGCCTGGACCGAGATATCGAGCGCGGAGGTCGGTTCATCGAGGATGAGCAGCCGGGGATTGAGCGCGATGGCACGGGCGATGCAGACGCGCTGCTTCTGGCCGCCGGAAAGCTCGTGGGGATAGCGATACTTGAACATCCGCGGCAGCTGAACGATGTCGAGCAACGCCTCGACACGGGCCTCGATATCACGCTTGCTCATATTCGTCTGGATGCGCAGCGGTTCGCCGATAGCATCGCCGATCGTATGGCGGCCGTTAAGTGCCGAATGCGGGTTCTGGAAGACGAACTGCATGTGGCGGCGCATCTGCCTGAGCGGCTCGCCGTTCAGGCCCGAAATGTTCTGGCCGTCGAAGATGATGTCACCGGAGGTCGGCTCGATCAGGCGTAAAAGCATGCGCGCCAGCGTGGACTTTCCGGAACCGCTTTCGCCGACCACGCCGAAGATCTCGCCCTTGGCAACCGAGAGGTTGACCTTGTCGACTGCTGTGAAGGGCTCGCCGGACTGGCTCTTGTAGATCTTGGTGAGGTCATGCGCTTCGAGCAGCTTGACCGGCTTCTCGGTTTTCGGTTCCGCTGCCGCCGCGGCGACCCGCTTCGGCTCGGCCTCGATATCCGGCACGGCCGCGAGCAACTGCTTTGTGTAGGCGTGCTGCGGATTGCCGAGAATGTCAGCTGTCGCGCCCTGTTCGACGATCTCGCCCTTGTACATGACGGCACAGCGGGTGGCGATCGTCGCGATCGCGCCGATGTCATGGCTGATCATCACAACCGTCAGATTGAGCTTTTCCACCAGCGACTTGATGAGGTCGAGAACCTGCGCCTGCACGGTCACGTCGAGTGCCGTCGTCGGCTCATCGGCGATCAGCAGTTCCGGCTTGCCGGCAAGCGCCATGGCGATCAGCACGCGCTGGCGCATGCCGCCCGAAAGCTGGTGCGGATACTGGTCGAACAGCTGATCAGGATCGCGCATGCCGACCTGGTCGAGAAGTTCGACGGTGCGGGCGCGTCGTGCGGACTTGGACGCAACACCTTCACCGCTGGCACGTTGATGCGCCGCGATGACATCGGAAATCTGCTGCCCGATCGTGAAGAGCGGGTTCAGATACGTCATTGGATCCTGGAAGATCATCGAGATGCGAATGCCGCGGATATTGCCCCAGGCCTTCTCTGTCAGGCGGGTAATGTCCTGCCCGTCGAAGGTGATCTGGCCTTGCGTGACCTCGGACCCCTTCGGGCCGATGCCCATGACGGAACGAACCAGAACGGTCTTGCCCGAACCGCTTTCGCCGACGATGCCGAGCGTGTCGCCGCGGTTGACGGTGAGGTTGATACCCTTCAACACATGCACCGGGCCGTCGAACGTTCCGATGTCGAGGCTGTAGTCCTTGATGTCGAGAAGAGGCGTGCTCATCGGGTGCGGCTCCGGGGATCGAGGATGTCGCGCAGGCCGTCTCCAAGCAGGTTGAAGCCGAGCACGGTGAGGAAGATGGCGGCGCCCGGGAAGAAGGAATACCACCACCAGTCGGGCATGTAGGAGCGTGCGACCGAGACCATGGCGCCCCATTCGGGTGCCGGCGGCGGTGCGCCGAGGCCGATGAAGCCGAGGCCGGCCGCGGCCAGGATTGCCATGCCCATGTCCATGCTCATCTTGACGATGATCGGCGACATGCAGTTGGGCAGGATATGGTGCCAGAGGATCCACGGCGTCTTCGCGCCGATCGAGCGGGCGGATTCGACGAAGAGCTCTTCCTTCACCGAAAGCGTCTTCGCCTCGACAAGGCGCACGTATCCCGGCCACCAGACGATTGCCAGCGCGATCATGCAGTTCGTCAGGCCCGGCCCGAGCGAGGCGACGATGGCGAGCGCCAGCGCGAGCCCCGGCACGGCGAGGAACAGTTCGGTCACCCGCATGATGCATGCACGCAGAAGACCACCCTTGTAGCCGGCGATGATGCCGAGCGGCACACCGATCAGTGCGCCAAGCCCGGTGATGACGATGCCGATCCACAGCGAAGTCCGGGCACCTGCGATGACGCGCGAAAAAATGTCGGCGCCCATTTCATCGGTGCCGAACCAGTGCTCGGCGCTCGGGGGCAGAAGCCGTGCGGCCATATGCACCGCGCCCCGCGTATCTTCCGGATAGGGCACGATATAGGGGCCGATCGCCGCGAGGATGAGAAAGACGACGACGAGCGTCAGTCCCAGCATCGAGGAGAAGCTGCCGCGGAACATGTGGGCATAGAGCCGCATTTGGCGGATCTGGCTGGCATTGCGCTCGCGAAAGGAGAGGGGTCGTGTCGCCGTCTGTTCGATATTGGACATCAGGCTCTCCGAAGGCGCGGATCGATCCAGGCATAAGCGAGGTCGACCAGGGTGTTGGTGATGATGAAGAGGAAGCCGATCAGGAGTGTCACGCCGATCACCGGCTTGAAATCCGAGGCGAGCGCGGAAGAGACGGCATAGAGGCCGATGCCCGGCCAGTCGAAGACAGTTTCGACCAGCACTGTCGAGCCCAGCATCCAGCCGAAGCGCAGGCCGATCATAGCAAGCGTCGGCAGAAGTGCGTTCTTCAGTGCGTAGCAAATGACAATACGGCGTGACGAGATGCCGTGGGCGCGTGCGGCGACGATATAATCGGACTGCAGCACTTCGATCATCTCGGCGCGGTTGACGCGCAGGATGGAGGCAAGACAGGGGAAGCTCAGAACAATAGCCGGCAGTATGATATAGGAGAGCGCTGTGTTGAACGTCTTGAAATTGCCAGCCAGCAGCGAGTCGATCAGCAGCGAACCCGTGATGAACTCTGGCGGGCGTGTGACCAGCGGCAATCTGCCCGAGACAGGAAGCCAGCCGAGATCGACCGAGAAATAGAGCTGCATCAGGATACCGAACCAGAAGGCCGGGATCGCGACGCCGGAAATCGACAGGATGCGGGTGAAGTGATCGATCGGGCCATCCTTGTAGACGGCCGATAGCATGCCAAGCGGAACGCCGACGAAGATACCCAGCAGCATCGCGACCAGTACCAGTTCGATCGTCGCCGGAGCGTAGCGGAGAAGCTCGTCGAGCACCGGACGTGTCGAGACGATGGAGGTGCCGAAATCGCCCGTGACGAGATCCTTCATGTAGATCGCGAATTGCTCGATCATCGGACGGTCCAGACCGTATTCGGTGCGGATCGTCGCGACCATGTCCTCGGTCGCATTCGGGCCTGCCACCAGTCTGGCGGGATCGCCGGGTGCGATATTGGTGATGACGAAGGTCAGCACCGCGATGCCGAGCATCGTGCCGGCCACCGTCAGGAGCTTTCGCAGGGTAAAGGTCAGCATCTTCGTTCCGGGTCAGGTAGAAAAAGGAGGCGGCGGGCCGCCTCCCGGATGAAGCGAGATCAGCTAGAAGGGAAGACTACTCTTCCTTGATCCACAGCGGATAGAGGTCGACTTCGCCGGTGAAGCGGACCGGGCTGAAGTTGAAGCCCTGCAGATAGCTCTGGTGTGCCCAGCGGCGGTTCTGCAGCATGCCGAAGACTTCCGGCTGATCGGCGACGATCTGCTTTTGGATGTCGGCATAGAGCTTGGCGCGTTCGTCCCAGTTGGTCGAGCCGCGGGCCTTGTCGATCATCGCGGAGACGTCGGCGTTGTCGTAGAACGCCATGGCGTAATACTGGCCCCAGCTGTTCTTGTGGTACTGGTAGGCAACTGCGTCCGGATCGGTCGAGATCGGCGTGGTGAAGACCGAGGTCATGTTCGGCGACGTCTCGACCTTGGAACCGGCTGCAACCATGTTCGGCCACTGCTCCGGCTTAATGTTGACGCCGATATTCAGCGCTTTCAGGTTGTCGAGAAGGACGAGGCCGATACGACGTGCCTCTTCGAGGCCGGCCACATGCACGTAGTCGAGCGTGATGCCGCCGTTCGGATAAGCGGATTTCGCCAGGAATTCCTTTGCCTTGGCAAGATCCTTGCGCGGAATGCCAGGAACCTCGATATGGCCCTTCATCGCGTCCGGTAGCGGGCTGGTTTCCAGCGATGCCGCACCGTTATAGACGCCGACCAGCGCATCATAGTCCATTGCATAGGCGATCGCCTTGCGCAGGTTGATGTCGGCGGTCGGGCCCTTCTGCGTGTTGAACTTGATGCCGAAGGTCGTCATGCCCTTGTGGTTCTGGATGACGATGCCCGGTACTTTTTCGATCTGCACGTAATCGTCCGAGGTCAGGCCTTCAACGATGTCAGCTTCGCCGCGCTGCAGGGCAGCCTTCTGGGCGGCGGGCTCGCGGATGATGCGGTAGATCACGCCGGCCGGGCGGTTTTCGCCCTGAGGCCAGCGCTTCCAGTAATCGGCGACGGATTCGACTTCATAGAGAACATTCGGTTCCCAGCGGCCGAGCTTGAACGGGCCGGAGCCGGCTTCGTTGTCGGTCAGCCACTTCTGGCCGTAGTCGCCATCCACTTCGTTGGCCTTGACCTGCGCCGGGTTGACGACGAACCACCAGGGGAGGAAGGAGAGGAACGGTGCATAGGGCGCCTTGAGTTCGAACTTGACGGTATAGTCGTCGACGACGCTCACGCCTTCCGGCGCGAGAAAGTCCTTCAGCATCCAGGCAACGCCCTTGTTGAGCTTCAGGCCGCGTTCGAAGGAGTAGCGAACGGCTTCCGCCGTCACCGGGTCGCCATTGTGGAACTTGGCGTTCTTGACGAGATGGAAGGTCCAGGTCTTGCCGTCCTCGCTGGTCTCCCACTTCTCGGCAAGCCACGGCTTAACCACAGCCGGATCACCTTCATACTTGACCAGCGCGTCATAGACGCCCTGCTGGATCATGCGGGTCGACCAGTCGTAGCGGATATGCGGATCGAGGACAGGGATCGCCTGGCGGCCGCCGAAGACGATGACATTGCCGTTGTCCGTGCGCTCGAATGCTTGCGCCGGAGCAGCAAGAACCGACGAGGCCAGAAGCCCCGCCAGTACGATATTCCTGATCACAGTACCGAACATTTCGTTCCCTCTCTTATTGAAGTGGTTGGTGGTCAGATCATTTGACGGACGACGCCGGCAACGAGGCGGCGCGACAGAAGAACGGGGGCCTTGATGCTCTCGCGGGCGGCGTCGAGCATCTCCTTCGAATAGCCCATGCAGTGCATGACAACGAGGTCGCAGCCTTGGAGTGTCTTTGCCTTATCCCTCATGTCGTCACCTGCGTAGGGGGAGGCGGCGACAAGGCGTGGAGCGCCCGAAAAGACATGGCGTTCAGCGAAATCATTCACCTGACGCTCCAGTGGTAGGATGACGCCGAGCTGGCGTGCGGAGGCGGCCAGTGCCTCGACGGTCGAATCTACGATGCGCTGCGCCTCGACCACCAGCGTGCTCTGCAACGGATCAATCTTGGTGCCCGTGCAGAGGAGGACGATGAGATCGAATCCTTGCTGGTCGATATCCTGGAGGAGAACGTTGAGCTTTTCTTCCGTGCGCGGCTTAGAAGAGACGATCTCTTCGCCATTGGCCAGACGGGTGGCGAAGGAGTGTTCGCCGTCGCGGGCCTTGATGTCGTCGAGTTCGGCTGCGCTCATGCCGTCGAGAACACCGAACTCCTTATACTCGATCTGGCCCTCCGGCAGGCCCAGTGTGATGTCGGCCATCATTTCCGGCACCACGTCGATGCGCGGTGTCTGGCCAATGGTGACGAATGCGATCTTGAAGGGGGAAGGCATGCTGTCCGAGGTCCCTTTGTGATGTCTCTATGACAGGGAGCCTACCGTCAGCGTTGGCGCATCCACTATAGGGTAATGCCCCTAGATGCCTCTGATTCTGAGTTTATTTTAGCGCTCAATATTTCAGCAAATTTCGTGATTCGACGAAATTCTTGATGAAAATGTCGCCAATCGACAAAAATGTTTTCAAGGATGTCCCGCGGCCACGACCATGCGGATAAGCGTGTTGGCGGAGTTCACCTCCATCTTGCTCATCACGTTGGAGCGGTGGATCTCCACCGTCTTGGGGCTGATGCCGAGCTGTCTTGCGATCGCCTTGTTGGACAAGCCCTCGGCCACCAGCGACAGGACCTGCCGTTCGCGTGGCGTCAGTCGCTGCAGCTTTTCCTCGAATTCGGGCGAAACGCCGGGGGCTGCGACCGGATGCGTGCCGAGCAGAAGCAGCCTGATCGCCGAGACGATAATGCGCCGCGCGAGCACGACCGGCTTGCCGCTCGCCTTGGCCACCATCTGCCGGTCAGCCTCGGTAAAGCTGACTGAATTCAGGACGATGATCTCGCAATCGGCAAGGTCGACAAGCGCACTGGCGAGCAGGCGCTTGTCGCCATCGGCGGCATAGCTGGCAGTGATCTTGTAAGGTGCGAGGGCGGGAATATCGAGCTCGTCGACCTGTTGCGCCAGCGGCTGGATAAGGCCGACCGCAGAGCCGTGGGCGGCGAGCGAAATCACCATGGATTCCATCGCCCGCTGGGCATTCACCGTCGGGCAGGTGCTTTCGAAATCGCGAAACAGGCCGGTCGAGAGGATGACGATAAGATCGAACTCATTCGGCTGAAAATCCGCGGCGATCCGCGACATACGCTCGGTGATCCGCGGTTTCGAAATGACGATGTCGCTGCCATCGGCGAGGCGGGTGACGATGCTGGGTTCTCCCGGCCGCACCTTGAATTCCTCGATTTCCGTCTTGGAAAGTCCGTCAAGCGCGCCGATTTCCAAGGCATCGATCGGCATGTCGAGGCTTGCAAGCATCTCGTCGATGATGTCGGCGCGGGGCGATTGTCCGACGCTCAAGAACATCACCCTGTAGCGCGTTTCGGCATTGGCCAAGGGTAGCGTTGCCGACGTCGGCATGTCCTTTTTTGCGCTCAGCGACGTTATCCCCTCGATGCTCTCCAAACCCCCTTCTAGCGATGCTCAAAAACAAGGCAAGCTCATTCTAGGGGCAGTCCCCTATAGGCAGCGCAGACGGCTCGTGGCTAGTTTCTAGCACATTCTTCGGAGGTAAACATGATCCGTGATTTCGATGAGAGCGAGATTGATCCGCTCGCGGTAGGCGCCTGGATTCTCGGCACCGGCGGCGGCGGCAGCCCCTATCTTGCCCAGCTCAATCTGAAAAAGCTCTACAAGGACGGCAAGCGCATCAAGCTGATCGATCCGCTGGCGCTCGATGACGGCGATGCCGTTGCCGTCGTTTCCAAGATGGGCGCACCGCTTGTCGGCCAGGAGCGCCTTGTCGATCCGGCGCATCTCGCCCGTGCCATGCAGCTGATGGAAGAATATACCGGCCGCAAGTTCCGCGCCGTGATGAGCGTCGAGATCGGCGGCGGCAACGCGCTGTCGCCCTTCCTCGCAGCCGCGATGCTGGATATCCCGGTTGTCGATGCCGACGCGATGGGCCGTGCCTATCCGGAAGCACAGATGACGAGCTTTGCAATCGGTGACCTGCCGATGTACCCGCTGACATTGGTCGATTGCCGCGACAACGAGGCGATCGTTGCCAAGGCCGCGTCCTGGAAGTGGATGGAGCGCATCTCGCGCAAGATCTGCACCGAAGTCGGTTCCACCTCGGCCACCTGCAAGGCTCCCCGTACCGGCAAGGAAGTGAAGGAATGGGGTGTGCTCCATACCGTCACCAAGGCCACCAGCCTCGGCCGTGCCGTGCTAGAAGCCCGTGCCGCGCACACCGATCCCGTCGAAGCGGTGCTGGCCCATGAGGGCGGCAAGACGCTGTTCAAGGGCAAGATCACCGATGTCGATCGCACGACGACCGGCGGCTTCCTGCGCGGTGCTGCTCACATCGAAGGCCTCGATGCCGATCGCGGCGCCAAGGTGGAACTCGCCTTCCAGAACGAATGGGCGGTCGCCTTCCGCGACGGTCAGCCAATCGCCATGACGCCGGACCTGATCTGCCTGCTCGATACCGTGTCGGGCGAAGCGATCGGCACGGAAACGGTGCGTTACGGCCAGCGTGTCACGGTCGTGGCCCTGCCGGCGCCGGATGTGCTCACCACGCCGAAGGGGCTGGAACATGTCGGCCCCCGCGCCTTCGGATATGACCTTGATTTCAAATCGGTGTTTGCAGCATGAAGCGGATCGGAATTGACGTAGGCGGCACGAATACGGATGCCGTGCTCATCGATGGCGAGAAAGTCGTCTCGGCCATCAAGTTTCCCACCACTGCGGATGTCATGCAGGGCGTGGTCAACGCCATCGGTCATGTCGTGAAGGCTCAGCCGGCCGGGGCTTCTCCGGTCGATGCGGTGATGATCGGTACGACGCATTTCACCAATGCCGTCGTCGAGCGCGCCCGTCTGGAACGTGTGGCCGCAATCCGCATCGCCATGCCGGCCGGCGCCTCGTTGCCGCCGATGATCGACTGGCCGGATGATCTGCGCGAAAGCGTCGATCCGCTCTCCTTCATGGTCCATGGCGGCCATGAATATGACGGTCGTCCGCTCGTGCCGCTCGCTCGTGATGAGATCCGCGATGCGGCGATGAAGATCCGTGACGCCTGCATCACCTCCGTCGGCATCACGGCGCTCTTTTCGCCGCTGACCGCCGAATGCGAGCTGGAAGCCGCCGAGATCGTCCGCTCGATCATGCCCGAGGCACGCATCACGCTGTCGCACACGCTCGGCCGCATCGGCCTTCTGGAGCGCGAGAACGTGACGCTCTTGAACGCTGCCCTACAGGGTCTCGGCCGCAAGACGATCGACGCCTTCAAGGATGCGCTCGTCCAGGCCGGCGTCAACGCGCCCTTCTACCTGACGCAGAACGACGGCACCGTGGTTCTGGCCGATGTTGCGGCCGCCAACCCGGTCTACAGCTTCGCCTCCGGCCCGACCAACTCGATGCGCGGTGCGGCCTTCCTCACCGGCCTCAAGGAAGCGATGGTGGTGGATGTCGGGGGCACGACGTCGGATATCGGCTGCCTCGTTGGCGGCTTCCCGCGTGAAGCCAACAACGTCGTCGAAGTCGGCGGTGTACGCACGCTGTTCCGCATGCCCGACCTCCTGCCGATGGCGCTTGGTGGCGGCACGATCATCGATCCGGAAACCCGCAAGATCGGCCCGCGTTCGGTCGGCTATCGCATCACCGAAAAGGCGCTCGTCTTCGGTGGCGACACGCTGACGACGACGGACGTTGCCGTTGCTGCCGGTCTCGTCGAGATCGGTGACCGCGACCGCGTCAAGCATCTCGACAAAGACCTCGTAGCGGACCTTCTCAAGCGCATCGAAGTGATGGTCGAGGACGGTATCGATCGGATGAAGACTTCGGCGGATGGCGTGAAGCTGATCGCTGTCGGCGGCGGCGCATTTCTCATCTCGGAGCGCCTCAAGGGTGCAAGCGAAGTGCTGCGCGTCGAACATGCCGGCGTCGCCAACGCGCTCGGCGCGGCCATGGCCCAGGTTTCCGGCGAAGTCGACCAGGTCTTCTCCGACATGTCGCGTGACAAGGCGCTTGCCGAAGCAGAGCGTATCGCCCGCGAACGCGCGGTCGAGGCTGGTGCGGATGCGAATTCGATCGTCACGCTCGACACCGAGGACATCCCGATCGCCTACCTGCCGGGCGACGCCCGCCGCGTGCGCGTTCGCGTCGTCGGTGACATCGCCTTCATGAAGGACGGTCAGAAGAAGGCTTCGTAAACGCGGCCTTACATTCTACCCTGGCAAAAACGAACTGCATCCCCGGTCCCTGGAGACCGGGGATTTTGCGTCTCAAACGGATGAGGATGCGTCATGAAGGCCATGTATTACGAAGCGTTCGAACAGATGCCGGAAATCAGGACACTTCCTGACCCCGAGCCGGCTTTCGGCGGTGTCGTCATTGAGGTCGGCGCAACCGGGCTCTGTCGCAGCGACTGGCATGGCTGGAAGGGCCATGATCCGGATATCCGGCTGCCGCACGTTCCCGGCCATGAACTGGCCGGCAAGGTGGTGGCCACCGGCAAGGGCGTGATGCGCTTCAAGGTCGGCGACCGCGTCACCGTTCCCTTCGTCTCCGGCTGCGGCCATTGCTCGGAATGCCATTCCGGCAACCAGCAGGTCTGCCCCGACCAGTTCCAGCCCGGCTTCACCCATTGGGGCTCCTTCGCCGAATATGTCGCGATCGATTATGCCGATACCAACCTCGTGCATCTTCCCGAAGAGATCGACGACGCAACGGCTGCAAGCCTCGGCTGCCGGTTCGCCACGTCCTTCCGCGCCGTTGCCGATCAGGCCCGCACGGGGCCGGGAGATTGGGTGGCTGTCCACGGCTGCGGTGGCGTCGGCCTCTCTGCGATCATGATCGCCACGGCCCTCGGCGCCAATGTCATCGGCATCGATCTCACCGACGACAAGCTGGCGATGGCTCGCCAATGCGGTGCCGTCGCTACCATCAACGCCGGCACTGCGCCGGATGTGGTGGAAGCCGTGCGCGAAATCACCAAGGGTGGCGCGCATGTCTCGATCGATGCGCTCGGCCATCCGACCACATGCTTCAACTCGATCAAGAACCTGCGCCGCCGCGGCCGTCACGTCCAGGTCGGCCTGATGCTGGGCGCCCACTCTACACCGCAGATCCCTATGGCCCAGGTGATCGGCCATGAACTGGAGATCTACGGAAGCCACGGCATGCAGGCCTGGCGCTACGATGCCATGCTGGCCATGCTGACCGCCGGCAAGATGAAGCCGCAGCAGTTGATCTCGAAGCGGGTAAGCCTTGTTGAAGGTGTTGGAGAATTGGTCAACCTCGACAAGGCCGAGACGCCGGGTATCGCCGTGATCACCAGCTTCTAACCATCAGTTCTTGCGTTAGCAGGCACAACGCGCAGATAGAGTTTGTCCGCTATATGTCGTCCTGGCATTTTCGCGACGGCACGATGCTGAAGGATTCCTCTCCAGCATTCAGAAGACGGTGTCGTTGCAACGCGCTGAGCTCGTTTCTGGATTTCAAGGAACGAAACGCGTGGTCAGGATTTATTTTCATCGGAAAATTCGATATGAATGCCTGATCGTGATATTCAGGCTTGGCGCATGAACCAGAAATTTCTCGTTATCGATCCCGAAAAGGACCTTGCCGCAATCAAGGGCGTTTCCTCGCTTCCTCGCATCAAGCTCTTGAAAGAACTGTCGAAACGACCCGGCATCAATATCAATGACCTCGCCCAGGCGGCCAATCTCCCGCAATCGTCCGTTTCCACTCATCTGCAGGTTCTGGAGAAGGCGGGCCTTGTCCGTGTTGAAGTTCAGAAGGCCCGCAAGGGCAATCAGAAGATATGCTTCGCCGTTTATGACGAACTCATCGTCAGCTTCCAGTCGAAAGCAGAGGAACTTTCGTCTGATCTGATCGAGGTTTCGATGCCGCTCGGTCTCTATACGAACAATGCGGTGACGGCGCCCTGTGGAATATGTTCGACGGAAGGAATCATCGGACTTCTGGATGTCCCGGAGACATTCATGGATCCGGAGCGGATGAGGACGAGCCTCCTTTGGTTCACAAGCGGCTTTGTCGAGTACCAGTTTCCCAACAACGCCAAACTGCGCGGGGACAGTATAGAAGCGATTGAAATCGTTATGGAAGTCAGCTCGGAAGTGCCGGGAACGCTCGCCAACTGGCCCTCCGATATCGTCGTGTCGATCAATGGTCACGAGGTCGGAGTATGGACGTCGCCCGGTGATTTCGGTGACCGCCGCGGCACCTACACGCCGGACTGGTGGAAGCTGAAAGGCTCGCAATATGGCATGCTCAAGACATGGTCCGTGACGGATGCCGGAACATACGTGGATGGTCTGCGCATCTCCGACGTCAATGCTTCGAACCTGGCGCTTGATGATCACCGCTCCATCCGCGTGCGTGTCGAGGTCAAGGCGGAAGGCAAGCATCCGGGGGGGCTGAATATTTTTGGCAAGGGCTTCGGGAACTACGATCAGGACCTGCTATTGCGCCTGAAAACAAGGCGATAAGTCCTATTATTGTGTTGCGTTTCGCCCGTTTTTGCTGCGACGCACCACAATTTGCCCATTGACATCAATGGCCATCTCTCATGAGTATATCGAAAAATACGATTTATATCGTTTATCGGATTGCTTCTGGGAGGAATGAGCATGAAGGCACGCGTCTCGGTCCATCGGGATTTCAAGATCAGCACCATCGACGAGCGGCTCTATTCCGCCTTCATCGAACATATGGGGCGCGCTATCTATGGCGGCATCTATGAGCCGGGCCATCCCGAGGCTGACGCGAACGGCTTTCGCAAGGACGTGCTGAAATTCGTCCAGGAGCTGAAGATCCCGGCGATCCGTTATCCGGGTGGCAATTTCGTTTCCGCCTATCGCTGGGAAGACGGCATCGGCCCGCGCGAACAGCGCCCCGTGCGCCTCGATCTCGCCTGGCGCTCGAAGGAGACCAATCAGGTCGGTATCAATGAATTCGCCGACTGGTCAAAAATGGCCGGTATCGAGATGATGCTTGCCGTCAATCTCGGCTCTCGCGGCCTGGAAGAAGCCCGCAACTTCCTCGAATACGTCAATTTCCCCGGCGGCACGACATGGAGCGACCTGCGCCGCTCGCATGTCGACAATGACGGCTACGGCGTCAAGATGTGGTGCCTCGGCAACGAGATGGATGGTCCCTGGCAGATCGGCCACAAGGTGGCAACCGAATACGGGCGGCTCGCCAACGAGACGGCCAAGGCCTTCAAGGGGTTCGACAAGTCGATCGAGGCGATCGTCTGCGGCAGTTCCAACGACGGCATGGAGACCTATCCCGAATGGGAGCGCGAGGTGCTGGAAGAGTGCTACGAGAATGTCGACTACATCTCGCTGCACAAATATTTCGGCAACAAGAGCAAGGACACGCTCAACTATTTCGGCAAGATCGAGGAGACGGGCCGCTATATCCAGACGATCGCCGGCGCAATCGACTATGTGAAAGCGAAGAAGCGCGCCAAGAACGATGTCTATATCTGCTTCGACGAGTGGAACGTCTGGTATCATATCCGCGAAGAAGACAGCCACCGTTGGCGCACATGGGACTGGCCTGAAGCGCCGGCCCTGCTTGAAGAGACCTATAATTTCGAGGATGCGCTGTTCGTCGCAGGTCTGCTCAACGAGTTCATCCGCCGCTCCGACCGCGTGCGCATCGCCTGCATTGCACAACTCGTCAACGTGATCGCGCCGATCCGGGCGGAAAAGAATGGTCCGGCCTGGCGCCAGACGATCTACCATCCCTACCGCTTCGCATCGATCTATGGCCGCGGTGATGCGTTGAACGTCGCCGTCGATGCGCCGACCTATGACTGCAGCGTCGCTGACGATGTCTCCTACCTGGACGTGGCTGCCGTTCATAACCGCGAGGAGGGGCTGCTAACGCTCTTCATCGTCAACCGCCACCTGACGGAAGCTGCCGATCTCGATATCGGCCTGACCGGATTTGCCGACCTGACGCTCGTCGAGCATCATGCGATGGAGGGCTACGGCCTTAACGAAACGAATGGTCCCGACAAGCCGGATCATGTCGTGCCGAAGGCAGGTTCGGGCGTCGGCGTGGAGGACGGCAAGATCAAGGGATCGCTCAAGGCGCTGTCCTACCATGTCCTGCGTCTCAAGGTCGGTTGAGGCGGCACGATGGGTATCACCATACGCAATGTCAGCAAGAGCTTCGGTTCCGTCGGTGTGATCCACGATGTCAGCATGGATATTCCGACTGGCGATTTCGCGGTCTTCGTCGGTCCTTCCGGCTGCGGAAAATCGACCCTGCTGCGGATGATCGCCGGGCTGGAGGATACCAGCGCCGGCACGATCTCGATCGAGGGACGGGACGTCACGCAGGTCGAGCCGGCCCAGCGCGAGGTTGCCATGGTCTTTCAGTCCTATGCGCTTTACCCGCATCTGACGGTCTTCGAGAACATGGCTTTTTCGCTGAAGCTGAAGAAGACGCCCAAGGCCAGGATCGACGAGATGGTGCGTGAGGCGGCGCGCATCCTGCACCTGGAGGAACAGTTGAAGAAGCGCCCGTCGGAGCTTTCCGGCGGCCAGCGCCAGCGGGTCGCGATCGGCCGCGCCATCGTGCGCCAGCCGAAGGTGTTCCTGTTCGACGAGCCCCTGTCGAACCTCGATGCCGAACTGCGCGTGCAGATGCGGCTGGAGCTCGCCAAGCTGCACAAGCAGATCGGCGCGACGATGATCTACGTCACCCATGACCAGGTCGAAGCGATGACGCTCGCCGACCGCATCTTCGTGCTGAAACGCGGCAGGTTGCAGCAGGCCGGTCGGCCGCTCCAGCTCTACGACAATCCCGACAACCAGTTCGTCGGCGGCTTCATCGGCTCGCCCGCGATGAATTTCCTCGATGGTCACGTGGCCGGCCGCGAAGGTGATATGCTGCGCATCTCGCTGGATGGTCTCGACAGGGAGCTTATCGCCAAGGTGTCCACCGATGTCGCTTCGGGGACGGCGGTCAAGGTGGGCTTGAGACCCGAACACCTCAACCCGACCGATGGCGGATTCGAGGCCGTGGTCGAAATGGAGGAGGATCTCGGAGGCGTGTCCTATCTGCATGCCCGTCTCGCGAGCGGCAAGGAAATCGTGGTGGAAACGCGCGGCCGGCGCGAGAGCCTTGACGGCAAGCCCATCGCGCTCTCTGCGGATGCACAGGACGTGCTTGTGTTTGCGGAGGATGGAAGCCGGCTGCGCTGACAGGCTGACATGCCGTGACTGAAACCGCTGCCATCGGGAGAATGGCGGCCCGATCTTTGGAGGAGATCCGATGCGATACAGAAGACTTCTTGCAGCCGGCGCGATGGCGCTGATGGCGATGCCGGCCCTTGCCCAGGAAAACATCACCTGGTGGGACTTTTTGAGCGGCGGCGACGGGGTGCGGATGAAGGCCCTGATCAATCGATTCAACGAGGAGCATCCGGATATCAAGATCACCGGCACGACGCTGGAATGGGGCATTCCCTATTATACCAAGGTGCGCACGGCGGTCGCGGTCAAGCAGGGTCCCGACATCATGACCTATCACCTGTCGCGCATGCCGCTTGGTCTGGAAGAAGGCGCGCTCGACGAGATCACCGACGAGGACCTGAAAAATGCCGGTGTGGCGAAGGGTGATTTCTTCGAGGCTGCGGTCGAGGCTGCAAGCGGAGATGACGGCAAGCTTTACGCCGTTCCCTTCGATATCCATTCGATCGTGCTCTATTACAACAAGAAATACCTCGAAGGCTCGCGCTTTCTCGACGCCGGCGGCAAGCTGACGGGGATCGAAAGCCTCAAGGATTTCGAGGAAGCGCTGGCGGTCGCCAAGGAGAAAGGCGCCGAGGCTCCCGTTACCTACGCGACCGGCGACGACGGCGGCACCTACCGCGTCTTCTACACCCTGTTGCGCCAGCAGGGCGGCGAACTGATCAAGGACAGCCAAGTCTTGCCGGGGGACAGTCTCGAAAAGGCGTCGAAGGCGATCGAGGTGATGACCAATTGGGGCACGAACGGCTGGCAGCCGGAACAGGCCGCCTATGAGGCCTCGGTCGCGCTGTTCACGTCGGGAAAATCCGCGTTCATGCTGAACGGTGTCTGGGAAGTGCCGACCATGGTCGACCTTGCCAAGAAAGGGACGCTCGGCTTCGAATGGGGCGCGGTGCAGGTGCCGAACCTGATGGGCACGAAGACCACCTGGGCGGATTCGCATGCCTTCGCCATCCCGAAGGACACCGGCATGTCGCCGGAGAAGCGCAAGGCGGTGATGACCGTCATCGGCTGGATGGAAAAGAACGCCATTTCCTGGGCAGATGCGGGTCATATCCCGGCCTACAAGCCGGTCGCCGAAAGCGATGACTTCAAGAAGATGGAGCCGAACGCGACCTATTCGTCGCTCGCCGATGGCGCTTCCTACGATCCGCGTTCGCCGATCGCAGGCGTCGCGTCACCTGCCTATGACGCGGCGATCAACGTCATCTCGCCGGCGATCCACGGTTATGCGGAGTCGATGGCCGCGGCCGAGCAGGCGAAATCCGATCTCGAAGGCGCGCTGAAATAACACGGCACCGCGGCCGCATCCTGAGCTCAGGGTGCGGCTGCCACTGTTCGATGTCCGGGAGGTTTCCACTTGGCTATGCTGACCAACCGACGCAAGGAAGTGGCCGTGGCCGCCACGCTGGTGGCGCCCTTCGTGCTCACCTTTGCGCTCGTCTTTCTCTATCCCGCCATAAGGCTCGTCGAACTGAGCCTGACCAATTCGCCGCTGATCGGGCCGGGCGAATGGGTGGGGCTCGACAATTTCAAGCGGCTCCTGACCGACAAGTTGTTCCTGACCTCGCTCAAGAACAACGGCTATTTCATTCTGCTGACGGTCATCCCGACGACTGCGCTGGCGCTCTTTATCGCCCTCATGATCACGCGGCTGCGCGGCCCCTTGCAGGCGCTGGCGCTCGCCGTCTTCTTCCTACCCTACATATTGCCGGTCTCGGTGGTCACCCAGATCTGGACCTGGATGCTCGATTTCCAGTTCGGAGTGCTGCAGCCCGTGATCAGCTTCTTCTACGGCAAGCCGGTGCCCGTCTTCAAGAATCCGTACTGGGTCATGCCGATGGTCGCGATGGTGACCATATGGTGGACCAACGGCTTCAACGTGCTGCTCTTCATCGCCGGCCTGCGCAATATCCCGAAGGACTATTACGAGGCGGCACAACTCGACGGGGCGACCCGCCTCCAGCTCTTCACCAAGGTCACATGGCCGCTGCTCTGGCCGGTCACCGCGCTGGTGCTGACGCTGCAGCTCATCCTGCAGCTCAAGATTTTCGACCAAGTCTACCTCCTAAGCAGCGGCGGGCCGTTCAATTCATCCTATGTGCTGCTCCTGATGGTCTACCGAGAGGCCTTCCAGCTCAATCACGGCGGCTATGCGTCTGCGATCGCGCTCGTCCTCTTCGTCGTCATTGCCGCACTTTCGGTGCTGCAGTTCCAGCTTCTTCGTGCAGGAGGCCGTCGATGAGCTCCATCCGCAAAGTTGAAAACGGTGTCCTCACCGTCGGCACGTTTCTCGCGGCGGCGCTGTGGATCTTCCCGCTCTACTGGGCCTTCATCACCTCGATCCGCAGCGAGGAAAAGGTGGTGTCGTCGGAAGCCGGCGTGCTGCCCGACGAGTTCAATCTCACGGCCTATGCCGATATTCTCTGGAACTCCAACATCATCAACTGGTACATCAATTCGATCGGCACCGCCGTGATCATCACCTTCACGGTGATCGTCTCCGGCATGATGTGCGCCTATGCGATCTCGCAGCTCAAGTTTCCCGGCCGGCGGATTCTCTACGGTGTCGTGCTCGCCAGCTTCATGGTGCCGACCCAGGCGCTGGTGGTCACCCAGTTCATCCTGATGAACGATCTCGGCCTGATCAATACATGGGCCGGCATCATCCTGCCGCAGCTGATCGTCCCGGTGGTGATCATCGTCTACAAGCAGTTCTTCGACGCGGTGCCGAAGGAGATGCGCGAAGCTGTCGTGCTCGATGGAGGCGGCGACTACACGCTGCTTTTCAAGATCTACCTGCCGCTCAACTGGGGCATCACCACCGCGCTGGCCATCATCACCTTCATCATGGCATGGAACCAATTCCTCTGGCCGTTCCTGGCGGTAACGACCGAAAACCGGATGACGATCCCGGTCGGCATCACCCAGGTCAACGATGCCTTCGGCGTCTATTATGCTCGACTGATGTCGGTTGCCCTTCTCGGCGCCATGCCGGTCGCAATCGCCTATCTGATCTTCCAGAAGAAAGTGACGGAAGCGGTGATGATTTCATCGGGCGTCAAGGGATAGGACCGTTCCGTAGACCGTGCGCAGCGCCGTCTTCGGGTTCCTGCCGGGGTTCGACCCTGTTCAGGAGCAGATGTGCTGACGCCCCTACCGGTTCATGATCTGGCGAATGTGTTTATCCGTGTCTCTCAGGGCATGATAAGCTTCGCGCTTCTTCTCGTGAAACCTGCGGATCTCTCCCGTCTGAGGAGGGATAGCCTCCTTCATTTTGCTCATACCTGTTGCGAGATCGATAAGGGATCCGCCTTTATGCGCGCAGGCGCCGATAATGGCTGCTCCAAGCAGTACCGGCTCAATCGTTGAAGGCAGATGGACCGTCAGCCCGGTGCTGTCTGCGAGAATCCTTCGAAACAGCTCGCTGCGGGCGGCGCCACCTGACACGATGATTGTCTCAAGCGGAAGACCATTGCCGACAAGGCCGTCGATGATGTCGCAAGTGCCATAGCAAAGACCGCAGAGCGTCGCGACGTAGAGTTCGACGAGGTTTTCGATACTGTCGTCAAGCCGCAGTCCCGCAATCATGCCGGTCGTCGACGGATCGGCTTCCGGCGAGCGGTTGCCAAGTAGTTCCGGCACAACGTGAATGTTTGAGGCAAGGCGCGCGGCGTCCGCAATGCCGCCTGGTTCTTCGATCGCCATCCGCTCCAGCAGGACGAGAAGCTCTACTCCTTCCGCCGAAGCCAGCTCTTTTGCGGCGGGTGCTGCCGGATGCAGGGCAACGATATAGGCAAGGGCTGCGCCAAAGGCGGATTGGCCGCCTTCGTTAAGCCAGAGCCCGGGCAGAATGGCGCTTTTGTACGGTCCCCATACACCATCGACGAAGGTGGGCTCGGGCGACACGGTCATCGCACAGGCGGATGTTCCCATGATAAGGGCAAGCCGACTGGTTGGATCTCCTAAATCGTCGCCGTTGGATGGTGCGGCTATGGTGCCTATGGCGCCGGCATGAGCATCGATCGCCGAAAGGCCAACCGGTGTGTCGGGAAGAAGGCCGAGCTCATCCGCGGCGGTCGCAAGCAAGCCTCGCGCGATCGGCGAGCCTATATCGCCGACAATCCTGCCGATGCGCGCGAAATCCTCCTCTGCGAGTTCCTGGAGGCCGACCGCTCGAAAAAAATCCTGGTCCCATCTGTGCTCGTGTCCGAGATAGGTCCATTTGCAGGTGACCGTGCAGAGCGAGCGTGTGGCGTCGCCGGTTGCACGGAACGTGAGGTAGTCGGCGAGGTCGAAGAACTGCTCGGCCGTGTCGAACGTCGACGGGTTGTTTTCCTTCAGCCAAAGCAGTTTCGGCACCTGCATTTCGGGGGAAATCCGGCCGCCGACATAGGAGAGCACATGATGCGGTTCGCGATTGATGCGCTCGGCCTGTCCGGTTGCCCGGTGGTCCATCCAGACGATGACGTTTCGGCTCGGCTCCCCATCCCGCAGGGTCGGCAGAGGGGTTTCGTCCTTGCCGATGATGACCATCGAACAGGTAGCGTCGAAGCCGACCCCCTTGACCGATGCAGGGTCGACCTGACCGTCCAGCAGCGCCTGTCGAAGCGCGGCGCAGATCGCTTGCCATATGTCTTCCGATGATTGCTCGAAGATTTCACCGGGAGATGCCCAAGTCCTGATCGGATGGGCAACGCTTGCGATCAGCGAGCCGTCGTCGTTGAAGAGGCCGGCCCGGGCGCTGCCGGTGCCGACGTCGATGCCTGCATAGATCGCCATCCTGTCGTTCTCCAGATTGCAGTTTGAGCGATTTCAGGCGGAGGCGACGAAATCGCTGAGCTTTCTGAAGAGAAGCGCACCGACCGTTGCACCCGCATCCTGAAGGCCTACCGTTTTTTCCTGGAAGGCTGCGGCTTTGCCATGCTGGGCCACCATTGTCTTGGTGTTTTCAAGCGCGTCTTCGGCAGCGGTCGCCGCAGCGGTGAGGGCAGTAGAAAGAGAGGCTTCGGCCGCCGCCTGCTGCTCCAGCGTACGAGCGGCGGGGTCGAGAACATCAATGATCGTCTTGTCGCCCACCTTCGCCTTGCCGCGTTCGGCGATGCCGTCACGATAAGCGATCCAGAACGCCGCCATCTCCGCCGTTCCAAGCGCGGTTGCAGTTTCGACGGCCTTGCTGGCGCGCAGAAAACCGGTCGCCGTCAGCGTGCCCATGGTCGATGGAGCCGTTCGCGCCATCGTGGCGCCGGCGGTTCGCAACAGCTTGGAGATGCCCGCGGCCCCGCCCTCGGCTGCAACTGCCTCCGCCGCCGCGGCGAAGGATTTGCTCATGGTGATCCCGAGGTCGCTGTCGCCGACCTTGCCGTCGAGGGCGATCAGGAATTCCCGCTGTTCGGCAAAAAGCTGCTTCCAAGCGTCGAACAGGCGGATCAGATCGGAAGCTGTGAGGACGTCCATTATCTCGTCCTCACGCGGAAAAATGCTTGAAGAAGGGCGTGTTGGCCGGTGCCGAAACCAGACGGTCGAGTTCGGCATCGAGATGCAGGATCGAAACTGATGCACCAGCCATTTCCATCGAGGTGGCGAATTCACCGACCCAGACATGCTTGGCGTTGACGCCGCGACCTTCGAGCAGATGCGCCACGCGACGGAAAAGGATGTAGAGTTCCTCCAGCGGCGTGCCGCCGAGGCCGTTCACTAGCACGGCGACGTCGTCGCCGGATTTGTAATCCTGTTCGGCGAAGATGCGTTCCATCATCTCGTCGATGACGGCGTCGGCGCTGCCGAGCTTCTTGCGGCTGATGCCCGGTTCACCATGGATGCCCATGCCGATTTCCATCTCGTCTTCGCCGATCGAGAAAGTCGCATGACCGATCTCCGGCACGACGCAGCTTGAAAGTGCAACGCCCATGGTTCGGGTGCGCAGGCGAGCCTTTTCGGCGATGCGGTGGACCTCGTCGAGCGAAAGGCCTTCGGCTGCCGCGGCGCCCGCAGCCTTGTAGACGAAGTAGATACCGGCGACGCCGCGGCGCTTGTGCTCCTCACCTACTTTGGAGGATGCGACGTCGTCATTGCCAACGCATTGCTTGACCTGGATGCCGTCGAGATCGGCAAGTTCAGCGGCCATGTCGAAGTTGATGATGTCGCCGCTGTAATTGCCGTAGATGTAGAGAACGCCCGCGCCCTGGTCGATCGCCTTGGTCACCTGATACATCTGTTCGGAGCTCGGTGACTGGAAGACGCCACCGACAGCCGCACCATCCAGCATGCCGTCACCGACATATCCGAGGAAAAGCGGCAGGTGGCCGGAGCCGCCGCCGGTTGCGATGCCGACCTTGCCCGTCTTCGGCTTCGAGGTGACCATGCAGCGCATGTCATCGGCTGCAAAGGTAACTTCCGAGTGGGCTCGGTAGATGCCTTCAAGCATCTCGTCGACGAAATTTACGGGATCGTTCAGGAATTTTTTCATGGGTTCCTCCGGATAAGCTTATTTCTTGCGCTGGCGCGTGACGAAGAACGCCGCTGCCAGCAGGATGAAGACGCCGACAACGAGCCGCTGCCAGGTGCTTGGAATGCCGACCAGCACGAGCACGCTGTTGATCACGACGATCAAAAGTACGCCGAGAATAGTGCCGAGCACCGTGCCCGTGCCGCCGGTGATCTTAGCGCCGCCGAGCACCACCGCGGCGATGACGTTGATCTCGGTGCCGACGAGATCGAAAGGGTTGGCCTGACGGTTGGCGCAGACATGGATGATGCCGGCGAGCCCGGCGAGGGCGCCGGCATAACCGAAAATGAAAATGTGCAGCTTCTTCAGGTCGTAACCGAGTCGGCTCGCGATGTTAGCATTGCCTCCCATGGCAAAGATCGCGCGGCCCATCAGCGTGCGATTCAGGATCCACCAGGTGACGAAGGCGGCGATCGGCAAAACGAGGAAATAGAATGGCAAGGTGATCGTGGCGCCATTGGCGGATTCGAACTGCAGCAGCGGAAGGCGGCCGAAGGCGCCCATCTGCGGCGGCAGCGACATGATCCAGACCGTACCGATAAAGGACAGAAGGAAGCCGCGGAAGAGGTATTGGGTGCCGATCGTGACGATCAGCGAAGGCACCTTGAGATGGTGCACCAGCAGTCCGTTGATGACGCCGAGCAAGGCTCCTCCAACCGTTGCGATCAGCAGGATCACTGCAATCGGCAGCCCCGGCAGATGGTTCTGGACCAGTACCGTCAGCGAATACATGGTGAAGGCCGCGATTGCGGTGAAGGACACGTCGATGCCGCCGGCGGCCAGAATGACGAGAACGCCGAGGGCGAAGAGCCCCATCACCACGCTGGCGCGACCGATGTCGACCAAGGTCGATGGCTGCAGGAAAGCCGGGTTCGCAATCGCGACGATGACGCAGATCGCGACGAGCAGGGCAGCGGTGATGGTCTCCGGCCGCCGCCGCACAAGCTCGCCGAGGCTGAAGGCCTGACGCTCCGCCTGTCCCTGCTGAAGTTCTTCCAGTCGCGATGTATTCATTGGGCTGTCTCCAGCTTTGATATCAGCATGGCCTGATAGAGCTGATCCTCCGTGGCATGCTCTGCATCGAATTCGGCAACGACCTTGCCCCCATTCATCACCAGGATGCGGTCGGCGTTCTGGAGCAGTTCAGGAAGATCGTCGCTGACGATGATAAGCCCGATGCCCCGTTCGGCGAGTGCCTGGATGGCGCGGTAGATCGTGTCCTTCGAGCCGACATCCACACCGACGGTCGGGCCATGCAGCACGAGCAGTTTTGGTTCGATACTGAGCCAGCGTCCGATCAGCACGCGCTGCTGGTTGCCACCCGAAAGCGCGCCGACCGGAAGGTCGAGGTTTTTGGTGTTGAGGCGCATCTCTTCTGACAGCCTTGCCGCAGTCTCGCGACCTGCCTGCTTGTCGATGACGCCGAAATTGTTGCTGAGGCGTGTCAGGATCAGCGCGATTTCGTTTTCGAGAATGGATTTGTCTAGGAAAAGCCCTTCGGCGAGGCGGTCTTCGGGAACATAACCGATACCATGGTCGATGGCGTCCGCAGGCCGTCGGATCGTGACCTGTCGGCCATCAAGCGTGATGGTGCCCGCGCGGGCCGGTGCCACGCCGGTAATCGCCATTGCGAGTTCGTTACGGCCGGAATCCGCCAGGCCGGTAATGCCGAGGATTTCGCCCTTGCGGAGGCTGAAATCCATCCGTTCGACGCCTGCGGCAGTCAGGCCTTTTACGGAAAAGAGGTTGCCGTCCATCGGCTTGGCTGTGCGGTAGCGCGCGGAATCGATCGCCCGTCCGGTCATCAGTTCGGCGATCTGCGTCTTGGTATAATTCTCTATCGGGCCCTGGGCGACGCATTGTCCGTCACGGAATATGACGGCATTGCCGCCGATGCGATAGCATTCGTCCAGCTTGTGAGTGACGAAGAGGACGGCGACGTTCTCCTGGCGCAGCCTTTCAACCACACGGATGAGATTGTCGACTTCCCGGCGGGTCAGCGAGGTGGTCGGCTCGTCCATGATGACCAGCTTGGCATGGGTCGCGATGGCGCGCGCGATCGCGACCAGTTGGCGCGCTGCCAGCGGTAGATCGGAAACGATCGTGTTGATAAAGGCCGCGTTGTTCGGCAGGCCGACGGTCGCAAGCGCTTTTTCGGCGGTCTCCTTCAGCCGCCGGCGATCGAAAAGGCGGCTGAGCCGGCCGTTGCCAGACACCAATTGCTCGTTGAGCGCAACATTTTCCGCCACCGTCAAGTTCGGCAGCAGTGAAAGATCCTGATAGACGGTTTCGATGCCGGCACTCAGCGACTGGATCGGCGTCATGGCGGAATGTGTTTCGCCTTCCAGAATGATCTCGCCGACGCTCGGAGCAATCGCGCCGGACATGATCTTGATCACGGTGCTTTTGCCGCAGCCGTTTTCGCCCAGCAGGTGATAGGCTTGACCGAGGTCGAGCGTCAGATCAATGCCACGCAGTGCGTGCACGCCGCCGAACCATTTCTGGATATTTCGAAGCTCCAGAAACCTGTCCGGTGCTTGTTGGGTGTTGGAAGTCGCCGACAATGGAATGTCCTCTCTGATCGCGATCACCGCAGCGGGCGCGCCTGGTCCGGCCGGCGCATGGATAGCGCCGGCCGGTATGTTCGGGAGGATTAGAACAGGTGTTCCTTGTAGGTCGCCTTGTCGGCCAGAACCATGCCGTTCCCGATGATCAGCAGACCATCGCCGGCACCCTTCTTGACCGTGACCTTTTCATAGCCCGGCACGCCGAGGTCGGTGCCGTCCTTGATTTCCTTCTTTTCAAGCAGGAGCTTGGCGACGGCATTCATCGCCATGCCGGCCTTCTGGGGATCCCAGAAGCCGATTGCGGTGATGGCGCCGGATTCGAGCAGGTCGGCGGAGGGGTTCGGGAGGCCGGTGCCGACAAGGCATACCTTGCCCGATAGACCCGCTTCGTCGATTGCGCGACCGACGCCTAGAACGTCGTTGCCGGCAGACGTCTGGAAGCCCTTGATATCCGGATGCTTGCGCAGAATTTCCTTGGCTTTCTCATAGGTGCCGTTGGCATCATCGAAGGATTCGTTGTTCGGATCGACTAGCTGCATGTCCGGGTGCTTCTTGGCGTTTTCTTCGCCGGCCGTGACCCACTGGATATGGGTCCGGCTGCCGAGAGAGCCGACGAAGGTTGTCCATTTGCCCTTGTTGCCCATGCATTCGGCAAGGCGCACGTTCAAGGCCGCGCCGTAATCGCTGTTGTCGAATGCCTCGACGTCGGCCTGGGTGTTCTTCTGGTTGTCGGCCTCATGGGTGACGACCACGATACCGCGATCCATGGCGCGTTTGAGCGTGCCTTCGATGACGGCGGGGTCCATCGGTACGACGGCGAGAGCGTTGACGCCCTTGGCGATCAGGTCCTGGATGATCTGCAACTGCTGTGCAGCATCGGCGGTTGCCGGGCCGCTCTGTGTGGCGACGACATCCGGATTGGCCTTCTGATAGGCCTCGACGCCGGTGTTCATACGGTCGAACCACGGAATGCCGCTGATCTTGACGACCGTTGCGATGACTGGCTTCTCCTGAGCCATCAGCGTTCCGACAGTGCCTGAGAGAAGGGCGGCGACTGCAACGCCACCGACGAGAATACGTTTCGATACTGCTTTCATTTTCTCCTCCACGAGTTCCCTCAATTGTTTGGCTTCGGTGCTCGAGGGTTTGGCGCCGAAGAATTGGATTGACCTTTGAAAGGCATCAGGAAGCCGACGACGTCGTAGCGGCCGACAGCAAGGAAGGTCAGCAGCAGCAGGCCCCAGGCGAAGTCGCGCACGAAATTGGACAGGCCGCCGAAATTGAGCAGGCTGGACATCAGCTGCAGCGCAAGCGCGCTTAGGACCACGCAGATAACCCGGCCATAACCTCCCTCCGGTTTCACTCCGGCCATGACGACGATCAGGATCGCGATCAGAAGGTAGGAGCTGCCGTAGTCGAACTTCACGTTGACGTTGCGAGCGGCAATGATCATGCCGGCAAGGCCGGACAGCGCGCCGCTGAGCGCGTAGGTGCTGACGATGATGCCGGTACGCGGAAAGCCGGCATAGACGGCGGCTTTCGGGTTCGTGCCCATCAGCATCAGCCATAGACCATAGGGCGTGAACTTCAGCACGGCTGCGATCAACCCGGCGACAACAGCAAATATCAGGAAGCTGATCGGCACCTCGAGAAACATGTCGTTGCCGATGCGCGACAACAGATCCGGGCTGCCGACAGTAACGGCCTTGCCGCCTGAGACGACGACGGCAAGCCCCATGAAGGCCATCTGCGTGCCCAGGGTGCAAAGAATGGGCGTGATGTTCAGCTTGGAGATCAGCAGGCCGTTGATCATGCCACCGACAAGGCCGACGCCGACGGTCATCGCCATGAAGGCAAGGCTGAAGGCCATCTCGCTATCGGCGCTCGACAGGAAGGACGAAAGAACGACGGCCGACAGGACGCCCGACAGGTTCGCGAGGGCGATGCCGGAGAGATCGATGCCGCCATTTCCGGCGCACATTGCCAGCATCACGCCGATTGCGAGAAGACCGATTTCCGGCACCTGGCTCGCCATGGACTGCAGATTGAAAACGGAAAGAAACGTGCCGCCTGAAATGGCTGCGCCGGCCACAAGCAGTATGCAGTTGATCACGACAAGCATGATCAGCTGCTCGCCGGTTTTGTGCATGGTCTCCTCCCCATGTTTAGTAAACAAGCGCGAGCTTTACTAAATGGCTACCAAAGCAATTTTCGCTTAGCAAGCGCTTTTTGGTTATTTTTTGCGGTTGCACGCGCGTTTGAATTGGCATAACGCTCAATTGGGCGACTGGACCGTTTACTAAACACATCTGCGTGTTTGAACCGATTTAGAGGTCCTCAGGGCTTATGAAGACGACAAAGAAGCTGACTATCCGGGATATAGCGGGCGCTGCCGGCGTCTCTCCGGCAACCGTTTCGCTCGTGCTGAACGGCAAGGGTGATATTTCCGGCGTGACCCGGACCCGCGTTCTCGAGGCGGTCGCACGGCTGAACTATGTACCTCGCAGCGCCAAAGGCAGCGGTGAAGGCGGAAGCGAGACGCTTCGCTTTCTCAAGATTTCCAAGCATGGCCATACGGTGAACCGCGATCACAGCGTGTTCATCTCGGATTATATCGACGGCATGTCGGCGGAGGCGATCCGACGCAACTACACGCTAGAAGTCGTCAGCTTTGAAGGGCAGTCGATCAGTGCGATAGCGGAATCGCTGACCGGCGCGCCGATCCGCGGCGTGATCGCACTCGGCACCGAGCTGACAGAGGACGACATCCGGCTCATTCAGGGCGTCGGCTTTCCGACCGTGTTCATCGACACGTTTTACGATGTCGTCGACGCCAATTTCGTCGACATGAATAACGAGGATGCGGTCTACAAGGTACTTTCGCGTTTCCGGGCTCACGGCTTCGAGCGGATCGGCTTCGTGGCAAGTCATGTCGATACGACGAATTTCCGGCTCCGGCAGGACGCGTTCTTCAAGAATATGGCGCGGCTTGGCCTGAAGGTGCGCGAAGACGATGTGCTGTCCATCGAGTCCACGCATGAGGGCGCTTACGAGGACACCCGTATGTTGATGGAAGGCGGCCTCGATCTCGCCGACTGTTATTTCTGCACCAATGACATCATTGCATACGGTTTCATGAAGGCACTGAAGGAATTCGGCGTCCAGGTTCCGGCAGACGTGTCGATTATCGGCTTCGACAACCTGCCCCAAAGTGCAACGACCGAGCCGCCACTGACCACGATCGAGGTTTCCAAGCGCAAGATCGGCTATCTCGCGGTGACGATCCTGGACGATCTCATCAATGCGTCGGAAAACCAGCCTTCGGTGAAGATGCTGGTGGGAGCCGATCTCGTCCTGCGCGCAAGTGACGGGCGGGATGTCCCGCGACCGGCGCCTACCCGGCTGCGGGTTGCGAAGCAGCTGCCGGCGGAGTGAGGAATTTCCATCGCCGGTGAACATTCCCGGCGAGCTTATGCGATCAGTCTTTGTAGGAGGAGATGATGGAATATCGTGTTCTGGGCAGGTCTGGATTGAAGGTCTCCGCAATCTCGATGGGGACTTTTTCATTTGGCGGTGTGGGCGATTTCGCAAAGGTTGCCAGCCAGGGTGTCGATGATGCCCGGCGGCTTATCGACGTCTGCATCGATGGTGGCGTAAACCTCTTCGATACCGCGAACATGTATTCGTTCGGCCGCTCCGAGGAAATTCTGGGCGAAGCGCTAAAAGGCAAACGCGACGGCGTACTGATTTCCTCGAAAGTGCGTATGCGCATCGGCGACGGACCAAATGACGAAGGCGTTTCCCGTTTCCACCTCATCCGGGAATGCGAAAGAAGCCTCAAGCGGCTGCAGACGGATCACATCGACATCTACCACATGCATGAATGGGACGGCCTGACGCCTTTGGACGAAATGCTGTCTGCGCTCAGCAGCCTCATCCAGTCCGGCAAGATACGCTACATAGGCTGCTCGAACTATTCCGGCTGGCATCTGATGAAGGCGCTCTCCGTCGCCGACCAGCAGCATCTCCCGCGCTTCGTTACCCAGCAGATCCATTACACGCTCGAGGCGCGAGAAGCAGAATACGAACTTTTGCCAATTTCGGTCGACCAGGGGATCGGCGTGACCGTCTGGAGCCCGCTTGCCGCCGGCCTGCTGTCAGGTGAATTCGAAAGAGACCGGAGCCCAAAGGTTTCTCGTCAGGCTGCCGGCTGGTCCGAGCCGCCTATCCGAGACCGGGAAAAGCTTTGGGCGATTATCGACGTCCTCGGCGAGATTGCCGCAGCTCGTAATGCTACCACGGCGCAGGTCGCACTCGCCTGGACGCTGACGCGACCCGCGATTTCGTCGCTGGTCGTCGGTGGATTGACCGAGCAGCACTTCCGCGACAACATTGCGGCGGTTGACCTTAAGCTTACTGCAGGAGAACTCGACAAGCTCAATCGCGCAAGCAGGGTTCCCTACATCTATCCCTATTGGCATCAGCATAATTTCGCGCACGAGAGGTTCAGTGCTGCCGACCGGGTATTGCACGACAGCTACGGGGATCTTGGACGGGTATGATCAGGCGCCAGCGCCTGATCCTGCTCGGAAGCGCGCCGGGATGAGTGGCCTAAAGCGTGTCGCAGCTAACCGGATTCGGGATTCCCGTTTTGTGTGATCTGTGATTCACTTTGCCCATGGAAGGAGAAGCGCCATGGGCAAGCCGCATCCGATCGAGTTGCGTGAGCGTGTCGTTGCGTTTGTGAATGAAGGCAACAGTAACCGGGAAGCGGCGCGGCATTTCCGCGTTTCGCCTCGGTTCGTCAACAACATGATGATCCTGCACCGTTCATCCGGTTCTCTTAGCCCCGCCCGGCAAGGCCATCCGCCTGGCAGCAAGCTCTCGGCCCATAGTGAATGGATCCGCGAGCGCGTGGCTCTCCACGGCGAAGTGACCCTGGACGAACTGTGTGTCGAACTCGCAGAGCGCG
>NZ_FOKM01000009.1 GCF_900111905.1 Rhizobium sp. NFR07 | reverse complement strand
GGACGGCCGTCTTCGTAGAAGAAGTATTCCTGCTCGAAGCCGAACCATGCATCTTCGTCGTCGAGGATGGTTGCGCGGCTGTTGGACGGATGCGGGGTAACGCCATCCGGCATCATGACTTCGCACATGACGAGAGCACCGTTCGTGCGGGCCGGATCCGGGTAGATCGCGACGGGCTTCAGCACGCAATCCGAGGAGCGGCCTTCGGCCTGCATGGTCGACGAACCGTCGAAGCCCCAGAGCGGCAGCTGCTCGAGCGTCGGGAAAGCGTCGAATTCCTTGATCTGCGTCTTGCCGCGCAGGTTCGGGACGGGGGTGTAACCGTCGAGCCAGATGTACTCGAGCTTATACTTGGTCATGTTTTATCTCTCAGGCCGTGATCTTCATGGTTGAGCCATCCAGAATGCCTGCCTTGCGGCCGCCACCCCGGGCTTGCTCTATCAAAAGCACGTGCCGTGCCAGTTTGCCGTCTCCGGGCGAGGTGCCTTTAAAAAAATGTTACAAATGCAAGGTCGCGCGCGCTCGGCAGGACTGAATCGCATCCGTACATGGATAAAGCAGGCGTTTTGGCACTTGGCTGTGGCCCGCGGAACTTTCTCGCGCCAATGCTGTTGGCCTTTTAACGCGCAGATTTCTGCAGCGAAACTCGACGCGATCTCAATCTTAGCTGGCAACATATATGCAAATGATGTAAATTAATGCATCGAGCATAAAAAATAGGCAAAAATGAAGTCTTGGTCAGTTTGATGCAGTGAAGTGAGGAGGCGATAGGATGGCAGGCATCCATCGTGAAACAGCAAAGATCTACCAGTTTCCGGTCAATCCGCGGCGTCGTCTCGACAATGGCCTGACGACCCCTCTCGGTATGGGAGACATCGTGTTCTCGGTCGTCGATACCTGCTGGTATCATGACGAGGCGGTTCGCGAAGAGGAACGGGAGCCGGAACGCCCAAAGCCCTGCTGAGTGACGCGTAGGCCGGCCGCACCGCTTCAAGCGGGTGCGGCCGTGGTCTCCCGAAGTCAAAATCCGAAAAGTTTGAGCATCACGAAGCCGAAGGCGGCGATGAAAACCCAGCCGAAGGCGCCGAGCGCCAGTGGTCGCCATCCCTCTGCCTTCAGTTTGGCGATATTGGCCTGCAGGCCCATCGCACCGAGTGCCATGGAGAGCAAGAAGTTGGTCAGCATGACGATGCTCTTGCTGGCCTCGGTGGGAATGTCGACCACGCTGTTGACTGCCATCATGGCAATGAAACCCAGCACGAACCAAGGCATCGGAACGCCGCCCGACTGTCCCTTGCCGTTTGCGCCTGAACGCAGGGCAAGTGCCAGCGTCATGACGAGCGGTGCCAGCAGCACGACGCGGGCGAGTTTCGAAATCGTGCCGAACTGACCCGCGACATCACCAGCCTGAAAAGAGGCGGCGACGACCTGGGCCACTTCGTGGATCGTGGCGCCGGACCACAGGCCGTAGGCGCGCTCGTCGAGCCCCAGCGGGGACGCCAGCAACGGGTAGGCCAGCATCGAGATGGAGCCGAAAAGCGTAACGCAGGCGACGGCATAGGCGACATGTTCCTGCTTGCCGCGCACGACGGTGTTTGCCGCGATCACCGCGGATGCACCGCAGACCGAGGTTCCGGCGGCGATCAAATCCGTCAGCTGGCTGTCGACGCCGAGTGCGCGGCCGGCAAGCCTGATGGCGAGGAAGGAGGCTGCGAGCGTAAGTGCGACCATGACAAGTGCCGCGCCGCCGAGCGACAGGATCTGCGCTACCGTTACCTGCAGGCCGAGCAGGGTGATGCCGAAGCGAAGGATGCGTTTCAGCGAAAAGCCGATACCGGGTTCGATTGCCGCCGGGAGGCTCAGCGTGTTGCGGATCAGCATGCCGATGATGATGGACAGGATCAGCGGGCTGAGAGCCGTCCAGCCGGTTAGCGATCGAATGGCAATCGCGATCGCAGCGATCGCTGCCGTCAACAGGATGCCAGGCAGAAGCGGCGGCAGGGTCGCCAGCGAACTGGTTCCGCGTTCTAGGGCTGTTGTGCTCGGCCTCATGAAATTTCCAAAATATTCGAACTTTGTCGAAAATCATTCTCCTCTCAGCAAAAGAACAAATCCAATTGATAAGTTTTGTGATATCGTTCGCTAAAATCGAATGATGGCGCAATGACACTCGACCAGCTCAGGATATTTCTGGAAGTCGCGGCGCGCGAGCATGTGACGCAGGCGGCGGAAGCGCTCAATCTGACGCAATCGGCTGTCAGTGCGGCGATCTCGGCGCTTGAGGCGCGCCACGGCGTGATCCTGTTCGACAGGGTCGGTCGGCGCATCGCGCTGACGGAAGCCGGCAGGTTGTTCGTCGACGAGGCGCAGGGCGTGCTGGAGCGGGCGAAGGCGGCGGAGCTGGCGCTCGCCGATCTCGGCGGTTCTGCCGCCGGCGTGCTGCGCATCCATGCCAGCCAGACGGTGGCGAGCTACTGGCTGCCGTCAAGGCTGGTCGGCTATCACGAACGTTTTCCGCGCGTCGATCTGCGGCTCACCGTCGGCAATACCCAGAGTGCTGCGGAGGCGGTGCTTGCCGGCGCGGCCGAGCTTGCGGTGGTGGAGGGCGAGATCGCGATGCCGGAGCTTCGGCGTTCGCTGGTGGCGCGAGATCGGCTCGTCCTCGTGGTCGGCAGTCGCCACCCTTGGGCGGACGGGAGAGAGCTCACGGCCGATGATCTTCTGGAAACATCCTGGATCATGCGAGAAAAGGGCTCCGGTACGCGTTCGGCTTTCGAGGCACATCTGACGAGCCTTGATATCGACCCGCAGGCGCTATCAGTGGTGCTGGAAATGCCGTCGAACGAGGCGGCGATCGCGGCTGTCGAGGCGGGGCTGTCGGCTACGGTGCTCTCCAGCCGGGCGACCGAATTCCATTCGCTGGCCGGTGCGCTGCATGTGGCCAATTTCGAGATGCCGTCGCGCGCCTTCTCGACGCTACGTCACGGTGAGCGGCATGTCACGCGGGCGCTTGGGGCCATGCTGGGGATGCTGGGGAAAGGGTGAGCGGATGGCTTTCGAAACCGTCCGGCCGATCATGCATCTTCCGCAATGAAGCCACCAGTCTGGCGTTTCCATAGGCGGGCAAAAAGGCCGTCGCTCTCGATCAGGTCTGCGGGCGTTCCCTCCTCGATGACCCGTCCCTTATCGAGCACCAGAATGCGATCCATCTTGGCAATGGTGGACAAGCGATGGGCAATCGCAATGACCGTTTTTCCCTCCATGACGAAATCGAGCCGGTCCTGGATTGCGGCTTCTGACTCGCTGTCTAGGGAGGATGTCGCCTCGTCCAGAACCAGGATAGGCGCGTTTTTCAGCAGGACGCGTGCGATGGCGATGCGCTGTCTCTGGCCGCCGGACAGTTTGATGCCACGATCGCCGACAAAGGCTTCGTAGCCCGTGCGGCCTTCTGCATCCTTCAGTTCGGCAATGAACGCGTCGGCACTGGCAGTCTTTGCTGCATCCTCGATTTCCTGCCGTGTCGCTTCGGGGCGGCCGTAGCGGATATTGTCGCCGACCGAGCGATGGAGAAGGGCGACATCCTGTGCGATAACGCCGATACTTTGTCGCAGACTTGCCTGCGTAACGTTTTTTATGTCCTGACCATCGATCAAGATGGCGCCATTGCCGGGATCGTAGAAGCGCAGAAGCAGGCTTACCAGCGTCGTCTTTCCTGCACCCGACAGGCCGACAAGGCCGACTTTTTCTCCGGGTTTGATGACGAGCGAAAGATCCTTGACCACTCGTTTTTCCGCCCGGTAGGCGAAGGTGACGTTCTGGACGCGGATCTCTCCGTCCGTGACCGCAAGCTCTCCGGCTCCCGGCCGATCGGTGATGGTCGGCGGTGTCGTCATCACCGGCATGGCGTCCCTGATCGTGCCGATGGCCTGGAAGATCTGCTGGCCCATCTGGAGAAAGGTGAAAGTGTGTGCTGACAGCCGCTGCAGAACGTAGACTGCTGCCACGAACTCGCCGACGGATATGAAGCCTTCGACCAGGCCGGTGAGCCCGATCCAAAGGATGGTGAGCCAGAGGCCGGTATTGAGGGCGACCACGATGAGTTCCGACGTCCGGTAGATTCGTTGCTCGCTGTGCTGGGTATCGACCGAATTTTGAAGGACACGGCGGATTGCACCTGCCTCGCTGTCTTCAGCCGCAAACTGCTTGATCATCTGCATGTTGCCGTAAAGGTCGTTGACGGTGCCGGCTATCAGGCTGCGTTGTTTGGCCGTGCGGCGGGAGCGCTCGGTGAAGATGGGGGCCATCTTCACCGCAAGAGCGACGTTGAGCAGGATCCAGACGACGACAGGGAGCGCCAATTGCCAAGCGAGCGCGCTGAGCAGCACCACGGACCCCGCCATGGACAGAATGAAGCGCGGTATCGTCTGGAACGCGGCAATGATCTGCTGCTGCACGGCGGATGCGACCTGCGAAAGCCGCGAGACAACCTGTCCGGCAAAGAGATCGTGGAAGAATGCGATGTCCTGCCTCTCCACTGCCTTATGGCCCTGCCACTGGATCGCCGCCGGCATAGCAACGCTTAGCGTGTGGGATTGAAGAGTGTTCAGCAAGAACGAGGCGACCGGCAGGCCGGGAAACAGGAGCAGGCCCAGAAACGCCAACAGCCGCTGCTCGCTTTTCAGGAAGGCCGCGGCGCCTTGCTGGCTGACCCCGTCAACGACGACGGAAAGCCCCCAGACGATGGTCAGATTGATCGCCTCCATGGCGATCGAGGCAAGTGCAAGCGCGATTAGAACTCCGCGGAACATCGAGATGAAATGCATGAGCACCGCGACCGGGCCTCTGGAGGGCAGCGGCCGGTAAGGGATATCCAGCGGTCGGATTAGCGTCTCGAACGGGCGGTAAATGGCATCTGAAATCGACATGTCTCTATCGCTTCGAAAATCGGCAAAAAAGGCAGGTTTCAGTTTGCGACCAATAAGACCATCGTCTTCGCTGCGAGGCAACCTCGCAGGGCATCAGGCCTGAAATTCAACCGGGATACTGCTCGGGCGGTATTTCTCACAAAGAAAAAGCCCGGGCGCATGGCGTCCGGGCCTTTTGATTTCGATCGTTGAATGTCGCCGATCAGGCGGCGTTGCGCATCCGGCGGCCCATGGCGCCGAGTTCGCTGCCGGCATCCAGCTTGAAGTTGCTCAGGATCTGCTGCAGCTGTCGGCTTTCGTCGGCCAGTGTCTCGCTGGCGGCGGTGGTTTCTTCCACCATCGCGGCGTTTTTCTGGGTCATCTGGTCCATGTGGTTGACCGAGGAGTTGATCTCGGCCAGCGCCGTTGCCTGTTCGCGGGCAGCAGTGGCGATGGATTCGACGTGTTCGTTGACCCGGTTTACGAGGCCTTCGATCTCGACCAGCGCGCTGCCGGTGGAGCGGACGAGCGAGACGCCGCCTTCGACTTCCGCAGCCGAAGCGCTGATCAGCGTCTTTATCTCCTTTGCGGCGTTCGCAGAACGCTGTGCCAGTTCGCGGACTTCCTGGGCGACGACGGCGAAGCCGCGGCCTGCTTCGCCAGCGCGGGCAGCCTCGACGCCGGCGTTGAGCGCCAGGAGGTTGGTCTGGAACGCAATCTCGTCAATCACGCCGATGATCTGGCTGATCTTGGTCGAAGATTCTTCGATGCGGCCCATGGCGGTGACGGCCGAGCGGACGATCTCACCCGACTTCGCCGCGCTCTGCTTGGTCTCGTGGACCATATCGCGGGCTTCGGTCGCACGGGCCGAGGCGGCGCGGACGGTCGCGGTGATCTCGTCGAGCGCTGCTGCGGTCTCTTCGAGGGCCGCGGCCTGCTGTTCGGTACGCTTCGACAGATCGTTTGCGGCGGACGACAGTTCGGCCGAGTTGTTGTTGATCGTGCTGGCGGCGCCGCGAACATTGTGCATGGTGCCGCGCAGGCGGACCATCGTGTTGTTGACGTTGACCTGCAGTTCGGCGAATGCGCCCTGGAAGTGGCCTTCCATGCTCTGGGTCAGGTCGGCGTCTGCAAGCGCTGCGATGACGCGGCGAACCTCGGTGACGGCGTCATCGACGCTCTCGACCAGTTCATTGACGCCCGATGCGAAGCGGTTGAGGTCCTCGTTCTGGTAGTCCTTGCTGATCCGGCCGGAGAAGTCGCCGGCGACGGCGGAGGCGACCACGGCAGAGATGCTCGACTGCAGGTCGCTGCTGCTGCGGTGCAGGGCGGCTTCCTGGGCCTTCAGTTCATCCATGGCGAGCGCATTGGTGCGGAAGACTTCGACCGCACGGGCCATCTCGCCGATCTCGTCCTTGCGGGCGGCATCGATCTCGAGGTTGTTCATCTCGCCATTCGCAAGGCGGGTCATGGCCTGGGTCAGCGAGCGGATCGGGCGAACGATACCGCGGCGGGAGACCATCGTGCTGATCGCTGCACCGATGATGATGAAGACAACAGCGGAGACAGCCGAAATCAGCATCGCGGTGCTGGAGGAGGCGACGGCCGCGGCGCGGGCGTCGGCCAGCGACTTGCCGGAATAGGTGCTGTAGACCTTGACCGTGTCGGTCACGACCTTCTGGCCGTCAAGCGTTGTCTTGAGTGCTGCGGAAATCGCAGCCGCATCGGCCGGGTTCTTCTCGGCGGTGTCGACCATGCTGCGGATCGCGCCGAAATAGCTGTCGAGTGCGCCGCGGATCGTCTTCAGCTGATCCTTTTCGGTCGCATCTGCAGTGGATTCGATCTTCGGCAGGCGGGCGAGCATTTCGCTCGAGCGCTTTTCGGCATCGGCGCGGAAATCCTTCGCTTTATCCGGTGCCGCCGCCAGCTGGTAGGTCATGCGGCTGATGGCGATGATGTCGACGCGCAGGTCCATCGCCTCGCGGGCAACCTCCTCGCGGGCGCCGACGGAAATCATGGCCTTCTGCAGGCCATAAAGGCCGGTTCCTGCAATGCCTGCGATAATCAGAGAAGAAAGACCCATCACGACGGTGACGAGGCCGAGTTTCTTCGAAATGGCCATGTCTCGAAATGCCATAGTTCACACCACTCAGTTTGCCCAACACAACAGCTCGTGGCGCGTTCTTATGGTTCGCGTCAGGATGCCTCGCTAACGTCTTGCCATGATTACACTAATTGCGGGTTAAGATGTCTTGCGACTACTTGTTTGTTCTTTGGTCGATTGCGAAATTTTTCTGTTTTTTTCGATCATTATTTTCAGCGGTGAGCAAATGCTCGAAAAAGATCACGCTAAAACTCTTTTGAAGTCCGGCACTTCGCTATCAGGAGGCGAAGTGTCGGTAATTTTTGCTGCAATGCAACATTGTTGGGTTGCAAACTATTCTTGTGGCGGCAGATGGAGAATGCCTGGCGATCGGGATGATTTCAGGCGGCGGCAGCTTCCGCTTCGAAGCTGAAACCTTCATCCGCCCAACCCGTCATGCCGCCGATCATGATCTTTACCGAGAGGCCGAGACGGGCGAGGCGAAGTGCTGCCTTGTCAGCCCCGTTGCAATGCGGGCCGGCGCAATAGACGACGAAAAACGTATCTGCCGGCCATTCGGACATGCGATGGGCGGTCATCTTGCCGTGCGGCAGGCTGACCGCGCCCGGCACATGGGATTGAGCAAACAGCGTCGGTGAGCGGACATCGAGCAGAACGAAATCCACCTTGCCGCCGGCGAAGGAGGCGTGCACATCCCAACAGTCGGCTTCGAAGGCGAGCTTCCGTGCAAAATGTTCGGCGGCGTCCTCCGGAGCGGCGGCGGGGAAGTCTGAAACGGGGCTTGGCATTGGCTGATCCTGTGGTTCTTCGGTTGCTGTTGCCGCCGATCATCGCCGATGCTACCGGTGAGAGAAATTGGCCATTATGACTGGCAGCGTGAAGATCATGCCAAAATCATCTATTCATCAAGCCTCCGGTCCGCATGTGGTGGCGCTTGCCTATGACGGGCTCTGCACCTTCGAATTCGGCATCGCCTACGAGGTGTTCGGTCTGCCCCGGCCGGAAATGGGGGAAGGCTGGTATCGCTTCTCCGTCGCCGGCATCGAGCCGGGGCCGCTCAGGGCTGCCGGCGGACTGACGGTATCCGTCGATACTGGGCTGGAGCTGCTGAACGAGGCTGACCTGATCGTCGTGCCGGGCTGGCGCGGCATCGGTGCGCCGGTTCCCGCGCCGCTGGTTGAGGCGTTGCGGGCGGCCCATCGGCGTGGTGCACGGGTCATGTCGCTCTGCTCGGGCGTCGCGGTGCTCGCCGCTGCAGGCCTGCTCGACGGCCGCAAGGCCACGACCCATTGGCGTTATGTCGATGCGCTCGCCGAACGTTATCCGGAGACGGCCTTCGATGCCGCCGTTCTCTACATGGACGAAGGCAACACGCTGACGGCCGCAGGAAGTGCCGCCGGCATCGATCTCTGCCTGCATGTGGTGCGCGGCGATTTCGGAGTCGAGGCGGCGAACAGCGTCGCCCGCCGCCTTGTCGTGCCACCGCATCGGGAGGGCGGGCAGGCGCAGTTCATTGCGGCACCCGTGCCGGAGGAAAGGGAAGGGCTGAGGCTCGGCCCGCTGATCGAATGGATGCGCGAACGGCTGTCGGAGGAACAGTCCATCCGCATGCTGGCCGCCCGCGCCGGCATGAGCATGCGCACCTTTCAGCGCCGCTTCGAGGCGGCGACCGGCGACAGCGTCGGCGAATGGCTGCTGAATGAAAGACTGCGGCACGCCCGCGACCTGCTCGAGAAGCAGTTGACAGCATCGCTGGATGATATCGCGGTCGCCTGCGGCTTCGGCACGCTTGCCACGATGCGCCACCATTTCCGCAAGCGGCTCGGGACGAGCCCGAGCGCCTACCGAAAGTCTTTCGGGGCGTAGAAGCGCCCGGCTTTTCGCCGCGATGACTATTCCGCCGCCTGCCGTGCCATCGGATTGTTTGGATGGGTCGTCCAGTTGGCATAATTCGGATAGACGGTGCGGCCGGTTCGTTGGTCGAGGCTGCCTGGGGGCAGGGCCTCCATCGTGATGCAGTTCTCCACCGGACAGACGTTGACGCAGAGATTGCAGCCGACGCAGTCCTCCTCCTTCACCTCGAAATGCCTGACGCCATCGACAAATGCCGTGATCGCCTGGTGGGACGTGTCCTCGCACGCGATGTGGCAGCGGCCGCATTTGATGCAGGCGTCCTGATCGATATGCGCCTTGGCGATGTAATTCAGGTTGAGATACTGCCAGTCGGTGACGTTCTGCACGGCGCGGCCGGTAATGTCGTCCAGCGTCAGGTGGCCCTTCGAATCCATCCAGGCGGAGAGGCCCGAAATCATTTCCTGAACGATCTTGAAGCCGTAGGTCATCGCCGCGGTGCAGACCTGCACGTTGCCGGCGCCGAGCGCCAGGAACTCGGCGGCGTCGCGCCAGGTCGTCACCCCGCCGATGCCGGAGATCGGCAGACCATGGGTTTCCGGATCGCGGGCGATCTCGGCCACCATGTTGAGCGCGATCGGCTTGACCGCCGGGCCGCAATAGCCGCCGTGACTACCCTTGCCGTCGATCGAGGGATTGGGCGAAAAGCTGTCGAGATCGACGGAGACGATCGAGGAGATCGTGTTGATCAGCGATACGGCATCGGTGCCGCCGCGTTTTGCGGCGCGGGCAGGGTGCCTTATGTCGGTGATGTTGGGCGTCAGCTTGGTGATGACCGGCATGCGGGTATATTGCTTGCACCAGCGCACGACCATCTCGATATATTCCGGCACCTGGCCGACGGCCGAGCCCATGCCGCGTTCCGACATGCCGTGCGGACAGCCGAAATTCAGTTCGATGCCGTCTACCTCGGTTTCCTCGACCAGCGGCAGGATCGCCTTCCAGGCCTCTTCCTCGCAAGGGACCATGATCGAGGCGACGATCGCCCGGTCCGGCCAGTTCTTCTTCACCTGCTTCATCTCGACGAGGTTGGTGTAGAGATCGCGGTCGGTAATCAGCTCGATATTGTTGAGGCCAAGCAGGCGGCGGTCGGCACCCCAGATCGCGCCGTAGCGCGGGCCGTTGACGTTGACGACGGGAGGTCCCTGTTCGCCGAGCGTCTTCCACACGACGCCGCCCCAGCCGGCCTTGAAGGCGCGCTCGACATTATAGGCCTTGTCGGTCGGCGGTGCCGAGGCGAGCCAGAAGGGATTGGGGGATTTGATGCCGACGAAATTGTTGCGGATATCAGCCATGGTTCACGTCTCCCCTCAGGCTACTGCACTGGCGGGCTTGAGCCCGGCGGCAAGCATGCGGTTGATGCTTTCGGCGGCGTCGCGCCCCTGCGCGACGGCCGATACCGTCAGATCCTCACCGCGACTGATACAGTCTCCGCCGGCCCAGACATTTTCGATCGAGGTATGTCCTTCCGCATCGACCGCAATCTTGCCCTTGTCAAACTGCAGGGCGCCGAGGCCGGAAGCCTCGAAGGTCTGGCCGATCGCTTTGAAGATCTGGTCGGCTGCCAGAATGCCAGTCTCGCCGGTGCCGGTCAGCCTGCCGTCCTTCATCGCCATATATTCGACCTCGATGCCGGCGACATGAGCGCCATTGGGGCCGTCCTTGCCGATGATCGATTTCGGCTGAAGCCAGTGGCGGATGATGACGCCCTTGGATGACGCGAGATCCTGCTCCCAGGTCGAGGCGTTCATGTTTTCCTTGCCGCGGCGGTAACAGATCGTCACTTCCTCGGCGCCGAGCAGCTTTGCCTGGACCGCGGCATCGATCGCCGTCATGCCGCCGCCGATGACGATAACGCGGCGGCCGATCGGGATCGCCGCCTTGTCTTTTGCCTGCCGAAGCGCTGCGATGAAATCGACCGCGTCGTCGACGCCGGACAGGTTTTCGCCCTCGACACCGAGGCCGTTGACGCCGGCAAGGCCCATACCAAGGAAGACGGCGTCATATCGGGCGGTCAGGTCCGACAGGGAGAAATCGCGGCCGAGCGCCTTGCCGTGTTCGATGGTGATGCCGCCGATTGCGGTGACATAGTCCACCTCCCGCTGGGCAAAGTCGTCGACCGCCTTGTAGGTGGCGATGCCATATTCGTTGAGCCCACCGGATTTCTCACGCGCTTCGAGAATGGTGACCTCGTGGCCGTTGACGGCCAGCCGGTGCGCGGCGGCAAGTCCTGCAGGTCCGGCGCCGACCACGGCGATCGTCTTCCCACTCGATGCCTTGCGGGCATAGAACTGGCGGCCGGTCTCCATGGCGATGTCGGTGGCATAACGTTGCAGCCTGCCGATCTCGACCGGGCGTTCCTCGGCCGTGTTGCGGACGCAGGCGTCCTCGCAGAGCGTTTCGGTGGGACAGACCCGGGCGCACATGCCGCCCAGAATGTTCTGGTCGAAGATGGTTTTTGCCGATCCGAGAGGATTGCCAGTCGATATCTGCCGGATGAACATCGGGATATCGATGGCGGTGGGACAGGCCGTCATGCACGGCGCGTCATAACAGAAGTAGCAGCGGTCGCTTGCCACCAGCGCCTCATGATGCCCGAGGCGCGGGTGAAGGTCGGAAAAATTCGATGCGTATTCGTTGGACGAGAGGCGCCCGGCCTCTATCCCGCTTCCCAGTCGTTCCATCCGAGTTCCCTCATTCTATGGTCATGGACAACTATTGAGGGAAGGGTACCACGGGCGGAAATTTTATCAATTGGTAAAAATATTGCAGATGCCATTGGGATCAGGCCGCCCGGCTGTCTTTCTCCACAGCATCCTTAAATCTGATAATTGAACATCTTCGCCGATGGGGTTAGGGAATTAACATTGCTTTAACCATCAATTTTCAGGCCGGCCATTTTGCAGAACGGGAAATCCCGCCACTATCTGGCTCAGTTTTACGGAGCCAACGACAACCCGCAGATCCGCCTTCGCAAGGCCAATCTGGTTGCGCGCGCCGTCTATCCGACGGCGGGGGTGAAATCGTTCGCGAGCATCCAGGTGCGGATCGTCGGCCTGCACGAGAATGGCGCGACCATCCAGTCGAGCGCGATCGACTTCCTTCCCGACCATTTCTACCTCTGCCTCGGCGAGAACGAGATCTTCTTCACCTGCGCCAAGATCAATGTGCTCAAGGCGGAGATGGTCGTGTCCTTCTCCCGGCCGGAAGACACGTTCTTCATCGAAACGCTTGCCAAGATCGGCCTGCCGCTCGCGACTCTGAAACGGATGCGTGGCCTGTGCCCTCCCGTCATCCAGGCGCGCATGACGCAGAATCACCGCCGCGGCTGACCGCATTCGTGACAGTGTGTCACCTTGATGCTGCCGGGCCGTCCCATCTGTGGATGTTTACGATCCGTTAAGCCTCGGCTTTCGTCGAAGGCGAAGCCGGCTGGCCGTTGGTTTATTTTTGCCGTGCTGACTGATTCAAATGCATTTCAAAGGTAAACATCATGAGCGACCCAGCGGCCATCGATAAGCCGGCCCTCAACCTGCCCGAATTTCCCTCCGAAGAGGTCGTGAATGTGGCTCAACGACCGGATACGTCGCGTCGTCGTGTGAGTGACATCCCCGTGGAAATCCAGGCCGTGATCGGCAAGACGAAAGTATCGGTCGCCCAGTTGATGGCCGCGGGCGAGGGCGCGCAATTCAGGCTGGACAGCCATTTCGGCGATCCCGTCCAGCTTCAGGTCAACGGCCAGGTGATCGGTTACGGCGAGATCATCGCCGATGATCGCGACAATCTTGTCGGGATCAGGCTTATTTCCATCGAGGCAACACGCTGATCCAAGGGCTTCGGCCCTGTTCGCCTTGGCCAGACCATGGGTCTGAGGACCACTTCGAAAGCCGCCCATTCTTTCTTGATAAAAAGAGTCGAGTTTAATCTTTACTCGAACAGTCAACTTATCTAAGGTGCCGCTCACAACAGGTTCCAGCGAAATGAATCGGTCTGGTGAGGAGCGGCATGGCGAAGAAGAACAAGCGCAAGAACGGCGGCAGCGGTGCGGCCGAGCAGGCCGCAGGTCAGCAGGTGAAGATGGAGCGTGATGCGATCGACATTCGCAGCTTCCTTTATGTCGGCGGGCGCGACTGCCAAGTCGCCCATCTTCGTGCCATTGCCAGCCGCCACGGCGCCGAGCTGATCCATCACGACGGCGGCCTTCGCGAGGCGGTTTCCCGCATCGATACGGTCCTGCCTTCCGTCGACTGCGTCTTCTGCCCCATCGACTGTATTAGCCACGATGCGTGTCTGAGGGTGAAGACCGGCTGCAAGAAGTTCGGCGTCACCTTCGTGCCCCTGCGCAACGGCTCGAAATCGAGCCTCGAACGTGCGCTTCAGACGATGAAGGATCGCAATGATGAAAGAAGAGCGTCCTGACGCCAGCCTGTTCATAGGCCTGCACAAGCTCGCCGAACAGAATGCCGACGGGCTGGTGCCCGAGCTCTACGAGATCCTGGCCAATCGCGGCCGGAATGATGATCACAGCGGAAATGTCGTGAGATTTCCCGCTCATGCGACGGTCGGTTCGACGACCATTCCCCAGTCCGAAGCGGGCAGAATTCTGCCGTTCAGGCGGTAATGTATTTCCACTCCTTACCCTGACCTTGTTCGCGCCATTAGTGCGAGGGGACGCGTGCTGCCCGGCGGCGAGAGGTCGAAGCGGTGAGGCTCAGGTCCTTCTCCCCGTCACGGCGGGGAGAAGGTGCCGGCGGCGGGATACGCCTGCCGGATCTCGTAAGAGAGATCACTCTCAGGCGCGGCGATGGGTGAATAGCGCACCCGCGGCGACGGCGAGCCAGCCAAGCATCATCAGCATGCCGCCAGCGGGGGCTGCGAACGGAAACAGCCGATCTCCGAGAAAATGCCGGGACACGAGGTCGCCGGCAAAGATGATCGTGCCGAGGCCGAGCACGAGTCCTGCGAGCGTCGCCGCCCTGAAGCTTCCATGCGCTATGAAGAGAGCCAGCAGGACAGGCGCATGCGCCAGGCACATCGTCGAGGCTGAGCCGAGGAGATGGGCGTCGCCGCCATGGCTTGCGGCGGCGGCAAGGGCCACGCCTGCAAGGCCCATCAGGCCGCTCACAAACAGAATCAACGGCCGCAATTTGGCGAGTCTTTCCAAGACGCTATTCCTTGTTCTGCATGTGGAAGCCAAGGCGTTCGATCGGCGGCCAGATGATGTCCCGAAGCTTCGGGTTCTCGATCGTCTCTTCCATGGCGCGGCGGAAGCAAAGGAACCATTCGTCCCGCTCCTGCGGCCCGATCTCGGCGCCGAAATGGCGAGAACGAAGGCGCGGATGGCCATATTTCTCGACATAGACCGGCGGTCCGCCGAGATAGCCGGTGAGATAATCGTAAAGCTTGTCCTCGCTGCCTTGAAGGCTTGGCGGGTGGATCGCACGGCAACGCGCCGCTTCCGGCAGCGTGTCCATCAACTGGTAGAAGCGCTTGACCAGCGCCCGGATCGTCGCGTCGCCGCCGATTGCGTCGTAAAGGGTGATGGTTTCGCCTGACATGGATCACATCCGCTGTTCGATCAGCAGGTGTTAACCGCAGGGGGTGACGCGGGCAAGTGCCATGGCGTCGCAACCACTTGGCGTGGCTGCGCTGCAAAAGGAAAGGGCCGGATCACTCCGGCCCCGCATCCGTGTCCTTCGAGCCGTTTGCCGGGAGAGATCCGGTACCCGGCGTCTTGTCGTGATCCGTCAGGTGCTCCTTGGCGTGCGGACCGCCTGCCGGCGTTTTCGCGGCGGGCTTTCCAGCCCTGTCCTTGCCGCTGCCGCCTTCGATGCTTTCCTGGGCACGTCTGTCTTCAACCATGATTGCCTCCGATCTGTCTGTCGGAGAATCAACGTTTTGCGACGGGCAGGGTTCCGGTAGTCAGACGTTGAAGGCAGCGCCGATAAGCGCCTTGGTGTAGTCTGCCCGCGGTGCCTCGAAGATCGCGTCCGTCTCGCCCTGCTCGACGATCTCGCCATTCTTCATGACGATCACATAGTCCGAGATCGCCTTCACCACCGACAGGTCGTGGCTGATGAAGACATAGGAGAGGTTGTGGTCGGCCTGCAGCTTGCGCAAAAGGTCGATGACCTGTCCCTGCACCGAGCGATCGAGCGCGGATGTCGGCTCGTCGAGGATCACCACCTGGGGCTTAAGGATCATGGCGCGGGCGATCGCGATACGCTGCCGCTGGCCGCCGGAAAACTCGTGCGGATAGCGGTTGCGGGCAGCCGGATCCAGGCCGACTTCCTGCAGCGCGGCGATGGCGCGGCGGTCACGCTCGGCCTTGCCGAGGGCCGGCTCATGCACGAGCAGTCCCTCGGTGATGATCTCGCCGACCGTTTGGCGCGGCGAGAGCGAGCCGTAGGGATCCTGGAAGACAAGCTGCATTTCCTTGCGCAGCGAGCGCATCTTCTTGCGGTCGTGGCGCGAAATGTCCTCCCGGCCGAAGCGGTAGCTGCCATCGCTCTGGACGAGCCTGAGCAAGGCCCGGCCGAGCGTCGACTTGCCCGAGCCGCTTTCGCCGACGATGCCGATCGTCTGCCCCTCGTGCAGCTTCACCGAGACGCGATCCACCGCGCGGAATGTGCGTGGACCCTTGGACAGGAAGCCCCTGCCGATCTCGAAATCGACCGTCACGTCGCGGCCCTCCAGGATGACCGGAGTACCGGCTGCCGGCGGCTCCTTGCGGCCATGGGGCTCGGCATCGATCAGCATGCGCGAATAGGCCGATGTCGGGCTTTCGAAGATCTGTTTCGTCTTGCCCTGTTCGACCACTTCGCCCCGGCGCATGACGACGACGCGTTCGGCAAAATGCCGGACGATGCCGAGATCGTGGGTGATCAGCACGATCGCCATGCCGAAGCGTTCCTGCAGGGAACGCAGGAGTGTGAGGATCTGTGCCTGGATCGTCACGTCGAGCGCGGTCGTCGGCTCGTCGGCGATCAATACGTCCGGCTCGTTGGCGAGCGCCATGGCGATCATCACGCGCTGGCGCTGGCCACCGGACAGTTCGTGCGGATAGCTGTCGATGCGGCGGGCGGGATCGGGAATGCCGACCAGTTCCAGTAGCTCCAGCACCCGCCTGCGGGCCTGCCTGTAGGTGCCGCCCCGGTGGTAGACGATCGGTTCGGCGACCTGCCGGCCGATCGTGTAGAGCGGGTCGAGCGACGTCATCGGCTCCTGGAAGATCATGGTGATCTTGGCGCCACGCACGGCGTTCAGCTCGTGTCGCGGCAGGCCGACGAGTTCCAGGCCGCGATATTTCGCCGAGCCGGTCACCATGCCGTTCTTGGCGAGAAGGCCCATGATGCCCATCATCGTCTGGCTCTTGCCGGAACCGCTTTCGCCGACAACCGCGATCGTCTCACCTGCCTTGATGTCGAAGCCGATGCCCTTGACCGCGTTGATGGTGCCATCCGGCGTTGCGAAGTCGACCTTGAGATCGCGGATGGAGAGGATGTTCTGTTTGGTCTCGGCCATGTCAGCGGTCCTTCGGATCGAGCGCGTCACGCAGGCCGTCGCCGATGAAGTTCAGCGAGAACAGCGTTGCCACGAAGAAGATGGACGGAAAGATCAGCAGCCAGGGGGCCGACTGGATGTTGTTGGCGCCTTCCGAGATCAGCGCGCCCCAGCTCGTCAGCGGCGCCTGGACGCCGAGGCCGAGGAAGGACAGGAAGCTCTCGAGCAGGATCACCTTCGGCACCAAGACGGTGACGAAGACGATGACCGGGCCGATCGTGTTCGGGATGATGTGGCGACGGATGATCTGCCAGTCGGTCAATCCCAGCGCCTGGGCGGCGCCGACGAATTCGCGCCGTTTCAGGGCAAGCGTCTGGCCGCGCACGATGCGGGCCATGTCCAGCCATTCCACCGCGCCGATGACGAGGAAGATCAGGATGAAGGAGCGGCCGAAGAAAACGACCAGCACGACGACGAGAAAGACGAATGGCAGCGAATACAGAATCTCGACGAAACGCATCATGACGTTGTCGACGCGACCGCCGAGATAACCCGACGTCGCGCCGTAGACGACGCCGATGCCGAGTGACACGAGACTTGCAAGCAGGCCAACAGCGATCGAGATCTGGCCGCCGAGCATGACGCGGGCCAGCATGTCTCGGCCGTTGGGATCGGTGCCGAAGAAGAAATATTCGCGGCTGACCGAGCCCTCGACCTTCAGCAGGCGACCATCGTTCTCGGTGGCGACGACCTTGGTGTCGTCGAACTCGTTTGCCCGGTCGAAGTACCGTGTCGCGCGGGCATCGATCGGCTCCGCGGCGCTGATCGTCGCCTTGAAGGTCTGGCCCTCGACGTTGAACTCGTCGAGGTTGACGCGGGCGCGGGTCGCGACGCCGCGCATGGCGTCTTCCAGCGATGCTTCATCCGGTCTTGGCTGGAGGCTCGGCGGCACCGTGACATAGGACGAGTAGACCTGATCGTAGCGGTGGGGGACGAAGAGCGGGCCGAGGAAGGAGAAAAGCGCGATCAGAAGCATCACCACGCAGCCCGCCATCGCGGCCTTGTTGCGGCGGAAGCGGAGGGCGGCCAGCTGGAAGAGGCTGCGGCTCCTGGTTTCAGGCAGCGCCGCTGCCGGATCGGTGCCGGGATTGTTGACGATATCAGTCATGACGGACCCTCGGATCGAGCAGGCCGTAGAGAAGATCGACCAGAAGATTGAAAACGATGACGAAGATGGCGATCAGCACGACCGTGCCCATGACCAGCGTGTAGTCGCGATTCAGCGCGCCGAGCACGAAGTAGCGGCCGACGCCGGGAATGGTGAAGATGGTCTCCACCACGGCCGAACCCGTCATCAGGGCGGCAGCGCAGGGCGCAAGATAGGACACGACCGGCAGCATCGCGCCCCGCATCGCATGGGTGATGACGACGATACGCGCCGGCAGGCCATAGGCGCGGGCGGTGCGGATATGGTCGGCATGCAGCGCCTCGATCATCGAGCCGCGGGTGAGGCGGGCGAAGACGGCCAATTGCGGCAGCGCCAGCGCGATCATCGGCAGGAGCAGGTAGGACAGCGATCCATCGCCCCAGCCGCCGGCAGGCAGCAGCGACAGGAGGATGGCGAAGACAAGCGTCAGGACCGGGCCAACGACGAAATTGGGAACGGTCGTGCCGACGGTGGCAAGCGACATGATGGCGAAATCGAGCGTGCTGTTCTGCCTCAATGCCGCCGCGGTGCCGAGCGCCACGCCCCCGACGAGCGCAAGCAGCAGCGCATAGAATCCGAGCTCTATCGAATAGGGCAGGCCCTTGCCGATCAGCTCGGCGACCGAGTTGTCCTTGTAGATGTAACTCGGGCCGAAATCACCCTGAACGGCGTTCGATATGTAGGTCACATATTGCCGCCACAGGGGCTGGTCCAGCTGGTAGGTCCGCATGATGTTCTCCATGGTCGCAGGAGGGAGCGGACGTTCCAGGTTGAAGGGACCGCCTGGGGCAAAACGCATCAGGAAGAATGAAATTGTGACGACGATGAACAGTGTCGGGATGGCGCTCGCAAGGCGGCGCAGGACAAAAGCCAGCATGCGTGAGTCTCCTGCGAGACGGCGCGCGGATGGCGCGCGCCGTCTCTGATGCCAATTACTCGGAAATGCTCAGGAAGCGGCTCAGATGCTCGTTGGCGGCGTTGTCTTCCCAACCCTTGACGCGGTTGGAGACCAGCCACAGATCGGCTTGCGTCAGGAAGGGGGCAACCGGCTGGTCACGCATCAGGATCGTTTCCGCCTGGTGCAGGATCTTGGAGCGGGCTGCCGGGTCCTCTTCCGTGTAGGACTGCTTCATCAGCGCATCGAACTCGGCATTGTTGTACTTGCCGTAGTTGAAAGTCTTGTTGGTGGAGACGTTGAGCGCCAGGAAGTTTTCGGCGTCGGCATAGTCCGCCACCCAGCCGGCGCGGGCGACGTTGTATTTTCCGCCTTCCTGCAGATAGGCATAGTGCGACGAGACATCGAGGTTGGTCATCGTCACCTTGGCGCCGAACGTGTTCTTCCACATATCGGCGACGGCCGTTGCCACGCGTTCGTGGTTCGGGTTGGTGTTGTAGCGGATCTCGACAGTAAGCGGCTTGCCGCCCTCGCCGTAGCCTGCTTCCTTCATCAGTTCGAGCGCCTTGTCCTCGCGGTCGAGCTGCGAAAGCTCGGCGAAGTCGGCCTTGGCCGGCTCGCCATAGGTCGCCATGCCCGGCGGTACGAAGGAATAGGACGGCAGCTGCGAGCCGCTGTAGATTTCCTTGGCGAGGAAGTCGCGGTCGACGGCCATGGAAAGCGCCTGGCGGACGCGGACGTCATCGAACGGCGGCTGACGGCTGTCGAACACGTAATAATAGGTGGCGAGCGTCGGCGAGACGTGGACCTGATCCTTGTAGGTGCCGCGCAGGCGTTCGATCTGGTCGGCGGAGAAGTTGAACACGAGGTCCATTTCCTTCGCTTCGAAGCGGCGCACGGAGGCTGCCTGGTCGTCGATCGGGTAGAAGATCACCTTGTCGAGCTTGACGTTGGCGGCATCCCAGTAGCTGGCGTTCTTTTCGACGACGAGGCTGTCATTCGGCACGTGGCTTACGAGCTTGAAGGCGCCGTTCGACACCATGGTGCCCGGCTTGACGAAGTCGGCGCCGTTTTTCTCGACGCTTGCCTTGGAAACGGGAAGGGCGGTCTGATGGGCGAGCAATTCGAGGAAGAAGGGCGTCGGCTGTTCCAGAGTGACTTCGAGCGTCTTGTCGTCGACTGCCTTGACGCCGAGCTGGTCGACGGGAGCCTCACCCTTGTTGACCTTTTCGGCATTCTTGATCGGATAGAGAATATTGGCGTAGCCGGCAGCAGTCTTCGGATCTTCTATCCGCTTGAAGGAAAATTCGAAGTCCTGCGCAGTAACGGGCGAGCCGTCGGACCATTTTGCATTCTCGCGCAGCTTAAACGTGTAGGTCACGCCGTCATCGGACAAGGTCCAGGACTCTGCAGCACCGGGGATGATCTTGCCGGCGGCGTCGTAAACAGTCAGTCCTTCATAGAGATCCTTGAGGATGAAGGCCTCAATATTGATCGAGGTCTGTGCCTGATCAAGCGTCTGCGGCTCGCCGGCATTACCACGATGGAGAACCGCCTCGGCAAAGGCCGGCGCGCTGGCGAAGAGCACGGAGCCGAGCAATGCGGCCGTGGTCAGGCGAAGAAGACGAGATGACATACCGTTTATCCTTTCCCAGTTTGTTCCGGTTGGTTGCAGGAATGAATGATAGAAAGGCTTGGACTGCAAGGCTTTTCTGATGCTGGTCGCAACAGAATATTAGGCTTTTGCAGGTGCGGTAAACGTCAGGATTGCAAATTCCGCATATCAGGGGCAACGAAAAAGCGATTGACGCCCAATTTGCTGTTTGCTGGCTTGCTGCCTCTCAGGACATCTTACGTAATGGGAAGAAGTGCCGACGAAACCGATCCATCGATGGCATCTGTCCCGGCGCAATTTTCTTGCCATCGGTCGCATTCCGACCGAACCACAGGCAGCATCGCAGATCGATTTGGTGCAACCTTTGCGAGATATTTTTTGTAATCGCTGCGGGGTGTGGATATTTGAGCATCCGTATCCCTGTTACAAAAGCGACAAGGCATCTCCTGTCCGCGGCAGAGCGCCTGAGGCACGCCGTGATTGCTGGCTTTAGCCTTTAATGGGGTAAGGCCTGTGGCGAGTGCCTTTGCCGGGGGTGAAGAGGGGCCGCATCGGAGATGCCTGCCGCGATGCGCGCTCGATATTGATCGACGTTCCGGCTCGCTCTTTGGTCTCCCATGCGTTAGACAGCGAATGCGAAAATGTCTTGCCTCTTCAGAACCGGTTGGCCGATACGCGATCGGCCGACTCGAACCGCCACTCGGATTGCCTGCCGCATGAACGACAACGTCATCAAATTCCAGCGTCCCAAACCGCCGAAGCCGCCTCGCCAAACGCCGCCCTGGTTGCGGCGCCTGCTGACGGTGCTGGGGATCATTATTGCCCTTGTCGCGGTCTGGGGATATTTTCAGTTCGCCGGCTCCAAGCCGTAATTCTCAAGGGTGCGGCAGCCGATTTCGGCCACAGGCACCGTTGTTCTGAGTTTTGCGATCTGACCTGGTCTGAATGATCTGTTGGGTGAACTAGGGGCGACAAGCCCGTTTGGCCGTGGCCCGACGCTGAGCGTCGCCTGATGGCGGATTTAGAGAATTATTCCTATAATATCATAGTTTTACCCGGGCACACGGAATGCGTGCTTGAAGCCGGCGGTCATGGGGCACATCTCGGCGTGAGCAGATGAAGGACAGCGACATGACACTCAAGGACATTCTTCCGAGCAGGCTCGGTTTCGGTGCGGCACCGCTCGGCAATATGTTTCGCGATATTCCGGAAGACGAGGCGCTCGCCACCGTCGAAGCCGCCTGGGATGATGGCATCCGCTATTATGACAACGCGCCATTCTACGGCGCGGGCCTCGCGGAAATCCGCATGGGAAACGCGCTCGCCGGCAAGCCTCGCGATCAGTATGTGATCTCGACCAAGGTCGGCCGCGTCATTCTCGACGAGGTCGAGGATGTCAGTGCCCGCGAACAGGGCGAGAAGGCCGGGGTCTTCCAGTACGGACGGCCGAACAAGATCGTCAACGACTATTCCCATGACGCGACCTTGCGCTCGATCGAGGACAGCCTGACGCGTCTCAGGACGGACCATGTCGAGTTCGCCTTCGTTCACGACCTTGCGCAGGATTTCTGGGGCGACGTCTGGCTGGAGAAATTCGAGGAGGCGCGCAAGGGTGCATTCAGGGCTCTGGACCGGCTGCGTGACGAGGGCGTCATCAAGGCGTGGGGCCTTGGCGTCAACCGCGTGGAGCCGATCGAACTGGTGATGGAACTCGACGAGCCGCGCCCGGATGCCTTCCTGCTTGCCGGCCGATATACGCTGCTCGACCACGACAAGGCGCTGCAGCGCTTGATGCCGGCGGCTGCCGAGCGCGGCCTCGGCGTCATCGTCGGTGGCCCCTACAGTTCGGGTGCCCTCGTTGGCGGGCCGAATTTCGAATATGCGCCGATCAAGCCCGCGATGAAGGATAGGATTGCCCGCATCAAGGCGATCGCCGACCGCCACGGTGTCAGCATGAAGGCGGCAGGCCTGCAGTTCTCGCTTGCCAACCCGGCGGTCGCCGCCGTCATTCCGGGTGCCAGCCAGCCCTCGCGTATCGCCGAGGACAGCGCTGCGCTGAAGGAGGTCGTGCCGGCAGATTTCTGGCAGGAGCTCAAGTCTGCGGGACTCGTCAATCCCGAGGCGCCGCTGCCGGCCTGATGCTGGAGAAAGACTGAAAGAAAATATCCCGGTCGGGGTCCGGCCGGGATATTTTTTAATATTGGCTCCCCGAGAAGGGCGAAGGTAGAGCCGCGCCCTTACTCTGCGGGTGTCGGCTCCATGTGTGCCGACGGCTCTTCCTTTCTCGCCTTCCAGCGCGAGCGCAGGATGACGAAGAAGACCGGCGTCAGGAACAGGCCGAAGAAGGTGACGCCGAGCATGCCGAAGAAGACGGCGGTGCCGAGCGCCTGGCGCATTTCCGCACCCGGCCCTTCGGCGATCGCCAGCGGCAGCACGCCGAAGATGAAGGCGAACGCCGTCATCAGGATAGGGCGAAGGCGCAGGAAGCTCGCCTCGACCGCGGCATCGACGGCACTCTTGCCTTCCTCCTGCGCCTGGCGGGCGAATTCCACGATCAGGATCGCGTTCTTGGCCGCCAGGCCGATCAGCACCACGAAGCCGATCTGGGTCAGGATGTTGTTGTCCATGCCGCGGAAGAAGACCCCGAGCAGGGCGCCCAACACTGCCAGCGGCACGATCAGGATGATCGCGAGGGGCAGGACCCAGCTTTCATATTGCGCGGCGAGCGCCAGGAAGACGAAGGCGACCGACAGCGCGAAGATCCATGTCGCACCACCGCCCGCCTGGCTTTCCTGATAGGCGAGTTCCGTCCATTCGAACGTGGTTCCGGGCGGCAATGTCTGGGCGGCGAGCGCCTCCATCTTCTGTAGCGCCTCGCCGGTGGAAACACCGGGCAGCGCGTTGCCCTGCAGCGGAACGGAGACATACATGTTATAGCGCTGCACCAGGGCAGGGCCGCTCGTGTTGCGGATCTCGACCAGCGTGCCGAGCGGCACGAGGCTGCCGCTCGCCGAGCGGACCTTGAGGTCCAATATGTCGCTCTCATCCATGCGGTACCGCTCGTCCGCCTGCGCCCGCACCTGATAAACGCGGCCGAAGGCGTTGAAGTCGTTCACATAGTTGACGCCCAGATTGCTCGACAGCGTGTCGAAGATGTTCTGCAGCGGCACGTTCAGGTACTGCGCCTTGTCCCGGTCGATATCGAGATAGAATTGCGGGCTCGATTCCGAGAAGGTGGTGAACACGCCGGTCAGGCCGGGCGTCTGGTTGGCGGCGCCCATCATCTGCTGGGCAAGGCCCAGCGCGCGGGTCATGGTCGGGTTTTCCTCGTCCATGATCTGCATCTTGAAGCCACCGGAATTGCCGATGCCCTGCACCGGCGGCGGCGGGATGGCGATGATGAAGGCTTCGTCCAGCGCCTGGAGGCTCTGGTAGAGCGTCCCGATGATCTTGGCGGCGCTGTCACCGTGTTCAAGCCGTTCCTCGAACGGCTTGAACGGCGTGAAGACCACGCCGGCATTCGACGCATTGGTGAAGGTTGCGCCGCTGAAGCCGGCAAACTCCACTGCATCGCCGACGCCGGAAGTCTTGCGGGCGATGTCGGCCACTTCGCGGACGACGGCGTCCGTTCGGCCGAGTGCCGCACCTTCGGGAAGCTGCACGACGATGATCGCGTAGCCCTGGTCCATGACGGGAACGAAGCCGCTCGGCACCTTGGTGCTGAGGAACCAGGTTCCGCCCAGGAGACCCAGGAAGACGAGAAACGCAACGGCCAGCCCGACCGTCGATGAAACAACGCCATGGACGACGCGCGAATAGCCGTGGCTGGTCGCATCGAAGCCGCGGTTGAAGATATTGGCGGCTCCTCCGCCGATCCTCGAGAAGATGTTGCGCTTGCGGCCTTCCGAATGGTCGTGCGGCCGCAGCACCAGCGCCGCGAGCGCAGGGGACAGAGTAAGGGAGTTCAGCGCGGAAATGGCTGTCGCGATCGAGATCGTGACTGCGAACTGCCGGTAGAACTGCCCCGAAATGCCTGGAATGAAGGCTGTCGGCACGAAGACGGCGATGAGCACGAGCGAGATCGCCACCACCGCAGTGCCTACCTCGTCCATGGTCACATGCGCCGCCTGGCGCGGCGTCATGCCCTTGGCCAGGTTTCGCTCGACATTCTCCACGACCACGATCGCGTCATCCACCACGATGCCAATCGCCAGTACCAGGCCGAACAGGCTCAGCATGTTCAGCGACATGCCGAAGGCTGCAAGGAAGGCAAAGGTGCCGATCAGCGACACGGGGATGGCGACGATCGGGATGATCGCGGTGCGCCAGGATTGGAGGAACACGAGAACGACGATGGCGACGAGGATCGCTGCCTCGGCAATCGTCCGGTAGACTTCGGTAATGGATTCCTCGACGAAGCCGGTCGTGTCGTAGACGATGCGGTATTCGAGGCCCGGCGGGAAGCTCGGCTGCATCTCGGTCATGACCCCGCGGACCTCTTCCGCGGTCTGGAGCGCATTGGTGCCGGGCCGGGCGAAGATGCCGAGCGCCACGGCGGGGCTGTTGTTGAGGTAGCTGTTGGTGACGTAGTCCTGCGCGCCCAGTTCGATGCGGGCAACATCCTCGAGCTTGACGAGGCGGCCTTCGGTGCCCGACTTGACGATGACGTAGCGGAACTGGCGCACGTCCGAGAACCGGCCTTCCGTCGTGATCGTGTACTGGAAGCCCATATTGTTGGGGTTCGGAGGGCCGCCGATCGAGCCGCCGGAGACCTGGACGTTCTGGTCGCGCAGGGCGTTGACGACATCGTTCGCCGTCATGTCATAGGCCGACAGCTTTTCCGGATCGAGCCAGATGCGCATGGAATACTGGCGCTCGCCGAAGATCTGCACGTCACCGACGCCTTCGAGACGAACCAGCCGGTCGCGGATGCGGTTGCGGGCGAAGTTCGACGTATAGAGCTGGTCATAACGCCCGTTCGGCGACAGGACGTGGATGACCATCAACAGGTTCGGAGAGCTTTTCGAAGTGGTGACGCCGAGCCGCTGCACTTCCTCGGGAAGGCGGGGCAGGGCGGTCGAAACACGGTTCTGGACGAGCACCTGTGCCTTGTCGAGATCGGTGCCGAGCCTGAACGTCACCGTCAGCTGCATCGTGCCGTCGGAGGTGGAGTAGGAGGACATGTAGAGCATGTCCTCGACGCCGTTGACCTCCTGCTCGATCGGTGTCGAAACCGTATCGGCGATCGTCTGGGCATTGGCGCCTGGAAACGAGGTGCGGATGACGATGGTTGGTGGCGCGATCTCGGGATATTGCGCCACGGGCAACTGGAAATAGGCGACGCTGCCGACGAGCAGCAACACCAGTGAGATGACCGAGGCGAAGACCGGCCGGTCGACGAAGAAATGGGCAAACCTCATTGCTGGGCCTCCGGAGCCGTTCCGTTCGTCGGCGTGTTGGAGGCTTCCTCGCGGTTTTCCTGGGGCAGTTCCGTCGTCACGGGCGTGACCTTGGCGCCGGGACGGACCCGCACCACGCCACGCACGACGATCGTGTCGTTCGGATCGAGCCCGCTTCTGACGACCCTGTATCCGTAGAGCCGCGGTCCGGGGCGTATCGCCTTTGAGACGACCGTGTTGTCCGGCTGAAGCACATAGACGACGCGCTCGTTCTGGTCGGTGCCGATGGCGTCATCGGGGATGAGCATTGCCTGATAGGTATTGGATGCGGTGATCTCGACCCTGCCGAAGAGACCCGGCTGAAGAATGTAATCCGGGTTCGGCAGGCGTGCCCTTATCCGCAACGTACCGGTGGCAGGATCGATGCTGTTTGCCGCGAAATCCACCGTGCCCTGGAAGCTGGACTGGTTGCTGTCGGCAAGGCGCACGGTGACCTTCAGTCCGCCGCCACCCTCCTGCAGGTAGGTGCCGCTCTTTCTTGCCGTCTCGGCGTAGTTGAGCAGGCGCCGTTCATCGATGTCGAAGTAGAAATCGATCGGATCGAGCGCCACGATCGTCGTCAGCTCCGTCTGGTCGGCCTGGACGAGGTTGCCGGTCGAAATCAGGTGCCGGTCGATGCGGCCGCCGATCGGGGCGGTGATCTTGCTGTAGGTGAGGTCCAGCTGGGCGCGTTCGACACTCGCCTGCAGCCCGCCGAGATTGGCCTGGGCGGATTCCAGCTCACGGCGGCGGTCGTCCAGCGTCGAGACGGACTGGCTACCGGACGTGACCAGCGCGTTGACGCGGTCAAACTGCGCCTGGGCATAGACGAGCGTGGATTTTGCCACGGTCAGCTGCGCATTGGCCTCATTCAGCGCTGTGATGAAGGGCCGCTGGTCGATCACGAAGAGCTCGTCGCCCTGCTTGACGATCTGGCCGTCAGTAAATTCGATCTTGTCGAGATAACCGCCGACGCGCGAGCGGATCGAGACGCTTTCGGACGCCTGGAAGCGGCCGATGAAGTCGTCGCTATCGACCACGTCTCGGACGACGGGCTTGGCGACGGTCACCTGTGGTGGGGGTGGGGCATCCTGAGCAAAAGTGGCCGAAGCGGAAAGGCCAAGAATGAATGCGCAGACATATCGAATTGTAGGGAAGCAATGCATGAAATCACTCTCCTTGGTCGTGCGACAGAACACGGGCCGAATTGTCATGGATTTCGCATCGCGGCCGGGTAGTCGGATGAGAATACCTGGCGCGGAGACCGCTTTCTTGTCCTATCAATCTGGATTGATTGGGTTTCACTCTCTTCGCGATCGAAAGCCAAGATATCGCGTTAAAGCTGTTATGGGAATAACTGCTAGGACAATCCTACGGTCTATCGTTTCGAGCCCCCGGCTTGCGATAGGTTAACGCAGGTCAGGCGGATGGCGATCGACGTGCCCTGTCGCTACCAGCGCAGCAGCGGCCGACCCAGGAATGCACCGGCTGCGCCGCAGATCACAATTCCGAGCGTGTACCACAGCGCCACGAAAGTGAGACCGTTTTCGATGCAGCCCCAGGAGTAGGTCCATGCACCGACGGACCCGGCTGCCAGTCCGGCAATACCGCCCGCCAGCGGCAGGTTGGTCGGCGCGGAGCGGCGCAGGAAAAAGACGATCGCGGCAAATACCGGCAGGGCTGCAGCTACGATGATGAACGGGCAGAACCAGGCGGAAATGCCGAAAATCAGGGTCGGATAATCTTCGACCGGTGCCACGCGCAATTGCCAGAGGCCGAGGACAACAAGCGCGAGGTAGATCAGGACGGATGCCATGCCAGATCTATGCGGCAGGCCGCCCGGCCGGGCGACGACCATCAGTGCGGTTATGCCAGCCACCGCAAGGGCAAGCGGATAGATCGACTTTGCCCAGAAGGCCGGCGTGTAGATGGCTGCCGCCAGATCGGGCCGCGGGCCGTGCCCGAGAAGGATCAGCGCCGCTGAAAGCACAAGGCCGGGCAGGAGGGCGAGGGCGAGCAGTCGCCCCAGCGCGCCGGGCGGCACCGGCCGAAGATCGCCTGCCAGCCTATCGATCAGATCATCCGTCTTCACTGCGTTCGCCTCTCAATTTTGCGGCCATCGCCCGAATGCCTCTGAATACACTGATCTTGACCACTGCCTCGCTGCGCCCGCTTCGCGTTGCCGTGTCAGACACGGAATGGCCTTCCAGCCTCACCTGCCGGATCATCTCCCCCTGCCACGCGGGCAAGCCCTCAAGCAGCCGGTTGACGTCCATGCCGGCGGAGACTGCTTCCTCGCTATAACCGTCGGCCATCTCCTCGATCGCCTCCAGGCCAAGGTGAGAGCCGCCACCCGAGCGACGATAGTGATCCACCAGCTTGTGCCTCGCGATCGTGAAGAACCATGCCGTGAACGGCCGTCCGCGGTCGTAGGTGATCCTGCGCTGGTGCAGCGCCAGAAGCGTGTCCTGGACGAGATCGTCCACATCCGCAGGTGCCGAACGGGAAAGCCGCCGGACGTAATAGCTGACCAGCAGGTGCCTCAGCGTGTCGAGCAGGCGGCGATAAGCCAGCTCGTCCCCATCAAGGGACGAGAGCATCAGGGCTTTCAGCTCGGGCTCGGTCAATTGCTTCATGTCTTTGAAGGCTCATACGTCGCTGCGACGAAACCGTTACACGCCGATCGAAATAAAAGCGAGAAAACTGCGGTGATCGCATCAGTCATCACATGGGCGTGATGCCTGTAACTGGTCCCGGCCGATGGCGAATGAACCTTCCGTGACCCTAACCGCACGAGGCGAAGGGCACGAGCAAAACGGGAGAACCATCATGACCATTCGTCTTTACGCCACCGCAGTCGGCGCAATCTTTTTCAGCCTCTGTGTCGCGGCCGGCAGCGCCAGCGCGCAGACCAGCACGGACAGCATGAGCAAGCCGGACAGCATGAAATCGGACACCATGAAGATGGACAGCATGAAGACCGATCCGATGAAGACCGACAGCATGAAGATGGGCAGCACGAAAACGGGCAGCAAGGCCGACTGCATGCACAAGGCCGGCATGGAAAAGGACAGCATGAAGAAGTCCGAGATGATGAAGCACTGCGACGCGATGAAATAAGCGGGTTGCGCCCTCGCGGATGAAACTTCGGCGAGGGCGCCGCCGTACAGGATGAAGACCATCTGGACGGAGTGAACTCATGGAAATCATGGAAGCACTGAACCACAGGATCGGCAGCAAGCGGGTGCTGATCCGCCGGCACAGCCTGACTGTGCGCCTGTCGCACTGGCTGAACGTTCTCTGCATGACGGTATTGCTTTTCAGTGGCCTGCAGATTTTCAACGCGCATCCAGCGCTCTACTGGGGGCAGTATGGCGCAGACAACGATCCGTCGGTTCTGTCGTTGGAAGCGGCAGAGGAAGGGGATGGTATCAAGGGCGTTACCCGGATCGGCGGCCTGTCCTTCGACACGACCGGCGTCCTCGGCGTCTCTAACGTGGATGGCGAGGCGACGGCCCGCGGCTTTCCTTCTTGGATCACGCTGCCCAGTTATCAGGATCTCGCGACCGGCCGGCGCTGGCACTTCTTCTTCGCCTGGCTCTTCGTCATCAACGGCCTGATTTACATGGCCTACGGCTTCATCGCCCGCCATTTTCGCCGCGACCTTCTGCCGGCGCGCGACGAGCTTTCGCCGGGCAATCTCCGGCACGAGATCGTCGATCATGCCCGCCTGCGCTTTCCCAAGGGCGAGAAGGCCCGACGTTATAACGCTCTGCAGAAGCTGACCTATCTCCTCGTCATCTTCATTCTGTTGCCGGTGATGATCGCGACGGGGCTCACCATGTCACCCGGCTTCGATGCCTTCGCCCCATGGCTGCTCGATATCTTCGGCGGCCGGCAGTCAGCTCGCACGCTGCATTTCATCACCGCCAGCGCGCTCGTCGCCTTCGTCGTCGTGCATGTCGCGATGGTCATCGTTTCGGGTCTCTTCAACAACATGCGCTCGATGATCACCGGCCGTTATGCCATCGACGTCGACGACCGGACGGAGGTCAAGCCATGAGCCGCATCATCACCCGTCGCCGGTTCCTGATCGGCTCGACGCTCACCGCCTCGACGCTCGGTCTTTCCGGCTGCGATGCGCTGGTCGAAAGCCCGAAGGTCCAGTCGATCCTCAAGATCGCCGAGGGCCTGACGATGAAGACGCAGCGCGCTCTGATCGGCGACGACACGCTTGCGCGCGAATACAGTCTGGCTGACATCTCGCCGAGCTTCCGTGCCAACGGCACGAGCATGCCCGACGGCGCGCAGTACCAGGACCTGCTCAGCCGGCAGTTTTCGACATGGCAGCTGGAGGTCGGCGGGCTCGTCGAGCGCCCGGCGAAACTTTCGCTCGCCGCACTGAAGGCGATGCCCGCGCGCACCCAGATCACGCGGCATGACTGTGTCGAGGGCTGGAGCGCCATCGGGCAGTGGAGCGGCGTGCCGCTTGGTGCCCTGCTCAATCAGGTCGGCCTCAAGCCCGAGGCACGCTATATCGTCTTCCACTGCGCCGACGAATACGAAAAGACGCTCGATGGCAGCGGCTGGTATTATGAGAGCATCGACCTCGTCGATGCCTTCCATCCGCAGACCATTCTCGCCCATTCGATGAACGGCCATGATCTGGAAGTCGCCCATGGCGCTCCGCTCAGGCTGCGGGTCGAGCGGCAGCTCGGCTACAAGCAGGCCAAATACCTGATGCGCATCGAAGCGGTCTCCGACCTTTCGACCCTCTACGGCGGCAATGGCGGCTTCTGGGAAGACCGCGGCTACGAATGGTACGCCGGGATCTGAGTTCAACGGGCAGGGTCTTCTTGCCTCTGCCCTGAAAAGGCTGACGGATTTCATCCCGCATCCTTCGGCCGTTGAGACTTCGGGATATTCAAAAGGAAAAGCAGATGTCTTCCATTTCCAAGACCGGCTTCTCGCTGCTCGCCGGCGCTTTGATTGCCGTCACGTTCGGTTTCTCCGCCCATGCCGCCGACCAGATCCGCGTTCGTGGCACGGTCGAAAGCCTGGACGGTTCGACCCTTTCCGTGAAGACGCGCGAAGGGACCGATGCCAAGATCATGCTCAAGGATGGCTGGAAGATCTCCAGCGTCGCCAAGGCTTCCGTCAACGACATCAAGGAAGGCGATTTCGTCGGCATTGCGTCGCTGCCGACTGCCGATGGCGGCAACGGTGCGCTCGAAGTGCTGATCTTCCCGGCCGCCATGAAAGGCACCGGCGAGGGTAGCTATGCCTGGGATCTGAAGCCGAACAGCTCGATGACCAATGCGACCGTCGCCAATGCCGTCAAGTCCGTCGACGGTCATACGCTGACCGTGACCTACAAGGGCGGGGAAAAGAAGATCTCGATCCCCGAGGGCACGCCGGTCGTGACCTTCGCCCCGGCTGAAGTGGCCGACCTGAAGAGCGGAGCAACCGTCTTTATCCCCTCCGAAAAGGCCTCGGATGGCTCGATCTCCAGCTCTCGCGTCGTCGTCGGCACCAACGGCGTCGTCCCGCCGATGTGATGGAGCTTGCTCATCCGTTTGCATCGCGATGCGGTTTGCGGGTGAGGCCTGCCGCAATTGAAAGGCTGAGGATTTTTTTTCGGAACAGATCGCCGACACAGCTGTTCCTTCCGCGTACCTGAAACCAAAAAGAGGAGGCATTTATGCTGAATCACGAAAATCGCATCACCGGTCAGGATCCTTACGTCAAGGATACCACTTCATTGATCGCAAGCGACAAGGTCGAAGGCACGAAGGTCTACGGTGCCGATGGCAAGCGTATCGGCTCGATCCAGCGCATCCTTCTGGAAAAGCGCGGCGGTCGAGTTTCCTACGCTGTCCTCAGCTTCGGTGGCTTCCTGGGTATCGGTGACGACTACTATCCGCTGCCTTGGGAAAAACTGGCCTATGACGAAGGCCTGGATGGCTACCGGATCGATCTGACCAAGGACCAGATCAGCGGCGCTCCGCGCTATGCCGATCTGGACGACGATTCCTGGTATCGTGCGAACGATCGACGGGTCGACGATTATTATGGCATCCCGCCCACCCGGATGTGATCGCCATAAGGATCAAGGGATCGAGGCCTCGCTATGCGGGGCCTCTTCTCTTTGTGCCGTCCCTTCGCACTTCATGATCATCAAGAAGGCAGAAAAGTCTGCGGAACAGACGCCGGTGTGATCGGTTCCCTTCTTACTCGCATACGCATTGTTATGAAGGAGCGCCTCCCGTGGAAAACCCCATCAGCAAATATCCCAAGCCGGAATTCGAAAAGCAGTCGCAGCCGTTTCCGGGACTTGCGGGGCAAATGAACCCGAAGCCTGATCACGGCGAAGCGTCCTACAAGGGTTCCGGTCGTCTGGCCGGCCGCAAGGCATTGATCACCGGCGGCGATTCCGGGATGGGGCGTGCGGCGGCAATCGCCTACGCGCGGGAAGGCGCCGACGTCGCGATCAACTACCTGCCGGACGAGGAGCCGGACGCCAGGGAGGTCATCGAACTGATCGAGAAGGAGGGCCGAAAGGGGATCGCGCTTCCAGGCGATCTTCGCGACGAGGCGTTCTGCGAAAAGCTTGTCGAAGACGCCGTGAAGGCCCTCGGCGGTCTCGATATCCTCGTCAACAATGCCGGCCGCCAGCAGCAGGCGGCGTCGCTTTCCGACATCACGTCGGATGCCTTCGACGCGACGATGAAGACCAATATCTACGCCATGTTCTGGCTGACCAGGGCTGCGCTCAAACATCTGCAGCCGGGATCGTCGATCATCCAGACGACTTCCGAGCAGGCCTATGATCCATCCGAAGACCTCGTCGACTATGCGATCACCAAGGCGGCCGGCATGAGCTTCACCAAGTCCATGGCAAAGCAGCTCGGCCCGAAGGGCATCCGCGTCAACGGCGTCGCGCCCGGCCCGGTCTGGACGCCGTTGCAGGTGGCTGGCGGCGCGACGATGGAAAAGCTCCAGCAGTTTGGTGGAAAGACCCCGCTCGGCCGCCCCGGCCAGCCGGCCGAGCTCGCCTCGATCTACGTCCAGCTCGCCGACAACGGCGCGAGCTTCTCGACGGGGCAGGTCTACGGCGCGGCGGGCGGCAGCGGCCAGCCGTGAGGCGATTGGCGCACGTGACGGTCAAGAAACGGAGGAATGAGCTTCGAAGCTCTCAGAGAAAATGGCGCACCCGACAGGATTCGAACCTGTGACCTTTGGAATCGGAATCCAACACTCTATCCAGCTGAGCTACGGGTGCTAACCGTGCCGGCGATGACTCGCCGGTATCCGATGGCAGGTTCTTAACCCAGGTCGTGACCGGCATCAATGCCCATACGTTGATCGGCGGCGGAAATCTTTCGTCGCCGATCTGCCTGTCACGCCACCTTCATCGCACCGGGGCCGGGTACCGCGCCCGGCGGCACCTTGCCGAGGATGATCATGCCGAGCACCTCGTCCTTTGTGACGTCTCCGGTGCGGGCATGGCCCACCACCTTGCCGTTCTTCATCACGAAGACGCGGTCGGCCAGATCGAAGACATCGTGGATGTCGTGGCTGATCAGGAAGATGCCGATGCCCTCGCGTTTCAGCTGCTTGATCAGGTCGCCGACCTGGGCCGTTTCCTGCGGGCCGAGGGCCGCCGTCGGTTCGTCCATGATCAGGATACGGGCGTCGAACAGGATGGCGCGGGCGATCGCCACCGACTGCCGCTGGCCGCCGGAGAGCGCCTTTACCGGCTCCTTGAAGCGACGGAAATTCGGGTTGAGGCGGCCCATCACCTCACGGGTACTGGCCTCCATCGCAACGTCGTCGAGCGTGCCCCATTTGGTGCGCAGCTCGCGGCCGAGATAGAGGTTGGCGGCGGCATCGACATTGTCGGCCACGGCGAGCGTCTGGTAGATCGTCTCGATGCCGAATTTCTTGGCGTCGCGCGGATTGCGGATCTCGGCCGGTTCGCCGTTGATCAGGATGTCGCCTTCGTCGCGCCTGTAGGCGCCGGACAGGACCTTGATCAGCGTCGACTTGCCCGCACCGTTATGGCCGAGGAGGGCGACGACCTCGCCGGGATAGAGATCGACCGAGGCGTCGTCCACGGCGTGGATACCGCCGAAGGAAATCGAGATATTCTTCATCTCCACCAGCGGGTGAGGATGGGTGGCAGAAGGCGCCTGTGTCGTGTTCGGAATGTCCGTCATCTTGCCGTTCTCCCTGATCACTTGGCTCTGGCGCGATAGACGGTGTCGAGCCAGACGGCGATGACGAGCACCATGCCGACGACGACGCGCTGGAAGGGGGTGTCGATGCCGAGCAGCACCATGCCGGATTGCAGCGATTGCATGAGAAGCGCGCCGAGCATGGCGCCGGCGATCGTGCCGATGCCGCCCGACAGCGACGTGCCGCCGATCACGGCCGCGGCGATCGTGTAGAGCTCGTCGAGTTCCCCTTGCGCATTGGTTGCGGCGTTGAGGCGGGCGGTCGAGATTGCCGCCGCGATGGCGCAGAGCACGCCCATCAGCATGAAGATCTTGACCGTCACCCAGCGGGTCTTGATGCCGGCAAGCTCGGCCGCTTCCGGGTTACCGCCGATGGCGAAGACATAACGGCCGAAGCGCAGGCGCGTGGCGATGAAGGTCATGACGATACCGACGCCGACGGCGATCAGCACCGGGATTGCGATCCCATGGGGGATCAGAAGGCCGGTCTCCGGCCAGGCGATGCCATTTGCCTCGGCGTAACGGCGGGCGATGTTGACCGGCCAGTAATAGTGGTTGGCGATTGAGACGACGCCGAGCACGATGGCGCAGCCGAGTGCCGCCAGCACATATTCGGCCCAGAGCGGCCGGCGGGGAAAGTGGAAGCGCTTGCGCTGATGGCGCGCATTGATGATCGCGGCGATGATGGCAAGGCAGGCGATGACGCCGACGACCCAGCTCCAGGTCGCGCCGATCGAGCCTTCCGTGCCGCCGCCCATCAGGCGGAAATTGGCATCCATAGGGGCGACCGTCTGGCCGCTGGTGACATACCAGGTGGCACCGCGCCAGACGAGCAGGCCACCGAGGGTGACGATGAAGGAGGGGACGTTCAGAAACGCGATGATGACGCCGTGCAGCGTGCCGATCAGCCCGCCGACGATGACGCCGCCGGCAAGCGCCAGGATCCATGTCGCGGGGTGATCGAAGCCGAGCCAGGCGGGCAGGAGCTGCGCCTGAAGTACGCCCATGATCATGCCGGTGAAACCGAGGATCGAGCCGACCGAGAGGTCGATATTGCGGGTGACGATGACCAGCACCATGCCGGTCGCCATGACCGCCACGGAGGCGGTCTGCACCGACAGGAACCACAGGTTCCGCGGCGTCAGGAACAGGCCTCCTGTCAGGATATGAAAGCCGATCCAGATGATCAGCAACGCGCCGACCATGCCGAGCAGTCGGGTATCGATCTCGGTGGCGCGGAAGAAGCGGGTGACGAGGTTGCCGTCTGACGCTCTCGTTGTCGGCGTGCTCGTCGATGCCGATGTGCCTGTCGAAGTATGGGGTGGCGGTGTCGTGGGTTGCGTCATGTCGGCCATGTCCTGCCGTTCCTCATCGAATTTTTCGTCCAGTCAGGATCGGCCGTGCCGTGCTGGCCTGTTCGTCGAAAGAAAGTCCCCCTCTGGCCTGCCGGCCATCTCCCCCACAAGGGGGGAGAAAATTTGCGGCACCCACCTGCCTCAATCGAGGAATGCGGCGGCGCGACCAGGTTAAGCCCTCCCCCTTGTGGGGAGGGTTGGGGAGGGGCCTTGATGAAAACTCAACGCCCCCGATATGCCCCTCCGACCTTCGCTACTTGCAGGCCGCCACCGTTCCGGCTTTCACGCCCTGGCAGGCTTCCGCCTTGGTGATCCAGCCGGCATCGATGACGAGGTTCAGGTTGTCCTTGGTGATCGGCTGCGGCTTGAGAAAGACGGACTGCATCTTCTGCTTCTTCGGCCCGCCCTCGAACACCTGCACGCCCTTGATCTCGGTCATCTTCTTGCCGGATGCCAGTTCCAGGGCGATTTCGGCGGCCGTCTTGCCGAGTTCTCTGGAGTCCTTCCAGACGGAGACGGTCTGGGTGCCGAGCGCGACGCGGTTCAATGCCGCCTTGTCGGCATCCTGGCCTGAGACGGGAACGGACCCGGCAAGACCCTGCGCATCCAGTGCCGCGATCGCGCCGCCGGCAGTGCCGTCATTGGAGGCGACCACCGCGTCGACCTTGTTGTCGTTCTTGGTGAGGAACTGCTCCATGTTCTTCTGGGCGTTTTCCGGCTTCCAGCCGTCCGTATAGGCCTCGCCCACATTCTTGATCTTGCCGCTGTCGATGGCACCTTTGAGCACTTCCATCTGGCCGGAGAACAGGAAGTCGGCGTTCGGATCGGCCGAATTGCCCTTGATGAATACGTAATTACCCTCGGGTTTCACCTTGAACACGCCCTCGGCCTGCATGCGGCCGACTTCCTTGTTGTCGAAGGTGATATAGAAGGCATCGGGGTTCTCGATCAGGCGGTCATAGCCGACGACCGGGATGCCCTCGGCCGAGGCTTTTTCGATGGCCGGACCGATGGCATCACTGTCCTGCGCCAGCACGATGAGCGCGGTCGCGCCCTGCGAGATCAGCGCTTCGACATCGGTGAGTTGCTTGGATGCGGACGACTGGGCGTCGGCGGAAATGTATTTGGCGCCGGCTGCTTCGAGCGCTTTCTTGATCGCGGCCTCGTCGGTCTTCCAGCGCTCTTCCTGGAAATTCGACCAGGACACGCCGACGACGGCCTGCTGCGCCTGCACGGCGCCATGCATGGAAACGAAGATGGCCGCGCCGGCCATCAGCTTCAGAAACGAGTTCATTCTATCCTCCCGAGTGACCCGCGGATGGGCCCGGCGTCCTGGCTTGGCCCCCAAGCTCCCCCTCCGCCAAAAACTGTCGAAAGAAGCTCCTCCAGCTTTTTTCTCGACAGTCGAGAAAATAGATGTCAGGAATCCGAAAGGCTGTCAATCGGCAGTTGTGCGGCAGGATTTGGGACGCGGCGGTTGATTGTCGGGAATGCGGTTGGAGGGCAGGCGGGCAAGGCAAGCACGGAACTGGTGCGCCAGGCTAATAGCAGCCTCGTTCTGTCGCAACTGAGGAAGCTCGGGCGGCTTGCCCATACGGAAATCTCGGCCGCAACCGGGCTTTCCTCCGCGACAGTTTCGGCCATTACTGCAGATCTGGAAGCTCACGGCGTCATCGAAAGGGTCGAGCAGCAGGCCGCCGGTGGGCGAGGGCGTCCGCGCGTGCTGTTTGGTCAGCGGCGCGGATGCGGCCATGTGATCGCGGTGATCATCTCGTCGGATGTGATCGAATATTCCCTGGTCGATTACGGAGGCACGCTGATCGACCGGTTTTCCGAGCCTCGCGGTCGGGCGGATCCGGCTCCTTTCGTTGCCGAACTCAAGGCGGCGCTGGACCGGTTGATCCGGCGTTCGTCGATTGCCCGCGACGGGGTTCTCTGCATTTCCATCAGCAGCAAGGGGCTGGTCGATGCCATGAGGCCGATCCTCGTCTGGTCGCCGATCCTCGGTTCGCAGCCGATCGATTTTGCTGAAGCACTGGGTGACTGGGAAGGGACCCGCGTGCTGCTCAGCAACGAGACGCTGCTGGTGGCCGGCGCCCTGTGCGAGCTGGAAGACAGGAAGGACGATGACGGCAGGACCAGTCTTGCTGCGCTGTCGCTCGGCCACAGCGTCGGCCTCGGGGTGGCACAAAGAAGTGATGGCGGTAGATGGGCGATCTCCGCCCCGAATTTCGGCCATATGCTGCATGTGCCGAACGGAGCGCTCTGTCGCTGTGGGGCGCTTGGCTGCGTCGAAGCCTATGCCGGGTTCTACGCCATCCTGCGTAATGCCTTCGACGTGCCGCTCAACACCATTCCGGCGAAGTTCGTGCCATTCGGCGAGATCGAAAAGATCGCCGGCCAGGCCCGGCAGGGAGGCCATCGGGCGCAACATGCTTTCCGCCAGGCGGGCATCGCGATCGGCAACGGGCTGTCACGCCTGCTCAGTCTCCACGGGCATATGCCGATGGTCCTGACCGGGCCGGGTGCGCAGCATTTCGACCTGCTTCGGGCCGGTGTCGAGGAGGGGCTGAGGCAGTCGCAGGTGATCCGGCTTCTCGGCATGCCGGATATCTCGGTGATGCCCGACGAGCGCTCGCTTGTGTTTACCGGCCATCTCAGCCTTGCTTTTTCCGTCGCGGATCGGGATATCATCCAGTCGAGACCGGCCATCCAGGCTGCGGGAGAATGACAGAATGATCGATCCGAACCATCCGTTCTACGATGCCCTGTGGCGGCGCGTGCTCATCGTCGTCGCATGCGCCACCTGGGTGGGGATCGAACTCTATATGGGATCCCCGGTCTGGGCGGGCATCGTCGCGGTGGTCGGGCTGTTTGCGGCCTATAAGCTGTTCATCGAACGGAAAGATCCGCCGGCCAACAAGCCTTCCGAGCCGCAGGAATAGGCAGTCAGCGCCAGAACAGGCCCTTGATCGCCCGGTCGATCAGCTGATTGGCGATCGTCATTCGGATCGTTGCATTGTCGCGGAATTGCGCGGCCACGAGGTCGGGGTGATTGGTCTTGGCGAACTGGCGACGCTTGTCCGCCAGAGTGGCCTCCGTGTCGTCGGCCGAAATCGCCAGATCCTCGGCAATCTCCGCTTCCGTCAGCCGCAGCAGATGTTCGGGAACGAGCGCGCCTTCTGCCTGCGTTTCGTCGACATGGACCTCTTCAGGGAGAGTGTCGCCGGCACCTGATGATTGTTCGCCAGGCTCATCGGGCAGATAGGCGAAATAGGCCTCGATATCGGCCTCGGTCGCAACCGAATGCTCTTCGGTCGGTGCGACGAAGCCGGCGCCGAGTCCGCGGATACGAAAATCCGCGACCGCCACATCCGCTTCTTCCTCGTCCGTCTCTTCTTCCTTCAGGCGTGTCAGCACCGACTGGAAGACCGATTGCCCGAACAGCATAAACTCACCTCGATTCCGGTGCGCATGCAATCAGACGGAGGTGGTGCCGGGCTTGCGACCGGTTCGGAGATCAGGATTGGGTCTGGCTCTGCTCCTGCTGTCCCTGGCTCTGCGTCTGGCTCGACACCGTCAGCGACACCTTGAGGTTCTCGCTCGGGCTATCCCCCCCGCGGCTGATGCGCATGCCGGAAATCGGGGCGCAGTCACGGTAGCAGAGCCCCGATGCGATCCGCACATAGCGATCATCCGGGCAGACCTTGTTGGCCGGGTCGAAGCCGACCCAGCCGAGGCCGGGGATATGCGCTTCTGCCCAGGCATGGGTCGCGACCTGTTCCTCCTGGCCTTCCATCAGCAGGTAGCCGGAAATATAGCGGGCCGGAATGCCCTGCAGGCGCGCGGCGGAGATGAAAATATGGGCGTGGTCCTGGCAGACGCCGGTTTTCGCCGCGAGCGCTTCCTCGGCGGTCGTCTCCGTCGTGGTCGTGCCGGGCGTGTAGGCGACCGCCTCGTGAATCGCATCCATCAGCGCATGCATATGGGCGAGTTCGCTGTCGCCCTTCGCGCTTTTCGCCAGTTCCCGTACCAGCTTGCCGGGCTTGGTCAGTGCGGTCTCGCGCAGGAAGAGCCAGAGCGGGCAGAAGCCCTGGTGGGCCCCGAAAACGCCCGCCTTGTCAAAGGTTTCGACCTCGCCGGAAGCGATGATGCGGATCCTGTGCTCGGCGCCTTCGGCCGAAACCAGCTCCGTCCGGTTGCCGAACTGGTCGGCATAGCCGGTCTCGATCTTGGCGCCGTCGACGGTGACGGACCAGTCGAGCACCTTCTGCGTCGGGCCGCTGACGGGCGTCAGCCTCAGGCGCTGAAGGGAGTAGGGGACCGGTTCGTCATAGACATATTCGGTCGTGTGAGAGATCTTCAACCGCATCGAGAGGTCCTACTGGTAGAAGCGATAGCCGTCGGAAATTTCGGCGCTGAGCTGGCTGTTGCGTGAGACGAAGTCCTCGAGGAACTCGTGCAGGCCGTGATCCATGATCTCGGTGATCGAACCGCGTTTGAGCATCACGCGTATCGCGTCCGCCGTCTCGTGGGCCTTCAGTCGCTCGCCGTCGTAGTCGGAGGCAAGGTAGCCGAGATTGCTGGTGATCTTCTCGTAGCAATAGGCGAGCGAGCGGGGCATCTGCACCTGCAGGATCAGGAAGTCGGCAATGTTGGCAGACTGGTAGTCGCCATCATAGACCCAGCCGTAGGAGCGATGCGCCGAGACGGAGCGGAGGATCGATTCCCACTGCATGTTGTCGAGTGCCGAGCCGACCTGGCTGATCGAGGGCAGGAGCACGTAATATTTGACGTCGAGAATACGGGCGGTGTTGTCGGCGCGCTCGATGAATGTGCCGATGCGGGCGAAATTGTAGATCTCGTTTCTCAGCATCGAACCGTGGAAGGCGCCACGGATGAGGCCGCAACGATGCTTGATGCCATCGATCAGTTCTGGCATGTCGGCAGGCCGGAGTTTTCGCGACAGCCGCGCCTTGAGGTCGATCCAGGCTTCGTTTGTGGCTTCCCAGGTCTCGCGGGTAAGCGCGGTTCTGACCATGCGTGCATTGTTGCGGGCCGCCTCGATGCAAGACATGACGCTCGACAGGTTTGAACGGTCGCGCAGCAGGTAGTCGATCGCATCCGATGCCGTCAGTTTTTCATGGACCTCGGAATAGGCCTCGCGCACGCCGGCGCTTTCAAGCACGCCGTGCCAGTCCTCGTCGGAGGAGCCGGCGCGGGTGAGCGAGACGCGCAGGCCGGCATCGACGAGGCGAGCGATGTTCTCGGCGCGCTCGATGTAACGGAACATCCAGTAGAGGCCGTTTGCAGTTCTTCCCAGCATGTTACGCCCTCAATCTTCCAGAACCCAGGTGTCCTTGGTGCCGCCACCCTGGCTGGAATTGACCACCAGAGACCCCTGTTTCAGGGCCACGCGGGTCAAGCCGCCGGGGATGATCTTCACCTTGTCGGAGACCAGGACGTAGGGGCGCAGATCGACGTGGCGGGGGGCGACGCCCTTGTTGACGAAGATCGGTACGGTGGAGAGCGCCAGCGTCGGCTGGGCGATGTAATTGCCCGGCTTGGCCGCCAGTTTTTCGGCGAAGTCGGCGCGCTCCTTCTTCGTCGCGGTCGGGCCGACCAGCATGCCGTAGCCGCCGGAGCCATGGACTTCCTTGACGACGAGGTCGGCGATGTTCTCCAGCACGTATTTCAGGCTGTCCGGCTCCGAACAGCGCCAGGTCGGCACGTTTTCGAGCAGCGCCTTGCGGCCGGTATAGAATTCGACGATTTCCGGCATGTAGGAATAGATCGCCTTGTCGTCGGAAATACCGGTGCCGGGGGCGTTGGCGATGGTGATGTTGCCGGCGCGGTAGACATCCATGATGCCGGGAATGCCGAGCGCGGAATCAGCCCGGAAGGTCAGGGGATCAAGGAAGTCGTCATCGACGCGACGATAGAGAACATCGATCGCCTCGTAGCCGCGGGTGGTGCGCATCTGCACCTTGCCGTCTATGACGCGCAGGTCGGAGCCTTCAACCAGTTCGACGCCCATCTGGTCGGCGAGGAAGGAGTGTTCGTAATAGGCGGAATTGTAGATCCCGGGCGTCAGAACCGCGACGCGGGGCTTGCCCTTGCAGCCGGGAGGGGCGACGGCCGAAAGCGACTGGCGCAGGAGACGCGGATAGTCTTCCACCCGCTGCACCTTGTTCAGCGTGAACAGTTCGGGGAACATCTGCATCATCGTCTCGCGGTTCTCCAGCATGTAGGAGACGCCGGAGGGCGTGCGGGCATTGTCTTCCAGAACGTAGAACTGGTCCTCGCCGGTGCGCACGATATCGGTGCCGACGATATGGGTGTAGACGCCGCCCGGCGGCTTGAAGCCGATCATCTCGGGCAGGAAGGCGACATTCTTCTCGATCAGTTCGCGGGGAATGCGGCCGGCCTTGATGATTTCCTGCTTGTGGTAGATGTCATCAAGGAAGGCGTTGAGCGCCAGCACCCGCTGTTCGATGCCCTGGGCGAGCTTGCGCCATTCGCGGGCGGAGATGATGCGCGGAATGATGTCGAAGGGGATCAGTTTCTCTGAACTGTCCGCATGACCGTAGACGGCGAAGGTGATGCCGGTCTTGCGGAAGATGTTTTCCGCGTCCTGGGTCTTGCGGATCAGATGCGCGGTATCCTGGGCCGCGTACCAGTCGTGATAGTTTTGGTATGGTGGGCGCGGAAGGTTCTCCGCAGTTAACATTTCATCAAATGCCAAAGAAACGATCCCCTTTTTTGGCCATAAGAATACAACGCAGAGGGCAATGCAAGAACCATGCGCGATCGGCGAAGACAAAATCGCGAGCGGTCTTGAGGTTCCAAAAGAAAGCCGCGCCGGCCCCAAAACGACGTTTTCGGCGCATGGATTAGGTTGCGCTTGTGTTCAGTAAAACAATACCTTGCCCGCAAAAACGCCAACTGCTCAGTGTGTGATCAGCCGGGCTTGAAATAGCCGTCAGCATTTCTGCTTTGACCGTGGCGAGGGCGGCGCTTATTGGGGCTTCACCTCTGTCACGGGAATCTCCCATGCTCGACCGCCTTGCCCCGGCGATCTTCGTCTTCCTCTGGTCCACCGGCTGGATCGTCGCAAAATATGCTGCCATGCATGCCGACCCGGTGACGTTCCTGGCCGCGCGCCATGCGCTGGCTGCCTGCGCATTTGTGAGTGTCTGTCTCGTCATCCGGGCGCGCTGGCCGGAAAGCCTTGCGCAGGCCGGCCGCGCCATGCTGTCCGGCGTCTTACTGCACGGGCTTTATCTTGCCGGTGTCTGGTATGCGATCGGGCAAGGCGTGCCGTCTGGGCTGTCGGGCATCATCGCCGGGTTGCAGCCGCTGCTGACGGCCCTGGCCGCGCCGTTCCTGCTCGGCGAACGTCTTGCCGGCCGGCAGCGTGTTGGTCTGTTTCTCGGTTTTGCCGGCATCCTCCTTGCGATCTCGCCGCAGCTGATCGCGAGCCTTTCGTCGGGGTTGACGGGGCTCGGCATTCCACTGATCATCAATCTCGTGGCGATGAGTTCGGTCACCTACGGCACGCTCTACCAGAAGCGCTACCTGCAGAATGGCGATCTCTGGACCACGGCAACGCTGCAATTCGTCGGCGCCTTCATCGTCACGCTGCCGATCGCGATGCTGACGGAACAGATGCGTTTCGACTGGACCTATCAGGCAATCGCTGCCATGGCCTGGTCGGTGATCGGCATCTCGATGGGAGCGGTTCTGCTTTTGCTCTATCTAATCGGGCGCGGGCAGGTGTCGCGCGCTGCCTCGTTGATCTACCTGATGCCGCCAATGGTGGCGATCGAAGCCGCCGTCCTTTTCGGCGAGGCGCTGACATGGCCGATGATCGTCGGCACGGTCATCGTCGTGCTGGGCGTCATGATGGTCAATCGAAAACCCAAGTCATGATCAGGTATTGTGTCGCGCCCGCAAATGAAATCCACGAACTTCTGTTTCGGTGATGCGCAATTTCCGGTTTTTATTATTTCTATTCACGCATCTATTGGGTGTAATTCTATTATTGCTTCAGTATTAACTCAATTTTAGCAGGGCCTGCAGCACAATATTGATAATAATCAATTTGTTTGCTGAAGGGCCGGATATGCCGCTTTCTACATTTCTCGGAAATGAATCCTCAGCGATTCTCGAAGCCTTCGGTCGCTCGCAGGCGATCATCTCCTTTACGCCCGACGGCACGGTGCTCGATGCCAACGAGAATTTCTGCGCGGCCGTCGGCTACACGCGGGAAGAGATCGTCGGCAAGCACCACCGCATTTTCATGCATCCCGCCGATGCCGCGACGGCCGAATACAAGTCCTTCTGGACGGGGCTCGCATCCGGCCGGTTCGAGCAGCGCCAGTTCCGGCGCCTGACCAAGAGCGGCGAAGAAATCTGGATCCAGGCTTCCTATAACCCCGTCGTTCGCGGCGGGAAGGTCGTGAAGGTTGTGAAGATCGCGACCGACATCACGGCTGCCAAGCTGGAAAGCCTCGACAGCAAGGGCAAGATCTCGGCCCTGTCGCGCGCGCAGGCCGTCATCGAATTCGAGCCGGATGGCACGGTGCTGACCGCCAACGAGAACTTCTGCGCGGCGCTCGGCTACAGCCTCGACGAGATCAAGGGTCGCCATCACAGCATGTTCTGCGAGGCGGATTATGTCGCCTCTAAGGAATATGCCGGTTTCTGGCCGCGTCTTGCCGGCGGCGAGTTCTATGCCGACGAGTTCAAGCGTATCGCCAAGGATGGCAGCGCGATCTTTATCCAGGCAACCTACAACCCGATTCTCAACGATGAGGGCAAGGTCATCAAGGTGGTGAAATTCGCGACCGATGTCTCCGGCCGCGTACGGGCACTGCAGGAAGTCGGCGCCGGTCTCGAGCGGTTGGCCGAGTGCAACATCCGCATCACGATCGACGATCCCTTCGTGCCGGAATTCGAACATCTGCGGCATGACTTCAACCAGTCGCTCGCCAAGTTCCAGGAAACGCTGGAACAGGTGCTCGCCGAGACGGCGATGCTGTCGACCAAGAGCGGCGAGATGCGCGAGAGCGCGGGCGGTATCGCCAGCCGCTCGGAGCAGCAGGCCGCAGCCCTCGAGGAAACCTCGGCCGCGCTTGAACAGATCACCGTGACGGTCCGTGAATCGGCCGGACGAACCGCGGAGGCCCGCAAGCTGGTGCAGGAGGCGCGCATCGCCGCCGTCGATTCCGTCGAAGTCGTCAGTTCGACGGTCGACGCGATGGCCCGTATCGAAAATGCGTCCCGCGAGATTTCCAAAATCATCGGCGTCATCGACGAGATCGCCTTCCAGACCAACCTCCTGGCGCTGAATGCAGGCGTCGAGGCAGCTCGCGCCGGTGAGGCCGGCAAGGGTTTTGCCGTGGTCGCCCAGGAAGTCCGCGAGCTCGCCCAGCGTTCCGCTACCGCGGCCAAGGAAATCTCGGGTCTCATCAAGAACTCGTCCACCGAGGTCACCGAAGGTGTCAGGCTAGTCGGCCAGACGGGGGATGCGCTGAAGAAGATCCAGGACTTCGTCCAGTCCATCGAGACGAATGTCGAGGCCATCGCCACTGGCTCCGCGGAACAGGCAACCAGCCTTTCGGAAATCAACTCGGCAATCGGTTCGCTCGACCAGATGACGCAGCAGAACGCGGCCATGGTCGGCAGCATGAGCGCGACGTCAGAGGCGCTGGCCGAAGGTGCCGGGGAACTCGAACATCTCGTCAAGCGCTTCAAGCTAAACCGCCGCAAGTGGCAGCGCGAACCGGGGTCGGACGCGTCCAAGCTCGGCCCTGAACATCGCGGTTATGGCAAGAATACGATCTATCAGCCGAAAACCGCGATCAAGGGACTGGCGCTGGCGTCTTGAGGTTCTGATGCCGGCCGGGCCTGTGTGCCTGCCCGTGCAGTGAATGCAAAAAGAAACGGCCGGGCGTGAGCCCGGCCGTTCGCATTTCATCATGCCGAATGGCGGCAATTATGCCGGGCGGCGCTTGCGGCCCTGATGACCGCCGCCGCCGTTGTCGTTGCCGCCGAAGCGAACGGGGCCACGGCCCTGGCCACGGGCTTCACCGCGGGCCTCGCCCTGGGCCTGATGGGCGGGGCGGGCGTTGGCGCCGGCATTGCCTGCGCCCTGATGCGTCTGGCGCTGCTTGGCCGGCTCATGGGCACCGTGGGCGGCGTGATCACGCTTCTGGCCATTGTTCTGGTGGCCGCTGCCCTGGTGTCCGGCGACGCTCTTGCGGTTGTCGCTGCGCTGCGGACGGCCTTCGCCGCCTTCCTTCCTGGCCGGGCGGAAGTCGGACTTCACTGCCAGGTCGTTGTCGACTGCTGCGCGCGGTGCTTCCTCGCCGCGGCGCTGGCCGCGGAACTCGTCGTTGCGACGGTTATCGCGCTGCGGGCGATTGTTGCCGCCACGGCGTTCGCCGCGAGGCTCCTGGCGTTCGCCACGCTCCGCAGAAACGCCTTCGGCGCCCTCGGCTGCAAAGAACGGCTTGCGGGCCGGACGCTCACGACGCGGGCCACGGGCTTCGCCGTTGCCACCGCCATTGCCGCGACCGCCACCATTGCCACGGGCCTTGTTGCCGCCGCGGCTATTGTTGTTGCCGTTGCCACGAACAGGACGGTTGAGGGCTTCGGGGCGCTCGCCCGAGGCGGCCTTGAGCTCGATGCCCATCAGCTTTTCGATATCGCGCAAAAGCAGCGTTTCGTCGGGTGCGCAGAATGCGATGGCGATACCGTCGCGGCCGGCGCGGGCGGTGCGGCCGATACGGTGAACGTATGCGTCCGGCACTTCCGGCAGGTCGTAGTTGTAGACGTGGCTGACGGCCGGGATGTCGATACCGCGGGCGGCGACGTCGGTCGCGATCAGCGTCTTGATCTCGCCGTCACGGAAGCCCTTGAGCGCGCGTTCGCGCTGGCCCTGGCTCTTGTTGCCGTGGATGGAGGCGACCGAGAAGCCGATATTGTCGAGATGCTTCATCAGCTTCTCGGCAGTGTGCTTGGTGCGCATGAAGACGATGGAGCGGCCATCCGGATTTTCGAGCAGCGACTTGCGCAGGATTTCCGTCTTGTCGCCCTTGCCGGCGACGAAGTGGACATACTGTTCGACCTTGTCGGCAGCCTTGCCCGGAGGCGTTACCTCGACCTTTACCGGGTCGGTGAGGAAGTCGGCCGCGAGATCGGCGATCGCCTTCGGCATGGTGGCCGAGAACAGCATGGTCTGGCGCTTCTTCGGCACCATTTTCGCGATCTTGCGCAGGTCATGCACGAAGCCGAGGTCGAGCATCTGGTCGGCTTCATCGAGAACGAGGAAGCGTACCGTCGTCAGGCCGATGGCGCGACGGGCAACGAGATCGAGCAGGCGGCCAGGGGTGGCGACCAGGATGTCGGTGCCCTTTTCAAGCTGCAGCTGCTGCTTGTTGATCGACACGCCGCCGACGACGAGGTTGATCTTGAGCGGCTTGCCCTTGACGAAGGTCTTCAGGTTGGCGGCGATCTGGTTCACCAGCTCGCGCGTTGGCGCAAGGATCAGCGAACGGGTGGTGCGGTTGTCGGGGCGGATGTTTTCGGCGAGCAGGCGCTCGATCAGCGGCAGGCCGAACGCAGCGGTCTTGCCGGTGCCGGTCTGGGCGAGGCCGATCAGGTCGCGGCCTTCGAGGAGGAGGGGGATAGCCTGCGCCTGGATCGGCGTGGGCGTTTCAATGCCAAGCGCGGTCAGCGTGGCGACGATCTGCTTGGAAACACCAAGAGATTCAAAATTCGTCAAAGCGAATACCTTTCGGGGCGCCAAAAACCTACATGCCTGCATGGCACCATGCCATGTGGGCTGTTTCTGGCGTCAAGAACCCCGCGTGATTTGGGAACTTGTGTGTTGGAAATTGCTTCCCAGCGCTTAAACCCTGAGTGTCAGGGCGATCTATCAGTGCGCCTTGTTCCTTCTTTGCGAACATTTTCGTCGCAGGGCCAGCTCACGCGGCGGCCGGAAGGTGAAAGCTGGCCTGCATTTGGTGGATTTGTGGGCAAAAGTCAAGGATGTTTCAAAAGCGTGTCGGCAAGCGGGCCGGAAATCCGGCCCGCTTGCCTGTCAGGTCTCAGGCGTCGATGCTTTTCGTCGCGGGGCGTTTGCCCCAACCGAGTGCGTGGTAGAGCAGGATGGAGCCGATCGTCGCCGTGCCGATGCCGTCCAGCGTGAAGCCGGCCACCTCGAGTTTGAAGTTGCCGGCGCCCAGCACCAGCGCCACGCCGACTGTGATCAGGTTGCGCGGCTCGGAGAAGTCCACCTTGTTCTCGACCCAGATGCGGCCGGCGGTGGCGGCGATCAGGCCGAAGACGACGATCGAAAGACCGCCGAGGACGGGACCCGGAATGGTCTGGATCAGCGCGCCGAATTTCGGCGAGAAGCCGAGCAGGATGGCGATGGCGGCCGAGACGAGGAAGACGAGCGTCGAGAAGATGCGGGTAACCGCCATGACGCCCATGTTTTCCGCATAGGTGGTCATGCCGGTGCCGCCGAAGGCGCCGGAGACCATGGTGGCGATACCGTCGCCGATGAAGGCGCGGCCGAGATAGGGATCGAGATTGCGGCCGGTCATGGCGCCGATCGCCTTGATGTGTCCGAGGTTCTCGGCAACCAGGATGACGACGACCGGGGCAATGAGCGTGATGGCCGAGACCGAGAAGACCGGTGCGGTGAACTTGGGCATGCCGAACCACGGCGCGGCGGCAACGCCGGAAAAGTCGATCGCCGGGCCGAAGGCGAAGCCGTTGGCGAAGGTCATGTAAGCGATATAGGCGAGTGCGCCGCCGATCAGGATCGGCAGGCGGCGGGTCATGCCGGGCGCATAGACGGCGACCGCGCCGACGGCGACGAAGGTCAGCATGGCGATCCAGCGGGAGAACTGGTCGCCGTCCGGGCTTGTCGGGCCGGTGCCCGAGGCGCTGGAAATCGCGATAGGGGCGAGCACGAGGCCGATGGCGGCAACGATCGCGCCGGTCAGGACCGGTGGCATCAGCCGCTCGATCCAGCGATGGCCAACGCCCATGACGATGAAGCCGATCAGTGTGTAGAGCGCGCCGGCCACAATGATGCCGCCGAGTGCCAGCGCGATATTCGGATTGGGCGCGCCCGCCGTTGCCGCCGTGGCGACGAGAACCGGACCGATGAAAGCGAAGGAAGAGCCGAGATAGCTCGGCACGCGGCCGCCGACGGCCACGAAGAAGATCAGCGTCGAAAGGCCGGAAAACAGGATCGAGACGTTGGGGTCGAAGCCCATCAGGATCGGGGCGAGCACCGTGGCGCCGAACATGGCCACGACATGCTGCAGGCCGAGCACGACCGTCTGCCCCATCGGCAGCCGTTCGTCGGGCATGATCTGCCCTTCCGTCTTCAGCCGCCAACGCGGGAAATAACCACCTGTCTCGCTCATCGATACCCTCATATCATCCGGCCGCACCCGGCGACCGTGAGGACTGTTCCCGATAAAAGGATCGAAGGGTAGGGGCTTTTCGCTGTTTCTCGTGACCGGCCGCCGTCAGACGGCGATCTCGCCCGGTCGATCAGAGCTTCGATACTGGCGCAGGAACGCGCTGTCATCGGGGTCGAACGGGTTTCCCACAGCCGTTCTCAGACGATTTACGCATCAGACGTTGAGCGACATCGGCTTTTCGCCACCCGGCGGCAGGCGGAACAGGCGCCGCACCAGGTTGAGAAAGGCCCCGTAGGGCCGGCCGAGGACGAGCATCATCACGGCAGCACCGGCGATCCCGATGATGAGGCCGCTGCCTGATGCGCCGCTGAACGCGATGATCGCGGCATAGATGGGAACCTGGAAGGTCATCAGGGCGAAGCTGTCCCAGAAGATCTGCGAGACGCGGCCGGTCCCGGCGCGACCCATGATCCAGTCCCGCCACAGACCATAGGGACGCGCGACCGGCACCATCAGCACGGCACCGAGGAGCCGGGCATGAAGAACCTCTTCCCAGGTCATGCCCGCGATGAAGCGCTCGTTTATGGCGCCTGTCGTGGTGAAGAACAGGATCAACGCCAGCGTGTCGGCGATGAAAGATCGCCGGCGGTGGCTGCGTTCGTCGATCGTGATGGACAATTTCCTATCCTGTCGAAAGTCGGGCCTGTCGAACATCGGGGCTGTCGGCAAACGCACCAATGTCGACTTCGTTGCGATTATCGCAATCGGGATAGCAGATGGCCCTTGTCGGATGCGTGCCTGCTCACACGTCCTAGTGTCAAAAGCCGATCGACCGGCCATCGACGCAAAGGGAGGAGACATCATCATGCAATATCTCGTCGCCATTCATCATCCGGACGACTACGATCCTTTTGCCGAAGAGGACGAGGCGATGCATTACGACATCGACGTGCTCAACGAGGAGATGGTCGCTGCCGGCGTGCGGGTCTTCGTCGGTGGATTGAAGCATGCCAGCGAAGCAAGGTCGCTACAGCGAAAGGGCGATGGCGAGGTCACCATCGCGGAAGGCCCATATCTGAAGACCAGCGAGCATGTCGGCGGCTTCTGGGTGCTCGACGTTGCCAGCGAAGACGAGGCGGTCGAATGGGGGCGAAAGGCGGTGATTGCCTGCCGCGCCCCGGTCGAGGTCCGGCCGTTCCATTGAACGTGATCTCAGAACCAGATCGAAACCTGTAGCCCTGAACCTTGCCTGTTCTCGATCGACAGCGTCAGGTCGTAGACCGTGCAGATTTCCTGTACGATCGACAGGCCCAGGCCGGTGCCGGGCACCTGTTCGTCGAGCTTGACGCCACGCCCGGTCATGCTGCGGATTTTCTCGGGCGCGACGCCGGGGCCGTCGTCGGCGATCGTCAGGCGGCGGTCCTTCCAGGTGATCGAGACCTCGTTCCTCGCCCATTTCACCGCGTTCTCGACGATATTGCCGACAAGTTCGCGCAGGTCGTGGGGATCGAGCGGGACTTCTGCCGGTTCGCCGAGATCGAACTGCCAGATCAGCGCTTCGCCCTCCGGCGTGCGTCTCAGAGTGCGGATGATCTGGCCGATGATCTTTTCCATGTCGGCATCGGACTGGCGCAGTTCGGCATTGGCGACGATGCGGCTTCTGGCGAGTTCCGCCTCCACATGGCCGCGCATCAGCGCCACCAGCCGGTCGATCTCGTCGGCCATGTCGATCTCGCCGCGCTGGCGCAACGTCAGCGCGTCGTTAGACAGCACGGTCAGCGGTGTCTTCAGCCCGTGGGCAAGGTCGCCGGCGCGGGCGCGGGCCTTGGCGATCGCCTGGGACTGGGCGTCCAGAAGCCGATTGACCGAGTGTTCCACCGGCTCGAATTCCTTGGGCAGCACGCCGTCCAGCCGGCCGCCGCGGCGTTCGCGGATACAGTCGAGGCCGCTCGTCAGCGCCGCAAGCGGCCTCAGGCCGAACACGACCTGGATCAGCGACGCGCCTATCAGGAAGATGGCGAGGCCTGCGAGGTAGGGCAGGATGTCGACGGCGAAGCGGTAGCCTGCATCTTCCAGCGGCTTGCGGTCGGCGGCGACGGTGATCCGCAGCGCCTTCAGACCCGCCGGTGTCGGCACCATGATCTGCCGCTGCTGGGCCGTCAGTGTCGCGCCGTCGGGACCGGGAATGTCGTAGCGATGGACCGCGCCGTCCGCCAGCAGGTCTTGCGGCGAGGGGAGCGTGTAATCCCACAACGACTGCGAACGAAGGCGGGCAGGCGCCGTGTCATCGCCGATCTGCCAGTAGAGGCCGCCATAGGCATCCTCGAAGCGCTTGTCGAAGAAGCCCGCCGGGCGTTCGGGGCTGCCGTCGGCGGCAAAGCGCAGTGAGGCGGCGATATTGTTGATATGGCCGGTAAGCTCCGCATCGAGCCGTCGCTCCAGATTGGCTGAGAATACCGAGACCATGAAGAGGGCCGCGAGCGCCAGCGCCGAGGGCACGGCGACGAGAGAGACGATGAGGAAACGGGCGCGGATCGAGAGGGGGCGTCTCGCGGATCGTCCGTCCTTGGCGGGCTGCCCGTCCTTGCGTATCTCGCTCATGCCGAACCGATCCGGTAGCCGTAGCCACGGCGGGTGGCGATGATTTCCTTGCCGAATTTCTTGCGCAATCGTCCGACCAGAACCTCCACCGAATTGCTCTCGCGTTCGAAATCCTGGGCATAGAGCTGTTCGGTCAGCTCCATCTGCGAGACATGCCGCTCGCCGTTGGCCATCAGGTAATGCAGGCAGCGGTATTCGAGCGGGGTCAGTTCCACCGGCAGGCCATCGATGCTGGCGTGCTTGGTGCGTGGATCAAGCTTCAGCCTTCCCGCCTGCATGACAGGCGCCGCCTTGCCCTGCGAGCGGCGGATGATCGCCCGCAGGCGCGCGAGCAGTTCCGGCATCTGGAAGGGCTTGGCGAGATAGTCATCGGCTCCCGCATCTATGCCCTCAACGCGCTCTTCCCAGTTGCCGCGGGCGGTCAGGATCAGCACGGGCAGTTCGCGTTCCGCCGACCGCCAGCGTTTCAGCACGGAGAGACCGTCGAGCTCGGGCAGGCCGAGATCGAGGATGACGGCGGCGAATTCCTCGCTGTCGCCACGGAACCAGCCGCTTTCGCCATCGCGCTCGTGCTCGACGAGGTAACCGGCATGTTCAAGATGGCGGCTGACGTCGCGGGCAATCAGCGGGTCGTCTTCAATGAAAAGGATACGCATGGCGGTCAGTCGTCGTCATCGTCGGTATCGACATCGAGAACGCGGCCGTCCTTGGCATCCATCTCGATCTCGACCAGCCGGCCATTGGCCTTCAGCACCTTGAACTCGTAGATGAAGCGATCGTCATCCTCGTCCAGCTCGACCTTGATGATCTCGCCCGGAAAGGCGCGGCGCACTTCGTCCTGCAATTTCGAAAGCGGCATGACCTCACCGCGGCTCACGGCATCGCGCAGCCGGTCGAGATGGTCGTCGTCGGCGTGTGCCTGTGGCGCGGCGGCCAGGATCGCGGAGAGGAGCGCAAGGGGAATGAGACGGTTCAGCATGCCTACCTTCTAGCAAGGCCAAGCTGAAATTTAGCTGACATGGCGTGTCAGCTATCGCTCAGCGCGACTTTCGTAAGGTCTGTCCATCGGTCAGGCAATGGTGTCCCGGCCGGACCGAAAAGATTGTTCGAAAGGAACCTGTCATGAAAAGCATCACCCTCGCTACCGCCTCCCTCGCTGCAATCGGCTTTGCCTCCGTCGCTCATGCGGATGACGACGATCGCCGCCGCTGCGGCAATGTTCCGGTTGCCGACTGGATGAGCGAAGCGGACCTGCGCAACAGGATCGCGCCGCTCAATCTCGAAATCCGCGACATCGATATCGACGATGGTTGCTACGAAGTCTCGGCCCGCAACAAGGACGGCCGCAAGATGGAGATCCATTTCAACCCGCAGTCCGGCGAGCAGGTCTGGATCGACGGCGACGACGATTGATCGACAAACAAAAGCGGCGGTGTCTCCACCGCCGCTTTCGGCAATTCCCGTCTCAGGTCCTAGTAGCAGACCCGGGCGCGGTAGGCTTCGCCATACTCGTTTTCGACCCACTCGAAGTGGCAGCGCGGCGGAGGCGGTGCCGGCTCGTAATAGGCCCGGCGATAGACGACCTGCGGTGGCGGCGGAGGCGGAGCATAGTCGTATTCCGGCTCGACATAGACCGGGCGCTGCGAACCGGAAACGATCGCGCCGCCGATGAGGCCGCCGGCGATCCCTGCTGCTGCGCCGAGAAGCACGTCGTCACCGCGATGGTGGTGACGGTCGCGGGCTTCGGCGGACGGCGCGGTCGCTGCGAGTGCGGCTGCGACGGAAACGGCAACGAGGCCTGCGGAAACTGTTTTCTTCATGAACGACATGAGCGTTTTCCTTTCCCTCTGCTATTCAAGGGTACGCTCATAAACTGACTTTCAATCTCGGCGGTTTGATGGACGAAAACCAGAAGTAGTCTGAACAGCTGTTCACACTCGATCGTCTAGTGGTTGTTTTTCGCGGACGGGGCACAACTTCTGCCGCGCTTCGTGGCGGGATTGCGACAAATTGGCGTCGAATCGGCGGCGGATTAGAAATCCGTCGGTACGCCGCCTTCGGCCTTGCGCTTCGCCACGAAGGCGTCGACTTCCTCTTCCACCGCCTGGTCGAGTGCCGGCTGCTGGTAGGCGGCGAGCGCTTCCTTGTAGATCCGGTTGGCGTGGTCGTAGGTCGTCGGCCGGCCGGCTTCCGTCCAGGTCTCGAAATTGCGCCAGTCGGACAGAATCGGGGAATAGAAGGCGTTTTCGTAGCGCGCCAGCGTGTGCGCCGTGCCGAAATAATGGCCGCCGGGGCCGACGTCGCGCACTGCGTCGAGCGCCAGCGCATCGGTGCTGACATCGAGCGGCGTGAGGAACTCCGCCACCATCTGCAGCATGTCGACGTCGAGGATGAACTTTTCGAACGAGGCCGTCAGCCCGCCCTCGGTCCAGCCGGCCGAATGGAGGATGAAATTGCCGCCCCCTTGCGTCAGCGCCCAGAGCGACATGGCACTCTCATACGCGGCCTGAGCATCGAGCGTATTGGCGGCATTGGTATTGGAGGTGCGGTAGGGAATGCCGTAGCGGCGGGCGAGCTGGCCGCCGGCCATCACCGCCTTCATATATTCCGGCGTGCCGAAAGCGGGTGCTCCGGTCTTCATGTCGACGTTGGAGGTGAAGCCGCCATACATGACCGGCGCGCCCTTGCGCACCATCTGGGTAAAGGCGATGCCACACAGCGCCTCGGCATTCTGCTGCACCAGCGCGCCGGCAATCGTCACCGGCGCCATGGCGCCCGCCAGCGTGAACGGCGTCATGATCACGACCTGGTTGCGCGACGACATCTCTATGATGCCCTGCAGCATCGGCCCGTCGAGGCGAAGCGGGGAGGAAGAGTTGATCACCGTGAAGAGCGACGGCTCCAGCTCCATCTGCTCGGCCGAGATGCCGCGGCCGATGCGGGCGATCTCCAGAGCGTCAAGATTGCGCTCGCGCCCCAGCGAATAGCAGTGGAACACCTTGTCGGTCAGCTTCACCAGATCGGAGAGACAATCGAGGTGGCGTACCGAGGCGTGGATGTCGACCGGCTCGACCGGATAGCCGCCGGTCGTGTGGATGATGTCGTAATGCTGGGCGAGCTTGATCAGCTTGCGGAAATCATCCTGGTTGCCCGCGCGACGGCCGCCTTCGCGATCGGCGACGAAGGGCGCGCTCGCAACCTGTGCGAAGACGAGGTTGCTGCCGCCGATCTTGACGTTGCGGGCCGGATTGCGGGCATGCATGGTGAAGGTGGACGGGGCCGACGCGATCAGGTCCTCGATCATGGCGCGGTCGAAGCGCACTCGCTCGGAGCCCGGCGTCACGTCGGCGCCTGCGGCCTTCATCCGCTCGCGCGCCTCCGGCAGGATGACGTCCATGCCGACTTCCTCGAGCACGGTCAGCGACGCATTGTGGATGTCTTCCAGCGCTTCCGGCGAGAGGATCTCCGTCTTGGCAATCCCGTTGACGAGGTTGCGGTATTTGGCGGTCGCCGATCCGGTGCGAACACGCTCTGCGCCGCGGCCGCCACTGCGTCTGCGCCTTTCGCCGCCGGCAGAAGAAGTTTCGCTGTCACCTGCCGCCTGTGTCGTAATCTCGCTCATGGCTGTCCCGTCCGCGCCGCGTTTGGCCAAATGTGGCAAATTCTCCGGCGGCCCGCCCACGTCATTTGCGACCACCGACCGGCTCTTCCAGAACATCGACTGGAGATGCGAGCTTGCGATGCGGACAAAAAGCTTGCGCACTAAGTAAAAATGCGAGCAACCAGCGCCGGTAAAAAGGCGTTGTTAACACTCGCTATGGTGTTATCGTCGCTCACAGGGCCACAAGAATCGGCCAATTTCCCGGGAACATAAAAAGGGACGGCAGCGCGTGGATATGCACAGCGACTTGCTCGACAAAGCCTGTGCGCGGATCCAGGATCTGCCGCAACCGGCCTACATCAAGGACAGCGCGCTGCGCTACGTGGCGGTAAACGCTGCCTACACGGCACTTTTCGGCCTGCCGGACGCAGATTTCGTCGATGGTGCGAGCCGCGATCTGCCCGGCATGATCGATACCGGCGAACGCAAGGAAAAGGAAAGCCGCGCCATCGTCTTCGGCAGCGACGAGGTCGCCCATCTGCATGACGGCGAGGGCACGCTGCGCTATGAGGTCCATGTCGAGCGCTTCCTGACCGAGAACGACCATACCTACCTGTTCGGGACGATCGAGGAAATGCTGGCTGCACAGCCGGCTCCCGCCGCTGCCGCGCAGATCATACCGCTTCCGACAGCCAGAGGCTCGATCCTCAACAACAGTCTGCTCGACGATGCGCTCGACATGCTCGAAATGGGCATCGGCATCTATGACCGCGACGATACGCTGCTCTACTGCAATTCGCAGCTCGTCAACTATTTCAGCTCGCTGGATATCGACATCGCGCCCGGCATCACGCTGACGGAAATCCTCGGATACGCCTTCGACCGCCGCCGGCAGATCGTGCCGCGTGACGTGACTGAGGTCGATGAAGGCAGGGAGGACTGGATCGCGCATCGGATGCAGCCGTTCCGCCAGCCCTATTGGGAGAACATCAATCAGCTGGCCGACGGCCGCTGGATGCGGACCGTCAACAAGCGGCTGGAAAATGGCGTCCTCATCGCTATCCGCCAGGACGTGACCGACTTCAAGGAACAGGAAACGGTGCTTCGCGGCCAGGTGGCCGAGACGGAATTGTTCCGCGCCATTTTGGAAGACCTGCCGGCGCCGGTCTTCGTGCGCAATGACCGGCACGAACTGACCTATGCCAACCACGCCTACGAGCAGATGCTGGGCGATGTGCGCGAGCGTTATCTCGGCAAGACGGAAGCGGAAATGTTCCCCTGGGCCGCCGAGCGGTTCTGGGACGAGAACGCCCGTGTTCTGGCCGGCGAGAATATCGACAAGTCGGAGGACATGACCTTTCCGGATGGATCGGTCATTCCGGTCCTGACGCGGCTGCGGTCGATCCAGACCGAGGACGGCAGCAGCTATCTCGTCTGCTCGCGCACCGACGTGTCGCTGATCAAGGAGGCGCAGGCCAAGGCGGAGAAGGTCAGCAAGGACCTGCAGACCATCCTCGATTCCGTTCCCGTCGGCATCGGCATCCTCAACGAGCAGTTCATCTTCGAATATGCGAGCCCGTCCTTCTACGAGTTCTGGGATACCGACCGGCCCTTCGAATTGCCGGGCCGATCCTATCGCGAATTCCTTGAAGTCAACTATGAAGACGGCATCTATGAAGGTACCGCACGGGGCCTGGACGCGGTCTACGAGGCGCGCATCGCCGCACTCGCCGACGACACCGGCGGCATTCCGATTGAGGTGCGCACCCGGCTCGGCCGGCAGCTGCTGATCTCCGGCACGCGCCTGACCGACGGCAAGCTTCTCTTGAGCCATACAGACGTGACCGCCATGCGCCGTCGCGACGCGGAAATCCAGGAAGCGCGGGCAGCGCTGGAACGTCACGGCGCGCTCATGCGAGACGCGACGAGCGCCATGTCGCAGGGCCTTCTCATCCTGCACGAGGGCGAGGTCGAGCTTTCCAACGATGCGCTGCCGGCCATGCTGGAAATTCCGGCCGAGATGACCGCGCCCGGCGCCCAGTGGAGCGAGATCTTCCGCCACGCCGTCCGTCGCGGTGATTTCGGCTCGCATCAGGAGGCGATGGCGACGCTCCGGTCGCTGGAAGCCAATTTCGACAGCGGCATACCGTTCTACGCATCGTTCAAGATCGAGAATCGCAAGTGGGTTCAGGTCGAGGCGCGGCAGACGAGCAGCGACCACTGGCTTGCGGTCTTCACCGACGTCACCGAGGCGAAGACCCGCGAGGAGGAGCTGACGCGTCTTTTGCAGCGCGCCGAGGCCGCCGACCGGGCGAAGTCGGAATTCCTCGCCAATATGAGCCACGAGATCCGCACGCCGATGAACGGCGTCCTCGGGATGGCGGAACTGTTGGCGAAGTCCAATCTCGATACCCGCCAGAAGACTTTCATCGACATCATCGTCAAATCCGGCAACGCGCTTCTGACGATCATCAACGACATCCTCGACTTCTCCAAGATCGATGCGGGCCAGATGAAGCTGCGCCGTGCGCCCTTCGATCCGGTCGAGGCGATCGAGGACGTTGCGACGCTGCTGTCATCGGCTGCCGCCGACAAGGATATCGAACTGATCGTGCGCGGCGATGCGGCCGTCCGCGAAACCGTGCTCGGCGATGCCGGCCGCTTCCGCCAGATCGTCACCAACCTCGTCGGCAATGCGGTCAAGTTCACCGAAAAGGGGCATGTCTTCATCGACCTGAAATCGGAGCCGGTCGGCGCCAGCGATCTGACGCTGACCATCCGCATCGAGGATACCGGGCTCGGCATTCCCGACGAGAAGCTGAAGACCGTGTTCGAGAAATTTTCACAGGTCGACACGTCCTCGACCCGCCGTCATGAGGGTACAGGTCTCGGTCTTGCGATCACGTCCGGCCTCGTCGATCTGTTCGGCGGTTCGGTCGGCGTGACGAGCGAAGTCGGCCGCGGCTCGGTCTTCACCGTCAGCCTGCCGTTCCCGATCGTCGCCGAGCGCAAGCAGGAAACGACGCTGCCGATCAATACCTGCGGTGCGCGGGTGCTGATCGTCGACGACAACGTCGTCAACCGACGCATCCTCACCGAACAGCTGAGCATGTGGGGCTTCGATACGGTTGCAGCGGAAAGCGGCCACGAGGGGCTTGCGGTTCTGAGCGAGGCGGTGCGGATCGGCATTACCGTCGACGCCATCGTGCTCGACTATCACATGCCGCAGATGAACGGTCTCGACTTCGCCAAGGCGCTTCGCCGCGACCAGCGCTTCGACGGAACCGGTGTCATCTTCCTCACCTCGATGGACATGGCGAGCGACGAAAGCATGTTCGCCGAGCTGCAGATCCATGCGCATCTGATGAAGCCGGCACGCGCAAACCTGTTGCGCAGCACGGTGATCGACGTGGTTCGCGCGGTCCGCAGCAAGCGGCGGATGGAGGCCGCAATCGCCAGTGATCCGGGGTCGGCAGTATCGGGTCCCGCCCCGGTGACATCGGCGCCGTCTACCGCTCCGGTGCAGGCCACGCCATCGCTCGACGTGCTTGTCGCGGAAGACAACGAGGTCAACCAGATCGTCTTCACCCAGATCCTGCAGACCACCGGCTGGCTGTTCCAGATCGTCAGGAATGGTGCCGAGGCGGTCGAGGCCTGGCAGGCCAACGATCCGGCGGTCATCATCATGGACGTCTCCATGCCGATCATGAACGGCCATCAGGCAACACGGCGCATCCGCGAGCTGGAGCAGAAGACCGGCACCCATACGCCGATCATCGGCGTCACCGCGCATGCGCTGGAAAGTGACCGCGAACTCTGCTTCCAGGCCGGCATGGACGATTACCTGTCCAAGCCGATCAGCCCGGAGGCGCTGGAGGACAAGGTCAGGACGTGGATCGGCGGCGCCCGCATGACCTCGAAGTCGCGATAATCGACCGACGGGCGTCACCGGTCGGTGATGCCCGCGCGCTTCAGGTAGTTACGCAGACGTCGACCGTTCCGCTTTCACACCGCACAGCATTTCGCGCTTGCCGGCGAAGCCCGGCCGGCGCTCGACGGCAAAGCCTGCGCCGGCAAGATTACGGCGCACGAAGCCTGCCGCTGCATAGGTGCCGAAGGTGCCGCCGGGTTTCGTCCTGTCGAACAGTGCCTGCATCAGTTCGGGCGACCACATGCCGGGATTGCGGGACGGGGCGAAGCCGTCGAGGAACCAGGCATCGAAATCCGCTTCCGCCGCCGTGACGCCTTCGAGCGCTGGGCCACAGACAACGGTCAGTCGTGTCTGCTCATCCACGTTGATTGTCACATGCCCTTCCGGGCTTTCCGGCCAGGCCGCGACCAGCGCCTTGCGCTCGGCATCGATCTCCGGCCAGCGGGCAAGCGCCCGATCGATCTCGTCGCTCTTCATCGGGTAGAGTTCGAAGGAGGTGAAATGCAGGTGCGTCCCCGGCTTGCGGGCAAGCGTCCATTGCCGCCAGGTCTCGCAAAAATTGAGACCCGTGCCGAAACCGAGTTCGCCGATGCGAAGGCCGTCTCCATCCGGAGACATTGTCTGCCAGCGCTCCGGCAGCCCGTTGCCGGCGAGAAACACATGGCCGCATTCCAGCCGGCCGTCGGTGCGGCAATAAAAGTGATCGCCAAATTCGTGCGAATACGGCATATCGCCGTCATGCCAGTCCAGCGTCTGCGTCTCGGGCTGATGGCCTTGTCGTGTATCAAATTCGGGATCGTGCGTGCTCATGGGACAAGCGGATAATCCGGCCGGCCACGATGGTCAATCTGGCAGCCCGCGCGATCTGCCGGCCTCTGCCGATCTCGTCATCCTCGGCGGCGGCATCATGGGGCTCTGGGCGGCTGTAAAGGCGGGACGCCTCGGCATCCGCACCTTGCTCGTCGATGCCGGTCGGCTGGGGCAGGGGGCAAGCGGCGGCCTGCTCGGCGCATTGATGTCTCACACGCCGGACAAATGGAACGAGAAGAAGCAATTCCAGTTCGATGCGCTTCTTGCTCTCGAAGACGAGGTGCGGTGGATCGAGGCGGAGACGGGGCTGTCCTGCGGCTACCGCCGCTCCGGCCGACTGATCCCGCTGCCAAAGCCGCATCTGAGAGATATCGCGCTGCGCCATTCGCAGGATGCCGAAGCCAACTGGCAGGGCGGCGATGGCCGGTTCCGCTGGCAGGTCCTGGACGAGGTGCCGCAGAAGGGCTGGCCTGACGCTGCCTTCGCCGAGGCGGGCATCGTGCATGACACATTCGCCGCCAGGGTCTCGCCGCGCAGGCTGATCGCGGCGCTCGCCGCTAACCTTGCAAACGCCCGGCACGTCACCGTCGTGGAGGGGCTCGAAGCGGCGCGCATCGACGCTGAGGCTCGCCGTGTGCTTTTCGCAGACGGCTCATCCATCGCCTTCGGCCACTGCATCGTCGCGGCCGGCCATCACTCGTTCCCGCTTCTCGAGGCCGTTTCACCGCTCCTGTCTCAGCCGATCGGCCAGCCGGTGAAGGGGCAGGCGGCGCTTTTGAAGGCGGATATCGATGCCGAATGGCCGCTGGTCTTCCTCAACGGCCTCTATGTCGTTCCCCACGAGGACGGCCATGTGGCCATCGGCAGCACCAGCGAGGAGAGCTTTGATGGGCCTTTCTCCACAGATGCAAAGCTCGATGATCTCCTCGACCGGGCACGGGTGCTCGTGCCCTCCTTGAGGAACGCGCGACTGGTCGAGCGCTGGGCGGGACTGCGCCCGAAGGCGATCGGCCGCGACCCGATGGTCGGCCCCCATCCGGATCACCGCCAAGTGATCGCGCTCACGGGCGGCTTCAAGGTGAGTTTCGGCGTGGCTCATCAACTTGCGGATGCGGCGCTTGCCGGCATTCTGGGCCGCGAGATGCGGATTCCTCCGTCATTTACGCTCGAAAGCCATCTTTCCCTGACTGCTCGTTAAACGCGAATTTGCCACCGCTTCCGTCGTTAATCTGTCACGCAAATCACTTAGTTGGCTCATCAGGGGCTGATTAAGCAAATGCGTAATCAAACAGGGCGTTGACAGGGATGCACGAGAAGGTGACGCATGCGCTATGCAATCTATTTCACGCCGCCGGCTCATGATCCGTTGACGCTTGCCGCGTCGCAATGGCTCGGACGCAATGCATTCTCCGGCGACATGATCGAGCCGCCCGCCGTGCGCGGCATCGGCCTTCACGATATCGCCTTCAACACCGCAATCCCGCGCCGCAGCGGCTTCCACGCAACGCTGAAGGCGCCTTTTCGTCTCGCGCCTGAAATCAGCGAGTCGATGCTGCTGCGCCACCTGATGCGTTTTGCCGGTGCCCACGAACCCTTCCAGCTTCCATTGCTGGAAATCGGCCGTCTCGGCAGTTTTTTCGGCCTCATGCCGGAAAGGCCATGCGAGCACATGCGGCACTTCGCCTGCGCCGTCGTGCAGGAGTTCGACGCCTTCCGTGCACCGATCTCGGAGGCCGAGATCGAGCGCAGCGACACCAATGATCTTTCGGCGTCGCAGTTCACCAATCTTTATCGCTGGGGCCATCCTTACGTGATGGACGAGTTCCGCTTCCATATGTCGCTCACAGGCCCGCTGGCGCCGAGCGACATCCGGCACTTTGAACTGGCCCTGAAGGAATATTTCGCGCCCTATCTGATGAAGCCGGTGGATATCGCCAATCTCGCACTGTTCGTCGAGGAAGAGCCGGGCGCGCCTTTCCAGGTCCATTCGCTGCATCCGATGGGACGCGTCGCAGCCCGCAGGATCGCCTGACCGGCCCGCTACAGGCCGTCACTTTTATTCAAGAACCGCCCGGCGAAAAATGCTAGGCAATCGCGATGGACAATATCTCGCAGGAACGGGCGACGGAGTACATGCCTCTGGCGGAAGCGGAAAACACCCGCTTCTGGCGCGATAGCCGTTTCGGCGGAATGGAATGCCTTGCCGCAACATTCCTAACTCACGAGTTCGCGCCTCACGCGCACGACACGTTCGGCATCGGGACGATCGAGAAGGGCACGCAACTCGTGACGATCCGCGGTGAGCGGGGAGCTGCCGGACCCGGCGACATCTACCTGATGAACCCCGGCGTGATCCACGATGGCGCACCCCGCAATGGCGGATACCGCTACCGGATGATCTATCCGGACCTGTCACTGCTTCGCGAAATCCTCGAGGATGCGACCGGCAAGCCGGTCCATGGCACGCCTGCCTTCGGTCGGCAGGTGCTGCGCGACGAAACGCTTTCTGCGGCCTTTCACCAGGCGCATCTGACGCTGGAGGCCGGTGTAGGCGCCCTGGAAACCAGCCAGGCGATGTTCCAGGTGCTCGGTGCGCTGTTCTACCGCCACGGCAGCGCGATCATCGTGCCGACGGATACGGCCGAGAAGAGCGCCGTTTCCCGCGCCCGCGACTATCTGGTCGAGCATTATGCCTCGGATATCGGGCTGGAAGAACTGGCGGCGGTTGCCGGTCTCAGCCGAGCCCATCTCATCCGCGCCTTCCGACGTGAATTCCATATAACGCCCCATTCCTTCCTGACGGATCTGCGCATCCGCCAGGCGCGTCGCAGTCTGCGCGAGGGCGGTCAGCCGGCGGCGATCGCATTCGAATGCGGCTTTGCCGACCAGGCGCATTTCACCCGCCATTTCAAGGCGCGTACCGGCCTGACCCCGGGCCAATACCGCGCCCGCTGACGGCCCCCTCGGGCGTTAGGCGCGTTTCTTCTTTCCTGCTACCGATCACTTTCGTTCAAGACCTAGCTGGCCGGCGCAGCTATCACGGCCGGCGCAATGGGAGCCTTGTTCTACGTGACCGAAACCAATCGTCTTCAGGAAATGCTTGGCGGCATGCGATCCATCGCGCCGCTTATCGCCGCCGTCATCCCGATCGGTCTCGTCTTCGGGACGGTCGCGGCCACCAAGGGACTTTCGACCACTGAGGCCGGATTGATGAGCGCGCTGGTCTTTGCCGGCGGCTCGCAATTCGTGGCGATGGATATCTGGACCCATCCCGCCGCCTGGGCGAGCCTCGGCCTGGCGGCGCTGCTGGTCAATATACGTCACGTGCTGATGAGTGCGTCACTGGCTGCACGGATGCAGGCATTCTCGCCTCGCGCCCGTGCCGTCTCGATGCTCTTTCTGGCAGACGAGATCTGGGCGATGGCCGAATTTCGGGCCCGTGTCGCAAGGCTGACACCCTTCTGGTTCTTCGGGCTTGCGGCACCGTTCTATCTCGCCTGGGTGCTGTCCAGCCTGGCCGGGGCGATGCTCGGCGCCTTGCTTGGCGATCCGGCGGTGATCGGCCTGGACTTCGCCTTTCCGGCCGTCTTCATCGTGCTGGTCATGGGATTCTGGAAAGGGGCTGATACCGGTGCAATCCTGATCGCTAGTGCTGCGGCCGCGGTCTTCGTGCAGCATTTCGTTCCGGGCGTCTGGTATATCGCCGCCGGAGCGCTTGCCGGGCTCGTCACCGCTCTCGTTGCCGCCGGGCGCAAAGAGGGGTGCGTCGAACAATGACCGTCGAACTCTCAAGCTTTCTCGCCATCCTGGCAATGGCAGCCGCGACCATGCTCACCCGGCTGAGCGGGCTGTTCCTGCTTCGTCACGTCTCGCTTGAAGGTCCGCTCCGTGCGGCAATCGAGGCCATTCCGCCAGCCGTGCTGATGGCGGTCGTCGCGCCCACGGCATTGGCTACCGGCATTGCCGAGACGATCGCATGCCTCGTTACCGCGCTGGCCGCCTTCCGGCTGCCGATGCTGGCCGCCGTCGGCCTCGGGGTGACCTGCGTGGCACTCCTCCGGGCCGTCGGCCTTTAGCGGGGCGATTTCTGCTCGTGCCAATAGGCAGCATTCATGCCGCGCGGTCGTGTGTCGGCTGACCAAAGAGAAGCTTGATATAGGAGCGGTAGGTCAGGACCTGCCGCTCCAGTTGCGTCGAGTCGTTCAGCACCTTGGACATGATGATGGCACCGTCGAATGTGCATGACAGCATGGTGGCGAGATCCCGGAGGTTGACCGGCTCCTGCGGCGGGTAAGTGGCGGAGATTTCCTCCAGATAGCCGAGGAAGCGCTCGTTCCACGACGAGACCGAGCTGGCGTTGAGCGCATGAACCTCGCGGTCGAACAGTCTCTCCTGATAGCAGATCGAGGCGATGACGCAGCCGGGATGGATGCCCGGCAGGTCACGCGCCAGTTCGGACAAAAGTTTCAGGCTGATGAGAAAGGCCTGCAGCGGATCGTCCGCCAGTTCACGTCCGCGGCCGAAAATGTCGTCGAAGATACGGTCGTTCTCGGCGACGTAGCGGCGCAGCATTTCATGCGCGAGCTCGTTCTTGTCGCGGAAATGGTAGAAGAACCCGCTCTTGGTGATGCCTGCCTCGGCAATCACCTCTTCGATCGAGGTGGCGCCGAAACCCTTGGAAAGCACGGAGATCTGCGCGACTTCGAGGATCCGCTCGCGGGTCGCTTCGCCCTTGCTCGATGCGCGGGCCTCAGTCTGCGCATGGAAAAACTGTACCGGCGGTACGATTTTGTCGTCGCCCGCGCCATCGCTGATCAGAACGTCTGTCTTCTGGGACATGCCATCCCCCTGAATGATTTCGCCTTTTCGGAAACGATCCGGGCTGTACCGCAGGCCGCGTAGATCGAAGCAGCTTCCAGGCGCAAAACACTGAGGCAGATCGCAGCCTGCGGAAGTGCCCGCATTGCGCCTGCACTATCATATCACAGGAGATGACGATGAAAAACGATCGCCAGAGCCTGCCGCATCTCGGGGAGGAGATATTTCTGACCGATGGCGGGCTGGAGACCACGCTGATCTTCCACCACGGCCTCGAATTGCCGCATTTTGCTTGCTTTCCGCTGCTGGACGACGCGAAGGGTCGGGCCGAGCTGACCGCCTATTACGAGCCCTATCTCGCGATTGCGCGCGACCACGGCCGAGGTTTCATTCTCGACACGCCGACCTGGCGTGCCAATCCGGACTGGGCCGAAAAGCTCGGCTATGATCTTGCTGCCCTGCGGGCACTCAACATCCGCTCTGTCGAGTATATCGCTGACCTGCGTCGCGCCTGGCAGAAGCCCGGCACGCGCATCCTGTTGAACGGCGCGATCGGTCCGCGCGGCGACGCCTACCAGCAGGGTCAGATGAGCACTGCCGAGGCCGAGAAATATCACGCCCACCAAATCGGTGCCTTCGCCGAGACAGAGGTCGACATGGTGACGGCCCTGACCCTCAACACGACCGAAGAGGCTATAGGCATCATCCGCGCGGCAAAGGCGGTGGGTCTGCCCGTCGTGATCTCGTTCACGGTCGAGACGGACGGCAGGCTCGCCAACGGCATGTCGCTTGAGGAGGCGATCGAAACCACGGACGCCATGACCGGTTCGACCGCTGCCTATTACATGATCAACTGCGCCCATCCGAGCCATTTCGATCACGTGCTCGGCGGCGACGCCGAATGGCTGCGGCGCATCGGCGGCATCCGCGCCAACGCTTCGGCGAAAAGCCATGCGGAGCTCGACGAATCCACCGAACTCGATATCGGCGATCCGCAGGACCTCGGACGGCGCTATGCGAGGCTGACGGCGCGCTATCCTTCAATGCGGGTGCTCGGTGGCTGCTGCGGCACCGACCACCGCCATGTCGCCGCCATCTGCGAGGCATGCGCGCCGCGCGCCGCGGCTGAATAGGGAGGAGGCCATGACCATGTTTCTGCTTTCATCCGCCCGCTCGGCAGCGCTTTCGGTATTTGCGATCGTGCACCGAAATCGGCACGCCGAAGACCATGCGCCGATCCTGCCCAATGGATGGGTGACATTCTCCTCGGCCCGGGAACTCGACGACTACATGTTGAGCGACATAGGACTGAGCGACGGGGTCTATCGCCGCCCCCGCGACGATCGCTTCGACTGATCGCCACACGCAAGTTTGCATCTCGACATCTGCGGAAGCGGTGCGCTACCGTCGCCGCAGATGCCAGAGGTGGAAGAATGCCGATAACCATAAGGGACTATCCGCGCGATCTCGTCGGCTACGGCCGCAACATTCCCGATCCAAGATGGCCGGGTGGTGCCAATGTCGCCGTGCAGTTCGTCATCAATTACGAGGAGGGCGGCGAAAGCTCTATCCTCGATGGCGATGCAGCCTCGGAAAACCTCCTGTCGGAAATCGTCGGCGCCGCGCCCTGGCCGGGGCAGCGCAACCTCAACATGGAATCGATCTACGAATACGGCTCGCGCGCCGGCTTCTGGCGGCTCTGGCGGCTGTTCACCGAATTGAAGATGCAGTGCACCGTCTATGGCGTGACGCTCGCCATGGCGCGCAACCCGGAAGCCGTCGCGGCGATGAAGGAAGCGGGCTGGGAGATCGCGAGCCACGGCTATCGCTGGCTCGAATACAAGGATTTCCCGGAAGCCAAGGAACGCGAGCATATTCTCGAAGCTGTCCGTCTCCACACCGAACTCGTCGGCGAGCGGCCCTATGGGATGTACCAGGGAAAGCCTTCCGACAACACGCTGAAGCTGGTGATGGAGGAGGGCGGTTTCCTCTATTCCTCCGACAGTTATGCCGACGATCTGCCCTACTGGGTGCCGGGTCTCGACGGCAAGCCCTTCCTGATCATTCCCTACACGCTCGAAACCAACGACATGCGGTTCGCCACCCCGCAGGGCTTCAATGCCGGCGATCAGTTCTTCACCTATCTGAAGGACGCCTTCGACACGCTCTATCGGGAAGGTCAGGAAGGCAGCCCGAAGATGATGTCGGTCGGCCTGCATTGCCGCCTCGTCGGCCGCCCCGGCCGCATCGCGGCGCTGCGCCGCTTCATGGAATATGTGCTCTCCCACGACAAGGTCTGGGTGCCGCAGCGCATCGAGATCGCGCGCCATTGGCATGAACATCATGCTTCGCATAACGGATTGCGGGGCAAGCCATGACGGCGCGCGCGGATTTTGTCTCCGCTTTCGGTGGAGTGTTCGAACATTCTCCCTTCATCGCCGAGCGGGCCTATGATGGCGGGCTGATCTTCGTGCCGCTGACGGCGAAGGGCGTACATTCGGCCATGGTCGGCGAATTCCGCAAGGCAAGCGCAGAGGAGCGGCTCGGCGTGCTGCGCGCCCATCCCGATCTCGCCGGCAAGCTCGCGATCGCCGGCGAGCTGACGGAAGACAGCAGGCTGGAACAGGCCGGCGCCGGGCTCGACCGGCTGAGCGCCGCCGAACATGCACGCTTCACCGAACTCAACGCGGCCTATACGGAAAAATTCGGGTTTCCCTTCATCATCGCCGTCAAGGGTCTCGGCAAGGACGACATTCTTGCCGCCTTCGAGACCCGCGTTGCCAATGGCGTCGAGGCCGAGTTCGCCACCGCCTGCACCCAGGTGGAGCGGATCGCGCTTCTGCGGCTGCTGACGCTTTTACCGGAGCGATGAAGAGCGGCAGAGCCGCCGCTTTTCCAAGCTCAATCATTCACCTATATTGTTTTTCCGGGGAGTGATGTTGCCATGAGACCGTCGGAAGTGCTGGAGAAGAACCGCGAGGCGATCCGCGAAGCGACAAAGCGCTTCAATGCGGCAAACCCGCGTGTCTTCGGCTCCGTCGCGCGTGGCGAGGATCGGGCCGATAGCGATATCGACATTCTGGTGGATGCGCTGCCGGGTACGACGCTTTTCGACCTTGGAGGCTTGCAGGATACGCTTGAAACCCTGCTCAAGGTCAGGGTCGATCTGGTTACGTCGGGCGGCATCCGCAAGTCGATGCGTGATCGCATCCTCTCCGAGGCCGCGCCTATATGACGACGGATAGGCTTCGTGAATATCTCGATCGCATGCACGAGGCCGCCGAAAAGGCCTGCGCCTTTCTCGCGGATATGCCCGAAGACCGGTTCCTGGCCGACGAGCGTACCCAGATGGCAGTGGGCATGGCGCTTGTGCTGATCGGCGAAGCCGCCGGCCGCATCATGACCCATCATCCGAATTTTCCTGTCGAGCATCCGGACATTCCGTGGTCGAAGATCCGCGGCATGCGAAATCTGGTGACTCACGATTATTACGAGGTCGAGCTTCCGGTCGTCTGGCACACCGTGAAAACATCTCTTCCCAGTCTGATTTCCGATCTTGATTCCCTGCGCAACTGGCATGCGCAAGGCGAATGATAATCTAATTAACCAAGGGCCCACCGTGACCGAATCCCTCGAAATCCTGCCCCTCACCAGCCAAGCTTTCGCGCCCTACGGCGAGGTGATCGAAGCCGATCCGGCGACGATGCGGCTGATCAACAATGGCACGACCGAGCGCTATCATGCGGTGGCCGCACCGGTCGGCGTCGGGGACAGGCTGATCTTCAACATCTTCCGCGGCCAGCCGCGGCAGTTTCCCTATTCGCTCGGCATGATGGAACGCCACCCCTATGGCAGCCAGAGTTTCATGCCGCTTTCGGGCCGGCCGTTTCTTGTCGGCGTCTCGGCGGATGAAGGCGGCCGCCCGGGAAAACCGCAGATATTCCTGGCGCGGACCGATCAGGGCGTGAACTATTTCGCCAATACCTGGCACCATCCGCTGATGGTGCTGAGTGAGGTCAGCGACTTCCTCGTCGTCGACCGCGACAATACCGGCGCCAACCTGCAGGAATTCGTCTTCGATACGCCCTATCTGATTGCGGAGCCTTCCCTATGACCGGCCTCACGACCCATGTGCTTGATACGGCGAGCGGCGCGCCAGCCCAGGGGATGGTGATCGATCTCTACCGCATCGAAGGCGAGGGCCGGAAGAAGCTCAAGTCGGTAACGACCAATGCCGACGGTCGCGTTGATGGCGGCCCGATCCTGATCGATGCCAGCTTCGTCGTCGGAACCTACGAGCTCGTCTTTCACGCGGGCGATTACCTGCGTGGTCGTGGTGTCCCGCTGACCGATCCGGCCTTCCTCGACGTCATCCCGATCCGCTTCGGCATCTCCGACACGACGGCGCATTACCACGTGCCGTTGCTCATCTCGCCCTATGGCTATTCGACCTATCGGGGCAGCTGATGCGTTTTGCCGCGATCGCCGACATTCACGGAAATTGCGCGGCGCTGCAGGCCGTGCTGGACGATGTCGCAGCACTCGGCATTCGCGACATCGTCAATCTCGGCGACTGTTTCAGCGGCCCGTTGGAGGCTGATCGCACCGGCGACCTCCTGCTGCTGCTCGACATGGCCGGTACGATGACCGTGCGCGGCAACCACGATCGCTACCTCCTCGAAAAGACCGCCGACCAATTGCAGTCGCTGGGCGCTTTGTCGGACGCGCATGCCCATCGCCAGATGGCATCCCGGCATTTCGACTGGCTGCGCAAACTGCCCTTCAGCCTGGTCTGGCGCGACGAGATCTTTCTCTGCCACGCGACGCCGAAGGACGACAATCTCTACTGGCTCGAGACCGTATCGCCCGATGGCCATGTCACGCTTCGCCCGCAGGACGAGATCGAGGCGCTCGCCGAAGGCATCGACCAGCCGCTGATCCTCTGCGGCCATAGCCATATCCCGCGCATGGTCGCGCTTGCCGACGGACGGCTGATCGTCAACCCCGGCAGCGTCGGCCAGCCCGCCTATGACGACGACGCGCCCTACTACCATAAGGTCGAGACCGGCCACGCCATGGCGTCTTACGCAATCATCGAGAAGACCGAGGCCGGCTGGTCGCCGACATTCCAGACCGTGCGCTACGACCACATGGCCATGTCACGCCTCGCCGCCGACAACGGCCGCGCCGAATGGGCCAGCGCGCTAGCGACAGGGCGGGTCTCCTGATTAAGCCGCGCTGCTCCGCTCGATCTCATGTCGAGCAGCACGTGCAAGAAAGCCGGAGCGTGAGAGGCCATTGGCTTCCGCAAAAGCGTCGATCGTATGCAGCACGTCTTCGGGCAGCGTGATGTTCACGCGAACCGCCTTGGTCGCCTGTGTCTTCAAGCTAACAAGTATCGCAACGCCATCCCGGTTGCTCTCGTCGGTCATGACTCTTTCGAGGCTTGACGGTTCGGGGATGGCCTCTCCGTCATCGGTCATTCCATCGACGTGAAAGGCAAGCGCCTCCTCGGCCATCTCGCGTGCTTCGTCCAGCGTCCTGCCGGCGGTCACGGCCCCGGGGAAATCAGGAAAGGAGACACCGTAATCGCTGTCGGCTTCCTTGTGGATCAGGCCTATGTAGTTGGTCATGCTCACCTCAGTTTCAGCCCCGCCTGCTTTTCGATGCTCCGCAACGTCCCGATCGGAATATCGCGCTTGGGATGTGGGACCGTCACGCGCCCGGGCTTGGTCGGATGCTTGAATTGGACATGGCTGCCCTTCTGAGCCACTTCAATCCAGCCCTCCCTGCGCAGCAGCGCAATCATCTCGGCGCTTTTCATGGATTGAATATTATGCACATTCATACACAATAGCAAGTTGCCGGTCTGTCACGGAAACCATTCGGCAAGGCTTCGCCGCGATACTCCAGTCCGATTCGACAGGAGATGATTCCATGGCCCAGTCCCGCGCAAAATCAGGATCGAGACGCAAGAGCACAAAGCGTTCGCCGGCCCGGTCGGGATCGTCCTTCTGGCCCTGGATGACGGCGCTTGTCGTGATCGGTGGTGGTATCGCGGTCTATGACAACTTTGCGCCGGCGAGGCGCTTCGTCGCCAGCCTGACGGCGGACAAGCCGGTCCGTACCGCCACACGCGAAGAGACGCGGGAAAAATTGGCGCCGTCGCGTCCGCATTCGGTCACTCCGCAGCGCAATTCCGGTCCCGTTCCGCCACGCCCGGTCGGCGCGCCCGACCGCACGCAGACGGCGGCGATCATTCCGCCGGCGCCGGTCGGCAAGCCCGGTCTGGATGTCGCCCGCTCCGAGCCGGCAGCGCGCAGCGGCGATACGCTCGCCGGATCCTACAATGCGAAATTCTTCCTCTGCGGCACCGCCAAGCAGGACGATTGCGTCGTCTCGGCCGATCGTTTCGTCTTCCACGGCGAGAAGATCAGGCTCGTCGGCGTCGAGGTGCCGGATATCAAGAAACCCCATTGCGAGGCCGAGCGCATCAAGGCGAGCGACGCGAAGCTGCGCGTGCGCGCCTTCCTCGATTCCGGCCCGTTCGATCTCGTCTCCTGGCAGGGCAATGACGCGGAGGTCGAAGGCCACAAGCTGCGCGACGTGACCCGCAACGGCCGTTCGCTGGCGGATGTTCTGGTCAACGAGGGGCTGGCAAAACGTCCCGGTCAGGGCAAGGGCGGCTGGTGCGGCTGAGGTTCGTTAGCCCACGGACAGCCGAGGCAGTACATCACGGGCGATGATCCGCAGATCGGCCAGCGCCTTGTCGCGGTTGACCGCAAGATTGAGCGCTACATGATGCACGCCGAGATCGCGCAGATCGGTCAGCGCCCGGTATAGCCCGTCTGGACCGGTCCGATATCCGAGATTGATTTCTTCGGCTTTGTCGCCGGTCATGTCTACGAGATCGAGCGCCATGGCCTGGCCGAGCCCGCGAAACTCCCGGGTCGACCGGGAAACGGCATTGTGCCACAGGGCGATGCGATCCTTCTGTGCGGCAAGCGGCCGGTGATAGGTCATCCAGGCGAAGGCGTTCCTGGCGATCCATTCCAGCGATTGGGAGGACGACCCTACGGCGACAAGCGGCATGGGCCGTCCGCTGCGTGGTCTCAGCTCGAACTCGGTCCCGCCATCCACCTGTCCGTCCAGTGCCGAGGCGAGTTCCGCCCAATTGGCGCGAAACAGCTCGCGCCGTTCATCGACGTAGCGGCCGAAGGCGGAAAATTCCGAGGGGCGGTCTCCCGAGCCGAGACCGAGCAGGAAACGTCCTGACGAGAGAGCGTCCATCGACAGCGCAGCCTTGGCGATATGCAGCGGATGGCGCAGCGGCAGGACGATTGCGCCGGTCGCCAGGGTGATCGATCGGGTGGAGGCCGCGAGTGCACCAAGCAGAACCCATGGGTCGGAATGACCGACGGGATCGGGATAGGAGGCGCTGTTCAGCGGCACGTCACGCACCCACAGCGCCGAAAAGCCAAGCTCGTCGGCGCGTGCTGCCAGTTCCCGCTGCAGGCCGAAATCGATGTCCCGCCCGCCGTCCCGCGGCTGGATGGGCAGCACGATCCCGACCGTCAGCTTTCCCGCTTGAAACAGCATTCGCCGGCAACCGCCTTCCGTCAGAACTGCGCGCTGGCGATGATGTTGCGGCCGCAGTCGCGGATATCGCGCTTGCCGCAGAGCGCCATGGTGATGTCCATCTCCTTGCGGATGATCTCTAGTGCTGCCGTCACGCCCGGCTTGCCGAGTGCGCCGAGGCCGTAGAGGAAGGGGCGGCCGATATAGGTACCCTTGGCGCCAAGCGCCACCGCTTTCAGCACGTCCTGGCCGGAGCGGATGCCGCCGTCGAAATGGACCTCGATCCGCTCGCCGACGGCGTCGACGATCTTCGGCAGCATCGAGATCGAGGAGGGGGCGCCGTCGAGCTGGCGGCCGCCGTGGTTGGAGACGATGATCGCGTCGGCGCCGGTATCGGCCGCGGCGCGGGCGTCTTCCTCGTCCAGGATGCCCTTGATGATCAGCTTGCCGCCCCACAGATCCTTGATCCAGCGGATGTCGTCCCAGGAAAGCTGCGGGTCGAACTGTTCCGCTGTCCAGGCCGACAGCGACGAGAGGTCGGAGACATTGGTGGCGTGGCCGACGATATTGCCGAAGCCGCGACGTTTGGTCTGCAGCATTTCAAGGCACCATTGCGGCTTTGTGGCAAGCTGCATGGCGGTGTTCAGCGTCCATTTCGGCGGGGCGGACAGGCCGTTGCGCAGGTCCTTGTGGCGCTGGCCGAGGATCTGCAGGTCGGCGGTGACAACCAGCGCAGAGCAATTGGCAGCCTTTGCGCGGTCGATCAGCCGCTCGATGAAGCCGCGGTCCTTCAGCACGTAGAGCTGGAACCAGAAGGGCTTTGACGTCACCGAGCGCACGTCCTCGATGGAGCAGATGCTCATGGTCGACAGCGTGAAGGGCACGCCGAATTCTTCCGCTGCCTTAGCCGCCAGCATCTCGCCATCGGCATGCTGCATGCCCGTCATCCCGGTCGGCGCCAGTGCCACGGGCATGGCAGCCTTCTCTCCAACCATGGTGGTCTCAAGCGAACGGTTCGTCATGTCGACCAGCACCCGCTGGCGCAGCTTCACCTTGCCAAAGTCCTCCTCGTTTGCCCGGTAGGTGCCTTCGGTCCAGGCGCCGCTGTCGGCATAGTCGAAGAACATTTTCGGCACGCGACGACGGGCAAGAGTCTTGAGGTCTGCAATGGTAAGCGGCTTCGACATGCGGTCATCTTCCTCCAAAAATGAAGTTAGACGACTAGCACATCAGAGCGTATCTGCCAGCGGAATGTTGTGCCGGCTGCCGGTCAGGCGCCTGCTTCTGCTGGCGTCGTTGCGGCCAGCGCTTCGGCGACGGCGATGTCGGCCATGGCAAGTGCGGCCTCGCGGCTCCTGGCGGCTGCGATGAAGCGGGCATTGTGGCAGAAGCTGGCGCCCTTGACGCCGCTTGCGGCCTCCAGGTCGCCATTGGTCAGCCCCGCCCATGCGGCCGGCAGATCGGCGCGTGCCTCGAAGCCTTCGTCGCCGCGGCGGATGGTGGTGAGGCACCAGTCCTTGTCGCCGCGCGGGTGCACGACGAACAGGAGATGATCGGCGCCGGCCTTCACGACAGCGGGTCGGAAGGGCATGCCCATCGGCAGTTCCAGAACATGACCGGATCCGGCCTTCTCGATCGCCTTCAGCACGAGTGCCTCGGCGCGCAGCTTGGCTGCCTGACCGGCGATCCTCGCCTCGACGAAACTGCGGGCGATGCCAAGTGCGGTATGAAAACCACGCGTTTCCGCTTGCGGGTCGGTCTCGTCGAAAACCGGCTTCAGGGTTTCCAGCAAGGCTGGAAGGGTCAGGCCGGCGAGCGGCCCCGAGGGGCTGAGCGCGCCGTTGTCCGTAAGGTCGATCGGCAGGACGAAGCCTGCGTCGAAGGACGCGTGAAGCTGATCGACATGCTCCTCGGGGACATTCGAGGCTGCAAGATAGTCACGGCCGAAATGTTTCCAGATCAAGCCGAAGGAACTGTAGGGCTGGGCGTCGTCACGCAGAGGCGCGCCACGCTGGTGGTGATCGAACACACCGGCTTCGGCATCATAGGCGCCGCCGACATCGTAGATGACGCGATCGGGGCCGGGCGTGATCCATTCCGGCGCGCGGCTGCGCACCAGTTTCGCGTTCGGGAAAAGCCTCGTCAGGATGACGCTCGACAGAAGCTCGTCGGCATGAAAGCCACCGGAATGGGTGACGAGGTAGTCTGGGGTCATGCCGAGGGCCGCCTTCGTTGGTGATCGGGTCCGTTTGTGGGTTCCCGTGATAGCCATTCGCGCGCGCCTTCTCAATATGGCAGCGCTGGAAAGCCCTGTTTTCAGGAATATTGGGTAAATGCGACGCGTCCGCCGGCGCGCTGCAGCGGTTCCGGCGGGTCAGCTGATGGCAATCGATGGGTTTGCCGAAGGCGACCAATTTGAATTGTAACCTTTTGATGCCGCGCGAAAACACGGTTGCAGAATTCGGTTGGGAGACATCCTGCCTGTCGGTGATCGGCAGCATCTCGCTGGCCGTAATCTGGCGCGATCAAAGGAGAGGAACCATGATCAGGAAATTGCTGCTGGCTTTCGGTCTCATTGTGCTGCCGGCCTTCGCCTATGGGGAGACACTGCTCCCGAAGAAGCTTTCACAGGAAGAGATTGCCGCAGCGGTCGATGCCCGCAAGACAGTCGATCAGAGTGCCGAAGGTTACAAGGACATCATCATAAACAGATCGGCCGACCAGGCGTTCGAAAGCGGCATCTTCGTTTCCGGGCCGACGCGTGCGGAGGCTTCTGCGCCGGGCGGCTATGGGAACGACGAGTTCATGTACTTCATTTCCGGCGAGGCGACCCTGACATCTGCCGATGGCTCGACGACGACGGTTAGGGCCGGCGAAGGGATGACCGTTCCCAAGGGATGGGTCGGCGTGTTCGAGACAAAGGGCTATACCAAGCTCTACGTCGCCTATTACGGCCAGAAAGCGGAACAGTAGAAGCCTAGGTCCATAGCGTCCGGAAGAGAACGGTCACAGCCCGGCTAGGCGACGGGCTTCATCGCCACGCCCGCGACATAGGTCTCGACCACCGCGCGATCGTCTCCCATGGTCTGCATGAGGAAGAGCTCTTCCGGCAGCGTCTTCACCGTCTCCATCCTGAGCTTCATCGCGGGCGTCGTTGCTGCGTCGAGTACAACGAGATCGGCCATCGTGCCCACGTCGAGCGTGCCGATCTCGGTCTCCATCGACAACGCCTCGGCATTGCCGCGGGTCATCAGGTAGAAGCTTTCCAGCGGGTTCAAACGTTCGCCCAGCAATTGCTGGATCTTGTAGGCCTCGTCCATGGTCTTCAGCATCGAATAGCTCGATCCGCCGCCGATATCGGTGGCGACAGAGACGCGCACAGGCTTTTCCCGCCGCATCAGCGCCTTCAGCGGAAACAGACCGGAGCCGAGGAAGAGATTGGAGGTCGGGCAGTGGACCGCGATCGAGCCGGCTTCCGCCAGCGCATCCGTCTCCCGCTCCGACAGGTGGATCGCGTGGCCGAGCAGCGTCTTCTTGCCGAGCAGCCCGTGGCGGGCATAGATGTCGGTATAGTCGGTCGCTTCGGGGTAGAGTTCGCAGGTATAGCGGATCTCGTCGTGGTTTTCCGACAGATGCGTCTGGATGAACAGGTCCGGAAATTCCTCCACCAGCGCCTGCGCGGCCTTCATCTGGCCCGGCGTCGAGGTGATGGCGAAGCGCGGCGTGATGGCGACGTGGTTGCGGCCCTTGCCGTGCCATTGTTCGATCACGGCGCGGGTCTCGTCATAGCCCATTTCCGGGGTGTCGAGCAGGCCCTGCGGCGCGTTGCGGTCCATCATCACCTTGCCACCGACCATGCACATGTTGCGCTTCATGGCTTCTGCAAAGAAGGCGTCGGCGGAGGTCTTGTGGACCGAGCAATAGGCGACGGCGGTCGTCGTGCCGTGACGCAGGAACTCGTCGTAGAAATGCGTGGCGATACGGGCGGCATGGTCGCTTTCGACGAAGCGGCATTCCTCGGGGAACGTATAGGTGTTCAGCCATTCGAGCAGGTTCGCGGCATAAGAGGCGATCACCTGCATCTGCGGGAAATGCACATGCGTGTCGATGAAGCCGGGCAAGATCAGGTGCGGGCGATGATCGATCTCCGTTACATCCTCGGACGCATCTGCCTTCACGGCAGCGTAGTCGCCAACCGCGGCGATGCGGCCGTCGTCACCGACCAGCAGGCCGCCGTCATGCTCGTAGGAATAGCTCTCGCTGTCGGTCAGCGACTGCGGCGCGCGCTTGAAGGAGAGAAGGCGTCCGCGGATGAGTGTGGTCATTGCAAATCCTGTTTCGGCAGATCGTATTTCTGGGCGTTTATTTCAAAGCGCCTATTTCGACGCGACTGCGCTTTCATACCACGCGGTCAGCAGTCGCCGCTCCTCGGGCGAGATGTCGGTGACATTGCCCGGTGGCATGGCGTGGCTTCGTCCGGCCTGGATGTAGATCTCGCGGGCGTGGGAGGCAATCTCCGCATCGGTCTCCAGCTTTACCGATTTCGGCGTGAAGGTAATACCCTCCCAGACCGGCTCGGTGGCATGGCACATCGAACAGCGGGCCTGCACGACATCGCGGGCGGCGGTGAAATGGGCGTCGGCCGCGAACTTCTGCTGCACCGACGTCATCGATGTTTCCATCTCGCCTGTCAGCACTTTCGGCACGGTGGACAGCCACATGATCAGGATGAAGAGGATCACCGTCACCAGCCATGTCCAGGTCGGCTTGCCCTTCCTGGCATGGGTCGTGTTGAACCAGTGCCGGATCGTCACGCCCATCAGGAAGACGAGCGCGGCGATCACCCAGTTGAACTGGGTCGCAATGGCCAGCGGATAATGGTTCGACAGCATGAAGAAGATGACGGGCAGCGTCAGGTAGTTGTTATGCAGCGAACGCTGCTTGGCGATCTTGCCGTATTTGGCGTCCGGGGTGCGCCCCGCGATCAGGTCGGCAACGACGATCTTCTGGTTCGGGATGATGATCATGAAAACGTTGGCCGACATGATCGTTGCAGTGAAGGCACCGAGATGCAGGAAAGCGGCGCGGCCGGTGAAAACCTGCGTATAGCCCCAGGCCATCGCGACAAGCACGATATAGAGCAGGATCATCAGGCCCCAGGTATTGTTGCCGAGCGGCGACTTGCAGAGCTGGTCATAGACGATCCAGCCGACCGCCAGCGAGGCGAGCGACAGACAGATCGCCTGCCAGGGTTCCAGATCCATCACGCTGCGGTCGATAAGGAAGAGATCGGCGCCGCCATAATAGACGATGCACAGCATCAGGAAGCCGGAGAGCCAGGTAAAATAGCTCTCGTATTTGAACCACGTCAGGTGCTCCGGCATCTGCGCCGGTGCGACCAGATATTTCTGGATGTGGTAGAAGCCGCCGCCATGGACCTGCCATTCCTCGCCATGGGCGCCCACGGGCAGATGCGGCCGTTTCACCAGCCCCAGATCGAGCGCGATGAAATAGAAGGATGACCCGATCCAGGCGATCGCGGTAATGACATGGAACCAGCGGGCCGCGAAGCTCAGCCACTCCCAGGCGATGGCATATTCATACATTCGGTCTTCCCCAGTTCCCCTGCCGACTCGCTAATGTGAGCAAAAAATCCGGACGTGGGAAGGGAGAGACGCAAGGACAGGGGAAAAATGCGCCTGCGCAGCGCCCGCCTTGCGCCGCTCCGCCATGGTTTCATCTGCAATCCTCGTGTCCGTGGCCTGACATCAACCGGCAATTTCCGGCGCAGAGTTTCCCGCATCGCTCGGACGGAGGTGCGGCGGGAGGCTTTCATCTGCGACCAGCTCGCCATTGTGCGCCGCTGCACCATGCGGCGGGGCGGGGTGCTGCGACTTCTCCGGATAACAGCTCATGCACCCTTCGAACGGTTACCCCAGAAGCATGTCGGTTGTCGGAAAGGACCTGGCAAATGCGCCAAACATTGAACAGGAAAATCGAGACATCCCAGGGACTTGTGTCGGTATCCGAAAGCTCCGGCGACGGTGCCGATGTCCTCTTCATTCACGGCAATTCGAGCGACAGCCGTGTCTTCCAGAAACAGTTCGACGATCTGAGCGCGCGTTCCCATCGCTTCATCGCCCTCGATCTGCCCGGCCACGGAGCATCGGACGATGCCACCAATCCATGGACCGGCTACACCAAGCGTGGTCTGGCGCTTGCGTGTCTTGAAGTGCTGGAGGCACTCCGTGTCGACCGGCCGCTTGTTGTCGGCTGGTCGCTGGGCGGCCATGTCGCGATCGAGATGCTTGCCCATTCGAAAGCATTTTCGGGTGTCATGATCGTTGGCACGCCGGCGATCGGCGACGACATGCGCGAAGGTTTTCGCGGCAACCCGTCCGGCAGCCTCGCCAGCCAGGCTTCGCTGACCCACGAGCAGGCGGCGCGGTTCGTGACGGGCATATTCGGTGAAAATGCGGAAGCCTTCATGGTCGAGGCGGTCCAGCGCACCGACAAGCGGTTTCGCCCGACGCTTTTCGATCCGGCGTCCCGAAGCGGCGACGCGAACCAGCGCGACACGGTCATGGTGTCCCAGGTGCCGATCGCCGTCGTCAACGGTGCCGACGACCCGATCGTCAACCTCGACTATGAGGAATCCGTGCCCTACGGCAATCTGTGGTCCGGCCGATGCTACCGTATCGCCAAGGCGACCCATGCGCCGTTCTGGCAGACGCCGGGCGAATTCAATCTGCTGCTGTCCCGCTTTGTCGATGATCTTGCGGCCTGACCGGCCGTTGCGGCGTGCTTTCGCCAGTTACATACGGGGAGGGAGGTCCGGCCGTCCATCGGTCGGGCCTCCCGGTGGCTCAGGCAATCTGGACGCTGAAGCCGCCGTCGACCATGAAGATCGAGCCGATCACGAAGCTTGCCCGGTCCGAGGCCAGGAAAGCGACAGCCTCGGCAATCTCGCGCGGCTCGGCCGAGCGGCCGATCGGCGCCGACTTGCCGTGCTCGGTCAGGAATTCCCGGCCATCGTCACGGAACGTGTCGAGCAGGTTGGTCACGACGTCGCCGGAGCCGACGGCGTTGACGCGGATGCCATGCGGTGCGACTTCCAGTGCCAGCGCCCGGGTTAACTGCGCCACCGCGCCCTTTGAGGCGGCATAGGGCGCAATGCCCGGAAAGGCGAAGAACGAGGCATAGGAGGCTATATTGACGATCGCGCCCTTGCCGTTGGGGATCATCGCCTTTGCCGCCTCGCGGGAGAAGAGGAAATAACCGGTGGCGTTGATCGCCATCACCTTTTCCCATTCCTCGCGCGTCGTATCGACGACATTGCGGTAGTTGATGTAACCAGCATTGTTGACGAGGATGTCGAGCGTGCCGAAGCGGTCGAGTGCCGTGGTGACGGCCTGCTCGGCGCTGCCGTCGTCAGTCACGTCCGCCGTCAGCGGCACCAGATTGTCGGATGCCATCCCGTAGACCGCATCGTTCTTGTCGACTGCTATGACCTTGGCACCACGCTCGACGAAGAGTTCGGCGATGCCACGGCCAATGCCACTGGCGGCACCGGTTACGATTGCCACCTTACCCCTGATTTCGTTCACCATTTCATTGTCAGCCATGATGGCCTCCTTTAGAAAAGCAATGAATATTGTGCTCTTGCTCCCAGACAGCGCGATCGCCGTCTGGAAGGTGAGTGGTGATTACGAAATCTGAGGAGAGGCTTCGCGCGGCAGCTTGCGGATACTATCGCGATCTTGCGGTGAACCGCATCGAGGCAGCGATCAGCTGCGGTATTCGCGCGGGGTTACGCCGATCTGGCGCTTGAACACGCGGGCGAAATGGCTGGGGCTCGCATAACCGAGGTCGAGCGCGATCGAGACGATGTTCATCTCGGTCTCCCGCAGCAGGCGGCGGGCCTTGGCGATCTTGAGCTGGATGAAATATTCCGATGGCGATGAGCCGGTCGATTGCTTGAACATACGCGAAAAATGATAGGGGCTGAGGCCGGCCTCTTCGGCGAGGCCTTCCAGGCTGAACGGTCGGTCAAGATTTGCCTCCATGACCTGCGTCACCCGCTGCAGCTTGAAAGCCGGTAACGCGCCGCGTTTGAGGGCGGGCGTGTTTCCGATATCGCCATAGTGCCGGACGATATGGATGGCGAGAGACTGCGCCAGCCCGTCGAGATACATCTCGCTTTTGTCGGCCGCCCTTTCAATCTCCGTCCTGATCATTTCCATCAGGCGTGACACCGTCTCGTCCCGCGCGCCCGAGACGTCCCGCAGATGAAAGCCATCCTCGGCCTGCCTGCCCCAGACCTCGGCCACGGCACGCTGGTAGATGCTCAGCCCGAGATAGAGATGCATAACGACGAAGCGCTCGCCGGGCATGGCCCGCCAGCGCATCTCGTAGGGTGTCGGGCTGTGGGTGAGGTAGAAACTGCCGGCCGATACGTCGCTGGCGGTCCAGTCGCCTTCGAATTCCCGCTCCTCGATACGCACCGCGCCGGACACGATCCAGACGAGCAACGGCTCGGCGACGGCCGGCACCATCAGCGAGCTTTCCGACGCCTCATGCGACAGGATCTGCACCGAGATGCTGCCCCATGCGGATGCGGCATTGCGGGTCAGCAGCGTCCCGTTGATGTGGTGCCGCAGTCCCTCGGGCGATGATAGCAGGTACATGCGGCGCTGCCGTGGTTGATGGGATACGCGCAGGAGATGTTGCGCGTATCGCCAAGTTCAAGAGCTTTGTTCAAGGGCTTTCGCCCGGGAGCCTTCTCAGAGCGCGGCCTTGACCTTCTCCGCGACCTCGGGGCTTACCCATTGGGTCCAGGTCTCGGGCATGGTTTCGAGGAAATGCCGCGCGGCATCCTCGTAGGTGCCCTGGTTGTCCGTCTGCCAGGCGAGGACGCTGTTGACCGTCGCATTGGCCCATTTGCGTTTCTTCAGGTACTCCATTGCCACGCCCGCCTCGTCGGCAAAACGCTTCGTCACGACGCTGTAGACTTCCGAAACCGGATAGGAATTGACCTTCGGTTCCGCGCAATCGATGACGGAGGTGCAGGCATCCCATTCGGCCTTGTCATGCTGCACGCCGAAGGACAGGCGCACCATCTCGTACTTGCCCAAGATCGCGGTCGGCGACCAGTAATAGCCGAGCCAGCCGGTCTTCTTCTCGAAGGCGCTGGCAATCGTGCCGTCTAGCGCCGCACCGGAACCGGTCTCGACGATCTCGAAGCCCTTCTCTTCGCCGTCGAGTGCGCGGAAGAGATTGCCGAGCGACGCCTGGCACTGCCAGCCGGGCGGGCAATTGTAGATCGCGCCCTTGGACGGGTCTTCGGAGGAGGGGAAGAGGTCCGGGCGTTCCAGCGCCTGCTGCACGGTCTTGATCTCGGTATGGGCGTCGGCGAGGAATTTCGGGATCCACCAGCCGTCCTGGCCGCCTTCCGACAGGATCTCGGCGGCGATCACCAGCCGGCCTTCGCCGACCGCCTTGTCGAGCGGCGTGCGCACCGCGTTGATCCACAGTTCCGGTGCGATGTCCGGCTGTCCCTTTTCATTCATCGAGGTGAAGGTCGGCAGCGTGTCGCCGCTGACCATCTCCACCGAGCAGCCGTAGCCCTCCTCGAGGATGATCTTGTCGACATTGGCCGCCACGCCGGCGGAAGCCCAGTTCATCTCCGCGATCGATACAGAGCCGCAATCGGCCCGGGCGCCGCTGGCGAAGGCGCTGAGCCCGGCTGCGAAGATCGCCGAGGCAAGGAGCTTGTTCATCATGGGTCTCCGATGAAGGACGTGCATTGAAATGACGGGGCCTAGTGCCACAGATCCGCTGCCGCGACATGTCGGTTTTGTGAAATCGGTACTTACCCACAGGAGATGGAAGAGTGCGGGTTGATCCGGCCGCGACAGCTCAAGCCTTGCGTTCCGATTAAATTGTTCCCGGCATGGAACCTGAAATCGCCCCGGGGAGTTCACCGTGCCGCAGTCTTAATATGAATAATTGCTAAAATATATTTTGGTGCATCGCAATATTTCGGGCTTAGCCGGCTAAGGCGACTCGCGTATTGTAGACATTGCAAATTCAACCGGCGGTGCCGGAGTATTGCGTCCAGCACGCTGCCGGGGATGGCATCCATCAACGGAGAACAGGCTGATGCCCAAACACAGGCGTTCTATTCTGACCGGTGCGATGATTGCGTTTGTATCCGGGCTAAGCGGCATGCCAGGGGGACTGGGAGTGGACATGTCCGCAAATGCCCATGAAGCCCATAGCCCGACCGGAATAAAATGGAAGTATGACGGCTACTGCTGCAACGGGGACGCCCATAGCGGCGACTGCCAGATGATCTCGACGCGCAATGTCCGGGTTACCAACCAGGGCTACGAGATTTCACTCGGCCCCGGCGACCACCGGATGATTACCAAGCCTCATCATTTCACCATGCCGCAGAGCGAGGCGCGCCGCTCCAAGGACGAGGAATATCACCTCTGCCTCTATCCGACCGAGGACACGTTGCGCTGTTTCTACGCGCCCGACATGAGCTACTGAGCGGTCCCGGTTTCCTTGTCCGGTAGTGTCTCTACTAGCCAGGTTCGGAAGGCCCTTATCTTGGGAATGTTGCGCCGGTTTTCGGGATAGGCGAGCCAATAATCGCGCCCGTCGTTCAAGGTGAGCGGGAAGGGCTGATAGAGGCGACCGGCGGCGATCTCGTCGGCAAAATGGCCCGGGTTCAAAATTGCGACGCCCTGGCCGGCGATGGCAATCTGCGCGTCCATTGCCTGCGTGCCGAATTTGTTGCGCGGAAAGCGCTCCAGCCCCGGGTCATCAATGCCCGCCGCCGAAAACCATTGCCGCCACCATGTGTCGCCGGCGCTGACGATCGGTAGTTTGAGCAGGTCGGCGGGCTCTTCGAGCGGCTCGAACTGCTCGGCGAGTTTCGGGCTCAACATCGGAGTGAAATCCATCCGCATGATCTTGTGAGCGCCCAGGCCGGGCCAGTCGCCCTTGCCCCAGCGGATCGCAACGTCGGCCTGTTCTCTGGTGAAGTCGATGACGTTGGATGACGTCTCGATCCTGACGGCAATCTTCGGATGCTTCAGCTGAAAGGCGCCGATATGGCGCGACAGCCATTGCTGGGCGAAGGTTGCTGTCGAATGGATGGTCAGCATCTCGCTCGTCTCGACGCCGACAGCAGCAAGGGCCTCATCCATGATGCCGAAGGCTTCTGAAATTCTGGGCGCCAGTTTCTCACCCGCGTCGGTCAGCGTCACCTGCCTCGGACGGCGCAGGAACAGAGGTTCGCCCAGCACGTCCTCCAGGAGCTTGATCTGATAGCTGACCGCCGTCTGGGTCATGCCCAGTTCTTCGCCGGCCTTGGTGAAACTCATGTGCCGTGCTGCCGCATCGAATGCCTTGAGGGCATTCAGCGGGACCTGTCTAGATCTCTTCATGGATAAGCTCTCTTGATCCATACAGACGGATGTTTCGTTGGAAAAGCAGCATAAACGAGCGCATCCTCCAATCATAGAGATCAATTCAGTCGATGTAGGCCTGCCAGAGTGGCGGCCGACGATGAAAAGAGGAGATGCGGCCATGACCCATGGTATGCGCACGGGCCTTCTGCGCCTGAAAGTTGGTAGTGAACATCTTTCCGCAATGCTGTTCGGCTTCGGCCGCGGGCAGGACGCCGTTGATGCCGAGGAGCTGAACGAGCACGATCTGCGCGACCTCGGGATGCTGGACGGACGTGTGTCGCCGAGCACCGTCGAACGCGTCGTGCGCCCGGATGCCTGGGATATCATCGAACACCCGCCGCGCTGGCTGTGAGAAGGATATCGTCGTCTCAGGCCGTCGTGCCAAGATCGGCATGGACGACGGCGCCCATGTCCTGACCCGCAAGGTCGGTTGCGATGGCGTCCTCGATCCAGCGCCTGAACGCGATCACCTTGCGTGCATTGCGCCGGGCCGGCGGGTAGGCCAGCCAATAGGTCTTGCCGTCGCCGATCGAGAGGTCGAAAGGCTGGACGAGGCGGCCCGATGCCAGCTCGTCGCGGAAAAAGAACGGGCTCAGCATCGCCACGCCGTGGCCCGAGATTGCCGCCCTTGCTTCCAGATCCTGCGCGCCCAGTGCATTGAGGTTGGTCGGCCTGATCAAGGCAGGGTCGATCCTGGCCTGTTCGAACCAATCCAGCCAGGTCCCGTCGATTTCCGAAATCCACGGCAGCTTGAGCAGATCGGCAGGTTCGCGCACGCCGCCGATCCCGGCCGCCAGATCGGGCGAGATCATCGGCGAATAGCGAAGCCGCATGAGGGGATGGCTCACCATCCCTTCCGGCGGCTCGGCCGAGATGCGGATGACGACGTCCGGCGTGCTGTTTGACTGGTCCGCCGCATCGATGAGGCGGACGAGACGGACGGTGATGCCGGGATATGCGGCCCTGAACGTGCCGAGGCGCGGCGACAGCCAGTGTGAGGCGAATGTCGGCGGAGACCTGATCTCCAGCGTTTCGCCCACGGCCTGTCGGGCATCGCTCACCGCATCCGAGAGAAGGGCGAAGGCGTCCGACACTTTGGGCAGAAGCCGCGCGCCTGTCTCCGTCAGCCGCAGCGCCCGCGGTTTGCGGATGAACACGGCATCGCCGAGAAACTCCTCCAGCAGCTTGATCTGGTAGCTGACGGCGGTCTGCGTCATGCCGAGTTCTTCGGCGGCGCGGGTGAAGTTTTCAAGCCGCGCCACGGCCTCGAAGACCCTCAGGGCATTGAGCGGGAAGCGGCGGGACAGTTTCACCATAACCTCTCTTTATCGGTGTCGGTTGTAATTGAATTGGAGTTCCTCTGCAATCTGGGGGATGTCTTCTTCGCCGACAGTGAGGTCCGACAGCGTCTCGTGCACGCCAGGTCTGTCTCTCGGGTTGGGCTTGCAAGCGACGCTATCGACGGTCTCAACACTCAATTTGGAGCGGGTCATGCTTTCCGAAGACACTTCTCCTATGCCGGTTTTGTCATCTGCAGGTTCAAAGCCCCGCCAATGGCCGGGCGGCCTTGCAAGGCGGGTGGTCGAGGGGCTCGGCCGGTTTCTCAAGCGGCTTCTGCTTGGTGGATATCCGCAGGCGCCGGAGCTTCCGGACGATTTGCGGGCCGATGTCGGCTTCGAGGCGCCGTTATACGAGCGGGAAGACGCGTTCTGGGAGGCGCGGCGTAACTCAGTCGGCCAATATCTGCCGTTCTGACAAGCGCTCGCGGGGCATCGCGGCCAGCTTGTGCAGCAGCTCGGCGGCAATGAGTGCCGCGATGACCGCCGGGCGCTTGTCCCTGACGGCCGAGCCGCCGACGGGCAGGACCAGCCTTGCCATCATCTCCTCTGCGTCTTCGCCAGGCTGTCGATCCAGCCAGTGGGCGAAAGTTGCACGTTTGGTGGCCGATCCGATCATGCCGACATAGGCGAGATCGGATCTCGCCAGCGCCTGCTGCGCGATCAGGAAATCCAGCGCATGGTCGTGGGTAAGAATGATTGCCGCCCCTCCGGGAGGAATGTCGGCGACGCAGGCTTCGGGCATGGCGGTCAGCCGGCGTGCCGCCTCTGATGGCAAGCCCTCAAGCGCTTCCGCACGGGTTTCGATCACCGTCACCGCAAAGGGAAGGGGGGCAAGCGCTCGTGCAAGCGCCAGACCCACATGGCCGGAACCGAACAGGAAGACGGATGGCCGGCTGTCGTCGTCATCCTGCAGGCGCCGTTCCAGCGTGTCGGCGACAGCAGGCGTGACAATGGCAAACGACAGCCTGGTGCGACCGCCGCAGCATTGGCCGATCTCAGGGCCGAGCGGGATCGTCATCACCGCTTCGCCGCCACCGGCAAGCATGGCCCGGGCATTGTCGATCGCCATGTATTCGAACTGTCCTCCGCCGATCGTTCCCCAGATCGCATTTTTTGCCACCAGCATGAACGTGCCCGCCTCGCGCGGCGTCGAGCCCCTGACCTCGACGAGTTCGACGAGGATGGTCTGTGAGTGAACGGCCAGGAAGGCAGCGAGCGAAATGTCGGACATTGCGAGATCATATCATCCCCGGAACGGGCATGCACTGGGGATCGATGGTCGACCTTTGCGCGAGCCGCCCGCCGCTTCTCTCGTATTGCCGCCGCCGCACCGGGCACCGCTTCCTTCGACGAGATGATCGCCCATACGGACAAGGCGCTTTACGAGGCAAAACGCGGTGGGCGCAACAGACTGGTCCGCGCAGACCTGCCGGAAACGGGCACTTGCGTCCTGATGCGGGGCGAAGACCTATCGCCTCTCAATAATCCAGCTTCGGATACCAGTCGTCGCCGCGACCTTCCGGCGTGAGATCGAGGACAGACCAGAGCGAGGCGATGTCGGGAGCCGTGCGCGGGTCCTGGCCGGGATCGGCCGCCGCGGCCGGCATTTCACCCGCCCAGAACAGCCGCACCTTGTCGCCGTCGCGCCGATAGACGGTGAGCGCCGGGTTCTCCGAGCCGTCGTCGTTCAGAAGACCAAGATCCTGCGCGAAGCTGTCGTCGACGGTCTGCAGGAAATCGAGATGGGACCAGCCGCGCTCTGCGGCAAAGGCCTTCTGCCGCTCGACGGGACTGCGGCCGAGGATCTTCAGTGCCACGCGCTGCCTGATATCCATCGCATTGCCGTTCACCGAGCCCAGCCAGTTGGTGCACATCGGGCAGGGGCGTTCTCGCTCCGGCCCGTACATCCAGAAATAGGTGACGAGTGTGTCGTGATCGCCGAACAGGTCGATCAGTGCCAGATCACGGCCGGTGCCGTCCTGGAAGCGGTAGTCCTTCTCGATGACAGGGCCGGGCGGCAGCGCCATGCGCTGCTCGGTCAGCTTGGTCATCTGCCGGCGGAACTCTATCTCGGCTTTCAGCAACTGTTCTCGGGCGCGGCTGTATTCTGGGCTCTCGCCGGGAAACGGCATGTGCCGCAGCCGGGCAAGGTCGGCTGCGGGCTTGAGGCTGGCGAAATCCATGGTCTCCTCCCTTGGTTTCCAGCATTTTCGAGCTTTCGGCATGTCGATGTCGCATCGACAACGCTAGGCACCCGATGAGGTTCATTCCGTCGCGGCGAAGGCCGGCGAGAAGGTCACGACGCCATGCGGGGGCGGCCCGGAAAAGACGACGCGCTGGACATAGATTTCCGGTACGCCTTCATAGGACAGCCGCCCATCGTTCTCGAAGCCTGATCCGGCATAGACGGCCGGATCGCCGATCAGGGCGCAGCCCATGGCGCCTTCGGCCTTCAGCCTGTGAAGCCCCTCGCGTATCATGGCGCGGCCGATGCCCTGTTTCTGCCGGTCGCTGCGCACCGAAATCGGGCCGAGCCCGAACCAGTCGGAGTGGTGGCCATCGATCGCGACCGGCGAGAAGGCGACATGGCCGACGATCTCGCCATCCTGTTCCGCCACTAGCGAAAGCGTCAGGTCGCCATCGGCCCTCAGCGCCTTGATGATCGCGCCCTCGTTGCCTTGGCTATATGGCGTCGGCGCAAAGGCCATCTGGGTCAGGTCGTGGATGACGCCCTCGTCGCCGGGACGTTCCGGACGGATGGTGATGCTCATGTGCCTACCTCCTCCTCGTTGGCCGCGACACCCATTATACTCCGTTTCGGCCTCTCTCCCTAACCTTCTCCCCACACAGGGCAGGCGAATTGCGTGTGAGAGAAAGACCCTTGCCAAACGCTAAGGTCGCCGTTTCATCTGAACAAGCATGCTTCTGCCGGCGATCATCAACTCCATCAGGAACGCGATCAGCGAAAGCATCAGGCACACGATGGCACCGCCGAAGAACCACGGCAGGTTCTCCGGTCGGAGGCGGATCGCAAGGGAGCCGCCGAGAAGGTTGAGGATCGCAGAGCAGGTGGACAAGCCTGCAAGGACACCCAGGACAACGGCAACTTCCAGGATAAGGGTCCGGCATCTCAGGTAATGCAGCCATCTCCGTCCGTCTTCGCCGGTCACTTCCCTCTCGCCAACCTCATTGAGGCGGTCAGCCACCCTGCCAAGCCGCAAGCTGTAGATGCTGACGAAAGCCGCCGTGCCGGCAAGAAGGAAGACGGGTGCCAGCGACGTCTGGATGATCGCGGCATATTCGTTGATGATCAGCGGCGCGTCCATGAACCCTCCACGAACAAATGTCCTGGACGCTGGCTCAGGACGCGGCATCCAGCCCAAGGAAGGCTTGCGCAGGTTTTGGCTTGCGAAGCGAACCTTGCAGCTAGGTTATCCCGCCCGCCCGGTAGCAGCAAGTCCGGGGCAACGGCAAGGTATCGCTCGCCCGAGCGGACGATCCATCCGACAAAAGGACAGAGCTGCGACCGAGGCGACCAATTTTGGCGCGAGACCCCGCGAAGGGAGGAGAACCGTGGCCTCACATCGCCTTCAGTCGCTCCACCGCCATCAGCACCCGTTCAGGTGTAGCGGGCGCGTCGAGCCTCGGGCAGATGGCATAGTCTGCGACGCTCGCTACCGCCATGGAGATAGCCTCCAGAACAGAGATCGCCAGCATGAAGGGCGGTTCGCCGACGGCCTTGGAGCGGCCGATGGTCGGCTCGGCGTTTTCCGACCATTCCGCCAGCTTGACGTTGAAGATTTTTGGCCGGTCGGAGGCGAGCGGGATCTTGTAGGTGGAGGGTGCGTGGGTGCGAAGCCGCCCCTTGTCGTCCCACCACAGTTCCTCGGTCGTCAGCCAGCCCATGCCCTGTACGAAGGCACCCTCGATCTGGCCGATGTCGAGCACGGGGTTCAGCGAGCGGCCGACATCGTGAAGGATATCGGTGCGGTCGACCATGTATTCGCCGGTCAGCGTGTCGATCGAGACTTCCGAGACTGCCGCGCCATAGGCGAAGTAATAGAAGGGATGGCCGCGGCCCGCAGCGCGGTCCCAATGGATCTTCGGCGTCTTGTAGAAGCCGGCGGCGGATAGTTGCACGCGGTCGAAATAGGCGGCCTTGACGAACGTGTCGAAGGGCACCGTCTCGCCGCCGATCTTCACCCGGTTGGGCAGGAACTCGACCTTGTCGCGGGTGACCTTCCATTGCCGGACGGCGAAATCGATCAGCCGTTCCTTGATCTGGCGGCAGGCATCGTAGGCCGCCATGCCGTTGAGGTCGGAGCCGGAGGAGGCGGCGGTGGCCGAGGTGTTCGGCACCTTGCCGGTGGTCGTCGCGGTGATCTTCACCCGGTCGATATCGACCTGGAAGGCGTCGGCCACGACCTGCGCCACCTTGGTGTAGAGCCCCTGGCCCATTTCGGTGCCACCATGGTTCAGGTGGATCGAGCCGTCGTTGTAGACATGCACCAGCGCCCCCGCCTGGTTATAGGCGGTGAGCGTGAAGGAGATGCCGAATTTCACCGGCGTCAGAGCGATGCCCTTGCGGATCACCGGACTGTTCTCGTTGAATTCGATGATCGCCTGCCGCCGCGCCTGATAGTCCGACGAGGCTTCCAGTTCGTCGACGATGCGGGCGAGGATGTTGTCGTGGATGTCCTGGTGATAGGGCGTCACCGTGCGGTCCGAACCGCGCTGGCCATAAAAGTTCAGCTTGCGGATTTCGAGCGGGTCCTTGCCGACCGCATAGGCGATATCCTCGATCATTCGTTCGGCGCCCAACATCCCCTGAGGGCCGCCGAAACCGCGAAAGGCGGTGTTGGAGACGGTGTGTGTCTTAAGCGGCTGCGATTTGAGGCGCACATGCGGGTAGTAATAGCTCGAATCCGCATGGAACAGCGCGCGGTCGGTAACCGGGCCGGAGAGGTCTGCGGAAAAACCGCAGCGCGCCGCGTAGATCGTATCGACTGCGTGGATCAGGCCGTCCTCGTCGAAAGCGACGTCGTAGTCGACGCGAAAATCATGGCGCTTGCCGGTGGCAACCATATCCTCGTCGCGATCCGGCCGGAACTTCACCGCCCGCTTCAGCTTCTTTGCCGCAACGGCGGCGAGGGCTGCGAATTGGTTGCCCTGGGTTTCCTTGCCGCCGAAGCCGCCGCCCATGCGCCGCGTCTTCACTTCGACCGCATGGTTAGCGCAGCCGAGAACATGGGCGACCATGTGCTGCACCTCGCTCGGATGCTGGGTGGAGGACCAGACGACGACATCCTCGTCTTCGCCGGGAATGGCCATCGCGATATGACCTTCGAGATAGAAATGCTCCTGGCCGCCGATCGTCATCGATGCCTGGATGCGCAGCGGCGGCTTCTCGATCTCGGTCTCCGGCTCGCCACGCCTGAGCGTCATCGGCTCGGTGACCAGAGGGGCGCCGTTCTCCCGCGCGCCATCGATATCGGTCCAGTGGGGCAGGTCGCGGTATTCGATCTTCGCCAGCCTCGCCGCCCGGCGCGCCTGGTCGCGGGTCTCGGCGAAGACGGCGAAGATCGGCTGGCCGTGGAACTCGACCCTGGTCGCCGCCAGCAGCGGCTCGTCATGCTTGCCGGTGGACGCGACATCGTTTTCGCCGGGAATGTCGTCGGCGGTCATCACCCAGATGACACCGGGGGCGGTGCGCACCGCGTCGAGATCGATGGAAACGATCTCGGCATGGGCGCGATCGGAGAGGCCGAGCGCTCCATGCAACGTGCCTGCAGGTTCTGGAATATCGTCGATATATTCGGCGCTTCCGGTGACATGCTTATGCGCTGAATCATGCCTCAGTGATGCGTGCATGGGAGCGTCGATCGAAGGTTTCATCTCGAAGGTGGCCTTGTCCATAATCAGGTTCTCCATCCATCGCCTGGAGCGCAGAGGCCGACCGTATTTCTCCCCTCATTCCTGTGCTTGTCACAGGAATCCAGCCACGGCGCGTCTGCGCCGTGAATGAATTCATGTCGTGGAGAGAGTTCTCTGCGCCCAAGGACTTGGGCGCGCTGGATTCCTGTGACAAGCACAGGAATGAGGGAGTTTGTGGCAACCATCCTCACGCCTCCTCCATCTCTTCGAACCGCCGCAGCTCCGTTGGTGCCCCCGCCGTCTCCAGGAAGAACCGCGTCAGCAGGTTCTTCGCCGTCAGTCTGCGATACTCGCTGGTCGCCCGCCAGTCCGTCAGCGGCTGGTAGTCGTCGTCGAAGGCGTCGCGTACGGCGGAGATCACGCTCCAGGTCCACGGGCGGCCGGTCAGCGCTTCCTCCACGGATGCCGCCCGTTTCGGCGTCGCCGCCATGCCGCCGAAGGCGATGCGGATCGTCTCGACCAGACCGTCATCGTCGAGTGCCAGGTGGAAGGCACCGCAGAGGGCGGAAATGTCCTCGTCGCGGCGCTTGGAGATCTTGTAGACGGCGAAATGGCTGTCATCGGCCGGGCGCGGCACGAAAACCTTCTCGACGAATTCGCCGGGAATGCGGTCCTGTTTGCCATAGGCGATGAAATAATCTTCGAGCGGCATGGTGCGGCGGCCGGAATGGGAGCGCAGCGTCAGTTCCGCCCCCAATGCGATGAGGGGAGGCGGCATGTCGCCGATCGGCGAACCGTTGGCGATGTTGCCGCCGATCGTCCCCATGTTGCGCACCTGCTGCCCACCTATGCGGTCGATCAGGCCGCCGAAGGCGGGAATGACGGCTTCCAGCGCCCCATGCGCCTCGGCATAGCTGACGCCGGCGCCGATGGTGACGCCGGCATCCTCGATGACCATCGATTGCAGCTCGGTCAGATGGTTGATGAAGATTACCGGGTCGAGGCGGCGCAGCTGTTTGGTCACCCACAGGCCGACATCGGTGGCGCCGGCGACGATTGTGGCGGTCGGCTCCTGAGACAGGATCTCGGCAAAGGCCTGGATCGAAGCCGGCACGATGGAACGCGTCACCCCGGCTTCGTCGGCCTTCTCGACCATGATCGTGTCGGTGAACGTCTTCATCGAGAGCAGTTTGCCGGTGATCTCCATGCGGTCGCGCTCCAGAGGGTCGAAGAGCGAGCTCGGTCGGCTTTCCGCCACCTTCTCGGCCGCCTTGACGATCGGCTCATAGCCCGTGCAGCGACAGAGATTGCCCTGCAGCGCGCTTTCGATCTCGGCCCGGCTGGGGTTCTCGTTGGACAGCCACAGGCCGTAGAGCGACATGACGAAGCCCGGCGTGCAGAAGCCGCATTGGGAGCCATGACAGTCGACCATCGCCTGCTGGACGGGATGCAGCGCGCCGTCCTTGCCGGCCAGATGCTCGACGGTCACCACATGGGTGCCGTGCATCGAACCTATCAGGCGGATGCAGGCATTGACGCTCTCGTAGCGCAGGCCCTGTTCGGTCAGCCGCCCGACCAGCACGGTACAGGCGCCGCAATCGCCTTCCGCGCATCCTTCCTTCGTCCCCGTCAGCCGGCGCCTCAAGCGCAGATAATCCAGAAGCGTGTCCGTCGGGGCAAAATCGTCGAGTGTCACGTCTTCGCCATTGAGGATGAAGCGGATGGCTGAACTCATCGGTCTCCTTCGTCTGCCGTTGCCGGCTCCCATATTAGAATCACCCGGCCGCAGTTTCAGGCGGTTCGCGGGTTGCATATCCTACCCTCATTCCTGTGCTTGTCACAGGAATCCAGTCACGGCGCGTCTGCGCCGTGGAAGAGGTCTTTTGCGCCATGGACATGGCGCCGCTGGATTCCTGTGACATACCGTGGGCGAAGCCCTAGGGGCACAGGAATGAGGAAGATAGGTTACTGCGCCGTCCAGCCGCCGTCGATGGAGATATGCGTGCCGGTCATGCTCCTTGCCGCGTCGCTTGCCAGATAAAGCGCTGCGGATGCCACTTCGTCGATGCCGACGAATTCCTTGGTCGCCTGCAGGCGCAGCATGACCTCGTCCTTCACCTCAGCCTCGCTGATGCCCTTTTCGCGCGCCTGGTCGGGGATCTGTTTCTCGACGAGCGGCGTCAGCACGAAGCCGGGGCAGATGGCGTTGACGGTGATGTTGTCCTGCGCCAGCTCCAGCGCCGCCGTCTTGGTCAGGCCCATGATGCCGTGCTTGGCGGCGACATAGGCCGACTTGAAGGGAGATGCGATAAGGCCGTGGGCGGAAGCGACGTTGATGATGCGTCCCTTTCCGGCCGCCTTCATCAGCGGGATCGCATGGCGCATCGTGTGAAAGGCCGAGGAGAGAAGGATGGCGATCAGCTGGTCCCACTTTTCCGGCGGAAATTCCTCGATGCGGGCGACATGCTGGATGCCGGCATTGTTGACCAGTACGTCGACGGTCCCGAAATTCTTCGCCGCCATCGCGATCAGGTCCTCGATCTCGGCAGGCTTCGTCATGTCGGCCGGATGGTAGAGCACAGTGCCGCTGCCGGCTGCATCGAGAGACGCGCGGATCGCCTCGATCTCGCGGGCATCGCCGAAGCCGTTGATGACGACGTTGTCGCCGTCGGCCGCGAAGGCCCTGGCGATGCCGAGCCCGATGCCGCTGGTGGAGCCGGTGACGACGACGGATCTTTTCATGCGCTCTCTCCCTTGATGCGGCACGTTCCTCCCGCCGCTTTCCGGAACGTTATGCGCAAAGCCCCGATGCTGGCAACGGCCAGATCATCGGGGCTTTGACGGGAGCTGTCTCTTCGGGGAGGTCAGGTGCTGCGGTGGAGCCGCGGCGCAGGGATCAATGCTCCTGAGCCGCAGACTGGGTTTTCTGCTGCGAAGCCTCGGGGGATGGCTCCTCGGCAGCATCTTCCGCCGGGATGCGCCCGGCGGCGGCTGCAGCCAGCTCGTTCGTCGTCTCCGGCGCTGCTCGGCGGATGCAGTTGCGGCCATCATGCTTGGCTTCGTAAAGCGCGGCATCCGCCCGCTGCAGGAGGATGGAGAGCCTCGTCTCCGCACCGGCCTCGCAGATGCCGAAGCTGGCGGTCATGCGGCCGCGGCGCAGCGGCGGCACGACGGTGGCGGCCAGCGTGGCACGCAGGCGCTCGCTGATCACTTCCGCATCGTCGATCGAGGTCTGCGGCAGGATGATACAGAATTCCTCGCCGCCGATGCGGGCTGCAAGGTCGTAGCGGCGCAGCGAGGTCTTGACGATCTCGGCCACGGCAATCAGCACGCGGTCGCCGGTCTCGTGGCCGTGGCTGTCGTTGATCGCCTTGAAGCGATCGAGGTCGAAGACGACGACGGAGAGCGGCTGGCACTGGCGTTCGGCGCGCGACATCTCCTCGCCCAAGCGCTCGGCCAGCCAGCGGCGGTTTCCGAGGCCGGTCAGTGGATCGGTCATGGCCTGGTGACGAAGCTTTGCCATGAGGTTTTCGGTCTCCGCCACCATGGAGGTCACGGTCGTGGCCAGAAGCCCGATCTCGTCGCGGCTGTCGAGCTGCATGCGGACTGGCGTGCCGTTCTCCTGGTAGCTCTTGACGGCCTGGGCGAGCAGGCGAAGAGGGCGGATCAGCCACCACAGCGTCATCAGGCAAATGGCCGTGCCGGCCAGCGTCGCGGCAAGCAGCAGCACAAGCACAGGTTCAGGTTGCGTGGCAAAGCCGCTGGCCAGGTAGACGATGAAGACCAGAAGCGGAACGTGCACGGACAGAAAGCAGATCGTGAAGACCTTGATGGTCAGTGAGGACTGCACCGCCTTGGTGAGCCTCGAAGTCATCGGAATCATTCCGAATTTTCTCCTATCAACATATGATGCAGCGCTAACGCTAGAAAGTCGGCGCCGAAGAAGCCGTTAATCAAGTTATTCAAATGCGATCTTTTATAGGCCTGAAATACACGCCGAGCCATACCCCCGGTTGCGTCCTTGGTGTGCTTTCGTCGAGTTCAATCAGTTTGATGCAAATTAGCAGTTAGTTTTATGGTCTGGTGGACAGGCATTTGGCGAGTGCCAGATCTCGCACTGTCACAACAGATTGGGCGTCGAGGATCGTGTGTTCATAGGTTATCAACCATGATGCATCGTCCGCAGATTCTTGCGGTTCTAATCACGCTTCTGTGGATCGGTCGGAGATTGTGCTTATTTCCCGGTAAGTTAGTTGTTTTGAATATTCGCTGCCGCAATCAGATGTCAGTTGGCGAGGCCAAACGGCATTGCGCCATGATGGTGCGGGCAAGGGGCGTAAAGGCGCCGGTTGACCCGTCCTGCGGCATCTGCTCAAAACCATGCGTGACACGCTGAATGGTGAGGAGGCCAGCATGGCGGGGTATATTCTGGCGATCGACCAGGGCACGACATCGACGCGCGCGATCGTGTTCGACGGCAAGATGCAGATCGCCGGTGTCGGGCAGAAGGAATTCAACCAGATCTTTCCGAAATCGGGCTGGGTGGAGCACGATCCGGAAGAGATCTGGGACAGCGTGTTGTGGACGATCAAGCGGGCGCTATCCGAGGCGAAGATCGCCGCAAAGTCGATTGCCGCGATCGGCATCACCAACCAGCGCGAAACCGCCATCGTCTGGGACCGGGAGAGCGGAAAGCCGATCTACAACGCCATCGTCTGGCAGGACCGTCGCACCGCGCAACAATGCGAGAAGCTTAAAAGCCGAGGGCTCGAAAAACTCTTCACCCGCCGCACCGGCCTGCTGCTCGACCCCTATTTTTCCGGCACGAAGGTTTCCTGGCTCCTGTCCAATGTGAAGGGCGCCCGCAAGCAGGCCAACGCCGGCCGCCTCTGCTTCGGTACGGTCGATACCTATCTCATCTGGCGGCTGACCGGCGGCCGGAGCTTTGTCACCGACGCCACCAATGCGTCCCGCACGCTGATCTATGACATCTCCCGTAACCGCTGGGACGAAGAGCTGCTCGACATCCTCGGCATTCCGGCAGCCATGCTTCCGGAGGTCAAGGATTGCGCCGACGATTTCGGCATCACCGACAAGTCGATTCTCGGCGCGGAAATCCCGATCCTCGGTGTCGCGGGCGACCAGCAGGCGGCGACGATCGGCCAGGCCTGCTTCGAGCCGGGCATGGTGAAATCCACTTATGGCACGGGCTGCTTTGCCGTGCTCAACACCGGCAAGGATCTCGTCCGGTCGAAGAACCGGCTGCTTTCGACCATTGCCTATCGTCTGAACGGCAAGACGACCTATGCGCTGGAAGGCTCGATCTTCATCGCCGGTGCCGCCGTGCAATGGCTGCGCGACGGCTTGGGCGTCATCGAGAACGCGAAGCAGAGCGGCGAGCTGGCAGCGAATGCCGATCCCAACCAGGACGTCTATCTGGTGCCGGCCTTTACCGGCCTTGGCGCGCCTTATTGGGATGCGGAGGCGCGCGGCGCGATCTACGGCCTGACCCGGGCGACCGGACCTGCGGAATTTGCCCGCGCGACGCTCGAATCGGTCTGCTACCAGACCGGCGACCTGCTCGACGCCATGACCAAGGACTGGCGCGGCCATGATGGACGCCGGGTGCTGAGGGTCGATGGCGGCATGGTTGCTTCCGACTGGACGATGCAGCGGCTCGCCGACCTACTCGATGCACCGGTGGATCGGCCGCATATCCTCGAGACGACAGCCCTCGGGGCCGCCTGGCTTGCCGGTTCTAAGGCGGGCGTATGGCCCGGCCGGGAAGAATTCGCCAAGGCCTGGGCCCGTGAAAGGCGCTTCGAACCCGAGATGAAACCCAAGCTGCGCAAGCAGAAGATCGCGGGCTGGAAGGATGCCGTAAAGCGGACGCTCGCCTGAGGTTCTTTCGCCCGCCAGTCCACAACTTGGTTTCCCGATCGAAATACGCAATTTGACCTTGGGGGCAGGGTTGGTTTATTGCGGGATATGCCCGTCGTGACTTGGTGATGGTGGGCGGTCCCGTCGGCGGTTTCGAAAGGGGAGCTTATGCTTTCAATCCAGCGGTTCATGGCGCTCGCGTCGCTTGCGTTCGCCTTGCTGTTGACGAGCCGCGCGGCCGAGGCGGGCTATGCGCATTACATCTACGATGCTTCGAGCGGCAAGGTGCTCGCGTCGGAGAATGCCGAGACCCTCAATCATCCCGCTTCGCTCACCAAGATGATGACGCTTTACATCACGTTCGAGGCGTTGAAGGCGAGGAAGATCCGCTGGGACGACGAGATCGTCATGACGCCCAATGCGGCGTCCAAGATCCCCTTCAAGCTCGGCGTGAAGGCCGGCCAGACGATCACCGTCCGCGAGGCGGTCTACGGCATGGCGATCCGCTCGGCCAACGATGCAGCCGCGGCCATGGGCGATCATCTCGGAGGCTCGGAAGAGCGCTTCGGCGCGATCATGACGGCGAAAGCCCGCCAGCTCGGCATGCGCAGCACGGTGTTCCGAAACGCATCCGGCCTGCCGGACGAGGCGCAGGTCACCACGGCGCGGGACATGGCGGTGCTGGCGATTGCGCTGATCCGCGACTACCCGAAGGAATACCAGATCTTCTCGCAGCGCTCCTTCACCTTCCGCGGGCGCACGATCAAGGGTCACAACAATCTCATGTACCGCTATCCCGGCATGGACGGGATCAAGACCGGCTTCGTCAATGCGTCCGGCTATAACCTTGCCAGTGCCGTAACCGTCAACGGCCGGCGGTTGATCGGCGTCGTGCTCGGCGGCAAGACCGCGCGCCAGCGCGACAATCGCATGGCGGAGCTGCTCGACCAGACCGTGCCGGGTGGTGGCGGTCTGCCGGGTGTCGCCGTCGCCTCGCGCGCCCAGAAGCGTTCGGCCGAGGGCGCGGTAGCGCTGGCGACAGAAATGCCTATCCCGAGCGAGCGCCGGGAAATCACGGTCGGCGTGCCGGCAAAGGCTGCGGCAACCGTCACGCCCTATGCCAGCACTCCGGTCTCGCCGCTGGCGGAAATCGCCAGCGCGAACACGCAGGCCGGGGGTGCAGATCTCTGGCGGATCCAGATTTCTGCGGCCGGCAGCCGCTCCAGTGCTTCGGCCGTGCTCGAGAAGGCAATGCCGCTGCTGACGGATTTCGGCCAGCTCGCGCCGAGCGTCGAAGGGTCCTATTCGGGCCGCCAGGAAGTGTTTCGCGCCCGCCTCGTCGGCTTTGCCGGCCGGGAGGAGGCGACGCGCGCCTGCTCCGTGCTGAAGGCGCGCTCGATCGACTGCTTCGTCGTGCGCTAGTCGCCTATATCTTGCAGAGCCGTTTCAGCTCGGACATGACCTCGCCGGCGCCGTCGAGGTCAAACGAGACCGAGATGTTGCGCGGACCGAAGAAGGCAAGCCGTCCCTTTGACGCCACGAGCTGCTCGATCGCGGCCTTGGCCGTGGGCCCTTCGAAGCCGAGATATTCCCGCATCACCTGCATGGTATGGACCTGGCGGTAGTCGCCGAAGCGGACTTCGACCTCTTCCGGCCCCTTCCATGTCATGCCCTTGCCGAAGTCGACGCCGAAGGCAAAACTGCCCTCGGTGCTGCCCACGCCGCAAAAAGCCATGGCGAGCGTCGGTGTCCCGTCCTTGAGCTCCCTGTAGAGGGTGAGGCCGTGGATCTCGTTGCCGTTGGCCTTGTAGTTCGGCATGATGTTGGCAGACGTCTCGCCGCCTTGCTTCGTCCAGTCGGCTTCCGCCTTCGCGTCGGATCTGGCTGTCTCTGCCTTTGCTTTTTGCGCTTCCAGGGTCTCCGCCTCGCTCATGAACGGCATGCGCACTGTCTTCCAGGCTTCGTACGTGGCGCCGTGCTGCGACAGCTTGAACGGGCTTGCCCTCACGATCGCCTCCCGCGCGCTCGCGACATAGGCCTTGAACAGCGGATCGTCGGAGGGATTGTCGACCTTCGGCTCGCCGATCAGCGCACCGTCTCGGTCGAGGTCGAAACGCATCCGGGGGCCGATCAACGGAGATTGGTCAGGTCTTTTCCAGCGGCGCGCGATGGATCCCAGGATGATCTTTTGAACCTCAGCGAGGCTTTGCCTGTCCGAGGTCTTGCCGGCCTCGGCTGCGGGAGCGGCATCCTGCGCCCGGGAGTGATTGAAAGGTGCGGCCGAAATAGAGAGCGCGAGCGTCAGTATCGATAGTTTGGAAGAACTCAAAAATTGAGAAAACAAAAGAACTTACCCCATTCGATTGAGAGATTTCTATAGCCGCCGAAACGCGCTTTGCAAATCTCCAACTCGGATGGTCAATACGTGCATTGAACGCCGGATGCCGTCGCCGATCGTCTCATGGGCTGCGGCATTTCGAGAGACGTTACTCCACCCGCTCGTGCGGATAGGCTCCCCAGAGATCGGCTTGGGCGACATAGCCGCCAAGGCTTTTCGTCTGCAGCGAGACATCGCACCAGGAGCCGTCACAGTTCTTCAGCGTGAGACGTACCTTCGGCGACAGTTCGGCGATGATGCCGGCGGTCCGCGTCGGCGCGTTGCGCAGCGGCACGGGCTTGTCGTGCCAGGGGCCGACGACCGCGGTGCGGCGGCCGGAGAGAAGCGGGGCAAACATCCAGCCGGTCGTGCCGTCCTGGTCGCGTACCTGGCGCCAGTTGCCGTATTCCTCGGTGATCTCCAGGGGCAGGCCGCGCGCCGAATAGACCCAGACTGTCGGATAATCGGTGGAGGGGCCGACGCGCATGTGGGCGCTTGCCGACTTGAGCGACACGAACCGCGGTATCGGATACCCGGTGACGCGACCTTTCCGGAAGCCGGAACCGAAAGCCGCAGAGGCTGCCGGACTTACCGATGGCGCCGGCTGCTGCATGTCGGCAGCCTCCAGCCGGGCAAAGAGGGTGAGACCCAGCGCTGCCGCCAGGGTGAGGGCGGCAAGCCGCCGGCAATTCCTGCTCTTCATGGGGTCAACCGGCTCTTAAAACCGTTGCGCCGAAGGCCTGTCGGCCGGCGCCGTTTACTGGCATTTGCGCACTTCCTGCAGTGCCGCGGTGACGCCGCTCAGCGAATAGGAATAGCTGGTGGCGGTGCCGCGGCCCGAGACGGCCTTCACCGTCATGCTGCTGCCGCCGCGCATGGCGTTGACCAACGCCGGCTCGCGGCCCTGTTCGCGCACCCAGGCGGTGTTGTCGCGCGGGACGAAATCGAACTGCGCATCACCGACGGCAACCTCGACATCCGATCCCGCCCTCAGCGCATAACCCATGATCGCCTGCGGCATGAAGTTCTGGCCCTGTGGCGAGATCAGGAAGAAATTGTCGCCGTGATTGACGCTTGCCGGCGCGGACGTGGTCGGTACCGAGAGGGCGTAGCAGCTCTTCTGCCCGTTATTGGTATAGGAATAGACGCCCCAGGCTTCGAACTGCTTGACGCGGGTCGGTTGGGCGGCCGATGCGGCGGATGCCGCGACGACGGTGAGGGCGAGTGCAAGAGCGGCGGATTTGGTGCGCATGATATCTCCACATAACGACAACAGGCCCGGGAGATGGGCCTTAGGATGAGTGACGCCATTCAAGGCGGGCAGGGTTAGCGAGAGGTTAATTCGTGTGGCATTTCGATGGTTTAGGTGGTCACAATGGGGTGAGGACGGCGTGACGCCTCACCCCTATGCACTTGAGATGAATGACATTCTTCCGGTTTTCCACATAGCGGCGAAATGAGCGCAAATGTGTGTTGATACGGGATTTGCACCGGTCAGAACCGCGCATATTCCTTCATCAGCCCCTCATAGGCGTCGAGCGGTGGGAATGCGGGAAAGCCGTGCGTGGCACCGGTCTGCGCCCAGGGGAGCTTTGCCGACGTATAGGTTTCGACGAAGGGTGCGAACCATGTGGCATCGTCGAGCATGGTCGGGCGAATGTTGACGAACCAGTCCATGCCGGCGGGCCTGGTGAACAGCCAGCTCTTGCAGCGCGGGCAGTGGTAGTGATGGGTATCGTCGCCATGGGCGCCGCCGATCACCGGCTCACCGGCGGTGACTTCGAAACCGTTCGACGGGATCGCCGCCGAGCAGGAGAAGGCACTGGCGCTCATCCTCTGGCAACCCTTGCAGTGGCAGGCCATGGTGATCATCGGCGCAGCACTGATCTTCAGGCGCACCTCGCCGCAGCGGCAGGACCCTTCGATGGGCAATTTCGGCATCGGCATGTCTATCTCCTCGGCTTTACCGCCGGGGAGATAGGGCATCCATCCGCGATTTCAGCAGTTCAGCCGGGGCGTTTTGGAATTTCCAGGCCGCGCTGGACAGCAGGGCGGGCGAGGCCGCGTTCCAGCCATTTCGGCACGTTCTTCAACTCGTCATAGGCAACCAGTTCACCGGCGCCGTAGAAGCCGATCAGGTTGCGCACCCAGCCGAGCATGGAAATGTCGGCGATCGTGTATTCGTCGCCCATGATCCAGTCGCGGCCTTCGAGCCGGGTTTCGAGAACGCGGATCAGGCGGGCGCTTTCCTTGGCGTAGCGGTCGCGCGGGCGCTTGTCCTCGTAGTCCTTGCCGGCAAATTTGTGGAAGAAGCCGAGCTGGCCGAACATCGGGCCGATGCCGCCCATCTGGAACATCACCCACTGGATCGTCTCGTAACGCGCGCCTGGGTCGGCGGGCAGCAGCTTGCCGGTCTTTTCTGCGAGATAGATCAGGATCGCGCCGCTCTCGAACAGCGCCAGCGGCTTGCCCCCAGGGCCGTTCGGATCTAGGATGGCCGGGATCTTGCCGTTCGGGTTGAGCGCCAGATATTCCGGCGCCCAGCTCTCGTCGGCACCGATATTGATGAAATGCGGCTCGTAGGGGAGGCCGGTTTCTTCCAGCATGATCGAGGCCTTCACCCCGTTCGGCGTCGTTGCCGAATAGAGCTGCAGGACGCTTGCGTCCTTCGGCGGCCACTTGGAGGTAATGGGAAAGGCGGAGAGATCGGTCATGGGGTTTCCTCGGATTTGCCGGTCTGGCATGCGACTATAGTGACCGGCACGGATGGCGACAGTATCGTTATTCCAAACACAGAGTTCATCTGATTGCGTCAATCATCCTCGATCCGCAGGTCGCTGACGAACTGGGTGAAGCTCGGTGAATAGGAGGTCACCAATCCGTATTCCTCAGCTTCTTCCAGTGGCTCGGGATCGCCTTCATAGGCAACTAGTTCATGATCGAGCATGAAGATTTCGCCTAGTCGATCCTGCCTCGTGCAGATCATTATCGAGTTGCCGCCGGCATCATTGCCGATGATCAGCAATTCGTCCGGGAGAGGATAGGAACTGGGTTTCGTGAATTCTCGATCGATCTCGGCCACATCGCACATATGCCTGATCGTCAGATCGCGTCCTTCTGCGTCGAGATAGACAACGGGTGGGTCAAAGACCAACCCACCACCGGATTGCTTCAGGAATCGCTTCAGATCGGCTGGGAGGGTAGCTCCGATCTTGGCTTCCAACGCGGCGATCTCATCTTCGCCGGCGGCCCGCCCGCCCTCGTTTCGGATGGCTGCCGCGAATTCTTCCAATGTCATAAAGCCTATCCTCCTCACCATGAATGTTGAAACAACGAGATAGCTATGGTGCCTGCGCGCCTTGGCAAGATTTTCTGATGCATGCTGTCGGTTCTGCCGCTACTTCTTCGTCTTGAACGGAGAAGGAGAGAACGATGCTTTACGCCATCCTGTGTTATGCCCACGAGGAGACCGTCTTTGCCTGGTCCAAGGAGGAGGAGGCCGCGGTCATGGAACGGCTCTATGCGGTGCAGGAGCCGCTGATGAAGGCCGGCAAGCTCGGCCCGACCGGGCGGCTAATGCCGACGACGGCGGCGACAACCGTGCGCAAGGGCAAGTCTCAGTCGGACGCCAGGGACGAGGCGCTGGTTCTCGATGGCCCGTTTGCCGAGACGAAGGAAGTGCTGCTCGGCTTCTATACGGCCGAATTCGACAGTCTCGACGAGGCGGTGGCCTTCGCCAAGGATCTGTCGGCCGTCAATCCGGGTTCGAGTTCCTACGAAATCCGGCCCTTCTACGTCTTCCATCCCGGTGAAATAAGGGCGGGCGAAATCACGACGACCGACTCCAGGACGGGCGAGGGTGGCTCGTCATGACCGACCTTGCCTGGATCGAACTGGCTCTGACGGCGGCGCGGCCGCAGGCACTCGGCGCGTTGCTGCGCTATTTCCGCGATCTCGATACGGCCGAGGAGGCGTTTCAGGACGCCTGCCTGCGCGCCATCCGCACCTGGCCGGACAAGGGGCCGCCGCGCGATCCCGCCGCCTGGCTGATCTTCGTCGGCCGCAACAGCGGCGTCGACCAGATCCGCAAGCGGGCGAAGAACGATCCGCTGCCGGAAGAGGCGGCCTTTTCCGACCTCTCCGATGCGGAAGAGGATATCGCCGACCGGCTCGACAATGCCCATTACCGTGACGACATCCTGCGGCTGATGTTCATCTGCTGTCATCCCGACCTGCCGAATACGCAGCAGATCGCGCTCGCGCTCAGGATCATATCCGGGCTTTCCGTCCAGCAGATCGCGCGTGCATTTCTCGTCTCGGAAAGCGCGATGGAGCAGCGGATCACGCGGGCAAAGGCACGCGTCGCCAAGGCCCAGACGGGCGAGGGGGCGGTCGCCTTCGAGGCGCCGGATGTGCATGAACGCGCCGAGCGGCTGAAGACGGTCGCGGCTATGGTCTATCTCTTGTTCAACGAGGGTTATTCGGCGGGCATTGCCAATCCCGACAGCGCCGCCTTCTGTGACGAGGCGATCCGCCTGTCGCGCCTGCTGCTGCGCATCTTTCCGGCGGAACCGGAAATCATGGGCCTCTGTGCCCTCATGCTCCTGCAGCATTCCCGTGCCGGCGCACGCTTCGACGCGGCGGGTGAGATCGTGCTGCTGGAGGAGCAGGACCGCATGCGCTGGGATCGAAAGCTGATCGACGAGGCGCTTGCCATGCTGGACAAGGCGATCCGCCACCGCAAGCCCGGTCCCTACCAGGTGCAGGCAGCGATTTCGGCACTGCATGCCCGTGCGGCTCGGCCCGAAGATACGGACTGGGCCGAGATCACGCTGCTCTACGAGTTGCTGGAGCGGCTTTCGCCGTCACCGGTGGTGACGCTCAACAGGGCCGTGGCGCTATCGAAACTCAGCGGCGCCGATGCCGCGCTCGACATGATCGGGCCGCTTGCCGAAAAGCTCGACGGTTATTTCTATTTCCATGGCGTGCGGGGCGGGCTGCTCCTGCAGGCCGAGCGCCGGGCGGAGGCGAAGGTCGCATTCGACCGGGCCATCGCGCTCGCCAACTCCCCAGCCGAATGCGCCCATATCCGTCGGCAGATCGACAGGCTGGGCGAAGCGGCGGGTTAATTGCCGCGAGCGGGACAAGCGCCGACAACAAGCCTATTTCGTCAGCCTTACATATTCTCCGTTCGGAGCGCAGATCGCCTTGGCGGTGTAGAAGAAGTCCTGGCGGTCGAAGCCGCCGCCGTCTTCCCAGGCGTGCTTGGTCTCTTCGTCGCAGCCGAGAATTCGTTCCAGCGGGCTCGCCGATCCCTTGGGCATCTGCACGCCATCAACGAAGAGATAGTGGCTGGTATTCGGATCGTCGGTGCGCAGCGTGCTGTTGTAGCGCATCAGGCTGTCGTAGTCCTTGTCCTTCTTGACGGCCTTGGTGCAGGTGATCTTCTGGCTCGAAACGCTCGCCCGGTATTCGAGCGGACAGCCGTCACCCTTGACCTCCATCTTGAGGATGAGCTTGGAATATTTGCCGAGGTCGAAAGCCGAGCCCGAAGAGACCGTCATCGGGCCCTGGCCCCCATCCTTCTGCGTTTCCGGCTGGTAGATGACGGTGCCGATCACTTCCTCGGCGGTGCTGCCCGGCCTGACGACCATGATCGAGACCTTCTTGTACCACCATCCCTGTGCCTGGGTTGGCGTGAAGGTCACCGATTTCGGCTTCATCGGCGCGATCGCCGAGGCGGCGACGCCGACCGGCGTGGTCGTGACGCCGACCATGCCCATGAAGGTGTTGGGGGAGCTTCCATCGATAGAGACCTGAACGGTCTGACCGCTCATGGAAATATTGTAGGTCGCGCCCTTGGGAAGATCGGGAGCGTAGCCCTTGAGGAATTTCTCCGCCGCCGCCTTGGCCGCATTGGCGTTGGTGCCGTCATAGATACGCGCACCGGCGAGTGCTGCGGCGTCCGATATCCCCTGAATGTTCGTCCGCGTGATGGATGCGCTCGACAGGTCGATGACCGAGCCGCCGGCGATGATCAGCGGAAAGGCGAGAAGCGCCGTCATCATGCCGAAATTGCCGCCGCGGTCATCCATCAAGCGTTTTGTCAGGTTTCTCATATGCCCCACCGAAATTCACCGTCTGTGGGTTGATATCTACCTGATAGCTCTGAATATTTGCCCAATCGGTGAGGTATATTTCACCTAACCTGCATTGCTGCAAATTTACTGAAATTCTAAAGTAGTGAGGGTGAAATTCCGCTGTGCCGCGGGATTTGCGCGCACACATCGTGCTCAGTCGTTGCCGATATAACCACCGGTCTGGCGCTTCCACAGGCGCGCGTAAAGCCCGTCGAGTGCGAGCAGTTCGCCCGGCGTTCCCATCTCGATGATACGGCCTTTGTCGAGAACCACGATGCGGTCCATGCTGGCGATCGTGGAAAGGCGATGGGCGATGGCGATGACGGTCTTGCCCTTCATCATTTCGGCGAGGTTCTCCTGGATGGCGGCCTCGGATTCGCTGTCGAGCGCGGAGGTCGCCTCATCAAGAACCAGGATCGGCGCGTTCTTGAGCAGGACCCGGGCGATCGCGATGCGCTGCCGCTGGCCGCCGGACAGCTTTACGCCCCGCTCGCCGACAAAGGCCTCGTAGCCGGATCGTCCCTCCTTGTCCCTGAGATCGGTGATGAAGCCATGGGCATGGGCGGCGGCCGAAGCCTGCTCGATCTCCTCGCGGGTGGCGTCGGGCCGACCGTAGCGGATATTGTCGCCGACCGAGCGATGCAGCAGCGAGACATCCTGGGAGATGACCCCGATATGCTGGCGCAGGCTTGCCTGGGTAACCTTGCGGATATCCTGCCCGTCGATCAGTATTTCGCCGCCATTCAGGTCGTAGAAGCGCAGCAGAAGATTGACGAGCGTCGTCTTGCCGGCTCCCGACAGGCCGACCAGTCCGACTTTTTCGCCGCCGGAGACGGTGAGGTTGAGCCCGCCTATCACCGGCTTGTCCCGGTGATAGGCGAAATCCATGGCGTTGAAGCGGATCTCGCCCTTGTCGACCAGAAGCGATTTTGCATTCGCGGCATCGGTGATCGTCGGCGGCGTGGTCATCACGGGCATGGCGTCGCGCAATGTGCCGACCGCCTGGAAGACCTGGTGGCACATGTCGAGGAAGGAGCGGGCATTGGCCTGCATCCGGTTGCCGAGATAAAGGGCTGCGACGAACTGGCCGGTGGTGATCGCGCCGGTCGTCATGTTCCAGAAGCCGACGGCCAGCATGGCGATCCACAGGAGCGCATTGACGGCAATCAGCGTGGTGCCGGTCGTCAGGTAGACGCGGCGCTCCCTCTGCTGGCTGTCTATCGCCTCGCCGAAGACCTTGCGCAGCGCGCCGGCCTCGCTGTCCTCGGCGGCGAAATGCTTGACCATCTGGATGTTGCTGTAGAGGTCGGTCATGGCGCCGACGACGAGACTGCGTTGGCGGGCCGTGCGCTTGGAGCGCTCTGAAAACAGCGGCACGGCGCGCATGGTGATCAGCCCGATCGCGATCATCCAGACGAGCGCCGTCAGCCCGAGTTGCCAGCCGAGCGAGGAGAGAAGAACCAGCGTACCGATGAACTGCAGGAAGAAGGGCGGCACCGTCTGGAAGGCGACGACGAGTTGTTGCTGGACAGCGGTCGCAACCTGGGAAAGACGCGAGGCGACCTGGCCGGCGAAAGTATCGTGAAAGAAGCCGATATCCTGGCGCTCGACGGCCTTGTGCCCCTGCCACTGGATCGCGAGAGGAAGGCTGACGGACGCGACCTGGGACGACAGCGTGTTGGCGATGAAGGCGAGTAGCGGGACCGTGGGGAAGAGAAGCACGGCCATCAGGACGAGAAGCGGCCAGTCCTCGGCGAGAAAGCCGGTGGCGCCCTTTGCGGTCACGCCGTCAACGATGACCGAGAGCTTGAAGATGAGGAAGAGATTGATCGCCTCGACCAGCATCGCGAGAATGGCGATCGGCGCAAGCGCTCGCCCGAACATCCTGAAAAAATGCCACAGCAGTGCGAATGGCCCGCTTGCCGGCAGCGGGCGGTAGGGAAGGTCGAGGGGCTGGACTATCGTCTCGAAGGGACGGAAAACACGATCTGAAAAGGTCATTGTGCCGGGACGCTCGAAGTTCGATTGACGATTCGGGGTGGGCTGCAATGAATATATTCAACCATGGATCGTGCCGGGTAGGCACCCTGCAAAATCGGATTGCAGCCTACATGCCGTCGTTCGGGCGTTCCGCAGGCGGTCTAAGGGTCTGAGCGAAAACGATGAGGGCTTAGCGCAGCGCCGTGGATTGGCGCCGGCGAGCGGTCGCGAGGATCGCGGTCAGTTGATCGCCGCCATCCTCGTCATCTCCGCGGCCACCTTTTCGGTGTCGTAGGGCTTTGAGAAAAACACGCTGCGCACGGGCAGGGCGTCATCGGTCAACCGCATGTGGCCCGAGGTGACGATGATCTCGATCGGCGGCCAGCGGTCGCGGATGGCCGCGGCGAGCTTCAGGCCGTCCATGCTGCCCGGCATGTCGACATCCGTGAAGACGACGCGAATGTCGGAACGGCTTTCGAGAATGGCGACGGCCTCGTCGGCGCTCCAGGCTTCCACGACTTCAAAGCCGGCATCGAGCGCAAGGTCCACCGCCATCATCCGCTGCAACGGCTCGTCCTCGACGACGAGCACCACGGGCTTTGCGATCGGCGTTGATTGTCCCATAAGTCAGTTTGCCTGCTGTAGTTGCTGGAGCGACGCCGACATCTCCGCAGAGAAACCCGGCGCTTCATAACGAACAACAACGCCGCCTGTTCCGATAAGTCCCATTTCAATCAGTTTGGAGCCGAAGCCCTTTCGCCGCGGCTGCGTCGGCACTGGCCCGCCGGATTCGCGCCAGATAAAGGTCAGGCGCGGCTCGGTATCGCTCTCATCGATCGACCATTGCACACTGACTGTACCTTCGGGCACAGACAGCGCGCCGTATTTCAGCGCATTGGTGCCGAGTTCATGCATCAAAAGGCCGGTCGACAGCGCGCCGCGAGGACCGAGCATCACATGCGGGCCTTCCATCTTCAGGCGGCCGGGCATGGCGAGCGTCTCGTCCAGCCCTTCGACGATGGTGCGCATCGTCGCACCGCCCTGGTCGTGGATCAGGATGTCGTGGGCCTTGCTCAGCGCGAACATCCGCTTTTCGAAGCTCTCGACATGGCTGCGCTCCGTCACCGGCCGCAACGTCTGTTTGGCAATCGCCTGGATCATCGCGAACGTGTTCTTCAGGCGATGGCCCATTTCGCGGTTGAGCGTCCGTTGCTCGCTTTCGGCCTGAAGCCTTGCCATCGCCACCTGGACGCGGTCGCCGAAACTGCGCACGAAGGCCAGCTCCTCCTCGCTCCACTGATAGGGATGGTCGTGATGGACGAAGGCCAGCAGGTTGAAGCGGCCGTGATCGAAAATCGGCAGGTTGACGAAGACACGGATGCCGAGGGCGATCAGTGCGTCGGCCCTGTCGGCCGTACGCGGATCGGTCGTGACGTCAGAGACGACGACCGGCCTGCCTTGCTTGAGGTCCTCGATATAGGATCCGTAGTCGCGCAGCTGATAGGTGCCCGCAAGCGCGTCGGCGCCCGGACGATGCCACTCGGACTGGATCGTCACGGTTTCGTTCGCCTGTTCGACGAAACCGAAGCCTGCATGGGTGGCATCGAAGGCCTTGCCCATCAGGTCCGAGGCAACGAGGGCCATGTCCGATATGTCTTCCAGATCGCGCAGCCGGTCGCCGAGATCGAGAAGTGCGGCCGTTCTCAGTGCGGCACGCTTCAATTCGGTAATGTCCTGGGCGGTGCCGAGCATTCTGATCGGCCGGCCCTCTTCGTCGCGCTCGAAGACCGCGTTGCGGCTGATCCAGCGGATTCCCTGGCTTGTCGTCCTTATCCGGTATTCGACATTGGTCTCCGCCGAACCATCGGCACGACTTTCATGGGTGGATTGGATACCCCGGTCGGAAGGGAAGAGGAGCGTCTCGAACATGCTTGCCGGATAGGTGAGCTGGACCGGCACGTCGAAAAGGCGGCAGAATTCGGCGGATACGGTGGCCACGCCCGTCGCCACATCGATCTCGAATGTTCCGATGCGACCCGCTTCCTGCGCGGCGATCGCCTTGTTGACGTGGGAGCGGATCGTCGCCGACATATTCTTCTGGCGGCGGAATAGAACGTCCTTGCGATTGGACATCCGGCGGTATTCCAGAAGCGCTATGACCTGGCGGGAGAGGGCGGCGAGCACCTTCTGCTGCGATTGCGTCAGGCCATCCGGTCGCGGCTTTGTGTCGATGACGCATAGCGTGCCGATGGTGATGCCATCCGGTCCGACGAGCGGCGCACCCGCATAGAAGCGGATATGCGGCGGCTCGGTCACCAGTGTGTTCTTCGCCGTCCTCGGATCAAGCGTCAGGTCCGGGATGATCAGCAGGTCGGGGCTGGCAAGCGAATGGGCGCAGACGGATTGCTCGATCGGCGTCTCGCAGGCCTCGAAGCCGACGCGCGCCTTGAACCATTGGCGGTCCTTCTCGATCAGGCTGACGAGCGCAACAGGCGTCTCGCACGCCTCCGAGGCGACGAGCACGATGTCGTCGAATTCAGGCTCCGGCGGCGTGTTGAGGATGTCGTAGTCCTCGAGAAGCTCGAGGCGTCGGGTTTCTTCGATATCGTCTTGATCAGTCGGCGTAGGCAAGGTCGGTCGGGCCTTCCTGGTTGCGCTGTGTCGCAGGCCGGGCCTCCGCACTTTCCGATACCTGATTTAGCAGAATTGAAGCTGCCGACAATGGTACGCCAGCGTACAAAACGAGGCATGTCGAGCTTACGGGAAAAACGGTGAGCCGTCTCCGGAAAAAAGGCCGAAGGCACAAGGACCGGTCACCCATACAGGTGCCCGGTCCCTGCTTCTCTCAGAGCTTTGGGAGTAGCCTAAGAGAGTTTTACCGGCATGTTGGTTATGCGGCGGATGCCGGCATGGCCGATGACTGTCGGATAGTCCCCGTCAATGGCGAGCTGGGGCGCGCGCTCGAGCAGCACTCTCAATGCCTCTTCGAGTTCGATCTTCGCGAGAGCCTCGCCAAGACATCTGTGCGCGCCGCCGCCGAAAATCGGATGCCATTTCGCCTGTGGTCGGAGAATGTTGAATCGGTCGGGTTCTTCATAGAGCTCCGGATCCCGCATGCCGGACGCCAGCATCAGGGTAACGATGCTGAAGCGTGGCAATAGATAGCCATCGAAAACGAGATCGTTGGTGGTGATGCGCGTCAGGCCACCGACGCTCGGTTCGTAACGTAGTGCTTCGGCAACGGCGCCGGGAATACGCTCGGGCTCGTCCAGCAGTAATTGCCACTGTTCGGGATGTTGGAGGAGAAGCGAGGTTTGGATTACAATGGCAGCACGGGTGGTATCGCTGCCGCCGATGATCAGGGTGACCAGCTGTAACACGGTTTCCAGGGCGGTCAGGTCGTTCGCCTCGTCAACGGATATGAGATAGTTGCTGATGAAGTCGTCGGCGGGTTCTCGGCGGCGTCTGTCGATCTGATCCTGCGTATAGGCCATCAGCTGACTGGCGGCTTCTTCGATTACAGGAAGTTCCGATTGCGACCATGCACCTGTCGTTATCTTCGACGCCGTATAAACAAGGTCCGTGAAGTGCGAGATATCCTCGTTCGGAAGGCCGAGCATGCTGGCGATCGTAATCGCGGGGATGAGCGAGGCGAAGTCATCGCGAAGGTCGAAGCGACCCTTGAGCATAGGGGCGTCCAGTGCCGCGTTGACCGTCTTCCTGATCCGCGGCCTCAGCTCCTCGACCATCCGGTAGGAGAAGGTCCGAGCCACAGGCGAGCGCCGGGAGCGGTGCGTCTGGCCGTTGGATGTCAGCATGCCATTGGAAAACAGATCCCAGATGGGGCCTGAAGTTACCCCGCGGCTTGCAATGTATTCGGTTTCCATCTGCCGCGCCTTGCTCTCATCGTAGAGTGTCGCCATGTCTTTGGCGCGCAGCATGAGATACACACCGTCCGGCCGGCGGATAAAAGGCACTTGAGGTCGGTAGGTACTGAAGATTTCGTGCGGTTTTGTTTCGAGTTCCTCGAGCGAAACCTCCGGAACATCGAGCCGCACTTCGGTAAATTGCTGATTGTACATGTCGCACCTCCTGGTCGAGGGCGATCAGACAGATGCGATCTGACAGGTTTCTTTCACCCATGTCGGTTCGAGTTGCAAATGTCACGGGCCGCAAATGCGAACGGCCCCGCTCTCGCGGGGCCGTCGTATCATTCGTGGATGCCGGTGTCGGTTCGGCTCAGAGAGCGATATCCGGAACGCGCTTGACCTCGCCGGCCGGCGTCGCCGTACCCGGCTTTCCATAGGAGGCCGGATCGATCTGCGGAGCGTTGATGGCGAGCTGCAGGCGTTCCTCGGTTGCTGCCCATTCCTTGGCCAGCATGTCCGGGTTCTCGTTCAGCTTGGTGCCGTAGCTCGGCACGATCTGGTGGATCTTGTCCTGCCATTCCGGCGTCTTGAGCTTTTCGGCAAACACCTTCTTCAGGACGTCGAGCATGATCGGGGCTGCCGTCGAGGCACCCGGCGACGCGCCGAGCAGGGCGGCGATGGTGCCGTCCTCGGAGGCGACGATCTCGGTGCCGAGCTTCAGCATGCCGCCCTTTTCCGGGTCGTTCTTGATGATCTGGACGCGCTGGCCGGCCTGCCAGAAACGCCAGTCCTCAGCCTTGGCATTCGGGAAGTAGGTCTTCAGCGCGTTCAGGCGGTCCTCGTCGGACATCATCAGCTGGCCGGCGAGATACTGGACGAGCGAGAACTCGGCAGTGCCGACCTGGGCCATCGGCCAGATGTTGTCGAGCGTGACGGAGGCCGGCAGGTCGAACAGCGAGCCTTCCTTGAGGAACTTCGTCGAGAAGGTCGCGAAGGGTCCGAACAGGATGTGGCGCTTGCCGTCGAAGACGCGGGTGTCGAGATGCGGCACCGACATCGGCGGAGCGCCGGTCTCGGCCTGGCCATAGGCCTTGGCGAGGTGCTGGTTGACGATGTCCGGGTTGTCGCAGACGAGGAAGGAACCACCGACCGGGAAGCCGGCATAGGCGTCGCCTTCCGGAATGCCGGACATCTGCAGGAGCGGCAGCGCGCCGCCGCCGGCGCCGAGGAAGACGAACTTCGCCTTCAGCGTCGTGGAGGTGCCGCTCTTGCTGTCGTCGAACGAGACGCTCCAGGTGCCGTCGTCATTGCGCTCGATGGCGGTGACTTCCGAATTGGTGCGCAGCGTGAAGGTCTGCTTGCCCTTGAGGCTCGTGACGTACTGGCGGGTGATCTCGCCGAAGTTGACGTCGGTGCCGAGCGGGCTCCAGGTGACGGCCAGCTTCTGGTTCGGGTCGCGACCTTCCATCATCAGTGGAACCCACTTGGCGATCTGGGCGTGATCGTTGGAGAATTCCATGCCGGCGAACAGCGGGCTCGCCTTCAGCGCCTCGAAGCGCTTGGCCAGGAACTCGGTGTTCTGGTCGCCCCAGACGAAGCTCATGTGTGGGGTGGAGTTGATGAAGGAGCGCGGCTCCGTCAGGACGCCGACATCGATCTGGTGGGCGAGGAACTGGCGGGTGATCTGGAACCACTCGTTGATCTCGATCGCCTTGGTGATGTTGACGTTGCCCTTGGCATCCATCGGCGAATAGTTGAGCTCGGCCAGCGCCGAGTGGCCGGTGCCGGCATTGTTCCAGCCGTTGGAGCTTTCCATCGCTACGTCATCGAGGCGTTCGATCATTTCGATCGACCAGTTCGGCTCGAGCTCGGAAAGGAGAACGCCAAGGGTGGCGCTCATGATGCCGCCGCCGATGAGCAGGACGTCGATGGTCTTTTCGGAGGAGGTCTGGGCCCAGGCCGGGAGCGAGGTCACGCCGACTGCGGCCGCGCCACCGGCTGCGGAACCGAGAAGCTGGCGGCGGCTGAGGCTCATGGAACCGGCTGCGTTGGCGGAAGCGGAATTCTTATTGATCTTGGAAGGCAACGGCGACCTCGATTGTTGGTTTGCGTTCCTCCCGCGGCGGTCCTTAAGCGAAAGATGTTTTAGCCGCAAGAGGCCGTTGCGGCATTTTGCCGGTATGACGTCGTGACGCATTCGTGGCATGCGACGAAATATGAGGCAAACAATCTTGTTTTGCTTCCGGGGCGTGGCTATAGGGCGCGGGCGCAGTCTCGCGCCAACAATCAGGAAACACTCTCGTGACCGTTTTGAAGTCTCTTCTCGCTGCTTCGGGCCTGTGTGCTGCACTGGGGCTCGCTGCCACAAGCTCCGCTCAGGCCGCCACCCAATATCCGCTGACGATCGAAAACTGCGGTGCGTCGGTGACGTTCCAGCAAGCGCCGGAACGGGCAGTGGGCCTCGGCCAGAACAGCGCGGAAATCATGCTTCTGCTCGGCCTTGAAGACAAGATGGTCGGCACCGCCTTCTGGCCGAGCAAGGTCCTGCCGCAGCTCGAGGCCGCCAATGCCAAGGTGAAGCTGCTCACGGTCGAATTCCCGACCTTCGAAAGCATCCTGGCGCAGAACCCGGATTTTGTCGCGGCAGCGCTGCCGAGCCTGATCGGCCCGACCAGCAAGGTCGCCAAGCGCGAGGATTTCGACAAGGTCGGCGTGCCGTCCTACATCTCGCCCAGCACTTGCCTCTCCACCGAGAAGGTGAAGAACGAATATGGCAGCCGCGACCAGCTGTGGAACATGGACCTGCTCTACAAGGAGATCGCCGAGCTGTCGCAGATCTTCGACGTCGCCGATCGCGGTGACGCGCTGATTGCCGATTTCAAGAAGCGCGAGGCGGCCCTGCGCGCCAGCGTTTCCGCTGACGGCAAGAAGCTTTCCTATGTCTTCTGGTTCTCCAGCCCGTCGCCGACCGCCGACGCCTATCTCGGCGGCAAGAACGGTGCATCCGGCTTCATCGCCGACGTGCTCGGCGGCAAGAACGCGATCGATGCCGAAGCCGAATGGCCGACGCTCGGCTGGGAGGGCATCATTGCCGCCAACCCCGACGTCATCGTCGTCGCCAATCTCGACCGCAACCGCTGGGAACTCGACAAGCCGGACGCCAAGATCAAGTTCCTGACCACTGATCCGGCCGTCAGCCAGATCACGGCCGTCAAGAACAAGGCGATGGTCGTGATGGACGGACAGGCGATGAACCCGACCGTTCGCACCATCTATGGTGCCGAGCAGGTGGCCGAGCAGCTCAAGGCACTCGGTCTCTTGAAGTGAGCGAAACGACCCGCCCAGTCTGGTCACGGGGCCAGCAGCTTGCCGCATTCGCGGCGCTGCTTCTGGCTTCGCTTGCCGCCATCGCGCTGGTCGTGGGCGCGAGCGTGGGGATCGGCGACCTGCCGATCCCGCTTGCGACCACCTATGCGGCGATCACCAACCGCCTCGGCTGGACGGCGATCGAGCTCAACCGCATCCATGAGACGGTGATCTGGGATTACCGCCTCAGCCGTGCGCTGGTCGCCGCCTTCTGCGGCGCAGGCCTGGCTCTGTCGGGTGCCATCATGCAGTCGCTGTTGCGCAACCCGCTGGCCGAACCCTATGTGCTCGGGATATCCGCCGGCGCCTCGACCGGGGCGGTGGCGATCGTCATTCTGGGGATCGGTGCGGGCACCGTGTCGCTTTCGGCCGGTGCCTTTGCCGGCGCATTCGCGGCCTTCTTCTTCGTGGCGCTGCTCTCCAACGGCACGCGGGGAGGGGCGGACCGCACCATTCTTGCCGGCGTCGCGGCCTCGCAGCTCTTCAATGCTGCGACCTCCTACATCGTCACCACGTCGGGCAATGCGCAGCAGGCGCGTGACGTGATGTTCTGGCTGCTCGGCAGTTTCGGCGGCGTGCGCTGGCCGGAATTCATGCTGGTCTCGGTCGTCGTCGGCGCCAGCCTCGTCGCCTGTCTCTTTTATGCGCGGGTGCTCGATGCCTTTGCCTTCGGCGACGAGGCGGCGGCCTCTCTCGGCGTCAATGTCGGCCGGGCGCGGATCGCACTCTTTGCGCTCACCGCCGTGATGACGGCGACGATCGTCTCGATGGTCGGCACGATCGGTTTCGTCGGCCTCGTCGTGCCGCACGCGGCGCGCTTCGTCGTCGGGCCGCTGCATATCCGGCTGCTGCCGGCCTGCGCCATCGTCGGCGCTATCTTCATGGTTCTGGCCGACATCGCCTCGCGGGCGCTGATCCCGCAGCAGGTCCTGCCGATCGGCGTCGTGACGGCACTTGTTGGGGTGCCGTTCTTCTCCGTCATCCTCTATCGTTTCCAGAGGGCGTCATGAGCATCAAGGCCGACAATCTCATCTGGAAGATCGGTCGCAAGACCATTCTGGACGGCGTCTCCTTCGAGGCACAGCCGGGGCAGATGCTTGGGCTGCTCGGGCCGAACGGCTCCGGCAAGACCTCGCTGCTGCGCCTTCTCGCCGGGTTGAAGAAGCCGCATTCCGGTCGCGTCACGCTGGACGGCAAGGACATCAAGAGCATCGGCCGCCGCACGATGGCGCAGCGCGTCGCTTTCGTCGAGCAGCATGCGACGACCAATTCCAACCTGCGGGTGATCGACGTCGTCAAGCTCGGGCGGTTTCCGCATCGCACGATGTTTTCCGGCTGGTCGCAGGCGGATGACGATGCGGTGGCGGAAGCGCTCGACCGCGCCGGCATGACGGAGAAGCGCGACGAGCGCTGGCAGAGCCTGTCGGGTGGCGAGAAGCAGCGGGCACATATCGCCCGCGCGCTGGCGCAATCGCCGAAGGAACTGATCCTCGACGAGCCGACCAACCATCTCGACATCCAGCACCAGATCAGCCTGATGCGGCTCGTCTCCGGCCTGCCGATGACCAGCATCATCGCGCTGCACGACCTCAATCACGCGGCGATGTTCTGCGACCGACTGATCGTCATGCAGCGCGGGCAGATCGTCGCGTCCGGCGCGCCCGAAGAGATCGTGACGCAGGAGCTGCTGCGCGACGTGTTTTCGGTCGATGCCCGGGTCGAGACCTCGCCGCATCACGCGCGGCCGCATATTCACTATCTGCGGTAATTCGAGCGGCTACGGTGAAAGGTCGACCGCCTAGACTGCTGACAAAGCTGTAATCGATCATGAGGCTATAACGCTCCTCATTCCTGTGCTCGTCACAGGAATCCAGCCACGGCGCGTCTGCGCCGTGAGAAGACTCTTTCCGCCCAAGGACTTGGGCTATTGGATTCCTGTGACGAACACAGGAATGAGGGAGAGTCGGACTGCCGATGGAGGCCAAAGCAGGCCTTTGGCTCGCTGAACCGCTGGCTATGCGAGCTCTATCAGCAGCCTAAGCTATCAGAAAAAATCTCTCGTCTTGTCGGTTTTTCGACTCGTCCTTCGTCCTAGGTTCAACATCCGATGCGATGCTGATGAAACACAGGGAGACACGACATGACCGACACCCTCTACAAGCTGCAGCTCACCCGCGAATTCGATGTGCCGGCCGAGAAGCTCTACAAGGTCTGGACGACGCCGGAGCGGTTCGGCGAGTGGTTCTGCCCGCTGCCCTGGGAGGTGACGGAGGCGCGTTCCGACCTTCGCCCGGGCGGCGAGAGCTTTGTCCTGATGGAAGGACCGAACGGCGAAAAGGTCCCCAATCCCGGCGTCTATCTGGAAGTTGTGCCGGGCCGCAAGCTGGTCTTCACCGACGCTTACACGGCTGGCTGGGTGCCGTCTGCGAAGCCGTTCATGACCGGTATTCTGGAGTTCGAAGACCTCGGCGGCGGGCGTTCGCGCTATACCGCGACGGCGGTCCACTGGAACGAGGAAGACATGAAGGCGCATCAGGAGATGGGCTTCGAGGAAGGCTGGGGCACCGTCGCCGGCCAGATGGCCGAGGTCGCCAAAACGATGTGAAATCTTGAGTCCCCGCAAGGGGTTGGCCCGGTGCGCTGATGAAGTGATTCATCGCTGCCGGACCATTTCGTGCCCTCTCAGGTCTCTTCGATGCGCCGATCCTCTTCCGGCAGGACGGAGAGTTCGCGCCAGTCGATCTCTTCGAGGAAGAGATTGTATTCGTCGACGGTGAGGCGGTTGTCCTCGCGCAATTCCTCCAGTGCCTCGCGCTGGGCATTGATCGCTTCCAGCGCCAGACGGCGGTAGTTGGAAAGGGCGGCGGCGCCTTCGGCATGCAGATTGCCGTGCTTTTCCAGCTTGAAATTGCTGCGCAGCAGCTCCGCTTCCGGACCGTCTTCATGCTCAAGCTTCATGAAGCCGGCCCTTGCGATATGGGCGCGGATCTTTGTCAGTTCGCGCAGGCCCTCGTCGCGGCGGTCGAGGCCGAGCCAGCGGATCAGCGGCACCAGCGTCAGGCCCTGGGCAACGAGTGTCGCGAGCACGACGGCGAAGGCGGCGAGCACCACCATGTCGCGCTGGGGGAAATCGGCGGGCAGGGCGAAGGCGGTGGCGAGCGTGACGAGGCCGCGCATGCCGCACCAGCCGGCAAGGGTCGCCTGCTTGATCGTGGCGGGCTCCGGGCGTCCGGCGCGGTGGGCGTAATAGGCATGGATGCGGTTGAAGCCGATGCAGACCGCGAGCCGAACGACGATGACGGTGACCACGACCAGAAGCGCGAAGGTGATAGCCTCGCCGAGATGGCCCGGCTGCATGTCGGTGAGGATAGCGCGGGCCTGCATGCCCATCAGCAGGAAGGCCATGACATTGAGGACGAAGACGGCGGCGCTCCAGACGGCATAGGACTGCACGCGCATGCGGGCCGAGGAACGGGATTCCGACATCTGCGCAAGCGTCATGCCGCAACAGACGACGGCGAGCACCGCCGACAAGTGGAGGCGGGTGGCGATGATCCAGAGCAGGAAGGTCTGGGCGAACTGCATGACATTGCCGCCGAGCGTGCCGCTGACCGAACGGGTCAGGCGCCGGATCATCCGCGCGGCAAGGATGCCGAAGATGATGCCGCCCGGCACGGCAAGTGCCAGATGCAGCCCGACCTCGGCATTGAGATGGCCGGCCGACTGCACGGCGAGCGCGGCATCGAAGATGAGCAGGGCCGCTGCATCGTTGAACAGGCTTTCGCCGCGCAGGATCGTATCGGTCTCGCGCGGGATCGACATGGTCGACAGCATGGCGGTCGCCGCCGCCGCATCCGGCGGGGCGACGATCGCGCCGAGCACGACGGCGGCTGCCACCGGCAGGCCGGCAAAGGCCCAGCCGACCCAGGCGACGGTGGCCGCGGTGACGGCCACGCCGCCGATCGCGAAGACGAGCAGAGGCAGCCAGAACCGTTTGGCGATGCCGACCGGGAAATCGAAGGCGGCATCGAGCAGTGCCGGCGCGATGAACAGCGCGAGCGCGGTGGCGGGGTCGATGTTGATGACAGGTGTGCCCGGAATGAGTGCCGTCGCGGCGCCCGCAAGCGCCAGCATGGACGGGTAGGGGGCACGCAGCCGCCGGGAAAGCTGCAGAAGGACGATGGCGACCAGCATGAGGACGAGAAGGCTTTCGAAGAAACTCATGCTTTCCCCTCTCGATGAGTGATCCCGCGCGACAATGTAGCGCGTGGCCGGTTGCTGGCCAGCATTATCCTTGCGGAATAGCAGGTTATCCCGTCCAAGCCGCGGCCTTATGCCCGTCCGGCGGCGACCGATTGGTTGCCAGACAGTGTCGCCACGCGGTTACGGCCGGTGTTCTTGGCCGTGTAGAGCGCGCCGTCTGCCTCGGTCATCAGGTCCGTGTTGCTCTTCTGCCGGTCGTCATCGCGGTAGGCGAGGCCGATGCTGGCGGTGACCAGCCGGCGGATCTTTAGCGGGTGGGAGGCGGCGAGCGCCTGGATGTTGGCGCGGATCAGTTCGGCGACGTCGAGCGCTCGCTGGTGGCTGAGATCGGTCAGCACGACGACGAATTCCTCGCCGCCGAGTCGGGCGACGAGATCGACCGACGGCTGGACGCTGCGGCGCAGTGCGTCCGCGACAAGGACGAGGCAGATGTCGCCGTCACCGTGGCCGTGGTTGTCGTTATAGGACTTGAAGTGGTCGACATCGACGATCAGCACGGCGCAGCGGCCGGAGGTGCGGCGCAGGAATTCCATCAGCCGGCGACGGTTGGCGAGACCGGTCAGGGGATCGGTCATGGTCTGCGCCGTCAGTTCCCGGTTCTCCTCCTCGAGGACGGACCCGCGTGCGGCAAGCGCATCGGTCAGATGCCGGTTTTCCTGCAAAAGCTTGAAGGCCAGCGTCATCTGCTCGCCCATGCTGTGGGACATGATGGCCAGTGCAACGCTGAGAGTGGCCGAGGCGAAGGCGAGGATCTTGCCGTATTCGACATCGCTCACGGCGAGCGCGACGGCGAAGAAGATGAAGACCGGCACCTGGAAGAGGTTGAAGGCTGGCCGGTAGATGACCGCCGGGATGGTGACGGTGACGCCGCCCATGGCGATGCAGCAGACCACCAGCGTCTGGTGGTGATCGCCGTTCAGGAGCAGCCAGCCGCCACCCACACCCCAGCAGGTGCCGGAGCAGAAATGCACAAGGCGGACGAAGCGCGACCAGGCGACCGGTGACCACCGATAGGGCGACCAGGAAAGCCGCTGCCAGCGTATGAGACCGTTTTCGGGGCGCATCGCGGTGGTGCCGATATGAACGAAGGCGATCACACAGGTGATGGCGAACCAGAGGATGAGCGAGAATTGAAGCTTCGTCGACCAGTAGGTCAGCACGACGATTGCCGCGCCGAAAATGCTCATGACGGATTGCGGGGCGCCCTTGTAGAGCGCCTCCATCTGCATGGCGAGCAGGCTTGATTGCCTGTCGCCGTCCTGCGCCAGTTCACTCATAGCATTCCCCCGAAGCAGGCGGACCCTAGGTTGAGAGTGCTAAGAATTGCTTTTCGCCACAAGGCTACATATCGATCTGATCGAACAAACCGTTCGAGCGTTTCCGGTTTGCGCGTGTCGCAGCCGATCTCTATCTGAAGGGCAGCTAAAACGGGATTTTGAGATGGAACTCGGGCTTCACACATTCGGCGATATGGACGCGAACGCTCCCGACAAGGGAGCGGAGGGCGCAAGGCGGCTGAAGAACCTGCTGGAAGAGATCGAGCTTGCCGATCAGGTGGGGCTCGACGTCTTCGGTCTCGGCGAACATCACCGGCCGGATTACGTCATTTCCTCGCCGGCGACGGTGCTGGCTGCGGCGGCTGCACGAACGAAGCGGATCCGGCTGACGAGCGCGGTCTCGGTGCTGAGTTCGGACGATCCGGTCAGAGTGTTCCAGGAATTCGCGACGCTGGACCTGATTTCCGGCGGTCGCGCCGAGATCATGGCGGGGCGCGGTTCGTTCATCGAATCCTTCCCGCTGTTCGGCTACGACCTCGGCGATTATGACGATCTTTTCACCGAAAAGCTCGAACTGCTGCTGGCGATCCGCGATCAGGAGGTCGTGACATGGCAGGGCCAGATGCGGCCGGCGATCAACGGGCGCGGCGTCTATCCGCGTCCGCTGCAGGAGCAGCTGCCGGTCTGGATCGCCGTCGGCGGCACGCCGCAATCGGTGGCGCGGGCCGGTGCGCTTGGCCTGCCGCTCGCGATCGCGATCATCGGCGGCGAATATCCGCGGTTCAAGCCGTTTGCCGATCTCTATCGCCAGTCCGGCGAGCGTGCCGGAGTGGATCCGGGCAAACTGAAGACCAGCATCAACGTGCACGGCTTCATCGCCGACAGCACGGAGGCGGCCGCCGACCAGTTCTACGGGCCGCAGGCGGAGGTGATGAACCGCATCGGCCGCGAGCGGGGCTGGGGGCCGACGAGCCGGGCGCATTTCGACCAGGCGCGCGGGCCGCTCGGCAATCTCTTCGTCGGCGAGCCGGAACTGGTGGCTGAGAAGATCATTGCCGCCCATGGCGTGTTCAAGATGGACCGGTTCCTGCTGCAGATGGCAATCGGGCCTATGCCGCACGATCAGATCATGCGCGGCATCGAGCTTTACGGCACGAAGGTGGCGCCGATCGTCAGAAAGGAATTGACCGGATCGGCCGAGCGCGCCACATCGCAGGCGGAATGAACGGGACTAGGGCATGTCGCGCGAGAGCGTGCAGCGGTTTTGCGGCAACGACATGCTTATGAAGAAGAAAGCGACATGGAATGGTTATCTCCAGTGAAGACGAACTCGACAAGCTGAAGGCGATCGGCAGGCTCTGCGCCCAGGCGATGGAGACGATGGCGAAATCGCTGGAGCCGGGGATCACCACCAAGGAACTGGACGATATCGGCCGCAAGATCCTCGAGGATAATGGCGCGCAGTCGGCCCCGGAGACCTGCTACCAGTTTCCCGCCGCGACCTGCATCAGTGTCAACGAGGAAGTGGCGCACGGCATTCCGGGCGGTCGGGTGATTGCAGCAGGCGATCTCGTCAATATCGACGTGTCGGCGGTGAAGGACGGTTTCTTCGGCGATTGCGGCTCGTCCTATGCCGTGCCGCCGGTAAAGAAAGAGATCGAGAAGCTGTGCCGCGATGGGCGGCGGGCCTTGTGGACCGGGCTGCAGCAGGTGAAGGCCGGGCGGCCGATCGCCGGCATCGGCAATGCCATTGGCGCTTTTGCCAAGAAGAACCGCTATTCGCTGATCACCAATCTTTCCAGCCACGGCATCGGCCTGACGCTGCATGACGAGCCGAAGGAAATTCCGACCTGGCCGGATCCGCAGGAAAGCCGGACGATGGAGGAGGGACTGGTTTTCACCATCGAGCCCTTCCTGTCGCTCGGCGCCGAATGGGCGGAAGACGGTGACAATGGCGATCCGTGGACGCTCTACAGCGATCCGCGCGCACCGACCGTGCAATACGAGCACACGATCGTCGCGACCCGCAACGGGCCGCTGATCCTGACGCTTGCGAACTGAATGGAAAAGAGCCGCAAATAGCGGCCCGCTCGGTTTCAGATCGCGCGGCGGTTCAAATCAAACGATTTTGAGCGCGATCGGCCGCCTCGACGGCGTGGTAGAAGGCGTCGGCGCGCTCTTCGCGAAGATGCTCGACCACCTGCCGGGCATGCACCCGCGCGGCGCTCTGCATGAACTGTGCGAACGAAGCATAACCGATCGCATCCGCCTTGCGCATCTGGGCGATCAATGGGTCCAACAAAACTTCCGATACGGTCAGGTCACGGTCCATTCCTGCGCCTCCCGCCTTCTCTGGATCGATGAATATCATGGGTAATGACTATGACCGGAAGGATGGCGGTCATTCGTGTCAACAACAAGACAAATGATTCCCGCAGTGCATCAATTCGATCCCGCGGTGCGTTCACGATCGGTTTATTCAAATTATTCCCTAAGCTATGAAAAATGCTGATTTGTGCGGCGCACAAGGCGCTGTCATAAGCGGATCATGGACATGACCCCTCGCACCGATCTTCGCCTCGTCGGCCTTGCCGGCGCCATTGCCATGGCCGCCGCCATGGGTTTCGGCCGCTTCTTTTACACGCCGGTCCTGCCGGGCATGATGGCGGGCATTCCGATCACGTCTACTGACGCCGGCTATATCGCCGCCGGCAATTTCGCGGGCTATCTGGCGGGCGCGGTTCTGGCTGGTTACGGCTGGGCGGCGGGACGCGAAAGATCGGTCGCGATCAGCGCGCTCACCGCAAGCGCATTGCTGCTTGCTGCGATGGGACTGACGACGCCTGTTGCGGCCTTCATCGTCATACGGTTTCTCGCCGGTCTTGCGAGCGCGCTCGCCATGGTGCTGACGTCGTCCATCGTCCTGCCTTTCGCGCGCCAGGGCGGCGCGAAGGGGCATGTGGTCAACTTCCTGCATTTCGGCGGCGTCGGCATGGGGATCGCGCTTTCCTCGGCGCTGGCGCTGATCGTCAACACGTCGGCGGGAGACGCGGCTCATGGCTGGCGGATCAACTGGCTGGCGGGGGCTGCGATCGCGCTCCTCGCGGTGCTTGCCGTGCATATGCTTTTGCCGCGACCGCAGGCGAATGCCGTTCGCAGGGCGGAGCCGAAGCTGCAGTGGCGTCTGCCACTCATCATGCTGACGGCGTCCTACGGCCTGTTCGGCTTTGGCTACGTGATCACCGCGACCTTCCTGGTAACGATGGCGCGGCAGGGCGATGCCGGGCCGATCGTCGAATTCCTCGCCTGGTTCGTCACCGGCTGCGCGGCGGCGGCATCGCTTGTCGCCTGGCACCCGGTCGCGATCCGCTTCGGGCTGGCAAAGGCCCATGTGGCAGCACTCGTCGTGCTGGCTGTCGGCGTGGTCGGATCCGTGCTGCTGCCGCCCACGGCCGGCGCGCTTTTCGGCGGGCTGCTGCTCGGCGCGACCTTCATGGTGATCACGGCCTACGGGCTGCAGCTTGGCGGCACGCTTGCACCGGAAAGCCCGCGCCGGGCGCTCGCCTCGATGACGGCCGCCTTCGGCGTTGGCCAGATCATCGGGCCACTGGTCGCCGGCTGGGCGGCGGAGGTGAGCGGAAGCTTCACCCTGCCGACCCTGATCGCGACGGCGGTGCTCGTCGTCTGCATCCTGCTCGCCGTCGGCGTTGCGCGTCGTACCGCGTGACGGAAGCCTCGAGCGGCGGCTGAGAGCAATACCGGTTACAAATGTGTAACAAAGCGGTGCGGCCATTGCCGCATCCACGGAACTGCCATAGTTTCCGGCGCTAACATGCCACCTCCCAGACTCGAACTCAGGAAAGCGTCCGCTCCGTGTTCCACTCTTTCTTTCCCCGTCCGAAACTGTTCTTCATTTCCGCCGTCATCTGGTCCTTCGTTGCAATCCTTGCCTGGTATTTCATCTTTGCAGGCATCGGTGATCGCGCCGGTTTCGGTCTGCCGGAAGGTGCGTCGGAACCCTACGACCTGACCTACTTCCTGATGCCGTCCAACCTCTATTTCTACGCCTACTTCGCCATCTGCCTGCTGCTTTTCGGTGCGGCGTGGTCGTTCTTGGCCAAGGACAATCCGTGGATCGGCTGGTCGGTCTGGGGCTCGTTGCTGATCATCGCAGTCACCTATTTCAGCGTTCAGGTGTCCGTCGTCATCAACAACTGGCGGCGCCCCTTCGGCGATACGCTGCAGAACGCGCTGACGAAACAGCCCGGCATCACGGTCGACAGCTTCTACAGCCTGATGATCATCTTCGCCCAGATCGCCTTCCTCAGCATGGCAGTGTCGATCCTGACCGACTTCTTCACCAGCCACTACATCTTCCGTTGGCGCACGGCGATGAACAACTTCTACATGTCGAAATGGGAGAAGCTGCGTCACATCGAAGGTGCCTCGCAGCGTGTGCAGGAAGATACGATGCGCTTTTCCGCGACGCTGGAAGGCCTCGGCATCAACCTGATCAACTCGGTCATGACGCTGGTGGTGTTCCTGCCGATCCTGTTCGGCCTGTCCGGCTACGTCTCCGACCTGCCGATCATCGGTGAAATCCCGCATGCGCTGTTCTGGCTGGCACTGTTCTGGTCGGCTTTCGGCACGCTGCTTCTTGCCGTTGCCGGTATCAAGCTGCCCGGTCTGAACTTCCGCAACCAGCGCGTCGAGGCTGCCTACCGCAAGGAGCTCGTTTATGGCGAGGACCATGCGGACCGGGCCCAGCCGCTGACCATTGCGGAACTTTATTCGAACGTGCGGACGAACTATTTCCGCATGTACTGGCATTACCTCTATTTCAACGTGGCGCGGTATTTCTACATCCAGGCCGACGCCCTCTTCCTGCTGTTCATGCTGGTGCCGACCATCGTCGCCGGCAAGATCACCTACGGTATCTACCAGCAGATCGCGACGGCCTTCGGCCAGGTGTCCAGCTCCTTCCAGTATCTGGTCAATTCCTGGACGACGATCATCGAACTCCTCTCCATCCACAAGCGCCTGAAGGCCTTCGAGGCGGCGATCGATGACGAGCCGCTGCCAGAGATCGATCAACGCTATCTGCAGCGCGAGGCGCAGGGTGGCGAGATGGCGGCGAACAAGCCGACCTGATCGAACTCGTCTCTTAAAGGACAAGCAGTTATGGCCGCGCCGGGTTGTCAATCCGGCGCGGTTTTGCGTTCGGGCTTGTTGCACGGGTCTTAAGGTTGAAGAAAGGCCGGTGCGTCTTGCCCCTGGGAGTAGGGCAGGCGGGTATTCGATTGCATTGGATGGTTCAGGTTTTGCCTGCCCCGACCGCTTTCCGGTGGCTTTCGAAGGATTTCCGAGCCCTTCGATCGCACCTTTGGCGACCATCACCGGAACCGAGCTCGAAACCCGAGGAGGTCTGCCGGTTCTAGACCCGGTTTCCCATCCGATGACGCGCCGATTATCGGCGAGGCCGCGAGTAGCGGGGACGAAATGGGGAAAAGAAAAGCGCAAGTCCTTGATCGGACTTGCGCCGGATATCGATCGGCGGAAGTTTCGTCCCCGCTCTCAGGCTACCGCAGGCTGGCGGTAACGGGTGACGGTGCGGTTCAGAGCGAGGCCGAGGAGGCAGCCGAAGGCAGCGCCGGCGGCCTTGACCATGGCATCGTCGAGATGCGCGTGCCGGGTCGGCGACAGGAACTGCAGAAGCTCGATGCCGCCGGCGCCGAGGATGAGCAGGATGGCGCAGGCCACCCAGCGGCGCGGATAGGCCACGACGAAGAGCAGCGCCATGACGGCGAAGGCGCCGGCGCGATCGATATCGACCGAGGCGAAGTCGTGGGGCCTCAGCCGGATCGGCGAGACCGTGGCGAAGATGATGGCGGCGAGCGCGAGCCAGGGAAGGAGCTTGAGAAGGCGGGTCGTCATGGAAGTGTCATATCCTGGCTGGGAGGAGGCTGGAAGGTCGGTCTGCGGATGCGCTTTGACGGATAGGCGAAAGTGTTGGTGCCGGTCAGCCAGCTGAGTTTTTACTCTCGGTCGACGAATGAACCTTGCCCGGGCGCTCGTCGAGCATCCTGATCGCCTCGGTATAGCTGACGCAGGCGACGTCGGACCTGTTGCAGACATCGGACGCGAGGCGTTCCATCGCCCGCCAATAGGCGCCGGCATTCATCTCGACGAAATGCAGGCCGATCTGCAGCGGTATGCGCTCGCCGTCATATTGCTTGTCGAAGGCGGCGCGGAAGGCGGAATAGGCGCGCTCCTCGAATTCCGCCGAGCGGGACGGATTGTCTACGCCGGCCGAGTGGCGGATGAAGAGATTGTAGTCCATGGCGATGATCGGCCGCTGCGACGGACCCTCCGGGATGAGCGGCAGGCCGAAGCGGATGAGATCGCCCTTTCTCTCGGGCAGCATCGGTCCCTTGGTGACGAGGCTTGCGTCATAGGTGAAGCCGGCCTTCTTTTCCGCCGTGACAAGGCCGTCGCTGGTGGAGAAATAGGGGGCGCGAAAACCCCTGATATCGTTGTCGATGAAATCGCGCCAGCCCTTCGGCTCCGCATCACCGGCGCCGATCGCCGTCCAGGCATTGGTCATGACATCGTGAAAGCTCGTGAACTCGGCCGTCCAGTCGGCGGCCGACCAGTCCTTGCCGTCGAAATGACCACAGGTGTGGCTCGATATGTCGTGGCCTTCCTGATGGGCCTGCCAGATGTGGCCGAGCCTTTCCTTCGCTTCCGGCCTGTCCTGCGCAAAGCCGATATTGGAACGGCCGGCCTTCTTGCCGGGGCCTTCATAGGTCGCCCTGTCGGCGCGCGGGATGACCAGCGAGCAGGAGAGGAAATAGGTGAAATGGGCGTTGTTCTGCCTCGCAAAATCGCGGCTTCGCTGCCAGAGTGCGTTGGAGCCCGCGCCGTCGAAGGAGATCATCACCAGCTGCTTCGGCCTGGCCGTATCGGCTGCGGGAGCATCCTGCGCCAATATCGAAGTCGGTAGGCAAAGCGTGGCGAGGAGGGCGGCGACGGAGGTCGAGAGCGAGGCGGCAAGACGCATTACGGGTTCCTGATTCTCTAAAACAGGTCGCTCTTGGGCGTCGAATGAGGCGAAGCTTGGGAGAGGGCTTATAAAGCCATGAATTGATCATGCTGCCGAAGAGGCGTTAACAAGCTTGTCATGAAATGCTTGAGGGGCCTTACATCCTCGACAAAATAAGCTAGAAGGCGCGTTCAGCACGATTGGCCGCAGGATTGCCCGCCATATCGCCGGGTTCTATCCAGAATTGGCTCCAGCGGGAGCCGGAGACTTCGATGGCGCATAACGACGACAGTTTTTTCCGTGAAGTGAATGAAGAGCTTCGCTCCGACCAGCTGCAGAATGCCTGGAAGCGCTATGGCAAGATCGCCATCGGCGCCGCCGTGCTGATCGTCGTCGGCACTGCCGCATGGCGCGGTTTCGAATATTGGGAAAATCACGGCTCGTCGCAGTCGGGCGACCGGTTCATCGCGGCGCTGACGCTTGCCTCGGAAGGCAAGAACGACGAGGCGCTTTCCGCTCTCGGTGCCATCGAGAAGGACGGCACGGGTTCCTATCCGGTGCTCGCAAAACTTCGCGCCGCCTCGGTGCAGCAGGCCAAGGGTGACGTCGCGGGCGCTATCGAAGCCTACAAGCAGGTGGGCGGCGACAATTCGGTGCCCGAGCCGATCCGCGATCTCGCCAAGCTGCGCGCCGCCTGGATTCTGATCGATACCGGCACCTACGAACAGGTATCGGCCGAAGCGCAGGCGATGGCGAGCCAGGGCAATGTGCTGGCAAATTCCGCCCGCGAAGCGCTTGGCCTTGCCGCCTACAAGGCCGGCAACATGCAGCAGGCCAAGGAATGGTTCCAGCAGATCGCCAACGATGCGGGCGCACCGCGCAATGTGACGAACCGCGCCCAGATCATGCTCGACAATATCGCCGCTTCCGGCAAGGCGCCTGATCCCGTACAGGGATAAGGCGCAAAAGCGGATTTGAGGGAAACAGGATGAGCTTCACCGTCGCCATCGTCGGACGCCCGAATGTCGGCAAGTCCACGCTTTTCAACCGTCTGGTCGGAAAGAAGCTGGCGCTTGTCGACGACACGCCGGGCGTGACCCGCGACCGTCGTCCGGGCGATGCCAAGCTCGTCGACCTTCGCTTCACCATCATCGACACGGCCGGTCTCGAGGAAGTCGGGCCGGAAACGCTCGAGGGCCGCATGCGTGCCCAGACCGAGATGGCCATCGAAGAGGCCGACCTGACGCTGTTCGTGGTCGATGCCAAATACGGGCTGACGCCGCTCGACAAGACATTCGGCCAGCTGCTGCGCCGCAGCGGCAAGCCGGTGGTGCTCGTCGCCAACAAGTCGGAAGCCAAGGGATCGGACGGCGGCTTCTACGACGCATATACGCTCGGCCTCGGCGAGCCGGTTCCGATCTCGGCCGAACACGGCCAGGGCATGATCGACCTGCGCGACGCGATCGTCGAGGCGATCGGAGAGGACGTGGCCTTCCCCGAAGGCGACGATGATGAGGCGGAGACGGATGTCGACGTTCGCGACAGCGTGCTCGGCGACGAGGCCGACGACGAGCCGGAATATGACGAGACCAAGCCGCTGCGCGTCGCCATCATCGGCCGACCGAATGCGGGCAAGTCGACGCTGATCAACCGCTTCCTCGGCGAGGATCGCCTGCTGACCGGTCCGGAAGCCGGCATTACCCGCGACTCGATCTCGGTCGACTGGGAATGGCGCGGCCGCACGATCAAGATGTTCGACACCGCCGGAATGCGCCGCAAGGCGCGCGTTCAGGAGAAGCTCGAAAAGCTTTCCGTGGCGGATTCGCTGCGGTCGATCCGGTTTGCCGAGACGGTCGTCATCGTGTTCGATGCAACGATCCCGTTCGAGAAGCAGGACCTGCAGCTTGCCGATCTGGTCTTACGCGAAGGCCGGGCTGCCGTGCTCGCTTTCAACAAGTGGGACCTGGTGGAAGATACGCAGGCGACGCTTGCGGACCTGCGCGAAAAGACCGACCGGCTGCTGCCGCAGGCGCGGGGCCTTCGCGCCGTGCCGATCTCCGGCCAGACGGGCTACGGGCTCGACAAGCTGATGCAGGAAATCATCGCCACCGACAAGGTGTGGAACAAGCGCATCTCGACGGCCCGGCTCAACAAGTGGCTGGAAGGCACGCAGGTCCAGCATCCGCCACCGGCCGTTTCCGGCCGCCGCCTGAAGCTGAAATACATGACCCAGGTGAAGGCGCGTCCGCCGGCATTCATGGTGTCCTGCACGCGTCCCGACGCGCTGCCGGAAAGCTATATCCGTTACATGATCAACGGGTTGCGCAACGATTTCCAGATGCCGGGCGTGCCGATCCGCATTCATTTCAAGGCGGGTGACAACCCGTTCGAGAACCGCAAGAAAAGGCGCTGAATTCGGCGTCCGGCGGCATTTTCGGAATGCATCACCGATCTTACTGCATGACTTGCGGTCTTCGCTCGAAGGCGAGACCGCCGGCGTTTGCGGTTGATCTCGCCTGCGGTCTTACATGCCGCCACTTTCAAGTGCGAAAATAAGCGACAGGCTGCCAACCGCTACGAGGCTGGCGGCCCAGACCCTGTCCAGGTTGAACCAGCTGCCCGCAATGGCCTTCAACCCGACATAGCGATAGACCACCCAGGCAAATCCTCCTCCGGCGGCGATCATCGACAGGGTGTGAACGGCCGAGACGAGCAAGCCCGTCCCGACGTCACCCGCCATGAGGCTCTGCGCGGCCCGATCGCTTTCGTCCGCCCGGCAGAGCCCCAGAAACAACGGTACGAGCATGAGGCCCGCGCCATGCGCCGTTGCCACGACGAATGACCACAATCCCAGCTGTGTCGGGCGGATCCGTGCCAGCACACGGGGATGACGGCGGTTGACGAGCAGATATATGCCGAAGCCGATGACGAGCAGACTGGCTGACACGCGGACCACCTGCAACCACGTCACCAGCGCCAGGAGGATGGCGAATGGGAGAAGTGCCAAGAGGATCGCCAGTGTGTGGCCGATAGCCAGTTGCCACATTGCGAGCGCCAGTGCCCGGGGACGCCGCTCCATCAGTCCCGCCGAGACCGCAAGCGGCCAGCCCATCGCGGGATTGATCCCGTGATAGGCACCGCTCAGGACGACGGCCAGCCAGAGCTCAGTCACGGACCAGCCGGTTTCCATCGCGCGTCAGGCCGAGGGATAGCAGAACGAATCCGTGGAGCAGTCGCCGCCTTCGAGCCGGATCTGGTGCGCGCGATATCCTTGCGGAAAATCGACCCAGTAATCCTTTTCCAGCTCCAGGCCGCCCTCCTTGCCCGCGCGGGCCATGACCTGCGCGCCCGGTACCCCATCGGGATAGAATTGGTCATCCCAGGTCGAATAAAGCGAGTTCGTCCAGTAGACGCGCTTCCCGTCTCGACTGATCTCGACCATCTGCGGGCCGCCGGCATAGGTCTTGCCGTTCGGGTGTGCCGTGCGTCGATCGATGCCGCCGATGTGAACCGATCCCACCAATGTCGGATTGAAGGGGTCGCTGACGTCGTACTGACGCAACTCGCCGGTTCCCCAGCAGGACACGTAGAGAAAGCGATCATCCAAGGACAGATCAATGTCCGTCACCAGGGGCGGTACTGCGCCAAAACCCTGGAGAAGCGGCGGCAGGCGATCGACCGATGCCGGCTCGGGCGGAATCGTCGCCGTTTTCCTGATGTGGAATTGACCGCCTTCACGCCACCAAGTCCAGATCGAGCCCTCAAGGTTAGTGGTGTCGACCACGACACCGACAAATCCATATTCTCGGGAGGGATCGTGAGCCGGGCGAACCTCCAGAGCCATCTGATGGTTCGCGCCGAGATCGATCGTCTGGACGTTCTTGCGATCCCGCAGATCCCAGAAATGAAGGCGATGGCCATATCGATTTGCCAGCAGATCTTCCGGAACAATGCCGTTTTCGAACTGCGGCGGCAGGGCCCATTCGCTGCTGACCATGTAGTCCCGCGGGAGGTTCCACCAGAAGTCATAGTGCAATTGCTGCGGCCCGCGATCGATCTCCCAGCGCCCGAGAACCTCGAAGGTTTCGCAGTCCATGATGAAGATGCCGGCAGGGCCATCGGTGCCGTCCGCACCTGCGCCTCCAAGCGTTGAAACATAGACGCCTTCCGGGCCGCAATGAACCGTATGCGGCCTGGAATAGCCGGTTTTCCGGAATATCTCCTCCGGTTCGATGATCTTGTGAATCGCAGCCTCGGTCGGATGAGGCTTGGTGTCGATGACGTAGATGCGCGACGACCGGATGCCCGGTATGATGAGGAAACGGCGCTCCAGGAAGGCGTGGCCGGAAAGCGGCGACAGCGCGGAAGAGCAGGCGTTCCATCCGAAATGGTGGAACTCGTCGCCCTTGTTCGGCATGACGACCGTGTGAACGATCTGGCTGTAACTTGGCGATCCGGGCCGCACGTCGATGACGGCCAGGGCATCGGGCTGAGACGCGTCGGGGCTCAGCAGCAGTGTGTAAGCGAAATTCTCCGCCTCTGCCTCCATGGCTAGCTTCGGAGACGCGTAAAACGTTTTGTCAGGTCTCGCGTTCATTCTGTAAACTCCGCTTTCGGTGCCGGGTGGATGGCGTCAGGCCGTTTGGCTATAGCGTCGTGTTTTCCAGAAGGCTGGTGGCCGTACTATTTCAGGCGATGTTCCGGAAACACGAAACCCGCTACACATGCAACATGATGATGTCCGGCCGAATTCGCCGAGCCCGCTTGCGAGCTGCCAGTAGGCCATCCATCTCCGGCAGATCCGGCATTTACCGGACATGCGCTAGTGATTGCGGCCGCGAACGGCCCAGGCTCTTGCCTTCAGCGCGATCGACCCATCGCCGGAAATGGGCAGGTCCGTCCGCAGCTTGTCTTTCAATCTGTCCCGTTCGGTGACGCCGAGGCTGGCGCAGTAGCCCGGTGCGGGTCCGGCGCCGAGGGTGAAGGGATGCCAGAAGTCGTCGAAGCTCCTGAAGAGCGTCGGGATCTCGATCGGCGTCGCTTCCAGCCGGCTGAGCCCTGCCTCGGCGGCCAGATCCAGCAGGCCATCCCGGGTGCAGAAGGGGAAGCGCGTGCCTTCGCCAAGCTCGCGCGCGGCGGGATCGAGCGCAATCGCGGCCGACCAGAAGGCCCGCATGAACTCCATGCCGCCGTCCGGATAATCCCAGACGTAGAAGCCGATCACGCCTTTCGGGCGGGCGACGCGCAGCATTTCCTGCAGCGCGAGGACGCGGTTCGGCACGAAATTCAGGACAAGACCCGAAACGACGATATCCCGTGTCCCGGCCATCATGGAGAGAGCCTGGGCGTCGCCGGTACGAAATTCCACCCGCCGGTCGAGAATGTCGGAGCGGGCCTTTTGCAGAAAACCCTCGGAGGGATCGACCGCGATCACCGACCTCGGTTCCGCATGGGCGAGGATGGCCTGCGTCAGCGCGCCGGTACCGCAGCCGACCTCCAGCCAGTCGAGATCGCTTGCCGGTTCGAGCCAGTCGAGGAAGCGGGGCGCCACCAGTCTGCTCCACCGGCCGATATAGTTCTCGTAGCTGTCGCCCGAGCGCCAGACATCATGACGGGACGCCTCTTTCACGGCTGCCTCCCAAGCTTGCCGCAATCCGTGCTTGCACAAGGGCAGGATACGCCCGGGCGGCCGGGTTGGAAATGGGCCGGAGGACGAATGCACCTCATGGTCGGCCTAATCCATTAGCTGGCTTGCAATTCCCGGCGATCCATGATCGACTACCACTCTGGCTTGTGCGGTTGGAGGACTCTCAAGCCGGACTGTGGCGCCGCGCGGCGCCGTAGTTTTGGGAGCTTGCGCATCGACTTTGCGGAAATCGATCGGTTTTCGGGTCGATGCGTTCTTTTGGGAGGATAATCCATGATTGTAGCAGGTCTTGTCGCAGCATTCTGTCTGGGTGCCAGCGGTATTGCGTATTTCCGTTGGCGCGACGGGCGGAGCGGCTGACCCGCTCCAATCTTTCCGACCTCCGGCGTATCCGATAGGCCGGAAGTCCCGGTTTTGGCACGAGGCCATGCTGAGCCGGTTTCTGCGCCTTTGCGGCGCATGGAACTGGCTCAGGCGGCGCTTGCTTTCTTGTCCAAAGCGTCGCGCAGGTCGCTGACTTCCTGGCGCAGTCGTTGAACCTCATCCGATGAACAGCCCGTTGCGGCAACGATGTTGCCGGGGATTTTCTGTGCCCGCGCCTTCAGGGCCTGTCCCTGGTCGGTCAGGCGGATGATGACTTGCCGCTCGTCCAGCTTGCTGCGTTCGCGGCTTATGTAGCCAGCAGTTTCCAGCCGCTTCAGAAGCGGGGTCAGGGTGCTGGATTCCAGGAAAAGCCTTTCACCGATGCTGCCGACCGTCTGCTCGTCCTCTTCCCAGAGCGTGACGAGGACGAGGAACTGCGGGTAGGTGATTTCGAGCTCCTCGAGCAGGGGCTTGTAGACCCGGTTCATCGCGTGGTTTGCCGTGTAGAGGGCAAAGCACAGGAACGTGTCGAGCTTCAATTCGTCCTTCATCATCTGCCTCCTGGCGCATGGCCTTTCGAACGCTGGCACTACGCCGCTCATATTCCCGAACCTATCAGATTTAGGTCGCGCGATAAATAATCGCCATGCAGGTTTTTGCATGGCTGACATGTCGGATGATTGTTTGTAGACGATCATATCGTGCACGATATAAGTTGGGTGGCCAGACGAGGCCGACACGATCAGGAAAGGAGACGACAATGTCCAAAATCACCACCACCGTATCCGCAGCAGCGATTGCCGCTGCATCCGCCGTCGCCGCTATAGCCGCCGAACCGGTTCTCGAACCGAAGACGCAGGCGTTCATCGACCAGCTCGCCGGCGCGCCGCCCATCTACACGCTGTCGCCCAAGGATGCCCGCGACGTATTGGCCGGCGCGCAGAAGGGGGATGTGAAGAAGCTTGCCGCCGATATCGAAGACAGGGTTCTCAATATCGGCCCGACCGGCAAGACAAAGATCCGCGTGACCAAGCCGGCCGGCGTCAAGCGTACGCTGCCGGTCATCATCTACGTCCATGGCGGCGGATGGGTGCTGGGCGATGCCGATACCCATGACCGGCTTGTCCGCGAGATAGCCAATGGCGCCGAGGCCGCAGTCGTCTTCGTCGACTACGAGCGTTCGCCGGAAGCCCGCTATCCGGTCGCGATCGAACAGGTCTATGCCACGGCCAAGTATGTTACCGAGCATCCGAAGGAATTCGGTGTCGATGCAAGCAGGCTGGCCGTGGTCGGTGACAGCGTCGGCGGCAACATGGCCGCGGCCTTCACGCTGCTCGCCAAGGAACGTGGTGGACCGCAGATCGACCAGCAGGTCCTGTTGTACCCCGTCACCGATGCCAATTTCGACACCGGTTCCTACAACCAGTTCGCCAATGGCCCATGGCTGACGAAGGAAGCGATGAAGTGGTTCTGGGACCAGTACCTGCCCGACGTCGAAAAGCGCAAGGAGCCCACCGCTTCGCCGCTCCAGGCCTCGATCGAGCAGTTGAACGGCCTGCCGCCGGCTCTCGTGATCGTCGATGAGAACGACGTGCTGCGCGACGAAGGCGAGGCCTATGGCCGCAAGCTTTCGCAGGCCGGCGTCAAGGTCACGTCGATCCGCTACAACGGCACGATCCACGACTTCGTGCTGCTCAACGCGATCGCCGAGACACCGGCCGTCCGCAGCGCCGTCTCGGTTGCCAATGCAGCCCTGAGGGACGCGCTGAAGAAATAACCGCGACGGCCAGAAAATCGAAAAGCCCGGTGGTTCGCCACCGGGCTTTTTCGTGCCCTTCGGGAAGGTGGGATCAAGTCGGTTCAAAAGCTCGATACCCATCTTGCCAGATCAATCGTTCCGGCTTACCGATATATTCATTGGGATATATCGAATGGTGTGAGCATGCCGACTTTGCCCGGACTTCATCACGCGCGCCTGCCGGGTCCGGCGGCATCGCCTTCCATGCCACCGCTTGTCCTGCCGGGCGAGGGCGTGCCGGTCAAAGGCATGCGTTTAAAGACCTGGCAGATCAGCCCGCACTATCACTGTTCCATCATCGGGACCTGCCTGACGACCGGCGAGTTGCGCCAGCTGCTGGTTAAGCTCGGCGAGCCGGAGGCCCGCGCGGCCGGCGATCACGCGCTGCATGCGCGCGGCGTCAGGCTGGCCGGCGAGGAGGGCACGGCCGGCAAACTGCTCAACAAGGCGCTCGACCGGCGCCATGACGCCATCATCAAGCGAATGTCGAAGCTCGGCGATGCAGACGAGTTGCGGCGGTTCTGGCGCGAAGCCTATGACCGCGGCGATATCAGTGGTGCCTATTGGGCGCTGCTCAGCCACCCGGCGACAGACGAGAAGCTGAAGCGCGACGTGTTCGGCGATGTGCATATGCTCTCCCATCTCGTGGGCAGTGCAAGCCGTCTCGATATAGCCCGACTGACCGACCTCCAGCGAACGGTGGAGGAAAAGGACGAGATGATCGCCCGGCTGGAGCGACGCCTCGAGAAGACCGGCTCGGAGCGCGACGAGATGAGACGCGAGATCGCGCGGCTGCAGGAGGCGGTGATCCAGGCCGGGGCGGCAAGTGCCGCAGCGGAAGCCGCCAGCCGCCGAAAGGCGTCCGCGCCATCGGAGGAGGCGCCGCGTTCCGGCGAGCTGGCGCAAAAGCTCGGCGAGGTTCGCGAGGAATTGCGAAGGCAGCAGGCCAGGGCGGAAGAGGCCGAGGCGAATGCGGCCGAGCTGCAGCGGGAGAACGAGACACTCGAGCGGCTGCTTTCCAGTGAAGACGCTGCCGACGAAGGCGCGGGCGTGAAGGTGAGAGGCGCTGCAGAAGGCGCGATCCTCTATGTCGGCGGGAGGCGCAGCCTTTACGACAAGCTGCGCGCGCTCGCCGACGTGCATGGCGTGACACTGCTGCTGCATGATGGCGGCATGGAGGACAGTACCACGCTTCTGCCAGCCGTCCTTGCCCAGGCGGAGACGGTGCTCTTTCCTGTCGACCATATCAGCCACACGGCCGCCGGCATCATCAAGCGGGCCTGCCGAGAGAGCGGCAAGAGCTATCAGCCGCTGCGTTCATCGGGGATCAGCAGCTTCGTGGCCGCAATCGGCGCGCGGGGCTGAACGGAGGCTTTCGGTGCTGGGCGAGGATCCGATCTTGGTGCGCAGGCTGTCTTCATCCACCTGGCAATGATTGGGCGGAGTTGCGAGCGGCGGCCTCGGGGCAGGCGTCGCTATCAGCTCGCCGGCAGTGCCCGGTTGCCCTGCGACCGCTCCGATTGCGCCTTCAGCACGTTGGCGAGAAACTGTCTCGATGCGGCTTCCCAGGTGTAGCTTTTTGCCAGCCGGCTCGCATCCTCGCGGCGGCAGTCGAGCGCCTTGAGGCAGGCCATCCGCAGATCTTCGTCAAGGGCGCCGGCGCCCGAGCCTTCCTCGATGATGTCGACAGGCCCCATGACCGGATAGGCCGCGACAGGAACGCCGCTCGCCAGCGCCTCGAGGATGGTGTTGCCGAATGTATCGGTCTTCGACGGGAAGACGAAGACATCCGCCTGGGCATAGGCCTTGGCCAGTTCCTCGCCGGTCTTCATGCCGGTGAAGAGCACATTCGGATAACGCTTCCTCAGGTCGGCCAGCGCCGGGCCGTCGCCGACGACCACCTTGGAGCCCGGCAGGTCGAGATCGAGGAAGGCCGGAAGGTTCTTTTCCACCGCGACCCGGCCGACCGTCATGAAGATCGGCCGCGGCAGATCGAAGGGGCGCTCGTCATGGTCCATCGGGTGAAAGACCGTCTGGTCGATGCCACGGCTCCAGCGGAGCAGATTGCGGATGCCGATCTTGGAGAGCTCTCGCTCGAGGCTGGCGGTCGCCACCATGCAGCCGTTGCCGGCATTGTGGAACCAGCGGACAAAGGCCTGCATCCAGCGGATCGGCACCGGAAAGCGGGCCGCGACATATTCGGGAAAGCGGGTGTGATAGCTGGTCGAGAACGGCATGCCGTTCTTCAGGCACCAGCGGCGGGCGATCAGGCCGAGCGGGCCTTCGGTGGCGATATGCACCGCCGTCGGCATGGTCTTCTCGATCGCGCCGGCAACCTGCGCATAGGTCGTTACCGAAAGCCTGATCTCGGGATAGGTGGGGCAAGGGATGTTGGCGAAATCCTTCGGCGTGACCATGAACACCTCGACGCCCATGCCGGTGAGCTCCCGATTGGTGTTCTCGATCGAACGGACGACGCCGTTCACCTGCGGATACCAGGCATCCGTGACGATCGTTATTCTGGTCATGCGACGGCCCAAGCCCCGTTGCCGATTCGCGGGCGACTCGCTGGCAGCCCGCGTTTTCGGGCTTTCTATCGCCAAATATTGTAACAGGGGGATGAAGCGGGGTGTGAGCGCGGCCCGGCCGACCACGATCCTGTGGAGCAATGCAGTCATCAATTTCATCCGCCGGTGGAGAGAGGCTAAACCAGCCCTCCGGAATGCGCGGCAGTGGACTTGCCCTGCGCCGATTGCTAGGCAGCAGCGCTGCTGGAGACATGAGCATGAATTACAGACCGGAAATCGATGGGTTGCGTGCCGTCGCCGTCATTCCCGTCATCCTGTTCCACGCCAATCTCGGCATCATGCCCGGCGGCTTCGTCGGGGTGGATGTGTTCTTCGTCATCAGCGGCTACCTGATCACGACGATCCTGCTGGACGATCTTGCGGCCGGACGCTTCAGCATCGTGAATTTCTACGAGCGCCGCATACGCCGTATCGCGCCGGCGCTGCTATTCGTCTGCCTGGCCTGCCTGCCGTTTGCCGCAATGTGGATGCTGCCGCCCGAACTGAAGGCCTTCGGCAAGAGCCTTTTTCATGCGCTGCTTATGGTCTCGAATTTCGAGCTGTGGGACGACGTCAGCTATTTCGCGGCAAAGAACGAGCTCAAGCCGCTGCTGCATACCTGGTCGCTTTCCGTCGAGGAGCAGTTCTATCTCGTGTTCCCGGTTCTCCTCTGGGCTCTGCGCGGCCTCGAGAGGCGAACGATGTTCTGGATCGTCGCCGCTCTTGCAGGGCTGAGCTTTGCACTGACATGGCCGATAGGGCGCATCGATCCGGTGGCGAATTTTTATCTGCCGTTTACGCGTTTCTGGGAGCTCTCCGCCGGGGCATTGCTTGCGATCGGTGGCGTCGGACGGATCGATATCCCGGACCGGGCGAAGTCGATGCTGGCGATGGCGGGGCTCGGCGGCATCATTCTCGCTTGCATTTTCCTGCCCTCCACGGGCGGATATCCGGGGCTTGCAACACTGCTGCCCTGCATCGGGACCATCCTCGTCCTTGCCTATGCGTCGCCCGCCAATCTTGCCGGGCGGCTGCTGGCGCTGCGCCTCCTGGTCGGCATCGGACTGATCAGCTACAGCCTCTATCTCTGGCACCAGCCGGTCTTCGCCTTCGCCCGGCTGCGAGCCATGGACATGCTGCCGGCATGGTCCTATGCGCCTCTGATCGCGCTTACCTTCGCACTGGCCATCTTTTCCTATTTATGCGTCGAGCGGCCATTCCGGCGTTCGCCGCGCATCGGTCGCCGACAGGTCTTCGGTTTTACCGGCGCAGGCGCCGCTGCCCTGATCATGCTTGGCATTGTCACGGCGGATGCTGACGGTTTTCCGGGGCGTGATCCGGAGCTGCTGGCAATACGCCAGCCGGGCATCGGCATCAGCAATGCCTGCAACGGCCACGTGCGCCCGACGGAATGCGCCACGAAGCCGGAGCCGGAAATGGCGATATGGGGCGATTCCTTTGCCATGCACCTGATTGACGGCGTGCTTGCCTCGATGCCGCCGGAAGGCAGCATCATGCAGCTCAACATGGGCAAGTGCGCCTTCCCATCGGGGATCGCACCGGCTCTTCCGGACATGGCGAGGCTGTGGCCGCTCGACTGCATGCGCCACAACGAGGAAGAGGTGAAGGGCTATCTTTCGGCCACGCCATCGCTTCGTTATGTCGTGCTCGCCTCGCAGTACCTGACCTATCTCACCGAGAATGATCTGATGACGGCCGGCGGCGAGGTCATTACCACCGACTACGACCGTGTCCTGAGCGAGGTGGAGGCGACTGCCGACTGGCTCCGCTCGGTCGGATTGAAACCGGTATTCATGGCGCCGCCGCCGCGGGACGGTCGCGATATCGGTCTCTGCGTCGCGCGGACGCGCTTGTTCGGCATGTCGAATGCGATGTGCACCATTCCGCGCGACAAGCAGCGTACCCATGACGCGATCGTGGCGCGGCTGATGACGGACATTTCAAAGCGCTTCCCGGTCGTGTCCATGGAGAGTTTTCTCTGTGACGATACGCGCTGCCGCGTGCAGGACGAGAATGTCGCCATCTACCGCGATGACGGGCACCTCTCCAAGCGCGGGTCGATCCATCTCGGTGAAACGCTCGGCTTCTACGAGGCATTCGCTCTCGCCGCAGAGAAGGGCTGTGGGTCTGATGCCGACGCACCGGCCGGCCTGTGCCAGATGGCCCCTGCCAAGGGCAGCGTTCCGCACCGGCCGGCATCGGCCGATGTCAACGCGGCAAAAGCTCCGGGCTGACCAATGCGCCGTGGTGGCGGATGACGGTTGAGGCGACGGCGGCGCCGTGGGCGGCGGCTTCGGCCGGGGATACGCCCTCGACGAGGCGCGAGAGGAAGCCGCCGTTGAAACTGTCGCCGGCGCTGGTCGTGTCGACGACCTTGTCCACGTTGACCGAGGGAACGTGGATCGCCGGCTCTGATCCGAAGGCGAGCGTGATGCCGCCGGGGCCGTTCTTGACCACGACATTTTCCACGCCGAGCGCCTTGTAGCGGGCGATGGTGGCAGCTTCATCCGCATCGCCGAAATGGACGGCTTCGTCGTCGAAGCTCGGCAGGACGAGGCTGGAGGCGCGGGCGCCATCCTCGATGGTCTTCAGCATGTATTCCTTGTTCGGCCACAGGCGCGGGCGGATGTTGGGATCGAAGACGACCGTCTTGCCCATCGCCTTGGCCCGGCGGGCTTCCGACAGAAGCGTGTCGGCGGCGTCTGAGGCAAGAATACCGAGGGTGATGCCGGAGAAATAGACGATATCGGCGCCTTCGATCGCGGCGCGCAGGTGATCGGCGTCCTCGGCAAGCTTCTTTGCCGCTGCCGTATCGCGCCAGTAGCTGAAGGTGCGCTCGCCGTCTTTCAGGGTGATGAGATAGAGGCCGGGCGTCTTGCCGGGGATGCGGCGGATGAGGCTGGTGCCGATGCCGGCGCCTTCCATCATCGCCAGCATGTCGGCCGACAACGGGTCGTCGCCGACGGCGGTGAAGTAATCGATCGACCAGTCGGACGGGAAGCAGGCGCGCGCATACCAGGCGGTGTTGAACGTGTCACCGGCAAAACCCTTTCGCAGCAGGCCTTCGCCCGCCTGCGACAGTTCCACCATGCATTCGCCGATCGAAAGAAGCTTTCCGCCCAATTGTCGTCCTCCTCTGTTGGTTACGTCGCATAGGCCGAAGAACGTTGTCTGACAAGAGCGTGCGTGCCGTCCGATTGCGCGTTGTCTTTTGACATCATGGCTCTAGGTTGGGCGTTGGAACAATTGGGAAAGGAGATGCAGAAGATGGCGACGGAAGTGCAGAGCAAGTCGGGTGCCGACTGGTGGCGCGGCGCGGTGATCTACCAGATCTATCCGCGATCCTTCCAGGACACGACCGGCGACGGCCTTGGCGACATCAAGGGGATCACCCAGCGCCTTGCCCATGTCGCCTCGCTCGGCGTCGACGCGATCTGGCTGTCGCCCTTCTTTACCTCGCCGATGGCCGACATGGGCTATGACGTCTCCGACTATTGCAATGTCGATCCGATGTTCGGAGCGCTGGCCGATTTCGACGAGATGATGACGGAGGCCCATCGCCTGGGGCTGAAGGTCATCATCGACCAGGTGATTTCCCACACGTCCGACCGGCATCCGTGGTTCATCGAAAGCCGGGCGAGCCGCAGCAATCCGAAAGCGGACTGGTATGTCTGGGCCGATCCGAAGCCGGACGGCACAGCGCCGACCAACTGGCTGTCGATCTTCGGCGGGCCGGGCTGGGAATGGGACGGTGTGCGCAAGCAATATTACATGCACAATTTCCTGATCTCGCAGCCGGATCTCAACTTCCACAATCCCGATGTCCAGGACGCGATGCTGGATACGGTCAAGTTCTGGCTGGACCGCGGCGTCGACGGGTTCCGGCTCGATACGGTGAACTACTATTTCCACGACAAGCAGCTGCGCAACAACCCGCCGATGGTCTACGACACCGATGGGGCGGGCATGGAAACGGATACCAATCCGTATTCGATGCAGAACCATCTGTATGACAAGACGCAGCCCGAGAATATCGGCTTCCTGAAGCGGTTTCGAACGCTGCTCGACAGCTATGACGACCGCGCCTCCGTGGGAGAAGTGGGCGATGGACCGCGTTCGCTCAACACGCTGGCGCTCTACACGACCGGCAATGACAAGCTGCATATGTGCTACACGTTCGACCTCCTGGGGCCGGCGTTCTCCGCGAGCTATATCCGCAAGGTGATGCAGACCGTGCTGGACACGGTTGTCAACGGCTGGGTCTGCTGGGCGTTTTCCAACCATGACGTGGTGCGCCATGTCACCCGCTTCATCGAGGACCCGAGCGAGCAGGATCGCGTGGCGAAGATTTCGGCCTCGCTGATCTCGGTGCTGCGCGGCTCGATCTGCCTCTACCAGGGCGAGGAGTTGGGGCTGACGGAGGCGGAACTCACCTTCGAAGACCTGCGCGACCCCTATGGCATCCGCTTCTGGCCGGCCTTCAAGGGCCGCGACGGATGCCGTACGCCGATGGTGTGGGAAGCGAAGGCGCCGCATGCGGGCTTCACCGAAGGCTCGACGACATGGCTGCCGGTGCCGACCGAGCATGCAAGCCGCGCCGTCGATGCGCAGGAGAAGCTCGCTGATTCCGTGCTCGCTCATTACCGCTCGACGCTCGCCTTCCGCAAGGCGCACCCGGCGCTGATCGATGGCGACATGACCTTCATCGAGACCAACCAGGACCTGCTCGCCTTTGTGCGCGAAAAGGGCGGCGAAAAGCTGCTCTTCGTCTTCAACCTGACCCGCGAGCCGCAGCGTTTCACCCTGCCGGCCCGCTTCGGCTCGGTCATGCCGGTGGATATGCCGGGCTTCACCTCGAAGCTCGCGGGCGGAGTGGCCGAACTGGATGCAATCGACGTGTTCTGCGCCAGGGTTTGACGGCAAACGGGGGGGCGGAACACGGCATGAAGAGGCTTTTGATCATTCATGCGCTGATTTGTGCGCTCGTCGGTCCTGGCGGATCAGCGATGGCCGAGGATGCTGCGGCACCGCCGGCGAAAGAAGGCTGGGTTGAAAGGGCGTTCGAGTTTTCGGCGCCCGACCTGGATTTCAGGACGTTGGTGCCCGAAGGGGCTAAGGTCGAAACCTCCGCGATGAAGGCGCGGCCGAAGGAAAATACCGCCTGGATCGACGTTATCGCCAAGGTCCCGCCGACAGAAAGCGACGACGTGCCGATCCAGGTGCGGGTCTTCGGCTATGATCTGCAAGTCCCCGGTTCACCAGAGCGGATCTGTGACTGGGCGCAGAGCGATAGCGACTTCAGGCAATTGGGAGAGACCGTTCTGCCCGATCAGACTGCGGCGACATCAAACGCGATCAAATATGACGGTGAGCGCCCGACAGAGGGTGTCATGAGCAAGTGCCTCGTTCGCGGTAAAAAGGTACTGGCCATTCATTTCGAATACGATCTGAGCAAGGCCGATACGGAAGAGAAGGTCAATGCAGCCCGCGACGTCGCGGCCGACTATGCCGCGACCTTCACCGGTGGCATGGTCTTCAAAAATGGTCGCGATGACGGGTACTGGAGTGAGGTCGAGGATGTATCTCTGGTGATTGCCGGGCAACCGGTAACCTTGCGTATTCCCGAAAGCGCGACACCGCTGAAGAACACGTTCGACGGTCGCATCGAGGGAAAATTCGCAGTGATGAGCGGCCAAGGCGTCGTGTGGTTCTCGACGCTGACGATGGAGGAACGCCCGGACCTCGAAAAGCTCGGGACCGGCATGTTGCCTTTCGTCATGCAGGGACAGAACCGGGCGTTCGGCACCGTGCTGATGACGGAAAGCAAGGCCGGGCCGGATGGCGGACCGGAGGGGCCGCTGGTGCGGCAATATCGCTTTTCGGTCAAATTCCTGAGCGGCGAACCGCGTGGTTACCTGCATGCGATCGTCGTCTGGCACAAGGGCGTGCTTTACGTTCTCGACTACTGGTGGCCGTTCGAGGAGAATGATCTGGATGCATTCTTCAACGTGCTGCCGGTAATGACGATCTACGACGGTCTGCTGGCAGAGTTGGAGGATATCGTGCCGGGGAAGGGATAGGGCAGGTAAGCTTTACCCGCTCAACCAGGCAAATGGATAACATCCATGATCTGCCTCGGAGCTTGTTCGTCGGCATTTCCCATCGTTTCCCTGTCACACGCCATTCGCCTATATCCTCCCAGGCACTGGGTCTGCTTCTGTGGGCGATTGGGCGCTCGTCTCTCTAATTTCAATCGTAGCGCGAAAGAAAGTGGCTGCCTCGATGATCGGTGGTATTTCAGCTCCAGGTTATATCCCAGGGCAGGAGCTGACATGCAAATCGGTACGGCAGCGAGAATTTCACCGGCGGCGATCGAATCCATCGAGCGGGAGGCGTGGCTGGATCTCTATGCGGCTGCGCCCGCGCATGTGCGGCGCGAGATGGGCCTTGCGTCGACCGAGATCGGTTCGGTCGCGGCCATCGCATGCCGGGGCATGTCGATCACCGAGCTCAATCGCAGTTTCGGTCTCGAGGACGCGGGGGCTCCTGACCTTGCCGCGATCACCACCTGGCTCGATGAACATGCCGATCCCGCATTCGCGCTGCAGGTCGCCGACCACGAGAGCACGGCGGCGATACAGCGCTGGGCGCGGGGAATGGGACTTTCTCCTTCGGGCAACGGATGGTCCAAGCTCGTTCGCCATTTCGACTTTTCGAGCGAAGCCGGCCCCGGCGGCCTGCCTTCCGGCATCGAGATCGTCACCGATGTCGAACCGGCGGTCTACGGCCAACTGGTCGTCAAGGCTTTCGGATTTCCGGCGATCCTGGCGGACTGGTTCGGCGCGCTGGCCGGACGTCCGGACTGGACGACGGTCGTCGCACTGCTGGATGGAAAGCCTGCCGGCAGCGGGGCGCTTTTCGTCAAGGACGACCGGGCATGGTTCAGCGTCGGCGGTACGCTGCCGGAGGTGAGGCAGAGAGGCGTCCAGGGGGCTCTGATCGAAGCCCGCACCGAGATCGCGCGGTCCAAGGGGGCTGGCTTCCTCAGCGCGGAGACGGGGCGGCCGGAGCGACCGGAGATGAAGCAGACCTCGCGGGACAATTTCCTGCGCCGCGGTTTCGTCGAGGCCTATCATCGCCTCAATTTCAAACGGCCGGCGTGACCGGACCGGGCGTCTGGTTTCGAAAGCAGAAGGCCCGCGATCGTTCGCGGGCCTTCTGTCATTTCAGCGTCGAGGCTTTTGCCGCATCTCAATCGAAATGCAGTTCGCGCTCGCCCTGTTCGTCGCGGATGCAGGTCTGCAGGCCGATCTTGTTAAGGATATGCAAGAACGGGCGCGGGGCGAGTTCCTCGACGTTGGCCATCTTCTTCACGTCCCACTCGCCGGTGGCAACCAGCATCGCGGCTGCGACAGGCGGGACGCCGGCGGTGTAGGAGATCCCTTGCGAGCCGACTTCGTTATAGGCTTCCTTGTGGTCGGCGACGTTGTAGATGAACACCGTGCGTTCCTTGCCGTCCTTCGTGCCCTTGACGAAGTCGCCGATGCAGGTCTTGCCTTCGTATTCCGGCGCCAGCGACGACGGGTCGGGCAGGCAGGCTTTTACGACCTTGAGCGGCACGACTTCGGAACCGTCGGCCAGTTTGACCGGCTGCTCGGAGAGAAGGCCGATGTTCTTCAGGACGGTGAAGACGTTGATGTAGTGATCGCCGAAGCCCATCCAGAAGCGCACGTCGGCGCCGTCCATGTTCTTGGCCAGCGAATGCACTTCGTCATGGCCGCAGAGATAGGCGCGGCGGGTGCCGACGACCGGCAGGTCGTAGTCCTTGCCGATTTCGAACATCTTGTTGACGGTCCATTCGCCGCCCTGCCAGGCGTAAACCACGCCCGTGAATTCGCGGAAATTGATTTCCGGGTCGAAGTTCGTGGCGAAATACTTGCCGTGGCTGCCGGCATTGATGTCGACGATATCGACGTCGGTGACGGTGTCGAGATATTCGTCCTTGGCGAGGCGCGCATAGGCGTTGACGACGCCCGGATCGAAGCCGGCGCCGAGGATGGCGGTGATGCCCTTTTCCTCGCATTCGGCAGCGCGCTTCCACTCGTAGTTACCGTACCACGGCGGGGTTTCGCAGATCTTGTTCGGCTCTTCGTGGATAGCGGTGTCGATATAGGCGACGCCGGTATCCATGCAGGCGCGTAAGACCGACATGTTGAGAAACGCGGTGCCGACATTGATGACGATCTGGCTGCCGGTCTTTTCGATCAGGGCCTTGGTGGCTTCGATGTCGAGCGCGTCGAGCGCATGGGCTTCGAGCACGCCTTCGACCTTCATCGCCTTCTTCTCGTGGACCGAGGCGATGATGGCATCACACTTCGCCTTGGTGCGCGAGGCGATATGGATGTTGCCGAGCACGTCGTTGTTCTGCGCACATTTGTGGGCAACGACCTGGGCGACGCCGCCGGCGCCGATGATGAGTACGTTCTTCTTCATGATGGGGACCAATTCCTTATGTCCAATCGTCAGAGAAGTCTTCCTGAAGGGGGCTGGCCTGGATTTCAGGAAAGGCTCTGTTCGTAGTCCGCGTAGTCGAACTCGCGGACCGTCCTGAGGCTGCCATCCAGTTCCCGGATGGCGATTGCCGGCATTTTCACGCCGTTAAACCAGTTTTTCTTGACCATCGTGTAACCGGCGGCATCCTGGAACGAGATGCGGTCGCCGACCTTTACTTCCTCGGGGAAGTCGAATTCCCCGAAAATGTCCCCGGCAAGGCATGACTTGCCGCAGACCATCGCACGATGGGGTCCCTGGTTGGGGTGAACCTTGGCATTCTCACGATAGATCAGCAGATCCAGCATGTGCGCTTCGATGGACGAATCCACCACGACAAGGTTCTTGCCGTTGTAAAGGGTATCGAGGACGGTGGTTTCCAGCGTCGTCGAGCGGGTGATCGAGGCTTCGCCCGGCTCGAGATAGACCTGCACGCCATATTCGCCGGAGAAGCGCTTGAGGCGCTCGGCAAACTGGTCGACCGGGTAATCATCGCCGGTGAAATGGATGCCGCCGCCGAGCGAGACCCATTCGGCCTTCTTCAGGAGCGGCGCAAATTTTTGCTCGATATCGCCGAGCATGCGGTCGAACAGGGCAAAGTCCTTGTTCTCGCAGTTGTTGTGGATCATGAAGCCGGTGATCATGTCCATGACCGGCTCGACCTTGGCGAGGTCCCATTCGCCGAGGCGCGAGAATGGGCGGGCCGGGTCCGCAAGGTCGAAGGACGAGGACGATACGCCGGGGTTGAGGCGCAGGCCGCGGGTGATGCCGGAGGACTGGCGCTCGAAACGCTGCAGCTGGCCGATCGAGTTGAAGATGATCTTGTCGGCGTGGGAGACGACCTCGTCGATCTCGTAATCGGCATAGGCGACGGAATAGGCGTGGGTTTCCTTGCCGAAGCGCTCGTGACCGAGGCGGACTTCGTTGAGCGACGAGGACGTGGTGCCGTCCATGTAGTCACGCATGAAATCGAAGACGGACCAGGTGGCGAAGCATTTCAGCGCCAGCAATGCCTTTGCGCCCGACTTCTCGCGGACAACGGCGATCTTCTCCATGTTCCGGAGCAGCTTCGACTTGTCGATGAGGTAGTAGGGGGTCTGGAGCATCTCGTTCGGCCGGCCTTCTTACAGTCTTTCTAAAACTTGAAGGGGCCTATTGCCTGACAAGGCTGTCATCTTCAAGACCTGACGACAAACTTCGGGCTTATGATAGGCGTGTCTGGTTACATATTTGTTGGAGGCGGACCAACGAGACGGCGTGCCGCGTCTACCGGGAAGGACGTAATATGCGCTGGGGACCGGCGCGCCTGAGGCGAGTGCGAGGGTGTTGGAGATGTATGATACAGCGAGAAGTTCAATCGTCGCCGCGTATTTCGAGCGGATTGAACAGGCGGGCATCCAAAAGAGATACCAGGTCGATATCTTCGTCGGCAATTCTCAAGACGCACCTCCGGCAAACGAGGCGCATTTCGTGCTGGCAAGGGACGGATTTTGGATTGTCGAGAACTGGAGTCGTGGCACGTTGCAAGATGCATCTGCATTCTCAGCGTTCTCCGATGCACTCGATTACTCCTACAATATGATCTCAGGTGCGCCGGAATTCCGCAAAATCGCGAGAAATAATGGCTACAACCCGCCCAGCTACGATTTCGACGGGCTTGTGGAGGCTCTTTCGATAGCTTTCCGCCAGAAGAATGTTGAATTTTCAATACTGAAAAGCACGCGTGAAATGACCGCTTCCGAAGGTGATCAACATCTGACGCTAGCTTATTCAGATGAGGATAAGGCCGCGGAAGCGACTGTGTATCAACTCAAAACGCTGAACAGCAAATTCGATAATCTGTCGAATGCGCTTTGCTACCTCTACTGGAGGTTTTCTCCTAACGATGTGATCAGTTGACCGCTCCTTTCCTCAATTGGTCGGCGGCATTTTCGCGAAGGTGGTTAAAGACGGATCGATCCGGTCCCACGGCTGAGCGCCGTCGGTCCAGGTGACGATCTGGGGGTGGTAGCGCTCGGGTTCGTCGAGGCTTGCTGCGCGGATGACGAAATAGTCCGGCATGGCGGGGAAGGTCATGTAGACGGGCGCGCCGCAGGTGGCGCAGAAGGCGCGGCTTTTGACCGTCCCGCCGTCACCGGTGGATTGCCAATGGTTTGGCTGGCCTTCGAGTTTCACTGTCGCGCCTGTGAAGACGAGGTTGGACGTATGGCCGGTGCCGCTTTCGCGTTGGCATTGCCGGCACTGGCAATCGACCATGGCGACCGGTTCACCCGTAATATGATAGCGAACGGCGCCGCAGGCGCAGCCGCCGATAAATGGCCTGCTCATGAGTGTCTCCATGTTTGAATGGTCGATCGTCAGTCAGAGGGCTGCCCCTGCCGATCCGAAGGCCGGCAGGGGCAGGAGGCTCACTGCGGAATGAGCCGCTCGTATTCGTCCCGCAGCCGCTGCCAGCCCTGCCAGAAAGGTTCGGGCTTGCGCCCCTCGGTCTTGGCGGCGAGGATATCGAGATGCATGTGCCAGCCGGCGCCGACCATGGTCATGTTCTTGCGGTCCGAGATGCGTTTGTGGATGAGGGTGAGGAGCACATCCGAGCCGATGGCTTTGAGCTCGATCGAGACTTCGCCGCGCGGTGGCCAGGTGAAGGCGAGGCGATGTGGAGCCTCAAAGAGAACGATCTCGCTCGTCATCCGCTGCTCCTCGGGAAAGCCCTCGGGGCGGGCTTCCGCGCCATCGGTCAGTTCGTCATTGCGCCAGACGAGTTCGAACGTGCCGCCCGGTTCCGACGGCATGATGCCCGAGGCGAGCCATTGCCGGCGCAGGTCGCTGTCGGTCAGATAGTCCCATATGCGCTCGATCGGTCCCGGCAGCTTGCGCTGGATCGTGATCTCCGAAGGCGCAGTCACGGTGCCGTATTTTTCCAATAGATTCATGCTGTTCATCGGTCTTCTCCCAGTTTTGATTCAAGGTTCATTTCCAGATTTCGATGCGGGCTTGGGGGCAGGATGGGCGGCTGATTTTTTGGCCGCGGCCTTTCGGGCGTCGTCCTCCCTGAGCAGGCGTTCGAGGGCGTCCAGACGGTCGGTCCAGAAGTGTTCGTAGAAGGACAGCCATTCGTGTGCCGTGGCGAGCGGGCGCGGATCGAGGCGGCAGAGATGGGTGCGGCCCTGAATTTCGCGGCGGACGAGGCCGGCACCCTCCAGAACCTTGATATGCTTGGAGGCGGCGGCGAGCGACATGGCGTAGGGCTCGGCCAGCTGGCCGACCGTGCGTTCGCCGCGTGTCAGTTCCCGCAGCATCTGGCGGCGCGTGGCATCGCTCAGCGCATGAAAAACGGTGTCGATCTCTTGTGTGTGTAATTCAACCATGTGGTTGAATTTGCGCTTACCGAGATGGATTGTCAACCGATCGGTTTAATAATTGCGAGCTGGCCGGAAGAGGGAGGATGCAGGGCTTTAAGGGCCTGTCTGACGGGAAGGCGGCAGAGCTTGAGGCTTTGAGATGGATGTCTTCCGGCGGCAATTCTTGAAGTGCCGCCGGAAGACCGTTGTCAGATTATTCCGCGGCGACGATCTTGCCGTCTTCCCACTTGAACAGCGAGAAGCTCTGCGAGGTGAGGTCGCCGGTCTCGCCATAGGTGAGCTTGCCGATTGCGGTCGGGATCGGTTCGCCCGACTTGAGGGCTGCTGCCACGGCTGCGGCATCTTCCGCCGATTTTGCCTTCTCGATGCCGGCCTTGATGACTTCGACGGCGGCATAGGCGTTCAGCGTGAAGGCTTCGGCCGGGATGTTGCGTGCGGCAAGCGCATCGGCCGCGGCCTTCGAGTCCGGGTTCTTGGTGGCGTCGGAGGCATTGGTGAAGATCGTTCCAGCGGCAGCCGCGGTGCCGATCGTCCAGTATTCGCTGTTGGACAGGCCGTCGCCGCCGATGAGGGTGGCCTTCACGCCGGCATCCGAAAGCTGGCGGACGAGCAGGCCGCCTTCCGGGTGGTAGCCGCCGAAATAGATCACATCGACATTTTGCGCCTTCAGCTTGGTCACAAGAGCGCTGAAATCCTTGTCGCCGGGAGTGACGGATTCGTTGACGACTTCGGTGACGCCGCCGGCGTTGAGCGTGGCCTTGAAGGCGTCGGCCAGACCTTTGCCATAGGCGCCCTTGTCGTCGATGATGGCGATGTGCTTGTCCTTGAGGGACTTCAGCACGTATTGCGCAGCCACTTCTGCCTGCTGGTCGTCACGGCCGCAGGTGCGCAGCACGGTTTCCAGGCCGCGGCTTGTCAGCGTCGGCGTCGTGGCCGTCGGGGTGACCATGAGTACACCGTTTTCGGCCATCGCGTCGGATGCCGGAACCGCGACGCCCGAAGTCACGGGGCCGACGACGAACTGGACGCCTTCGCCGATCAGCTGGTTTGCGGCAGATACGCCCTGCTTCGGTTCAGCCGCGTCATCTGCAGCCTTCAGAACGAGCTTTTCGCCGAGCACGCCGCCGTTCTCGTTGATGACGGCAATGGCAGTCTCGACGCCGTTCTTGACCTGGGCGCCATAGGCGGCGACCGGGCCTGTCAGCGGCGCGATCAGGCCGATGGTGATATCCGCATGGGCCAGCGACGAAAACAGGGTGGAAGCGAGGGCAGTTGCCCCGATGAGGGTCTTGAAGTTCATGTCTGGTCTCCTTGGATGGGATTATACCCGCGATGAACGTCCGCTTCGCCGTCTTCCAGGCGCCACAGCCAATGTGACGAAAGACGGATGAGCATGCGGACGATGCGTCGGGCGAGTCATGTTTGACTTTCGCCCGGCGGAAGATCTGTAAAAACCTGGCCTGGATTTCGCAAGAAGAGAACTCGCGAGGCCAGGTTTTCGCAACCTATGGAAAAGTGGAGGCCGCTCGGTGTTTTTCCAGCGCCCGATACCTGTTCCTCTGACGCGACCTGCTCAGATCAGCTGAAACTTGTCGACATCCACCATGCCCCGGTCGGAGATCTTCAGGTGAGGGATGACGGGCAGGGGTAGGAAGGCGACCTGCAGGAAGGGCTCTTCGAGTTGCGTTCCAAGGGCATAGGCGGTTTTTCTCAGGTCGTGCAGCGTATCGCGCACCCATTCATAAGGCTGCTCGCTCATCAGGCCGGCGATCGGAAGGGCGATTTCGCCGGTCACCTTGCCGTCTTCGACGACGACGAAGCCGCCCTGGATCTCGCCGAGCCTGTTGGCGGCGAGCGCCATGTCGTCCTCCGAGACGCCGACGACGCAGATATTGTGGCTGTCATGGCCGACAGTGGAGGCGATCGCGCCCTTTTTCAGGCCAAAGCCCTGGACGAAGCCGTTGGCGTGGTTGCCGTTCTTGCCGTGGCGTTCGATGACGGCGACCTTGATGATGTCGCGGTCGAGATCGACGCCGGCCTGATTGCCGGCGGCGGGCAGGCGATAGCGACGGTGCTCGGTGATGATCTTGCCGGGCATGACGCCGATGACCGGGGTATCGGCTTCCGAATAGGGGACGCCGAAATGCATTGCCTGGACCGGCCTTGCCTTGACGCTGTGTAGGCCGACCGGGGCGACGGGCTTGCGGGTGGCGAAGAGCTCGTCGGTGACGCGGCGGCCGGCGGAGAAGACCATGTCGGCCTTGCAGTTCTCGAGGCTGTCGATGATGACGAGGTCTGCCCGCCAGCCGGGGGCGACGAGGCCGCGGTCGGTGAGGCCGAACGCCTTGGCAGCCGAGATGGAGGCCGCGCGGTAGATCGCGAGCGGTTCGACGCCGGCCGCGATCGCTGTGCGGATCATGTAGTCGAGATGGCCCTGTTCGGCGATGTCGAGCGGATTGCGGTCGTCGGTGCAGAGCGCGAGGTAAGGCGACAGGCGTTCGGTGATGATCGGCATCAGGGCATGGAGATCCTTGGAGACCGAGCCCTCGCGGACGAGGACGTGCATGCCCTTGCGGATCTTTTCGAGCGCCTCCTCGGCGGTGGTGCTCTCGTGCTCCGTGCGGATGCCGGCGGCGAGATAGCCGTTCAGGTCGTTGCCGCGCAGAAGAGGGGCGTGGCCGTCGATATGATCGCCATAGAAGGCGTCGAGCTTGGCCATGCAGACGGGATCCTTGTGGATGACGCCTGGGAAATTCATGAACTCGGCAAGGCCGATGACCTTAGGGTGATCGCGGAAGGGGAGCAGCTTTTCGATCGGCAGGTCTGCCCCTGCAGTCTCCAGATGCGTGGCCGGCACGCAGGACGACAGCTGGACCCGAATGTCCATGATCGTCTGCTCGGCGGAATCCAGGAAATATCGGATGCCCTCGGCGCCGATGACATTGGCAATCTCGTGCGGATCGCTGATCGCTGTCGTCACCCCGTAGGGGAGAACGCATCGATCGAATTCATGCGGCGTCACGAGCGAGGATTCGATATGGAGATGGGTGTCGATGAAGCCGGGGACGACGATCCTGCCGGTAATATCGATCTCGGTCCTGCCTGAATAGTCGCCGCAGGTACCGACGATGCGGTCGCCGCAGATGGCGATGTCGGATGCCACGAGCTCGCCGGTGACGAGGTCGAAGAACCTTCCGCCCTTCAGCACGATATCAGCCGGCTCGCGGCCCGTGCCTTGATCGATCAGTTTTTCAAGCCGCGTGGACATTTCGATCGTCTCCAGTTCAGGAGGCAATACTAACGATCTGTAACAGAAGTACAAAATGTTCCGAGCACGACCGGCTCAACCATCCACCGCTACGTGACCGGCCAATGAGCTGATCGCCACGCGTGTCTGCGTTCGCACCGGATGAAGAGTGCGAGGCGCAGGAAAAATTGGCTTGTCGTAGTAGCTCGCATGCCGCGCCGCTCAAATCCGGCTGGGGCATGCCTCTGGCCTGCAGCGAAACATCATTTCGCGCTCATGGCCATCTCTGGTCCAGGTGACAGAACCATCCGGTGTCGGCGAACTTTTTACTCTGCCCCCCGACAGAGTAGCAAGTTTGCGCAAAACCCCCAGGATATCACATTTGGACCGATCCAAATGGATCAGGCAGCTGCTGACGTCTTGCGCTCGGAAGTGATGTAGATGTCTTCGAGGCTGTTGAGGATCTTCAGCACCGATTCCGACGAGCTGGAATAGTAGATCGTCTGGGCGTCGCGGCGGGTCTTGACCAGCTTCTGAGCGCGAAGCTTGGACAGATGCTGCGACAGCGCGGACTGGCTGAGGCCAACGCGGGTGGCGAGGGCGCCTACAGCAACTTCGCCTTTGACCAAGCAGCAGAGAATCATCAGTCGCTTCGGATTGGCCATTGCCGACAGGAGTCCTGCGGCAGCATTCGAATGTTCAGAAAGCGGTACCTTATCCATCAACTCTTTCCCCTCGTCTCCATAACAGCCGCGTAATTCATCATTTCCATTTTTTATGATGTTAGGCGGCATGGCCAGAATTTGTATATCCCCTAAATTTCGGGTAGTTCAAACTGCACTTTAGATTATTCGTAAATATAATACATGACGTCGTCAGGCAAATATTTCGTATGCGAAAACTCATGCCTGACGAGCAGATCGCCCGAGATTAGGTCTATTCCTGCCGGATCGGCCAAGCCGAAGCGCCAGTTCTTGTCGCCGAGCCCCAGCCTTGCAGCCAGATTGGCCGCTTGAGGCTTGAGATCGCCAAGCTTTTCCTGCAACTGCGTCCAGGCCGATTCGTCGGTCGCAGTTGCCATGATCAGGTCATCGCCGGACAAGGCGTAGGCGCGCCCAAAGCCGCCGTTCAGCGATGCCTGTTGCGGGACCAGCCGGAAAAACCGGAAGTCCGGAAAGTCTACATAAAGCTGCGCCTTGGGATGGCGCTGGATAAATCTCTGCCTGATGCGGGCGTGGGCGACGCTATCGCGTTCGATCACCTCGGCCAGGCACTGGACCGTGATGCGGGCATGGGCCAGCGGATCGCCTTTCCCAGGTTCGCCGGCAAGCAGCGAGCAGCGGGCATCCGCCAGGAGGCCCTTTGTGTGCCCGGAGAGCGCCGACACGAGCACGACAGGCGTGCCGTCCAGATCGATGGCTGTCAGGGCGCGGCTGACGGACGGAAAGCCCGTTGCTGCATCAATGACTGCGAGCGACATGTAGCGCGCGCCGCGCACAAGCAGGCGAGCAAGCTCGCGTGCTTCATCGTCCGTGGGGCGCAGCAACTGGGCCGGCTCGGCCATTCTTCACTCTCAGGTTGAAACCGTTATTTGTTTTATCTCTATAACATTTATTTTCGAGATATGAAAGATGACATACCCTGTTAAGTTTAGGGGGTTGCAATAAGCTCTCAACGGTTGATTCAGCGTCTGTGGCGGGTCAGGCCTGCCACGACATCGTCTGCCGTGATGGAACCGACAACGCCGCCATTGTCGACGATTGCGATGGTTCCGCGGTTGCGGGCGAGCGCATCCAGGATGTCGATGAGCGGCGTATCGGGCGAGGCGGAGGCCGAGACGGGGACATTGCCGGCGGAGGTGACGCCGGGTGTCATGATGTCGCGGGCAGACAGCATGCTTATCGGGTTCATGTGCTGCACAAAGTCCGCAACATAGTCATCGGCTGGATCGCGCACGATTTCCTGCGGCGTGCCGCACTGGATGATGCGGCCGCCTTCCATGATGGCGATGCGATTGCCGATGCGGAACGCCTCATCGAGATCGTGACTGACGAAGAGGATGGTCTTTTTCAGCCTGCGCTGGAATTCGAGAAGCTCATCCTGCAGTTTGGTGCGGATCAGCGGGTCGAGTGCCGAGAAGGGCTCGTCCATCAGGAGGATCGGGGCGCCTGTCGCGAAGGCCCGCGCCAGGCCGACACGCTGCTGCATGCCGCCGGACAGTTCGCCGACGCGACGCCCAGCCCATTGGGCGAGGTTGACCAGTTCCAGCTGCTCGGCGACCCGACGCTTGCGTTCGGCTTCCGGCACACCCGCAAGCTCCAGGCCGAAGCCGACATTTTCCGCCACCGTGCGCCAAGGCAGGAGCCCGAACTGCTGAAAGACCATCGAGACGTTGTGCATGCGCAGATCGCGCAAAACCTTTGCGCTCGCCCGGTAGGGATCGACCGGGCCGGAAGGTGTCGCGACGCTGACGCTGCCGCGCACGACCGGCGCGAGACCGTTGACCGCACGAAGCAGTGTCGACTTGCCCGAGCCGGAAAGGCCCATGAGGACGAGGATCTCGCCTTCCTTGACCGAAAGGTTGGCATTCGCCACCCCGACCACCATGCCCGTCTCGGCACTGATCTGGTCTCGGCTCATGCCTTGATCGAGAAGAGGCAGCGCCTGGTTCAGCCTTTCGCCGAAGACGATGTCGACATTGCTGAAGGTCACGCAGTCCCGGGCTTCGGCGGCGCTGGTTTGCGGCTTGGGCGAGAGGCTCATGCAGCGTCTTCCTTTCCGCTTCTGAACAGCCGGTCGAGAATGATGGCGAGAATGACGATGCAGAGCCCGGCCTCGAAGCCGCGGGCAATGTTGACCGTGTTGAGTGCTCGCACGACCGGTACCCCGAGACCATTGGCTCCGACCAGCGCCGCGATGACCACCATGGAGAGCGACAGCATGATCGTCTGGGTCAGGCCCGCCATGATCTGGGGCATGGCATAGGGCAGTTCCACCTTGCGCAGCACCTGGGCTGGCGTAGCGCCAAAGGCGACGGCCGCTTCCGTCAGTGCTTCAGGCGTCGAGATGATGCCGAGGCGAGTGAGGCGGATCGGCGCCGGGATGGCGAAGATGACGGTGGCGATCAGGCCCGGCACCATGCCCAGACCGAAGAGGATGAGCGCGGGTATGAGGTAGACGAAGGTCGGGATGGTCTGCATCAGGTCGAGGATCGGCCGCATGATCTCATAGACCCACTGGCGCCTTGCAGCAGCGATGCCGAGCGGAATGCCGACCGCCATGCTGACCACCGTGGAAGCGAGCACCAGTGCCAGCGTCTCGGTCGTTTCCTTCCAGTAGCCCTGGTTATAGATCAGAAGCAGCCCAAGACAGGTGAAAAGCGTGATGCCGATCGAACGGCGCAGCGCGTAGGCAAGCACCGTGAAAAGCGCCACGAGCACGAGCGGGTGAGGGAACTGGAGCACGGCCAGCAGCGCGTCGATGACGGCCGACAGCACGTTCGACAGCCAGTCGAAAAACCAGTTCGCATTCGTCGTCAGCCAGTCGACGACATCCTTCGCCCAGGTGCCGAGGCGAAGTTTACCGCTCGAATCGACGAGCCAATCGGGAAGCCTGTTCTGAAGCCAGTCCACGTTCGATGCCACCTCGGTGATGAAAGGGGCGATAAGGAAAGGGCCGGATGGCCGGCCCTCCTGCTATATCAGAGGCCGAGTTCCGACTTCACGGCATCGAGGCCGGGCTTGCCGTCCTTGGTGGTGACGCCCGCAAGCCACGGCTCGATTGCCGCGCCATTGGCCTTCAGCCAGTCGGTGGCCGCCGTTTCCGGCTCTTCGCCGTCGTTCAGGATGCCGCCCATGATCTCGTTTTCCATCGGCAGCGAGAACTTGAGGTTCTTGATGAAGGTGCCGACATTGGCGCATTCCTCGGTGTAGCCGGCGCGGACATTCGTATAGACCTCGGCACCGCCGAAATTCGGACCGAAGACGTCATCGCCGCCGGTCAGATAGGTCAGCTTGAAGTTGGCGTTCATCGGGTGCGGTTCCCAGCCGAGGAAGACGACCGGCTCGCCGGCCTTGTCGGCGCGGGCGACCTGGGCGAGCATGCCCTGTTCGGAGGATTCCACCACTTCCAGCTTCTTCAGGCCGAACGTGTCCTTCTCGATCATGTCGAGGATCAGGCGGTTGCCGTCATTGCCCGGCTCGATGCCGTAGATCTTGCCGCCAAGCGCATCCGCATGGGTGGCGATATCCTTGAAATCCTTGATGCCGAGTTCGGCACCCTTTTCATTGGTGGCGAGCGTGTATTTCGCGCCAACAAGATTGGGGCCGAAGGATTCGACGGTCTTTTCCGTCAGATAGGGCCGCACGTCGCCTTCCTGGGTCGGCATCCAGTTGCCGAGGAAGACGTCGATGTCCTTGTTCTTCAGCGACGAATAGGTGACCGGAACGGAAAGGACCTTGATGTCGGTCTCGTAACCTAGGGCTTTCAGCAGAACCGAGGCGGTCGCGGTGGTGGCGGTGATATCGGTCCAGCCGACATCGGAGAAGCGGACGGTGCCACAGGAGGCCGGTTCGGCAGCAGTAGCCTGAGTGGCGAGACCGGCGACGGAGGCGGAAAGGGCGGCGGCGAAGGCGAGCGAAGTATGGATGCGCATGATTTGCTCCCGTTTTTATTTGTTCCCGTCATTATCAATATCTTCCTACGGGAGGCAAGCGCGTGCATTCGCGGCACGGTAGCGGGGGTGTTTGCGACATTGGACGAAACGGTGGACAGTATCGAAGCCGGAAGGAAGCCTCAGCCGGGCGATCGGCCGGTTATGCCGGATGTCTGACTTGTGATTTGATCTGCCGTGATCGCAGGCGGATAGAGGCCTATCACTTCTAGCGAAATTTCCGGAATCGATTCCCATGGACTTTCAATCTTCCTTGCCACGGCGCAGCTTTCTTCTCGGTTCGCTTTCGCTCAGTGCTGCGCTTGCCGGCTGTTCCACCGCCTCGAGGCCGACGGTGGTTCCTGCAGTGGTGCAGCGCCCGGTCGGGCCGCCTGACGAAGCCGAGCTGCAGGCACGTTAAGCTGCGCTGGAAGACAGCGGGCACCAGATCCCGGCCATCCCATATCGGGAGATCGACCCGAAATATTACCGCCAGCGGGTGTTCGACCCGACCGGCGAAACACCCGGCACCGTCGTCGTCGATACGCCGAACCGTTTTCTCTACGTGGTCGAGCCCGGCGGCACGGCGATGCGCTACGGCGTCGGTATCGGCCGCGACGGATTTGCCTGGGAAGGCGAGGGCGTGGTGCATTGGCGGCAGCCCTGGCCCCGCTGGAAGGTGCCGGACGAGATGATCGCGCGGCAGCCTTCGCTCGCACGCTATTCGGTGGAAGCCGGCGGCATGGACCCGGGCATCAAGAACCCGCTCGGCGCGCGTGCCCTCTACATCTTCCAGAACGGGCAGGACACGCTCTACCGCCTGCACGGTTCGCCTGAATGGCAGTCGATCGGCAAGGCGACGTCATCGGGCTGCGTACGCTTCGTCAACCAGGATATTCTCGATCTCTATACCCGTGTGCCCTACCATGCCCGCATTGTCGTGCATCAGGGGGCGCTCAACGTTGCCTCGACGGCGTGATGCAGCGGACGCTCTCGTATGCTGATTAAGTATCGACTTTGTACTTCTTTCGCGCCTCGACTGGGCTTGCTCGGCTTTGGGAGGTCGATTCCTGGCGCTCGGTGCGGCGTGATCGGGAACAATAGACAGAAGGTTTAGATCGCGAACTCCCGATGTAATCCGCCCGGAATGCCTCGCCCCACGAAGCAAAGCTGACGGTAAACGATATTCCGTTCGACTTCGTCATATCGACGCCCCTTGCGAAGAACTGGTATGCGCGCAAGCCGAACGACTATTCTCCCGAGCTTGCGGCACTGGCTGCGCTTGATCTGAGGAACGCCACGATTTTCGAGTGTGGTGCGCATCACGGGCGCGATTGCGTGGTGCTGGCGAAAATGGTCGGACCCAATGGCTGCGTCGTGAGCTTCGAGCCACATCCAGACAATGTCGATGTGCTGAAAAGGAATGTGAAGCTCAACAACCTGGACAATGTCGTCACCGTCGGTGCCGCAGTGGGCGCGAGCCCGGGGTCGCTCTTCATCAGGTCCCGTTCAAACGCAAAGGTTTCGCGCCGCGGCAGCGGGATCGAAGTACCGGTCGTGACCGTGGACGGATGGGCGGAACAGCACGGCTTATGGCCGGACATCATGAAGATCGACGTGGAAGGCTACGAGTTCGAGATCTTGCGCGGAGCGCAGAAGGCGCTGGCAAGAACGCCGGCGCTCTCGCTTGAAATCCACTGCAATATCGTGCGCGAATTCGGCTGGAAGCCCGATGACATCTGGAATCTGGTCGATGCGTCCAAGTATGACGTTTTCATCCAGCGGATCGACGGCATGGCGGCCGAGCCCTTGCTCAGGCCGGAAGGGCTGGAAGGGCGCCCTCATCTGTTCTTCAAGCCACGTGTTTCGCGGCACTGAGGCCGCGTGACGAATTGTGCCGGTGTTTCCGGAAACCTTCATCGCTATTGGCTTGCAACGGCGGAGGTGGGCGAATGCCGGTCGCTGCCGGGGGGCGACCGACTGGCTGATCAGGTCAATTGCTTCAATCCTGCCGGTGTTGCGATCGTCGCCTGGTAGCGAAGCTCGAGGCCCGCCATCAGGGCCGGCGCGTGCCGGATGGCGAGTTCGAGGTAGAGAGCTTCGATGCCGGTCGGGTCCGGATGCCGAAGGACGAAGGCCTGAAGGCGTGCGCCGAGATCCGGAATGGTGGCCACGTAGCTAGCATCGCCGCGATGATCGATGATCGAAGGAGCCGCGCCATCCAGCGGAAGCGAGCCGTCTTGCGGAATGGAGAAGGCGAATGTCGGGTCAGCGGTCGGGAGGTCGACCTTGTCGCCGAAGATCGCGCCACGGGATGAGCAGATGGCATCCATGTGCTCGGTATTGGCAACCCATCCCCTCAGGCGGCGACCGGCATCCCAGTCCGACCTGATCTTCCGCTGATCGTCCATGCCGAACCAGCGCGGCCGCCCGGGATGACGACCGTCCGGATCGAGCGCGACGATTTCGAGATACACGGAATTTCCCAGCTGGAGACGATGGTTGTGGGTGCCCATATAGTCGTGGCGCGAGCCGAAGGGCACATCGAGATCCAGGCAATCGCGGACATGCTCGACCCCTTCGGCCAGTGTCGGCGCTATGACGGTCAGATGATCGAGTTTCAGCACGTGCGGCACTCCGATGTCGTCTTGCGCAGACTAGACATGGCGACGATCGCGGCAATACCCGAAACCTTGCCCATCGAACCAAATTGCAGGACAGGATTTTTCGCATGAACCGCTTCGTGGTGATTTCAGGATGTTCGGGTGGCGGCAAGTCGACCCTTCTTGCCGAGCTTGCGGCGCGCGGTCACGCCGTCGTGGAGGAGCCCGGCCGGCGGATCGTGAAAGAGGAGGTGGAAGGCAAGGGGGCAGCGCTTCCCTGGGTGGATCTTGCTGCGTTCGCGCGGCGGGCGATCGACATGGCGATTGCCGACCGTGCTCTGGCTGCCGCGAATGACGGCTGGACCTTCTTTGACCGGGGGCTGATCGATGCGGCCACGGCACTGGAGCAGGCGACGGGAGAGACCGTCGCTGCACGCCTCAATGCGTCCCATCCCTACCATGCCAGGGTCTTCATGACGCCGCCGTGGCCGGAGATCTATATCGGCGACGCCGAGCGGCGACATTCGCTGAATACTGCGGTTGCCGAATACGACCGGCTAACCGCGGCCTATCCGGCGCTCGGTTATGAGGTGATCCCGCTGCCGAAGGCCCCGGTCGGCGAACGGGCGGATTTCGTGCTGGACACCTTGAGAATGGAAGGGTGAGGGCAGGGCTAGACGATGTTGGCTCGCCCCTTATTTTCGCTTCGGCTTGAAATCGATGATAAGGGATTTGAGTTCGACCTCGCGGACGCGATAGGCGGCTTCCTCACGTGACAGCCAGGCAAGCTCGCGCTGGCCGTGTTCCTTGAACTTGGCATCTATCTCGGTGACTTCGATCTCGTAGACTTCCACCATGCAGGGCGCGACATCGCCGTCGTCCAGCCATTTCAGATAGGTGTAGCGACCCACAGGCTTCTTTTTCGCCCGGCCGCGGACGCCCGCTTCCTGCCATGCCTCTATCTCGGCGGCTTCGTGCGGCTTCTTCCTTCTCATCGGCCAGCCCTTCGGGATCACCCAGCGGCCGCTCTCCCGCGAGGTGATGACCAGGATTTCGATACCTCCACGGCCTGCCGCCTGTCGGTAGCACAGCGCGGCATATTGCTGCCGGAACTCGCCGCCGAACAGCTTGTCCGGCATCTGCGCGAGTTGCTGCAGCAACGTTCTGGGTTTGGCGGTGGATCGCTTCGGATCCTTCCTGGCGGGCTTCATGACCCGTTAAAAGCCGATTTTCACAGTTGATTCCAGTGGCCCGATAGCATTTATGACAGTTTTGTGACAGTGGCGGCGCAGACAGTCGACATTGAGACGATACTAGGGAACAGGGCCATGATGAGCGTTTTCCGGAAGTTGATGCCACGCGAGGACAAGTTCTTCGACATGTTTTCGGAGCATTCGCGCACGGTGGTCGATGCCGCCGAGGCTCTGCGCAATCTTCTCAACGGTGAAGACGTAGAGGCGAACTGCGAGCGGATCGTGACGCTGGAAGACCGCGCCGACAACATTACCCGCGAGGTGCTTCTGGCCGTGCGGCGCAGCTTCATCACGCCTTTCGACCGCGGCGACATCAAGGATCTGATCCAGTCGATGGATGACGCGATCGACATGATGCACAAGACGGTGAAGACGATCCGCCTATTCGAGCAGACGAGTTTCGATCCTCTGATGCGACAGATGGGCGAGGAGGTGGTCAAGGCGGCACATCTGGTCGCGGAGGCTATTCCGCTGCTCGACAAGGTCGGCGCCAATGCGCAGCGTCTGAGCGCCATCGCCGAGGAAGTCACCCGCGTCGAAGGTCGTTCCGACGACCTGCACGATCAGGGCCTGAAGGATCTCTTCGTTCGCTATGGCGCGGCCGGCAATGCGATGGCCTACATGATCGGCAGCGAGATCTACGGCGAACTTGAAAAGGTCGTCGACCGGTTCGAGGACGTCGCCAACGAGATCAGCGGCATCGTGATCGAGAACGTCTGATGGACGCGACACTCGCTCTTCCGCTGCTCATCGCCCTTATCGGTATTGCGCTGTTCTTCGACTTCCTCAACGGATTGCACGACGCCGCCAACTCGATCGCCACGATCGTCTCGACCCGGGTGCTGCGGCCGCAATATGCCGTTGCCTGGGCGGCGTTCTTCAACTTCATCGCCTTCCTTTTCTTCGGCCTGCATGTGGCCGAAACGCTCGGAACCGGCATCATCGATCCCGGCATCGTTTCGCCTGCAGTGATCTTTGCCGCCTTGATGGGGGCGATCGTCTGGAACATCGTCACTTGGGTCTTCGGCATTCCGTCCAGCTCGTCCCATGCGCTCGTCGGCGGATTGATCGGTGCCGGGCTTGCCAAGGTCGGCGTCTCTTCGATCGTGTGGAGCGGTTTCCTGAAGACCGCGGGGGCGATCTTCATGTCGCCTGCGATCGGCTTTTTCCTGGCACTGGTGCTGGTGCTTGCCGTCTCCTGGATTTTCGTGCGCCAGACGCCTTTCGCGGTCGATCGCACGTTCCGCATCATGCAGTTCGTTTCGGCCTCGCTCTACTCGCTCGGCCATGGCGGCAACGACGCGCAGAAGACGATGGGGATCATTGCCGTGCTGCTGTTCAGCCAGGGTTATCTCGGTTCGGATTTCTACGTGCCGTTCTGGGTTGTGATCACCTGCCAGTCTGCAATGGCGCTCGGCACGCTGTTCGGCGGCTGGCGGATCGTCCACACGATGGGATCGAAGATCACCCGGCTCAACCCGATGCAGGGCTTTTGTGCCGAAACCGGCGGGGCGCTGACGCTGTTCGGCGCGACCTGGCTCGGCATTCCTGTCTCGACCACCCACACGATCACCGGCGCCATCATCGGCGTCGGCGCGGCCCGGCGCATGTCGGCAGTGCGCTGGGGGCTTGCCGGCAATATTGTCATCGCCTGGATCGTCACCATGCCCGCGGCGGCGTTGATTTCCTACCTGACCTACAATCTCGTGTCCCTGTTCGGCTAACGGAGTTCGCCTGACTGGGGGCTCTGCAGTCGGTGCCGTAAAATTCTGTGGTTATCGGCCTCTGCACCTTCCGCCGGAGACGGCGGAAGGTCAAAACGCGTGCCATGGCCAAGCTCTATTTCCATTACGCGACGATGAATGCCGGCAAGTCGACGATGCTGCTGCAGGCGTCGTACAACTATCGGGAAAGGGGCATGCGCACGGCGATCTTCATCGCCGCGCTCGACGATCGCGCCGGCAAGGGGCGCGTTGCCTCGCGCATAGGCCTGTCGTCGGAAGCCATCCCCTTCGGCGGCAGCGAGGATCTCTTCTCGATGATCAGCGATATGCACGCGGCCGAGCCGATCGCCTGCGTCTTCGTGGACGAGGCACAGTTCCTGTCGGCGGAACAGGCGTGGCAGCTGGCGCGGGTCTCCGACCGGATCGGCATTCCCGTCATGGCCTACGGGCTGCGCACCGATTTCCAGGGCAAGCTGTTTCCCGGCTCGCTGGAACTTCTGGCGATCGCCGACGAGTTGCGCGAGGTCCGTACCATCTGCCATTGCGGTCGCAAGGCGACGATGGTGGTGAGGGTCGACGAGGCGGGAGAGGTGATCCGCGAGGGCGCGCAGGTCGAGGTGGGCGGCAACGAGAAATACGTGTCGCTCTGCCGTCGCCACTGGGAAGAGGCGATGCGCTGCGAGTAAACGCGATCGTGTCCAGACGTGGGACGGGATTGTCTTGCGCGCTACAATTGACCGATGTCAAAGCGTGCTCCGGGAGGAAGGCTAGAACACCGTTGGCACGGTTTCGCGTGATCCTCGCAGGAGAATTTAAATGACCAAGATCCGTTTCACTCCCTTCGTTCTGGCTGCCGGCCTGAGCCTGCTGGCACTCCCGGCATTTGCCGCCGAAATCGAGATCAAGATGATGAACAAGGGCACGGACGGCCAGGCAATGGTGTTCGAGCCCGCAGCCGTCAAGGCCGCACCCGGCGACACCATCAAGTTCGTCGCCGTCGACAAGGGCCATGATGCGGCCTCGCTGCCGGGGCTCGTGCCGGATGGCGTTGCCGCGATCAAGGGCAAGATGAGCCAGGACCTGTCGGTTACCGTCGACCAGCCCGGTGCCTACGTGTTCAAATGCACACCGCATTTCGGCATGGGCATGGTAGCACTTGTCGTCGTCGGCGACACACCTGCCAATCTCGAAGCCGTCAAGGCTGCGAAAATGCCGAAGAAGGCCAAGGACCGGCTCGACGCGGAAATCGCCAATCTCGGGCTCTGACTTTTTCCATCCGGCACAAATTTACGGATTTCTGCATCTGCAAGCAGGGCTGCCATCGCCAAATCGCGTGGCGGCCCTATTTTCGTCCGGCGACGTGAAGGCCGGGGGCGGCCTGGCGCAGGTTCGAGGGGGCACGCATGCAGGGGATTGAAGGATCCGGATCGTTTGAAGAGGCGATGGCGCAGACATGCGCCGAGTTGAAGGCGATCGGCGAGATGGCCAACGGGCTTGTCGAGCGCGTCGTGCTGGTCGCAAGCTCCAGAATTCCTCCTGACGTGGTCACTATCGCCGACTTCGACCGCACCTGCGATGCAGTGATCGCCCGCCAGGAAGTCGCCCATGCCATGCTGGCCGGGCAGCTCGGCGAAATCGCGGCGGCTGTCGATGGGGCCAGGGCCGCGCTTGACGGTCAGGATGAGCCGCAGCGCAGCGACCGGTGGATCGGGCATATCTCGAAACGACTGATGCGGCGCCGGATTGCGGGGCGCTCCGGCAGATCAACCAAGGGGCAGGGACTGTTGGTGGCGCTCGGCCGCTGCGACCGGCTGACAGGCATCATCGAGACCCATCGCGACATGGTGAGGGGTCAGCGTGATACTGCCGAAGCCGCGCTTTCAACGCTCTATTCCCGCGCTCGCGAGCAGGAGGCCGGCAGCGGCGAGGAAGAATTGCCGCGTCATTCGGATATCGAGAGGGCGCAGGCGATGGACAGGGCGGCCATGTCATTCTCGGCTTTCGTCGACGCACTCAATGCGGCAATCGCCGATCATATCGTTCTGCTGCACAAGCTGACTTTCGATCTCGAGCATGCGCTGGAGGTCTACAATATCCTGACCGACATGGGGATCGTGCGCGAGGCGCTGCCGGGGCCGGAAGCCTATCCTCATTTCAGTGCGTCGGTCGCTCGGCTCGCAGACGGCATCCTGCCCGGCGGGCGCCTTGCGCCTGCACGTCATGCCGCGGATCGCGCGTTCGAGGAACGGTTTTCGCCTCGCGGACACGGTTGAGACGCCGTGCTGTTGTACAAGCGGGTCCGAGGACATATGTCAGCGGTCATGATTGTTGATAGGTTCCAGGAGGACTAATGCTCGACCAGATCACCGGATTTCTTCGAGGGATCGTGTCCATCATAGGGCGCGGGATCCGGTTGTTGATTGCGTGGCTGGTCTGGCCGTTCATGGCAGCCCATGGCTGGTACCGGGGCCGACACCTTTGGGTAAAGGCGCCGATCGCCGCGTTCCTCGTCCTCCTGGTCGGGCTTTACGGCTATTTCATCTGGCAGACGCAGGTTTGGAGCGGCTTTAATCCCAACTTCGTCGACAGCTATCGCTGGAGCGAGAGAAACATTCCGGCAGGCCAGGAGCTGCCCGCCGCCGGGCCCGAGGTTCAGGCCGATGCCGCGGCGACCTCGACTGTTCCCAAACAGTGCCAGACTTCTGCGATCGCAGACGCGGCCGTCGACCTGACCGACATGAACGTTAACCAGAATGCGTGGATTTCCTCCATGCTGCTTTATCGCCTCGGCTTCTTCGGCATGGACTGGGACGATACGCCGTTTCTCGACAACAAGGCGTCTTTCCAGCGCGGCGTGAACCAGGCAGTCCGCCGCACGTCGGTGGAACTGGTCGACACGCTTGCCCGGGTGAGGGGCACGTCGGGCGTCAACAACAATCTCCAGGACGCGCGCAGCAACCTGCAGTTCGACGAATATTCCTGGTATTTCGGTCTCAGCCCGTTCGGGCCGAAGACCCCGACGCCGAGCTACTATCGCGCGGCAATCGACAGCCTGCGCAAGTTCAACGTCGAACTCGGCAACTGCTCGACGATGTTCGACAGCCGCGCCGACAATCTCGTGCAGTTCCTCGACCGGGTCGCCAACGATCTAGGCGGCACATCGGCAATCCTCAGGGAGCGTTCGGAAAACTATAACGGCGGATGGTTCGATACCCGGGCAGACGACCGCTTCTGGTTCGCCTATGGACAGATCTACGGCTACTACGCGCTCCTTTCGGGCGCCGGTGCCGACTTCTCGCAGGTCATCCGCGAGCGCAATCTTTCCACGCTCTGGGGCGATACGCTGAAGCAGATGCAGGCGGCGCTGCGCATCCAGCCGGCGATCATTTCCAATGGAGCGGAAGATGGCTGGATCATGCCGACACACCTCGCGGTGATGGGTTTCTACACCCTGCGGATACGCTCCAACCTCGTGGAAATCCGCTCGGTGCTGGACCGCTAACCAGGAAAGGCTTCAGCCCTCGTGGGCGTCTTCCCCGGGAATGAAGCCAATGGTGGTTTCCTGGGGAAACAGCTCGTAGGTCATGCCGATGACGTCGCCCTTGCCGCCGCCCTCCGCCGCGGGGCGGAACTTGCCGACGCTGCGGACATATCTGTAGCTCTCGGCGTCGGTCTTGACCCGGTAGAGATTGTGATAGGTGAGGCGCGCGGCGCTGGCACGCTCGAAGGTCTCCATCATCGCCGACAAGTCGTCGGGATGGATGAGGGAGCTGAGCTTGACGAGGTTGATCGGCCCTGTCGTGTGGGGCATGCCGAAGATGCGGGCATAGTCTGGACTGCCGAAGAAATGACCGCTGTCTATGTCAAAGCGCCAGAAGCCGCAGAGACGGAATGACGAAACCAGTTCCAGGACTTCGCCGTCGCTCAATCCAACCATACGATGCTGCGCTTCGTACGGTTTGCGAGAATGTTCGATCCAGGACGCCAATCCAGGGTCTCCTGCCGCCGGTGAGACCCCCTTCACAAACTAGGCGATCAGCCTCAACCTCAACGCCTTAGCTACCAACTGGGTGCGATTCACGCAATCGAGTTTCTTGATCGCATTGGTCATGTAGGCATTTACGGTGTGGTCGGACAGGGACAGGATCTGGCCGATTTCGGCCGAGGTCTTGCCCTGGGCGGTCCATCGTACGACCTCCAGTTCACGGGTCGTCAGGAGCGCCGGAGCGGCCTTTCGCTCGCAGCGCTTGATCCGGTCATAGACGTCGAACGCATGCAGCATGATCATGCCGATCTCGTTCAGCTCCACCTGGGTCAGGCGGTGGCGCGTGCCGTCGAAACGCATGATGAAGCGGCCGCCGTCCAGCGAGAACAGGGTCATCGCAACGCTGGTGATGAGGTCGTAGCGGCGCTGCAATTCCTCAATCGCCGGATCGAGTTCGAAACCGCGGGTCTGGATCGTGTCGTTGATCGACCAACAGAAGGGCAGTTTCGAATTGAGGATGATCGGCGCGATCGGGCACTTCTTCAGGAGCCGCTTGCGATCGAATTCCTGGTGAAAGGTTTCCGGAACACTGGTCTCCACCACCATCCGCGAAAGAAATTCTTCGTCCGGATTGTGAAGGGAAAGCAAAGTTACATGCCGCAGACTAAATTCGTGCGTCACACGCCTCAGGGCAAGAAACAAGCCTTCCTGTGAATGGACAGCGGAGATCTCGCTGCTCAGCACCGATTGCCGTTCGAGAGTGATCATCAGTTCGTCGTTTCGAGGAGCTATGTTATTGTTAATAAATATACTAATTAGTTTGAATAGCCAGCAGAAATTAGTACACGAACGGTTATCGATGCAACATTTCTGATATCTACTCACATTAATTATTTAATATCAGTGGGTTGTGGGCAAATGTCAATCATACAGGAATATGCCCAGCCGACTTCACTTCCTCCATGACGGCGTAGGTATGTGTCTCCCTTACACCCGGAAGTGGAAGAATTACCTCCGATAGAAACTGCCGGTAGGCGTCCATTCCAGATACCCGCGCCTTGACGAGATAGTCGAACCCGCCCGCCACCATGTGGCACTCCATCACGTCGTCACTGCGCTTTACCGCGGCCGCAAATGCATCGAAGACGTCCGGCGTCGTGCGATCCAGCTTGACCTGGACGAAGACCAGAAGATTGCGACCGAGCTTGGCAGGGGAGAGTTGCGCGCCGTAGCCCGTGATGTAACCTTCCCGCGTCAATCGCTTGACGCGTTCGGCGGTGGCGGTGGGTGACAGGCTGACCCTTTCGGCCAGTTCGGTATTCGTCAGGCGGCCCTCTTTCTGCAGCAGCCGGAGTATCTTGCGGTCGAGACGGTCGAGATCCTTCATGTTGTCCCTAGTAAATGTCGTTATGACGGTGAAATTCACCGCTATCATCGGCAAAATCGGAGGGAAGCGCCAGCAATTTATCGCTAGTTAGGCGATGAGACGGGAAATCCCCATGGAGTCGAGAAACGTGACCGAGACCTTTGCGCTGTTCAATGCCCCCTATGCAGGTGACGACGATCGGCTGATCCGCCAGTTCGCCGCCCGCACCAGCTTTACCGCCGCCCAGGACGCGGCGATCGACCAGCGCGCAAGGCGGATGATCAATGCCATCCGCGACGGTTCGGGCAAGGTCGGCGGCGTCGAGGACTTTTTGCGCGAATACGGGCTTTCCACCCGCGAGGGGCTGGCGCTTATGGTGCTGGCCGAAGCACTGCTGCGGGTTCCCGATTCCATTACCCAGGACAGGCTGATCGAGGACAAGCTGCGTCAGGGCGGCTGGAGCACCCATGAGGCCACCGGCGAAAGCTGGTTCGTTTCGGCTTCCGCCTGGGCGCTTGCCGTCTCCGCCCGCGTCATCGGTCCCGGCGAGACGCCGGAAGGTGTCCTGCGCGGTCTCGTCAAGCGCGTCGGCCTACCGACCGTGCGTAGCGCGACCAAGCAGGCAATGCGTTTCCTCGGCCATCACTTCGTGCTCGGCGAGACGATGAAGGATGCGCTCGGCCGCGCGGCCAAGAGCGAGGAGCGCGGCTATCGTCATTCCTTCGACATGCTGGGCGAGGGCGCCCGCACGGCGGAAGACGCCAAGCGCTATTTCCGCTCCTATGCGGACGCGATCCAGTCGATCGGCACCTTCATGGCCAAGAAGGGCAAGGGCAAGGAACTGCCCGACCGCATGGGCATTTCGGTCAAGCTTTCGGCGCTGCATCCGCGCTATCTCGCCACCCATCGCGACCGGGTGATGCGCGAACTGGTGCCGGATCTTCTCGATCTTGCCCGCATGGCCAAGGAACATCAGCTGAATTTCACCGTCGATGCGGAAGAGGCCGACCGGCTGGAACTGTCGCTTGACGTGATCGCCGCCGTCTTCTCCGATCCGTCGCTCGCCGGCTGGGACGGGTTCGGGCTTGCCATCCAGGCCTACCAGAAGCGCGCGCCTCAGGTGATCGACTATATCGACAATCTCTGCTCCACCTATGGCCGCCGGATGATGGTGCGTCTCGTCAAGGGCGCTTACTGGGATACCGAAGTGAAGCGCACGCAGGAGCGCGGGCTCGAAGATTATCCGGTCTGGACCCGCAAGCCCGCCACCGACCAGGCCTATCTCGCCTGCGCCCAGCAGATGCTGTCGAAACGTGCCCGCATCTTCCCGCAATTCGCCACCCATAATGCGCTGACCGTCGCGACCATTCTGGAGCTGGCCGGCCCGGATCGAAGCGGCTTCGAATTCCAGCGCCTGCACGGCATGGGCGAGGCTCTCTACGATGACCTGCTGGAAAGCAACGACCGCATTGCCTGCCGCATCTATGCGCCGGTCGGCGGTTATCGCGACCTGCTCGCTTATCTCGTTCGTCGCCTCTTGGAGAACGGTGCGAACTCGTCCTTCGTGGCGGTTGCCGGTGACAAGCAGATCCCGGTCGAGAAGCTGCTCGAGCGCCCCGCCCAGCGCCTTGGCCTGGATGATGGCGCGAGCGCCCGCCACAAGCAGATCCCGCTGCCGTCGGAACTTTATGGTCGCCGCAAGAACAGCGCCGGGTTCGAATTCGGCCATCGCGAAAACCTTGAACGGCTGATGGCGACGCTTGAGCGGCCGCTCGGCGAGATCAAGGCCGGTCCGTTGGTCGCAGGCCTGATGTCCAAGGCGGAAGCCAAGCCGGTGCGCTCGCCTTCCGACCGGCAGAAGGTCGTCGGCACGGTTCAGGACGCGAGTGTGACGGATGTCGGCGTCGCTTTCGATGCCGCCTCCAAGGCATTCAAGGGCTGGGCGCGCCAGCCGGTGGAAGTACGCGCGGCCTGCCTGGAGCGCGCTGCAGGGCTTCTGGAAGACAATCGCGACGGCCTGCTGGCGCTGCTTGCACAGGAGGCCGGCAAGACGCTGGATGACGGCGTTGCCGAAATTCGCGAAGCAGTCGATTTCCTTCGCTATTACGCCGACAAGGGCCGCGAGCTGTTCGCAACCCCGACGCTGATGCCGGGTCCGACCGGTGAGGACAATCGACACCTGTGGCGAGGCCGCGGCGTGTTTGCCTGCATCTCGCCGTGGAACTTCCCGCTGGCGATTTTCCTCGGGCAGGTTTCGGCGGCCCTGGTTGCCGGCAATACCGTTATCGCCAAGCCCGCGCCGCAGACGCCGCTGGTCGCCTTTGAAGCAATCAAGCTGCTGCATCAGGCGGGCATTCCTGTTGAAGCTTTGGCCTTCCTGCCGGGCGGGCCAGAAATCGGCTCTGCCATCACAGCGCATCCGAAACTCGCAGGCGTCGCCTTTACCGGCTCGACGAAGACCGCCTGGGCGATCAACCGGACGCTTGCCGCCAAGGATGGCCCGATCGTGCCGTTGATCGCCGAGACCGGCGGTATCAACGCGATGATCGTCGATGCGACCGCGCTTGGTGAGCAGGTGGCGGACGACGTGGTCATGTCGGCTTTCCGTTCGGCCGGCCAGCGCTGCTCGGCGCTGCGCCTTCTGTTCCTGCAGGAAGACATTGCCGACGGCATGCTGAAGATGATCGAGGGGGCTGCCGCCGAACTCAATCTCGGCGACCCTATGCTCGCCAATACCGATGTCGGTCCGATCATCGACGAGAACCAGACGAAGATGCTGTCCGGCCATGTTGCCGAGATGGGTGCCAAGCAGAAGGTGCGCTATGCCGGCAAGGCGCCAGCAACAGGCAATTTCTTCGCGCCTCATATCATCGAACTCGACAGCGCCGCAGCACTGACCAAGGAAGTGTTCGGCCCGGTTCTGCATGTGGTGCGCTGGAAGGCAAAGGATCTCGACAAGGTGATCGAGGCGGTGGAGGCGACCGGCTACGGCCTGACGCTCGGCATCCACAGCCGCATCGAGGCGACGATCCGCAAGTTGTCGGAAGCGCTCGACGTCGGCAATGTCTATGTCAACCGCAACATGATCGGCGCCGTGGTCGGCACCCAGCCCTTCGGCGGCTCCAAGCTCTCCGGCACCGGCTTCAAGGCGGGTGGCCCGGCCTATCTGATGCGCTTTGCCGAAGAGCAGGTGGTTTCCGTCAACACGGCCGCTGCCGGCGGCAACGCCAGCCTGATCGCGATCGGGGAGGGGTGAGGCGCGACGGCTTGCGGGCAAAAGGCTCCAATGGAGCCTTTGACGTGCAAAATCGTTAGTTGCTGCTAGCCGAGAACGAATAGCTGAGTTGGTGGTTCACCTCGGCTCGTTTTTTCGCTCTACAGCGCCGAAGAGTGTCTCCATTATAAGCGCGAAGCCTGCGCCAACAATCGTTTCGACAGCGCCGATGCCTCGCTTGAGACTGGTAATTGACGAGATGGATCCGTCTTCATATGAGCGCAGCAGCCAAAATATGGATATAATGAAGACGAGTACAATCACTACGGAAAATATGTAGAATAAGAGATTGGCCTGATCGCTTTTTACCACGATTTCATTTCTTTGGTTCTTTATGACAAAAATAGTGACGCTCATGAAATAGGCCGCCGTCAGCGGAGCTATCACGAGCATCGTGTCTATACGCTCATCGTAAGTGAGCCTGTTGCTTCCCGCGAATATATAAGCAGAAAATCCAATGTGGCCAAAAAGGATTATTAGCGCGGTAAATATGACTAAGTATCCCCTAGGCATTTATTCCTCCATGGTTGTTGTTGGATATTTGAGAACAATATTGGAATTAATCTCTCTCTCGAATGCGCTTATGCAGAATGTTGCCGTCGGCGATGTGACGTATTCCGAATTATACCTATCGGCCATTGGGCTGTCATCGCTTGCTCCAGACGCGGCCAAGGTATCGCTTTCGATGTAGACGACTTGCAGCTTATTATTTTGCAGGGACGGGCCAAGACGGAAGCTGACCATTGTCTTAATCCAGAGGTGCTCGTTGCGAGAGTATTTGAATGTATCTGAGTGATAGGTGCAGGTGGCTGCAACGACGGTCGATCTTGGCGGGTGCATCTTACAATCGCGACCTACGAACAACGACATAAATTCGTTGGTGTCTCCAGGACCGAGGACGCCATTGCTGTAAAGCGTATGAAAGACATTGCTGACGGGAATGCGAGCAGTTTTCGTTGATTGCGGAAATATCGATGGCGGCGGCTCCATTGGGAGGCCGCTGTTCCGAAAGATGGTCGGGGTTAGTCCGTTGGTCAGAAGCGTATCGGGTACGGAAATCATTGCGATATCGCTCGCTGTTCCAAGTGTCTTGATGCCTGCAGTCTTATCTAGCGCCAGTTTAGCGGCGACCTGCCAGCGAGAGTAATTGCGGCGGTGATCAATAACCCCAACCGTTGTGCTGAATGCTTCGGCCGAGTACGCTTCGCCAAAAGCTTCTTTTAATAGGTCGGCTTTTTCCCGAAGGTAGACCTGATACTTTTCGAACGGGTAGCTCGCTTGACGCGCTTGCTCCCACCTACGGGTGAGGTCTGCAGCGCTGTCGGTTTCCACAAAGATCGGCGCCGACATTTCGGTCTCGCCGCTGGGCATCGCTCCGGATGTAACTACCCAAGTACGGTAGCCATCGTAGGCGCCTGTCTTTCTCAGTTCGACCGATCGCTTATGACCGCCAAAATCGAAATCCAGTTGGAGTATTCCGTCAGTTGTATTTTCTCCGACAATCGGGACTTGAAAGCGAGCGCCTTGCTTCGTGAAGCCGCTATATGTCCCACTCACGGCGCCATTAACTGTGTTTAAATCTACGACGCCGTTCTCTGGCGTGTAAAATGACCAGTCAGCCGCCAGAACTGGCGGAACGATAAAGCAAGACGCGATTATTGATGCCACGCCCAAGCTACGCAACATTACCCCCGTCAGCTATTGTTTAATCGGCAACCTATGGTAATATTTATTTCAATAAATACAATCGAAATATACTTTTGCGGGTAGATGATCCCGTCGAAGCTTCGACAGCTGACTTATGTCTTTACACGGAAGGCGCCGCCGAGCGCATGGCTTCGGGAAGCGTCAGCGAGGAATAGACGCGGTTTCGGCCGTTGGCCTTGGCCAGATAGAGAAGCTGGTCGGCGGCGTTCATCTGATTGCTGAAAGTCTCGCCGGGCTCGATCTCGACAACACCGATCGAAACCGTGACGGATATTTTGCTGTTTCCGGTCGGCACGTTGGCCTCCTCGATCGCCCTGCGCAACTCTTCGCAGAAGGAATGGCTCTGGAAGGCGTCGGCCTTGTTGAGGAATATTGCGAACTCTTCGCCGCCGAGTCGCGCGGGAATATGCCGGCCGGCTGCGCACATCTTCTCCATCACGGTCGCCAGGGTGACCAGCACGCGGTCGCCGACATCATGGCCGTAGCTGTCATTGACGTTCTTGAAGTGATCGATGTCGAGCAGGGCAATGGAGCCGGATAGCGCGTCTGCACCGAGATTGCGCATGCGGTCGAAAAAGTGCCGACGGTTTGCCAGTCCGGTCAGATGATCGCGTTCCGCCAGGCGGCGCAGGTGCTTCAGCTGGGTCAGCGTCTCGATATTGTTGTCGATCCGACACTGCAGTTCTTCCGGCACGAAGGGGCGGTAGATGAAGTCCGAGGCGCCGGCTTTCAGGAAGCTTGCAGACAGCAGGCGGTCGGAGGAGGACGAGACGCCGATGATGCGGATCTCCTCGGAGCCACGGGTTTCGCGAATACGACGGGTCAGCTCGTAACCGTCCATGTCGGGCATGTGATAGTCGGTGATGACGAGCTCGATCGTGTCATCTCCGGCCAGGATCTCGAGCGCCTGCCTGCCGGAATGGGCTTCCAGGACCTGAAAATTCTGGCGATTGAGAATGTCGGTCAGGCCCGAACGGGCGGTGCGGACATCGTCAACGACGAGAATTCGGTAGGCATTGTTGGTGCAGAAACGGCGGACGGTGTTAACAACCGTATCGACCGTGCGGCTGCCGTCCTTGACGATATAGTCAATGATCTTCTTCTCGGCGTATTTTTCCCGCGCGTTCACGTCGAACCGGGCGGTGAAGACGATGGTCGCAACGCCGGCTTCGTCGAGAAGGTTGAGAATTTCGCCGTTCGGGGCATCCGGAAGGTTGAGGCCGGAGAGTGCCAGCATGAAGCTGCGTTCCTGCAGCTTGCCGCGGGCCGCCGCCATGCTGCCGCAACGGGTCACGGCAGCTCCGGTTTCCTCTTCCAGTCTTTGGGTCAGCAGGGTCGAGAGCGCCACGGAATCCTCGATAAGAAGGATTTCGTTCGCGTGGCGATTGCCCGGCCCATCGGCCATGAGCAGATTGTCCCTGCCAACAGTCATGTCTCGCTCCAGTGCATGGGCTACACTGGTAACCGACATCCATTACCAATCAATTATGTGAAAATGTTCATTCTGCTGTTGTTCGCTCTACTTTAGTTCGAGGCGGAAACATTGCGGACAACCGCAGATATGCTGTGTCAGAGCTTCACCTCGTGGCCGTCTTCCTTGCTCGCCTCGGCCTTGTCCGCCTTGGTCGCGGCCATGATGCGCTCCAGCCAGCCCAGCATGACGGCGGATACGACGAAGGTGAGGTGGAGGATCGTGTACCACATCAGGTGGACGTTGCTGTACTGGCTGGCATTGAGGAAGATCTGCAGGAGATGGATCGACGAGATGGCGACGATCGACGACGCGACCTTGATCTTCAGGCTGCCAGCATCGAGCTTGCCGAGGAAGGAGACATCGGCTTCGGCTTCATCGAAGCGGCTGACGAAATTCTCGTAGCCGGAGATCATCACCATGAGGATCAGGCTTGCGACAAGAGCCGCATCGATCAGGCCGAGCATGGCAAGGATCATTTCGGCTTCGCCGAGGGTGAAGACTTCCTTGGCGATCTTCCAGAATTTCGCGATGAAGGAGAGCGCGTAGATGCCCAGTGCAGCAACGAGACCCATGTAAAAGACAACGAGGATCCAGCGGCTCGAGAGGATGATCTTTTCGACCAGCAATTCCAGCGATTTCATTCGGTTCGGTCTCCGGTTCGATCTCTCCCATCCTGCCCATAAAGGCAGAGTTCAGACTCCGCAAGACAGTTCGAAAATGCGAAACGCCGCATCCTCGCGGATGCGGCGTTTCGGTCTTGGGCAGGGAAAGTGTCAGAACTTCTTGGTGATCGAGACTTTGAACGTGCGGCCGGGTTCGGTGAAGTAATCACTATTGCCGCTGACCGATTCCGGCACGCTTACCGCGTCCCAATACTTCTTGTCGAAAACGTTGAACACGCCGGCCTGAACCTTCAAGCCCGAGAGATCAAGCTCGCCGACCTTGTCAGGCGTCCACCAGACGGTCGCATCGACAAGCCCGTAGCCGGGAGCCTTGAAGCCGCCTCCGCTGACCTTGTTGCGGGATGATGCCAGAGTGAGGGAGACATCCGACCCCCAGGTTTCGGTCGAATAACCGAGGCCGACAATGGCGCGCAACGGTGCGACCGAGTTTAGATAGGCGTCGTTTTCAGTGTCCTTGCCATAGGTCCAGGCAAACGAACCCCAGGTGCGCCAGTTTTCGTGGAATTGCCATTCGCCGCCGAGTTCGATGCCATAGATGTGCACCTTGTTAAGGTTTTCGTAGCCGCTGATGCCGAGAGGATAGTCACCGGTCGGATCGTCAAGCGCGACCGTGTCGATGAAGTTGCGGTAGTAGTTGTTGAACACCGTCGCGCGCAGAGCGTAGTCGGTGGCCTGATACTTGGCGCCGATCTCGAAGCCGTTGCTGGTTTCCGTTTCGAGGTCCGGGTTCCCAATACGAGCGTAGGAACCCGGCGCGCCGTAGTTCTGGTAGAGCTCGAGCACGCTCGGAGCACGGAAACCACGGGTGTACTGGGCAAAGAGTTCGAGTTCCTGCGTTGCCTTCCAGGCTGCGCGCAGCTTCGGGGATAGGCCGAAATCGCTCGACGACCGGAGGTAGGCCGGGTCATAATTCGGGCTTGCCTCATACGCTGCCGTGGACTTCGGGTCGTAGTCGTACCAGTCCATACGCAGGCCGGGCGTAATGGTCAGGCGATCTTCGAAGAACTTGATGTCATCTTCGACAAAGGCGCCGAAGGTCACGCCATCGACGTCAGCCATGTCGGAAGAATTTGAATGGAGGAAACGGCAAGATTGCGGGCCAAAGGGATCTGCAATCGTCGTCCAGTCAACATCCGGGCAATTGTCGACCCCGGCGGAATACTGATGCGTCTTTGTCCAATAGAGTTCGCCGCCGAAACGGAAGCTATGGTCGAGCCCGCCGAGCGTTGCGTCCTTGGAGGCCGTACCGGTGATGCCGTAAGACGTCTGCTGCAGCCTGTTGTCCCGTCTGAATTCACCCTCGGGGAAGCCGTAGTAGAAGGGGTCGCCCGGAATGAAGGCGCGTGAGTCCCTGAGACGAATGCCATCGGTCGTATTGCGCAGTTGTTCCTTCTGCCAATAGACCGTGACATTCGCTTGATCGACGATGTCGTCGCCGCCCCGCGAGATGAAATCGTAGGAACCGGAAATGCGCTTGCGATCTACGTCCTCTCCGCTCCGAAGCGTGCCAGCCTGATAAGTGGCCGGATCGGTACCGCGGAAGTTGTCGGTGTCCTTTTCGCGGTTGAAAAGCTCGCCTGTCAGGCCGAACCGATGGCCGCCCTCGAGATACTGATGAAACTTTACGAGCAGATTTCGCTGCCAGAAATCGGCAGGATTGGCTTCCGAACGGGTGTCGTCATATCCGCCGACACTTCCTCGGTTGTCTGTCTCATGGCCTTTTTTAAAGCTGCCTTGGACCAGCAACCAGGTATCGCCCGAACGACCGGCGATGGCTGCATTGTTGCCGAAGCTGTCGTCGGTGCTGTCATAGGTGCTCTTGGTCAGCGCGCCGAAGTTCTTGCCTTCTTCGATGATGTCTTCCGGGTTCAGGGTCTTCAGTTCGACCGCACCGCCGAGCGCGCCCGAGCCGAAGCGGCTGGAATCGGCGCCCTTGGTGATGTCGACGGAGGACAGGCTGTCGAAATCGAAGGCGGTGACGCCGCCCTGGACGCCGCGCGGGTCGGACAGCCAGGGCTGGCGGATGCCGTCGATCGTCGTCAGGACACGGTCATCCTGCAGGCCGCGGATGTTGATGCTCTGATTGGTGCTGTTGAAGTTGACGCCAGCGTCGACGCGGCGGGCAAAATCCTTGAAGTCGGTGACCATGCGGTTCTGGATGACCGAGCGCTCGGTCGTTTGGGTCAGCGGCGAGGCGGGAGCCTGTCCGACGCGACCGCCGCGCAGCACGATCGGCTGGAGATCGGTCGATGTCTGTTCCTGCGTTTCGGCCTGCTGGCCGGTGGCCGTCGTGGCGTCCTGAGCATGGGCCAGTGGCGCAGACGAAAGCACGACGAAAAGAGCCGAGCCAGCAAAAAGATGCCGTCGGCTAAATGTACTAGACCCCATATAAGACCCCTCAAAATGGCATGCGCGACCGCCACGCGCCGCGACCTGCGAGCGCATGGGGAGCTCAGAATTGTTGTTTGATTTCCGCCGAAGCAGAAGCCCCGCCAATGTGTTAGAAATCTGCACAAAAAGAGTCAAGTTTGAATCTGAGCGGAAAACTCAAGTTTTTGCGAGACGTTGTTTTCCTGCCAATGCCGCTATTTTTTCGGCCTTGCCTGTGAAGATGTGACCGCAGCCCCTTTGCGGATTGGTCCGGCTTGGCTATCGATGCGGGCACAGAAACCGAGATGACAGCAAGACCGGAAGGACAAAGCATGGCGACCGTGAAATCGGATATCGAGATCGCCCGCGCATCGGTGAAGAAGCCGATCGGCGAGATCGGTGACCGGCTGGGCATTCCGTCCGGTGACCTCATCCCCTACGGCCACGACAAGGCGAAGATCGGCGAGCGCTTCATTGCTTCGCTCGAAGGGCGCGAAAACGGCAAGCTGATCCTTGTCACCGCGATCAACCCGACGCCGGCGGGCGAGGGGAAGACGACGACCACGGTCGGTCTCGGAGACGGTTTGAACCGTATCGGCAAGAATGCCGTCATCTGCGTGCGCGAGCCTTCGCTCGGGCCATGCTTCGGCGTCAAGGGCGGGGCGGCCGGCGGCGGTTATGCGCAGGTCGTGCCGATGGAGGATATCAACCTCCATTTCACCGGCGATTTCCATGCGATCACCTCGGCGCACAATCTTCTGTCGGCGATGATCGACAACCATGTCTATTGGGGCAACGAGCTGGATATCGACATCCGCCGCGTGACCTGGCGGCGGGTGATGGACATGAATGACCGGGCGCTGCGCGAGATCGTGGCTTCGCTCGGCGGCGCCAAGAACGGTTTTCCACGCGAGGGCGGTTTCGACATCACGGTAGCGTCGGAAGTCATGGCGATCCTCTGCCTTGCCGAAAATCTCGCCGACCTTGAGCGCCGTCTCGGCGAAATCGTCATCGGCTACCGTTTCGACCGCTCGCCGGTCTATGCGCGGGACCTCAAGGCCGACAAGGCGATGGCGGTTCTGCTCAAGGATGCGATGCAGCCGAACCTGGTGCAGACGCTGGAAAACAATCCGGCGCTGGTGCATGGCGGGCCTTTTGCCAATATCGCCCATGGCTGCAACTCGGTGATCGCCACCAAGGCTGCGCTGAAGCTCGGTGACTATGTCGTCACCGAAGCCGGTTTCGGTGCCGATCTCGGCGCGGAAAAATTCTTCGACATCAAGTGCCGCCAGGCTGGATTGAAGCCTGACGCAGCCGTCATCGTCGCGACCATCCGGGCGCTGAAGATGAATGGCGGCGTGAAGAAGGAAGACCTTTCGGCCGAGAACGTAGAGGCGCTTGTTCGGGGGTGCTCCAATCTCGGGCGCCATGTCGCCAATGTGCGCAAGTTCGGCGTGCCGGTCGTCGTCGCCATCAACCATTTCATCTCGGATACCGAAGCGGAAATTGCTGCGATCAAGGAATATGTCGATCGGCACGGCGCCGATGCGATCGTGTGCCGCCACTGGGGGCAGGGCTCCGCCGGCATCGAGGAACTGGCCTACAAGGTGGTCGAACTTGCCGACAGCGGGCAGGCCGATTTCCAGCCGCTCTACCCGGACGATACGCCGCTGATGGAAAAGATCGAGATCGTCGCGTCCAAGATCTACCATGCCGGCGAAGTGACGGCCGACAAGGCGGTGCGCGACCAGTTGAAGGCCTGGCAGGAGCAGGGTTACGGCAACCTGCCTGTCTGCATCGCCAAGACGCAATATTCCTTCTCGACCGATCCCGCCCTGCGCGGCGCGCCGGAAGGGCATGTCGTTCATGTGCGCGAAGTGCGGCTTTCGGCCGGTGCCGGCTTCATCGTCGCGATCACCGGCGAGATCATGACCATGCCGGGCCTGCCGCGCTCGCCGTCGGCCGAGCGGATCATGCTCAACGAGGAAGGCCAGATCGAGGGGCTTTTCTAGGCAACCGATGACGGCTCCGGGCGTTCAGTTTCACAGGCAGGAACGCAGGAAGGAGCCGCCATGCCCTATCTCGAAGTCGCATTGAAGGCCGGAAGCACCATTCTGGTCGAGGACGAGCGGTCGCCCGAGGCTTTTTCGCGAGCGCTGACGGAAAACAGCGAGGTGACAGCCAATCGCGTCGAGGTGTTCGATCCGGACCAGAAATACGAGATCGTGCTGACCGACGAGGATGTCGCGGGCGTCGCAGCGGCTCGGGATCTCTGAACGGGTCTTTTGCGCAATAAATCATCTGGCTCAAGGCCGGGTCTTGTCGATCTTTTAAGGTCGTCGGGAACCTAAACTTGATTTCGGAATTAAGGCCGCGCAGGATGAGCAAGCATTGCCATCCGGATATTCTTATCGATTTTCTTGCGCGGAGATGAATTCATGACGTCGAAAATCAGAAATACGCGACTTATCATTTCTGCACTGGCTGCGCTCGCCGCCGTTGCTTCGTCGCAGTCTTCGGCTCTGTCGGCCGATCTCGTCGGCGGCTATTCCGCGCCATCGCAGGCGCGACACTATCGCGAGGTCCGCGCGACCTATGTGCGTCGTGAGGTTCGCGATTGCCAGTTGCTGCGTATCACCGATCCGGATGGAAGCCGGGTTGTCGAGGTCTGCTTCAAGCCGATCTTCTGATCCGGGAATTGTTCTCGGGAAGTTCGATCCCGCGGAGCTTTGGCCGGCTCCGTGGGATTGTTTTTATGGAACAGTGCTTTGGGTGCTGTTCTTGCGAGCCTGATTCAGGCTGTTGAGAGATTGATTCAACGGCAGTAGCGATAGCCGTTTTTGCGTTCGAGCACATCGAGATGCAGGTGATCCTCATGAGCGGCGTCACTGCCGGGCGAGAGCACGGTGGTGAAGTGCAGGCATGCGCCGGCGGTTGCCGTGCGCTGGAAGGCGCCTTCGAGCGTGGAATCCTCGTCGCGCGGCTTCATCGTGATCATCTCGCCATTGTCGAGCTTGAAGGCCGCGACGTCGAAGGCGTTGCCGCGCGCGTGTTCGGAAATCTTGCCGGTCGAGGCGTTGTTTCTCAGGCGGCACTGATAGGTCGAGCCGGGGATGAGACGGACGATCTTGCGGCCGGGCATGGCGATGTTCATGGCCGGCTGGACGGTATCCTTCAGCCAATGGGCCATGGTGAGCGCGGTCTTGCAGCGCATGGTCGCGCCGCCGAGGTCGACGCCGGGCAGAACCTCGGCCACGTCGATCGGCTGTTTTATGCCGCAGCCTTTGCCTTCGTCGATCGGGTCGGTGGCTTCGAATTTTGCGCCAATGGCCTTGAGATCGGCGAGGCAGGCCTGCAGTTCCTGCGGGTTCTCCTCGACGAGCGGCGGCGGGGGTGGCTCGGTCTCGGCCTTTTCACCCTCTTCGGCCGCCTTGCCGTCGGGCTTGGTCTCGTCGGCAGCGGTCTCGCCGTCCCTGGCTTGTTCCTGGGTGTCCTTTGCTGCTGGCTCCCCGGTGCCGGTCTTGGCTTCATCCGTTTCGGGCTTGGCCAACGGTTTGGGGACTTCCGCCGAATGCGCCGGTTCGGTGGCCGTGCCAGGCTGCTGGACGACGGGAGGGATGGCTGCCTCGTCGGTCGGTGCCTGTGCGGATGGAGAAGGGGGCTCCTCGGTCTTTGCGGTCTCGGGCTTTGCAGCCGGGGGCGGGGCGGTTTCCGGCGATGCGGCTTCGGTGTCGGCCGGTTTCTCGTTTGCAGTTTCCGCCTTTTGGGATGCGGCGGCTGCAGGCTTTTCCTCCGGCGTCGGGGCGGCGGTGCCCTTGCCCTCGGTTTGGGCCTGTTCGGTCGCCGGGGGGGCTTCCGATGTGGCCGGCGATGCAGCTTGCGCGTCTTCCGCAGGCTTTGGCAGCGGCAATGGAACGCTTGCCAGAGCCGGTGGTTTGGGGAATGCGCCGCGATTGGTCTGGGAACGTGTTCTGGTGCGCTGGGAAGACGGGCGCTTCCTGACGCCGGCATCCTGCAGGAAGCGGTCGAGGACGTTTATTTCGACGACATCAGCGGGCTGGGCCTGCGGTATCGGCCGAGTTGGCGGAGGCGCTGCGCCGAGCATTAGCGGCATGCCCAAGGCAAGAAGATAAAGGGATCGCTTCATCCTTCGTCCTGTCCTATTCCTGGTCTATCCACGGGGCTGGATGCCCCTTTGCCGGTTGATCTCAGACCTCCGGCCAGACAGGCAACGCGCATGACCCGGATTTGGTCGCATCCGTCGACTGTATTTTTGCGCTTGCGCGCGAAACGGACCCACGCTAACAATTCTGCCCATGACGATTTCGATGAACAACAATGGTAACTGGTGGTGGGCACGCTAGCGCGGCCTTGACCAGTCATGTCCATCGACAAGACGAGACCAAGCCGCCCGAGACCCGAGGCGGCTTTTTTGTTGGCCGGCGCGGGAAACGGGTACTGAACAACCCGAGCAGGCTGATACGACGTGACGTCGGGCCTGCGCCGGAGACGAGAGACCGGAGAGGCATGCCATGGTAACGATCATCAGCGACGACGGATCGGAGACTTACGAGACGAAAGGCGGCATTACCGTCAGCCGCGCCCGCCGGCCGGCGGAATATGCGACCGCCATCTCCTCCTATGTAGACAGGCTTGATGAGCGCCGCGGCGCCGTCTTCTCGTCCAACTACGAATATCCAGGTCGCTACACACGCTGGGACACGGCGATCGCCGATCCGCCGCTCGGGATCACCTGCAATGGCCGCAAGGTGTGGATCGATGCCTATAACGAGCGCGGCGAGGTCCTGCTCGGGTTCGTTTCCGACAGGCTTGCAACGGTCGGGGATCTGACGCTCGGCGAACGGACGGCACGTCGGCTCGACTTGACGGTCAACCAGCCGTCGCGCGTCTTCACGGAGGAAGAACGCTCCAAGATGCCGACGGTGTTCACCGTGCTGCGCTCGATCGTCGACCTCTTCTACTCCGATGCGGATTCGGCCATCGGCCTGTTCGGCGCCTTCGGTTACGATCTTGCCTTCCAGTTCGATGCGATCAAGCTGTCGATGGAACGGCCAGGGGACCAGCGCGACATGGTGCTTTTCCTGCCGGACGAAATCCTGGTCGTCGACCACCATGCGGCGAAGGCCTGGGTCGACCGCTATGATTTTGCAAAGGATGGCGTGACGACCGAGGGCAAGTCTGGCGATGTGGCGCCCGATCCGTTCCGTCGCACGACCGTCACGCCGCCGAAGGGCGATCACAAGCCCGGCGAATATGCGAGCCTCGTCACCAAGGCCAAGGAAAGCTTCCGCCGCGGCGACCTGTTCGAAGTGGTGCCGGGCCAGAAGTTCATGGAGCGCTGCGATAGCAAGCCTTCCGAGATTTCCAAGCGGCTGAAGGCGATCAATCCGTCGCCCTATTCCTTCTTCATCAATCTCGGAAACCAGGAATATCTGATCGGCGCGTCGCCGGAAATGTTCGTGCGTGTATCCGGCCGCAGGATCGAGACCTGCCCGATCTCGGGCACGATCAAGCGCGGAGAGGATGCGATTTCCGATAGCGAGCAGATCCTCAAGCTGCTCAACTCTAAGAAAGACGAGTCCGAGCTCACCATGTGTTCGGATGTCGACCGCAACGACAAGAGCCGGGTCTGCGAGCCGGGTTCGGTGAAGGTGATCGGCCGCCGCCAGATCGAGATGTATTCGCGCCTCATCCATACGGTCGACCATATCGAGGGGCGCCTGCGTCCGGACATGGACGCGTTCGACGGCTTCCTGTCCCACGCCTGGGCGGTGACGGTCACCGGTGCGCCGAAGCTATGGGCAATGCGCTTCATCGAGAACCACGAAAAGAGCCCACGGGCATGGTATGGCGGGGCGATCGGCATGGTCGGCTTCGACGGCAACATGAATACGGGTCTGACGCTGCGTACCATTCGCGTGAAGGACGGCATTGCCGAGGTGCGTGCCGGCGCGACGCTGCTCAACGACAGCAACCCGGAGGAGGAAGAGGCAGAAACCGAACTGAAGGCATCGGCCATGATTTCAGCGATCCGCGATGCGCGTGCCGGCAATACGGGCAAGGTGTCCCGCGACGTCGCGCGGGTGGGCGAGGGGGTGAAAATCCTGCTCGTCGACCACGAGGACAGTTTCGTCCACACGCTTGCCAACTATTTCCGCCAGACGGGGGCAACGGTTTCGACCGTTCGCACGCCGGTGCCGGAAGAGGTGTTCGACCGGATCGACCCGGATCTCGTCGTGCTGTCGCCCGGACCGGGCAACCCGAAGGATTTCGACTGCAAGGCGACGATCAAGGCGGCGCGGGCAAAGAACCTGCCGATCTTCGGCGTCTGCCTCGGCCTGCAGGCGCTGGCCGAGGCCTATGGCGGCGAGCTGCGCCATCTGGCGCTGCCGATGCACGGCAAGCCTTCACGCATTCGCGTGCTGGAGCCGGGCATCGTCTTCTCCGGGCTCGCAAGGGAGGTGACGGTCGGTCGCTACCATTCGATCTTTGCCGATCCGGCGACGCTCGATCCGAACTTCATCATCACGGCGGAGAGCGAAGACGGCACGATCATGGGTATCGAACACGCAAAGGAGCCGATCGCGGCCGTGCAGTTCCACCCGGAATCGATCATGACCCTAGGTGGTGATGCCGGCATGCGGATGATCGAGAATGTCGTGGCCAATCTGGCACGCAAGCGCGAGACAAAGGCGGCTTGAAATGGTTTGGGGGGCGCTGCCCCCCTTGCTCACATGCCTAGCTTGGCATCGATCTCTTCGCCAGGAACGCCTTCATTCAGAAGAAAGCGCGCCAGTTTCTTCCGCTCAGAGAAATTCAGGATGGTTTCGGGCTTTTCCCAGCCGGCATCGAACTGCATGGTCGTGGTCAGGGCGTAGCTGCCATCGGCAGCCCGGGTGACGTCTATGCGTCTCATCGTCTCACTGTCGAGTTCGATGAAGAACTGAAATGTCGATACCATCCCTATTTTACTGTCCCGTTTCTTGTGACGCGATTCTTATTAGGTCTAAATCATATAAGGCTCGTCTAATTGTTTTGATAGAGATTTATTCGTTGCTCCTGGCAGAGGATGGGGAATGAGAAAAAGACCGGTTTGCGGTATTTCACTGGCAGCAATGCTGATGATGTCATCTCCTGTTTTGGCAGACGTCGATCAGGAGCGTGCAAAGGCATTCGCCGAATTCATCCGCCCGGCCTATCCGCTCTTTTTGGCGCAGGCGGGGGCCTGGGAAAGCGACCCGCAACGTCTTGCGTCGTCGGCCGACAGGGCGGCGACGGGGCTTTCAGAGGTGGCGCCTGCGGATTGTGATGCGGCTCGGTTCAAGCGGGATCTCTGTGGGCTCAAGTTGTTGCGGCAACCCTCGACATCGATGGCACCGACGTTGCAGGAGAGCGAATTCGTCGTTCGCAAGGGCTATTCCGCCGGGGAGCAACCGAGACGCGGCGACATCGTCACCTTCGACACCGTGCCGGCTTATTCCAATCAGCCGTCAACCTATGTGAAGCGGATCATCGGCATGCCCGGCGAGGCAGTGGAACTTCGCGAGGGGGTTGTTCTCATCGACGGGAAAGCTTTGACGCAGACGCCGACCGAGCGCCGGTTCGACAGCGTCCTGACCGGCGAGATCGCCATCTACACGGAAGCTGCGCCGGACGGACGGCGATACGATATCGGGATCAGCGGCAACCCCCAGCCATCCATGGACAATGCAGGTCCGTTCCATGTCCCCGAGGGGCACTATTTCGTGCTTGGCGACAACCGTCACAATTCCGCCGATAGCCGCTTTCCCGATCAGATGGGATCAAAAGGCTTCGTCCCCGCCGACAGCATTTCCGGCCGTATCGTCACGATCCTGGTGTCCAAAGATCAGGAGCGCATCGGGCTCGTGGTGGATTGAGAGGAATGCGGCAAATCATCCTTTGACAAATTTTCACTTCTGAACGATAAGCCGGCCCATCGAAACCGCCGCAACGAGACCCATCTCGCTGCGGCGGTTTCGCCGTTTTGGAGCTTCGCTCCTGCAAGTCATTCGCACACGCAAATAGAGGCAAGATCCGTGAATACCGCTCTCGCAGAGGACAGGTCCATCGTCAGCAGGCTGGCATTCTGGGGCATCCCGATCTCGATCGGCGTGATGGGCCTGAAGATGCTGGCATGGTGGGTGACCGGATCGGTGGCACTGCTCTCCGACGGACTGGAATCCTTCGTCAACGTGACGGCCGCGTTCATCGCCTATTTCGTCATCCGCTATGCTGAGCGCCCGGCCGACCACGATCACCAGTTCGGCCACCACAAGGCGGAATATATTTCCGCCGTCGTCGAGGGCGTGCTGATCGTCGTTGCGGCGATCCTGATCATCCAGGAGGCGTGGGGCGCATTGGCATCTCCGGCCGTAATGGAGGCCCCGGCGCTGGGTCTGGCGATCAATGCGGTTGCAGGCGTCATCAATGCTGTCTGGGCGACGATCCTCATCCGCACCGGCACCAAGTTCCGCTCTCCGGCACTGAAGGCCGACGGGCATCACATCATGTCGGATGTCGTGACGTCTGCCGGCGTGTTCGTCGGTCTTATCCTCGCCGTCGTCACCGGTTATGCGATCCTCGATCCGCTGCTGGCGATCTTCGTGGCGATCAACATCCTGTGGCAGGGCTACAAGGTGATCTCCCACTCGCTCGGCGGCCTGATGGACAAGGCGCTGGAGCCGGACGAGGAGGCGGCGGTGCGCGCGGCGATCACCACCCATTCCACCGGCGCGCTCGACGTGCACGACCTCAAGTCGCGGCGGGCAGGGGCCGCGGCCTTCATCGATTTCCACCTTGTCGTGCCGGCTTCGATGTCTGTCGGCGAGGCGCATGGCATCTGCGACCGCTTGGAAGATGCGATCAAAGAGGTTATTCCCGGCGCCACATTGGCGATCCATGTGGAGCCCGAGGGCGAGCATGCGCATGGACAGAAAGTAGACGTTGAAGGAAGCGTAAAATGACGATGACGGATGTCAGCGGGCTATCGCAGCTCGGAAAGCAGGTGGACGCGCCGAAGAGCCCTGAAGAGGCCGTGCTTGAACGCGTGCCGAACAGCAATCAGGGCATGGATTACGTGACGCGCTTTACCGCGCCGGAATTCACCTCGCTCTGCCCGATGACCGGCCAGCCGGACTTCGCGCATATCGTGATCGATTACATCCCGGATGCCTTCCTGGTGGAATCGAAGTCGCTGAAGCTGTTTCTCACCTCGTTCCGCAATCACGGTGCATTCCACGAGGACTGCTCGGTCTATATCGCCAAGCGGCTCGTCGAGCTTCTGCAGCCGAAGTGGTTGAGGATCGGCGCCTATTGGTATCCGCGCGGCGGAATCCCGATCGACGTGTTCTGGCAGACGGGCGACGTGCCGGCCGGTGTGTGGCTGCCCGATCAGGGCGTACCGACCTATCGCGGCCGAGGCTGAGAGGCCTGCCGTTCGTCGGCGACGCAGCATTGAGGCGGCCACCGGTGATGGCCGCCCGAAGCGAAGTATCGCCGACAATACTGCTTAGTTTTCAGATTATCTGCATCCTTCACCAACATAGGTTTATGTCGGCCCATGAATAGTCTGCTTTACTTCAGCTTCATCTAAAGCTGGAGGAAGAGCATGAGGATCATTTGCGTTTCAGGGCTCGCCCTGATGGCGTCGCTTCTTTCGGGGAGCCTGGCGCATGCCATCGAGCGTCCGGCGACCAAAGCGGAAATCGAGCGGATCGCCGTCGGCCATACCATCAACGGCCGCATGCGCTACATGGAGAATGGCCGTTACGTCCATGCCGGGAAATATCCGGGCGTCTACAGGATTTCCGACGGCAGGATCTGCATCCATTTCGACAGCCGCCGCAACCGCTGCGACCGCATCGTGACGGAGGACAACGGAAAGACTTTCTGGATGATCACCTCCGCCGGCAAGCGGACCACGTATCGACGCCGCCCGTGATGCAATCCGACGACGCGGGCCGGCGGGCATTATCGCCCGGCGGCCGTTTCAGGTGCTGGTCATATGTCGAGGCTGTCGTCGTTGCCGCCGAAATCCGACTGATCTGAACCGCCGTCATTGTTGCCGTAATCTGCCTGCTGCCAGCCATCGTTGTCGTTGCCGGTATTGCCATCGTCGCCATTGTCCGACGCCTCGCGTATCGCGTCGTCGCCGTAATAGTTATTGACGACGGTCTCCTCGACGGGGGGCTGTTCGGAAGCGCCGAATGCGCCGGCACCTGCGAGCGGATTGCCAAGGCCTGCGCCCGACATGTGGTTGCTGAAAATTCCAGACAGCGAGTTTGCGAGAAGCATGCCGCCCGCGACGCCCGCGGCAGTGCCGAGAGCACCGGTCAGAAAGCTGCTGCCGGCGGACGGACCGCGATAGGCGTTGCCGCTCCATGGACCCGACGGCTGGCCCGCTGACGGCTGGTAGCCGGAGGAGGGCGGTGGAGTGCGATAGCCGTCATCATAGCCACGGCCATCATTGGACGGTCTGCCCGTGTTGCTCCAGGGACCCGAAGTCTGCTGCATGGGCGCACGTTGCTGGGATTGGGACGATCCGAAGATCGAACTCAGGAAGCCGCCGCCCTGTTCGGCGCGGCGGTGGTCGCTCTCGCCGGCCTCGAGCTCGCGGATACGGTCTTCCAGGTCACGAATGCGGTTGGCGGCTGCTTCGAGCCCCTTTTCCTGCACGGCCACGGCCTGGGCCAGATAGTAGGTGGCATAAGGCTGGCGGCGGGTTTCCTGCTCGATCAGTTCTTCCGCTTCCCTGTCCCGCGGCGTGGCGGATGCGGTGCGGACGCGTTCGAAAAGTCCGTTGAGAAGCTGGCGTTCTTCCGGCGACATGACTGCCTCCCTGTGTGCCCCTTGGGTGTCCATTGGGGCGGTTTCCATACACAGGGAGGTAGGAGGGCCAGGTGGCTTTTCAAACGGCGGGAAGGTTAATTCGCGGTAATGCGGTCGCGCCGGGCCCGGGTATGGGCCCGGATCTGTAACTGGCTTCAGCCGAAGGCCAGCGACAGGCCGAGCAGGGCTGTGATGCCGCCGAGAATGCGGGTGATATAGGGGCTGAAACGGGAAATGCCGAGGCCTGCGGCAATGCCGGTGAGATGCAGCACTGCGGTTGCGACGACGAAGCCGATGCCGAACTGCAGCACTCCGGCGGAGCCGAGTTCACCGCCATGGGCGTGACCGTGGAAAAGGGCGAAGAGTGCAACGATTGCCGCAGAACCGGTCGTCGGAAGACGGACCGCCATGGCCACGAGAAGGCCAAGCGCTATCACCGATGCGAGGATTGCCGGCTCGACGAAGGGCAGCGCGATACCGGCAAGCGCCAGCGAGAAGCCGACCGCCATGGTCGCGACAAAGGCGGAAGGGACGATCCAGAAGGCGCTTCGCCTGCCATCCTGACCAACCTGCGCTGCCCAAAGGCCGACGGCTACCATGACCAGGATGTGGTCCATGCCGAACAGCGGATGGGAGAAGCCGGCCATGAACGAGCCGTGTTCCTCGGGATTGAGATGGGCGAAGGCAGGTGCCGCGGCGGCGGCAAAGATGGCGGCTGAGAGAGAAAGGCGCTTGAACATCGGATCCCCTAATTCTGCTTTTTAGTCGAAATATTGGAAATGATAGGATGGGGCGGCCCGATCTGTCCACGGCAATTGCGCTTCGGCGGCGTTGGTTGCTACGTCATTCACCTTAGTCACCGCTAAGCGTGCGGCTTGGGCCTTGTCTCCATTGTTTTACGGCCGCGAACACATTATGTCCCGTATATGAATCCCATGCAGGAGACACTGACTGTGCTGAACGACGAAGACGACAACGACGACAAGACCAAAGAATTGCCGCTGGGCAAGGAAACTGAGGCGAATCTTTTCAAGTCGCGCTCGATCTTCATCTACGGGCCGATCACCCAGGAATTGGCGCAGAAGGTCAATACGCAGCTGGTCGCCCTCTCGGCCGCGAGCGATGACGATATCCGCATCTATGTGAACTCGCCCGGCGGTCACGTGGAATCGGGTGATTCGATCCACGACATGATCAAGTTCATCAAGCCAAAGGTCTGGATGATCGGGACCGGTTGGGTCGCCTCCGCCGGTGCTCTGATCTATGCAGCCGCTCCGAAGGAGCGCCGCGTGGCGCTTCCGAATACCCGCTTCCTGCTTCATCAACCGTCCGGTGGTACCCGCGGCATGGCTTCGGATATCGAAATCCAGGCCCGCGAAATCATCAAGATGAACGAGCGTCTGATCAAGATCTTCTCCAAGGCCACCGGCCAGTCGGAAGACAAGATCGCCAAGGACATCGATCGCGATTACTGGCTTTCCGCCGAGGATGCCGTTTCCTACGGTCTGGTGTCGAAGATCGTGACGTCGCAGAGCGAAATCTGATCGCCTCTGCCTCGTGATCCATTCTTGAAGCCCTGCCTGCTCATAGCCGGCAGGGCTTTTTTCGTCAGGCGGCTGCTGGCCGCCAGGCGACTGTCCCTGCGGTTCGCGCGCGCACCTCGGGTGTCGCAAGGCAGGTCTCGACCGCCTCGAAGCCTATGGCGCCGGGGCGAGCCTCCACGGCGAGAGGCGGACTGTGGTTGGCGGGGCAGAACAGGACTGCTTCCTGCGGGCCGATCGCAGCAAGATCGAGGATCGCCGACGAGCGCGTCATGGCGAAAGTGGGCAGGGTCCGGTCCGGGCGTTTCAGCCACGCTGCCACCGCCTGCTGGGTGGCCATATCGAGGCCGTGCTCGATCATGTCGATCACCTTGACGCTCTCAGGATCGCTTTCGATGGCATTGATCAGGGCGAAGAGGGCAGGGGTTTCGGCTGCGCCTTCCTCGACCAGCCACTGCAAGGCCCGTTCCACACGCCCGGCGAATTCGCTGTTGACAGCCATGTGCTTGCGGTCGTCTGCGCCTTCACGGTTCATGCCAACAAAGACCGCATCGGCGATGTTGCCGGCCAGGGCCTCGGCGAGGCGGGTCTTGCCGCTGCCGAGCGGGCCGACGATGTAGATCAGCGTCGCATCGCTGACGAATTCGAAGCGTTCACCGCCCCAGGGCCAGGGAAGATCGAAGAGAACGGATATCTTCGGTTTCCGTCGCAGGCAGCGATCCAGGTCCTCGGGCGTCGGCTTGTGTCCGAGGGACAGGCCGGCTCGAAGCTCGTTCACCGCCCGCAGTCTTTCCGACACCACGGCGATCTGCCGCTGGAGCCTTGCCTGATGGGCCGAGAGGGCCGCGTCAATCGATTGCACCTCGCCGCCGAGGACGCGCTTGACCTCGGCGAGGCTGAGGCCGAGGTTGCGCAATTCCACGATGGCTGCTGCCCGCGCCATCTCTTCCGGCCCGTAAAGCCGCCAGCCGGCAGCCGAGCGCTGCGGTTCGATCAGTCCGTGCCGTTCGTAAAGGAGGAGGGCCTTGCGGGAGACGCCGAGCCTGCGCACGGCCTGCGATGCGGTAAGGTCTGAGGAATAGGGGCTCACGGAATCACCTCGCTGGTTATGGTCCGCATCCTTATCGGGGCGGACCCAGGGGCAAGGTCAAGTCGTTGCGTGCATTCGTTCGGCTTTCAATCGCTGCCGGCAATCATGCGACTGCGCTGCCCAGCCGGTTGCGGTTCTGCCATTCGCGGGCAAAGTCGACAAAAGCTTCCGCCGACATCGGCTTGGCGAAGGCATAACCCTGCAGCGCGTGACAGCCGAGATTGCGCAGGATCTCGATATGCGCCGGGGTTTCGACGCCTTCGGCGAGGATCTCGATATTCTGGGACTTGCCGATCTCGATGATGGAAGCGACCAGCCTGCGCTGCGAGGCGGAGGCTTCCAGCGGCGCGATCAGCTTGCGGTCGATCTTCAGGCGTTTCGGACCGAGTTCGAGAAGGCTGACGATTGACGCATGGCCGGTGCCGAAATCGTCAATCTCGATGTCCACGCCGAGAGACTTCAGCCTGCTGGCCGCCAGGCGCAGTTCGTCGTCATTGCCGTCGAAGGAAATGGATTCGAGCAGTTCGAAGGAGAGACTGCCCGGCCGGAAGTTCATGCCGGCGAGCTTGTCCATCAGGCGGCCGTCCTTGAGGCGTTGCGCCGAGATGTTGACCGACAGGTGCGGCACGTCGAGGCCGAGGGCCTGCCAGCGGTTCGACTGGAAAAAGGCCTTGTCCAGCATGATCGCATCGAGATCGGCTGCACGGTTGAGGCTTTCGGCGATATCGAGGAACTTGTCGGGCGCGAGGATGCCCCGCTCGGGATGCTCCCAGCGGGCGAGCGCCTCGACGCCGACGATATCGAGCGTGAGGGCGTCGAACTGCGGCTGGAAGAACGGAACGATCTGGTCGTGCTCGAGGGCCGTCAGGAATTCGTCCGATGTGTTCTTGCGGCGTACCGCCGCCATGCGAAGTTCCTCCGAGAAGACTTCCATGCGGTTGCGCCCGCGCTTCTTCGCCTCGTAGAGGGCGATGTCCGCATTGACGAGGAGTTGGCGCGGGTCTTCCGTCGCCGCTGTCTGGCAGGCGATGCCTGCGCTGCAGCCGACGCGGCACTTGTGGCCGTCGATCTCGATCGGCTTGGCGAGCGACCGGACGATCGCGAGCGCGAGTTCGCGCGAGCGGCGCCAGGCCTGCGGGCCGCTGGTAACGACAACGAATTCGTCGCCGCCGACGCGCGAGGCGAATTCATCGTGGCCGATCAGCTTGAGCAGCCGCTCGGTCGTCTGCCTGAGAACTTCGTCGCCGGCAGCGTGGCCAAGCGTGTCGTTGACCTCCTTGAAGCGATCGAGATCGACATGGATGAAGGCCAGGCGGTGGTTGGCATCCTCGGTATTCTCGGCATCCATGAACTGGTCGAGAAAACGGCGGTTGGGCAGTCCCGTCAGAGAGTCGTGGAGCGACTGGTGCTCCAGGGTGCGGCGCGTGGCGCGCAACTGGTCGTTCTGCTCTTCTGCGCGCTGGCGCGCTTCGCTCAGTTCCGATTGCAGCATCATGTCGTTGGTCACGTCCCAGTTCGCGCCGACGACCTTCATCTGGCGGCTGGCGGAGCGGTAGACCCGGCCATTTGCGCGGATATAGCGAACGTCGCCGTCCTTCGAGACGACGCGGAACTGGGTGACGTAGGGGACGTCCTCGGCGAGCGTCTGGCGGAAGCCTTCCTGTGCGGCCTCCAGATCCTCGGGGTGGATGGCGTTTCTCCAGTCATCGAAGCCGAATGTGGAGCGATCCTTCTCGGCTCCATACATTTCTTTCATGCGGCGATCCCAGAGCAGGTTGCCGCTATCGGGGTCGTATTCCCAGACGCCGATGCCGGATGCTTCCAGAGCAAGGCCGAGGCGGTGCGATATCGCTCCGAGTTCCTCCTCGCGCTGCTGCAGGGTGACGAGCGTGCGGTGCCGCTGCTTCATCAGCAGGCCGGCCCATATCATCGGCGCAACGATGCCGACGGCGATCAGCGCGGCATAGAGGCGAAAGATCGCGATGGACGGCGGGGTCTCGATCCAGCCGCCCTTGGGAACGGCCGAGAGATACCAGGTGTCGTAGCCGAGCTCGATGCGCGTATGCACCGCGTCTTCGGAGAAGACGGCGGGGTTGCCGACAAAGACGTCCTTGGGCTCTGGGGTCGGGCGCCGGGATATGGCGATATCGAGCGGCTGGCGCTCGGCATTGAGATTGCTGTCGCGATAGAGCCGGTCCGCATCAATGACGGAGGAGACGATACCCCAGAAATGCCCGTTGGAAAGCTTGAAAACCGGGTAGCGGACGAGAAGTCCGGAGCCGCCCTGATCCAGCTTCACCGGGCCTGCAATCATTGTCTTGCGGCGCTTGATCGCCTCCATGACCGAACCCGACTGCTTGGGATGGGCGGCATAGTCATGGCCGATAAGCGCCTTGTTCTCTTCGAGAGGATAGATGAGCCGGACCACGAGATTGGGCGCGGCAACTACGTTCCTCAACTGCGAGGGTACGGAAAATATGCGTTCGGACAGGGCGGCGAACTGCGGCTGGCTCATCTCCGGGCTGGCGGCGATGGCGGCAACAAGGCCGTGAACGAGATTGACGTTTCCGTGGATCTGCGTCTCGAGCCTGGAGGATACCTGCGCAAGTTTTTCGGATGCGACGAGCCTCTGTTCAGACAGGAATTGCTCATGCTGTTCGCGATCAGCCTGAACGACGGCAAGGCTCACGGCCACCACCACCACGATGGCCGGCAGAAAGTAGCTGATGCCGAACGACTTGGTCGCCGGTGCGCCGGGTGCTGCGGAAGACGTATAAAAGGCCATAGAATATTCCGATCGGATACTTGGCCAGTATTCCAGATAACATTTAAAATTATACTTTAGGAATAAGGTGTTGGAGACGTTAAGCCGAGATCTGTGCGGCGCTCACCTACGGTTGTTTCACGTGTGTGCCGGTACAATTCATGGACTAGACCATGCCTGTACCTGAGCGCATAATTTACCGGACGGAGGCGCAGTCATGCAGGGTGAAGGCTACAATCAGTTCTGCCCGATCGCCAAGGCTTGCGAGCTTATCGAGCCGCGGTGGACCTTGCTGCTGCTCTCAGAGATGTGGTCAGGATCGACCCATTTCAACGAGATCAGGCGTGGCGTGCCGGGAATGTCGCCGACGCTCATGTCGAAGCGGCTGAAGCAGCTGGAAGAGAACGGTCTGGTCATCCGCTCCATCAACGGGCGGACGGGCGAGATCACCTACGTGCCAACCGATATTGCCAACGAGCTTGCGCCGATCGTCAGGGAACTCGGCCGCTGGGCGCATCGCAATGTCGATGCCGAAGTGACGCTCGAACATCTCGATGCGCGTCTGCTGATGTGGAACATGCGCCGCAAGGTTGATGCCACCGGACTGCCGAAGCGGAAGCGCAGCGTCATCGAATTCAGCTATCCGGAACTGCCGCGCGAGGAGCGCAATTACTGGATCGTCAGCAAGCCAGGAGAGCCCGTCGATCTCTGCCTGATAGACCCCGGATATGACGTCGACCTCTGTATCACCGCCCAGCTCAAGGCCATGACTGCCGCCTGGATGGGGCTGTCCGGGCTGAAGGCGGAGATCGATCGCGGCACGATCTCACTGGTCGGTGACCCCGAAATTGCGGCGCGGATCGATGCATGGATGGTGCGCAGCTCGTTTGCGGGCTGCTGACCGGTCCAGTTTCTGTAGCGGGTCCGCTACACTTCCTGCACTGGAGCGGTCGAGCTCCTTTCCTGCATTTTCTCCTTCGTTGCCCGAAATCAAGCGGGCCGATCATTCGAGTGGAGGGATTACAATGCAGAACACCAATCTCAACCCATCCTCTGGCAATCCAGCACCACCTTCGCAGCCGGTGCTTTCCGGCGGTGTGGATCTTTCTGCCGTCAAGACACGGCAGCAGGGCGCCTGGGCGTCCGGAAATTACGCGGTGGTCGGTACGACGCTGCAGATCGTCGGCGAGCGGCTGTGCGAGGCGCTTGACCTGCGGGCCGGCCAGACGGTGCTCGATGTCGCCGCCGGAAACGGCAATGCAACGCTCGCGGCTGCGCGGCGCTGGTGCAGGGTGACGTCGACGGACTATGTGCCGGCCCTGCTGGAGCAGGGTAGACGTCGTGCTGAGGCGGAAGGGCTCGCCGTCGATTTCCAGGTGGCGGATGCCGAGGCCTTGCCGTTCGGCGATCAGGAATTCGATGTCGTTGTTTCCACCTTCGGCGTTATGTTCACGCCGGACCAGGAAAAGGCGGCGGCGGAAATGCTCAGGGTCTGCAAAAGCGGCGGTCGCATCGGCATGGCGAACTGGACGCCCGACAGTTTCATCGGGCAGTTGTTCAAGACGATCGGTCGTCATGTTCCGCCGCCGGCCGGTTTGCAGCCGCCGTCCTTGTGGGGCACGCCGGGGCGTCTGGAGGATCTTTTCGAGCCGGCAGCGGATTTGGCGATCGAGGTCCAGGCTTTCGTGTTCCGGTATCGCTCGCCCGAGCACTGGGTCGAGGTTTTCCGCAACTGGTACGGGCCGGTTCACAAGGCGTTCGGTGCCCTGGCGCCGGAGAAGCAGGCCGATCTCGAAAGGGAATTGCTGGTGCTGATCGCGCGTTTCAATCACGCGAAGGATGGCACGATGGTGGTTCCGAGCGAATACCTCGAGGTGGTCGCCACCAAGCGCTGAGCCGCCACTCCCTGCGGGTGAATGCCGCAATGAGGCCCGTCTCATTGCGGCACGGCGGCCGGTCATCGTTTCAGCCCGACTTAACCCCGAAGACGAATTAGGTGTATCAAAATCGGATTATGTCTCGGTTTGTTGCATTGTCGCCCCATTCCGACCGCATGTTCCCGCCGGGAGAAAATCGGGAGGAGACCACGCAACAGGAGCGATTTCGATGACGAATTCCATTTTGAATGCGTTAGGCCAACCCCTTTATTATAGCGGTGCATCAACGGCTTGGCTCTCGGCAACGGGGTCCGGGGCGACACTGAACGGTACCGCCGGGAATGATTCCATTTGGGGTGACGGCAGCGTCAACGTCACCATGGCCGGCGGAACCGGCGACGATATCTACTACCTTTATTCCAGCATCAACCGTGCAGTGGAGGCACCCGGGGCAGGGGTCGACACGATCGATACGTGGATGAGCTACACGCTGCCGGAAAATTTCGAGAATCTCAGGGTGACCGGTGACGGTCGCTTTGCCTTCGGCAATTCCACCGACAATATCATCACCGGCGGAGCCGGCAGCCAGACCATCGACGGCGGAGCGGGTAACGACGTTCTGATCGGCGGCGGCGGTGCCGACACCTTCGTCTTCACCAGTGGAAACGGCACGGATCTGATCCGCGATTTCGGGGCCGACGACTCGATCCGCCTGAACGGATACGGCGCCACGACCTTCGATCAGCTGATCAGCGACTCGACCCAGAAGGGCGACGACCTCTGGCTCAATTTCGATAACGGCGAGAGCATCGTTCTCGCCAATACGACCAAGGACGATCTGAGCGCCGAGCAGTTCGACCTGAACCTCGATCGCTCCAATCTCACCCAGACATTCAATGACGATTTCAACTCGCTCTCGCTCTATGACGGCGAAAGCGGCACATGGGAGGCGAAATACTGGTGGGCACCGGACAAGGGGGCATCACTTCATACCAATGGCGAGTACCAGTGGTACGTCAATCCGGCATATGGCCCGACCGCCTCTGCCAACCCTTTCTCGGTAACCGATGGCGTGTTGACGATCAGGGCGGAACAGACGCCCGACGAATTGTCATCTCATGTTGAAAACTACGATTACACGTCGGGCATGCTGACGACGCATGCAAGCTTTGCCCAGACCTACGGCTATTTCGAAATCCGCGCCGATATGCCGGACGATCAGGGCGCGTGGCCTGCCTTCTGGCTGCTGCCGGAAGACGGAAGCTGGCCACCGGAGCTGGACGTGATCGAAATGCGCGGACAGAACCCGAATTCGCTGATCCTGTCGGCGCATTCGAACGAGACGGGCAAGCAAACCTCGGTCATCCAGGATGTCAGCGTGGCGAGCACGGAGGGCTTCCACACCTACGGCCTTCTCTGGGATGAAGAGCATATCACCTGGTATTTCGACGACGTCGCCGTTGCGCAGACGGACACGCCTTCGGACATGCATGACCCGATGTACATGATCGTCAACCTTGCGATCGGCGGCATGGCGGGCGCACCGTCCGACGGCCTGCCCAACGGCTCGGAGCTGAAGGTGGACTATATCCGTGCCTACTCGCTGGATGACATGCAGCAGGCGAACGCAAGTTCGGCAGCCCATGCCCATGACGGAATGCTTTCCTAAATAGCACCGGGATCACGCGGCCTTTGTGGTCGCGTGATCTCTTCACCACATGGATGAGCGGGAGACGCGAACCGGCGAACGCTTTCGGCTTTCCCCGGCTTGCAAGACTTCGCCGGGTTTGATCTGACGAACGGACAAGTTCGCGCAATCTGTCCCGAGTCATCCATGCTCAAAGACTTTTCCCCCTCCGCCCTGACCATGGGGCTGCTGACGGCCTTCGTCGGCTTCATCAGTTCCTTTGCCGTCATCCTGCAGGGATTGCAGGCGATGGGGGCGACGGGTGCGGAACAGGCGAGCGCGCTTCTGGCACTTTCTCTCGCGCAGGCCGTACTGGCTATCTACTTCTCGCTGCGGCTGCGCATGCCGATCATGATGGCGTGGTCGACGCCCGGTGGTGCGCTGCTGGCCGCGACCGGCATGATCGAGGGTGGCTTTCCGGCGGCTGTCGGCGCCTTCGTCATCTGCGGCGTGCTGATCACCCTGTCGGGACTGTTTCGGCCGCTCGGCCGGGCGATCCGGCTGATCCCGACCGCGCTCGCCAATGCCATGCTGGCCGGCATCCTTCTCGGGCTCTGCCTCGCGCCGGTCAAAGCGGTCGCCTTCGATGCCGCCCTCGGCCTGCCGATCGTACTGGCCTGGATGGTGGTTGTCTCGAGATGGCGGCTGTGGGCCGTGCCTGCAGCACTCGCCGCATTCGTGCTGGTGCTGATTTTCGGTGTCGACCTGCCGGATGATGCCTTTGCCCGGATCGGTGCTGCGATCCATCCGGACCTGATCCCCGTCATGCCGGTCTTCACCTGGCATGGTGTCGTCTCGGTCGCGCTGCCGTTGTTCATCGTCACCATGGCCTCGCAGAACATTCCGGGCATCGCCATCCTCAAGGCGCATCACTACGAGCCGGAGCCTGGGCCGCTGTTTGCCTCGACCGGCGTGTTCTCCACCATCTGCGCCTTCTTCGGCGCCCTGCCGGTCAACATGGCGGCGATTACGGCGGCGATGTGCGCCAGCGAAGACGCCCATCCCGATCCCGCGAGACGCTATTGGGCGGCGGTCGTCGGCGGTGCGGCCTATATCGTGCTCGGCCTGATCGCCGGCGGCATTATCGCCTTCGTCTCGATGGCGCCGCCGATTCTCCTGCAGGCCGTCGCCGGCCTCGGTCTCATCGGCGCGTTTTCGAATGCGGCCTTTGCAGCATGGCGCGATCCTGAAACACGCGAAGCGGCCGTGATCACCTTCCTCGTCACCGCTTCCGGCGCCACTTTTGCCGGGATTTCCGGTGCTTTCTGGGGCCTCGTTGCAGGTGGCGTGATGATGGTGCTTTCGCGCGTGATGCGCAAAAAGGCCTGAGGCAAACCGTACCGGAAGCGCGAAAGCGGTTCTTGCCTGATCCGCCCGGTGCGGTTATACATCCGCCCATGACCATGACAGGCGCGATCATGTCCGACCGTTTTGCCGCCCGCAGCATCGCTGCCGGGGCGCCGGTTTTCGCGCCTCTCTCGCTTCTTAGCCTCGACCTTACACTCGGTTGCCGGGTCCGTTGAGGAGCGCCCGGCGGCCGACAAAGCCCGCCGGCGTAAGAGCTCCTCGCAAGAATTTCTATTAAAAGCTGAGATTAGCCCGACAGGGGCGCCATCCGTTCGTTACAGGCCGCGCTTAAGACGCGAAGCCCCGGATGGCTTGACGAGGACGAAGACATGGACAGCAAGATTTCCGTTGCAAACAAGGGCATGACCGACGCTGCGGTGAAATACCGGGCCTATCCCACCATCAACATTCCCGACCGCACCTGGCCGTCGAAGGTGATCGAGAAGGCGCCGATCTGGTGTTCGGTCGATCTGCGCGACGGCAACCAGTCGCTGGTCAACCCGATGGGCCATGACCGCAAGGCCCGCATGTTCAAGCTGCTGCTCGACATGGGCTTCAAGGAGATCGAGATCGGCTTCCCCTCCGCCTCACAGACGGACTTCGATTTCGCCCGCTGGTGCGTGGAGGAGGGCGGCGTGCCGGAGGACGTATCGCTGCAGGTTCTGGTGCAGTGCCGGCCGGAACTGATTACCCGGACCTTCGAATCGCTGGAAGGCGCATACAAGCCGATCATCCATTTCTACAACTCGACATCCGAGCTGCAGCGCCGCGTGGTGTTCGGCAAGGATGTGCATGGCATCAAGCAGATTGCCGTGGATGCCGCCAAGATGATCACCGACATGGCGGCCAAGGCCGGCGGCGGCTACCGGTTCGAATATTCACCGGAAAGCTTCACCGGCACCGAGCTGGATGTGGCGCTGGAAATCTGCAACGCCGTCATCGCCGAGATCAAGCCGACCGCCGACAACAAGCTGATCCTCAACTTGCCGTCGACCGTCGAGATGGCGACGCCGAACATCTATGCCGACCAGATCGAATGGATGTGCCGCAATATCGACAATCGTGAGAACGTCATCATCTCCGTCCATCCGCACAATGACCGCGGCACAGGCATTGCCGCGACCGAGCTGGCGCTGATGGCGGGTGCCGACCGCGTCGAAGGCACGCTGTTCGGCAATGGCGAACGCACCGGTAATGTCGACGTCGTGACCCTGGCGCTCAACATGTACACACAGGGCGTCGACCCGGAACTGGACTGCTCCGACATCGAGCGGATCAAGGAAGTCTACGAATATTCCAACGAGATGGTCATTCCCGAGCGCCATCCATATGTCGGTGAGCTGGTTTACACCGCGTTTTCCGGCTCGCATCAGGACGCGATCAACAAGGGGATGAAGGCGATCAAGTTCGCCAACCATCCTGTATGGGAAGTGCCTTACCTGCCGATCGATCCGCGCGATGTCGGCCGGTCCTACGAGGCGATCATCCGCATCAACTCGCAGTCGGGCAAGGGCGGCATCGCCTATATCCTGCAGCAGGATTACGGCCTGAACCTGCCGCGCAACCTGCAGGTGGAGTTCCGCGAGGATATCCAGCGGATCACCGACGAAGAAGGCAAGGAAGTCGGTTCCAAGCGCATCTACGAGCGCTTCATGGAGCGCTATGTCGAGCAGCCCGGCGCGCGACTGAAATTTGTCGATCACCACACCTATCCCTCCGAGCCTAACCACAAGGGCGTTCGCGTCGTTGCTGCCGAGATTACCGACGGCGGCGAGACGAAGCGGATCGAAGGCAAGGGTACGGGGCCGATCGACGGTTTCATCAATGCGCTGTCGACCTATCTCGGCATCGAGCTGTCGGTGAACGACTATTCCGAACACTCGCTGCAGCACGGCTCGAATGCCTCGGCAATCGCCTATGTCGAGATGGAACATCCGGGCGGAAAACTGTTCGGTGCGGGGGTGAACAAGAACATCGTCACCGCCTCGCTGGAAGCGATCGTGTCTGCCGCGAACCGGGTTCTGGAAGAACGCAGCCGCTAAGTCTTCGGAACGTTCAAACAGAAAAGCCGCATCAACATCCGATGCGGCTTTTCTCGTTCTCGGGCCAGGTTGGCCGAATGAATTCCGACGTCAGATGAGACCGGCCGCCTTGGCGGCAATCTCGTCGAGATCCGCGGCGGAGGAGGGGCCGACCACCACGTAGGTGGCCATGGGTGTGCTCCAGGAAACGAGGCCGGTATCGATGCGGATGTCTTCGGCCGGCTTGCTGGTTTCCGGGCGCACCTTGGAAAATGTCAGCGCGATGATGTCGTTGCCGACATCGGCATCCGCACGGCGGTAGAACAGGATGCCGGTGGGCGTGTTGTCGGCTGCGATCATGCGGGCGCCAAGGAAGGTCAGGCCGCTCTCGTTCAAGTCCGGAATGCGGAACGTCACGCCGGTGCCGGTGGTCAGCCATTGCAGGATATCGGCTGGCCGGTCGGCGCCGATCTCAACCATGCGGTTGTCCTGCCTCGTATAAAGCCGGTATTGGGCAACGATATCGTCGAACCAGTCACGCGTTGCCGCTGTGCTGCTCTGCACCAATTGCGGCGAGGTGACGCCGAGCGGCTGCGTGCCGATCATGTAGCCGATGCCGCCACCGAGGATGAGCGTCGCGAGACAGGCGGCCAGTGTCTGGGGACCGGAAGGCTTGAAGGCCATCGGGCGGGGAGCCGAGGGAAGGCGTACCGCCTTGCGCGGCAGCGGCGCATTCTTGATGCCGCGCACCAGATCGAGCGGAACGGGTTCCTTCAGCATGTCGTCGAACAGGCGGCGGCCGACATCGCCACCACGCTTCAGCCCGTCATGCAGGATTCGCGCTTCGGGATCGTTGACGAGCAGCGCCTCTATATCCTGCCTCTCGGTGTCGGAGACCTGGCCGTCGACAAAGGAAGAAAGACGCTTTTCCAGCGCGGAAGGCTCGACATTGGCCACGGTCATGCGCGGCGCTCCATTGGCTCCGGGGGCAGCGACGAGAGATGCAGTCGCGCGGCGCAGAGGCGGGAGGCGAAAAGTTCGGCCGAGATGCCGAGGATGGATGCCGCCTCGGCATAGTCGAAATGCTCGACATCTGCGAGCAGAAGCGTGCCGGCAAAGCCTTCCGGAAGACAGAGGAGCGTTCTGGTGGCCGGGCCATGGGCGTCTGCAGATTGCGATGCGCCGATCTCTGCAGGACCGAGGTTTCCGCGTTTTTTCGTCTCGTCGCTCCAGGCGGTGCGGATCAGGCTGAAAAGCCAGCTCTCGATCCGACCCTTGCCCTTCCAGTGATGGCTCTTCTGGATCGCCCGTGCGCAGACATCCTGGACCAGGGCGTCTGCCGTCAAGGCATCGCCGGTCACCGCCAGCGCAAAGCGTCTGAGGCGCGGCAGCAGGGCCACGAGATCACGGCGGATGTCATTGGGAATGGCGGATGCGTTCATGTATGCGCTGGAGGCCTCTTCGCCATTCATCGATCAGTCGAGTGCATGACCCTAGCTATGAATCGATTGTGACGATTATGCAACAAGCTTCTCTTAAACTTGTAGTGTTCGGGCCACTTCCTCCACCGGGATTTGTTCCGGCATGTGGCCATAGAACAGTCGGCTCTCGTCAAGCTGCACGTGATCGCCGCCTTCGGTGAGCGCATAACGCTCGCAAAGCAGGTTCCAGGCGCCTGGCTCTCCCGACAATGTAAAGAGATTATAGGCCGCGCGCGGCTTGTGGCCGCCAGGACCCTGGGAGGCCGATGCAATACCGATGACGGGCACCGGTTCTGCATGGGTCTTCAACTGATAGACCGTGTTCAGATGGGTGTGGCCATGCAGGACCAGTTCGGCACCGCCGGTCGAGATCGCTGCGGCAAAGCGCCGGATGCCGATCATGCGCTTGTGGGATGCGGCCGCGCCATGGATCGGCGGATGATGGATGAGGACGACGCGGAAAAGGCCTTCTTCACCGGCCTTTCTCAGGAGATTAACTGTCTCGCGCGCCTGTCTGGGGCTGTAGAAGCCGGATGCCGAGAAGGGCGGCGTGGCATTGGACGTGGAGCAGCCGATGATCGCCAGCGGTCCGCGGCGGCGCAGGGTCGGGAAGATATGGTCTTCCTCGGACCAGTGCTGGGAATCATCGTCGCTGGCGATATAGGGATACCAGGCTTCGACCGATTTATCGTGGGCGCCGGGCACATAGGCGTCGTGATTGCCGGGCACGACCGTCATCGTCTCGGGTGTGCCGATCGTATCCAGCCATTCCCGCGCCAGCCGCGTCTCGATCTTCGTCGCCAAATTGACCAGATCGCCGGTGATGACAAGCTGGTCGGGATGGCGGCTCCTCAGGTCGCTGAGGAGAAGGTCGAGGGTATTGACGAAGAGGTGCTTGCGCCGGTTGCGGTGCCAGTTCACGAAGCCGGTGATGCGCTTGGACATCAGCTCGCGAAGCGTAAGCCTCGGGAGAGGCCCGAGATGGATATCGGAAATATGGGCGAATTTGAACATGGCCCAGACATAACGCACGAAATGCAAATTCGTTATGAAATTTACGCGAGCGAGCCGGAGGCAAGATGAGCGGCGCTGGAATACCTGAAATCGGCAGCTGGCGTACCCGCGTTGTCGTGTGGCTCATGCATCGCGTCTTCTATCTCACGCGCGGCATGACCGTTGGTGTGCGGGCTGCTTGTTTCGATGCGAAGGGCCGCGTCTTTCTGGTCCAGCATACCTATGTTCCCGGCTGGTACATGCCGGGCGGCGGCATGGAGCGGGGCGAGACGGCACTCGGAGCGCTGTACAAGGAGCTGCGGGAAGAGGGCAACCTTGTCGTCAGGGGCGAGCCGAAGCTCTTTCACGTCTACCACAACCGCAACGCCAGCAAGCGCGACCATGTGCTCTTCTATCGGGTCGAGGTGGAGCAGACAGCGCCGCGCCTGCCCAATATGGAGATCGCCGAGAGCGGATTTTTTTCCCTGGACGCCCTGCCGGATGGCGTAACCGACGCAACGCTCCGGCGGCTACGGGAGTTGACTGGAGAGGCTGAACGGTCGGATTACTGGTAGCCTATTACTCGGCGTCTTCGATGGTCAAATTGCCGTCGCCGAGAATCTGTTCAGCGATTGCCGTTGCCTGGGGCGCGTTGAGTTCCAGGCTGGTCCCCAGCTGCATCGTGCCACCTGAGAGCGGGGTCTGTATAACGGGGGATGCCATCACCCTGCCGTCCAAACGAATGATCACAGTCTTTTTCACGTTATTGAATGTGAACCGGGCAAACTGCTCCGCGCTGGCGGGTGTCAGTTGAACGTGAACCACGTGCCGGCCGTCATAACCGAGTGCTGCACGAGCATGTTCTGCTTCAAGGTGCAGCGTTTCCGCCTTCGATGCCGAAGCTAGCAGCAGCAGCAGGCAGATGCCGGCCGGAATCACTTTAAGAATTCTGCGCATCTTCAACGTTTCCGCATGCTAGCTATCGCTCAACCCCTCGCGCCCATGCGCGGCATTCAGGTCAAGTGCCGGGCCGACCGGGACGATGCCGGTGGGATTGATGGTCTTATGGCTCTCGTAATAGTGGTGCTTGATGTGGAACAGATTGCAGGTCTCGGCCACGCCGGGCTGCTGGTAGAGATCGCGCAGATAGCCGGACAGGTTGGGATAGTCGGCGATGCGGCGGATGTTGCACTTGAAGTGACCGACATAGACCGGATCGAAGCGCAGCAGCGTGGTGAACAGCCGCCAGTCTGCCTCGGTAAGCTGATCGCCGAAGAGATAGCGGCTGGTCTCAAGCCGCTGGTTCAGCATGTCGAGCGTTTCGAACAGGGCTCTGACGGCCTCTTCATAGGCTTCCTGCGTTGTCGCGAAGCCTGACTTGTAGACGCCGTTGTTGACCCGGTCGTAGACGATGGCGTTCAGGTCGTCGATTTCGCTCCGCAGGTCGGCGGGATAGAGATCCAGTTCGGATCCCGTCAGTTCGTCGAAGGCGCTGTTCATCATCCGGATGATCTCGGCGCTCTCATTGGAGACGATCGTGTTCTGCTGCTTGTCCCACAGGACCGGCACCGTCACGCGCCCCGAGTAGCCGGAATCGGCCTTGAGATAGACCTGATAGAGATAGTCCGAGCCGAACAGGTCGTCGCCGGTAGCGCCCTCGCGCTTTTTGAACTCCCATCCGTTCTCCAGCATCAGGTAGTCGACCACGGAAACGGAGATCAGGTCCTCCAGCTTCTTCAGCTTGCGGAATATCAGCGTGCGGTGCGCCCAGGGGCAGGCGAGGGACACGTAGAGATGATAACGCCCGGCTTCAGCCTCGAAGCCGGCCTTTCCCGTCGGGCCTGCGGAACCATCGGGCGTGATCCAGTTGCGGAACTGCGATTCCGTCCGCTTGAAATGTCCCTTGGTCGCCTTGGTATCGTACCAGACGTCCTGCCACTTGCCTTCGACGAGCATGCCCATGGCGCTCTCCTCTTCTGTGTCGCTGCATAGATACGGCACTCGCCGCAGATGGCGAGCCGCGATTTTGCGAACGGTGCGTTTTTGCGTTGGACGGGCAAGGGAAATGCTGCTAGTTCGCATCTCACACTTTTTTTGGAATACATGATTTCATGACCGAAGCACGGACACTGCGACGACGCTGAAGATCGACCAAGACGCCACGAGAGGCGTCATCGATTACGCTTGTCCTGTCCGCTCCCTTATCTACGGCTTCGGTTCATCATGTCCCTGCACCTTCTCAGCACCCAGTCGCTCGCAAAGCACGATCTCGTCTATCTCACCGAGGACGCATCCCATGATGACGTCATCGAACTGATCAACGAAGAGGCCTTCGGCCCCGGCCGCCACGTCAGGGCGGCCGCCCGCATCCGCGAGCAGGGACCGCATGACCGGTCGCTCTCCTTCGTCTGTACCGATGACGGGGAGACGATCGCTTCCGTGCGGATGACGCCGGTTCTCGCAGGCTCGGTGAAGGGCCACATGCTCGGGCCGCTCGCGGTCCGGCCTTCGCACAAGAACCGCGGCATCGGCCGGGAACTGGTGCGAATCGCGATCGAGGCAGCAAGGCGCAAGGGGTCCGAAGGCGTGATCCTGATCGGCGACCCGCCCTATTACATGCCGCTCGGTTTCGAGAAGGTCGCCTATGACGCTTTGAAGTTCCCCGGTCCGGTCGATCCGGCGCGGGTTCTGGTCGTGCCGCTGGCGGAGGGCGTGCATGACGGCCTGAAGGGCGTCATTGGCTGGCGCGAATAAATTAAATCGATTATGCCTAGCCTTGGCTGGTGGCGAAAGCCGAACTGAACTCAGGGGTGAGGGCGGGCATGAAATATATCACTGTCGACGAAGCGCTGGATCGTGCCGGCGCCGGACGCTATCAGCGTCGGCTGATCGGCATTTTCGGCCTCGTCTGGGCCGCCGATGCGATGCAGGTCCTGGCGGTCGGTTTTACCGCTGCATCGATCGCGACGACCTTCGGGCTGACGATCCCGCAGGCCCTGCAGACCGGAACGGTTTTTTTCCTGGGCATGCTGATCGGTGCCGTCGGCTTCGGGCGACTGGCTGATCGGATCGGCCGCCGCTCGGTGCTGATCATCACTGTCTCCTGCGACGCGCTGTTCGGGACGCTGTCGATCTTTGCGCCCGACTTCACCATCCTCCTGATCCTCAGGCTGTTTACCGGCATGGCGGTCGGCGGCACTCTGCCGGTCGACTATGCGATGATGTCGGAATTCCTTCCGGCGAAGAACCGTGGCCGCTGGCTGGTGGCGCTGGAAGGTTTCTGGGCGATCGGCACGCTGATCGTCGCGCTCACGGCCTGGATTGCAAACATTGCCGGTATCACCGATGCATGGCGGGTCATCTTCGCAATCACGGCGCTGCCGGCAATCATTGGTATCGGCATGCGTGTCCTCATTCCCGAATCGCCGATCTATCTGCTGCGCACGGGCAAGAAGCATGAGGCGCGCGAAGTGGTGAACCGCATCGTTGCGGTCAATACCGGCAAGGAGCTCGCACTTTCGGAAGAACTGGCTCTGCCGCCGGCGGAACCGCGCGTCGGAATATTCGCACCGGCGCTGCGCCGGACGAGCGTGATCATCCTTGCCGTCTGGTTCCTCGTATCCGTTTCCTATTACGGGATCTTCACCTGGATGCCGGCGCGGCTCGCCAGCGACGGTTTCGGTTTCGTCCGCGGCTATGGCTTCCTTGTGCTGGTCGCGCTGGCCCAGCTGCCGGGATATGCGCTTGCCGCCTACGGGGTGGAAAAATGGGGTCGCAAGCCGACGCTGACGGGCTTCTGCCTGCTCTCGGCAATCGGCTGCCTGCTCTTCGTCCTGGCATCGGGTCCGGTCGTGATCGGCGCGTCGCTGCTGCTCATGAGCTTCGCTCTGCTCGGCACCTGGGGGGCTCTTTATGCCTATACGCCGGAACTCTACCCGACGACGTCCCGTGCGACCGGCATGGGGGCAGCAGGCGCCATGGCGCGGCTTGGCGGGCTGATCGCCCCGTCGGCCATGGTCTATATCGTTGCCCATGGCTTTGCCCTGACGATCGGCATCTTCGCCGCACTGCTTTTGGTTGCGGCGATCGCCTCGCTGATGATCCGTGTCGAGACGAGGGACGCTTCGCTGTCGTGAAGAGGCTCGGGCGCGGCCGGTAAACCGCGCCCGGATATCAATCAATAATTGGCGCTGTAGAGCAGCGGTACCCAGTCGTAATTCGTATCGTCGCGGCGAACGTGGCCGATGCCCGGGAAGGCGTGATGGGCGCCGGCGACGAGATATTTCCGGTCGGCCGCTTCGGCAAAGGCGATCGCGCGTGTCGCGGCCGCCCGCTTCTGGTCGACGTCGAATTCGACGGTCACGTCCGGCCGATCATATTGCAGGACGTCGCCATGGACGATGTCGCCCCAGAAGACGATCTTCTCGCCCCTGCTCTCGACTACGATCGCGCTGTGTCCCGGCGTATGGCCCGGCCGGAGGATTGAAGCGAAGCCCGGGATCGGAGCATCGTTGTCGGCAAAGGTCTCGAACTTTCCGGCTTCTCTGTACGGCCCGATATTCTTGCCCGCCTGGACGATCTGCGGACCCAGTCCGGCATCTGCCTTGGCCTTTTCGTCGGCCTGCAGCCAGAACTGCGCTTCTCGTTCGTTGACATGCAGGACGGCGTTCCCGAACACGCGCTCACCGTTTGCGGTCGTCAGGCCGCCGGAATGGTCGGCATGGATGTGGGTGAGGATGACGTCGTCGATCTCGTCGGTCTTGTATCCGGCGGCCTCGATATTGGCGACGATCCTGCCGAGCGACGGTCCCATCACATTGCCGGTGCCGGCATCGATCAGCACCAGCCGGTCGCCGGTATTGACCAGGAAGGCGTTGACCGAGGTCTCGGTCGGGTTCTTCTGGAAATAGCCGGCCAGATAGGCTTCGGCATCCTTTTCCTCGATGCCTTCATAGATCTTCGCCATGGGCATCGCCACGGTGCCGTCCGACAGCGCCGTGACTTCGTAATCGCCGAGCTTCAGGCGATAGAAGCCGGCTGCCTGGTGACCGATGATCGGTGCCTTGGCAAGGACGGCGGAGGGCAGGGCGGCAGCGGCGCCGGCGGCGAGCGTGATGCCGGCTGTGGATTTGAGGAGGGCGCGACGTGTCTGCATGAAAGGCTCCAGGTGTGAATTGAACTGCGGTCTTGAACTGACCTGGAGAGCACGTATGTATCGGCATATCAGCAAACAAATCGATGCGGCTCATGACAACTATCGATCATTTCAATCTGCGCTCCTTTGACCTCAATCTGCTCGTCGCCTTCGATGCGCTGATGGCTGAGGGCAGTGTCACCAAGGCGGCAAAGCGGCTGAAGATCCAGCAGCCGGCCATGAGCCATTCGCTCTCGACGCTTCGCGTGCTGCTGCAGGACGAGCTGTTCATCCGTGTCGGCCAGGTGATGCAGCCGACCGCCAAGGCACGCAGTCTGGCCGTGCCGGTGCGCAAGGCCCTGCGGCAGGCGCAGCTGGCGCTGACGGGCGGCGACGCTTTCGATCCCGCGACCGAAGAGCGGACGTTCCGCATTGCCATGTCGCCGGAAATCGAGATGCTGCTTCTGCCCGACCTAACGACGCGGCTTCGCCGCATGGCGCCGGGCATCAAGGTGCTGGCACGGGTGTTTTCCTATGACGCGGCCGAGCCGTCGCTGGAGGACGGCAATGTCGACCTTGCGGTCGGATGCACATTCGTGCGGACGAGCCGCCGCCTGTCGGAGACGCTTTATGACGTCGAGGTGGCGTGCTGCTTCAATCCCGCGATGCTGGATCTGCCGAACCCGATCGGGCTAGATACCTATCTCGCCGCCCAGCATGCGGTGATTTCCCAGAACGAAAGCCTGCAGGGCTGCATCAAGGAGGCGCTGGATCTTGCGGGTATCGAGCTCGACGTGGTGACGGCGGCGCCGGGTTTCATGCCCGTGCTGGCGGCCGCGCAGGTGAGCCCGGTTCTCGCGACGGTGCCGAAGCGGATCGCCGAGCGATATGCGTCGTTGCTCGGGCTCGAGGTGAGCCCGGTTCCGGTTCCCTTGGCGCTGCCGCCGATCAACATGGTCTGGGCCGCCCATGCGGACAGTGATCCCGCCAATGCCTGGATGCGCCAGCAGATCCGTGACAGCCTTGCCTGCACCGGCGTCGCGGGCGAGAAAAAGGTCTGCGCGCCCGCGGTCACAGAACTGGAAATCGCCTGAGGATCATAAGCGCTTGGCGAGCCATGTCACGACATGGCCGTCGGCAAGCGCGTCGAGCCTGCCGATCTCGGCATAGCCAAGCTTGAGATAGAGTTTCAGCACGGACGGGTTCATCGTATCGATATAGGCGCCGATGCAGCCGCGCTTGCGGGCTTCCTGCTCTGCCATGTCCAGCATGCGCGAGCCGAGCCCCTGGCCGCGCAGTTCCTCCGGGATGTAGAGCATCGAGACATAGAGCCAGCCGCGACCGGTATAACCGACAAGGCCGCCGCGGATTTCGCTGCCGTCTCCGTAAAGCGGGATCGTCAGTTCGCGACGATCGCTTTCACCGAAGGTGGTGACATTGAACGCCTTCAGCTTCTGCAGGATGAGATGTTCTTCCTCGGGCGCGACGCCCTCGGTGACGCTCAACTCGAAATCCATTCGCTCCTCCTGAAAGAGCGCGCATGGATAAACTAAAGCTTCTTTCTGAGAAAGGTGCGGGTGCGATCGCCGACGAAGGCGGGCAGTTCGCCGAAGATCTCGTAGCCCTGGCGCTGATAGGCCTTCAGCGCGAGCGGATTGAACGTGTCGATCCAGGCACCGCCGCAGCCGCGCCCGCGGGCTTCATTCTCCGCCGCATCGAGGAGTTTCGCCGCCATGCCCTGGCCGCGAAGCTGTTCGGGGATGAACAGAAGCTGGGTGAAGAGCCAGCCCCAGGACGTATAGCCCGACAGGCCGCCGATCACGTCTCCACCGTCATCGCGGATCAGCACGGCCAGTGGGATACGGTCGGCGGGGCCGACCTCGGCCTCGTTATAGGCGGTGAGGCCCTTGAGGATTACATCCAGGTGCTCGCCCGAGGGTGAAGCCGTCAGCTCTATCGTGGCCACGGATCAGCGACCTTCGCGCCACCACATGGCGGCGACGGCGAAGAGCAGAGCCGAAAGGCCCGCAAAGCCGGCGAACAGCGGCAGGCTGTTGATGCCGCGCAGGACGGATTCATCGGTCATGCGGACGATCATGCGGTTCGGATCGCTGATGCGCACCTCGCCGCGTACCGGCAGGATGTCGGGCAGAGTAATGCCGGCGCCATCGGCAACGCGGGTCACGAGGCCACGGGTTTCGTCGGCATACGGCTTCAGCGTTTCTTCCGTCGAGATCATCGCCTTGAATTCCGGCGCATCCACCGCGCCGACATGGACGAGCGTGGTGAAATCGCCGTTCGAGACCTGGAAGAGGCCGACCTCATCCATGCGCCGTTCGAAACGATACTGGCCGGGGCCGGCCTCCGCCATCGGGATCGTCTCGGTGCGGCCGGAGGGGAAACGGACGGTCGCGGGACCCGGATCGTCGCCGATCGTCTGGCGTGTCGCCTCCAGCGTGCGGCCGGAGGAGCGGGCGGTCAAAGCCTCTTCCTCGAGTTCCGGTTCCTTCATCAGCCAGTGGGCGATGCGGCGATAGAGGGCCACATGCGGGCCGCCGCCTTCGAAGCCGCGCGCCCAGAGCCAGCCCTGGTCGGAAAGCAGCATGGCGACGCGGCCTTCGCCCTGGCGGTTGAGCACCAGCAGCGGCCGGTTGCCGTCGCCTTCCATCACCGTCTGGCCCTGCGGCTGGTCGACATCGACCGTGCGGAACCAGCGGCCCCAGGCGGGCGGATTGGAGTTCGAGCCATCGAGGCCGCGGGTGACCGGATGCTTCTGACCCGCCTCGGAGAGATGCGGGTAGAAACCGGCATTGTGGATCTCACCGGTGGGCGAGGCGGGGAGAACCTGTTCGAGCGGCGTAAGCGCGATCGAATCCTCGCTTGCATGTTCAGGGCCGGCCGCGATCAGCAGCGCGCCGCCGTTCTGCACATATTGGGAGATGTAATCGTAATAGAGGATCGGCAGGACGCCGCGATGCTTGTAGCGGTCGAAGATGATCAGGTCGAAATCCTTGATCTTCTCGACGAAGAGTTCGCGGGTCGGGAAGGCGATCAGCGACAGTTCGTTGATCGGCGTGCCGTCCTGCTTTTCCGGCGGACGCAGAATGGTGAAATGGACGAGATCGACCGAGGCGTCGGATTTCAACAGATTGCGCCAGGCGCGCTCGCCTGCATGGGGCTCGCCGGAGACGAGCAGGACGCGCAGGTTCTGGCGGATGCCGTCGATTACGTGGACGGCGCGGTTGTTGGCGGTCGTCACTTCGCCCGGCAATTCGCCGACGGAAAATTCCATGACATTGTTGCCGGCGCGCGGCACGGTGAAGGGGAAGGGCGTGTCGGCGCCCGGCGTGGCGCGGAAGGTGGCCGTCTGCTCGCCGTTGACGCGCACCGTCACTTCGGCGGGTGCATTGTTGGAGCGGCCGTCATCTACCACGCGCAGGGTCAGTTCCTGTTCCTCGCCGACGATGCCGAAGCGCGGGGCGCGGACAACCTCGACGCGGCGGTCGAACTCGTCCGGCTGGCCGGTGATCAGGCCGTGGACGGGTGCATTGAAGCCTAGGTCCTGATTGGTGCCAGGCAGGTCATGGATCTGGCCGTCGGTGACGAAGACGGCGGCGCCGAGACGGGCGGGCGGAACGTCGGAGATCGCGGCACGGAGCGCGGTGTAGAGCCTCGTCGAGGGTGTGTCGCTGTCCGGGTCGTCATCGACCTCGACGATGCGGGTCTCGATGCGGGGATAACGGGAGAAACGGTCCCGGAGTTCGGCCAGCGCCTCATCCGTCTGGCGCTTGCGCTCCTCGGTCTGCTGGCTCTGCGAGCGGTCGACGATGACGGGCACGATGGTCGACAGCGGCTCGCGGTCCTCCTGCAGAAGCGTCGGGTTGGCGAGTGCCAGAAGCAGGGCGGCGAGCGCCAGCGTGCGCAGGCTCGCACCGCGGACGCTGCGCCAGAAGGCCATGGCGCAGAGAATGAGCGCAAAGGCGCCAAGGCCGATCAGCACAGGCCAGGGGAAGAAGGGCGCGAATTCGAGCGTCATCGTCTATCTCCCTTACTGGCCCAGCCGTTCGAGCAGGGCGGGGACGTGCACCTGGTCGGCCTTGTAGTTGCCGGTCAGCATGTACATCATGATGTTGACCCCGGCGCGGTAGGCATATTCGCGCTGCATGTCGTCCGGCGGAACTGTCGGCAGCACAGGTGCGCCCTGTGCGTCGACGGCCCAGGCGCCGGCCATGTCGTTGCCGGTGATCATGATTGGCGAGACGCCATCACCGCCGGAAGACACCTGATTGGCGCTGTTGCGTCCGTCCTGCCGGGCTTCGACCCAGAGCGGGCTGCCGGTATAGCGACCCGGGTAGTTGGTCAGCAGGTAGAACGAGCGGGCGAGGACATGGTTTTCCGGCACGGGCTCCAATGGCGGAATGTCGATATTGGCAAGGATTTCCTGCAGCCGTTCACCATTCGCCGAGGTGCCGCCGTCCAACGAGGAAACCTGGTCTCGGGTATCGAACAGTACGGTGCCGCCGTTGCGCATATAGGCGTCGATGCGGGAGATCGCAGCCTGAGAGGGCATCGGCGCATTGGCGGAAATCGGCCAGTAGATGATCGGGTAGAAGGAAAGTTCGTCCTTGGTGATGTCGAGGCCGACCGGAGCGCCTGGTTCCAGCGTCGTGCGGTAGGTGAGGAACTGGGAGAGGCCGTCCAGCCCCTGTTCCGAGATGCGGTCCACGTCCGATTCACCCGTGACGACGTAGGCGAGGTGGGTCGTGTCGAGATGTTCGAGGATCTGCTCGTCACCGGCCTTGGCGCCGCTGCCCTCCGGCATTTCCTGGGCGGAAACAGGGTTCGGCTGAAGAGCGAAGAGGCCGAAGGCAAGCGCGGCTATGGCTGCAGCTGCAGCACCGGAGCGGGCGCGCGGCCCTTTTGGTCGGCGGGAAAAGGCACCGTTCATGAAGAGCACGATCAGGCTGTCGAGGATGAGCATGGCAAAGGCTGCGGCAAACAGGGAAGGACGCAGCGATACGGCCTCGCCACCGGCCAGCCCCTCGCGCACGACGGGGCGGCCGATCGCGGCGGGATCGAAGGCGGCGAGCACGGTTCCGGGCGGCAGCAGGTTGACTGCGGAGAAGCCATCTTCGGTGCCGTAGAGGCCGGGCGGATGATCGAAATTGGCGGATGGCGTCTGGCCGGCGGCGATGGTGATCGGGCGGGCACCGCCGGTTTCCGTCGTCAGCAGGCCGTCAGCGGTCAGCAGACGATAGGGCGGCAGGGTGGCTGCCGCAGCATCCGAGCCCGATGACGAGGTCGTCGCACCGCCGGCGCGGGCGAGCTGGACCACGCGGCGCAGCATCTCGACGAAATTGCCCGACAGCGGCAGGTTGGACCAGGTTGCCTCGGCGCTCGTGTGGAAGAGGACGAGACGTCCTGCCTCCACTTCGCGCGTCGTCACGAGCGGCGTGCCGTCGGCAAGGCTCGCCCAGGTGCGCTCGGCAAGATCCGGCGTCGGTTCGGCCAGGACCTGGCGGGTGACGGTGATGTCGGTCGCGCGCGGCATGCCGGCGAAGGGGCCGAATTTCGGGAAATCGGCCAGCACCTGCGGCTCCGACCAGGACATGGCGCCGCCGAGCGCACGTTCGCCCTGGCGCAATCTTACCGGCACCAGCGGATCATCGGCCGGGGCGGCAGCGAGCCGCGGACCGGCAAAGCGGATCAGCGTGCCGCCACGGGAAATCCATTGCTGCAGCGGCTGATAGGTTTCGGCCGGCAGACGGCCGACGTCGGCCATGATGATGGCGGATGGGTTGCTTTCCAGGATCTGCGGGATCGAGACCGCAAGGTCGGCCGTATTCGGCTGGATCACGTCTGCATAGGGCGAAAGCGCGCGGCTGATATAATAGAGCGGCTGGAGCAGCGGCTGAAAATCGCTGCCGCTTTCGCCGGCGATCAGCGCGATGCGACGGCGCTTGAAACCGTCGTCGAGCAGATGGGTGGCCCCGGCCGTCGCAACGCCTTCGATGCTCAGGCGGGCAAAATCGTTGCGCAGCTCGAAGGGGGCGGTGATTTCCGCCGTCGCGGTTCCGGAGCCGGCGGCGAAATCCATCGTGCCGGCTGCGAGTGCGCGGCCCTGCTGATCCAGCGCATTGACGGTGATCTGTTGCGCAGCGCCGGTGTCGAGACGGGTTGCGGTCACGGCCAGCGAAGCTGAATTGTTGGTGGCGTCGGTCAGCGCGATCGATCCGCGACCATCGCCCTCATAGAGGCGGAATTCGGCGGGGGAGAGGCCGGCCAGGGTGGTCATTGCCTCCTCGTCACCGGTAGCGGCGATACCGTCCGAAATCATCGCGACGGTGCCGGGCTCATTGCCGTTCAGCGCCTCCTGAAGCGCGCGGGCGGCGCGCAGGCGATCGGGAACCAGGGGCCGCGTTTCTGCGGCGGCAAGCTTGTCGCGGGCGGCAGCGGCCGTGCCGGCAACCGGCTCGTTGGTCGCTTCGGCGGTGAAGATGACGGAGACCGGAACGTCGGAGCTCTCTGCCTCGTCTATCAGCATGTTGGCGGTTTCGATGCGGCGTTCCCAGTCGATGGCGCTCGACCAGCCGTTATCGATCACAAGCACCAGCGGACCGCCGGAATTCAGCGAGCTGGCACGCGGATTGAGAACCGGATCAGCGATCGCCAGGATGACGGCTGCGGCGAGCAGCATGCGCAGCAGCGTCAGCCACCAAGGGCTCTGCGCCGGCGTTTCCTCGCGCTTGAGAACGGTCGCAAGAATGCGCAGCGGCGGAAAGACTTCCGCCTGAGGCCGCGGCGGGGTCAACCGAAGCAGCCACCAGATGACCGGAAGCGAGAGAAGGCCGAAGAGGATGAACGGGTTGGCGAAGGCGAGAGCGCTCATGTGCGGGCTCCCGGAATGACGGCCGGCATGCCGGCAAGATAACCGTGGACGGCAACGAGCGCTTCCGACGCAAGATGGTCGGTCCGGTGGAAGACGAAACTCCAGCCAAGCCGGCGCAGGCCTTCGCCGAGCGCATCGCGGCGGGCGAGATAGGCGCGCTGGTAGTCGTCGCGGATCATTTCGGCGCGGCCGGCGGTCAGCTTTTCGCCGGTCTCGGGATCCGAGAATTCCGTGCGGCCGGCATAGGGGAAGGTTTCTTCGGCCGGATCGGAGACCTCGACCACATGGCCGCGCAGGCCACGCTTGCCGAGCGGCGAGATGCGGCTCATCACGGTATCGGCATCATCGAGAAAATCGCCGATCAGGACGATATCGCTCTGGCCGCGGATCATCGAGGTTTCCGGCAGGCCGGTCGTCAGCGGTGCGTGCATGATGGCGGTCGCGAGCCGTTCGGCGGCATTACGCGACGAGACCGGCTCCATGATGCCCGGACATCCGATGCGCTCGCCGGAGCGGGCGAGAATTTCGGCTAATGCCAGCATCAGTACCAGCGCGCGGCTTTCCTTCGAGACCATGGCGAGCGTAGACTTGTACATCATCGACGGCGACATGTCGGCCCAGAGCCAGATCGTGTGGGCCGCCTCCCATTCGCGGTCGCGGACATAGGTATGGTCGTCGCGGGCGGAGCGGCGCCAGTCGATGCGCGACAGGCTTTCGCCATCGGCATAGGGGCGGAACTGCCAGAAGTTTTCGCCCATGCCGCGCTTGCGCCGGCCATGCCAGCCGGCGATCACCGTGTTGGCGATGCGCTTTGCTTCCACCATGCAGTCGGGAACGAGCGCTGCGCGCGCCTGGGCGCGGGAGAGGACTTCGCTGCTGGATGTCTGCTCGACGATCTGGCCGATTGATGCCACGCACTGTCCTTTCAGAGGAGCGGGATTTTACCCGCGAGCCTGCTTTACCAATCCGGCAATCACGTCACGCACCGACATGCCTTCGGCGCGGGCTGCGAAATTGAGGGCCATACGGTGTTCGAGAACGGGTTCTGCCAGCGAATAGACGTCATCCAGCGAGGGCGCGAGACGGCCTTCATAGAGCGCGCGGGCACGCGCCGTCAGCATCAGCGACTGACCGGCGCGAGGGCCGGGACCCCATGCGACATGCTTGTCGGTCTGGGCATTGCCGTGGCCGGGGCGCGCCGAGCGGACGAGCGACAGGATGGCGTCGACCACCTTGTCCGAGACCGGCATCTGGCGGATCAGCATCTGGATTTCCTGCAGGCGGGCGCTGTCGATCACGCCGCGCGGCTTTGCTTCGGCCATCCCTGTGGTGTCGAGCAGGATCTGGCGCTCGGCGGCGAGATCCGGATACAGAACGTCGACCTGCAGCAGGAAACGGTCGAGCTGGGCTTCCGGCAGCGGGTATGTGCCTTCCTGCTCCAGCGGGTTCTGGGTCGCGAGCACGTGGAAGGGGGCGGGCAGGTCGTAGCGCTGGCCGGCGACGGTGATGTGATATTCCTGCATGGACTGCAGCAGCGCCGACTGGGTGCGCGGCGAGGCGCGGTTGATCTCGTCGGCCATCAGCAGCTGGGCGAAGACCGGACCCTTGATGAAGCGGAACGAGCGGCGACCGTTTTCGTCGGTATCCATGACTTCGGACCCGAGAATGTCTGACGGCATCAGGTCGGGCGTGAACTGGATGCGGCTGGAATCGAGGCCGAGTACGGTGCCGAGCGTATTGACGAGCTTGGTCTTGGCGAGACCCGGAACGCCGACGAGCAGCGCGTGGCCGCCGGAAAGAACCGCAAGCAGCGTGTTTTCGACAACCCGCTCCTGGCCGAAGATGACCTTGGCGACTTCCTCGCGAACAGCCGCGATGTCTGCGAGCGCCTTTTCGGCGGCTGCGACGATCGCCTTCTCATCAAGAACGGCCTCGGTTGGATTCATCACGCCCATGTCGTTCTCCATGATCAAGGTCTAGTTCAAAACCGAACGGCTTCATGCCCGGTCGCGACTCGTTGCAGCGCAACAGACACGATACCCTCAGAAGTTATTACCCGAAATATGGCTGACAAGCTCGTTTCGAATGACTATCTCGTGAGAACGACCGCGACCGTGAACGATTAAAATCGAACCGGGACTGAAAGATGGCAGCAGAAACGATTAATTCGGCATTCGATGCCGCCGGCCTTGCGGCGATGATTTCTCGTGCCGCCGAGCAATCCGGGGACGGAAAGCGCGGATTGCCGCCGGTCGACAAATGGAATCCTCCTTTCTGCGGCGATCTCGACATGGAAATCAGGGCCGACGGCACCTGGTTCTACATGGGCACACCGATCGGCCGGGCACCGCTCGTCAGGCTGTTTTCCACCGTGTTGCGCAAGGACGAGGACGGCAGGACCTACCTCGTCACGCCTGTGGAAAAGGTCGGTATTCGGGTCGTCGACGCACCGTTTCTGGCCGTCGAGATGCAGGTGACCGATCGGGATGGCGAGCCGGTGCTCACGTTCCGCACAAATGTCGGTGACGTGGTGGAGATCGGCGCCGATCATCCGTTGCGCTTCGAGATGGTGGGCGAAGACCGGCAGCTAAAACCCTATCTCCTCGTGCGCGGCCGGCTGGAGGCGCTGGTCTCCCGGCCCGTCATGTATGATCTCGTCGAGCTTGGCGATGTCATCGATGTCGATGGTGTCGCGATGTTCGCGGTCCGCTCGGGCGGCCTCACTTTCCCGGTCATGCCGGCGGACGAACTCGATCGGCTGGCGTCATGAGCGATCTTTCGGCCCATGACCTTGCGCCGTTTTCGGCGGAAAGCTTTCGCCGCAGGGCGCTGCATCAGGCAGGAGCTCCGCTGGAGACGGCATGGCGCGACCATGGCGACCATCTACTCAATCCGCAATTCGTCCAGACCGCGATGGAACTGAAGCTGAAGGACGCAGCCGTGCTCGTGCCCGTCATAGACGATGGCGACGAGGCGAAGGTGATCCTGACGCAGCGCACGGCGACGCTGAGAAAGCATTCCGGCCAGATCGCCTTTCCGGGCGGGGCCGTCGATCCCGAGGACGGCTCGCCGGAGCGAGCTGCCATGCGCGAGGCGGAGGAAGAAATCGGGCTCGATCCCCGTTTCGTCGAACCGCTTGCGCGGCTGCCGCAATATTACGCGATGACCGGCTTTCGCATCACACCGGTGCTTGCCGTGGTCAGGCGCGGTTTCGACCTCAAGCTCAATCCGGCCGAGGTCGACGATGCCTTCGAGGTGCCGCTGTCCTTCCTGATGAACGAGGCGAACCATCAGCGCGGCACGCGGCAGTTCAACGGCACGGAGCGGCATTTCTACCTGATGCCCTACGAGAACCGGAATATATGGGGGATCACAGCCGGGATCCTCCGCACTCTCTACGAAAGGCTTTATGCATGACATCCGTGGCCGGCGAACCCTGGTTCCAGGATCCAGCCCTGCAGCGCATTCTCTCGCTGCTCAATGACGATGGCGGCGAGGCGCGGGTCGCCGGCGGTGCCGTGCGCAATGCGCTGATGGGCCTTGCCGTTGCCGATGTCGATATTGCGACGACGCTACGGCCCGAGGTTGTCGTCGAGCGTGCCAGGGCGGCCGGCATCAAGAGCGTTCCGACCGGTGTCGAACACGGCACGGTCACGCTGGTCATCGACGGTCGCGGTTTCGAGGTGACGACGCTCAGGCGCGACATCGAGACCAATGGTCGGCATGCGGTGGTCGAATTCGGCACCGACTGGAAGGCCGATGCGGAGCGGCGGGATCTCACCATCAATGCTCTTTACGCGGATGCCAAGGGTGAGGTGATCGACCTCGTCGAGGGGCAGAAGGATCTTGAAAAACGGACCATCCGCTTCATCGGCGACGCGTCACAACGGATCGCGGAAGATCATCTGCGGATCCTCAGGTTCTTTAGGTTCTTCGCCTTCTATGGCTCCGGTCGGCCGGATGCCGACGGATTGCGGGCCTGCGCCCGGGCGAAGGACAAGCTTTCCACCCTGTCGGCGGAACGGGTATGGGCCGAGACTAAGAAGCTGCTGTCCGCACCGGACCCGTCGCGGGCGCTTCTGTGGATGCGGCAGGCCGGCGTGTTGACGGAAATCCTGCCTGAGACCGAGAAATGGGGCATCGATTCCATTCACGGCCTGGTGGCGGCGGAAAAGTCGCTCGGCTGGGCCCCCGACCCGCTGCTCAGGCTTGCCGCGATCGTGCCGCCTGATGAGCCGCGGCTGGAGGCGCTTGCCAAGCGGCTTCGCCTGTCGAATGCCGATGCGCTGAAACTGACGCGATGGGCCTCGACCCCGATGCCGCCGGATGAAGTGACGGATGTCGGTTTCACGCGACTGCTTTACAGGCACGGCAAGCCGGGCATGATCAGCCGGCTGAAGCTGGCGCTGGCGTCGGCACGGACGTCCGCCGAGGGCGATCCGATCGCGATGCGCAAGAGCGCACGACTGTCGCAGCTTCTGTCGAAGGCGGAAAAATACGAAAAGCCCGCATTCCCGTTGAGCGGCGCGGATGTACTCGCGGCCGGAGTGCCTGCGGGCAAGCAGGTGGGCGAGGTTTTGAAGGAACTGGAGGAATTCTGGATCAGCCGGAACTTCAATCCCGAGCGGCCAGAGCTGGCCGCCCGTCTGTCAGATATGGTGAGCAAGCAGAACTAGCCCGAAAGCTCAGGCTGGATGAAGCTCAGGCCGGATGAAACTCAGGCGGGCGCGTTCTGCTCGTTGCGAACGCGCGCCTTGATGTTTTCCACCATGTTTTCGCGAATGATCTCCTCGCCGTGGGCGCTGCGCATATGCTCTACCGCCCGACGCACGACTTCCGCATCCTCGTCGGCGCGCGTGTGCCATTGGCATCCGGGCACAAGCGTCCCGCATTCGAAAAGCCGCATGGCCATATCTCCTCATGGTTGATTGTCCGTCGCCCGTTTTACGGGTGGCGAAACGAAAACCATCGGAGACGACAAGGGTTCCGTCCTGCCCTTCGTTCTTTGCCGTCAATCGGCAGCTTCCTGCAGTGATCGGCCTATTCTGGCATCGCCCAGGAATGGAAAACAGATCCGCCGCCGGCCTGGGCCTTCTTGGCGGACAATGACGCCACGCTGTTGGCCGCTGCCGTTTCCGCAGACTTGCCGGCCAGCTTGCGCTTGACCTGCTCGACGCAGAAGGAATGGGGAAGTTCGCCACCGCTTGCGACCCGCATCTCGCGGGCCAGCCGGTCTATCAGCTCGGCTTTGTCGATAGGGCGGGTCGGATCATCCTTGGGAGGCAATGCTGCTGGCGAGGGCATGCTCTTCGATTCACTCATCGACTCCTCCTCCGGTGCTAGCTCCTTCGAGCTAAGTTAGAACAAGCTAACACCAAGGTGACGATTCGCGTATGACATTTATCAACGAAGAGTTGTCGGGGTGATCAAAGATTCGTGCGCCGCTACGTCTTTATGGCCAGCGGACGACCGGGGGCAGGGAGGAGAGGATCGATTCAACGTTGCCTCCCGTCTTCAGCCCGAAGATCGTACCGCGGTCATAGAGAAGGTTGAACTCGACATAGCGGCCGCGGCGGACGAGCTGCTCGTCGCGCTGCTCTTCTGTCCAGGGCTTGTTGAAGTTCGACCGGACGATGCGCGGGTAGACGAGGTTGAAAGCGCGGCCGACATCCTGCGCGAAGGCGAGGTCGGCATCCCAGCCGCCCTTTTCCGCGGGCGAATGCAGCCAGTCGAAGAAGATGCCGCCGACACCGCGGGGCTCGTTGCGATGCTTGAGGAAGAAATACTCGTCGCACCAGGCCTTGTAGCGCGGGTAATCGGCGACCTGCTCATGCCGCTCACAGGTGATCTCCATCACCCGGTGGAAGAGCTGCGTATCCGGATCTTCCTGGGTGCGGCGGTCGTTGAGCACCGGGGTCAGGTCGGCGCCGCCGCCGAACCAGTGGCTCGACGTCACCACCATGCGGGTGTTCATGTGAACGGTCGGTACATTCGGATTGACCGGGTGGGCGATCAGCGAAATGCCGGAGGCCCAGAAGCGCGGGTCTTCTTCGGCGCCGGGGATCTGGCTGCGGAAATCGGGAGAGAATTCTCCGTGGACGGTGGAGGTGTGGACGCCGACCTTTTCGAAGACGCGGCCTTCCATCATCGACATGCGGCCGCCGCCGCCTTCACCGCCGTCGCGCAGCCAGTCCTTGCCCGTGAATTTTCCCGGCGGCTGGTCCGACAGCATGCCGGTCAGCTCCTCTTCCAGGGTCTCGAAGGAGGCGCAGATCGTGTCGCGCAGGCTCTCGAACCAGGCGCGGGCGGCCTGCTTCTTGTCCTCGATGTCCTCGGGCAGGCCTTTCGGCAGGTCTGGACGCTCCATTCGATACTTCCTTCCGGTCTTGCGCAGTCGCTTGCTTGGGCGATTCGGCTCCTCGGCCTCCGGCATAACAGCAATGACTTTCGCGAGCCATTCCGCAGTCCGTTCAACGGCTAATCATCCGTGTAAAATCAGACTCGTAAAACGTGCAGAGCAGGCTTATCTTTTGAGTCAGCAAGGTGCGGATGAGAGGCTTTCATGGCGAAATTCACACCACCGCCGCTCGACGGCTTGAAGCGGCGGATCAACCGCCACCGGCAGCAGACCGCCGGTGAGCGTTCCGGCATGTTCGTGCGGGAAACGTTCCAGATGTCCCGGCTCGACGCGCGCGAAAAGGCGCGGGAATGGTTCGAGGAATTTCCGAAAGCCGCCTACTGGACCGAGGTCGAAAGCTGGCGGCAACTGGACGGCGACCAGATCGAGTTCACCATGCGGCGCCTGCCGACCGCGGATTGACCGGGTATTTCTGCAGGGAACGGCGCAAGTTATCAGGATCGTTGGTCGGCCTGTCTCAGCCTGCTTTCGATCAGCAGGCCGCTCTCATCCAGGATCGGATGGGCGACCGAGACGATATGAGCGTTGATGCGCTTCAGGTCGCGCAGCATGTCGAGATGCAGCGAACTTGTCTGAAGGCTTTCCGGCCGGCCGTCACGCAGGCGCTCCAGATGACGTTCCGCGGACAGCTTTTCCAGGTGGCGGACATCCACCTTGATCTCCATCAGCCGTCTTGCAAGATTGAAGTCGCCGGTGACGAAGACCGTCTGGGCGGTACGCAGGTTATCGATCGTCAGATCGAAGAGATCGGCGAGCTCCCGATAGCCGTCATCGGAGAATTTCAGACCCTTGGCGATCTTCTTGTCCAACTGGTCGCAAAGACCTTTCTCGATGATGTCGCCGATATGTTCGAGGTTGATCGCGTAGTCGATGATCGCGATGGATCGCCGCGAATTCTCGTCGTCCAGCCCACGCTGCCCAAGCTTCGAGACATAGAGCTTCACGTCCTGCTGCAGTCTGTCGACGCGTCCTTCGATCGTGGCGATCTCCTTCAGCGGCGAGGCGTCGTTGTGCTTAAAGGCATTCTCGGCGCGAATCAGCATGCGCTCGATCTGGTCGCCGACGCCGAGTACTTCGCGGGTTGCGTTGGCCAGCGCGCGCACCGGATCATCGAGTTCCTGCGGATCGAGGAACTGCGGTCCGGTTTCCTTTTCGGGTTCGTCTGGGATCATACGCGTCATGAGGTCTGAGACCAGACCGCCGAAGGGCCAGGCCAGCAGCGCCAGCAGCAGGTTGAAGGCCAGATGGGCGTCGACCGGCAGCTTTTCCGGCGAGATGGGCAGCGTCTGCAGGAGATCGGCGGCAACACCGGCAAGCGGTAGCGCGAGCACGCAGCCTATCGTGCGGACGAGGAGGTTGCCGCGGGTGATGCGACGCGCCTCGGGCGGGCTTGCCAACGTCGCGACGACCGGCGGGATGGCGCCGCCGAGATTGGCGCCGAGAATCAGCACGAGGACCAGACCCGGCGAGGCGATGCCGCTCGATGCGAGTGACAAGACCAGAATGACGATCGCAAGGCTCGACGACGAGACGAAGGCAAGCGCTGCGGAAAAGATGAGGGCGACGAGCCAGGCGGAGTCGAGCAGGTTGAGGAAGGCCGCAAGCGCCGGCGACCGGCGCATCGGCTCAGTCGCCAACCCGAGCAGCTGAAGCGACAGCAGCATGAGGCCGATACCGATCAGGGCGGTGCCGAGACCCTTTCGCGCCGTGGATCCGTTACGCGACAGGATCACGCCGGCAAGCAGTAGGAGAGGGGCGAAGACTTCGGTTCCTGCCGCGACCAGCCAGGCCGTTACCGCAGTGCCGATATTGGCGCCGAGCAGCACGATCTGCGCCATGCGCGGGTTGATCAGGCCTCGCTCGGCAAAGGAGGCTGTCATCAAGGCGGTGGCCGTCGAGCTCTGCAGCGCGATCGTCGCGATGAGGCCGGAGACGAGGGAGCGGGCGCCGCTGCGGGTGCTGTTGGCCAGTCCGGTCCGCAACCTCGCGCCGAAGGCACGCGTCACACCTTCCTTGACCTGGGAAAGGCCGAAGAGCAGCAGCGCGACTGCGCCTAGAATGTTTATGACGACGAGCGTCGACTGCACATCGAGCTCCCTGATTTCAGCTGAAAAGGAACAGGCGATTCCATTGCCGGCTAATGAATGATAGCCCTTTTGCGAGCCCTTGCAAGGTTCTCGCCGCGACAGTTTTCTGCGTGTTAGGCGACGTGGTTAGGCCCTGCCGGTGTCGCTATTTCCAGACCGTCTGGCGCATCGCTTCGCCGGCAATCATGGCCGCCGACATGGCGACATTGATCGAGCGCTGGCCTTCCATCATCGGGATCAGGATGCGTCCTTCGACCGCGTCATGCACATGGTCGGGCACGCCGGCGCTTTCGCGGCCGAAGAGCAGGATGTCGTCGGGCCGATAGGCGAATTGCGTGTAGGGTTCGGGTGACTTCGTCGTCGCCAGTACCAGCCTGCGGCCGGCACTGCTGCGCCATTCGTCGAACTGTTGCCAGTTCACGTGACGGGTGAGGGAAACCGCGGAAAGGTAATCCATTCCTGCACGTTTCAGATTTCGGTCGGATATGTCGAAGCCGGCCGGCTCGATAATGTCGACGCCGAGGCCGAGGCAGGCGGCGAGCCGCAGGATCGTGCCGGTATTGCCGGGAATGTCCGGCTGGTAGAGGGCAATGCGCAGGTCTGTCATGGCAACCTTGTTAGCGGAGACCGGGTCTCCCGCTCAAGTCCCCATGCCTTCGATGACTTTTCACGAGAGGCGATCTGTGGCCGAAATGGTCTTTTCAATTTTGCCGCAAGCGTGTATGAGGACGGCCTGTTTAACGCCCAACCCGGAGGCCTACATGGATATGACCGTGCTCACGCGCCTCCGCCAGTCGGATCTTCGTCTGGCCTGAGGCGTCTCGCGGTTCACGCAAAGTCTATTCTTCACTGATCCGCTCTTCAGGGACCGTTCGTTATCGAATGCGTCCATACCTGTTTCATCTCGATATGTGGCGACCAAGGCATGCCTGTGTCCCCGGATCGCTCGAGGTTTCCGTCCTTCGGAGCTCTTTCATGTTTTCGTGGTTTGAACGTCGTCTCAATCCTTATCCGGACGATCAGCCGACCCTCCCGCCGAAGGGGCTTTTTGCCTTTTGCTGGCACTATACCAAGCCGGTCTGGCCGTGGCTTGCGCTGCTCGGCACCTGCTCGCTGCTGATCGCGGTCGCGGAAGTGCTGCTCTACCAGTTTCTCGGCAATATCGTCGACTGGCTGGCCGCGGCAAACCGCGAAACCTTCCTCTCGGACGAGGGGGCAAAGCTGTTCTGGATGGCGGCTCTGGTGCTGATCGGCCTGCCGCTCGTCGGCGCGGTCCATACTATCACCATGCACCAGGTGCTTGCCGGCAACTATCCGATGATGGCGCGCTGGCAGATGCACCGCTTCCTGCTCCGGCATTCGATGGCCTTCTTCGCCAACGAGTTTGCCGGTCGCGTGTCGACCAAGGTGATGCAGACCTCGCTTGCCGTGCGCGAAGCGACGATGAAGATCATCGACGTCTTCGTTTATGCGATCAGCTTCTTCGTCTCGATGCTGGCGCTGGTCATCGCGGTCGAATGGCGGCTGGTGCTGCCGCTGGTCATGTGGTTCGTGCTCTATGTGCTGATCCTGCGTTATTTCATTCCGAGATTGCGCAAGCTTTCCAGCGAGCAGGCTGATGCCCGTTCGATGATGACCGGCCGGATCGTGGACAGCTATACGAATATCGGCACGGTGAAGCTGTTTTCCCATGCGGGTCGCGAGGAGCGTTACGCCAAGGAAGGCATGAACGAGTTTCTCGGCACGGTGCATCGCCAGATGCGCCAGATCAGCCTGCTCAACATCTTCGTGGACCTCAACAATGCACTTACGGTGTTTGCCGTGGCGGGCCTCGGCATCTGGCTGTGGCTCGGCGGCGGCGTGACCGTCGGCTCGATCGCGGTCGCGATCGGCCTTGCCATGCGCATCAACGGCATGTCGCAGTGGATCATGTGGGAAGTCACCGCGCTCTTCGAAGCGATCGGCACCGTCTACGACGGCATGAACATGATGACCAAGCCCCATGACGTGATCGATGTCGAGGGCGCTCATCCGATCGCTAGCGGGTCGGCCACGGGCGGCAAGGGGCATATCCGCTACGAAAATGTCCGCTTCCACTACGGCAAGAACAAGGGTGTCATCGATGGGTTGTCGCTCGACATTCCGGCCGGGCAGAAGGTCGGTCTCGTCGGCCGCTCCGGCGCCGGCAAGACGACGCTGATGAACCTGCTCCTGCGCTTCTACGATCTGGAAGTGGGCAGGATCACGATCGACGGCAAGGACATTTCGGCGGTCACGCAGGACAGCCTGCGTGGTCTCGTCGGCGTGGTGACGCAGGATACGTCGCTCTTGCACCGCTCGATCCGCGACAACATCGCCTATGGCCGCCCCGAGGCGAGCGATGCGGAGATCATGCAGGCGGCGAAGCGCGCCAATGCCTGGGAGTTCATCGAGGGACTGTCCGACCTGCAGGGCCGTACCGGTCTCGACGCCCATGTGGGCGAGCGCGGCGTAAAACTCTCCGGCGGTCAGCGTCAGCGAATCGCCATCGCTCGCGTGTTCCTCAAGGATGCGCCGGTGCTGGTGCTGGACGAGGCGACATCGGCGCTCGATTCGGAGGTCGAAGCCGCGATCCAGGAAAACCTGTTCGCGCTGATGCAAGGGAAGACGGTGATCGCCATCGCGCACCGCCTGTCGACGCTGACGGAAATGGACAGGCTGATCGTGCTCGACAAGGGGCATATCGTCGAGGTCGGGACGCATGAGGAACTCGTCGCCTCGGGCGGCATCTATGCCGATCTGTGGCACAGGCAATCCGGCGGGTTCCTAGCCGATCATGCTCTGGAGGATGCGGCGGCGGGGTAACCCGCCGTCTCAGGCATTTCGTCTCGTAGTTGTCCGCTGCGCGGTTTGCGCAAAACGGAATTGACGTTCGTCAAATCCATGTTCGACTTTGCGTTGAACACCGATTGTTCCCATCGGTTGGTAAGTCTTTCTTCATCGGAAACTGGCAGCAAGGAAGCAGGGTGCTTCGCACTTTTGGCTTCTTCCTCAGCTGGTTAACGAGATGATGAACTCTATTAAGATAAAACTGCTTTTGCCTGCGCTCTTCGGCGTGATGGTCTTAATTCTAATTGTTCAGGGTGCTCTCGGCATACGTTCCGTCGCGCAGATGGACGCGCAGACCGACCAGATCAGCCGGCGCATCGATCGGGCACTGATGGTTGCGGACATGGATGGCGTGCTGTCCGATATCCGCCGCCTCTATCTCATGACGCTGACGGCCAGCAATGCCGAGGAAAAGAAGAACTGGCTCGCCCAACTTCAGGAAAAGAACTCGGCTCGCGCCGGAGCCTTCAAGGCCTATGGCGACTCGATGACGATCCCTGCCTCCAGGGAAAAATTCGCCGAGATCGAGAAGGTCATGGCGGAATATGATGCGCTTGGCCAGCAGTTCATCGGTCTCATCCAGTCGTCGCGGATCTACGAAGCCAAGGACGTCATCGCCAAGATGATTCCGAAGGGCGGAGAGGTCGGCACGATGCTGCAGGGCCTGATGAACGACAACAAGACCCGCAGCGTCGAAGATCGCCAGAAGGCAAGCGAAACGGCGGACTTCGTCTACATGTCGACGATCGGTGGCGTTCTCTTCGCTGTCGCGATTGCCATCGGTGCAGCGGTTCTGTGCCTGATGCGCGTAACGCGTCCGGTTACCCAGATCACCAATTCGATGAACGTCCTTGCCGCGGGCAACGCCTCTGTCGCCATTCCCTATGCCGGCCGCAAGGACGAGATCGGCGAAATGGCAGCGGCCGTCGCCGTATTCCGCGACAACGCGCTGGAGCGCGTTCGACTGGAGCAGGAGACCGAAGCCAACCGTTCGATGAGCGAGCGCGAACGGATCGCCCGCGAAGAACAGAAGGCACGTGAAGCCGCCGACGTCGCCTTTGCCGTCGATGGTCTTGCCCATGGCCTGAAGAGCCTTTCCAATGGCGACATGACGGTTCGTCTGGAACAGCAGTTCTCCGGTCAACTCGACATGCTCCGCGTCAACTTCAACGAATCGGTCGGCAAGCTGCAGACTGTGCTGCGTTCGGTCGGCGACAATGCCCGCATGATCGATGCAGGTGCCAACGAGATCCGTTCGGCTGCAGACGACCTCTCCAAGCGTACCGAACAGCAGGCGGCCTCGGTCGAAGAAACGGCTGCGGCGCTCGAACAGGTCACTACGGCCGTCAAGGACTCGGCGGTTCGCGCCGGCGAGGCCGGCACGCTGGTCGACCAGACCCGTGCAGGTGCCGAACGTTCCGGCGAGATCGTCCGTCAGGCGGTCTCCGCCATGGAGGCGATCGAGAAGTCATCCGGCGAGATCTCCAACATCATCGGCGTGATCGACGAGATCGCCTTCCAGACCAACCTCCTAGCGCTCAATGCCGGCGTCGAGGCGGCCCGCGCCGGTGAGGCAGGCAAGGGCTTTGCGGTCGTTGCCCAGGAAGTGCGTGAACTCGCCCAGCGTTCGGCCAATGCTGCGCGCGAAATCAAGGCGCTGATCAACGCCTCCGGCGAGAAGGTCCGCGACGGCGTGACGCTGGTCGGAGAGACCGGCAAGGCGCTCGAGACGATCGTCACCGACGTGCAGATGATCAACCGCAATGTCGCCTCGATTGTGGTCTCCACCCGCGAGCAGTCGACGGGCCTTTCGGAAATCAGTACTTCGGTCAACCAGATGGACCAGGGCACCCAGCAGAACGCAGCAATGGTCGAGCAGACCAATGCGGCAAGCCACAGCCTCGCAACGCAGGCAGCGGCACTGAACGAGCTGCTCTCGCAGTTCAAGCTCGGCGGCGAAGCAGCAGCCACGCCGCGTGCGGCAACGCCTGCCTCGCGTCCGGCCGCATCGCCGGCGCGTGCGCTCGGCAACAGGATCGCCTCTGCCTTCGGCGGCGGTTCCTCGGCTGCAGCCGTGAAGCAGGAATGGTCCGAATTCTAAGCCCGACACCGGGTTTGACGACGACATCGAACGGCGGCCTCGGGCCGCCGTTTTTCGTTTCTGCCGGTGGTTCATCATGCTTGCCGAAATGTAATCCGCCCGCACCCTTTGCCGTATCGTGGAACCGGCATATATCGGTGGCCATGGCCATCACCCAATTCTTCCGCTTCTTCGAGACACGTGTCGAACCTTTCGCCGAAGCAGAGGATCTGCGGCCGCCTTCCGGCACGTTCGCCTTCATCTGGTTCTATGTCCGGCAGGCCAAGGCGCCATTTGCGGCCATGCTGGTGCTCGGCGGATTGACGGCGGCCATCGAGGCGGCGCTGTTCTGGTTCGTCGGGCGGCTGGTCGATATTCTTGCCACCGTCGATCGGGCGGCAGGATGGGATGGCCTGCTGGCCGCCCACCGCTGGGAACTCGGCGGCATGCTGGTGCTGATCGGCGTCGTGCGTTTTCTCGTGACCATGGTGACGGCGCTGGTCGACCAGCAGATCATCACGCCGGGCTTCTACAATCTCGTCCGCTGGCAGTCCTACCGGCATGTGGCGCGCCAGTCGCTGTCCTTCTTCCAGAACGATTTCGCCGGGCGGATCGTTACCAAGGTCTGGTCAGGCGGTCAGGCGGCGGGCGATCTCGTAACGTCGCTGATGGAAAGCGTCTGGTTCGTCCTGATCTATTCGGTGTCGATGCTGACGCTGATCGGCGGGTTGGACTGGCGACTTGCGATGTTGGTTCTCGCCTGGGTGGCGATCTTTGCCGCTCTCGCCCGCTATTTCGTGCCGCGTATCCGTTATCATTCCAAGGAGACCGCCGAAGCGGCATCGATGCTTTCCGGCCGGATGGTCGACGCCTACAGCAATATCCAGACGCTCAGGCTGTTCGGCCGCGACGAGGCGAATGACCGCTACATGCGCAACGGCTTCGACGTCTTCCAGTCGTCGGTCATCATGTTCACGCGGTTCATCACCGGCGTGCGTGCTTCCATGGCGCTTCTCTCCGGCGTGATGATAACCTCGATGGCGGCGCTCTGCATCCATCTCTGGCTGCAGGGCAAGATCAGCGCTGGCGCCGTTGCCTTCACGCTGGCGCTGGTGCTGCGACTGAACTTCCTGCTCGGCCGGCTGATGACGCAGTTCAACGGCATCATGCGCAATTTCGGCACGGTGCAGAACGCAGCCGAGCTGATCTCGCAGCCGATCCGATTGACCGACGTCCCCGGTGCTCCGGCACTGACGGTGGTGCGGCCTGAAATCCGTTTCGACGACGTCAGCTTCCACTATGGCCGCAGCGCCGGCGTTATCGACCACATGAATCTCACCATCAGGGCAGGGGAGAAGGTCGGCATCATCGGCCGTTCGGGCGCCGGCAAGTCGACGCTGGTCAACCTGCTTCTGAGGTTCTACGACCTCGAAGGCGGCCGGATCGAGATCGACGGTCAGGATATCTCGAAGGTGACGCAGGAATCGCTGAGAGCGCAGATCGGCATGGTGACCCAGGATACGTCGCTGCTGCACCGCTCGATCCGCGACAACGTCCTGTTCGGCCGTCCCGATGCCTCCGATGCCCAACTGCTCGATGCGGTGAAACGAGCGCAGGCCGAAGAGTTCATCGCCAGCCTGGTCGATCAGCGCGGCCGCAAGGGCTTTGACGCTCATGTTGGCGAGCGCGGCGTCAAGCTTTCGGGCGGCCAGCGGCAACGGATCGCAATTGCCCGCGTGATGCTGAAGGACGCGCCGATCCTGGTGCTGGACGAGGCGACCTCGGCATTGGATTCGGAGGTCGAGGCGGCGATCCAGTCCAGCCTCGACGAACTGATGCAGGGCAAGACGGTGCTCGCGATCGCCCACCGACTCTCGACCATCGCCATGCTCGACCGGCTGATCGTGATCGACAAGGGGCGGATCGTCGAGGAAGGCACCCACAACGAGCTGCTGGCGCGGGGCGGGCTCTATGCCGAGCTCTGGTCGCGCCAGACGGGCGGGTTCCTCGCCGCCGACGCTGCGCAGTAGATCGGCTGTCGCACCGGCGTTGGGGCGTCTCAGTTGCCGGTGATGGCGATCTCGGCCATCAGCCCGGCATGGTTCGATCCGTAGGCCTCGGGCAGGCGGGTTATCGATCTGAACTTCAGCGGCGCCCGAACATAGACATGGTCGATCGCAAGGCCGAATGGACCGAGTTCGATTGGCCAGGTCGCAGGCTCCCAGGACGCGGCATGCAGGTCGGTCCAGCGCAGGAATTCGCGTATATTCGGTCCGAGGCTCGACGCGTTGAAATCACCCGACAGGACGAGCGGGCCTTCCGTGTCGGTCAGCGCGAGCGCGGCGCGGATCAGTTCCATCGTCTGGAAATTGTCGAAATAGGGTTTTGTCGTATGGATGCCGGCCACATGCACACGCTGGCCGGCGATCATCGTCTCGGCGAGGATGAAGCGATTGTCGAAGATCGGGCCGAGACTGCGGATCACACCGTTTTCAAGCGGCGTCTTCGACAGCATCAGCTGGTCGCAGTCCAAGACCTGGACACCACAGCCGACATGATACGGATAGGCATCCGCGAGCAGCGGCAGATGCGCCCGCAGCGGCTCGCTCTCCATCACGTTGACGATGTCTGCGCCCGAGGCCGCGATCATCTTCGCGATCGCTTCGCCGTTCGTGTAGTTGTTGGACAGGATGTTGAAGGACATGAGCCTGAAGTCCGGCGCATCGGCATCGGCCGCCGTGACGACCGCTGCAAGCTGCCTGCCCATGACGACCGCGTGCCCGGCCAGCGCCAGGGCGGCAATCAGAAGCAGATAGCTGAAGAGGTTGCGATGAAGCACGATCGCGACCAGCATCGCGGCCACACAGGCCAGCGCAAAATGCAGTTGCAGGCTGTGCAGAGCCGCCAGAATCCAGTGCGGATGGAAATAGCGCGTCGCAATTGCAAATAAGACAAGCGACACGATGACGCAGATGGCGACGGATAGGATCTGTCTGATGGTCATGATCGCGTCCGAAGCCCCGTGATGCTGCGATGCATTAGCATGCCTGCAAAACACTGGCAACGCGGCAGCCCTGGCGGGTGTAAACGGCTCCGCCACACTTGATCCATGTCAAGCTACGCTTTGATTTTGCGCGCTAAATCAGTGTTGCTGCCATCGCTTGAAAAGGAGTGTTGCAGCACCTGGTTGTTGCGACGCAAAAGTGTAGGGCGACCCTCGCTTGGAAGGCCGAAGGCCTTGCCAAAGCGGGAGTTTTTCTGCGATCAAAGCGTTGAGGAGCCGTCTTGCTGGGGAATCGATGTTCGATCTATGGTGGCGGAGGCTTAACCATAGCCAGGAGGAGGCATGCGAATGACTGGGACATTGCATGAGAGGATGGTTGAACCGTGAGTGAGCATAATCCAAGTGATGGAACCGTGAGCGAGCCTACTCGTCGCGATTTCCTCTATCTAGCGACGGGCATGACGGGTGTGGTCGGAGCCGCAGCCGTCGCATGGCCCTTCATCGACCAGATGCGTCCCGACGCATCGACGCTGGCTCTCGCCTCGATCGAAGTGAACGTCGCTGCCCTGCAGGCTGGCATGTCGCTGACGGTGAAATGGCGCGGCAAGCCGGTCTTCATTCGCAACCGGACGCCGAAGGAAGTCGAGGAGGCCAACGCGGTCGCGCTTGGCGACCTGAAGGATCCCGTCGCCCGCAACGCCAATCTGGCAGCCGACGCCGAGGCCACGAGCATCGACCGCTCGGCCGGTGACGGCAAGGAGAACTGGATCGTCATGATCGGCTCCTGTACCCATCTCGGCTGCGTACCCCTCGGCCAGTCCGGGGATTTCGGCGGGTGGTTCTGTCCCTGCCATGGCTCGCACTACGATACTGCGGGCCGCATCCGAAAAGGTCCTGCGCCGCAGAACCTGGCAATTCCGACATTCGCTTTTGCGAGCGATACCGTGATCCGGATTGGGTGAGGGGCAGGGACATGAGTGGACATTCGTCATACCAGCCGTCTAGCGGCGTGGAAAAGTGGATCGATGCCCGGCTTCCGCTGCCGCGCATGCTGTACGACAGCTTCGTCGCCTATCCGGTGCCGCGCAATCTCAACTACGCCTATACGTTCGGCGCCATGCTGTCGGTCATGCTGATCGTGCAGATCCTGTCCGGGATCGTGCTCGCCATGCATTATTCGGCATCGACCGGTGTCGCCTTCGACAGCGTCGAGAAGATCATGCGCGACGTCAATCACGGCTGGCTCCTGCGTTACATGCATGCCAACGGCGCGTCGTTCTTCTTCATCGCGGTTTATCTGCATATCGCCCGCGGCCTCTATTACGGTTCCTACAAGGCGCCGCGTGAAATCCTCTGGATCCTTGGCGTCGTCATCTACCTCCTGATGATGGCGACCGGCTTCATGGGCTACGTGCTTCCCTGGGGGCAGATGTCCTTCTGGGGGGCAACGGTCATCACCGGCTTCTTCTCGGCCTTTCCGCTTGTCGGCGAGTGGATACAGCAATTCCTGCTCGGCGGCTTTGCGGTCGACCAGCCGACGTTGAACCGCTTCTTCTCGCTGCACTATCTGCTGCCCTTCATGATCGCGGGCGTGGTCGTGCTGCATATCTGGGCGCTGCACGTCACCGGCCAGACGAACCCGACCGGCGTCGAGGTGAAGACCAAGACCGATACGGTCGCGTTTACGCCCTATGCGACGCTCAAGGATGCGCTCGGCGTGTCGATCTTCCTGATCGCCTATGCCTGGTTCATCTTCTACATGCCGAACTATCTCGGCCATCCGGACAACTACATCCCGGCCGATGCCCTGAAGACGCCGTCGCATATCGTGCCCGAATGGTACTACCTGCCGTTCTACGCCATGCTGCGTGCGATTACCTTCAATGTCGGGCCGATCGATTCCAAGCTCGGCGGCGTACTCGTCATGTTCGGCTCGATCATCATCCTGTTCTTCCTCCCCTGGCTCGATACGTCGAAGGTTCGATCCGCCGTCTATCGCCCCTGGTACAAGACGTTCTTCTGGCTGTTCGTCGCCAACGCCATCCTTCTCGGCTGGCTCGGTTCACAACCGGCGGAAGGCATCTATACGACGCTGTCGCAGCTCGGCACGCTCTACTATTTCGGCTTCTTCCTGGTGATCATGCCGCTGCTCGGCCTGTTCGAAACTCCGCGGAGAATCCCGAACTCGATCACCGAGGCGGTGCTCGAACAGCAGGCGAGGAAGAGCGGTTCGACCGTTGCCGAACCTGCGAAGGCTTCGGCATGAGCGCGGCGGAGAGGGACAAGATCATGAAAAAGCTTGCTACAAGCATCCTGTCGCTGGCGCTTCTCGCGGGCGTGGGTCTCGGCCTCGGTCTGACCCAGGTCCAGGCGCAGGAGAACCACGACGCTGCCGCCGGTGGCGAAGAACATGCCGAGGGCGGCACGCCGCACTATCCGATCCATCATCCCAAGAATGAGGACTGGAGCTTTGCCGGGCCGTTCGGCCACTACGACAAGCAGCAGCTGCAGCGCGGCCTGAAGGTCTATACGGAGGTCTGTGCCGCCTGTCATTCGATGCGGCTCGTATCTTTCCGCACGCTGGAGGACCTCGGTTATTCGGAAGCGCAGGTGAAAACCTTCGCGGCCAATTACCAGGTGCAGGACGGGCCGAACGACGAGGGCGAAATGTTCGAGCGCGCGGGCACGCCGTCCGACTATTTCCCGTCGCCCTATCCGAACCCGCAGGCCGCCGCCGCCGCCAACAACGGTGCGGCCCCGCCGGATATGTCCCTGCTTGCCAAGGCACGCGGTATCACCCGTGGCTTCCCGCAGTTCATCTTCGACATCTTCACCCAGTACCAGGAAGGCGGGCCGGACTATATCCACTCGCTGATCACCGGGTATCAGGAGCCGCCGGCCGGCGTCGAAGTGCCAGAGGGTGGTCACTACAACCCGTACTTCGCCAATGCCGCCTCGCTCGCCATGGCACCGCCGATCGCCGACGATCAGGTGACCTATGACGATGGCGCACCGCAGACGGTCGACCAGTATGCCAGGGACGTTTCCGCCTTCCTGATGTGGACCGCCGAGCCGCATCTTGAGGAGCGCAAGCGCACCGGCTTCATGGTCATGGTGTTCCTGGTGATCTTCACCGGCCTGATCTATCTGACGAAGAAGTCGGTCTACGCCAACAAGGGACATTGATCCCCCGTTGGCTCACAGGTAGAGAAGGCGGCTTCGGCCGCCTTTTTCATGCGCGCTTTCCAAGACGCCGCAACAGGACGACAGACAGGGTTTTCATGACGACCTCCACCAAAGACATTCTCGCCGCCGCCATCCGTTCGATCCCGGACTATCCCAAGCCCGGCATCATCTTTCGCGACATCACCACGCTGCTCGGCGACGCCGCTGCGTTCCGGCTGGCGGTGGACGAGCTGGTGAAGCCCTATGAAGGTCTTGGCGTCGACAAGATCGCGGGCATGGAAGCCCGTGGCTTTATTCTCGGCGGCGCGATGGCGCATCAGCTCTCGGCCGGTTTCGTGCCGATCCGCAAGAAGGGCAAGCTGCCGCACAAGACGGTCCGCATGGCCTATGCGCTAGAATACGGCACCGACGAGATGGAGATCCATGTCGATGCGGTGAAGCCGGGCGAGAAGGTGATCCTTTGTGACGACCTGATCGCCACCGGCGGCACTGCTGTCGGCGCCGTGCAGTTGCTGCGCCAGATCGGCGCGGAAGTCGTGTCCGCCTGCTTCGTCATCGACCTGCCGGATCTCGGCGGCCGTCAGAAACTCGAGGCGCTCGGCGTCGAAGTGCGCACGCTGGCGGAATTTTCGGGGCATTGATCAACGGCTTAGCCTACAGCTACAATTCATCGGATTATTGAAACCGATCAGAGCGGGGTATGGGCGGCATGATGTTGAAGAGATGGTGCACCTTGTTGGTATGCATGGGATTGGTCGCAATGACGCCCATGTCCCGCCAAGCAAGCGCTCAAACATCCACGCCGCTTCAATCCTCCGCCGAGCCAAGACTGCCCGAAACCTGTGCGGTCACCGTACCCAATTTTGTCGCCGGCGTCTGCCAGGGCCGCGGCGAGCTTAATACAATAACCCTGAATTTTCCGGGCATTTGCCAGCAATATGGCATGACGAAAGACATCGAGGCCGCTCTGAGAACATGCAATAGCGACCTCATCTTTGTGCAGATGTGGAAATACAAGCTCGGGCTGGAAAACCACTTTGAAAAGAGCTTCGCCGAATACGTCGAAAAGACCGTCGGAAATGAAATAGAAAGTGGAGGCGCGGGCGTCTCGCTGACTTCTTCATTCGAAGCGTTTCGGACTTCGGTCCTTGCATGCGGTTTGAAGGAAGACTGCCATCGCGCCCTGTTCGGAAAGTTGAACCAGCAGGCGAGGGCAACCCTCTCCAAGACCCCATACTTCTGCGATTACGATGCCAGCGTCACACAATTCGACGATGCGTCCTACAGGCATATGTTCTTCGATCAGCAGAATGAAGACGCTGTCATCTGGCCAATGTGCCGGGCCTATTATCGCAAGTATAAAGCTTGCGATGGCGAGACCGCAGATGGCGGGCTCTTCACCCTGAGCGATCGGTTCACCCGGCAATATGACTTCCATTTCAAGGCTATCCAGCCGTAAGGGCAGCATTTGGAAAGCCGTGAAATGCGCACACCTCCCCTATAATCACGGGATGGCGTGATAGACGCAGCTTGCTAGGCTTCCATCTTTCCGATGGGGGAATCGATGGATATCACTGCGCTTGCGACTTTTGCGGCCGCCTTCCTGTTCTTTGCCGCCAGCCCGGGACCCGACAACGTGACGATCGTTGCTCGTACGATCGCACAGGGTGCGGCGTCGGGGATCGCCTATGGCGCGGGGACCTGCACCGGCATCCTGCTGTTTCTCTGCCTTGCCGTTTTTGGTCTGTCGGTGGTGGCCAGCGAAATGGGTGCGGTGATGACCGTGCTGCGCTATGCCGGTGCGCTCTATCTCGTCTGGACCGGCATCCGGCTCTGGACCGCGAAACCCGTCGTTGCGGATCTCCATGCGAAGCCGAGGCGGGGTGTCTGGAGTTCCTATCTCGCAGGTGTCGTGCTCAATCTCGGCAATCCCAAGATGCCGCTATTCTATATCGCGCTGCTGCCGAATGTGGTCGGGACCAGGCTGACCGCAGCCGATGGTGCGACGTTGGCTGCCGTAATCCTTGTCGTGGAAGTTCTGGTCGTGGGCGGACATGTGATGCTGGCGACCCGGGCGCGGCGTGCGCTTCGCAGTCCGGCTGTTGTCCGGCGCGCCAACCGGGCGGCCGGAACGGTGATGATCGGGGCAGGGGCTGCGGTCGTGGCCGTCCGATAGGACGCTCTATTCGAATTCCAGCACGCTACCCTGGAAACGCAGAACCGTCTCGCCGTTCTGGTTGACGCCCTCGTTGGCGGATGTGTTGATGAAGGTGCCCGGCCGCGACATCAGCGCACGGCTCTCGGTAAGCGCCGTCGAGTAGGTGATCGTGTCGCCGCCATAAACGGGCTTTAGCCATTGCAGCTTCTTGAAGCCGGGCGAAGGGCCGAATTTCGGCGGGTCGATGCCCTCGGCGAGAAGCCGGGCACGTTCGCGATCGCGATAGGCGATATAGGTCTTCATCCAGCCGGCGCAGGTATGCCAGCCCGAGGCGCAGAGGGCGCCGAAGACATAGTTTTTCGCCAGCTCCGCGTCCGTATGAAACGGCTGCGGGTCGAACTTCTTCGCGAAGGCGATAATGTCCTCGGCGGTGAAGAGTAGCGAGCCGATGACGATCGTCTGGCCGGGCGGTGAGAGTTCTGCGAGCCTCATGCAGGGTTGCTCCCGTCGGTGCGGGTGCGGAACATGATCGGGTTCTCGCCGCGCATCGCCACCTCGCCATTCTGGTTCGTGACTTCGTGGAGGAACCTGACGAGGCCGATACCGGGACGCGACTGCAGACGCCTCGCCTCGATCACCGTCGAGCGGCCGGAGAGCCTGTCGCCGGCAAGAACCGGCCTTTTCCATTCCATGAAGTCGATGCCGGGAGAGCCTTCGGAGGTCGAATCCGCCAGCCAGCCGTCATACATCATGCGCATGAACACGCTCGCCGTGTGCCAGCCGGAGGCCGACAGTCCGCCGAGGATGCTGGTCCTGCCGGCTTCTTCGTCCAGATGCATCGGCTGCGGATCGAATTCGGAGGCGAAGGCGATGATCGCTTCGGCCGTGATGGTCTGCGAGGCAAGCGGCAGAACGCGGCCGGGCGTGAAATCCTCGAGGTAGAGCATGCGGCGCCTCGGCAGATCGGTCGGTGACCATGGCAGAGGTTAGTCTGCCATGGTCACCTGTCGAAGACTTAGGTGTTGAAGCGGAAGTGGATCACGTCGCCGTCGTGGACGACATATTCCTTGCCTTCGTCGCGGCCCTTGCCGGCTTCCTTGGCGCCGACTTCGCCCTTGTAGGCGATGTAGTCGTCAAAGCCGATGGTGAAGGCACGGATGAAGCCGCGTTCGAAATCGGTGTGGATGACGCCCGCGGCCTGCGGAGCCTTGGTGCCGCGCACGATCGTCCAGGCACGCGTTTCCTTCGGGCCGACGGTGAAATAGGTGATCAGGTCGAGCAGGTGGTAGCCGGCGCGGATCAGGCGGTCGAGACCGGCTTCTTCCAGACCGAGCGCGCCGAGGAATTCCTTGGCTTCTTCTTCCGGCAGCTGGGCCACTTCGGATTCGATCGCGGCCGAGATGATGACGCATTCCGCGCCCTGGCTCTTCGCCATTTCGGCGACGGCCTTCGTATGCTCGTTGCCGTCGACGGCATCGCCTTCGGCGACGTTGCAGACGTAGAGGACCGGATGCGAGGTCAGAAGGTTCAGGCCCTTGAGGATCTCGATATCTTCCGGCGACAGCGTCTGGAGGAGAAGGCGGGCGGGCTTGCCGTCCTGCAGCAGCTTGATCACCGCTTCCATGACCGGCAGCTGGGCGACCGATTCCTTGTCCTTGCCGGTGGCGCGCTTGCGGGTTTGCTCGACGCGGCGCTCCAGGCTTTCGAGGTCGGCGAGCATCAGCTCGGTCTCGATCGTCTCGGCATCGCCGACCGGGTTGATGCGGCCTTCGACATGGGTGATGTCATCGTCTTCGAAGCAGCGCAGGACATGGACTACGGCATCGACTTCGCGGATGTTGGCGAGGAACTTGTTGCCCAGGCCTTCACCCTTGGACGCGCCACGCACGAGGCCGGCGATGTCGACGAAGGAGATGCGGGTCGGGATGATTTCCTTGGAGCCCGCGATCGCTGCGAGCTGCTGCATGCGCGCATCCGGTACCGCCACTTCACCGGTATTCGGCTCGATCGTGCAGAACGGATAGTTCGCGGCCTGCGCGGCGGCGGTCTTGGTCAGCGCGTTGAAGAGAGTGGACTTGCCGACATTGGGCAGTCCGACGATACCGCATTTGAAGCCCATCGGGGATGAAACCTATCGCTTGAACTGATTTTGCAGTCGCTATGGGGGAAAGTGTCTTGCGGGTCAAGGCTTGCGCAACAGCCGGCTCTTGCAGGTAAGGTAAATGTGCCTTACTTCTGTCGTAAGGAGACATTCCGATGACCATTCTGACATTGACGAGCAAGGCGCAAGTGACGCTCAAGAAGGAGCTGCAAAGGCATCTCAACGTCGGGCCGGGCGATCAGATCGAGGTTGTGGCGCTGCCCAACGGCAAGCTGGAGATTTCCGCCGCAAAGCCGAGCCAGGAAGGTGGGCTTGAGGCATTCTTCGGCAGTTTCAAGAATACGCATAACGTTCATCTGACGCTTGATGAAATCCAGGATTCGATCGAAGCCGGCTGGTCAAAAGGGATGCGTTTGGACGATGATCGTTGACACGAACGTGCTTTTGCGCGCCTGGGCGGGAGACGACGCCGTTCAATCGCCGAAGGCGCGCGCAGCGATGGCAGATGCTGCGAGCATTTTCATTGCCAATACGACATTGTGTGAGTTCGTCTGGGTTGCTCGACAGAATTACAGGGAAGCACGTTCTGATTTGGCGAATTCGATCCGCCTGCTCGTAAGCGATCCCAGAGCTGTCGTTGACCGTGCAGCCGTCGAAGCCGGCCTTGCTTTCCTCAATGCCGGGGGCGATTTCGCCGATGGGGTGATCGAGTTTCAGGGGCGGCGGCTCGGCGGAGAGACCTTTGTCACCTTCGACAAAAAGGCGGCGGCGGTTGTCGCCTCGCAAGGCCGGCGGAGCCTCGTTCTTGATGCCGACTGAACGAGATCTTTCGGCTACGCCTTGAAATCTCGCTATTGTGATGCGAAATAAATGTTAATCGAATGCCCTAAACAGGGCCCCATCAGGAGGTTGCGCTGATGGCCGACGATACCGTTATAGATCCCAAGACAAAATCGAAGCCCAAGCTGGAGCGCCCCAAGCTCTACAAGGTCATTCTGCTGAACGACGACTATACGCCGCGCGAATTCGTCATCATGGTCCTCAAGGCCGTGTTCCGCATGAGCGAGGAAACCGGGCTGAGGGTGATGATGACCGCGCATCGCCTCGGCTCCTGCGTCGTGGTGGTCTGTGCCAGGGACATTGCCGAGACGAAGGCGAAGGAAGCGACCGACCTCGGCAAGGAGGCGGGTTTCCCGCTGATGTTCACCACGGAGCCGGAAGAGTAGGCGCTTATTCCTTGTTGCCGAACATCTTCTTCAGCATATCCGCCATAGGGCCTGTCGTCGGCAGGCTGGGCTTTGTCCCGCCACGGGCCTGATGGATGTGAGACTTGCCGGCCGGTCTCGCTGCTGCCGCAGGCTTGGCAGGCTTTTCCGCTTCGGGCTTTCCGCCCACCGCCAGCGTCAGCTTGTTCATCAGCTGGGAATCCTCACCCTTGACCAGCATCTCGGCATTGTCGGCGATGGCATCCATCAGCGGCTCCAGCCAGACGCGATCGCTCTTGGCGAAATCACCCAGAACATGGTTGTGAACCTGTTCCTTCGAACCCGGATGACCGATGCCGATGCGCAGGCGGCGATATTCCTTGCCGCAATGGGCGTCGAGCGACTTGATGCCGTTATGGCCGCCATGGCCGCCGCCGGTCTTGATGCGGGTCCTGCCGGGCACGAGATCGAGCTCGTCATAGATGGCGATGATGTTGGCCGGCTCCAGCTTGTAGAAGCGCATGGCTTCGCCGACGGATTCGCCCGACAGGTTCATGAAGGTCTGAGGCTTCATCAGCAACACCTTTTCGCCGCCGATCTCGCCTTCGGAAATCTCCGCCTTGAACTTCTTCGACCATGGGGAAAAGCTCGCGCGACGCTGGATGGCGTCGACGGCCATGAAGCCGACATTGTGGCGATTGCCCGCGTATTTCGCTCCGGGATTACCCAGGCCGGCAATGATCAGCATCGAAGATCTCCGTTCGCTATTACCGGTTCACCACCGCGAAACAGAGGTCGTGTCAACCGTTTTTCGCTTACCGCGCCCACCAGCGTAGTGGCCTGACACCATATTGTTCGAGGATCGCGTCCTGCCGCTTGTCGCGTATAAGCGTGTCCAAGCCGTCCTGCATCCGCTCGATCATCTGGTCCGGCATGTCCCTGTTGCAGGCGATGCCGAGCTGCTGTTCGGAAAACAGGATGACCTTCTCGAGCGGCTTGCCATCCTCCCGAAGCTTTTCGAAGGCGCTTTCCGACATCGGCATCATGTCTATGCGCTGTTCCAGAAGCTTGTTCAGGGTGAACGCGAAGTCGGCGCTGAGATCGACCGTCGGAAAGCCGCGCTCGCGCAGGAGGCTTTCGGTGTAATCGGCGCGATGGGTACCTATCGTATAGCGCTTTGCCTCGTCCATGGTTTCTGCACGTACTGCGGACTGGGCGTTCCGCACGAGGAAATTACGATCTACGTTGAGCGGGGTAACCCATTTGAACTTCTGCTCGCGTTCGGGGGTGCGGGCCGCGGCGAAGACACAGTGCATCGGCTGGGTCTCGGCCAGTGCAATGGCGCGGGCCCAGGGCATGATTTCCATGGTGAAAGGAATGCTGGCATTGCGCATCATCGCCCCGACCTGTTCGATGCCGGCGCCACGATAGGTGCCATCCGGCTCGCGATAGGTGAGGGGCGGGTAGGCTTCGGTGGTGAATGTCACCGCATGCTGCGCAAAGGCGTGTGATGCCAGCATCGATGCCAGGCCCAGCGCTCCTATCAGCAATGTCTTCTTCTTCATCGCATGCCTCGGACGGTGTTTGTGTGAGGGCCTGCCAAATGGTGGTTCAAGGCATATCAGCTTGCGAGGGACGCTTCATCCGGCCGTGAAGACAGGTTGGCCAGGAGGTCCTTGATGCCCTGGGGCTTGGCGAAATAATAGCCCTGGGCGCAGTCGACGCCCATCTGCATCAATTGCAATTGTTGCTGACGCGTCTCGACGCCTTCGGCAACGACGGCGCAGTTCATCTTGTGCGAGATGGTGGTGATGCCCTCGATCAACATCCGGCTCTTGCGCTCCACATCCGGCTCCCGGCCGATCAGCGACTGCACGAAAGACTGGTCGATCTTCACGATGTCGACGGGGAAGCGGTTGAGGTAACTGAGCGAGGAATAGCCGGTGCCGAAATCGTCCAGCGCGATGCGGCAGCCGAAGGAATGGATCTCGTCGAGGATGCGCCGGATTTCAGGGTCGTCGTGCATCAGCACGGCCTCGGTGATCTCGACCACCAGGCGCGATGGCCTGATGCCGTGGCGTGCGAGAAGCGAGGCCAGACGGGTCGGCAGCCCCGCCTGGAACTGGCGCGGCGAAAAGTTCACCGCAACATAGGCCTCCGACAGGCCCGGAAGGCGGGATGTCCGGGCAAGATTTGCCAGTGCGTCCTCAAGGATCAGATTGCCGATCTCTATGATGCTGCTGATCTCTTCTGCCACGCTGACCAGCGGACCGGGCGACATAAGACCCTTACGCGGATGGCGCATGCGCATGAGCGCTTCGAAACCCATTGTTCGGCCGGTGGTGATTTCCACGATCGGCTGGAAATGCGCCTCGAACCAGTTGCCCGCGATACCGAACTCGATGTCGCTCTCGATCTCGGCACGCTCGCGCGTGCGGTCGAGGATGGCCGCGTTATAGACCTGCGTGCCGTTCTTGCCGTCGCGTTTTCGGGCATACATGGCAAGGTCGGATTTCTGCAGAAGTTCCGCTGCGCTCGACGCATGCTGGGGATAGAAGGCGACGCCGACGCTGGCGCTGAGCCTCACGGTCGCACCGGCAAGGTGGAACGGTACCTCGAGCATGTCCACGATCTTCCGGCAGAGCGCCTCGCTCCTTGCCTCGACATCGTCGCCTGCGAGCAGGATCGCAAATTCATCGCCTCCGAGACGCGATGCACGGTCGTCCTCGTGCAGCATTGGCTGAAGGCGGGCCACGAATTCGCAAAGAACGGTGTCGCCCGCAGCATGGCCATGATTGTCGTTGATGGACTTGAAGCGATCGAGATCGACGAAAAGGCAGGCGAGCTTGGTTCGCTGACGGTCGGCATCGACGATCTTGAGGTCGAGCGCGCCTTCAAAGCCCTGTCTGTTCAGGAGGCCGGTCAGATGGTCCGAGATCGCCTGCTGGCGATTGCGCAGTTCGGATTGCTTCAACTGCGTGACGTCGGTCATGACGCTCAGGGAGCCCGTCAGATGGCCACTGACGCCCGCAAGCTCCGCTTCCGCAATCAGCACATCCATGACGCTGCCGTCGCCGCGCAGGAAGCGCACGGTGATCTCCAGTGGTGAGCTTTCGGCATCACCGCCCGGGCGACGTCCTTCGAAGGTGGCTCGATCCGCCGGGCAAAGCAGTTCGGAGAATGGACGGCCGATCACTTCTTCCCGGCAATAGCCGCTGGCAAGCAGCCAGTAGTCGCTGACCGCGGCGATCGTGTCGCTGGTCGTCAGCGAGAAGAGCATGGCGGGCGTGAGATTGTAGATCTCGACCGATTGTTCATGTGCCCGCTTCAGCTCGCGTTCCTCACGCTCCAGCAGGGCCTGCATTTCGTTGTAGCTCTTGGCCAGCCTTCCCATCTCGTCATTGGAGCGCCAGTCGACGTGATGGCGCGAGCCGAGCCGGCGGGTTGCCTCGATCGCGGCGGTCAGTCGCATCAGCGGCTTGATGACCATCATCCTGTTGCCGAAGACGGCGGCACCGAACACGGTGAGGATGGCGATGATGAAGATGGAGATGAAAGCGAATTCGATCTGGTGAAGGGCGGAAAACCAGCTCGGCTGGGGCACCCATACGGTCAGCGTTCCCACCTCGCGAATGCCCTGGACGGATTTGTAGAGCACCGGCCGGGTGCGGGCATCGAAGCCGTAGAAATTGTTCGGATTGCCGTCTCCTTCGAAGACGCTCAGCTTGCCGGTCGTATCGCGGATGTCGACGGCATGGATCATCGGATCGGCCACGAGCATCAGGGCGACCTGCCCGATGCTGTCGACGTCGAGATCCCAGAGGGGCTTGCCGAGCGCCTGCGAATTGCTCGTCAGTACGACATCGACATGTTCGGTCAGGCTTTGGGATGCCTGCTGGGAAGACAATGTCAGGAAAAGCGTAAAAAGGGGTGCAACGACGACAAGAAGCGCGCCAGAAATCAGCGCAATGAAACGACTCTCAACGGAATGAGTCATTCGTTTTCCCCGCAATTCGCCTAGATGCGATCAAAGTATTTCCCCAAAATAGAGGGGCATACTTCCATCGAAAGCTTTAAACTTCCCTCATGGGGTTAAGCAAATACATCGTTAAGGGCTGCGCCCGGCGGCGTATGCGGTGTCCCGAAAACAAGAAAGCCCGCCCCCGAAAGGGGCGGGCTCTGCAAATCGCGGATGCTGCTGAAGATCTTATTCTTCAGTCGAAGCTTCTGCTGCGGTTTCCTCCTCGTCGGCAATGCCTGCTGCCGGCGCAACGATCGTTGCGATCGTGAAGTCGCGGTCGGTGATGACCGGGCGAACACCCTTCGGCAGCTTGACAGCCGAAATGTGCAGGCTGTCGCCGATCTTGGCGCCGTCGAGGTCAACGGTCAGGAATTCCGGAATGGCGTTGGCCGGGCAGTGAAGCTCGACCGTATGACGGACGATGTTCAGGACGCCGCCCTGCTTGATCGCGGACTTGTCTTCGTTGACGAAGTGGACCGGTACTTCGACGTTGACTTCCGTCTTGGCGGAAACGCGCAGGAAGTCGACATGCATGGTGAAGTCGCGGACCGGATCAAGCTGGTAGTCCTTCGGCAGGACGCTGATCTTCTTGCCATCGAGTTCGATGGATGCAACCGTCGTCATGAAACCGCCAGCGTGGATACGCTTGGTGACCTCATTGGTGTTGAGGACGATCGACAGAGGAGCCTGCTTGTCACCGTAGATGACTGCAGGAATGAAACCGTTGCGGCGAAGTTCACGGGAGGACCCCTTACCGACCCGTTCGCGCGCCTCGGCCTTGAGCACGTAAGTTTCCTGGCTCATGGCATTTCCTTTCGAGGTTGTTTGGAGAGTTCTGCCGGCATCTGCCGGTTCGAACCGGAGGGCATCTCACGACGCTCTCCATCCGCATTGCCTCCAAGGGTGTCTGTGCGGACGCGGTCCCTATAATACAAGGGCCGGAGTGAGGCAAGGGCTCAGTCAAGCTGACTGACGCTCGGATCCGCGCAGCCTTTCGGTGCGGCGTCTTCAAGGGCTTACTCTGGGTAGGCTGTCCTTGCGGGACTATTAAGCACGTTTTGCCGTGAAGGTCTAAAAAAGCGTGGGCTCAATAAGTCATATGGAGTTTGTTAAAGACGCAGCCCCTTAAAAAAGGATCAAGTTTCGGGGGTAAGTTCTTATGTATGGTGTGTTCACCTGCCTGGCCTATGAGCATGATCTGGCACTGGTGGTGGTGGCAGGGATACTCTGTTTCCTTGCAAATCTGGCTACGGTCGCGTTCATCGGACGGGCGAAGCAGGCGCGTCGGGGCGCGCGGCTGATCTGGGCTGCGGTCGCCGGCGGGGCCGGCGGCTTCGGCATCTGGTCGACGCATTTCGTCGCCATGCTCGCTTATGATCCCGGCCTGTCGTTCCGCTTCAACCTGACGCTCACCCTCGCGTCGCTTGCGCTGGCATTCATTTCGACCTTCGTTGCCGCCTTCCTGATGGTCGCGGCACCGACGCGGCCCGGCGCGATTGCTGCCGGCATGGTATTCGGCGCCGGCGTGTCGTGCATGCATTTCACCGGTATGTCGGCCATCGAGTTCGGCGGCGCGATCGCCTGGTCCCGGCCGCTGGTCATCGTCGCCATTGCCGCTGCCGTGATCATGGCGCCCGCCGCGTTCCTGATCGCCCTTGGAAAGGGTGCGAAAACCGTGGTCCAGGCTGCGGCTGCGCTGTCGCTTGCGATCGTCGGCATGCATTTCATCGCAATGGGGGCCGTCGAGCTCGTTCCGGATCTTTCCGAGACGATCGAGATCGGCGCGATCTCCAAGCCTCTCATGCTGTCGACGATCATCGTCGTCTCTCTTTCCCTCCTCGGTTCGGGTGCTGCCGCCGCCATCATATCGAGCCAGGCTGCCCGGTCATCGAGGGCCACCGAGCGCAATTTCCAGCTCCTCGTGCGCGGCGTGACGGACTATGCCATCTACATGCTCGACCCGAACGGCATCGTCACCAACTGGAACGCGGGCGCCGAGCGGGCCAAGGGCTATACCGCCAAGGAAATCGTCGGGCAAAATTTCGCGCGCTTCTATAATGCCGAGGATCAGGCAGCAGGCATGCCCGCGAATGCGCTGAAGACCGCACGCGAGACGGGCCGTTTCGATGCCGAGGGCAAGCGCTACCGCAAGGACGGCAGTTGGTTCTGGGCGCATGTGGTTATCCAGCCGGTTCGCGACGAGGAGGGCATTCTTGTCGGCTACGCCAAGATCACGCGCGATATCACGCGGCAGAAGGAAGACAGCGACAGCATTGCCGCCATCACGCAGAACCTGGATCTGGCGCTGGAAAACATGAGCCAGGGCATCTGCCTGTTCGACCGTGACGAGAAGCTGATCCTGTCCAATGGCCGCTATCGGGACATGTTCAGTTTTCCGGAAGGCTTCGTGGTGCCCGGCCGCAGCTATTGGGACATCGTCCGCAAGGGCTTCGAGATGTCCTATCCCGATCCCAAGGATGCCGGCGTGCGCGCCCGCGCCCATTATGAACGCTACATGGCGGCGATGAAGGCGGGACCGCAGAGCCTGCTGCATCGTACGTATGGCGGCCACACGATCCGCACCGCGCTCAACGAGCTTCCCGGCGGCGGATGGGTCGCGACCTTCGAAGACATCACCGAACAGGTCCGCTCCGAGGAGCAGATCGCTTTCATGGCAAGGCATGACAGCCTCACGCAACTGCCCAATCGTGCGGCTTTCATGAGCTACCTGGAAGGTGAAGTCCTGCATGCCGGGCACAGTGGTGACCAGCTTGCCGTCGTCGGCATCGATCTCAACAAGTTCAAGCAGATCAACGACCAGCTCGGTCACGCCGTCGGCGACGAAGTGCTGAAGGAAATGGCGCGGCGCATGCTGCTGCTGATGGGCCCGAACGATATGTTCGCCCGCTTCGGCGGTGACGAATTCGTGGCCGCCATGCGCTACAGCGACATTGCGGACGTTCAGGCGTTCCTGGAGCGCATGGCGGCTGAATTCAACCGTCCGATGGATGTCGAAGGTCACCGACTGGTGCCGGGCGCCAGCATGGGCGTGGCGCTCTATCCGAACGACGGCAATTCGCCGGAGGCGCTGATCGCCAATGCCGACCTTGCCATGTACCGCGCCAAGGGGTCGCTTTCCCGCGAAGTGTGCTTCTACGACGTGGAGATGGACGAGGCTGCACGCGACCGCACCAAGATGGCAAAGGACCTCTGGGCAGCCGCCGAAGCCAAGCAGTTCCACCTGCATTACCAGGTGCAGAAGTCGATCTCGACAGGTGAGATCACCGGATACGAAGTGCTGCTGCGCTGGCGGCACCCGGAGCGCGGTCAGGTTTCGCCGGTCGATTTCATCGGAGTGGCGGAAGAATGCGGCGCCATCCTGCCGATCGGCGAGTGGGTGCTGCGCGAAGCCTGCCGCGAGGCTGCGACCTGGCCTGTCGGGCATAAGGTCGCCGTGAACCTTTCACCGGTGCAGATCGCCCATGCGGACATGCCGTCGATCGTCCACTCGGTGCTCCTGGAAACCGGACTGAAGCCGAGCCGGCTTGAACTCGAGATCACCGAAAGCTCGATCTTCGCCGACAAGCAGCGTGCGCTCCATGCGCTCAGGGCGATCAAGGCGCTCGGCGTGTCGATCGCGATCGACGATTTCGGCACAGGCTATTCGTCGCTGGAGACGCTCCAGTCGTTCCCGTTCGACAAGATCAAGCTCGACCGCAGCTTCCTCGCCGATGTCGAGCGCAGCGAGGAGGCCAAGGCGATGGTCCGTGCGATCCTTGCTCTGGGGCAGGGGCTTCGGATACCGGTTCTTGCCGAGGGCGTTGAAACCCGCGACCAGCTTACGATCCTTCGGGACGAAGGCTGCCATGAGGCGCAGGGTTATCTTCTCGGGCGGCCGATGCCGATCGGCGATCAGCTCGTGATCGCTGCCGCCTGAAACGGCAGCCGCTACCGAACCGTCTAGCGCCGGGCCTCTCCGCCCGGTGCATAATAGGACTTCTGCTCGAAGCGGAATTTGAACCCGCAGTCGCCGCAGCGGATCATGTATTTGCGCGGATCGGTCGATGCGAATTCGGTGTGAAAGCCCTTGGGCAGCTCATCGATGCGGAAGTCACGGTTGCCGGCGCGTTTGTCGTCCGTTTCCGAAACCTCGGCAAAGCCGGTGTGGCCGCACTGGGAGCATTCGAGTTTTCGGGAATAGCGGTCGCGTGAGGCCATGCGGGGCTCCTTGAATCTGCGATCTACATAGTCAACGCTTTTGCCGAATGCAAAATGCCGGGACAGCGATCCCGGCATTTTGTTTTGCGTCATACAGCGATTTCTTCGATCAGCTGCGGCGGCACTCGCCGGAGGAAATCACGCCGAAACCGGCATTGCGGGCTTCGCACGCATTCGGGAAGGTCTGGGTGCGCCCGCGGTTCTGGCCGCAGACGGGGCGATATTCGCGGGTGCAGAAGCCCTGTTCCGGGCGATCAGGCCTGTTCGGTCTTCCGGGGCGGTCCCAATCCGGCCGGTCCGGACGTCCCGGGCGATCCCATTCGGGTCTATCCGGCCTGTCGGGGCGGCCCGGAGGCGGGTAGCCGCCGGGACCGCGGCATTCGCCGGAGCTGACGACACGGAAGCCGCGCGCACCGGCCTGGCAGGAATTGCCGAAAGTCTCGAACCGGCCACCGCGTTCACCGCAGACCGGACGATAGTCCATCGTGCACATCTGCGGTCCGGGCTGAGGGCGCGGCGGTGGATAATAGCCGCCCGGGCCGGACGGCGGACCGCCTTCGACGCAGGCCGAAAGCATCGGCAACAGAACGAGAAGCGGCAGCTTGTTGCGCTGGCTTGTAATTGAAAACATGGCGAATCCTCCCCGGTTGATCACGGTGACCCTAAAGCATCGGGCCGGAAATCGAAAACGACTTCCGGCCCGGTGCACTAATGGGGAACTTTGGCGGAATTGGCCAGCCGGTCAGTCGAACAGGCTGGAGACCGAGGATTCCATCGCCGTGCGGTTGATCGCTTCGCCCAGAAGGTTCGCAGTCGAGATGACGCGAATATTGTGAGCTGACTGAACCGCGGTCGTCGGCTGGATCGAGTCGGTGATGACCAGTTCTTTCAGCTTCGACGAGGAGATGCGGGTCACCGCGCCGCCCGACAGGACGCCATGGGTGATGTAGGCGGTAACGCTGGTGGCGCCGTTCTTCAACAGGGCCTCGGCGGCGTTGCAGAGCGTGCCGCCCGAGTCGACGATGTCGTCGATCAGGAGACAGTCCTTGCCGGTCACGTCGCCGATGACGTTCATGACCTCGGATTCACCGGCGCGTTCGCGGCGCTTGTCGACGATCGCGAGCTGGCAGCCCAGACGCTTGGCCAGTGAGCGGGCACGAACCACGCCGCCGACGTCCGGCGAGACGACCATGACGTTTTCGAGTTCGTAGTTTTCCTTCACGTCACGCGCCAGGATCGGCACGGCGTAGAGGTTGTCCGTCGGAATGTCGAAGAAGCCCTGGATCTGGTCGGCATGCAGGTCGAGCGTCATGACGCGGTTGGCGCCTGCCTCGGTGATCAGATTGGCGACGAGCTTGGCCGAAATCGGCGTGCGCGGCCCGGCCTTGCGGTCCTGCCTTGCGTAGCCGAAATAGGGAAGAACTGCGGTGATGCGTCTGGCCGAAGCGCGTCTGAACGCGTCGGTCATGATCAGCAGTTCCATCAGGTGATCGTTGGTCGGGAAGGACGTCGACTGGATGACAAAAATGTCTTCCCCGCGCACGTTCTCCTGGATTTCAACGAAGATCTCCTGGTCTGCAAATCGCCTGACACTGGCTTTTCCGACTGGAACATTGAGATAACTGCAGATCGCGTCGGCCAAGTGCCGGTTCGAGTTGCCTGCGAAAACCTTCATTGCGGTCCGCCTGTTTTGAAGCTGGATGGGCGCCTTTTACCGCCGCAGGTTTCGAATGCAATAGCCATTTCCCACCTGCCCACGTTTTTTATGAACGATCTGTGACTTGCGATGCATATTTGGCAGCCGGAGATGCTTCACCCGGCCTGCGTCTGGCGCCATGCGAGATAGCCGCGGATCGTCTTCGTGGCGATCTGCTGCATGAGGGATGGCGGTACGGCCGCCCATGGATCGGATCCTTGCGCGGGCAGGGTTTCCTGGCCCTGCATGCGGTGGAGGCGGGCGCCGGCATTGTCGAGAACATCCCACACATAGACGATGGTGACCTTGCTGCCATCGGCAAAGGCGGAGAAATAGCCCTTTAGGATCTGCTCGGTACTGCTGTCGCTCGACGGGCGGATGGTCAGGCCGCCTGCGCGGGCCTCTGCGCCCAATTGTCGCGAGAGAGGCGTGACGGCCTGAACGGGGGCGCCGATGATGGGGAGGAAGCGGATCGTGCCGCCGCCTCCGGACGGAGGCTGGGCCGCCACCTGGGGTTCCGCGGAAGCAATCGTCTCATCCGCAGGCGAGCGTATCGGCTCGTTCTCGTTGCCCTGCCAGTCGGGTGGCGGGCCTGACGATGATGGCGACACCGCGTTGCCGTCATCGAGTGCCCGGGCCTGTGCCTCCAGCGTATTCTGCGGCCGCCTGGCATAACCGCCCGAAGACGGCTGGGTCGTACGGGGAGCGTAGGTGCCGGCCATTCGGTCGGTGTCGTCTTGGGTGACGGGTGTGGATGAGCGTGTCGTGCCCCCGCCAACATCCACCTGAGGCGTCAGCGCATCGGGCGTGGTGCAGGAGGCAAGTCCGACGATCAGCAGCGCGGCGATGTGAAATCTTCCGAAACGCCGCACGAATCCGTCTCCTGACCAGCTTGCCCCGGCCGGGAGCTTAGAGGTCGCCTTCAATGGGAGTCAATCGCGACGCCCGAGGTGGTGACGGGTTGTCAGCATACGATGAGGTCGAGGCCGTGGCGCGAGAGGGGCTCCGGTGCCTCGCCTGTCGTGAGGTATGTGTGGCCGAGCGTCATCGCGGTATTCGTCTCGGAATCCATGATGATCATGTGCACGAACAGGGTCATGTCGGGCAGGATTTCCTGCTGGTTGCCGACGTGGAACATCTGGTGCTCCATCCAGGATGGCGAGAAGCGGGCGCCGAGCGAATAGCCGCAGGCATTCAGCCGGTGACGGGAGAGGCCGCGCTCGTCGAGAATGCGCGCATGGGTATCGAAGACGTCGCCAAAGACATGGCCCGGTCGCAATACCTCTTCGATCGCCTGAATCGTCTCAAGGGACGCCTTGTAGAGCTCGCGATGGCGAAAGCTCGGTTCGCCGATGATGACGGTGCGCATCATCGCGGCATGATAATGCGCGGAAACGCCTGCCCATTCGAGTGTCAGCTGGTCATTGGCATCGAGCTTGCGGCGGCCGGCCTTGTAACGGCAGAGGAGCGCGTCGTCTCCGGAGCCGATGATGAATTCGTTTGCGGGATAGTCGCCGCCGCCGGCTAGGATCGTACCCTGCATCGCAGCCAGGATATCGGCCTCGTCGGCGCCCGGCTTGATCAGCGGAAGAGCGGCGTCGAGCGCATCGTCCGCGAGTTCGGCGGCGCGGCGCGCATGGGCGACCTCGGCCGGGCTCTTTACGAGGCGCAGGCCGCTTACGATGTAGGATGCATCGCTCAGCTGACCGAAGGTGGCGAGCTGGTGATCGAGCAGGCGGGCGATGCGGCCGGTCATGCCATGCGTATCGTATTCGATTCCGATCTTGGCGCCGAGCAGGTCCATCTCGCTCAAAAGGTTCTTGAGGTCGAGCGTCGGGTCGGCGTTAAGCCGGTCCACCCAGATACTGATATTCTCGATGATGGAGGTCTGGCGCGCCTGGCGAAGGTCCGCCGAGCGGGTCAGGAGCGTCATCGACCCGTCCGCCTTTACGATCAGGGTCTGAAAGAAGCAGTAGCCGAACGTGTCATAGCCGGTCAGCCAGTACATGCTTTCCTGGGCAAACAGCAGCACGGCATCGAGCTTCTGCTCCTGCATCGCGGCCAGCAGGCGGTTCATGCGGACGGCATATTCTTCGCGTTCGAAGTGCAGGGCCATGTCAATCCTCCCGGATCGCGATTGCGGAAATCTGGCGGCCGTAATCCGGCTCTTTTGCATGGGTGGTGCGCCGATAGGAGAAGAACCTGTCGGGATCGGAATAGGTGTCGAGGCCGAGATTGGCGGCATTGATGCCGGCATCGGTCAGGCGCTTGATCGTCAGGGATGGCAGGTCGAACATCGCATGACCGGGCTTTTCCGAAGGCCGGAAGAAGATCGCGTAGCCCGGATCGACCATCTTGAAGTTTTCGACAAATTCGGGGCCGACCTCGTAGCTCTTCGGTCCGATCGACGGGCCGAGCACCGCGGTGATCTTCGAGCGGTCGGCGCCGAGCGTCACCATTGCCTCGATCGTGTTCTCCAGCACGCCATGGAGAGCGCCCTTCCAACCGGCATGGGCAGCGCCAATGACACCGTTTTCGGCATCGGCAAACAGGACGGGACCGCAATCGGCCGACAGGACGCCGAGCGCCACGCCAGGAACTGTCGTGACCATCGCATCTGCCTTCGGGCGCTCGCCGCCGGCGCTCCTGGCGTCTACGACAACGACGTCAGGAGAGTGGATCTGATGGACGGTGTTGAGCCTGTCAGTGCCAAGGCTGAACCATGCAGCGACGCGCGAGCGGTTCTCCGTCACCTTTTCCCGGTCGTCATCGGAGCCGACACCGACATTCAGCCCGGCATAGATGCCTTCGGAGACGCCGCCTTGGCGGGTGAAGAAGCCGTGCCGGATACGGGGCGACGCCCGCTCGTTCAGCAAATCGCTCTCAATCGGCTGTGGCAGGCCAAGTCCCGGCATCGGCGTTCATCCCATTGAAATTATTTCGCAATGTACGCGAATGCTTCGGTTTCTTGTGATGGAGATTGGCGCAAGATGGCTCCTGCTGTCAATCCGCCGACGGGCTTCTCACTCCACGGGGCGGAAGGGCATGAGCTTCAGTGCGGGGCTGGAGACGGCGATCACCTTGAACAGTTCGCCCATCTTGCCGGCGCCTTCACCGGCAAGCCGGTCGACGGCTGCAGCAATCAGGCGCTGCTCGGCCGGATCCTTGTCGCGGGCAAGCGCTGCGGCCCGCTCGGCAAGGCCGAGACCGTAGAGGAATTCGCCCTGGCGCAATCCGCCGTTCAGGTGGACGCCGATGCTGACCGCGACCTTCGCCAGATCCTCGAAATCCACATGGCTTGTCAGGTCCGCCTCGCCCGGATGGGCAAGCGGCGGGTCGAAGTCGTGGTTCATGATGGCCTGCAGCGTATCGCCGAAGCCGGTGACCATGTGACCATAGTCGATGATGACGGCGGTGCCGCCCTGCTGCTGCAGACGTTCGCAGAGCGTCTGCATAACCGCCTGCCGGGCAGGGGCATGTTCGAAGATCGTGCCGTCGGGAATGCCGGCCGCGGGGGCAGGCAGCATCGTCGGATCGACCGTTGCGACGCCGGCGATGAAGGTCAGCTCGTCATCGGCGCCAAGTGCTACGAGGCGCTCGCGAAAACCGGTCGGCGTCTTGACGAACTGGCGGATCGGAATGGCGTCGAACAGCTCGTTGGCGGCGATCAGGCAGAAACCTGCCGGTATCTCCTCGAAACTGTCGTGCCAGCTGACCTTGGTCGAATAGGCTTCGAGCGTGATGCGCTGGACGCCGCGCAGGCGCTCGCTGGTTTCCACCAGATGCACGTCGAGGTCTTCGAACAGGGCAGGCGCGATGCGTTTGATGACGCGCAGCATGTCGGCCATCATCGTGCCTCGGCCGGGGCCGACTTCCACGAGGCGCACGCCGGTCGGCTTGCCGTGCTGCTGCCAGGCATGGACCATGAAGATGCCGAGCATCTCGCCGAACAACTGGCTGATCTCCGGCGCCGTGATGAAGTCGCCGGCCTGGCCGAAGGGCTCGCGGGTGCGATAATAGCCGTATTCCGGATCGGCGAGGCACAGCGCGAAATAGTCGGTGACGCTGATCGGTCCGTTGGCGCGGATCAGGGTCTTGATCTTATCTGCAAGGGGCGTTGTCATCACTCCTGGCGATCCTCAGTGGCGGGCCTTGCGTGCGGCGACGATTGCGCGCGCCGCTGCCCACAGGCCAAGGGCAACCATGGGCACGGACAGCGTCATGCCGCGCGTGATCCAGTCGGTGCCGAACTGATAGCCGACCTGCCTGTCGGGTTCGCGGACGAACTCGACGATGATGCGCGACACGGCGTAACCTGCAACGAAGACGCCCGTTACGAGGCCGGGCTTGCGCAGGGCCTTAAACCCGAAGATCAGGATCGCGATCACGGCAGCGAGTAGGACACCTTCCAGTGCCGCTTCGTAGAGCTGGCTCGGGTGGCGCGCGCCGAGCCCGCCTGTCGGGAAGACGACAGCCCACGGAACATCGCTCAGCCGGCCCCATAGTTCGCCATTGATGAAATTGGCGATGCGGCCGAAGAATATCCCGATAGGCGCCACTGCCGCGATGGTGTCGAACATGGACCAGACCGGAATGCCGTTCCTGCGGGCGAAGACGAACATCGCGATCGTGGAGCCGATAAGGCCGCCATGGAAGGCCATGCCGCCATCCCAGATCTGGAAGACGCTGATCGGGTCCTGCTGGTATTTGGGGAAGTCATAGAACAGGACGTAGCCGATACGCCCGCCGAGCACGATGCCGGCCGTGATCCAGATGAGAAAGTCATCCAGATGGACGCGGGTGAGCGGCGCCTTGTCATTCGGCCAGAGGCGATCGTTGTCGACCAGCTTGCAGGCATAGAACCAGCCGAGCAGTATTCCTGCAACATAGGCAAGACCATACCAATGGATCTTCAAAGGTCCGATGGAAAATGCCACCGGATCGATGTTCGGAAACGGCAGAATGGCGAGAAGATGGATTGCTTCGTACAAATGTAATTTCCAGGCGAGACCGTCGTGGCGGGAACATGGCCTCGGCAATTGTGGCGGTCAAGCTGGAATCGGCGGATCACCCGCCGTGGCAGTGGATGGCGCTTGCAACCGAGCGTTTCTAGCCCTACTTCCCTTGCCATGGATATTTTGCCGGACGCTAGACGACCGGCTGCAAGGAGATGACAATGTCGACCGGAACCAACCGCATTTTCGACGATTTCGCCCGATTGATGACGGATGCCGCCGGTGCGGCGCAGGGCGTGCGCAAGGAAGTCGAGACGGCATTCCACGCCCAGGCCGAGCGCTTCCTCAACAATATGGATATCGTCAAGCGCGAGGAGTTCGAGGCAGTCCGCGAAATGGCCGCCCGTGCCCGCGACGAGAACGAAGCCCTGAAGGCCCGCATCGAGGCACTGGAAGCCAAGCTTTCCGCCCAGCAGGGCTGACCGGCGACCAAAGCCGGATTGGGAATCGATATGCGACCTTCCGCGGCGACGCGGGAGGTCGTTTTGTTTTGCGCGGCAGAATTGTCGCGTTTCCGCACACCTTCTTTGGTCCTTATCCAAAGAAAAGGATCAGTCTTCAGGTGAAAAATACAGCCTGTGGACATAGCCGAAAAAGCAAGTCGGCAGAGTCAGTTAAGACTCTCTTCTGATCCCCGATACGAACCCGCCAAGTGATTCCCCCACGGAAATAATGGGGTGAGGGGGTAGCGACCGGAACCTGTCTAGCTACACTGATTTTAAATGATGATTCGAAACGAACTGGTAAGCTCCAGACAGGGTGAGAGCGTTAATCTGGCGGCGTCGTAAGATCATCGGGAGTGTCGTTCCGGTTAAGTGTTCGCGTGTTGGCGTATCCGCAAATCCGCATTCATTCCGGTCAAGAAGGTGCCGCATGAGCCTCATGGAATTGGAAATTGAACGTCAGTCGAATCCGGTCGACATGATCGAATTCGTCGCTGCCTCCAACGATTGGACGTTCGAGCGATCCGGCGAGGACGAGATCGCGATGACCGTCGAGGGTCGCTGGGCCGATTATCACGTGTCGTTTTCCTGGATGGAAGATTTTGAGGCGCTGCATCTTGCCTGCGCCTTCGACCTCAAGATCCCCGAGACCCGCGTCAACGAGATCATCCGGCTTCTGTCGCATGTGAACGGCCAGACGCTGATGGGCCATTTCGACCTGTGGCGCCAGGAAGACGTCATCATCTTCCGTCAGTCGCTGCTGCTTGCCGGCGGCGCCGAGCCGACCAACCAGCAGGTGGAAGTGCTGCTTTCGAGCGCGCTCGAAGCCTGCGAGAGCTACTTCCAGGCATTCCAGTTCGTCGTCTGGTCCGGCATGGAAGCCAAGGCGGCGCTCGATGCCGTGCTGTTCGAAACCGTCGGTGAATGCTGATCATGGCCGGCGGCAGCGGAACGATCGTTCTCGTCGGCGCCGGCAATATGGGCGGCGCCATGCTGTCCGGCTGGCTCGATAATGGTGTTTCGGGTGACCGGATCACGGTCATTGATCCGTCGCCGTCGGATGCCATGCAGGCAAAGATTGCCGCAGCCGGTGCGAAACATGTGACGACTGCGCCTGCGGGACTCAGTGTCGATATCCTGTTTCTGGCGGTGAAGCCGCAGATGATGGATACGGTGCTTCCGCCGCTGAAGGCGATCGTCGGCGACAATACCGTCGTCGTCTCCGTCGCGGCCGGCAAGACACTGTCTTACATGAAGAGCCATCTCGGCGATGCGGTCATGGTTCGTGCCATGCCGAACACGCCGGCGATGGTCGGCCGCGGTGTCACCGGCGCCTTCGCCAATGAAAAGGTGACGGACGCGCAGCGCGAGGCCGTCGATGGGCTTCTCAAGGTAAGCGGCCCGGTCGAATGGGTTGCGACCGAAGCCGATATCGATTCCGTCACGGCCGTGTCGGGCAGCGGTCCGGCCTATGTCTTCTATCTCGTCGAGTGCATGGCCGAGGCTGGCCGCAAGCTCGGCCTGCCGGCGGATATCGCCATGCGACTTGCCCGCGAGACCGTTGCCGGTGCCGGTGAACTTCTCCATCAATCCTCCGACGAGGCGGCGCAGCTGCGCAAGAACGTGACTTCGCCGGGCGGCACGACGGCTGCGGCACTTTCCGTGCTGATGGCCGATGACGGTATGCAGCCGCTGTTCGACAAGGCGGTCGCTGCGGCACGCAAGCGGGCAGAAGAACTGGGAAGCTGATAAATCATGGCAGACGAGATTACGTTCGGCGACTTCGAGAAGGTCGATATCCGCGTCGGGACGATCATCGAAGCCGAACCCTTTCCGGAAGCGCGCAAGCCCGCCTTCAAGCTGAAGATCGATTTCGGCCCGGAAATCGGCGTGAAGAAATCGTCTGCCCAGATCACCGTCCATTATACGCTGGAATCGCTTGTCGGCCGCCAGGTCCTTGGCGTCGTCAATTTCCCGCCGCGCCAAATCGGACCGGTACGCTCGGAAGTTCTTACTCTCGGCTTCGAGGATGAGAACGGCGCCATCGTTCTCGCCGCCGTCGAGCAGGGCGTGCCGAACGGCCGCAGGATGATGTGAGCGGCTGAGGCCGCGCCTTTCCCAGCACATTGAAAGCCGTCACGGGCAGCCAGACACCGCGTTCCGGATGGCTTCGTGCCGGCTTCAAGCTCGGGCAGATTGCCGCACATCGTTCGATATTCTCGCCGTAGCCCTGTCGTTTGCGTACCCTATATCGCCATTTGTCCATGGGCGCGGCCGCTCCGCGTCGAATTTTATGACCTTTTGCATATAAGGGAATTTCCATGGCCCATCGCTCGATCCGCTGGATGACACGCGACTTCGTCTTCACCGCGCCTCCCGGATTTCCTGATGTCGTGGCAAGCGATCTCCAGCGGTTCGAACTCTTCGCCTATCCCGGCGGGTCGGATGTCCCCTCGCTCCTCGTGGCGGTCATCGAGAAAGGCGAGGACTTCGACCTCGATGACGGATTCTCGGAGGTCGCCGCCGAGCTTTTCGGAGCTGCCGGCAAGGCCCCATGGTCGCCTTCCCCGAGGCAGGTTTTCGGACGAGAGGCGCGCCATGGCACGACGGGGGACGATCTCGGCCTGACACTCGTGCGTGGCCGGCAGGGGCGCATATGGGCCTTCGGCTGGCGTTCGGGCACGGATGGCCGGCAGGTGGTCGAAAGCAATTACGACCTGATGATGCAAGGCCTCCAGTTCCGCAGCGATGAAACCAGCGACACGATCCTGAAGTCGCAGTTCCATCGGCAGCAGAAGACCCGTGAGATGATGGTTGCGGCGCTTGAAGCCGCGGGGCAGGGCGGGGCCATCGATCCCGATGCTGCCGACGCTGCATGGGACCGGCGATTTGCCGAGGCGCTCGGCGAGACGGATCCTGCCGCCGTTGCAGCACTCTTTTCCGCCTCGGTCTCGCTGGTGGAAGAGCCGTTCGGGGAGGAGGCGCCACTCGGCGCAAGCCGTATCGGTGGCGGACCGGATCTGCCGCCCGGGACATGGCCGGGCAATGAGCGCGGCATGCACCATCCGTTCCTGATGCAGATCGACCTTGCGGAAATCGCCTCTGAGGGCGGATCGAGCGGGCCATTGCCAGCGGATGGTCTGCTTTCCTTCTTCGTGCATGGCGATGCATTGGATGTTGATGTCGTCTACACGCCGGCCGGCGTGCCGCTCACGCGCCATCCCATGTCGGACGCGATCATCGAGGCTTCGGAAGCGGCCATATATCTGCTGCAGGACATTGACGACGACACCCCGCCCGGTCGCTTGCCGCATGAGGAAGGCGATCTGGTGATGGCGGAGTTGACGCCCGAAGGCGCTCTGAAATTTGCCCATACGACCGATCCGGCCTGGGCCAAAGGCGAGCCGGATGAGGCTTTCGAGGCGTTGTCCGATCATCGCTGGGCGAGTGCGGTCTCCGTGCGTCTGCGGCCTCAGCCCAGCCGCTCCTTCGACAACGCCGCTGCCGAGGCGCATATCGGGGAGACGGGGAAGGGGTCGGAGGACGATCTGGTCGAGGTCTACGAGGCTTTTGACGGCGCCGTTGCCGGACCGACTGCCGGCGCCGGAACGCCGCAGGTTCATCAGATGCTCGGGTTCGCGACCATCAGAGGCGGGCACGATTGCCGTTCTGAAGCCGCGCGCTTTGCCGAGAGGGAAGGCGCAGAGGGGCTGGACGATCACAAGGCATGGATAGTGCTTGTCCGCCTTCGCGCCGGCTCGGCCACGGGCATGGTGTTCTGGGATGCCGACGATCTCATCATCATGGCGCCTGCCGCTGATGTGGCGGCCGGACGTTTCGACCGCTGCATGATGTTGTCGGGCTGAGTGCTCACGCGGATATTGCATATCGATGACGGACAGAAACGAACAGATCGCGCTTAATTCCGAAAGTCCGTCGGGCAGCCAAATCCGAAGCAGGACGTGGCGCTACGGATCACTTTACGTCGTCGGTTCGAACCGCAGGATGCCGGCGATCCTCGAAACGGAACCGGTGTCGGACGGGTGGGAGACGCCATCCATGACCCGCACTTCGGGAAAGTCGAAGGGGCTCACGCCTTCGATGCAGGCGACGTTGATGCCGAACTGGGTCGGGTTCGAGCGACGCTGGTGATGGGTATAGATGCCGCAGGTCTTGCAGAAGTAGTGTTTCGCCGTGCCGGTGTTGAACTGGTAGAGGGTGAGGTTGTCCTCGCCCTGGACGAATTCGATATCGGCGAGCTGTGCCGACGCGGCAATCGCACCGCGCATGCGGCAATAGGAGCAGGTGCAGCGGCGGATCGTGTTGAACTCGTCTGCAAGTCTGACGCGAAACCTGACCGAGCCGCAGTGGCAGCCCGCATCGTGCTGTTGTCTATCGTCGCTCATGACCGGCTTTCTCCGTCTTTCCGCATGGATCAAGCTTCGACCTTAGGACTGGCCGTCGCCGGGGACCAGCGTTCACAGAAGGCCACGATGTCATCCGACTGGAAATCGGCGAGCCGTTCCATGATCGTTTCGAAGGGCCAGTTCCACCATGCGATGGACGCAAGCTTCTCCGCTGCCTCGCGTGTGAAGCGCTCGCGGATGAATTTTGCCGGCACGCCACCGACGATCGTGTAGGGAGCAACGTCCCTGGTGACGACCGCGCCGGCCGCAAGCACGGCGCCATCCCCGACGGTCACGCCGGGCAGCACGATCACGCCGTGACCGATCCAGACATCGTTGCCGATGATGGCGCGGTCATTCTTTCGCTGGTCGAAGAAGGTTTGGTCGCGCACGGCATCCGCCGAATAATATTCCGGACAATAGGTGAAGCGGTGCATGGACGGCCGGTCCATCGGGTGATTGGGAGCGCCGATCCTAACCTCCGCCGCGATGGCGCAGAATTTCCCGATACTCGCATCGCCGACCATGCAGCGCTGGCCGAGATAGGAATAGTCCCCGAGCTCGACATTGTGCAGCGACGTATCGTCGAGGATCTCGCAGCATTTTCCGACGGTCGACTCGCGTAAGCTCGCCGTCTGGTGGATTACGGTTTCGGCGATCTTGGGGCGAATGGATTGCGGGGCAGGCTGCATTGACGGTCTCCGATTCCGGCCTGCCTATCCGGCGTGAGTGAAGGATATGTGACGGCGAGTTGGTTCAAAGCTGCCAGTTAGGTGGATTGGCAGAGACGGGCCGCGATCAGTTCGCCGGCACGGCATCATCAATCTCATCCGGGATCGTTTCGATTGCCGCATTCTTGTCCAAGGCTCTCAAAGATGCCCGATAGGCGGTCGGGGAATTGCTGCTGAAGCGTTTGAACGCGTTGCTGAACGCGCTCTCCGACGTGTAGCCGAGCGATCGGGCGACGACCGCGACGGGCGTGCGCTCCTCGCGCAATGCACGTTCGGCAAGGCGCATGCGCCACTCGGTGAGATAGGTCAGCGGCGCGATCCCGGCGACCGTCCTGAAGTGGACGGCGAAGGAGGTTCGCGACATGGCGCATGCCCTTGCCAGTTCTTCCAGATGCCATGCGCGGGCCGGATCGCCGTGCATGAGCCTGAGTGCCGGGGCAATCCGCGGGTCGCCCAGCGCTCGCAGCCATCCGGCAGGCATCTGCGCGGAGGTGTCGAGATGCGCGCGCAGGATCTGGATGAAAAGCAGTTGCGTCAGCTGCGCCGAAGCAAGATGTGCGCCCGGCTGCCCGGTTTCCCGTTCTTCTATGAGGCGGTCGAGAAGCCACCGGAAGACCGTGGCCTGTGGCGATGCTGCCCGCGTGTGGATCCATGTCGGCAATATATCCGCCAATAGTCCGCCGCGGACCGGATCGAGCATGACATGACCGCCGATATGGGCGAAGTCGCGGCCGTCACCCAGCGTCGCCAGCGTTCTGCCTGCACCGGCGAACAGCTCCATGGCATCGACGGCGGGTATCTCGGGCGCACTGCCAAGAACGAAGCTTCGCCGTTTCGCCAGAAGCCCGACGTCGCCGGTTTCGAAAAGTATGGGCTCGGGCTCGCCTTCGAGCGTGACCCAGCAACTGCCTTTCACCACTGCGAAGAACTTGATCTTGTCGCGCCCCGGAAAACGGATGGCCCAGGGGCCGCCGGCGCAGAAACCGCCGGTGACAACGGCTTCGGCATCGGTGAGCCTGAGGACGTCCGAGAAGGGGTCGACGATCATGTTCGTACTCTCGCGCAAGTAACGCGCATTTTCAAGTATTCACAGTACGGGTGGCGCGCCATAGCTTTCGCCTCGTCAAGCGCCTGCAACCGCATGCGGCGCGGACTTCCCTATGTTTGAGGCGTGACATGACCGATAATCTTGTACTCGTGACCGGTGGCACCGGCTTTATTGCGCAATACTGCATGATGGCACTGCTGAACGAAGGCTATCGCGTGCGCACGACAATCCGTTCTCTCGGGCGGCAGACGGAGGTGCGCGAGCATCTGAGCGTCGGCGGGGTGGAGGCCGGCGATCGCCTGTCGTTCGTTGTCGCTGACCTTGGCGATGACGCCGGATGGGCGGAGGCAGCGGCCGGTTGCACCTATGTGATGCATGGCGCTTCGCCCACGCCTTCCGGCAGCCAGACCCGCGAGGAAGACTGGATCGAGCCGGCCGTCAACGGAAACCTTAGGGTGCTGCGGGCAGCGCGCGACGCCGGCGTCAAGCGGGTCGTGCTGACCTCGGCCTTCGGCGCCATCGGTGTGGGCCATGGAGCGGACTATCGCAGGCCATTCGACGAAACAGACTGGAGCGATCTCAACAGCAACGTCGCTCCCTACCAGAAGTCGAAGACGCTCGCGGAGCGGGCGGCCTGGGATTTCATCGCGCGGGAAGGCAATGGGCTGGAACTTGCGGCAATCAATCCCGTGGCGGTTTATGGACCGGCTCTAGGGGCCGATTATTCCCATTCCATCCGGCTGATCGTCAATATGCTCGAAGGCCAGCCGGGATGCGTGAACGTCAATTCCTGCTGCGTCGATGTCCGCGACGTTGCGGACCTGCATCTGCTCGCCATGATCGATCCCGCCGCAAAGGGAGAGCGCTTTCTCGCAACGGCGGGTAGGGCCATGTGGATGATCGAGGTCGCGGACGTGCTGCGGCAACATCTCGGAGAAGCCGCCAAAAACGTGCCGACACAGGTCTGGCCGGACGAGCAGGTTCGCATTGCGGCAGAGACGAATGCGCAGCTCAAAGGGGTCGTGCCACTGCTCGGCTATGACATGAACGCAACGGGCAGGAAGGCCGAACGCCTGCTGGGCTGGGCTCCCCGATCAAGGGAGGAAGCCATCGTCAGCTGTGCGGAAAGCCTCATCAGGCTTGATCTCCTGCGCAATCGCGCCGAGAGCGGAACGGAGGACCAGGCCTGATTCCTCCCGCGGGCTGGGACTATGCCGGGATGCGGACGACGGCCCGCAGACCACCGCTCGGGCTTTCTCCAAGGGTGACATTGCCGCCATGGGCGCGGGCGATGTCGCGGGCGATCGCTAGGCCGAGGCCGGTGCCGGAGGAATCGAGGTTGCGCGCCTCATCGAGCCGATAGAACGGCTTGAACACTTCCTCGCGGGATTCTGCCGGGATGCCAGGGCCGTCGTCGTCCAGCGTCAGTGTCAGCCATTTGGCGCTGTGACGGGCATTGATGTGAAGCGTCTTGGCATAACGCTCGCTGTTGGACACGAGATTGCCGACGAGCCGGGTGAAGGCATTCGGCCTGACGGCGATCTCGTCCTCACCCTCTATCTCGAAGGTGAGCGGCCGGCCGCGCAATTCGAAATCGATGCGGAAACGCTCCAGCAACTCGCGCAGATGCAGCGTGCCGAAATCCTCCTCGGCCTCGCCCTTGGCAAAGGCGAGATAGCCTTCGAGCATGGACTGCATGTCATTCACATCCTCCGTCATGCCGCTGAGTTCCGGCTTTTCGCCGGCCAGCGCCAGCTGCAGCTTGAAGCGGGTGAGGATGGTGCGAAGGTCGTGGCTGATGCCGGCCAGCATGGCGGTGCGCTGTTCCAGCTGCCGCTCGATGCGCTCGCGCATCAGGATGAAGGCGAGACCCGCGCGACGGATCTCGTCGGCCCCCTTGGGGGAAAAGCTCTCGTTCTTCTGTCCCTTGCCGAAACTCTCGGCGGCGTTGGCGAGCGACAGGATCGGACGGATCTGCCCGCGCAGGAAAAGGATCGAGATAAGCACGAGCACGAAAGCGGTGCCGACCATCCACACCAGGAATATGTGGGTGTTGGAGGCGTAGGTCGAACCTCTTCGGACGAAGACGCGCAGGACCCGCTCGTCCAGCTTTATGCGGATTTCCACGAGCCGGCTGTCGCCCACCGTGTCGAGCCAGAAAGGCATGCGGATCTGCTGGGTGATCTGGTCGGACAGGATATCGTCGAGAATGGAGAAGAAGGGCCGTGGCCGCGGCGGCGGCAACTGGCCGTGTTCCTCGACCGCGATCGTCAGGCTCAGCGCCTGGTCGGCGATCCGGGTGATATTCTCGTAATTGGCATCCTGCGGGTAGGCGCGGATGACCTCTATGATGCCGGCAATGTCGCGGACGGTGCCTTCCGACAGGCGCTCGGTGACGATGCGCCAGTGGCGCTCCATGAAGACCGCCGCGACGACGGTCTGGAGCAGCAGCATGGGAAGAATGACGATAAGCAGTGAGCGGGTATAAAGGCCCGTCGGCAGGCGGCGGCGCAGCCAGCGCGTCAACGGGCGCCAGCCCGGAAGGGTGACGGCGGCCACGTTCTGTCTCAGCGTTTCGAAAAGGGCCATTGGCGCTTCCTCTGCCGCTCCACCTTTTTAATCGATGCTCAGGCGATAGCCGATGCCGCGGACCGTTTGAAGATAGACCGGGTTTGCCGGATCCTCCTCGATCTTGCGGCGCAGGCGGTTGATCTGCACGTCGATCGTCCGCTCGCCGACATCGGAATCGTCGCCAATCAGTTCATGGCGCGGGATCGTGTCGCCGGCGCGTGTCGCGAACAATAGCATGATTTCCTGCTCGCGATCGGTGAGGCGAATGGTTTCGGCCGCGCGGCGCAGTTCCTTGCGGGAGATCGAGAAGGTGAACGGCCCGAAGATGACCTGTTCGATCTTCGGCGTGTCGGACGCGCTGCGGCGCAGGATGTTGTTGATGCGCAGGACGAGTTCGCGCGGATCGAAGGGTTTTGCCAGATAATCGTCGGCACCCGCTTCCAGTCCCTCGATGCGGGCGTTTGCCTCGACGCGGGCCGTCAGCAGGATGACGGGGATCGTCTTTTTCTCGTAGAGCGACTTCGTCAGCGACAGGCCGGATTCGCCCGGCATCATGACGTCGAGAATGATCAGGTCGAAATACAGGCCCTCGAGCTTGCGCCGTGCCTCGGCGGCATCGGCGGCGATCGTCACGCGAAATCCCTGTTCCGTCAGATAACGGTTCAGCAGGTCGCGGATGCGCTTGTCGTCATCCACGATCAGAAGGTGAGGGGCGTCGTCGGATGGTGGCGTCTTCGTCATTGCGGCATCCTATTCCACGTCGTCATGAACGGGCGGCAGGCTTTCGTCGCGGCCGCGCATCTGCTTCAGGAACTGTTTCACGGCCTCACGGGCTTCCGGTTTCAGGCCTTCCATCGCATGGGCGATGCGCAGCGATTGCGGCTCAGATAGGGCAAGCGAGAGCTCGCGGCCAGCAAGCGTGGGATAAAGGCGCCGCTCGCGCCGGTCCTTGGCGCCCGCCATCTGGCGAATATAGCCTGCCTCGATCAGGTGCTTCAGCACGCGTGAGAGGCTCTGCTTCGTGATCTGCAGGATATCGAGGAGGTCGCTCACCATCAGCCCGGGCTGGCGGCTGACGAAATATACCACGCGGTGGTGTGCCCGGCCCATGCCTATCCCGGCAAGGATGGCGTCGGGGTCGGAGATGAAGTCACGATAGGCGAAGAAGAACAACTCGATCGTCTCGAAGTCTATCCGGCTCTCATCGACCGCCGGCATGGGAGGCTGGGCTTTCCTGACGGGCTTGGCCGCCATTGCTCGAGACACGTACGAATCCTTTCTGCAGGCCAGACGTCAGGGCAGGGTTTCACCGCCACCGATTGTAATCCTTCGGTCTCGATAAAGCGCGATCGGCTTGAACAATCAACAGAATTTGTTCGCAAACCGGCAACGAAACGTGATCGGTCGGCAATCTTCTCGTGCACGCGCGACATTCGGCGAAATGACATGAGCCGAGGCCCGCGATCAGAGTATTCGGCTTCTCAAGCAAGTTCCAATATAGCTTCATGCCGATCGAGGACGGGAACTTACCGGCGGAAAACTCATTATTACCGCCAGACAGATCGGAGAGCACCCGCCATGACTGAGACCTATTCTTCCATCCCGCCGATTACGATCGAAGAAGCCAAGCCGCATCCACTGCGTGCCGTCTTCGTTACCGTCCTGACCCTGAAGCTTGCGGTCTGCGCATTTCTGATCGCCACGGCTTCGCTTGCCCCGCCGGTTGCCGCCGATGCCCGCTACATGGCCGTCGCCGCCGAATAGTTTAGGGCTGCATTCTTTCCCATCAGGCGCTATATCCCGCGAAACACGCGCGAAAGTCGGAGGCCATGGGAAAACTTCAAGCCGGGATCATACCCGTCACGCCCTTCCAGCAGAATTGCACCATCCTTTTTGATGACGAGACCCGCGAAGGCGTGGTGATTGATCCGGGTGGCGACGTGCCGGTGATCGAGGCGACCATCCGCGAGAACAACCTGTTGATCAAGGAAATCTGGATCACCCATGGTCATATCGACCATGCCGGCGGCGCTTCCCAGCTTCGCGACGCCCTGGATGTCCGGGTCATCGGACCGCATGAAGCAGACCTGCCGCTTCTGGAAAATCTCGAAATGCAGGCCCGGTCCTTCGGTGTTGCCATGGAGGCGCACAATCTCGTGCCCGATCGCTGGCTTGCCGACGGTGACACGGTGTCCTTCGGCGACCATGTCTTCGAAGTCTACCATTGCCCGGGCCACGCGCCCGGCCACGTCATCTTCTACAATCCGTTGCAGAAATTCGCCCATCTCGGCGACGTGCTGTTCAACGGGTCAATCGGGCGCACCGATCTGCCCGGCGGCGATCATGCGACCCTGCTGGCATCGATCCGCGACAAGGTTCTGCCGCTCGGAGACGAGGTCGGCTTTCTCTGCGGCCACGGCCCCGGCAGCCGGATCGGCGACGAGCGCAGGGGCAATCCCTATCTTCAAGGGCTCTAGAGCAATTCCAGCAAAAGCGGAAACCGGTTTTGCATGCGGAATGGCGTAGAAACAGATAGATGGAGCAGTTTCGCGTTTCGAAGAAAGGCGAAAATGCTCTAGCATTTCCTGCCCGTAACGGGACAATACAGGCATTAAGAACCGTGCAGGCATAAAAAAACCCGGCAAATCTGCCGGGCTTCAACTTGGGTCAAGCCAGAGGCTTAGCCAGAAATCTGCAGGTTAACGGCCTTGGGGCCCTTACCGCGGCGATCCGGCTCCGTGTCGAAGCTCACCTTCTGGTTTTCCGACAGACCGGACAAGCCCGATGCCTGTACGGCGGAGATGTGGACGAAGATATCGGCGCCACCATTATCTGGCTTAATGAAGCCGAAGCCCTTGTCAGTATTGAAAAATTTTACAGTGCCAGTTTCGGCCATGCAGCAGGTCCTTTTCTCTCTGTCCGTGTTCAGCGGCGGACAGCACAACATAGTATTGCCCCGAAGGGCGGCGGCAGGCAGTTTTAAGAAAGGGTCCCTGTGTTACCGCGGTGAATAAAGGAATGTTTCAAAACGTTGCCCCAGTTCCCCGCCCGAAGTTTTGGCGCCTTCGGATCGCATTTTTATAGGTCTTCCCATGCTCGTAAATTGCCCGAACGTGGGCAGATTGCTGTGTTTATCGAAAATTGGCAAGAAAAAGTTTTGCGAAGGTGCGCCGATGGGTTGAAAAATCGAATCGGGTGAAGGCGTTGAAACGCAAGACGTTTCGCCCGTACGCCAATGGCGCGGCCACAGTATATCGACAACCATCATTGATTGTATTGCGGAATGTGCCGTTCCGAGACACCAAAGTTACAGTTGTGTCATATTGGATTGGCGTTCGACGATGCGCTCCGACGGCAACTTAGACGACTGTAGCCCAGGCGGCTTAGGGTAAAGCGCGTATGCTGTCGCGTTGCTCTCTCGCTCTTCTCTTTGTACTTGGCGGTCCACCATCACGGTAATCTTCGCACGGCGTCAATTCTTTGTTCACGATGGCGGGACCGGGCAGGCAAAAGCGTGCAAATGTAATCAAAATCGCCAGCCATCCGCCATGCGATCACCCAATTTGATGGAAACTATTCAAGCTTTCCGCTTGAAACGGTGGGCGTCATTCGACATACAGCTTGTTCGGCGGATGCGCCCGTGCGTCCGCACCGATCAACAGCCTCCAGGACCGATAGATATGGCCTTTCTTGCCGATGCCCTTTCCCGTGTGAAGCCATCCGCCACCATCGCAGTCTCGCAGAAAGCGCGAGATCTCAAAGCGAAGGGCAGGGATGTGATCGGCCTCGGCGCCGGCGAGCCGGATTTCGACACCCCGGACAACGTCAAGCAGGCCGCCATCGACGCCATCAATCGCGGCGAGACGAAGTACACGCCGGTTTCCGGTATTCCGGAACTGCGCAAGGCGATTGCGGAAAAGTTCAAGCGCGAGAACGGCCTCGACTACAAGCCGGAGCAGACGATCGTCGGTACCGGCGGCAAGCAGATTCTTTTCAATGCCTTCATGGCAACTCTTAATGCAGGTGATGAAGTCATCATCCCGGCTCCTTACTGGGTTTCCTACCCGGAAATGGTGGCACTGTGCGGCGGCACGCCGGTTCCGGTCGTCACCAAGCAGGAAAACAATTTCAAGCTGACGGCTGCCGAACTGGAAGCAGCCATCACGCCGAAGGCCAAGTGGTTCCTGTTCAACTCGCCGTCCAACCCGACGGGTGCCGCCTACAGCGCCGATGAGCTCAAGGCCCTTACCGACGTTCTGCTCAAGCATCCGCATGTCTGGATCCTGACCGACGACATGTACGAGCACCTGACCTTCGGCGACTTCAAGTTCGCCACTCCAGTCGAGGTCGAGCCGAAGCTCTACGACCGCACACTGACGATGAACGGCGTTTCCAAGGCCTATGCGATGACCGGCTGGCGTATCGGTTATGCCGCAGGCCCGATCGAGCTGATCAAGGCTATGGACATGATCCAGGGCCAGCAGACCTCGGGCGCGTCGTCGATTGCCCAGTGGGCCGCCGTCGAAGCGCTGAACGGCCCGCAGGATTTCGTCACCAAGAACAAGGCGATCTTTGAAGGCCGCCGCGATCTGGTCGTCTCGATGCTCAACCAGGCGACCGGCCTCGTGTGCCCGAAGCCGGAAGGCGCCTTCTACGTCTACCCGTCCTGCGCCGGTCTCATCGGCAAGACCACGCCGACGGGCAAAGTCATCGAGACGGACGAGGATTTCGTCTCCGAGCTTCTGGAAGCAGAAGGCGTTGCCGTCGTGCACGGTTCCGCCTTCGGTCTCGGCCCGAACTTCCGCATCTCCTATGCGACTTCCGAGGAACTGCTCGAGGAAGCCTGCAAGCGCATCCAGCGCTTCTGCGCATCCTGCAAGTAAGCAGCGCGAACCAGACAAAAAAAGCCCGCCGGAAATGAACTGACCCCGGAAAGTTGGACCCAACTTTTCGGGGTTTTGCATGTCTAGATACAGCATATCGTTCAAGCAGTCGGTGGTGTCTGCCTATGCGGGTGGTACGGATGGTTTCCGTGCGATCGGCACTCGGTTCGGGATTGATCATTCGACGGTTCGCAAGTGGGTGGCAATCCATGCGGCTCACGGTCTTTCGGGGCTGGAGAAGAAGTTCAGCCGCTACGATGCCGAGTTCAAGCTATCGGTACTTCATCGGATATGGGAAGATGGGCTTTCCCATCGTCAGGCTGCGGCGGTTTTCAACATCCGCAACAAGAGCAGTATTGCCGATTGGG
>NZ_FOKM01000008.1 GCF_900111905.1 Rhizobium sp. NFR07 | reverse complement strand
ATCAATCTGGCGCCGGACCGATTGGTGGAGATCCTGTGCAAGCGCGAGCAACGTTATGTCGGGGCGCAGCTGGCGTTTTCGTTCGAGCGCAAGCGGATCATGCTGCAGGAAACCGAGGTGACGCGGGGGCTAGTCGGTCGCTATGTCGAGACCTATGCCTATGCGGACGGTCGCCTGGACGTGCGTTGGAAAGGTTATTCCCTGCCCTACACGGTATTCGACAGGGACCAGTGATTGACGGATGCGGCGATCACCGAGAACAAGCGACTGGGTGACGTTCTGGCCTATATCAAGGAACGCCAGGATCAGCAGCCGAAGCCGGACGTAAAGACCAACAGCGAGAAGATTGGCTATAAACCGCGTGGCCGGAAACCCGGTCCCCGGACAGATTACATGAACGATCCGGCGGTCATCGCGCGACATGAGAAGGCACTGTTGCGGCAGCAAGCCGCAGAATGAATGCTCGTTCGAATAGCCTCAAAGCTAAAGCCGAAGAGGTGTGTTTACCACCCGCCCCGATCTGATCTTGCAACCGGAATCAGCCGGTCAGATCGGGGCTGATCGATGTGCCGTGCGCCGACCCCGCGGACATTTCTACTTTGCATCACAGCGGACATTCCAACTCCACCGCCACATTGTATTTGAGTGAGGCACCCTGATTCCTGCTGTGGCTTGTCGCTGAACTCGTCCCCTCCGCGTCATCGTTCTCATCTGCCGCCGAACCAATCCAGCGCTCGAGCCGATTACAATCGTAGTGCATTTGGACGCACACCGTACATGCGGACGCTTCAGGTTTGTGCTGCCGCCGATCCTGATCGGGCGGCTGACTGCAACGCATGGGACGGAGCAACCATATGAAGCCCAGAGAGACATCAATCGAAAAGTTCACCCCCTTGCTGTCCGCATGGGCCAGCGCATGGTCGTATCGTGGTGACGCGGACTTTACCGGGATCCTGACCGAGGATTGCGTCTATGAAGACGTCGCGACCGAGCGTGTCTTCATCGGCATCGCAGACATCACGGACTTCGCGCGCGAAGTCCGCACGGCCTTTCCGGATTTCGCCGTCAGGCTAACCTCCGAGATCTTCACCGGCAGTCATGCAAGTGCCGAATGGGAAATGACCGGAACGAATGGCGGCGAGCTTCTCGGCCTGCCTGCAACCAATCGCGCGATTTCCGTTCGCGGTGCAAGCATGTTCGAGATCGAGGCCGGTCGGTTCAAGCGTTGTTCGGACTATTGCAACCTTGCGTCTCTGCTCAGGCAGCTGGGGCTGAACTGAAAATCGGGCCCGCGCCGCCGTTTCGACGGCGCGGCCCGATTTCCTCCAGGGATCGAAACGGCTCACCTCGGTGGGGATACGGCGATACATTCCATCTCCACCCGGGCGTCGAAGGCCAATCCCGAAGAGCCCAATGCGCTCCGGGCCGGATATCGGCCTTTCTCGAAATAGGTCTGGTAGACCTCGTTGAAACTTGCCCATTCGGCCATGTCCCGCAGGAAGACCGTGCACTTGACGAGATCCGCCATCGTGCAGCCATGCGCCTCCAGGGAGGTCCTGATGTTTTCCATCATCTGCCCGGTCTCCGCCGCGATGCCGCCTTCACGCAGCGTCAGCAATCCGGGAATATTTCCGATCTGGCCGGATAGATAGATCGTGTCACCCACCTTCACCGCTTCCGAAAACGGCAATGTCGAGGGCAGAATTTTTCCCGAGTTCAGATGTTCGATCGTCGTCATGTTGCTCTTCCTCCATGTCAATAAGCCGGCTATCACATGGCAGACCGAGACTGCCGATCGATGGAAGCGGCTAAGGATCACATGACGGCGGATCGTCAGCGTCAAGGGAGCGCAAACGGCGCCAAGACGGTATTTCGGCAATTGTTTCAACGGTCACGCAAATCTGTTGATTTGACATGAGATGGGGTGCTCCGCGGGAAATAAAGGCGATGACCGCAGAGCCAGTCGGCTGAACCCTTTTGCGGCAGAAGCTGGGTACGGCGATTAGCTCTCCCCGCACCCAGCTTCGTTCCCGTTATTATCAGGCGGACCGAAGCCGGCGAGCAGAACGGCAGTAAACAGAGCAATGGGCGGAAAGCGACTGAATGGAATCCAAACGTAGCCTTGCGATGGCCGACATCATCTTTGCCGTCGTCGCCTGTGTGTTCGCAGTCGTTCTGTTTCAGTCATCGGCCTTTGGGGAACTCTGCCAGGGCAGCTACCGCTTCCGGTCCCTGCCCGCCTTCAATGTCATGCCGGTGCAGATCTGGATGAAGATCGGCGTGCTGACCGCGCTCGTCATTCCGGGCATTGCGGCATGGTCGTTTCGCCACCGTCGGGATATCCTGGTGCCGGCCCTTGTCGTTGGCCTGCTGCTTCTCCTGCAGATCGGGATCGAAGCCGTATTCGCGCTCAGCGGGCAGATCCACAAGATCGCTGTGGTGGGCGCTGTCTTCTCCATATGGCGCGCCATAAGGCTGTTTCAGCTGGGAGTTCGCACCGGGCAGACATCATCGATCTGGCGCGCCGTGCTTTTCCTTTGCGCGCTCAAATGGACGATAAACCTGTCCTTCCTCGTCGTGGTGCTTTCGAGAAACTGCGCAGCACCGTGATACGTCCGGCAGGTGCCCTCATCCTTCGGCGAAATCCTTCAGCGCATCTCCAGACAACCGATAACGGATCCATTCCGTCTGCGGTTCGGCGCCGACCGCGTCATAGACCCTGATCGCAGGTTCATTCCAGTCGAGCACGCTCCATTCGAAGCGGCCGCAGCCGTGGTCGATAGCGATCTGCGCCAGACGCTTGAGCAGGGCCTTGCCGGCGCCGGAACCGCGGGCGCTCGGCGTCACATAGAGATCTTCGAGGTAAAGCCCGTTGCGGGCCTGCCAGGTGGAATAGTTGAAGAACCAGATGGCCATGCCAATCGCCTGCCCTTCCCGCTCGCAGACCAGCGCCTGCGTGACCGAGGTCGAACCGAAGATCGACTGTTCGATCGTCTCGACGGTCGCGGCGACCTCGTGCTCGGCCTTTTCGTAGATCGCCAGCTCGCGGATGAAGCCGAGCAGGGTTGATGCGTCCTCGCGGGTGGCCGGACGGATGGTGAGCGACATGATGTCTCCGGAATTCAGATGATGTGCAGCAGAAACCCGGCCGAAGCTATTCGGCGGCGTCCTTCAATTCGGCAATCTCCAGCTCGTAGCTGTAGCCGTCGAGCATGACATAGGCCTGCTCGATGGTCTTGATCTCCGTCTCGGATTTGTTGATCGCCTCGCCGATCGTCTCGCAACGCGCCTTCAGCATGCGGCCGAGCACGTCGGTGCCGGGCTTACGGCCCATGCGGTCCATGTGATTGCGGATGCGGGCGCGGTGGCGTTCCATTTCGAGGATATGGAAGCGGGCGTTGACGATGCGGTCGGTCAACTTGCGGCGCATCGAAGCCACGGGATCGAAGGACCCGGGCTCGCGCTCGTCGAGGATCATCTCGTTGACCAGCGTCTCCAGGATCACCAGGCCCTGCAGGTCCTTGGTGTCGGCAAGTTCAGGGTCATAGCCAGTATCGTCGAAGACCTTGCGGCGCACGGGATCGACGAGAAGTTCATAGGCGAGCTTCAGGTCGGCGAAGACTTCGGCATCGCCACCGGTATCCGGATGGGCGGATTTCGCGCGCTTCCTGTAGGCGGACTTGATGGCCGCGGCATCCGCGTCTCGCGAAAGGCCAAGGATGTCATAGGGGTCGATCAAGGAGCGTCACCTGTCTTCGGCATTTCGGTATCATGGTGTTGGATAGTGGTAAGGGTTCTCGCCCGACGGCTCAAGACCTGATCCATTCTTATGGCCAATTAGGGGCAGGCGATTCGGCCAAACCCACCCTCGCCCGTTTTCCCACAGCTATCGCATGCGCAGGCGGAACGGGCGTTTTCCTTCGGCCACAGGCGCCATCAGGAAACTGAGGAAAACACAGGGCAGAAGCACGATGAAGGCCGCCGACAGGCTGACATGTTCGGCGATGAAGCCGAGAAGTGGCGGTACGCCGATCGTCGACAGCATCAACGTCAGCGCCAACGCCGCCAGATTTTCAGACGGCTGGCCCTTGCCGAGCGCGATCGTGGTGGCGACCGCGAGCGGGAAGGCGAGTGCGATGCCGCAGCCGATGAGGAACAGTGCCGCGCCCGCCATGGTGAAGGATGGCGCCGTCACCAGCAGGATAATGCCGGCGGCGACGGTGATCGCCGACAAGCGGATCAAGGCCAGCGCGCCGAACCTGTCGCGCAGCATGTCGCCGGCCATGCGGGTGGCGCCCATGCCAACGGTGAAGGCGGCATAGAGCATGCCGGCCAGTGCCGGATCCGCGCCCATGACCTCGCGCAGGTAGAAGATCCCCCAGTCATAGACGGCGCCTTCGACAATGCAGAGGCCGAAGACCATGATGCAGATCAAAATGATGATCCGGTCCGGCAGGACATAGGCCGAGCGGCGCACGGGGGGCGCCACTGCCGGCGGATCTGCCGGCATCAGCAGGAACACAGTGAGGCAGGCCAGGAGCGCGAGGCCTGCCGCCATGCTCTGCTGGATGGTCGGCGAGACGCCCTCGCCTGCCAGGAAACCGGAGGCCAGCGAGCCGAAAAGCAGGCCAACCGACCAGAAGCCATGGCTGCGCGACAGAACCTTGACGCCGGTGCGCCGCTCTATGCCAGCGGAAATCATGTTGGCGGAGACGTCGAAAATGGTGCGTACGAAACCGAAGAAGAAGAAGCAGATGACGAAGCCCGGCAGGGAAAAGACGGTGAGAAGCGGGCTGAGGAGCGCGACAATCGGCAGCGTGATGACGGCGGTCAGCCGCGGGGTCAGGCGATCGGTGATCCGTCCAGCCAGTGGCAGCGCCAGAAAGGTGCCGACAGGCGCACTCAGCAAGGCCAAGCCCAGCATCGCCTTGTCGATCTGCATCGTCTCCTGAATGGACGGCAGGCGGGTGAAGAGCGAGATGAAGAGGATGGCATTGCTGAAATAAAGCAGGGCGGGCGGCAGCAGGATCATCAAGGCATTCCGATCGAATCAGTCCATCATTCGTGGCAGGAGGCCACAGGCGCGACAAGCGCTGATGACGGGACCCTGCCCTGCGTGGTTCGATGTTCGCAGATCGATTTTCTCGAAACAGGCCGCCGGATTGCCCCGTATGATGAAAATATCTCCACGCTCATCTTTTCAGCAATGAGAAACGCGCTACCATTCGATGATCGTTGCTGGAGACTGTCCGATGGCCGTTCGATTTGCTTCTCTTGTTGCGTCCCTCATGCTCGTATCCGTTCCCGCCGCCCATGCCGACGATCCGGTCGCCGATGCGCAGGCCGTGATCTCCGGCCAGATCGATGCGCTGATCGCTGACGATGCGGACCGCGCCTATTCCTACGCCTCGCCTGATATCCGCAGCATCTACCCCGACAAGGACACGTTCCTCACCATGGTTCAGAAGAACTATGAGCCGGTCTACCACGCCGGAAACTACGCCTTCGGCCGATCGAAACTGGTCGGCGGCGGTGAACTGGTGTTTCAGGAGGTGATGATCAGCGCCAGGGAAGGCAAGGACTGGACTGCGATCTACGAGATGCGGCTGCTGGATGACGGGTCGTACAAGGTGAACGGTGTGCGGATGATGCCGAATACGGCCAGCCAGGGAATTTGATCGGGCGAAATTGAACAAAAGGCGGGTATCGCCGCCGCTTGGGAGATGAGGTGGCGCGGCGTGCTCCCGGTGATCTCCCCCTTTGTGGGGGAGATGTCACGAAGTGACAGAGGGGGGTGGCACCGCAAACTCAATAGACGAGGAGTGTGTTGAGCCCCCCTCTGGCCTGCCGGCCATCTCCCCCACAAAGGGGGAGATCAGCTAAAGGCGCCCGCCTCATCAGACAGGATCGATATCGCCCTTCGCCCATTCCTCCTGCGTCTTCGCATAGAAATCCGCAAAGCGGCCTTCCTCGATCGACTGGCGGATGCCCTTCATCAGGTCCTGGTAGTAATTAAGGTTGTTCCACGAGAGCAGCATGCCGCCGAGCGCTTCATCGGAGCGGCAGAGGTGGTGCAGGTAGGCGCGGGAATAGTCGCGGGCGGCCGGGCAATTCGATTCCTCGTCGAGCGGGCGCATGTCCTCTGCGTGGCGGGCATTGCGCAGGTTGACGCGGCCGCGGCGGGTAAAGGCCAGGCCGTGACGGCCGGAGCGGGTCGGCATGACGCAGTCGAACATGTCGATGCCGCGAGCGACCGATTTCAGCATGTCGTCCGGCGTGCCGACACCCATCAGGTAGCGCGGCTTTTCGGTCGGCAGGACCGGCAGCGTCGTATCCAGCATGGACAGCATCACGTCCTGCGGCTCGCCGACGGCGAGGCCGCCGACCGCGTAACCCTTGAGATCCAGCTGCTTCAGGCCCTCCGCCGAACGGACGCGTAGTGCGGGAATGTCGCCGCCCTGGACGATGCCGAACATCGCCTTGCCCGGCTGCTCGCCGAAAGCGACGCGGCAGCGCTCGGCCCAGCGCAGCGACATTTCCATGGCGCGTTCGATTTCACGCGGTTCGGCCGGCAGTGCCACGCATTCGTCGAGCTGCATCTGGATATCTGAGCCGAGCAGGCCCTGGATCTCGATCGAGCGCTCCGGCGACATGTGGTGCAGCGAGCCGTCGATATGGCTCTTGAAGGTAACGCCCTTCTCGTCGAGCTTGCGCAGGCCCGACAGCGACATGACCTGGAATCCGCCGGAATCCGTCAGGATCGGGCCCTCCCAGCGGATCAGCTTGTGCAGGCCACCGAGGCGTGCGACGCGCTCGGCGCCCGGGCGCAGCATCAGGTGATAGGTATTGCCGAGGATGATGTCGGCGCCAGTATCCTTCACCTGGTCGAGATACATGGCCTTGACGGTGCCGACGGTGCCAACCGGCATGAAGGCCGGGGTGCGGATCGTGCCGCGCGGCATCGATACTTCTCCGAGGCGGGCGCCGCCATCGGTCTTCTTCAGGGTGAACTGGAAGTTCTCGCTGGTCATCTAGTCTTTCCGGAAAAGCAGGCTGGAATCGCCATAGGAATAAAAGCGGTAGCCCACCTGAATGGCATGGGCGTAGGCGCTCTGCATCGTCTCCAGGCCGCTAAAGGCCGAGACGAGCATGAACAGGGTGGATTTCGGCAGGTGGAAATTGGTCATCAGCATGTCCACCGCCTTGAAGCGATAGCCGGGCGTGATGAAGATGCCGGTCGGACCGGTCCACGGCTCGATCATGCCGTCGTCGATCGCGGCACTCTCGATAAGGCGCAGAGACGTGGTGCCGACGCAGACGATGCGCCCGCCCCTCGCCTTCACAGCATTAAGCTTTTCTGCCGTCTCGGCGCTGACGTAACCGATTTCCTGATGCATCTTGTGGTCGACCGTGTCGTCCACCTTCATCGGCAGGAACGTTCCGGCGCCGACATGCAAGGTGACGAAGTGGCGTTCGATACCCGCAGCATCAAGGCTGGCAAACAGATCGGGCGTGAAATGCAGGCCGGCGGTCGGGGCCGCAACGGCGCCCTTCTCGCGGGCATAGATGGTCTGGTAGTCCTGCCGGTCCTTGGCATCCTCGGCGCGTTTGGCGGCGATGTAAGGGGGCAGCGGGATATGGCCGACGGACATGATCGCCTCGTCGAGCGCCGGACCGGACAGATCGAAGCGAAGCGTAACCTCACCGCCCTCGCCTTTCTCCTCAACCGTCGCCGTCAGCGAGCCGAGAAGGCAGGTGTCGCCGGAATGGCCGAATTCGATGCGGTCGCCGATCTTGATGCGCTTGCCGGGCTTGGCGAAGGCTTTCCAGACATCAGCCGCGGTGCGCATGTGCAGCGTTGCCGAAACCTGCTGGCCGCCCGCCCCTTCGCGATGTCTCACGCCTTCGAGCTGGGCGGGAATGACCTTGGTATCGTTGAAGACCAGCGCATCACCGGGCTTCAGAAAATCTGCGAGTTCCGACACGCGATGATCGGCCAGAACCGGATCGGAATCCGGACGCACGACGAGAAAGCGCGCGCTATCCCGCGGGCTTGCGGGCCTCAGCGCAATGTTTTCTTCCGGCAGATCGAAATCGAATAGGTCGACGCGCATGGTTCTCTCAAAAAGCAGGCCCGCCCCGCCTCGGACGACGGAGCGGGCCAAAATCGTCAGGTCGAATTAAACGTCGGCTGCGACGCGGACGGAAGTGATCGAATCCGGATCCTGGACGGGCTCGCCCTTCTTGATCTGGTCGATGATGTCCATGCCTTCGATGACCTGGCCCCAGACGGAATACTGCTTGTTCAGCCACGGAGCATCCGTGAAGCAGATGAAGAACTGCGAGTTGGCCGAGTTCGGGCTCTGCGAACGGGCCATGGAGCAGGTGCCGCGAACGTGCGGAACGGCCGAGAATTCAGCCTTCAGGTCCGGCTTGTCGGAACCGCCCATGCCGGCGCGCGACGGGTTGAAGCTTTCGCCGCCCTTCTTGCCGAACTTCACGTCGCCAGTCTGGGCCATGAAATCGGGGATGACGCGGTGGAAGACGACGCCGTCATAGGCCTCTTCGCGTGCCAGTTCCTTGATGCGGGCGACATGCTCCGGCGCGAGGTCCGGAAGCAGCGAGATGATGACCTGACCCTTCGTCGTCTGCATGATGAGGGTGTTTTCGGGATCCTTGATCTCGGCCATAAGTGTCTCCTTCTTTGCCTTTTGAGGCTTTTCTAGTGAAAACGTGGGCGCTCTGCGCAGTTATTTCTTTGTGACGGTGACCTTGACCATCTTGTCGGGATTGGTCACTTCGCCGTTGCCGCCCTCGCCGCGCTTGATCTTGTCGACGAATTCCATGCCAGACTGAACCTGGCCGACGACGGTGTACTGGCCATTCAGAAATGCGCCTTCATCGAACATGATGAAGAACTGCGAATTGGCGGAATTCGGATCCTGCGAGCGGGCCATGCCGACCGTGCCGCGCTTGAACGGCACCTTGGAGAATTCGGCCGGGATATCCGGCATTTCGGAACCGCCCATGCCGGCGCGCTTGGGGTTGAACTTCGATCCGCCCTGCTTGCCGAACTCGACGTCGCCGGTCTGCGCCATGAAGCCCTCGATGACACGGTGGAAAACGACGTTGTCGTATTCGCCCTTCTGCGCCAGCGCCTCGATCTGGGCGACGTGCTTGGGTGCCACTTCCGGCGCGAGCTTTATGACGACCGGGCCATCCTTGAGCTGGATGGTCAGAAGATCGTCGGCATAGGCCGAGGTCATCGTCGATGCGAGGGCAACCAGGCCGGCAAAGCCGAGATGAAGCAATTTCATTGTAAACTCCGTGTTTCGGAACAATCAGCGGACGAATTTCGACTTGAGGGCGGCAAGAACGGGCGCCGGCACGAAGGCACTCACATCGCCGCCCATGGAAGCGATCTGGCGAACCAATGTGGCGGTTATGGGCCGTGACGCCGTGCCGGCCGGCAGGAAGACCGTCTGCACGTCCGGCGCCATCTGGCGGTTCATGCCGGCCATCTGCATTTCATAATCGAGGTCCGTCCCGTCGCGCAGCCCGCGAATGAGCAATCTCGCGCCGTTGGCACGCGCCGCATCCACGACCAGACGATCGAAGGATACGACGTCTATGTTGCCGGCCTTTTCGGGAAGCGCCTCAGCGAGCGACGCACGGATCAGATCTGCCCTCTCCTCGAACGAAAAGAGCGGCGTCTTGCCCGGATGAACGCCGATCGCGACAATCACCCGGTCTGCCACCTGCAGCGCCTGAACAAGCACGTCGAGATGCCCGTTCGTCATCGGATCGAAGGATCCGGGATAAAAAGCGGTCGTCATGCCTTGCCTGGCCTTCTACCTGGCGCCTGAACTGGCCGGTGAAAATTCAACGGCCTTTTGTCACGTCGGTCGCGCCTGCGCAAGGGTTGGACGCCTGAACCGCAGATGAACGGGCCATTCAAGGTCGTTTCAGCAGCAACCTGCTTTATTGCAAACCGTGGCGGGAAACATCCCGTCCGTGTCGTGAGAGAAACCTATGCTGGTCCTGATCGTGATCGCCGCAGTATTCGCATCCCTGATGCTGGAGGCACTGTTGATCGCCGCGGACCAGATCGACGCCTGAGGGCGGAGAAAGATGAACGCCAGATGAACGGACCCTTCAGGGTCGCTTCAGAGCCGTTCAGATAGTCTTCTCTCAAAATGCGGTGGAACCTGGTCGCATGAAGCGATCAGGCAAAAGAAAAGGAAGACGGAGATGTTCACGAGAAAGAACTCGCTCATGCTCGACAAGGTCGCGATGATCAACCTGGTATGGACCTCGATGATCGCCGTGATGCTGGCGGCTACCGTCACGCTTTACCAGGATCGTTCCAACACGACTGACACCAGCTACCCGCAGGTTACCGGTCGTTACCAGGACATTTCCTACTATTAAGCCGGGGCATTCGGTTTAAGGAGCGCACCATGATCGTGACGCTTACGACCCTCGCCGGACTGCTCAGCAGCCTGTGCGTCGCGCTCCTGGCATCGACATTGTCCGAACTTCGCCGCGAGCGCGAGGATATCGAGAGTTTTGCCCGTCGCCACACGGCGTTCTGACGAGGGAACGCCGTCCTCCCAAGGCAAAGGCGATGGGATCCAATTGAAAAAGCCGGAGAACGCGAGTTCTCCGGCTTTCTTCTGTTCATTTCGAAGATGATGCGCCGCCCGGTTCGAGCGGCACTTGAACGGCGCCCTCAGGCGCCGTTGTCGTCACCGGCTTCCGGCTCCGAACCGTTATCGGTCGCATCGCCGGCATCACCCGCACCTTCGCCAAGCTCGTCGGTTGCCACCTCATCGTCGCCTTCCGGCTCGCTGATGCGCTCGACGGACACGACCTTCTCGTCCTTGGCAGTGGAGAAGATGGTGACACCCTTGGTGGCGCGGCTGGCGATACGGATGCCGCCGACCGGAACGCGGATGAGAACACCGCCATCCGACACCAGCATGATCTGGTCGCCGTCTTCGACCGGGAAGGCTGCGACGAGTTCGCCGATCTCGTTGGTCTTCGAGGTGTCGGTGGCACGGATGCCCTTGCCGCCGCGGCCGGATGTGCGGAAGTCGTAAGACGACGAACGCTTGCCGAAGCCCTTTTCCGAGACCGTCAGCACGAACTGTTCGCGTGCCTTCAGGTCTTCGTAACGTTCGTCGGTCAACTGTCCCTCTTCAGTGACTTCCTCGCCGACAAGAGCGATGTCTTCCTCGTCCACGCCGGCGGCGCGACGTTCGGTCGCCGAACGTTTCAGGTAAGCGGCACGCTCCCACGGCTCTGCATCGACATGGCTGACGATCGTCATCGAGATAATGCGGTCGCCGTCGCCGAGATTGATGCCGCGAACGCCGATCGAATTGCGGCCCGCAAAGACGCGGACCTCATCGACCGGGAAGCGGATCGCCTGGCCGAGCGCCGTCGTCAGTAGAACATCATCGCCCGGGATGCCGATTGCGTGGTTCGGCGCCGTGCAGGTTTCGACGGAGAGGATTTCATCACCCTCCTCCTCGAGCTTCATGGCGATCTTGCCGTTGCGGTTGACCTGGACGAAGTCGCTGAGCTTGTTGCGGCGAACGGTGCCGCGCGTCGTTGCGAACATGACGTCGAGGTTTGCCCAGCTATCCTCGTCCTCGGGCAGCGGCATAATGGTGGTGATACGTTCGCCGGGTTCCAGCGGCAGCATGTTGATCAGCGCCTTGCCGCGGGACTGCGGCGTGCCGATCGGCAGGCGCCAGACCTTTTCCTTGTAGACGATGCCACGCGAGGAGAAGAACAGGACCGGCGTGTGGGTGTTGACCACGAACAGGCGCGAGACGAAATCCTCGTCGCGCGTCGCCATGCCGGACCGCCCCTTACCGCCACGGCGCTGGGCGCGATAAGTGTTGAGCGGGACGCGCTTGATGTAGCCGAGATGCGAGACGGTCACGACCATGTCCTCGCGGGCGATGAGGTCTTCATCGTCCATGTCGAGGCCGGCATCGAGGATCTGCGTGCGGCGCGGCGTGCCGAATTCGTCACGAACGGCGGCGAGCTCTTCCTTGACCAGCGTCTGGATGCGGATGCGCGAGGACAGGATGTCGAGGTAATCCGAAATCTCAGCGCCGATCTTGTTCAACTCGTCGGCGATTTCATCGCGGCCGAGGGCGGTCAGACGGGCGAGACGCAGTTCGAGGATGGCGCGGGCCTGCTCTTCCGAGAGGTTGTAGGTCGCGTCATCGTTGATCTTGTGGCGCGGGTCGTCGATCAGGCGGATCAGCGCCTCGACGTCATGGGCCGGCCAGCGGCGGGTCATCAACTGCTCGCGGGCGGTCGCCGGATCGGGCGCACGGCGGATGAGCGCGATGACTTCGTCGATATTGGCGACCGCAATCGCCAGACCGACCAAGACGTGGGCGCGTTCGCGCGCCTTGCGCAGCAGGTATTTCGTGCGGCGGCTGACGACTTCCTCACGGAAGGAGACGAAAGCGCGAAGCATGTCGAGCAGCGTCAGCTGCTCCGGCTTGCCGCCGTTCAGCGCCACCATGTTGCAGCCGAAGGAGGTCTGCAGCGGCGTGTAGCGGTAGAGCTGGTTGAGGATGACATCGGCATTGGCATCCCGCTTCAATTCGATGACGACGCGGTAGCCCTGACGGTCGGATTCGTCGCGCAGGTCGGAAATGCCCTCGATGCGCTTTTCCTTGACCAATTCGGCCATCTTCTCGATCATCGAGGCCTTGTTCACCTGGTAGGGAACTTCGGTGACGATGATCTGCTCGCGATCACCGCGCATCGGTTCGATGGTGGCGACGCCGCGCATCATGACAGAACCGCGGCCGGTCTCGTAGGCCGAGCGGATACCGTTCTTGCCGAGGATCATCGCGCCGGTCGGGAAGTCCGGACCGGGGATGATTTCCATCATTTCCGGCAGGTCGATCGCCGGATTGTCGATCAGCGCGATGCAGCCGTCGATGACTTCGCCGAGATTGTGCGGCGGTATGTTGGTCGCCATGCCGACGGCGATGCCGCCTGCGCCGTTGACCAGAAGGTTCGGGAACTTCGCCGGAACCACGACGGGCTCCGACAGGGTGCCATCGTAGTTGTCCCGGAAATCGACGGTTTCCTTGTCGAGATCATCGAGCAGGGAATGAGCAGCCTTTTCAAGGCGACATTCGGTATAACGCTCGGCTGCCGGCGGATCGCCGTCGATCGAACCGAAATTGCCCTGACCGTCGATCAGCGGCAGCCGGAGCGACCAGTCCTGTGCCATACGGGCCAGCGCATCATAGATCGCCGAGTTGCCGTGCGGATGGTATTTACCCATCACGTCCCCGGTAACACGGGCGCATTTGACGTATTTCTTGTTCCAGTCGATGCCGAGTTCGGACATGCCGTAAAGAATGCGCCGGTGAACCGGCTTCAGGCCGTCACGGACATCGGGAAGCGCGCGGCTGACGATCACGCTCATGGCGTAATCGAGATAGGACCGCTGCATCTCTTCCATGATGGAAATGGGTTCGATGCCTGGGGGCAGCTTTCCGCCGCCGGGTGTGCTTTGTTCAGTCAAAACGGGTCACGATCTCTATTCGGAATCAGGTGGCTGTTTATATCGGAAAGCGAGCGGAAGCGCCAATTTCCCCACCTTTTCCATTCAAGGTTTTGAACAGGTTTTGCGACGGAAGGAAGGCAATCCAGCCCGGCCAAGGACCGCCGGACGCGTATTGTCGCCTGTCGGGCATAGGGCATGGCGCGAAGCCGTGCAACCCCACCCTTGCAGCGTGTGCCGCAATCTTCTACAGCCGCGAGCTTATACACGCCGATACGCCATGGCGCGTTTGCAAACGAAGAGGACAGGACATGGCCACCGCCGACGCGCTGATCAATGCGATGACGACGATGCTGGTGACGTTGGACCCGCCGGGTCTTGCGCCGGTCTTCCTCGGCCTGACGGTCGGCATGACGGCGGCACAGCGCCGCCAAGTGGCGCTGCGTGGCTCGATCATCGCCTTCGGCATCCTCACCGTCTTTGCCCTGTTCGGCGCGGGCGTGCTCGGACTGCTCGGCATTTCGATGGGCGCCTTCCGCATCGCGGGCGGCCTGCTGCTCTTCTGGATATCCTTTGAAATGGTGTTCGAACGACGCCAGGAGCGCAAGGAGAAGACATCCCAGGCGGCGATCACCATCGACCACCTGCGCGATCTTGCCGTCTTTCCGCTCGCCATTCCGCTGATTGCCGGACCCGGTGCGATCTCGGCAACCGTTCTGCTGGCCGGCACCTTTACAACCGTGTTCGACCGCGTTCTGCTGATCGGCGTTCTCGCGCTGATGATGCTGGCGGTCTATCTCACCCTGCTGCTTGCCGAAAAGCTGGACCGTTTCCTCGGCGTGACCGGCCGGGCCATCCTGACCCGGCTCCTCGGCGTCATCCTCGCCGCGCTATCGGTGCAGTTCGTCGTGGACGGGGTGCGGTCAGCATTCAATCTCTGACCGCGTAGCCCATATTTCCTAGCGATCCGTGCGCTTAGCCTTGAGGATGCGCTTCCAGATCGTCCCGCCGAGATATTTGTTGAAGACGACAAAATAGGCCACCATCAGCGCGAAGCACAGGAAGGCCGGGCCGCCATCCAGCGAAAAACCATTGTCGGTCATGCCGCCGAACAGCCAAGCGACGGCGAGCCCTGCCACCCAGAAGATCGTAAAGAAATCCAGGATGGCGGCCAGAACGATCCGCCAGGTGGATGGTGCTTTCGGGGTGATCGCAACATCGCTCATTAAAAACTCCTTATCGTCAAAATACGCAGATTATCGATGAGAAAAGGCACCTTACGGCGCCTTTGGATCAGAATGGAATGTCGTCGTCCAGATCGCGGGAGAAATTGCCCCCTGAAGACTGGCCACCGCGACCCTGCTGACCACCGGAAGACGGCTTGCGGTCGTAATCGTTGCCGCCGCCATAACCGCCGCCGAAGTCGTCACCGCCACCGCCGAAATCGCTCGAGCCGCCACGGCCACTGCCGCCGCCATAGCCGCCGCGATCACCACCGCCCTCGCCGCGACCGTCAAGCATGGTCAGCGTCGAGTTGAAGCCCTGCAGCACGACTTCCGTTGAATAACGGTCATTGCCGCTCTGGTCCTGCCACTTGCGGGTCTGTAGCGCGCCTTCGATGTAGAGCTTGGCGCCCTTCTTCACATACTGTTCGACGACCTTGCAGAGGCCCTCGTTGAAGACGACGACGGTGTGCCATTCGGTCTTTTCCTTGCGCTCGCCGGAATTCCGGTCGCGCCAGGTTTCCGACGTCGCAATGCGAAGGTTGGCGATCGGGCGGCCGTCCTGGGTCCGACGGATTTCGGGGTCTGCCCCCACGTTGCCGATCAGAATGACCTTGTTGACGCTACCTGCCATAATCTTCTCACCTTACTCTGCCGCCACCGCGGCTCAAAAACCAATCGGTTCACCATAAACCATCGGCCGCGCCGGACGCGACCTCCCCTTGCCCATTCATCCACAGCTAAGCGCACGACACCGAAAAACAGCCTCAAGTGGGCAACCGCATTTTGGTGAATTTTGTTCTTTATTTGTTCTATTTTATTCCTATACTCCTGTCAACGGACTCGAAACCTCGCCGCGTTGCGGCAGTTTCGCCTCGACAGGGGCGGATCAATCACTACATAAGGGCCTTCAATCCTCCCATATGGGCCTCCCAAAAGGCATGACGATGAGTGAACTCAAGACCATTTCCATACGTGGTGCACGCGAGCACAATTTGAAGGGCATCGATCTCGATCTGCCCCGCAATTCGCTGATCGTGATGACCGGCCTTTCCGGCTCGGGCAAGTCGTCGCTCGCCTTCGACACGATCTATGCGGAAGGTCAGCGCCGCTACGTGGAAAGCCTTTCGGCCTATGCGCGCCAGTTCCTGGAAATGATGCAGAAGCCGGATGTCGATCAGATCGACGGGCTGTCGCCGGCAATCTCGATCGAACAGAAGACGACCTCGCGCAACCCGCGCTCGACGGTCGGCACGGTTACCGAAATCTACGACTACATGCGCCTTCTCTTTGCGCGCGTCGGCGTTCCCTATTCGCCGGCCACCGGCCTGCCGATCGAGAGCCAGACTGTCAGCCAGATGGTCGACCGGGTGCTCGATTTCGAGGAAGGTACCCGCCTCTACATTCTTGCGCCGATGATCCGCGGTCGCAAGGGCGAGTACAAGAAGGAACTCGCCGACCTGATGAAGAAGGGTTTTCAGCGCGTCAAGGTGGACGGTCAGTTCTACGAGATCGCCGATGTGCCGGCGCTCGACAAAAAATACAAGCATGACATCGATGTCGTGGTCGACCGTCTCGTCGTGCGGCCGGATATTTCCGCGCGTCTGGCGGACAGCCTTGAGACCTCTCTGAAGCTGGCCGACGGGCTTGCGGTCGCCGAATTCGCCGACAAGCCCCTGCCTGCCAACGAGACCGCTGCCGGCGGATCGGCCAACAAGTCGCTCAACGAGACCCATGAGCGCGTGCTGTTCTCGGAAAAATTCGCCTGCCCGGTTTCCGGCTTCACCATTCCGGAAATCGAGCCGCGGCTGTTTTCCTTCAACAATCCCTTCGGTGCCTGCCCGACCTGCGACGGCCTCGGCTCGCAGCAGAAGGTGGACGAGAACCTGATCGTGCCGGAACCGGCGCGCACGCTGCGTGACGGCGCCATCGCACCATGGGCCAAGTCTTCCTCGCCTTATTACAACCAGACGCTCGAAGGTCTGGGCAAGGTGTTCGGCTTCAAGCTGTCCGATCGGTGGGACAAGCTGTCCAGCGAGGCGCAGACGGCGATCCTGCAGGGCACCGAGGAAAAGATCGAGTTCAACTACGCCGACGGCGCGCGCTCCTACAAGACGACAAAGACCTTCGAAGGCATCGTGCCGAACCTCGAGCGCCGCTGGAAGGAAACCGACAGCGCCTGGGCGCGCGAGGAGATCGAGCGCTACATGTCGGCGGCCCCCTGCCCGGCCTGTGCCGGTTATCGCCTGAAGCCGGAAGCGCTGGCGGTGAAGATCAACAAGCTGCATATCGGCGAAACAACCGAAATGTCGATCAAGCTGGCGCGCGACTGGTTTTCGGCACTGCCGGAACACCTGAACGCCAAGCAGAATGAGATTGCCGTCCGCATTCTCAAGGAGATCCGCGAGCGCCTGCAGTTTCTCAATGATGTCGGGCTCGACTATCTCAGCCTGTCGCGCAATTCCGGCACGCTGTCGGGTGGTGAAAGCCAGCGCATCCGATTGGCGTCGCAGATCGGCTCGGGGCTCACCGGCGTGCTCTATGTGCTGGACGAGCCGTCGATCGGCCTGCACCAGCGCGACAATGCGCGCCTGCTCGATACGCTCAAGCATCTGCGCGATATCGGCAACACCGTCATCGTCGTCGAGCATGACGAGGACGCGATCCTGACCGCCGACTACGTGGTCGATATCGGCCCGGCCGCCGGCATTCATGGTGGCACCGTGGTGGCGGAAGGCACGCCGCAGCAGGTCATGGCCAATCCGAAGTCACTGACCGGAAAATACCTGTCGGGCGAACTCGGTGTCGCCGTGCCGACGGAGCGCCGCAAGCCGAAGAAGGGCAAGGAACTCAAGGTTTTTGGCGCGCGCGGCAATAACCTGAAGAATGTCACTGCGGCGGTGCCGCTCGGCGTCTTCACCGCAGTTACCGGCGTATCGGGTGGCGGCAAATCTACCTTCCTGATCGAGACGCTCTACAAGTCTGCGGCTCGGCGCGTCATGGGCGCGCGCGAAATCCCGGCCGAACACGACCGCATCGACGGCTTCGAGCATATCGACAAGGTGATCGACATCGACCAGTCGCCGATCGGCCGCACGCCTCGTTCCAACCCGGCCACCTACACCGGCGCGTTTACGCCGATCCGCGACTGGTTTGCTGGCCTGCCGGAAGCCAAGGCGCGCGGTTACGCGCCGGGTCGCTTCTCGTTCAACGTCAAGGGCGGCCGCTGCGAGGCCTGCCAGGGCGATGGCGTGATCAAGATCGAGATGCACTTCCTGCCCGACGTCTACGTCACCTGCGACGTCTGCCACGGCAAGCGCTACAATCGCGAGACGCTGGACGTGCATTTCAAGGGCAAATCGATCGCCGACGTGCTGGACATGACGGTCGAGGAAGGTGTCGAGTTCTTCTCGGCGGTACCTGCCGTGCGCGACAAGCTGCAGGCGCTGTTCGATGTCGGCCTCGGCTATATCAAGGTCGGTCAGCAGGCGAACACGCTGTCGGGCGGCGAGGCGCAGCGCGTCAAGCTCGCCAAGGAACTGTCGAAGCGCTCCACCGGCCGCACGCTCTACATTCTCGACGAGCCGACCACCGGCCTGCATTTCCACGACGTCGCGAAGCTTCTCGAAATGCTGCACGAACTGGTCAATCAGGGCAATTCCGTCGTCGTCATCGAGCACAATCTCGAAGTCATCAAGACGGCTGACTGGATCATCGACATCGGTCCCGAGGGCGGCACGGGTGGTGGCGAGATCGTCGCGTCCGGTACGCCGGAACAGATCGTCAAGGAAAAGCGCTCCTATACCGGCCAGTTCCTAAAGGAACTTCTCGAACGGCGTCCGGCGAAAAAGGTCGAGGCGGCGGAATAGCAATCGCATCAATCCGGTGGAGGGAAGATGACCAAGAGCGGGACGATCAGGAGTGGCATCGGCGGATGGACCTTCGAGCCCTGGGAGGGCACGTTCTATCCGGACAAGCTGACGAAGAAGCGGCAGCTCGAATATGCGTCGGCTAAGCTTTCGGTCATCGAGGTCAACGGCACCTATTACGGCTCTCAGAAGCCGGAAACCTTTGCCAAATGGGCGTCCGAAGTGCCGGATGGCTTCATCTTCTCGCTAAAGGCCAGCCGCTTCACCACGAACCGCAAGGTCCTGGCGGATGCGGGCGAATCCATCGACAAGTTCCTGACGCAGGGCTTGGTTGAACTCGGCGATCATCTCGGTCCGCTGCTCTGGCAGTTTGCGCCGACAAAGAAGTTCGAGCCGGAAGATTTCGAGGCTTTCCTCAAGCTCCTGCCGGAAAAGCTCGAAGGCCTGCCGCTGCGGCATGTCGTCGAGGTGCGGCATGACAGTTTCAAGGTGCCGGAATTCATTGCACTGCTCGAAAAATACAATATCGCGCCCGTCTGCGCCGAACATTTCGACTATCCGATGATATCAGACGTGACGGCCGATTTCGTTTACGCGCGGCTGCAGAAGGGATCGGACGACATTCCGACCTGCTACGCGGATGGTGACATGAAAGCCTGGGCGAAGCGGCTCCAGACGTGGGCGGAAGGTGGCGTGCCCACCGACCTGCCGTTGGTCGACGAGAGCCGAAAGGTGAAGAAGGAGCCGCGCGACGTGTTCGCCTTCTTCATCCACGAGGGCAAGGTCAACGCGCCGCAGGGCGCAATGGCGATGCAGGAACTCGTCGATAAGAGCTAAAGGTCGCCGACAATCCGAGCGAGCGCCTTGCCGGCATGTTCGGCCAGATCCTCCGCCGTCATTCCGGGGCCGGCCATCTGCGCGGCCTCGCCATGCAAATAGACACCCGCTGCAGCGGCCTCGAAGGCCGGCATGCCCTGGGCCAGCAATGCGCCGATCATGCCTGCCAGCACATCTCCGGAGCCGGCTGTCGCCAGCCAACTCGGGCCATTTGCATTGATGGCGGCGCGCCCGTCCGGCGAGGCGATCACCGTATCGGCACCCTTGTAGACGATCGCCGCATTGGCGCGACGGGCTGCCTTTCGGGCTTTCTCGACCTTGCCGAGGTTTTCGTCGGCAGCCAGATCCGGGAACAGCCGGGCGAATTCGCCTTCATGCGGCGTCAGCACAAGATGCGGCGGGCCACCGGAAAAGACATCGAACAGGGCATTCGGTTCGTCCTTAAAGGACGTTATGCCATCGGCATCCAGCACCAGTGAGCGGTCTCTAAGGGCAAGCGCGAAATCCCTCGCCTTCTCGCCGATGCCGAAGCCCGGGCCAAGCACGAATGTGCGCAATCTCGCATCCTTCAGCCAATCGTTCAGATCGTCGGCCGTATCGAGCTGTTTCAGCATGACGGCTGTCAGGTGATTAGCGTTGGTTTCCATCGCGTCGGCCGGTGCGGCGATGGTGACCAGCCCTGCCCCGTTCTTCAGCCCCGCCAGCGCCGAGAGCCGCGCGGCACCTGTTTTCGATGTCTCGCCGGAGAAGACGGCAAGATGCCCCCGCCTGTATTTGTGGGAATCCGCGTCTGCTGACGGCAGCAGATGGCGCCAGAGAGACGGACCGTTTTCCGTCAACTCGCCGGCCTCAGCCTCGATGATCCGCCAAGGAATGCCGATGTCGGAAATTTCCATGTCACCGCAGAGAGACCGGCCTGGCAATAGCAGATGACCAGGCTTTCGGGCCATGAAAGTGACGGTGCAATCGGCTGAGAAAGCCGCCCCCAGCGGTACGCCGCGACGGCCGCAAAGGCCCGAGGGAAGATCGACAGCCAGAACGGGAAGAGCCGCGCCCGTCACCTTCTCGATGAGCGTAGCGACCACGTCCGGCACGTTGCGGGCCAGACCCGCTCCGAAAATCGCGTCGATGACGACATCGCCCGGCGCCGGCTCATAGGCCGCGATGGGCAGAACCTGTTCCTTCCAGGCAGCGCGGGCCGTGGCGGCAGCTCCCTGCAGGCGATGCGGATCCCCCAGCGCGAAAAGCGCCACTTGCGCGCCGGATTCAACCAGCGCGCAGGCAGCGACATATCCGTCACCACCATTGTTGCCCGGCCCGCAAAGCAGCACGAAACGTATCGCCTGCGGATAGCGCGCCAGGGCCGTCGCCGCGACGGCATAGCCCGCCCTGATCATCAGATCATAGACCGGGATGCCGGAAGAAGACGCCGCTTCATCCACGCGGGACATTTCATCAGGGCTCAGGAGAAGGTCGGAGCGGACATTGCACATGCCACAGTTGACCGCAGCATCGTTCAAAAAACAAGCTCTTCAGTCAGCCGCCAAGAGCCCCAATTTTAATCATTTGCATTTATTTTATGCATCTGCACGAATAAAAGATGCAGACGGCATTTTTCGCGAATTTGTCACAAATCGTGCCATCCGGCATCGTCTCAGCCTGACTTGACGAGAGATTTCGTTCAAATCTGCATGGCGGGAACGAAATCGACGAGGATCTGGTGCAAAACCGGAATATCCTTTTGATTGCCGAACATTAGTTTGGCACGATATCTGCATTGGCACCGCTGAGCGGGTGGAGACCTGCCACGGGGAGAAGCGGAGAGAACATTTCTCATGAAGAAGATCGAAGCGATCATTAAGCCCTTCAAGCTCGACGAAGTGAAGGAAGCCCTTCAGGAAGTCGGCCTGCAGGGGATCACGGTAACCGAGGCCAAGGGCTTTGGGCGGCAGAAGGGTCATACGGAGCTCTATCGCGGCGCCGAATATGTCGTCGACTTCCTGCCGAAAGTTAAGGTGGAAGTCGTCCTGGCGGACGAAAATGCGGAAGCCGTGATTGAAGCCATTCGCAACGCCGCCCAGACTGGACGGATCGGCGACGGCAAGATATTCGTGTCCAACGTCGAGGAGGTCATCCGTATCCGCACAGGCGAGACGGGTGTAGACGCGATTTAGGCCGGCTCGGCGATACCGTTCACATCGTTACTGAAATCGAGGAACCCGTAATGACGAGCGCAAGCGAAATCATGAAACAAATCAAGGAAAACGACGTCAAGTTCGTTGACCTTCGCTTCACCGACCCACGCGGCAAGCTGCAGCATGTGACGATGGATATTTCCGCCGTCGACGAGGACATGTTCGCAGACGGCGTCATGTTCGACGGTTCCTCGATCGGCGGCTGGAAGGCGATCAACGAGTCCGACATGGTTCTGATGCCGGACCCGGCGACGGTCCACATGGACCCGTTCTTCGCGCAGTCGACCATGGTCATCATCTGTGACATTCTCGACCCGATCTCGGGCGAGGCCTATAACCGCGACCCGCGCGGTACGGCCAAGAAGGCCGAAGCCTATCTGAAGGCATCGGGTATCGGCGACACCGTCTTCGTCGGCCCGGAACCGGAATTCTTCGTCTTCGACGACGTCAAGTACAAGGCGGACCCGTACAATACGGGCTTCAAGCTTGACTCGTCGGAGCTGCCGTCCAACGACGACACCGACTATGAAACCGGCAACCTCGGCCACCGTCCGCGCGTCAAGGGCGGCTATTTCCCGGTCCCGCCGGTCGACAGCCTGCAGGACATGCGCTCCGAAATGCTGACGGTGCTGACTGAAATGGGCGTCGTCGTAGAGAAGCATCACCACGAGGTCGCCTCCGCCCAGCACGAGCTCGGCGTGAAGTTCGATACGCTGGTGCGCAACGCCGACAAGATGCAGATCTACAAGTATGTCGTGCACCAGGTCGCCAATGCCTATGGCAAGACGGCAACCTTCATGCCGAAGCCGGTCTATGGCGACAACGGTTCGGGCATGCACGTCCACCAGTCTATCTGGAAGGACGGCAAGCCGACATTTGCAGGCGACGAATATGCCGGCCTGTCGGAAAGCTGCCTGTTCTATATCGGCGGCATCATCAAGCATGCCAAGGCCATTAACGCCTTCACCAACCCGACGACGAATTCCTACAAGCGTCTCGTCCCGGGTTATGAAGCGCCGGTCCTGCTCGCCTATTCGGCCCGCAACCGTTCTGCCTCCTGCCGCATCCCGTTCGGCTCCAGCCCGAAGGCAAAGCGCGTCGAAGTCCGCTTCCCGGATCCGACGCAGAACCCCTATCTCGGCTTTGCCGCCATGCTGATGGCCGGTCTCGACGGCATCAAGAACAAGATCCATCCCGGCAAGGCGATGGATAAGGATCTCTACGACCTTCCCCCGAAGGAGTTGAAGAAGATCCCCACCGTCTGCGGTTCGCTGCGCGAAGCGCTGGAAAGCCTCGACAAGGACCGCAAGTTCCTGACCGCCGGCGGCGTGTTCGACGACGACCAGATCGATGCATATATCGAACTGAAGATGACCGAAGTGATGCGTTACGAGATGACGCCGCACCCGGTCGAATTCGACATGTACTATTCGGCCTGAGTGTCGATCATCATTCAAACGAGTTGCGGCGGGCTTTGCCCGCCGTTTCTCATTCAAGAGCAACTGACTTTTAATCAGTGGGCCTCGGCTCTCCAGCCCACCTGAAATATCGCTCCTGCCTGTGGATCTTCCGTGTCCTCTTCGAACAGCCCCATACCGCGCCCTGTCGACTGGCTGATCTTCCTGCTTGTCCCGGTATTCTTCTCAACCAACATCATTTTCGGGCGGGGCATTATCGGCGACGTGGCGCCCTACACGACCGCGTTCCTGCGCTGGGCCGGCTCGACGCTTGTCATGCTGCCGTTCATCTATGCCGACAGGCAGGCCGCGTTCACCTTCACGCGCCGGCATTTCTGGCTGTGGCTGCTGCTCGGAGCGCTCGGCATGGGGATATGCGGCGGCGTGGTCTACTGGTCGCTGACCTATACGACGGCGGCCAACGGCACGCTCATCTACACGACATCGCCGCTGTTCATCATCATGTTCCAGTGGCTGTTCGCCCGCCGCGCCATCGGCGCGCTCGAACTTGCCGGCATGGCAGTCGCATTTTCCGGGGTCATCGCGATCGTGGTGCGCGGTGATCCATCCGCGCTGCTGGCGATGCAGTTCAACATCGGCGATTTTGGCATTCTCATCGCCGCCATAGCGTTCGCGGTCTACTCGATCCTGCTCAAGAACCCGGCATTGCAGGCATTGCGGCCGATGGCACTGTTCGGCATCATCGCCCTTGCCGGAGCGATCGTCCTCCTGCCACCCAGCGCGATCGAGTTTTTCAACGGCGGCGCGGTGCCGGACACCGCGATCGACTGGTGGAAGATCGCCGGCATGGTGGCCTTCGCGTCGCTGGCCGCCTTCTTCTGCTTCCAGCACGTGGTGCGCGTCTTCGGGCCGGCGACCGCAGGCGTCACCCTCTATCTGATGCCGCCCTTCTCGATCATCATGGCCGTGATCTTTCTGGATGAGGCATTCGAACCTTATCACGCGGCAGGCATTGTCCTTGTGCTGGGTGGCGTCATACTTGCCTCACGAGGAGGCACACGGCGTAACACAGGTTGATCGCCCCGCTCAGGAGAGAGAGTGGCTATATCTTGATCCAGGCGGACTTTATTCCCACCTTATGTTGCGAAAGGACATCGCACCATGAAACAGAGAAATGCAAAATTCACGATTGGGGAAGTTGTCCGTCACAAGGTATTTCCGTTCCGTGGCGTCATTTTCGACGTCGATCCGGAATTTGCCAATACCGATGAATGGTACAATGCGATCCCCGTAGAAATCCGCCCGAGCAAGGACCAGCCGTTCTACCATCTGCTGGCGGAAAACGACGACAGCGAATATGTCGCCTATGTCTCGGAGCAGAACCTCGAGCATGACGAGAGCGAGCAACCGCTCCGCAATCCTCAGGTCTACCAGATCTTCGAACCGCGCGATGGCGGCCAGCTCAGACCCAAGATGATCCTGGCCCACTAAGGCAGTCGTTCGAAACAGAATTTAATAACAAAAAAGCCCGGGTTCGCCCGGGCTTCTTTTTTGCCTTGCGGCAGATTTTGCTTTGCAGATCTTACTGACCCTGCTTTGCAGCGTTCTGGGCTTCTTCGAGCTTCTTGCGCGCTTCCTCGGCCTTCTTCTGCATGCCTTCTTCCAGCGAACGCTGGCTTTCGGCGAGCTGAGACTGGGAAATCGCCGGGCCGTCGAAGGCGCCGGTGAAGCCGCCGAGCGAAACCTTGATCGGGTTCGGCGCGCGACGGAAGTTCATCGAGGTGAAGACTACTTCGCCGCCCTTCTTGAGGCTGGCGATCATCGGATCGGTCAGCGGAACTTCGGCGGTGCACTTGTCCGGCAGGCAGACGGTGTAGTCGAGCTTCTGGCCCTTGCCGCCGTCGATCTGCATGACGATGCCCGGGGGCACGAGACGTGCGGTCGGGACCGAAACCTGCAGGATCTTGCGGTTGACCTTGCCTTCGATGGTGATCAGGCCAACGGCGGTGATCAGCTGGCCGTTCTGTGCGAGAATGACGTTCTGGACGACGCAGAGGTCGCTGTCATCCTGCTTGGTGCAGGTCTTGAACCAGCCAAGCGGCGGAGCGCCCGGAGCCTGCGCCGCAGCTTCCTGTGCAGATGCCACGACGGGCGCAGAAGCCGCGCCGATGGTCATAGCCAGAGCGGACATAGCAGTCCGCAAAACTTTGGTAGCCTTAAGATTCATAACGAGATCCGTCTCCTGAAAACCCTCGCATGGGGCAGATGCCTTCCACGCCTCGGGGCGTCCTACTGATGTGTCACCTGAGATTCAAATGAGGCATTTGAATGACCCGCTCTGTAACCCACCTGTTACATCGCCATAGTTTCGATATCCAGCCCCTCAATACAGATTTGAACGCCGATACCGGTAGTAATGCCATGTTTTTGTATGGTCCTGATGGTTGGTCGCAGGCATAGACTGGGATAATTTGCAGCGAATCAGCGATGCGTATCAGGGTTCTCATGAGGCGTCTTTCCATCTTCTTGATCGCGGCCTTGATGCCGCTGTCACTCGCCGCGGCGCCACTGCACGGGATTGCCATGCACGGCACGCCGAACCTGCCTGCGGATTATCGCCATCTGGACTATATCGATCCGGCGGCCAAGAAGGGCGGCGCAGTGCGCTATGGGGTCGTCGGCACGTTCGACAGCCTCAACCCGTTTGTCCTGAAAAGCATGCGCACGACCGCCCGCGGCCTGTGGGACACGATCTTCGGTCACCTTCTCTACGAACCGCTGATGACGCGTTCCAGCAACGAGCCATTCACGCTTTACGGTCTGCTGGCCGAAAGCGTCGAAATGAATGACGAGCGCAGCTTCATCCAGTTCAACCTCAACCCCAGGGCAAAATGGTCGGATGGTCAGCCGGTGACCGCCGACGACGTGATTTTCACGTTCGAACTCTTGAAGGAAAAGGGCCGCATTCCGTTTTCTACGCGGCTCACGCCGGTCGAGAAGATGGAAAAGGTGGGCGAAAGAAGCGTCCGCTTTACCTTCAACGACAAGGTCGACCGGGAATTTCCGATGATCCTTGCCAGTTCGACGCCGATACTGCCGAAACACGCGATCGACGCCGATTCGTTCGACCAGTCGACGCTGAAGCCGCCGATCGGGTCCGGCCCCTACCGAATCAAGTCGGTCTCACCGGGCGAGCGCATCGTCTACGAGCGCAATCCGGATTACTGGGGCGGAAATATCCCGGCCAAGATCGGCTTCGACAATTACGACCAGATCTCGATCGAATATTTCCTGCAGGAAAGCACGATGTTCGAGGCCTTCAAGAAGGGCGCGCTCGACATTTATCTCGACGGCAGTCCGACCCATTGGGCAAGAGCCTATGATTTTCCGGCCGTGCGTAACGGCGACGTGGTGCAGGACGCGTTTACGCCGCAGCTGCCGACCGGCATGCTCGGCTTTGTCTTCAACACGCGGCGGCCGCTGTTTTCCGACGGCAACATTCGCGCCGGACTGTCGCTCGCCTTCGATTTCGAATGGGCCAACCGCAATCTGTTCGAAAATGCCTATACGCGCACCGAGAGTTTCTGGCAGGGTTCCCCCCTCACCTCGCTCGGCAAGCCTGCCGACGAGCGCGAACTGCGGATTCTCGGCGAAGCAAGCAAGCGGATCGAACCGAGCATGCTCGACGGGACCTATCGGATTGCGAAGACAGACGGATCGGGTGTCGACCGCGATGTACTGAAGCAGGCCGTCGATCTTCTCGGCAAAGCCGGCTACCGAATCAAGAATGGCCGGATGTCGGACGACGCCGGCCGGGTGTTGAGCTTCGAAGTGATGACGCAGAGCATCGACCAGGAGAAGCTCGCGATCGCCTATCAGCGCACGCTCAGGCTGATCGGTGTCGACATGCGCATCCGCACGGTGGACGATGCGCAGTATCAGCAGAGATCGGCTGCCTTCGACTACGACATGATCGTGAAATCCTATCCCTCCTCGCTCTCGCCGGGGATCGAGCAGATCGGCCGCTGGGGATCGGCATCGCGCGACCGGCAGGGAAGCTTCAACTTCGCCGGCACCGCTGATCCGGATATCGACAGGCTGATCGAGACGATGCTGACGGCGCGATCCGACGAGGATTTCCAGGCGACCGTACGTGCCTATGATCGACTGCTGCTTTCCGGCCACTACATGGTGCCGCTCTATCATGTCGCCGATCAGTGGGTGGCGCGGCGCAGCTATATAAGATATCCCGAAACTCTGCCGCTCTACGGCTACCAGCTCAACACCTGGTGGGACAGCCGGGCGAAATAACACCTGCAAACTCTCGATACGAAGGAAGCCGCCATGGAGCGCGTCACAATCGACATCGTCTCGGACGTCGTCTGCCCCTGGTGCTATCTCGGCAAAGCCCGTCTGGAGCTTGCGATTGCCGAGGTTCAGGACGAGATCGGCGTCGACGTGAACTGGCGTCCCTACCGGCTCAATCCGGACATCCCGGCGGAAGGCGTCGACCAGAAGGCCTATCTGGAAGCCAAGCTCGGCGGAGCGGAAGCGGTCACACGCGGCCACGAGATGCTGACGCAGCTCGGCGCAGAAGTCGGCATCCACTATGATTTCGCAGCGATCAAGATCGGCCCGAACACGCTCGACGCGCATCGCCTGCTGCATTGGGCAGGCGTCGAAGGCCGCGAGATCCAGGATCGCGCGGCAACCGCGCTGTTCAAGGCGAATTTCGAAGAAGGCCGGAATATCGGCGATCACGCGGTGCTTGCCGATATCGCCGAGGCGAGCGGCATGGACCGCAAGCTGGTCGAGAACCTGCTCGCGACCGATGCGGACAAGGATACGGTGCTTGGCGAGATCGATGCGGCGCAGCAGATGGGTGTCAACGGCGTGCCGTTCTTCATCGTCGACGGGCAATATGCGATAAGCGGCGCGCAGACGCCCGACGTGCTTTCCAATGCCCTTCGTGAAATTGCCCAACTCAAGGCCGAAGCCCGCAAGGGCATGATCTGATTTTCTAGAAAGCCTCGTCCGTGCAAAAAGACCAGACAGTCAAGGGTGTCCTCCTCGCCTTTGCGGCCTTTGCCGCCTATGCGTGGAGTGATGCGAGCGTGAAGCTCATCGAGGGGCAGCTCAGCCCCTATCAGTCTTCCTTCCTCGGCGCCGTCTTCTGCCTGGTCGGCCTGCCCTTCATCATGAAAAAGGGCGATCGCTGGGGCGATATCGTGCGCACGACCAACCGCCCGCTCTGGCTGCTGCGTTTCGTCGCCCAGGCAGGCGGTACGATCGGCAGTGTCACCGCCTTTACCCATCTTTCTATGGCCGAGGCCTTCGCGCTGATCTTCCTGCTCCCCTCCTTCGTCACCATCATGTCGGTGATCTTTCTGAAGGAGCAGGTGGGCTATCGCCGTTGGGCGGCCGTGGTCATCGGTTTCATCGGCGTCATGGTTGTGCTGCGTCCCGGTTTCCGCGAACTTTCGATCGGCCATCTCGGCGCCGTCTTCGGCGGCCTGAGCGGCGCGATCTCGATCGTAGTTTTCCGCGCCATGGGTCCATCGGAAAAGAACATCTCGCTTTACGGTGCCGGCGTGCTCGGTACCCTGATCGTCTGCGGTGCGTTGGCCCTGCCTGGCTTTGAGACGCCGACGGCGATGCAATGGGGCTGGCTCGCCGGCTATGGACTTCTCGCAGCGCTCGCTGCGATCCTGACCATGTATGCGGCAACCTACATACCGGCCTCGATGATCGGTCCCATCCAATACAGCCAGATGCTCTGGGCCGTTGCCTTCGGTTACCTCGTCTTCGGCGACGGCATCGATGCCTGGATGCTGGTCGGGATCCTGCTGATCATCGGCTCCGGCATGCTGACGCTGATCCGCGAACGGGTCCGCGGCACGCCGCTTCCGCCAGCGGTGGGAACGGATGCCCAGGCCGCGGCGGTGATGGCGCCGGAAGATGGGGATGGGAAGCCCTAAGTGTCGCTTTTGCTTGGGGCAGAAGCCCTGTGCACCATCATTTCCTGTACTCGTCAGAGGAATGCAGCCACGGCGCGTCTGCGCCGTGAAAGATGCATCTAGTTAAAGAGTCTTCCGCGCCCAAGGACTTGGGCGGACTGGATTCCTGTGACGAGCACAGGAATGAGGGAGGAAAGGTCGTCGGAGACCTCTCCTGCACATCTTGAAACTCAGCCCTTCGCCAGTTCCGCCATCTGCGTCATGATCTGCGCCGCAGCCTGGAGCCGCTTGGTCGGTGTCGGCAGGTCGCGGTTGAGGAAGATGCTCTGGTCCGGCCTGATCTTGGCCAGCGAACCCTGCTTGGCGATATAGCCCACAAGATTGGCCGGGTTGGGGAACTGCTTGTCGCGGAAGGCGATGACGACGCCCTTCGGACCGGCATCGACCTTTTCGACATTGGCCTTGCGGCAGAGCGACTTGATGTAGACGACCTTGAGCAGGTTCTGCACTTCAGGCGGCATCGGGCCGAAGCGGTCGACCATTTCGGCGCCGAAGCCGTCGATTTCCGCCAACTCCTGCACCTCGCCGAGACGGCGATAAAGGCCCATGCGCAGGTGGAGATCCGGCACGTAGTTTTCCGGGATCATCGTGGTGATGCCGACGGAAATCTGCGGCGACCAGCCGGTATCGACGATCTCGTCCTCGCCCTTCACTTCGGCGACCGCCTCTTCCAGCATCTGCTGGTAGAGCTCGAAGCCGACTTCCTTGATATGGCCGGACTGTTCTTCGCCGAGCAGATTGCCGGCGCCGCGGATGTCGAGATCGTGGCTTGCGAGCTGGAAGCCGGCGCCGAGTGTGTCGAGCGACTGCAGGACCTTGAGGCGGCGTTCGGCCATCTGGGTCAGCGTCTTGTTGACCGGCAGGGTGAAGAGCGCGAACGCCCTCACCTTCGACCGGCCGACGCGGCCGCGCAGCTGGTAGAGCTGGGCGAGACCGAACATATCGGCGCGGTGGACGATCAGCGTATTGGCGGTCGGAACGTCGAGACCGGATTCGACGATGGTGGTCGACAGGAGCACGTCGTATTTGCCGTCGTAGAAGGCATTCATGATGTCTTCCAGCTCGCCCGCCGCCATCTGGCCGTGGGCGACCGCGACCTTCAGTTCCGGCACGTCGGACTGGAGGAAGGCCTGGATATCGGCAAGGTCCGCCAGCCGGGGGCAGACATAAAAACTCTGGCCGCCGCGATAATGCTCGCGCATCAGCGTCTCGCGGATGACCAGCGGATCGAAGGGCGAGATGAAGGTGCGGACCGCCATGCGGTCGACCGGCGGGGTGGTGATCAGCGACAGCTCGCGAACACCGGTCATGGCAAGCTGCAGCGTGCGGGGGATCGGCGTGGCCGAGAGCGTCAGGACGTGGACATCGGTCTTCAGATCCTTCAGCCGCTCCTTGTGCTTCACGCCGAAGTGCTGCTCCTCGTCGATGATGAGCAGGCTCAAATTGGCGAACTGGATGCCGGCGCCGAGCAGCGCGTGGGTGCCGACGACGATATCGACCTTGCCATCGGCAATGTCCTTCTTCGTCTGGGCCAGTTCCTTTGACGACACGAGGCGCGAGGCCTGGGCGATCCTGATCGGCAGACCGCGGAAGCGATCGGTGAAGGTCTTGAAATGCTGGCGGGACAGAAGCGTGGTCGGCACGACGACTGCGACCTGCGCGCCGTTCATGGCGGCGAAGAAGGCGGCGCGGAGCGCCACTTCCGTCTTGCCGAAACCGACGTCACCGCAGACGAGGCGATCCATCGGTCGGCCGGCGGCGAGATCCTCGCGCACGGATTCGATGGCGTTTTCCTGGTCTTCCGTCTCGTCATAGGGAAAACGGGCGGCGAACTCATCGTAGAGACCTTCGGGCGTCGCCAGAACCGGTGCCTTGCGCACCATGCGGGTGGCGGCAATGCGGATGAGATCACCCGCCATGTCGAGCAGGCGTTTCTTGAGCTTGGCCTTGCGGGCCTGCCATGCGCCGCCGCCGAGACGGTCTAGATTAGCTTCTGCCGCATCCGAACCGTAACGGGAGAGAAGGTCGATATTTTCGACCGGCAGGAAGAGTTTTGCCTGGTCGGCATAATGCAGTTCGAGGCAGGCGCGAGGCGCACCGGCAGCCTCGATCGTCACGAGGCCGACGAACTTGCCGATGCCGTGTTCGGCATGGACGACAAGCGAGCCTTCGTCGAGGCCCGCCACTTCGGTGAGGAAGTCGGCGCCGCGCTTGCGCCGCTTGCCGCGGCGGACCATGCGGTCGCCCAAAATGTCCTGCTCGCCGATGACGGCCATGTTGCCGGTCTCGAAACCGGCCTCGAGGCTCATCACGGCGGACGCCGCCTCGCCCTTATCCAGCTTGTCGAGATCGGCCAGCTTGTCGATCTGCCTGATCCGCTTCAGGCCTCGCTCGTCGAGCACCTGGAGGAGGCGATCGAGCGAACCGGCGGACCAGCCGGTCACAAGAACTTTCGTTCCTTCGGCTCGCTTGTCGGCAATATGCTTGACGACGAGATCGAAGACATTGACGCGTTCATCGCGATCTTGCGTCTCCGCGCCCGCTTCCGCCTGGCTTTTTGCCCAGCGAGGACCGGTGTGGGCGTCAAGTGTCACCACTGGGCGACCTGCTGCATCCATCTCGTTAAATGGGGTCAGCCGCAGTGCTGCGACGTCGTCGAGCGCCGACGCGAAAGCCTTGCCGTCGAGATAGAGCTGGCCGGGGGAGACCGGCTTGTAGGGCGTCGCCTGCGCGGCCGCACCCTTGCCCTGGCTGCCTTGATCGCGGCGGGCTTCAAAGTAGTCGATGACCAGCTTGGAGCGCTCGGCTGCGGCCTCTCTGGCCGTGTGATCGGTGACGATCCGAAAACCGGCGAGATAATCGAAGGCGGTATCCAGCTTGTCGTAGAAAAGCGGCAGCCAGTGTTCCATGCCGGCATAACGGCGGCCTTCGGAGACGGCCTGATAGAGCGCGTCGTCGCGGGTGGCGGCGCCGAAGAGCGAGAGATAGTTCTTGCGGAAGCGGCTGATCGTGTCGGGCGTCAGCGTCACTTCGCTCATCGGGTTCAGGTCAAGGGAGCGGGCCTGGCCCGTGGTGCGCTGGCTGGCCGGATCAAAGGAGCGGATGCTTTCCAGCGTATCCCCGAAGAAATCGAGGCGGACCGGCTCTTCCGTGCCCGGCACGAAGACGTCGAGAATGCCGCCGCGCACGGCGAATTCGCCGACTTCGCGGACCGTCGAGACGCGGTCGAAGCCGTTGCGCTCCAGTCGGGCAGCGATGTCGTCCATGCGGATCTGGTTGCCGGGCTTGGCCGAAAACGCGAGGCTTTCTATGATCTCCGCCGGGGCGATTTTTTGCAGCATGGCGTTGACCGTGACGAGCACGATCGCGGGATGCGGTTTCTTCGCATGGGCGATCAAGCCGGAAAGCGCCGACAGTCTCCTTGCGGAGACATCGGCACTGGGCGAGACGCGGTCATAAGGCAGACAGTCCCAGGCCGGCAGGCTCAGGACCGGGATTTCCGGCGCGACGAAGGAGAGCATCTGTTCCAGATCCGGCATGCGCTGGCCGTCGGAGAGAACATAGGCGACCGACTGGCCGGAGCGCGCGAGTTCCGCCAGCAGCAGCGGCTCCATGCCGGGCGGCACGCTGCCGATGGTCAGCGGGGTCGAAGCGGCCGCGATCTTCTTCGCGTCAAATCCGGAAATCATTGGCCGAGTTTCTCTTTCAGCGAGGCTTCGGTAACGGGATCGAAATCCGGCCTGTAGGCTGCAACACGGGCGAACAGCGGCGTATCGCGCTCCCCGGGAAGTGGGCGGGCGCCGGTGATCCAGGCATGCAGGTCATGATCATCCTCACCCATGATCGCCTCGAACTCGTCGAGCTCCTGATCGGAAAGCCTGGAAATCTCGGCCTCGGCGAAACTGCCGAAGACGAGGTCCATTTCGCGGATGCCGCGATGCCAGCAGCGGTAGAGGATGCGCCTGCGGCGCGGGTCGAGATCCGCGCTGGTGCGCGCAAGTCCTGTCATGATGCAAGTCCCTGTTTTGCGGTTCATATAGGATTGTTTTCGGCCCACGTCACCTTGCCAAATGGGCAAAACTTGCCCCATTTAGCCGGTCATGCGCCCTGCCATACTCGATCCGCTGTTTGCCTCCATCTCGTCGCTGCCCGGTGTCGGCCCGAAGATCGCCGATCTGATCGTGAAAGTGACGGGCCGCGAGGATGTGGAGGACTGCCGCGTCGTCGACCTGCTCTTCCATGCGCCCTATTCACTGATCGACCGGCGCAACCGGCCGGGCATCGCGCTGGCGCCGCAAGGGTCGATCGTCACCATCGAGGGACGCGTCGACCGCCACCAGCCGCCGGCACGCGGTACCAACCAGCCTTATCGCGTCTTCCTGCACGACGAGACAGGCGAGTTGGCTCTGACTTTCTTCCGCGCCAAGGGCGACTGGCTACAGAAATCGCTGCCGATCGACGAACAGGTACTGGTGAGCGGGAAGGTCGACTGGTTCAACGGTCGCGCCTCGATGATCCATCCGGATTTCATGGTGAAAGTCTCGGAGGCGCAGAACCTCGCGCTGGTGGAGCCGGTCTATCCGCTCACCGCCGGGCTTTCACCGAAGACCTTGCGCAAGGTGATCGAAGGCGCCGTCGAGCGGCTGCCGGATTTTCCCGAATGGGCGGATGCGGCGCTGACGCAGAAACAGAGTTTCCCGTCCGTCTCGGAGGCGTTCAGGCACCTGCATGAGCCGGAGGACGAGAAGGATATCGATCCGAATGCGCCGGCTCGCCGGCGTCTGGCTTACGACGAATTTCTTGCCGGACAGGTGTCGCTTGCCCTGGTGCGCCAGAAGATCCGCAAGGTGCCGGGCCAGCCGATCCGGGTGAAGGGCGATCTTGCCGCGCGCATCGTCGCGGCCCTGCCCTTCTCGCTGACGCCGAGCCAGAAGGCTGCCATCGACGACATCACCAAGGACATGGCCGGCGAAGACCGGATGCTGCGGCTGCTGCAGGGCGATGTCGGTGCCGGCAAGACGCTGGTGGCGCTGCTCTCCATGGCGGCGGCCATCGAGGCCGGCGGCCAGGCCGTGCTGATGGCTCCAACGGAAATCCTAGCACGTCAGCATTTCGCAACGATCTCGAAGCTTGCGGGCGCTGCCGGTGTCTCTGCCGAACTGCTGACCGGCCGGACCAAGGGGCGCGAGCGCGAACAGATTATAGAGCGGATCGCTTCGGGCGAAGCGCAGATCGTCATCGGTACGCACGCGCTGTTCCAGGATACGGTCAGCTACAGCAACCTAATGATGGCGGTGGTCGATGAGCAGCATCGCTTCGGCGTCCATCAGCGTCTCAGGCTGACCGCCAAGGGCATCTCGCCACACATGCTTGTGATGACCGCGACGCCGATCCCCCGCACGCTCGTGCTGGCGGCATTTGGCGACATGGATGTGTCGAAGCTCACGGAAAAGCCTGCCGGCCGCAAACCGATCCAAACGGTGACCGTTCCGACCGAGCGGATCGGCGACATCGTCGGGCGGCTGAGAAGTGCGGTGGCAGAAGGCAAGAAGGCCTACTGGATCTGCCCGCTAGTGGAGGAATCCGACGTCTCGGAGCTGATGTCGGCTGAAGAGCGGCATGCGGTGCTGGCGCGGGAACTCGGGACCAAGAATGTCGGCCTCGTGCACGGCCGGATGGCGGGGCCGGAAAAGGACGCGGTGATGAACGCGTTCAAGACAGGCGAAATCCGCATGCTGGTGGCAACGACCGTGGTCGAAGTCGGCGTCGATGTGCCGGATGCGACGATCATGGTGATCGAACATGCCGAACGATTCGGGCTTGCCCAGCTGCATCAGCTGCGCGGCCGTGTCGGTCGTGGCGACGAGGCTTCGACCTGTATCCTGCTCTACAAGGGCCCCTTGAGCGAAACCGGCCATGCGCGGCTTTCGATCCTGCGCGACAGCGAGGACGGGTTCCTGATTGCCGAGGAAGACCTGAAACTGCGCGGCGAAGGCGAGCTGCTTGGCACCCGCCAGTCCGGCACGCCGGGCTTCAGGATTGCAAGCCTCGCGGCTCATGCCGACCTTTTGGAGATCGCCCGTAAAGACGCGACTTATCTGTTGGATCGCGATCCAGACCTGACGAGCGAGCGAGGAGAGGCGGTGCGGGCGCTGCTCTACCTGCACCGCCGCGACGAGGCGATCCGCTTCCTGCGGGCGGGATAACTTGGATTACTTGACCGGCGAGAGATCGGCCGGTGCTGGAAGGACAGGAACCGGATCTACTTTGGGCTTATATTCCGGCGCGATGAGACCACCGGAAATCAGCAGCTTGGCGCCCTCTTCGGGCGTCATGTCGAGCATGATGATCTTGCTCTTCGGCACGAACATCAGGAAGCCCGCGGTCGGGACTGGTGTCGGCGGCATGAAGACGGCGATCATTTCCTCGCCCTCCGCATTCAGCTTCGCGGCAATCTCGCCCTGGGCGTCGCCGGAAATGAAGACCAGCGCCCACATGCCCGGGCTCGGGAATTCCACCAATCCGCATTTCTTGAACGAGGTCGACTGTTCCTTGAGCACGGTCTCGAGGATCTGCTTGACGCTCCTGTAGATCGTGCGCACCAGCGGCATGCGGTGCAGGATCGACTCGCCGAAATTGACGATCGAGCGGCCGATCAGGTTCTTGCCCAGAAAGCCGATGATGGTGATGAACATCACAGCGATCAGCAGACCGGTGCCCGGGATCGTAACGTCGAAATAATATTGCGGGTTATAGCGCTGCGGCAGATAGGGCGTGACCCAGCTGTCGGCCCAGTCGATGAAGGTGAAGGTCAGCCAGATGGTGATGGCCAGAGGTGCGCAGATGATCAGGCCGGTGAGGAAATTGTTCCTGAGCCGACCGGCCATCGAAATGCGCTCGGGGCTGTCGCTCATGTCACTTCCCTGTAAAGCCTTGGCATTGCCGCATTCATTGCTGCGACAATGCCGGATGCGATGCTGCGATGCAAGGGCGCCGGGAGGGGCGCCCTATCACTCAACGGTGACGGACTTTGCGAGGTTCCGCGGCTGGTCGACATCGGTGCCCATGAACACTGCCGTGTGATAGGCAAGCAGCTGGATCGGCAAGGAAAAGATCATCGGCGCGATGATCTCGTCGACATTGGGAAGCGTGATCGTCGCCATGATTTCGAGCTTGGAGGCGGCCGCCCCCTTCTCGTCTGTGATGAAGATGATCTTGCCGCCGCGGGCGGCCACTTCCTGCATGTTCGAAACGGTCTTTTCGAAGAACCGGTCATGGGGGGCGATGACGATGACGGGCATGTGTTCGTCGATCAGCGCAATCGGACCATGTTTCAGTTCGCCGGCGGCATAACCTTCGGCGTGGATGTAGGAAATCTCCTTGAGCTTAAGTGCGCCTTCCATAGCGAGCGGGAAACTGGTGCCGCGGCCGAGATAGAGCACATCCTTGAAACGCGAAAGATCACGCGACAGGGTCTCGATCTGGGGCTGGATGTCGTTCAGCACCTTGCTCATGATGCGCGGCATCTCGGCGAGATGTTTCACCATCTGCTTCTCGTCGGCCTCGGTTACCGTGCCACGGGCACGGCCGGCGGCGATCGACAGCGAGGCCAGAACCGCAAGCTGGCAGGTGAAGGCCTTGGTAGAGGCGACGCCGATTTCGGGGCCGGCGAGGATCGGGAAGATGGCGTCGGATTCGCGGGCGATGGTCGATTCGCGGACATTGACGATGGCGCCGATCTTCAGGCCTTCGTCCTTGCAATAGCGCAGCGAGGCGAGCGTATCGGCCGTCTCGCCGGACTGGGAGATGAACAGAGCGGCCTGGGTCGGCTGCAGCGGCAGTTCACGGTAGCGGAATTCGGAGGCTACATCGATCTCGACCGGAAGGCGGGCATAGCGCTCGAACCAGTATTTGCCGACGAGGCCAGCGAGATAGGCGGTGCCGCAGGCGGAGATCGCGAGGCCGGAGAGTTTGGAGAAATCGATCGCCGTATCGGTCGGCTTCACCGTGTGGCTGGCGAAATCGACATAGTGGCTGAGCGCATGGGAGATGATCTCCGGCTGCTCGTAGATTTCCTTTTCCATGAAATGGCGGTGGTTACCCTTGTCGACCATGAAGGTGGCCGCTTGGGAAATCTGGCTTTTGCGGATGACCGGGCGGCCGTCGTAGTCCATCACCTCGAGACCGGCATGGGTAATGATGGCGAAGTCGCCATCGACCAGATAGGTGATCTCGTTGGTGAAGGGCGACAGGGCGATGGCATCGGAGCCCAAAAACATCTCGCCCTGGCCATGGCCGACGGCGAGCGGCGGTCCGAAACGGGCAGACAGAATCGTGCCAGGCTCGTCCTCGAACATGACGACCAGAGCATAGGCGCCCGAGACGCGGTTCAGCATGGCGAGCATCGCGTCGCGGTGGTTCTTGCCCTCGCGGGTGTATTTCGCCAGCAGATGGGCGACGACTTCGGTATCCGTCTGGCTGGTGAAGACGGCGCCCTCGGCGATCAGCTCGTCCTTCAGCTCGGAAAAATTCTCGATGATGCCGTTGTGAACAACGGCGACGCCGTCGACGAAATGCGGGTGGGCATTGGTCTCGTTCGGCACGCCATGGGTCGCCCAGCGGGTGTGGGCGATGCCGATCGTGCCCGGCAGCGGTTCGCCGTCGAGCTTCTTTTCGAGGTTGAACAGCTTGCCTTCGGCACGACGGCGGTCGAGCCTGCCTTCATGGATGGTCGCGACGCCGGCGGAATCATAACCGCGGTATTCGAGCCTCCGCAGCGCATCGACCAGACGCGACGCTACCGGCTCTACACCGACAATCCCAACAATCCCGCACATATCGGCCTCTCTGTTTGATGCTTCGCCGCGAATTCCTAGCCGATCGCATCATCCGTGCAATGACTGGCGCGGTCACTTTCGATGTCGAACCGTAACGCGAAATCCTTAATGGCCTCTGCGCGCATTGCAGTGTGCCAAGACACCGCAAATGCAAAGGGAGGCGGATCGCTCCGCCTCCCCTCAATGTCACCGAATGGCGACGGCTGGCTGCTACTTCTTGAGGCGGTAGGCCACCACGTAGTCACCGCGCTGCGGACTCTGGCGAGCGCCACCGGCAGCGATGAGGACGTACTGGCTGCCGTCCTTGCCCATGTAGGTCATGGGCGTCGCCTGGGCGCCGATCGGCATACGGCCCTTCCACACTTCGTCACCGGTCGCGGTGTCGATGGCGCGCAGGTAGAAGTCCTGCGTACCAGCGTAGAAGGTCAGGCCACCGGCCGTGGTCAGCGGTCCACCGAGCGTCGGCATGCCGATCTGCATGCCGAGCGGTACCTTGAGGCCGTTCGGCAGGACGCTGTCCTCTACCGAGCCCAGCGGGCGCTGCCAGACGAGCTTTCCAGTTTCGAGGTCAACCGCCGAGAGCGTACCCCATGGCGGCATGTGGCACGGAACGCCGAGCGGCGAGTAGAAGCCGCCGCGGAGAGCGGCAAACGGCGTGCCTTCCTGCGGATGAACGCCGGCATCATGGCTCATGTTGGCCGACATTTCCGGCGATGCGTCTTCGCGCAGGATCAGTTCTGCGAGCTGCGGCATGCGGATGTCGTTGATGATGCCGAGGCCACGGCTCTCGTCGATCGCCATGGAGCCCCAGTTCATGCCACCGTAGAAGCCCGGGTAGATGAGCGTGCGCTCGCCCTTGATCATCGGCGTGTAGCGGCCTTCATAGCGAAGCTTCTTGAAGGCGATGCGGCATGCCAGCTGATCGAACGGGGTTGCACCCCACATGTCGGCTTCGGTCAGCACGCCACCACCGAGATGCGGCATCTCGACAGAGAAGGGCTGCGTCGCAGCAATGACGTCGCCTTCCTGATGGCTCTGCTCGACTGGGCGTTCCTCGACCTTTTTGATAGGCTTTCCGTCGCGGCGGTCGAGGACGTAGATGTCGCCCTGCTTGGTGGTCTGAACCACTGCCGGCGTACCGTCGGCCATGTCATAGAGAGCCGGCTGAGACGCGGTGTCGTAGTCCCAGACGTCCTGATGAACGAACTGGAAGTGCCAGCGCTCGCGACCCGTCGCGATGTCGAGTGCGACGAGCGACGCGCCGTACTTGTTGCCGGCTTCGTTGCGGTGACCGGCCCAGAAGTCCGGCGTCGCGTTGCCCATCGGCAGGTAGATCAGGCCAAGTTCAGGATCGAAGGCAGGCGTCGACCACATGTTCGGCGTGCCGCGAGTGTAGCTTTCGCCTTCCGGTGGCAGCTTTGTGATGCCCGGGTTGCCGAGATCCCATGCCCATGCCAGTTCGCCGTTTTCGGCGCTGTAGGCACGGATGACGCCCGACGGCTCATTGGTGTCGCGACCGTCACGCACCCAGCCGCCGACGATGACGAGACCGTTGGTCACGGTCGGCATCGAGGTCGGGAAGTAGTAGGTTTCCTGAACGTCGCCGAGGCCGTCCTTCAGGTTCGCCGCGCCATTCGTGCCGAACTGAGCGCAGGTCTCGCCGGTATTGGCGTCGAGCGCGATCATCTGCGCATCGATCGTCGTCAGGATCAGGCGAGCGTGGCACTGCTGGCCTTCCGGCACGACGGCGCTTTCATAATAACCAACGCCGCGGCAACGGTTCCAGAAGGTGTTGCTCTTCGACTTGGGATCAAAGCGCCACTTTTCCTCGCCGGTCGTTGCGTCGAGAGAGATGACCTTGTTGAGCGGCGTGCAGACATAGACGTTGTCGCCGATCTGGGTCGGGGTGTTCTGGAACTCGGATCCCTTGACCGGTTCTTCGCCGGTGCGGAACGTCCAGGCAACCTCGAGGTTCGAGACGTTTTCCGCGGTGATCTGGTTATAGGGCGCAAAGCGCGTACCAGCCGGGCTGTAACCGTAATACTGCCAGTTGGAAGCCTGCTCGGACGGCTGTGCGTTGGGCTTTACAGCGACCGGCGCTTCCGGACGAAGGACGCCCTGCGGCTGGAATGCGCCCCAAAGGCCATAACCGAAGACGGCGACCAGCACGGCGGCGATCGCAAAACCGGGAACCTTGGCCCGGCCGCCGGCAACGGCCGGCAGCAACAGGGCCGCGACGATGCCGATGGCAACGAAGGGTGCCAGACGCGGCACGAGGCCCCAGAAGGCGAAGCCGACTTCGTACACGCCCCAGACCGCAGTCGCGACGCCGATCACCAGGAACAGGACCAGGCCGGACGCGCTACCGCGGAACAGAAGCAAAGCTGAAACCAGCAAAGCGATGCCGGCGATCAGGTAATACCACGAACCGCCAAGAGTAATCAGATAACCGCCCCCGGCCACAAAGACCGCCCCGAAGAGAGCGAGGACGACGGCGAGTGCAATCACAAGCCATCTAAACGGCTTGTGGGAAGTGAGCTCCGCCAAGGAAATTCTCCCATGAAAATTGAGAAGGAATGTCATCACCTGCGATAGGTGATGAAGACTGCGCCGTTTTGCCCGGTTGACAGGCAAAGACACAAACCCGCCATGGAGTTGCCGCCAAAAAGACACCAAGTCAACGAGAAAACCCCCATTATTTGAGGGATCGGCAAATAATATGACTGTTTTTATCATGTTAATTGCAACACGCAACCCGACGACCACCTCGGCGGGACGTGCGACCGATCGTCTCAAGATCGGAAAAATGATGAAAATCAATTACTACCGGCGATCGGACGCTGTTGATCCATGACATGAGCGAGCGCGGTCTATGCCAAAGCCGAGGCTTCGGTCATCGACTTCACAATCCCGTGAAGACTTCCGATGTCAGGTTTTGCTGCGGGACTTCTTAAGCGCCAGAGCCCGCTCGCGAATCACGGTTGCGCGCTCAGGCTTGATTTCCTGCCTTGCGCGGCCGAAAGCCAGCGCATCTGCAGGCACATCCTCGGTGATGACGCTTCCGGAGGCGATATAGGCTCCGTCACCAATCGATACCGGGGCGACGAGCGCGGAGTTGGAGCCGACGAAGGAGTTGGCGCCGATCCAGGTCTCGTGCTTGTTCACGCCATCGTAATTGCAGGTGATCGTGCCTGCCCCGATATTGGCATGGGCACCGATGACCGCGTCGCCGATATAGGTCAGGTGATTGACCTTGGCGCCCTCGCCCACCTTGCCGTTCTTCACCTCGCAGAAATTGCCGACCTTGGAGCCTGCGGCGAGATCGGCGCCCGGACGCAGCCGCGCAAACGGACCGACGGTCGCGCCGGCGCTGACATGGGCGCCCTCTATATGGGAAAAGGCATGGATCACGGCGCCGCCATCGATCGTCACGCCGGGGCCGAAGACGACATTCGGCTCGATCAGCGCATCCTGGCCGATCTGCGTATCATAGGAGAGGAATACGGTTTCCGGGGCGATCATAGAGACACCCGAGACCATCAGTTCGTGACGGCGGCGTTCCTGCCAGAGCTTTTCGATATAGGCGAGCTCGGCGCGGTTGTTGCAGCCGGTGAGTTCCGCTTCCGGCGCATCGACGGCCACGACCTTGCCGCCGGCCGCGCGGGCGATCTCGACGAGGTCCGTCAGATAATATTCGCCCTTGGCATTGGCATTGCCGATCTTTTCGAGCAACGACAGTGCCTTGCGACCGTTGATCGCCATCAGGCCGCTATTGCACCAGGTGACCTTGCGCTCTTCATCGGTCGCATCCTTCTCCTCGCGGATGGCGACCAACTCGCCATTTTCGACCAGAAGACGGCCGTAACCCGTAGGTTTGTCGGTATGAAAGCCGATGACGACGACATCAGCGCCTTCAGCCAGTTTTTGGCGCGCGGCGGCAAAGGGGATGGCCGTAATCAGCGGTACGTCGCCGTAAGCGACAAGAACGTCGTCGAAACCGTCGGCGATGGCCTCGCGGGCAGCGAGAACCGCGTGGCCCGTGCCGAGACGCTCGGTCTGCAGGAAGCTGCGCACCGAGATCCCATCGATCGCGCCTGCATTGGCAACCTTCTCGGCATCACGGCCGACGACCAGCGCCGCATCCGTCATGCCTGCCGATGCGACCGCCGCCATGACATGCGCGATCATCGGACGACCTGCGACCGGATGCAGCACTTTCGACATGGAGGATTTCATCCGCGTGCTGTCGCCAGCAGCGAGAATGACGGCAAGGCAGGAACGGCTCATCTGAGAATCTCCTTCGGCAATCCTTGGGTCTTTATCAGCATGTTTCCTGAAGGGCGATAAACGGCTTGTATCGGCAGGAAACAAATTGCTGAAAAGCAAAAAGGGCGTCTGTGGACGCCCTTCTTTAATGATCTGCGATTTGCCGAAACCCACCGTCCTCATTCCTGTGCTTGTCACAGGAATCCAGCCGACGCGCGTCTGCGCGTCGAGGTAGGTCTTTCCAGCCCAAAGACTTGGGCTGGCTGGATCCCTGTGAAAGGCACAGGGATGAGGGAGAGTGCGGCGACCATCGTATTTCACGCGCAACGTTTCGTCCGCACGGAACTGATCGCCAGCTCCATGCGCCTTCAACCTTACTGCGGCAGCTTGTCGTCTACGCCTTCGATGTAGAAGTTCATGCCGAGCAGAACGCCGTCTTCCGGCTTTTCACCGGCAGCAAGCCAGGCCGAACCGTCCTGCTTGTTGATCGGGCCGGTGAACGGATGCAGTTCGCCCGACTTGATCTTGGCTTCGGTCTCCTCCGCCATCGCCTTCACGTCGTCCGGCATGTTGGTGTAGGGCGCCATGGTCAAGATGCCGTCCTTGAGGCCGTCCCAGATCTGCTCCGACTTCCAGGTGCCGTCGAGCATGGCCTGGGTGCGCTTGATGTAATAGGCGCCCCAGGTGTCGACGATGGCGGTCAGCTGGGTCTTCGGGCCAGCGGCGATCATGTCGGAGGCCTGACCGAAGGCGAAGATGCCGCGCTCGGCTGCTACCTGCATCGGAGCCGTCGTATCAGTGTGCTGGGTCAGGATGTCGACGCCCTGGTCAACCAGCGCCTTGGCGGCGTCGGCTTCCTTGCCCGGGTCGAACCAGGTGTTGGCCCATACGACCTTCAGCTTGAAATCGGGGTTGATCGACTTCGCGCCGAGTTCGAAGGCATTGATGCCCATGACCACTTCCGGGATCGGGAAGGATGCGATGTAGCCGGCGAGGCCCTTCTTCGACATCTTCGCGGCGATCTGGCCCTGGATATAACGGCCTTCGTAGAAGCGCGAATTGTAGGTGGCGAGGTTCTCAGCCGCCTTGAAACCGGTGGCATGCTCGAACTTCACGTCCGGGAATTTCGCGGCAACCTTCACGGTCGCGTCCATGAAACCGAACGAGGTGGTGTAGATCATGGCGCAGCCGGAGCGAGCCATGCGCTCGATGGCGCGCTCGGCATCCGGGCCTTCCGGAACGCTTTCGAGGAACGGGGTCTCGATCTTGTCATCCAGCGCCTTCTGCAGCGCCTGGCGGCCGATATCGTGCGCCTGGGTCCAGCCACCGTCGGTCTTGGAGCCGACATAGATGAAGCAGACCTTCTTCTTTTCCTGGGCCGACGCACCGCTCGCAAAACCGCCAAGCACGGCAGCCGTGGCAGTGAGAGCAATAATCAGTTTCTTCATTTTCCAACCTCTGATGGAGTATGACATTGACGTTAACGCGGTCACCGATCGGGGACAAACGGTTTTCCGAGGGATGCCGGCGTATTGATGAGCGTCATGCGTCGATTATGCGAAATGATAATCAGCACGACAATAGTGGCCGCGTAGGGCAGCGCAGACAGGAGCTGGGAAGGCACGCCGATGCCGAAGGCCTGCGCATGCAGCTGGCCGATGGTGACGGCGCCGAAGAGATAACCGCCGGCCAGGAGCCGCCAGGGGCGCCAGGAGGCGAAAACGACGAGCGCCAGCGCGATCCAGCCGCGGCCGGCCGACATATTCTCCACCCATTGCGGCGTGTAGACGAGCGAAAGCTGAGCACCGGCCAGGCCCGCGCAGGCACCGCCGAACAGGACCGCGAGATAGCGGACGCGCACGACATTGATGCCGAGCGCATGGGCGGAGCCGTGATTGTCGCCGATGGCACGGAGCTTCAGTCCTGCCCGGCTTTTGAACAGGAACCAGCTGATGCCGATGACCAGGGCGACCGACAGATAGAAGATCAAGTCTTGGGCGAACAGGACAAGGCCGAAGAACGGAATGTCGGACAGGAGCGGGATCACGATCGGCTGCAGCTTGATTCCGGGCATGCCGACGAAGCTCTCGCCTAGCTGGCCGGAAAGGCCGAGGCCGAGGATCGTCAGGGCGAGACCGGTCGCAACCTGATTGGCGACAAGCGTCAGCGTCAGGAAGCCGAACAGCAGCGAGAAGAGCGCGCCGCCGGCAATGCCCGCGAGAATGCCGAGATAGGGACTGCCGGTCAGCTGCGCCGCGGCAAAGGCCGACACCGCGCCCATGATCATCATGCCTTCGACGCCGAGATTGAGGACGCCGGAGCGCTCGGCCACGAGTTCGCCGAGGGCAGCGATCACAAGCGGCGTCGATGCAGTGATGACTGTCAGGAGGATGGCTTCGAACATCAGTTTTTCGCCTCCGCGGTTGCCGCCGACGGATTGAAGATCAGCCGGATCCTGTAGTGGATCAGCGTGTCGCAGGAGAGAACGAAGAACAGGATCAGGCCCTGGAAGACACGGCTGACCTTGTCGGAAATGCCGATCGACAGCTGTGCGGCCTCGCCACCCAGATAGGTCAGCGCCAGCACAAAGCCGGAGGCGACGATGCCGAGCGGATTGAGGCGCCCGAGGAAGGCGACGATGATCGCGGTGAAGCCGTAGCCAGGGGAAATCGTCGGCTGCAGATGGCCGATCGAGCCGGATACTTCGGAGATTCCTGCAAGCCCGGCAAGCGCGCCGGAGAGCAGCATCGAGAACCAGACCATGTTCTTCGCCGAGAACCCGGCAAACCGCCCTGCCCGCGCCGACTGACCGAGCACGGACACCTGGAACCCCTTGAGCATGAAGCGCATCATGAACCAGAGCAGGACCGCGGCGAGAAGCGTGAAGACGATGCCCATATGCGCGCGGCCGGAATCCAGGACTTCCGGCAGAACCGCCTCCACCTGGAAACTCTTGGTCTGTGGAAAATTGTAGCCCTGGGGATCGCGCCACGGACCGCGTACCAGCCAATCGAGGAACAGCTGGGCGATATAGACCAGCATTAGGCTGGTCAGGATCTCGTTGGTGTTGCAGCGGATTTTTAGGAAGGCGGGGATGCCGGCGTAAAGCGCGCCGCCGATCATGCCCATGACGAGCATCAGCGGCAGGATCATCGGCGAATGCCATTCGGGATAGAGGACGGGCAGGATAGAGCCGGTGATCGCGCCGATGGTGAACTGGCCTTCGGCGCCGATATTCCAGTTGTTCGAGCGGTAACAGATGGCGAGGCCGACCGCGATCAGGATCAGCGGTGCCGCCTTGATGACCAGTTCGTGCAGCGACCACACGTCCAGAAGCGGTTCGACGAAGAAGGTGTAGAGGGCGCCGGTCGGGCTCTTGCCGAGCGCCCAGAACATGATGCCGCCGACCACCAGCGTCAGCGCCAGCGCCAGCAAAGGCGACAGGATCGAGAACAGGGTGGAGACCTGGGCGCGCTTCTGGAGTTCAAGACGCATAGCGCGCCTCCCCACCGAAATGGCTCTCGTGAATGCCGCCCATCAGCAAGCCGATCTGTTCCATCGAAAGATCGCCTGCCGGATAAGGGGCAGATAGCTTGCCATCCGATATGACCGCGATCGTCGTCGCGATCTCGAAGATCTCGTCGAGATCCTGGCTGATGACGATGACGGCAGATCCGGCCTTGGCGAGATCGATCAGCGCCTGGCGGATGCGGCTCGCGGCGCCGGCATCGACGCCCCAGGTCGGCTGGTTGATGACGAGAACCGAAGGCTGGCGATCCAGCTCGCGGCCGACGATGAATTTCTGCAGATTGCCGCCGGACAGCGAGCCGGCAGCCGGATCTTCGCCGCTCTTGCGCACGTCCATGACCGAACAGATGCGCCGCGCGGCGGACTGGATCGCATCCCGGCGGAGAACCGACAGGAAGCCGCCGGACAGGAAAGCCTTCTTGTCGGACCGGCTGCGGGCGAGGAGCAAATTGTCGGAAAGCGGCAGCCCTGGCACCGCTGCATGTCCGTGACGCTCTTCCGGCACGAAACCGGCGCCGACAAGACGCCGGCCGTTAATGCCAAGCCGACCGACGGCGCGGCCGCGCAGGCGAATCCGCCCCTCGTCGGCGATCGGGTACTCGCCGGACAGCGCATCGAACAGCTCCGACTGGCCATTGCCGGCGACGCCTGCGATCGCCAGCACTTCGCCGGCGCGGACTTTCAGGGAGACGTCCTTGAGCGAAACGGAGAACGGCGTGCGTGGCGCAACCGACACGTCCTTCATCTCGACCAGGACCTCGCCGGTATCGGCCAGGCCTTCGCGCTTGACCTCGGCAACTTCGGTCCCGACCATCATGCGCGCCAGAGAGGCCGGTGTCTCGCGCTTGGGATCGCAGGCACCGGTGACCTTGCCGTGGCGCAAGACGGTCGCGCGGTCGCAGATGCGGCGCACTTCCTCGAGGCGATGGCTGATATAGAGGACCGAACGGCCTTCGGCCTTGAGGCGCATCAGCGTCTCGAACAGGCGCTCGGCCTCCTGGGGCGTCAGAACCGAGGTGGGCTCGTCGAGAATGATCAGCTTGGGGTTCTGCAGAAGCGCGCGGACGATCTCTATGCGCTGGCGTTCGCCGACGGAAAGGTCGGCCACATGGGCGGACGGATCGAGCGGCAGGCCATAGGCCTTTGAGACGGTGGCGGTTTCCTCGGCGATCTTAGCAAGCGGTATGCGGGCATCGAGGGAAAGCGCGATGTTTTCGGCGACCGTCAGGGCTTCGAACAGGGAAAAATGCTGGAAGACCATGCCGATGCCGCGCTGTCGGGCTTCGCCGGGCGACGCGATCGTCACCGGCGCGCCGTCCCAGGAAATACTTCCGGCACTCGGTTCGAGCACCCCGAAGAGCATCTTGACGAGGGTCGACTTGCCCGCGCCGTTTTCACCGAGAAGCGCGTGGATTTCCCCGTGACCGATATCGAGATCGATGGAATCGCAGGCGGCGAAGCTGCCGAAGAATTTGGTCAGCCCCCGAATGGATAGAAGCGGCTTCGCTTCCGGGCCCTCGGATACAGTCACGGATCCCCCTTTTTAAATGCACTTCCGGTCCGTCGCGGAAGTACAATTTTGTATTGCTTCAGAATTGCAAAGGCACACGCATGCCGATTATTGCAGCCGATTGATATTGATACCGTTTTTGCAGACTTCCACAACATCAAAGAGAGGTTTGCGACAGGCTTCGCGTCATTTTCCAAGATTTGGAAAGAGCTGCAACACACCACCGATGCAATAGAGATAAATGCCGCTGATGACGACGCCCCAGACGACCCAATCCGGCGACTGGAAATGCATCAACAGCGAGTAACCACCGAGCGCGCACCAGAGCAGGCAGATGCCGAGATTGAGCGGCCGCAGCCGTTTGACGCGGACCGGATGGAGGAAACTGATCGGCAGGAAGGTGAGAACCACAGACACTGTGACAACGATCATCGCGGTCGTCGCCGTTGCATCGATGACGAAGAGCGTGAAGACCACCATGTTCCAGACGACCGGAAAACCGGAGAAGAAATACTCGTCGGTCTTCATGCCCGTATCGGCATAATAGATGGCGCTCGAGACGACGATCATGCCGGCCGCAACGAAGGACCATGGCTCGCCGATCATGCCGCTCTGGTAGAGAGCAAAAGCGGGCAGCAGGACATAGGTGACGTAGTCGATGATGTTATCGAGCGTGTCGCCCGACCAGTTGGGCAGCACTTCCTTCACATGCACCTTGCGGGCAATGGGACCGTCGATACCATCGACCAGTAGCGCAAGGCCAAGCCACCAGAACATGTCGACGAAGCGATGCTCCGCCGCGGCGACCACGCCGAGGAAGGCCAGGAAGGAGCCGGAGGCCGTCAGCAGGTGCACGCAGAATGCGCGGATTTCCGCATAGGGGACTTTACGGTAATTGAAAATTCGTCTGAACACGCCCTGGTCCCGCTTTTCTCTGCATTCCGGATATGCGGCCAAACCGCCGATATTGCAACCGCGCCCGGAAATGGCCACAGGTTTTACACTACAGCCGTCATAGCTGCGCGCCGATGCCCCATGGATCAGAAGCGCGCGACGCTCTACATAGGCCCCAGAAAGTGATCGGCCAGACAGTGAACGGGAAGCGGACATGCAACATTACGAGATCGCAATCGTCGGAGGCGGGCTGGCAGGACTGGTGGCAGCGCTCGCATTGGGCCGTACCGGACGCAAGGTCTGCCTGATCGCCGCAAAGCCGCCGCATGAAGACACCCGTACGACGGCACTGATGGACCAGTCCGTCCGTTACCTTGAGCGCCTCGGCGTGTGGGATGCGATCGCGCCTTCGACGGCAGCGCTCTCCGTCATGCAGATCCTCGACGGCACGACCCGCCTCCTGCGCGCCCCGCCGGCGCAGTTCCGCGCCACGGATATCGGACTGACAGCCTTCGGCTACAACATGCCGAACACGGCGCTGTCCGAGGCTCTGAACAAGGCGCTTGCCGCAGAACCGAACGTGACTCGGATCGAACAGAATGCCGAAAGCGTCGCCGTGCAGACCGACAAGGCGACGATCTCGATTGCCGAGGGCGACGTCATCGAGGTCGATTTCGTGATCGGCGCCGATGGGCGCAACTCGATCACGCGCGAAGCTGCCGGCGTCAGCGCGCGCAAATGGTCCTACGAACAGTCGGCCGTGGTTCTCAATTTCAGCCATGCGCTGCCGCACGGCAATGTCTCGACTGAATTCCACACCGAGAGCGGTCCGTTCACCCAGGTGCCCCTGCCCGGCCTTCGCTCGAGCCTCGTCTGGGTCGTCCGTCCGGAAGAAGCTGCACGGCTCGTCTCATTGTCAACGGAAGAGCTTTCGACAGCAGTGGAAACCCGCATGCAGTCGATCCTCGGCAAGGTGACGGTGGAAGGCAAGGCGCGGGCCTGGCCGCTTTCCAGCATGATGGCCGAGCGCTTCGGCAGCGGGCGGGCGGCATTCATCGGCGAGGCGGCGCACGCCTTCCCGCCGATCGGCGCGCAGGGCCTCAATCTTTCGTTGCGCGACAGCATGACGCTCGCCGAACTGCTATCCGCCGTCCGTGACCGGCCGATCGCAGCCGATGCCGGTGATCGCTACAATCGTCGCCGCAAGCCGGACGTGATGAGCCGCACCGTCAGCGTCGACCTGCTCAATCGCTCACTGCTGACGGACTTCCTGCCGGTTCAGATGGTGCGCGCGGCCGGCATGCATGTCCTTAACGCCATCCCGCCTCTTCGCAATGCGCTGATGCAGGAAGGTGTCGAGCCGGGACGCGGGCTGAAGAATTTCGTCAAAGGTCTCGGGAAGCAGGTTCGGCATTAAGAGCCGGTAGGCTGAAGCCCGGTGGGCGGATTCCGGGGCTTGGCGGCTAAGTAATCAGCCGATCTGCATCAGGATCGGGAAGGTCTGCTGGAACCAGATAGCGGCATCGGTGACGATGCCGAAGATGAAGGCGAGGCCCGTCAGGATCAGGAAGACACCCATGATCTTCTCCACGGTGCCGAGGTGACGGCGGAAGCGCGTCAGGAAGCGCATGAAGACGCCGGAAAATCCGGCCGCGATCCAGAACGGAACGGCAAGCCCCAGCGAATAGATGGCAAGCAGTGTCGCGCCTTCCCCAACCGTGTCGCGTGATGCGGCCACCCCTAGGATGGCGCCAAGCACCGGCCCGATGCAGGGCGTCCATCCGAAGGCGAAGGCGAGCCCCATGAGATAGGCGCCGGACAGGGTCGCCGGCTGTCCGGAGGACTGGAAGCGCGCCTCGCGAGACAGGAATCCGATTCTCAGGACGCCGAGGAAATTCAATCCCATCACGATGATGATCAGGCCGCCAATCTTGGACAGGATGTCGAGATGCTGGCGCAGCAGGACGCCCACCGTGGACGCCCCTGCCCCGAGCATGACGAAGACGGTGGCAAAGCCGAGCGTGAAGAAGAAGGCCGAGCGCAGCACCGCCGCCCGTGCTGGAGACGCCTGCGCAGGAGCTTCTCCGCGGAACTGGTCGACGGAAATACCCGCCATGTAACAGAGATAAGGCGGCACCAGCGGCAGGACGCAAGGGGACAGGAAGGAGAGCGCGCCCGCGATCAGGGCGGTGAAAACGGATATTTCGGCAATGGACACGGAACGACCCCGATCTGCAGCTTGGCCGCGCTGGTAGCGCCTATCCGCCCCCAAGGCCAATCACCTTTTCGAACGACGTCTTATAACCATTGCTGGAAAACCGCCAACAGTGCTGTTTTTGGTGTTTTTCCGGGTTGACCGCAGGGGGTGACCTGCATATGTTCCGCGCACTTTCGAGAGGCGCTTCGGTGCATTCGCGGGAGAGCGTAGCTCAGCCGGTAGAGCAACTGACTTTTAATCAGTAGGTCCAGGGTTCGAACCCCTGCGCTCTCACCATCTCAAATTCCACTCCAATAACTTCGTACAATATTCGTGATCAGCAATGCGCGAGCCTTGCCGGAACAAGTATTAGGCCGTGGCTGTTATCTCCGCCTAAGGAGTTGTCCATGCGGATCATTTTCGTCGTTCTTATCGCTTCGGTGCTGAGTATTCTGGCTTTCAAATATATGGACCAGTCTATTGGCGGATCGGAGTTGATGGCATCCCCGACAGAGCTCTCTGCCAAGAGCTGAGTGGTCGATGCCGGCAATCCCGGTGCAAAACTCAAAACATGCCCAAGACGTCTTTGAAAAAGGAGAATTGTGATGAGACGCGGTAACGTGCTGATCGCTCTTGTCTTGGCCGTCGTCGGCGGCCTTGCCGTCACATTTGCGGTGACACCTTTCGGATATTTTCCTCAAGGGAAAACCGACCGGTTGAGTGGCGACGAGACTGAAACAGCTTTCCTGCCCGCGCGCTTCGGTGTGCCGAGCAGCCAGCAGTGAGCATTGCAGTCAGACGGCCCGGCATTCCCTCGAATGCCGGGCCGCATTTTCAGTGTACGGGCTTGCCGCCCTGCTCTTCCTCGAAGGATACGGTAACGTCGCCGTCTGCGGACAATCTCACCTTGCCGCCTTCGATATCCGCGACCAGTTCGAGCGGAATGAAGTGATGGTGCCCTTCGTGGCTGCCCTCACCGCTATCCTTCTTCGTCAGCTTGATCCGGCTGCCTTCGACCCGGTCCACGGTGCCCACGTAAACGCCATCGGCACCAATGACTTCGGCATGTTCCTTGATTCTCGCTACATCGATCATGGCAGATCTCCTCTGTTGCGGAGGCAGAACGCTTGGCGCGCCAGTTCGATGCATGCCCGAGGTGCGGCAAATCATCTTTTCGACACCGCGATGGTGTTTCCAGTAACCACGGGACGGTTGCGCGTGGTGCGGGCGGCCAACACCTTACAGGTATTTAAGTTTTTCTACCGTGCGTTTCATGGCATTCAGGCCGATGAAAGCATGGCTCCCTTGCTTCGCCGTCAAATCGATACGGTAGCTTGCGAGTCGCCGGAATCTTTCGTCAGATCGATTTAACGAGGCCAAGATTTTGAACGTCCAGCAAGACCCCAGCAAGAACGGCGACACGAGGACGCCCGATCTCGGCGCCATCCTGGCCGGCTCCGGTGGCCGCCGCAAACGCGGCCGTGGCAGGTGGTTTGCGATCGGCCTCGCCGTCATCGTCGCAGGCGGCCTCGGTCTCTACTTCCAGGGGCAGTCCGGACAGCAGCCGTTCGACTATTCGACCCAGGACGCCAGGAAGGGCAATCTCTCCGTCATCGTGACCGCAACGGGATCGGTTCAGCCGACAGACCAGGTCGATATATCGAGCGAACAGTCGGGAACCGTGCGCAAAGTGAATGTGACCTACAACAGCCCGGTCAAGGCCGGCGACGTGTTGCTGGAGCTCGATACGAACAAGCAGGAAGCCGACGTCCAGAGCGCGCGGGCGCAGCTCGCGTCGGCCAAGGCCAATGTACTCAAGGCGCAGGCGGAAGCGGCATCGGCGAAAATCTCGCTCGATCGGCTGACGAACCTCGTCAACAACCGCATTTCCAGCCAGCAGGAACTCGACGCCGCCAAATACAGCTATGATTCCGCCCTTGCGACGACGGAGATCAACGAGGCGGCCGTGCTGTCCGCCGAGGCCGCCCTGCGGCTCGCGGAAGTCAACCTCTCGAAGCTGACGGTCGTCTCGCCGATCGACGGTATCGTTCTCACCCGTGATGTCGATCCCGGAGCGACGGTCGCATCCTCGCTCAATGCGCCGGTGCTCTTCACCATTGCCGGCGACCTGAAGCGGATGGAACTGCAGGTCTCCGTCGACGAGGCTGATGTCGGCCAGGTGCGTGAAGGCCAGGTGGCGAAATTCTCGGTCGACGCCTATCCGGATCGCAGTTTTCCGGCGACAATCCAGGCGGTCCGGTTCGCATCGGAAACGGTATCCAACGTGGTCACCTACAAAGCGATCCTGACGGTCGACAACCAGGATCTGCTGCTGCGGCCGGGAATGACGGCTACTGCCGATGTCACGGTCGAGTCGGTTGCGGACGCGATGCTCATCCCTAACGCAGCGCTCCGCTATTCGCCGGCGGCATCGCCCCAGGCGCGCGGCAGCTTCCTCACCCGCCTTTTTGCGCCACCACGACCGCGCGGTAGCCGCGGCGAACGGGGAGAAGCCTCGGCCACCACCACCCGTGCCGTCTGGGTGCTGCGCGGCGGCGCGCCGCAGCGCGTGCAGGTCGAGACCGGCCCGACCGACGGCCAGTTCACCGTGCTGAAATCCGGCGAGATCAAGGAAGGCGACCAGCTGATCACCGATGCGACAGCGCGCAATCAGTAAGGAGATCGCCATGACGGTTTCTCCGCTGATCACCTTCAAGGATATCTGCAAGGTCTATGGGCGTGGTGAGGCGACGATCCGGGCGCTCGATCGCATCAACCTGTCGATCTCTCCGGGTGAATTCGTCTCGATCATGGGGCCTTCCGGCTCGGGCAAGTCGACGGCGATGAACATTATCGGCGGGCTCGACGTGCCGTCATCCGGCGAATACCTGTTCCAGGGCATTCCAACCAGCGGTTTCAGCCGCGAACAACTGACGCTGCTGCGCCGCCATATGCTGGGTTTCGTCTTCCAGGGCTTCAACCTGCTTGCACGCACCTCGGCGGTGGAAAATGTCGAACTGCCGCTCGTCTATCGCGGCATGGACCACGCCGAACGACGCCGCAGGGCGATGGCGGCACTCGAGCAGGTCGGTCTGAAGGGACGCGAGGGCCATACGACTCAGGAGCTTTCCGGCGGCCAGCAGCAGCGCGTCGCGATCGCCCGCGCCATCGTTACCGATCCGGCCGTCCTGCTCGCCGATGAGCCGACCGGCAACCTCGACACCAAGACGAGCGTCGAGATCATGGAGCTCATCACGCGGCTCAATCGCGAGAACGGGATCACGGTTATCATGGTCACCCACGAGGAAGACATTGCCGCCTATGCCAAGCGGCTTCTGCGCTTCGTCGATGGCCATCTGGTGACCGACGAGATGCGCGCCGAGGAGGCAAGCCATGCTGTTTGAGACGACCAAGCTCGCCTGGCGCGCCATCAGCCGTAACATGCTGCGCTCCATCCTGACCGTGCTCGGCGTCGTCATCGGCGTCGCAGCCGTGATCGCCATGGTGACCGTCGGCAACGGCACGACCGCGAAGGTGCGCGATGAGCTCACGCGGCTGGGTACCAACACGCTGTTCGTGCGTCCGGGCCAGTGGGGACCCGGCCGCGCCAGCACGGAAGCCAAGCGTTTTACCGATGGGGATATCGCGGCTATTCAGGAGCAGGTCAGCGGCCTGAGAGCCGTCGCTCCGATCAACCGCGGGACGGCCACTGTCATTGCCGGCGGCGCCAACCGTTCGACCAGCGCAATCGGCACCACGAACGACTATCTGATCGCCCAGGACTGGGATCTGGCGCTCGGCCGCGAATTCCTGCCCAGCGAGGATCGCGGCAGTCAGGCGGCCTGCATCATCGGCGAGACGGTACGTCGGGAATTGTTCGGTGCCGCCGACCCCGTCGGGCAGACCATCCGCGTCAGCAATGTCGCCTGCCCGATCGTCGGGGTTCTGGCCGCCAAGGGACAGTCCGGCATGGGCGACGACCAGGACGACAGCGTGATCATGCCGCTGAAACTCCACCAGCGGCGGATCGGCGGGACGACGACGATCAGCAGCATCGTGCTGTCGGCTCAGGACGGCGTCTCCACGGCGAAGGTGCAGTCAGATGTGGAAAGCCTGCTAAGGGAGCGTCGCCGCATCGGGATCGGCCGGGACGACGATTTCTCCGTCAACGACATGTCGCAGATCGCCGCGGCCATGACCGGCACCACGGTGCTGCTCACCGGCCTGCTTGGCGCCGTCGCGGCCGTCAGCCTGCTGGTCGGCGGTATCGGCATCATGAACATCATGCTGGTCTCGGTGACCGAGCGTACGCGCGAAATCGGCATAAGGCTTGCGATCGGGGCGCTCGAGACGCAGGTGCTGACGCAGTTCCTGGTGGAAGCCGTGATGCTGTCGATCTTCGGCGGCGTGACCGGCATCATCGCCGGCCTCAGCCTTGCGCTGGCGGTGGTCAGCTACCTGCAGGTGCCGTTCGTGGTCAGCCCGACGATCATCGTGCTCGCCTTCATCTTCTCGGCGGCAATCGGGATGATCTTCGGCTATTTTCCGGCAAGGCGCGCCGCGCAGCTCAATCCGATCGAAGCGCTGCGGCACGAGTGATCGCAACAAAAAAGGGCCTTGCGGCCCTTTTCAATTCGCAACACCAACGCCGACTATGCGTGCGTTTCAGCTTCCCGCTGCTTTGCCAGCGCTGCCAGATCGGCAGGCTTCAGCTCTACCGATTCACCGCAGCCGCAGGCCGACGTCTGGTTCGGGTTCACGAAGGTGAAGCCGGAGCGCATCTTGGTGATTTCGAAGTCCATCTGCGTGCCGAGCAGGTAAAGCACGGCCGACGGCTCGATCCAGACCCTAGCGCCCGCATGTTCGATCAGGTCGTCCTTGGCATTCGCTTCGGTGACCAGATCGATCGTATATTCCATACCGGCGCAACCGCCCTTCTTGATCCCGACGCGAATGCCCTTGGCGTCCGCACCTGAGTTGGAAACGATCTGGTTGACGCGCGCGGCCGCCGCGTCGGTCATGGTCATCACTGCAAAGCCCATCGGCCCATTCTCCTTCAACAACCGGGTTCAAGGTCCGGCGTTTCTAGACTCAAACTTAGTACCGGCGTCCTGACGGATCAATACCAGCCGACGGCGACCTGTGCCTCTTCGGACATGCGCTCGGGCGTCCACGGCGGATCGAAAGTCATCTCGACCTCGACGCCCGAGACGCCTTCGACGGCGCCGACGGCGTTTTCGACCCAGCCCGGCATTTCGCCGGCCACCGGGCAGCCCGGGGCGGTGAGCGTCATGGCGATCTTCACCATGCGGTCGTCCTCGATATCGATCCTGTAGATCAGGCCGAGTTCGAAAATGTCAGCCGGGATTTCCGGGTCATAGACGGTCTTCAGCGCCGCGATGATATCGTCGGACAGGCGTTCCAGTTCCTCCGCGGGAATGCTGGATTCGATGATGCCTTCACGGGCATCCCACTTCGGTATGTCTTGGTCCATGGCCATGGAATTCCTCAGGCAAAGAAGTTGCGCGCATAGTCCAGCGCGTCAGCCAAAGCGTCCACTTCGGCACGGGTATTATACATGCCGAACGATGCCCGGCATGTGGAGGTGACGCCAAAGCGTTTCAAGAGCGGCATGGCGCAATGGGTGCCGGCCCGAACCGCGACGCCGCGGCGGTCGATGACCATCGAAACGTCATGGGCGTGGATGCCCGCAAGTTCGAAGGAGAAGATCGCGCCCTTGCCCGGCGCGTTGCCGATGATACGGAGCGAATTGATCGCCTGAAGACGTTCGGTGGCATAGGCGGTCAGATCCGCTTCATGGGCGGCGATCGCGGCACGGCCGACCTTGTCCATATAGTCGAGTGCGTAGCCTAGTCCGATTGCCTGAACGATCGGCGGCGTGCCGGCTTCGAAGCGATGCGGCGGGTCGTTATAGGTGACGATATCCTCGGCCACCTCGATGATCATCTCGCCGCCGCCCTGGAAGGGACGCATCTCCTTCAGGCGATCCATCTTGCCGTAAAGGACGCCGATGCCGGACGGACCATAGAGCTTGTGGCCGGTCATGACGAACCAGTCGCAATCGATATCCCTGACGTCGATCGGCATGTGCACAGCGCTCTGGCTGCCGTCGACGAGGACGGGAATGCCGCGCTCATGGGCAATGCGGCAGATGTCCTTGACCGGCACGACGGTGCCGAGCGCATTCGACATATGGGTGACGGCGACCATCTTGGTCTTCTCCGTCAGCGCACCCACGAAATCCTCGATATGGAAGGCGCCGTTGTCATCGACAGGCACCCAGGTGATCTTGGCGCCCTGGCGCTCGCGGATGAAATGCCAGGGCACGATGTTGGAGTGGTGCTCCATGATCGTGATGACGATCTCGTCGCCCTCGCCGATATGCGGCATGCCATAACCATAGGCGACCGTGTTGATCGCAGCCGTGGAATTGCTGGTGAAGACGATCTCGTCCACCGAGCCGGCATTGAGGAAGCGACGCACTTTTTCACGCGCTGCCTCGTAGGCGTCGGTCGCGGCATTGGAGAGGAAGTGAAGGCCGCGATGCACATTGGCGTATTCGTTGGAATAAGCATGGCTGATCGCGTCTATCACGGCCTGCGGCTTCTGCGCCGAGGCTCCGTTGTCCAGATACACGAGCGGCTTGTTGCCGTGCACCATGGTCGACAGGATCGGAAAATCCCGCCTTATGGCGTCAACGTCATAGGCGGCTAATGGTGTCTTCTGGTCCATATGAGACCCTCTTTCTAACGCCTTTGGGCGGAAGCCCGTAAAGATCGCAGTACGCGGAGACAGTCACAGTATCCACTGCGTCATCCTCGGCCTTGTGCCGAGGATCTATTCACGTTGCGACCTGATCGACGGTCGTAGATGCTCGGGAGATCCTCGGGTCAAGCCCCAGGACGAGCATGACGGAGGAGTTTACGCCCCTCCGTCACTCACATCAGGCGTGCTTTTCGAGCCAGGTCGAGATCACGTCTTCCAGCGCCTCGACCAGATTTTCCTCTTCCAGTTCCTCGACGATCTCGGCGACGAAGGCGTTGACCAGCATGGCGCGCGCCTTGTTCTCCGGCACGCCGCGGGCCATCAGGTAGAAGAGATGGTTGCGGTCGGTATCGGCCACGGTGGCGCCATGGCCGCAGATGACGTCGTCGGCGAAGATTTCCAGTTCCGGCTTGACCGAGAAATCGGCGTCGTCGGACATGAGCAGCGTGTTGCACGCCATCTTCGCGTCGGTCTTCTGGGCGTCCGGCGCGACCTTGATCATGCCCTGGAACACGCCGCTTGCCTTGTCGAACACGACGTTGCGGAAGGTTTCCGTCGAATTGGTGTGCGGCACGTTGTGGCCGAGTACCAGCGTCACGTCCGTATGGCTGTCGCCGCCGAGCAGGTTGACGCCGCGCAGCGTCAGTTCGGCGCCCTCGCCCTGAACCTCGATGCGAAGCTCCTGACGCACCAGCTTGCCGCCGGCATTGACGACATAAAGACGAAGCTTTGACTCGGCACCGAGCGTGACACGGATCTGGCCGAGATGCGTGTCCATCGGGCCCTGCTGCTGCAGGATGATCCAGGTGATGTCCGCACCGTCTTCGAGCGCGATATCGCTGACGGACGAGACAAGTGCGGCATCCTCGGTCACCGCCAGGTGACGCTCAACGATCGTCGCCTTGGAACCGGCACCGAAAGAGACCGGGAAGCGCGTGTGGATCTGGCCGGCGCCATGCAGCGCCTGCAGTTCGATCGGTGCTTCGATCTCGGCATTGGCCGCAACCGCCAGCGCCAGACCGTCGCGGACGAAACTGCCGTTGAGGCGGCCGATCGCGTCGTCCTTGTCGAGTGCGGTGAGGCCCTTGACAGCAGAGCCGTCGGCGAGCTGATCGCGATATGCAGTGACGGTGACGTCGTCGATCGATGCGCTCGCATCGGCTTCACCCTGCAGGACAGCAAGAACCTTGGATCCCTTGACCAGTGCATCGACGGAGTCGCCGGCGCCGCCGGTAACGCGCTCCGGTACGGAGCGGAACAGGTTCTTCAGGTCCGTATAGTGCCAGGATTCGATCCGACGGGTCGGAAGGCCGGCCTTTTTCAGGTCGTCGAGCAGTCTATCGCGGGTGCCGGTGACGGCGCCGTCGCCGGGCAGTTCGCCGATCTGGGCGGCGAAAGCCTCGACGAGCGCCGTTTCAGCGGCCGTGAGCCTGCTGGCGGGCTGGTTTGCTTGGATGTTCATGCCAAAATCCTTCCCGGTCTCAGGCCGCAGTCCCGATCACGTCGGCATAGCCGTTGGCTTCCAGTTCCTGGGCCAGTTCCTTGTCACCCGAACGGATGATCTGGCCCTTGTAGAGAACATGGACGGTATCCGGCACGATGTAGTCGAGCAGGCGCTGGTAGTGGGTGATGACAATCACGGCGCGATCCGGCGAGCGCAGCGCGTTGACGCCATCTGCAACGATCTTCAGGGCGTCGATGTCGAGGCCGGAATCGGTCTCGTCGAGAACGCAGAGCGTAGGCTCGAGCAGCGCCATCTGCAGGATTTCGGCGCGCTTCTTCTCACCGCCGGAGAAGCCGACATTGAGCGGACGGCGCAGCATGGCCTGGTCGATTTTCAAGCCGTCGGCAGCTTCCTTGACGCGGCGCATGAAGTCCGGCGTCGTCAGTTCTTCCTCGCCGCGCGCCTTGCGCTGTTGGTCCATGGCGACCTTGAGGAACTGCATGGTGGCGACGCCCGGGATTTCGACCGGGTACTGGAAGGCGAGGAAGATGCCCTTGGAGGCGCGTTCGGCCGGATCGAGCTCAAGAATACTCTCGCCGTTATAGGTGATGTCACCCTCGGTGACTTCATAGTCCTCGCGGCCAGACAGGATGTAGGACAGCGTCGACTTGCCGGAGCCGTTCGGGCCCATGATGGCTGCGATCTCGCCCGGCTTCACGGTCAGGTTCAGGCCGCGAATGATCTCGGTGCCGTCTTCGGCGATGCGGGCGTGCAGGTTCTTGATCTCAAGCATTTCGTTTTCCTCTGAATGTTCGTCTTGCGGCGGGCGAGCTCAATCGTCGCTCAGCTCAAGCCGCTTCTCTATGCGATCCATGCGGACCTTGAGTTCCGCAATGTCTCCGTCCTGGTTGATCTCATGGGTCATGAACCCCGCCATATGCTGTTTCATCGACCGCATTTCACTGCGGATCCCGCGTATCTCGTCGTTGATCGACGCGATGTCGGCGCGCATGACACGCAGATGCTCCAGAATGAGGTTCTCGACCTTTTCGTTCATTACCCCACGCTACCCTCTAGCGAGATGCCGATCAGCTTCTGGGCTTCGACGGCAAATTCCATCGGCAGCTGCTGGATGACGTCCTTGACGAAGCCGTTAACGATCAGCGCGATCGCCTCTTCTTCCGGGATGCCGCGCTGCATGGCGTAGAACTTCTGGTCGTCGGAGATCTTCGAGGTAGTTGCCTCGTGTTCGATCTGCGCCGACTGGTTCTTCGCCTCGATATAAGGCACCGTATGCGCACCGCACTTGTCGCCGATCAGGAGCGAGTCGCAGTTGGTGAAGTTGCGGGCGTTTTCCGCCCGGCGATTGATCGACACCTGACCGCGATAGGTGTTCTGCGACACGCCGGCGGAAATGCCCTTGGAGATGATGCGGCTCGACGTGTTCTTGCCGAGATGGATCATCTTGGTGCCGCTGTCGATCTGCTGGTGACCGTTCGACACGGCGATCGAATAGAACTCGCCGCGGCTGTCGTCGCCGCGCAGGATGCAGGACGGGTATTTCCAGGTGATCGCTGAACCGGTTTCGACCTGGGTCCAGGAGATCTTGGAGCGGTGACCGCGGCAATCGCCACGCTTGGTGACGAAGTTGTAGATGCCGCCCTTGCCTTCCTTGTCGCCCGGGAACCAGTTCTGGACGGTGGAATACTTGATCTCGGCATCATCCAGCGCAACCAGTTCGACGACGGCAGCGTGAAGCTGGTTTTCGTCGCGCTGAGGCGCGGTGCAGCCTTCGAGGTAGGACACGTAGGCGCCTTCCTCGGCGATGATCAGCGTGCGTTCGAACTGGCCGGTGTTCTTCTCGTTGATACGGAAGTAGGTGGACAGCTCCATCGGGCAGCGGACGCCCTTCGGTACGAACACGAAGGAGCCGTCGGTGAAGACCGCCGCATTCAGCGTCGCATAGTAGTTGTCGGTCGTCGGAACCACCGAGCCGAGATACTGCTTGATCAGTTCGGGATGCTCGCGAATGGCTTCCGAGATCGACATGAAGATCACGCCGGCCTTCTGCAGCTCCTTCTTGAAGGTCGTGACGACCGAGACCGAATCGAAGACGGCGTCGACGGCGACCTTGGAGGTCTGCACGCCGGCGAGAATTTCCTGCTCGCGCAGCGGAATGCCGAGCTTCTCATAGGTCTTCAACAGTTCCGGGTCGACTTCATCCAACGACACAGGGCCCGTGATGTTCTTCGGCGCGGCGTAATAATAAATATCGTTGAAGTCGATCTTCGGATAATCGACGCGCGCCCAGGTCGGCTCTTCCATGGTCAGCCAACGCTTATAGGCGTCGAGACGCCATTCCAGCATCCAGTCCGGCTCCTGCTTCTTGGCCGAAATGAAGCGAATGATGTCTTCCGAAAGGCCCTTGGGCGCCTTGTCCACTTCGATGAATGTCTCGAAGCCATACTTGTACTGATCGATATCGATCCCACGGACCTGATCGATCGTTTCCTGGACAGCAGGCATCTTTAAAACTCCCTGTGTTGCCGGTTCAAATTCCGGCAATTCCGTCATTCGAGCGGGGAAAACAATGCCTCCCCCATGTAGGCGCCAAAAGGCGGTTTTCACACCTCTTGGCAAGCGGAAATTTGCCATTCCGCAAATTTGGCGCCGCTTAAGCGGCCTGGCCCGGCGCCTTTCGGCGCATGGCAATTTTTCCGAAGGCGGTGATCGCCTTTTCTATATCCGCTTCCGTCGTATCCGGGCCGAGCGAGATGCGCAGCGCACCGACATCCGGATCACGCCCCATCGCCGTCAGCACATGGCTCTGGCCGACCTTGCCGGACGAGCAGGCGGAGCCCGCCGAGAGTGCGACGCCTTCCAGATCGAAAGCGATCTGGCCGGTCTCTCCCTTCAATCCCGGGAGGGTGAAAAAGCTGGTATTGGCGACCCGCGTCACCTCGTCGCCATAAATGACGACGTCGGGGGCGACATCCTTCATCGACCGCTCCAGGCGATCGCGCAGAGCACCGATTCGTTCGATGCGCGCCTCGATATTCTGAGACATCACTTCAGCAGCTGCGCCGAAGCCTATGATCGCATGAAAATTTTCCGTCCCAGAGCGATGGCCCTTTTCCTGTCCGCCGCCACGGATGAGGGGCTTCGGCATGAGCACCTCTCCGCGCGAAATCAGGGCGCCGACGCCCTTGGGACCACCGATCTTGTGAGAGGAGATGATCAGGAAATCCGCATCCAGAGCACTGATATCGAGCAGCAAGCGGCCGGCAGCCTGAACTGCGTCGACAACCATCAGCCCGCGATATTTATGCGCAAGCGCCGCCGCTTCCGCGACCGGCTGGACTATACCGGTTTCATTGTTGACGAGCATGACCGCCACCATCGGCATTCCGGATGCGTGGTCATGACGAGCGAGCAGATCTTCCAAAGCGGACAGATCGAGCGTTCCGGCTGATGTCACCGGCACTTCGGTCACATTTTCGGCAGAAAAGCGTCCGCCTTCGCGGATTGCCGGATGCTCGATCGCGGAGACGTAAAGATGCCAGATCGCGATGGGCGCACGTCCCATGCGGTAGTCCGGCGTCAGAACGTGGTTGGCAGCTTCCGTCGCACCGCTGGTAAAGGTCACATGCGCAGGTTCGGCGCCGACGAGGGCGGCGACCTGACGTCGCGCCTTTTCCACGCCGGTGCGGGCCGAGCGTCCCTCTGCATGGACGGAAGACGCATTGCCCGGCAGCGCCAGCGCATCGAGCATGGCAATGCGAGCCGGCTCTGACAAAGGAGCAGTCGCATTCCAGTCCAGATATGTTCGCTGCAACGCCATTGCCTGATCGCGCTTTCGTTCCAAATTAGCACATCATCAAAGGCAAGCCGCCCCAAGCCGCATTTTCCTTGAAATTTCGACCGGGCTTGCCTTAAGAGACTTCGCAACGGGCAATGCGTCTGCTTGCCCAATTTCGAATGGTTCTAAACTGAGTTCTAGAAAAGCTGAGCGAGTTCGTCAAGTCAAACCCGACGTGATGAACAGGTTGGAACCGGACACGATTGACCGGAGTACCGATGCCCGAAGTGATTTTCAACGGCCCAGCCGGCCGCCTGGAAGGACGCTACCAGCCGTCCAAGGAAAAGAGCGCCCCGATCGCCATCATCCTGCACCCGCACCCTCAGTTCGGCGGCACGATGAACAACCAGATCGTCTACCAGCTCTTCTACATGTTCCAGAAGCGCGGTTTCACGACACTGCGGTTCAACTTCCGCGGCATCGGGCGTAGCCAGGGCGAATTCGACCACGGCGCGGGCGAACTTTCGGATGCGGCATCGGCGCTCGACTGGGTGCAGAGCCTGCATCCCGATTCGAAGAGCTGTTGGGTCGCCGGCTATTCGTTCGGCGCCTGGATAGGCATGCAGCTTCTGATGCGCCGTCCGGAAATCGAAGGCTTCATGTCGATTGCGCCGCAGCCGAACACCTACGACTTCTCCTTCCTCGCCCCCTGCCCGTCCTCCGGACTGATCATCAACGGCGATTCAGACAAGGTTGCGCCCGAAAAGGACGTGAACGGCCTCGTCGAAAAGCTGAAGACGCAGAAGGGCATTCTCATCACGCACAAGACCGTGGAGAACGCCAACCACTTCTTCAACGGCCAGGTTGAGACGCTGATGGGCGAATGCGAGGACTATCTCGACCGTCGCCTTAATGGCGAACTGGTGCCGGAACCCGCTGCAAAGCGGATCCGCTAAGCCCCTCGCGCCTCTTTGATGGCCCGTTTTGTTGACCCGGATGACGCTCTCCTTTAGAAGGCGGCGTCATCCGAGGACAATTCGGACACTCTAATATCCGGAGTCGATGCGGATGGCGGTATTGCCGCTACCAAGACGGAAAAAGGGCCACCGCGCGCAGAGCGATCTCGCGCGCGTGCCAGTTCTTGCCGCAGCATTCCTCATCGCCCTCTTCGGCCTTCTCGCCGGCGCTCCGCGCAATCTGGATCTCGCCGCTGCAGCACGCCCGATCGACGATCGCTCCGACAGATCACCGACGCTCACAAAACGTGACGGCCTGCGCGCCGTCACCATTGCCGAACGCAAGGACAATTCCGGCGGCCATATCGCCACCGATGACGGCCTGCCGCCTCCGGCATTCTTCGAAATTGCGACGCATCACTATGCGGCCGCCCGGGCTCTCGACTATCGGCGCCCGTCCATCAAGCGCATCAACTGGCCGGGCGCCCTGCCCCGTGCCCCACCGCTTGTCGCCTGATTAAGGCATGTGTTGCCTGGCAGCATGAAATTTGACGGCCTTACGATCCGAGCATCGGTCGGGGCCTAACAGGATTTGAACAATGAGAAATTCACCGTGGCTGGTGGGGACCTATGTCTTCATCATCATCATCGGCATACTGGTCGCCCTGCCGAACGTGCTTCCGCAGTCGGTACTCGACCGCGTGCCGTCCTGGCTCCCGCACAGCCGGGTCTCGCTCGGTCTCGACCTGAGGGGCGGTTCGCACCTCGTGCTTGAAGTCGATCGGGCCGACCTGATCAACGAGCGCATCCAGAGCCTGACCCAGGACACCCGACGCGTCCTGCGCGACAAGAACATCAATACGTCGGCAATCCGCCGCGCAGGCGATGCCATCCTCGTCACGCTGCGTGACGGTACCCAGCGCGACGCGGCCGTTACCGAACTGCAGACGCTGGCCAATCCGGTCGGCTTCGGCACCGTCGGCGGAACCGATCTCTCGATCACCACGCCAAGCGAGAATTCCATCTCGATCGCGCAGACCGAGGCCGGCATCGACGCCCATATCACTGCGGCGGTCGAGCAGAGCCTCGAGATCATCCGCCAGCGCGTCGACCAGGTCGGCGTTGCCGAACCGACGATCCAGCGCGTCGGCTCTGACCGCGTCCTCGTCCAGCTGCCCGGCGAGCAGGATCCGTCCCGCCTTCGCCAGCTTCTCGGTTCGACCGCGAAGATGAGCTTCCACCTGCTCGGCAATCCGGGCGAACCGGGCGTCACCATGATCCCCGACGAGCGTGGCCAGGAATATCCGGTTCTCGACCGCGTCGAACTTTCCGGCGACCGTCTGACGGATGCCCGCGCCGCCTTCGAACAGCAGACCCAGCGGCCGATCGTCTCGTTCCGCTTCGACAGCGCCGGTGCGACACGTTTCGCGCAGATCACCACCGCAAATGTCGGCCGTCCTTTCGCCATCGTCCTCGACAACAAGGTGCTCAGCGCCCCAGTCATTCAGACGCCGATCACCCAGGGCTCCGGGCAGATCTCCGGCGACTTCACGCCTCAGCAGACCTCGACGCTGGCCGCCCTGCTGCGCGCAGGCTCGCTGCCGGCCAAGCTCACCGTCATCGAAGAACGCACCGTCGGCGCCGACCTCGGGTCCGACGCCATCGAGATGGGCATCTTCACCGGCTTCATCGGCTTCGTGCTCGTCGTCGGCTTCATGTTCTTCCTCTATGGCTTCTGGGGCATTCTCGCCAACACGGCACTGCTCATCAACGTCATCCTGACATTCGCAGGCCTGACGCTGATCGGATCGACACTGACTCTACCCGGCATTGCCGGTGTCGTGCTCGGTATCGGCCTTGCCGTCGACGCAAACGTTCTCATCAACGAGCGCATCAAGGAAGAAACCCGCAAGGGCAAGAGCGCCTTTGCCGCAATCGATGCGGGCTTCGCCCGTGCCTATTCGACCATCGTCGACTCCAACGTCACCGCCCTCATCGCCACCGTGCTGCTCTTCTGGTTCGGCTCCGGCCCGGTTCGCGGCTTTGCCGTGACCATGGGCCTTGGCATCATGATCTCGATGTTCACCGCCGTTTCGGTCGTGCGCGTCGCCATGATCGCGATCACCGCCCGCCGCAAGCTGAAGAAGATCGAGATCAAGCCGCTTCTGCCGATCAATCTGGTTCCGGACGGCACGAAGATCCGTTTCATGCGTGGCCGCTTCGTCGGTATCGGCGTCTCGGTCATCCTGTCGATCGCTTCCGTCTTCCTGTTCTTCAAGCCTGGCCTGAACTACGGCGTCGATTTCCGCGGCGGCATCCAGATGGAAGTCGTCACCCAGAACGAAGCCGATCTTGCGGCCTTCCGTTCCGGTCTCAGCGAACTCGGCTTCGGCGAAGTCGGCCTGCAGGAATTCGGTGCGCATAATCGCGTTCTCGTGCGCGTCGAGCGTCAGGAAGGCGGCGAAGAGGCGCAGACCGTTGCCGTCGAAAGACTGAAGACAGAGGTCACCAAGATCGATCCGACCGCCAAGGTGGAACGCACCGAAGTCGTCGGCCCGAAGGTTTCGGGAGAACTGGCGATTGCCGGCTTCCTCTCGCTCTTCCTGGCCTCCATCGCGATGATGATCTACATCTGGGTCCGCTTCGAATGGCCGTTCGCGGTCGGAGCGATCGTGACGCTGATCCTCGACATCACCAAGACCGTCGGTTTCTTCGCGATCACCGGGCTGGACTTCAACCTGACCGCCATCGCGGCCGTGCTGACGCTCGTCGGCTACTCGGTCAACGACAAGGTCGTCGTCTATGACCGCATGCGCGAAAACATGCGCATCTACAAGAAGATGCCGCTGCGTGACCTGATCGACCTGTCGATCAACGAAACGCTGGCACGAAGCCTCTACACCTCGGCAACGGCATTCCTCTGCATGCTGCCGATGGCGATCTGGGGCGGCAGCGCCGTGTCGAGCTTCGCCATCCCGATGGTGTTCGGCATCGCGGTCGCAGCTCTCTCGTCGGTCTTCATCGCTGCTCCGATCCTGCTCTTCCTCGGCGACTGGCGCACCCGTCACCAGGCACAGAAGCCGGCGGAAGATGCGGTGGCAGACGACACCAAGGGCATCAGCAAGGCCTGAGGCACGCTGACAGACACATAGAAAAAGGGCGGATCTTTTCCGCCCTTTTTTGTGATGTTTCATGGAGAAAGATACCCGGATCGATGTTCGATTTCGCAGCCTATGCCGGGCTTTTCTCGGCGGCCTTCATCGCAGCGACGCTGTTTCCGATGCAATCGGAGGCAATCCTGGTCGGGCTGATCCTCACCGGGGACTATTCGGTAGCGGCGCTGCTGCTGACGGCTTCGGTCGGCAATACGCTTGGCGCGGCGGTGAACTGGCTGCTCGGGCGCGGCGTCGAGCGGTTCAAGGATAAGCGATGGTTTCCGGTCAAGCCGCATCAGCTCGAGCGCGCGCAGCGCTGGTATGGCCGCTACGGCAAGTGGTCGCTGCTCCTGAGCTGGTTGCCGATAGGCGGGGATGCGCTGACGGTTGCGGCCGGCGTGATGCGCGAGCCGCTGCCGACATTTCTGGCACTGGTCTTTGTCGGCAAGGGGCTGCGCTACGTGGTGCTCGCCTGGATCACTCTGAACCTGAGCTGAAATCGAACGGACGTCGCCGCGAAATCCGGTAGACGGCGGCAGGCGGAATGTTGCGAACGGTTCCGCCGACGCGCACGGCCTTCAGCCCGAGCCTGTCGAGAATGCGGCGCGGCACCGGGCATCGCGGGCCATAGGTGAACTGGTAAAGCGAGGCGCCGGGACGCAGATAAGCGAATACGCCCGCAAGGATCGCCGTCTGCTTGCGCGGCGACATGGACAGAAGCGGAAGACCGCTGACGGCGGCACCGGCCACCTGTCCCTCGAATACGTTGGCCTTGCGAAGCCTGGAGGCGTCCATGCGCATCACGCGTGCCTTGGGGAAACGGCGCGTCAGGGCGGGCATGAACTCCTCGCCATATTCGATCAGCGTCAGATCTTGTTCGGCCACACCATTGGCCAGAAGCGCTCGTGTAAAGACACCGGTTCCCGGCCCAAGTTCGATGACCTTGCCCGCATCGCTACCGATTTCGCGGGTGATCAGCCTTGCCAGCGTTTCTCCGGAAGCGGCAACAGCCCCGACGCGAAGCGGGTTGCTCGCCCAGGATCGGAGGAAATGCCAGACGTCGGATCTGCCCGTGTCGGCCGCCGCGATGAGATCAGGACCATCGGCCAAGGCGGCAGTTTCACAATTGGAGCAGAACCAGCGCATAGATAACTCTCCGTCTCGAAGGGCAGCGAGCGACAGGTGGTGCGCCTGTGCGCCGAACACAATGGCAGGACCTAATTGTTGCAAAATAATGGCAGCGCGCCGGTAAACGCCCGTTACAACTGGAACAATTGAGGCCTTGCCGCCATTGATGCGTTCAATATGTGCGCATGTGGAGGAGCCGCAATGGAGAAGACGATCGATCCGGCCAAGCTTGGGGACGAGAAGGAAGGCGAGCTGAAACGGGTCATGGGACCCGGCCTGCTGCTTCTCTTCATCGTCGGCGATATTCTCGGGACCGGCATCTACGCGCTCACCGGTCAGGTCGCAGCCGAAGTCGGCGGCGTTGTCTGGCTGCCGTTCCTGATTGCCTTCATCGTCGCACTGCTGACCGCCTGCAGCTATCTGGAACTGGTAACGAAATATCCGCAGGCCGCGGGCGCAGCTCTCTACACTCACAAGGCCTTCGGCATCCATTTCGTGACATTCCTGGTCGCTTTCGCCGTCATGTCCTCGGGCATTACTTCGGCCGCCACCGCGTCGCGCGCCTTTGCCGCCAATTTCTCCACGTCACTCGGCCTCGATTTCGGTGCCTGGGGCGTGCCGCTGATTGCGGTCGGCTTCATTGCGCTGGTTGCCGCCATCAATTTCCGTGGGGTCGGCGAAAGCGTGAAGATGAACGTGGTTCTGACCATGGTCGAGCTCACGGGTCTGCTGATCATCATCGGTATCGGCTTCTGGGCCATCATGGGCGGCCAGGGCGATGTCTCGCGCGCCTGGACCTTCACCACGCCGGAAGGCAGCGGCACCTTCTGGCCGGTGATCGCGGCGACCACCCTCGCCTTCTTCGCCATGGTCGGCTTCGAGGACTCGGTCAACATGGCAGAGGAATGCAAGAAGCCGAGCAAGATCTTTCCCAAGGTCCTGTTGGGCGGTCTGCTGATCACCGGCGTAATCTACATCCTGGTGGCCATCTCGGCGATCACGCTGGTCCCGGCCAATGAACTGGGCGAAGGCGAAACACCGCTTCTGAAGGTCATCCAGGCCGGTGCGCCGGGTTTCCCGATCGGCATCTTCGCCGTGATCACCATGTTTGCCGTTGCCAATTCGGCGTTGATCAACATGATGATGGCAAGCCGCCTGCTTTACGGCATGGCCCGCCAGAACGTGCTGCCGGACGTGCTTGGCAAGGTGCATTCCGGCCGCCGCACGCCGTATGTCGCGATCATCTTCACGTCACTGCTGGCAGTAGCGCTGATCGTTTTTGCGGGCGGTGTAAAGGAGCTTGGCGGCACGACGGCACTGCTGCTGCTCTGCGTCTTTGCCATCGTCAACGTCGCCGTGCTGATCCTGCGCAAGGACAAGGTCGAGCACAAACATTTCCGCACGCCGACGATCCTGCCGGTGCTCGGTGCGCTCTCCTGCGCCTTCCTGACCGGGCCGTGGACCGGTCGCGATCCGGTGCAGTATGTGATCGCCGGCGCGCTGATCGTGCTTGGTACCGTGCTCTGGTTCGCGACGGTACAATTCATGAAGAGCGCAAACCAGCCAGCCTAACGCGCTGCTATTTGCTGCGGATCGACAAACGGCCGTCATCGCCCACGTGGGCGGCGACGGTCTGGTAATCGGCCATCCGGTACTGGCCGCCGTCGATCGGATGGCTGTGGGTCGCGGTGATGACCATGACCTCGGCACCTGCCGCCTCACCTGCCCTGATACCGGCAACGACATCCTCAAAAACAAGAACATCTTCCGGCTTTGCGCCCAGACGCTCGGCCCCGAGACGGTAACCCTGGGGATTGGGCTTGCCGATCGTCACGTCTTCGGCAGAGACCAGATATTTCGGGATGGGGATGCCGGCGGCCGCGAGCCGTGCCTTGGCAAGCTCCAGCGGCGACGATGTGACGATCGCCCAGCGCTCCTGCGGCAGGCTTGCCAGGAATTCGGCCGCGCCGCCGAGGGCAACCACGCCTTCGACATCCTCGATCTCACCCTGCAGGATCTTTTCAGCCTCAACGACCGGATCGACGCCGGGAAGGGCGAGATCCGTGATCGTGTCGATCCCGCGGCGGCCATGCATGGTCGGCAGAAAAGCTTCGACGTCCAGCCCCTTCTCGGCAGCCCAGCGCCCCCAGACGCGTTCGGCAGCGGCGGTCGAGGTCAGGATCGTGCCGTCCATGTCGAACAGGAAGGCGGCATAGTCCTTTGTCGGCAGGACTGGGGTTGGCAGGACAGAGCTTGCGGAAGACGAAGACGACAAGGGAGATCCTCTCGGAACGAGTGGCAAAGGCAGGTGTGCATGACTACCCCGCAATATCAGCAGGCGCAAACCTTCGAGTGACTTTTTCACCGGTGACAATAAGTTCGAAAGCCGAAATGGAGCGTTGGGAGGAGCATTTGACATATCCATCCGTACGGCACGCCGATCTTGAAGATACAGGCGTGCTCATCACCGGCGGAGGTTCCGGCATCGGTGCCGATCTCGTCGAAGGATTCGCCAGGCAGGGGGCCAAGGTCGCATTCATCGATATCGCGGAAGAGCCGAGCCGGGCACTGGTCGAAAGACTGGCAGCAGGCAACGTTCATGCACCGCGCTTCTTCCGTGCCGATCTCTCCGACGTCGCAGAGGCTCAAACAGCCGTAAGGGACGCGGCCGCAGCCCTCGGATCACTGACCGTGCTGATCAACAATGCGGGCTGGGACGACCGGCATGATCTGGAGGATGTGACGGAAGACTATTGGGACAGGAGCCAGGCGATCAACCTGAAGCAGATGTTCTTCGTTTCGCAGGCCGCAGCCCCCTTCATGAAGAAGGAAGGCCGTGGCGCGATCGTCAACTTCTCGTCGATTTCCTACCTGCTCAACATGGGAGGGATGCCGGCCTATACGACGGCCAAAGCTGGGATCATCGGGTTGACGAAAAGCCTCGCGGGCGCTCTCGGACCGGATGGGATCAGGGCCAATGCAATCCTGCCGGGAATGATCGTCACGGAGCGGCAAAAGCGCCTTTGGCTGAGCGATGAAGGCATGGCGGCGATGATCGACCGGCAGTGCCTGAAGCGGAATCTCGACGGAACCGACCTCGTGGGCCCATGCCTGTTCCTTGCCTCAAACGCCTCCGCCGCCATGACAGCTCAGACGCTGGTCATCGACGGCGGTGCATTATGAGATGAAGAAAAGTGCCGCGCGGGCCGGGAAACACCCGCGCGGCATTGCGCCCTATTCCGCTGGAGAGAGAGCGGGCGCAACCTCGCTGCCGTGATGCACGAGCGGGCGGTTGCCCGTCAGCAATCGCGCCAGCAAGTAGAAGACGGGCGTCATGAAGATGCCGAAGAAGGTGACGCCGATCATGCCGGAGAAGACGGCGACGCCCATTGCGGCACGCATCTCGGCACCGGCACCGGTCGAGATGACCAGCGGCACAACGCCCATGATGAAGGCCATCGACGTCATCAGGATCGGACGCAGACGCAGGCGGCTGGCTTCCACCGCAGCCTCGAAGGGCTTGCGGCCGGCAAGTTCCAGCTCTCGGGCGAATTCGACGATCAGGATCGCGTTCTTCGCCGATAGCCCCACCAACACCACCAACCCGATCTGGGTGAAGATGTTGTTGTCACCTCCCGTCAGCCAGACACCGGTCAAAGCCGCCAGCACGCCCATCGGCACGATCATGATGATCGCGATCGGCAGTGTCAGGCTTTCATACTGGGCGGCGAGCACGAGGTAGACCAGCAGCAGGGCCAGCGGGAAGACGATGATGCTCGAATTGCCCGCAAGGATCTGCTGATAGGTCAGGTCGGTCCATTCGAATTCGACACCGGACGGCAGGGTCTCGGCCAGGATCTTGGTGATCGCAGCCTCAGCTTGACCGGAGGAGAAACCCGGTGCCGGCGCTCCACTGATGTCCGACGACAGGAAGCCGTTGTAACGGGTCGTCCGCTCAGGGCCTGCCGAGGCATCGACCTTGAGGAGCGCCGATAGCGGGATCATCTCGCCAGACTGCGAACGAACCTTCAGATTGCCGATATCCTCGGCCTTGGCTCGATACTGCGCATCCGCCTGGACACGGACGCTGTAGGTGCGGCCGAAGGCGTTGAAATCGTTCACGTAGAGCGATCCCAGATAGATCTGCAGCGTTTCGAAGACGTCGGTAACGGAGACGCCCAGCTGTTCGGCGCGGGCACGATCCAGATCCGCATAGAGCTGCGGCACGTTGATCTGGAAGCTGGAGAAGACACCCGTCAGCTCCGGAGCCGTGGCGGCCTTCGCCATGACAGCCTTGGTGGCTTCATCGAGCGTCTTGTATCCGTAGCCGGCACGGTCCTCGATCTGCAGCTTGAAGCCGCCCGTCGTGCCGAGGCCGTTGACCGGCGGCGGCGGGAACATGGCGATGAAGGCATCCTGGATGCCGGCATATTTCTGGTTCAGCGCCATGGCGATGGCACCACCCGAAAGCTCCGGCGTCTTGCGGTTTTCAAAGTCATCCAGAACCGCAAAGACGATGCCGGAGTTGGAGCCGATTGTGAAGCCGTTGATCGACAGGCCCGGGAAGGCAATCGCATGTTCGACGCCCGGCTGTTCCAGCGCGATATCGCTCATGCGCTTGATGACGTCTTCCGTCCGGTCGAGCGTTGCACCGTCAGGCAACTGTGCGAAGCCGATCAGGTACTGCTTGTCCTGCGCCGGCACGAAACCGCCCGGCACCATGTTGAACATGCCGTAGGTCGCGCCGACCAGAGCCAGGTAGATCACCATGACGATGCTCTTGCGCGACAGCAGCCCGCCGACGCCGCGGCCATAGCCGTTTGCGGCGGCCCCGAAACCACGGTTGAAGCCACGGAAGAACCAGCCGAGTACCTTGTCCATGCCGCGGGTCAGCCAGTCCTTCGGAGCATGATGGTCCTTCAGGAGAAGAGCCGCAAGCGCCGGCGACAGCGTCAGCGAGTTGATCGCGGAAATGACCGTCGAGATGGCGATCGTCAACGCGAACTGGCGATAGAACTGGCCCGACAGGCCGGAGATGAAGGCGAGCGGCACGAAGACGGCCACCAGCACGAGCGCGATGGCGACGATCGGGCCTGAGACTTCTTTCATTGCACGATAAGTCGCGTCACGCGGCGAGAGCCCGTTCTCGATATTTCGCTCGACGTTCTCCACCACCACGATCGCATCGTCGACGACGATACCGATCGCCAGCACGAGGCCGAACAATGTCAGCGCGTTGATCGAGAAGCCGAAGGCATACATGACCGCGAACGTGCCGATGACCGAGACCGGAACCGCGATCAGCGGAATGATCGAGGCGCGCCACGTCTGCAGGAAGATGATGACGACGAGAACGACGAGCGCGACGGCTTCCAGAAGCGTATCGACGACCTTTTCGATCGACGACCGGACGAACTTCGTCGTGTCATAGACGATCTCGTATTTCACGCCTTCCGGCATGGCCTTCTGCAGCTCGTCCATGGTCGAGACGACTTCGTCGGCGATCTCGATCGCGTTCGAGCCGGGTGCCTGGAGAACCGGGATTGCGACGGCAGGCTCGCCGTCGAGAAGCGAACGCAGCGAATAGTCAGCTGCTCCGAGTTCGATGCGGGCCACGTCGCGCAGGCGGGTGATTTCGCCGTTGGCGCCGGTCTTGACGATGATGTTGCCGAATTCCTCCGGCGTCGTCAGGCGGCCCTGAGCATTGACGTTCAGCTGCAGGTCGACGCCGGGCACCGACGGCGAAGCGCCGATGATACCGGCAGCTGCCTGCACGTTCTGGGCACGCACCGCGTTGGTGATGTCGCTGGCGGCCAGCGAAAGCGCCGCCGCCTTCTGCGGGTCGATCCAGACGCGCATGGAATAGTCACCGGCGCCGAAGATCTGCACCTGGCCGACACCTTCGATACGGGCGAGCCTGTCCTTGATGTTCAAGGTCGCGTAGTTGCGCAGGTATGTCAGGTCATAGCGGTCGTTGCTCGAGACGAGGTTGACCACCATGATGAAGTCCGGCGAGCTTTTCACCGTCGTGATGCCGAGCGCGCGTACTTCTTCCGGCAATCTCGGCTCGGCCTGCGACACCCGGTTCTGCACCAGCTGCTGCGCCTTGTCGGGATCGGTACCCAGCTTGAAGGTTACGGTCAGCGTCATCACGCCGTCGGACGTCGCCTGGCTGGACATGTAGAGCATGTCCTCGACGCCGTTGATCTGCTCTTCCAGAGGCGTCGCGACGGTCTCGGCGATGACGGTCGGGTTGGCGCCCGGATAGGTGGCCTTGACCACCACCGACGGCGGCACGACGTTGGGATATTCCGAGATCGGCAATGCGCGCAGACCAAGCAGGCCGGCGACGACGATCAGAACGGACAGGACACCCGCAAACACGGGTCTGTCGATAAAGAAACGGGATATGTTCATCTTGAAGCCCTCTCTCCTGGGCAAAATCCAACGGGCAACAGCCCTCTTGCGCCCGCGGCACAAGGCCACGGGCGAACATCAGTGATTTCCATTGAGGCCGGTTCCCGGCCGGCTAATCAGTCAAAAGTCGGCCAATCTTACTTGGCGGCGACCTTCGCTTCGTCTTGCGGGTCGACCACGGCGCCGGGGCGGACACGCTGCAAACCGTTGACGATGACGCGGTCGCCGGGATTCAGTCCCTTTTCGACGATCCGCATGCCGTCAACCGCCTCGCCAAGGTCGACCGGGCGATAGGTGACCTTGTTGGCGTCATCGACGACCAGGACGAACTTCTTGTCCTGGTCGTTGCCGAGGGCGCGTTCGCTCACCAGCATGCGGCTCATCGGCTCAGGCTCACCCATTCGCACACGGACGAACTGGCCCGGAATCATGCGGCCACCCGGATTGTCGAATACCGCCCTCACCCGGATCGTGCCGGTTCCGGCATTGACCTGGTTGTCGATGAGCTGGAGATGCCCCTTGATGAGCGCCGACCCCGAAGCGAGCGTTGCGATCTCGACAGGCACATGCTCGATCGCCGGCTGGCCGTTGTCGAGCGGAAGCTCGGCGAGCGTACGGGTGACGAGCTCTTCACTGGCGTCGAAGCTCGCATAGATCGGATCAGAAGATACCAGCGTGGTCAGAGGCGCCGATGAGGAGCCCGCGGCCACCAGATTGCCGATGGTGACTTCGATCCTGCCGACACGACCGGCAATCGGTGCCCGGATTTCGGTGTAGCCGAGGTTGAGTTCAGCCACCCTCAGGCCGGCCTTGGCCGACTGCAGGTTTGCGACTGCTTCGCGCTGATTGCTCTGGCGCTGGGACAGATCGCTCTGCGGGATGGTGTTGCGGGCAAGAAGAGTGCGGCCACGCTCGAGTTCCGTCTCGGCATATTCGAGCTTGGCCTCCGCGGAAGCAACCAGGCCCTGGGCTTCGGCAAGAGCCGCCTTGAAGGGCTCCGGATCGATCGTCACGAGGAGATCACCGGCCTTGACCAATCCGCCTTCACGGAAATGCACCGATTGCACGGCGCCGGCCACTCTGGTGCGCACATCGACCCGGTCGACGGCTTCGAGTCGGCCGGAAAATTCCTGCCAGGTCGCGACGCTGCGCGGCTGGATGATGGCGACGGTCACGGGAATTGCAGCCGGGGCAGCCGCTTCCGGCGAGGAAGCCGCATTGGCGCCTTGCGGCAGATCCAGATAGATCCCTGCGCCCACGATGAGCACAGACGTAGCCAGGCCGGCGCCCCACAGGGCCCAGCGGTTAGATTTCGCAGTCATGTTGTTCTCTCCTGGCGGTCTATCGCCCGCCGATTGGCTCAATTCAGAAACGCAATATGCTCAAACGCATTGTTGGCAGTGGTTCGCCGGGGAAGACCGAGTGAAGCTGCCGCACCTGCGGATGCCTTTTACCGCCCCGTCTTCCCGAATCCCCGTCAAACTTTCTCATCACAGACCATACAACTGCTCCCTGTGAACTGGTTATGATCCTGTAGTTGCAGATGTATCCGACTTCGAAGCCTTCGTATTACAATCGTAACCCGGCCACGAATTCCCTGAATTCCGAACAGAGAGAGGGCAGCCATCTGCCGACACCCTGACGGTAGACATCCGTCCAGCCGCATTCGGCCGAAAAGATGCGCTGGCGCACCGCCACGCCGGATTCCCGCAGGCGGTTTGCATATCCGACAACCTCGTCGCGTAGCGGATCGTCTTCAGACGTCACCACGAGTGCAGGCGCCAGGCCGGACAATCTCGAGCATAGGCACGGCGCAGCATAGGGATGCTGCATCACACAGGCGGTGCCGAGATAACGGCTCCAGCCGTCCGACCACTTTTCGCGCATGCCGATCTCGTCCGCCCGGCGAATCGAAGCCGATGTCATCAGCGGGTCGATCATCGGCGAGAGCAGCACCTGGCCGGCAAGCTGCCCGGGCATCTGGTCCCTCGCCTTCAGCGCGGCACCGGCGGCCACATTGCCACCGGCTTCATCGCCGGCAATCAGAAGGAGCGACTTGCCGCTGCCGAACTGCTTCAACTTGGCATTCAGCCCGTAAAGGGCCATGAAGGCGCATTCCATCGCCTTTGGAAAGACATTCTGCGACACACGGCCGTAGTCGGCCTCGACGACCACGGCACCGGCATCCTCAAATGCCTGCACGACAGGCGACTGCGTGACGCCCTGACCTGGATCCTGGAACGCATCGCCCTTGAGGTAGAGGACGACAGGCGGCTTGGCATCCTGAACATGCGCGCGATGGATGCGCACGGGTATCGCGGCCTTCCATGGCCCGTCGATCTCCAGTGTTTCCCAGCGCAGCGCCATTACAAAAACTTTCCGTTCCGCCACAGGTCTTGCGGCAAATTCTGATTCAGATATTATTGTTCGGGATCGCAAGCGCAATACGCTCCGATCGGCAACACTTTTCCATTTTTCGGGACAATCGCATCGCAAGGAGCTTGCCATGGACCAGTTGTCGGCAATGCGGGTATTCGTCAGGGTCGTGGAGACGGGCAATTTCACCCGGGCTGCAACGACGCTGAACATCCCCAAGACAACCGTGACAAACATGGTGCAGGCGCTGGAAGCGCACCTGCATACGACGCTGCTCAACCGCACGACGCGGCGGGTCATGGTGACCACCGATGGCGCTCTCTATTACGAGCGCGCCATCCAGATCCTGGGCGAGATCGCCGAACTCGACGGCAGCATGTCCAACTCTCAGACCCAGCCCAGCGGGCGGGTGCGCGTCGAGATGGCAGGCGCCTTCGCCGACCTCATCATCATCCCGCATCTGTGCGAGTTTCACGAACGTTATCCGCAGATCAAGCTCGATATCGGTGTCGGCGACCGGCTGGTGGACTACATCGCCGAGAACGTCGATTGCGCACTGCGCGGCGGCACGCCGACGGACCAGTCGCTGATAGCCAGGAAGGTGGGCGAAATCGGCATGCAGGCCTATGCCGCGCCGCGATATCTGGAAAAATTTGGCGAGCCGGCACATCCGGAGGAAATCAGGGGCGACCATTTCTGTGTCGGCTATCTGCAGGCGCCGTCAGGACGAATCATGCCGATGAATTTCAAGAGAGGCGATGAAGAGATCGAGATCGACCCGAACTATGTCATCTCCGTCAACGATGCCCGCTCCTATCTCGACGCCGCCATGGCGGGCATCGGGATTGCACAGGTGCCGCGGTTCATGGCGAAGGAGCCGGTCGAGAAAGGCAGGCTTGTGCCGATACTGTCCGATTGGACCTGTGAATCATTTCCGCTCTACATCGTCTATCCGCAGACCCGGCACCTCAGCAACAAGGTGCGCGTCGTCGTCGATTGGCTCGCCAAGCGCGTCCAAACGCTCAAGGTAGAAGAGAACAGACAGGCGATGCGGGAGGCCAGCTAGGAGGCTCCCCCGCCGGAGCCGAGCCTCAGCCATAAGGCGAAGAGCATACCCTGCGGGGACCGCCTTCGAACGGCTGGTAACTGTTGTCGTCCACGCGGTAGGAGCGATAGCGCGCGTAGCACCATTCCTCATGGGCGCCGACGGGCGCGGATGATGCATGCTCTGCGGGCACGCGCGCAGCCGACTGCTGACCCTGGCCCGTTGCGTAAGTCACGCTCCCGGCCTCTACGCCCATCTTCTGGTTATAGGCATCGCCGGAAGCATTGGCCTGCGCGTCCTCGGCCATCGGCGTCCATGGCGACTGGCACTGCTGCCTCGGACCTCCGCCATAGGGCTGATAGCTGTTATCTTCCGGCGTGTAGGACCGGTAACGGTCATAACACCATTCCGCATGCGCAGGGTCCGTCACGGCAGCGGGCGGCATGTCATCGCGCAGAAGAGCAGCCGTCTGCATCCCGTCGACGGATCCGTTGTCTGCGCCCTGATCAATAGCATTTCCATCATCACCGCTGCGCGCGGCGACGTCCTGCTTCGTGGATTCGACCGCCGGCAGCGAGGCAATGGCAGGCGCTGCCGCGATCCTTTCATAGCTCTGCCTTGAAGGGTCGATTACGACCGGCTCCGACGTCCAGAGGTCAGGCGTATCGAGATGGGCAAAGCGATGAGGCTCCGGCTCCGCGATCAGGTAGGCGGTGACCGCCATGCCGGCGCAGAAGATGACAACAGCAAAAACAAGGGTGGTCAGAAGTAGCAATATCGCGCGCACGATCGAGGTACCTGCAGTTGGCTGGATTTATCCAACAAAATGCGCAGCTGGCGATCGAGTTCCCTCATAAACGCAAGCACTTGTCGATCCTCGGAAACGTGACGGACAGATCGCAAACTGCACCAAGACGAGGTTACACGAGCGGAAAGAACCGAATGGCTGGGAATTCTCGTGGCGATGGCGCAACCGTCATCCTGCTGAAACATCCCGGGACTAGTCAAACCTGTCATCCTCAGTCTCCCAATGGCTGAATACCGCGGAGGGGCATTGGATGCAGTTTCAGCTCGATCGCGACGCCTCCCTGCCTCTGGCCGAGCAGATTGCCCGATCCATAGAGACCCGCATCCTGAGTGGCGCCTATAAGCCGGGCCAGCGCCTGCCGTCGACACGTCAGCTCAGCCAGGAACTCGGCGTCTCCCGCAGCACCGTGTCTGACGCTTTCGACATGCTGATGGCCGAGGGCCTGATCATCGGTGTCACCGGCTCGGGTACATTCGTCAATTCCGTCCGTTATCTCGAACAGCGCCGTGCCCTGCCGGGGCGCGTCACGCCGATCGCGGAACTGCCCGCCGCGCCGCGCGCCGTCGTCAACGCACTCGCCTGGGGCCCGACGCTCGACTATTTCCCTTTCGACGTCTGGCAAAGGATCGGCACGGAACAGGCCGCGCGGATGCGCGAACTGATGAGCGAAGGCGATCCCGCCGGCTTCGCCCCACTGCGGGAGCAGATTGCCGCCTACCTGAAGCGCCGCCGCGCGCTCGTTTGCCACCCCGATCAGATCATCGTCACCTCAGGCATGACCCAGGGGCTTGATCTCGTCGCGCGCACGCTTCTGCGCACCGGCGATGTGGCGCTGATGGAAGATCCCGCTGAACTGCGCATACGCACCACCCTAACGCTTGCCGGGGCCAACGTCGTTCCACTGCCGGTGGACGGAGAAGGCTTGCGGATCGACACGGCGCCCGAGCGCTTTCGGCTCGTTCACCTGTCGCCTGTCCGCCAGTTTCCGTCCGGGTCGATGCTGAGCGATGCCCGCGAGCGGGATATTCAACAGCGCGCCGAGGCGAACGATGCCTATGTTGTGGAGATGGACAACACCGCACTGCTGCCCGAGCCGCGGCCACCCATCTTCGCCGACGAGGCGAGCCGCGACCGCACCATCTACCTCTCCACATGGAGCTGGACGATGTTCCGCTCGCTGCGGATCGGCTATATCGTCGCCCAGCCCGCGATGATCGACCGACTGGTCGCCACCCGCGCGGCGATGGATTTCCGCCCGCCGCTGATCGAGCAATACATGCTGGAACAGTTCATGCGGGAGGGACATCTCGACCGTTATATCGACAGGATGCGCGCCGTTCTGGCGGTGCGCCGGCAGTCGCTGGTCGGCTCTTGGCCGGATGACATGCCGGCCGCAGTGCAGCTGTCTCCCGAACCGGGCGGGCTCGGTCACATGCTGATGCTTCCCGATGGCATGGATGTCGAGCGGCTTTTACGCCAATCGGCTGCGCGCGGACTGGAACCACGCAACATCTCGCCCTGGTACGCCGACCCGCAGCGCCGCGCGCTGCTGCTCGGCTTCGCCTATGCCGGCGAGTTCACCACCATCAAGGGCATGCGGGATCTCGCCGACATCCTCCGCTCATAGGGCGGCAGCGGCCATGGCCTTCCGGCGCATCTCGTGAAAATTGCCGTGCGGCTGCGGCCAACGCTGTGCCGTCGATGCGGCATCGACCTCGAAACCGAAGCGCTGCCGGCCGAAGGCTGACCAGCGCACCATGTCGCCGAGATCGAGTACGCCCCAGGCCTCCGCCGCTTCCGGCATTGTCGTGAAGGTCTCTGTCAGCGATTGCAGCGTCACATGGGGTATGCCGTCGACGAAGGTGAGCGTATTCCAATGGACATGGCCGGATATGCAGATGACCGGCACCTTCGCCGCGCGAACCACGGCTTGGATCTCGGCCGTTTCCGGATAGCGTGCGATATGCGGATTGTTCTCGAAATAATAATTGCTGGTCTGCGACTGGCCGGAGAGCGGCACATGCGTGGCGATCACGGTCGGCTTTAAAAGGGCCTTCATCTGCGCGGCCAGCCATTCGAGATCGCCATCCGCGAGCCTGAAGGTCGAATGCGTTTCTAGCCTGTGGATATGGGTATCGGCCCGCCACAGGATGACCTGCCACTCGCCGAGATCAACGATCTGGTGCCCGAGGCTCTGACCGAGGATCTGCTCGTTGTCGGCGACCTCCAGAAAGTCGCGATCGTGATTGCCGTTAAGGTGAAACACCGGCACGTCGATCGCCTTGAACGCTTCGGCGACCTGGCGCTCCAGCAGCAGATCCCGCTCGCGGTTTTCGTCCGAGATGCGGTCACCGAGATCGATGACGATGTCCGGTCGCTCCTGACGCACGAAATCCGCGAACCTGGCGAGCAAGGGCAGGCCGAGCGAGCTCTTCTTGGTCATCACGTCCCGCCCGTGATGAATATCGGCGATAAAAGCAATCCTGGTCATCCGCATCTCCTGAAACACTTTCGGCACCGACATTAACGCCGCGCCGATGGCCGATCGAAGAGCCACTTCGGTGACCCGGTCATGCCAGTTGTCACATAGCTGCGCCTTCAACGAGGTTTTGTGACAAGTGGCAGGGCGACGGCCGGAAAGTGGCCCTGTCAGGCGCGCCTGCCCCGGCTTTAGAAGGGTGATGGCGGTGTCTCTCTGCCAACAGGATACAGGAAATTTCCATGCAGCCGCTCAGCACCCAGATCGTCGGAAGCTATGTGAAGCCGCAATGGCTGGTACGGCACGGGCATGAACACCACCATGACGGCAGCTGGTGGCGGCCGGAACCCGACGTGCTGCAGGACGCGATGGACGACGCGGTGCTCCTGGCCATCGATGAGCAGGAGCGAGCCGGCCTCGATGTCGTGACCGATGGCGAGATACGCCGCCAGCATTACGACCGGCATTTCGTCCAGGGGATCGGCGGCATCAGCCGGAAGACGATCCGGGACAAAGAGTTCACCAGCGAACTCAAGAGCAAGACCGCCCGCACCGATTTCGGCGAACTCTGGCAGAATTTTCGCCTGTCTCCGACGATCACCGGGCCGCTGGAATGGATTTCCTCGCCGGCAGTCAATGAGCTGCGTTTCCTCAAAAAACATGCGCGGCGGCCGGTAAAGGCGCCGATCGTCGGTCCGTTTACGCTCTATGATCGGCTGGCCGACGAATACTACCAGCGCCCCGAGGATGCCATCTTGGCACTAGCCGAGGTACTGAACCGTGAGCTCAAGGAACTGGAGGCGGAGGGGACGGATGTCCTCATGGTCGCCGACCCTGCCCTGCATTTCAAGCTGAGCCGCTCGCGCGAGATCGGCAAAGCGGCGATCGAACGACTGCTGGAAGGCGTGACCACGCCGGTCGTGCTGCATGTCTGTTATGGCTATGCGAAATATTCGACCTCCAAGATGATCAATCCCTCCTACCCGGAGGTCCTTCGCCTCCTGTCGGAGACCCCGATCCAGGCGATGAGCATCGAATATGAACAGCCCGGCCACTCACCCGATCTCCTGACGGAGGCCGGCGGCAAGCATGTGCATCTCGGCCTGATCGGTATGGGAACGCATGAGATCGAGACACCCGAACATATCGCCGACCGTCTGCGCGAAGCGCTGAAGATCGTGCCGCCGGAGCGGCTTCATCCCTCGACGGATTGCGGCATGTGGTTCCTGCCGCGCCATGTCGCCCGCGGCAAGATCGAGGCGCTGGTCAAGGGCACGAACATCATACGCCGCGAACTCAGCATCGATATTCCCGAATACGCATCCCGCTGACACCGCCATTCCGATCCGCCGCTTCACGAAGGACGAGACCGATGACCAGATCCGCAATCCCTTTCGAGCCGAGCCGTCGCGATGTCCTCAAAGGCCTTTCCGCCGGTCTTGCGGCCACGGCCTTAGGCGGCCTTTCCCCGGCCTTCGCGCAGGCCGATCCCTATGCCGGGCTCAAGGGCGAAGAACTGGAGCTGCTCATCTGGGACGGCGGCGCCTTCGTCGACAACATGATGGCGCGGGTTCAAGAGAGATGGAGCGCCGTCGGCGGTGGCGCGCTGAAATTCCGCAAGGTCCCGTTCGGCGACCTGGATCGCGCCGTCCGCTCCGCCAACCAGGGCGGCATTGGTCCGGACGTTTTTCTCGCCAATGCGCCAAATGTCATCACCTATAAAAAGCTCGGCCTGATCGAACCGGTCACCGACATGTTCACCAAGGAAGATCTCGAGGATTTTTTTCCGACGGTGCGGCTCGGCAGCGAGATCGACGGCGAGTTCTACGGCCCTTCCACCAACGAGAACGGCCAGGCGCTCTATTACGATCGCCAGCTGACCGAGCGCTATGGTCTGAAGCTGCCCGAAACGCTGGCCGATGCATGGACATGGGACGAATGGCTGCGGGTCTTCACCGAAATCCAGGCGGCCGAGCGCAAGCGCCGCGGCAACGAGCAGTTCTTCGCCCTCTATCCGAACATGGGCAATACCGGCCTGTTCTTCTCCGGCAGCTATCCGCGCAGCGCCGGAGAAAAGGGCTCGGATGCCTGGAAGATGGTGAGTGACGACGGACTGAAGAGCAGCGGCTGTCTCAACTCTCCAGAGGCGATCAAAGGCCTGCAGCTCATCCAGGACATCCACCACAGGCACGGCATCGCCCCGGTTTCCACCCAGAAGGACATGTTCTACAACGACCAGGTCGCCTTCTTCTGCGGCGTGCCGCTTTACCTTGCGCCGATCAGAAAGGCGCGGCCGGATATCGACCTCGCCACCGCGCCGGTTCCCTATATCCGGACGCCGATCATCCATACCGGCTCCTTCGCCTGGCTGGTCAATCGCCAGACGGCGAAGATAGGTGACGCCAAGCTTTTCTTGAAATTCATGGGCTCGCCCCAAGGCAACGATGTCGTCGCGCGCGGCTGGACATCACCGCCGATCCGCAAATCGATGGTCGCCGACCGTCCGGAATTCCAGACGAAACCCATGGCACTGTTCATCGACAGCATCACCGAATGGTCGGTGCCGCGCCCCAAGGTGCCGGGCTTTTCCGAACTCGACACGATGTGGAGCCGGCTTGAGGCCGACATCGTCAGCGGCGGCGACGTGAAACCGCTGGCCGACGATGCCACGCGGCGCATCGACGCCCAGCTGCGCCGCTACGGTTAGGACAAGACCACAAGCGCGATGCCTATGGATACAACAATCGCAATCAGACCGGTCAGGCTCAAGCCTCGATTGCCCGCCCTTCTGGAAGGTTGGGGGCCGGCGCTCGTGTTTCTTGCGCCCGCCCTCGTCATGCTGTGCCTGTTCAAGCTCTGGCTGATTGCCGAGGCGGTCTACACGAGTACCGGAACATTCGATCCCGGTGGCCAGAGGATCGGCAACGCCGGGCTGGATAATTTCGGCTTCGCCCTCTCCGACAGCCGCTTCCAGTGGGGGCTCTGGCTCAGCCTGTTCGCAGCAGTCGCAAAGGTCCCTGTGCAGCTTGCGCTGGGGCTCGCCGCGGCGCTGATGCTGCGGGCCAATACCGGCGGCAATGCCGTCGTGCGGGCCATGGTCATCTCGCCGATGTTCTTCGGCCTTCCTGTCACCACCTTCATCTTCGCCTATATGTTCGACGCCAATGTCGGGGCGGTCAACGCCATCCTGTCCGGCATCGGCCTGCCGCGCGTCGCCTGGCTGTCGACGGAAGCGCCGGCGCAGATGCTGGTGCTCGGCCTGTCCATCTGGCGCGATGTCGGCGTCACCATGCTGGTATTCCTCGCCGGGCTTTCCGCCATCCCGCCGCAGATCGCTAACGCTGCGAAGCTCGATGGCGCGGGTCCGTTCGCCCTGTTCTTCACCATCACGCTGCCGCTTCTCGCTAGAAGCTTTCAGTTCGCCGTCGTGCTGGCGACGCTCGCCTCGTTCCAGATCCTGGTGCCCGTGCTGATGCTGACGAAGGGCGGCCCGACCGGGGCGACGGACCTTGCTAGCTTCCAGATCTACGAGACCGCTTTCAGCTATTTCGATCTCGGCACCGCAAGCGCCATGTCGCTCGCGCTGCTCTTCGGGCTCATCGTCATCATCGCGCTGGAGCTGCGCTGGCTTGCCGTGAAGTGGACCTATGAATGAAACGGCCGCTCCGCTTCATGCTCCGACTTGTGCTGGCGGCACTGTTCGTGGCGCCGATCCTGCTCGCGCTCGCCGCCTCCTTCCGCGACAACAGCGACATGTACCGATATGCCGGCAGCCTGTCGCTCTGGACCTTTCTGCCGGCCGAACCGGGCATCGATGCCTATCGTCGTGCATTCACGCTTCCACTTTTGCAGACCCAGCTCTTTAATACCGTACTGCTCGGCTTCGTCATGGCGACAGGAACGACGGTTTCCAGCCTGCTTGCCGGTTACGCGCTCTCGCGATTTCGCTTCCGTGGCCGACAGGCGCTTTTTCTCCTGATGCTATTTACCCTTTTCATTCCCGTCGACGTCATCCTGCCGCCGCTTTTCTTCGTGGTTCGGGATCTCGGGCTGATCGACAGTTTCTGGGGGCTTGCCCTGCCCTTCATCTTTTCGCCGATCGGCGTTTACCTCATCCGTCAGGCGATCGAGGAAGTGCCGCGCGAGCTCGACCATGCCGCATCCCTTGACGGTGCGGGCCTATGGGAAGTGCTGCGCACCGCGATCCTGCCCAATATCCGCGGCGCACTGATCGCCTGCTGGCTGATGCATTTCGTCTTCGTCTGGGAATGGTATCTCTGGCCTCTCACGGCGATGCGCAGCGACGATGGCCAGCTCGCCCAAGTCGCCATTGCGAGCCTGATCGATCCACTACGCTCCACCGACTATGCGCTGGTCTTCGCAGCCGCCATCCTCACCATCCTGCCCGCCTTCGTCGTCTTCGCCATCCTCCAGCGCTTCCTGACGTCGAGCCAGGCAACAACCGGCGGAAAGTGAACGCCATGCACAAACTCGTCCTCCGGTCCGTCACCAAGAGCTATGCCGCCGGCAGCGCGGTGCTGAAACCGTTCGATCTCGTCGCCCAGGCCGGCGAGCTGGTCGTTCTCGTCGGCCCGTCCGGCTGCGGAAAATCCACACTCCTGAAACTCATCGCCGGGCTGGAGAAACTCGATGATGGCCAGATCCTGCTCGGCGAACGGGATATTACCAATGTCGAGCCCCGCCACCGACGCATTGCCATGGTGTTCCAGAACTACGCGCTCTATCCGCATCTGAGCGTGCGCGAAAATCTGGCCTACCCCCTGCGCCGCCAGAAACTGCGTGCGGCCGATATCGTCCTGAAAGTTTCCGCCGTGGCCCGGCAGCTGCGACTGGACGAGCTGCTGGATCGCCGGCCATCGCAGCTTTCCGGCGGCCAGAAGCAGCGCGTCGCGATGGGCCGGGCGATCATCCGCGAGCCCGACCTCTTCCTGCTCGACGAGCCGCTGTCCAATCTCGATGCCGCGCTTCGCACCCATGTGCGCGGCGAGATCCGCGACCTGCAGCGGCGTCTCGGCACGACGATGATCTACGTAACCCACGACCAGGTCGAGGCACAGACGCTGGCCGACCGTCTGGTGATTATGCGCAACGGCGAAGTCCAGCAGGTCGGTCCGCCGCAAGAGATTTACGAGCGCCCGGCAAACATCTTCGCCGCCGCCTTTCTGGGTACTGCACCGCCGAATTTTCTCGCCGGCCGCATCGTCGATGACAGGGTCGAGATCGGGCAGGCATCGCTGCCGCTCGCCGATCTGCCGGGCGAATGCCGGACAGCACTTGCCGGCCGCGAGCAGATCTATGTCGGATTGCGGCCGGAAATGCTTCGGCCCACCTGTGATCTCGACCGGGATCATTTCGTCCTGCGCGGAAAGGTCATCCGCCGGGAAATCGTCGGCAATTCCCAGAACGTCCATTTCCGCAGCGAAGCAGGCTCGGCAGACGCGGCAAAGCTTTCGGCACTCGCGGGACGGCATCTGAGCGACGAGCTCGTCTGGACGACCGAGCGGGCCGGAACCGATGACGCCGTGGAGCTCGGAATCCGGCCGGAAAGCATCCTGTTCTTCGATACGGACGGTGTGGCCATCGGCGCCCACGGCAGCGACGCGCTCTAGCCGCTGCGGCATGGCTGCGACACCGAACCGTTGCGCGACCGAATTGTGACAAGTGGCCGGGTGAGCCCGCCGGCAGTGGCTCTGTCTTGGCCATCTCTGCCTGCCTATGGTCGTAGTGATTTCGAAACAGGCTGCGGGCATTTATCGACATGGCATCCATCACCGTCAGGGACATCAGCAAGGGATTTTCGGGCCAGCCGATCCTGCGCAATGTGTCGCTCGACATCCGGGACGGCGAGTTCCTCTCGCTGGTCGGCCCGTCCGGCTGCGGCAAATCCACCCTCTTGCGGATCATCGCCGGCCTCGAGGATCAGGATGGCGGTGCGATCGAGATCGGCGGCCGTTCAGTCGATGCCGAGCGTCCGGGACGCCGGGACGTTGCCATGGTGTTCCAGTCCTATGCGCTCTATCCGCATCTCTCGGTCTACGACAACATGGCCGCTCCGCTGCGGCAGCGATCGCTGACGCAGTTGCAGCGCGGCTTCGGCCTTGCCCGGCTGCTGCCCGAGGCGCGGCGCAAGGAGGCGGAATTCCGCCGGGAGATCGAGGCCACCGCGGCCATGCTCGGGATAACGGCCCTGCTTCAGCGCAAGCCGGCGCAACTGTCCGGCGGCCAGCGGCAGCGCGTCGCGCTCGGCCATGCCATCGTCCGCCATCCCAAGGCCTTCCTGATGGACGAGCCCCTCTCCAATCTCGACGCCAAGCTTCGCGACACGGTGCGGGCCGAGATCTCGGCCCTGCAACGAAGGCTCGGCGCGACCTTCCTCTACGTCACCCATGATCAGGCGGAGGCGATGACGATGTCCGACCGGATCGCGGTCATCATGGAAGGCCGGGTCCTTCAGATCGGCACGCCGTCCGAGGTCTATCACGATCCCGCCGACCTGCGTGTCGCCCGCTTCATCGGCAGCCCACGGATCAACGTGTTGCCGGGCGAGGTCGACAGCACCGGCCGTCCGACGCTGCTCGGTCACGCGGTCGACTTCAAGGTTCCATCATCTGCCGGTAGCAGGGTCCAAGTCGCCTTCCGTCCGCATGATGCGCTGATCTGCAGTGCCGATGATGCGCGGCTCACCGGCACGATCCAGCACATGGAAAATCTCGGCTCGGACATTCTGATGCATCTCGCTCTGCCCGGCGCAGACGAGCCGATCATCGTCCGGGAAAGTTACGAGACAGCAGCCCGGAGACGTCTCGGGGACAAGGTCGGCCTGAAACTCGACCCGCAAAAGCTCCTGGTGTTCGATGAAGCCGGCAGCGCGCGACTGGGACAAGACGCGCCCGTAAAAACGAAGGCTGCATCATGACGCCGCTTTCCGCTCAGAAACGGGCTGAGGCGCGGGTCGGCCTGATGCTCGCCGCACCGGCCATATTGCTGCTCGTCCTGCTCGTCGTCCTGCCTGTGCTGGCGACGGCCGGCTTTTCGCTCACCGACTATAGGCTCGGCACGCAGGCGATCGGCTTTGCCGGTTTCGACAATTACGCAGCGCTCTGGAACGATCCACGCTTCTGGCAGAGCGTGGCCAACACCGCCACCTATACGCTGATCGTCGTTCCCGGCTCGGTCGGGCTCGGGCTCGGCGCAGCGTTGCTCATCGAGAGCCGCGGCTGGCTGAAGCCGTTCTATCGCGTCGCCTATTTCCTGCCCGTCGCATCCACCTTCATCGCCATGGCGATCGTCTGGGAATTCCTGATGAACCCCTCCGTCGGGCTGTTCAATCAGATCCTCGCTGCCCTCGGCCTGCCCTCGGTAAATTTTCTCGGCAATCCGCAGACGGCACTCTATTCCATGGCGGCAATCGGCATCTGGGAACTGACCGGGTTCAACATGGTGCTGTTCATGGCGGGTCTCTCCGCGATCCCACGCGACCTCTATGACGCCTCAGCCGTCGACGGCGCCGAAAGCGGCTGGGACCGGTTCCGCATGGTGACCTGGCCTATGCTCGGCCCGACGACATTCTTCGTCGTCATCATCACGATGATCCGCGCCGTGAGGGTTTTCGAAGTCGCCGCCGTCATTACGCAGGGGCGGCCGGAGGGAGCGACGGAAGTTCTTCTCTATTCGATCTACGTGCAGGCGTTTCAGTATTTCAACATCGGCTATGCCGCGGCCCTGATTGTCGTCTTCCTTGCCGTCACGGCACTTATCGCACTGGCTCAGGCCCGCTTCGGCGGCCAGCGGGAGGCGAACCGATGAGACGGCGCAGCTCCTCCAGTCTCGTGTCAAGTATCGCATCCCATGCCGTGCTGATGCTCGGGGCGCTTGTCATGCTGCTGCCTTTCCTGTGGATGGCGCTGACATCGCTGAAGCCGCCGCAGGAAATCTTCCGGTTCGGCCTGCATATCCTTCCCGAACAATGGGGCGGGGCCGAAAACTACGGCCGCGTCTTTTCCGACACGCCGATGCTGCGCTTCCTCGTCAACGGCATCGTCGTCTGCAGCGCGATCGTCGTGCTGCAGGTGCTGATCGCCGTGCCGGCGGCCTATGCGCTGGCCAGAATCCCGTTCCGTGGCCGCAGCCTGTTCTTTTCGCTGATCCTGATCAGTCTGCTGGTGCCGATCCAGGTTCCGTCGCTGTTCCTCTATCTCGGCTTTGCCCATGCGGGCCTGCTCGATACCTATGCCAGCCTCGTTCTGCCCTTCATCATCTCCGCGTTCGCCATTTTCCTGCTGCGCCAGCATTTCCTGCATTTTCCGCAGGAGGTGATAGAGGCGGCCCGGCTCGACAATTTCGGCGAGTTCGAAATTGCCTGGCGCATCGTGCTGCCCTCGGCGCGGCCAGCGATCGGTGCCTTTGCAGTGTTTTCCATGGTCGCGCACTGGAACGATCTCTACTGGCCGCTGGTCGTCGTCACCGATCCCGCCATGGCCACCCCGCCGCTCGGCGTCGTCTTCTTCCGCAACCAGGAGAGCGGTTCGGATTTCGGCGCGCTGATGGCGGCGGCCACTGTAATCAGTGCACCGCTCATCCTCGCATTCCTGCTTGCACAGCGAACCTTCGTGCGCGGCCTCACCAGCATCCGATAAGCCCTCGAACCCAGGACTTGAGCCATGTCGAAAACATCCTTGAAACTGATCACTGCCCTTGCCCTCACCCTGTCCACCAGCGCCGCCTCGGCCTTCGCCAAGACCGAGATCGTCGTTGATTACGCCTTCGGCGGCCGCACCAAGGTCTATCAGGGCATCGCCGATGCCTTCATGGCCGAGCATCCCGATGTAACGGTCAAGTTGCGCGTCCCCAGCAACAATTACGAGGAAGGCCAGGAGGCGATCATCCGCCAGTCCATGGTCAACCAGCTGCCGGACGTGCATTTTTCCAGTTACAACCAGTATCCCGACCTGGTGAAGCGCGGCCTCGTCGCCAATCTCTCCAAGCTGAACGAGGGCCAGCCGGCCTTCGAGGCGCAGGGCTATATCCCGGCCGCGATGAACCTCGTAACGATGGATGGCGACGTCTACGGCCTGCCCTTTTTGACCGGTACGCCGATCCTGATCGCCAATGGCGAACTGGTCCGCAAGGCAGGCGGCGACTGCAAGAACCTGCCGACCGACTGGAAGGGCTATACGGATCTCGCCGCCCGCATCCACGCGCTCGACCCGCAGATCTGGGGCGGCATGATCACCACCAATGACGACTGGCAGTTCCAGTCGCTGGTCTACAGCGCCGGCGGCGACATTCTCACCAAGGACGGCAAGGACATCGGCTTCGACAACGAGACCGGGCTCAAGGTCATGCAGGCGATCGACGCCTTCGTGAAGGCGAGCGGCATGCAGCAGCAGACCTATACGTCTACGTCGGCGCCGCAGAGCTTTGCCACCGGTCGCGTCGGCATGTTCGTCAACGCCGCCGAATATCTCTCGCTGCTCAGCGGTCAGGTCGGCAAGGATTTCGAGTTCTGCACCGGCGTCTTCCCGGCCATCGATCCGGAAAAATCACGCGGCACCCCGGTTGGCGGCGCGGCTGCCGTCATTCTCTCCAAGGATGTTGAAAAGCAGAGGATCGCCTTCGATTTCATCCGCTTCGCCACCGGCCCCAAGGGTCAGGCCATTCTCGTCGACGGCAAGGGCTATCCGCCGGTCAATTCGGCGGCCTATAAAATCCCCTCGGTCAAGGCGTACTTCGAGAAGAATCCGCTGCGCGCGCCCGATGTCGCCCAGGTCCCGGACGGCATGCCCTGGGTCGTTTTCCCCGGCGACAACAGCGTCAAGATCGTCCGCACCATTCGCGACAATGTCGATCGCCTGCTGCAGCAGAACGTCACCCCGGAAGAGGCGCTGAAGGACATGACCACCGAGGTCCGCGCCCAGATGCCGGCAGCCAAGTAACAACGCTTCACGCAGAGATCGCCGCAGGGTGCGGCGGTCCCTTGCTCCATTTTCTTACAGAGGACAGACCAATGCTGCGCCCGCTCTCCACCCAGATCGTCGGTTCCTATGCCAAGCCCCATTGGCTCGGCCGCCATGAACGCATCCACCATCTCGACGGCAGCTGGTGGCGGCCCGAAGCGGAAATTCTGGAAGAAGCGAAGCAGGATGCGGCATTGCTCGCAATCTACGAACAGGAACGCGCCGGCCTCGACATCGTCACCGACGGCGAGGCGCAGCGTGTCGCCTATATCCGGCATTTCCTCGCCGGCCTGTCAGGTATCGACATCATGGACACCGAAAAGCAGGCCTATGTCTCGGAGGTTGAGACGCGCAAGCGCAATGCCGACGTCACCGAACTGATGGAGCATTTCCAGCTCAACCCGAAGATTGTCGGACCGATCGAATGGGTTCGGTCCAGCGCCGCGGAACATCTGCAGTTCCTGATCGCGCACGCCCGAAGGCCGGTGAAGGTGAATGTCGTCGGCCCGCTCACCCTGCTCGACCGGCTGGCTGACCATCATTATGGCAATCCGCGCGAAGCCGCGATGGCGCTCGCCGCTGCCATCAACCGGGAAATGCTGGCGCTTGAAAAGCTCGGCCCGGCCGTTATCCAGATCGACGAGCCGGCCTTCCATTTCAAACTCTCCCGCGCCAGGGAATTCGGCGTCGAGCTGCTGGCCCGGCTGGTAGAGGATCTGTCGACGCCGGTCATCGTGCATGCCTGCTACGGCTATTCGCTCTATGCCGAATCCAAGACCGCCAATCCGACCTATCACGAAGTCGCCGAAATCATCGCCGCCTCGCCCGTCCAGGGCATGAGCCTGGAATACGAACAGCCGGGACATGGCCCCGAATTGCTGACGCATACCGGCGACAAGCATGTGCTGATCGGGCTCGTCAATCTCGGCAGCCGCGAGATCGAAACGCCGGAGCATGTGGCGGCACGGCTGCGCGCCGCGTTGAAGGTCGTTCCGTCCGAGCGTCTGCATCCTTCGACCGATTGCGGTATGTGGTTCCTGCCGCGCCATATCGCCTACGGCAAGATCCGCGCGCTGGCGGAAGGCACGAAGATCGTGAAGCGGGAACTGGGCATGATCTGAGAACCGGCGGCGCGTATCGCGCGCCCCGCCTACTTCGGCCAGCGCCAATGCGACCTCAGGCAAGCAATCGGCGCTTCAGGCTTTCGATCTCGTCGACACTCAGCCCGATCCGCGTCATGTAGCGATGGACGCCGCCATGGGCGTCGTCGAGATGCGCCAATGCGCGAGCCATGCTGTGGGGAGCGGAGGCAAGGACGATATCGGCGAGCTCGCCGGGGATGCCGCGTGCCAGCGCCCGTGTGCGGAGATTGGCGATCAGCGGCCCGGAAATCGTTCCGGTCAAAGCATAATCCTCGATGATCGTCGTCTCGTTGACGCCGGCATTGGCCAGCAGCAGAGCCGCGATGATGCCGGTGCGATCCTTGCCGGCGCTGCAGTGAAAGAGCACCGCTCCTTCCGGTGCCGCGGCGATCGTACCCAGCACTTCGGCGATAGATGCCTGGCATTTGTCGAGCGCCTGGCAGTAGCGGTCGCCCATGTCGAAGGCGGCATAGTCCGCAGCCATCATCTCGACCGGTGCGAGCGCGGAAAACACCGACGTGTTGATGTAGTGCACCTGCGCGTGTCCATCGAAAGGGTTTGCTTCCGAGGCGATTTCCGCCGCATTGCGCAGGTCGATCACGGTCGAAAGGTCATGGTCGCGAAGGACCGCCATATCGGCCTCGCTTAGAGCATGCAGAGCGTCGCCCCTGAAGATCGAATGCCAGCGGGTCAGGCCTCCGTCGCGGGTCCTGTAGCCGCCGAGGTCGCGCACGTTATGGGCGCCATCGAGCGCGATCAGACGGTCATAAGCTAACATATTCAACGGATTCCGGATTTCATGAAGGATTCGATGACGTGGCGCTGCAGCAAGAGGTAGATGACGAGGATCGGCAGGCTGGCGAGTGCTGCGGCCGCCATCAGCGGCCCCCAGAGATTGCCCTCCTGGGTCATGAACATCTGCAGACCGATCTGGACGACGGAGTTTTCCGGCTTGCGCGACAGAAGCAGCGGCCAGAAATATTCGTTCCAGGCAGAGATGAAGGCGATGATCGAGAGCGAGGCGATCGGTGCGCCCATATTGGGCGTGATGATCTGCCAGAGGATCTTCCAGCTTTTCGCACCGTCGATGCGCGCCGCTTCCAGGATCTCGACCGGAAAGGAGCGCATGCCGTGATAGAGCAGCAGGATGGCGAAGGCATGCGCGGCGTTGGGCACAATCAGGCCCGTCAGCGTGTCGAGCAGACCCAGCCGCGAGGCGAGTACGTAGTTCGGGATCATCGTCACCTGGAACGGCACCAGCCAGGAGAGCGCGATCAAGCCATGCACGACGCCGGCAAGCCGCATGCGCCAGCGCACCAGCGCATAGGCGGCGAAAAGGCCGGTGACCACCTGCAGCGCCGCCGTCGCGGCAGCAACGATGGTGGTGTTGGCCAGCATCTGCAGCATCGGCACGCGGGTCAGCACGAAGACGTAGTTTTCGAGCGTCGGGTCCGATGGCCAGAGTGTGGTCGAAAAAATCTCGTTCTCCGGCCGAAGCGAGGTGACGATCATCCAGTAGATCGGGAAGATCGACACGAGCGACAGGAAGATCATCACGCCGTGGACGGCCACCTTGCGCAGGGCACCACTGCCGGAGGAAACGCCTGACGGGGAATGATCGCGGGAAGTATCAGTCGTCATAGACCGCGAACCTCTTTGTCAGCCCCATGCAGACGGCGGCGAGCAGCGCAAACCCTGCAAACGCGATCATGCCGGCCGCCGAGCTCCATCCGGCGGACATGGTCTCGAAACCGTATTCCCACAGCAGGTAGAAGATGTTGGTGGTGGATTTTAGCGGGCCGCCATTGGTCAGAACGTTGATATAGGCAAAGCTCCACTGCGCGCCGAAGAGGATCGTCATCATCGACAGCAGCAGGATGGTCGGCGACAGGAGCGGCAGGCGGATATCACGGATGATTGCCCAGCGGCTGGCGCCGTCGATGCGCGCCGCCTCGATATAGGACGGGTTGATGCCGGCATTGGCGGCGGAAAACAGGAGCGTCGAAAAACCGATCAGCTTCCAGCCGGTAATCCAGGTGAGCGTCGCCAGCGCATAATTCGGATCGGTGAGGAAGCCGATGCGATCGAAACCGAGCCATTCCAGCCCGAGCGTGATCAGCCCCTGGTCTTCGTTCAGGAGCCAGCGCCAGAGGATGGCGGCGACGACGGGAGCGACGATCATCGGCACGAAGATCATGGCGCGGTAGATCATCCGCGCGCGGCCGGTCAGATCCTGTGTCCAGATCGCCACGAAAAGCGGCAGGATAACGGACAGCGGGAAAAGGCCGAGGATGTAGTAGAGCGTGTTCCAGAGCGCATTGCGCATTTCCGGCAGGGCCAGCAGGCGCTCGTAGTTCTTCAGGCCGACATAGCGCTGAGGCGCGGTCGGCAGCATGTTCCATTGATAGAAGGACAGCTTGAAGGCCTCGATCAGCGGGATATAGGTCCAGACCATCAGCAGCACGAGCGCCGGCGCGAGATAGATCCAGGGGGCGATCGAGATCTTTTCCCGCTGGTATCTGATCCTCGCAACGGGTGCCGTTTTCACGAGCGGCCCGGCGAGATCGGCCTGAATGTCGGTCATCGGCATGAGCCCTTCGATTGTGTGATGACGGGCGGCAAGCGCGAAACCCGCCCGTCATCGTCCTCGTGAGTTCTGGCAGAAACCCACTTTATGGCATCAGTTCCTGGCCCTGCTCCTGGGCAGCCTTCAGCGTTGCGACCGGATCGCCGCTGCCGAAGATCGCTTCGCGCACCGAATCCATCATCATCTTTTCCACCTGCCGGTAGTTGGGGCCGGGGAAAGCGATATTGGCGGTCAAGTGGTCCAGCTGCTTGAGATTGGCGCGAAACATCGGGTTGTCCTTGACCCACTGGCCGAGATAGGCCGGGTCGTCGACGATATCGAGCCGCAGCGGCAGGTAGCCGATCTTGCTGGTGATGATCGTGTAGGCTTCCTTGCTCGTCAGGTATTTGAGCAGCTCATAGGAGGCCCGCTGCTTTTCGGGGTCCTGGCTGAAGACGAAGAGAGCGCTGCCGGAATTGGTCGGCGCGGTCGGCTTTTCACCGAAGGACGGCATCGGCGCCAGCCGGAGGTCGAACTTGCCGGCAGCCGATTTCTTGATGCTGGATAGAAGCGCGCTCGTATAGAGGAACATGCCCATATTGCCGGCGGCGAACGTGTCGCCGGCGCTTGCCGGGTCGATCTTCGCATGAGCGCCGCTGTCGACCATTTCGCGCAGCATCTTCACAGCGTCGGCGGCATTGCTGCCGGCAAAGGTCAGCGTGTCGCCGTCACGCACCTTGCCACCGTTCGACATGACGATCGCCTGATAGACGAATGTACCGTCGACCGGGCCGTAGGCGCCGGGGAAGAAGCCGTTCTTGCCGGTCTTGTCCTTGATCGCCTTGCCGGCGAGCGCGACATCATCCCAGGTCTTCGGAGCCTGATCGGGGTCGAGGCCCGCCTGCTTGAACAGGTCGGCATTGTAATAGAGGATCGGCGTCGAGAACGTATAGGCGAGACCATAGGTCTTGCCGTCAACCTTGCCGAGTTCCAGCCCCTGCGGCAGCATGCCGGTGAAATGGGTCTTCAGCTCATCCGCGCTCACCATGTCTTCCAGCGCATTGGCGCCGAGATCGTTGGCGATGTAGATCAGGTCGCGGAAGACGAGCTGGGCGACATCCGGCTGCTGGCCGGCGACGATATCCGCCTGCACCCGCGACATGATCTCGTTCGAGGGAACGGCAACCGGCTCCACCTTGATATTGGGAAACTTCTTCTCGAAACCGGCGATCAATTCCTTGGTCGCATCGGCACCGGCGCTCGCGGAGGCGAGATTGTAGTTGTAAAAGGTGATGGTGATCGGCTTGTCGACCGCAGCCGGCATTTCGGCAAAGGCGCCGAAGGGCAGCAGCGATGCGGCGGTGAAGGCGGCCGTCAGCTTGAGCGTGGTTCTGCGCAGCATGTCTGTTCTCCGGACAGGATTATTCGGCGGCGACGGGCATCGCCCGCGCCAAAAGCATTTCGAGCGGATAGGTGTTGAGTTCGGCGCGATCGGACGGCAGCGGCACGAAGGCCATGGTCAGACCGGACGGCCGGATGGTGCCGATGCCGAAGGAGGCGCCGCGCACCATGCGCAGGATATCGGTGCGTAGAATGTCGGTTGCCGCATGCTGACCGGTACCGACGACCACCGGAATGCCGTGCCAGACGGAAACGCGGTCGTGATGGATATGGCCGCTGATGATGCCGATGATGTTGCGGCCGGCAAGAAGCGTGCGGAACCGCTCCGACTGCGGGAAATGAATCGTCCGCCAATGCGTGACGTCGGGCTCTTCACCCAATGCCGGCGGGTGATGCACGACGATCAGTTTCGGCAGGTCCGGATGCGTGTCGAGCGTCGTGGCCAGCCAGTCGAACTGTTCGGGATCGATCGTGCCGCCGATCAGGCCGGGCGTGGAGGAATCAATCGTGATGATGTGGATGCCGTCGATGACCTTGTCGTGGTCGTAAGGCGCGTCCGGATCATCCGTCGCCACCCCCATGCCCTCGTAAAAGCCGGGGCGGGTATCGTGGTTGCCGAGCGCATAGATGACCGGCACGTCGATGCGGGCATCCATGATCTCCTTCAGCCGGCGAAAACTGTCGGCATCGCCTGCATTGGTCAGGTCGCCGCTGGCGATGACGAATTGCGGCTTCGGCGTCACCGTGGCAACGAGATCGAGCACCTTGTGCAGCGTCTCGGTCGTGTCGCTGTGCAGGTGATCGTCATCGGCAGTACCGATATGCAGATCGGTCATATGGATGAAAGTGGTTTCGCGGCGCACCGGATCTCTCCATGACGTGTTGATAGTCTGGAGCGTTAGAAGCGATGTGTTTCGCGGACGTGACGGATTTCGAATGCTGTTCGAAATCCACAGAGGCAAAGATCGTCAGCAGCCGCGGCGAAACATCGGCGCGATAACATCCACCATGCGCGCAATGACAAGGTCAGCATCGTCGAGATCCATGCCGTAATTGGTCAGAAGCTCGGTGCGATGCCGGCTACGTGTGACCTGCGAGCGGATACCGAGCGCGCAGTTCATGCGCCAGCCGATCTCAACGTCGTCCAGCCAGGGCGCGATCCGCCTGAGTTGCGGGATGAAGACCCGGTGATGCTCCACATCCTCGATGATCCGCCGATAATGAGATGCGCCGTCACGATGCGTGTGTGCCATGGAAGTAAAATGAGCGAGAACCGGATAGCTGGAATTGGGATCGGTCGCCCAGCGGATGGAAGGACCGACAAGCGCCGCAATGACCTCTTCCAGTTCCGGCGGTTTCGGAGCCCGCCGATCGACAGCCTTCTGCAAAAGGGTGAGACGCTCCGCATTCAGACGGCGATAGACGCGCTCCGCCACCGCGGTGATCAGCTCTTCCTGCGAGCCGAAATGATAGGCAATGGCCGACGGCGTCGCCTGGGCCTGCACGGCGATTTTTCGCGCCGTCAGCTCTTCAAGCGCATCTGCTTCGCATAGCAGCGTTTCGCACGCATCCATGAGGCGTCGTGCAGTGACATTGGCTCGATTCGACATGAGAGACCTCTATGGCGCATAGCATAGTCTCCGATTGTGAAATGCGAATGATGCCCCGAAGACGTCTCTGACAGAAGCGGGATGAGCCTGAAAAGCCTATCGAACCATTACGTCCGGCGGGAGCTCATCAGTGAGGCCTTTGTGACCGCAATTTTGATCTTCTGCCGAGGCAGAAGCCATTGATATCTATAAGGAAGTTTGGTGGGTGATGTAGGGCTCGAACCTACGACCCGCTGATTAAGAGTCAGCTGCTCTACCAACTGAGCTAATCACCCGAACCAGTCTGGCGTTTGGTGTGCGCCGGTGGTGTGAAGGGGCGTATAATGGGGAAAGTTCGGCTTGTCTAGCGACCAAAATGAAATTCTTTGTGCAAGTGCTCAAAAAAATTCTGGATGTGGAAAAACCCAGCCGCCTCATGCGCTGAAAACACCAGGCCGAGGACATTCAGACGCCTTATATTTCAGTGCTTTCAAGCTGTTGCGGCTGGTTCTTCCCCGATGCTAGACGGCGAGCGTGCCTTCGGCGACCTTTATCGCCTGGCCGCCGATCCGCGCTCTGGCGATCTCGCCCCCGGCGGAATCGATATGAAGATGGATGAAGGAAGGTCGCGCCATCTCGACGCCCTGCTCCACGACAAGCGGATGATGGCCATCCGGCAATGCATCGAATTTCTGGATCGCGCCTGCCAGGGCCGCGACCGCCGCACCGGTTGCCGGATCCTCGGATATCCCCATTTCCGGCGAAAACATGCGTGCGTGGAACTTGGCCTGGTGGTGAACTCCTCCACGACAGTAGACATATGCCGAGGCAAGCGCACCATCGACGAAGGGTGCCACGCGCTCCCAGAGGGTCGCCTCGAATTCCAGATTCTGCACCGTGGAGAGATTGCGCAGAGGAATAAGCAGGAAAGGTACGCCGGCACTCCAGATCGAAAGCACATGGTTTTCAAACGCCATGTCGGTCGATTTCAGGGTCAGCGCATCCGCGATCCCGTTGCGATCCAGCGGTATGTCGATGCATCTCGGCGTCTTCGGCAGTTCGAATTCGGCAAAGGTCGCCCCGCCTCGCCGCATCTTGATCGCACAGCGAACCGGACCGACCTGCTCCTCCAGAACGCTGACGACATCGATATCGATGGTGCCGACATCATGCTCCTGCTCTGCAAGGGCGATCGCGGCGCCAACGGTCGGATGGCCTGCGAACGGCAATTCTTTCGCCGGCGTGAAAATGCGGATCCGTGCTGCATGGCCGCTTGATTCCGGCGGCAGGAGAAAAACCGTTTCCGACAGGTTCATTTCGCGCGCGATCGCCTGCATCGCCTGGTCTGAAAGATCGTCGGTATCGAAGATTACGGCAAGCGGATTGCCGGCAAGTCGCCGGTCGGTGAAAACATCATAGATGGCATAACGTCTCGGCACCTGGATCCTCCCGTTCAAGTCCGAGCAGCACCCTGCCCGACCGAAGGCCCTGGCGCAAGGCAACCGATCAGGTTCGTACGGTTGCGAAATACCAATCGATGACCGGCAGCATTGCCGCATTGTACCGGTAGGCGGACGGATCGGCGGAGCGGATGATGACGGCGCCCGCGATCTCGTCGTCCTCGGCGACCTCCATATGGGCTTCGATGCTGGCGACGATCTGTTCGGCGGTCTCTTCAAAATAATAGAGCTTGCAAAGCGCGATCGTCCGATCGAGCCGCACCGCGTGAAAGCCCGCGTCGCTGCGGCATGTCAACAGATCAAGGCCCGTTTCCTCTCGCACCTCGCGTCGCATGTTCTCCTCCATGTCACAGCGCCCGTCGACGATGTCCACGGGTTCGAGCGAACCGGCGGCGAAATAGACCTGACCCGGATTGGCGGTGTGGCTGCCCATCGTCACGGCTATGAGAGCCCCGTCGGCGCTGACGAGAACCGGATAGCAGAAAAGATGCACGCCACCACGGCGATCGGCCTTGCGACGCCACCAAAGGAAGGCGGAATAGGGCACGACATGCGCCTCGCCCTCTATCGCGCCCCCGCTCACGCGAAGCTGCCGGTGAAAGACCATCTGCCCATCGAAAAGTGCCGGATTGGCCGTCACCTCGCGCTGCCAGTTGGCCGCGATCTCGTCGGCGTCGGAAAGGCAGAAGGGATGAGGGCCATCCAGAACCTGGATGTTGGCGGAGGACGCCGGGAAAACGCGCCCCTCTTCCGGCCAGTCGCGAAAATCATCGAGGCCGTGGCTATCGTTATCTGTCATCAAATATCCATCGCAAAAATCGGAAGGCTATACGATCAAAGCCGCCATGCCGAGCGGATAACGACCGACACCGCGTCCCCGACCTTGACCGGCCGGCGAGAGAAGGCGCGCAGCACCTGATCGTCCCCCAGCGTCAGCTTCAGGGAATATCGCTCGCCTTCGAACAGGACAGATGTCACGGTCGCCGGCATGCCTTCCACACCGATCTCGACGTCCTGTGGGCGGACGAGGATATCGGCACAATCTGTACCATGCGACAGGCTGAGAAGCTGCTGCAGCGTCGCCCAGTCGAGTAGCCGCTCGTTCACGGACGCGGCCGGCCAGGTGAGGATTGCCCCCTGCCCCACCAGCCCGCCGACCAGCCGGCCTTCCGGCCGCGCATAGATTTCCTGCGGGCTCGCCACCTGCAGCAGCCGACCTTCGGACATTACCGCGACGTCTGTCGCGAGCGCCATGGCCTCGGCCTGATCATGGGTAACATAGATCATTGTCGCGCCGGACCGGGCATGGAACTCGCGGAACGTCTCTTCCATCTCCTGGCGTAGATGCCGGTCGAGATTGGCGAGCGGTTCATCGAGGAGGACCACGTCCGGCTCGGTAACTAGGCAGCGGGCGAGCGCGACGCGCTGCCGCTGGCCGCCGGAAAGATCTGCGGGCCGGCGATCGGCATAGTCCTCGAGACGCACCGCGGCGAGCGCTTCGCGAATCTTGCTTGTACGTCTCTCACCGGTGACACCGCGCACCTTCAGCGGATAACCGACATTGTCGGCGACACTCATATGCGGCCACAGGGCATAGGACTGGAACACCATCGCCATGTTGCGATGCTCCGGCGCCACCATCTCGCCAGCATCGGCCAGCACCCGGTCGCCGAGCAATATGGAACCGTCGGTCGGTTGCTCGAAACCGGCGATCATCCTGAGCACCGTCGTCTTGCCGCAGCCGGATGGTCCGAGCAGGGCCAGAAAACCGCCATCACGCACTTCCAGCGACACGTCGTTGACGGCCGGACGGCCACCGGTTTCGAACGCCTTGGAAAGGCGGTTGAGGATCAGCTTCGCCACGGTACCACACCTTTCGGCAGTCTTTTCGCCATCAGTTCCAGCACCAGCATCATCGCGATCACCATGATCACGACGAGGACGGACAGTGCTGCAGCGAGGTTGAAGCTGCCGCTGTCATCGAGATTGTAGATCGCCACACCGAGCGTCTGCGTGCCGGCCGACCAGAGAATGGCCGAGACGGTGAGCTCGTTGCAGGCAATGAGAAAGACGAGAATGACGGACGCGCCGGCCGCCGGTGCCACGAGAGGCACGACGATATCCGTCAGTCGGCGTCCGAAGCCTGCACCGGAGAGGCGCGCGGCCTCTTCCAGCGACGGATCGAGCTGCCGGAACGCGCTCACTACCGGCTTCAGGCTGACGGCGAAGAAGCTGGAGAAATAGGCAAGCAGGATGATCCAGATCGTGCCGTAGATGGAAATGCCGATGATCGAGATGGGTGCGGCGAAGACGAGGATCAGAGCGACCGCCAGAACGATGCCCGGCAGGGCATAAGGGATCTCCGCCAAGGCCGAGAGGACCGGCGCCAGACGACTTTTCGAGCGGACGAGATAATAGCCCGTCAGCACTGTCACCACGAGGAGACCGAGGGCGGTCGCCAGCGAAAGGAATATGGAATTGAAGAAGGCCGTGCGGGTGATCGCCTGCCGGAACAGCACTTCTCGATAGGCATCGAGTGTTGCGGTCGCAGGCGTCAGCGGAACGCCATAGGCGGGCGCCAGCGAGCTTGCCACGAGTGCCGTCAGCGGCATGACCAGCGTCACGAAGATTGCAAGCCAGAGAACAAACTCGCCAACCAGACGCCAATTGCCGAGGCGGAACATCGCGACCTGACCCGACAGTCCGATGACGCGATAATCGCGGCCGCGCAGAACCCGTTCCTCGACCGTCAGGCCGATGACCGAGAGGATGGCGATGAGGCCGGAGAGCAGCGAGACATCGGCGAATGTGCCGGGGCCGAAGGCGGCGAATTTTGTGTAGATGAGGGTCGGCAGCGTGTAGATCGAAGCCGGGATGCCGAGGATTGCGGGAATACCGAAATTGCCGACGCAGGAAACGAAGGCAATCGCCGCGCCGGCGACAAAACCGGGTAGAGACAACGGAAGAATGATGTCCTTCAGCACCTGCCAGGACGAAGCGCCGGACAGCCGTGCCGCCTCGACGCCATCGCGGGGCAGCGCCAGAAGGCCGGCGCGCAGCGACAGGAAGACGAGAGGTGCGTTCTGCACGCCATAAAGCAGCGCGATGCCGCCGATCGAATAGAGCGGCTGCGGCGAGCCGAGCGGCGGTGCCATGCCGATAGCCTTCAGGAGCGCGCTGGAAGGGCCCGTCATGCCGATCCAGGACAGCGCCGTTACCTGCGGCGGGATCATCGTCGGCAGCATGAAGAGGAAGCCGAGAGCCGTCTTGCCGCGCACGTCGAACAGCGTTAGCAGCAGCGCGAAGCCGCCACCGAGGATGACGGCCGCGATCATGCCGAGGAAGGACGTGGTCAGCGTATCATAGACCGCCTGCCAGACGGCGGGATCGGAAAGCAGTTCCCGTGCGCCGCCCTGCAAGGCAGAGGAAATGCCGGTCGCAGCGAGCCGTCCGAGCGGCAATACGCTCAGAAAGAAGATCACCACGACGACAAAGGAAAACAGCCAGCGGGGCTGGCTGTTTCCTCGATTGAGAGATCGGGACATGGAGCTTTATATCAGCCCTTGGTTCCGAAGATATCGGAGAACGTCTTGACGTCCTTTTCCGAGTTCTTGAGCGCGTCTGCGGCATTCAGCGGCAGGACCTTGATCTCGCTGCGGGCCGGATAACCTGCCGGCAGGTCGATGCCGTTGCGTGCCGGGATGTAGCCGAGGCCAGCGGCGATCTTCTGGCCGTTTTCGGACAGGAGATAGTCGATGAACTTCTTGGCATTGTCCTGATGCTTGGTCGACGACAGGATCGCGGCCGGTTCGGTGACGGCAGACACGCCTTCCTTCGGGAAGACGAACTCGACCGGAGCGCCCTTGGCCTTTTCGCGGATCGGCATGTAGTCGACGACGACGCCGTAGGCCTTTTCGCCCGAAGCGACGGCCTTCAGGACGCCACCATTACCGCCGGCAGCAACCGCACCATTGTCCTTCAGCTGCTTGTAGTAATCCCAGCCGAGACCGTCCACGGCCGCCAGCGTCTGTGCGTGGATGAGGGCTGCACCCGAAGCGACCGGGCTTGGCATGGTGACGAGACCCTTGGCCTCCGGCTTGGCGAGATCCGCCCAGCTTTCCGGCTTCATCGCGGCCTGGGTGTTGTACATGATGCCGGTGGTGATCAGCTTCGTCGAATAATAGTAGCCGTCGGCGTCATACAGTGTGGCGTCGAAATTCTTGGCTTCCGGCGACTTGTAGGCCAGCAGCTGACCGGCCTGCTTCATGCGCTCGAAGGTCACCGTGTCGGCGATCAGGAGAACGTCGGCGACCGGGTTGCCGGCAGCAATCTCGGCATTCAGCTTTGCCATGATCTGCGGGGTTCCGTCGCGCACCCATTCTACGTCGACGCCTGGATTGGCGGCCTTGAAGCCATCGATCGTCGCCTGGGCGTCGGCATTCGGCTGGCTGGTGTAGACGACGAGGTCGGCGGCGTTGACGATGCCGGAGAGACCGAGCGCGACCAGCGCGGTAAAGGTGGACAGAAGCGTTTTCATGGATGGCCATCCTGTTGGAGATGACCGCTAAAAACACACGTCAACGACACTCCTGTGACAGTATCTGACCTACACGTAAGTATTATAAGAAAAAGGGCGGAAACTCTGAATTTCCGCCCTTTTTATGACTCTCGATCAGATGATGGGGAGGCTTTCCTGCTCGGCCACCGAGGCGGTGGCGATCAGCCTGCCGAGGCGCTTGATGCCCTCGTCGATGAGTTTATCGTCTGCGCAGGAGAAGCTGACCCGCAGCGTGTTGGCGTTGCTGCCATCCGCATAGAAAGCCTTGCCCGGCACGAAGGCGACCTTTTCCGTCGCCAGAGACTTCGCCAGAAGCTCGGCGCCGTCCATGCCTTCCGGCAGCGTCACCCAGACGAACATGCCGCCTTCCGGCTTCGTCCAGCTCGTGTTCTTCGGCATGTATTTCTGAAGCGCTGCGAGCATGGCGTCGCGGCGGCCGCTATAGACGCGCTTGATCTTGGCGACCTGATCGGCAAAACCGCGCGATGCGACATGCTCGACGGCGATCTGGTTGATCGTCGAGGAATGCAGGTCGGCCGCCTGCTTCATCAGGACCAGCTTGCGGATGACCGGCATGGCAGCGATGACGAAGCCGACGCGCAGGCCCGGTGCAAGCGTTTTGGAGAAGCTGCCGCTGTAGATCGTGCGGGTATTCTCGATACCGCCGTTGCGGGCAATGTCGAGCGCCATTATCGGCGAGATCGCCTCGCCGTTGAAGCGCAGGTTCTGGTAAGCCGCATCTTCGAGGATGGCGATATCCAGCTCATCGGCCAGTTCCAGCAGTTTTTCGCGGCCTGCGAGGTCGATCGTCTCGCCGGTCGGGTTGGAAAAGTCCGCGGACAGATAGGCAAACTTGACCGATCCGCCCAGCTTTGCGGCCGTATCCCGGTAAGCGGCGGGCGTACGATTGCCATTCAGCGAAAGCTGGTCGTAGTTCGGCTCATAGGCATTGAAGGCCGAAAGCGCGCCGAGATAGGTCGGCCAGGTAACAAGCGCGGTGTCCTTCGGTGACAGGAACAGCTTCCCGAGATAATCGAGTGCCTGCTGCGAGCCCGAGGTGATGAAGACGTTGTCGGCGGTACAGTCGATGCCGATCTTGGCGACGTCCTCGACGATCCAGTCGCGCAGCGGCTTGTAGCCTTCGCTGACCGAATACTGCAGAGCGGAGTTTACCTGGGCGCTGGAGAAGATGTCGGCATAGGCCTGCTGGAAGGCTTCGGCAGGAAACAGCGCAGGATCGGGAATGCCGCCGGCGAACGAGATGATGTCCGGCTGTTCCAGTAGCTTCAGGAGTTCGCGGATCTCCGACGCCTTCATGCGGCTGGAGCGCGTTGCAAAGATATGTTCCCAATCAAGCACGGGACGTTTCCTCTTATTTCAAATTTTGTTGGTTTTGCTTTACATAAGTTTCGACAGGTCAGCAATACTGACCTATCGCCGGTATCGGATTTTTTTGTCCCCGCGACATTTCGTCAGCGAAGGCTTTCCCCGCTTATGCTAGCAAAAGTCATCCGGGCTGTCGCCCGGCACCTGAGGAGGGATAGCATGCTGAAAAACCTGGACCCCACGCTCAATGCCGATGTTCTTTATGCGCTGAGATCGATGGGGCACGGCGACACGCTCGTGATTGCCGACACAAACTTTCCGGCCGATTCGATTGCTCGCCAGACCACGTTCGGCCGCCTGATCAGGATAGACAATGTAACCGCCAGCCGCGCCATGCGGGCGGTCCTTTCCGTATTCCCCCTCGATACACCGCTACAGCCATCCGTGGGCCGGATGGAAATCATGGGCGAGCCCGACACGATCCCGGAGATCCAGCGCGAAGTGCAGGCAGAAATCGACGCTGCCGAAGGTCAATCCGCGCGGATGTACGGGATTGAGCGCTTCGCGTTCTACGAAAAGGCAAAGCAGGCCTATTGCGTTATCGCGACGGGAGAGACGCGCTTCTACGGCTGCTTCATTCTGACCAAGGGCGTGGTTCCGCCCGCTTCCTGATCTGCCCGTGCCGCGCTGGAGTTTTCGCGCGGCACATCGAACGCCCTGTCGTCATGAGGCGTTGGATCAACTGGTTTTGGTATCAGTCAGCTCTTGGGCTCGACATTACTGGTCCCGGCAGGCGCCTGGTCTATCACCAGAAGCCTCAGGGGAACATCTCCCGGATTTTCCCCGACATGCCACTGCTGGAGCGCTTCCACCACGAAATCACCTGCGGAGAAATCCGATACCTGACCGGTATCGGTATTCGTCACGCGCAACTGGCCTGATAGCATATAGCCGTAACGCGGATGAGGATGCCTGTGCGGAGGCATGCGCGTCTTCGGCGGAATTTCGTAGATCGTAGCCGTCACCTCCGGACTTGACTGCGGAAGCACAATCGCCTGACCGGTTATGGTGGATGTCGTCTTGGCTAGCGGAGTGATAACCAGCTTATTCTGCTCCGCATTGGCTGTAGTCGCTGTCATGGCAATCACTGCTCCAGCAATCATTTCATCATGAATTTGTCTGCGGTCTCTATCGGCATCAGCGTTGATCGCGATGCAGAGCCCGTGAAGTCGAACATAAGCACCAGCCATAGGAATTGAGAGCGGGGGGTGGTTTCAAATGACATCGGCTGACCGGTCTCGGCCGATAACCATATTCGGACCGCTGGGCTCTTTCCGCTTCCGCACTTCGGAGCGTTAGTCCGGCATGGGCATCAGGAAATAACCGTTTCCGGTGCGCAGCCACCTGCGGCCGGTCTTGTCGAACGGTGCCTGGCGGATAACGAGAAGCTTCATCGTCGTTTCATCCGGATTTTCCGCAGTGCGCCACTGGCCGGGCCGGCCGACAACGAAATCGCCTTGAGAAAAATTGAATATCGCACCGGTCTCGGGGTTGGTAATGCGCAGGTGCCCGGAGAGTACATAGTCATACCGGATCCCCGCTTCGCTGCTCTGCGGCACGGCTGCGCCGGGAGGAACTTCATAGATCAGAACCGTCACTTCAGGCTCTTCCTGCGGCAATGCGATCGGCTGACCGGTAATGGTATGGGCCGTCTTCGTGACCGGTATGACGTTCACCTTGTTGCCGCCTGCCTGGGCCGTACCGGCCGCAATCATGATCATCGCCGTGGCAATCGCTTTCAACATTGGTTCCTCCGAATTCACCGGCGAAGGCTGCTCGCCGCTTGCAAAACCAATCTTGAAATCCCGGAATTGCAGCTCGATGACCTGGCGCAGGCATTCGGTTTCAAATGACGCCCGCGGCTGGCAATCTCCCACGTCACTCGCCCTGAAACGCAAAAGGCCGGAGCTTGCGCCCCGGCCCTTCTCTTTCGCCAGAGTGGCGAAAAGCTTAGTTGACGGCCTTGTCGACCAGCTTGTTCTTGCCGATCCAGGGCATCATGGCGCGCAGCTTGGTGCCGACTTCCTCGATCTGGTGGCTGTCGTTGTTGCGGCGGATGCCCTTGAAGCGGGCGCCACCGGCGCGATATTCCTGCATCCAGTCCGAGGTGAACTTGCCGGTCTGGATATCGGTCAGGACGCGCTTCATCTCGGCCTTGGTTTCAGCAGTGATGATGCGCGGGCCGGTAACGTATTCGCCCCATTCCGCCGTGTTGGAGATCGAGTAGTTCATGTTGGCGATGCCGCCTTCATAGATCAGGTCGACGATCAGCTTCACTTCGTGCAGGCACTCGAAATAGGCCATTTCCGGCGCGTAGCCACCTTCGACCAGCGTCTCGAAGCCGGCGCGGATCAGCTCGACCAGACCGCCGCAGAGAACGACCTGTTCGCCGAAGAGGTCGGTTTCGCACTCTTCCTTGAACGAGGTTTCGATGATGCCCGAACGGCCGCCGCCAACGCCACAGGCGTAGGAGAGAGCTAGTTCAAGTGCGTTGGCGGATGCGTTCTGGTGGATGGCAACGAGGCAAGGAACGCCGCCGCCCTTCTGGTATTCGCCGCGAACCGTGTGACCGGGGCCCTTCGGCGCGATCATGACGACGTCGACGGATGCCTTCGGCTCGATCAGGCCGAAATGGACGTTGAGGCCGTGGGCGAAGGCGATCGCTGCGCCGTCACGGATGTTGTCGGCGATCTCGGCCTTGTAGATGTCGGCCTGCAGTTCGTCCGGGGTCGCCATCATCATCAGGTCAGCCCACTTGGCAGCCTCGGCGACGGTCATGACCTTGAAGCCGTCGGCTTCGGCCTTCTTGACGGTCGGCGAACCGGCCTTCAGGGCAATCACGACGTTCTTGGCGCCGGAATCCTTGAGGTTCAGCGCATGAGCGCGGCCCTGCGAACCGTAGCCGATGATGGCGACGTTCTTGGACTTGATGAGGTTGAGGTCGGCATCCCTGTCGTAATAAACGCGCATCTTAAAGTTCCTTCCCTATGCGTGTGTTCGTTGAGTTTTCAGCGCCCGGCGGAGGCACGAAGCGTATCCGCCGGATGTTTGGGTGCGCCATGCAGCGCGAGGAAGGCGTCGACCGCCCTCTCCGCCTGGCGTGTGCTGTCCTTCATGCCTGGTTCGCCGAGCAGCATGCGCACATGCAGGTCGGAAACGATCAGGCCGTAGAATGTGTGATAGGCGACATCGGCATTGTCGAAACGCAGCAGACCGGCGCGCTTACCCGCCTCCATCAGCGCCATAGCGCGGCGGTCGATCTGCCGGCGCCCATGCTCGACCAGAAGCTTGCCGAGCTTGGAACCGTCGCGGCTGGTCTGGCCGATCGCAAGCCGGTTGAGCGCGAGCGAGACGTCTCCGCCGAGGACATCCAGAAGATCATGGGCAAAGAGCTGCAGGTGATGCCGCAGATGGTCGTCCGTCAGCCGCTCGCCCGTTCTCTCGGCGGTGCGAACCTTGCTCGCCTGATGGGCGATCATCGCGGCCAGAAGACCGTCGCGATCACCGAACCACTTGTAGAGGCTTTCCTTGGAACAGTTGGCGGCACGGGCCAGGCCAGATGTCGTCAGGGCCTTGTCGCCACCCTCGACAAGCAATCGCAATGCCTGGTCCAGAACGGCAACCTGGCGCGGCGAAAATTGGGGCGTGTCGGCGGTATCGGCTCTCAAGGCTCATTCCTCTAAAGTACCGTACGGTACGGTTCTGTCGTATAACGCATTTCGACGGCCCGTCAAGCCTGTCGCAACGGGCATCTCATTTCACCTGCAATTGCTGACGACCAGGATCAGTCGGACGCGCCCTCGCGCACGGCCTCGACGTCCCTGGCCGGAGATAGGCCGTAGAGCCGGCTGTATTCGCGGCTGAACTGGGATGGGCTCTGGTAGCCGACGCGATGCCCAGCATTGCCGACATCCAGTCCATCCACGACCATCAGGCGGCGGGCCTCGTGGAGCCGCAAATGCTTCTGATACTGGATCGGCGTCATGGCAGTGATCGACTTGAAGTGATGATGGAAGGACGACACGCTCATGCCGACATGATCGGCCAGTTCATCGATCCGCAGCATGCTGGCATAGTTCTCCCTCAGCCAGGCGATTGCACGGGCAATCCTGTTGCCGTGGCTTTCCGAAACGACGAGGTTGATCAACTGCCCGCCCGCCGGGCCGGTGAGAATACGGTAGAGGATTTCCTGCTCGATCAGCGGCGCCATAGCCGGGATGTCTTGCGGACGATCGAGCAAGCGCAACAGGCGCACAGCACCGTCGAGAAGTTCCGGCGTTGCTGCATTGACGACGATGCCACGCTGGCCCTTTGCCGCTTCCGGGCGCGGTGCAAGCTTGGCGCGCACCATCAGATCGAGAACCTTCTCGCTGCTGATGGCCATCGTGATGCAGAAATGCGGCATCTCGGCGCTCGCCTCTACCACCCGCCAGGCGACGGGAAGATCCAACGAGGTAAGAAGGTAATCGCCGGCACCGTAATTGATCGTATCAGCGCCCAATTGCAGGCTTTTGGCGCCCTGGATGACCATGGCAAAACACGGCCTGTAGCTGCCATGGCATGGCGCGCTCGGCGCGGTCCGCCGGCTGATCCCAACTCCATTGATGGCGGTGGGAGTATCGCCGTCACCCGTCGCAAAGCGTGCAGCGATGGAGACAATCTCTTGGTAGGGACTGAAAGGCAATGTCATGAGTGGTTCTCGATCATCAGGCAGAAGCAGGTGATTGTGACCTCACCCTAAAAAGCATTTGGTTTCAGCCGTTAAGTCGCCCTCGGCCACTTTTGCAGGATCGTGCAAGAAGGCTGGAGGATCGATCTACCGCTCGCCGACAGGGTGCAGCATATTCCACCGGCAATTACATCTGTAACATGAATGGAGCATTTCATGGCTATTGCAAGAGGCTATGCAGCCACGGACGCATCGAAGCCGTTGACGCCCTTTACCTTCGAGCGCCGCGAACCGAACGATGACGACGTCGTCATCGACATCAAGTATGCCGGCATCTGCCACTCCGACATTCATACCGTTCGTAACGAATGGAAGAATGCCGTCTATCCGATCGTGCCGGGTCATGAGATTGCCGGTGTCGTCAAGGCAGTCGGCTCCAAAGTGACGAAGTTCAAGGTCGGCGATCATGTCGGCGTCGGCTGCTTCGTCGATAGCTGCGTCGGCTGCGCCACCCGCGACCTCGACAACGAGCATTACATGCCGGGCCTCGTACAGACCTATAACGACGTCGACACCCTGAACGGCAATGCCCCGACCCACGGCGGCTATTCCGACTCGATCGTCGTCAAGGAAGGTTATGTCCTTTCGATCCCGAACAACCTGCCGCTCGACGCTTCGGCACCGCTGCTTTGCGCCGGCATTACGCTTTACTCGCCCCTGCGCCGCTGGGGCGCCGGCCCGGGCAAGAAGGTGGCGATCGTCGGCATGGGTGGCCTCGGCCACATGGGCGTCAAGTTGGGCGCAGCAATGGGCGCCGACGTCACCGTGCTCAGCCAGTCCCTGTCCAAGAAGGGAGACGGCCTGAAGCTCGGCGCCAAGGACTACTACGCCACGAGCGATGCCTCGACCTTCGAAAAGCTTGCAGGCACTTTCGACCTGATCATCTGCACGGTCAGCGCGGAGATCGACTGGAACGCCTATCTCGGCCTGCTGAAGCCGAAGGGCAGCATGGTCGTCGTCGGCGCCCCTGAAAACCCGATCCCGGTCCATGCTTTCGCACTGATCTTCGGCGCCAAGGAACTCTCCGGCTCGATGATCGGCTCGATCAAGGAAACCCAGGAAATGCTGGATTTCTGCGGCGAGAAGGGCATCGTCTCGGAAATCGAGACGATCAACATCCAGCAGGTCAACGAAGCCTATGAGCGCGTACTGAAGAGCGACGTCCGCTACCGCTTCGTCATCGACATGGCTTCGCTCGACACCTGATCGGCCGGACATCAGCATCGGAAAAGGGCGGCTCAGGCCGCCCTTTTTTGTTGGCTTCAGGCAAGTTCCGTTTCGTCGAATTTCACCCGCGCGGCCCTGACCGCGGCATGATTGTCCGTCGCCCAGGTCAGCACCTTTGACAGGGGCTCAAACAGAGACCGACCGAGATCGGTCATGCTGTATTCGACGCTCGGCGGTTTGGTCGGAAAAACCTGCCTGTCGATGTATCCATCGCGCTGCAGGTCGCGCAGCGTCTGGGTCAACATGCGCTGCGAAATGTCCGGCACAAGCCGCCGCAGCTCGCCGAAACGATATGGCCGCTCGGCCAGTGCCTGCAGCAGCAGGGTAGACCATTTTCCGGCAATCTGGTTCATCACGTCGCGGACGGGACAGTTGCCCGCATCCCAAGTCGACATGTCGCATTCCTGCCCGTCAAGCGTGGGCACGCGTGCAGCGCCAGTCTTCATGGTGGTTCCCTTTTGGTAACGATCTCCCGCAAACCTGCCTCCTTTACAGCACCCCGTCAATTCCTATTCTAGTGCTAGTCTCTTTTTGAGACTTAAAATCATGCCGCATAAATCGGTCGGCATCTGAAAAGGGAAACGACATGACCAAACTTCTCGTGACGGGCGCTGCCGGTCAGCTGGGCCGCGCAGTGCTGCATCACCTGCTGGAGACATCCAAGGTCGCCGCCGGCGATATCATTGCCGCAAGCCGCGACACGGCCAAGCTTACGGATATCGCCTCCAGGGGCGTCGAGACACGCAGGGCGGATTTCAGCGACGAAGCCGGCCTCGCTGCCGCTTTTGCAGGTGTCGATCGCGTGCTCATCATCTCGACGGACGAGCTTGCAACGCCGGGTGGCCGCCTGAAGCAGCACAAGGCGGCGGTTGCCGCTGCAGCCAAGGCCGGCGTCAAGCACATCCTCTATACGTCGATGCCGAACCCGGACAAATCGCTGGTCAGCTTCGCGCCGGACCACCTGGGAACCGAGGAAGCGATCAAGGCAACCGGCATTCCCTACACCATCCTGCGCAATGCCTGGTATGACGACAATTACCTGCTCTCGATGCCGCATAATCTGCAGAGCGGTACCTGGTACACGGCAACAGGTGACGGCAAGGTCGCCAATATCAGCCGTGACGATTGCGCACGCGCGGCCGCTGCAGCGCTGGCCAAACCGCCGGCAGGAAACAGGACCGTGACACTGACCGGCCCGGAAAGCCTGAACGCCGAAGAGATCGCCGCGCTCGTCTCGAAGGCTGCAGGCAAGCCCCTCAACGTCGTACAGGTCAACGACGAGCAGCTAGCCGGCGGCATGGCCGCGGCAGGCCTTCCCGATTTCGTCGTCAAGATGCTGGTTTCGGCCGATGCCAATATCAGGGCCGGCAATTTCGATCTCGTCACCGGTGACTACGAAGCGCTGACCGGCACGAAGCCGCAATCACTCGAGGCCTATCTGGCGAGCCAGAAAACTGCTCTCGCCGGCTGAAAGCAAAATCCGTAGCCGGCTACTACACCGGCTACGGATCTTTTCAAACCGGCCTGGAAGAAAACTCAGGATTCGTCCTTGAGCGTTTCCTTCTGGGTGATGAGGCGGGCGCTGTGCTGGCCCGAGAGATAGATCCACAGCCAGCTCCAGGCGACGGCGAAACGCGAGCGCGTGCCGATCAGGAAATAGATGTGGGCAAGGCCCCATATCCACCAGGCAATTCCACCGGTGAGCTTGATCTTGCCAAAGTCGATGACGGCCGCACGCTTGCCGATGGTCGCGAGGCTGCCCTGGTGCTTGTAGTGAAACGGCGCCGGCGCCGGCTTGTTCTCCAGCCGTGCCTTGATCACCTTGGCCACATACGAGCCCTGCTGCTTTGCCGCCGGCGCGATACCCGGCACCGGCTTGCCGTCATCCTGCTTGACGAAGGCCGTGTCGCCGATGACGAAAATGCTCGGATCCTTTTCGACCGAGAGGTCGGGGCCGACGATGGCGCGCCCCGCCCGGTCGGCTTCGGAGCCGATCCAGCGGGCAGCCGGCGAGGCCTGAACGCCTGCGGCCCAGATCACGGTCTTGCAGGGAATGAAGGTTTCACCCACCGTCACGCCTTCTTCGGTAATTGCCGTCACCGGCTTGCCGACGTGAACCTCCACGCCGAGCTTTTCCAGCGCGCCCTTGGCATAGGCGGAAAGATCCTCGGTGAAGGCAGGCAGGACGCGCGGGCCTGCCTCGATCAGCATAACGCGGGTGCGGGTCGTGTCGATCTTGCGAAATTCACGCGGCAGCACCTTGTTGGCGAGTTCGGCGATCATGCCGGCCATTTCGACGCCGGTCGGGCCGGCGCCGATGATCGCAAATGTCAGATCTGCATCGAGTTCGGCGGTCTTCTCCGCCATCTCGGCACGCTCGAAAGCAAGCAGGATGCGGCGGCGCAACGTCGTGGCATCTTCCAGCGTCTTCAGGCCCGGCGCCACCTTTTCCCATTCGTCGCGGCCGAAATAGGCATGGCGCGCGCCGGTCGCGAGAACCAGCGTGTCATAAGGAATCTGATGGCCCGAAGCGAGCTTGACGATCTTCGCCTCGGTGTCGACGCCCAGAACCTCGTCGAGCATGGTCGTGACGTCCCGGCGATCGCGATATAGCCGGCGGATAGGCCAGGCTATCTCGGAGGTCGCCAGCACGGTCGTCGCGACCTGGTAAAGAAGCGGCTGGAACAGATGGTGATTGCGCCGGTCAATCAGCGTGATGTCGGCCGAGACACCGTCGAGGCCATGCACGGTCTGCAATCCCCCGAAACCTCCCCCAACGACAACGATCCTATGCTTGGACACCTTCTGCGCCTTCCTGATTGACGAATGACAAGATAATGTTGCGATGCAACATGCTCATATGCGAGTTCTGCCGGAACGGAACTGCGTCACTTTGTCTTATCGTGATTGACGGCGGCGACAAATGCGCCGAGCGCATAGCAGCGGTCCCGTGAACGGGATTGCGCGGCGCTTTATAGGGCCTGTCCGCAGGCGCGGCGGAAACGCTTCACGGTTTCGGCCATGCCATATTCAAGCGCGTCGGCGGTCAGGCCGTGACCGATCGAGACCTCCGCGAGCGCGGGAATGCGAGCGACCAGCGCCGGCAGGTTGGCGACGGTCAGATCGTGCCCCGCATTGACGCCCATACCCTCGGCAAAGGCAGCATCAGCCGTGCGCCCGAGACGATCGAGCATATCGGCCGCCTTCAGAGGGTCATCGAAACATCCGCCGTAAGGGCCGGTATAGAGTTCGATGCGATCGGCGCCGGTCGCCTTGGCGAGCCTCACCGCCTCGACGTCGCCATCGCCATCGGCGAATAGCGAGACGCGCATACCTGACTTCTTCAGGCGGGCAACGATGGGCTTCAATTTCTCGCCTGTGGTGCGGAAGTCAAACCCGTGATCGGACGTTGCCTGGGCCGGATCGTCGGGAACAAGCGTGACCTGTTCGGGCTCGATCCTTTCGCAAAGCTCGAGGAAATCTTCGCTCGGATAACCTTCGATGTTGAATTCCGCCTGCGGAAACTCGTCATCGATCAGGGCGCGGATCACCGGCAGGTCGGAAAAGCGGATATGGCGCTGGTCGGGGCGTGGATGTACCGTCAACCCGGCTGCCCCCGCCAGTAGCGCGATCCGTCCAAGCCCCTCGACACTCGGCCAAGGCAGGTCGCGGCGATTGCGCAACATGGCGACGGCGTTGAGGTTGACGGACAATGACGTGGGCATGGGCGCAATCCGATCGTGAAACAGGTCGAGCCTTCATAAGCGAAGCGCCACCGGAAAACCATCTATCCGGAGAGATCAAAACCATGAAGAATTTTCATGGCGATTTCGGCAGCGCCGACACTTGCGTTTCATCAAGTTTTATTTTAGTTTTTCCTAATGGAATTCGCCGAGTTGGTCCACCAAGCTGAGGCGGCGGCTGAGGATCAACTTGGCGAATTCTATCCCCGTTTCGCAGCCCCCGGGGCAACGCGACTTCCCCCAAATTCGGATAGCTTATCGGCGAGTGGAAGCTAGTATTGTGGAGACGTGCTGAGCGCCACGCGAGCGGCAGATTGCAGAAGACAGGGATGGCTGGCCATCTGAAGCTGTCTTCTCTCACAACGCATTAGCGGCAAGATGAAATCAATGAAGGGGAAATTTGGAAATCCTTTTGTTTCAAGGATTTCCATGGTCGGAGTGGAGAGATTCGAACTCCCGACCCTCTGGTCCCAAACCAGATGCGCTACCAGACTGCGCTACACTCCGTTCCAAGGGTGTTGGCGAGATACACGGTTCCTGTGAAGGCCGCAACAGCAAAAACGACGAAATCTTTGGATAGCGATTGACGACTTGCTGCTGAGGCTCAGCCGCTGGTGCCGAGCGGGGCGCCGATTACCTTGTCGCCGACCCTGATGCCGAGCGCTCGCGTGCGGCCAGCGTTCAATTCCAGCACGTATTTCACCGGCCCGTGCGAATCGATGATGTCGCGGGAATACGGAACAGCATTCTGATGGATGTGGGAAATCGTGCCATCGGACCGGATGAAGACCATGTCGAGCGCGAGAACCGTATTTTCCATCCACATCGACACGCGACGTATCGAGCCGAAATCAAACAGCATGCCGTGGTCGGCGTCCATCTTCTCGCGGAACATCAGTCCGTGTGCGCGTTGCGCGTCGTCGAGAGCCAGTTCCACGCTGAAGGGATAATAACGGCCGCCGGCCGTCTTGATCGTCAATTCCGCTTTCGAGAACTTGACGTCCTGCGTGGCATCCTGAGCTGACGCCGCGAAGGCGAACACCAGGAAAAACGCCAGAGCGACGCCCCTCACCAGGCAAGAAGCGATCGCGCCCATCGTCAGTGCGACCGGCCTACGGGCGCGACGTTATCCGGATGAATCTCCGCCGCCATCAACCCCTTGTCGCCAGGCCCGAAGCGCACGAGAACCACCTGTCCGGGCCGCAATTCGGTGAGACCGAAGCGACGCAGCGTCTCCATGTGAACGAAGATGTCCTCGGTTCCCTCGCCGCGCGTCAGGAAGCCGAACCCCTTGGTGCGGTTGAACCACTTGACCAATGCCCGTTCCAGGCCACTCGTCGGCGTCACCTGAACATGCGTGCGGATCGGAGGCAATTGCGACGGATGGACAGCCGTCGACTGGTCCATCGAGAGAATGCGGAAAGCCTGATAGCCGCGATCCCGTTTCTGGATCATCGCGACGATGCGCGTGCCTTCCAGGATCGTCTGATAGCCGTCCCGGCGCAGGCAGGTGACGTGCAACAACACGTCCTGCATTCCATTGTCGGGTACGATGAAGCCAAAGCCCTTGGCGACATCGAACCATTTCACGACGCCCGTGATTTCGATGAGGTCCACAGGCTCGCCTGCAAGCTCCTCGAAACTGACGACGCCCTTCGATGACATCCTGTCTGCCATATCCCTGTCGGCCCCTCGGTTACGCGCCACTACCTGACGGTTAACTGATTCTTAGAGGATAGATTAACATCGCGCCAACCGTCCAGCGCAAGTCCCGTCTTCTTCTTATTCATCCTCTTTCTATTGCTGGTGGCTTGCTCCAAACTGGTGCCTGCTCCATATCCCCAGCGGCCAAACCGCATCATCAGGGGGCAGAAATGCGCTATCTTCATACCATGGTCCGGGTCAAAGATCTGGATGCTTCTCTTCATTTCTACACAACGATCTTCGGACTGAAAGAGATCCGCAGAATCGACAACGAGCAGGGCCGCTTCACGCTCGTCTTCCTCGCCGCGCGCGACGATCTCGGCGAGGCGAAGGAGAAACTCGCGCCCTGTATCGAGCTCACATTCAACTGGGATACCGAGGACTATACGGGCGGGCGCAACTTCGGCCACCTCGCCTATGAAGTCGATAATATCTACGAATTCTGCGAGCACCTGCAGAAGAACGGCGTGACGATCAACCGCCCGCCGCGGGACGGCCGCATGGCCTTCGTTCGCTCGCCGGACGGCATCTCGATCGAGATCCTGCAGAAGGACGGCAGCCTTCCTTCTGCCGAGCCCTGGGCATCGATGCCGAACACCGGCAGCTGGTAACATTCTGGCGGCGGCGGCCCGTTTGCCGCCGCCGCCATCCCCAGGCAATTGCCCTGCCCGCCCCTTGCCATCAGATGTCATCGCGGTGATTCTTGCCGCGTGATTCGCGCATCAGGGGCATGCCAGTGGACAAGGCCGTCGCCGGGAAAAACATCATTCGCCTCCGTGGTCGGCACGCCCGCATCGCGCTAACCGCGTGCTGCGTCGTGATTCTCACCTCATGCAGCACGACCGGCAAGACGGCCGATGCCGGGGATGGCACGGCCGAAGCAGCTGCCGCCGATTCCAGGGAAGTTCCCGCCAAGGGCGGCACCGCTGTCTCCGGCAAGTATGTAGACCCTATGGTCTCGACGGGCACGCGCCAGGCGCAGACTGGAAATCGCATGCCTGCCGGCGGACAGGCCAACGCTGCCGGCCTGCCGGAGGGCACGATGCCCGGGCAGGCATCCCCATCCATCTCGGGCCTTGCAACCCAGCCCACCGGAGTTCGGGCCGGAAGCTTCAGCATCTTCTCCTCACCGACGGCACCAGCGCCTCCACCAACACAAATGAGCGACGGCACCGCTGCATCAGCGGCAGGAGGGACGGTATCGGCTCCGCCGAGCGGCCATCTGAATGCCGCAAACAAGAGCGTCTTCAGCGCACAGCCGACCAATTGCGGCACCGACGCCAACGGCGCCCCGCTAAGCTGCTGATTTCTCGTCTTTTTCTTGCTGGACGATACTTTCGTTCACAGCTGTCATTTTTTTGCAAAAAACCGCGTTTTCCGGCTTGCCGGAAAGAAATCACCTCTCTATAAGGGCGCTCACCAACACGCGCCCTTCGTCTATCGGTTAGGACGTCAGATTTTCATTCTGAAAAGAGGGGTTCGACTCCCCTAGGGCGTGCCACTTATCCTCCTCTCAAGTCATTGTTTGAAATCGCGGAATCGGATTTTTCCGAGACGATTCATTTTGAGATGCCGGCGGTAAAAAAAGTGCATTTTAGCGCTTGCGGTCTTTGATCCTCGCCCCTATAAGGGCGCTCACCAACACGCGCCCTTCGTCTATCGGTTAGGACGTCAGATTTTCATTCTGAAAAGAGGGGTTCGACTCCCCTAGGGCGTGCCACTTCTCCTTCTCTCAAGTCATTGTTTGCGCGATCCAATTCGCCACCTGCGAACGCGCGATATTTCCCCGTCGATCCTGGGGAAAAGCTGCATTTTTCGCTTGCGGTCTTCGATCCATCCCCCTAATAGAGCGCTCACCAGCACGCGCCCTTCGTCTATCGGTTAGGACGTCAGATTTTCATTCTGAAAAGAGGGGTTCGACTCCCCTAGGGCGTGCCACCTCCCCCTCATGTTTTCAGCCACGACGCGCCTCGACGCAGTCATCAATTCGATGGCGCGGCATCCAGAAGCCGAAGCTGGACGCGTCTGTTGCCCTGCCAGTAATCGGCGCTCAGGCTTCCGGCGGCATGAATCTGCAAACCACGGGCCTTGAGCAGAAGGTTGCCGAGCGGCGTATCAACGGCGCGGAACGCGATTCCGTCAAGACGCGTGCCGTCGGCCGCCTCCAGCGTGATCTTGATATGTGCCGTCCCGACCTGACGCGCATCCTTCAATCTATGAGCAGGAAGAGCGAAGACCGGCTGCGGATGTCCCGATCCATAAGGTCCGGCCTTTTCCAGTTGATCGAAAAGCTCGACCGTCGCGCCCGACGCGGAAAGCGCGCCGTCGATCTTCAAGGAATGGCTGGCGACCAGCGAGGGAACACGTTCGGATGCCTTCTCCTCGAAGAAGGCACGCAGAGCGCCAAGTTTTGATCGCTCGACGGTCAATCCAGCTGCCATGGCGTGGCCGCCCCCCTTGACCAGCAGCCCCGTCTCAACGGCTTCGCGCACCATATGCCCCATGTCGAAACCATTGATGGACCGGCCGGAACCGGTTCCCTTGCCCGACGGATCGAAGGCGATTGCGAAGGCCGGCCGCTTGAACTTCTCCTTCAGGCGCGCCGCAAGCAGGCCGACGATGCCCGGGTGCCAGTTCTCGCGGGCAGTCACGAGAACACTCGCCCCCTCCCCGTCGCCATATTCCGCCAGCACTTCGGCCTCGGCCTCGGCGAGCATCGCTGCCTCCATGGCCTGGCGCTCGCGATTGAGTTCATCGAGGCGCGCCGCAATTTCCTCCGCTTCCACCGTATCGTCGAGCGTCAGCAGGCGGCTTCCAAGCGCCGCATCGCTGATGCGCCCGCCGGCGTTGATTCGCGGACCGATGAGGAAGCCGAAATGATAGGGCGTGACGGGCCCGGCCAGGCCGGCCTTGCGGAACAGTGCCGCGAGACCGGCATTGGACATATGGCGCGCGGCAACAAGGCCCTTGACCACATAGGCGCGGTTCAGCCCCTTCAACGGCACGACATCGCAGACGGTCGCGAGCGCCACGAGATCAATCCACGAAAGCAGGTCGAGGCTTGCCGCGCGCCGGTCTCCCGCTTCGCGCAACATGCGAGCCGTCCCCACCAGCACCATGAACACGACGCCGGCGGCGCAGAGATGGCCCTGGCCGGAAAGGTCGTCCTCTCGGTTCGGATTGACGAGCGCAACGGCTGTCGGGAGTTCGTGTCCCATCTGGTGGTGATCGATCACCACGACATCGCAGCCCCTCGCGGCCGCCGCGGCAAGCGATTCATGGCTTGTGGAGCCGCAATCGACGGTGACGATCAGGCCGGCACCGCGATCGATAAGCTGTTCCATGGCCGCAACGTTCGGCCCGTAGCCTTCGAATATGCGATCGGGAATGTAGATTTCGGCGTCCACATCGAAATGCTTGAGGAAGCGATAGAGAAGCGCCGAGGATGACGCGCCGTCGACATCGTAGTCGCCGAAGATCGCTACCCTTTCCCGATTGCGGATGGCGGCCATGATCCGCGCGGCCGCTTTGCTGCAATCCGTCAGCGAAAAAGGCTCGGGCATCAGCGACCGGATCGTCGGATCGAGGAAAGCGAGGGCATCGTCGAGGCCAACGCCTCGTCCCGCCAGCACCCTTGCGACGATTTCGGGGATACCGTGGACCTGGGCCATGGCAAGAGCCCTGTTCTGGGCTGCCTGATCGAGGCGCGACACCCAGCGCTGGTCGCCAGCCGATCGCTCGACGCCGAGAAAGGCCCGCTGGACGGGATCGGCCGGCTCCGGAGGATAGAGTGGGGAAAAAGGCTTCGTGGTCATCGGCTATCCTTAGCCGATGACGCGCAGAACCGGAATGTTTTTCATCTCACCGCCGAGGCGGCGAAAAACACGTCATGTCAGCCATAGCGCCGCCAGACCGATGATGGCAATTGCGGTAGCGCCAATGACCAGAGCAAAGGGGATATTGCGACCACCCTCCTCCTGCTCGTCAGCGGTTTGGCTTCTTTCCGCCGAGTGGACCAGCTTGAGATAGGGGACCGACCGCGGCTTGCCCGCCGCCGGCGGCCTTTCGTAGGACCGTTCCGTCAGATCGATGGACATCACACAAACGCCTCCTCCTGCGATGGTGACCATGCGGGGAAGTGTAGGGCGATTTCATCGCATCGACCAGTCATGGAAACGTCATTCGGGCGATATTTTTGGTGCAAGTCATGGCGCGAATGCATCGCCCCGAAAGTCTATAAGGACTTCCGGGGCGTATGCTGTGGAGACGCTAAAGTGTCAGGACATGCGTCGGCATGATGCATGCCGACGCTCTCGACGATCAGAACGCTTTCGGACGCTCGATGCGGATCACCTGCGGCTCTCCGACCAGATAGGTTTCCTGCTTGATCGCATCGACCGCCTTGCGGATGGCCGCCTCGGTTGTCGCATGGGTCACAAGAATGATGGTCTTGTCGCTATCGGCTTCCGACGGCTTGGCGCGCTGCACGATCGATTCCAGCGAAATTGCATTCTCCGCCATGCGGGTCGCGACGCTTGCGAAAACACCGGCCCTGTCAGCGACGGTTAGGCGGATGAAGTAGCCGCCTTCATGGCTGCGCATTTGCGCGCGGCGATAGTCTGCGAGTGCTGCAGCAGGTGTTCCGAGCACGGGCACGCGCTGGGCGCCGGGCTGGCTTTTGGCGATATCGGCAATGTCGCCGAGCACTGCCGAAGCCGTGGCGTTTCCGCCGGCCCCCGGGCCGACCATCAGCAACTCGCCGAGAATGTCCGATTCGATCGCGACCGCATTCGTCACGCCATCGACCTGAGCGATGACGCTGTCATGCGGCACCATGGTCGGATGAACGCGCTGTTCGATGCCGCTTTCGGTGCGCTGCGCAACGCCGAGCAGCTTGATGCGATAGCCGAGATCGGATGCCGCATGGATATCGTCGATCGAGATGTTGGTGATGCCTTCGAGATAGATTTCGTCCGCCGCGATCTTGGTGCCGAAGGCAAGCGTGGTCAGGATCGCGAGCTTGTGGGCCGTATCATTGCCCTCGATGTCGAAGGCCGGGTCGGCTTCGGCATAACCGAGGCGCTGGGCTTCCTTCAGGCACTCTGCGAAGGAAAGGCCTTCCTTCTCCATCTTGGTCAGGATGTAGTTGCAGGTACCGTTCATGATGCCGTAGACGCGCGAGATCGTGTTGCCCGTCAGGGATTCACGCAGCGCCTTGATGACCGGGATGCCGCCGGCGACCGCGGCCTCGAAGTTCAGCAGCGCGCCCTTTTCCTCGGCGATCTTGGCCAGCTCGACGCCGGAAGCCGCGAGCAGCGCCTTGTTGGCGGTCACCACATGGAGACCGCGCTGCAGCGCCGTGCGGACGGAGTCTGCCGCAGCGCCGTTAGCGCCGCCCACAAGCTCGACGAAGACGTCGATATCGGCTTCAGCCGCCAGCTTCTCCGGCGTGTCGAACCAGGCCATGCCGGACATGTCGAAGCCGCGATCGCGGCTGCGGTTGCGGGCGGTGACGGCCGTAATCTCGATCGGGCGCCCGCATGTCGTGGCCAGTTCGCTGGCACGGCTCTGGATGATCTTGACGAGCGAGGCACCCACGGTACCAAGACCCGCAATGCCGACTTTGAGGGCGTCTGTCATTCTGGCATTCCCGATGTTTGATGAAGGCGGCCGCGAACGGGCCGCCCAGGAGGTCTCGACGTCAGCGACGGGTGTTCAACGAAATGACGTTGTGCATCGTGTCGTCGGCGGTCGAGAAGAACTTCTTGATGTTGCGCGCGGCCTGGCGGATGCGGTGCTCGTTCTCGACGAGCGCCAGACGAACATAATCGTCGCCCATCTCGCCGAAACCGATGCCCGGAGCAACGGCAACGTCCGCCTTCTCGACGAGAAGCTTGGAGAATTCCAGGCTGCCGAGGTGACGGAACTTTTCCGGAATTTTTGCCCAGGCGAACATGGTCGCGGCCGGCGGCGGAACTTCGAAGCCCGCCTTGCCAAACGTGTCGACCATGACATCGCGGCGACGCTTGTAAACATTGCGGACTTCCGCGATGTCGGAACCGTCACCGTTCAGCGCGTGGGTCGCGGCCACCTGGATCGGCGTGAACGCGCCGTAGTCGAGATAGGATTTTACGCGGGTCAGTGCGGCGATCAGCCGTTCGTTGCCGACTGCAAAGCCCATGCGCCAGCCGGGCATGGAGAAAGTCTTCGACATGGAGGTGAACTCGACACAGACATCCATCGCGCCCGGCACTTCCAGCACCGACGGCGGCGGGGTGTCGTCAAAGTAGATTTCCGAATAGGCGAGGTCGGAAAGCACGATGATGTCGTGCTTCTTCGCGAACGCGATGACGTCCTTGTAGAAGTCGAGCGTCGCCACATAGGCCGTCGGGTTGGACGGATAGTTGAGGATCAGCGCCAGCGGCTTCGGGATCGAATGCTTGACCGCGCGCTCGAGCGGCGGAAAGAAGCTCTCGTCCGGCTCGACCGACATGGAGCGGATCACGCCGCCCGCCATCAAGAAGCCGAAGGCGTGGATCGGATAGGTCGGGTTCGGGCAGAGGATCACGTCACCGGGTGCGGTGATCGCCTGCGCCATATTGGCAAAGCCTTCCTTGGAGCCGAGCGTCGCGACGACCTGCGTGTCCGGGTTCAGCTTCACACCGAAACGGCGCGCGTAATAGGCGGCCTGGGCGCGACGGAGACCAGGAATGCCCTTGGAGGACGAATAGCGGTGGGTGCGCGGGTCCTGGACCACTTCACAAAGCTTGTCTACGATCGCCTTCGGCGTCGGAAGATCGGGATTACCCATGCCGAGATCGATAATGTCCGCGCCACCCGCTCGCGCGCTTGCTTTCAAACGGTTGACCTGTTCGAAAACGTAGGGCGGCAGACGCCGGACTTTATGAAACTCTTCCATGGTGTTCCTCGATATAAGATACGAAGCGAGCCTCTTCCTGCTGCTTCGCGGCGCATTTTAGGCCAGATTCGGTTTGCGGCCAATCAGCGCGAAAGGCAAGTGCATTTAGCGCCGATGTCGGGCTGCTTACTGCTGCGGCTGCTTGGAAATATTCGTCTGCGCATCGGTGCCGTGATCGGCAGCAAGCTTGCGATATTCCGCCACGCGGCGCTGGTACTCGGCTTCGGAAATCGAGCCGGTCTGGCGCGCCTTGGCCAGAGCCGCCATGCGCGGCTCGGTCTTCTGGTAATCCGCATCCTCGATCTGCTCGTTGGCGGCAGTCAGCGTGCGGTCGAAGGTCGGATATGTTCCGGTGTTCTTTCGCGTCAGCGGATGCGGTGCCGGCTCACTGGACGACTGGGTGATCACGGCGGGCGGCGCGGTATTGGGAATACCGTCGTCCAGCGCAAAACTCTGGCTGTTGCAGGATGCAAGCAGAGGAAGCGCCGCCAGCGGTGCCAGAACGGTCGCGCATCTGATCGCTTGCCTTACAATTCCCATAACCCTGCCCCATCTCCGTCTCAGCTGCATTTGGGCCGCGTCTCAGCCGTGCCCGATCGGTCGCCGATTGCGGTCGGCCAGTCGGGCACTTGTATTCGCTTTCGGGCCCGATGTACAAACGAAAACAACGGTCATGCACGGGAGGCTGCGTTTGGCGCACAAGTCCGACGATCACGGGCCCGCCGGGCAGGATTTTCCGGGCTTCGATCCTGCCTTTTTCGAGGCTTATTTTATCAAGGACCCGCAGTCCCTGACGATGAATGTCGCCCGGGCGATGGAGAATCTCGGCCGCGCTGCATCCGAATGGCTGCAGCCGCGGGAGCGCGGGGAAATCGAAGCCGACGCTTTTTCGGCACCGATCGGCGATTTCATCAGGACCATGTCGGCGCTGACCGAATACTGGATGTCGGACCCCAGGCGGACGCTCGAAGCGCAGACGCTTCTACTAACCCGTTATTTCGAGATCTGGGCGAAGACGGCACAGCAGGTCGCCGGCGATACTGATGCGTCCAGGGATGAAGCGACAAACAACAAGGATCGCCGCTTTGCCGATCCGGACTGGTTCGCCAATCCCTTCTTTTCGTTCTTGCGCCAGGTCTACCAGGCAAGCGCATCCTGGGCCGATGCCCTTATTACCCAAGCGGATGGGCTGGACGAGATCACCAAATACAAGGCACGCTTTTACGTTCGGCAGATCACGGCAGCGCTTTCGCCCGCCAATTTCGCGGTCACCAATCCGGAAGTCTATCGCGAGACGGTGTCGAGCAATGGCATGAACCTCGTCGCGGGCATGAAGATGCTGGCCGAGGATATCATGGCCGGCGGCGGACATCTGAAACTGCGCCAGACCGATGCCAGCCATTTCGCGGTCGGGACCAACCTCGCGCTGACGCCCGGCAAGGTCGTCGCGCGCAACGAGCTCTGCGAGATCATCCAGTACGAGCCTTCAACGGAAACGGTGCTGAAGCGGCCACTCGTCATCGTGCCGCCATGGATCAACAAGTTCTACATTCTCGACCTGACGCCGGAAAAGAGCTTCATCAAATGGTGTGTCGACCAGGGGCACACCGTCTTCGTCGTGTCCTGGGTCAATCCCGACAGCAGCCATGCCGCCAAGGACTGGGAAGCCTATATCCACGAAGGCATCGAGTTTGCGATCGACACGGCTGCGAAGGCGACCGGCGAGAAACAGGTGAATGCGATCGGCTATTGCGTTGGCGGCACATTGCTCGCAGCAACCCTCGCCCTCCATGCGCAGACCAGGGACGAACGGATAGCCTCCGCGACATTCCTCACCGCCCAGGTGGATTTCACTCAGGCGGGTGACCTCAAGGTCTTCGTTGATGAGGAGCAGATCGCGGCGATAGAAAAGCAGATGAAGGCGAGTGGTTATCTCGGCGCGCCGCAGATGGCCGCAGCCTTCAATCTGCTGCGCTCATCGGAGTTGATCTGGCCCTACATGGTCAACAACTATTTGCGGGGCAAGGAACCCCTGCCCTTCGACCTGCTCTACTGGAATTCCGATTCGACCCGTGTCGCGGCGGCCAACCACGCCTACTACCTGCGCAATTGCTATCTCGATAACGCCCTCAGCGCCGGCGAAATGCAGCTCGGCGGGAAGACAGTCAATCTGCGCGACATCACGGTTCCGGTCTACAATCTCGCCACCCGGGAAGACCACATTGCCCCTGCACGCTCGGTCTATCACGGCAACGGCTTCTTCGGGGGGCCTGTCGAATTCGTGCTTTCCGGCTCGGGCCACATAGCCGGCGTCGTCAATCCGCCGGGCCGGAAGAAATACCGCCATTGGACGAATGGAACGGCCGCAGAAACGCTGGACGGCTGGCTCGAAGGCGCGACGGAGGAGCCCGGCTCCTGGTGGCCGCACTGGCAGGAGTGGGTGACCGAGAAGGATCCTCGACGTGTTGCCGCGCGCAAGCCGGGAAGCAAAACCATGCCGTCACTCGGCGACGCACCCGGCACCTATGTCCTTGCGCGTGCCTGAGGAAAGCCTGCCCTTTGCGATTTGATCCGCCTCTTGTTTCCGCCACCCTGGTGCAGCGCTACAAGCGCTTCCTGTTCGACGCCGTCCTGGACGACGGCACGCCGATCACCGGCTTCTGCCCCAATACCGGCTCGATGCGCGGATTGACGGCACCGGGTTCCCGCATCTGGCTGTCCCAGCACGACTCGCCGACCCGCAAATACCGCTACGTCTTCGAGATGATCGAGACGGATGGAAAGATGGTGGGCGTCAATACAGGCTTGCCGAACCGGCTTGCCGAGGAAGCGATCCGTACCGGCATCCTGCCGAGCCTTTCCAGCTACGGCACGATCCTGCGCGAGCAGAAATACGGCCGCAATTCGCGCATCGACTTCCTGCTCAGGCAGGATGGCCTGCCGGATGCCTATGTCGAGGTGAAGAACGTCCATTTCAGCCGCGCGCCGAAGCTGGCGGAATTCCCGGACACCGTGACCAAACGGGGCGCCAAGCATCTGGAGGAACTCGGCGACATGGCCGAAGCCGGTCACCGGGCGGTGATGATCTATCTGATCCAGCGGGCGGACTGCGAGCAGTTTGCGATCTGCGCCGATCTTGATCCGCTCTATGCCATCGCTTTCCGGCGCGCGCGGCAGCGTGGCGTCGAGGCCTATGCGGTAACATGCAGGGTGACGGCGCAGGCGATAGAGCCGACCAGGCTTATCGAGATCTCCGATCTGGACTGAGGAAACCAGCCCCGAAACGCTGATCGGCATGGACGAATAGCCGCCTGCTGCATTATGAACGGGGGAGTTGAGAGAGAAATATCATGGTCAATTACATCGAGGCGGTTTCCGCCCCCCTTAAAAATACGGGTGCTATCCGCCTCTACGACACGACCGACGATTTTGCCGGCATGCGCAAGGCCTGCCTGCTGACGGCGCGCTGCCTCGACGAACTGGCATCGATCGTCCAGCCCGGCATCACCACCGGTGCGATTGACCGGTTCGTCTTCGAATTCGGCATGGATCACGGCGCGCTGCCCGCGACGCTGAACTATCGCGGCTACAAATATTCCGTCTGCACCTCGATCAATCACGTCGTCTGTCATGGCATGCCCGATGACAAGCCGCTGCGCGAGGGTGACATCGTCAATATCGACGTCACCTACATACTCGACGGCTGGCACGGTGACTCGAGCCGCATGTATCCTGTCGGGACGGTGAAGCGCGCTGCCGAACGCCTGATGGAAGTGACTTACGAATGCCTTTTGCGCGGCATCGCAGTCGTCAAGCCCGGCGTGCGCACCGGAGCGATCGGCGAAGCGATCCAGACATATGCGGAGGCAGAACGCTGCTCGGTCGTACGGGACTTCTGCGGCCATGGCGTCGGCCGCCTGTTCCACGATTCGCCGAACATCCTGCATTACGGCCGCGCCGACGAAGGCCCGGAACTGAAGGAAGGCATGATCTTCACCATCGAGCCGATGATCAACCTCGGCAAGCCGCATGTGAAGGTGCTTTCCGACGGCTGGACGGCGGTCACCCGCGACCGGTCTCTTTCCGCCCAATACGAACATGCCGTCGGCGTTACCGCTACCGGATGCGAGGTCTTTACCCTTTCTCCCGGCGGCTTCGATCGCCCGGGCCTTCCGCCACTCAAAGGCTAATCGATGAACAAGCGCCCCGCATCCTCGCCAGATTCGAATGAACCAGCCGAGGATGCGGCGCTTGGTGATCTTTTTCCCGATGAACGCGCCTATTTCGCCGAACAACCGGCAGGTCGGGTATCGCTGAAGCCTGACGCCACGCCCCACAGTGCAGAACACTATCATGGCCACCGCGAGCGCCTTCGAGAGAAGTATCGCGACCACGGCGACACATCGCTGGCGGACTATGAAATTCTCGAGCTCCTCCTGTTCCGCTCCATCCCCTGGCGCGACACCAAGCCTCTCGCCAAGGCGCTGCTCGCGCGCTTCGGCACGCTTGCCGGTGTGTTCGGCGCGCCGCTCGGCCTGCTGCAGGAAGTGAAGGGCATTGGCGAGAACGTCGCGCTGGACCTCAAGCTCGTCGCCACCGTCGGCCAACGCAGCCTGAAGAGCGAGCTGCGTGAGAAGCAGGTCCTTTCCTCCTGGTCATCGGTCATCGACTATTGCCATGCGGCGATGGCCTACGAATCCCGCGAACAGTTCCGCATCCTCTTTCTCGACAAGCGCAATGCACTGATCGCCGACGAAGTGCAGAGCAAGGGTACGGTCGATCACACCCCGGTCTATCCACGCGAAGTGGTGCGGCGGGCGCTGGAGCTGTCGGCCACCGCGATCATCCTCGTGCACAACCATCCGAGCGGAGACCCGACGCCGTCGCGCGCCGATATCGACATGACGAAGACGATCGTCGATACGGCAAAGCCGCTCGGCATCACCGTTCACGACCACATCATCATCGGCAAGGATGGCCATGCCAGTCTCAAGGGGCTGAGGCTTATCTGAGCTGATTTCAGGCCGAAGTGTCGCTTGCGCGCCTAACGATCAAAAAAGACTTCGCAACGAAGTAAGCGCGTTCCTAGCCTGCGGCCATCTACTCCGCCTGCCCGATATCAAGCTGACCGAATTTTCCGTCCGCAGCGGGATGAAATCGGAAGTAAGTTCTGAAATCACCCCACTGATCAGAGTGAAACTGGCCGACAATGAAGAGACCGCCATCTTCAACCTCCTCCAGGCTGGTGAACCACTCGTGCCCGAGAGCGTCATTTGTGAAGTCGGCAAAGCTGCGCGGTTCACCGTCATCGGTCAGCTTTGCGTTCGGTTCGAACGCCTCGAGCCAACCTGTTCTATCCCCCGTCTGAAACGCCTGGATTGCCGCTTTCACGGCGGGATTGGTGATCTTGTTCAAATCGATCATGGCTCGCTCCGTTGTCGAACTCTGCGCCCCGCATGTAAACTGGTGACACTCGCATGGCATCGGAGTTTCCGACAGCACCGAAGACTGCCAATCGGCCACACGCGGCGGTGTTACCCGAGAAAAGCCAGTCGCCGCTCGTTTGGGGAACGGCGCGGCGACCATGAAATCTATTTCCACATGCCCGCCGGTTGCTCGCCGATATGTGCCAGTTCCGGGAAGCCGATGCGGTGAAGAAACTCATTGCGGATTCGGTCAACGACCGGCGAGCTTATGGCTGAACCGTCATCCGCAGGGTCGATTACCGTGCGGAAAGGACGGGTGCCGGGCTTCATGGTGGCAATGCGGGCCACCGCGCGTCCGATCTCAGTCGGATCCGAATCTTCCGGGTCGGTCGCGGCGAGCGCCTTCAGCATGCGGTCGGAAAAGTCCTTCGGCCAGCCGGCCGTGTATTCGCTCGCACGCAACGTATCCGCGGGACTGCCGGCATGGGCAAAGTGATTGGTCCCCTTGGTATAGGCACCCGGGACCATGATCGAGGTCTCAATGCCAAATGGGGCGAGTTCTCGCGCGTAAGAGACCGCGATCTGATCCATTCCCGCCTTGGCCGCAAAATACGGCCCCAGCATAGGAGGGATGCCACCCATCGTGCTGCTGCTCGACACCCAGATCAAAAGCCCGCTCCGCGCCTTGCGCATGTGGGGCAGAACTGCCCGATTGACGCGCTGCGAACCAAGCACGTTGACGTCGTAGAGTTCGGCCAGCTGCTCCGGCGTGAAAGCTTCGAGAGGCCCCCACACCATATGGCCGGCATTGTGGACGAGAATGTCGAGCCTGCCGTGCTCGGCGATGATCTTTTCGATCGCCGTGTCAATCGAACCCTGGTCCTGCACGTCGAGCTCGATCGTGCGAAAATCGGTGCCCTTTTCCTTCGCTTCTGCCGCGATCTCGCTTACCGCCTGCGCATTCCTGCCTTTGGTGTGGCGCATCGATGCGTAGCTGGTGATACCGGCTGCGGCCAGGTCAGACGCGATCATCCGGCCGAAGCCGCTCGATGCGCCCGTTACAAGTGCGATCTGTGTCATGTCGAACTTCCTTCTGACTATCGGATTGATCAGACCACGCCGCCATTGGCGCGAATGGTTTGGCCATTGACCCAGCCGCCATCCGGCCCGGCCAGAAAGGCGATCACCGAGGCGATATCGTCAGGCTGGCCCAGCCGACCGAAGGGATTCATCTTCTCGATGGCGGCGATCTGTTCAGGCGATTTGCCGTGCCTGAACAGCCCGGTATCCACGGGACCCGGGGCGACCGCGTTGACGGTGATGCCACGGGGAGCAAGTTCCTTGGCGAGGATGTGGGTCATCGCTTCGATTGCCGCCTTGGTGGCTGCGTAGACACCGTAAGTGGGCTGATAGAGGCCAACGACGGTCGACGAGAAGCTGATCACGCGACCGCCTTCCCGCATCCGCCGGGCGGCCTCGCGCATGCCGCGAAAGACACCGCCGAGATTAAGCCCGACGATGCGGTCGAACTGATCATCGTCCACATCCGCGAGCGGGCTGAGCGGCATGGTACCGGCATTGTTGACCAGCACGTCGACGCCGCCGAATATCTGTTCCGCCGCGTTGAACAACGTCGCCATGCTGCTGCGGTCGGCGAGATCCGCCTGAACCGCGATGGCCTGCCCACCGGATTGGATGATTTCCGCGACCACCGCTTCCGCCGCATCCCGGTCATGCCCGTAGTTGACGCTGACGGCAAACCCGTCCCGCGCGAGCCTTCTGGCGATCGCGGCGCCTATACCCTTCGAGCCACCGGTTACGATTGCATTTCTCTGATGCGCATTGCTCATGATGTTTCTCCCATAAACTGCGGTAGGACCCACTGCTGGTTCAGGCTTGAAAGCGGCGATGACGGCGCGGTGCGTCCCGAGATACCGCCGCTAGTCCCGAGGAGCTGAAGCTACAATCGGACAGTGAGAAACGGAGCATCCGAACGACCGCCGGCGGCACTGCTGAAACCAGCGAGAGAGCTACTATGAATAGCCATACCAGCCATGGTTTCGGCACGCTTCCGGCTTATTGCCTTATGCTTTCGCAGAATTGCTCAATCCTGTGAATCTGCCGCGCAGAACTTGTAAAACTGGCCGCGATACTCGCTTGGAGAGGCTCCGACCCATCGGCGAAAGGCCGAAGCGAAGTGAGCCGGATTTTCATAGCCGCAGATGAACGCTATTTCCGTGACGCTTTCCCGGCCCTGCGCAAGCTGCCGCTTCGCTTCTTCGATCCGCATGCGGGTCAGCCGCCGATACGGAGTTTCACCGTGGATCTTGCGGAACAGCCGCACGAGATGAAAGCGGCTGATGCCGGCGACTGTCGCAGCATCTTCCAGCGAGATGGCACTGCCGAGGTTTTCCCGCATGAATTCATCCAGACGACGGATCCGGGGGTCATCGATGTTTTTCGTCGCCACCGGTGACGCCTCCGCATGGCGTATGAAGAGGTGGCTTGCGAGAAAATGCGCCACCGTCTCGGCATAGAGATCCGGTGCGCCTTCCGACATTGCGGCAGATAGCGACAGAAGCGACTGGGCGATCAGCTGATCATCGTAGCTCAGCCGATGGGGCATCGGAGAAGGACGCATGCCGCGATCGACCAGATCGTCGTGAACGCTGCGAATGATGGCTTCCGGCAGGTGCAGCTGGAGCGTGGTGTGCATGCCATTGTCACGCCAGCGCAGGGTTACCTCCTCGCCAGGCGCGGTCATGCCGATGCTGCCTGCGCGATAGCTCGTCTCATGCCATCTGCCATGATAGCGACCCTCGATATCGCAAGCCCCATCCACGACAAGGACGATCAGGTGTTCAGTGGTCGGGCGTGTGGTGAACTCCTCGGCCGCCGGCGGCTCCTCATAGCGACGCAGAAGAAGCGAGCGCCAGCCTGCCCGCAAGCTGCATTCCTTCATCGCGCCGGGCAGGTCATTGTGGGCGTTCAGAGCAACGTGGGACAGAGGCATCAATATTCCGATCCTGTAGGGTGGCATCAGTCCATTGATCACAAACGGCACGACGCCCGGATGAGCGTCATCCAAGCGCCTGTATTCGTCGATCCATGATAGCTGCGACCTTGTTATTGTCGGCCAAGCGAAATGATGTTCGTGTACAATTCAACCGGGAAAGTAGCGTCCTTCAATCAACAAAAACTCGGCAGCCTGAACCAACACAGAGCCTATCTAGTCCGGCTGACGATAGGGACTACCGCGCGCCTAGCAAAAAGCCGGCACGAAGGCCGGCTTTTCGATTATCCTCATGCCACCTGAACAAGGTGACCTTCCGAGACCTCGCGATACTCCCTGACCGGCGGCTTGTAATCCATGCCGCGGATCGGGCTTTTGAGTTCGTCGTTGGAAATGCCCCGGCGGATGCCGCGGCGGGCGGGATCCGGCACCGGCACGGCCGACATCAGCTTCTTCGTATAGGGATGCTGCGGGTTGTCGAAAACTGCGGCACGCGGGCCGATCTCGACGATTTCGCCAAGATACATGACCGCAACGCGGTGGCTCACACGCTCGACCACGGCCATGTCATGCGAGATGAACAGGAAAGCGAGGTTGAGGCTCTGCTGCAGTTCTAGCAGCAGATTGCAGACCTGCGCTTTGATCGAGACGTCGAGAGCCGAGACGCTTTCGTCGGCGACGATCACCTTCGGGTCGAGGGCGAGCGCACGGGCGATGGCGATACGCTGACGCTGGCCGCCGGAGAATTCGTGCGGGTAGCGCGACGCCATGTCAGCGGAGAGACCTACCTTTTCGAGCAGATCGGCGGTCTTCTCCTTCGCCTGCCTGGCGGTGCCGAGCTTGTGCTTGATGAAGGGTTCGGAGATGGCGGTACCGACCGTCATCCGCGGGTTGAGCGAGGAGAATGGATCCTGGAAGATCATCTGGACGGACTTGCGCATGTTGCGCAGGGCGACCGTATCAAGCTTCATGACATCATAGCCGTCGAGCGACACGTCGCCGGCGGTCGGCTCGACGAGGCGCATGATCGAGCGGCCTGTCGTCGACTTGCCGCAGCCGGATTCACCGACCAGTGACAGGGTCTCTCCCTGGAAGAGATCGAAGGAGACGTTTTCGACTGCATGCACGGCGCCGGTCTGGCGCGACAGGAGGCCCGAGCGGATCGGGAAACGGGTGACGAGGTTCTTCACCTGCAGGACCGGTGTCTTGCCGCCGGCAACGGTGTCGGCGACCTCGACCGGCTCCGCCGTCTCGCCGGTCGTCGCATCGAGCACCGGGAAGCGCGTCGGCCACTGGCGGCCCTGCATCGAGCCGAGCTTCGGCACGGCCGACAGAAGGGCTCGGGTGTAAGGATGCTTGCCGCGGTGAAAAATGTCTTCGGTCGGGCCGGTCTCGACTTCATCGCCGCGGAACATGACGATGGTGCGGTCGGCGATCTCGGCGACAACGCCCATGTCGTGGGTGATAAAGAGGACCGACATGCCCTCCTCTTCCTGCAGGATCTTGATCAGGTCAAGGATCTGTCCCTGGATGGTGACGTCGAGCGCCGTCGTCGGCTCGTCGGCGATCAGGAGCTTGGGACGTGAAGCGAGCGCCATCGCGATCATCACGCGTTGGCGCATGCCGCCGGAAAACTGGTGAGGATATTCGTCGAAGCGGCCGGCGGCATTCGGGATGCGTACCTTTTCGAGAAGGCGGATCGTCTCGGCGCGCGCCTCGGTCTTCGACATCGCCTTGTGGCGGACGAGGACCTCCGAGATCTGCCGGCCGATGGTGAAGATCGGATTGAGCGAGGTCATCGGCTCCTGGAAGATCATCGAGACTTCGTTGCCGCGCACGGCACGCATTTCCTGCTCGGAGAGAGCGAGGAGATTGCGGCCATTCAGCATGACCTCGCCTTCGATGCGGCTCGATGCCGGCGCCAGGAGACGCATCAGCGACAGAGACGTGACGGACTTGCCGGAGCCGCTTTCACCGACGATGGCAACGGTTTCACCCGGCGCGACGTCGAAGGACATGTTGCGCACCACGCTCTTCCATTGGCCGTCAACCAGGAAGGAAGTGGAGAGGTTCTTGACGGAAAGGACGGGAGCTTGGGTCATAGTGGTTTCCACGCGGTAGCAAAGGATGCGGAGGCACGGCCTTCCGCGTCGCGGACAGCCTCGAGGGCTGCGATTTTCTGATCGATGACAGTCCGGTCGATCATGCCGTGCGGGTTGTCGCGGGTCGGCATGGTCTCGGCCACGTGCAGGTAGCGCTCCTGAGCCACGGCATAGAGCCGGCGCAGTTCCACCAGCGGTTCGGCGTGGTCATCGGCATGGATGCGCAGCCAGGGGTAATCCTGATCGCGATAGATGACGACCGCCGCCGACTGCCGGCCGCGCTTGTCGCCACCGGCCGCCTCGCCGGCATCCATGGCGTCCAGCAGGCATTCGGCCATTGGCGCACCAGATGAAGCACGGTCCTTGTAGACCCGCAGTGTCGCGGCAATCACCTCGGGACCGGCTAGCATGTTGCCGGCGACCGAGACGTTTTCATCCACAAGATGGCCGGCCCAATCGACGCATTTTTCACCGGTAAAGGCGGCGTTGCGGCCGTCGGCGTCTATCAGATGCATCTGGCGCTGGCGAAAGCCGACGTCGCGGGAGGTGAGCGTCGCGATGATCTCGTCCGGCGACTTGCCTTCAGCGAGAAGCGTCAGGCCATCAGTGCCGTAAAGCGGGCTGACAAAGGCCTGGGTGGCGATTGCCCCCACCCTGCCCTTGATATGCGGCACCGTGCCGCCGACCGCGAAGAAGCGGCTGGCGACGGCGATGCCCATATGGCCCGTCCTTGGATCGCGTGCGACGATCGACCAGGTCATGGATCAGCGCCCGATCGCATAGGCCTGCATCAGGCGCGGGGTTGCGGCGGCACGCAGCAGGCCGTCGGCATCGCGGCGGGCAGCCGTGAGACGACCAACCGTCCACGGATCGGCGACCTTGACCTTGTGGCCGCGACGACGAAGCTCTTCGAGCGTCGCCTCGCCGATCGAGCTTTCCACCATGATCTCGCCCGGCGAACTGGTGCGCGGGTAGAACGAACCCGGGAAGTGGGACGTATGGAAGAGCGGCATGTCGATGGCCGCCTGCAGGTTCTTGCCGTGATGGGCATAACGCAGGAAGAAGGGCAACTGCCACTGGTCCTGCTGGTCGCCACCCGGCGTACCGAAGACCATCGAGGGCCTGCCCTGATGCAGCGCCAGCGAAGGCGTCAGTGTCGTGCGCGGGCGCTTGCCCGGAGCGAGCGAGGTCGGCAGGCCTTCCTTCAGCCAGAACATCTGAGCGCGGGAATTGAGCGCAAAGCCGAGACCCGGCACGATCGGCGACGACTGCAGCCAGCCGCCCGACGGCGTGGTCGAAACCATGTTGCCCCAGCGGTCGATGACGTCGATATGGACGGTATCGCCGCGCTTTTCGGTAAGATGCGACATGGTCGGCTCGTAGACCGTGCCGGTGCCGCTCATCTCCGCGAGCATGGCCATGGTCGCGTCTACCTGACGATCATAGCCGGGCACGGTGCCCGGACGCAGCTCCATCGAGGCGGTCGGGCCGATCAGCTTGCGGCGCTCCGAATTGTAGCCTTCCGAGAGCAGATACTCGGCCGGGATCTGGCCGAATTCCGGATCGCCGTAATAGACCTCGCGGTCGGCATAGGCGAGCTTCATGGCTTCCACGATCGTGTGGACGAAATCCGGGCCTGACGGGTCCATCGCCGCGAGATCGAAGCCCTTCAGCAATGCGAGAGACTGCAGAAGGACAGGCCCCTGCCCCCAGGCCGGCGTCTTGGCGATCGTCCAGTCCTGGTAGTCGAGCGTCTGCGGCGCTTCGACCGTGGCGCTCCAGCCGGCCATGTCCTCGGCCGTCAGCACGCCCTTGTGCTTGGAGCCGCTGGCATCCATGACTTCGGCGGTCTTGAGGTAGGTGTCGATCGTCTCGGCGACGAAGCCGCGATAGAAGGCGTCGCGCGCTGCTTCCACCTGGTTTTCTCGGCCGGTTCTGGCTTCCGACTCGGCGATGATGCGCTTGTAGGTTTCCGCCAGAACCGGATTCTTGAAGTTGGCGAGCGGCTCAGGCGCGGAACCGCCCGGAAGCCAGGTCTCATAGGAGGTCGGCCATTCCTTCTGGAAGAAATCGGCCAGGCCCTTGATGGTGTTCGATACCCGCGGCAGCGTCGGGTGGCCGTGCTCGGCGTAATAGATCGCCGGTTCCAACACGTCGCGGACGGTCATCGTGCCGTAGTCGCGCAGCATCAGCATCCAGCCGTCGAAGGCGCCCGGAATGACGGTGGCGAGCAGGCCGTCGCCGGGGATCAGCTTCAGCCCTTCGTCGGTATAGTGCTCGATCGTGGCGCCTGCCGGAGCCGGGCCCTGGGCGCAGATGACTTCCACCTTGTCAGTCTTCTTCGAGTAGAAGACGGCCGGCATGTCGCCACCCGGACCGCAGAGATGCGGCTCGACGATCTGCAGCACGAAGCCGGTCGCGACAGCCGCGTCGAAGGCATTGCCACCTTTTTCGAGGATCGCCATGCCGACGGCGGACGCAATCCAGTGGGTGGAGGTGACGACGCCAAAGGTGCCAAGGATTTCGGGTCGTGTCGTAAAGTCACTCATTATCGCATTCCTTGAGAATTAATTTTCACGCGGGTCGAGCGCATCGCGCAGACCGTCGCCGAGCAGGTTGAAGCCGATAACGACGAGGAAGATCGCGATACCGGGCCACAGCGTCATCCACGGCGCCTGGCTGAGGAAGTTCTTGGCGGTGTTGAGCATCGAGCCCCAGGAAGGCGCCGGCGCCTGCTGGCCGAGGCCGAGGAAGGACAGGCTTGCTTCCGCGATGATGGCGGTCGCCACCGTCAACGTCGCCTGAACGATGATCGGAGCAAAGACGTTGGGCAGGATGTAGCGAGTCATGATGTCGACGTGGTTGAGACCGATCGAACGGGCACCCTCGACATAATCCTCCGTCTTGACGGCAAGCACCTGGCCGCGGGTCAGCCGCACGAAGATCGGCATGGCCGAAAGGCCGATGGCAATCATCGCATTGGTCAGACTCGGGCCAAGGAAGGCCGCGAGCGCGATCGCCATGATGAGGAACGGCATGGCGAGAAGTGCTTCGGTGACACGGGAAATCACCATGTCGACCCAGCCGCCGAAATAACCGGAGATCAGGCCGAAGGGCACGCCGATGACGACGGCGATGAGGACGGAGATGACGCCGGCCATCAGCGAGGCCTGCGCACCCCAGATCATGCGCGAAAGGATGTCGCGGCCGAGATCGTCCGTGCCGAGCCAGTGAGCGGCAGACGGCGCCTTGCGGATCGCACCCCAGCTGGTGGCGACCGGATCGGGGATCGGCAGGATCGGAGCGGCAGCGGCGAGGATGGTGAAGAAAAGGACGACGACAAGGCCGACGAGCGCCGACTTGTTGCGCTTCATCTTCTTCCAGGCGCGGCTTTCCTGTCGCTTGACCGGGACGGGAATGGTGGAATTGAGTGCAGTCATATCATCAGCCTCAGATAGTCGCCCTGAGGCGCGGATTGAGCAGGACATAGGCGATGTCCGCGAGCAGGTTCATCAGGATGAAGCCGACAGCGGTGCACAGAACGATGCCCTGGACGACGGCGTAGTCGCGGGTGAACACGGCATCGACGGTCATCTTGCCGAAGCCTGGAATGGTGAAGATCTGTTCGGTCAGGACCGCGCCGGCGAGCAATTCGCCGAAGAGCAGTGCGAGAAGCGTGATGACGGGCAGAAGCGCATTGCGGAAGCTGTGCGACATGACGACTTCCCAGGGAGAAAGTCCCTTGGCGCGCGCGGTGCGGATGTAATCCGAGCTCAGGACCGCGACCATGGCCGAGCGCGTATGGCGCATCAGGGTGGCGGCCAGCGCATTGCCGAGCACGAAGGCCGGCATGATCATCGTCTCGATCGAGCGGACCGGATCGACGAAGATCGATTCGTAGCCCGAGGCCGGCAGCCAGCCGAGCTGAACCGAGACAAGCAGGATCAGCATGATGCCGAGCCAGAAATTGGGAATGGAAAGACCGGACAGCGCAATGATGTTGGCGGTGTAATCGATCCAGGTGTTCTTCTTGACCGCTGCGAGAATGCCGATCGGGATACCGATGATCATCGCGAAGAACATGGCCATGACGGCGAGCTGGATGGTGACCGGCAGCTTCTGGCCGATCAGCTCCAGCACCGGCTGGTTGGTCCTGAGGGAAATGCCGAAATCGCCGGTCACGACACCGCCCAGCCAGTTGATATACTGGATCGGCATGGGATCGTTGAGGCGATACTTCTCGCGCAGGAACTCGATGGTTGCCGGATCACGCTCTTCACCGGCCATGGCCAGGATAGGATCGCCGGGCAGCAGTTTCTGCAGGGAGAAGACGAAGATCGAGATGATCAACAGGGTCGGGATCGCGACCAGCAGTCGCTTGCCGATATAGACAGGCATGGCATTGCCCTCGTTCGTGCTTGTTCAGGCGCAGCCGCACGGGTTTTCCCGTGCGGCCATCTTAGAGGTGGTCTGGAGATCAGTCCTTGCTGACGCCGAGCAGGCGGATCATGCCGTCCGGCGAAGGCTTCCAGCCCTTGACCTTGTTGGAGATCGCGTAGGCGTAAGGCTGGTGGCCGAGGTAGATGATCGGCATGTCCTCGTTCAGCAGGACGGAGGCCGCATCGTACTTTTCCTTGCGGACGGCGTCATCGGTCGAGGCGCGGGCATCGTTGAGCAGCTTGTCGACTTCCGGGTTGCAGTATTTCACGTCGTTGATGCCGCCCTTGCAAGTGACGAACTGGTGAATGTTGCCGTCCGGATCGATACGGCCGGACCAGTCGGAACGCGACAGCTGATAGTTGCCGGCGGTCTGCTCGGAAAGGAGCGTCGCGAATTCGGTCGCCTTCAGCGTGACGTTGAAACCGGCCTCGGCCACCATAGACTGGATGACCTGCATCATCTGGGTCTGCGTGGTGTTGTTGGCGTGCTGCAACTCGATGTCGAGCGTTTCGTAGCCCGCTTCCTTCATCAGCTGCTTGGCCTTTTCGATGTCGCGGGCGGGAACCGGAAGGTTCTGGTTGAACCAAGGGCTCGTCGGCGGGTAAGGCTGGTTGCCGGCCTTGGACGTGCCTTCGAAGACGATCTGGCCGATGGCTTCACGGTCGATGGCAAGCGAGAAGGCCTGGCGCAGGCGCTTGTCCTTGCCGAGCGGGTTGTCTGCACGCGGACCGTTGCCGATGTTGACATACATGGCCATGTAGCCCGGGCCGATGACGTCGGCATAGGTGAGGTTCGAGTCGCTCTTCACCGATTCAGCGTCGGAGGCCGAAATGCGCTCGGCCATGTCGAGGTCACCCGAACGCAGGTTGGCGAGCTTCACGGTCGTGTCCGGGATCGGCAGGTAGGTCACCTTGTCGACGAGGACCTTGTCCTTGTCCCAGTAGTCGGCGAACTTTTCCAGCACGATACGGTCCTGCTGGATGCGCTCGACAAACTTGAACGGACCGGCGCAGGACGGCTTGGAGCCGAAATTGGCGCCGAGTTCCTTGGCGACCTTCGGCGCGACGATCATGCCGGCGCGGTCGGTCAGCTGAGCGAGCAGCGTGACGTCAGCGGTCTTCAGCGTGAACTTGACTTCCAGGGGACCGGTTGCCTCGACCTTCTCGACGGAGGACAGCTCGCTCTTACGGCGCGATTCCGGCAGCGTCATGTTGCGTTCGATCGTGGCGACGACGGCAGCGGCATCGAGTGTTTCGCCGTCATGGAATTTGACGCCGTCGCGGATCTTCATCGTCAAAACCTTGCCCTCTTCGGACCAGGCCCATTCGGTGGCAAGCTGCGGGACGATCTTCATGTTCTCATCGATGTCGACGAGCTTGTCGCACATCGCGGTATAGACGATGCGGCCGACGAAGGTGCGCGACTGCGCCGGGTCCAGCACGTCGGCATCATCGTTGAGGCCGATACGCAGTTCGCTGGCCATCGCCGGGAAAGCCAGGAAGGCTCCGGCAAGCAGTGCTGCGGTCAGGGTAGACAATTTCTTCATGTTCAATCCTCTGGTCTGGCTATCTCTGGGTGGCATTTTTCTTGTTGGCCGGCCACACGGGCCAGGCGGTATCGGAAACGGATCAGGACGCGGCGCTCAGCACGTCGTCATCCCCCTCTCCTGTCTTTGAACTTCTTGGACCACTCGCCTCGTCGAGACTTTCGAGAGAGGTGGCGCGGATCAGGCGTTCCTGGTGCATCAGCAAGTGCGTGCGCATGGCCTCGCCCGCCCTGCCGGGATCGCGTGCGGCAATCGCATCGACGATCGCCATGTGCTGTTCGTAGGATGTCCGGCCATTGGTTCCGGTGCGGCGGGCGCGCTCGCGGATCGACTGCCAGGCATCATCCTGACGGATGCGGTTGATAACGTCGAAGATGGAGAGAAACAGCTTGTTGCCGGCGCTCTGGGCGATCTGGCGATGCAGCGCACCGTCCCACAACTCCTTGGAATCGGCGTCGGTACTCTGGCCGGTCTTCTCGGCCAGCGCGCGCATGCGCTCGACTTCGGATGGCTTGGCGCGCATCGCGGCGAGCTGGGCCAATTGCGGCTCCATACGCAGACGCACTTCCATGATTTCCATGATGTCGGTGCCGGCCACCAATGCCTCGACATGGCCGCTCCAGTCATCCGGGCGCTCGCCGACAAAGGTACCGGCACCCTGCCGGCGCCAGATCAGGCCTTCGGACTCAAGAACCTCCAGAGCACGCCTTACCGCGCGGCGGCTGACGCCAAGGCTGTCGGTCAACGCCCGCTCGGTCGGCAAGCGTCCCTCGCTGCCGAATTCGCCCGAGGAGATCATCTCCCGCAGGCGTCCCAGGGCATAATTGGAGTTATTGGCGGCGGCGCTCACTGCGGGACCATTTCCTGAACCAATCATTAATTGGTCACAAGAAAGAATATCTAAGTTCGGCCGTCAAGACATTTTTTCGGCACTTTCCACATGTGCTCATTTTTTGACCTTCTGCTGATTTTTTCGGACTTTCCCCCATGCAATCAAAATTTTAGAATGGGAGTGTAGAGTGGGTTCCAGTTGTTCCGGCTGACTGCGGTCGGCAAAGCGCAAGCGGAGAAATTCATGAACCAGTACGACCTCATCGTGGTTGGCAGTGGTCCGGCAGGACGCCGGGCAGCCATCCAGGCGGCAAAGCTCGACAAGAAGGTACTCGTCGTCGAACAGGGCCGCAGGGTCGGTGGCGTCTCGGTCCATACCGGCACGATCCCGTCGAAGACGCTGCGCGAAACAGCCCTCAACCTTTCCGGCTGGCGTGAGCGCGGCTTTTACGGCCAGTCCTACCGCGTCAAGCAGGAGATCAGCGCGGAAGACCTGCGCCGCCGCCTGCTCATCACACTGGACCACGAGGTCGAGGTGCTCGAGCACCAGTTCTCCCGCAACCGCGTCCAGCACATCCGCGGCAAGGCGAGCTTTGTCGCACCGGATACGATGCAGATCGTCAAGGATGACGACGACATCATTCATGTCTCAGGCAAAAGCATTCTGCTTGCCGTCGGCACACGTCCTTACCGACCCGAATCGATCCCCTTCGACAACAAGACGGTGCTGGATAGCGACGAACTGCTCGAAATCCACTCCCTGCCCCGCTCCATGGTCGTCATCGGCGCCGGCGTCATCGGCATCGAATATGCGACGATCTTCAGTGCGCTCGATACGGCCGTAACGGTGATCGACCCGAAATCGACCATGCTCGATTTCATCGACAAGGAGATCGTCGAGGACTTCACCTATCAGTTGCGCGACCGCAACATGAAGCTGCTGCTTGGTCAGAAGGCCGAGAAGGTGGAGAAGCTGCCGGACGGCAAAGTTGCCGTGACCGTCGACAGCGGCCGCAAGATCATTACCGACATGGTGCTCTACGCGGCCGGCCGGATGGGTGCGACCGATACGCTCAACCTCGCTGCAGCGGGCCTCGAGGCAGACAGCCGCGGACGCCTGAGGGTCAATCCGGAAACCTTCGAGACCTCGGTCCCCGGCATCTTTGCGGCAGGCGATGTTGTCGGCTTCCCGAGCCTCGCCTCCACCTCGATGGAACAGGGTCGCATCGCAGCCCGCGTCGCCGTCGGCGCGATCGCGATGGAACCGCAGAAATACTTCCCCTACGGCATCTATGCCGTGCCGGAGATTTCCACCTGCGGTCTGACGGAAGAGGAAATGAAGGAGCGCGGCATTCCGTATGAATGTGGCATTGCCCGCTTCCGGGAAACCTCGCGCGGCCACATCATGGGTCTCGACACGGGTATGTTGAAACTGATCTTCTCCCTAAAGACCCGCCGCCTGCTCGGCGTCCATATCGTCGGCGAAGGCGCGACCGAGCTCGTCCACATCGGCCAGGCCGTGCTCAACCTCAAGGGAACGGTCGAGTATTTCGTCGAGAACACGTTCAACTATCCGACGCTCGCCGAAGCCTACAAGATCGCCGGCCTCGACGCCTGGAACCGCATGGGCGAGAAGAAGGACGCGCCTGCCGATACGGTCAAGCTGACCGATACGACGACATCGACGACCGTCGAGGAAAGCGTCAAATCGGAAAAGAAGAAAGCCTCATCGAAATGATGCGGCCTCATCAGAGGCAAGCCTAGTGGCAGGGCGGCGGCGCAGCCTGATTTCGATCTACGGGGTCAGCCTCGCCGCCATTCTTCTGTTTGCAACCTTTCCGTTGATCTCGGCGCTTGGAGCTGGAGCAATCGCAGATGCGGCAGGTTGCCAGCTTGATGAAAGCCGCAGCTACCCTTGCGTGATCGGCGGGACCGACTACGGGGAAGCACTATATGCTCTGGGCGTGCTGGGATGGCTGGGGCTTATCACCGTTCCTTACGGCGCAACTGCCCTCGGGCTTTGGCTGATCATCCTTGTCGTCCACCTGATAGTGCGGCTCTACCGCTGAGACCGTCGATCGCGGCCTCGATTCGCTCGACACAATCTTCAACCGAAACAACGGCAGTATCGACCACGAGACGGTCGCCCGACCAGGGCAGATAGTCGCGAGAGCGGACCTCGCTCCATGTCGGCGGTCGCAATCCCTCAATATCCAGAACGCGGGTTTCGACCCGCCGGCGATGCTCGTCTTCATCACCGCAGATGATCTCGACATCAAGGCTGGGGAGTCCGTGACGCGCCGCAACCTCCCGCCATCCGGCGCGGCTCTCGGCTACCGGATTGACGCTGTCCGCGATGACCATATTGCCGATTTTCAGGTTGGATGATGCGATGGCATGGGCGATCACATAGCCAGCCGCGCCGATCTCCCTAACGTCCGACAGATCACGCCTAAGCACATGCTCGATCTCGTCGACGCGGATGTAGGTAGCCACAAAATGCGCAGCCAGCGCCTTGCCGACGGTCGTCTTGCCGCTTCCCGGCAGCCCACTCAGGATGATCAGCATGGCAACTCCCGGCCGCGATTCCATCGTCGTCGGAGAGACTATCGGCTCAAGACGAATCCTGCACGACAATCCTGACAGGATGAACCGCTCTTTGCCGGAGTGCAGACACAAAAATGGCCCCTTGCGGGGCCATTTTCGAGAATTTTCGTCGCGATTAACGCGAGTAGAATTCGACGACCAGCGACGGTTCCATGATGACCGGGTACGGTACATCCGAGAGAGACGGGATGCGTGCGAAGGTGGCAACCATCTTGTTGTGGTCGACTTCGACGTAGTCCGGAACGTCGCGTTCAGCGAGCGAAACGGCTTCGAGAACCGTGACGAGCTGCTTGGACTTCTGACGGACTTCGATAACGTCGCCGGCCTTGCAACGGTAGGAACCGATGTTGACCTTGACGCCGTTGACCGTGACGTGACCGTGGTTGACGAACTGACGGGCAGCGAAGACCGTCGGAACGAACTTGGCGCGGTAGACGATGGCGTCCAGACGCGATTCCAGCAGACCGATCAGGTTTTCACCGGTGTCGCCCTTGCGGCGGTTGGCTTCTTCGTAGATCGCGCGGAACTGCTTCTCGCGGATGTCGCCATAGTAGCCCTTCAGCTTCTGCTTGGCGCGGAGCTGAACACCGAAGTCGGAGAGCTTGCCCTTGCGGCGCTGGCCGTGCTGGCCCGGGCCGTATTCGCGGCGGTTAACCGGGGACTTCGGACGGCCCCAGATGTTTTCGCCCATACGGCGGTCAATTTTGTACTTGGACGATTCGCGCTTGCTCATCGCATTTCCTTTCGAACAGTTACACCGGTTTGTTGCCAAACCGGATGAAGGAAACACGCCCTCCTCTGAACCTCGATTTAGAAGTTCTGACAGGCTTCTCACGAAAGCGATCGGAGAGTGCCACGGGACATGTCAACAAAAACACCGGGCTTTACGACCCGGCGCTGGCGGGTCTTTAGGCGGCTGTCATGGAAATGTCAACTGCAGGCCCCTTGAAATCGGCGGTACCCTGCCCCCATTTACGCGACCATGGATCCGGGCCCCTCTGGCGCATTCCGGACACTGCGTGATGTCGGATCCTGTTTAAAGCCAACCTCGTCCGGATAAGGTTGACTGATGGATCTCCTCTACACGGATTTTCTCGGCACGCCCACATGGATGTGGGCGATCTTCATTACACTCGTCCTCTCCCTTCTCGCCCTTGATCTTGGCGTCCTGCACAAGGATTCCAAGGAGATCGGGGTGAAGGAGAGCCTCCTGATGTCGGCGTTCTATATCGCGATCGGCGTCACCTTTGGCGGCTGGATCTGGTTCCAGCAGGGGCAGCAGCCCGCGGTGGAATATCTCACCGGCTTCGTCGTCGAAAAGAGCCTTGCGATGGACAATATCTTCATCATCGCGATGATCTTCTCCTACTTCGCCATTCCGCGACAGTATCAGCACCGGGTCCTGCTCTATGGCATTCTCGGCGTCATCGTGCTGCGCGGCATCATGATCGCCGGCGGCGCGATGATCGTGGAAAATTTCCATTGGGTTCTCTATCTCTTCGCCGCCTTCCTGGTGTTCACCGGCATCAAGATGCTGGTGTCGTCCGATCATGACGAGAGCGACATCGGCAACAATGCGATGCTGAAATTCCTGCGTCGCAAGCTGCCGGTGACGAAGGAACTGCATGGCGAGAATTTCTTCGTCAAGCAGAAGGACGACAAGACCGGCAAGCTCAAGACCTTCGTCACGCCGCTCTTCCTGGCGCTGATCATGGTGGAACTGGCCGACCTCGTCTTCGCCGTCGACTCGATCCCGGCGATCTTTGCGATCACCACGGATCCGTTCCTCGTCTACACGTCGAACATCTTCGCGATCCTCGGCCTTCGTGCGCTCTATTTCGCACTGGCTGCCCTGATGCACCGCTTCGCCTATCTCAAATATTCGCTGGCTGCGGTGCTGATCTTCGTCGGCTCGAAAATCTTCGTCGCCGACATGCTGGGCATTTCGAAGATACCGCCATCCGTCTCGCTCGGCGTGACGGTCGCCATCCTCGCCACCGGCATCCTCGGTTCGCTCTGGGCGACGAGGAAGGAAAGCGAAGCGACCTGACGCAAGAGATCGCTTCTGCGGCAAACAAAAAAGCCCTCCGGCGCGATCTGTGCCGGAGGGCTTTTTATCTTTGAGGAATGGATTATTCCGCGGCGATCTTGAGATCGCCTTCGTCGGGCGCATCTGCACTGCCGGGCGCGGTCTCCGCCTGGAGGTCGGGGAAAGCCACGATGCGCTTGCCGGCGAAATCGGCATGGACGATGATCAGCCCCTGCTCTTCGAAGTAACCGAGAAGACGACGGGCGCGGCGGGCGGAATGGGTTCCGTAGGCCCGAGCGATACGGGCATCCGACGGGCATGCCTCGCCGCCGAGGGCCGCCTTCGCCATCATTAGGAAGACGCCCTGAAGATCGTCGGAAACGCCGTTTGACAGCGAAAGAACCGTTGCCCAAGCATCGCTTGACGCCATCGCGGCATCGACGCCGGAGCGTGCGATCGCGGTGCGGCGACGGAAATCGCTGAGCGAGACCGGCGGTCCCGGCAGGCGGCGCATGCGGGCACGGACGAGAAAGTCCTGATAAAGCACGGCATCGGTGCGGTAAGCAGACTGCGGATCGTCGAGAATTTCCGACAGGACCGCCATCAGGCGCTCCTCATGCTCTTCGGGCGAAAGCTCCGGCATCGGCGTGCGCGCTTCATTGGCGGCCGGCTGGATGGCCGCCGGCGTGGAGCGCGACAACTCGGCCAGGATATCAGTGGTCGGCCGCGGTGCCGGCGTCGGACGGCGCACGGCCGTGATTGGACGCGCGAACTCTTCCGGATCCGGCGTGAAGATCAGGTCTTCGACATCCTGCGGCGCATCCGGCAGCGGCATCAGCTTCGGGCTCGATGAACGCGCGGAAGTCTCGACCGCACCTATGACGATCGGCAGCGGACGACGCGACAGAGCCGGGCCGAGCGCAACGAAATTACCGCGCTTAAGGTCGCGGAACATTTCGGCCTGGCGGCGATCCATACCGAGAAGATCGGCGGCGCGGGCCATGTCGATATCGAGGAAGGTACGGCCCATCAGAAAGTTCGAGGCTTCCGCGGCAACGTTCTTGGCAAGCTTCGCCAGGCGCTGGGTGGCGATGACGCCGGCGAGACCACGCTTACGGCCGCGGCACATGAGGTTGGTCATCGCGCCGAGCGACATTTTGCGTGCATCTTCGGAGACATCGCCGCCGACGGAGGGCGCGAACATCTGCGCCTCGTCGACCACGACGAGAACCGGATACCAGTGATCGCGATCGGCATCGAACATGCCGTTGAGAAAAGCAGCCGCGGCCCGCATCTGCTCTTCGAGATCGAGGCCTTCCAGCGTCAGGACACAGGAGACGCGGTTCTTGCGGATACGGTTGGCAATGCCGGCAAGCTCCGCTTCCGTGCGCTCGCCATCGACGACCACATGGCCGAACTTGTCGGAGAGCGTGACGAAATCGCCTTCGGGATCGATGACGACCTGCTGAACCCAGGGCGCCGACTGTTCCAAGAGACGGCGCAGAAGATGCGACTTGCCGGAACCGGAATTGCCCTGCACGAGCAGACGCGTGGCCAGCAGCTCTTCGATATCGAGCTTGGCCGGCTGGCCGCCGGTCACAGTTCCCATATCGATTCCGACCTGCAATGCCTTACCTCGTATGCCGTCTTGTGATGATCTGTCGGCGGTCTCTTCGCGGTGACGCAATTCGCCGAACCGTCCCCATAACAGAGAATAGGATTCGTTTCGCCGGGCAAGTGCGAAAATCAACAGGCTTTGCGATTAAGCCGCAGCTCGCTTGAAACCGAGCGACAGGAGCCCTGCCCCGATCATCAGCGAACCGCCGGTGCGGTTGACGATGCGCTGGACCTTCGGCTTGCGGATCGTGTTGCGCGCCATCGATGCCAGCAAGCCGTAAAGCGCCGCATTGATCGTCGCCAGAACCAGGAAGGTCACTTCGAACACGGCCATCTGGAAGAAGAGCGGCTTCGTCAGGTCGAGAAACTGCGGCAGGAAGGCAACGAAGAAGACGATGCTCTTCGGATTCAGCGCGGTGACTGCATAGGTATGGAGGAAGACGCGGAAAGGCCGGACGGCCGGCACATCCGAGTCATCGGCCGCGGCGGCCTGCTCGGAAACCGGCGCGCGCCAGAGCTTAATGCCGAGATAGATCAGATAACCAGCCCCTACCCATTTCAGCACAGTGAACAGCATCGCCGAAGTAGCCAGCAGCGCGCCCAGACCGAGCATGGAAGCGGTCATGGCGGTAAAATCGCCGAGCGCCACGCCGGCGACGGTCGCGCTCGCCACCTTGCGGCCGTGGCTCAGCGCGTAGGAAATGACGAGAAGGATGGTCGGCCCGGGGATCGCCAGCAGGATCGCCGATGCCGCCACGAAGGCGAGCCAGTGTTCAACGGACATGTGATTTCCTCCTCATGATATATCGACCAAGCCACGGAAATTCAGACTTGGCAAGCGACGAGATTCAGTCAGCGCGGCGCCATGATAATAGGACGTCCGGCTCCTTTTCCTCGTTGCCGGAACCATCCGTTTCGGTGACGACGGCAAAGCCGTTCGAATGGTAGAAGTGCCGAGCGCCGGCGTTCTTCTGGAACGTCCAGAGAAACAGTTCACCGTTCACCGTCTTGGCGACATCCAGCAATCGGGTGCCTATCCCTCGCCCCTGGGCGGCCGGCAGGACATAGAGCTGTTCGATCCAGTCCTTGCGGAACGCGATGACGCCGAGCAGTTCACCCGCCCGTTCGGCGCCCCAGATCTCGCAGGTCGCATGCAGATGGTCCTGCCAGAATCCCCGGTCCTCAGCCGGCGTGTGGAGCCCGGCAAGCCATGGCAGCCGCGCATCGAACGCGCTTCGAAACACGTTCGCGGCGGCTGCCATGTCGTTTCTTGCGAGCCGGCGATAGCCGACATCGGCACTCACAGGTAATGCCTCCAATGCTCGAAGCGGGCTTCGAGAACACGATCGACCTCCGGAGAGATCGGCGGCAGACCGATATCCCTGCGCATATGATTGTCGAGATCGACCGAGCGATTGACTGCCCGGCCGACGGATCGACGGGCAACAGTGACAACGAGTGCCCGCATCAGGCTCCACGGTCCGTGCCGCCTGTAGAGTGCGTCCATTTCTGCCGACAGGACGTCAGCAACCATTACGTGCATTTCACGCATAGCTTTTCCGCCCCGGCACGCGCGAGCGGCCAGGTCCTTTCGAGGTTGGAAGCGACGCGCGCGAAAATGCGAACGGCAAACGCCGTTACGCGGTCAGATCGGGCACGTCAGGTTGAGACAGAGAAAGATGCCAGAAGGCGGATTCCGAGGGCAATCAGCCCCAGAATGCCATCCCGATCACAGGTCGCGGACGATAGCCGCAGGTGGCTCGGGTGGATCCGCCAAGGAGGCGCGTATAGGCATAAAATACGGTCATGAATGCGCTCCCTTCGTGTGAGTTGCGGATGATGGGAACATGGCACGGTCTTTTGAAACGCGCAAGCGCTCACAATCGAAAATTGCATTCAAGGGCAAGATCGTTGCACAATGGCAACAATCGTTGACGCGGCTAAGGATTCAGGCGGTGCGCAAACCGAATCCCTGCATCAGTCGGCGGGTGGCGAAATCCGGGTTACCGGATGTGAAAATGGCGAAGTCGTATTCGTCCGGATGTTCCGCGCCATCGACGACCGGCACCTTGCGTCGCGCCTGCCGGGCGATCGCCTCTGCCGGATCAAGCCAATCAACCGGCCAGGGAGACAGGCGTCGGAACACATTGGCCATGAACGGATAGTGCGTGCAGGCAAGAACGACGATGTCTGTCTTCTCACCATCCTTTTCCACGAAGCACGGCGCGATCTCCGCCAGCACAGCCTCATCGGATATGGCTTCGCCGCGGATATAACTTTCCGCCATGCGTGCGAGGTTTTCGGAGCCGACGAGCCGGACATGACACTGGCTGGCAAAGGACTGGATGAGATCGCGGGTATAGGCGCGCTTGACAGTGCCCGGCGTCGCCAACACGGAGACGAGACCGGACCGCGTGCGTTCCGCGGCCGGCTTGATCGCCGGCACCGTGCCGACGAAGGTCATCTCCGGAAACTCCTCCCGCAAGGCTGCACCGGCCAGGGTGAAGGCGGTGTTGCAGGCAATGACGCAGACTTCAGGCCGGTGTTCGTCCAGAAGCTCTTTGAAGAGACTCAGGATGCGCTCCTGCAGGGCGCCCTCCTCCCAACTGCCATAGGGAAACGCCTTGTCATCGGCGACATAGATGAAACCGCGCTCCGGCATCAGAACGCGTGCCTCGCGCAAAACCGTCAGCCCGCCAATGCCCGAATCGAACATCAGGACCGGCTTCAGCTCATTCGTCGATGTCATTCCCCTCGCGCTCCCCTGCGTCACTTGCCTTCTGCTGTCTCGGAACAATTTTTTCCGGCCATTGACGCGGAAAGCGATCGAGCGAGCGGATCACGCCGCGGAAAACGCTGATTTCCTGTTCGGAAAAAGCCCGCCGCGACAATACCGCGCGAAGGTTGTCGATCATTTTGGGCTTTTTTTCCGGCGGGTGAAAATAACCTCTGGCATCGAGCGCTTCCTCGACATGCTCGAACATTCCCAGGACCTGCTCCTTCGTCGACGGGCGCTGCTCGATCGGCTGGAAGCGCGTCTCGTCGAGATCCTCCATGCCGGATTTCATCCAGTCATAGGACATGAGAAGGACGGCCTGAGCGATATTCAGAGAGGCGAAGGCAGGATTGACCGGGAAAGTAACGATCTCGTCGGCAAGCGCCACTTCCTCATTGTTCAGACCCCAGCGCTCGCGACCGAAGAGGATGCCGGTCCTTTCGCCCGCCCTGAACTTTTCGCGCAGAGTGGAAGCCGCGAAAGTCGGCGAGCGGACCGGCTTGAAGCCGTAGCGTTCGCGGGCCGTCGTGGCATAGACGAAATTCAGGTCGCGGATCGCGTCTTCGAGCGTCTCGTAGACCTTGGTGCTGTCGATGACGTGATCGGCCTTGGAGGCGGCGGAGCGCGCCTTCTCGCTTGGCCAACCATCGCGCGGGTTGACGAGGCGAAGCTCCGCCAGGCCGAAATTGGCCATGGCGCGCGCCACCATCCCGATATTTTCTCCGAGTTGCGGCTCGACCAGAATGATGGCCGGTCCTTCGGCGATCAGTTCTAGCTCGCTGTTTGTTCCTGACATATTCGCTTCCGCTTGTTCTTTTGCCGGGCAAATAGCCCCCATAGGCGGCGACGGCAAGCCGGTTATTGGTACTTCGGCCCATCGGCAGCGGCCGGATACAGGCGATTGAGCAGATTGGCGACCATATCCGCGCCGAGTGCCGCACTTTCCTGGGAGGCCGGAAGCATCGCGGCGGCGGTCGCCGCGTGCCTCGGCCTCTTGGACGAGAAACAGTCGGCGCCCCGCGCCGCCGCCTTGTCTAGGGCCGTCCTCGCCTCGTCGATTGCCCTCAGAAGTTCGGCATCGGCGGGCTTTGCGGCATCGGCGAAATCCCTCGCGAGGATGCGAGCCCAGTAGGACGTGGCCAGAAACACCGCCAATGTCTGGCGGATCGGCCCCGGCCGGGTGACCAGCGACCATGCGCTGCCGAGCGGGCGGGCAGCCACCGTCAGATCACGATAGGCCGCATCCAGCCGGTTTGCGAGTTCGATAAGCCTGTAACGTCCCTCACCTTCCCTTACCGCGTCGAGCAACTGTCCCAGGTTGTCGTACCAGCGAGCCAATGCGAGCTCGACCGTCGATCGGGTCGAAGCCGGAAAGATGACGAAGGCGACGAATATGCCTGCAAGGGCGCCGATCATCGTCTCCTCGACGCGCAGCAGCAGCACTTCCAGCGTCAACTGGCCGATCAGGCCGTAGACGAGGCAAAGCACGATGGTGACGAAGAAGCTCATCACCGCGTAGGACACCTGGAGATAATAGAAGGCGAGGAACACGCCGGCCGAGGCAAGCAAGACGGTTGCCGCAGTGTTGCCTGCAAGAAGTGTCGCGGCAGCAAGCCCGATGACGATGCCGAGCAGCGTTCCGACGGACCGCTGAACCGCACGGATCGCGGCATCGCCGCGAGATCTGGTGTTGTTGAAGACAAGAAAGGCCGTGAGAACCGCCCAGAACCAGCGTTCCCGCGACAGCGCCAAGCCAAATACCATAGCAATGCCGGAAGCGATCGTGATCTGCACCGCGGCCCGAACAAGTGGATTGCGCCAGGAAAAATCCGGCTTCTCCTGCCCCTTCGCGGCACTGGCGCCATCCGTGTTCATCAGTTGCCGCAATGCGCCGTCGTCGACCGTCCTTGTTAGGGTCGAGGATGCGCGCTGCAACCAGAGCAGAGCCTTGACGCTTTCGGCCTCCTGCGGACTTCGCGCCTGACTCGCGTATACCTCCGCAACGTCGTTCGCCAGAGCGGCGTCGCCTCGCATCACCGCTTTGACGAGGCTGCGGGGCGCAAGCGCTTCGGAGGCGGTCACAATGACGCTTTCGGCCGCGAGGTGGATGTCGAAAAGCGCGACCGAAAGCGCTGTCAGCGGTCCATCCTCGGACGCGTCAGCACCTTCCGATCGGCGGGGCAGAAGCCCGTCGGCCATCAGCACGACGTCTTTCAGGCGCTCTTCGCGGCTGCGCAGGTCCAGGCGGTCCTTCTCCGTCATGGTTCCGGCAACGGAAAGCTCCGAAAGGCGCTCCAGGATATCCGAGACCCTGTGCTGGATCACCTTCAGCGCTTCGCCAAGGTCGCGCCGCCAATCGTCCGGCAGGAGATAGGTTCTAATCAGGTGCCCGAATGCCACGGCGAAAAGCGGGCCAAGCGCTGCAAGCGGAAGCTCGGCGAACGACGGCTTGAGATAGGCGCCGATGAAATAGGAAATGAACGCAAACATGCCGACCGCAAAGCCGCGCGGGCCGTAGACACGGGCCAGACTGGCAAAGAGGATCACGCAGAGAAACACCAGGTCGGCCACTAGGCGATAGTCTTCCAGAAGCGCGGCAAGCGTGATGCAGAAGAGACTGGCGACACAGCCCATCAGCCGGGTCCTGAGCTGATCGGCCGCCGTCCGGTCGCGGACGGCCACACCTCCCTCGATCGAAAGCACGATCGCCAGCGCATAGGAAATCGGCGGCAGGGGAACGAAAGCCAGGTGAACGCCGATCAGGGCGAGGATCGAAACGAGGATGGCGAGCGTCACCCTCGCGCCCATCTTCACGCGCGACAGCGCCGGATCGGATGCCAGGAGGCGGTTCAGGAGCGGGGAAAACCGCCCCATGGCAGCTTGCCGTGACTCAGATCGAAACAAACGCGTCTGCCTCGCAAGATGACGATATGGTTGGCATATTGGGACGCCCGGCCAGTGTCATCAAGTCGGCGTTATTCGCCCTTCGCGATCGACTGCATTTCCTCGATGAGAGAATCGCTTTCGCCATCGGCGACGCGGTGGATGTCGTCGATCACCGGCTTGCCATCCTCGTCGATCACGTCGAACTGCACCTCCGAGAGACTATCCTTGAGCTCGGTGTCATCGACACAGGTCCATTGCTTGAATGTGACCTTCACGCCGGTCTTGCCGTCGGCCGGTGCCGAAGGGACGATCGTGACGTCCTGCAGCGGGCAGCCGTCCTGCGAGGCGGTCACGACGTCATAACCGAAGGGGTCACCGGGACCATTGTTCTCCGTTTCGTAGGCGGGATGCTTGGAAGCCTCCGCATAGGCAGCCTGGAACCGCTTGCTGAAAAGGCGGGCAAGCGGATCGGCGTCGAATATGAACTTCCAGTCGCTGTCGTTGCTCTTCCAGTTGTCCTCGGTGATCTTCATCACCTCCTTGACCGGATCGGCGGCTTCGGCCGCCAGGGAGACCGTAGAGAGGAGCGATAGGGTGAGCGCGAGCAGCAACGAGCGCATGATGGCAATCCAATTCCTGGCCAATCCGGTGGCCGATTTTCAGGGCAATGTCGGCCGGACATTACCCCCCCGCCGTCATTTGGCAATGGCCAATCTGATTGTACCCGCAGTCGTCTTCCGGCGCATCCGGAAATCTCGTTCAATTGGGCGGGAATCCCGGCGTCATGCCTTTGCACCACCGTCCTGCGATGCTATAGCGCACCCCGTATTGATCATTTTTGGGCCGGATGTGGCCCGCTTACGACAAGAGGAAGTCCATGCAGAAGATCAAGGTAGCGAACCCGGTCGTCGATCTCGACGGCGACGAGATGACCCGCATCATCTGGCAGCTCATCAAGGACAAGCTGATCCTTCCCTATCTCGATCTCGACATCGAATATTACGACCTCTCCGTCGAGAACCGTGACGCCACCAGCGACCAGGTCACCGTCGACGCAGCACATGCGATCAAGAAGCACGGCGTCGGCATCAAGTGCGCGACGATCACGCCGGACGAAGGACGCGTCGAGGAATTCGGCCTGAAGCAGATGTGGAAGAGCCCGAACGGCACGATCCGCAACATCCTGGGCGGCGTCATCTTCCGCGAGCCGATCATCTGCAAGAACGTTCCGCGCCTGGTTCCCGGCTGGACCAAGCCGATCGTCGTCGGACGTCATGCCTTCGGCGACCAGTACAAGGCCACCGATTTCAAGTTCCCGGGCAAGGGCAAGCTGTCGATCAAGTTCGTCGGTGAAGACGGCCAGGTCATCGAGAAGGACGTATTCGACGCCCCCGGCGCCGGCGTTGCCATGGCGATGTACAACCTCGACGAATCGATCCGCGAATTCGCCCGCGCCTCGATGATGTACGGCCTGATGCGCAAGTGGCCGGTCTACCTGTCGACCAAGAACACGATCCTCAAGGCCTATGACGGCCGCTTCAAGGACATCTTCGAGGAAGTCTACCAGACCGAGTTCAAGGCGAAATTCGACGAAGTCGGCATCATCTACGAACACCGCCTGATCGACGACATGGTCGCTTCCGCCCTCAAGTGGTCCGGCGGATATGTCTGGGCCTGCAAGAACTATGACGGCGACGTCCAGTCCGACACCGTTGCCCAGGGCTTCGGCTCGCTCGGCCTGATGACCTCGGTCCTTCTGTCCCCGGATGGTCGCACGGTGGAAGCCGAAGCGGCTCACGGCACGGTGACCCGTCACTATCGCCAGCACCAGAAGGGTCAGGAGACCTCGACCAACTCGATCGCCTCGATCTTCGCATGGACCCGCGGTCTCGCACATCGTGCAAAGCTCGACGACAATGCGGAACTGGCAAAGTTCGCAACGACCCTCGAAACGGTCTGCGTCGACACGGTCGAAGCCGGCTTCATGACCAAGGACCTTGCGCTCCTCATCGGTCCGGACCAGCCGTGGCTCTCGACCACCGCCTTCCTCGACAAGATCGACGAAAACCTCAAGAAGGCAATGGCTGCCTAAGCCTGCCTTCTCCGGACTACCGAAGCGGCGGGACGCAAATCCCGCCGTTTTTCGTTCCCGTGCTATCCGATCCAGTTGCGTCCACCGAGGAAAAGCAGCACGGCGTCGACCGGCCCCGGCCGATAGCGTGGCTTTGGCGCCTGCCTTGTCTCATAGCGAATCCAGTCGTCGATGGCATGGACGACTGCCTTGTCGCTGCGATCATGCAATCCGTTGACATATCTGCCCTTCAACCCGATCAAACTGTCGATCATGAAAAAGAAGCGGATCAGCCGATTCATGCGCAGCTTCGTCTCGAATTCGGCGGTAAAGACAAGGCGGATGCCCGTACCCTTGCCGATGTAGCTCAGGGTTACACTTTCCACGCAGCTCCAGGGAATGACCTCCGGATGAAGCTGCGGGCAAAATAGTCCCCGCTTGAATGCGACAAGCACCACGTCTCGTCGCCAGGCAACCCTCAGCCCCAGCGGCACACCGCACACAAGCAGCGCCGTGAATGCCGGCAACACGATATCTCCGCCGGAAAACTGGCCGTCCGACAGTGTCTTGAAGCTCGATGGCAGCAGCACAACGAGCAAGGCTGTGCAAAGCAACGCCATTAAAAGGTGCAGACCACGGGATTCCCTGACGATCATATCTTCCGGCAATGGAGCCCCGCGAGCCGACAATTCCGGCTCTTCCTAGCATCAGCCGGTGAACATTCTCCCTCAACTGCGGTTTCGGCATTGAAGGGTGATGGAATATATTGGCATGTTGTCGCCTATACGTTTCAAGGAGATGCCTCAATGGCCGCTGGTGTTGTAATTCGTCCTCTGACGCAGTCCGACCGCGAGGCGTGGCAGCCGCTGTTCGAGGCCTATATCGGCTTCTATGAATCGGAACTGCCGAAAGAGCAGTATGACATTACCTGGTCGCGTTTCCACGACGATGCGGAACCGATGCATGCGCTCGGGGCCTTCGACGATGGCAAGCTGGTGGGCATTGTGCACGCGTTATTCCATCGTTCGACATGGCTGCCGGACACGACCTGCTACCTGCAGGATCTCTATGTCGATTCGAGCCAGCGCGGCCGCGGCGTGGGCGAGGCGCTGATCGAGAAGGTCGCGCTTCTGGCGCGCGACAAGAATGCCGGCCGTCTCTACTGGCTGACCCAGGAGAAGAACGATGCGGCGCGCCGACTCTATGACCGCGTCGCCGTTGCCCCGGGCTTTATCCAGTACCGCAAGCCGCTGTAGTAGAGCCGACGGTTTCACGCCTCATCTTGCTGTCCATCTTGAATGTATCGCCCAGCGCTCCAAAACAAAGGCGATCACAGGAGGAAGATGTATGGCAGATGATCTGGTGTTCTATACAAACCCGCTCTCGCGCGGGCGCATCGCGCGCTGGATGCTGGAAGAGGTGGGCGCGCCCTACCGGACCGAGATCCTGCATTTCGGCACGACGATGAAGTCGGATGGCTACAAGGCCTTCAACCCGATGGGCAAGGTTCCGACGGTCCTGCATGGCAAGCGGATCGTGACGGAATGCGCCGCCATCTGCGCCTACCTGGCCAGTGCCTTTCCGGAGGCAGGTCTCGCCCCGGCGGCCGCCGATCGCGCCGATTATTATCGCTGGATGTTCTTCGCCGCCGGCCCGCTGGAGGCCGCCGTGAGCAACCGAGCGCTCGGCTTCGAGGTTCCCCCGGGCCGGGAGCGAATGGTCGGTTACGGAAGTTACGCCGACGTGATGGACGCCCTGGAACTCGCAGTCAGGGCAAATCCATACATTGCCGGCGAAAAATTCTCGGCGGCCGATGTGTATGTCGGCTCGCAGATCGGCTGGGGCCTGCAATTCGGATCGATCGAGAAGCGTCCCGCCTTCGAGCAATATTTCGGCCGGCTCGCGCTGCGAGATGCCTATCGGCGCGCGACCGAAAAGGATGACGAGGCGGCAACCGAAATGCAGGCCAAACAACAGGCATGATATCGCGATTCATCATGAATCCACGGTCGGATTGCCGCTTAAAAAGACGGTGCTAATACTCATCCTGTCCAAGATCGGACAGGGAGGGCTTCACCATGATCAGATCCGCATCCATTGCCGCGGGCGCGCTTGCGGCAATTCTTCTGTCTTCCACCGCCGGCCGCGCGGAAGATCTCGTATTCAACCTCGTCAACAAGACAGATGCGACGCTTGAGCGCTTCTACACCTCACCCACCGGCGTCGAGGATTGGGAGGAAGACGTGTTCGGCAAGGACGTTCTCGAGCCGGGAGAGAGCGTCAAGATCACCATCGCCGATGGTCGTCGTGTCTGTGAGTATGATCTGCGCTTCGAATTCACCGAGGAATCGGGTTACGAGAACCTCGAGGATAGCCAGGATCTCTGCAAGATGGGCACCTATACCATACACGACTGAAGCCGCATCCCGGCTCGATCCGCGCTGTGGCGAAAGGACAAGCGCCTCCAGCCACAGCGATATCGTTCAAGTTCCGTTAACACGGACGGATGCATTGTGTCGCATCGAAGCGCCGCGTAAGGCCGGCGCCCAGGGACACTTTCGATGAAGAAGACTGCTCTTTCCGCGCTCTCCGCCGTAATGCTCGTCAGCGCCGCGCTCGCACCGACCAGCAGCGCCATGGCGCAATATTATGACGGACACCGCCCGCATTGGGATCGCCGCGGACCTCCACCACCACCGCCCCGCTGGCGCGAGGAACGCCGCCACCATCATCACCACAGCGACAAGGGTGGCGTGATTGCCGGCGGCCTGGCTGCCGGCGTCATCGGCGGCCTGATCGGCGGTGCGCTCGCCAATGGCGGCCCGCGCTATGTCGAGCCCCCGCCGCCACCACCACCGCGCTGCTGGTTCGAAGACCGGCGCGTGCCGAATGCCTATGACGGCGGCTGGCACATGGAATCCATCCGCGTCTGCCGCTGAGACAGACTAGACGCATCAGATGAAAAGAGCCGCGCATTGCGCGGCTCGTTGATTTTCCCATCATCTTGATTTCTGATTTCGGGCGTACACGACGCAATTATCGACCATGCTCACGCACAGCCCGTTGATGTCGGTCGCCGTATTGTTGTCGCCGGCAAACTCCACCTGCTTGAGCTTGCCCTCTGCGAAACGAAACTGGGTGCTGCAATTGCCGCCCGACGAGCCGCTTCGCGACGTGTTGACGGCGGGAATGGAACCGAACAGCGTGAACGACGGATTGACGACATTCCAGTTTCCACGCGGCATGTCACGTCGATAAGCCCAGATGGAGCCGCCATCGGCCGTCGAGCTGCTGGCGCTCGGAAAGCCCGCGCACATGCGCACGTCATCCTCGTCGAGACCGACCAACTCGTTCCTTGCTGCCGAGACGGTCGAGTTCTCCCCGACCACGCGCGACGTATCCGCCGGGATCGTACATCCTGCCAACGCGGCACACAAAATCACTAGTCCGGTAAATCCCGGCAAAATCGACATATGAAAAACCATACTTAGACATCGCCCTGTTTTCTCCTCCCAAGGCCTCCTCAGGCCTAGCTAGAGGCGAGCCCGGATCGATCAAGGCATTTTCCTCGCGGAAATATCGAGACCTGCAATGCGGCTTGCGGAGCCATCAGGTCTCGGCTACGCAAAAGCACTGGCTTTGCGGCTGATCAAGGATTGCCGTTCATGGCTTCGGAAATCGTCATCGGCGTCATCACCTTTGCGCTTCTCAGTGCGGTATCCCTCGCGTCGGTCAGCCTGTATCCCCGCCTGCGTGCCTCCCATCGCGACGACGAGACCAACACCGTCGTGCGGCTCGTCGCCAACATCTTCGTCGTCATGACCTCACTCGTCTTCGGTCTGATGCTGAACTCGTCGAAAAACACGTTCGAGTCGCTGGATACGAATGTGCATACCTACGCCACCCAGATCATCCTGTTCGACCGTTCTCTCGAATTCTACGGGCCCGCCGCCGAGGAAGTCCGAAGCGCTCTTGTCACCTATGTCGAACATGCCCTGACGGATCCCAGCCGCGCCGACGACACGCTTCAGCACCGACGCTCGGATGCCGAAGACCGCCTCAACGCTGTCGGGACGATGCTGAATGGGGTGGAAGGCGCCGGTGCAGACCAGGCCGCGCAACTCGGCGACCTGCGGCAGCAATACCGGCAGATCGTCGAGCACCGCTGGATGATCGTCGAACAGCAGGCAGGCACGATCCCGGTACCGATCATCGGAATGCTGATCGCATGGCTTGCGATGATCTTCGCAAGCTTCGGGTATCGTGCACCGAAAAATGCTGTCGTGCTTGTCGCCTTCAACGTCGCCGCGCTCCTGATGGCCTTCTCGCTCTATCTGGTGCTCGACATGGATTCGCCCTTCAGCGGGCTGATCCAGATCTCCGATGCGCCGTTGCATCGCGCGCTGGCGGAAATGCTGCGATAGATCAGCGGACGCGTTCGAAGATGATTTCCACCTCGGTGCCTTCGGGGCGGCGGAAGTTTTCGGTCATCCTGTCACCACTCACCACGATCTGCAGATCGTCTCGCGTACGGACGCTGCCGACCCAGTTCGGAAAGGTGGAGCCTTCGACGCGGTTGCCGCTGAAATTGCCGTCCTCGTCTACACTATAGCGACCGAAAAAGCCTATGCCGCCCGCCATCGCGGCGCGGTTCTCCGCATCGGTTCCCTCACCCCGAACACCGGAGACAAATCTCGGCACGCGGGGATCGGTCAGAACCTCCACGAATGTCAGCTCTTCCGTGAAGACCAGCCAGCCGTGCGGGCTCGGGCCGTAAGCGGGCCTTCTGACACCGTCGGGATCGAGATAGGCGGAAACCATCCGCCATGTACCAACCATTCGATTGGGACTGTCGGCCCACGCGGGAGCGCCAGCGATGCTCAATGCAACAGCCAAGCCCAACGAAACAGCGATCGATTTCTTATTCATCAGCCTTTTCTCCTGTGTCATGGAGAAAATCTGGGCCGGCTTCGGAGGCCGAACAATGGCTCGGTCTCCGTATTGATCAGTGAAAAACGACCATCAATGCGACGACCGGTCACCAAGCGGTGAATTGCCCTGCGGCGATCAAGCCGCCAGACCGGGCGCCTCGTAGCCGGTGCGTTCGACATATTCGCGGTAACCGCCGTCATAGCGGTGTACACCGTCCGCCGAGACTTCCAGCACGCGGTTCGACAGTTCGGACAGGAAATGGCGGTCGTGGCTGACGAAGAGCATGGTGCCCTCATATTCAGAAAGCGCCTTGATCAGCATTTCCTTGGTGTCGAGGTCAAGGTGGTTGGTCGGCTCGTCGAGGACGAGGAAGTTCGGCGGGTCGAAAAGCATTGCCGCCATGACGAGGCGGGCCTTTTCGCCGCCCGAAAGGACGCGGCACTTCTTCTCGACATCATCACCGGAAAAGCCGAAACACCCGGCGAGGGTGCGCAAAGCGCCCTGCCCGGCGCGCGGAAATTCCGATTCCAGCCATTCAAACACGGTCTGCTCGCCATCGAGCACGTCCATGGCATGCTGGGCGAAATAGCCCATCTTGACGCTGGCGCCGATAGCGACCGAGCCCTGGTCCGGTTCCGCCGAACCGGCGATCAGCTTCAACAGCGTCGACTTTCCGGCGCCGTTGACGCCCATGATGCACCAGCGTTCCCTGCGGCGGATGGAGAAATCCAGCCCGTCATAGATCGTGCGGCTGCCATAGGCCTTATGCACGCCCTTGAGGTTTGCCACATCCTCGCCCGAGCGCGGCGGCGCCTGGAATTCGAAGGCGACCGACTGACGGCGCTTCGGCGGCTCGACGCGCTCGATCTTGTCGAGCTTCTTCACCCGGCTCTGGACCTGGGCCGCGTGGGAAGCGCGCGCCTTGAAACGTTCGATGAACTTGATTTCCTTGGCGAGCATCGCCTGCTGGCGCTCGAACTGCGCCTGCTGCTGCTTTTCGTTCTGCGCCCGCTGCTGCTCGTAGAAGCCGTAGTCGCCAGCGTAGGAGTTTAGCGATCCGGCATCGATCTCGATGATCTTGTTGACGATGCGGTTCATGAACTCGCGGTCGTGCGAGGTCATCAGCAGCGCGCCATCATATCCCTTGAGGAACTGCTCCAGCCAGATCAGGCTCTCGAGATCCAGATGGTTCGACGGTTCGTCGAGCAGCATCACGTCCGGGCGCATCAGCAGGATGCGGGCGAGCGCCACGCGCATCTTCCAGCCGCCGGAAAGCTTGCCGACATCGCCGTCCATCATTTCCTGGCTGAAGGAGAGGCCAGCGAGCACTTCGCGCGCGCGGCTTTCGAGACCATAACCGTCGAGTTCCTCATAACGCGCCTGAACCTCGCCGTAGCGCTCGATGATGGCGTCCATTTCGTCCATCCGGTCCGGATCGACCATGGCTGCCTCGAGTTCGCGCAGCTCCGCTGCAACGGTGCTGACCGGCCCTGCCCCGTCCATCACTTCGGTGACGGCGCTGACACCGGACATCTCGCCGACATCCTGGTTGAAATAGCCGATGGTGACGTTCTTCTCGACCGACACCTGTCCCTCGTCGGGAACCTCGCCGCCGGTGATCATCCGGAACAGCGTTGTCTTGCCGGCGCCGTTCGGGCCGACGAGACCAATCTTCTCGCCGCGATTCAACGCGGCGGACGCCTCGATATACAGAATGCGGTGGCTGTTCGACTTGCTGATGTTTTCGATGCGGATCATGACTGCCGGTCTTCTTGGGAGAATTCGGCCTGCCTTATGTCATGAGATGCGGGGAATGTCGCGGGGTTTCGGAGGGAAAACGATTTACTCGCCGGGATGACGGTTGGGGCGCGTCTTTTTTTCCAGGTAGCGGGAATAGAAAGCGATCGCCAAGCCGAGGGCACCAACAATCAGAGGCAAAACATACCAGAAGAAGAAGTATGCGGATGTCATGGCCTGAGACCTCCGAGTACGATCCGACCCGCAGAATGTAATATCAAAGCCGCTAGAATCCAACTGCCAACGGCCGTCAAGACCATCCAGTCGATGTTGGGTGACATGAGTGATGCAGATTGCCCTATCGCACCAACCGCCAAACACGCGGTTGATGCGCGATCCAGCGCCGCAGCAAGATATTTCGTCCGCTCGTTATGCACCAATTCCATAGCCGCCCCGATAATGCGATCAATAATCACATTAACTCCAGTTACGGCGTTGTTTTCAAGCTGGTGTCTAACGCAAAAGGCCGGGGCGTTTCCGACCCGGCCTTTTGTCATTCACGATCCGAAAAGATTATTCGGCGCTGTCTTCAGCGGCCTTCTTCTTCGGAGCAGCCTTCTTCTTCGGGGCTGCGGCTTCTTCGCCTTCTGCGGCTTCAGCCTTGGCAGCCTTCTTCGGAGCGGCCTTCTTCTTGGCCGGCTTGTCGGAGGCTTCGTCTTCGTCCTCGGCCATCAGCTCTTCCTTGCTGACGGTCTTGTCGGTGACCTTCACTTCGGACAGCAGCTTGTCGATGACCTTCTCTTCGAAGATCGGCGCGCGCAGCGAGTTGGAAGCGCCGGGCGTGTTGCGGAAGAAGTCGAGGATTTCCTTCTGCTGGCCAGGGAACTGCTGCAGCTGTGCGTAGAGGGCGCGCTGCAGTTCTTCCTCGGTCACTTCGACGCCGGCCTTTTCGCCGATTTCGGAAAGTACCAGGCCGAGACGAACGCGACGTTCAGCAAGCTTGCGGTATTCGGCGCGCGCTTCTTCTTCGGTCGTATCTTCGTCTTCGAAGGTCTTGCCCGACTGCTGCAGATCGGTGTTGATCTGGCGCCAGATGTTATCGAACTCGGCGTCGACCAGGCCCTGCGGGGTGTCGAACTGGTACATCTCGTCGAGCTGGTCGAGGATCTGACGCTTGACCTTCTGGCGGGTGATGTTGCCGTACTGGCCTTCGATCTGACCGCGAACGATCTCCTTCAGGCGATCGACCGATTCGATGCCGAGCTTGGAAGCGAGTTCGTCGTTGATCTCGACTTCAGCGGCAGCAGCCACGTCCTTGACGGTGATGTCGAAGGTGGCTTCCTTGCCTGCGAGGTTCGCAGCCGGGTACTGTTCCGGGAAGGTGACCGTGATGACCTTCTCGTCGCCGGCCTTGACGCCGACCAGCTGGTCTTCGAAGCCCGGGATGAACTGGCCGAAACCGAGAACCAGTTCGGCATCTTCGGCAGCGCCGCCATCAAAGGCTTCGCCGTCAACCTTGCCGAGGTAGTTCATGGTGACGCGGTCGCCGTTGGCTGCCTTGCCCTTCTTGGTTTCGAAGGTGCGCGCGCTTTCAGCGATCTTGAGGATCTGCTCGTTGACTTCCTCGTCGGCGATTTCGACGACTTCACGGGTGACCGTGATCTTGTCGTTCGACTTCAGCTCGATCGGCGGGATGACTTCGTAGGACAGCGTGAACTCGAAGTCGGCCTGAGCGGACAGGATCTTTTCGGCTTCAGCTTCGTCCTCGGTCATCGAGATCGACGGCTGGGTCGCGGACTTTTCGCCACGCTCGGACAGGATCTTGGTCGGGCGCTCGCGAACGATTTCGTTGACGAGGTCGGCCATGATCGACTTGCCGTAGGTCTTCTTCAGGTGCGAGAGCGGCACCTTGCCGGGGCGGAAGCCGTTGATACGGACCTTATCCTTGGCGTCGGCGAGGCGAACGTTGAGCTCGGCCTCCATGTCCTGCTTCGGGATTACGACCTTGATTTCGCGCTTCAGCCCTTCAGCGAGCGTTTCGGTAACCTGCATTTTCAAACCTTCATATCGTGGCGGCGGTGCCCGGACCCGGCAGCTACAGCCGTTGTTTCAATGAGCACATCGCCGGAACTTCTAAGAGACCAGCCGCGGTATCAATGGCGCCTGTCAACTGCCGCTTTCGGCTGAGGACCGCACCCTGGCGGTGCTGGTGCGGGTAGAGAGACTTGAACTCCCACGCCTTGCGGCACCAGAACCTAAATCTGGCGTGTCTACCAATTTCACCATACCCGCGCCCCAACCGCGTCGAAAATCCTCGTCGCCAGAGGCCTTCCGGAGCGCGCGTCTCTATATCACCCGTTTTCATGGGCGCAAAGGAAAAATGACAGTCTTCCAACGGAACTCGACGGCTGCCGGCAAACGATGCCATGGGCATTCCTGATTGCGGCCGCACCGGAAATGAATCGCGACATTCGCCCCCTGAGAGAGCAAGAACTCGGCCTTCCAGCAAAGCCATGCGCTCATCGCATGACATCCATTCGACGTTTGCAGTGCACAAAACCCCCAGTATTCGTTAATAAGTCATCAACGAACTGGCGAGCGCCGCGACGCAAAAAAGCATCGGAGCCACGCCGAACAAAGTTCATTATAATTCGGGTCACGCACTCCTCCTCCCAGCGTGTGCCCGTGGAGACTGGCGGTACTCCTCCTCCCAATCGCCAGTCGCTCATATGACGCCCACCGGATCTCCTCCCCCGGTGGGCGTTATTTTTTGGGCTTCCTGCCTGTCTTTTCCTCAGCTCGTGATTACCGATTTCGCTGCAATGCACGCAGCGCATAGGTGGCATACCTAACCGGCGCTGTTTTTTAGGCGCGAAAGAATTTAAAACGATTAGCAGATGACGAGGGGCAAAGAATTGCACTCTCAGGGTTCAAAAGGGATACGACCATGAATATCGCAAACAAGTTCAACAGCTGGCGCAAGTATCGCGAAACCGTAACGGAACTCGGCCGCATGACCGACCGCGAACTTTCCGATCTCGGCATCGGCCGCGCAGACATCCGTCGCGTTGCACGCACGGCAGTCGGCTTCTAAGACATTTCGACATTCAAGTCGTTCGAAAGCGCCTCCTTCGGGAGGCGTTTTTCGTTTGTGGGCATGCACTTAGCTCAAAAGTGAGAAAATGCCGCTTTTTCGCGCTTAGCCCTTTAAATCGGCAATGACCTGCACAAATGCATATCAGTCGCACATTTTTTGCACTGCAAATTCTTATTATGCGGATGTATAAGAACGTCATCGCCGGGGCCGAAACGAGCACCGGGAAAAAGATGATCTTGAGGAAACCACCATGAACCCGATCCGCATCGCAAAGAACTGGATCAGCTACCGCCGCACGATGAACGAGCTTGGCAATCTTTCGAACCAGGCACTCTCGGACATCGGTCTGACCCGCTACGACATTCGCAACATTGCGTCGCGTTCCTTCCGCTAATTTCTAGCGGACGGCGGCATCCCACCGCTCGACGAACGATGGTCTGGCGACCGAAATGCCCAAGGATGATCAAAGGCACCTTCTCAGGTGCCTTTTTGATTCTGACGCGCAGTAAATCATGCTCGCTTTTTAATTCCGGTCCGTCACCGCCCGTGATATTGAGCCGCCCCATGACAGATAAATCCTATTCCCCCATCCACGTCGTCGGCGGCGGGCTCGCCGGCTCCGAGGCTGCCTGGCAGATCGCGCAGGCCGGCATACCGGTCGTTCTCCACGAGATGCGCGGCGTTCGCGGAACCGATGCCCACAAGACCGACGGCCTTGCCGAACTCGTCTGTTCCAATTCCTTCCGCTCCGATGACGCAACGGCCAATGCCGTCGGTGTCATCCATGCCGAGATGCGGCTTGCCGGCTCGCTGATCATGGCGTGTGCAGACAAGAACCAGGTTCCGGCCGGCGGCGCGCTTGCGGTCGATCGTGATGGATTCTCGGATGCCGTGACTGAGGCGATCGAAAAGAACCCGCTGATCACCGTCGTGCGCGAGGAAATCCAGGGACTGCCGCCGAAGGAATGGGATCTGGCGATCGTTGCCACCGGTCCCCTCACCTCGCCTTCGCTTGCCGCCTCCATCCAGGCCGAGACCGGCGAAGACCAGCTCGCCTTCTTCGACGCGATTGCCCCGATCGTGCATCGCGATTCGATCGACATGGATATCTGCTGGTATCAGTCGCGCTACGACAAGGTCGGCCCGGGCGGCAACGGCAAGGACTATATCAACTGCCCGCTCGACGAGCAGCAATACAATGCTTTCGTCGATGCGTTGATCGCCGGTGATACGGTCGGCTTCAAGGAATGGGAGGGCACCCCCTATTTCGACGGCTGCCTGCCGATCGAAGTCATGGCGGAACGCGGCCGCGAAACGCTTCGTCACGGCCCGATGAAACCGATGGGGCTGACCAACGCCCATAACCCGACCGTCAAGGCCTATGCCGTCGTGCAGCTTCGCCAGGACAATGCGCTCGGCACGCTCTACAACATGGTCGGTTTCCAGACGAAGCTGAAATACGGCGCCCAGGCTGAGATCTTCCGTATGATCCCCGGCCTGCAGAACGCAGAATTCGCGCGCCTCGGCGGCCTGCATCGCAATACCTATATCCAATCGCCGATTCTGCTCGACCGGTCCCTGACGTTGAAGAGCCGGCCGGGCTTGCGCTTTGCCGGCCAGATCACCGGCTGCGAAGGCTATGTGGAGAGTTCAGCGATCGGGCTTCTCGCCGGCCGGTTCGCCGCCGCCGAACGCAAGGGCGAAACCATCGTGCCGCCGCCTCCGACGACCGCGTTCGGCTCGCTGCTCGGCCATATCACCGGCGGCCACCTGATACATGACGAAGAGCCTGGCAAGCGGTCTTTCCAGCCGATGAATGTCAATTTCGGGCTTTTTCCGGAGCTGGAGCCGGGTTCGATCGTCAAGCCGGAAGGCGTCAAGCGCTTCCGCGGCAAGGACAAGACCATCATGAAACGGCAGCTTCTGTCGGCACGCGCCCTGCGCGACTGCGCTAGTTGGCTTGATCAGGCTTAGTCGGATCGGCATCCTCGGCGGGCGTTTCGTCGAGGATGCGGTCTTCCACGCTGACATAGTTGTCGAGCAGCCATAGCGACACTTCCGCCGCTTCCTTTTCTGATCGGAAGAAGAAGTCGCCGTTCTGCGTCGGCGCATCCAGAAATTCCGCCGAGAACCCCTTCACGTCAGGCAAGGGCGTGACACGGACGCGGCCCGGATTGATCAGATGGCAGGCGAAATGGTTGCGCCGGTTACGCATGATGCCGGCCTTGCTGTCGTGAAGACGCACGAAGATGCTGTTTCCGTCGGCTGTCGCATGCAAGCTGCGGATCGCTTCCTCAGGAAAGGCACGGCCGAATTCGACTATGGCGAATCCGACGTCGTGATTGCCTTCCTTCTCGCTCGTCCGCAGCACCCGGCCGATGTAGTAGATCAACAGGAGGATCAATCCAACGATCGTTGTCCATACGATGAAAGGACTCAAACCGCTTCTCCTTCAATGCAGCCGGTTCTCAGGTTGCATTCTGCCTAAAGCGCGAGGCTTGCGCGAGTGTTATGTGTTAGAGCCTGCGAAGAAAGGCGGCCCTGACCATGCGAAGCTGGCGGCGCCATTGCGGCTGCTGAAGGCTTGCGTCAAGGGCGCCTGCGCCCAGCTTGCGCGCACGAAAGAGCACTGGATTGGCCAGCGTCGCGGGCAGAAAGGCCGGGAATACAGTTGCGGAGACAGGCCCGGCTCGGCGTGCCTTTTCCAGATGTTCGAGGCCAAGTCCGGCGAGCGCCTCGATGGCCGCGCCGATGCGAGCCTTGTCCTCACCCGCAAGAAAGGTGTCCCGGTCGAGACCAGTCGCCGACAGGATATCGAGAGGCACAAAGAGCTGCCGCCTGTGTGTGTGAATCGGCAGCAGTAGAAGAATGCCGGCGATCGCCTGGGCGACGCCCGCGTGACCGGCAGCCTGAGCCGACTGGGCCGCATCATCGTGAGACAGCACGAGGCTTGCCAACTGGATGAGAGCAGACGCCGTCTCGCCGGCATAGCCTTCGAGCGCATTGCGATCTGGGATCGGGTCGTCATAGAGGTCGAAAATCCGCGCCTCGGTCATGGCAATCAGCGTCTGGCGCGGCAGGCGATATCGCTCGACGGCTTTCAGCAGACCGGCTGCGATCGGGTTGCCGCCGGTGTCACCCTCAGCAGTTCCTTCGAGAAGATCGCGCCACCATTGCAGGCGAATTTCACCCGGCAAGGGCTCGCGGACGACATCACGGACACGGGCGATTTCAGCGTTGAAGGCATAAAGTGCGGCCAGCGCGCCTCGTTTGTCTTCAGGAGACATCAGGCATGCGAGATAGCGGTCGCGATCCGTATCCCGAAGGGTCGCAAGGCACAGCGCGCCGTTGTCGGACACGGTGTCTGTCATTGTCAGACCGCGATAAGAGCTGCGGCCACCGCACGGGATTCGGCCAGCATGATGTTGAATGTGCGGACTGCGGCGCCTGTGCTCATCGGATCGGACGAAATGCCCTTTGCCTTCAAGGCAGCCTTCAGTTCGGCCGGCAGAGGCTTCAGGTTGGCGCCGGTGCCGACCAGCACCACCTCGATATTACCGGCCTCGGCCAGAACGCGCTCGAAAGCTGCCACCGTCAGCGGCTGGCCTTCCTCGATATCCCAGCCATGGATGCCGGAGGGCAGGCACAGGATGGAACCGCGATGCGACATGTCGGCAAAGCGGAAGCCGCCATTGCCATAGGCGTCGATAGGTGCGCGACCGGGAAAATGGGCTTCGCGAATTTCGATGCCTTTTGCCATGTCGCGCATGCTTTCTCTGAATGACTATGCCCGGAGCCGGCAGCCGCCAGATGCAGCGCGCCGGTCCGGGCTTTCGTTAGCCGACTTTTCGGCTTGTTACTTGGCAGCCGTTTCGGTCTTGACCGGCTCGCCCTTCACCTTGACTTCGGCGATATAGGCGCGCTGGGCGCGGATCTTCACGCCTTCGGCGATTTCGACTTCCAGTTCGTTGTCGTCGATGACCTTGCTCACCTTGCCGGTGATGCCGCCACCGAGAACGACCTGGTCACCGCGACGGATGTTGCTGAGCGTTTCCTGGCGCTTCTTGGCCTGGGCGCGCTGCGGGCGAATGAGGAAGAAGTACCACACCACCATCAGGGGCGCGAACAGCATCACCATCTGGAGGATGGAATCCGTTGCGGAACCCGCCGGGGCCGCTCCGGTCGCCTGGGCGAATGCTTCGGTAATGAACATAGAGAACTCCTAAGACGATCGGAGACTCCCCGCCCCCGTTTTTCAAGTCGCCGGAATATAGATGTGCCCGTTTGATTTGCAACACAAAGCGGCAGTTTCCCGTACCAAATCCACGGCTCCGCGCCTTTCTATGCAATGACGAGCGTGTTACCGCGAGGTGAAATGAAGCCGGAACGGCATGAGGAGCACCATGAGCGACGACATCAACGCGCAGATCCTTGCTGAAGTGAGGCGCCTGGCAGAGGCGGTCGAACGCCTTGCCGGCCCTGCTCCTGCGGTCAACGACTGGAACGCGGCCGACTGTTTCGTCTGGGTTCCTGCCAATCAGCGCCTGCAGCCCGTGCCGAAACCGAACCGCATCGCACTGACCTTGATCCGCGGCGTCGATCATGTCCGCGACATCCTGCACGAGAACACGCTGCGCTTTGCCGAAGGCTATCCGGCAAACAATGTGCTTCTCTGGGGCGCCCGCGGCATGGGCAAGTCGTCGCTGGTGAAATCCGTGCACGAGGATGTACGCGCGTCGACCGGCCTTCCGCTGAAGCTCGTCGAGGTTCATCGCGAGGATATCGCATCCCTGCCCGACCTTCTCGATATCCTCAAGCAGTCCGGCGAGCTCGTCATCGTCTTCTGCGACGACCTGTCCTTCGACCATGACGACACCGCATACAAGTCGCTGAAAGCAGCGCTCGACGGCGGTATCGAAGGCCGGCCGGACAATGTCCTCTTCTACGCGACATCCAACCGCCGCCATCTGCTGCCGCGCACGATGATGGAAAACGAGCAGTCGACGGCGATCAATCCGTCGGAAGCGGTCGAAGAGAAAGTGTCTCTGTCGGATCGCTTCGGCCTGTGGCTCGGCTTCCACAAGTGTAGCCAGGACGACTATCTGGCGATGATCGACGGTTATGCCGCCCATTTCGATCTCGGGCTCAACCAGGAAACGCTGCATCACGAGGCGCTCGAATGGGCAACGACCCGCGGCGGCCGTTCGGGCCGCGTCGCCTGGCAATACATACAGGATCTCGCCGGCCGGATGCGCAAGCCGCTCACCCGGAACTGATATCGGACCAGCAAAACTCAAGACGCAAAAAAGCCCGGCATTGCCGGGCTTTTTCGTCGGTCCTTGAAACGCACTACATTATTCAAGGAAACTGATGGGGTTGACCGGGGTCGCATCCTTGCGAACCTCGAAGTGGACCTGCGGACGCTGTGCATCACCGCTCATGCCCGATGCTGCGAGCGTCTGGCCGCGAGTCACCTTCTGGCCGCGGGAGACGTTGATCGAGCCGGCATGGCCGTAGACGGTGACCTTGCCGTCGTCGTGACGGACGAGAACCGTGTTGCCGAGCTGCTTCAGACCGTTGCCGGCATAGATGACGACGCCGTTTTCGGCTGCCTTGATCGGCGTGCCTTCCGGAACCGAGATATCGATACCGTCATTGCGGCTGCCGTTGACGTTGGAGCCGTAGCCGGCGATCACCGCGCCGCTGACCGGCCAGCGATACTTGTCGATGCCCGTGGACTGCGGTGCTGCAGAGGTCATATCGGACTTCTTCTCGACATCACCGAGCGAAGCGGTCTCCGTCGGGGCAGCCTTTGCAGGTGTTGCGGCAGGTGCCGGTTCGGCCTTGGCGACGACCGGCTGCGGAGCGGCCTTCGGCTGTTCTACAGGCTTCTGCGGAACCGACGCGGTCTTGACCGGATCCGGCGTATCGACGCCATTTACGACCTTCAGCGTCTGACCGATGCGGACATTACCGTCCTTCAGGCCGTTCATCGACTTCAGGTCGTCAACCGACGTACCAGTCGCACGGGCGATCTTGGTCAGCGTGTCACCGCTCTTGACCGTATAGGAGCCGTTGAGCGGCTTGCCGCCGGGAGGCGTAATCTTGCCAGGCTCTGCCAGCGATTTGTCGCGCGATGGCAGGACGGCCAGCTTCTGCTCATTCTGGTTCGACGGCGCAGGCGCCCTGTTCTGCAGGTCGATATCACCGGCAGCGGTCTTGGCCGAGTTGCGGGCGGGACCGAAGGTCGGGATGACAACCGTCTGACCGGCAGCGACAGAGCCGCCGTTGGCGCGCAGGATTTCCTTTTCCGGAACGCCGTAGCGGTTGGCGAGCGTCTTTGCGGTTTCACCCGGCTTCACCGCCACACGCGGCGCGTTGGTCGTCGACCAGCCGGACATCGGCTTGATTGTGCCGGTGGTGAGATTATCCGTGTTGCGCGCTGCCGGCGGAACGATCGGGCGACTTCCGGCGTCCTGCTGCGGGAAAGGCTGGGCCATTGCCTGCTGGCGGCTCTGCGGATCCTGCTGCGAAGCACCCGGAGCGGCAAGCTCCGTGCGCTGAACGCCCATCGGGGCGGATGCAGCGCGGGCTGGAGACTGGTAGCCACCGGATGCCGGATAAGCCTGCGCACTGGCGACGTTGTTGGATCCATATTGCGGCGGCAGCTGCTGGCTCGACGCGACATCGCCGCGCGGCACCGGAGCCTGACCGTAAGCACCGCCACCCTGGCGCTGCGGGATCGATGCCGTGGTGATATTATCCGTGTTGTCGAACAGACCGGAGAACCGGGACGCGTCCGAGCTGCAGCCTGTCGCGGCACTGGCCAGCAAGGCGGCCGCTGCGAATTTTACAACGGATGTACCGAACTTGGATGAACTCTTTAGACGCATTGACTCGACCTACTCATGACGCAACCATCATGAGAGTCATTAAAGCGCGTTAGTCTTACTGGTCGGTTAAGGCGCAATTATAAAAGCTAGGTTTTTGTCAAATTGCTAACCATGTCGGGACACATGGTCAGAGCGCCGCCGCAATATGGGGAACCAAGGGCAGATAAGGGACAGTGAAGAGGTCTTCACGCTCGAAACGGCTGCCGGTCTTGGTCAGGCGCACCATCAGGCATGTATCATCTTCCTGCATCAGCGGCGCGATCATTGACCCGCCATGGGTCAGTTGTTCGGCATAGAAGCGCGGAAGCGTGGCGAATGCAGCCGTGACCAGGATGCGGTCGAACGTACCCTCTCCCGGCATCCCATTGCTGCCATCGGCCTGGCGGATAACGACATTGCGAAGACCAAGCGCATCCATCCGCTCCTGCGCTCCGGTCACAAGCGTGCGATAACGCTCCACGGTCATGATCCGCTCGGCGATACGTCCCATGACGGCCGCAGTGAAGCCGCTGCCGGTGCCGATCTCGAGTACGCGATGACCCGGCTTTACCTGCAGACGATGCAGCAGCCGGACAGCGAGATCGGCACCTTCCATGAAGGCACCGCAGTCGATCGGGATGGTGCGGCTGGAATAGGCTTCTTCGGCAAGCGGGGCCGGGACGAACTGCGACCGCGGCGTCTGCTCGACCGCCGTCAGCAGGTCGAGATCGGAAATGCCTTCGCCCCGCAGCCTCAAGACGAGGGCGGCGAAGCCTTCCTTCTCAACCATTGCCGATTTCAACCGGTCACTCCTTTAGGCGAGCGCAGATGCAAGCCGATCCTGCACCGAATAATCGGTCAGGTCCAGCTTCAGCGGCGTCACGGAAATCTTGTTCTGCTTGAGCGCCTGAATATCCGTTCCGGCCGGGAAATCGCCGCCACGTGCGGAGAATTTCAGCCAGTAATAAGGACGTCCGCGGCCATCTTCCCGTGCTTCGGTGATGAGGCCGTGATCGAGCTTTCCCTGATGGGTGACCTCGACGCCCTGAACCTCACCCGGTTCGCAATGGGGGAAATTGACATTGAGGAACGTTCCGGCCGGAAGATCCACCACCATCAGCTTTTTCAGCAGGTCCGCAGCATATTCCTCGGCAACTTCCCAAGGCGTGAAGCGACCATTGTCCTTGCGGGCTGCCTGACTGACGGCGATCGAGCGCACACCCTGGAGCGCACCTTCGATCGCACCGGCAACTGTGCCCGAATAGGTAATGTCGTCAGCCATGTTGGCGCCGTCGTTGATGCCCGACAGGATCAGGTCCGGCTTGCCGCCCATGATCTCGTTGACCGCCATGATGACGCAGTCCGTTGGCGTGCCGCGCAGGGCGTAGCGCCTGTCGTCGATCTTTCTCAGCCGCAGCGGCTCGGACAGGCTCAACGAATGAGCTAGTCCGCTCTGGTCGGTTTCCGGCGCGACGACCCAGACATCGTCGGAAAGCTGGCGGGCCACTCTTTCGAGTACCGCCAGGCCTTCCGCGTGGATGCCGTCGTCATTGGTCAGGAGAATGCGCATTCCGATAAGTCCTTCAAGCCTTTTCGATCTTCGTCAGGCCGCCCATGTAGGGCAGAAGGGCATCGGGAATTGTGACAGAACCGTCTTCATTCAGGTAATTTTCCAGAACCGCGATCAGGCAGCGACCGACGGCCGTGCCCGAACCGTTGAGCGTATGGACGAAACGCAGCGCCTTCTCGTCCTTGACGCGGTAGCGGGCGTTCATCCGGCGGCCCTGGAAATCGCCGCAGACAGAGCAGGACGAGATTTCGCGATAGGCATCCTGGCCCGGCAACCAGACCTCGATGTCATAGGTCTTGCGGGCGCCGAAACCCATGTCCCCGGTGCAGAGCGTCATGGTGCGGAAATGCAGGCCGAGACGCTTCAGGACGTTTTCGGCGCATTCGGTCATGCGTTCGTGCTCGGCGATCGAGCTTTCTGCGTCGGTGATCGACACGAGCTCGCATTTCCAGAACTGGTGCTGGCGCAGCATGCCGCGCGTATCGCGGCCTGCCGAACCGGCTTCCGAACGGAAGGACGGCGTCAGCGCGGTGAAGCGCAGCGGCAGCTTTTCCTGCTCCAGCGTTTCGGCCGAGACGAGATTGGTCAGCGTCACTTCCGCGGTCGGGATGAGGTAACGGCCGTCCGTCGTCTTGAACAGGTCTTCCTCGAACTTCGGCAACTGGCCGGTGCCGAACATCGCCTCCGCCTTGACCATCAGCGGCGAGGACACTTCCGTATAGCCATGCTCCATCGTGTGCATGTCCAGCATGAACTGGCCGAGCGCACGTTCCAGCCGGGCAAGCTGACTGGTCAGGACGGTAAAGCGCGAACCCGAGAGCTTCGTTGCGCGTTCGAAATCCATGTAGCCGAGGGCTTCCCCGATATCGAAATGCTCCTTGGCCGGATGGTTCCAGCGCGGCTTTTCGCCAACGACACGCTTTACGACGTTGCCCGATTCGTCTTCGCCGACCGGTACGTCGTCCAGCGGAATGTTGGGAATGCGCGACAGGGCATCGTCGAGTGCTGCAACCGCCTCGCGCTCTTCCTGCTCGGCGGAAGGCATCGTGTCCTTGATCTCGGCGACCTCGGCCTTGAGCTTCTCGGCCAGCTCGAGATTCTTCTGCCCCATGGCAGCGCCGATCTCCTTGGAGGCGGCGTTGCGGCGGGACTGCATGTCCTGGAGTTTCTGGATCACGCTGCGGCGGCGCTCGTCCATCGCCACGAGTTCTGCCGCCATCGGCTCGACGCCACGCTTTTTCAGCGCCTCGTCGAAAGCCTGTTCGTTGTCACGGATCCACTTGATATCGAGCATCGGTCCCTAGCCTTAAACGCGGAAAGCCACGCGCATCAGGCCAAGGGAAACCTCAAGCCTTCTCGGTCTCGGCGACGTCGGAAGAGGCCTCTTCATTGAGAGCTTCCTCTTTCCGTTTGCGCTCGACGAGTCGCGCGGCATAGATGGAAATCTCGTAGAGAAGGATGGTGGGTATAGCAAGGCCGATCTGAGACATCGGATCCGGCGGCGTCAGGACCGCAGCAACGATGAAGGCGATGACGATGGCGAACTTGCGCTTTTCCCGCAGCCAGTCGCTCGTCAGCAGGCCGACGCGGGCGAGCAGCGTGGTGATGACCGGCAGCTGGAAGACCAGACCGAACGACAGGACCAGCGTCATGATCAGGCTAAGATATTCCGAAACGCGCGGCAGGAGCGAAATGCCCACTTCGCCTTCGGACGGAGCCTGCTGCATGGCGAGGAAGAACCACATCACCATGGGGGTGAAGAAGAAATAGACCAGCGCGCCGCCCATGAGGAAGAGGATCGGCGAGGCGATCAGGAACGGCAGGAATGCGTTCCGTTCGTTCTTGTAGAGGCCGGGCGCGACGAATTTGTAGATCTGCGAGGCAATCACCGGAAACGCGATCACCAGGGCGCCGAACATCGCCACCTTCACCTGGGTGAAGAAGAATTCTTGCGGTGCCGTATAGATGAGTTCGGACTTGGCCAGATCAAGATGCGCCCAGACCACCGCCCATTTATAGGGAATGACCAGAAGGTTGAAGAGCTGCTTGGCGAAGAAGAAGCAGACGACGAAGGCGACGAAAAACGCACCGATCGACCAGATCAGGCGGGTGCGCAGCTCCATCAGATGTTCGATGAGCGGCTGCGGCTTGTCCTCGTAGTCCCCGCTCATGCTTCGTCCTTCGCAGTATCAGTCTTTTTCACGGCGCGCTTGCGTGCAGGCGCCTTAGCTGCCGGAGCTTCCGCCGCAGTTGCAACGGCTTCCGAAGTTTTCGGGGCAGCCTTGCTGCGCTTCGGCTTGGCCAAAGCATCCGTGACCACCTCAGCCGGCTTTACGGCAGCAGACTTGCCTTTCGCGGCCGGCGCCTTGGAAGACGATGCCTTGGCAGCAGCAGTCTTGGTGGCAACCGGCTTGGTCGAAGCAGTCTTGATAGACGTCGATTTCCGCGCCTTGGCAGGGGCTGCCGAAGCAGTTTCCGAGGATGCCGCCGTCGCTGCCGAAGCAGTTGCCGCCGACTTCGCCTCGGGTGTCACCGCTGTCAGCGGAGCTGCTGTGACCGCCGTAACCGGCACGGCCGGCTTGGCGGTCGGTTCGACACTGGCTGGAACCTCAGGCGCAATCGAAGCGGGTTCTGCAGCCTCGATCGCCTGCTGCGCCTCGACATCGGTCTCGCTCAGCTGAGATGCGTTGCTTTGCAGAGGATTTGGAACTTGGGTCGCCTTCTGCAGGTCGGCCTTGATATCCTGTCCCATCTGTCGAAGCGGATTGATCGCGTCGCGCAGGGCATTGGTCGGATTGAGCTTCTGCGCATCGGAGATCGTCTTGCGAACGTCATCCATTTCCGATTCACGCAGCGCCTCATCGAACTGGGCGCGGAAGTCACCTGCCATCTTACGGAAATTCGACGTCATCTTGCCGAACGCGCGCAACATGGGTGGCAGATCCTTGGGACCCACCACGACAATGAGTACGACCGCAATGACGAGCAGTTCGGTCCAGCCGATATCAAACATGCAACGAGGCTCCTGAAACCTTTAGCCGCCCGTTACGAGCGGGTGGTTTCCTTGACCTCTTCAGGCTTGTGGTCAACGGTCTTGCCGTTGGCCGCTGTGTTCGTTTCCGGGGCGTCTTCGTCGGTCATGCCCTTCTTGAAGCTCTTGATGCCCTTAGCGACGTCGCCCATCAATTCCGGAATCTTGCCACGCCCGAACAAGACGAGCACGATGACCAGAACGATCAGCCAATGCCACACACTGAAAGAACCCATTAGTCCAACTCCAATTCGTATTTCGGTATCGATGTAAGCTCTTTGCCGGGCTTTTTCAAACACCAAAATCGCATGATGCAGTAGTAATCACGCCGTCGTTAGAGGCAGTGAGATAATATTTGCGCCACCTTGCTTCCTGGCGGTCAATTGCTGCCCGTTTCGGCGGCATACCTAACCTTCGTCGCCGCCACTCGGGCTGAGAAGTCCGAGTTCCTCAAGGTCGAGCTGGGTGATCGGGTCCTCTTCGTCCGACAGATCATCGTCAATGCCAGGCATGGGGATATGCAGGCCAGGCGGGATTCGTCCGCTCAACAGACCAGCACCCTTCAATTCCTCGAGTCCAGGCAGATCCCGCAATTCCTCCAGACCGAAATGATCGAGGAAATCTGTCGTCGTGCCGAGCGTCACGGGCCGGCCCGGCGAACGCCGCCGGCCCCTGAAACGCACCCAGCCAGCCTCCATCAGCACGTCGAGCGTACCCTTCGACGTCTGGACACCGCGGATTTCTTCGATCTCGGCGCGCGTTACCGGCTGATGGTAGGCGATGATGGCAAGCACTTCGAGCGCGGCGCGGGACAGTTTGCGCACTTCGTTGTCGTCCTTACGGATGACGAAGGAGAGGTCGGCGGCCGTGCGGAACGCCCAGCGATCGCCTGTGCGCACCAGGTTGACGCCGCGGGTCGCATAGCTTTCCGCCAGCCGGTTCATCAGCGCGCCGATATCGGTTCCCTTCGGCAGGCGATCCGCCAGGAAACTCTCCGGTACCGGCTCGGCGGAGGCGAAGACCAATGCCTCGGCGATCCTCTCGGCTTCCAGATCGGAAAAGGGTTCCCTTCCCTGCTCTTCAGCCTCGGACAGATTGGTGTCGGTCATTTCGTGTTCATCGACTGCGGAAGACGTCATTCGCCGGCTCCCGGCTGAGATGTCTCGGCGGCCAGTCGGCCGGAACCGGCGCGGAGATAGATGGGCTGAAACGCGCCGTCCTGCCGGATGTCGAGCTTGCCCTCGCGCACCAGTTCAAGCGAGGCAGCAAAGGCACTTGCGGTTGCGGTCACCCGGTCTTCCGGTGGCAGATATGGCAGAAGATAGGTCTGCAGCGCCGTCCAGTCGGCGATTTCGCCGAGCATCCGAGTCAAGAGTTCGCGGGCATCGACCAGCGACCAGACCTTGCGCCTTTCGATGGTCACCTGGGTGACTGCGGTCCGCTGCCTCAGATTGGCATAGGCGGAGAGAAGATCGTAGAGGCTCGCGTCATAGGCGGACTGGACGCGGTGCGGAATATGTTCCGGCGCTCCACGGGCGAAGATGTCCCGGCCAAGCCGATTGCGGTTGATGAGCTGGCTCGCTGCCTCGCGCATCGCCTCCAGGCGGCGCAGTCGGAAGGCCAGCGTCGCGGCCATTTCCTCACCGGTCGGCCCGTCATCACCCTTGACCTGCTGGGGAATGAGCAGGCGCGATTTCAGATAGGCGAGCCAGGCGGCCATCACGAGATAATCCGCCGCAAGCTCGATGCGGACGCGCCGCGCGCTTTCGACGAACTGGAGATACTGCTCGGCGAGCGCCAGAACGGAAATGCGGGACAGATCGACCTTCTGGCTTCGGGCGAGATGAAGAAGCAGGTCGAGGGGGCCTTCGAAGCCGGCAACGTCGATGACAAGGGACGGATCGTCGGCAGAACGCTCGGTCACGTCCTGCCAGAGCTTGTCCATCGGAATGGCGCCCTGCCCCGAATTCACCGCCACTCCTGTCTACCCCTTTTTGCTCGTCAGGCGACCGCCACCATCTGATGGAACTCGGCACGCAATGCCTCTTCGTCCGCATCGTCGGGCTGTCGGAAGCCGCCTTCGACCGCCTCGGCGCGCTCCAGGCTCCTGCCGGACAGCGCTACCACCTCTTTTACCACTGCTTTCATTTCGTCCATGAGGCCGTTGCAATGCAAGACAATATCGCAACCTCCCCCCATGATTCGCGCGGCACGCTCGCCGATCGTGCCTTTCAGCGCGTTCATCGAGCTGTCGTCGGAGATCAAGAGGCCGTCGAAGCCGATATGGCCGCGGATGACCTCCTCGATGACGACAGGCGAAATCGTCGCCGGATCGCGCTTGTCATAGGCTGTGAAGACGATATGGGCGCTCATCGCCATCAACTCGTCCTTCATTGCCACGAAAGGCAGGAAATCATGGACTTCAAGCTCGGTGCGTGACGCGCTGACCACCGGCAATTCGTGATGGGAATCGGCCATGCCGCGGCCGTGTCCCGGCATGTGCTTCATAATGGGCAGCATGCCGCCGGCTTTAAGGCCTTCGGCCGCCGCCTTGCCCATGGCGGAGACGATCTTCGGATCGAAACCGTAGGCGCGATCGCCGATGACATTACTGGCGCCTTCGATCGGAACGTCTAGGACCGGCAGGCAATCCACATTCACGCCGAGCTTAAGAAGGTCGAAGGCATGCAGCCGCGACATCAGCCAAGCGGCGCGCAAACCCTTCTCCTCGTCCTGACGATACAGTTCGCCAAGGGCCGCAGCAGACGGATAGCGCTCGATCATCGGCGGACGAATGCGCTGCACCCTGCCGCCTTCCTGATCGATGAAGACGGGCGCATCGGGGCGGCCGACGGCATCGCGCATCGAAGCCACGAGGTCGGTGATCTGGGACAGCTCGATGCAGTTACGCGCAAAGAGAATGAAACCCCAGGGCCGTTCGTCGCGATAGAGCGACACCTCGTCCGGTGTCAGTTGCGCGCCACTGGCGCCGAGAACCATTGCCTTCGATACACTCATGTCAAATTGCCCATAGGAAGGAAACCAACGAAAAACGGGGCGCCGCGCGCCCCGTTATCCTCATTCAGCGTTAGCGATCAGCGTGCCACGAGGCAGCTGCCGCCGGCAGACCGGTAACGTTCGCAGAGCGCCACGGCTTCGGCCCTGTTCGCACCGGCCGGAATACGGACGCGGTAGAACGTGCCCTTGCCGGCGATCTCGGCGGCCTTGATGTCGACGCCACGTCCACCGATCACGCTGCCGAACTTGTTCGACAGGTTCTGGTAGGACTTCTGCGCATCCGCCTGGGACGGCAGCGAGGCGATCTGGATCACGTAACCACCAGCGGCAGCAGATGCGACCTGCGTGTTCTGTGCCGCAGGTGCTGCGGCCGGAGCCTGGGCAGTCGGAGCTGCCGGCGCCGGGCGGGCATTGCCCTGATCACTGACCGATGCAACGGCATTGGCCTGCTGCTGCGGACGGGTCGCCGGAACCGGCGCACGAACGTTGGAGGCAGCGGTCGGTGCTGCCAGCTGTTCGATGGCGGACGGCTCGGTGCTGACCGGCTGAACAGTGGCAACAGGATCGGTGACCGGTGCCGATACAGGCGTTGCGGCGGCCGGGGTCGACGATGCAGCCGTCGGGAAGGCTGCAGCGGTCTGCTGCGGCGCTGCCGGGCTGTCGCCACGCGCCGGAGCGGCGGCGACCTTCTCGACGCCAACAGCTGCGGCCGGAGCTTCGATTTCCTGCTCCACGAGCGTGCCGTCGGCACGGACGATCATGGTCTTGACCTTGCGCGGCATGACCGTGACGGCCTGCTGGTCGGTCGGCTGCGAGGCATCGGCCTGTTCCTGCGGCAGCAGACGCGGATCTTCTGTATCGGCGACATCCGTCATCTGGACATCGTTCTCGCCTTCCAGCGGAAGGTTGTCCGGCATCAGCGTCTTCTGGACGACATCGACCGGTTCTTCGCTGCTGGAGATCAGCTGTTCCTGGCGCGGCATTTGCGAAGCAGCACCGGCGACGCGGTCGTAAACGGCCTTGTCCTGGTTCGGAACGGTCTTGCCGCCCGGATTTGCCGGTGCGACCTTAACCGGATCGTTGTCGGCCGCGATCACGATCGGCTCGCCATTGCCGGCACCCGGGCCGGAATTGCCGAGCCATGCATAGGCGCCAGCACCGCAGACGGCGAGAATGCCGACAGCGGCGAGCGGCGCGATCCAGCGACGAACAGAACGACCGCCCTCTTCGCCATCGAGATCCTGCACGTAGTTGCCATGATCGGCGTAACGCTCGTCGTTGGCCTGAAGCGGCGTCGCGAGACTGCGGCGGAAGTCTTCTTCGAGCGCACGCTCGAAATCGTCGAGATCGGAATAGATCGACTGACCCGATGCAGCAGCAGCCGGCTGGACCGGCGCGGCGACAGGCTGCGCCGGCGTGTTGTCGCCGCGCATCGATGCAGCCGCTTCCGGAGCTTCCAGGAGCGAGGCCAATTCCGCGTCGATATCGAGATCGAAATCGTTGCGATAAAGCGGTGGCTCTTCTGCCTCGGTGACAGGTAGCGCGGGAACGTCGAGTTCGGCGATTGCCTCAACGTGCTCTTCCGAATCGGCGATCAGCGCTGGATCGAAAGCGAGGCCGTCATCCTGAGCAGTCTTAGCATCCGTTGCGACAGCGGCCGCGGCAGGCGCCTGCTGAACCGGCTGCGCAGCTGCAACCACCGGTGCCGCCACGATTGGCGCGGCAGCAATCACGGGCGCGGCAGTCATGGCCGGAGCGGACATTACCGGTGATGCAACGGGCGCAACCGACGGAGCAGCGGCAGCAACCTGCGGCGCGACGACAACCTGCGTGACAACGGGTGCCGGTGCAACGATCGGTGACTGTGTGACGGCAGGAGCCTTGACCGGCTCTACGATCTTCTTGTTTTCCTCGCCAACCATGTCGGCAAGATCGAGTTCGAGATCGTCGAGCGCCAGTTCGAATTCGACATCCGCAAACGGATCGATATCGTCGTCCAGCGACGGCGCGGCGACCGCAGGCGCCGCAGCCTTCGGCAGATCGGCCACGACTGGCTCGTTGCGGATAACCGGCGCGACAGCTACAGCCGGAGCTTCGACATGCGAAGCCTTGGAGTAGCGGTCGACGTCATAGAGAAGTTCATCCAGCGCGGAGAACTGATCGACTTCAAGCCTCGGCTCAACAGCGGGCTTCGCGGCGACCGGCTCTGCCGGGCCTGCCAGCGGAATTTCCAGCGCGGGCACCGCAACCGGAGCAACGGGCGCAGGCGCCAGCGGCTGAGCCGCGGCAGCGACGATCGGAGCGGCTGAGGCGGGTGCCGTGAAGCTCCAGTTCTGGAAAGGCTGTTCCTCGACCTTCGGCGCAGAGGCAACAGGAGCCGGCATTGGCGCCGGAACGTCGACCTTCGGCGCGACCGGGCGATCAGAGACGACGCCCGCGCCCGACCGGAAATTGGCGATCGGCATGCGGAAGCTCGGTGTGAAGCTTTCCTTGCGGCGAACGTCAGGCACCGGCTGGGCAGCCGGAGCCGCCACGATAGACGTTTCCAGTTCCTCAGCGAGATCGAAATTGTCGTAGGAGGCCGGAGCAGACTCTGGCGCAGCTACCTCAGAAGCATAGGGAAATTCTTCTGCTGCCGTGGGAACGACAGGCTCGACAGCGACGCTGACCGGCAGCTCCATCTCAGGCTCGGCCGACGCGAAATCCGTCGGTGAGACGAAATCGAATCCGTCGTCATCGAGCCGCTCCTGGTGACCAGCCTGTGCAGCCGGCTCGGAAAACGCCTGCGAAACGGCCTGTACGGCACCTGCGTGCCAAGGCTCAGCCGGAGATGAGGCTTCATCACCGAACGCAACGTCTGCATGATCGTCAAATGCCGGAGCATAGGACTGAGGTGCCGGCTCGAACACCGGCTCCACGTGATCGCGCTCGTAGGCCGCGACGGGAGCCGCAGGCTCCACCACGCCGACATCGTCGACCGGATCCAGACGCGGAGCGTCGTAACGCTCGAATTCGCGCAGAAGCTCGTCTTCGAGATTGAAAACTGGATCTCGCCGCTCGGCCGCTACCGATGCTGCCGGTACGGAGAGCGGGTCGGGCTTTGCCACCACTCGCTCCTCATAACCGACAATACGTGCAAGTTCCGCCAACGGGTCACCGTCGGCAAAGAAATCCGGTACGTCGTTCCGGCTACGCGCAAGGTTGTTATCCGCCATTGCCTCGTCCACTCACCTACATTGCTACGCTCTGCCAGAGCAATATGGGGAAATGTTGGCGTTACTACCGCATTTCTTCCGGCGCAGCCGTCCCTGCAATAGCGAGGCCAGACCTCAAAACACAAGCGACAGCACGCACCAGCCCAAGCCTGGCAATGCTCAATTCTCGGTTTTTATCGTTAACAAAGCGTAATTCCGGTTGTTCTTTACCTTTATTCCAATGCGCATGGAAGGAACTTGCGAGGTCATACAGGTAAAATACGACGCGATGTGGCTCCTGAGAGAGCGCTGCGCTTTCTATCAGACGCGGATATTCGGCAAGCTTGGCGACAAGCTGAAGCTCGTTCGAATCAGTGATTTGGCCGACAGTCGACGCGAAATCGAGCGAATCGACATCGAGATCAGGGAAAGCGTCCTTCGCCTGGCGGAAGACGGACATGCAGCGGGCGTGAGCATACTGCACGTAAAAGACCGGATTATCCTTCGACTGCTCGGTAACCTTGGCAAAATCGAAGTCTAGCGGCTCGGAATTCTTGCGGTAGAGCATCATGAAGCGAACCGAATCACTTCCGACCTCGTCCACCACTTCGCGCAGCGTGACGAAATCGCCGGAACGCTTCGACATCTTCACCGGCTCGCCGTCGCGATAGAGCTTGACCAGCTGGCACAGCAGAACGGTCAGCTTCGCCTTGCCGTCGGACACGGCGCGGGCGACGGCCTCCAGGCGCTTCACATAGCCCCCATGGTCGGCACCGAGCACATAGATCATCTCGTCGAAGCCGCGGTCGTACTTCTCCTTGAAGTAGGCGACGTCGGCCGCAAAGTACGTGTAGCTGCCGTCGGACTTGATCAGCGGACGGTCGATATCGTCGCCGACCTCGGTCGAACGGAACAGCGTCTGGTCGCGGTCTTCCCAGTCTTCCGGCAGCTGGCCCTTCGGCGGCGGCAGCTTGCCCTTGTAGACATGGCCCTTGAAGGTCAGATCGTTGATCGCCGCCCGGATCAGCTTGGCGCCATCGGCGTGCAGCGTGCGTTCGGAGAAGAAGACGTCGTGATGGACGTTCAACGCGTTCAGATCCTCGCGGATCATCACCATCATCGCCGCGACCGCCTGATCCTTGACGATCGGCATCCAGTCTTCTTCCGGCATGTTGTGCAGCCGAGGACCGTATTCATCCGCCAGCGCCTTGCCTACCGGCACGAGGTAGTCGCCCGGATAGAGACCGGCGGGGATCTCGCCGATGTTTTCGCCCAGAGCTTCGCGGTAGCGCAGGAAGACGGAACGCGCCAGCACGTCGATCTGGCCGCCAGCATCGTTGATGTAATATTCCTTGGTGATGTCGTAGCCGGCAAATCCCATGAGGTTGGCCAGCGCATCGCCGACAACGGCGCCACGGCAATGACCGACATGCATCGGGCCGGTCGGGTTAGCCGAGACATATTCGACATTGGCCTTCAGGCCGGCGCCGATCTTGGAGCGGCCGTAGTCGGTGCCCTCGGCGATCATCACAGCCAAGAGACGCTGCCAGTAGCCGGTCGATAGGCGAATGTTGATGAAACCCGGGCCGGCAACGGAGACTTCGCTGACATCAGGATCATCGCGCAGGGCAGCGGAAATCAGGTCCGCAAGCGCACGGGGATTCGTGCCGAGCGGCTTGGCCAGGACCATCGCTGCATTCGTGGCGACATCGCCGTGGCTCTGGTCGCGCGGCGGCTCGACAGTTAGTCGTCCGAAATCGACTTCGCTGCGCTTTTCCTTGATGATATCAAGCGTTTCAAGCGCATTCTTAATTCTCTGATCGAAGTCGGCGAACAAATTCATGTCTTTTCACCCGCGCGTTTCATCGCGCGAACCCTTGGAAAGCCGTTGATATTGGGTGGAGGCCCTAGCGCAAATCGGGAGTCCGGTCAAACAACTCGCCGTGAACGCGGATTGCATAGGTATCCGTCATTCCGGCCAGATAATCGGCCACATGACGGGCGCGCGCACTCTTTTTCAGGCCGGAAATATGATTGACCCAGAAGTGGCTGCGCATCAGCGTCGGGTCTTCCATGTATTTCGAGAAGAGGTCGGTGACGATCTGAGACGCGCCCGCGCGGATACGCATGATTTCGGGGTGGCGGTAGATGCGCGAGAACAGCAGCTTCTTGATCAGCCGGTCGGTCTCGGCCATGTCCGGCGAGAAGGTGGCAATCACCCGGCCGGCAGCCCGCACCTCGGCCGCACTGCCGGGCTGCACTGCGGCAAGATTGGACTGCGCCACGCCGATAACATCCTCGACCATATGGGTGATCTGCCGGCGGGTGACCTCATAGGCGAAGCGGGTCGGATCGAGATCCGGGTAGCGATCCCTTACCTCCTTCATCAGCCCGGCGAGGAACGGCACCTCTTCCAGCATGTCGAAGGTGAGAAGTCCCGAGCGTAAACCGTCATCAATGTCATGGGTGTTGTAGGCAATGTCGTCGGATATGGCGGCAACCTGCGCCTCCAGGCTGGCAAAGCTCGCCAATTCCAGATCATGCAATTCGCAATAGTCGCGGATCGGCTGCGGCACCGGCCCATGGGTGCCCTCGCCCTTTGCATCGAGCAGTGGACCATTGTGCTTGACCAGACCTTCGAGGCTTTCCCAGGTCAGGTTTAGGCCATCGAATTCGGCATAGCGGCGTTCGAGCTTGGTCACGACCCGCAGCGACTGGGCATTGTGGTCGAAACCGCCATAGGGCTTCATCACTTCGTCCAGCGCGTCCTCGCCCGTGTGACCGAAGGGCGTGTGGCCGAAGTCGTGGACCAGAGCCACGCCTTCCGCCAGATCCTCGTCGAGCTTGAGGGCACGAGCCAGCGCACGGGCTATCTGGGCGACCTCGATCGTATGGGTCAGGCGCGTGCGATAATGGTCGCCGTCGGGGCTGATGAAGACCTGGGTCTTGTGTTTCAGGCGGCGAAAGGCGGTCGTGTGGACGATGCGGTCCCGGTCGCGCTGGAATTCCGAGCGGGTCAGGCTCGTCTGTTCGGGAAACATCCTGCCACGGGACGCCCAGGGATCGGATGCGTAGACCGCCCGCTCGCCGCCGCCGAAACCCAGCGCTCTGGTATCGATTGTCATGCCTTCACCTGTACTTCGTCCCTGCTCGCCCATTGACGCGCCATTCACGTCTTCATACCTATAGTGAAACCGCGCGCAAAGCCGGTGACAATCGAATTGGTATCTTCGAGCTGTTAAGGGCCTCGCCCGAAGCTCACCGGGCCTTGAACCCGGCAGGAGACGAAAGACATGACTGAAAACGTAACCCTCTCGGATGCAGCGGCCAAGCGCATCTCACAGATCGTCGCTGCCGATGCGGGCAAGCAGGCGCTTCGCGTCTCCGTCGAAGGCGGCGGCTGTTCCGGCTTTTCCTACAAGTTCGACTTGGCCGAAGCACCTGCGGATGATGATGTCGTCATTTCCAACGGTGATGCCAAGGTCCTGATCGACAGCATGTCGCTGATCTATATGGCGGGCTCCGAGATCGACTTCGTCGACAACCTGCTCGGCCAGTCCTTCCAGATCAAGAACCCGAACGCGGTTGCCAGCTGCGGCTGCGGCACCAGCTTCTCCATCTGACGCCAATCGACGATCTTTCCCTTTCCTCTCGCGCGCTATCGGCTAAAAGAGACCGATAGACTGCGAGGGTGAAGGCATGAACATCGCGACCTGGAACATCAATGGCGTCAAGGCACGCATCGACAACCTGCGCCAATGGCTGACCGATTCGTCGCCGGACATCGTCTGCCTGCAGGAAATCAAATCGGTCGACGAAGGTTTTCCCCGCCTCGAGATCGAAGCTCTCGGCTATCACGTCGAAACTCACGGCCAGAAGGGTTTTAACGGCGTTGCCATCCTGTCGAAGACGAAGCCCGACGAAGTGATACGCGGCCTGCCCGGTGGCGAAGGTCCCGATGGTACGATCGACGAGCAGTCTCGCTATATCGAATGCGTCTTCTCGGTGCCCGGAGGCGCAATCCGCGTCGCTTCAATCTATCTGCCGAACGGAAATCCCTCAGACGATCCGGTCAAATATCCCTACAAGCTCGCCTGGATGGAGCGCCTGCGCCGCCATGCGCAGGCCTGCCTCGAACTGGAAGAGCCGCTGATTCTCGCCGGCGACTACAATGTCATCCCCGAGCCGCATGACTGCTTCGATCCGTCCGTCTGGGCGACCGACGCACTCTTCCTGCCGCAGACGCGCGCCGCCTTCCGGCGCCTGGAAAATCTCGGCCTCGTCGACGCGGTGCGCGCGACGACCGATGCGACCCGGCTCTATTCCTTCTGGGATTACCAGGCAGGCGCATGGCAGAAAAACAACGGCATCCGCATCGACCATCTGCTTCTGTCACCGGAAGCCGCCGATCGCCTGAAGGCGACCTCGATTGAGAAGCATGTGCGCGCCTGGGAAAAGCCGTCCGACCACGTCCCGGTCATCGGCATCTTCGATTTCGCTTAAGTCCTGCTGCAGGTCTTTCCATGCGCTTCTACCGCCCGAAATTCCAGCTTGCGGCCTTGCAGCCACCACAGGATCGTCTCGTATCCAAACTTGGTGGCCGTCCCTGGGGCTTTCCACAATCACGCTGGTCGATCTGCAGCGACTGCGGCGATCCGATGAGCATGGTCGCGCAGCTGGAACATGCCCTGCCGATGATTGATCTCGGCGTGCCGGGTAGCGTGCTGCACCTCTTCTACTGCGCCAATATGCTGTGCATGAGCTATGGCGATCCCACCTCCTGCGAGGCCGTCGTGCTTCGATGTGAGGAGATCAGCAGTGGCCTGACCGAACAGCCGCTTAACAAGGATGGCGAGCAGGTCGTCAATGACGAGGTCTGGATTGCCGGATGGGGAACGCATGATGATCCGGTGACACTCCAGCAGCTGCCGTCATTTTATCATGACCAGGCGCATAGGAAACTGCCGGAAGAGATCGCCCATCCCTACGATTTTGATCTCGGCTGGTATACGAAGGCAGGCGGGGCTCCCTACTGGACCGGACACGGTGTGACGCTCGATCCGTCACACACACCTTTCCCGCCCTTCGAGCTTTTGCTGCAGATTCACGAAACGGTTTATCTGGAAGGCGAAGTTCCGGTCGAGGAGCTTGTGGACAACTCGATCAACCTCTTTGAACATACGAGCTTCGACCGCGTGGCCTACTGCGTCAATTTCGCCAATCTGGGAACGGGTACAGGGTTTATCTTTATTGATCGCAGCTCAACGCCTCCGCTCGTGCGATGGCACTGGAGCCCCTGACCTTCAGCCGAGATAATGCATTCAGACGTGCTGCAGCACGTTGATCATTCTGCCGAAGGGATCGCGGAGGAAAAATCGCCGCACGCCCCATGGTTCGTCGGCGGGGCCATATTCGATGGTGCAGCCTTGCGCTTTCGCTCGAGCCAGCACGTCTTCGAGATTGTCGACTTCGATGGATATGTCGGCGAAAGGCGCGCCGGAGCCCGCATGCTGCGCGACGCTTATCTGCGGCGTGGTCGTCGCGTCGCCCGCGAAGGTCACGATCCAGCCGTGATCCATGGCGAGTTCGAGATCAAAGAGATCGGCGTAAAACGCCTGCGCACGGGCAGGATCGTCACCTGAGATATTGGGAACGATCCGCCGAACAGCCATCGTTCCCCCTCACCCTCAGTCGTCCGTATCAGCCAGCTGGTGCGACATGGCGACGGCGCTGCGACGCTCCTGTTCGCTGGCCATCGAGAAGGCCTGCTCCTGCAGCTGTTCCATCCAGCCGCAATCCTTGGAGGCACAGCGGTCGAGCGCCGCAGTCAGGAAGGCGAGGCCGCGCAGTGTCTGGCCTTCCTGGAACAGGATGTTGCCGAATACGGCCATGGCGCCGGGATGGCCGCTCTTGCGGGCCTGATTCAACCACTTCTTGGCCTGCTGGATATTGGCGCCACCACCGTCGCCGGACAGCATCATCTTGGCGAGCTGGAATTGCGCTTCCGGAACGCCGAAGGTGGAGGCAACCTGAAAATAGAGCTGGCGGGCCTGATAGAGATCCGTCTTGACCGGGCTGCCGGGGATGCCGTGGCTATAGTAGTCCGCGAGCGATAGCAGCGCGTTGACGAAGAATCCCGTATCTTCCGAACCCGGTTCGACACCCTGGGCGGCGATCTCGTTATAGATCTTGAAGGCTTCGTAGTCGTCCTTGGCCACGCCGTCGCCATAGGCATACATGTTGGCGAGCGCCCAGCGCGAGCCGGTATGGCCCTTTTCGGCGGCATAGCGATAAGCTTCGACGGCGTCTTCCTTCTGGCCGTTCTTGTAGGCCTTGAAGCCGAATTTGAAGAGATCGAAGGGACCCGATTCCTTCGACACTCCGGCCTTGATGTCAAAGGCCGGTGCCGATCCGGCGCAAAGCATCGCCAGCGACATTCCAAGAAGCAATACTCTCATGGATCCAGTGCCAGACTTCCGCATGGTTCAGTTTCTTTCAACCCGTGACATGGCCGCTCGGCCAGCGATCAGGGCGTGGTTTTTTGGCCTCGCGGTAAGAAGATCCGAACCAGTCGATCCGGACATCCTGCCTCCCTTCAGGCTGAAGAAACTGTAAACGTCATTTTCGGCAAGACTAGGACCCGCCAACAAAGCTTCGGCTGCAACGGAAAATGGATGGGAAATCCATCGTCCGGCGACACTAAAGCCCCGTTTATCTTCAACAAACCCGCCCATGTTACTCCAGCATGCACGTCCCGCCCCCGCAGGCCGCGCTTTCTATTTCCTTATCGCTGCGCTCTGTTTGTGGCGGGAAGTGGACATAAAGCCTGCTCCCCGGGCGCACGAGCACCGTCACAGAAAAGTGTTGCCAAATCGTCACAAAATGTGACGTCTGTAACACGCGCGAAAAGGCCCGGCAGAAACCGGGCCTTTTCAGATCGAAGATTTGCGTCAGAACTTGACCCTGAGAGAAGTCGAGACGGCCGCGACGAGATCGCTGTCATAGTCGTAGGTCGCCTCGTTGCCGATCGTTTCGCCATCCACGACCATCGACTTCGAGTCGCCACCCGTCATCAAACCGAGGACACCGGCAAGGCGGATCTCGATATTCTTGGTGGGCGCATAGGAAACGCCGGTGGTGAACAGCCAAGTGTCGGACTGGGATCCGTAGTCGCCCGAGGTTCCACGGTCCCAGGTGACGCTGACGGCACCGCTCCACTGGTCATTGAACTTATGACCGATACCGCCGGTGACCGTCCAACCATCGCGATAACCAAGGTCGAGCGAGGTGACTTCGATACCGCCACTGTAGAACGGAATGCGCTGCAACTGGCTCCAATCGGTCCACTTGACCGACCCGAAGGCCAACCAATCCTGTGCTATACCGGACTGAACCTTGAGCTCTAGCGCGTCCGGCATTGCAGTCGAACCGGTAACGTTGGTGACAAGGCCACTGTAGGGATTAAGGCCAACGGGAAGCTGGGTCAGATCTACCGTCCCCGAAACTCCGTCGAGCTTTACTTCGCTGTAATAAACGAGACTGGCTCGGAACGCATATTCCGGAATTTCATAGGCAACACCGGCCCGCCAACCCCAACCATCTCCCTCAAGATCAAGCCGGCCCATGCCGTTGCCGGCAAAACCGGGAGCAATAAGACCAAGCAACTCCGGCGCAATCACAAGGCGCTCCTTGAAGCCATCCATTTCGAGATAATTGGCCCCGCCGATGACACGCAGCTGCCCCGGACCGGCATCGAACTTGTAGGAACAGGTCAGCGCGTAATTGTCGCTGTTGATCTTCGTCTCGACGTTCTGATACGCACCGGCCCAATTCGCACCAGGCTTGGAGTGCGCGCCATAGGGCTGAGAATAATCGAACATGCAGTCGAAGCCTTCGTAACCGGCTTTCGCTCCAATCCGGGGCGACCAGTAACTTTCGGTATCGTCGGCACTCGATGAGTAACCAAGAGAATTCAGCGTCGGGGCCGTGTCGAGCGGCGCATCAAACTCGGTGGTATCGCGAACGTTCTTCAGTCTACGCTGCGGCATGACGAAGGTTGCTGTCGACTCGACTGCAAATCGCGACGTATCGAATAGCAGGTCGATATTGTAGCCGCCTCTCTCGATCCCTCCCGCGAATGCCGGTGCCTGCAGAACTCCAACGGCCGCCACCGCAAGAACTCCGCGCGCCATATACTTGCTTACCATTTTCTCTCCCACTCCCGGTAAATTACCGGCGCCACTCTAGAGGGTTCACCCTAAACAACAACTTTCGGCTGTCGGGGCGACTGCACTGCACAATCGCCAAAAATTTACGTAAACCCATCAGCTAAGGGGACAGAATCGACCGACACGAGATGAAATTACCTTCATCCCGTGTCGATCGGATAGGGCCGTAGAATTTTGTATTGTAGGATTTGTTCGCTGTGGCAATGTGGCCACATTGCGTCTTTCTAATATTGTGCAGGCGCACAATGAGCGATCGGCACTCGCTTTGCTTATTAAAAATGCCGCACCCGTCGCCGGATGCGGCATTTCCATTTCAGAGCGGCTCGCGGCTTGATCAGCCTGCTTCGGCGATTCGCACGAGCGCGGTCTTGAGGTTTGCCTGCTGGATTTCCAGCTCGGCATAACGTTCACGGTCCGCCGCAACAACTTCCGGATCGGCGTTGGCGATGAACTTCTCGTTGGAGAGCTTCTTGTTGAGGCGCTCCATTTCCTGTTCCGTCTTCACGACCGCCTTTTCGATGCGGGCCTTTTCGGCAGCAAGATCGATCAGGTTTCCGAGCGGCAGGCAGGCCGTTGCCTCTCCGACGACGATCTGGGCCGCACCCTTCGGGGCGACATCCGCAGGCTCGATGCTTTCGACACGCGCAAGACGGCGGATGGCCGCGTCATGCTGGCGCATGCGGAACGCCGTCACCTCATTGGCACCGACGACGATCAGCGGTGCGGTGGCAGACGGCGGGACATTCATTTCCGAACGCGCCGAACGCAGGCCGGAGACGATGTCGATCAGCCAGTTGATCTCGTCCGCCGCACCATCGTCGGCGAAATCGGAGACCGGCCAGTCGGCATGGGCGAGCAGCCCGTCACGGGTCGCCGTATGTGCCCACAACTCTTCCGTCATGAACGGCATGAACGGATGCAGCAGCGCGTAGGCCTTCTCCATGACATAGGCCATGCAGGCTTGGGCCTCGGCCTTCGCCTGCTCGTCTTCGCCCATGAAGACCGGCTTCAGCAGCTCGACATACCAGTCGCAGACCTGGTTCCAGACGAAGCGATAGAGCGCGCCGGCCGCCTCGTTGAAGCGCTGGGTCTCGATCGCGGTCGTCACTTCTGCCGCGGTGCGCGACAGCTCGGTCAGGATCCAGCGGTTGACGGTCAGCTTGGCGTCTTCCGGCTTGAAGTTTTCGTCGCGCGCAACACCGTTCATCTCGCCGAAGCGGGTGGCGTTCCACAGCTTGGTGCCGAAGTTGCGATAGCCGGCGATGCGGGCCGGATCGAGCTTCACGTCCCTGCCCTGCGCCGCCATGATGGCCAGCGTGAAGCGCAGCGCGTCGGCACCGTATTCGTCGATCAGCTCCAGCGGATCGATGACGTTGCCCTTCGACTTCGACATCTTGTTGCCGTTCTTGTCGCGAACCAGCGCATGGATGTAGATCGTGTGGAACGGCGCGACGCCATTGCCCTCGGCATCCTTCATGAAGTGCAGACCCATCTGCATCATGCGGACGACCCAGAACGGGATGATGTCGAAGCCGGTGACGAGAACGCTGGTCGGATAGTAGCGCTCCAGTTCCGGCGTCTTGTCGGGCCAGCCGAGCGTCGAGAACGGCCACAGCGCCGACGAGAACCAGGTGTCGAGGACGTCCTCGTCACGGGTCAGGATATCACCCGGCTGGAAGTTCTCGAGCTTCTCCTGAACCCAGGCCTTCCACGGACCTTCATGCGCCAGATAGTGCTGGACGGCAGCGTCGAGCGCTTCTTCCTCGCTCTTTTCGACGAAGCACTGGCCGTCCGGACCGTACCATGCCGGGATCTGGTGGCCCCACCAGAGCTGGCGCGAAATGCACCAGGGCTCGATGTTTTCCAGCCAGTTGAAATAGGTCTTTTCCCAGTTCTTCGGAACGAAGTTGGTGCGGCCGTCGCGCACGGCATCGAGCGCCGGGCCTGCCAGCGCCTTGTTGTCGACGAACCACTGGTCGGTCAGCATCGGTTCGATGACGACGCCGGAGCGGTCGCCGAACGGCTGCATGATCTTCTTCTTCTCGACATAGGGGATGTCGTTGCCTTCGGCGTCCTTGATGGTGACGCTCAGGCCCTCGGCATTGATCGCCTCGATGATCTTGGCACGCGCGGCCATCCGGTCGAGGCCGCGATACTCTTCGGGAACCAGATTGATCTCGTCGACATCGTTCTCGCTCGGCAGCTTGCCGGACTTGGTGATCGCAAGCGCCTGCGCGGCGCAGACCGCATAGGGCTCACCGTCGTCGCGCATCGCGGCCTTCGTATCCATCAGGCGATAGAGCGGAATGTCGTTGCGCTTGGCGACCTGGTAGTCGTTGAAGTCATGGGCGCCGGTGATCTTGACCGCACCGGAGCCGAAATCCTTCTCCGGATATTCGTCGGTGATGATCGGGATCAGGCGGCGATGCTCCTTCGGTCCGACCGGGATCTCGCAAAGCTTGCCGACGATCGGCGCATAGCGTTCATCGGACGGATGAACCGCAACCGCGCCATCACCCAGCATGGTTTCCGGACGGGTCGTGGCAATCGAGATGTAGTCCCGCTCTTCGGACAGGGTGACGTTGCCGTCGGCGTCCTTCTCGACATAGGTGTAGGTTTCGCCGCCGGCCAGCGGGTACTTGAAGTGCCACATGTGGCCGTCGACTTCCTTCGACTCGACTTCCATGTCGGAAATCGCCGTCTCGAATTTCGGGTCCCAGTTGACCAGCCGCTTGCCGCGATAGATCAGGCTCTGCTTGTAGAGCGTGACGAAGACTTCGAGCACGGCCTTGGACAGGCCCTCGTCCATGGTGAAACGCTCACGCGACCAGTCGCAGGATGCGCCGAGACGCTTCAACTGGTTGAAGATCAGGCCACCGGATTCGGCCTTCCACTCCCAGACCTTGTCGACGAAGGCCTCGCGGCCCATGGCGCGGCGGCCGGGAAGCTGACGCTCCGCCAGCTGGCGCTCGACGACCATCTGCGTGGCGATGCCGGCATGGTCCATGCCCGGCTGCCACAGCACGTCCTTGCCGCGCATGCGCTCGAAGCGGACCATGATGTCCTGTAGCGTGTTGTTGAGCGCGTGGCCCATATGCAGCGAGCCGGTGACATTCGGAGGCGGGATGACGATGGTGAAGGGTTCCGCACCCCGCTTCGCGTTGGCGCCGGCGCGGAAAGCGTCGGCATCGTCCCAAGTCTTGGCGATCTTCGGTTCGACGGCGGCGGAATCGTAGGTCTTATCGAGCATTTCCTGACCCGTTTTTCTTTATGAATGAGATTGTGGGTTGTTAAAGAGATGGGGCGGAGGGTGTCAATAAAAAAGCCGCCCCGTTGCCGGAGCGGCTATATCGAATGACGCCTGCAGACGACTTAGCGACGCGGGCCCCTCGCCACGCGCTCGATTTCCTCGCGCACGAGACGTTCCACCAGCGTCGGCAGATTGTCGTCCAGCCATTCCTGCAGCATCGGGCGCAGCATGTCCTGAGCCATCTCCTCGACCGAGCGACGCTCCAGGCCGTCGAACACATCTGCAAGTTCGCCGAAGGATTTGGCGACCTGCGCACCGGCGGCCTCAGACAGGAGCCCGGCGATACCAGCCAAGGGCGCATCTGCAGAAGCAGCCATCTGCACCGGCAGGCGCGACAGATCCGACGTGTCTTCGCGCAGATCGGGAGCTGCAGGTTCCGGCGCTGTAAATTCCGCAGCAGCCGGCGCGGTCTGGGCCGTCTCGATCTCAGGAGAACGACGCTCGTCATCAAACGCCGCCGCTTCCGGCATCTCGGCCTCTGAATTGCCCGCGGTTTCGTCGGAGGTCTTGAATGAGGCCTCTTCGAGGGCCGGGCGCAGTGCAGGCATCGCCAGCGGTTCCGGAGGGGCGGAGACTTCCGGCACGACGGTCCGCGTCGGGAAAGGCGAGATGACGGAGGCAGGCTCTGGAGCCCGGGCTACCGGCTCTTCCACCCGCGGGCCGGCCGCGCGATGGGCCTCCTGCTGACGGACGGAGGCTGCGCGGACGCGTGCTGCGACATCGGCCAGCGAAAGTGAACGTTCTGCAGACGCGGCGACCAGCTCGGGCGCGGCAACGGCCTGCGGCTGCAATGGCAAGCCGGCATCGTTGGCGACCTGCTCGGGATCGAAGCTGATTTCCTCGATCGCGTCGATTTCATCATCCGTGTAGGCCTCGGACGTCGACTGAAGACCGGCAGCGTCCGTCGTCGGATCGTTGCTTTCAATGATCCGTCGGATCGACGCCAGGATCTCCTCCATGGAGGGTTCGCGCGCTACATTTGGCTGAGCCATTTCATCCTCGCATTTGCCGAGTATCGTCGACTCCACACAACCGGAGTCTTTGGTCGTAGTGTAAGTGCTTGACCGTAAGACACAATGACAGGCAGCTATCCAATCGGCGCGATACACAGATTTTGCTTAGCCGTGAGTCTGCGCCGCCACAGGCGGAATCAAAAAGGGGCCGACTGGCCCCTTTATAAATGCGGCTCCGACAAGCGTGTCAGAATACGAATTCCTTGACCTTCCGGAAACCGGGCAGCGGCTTGACGGACAGGTTGAAGCGGGAATTTTCCGAGATCGCGCCGCGCTCGCGCAGGAGAAGCTTGGCCTTGGCGGCATTGCCGTAGCCTACGACGGCGACAAGGCGTCCGCCTTCTGCAAGCTGATCGAGAAGTGCCGGCGGGATCTCTTCCACGGCGCCGTTGACGAAGATCAGGTCATAAGGCGCGCCGGCAGTGTGGCCCTTCTCGAGGTCGCCGGTAACGACCTTGACGTTGGGACAGGCGGCAAGGTTCTGACCTGCCGCATCGGCCAGTGCCGCATCGCTTTCAAGTGCTACGACCGAGCCTGCAATGCGCGAAAGGAGGGCTGCCACATAGCCGGTGCCGGTGCCGACTTCCAGAACGCTATCGTTCTTGGTGATCGTAGCCATCTGCAGCAGCTTGGCGAGCGGCGATGCCTCCATAAGGAAACGGCCGGGTGCAAGCTCGATGTCGGTATCGATATAAGCGAGCGCCTTCGCCTTTTCCGGAACGTATTCCTCGCGCGGCACGGTCAAGAAAGCCTGCAGAACGGAATGCGACGTTACGTCAGTGGTCCGGATCTGGTTGTCCACCATCTTAATCCGGGCTGCCTCGAAATCTATCATGGGTCTGCGCCTCAAATCCTGCGTGCTCAACGGGTCACCTGCCCGTCTTACTGGTGAGCGACCGCCGTTTCAAGCCGGCGGCAGCAGCCAATAGAAAAAACACGCAGTCTTCACAGCCGCCCTACGGACGGCAGGTGCCGCCAAGCTCCGCCGGCCATTACGAATGGCTGCGCGGCGGTTCGTTGAGCTTCTGGGCCGCGAGATAGTCCTGACCGTAGGACGAACGAAGGCTGCCACTCATTTCGACCTGGGCCTGGCGCATCAGCGCTGCGGCGAAGAGGCCGTCGGGATAAGTCCCTGTGCCTTCCGTATCCAATGCAGACGGGCGAAGCGCGTTGACGAATTTAGTAAGCACGGGTCCGATCCTCCATTCACGGCATTGCGGTGACATGAATCGCGCAAGGCGCCATTCGGTTCCAGGCTGCGTCGAATAAGTTAAAAATTAACCATATCAATCGGACCGCTCTTGGACATGCGTGCGATTTTTTCGTGACAAAGGGCATCGCCAATAAAAATCGCCCGAGAGCGGATCAAGGTGCTTGCGCGACAATTCGATTCGTTCTAAACGCCCCGACACACCCCGCAAGCTTGCAAGTCGCAAGCCCGACTACACGGATGGCCTCGTGGCGGAGTGGTGACGCAGAGGACTGCAAATCCTTGTACCCCGGTTCAATTCCGGGCGAGGCCTCCAAACTTCCCTGATTATCCGAAGCTTTAGCGGTTGAGCCTAGCCGGCTAATCCCGACGCTCTGCATCCACCAAGCATCCGGGCGCCCAATCACCGAAGCATGCTGTCGTTATGGCACTATCCCTGAGGCGAGCCACGGCTAAGCCGAGGTTGAGACTGCGACGCCGCAGCACGTATCAGGGCAGGAAATACCAGAGAAGCGTCGCGACGACCATGCCAACAACGAATCCCTGCATTCGGTGAATTCGTGGAGCCCACTTCATGGCATCCTCATATTGGTTGATGGTGAACTTCAGCTTATCTAGCTCATCCTCCATCTGCTGTTCCAGATGCCGTGGTTTTGTCACCTGTTCCTCCGGCGTTCGCGACTTTCGGGAGTATAGCGGCAGGCAAACGCCCACACCATCCCTTCAACGACAATCGCGTGATTGTGATGCCCCATCGGGCGGCGTCCTCCAGCGCAATTGAGCGAGGCATCCCAGGCACACGCAGTTCGAGACAAAAGCGCAAGATTTCACAAGCCTCGCACCGTGCTCGTGGGCCATCATCATCGACGGGAATTCTTCTCTCCAGGCCTCGGTGAATTCTCGAAAACGACGGGAACCAATCCGATTCCATCTCGTTATGTGCGCCGCGAATGAAGGTGTATTGAATGAGTGACATATTTGTTGTCGATCAGACCCAGTGGTCTGAACCAGTCCGCGTCCGGGTCGGCTACGGCTTTCCCGAGACGATCAGAGGCCCAAAAGAGGCCCTCGAATACCTGAAGTGGCGCTGGCCGGTGCGAGAAGGCCAGCATTATGCAAACGCGCTGAAGGAATGCGCGGCGTCGCTTCAGCGACAAATCCCCATCGAAAGGGTCCGCGAGACCTTCGTCCTTGCAAGCATCGAAGCAAGAATGCTCGGCTGATTTCCTGCCGAAGCAAGCCGCGTCGAGTTGCCGGATGCGGCTTGAGATCACGTATCGATGCCGGCGTCATTTTACGCCGGCACATAGATCTTCAAGTGAAGGCGCAAGCGGGAGATCCTTTCACCGCAACAGCCGCGGGCTGCGATACAAATCTCCGACCTGCAAAAACCAGACGACCTTAACAAGTCGACGGCACCTCAAGGCACGCCTTCACCACCGCCAATATATCTGCTCGTCCCGCCTGCCGACTGCCGGGCCATGCCATTCCGCATTATGATCCATTTGGTATTTCTACTGAATAATGATATTCTTTCAGGCGTATCGGGTGTGGGAGACGCCGGATACGGAACATGCGGTAGGAGGAGACCGACATGCATTACCTTGAGTTTTTCACCACCATAAATCCGTTCGTGCTTGCTGCGCTGGCCTTTGTCGCCGCCTGTGGCCTTTACGACCGCTGGATGCATTCCCGCGAGAAATGAGGCCTTAGGGCCAGACATCCGCATAGCGATACAACTAGCCGGCGTGACTGGAGTTGATCGGTGCTGGCTTTGCTTGACGTCCTGATGCTGCTATCCAATGCCGCGTGTTTTACGGCAAGGGAGTATGATATTGCACGGTACGGCGGACTTTCAGGACACCAACGCATCGCTCAGCGAAACCCTTCGTGACCTGATCCGCGGCATTCGCGGGCCGACAGTGACGTTGCGCGAACTCATGGACCGGATCGGCGAGCAGGGCCTGCTCCTCGTCTGCGCCATCGCTTCCCTGCCCTTTCTCATCCCTGTCTCCATTCCGGGCGTCAGCACAGTCTTCGGCGCAGCCATCATTCTTGTCAGCATCGCGATCACGCTCAATCGCATGCCCTGGCTGCCGAAGAAGATCCTAGATCGCGAGATGGACACCGAGAAACTTCGCCCCGCGCTGGAAAAGGGCGCCAATGTCGTTTCGCGGCTCGATCGTTATCTCAAGCCGCGAATGCAGACCTTCACCACCGGTGCAACCGTCAACCGGCTGAACGGCATGGCGATCACGCTTGCGGGCGTGCTCCTGATGTTCCCGCTCGGGCTCATTCCGTTTTCCAACACCCTGCCCGGCATCGCGATCCTGCTTCTGTCGGCCGGCATGCTGCAGCGGGACGGCGTGATCGTGCTTGCAGGCCACGTGTTCAACGTGATCACGATCGTCTATTTCGTGGTGCTCGCCTATCTCGCCTTCAGCGCCGGCCAGGGGCTCGCAAGCTTCTTCAGCTGATATCAGCCGGCCCTGCCAGTGGCCGCCCATATGCTGCGGCAGGCGTCATACGCCTGCCCGGCTGCTACCCGTACAGGCGCCGCGTAGTGTCGAGGCGCGGACGATCTATTGCAGGTTCAATCTCAGCTGGATGCCCTTCGGGATCCGAGGTTTGCGAAGCGTTGCGATCTGCACCCGCTCGTAAACCTCCCGCCTCTGCTGCTCATGGCGTTCACGCATCGCGCGGGACGCTGCCACCAGAGCCAGGGCACGTTTTGCGACTTCATCGGCACGGTTCATTGGCACCTCCATCTTTGTTCTTCTTTTGTTCCACACTGAAACCAAAGTGTCAAGTATTGGTGCAGTGAATTGGAAAAACCGGAAGCGAAGGCGCGGCGATCATTGATCGCGGCGTGTCATGTCATTGTCAAAGAGATGAGACAGAAGGGGCTTCAGGAGAAGCACCTGTTTTCAGATATTTCTATGAAAACAGGTGCACTCTTGAAACTGGCTCCCCGGGCCGGATTCGAACCGGCGACCTGTCGATTAACAGTCGAATGCTCTACCGCTGAGCTACCAGGGAACACCGCGCTGCGGCGTGTGCGGCGGGTAATACAAATGCTTTTCCGATTTGCCAAGCGGTTTTTCAAAAAAAATCCAACTTGCTTGTTTAATTCACAGTTCATCCCCATCTCGCGGCCTGAAAAATAACAGAAATTAAGGTTGGGCCTCATGGCTGAAACACGGCAAACGCGGCGCTTTGGCATCGATCCGAGAAGTGGAAAGCTCGCGCTAGGCAGTTTCCACATCCCTATGCCACGTTCGCGTGCCGGCCGGATCGGCATCGGCTCTGCCCTGATGGTGGGCGGCACGCTGGGCTTTTTGCCGGTCCTCGGGTTCTGGATGCTGCCACTCGGATTCGTCGTACTGTCGAACGACATTCCCTATGTACGTCGCCGGCGTCGTCGGCTGGTCGTCTGGTGGGCACGCCGGCGACGCTCCCGCTGACGCTTGTTCATCGACTCAGCCGCCTGAGCCGTTCGATGGATTGGAGCCCTCCGGCAACTGATCGGGATTGATGACGCGACCGCCTCCCGTATCCGGGGCGGGCTCCACCATGCCGGGGTCACCGGTTGATGGCGCTTTCAGAACCCCATCGCAGTCATCCAGCTTTCGCGAAAGATCCCCCGAAGGCGCCTCACCGCCTTCCTGCCCGCTGTCTCCCGGCTGGCAACGCTCCTGCCCTGCCGGCGGCTTCGCATCCGGTTGCTGAGCCTCCGCCGGCAGCGCTGCTGCCATTGTCAACATCAGACCGGCGCCGAGAAATCGAACTATCATCCTGGTCTCCTGTTTTTATGCCTCTGCAGAAAGAACAGTAGCCAGGAACGCATGTTCCATCGGCCGTGCAATGCGGCCGGGTGCCGTTGCGCGAGCTGAAATCCGCTTGCGACCATCGCGCGCATGCAGCCTCGCGAATTTATCTGGCGCGATGGGAACTGCGCGTGTAAACTCGCAGTTAGGCAAGGCTGAACAATGGGAGGATAGTTCATGCCGCATGCAAGTTGGCAGAAGCCGGTTCACGTCGTGTTCGCAAATCTCGGAACCGAGATCATCAACAACCCATCCGAAGCCCTCGGGCTTCTCACCGATCGCTGGCCGGATCTGCGCGGTCCGCAATTCGTCCGCGCAAGAAGCGCATGCCGCGCCGCACTGGACGGACGCCGTACGGCGGAAGAGGCAAGGCTGCAATTCGAGCAGGCTGTCAGCGAAGCGCAAATGCACGTCAACTGAGAGCCGCGCGCCGTTTCTGATAACGGCGCGCGCATTCCGGCAGGTCGATCTGTCAATGATCAAGGACGGCGCCTTCAGACGCCGAGAATATCCGCAACAATCCTGAATGTCGGGCCACTTAGCGCGATCGGGGCTAGCAGCACCGAAAAGCACAGGCATGGGCTGTCATTGGTCGCCACCGGCCGATGCACAATCGTTTCGTCGGCGACGGAAACGTCGCCCTGCCCGAAGGCTCCGCGATGATCCTCAAATGCGCCCTGGAGAACGAGGGTCAGTTCGAGCCCGCGATGACGGTGATGCGGCAAAGCCCGGCCCGGCCGGGCCCACAGAAGGCTCGCCTCCATGCCGGAAGACTTTTCGATCACATGCTGGCGCAAGCCGGGCAACTTCATCTTCCACGGCACATCGTCGAGCCTGCGGCCCGCATAGGCATTGAGAAAGCGTGGCAGCCGCGGGTCGCGACGATCAGCCATCAGAGACGGCGCGTCGATCCGCGGGCGCGAGGCGAAGATCGTCTGCAGGCGTTCGTCGCGCGAAGACAGCGCCAGCGGCATCGTTGCATCGAGCGTCTCGCCGGCCAGGTGATCCAGGCTATCGGCAAGGCGACCGGAAGACGGCTGCATTTCGAGATGAGAGCCCACGAGGATATGCGCCGGCTCCGGTAGGCAGCCAGCGACATAATGTGCAATCAACAGATCGAGCCGTTCCAGGTTTAGCAACATGTCTGCCGCCAAATCTAAGACGAGGCATCATCGCCGTAAAGATGCTAGATTTGAGGGGAGCCGGCCATAATTTGTCGCAGGCCGACCGCCCTTTTCCTGCCCAGCGTCGGTGTCGTCCTGCATCTCCATGCGCACTTACGATCACGTCCGTCGCAACGATGCCTCCCCATTGAGAAAAAAGTGATTTCGCCCCTGCCCCGGCTAAAGGAAACACATTTCTTGTGACCGGGCGCTTGTCCATCCAAGACACGGGGCTTAAATCAGCGACAAACAGGGCGCACATCACATGACCTCCTCCGCTTCCGTCATCGACATCATCGGCAATACCCCACTGATCCGTCTCAGGGACGCATCGGCCAAGACCGGCTGTGAGATCCTGGGCAAGGCCGAATTTCTCAATCCCGGCCAGTCGGTGAAGGACCGCGCCGCGCTCTTCATCATACGGGATGCGGAACGCAAGGGCCTTCTGAGGCCGGGCGGCGTGATCGTCGAGGGAACTGCTGGCAATACCGGCATCGGCCTGACCCTTGTTGCGAAAGCGCTCGGCTATCGCACCGTCATCGTCATTCCCGAAACCCAGAGCCAGGAAAAGAAGGACGCCCTCAGGCTTGCCGGCGCCGAACTGGTCGAGGTTCCGGCGGTGCCTTACAAGAACCCGAACAATTACGTGAAGGTTTCTGGCCGCCTCGCCGAACAGATGGCAAAGAGTGAGCCGGCAGGCGCGATCTGGGCAAACCAGTTCGACAATGTCGCGAACCGCCAGGCCCATATCGAGACGACCGCACCGGAAATCTGGGAACAGACCGCTGGCAAGGTCGATGGCTTTATCTGCTCGGTCGGCTCCGGCGGCACTCTGGTCGGCGTCGCCATGGGTCTCAAGTCAAAGAACCCCGACATCAAGATCGGCATCGCGGACCCCGATGGCGCGGCGCTCTACGAATATTACGCCCATGGCGAACTCAAGTCTGAAGGCAACTCGATCACCGAAGGTATCGGCCAGGGTCGAATCACCGCCAATCTCGAAGGGTTCACGCCGGACTTCTCCTACCGGGTACCGGATGCCGAAGCGCTGCCGATCATCTTCGACCTCGTCGAGCATGAAGGCCTGTGCCTGGGCGGTTCGTCCGGCATCAACATCGCCGGCGCTATCCGCCTCGCCGAGGATCTCGGTCCGGGGCACACGATCGTCACCGTGCTGTGCGACTACGGCAACCGCTATCAGTCGAAGCTCTTCAATCCCGATTTCCTGAAATCGAAGGGCCTTCCGATCCCGCAGTGGCTGACGCAGAAGCGTCAGATCCCGGTTCCCTTCGAAACGGTTTGAGCCGAGCGAGCATTTCATGCCTTCCCAATTGCTTTACCGCGATGACTTCTATCTTGCCGCGACCGAAGCGGTTGTGACGGCCATCCATGACGATGGCGGCATTGAGTTCGACCGCACCTGCTTCTACGCCACATCGGGCGGACAGCCGGGCGATACCGGCTTTGTCGAACGGGCTGACGGCAGCCGCATCATACTTGGCCAGGCGCGCCACGGGGCGACCAAGGATATCGTCCTCCATGTGCCGCTCGAAGGCGAGGCGCAGCCGGTGGTCGGCGAAAAGGTGACGCTGCAGATCGACTGGCCGCGCCGTTTCAACCTCATGCGGATGCACACCGCATGCCACCTGCTTTCGGTCATCTGCCCCTACCCAGTCACCGGTGCAGCCGTCGGCGAGGAAGACGCGCGGATCGACTTCGACGTGACCGACCCGATGGACAAGGACGAAGTCACGGCGCGCCTGATGGAACTCGTGACGGCGGACCATCCGGTCTATGTTCAGTGGATCACCGACGAAGAGCTTGCCGCCAATCCGGGCATCGTCAAATCGAAGAACGTCCGCCCGCCGGTCGGGCTCGGCCGTGTCAGCCTCGTCTGCATCGGCGAGAATTCAAGCATCGACAGCCAGCCCTGCGGCGGCACCCATGTCGCGCGGACCTCGGAGGTCGGCGCCATCCACATCGCCAAGATCGAAAAGAAGGGCAAGGAAAATCGCCGCTTCCGCATCCGGTTCGGCGAACCTGCTACAGACGCCTGACAACAGGGCTTGAGGAGATATGACATGAGCGAGACAAGCCGTTTCGTGGTTTCGTCCGACTGGCTGGCCGGTGAGCTTGGCGCTCCCGACCTCAAGATCGTCGATGCGTCTTTCTACCTCGCGGCGCAGAACCGTAACGCCGACGCGGAATATCTCGCTGGCCACATTCCCGGCGCCGTTCGCTTCGACCACGACAAGGTTGCCGATCATTCGACCAGTCTGCCACACATGGTTCCTTCACCGGAGGTCTTCGCAGAAGCCGTCGGCAGGCTCGGCATCAAGGAAACCGACCGCATCGTCATCTATGACGGCCCGGGCATTTTCTCCGCGCCACGCGGCTGGTGGTTGTTCCGTACCATGGGCGCGCAGAATGTCTTCGTGCTGGATGGCGGTCTCGACGGCTGGAAGGCCGAAGGTCGCGAACTGGAAACGACAAGCCCCTCGCCCGAGCCGGTGACCTTCGACGCCAAGGTTCGCGTAGACAAGATCATCGACCTTCAGACCATGCTCGGCATCATCAGCGACGGTTCCGCCCAGATCGCCGACGCACGTTCCGCCGGCCGCTTCGCCGGGACCGAGCCGGAACCGCGGGCGGACATGCGCTCCGGCCATATGCCGGGCGCCCGAAGCCTTCCGTCAGGCACGTTTTCGGCCAATGGCAAGCTTCGCACTCTTCCGGAACTGCGCCAGGCGATCGAGGATGCCGGCATCGATTTCGGCAAGCCGATCGTCACCAGTTGCGGTTCCGGCATCACCGCAGCCATCATAACGCTGGCGCTGGAATCCCTCGGCCACGAGGACAATGCGCTTTACGACGGGTCATGGACCGAATGGGGCTCCCTCGAGGACACTCCCATCGTGACCGGCCCGGCAGACCCGCGTTAGGATCCTCGATGGCGAAAAAACCTGCTCCGCTCAAGGTCCATGTCACGCAACTCGAGATGACGGCGCCACCGCGTACCAGCCTGCCGGTGCCCGTCAACGTACAGACCGCAATCATGCGGGCGCCGGAAATCCCGCTGCATTTCTATCGCTATCTCTACCGGCAGATCGGCAAGCGGTGGCAATGGTATGAGCGGCTGCGCCTTAACAACGACGAGCTGACAGCCGTGATCCATGATCCCGCGGTTTCGATCTGCGTGCTTTATGTCGATGGCGCACCGGCGGGCTTTTTCGAACTCGCCAAGCAGGCCGACGACGTGGTCGAGCTCTCCTATTTCGGTCTGTTCGAACGGGCGATGGGGCTTGGTATCGGCAAGTGGTTCCTGCTGCAGGCGCTTTACGCCGCCTGGCAGGACAATCCGGTCAAGGTGACTGTTACCACCAACAATCTCGATCATCCGCGCGCGATCCAGCTTTACCAGATGATGGGTTTTTCGCCCGTCAGCATGGCCGAGGGCGAGATCCTGCCGATGACCGACGCCCAGATCCTGGCAGCGCTGGAAAGCTGATTCCGGCGCGCCCTGTATCACGTTCATTTTCCTGGGGATTGTAGCGCTTCGGGTTGCAGGCGGCAGAGCTGCGTCATAGTCCTGTCACAATGAGCACACGCACCTGGCGCTTCGCCGCATCCACACTCCTTTGCCTTTCGCTGATCCTTCTGGCCGCCTGTTATCCGCTGGCTCTCGCCCTACCCTCCTGGTGGAGCCATGAGAACCAACCGATCGAGAATGCCCAGGTCATCCTCATCGGGCTGGGCTTTGCCGCCTCGCTTCTGTTCTTCCGCAAGGCAAGCGATCCGGGCCGCTGGTTCGGCCTTGCCGCAGCACCGGTGCTGCTTGTGCTGATCGGGCGCGAACTCAGCTGGGGTGCGGTCTTCTTCGACCCGACGAGCATCGGCGATCACGGCCCGCTCTTTGCCTCGCGTTATCTCTGGTACAAGCCGGCAGTCGCTCCCGCTGTCGCGGCTCTCATCCTTACGACGATCGCGATCATCGTCGTGAAGCGCCTCTCCTTTGTCGGGATCGACCTCCTGAAGCAGCGGCGCGTGCCGATCTTCTCCATGCTTTTCACCGCAATCGGCATGCTGATTTCCACCGCTTCGGAAGGCCACTTGCCGCCGGTGCCGATCAGCGAATGGGTGGATGGCCATGTCGCCCAGCTTCTCGAAGAACTGTCCGAACTCTGTGCCTATCTTGCCATGATTGCCGGCCTGTTCTTCATCTTCTCCGATCTCTCCGCGCAGGAATCGGGTGGCAACGAGAGCTGAGAGACGGCATCACATGGCTTTCCACTCAAGGAGGATGCCATGTCGACGATCCGGTTCACTGCCATGCCAAGCGCAGATGCAGACCATGTCTGGGGAGGCGGTACAGACGCCTATGGCCAACTAGCCGAACGGCAGATATCCGATGGCCCCGGCCATCCCTGCCGTCATTGTCTGAAAAATATCGATGCCGGCGAAGCATTTTTCGTGCTCGCCTATCGGCCCTTCCCGGCACTGCAACCCTATGCGGAAACCGGCCCCATCTTCCTGCATGCCGAACCCTGCCCGCGCTATGTCGCTGAAGAAGTCCTCCCGCCCATCCTGTCGAGCCCGGATTATATCGTCCGCGGTTACGGCTCCGACGACCGGATCGTTTACGGAAGCGGCGCCGTGACGCCGACAGGCGATATCCCCGAGCGCGCGAACAGCCTGCTCGCACGCGATGACATTGCCTATGTGCATGTGCGCTCGGCGCGCAACAACTGCTACCAGTTCCGGATCGACAGGGCCAACATGGCACCGTCAGCCTGAATGCAAAGCGCGCCGCCTGGAAGGTCGCGCGCCATTCTTTGCGTCTTCAGTTCGGCGTGTCGTCACCCTTGTCGAGATCCTCGGCGATCTGCAGCAGAAGCTTGACCATATCACCGGCTTTCTTCTCGTCGTTTTCGAGTTTTCCGGCTATCACTTCGCGCAGGTTCAGAAGTGCGGCATCGACACTGCGCGGCAGGTCAGGTCCGCGTTCCCTGTGCTTGTGTTCGCTGCGTTCCTGCCGTTGCTTGATACGCTCGGCAAGCTCGGAAAGCCTGTCGAGAATGGTCGCGGCAAAGCTGCGGTTCTCTTCCAGATGGGCGCGGCCCTCGTCTGTGATGGCATAGCGCTTCTTGTTTCCGTCCGCCTCGGAGACCACGTAACCGGCTTCCTCGAGATAAGTCAGCGTCGGATAGATGACGCCGGGGCTCGGGGCATAAAACCCGTAGGTCATGTCCTCGATATGCTTGATGATCTCATAGCCGTGGCGCGGCTCCTTCTCGATCAGCGCCAGAACTAGCAGACGCAGGTCGCCCTGCATCAGGAAACGGCCGATGCGACCATCGCCGTCATCGCCAAAACCGCGACCACCGCCGGGTCCGCCCCCGGGGCCACCACGTCCACCGCGACCCGGACCGCCGAAACCTCGGCTGAACGGACCACCACGCATGGCGAAGATTTCCTCGAAAGGCCTGCGGCCTTCACGCTCGCCGCATCCATGGCGGCCTTCGAACTTGTGTCCAAACATTTTCGTCTCCTAGAACTATCTTTCGATATATCTAAAGATAGTCTCAATTCGCAAACGCGCAAGCCATTCGATATATCTAAATAATATCGAATTGATTTCTCAGACAGAAAAACGCCGGACGCGATTGCATCCGGCGTTTTCGAGTTAAGTAGGCGGTCGATCAGGCAACGTTCAGCAGGCCTTCCGGCGCAAAGGCTTCATAGCCGAGCGCCTCGGCCACCGGCTGGCTGGTGACGCGTCCCTTGTGGACATTCAGGCCGTTGCGCAGGTGCCGATCCTCGGCGATCGCCCTCAGGCCGCGGTCGGCAAGCGCCAGACCGTGCTGGAGCGTGGCATTGTTGAGCGCATGGGCGGAGGTCACCGGAACCGCGCCCGGCATGTTGGCGACGCAGTAGTGCACGATACCGTCGACCACATAGGTCGGATCGGAATGGGTCGTCGCATGGGATGTTTCGAAGCAGCCGCCCTGATCGATCGCGACATCGACCATGACCGCGCCCTGCTTCATTCCCGACAGCATTTCCCGGCTGACCAACTTCGGTGCCGCGGCACCTGGAATAAGCACCGCACCGATGACCAGATCGGCGGAAAACACCTCTTCCTCAAGAGCGTCGATGGTCGAATAACGGGTATGGACGCGTCCGCCGAAAAGATCGTCCAGCTGACGCAGGCGCGGCAGCGAGCGGTCGATGATCGAGACATCGGCGCCGAGGCCGGTCGCCATGCGGGCAGCATGCAGGCCCACCACTCCGCCGCCGATCACCGCCACCTTGGCCGGCAGCACGCCGGGCACGCCGCCAAGCAGGATGCCGCGACCGCCATTGGCCTTCTGCAGCGCCGTGGCGCCGGCCTGGATCGCCAGACGACCGGCGACCTCCGACATCGGCGCGAGAAGCGGCAGCCCGCCGCGGTCATCGGTGACGGTCTCGTAGGCGACGGCCGTCACGCCGGAGGCGAGCAATCCTTTGGTCTGTTCGGGATCGGGAGCGAGATGAAGATAGGTGTAGAGAATTTGGCCCTCGCGCAACTGCACCCATTCGCCCGGCTGCGGTTCCTTGACCTTCACCACCATGTCGGACTTTTCGAAGATCTCGCCGGCCGAACCCACGATCCTTGCACCGGCCGCCTGATAGGCTGCATCATCCGCACCGATGCCGGCACCAGCCTTGGTCTCGATCAGCACATCATGGCCGTGGGCGACGTATTCGCGCACCGCACCCGGCGTCAGGCCGACGCGATATTCATGATTCTTGATTTCCTTCGGACACCCGACACGCATGCGGTTTTTCCTCCCGTTGTGCGATTTTTATCGTAGAAGCTCTCGCGAGAAGAACAACAGAAAAGTGACGGCACGTCCTTGCAAAGACGAATTGCCGAAAACACGATTTTCGGAGATTATTGCAGCATCTTGCAAGATATTCGAAGGATCTCCGAATGAGCAGCCTTGATGCCATCGATCATGCCATCATGCGGGTTCTGCAAGATCATGGCCGCATTTCCAATGCCGAGCTGGCGCAGAAGGTCGGCCTGTCGCCATCCGCCTGTTCGCGCCGCCTCGACATCTTGGAAAAGACCGGCACGATCAGCGGCTATCACGCCCGCCTTTCCAACGCGGCGCTCGACTACAAGATGATGGTGATCGTCCATATCTCGCTATCGGGCCAGTTCGCCAAGACCCTGACGGAATTCGAGGCAGCGGTGAAACTCTGCCCCAATGTTCTGGTCTGCTACCTGATGTCGGGCGAATACGACTATATCCTGCGCGTCGCTGCCAAGGATCTGGCGGATTACGAGCGCATCCACCGTGACTGGCTGTCCGCCTTGCCCCATGTAGTGAAGATCAATTCCAGCTTTTCGCTGCGCGAGGTCGTCGACCGGCCGAATGTCGGCCTGTGAAATACCCGCCGGCCTCCCGGTGGCCGGCGGGCCTCACACAGCAAGACGGCGATATCCGGCTTCGTTACAATTTGATGATGCCGGCTAAAGGCGTTTCAATGTCTGCCCGTTACATAAGGGCAAGGAAACAGGGATCGCCTTTCATGTCGGCCAACAATCTCAATATGAAGACCCGTTCGGCAGCGCGCCGGAAGACGCGCATTTTCGGCACGGTGAAATATTACAGCCAGTCGGCCAAGGGGCGCGTCGTGGATCTTTCCGAGAGCGGCCTCGCTCTCGATATCGGCAGTCCGTTCAACGCCGCTGCCGGCAGCCCGGTGCGCATCGAAAGCGAAGAGCTCGGCGTGCTTGAAGGCACCGTGAAGTGGTATCACAGCGGCCGGCTCGGCATCGCATTTCGCCCCAATACGAACGCGGCAGCCCAGGTGGCCTCCTACTTCCGCTTCTTCCACCAGGACATCAAGCCTGTCCTGACGCGCTGAGACGGATATCCCGCCCCCTCTCATTTAGGTGATGCACGCCCGTGCGAATGGGCCTAGTGTCGCGCACATCAATGACAGAGGGAGATATCATGACGTCCTCCAATCCATCCCTGACGATCTCACGCCGTACCGTGCTCGGTGGCCTCGCCGCTTCGTCCGCACTGGTCATGCTGCATCCGTTTGCGGCGCACGCCCAGGCCAATCAGGCGCATCTCAGGATCATGGAAACGACGGACATCCACGTCCATGTCTTCCCCTACGACTACTATGCCGACAAGCCGAACGACACGCTCGGTCTGTCCCGCACCGCCTCGATCGTCGATGCGATCCGCGCGGAGGCTGGGAACTCGATGCTGGTCGACAATGGCGACTTCCTCCAGGGCAATCCGCTCGGCGATTACATCGCCTACGAGCGCGGCATGAAGGAAGGCGACAAGCATCCGGTCATCACCGCCATGAACGTGCTCGGCTATGATGTCGGCACGCTCGGAAACCACGAGTTCAACTATGGCCTCGATTTCATGTTCAAGGTCCTTGGCGGCTCCGGGTTCCCCTATGTTTGTGCCAACCTTACCAAAGGCATGCTGGCATCCGATCCCAAGCAGGATGAACTCTTTTTCAAGCCCTATGTGATCATCGAGAAGCAGATCCGCGACGGCTCCGGCGCGACCAGCCCGATCAAGGTCGGCTTCATCGGCTTCGTGCCGCCACAGATCATGGTCTGGGATGCCAAGAACCTCGAAGGCAAGGCGCAGACGCGCGACATCGTCGACGCAGCCAAGGCCTGGGTTCCCGTGATGAAGGAGGGGGGGGCGGATATCGTCATCGCCCTTTCACATTCCGGCATCGACGGCTCCGGGCAGAGCGAGCGGATGGAAAACGCCTCGCTCTATCTCGCCGGTATCGAAGGCATCGACGCGATCTTCACCGGCCACCAGCACCTTGTTTTCCCCGGCCCCAAGGATTTCGACGGCATTGCAGGCGCCGATGCCAAGAAGGGCACGCTGATGGGCAAGCCCGCCGTCATGGCCGGATTCTGGGGCTCGCATATGGGCCTGATCGACCTTCTGCTCGAAAAGGACGGCAACAGCTGGAAGATCGTCGATTCCACCTCGGAGGCGCGACCGATCTACCATCGCGACGAGAACCGCAAGGTCGTGGCCGACGTCAAGGACAAGCCGGAAGTGCTGGCGGCCATCAAGGCGGAGCACGAAGCCACCCTCGCCTATGTCCGCCGCCCGGTCGGCAAGACCTCGGCCCCACTGTATTCCTATTTCGCCCTCGTCGCCGACGATCCGTCGGTGCAGATCGTCTCGAACGCGCAGACCTGGTACATCAAGGACATGCTGAAGGACGGCCAGTACAAGGACTATCCGGTCCTGTCCGCCGCAGCACCCTTCAAGGCCGGCGGCCGCGGCGGCGCCGAATATTACACCGACGTGCCGACTGGCGACATCGCCATCAAGAACGTCGCCGATCTCTATCTCTATCCGAACACTGTCCAGGCTGTGCTGATCAACGGCGCGCAGGTGAAGAACTGGCTGGAAATGTCGGCCGGCATGTTCAACCACATCGAAGCCGGCGCCAAGGATGCGGCGCTGCTGAACGACGGTTTTCCGTCCTACAATTACGACGTCATCGACGGCGTCACCTACCAGATCGACCTGTCGCAGCCGGCCCGTTTCGACAAGGACGGGAAGCTCGTCAATCCCGGATCGAACCGCATCGTCGACTTGAAGTTCGACGGAAAACCGATTGATCCTGAACAGAAATTCGTTGTCGCAACGAACAACTACCGCGCCGGTGGCGGCGGCAAGTTCCCGGATATCGCCGGTGACAAGGTGATCTTCGTCGCGCCGGACACCAACCGCGACGTGATCGTCCGCTATATCGTCGACCAGGGCACGATCAACCCGTCCGCCGACGACAACTGGTCGTTCAAGCCCCTGCCCGGCACAACGGCGATCTTCGAGACCGGCCCGAAGGCCCGCACCTTCGCCGCCGAGATCAAGGGCGCCAAGATCGAGGATGCCGGCGAAGGCGAAAACGGTTTTGCCAAGTTCCGGCTGGTGCTGTGACGCCTCAACCTCCCTCATCCCTGTGCTTGTCACAGGGATCCAGCCAGCCTAAGTCCTTGGGCTGGAAAGGCGTCATTCGCCACGCAGACGCGTGGCGGCTGAACTCCTGTGACATTCCGTGGGCGAAGCCCTAGGGCACAGGAATGAGGTGCAGATTTTTTCGCAAGGTCTCACAGACACATCTCCATTCACTGGATGAAACTCTCCATGCCCACTTTCTCCTTCCAGCAGGTCGACGTCTTTTCCTCCCAGCCGATGCGCGGCAATCCTCTTGCTGTCGTCATCGGCGCAGATGCGCTGAGCGACGCCGACATGCAGGCCTTCGCCAACTGGACCAATCTCAGCGAAACGACCTTCCTGCTGCAGCCGACCGCCCCAACGGCGCATTACCGGGTTCGCATCTTCACGCCGACCCAGGAACTGCCCTTTGCCGGTCATCCGACGCTCGGCAGCGCCCATGTCTGGCTGAGCCAGGCGGCGGAGGCGCCGGAGGGCGAGATCGTGCAGGAATGCGGCGCAGGCCTGGTGCGCATCCGCCGCGATGGCCAGCGCCTTGCCTTCGCCGCGCCACCGCTGAAGCGCAGCGGCCCGGTCGATCCCGAACTGGTGGAACGGATCGCCAGGGGTATCAACCTGCCGACATCGATGATCGTCGATTCAAACTGGTGTGAGAACGGGCCGGACTGGATCGGCGTGCTTCTGCCGTCGCGAGCAGACGTGCTCGCTGTCAGACCGGACTATTCCATCCTGGCCGGTGCCCGTGTCGGCCTGGTCGGCCCCTTCGATCCGAAGCTGGATGGCGAAGACGCGCAGTTCGAAGTGCGCGCCTTCACCCGCAACGGCTACGAGGATCCGGTAACGGGCAGTCTCAATGCCGGGCTCGCCCAGTGGCTGATCGGTACGGGCGTGGCACCTGAGCGCTATGTCGCTGCCCAGGGCACGGTGCTCGGCCGTGCCGGACGGGTACATGTCGACAAGTTCGGCGACGATATCTGGATCGGCGGCGAGATCGCGACCTGCATTTCCGGCACGCTTTCGCTCTAAGCCGCGCTCACGCCAGGCTTCTGCCGGCTGGCCGAAACCGGCGCCACCCTTACCGGCGTCATCCGGACGCGCTTCCACAACAGCGCCAGTTCCGGCGGCGGCTTGCGCTCGATGCGGCGATAGTCGCTGCCGTCGCGATTGCGTGTCACGAGACCGAGATCGAACAGGTCGCGACGCAGCAGCGCCGAATCTCCGAACAGGTGCAGCCCGTTCAGAAACTCGCTGATCTCGCGCTCGGAAAAGACGCGCCCGCGCGGGATCCTCGGCCACAGGAACCAGAGGCAAAGCTCCTGCTGCGAGCGCTTGGTCGGCCAGCGGACAATGAGACCCTCACGGTCGAAGACGCGTAGCGTGCGCATGACGCGGGTCTCGTCGGCCTGCGGTTCAGGTTCGACGGCGATGTTGTCGCGTTCGATCACCGCGGTATTTTCGGCCGCTGAACGAAAATGCTGGAAGTTGCGAAATCCCGCAGCGCGGCTGAGGAGATTGAGCATCTCCACATGGCTCGGCTTGTGGTCGAGCCTGTCGATCTCGCCGCGCAGGGATTTGGCAAAGGCCGACATATCGGAAACGGCCATCGGTAAGATGGTTCTGGGCATGGCTTATCCTTTGAAGCGTGCCGGTCCGTCTGGAATGTCGCTGGTCACCGTCTTGTCGACCTCGGCACAGGATAAGTGCTGATCTCTTAAAAATGCAGGTTTAGCTTCCCATAAGGGACGGCGACGCCTCGGTGAACTGCTGACCGTTGCGCCGTTATAGCAGAGCGAGAGATATGGTCAATTCGCCGACTCCGGGCACACGCCCTGCCCGTTATTCAGCCGCCTCGGGATAACGGACCCGGTCGCTGTCTGCCTTCAGGACTTCCGTAAAGGTCTCGTGATTGGGGCAGGTCGAAAGCCGTCTCGCAAAACTGTCGATCAGCCACTGCCCGGCCGGTCCCGGCGGATTGGAGGCCTTGCGAAGGGCATAGAGCGGGTACTGGCCCTGCTCGTAGGCATCGAGTTCGAGCGCGACGAGTTTGCCGTTGCGGATATCGTCGCGCACCAGCGATGCCGGCAGGCCGCCCCATCCGAGACCGCCCTTGATGAGCTGGTGCTTGGTTGCGATGTCGCTGACCCGCCAGATCTTATAGGACAGGACGTTGAAATCGCGCCCGGCGGTGATGCCGGATGCGTCCGTCACCACGAGCTGCGTCTCCTCGCGCACGTCCGACAAAGTCAGCGGCCGGTCGAAGCCTGCCAGCGGATGATCGGCGGCGGCGACCGGCACCATGAACGAATGGCCGATCTTGTCGGCAACGAGCGACCCGTCCTGCTTGAGCAGAGCGCCGCCGATGCCGATATCAGCCCCGCCGTTCAGCACCATGTCCATCACCATGCCGAGCTCGCCGACATTGAGGTTGATCGCCACGGTCGGGAATTCCTCGCGGAACTCCTTCAGCTCCGCCACCACGGCATCCGCCGGCACCATGACGCTGATCGCCAGCGTGATCTCGGCTTCCAGTCCACGCTTGATGGTCTTGGCGCGCGAACGCATGACCTGAAGGTCCGCGACGATGCGGCGGGCATCGATGAGCATCGCCCTGCCCGCGTCGGTCAGCTTCGGCTGACGCGCCCCGCTGCGCTCGAACAGCGGCACTTCCAGCTGGGCCTCGAGATTGCTGATCGTGTAGCTGACAACCGACTGCCCCCGGTTCAAGGCACGGGCCGCAGCCGAGAAACTTCCTGTTTCGGCGACCGCAATGAAGACCTGCAACTGGTCGAGTGTCGGATTGGCATCCATGTCAGCTATCCAAATGTTCGATAGGAACCTTCGATATTATCCCCGTTTTATCGATGACGGTCCACTCCTATTTGTCTGTGGAGACGAGCCCTCCAGTCTCGCTGAACAACAACAAGGTCCTCGCGACCTCCAGAGTAATCAAGGAATTGGCACCATGTCCTCCATCCTTCTCGTGACATCCAGCCCGCGTGGCGACGAATCGCTGTCCACCAGGATCGCTAACGAATTCGTCGATAAGTTGAAGGCGCAGGATCCGAATGCAACCGTCGTCAGCCACGACCTCGGCAAGAACCCGATCGCCCATCTCGACACCGTGACCACTGCGGCAATCCGCAAGCCGGCTGAAGCCCGCAATGCCGAAGAAGCCGCCGCTGCCGCCGTGTCCGACCAGCTGACCGCCGAACTGCTCGCTGCAGACACGGTCGTGCTCGCCACCGGCCTCATCAACTTCAACATCTATTCGACGCTGAAGAGCTGGATCGACAACGTCGCCCGCGCCGGCCAGACCTTCCGCTACACCGCCGAAGGCCCGCAGGGTCTCGCCACCGGCAAGAAGGTCTATATCGTCCTGTCCGCCGCAGGCATCTATTCGGAAGGCCCGGCCATGGCGATGAACCACGCCGTCCCTTACCTGAAAACCGTTCTCGGCTTCATGGGCATGACCGACGTCGAAGTGATCTATGTCGAAGGCACGGCCTTCGGTCCGGAAGCGCTGGAGAAGGCGATCGCTTCTGCACAGCAGCGCACGCAGCAGCTCGCCGTAGCGGCCTGATCACGACCTGGCCCTGACGTCAGCCCGCAAGGCGGTCGTCGGCAACGAACCTTCCCAAGCGGCCGTAGACACTGTCACGGCCGCTATTCTTTGCGTGATAGAGCCGCTCGTCGGCACGCCCCAGAAGCACGTCGAGCGTCCTGCCGTCCTCCGGCCCGGTCGCCACGCCGATAGACACGGTCAGCCCCTGCCCTTCCGGCCTGAGAACGCGTTGGGAAATGTCATTCCGCAACTGTTCGGCGCGCTGTATGGCATCGTCGTGATCCGTGCCGCACATCAGCAGCACGAATTCCTCGCCGCCGAAGCGCGACAGATGATCGCCGGCCCGCGCGCCGCTCCCCAGACATTCGGCAAGCTCCTTCAACACGGTATCGCCGCGCTGATGGCCGAACTGGTCATTGATCTGCTTGAAATGGTCGGCATCGATGATCAGCATGCTCACGGCCCTGCCCTTGCCGAAGCATTCGCGGATCAGGTCAGGCGCATCGGCCTCGAATCGTCCACGATTGAATACGCCGGTCAGGCTGTCCACGCCCGCCTTGGCAAGCAGCGCCTGATAGCGCTCGCGAAAGGTCAAATCGTTGAAAATGTCGCGGATCTCGCGCGTCGGATTGAACCATGTCCTCGTCTGGTCGAGCCTCAGATACACGGCAAATAGAACCGAATAGATCAGCACCGCCAGCATTTTCGCGTACCAGCCGCCAAAGAGCACGGAGATCGGCGCATCGAGGAGAATGCGCAGAACGGTGTAGAAGGCGACCTGGTCGAAGGTCAGCATGACCGCGCCGCTGATGGCGAAACGCAGGACGATATTGCGCTCCATCCATCGGCCCAGGCGCTCGTAGAGCAGGATGATGCCGATCGAATCCAGATAGAGGATCGAGGTGCCCCAGACCATGAGCCAGCCCATTTCATCCAGGAAGCCCATATCGGCGGAGCGGCCACCCGGCAGTGCCACGGCCGAATGAGCCTGCAGGATCTGCGCAAGCCCGACGGTCAGGAGATTGCCCAGAAGGAGGCCATAGATCGGCTGGCGAACCGTGGCCGCATCTTCCTTGATATAGAGCAGCAGGATCATCATCAGCTTGCCGGCGAAAAAGACCGACGAGCCCGGCGAAACCGTGCCGAACGGCAGTTCCACATAGAAGACCGCCGCAAGATAGGTTTCCATGAAATGCATGACGCCGAGCGCTGCAAGAAACACCCCGAGCCCGAGGGCGCGGCGGAAATGCAGAAACGCCGTCATCACCGAGAAGTAGACGACTGCTTCGAGAAGGAACAGGCACAGGTTGAGCCACGGCATGGGAAAGTCTTTCCAGCCCACAAAACTGAAGATTTCTAGCGCTTACGGGGTTAAGTTTCAGTCAAACAGGACTGTGGATTCACGAGTTGAATTTCACAAGCCGCGGTACACTGCGGGCGGCAAAGCCGACGTCGCGCATCTCGGGCTGACGCTTCGGCATTTCTTCCAAACGCTTAGCTGTCTGCGGTTCGATGGCGCGAACCACATTCGCCAGCGGCTCCGGCCGCCCCAGGAGAAATCCCTGGAGCTCATGACACCCGGCCTGGCCAAGGAACATCGCCTCCTCCAGTGTCTCGACCCCTTCGGCCACGATCTTCATGCCGAGACCGACGCCGAGCTCAATGATGGTCCTGACGATCATGCGCGCATTGTCGGCAACACTCAGGTTCTTCACGAAGCTCCGATCGATCTTGATCGTGTCGAACGGATAGCGGCTGAGATAGCTCAAGGAAGAATAGCCCGTGCCGAAATCGTCGAGAGCGATCGCCACGCCCATCCGCTTCACGTCGTTGAGAATCTGGACCGCCCGGCGGTCGTCGTCAATCAGAACGCTCTCGGTGATCTCGAGTTCGAGCCGGCGCGGGTCGGCACCGGACTTCCGCATAATCTCGCTCAGGTGCTCAACGAAATCCGTGTGGCGGAACTGCAGCGGGCTAACGTTGACGCTGATATGTCCTTCGACCTGGCCGAGCAGCTGGCAGGCTTCCGCCAGAACCCATTGACCAAGCCGGATGATCTTGCCGGAAGCCTCGGCGACCGGGATGAAATCCGCCGGGCTGATCATGCCCCGCTGCGGATGATTCCAGCGCAGCAAGGCCTCGTAGCCGACGATGCTGACATCCTCCACCTTCACCCGTGGCTGCAGGTAGATTTCGAATTGCCCCTGATGCAGGGCCTGCTCGAGATCCGCCTCCAGGGCGCGCCTCTTCTCGATCAGATCATTCATGCCGGCGAGAAAGGTCCTGAACGCGTTCCGGCCGGAATTCTTGGCGTCCGAAAGCGCGACATCGGCGCATCCGATCAGCGCATCCATGTCGACTGCGTGAGCGGGCCAAAGAGCCCCTCCCATGCTGACCGTGACGCTCACCTCTTCTCCGCCGCCTATATCGACCGGCGCAGCCATGGCGACCAGTACACGGTTTCCGAACGCCTCCAGTTCCTCCTCCGAGGAGAGAGCATCAAGGATGACGGCGAATTCGTCGCCGCCGAGACGGGTGACGATATGTCGAGATCCGGCGGTCGTTTGAAGCCTCGTCGCCACCATACGGATCACTTCATCGCCTGCCTGATGGCCATGGATGTCATTGATGTCCTTGAAGCGGTCGAGATCCAGCTTGACGATGCCACAACGGCGCCCGGCTCCACCTTCCTGCATCAGCGCGGCGAGATTCTCGGTAAACAGGACGCGATTCGGCAATCCGGTCAGCGGATCATGCTGCGCCAGATAGCGGATCCGCTTTTCGGCCTCCTTGCGTTCGCGCAGATCGACAAAGCAGCCGACGCGCGCATTTTCTCCCCGGAAGGTGATGTCCCGGCCTCGTGCAGCAACGGGTATCTGGCCATCGTCGGGAGTGCGTATGAAAATCTCGTGGCTGCGGTCATCATTGAGCTTGATGATCTCCGAAACCTGGATCGTTTCGCCATCCACGAGGAACTCGAAGATCTGCCGCCCTATGAGATCGGAAAGGGGCCGGCCGACGAGTTTTGCCAGTTCCTCGTTACCGTCGAGCACTACGCCGTCGCGATGGATCAGGATTGCCTCGAAGGTGGCGCTGGCAAGGGCCGCTACGCGCTCCGCCTGGTCGTACTCGTGTGTCGCCTGCAGGTTCTGTTCGCGACTGCGCTCCTCTGCCTGTGCCTTATCCATCAAATCGTTGAACAGGCCGGTCAGGCGCTCCGCCTCATCGCCCCTGATCACAGGCAGGCGCCTGGCGAGATCCGCCTTGCCGGCCAGAAGGTCGGCCAGCGCATCCTCCACGTGGCCAACGCCCAGTCGCGTGGCGTGTTCGGCAATGTTCAGTCCGTCCTCTTCATCCCTCGCACTGACCCGCAGCACGAAGAACCGGTCGAGAAATCGGAGAAGGAGATAACTTGCACCGAAGGCCCAGTAGAAATTGATGCCGATACCGACCGCCTGTATCCATAATTGCGCAAGCCTGCCACCGGCCGGAAGCCGGTCGACAGGCACCAGAAGCGCGACCAGCAAGGTGCCGGCGACCCCGGCAAAGGCGTGAATGCCAATCGCACCCACCGCATCATCCACCTTCAGCTTACGCTCGACCAAGGCATTGCCGAAGATGGCGACCGAGCCGCCGATCGCGCCGATCAGCAGCGCGCCCGCCGGATCCAGCAGCTGGCACCCGGCCGTTACCGCCACCAGCCCACCAAGCATGCCTGCATTGGATTTCTCCGGCAATATGACGCGATCCTGGTAGAAGCCGACGACATATCCGACGCAGGCGCCCATGCTCCCGGCAAGCAAGGTGTTGACGATGATGACGGCCAGGCTGTCGTTGACGGCCAGTGCCGAGCCGCCATTGAAGCCGATCCAGCCGATGAACAGAAGCAAAGCCCCCGTCGTGGACAGGACAGGACTGTGTCCCGCGATCCTTACCGGCGATCCGTCGGCGCGGAAGCGACCGATCCGCGGCCCCAGCACGAGGCAGGCCGCAAGGGCTGCCCAACCACCGGTGGCATGAACGACGGTCGAGCCGGCGAAGTCGATAAAATCGAGATTGGCGAGGAACGCCGTGCTGCTCGGCGACAGCGCATCACCCCAGGCCCAATGGGTGAAAACGGGATAGATCAGGCCCGACATCATGAGCGTCACGAAAACGTAGGCGGACAGTTTCATCCGCTCGGCGACCGCGCCCGACACGATGGTCGCCGCGATGCCGCAGAACATGACCTGGATGACGAAAAATGCGACCTGCCAAGCGTTCAGATCATCGAGAAAATAGAAAGACTTATCGGCACCAAACGGCAATCCGCCGGATTGACCGAAGGCGAGCATGAAACCGACTGCGGCGAACATGACGACGCCGAAGACGAAGTCCAGGAGGTTTTTCTGCGCGGCCTTTTTGGAGTTCTTGGACCGTACCATGCCGGCTTCAAGAAGCAGGAAACCGACCTGCATCAGCATCACCAGGGCCGCGGCAACGAGAACCCACGCGACGTCGATACCCGACGGGGCTGGTGCGCCACCTTCAGCAAGGGCAGCATTCGGCAGAAACATGACTGCCAGAAGAATAAAGACAACGCGCTTAAAATATAGCCGCTGTGATCTCATCGATACAGACCGCTGGGAAAAATTGACAAATGCCCAGCCAGCCTAAATCGAAGGCCTTAAAATTGAGTGAGTGTCGGAACTTAGGCCGGTTTGCCGTTCACGCGGTGCGCGACTTCACGCCATCGGAGAACAGCGCCGCGCCGTTCTGGTCGATGATCTGCTCTGCTTTGCGCACGGTAAAGGTCACGGCATCGTCGATCGACGAGAACATGTCGGCGCGCACGAATGTCCGGACCAGGGTCTCGCCGTTCACGTTCTTTTCGATCCGCCCTGCAAGGCGAAACTGGCTGCCCTCGGCGATCGGCGCCGGAAAGATCAGGCAGTCGTTGTAGGGCACGGGCTCGGCTTCGCGCGCGGCCTTGGCCGGCTGTCCGTTGCCGGAGAAAAGCGAAAACAGGGATGAAAAAATCGAAGCCATGGAAATCTGCCTAGCATATTGGAAAAGAAGCCGGAAGCGCCGGCTTGAAACATGACCGGGTTTGTCCCCCGGCGGCGACCCGGTCAGATGATCAGGTTCGCCAGGATCTCGTTTTCGGTAATGTCCTCGTAGCCCAAGCCCGCCGCCTCGAAACGCTCATGCAGGCCGGAAAAATTCTCCGGTGCGACGGTTTCGATGCCGATCAGGATCGAGCCGAAATTGCGCGCCGACTTCTTCAGGTATTCGAAGCGGGCGATGTCATCGTCCGGGCCGAGCAGATTAAGGAAATCACGCAGGGCGCCCGGACGCTGCGGCAAGCGCAGGATGAAGTATTTCTTCAGTCCGGCATAACGCATCGCCCGCTCCTTCACGTCGGGCAGCCGCTCGAAGTCGAAATTGCCGCCTGACACGACGCAAACCACCGTCTTGCCCGCAATCTTCTCGGCGGGCAGCAGGTTGAGCGCGGTGATCGACAATGCACCCGCCGGCTCCAGCACCACGCCTTCGACATTCAGCATGTCCGTCATCGTGACGCAGATGGCGTTTTCCGGCACCAGCATCACCTGCTCCGGCGAGAAATCCTTCAGCGCTGCGAAATTGAGATCGCCGATACGTGCGACAGCGGCGCCGTCGACGAAATTATCCACCTTCGGCAGCGCGATCACCTCACCCGCCTCGAGGCTGCGCTTTAGGCTCGGCGCGCCGGTCGGCTCGGTGAAGACGAAACTGCCGGCAGCGAGAACGTCGCTGAAATAGCCGGTGATGCCGGATGCGAGACCACCGCCTCCGACCGGCAGAATGACGAGATCCGGTTGGGTTCCATCGGGCAGCTGCGCGCTGATTTCGGCCGCGACCGTTGCCTGTCCTTCGATGATATCGCCATCATCGAAGGGCGGCACCATGCTGCCGCCGGTCTCCTCGACATAGGCGCGGGCAGCGGCGTAGCACTGGTCGAAAATGTCGCCGACCAGCTTGATCGTGATGAACTCGCCGCCGAAGGTGCGCGTCTTGTCGATCTTCTGCTGCGGTGTCGTCACCGGCATGAAGACCACGCCCTTGACCCCGAAATGCCGGCAGACGAAGGCGAAGCCCTGCGCGTGATTGCCAGCAGACGCACAGACAAAGGTCTTGTCCTTGTCGCCGGCAGAGATCGCCTTGCGCAGGAAATTGAATGCACCGCGGATCTTGTAGGAGCGGACCGGCGACAGATCCTCGCGCTTCAACCAGATCTCCGCGCCGTATTTGCGGCTCAGATGCTCGTTCAACTGCAGCGGCGTTTCCGGAAAAATCGTCCGGACCGCCGCCATGGCGTCCTCCACACCCGTTCTCGTCAGCATAGGCAATCCTGCATCGTAAAAGTTGCCCCGCTATGCCACAGGCGCGACACGGACACCAAGTCAATTATCGCCAAAACGGTTCGGCAGCGGCACGGGACAGTCCATCGATCCGGCTACTGGCGGAAGACCTTGCCGATGAAGAGCGTTGCCCCCTCCAGCCCCGACCGCCAATAGGGCCAGTCGTGGCCACCTTCGCGTGCCATGAACCGATGTTCTATGCCGCGCCTGGTCAGCTTCAGGTGCAACTCGGCATTGCCGACGAAGAAGTCGTCATAGGAACCACAGTCGATATAGAGATCGGTCTTGGCGATGGCCTCCGGCGAAACCTTGTCGACAAGGTCGAGCACGCTGTTGGCGTAGTAGGCCTCATTCAGACGGCCGCGGCCGGTCAGGCCCGGTCCCCAGGCCTTGCCGTAGCGGCGCTCGTAGCCCGCCTGATCCATGTCGATGACCTGCTGGTCGGTGCGGAAGGCCGCGCTCAGCGCCGCGGCACCGGCAAACATGTCCGGATATTTCATCGAATAGGCGACGGCGGCATAACCTCCCATGGAAAGGCCGAGAACGGCACGCGACCGTTTACCCGGGATGACGGGAAAGGTCTTTTCAATATGGGGCACAAGCTCCCGGACGAACATGTCCTGCCAGCGATACTGCCCGTCCGCATCGTTCATGTAATAGGTGTTGAACCTGTCCTCCTCGTCGCGCCGCCCCTCCGGCGTCACGGCGATGAAGGGCGGCATCTCGCCCGCCTCGATCAGGCGGTCGAAGACGCGATCGGCGCCGCCATAACGATACCAGTCGTGGTTCTTTCCGCCCTCGCCCCCATGCATCAGATAGATGACCGGATATTTCCGCTCGTCGCGGCCATAACCGGGCGGCAGGTAGACGGTGAACTCGACATTCTTTCTGAGGATCTGGCTCGACATGAACTGCCCTTCCTTGACCGTCCCCTCGGCACGGGCGTCAGCCCCTGCCATCACGGCCATCAGAAAGAACAATATGCGCTTGAACATGGGAACCTACCTCGTTGTCGATGGGGCAGGAAATAGGCTGATCGCGGACGCCTTCAACATACGGCTTGGAAGATGCGCTGCCGCAAATTCATTCTTTTTAGACCGGACGAAGGCTTGCTTTTTGTTCCCGAGCCGTCGAGAAAGCCCATGAGGCGGACGTGGCGAAACTGGTAGACGCAAGGGACTTAAAATCCCTCGACTTCGGTCATGCGGGTTCGATCCCCGCCGTCCGCACCATGCTCCATGCGTCGTGGCTCGATCGATCTCCCCTTACGCAGCCCATCCGATACCTATCTCCATTGCGGCGATTTTGTTCCTCGATTGGCGGCACAAATTTTGTTCAATTCTTTTTCGGAACAAAGGCATGCGAGCGTCTGTTCCCCTCCCGTAACAAATGGGAGAAATTCGATGAAGACGCTTATTGCAGCAACTACCCTTTCGGTCATGATGGCAGCCGGCGGCGCGCTGGCGCAGACCTATGACTCAAACACTCCTGCAGGCACTCCAGGCGCCTCGGATGGGATGATGGCTCCAACCACGACCTATGATTCGACCACGATGGAGTATGGGGCGTCGAGCGGCATGGCCGTGGATACGACCACGACCGGCTCCATCAGCAACAACTCCAACTGCACGCCGCCGAATGGCGGAAATCCGGCGACGCTGCCCACGGAATTGCAGGCACCTGTCGTACAGTCGTGTAACCCGCGCTAGAATTAGGCATTCTTCGGACTGCCCGATGCAGGAAGGGGAGCAGCCAAGCTGCTCCCCTTCTTCTATGCCGCAAAAAACGGATGCGGATCAGGCCGACAGCTTGGCGGCCAGCTTCGCAACATGGGCGCCCTGATATTTCGCCGCTTCCAGCTCGATTTCCGAAGGCTGGCGCGAGCCGTCGCCGCCGGTGATGGTGGATGCGCCGTAGGGTGAGCCGCCCTTTACTTCCTCAACACCCATCTGACCCTGGAAGGCGTAGGGAAGGCCTGCTACGGCCATGCCGTGATGCAGGAGGGTCGGGATGAAACCAAGGATGGTCGTCTCTTGGCCACCGTGCTGGGTCGCCGACGACGTGAAGACAGAACCGAGCTTGCCGACCAGCTTGCCGCCTGCCCAGAGGCCGCCGGTCTGATCCCAGAAATTGCGCATCTGCGAGGTCACCGTACCGAAGCGGGTACCGGAGCCGACGATGATCGCATCATACTGGTCGAGTTCGTCCGGGGTTGCGATCGGCGCTTCCTGGTCGAGCTTGAAATGAGACGCCTTGGCAACGTCTTCCGGAACGAGTTCCGGCACGCGCTTGACGGTCACGTCCGCGCCGGCGGACTTTGCACCTTCCGCGACCGCATAGGCCATCTTCTCGATGTGACCGTAAGCGGAATAATAAAGAACCAGAACCTTAGCCATGAGGTTTCTCCGTTTGATATCAGGGCAGTCAAATCCGCAACCAGATGTATCAACCTGATCCGCCGAGGCACAGCCGCCCGACCGATCAACGCACTGTTCGCATTTCGACGACAGTCAGCCGTCGACGGTCACGAAAATACAACGATCTAGATAGGGCGCTTCGGCGGAAGGAAAGATTGCCTCTTCCTGCCTCCACTTTTCAGGCGTAGGACGGATTACCTGTCAGGAGGCCCGCCATGTCCGAATCCCCAATCGTTACCGCAGCCATGCTCGCCATCGGCGACGAGCTTCTTTCGGGGCGCACCAAGGACAAGAATATAGGCCACCTCGCCGACATGCTGACGCTCTCCGCCATCGACCTCAAGGAGGTGCGCATCGTTCCCGACGAGGAGGACGCCATCGTCGAGGCGCTCAACGCGCTTCGGGCACGCTACGATTACGTCTTCACCTCCGGCGGGATCGGCCCGACCCATGACGACATCACCGCGGATGCGGTTTCAAAAGCCTTTGGCGTGCCCTGCATCTACGATCCGGCCGCCATGACGCTGCTTGGCGACATGTACAAGCGGCGCGAAATGGAATTCACCCCTGCCCGCCAGCGGATGGCGCGGATGCCGGAAGGTGCCCGCCACATCGCAAACCCCGTCTCGACGGCACCGGGTTTCATCGTCGACAATGTCTATGTCATGGCAGGTGTTCCGCAGGTCTTCCAGGCCATGGTCGACAACGCGCTGCCGACCCTGCGCAGCGGCGCGCAAATGTTGTCGCGCTCAGTCTCCTGCCCCTATGGCGAGGGAGATATCGGCACCCTGCTCGCCGACATCCAGAAGGCACATCCGGAGACGAGCATCGGCTCCTATCCGCGCTTTGACGGCAAGAAATTTTCGACGGAGATCGTCGTGCGCGCTCGCAATGCCGCGCCGCTCGATGCCGCGGCCGAGGCGGTCGAGGCAATGATCACCACGCTCGACGCAGCAAAGATCGCCCCCAATCCGACAGCCGACGCCTGACGTGCCGCCGGTAGTTGACCGGCATCAAATCGGCACCACCTTATCTTCGATACTGGTTCGCAATGAAGCCAGCCGATGAGGAGATTTCCATGTCCTACAAGACGGTCCTTGCCGTTCTCGACACCCAGCGCAACGCAATTCAGATCACCGATTTCGCCGTCGCGTTGGCCGAACAGTTCTCCGCGCATCTCATCGGCGTCCATGCCGAGACGCTCGCCGCCATTCCGCTGATTGCACCGATGGAGATCCCCGATCCCGCGGCAATCGAAATCCTTCAGGACACAGCCCACAAGGAAACCGCTGCGATCGAGCAGATCTTCCGTCAGCGCACGACGCGGGAAGGCCTGTCCTCGGAATGGCGCAGCTTCATGCTGGCGGCAGGCTATTCATCAAGTTCGGTGCAGGAAACGGCGCGCGCCGTCGACCTCGTCGTCGCAACACAGAGCGATCCGACCCAGACCGATCACCGTGCGGATCTCGAGAGCTTCCTGTTCGAGAGCGGCAGGCCGATGCTGCTCGTGCCCTATACGCTGAAGCAGTTGAAGCCGATCGAACGCGTACTGATTGCGTGGAATGGTTCACGGGAAGCGGCCCGCGCGACATTCGATTCACTGCCGCTTCTCAAGAATGCGACATCGGTCGAAATTCTGGTCGTGGATCCGCCGGAGCGCGGCGACCGGAGCCCGGAGCTTGCGGGAGCCGAGATTGCAGCAGCCCTCTCCCGCCACGGGGTTTCGGTGACACTGACGACGCAGGACAGCGGCGGCACGTCGCCAGCACAGGCGATCGAAAAACGTCTGGTTGACCAGAGCATCGATCTTCTGGTGATGGGCGGCTACGGCCATTCGCGCTGGTGGGAGATGCTGTTCGGCGGTGTCACCCGCAGCCTGCTCGACAAAATGACCGCGCTCACGCTGCTGTCGCGGTGACCCAACCGCGCCAAAACCGGCCGGCGGCTGCCTGAGTGCCGGCCGATTGAACGGGTGGCTCTCCGACACGGGGCAGCCCATGCGCGACCTGATCGGACATGGTATATAAGCATGACCTGAACAGGATCGTGCGCCATGAACCCACTGGCCATGTTCGTCGCCTTACTTTTCCTGTCTGCGCAGGCTGCGGACGCCGCAGATTGCGGCACTCCTATCGCCGCTGCGGAGGCAGGTTATCTCGTTCCCTCACCTTCAACTGCGCAGGAAACCGGCTGCAGGCTTATCCGGCAGTTGGACGAAACCCGCCTGAACCTTCATTCAGTCCTGATCCTGCACAAAGGGATACTGGTCTTCGAGCATTATCGAGCCGGTCAGGACCAGCCCTGGGGCGCGTCTCCCGGACACTATGAATATGGGATGGGTGATCTCCACGACGTCCGATCCGTCGGCAAAAGCGTGATGTCGCTTCTCGTCGGCATCGCGGTTGACCGCGGGCTGATCAAAAGCCTCGACCAATCCGTCTTCGACTACCTGCCTGACTACCGCGATCTCGCCAGTGCCGACAGGCAGAAGATCTCGCTGCGCATGCTGCTGACAATGACGTCCGGTTTCCACAGCAACGAGCAACTGCCCTATATGGACGCCAACAATACCGAACGGCTGATGGCGGTGGCGCCGGATCCCTATAGGGCCGTTCTCGAACGGCGGCTCACCGCCGCGCCCGGCAGCCGCTGGGCCTACAGCGGCGGCGACACCATGCTGCTGAGCAAGATCCTGCAGAATGCCAGCGAAAAAAGCCTGACCGCATTCGCGGAGGAAAATCTCTTCGGTCCCCTCGGCATCTCGTCCTATCGATGGGTGCCACTCAAGACGAGCGGAGAAATAGCCGCCTATGGCAGCCTGAAATTGCGCCCCCGCGACATGGCCAAGCTCGGCCTCCTCGTCCTGCAGCAAGGCAAATGGGATGGACGGCAGGTGGTGTCCGAGGAATGGCTGAAGATTTCCACGGCGGCGCAGCAGGATGCGTGGTTTCCCTATCGGTATGCGATGCACTGGTGGTCAGGCGATGTCGCATCGGATGCCGGCGGGAGGATACCGACGACAATCGCCCTGGGGATTGGCGGCCAGCGCATCGTCGTGATACCGGCCATGGACGCCGTCGTCGTGATCACGGCAGGCCTCTATGACGATCCCGACCAGATGCGAAAGATGACCGGGCTGCTCTCGGATATCATCATCCCGGCCATGCGCGGTCTGTAGCGGACAACGTCAGCGCGTAAACCGGGCGGCATCGACGGGCGTGGCGATGCCGCAGACGAAGGCCGGATCGTGATGAAGGCCGCAGGCCTCCACCATTCTCCTCGACGCCGTGTTGCCGGCCGAGACGAGCTCGTAGACATGACTGGCATAGAGCCGCTCGAAGACAGTCCTGATGATCAGAGCGTTGATGAATTTGCCTAGCCCCTTGCAGCGGTGTTTCTCCGATACCGCGACAAGGCCACCCCAGGCGTAACGATGGAAGTGACTGAACACATTGTGCGGCAGATAACCATGCGCCGTAGCCACCAGCGTCCCGTCTCCGTTGCCGATCAAGGCTGTCGCTGCGGGGCCGACGCTGCCGACCAGCATGGAACCGGAAAACGGCACCATGCCCGCCTCCGCCATGAACATCTGGACATTTTCCGTCAGCTGATCATCGGGATCGGCCGCCATCTTAAGCTCGGCCAACCCATCAGGCATCCCTGCGGAAATGATCGCTTGCGATGCGGCAAGCGCTCTCTCCTTGTCTCCGATGAAGACATCCCAGGTGTCGAGGCGGCAATCGCGCCGGGCCAGCTGGACCTTGAGCTCCTTGATCTGCCTGGCATCGAGCAGCCGGAAAGCGCAGACACCATCGCGGGTGACGAACTCTGCGATACGATCCCAGCCGAGCATCTCGGGATCGTCGCACCCCATCATCCGTCCCGCCTGGCATGCGCCGGGTGTCGCGGCGATGAAACCTGCACTTTCCTCCGCAATCTTTTGAAGACGTTTCTGAATCTCCGTTCCGAAATAGCCTGCCATCTTGCCCTCCCAAGGCAGGACATCAGCTTAGCATCGCCACAAGCACCACCCAACGAGATCAAAAGGAGATACGTCCCCGTCGATATGCCCTACCCTCCGAAAATGCGGTCCGCACAAATCCGGCACGGAGCGCGGCCTTCGTATGGGAGCATGCAGCGTCACTGTGTTCGGCGTGCAAATTCCAGAGCGTAAAACTGCATCGGCATTTCGGATACGAGCGCCTGATGCGTCGCATCCATGCCGATACGCTCCAGCACCCGCTTGGAGGCACAATTGTCGACATGGGCAAATCCGATAAATCCGGCCCAACGGCCGGTTGCCTCCAGCCAGTCCCGCAGCCCCTCGGCAATCTCTGTCGCGTAGCCCTGTCCCCAATGCATGGGCAGCAGTGAATATCCGATCTCGGGTTTACCGGGCGCGTAGAGGGAAAAACCCGCACGCCCTATAAAAACGCCGTCGTCTTTCCTGACCAGACGTTGCTTGCCGAGCCCATGTTCGGCGTATTCTCTCGCCCATTCACCAAGGCGATGCTCCGCCTTGGTGCGATCGTAGAATTCGCCTCTGGCATCGAGAAAGCGCATGACCGCCTCGCTGCCATGAAGCTTTATCAACTCGGCCACGCCATCTTCACCCCAGGTCTCCAGGCGCAGCCTGTTGGTCTCCAGAATCGTCGCCAAGGCAATATCCTTCGTGATGGTGGCGTTTCGCCTTCCTGCTATATCGGCTCACCGGGGCATGACGGCAGGTCTACCTCCGGCCAAAGCTTTCGCGCCTGCCATCTTCCTCGGTGATCTCACGGATGACGCGGGCGGGGTTGCCGGCAGCAACCACATCCGGCGGAATGTCCCTCGTCACCACAGCGCCACCGCCGATGACGGCCCCGTCGCCGATCGTCACACCCGGCATGATCGAGACGCCGCCGCCGATCCAGACATTGTTGCCGATCGTGATCGGCAGTGCGTATTCGAGGCCGGCATTGCGGCGCTCAATGTCGAGCGGATGCCCGGCGGTATAGATGCCGACATTCGGTGCGATGAAGACATTGTTGCCGATCGTCACCTTCGCGCCGTCGAGGATGATCAGATTGACGTTGGCGTAGAAATTGTCGCCGATCTCGATATTGAAGCCGTAGTCGCAGTGGATCGTGCCGTCGAAGACAAAATTCCTGCCGATCCGCCCCATCAGACTGCGGATCAGGTCCGCCCGCTCCTCTCCCTCATCGGGCGAAAGCCTGTTCAGCCGGTGGAGAATACGTTTTGCGACCATGCGCTTTTCCAGCACGGCCGGATCGTGGTTCGCGTCATACAAGAGACCGCGGGCGGCCTTTTCCAGTTCGTCCATCAAATGCTCCTCATGCGAATGCCGGCAATGCTTCGCAGAGGATTGCGGCCGGATCTGGCCGCCGGGAACACTTCACGCCATCAGTCCCCTGCTTGCGCTTCGCCCCCGCTTCCCGCTATTAGCGAAAACCAAACAAGCTCTCGTATCGGCGGCAAAACCATGTCTCTTCCAGAAAAAGCATTTCCCGTATCCTGGGACCAGTTCCATCGTGACACCCGCGCGCTGTCGTGGCGCCTGTCCGGCCTTGGCCAGGAATTCAAGGCGATCGTCTGCATCACCCGCGGCGGTCTCGTTCCGGCCGCGATCATTTCGCGCGAACTCAACATCCGCTTGATCGACACGGTCTGCATCGCCACGCGCCATGACTACGTCAACCAGGGCGACACGGTGCTTCTCAAGGGCATCTCGCCCGAACTGATGGAAAATGGCGGCGAAGGCGTTCTCGTCGTCGACGATTTGACCGATACCGGCAAGACGGCGCTCGAAGTGCGCGCCATGATGCCGAAGGCGCATTTCGCCTGCGTCTACGCAAAACCGTCGGGCGTGCCGACTATCGACACATTCGTCACCGAAGTTTCCCAGGACACTTGGATCTACTTCCCCTGGGACATGGGCTTCACCTACCAGGAACCGATCGCCAAGGGCCACAAGGGCTGAGACATACAAGGGCTAGTAGGTGCATCCGCACCCACCACAGATCTCGAGTTGAGACGTCCTGATTTCGCGAATGGCAGCCCCCGCATTTCGCCATCAATATCCGGCCCGTCATCCACAGGATGGCGGGCCGTTCTACATTTAGTGGCCGCTGTTACCCATATGTCTCAATATGGTATCGCCAAACACTGAGATCCGGCGTGAATGCGGGCTTTTGCGGCATCCGTTTTGCCGCGAAGACGCCACAATCAAAAATCGCAAGCCTCGCGCAAGCTTCAGCTTGACCGGCCAACTGATTGAGAATCCTAGCTGTTTTTTATTCCCCGTTATCCACAGGCCTCACCCACAATATCTTGTGGTTTAAAAAGTACTGCGAACTACGGCTTGACCGAATCGCCAGCCAGTCGCATGAATGAACCCATGTTGCGGCGGCGACTGAACCGGGAGTAACGAGGCCGGTTCTTTTTCGAGTTTGATGGAAACAATCAAGCGCAAGGCTGGTTTTGACAGACCACCAGGCGGCGGGTTTCCGCGCGCTCGAAAAACGTCCTCACCATGACGATTGGGCTGGCATAAAGATCCTGTTAATACTATATTTAGTGTTTGCAGCCATCATCCGGCACAAGATACAGATAGGCATCCAAGATGATTCTGGATGGAATTTTAGCCGGCTGCCCATGATGGCGAGCGGCCGCAGCGGACACGTGCGCCCATTTCGGCGACAAAGGATGAGGGACCAAAGGCAATGCGTATCGAACGTCGTTTCACCAAGCCTGAGACAGGCGCCTACGGAACAATCGAGTTCCGCAAGGCGACCAGCGAGATCCGCAATCCGGACGGTTCCATCGTGTTCCGCCTGGCGGATATTGATGTGCCGTCGCAGTTCTCGCAGGTCGCGACCGACGTTCTGGCGCAGAAGTATTTCCGCAAGGCCGGCGTACCGAAGTTTCTGAAGAAGGTCGAAGAGAACGACGTCCCGTCCTTCCTGTGGCGCTCCGTCGCCGACGAGAAGGCTCTGAAGGACCTTCCGAAGGAAGAGCAGTACGGCCCCGAGACCGACGCTCGCCAGGTCTTCACGCGTCTTGCCGGCACCTGGACCTACTGGGGCTGGAAGGGTGGCTACTTCACGTCGGAAGACGATGCGGCCGCCTTCATGGATGAGCTGGCCTATATGCTTGCCACCCAGCGCGTTGCCCCGAACTCCCCTCAGTGGTTCAACACCGGTCTTCATTGGGCCTATGGCATTGACGGTCCCGGCCAGGGCCACTTCTATGTCGACCCCTTCACCGGCAAGCTGACCAAGTCCAAGTCGGCCTATGAGCATCCGCAGCCGCATGCCTGCTTCATCCAGTCCGTCGGCGACGACCTCGTCAACGAAGGCGGCATCATGGACCTGTGGGTTCGCGAAGCGCGCCTCTTCAAGTACGGCTCCGGCACCGGCTCCAACTTCTCTCATCTGCGCGGCGAAGGCGAAAAGCTTTCCGGCGGCGGCCGCTCCTCCGGCCTGATGAGCTTCCTCAAGATCGGCGACCGTGCAGCGGGCGCCATCAAGTCCGGCGGCACGACCCGTCGCGCGGCCAAGATGGTCGTCGTCGATATCGACCACCCGGATATCGAGGAATACATCAACTGGAAGGTCAAGGAAGAGCAGAAGGTTGCTGCCCTCGTCACCGGTTCCAAGATCGTCGCCAAGCACCTGAAGGCGATCATGAAGGCCTGCGTCAACTGCGAAGGCTCGGAAGACGATTGCTTCGACCCGTTGAAGAACCCGGCCCTGAAGCGCGAAATCCGCGCTGCCAAGAAGGACCTCGTTCCGGAAAACTACGTCAAGCGCGTCATCCAGTTCGCCCAGCAGGGCTACAAGGATCTTGAGTTCAAGACCTATGACACCGACTGGGATTCGGAAGCCTATCTCACGGTTTCGGGCCAGAACTCCAACAACTCCGTCTCGCTGAAGGACGACTTCCTTCGTGCGGTTGAAAATGACGGCGAGTGGAACCTGACCGCCCGCAAGGACGGCAAGGTGATGAAGACCTTGAAGGCCAAGGATCTGTGGGAACAGATCTCCTATGCCGCATGGGCATCGGCCGATCCGGGCATCCATTTCAACACGACGATGAACGACTGGCACACCTCGCCGGCCGGTGGCCCGATCCGCGGCTCCAACCCGTGCTCGGAATACATGTTCCTCGACGACACGGCCTGCAACCTCGCGTCTCTCAACCTTCTCCAGTTCAAGGACAAGGCGACGAAGAACATCGCGATCGCCGACTACGAACATGCCGTTCGCCTGTGGACCGTCGTGCTCGAAGTCTCGGTCATGATGGCGCAGTTCCCGTCGAAGGAAATCGCCGAACTCTCCTACCAGTACCGCACGCTCGGCCTCGGCTATGCCAACATCGGCGGTTTCCTGATGTCGTCGGGCATTCCCTACGACTCGAAGGAAGGCCGTGCGATCGCCGGTTCCTTGACCGCGATCATGACCGGTATCGCCTATGCGACCTCGGCTGAAATTGCCGGCGAGCTTGGCCCGTTCCCGAACTTCGCACCGAACCGCGACAGCATGCTGCGCGTCATGCGCAACCATCGTCGCGCCGCTTACGGTGAAACCTCCGGCTACGAGCAGCTTTCCGTCAATCCGGTTCCGCTCTACCACGCGGAAAATCCGGACCAGACGCTGGCCACCCATGCCAAGGCCGCCTGGGACAAGGCGCTGGAACTCGGTGAAAAGCACGGCTACCGCAACGCCCAGACGACCGTGATTGCGCCGACCGGCACGATCGGCCTCGTCATGGACTGCGACACGACCGGCATCGAGCCCGACTTCGCGCTCGTCAAGTTCAAGAAGCTCGCCGGCGGCGGCTACTTCAAGATCATCAACCGCGCCGTCCCGGACGCGCTGCGTTCGCTCGGCTATTCGGAAAGCCAGATCGCCGAGATCGAAGCCTATGCAGTCGGCCATGGCAACCTGAAGCAGGCTCCCGGCGTCAACCCCGGCACGCTGAAGGCCAAGGGTTTTTCGGACGAGAAGATCGCCGCGATCAATGACGCGACCAAGGCTGCCTTCGACATCAAGTTCGTCTTCAACCAGTGGACCTTGGGCACCGACTTCCTCAAGGAGACCCTCAAGGTTTCCGACGAGCAGCTCGCCGACATGAGCTTCAATCTGCTCGAGCACATCGGTTTCTCGAAGAAGGACATCGAAGCCGCCAACGTTCACGTCTGCGGTGCGATGACGCTCGAAGGCGCGCCTTTCCTCAAGGACGAGCATCTGGCCGTCTTCGATTGCGCCAACCCCTGCGGCAAGATCGGCAAGCGTTACCTCTCGGTAGAATCCCACATCCGCATGATGGCGGCCGCCCAGCCGTTCATCTCGGGTGCGATCTCCAAGACGATCAACATGCCGAACGAGGCGACCGTCGAGGATTGCGGCGCAGCCTACATGCTGTCCTGGAAGCTGGCTCTCAAGGCCAACGCTCTCTATCGTGACGGCTCCAAGCTGTCGCAGCCGCTCAATGCCTCGCTTATCGACGAGGACGATGCGGAAGACGCGATCGAGGAACTGGTTGCCGCTCCGACTGCCGCCCAGGCCGTACAGATCACCGAAAAGATCGTGGAACGCGTCATCGAGCGCGTTACCCGCGAGCGCGAAAAGCTGCCGAACCGCCGCCAGGGTTACACCCAGAAGGCCAATGTCGGCGGTCACAAGGTCTATCTGCGCACCGGCGAATTCGGCGACGGCCGCATCGGCGAGATCTTCATCGACATGCACAAGGAAGGCGCTGCCTTCCGTGCGATGATGAACAACTTCGCCATCGCCATCTCGCTCGGCCTCCAGTACGGCGTGCCGCTCGAAGAATATGTCGAGGCCTTCACCTTCACCAAGTTCGAGCCGGCCGGCATCGTCACCGGAAACGACGCGATCAAGAACGCCACGTCGATCCTCGACTACGTGTTCCGCGAACTCGCCGTCTCCTATCTCGGCCGCCACGACCTTGCCCATGTCGACACGTCCGACTTCGGCAACACGGCGCTCGGCAAGGGTATCCAGGAAGGCAAGACGCAGCTCGTCTCGACCGGCTGGACCCGCGGCTACAAGCCGACCCTGATCCAGGGCGGCGCGACTGCCGGCGGCAACGAAGCCAAGGGCGCGGCCACCGCCGCCCCTGCCCGCGCCTCTTCGGGTGCCACGGTTACCGCCTTTGCCGGTGCCGCCGCCCGCAAGCTGGAACCGACGGTCGCCATCTCGACCTCGGAAGTCGTGTCCTTCAAGCGCGACTATGAAGAGCGCGCCAAGGAACTGGCCGAAGAGATCGCCGATGAAGCCTTGGGCGAGGTCGCCAACGAAGAGCAGCAGGCCGCAACCGCCCTCTTCTCCGACAAGGCCGCAGCCGACGCCGCTGCCGCCAAGACGGAAGCCAAGAAGGTCGAAGCCGACCGCCGCATGAAGTCGATCATGCAGGGCTACACGGGCAACATGTGCTCCGAGTGCCAGAACTTCACAATGGTCCGGAATGGGACTTGCGAGAAGTGCGATACGTGTGGTGCGACGAGCGGTTGCTCTTGATGGAAGCGATGGCCGCAGGAGACCCTCAATATGGATCGCTCGCTGCCATTCGGAAAACTTGAACTGATAAAGGGTGGGGGTATTTCCCCACCCACTTGGCGTGACATACCTTCTACGGTGCTTGCGCGTTCGATAACCAACTGAGACATCGCTTCTTTTTACCGTATAGCGCAGGGCGACGTGCAGAAGGCATTAGATGCCAACCGTCGGCAACCGCTTTTGGATCTTTGGAGTGCGGTGGTAGGCGAAATTCCACCATTTCCTAACGCCGCAGCCAAATGGGGTAGCATATTCAAATCGTGCCCTCTTATTTCGATGGCTGATTCCATCGCTTGCTTTCGCGGTTTGAAACGTCCGATGGGTAGTGACGATAGAGGTTTCGATTGCTACGCGTTCGTCTCTAAACCTACCCACCGTTTCGTGTACGAACCAAGCTTGGCGTGCAGCATCAAATTAATAGACGTTCCAGCGGATTTGGTACATATTACCTACGTTCGCTGCGACCATCCGCAAGGTCGAGTGAGGACATCAGGTTCTGAGATGACAGCCAGCGTTGGCGTCGTTACGCACTGGCATTTCGTTGAGGCAGACCAGACGGAACTGAGCCTTCCCGCTGATTTCAGCAATCGATATCGACAGAGAATATGGTGATGCGCGACTTCGACAATCCTTACACAGTCGGATCGTATAAGCCTTCGGCGATATATTTCCAAGATTCCGACTGCTTGGAGTACGTCAGGTGCGATGTGCCAAATATATATCGCCGGGTAGACGAATTTTTGACTTTAGTTGTGTCGATGGAGGATCGCGAGCCAATCGGCTTTACCCTGAAAGGGTTCAGGAATTTCTACAGCCGAAAGTACGCCACGAAATCAAAAGTCCCGGAATTCCGGAACTTGGTGTGTCTGATAGAAGAAATAGTAGAAGAAATCGGCAACGATATATTCCAAGAAGACAAGCGGAAAGCCTACAGGAAGGCTATCGAGATAGCCAAAGACGACGAAGTGCAATTGACAGACATACCGAGGCAGGCGCACGCATAGACTAAGGATCGCGGGTGTTGCCGATAAGATATGGATTTCCGGGTACGGATGGCAGCTTCTAGACCACCCCAAACCGACTGGCCCCGCCTCGACGCCATGACCGACGAGGAAGCGGAGGCCAATGCGCTTGCCGATCCCGACAATCCGCCGATGACCGCCGAGCAGCTTCGCGCAGCCCCCCGCATGCCACAAGTAAAGGTCATCCGCCGCGCGCTTCGTCTCACCCAGGAAGAGTTTTCCGCCCGCTACAAGATCCCGCTCGGCACGCTGCGCGATTGGGAACAGGGACGCTCCGAGCCGGACCAGCCGGCACGCGCCTATCTGAAGGTTATTGCAGTCGATCCCGAAGGCACCGCCAAAGCACTTGTTGCGCAGTGAAAGCCGATGACGGATCGCCAAATTTCACGCGTATCCTCAAGCCATCTGTCTTCAACGAGCGGCATCCATCGCGGATTTCAGGCCCCTGCTGTCCGATCATCCTGTCTTGCCAATCCGCCGCGCGACAAAGTCTCTCGGCAAGAGATGACGGCAATATACGTACTAATCCGGTATGCGCGCGATCACCTTGATCTCGAAATCGAAGCCGTTGAGCCAGGTCACTCCGACCGCCGTCCAGGCAGGGTATGGAGCTTGAGGGAAAGCCTCGTTCTTGGCTTCCATCACTGCTGCGAACTGGCTTTCAGGGTCGGTATGGAAGCTCGTCACGTCAATGATATCCCGAAAACTGCAGCCGGCGGCGCTCAGCACTGATTCAAGGTTACGGAACGCCTGGCGAACCTGGGCCGGGAAATCGGGTTCGGGAGAGCCGTCGGAACGACTTCCAACCTGACCAGAGACAAACAGATGTTCCCCGGAGCGGATTGCCGCCGAATAGCGATCCCGTTCGTAAAGGGCACGGTTTTCAGGAAACACGACTTCTGTTTTCGACATGGTAGGATCCTTCTGCTTGAGAATTCTGAACACCCGGCTCGGGTCGTGTCCGTTCTTCGACCTTGATCAGGAGGCCCTCGATAGGCGCACCAGCCCCCTTCGACAGGACAGGGACATCTAGAACATGCCGTTCGGATTGGCGGACCGCTGAGGCATGACTTGAAGAACATCCCAGTGCTCGACAATCTTGCCGCCGAGATCCAGCCTGAAGATGTCGATGGCGGCATAATCGTCTCCTCCGGGCCAATGCTGAAGGCAATGCACGACGACCAGGTCGTCTTCCGCGATCACCCGCTTGATCTCGACGGACTTTCCCGGCCATTCCCTTGCCATCCGCTCGAAATAGGAGACGAAACCGTCCCTTCCGCTCTCCACGTGCGGATTGTGCTGTACATATTCGGCGCCGCCGTAAAGCTCGAGCGCTTCACGAGGCCGGCAGTCATTGAACATGAGTTCGTAGAAAGCGATCACATTCGCCTTGTTTTCTTCCGTAGCGATGGGCTCGTCCTTTTTCTCAAGTGGCGCCTTGCGGAGACATGTCGAAGCCATATTCGCGACGTCCGCTTGTCGTGATCTGCACTCGGCTGAGCCACGGCATGCGGTACCGGCTTCCGATCAAGCGGTTCCTGCGATCGGCGTCTGGTATACGACGATCCTCGCATGGTGAGGGATGCGCTCGTAAAGGTCGACAATGTCGTGGTTGACGAGCCGCACGCACCCCGACGAGACGGAGCGTCCAATCGAATTCCATTCCGGACTGCCGTGAAGGCGATAAAGCGTATCCTGCCTGTTCTGGAAAATGTAGAGGGCGCGGGCGCCAAGCGGGTTCATCAAGCCGGGATCCATGCCGCCATTCGCAACGGAATATCTCTCCAGGTCCGGCTGCCGCGCGATCATCTCGCCAGGCGGCTTCCACCTCGGCCAGGGCTGACGCCAATGGATCACGCCATCGCCTTCCCAGGCAAACCCCTCTCGCCCGATGCCGACACCATATCTCATTGCCATGCCATCAGGCTCGACCAGGTAGAGGAAGCGTCCAGGCGTATCCACCACGACGGTTCCCGGCGCCTCGCCTGTGGGATCACTGACGCGCTGCCGCAGGAAAGCGGGATCCATTTTCTGGTAAGGGACGGCCGGAACAAGGAAACCTCCGTCCTCGAAGGCGGCGTAGCGAGCCTCGAGTTCCGGATCCGGAGAATAAGCGAGCGGTGCGCCCGCAGGACCGGGCGCGACGCCCGGAGACATACTCGCCTGAGGCGTGGTGCAACCCGTCAGGATTGCTGGGGCTGCCAGGGATGAGAGGAGAAACCCTCTGCGAGAAATGGAGTGATATTGCATTAACCGGTTCGCACTCTTTCGTTTCAATGACCCGCGACGTCCGTGACAGTGGCGGATTTCCTGCAGGCGATCTATGTGCAACCAGTGATGGCGGCGATAACTACCGGTTATGCATCCTCCATCCTTCTCTCCTCGTTTTGCATCAGGCCTTCCAGAGCTCTGAGCCTCGGCATGACGAAATCCGTAAATGCCCGCACGACCGGGCGCATGAACTTCGTGGAAGGATAGGCGAGAAACGCTTCCGAGGATTCGAGCGTATAATCCGGCAAGACGCGGACAACCTCGCCCCGTCGCAAAAGATCGGTCACCAGGTTTTGCTGAACGAGCCCTATGCCCCTTCCGCGCAATATTGCGCTCGTCATCACCTGCGCGCTGTTCGTCTTGAGAACCGGGTTGATCGACACGACCTCAACCCGACCGCTATCATGGTAAAACGAGACCGTCCCCCGGTTTGATGGCGTTCTCAACGTCGCTATGACATTCAAATTGGAGAGGCTCTGCGGCTCGTACACCGGACCTGCCTTCTCCAGATATTCCGGGGACGCGACCAGGAACCGACGGACCCAACCCACTCTGCGCGCCACCACCTCCTGTTCCAGGATCTTCCCGTAGCGCAAGGTAAGGTCGAAGTTATCGTAGATCAGATCAACGATGCGGTCGTCGAGGACAAGTTCGATCGTCACGGCCGGATGCTGGTCCTGAAAATCCCCCACGAAAACCTGAAGGTGCTGGGCTCCGATGCAGGACGGCGCATGTATTCGCAGGTTTCCGCTGATCTCGCCGGTGTTGATCATCGCCCCTTCCAGGGCTGCGTCGATCGAGGCGATCGCCAACCGGCTGGCTTCGTAGAGTTCCATTCCCTCGATGGTAGGACGGATGCTCCTGGATGACCGTTCGAGGAGCCGCGTCTTTAGATGACGCTCCAGGTTTGCGAGATGTTTCGTGACCGCCGGCTGCGAGACACCCAGATCCCTTGCAGCGCTCGTGATCGATCCTCGTTCCACGGTTCGGATGAAAGCCTTCAACGCTGTATTGATGTCCACTGCGCACTCCTCCTTCGCGACTTCGTCAACCGAACGCTGGAATGTGGCGTGATCATGTTTGGTAAGGGGCGCGGGCCAGACTTATGTGCGCGTCATAGCCTAACGCAGCCTGCCCAGATCCACCGGACGGTTGTTGATGATGGCTTCCATCGAGAAGAAACCCGTCACGGTCGCAAGATCGAAATCCGCGATCAGTTTCTGATAGAAGGCGTCATAGCCCGACATGCCGCGCGTGACGACCTTTATCAGGTAGTCCCATTCTCCGCCGATACGATAGAAGTCGATCACTTCGGGCAGCTTCTCCACTCTTTCCCGAAATGCATCGCTCCATTCCTTGGAATGGTGGCGCGTACGGATCATCACGAAGACGGTGAGATCAAGCCCGAGCGCGTGCAGATTGATCTCGCTGTGCGCTCCGCGGATCAGGCCCAGCGCGTGCAGCCGCTGCAGGCGCCGCCAGCAGGCGTTCTGGGACATACCGACCTTGTCTGCGAGATCGCGCTGGGAAAGATTTGAGTCGACCTGCATGGCGGTCAGAATTTTCATATCAAAATCATCGAATTTTATCGCTTCTTCGTTCATTTGATATGCATTCCTTCGCCTATCGCAGAAAAAAGGTGAACATTTCCCACCTCGAAGAAGGATATGATCCATATCAATATCCGCCGCAAGGAGATTGATCGTGGATGCCGCTCGACCGCCCGTAAAGACAGTATCGACGCCGCTCTCCGCGTTTCGGGATAGCCTGAACAGTGCCGACGCGATCAGCCAGCTCCGCGACGGGCTGGTAGGCGCCCATGTGAAGATCGACGGACCGTTCGGGAGGAAAGAGCTGGTCTATGCGGACTATGTGGCATCCGGCCGCGCGCTCCATCAGGTCGAGCGTTTCATCCTCGAGGAAGTGCTGCCCTATTACGCCAACAGCCATACGGAGGCGTCCTATTGCGGAGGCTTCATGACGCGGATGCGCCGCGAGGCGCGCGTACTGATCGGCGGCTTTTGCGGCGCCACCGACAAACATGCCGTCATCTTCACCGGCTCCGGCGCAACATCGGGCATCAACCGCCTGGTCAAACTGTTCGGCGTGACGAATGCCGTCGCGGCAGGCAAGCGCGTCCGGGTTATCATCGGCCCTTATGAACACCACTCCAACATCCTTCCATGGCGCGAGAGCGGGGCCGAGATCGTCGAGATTGCGGAACATGCCGATGGCGGACCAGACCTCACGCTGCTTGCCGGCGCGCTCCGCGACGGATCGCCCGAAGTGACGATCTGTTCGTTCTCGGCCGCCTCCAATATCACCGGGATCACCAGCGACGTGGCGGCAATCACCGCGATGGTGAAAGCCGCGGGCGCGAAGATGATCTGGGATTATGCGGGGGCCGGTCCCTACATACCGATTTCCATGTCGCCGGCAACGGGCGCGGAAATCGACGCGGTCGTCGTCTCCCCGCACAAATTCATCGGTGGACCGGGTGCATCCGGCATTCTCATCCTTCGTCGCGACGGGCTTTCCACCGACAAGCCTTCCTGGCCCGGCGGTGGCACGGTCAAGTTCGTATCCCCGACGGCGCATGACTATAGCGACAGCCTCGAAGCCCGCGAGGAGGCCGGCACTCCGAATGTGGTCGGCGACATCAGGGCCGCCCTCGCCTTCATCGTCAAGGACGCGATCGGACGAGAGCGCATGGCGTCGCGCAACAGGGAACTGGCGCGGCAGGCCTTTGCGGCCTGGAAGGACGTGCCGCGGCTGCAAATTCTCGGCCTCCCGCACGCGGATCGGCTGCCGATCTTTTCCTTCCGGGTGAAGGACGGTAGCGGCGGCTACGTCCATCAGCAGCTGGTTACCCGCATGCTGAGCGACCGGTTCGGCATCCAGGCCCGCGGTGGCTGCGCCTGCGCGGGCCCCTATGTGCATCGGCTGCTCGCAATCGACGACGAACAGTCCGAGGCGATCAGGCAGGCGATCCTCTCAGGCGACGAAATCAGGAAACCCGGCTTCATCCGCCTCAATTTCAGCGTCCTGCTGCCGGATGAGAAAGTCCGGTTCATCCTCGATTCCGTGGCGCAGATCGCCGCGGACGCAACGGACTTCGAGCCCTTCTACGAGGTCGATCCAGCTCGGGCAATCTTCTCTCCGCGCATCGGAGCCGGGCTGCGCGTCGGAATGACGGAGGAACTGGACCATGCTCCAGCCTGAGATCACAGGCTTCCATGACGTGCGCACCGGAAGCGTCCAGTATATCGTGGCATGCCCGGTGACGCGCCACTGCGCCGTTGTCGATCCGGTGCTGGACTATGATGAAAAGTCGGGCTCGACCGCCACGACCAATGCGGATCTCATCCTCGACTACATCAAAAGCCGCGGGCTCACGCTTGCCTGGATCCTCGACACCCACCCGCATGCGGATCACTTCTCGGCCGCCCGGTATCTGAAATCGCGCACGGGCGCACCGACGGCGATCGGCGAGCATGTGCAGGATGTCCAGCGGATCTGGAAACAGATCTACAACCTGGCCGACCTTGCCTGCGACGGATCGCAGTGGGACCGGCTATTTCGAGATGGCGACAGCTTCAAGGTCGGCGAGCTTGACGTCAGGGTCATGCACTCGCCCGGCCACACGCTCGCCTCGATCAGTTATGTGGTCGGTGATGCGGCCTTCATCCACGACACCTTGTTCATGCCGGACAGCGGCTCCGCCCGCGCGGACTTTCCCGGCGGAAGCGCCACGAGCCTCTGGCAATCCATTCAGGACATCCTGAACCTGCCGGACGATACCCGACTGTTCACCGGTCACGACTATATGCCCGGTGGGCGCCAGGCCATGTGGGAAAGTTCCGTTGCGGAACAGAAGGCACGAAACCCGCACGTCGCCGGCCGCTCGAAGGAAGACTTCGTTGAGATCAGGGAAGCTCGGGACCGGACATTGCCGATGCCGAAACTCATTCTCCACGCCTTGCAGGTCAATATCCGTGGAGGCGAACTGCCGGAGCCCGAGGAGAATGGCAAGCGCTATCTGAAAATCCCCCTGGGCGCGCTGCCGGGATCGGTCTGGGGTTCCTAGAGCGTTTCCGCCTTTCTTCGAAATGCGAAATCGCTCTAATCCTTTGATCTTAAGCAGTTCCGGACGCAAAACCGCTACGCACTTTTGCTGGAACTGCTCTAGCAGGCCACGCGGCACTATTGGGCGAGCAGCGAACCGCCGAGGCGGAACGGCGCGGAGATGGCGGACCCGACGCTATTGAGAACGATGGCGCCTGTTCCGGCGACCGGATTGTCAAACCCCTGGCGCAGATGCGGATAGACAGCCGCGAGCGCCGCGAAACGGTCATGGCTGGAGCCATTCAGCGTCGGCAGCTTGGAGATGTCGACGATATCGAGGTTTTCCTTCAGAGCCAGTTCTCGGGTTCTCGGGTCATCGACATCGAGCGAACCCGCCGTGGCAGCGGATCCCGCAAGGCGTTTCGACAAGGCAAGCGCGATGTCGTCCTTTGATGCGAGGATCACGATCGGCTTGCGCAGGCGCTCCGTCACCGCAAGCTGCCGCTTGAGAAGATCGATGTCGATATCGGGCGCCGCAAGCACGAGCTGGTCGACGGAACGGATGACATCCTTTCGTCCCATCAGCGACAATTGCCGAACGGCCTCGACCGCAAGCCAGGCGCCCATGCTGTGGGCGAGCATCGTCGTCTTGACGCCGCCGCCCGACAGGTCAGACAGCACGGTAACGAGATCGTCGCGGGCGAAAGCCGCCGAATCCCGATCGGCGACATAACCCGTCACCTCCCCCTGGGAAGGCCAGTCGAACAGGATCGGTGGGCCCTGCACGCCGGTATCGGCGGCCATCTGCGCCAGGCGAAACAGCGCCTCCTGATAGGTGTAGTTGAAACCGTGCACGAACAGTCCGGCCGTTGCCCCGCTGGCCGAAGTCTGCGTGATGCGTCTTGCCGTGTGCACGAACTCCGCGGTGGTCAGATCCCTGCGGCCGACAACGGCGAAGGAATGCCGAGGATCCGGCCTGCCCTGCGGCCACTCGATCTGCGGCGGCCGATGATCCGGCGGGATCGAGATGGTCACTTCCGAATAGCGCAGCCGATCCGATCGACCAGCGGTGAAGCTGTGGAAACGGTCATTGGCCGGAACCCGGTCGCTGGCAACGAGGATCGTCACGATCTTCGCGCCCTTGGGACGTTCGACCTCGACGAGACTTGCCGGCCCCGGCCGGGCACAGCCGGAGAGCGTCAAGGCGAGAAGGACGAAAAGCAGGAAGCGATGCAAGGGCGGAACCGGGTCAGGAAACTGCCGGCAACTTAATCCTTCGGCGGCGATTGCACAGATGGCCGACGGTCCGCCAACGCGTTTTCCCGAGCTTGTGTCCGGCGCGCAACGCCCGCCTGTCGCGAACCTCGCCCCGCTCGCTGACAACCTTCCGGCTCCTGGCGCGTTAGCAGCCAGGATACCGAACAAGCCGCGGAGCGCAGAATGCCCGACAACCTTCGTTTCGAACTGCTCGCAAAGGCAGGATACGCCGCGCGCGGCATCGTGTTCCTGCTGATTGCCGGGCTGGCACTCTTCTCGGGAGTGACGGGCGGAAAGCCGGAAACGAAGTCGGCGATCTCTACCCTGCTCGAACAGCCCTTCGGGCGGATCTGGGTCGGGATGATCGGGCTCGGCCTGTTCGGCTTTGTCGCCTGGCGTCTTGCCCAGTCCTTTGCAGACAGCGACGGTCACGGCTCCACTGCCAAGGCGGCCGTCATTCGTGTCGCCCTGCTCGGAAGCGCCGTCACTTATGCCGGACTGGCAACATATGCCATCGGTCACGCCCTTTCCGGCGGGGGCGGGAGCGAGGAAGCCGGCGAGAAAGGTCTGGCGCAGTGGATCATGTCCCAGCCCTTCGGCTCCTATCTGGCGATCGCGGTCGGTCTCGGCTTCATCGCCGGCGGCATTGTGACGTCAGCTAAAGGCGTGACGCGAAAGTTCGAAAAATACATTCACGTGCCGGATCGAAAGGGCATTCTGAGCCTGATCTGCATCTATGGTCTGGTGGCGCGCGGAGTGGTTTTTGCGGTGACCGGCATCCTGTTCGCCTATGCCGGGTTCCGCGTCGATCCGCAGCAGGCCGGAAGCATGTCGGATGCGCTGGACTGGCTGCGGCAGCTTCCGCTCGGCTCGATCCTCTATGTGGCCATCGCGGCCGGACTGGCGGCATTCGGCATCTACAATCTCATCGAAGCGCGCTATCGCATCGTTCGCGGTCCGACCATCAAGGATGTGAAGCGGGCGATCCCGCTGCGCGGCGGATGAGACGCTTGTCGACTGCCGAAAGCGCGGCCGCCTACCATGCTCCCATATGAAAGAACCCCGCCGGAGCGGGGTTCGGACAGTGATCCGGAGCGGTTTCAATGAAAGCGCTGGCGATCATACCAGTCGTCGATATCCTTGCTTGTCTGATCCTTGGCGTAGCCGTAGCGTTCCTGGATCTTGCCTTCGAGCTGGTCTCGCTTGCCGTTGATGACGTCAAGGTCGTCGTCGGTGAGTTTGCCCCACTGCTCCTTGACCTTGCCCTTCATCTGCTTCCAGTTCCCTTCGACCCTGTTCCAGTCCATGGCTTGTTTCCTCCAACTTTGTTGTTGTTGCAGTGACCAAACCATCGGCACCCTACTTCGTTCCTGAGCGAAATCCGCGAGCGATTACAGGATGCGGCGGTTCACCTCGGCGGTGATCATCGGCACGGCGACGGCCGCTGCAGCCGGCACCCGCAGCAGCTGCATCATCTTGCCGAGTACGAATGTCACGCCAACGGTCGCGGCGATCCGAAGCCACGGATGGACCTCTTCTGCAGCCGGCAGGGCGGGATCTGCCGCGTCGGACTGTTCGTGTATCCTGGCCAGCTGCGCCTTGAGCTTCTCCACTTCCCGTCGCAGGCTGTCGATCTCCTTGCGGTAGTCAGCGGCAGCGGCGGGCCTGCGGGTTGGGGTGGTCGTCTTTGCGGCCGTGGCTGCCTTGGCCGGTGCGGCCCGCTTGGCGGTACCGGCCTTTGCCGGACTTGCCGGCTTGGCCGCTGAAGCGCCTGCCGTAGTTGCCTTCGCGGCCTTGGTGGAGGCGCCTGCCCGGGATCTCGGTTCTTTCATGTCCTGATGTTCCTCGCATTATGATTCCCCCATTGAACGCGGAGATCGGGGAAAGGATGCGCCGGATCGATGACGCGGCCAAACAAGGGTGACACATGAACCTCCAGGTCACGAAACCGTGTCACCTTGGCGCATATAACCTTTCGTCAACCTCTCATTAGCACTTCATTGACCATAATGGATGCTTGAGCCGGGCAGATCGCAACTCGAGAGCCCGAATTTTGGTCTTTGCGTCGAACGGGTTTGTCGTGTCCGAGTATCAGTCGAGTGGGTCTTTGCCGGGTGCTTCGCGCACCATTGCAGGCTTCGTCGCGGATGCGGCGCTTTCTGCCATCACAACAATCACAACGCGATCGGCGAAAGCCACGCGGGCGATCGCCGTCGCACTTGCGGCACTGATCGGTTCGGCGGCTGCCGCGGAGGCCGAGAACCGGTCGCTGAAACTGCATTTTACCCACACGGGCGAGCGGGCGGAGATCACCTACAAGCGCAACGGACGCTTCGACCCGAAAGGCCTTGCACAGGTCAACCGGATCCTGCGCGACTTCCGCAAGAACCAGTCGACGAAGATGGATCCGCGCCTTCTCGATCTCGTCTGGGAAGTCTACGACCGCAGTGGCGCCACCGGCTATATTCACGTCGTCTCCGCTTATCGTTCGCCTGCCACCAACAGCATGTTGCGCGGTCGGTCGCGCAAGTCCGGCGTTGCCAAGAAGAGCCAGCATACGCTCGGCAAGGCGATGGACTTCTTCATTCCCGGCGTGAAGATCTCGACGCTGCGCCAGGTCGCCATGCAGATGCAGGTCGGCGGCGTCGGTTATTACCCGACGTCCGGTTCGCCCTTCGTCCATCTCGACGTCGGCAATGTCCGCGCCTGGCCGCGCATGTCGCGCAAGGAACTGGCACGCATCTTCCCGAACGGCAGAACCATGCACCTCCCCGCCGACGGCCGGGCTCTGCCCGGCTATGCCGAAGCCGTGGCCGATTACAAGCGCCGCGTCGGATCGAAATCGATCCAGATTGCCAGCACCGCGCCGGATGACGACGATGACGATACCGGGTCGGCAAAACGCTCCGGCAGTGGCCTGCTGACGGCCATGCTGCCGACGCCGAAAAGCCGCGCGATCGAGGCGTTTTCCGAGCGGACCAGCCCGAAAGCGGCGGCGGCTGCAGCATCGACTGAAAAGGCCGATCCGAACTTCGTCGACCTCGCATCGCTTTCAGTCCCGGCACCGAGTTTCCGCCCATCCACGGCCCCGGCACCGATCGACCCCATCCAGACGGCAGCGCTGGCACCGGCCCTCACCCTTGCGCCGACACCCTCGCCGGCACCGCTGCCCGCCATTGCCGCCGCTCCCGCACTCCGGCTGCCCAGCCCGGGCCGCGCGCTGAAGACACCCTCCGGGGCGATAGGCCTGCTCCCCATCACACCTGAATTCGTCGATGAGGAAGACGAGTTCGATTCCGATGACGCACTGCTCTCCTGGGCGCTCGCTGCCCCCGGCACCAATGGCGGCATGACGGCGCCGCTGCTGGTCCGCCGCGCGATGAGCAGTGTCGAGGCCGGCACACCGGCCGAACCCGCGCCGCTTCCGGTCGCGGTCTCCCGGGAATTCGATAGCGACCGGTTCTGGTCGGGCGGCTGATTGAGCCCTCTTGAAATACCCCCTCACCAACAAAATCCAAGACTTGGCCTTTGGCTAAGATCTTGTTTTTGTAACCTCCCCACTAGGGGAGAGGTCAGACGCCGAGATCGCTGCACGCTCCCTATCTCCCCCTTGGTGGGGGAGAATGGAATTTCAACATCTTAGCGTCAGCTAAGTGCTAGAAATTCCAAGTGAGGGGGTCGCCATCCCCGGGGACGTTCCGGCACTCCATTTGAGCAAAAACAATCCCCTACGACAAACTTTATCCCCACCCTCTCGCCTGATGCCTACAATCCTCCCCGTCCCGTCGCGGATACACCGGAAGGCGTTCCGGCGAGGCGGGGCCGGCATCGGTGGTGAAGGGACGACGTGAACCGTCATCATCGGGGTCCGTTGAGAAAATGGTTGCCCTCCGACGACCGGGAGGCGCGGGATGAAAGTCGGACCGACATCCCGCATCACTTCCCTGATGGAGCGTCGGGCGTGCCTGTGAGGCACAAAGGGTGGCGGGATGGCGCCATGGGGCGTTCGCGGATGTCTTCGGACATTCGGAAACCATGGCGCAGGTGGATGACGTGGCCCAAGGTCGTCATGGCCCGGGTCGGGTTCCGTAAAAGGGCGTGCATGACACTCGATAATGAGACACGCCCCCGTGCCCACTGTCCCGTCCATCGCAGAGCAACCGGAGTTCACGGATAGAAACTGCCGAACGGGGCGCTGAGAGGTGTCACTTTAAACTAACTTTTACGAGGCAGCTTTCAGCGCCCCGGCCGAATTCAAATACCGAGATCGCCAAGGGCGCATTGCGCCTGGCATCCAGCAGCCAGCCGAAACGCAAAACGGCGGGATGCCGAAGCATCCCGCCGCCAGATCAAGCGATCAAAGGGCGAATTAGAACTTGTAGTTCACGCCGGCCTTGATCGTGTGGTCGCCGATGTCGGTCTCGCGGGTGCCGGCATCGCTGAAGCTGCGGACGTCACCGGTGCGGGTGTAGTTGTACTCGACGCGGCCGGAGAGCTTGTCGTTGAACTTCTGCTCGACGCCGGCGCCAACCAGCCAGCCGGGCTTCCAGCCGCTCGGGCCTTCAGCGCTGCCGGTGTCGCGCAGGCTGGTCATTGCAGCACCTGCCGTACCGTAGATCAGGGTGCTGCCGAGCGGCGCGCCGACCTTGGCCTTTGCGGCCAGACGGTAACGCTCCTTCAGCTTGCCGCCGGGAACGTCGACCTGGGTGTCGCCCAGGTGGGAGAATTCGGCTTCACCGCCAACGACAACGCCGTTGATCTCGGTGTTGTAGCCACCGTGAATGCCGCCCATGAATTCGGAATCGCCCGAAAAGGGCTTCAGGTCGTCGTTGGCAGTGCCAGCGTGCAGACCGATATACGGGCCGGTCCAATCCGACGACGGGCCAGCAGGCTCGTTGTAGGACGGCGCTTCGTAAGAATTGGTGAGGTCCGCAGCAGAGGCAGCGGAAGACAGGGCGGAACCGGCGACGAGTGCGGCGAGTGCCACGGCGAAAGGCTTCATGGTCATGATACTGTTACTCCATACACAGCCTGCATGTGGTGGAAGGCAGGCGATACAACCGGCATGACAAGCCGCATGGATCATAACGCGACCCGCCCTATTCCCTCGGCCGCATCGATGATCCCGCACCGATACCCTTCCTATTTTCACGAATTTATAAATACTCCATTAACCGCGGAGCCGGGCTCGCGAAAAGACCGGCGCGGGGCATTCACGACATCGCGAGGACTGTCGCCGGGCGGTGACGACGCGCCCCTCGCCTGCCGCAAATTGTCGTGAAGCCGGGTAAAAGCAGCACACTAGGCAGCCAGGCGGTCTGGCCAGTGTGGCGATCGGTGCTATCTTTTCGTCGACGCCGAACCTCTGCCTGGCGCCAACTCCAGCTCCGAGAACCGATGACCGACGCCAAAAGCCAGCCCAGCGAACGCTTCGTCCTCCTTGATGGCCTGCGGGGCATTGCCGCGGTCTTCATCATCCAGCGCCACGCGGAGGATCTGCTCGGCGATGCGCTGCCTTCCAGCTATCTCGGCGTCGACCTGTTCTTCGCGCTGAGCGGATTCGTGCTCGCTCACGCCTACGGCGCGGCACTCGCCGAGGGACGGATATCGACATCACGCTTCCTCAAGGCGCGGCTGCTTCGCCTCTACCCGCTCTATGGCATCGCGCTGGCGCTCGGTACCGCCTATTACATCCACATGTATTTCGCCGGACTTCCCGTCATGGCGGATGAATACGTGATCCCGCAGGAGCTGGTGCTTGCCTTTTTCACCGGCCTTCTCTTCCTGCCCTCGCCGGTGACGATCTCGTTCAATGCAGCCCTCTTCATCGTCCACCCCGCCTGGTCGCTGTTCAACGAACTGGTGGCGAATGTCGCCTATGCGTGGCGGGGTGCCCGCGCTACCGTTCGGCAGATCGGCGTGCTACTCGCCGTCAGCGCCGTATTGCTCGTCGTTGCCGCGCTGCAGTTCGACCGGCTGCATGCAGGGTTCCGATGGCACGAGATGTATGCCGGCATGGCCCGCGTGTTCTTCTCCTTCTTCGTCGGCGTGCTGATCTACCGCTATCGTCGCAAGGTGCCGCTGGTGCGCCCCCTGCAGTCGCTTGCCTGCCTGGCGCTGCTTGCGCTCGTGCTGGTCTTTCCGACGCCGCGCGACCTGCGCTGGATCTTCGATCTGGCGGTCGTCTTCCTCGTCTGGCCAGCGCTTCTCTACTGGGCGAGCGCAATCGTTCCGGGCCCCCGAACATCCGCCGTTGCGAGCTTCCTCGGCACTGCGTCCTACGGGGTCTATGTGCTGCACACGCCGCTGCTAGACTGGGCTCATGTTCTGTGGCCAGGGGTGACCGATGCCGCCATTGCACCATATGCGGGCATCGGCCTCATAATTCTCGTCGTCCTGATCTCATGGTATGCTACGATCCGGATCGATCAGCCCCTGCAGAAGCGGCTGAAGCAGAGAGTGCTGAAGCGCGTGCCAGTAACGCCCTAGACAATTTTTGCCGACCGCCGGAACTTTTTGGCTCGTGTGGAAATTAACAAGGATTCGACCAAAAAAGAGAGGAGAACTGCATCCATGCCGAACGCTGTACAACAGGCCGTGACATCGCCGAAAGAACACGTTCTCACGGTCCAGGAGGCTCTCGAGCCACTCTTTCTTGCGCTTGAAGAAGAAGCAGAGCTCAAGATGATCGCTGCCGCAATCAAGGCAGGTTGGCCGCTGGAGGAGGCGGTCGCAGCTATCGACGAATTACGTCGCAACGAATTGCTGCCGTTGGGCCGCCCGCATTAGGGCGGACGATAATTTCCCTTAAATACCTACTCGCCTCATCGTCCCCGCTGCCTTAGCTTGCCGCACTCTGGCAATTTATGGAGCGGCATGGACGATGAGCATCAGGACGATTTGTGTATATGGCGCGGGCGCGCTCGGCGGGGCTTTCGCAACAAAGATCGCGCATGCGCTTTCCGATGAGGTTCAGGTCTCCGTCATCGCCCGCGGCGCCCAGCTTGCTGCAATCCGCGAAAACGGGCTGAGCGTCGTCTATGACGGCGAAAACCATCCTTCCCTTTCCGCGCGCGTGACTGCAACGGATGATCCATCGACACTACCGCCGCAGGATCTCGTCATCACCGGCATGAAGGGCCACCAGCTTTCCGCAGCGGCGGAAGGCATCTCAAGCCTTTGCAACGACAAGACACGGGTCATGATGATCCTCAACGGCGTGCCGTGGTGGTATTTCCATGCGGACAAGGAAAGCCGGTTTGCCGGGCAGCAGCTGCCGGAGCTTGATCCGGACGGGCGGCTTTGGGCTCTCGTGGACCCGAGACGCGTGATCGGCTGCGTTGCATATCAGGGTGCCGAAGTGATCGAACCCGGCCGCACGAAGCTCAACGGCAAGGGCCGCTTTTTCCTCGGCGAACCAGACGGCACGTTGTCTGACGATCTCAACGCACTTGCCGGGCTGCTCGGCCGCTCAGACCTCGACATCCGCCCGACGGCGCGCATCCGCGACGAGATCTGGGCGAAGCTGCGCGGCAATGCCGCCTTCAACCCGATCAGCGCGCTCACCCGCAGCCTGATGGTCGACATGATGGCCAGTCCGGAACTTGCCCAGATGGTTCGCAAGATCATGAACGAGGTGCAGGCCGTGGGAACCGCGCTCGGCTGCCAGTTCCAGAGCTCCGCCGACGAGCAGTTCGCCAGCGCCCACGGCTTCGGCCCCGTCAGGACATCGATGCTGCAGGATCTTCTGGCAGGCAAGGCGCTGGAAATCGTACCGCTCAACGGAATGGTTTCGGCCCTTGGAAAGCTCGCCGGCGTGCCGACACCGACCTGCGATACCATTCTGGCGCTTACCAAGCAGCTCGACGTCGAGAACCGGCGCTGAGCAATTCATGGCAGCACACAAAGAAAACCTCGCCGAGGGGATGACGGCGAGGTTTCAAGTCTGGAGGTCAAAATTTATCGTTATTGTGGCGGCACAGGGGACAGACACCGCCTTTGTTATCTTTCATGACCCGGCAGTGTGGCTCCAGCCGTGTCAGCTGTAAGTACAACCCATCTGCCGCCGATAGGTTCCACCAATCCTTAACGGACGATGCGCTATGGTTGCAGCTCAACCGCCCAACTCGACGAGACAGCCATGCCAGGTCCGAACTTCCGCTTCACGCATTATGATCTCAAGCCGCAGCGTGCCGGAACCACAATCGAGGTGACGCTGAGCGCGGTCAACAACGTGCGGCTGATGAATGCGGCCAATTACCAGCGCTTCACGGAACGCCTCGATTTCAAATATGTCGGCGGTGTCGCCCGCAAATCGCCGATCCGTCTCGTCATTCCCGAGAACGGCCACTGGCACGTCATCGTCGACACGGAAGGGCATCACGGCCTGGCGGAATCCTCCATCAAGCTGATAGCCGTTCCGGCTGCGCGAAGCCCGCAGCAGCAGGCGTCCTGAGCCTCACCAAGTTGTCGGCTAGTCGTTGCGCTCCTTGCGCAGCTTCGACCACCAGTCCAGTCGCTTCCGGATCTCCCGCTCGAAACCGCGTTCCGGCGGATCGTAGAAGGTCTGGCGTCCCATCTTTTCGGGGAAATAGTCCTGGCCGGAAAAGGCATCGGGCTCGTCGTGGTCGTAGCGATAGCCGTCGCCATAGCCCTCGCCCTTCATCAGCTTCGTCGGCGCATTGAGGATACGTTTCGGCGGCAGGAGCGAGCCGTTTTCCTTGGCGGCACGGGTGGCGGCCTTGAAGGCGGTGTAGACGGCATTCGATTTCGGCGCGGTAGCGAGGTAGACGCAGGCATTGGCGAGCGCCAGCTCTCCCTCCGGCGAACCGAGATAGTCATAGGCATCCTTGGCAGCGTTGCAGACGACGAGCGCCTGCGGGTCGGCCAACCCGATATCCTCCACCGCCATCCTAACCAACCGTCGTCCGAGATAAAGCGGATCCTCACCGGCATCGAACATGCGGGCCAGATAGTAGAGCGCCGCATCGGGATCCGATCCGCGCACCGACTTATGCAGCGCCGAGATGAGATTGTAGTGGCCGTCCTGCGCCTTGTCATAGACGGGAGCGCGGCGCTGGACGATCTCGGTGAGACCCACCGTATCGAAGACCTCGCCTTCCCTCGCCGCGCGCCAGACCTCTTCCGCCAGCGTCAGCACTGCCCGGCCGTCGCCATCGGCCATGCGAAGCAGCGCGGCCCTTGCATCCGCATCGAGCGGCAGCGGCTTGTCCTCGACCTGCTCGGCGCGCTTCAGGAGCTCTTCCAGGCTCTCCTCGTCATGCGACCGGAAGGTCAGGACGCGGGCGCGGGAGAGAAGAGCGGCGTTGAGTTCGAAACTGGGGTTTTCGGTGGTCGCGCCGACGAGAATGATTGTCCCGTCCTCCATGACCGGCAGAAAACTATCCTGCTGGGCACGATTGAAGCGATGGATCTCGTCGACGAAGAGCAGCGTCTGTCGGCCGTCCATGCGGCGCAGTTTCGCGCCCTCAAAGACCTTCTTCAGGTCGGCGACGCCGGAAAAGATCGCCGAGATCTGCTCGAAGGCAAGTCCCGTCTCGCCGGATAGCAGCCGCGCCACCGTGGTCTTGCCGGTGCCCGGCGGCCCCCAGAAGATCATCGAGCCGAGCGTGCCCGACGCAATCATCCGGCGCAGCGCTCCGTCCTCCCCGGTCAGATGCGGCTGGCCGGACACCTCGGCAAGCGAAGTCGGCCGGAGCCGATCCGCCAGAGGTCTCCGGCTGGCGACATTATCAGGGACACGGGGAGAAAAGAGATCGCTGCTCATCGGAAGAATTGCCGGATACGCTGGCCGTTGCGCTCGATTTCGACGCGCCAGAAGCCCGGGTCCTCGTCCATCATGCCTTCCATCGTCTTCGTCGTGTTCACCGGGCTGCCGTTGATGGCGACGATGATGTCATTGGGCTGGAAGCCGAGGCGTGCCGACGGCGATCCGCGCGAGACATCGGTGACGATGACGCCGGTCTTTTCGGCCGGAACACGGAGTTCGGTCGCGAGCTTGGGCGAGAGATTGGCGATATGCAGGCCGGCGAAGGGATTGCGGCCTTCGATGAGGCGCTCGTCGCGCGGGGTCGTCTCGGGGGCAGTGTTGAGCGCAAGCGTCATTTCCCGGGAGCCGTCGGCTGTCTGCACCGTCAGTTCCGCCTGCTTGCCGAGGCCGGCCGTCGTCAGACGATAACCGAGCGCATCGGGATGTTCGACGGCGATGCCGTTGACGGCGGTGACCACCTCGCCCGGCTTCAAGCCGGCCTTGTCGGCCGGGCCGCCTTCGACGGTACGCACGACAAGCGCGCCGCGGGCGGCCTTCAGGCCGAGCGCTTCGGCGACATCGGACGTGACCGGCTCGAAGGTCGCGCCGACGAAGGGACGCTCGAAGGTGGTCTTGCCTTCGGCAGCGGCCGCCAGGAAGACTTTCACGAGATTGGCGGGGATTGCGAAGCCGACGCCGTTGGAGCCGCCGCCGCGGGAGAAGATCGCGGTGTTGATGCCGATCAGCTCGCCGTTCATGTTCATCAGCGCGCCGCCGGAATTGCCGGGATTGATCGAGGCATCGGTCTGGATGAAGAAGCCGAAATCGCCGCTATTGACCTGGTTGCGGGCAAGCGCCGAGACGATGCCGCTCGTCACCGTCTGGCCGACGCCGAACGGGTTGCCGATGGCAAGGACGAGATCGCCCACCTCGGTGCGGTCGGAATCACCGATCGCCAGAACCGGAAAATCCTCCTTGCTCTTGATGCGCAGCACCGCGAGATCGACCGTCTCGTCCTTCAGCACCAGTTCGCAGGGAAACTCGCGTCCGTCGGCCAGCGCAATCTTGATGTCGTCGGCGCCGTTGATGACGTGGTTGTTGGTGACCACGAGACCGTCATGGGAGAGGATCACGCCCGAGCCGAGCGACGACTGCTTTTCCGAACGGTTCGGCATGCGCTGGCCGAAGAACTGATCGAAGAAGGGGTCGCCGGTATACATGCTCGGCCGCTGCACGACGCGTTCGGCATAGACATTCACCACGGCACCGGCGGTCTGCTTGACCAGCGGCGAGAAGGAGAGCTGCATTTCCTGGCGGCTCTGCGGAACCGTTTTCGTATCTTGCGCGTGAGCGCCGACGGGACATACCACCGCCAGAGCAAAGAGACCGACCGACACGTGTCTGAGCAGGCTGAACATTCGATTCCTCATGATAGAATTCCAAATGGCGTTTTAGCGCCGCAGGCTGGAAAATAAAGATGGCCGAAACCAGACGAAACGACCGGTCGTTCGTCTATATGGGTATCAGAGGCAGGCTGGGAAAGAACATGCTTGAAAAGGCGAAGAGATGGGCGAAGGCGCTCAAGCGGGATGTGGTGGCGCTTTGGATCGCCGCGCGTGATCGCCGAGTGCCGCTTGGCGCCAAGCTGGTGGCTGGGGCGGTCGCGGCCTATGCGCTGTCTCCTGTCGATCTCATCCCGGATTTCATCCCGATACTCGGTTATCTCGACGACCTACTCATCGTGCCGCTCGGCATCCTCTGGGCGATCCGGCTCGTGCCCGGCCCGCTGATGGACGAATTCCGGCTCCAGGCCGAACAGCGTTCCGGCCGCCCCGTCAGCCGGACCGGCCTCGCCGTCATCCTTGCCATCTGGCTCGCCTGCATCATCTTCGTCATCTGGAGCCTCAAGGACGCATTCTAGCGGATCTGTCCTGTCGGCCCTGCCAAGGCATCAGGAGCACAGGCCATGACATCGAAACTCGCCGCAATTCTGCTTTCGGGCACTCTCGCGACCACTCTTCTGGCGCCCAATCTCGCCACCCCGGCAGCGGCTGCGAGCTTCGACTGCGAGCGGACCGATCTGGCGCCCGACGAGAAGGTGATCTGCGACACACGTGTGCTCAACGATGCCGACGTGAAGATGGTGACTACTTTCGACATCCTGACCAGCCTGCTCGCCATGGGCAATCGCGACAAGCTGCGCGAGGAACAGAGCGCCTGGCTGAAGAAGCGCCAGGCCTGCGGCGGCGATGCGGCCTGTCTGACCGGCGCCTACGAGGAACGGATGAAGCAGCTCAACGAGGCGTATGAGGGGTTAAGCCGCCCACTGTAAGATCGGCATCGGAACGCTTGCTTTCCCTCCCAAAAAAACTTCGAGGAGGAAGCGCATCAGGCAATGTGCAAGACGATGTGGTCGCTCTGGCGTGCCGCATATTCAAGCGCTGCGCTGATGTCAGCGGTTTCGAGCGCGGGGTAATCCTCCAGAATTTCCTCATGGCTCGCACCTGCTGCGAGAAGCTCGAGGATGTCCTTTACCCGAATGCGCATCCCGCGGATGGTCGGACGGCCGGAGGAAATCTGCGGATCGAATGTGATGCGATGAAGCTCGGACATGGCCATCGTTCAAGATGCTGACGGCGGCAGAATAACACAAAGCCCCGCCAGGGAAACCGGGCAGGGCTTTGACGATGTATCCGATGGCGGTCAGGCCTATTCCGGCAGGATCCGCACCGCGCCCTTGTCGGCAGACGCCGCAAATGCGGCATAGGCCTTGAGCGCGGTCGTGACATTGCGCTTGCGCGGGGCGGCCGGTTTCCAGCCGAGGGCTTCCTGCTCGTGGCGGCGGGCGGCGAGATCGGCGTCGGAGACCTTGAGGTTGATCGTGCGGTTCGGGATGTCGATCTCGATCAGGTCGCCTTCCTGAACGAGGCCGATGGCACCGCCCTGGGCCGCTTCCGGAGAAGCGTGGCCGATGGACAGGCCGGACGTGCCGCCCGAGAATCGGCCGTCGGTGACCAGAGCGCAGGCCTTGCCGAGACCCTTCGACTTCAGGTAGCTCGTCGGATAGAGCATTTCCTGCATGCCCGGGCCGCCCTTCGGGCCTTCGTAGCGGATGACCACGACGTCGCCGGCCTTGACCTCGTTGGAGAGGATCGCCTTGACCGAAGCGTCCTGGCTTTCGAAGACGCGGGCGGGACCGGTGAATTTGAGGATCGATTCATCGACGCCGGCGGTCTTCACGATGCAGCCGTCGAGCGCGATGTTGCCGTAAAGCACGGCCAAGCCGCCATCCTTGGAGAACGGCTTTTCGACCGAGCGGATGACGCCCTTTTCGCTGTCCGTATCCAGCTCTTCCCAGCGCGAGGACTGGGAGAAGGCGACCTGGGTCGGCACGCCGCCGGGGGCTGCCTTGAAGAACTCGCGGACGGTTTCGGAATTGGTGCGGGTGATATCCCAGCGGTCGATGGCGTCGCCCAGCGTCGTCTCGTGAACGGTATAGCAATCGCGGTTGATCAGGCCGCCGCGATCGAGCTCGCCGAGGATGCGCATGATGCCACCGGCGCGGTGGACGTCTTCCATATGGACGTCCTGCTTGGCCGGCGCGACCTTGGACAGGCAGGGAACACGGCGCGACAGCGCGTCGATATCTTCCATCGAGAAGTCGATGCCACCTTCATAGGCAGCCGCCAGGATGTGCAGAACGGTGTTGGTGGAGCCGCCCATGGCGATATCGAGCGACATGGCGTTCTCAAAAGCCTGCTTGGTGGCGATGTTGCGCGGCAGGACAGTCATGTCGTCCTGCTCGTAATGACGACGAGCGAGATCGACGATCAGGTGGCCGGCCTCGACGAACAGGCGTTTGCGGTCCGAATGGGTGGCGAGTGTCGAGCCGTTGCCGGGCAGCGACAGGCCGAGCGCCTCGGTCAGGCAGTTCATCGAATTGGCGGTAAACATGCCGGAGCACGAGCCGCAGGTGGGACAGGCGGAACGCTCGATCGTCTCGACTTCCTCGTCGGTATAGCTCTCGTCGGCAGCGGCCACCATGGCGTCGACGAGGTCGAGCGCGACCTTCTTGCCGTGAACTGTCGCCTTGCCGGCTTCCATCGGGCCGCCGGAGACGAAGACGGCCGGGATGTTGAGGCGCATCGCGGCATTCAGCATGCCGGGGGTGATCTTATCGCAGTTGGATATGCAGACCATGGCATCGGCGCAGTGCGCGTTGACCATGTATTCGACCGAGTCGGCAATGATTTCGCGCGACGGCAGCGAATAGAGCATGCCGTCATGGCCCATGGCGATGCCGTCGTCGACGGCGATCGTGTTGAATTCCTTGGCCACACCGCCGGCCGCCTCGATCTCGCGGGCGACGAGCTGGCCGAGATCCTTCAGGTGGACGTGACCGGGCACGAACTGGGTGAAGGAATTGACGACCGCGATGATCGGCTTGCCGAAATCGCCGTCCTTCATGCCGGTGGCGCGCCAAAGGCCGCGCGCGCCGGCCATGTTGCGGCCGTGGGTCGTGGTTCTCGAACGATAGACGGGCATGGGTATTTCCTCGCTCAAAATTCAGGCCGGCATTCTATCCGCTTCCGGAGAGAGGCGCAAAAAGCCTATTTTTGGATATGTCCTAAACCAACTGCCGGATGCTGTCACTGCCGGTTCAAGCCGAAACAGTACGGTACGGTACGGTTCGCATCAAGCGGGTTTCGGCAAAATCGGCTGTAAAAGGCCTGCGTGCTCCCGCGTTGATCGGGTAATGCCTCGGAATCATTCTGCACGAACGGCCAATCCCACCCTCCCTCATTCCTGTGCTTGTCACAGGGATCCAGCCGACGCGCGTCCGCGCGGCGAGAGGAGTCTTTTCAGCCCAAGGACTTGGGCTGACTGGATTCCTGTGACAAGCACAGGAATGAGGAGAGCTTGTTTGGCTCGCGCTATATCGACCTAATTACTACCGCGCGTTCCGCAACTCCTCCGCCCGCACATCGAAATGCTGGAGGATGATATCGAGGTTGCGGCGGTGGGATTTGAAGAAAAGGTCGAACAGGTCGCCGGCGACGGGGATGCTGCCGACCACGCCGTCGGCGGCGATATTGCCGAGCATTTGGACGAGCTTGTTAGGCGGCACGCCCATGCGGCGCGCCTCGTTGACGATATAAAGGCCGACCAGTGCGCCGCCGGCATCGCCGACCACCGGAATCAGGCCGAAGATGGAATCGGCACCGAAACGGATGCCGGTGCCGGGAATGCGGATCGCGGTATCCATCAAGCGGGCGATGCCGTTCAGACGGCGCAGGCGCCTGAGCTTTTCGACATGATCAAGATCATCCTTGATGAAACGCTCGCTGGCGGCATCCCAAGTTTTCGTCGCCATTCCAACCCTCCATATGGCCAAGTCGTCAGTGAAGGCCGTGCATGCGATAAATGAGAACTGGGGCCGCGCGTTCCAAGAGGCAGGCGCAAAAACCGTTCGACGCGTTTCACGCAAACGTGGCTTCCTACAATATTTGCATGGCTGTGAAACCGCAGGCTTTGGGATTACGTATAAGCATATGTAAAGGCACGTTGCCTGAGGAGAGCTCGTCATGCCCGCCTACCGTCCGCCGCAGATCGCAGCCTCGGAAATCACGCCCAAGACCATCTATATGTCGCGCAGGAACTTCATCGGCGCCGCCGCGGCTGCCGGCATTGGCCTCACCTTCGGCGGCGAGGCGCTGGCGGCGCCACTCACCGCGCAGCCTGGCCCCTACAAGCTGAATGAGAAGCTGACGCCGAAAGAAGCGATCACCACCTATAACAATTTTTACGAGTTCGGCGTCGGCAAGGAAGATCCGTCGCAGAATTCCGGCGCCTTCAAGCCGACCCCGTGGTCGGTGAAGGTGGAAGGGCTTGTCGGCAAGCCGAAGGAATTCGGTCTCGACGAGATCATGAAGATGAAGCTCGAGGAGCGCACCTACCGGATGCGCTGTGTCGAGGGCTGGTCGATGGTGATCCCGTGGATCGGCTTTCCGCTGTCGGCCATTCTTGACAAGGTCGATCCGCTCGGCAGCGCCAAATACGTGGCTTTCGAAACGGTCGTGCGGCCGGAGGAAATGCCGGGTCAAGGCGGTCTCTTCCAGGCCTTGCCCTGGCCTTATGTCGAGGGCCTGAGGATGGACGAGGCGCGGCATCCGCTGACGATCCTGGCCGTCGGGCTTTACGGCGAAACGCTGCCGAACCAGAACGGTGCGCCGATCCGGCTGGTCGTGCCGTGGAAATATGGGTTCAAGGGCATCAAGTCGATCGTCAAGATCAAGCTCGTGGAAGAGCAACCACAAACGACTTGGAAAAATTCCAATGCCCGCGAATACGGCTTCTACTCCAACGTCAATCCGGCGGTCGATCATCCGCGCTGGAGCCAGGCGACCGAGCAGCGGATCGGCGAAGGCGGGTTCTTCGGCACCAAACGGGTCGATACGCTGCCGTTCAACGGTTACGCGGACGAGGTGGCCAGCCTCTATGCCGGCATGGACCTGAAGGCGAATTATTGAGCATGGCTTTTCTTCCCGCCCTGCCCCGCAAATATCACGCCGCCAGCATCTGGGCGCTTTACGTCATCGGCCTCTGTCCAGCGGCCTGGTATTTCTATCAGGCGGCAACCGGGTGCCTCGGCTTCAATCCGGTCAAGACATTCGAGCACCTGCTCGGCATATGGGCGCTTCGGCTGATCATCGCGACGCTGGCGATCACGCCACTGCGCGACCTCTTCGGCATCAACTGGGTGCGCTACCGGCGGGCGCTCGGCCTGCTCGCCTTCTATTACGTGGCGATGCATTTTTCGGTCTATCTGCTGCTCGACCTGCAGCTGAATTTCGGCGCGGTCGGCGGGGATATCGCGCGGCGGCCCTATATCACCATCGGCTTTGCGGCGCTGCTCTGCCTTATTCCCCTTGCGGTGACATCGAACAACTGGTCAATCCTCAAGCTCGGTCAGGGCTGGGTAAAGCTTCACAAGCTGATCTATCTGATCGCGGTCGCGGGGGCGTTTCATTACGTGCTCGCCGTCAAGTCGGTGACAGCAGGGCCGTTTATCCATGTCGCACTGATCGCGCTTCTCGTCGCCTACCGCTTCGTGCGCCGGCCGATCCTGACCTGGAAGCGGTCACGCAACGGGCAGCCGGTTCGCGCCGCCGGCCGATAGGCTGTCAGGCGACGCCCGGTATGGCGCAGGCTTCCCCGCCGCCGAAGAGGCGCGAACGGGTGAGGAAGCGTTTTTCCCGGCCGTTATCGAGCGAGAACATGCCTCCCCGCCCCGGCACGACATCGATGATCAGCTGGGTGTGCTTCCAGGCTTCGAACTGGCTGCCGCTGATATAGACCGGCACGCCGCCGATTTCGCCGAGCCTGACATCCTGGTCACCGACGATGAAATCATCGGCCGGATAGCACATGGGCGACGAGCCGTCGCAACAGCCGCCGGACTGGTGGAACAGGATGTCGGGATAGTCCTCTTGGATTTCGGCGATGAGCGAGAGTGCGGCATCCGTGGCGGTGACGCGCGGTTCGCCGTTGATGGTGGTGTCCATGGTGGTCCTTTCTGGGTGAAGAGAGCTTGAAAACTGCCCCTCATCCGGCTGCCGCCACCTTCTCTCCGTTCTGACGGGGAGAAGGAACCGTGTCGCGAGGTTTCCGTCTCTCACCAGCGTCAAAGCGAGATAGTCCTCTCGTTTCGCGCGCGGTTGCCGGCGATTAAGCCCGGAATTCGTCCTGCCGTGGCGAAAATGGTGACTTCGAGAACCGGAGCGGAGTGGACTTGAAGTCCATGAGCACCGGAAGCGCAGAAGGCGCCATTTGCAGCCCGGCAGGGCGAATTCAGGCCGATCGTCTCAGAAGAAGCCGAGCTTCTTCGGGCTGTAGCTGACCAGCATGTTCTTGGTCTGCTGATAGTGGTCGAGCATCATCTTGTGGGTCTCGCGACCGATGCCGGACTGCTTGTAGCCGCCGAAGGCCGCGTGGGCCGGATAGGCATGGTAGCAATTGGTCCAGACGCGGCCCGCCTGGATCTCGCGGCCGAAGCGGTAGGCACGGTTGCCATCGCGGGTCCAGACACCGGCGCCGAGGCCGTAGAGCGTGTCATTGGCGATAGATAGCGCTTCCGCATCGTCCTTGAAGGTCGTCACCGAGACCACCGGCCCGAAGATTTCCTCCTGGAAGACGCGCATCTTGTTGTGGCCCTTGAAGATGGTCGGCTGGATGTAATAGCCCTCGGAAAGCTCGCCGCCGAGATCGTTGCGGGCACCGCCGGTCAGCACTTCGGCACCTTCTTGGCGGCCGATATCGAGATAGGCGAGGATCTTTTCCATCTGTTCGGTGGAGGCCTGGGCGCCGATCATCGTTTCCGCATCAAGCGGATTGCCCTGCTTGATCGCCTGGACGCGCTTGACTGCCTTTTCCATGAACCGGTCGTAGATGCTTTCATGCACCAGCGCACGGCTTGGGCATGTGCAGACCTCGCCCTGGTTCAGCGCGAACATCGCAAAACCTTCGAGCGCCTTGTCGAAAAAGTCGTCGTCTTCATTGGCGACGTCGGCGAAGAAGATGTTGGGCGACTTGCCGCCGAGTTCCAGCGTGACCGGAATTAGGTTCTGGCTGGCATATTGCATGATCAGCCGGCCCGTCGTCGTCTCGCCGGTGAAGGCGATCTTGGCGATGCGGTTCGACGAGGCGAGCGGCTTGCCGGCTTCAAGGCCGAAGCCGTTGACGATGTTGAGCACGCCAGGAGGTAGGAGGTCGCCGATGATCTCGGCCCAGACGAGCAGCGATGCGGGTGTCTGTTCGGCCGGCTTGATGACGACGCAGTTGCCGGCGGCGAGTGCCGGGGCAAGCTTCCAGGCGGCCATCAGGATCGGGAAGTTCCACGGGATGATCTGGCCGACGACGCCGAGCGGCTCATGGAAGTGGTAGGCGACGGTATCGTTGTCGATCTCGCCGATCGAGCCTTCCTGGGCGCGGATGCAGGAGGCGAAATAGCGAAAGTGGTCGATGGCAAGCGGAATGTCTGCAGCCATCGTCTCACGGATCGGCTTGCCGTTGTCCCAGGTCTCGGCCTGGGCGAGAACCTCCAGCTTGTCCTCCATACGCTGGGCGATCTTCATCAGGATGTTGGAGCGCTCGGCGGGTGCCGTGCGGCCCCATTTGTCCTTTGCAGCATGGGCTGCGTCGAGCGCGGCGTTGATGTCCTTTTCGTCGGAGCGCGGAATTTCGCAGAGCTTGCCACCGGTGACCGGGGTGATGTTGTCGAAATATTTGCCGCTGATCGGCTCCCGCCATTCGCCGCCGATATAGTTGCCGTATTTCAGCTTGAACGGCGACTCGACGATTTTCTGGTGCAGCATGTCATCCTCCCTTGATGAGCAGGTTCGAGCGAACCCGATGGGAGAAATCTGATCATATCGGTTGCCGAAAACAGGGCGGGTCTATGATACCGCGGCGCACTCTGTAGCAAGTCTGCGACACATCATGGCATCAATGGAGGCCGAAGCGCTTCATCTTGCGGTGGAGCGTGGAACGACTGACGCCAAGCGCTGCAGCCGCCTGCGAGACATTGCCGCTGGTGCGCGACAGGACGCGCAACAGCATCGCCCTTTCGGCCTCATCCAGTGATGCCTCGCTCTTTTCGTTCAATAGGTCTGAGGCGGGAATCCCGGCCTCGATCCGCTGGTCGTCCAGTTTCAGCGCCATCCGGGCAGCGCGTGTGGCGCCGAGCACCATGTCGTTGCGATCGACGGCCAGAAGTCCGATCGTGGAAACGAGGTCATTCGGCACCATGACGAAGCGGGCGCCGGCATAGGCGCTGCGGAAGAGGTTAAACTCGATGCGGCCGGCAGCCTCGCGCACCGTCTGGGCGAGAATGGCGACGATGCCGTCGCTCGCATCGTCGCGGCAGGTCGAAACGTCGAGCGCACCGACAAGCTGGCCGCGGTGATCGCGGATTGGCGCCGTGCCGACACCGTTGGTGCCGATGCTGGCCTCGGTCCAGACCGCCCCGGTCCAGAGGCCGAGATCGTGAAAGTCCTTGTCGTCGCCGGCAACCCCGCGGCGGTCAAGCGCGATGCCCTCCCTGTCGGTCATCAGGATACAGCAGCCTGCCTTGCCGGCAATCAGGAAAAGGCGGTCGAGCTCTTCCGCGGCATGGGCGACAAGCGCGCCGGATCGCTCGCGGGCACGGCGAAGTTCGTCCTCGGTCAGCCGCACCGGGAGGCGCCTCTCCTCAGGCGCCAGATGGTGCATGGTCATGCAGCGTCGCCACGACGCGACGACCGCCGAACTGGCGACGAGAGACTGCGCCGAGGCATAGACCTGATCGGCGTGGGAAACATGCTCGTGCATCGGGCTCCTCCAACCAAATGCCATGGGTGAATTGTCGCTAAAAAAATGGGGGATGGCAATGAGGAAGTGGGAGCGCCTTTGTTCTCCCCCCTTGTGGGGGAGATGTCACGAAAGTGACAGAGGGGGTGGCGCCGCGAACTCAATTTGCGAGGAGTATGCGGACACCCCCCTCTGCCCTGCCGGGCATCTCCCCCACAAGGGGGGAGATCGGCTAGGGGCGCTGGTCTGCCCACCCCCAAAGGCCCAATTCCGCTATTTCCGCTTCGTCTGCTTGCTCTTCGCGAGATTGAGCGCGGCGGCCCTCTCCACCAATGCCACAAAGGCCTCGTCGTCAATCCGATCCCCCTCCTTGAGATCGATCGCCCGGCGCATATTGCCGTCGAGGCTGGCGTTGAAGAGGCCTGTCGGATCCTCGACCGACGCACCCTTCGCAAAGGTCAGCTTGACGACCGCCTTGTAGGTCTCGCCGGTGCAGATGATGCCGTCCTTTTCCCAAACCGGTACACCGCGCCATTTCCATTCTTCGACAATGTCGGGGATGGCCTGCTTTATCAGTGCACGGACATGGGCGAGCATCTCGCCGCGCCAGTCGCCCAGCTCGACGATGCGCTGGTCGATCAGTTCGGAAGGAGCCTTGTCTGCGGCGGCTCCGTCTTTAGTCATCGCATGGTCCGCCATCAGAGCTTTTCGCCGGGCAGCAGGCTTGCCTGCCGGATCCAGCTTTCGAGTTGCGCCTCTTCCCAGGTGTCGCTCTCATGGATGTTGAGATAGCGGGTCTCGGCAGTCTTCGATTCGCCCGGCGGGACTGGATAGAGCGAGGCGCCGCGGAAGAAGGTAAGCTTCACATATCTGGCGAAGCAATGGACGCCGAGAAACCAGCCCTGCCCTTCGATGCCGTAGAGCGGCGTATTCCATTTCACCGCCTTGGCTGCATCGGGCACCGCCTTCTCGATCAGCGCGTCGAGCTTGCGTCCCACCTCACTCTTCCATCCGGGCATGGCGGCGATATAGGCCTGCACCGGTTCGTCGCCATAACCTTTCGGGATCTGCGGATTGCCGCCCGACAGCAGCTTCGGCTCCGCCGTCCCGGCGCCTATTTTTCCGGACATGGTGCGCGCTCCTCCAGCTGACCATCCGGTCCATCATAGCGTGAGCAGTCAGCGCGTCCAGCCTGTGTTGGAGCAGGGAAAGCCGTACCCCGCGCCTTGACTTCTGCCGATTCGAAGGTTCCATTCTGGGCTTCAACGGGATGAAGACATGAGCACGGGTACGACAGCGCAGAGCGGCCGCCTTTCGTTTCTCGACTTCTACCTCTGCGACCTGCGCCCCTGGGGAGAGCTGCGGGGCTTCGCGCGCTTCATCGTCGAGTTTCTATACTTCGGCTTCAAGGAGGCGCGGGCCTGCCTGTTTGCCGGCCTCTTCTTCGTCTCGATCTTCCTCGTGCCGAAGGCCGGGCTGTTCGGCCTGCCCCGCTATGATGTCCTTTTGGTCATCGCGCTTGCCATCCAGCTCTTCATGATCTGGAGCAGGCTCGAGACCTGGGACGAGGCAAAGGCGATCGGCCTGTTCCATATTGTCGGCTTCGCGCTGGAAGTGTTCAAGACGTCCGGCGCCATCGGTTCATGGTCCTATCCGGATTTCGCCTATACGAAGCTGTTCGGCGTACCGCTGTTTTCGGGCTTCATGTATGCCGCCGTCGGCAGCTACATCATCCAGGCGTGGCGGCTTTTCGACCTGCGCATCCACCACCATCCGAGCTACTGGATGGCGACGCTGGTCGCACTTGCGATCTACGCCAACTTCTTCACCCATCACTTCATCGGCGACTATCGCTGGTATATCGCCGCCTGCGCGCTCGGCCTCTATGCCCGCACCACCGTCACCTTCCGGCCCTATGACCGCGACCGCAAGATGCCGCTGCTTCTCGCCTTCGTGCTGATCGGCTTCTTCATCTGGCTGGCGGAAAACATCTCCACCTTCTTCGGCATCTGGTCCTATCCGAACCAGCTCGGCGCCTGGTCGACGGTGCATATCGGCAAATGGAGCTCGTGGTCGCTGCTGGTGATCATGACCTTCACCATCGTCGCCCATCTCAAGCACATCAAGCAACAGATCCACGTGCCCGATTAAGCAAGCTCGCCTCGACGACCGCAGCGCCGGCAATGCCCGTGGCATAGGCCAGTATATTCCAGAGCGAGAAGACGCGGCCAAGCAGGAGCTTGCCTGCGGTCGTCAGCCGAAAGGCGTCCAATTCAGGCGTATGATAGAGGCGCGAGAGCTCGACCGCCAAGGCAATGGCCATTGCGCCAGAGGCCACCAAGGCGATCCTGGCAGAGCCGGTGAGCATGCCGACGAGCAGGAAGACCATGCTGCCCCAGAGGATGGAGCCACCATATTTGACCATGGTGAATGGTAGGCCGATCTCGTAGCCGAAACGGCGAAGCGCGAGGCCGGCGGCAATCACGGCCAGCACCGCCAGGCCGCGACCGATCCGCTTTGAAAATGTTTCGCGTGCGATCATGTGCTTACCTCGGCTCGACGCAAAAAGGCCGGGCGTTTCCACCCGGCCTTTTGAAAAATCTTCGATCGAAGATCGAATTAAGCGGCTTCGGCAGCTTCTGCCTCAGCAGCAACGCGAGCCTTGTCGGCCTTGCCCTTGGCGTCGACGTCGCGCTCAACGAACTCGATGACGGCCATCGGAGCGTTGTCGCCCTGGCGGTAGCCAGCCTTCATGATACGCAGGTAGCCGCCGTTGCGGGTTGCGTAACGCGAAGCGATGACGTCGAACAGCTTGCGAACAGCGTCCTGGTCCTGAACCTGCGAGATCGCCTGACGACGAGCGTGCAGATCGCCGCGCTTGCCGAGGGTGACGAGCTTTTCGACGATCGGACGAATTTCCTTCGCCTTCGGCAGGGTGGTTACGATCTGCTCATGGGTGATGAGCGATGCGGCCATGTTGGTGAACATAGCCTTACGGTGGCTTGCGGTGCGGTTAAGCTTGCGGCCTGCTTTTGCGTGGCGCATGTCTGGTCTCCTTCACTTGCAGGCATTCGCCTGCAGTCTGATTCTGTTAGTATTGGTCTTCGTAACGCTTAGCGAGATCTTCGATGTTTTCCGGCGGCCATGCAGGAACTTCCATACCAAGATGGAGGCCCATGGATGCCAGAACTTCCTTGATCTCGTTCAGCGACTTGCGACCGAAATTCGGAGTGCGCAGCATTTCCGCCTCGGTCTTCTGGATGAGGTCGCCGATATAAACGATGTTGTCGTTCTTCAGGCAGTTGGCCGAACGGACTGACAGTTCCAGTTCGTCGACCTTCTTGAGGAGTGCCGGGTTGAACGCGAGTTCGGTGACGGATTCCTCTTCCTGTTCCTTCTGCGGCTCGTCGAAGTTGACGAAGACCGACAGCTGGTCCTGAAGAATGCGGGCGGCGAAGGCTACGGCGTCTTCACCCGTGACCGAACCATCGGTTTCGATGGTCATGGTCAGCTTGTCGTAGTCGAGAACCTGACCTTCACGGGTGTTTTCCACCTTGTAGGACACTTTCTTGACCGGCGAGTAGAGGCTGTCGACCGGGATGAGACCGATCGGGGCATCCTCTGCACGGTTACGCTCGGCCGGGACGTAGCCCTTGCCGTTGTTGACCGTGAATTCCATGCGGATCTCGGCGCCCTCGTCGAGCGTGCAGATCACGTGGTCGGGGTTCAGGATCTCGATGTCGCCAACCGTCTGGATGTCTCCGGCGGTGACAGAGCCCGGGCCCTGCTTGCGCACGACCATGCGCTTCGGATCATCGCCGTCCATCTTGATGGCGATTTCCTTGATGTTCAGCACGATGTCCGTCACATCTTCCCGGACGCCCGGGATGGAGGAGAACTCGTGCAGAACGCCGTCGATCTGGACTGCCGTGACGGCAGCACCGCGAAGCGACGACAAGAGAACGCGACGCAGCGCGTTGCCGAGCGTCAGGCCGAAGCCGCGCTCGAGGGGTTCGGCAACCAGGGTTGCCTTGGTACGACCGGACGAGGTGAACTCTACCTTGTTCGGCTTAATCAGTTCCTGCCAGTTCTTCTGGATCATGACCTACTACCTTCCGTTCGTTACCACCATCCAATCGTGGTAACCGAGCACGAGGAACACCGGAAATAGCCTTCCGGCGATACGGTGAAAGCCGCCTCGACTCTTTCAGGAGGCGAAGCGGCTATTCCCCGAGTTCAGATAAGGATCGCTAAAAAAGCGAACCCCAATACGTCCATTAGACGCGGCGCTTCTTGCGCGGGCGGCAGCCGTTGTGCGGGATCGGCGTGACGTCGCGGATCGAGGTGATCATGAAGCCGGCAGCCTGGAGAGCGCGAAGTGCCGATTCACGACCGGAACCCGGACCGCAAACTTCGACTTCAAGCGACTTCATGCCGTGCTCCTGAGCCTTCTTGGCGCAGTCTTCAGCAGCGATCTGGGCGGCGAACGGGGTCGACTTACGCGAACCCTTGAAGCCCTTTGCACCGGCGGACGACCAGGCAATAGCATTGCCCTGCGCGTCGGTGATGGTGATCATGGTGTTGTTGAAGGTAGAATTGACGTGGGCAACGCCCGACGTGATATTCTTGCGTTCGCGACGACGAACGCGGGTGGCTTCCTTGGCCATAGTATCCCTTTCGTTGATCTCTGCACCGCCGTAATTCCAGCGGCTCCACCTTGGAACGAAGCGTCACGATAAAGCGGACAGAACCCTGCCCGCTCGCGACGTCCATCCAAAATTACTTCTTCTTACCGGCGATCGCCTTGGCCGGACCCTTGCGGGTACGAGCGTTGGTGTGCGTGCGCTGACCGCGGACCGGAAGGCCACGACGGTGACGCAGACCACGGTAGCAACCGAGGTCCATGAGACGCTTGATGTTCATCGCGGTCTCGCGACGAAGATCGCCTTCGACAGCGTAGTCGCGGTCGATGGTTTCGCGGATCTGAAGGATTTCAGAGTCCGTGAGCTGATGGACGCGCTTTTCAGCCGGAAGACCGACCTTGTCCATGATTTCCTGCGCAAACTTCGGGCCGATCCCGTGAATGTAGGTCAGCGCGATAACAACGCGCTTCGCAGTCGGGATGTTGACGCCAGCGATACGTGCCACGTCTATTCTCCTTGCGTTCCGGTTGCCATCCGGCAAGCGGTACTTCTTCCATGATAGCGGCCCGATCAAGGCCACCAGTTCAACAACACCAAACGAGACAAATCAAAACGATCGGCCCCGGATACCCTTGCGGATGTCCGCGCCAATCGCTCAAGTCTGTCGCGAGTTGGCGCGGTGTTTAACGGAATCAGCTGTCAAATGCAACTGCCGAGCCCGAGATTCTTTAACAGGCCTGTGACAGGCCCGATCCAATCCCCTCTTGAGGAGATCGATTTCAAAGGCCGCCGAGAATCTTTTCGATCTCGACTGTCACCTTGTCCATCTCGGCCATGCCGTCGATGCTCTTCAGCTTGCCTTTGGCATGGTAGTAACCGATCAGCGGCGCGGTGCTCTTGTAATAGGCACGCAGGCGATCGGCATAGACTTCCGCATTGTCGTCCTTGCGAACCGGCTGGCCGGCGGCACGGGCTTCCTCTGCACGGCGCAGGATGCGTCCGACCATGGCGGCATCATCCACGACGAGCTCGATCGCGACATCGAGTGCCTGCCCCTTTTCCGTGAGCATGGCTTCGACGGCATCCGCCTGGACGAGCGTCCGCGGATATCCATCGAGGATAAAGCCATTGGCGCAATCGGGCTGATCGATGCGCTCGGAGACGATCGCATTGACGATCTCGTCGGAAACGAGATCGCCGGCATCCATGACGGCCTTGGCACGCTTGCCAACTTCCGTCTCGGCAGCAACCGCCGCACGCAGCATGTCGCCTGTGGAGAGCTGCGGAATGCCATGCTTCTCCACGATCCGCTGGGCCTGGGTTCCCTTACCCGCGCCCGGCGGTCCCAAAAGTATCAGTCTCATCGTCCCCTCTTTCCTCCGCGCAGCTTCGACTTCTTGATCAGACCCTCATACTGCTGCGCAATGAGATGTCCCTGAATCTGCGCAACCGTATCGAGGGTTACACTGACAACAATCAAAAGCGAAGTACCACCAAGGGCTAATGGAACGCCCGTGCGGGCGATCAGGAACTCTGGCAGGACACAGACGAAGACGAGGTAGATCGCGCCGATAACCGTGATGCGGGTCAGCACATAGTCAATATACTCGGCGGTACGCTCACCCGGACGGATGCCCGGAATGAAGCCGCCGTGTTTCTTCAGGTTGTCGGCCGTGTCCTTCGGGTTGAAGACGATGGCCGTGTAGAAGAAGGCGAAGAAGCCGATCAGCGCCGCATACAGGACCATGAACAGCGGCTGGCCGTGGCCGAGCGACGCGATGATCGCAGTCCCCCATTCCGGCATGCGCGAGGTGTCCATGAAGCCTGCGGCGGTTGCCGGCAGGAGCAGGAGCGACGAGGCGAAGATCGCCGGGATGACGCCCGAGGTGTTCAGCTTCAGCGGCAGGTGCGACGTATCGCCCTGGAACATGCGGTTGCCGACCTGGCGCTTCGGATACTGGATCAACAGGCGGCGCTGGGCACGCTCGACGAAGACGATCAGCGCGATGACGCCGATGGCAACGACGATGACGGTGAGAATCAGTGCCGTCGGCAGTGCGCCGGTACGGCCGAGTTCCATCGTGTTGGCGAGAGCGGACGGAAGACCGGCGGCGATACCTGCGAAGATGATCAGCGAGATGCCGTTGCCGATGCCGCGCGAGGTGATCTGCTCACCGAGCCACATCAGGAACATGGTGCCGCCGAGCAGCGTGACCACGGTTGAAAGCTTGAAGAACCAACCCGGGTCGACCACGATCCCCTGCCCGCTCTCGAGGCCGGCGGCGATGCCGTAGGCCTGGAGCGTGCCGAGAATCACCGTGCCGTAGCGGGTGTACTGGTTGATGATCTTGCGGCCGGCCTCGCCTTCCTTCTTGAGATTCTCAAGCGAAGGCACGACGGAGGTCATCAGCTGCACGATGATCGACGCGGAGATGTACGGCATGATGCCGAGCGCGAAGATCGCCATACGCTCGACGGCGCCACCGGCAAACATGTTGAAGAGACCGAGGATACCGCCGGCCTGACCGCGGAAGGCCTGTGCATAGGCTTCAGGGTTCAGACCCGGAAGCGGGATATGGGTGCCCAGGCGATACACGAGGAGAGCAGCGAGGGTAAACCACAGCCGCTTCTTGAGATCCTCTGCCTTGGCGAAGGTCGAAAAATTGAGATTGGAGGCCAGTTGTTCCGCTGCAGACGCCATGCGTTTCTCCGCCCGATCGCTCGTCCGCCGGCGGGAGTTGCCATGGCCGGAAAGCGTTCGCAAATTCTGGTTCAAAAAACCGGGCGCGGGAGATTGCGGAACGCAATCAGGTGCCTCACCCTGTTTTCATGTGATCAGCGCCCCTTAGGGTTACCGGTGGGGCCGCCAGATCGTGAGGCTCACATATGGACATAAAATCGCCCGGTGTGAAGCTCACCCCGGGCGATTTTAAACGTTTTACTCTGCGGCAGTTTCGACAGCTGCGAGCAGCTTGATCGATGCGCCGGCCTTTTCGATCTTCTCGACGGCAGCCTTGGAGGCGCCGGCGACTTCGATCGAAACCTTGGCCTTCAGCTCACCGCCGGAAAGCACGCGTACGCCGTCCTTGACGCGACGGATGACGCCGGCAGCCTTGAGGGCGGCAGCATCAACAGTGGCCTTCGGATCGAGCTTCTTGGCATCGATCGCGGTCTGGATACGGCCGAGCGAAACGGTGACGTATTCAGATGCGAAGATGTTGTTGAAGCCACGCTTCGGCAGACGACGGTAGATTGGCATCTGACCGCCTTCGAAGCCGTTGACGGCAACGCCGGAACGGGCCTTCTGACCCTTGACGCCGCGGCCACCGGTCTTGCCCTTGCCGGAGCCGATACCGCGACCTACGCGGATACGGTCCTTGGAGGCGCCTTCGTTGTCCTTGATCTCATTCAGTTTCATGGTCAATCCCTCCGTCTCACTTCTCGTCGACGATGCGAACGAGATGCTGGACAGACCGGATCATGCCACGAACGGAAGGGGTATCTTCCAGCGTGCGAACCCGGTGCATCTTGTTGAGGCCCAGACCGACCAGCGTTGCGCGCTGGATAGCCGGACGGCGAATAGGCGAACCGATCTGCTCGACCGTGATCGTCTTTGCTTCAGTCTTCTTCGTAGCCTTAGCCATGGGTCAGACTCCTCTTATTCTTCCGATGCAACGCCGGAAGCGGCACGGCGAGCCTGCAGCGTAGCATATTTCATGCCGCGCTGAGCTGCGATGTCCTTCGGATGCACCTGGTGCTTGAGGGCGTCAAACGTCGCACGAATCATGTTGTACGGGTTCGACGAACCGGTCGACTTGGCAACGACGTCATGAACGCCGAGCGTTTCGAATACGGCACGCATCGGGCCACCGGCGATGATACCGGTACCAGCCTTGGCGGCACGCAGCAGAACCTTGCCGGCGCCGTGACGGCCGTTGACGTCGTGATGCAGCGTACGGCCGTCGCGCAGCGGTACGAAGATCAGTTCGCGCTTTGCAGCTTCGGTCGCCTTGCGGATGGCTTCCGGCACTTCACGTGCCTTGCCATGGCCGAAGCCGACGCGGCCCTTCTGGTCGCCTACGACGACGAGAGCAGCGAAACCGAAGCGACGGCCGCCCTTGACGACCTTGGCGACGCGGTTGATCGCGACCAGCTTGTCGACGAATTCGCTATCGCGCTCTTCACGAGGCGCACGATCTTCGCGGCCTCTTCTTTCCTGTGCCATTGTCCTTGTCCTTTTTCTTTTGCGGGTGGAACGGCAGGTTCACGATTATTCCGGATAACCGGAGGAGATGCGGCAGAACCGCAATTCGCCCGGCCTCCCCTCTCGGGCAGACCGGGCGAAATTCCTTAGAAGCTCAGACCGCCTTCGCGGGCAGCTTCAGCAAGTGCCTTGATACGGCCGTGGTAGATGAAGGCGCCGCGATCGAACACGACTTCCTTCACGCCAGCCTTGGAGGCGCGCTCTGCAACCAGTTTGCCGACGGCAGCAGCTGCTGCAACGTCCGCACCGGTCTTCAGCGACTTGCGCAGATCGACGTCGAGCGTGGAAGCGGCAGCAAGCGTGCGGCCGGCCACGTCGTCGATGACCTGTACGTAGATGTTCTTGGACGAGCGGTGAACCGACAGACGCGGACGGCCGTTTGCGACCTTCTTGATCTGGCGGCGAACACGGCTCGCACGCTTGGTGAGTGCTTCTTTTCTGGTAGCCATGATCGCTCGTCCTTACTTCTTCTTGCCTTCCTTGCGGACGATCCGTTCCTCGGCGTACTTGACGCCTTTGCCCTTGTAGGGCTCGGGACCACGGTATTCGCGGATTTCCGCGGCAACCTGACCGACCTGCTGCTTGTTGATGCCGGTGACGACGATTTCCGTCGGCTTCGGCACGGCAATGGTGATGCCTTCGGGGGCTTCGTAGACAACGTCGTGGCTGAAGCCGAGCTGCAGCTGCAGGTTCTTGCCCTGCATGGCAGCGCGGTAACCGACGCCGTTGATTTCGAGCTTGCGCTCGTAGCCGTCCTTAACACCCTTGAAGATGTTCTCGATCATCGTGCGGGACATGCCCCACTTCGAACGAGCATCCTTGGTCTGGCTGGCCGGGGTTACCGAAACAGCGTTGTCCTTGAGTTCGAGCTTGACTTCGTCGTTTGCGACGAAGAACAGCTCGCCCTTCGGGCCCTTAGCAGAAACCTTCTGGCCTTCGACCGAAGCCGTTACACCTGCCGGAACCTGAACGGGCTTCTTACCGATACGAGACATTTGTTTATCCTGTCTGTTCGCTATGGAGATCTCTGCTCAGCCTTAGAAGACCGAGCAAAGAACCTCGCCGCCTACGTTCTGTTCGCGAGCCTGGTGATCGGCCATCACGCCCTTCGGAGTCGAAAGGATGGTGATGCCGAGGCCGTTCGCGACCTGCGGAATGGACTTAACCGAGACATAAACTCGGCGGCCCGGCTTGGAGACGCGGCCGATCTCACGGATCACGGAAGCGCCTTCGTAGTACTTCAGTTCGATTTCCAGCTCGGACTTGCCGTTGCCGTAGTCGACCTGGGAGTAGCCGCGGATGTAGCCTTCAGCCTGCAGCACGTCGAGAACGCGAGCGCGCAGCCGGGAGGCAGGCGTCGAGACGGTCGACTTGCGGCGGGAAGCGCCGTTGCGGATACGGGTGAGCATATCGCCCAAGGGATCAGTCATGGTCATCTAACGATCTCCTTACCAGCTCGACTTGACGACGCCCGGCACCTTGCCGAGGTTGCCGAGTTCGCGAAGTGCAATACGCGACATCTTAAGCTTACGATAGAAAGCGCGCGGGCGACCGGTGACTTCGCAACGGTTGCGGATACGCGTCTTCGAGCCATCGCGAGACAGAGAAGCGAGCTTGATAGTTGCCTTGAACCGGTCTTCGATCGGAAGTTCCTGGTTCATGATGATCGCCTTCAGCTCGGCGCGCTTAGCGGCCTGCTGGGCGACTGTCTTGCGGCGGCGCTTGTTCTTTTCAACTGCGCTGGTTTTCGCCATATCGGAGTTCCTTTTTAACGCTCGTCGTTACGGTTACGCACGGAACGGGAAGTTGAACTCTGTGAGCAGAGCGCGAGCTTCGTCGTCGTTGGTAGCCGTCGTGCAAACGATGATGTCCATGCCCCACATCTGATCAACCTTGTCGTAGTTGATCTCCGGGAACACAATGTGCTCCTTGAGGCCCATGGCGAAGTTGCCACGGCCGTCGAAGGACTTCGGGTTCAGGCCGCGGAAGTCGCGAACGCGCGGAAGCGCGATGTTGACCAGGCGATCCATGAACTCGTACATGCGGGCGCCGCGCAGGGTAACCTTCGCGCCGATCGGCATATGTTCGCGAACCTTGAAGCCAGCGATAGAGTTGCGGGCCTTGGTGATGACCGGCTTCTGACCAGCGATAGCGGCCAGGTCAGCTGCAGCAACAGTGGGCTTCTTGGAGTCGGCAGTTGCCTCACCCACGCCCATGTTGATGACGATCTTGTCGACCTTCGGGATCATCATTTCGTTCGCGTAGGAGAACTTCTCCTGAAGCGCGCCGCGGATGCGGGAAACGTATTCCGCCTTGAGGCGCGGCTCGTACTTGGACTCAGCCATCGATTACATCTCCCGTACGCTTGGCTACACGCACCTTCTTTCCGTCGACGACGGAAAAGCCAACGCGGGTCGGCTTGCCGTCTTTCGCGACGATCGCGACGTTCGACAGATGGATGGATGCTTCCTTGTTGATGATGCCAGCTTCCTGCGTCTGCGTCTGACGCTGGTGGCGCTTCACCATGTTGATGCCACGGACGACCGCACGGTCTTCCTTCGGCAGAACCTGGATAACTTCACCGGTACGGCCCTTGTCCTTGCCGGCGAGTACGACGACGTTGTCGCCCTTCTTGATCTTCTGCATGGATCCCGCTCCTTACAGTACTTCTGGAGCCAGCGAGATGATCTTCATGTGGTTCTTGGCGCGAAGTTCGCGCGGAACCGGTCCGAAGATACGGGTGCCGATCGGCTCTTTCTTGTTGTCGATGAGGACCGCTGCGTTGTTATCGAAGCGGATGACGCTGCCGTCGGCGCGACGGATGTCTTTAGCGGTACGCACAACAACCGCCTTCATCACATCGCCCTTCTTCACGCGGCCGCGCGGAATAGCTTCCTTGATCGAAACGACGATAATGTCGCCGACCGAAGCGTACTTGCGCTTGGAGCCGCCCAGCACCTTGATGCACATGACACGACGTGCGCCGGAATTATCCGCCACGTCGAGGTTTGTTTGCATCTGAATCATGTCAGGTCGCCTTTTTCTAATGACCGAAACACCACGCGCAGAAGCGCCTGGGGCCGGCTATGAACAGATTTTCAGTGTGCGCGGGATGGGTCTTGCCAAGGTGGTTTCCCTGAAAGGGACCTTCCGTGCGCTCAAAGCAAAAGAACGCCCGTTTCCGAGCGTTCGACGCCAGTGGCGTGCTTCATACAGGATTCTCTGCCAGACGCAAGGGCCTGGCAGAAATTCCTGATCAGATTAAGCCTGGGCGGAGATAACCGTCCAGCGCTTGTCCTTGGAGATCGGTGCGCATTCCTCGATGGAAACGACATCACCTACCTTGTACTGATTGGTCTCGTCATGCGCCTTGTACTTCTTGGACCGGCGAACGGTCTTCTGAAGCAGCGGATGCGCGAAGCGGCGCTCGACGCGGACAACAACGGTCTTCTCGTTCTTGTCGGAAACGACAACGCCCTGCAGAATGCGTTTTGGCATATTATTCTTCCTTAGGCCTTGGCTTCTGCCGCCTTCTGGCGGGCAATGGTTTTCACGCGAGCGATGTCCTTGCGAACTTCGGTGATGCGCGAGGACTTCTCGAGCTGGCCGGTTGCCTTCTGGAAGCGCAGGTTGAACTGCTCCTTCTTCAGGTCCGCAAGCTTGTCCTTGAGCTGGTCGGCGCTGAGGCCGCGTACGTCTTCGGCTTTCATCGTGCCTTCTCCTTACTCTGCGATGCGCTGAACGAAGCGCGTCGTGACCGAGAGCTTGGCAGAACCGAGGCGGAGTGCCTCGCGCGCGATTTCTTCCGAAACGCCGTCGATCTCGAACATGATACGACCAGGCTTGACCTTGCAAGCCCAGTATTCAACCGAACCCTTACCCTTACCCATACGAACTTCGGTGGGCTTGGCAGTAACCGGGACGTCAGGGAAGACGCGGATCCATACACGGCCCGCGCGCTTCATGTAACGGGTGATCGCGCGGCGAGCCGCTTCGATCTCGCGAGCGTTCACGCGGTTCGGTTCCTGAGCCTTCAGGCCGAATTCGCCGAATGCAAGGTCAAAGCCGCCCTTTGCGACGCCCTTGATGCGGCCCTTGAACTGCTTGCGATACTTGGTACGCTTTGGCTGCAACATTTTCTTACTTCTCCGAGCTTATCTTTCGCCAGCGATAATCAAGCGTTTTCGCGTTCGCGGCGACGATCGCCACGATCACGGTCGCGGCTTGCCGGACCCAGCGCATCGCCTTCCAGCGCGCGACGTTCGGAAGCCATCGGATCGTGCTCAAGGATTTCGCCCTTGAAGATCCAGACCTTGATGCCGCAGATACCGAATGCGGTTTCGGCTTCAGCCGTACCGTAGTCGATGTCTGCACGCAGCGTGTGAAGCGGAACGCGGCCTTCGCGGTACCATTCGGTACGAGCGATTTCCGCGCCGCCAAGACGGCCGGCGCAGGTGATCTTGATGCCTTCGGCACCAAGACGCATTGCGGACTGAACAGCACGCTTCATCGCACGGCGGAAAGCCACGCGGCGTTCGAGCTGCTGAGCGATCGACTGGGCAACCAGCGTCGCGTCAACTTCCGGCTTGCGCACTTCAACGATGTTGAGGTGCGTTTCCGAGTTCGTCATCGACGAGATCTTCTTGCGAAGCTTCTCGATGTCTGCACCCTTCTTGCCGATGATCAGACCCGGGCGAGCCGAGTGGATCGTGACGCGGCACTTCTTGTGCGGACGCTCGATGACGACCTTAGCGATACCGGCCTGCTTCAGCTCCTGCATCAGGTAGGCGCGGATCTTCAGGTCTTCGTGGAGCAGCTGGCCGTATTCGGCGTTGTCGGCGAACCAACGGCTGTCCCAGGTGCGGTTAATGCCGAGGCGGAAGCCGATCGGATTAATTTTCTGGCCCATTATGCGGCCTCCCCTTTTTCCTCGACTTCGCGAACAACGATCGTCAGGTGAGCGAACGGCTTTTCGATGCGCGATGCGCGGCCACGGCCACGAGCGTGGAAACGCTTCATCACGATCGACTTGCCGACGTATGCTTCCGAAACGATCAGAGAGTCGACGTCGAGGTCATGGTTGTTTTCGGCGTTGGCGATAGCAGACTCGAGGGTCTTCTTCACCGTGCCTGCGATGCGCTTGCGCGAGAACTCGAGTTCTGCGAGCGCACGTTCTACCTTCTTGCCGCGGATCATGGCGGCAACCAGGTTCAGCTTCTGCGGGCTGACGCGGAGGGTACGGGCGACTGCCTGTGCCTCGTTGTCCTTCAGCCGGCGTTCGGTCTTTGCCTTCGCCATGATTACTTCCTCTTCGCCTTCTTGTCCGCGCCGTGACCATAGTAGGTACGGGTGGGAGCGAATTCACCGAACTTGTGACCGACCATGTCTTCGTTGACGCTGACCGGGATGTGCTTCGAGCCATTGTAGACGCCGAAGGTGAGACCGACGAACTGCGGCAGGATGGTGGAGCGACGGCTCCACATCTTGATCACTTCGCTACGACCGCCTTCACGTACCTTCTCAGCCTTCTTGAGAAGATAGCCGTCAACAAACGGACCTTTCCATACTGAACGAGCCATTGAACGACTTCCTCTCTTACTTCTTCACGTGGCGCGAGCGCATGATGAACTTGTCCGTGGACTTGTTCGAACGCGTGCGCTTGCCCTTGGTGGGCTTGCCCCAAGGCGAAACCGGATGACGGCCACCCGAGGTGCGACCTTCACCACCACCGTGCGGGTGGTCGACCGGGTTCATGACGACGCCGCGGTTATGCGGACGCTTGCCACGCCATACGGTACGACCGGCCTTGCCATCGTTGATGTTGCCGTGATCCGGGTTGGAAACGGCGCCGATCGAAGCCAGGCAGGAGCCCGGGACGAGACGCTGTTCGCCGGAATTCAGGCGAAGGATAGCCATGCCGGCATCGCGGCCGACGAGCTGTACGTAGGTGCCGGCAGAACGGGCGATCTGGCCGCCCTTGCCCGGCTTCATTTCGACGTTGTGAACGATCGAACCAACCGGGATGTACTGCAGAGGCATGGTGTTGCCCGGCTTCACGTCGACAGCCTTGTCGGAAGCGATGACCTTGTCGCCGGCAGCGAGGCGCTGCGGAGCGAGGATGTAGGCCTGTTCGCCGTCCGCGTAGGTGACGAGCGCGATGAACGCAGTACGGTTCGGGTCGTATTCCAGACGCTCGACCGTGCCTTCAACGTCGAACTTGCGACGCTTGAAGTCGACCAGGCGGTAGGTACGCTTGTGACCGCCGCCGATAAAGCGGGCGGTGATGCGGCCGTTGTTGTTACGACCGCCGCTCTTGGAGAGACCTTCCGTCAGCGCCTTGACCGGCTTGCCCTTCCACAGGCCCGAACGGTCGACGATGACCAGCTGACGCTGGCTCGGGGTCGTCGGATTATAGCTTTTCAATGCCATTTTTCTTTACCTCAGAGACCGGTGGAGATGTCGATCGTCTGACCTTCGGCCAGGGTGACAACAGCCTTCTTGACGTCCTTCTGCTTGCCGATGAAGCCGCGGAAGCGCTTCACCTTGCCCTTGCGGACCAGCGTATTGACGGCAGTGACCTTCACACCGAAGAGCGCTTCTACGGCAGCCTTGATCTCAGGCTTGGAAGCAGTCTTGGCAACGTTGAAGACAACCTGGTTCTGTTCGGATACCAGCGTCGACTTTTCGGTGATCGAGGGAGATACGATCACATCATAGTGGCGAAGATCGGTCACTTGAAACGCTCCTCTAGAGCTTCAACTGCGGCCTTCGACAGCACGAGCTTGCCGCGACGCAGAATGTCGTAAACATTGATGCCCTGAACCGGCAGAACATCGATGTTCGGGATGTTCTGGGCTGCGAGCTTGAAGTTGTTGTCGAGCTCAGCGCCGCCGATGACGAGGGCGTTGGTGAGACCGAGCGATGCGAACGTGCCGATCAGAGCCTTGGTCTTTGCTTCAGAAGCAACCAGGTTGTCGATGACGATCAGGTCTTCAGACTTCAGCTTTGCGGACAGAGCGTGACGCAGAGCCAGAGCGCGAACCTTCTTAGGAAGGTCGAACGCGTGGCTGCGCGATACCGGGCCGTGAGCCTTGGCACCACCACGGAACTGCGGAGCGCGAGCCGAATGGTGACGAGCGCGGCCCGTACCCTTCTGCTTGTACATCTTGGCGCCGGTGCGGGAAACTTCACCGCGGGTCAGCGACTGATGCGTGCCCTGCTGCTTCTTGGCGAGCTGGTAACGGACCATACGTGCGAGGATGTCCTCGCGGGGGTCGAGGCCGAAGATCGCATCCGACAGGGAAACCTTGCCAGCGTCTTTGCCTTCGAGGGTCTTGACGTTGAATTCCATGATAATGGCTCCCTTACTTCGCAGCCGACTTGACGGCGTCGCGAACAACGATCCAAGCGCCCTTGGAGCCGGGGACGGCACCCTTGACGAGGATCAGGCCGCGGCCTTCGTCGGTGGAAACGACTTCGAGGTTCTGGGTGGTGACGCGGGTCTGGCCCATGTGACCAGCCATACGCTTGCCCTTCCAGACCTTGCCCGGATCCTGGTTGTTACCAGTCGAACCGTGCGAACGGTGCGACACGGAAACACCGTGGGTCGCGCGCAGACCACCGAAGTTGTGGCGCTTCATGGCACCAGCAAAGCCCTTACCGATCGAGGTACCGGTCACATCGACCAGCTGACCGGCTGCGAAATGATCAGCCTTCAGCTCAGTGCCGACTTCGATCATGTTGTCTTCAGAAACGCGAAACTCTACGAGCTTCGACTTCGGCTCGACATTGGCGGCAGCGAAGTTGCCACGCATAGCCTTGGAGGTGTTCTTCACCTTGGCAACACCTGCACCGAGCTGAACAGCAGCATAGCCGTTCTTCTCAACAGTGCGGTGTGCAACAACCTGGCAGTTGTCGAGACGCAATACGGTTACCGGGATATGCTCGCCGGCGTCGTTGTAGACGCGGGTCATCCCTACCTTTTGTGCAATTACACCCGAACGCATCGGTTCAATCCTTCTCACTCAGTCTAAAACCCTGGCCGAAACCCAGGTCTTAGAGCTTGATCTCAACATCAACACCTGCGGCGAGGTCGAGCTTCATCAGCGCGTCCACCGTCTGGGGTGTCGGGTCAACGATATCGAGAAGGCGCTTATGCGTGCGCATCTCGAACTGCTCGCGGCTCTTCTTGTCGATGTGGGGGGACCGGTTAACCGTAAACTTCTCGATGCGGGTCGGAAGCGGAACGGGGCCCCGGACACTTGCTCCGGTGCGCTTCGCCGTCGACACGATCTCGCGCGTAGAAGCGTCGAGAATACGGTGATCGAATGCCTTAAGGCGAATGCGGATATTTTGGCCGTTCATTCGACGTTATCCTTGTTTTCTGTTCTCCCGATACCAAACGTGATGGCACGGGTTGTTCGTTTACCTAAGGCGGATCACCGGTTTCAAAGATCGAAGAGAGCACCGCTTCCAGCAGGCACCCTATTCCAGTCTTCAGGCCCGAAGGCCCACCTTAAATTCTTCTGCAACTCGCTGCTTCACCATAGCGAAGCAGGCGCAAATCGCGCTTGCGCGCCATTTGCTATGTTTTTGTGTCATAAGCAAGTCGCAATACGCCACTTGCTTAAAAAAAATTGAAGTGGGCGGTATCCGGAGATACCGCCCTGCCCTTATCGATTACTCGATGATCGAAGCAACGATGCCGGCGCCGACGGTACGGCCGCCTTCGCGGATCGCGAAGCGCAGCTTTTCTTCCATCGCGATCGGAACGATCAGTTCAACCTGAACCGTGACGTTGTCGCCAGGCATAACCATTTCCGTGCCTTCCGGCAGCGAGACGATACCGGTCACGTCCGTCGTGCGGAAGTAGAACTGCGGACGGTAGTTGGTGAAGAACGGCGTATGACGGCCGCCTTCTTCCTTCGTCAGGATGTAGGCTTCAGCCATGAACTTCTTGTGCGGC
>NZ_FOKM01000010.1 GCF_900111905.1 Rhizobium sp. NFR07 | reverse complement strand
TGGCACTACCAGATGGTCGGCTATCAGCGGCAGCTCGAAAAGCACAACATCGTCCAGAGCATGTCGCGCAAGGGCAACTGCCTCGATAACGCAGCCATGGAAAGCTTCTTTGCCATTCTCAAATCCGAATTCTTCTACCCGACCAAATTCGAAAGCGTCCAAACTCTCAAAGACGGCATTGCCGACTATATCCGATATTACAACAACGACAGGATCAAACTGAAACTCAAAGGGCTGAGCCCTGTACAATACAGGACCCAGCCCTCAAAACTGCCCAGCGCCTAATCTGTCCAACTTAATGGGGTCAGTTCATGGCGGCGCGGGCCTTTTATGGCTTTTGGAAATGTCCCACCGCCGGCAACACCGGCCCTTCGCTTTAGCTCAGGGCGTCACTCGAAACGATTCACTGGATCGTTTCGGCGGCTTCGCCGACCGTTCCTTAACCCTTGAGGATAGAGCGGCCGGCGTAAGAAGCCTGCGGTCCGAGCATTTCCTCGATGCGGATCAGCTGGTTGTACTTGGCCATGCGGTCCGAGCGCGACAGCGAGCCGGTCTTGATCTGACCGCAGTTCGTCGCGACGGCGAGATCGGCGATCGTCGAGTCTTCGGTTTCGCCCGAACGGTGCGACATGACGGCGGTGTAGGCAGCCTTGTGGGCGGTCTCAACGGCGTCGAGCGTTTCCGTCAGCGAGCCGATCTGGTTGACCTTGACGAGGATGGAGTTGGCGACTCCCATCTTGATGCCGTCACGCAGGCGGGCCGAGTTGGTGACGAAAAGGTCGTCGCCGACCAGCTGAACAGACTTGCCGATCTTGTCGGTCAGCGACTTCCAGCCGTCCCAGTCGTCTTCAGCCATGCCGTCCTCGATCGAGGCGATCGGGTACTTGGCTGCGAGTTCGGCGAGGTAAGCTGCCATGGCTTCCGGCTCGAGCGTGCGGCCCTCGCCCTCCATCACGTACTTGCCGTCCTTGAAGAATTCGGTCGAGGCGCAGTCGAGGCCGAGATAGACGTCCTCGCCCGGACGGTAGCCGGCTTTCTCGATAGACTTCATGATGAAGTCGAGTGCTTCCGGCGCGCTCTTCAGGTTGGGAGCGAAACCGCCTTCGTCACCCACATTGGTGTTGTGACCGCCGGCATGCAGTTCCTTCTTCAGCGTGTGGAAGATCTCCGCACCGACGCGCACGGCATCGCGCAGCGTCTCTGCGCCGACCGGCAGGATCATGAATTCCTGGAAGTCGATCGGGTTGTCGGCATGGGCGCCGCCATTGATGATGTTCATCATCGGAACCGGCAGGACATGGGCGCCAGCGCCACCTACGTAACGGTAAAGCGGCAGACCGGCCGATTCGGCGGCAGCCTTGGCGACGGCGAGCGAGACGCCGAGAATGGCGTTTGCGCCGAGGCGCGACTTGTTCGGCGTGCCGTCGAGCGCGATCAGGGTCTTGTCGATATGGATCTGGCTTTCGGCATCAAAACCGCCGATCGCATCGAAGATCTCGGTATTGACCGCTTCAACAGCCTTTTCGACGCCCTTGCCGAGATAACGCTTGCCGCCATCGCGCAGTTCGACCGCTTCATGGGCACCGGTGGAGGCACCCGACGGAACCGCCGCGCGGCCCATCGAGCCGTCTTCCAGGTAGACGTCGACTTCGACGGTCGGGTTGCCGCGGCTGTCGAGGATTTCGCGGGCGATGATGTCGGTAATGGCGGTCAAAGGTCTCTCCTCAGTTTGACGTGCAGGCATCGGCCCGCACAGGCATTCACCGACAATGTGTCTTAGTCGATGACAGGCAAATTACAATGCGGCTCCATCTGGCCGAATTTTGACGCCATCAGCCCTTTGCGACGGCATCAAGCGCCAGCAGCTTTTCGAGAAGCGCCGGCATGTCCTTCAGATGCACCATGTTCGGGCCGTCGGACGGAGCGTTGTCCGGATCCTCATGGGTCTCGATGAAAAGGCCGGCAACCCCGACGGCGACAGCTGCGCGTGCCAGAACAGGAACCATGGTCCGGTCGCCGCCGGAAGAACCGCCCTGCCCGCCCGGCTGCTGCACCGAATGGGTGGCGTCGAAGATCACCGGCGAACCCATGGCCGCCATGACCGGCAGCGAGCGCATGTCGGAGACGAGCGTGTTGTAGCCGAAGGATGCGCCCCGTTCGCACAGCATGACATTCGGATTGTCGCTTTCGAGGAACTTCGCCTGGACGTTCTTCATGTCCCAGGGGGCGAGGAACTGGCCTTTCTTGACGTTGATCGCCCGGCCGGTCTTGGCGGCTGCGACGAGCAGGTCCGTCTGGCGCGACAGGAAGGCCGGGATCTGCAGCACATCGACGGTCTTTGCGACCACCGCGCACTGCTCTTCCGTGTGGATGTCGGTCAGCACCGGAAAACCGAATTCCTTCTTGAGGTCGGCGAAGACTTCCATCGCCGTATCGAGCCCGATGCCGCGCTTGCCCGACAGCGAGGTGCGGTTGGCCTTGTCATAGGACGACTTGTAGACGAGGCCGATACCGAGCTTGCCGCAGAGTTCCACCAGGGTTCCGGCGATCATGAAGGCATGGTCGCGGCTTTCCATCTGACACGGACCGGCGATCAGCGACAGCTTGCCGGAGTTGGAAAACGTGACCTTCGCGGCGCCTTCGCCGACGATGACCTCAGAATTGGGAGAGACTGCCATTTGCTATTCCTCGAAGCCGAACAGGACGCCCTGCCCAGGGGCCGGCGACACGAGCACTCGGCCATCCCGGCGGATGAACGCGACGTCATTAGCAGCAAGGATGATCTCTGTCACGGCCAGATCGGTCGTTCGGAACACGACCACCTGCCCGGAAAGGCCAGTTGCGCCACCTCGCACGGGGGCACCGAAATCATGCGCCAGCTGCTCGGGATCAAGCACCCGGACACGGCTGTTCTCGACGGGAAAGGCAAGCCCCGTCTCGCCCTCCTCCCCCTGGACTTGCAAGACATGCGTAAGGAGCTGCGCCGACTGGAGCGGATCTTCGGCCGAAAGCACGATCTCCTTGATGCCGACGACCGCATTGGCGTGGGAGCGGAGCGCTCCCATATCCTGCGGAAACGAGACGAGCCGCTGAACGGCGAAAGCGAAGAAATCCGGCGAGGCTTCGGCGGCCGCAAACGCCAGCTGGAACCGCGCCTCAAGCGTATCACCCCCCGGTGACACCATCATCCGTCCGAATTCCAACGGCTGGCCCGCGGATATCCCCGCGGCAGAAAAGCGCGCATGATCGGCGGCAGCATCATCGCTGGCGACCACGAAGGCCGAAAACCCCTCGCGCCCCCGGCGCCCGCGGTAGATCAGATCGCGATCGGTGAAGACATTTCCGCGCTTTGCCGCGGCACCCGCCTTGCGCCGATCTGCCAGCGCCAGAGGCTCGAGATAAGTCCCGTCCTCGAAGAATACGCAGGCATTGGCCGTGCCGAACGGATGATGGCCGTCAGGCGCCACCGTGAAACCCAAGTCCGCCAAACGGCTACGCGTCCTTGCCAGGTCAGAGACCGGCAAAACGAGATGATCAATTTTCCTAATGCTCACAAATGCCCCCGCACTTCCAATCGCTTAAGTACATTGGGCGAACTGCCGATTAGCGCAAGTAGATTCCTGCCGACAATTTTCATGAGCTATCTGAGAAACTGATAGCGCCTTCACCAAAATTTAGGGACTTGCGGAACACATATGGAACATATAGTGTCCGTTCTGCATTTGTTTCGAATACAAAGGTGCCTTGGCGATGCTGACCCGAAAGCAACAGGAACTGCTTCTGTTCATTCACGAACGAATGAAGGAGTCCGGCGTGCCGCCCTCCTTCGACGAAATGAAGGATGCGCTGGACCTGGCTTCCAAGTCCGGTATCCATCGCCTGATCACCGCTCTTGAGGAACGCGGCTTCATTCGCCGCCTTCCGAACCGTGCCCGTGCGCTCGAAGTGATCAAGCTTCCGGAAGCCTATACGCCGAGCCTGCAGCCGCGTCGTGGCTTTTCGCCGAGCGTCATCGAGGGCAGCCTCGGCAAGAAGCCGGTTCCCGCCGCACCCGCCAAGCCTTCGGTTGAAGAAACGATCAACGCGGCAAGCGTGCCGGTCATGGGCCGCATCGCCGCCGGCGTTCCGATCTCCGCCATCCAGAACAACACGCACGATATTTCGGTACCGGCGGAAATGCTGGGTTCCGGCGACCACTATGCCCTGGAGGTCCGAGGCGACTCGATGATCGAGGCCGGCATCCTCGATGGTGACACCGTCATCATCCGCAACGGCAATACCGCAAATCCCGGCGATATCGTCGTCGCCCTTGTGGACGACGAGGAAGCGACGCTGAAGCGCTTCCGTCGCAAGGGTGCCTCCATTGCACTCGAGGCCGCCAACCCGGCATACGAGACCCGCATCTTCCCGCCGGATCGGGTCAAGGTCCAAGGCAAGCTGATCGGCCTCATCCGCCGCTATCACTGAGTTCGAAGTCGGAGGCAACGTCCGGGGCCCGGATCTCGGACGCGGCATCAATGAGGCTTGATCCTGGAGTTTTGGCTGCCGAGTCACTGGTTGTCGCTATTGCGCTGCCGGTAACGCGGGTAAGCCAATCCGGCAGACTTGGGTCATACGCGTCACGCCGCCAGTCATACTGGCGGTGAATGCTCCAGGGGCGGGACGACCCCGTCATGGCGGTGGCGATTTGCCAATCCGCATGCACTCTTGAGCCGGCGAAATCGATCTCCAGCGCACCGGTCTTTCGCAATGTGGCAACGTTGAGCAGAGGCTTGCCGGAGCGGCAGGTATCGAAGCGCGCGCGTGGAGCGATGACCAGATCGGCGACATCGCAGGCTGCGCCCGTATAGCGTCCATCCTCGACCACAACGACGATGACACCGGCCGGAGACATGGCCGTGCACCAGGCCCGTTCCCGGCATGTGAATTTGCCATCGCCGACCTCTCTCATGCCGCGCCGGGCATCGGCGATGGCGCTGGCAGACAGCGGTTCTCCCCGCGCCGGCGGTTGGGGCGTGCTGGCCTCGTCTTTCTGGATGACCGGCGCCTGCGCGTCGGGAAGTCGCCTTGCCCGTCGCCACTGGTCGTAAATGAAGGCGGGTGGCCGTGTCCGTTTTATTGCAATGCCTTCGCCGGTCTTCATTGCGGCAAGCGTACCGTCCTCGGAGATCAGCAGATCGGAGGCAGGCAGCGTATGCGACGAGAACAGGATGATTGCAGCAGCGAGAAACGGCAGCCCTGCCAGCCTCAGCCGCGAACGCAACAAAGTCAGCAGCAGGAAGCCGATGACGCCGAGCGGAAGAAACCACGGGTGCTGCTGGCCGATGACTACATCCCCACCCCAACTGGCCACATGCCGCGCTATGGCGATCACCCAGTCGAGGCTTTCCGCCATGATCGTGATGAATGGCGCGTCGAGACCGAAGGGCATGAGCAGCATGGCCGCAAGCCCGGCGGGCATGACGAGAAAGCTGATGATCGGCATCGCCGCCAGATTGGCGGCAAGGCCATAGGTCGCGATCCGGTGGAAATGCTCGACGGAGAACATTGCCGTCGCAAGGCTGCCGATCAGCGATGTCAGGATGATGCCCGCGACGAAATTCCATATTCGGACGATCGACATCACCATCGGGTGACGAAAGGGCAATGGCTCATGGGGACGCTCCTGCCCCCGCCGCGCCCAGGCGGCATAACCCGCCACGAGCGCTGCCGTCGCGGCAAAAGACATCTGGAAACTCGGGCCCAGGATCTCGGACGGCGTCCAGACGATGATGATCAGGGCGGAGAGCGCGACATTGCGCAGGCTGATCGACGGCCGGTCGAGAAGAACCGCCATCAGGATGACAGCCATCATGATATAGGCACGCTGCGCCGACACGCCGAAGCCTGAAATGAGATAATAGCCGGTGACCATGGCAAGCGCGCCGGCCGCGGCGATTTTCTTGACCGGGAGAGCCTGGGCGGCGGCGGGCGAAAGCGCCAGCAGCGTGCGCAGCCCGACGAAGAAGATGCCGGCCGCCAGCGCCATGTTGAGCCCCGAGATCGCGACGATATGGGCAAGTCCCGAGACGCGCAGAGCCTCCACCGTATCGTTGGAGATTGCCCGGCGTTCGTCGGTGATGATGGCGGCGGCAAACGCACCGGCATCACCCGGCGCTATCGACCGGATCCGGTCGCCGATCTGACGCCTCAGCGCAAAGAGCCAGCGCTCCACCTGCTCCGTCGGTCCGGCCCTTTTCTCGGAAGCTGTGGCGGCCTTCGGCGCACCGTAGAAATGGCCGACAGCACCGATACCGTCGAAATAGGCAGAAAAAGCAAAGTCGTTCAGCCCGGGCAGGGCCGGTCCGGAAGGCGGCGAAAGCCTTGCCCGGCCGGTAATGGCGGCGCCATTTTCGAACGGCACATGCCGCCCGCGTGCGACAAGGGTTACCCGAAGCGGCGGCCTGCGAAGGCTGGGCTCGCTCGTGCCGGTGATGCTGACGAGATAGCGCATCCCCGGCCCCACCATCTCGCCACGCTCCACCACGCCGGTGACCGTCGTCGTCACGGGTGAATCGAGAATGACCGCCGCCCGTCGCCACGCCTCGAAGTTGGCCAACAGCATGCCGGTGAGGATGAGGCAAAGCATCAAGAGGACCGCGCGTGCACTGCCGCCCCTGGCCATCAGGCCGGTGACAGCGAACGCCGGAAGCGCGAGGGCGCATGACCACGCGCTTGTCTGTTGCGGCAAGAGGAACCAGACCGCGCTGCCCAGGCCGATTGCGACGGGCACGAACAGAAAAACGTGACCATAGGCCCTCTCGACATCGAGTGCCGCAGACAGCCCGGGCGCCAGCCGCGCGGTCTTTTTGCCGAGGCGTTTGAGATCGCGCGCCAGGCCTCGCCCTGCCCCATCCGAGCGGCGAAGCGGGAGGTCGCCCGCGCCCATGACCGGCAGCATGGAATCGGGGCGCAGGTCGGCAAAGGCCACGCGCTCCGCGCGTGCGCCGATATCACCGACGCCTTCCCGTGTAAGATCTTCCGGCATGATGAAAGCCAGCCCGCCCGATCGCTCCGACACAACCTGAGCGTTCTTTTGCATAACGTCAACGGGAGGCGGATCAGGGCATCCCGGATGGACCTGATCGCGATTGCAACAGTAAGTTGGCGCAGCTCAAAATCCGTCTGCCCAATATTTTTTCGCGCTGCACAAATTGCCGTCAGGAAAGCTTGGCTTTGCGTTTCGGATCATATAGCTAAGCTGGGACGCTTAACTCTTATGGCGCTTTTTGGGCGCTACGCAGGCAACTGGTTGGAGGATCAGAATGACGGAAAAAAGCGCAACTATCACGCTCGGTGAAAAGAATGTCGACATGTCGGTTCGATCCGGCACGATCGGCCCCGATGTCATCGATATCGGCGCTCTCTACAAGCAGACCGGCGCCTTCACTTACGATCCTGGCTTCACGTCGACTGCTTCTTGCGAATCCAAGATCACCTATATCGACGGCGACGAAGGCGTGCTCCTGCATCGCGGCTATCCGATCGAACAGCTTGCAGAGCACGGTGACTTCCTGGAAACCTGCTACCTGCTTCTCTACGGGGAACTGCCGACCGCGGCCCAGAAGAAGGACTTCGACTATCGCGTGACCCATCACACGATGGTTCATGAGCAGATGAGCCGCTTCTTCACCGGCTTCCGTCGTGACGCCCATCCGATGGCCGTCATGGTCGGCACGGTCGGCGCGCTTTCGGCCTTCTACCACGACTCTACCGACATCACCGATCCGCACCAGCGCATGGTCGCTTCGCTGCGCATGATCGCCAAGATGCCGACGATCGCCGCCATGGCCTACAAGTACCATATCGGCCAGCCCTTCGTGTATCCGCAGAACGACCTCGACTACGCGTCGAACTTCCTGCGCATGTGCTTTGCCGTGCCGTGCGAAGAATACAAGGTGAACCCGGTTCTGGCCCGCGCCATGGACCGTATCTTCATCCTGCACGCTGACCACGAACAGAACGCCTCGACCTCGACCGTTCGCCTTGCCGGTTCTTCCGGCGCCAACCCGTTTGCCTGCATCGCGGCCGGCATTGCCTGCCTCTGGGGCCCGGCTCACGGCGGCGCCAACGAAGCAGCCCTCAACATGCTGTCGGAAATCGGCTCGGTCGACCGCATTCCGGAATATATCGCCCGCGCCAAGGACAAGAACGATCCGTTCCGCCTGATGGGCTTCGGTCACCGCGTCTACAAGAACTACGATCCGCGCGCCAAGATCATGCAGAAGACCACACATGAGGTCCTCGCCGAACTCGGCAACAAGGACGATCCGCTTCTGCAGGTCGCCATGGAACTCGAGCGGATCGCTCTCACCGACGAGTATTTCATCGAGAAGAAGCTCTACCCGAACATCGACTTCTATTCGGGCATCACGCTGAAGGCGATGGGCTTCCCGACGACGATGTTCACCGTGCTCTTCGCGCTCGCCCGCACCGTCGGCTGGATCGCCCAGTGGGCCGAGATGATCGAAGATCCGCAGCAGCGCATCGGTCGCCCGCGCCAGCTCTACACCGGCGAAGCCAAGCGCGACTACGTGCCTGTCACCAAGCGCTAAGCCGCAGGCATAGCCAACAAAAAACCCGGTCAGAAATGACCGGGTTTTTTCTTGTCCAGAAGGTCCAGTACCGCGCCTGCGGCCGCCTCCCCCGGCGGAACAGGCACCTGCAGCCTTTGCCAGGCGAGGTTGAAGCCCTCCAGCATGGCGCGACGCTGCAGCGTATCGTTCGACAGCCGCTCGACCCAGCGGCAAAGGCTTCCAGGCCGAACCGCCTCATTGAAATATTCCGGGACGACCGCATAGTCGGCGATCAGGTTGGGAAGCGCTCCGGTCCAGATCTTGATGCGGCCGGCAAGAAGCTTGATCAGCCAGTCGGTCTTGTAGGCCGAAACGACCGGAACGGTGGCAAGGCCAAGTTCCAGGAGCACTGTGCCGGAGGCTGCGATGGCTGCATCGGCCTCCGCAAAGGCGGTCCACTTGCCCTCAGCCGTCGATGTGATCTCGACGGAAACAGGAAGCGTGGCCGCGATTTCGCGCACCATCGCCTCGCGCCGCGGGACTGTCGGCAGCAGGAAGCGCGTTTTGCCGTTGCGCGAGACAAATTCCTGCGCAGCTTCGCCGAAGACCGGCAGCAGGCCCTTGATCTCGGCCGAGCGTGATCCGGGCAGAAGCAGGATCGTCTTCTCCTCGGTCGCCGATTTCACCGGCCGCCCGGCGCGCAGACCGCGCACCTTGAGCAGATCGGCATCATCGGTGAGACGATGGCCGACAAAGATCGTCTCCGGACCATCCAGCTTCGCCATCGCCGCCGGTTCGAAAGGCAGGACGGCCAGGACGCGATCCACATAGGAAAGCATGGCCTTTGCGCGATATTCCTTCCATGCCCACACGCTCGGGCAGACATAGTTGACGATCGGCAGGTCCGGCAGAGCCGCCCTCACCTTCTTTGCAACGCGATGGGTGAAGTCGGGGCTATCGATGATGATGAGCACATCCGGCCGCGCCTCGGCTATCGCCTTGGCGGTCTCGTTGATGCGCCTGATAAGGTTGGGCAGCCGCGCGAGAACCTGAGTGAGCCCCATGATAGACAGTTCGGAAAAGTCGAACAGCGAGCGAAGTCCCTGGGCGGTGAGCGCGTCGCCGCCGACGCCGATGAGCTCTACCGGACGTTCATGCGCGGACTTGAGCGCCGCGACGATATCCCCGCCAAGAAGATCGCCGGACACCTCGCCCGCGATGACGGCAACCTTCAACGCGCGGCTCATCCAAGACCTCCATCGGGGAGCGTCGGCTCGATCCCGCAGACAAAAATGCCGGCCGCATCTGCGGCCGCAATCATTGCCGCCTCGTCCAGAACGATGGCGCGCCCCGCCTCCACCGCGATGCCGGCAAGGCCCGCCTTCGCGGCATTCTTGACCGTTGACGGGCCGATCGTCGGCAGGTCGGCCCGCATATCCTGCTGCGGCTTGCAGAGTTTTACCAGGACACCCCGGCGGCGCGAGGATATGCGCCCATCCGCACGCAGTTCCTCCACCCGCTGCAGCATGGCGTCCGTGCCCTCGACACCTTCCATCGCGACAACCCTGCCGCCGACGGAGACCGCGCCCTGGCCGATATCCAGTTGGCCGAGAGCCAAAGCCGATTCCACGCCCTTCGCAATATCACGCAGGTCTTCATCCGTCGGCTGAACATTGCCGACCGGCCCCAGCGTTGCCAAAAGGCTCGGCGCGATGTCATGGGCACCGACAACCTCGCAGCCCATAGCCTCGATCAGCTTGATGACCATCTGCAAAACGGCATCGTCACCGCGCGACAACAGGGTACGCACGACGGACGGCATTTTCAGGATTGTCTTGAATGTCGGGCGGATGTCGCGCCACTCGGGACGGCGGGCAACGCCGCCCGACATGACCACCCGGCCTATCCCTTTCTGGCGAAAGGTCTTCTCGATCTCGGCAAGGTTTCCGACACCGACGGCCAATGTCTCGAACTGGTCGAAACGGTGATCCGCTTCATCCTTCAGGGCGACGATAAAAGGGTCCTCGCCTGCAGCCTTTGCCGCCTGCGCGAGATGGAGCGGCAGCAGGCCTCGCCCGGCGATGATCGCCAGGCGGCCGCCCTGCCGCGCCTTGACCGAGGCGCCGGCCACTGGCCTCATCCCTTCCTGCGGAAGGGCGAGGAGATGGCGCGGTCGCTTTCGGCCGCGACAAAATCGACGATCTCCATCGCCTCGGGGCAATCGAGATAGTTTTCGCGGATTGCCGTGGCATTCGCGCGGACATTGCCTTCGCCTTCGAAGATATCCTTGAAGGCGCGACGAACGCGGTGGATCGTCTGCTTGTCCATGCCCGCACGGGTCATGCCGACGACATTGAGGCCACCGAGAATGCCCGGATTGCCGTTCAGCATGCCGTAGGGAATGACGTCGTAGTTGACGGCCGAGAGACCCCCGATGAAAGCCTGACGACCGATGCGCGTGAACTGATGCACGGCGCAGCCGCCGCCCAGGATAGCGCGGTCTCCGACGTGAACATGGCCGGCCAGCATCACGTTGTTGGACATGATGATACCGCTGCCGAGCTGGCAATCATGCGCTACATGGCTATTGGCGAGGAACAGGCAGTTGTCGCCGACAACCGTCGTGCCGCCACCGCCAACGGTGCCCGTATTCATCGTCACGCCTTCGCGCATGACGCAGTTTTCACCGACCGTTAGCGAGGATTCCTCACCTGCTTCATGAAGGCTTTGCGAGACACCACCGATCACCGCCATCGAAAAGACGCGGCTACCCTTGCCGATCTCGGTCTTGCCGGTCACGATGGCATGGGACATCAGTTCCACATTGTCCCCAAGCACGACGCGGGGGCCCACATGGCTGAAAGGTCCGACGACCACATTCTCGCCGATCACCGCGCCGTCTTCGACGACCGCGAGCGGATGAATGCGCGCGCTGGCAGAAACAGTGCTCATTCGCCATCCTTACGGACGATCATCGCACCGATATCAGCTTCTGCGACCAGCACGCCGTCGACCTTCGCATCACAATGGAACTTCCAGATATTGCCGCGCTGCTTCTGCTTCACGACATGGTATTCCACGCGATCACCCGGCACGACCGGCTTGCGGAAACGGGCGTTGTCGATCGTCATGAAATACACGAGATTGCCGCTTTCGCCTTCCTTGCGGGCGCAGATCGCGCCGGCGGTCTGGGCCATGCCCTCGACCAGGAGGACGCCCGGCATGATCGGACGCTCAGGGAAATGACCGGTGAAGTGCGGTTCGTTCGCCGTAACATTCTTGATGCCGATGGCCGAGTTGTCACCGTCGATATCGATGATCTTGTCCACGAGCAGGAAGGGATAGCGATGGGGCAGCAGCTTCATGATTTCCTGAATATCGGCCGCGCCGAGTTCCGGCTTGGTCTCATCAGTCATTGGTCTTCTCTCCTTTGCGTTTTGCCCTATCGTCCGACTGAGCCATTTTTTCGGCCATTTCGCGAAGGAAATCCCTCATCGGGCGCGCCGGTATGCCACCATAGATGAGACCGGCAGGTATATCCGCGACAACACCACTCATCGCCGCGATCTGAACCCGGTCGCCAATCGTAATGTGACCATTTATGCCCGAAGCGCCGCCAATCAATACGCCATTGCCGATCTTCGTCGATCCGGCGATGCCGGCGCCCGAAGCGATGCCGCAATGCCGGCCGATATGCACGTTATGCGCGATCTGTACCTGATTGTCGATCTTCGTGCCTTCGCCGATGACCGTGTCGTCCATGGCTCCTCGGTCGACAGTGGTATTGGCGCCGATCTCGACATTGTCCTGGATAACCACCCGGCCGACCTGCACGATCTTCAACATGCCGCGCGGGCCTGGTGCGAAACCGAAACCGTCCTGCCCGATGCGGGCGCCATTGTGAATGATGACGCCATTGCCGATCAGAGCCGAGATCACGCTCGCGCCGCCTGCAATGCTGCAATCACGGCCAATCTGGACATCGGGCCCGATCACGACACCCGGCCCGATGCGCGTACCGCTGCCAATATGCGCGCGCGCACCGATGACGGCCATGGGCTCTACCGTTACGCCCTCTTCGAGATGAGCGGTCGGATCAACGTAAGCGGCGGGTGAGATGCCTTCGCCAGCAGATGTGGTCAGCACAGGGCGCATCGCCTGTGGGTGAAGCAGCGCACCGGCCATCGCAAAGGCCGCGTGAGCGGCTTTGGTCGTCAGGACAGGGATATGCGAGGGAACGATGTTTGCCAGCCCGGGATCACAAATGATCGCGGACGCATGGCAGGTCTCCAGCTCGTGGCGGTTCTTGCGTGAGAGCAGGTAACAAACCTGCCCCTCCTGCGCCCGAGAAACGGGCGCGACGGAGCGGATCACGCGGTCGCCCGCGCTGTCGTCCAAAAGCTCAACCCCAAGATGGGCTGCCAGCGCGCGCAGGCTCACACCATCGTGGGGCGGAAAGAATTCGTTGTGGTCCATAAAGCCAGAGCTCCAGAGATGTTTCCGGCCGCTTTCGCGGCCGGAAACAATCAGAACTGGTTCGCCATGCTGAAGCGGAATTCCTGGGTTTCGTCGAAGTCTTCCTTGACGACAGGAACCGCGTAGTCGAAGCGCAGGTTACCGAACGGCGAAGCCCACATGACACCGACGCCAGCCGAAGCGCGCCAGGACATGCCCGTACCCTCGACCTCGGAGCCGAGCTTGTCGACATCGCTGCCGTAGAGCGTGCCGGCATCGGCGAAGGCTGCGAGGCGCAGGCCGATATCTTCCGGTACAGCCGGCATCGGCATCGACATTTCAGCAGACGCGTTGAAGTAGGTCGTGCCACCGATCGCATCGCTGTGTTCAACCGTGCGCGGGCCGATACCATCGTTCTTGAAGCCACGGATCTGGCGGCCGCCGATCGTGAACTGATCGAAGACGTTCAGGTTGTCACCCGTGCCCATGACGTGACCCGCACCGACTGCCAACGAACCGACGAGATCGGCTTCGGTCGACAGAAGGTGGAAGTAACGAGCGCGACCGGAAATCTTGTAATATTCCGAATCGCCGCCAAGGCCGGCGAATTCATGCGTGAAGCTCGCATAGATGCCTTCGCGCGGCAGCGTCTGGCTGTCCAGCGTGTTGTAGGTCAGTGTCTGCGAGACCGACGACGAGACGAACTTGCCCTCGTCGATCAGGTCAGCGAAGATCGGCGAAACGCGGTCGTCCGCATTGAACGGGATACCATCGCTACCGAATGCGCCGTCTTCTTCGTACTTGATTTCCTTGTAGGTGTAACGGAACGTCGTCGCCAGATCTTCGGTGATCGGCGCGGTGACGCGCAGCGTCACACCCTGCTCGGAGTAATCATAGTAGTCGTTCGACGACGTCTCGTTGCGGAAGATGTCGAAGCCTGCCGCCAGGCGGTAGCCGAGGAAGTAGGGCTCGGTGAAGGACAGCGAGTAGGTACGCGCGTCATCGAGACCACCGCCGACGGCGACGCGGACATACTGGCCGCGGCCGAGGAAGTTCTTCTCTTCGATCGAGGCTTCGAGAACGAAGCCGTCGCCGCCTGCCGAGTAACCGGCACCGATACCGAACGAACCGGTCGACTGGTCTTCGACATCGACAATGACGACGACGCGGTCAGGAGCGCTGCCCTGGGCGGTCGAGATATTGACGGATGTGAAGTAACCGAGCGCTTCCAGACGACGCTTGGCGCGCGAGATCATTTCCTGGTTGAAGGCGTCGCCTTCCGAGAAATCGAACTCGCGGCGAATGACGTAGTCACGCGTGCGGGTGTTACCGCGAACCTCGATACGCTCGACATAGGCGCGCTCGCCCTGGTCGACCATGTAGGAAACGCCGATCGTGTTGGTCTGCAGGTTGCGGTCGCCGCGCGGAGTAACGCGGGCGAACGGGTAACCCTGGGAAGCCACCTTGCGGGAGATCGCTTCCATCGACTTCTGGATTTCGCGGGCATCGTAGGTCGCGCCCGGCTTGGTCTCGACCAGGCCCTGCAGCGATTCGCCGCTGATGCCTTCGACGCTCGATTCGACGTTCACGTCACCGAACTGGTAGCGGGCGCCTTCTTCGACGGTGAAGGTGATGTTGTACTTGTTCGACGCAGCATCAAGCGTGGCGTCGGACGAGATGATGCGGAAGTCCGGGTAGCCGTGATTGTAGTAGAACTGGCGCAGCGCTTCTTCATCGGCGCGCAGCTTGTCCTGGCTATATACGTCTTTGCGGGTCAGGAAGGACAGCGGGCCCGTTTCCTTGGTGACGATGATAGCCTTCAGGCGACCATCGCCATAAGCCTGATTGCCGACGAAGTTGATGTCGGCGATCTTCGTACGATCACCTTCATTGATGACGAAGGCAATGTTGACGCGGCCCTGGCCGACATTGACGGTCTGAGTGGTGATTTCGACTTCGCTGCGTCCGATCGCGGCATAGGCCTCGCGGATGCGCTCGATGTCGGCATTGACCATGGCCTGGCTGTAAGGGCCGAGCGGCTGGGTCTGAACGACGCCCTGCAGCTTGTCGTCCTTGATCTTGCGGTTGCCGTTGAAAACGACCTGGTTGACCAGCTGGTTTTCACTGACCGACACGACAAGCGTGCTGCCGGAAACGCTGATCTTCACGTCGGAGAAGTAACCGGTCGAATACAGTCGCTTGACCGATTCATCGATATCCGAAGCGGAGAAAGAAACGCCGGGGCGAATCGTGAGGTTGGAACGGACGGCTTCTTCGCCTGCCCTCTGCGCACCACGGACCTGCACGCTGCGGATGACAGCAGCTTCGGCAGCTGGGGCAGTGGCAAGAACCATTACACCTGCGCCGGACGCGACAACACTAGCAGACAGCGCAAACGCCGACACTGCGTTCAAAAACTTTGAACCAGCCTTCATTTTCAATTCTTACCTTTTCCCGTTGTCCCTCGACGGTGTAACCCGACTCCGGCCACGTGTGTCGTTTTACCTTCTTTTGCCCTACAAGCAAGCTATCGTGTTAATTTCTATTTACTTCCTTTTGATGCGTGACCATATCGCCACGCAACACATGCAAACATGGTGAATAATCCGTTATTTCAACGCCCTGAGACGGTTAACCGATCAGATTTGTAATGTCGTTGAATGTCGCGAAGACCATCAGGCTGAGCACCATCGCAAGACCGATTCTGAACGCGATCTCCTGGGCACCAGCGCCGAGTGGCTTCCCCCTCACCGCTTCTATTGCGTAGAAAACCAGATGGCCGCCGTCAAGCACCGGGACCGGCATGAGGTTCAGGAGGCCGATGGAAACCGAAAGAACGGCCGCAAGCTGGATGACGGCCGCAAAGCCAAGCGTTGCCATCTGGCCGGATGCCTGGGCCACACGGACCGGTCCACCGAGCTGGTCGGCCTTCATGCGGCCGGTCACCAGATTGCCGATATAGCGGAAGGTGCCGGTGATGATGTTGCCGGTCTCCTTAACGCCCTCGCCGACGGCTTCCAGCGGCGTGAAGGTCTGCAGGCGGAAATTGCCGCGCTCCTCGTTGGTGACGATGCCAATCAGGCCGAGCTCGACCTTGTTGCCGAACTGGTCGGTGATTTCGGTCCGCTTCGGCACCATGGGCAGATCCATGTCCTGGCCGTTGCGCTCCACCGTGACGACGATCGAAGTCTCGGGGCGCACGCTCACATAACGCCGCACGTCGTCGAACGTGTTGACGTCATAGCCGTCGAGCGCCTTCAGGCGGTCTCCCGGCTGTACGCCTGCTTCTGCGGCAGCACTATCGGGGCGCACTTCCGCCACGACCGGGTCGGCAACCATCTTGCCGTAGACGGAGAAAAGAACCGCGAAGATCGCGATCGCCAGGATGAAATTCGCGATCGGACCGGCCGCAACCGTAGCCGCCCTTTTCCACAGCTTTGCGCCGGCAAGCGTCTGCGCACGGTCGGCGTCGCTCATATGCGCGACGCTCGACGCGTCCGGCAGGCTGGATGCATCCTCGTCGCCGAAGAACTTCACATAGCCACCGAGCGGAATGGCAGAAAGCTTCCAGCGCGTACCGTGGCTGTCGGTAAAGCCGACGAGTTCAGGGCCAAAGCCGACCGAGAAGGCCGTGACACGGATCCCGCTCCATCTGCCAACGAGGTAGTGGCCCATCTCGTGAACGAACACGAGAAGCGAGAGAACGAGGACGAACGGGACGATGTAACCCGTGATGAAGCTGAAGATCGCCATTGTGATTCCGCTCAATATTCCATCGGCTAGGGGGTCGCCTTACAGACCGAAGAGGAAGGCTGCAACCGAGCTGCTAACATGGCCCTTAAGCGCCGCATCCACAAGCGTCAGCAGGAATGCCAGGAAGCAGGCAAACACCAATCCATCCACACGATCCATCACACCCCCGTGTCCGGGAATGAGATGGCTCGAATCCTTGACCGCGAATCGCCGCTTGATGAAGGATTCGAACAGGTCGCCGATCTGGCTGGCGACCGAGAGCAGGAAGGCCAGCGCCATCGTCCAAAGCGACAGGCGCGAGAACACGCCGAGCGTCAGGATGGCACTCGCGATCACACCCGCCGCAGCGCCACCGATGGCGCCCGACCAGGTCTTGCCGGGCGAGATCCTCGGAGCAAGCTTCGGCCCACCGATCGCACGCCCGACGAAATAGGCAAGGATATCCGTTCCCCAGACCACGGCGAAGACGAACAGCGTTGCGACGAGACCCGCCTGGTTGTCGCCTCGGATGGCCGCGAGCGAAATCCCGCTGAGGCCGGCATAGACAACACCGCCCGGCAGCCACCAGGAGCCGCGGCCGAGAAGAACGAGCAGAACCGTCGTGATGGCGCCACCGCACAGCAGGGGCACGGAAAGATCGCCCTCGCCCACGACGATGTTGAACGCAATGAGCGCTATGATCAGCCAACCGAAGGCATTCGTCTTGAAATTGACGTCCGCGAGCCCGGTGATGGTGGACCATTCATAGTAGATAAGCAGGGCAATCACGGCGGCGACTGCATGAAATGCAGTTCCGCCGACCAGCGTCGCGGCAAGCACGACGGCTGCCAGCACGATTGCCGATATGATGCGAAGCCTGAGTTCGCGGGTCATCAGCCGACGACTGCAGCCGGTTCTGCCGACAGCCCTCCGAAACGCCTGTCACGCGCAGCGTAGATCTTCAGCGCTTCGAGGAAGAGATTGCGATCGAAATCAGGCCAGAAATCGGGAAGGAAGACGAACTCGGCATAGGCCGCCTGCCATAGCAGGAAGTTCGACAGTCTTTCCTCTCCACTGGTGCGGATGATCAGATCCGGATCGGGAATTCCCACCGTATCGAGATGATCGGTGATCATGTCGGAATCGACCGCACCGGGCTTGATCAGGCCGGCAGCGACCTTGGCGGCGATCTTGTTCATCGCCCGCGCTATCTCGTCGCGCGAGCCGTAGTTGAAGGCGATGACGACCGTCAGGCCGGTATTGTCCTGGGTCGTCTCCTCTGCTTCCAGAAGAAGCGGCAGGATGTCGCCCCGCAGCCGTTCGCGCTCGCCGATCACCTTGATGCGAACGTTTTCGCGGTGCAGTTCGGCGAGGTCGCGGCGGATGAAGCGTTTGAGCAGACCGAGAAGATCGTTGACCTCGGTTTGCGGGCGATTCCAGTTCTCGGAAGAGAAGGCGAACAGCGTGAGGTATTTGACCCCGATCTCAGCCGCCGCCCGGACAGTCTCCTTGACCGCCTCGACGCCCTTGCTGTGGCCCATGGTTCGCGCCAGTCCGCGCTTGTTTGCCCAGCGGCCGTTACCATCCATGATGATGGCAACATGCTCCGGGATGATCGCTATTTCTGGCGTCAGCATATTCTATGCAATTCCTTCAGCAGCCGAGGGAGGGCGAAGGAGCCCGGCCTAGACCTGCATGATTTCCTTTTCCTTATCCGCAAGCAAGCGGTCGACTTCAGAAATCGTATCGTCAGTCATCTTCTGAACCTTGTCAGACTGCGAACGGCTGTCGTCCTGGCCGATTACGCCGTCCTTTTCGGCTTTTTTCAGGCCTTCCATGCCGTCACGACGAACATGGCGCGCTGCGACCTTGGCTTTTTCGGCGTAATCATGCGCCACCTTGACGAGCGACTTGCGGCGTTCCTCATTGAGTTCAGGCAGCGGAATGCGCAGGTTCTGGCCGTCGACGATCGGGTTGAGGCCGAGATTCGATTCGCGGATAGCGCGCTCGACGGCGCCGACCATCGACTTGTCCCAGATCGATACACCCAGCATGCGGGGCTCTGGCACTGTGATGTTGGCAACCTGGTTGAGCGGCACGCGCGAGCCGTAGGCTTCGACCGTTACCGGGTCGAGAACGTTTGCCGAGGCGCGGCCCGTTCGCAACGACGCGATGTCGCTCTTGAAGGCGTTGACCGCGCCTTCCATGCGGCGCTTGATATCGTTGAGATCGGTTGTCATCGGTCGGAACTCCCGTTGTGTTGTTCTTGGCGGCGCCGGCTCGGACGAGCCGGGCCACTGTCAGTTGTCGGATACGATGGTCTTCAGGCCGCCGCCGGTCAAGATTTGGGCGAAACCGCCGGCCTCGTGGATCGAGAATACGACGATCGGAATATGATTTTCGCGGGCGAGTGCCACGGCTGCCACATCCATGACGGCGAGGCCCTTTTCCAGAACTTCGCTATGGGTCAGGCTGTCGAAGCGCGTGGCGTTCGGATCCTTCTTCGGATCGGCCGAATAGATGCCGTCCACCTGCGTGCCCTTGAAGATGGCCTGGGCGCCGATTTCGGCGGCACGCAGTGCTGCGGCCGAGTCGGTGGTGAAGAACGGATTGCCGGTGCCACCGGCAAAGATCACCACGCGGCCCTGGGCCATGTGATGCAGTGCCTGGCGCTGCGAGAAGCTTTCGCAGATTTCCGGCATGGCGATGGCCGAGAGGACGACGGTGTCGATCTCGAGCTTGCGCAGCGAGGTGGCGAGCGCCAGCGCGTTGATGACGGTCGCCAGCATGCCCATGTGGTCGCCGGTGACGCGATCGCCACCCTTTGAAGCCACGGCTACGCCGCGAAAAATATTGCCACCACCGACAACTACGCCGACTTCGACGCCCATCCGGCGGGCTTCGGCAATGTCCGAGGCGATACGGTCGGCGACGGCGACATCGATACCGAAGCCCTGGCTGCCCATGAGAGCCTCACCGGAGGCTTTGAGAAGAACACGCTTGTAGATCGGCTGAGGCGACATGACGGCTCCTTGGAAAGCGAAACGGGGTCTGCGGAGAGATCAAACGGGTTGCGGATACACGAAGGGCACCGGCTTGTCACCGGTGCCCTCAACGTTTTTCAGTGCATATAGCCGACGAAAATCAGCCCTTTGCGGCAGCAGCCACTTCAGCGGCGAAGTCGGTCTCTTCCTTTTCGACGCCTTCGCCGAGCAGCAGGCGAGCCATGCCGGTAACTTCGATCGGCGCGCCGACTTCCTTCTCGGCAGCCTTGACGGCTTCACCGACGGTGAGGTCCGGGTTGATGACGAAAGCCTGCGACAGAAGGGCGACTTCTTCGAAGAACTTGCGCATGCGGCCTTCGACCATCTTTTCGATGATGGCTTCCGGCTTGCCGGATTCGCGCGACTGCTCGATGAAGACGTTGCGTTCGCGCTCGGCGACGGCGGCATCGACTTCTTCGGCGCGGACGGCGAGCGGAGCCGTTGCAGCAATGTGCATGGCAACCTGACGGCCGATAGCGTTCAGCGCATCCTTGTTGCCGGTCGACTTTAGGGCAACCAGAACGCCGAGCTTGCCGAGACGATCGGCAGCAGCGTTGTGGATGTAGGTCGCGACAACGCCGTCTTCGACTTCAAGAGCAGCCGAGCGACGCAGGTTCATGTTTTCACCGATCGTGGCAACAGCGTCCTTGATCGTGTCGCTGACCGACTTGCCGGTTGCCGGATAGGTGGCAGCACCTACGGCTTCAACGGTACCATCGGTGGTCAGCGCTACGTCGGCTACGCCGCGAACGATGGCCTGGAAGGCGTCGTTACGGGCAACGAAGTCGGTTTCGGAGTTGACTTCGACGACGACAGCCTTGGTGCCGGCCGAAGCAACGCCGATCAGGCCTTCAGCAGCCGTGCGGCCCGACTTCTTGTCGGCCTTGGCAATGCCCTTGGCGCGCAGCCAGTCGATCGCTGCTTCGATGTCGCCGTTGTTCTCGGTCAGCGCCTTCTTGCAGTCCATCATGCCTGCGCCGGACTTTTCGCGCAGTTCCTTGACCAGTGCAGCGGTGATTTCAGCCATTGTGAGCCTCTTGTCGGTTCTTGTTGCGTGTCGCCGGAAAACCTCGGCGAACTCAAGGTTTTGGGAACGAATGTACCCGGAAGTGTGACAGGGTGATGAAGATCAGCCCCAGCCCTCGTCTCGTTCGTCGGCAACGTGGCCGGCAAGACGTTGGGCCTTAAACGACCAAGGCCAGGGATTGATATCTCTGGCCTTGGGCTTTTACCTGGATGGGGAGCGGATCGTCCGCTCCAACCCGGCGATTAAGCCTGGGCTTCGGCTTCGCCTTCGAGAGCCGGCTCGACCGGAGCTTCGGCGGAAGCGCCGAGGTCACGGCCCGAAGCGCCCTGCTGGCGAGCGATGCCGTCGATCGCAGCGCGAGCGATCAGGTCGCAGTAGAGAGCGATGGCGCGCGAAGCGTCGTCGTTGCCCGGGATCGCGTAGTCGATCTGGTCAGGATCGCAGTTCGAGTCGATGATAGCGACGACCGGGATGCCCAGGCGCTTGGCTTCGTCGATTGCGATCTTTTCCTTGTTCGTGTCGATGATGAACATCAGGTCCGGAACGCCGCCCATGTCGCGGATACCGCCGAGAGCCTTGTCCAGCTTCTCGCGTTCGCGCTCGAGGTTCAGGCGCTCCTTCTTGGAGTAGCCGGACTGTTCCGAAGCCAGGATCTCGTCGAGCTTGCGCAGACGGGCGATCGAGTTCGAAATGGTCTTCCAGTTGGTCATCATGCCGCCGAGCCAGCGGGAGTTGACGTAGTACTGGGCAGAACGCTTGGCCGAATCAGCGATCAGCTCGGAAGCCTGACGCTTGGTGCCGACGAAGAGAACGCGGCCGCCACGGGCGACGGTGTCGGACACGACCTGAAGGGCGCGCGACAGCATCGGAACGGTCTGGGCCAGGTCGATGATGTGGATGTTGTTACGGTCGCCGAAGATGTACGGCTTCATCTTCGGGTTCCAGCGGTGCGTCTGGTGGCCGAAGTGGACGCCTGCTTCGAGAAGCTGGCGCATAGAGAAATCGGGCAATGCCATGCCTTGTTATCCTTTTCCGGTTGAACCTCCGCAAGGCGAACAGCAGACCCTTCGGGCCGGCCACCGGCGGAATTTTCCGGATTTCTCCCGGTCAATCCCATGCCTTACGTGTGGAATGCGGGTGGCCATACAAGCCATTGCCCACAAATGCAAGGGCTTTGTCACCTTTCAGCAAAAGCGAGCGGCCCTGCCCTCAACCCGTACCAATCTTCTGCCGCACCTGATCGACATGGCCACGGACGTAGACCGCATGCGGCTGGCCGCTACTGCCGGCGGCCGCGAAGGTGATGATCGTCACCCCCTCCTCGAACGGCATCAGATAGAGGATCTGCGCCGGATTGACGTAGATCTCCTGATTGTGGGTATTCTTGAAACCGATCAACGCCATGAATCACTCCTTCACATGGAAGAGATACACATGGTTCCGACACGGTGTCGAGACATCCGCAGATAGGCGGACATCCTTACGAGGCACAACTATTTCGGCGTGGCGGGGCACGGGTCCTGCTGCTTCTTCAGCACTTCCAGCTTCACCAGGCTGCCCTGCAGGGCGAAGTCGCCGTAATCCATGGTGAGGTCCCGGGTGATGCCGTTTTCATAGAGCTTGAACGACATGTTGTAGACCGGCGTCGGATCACCGGCAGCCCCGTCGTTGAAATAGGCTATCGTCACCGGCCAGTATTGCGTCTGGGCAAACTCGCCGGCACTGCCTGCATCCGCATCGCCCTTTTCCGGTGTCTCGGCCTTGCCGATCACCGTTGAGGTCAGGAGCGACTGGTCGCCGTTTTCCGAACCGTCGAAGACCCGCGTTTCGAAGATGCGCTTGTCTTCCTTGGCATTGCGGATGATGTCGAGCATGTGGCTGGTGGGGAAGTCGCTGGCGGGTAGATCGATCTCCCGACCGTTCTGGCCCTGCAGTTCCACCTTCACCCCGCCCTCGCCCTGGCTGGCATCGCCGGTGAGCGCCTTGTCCGGCTGTTCGTCGGTGAAGGACTTTGTCTCGAAATGGAACTGGCCGGCGGAGAGATCCTCGAAAGTCTTCGTCTGCTGGTCGCTGACACGCGTTTCCTCGCCGGTGCTGATCTTGGTCACGAGGCGGAAATTGGTGGTGAAGCCGGTGCAGGCCGAACCGTTGAACTCGTACACCATACGGCCGAACATGCCCTCGATGCCGGAACGTTCCGAGGCATCCTTGAGCTTGAGGTCATAGACTGCGCGATGCGGCACCAGAAGGCGCGCGGCGCTGTCTGCCGTCAATGGAGGCGTCAGCGGGGCGGCCATGGCGACACCGGCACCCGACAAAGCGGTACCAGCGACAAGGAACAGCGCGAGGCTCGTGCGCAGCATTCACATTCTCCTGTTGGACTCGAGGTCAGGTGTTATAAGAACGCCATCCGCCGAGGTTATGACCTTGATGCAGGATTTTTGTACGCTTGACAACAAAACAACCGGAGACCGAAATGTCAGATGCCATCGAAAGCCGCCTGAAGGAACTGGGCTACACCCTTCCGGAAGCAGCCGCGCCCGCCGCGAACTACCTGCCGACGCGCATCAGCGGCAACACGCTCTATGTCTCCGGCCAGCTGCCGCTTGAAAATGGCAAGATCGCTGCACTCGGCCTTCTCGGCGCCGAGATCGACGTCGCCACCGGACAGCGCGCCGCCGAACTCTGCGCCATCAACGTGATCGCCCAGGCCAAGGCCGCCCTCGGCGGCGACCTTTCCCGCATCCGCCAGTTCGTCAAGCTGACGAGCTTCGTTGCCTCCGCGCCCGGCTTCACCGAACAGCACCTCGTCACCAACGGCGCATCGAACCTGATCGCCACCGTCTTCGGCGATGCCGGCAAGCATGCCCGCTCGGCCGTCGGCATGGCCGGCCTGCCGTTCAACGCGGCGGTCGAGGTCGAAGCCATCATCGAGATCGACGCATGACATCCCTAGCGTGGATCAAGGATCTGCCGGTCGCCCACCGGGGCTACCACGACATGAACGATAAGGTCTGGGAGAATTCTCTCTCGGCCTTTTCACGCGCCATCGAGGCGGGGTTCGCGATCGAATGCGATATCCAGCTTTCGGCCGACAGCATTCCGATGGTCTTCCATGACGACAAGCTGGAGCGCCTCTGCGGCATCCAGGGCGACGTGCGCGAGCGCACCGCCTCCGAACTCGGCATGCTGGCGATCGGCGGCACCGCCGACAAGATCCCAACGCTGAAGCAGATGCTGACGCTGGTCGCCGGGCGCGCTCCCCTCGTCATCGAGATCAAGGGACGCGCCGCGGAAGAGGATGACGGCTTCGTCGAGGACGTGCTGGAGGTGCTGGAGGGCTATCAGGGCAAGGTCGCGCTGATGAGCTTCGACCACCATATCCTTCGCGACCTGAAGAGGGTCGGCGCGCCCTACCCCATCGGCCTCACCGCCATGGGCGACAAGCCGGAAGAGTTCTTCCAGCACGACGAAGCGATGCAGCTCGGCCTGGATTTCATCTCCTACCACTGGCCGCATCTGCCGAATTCCTTCATCACCGCCCAGAGACGTGCGGGCATGCCGGTCATTACCTGGACGGTGAGGGATGAAAACGCGCTTGTGCATAGCTATCTTCACGGCGACCAGATAACCTTCGAAGGGTTCGACCCGCGCGAGGTTACTGCCCGCTGACGCATTGTTTCGGAGGTCATCCATCGATCTTCGGCGGCAAGATGCGTGAATGTTATTAAGTGATATCGCGTCCCGTATCCTGCGGGGCGTCACAGGAAGTCATGAATATTCAGGAATGACCGCAAACCTGACGATCCGCATCGAAAAGTCCTTTGCCGCGATCAGCCCGCAAAGCTGGTCGCGGCTTTCGGGCGCGTCGAAGGCCAGCGCCTCCGAGGAAACGCCCTACAATCCGTTTCTCTCCCACGCCTTCCTGTCGGCGCTGGAGGAATCCCGTTCGGCCAATGCCAAGAGCGGATGGCTCGGGCATCACGTCCTGCTCGAAAACGAGAGTGGAATGCTGGTCGGCGCGATTCCCGCCTATCTGAAGAACCACAGCCAGGGCGAATATGTCTTCGACCACGGCTGGGCGGACGCCTTCGAGCGAGCCGGCGGGCGTTATTATCCGAAGCTGCAATGCTCGATCCCGTTTACCCCCGCGACCGGCTCGCGCCTTCTGGTCGCGGAAGGCTACGATCGCGAGGGGATGCAGGCGACGCTCGCCGCAGGTCTCCAGGAAGTGACACGGCAACTCGGCGTCTCATCGGCGCATGTCACCTTCGTGCCGGACGAGGAGGTCGAGATCTTCACCGACGCTGAGTATCTGCACCGCACCGACAAGCAGTTCCACTTCATCAATGAAGGCTATGCCGATCACAACGCCTTCCTCGAGACACTGGCGTCCCGCAAGCGCAAGGCGCTGAAGAAGGAACGCCGTGCCGCGCTGGAAAACGGCATCACCATCGACTGGCTGACCGGCAAGGACCTGACCGAGGAGATCTGGGACCAGTTCTTCGACTTCTACATGGATACCGGTGGGCGCAAATGGGGCCGGCCCTACCTGACGCGCAGTTTCTATTCCCTGATCGGCGAGCGCATGCCCGAAGACGTCCTGCTCGTCATGGCAAAACGCGATGGCCGCTACATCGCCGGCGCGATCAATTTCATCGGCGGCGATACGCTCTACGGCCGCCACTGGGGCTGTATCGAGGACCACCCCTTCCTGCATTTCGAGGTCTGCTATCACCAGGCAATCGACTTCGCGCTGGCAAAAGGCCTGAAACGGGTGGAGGCCGGGGCGCAGGGCGAGCACAAGCTGGCGCGCGGCTACCTGCCCGTCACCACCCATTCCATGCACTACATCGCCCATCCGGGCCTCCGCCACGCCGTCGCCGACTATCTGGAACGCGAGCGGGATGACGTGGAGCACATGAACGAATATCTGTCCGAGCACAGCCCCTTCCGCAAAGGCGAACGGCAGCAGGAAGACTGATCAGAAACTTAAGGAGAGGACATCCCATGAGCTACGATCCGAACAATATCTTCGGCAAGATCCTGCGCGGCGAGATCCCCTGCCATCGCGTTTACGAGGATGCCGATACGCTGGCCTTCATGGACGTGATGCCACAGTCGCCAGGTCACCTGCTGGTGATACCGAAAACGCCCTCCCGTAATATCCTGGATGCCGATCCGGCTGTACTCTCCAAACTGATCCCGATCGTGCAGAAGCTCGCCAAGGCGGCCAAGGACGCCTTCGACGCCGATGGCGTGACGGTGATCCAGTTCAACGAGCCGGCAGCAGGCCAGACCGTGTTCCATCTGCATTTCCACGTGATCCCGCGCTACGAGAGCGTGCCCATGAAGCCTCACTCGGGTCAGATGGAAGACAACGCGGTTCTGGCCGCGAACGCCGAAAAGGTGATCGGCGAACTCGGCGGCTGACCGGCCACCGGTCAGGGCTGCAGGATCAGCAGCCCGACAACGAGAATGGCGATCGGCGCCGCGACGCCGACCGCGACCTTCTTTCCGCTGGCGAGAAAGAGGGCAAAGCCGATGCCTGCCGCGGCGAGCCGAAGCCACAGCGGCGAATTCGCAAGCGTGCCCGTCGGAAAAACGATGAGCTTTGCCGTAACCGCCATGACAAGAGCGGTCGCGACCGCCCTCACCCAGTTCAACGCCTCGGATTCCTCATTCAGCCGGTTGCCCGCAAGCACGCCGAGCCAGCGCCAGAAATCGGTCGCAAGGAAGCCCGCCACGGCAATCAGCACATAGACCCAATATTCTTCCAGCATCAAGCGCTCTCCTGCGAGACGGCTTTTCGCCGGCGGCGATATCTGTCGATCAGATAGGCAATCGTGCCGCCGCCGATGCCTGCGATCAGTACGTCGAACTGCGGCGAGACGAGTGCCATCAGCGGACCAAGAACGACGCCGATGACGAAGGCCAGCTTGACGACGACCTGCTTGGCGCTCGCCCATATCGACGAGACGAAATAGACCGGCGTCAGCATGAAAAGCGCCCCGGCGACCATCGGTGGAAACTGCGAGACGATACCGTAGCTGATACCGACGATGACGGCGTTGGTCAGCGTCAGCGTCATGCCGAACCCGGCAAAAAAGACGACGCGATGCTGGCGCGGCACGTCTCGAAGATGGGTCGCCGCGAACACCCAGGATGTGATCGCAATGAAATGCGACAGGAATAGCAGGATCCACACCGGCGTCTTCGGCGTGCGCATTTCCGGTACGATCGAGGCGACCATCGGCATCATGCGGATCGACGAAAGCGTGACTGCGAGAAAGGACGCCGCGATATTGGCGCCGCCCAGCATCGAGCCAACCAGGATCATCTGGGCCGGCAGCGCCCATATGCCGAGCGTCATCGCCACCGCCTCGGATCGGGAAAGACCCGCCTCAAGCGCAAAGGCGCTGAAACCGACATAGGATGTCATGAGGATCAGGGCTGGCAATGACAGCACGCCGCGCATGCCGACAAGGAACCAGTTCAAGCTCCCGCGCTCAATGCGCTGCTCTGCAGACATCGGGATTCCATCTGTTATTGGTCAATCCATGCCTACAAACACAAAGATGCCGGGACAAGCCCGGCATCTTTCTTTCAATCGATATGAGAGCGATTACTTGCTCTTCGGCACCCGTGGAACCGTGCTGCCCTTGCGGGAAGCGGGCTTCGGGGCGTCTTCGGCAATCACGTCGCCGTCGTCGTCCGCCTTGGCCTTGGCAGCGCCGGTGGACTTGCCACCATCCTTACCCTTCGGCGCGGACTTTTTGGCTGCCTTAGGCTTGGCCGTCTTGGCTTTCGCCTCCTCGACTGCCTCTTCGACCTCGGCTTCAGGCTTCGGCTTCACCGGCACGGCTTCCGGAATGGAATCCAGCACCAGCTTGTCCTTGCCGTCTTCGCCCTTGCCGACCGTCACGCGGACGACACCACCCTTGCGCAGCGCACCGAACAGGATCTCGTTGGCGAGCGGCTTCTTGATGTGTTCCTGGATGACGCGAGACAGCGGACGTGCGCCCATTCTCTCGTCGTAACCCTTGTCCGCCAGCCAGGCGATCGCGTCCTCGTGCAGGTCGAAAGTGACGTTGCGCTCGGACAGCTGCGTTTCCAGCTGCATGACGAACTTCTGCACGACCTGATGAATGACTTCCGTCGGCAGCGGCGCGAACGGGATCGTCGCGTCGAGACGGTTGCGGAATTCCGGCGTGAACAGGCGGTTCAATGCCTCTTCGTCTTCGCCGGTGCGCTTGGAGGAACCGAAGCCGATCGCGGCCTTGGCCATTTCCGATGCGCCCGCATTGGTCGTCATGATCAGGATGACGTTGCGGAAGTCGATCTTCTTGCCGTTGTGGTCGGTCAGCGAACCATGGTCCATGACCTGCAGCAGGATATTGTAGATATCCGGATGCGCCTTCTCGATTTCGTCGAGCAGGACCACGCTGTGCGGATGCTGGTCCACCTGGTCGGTCAGAAGACCGCCCTGGTCGAAGCCGACATAACCGGGAGGTGCGCCGAGCAGTCGCGAGACCGTGTGGCGTTCCATGTATTCCGACATGTCGAAGCGCAGAAGTTCCACGCCGAGCGAGGCGGCAAGCTGCTTGGCCACTTCCGTCTTGCCGACGCCCGTGGGGCCGGAAAAGACGTAGGAACCGATCGGCTTGTTCGGTTCGCGAAGGCCGGCACGAGCCAGCTTGATCGCGGTAGACAACGCTTCGATCGCCTCATCCTGACCGTAGACGACGGAACGCAGTTCCTTTTCCAGATTGGCGAGAACCTGCTCGTCATCCTTGGAAACCGTCTTTGCCGGAATACGGGCCATCGTGGCGATGGTCGCCTCGATCTCCTTCTCGGTGATCAGCTTGCGGCGCTTGGAGGCCGGCAGCAGCATCTGCGCCGCACCGGTCTCGTCGATCACGTCGATCGCCTTGTCCGGCAGCTTACGGTCGGAGATGTAGCGGGCCGACAGTTCCACCGCCGACTTGATAGCGTCGTTGGTGTAGCGCAGCTTGTGATAGTCCTCGAAATAGGGCTTCAGGCCCTTCATGATCTCGATCGCATCATCGATCGACGGCTCGTTGACGTCGATCTTCTGGAAGCGACGGACCAGAGCCCGGTCCTTTTCGAAGAACTGGCGATATTCCTTGTAGGTGGTCGAACCGATGCAGCGGATCTGCCCGGAGGACAGAGCCGGCTTCAACAGGTTGGACGCATCCATGGCGCCGCCCGACGTCGCACCCGCACCGATGACGGTGTGGATCTCGTCGATGAACAGAACGGCACCCGGAAAATCTTCCAGTTCCTTGACGACCTGCTTCAGGCGTTCCTCGAAGTCACCGCGATAGCGGGTACCGGCGAGCAGCGTGCCCATGTCGAGCGAGAAGATGGTCGCATCGGCCAGCGCTTCCGGCACTTTGCCTTCGACGATGCGCTTGGCAAGACCTTCGGCGATGGCCGTCTTGCCGACGCCCGGATCACCCACATAAAGCGGGTTGTTCTTGGACCGGCGGCACAGGACCTGGATCGTACGGTTGACCTCGGAATGACGCCCGATCAAAGGATCGATGCGACCGTCCTTGGCCTTGTCGTTGAGGTTGACGCAATAGGCCTTGAGCGCATCGGCAGGCTTCTTGCTGGAACCGTCCTCCGGCTCGCCGCCACGGGTTGGCTTGGAGTCGGAATCCGGTTCCTCGGCGCCGCGCGGCGAACGGGTCTGGGAGGAACCCGGGCGCTTGCCGATACCGTGGGAAATGTAGTTGACCGCGTCGTAGCGGGTCATTTCCTGCTCCTGCAGGAAGAAGGCAGCATGGCTCTCGCGCTCGGCGAAGATCGCGACGAGCACGTTGGCACCGGTTACTTCTTCGCGGCCGGATGACTGGACATGGATCACCGCCCGCTGGATGACGCGCTGGAAGCCGGAAGTCGGCTTGCTGTCTTCGTCATAGCCGGTGACAAGGTTGGCAAGCTCGTTATCGACATAGTCGGTAACCGTCTTGCGCAGGTTTTCAAGATTGACGTTACAAGCGCCCATGACCGCCGCCGCATCGGCATCGTCTATCAATGCCAAAAGCAGGTGTTCGAGCGTGGCATATTCGTGATGCCGCTCGTTTGCGAAGGTCAGTGCCTGATGCAGCGCCTTTTCGAGACTAGGCGAAAATGTGGGCACGTCGGGTTCCTCACTTCTTTTCCATGACACACTGTAGCGGATGCTGATGCTGACGGGCGAAATCCATGACCTGGCTCACCTTGGTCTCCGCTACTTCGTAGGTATAAATGCCGCATTCGCCTACGCCGTGGTTATGAACGTGAAGCATAATGCGCGTGGCAGCCTCCCTGTCTTTCTGGAAGAAACGCTCCAGGATATGGATGACGAAATCCATCGGAGTGTAGTCGTCATTCAAGATGAGCACACGATAAACGTTGGGGCGTTTCGTCTTTGGCTTCGTGCGGGTGATCACCGAGGTACCGCGACCGGCGTTATCCCCGTCATCACCTTTTTCTTTTTGCATAGAGATCGGCAGTGCGATCATCATTCATCATCCCCCGGTGCCGACGACCATAACGCCACGCCGAACCAGTCTTCCTAACTTAGTTCATTGGACACGGATTTTAAGCCCCCTTTGCGGCGGCGCAATCACTATTCCGCTAGAGCGGCGTCCAACTACGATAATTAACACATTCCGGCGCGCCCGGCGCGAACTCAGGGCAGCAAAATCGGGCTCAAGGCTGATACGAACACCTTTTGCTGACCTGCAGCAGGCAATGGGCGGCCGAAAACATAAGCAAGCGGCCCATACTGCGACCGCTCCCTATTAATGGGGAGCGAGGACGGCCGGTTCAAGAGCAGCGACGGCACCGATGCCGATCAGGCCTGCAGTCGCCATGCAGGAATCAAAAGCGGGCCATGCAGGCCCGCCCTTCAAGCTTGCGCTCGCGCCCAAAGGTCTCAGGCGTCGAGATCGACGTCGAGGATCGCCATCGAGAAGTTGTAGGAACGCTCGCCGTCCTCATCATCGACGTAAACGACACCGAGGAATTCTTCACCGAGATAGACCTCAGCCGAGTCGTTCTTGCGCGGGCGCGCCTTGACGATGATCTGCGGGTTCAGAAGGCGCTTGAAATAGGCGTCGATCTTTTTGATTTCGTCGGGCTTCACGACAATTCTCCGTCTCGTAGTCTTGATTTGCGCCGCTTTTGGCATGGCTGCGCGGCAAAAGTAAAGCCGACAGACAAGATGTCCGCCGGCTCATGAAGTGGCGCTCGAAAAGTCGGCGTCAATCCTCGGACATCAGCAACTGATCCATCACCCGCGCGGGCTCCGAACAGCCAGCCTCGCCGACCACCTTGGCCGGAACACCGGCGACGGTGGATTTGGAGGGCACGGGCTTCAGCACGACCGAACCGGCCGCCACCCGCGAGCAGGAGCCGATTTCGATATTGCCGAGAATTTTCGCGCCGGCGCCGATCAGGACGCCATTGCCGATCTTCGGATGGCGGTCCGCGCCCTCCTTGCCGGTGCCGCCCAGCGTCACGTCATGCAGGATCGAGACGTTGTCGCCGATGACGGCCGTCTCGCCGACGACGAGGCCGGTCGCGTGATCGAGGAAGATGCCCTTGCCGATCTGAGCGGCCGGATTGATGTCGGTCTGGAAGACGCTCGACGAACGGCTCTGTAGATAGAGCGCGAAATCGCGCCGGCCCCGCGTATAGAGCCAGTTGGCCAGCCGATGGGTCTGGATCGCGTGAAAGCCCTTGAAATAGAGCACCGGTTCGAGGAACCGCAGGCAGGCCGGATCACGGTCATAGACGGCCTGGATATCGACGCGCAGGATCGAACCCCATTCCGGCCAATCGACCAGCATTTCCATGAAGGTCTGGCGCAGAAGCACGGCCTGCAGGTCCGGATGGTCGAGCCGTTCGCATATCCGATGCACCACGCATTCCTCGAGCGAGCGGTGATTGAGCACCGTCGAGTAAAGAAATGCGGCGAGCAAAGGATCCTGCTCGATCGCCGCGCGGGCTTCCTGTCTCAGCGTATCCCAGATCGGGTCCACGCTTGCGACAGTCTCGGTCTGGCGAACTTCGGTTCTAGCGGCCATGGCCGTCTCCTCGTTTGCGTGAGGCGCATTATATAGATTACAATTACAACATTACCAACGCCGATGAAATCGCATTGCGTTGATCGTGATGATGAGAAAACCTGAGACCTTGCCACCAAGGCCACGCATTTTCCATTTCAGCCAGCGGAAAGTCCCGCGTAAAACTCCAGAACCGCCTGCTTGAACACCTTGTCGCCGACGGCGAGCATGTGGTCGCGACCGGGTATGTCGAGCGCTTTTGCGTTGGGCATCAGGTCTGCCAGTTCCTGCGCCGATCCGGCGATATCGTCCTTGGTACCGACCCCGATCAGGGTCGGCGCCTCGATGCGGCCCATATCGGAGCGCTCAACGAGATCGCGTGATCCGCGAATGCAGGCGGCCAGCGCGTCCCTATCACTCTTGGTCTGGTCGGCAAAATTGCGGAACATGCGGCCGCGATCATGCGTGATGGCAGCCGCATCGGGCGCCAGCAGAGCGTCCGCGATCGGATCCCAGTCCCCTACTCCGTCGGTCATGCCGATGCCGAGCCCGCCAAGGACCAGCGAGCGGACACGTTCCGGATGGGCCAGAGCTGCGAATACCGAGATCCGCGCACCCATGGAATAACCGAAGAGATGCGCCTCCGGAATGCGCAGGTGATCGAGCAGAGCGATCGCATCCCCTGCCATCACCCATGGGCGGTATGCCCCCACATCACGCGGTCTATCGCTTCCGCCGTGACCGCGATTGTCGATTGCGATCACCCGGTAGCCGGCATCGCCAAGCGTCTTCAGCCAGCCCGGATGAACCCAGTTGACTAGGGCGCTCGAGGCAAAGCCATGGATCATCAGCACCGGAGTACCCGACGGATCACCCTCGTCGAAATAGCGCAGGTTCAGTCCATCATGGACGAAGGAGGAAAAGGCGGGAGCGTTCAGGTTCATCGGGCAATCCTCTTATTGCTGTCGACCTCTAAGCGTTTCGCGCCCAAATGAAAACCATTCCGTCGGCGCCTTGGTGAATGACGACCAGAAGCACCGATCGCGCCCGGCAGAGAAGTGCGGGTGTGGCGCAATACCCCCTACACATTCCGCGCGAGGGGCGATAATGTCCGCCGCAAATCAGATGCATGGAGACGATCATGGCTGGCCACAGCATTCCTCACTTCCAGAACGACGGCGGATATCCGGTGATCCAGATCGGCGTGAAGGAATTCATGTGCACCGGCGCGTCCGTGCCCTACGACCACCCGCATATCTTCATCGACCTCGGCGACGACAACGAGAAGGTCTGCTCATATTGCTCGACGCTGTTCCGTTACAACCCGGGCCTCAAGGCCGAGCAGACCGATCCGCCGGGCTGCGTATTCCACATCAAGGCCGCTTAAAGCCATCGTTCGGACGTTGATCTGATGCATCTCGACAAGGTTGCGATCGTGGGCGCCGGCATGGCCGGCCTCGCGGCCGCGCTGAGCTTTTCCCGTTTGGGCGTCGCCTGCGACATATTCGAGGAGGCCGATGCGCTCGTCGGGGTGGGCGCCGGCCTGCAGATGTCGCCGAATGCCTCCGCCATCCTGCGCGAATTCGGCATATTGGCAAACCTCGAACGCGTCTGGACCGAGCCGCGCGAGATCGGGCTTGCCTCCGGCCGATCCCTGCGGCGCCTTGCCTCAGTGCCGGCCGGCGAATTTGCTCGCAACCGCTGGGGCGCCCCCTATGGCGTCCTGCACCGGGCAACGCTCCAGCAGGCATTGCTGCAAGCCGTAGAGGCCGATCCGCTCTGCACCGTAAGGCTCGGCACTCCGATCCGCGGCAATCCTCGCGAGGCGCTGCGGGAACTGACCGGCACATCCTATCCGCTCGTCATCGGCGCCGACGGCGTCTGGTCAAACGTGCGCGCCGCTATCACCAATGCGCCCCAGCCGGACTTTTCCGGCAATATCGCCTGGCGTTTCACGGTCCCGCTGAGCGAGGCACCGGATTGGCTGCCGCGCGACAGCGTCACCGCGCTTCTCGGTCCGGCCAGCCATCTGGTGGCTTACCCTCTTTCCGAAATGGGCGTCATCAACATCGTTGCGATCGCATCGGGCATCAGCCCCGGCGAAACATGGGATGCGACGGCAAGCGACAGTCAGAGGCGGATGCTGATCCAGCAGTTCCGCGCCTGGAGCCCGGAAGTCACAAAGCTTCTGTCGCGATCCGGGCAGCCGACCTTCTGGCCTCTGCACCAGGTCACGCCCGGCCGCTGGCACAATGGCAGCGACATAGTCCTGATCGGCGATGCGGCGCATGCAATGATGCCCTTCGCAGCCCAGGGCGCGGCGATGGCGATCGAGGATGCTTTCGTGCTGGCGCTCGAAGTGGAAAAAGCGACGTCCCTGCCCGCTGCCTTGTCAAATTTCGAGACGGTGCGCGCCGCCCGCGCCGCCAAGGTCCGGGCCCGCGGTGCGTTCAACCGCTTCGCCTACCATGCGCGCGGCCCGTTCCGCATCGGGCGGGACATCGTTTTGTCGCTCCGCCCGCCGCAATCGCTCGCGGCGGACTTCGACTGGCTCTACGGTTTTCGGGCCGGCTGATCAGACGGCCGCCGCCGCCAAAAATCCCTGTTCCAGATCCCGCTGCAGGTCGACCGTGTCTTCCAGACCGATCTGCAAACGGATGACCGGGCCTTCGGCCGGCTGCTTGCGGATCGTGCGATCCGACAGGTTCACATGCAGCGCCAGGCTCTCGTATCCACCCCAGGAATAACCGAGGCCGAAATAGGTCAGCGCGTTGAGGAAGGCATGCGCCTTCGCCTTGGCCTGATCGGGCCCGGCCTTCAGCACGAAGGAGAAAATGCCGCTGGAGCCCTTGAAGTCGCGCTTCCAGATGTCGTGGCCCGGAAAGCTAGGCAGCGCCGGATGCAGGACGCGCACCACCTCGTCCCGGCTTTCCAGCCACTGTGCGATTTCCAAGGCACTCTTCTGATGGTGGTCGAGCCGGACACCCATCGTCCGAAGGCCGCGCAGGATGAGATAGGAATCATCCGGCGAACCGCAGATGCCCATAAGCAGACGCGCCTCCTCCAGCTTCGGCCACCATTTCGCATTAGCGGAGACCGATCCCATGACGATGTCGGAATGGCCGGACGGGTATTTCGTCGTCGCGTGGATCGAGACGTCGGCGCCGAAATCGAGCGGACGGAAATAGAGCGGCGTCGCCCAGGTATTGTCCAACGTTACGACGATATCATGCTTGTGCGCAGCATCCGCAATCGCACGGATATCCTGCATTTCGAACGTGTTGGAACCCGGTGCTTCCGTATGTACGAGCTTCGTGTTCGGCCTGATCAGAGCCTCGATCCCCGCCCCGATTTCCGGATCATAATATTCCACCTCGACACCGAGACGCGTCAGCATCCCATTGCAGAAATTCCGGCACGGCGTGTAGACCGAATCGACGATCAACGCATGATCGCCCGCCGACAGGTAGGCGAGGAACGGAACCGAGATCGCGGCAAGCCCGGAGGGCACGAGGACGGTTCCAGCCGAGCCTTCGAGTTCGTCGAATGCCGCGCATAACGCGTCCGTCGTGGGTGTAGCTCGCGTTCCATAGCTGTAGGGCTGGCCGCGTTTTTCCATGACACCCGCATCCGGGAAGAGCACGGTCGATCCGCGCACGATCGGAGGATTGACGAAGCCGTGATAGGCCAGAGGGTCGTTGCCCATATGCGCCAGTCGGGTGTTCGGGCCGGCAGCGCTGATAAATTCTTTTTTACTCATCGGGGATCGCTTACTTGCATGTGGCGGGTGCAGGCAGTTTTTGCCGCTCAAAGCGGCGCGGTCAACAGCCAAAGGCAAAACCAGCCAAATAGATAGGCTAAACCCGGGCATCACATTGATTACAAATGCACAATGACTCGGCAAAACCTCGGCGGAATTGACTACACTTGAAGCAATTGCCCATCCACTGGGCGGAATTAAGGAAATAACCTCAATTCTACCACAATTCCGAACCGCGAGACTTGACCCTAACTCGATTTGTGAATGAGATAGGAGCTACCCGCATCCGGGAGGTTGGCGGGAGGGGGCCGAGTTGGTGACAAGCCGAATTACCGGCCTCGTTTCAACAGTTCAAAAACATAGATAAAGGTTGGGAAAATGAAAAAGACGCTTCTGTCTGCCGCGATTGGCGCAGCGGTATTCGGCCTCGGGACGGCCGCTTCTGCAGCCACGCTTGACGATGTGAAGGCCAAGGGCTTCGTACAGTGCGGCGTCAACACGGGTCTGGCTGGCTTTGCGCAGCCTGACTCTTCCGGTAATTGGACCGGCTTTGACGTCGACTACTGCAAGGCCATCGCCGCTGCTGTTTTCGGCGATGCAACCAAGGTTCGCTACACGCCCACCACTGCCCAGAGCCGTTTCACCGCTCTTCAGTCGGGTGAAGTCGACGTTCTGGTTCGTAACACCACCTGGACCATCAGCCGCGACACCGCGCTGGGCTTCAACTTCCGCTATGTAAACTACTACGACGGCCAGGGCTTCATGGTTCCGAAGAGCCTGAACGTAAAGTCGGCTCTCGAACTGTCCGGCGCTGCTGTCTGCGTACAGTCCGGCACCACGACCGAACTGAACCTCGCCGACTACTTCCGCGCCAACAACCTGCAGTACAACCCGGTCGTCTTCGAAAAGCTCGAAGAAGTGAACGCCGCCTACCAGGCCGGCCGTTGCGACGTCTACACCACCGACCAGTCGGGCCTGTATTCCACGCGCCTCGCACTTTCCAACCCGGACGATCACATGATCCTGCCGGAAATCATCTCCAAGGAGCCGCTCGCTCCGGCCGTTCGCCAGGGTGACGACAAGTGGTTCGACATCGTAACCTGGGCCGGCTACGCGCTGGTACAGGCCGAAGAATTCGGCATCACGCAGGCAAACGTCGACGAGATGAAGAACTCGACCAACCCGGACATCAAGCGCTTCCTCGGCGCTGAGGCCGACACCAAGATCGGTACCGATCTCGGCCTGACCAACGACTGGGCCTACAACATCGTCAAGGGCGTCGGTAACTACGGCGAAGTGTTTGAGCGCAACATCGGCGCCAACACCCCGCTCAAGATCGAGCGCGGCCTGAACGCTCTGTGGACCAAGGGCGGCCTGCAGTACGCACCGCCGATCCGCTAAACCATACGCACCGGGACAAGGCGGCTGCGGCCGCCTTGTTCATTTTAGCCAACAATCAGAACATAAGGCCCATCAGGGCCATCGGGAAAATTGGCACAACGTATGACGGACCACGCCCTGAACCAAGCGGCGCCCCGGGCAAGTAAAAAGGCCTCGCCTCTCTACGATCCCAAGGTGCGCAGCATTTTCTTCCAGATCCTGACGGCGGTCATCGTCGTTCTCGTGGTCTGGGCCATCTATAACAATGTCGCCGCGAACCTCGCGCGCAGCAATACCGCCTCCGGCTACGGCTTTCTGAGAGGCCGCTCCGGCTTCGACATCGGACAGTCGCTCATCGCCTATACGAGCGATTCGACCTATGGCCGCGCGATTCTCGTCGGCTTCCTCAATACGCTTCTCATCGCAGTAACGGGCATCATTACCGCAACGATCGTCGGCTTCATCATCGGCATCGGGCGCCTGTCTCATAACTGGCTGATCGCCAAGCTCTGCACGGTCTATGTGGAAGTGTTCCGCAACATTCCGCCGCTGCTGGTCATCTTCTTCTGGTATTCCGGCGTCCTTGCCATCCTGCCACAGCCGCGCGATGCGATCGTGCTGCCGCTGTCGACATTCCTGTCCAACCGCGGCCTCACCTTCCCCTACCCTGTGTGGGGAGAAGGCGCCGCTGCCATTCCGGTCGCCTTCATCGTCGGCATCATCGCCGCGATCGCGTTCGGAATCTGGACCAAGAAGCGCCAGATGGCGACGGGCAAGCAATTGCCGACAGGCTGGATTGCCGCCGCCATCATCATCGGCCTGCCGATCATCACCTTTCTGGTCATGGGCGCACCGCTGACCTTCGACTATCCCGTCGAAGGCCGCTTCAACCTCTCCGGCGGCGGCACGATCCGTCCCGAGTTCGTGGCGCTTTACCTCGCCCTGTCGCTCTATACGGCCGCCTTTATCGCGGAAATCATCCGTGCAGGCATCAAGGGCGTCGGCAAAGGACAGACGGAAGCCGCTTCGGCGCTCGGCCTGCAGCCGGCAAAGACCACGCAGCTGGTCGTCGTGCCGCAGGCATTCCGCATCATCATTCCGCCGCTGACAAGCCAGTATCTGAACCTCACGAAGAACTCTTCGCTCGGTGTGGCGATCGGTTTTCCGGAGCTGTTCTCGACCGGCAGCACGTCGCTCAACCAGACAGGCCAGGCCGTCGAGATGATTTCGATCATGCTAACGATCTATCTGTCGATCAGCATCGCGACGTCGCTGTTCATGAACTGGTTCAACGCCAAGATGGCCCTGGTGGAGAGATAAGCCATGTCGACAAAAAATCTCTCCTACGTCCGCGGCGACATGCTCGCGGCCGAGCCGGCGCCACTCAGCCAACGCAGCGTCTCCGGCTGGATCAGGACGAACCTGCTCGCAACGCCGAAGGACGTCGTCCTGACGATCCTCGCCGTGCTTCTGCTGCTTGCCGTCATCCCGGGGGCCTTGAACTGGCTCTTCGTCCAGGCGGCCTGGGTCGGTGCCGATCGCACCGCCTGCGCCACCGTAGCCCAGGGCGGCATTCAGCCGGACGGCTGGAAGGGCGCCTGCTGGGCCTTTGTCGAGGACCGTTTCCTGCAGTTCATGTTCGGGCGTTATCCGCTTGATGAACGCTGGCGCGTCGTCCTCGTCGGCATCATGCTCGTGGTCCTTCTGGTGCCGCTCATGATCCCGAAGATGCCGCACAAGGCGCTGAACGCAGTCCTGCTGTTCATCGTCTTTCCGGTCGTTGCCTTCTTCCTGCTCCATGGCGGCGTATTCGGCCTCCAGACGGTCCAGACTTCGCTCTGGGGCGGCATGACGGTGACGCTGATCCTGTCCTTCGTCGGCATTGCGGTGTCCTTCCCGGTCGGCATTCTGCTGGCTCTCGGAAGACGCTCCGACATGCCGGTGATCAAGACCTTCTGCGTCGTCTTTATCGAAGTGATCCGCGGCGTTCCGCTCGTCATGGTCCTGTTCATGGCGAACGTCATGCTGCCGCTCTTCCTGCCCACCGGCTGGACGATCGACAACTTCCTGCGTGCCGTGGTCGGCGTCGCCCTGTTTGCCTCCGCCTACATGGCCGAAGTCATCCGCGGCGGCCTCCAGGCGATCCCGAAGGGACAGAGCGAAGGCGCAGATTCACTCGGCCTCAGCTACTGGCAGAAGATGCGCCTGATCGTGCTGCCGCAGGCGATCAAGCTGGTCATTCCCGGCATCGTCAACACCTTCATCGGTCTGTTCAAGGATACGTCGCTGGTCTCTATCATCGGCATGTTCGACCTGCTCAACATCATCCGACTGAACTTCACCGACACGACCTGGATCACCCCAGTCACTCCGATCACCGGCCTTATCTTTGCCGGTTTCATCTACTGGATCTTCTGCTTTGGCATGTCCCGCTATTCCGTCTTCATGGAACGGCACATGGACACCGGCCACAAGCGATAATTAGGGGAAAAACAATGGCTGAAGCCCAACCCAAAATGACCGTCTCCACCACCGACACTGCCGTCGAGATCATCGGCATGAACAAGTGGTACGGCGATTTCCATGTCCTGCGCGACATCAACCTGAAAGTGATGAAGGGCGAGCGCATCGTCATCGCCGGCCCGTCGGGCTCCGGCAAGTCGACGATGATCCGCTGCATCAACCGCCTGGAAGAACACCAGTCGGGCAACATCATCGTCGACAATATCGAGCTCACCAACGACCTGAAGAAGATCGATGAAGTGCGCCGCGAAGTCGGCATGGTGTTCCAGCACTTCAACCTCTTCCCGCACCTGACGATCCTGGAAAACTGCACACTTGCCCCCATCTGGGTCCGCAAGATGCCGAAGAAGGAAGCCGAAGAGGTCGCGATGCACTACCTGAAGCGCGTCAAGATCCCGGAACAGGCCCACAAGTATCCGGGCCAGCTTTCCGGCGGCCAGCAGCAGCGCGTGGCGATCGCCCGCTCGCTCTGCATGAAGCCGAAGATCATGCTGTTCGACGAACCGACCTCGGCGCTCGACCCGGAAATGGTCAAGGAAGTGCTCGACACCATGGTCGGCCTGGCCGAAGAAGGCATGACGATGATGTGCGTCACCCACGAAATGGGCTTTGCCCGTCAGGTCGCCAACCGCGTCATCTTCATGGACCAGGGCCAGATCGTCGAACAGAACTCGCCGGCCGAGTTCTTCGACAATCCGCAGCACGAGCGCACCCGCCTCTTCCTCAGCCAGATCCTTCACTAGGATCCGCAGTTACGGAAACGAGAAAGGGCGCCCACGGCGCCCTTTTTTGATGCTGACGTCTCGCTCTCTCTACCACCTGAACGAATAATTGGCATTCACGCTGGCAACCGTATCGGCGTCGGAAAACCTCCGGTTCACATTGCCGGAAAGCGTGATGTTCTCGCCAAGCTTCTGCTCGATCCCCAGGCCTGCGCCGAACGTATTAAAACCGCCCGCGCTATTGGCCGAAGCGCTGAAAGCCGTACCGGTAGCGGCCCGCCTGAGCTTGATCGACTGACTGGCCTCCAGTCCCGTCCAGTCGCCCTGCTCGCCGCTGTAATGCATGGAATAGGTACTGTGTCGCTCGACATTGAACGAAGGCGTGGCGATCTGCTTCTCGTAGTAATTCATCGAAATCGTCGCACTGCCGGCCATGCCGTCCAGATTGACGCCGATATCGCGGCTCATCTCATAGGCCGGGCGCGTGATGCTCGCGGCCTTGATCCTGCTCCAGAAGACGAGCGGGGTATCGACAACCCTGCCGCCCTTTTCCGTGGTGTTGACGCCGAGATTGAAGCCCGCCTCCGGCTCCAGGCGTGTTGGCAAACGCAGGCCAAGTTTGACGGCATAACTGGTGTTGGAATTCTTGATCGGCTGCCAGATCAGCGGCCTCTCGTCGCTTCGGGCGATGCCCGACATGGCGACAAACGCAAAAGCCGCCCCCGCGGCCGCGAGCAAATGTCTGTTCATATGTATCCCCACTCGAAGGCTCAAAGACAATGCAAGGGTCCGGGCCGCCCCGCGCGACCCGCAAAAACCATTTTCAATGTATTGAAAGCGCCAAATGGGAACTCCTGCTCCCAACGCCAAATCTACCTTCCCCTGCGTGATGCAACGGAACCGATGTCGGAGACTCTATCGCAAATGGCCCAAAATTGGAATCCCGAAAGACCATCTCGCAGATGCGAACACGCATATATGAATTCTTGTAGGTAGCGCGGGAACAAATCGCTGCCTTCGCCGTTGCTGCGCAGCAGATCCACGGAGCCGACGCATGAAAGCCGCTTTCGCCTCACTTCTTCTTGCCGCAGTTCTTGCCCAGAGCGCCGACGCCGCCACCCTCACCTACGGCGGCGTGCCGATCGTGGAAGGTTCGGATATGGACCTGCGCTTCCAGGCGGCCCGTGAGTTCTGCATGGTCGAGGCATCGACGCCCCTCCGCGGCACGCCGCGCACGGAAAACTTCTACTACCGGATCTCGCTGAAATCCTGCCTCTATCGCCAGGGCTATTTCGGCGACGGCAGCTATGTCTATCCGGTTCCGCTTTATGGGCAGCCGACAGTCGCGCGCTAACAGCAAACGACCTTTTCAAAATATACGGGATGTCCGACTTGAGAGATAGGTGACGTTTTGTACCGGAGACATGGGTAACACTTTTCGCTTTGCGGGAGGTGTTGATGCCGTGGAGAGAGACTTCGGTCATGGAGGAACGTCTACGCTTTGTCGCTCGGCTTCTGGAGGGCGAAGGGATGAGCGAGGTTTGCCGGGATTTCGGCATCTCGCGCAAGACCGGCTACAAGATCTTCAATCGCTACAGGGACGACGGGCTGGAGGCGCTGACGGATCGATCCCGGCGTCCGGTACGCTATGCCAACCAGCTCCCGACCCAGATCGAAACGCTGATCGTCACATCCAAGAGGGACAAGCCGCATTGGGGTGCCCGCAAAATCCGGGAATTGCTGATTCGCAAGCTGGCTGGTGATGTCCGCATTCCTGCGACCAGCACGGTGCATGCAGTTCTTGACCGCTACGGACTGGTCACTCATGCCCGCAAGCGCCATCGTCACAAGGCAGAAGGCACGGTGCTGTCGCATCCGCTTGATCCAAACGATCTGTGGTGCGTCGACTTCAAGGGGGAATTCAAGCTTGGCAACGGGCGATATTGTTACCCATTGACGGTCACCGACCAGGCCTCGCGTTATCTTCTTGCCTGCGAAGCCTTCGGATCGACGAAGGAAGTCCCCGTCTTCGAGGCCTTCCAAAGACTGTTTGCCGAACGTGGCCTGCCGGGCGCAATCCGAAGTGATAACGGCGTCCCATTCGCCAGCCCGAACGGTCTCTATAATCTGCAGAAGCTTTCCGTCTGGTGGCTCAGGCTTAGCATTGCCATCGAACGCATCAGGCCGGGCCATCCGCAGCAGAACGGTCGCCACGAGCGTATGCATGTGACGCTCAAGAAAGAAGCCACCAGGCCACCCCAAATGAACATGCTCCAGCAGCAGGCTCGTTTCGATGCCTTTCTCAACGAATTCAATACCGAACGACCGCACGAGGCACTTGGCATGCAGAACCCGCAGGACGTCTATTCAGCCGCAACGCGACGCTATAACGGACTACCGGACGTGGACTATCCCTTCCACGACAGGGATGCGCTCGTCACCAATTGCGGGCGCATATGCATGTACCGAAAGAAGATCAACATCTCGATCGTCATGGGAGGCCAGAGACTGGGAATAAAAGAAGTCGATGACGGCATTTGGCTTGTCAGCTTCATGCACTATGATCTCGGTTACATCGACCTGGAACAGAAGACCTTACAAACAATCGACAACCCGTTCGGCACGAGGTTGTCACCCATGTCTTAGGTACAAGATGCTACCTATGTCTCCGGTATGGACAGGAAGAAAATGGCGACCCCTGCAGGACTCGAACCTGCGACCTACTGCTTAGAAGGCAGTTGCTCTATCCAGTTGAGCTAAGGGGCCGAAGGCGGCAGCGAGGCTGCCGCTAGATCGTCAATGCGTCCAGGGCTGGGTCCGGGTGAACCGGAAGTTATCCGTGTAGGATACGGTCTGGCGCGCGACTTCCTTGGGCTGGATTACCCGGTATTCGATGCCTTCGCGCTTGGCATAGGCTTCGGCCAGTTCCTGGCTTTCGAAATTCAGGCGAACCTGCTGGTTCATGTCCGACGACGAGGTGTAGCCGAGAATGGGATCGATACGGCGTGGCGTTTCCTGATCGAATTCCAGCACCCAGAGATGGGTCTTCGCCTTGCCCGATTGCATAGCAGTCTTGGTGGGACGGTAAATCTTCGCGGTCATTTGGCCAATCACCCCATAATTCCTGTCCGTTGAGCCGACACGATCACCTGATAGACAGGCGTTATGACTCATACGGACCGCACTCCAGCGGCTAGAACGCTTTTGCCGCGTCCAGGGTTCATTGTCAACGACCGCTTCCGCCGTCGGGCGCCCTGTCCAGCACCCTTGTCCCACAGGGATGCCCCGCAGTTCAACGGACGATCGTCAGCGTCTCGGCAGCACGCGTGATCGCCGTATAGAGCCAGCGCTCGCGGCTGTCGCGGAAGGCAAAGCTCTCGTCGAACAGCACGACATTGTTCCACTGCGAGCCCTGTGCCTTGTGCACCGTCAGGGCGTAGCCGAAATCGAACTCGTCGTAGCGCTTGCGCGTCGACCAGGGGATTTCATCCTCGCTCTCGAAGGCCGCCTTCAGGAGCTTGATCTTGGCCGCACCACGATCCATGTCGTCGTCTTCCGGCCGGATCATCAGGTTGATGCCGGGCTTGACGGTCTCGCGGGACGAACTCATCACCTGCCACAGCGAGCCGTTCAGCAGGCCCTTCACCTGGTCGTTCCGCAGGCAGACGAGCTTGTCGCCGGATTGCGGATAGTCGGTGGTGAAACCCTTCAGCTCGCGCAGACGCTGGTTATAGCGCTTGCGGGTGCGGTTGGTGCCGACCAGAACCTGGTCGGCTTCGAGCACCAGTTCCTGGGTGACTTCGTTGCGCGAGATCACCTGCGCCTTGCCGTAGTCGCCATGCATGATCTCCTTGCCCTCGCGCACATTCATGGCGAGCTGGATGATCGGGTTGTCCTGCGCCTGGCGATGGATATCGGTCAGCAGGTAGTCCGGTTCCTGCTCGGTGAAGAAACCACCGCCGGACACCGGCGGCAGCTGGCCGGGATCACCCAGAACCAGGATAGGCGTACCAAAACTCATCAGGTCCCTGCCGAGCGCCTCGTCGACCATCGAGCATTCGTCGATGACGATGAGCGCCGCCTTGGCGACCGGGCTCTGGCGGTTGATGGAAAACATCGGCGAGACGGAGGTCTTGCCGGTCTCCTCGTCCTCGACGGCCTCTTCGCCGCGCGGCCGGTAGATCAGCGAATGGATCGTCTTGGCGTTGCGCGCGCCGCGGGATCTGAGAACCTGCGCCGCCTTGCCGGTAAAGGCCGCAAACAGGACCTCGCCATCGACATGCTCGGCAAAGTGCTTGGCGAGCGTCGTCTTGCCGGTTCCGGCGTAGCCGAACAGGCGAAAAACGGGGCTACGCCCCTCTTTCAGCCAGCGGGAAACGGCCTTGAGGGCCTCGTCCTGTTGCGGTGCAAATTGCATGGCCGCGACTTGGCAGGATTCTGCCGCAAAGCGCAACAGAAAAGAACGAAAGATGAATCAAAGCTATCAAAGATGAATACTCATCATTCATACGGGTCGTCTAGGATCCGACCATGAAGATCCTGATTCTCGGCGCCACCGGCTTCATCGGGCAGGCGATTCTCCAAAGACTGCTGGCTGATGGGCACGATGTCACGGGCATCGGCCGTGCGCCAGATCGCGCAAGGGAGAAGACGCCGTCGGCCCGCTGGATTGCCGCGGATATCGGCAGGCTCTCCGCCTCCGACTGGCGGCCGCTGATCGAGGATTGCGATGCGATCGTCAACTGTGCCGGCGCCCTGCAGGACGGCTGGTCCGACGATCTTCTGGCAACCCAGCAGAAGGCGATGATTTTACTGTATGAAGCGGCCAGAGCGTCGGGCGGCCGGCTGATCATCCAGATCTCGGCGCGCACCGGAGGCGCAGCCTCCGCCCTGCCCTTTCTCGCAACCAAACGACAGGCCGACGAAGCGCTCGCGGCCTGTGGCCTTCCCTTCGTCATCCTGCGTCCCGCACTGGTGATAGGTCGCAACGCCCATGGCGGCACGGCGCTGATCCGCGCGCTTGCAAGCTTGCCGGCGGTCGTCCCGCTTGTTCACGCCGAAAACCCGATCCAGACGGTCGCCCTTGGTGACGTAGCTGAAGCGGTCGCGCTCGCGGTGAGCGGCGCGCTTCCATCCGGCACCGATATCGATCTCGCTGCGAAAGACAGCGTGACGCTTGCCGAGCTCGTGCGGCTGCACCGCGCCTGGCTCGGCCTCGCGCCGGCAAGGCAGATTGCTCTGCCCGTCTTGCTGGCAAAACCAGTTGCCATTGCCGCAGATCTGGCCGGAAAGCTTGGCTGGCGATCGCCGCTGCGCACGACCGCGATGACGGTGATGACCGAGGGCGTGGTCAGCACCCGGCCGCGGCCGAACGGCTTGAGCATGTCCGACGCCGCCACGGTTCTCGCCCGAAATCCGGGCGGCGTGCAGGATCTCTGGTTTGCCCGGCTCTATCTCCTGAAGCCGCTTGCCATCCTCACGCTCTCCATCTTCTGGCTGTTGTCCGGCCTGATCCCGCTTGCCGACGCCAGCGCCGCAGCCGCGCATTTCCTTGCCTTCATGCCGGCGCCGGCGGCCATGGCGCTGACGCTCGGTACCTGTCTGATCGACATACTGCTCGGGCTGGCGGTGCTCTTCCGGCCGGCTGCCCGCCGGGCCATGCTCGGCATGATCCTGGTCAGTCTCGCCTATCTGGCCGGCGGCACGGTCCTGGAGCCGCAGCTGTGGCTCGATCCGCTCGGCCCGCTGGTGAAGGTCCTGCCGTCTCTCATGCTCACTTTGATGACGCTTGCCATACTGGATGAACGTTGATGGACGGGCTGCTCAACATCGAGAACATCCTTCTCCTCCTGCATGTCATCGGCGCGACTGTGCTGTTCGGCACCGGAGCAGGCATCGCATTCTTCATGGTGATCGCCAGGGGCACAGAGGATCCGAAGCTGATCGCGCATACCGCCAATACGGTAGTCCTCGCAGACACCGTCTTTACCGCCACGGCGGTGGTGCTGCAGCCGATCACCGGTTATCTTCTGGCCAGCAGGATCGGCTGGCCGATGACGGAGGGCTGGATCGCCCTCTCGCTCATCCTCTATGTCGTGACGGGCCTGTTCTGGCTGCCGGTCGTCTGGATACAGATCCGTCTGCGCGACATCGCTCGCGCTGCCGATGCCAATTCGCAGCCGCTGCCAGCAATCTGGTTCCGGCTCTACCGCATCTGGTTCGCCTGCGGTTTCCCGGCCTTCTTCGCCGTCATCGGCATCTTTTTCCTGATGCTAACCAAGCCGGACATTTCGCTCTTCCAGTGAAGGCGCTTGGCATTCGGGCATGCTGCATTAGATTGTCCCGATCCATTCAGATCGAGGTCCCGCGCCATGGCCGACATGCCCACCGTCACCCTCCCCTCCGGACCATCCGTGCCCGCACTCGGGCTCGGCACCTGGAAGATGGGCGAGGATCAGCGGCATGCAGACAGGGAGATCGCAAGTCTACGGCGTGGCGTGGATCTCGGCCTGACGCTGATCGACACGGCTGAGATGTATGCGGAAGGCGGCGCGGAGACGATCACCGGCGAGGCGATTGCCGGACGCCGCGACGATGTATTTCTCGTCAGCAAAGTCTATCCTCACCATGCAAGCCGCCAGGGTGTCATCGACGCCTGCGAGCGGAGCCTGAGGCGTCTCAAGACCGATCGGATTGACCTCTATCTGCTCCACTGGCGCGGCCAGCATCCGCTTGAAGAAACCGTCGCCGGTTTTGAAGACCTGCGCGCGGCAGGCAAGATCGGCGCCTGGGGCGTCTCGAACTTCGATGTCGACGACATGGAGGAACTGATGGACGTGCCGGGCGGCGAGAACTGCGCCGCCAATCAGGTGCTCTACAACCTCTCCCGGCGTGGCATCGAGCATGATCTCCTGCCCTGGTGCCAGGAACGTAACATTCCCATCATGGCCTATTCGCCGATCGAACAGGGCCGGATCGTACGCAATGCCGAGCTGATCCGCATCGCCAAGGCCAACCAGGCGACACCGGCGCAGGTCGCCCTTGCCTTCCTGCTGAAACGCGGTGTCATGGCCATTCCCAAATCGTCGAGCCCCGAGCGGGTCGAGGAGAATGCCGGCGCGATCGGGCTTGAGATCAGCGACGCGGACTGGGCCTCACTCGATGCGGCCTTCCCCGCACCGAGGGGCAAGCGACCGCTTGAAATGCTATAGCGACTTCCGGCCAGCGACGATCGCGTCGATGGTCTGAAACACGTCGGTCGCCTCCCATGTCTCCGGGTTCCGGTAGATCGGATAGTGGACAAAAGCTGCCGCCGCCAGATGATCGACGCCGCGATTCACCGTCCTGCGGCGGCTGACGGTGCGGCGGGCCGTGTCACTCATCCGGTCCTCGGTCAGTCCCCAGCCGGAATAGAAGGGGGCGGCATAGCAGCGGACGGGAACGCCTCTCAGGAGCGCATCGAAGCCGAACTGGCTGGCGACGGTCCAGACTTCGTCCACAACCTTCAAGATCGCCGCCGCTGAGACGGGTTCTGCGGAAAGCGTGACACCCGGCCGTCCCGACGCCATCTCGATCAGATACCCCCTCCGATATCCGGCAATCACGTCCGGATGGGTGCGCACGATGCAATGAGCGCCGCTGGCGAGCGCATCGTTCAGCATGGTCTCGAACGATTTTTCCGATCCGAGCGACCGGGGAACCGAGACGTCGCCCCGCACCTGATCGACCAGCAGCACCCGACGCTTACCGTTACCCGAAAATTTCGGCTCGTCATGCGGCAAGTGATTGTACTTGGAAAGGCCGTGATGGACGATCGCCTCGCGCACGCCAGCGCCGAGGCTTGCATCGGCATCGTCCGCCTCGATGATCAGCCGCTCAAGCCGGGACGCGACGGATGCGTCTGTTGAAAGTCCGAGATCGTCGGCAACGATCGACAGCGGCAGGCTGCCGGACTTGCCGAGACCGACGGACCGAAGAAAGCCATCCTCCAGCCGCCAATGCGGCAGCAGGCGGGCCGTTGCGATCGCTCGCGTGATCTTGGAACCGATGCGCCCGCCCCAGGCCATGGTGCCGGCAATGCCCGGCGTGAAGCAGGTGCGGATCTCGTCGAGCCCGAGATAATCCTTCACCCAAGGCAGATCGTCCCGGAGCCAGTGCATGGCACCGAGTGGCGTGCCGACGGGCGGCAGCCATGGCTTGCCGCCGATCCTGAGCGAGTCATCGGATTTCAAGACTTGAGCATCCCCTCACAATCGAGTTGCTCTCGCCTAACCCGGCGGGCAGGTTTTGTCGATGCCCGCCGGATCGAGCGATGCGTTACATGCCCCGACTACATGCCTTGAGGGCCGCGGTTCATCGCGGCAATGCCGGTGCGGCAGATCTCGATCAGGCCGAGCGGCTTCAGGATCGCGACGAACTGGTCGATCTTAGACGACTTGCCGGTGATCTCGAATATGAAGTGCTCGACGGTCGCATCCACCACCTTCGCCTGGAAGGCATCGGCAAGACGCAGCGTTTCCGCCCGGCGCTCGCCCTCACCAACGACCTTGATCAACGCCACTTCGCGCTCGATCGGCCGCTCCTGGCCGAAATCGCGAGCGCGCACCGTCAGGTCAACGACCCGATGCACCGGCACGATACGTTCGAGCTGCGCCTTGATCTGCTCCAGCACAAGCGGCGTGCCATTGGTGACGATCGTGATGCGGGATAGGTGCGCTTCATGCTCCGTTTCCGAAACCGTCAGGCTTTCGATATTGTAGCCGCGGCCGGAAAACAGGCCGATGACGCGCGCGAGAACGCCCGGTTCGTTGCTGACGAGAACCGACAGCGTATGGTTCTCCGGCTTTGCCGTCTCCGGGTTGATGAAGTAGGCCGATCCGGTGGGCTGCTGATGTGCATTCATGATCTTGGGTCCGTTTCCTCAAGTATTGTCTTAAGAACAGCAGCGCGCATCAAACGAGCTGACGGCCCTTGGCGTCGATTGCCGTCGCAACGGCCTCGTCGGTTGCGTCATCGGGAAGCAGCATTTCATTATGCGCCTTGCCGGACGGGATCATCGGGAAGCAGTTGGCGAGATTGGCGACACGGCAATCGAAGATGACCGGCTTCTTCACCGCGATCATCTCGGCGATCTTGTCGTCCAGTTCCTTCGGATCGTCGCAATACATGCCGACGGCGCCATAGGCTTCCGCCAGCTTGACGAAGTCCGGCATCGCTTCCGTATAGGAATTCGACAGACGGTTGCCATGCAACAGCTGCTGCCACTGGCGCACCATGCCCATATACTGGTTGTTGAGGATGAAGATCTTGACCGGCAGATTATACTGGATGGCGCAGGACATTTCCTGGATGCACATCTGGATCGATGCGTCCCCGGCAATGTCGATGACCAGAGCATCCGGATGCGCGACCTGCACGCCGAGCGCTGCCGGCAGGCCGTAGCCCATCGTGCCGAGACCGCCGGAGGTCATCCAATGATTCGGCTCTTCGAAGCCGAAGAACTGTGCCGCCCACATCTGGTGCTGGCCGACTTCAGTCGTGATGAAGGTCTCGCGTCCCTTCGATGCCTCGTAGAGACGCTCCAAGGCATATTGCGGCATGATGACGTCGTTGGAGTTCTTGTAGGAAAACGACTTGCGCGCCCGCCAGCCCTCGATCTGCGACCACCAGTCGGCAGTTTGGGCCTTTTCCGGCTTCTTCGGCAGTGCCCGCCACAGACGCACCATATCCTCCAGAACATGGGCAACGTCACCGATGATCGGAACGTCGACGCGGACGTTCTTGTTGATCGAGGACGGGTCGATGTCGATGTGGATCTTCTTCGAATTCGGCGAAAACGCGTTGATGCGGCCGGTGATGCGGTCGTCGAAGCGTGCTCCGACGCAAACCATGACGTCACAGTCATGCATCGCCATGTTGGCTTCGTAGGAACCGTGCATGCCGAGCATGCCGAGCCAGTTCTTGCCGGATGCCGGATAGGCTCCGAGGCCCATCAGCGTGGACGTGATCGGGAAATCGGAGAGCTCGACCAGTTCGCGCAGCAGCTTGGAGGCTTCCGGGCCGGCATTGATGACACCGCCGCCGGTATAAAGAATAGGGCGACGCGCCGTCGCCATCAGTTCGACGGCCGCCTGGATCGCCTTCATGTCGCCGTCGAGCTTCGGCTTGTAGCTCTTGTTGATCGGCGTCTCGGACGGCGGCGTGTAGGTGCCGGTGGCAAACTGCACGTCCTTCGGAATGTCGACGACGACCGGACCCGGACGACCCGTCTGGGCGATACGGAAGGCTTCGTGGATGATGCCGGCCAGATCGTTGACATTCTTCACCAGCCAGTTGTGCTTGGTGCAGGGTCGCGTGATGCCGACCGTATCGGCTTCCTGAAACGCGTCCGAACCGATCAGCGTCGTCGGCACCTGGCCGGTCAGACAGACCAGCGGGATCGAATCCATCAGTGCATCCTGCAGCGGCGTAACGGCATTGGTGGCACCCGGACCGGAGGTAACCAGCATGACACCGACCTTGCCGGTGGAACGCGCATAACCCTCGGCCGCGTGACCGGCGCCCTGCTCGTGGCGCACCAGAATGTGCTGGATTTCTTCCTGCTGGAAGATCTCGTCATAGATCGGCAGCACCGCTCCTCCGGGATAGCCGAAAATATGCTCGACGCCATTGTCCTTCAGCGCCCTCAGAACGATCTCCGCACCAGTCATCTGGTTGTCGGGGTTCTGATTATTGGTGTCCGTCATCATCTTGGTCCGTTCACTGCTGATTGTTACCGGCGGCTCCTCCGAGCCGGATTAAGGCATAAAAAAAGGCCCCTTGAGGGAGCCTGTCTTTCCGCGCATGGGTGGCTATCGCCGGACGGTTACACCGTCCTGCCCATGCGCGCTCCCACCACAATAAGTGCCGTCGAGATTTTCATGGCAGCGAGTGTTAGCCACATAAATATCATTCGTCAACGCGAGATCGGACAAAATGCGCAACCGACCGATTTTGAAACGATGCCTCCTTTCGCCGATTTCTGAGATTATACTTGTTGTTAAGCCGGCTTCGGTAATCTGGCCGCTCGCAATTCTGGCTGTGAGCAATCATGGCCATCGAGTCTCACACCCCCCAGTCGAAGGGGCGCCTCTTGCTGAATGACGACATCCATCGCCCGGCGCAAGCCGGAGAAAACGAACGTCGGGACACGCAGAAGCGCGGCAATCGCTTCCTCGGTCGGGTCGTCGCCTGTAACGGGTCCCACGCGACAATCGCAGCCGTCGCCGCGCAGGGCGAGACCGAACTGACGGAACTCTGGTCCGTCGGCCGCCTGATCTCCATCAGCGTCGGGTCGAACCGCGTCGTGGCGTTGGCCTATTCCATGGAGACCGCCACCCAGGACTGGGCCGAGGGCGAAGACACACGTTTCCAGATCGAGGTCGAGCTTCTCGGCGAAGTGCGCGTCGACGCCGACGGCACTGAACAGTTCTCGACCGGCATCTCGCGCTATCCCTATCTCGGCGCGATCGCCCACCGCATCCGCGCGGCCGACTTGGTGCGCATCTACGATCCAGGCAGAAAAGAAACCTGCGTCATCGGCAAGCTCAGCCAGGATGAGAGCATCGACGCGGCGATCCATATCCCGTCCATGTTGTCGAAGCATTTTGCCATCGTCGGCTCCACCGGTGTCGGCAAGTCGACGGCAGTATCGCTGCTTCTGCATCGGGCAATCGAAGCCGATCCGAAGTTGCGTGTCCTCATTCTCGATCCCCACAACGAGTTCGCTGCGGCCTTCCCTGACCACGCCGTTGTCATCGACACCGACACGCTCGACCTCCCTTTCTGGCTCATGCGCCTGGAAGAATTCGCCGAAGTCGTCTTCCGCGGCCGCCCGGCCATCCCGGAGGAACTCGACATCCTTCGCGATCTCATTCCGGAGGCAAAGCGCGCCTTCCGCGGCAGCGACAGTAGCCTGACCCGCCGTACGTCCGAAAAGAGCTCGGTTACGGCGGATACGCCGGTGCCCTATCGTATGGCAGATCTGCTCGCCCTGATCGACGACCGCATCGGCCGTCTGGAAGGTCGGACGGAAAAGCCTGCATTGCGATCCATCAAGATGCGCGTCATCTCCGCCATCAACGATCCGCGCTACCACTTCATGTTCTCCAACAACACGATCAACGACACGATCATGGAGACCATCGCCCACATCTTCCGCATCCCGGGCGGTGATCGGCCTATCTCCACATTCCAGCTGTCCGGTATCCCGTCGGAAGTGGTCAATTCGGTCGCCTCCATCCTCTGCCGCATGGCGTTCGAGCTGGCGCTCTGGAGCAATGGAGCGATCCACATGCTCGTCGTTTGCGAGGAAGCGCACCGTTATGTTCCGGCCGACCGCGAGCTCGGCTTCGTGCCCACCGTGCAGGCAATCTCCCGCATCGCCAAAGAAGGCCGCAAGTACGGCGTGTCCCTCGGTGTGATCACCCAGCGGCCGGGCGAACTGGACCAGACGATCCTGTCGCAATGCTCGACCCTGTTTGCCATGCGCCTGTCGAACGATCGCGACCAGGAGATCATCAAATCGGCGATCCCGAATTCGTCGATATCGACCACCAGCTTCCTGTCTTCGATCGGCAATGGCGAGGCGATAGCATTCGGCGAGGCAATCGCTGTTCCGATGCGGATGAAGTTTTCACATGTCGAGAGCAAATATCTGCCCAAGGCCCGCGGCATTGCGGACAAGGGCATGGAAGGCACGTCCGACACAGTGGACCTGAGGACGATCGTCTCGCGCATGCGCTCCGTAAGCGGACCAGACATCAGTGCGTTCCAGCAGAGCTATCTCTCGGCCGAAGCGAGCTACACAAGCCCGCCTGCCGCCGCCGCAGCCCCCGCGATGGGTGCCGATTTTCCGCCGGCAAACGATCAGGAGATAGAAGACTGGCGGCGCGAGATCCGCTCCGAACGGCAGATCAACGCACCCGCTCAGCCGGAGCAGGAAGCGCTTACGCCCTACAGGCCGGATATGCTTCCGGGCCGCGCCCAAACGGCGGAAGCATCGGCTCCACAGGCCCGCACCATATGGCGCGACCGTCCCGCAACGCCTGCCGCGCCTGCAAGCGATGTGCCTTCACGCCCCAATCCCTTCGTCAAACGCGAAGGCTCTTTCCGTGAAAGCCTGTTGAAAAAGCCGCTGAGCAGCCTTTACGACAAGGACTGAAGCAAGGCCGGCGAACCGTCGATCCGCAGCCATGTTTCGTCCATCTGATTTCGGAACCATGTCATCTGCCGCTTGGCATATTGCCTTGTCAGGGCTGATGCGCGCTCGACCACATCGGCCCGCGACATGCCGCCATCGAGCATGTCCGCGATCTCGCGCACACCGATCGCTTTCATGACGGGCAGATCGGCGGCTGGTTTTTTAGCCATGAGCGCCTGAACCTCCTCGACGGCCCCCTGCTCCAGCATCTTCTCGAAGCGCAGGTTGATCCGCTCATGGAGAAGCGCGCGATCGGGCAGAACGACGAACTTGCGCGACTTTTCCGGATCAACGATCATCGGCCCCTGCCTGCCCTGAAAATCCAGGATCGAGCGACCGGTTGCCTGAAGAACTTCAAGCGCCCTTACGATCCGCTGCCCATCCCGAGTCTCCAATGTCCCGGCAAGCGCCGCATCCTTGCCGGTGAGCTCGGCATGCAAGGCTTCCGGCCCTTCCTCCTTCAACCGCAGCCGCACCGCGCAGCGGATCTCCTGCGGGATTTCCGGCATGTCCGACAAGCCTCCGGTCAATGCCTTGAAATAGAGCCCGGTGCCGCCGACGAAGACCGGCAATTTTCCGGCAGCGCGAATCGCGGGCAGTAGTGCGGAGACGTCTCGCAGCCACTCACCCGTCGAATAGGCGGTCGTCGCGGGCACGTGGCCATACAGATGATGGGGAATACCCTCCATCTCATCATCGGCTGGACGCGCGGTCAGCATGCGCAGCGTATCATAGACCTGCATGCTGTCGGCATTGATCACGACGCCGTTGCAGTTCTTCGCCAGCCGGACGGCAAGCGCCGACTTGCCGCTGGCAGTCGGCCCGGTTATCAGGATGGCGTCGAAATTCTGCACAAGGTTTTCCATATGGCTTTCGTTGCCACGCTCATTGCCCATCCGTCAAACCCGGTTCTCACGCCGGCGCTCGCAGAACAAGCGGAAGGCGCGGTGAAAACCTCCGGCCTCTATTGGCTGGCGGATGGCATCGCCTGCGACATCGCCCTGCATGACGACGAGGATCCGGCGGCGGCGGACGCCAAACTGCGCGCCGTCATCGGCAGCGCTCCGATCGATGTCGTCGTGCAGCAGGCAGAAACGCGCCGCAAGCAGTTTCTCATTGCCGACATGGATTCCACCATGATCGGCCAGGAATGCATCGATGAGCTCGCCGACGTCGTCGGCCTGAAGGACAAGGTGGCCACCATCACCGCAAAGGCGATGAACGGCGAGATAGCGTTCGAACCTGCGCTGCGCGAACGCGTTGCCCTCTTGAAGGGCCTGCCGATCACCGTCGTCGACGAAGTCATCGCCAAGCGCATCACGTTGACCTCCGGCGGACCGGAGCTGATTGCGACTATGAAGGCGAAGGGCTTCTACACCGCCCTCGTCTCCGGCGGCTTCACCGTCTTCACCAGCCGGATCGCCGCTACGCTCGGCTTCGACGCGAACCGCGCCAACATCCTGATCGAGAAGGACGGCATCCTTACCGGCGAAGTGGCCGAACCGATCCTCGGCAAGCAGGCCAAGGTCGATGCGCTGGAAGAGATCTCGGCGAAACTCGGCATCACGCCCGAGGACGTCATTGCCGTCGGTGACGGGGCAAACGATCTCGGCATGCTGGGCATAGCAGGATCGGGCGTCGCGCTACACGCCAAGCCCACCGTCGCCGCCCAGGCGAAGATGCGGATCGACCACGGCGACCTGACGGCCCTTCTCTACATCCAGGGCTATCGCAAGAGCGACTTCGTGACGCCATGACGGAACGCGTTGTCATCGTCGAAACGCCGCGCCTGATCCTCGGCACATGGCTGCCGTCCGACCGTGACCTGTTTCGCGAGATCAACGCCGACCCCAAGGTGATGGAATTCTTTCCCTTCCGTCGCAGCCACGAAGAGGCCGATACCTTTCTCGCCAAGCTGAACGGGATGCTGAAGGAAGACGGTCTCGGCTTCTACGCGGTCGTCCTCAAGGAGACCCAGGAGCCTGTGGGCTTCTGCGGCCTGTCGCGGCCCAATCTCCCAAGTGTTTTCCCTGAACAGACGGTCGAGATCGGCTGGCGGCTTGCTACCCGTTTCTGGGGCAATGGCTACGCCACGGAAGCAGCCAAGGGACTACTCGACTGGGCGTTCGTCGCCAGGAACCTCGATGCGGTAATATCCTTCGCGGTCGAGGCCAACCATCGTTCCACAGGCGTGATGAAGCGGCTCGGCCTGCACAGGATAGAGGGGCTGGATTTTGACCATCCCCGTGTGCCGGATAACTATCCGCACCTGAAACGGCATGTCGTCTACGCGGTCACTCGGGACGAGTGGAAACGCCAGATGGCCAGCCGGGCTTGAGCCCGGCTGAAACCGATACGCAATCCGCCGGCGGAACTAATCCAGCGGGATCGCGACGAAGCGCAGGTTGCCGGTCTTGTCGGCGATCATGATATGGGCGTTGCGGCGACCTTCGGCCTTCAACGCCTCCATGCGGGTCGTGACATCCTTCGGCGTCTCGACGAAATCCTGGGCCACCTCGACGATGACCTCGCCCGGCTTGACCCCCTTTTCGGCCGCAAGCGAACCGGCCGCGACGTCCGTGATCACCACGCCCTCGACGCTTTCAGCAATGCCGAAGCTCTTGCGCTGCTCCTCACCCAGCGGCGCAATGGTCATGCCATAGGCCTGCACGGGCTCCTTGCTTTGCTCGCCCCCCTGATTGTTGCCCTGATCGCCATTGTTGGCATCGGGCTCATCAGTGCTGTCGGGCTCGTCGCTGTCGTCGGCCGAAGCGGACTGTGCGCTGTCCTCCAGGCGGCCGAGCGTCACCTTGACGGTCTGTTCCTTGCCGTCGCGCATGATGACGACGTCGACGGCCTTGCCGACCGGGCTTTCCGCCACGATGCGGGGAAGATCGCGCATCTCGTTCACCGGGGAACCATCGAAGCTGATGATGACATCGCCAGCCTTGATCTCACCGTTCTTGATCGGGCCCTCGTTGACGATGCCCGAAACCAGTGCACCGCGCGCGCGGTCAAGGCCGAGGCTATCAGCCACCTCGTCGGTGACCGGCTGGATGCGCACGCCGAGCCAGCCGCGGCGGGTCTCGCCGAACTCGATCAGTTGGCGCACGACGTTTTCCGCGATCTCGGTCGGCACGGCAAAGCCAATGCCGATCGAACCACCCGACGGCGAAATGATCGCCGTGTTGATGCCGATGACCTCGCCGCGCATGTTGAACAGCGGACCGCCGGAATTGCCCTTGTTGATCGCCGCATCCGTCTGGATGAAATTGTCGTAGGGACCGGCATTGATGTTACGGCCGCGTGCCGAGATGATGCCGAGCGTCACCGAACCGCCAAGGCCGAACGGGTTGCCGATCGCCATCACCCAGTCGCCGATGCGCATGCGCCGGGAATCACCGAACGGCACGGCCTTGAGCGGCGCCTTCGGCTCCACCTTGAGCACCGACAGGTCGGTCTTCGTGTCCGTCCCGATCAGCGTCGCCTTGAGCTTCGAACCGTTCGGAAACACGACCTCGATATCGTCGGCACCTTCGATGACGTGGTTATTGGTCACGACGTAGCCCGTCGGATCGATGACGAAGCCTGATCCCAGCGACGAGACTTTCTGATTGCCCTGCTGGCCGCCCTCGCCGTCGAAGAAGTCGTCGAAGAATTCCTGGAAAGGCGAGCCGTCCTGGATCTGCGGCTGCTGCGGCCCGTTGCCGTCGTTCTTGACGCTCTGGGAGGTCGAGATGTTCACCACCGCGTCGAGCAGGCCTTCGGACAGGTCGGCGATCGACGCAGGCCCGGCTGGTGCGGCGGCGGCCCCGGGAGCCGGCGGCGGGTTGATGGAAGAGGATGGCGGCGGCGGGGCCGGCAGCATCGCGCCGGGCGCGTTCGGCTGCGCCTGCGAAGGTGCCGCGGGAGCCGGAGCAGGCGCCTGAGCCTGGGTTTGTGCCCATGCGGACATCGGTGCCGCCGCAATCGCGGCTGCAAGGCCTCCGATGGCAACGCGCTTCCAGGGCGATCGAACCTGCTGAGCCATCTGGCCTCCTAGCATTTTGGACTTATTCGTATAGCCCAGGGACAAGGGCTTTCAGCTGCGGCCTATTCGAACGACTGAATCAGGCAGAGTTTCGGCAAACAATAGGGCGGAATGCCGCGACGCGAAATTACCTTTTCGTGAGATAGCCGTGCAAAGACACGGAAAAAGAAAGAGCGGCCTAAGCCGCTCTTTCATCTCTTGTATCAGTTTGCCGGTGCCGGAGTGCCACCTGCCGGAGGGGCTGGCGGCGTTGCCGGAGCCTTTCCGTCCGGCGTTTCGAAGAACTTGAAGAACTCCGAATCAGGCGAAAGCACCATCGTGGTTCCGTTGTCAGCCAGCGACGCGACATAGGCCCGCATCGAGCGATAGAACTCGAAGAAGCTCGGATCGCGCTGGAAGGCCGCGGCGAAGATGCGGTTCCGCTCTGCATCGCCTTCACCGCGGAGGATTTCGGAATCCCTCTGGGCTTCCGAGACCAGCTCCACGACCTGGCGGTCGGCAATCGCACGACGACGCTGGCCCTGCTCGTTACCGCGTGCGCGGATGAGCTCGGCCTCGGCAAGGCGCTCGGCCCGCATGCGCTGGAAGGTCTGCTGCGAGACTTCCTGCGTCAGGTCGGTACGACGGATGCGCACGTCGCGGATTGCAAGTCCGAGCGATTCGGCAGCACCGTTCAGGTCGGCCCGCACTTCCTGCATCATCGACACGCGTTCGTCGGACAGTGCGACACTGAAATCGCGCAGACCGTAGACACGACGCAGCGCTGCGTCGAGACGTGTGCTCAGACGCGATTCCGCCGATTCCCGGTCACCCGAGACGGTTTCGCGGAAGCGCCGCGGATCGGTGATCGCATAGACGACGAAGGCGTCAACCTCGTAGAACGCGCCACCCCGAACCTGGACGCGGATGTTGTCGAGGTCGAAGCGCAGCGCGCGGTCTTCAAGATACTGGACGCGGTCGGCGTCCATGAAGGCGAACGGCAGCTTGAAGTAGATGCCGGGCTCCTGCTTGACGGACTGGATCTCACCGAAGCGGACCACGATGGCCTGTTCACGCTCGTTCACCACGAAGACGGACGAGTAAAGCAGGAAGAGTACGGCGCCCAGGCCGATCAGGATTGCGGGCAGTCGGTTGGAGTTCATCGGCTGCCTCCCTGCTGCGTTGCATTCGGATTACGGATCATTTCGTTGAGCGGAAGATACGGAACAGCACCCTGCTGCTGACCGTCCATGATGATCTTGTTGGACGACTTCAGCACTGTTTCCATTGTTTCCAGGAAGATGCGTCGACGGGTGACGTCGGGTGCATTGGCATATTCGTTGTAGATCGAAACGAAGCGCTGGGCTTCACCCGTTGCCTCGTTGACGACCCGGTCCTTGTAGGCCGAAGCCTCTTCGCGGACCTGGGCTGCCTGACCGCGTGCCTGACCGAGCTTCTGGTTGGCATACTGGTTGGCTTCTTCGACGAAACGATCCTCGTCCTGTTCGGCGCGCTGCACTTCTTCGAAGGCATCGGCGACTTCACGCGGCGGAGCCGCGTCCTCGATCGGAACTGCATTGATGGCAATACCTGAGCCGTAGGTGTCCATCGTGCCCTGGATGATGTTGCGAACCTCGGTCGACATTTCCTCGCGGTTGTCGCGGAAAATGTCCTGCGCCGGGCGACGTCCGACGACCTCGCGCATGGCGCTTTCGGCGACCTGCTGCAATGTCGATGCCGGCGTTTCCAGGTTGAACAGATAGGCCTTGGGATCGGTAACCGTGAACAGAACCGAAAACTGGACGTTGACGATATTCTGGTCGCCGGTCAGCATCCAGCCGACGTTCGAATTCGAACCCCTCGGAGCGCCGATATTCTGCTGCTGCTCGGTGACCTTGACGATCTCGACCGACTCAAGCGGCCAGAGATGGAAATGCAGGCCCGGCATGGAAATCTCTTCCTTGGGCTTGCCGAATCTCAGTTCGACGCCGCGCTCGTCCGGCTGCACCGTGTATACCGACTGGAACACGAGAAACGCCGCGATCACCAGCGCCACGATGACGAGTGCGCCACCGTTGAAACCGCCGGGCATGAAGCCCTTCAGGCGATCCTGGCTTCTGCGGATGATGTCCTCGATATCTGGCGGGCCGCCATTGCCACCGCCGCCGCCGCCGCGTGGGCGGTTAGGTCCCTGCCCCCAGGGTCCTTGATTGTTACCGCCACCGCCGCCGCCGCCCCATGGGCCGCCGCCGCCATTCTGATTGCTCCAGGGCATCAAAACCTCTTTGTAAGTGTCTCCCTTCCCTCACGGCGCAACTCTTCGAAGAACCGCAGGGTTATCGCCCGTTATAGGTATGCCAGGCACGGCTTTCAACGCGCGTTCAATAACTTCCAAGTCAACGGTAACGAAATGTTTCAGTTTGCCGCAGATTTCCGGCGATAAATCGCAAAACGCGTGGGATAGCTGTCCCTCTCACCCGCCGGGACCTGGGTTTCCTCGCATTTATCAAAGAGCGCGGAATCGATATCCGGAAACATGGTGTCGCCATCGTCGATGACGGTTTCGACATGCGTGACGTAGAGAATGTCGGCTGCGTGCATCGCCTGCTTGTAGATTTCACCGCCGCCGATCACAGCGACTTCGCCCGCCCCCGTCTCGGCAGCGATCTTTTGGGCAACGGCGAGCCCCTCCTCGATGGAGGTCACCGTCACCGCGCCTTCAACGACAAAATCGGGATTGCGCGTGACGATCACATGCGGCCGTCCGGGCAAAGGCTTGCCACCGAAGGATTCGAGCGTCTTGCGGCCCACCACGACCGGCTTGCCCAAAGTCAGAGCTTTGAACCGCTTCAGGTCAGTCGAAAGCCTCCAGGGCATGTCACCGTCCCGGCCGATCACGCCGTTCTCCGACATTGCAACGACGATCGAGACGGGAACACTCATACGGCGATCGGTGCCTTGATGTTCGGATCGGCAACGTAATCCTGCAGTTCAAAATCCTCGAACTTGAAGGAGAAGATGTCCCTTACATCAGGATTGATCTTCATTGTCGGCAGCGCCTTCGGCTCCCGCGTCATTTGAAGCTCTGCCTGTTCGACATGGTTCGAATAAATATGCGCATCGCCGAACGTATGGATGAACTCGCCGAGCTTGAGTCCTGTCACCTGCGCCACCATCATCGTGAAGAGCGCATAGGACGCGATGTTGAAAGGCACGCCGAGAAAGATGTCGGCAGAACGCTGGTAGAGCTGGCAGGAGAGCTTGCCGTCGGCGACATAGAACTGGAACAGGCAATGACAGGGCGGCAGTGCCATGTCGTCGACCTGCGCCGGGTTCCAGGCCGACACGATATGCCGGCGGGAATTCGGATTGGTCTTCAGCCCTTCGATAAGCTGCTCGATCTGGTCGACATGGCCGCCTTCCGGCCGCGGCCATGAGCGCCACTGGTAGCCGTAGACCGGGCCGAGATCGCCGTTTTCGTCCGCCCATTCGTCCCAGATGGAAACGCCGTTCTCCTTGAGATAGGCGATATTTGTATCGCCGCGCAGGAACCACAAGAGCTCGATGATGATCGAGCGCAAGTGCAGTTTCTTGGTGGTGAGCGCGGGAAAGCCCTTAGAAAGATCGAAGCGCATCTGGTAGCCGAACACGGAGCGAGTGCCCGTTCCCGTACGGTCACCGCGGTCGGTGCCGGTTTCCATCACATGCCGAAGGAGGTCGAGATATTGCTTCATGGGTCTGGCCACCGATTCCTGAAATCGAGACCTACATAATAGCATGGACCGCCGACACCAATCACCTGCCGGTCACTGTCGTCGCTTATCCAGCCTTTTCGCAAGGCTTCCGGACGCGATTGCGATGCTTCTGTGACGAAGCCTCTTTTCAATCCGCATGCAAACACCTATATCACCCCTGCCGGATTTCGGTCCGGCTATGGCGATAAACGGTCGGTGTAATAAACCTATTGGACCCGGGGGCGGTACCCGGCGCCTCCACCACAAGCTGGCATGATCAGGCCGGTTTATGATGGGGGCGAAATAGGATCGACAAGGGTGTAAAGATCGAACTTTTGCTCGGCATGATACCGCCGTTATCGGGTCACAAGTGTAGTTGCAAACGACAACAACGCTAAGGGTTATGCTCTCGCTGCCTAATGGCGGTGCGGGAAATCCGAACTAAGTCCTTAGGGTTAGCCCCTTAAGGCGGGGTCCGAAGGCACCTGGCAACAGAAGCCTTCACCTTCCCCCCTCACTGGAATACAATCACCAACTGACTCGACCGGGCGGGACTACCGTCCGCCGGAATGGCATGGCATAAGCCGTCTTAAATGAAAGACGAATAGGGAAAGACAGGACCGTATGGCTCAGGATCACATCCGTTACGATATTCTGGCTCAGGATGCGCTGCGCGGCGTCATTCGCAAGGTTCTTTCGGAAGTTGCGGCCACCGGCCGGCTTCCAGGTGATCACCACTTCTTCATCACCTTCCTGACCGGCGCGCCGGGCGTACGCATTTCGCAGCATCTGAAAGCGAAATACACCGAGCAGATGACCATCGTCGTCCAGCACCAGTTCTGGGACCTCAAGATCACCGACACGCAGTTCGAGATCGGCCTCTCCTTCTCCGACACGCCGGAACGCCTCGTCATTCCGTTCAACGCCATCCGCGGTTTCTATGACCCTTCCGTGAACTTCGAACTCGAGTTCGAAGTGCCTCTCGTCGAGGAAGAGGAAGCTTCCGCCGAGATCACCGCGATCCCGGTCGATGCAGTTTCCAAGCCTGCCGAGGAAAAGAAGGAAGGCGGCGAGGAGAAGAAGGAAGGTTCCGTCGTATCACTCGATTCCTTCCGCAAGAAGCAATAGGCGGGACCATGGGTGACGTCGTCAACCTCAGGCAGTTCCGTAAGACAAAGGCCCGGTCCGAGAAGGAAATGCAGGCCGAGCAGAACCGCCTGAGCCACGGCCGCACCAAGACCGAAAAATCACTGACCACGGCCCTGAACGAGAAGGCCGAGAAGAAACTGGATCAAGGACGCCTGGAAAAGTCCCAGAAAGATCCAGAGTAAGTGGACATTAAGAGCGCGTTATCTGTCCTATTTGGAGCCGCTTGACCCATTTCGCTCCGCCGCCTGTATAGGCGCATTGGTCATGATGATCACGGAGCCCCACTTGATTCACAAGCATTCTGCGACCCTTCACGGACACCGCACCAGTTTCTCCCTCGAGGACGAATTCTGGTCGGAATTGAAGACGATCGCCAAGGCCAGAAGCATGAGCCTGGCCGGCCTCATTACCGACATCGACGACCAGCGAACCTCCGGAAGCAATCTGTCTTCCGCCTTGCGGGTCTATGTTCTTCGCTACGTCAAGCAGCAAGACAATTTTAAAAACGAAATCGTTTCCTAATAAACATTAACCACATCGAAATAAGCACCTTCTAAGGTGGTGCCAGTTTCTCCTGAAGCCACCTTTGAAAGCTTCCACGATGGTCACGTCCGTTTCCACTTCCGCAGTCAGCCTGCTGACGTCTTCTTCCAGCACGTCATCGACGACGACATCCTCCACCTCCGGTTCGAGCGCATCGGAAATCGAAGCGCAGATCGCCGCCAAGCAGAGCGAGCTTGCGAGCGCGACCGACGAAGAGGCGAAAACAGAGCTTCAGGAAGCGATCGCGACATTGAAGGCCGAGCTTTCCGCCGCGCAGGCAGCCGAAAAATCGAAGGATACGTCATCCGCGTCGACGCAGTCGGCTGCCTCGACGCTGCTCTCCGGCGAAAGCGAGCAGATCGGCACGACCAATTTCGAAGAAGATACCCCCTTCGGCGATCGCGAAGCCTGGGTCTGACGACTACTGACCGACGCCCGGTAGTGTGCCCGAACCGAAGGGCTCCAACGTCTGATTGTCGGTTCCGAGATTGTTGACGGTTGGAGGGACCTGCAATTCCAGTACGGTCCCTTCGCTCTGACGCTGCCGCTCGGCAGCCTTCGCGGCTTCGATGATCGCCTGGCGTGCTCGTTCCTCTTCTTCCGCCCGTCTTGCCTTTTCGGCCGCCCGTGCGGCCGCCTCGAAATTGTAGAGCGCCACCTCCCGGCGCAGCCTCTGCTTTTCCAGAACGCTCGACTGCAGCATCTCCACCCTGCGGCGTTCCTGCTCATAGGCACGCATCGACAGGAAATTCGTCACGGCCGAGACGTCGAGCGCTTCCCGCGGCTCTTCGCGTTTTCCGGAGTAAAGCAGACGAACCGTAGGATCGCCGCCCGCAATCGCCTCGTCACCCGCCGCATAGGTGACGGACATCGAGGCATCGAGTTCGCCGCGTGTCAGGTTGGCACGGCCCTCGGCGGCAAGGCTCAATCCTTCCGCTTGCGCCCTAACCTCCTGGACGCGGAACTCGCCGCCGGTGATCGTGAAGGGGATATTCACATCACCGAGCGACAGTGCCCCCTGACGGATCTGCTGCGCAACGATCCCGCCCACGCGCTTCTCGGTCAACTCACCCTTGGATTGATCCGCCGCCTGCATCAGCGAGGCCAGCAGGCCTGAGTTGAGCCCTTCGATCTCGAGGCCGGACAACTGGACCTGCCCCGAACCGCTCATCGCCGCGATCAGATCGCTTGCGCTTGCGCCACTCGCCTCAGCCGAAGCGTCGAATGTAACCTTGCCCGCTGCGACGGGCTGCTCGCCATCGTACCAGACGAGAGAGGCAAGGTCGGCGTTCTCCGCATGCAGCTTCGTCTGCAGAATGCCTGTACCATTGCCGTTTGACATCAGTACCCGTCCGGTCAGCTTGCCGCCCCGCCAGTCGCCCGAGAGTTCGTCGAGAGAAATGCCGCCGCCGCGATGGGCGAGCTTGGCGGTAAGGTTGGTCACCTCACCGAATTCGCCGGCGTGGAAATTGCGGGCCTTCAGATCGAGCGCGATCTCGCTGTTGCCGAACACCGGCAAGGCGAACGGCGTGGTTGACGGTGCGCCGTGCGCCGGATCCGTCAACGGTCCGAACACGGCCTCGCCAAGCCAGGTCAGGTCGAGCGCATCGATATCGAGCGCACCCTTTCCCTTGAGGCCAGTCACACTCCTGTCGATGGAAATAGCACCGTCAAATGCGTTGCCATCCGCATCACCACGAAGTGCAGCGAGTTCGAAGGCCTGTGGCGTGACGGTAAAATCAGATTCGACATTGACCGGCAGGCCACCGCCGAACTGCGGAATTCCGATGCCGGCCAGCAAGAGATAGGGTTCGAGGTCCTGGCTGCGCAGAGCGGCGTGGCCCCGGCCCTCGCCGAAATTCTCCGGCAGGAGCGACATCTCGGCATTGGCCGAGAACTCGGTCCGCTCAGTCTTGAAGTCGATCCGCGTCTGCGTTGCCCCCTCAGCGGGCTGCTGGATGGCAAGCGAAAGCGTGCCCGGTCCATCGCCGCCAAAGGGTAGTATCTCGCCGCCCGCCTGGCCGATCAGGATCTCGGATTGCGGATTTTCCAGAGAGGCCGCCACCGTCATCGCGCTGCCGCCCGTCAGGTCGAAAAGGGTCGGAAGATCGATATCCGCCTTGACTACGCTTCCATTGACCGAACCGGTAATCTTGGCCTGCGCGCCGGCAGAACCGTTGCCGATCGTCAGGCCAGCCGTCAGATCGGCATCGGAATAGAACGAAGCATTCGCTGCAATTCGGTCCAGCACCGGATGCGCCGGCAGCTGCCGCTTCAGCATGCCCAGGAAGGCCGTAAGGTCATCCGACTTGAGCCGTACATTGGCGGTGCCGTGATAATCCAGCAGCGATCCTTCAACCTTACCCTCTCCCGACAGGCTGGCACCCGCAAGGTCCCCGACATTGAGCCGTTCCAGGGACAATACGCCTCCCGCCATGGTGAAGGCCGTGTCGACGTCGCTTGCCGCCACACCCAGTGCCGTGAAACGCTGCGCCTTGAGCCTCGCCGCCAGGCGGTGATCCAGCACGTCCATGCCGGCATCCTCGCCGGTGATCAGCGAGGCAAGAGCCCGCATCGCATCGAGATCGATTTCGTCTCCGGAAAGGTCGACCGAGAGACCGGCTGCCTGCCCGCCTTGCGGCTGTGCATTCTGGACCTGACTGTCCTGCGAATGACGCTCGACGCTTCCCCGCAGGGTCGCCGGACCGATCGCAAGTTCCAGGTCTTGGAACCGCTGCAGATCGGCCGTCAGGTTCACATTCGCGGAAAAGCCTGCGGTCCGAAGCTGACGGATCGCCGGATCGACATGACCGGACAACCAGTCGGCGAGGCCGGAAGGCTGGGTCGAGGCAAACAGCATGCGTCCCTCGAACGAGGGTTGGCCCTCCAGCACGAGAGCGCCACTGGCTTCCATTCGCGTGCGACCGGGGAAGGTCGCGACGGCCTTGTCCACGGTCCAACCCTGCCCGGCCGGCTGCACGTCAAGCTGGATGTCGCGGATGGTCGTGTCGTTCAGGACTACGGCGGGAAGTTTCAGGCTGGCACGGCCCGGCACCTGCGGGATCGGGATCGACGCCGCCATTTCGACGAATGCCTGCAATCGGCGCTGCGCCGATGCTGCCCCATCCCGCCCGGTCTTGCCGCGCGGCCCCTCGGCCAGATGATTGACGTCGATCTGCTGCCCCTCGGCCGTCAGAAGAAATTCGGAATTGCTGCCGGTATCGAGCGTTGCCTCACCCGTGACGACATAGGGATTGTCGAGCGCGCCCACTTCCAGCCGGTAATCGGCAACGCGTATCCGATCATTGGTGAGTTCGAAACTTCCCTTCACGCGCGGCCCGGGCGGGGGTGCGGCCACCGGCTCGCTCTCGTCCTCTTCCTGCAGCACATTCGCGGTAAAACCGCCGCTATAGGTGGGCACGCTTTCGGAGAGCGCAATCTCGCCGTCGAGATTGACCTCCAGCGGTTCGGCATCCGGCCAAAGCCGCAGCCGCAGCGGAAGGCGCCTGGTCTCGACATTCGCCGCACCGGTCGCAAGGCTGAACCGTGCCTCCTGGCCGTCGAGCGTCGCATCGCCTTCGCCACGCCAGGGCCCTGCGAGCGACGCAGCCGACATGGCCGCCGTCAGACCCGTGATGCTACGCGAGCGGCCGGACTGCTCGTCGATGATCGCCACCTCTCCGCCGACGATATGGACATCCTCGATGGCCACAACACGGGTCGGGATCGACGGACGGCTGCCGCGCATCCAGTCGAGCGTTCCATCCTTCAGGATGCGAAGGCGGGTTTTCGGTTCCTCGATGCGCATATCGAAAATGCGCGCCTCCCCGGAGAGCAAGGGCGCAAGTTCCATGTCCATGGAAAAGCGGGCGACCTGAACCTGCGGCTTGCCGTCGACGTCCTGGCCGATCCGGACGTCATGCAGGGTCACGGACGGAAAAGGCAGGATACGGGCATCGACCTCGCCATGCACCGAGACCTTCTTGCCGAGCAGGCGGCTGGCCTGCTGCTCGAACTCGACGCGGAAGCTCGACCATTCGACGAAGAACGGCACCAGCAACGCTGTGAACAGCAGGAGCACGACGGCGCCGCCGATTGCCAACATTACGCGTCCGAGCACCGTCCAACCTCCCTTTGTCGCCTCAAGATTAGACCATCGGCGGTCCCGTTCAAGTCACGCCTTCGCCAGCCGGAAGATCTTGCCGGGATTGAATATATTATCCGGATCGAAACTGCGCTTCACGGAGCGCATGAGATCGACCGCCCCGCCAAGCTCTTCATCGAGATAGGACATCTTCCCCTGCCCCACGCCATGCTCGCCGGTGCAGGTGCCGTCCATCGCCAGCGCGCGGCGGCTCAAACGAGCGGTGAATGCCTCGACATTAGCGACCGAAGCCGGGTCCTTGTCGTCGAACAGGACGAGGACATGGAAATTGCCGTCACCCGCGTGACCGACAATCGGTGCAAGCAGGCCCGACTCGCGGATATCGGCCTGGGTCTCGGCCACGCATCCGGCAAGGCGGGAGATCGGCACGCAGACGTCTGTCGAAAGACCGTTCAGCGACGGATCGAGCGCACGGCCTGCCCAATAGGCATTGTGGCGCGCATTCCACAGCTTCGTCCGCTCCTCGGCATTGGCCGTCCACTGGAACTCATCGCCGCCGCATTCGGCAGCGATCTCGGCGAACTGCTCCGACTGGATGCGCACCGTGTCCTCGGTGCCGTGGAATTCGAGGAACAGCGTCGGCTTCTCAGGATAAGCGAGCCCGGAATAGGCATTGCAGGCCTTGATCTGCACGTCATCGAGCAGTTCGATGCGCGCCACGGGAATACCCATCTGGATGGTCATGATCACCGCATTGCAGGCGGATTCGACGTCCGGAAAGGCGCAGACACCGCCACCGATCTTCTCCGGGATACCCTGCAGCTTCAACGTCACCGAGGTGATGACACCGAGTGTCCCCTCCGCGCCGACGAACAGCCGTGTAAGGTCGTAACCTGCCGACGACTTCCTGGCCCGGCGTGCTGTGCGAACCTCTTCGCCAGCGGCCGTGACCACGGTGAGTGCCAGGACGTTATCCTTCATCGTGCCGTAGCGCACCGCATTGGTGCCGGAAGCCCGCGTCGAAGCCATGCCGCCGATCGTGGCATTGGCACCGGGATCGATCGGGAAGAACAGGCCAGTATCGCGCAATTCCCGGTTCAGCTCCTCACGGGTGATACCGGGCTCGACGGTGACATCGAGATCCTCGGGGCTGATCCGGAGAACCTTGTTCATTCGAGAGAAATCGACGGAAATGCCACCTGCCGCCGCATTAACCTGGCCCTCAAGCGAGGAGCCGACGCCGAACGGAATAAGTGGCACGCGATGCTCCGCGCAGATTTTCACCACCGACTGCACCTCTTCGCTCGTCTCGACGAAGACGACACCATCCGGCAGCTGCGCCGGCAGATAGGTGGTCGTGTGGGCATGCTGTTCGCGGAACGACTGGCCGGTCTGAAAGTAATTGCCGAACAGCTGCTTCAAGATGCCGAGGACGGTCGCAATGCCCTCCTCGTTACGGGGCTCTGCCTGGACATCCTTGACGGCCATATCGAATTCTCCTGCATGCTCTTCCGACGTGGTTAGGCGACTGCCGGACCTTTGTCCAGAACGAAGCAGGCGGAGGTCGGCAGGTCGCGGCTCTGCCGGAGCTTGTGCCATGCCGTGACAGCCCTATCTCCATCCACCTGTATTCCAAGATTGATATGACGACATCCTGTTCTGCCGCTCCAAAGGGTTTACCGCATCATGTCACTTCCTCCCCTCACCCGCCGAACTACGCTGCAATTGGGCGCCTCCGCACTGGTGGCGCTGAATGCACCGGCAAAGGCTGAGGACGCGCCGGCTGCAGGCAGCAGACCCTATTTCGTGCCTGCCGGCCGCATCGGCTTCATTGCGCCGGAAGGCATCGAGACATGGACTGAAGCCTCGCGTCTCCTGTCGGGAGATCACGGGTTCAGCGTCGATGTCTACGAGCAGTTACGCCTTGGGCCAGATGGGGATGACTATATCTGGGAGAAGGATGACCGAAGCGAGCGCGTGGAGCCATCCATCAGGCGTGACGGTTTCGAGATCCGTGAATTCCGTGATCTCCGCTATGGCGACAGCAAGGATTATTCTGCCAGATCCATCGTCTTGCGCGATGCGGACTGGATGGGTCAGGTCGAGGCCTCGACACAGAATCTCGGCCTGCCGACCTCGCCGCCCGAGGGACAGATTGCCCGCTGGCGCGAAAGGACCGAAACCCTGTTCGCTTCTATCACGATCCGGCCTCAGCCGCCGATCGTGCAGGCGCTGGCGGAAGTCGGTATCCGTCTCGACGCACCGCATCTTCATCCGCGCATAACCGGCAGGAACCTGATCCTGAGCCTTTCGTCCCCGTGCACCAATGGCGAGGCCTGGGCCGCGAACGGACCGGCAATTCGCTGTGCCTCCGTGATGACCTTGGCCACGGGCGGCGATAACGAGGAATGGGAGAAACTCATTCAGGATCAGTTCGAAATGACCAGAGAGATGGCCGGTAGTGCCGGCGTCGAGCCCCGGAGCCTCGAAGGGCCACATGTTCGCGGGGTGTTATCCGCCGAGCTCGAATTCATGGCGGGGCGCTTTTCCACGACCTTGAGCCTGTTCAGCCGGCATCGCTTTCTCGACTTTACCGGCTATTACGACGCTCGGTCGCGCGGCCCGATACTGGCCGCAATGCGCAGCATCGTCGACCGGATCGAGTTCATTAAACCCGCATGAGGGCGGCCGGAGCGGCCGCCCTCACAACGTTTCAGGCCTCACTCCGCCGCCATCAGCGGCGGTTGCTTCTTGTCGTTCGCCCCGCCCTTCTTGGCGCTTTCCAGCTCGTCGTGGAGACGCTGGGCCTCCTGGGCATGCGGTTTACCGAAGCGGGCGAGCAGGAGATAGGCGACCGGCGTGATGTAGAGCGTCACGAGCGTCGCCATGCCGAGACCGCCGACGATGACCCAGCCGAGCGCAATACGGGCTTCAGCACCCGCGCCCTGCGCCAGCACTAGCGGCACGCCACCCAGCACGGCTGCGATCATCGTCATCATGACCGGCCGCAGGCGCATGCTGCAGGCCTTCTCGATCGCCTCGCGGCAGGAGGCACCGGCATCGCGCAGATGGTTTGCGAATTCGACGATCAGAATGCCGTTCTTCGCCATCACGCCGATCAGTAGCACCAGCCCGATCTGACTGTAGACGTTGAGGCTCGACCCGGTCAGCACCAGTGCGAACACGGCACAGGCAAGACCGAGCGGCACCGTCGACATGATGATGATCGACGAGAGCACGCTCTCGAACTGCGCGGCGAGCACCAGGAAGATGATCGCAATGGCGAAGCCGAAGGTCAGCGCCATGCCGCTGGAATTCTCCTCCAGCGTCGCCGCTTCCGCGAGCGGGATGAGGCGCGTGCCCTGCGGCATGATCGGCTTTGCCAGTTCGGTCGCGACCTGCACGGCCTGGCCGAGCGAGACGCCTTCCCTGAGGTTGGCCGAAAAGGAGACGGAGGCCAGCTGCTGTTCGCGGCGAAGCGTCGGCGCGACAGCCCGCTCCTCCAGTGTCGCGACGGTCGACATCGGCACCATCCGACCATCCTTGGCCTTCAGGTAGATGTTTTCGAGATCGGTAGGATCATCGATCGGCCGCGTGGTCGACTTGAGCTTGACCGGGATCGCCTCGCCCTCGACGAAGACGTCCACGACGGAGCGACCTTCGAGCAGCGATTGGATAGACGTGCCGAGCGCATTGATGTCGATGCCCATGTCGGAGGCGCGCTCGCGGTTCACCGTAACGAAGATCTGCGCCTGGTTCGGCTCGTCGTTGAGGCGCGGCGTGTCGAACAGGTTGGTCTGCCGCAACGCTTCGACCAGTTGGATTGCCGCCTGCGTCAGCTGTTCGTGGCTGGTACCGACCAGCGCCATTTGCAGGCCATTGCCGGCGCCGCGAATTCGAAGGCTGTTCTGCTGCACCGCATTGCCTCGCAATGCAGGCACAGCGGCAACGGCGGCGTTGATATCCTTGACGATCTCCGCCTGCGTCCGCTCGCGTTCGGACCACGGTGCCAGTGTCAGCACCATAAAGCCGCTATTGGATGCGCCACCCTGCCCCGAGATGGAGAACACGTTCTGGATTTCGCCGGAATCGCGCAGCGGCTTCAATTTCTCCTCGATCAGCTGCAGCTTGTCGCGGGTATATTGCAGGCTGACACCTTCCGGTGCGGTTGCGCGCAGCATCACCATCGCACGGTCTTCCGGCGGCGTAAGCTCGCTGTGGACCTGGCCGAACGTGACATAGGCGGCTCCGCCGAGCAGCAGGCCGACGATGATGACGGCAAGCGGCGTGTTGAGGCAGGCACGCAGGCTGCTGGCATAGAGGCCGGCGAGAAACCCGCCGAAACGGCCGAGCATGCCGTGATCCTCGCGCATTGGCTTGGTCAGCATGCGCGACGCCATCATCGGGCAGAGCGTCAGCGCCGTGATCGACGACAGGCCGACGGCGAACGCGAGCACGAAACCGAATTCGCGGAACAGGCCGCCCATCTGGCCCGGCAGGAAGGAGAGCGGAATGAAGACGGCGGCAAGCGTCGCCGTGGTGGCCAGAACCGCGAAGAAAACCTCCTGGGTACCCAGCACGGCAGCCGCACGCGGCCCCATGCCTTCGGCGCGGCGGCGCACGATGTTTTCGAGAACCACGATTGCGTCGTCGACAACGAGACCGGTGGCCAGAACGATGGCGAGCAGCGTCAGGATGTTGATGGAGAAGCCCACCATGTAGATCGCCACCAGCGTGCCGATCAGCGCCACCGGGATGGTCAGCGCCGGGATGAGCGTCGCCTTCCAGTCCCGCAGGAAGAGGTAGATGACGACGACGACGATAAGGCTGGAGAGGCCGAGTGCGATCTCCACCTCATGCAGCGCGCCCTGGATGAATACGGCATCATCGCTGGTGATGGCGATGCGGGTTCCTTCCGGCAGCCCTTCCTTCAGGTTGGCGACCGCAGCCTTGACGCCTTCCGAAATGCTCAGCGTGTTCGACTGGGCCTGACGCAGCACGCCGAGGCCGACGCCGGGAACGCCGTTCGAGCGCAGCGCCGTCGTGCCGTCGTCCGGGCCGAGCATGACGGTGGCAACGTCGCGCAGGCGCACATTGTTGCCGATCAGGATATTCTCGAAATCCTCAGGCTTGGTGAGGTTTGCGGTGGCGCGGACGATGATGTCCTGCGTCGAGGATTCCAGCGATCCCGCAGGCACGTCCATGGCGGCGGTCGATAGCGCGGCGGAAAGATCGGCAATCGTCAGCCCGCGCCCTGCGAGCGCTTCCTGGTCGACATCGACGCGGAAAACCTTCTCCTGGTCGCCGTAGAGTTCGACGTCGGCAACACCATCGACGGCGGCCAGACGGTCGGAGATCTCGTTCTCGACCAGCAGCGTCAGGTCCTCCATCGACAGGGTCGTGGAGGTGACGGCAAGACGCATGATCGGCTGGCTGTCGCTATCGGCTTTGATGATGCGCGGTTCATCGGCATCGTCAGGCAGCTGATCGGTGACGCGGCCGAGCGCGTCACGCACGTCGTTCGCTGCGACGGCAAGATCGGCGGTATCGCTGAATTCGAGCGTCACGCGGCTCTGGCCGAAATCGGAGATCGAGGAGATCGACTTGAGGCCGCTGACGCGCGCGACGGCCCCTTCGATGATGTCGGTGACTTCCTGGTCCATAGTCTGGGCCGAGGCGCCGTCATAGGTGGTGCGCACGCTGATGACCGGCTGGTCGACATCCGGCAGTTCGCGCACTTCGATGCCGACCAGCGCGGCGAGACCCGCGACCACGAGAAGCGTGTTGAGAACCGCAGCGAGAACCGGGCGGCGCACGAACAGCGCCGTAAAACTCTTCTGCCCTTGGGCACCGGCACCGTTATGGCCGGAATTCATGCTGTCACCGGATCCGTTTGCACTCATCGGCTGGCAACCTCCGGCGGCTTCTCACCAGCAATGCGAACCGGGCCGTTTTCGCGAACGCGCTGCAGGCCTTCGGTGGCGACGACATCGCCTTCCTTCACATCGCCCGCGACCAGGATGGCATCGGGATTGCGCTGGATGATGCGCACGCGGCTCTTCACCGACTTCTTGTCGACGATCTGCCAGACGAAGGAACCCTTGGAATCCCACTGCACGGCCAGGGGATCGACCGAGGCATAGGTCTCGCCGGGGAAGCGCATGGTCACACCGAAGGACATGCCGGCACGCAGCATGTCTTCCTGGTTTTCGATCTTGGCGCGGATGCGGATGGTGCGGCTGGCCGGATCGACGCGGTTGTCGACGGCCTCGACAGAGCCCTGGAACACGCGGCCCGGGCGCGACGCCGAGCTCGCCTCGACCGGCATGCCGACCTTGACCTGGACGGCGAAACGTTCCGGCGCCCAGAAATCGACCAGCAGTTCGGACCGGTTGTCGAGCTGCACGACATTGCTCGACGTCGTTACGTTGTCGCCGATATTGACCGCAACGATGCCGACGATGCCGTCGATCGGAGCAACCACTGAACGGCGCTTCAACGCCAGCTCGGCATTGGTGAGCGCGAGCTGCGCCGTTTCCTTGGCGATCTGGGCGTCCAGCACTTCGAGGCGCGAGAAGCTTTTCAGCGTCGCATAGCTGTCGGCCTTTTCGCGGGCGCTGCGCAGAAGAACCTGGGCCTGATCACGCAGGATCAACTGTTCGTCATCGTCGAGCCGGACGAGGACCTGGCCTTTTTTCACCCGGTCGCCAGAAGCCACATGGATCTCGTTGATCGTGCCCGTGGCCTGCGGCATGACGATGACAGACTGGATTGCCTCGCCGCTACCGATAGCCGACAGCTGGTCGTTGACGATGCCGGTGCCGACCGGACGGGTGGCAACGAGAACCGCCTGGGCGCCGGCGTTGCCACGCGCCTGCTCCGCCTGGGCGCCGTTGCCGGACGCTACGGCGCCAGCTGGCTCCATGACCTGCGGATTGATGGCAGCCACCACATTCTCGGGCGCGCCCATGGAAACCAGCGTACGGCCGGCATCGGCCGACATGTAGACCCACAGACAGAGGCCCACGAGTAAAACGGCCACCGAAAGGAGGAGCTGATTCCAGATCCGCATGCATTTCCTCGTAATGGTTGAAAAATATCGCCGAAAGTATCCCCGTTTCAGATGCAACAAGCAATGCCCCGGGACCACACCTTACTGAATTGTAACATCACGCCATTTCACGCACATGTCAGCGTCTGGGGATAAAATTCGGGACCACCATCAATCCACCTTTCTCCTGACCCACACAAAGACAGGAATGAAAAGTGAACATGTTCTGGCCTTTCAGGCTCGAATCACTACATTGGCCGCATGAGTAACAGTTTCGACGATATTCCGTTCTTCGACGAGGAACCGGACCACGAGCCTCGCAAGCCCAAGCCGGCTGATCGCCAGCAGGTCGCCGGTGGACAGCAGGGTGGCCAGGCGGGTGGGCTGGGAATTGCCGCCCGCGCCATGGCGGCGCGCGACGGAAATCGCGCCGCGCCCGACTATCTCTCCGGCCTGAACCCTGAGCAGCGCGAAGCGGTCGAAACGCTCGATGGCCCGGTCCTCGTGCTGGCCGGCGCCGGCACCGGCAAGACCCGCGTGCTGACGACACGCATCGCCCATATCCTCGAAACCAATCGGGCCTATCCCAGCCAGATCCTCGCCGTAACCTTCACCAACAAGGCCGCACGCGAGATGAAGGAACGCATCGGCGTCCTCGTCGGCGGCGCGGTCGAAGGCATGCCCTGGCTCGGCACCTTCCACTCGATCGGCGTCAAGATCCTGCGCCGCCATGCCGAACTCGTCGGCCTGCGCTCCGACTTCACCATTCTCGACACCGATGACGTGGTGCGCCTCATCAAGCAGTTGATCCAGGCGGAAGGCCTGGACGACAAGCGCTGGCCGGCAAAGCAGTTCGCCGGCATGATCGACGGCTGGAAGAACAAGGGGCTCCTGCCCCACGACATCCCGGAGGGCGATGCCCGCGCCTTTGCCAACGGCAAGGGCCGCGAACTCTACTCCGCCTATCAGGCGCGTCTGCGGACGCTCAACGCCTGCGACTTCGGCGATCTCCTGCTGCATCCAATCGCGATCTTCCGCAAGACGCCGGACCTGCTCAAGGAATATCACCAGCGCTTCCGCTACATCCTCGTCGACGAGTATCAGGACACCAATACCGCCCAGTATATGTGGCTCCGCCTGCTCGCCCAGCGAACAAAGGACGTGCCACAGAATGTCTGCTGCGTCGGCGACGACGACCAATCGATCTATGGCTGGCGCGGCGCGGAAGTGGACAACATCCTGCGCTTCGAGAAGGATTTTCCCGGCGCCAAGGTCATCAAGCTGGAGCGCAACTACCGCTCCACCGAGCATATTCTCGGCGCCGCCGGCCATCTGATCGCCCATAACGAGGGCCGCCTCGGCAAGACGTTGTTCACCGACCGCGTCGATCCCGACGACGAGAAGGTGATCGTCCACGCGGCGTGGGATTCGGAAGAGGAAGCGCGCGCCGTCGGCGAAGAGATTGAGCGGCTGCAGCGCGGAGATGGCGACGGCAAGAAGCATGCGCTGAACGACATGGCGATCCTCGTGCGCGCCTCCTTCCAGATGCGCGAGTTCGAAGACCGTTTCGTCACGCTCGGCCTCAACTACCGCGTCATCGGCGGCCCGCGCTTTTACGAGCGGCTCGAGATCCGCGATGCGATGGCTTATTTCCGTCTCGTCTGCCAGCCGGCGGACGATCTGGCCTTCGAACGCATCGTCAACACCCCGAAGCGCGGCCTCGGCGACACGACAGTGCGCTATCTTCATGACAGCGCCCGTGCCCGCGACATCCCGATGCTGCAGGCAGCCGGCGAGATGGTCGAGACCGACGAGCTGAAGCCGAAGGCGCGCAAGGCGCTCTACGACGTCGTGCAGAGCTTCAGGAACTGGCAGGAACGGCTTGAAACCACCGAACATACCGAGCTTGCCGAACAGATCCTCGAAGAGTCGGGCTATACCGACATGTGGAAGAACGACAAGTCGGCGGAAGCGCCCGGTCGTCTCGACAACCTGAAGGAACTGATCCGCTCGATGGAAGCCTTCGAGTCCATGCGCGGCTTCCTCGAACACGTCTCGCTGGTCATGGATGCCGAGCAGAACGAGAACCTTGACGCGGTCTCGATCATGACGCTCCATTCCGCCAAGGGCCTGGAATTCGAAACCGTCTTCCTACCCGGCTGGGAAGAAGGCCTGTTCCCGCACCAGCGCGCGCTGGACGAAGGCGGCCGCTCCGGCTTGGAGGAAGAACGCCGCCTCGCCTATGTCGGCATCACCCGCGCGAAGCGTCGCTGCCACATATGGTTCGTCTCCAACCGCCGCATCCACGGTCTGTGGCAATCGACCATGCCGTCGCGCTTCCTCGACGAACTGCCGCCCAGCCATGTCGATGTCGCCGCCTCGGATTCGTCCAACAGTTACGGCGGGTATGGCGGACGCGGCGGTTACGGCCAGTCACGCTTCGATAAGGCCGATCCCTTTGCCAACACCTATTCGACGCCCGGCTGGAAACGGGCCCAGGCCAACAAGAGCGATGCCACCCGCGACAACTGGGGCAGCCGCTCCGGCCACGCAGTGGAGCGGATCGGCTATGGCGAAAGCGGCCCGCGCGGCCGCACGATCGACGGTGAGCTGGTGGCGAAGTCGGTGGCTGACACACCATCGAAATTTGCCGTCGGCGACCGCGTCTTCCACATCAAGTTCGGCAACGGCAACATCTCGGCCATCGAAGGCAACAAGCTGACGATCGAATTCGACCGTGCGGGGCAGAAGCGCGTACTGGACGGGTTCGTGGAGAAGGCCGGATAAGGCCCGGCGGGTAGATCCATTCCGGCTGACCTGGCCTAAAAGACGCCTATCGCAACCCCACCGAAGCGATAAACGCATCGACCTGCCTCGTATAGGCGCTTTGCTTGCCGAGTTCGGCATTGATCGGACCGTGCCGCAGGGCGATAGGAAGCACCTTGGTCCCTCTACCAGCCTTCGCCGCGAAAGCCTGCGCCTGCGGGCACGAATTGCTGCGCAGGCTGGAGCAGACGAGCAGCATCCTGGGGCCGTCGCCCTTTGCCTGCAGGCTTGGGGAGACCCTGGTCCAGAAAGCCGGGTCCGAACCGAAGGCATCGTCATAGAAGCCTGCGTGACGCTGCTTCATGATCTTCGTCACGTCATAGGCCGCACTGTCGAGCGCGACCGTGCCCGCCCAGGGCCTGACACCGGCCTTTTCGGCAATCGAGCGATCGGCGGAAACGAGCGCAACCAGATGCGCGCCGGCGGAATGTCCCATCAGGACGATCCTTGATGCATCTCCTCCCCAACCCGACGCCTTTCGCTGCACGCTTGCGAGTGCGGCAGCGACATCCTGCGCCTGCTCGAGAGGATTTGCCTGTGGTACCAGGCGTGTCTCGACGGAAACAAAGATGAAACCCTGCGGCAGCCAATGGGCTACCTTGTTGTCGACCACGCCGGCCGCCGACTTCGATCCCGCCTTCCAGGCGCCGCCATGCACCATGACGATGATCGGCGCATTCCTTGCCTTCGGTGGCAGATAGACATCCATTCTCTGCTCCGGCGCAGAGCCATAAGCAACGTCGCGATCGACCTTTACGCTGGAAGCAATACCGCCGCTCGGCGATCCAGAGGGCTGCCGTGCGGCCAGTGCCATAAGGCAGCCCTGGGATAGCTGGCTTTTATGATCAAGCAGGCAACCCACTATGCGTCCTCCGCCGGGAGCGGTGCCAGCGCAATAGGCGCGAAAGTCCGCCCGGCAGGCTTTGATATTTGCCTGCTGTGCGGCAACGGGCGAGACGGCCGTTACGATCAGCGCCGCGGCGAGCATCGACGCGCGGGACAAGTGGCGGAGAATATGCATGGGAATTCCAGTCGCATTCAGTTGAGAGATCGGCATCTGGCGCCCGGATTGTTGCCGGCGTGTTTCAGAACCGAAAGAGCTGAAGGTACCCTGCGGTTCCATCCATGGCGGCGACGCGCGCTGCAAACGATTACCTGCGAGGTAATCGCTTTCCGCCACTCCCCTGCTAGGATGCCTGCATGACCCAAGCCGACACAACCACTCGCGAGACGACCGGCAATGTGCTGCGCGAATGGCGCAAGCTGCGCCGCATGAGCCAGCTGGAACTTGCGCTCGACGCCGAAATCTCGACCCGTCACCTGAGCTTCGTCGAGAGCGGCCGCACCTCCCCGAGCCGGCATCTGCTGTCGACCCTCGCCGAACGCCTGTCCATGCCCCTGCGCGCCCGCAATCGCCTGTTGCTGTCGGCGGGTTACGCTCCGGTCCATTCCGAAACGAATTTCGATGGTGAAGAACTGGCGCATTTCCGAGACATGGTGCGGGCGATCCTCGTCGGCCACATGCCCTTCCCGGCAATTGCCACCGACGGGCGCTGGACGCTGCTCGAAGCGAATGATGCAGCAATGTCGCTGCTGGAAGGTATCGATCCGGCTCTGCTAACAACACCGGTCAACGTCCTGCGCCTCACCTTACATCCTGACGGCCTTGCACCGAGGATCGTCAATCTGGCCGAATGGCGGCACCATGTGTTGGAGCGGTTGCGCGCACAGATGGACAGCACCGGCGACAGCTTTCTCGCCACACTCCACGACGAACTGGCATGCTATGCTACATCTTCCTTGCTCACTGCCATAGCCGATCGCGCACATCCCCCGATCGCCGTCCCGCTGGAACTGCGAGACCTTGGTGGCGACCGCATCCTGCGCTTCCTGTCGACCACGACCGTGTTCAGCACCGCCACCAGCGTCGCACTTTCGGAACTGTCGCTGGAATGCTTTTACCCTGCCGACGACGCGACGCGAACAGCACTGACGGCAGCGAAGGATATCCCATGAGCGTGACCTATGTGATCGAATTCTCCGTCAAGGAGGCGCAACGGCAACGCTTTCTGCACCTGCTCACCGGCGTGCTGGATGCCATGCGTGAGGAGCCCATGTTCATCACCGCCACCTTGAATGCCGATCCCAACGATCAGAATCATTTCCTGCTGCACGAGACATGGGAGAGCCACGAGGACGTCATGTCGGTCCAGATCACCCGGCCATACCGCGACGAGTGGCATGCAGCCCTGCCTGATCTTCTGGTCGGCGAGCGGAAGATTTCCGTCTGGCAGCCGCTGCAGCACGATTGCCGCCGCGACGGTCATCACGTTAGGATGCCGTAGACGGAAACATTCAAGAAGCGACAATGACGAGCCTCAGCAATCACGACATTATCGAACTCACCGCCTGGCGCCGCACGCTCCATACCATGCCGGAAGTTTCCGGCGAGGAAGTGGAGACGGCAAGGGAAGTTGTACGCTTCCTGAAGGAAACCGGCCCTGACGCGATTGTCGAGAATCTGGGCGGCACGGGCGTCGCCGTCATCTATGACAGCGGCGTACCCGGCCCGAGCGTGATGATCCGCGCCGAACTCGACGCCTTGCCGATCGAGGAACTGGGCGAACCGGAATACAGATCGAAGATAGCCGGCAAGAGCCATATGTGCGGTCATGATGGCCACATGGCGACGCTTGCCGGCGTCGGCCGGGCGCTCGGTCGCGAACGGCCAAAGACCGGCCGCGCCATCCTGCTCTTCCAGCCGGCAGAGGAAAACGGTGCGGGTGCTGCCGCCGTCATCGCCGACGACAAGTTCGATGCGCTGACACCCGACTTCAGCCTGTCGCTCCACAATATGCCGGGCGTCCGCTTCGGCCATGTTTGGCTGAAGGACGGTCCGGCCAACTGCGCCTCGCGCGGCATGAAGATCGTGCTGACCGGCAAGACGGCCCATGCCGCCTATCCGGAAACCGGCACCTCTCCCGTCAGCGCCGTCGCGCAACTGATGCCGGCCTTGAATGCCCTGTCGGTCGGCACGGTATCCGAAGGCAACCTCGTGCGCGCCACCGTCACGCACGCCTCGATTGGCGAACCGACCGTCGGCGTGGCTCCGGGCCATGGCGAGATCTGGGTGACGCTGCGCACCTCAACCGACGATCAGATGGCAGCCCTCGTCGACAAGGCCGAGACCATGGCGCGCGAAGCGGCAGAGGCGAATGGACTGGTGCTGAGCGTGGATTATCAGGACGTCTTCGGCCATTGCGTCAACGACCCGGAGGCGGCGACCATCCTTCGGACAGCCATGGACGCCGAGAGCGTGACCTACGAACCCGGTGAGGGTTTTCGCGCTTCGGAGGATTTCGGCCGTTTCGGCGCGGTTTCGAAATCGGCGATGCTCTTCCTCGGAGCCGGTGAAAATCATCCGGCCCCGCACAATCCGAATTATGACTTTCCGGATGACCTGATCCCGATCGGCTCGCGCATCTTCCTGCGCGCGATCAGGAACACATTGGGCTGACGGAGCTTCAAGCTCCGTCCCCTATCATTTCTCAGGCGTCGTTATTGCCGAAAAGCTTGGCGAGGAAATTGCCGTTCGAGCCTGCGCCCGGACGCTTTCCGTCCCACTTCGGCACGATGATCATGTGGGTGATCTCGCCGCGCTGGAATGCCTTCAGGAAGCGCGGGTATTCGGCGAAGGCGACGCAGCCGTGGGAATCGCCGCGGACGCGGAGCAGGAAGCTGTGCGCCAGAAGACCGGTGCGGCCCTGCGGCGGCTTGCCGTCGACCGGCGTCAGGCGGATCGCGGCGACGCCATGGAACAGCGATTCACGCATGGAAAGCTTGTAGGTGCCCGGAGGGGTCGGGCCGCGCATCTTCACATGGGTGAATTTCGGGTTGTCGCGCATGCTGCCGATGCCGGAATGGGCTTCGAGCTTGGTGCCATTAGGCATATGCACGACGCCATTGGTGATGTCGTAGATCGCGACCTTGCTGCCGATGCCCGGCATTTTCGGCGTCGGCGAAGGCGAAACTGGCTCTTCGCGCATCGGGTTGTCCGGCTTGGCAAAGGCAAGCACGGTTGGCTTGTCGCTGTCGCTTGCCCTGCCCGGCTTCTGCGGAGCAACCGAAGCGATTGCAGCGAGAGCGTTAGGCCGGGCATCGTCGCCACGGGTTCCCGAGGCCGGCCGAAGAACCGGCATAGGGCCTGCCTGCGGCAGCGAATAATCCTGTGCGGGCGCCAGCGCGACTGTCTCTTCCTGGATCTCCGCCGTCTCTTCGTCAGCGGATGCCTCCTCGGCGGAAGGCGTTTCGAGCGAGGCCATTTCGACCGGCTTCATCTCCTTGAGCTCGGCCACCTTGGTGACTGTCTCTGCATCCTGGATCATGTCGGGCATCGCCCCATCGCCGCGCGGGGCAACCATGACGAGGCTTTCCATCGCCGAAGCGAGAACGGTACGAATCGATTCATCCGCCGGCCGGGCCTTCGCCAGAGCAGCAAACCTCTGCTCGGTCTCGGCATGCCGCGCAGCCTTGGCCATTGCGTGATGCAGCGCCTGGCGAACATCCGAACTCTGTGGGCGCAATGCGGCAAGCGCCGCCGTTTCGGCGCCTTCGAGACGGCCCTTCTTCGGCTCTGCCGGCGCGCTACCGGGAAGCCGCGAGAATTTGGAAACGTCGAGCGAGCGGACATCGCCGGCCCTTGAGAAGTGATCACCGGCGGTAACCGGCGAAAGCAGCGCCGTCTGGAACCGGACATCGTTGGCCGGCTTGACAGCTGTGGCGACAGTCACGACCGAAGCACCGAACAGCGCCGCGGCGGTCAGACCGACGCCCAGCATCATGTTCGCAAGGACTGAGCGGCCCCGCTTGCGCTTCACCGGCCGCTTCGACACCTGATTCCGTTTTGTGGAGGTTTCGACCCTACGCGCCATCACTCGTTACCCGAACCGTTACTCTTCAGGGCGAGCGCCGCATGGCGCGCCTCGCCTTCCAGACTCCAGCGGTCGATGAAAACGGAGCTGTGCCGCGCCGAACCGCCATGCGAATGGGTGAGAGAATGAACGATTATGGTAACCAATGTCTTTACGCCGCCCCGATCAGTTTCGGTGGTGCTGATAAAAGCCCAAGTCGCCGGAAGTTTAACCGAAATGCGGCAGGCCTGTGTTTCTGGCCACTTCAGATTAAGGCACGTCAACCCCGCGACTGTTGCTGTTTAGCGACAAAATGCCCGTCATACAAGGCAACAGGGTTAATTTTGCCGAGCGCCCTTTGGTATAGACCAAGAAAAAGCTGGGGCGCGGAAAAGAAAAAGGCCGCCCGCGACATCGGCGGGCGGCCTTTTTTTTTGCGTTGATTACAGCTCGATCAACCGTCGATGCGACGGATGGCCCGACCTTCTTCGAAAAACCACGGGCGCAGGCGAACGCCGATGACATTGCCGGCGAAAGCGGCCACCGCCCAGAGATAGCCGTGCAGGCTGCCGGACGCGATGCCGGAGAAATAGGCGCCGATATTGCAGCCATAGGCGATGCGCGCGCCGTAACCCAGCAACAGGCCACCAACGACGGCAGCCAGGATCGACCGGCGGGGAATGTTGAAGTTCGGCGCAAACTTGCCGGCAAGCGTAGCGGCAAGCATGGCGCCGGCAATGATGCCGAAATCCATGACCGAGGTCACATCGGAAAACACGCTCTGCGCAAGGGCCTTGGCATTGCCGGGCTGCTGCCAATATGCCCAGGCGGTAGGATCAATCCCGATCAGCTGGGCACCCTTTGCGCCCCAAAGCGCGAAGGCAGAAGTGACGCCCCAGGGACGACCGGCAAGCGCCAGCGTGGCAAAGTTCAGGATGACAAGCGCAATCGCGCCGAACACCAGCGGCCAAGGGCCGCGCAGATAGCGGGCAAGGCCGTGACGCGGGGAAGGAGGCGCTTGCTCGAGCGCGCCATTGCGCTTCTTTTCGACAACGACGGTGATAGCCGCGATGGCCGCGAAAATTGCCAGCGACGCCGCGATACCGCCTGCTGCACCGAAGGTCTGGAACAATGCGGTGGGCGGCACTGACGGCAGGCTTACCCACCAGTCGAAATTGATGGTCGCGATGACCGAACCGACGATGAAGAAGAACAGAGTGATCAGCATGCGGGCATTGCCGCCACCGGCCGTGAACAGCGTGCCGGAAGCGCAACCGCCGCCGAGCTGCATGCCGACGCCGAACATGAAGGCGCCGACGATGACGCCGATGCCGGCAGGCGAGATATTGCCGCGCACTTCGGTGCCAAACAGGACGCCGCTCGACAGCGCCGGGAAGAACAGGATAACGGCAAGTGCCAGCAGGATCATCTGGACCCGCAGCCCGCGCCCCCTGCCCTCGGCGATGAAGACGCGCCAGGCGGAAGTGAAGCCGAAGGCCGCGTGATAAAGCGACATTCCGAGCGCACCGCCGATGAGGAAGAGCGCACCGTGGGTCGGCCCGTAGATCGCGCCGAGAACAACGGTGCCGAGCACGAGAACGACGAGCGACACAAGGCCGGGCGTCCCCAGCGGCGGCAGCGCTTCAGCGCGCGAGCCGACGGTAGAAGAAATGGACATTCGAATACTCCTAGAATTGCGCCCTTGATAAGCGCAGCGTCCGCGGCCCGCGAGAGATGAAATTCCATGAATCCCGACAGAAATAGAAGCCCGTCGCGCGGAACGGGAGATTTGCAGCAAAACCGGCTCCAAAACTGAAAATTCCACCCCGCGTGGGGAGCGCGGGGTGGAATGTGCCGACGGGATGGGGGACCCGACCGGCGGGGGAAACCGTAAGGACTTTTGCGTCAGAATTCGCCGGCAAGACCGACCCTGACGCCGGCGCTGCCGCCTGGTGAATAACCGACCGAGGCGTCCAGTATGACCGGGTAGTTCGTATCGAACATGTGTGCGACCGCGAAGCTGGTTGCCACTTCGCCGTGATAGGTGGAGAGGTTCGTGCCCCAGGATGTCTTGCCGGGAGCGGATGGCTTTGGCGCCGGGGTCATTGCCATGGCGGCGGCGATGCCTTGCCGCGCCTCCCTGCGCAGGTTTGAAACGTCGCCGCGCAGATTGGAAATATCGCTGTTCACCCGGTTTATGTCGATATTGGCGCTGGCGATATTGCCGGCCGCATCGGTCGTCAGGACCTGCGTCGGTCCGCTCTGGGCAGCACGGCTGGCAGCCGACGTCACACCGGGCATCGTATAGGTGTTGGACGACGTGCCGATCATCACCTGCCCGGCGCGCGTTGTCGTCGCCCCGCCACCGATCGCCGTACTGTTGGCGTGAGCGGCACTCGAGCCGTAACCGATTGCGGTCGCGTCGGCACCGGTCGCGACCGCATCCGGTCGGCCGCTGGTATTGTTGGCCGCAAGCGCCCCGTTCGTACCCGTCCCTCCAATGAAGGAATTGAGCGCGGCGATCGCCGTACCGACATCATTGTAGGTATTGCCACGTAGGGTATAGCTCGGGCCTGTGAAGACGTTGGTGGTCGCGTTGTAGGAGGAGCCGCCACCGAGAGCATCGGCCACGTCCCCGAGACCCGTGGACATCGTGGTCTGCACGGCGCGCAACTGGCGGACATTGACCGCGTCGGTATCGGCCGTGCCGCCAGCAACATTGGTGAGCTGGCGCTCGCCACCAGCAGATCCGACCGAGACGGCGCCGGCCGTGGAGGCAACGGCGGTGCCCGAAAACAGTTCGGCAGCGCCGTTCATACCGGCCCGGCTGGCGATCGAGTTCGCACCCAGCGCCACACCGCCGACCGCGCTGACATTTGCGTCCGCGCCGAGCGCCACACCGCCGGCCGCCGTGACTTGCCCGCGAAGGCCGAGTGCGACGGCATTGGCGGCGGTAATGCTCGTATTGGCGCCATTGCCGATCGCGATGGAGTTGACCTCGCCAGCGACCGATGTCGGGTTCGCCGCACCGCCGAGACCATTGAGCGTCCCTCCCCCCATGGAAATCCCCGTCGGCGCATCGATGGCAATCTGGTTCGCAGCAAGTCCGCAATCCGAGGAGCTGACAGCCTGACCATTCGTATCGAGAACGGTGAGACCGATATTCTGCCCGCTCAACGCGCCGCGGATATTCAGATCCACGAGGCCGGCAAGAGGCTGAAGCAAGGCATCGAGCCCCGCAGCGACCGGAGCGATGACGGGAAGATCGACGCTGAGACCGGAGCAGACATCCACCAAAGGCGCTGACTGGGCATGCGCTGTCGTGCTGTTCAGCACGGCGATAAGGGTAACGGGCATAAGGGAAAAAGCGGTTACTGCGAGCCTTTTCATGACAACTCTCCAACTCCGGTAAGAATTATCATTTTCCAATATGCTTAATAAGCCATTTCTAATTTAGATGAAGAAGATAATTTCAATGACAGCTCTGAATTGATTGGGAAATTTCGCTTGCCCGCCCGCCGAGACCTTGTCACAATAGCTTGGAGACGGGAGAGCAACCATGAAAGCGCTGTTGTTGGTCGACATCCAGAACGGGTTCTGCCCTGGTGGAAACCTCCCCGTCGCGGACGGTGATGCGGTCGTTCCGGTGGCAAATCGGCTGATCCGGGACGGTGGTTACGACGTCATCACCGCCTCGCAGGACTGGCATCCGGCCGACCACGGAAGCTTCGCCTCCCAGCATCCCGGCAGGAAGCCTTTCGACATGGGCGAACTCTCGGGCCAGCCCCAGGTCATGTGGCCGGACCATTGCGTCCAGGGCAGTTCCGACGCCGAATTCCATCCCGACCTTGAGACCGACGAGATCGACTACATCCAGCAGAAGGGCGAGAACCCGGCCGTCGACAGCTATTCCGCCTTCCGCGACAACGACCAAGCGGCCCTGACCGGGCTTGCCGGTTACCTCAAGGCGCAGCAGATCACGGAACTCGACATCTGTGGTCTGGCAACCGACTATTGCGTCAAATTCTCGGCCCTTGACGCCCGCGACATGCTGCCTGACGTCAAGGTACGCTTCGTCTCGGATGCCAGCCGCGGCATCGATCCTAAGGGCGTGGCCGATGCGATCGACGAGATGCGCTCGAAAGGCATCGGCATCGTCACCAGCAAGGAAATCCTCGCCGACTGAGCGCGCCCTGCCCCCTAACCAAAGAGCAGCCCTTCCTTTGCCCTACAGTTCATCGAAATAGATGATTGAATAAGCGCAATTCGTTTGTCAGCCGCCACGTCTGCGCCTAAACGCCGGGCAGGATCGGCGCGCCCCTGATGCTCGCCTTGGAGGAGACGTTCGCCATGGTGCGGACGGACGGATTGGAACAGACTGCATGGATACCAGTGATCAGGTCAGGGACGGCTTCAAGAACGGCGTTGTGGTGGCGCTGTCATCCGCCCCATTCGGCATCCTCTTCGGCGCGATCGCCGTCGACAACGGTTTCAGCCTGACCGAAGCCGCGCTGATGAGCGCTATTGTCTATGGCGGTGCAAGCCAGCTGGTCGGCATCGAGCTTTTCGGCCAGCATGTCGCCGCCTGGGTGATCGTGCTGTCAGTGCTGGCAGTCAATTTCCGCCACGTCCTCTATTCTGCAGCGCTTGCGCCGGTCATCGGCCGCTATCCGCACGCAGAACGATGGCTCGCTTTCTTCCTGCTGGTCGACCCCCAGTTCGCCGAGGCCGTTAAACGCGGCGATGCCGGCAAGCCGGTAAGCTTTCCCTGGTATATCGCAATGGGCTCCATCGTCTGGTGCGGCTGGGTTATCAACACGATCATCGGTGCCTTTTTCGGCCGGATGATCGGCGATCCGAAAGCGCTCGGCATCGACGTGCTGCTGCCGGTCTACTTCCTCGGCCTGGTGATGGGTTTCCGCAAGCGCCACAACTTCCTGCCCGTCATGCTGGCGGGTGGCATCGGCTCGGTCGCCGCCTATCACATCGTCGGCTCGCCCTGGCATATCAGCGTCGGGGCTGTGCTCGGCATCGCCGTTGCCGCCATTTTGCCGCCTCCAGCCATTGCCGAACCGGAGATGGAACCGGACGTCTCGCCTCTCGAAAAGGAGGCCATGTAAATGACGTCCGACATGAGTGCGTTTTCCATCGACAGCCACACGCTGCTTCTGATCGTCATGGCAGGCATCGCCACTTATCTGACGCGCATCGGCGGTTATGTGCTGATGGCCAGCATGAAGCGTATCCCGCCACGGGTCGAATCCGCGCTCAACGCCGTGCCGGCAGCGGTTCTGACGACGCTCGTCGCCCCACCCTTCTTCAACGGCGGCTGGGATATCAAGATCGCCATGGCGGCGGCGCTGATCGTCTGTCTGCGCTTTCCGGGCCTAACCATCCTTGCCGCCGGCTGGGCAGCCGTGATGGCCGCCCGCTATGGTTTCGGTCTGGGCCTCTAACCCGACCGGATCAACCCTCGATCGGTGCTGTCGCGGCTTCGAGCCAGGCCTGCACGGCGTCATCGTTCAGAAGCGGCATCAGCTTCTCGCGAACCGTGGCGTGATAGGTGTTCAGCCAGGCGAGCTCCTCAGCCGTCATCAGGGACGCGACCACAAGGCGGCGATCGATCGGGCACCAGGTCAGCGTCTCGAAGGAACGCATCGGCATGTCGCCGCCCTCGACCTCTTCCGCATCACGCACGAAGATCAGGTTCTCGATGCGGATCCCGTAATGGCCTGGGCGATAATAGCCGGGCTCGTTCGACAGGATCATGCCGGGCAGCAGCTCCTGAGTCGCCAATCGTGAAATGCGCTGCGGCCCTTCATGCACGGAGAGATAGGATCCGACGCCATGGCCCGTGCCATGAGCAAAATCGGCACCGGCCTTCCAAAGTGCGATTCGCGCCAGCGGATCGAGGTCGCAGCCGCGCGTACCCTTGGGGAAGCGCGCTGTGCTGATCGCGATCATGCCCTTCAGCACCAGCGTGAAGAAACGCTTGCGGTCTTCCGGCACCTCGCCGATCGCGACCGTGCGGGTAATATCCGTGGTCCCGTTGATATATTGCGCGCCGGAATCGATCAGGAACAGCTCGCCAGCCTCGATCTTGCGGTCGCTTTCCCGTGTCACGCGATAGTGCATGATGGCCGCATGCTCGCCGGCACCGGAGATGCTGTCAAAGGATACATCGCGCAGCGGGTTCTGCATGTTCTGGCCGACCCGCGAGCGTGATGCCTCCAGAGCCTGCACGGCCGTGATCTCGGTGAGCGAGCCCGGCTCCGCCTGATCGAGCCAGTAGAGGAATTCGACCATGGCAACGCCATCCTGCACATGCGCGTCCGCCGAGCCCTTCAGCTCCACCGCGTTCTTGATCGCACGCGGCAGGCGGGCGGGATCGGTGCCTTCGACGATGACGCCACCGGCGCTTTCGATCGCTCCTATCAGCGCCAGCGCCGTCAGTTCCGGATCGACCAGGATACGACCTCCATCGGCGGCATGAATGCCGATGCGGTCGGTCAGCGTCGCCGGCGCCTGGATCGTCGCCAACGGCTGCAGATGCGCCCTCGCCTCCTCGCCGAGCTTGCGCTCGTCGATAAAGATTTCCACCCTGCCGTCTGCCGTAATCAGCGCGCGCGACAAGGGATGCGGCGTATGCGGCACGTCGGCGCCGCGGATGTTGAATATCCAGGCCACCGATGATGGGTCGGCAATCAGCGCTGCGGCGATATCCTTGGCCTTCAAGCCGGCGGCAATCTCGGCGATCTTCTCAGCCGCCGGCTTGCCCGCATGGGCATCCTGCTGCACGGCCACGGCACCCAGCGGTTCGGCCGGACGATCGCTCCAAGTTTTGTCGAGCGGATTTTCGTTCAGCACAACGATCGAGCCGCCGATTTCCGCAAGAGCCTTTGCCAGCCGCTTCAGCTCCGTGCCGCCATGAAGCCACGGATCGACGCCGAGCCTAAAACCCTTTGGCGCATGGGCAGGCAGCCAGACATGCGGCGGCTCGTTGACGAGGTCGCCGCCGGTGAAGACGCTGCCGTCCACCTGCTCCGCAAGCTGGGTCACATAGCGCCCGTCGACGAAGACGATCGCCTGCGACCGGGTGATCAGCGCCACGCCCGCGGACCCGGTAAAGCCGGTCAGCCAGGAAAGCCGCTCCGCGCACTTCGGCACATACTCGCCCTGATATTCGTCGGCGCGCGGCACGAGAAAGCCGTCGATACCAAGGTCATCGAACCGGGCACGGATGGCGTTGACGCGCTCGCGTCCGAACTGGGGGGTGGAAGTGCTGTCGAAGGATTGAAACATGAGCGGACATTCCGAGTGATCTGAATCAGGAAAGCGAATGCTCGCACTTAATAGAATTAAGCTCGCAACCGCCAGTGCAAGGACCGCTTGCAGGCATATCGGATGATATTTGTGCAGGCGCGAAAAGAAAATGACGTCAGGAAAACCACCTTATGCGCTCAACGCATAACACCAATGACGCAAGCCTACTCACTAGGCATTTCGTAACATCTTATATTCCGGTCCAGACAGAGTGACGAAGCACTCACATCAAAGGACAAAATCGATGGCCAACTCCTTCTTCCGCAACGCCCTCAACCGCGTCGTCGTGGCTCGCGAGCGCCAGGTAGCCCGCTACGTCAACGGCGCCCTGATGGGCCTTGACGAGCAGACGCTGAAGAGCCTCGGCACCAGCCGCGAAGAACTTCGCCGCAAGGGCGCGACCAGCTACATCTTCTAAGCTGGTCGAGCGGCAATGCCGCTCACCGCAGGAAAGTCTCCCGCTCGAGCGTATCCTCCCTGGCTCGCGGGACGGTCGACTTCAGGTCGGCAAGAGGTGGCATGCAAATGCCGCCTCTTTTTGTTTTCAGTATCCGAAAACCGCATGCGGCATGCGCTAGATGCAATTGTGCGTCGCACAATCAGCCGTTGATGAGATGCATCGTCACCCAGCCGTTGCGCCAGATGGTCGATAGATGGCGGATGCCGGCACCCTTATAGGCCGCAATCACCTTCCAGCGCTGTGCCGCCAGAATACCCGAAAGAATGACGGAACCGCCCGGAGTGAGATGGTGGGCCAGTTCCGGCGCCATCTTCATCAGCGGCCGGGCGAGGATATTGGCGATGATGAGGTCGAATGGCCCCTCCTCCCGGAAAGCGACGGAATGGAAGCCCGGGGCCGTCTCCATCCGCATGCCGGAAACGATGCCATTGCGCCTTGCATTCTCGCGCGCCACGCGCACGGCGATCGGATCTATATCCGTCGCGAGAACCGGGATCTTCTTGACCTTGCGCACTGCGATGGCCAAGACACCGCTGCCGGTGCCGAGATCCAGCGCGTTGTTGACCGGGCGTGCGCGCAGCACCTTGTCGATCACTTCAAGGCAGCCCGCCGTCGTGCCGTGATGGCCGGTGCCGAAAGCCTGGCCCGCGTCGATTTCGATCGCGATGTCGTTGGGGCGGATCTTGTCGCGGTCATGGGATCCGTGAACGAGATAGCGCCCGGCACGCACGGGCTTCAACCCCTCCAGCGACTTGGCGATCCAGTCCACGTCCGGAATGACTTCGCGCTCGATCGGGCTATCGGGAAACGCCTTGCTGAGAGCCGACGCAATCCGCTCGCGGATCACATCCTCCTCGTCCGCCATGAGATAGACCGAGGCTTCCCAGAGATCCCGCTTCTCGTCCACCTCGGTGGTGGCGATCGCGTAATCCTCCTCGCCGAACTCGTCGGAAAGAAGATCGAGAATGATGCCCGCCGTTTCTTCGGTCGCGGTTACATAGAGGCGAATTTCGGCCACGGTCTTTTTCTCTCTGCTGATGGTTGCGCAGAGCATTGCCACAGATTGCGGTCAGCATTCAACCGCGAACGCGATCAGCCCTTGATCAGGTTGGAAAGCTTCTTCTCCGCCGTTTCGGCATTTTCCCCGTAGGCGATGGAGCCGGCAAAACGGCCGCCATTGTCGAGGAGGTAAACGGAGGCGCTGTGATCCATGGTGTAGTCACCGTTCGGATCGGCCTCATCGACCGGCACCTTTTTGGCATAGATCTTGAAACCCTTGATCATCGCGTTGACGGCGGCAGGATCGCCCGAAATGCCCTTGATCCGGTCGCTGACGTTGGAAACATACTGGCCGAGGATTTCAGGCGTGTCCCGCTCCGGATCGACGCTGACGAGATAGGCATTGAGCTTCGTGCCGTCCGGATCGACCTTCTGCATCCAGCCGTTCAGCTCGAACAGCGTCGTCGGGCAAACCTCCGGGCAATGGGTGAAACCGAAGAAGACCGCGGTCGGCTTGTTGCGGAATGCCTGCTCGGTAATCGGCTGGCCGTCCTGGGCGACAAGCGTGAAGGGAACGCCGAACGGCCCCTCCGCGATATCCTGCTTCTGCCGGGTGACTTCCAGCGTCAACCACACCAGCACGCCCGCCAGAGCGAATGCCGCGACCCACAATGCAATCCGAATGCTTTTCATTCCGCGTCTCGTGTTCCCGAAATCGATGGACGCATGGATAGACCCAACGGCCGAGCCGCGCAATTCAACAGAGCGTTGAGAAGGGCGCCCGCGCGCTTATGCCTCAAGAACGGCCGTGTCTGATCAGAAGCACCAAGACAGAGCGGTTTCGCCCGCCGAGAGCAGAATGGACGAACCGAACGTCACCCAGCCCCAGAACGCCCATGCCGACACACCCACCGCCGCGAGGCAGAGAAGGACGGAGGTCGGCAAGGCAAGGTTACGGCTCGGATTGTGCTCCATGCGCAAAAGTCTACAGCAACCTATCGCGGCTGAACAGAACGTGGGGCTGTTCTTTGCAAGCCGACGCTAACTCGCCCGTTTCACTTGGGGATTCACTTGTTTTTCACTTATCGCGGTCAATGATTGGTCAATAACGGAATCACGACGCCCGGTGCCATGCAGACACCTTCGGCTCCAGACCAACGGAAGAGTTCACACATGAGCAATGCGATCAAGCAGTCCGGCGCCTATCTCGAGATTGTCTCCTTTCACCTTGGCGATCAGGAATTCTGCATCGACATCATGGCGATCCGTGAAATCCGCGGCTGGGCACCGGTCACCCCGATGCCCCACACGCCGCCCTACGTTCTCGGCCTCATCAACCTGCGCGGCGCGGTGATCCCGGTCATCGACATGGCCTGCCGCCTCGGCATGAAAATGACCGAGCCGTCCGAGCGCTCCGCCATCATCGTCACCGATATCGCCGGCAAGCTGGTTGGCCTTCTGGTCGAGCAGGTTTCCGACATGATGACGATCAAGAGCGAAGACCTGCAGCCGGCGCCGGAAATCATTCCGGAAACCCAGCGCGACTTCTGCCGCGGCATCGTGGCGCTCGAAAAGACCATGGTCTGCTTCCTCAACCTCGACACCGTCATCGCCGAAGAGCTTTCGCGCGAAGCAGCCTGATCATCCATCGGCAGATTTGGATTTCCTTATACCCTCCGGCGGGCCTCCGCCGGAGGGTAAACTTTATTTGACATACGGCTGACCTTGCAGGCCCCTCGTTTGCCATCCAGATTTCCAGCAGTCCGAGACAGCCGAACCATCCAAGCGATGGAGGCCGGACGGCAGCTAGATTGGTGGGGATATTGGAGGATGGCCATGGTCAGAGTGTTCTCGTTTGCAGCATTGATTGCCCTCGTCTCGGCTGATGCTGTTGAGGCACAGACGTCAAGGCCCACCGGCCAGAACCGCGTGATGATCGTCTATACGAACCCGTCGCTCGACGGCATGTCGAAGCACGCAAGCTTCCCGTCCACGCCGGCCCGCATCGCCCGCGCCCAGGCCGAACTTCGCAGCAACGACGCGCTGCGAAACGAGTTGCTGAGGCGCAATATCCAGCTCAGGAATGTCATCGCCATAGACGAGGGCCGCAATGGCCGCTGGACTGTCTATATGCGCTGATCCGCGAAAGTCTCTATATGGAGACCGTAACCGGATCAGGGTTTGCCCTTCGTCCAGGTGACCTGCTGGCCGTAAAGCGGCACGGTCGAGATCGCCATCTTGGCCGAGCCGTTCACCACCTGCCGCGAATGGGCGAGATAGATCAGCGTGTCGTTCGTCTTGTCGTAGATGCGCTTGACGAGCAGGTCCTTCCAGATCAGCGAGCGCCCCTGGCGGAACACTTCCTCTCCGCCCTCGTCCAGCTCGATATCGCCGATCTCCACCGGCCCGGTCTGACGGCAGGCGATCGAGTTGTTGGACGGATCCTCGAACCAGTTGCCGTTCTTCAGCCGATCGATGACGCTGCGGTCGAAATAGGTGACGTGGCAGGTCACGCCCTTCACCTCGGGGTCCGGCACCGCCTCGACGATGATATCATTGCCGATCCAGTCGACCCCGACCTTGCCGACCACTTCGGCGAGGGCGGGCGCGGAAATCACGCCGGCAAGGGCGGCGGCGGCAGAAGCAAAGGCGACGAAACGGCGCTTGAAGCGGGGCATGGAAAATTCTCCGGTCTATGATCCGCGACCGGAAATAAGGCAGGCTCGCCGGCTTGCAAGACGACGCGGCGAAACGTCCGGGTTATTGCTTGCGCAAGGTGCAGGCGTCGTAGCCGCCGGCAAACAGCCGCCCTGCCCGCATGCCGATCGCCGGCGCGATGTCACCGACACGGGACACCTGCAGCGACCGCGCGATGGCGATCGACGCCTCGGCGCAGATCGCCGCATCCTCTGCAGCATTGTGATGCGTGAAGGACAGGCCCAGATGCTGCGCAAGCACGTTGAGCTTGTGCGAGATCAGATGCGGCCAGACCCTCTGCGCCATCTTCACGCTGCAGAGATAGGACAGCTCGGGATAGGCTTGCCGGTATTGGTCGAGACAGGCCCGCCAGACCGAGAAATCGAAAGCCGCGTTATGGGCAATCATCGTGGCGCCGGAAAAATCATCGGCGAATTCGTCCATCACCTCGGGAAACTCGCCGGCATCCTCGACATGTTCAGGGCGAATGCCGTGAATGGCAATGTTGAAGGAGGAAAACCGCATGTCCTTCGGCCGGATCATCCGCTCCTCGACCCGCACCACCCGTCCATCCTCGATCCAGGCAAGCCCGACCGAACAGGCGCTGCCGCGCTGTTCGTTGGCGGTTTCGAAATCGATGGCGATGGTTTTCACGATGGGCTTCCGGCTCTTCTGCTGGCGAGGCTTTTACGCCCGCAGACGCGATTCGGCAAAACAGCCTTGTTCCGACAGCTTGACCTTGCCCCTTTCTCATGGCCTGATGCGCCCATGATCAACGCGCTCGCCCTTACCCATGTGACCATGACCATTCGCCCTGCAGGGCGCGTGGCTGGTTTGGCGCGTTAGCCGATCATCCGTCCACCACCCTGCCGAATGATGGCAGGGTTCGGCGCGTCCGCTCTGCCTTAAGCAAACCCGAAGGAGAGCGAAGATGAAATCCGAGGAAGAGATCAGGGAAAAGCTACCGCGAGCCGAAAGGCTGGAAGGCTTCGTCATCCGCGCGGCTGGTCCGGCCGACGCCGAGGAACTGACCGCACTTGTCGCCATGCCAGGCGTCCGCTACGGCACGCTGCGCCTTCCCTTCCAGACCGTCGCTGAGACTAGGCAACGCTTGGAAAACCTCGGGCCGGGCGGCAAGGAGATCGTTGCCGATCTCGCCGGCCGGATCGTCGGCAGCCTCTTCATCGGGCCGATGCAGGGTCGGCGTCGCCACGTCGCATCGATCGGCATGGGCGTGCATGATGAGTTCAAGGGCCGCGGCGTGGGTTCGGCGCTGATAAGGGCGGCCCTCGACCTCGCCGACAACTGGCTCGACATCCGCCGCGTGGAGCTGACCGTCTTCACCGACAATACCGATGCCATTCGCCTCTACGAGAAGAACGGCTTCGTCACCGAGGGCCATCTCCGCGACTTCGCCTTCCGCGACGGCCGATATGTCGACGCCTATTCGATGGCGCGGCTGAAGACCTGAGCCTCAGCCGCCGATAAAGGCGAGCCACTCGTCCTCGTCCATCACCTCGACGCCGAGTTCCCTCGCCTTGTCGAGCTTGGAGCCGGCGCCGGGACCGGCCACGACATAGTCGGTCTTCTTCGAGACCGACCCTGCCACCTTGGCGCCGAGCCCTTCCGCCCGGGCCTTGGCCTCGTCGCGGGTGAATTTTTCGAGGCTGCCGGTAAAGACCACGGTCTTGCCGGCAACCGGGCTGCTGGAGGCGGCAATCTGTTCGGCCTCCTGCGGCGTGACTTCCTCGCGCAGCCGGTTGATCACTTCGATATTGCGCGGTTCCTTGAAAAACTCGACGATCGCCCGGGCGACGATCTCGCCGATACCCTCGATATTATTGAGATCCTCCCACGCGTCACCGGTAAGTGACGCGGCGTCCTTCATCGCCCTGTCGAAGGCTGCGTAACTGCCGTAGTGGCGCGCCAGCAGCTTGGCGGTCGTCTCGCCGACATGGCGGATGCCGAGCGCATAGATGAAGCGGTTGAGCGCAATCAAGCGGCGCTCGTCGATCGCATCGAACAGCTTCTTCACGCTGACCTTGCCGAAGCCTTCGATATTTTCGAGCTTCATCAGCGGCGAGGCATCCTGCCGCTTCTTCAGCGTGAAGATGTCGGGCGCAGTGCGGATCTGCAGCGCGGGATCTTCGGCCTCGAAGAAGAAGTCGACCTGCTTGGTGCCGAAACCTTCGATATCGAAGGCATTGCGGGAGACGAAATGCTTCAGATGCTCGGTCGCCTGCGCGCGGCAGACGAAGCCGCCGGTGCAGCGCGTGACCGAATCGAGCTTGCCGGTCTTCTCGTTCTTCTCGCGCACGGCGTGGCTGCCGCAGACCGGGCATTTGGTCGGGAACTCGTATTTCTTTGCATCGGCCGGCCGCTTTTCCATGACGACATCCAACACCTGCGGAATGACGTCCCCTGCCCGCTGGACGATGACGGTATCGCCAATGCGGATATCGTGATCGTCCTCGCGAATTCGCTCCCCGGAATTGCCGATGCCCTCGATATAGTCGGCATTGTGCAGAGTCGCATTGGTGACGACGACGCCACCGACCGTGATCGGCGTCAACCGCGCCACCGGCGTCAGCGCGCCGGTGCGGCCCACCTGAATGTCAATATTCTCGACCGTCGTGAATGCCTGCTCCGCCGGGAATTTGTGTGCCGTCGCCCAGCGCGGCGAGCGCGAGCGGAAGCCGAGCCGCGCCTGAAGGTCGAGCCTGTCAACCTTGTAGACGACGCCGTCGATATCGTAGTCCAGATCCGGCCGGGCGAGACCGATCTCGTGATAATGGGCGAGAATGTCGTCGAGCGAATTCAGCCGCTTCATCAGCGGATTGACCGGAAAGCGCCAGTCCTTGAAGGTCTGCACCATCTCGTACTGGGTCTTCGGCAGGTCGTTCGGCTCGGAAATCTCGCCCCAGGCATAGGCGAAGAATTTCAGCTTCCGGCTCTCCGTCACCTTGGCGTCGAGCTGGCGCAGCGACCCTGCGGCCGTGTTGCGCGGATTGACGTAGAGCTGCTTGCCCTGCGTCTCCATCTCGGCATTGAGCGCCAGGAAATCGCTCTTGGCCATATACACCTCGCCGCGCACCTCGACGACCGCGGGCACGCCCTTCGGCAGGCGGTTGGGGATTTCCTTGATCGTCTTGACGTTGGCCGTCACATTCTCGCCCGTCGTGCCGTCGCCGCGGGTCGCGGCGTTCACGAGAATGCCGTTCTCGTAACGGATCGACATCGACAACCCGTCGATCTTCGGCTCGGCCGTAAAGGCTATCGAATTGTCCGGCAACTGACCGAGGAAGCGGTAGACGGAATTGACGAAGTCACGCACGTCCTCGTCCGAAAACGTATTGTCGAGCGACAGCATCGGCCTTGAATGGGTAATCGGCGCAAAGGTCGCGAGCGGCGCGGCGCCCACCTTGATCGAAGGCGAGTCGGCGCGGATCAGCTGCGGAAAACGCTCCTCGATCTCACCGTTGCGGCGTTTCAGCGCGTCATAGTCGGCGTCAGAAATCTCCGGCGCATCCTTCGCATGATAGAGCTCGTCGTGATGGGCGAGCTCCTTCGCCAGCCGCTCCAGCTCGGCGGCGGCAGTCTGCTCGTTGAGGGTCTCGACGGGTGTCTGATCGGCGGCCATGCGGGAATCTCCATCTTCACCGCTTTTCTAGTGCAATCCATGAGGATTGGAAGAAGCGCCAGTTCGACGGCCAACCAAAACTCACGAAGATGTTGGGCACTAACGGGTGGAACGATGGCGGCAACCGCTGGACGCGGCGCAGTTCTGCATCGTAATACCTGTGCGCAGAACTCAGGTTCAAAGAGCATGCTGACAAGGAGAGCTACCGCATGGCGCATCGCTGGAGAGACAACGGACTGCGCTATGGTCTCGTTACACGCATCTTCCATTGGAACATGGCCTTCATCATCTGTTGGCAGTTCTCCGGGATCGTCGTCAACCGGTTGTTCGGCCGTTCAGCGCTCACCGATCTGCTCAATATGACCCACGGCGAACTCGGAGCGGCGATCCTCGTGCTTGCCGCGCTGAGAGCGATCTGGGGCTTCTATAATCTCAGGAACCGCCCGCCCCACGAACAGGGCGCCTTGGGCCTTGCCGCCCGTGCCGGCCATGCCCTCCTCTATCTGCTGATGCTGGCCATACCGGCGCTGGCACTGCTGCGCGCCACCGGCTCCGAATGGGGCCTCGCCCTGTTCGGCTTTGAGATCGTGCCGCGCGGCAACGAGCGGGTAGAATGGATGGTGGCGCCCGCCAATCTGCTGCACGGCGCGCTCGCCTGGACGCTGCTGGCCATGATCGCCGGCCACATCGCCATGGTGCTGATCCATCGTTTCGTCTGGAAGGATGAAGTGCTGCGCCGCATGGCAGGACCGGCGCCGTTGCCGCAGGCAGCGGAATAACAGCGAGCCGTCGGCTCCAGGCTCGTCAGCCGTTACCCGACAGCAGCGCCGCTGCAGCTGCCCTCGCCTCGTCGGTCACGGAAGCGCCCGACAGCATGCGGGCGATCTCTTCGGCCCGATGTTCCTGCTCCATGGTCGCCACGCGCGTTGCGATCTTCTCCGAACCGTCGCTTGCCGGCCCCTTGGAGATCAACAGATGCGTCGCGGCCCGTGCCGCGACCTGCGGCGCGTGGGTGACGGAGAGAACCTGCACGTTGGCAGACAGGCGCTTGAGGCGCTGCCCGATCGCGTCTGCAACGGCGCCGCCGACACCCGTGTCGATTTCATCGAAGACCAGCGTCGGTGCAGAGCCGCGATCGGCCAGCGCCACCTTGAGCGCCAGCAGGAAACGCGAGAGTTCGCCACCCGACGCGACCTTCATGATCGGCCCGGGACGCGTGCCCGGATTGGTCTGAACGTGGAATTCGACCGTATCGATACCCTCGGCCGCAGCCGATTCGGGATTCGGCGTGACATCGACCATGAAACGGGCGCGCTCCAGCTTCAGCGCCGGAAGCTCGGCCATGACGGCCGCGGCCAGCGCCCCTGCACCGATCTTGCGCTTCTCGGAGAGAGCTGCGGCAGAGTGGTCGAATTCCCCCTTCGCAGCAGCAGCCAGCTTTTCCAGTTCAGCAAGCTTCTCCTCGCCGGCATCGAGATCGGCAAGATCGGCGACCATCTTCTCGGCCAGAGCTGGCAGGTCGATGACGGCAACTGAATATTTGCGGCCGGCAGCGCGAAGCGCAAACAGCCGCTCTTCGACACGTTCCAGCTCGCGCGGATCAAACTCGGTGCGCCTCAGCGCCGCCTCGACCTCCATCTGCGCGTTGGAGAGATGGTTGAGCGCCTGATCCAGCAGCTCGACCGTCTCTTCCAGCAGGCCCGGCGCCTCGTGGCTCTTGCGCTCCAGCCGACGCACCATCGAGGCGATCAGCGGCACCGGCGAGGCATTGCCGTTGAGGAATTCCGACGCCTCGGAAATGTCGCCCGCGATACGCTCCGACTTTTGCATCTTGGACCGCTGCTCGGCGAGTTCGTCCTCTTCGCCATCGCGCGGTGAAAGTGCTTCAAGCTCCTCCACCGAGGCACGGATATAATCGGCCTCGCGGGCAGCCGCTTCCACCTTGGCACGATGGGTCTTGAGCGTCCGGTCGGCATCCCGCCAGGAGCGGTAAAGCCCGCTGAGTTGCTGTACCTCGTCGCCGAGACCCGCAAAGGCATCGAGCAGCGTGCGATGGGCATCGGTATCGATCAGCGCGCGGTCATCGTGCTGGCCGTGGATTTCGACCAGCACCTGCCCCGCCTGACGCATCAACTGCACGCTGACTGGCTGGTCGTTGATCGAAGCGCGTGTACGCCCGTCCGCCGACTGGATACGCCGGAAGATCAGGTCGCCGTCGTCGTCGATACCGTTGTCGCGCAGCAGTTTTCGGGCTGCATGGCTCATCGGCACGTCGAACACGGCCGTCACCTGCCCCTTGTCCTCGCCATGGCGCACCAGGCCGCCGTCGCCGCGACCGCCGAGCGCGAGAGAAAGACTGTCGAGAAGGATCGATTTGCCGGCGCCGGTCTCGCCGGTCAGCACGGAAAGGCCAGCCTCGAAGGCAAGGTCCAGCTTCTCGATCAGAACGATATCGCGGATCGAAAGCTGGATCAGCATGCGGCCTCGCCCATCAATTCAGGCAGATAGATTTCAAAACAATCAGGCGCCGATAAGCTTGGCCCCGGCGCGGGAAATCCAGGAGCCCTTGTTCTCGCGCGGCTGAACGCCGCCCGACTGCAGGAGCTTGTAGGAATCATCATACCACTGGCTGTCCGGATAGTTGCGTCCGAGCACGGCTGCAGCGGTCTGCGCTTCTTCCACGATACCCATGCGATAATAGGTTTCCGTCAGACGCGCCAGTGCTTCCTCGACCTGGTTGGTGTTGGAATACTGCTCCACGACGACACGGAAGCGCTGGATGGCGGCGAGATATTCCTTGCGCTCCAGATAATAACGACCGATCTGCATTTCCTTGCCGGCGAGCTGGTCGCGGGCGAAACGGATCTTGGCCTGAGCGTCCTCGACATATTCCGAATCGGGATAGTCGTTGACGACCTTGGTCATCGCGCTGATCGTGTTGTTGGCGGCTTTCTGGTCCTGGGTCACGTCGGCGACCTGCTTGGAATAGCTGAGGCCGACCAGATACTGCACATAGGCCGAATCCTGGCTGCGCGGATACTGGTTCAGGTATCGGTTGCCGGTCGCGATCGCATCGTCGTTGCGGCCCATGCGGTATTTGGCAAACGTGCTCATCACCAGGGCCTTTCGGCCCCATTCGGTGAACGGGTTCTGGCGCTCGATGCTGTCGAACTTGCGGCTGGCTTCAACCATGTTGCCCGCCTTCATGTTGGCGAGACCCTGATTGTAGAGCATTTCTGCTGACTCGCTCTCGAAGCCCAGCTTGGTAATATCGATATCCTTGTCGGACTGGCACGCAGTCACGCCAAAACCGATACCGAAGAGAGCGATCGACAGCAGGCCGGCCCTCGTCAAGCTACGCATTCCTACAGACATTCCATCAGCCATGCGACAGTCCCTGATCCGTCCCCGCGTAAATCTTCCGTGCCCAGCGGCGTACTAGCCATAAAAGCAAGGTAAGGGCAACGCAATGGTTCGGCATTAATGCATTTTTGTGGCAACGACCGCGCCTAATTGCCTCAAATCAAAGAAAAAGGCCGCTTCTTTCGAAGCGGCCAGCCAGACGGAGGTAATAATACTCAACCTGCCCAGGGGGCGTATTCGGCAATGCTGACCGGAACGAATTCACCGGCCCGCACACGCGTCCCGACGGAAGACGGAGCCTCGACGACTTCGTAGGCAGTAGGGTCGCTCAGCAGCGCCTTCAGCGCATTGGCGTTCATCTTGTGGCCGCCGCGATAGGAGCGGTAGCAGCCGATGAACTGGGCGCCGGCAAGCGCCAGATCGCCGACGGCATCGAGCGTCTTGTGACGAACGAACTCATCCTTGGCATAACGCAGGCCTTCGACGTTGACGACCGTTTCATCATCCGAGATGACGACCGAGTTTTCCAGCGAGGAACCGAGTGCGTAGCCTGCAGCCCACAGACGCTCGACGTCACGCATGAAGCCGAAGGTACGGGCGCGGGACAGTTCGCTCTTGAAGGTCGCGGCAGTCAGGTCGCCCTTCCAGCTCTGACGACCGATCAGCGACGAGGCGAAATCGATCTCGACTTCGAATCGCGTGCCGTCATACGGGCGGAATTCCGACCAGGAAGCACCGGAATCGATTCGCACCGGCTTCACGACACGGATGTAGCGACGCTTGATGCCGAGATTGACGGTACCGACCTGCTCGATCGCTTCGATGAACGGATAGGAGCTGCCATCCATGATCGGCATTTCAGCGCCGTCGACTTCAACGACGACATTGTCGATGCCCATCGCGTAGAGCGCGGCCATGACATGTTCGATCGTCGCGACCCACTTGCCCGGCGATACGCCGAGAACCGTGCAGAGATCCGTCGGGCCGACCTGCGAGGAGACGGCGCGGTATTCGACTGAACTGCCGTCTTCAAGATTGCGGCTGAACACGATGCCCGTTCCAGCTTCAGCCGGCTGGAAAGTAATGGAGACCGGAGCCCCAGAATGCACGCCGATGCCGCTCAACGTAACCGGAGCAGCGATCGTTGCCTGAAACCCGAGCAATCCAATTGTCATTACATATGCCTTCTTCTTATCGTCGTCTCCGCACCCGCGGATCCGTAGTCTTAGCTGGAAGGATGTGAATCAAATGTTCCAGCATTCTCAGCGTTCTAAATACGCACCGACCGGTCTCTTTCCAAATCACTGTTCGTTTCGGATTGTTACGGTTCCACGACTATCCTTTCGCGACCTCGGCCACATCACGCCTTCCCTATCTAAACCCTTGCTGCGAAACAAGATTTCCGAGTGTTCGTCAATCGCACACACATAACAAACGACGAAGGGCCCGGATCGGGTGATCCGGGCCCTTTCAACTTTGTTATCCGCCGTTAACTTAGTTCGACTGGCGGCGCAGGAATGCCGGAATTTCCAGCTGATCGTCTTCGTGATGCGACTGCGGAACGGCACGACCGTGATCGTCAAGCGAGCCGCGACGCGGAGCGTAAAGGCTTGCTTCCGGAGACAGCGGACGACGCTGCTGCGGAACCGGCGCGGACGAAGTCATGTCAGCCTGGACATGTTCCTCTTCTTCGCGGCGGCCAAGCGAGTTGGTGATCCGCTTCAGGAGACCCATCGGGCCACGCTCTTCCTGTACGTGCTGTACCGGCTGCGTGCGATGGTCCATCTCGGCCTTCACGACCGGCGGAAAATCTTCCACCTTCGGCATGCGGACCGGTTCCATGACCGGCTCCTGGTAGACCGGCTGGGCCATGCGCGGTGCAGGCTGGCTCATGACCGGCGCCGGAGCGGGCTGGTGCTGAACCGGTGCCGGCTGCGGAGCAGGCTGGGCCGGACGTGCCATGACCGGAGCCGGAGCTTCAGTCGGAGCGGCCGCGAAGAGACGGCTCTGCGGGCGGAAATCGTCCTGCGGCTGCGGGGCGACGGGCTGCGGAGCAGGCGTGGGGATCGCGAGAACCTGTTCCATTTCGGCTTCTGCCTGGCGGATGGTTTCTGCGATCGGATCGACAGGCTTGGCAGGCTGAGGCGCCTGGGGGGCCTGCATCATCGCAGGCTGCTGTGCGGCCGGAGCCGGAGCAACGGCCGCCGAAGGACGGATAATCGGCTTCTGGGCAGCGCGCATTTCAGCGGCACGCAAGTCGACTTCACCGTGTGCACGGTCGATGCCGGTGGCAACGACGGACACTCGGATCAGGCCTTCGAGGGCTTCGTCGAAGGTTGCGCCGAGGATGATGTTGGCGTCCGGATCGACTTCCTCGCGGATGCGGGTCGCAGCTTCGTCGACTTCGAACAGGGTAAGGTCGCGACCGCCGGTGATGGAGATCAGCAGGCCCTGGGCGCCCTTCATCGAGGTCTCGTCGAGCAGCGGGTTTGCGATCGCGGCTTCGGCGGCCTGCATGGCGCGGCCCGAGCCGGAAGCTTCACCGGTACCCATCATCGCACGGCCCATCTCGCGCATCACCGAGCGAACGTCGGCGAAGTCGAGGTTGATGAGGCCTTCCTTGACCATCAGGTCGGTGATGCAGGCAACGCCCGAATAGAGAACCTGGTCGGCCATGGCGAAGGCGTCCGCGAAGGTCGTCTTGTCATTGGCGATACGGAACAGGTTCTGGTTCGGGATGACGATCAGGGTGTCGACCGACTTCTGCAGTTCCTCGATGCCCTGTTCGGCGAGACGCATGCGGCGCGCGCCTTCGAAGTGGAACGGCTTGGTGACGACGCCGACCGTCAGGATGCCCTTGTTGCGGGCGGCCTGTGCGACAACCGGGGCTGCCCCCGTGCCGGTGCCGCCGCCCATGCCGGCGGTGACGAAGCACATATGCGTGCCGTTCAGGTGGTCGATGATTTCATCGAGGCACTCTTCAGCGGCGGCGCGGCCGACTTCCGGCTGCGAGCCGGCGCCGAGACCCTCGGTGACCTGCACGCCCATCTGGATGATGCGCGAGGACTTGGTCATGGTCAGAGCCTGGGCATCGGTGTTGGCAACGACGAAATCGACGCCTTCGAGACCGGCCGTGATCATGTTGTTGACAGCGTTACCGCCGCCACCGCCGACGCCAAATACGGTGATCCGAGGCTTCAGCTCGGTAATATCAGGCTTTGCGAGCTTGATCGTCATTGTACCCTTCCTTCTTCTCCTGGCCGCATCGCCGAGCTGGCCAAATTCATTTCTATGTCACTCTGACAAGGGAGGCGTGCTCCCCGTCAAAAACTCTCTTTGAGCCACTGGCCAACGCGGGCCAGCCTGCCGTTTCCATTGCCGAGGGAGGCGATCAGGCCGCCCTGGGAAGCGTGTGTCTCCATGTCCGCGACCTGCGGATAGATGATCAGGCCGACTGCGGTGGAGAAAGCCGGCCCCTTGGCAGCGGTCGGCAGACCCGAGACGCCCATCGGGCGCCCGATTCGTACGTTGCGGGCGAGGATGCGCCGCGCGGTTTCCGGCAGGCCCGTCAGCTGGCTTGCGCCGCCGGTGAGCACGACCCGCTTGCCGACGATCGGGCTGAAACCCGAGCGCTGGATCCGGTCGCGGATCAGTTCGAGCGTCTCCTCGATACGGGCGCTGACGATCCGGGTGACGAGCGAGCGCGGCACCTGGGTCGGCTGGTCGCGGTCGTCTTCGCCGATCGGCGGAACCGAGATCACGTCGCGCTCGTCGGCGCCGTTGGCCAGTGCCGATCCGTGAACGACCTTCATCCGTTCGGCATCTTCGATGCGGGTTGAGAGGCCGCGTGCCAGGTCGGTCGTGACGTGATGGCCGCCGAGGCTGATCGCATCCGTATGGACGAGCTTGCCTTCGCAGAAGACGGAGATTGTCGTCGTACCGCCGCCCATGTCGATCGCCGCGCAGCCGAGTTCGACTTCGTCATCGACCAGAGCCGCAAGGCCGCTTGCGTAAGGCGTGGCAACAATGCCTTCGACCGAGAGATGCGCGCGGTTGACGCAAAGCTCGAGGTTCTTCAGCGTGACGCGCTCCGAGGTCACGACATGCATGTCGACGCCGAGTTCGTCACCATACATGGACAGCGGGTCGCGGATGCCGCGCTCGCCATCGAGCGAGAAGCCCGTCGGCAGCGAATGCAGGATCGCGCGGTCCTGACGTCGCGACTGCTGGCTGGCGGCAACGAGGACGCGGCGCAGATCCGTGGTTTCGACTTCCTGGCCACCGAGATCGATGGTCGCGGTGTAGACGTCGCTTGCGAGACGGCCTGCCGAAACGTTGACGATCAGGCTGTCGACGGTGAGGCCAGCCATCCGCTCGGCCGCATCGACGGCGAGGCGTACGACGCTTTCCGCGGCGTCGAGATCGGCGATCACACCGGATTTCACGCCGCGCGAACGCTGGTGGCCGATGCCGATGATCTCGATATGATGCGTGCGGCCCGGCAGGATCTGGCTTTCCTGACGCGGTGTCAGGCGCGCGATCATGCAGACGACCTTGGTCGAGCCAATGTCCAGCACGGAGACCACATGGCTCCGCTTGGACGAAAGCGGCTTCATCCGCGGCAAACCGAAATGGGAGGAACCGAATACACTCACGACTGCCCTGCCTTCTTCAATGCCTTGGTCCGCTCTTCGACTGCTTCCTGGCGCCGCTCTGCAGCAGCGCTGGTCAGCTGGATCGTGGTTCGATCGTTGAGGCGCAGATCCACGGCGGCGATATCCCGCTCCAGAACCCGCTGGTCCTTTTCCAGACGGGCGACCAGCGCCAGCGCCTGAGCAATTCCGTTTTCCGGCAGCTTCAGCACGATGCCGTTGTCGAGATGCAGGTCCCAGCGGCGGCTCGACACCCGCACATAGGCGCGAACCCGGCTCGCCAGCTCCGGCCAGCTGTTCATCTCTTTGGCAAATTCGGCTGCCGTCTTTTCTGCATCACGTCCGACGAACAGCGGCAGCGAGGCGAACTTGTTGTCCTTCAGCGGCGCGATGACCGAACCGTTCCTCTCGATCAGCGAAAGCTCCGAACCATGCTGCCAGATCGCGAATGCGGCGCGCTCCTTCAGCATGACCTCGATCGTGCGCGGGTAGACCTTGCGCACTTCCGCATATTCGACCCACGGCAGTTCCGAGAGCTTGCGGCGGGCGGCATCCACGTCGAGCGCGACAAGCGATGTCGTGCCGTCGAGCCCGAGCAGTTGGAGAATGTCGATCTCCGATGTCTGGTCGTTGCCGGAGACGCGAACGTCCTCGATTGCAAAGCCGACGGCAGCCGTCGTTGCCTGAGCGACCTCGTGGCCATGACCACCGAGCGACATGCCGTAGAGGCCAACCGCAGCGAAGAAACCGAAGGTCGCGAAGGTGCCGGTATGGCGCGGAATATCGATACGGCCTGTCGCGAGGCTGACCGCCAGGCGAACGACACGCCGCAACGGGCGAGGCAGCACGCGGCGATCGTCACCCACAACGGCGCCGGAACGACGATCAGAACCACCTATGATTTTGCCGATCAACGCAGACACGACGCGTCCTCCACCATCCAGCGAACCAGCTCACCGAAGGAACATCCTGCGTGAACCGCCATTTCAGGCACGAGCGACGTTGGCGTCATACCAGGCTGAGTATTGACCTCCAGCCAGATGAGTTCGCCGTCTTCCGAGAAGCGGTCGTCGAAGCGGAAATCCGACCGACTCACACCACGGCAGCCGATCGCATCGTGTGCCTTGACCGCCAATTCTTGTATTTTTTGGTAAATATTCGGTGAAATCTGCGCCGGAATGACATGCCTGGAGCCGCCCGCCGCGTACTTCGCATCGTAATCGTAGAAGCCGGGACCGGTCGGAATGACCTCGGTCACACCCAACGCCTTGCCGGCCATCACGCCGCACGTCAGCTCACGACCATGGATATAACGCTCGACCATAACCTGATCGCCGTAACGCCATTCGGACGAAGTGATGATCTGCGGCGGATGTGACTGATCTTCACCGACGATGACGACACCGAAGGACGAGCCTTCCTTGACCGGCTTCACGACATAGGGCGCCGGCATCGGATGCACGGACTTGAATTCGTGGCGGTTCATGACAAGCGCCTCGGCCACAGGGATGCCGGCAGCCTTGGCCACATGCTTCGCCTGGCCCTTATCCATCGCAAGCGCCGACGCGAGAACGCCGGAATGCGTGTAGGGGATTTCCAGATATTCGAGGACGCCCTGAATGGTGCCGTCTTCACCGAAAGGACCATGGAGTGCATTGAAAGCGACATCGGGGCGCAGATCCGCGAGAACAGCGGCAACATCGCGACCCACATCAACACGGGTCACGCGATAGCCCTCGCCCTCCAGCGCCTCAGCGCACGCCGTTCCGGACGACAGGCTGACAGGCCGCTCGGAGGAAAATCCTCCCATCAAAACAGCCACGTGCTTGCCACTCATCCACCACTCCTCGAAAAATAGCCTTACCTTCGGTCACCGCACTTGCGCCAACCTTGCGCCCTGCGACTCCCTTTGAAACTTGACCTCTATTGGTGCAGCAAAATGGTTAACAAATCGTTTACTTTGCTTAACGCGAGAGGCCAAAGCACTGACTTAAAACGATAATTTTCTCCATCAAATGGTTAACGTCTTTTATTAAGACGGTGCTAGGAGGCAGGAAGCTCACGCTTCTGCCCTACGAACCGTCCGTTCTTTGATTCTGGAAAACGCTGGATTATTTTGCATTTGTTACCCGAAATAGGGTTTTCCCGGCCATAAAATTACGATACTGCCCGACGCGGCCCTCCCAAGAGCCGCGTGAACACTCTTTTTCTGAATTGGAATCAGTATGACAAACGCGACGCAGTCCGCCTCGCCGTCTGCTGAGCCGTTAGCGCCTGTTGCAACGAACTCGCCTGCACAAGTCCTGACGGCCAGCGTGGTCGGCACGACGATCGAATTCTTCGATTTCTACGTTTACGCCACCGCAGCCGTCTTGGTGTTCCCGACCCTTTTCTTCCCGGGTTCGGATCCGACGAGCGCGCTTCTGGCGTCTTTCGCGACTTTCTCGATCGCCTTCTTCGCCCGTCCGCTCGGTGCCATCGTGTTCGGTCACTACGGTGACCGTATCGGCCGCAAGACCACGCTCGTCGCTGCTCTTCTGACCATGGGCATTTCCACGGTCGTGATCGGCCTTCTGCCGACCTATGAGCAGATCGGCGTCTTCGCACCGCTGCTTCTGGCGCTTTGCCGTTTCGGCCAGGGCTTCGGCCTCGGCGGCGAATGGGGCGGCGCGGTTCTGCTCGCCACGGAGAATGCACCTCCGGGCAAGAAGACCTGGTACGGCATGTTCCCGCAGCTCGGCGCTCCGCTCGGCCTGTTCCTGTCCTCGGGCGTGTTCTGGGTTCTGTTGCACTTCATGTCGCAGGAAGCGCTCTTGAGCTGGGGCTGGCGCGTGCCGTTCATCGCCTCGCTCATCCTGGTCGTTGTCGGCCTTTGGGTCCGCCTGTCGATCACCGAAACTCCGGCCTTCCAGAAAGCCATCGACAGCCACGAGCGCGTCGAGGTCCCGGTCGCCGAACTGTTCCGCAGCCACAAGCGCAGCCTGGTTCTCGGCACCTTTGTGGCGCTCGCCACCTTCGTGCTGTTCTATATCGGCTCGGCCTATCTGCTCTCCTACAACGTCAAGGTTATCGGCATGCCGTTCCTTGAGGCTCTGGAAGTGCAGCTGCTCGGCTCCGTCGTCTTCGGTCTCGCCATCCCGGTCATCGGCAAGCTCGGCGACCGTTACGGCCGCCGCGAAATGCTGATCCTCACCACCGTACTGATCGGCATCTTCTCCTTCTTCCTGCCGGTTCTGATGACGAGCGGCTACAACGTGATCTTCCTGTTCGTCACCATCGCCATGGTGCTGATGGGCATGACCTACGGCCTGATCGGCACGGCACTTGCCGCACCTTTCCCGACCGCGGTGCGCTATACCGGCTCGTCGATCACCTTCAACTTCGCCGGCATCTTCGGCGCGTCGCTCGCTCCTTACATCGCCACCTACCTGCAGGCGAATTACGGCATGACCTATGTCGGCTACTACATGGGCATCGCCGCGCTGATCACGCTTGCCTGCATCTTCCTGTCGGGCAAGGACGAAGTCTGATCCCAGCCGGAATCAAATCATAAGAAAAGCCCGCGAAGCCTATGGTTTCGCGGGCTTTTTGTTTTGCGTTACAGATTGAAAAAGGGTCTTGCTGCTTCTCGGTATCATTCTTCAATGTGAGAGTTCGGACGGCCTCGGCGGCGCTCCTGCCAATCGGAAATCAGGATCCAGCACCACACGACAGCGGCCAGCAAGAGCGGAAAGATATAGAGATAAAACGCGGCGAACCAGTTCATGGCTGCACCTCATCCTTTTCGCCGGACGATTACTTGCCGGAGCGAACCCGGATCTTACGGCGAGCGCTGCGCTCATTGAGAAGCACGGCAATCCAACCTGCCGCGGCGATCACGAACGGCAGCACGTAGAGAAAGAAAAAAGTCGGGGCATTCATGAAATCAGCCCTCCTAAAGCGCGCCTTGCACTCAAATGTAGTATCAAAGCGCCCAAAAGCCAAGCGACGGTGGAGATAGCCGTCGACAGCGAGATGCTGAACGACATCGCGCCGTTCGAAAGAGAGACCGCGGGCGCAATGAACCCCGCAGCGACACAGGCGGTCGAAAGCCTGTCCAGCGAATTGGCGAGCAGCTTGGTCCGTTCATTGTGTACCAGCGTCATCAACGCCTCCTGAACGGACCAGATGCGTTCATCACTCGGTCGTGGCGCCCTGGAACGGCTTCACGTCCCGCCCCGGCATGAAGATACCGAGCCGCTTGATCTCCCATTCCAGCTTGACGCCCGAATCCTCGAATACCCGCTGGCGAACCATCTCGCCGAGATATTCCAGATCGTAGCCGGTCGCATGGCCGATATTGATCATGAAGTTGCAGTGGAGCGACGACATCTGCGCTCCGCCGTTCATCAGGCCGCGGCAGCCGGCATCGTCGATCAGCTTCCAGGCGGAATGGCCAGGAGGGTTCTTGAAGGTCGAACCGCCGGTCTTTTCCTTCACCGGCTGCACCGTCTCGCGATGCTGGCGCACGGCATCCATATCGACACGGATCTTGGCACGGTCCTCCGGATAGCCCTCGAAGACCGCATGAGTGAAGATCAGATCCTTCGACGCCTCGGAATGGCGATAGCTGTAGCCCATCTCCGCCTTGGTGAGCACATGCTGGTTGCCCTGACGGTCGACAGCATGCACCTCGACGACCCGTTCGGCCGTCTCGCCGCCATTGGCGCCGGCATTCATCCGCAGCGCACCGCCGATCGAGCCGGGAATGCCGTAATAGAAGGCAAACCCGCCGATACCATTATCCATCGCCATGGCCGCGATGTGCTTGTCCGGGCAGATTGCGCCGGCACGGATGCGGTTGTCGCCGATCAGATCGACCTGACCGAAACCCTTGGCCGAGAGACGCACGACAACACCTGGAATGCCGCCATCGCGCACGAGAAGGTTAGATCCCACGCCGACCACTGTCAGCGGAACCTCCTCCGGCAGCAGCTTCAGAAACGCCGCCAGATCGTCGACGTCATGCGGCTGGAACATCAGCTCGGCCAGACCGCCGGCCTGGAACCATGTCACGCGATCCATCGGCGCATCCGGCGTCAAACGGCCGCGCAGTTCCTTGACCCCATCCCCGAGCGAGGCCAGCAGCTTTTCCCCATTCACCTGCTTCATTCTCACGTTCCCGATATGCTTTCCAATTCCTTCGGCAAGACCGCCGCCCATTGCGTGATATTGCCAGCCCCCAGAAGAACCACGAAATCACCTGGTTTCGCAATGCCTGAAACGATGGGGGCCAGTTCGCTCGGCGTCGCCATGTAGCGCGCGTCGCGGTGGCCGCCGGCGCGGATGCGAGAAACCAACGCCTCCGAATTCACACCGTCGATCGGATCTTCGCCCGCTGCATAGACCGGCGCAAGGATGATGCTGTCGGCATCGTTGAAGCAGGTCGCGAAATCCTCGAACAGGCTTGCCAGACGCGAATAGCGGTGTGGCTGATGGACCGCGATGATGCGTCCCTTGCAGGCTTCGCGCGCGGCTCTCAGCACCGCCTTGATCTCGACCGGGTGATGTCCGTAGTCGTCGAACACCTGAACATCGTTCCATGTTCCGGTCAGCGTGAAGCGGCGCTTGACGCCGCCGAAGGCGGCCAGCCCCTTGCGGATATCGCCCTCGGAAATCCCCAGACGATTGGCGACCGCGATTGCCGCCGTCGCGTTGGAAATGTTGTGACGACCGGGCATCGGCAGCGTCAGGTCCTTGAAGTTGAAGACCCGGCCGGTGCGGCGGCGGCGGATCTCGACGTCGAAGGTCGCCTTGGTGCCGTCCATGCGGATGTTGGAGAAGCGCGCGTCCGCCTGCGGGTTCTCGCCATAGGTGACGATCTTGCGGTCCTCGATCTTGCCGACCAGCGCCTGCACTTCCGGATGGTCGATGCAGAGCACGCCGAAACCATAGAAAGGCACGTTCTCGACAAACTGCCGGAAAGCGGCCCGCACGGCATCGAAATTGCCGTAATGGTCGAGATGCTCCGGATCGATATTGGTCACGACCGCCACTTCGGCCGGCAGCTTCAGGAACGTGCCGTCCGATTCGTCGGCCTCTACCACCATCCACTCGCCCTCGCCCATGCGGGCGTTCGTGCCGTAGGCATTGATGATGCCACCGTTGATGACGGTGGGGTCGAGCCCGCCGGCATCGAGCAGCGTCGCGACCATCGAAGTCGTCGTCGTCTTGCCATGCGTCCCGCCGATGGCGATAGCATTGCGGAAGCGCATCAGCTCCGCCAGCATCTCCGCCCGGCGCACGACCGGCAGCGATTTTTCGCGCGCAGCCATGATCTCCGGATTGGTCTTCTTGATCGCGGTCGAAACGACGACCACCTCGGCATCACCAAGATTTTCCGCCCGGTGACCGACAAAAACCTCGATGCCCTTGTCGCGCAGACGCTGGACGTTGGCGCTGTCCGACTGGTCGGAACCCTGGACGCGATGGCCGAGATTGTGCAGCACTTCGGCAATGCCGCTCATGCCGATGCCGCCGATGCCGATGAAATGTACGAGGCCGATGGCCTGGGGCATCTTCATGCCTGAACTCCACTCATATTATTCTTCTTGTAGTCGGCGATAGAACGCTTCTCGGCAACCGCCGTCACGAGATCCGCCAGTCTTTCCGTCGCATCCGGCTTGCCCGCCTTCTTGGCGGCCTCCGCCATCGCTTCCAGCCGGTCCGGCTCGTTCATCGCCGCCGCGATCAGGCCGGACAGCTTTTCCGGCGACAGTTCCGATTGCTGCATCACCTGCGCGCCGCCCTCGGCCACGAGAGCCGCCGCATTGGCCGCCTGGTCATGATCGAGCGCGTAAGGGTATGGCACGAGGATCGACGGCCGGCCGATCACGGCAAGCTCGCTCACCGTCGACGCGCCGGAGCGGCAGATGACGACATGCGCTTCGGCCAGCCTGTCGGCCATGTTGGTGAAAAAAGGCGCGATATCCGCCGGCGACTTCAGCTTGGCAAAGCAGGAGGTCACGCGGTCCTTGTCCTCCGGCCGCGCCTGCTGCGTCACGACGAGGCGTTCGCGCTGCTCTGGTTCCAGAAGGCTGAGCGCCGTCGGCACGGCGGAGGAAAAGAACTGCGCGCCCTGGCTGCCACCGAACACGACGAGCTTGAACGGCTCCTGCCCGCGCGAGGCGACATAGGGAATTTTCGCGGCATCGAGAACCGGCGGCCGAACAGGATTGCCCGTCACCACCGTCTTGCCGGCATATTCGCCACGGCCTTCCGGCAGGAACCCGCCGGCAATCGCCTGGACGCGTTTGGCAAGCGCCTTGTTGGCCCGGCCCATGACGGCATTCTGCTCATGGATCAGTGTCGGAATACCGAGCCCGGTCGACGCCATCAGCGGCGGCACGGTCGGATAGCCGCCGAAACCGACGACGGCGACCGGCCGCAGCCGGGTCATCAGCCGACGGGCCGAACGCAGGCCCACCCACAGCTTCCACGCTGTCTTCGCCATCGCGATCGGGTTCTTGGAGGCGAATGTCGCCGACGGCACGACATGAATGTCGTCGGCCGGAAACTTGCCGGCGAAACGCTCCGCCCGGCTGTCCGTCACCAGATGCACGGAAAAGCCGCGGCGTCTCAGCTCATGGCCAAGCGCTTCGGCTGGAAACAGATGGCCACCGGTTCCCCCGGCGGCCAGTACGATCGTACCTTTTGTCATTCACTTTACTCCGCCGGGACACCATGGGCGTGCCGGAACAGGCTGCGCTCCTGCGCCCGCTTTTCGGGCCGGTGGCGGGTCAGCGCCAGGATGAACCCGGCCGTCACGCAGATCGCGATCTGCGACGAACCACCATAGGAGATCAGCGGCAGCGTCATGCCCTTGGCGGGCATCAGTTCGAGGTTGACGCCGATATTGATCATCGACTGCATGCCGACCTGCAGCACGAGGCCGGCAACCGCAAAGCGGTTGAAGTCGTTACGCTCCTTGAAGGCGTGGTTGAGCCCGCGAAGCACGATGAAAGCGAAGATCATCACCAGCGCCATGCAGAATATGATGCCGAATTCTTCCGCTGCAACCGAGAAGATGAAATCGGTATGGCTGTCCGGCAGGATGCGCTTGACCATGCCCTCGCCCGGCCCCTGGCCGAACCAGCCGCCGCGCACGATTGCCTCATGCGCGGTCTCGATCTGGAAACGGTCGCCTTCGCCGGTCAGGAACTTGTCGAAGCGCGCGGTGACGTGCGGCAGCATGTAATAGGCAGCCACAAGACCACCAGCGCCGAACCCGCCGAGGAGAACAATCCACAGCCACGGCATGCCGGCCATGAAGAACATGCCACCCCAGACGACGCTGGTCAGGATGGTCTGGCCAAGGTCCGGCTGGGCGACGAGCAGAGCGGCAACGACGCCGAACAGAATGATGGCGAAGAGATTGCCGGGAATTTCCGGCTGGCGGGCATGTTCCGAGAACAGCCAGGCGCAGACGACGACGAAGGCCGGCTTCATGAACTCCGACGGCTGAATCGAGAACGCACCGATGCCGATCCAGCGCCGCGCGCCCTTGACCTCGACGCCGATGAACAGCGCCAGCACCATCATCGTCAGGGAGATGGCAAGTAGGATGATCGCGGTGCGCCGCACCTGCCGTGGCGTCAGGAAAGACAATCCGATCATTACAACGATCGACGGCAGGATGAAGAGCGCGTGGCGCTCGACGAAGTGGAAGCTGTCGAGACCGATGCGCTCCGCAACCGCGGGCGACGCGGCGAAGGATAGCATGAAGCCGATCCCCATCAAAAGGATGAACGCCGCCAGGAAGAAGCGATCAATCGTCCAGAACCAGTCTGCGAGCGGCCCTCGGTCTGCGCGGCTTACCATATTGTCAGCTCCTCTTTCCGGTCTCGACCAGCATCGTCACGTCCTGCAAGTCGGCCACGAGCTGCACGAAGGCATCCCCGCGGACCTCGAAATTCTTGAACTGATCGAAGCTTGCACATGCCGGCGAAAGCATCACGGCCGATGCGACCGTGTCGCTTTCGGCGTCTGCGGCAGCGTGTGCGACAGCCTGATCCAGCGTACCGGAAATCTCGTATCGCACACCATCGCCAAGGGTAGCCGCAAATGCCGGCGCGGCTTCTCCAATCAGATAAGCTTTCACAATACGCGGGAAAAGTGGTGCGAGGCTTGCGATCCCGCCTTCCTTGGGAAGACCACCGGCGATCCAGTAGATCCGCTCATAGCTCGAAAGCGCCGGGGCGGCAGCCTCCGCATTCGTCGCCTTGGAATCGTTGACGAAGACCGCCTGTCCCCGGCGTCCCACCGGCTGCATGCGATGCTTGAGACCCGGAAATGACTTGAGCCCCGATCGGATCTCTTCCGCCGAAAGCCCGACCGCCAGGCAGGCTGCGACTGCGGCCGCGGCGTTCTGGGCGTTGTGTGCGCCCTTCAGCGTCTGGATGCCGTCGAGATCGGCGATCTCGCTCACCGCACCGACACTCGCCCGCATCAGCTTCATGCCATCGGCATAGATGCCGTCGGCTACCGGGCTGCGCTTCGATATCCGCTCGACAGTTACGCCGGCCCGCTCGACGCGGTCGGCAATCAGAGCGCAGTAGCTGTCGTCGATCCCGATCACCGCCGTGCGGCTGCCGGCGACAAGGCGCTCCTTGATGTCGGCATAGTGCTGCATCGTGCCGTGGCGATCCAGATGGTCGGGCGTCAGGTTGAGAAGGATGCCGGCCGTCGGATTGAGCGTCGGCGCCAGATCGATCTGGTAGGACGAGCATTCGACGACATAGAAGCGTCCGTCCTTCGGCTCATCGAGCGTCAGCACTGCAGTGCCGATATTGCCGCCGAGCTGAGTATCCCGGCCGCTTTCACGCAGAATGTGGGCGATCAGTGCCGTCGTCGTCGACTTGCCGTTCGTGCCGGTAATCGCAATGAACGGACAATCGGGCGCATGAGCACGACGCTCGCGCACGAAAAGCTCGACATCGCCGATGATCTCCACACCGGCGGCCTTTGCCAGGTCGGCCGTCCAATGCGGTTTCGGATGGGTCAGCGGCACGCCGGGGGAAAGAACAAAGGCCGCCTGCTTCGACCAGTCGATCGAGCGGAGATCGCCGACTGTAACGCCGGCCTCCGATGCCTTGGTCACGCTGTCCGGATTGTCATCCCAGGCAGTCACGTTGGCGCCGCCGGCGACCAGCGCCTGCGCCGTCGCAAGCCCCGATCCGCCGAGGCCGAACAGCGCGACATCTTTTCCCTTGAACGTCGTGACCGGGATCATCGCTTTCTTACCGCAGCTTGAGCGTCGAAAGGCCGAGCATGGCAAGGCCGACGGCGATGATCCAGAAGCGGATCACGACCTGGCTCTCGGTCCAGCCGAGCTTTTCGAAATGGTGATGGATCGGCGCCATGAGGAACACCCGCTTGCCGGTCATCTTGAAGAAGCCGACCTGGATGATCACCGACAGCGTTTCCATGACGAACAGGCCGCCGATGATCGCCATGACGATCTCGTGCTTGGTGGCGACAGCGACCGAACCGATCAGGCCGCCGAGCGCCAGCGAACCCGTATCGCCCATGAAGATTGCAGCCGGCGGCGCGTTGAACCACAGGAAGCCGAGCCCCGCCCCGATCACCGCCCCGAGAATGACGGCGAGCTCGCCGGTGCCGGGCACGAAATTGATCTGCAGATAATTGGCGAAAACGGCGTTACCGGCGAGATAGGCGATGACGCCGAAGGAAGCCGCCGCGATCATGACCGGCACAATGGCCAATCCATCGAGACCGTCAGTCAGGTTTACGGCATTGCCTGCGGCAACGATCACGAAACCACCGAACAGGATGAAGAAGAAGCCGATATTGACGACGAATTCCTTGACGAAAGGAAAGGCCACCGAGGTCGCAAGCGTCGGATTGGAGGTCTGCGCGTGCATGGCCATACGCATCATGAAGAAGACCGCGATGCCGGCGATAATGAACTCGATGCCGAGACGCGCCTTGCCGGAAAAGCCCTTGTCGGACTGTTTCGTCACCTTGAGATAGTCGTCATAAAAACCGATAGCGCCGAAGCCGAGTGTCACCAGCAGCGTCGCCACGACATAGACGTTGGAAAGGTCGGCCCAGAGAAGCGAACCACCGACAATGCCGGCGAGAATCATCAGCCCGCCCATGGTCGGCGTGCCGGCCTTCTTGAAATGGGTCTGCGGACCATCGGCACGGATCGGCTGGCCCTTGCCCTGCCGCACGCGCAGCGAATCGATCATCCGGGGACCGAAGAGAAAGACGATCAGGGCGGAAGTGAACAGGGCGGCGCCGGTCCGAAAGGTGATGTACCGGAACAAATTGAAGAACTGCAATTCGTCCGATAGTTCGACAAGCCAGATCAGCATGAAGGCCCTTTCCCGAAGCCGCTTCTAAAATTCAAAGTTGGTGGTCCGTGTCGGAGAATGCCGGATAGTTGTCAAGCAGAGCGGCGACGATCTTTCCGAAGCCGAGGCCGAGAGACGATTTCACCATCACCACATCGCCGGGCCGGACCGCACGGACGGCATAGTCGACGAGCTCGGATGTCTGTTCGCGATATTCGACCTCGACGCTGTCCGGCAGGGCGTCACGCAGCGCGACCATTTCCTTGCCGGCGAGCCAGACATGTTCGATACCGGCAGCGAGCAGCGCACCGGCGAGCTCCTCATGCACCTGCGCGGAAAACTCGCCCATCTCCAGCATGTCGCCGAGAACCGCTATCCGCCGTCCGGTCAATTCCGGCGTCGACGAAGCAAGCAGCGCGATCGCCGCGCGCATGGAGGCCGGGTTGGCATTGTAGCTTTCGTCGATCAGGGTCAGATGGCCTTCGCCGATGCCGAGACGATGGCGCTCGCCCCTGCCCTTCACCGGCTTCAGTTCGGCAAGAGCCTCAGCCGCCAGGGTAACATCGGCGCCGACCAGAAGGCAGGTCCCGAGCGCCGCCATGGCGTTCTCGGCGATATGGCGTCCGGGCGAACCGATTGTCACTTCGCGGGTCTCGCCGTTCAGCACCGCCCAGATCGTCGAGCTCTCCGCATCGCCCTCGAAATCCGCAAGCCGGAAATCCGCCTTGGCATGCTGGCCGAACGTATAGATCTTTTCGACACCTGCTTCCTGCGCGCGTTCCTCCAGGAATTCGAACTGCTTGATATCGCGATTGAGGATCGCCGCCCCGCCCTCGACGAGACCGTCGAAGATTTCTGCCTTAGCGGCGGCGATCTCTTCGAGATCCTTGAAATGGCCGAGATGGGCGGCGGCGATCGTCGTGATGATCGCCACATGCGGCTGCACCATCTGCACCAGCGGCGTGATCTCGCCGGCATGGTTCATGCCGACTTCGAAGACGCCGTAATCGACATCGACCGGCATGCGAGCGAGCGTCAGCGGCACGCCCCAGTGATTGTTGAAGGAGGCAACGGCGGCATGCACCTTGCCGGATGGCGCCAGCACCTGACGCAGCATTTCCTTCGTCGTCGTCTTGCCGACCGAGCCGGTCACGGCAACGATCCGGGCATTGCTGCGCGCCCGTGCTGCGACCGCCAGCTTGCCGAGCGCGACGAGAACGTCCTCGACCACGATCATCGGAATAGTCAGACGACCAAGAGCCGGCAGCTTTCCTTCGGCAACGACGATCAGCGCCGCTCCGTTGGCAACCGCAATGCTCGCATAGTCATGCCCGTCGACACGATCACCCTTGATGGCGAAGAACGCCTCGCCCGCACCGATGGAACGGCTGTCGATCGAAATGCCGGTAATACCCTCCGGAAGCGTGCCGACCGGACGACCGTCCATGACGGCCGCCATTTCCTGCGATGTCCAAAGAAAGCTCACGATACCCGCTCCTCCAGCGCCTTGCGCAGTTCCACATGGTCCGAGAACGGCAGCACGGTCGTCCCGACCGTCTGCCCTTCCTCATGTCCCTTGCCGGCAACGATGAGCGTATCCCCCGACGCCAGCATGTTGACGGCGTGCTTGATAGCCTTGGCGCGGTCGCCGATCTCGATCGCCCTCGGCGCCGCCGCCATGATCTCCGAACGAATGACATCCGGCACTTCCGAGCGCGGATTGTCATCGGTCACCACCACGACATCCGCCAGCCGCGTGGCGATTTCGCCCATGATCGGCCGCTTGCCCTTGTCGCGATCGCCGCCGCAGCCGAAGACGACCATCACCCGGCCGCTGGTGAACGGCCGCACCGCCGTCAGCACCTTTTCCAGCGCATCCGGCTTGTGGGCATAGTCGACATAGGCGAGCGCACCGTCCTTGGTATGCCCGACGAGTTCGAGACGCCCCGAAGCCCCCGTCAGCGTCTCCAGCGCCTTGAACACGGCCTTCGGCTCGGCCCCGGTGGAAAGTGCCAGACCGGCGGAAACAAGCACATTGGCCAGCTGGAAGTCGCCGGCCAGCGGAATGTCGATCTCGTGGATCTCGCCGTTGAAATGGACCTCCGCCATCTGCTTGTGGCGGAAATGCTCGACGCGCTTGACGCAGAGATAGTCGCCCTTGCGCCCGACCGTCCGCACATCGAGGCCGGAAGCCCTGGCTACGCGAATGGCCTCGTCGGACCACGCGTCATCGGCAAAGATCACGGCCGGAGCGCCCTTCGGCATCAGCGTATCGAACAGCCGCATCTTGGCGGCCATGTAGTCCTCGATCGTCGGATGGTAGTCCATGTGGTCGCGGCCGAGATTGGTGAAGGCTGCGGCCGAAAGCTTCACGCCGTCGAGACGCGACTGGTCGAGCCCGTGGCTGGACGCTTCCATCGCCGCATGGGTGACGCCCTCATCGGCAAGCTCCGCCAGCAATTGCTGCAGGTCGACCGGATCGGGCGTGGTCAGCGAACCATAATCGTTGCGCGTCGGCGAAACGACGCCAGTCGTGCCGATCTGCGCGGCGCTGAGGCCAGCCTTGGTCCAGATCTGCCGGGTGAAGGAGGCGACCGAAGTCTTGCCGGCCGTGCCGGTCACGGCGACCATCGTCTCCGGCTGCCGGCCGAAGAAACGCGCCGCGGCAATGGCAACGAAGCGCCGTGGATTGGAAACGGGCAGAACCGGAATGGCCGCATTCACCGGATCTGCCGTGATTGCGACCACCGCGCCCTTTGCAGCCGCGTCGCCGATGAAGCTCAACCCGTCCGCCTTGGAGCCGGAAAGTGCTGCAAACAGCATCCCCGGCTTGATCTTGCGGCTGTCCGAGGAAAGGCCCGTGATCTCCAGGTCGCCGACGGGACCCGCAAGAACATCATTCACTTCCGGAAAATCCGGACCGGCAAGATCACGCAGCTTCATAGGGTGTATTCCATTTATCGGGCAACGATCACGAATCGTTGCCCGAGTTGTTATCGCTCAATAAGACACAAGCAGGGCAGAACCGTCATTGCCGAATTTCGGCTTTACACCGAGAATAGGCGCGGCGCGGCTGATGATCTCCTTGACCATCGGCGCCGCCGAAGTCGCGGCCAGAGCAGCACCGTTGCCCTTGTCGGTCTTCGGCTCGTCGCTGAAGCTCAACACCACATATTGCGGGTCGCCCATCGGGAATGCGGACAGGAACGCGTTGAAGTTCTTGTCATGCGCGTACCGGCCGTTGACGACCTTGTCCGCCGTCCCCGTCTTTCCGCCGACATCGAAGCCGGCGACGCGGGCGTTTCGGCCGGATCCGTTGGCGCCGTTCCACTCGAAGAGATAGCGCATGTCCCGGCTGGTCGTGGGCTTCAGAACCTGGCTGGCAACGAGATCGGCCTCATCCTGCGTTCTAGGCAGGAAAGTCGGCTCGATCAGCTTTCCGCCATTGACCAGAGCGGCACCCGCCACCGCGGTCTGCAGCGGAGTGGTCGAAACGCCGTGACCGAAGGAGATCGTGATCGAGTTGATCTTCTTCCACTGGCGCGGCTGGCTCGGCATCGCCACTTCCGGCAGCTCGGTCTTCATCCTGGTGAGAAGGCCAAGCCGGGTGAGGAAATCCTTGTGGCCTTCGATACCGACCGCATCGGCAATCTTCGCGGTGCCGATATTGGACGAATACTGGAAGATTTCCGGCACGCTCAGCACGCGGCCCTTGCCGTGAAAATCCTTAATTGTGAAGCCGCCGATGCGGATCGGGAACCGCGCATCGAACGTGCTGTTCAGGTTCATCTTTCCGTCGTCGAGGCCCATGGCCAGCGTGAAGGACTTGAAGGTGGAGCCCATTTCGAACGTGCTGTTCGTCATGCGGTTCATCCAGCCCTTTTCGGCGTCCACGCCGTTAGGGTCGTTCGGATCGAAATCAGGCGCCGAGGCCATGCCGAGAATTTCGCCGGTATGCACGTCGATAACGGCGGCACCGGCACCGATCGAATTGTATTTGCCGATTGATGCGGCGACGACGTCGTGAACGATCGCCTGCACGCGAAGGTCGATGGAGAGCTTCACCGGCTCGAGCGGCTGGTTCGACGTCATGCCTACGGCGGCAAGATCCGCGAGCCCCTGCGTATCGACATAGCGCTCCATGCCGGCAACGCCGCGGTTGTCGATATTGACGTAGCCGACGATGTGAGCTGCGGTGCGGCCACCCGGATAGAAGCGGCGCTTCTCGGGGCGGAAGCCGATGCCGGGAATGCCGAGCGCCAGGATCTGGCTCTGCTGCTTCGGCGTCAGCTGGCGGCGCAGCCACTGGAAGCGGGAATTGGACTTGAGCCTCGAATAGGTGGAGCGGATGTCGAGATCGGTCAGCACGGTCGACAGCTTTTCGACCACCTCGTCGGCATCGACGATCTTGTGCGGCTCGGCGAACAGCGAAACCGTGCGGATGTCGGTGGCCAGGATTTCGCCGTTGCGGTCGACGATATCGGGGCGCGACGCCATCAGCCGGTCGGCGGGCAGGATGCTCGACGTCGTCTCCGGCATGGCCATGCCGTATTGGACGAGACGCCCGCCGATCAGGCAGTAGAAGGCAGCAAAGCCGGCGATGAGCAGGCCTACGCGATTGCGCGCCTGGGATGACTTGCGCTTGCGGGTGCCTTCGAACGTCTTGCCGGGCATGACCGCCCGACCCTTCCGGTCGGAAGAGAAATGCGCCCGGCGCTTGACCACCATTATCCGAGAAAGAAAACTCATTAGCGATTCACCGAACCAGTGGAGATTGCGTCAGGAGACCAGCCGCGCGGCAGCGGCAGGGGAATTTTCGGCGCCGGAGTAGCTTTTGCCGCCTCGACGCCCTTCAGGGCGGCAGCTACCTCGCCGGACTTGCCGGCAATGATGTCTTCGATCGTCGTTTCGGGCTGCGGCAGCTGGGATTTCAGCATCGGCAGCTCCTTCGGCATGGCAAGCTGCGTCGGGTCGGTCGGCACGAGGCTGAGTTCCGCATCATAGACCTTGGAAAGCGGCTGCAGGCGGTTCGGCTGGGTGAGCAGCGCCCAGTCGGCCCGGAGCAGATCGATCGTGTCGCGTTCCAGCTTGATCTCCGTTTCCAGACGGCGGACTTCGGTCAGCTTCTCGTCGGCACGATGCTTGATGCTGTAGGTGACGACCGCCATCGCGGTCATCACGCCGATCAGAACGAGGTCGAAACTCCTCAGCATCTCAGGCTCCCATGGTGGCGAGGCTGGCCAGATCGGGCAGCGCGAAGATCGAAAGGTCGGCGGCGCCGGGGGCAGCGGTGGTGCGAACGCCCATGCGAAGCTTTGCCGAACGGGCGCGTGGATTGACCTCCGCCTCGGCTTCGCTGGCGGCCACCATCTGCTTGCCGGGAAAATCGAAAACGGCAGGCCGAACATCGACGGCCGGCATGTGCCGCGAGCCGGATGCCTTGCCAGAACGGTCGGAGAAGAACTGCTTGACGATGCGGTCTTCCAGTGAATGGAAGGTGACGACGACGAGACGCCCGCCTGGCTTCAGCGACCCTTCCGCTGCGAAAAGCGCTCGCGCAAGCTCGCCCAGCTCGTCATTGACGAAGATGCGCAGCGCCTGAAAGACGCGGGTCGACGGATGGATCTTGTCCTTGGCCCGGCGCGGATTGACGGTCTCGATCAGATTGACGAGATCGCGGGTCGTGCGGAACGGCTCGCTGGCGCGGCGCTTCTCGATGGCGCGCGCAATGCGGCCGGCATGCTTCTCTTCACCGAGAAAGCCGAAAATGCGGATCAGGTCGCCGACCTTGGCCCGGTTGACAACATCTGCCGCCGAAACCCCGTCAGCCGACATGCGCATGTCGAGCGGCCCGTTGCGCTGAAAGGAAAAGCCGCGCTCCGCCTCGTCGATCTGCATGGAGGAAACGCCGATATCGAGAACGACGCCATCGAGGCCACCCTGGGGCGCAAAATCCGCAAGCCGCGAAAACCGTGAATGCACGAGGGACAGACGCCCCTCATGCCGCTCGACCAGCGCCTGACCGGCAGCGATCGCCGTCGGGTCGCGATCGATTGCGATTACGGAAGCACCGGCAGAAAGAATTGCGGATGTGTAGCCGCCTGCGCCGAAGGTGCCGTCAAGAATGACTTTGCCCGCTTCCGGCCTCAGCGCATCGACGACTTCCTTGAGGAGAACCGGAATATGGCGCATCGGGCCGCCTTCGGCCTCGACATCAGCACCATCCGATTTCGTCACCATTCCGCACTCCTGCCGCCATTGGAGCGCAATCCGCACGCTCCATTCATTCCATCGTGAAACCCTAGACCCTTCGATCGCCCGCCAGCCAAACGACTGGCAGAGACTCGAACAAAACACTGCCCGATCGAAGCATTCGATTGCGAGGCGGGGAACCGCCCATGAGCAGCGCGAGAATGGAACGACATTGAACCACAGGGACATCGGCGGGACAGGCTCCGCTAACCCATCCCAGACAGCATTTATTTATGACCCGTTAAGTTTAACAAAACGTTACCATTGCCCTTCACCGGGACATCACGCAAACATCAAAGAATTGCGATTTACGCCTTGTTTTCAATCCGTTGAAACAACGGTCCCATCGCCGCACGGGAGTTCTTTTCACAGGTATCCGGCACGCGAGCGTTAACACTCGGCCGCGTGCCGAGTGCCTACCCGATGAAGCAAAATGAGATTCGCCAGTTGGCCTGTAAGCCGGGTTCTGTATGGCCCCGGTGCGAGCACCGGAACGTGGCAGCCATTCATCTGGGACGATGCTTGCACATCGCCTCGCGCAACCCACCCGGATGACTGGCCCAGAAACAGGCTGTAGGCACTTGCGCGCCCCGCGTCATCCCTATTCGGTCTTGCTCCCGGTGGGGTTTACCTTGCCGCCGCTGTCACCAGAAGCGCGGTGGGCTCTTACCCCACCCTTTCACCCTTACCCCGCATATAGCGAGGCGGTTTGCTTTCTGTGGCACTTTCCCTGGGGTCGCCCCCGCCGGACGTTATCCGGCACCGTGTTTCCGTGGAGCCCGGACTTTCCTCACCCTACCGCCTTTCGGCATTGGTAAAGCGCGGCTGCCCGGCCAACTGGCCTCGGCTCCATAGACGGTTTGATTGGCAAAGGCCACAGCAAAGAATCCACCGTCAGCGGATCAGGCGAAGCTTGCCGAGAACGGCACGCCATAGGCGTCGTCCCGGATTTCGCCGTGGAAGATCAGTTCCGCCCCGAGCCTGCCGATCTCGTCGGAACTCTTGGCCGCCGCACCACAGCCGCCGGTCAGCACCGCGATATGGGGCGAGTCGGTAAAGGCGATCGCCGGATAACCGGTCGCCGTCTTGGAGACGACGCAGGAGCCCGTCGAGATCCGGCTGCGGTCGACGCCGGGCACCAGCGTTTCCATGATCCGGGCGTGATGGTCCCGCACCGTCTCACGCCCACCCGAACGGAACCATGCCCGCATGTCGTGATCGGAGGTGACGAGAATGTCGTCCTGATCGCCGCCGATCTTCAGATAGACCTTGCCATCCGGATAACGCACCGGCGGTAGCATATAGATGTGGTCACGCGGATTGAGCGGCTCGTGGATCAGCGACGGCATGCCGGAGAATTTGGGCAGTTCTTCATCCGGAATATGGAAGAAGGTGACGGTCCGCGCATAGACCGACATCTCGACTTGACGCGGGAGCAACCCCTCAGCCGTCGAGAATCCTCCGGCGGCCAGCAGGACCCGATCAGCCTCGTATGTATTGCCTTCGGCCGTCGTCACCACTGCGCCGCCATGACCCTCACGCACGGAGACGACGACTTCGCCGATTCGGCTAACGCCCTGTTTTTCGGCTATGACGGATTGTGCCGCGACCAGCGCCCGCGGATTGATGTGGCCGGCGTCATTCCCCTGGTAGACGCCCTCGCAACCCGGCTCGAAGCCGAAATAGGAAAACCTGTCTGCAAGCTGCTCGTCGCTCAGCATCTCCACATCGACGCCGAGTCCGGCGGCAGCGCTGCACACGCCGCCGATATAGGAATGGCCCGAACTGCGAGCTGGCCCGACGATCAGGCAGCCGACGGGATGGTAGAAGTCGATACCGCTCTCGGCCTCGATCTGCCGGTAGCGGGCGATCGAGCGGTTCGCCAGCCGCGCCCAGACAGGGTTCGGATCGATGGTGCGCGTAATGCGCGCTTCATCATAATGACTGGCGAAAACGCCCTGATGGCGGGAGGCATCGGCCGGCTCATCGGGCCCGATAAGCGCCACGCCGTCGGTCCATTGCGACAGATGGCGGGCGGCAGCCGCCCCCATCATTCCTCGCCCGACGACGATATACTTGAACCGCTGCGCCATGCCCCGCCCTTTCGCTTCCGATGATCAAATGCCTAATTGCAATAGGCATTTGTAGCCATTTCCGGAATCAAAACGCCAGAGGCACCGGATCAGAATATGACCGGAAAGTTCCGTCCGTAGACCAGCTCGACCGTGCCGATCGCAACACTCGCGGTCTGGGTCGGACGTTCCATCGTCTCGATGACGGCCTCGACCTTGTTGCAATAGCGCTTGGAAACGGGGTTCATCCGCTTTGCGCCATGTCCGGCATTGTATTTGAGGATGGTTCCGCAGACCTTGCCGTCACCCAGTTCATGGGCACCGGCCAGATATTTCATGCCGAAGCGAATGTTGGTTTCGGGGTCATAGAGCCCGGTCGCCGCGCCATCGTAACCCATCATCTTCGCCGTCGCGGGCTTGATCTGCATCAGGCCGATCTCGCCGGCGCTGCCCTTCACCGTCGGGCGAAAACTGCTTTCGATCTGCACGACCGCGAGCGCAAGCTCGGCCGGCACATCGTACTGATCCGCATATTTCTGGATAAGCCCTTCATAGTGGGTGCGCCGAATGGCAAGCCGGTCTTCCGGCGTCTGCGCCATCGCGTCGGTCTCCCGCGTTTCCCAAGGCTCAAGGACCTTCTTCTTGACGTAAGTAATCGTTTCTCCGCCGTCCTCGGCACGCACGAAACCAGTACCCGCGGCGAGCATGGCAATGCCCGCAGCGGCTGCAACAGCCAGCATTTTCATGAATTAAGTCAGTCTCCGGATACGGGCGTCCCATCCTTCTGGGGATCGTCCCGACAGGTAAGAGGATGAAGATACGCACATCCATCGGACGCGTCGCCGGAAAGACGGCGCGCCACACGACCTGATCGTTTTTCTAAGCAACCCCCGCCTACACTGGTGATTGCGCGAACCAGATGGTTAGAGCGGGAGAATGGGGAGAGGATGTGGCAATGGAGAAGACGTCAATCCTTGCCGCGTCCTGCGCAATGCTTGGAACATTGCTTCTAGCTGTATTTCGGCAGCGCCTTCAGAAGCCGATGCAGCGTGTCGATCGTCGAGGCATCCGCAATCCCGTCCACCAGAGCAGGACGGAAATGGCGCTGGAACGCTTCGACGACGCCTTTCGTGCGTTCGCAGAAATTGCCTGTAATCTCAAGATCGTAGCCATAGAGCGACAGCATCGACTGCAGCGCCTCCACCGGCTGACCGCTTTCGCCCATCTGGAAGAACCGGCCACCGGAAATTGGGGTGGGCTCGACCCAATGGCCGACACCGGCTGCATACAAAATATCCCAGGCAAAATTTTCGCCCGGATCGACCTTGCGAATGGGGGCCACATCCGAGTGTCCGAGCACCCGTTCAGGCGCAATCGACCACCTGTGGCCGCAATCGAGACACAATTCGATTACCGCATCCATCTGCGCCTTCGGGAATGGCGGCACGCCGCCCGGATGGCCGGGATTGGCAATCTCGATGCCGATGGAACGGGAATTGACGTCGATCTCGCCCGCCCAGGCGCTCTTGCCCGCATGCCACGCACGTCGCGTTTCCGGCACGAGTTGGATCACGCGGCCGTCCTCGTGGACGAAATAGTGGCTCGAGACCTGGCTCTCTGCGTTGCACAGCCAGCTCAGCGCCTGATCGGCGCTCGGCATGCCGGTATAGTGCAGGATGATCGTGTCCGGCCCCCTGCCGCCTGCCCGCTCGCCATGATTGGGAGAGGCCTGGACAGATGCTGCCGCATAATCCGCGACGAAATCAGGGGTCATGCCGCGCGGCGCTCTTTCTCGATCGCCTCATAGGCGGCATTGAGCGCCGCCATCCGCTCGTTGGCGGCAGCGTGCAGCGTCGCAGGAACGCCGCGGGCGATCAAACGGTCCGGATGATGCTCGGACACCAGCAGGCGGTATTGCTTGCGGATCGCGGCAAAATCATCTTCCTTCGAAACGCCGAGGACGAGATATGGGTCGCGGCCGTCCAGATGGACATGGCGCGCCATGATGCGGCGGAAATGGTCGTCGCTGATATGGAAGATCTCGGCGATGCGGCCGAGGAACAACAGTTCCTTCTCATGCACCAGCCCGTCCGCCTTGGCGATATGGAACAGCCCGTCGATGACGTTTTCGAGCATCGGGCAGTTTTCCGACGCGCCGGAACCGCACAGCCCGGCCAGCTTCGTTGCATAGGCTTCATAACCGGCGACATCCTGCCGAGCGAGGTTATAGAGCCGCGCCACGTGCCGCGCTTCCTCGTCGGGAAAATCGAAAATCTGCTGGAAGGCGCGAACCTCGGCCTCCGTCACGATTCCGTCCGCCTTCGCCATCTTGGCCGACAGCGCGATGATCGCCACCGAGAACGAAACCTGCCTGCGCGTCTCCGGATCCCCCTCGAACATTGTGCGGATCGCTTCCACGACACGGCTGAGCGCGTTGCCGGCCACATCGCCGACAGCGCTGACGAGGCGCTCCCACAGAGAGGAAATATGCAGACAGGAAAAATCGAAAATCATGTCTGTAAATGACCAGATAATGCGCCTGATTGCAATGTGGCGGAGGTCCGCCACCGGATTAAACTATGTTCATCTAATCCGAACAATCGATCCAATTCATGAAAGCGGCAAGCGTTCCCGATCGTCTCGGCATACCACCTGCTCCCATGATCACGATAGCGAAGATCGCATCGCGCCGTTTGGATGTTCCGATCATAATCGCTCAGCCGCCCATGCGAAAGAATTTCACGCAACCGGCGCAATCATCTGAAAACGCTCGCCTTTATGCCCTGCCGAGACAGTTCGCCACAACCATGCGCTTTCTTGAGAAATTCACTTTACACGCCCTATATGCTGTCGCATCCATTTCGAAGACTTGTCCATAGTGAGCGTAACGACGCGCCGGAGGATCCATGGCCAAACAGAAAGTTGCAATGCTGACCGCGGGCGGTCTCGCCCCCTGCCTGTCATCCGCCGTCGGCGGGCTGATCAGCCGATATACCGACATCGCACCCGACGCCGAGTTGATCGCCTACCGCTCGGGCTATCAGGGCGTACTGCTCCAGGACCGAATCGAAATCACCCCACAGATGCGCGAAAAGGCCCATCTCCTGCATCGTTATGGCGGCTCGCCGATCGGAAACAGCCGCGTCAAGCTCACCAATGCCGCGGACTGCGTCAAGCGCGGGCTGGTCAAGGAAGGCCAGAACCCGCTGGCGGTCGCCGCCGAGCGCCTGGCCGCCGATGGCGTCACCATCCTCCACACGATCGGCGGTGACGACACCAATACGACGGCGGCCGATCTTGCCGCCTATCTCGGCGCCAACGGCTACAATCTCACCGTCGTCGGCCTGCCGAAGACCGTCGACAACGATGTCGTGCCGATCCGCCACTCGCTCGGCGCCTGGACGGCCGCCGAAGTCGGCGCCACCTTCTTCGACAATGTCTCCAACGAGCAGACGGCAGCACCACGCACACTCGTCATCCATGAGGTCATGGGCCGCCATTGCGGCTGGCTGACGGCTGCGACCGCCCGCGCCTACATCCAGAAGACCAGCGCCAACGACTATGTCGAAGGCTTCATGATGAGCAGGGAGATGAAGGGCATCGACGGCCTCTACCTGCCGGAGATGGCTTTCGACGCCCAGAAGGAAGCAGCGCGCCTGAAGAAGATCATGGACAAAAGCGGCCATGTCACGCTGTTCGTCTCGGAAGGCGCCTGCCTCGACGCGATCGTCGCAGAGCGCGAAGCCGCCGGCGAGACGGCGAAGCGCGATGCCTTCGGCCACGTCAAGCTCGACACCATCAACGTCGGCAACTGGTTCCAGAAACAGTTTGCCGCTCTCCTCGATGCGGAACGCTCGATGGTACAGAAATCCGGCTATTTCGCCCGTTCCGCACCGGCCAATGCCGATGATTTGAGATTGATTCAGGGCATGGTCGATCTGGCCGTGGAAAGCGCGCTGAACAAGGTCTCCGGCGTCACCGGCCATGACGAGGATCATGGGGGCAAGCTCCGGACCATCGAATTTCCGCGCATCAAGGGTGGAAAACCTTTCGATATGTCGGCAAAATGGTTTGGTGACGTGATGGACACGATCGGCCAGTCTTATAAGGCAGCCTGATTGCAGATGACGGACGCTGTGGGCGTCCGGGAGGGTGATGATGACCATTGAGGCTTGGCTGGCATTTGCTGCGACCGCATCGGCGCTGCTGCTGCTACCTCATCCTCTCGCCTTTTCCGTCGCCACCTATGCCAGGTCATGGGGCAGGAAGAGCGCCTTTGTTACCGTGCCGGCTGCGACGTTCGCCATCGTGCTTGCAGCTGGCCTTTCGGCCGCCGCCGTCGCCGCGCTGCTGGCCGTGATGCCGGCGATCGACGACGCGGCGTCCTGGCTCGGCCTCTCCTTCCTCATGCTTTATGCGCTCTATGCTTTGCAGGACCCGCGACTGCGCCAGGGGATAGCCGACAACGATAACCTTCCGGAAACGCGCCCCTTGCGGGTTTTCGGCCATTTCATCCGGATAACGTTCCGCAGCGGCCGCTACGTTTTCCTGCTGGCCGCGATCCTTATCCAGTTCGCCACTCCGGTCGTCGCAATGGAAACATTCTACCCGGCGACGATCGGCTTGCTGGCTGCAGCGGCCTTCGCTTCTGCCCTCGCCTTTGCGCTTTTTCCCCAGTTTTCCACATGGAAGCGTCGCCGTCGCAGCCAGGCCGGGAAAGCCTCGCACAAGCCCAAAACCCTATACATCGCCCGGCGCGCCGTCACCGCCGGATATCGGCGTATTGCCGCGTGATGCCGAGCCGCTTGTCGGCACGATCCGGATAGGTTAATGGAAATCGACCTTCCGCGGCGTATTGGCGGTCCTGTTAACGTTCTGGGCAACGATTTTTAGTGAAAGCGACCCAATGGCGATGATGCGTTTTGTCGGCCGGAAGGCAGCCGTGGTGCTTGCCATGTCCTCCGCCCTTGCTGCATGTTCAAGCGTTGATCGTGACGGCAATGTTGCCTCCAACGGGGCGCAGACGCCTGAAACAGCCGCCAGCGAGCAGGTTACCGTTGCCGGTCAGGCAGCCGATGGCCCCGCGATCCAGGCCGGCACGGACAACACGGTCACCCTCGTAAAGACCAGCCGCCTCCCGATACCGGTTCCGACCGCAACCGAAGCCACTTCCGTTCAGACGGTCGCCATGGCATCGACGACCATGGCTCCCTTCGTCGTCATGCAGCCCTCGGCGCCCGTTGCGCCTCAGGCGGCAACCACGTCCACACTTCTCGCGTCCGCACCGCATACGACCGGTAAGGCCGGACGCCTCGTCTCGCCGCCCGTCGCGGCCGCAGTCCAGGCCGGTCAGATCCAGCCCGCCGCAGCCCAGGCGATCGCGCTCGACGAACCCGAACTGACGCCGGACATGGTCGCGCTGCAGTCGGTCATCCCGACGCCGCGCCCTGCCGTGCCGGGCATGTCCGCAACGGGCATGACGACCCTTGCCTATGCTGCCCAGCCAAAGGCCGTCGCCGCCGTCTCGGCCATCGACAACCGGATGGAATTCCCGCCGGCACCGGGTGAGCCCATGCCGGAAACCGCAGCCGACGCACCGTCTGACCTCAAGAAGCTGATTCATCGTTATGCCGGCCTCTATGGCGTGCCGGAATCGCTGGTTCACCGCGTCGTCCACCGCGAAAGCAAATACGACCCCAAGGCCTATCACAAGAACGGCTATTGGGGCCTCATGCAGATCAAGTATTCGACCGCGAAGTCGATGGGCTATGACGGACCGCCGGAAGGCCTGCTCGACGCAGAGACCAACCTCAAATACGCGATCAAATATCTGCGCGGCGCCTGGCTCGTCGCCGACAACCAGAACGACAACGCCATCAGGCTTTATGCGCGCGGCTATTATTACGACGCCAAGCGCAAGGACATGCTGCACGTCCTGCAGAAATAATCACTCTCCCGCAATCTGCCGGATTACCGCCTTCACCAGCGGTATCGGATCGTAGCCCATGGCGCGCGGCGTCAGCCCCATTCGCAGGACGACGAGATCCAAGGACGGAATGACGTAGATCTTCTGCCCGTCATGGCCGTCTATGAGAAACGCGTCTGCCGGAAGGCCGGCATCCGGTTTCGGCAACCAGGTCTGCATTTTCGAATAGCGACCGTTCGAACTCCTGTCGGGCTCATGCATCTGGGCGACGAAGCCTTCCGGCAGCAGCCTCTTTCCCTGCCACACCCCGTCATGTGCAAGCAGAAGCCCGAACCGGGCCCAGTCCCTCGGCGTTGCATACATGTAGGAGCTACCGGCATAGGTTCCGGCGGCATCCGTCTCCAGCACCGCACTCGTCATCCCGAGAGGCTCGAACAGCGCCTTGCGCGGATAGGCGATCGCCTCCGCCTCGCTTCCGGCGTGATCCATCCAGATCCTCGACAGAAGCATCGCCGTGCCAGACGAGTATTTGAAGAGCCGTCCGACATCGCCCTCCAGCGGCAGGCTGGCCACATATCTTGCCATGTCCGGCTCCAGAAACAGCATGCGGGTTACGTCCGCGACCGTGCCGTAATCCTCGTTGAAGGCAAGTCCGCTCTCCATGCCGAGAAGATCCGCGACGCTGATCGCCGCGCGTCCGTCATTTCGCCATTCGGGAAAAAGCCCCTTCTCGTCCAGCTGCATCCGGCCCTCGGCCAGCAATCGGCCGATGATCGCGGCGTTGACCGTTTTCGTCATCGACCAGCCGATGAGCGGCGTATCCTTGGAAAATCCTGAGCCATAGGCCTCCCCGGCAATACGGCCATTATGCACGATTACGGTCCCGCGCATGCCAGGACCGGTTAACGCGGCATCTGAAAGCACGCCTGCAAACGATTCGTCCGGTTCGACTTTCTGCCCCTGTGGCCACAATCCGTCTGCGACAATCATGTCAGGCGCCCGCAATTGTCTCTGAGCGATGGCGGTCGCTCCGTACGGCACGAGCGTGCATCCCGTACCTTCGCGATAGATGGCTTCGCTCGGCGCGATGCTGCCAAGCAGCTCCGCCCTGACATGCTGCGTCTCCCGGTCAACCTCGACCCGCATCAGCCGGAGCAGCGGATTGCCGGGCGCCTGCACGTCCAGCGCCAGCACTTCCTGAGGATCCCGGTGAGCGATGAAGACATTGGAGCAGACGATCTTGGCCGCATAGCCGCTGCCGACGCTGAGCAGGCCGGGAGGCACGAAATAGAGCCAGCCTCCGATGCCGATGAGAATGACCAGCACGGCAACGACGAGAACACGAGAAATCCGCTTGAGCACAAACGCCTCCATCTTTTGGCGCGCATGCAAGCAAAATCCGCGCGTCAGCGAAAGCCCGTAGTTTTCACGTCCCCGCCATCAGCCAGATCACAGCCGGCGTCACGAAGCTGTAGCACGAAGCGGCTAAACGCCTTCGAACTCATGATGAGGCAGGATTGGTCATGGCAGATATCGTCGAAGATCGTGGTTTGCAGCGAAATCGCAAGCTGAAAGACGCCCTCCTCCAGCACAAGGCATTATCCGCCCACGGATTTTCAGAGCGGTTGTTCGGCCTGCTCTTCTCCGGCCTCGTCTATCCGCAGATCTGGGAAGACCCGGCGGTCGACATGGACGCGATGGAACTGTCGGAAGGCCATTCGATCGTCACCATCGGCTCCGGCGGCTGCAATATGCTGGCCTATCTCTCCCGTTCGCCGAAGCAGATCGACGTCGTCGACCTCAACCGCCATCACATTGCACTCAACCGGCTCAAGCTCGCCGCCTTCAAGCATCTGCCCTCCCATGCCGATGTCGTGCGCCACCTCGGCGTCGATGGCGTGAAGAGCAACAGCAGGGCATTCGACGCCTATATTGCCCCCCATCTCGATGAAGCGACACGCACCTACTGGCAGAAGCGTTCGCTGACGGGCCGTCGCCGCGTCGAGGTTTTCAACCGCAACATCTACCGCACCGGCCTGCTCGGCCGCTTCATCGCCATCGGCCATATCGTCGCCCGCCTGCATGGAGTCGACCTCAAGCAGTTCGCCAAGACCCGTTCGATACGCGAGCAGCGGCAATTCTTCGACACCAATATCGCGCCGCTCTTCGACCGGCCGCTGATCCGCTTCATCACCAGCCGCAAGAGCTCGCTCTTCGGCCTCGGCATTCCGCCGCAGCAATATGACGAGCTGGCAAGCCTGGCGCCGAACGGCTCGATCGCACCGGTTCTGCGGGAGCGCCTCGAAAAGCTCGCCTGCCACTTCCCGCTGAAGGACAACTATTTCGCCTGGCAGGCCTTCGCCCGCCGCTATCCCCGTCCGGAGGAAGGCCATCTGCCGACCTATCTGCGCACCGAAAACTACAAGGCGATCAGCCGCAATACCGACCGCGTCGCGGTCCACCACGAGAGCGTCACCGTTCTTCTCTCACGCAAGCCCGCCGGCTCCGTCGATCGCTACGTCCTTCTAGATGCCCAGGACTGGATGACCGACGACCAGCTGAACGCGCTGTGGAGCGAGATCAACCGCACCGCCGCCTCCGGCGCCCGCGTCATCTTCCGCACGGCGGCGGAAAAGAGCGTGATCGAAGGCCGTCTGTCGGAAAGCCTCCGTCAGGAATGGACCTATCTCGCCCAGCGTTCGGAAGAGCTGAACCTGCAGGATCGCTCCGCCATCTACGGCGGCTTCCACATCTACGTGAAGACCGACACAGCAAAGGCCGACGAATGAGCGCCGATTTCGCCACCGGCGGTCATGCCGCCGAGATGGACCGGATGTACCGCTACCAGCGGCACATCTACGACCTGACGCGGAAATATTATCTCTTCGGTCGCGACCGGATGATATCCGGCCTCAAGGCATCCGACGGCGCAAGCATTCTCGAAGTCGGCTGCGGCACGGGCCGCAATCTGGCGCTGACCCGCAGGCACTATCCGACGGCCGAACTCTACGGCCTCGACATCTCCCACGAGATGCTACAGACGGCCCGCGCCAATCTCTCCGGCAAAGGCCCGATGCCGTCACTGATCGTCGCCGACGCAACCACATTCCGGCCCGAGGATTTCGGCGTCAAAGGCTTCGACCGGATCATGATCTCCTACGCCCTGTCGATGATCCCCGCCTGGGAGGATGCGGTCACGGCAGCGCTCGCCGCATTGAAGCCCGACGGCTCCCTGCACATCGTCGATTTCGGCCAGCAGGAACGTCTGCCGACGTGGTTCCGGAGCACGTTGCAGTCTTGGCTGAAACGCTTCCACGTCACGCCAAGGGCGAACCTTCACGCCGTTCTGGAAGCAAAACTGGCCGTCGCCAATGCCGACATGATCTTCGAGGAGATCGGCCGTGGATATGCCTGGCACGCGGTGATCCGCAGGAAGAGCTGACGGCGGCGTCGTTGCGCACCGCTTTCCATAACGCAATCTTTACGGCGTTATGGTAAACGGCATCTTCAGCTTTGCCACATTAGCAGATATGGGCAGAGGCTTGCGCCTGCGGTAATCTCGGATAGTCCATGCCCCGTATCCTTCTTGCTCTCGTCGCGACTGCACTCCTGGCGAGCGCCTGTACCTCGACGAGCGACCTCATGGATACCGCCTCGATCAGCGGCACCAAGTTCCGTGACAACGACCCGCAGGATTTCGGCCACAACCATCCCGGTCGCCACGAGGTCCACGGCATCGACGTGTCGAAGTGGAACGGCACGAATATCGACTGGCAGACTGTCAGGAAATCCGGCGTCTCCTTCGTCTTCATCAAGGGCACAGAGGGCAAGGACCGCATCGATCCGGCCTTTACCACCCATTGGCGCAACGCCGCCAATGCCGGCATCCCGCATGCGGCCTATCACTTCTACTACTTCTGCTCGACGCCGGAGGATCAGGCCGACTGGTTCATCGCCAACGTGCCGAAGGAAGCGAACATGCTGCCGCCGGTGCTGGACATGGAATGGAACCACGCCTCTCCGACCTGCAAGCTGAAGCCCGATGCTGCAACGGTACGCGACGTCATGCGCCGCTTCATGGCCCGTATCGAGGCCCATTACGGCCGCAAGCCGATCATCTACACCTCGGTGGATTTCCACCGCGACAACCTGGTCGGCGCCTTCAGCAACTATCATTTCTGGGTCCGCTCGGTAGCGGCCCATCCGGGCGAGATCTATTCGGGCCGCAAATGGGCCTTCTGGCAATATACCGCCACCGGCGTCGTGCCCGGCATCAAGGGCAATACGGATATCAACGTCTTCTCCGGCAGCGCCAAGACCTGGAACAGCTGGGTAGCCGCCGCCAACGACTGAGCCGTCGCCGATGTGATTCGTGCTGCTGGCAATGTCGATGCGACTGCGCTAAATAGCCGCGTGACCGTGACGTCCGTGATGGAACGACACGGCCATTCCAAGCATTCTCACGCCAAATCATCCCCGCACACGTCACAGATCGCCAGGATCGCCAGATGCCATTCCTCGACAGCCGCCGCTTTGCCCTTGCAGCCCTCATCGCCGGAGGCCTGTCTGCCCCCGCTATCGCCCAGACGCCATCCACGGAACCCGCCCCGGCCTGCGGCGGCGACCTGACGGCTTTCCTCGAAGGCGTAAAGCAGGAAGCGGTCTCCAAGGGCGTTCCGGCAAGTGCAGTGGACGAAGCGCTGGCCGGCGCGCAGATCGACCAGAAGGTCCTCTCCCGTGACCGCGCCCAGGGCGTATTCCGCCAGACTTTTCTGGAATTCTCGCAGCGCACCGTCAGCCAGGCGCGCCTCGATATCGGCCGCCAGAAGCTGAAGCAGTATGCGGATGTCTTCGCCCGTGCAGAAAACGAGTTCGGCGTGGCGCCGGGCGTGATCACCGCCTTCTGGGCGATGGAGACCGATTTCGGCGCGGTTCAGGGCGATTTCAACACCCGCAACGCGCTCGTCACCCTCTCCCACGACTGCCGCCGCCCGCAACTGTTCCGCCCGCAGCTCATCGCGCTCACAGAGATGGTCCAGCACGGGGACCTCAACCCGCAGACCAATACCGGCGCATGGGCCGGCGAGATTGGTCAGGTCCAGATGCTGCCGGAAGATATTATCGCGCACGGGGTCGATGGCGACAACAGCGGTCATATCGACGTAAAGGGCAGCGCACCGGATGCCGTCCTGACCGCCGCAAAATTCATCCAGAGCATGGGCTGGAAAAAGGGCGAACCCTGGATCCAGGAAGTCACCCTGCCGGAGAGCCTGCCTTTCGAAAAATCCGGCCTCGGCAACGAGATCCCGGCCTCGGAATGGTTCGACTACGGCGTCACCCCGCGTGACGGCGACACCAAGTTCGGCAACCTTCCGGCAGCCCTGATCCTGCCGCAGGGCCGCAAGGGACCTGCCTTCCTCGCCTATCCGAATTTCGGCATCTACCTGCAGTGGAACCAGTCTTTCATCTACACGACGTCGGCCGCTTATTTCGCCACCCGCCTGTCCGGCGCACCGCCCTATCAGAAGACCACGCCGGAACCGGGCCTCGATGTCGACGCCATGAAGCAGCTGCAGGAAAAGCTCGACGCCCACGGCCATGACGTCGGCAAGATCGACGGCATCCTCGGCTCCGGCACGCGCCAGGCCGTGCAGAAGGAACAGGCCCGCCTCGGCATGCCCGCCGACGGCTGGCCGACCCAGGCTCTGCTTTCCGCGCTCTAAACAGTTCCAGCAAGAGTGCGTAGCGGTTTTGCGTCCGCAACGACGTAAAACCAGAGAATCAGATCCGTTTCGCTCGGGAGAAAAGCGAAACGGCTCTAATAAAACTCTGGGCAATGCAGGATACGGGTGGCGGAGAACGCCGCAGTGGCTAATCTCGGCTGATACAATCGGGATTGCATAATGACCGCCGCCCCTTCCGCCAGACCAAGCGCCTTGGCCTGGACCTTGCTCGTTCTTCTCGGCTTCCTCTGGGGCGGCTCGTTCTTCTTCGGCCGCATCGCCGTCCTTGAAATCCCGCCCTTCACGCTGGTCTTCCTCCGGCTTGGCCTCGCGGCGCTGGCCCTGCACATCTATCTGCGCGGCCGGCATGACCTCTATCGCACGCTCACCGCGCGCTACCGCGAATTCATCCTGATGGGCTTCATCAACAATGCCCTGCCCCACACACTGATCTTCTTCGGCCAGACGCAGATCGGCGCAGGCCTCGCCTCGATCCTCAATGCGACGACCCCCATCTGGACGGTGATCATCGCCAATTACTGGACGGCGGATGAAAAACTGAGCGCCGGCGAGCTCGCAGGCTGCCTGACCGGCCTTGTCGGCACCGCCATCCTGATCGGCCCCAGCCTGTCTTCCTCCGCCTCGATCCCCCTCTGGGCGCTGATCCTGCCGATCGGCGCGGCGATCTCTTACGGTTTCGCCGCAACCTACGGCAAACGTTTTCGCGGGCTGGCCGCACCGGTCACGGCGACCGGCCAGCTGACGGCCTCGTCTCTGATCATGCTGCCTGCCGCCTTCTTCTACGATCAGCCGTGGTCCCTGCCCATACCCTCGACCGAGGCCATAGCGGCCGTCATCATCCTGGCGCTGCTCTCGACCGCCTTCGCCTACCTGATCTTCTTCCGCATCCTGGCACTTGCCGGCGCCACCAACGCATCACTCGTGACGCTACTCGTTCCGCCGAGCGCCATCCTCCTCGGCGCATTGTTTCTGCACGAGCGGCTGGGCTGGACCGTTTTCGCCGGCATGGGCGTAATCGCTCTGGGATTGTTGATGCTGGACGGGCGAATCTTCGCCTTACGAATGAGAGCGGCCTGATCTCCGCTCACGCCGAGCGACAGACTTTAACAATTCGGCAAGATTTTTCCCCAGGCCATTCGCCAATAAAATCGTTTTAATTGCAGCAGCTTGGAGAACGATGCTGAGAAGTTGGACCCGCCTGCCGCTGCACTGCGTCATAAAAACGGCTTTGCGCTGACGCAAATCGGTCATAAAGTTTAAGGGTCAACGCAAGGAGGCAGACATGGGACGTACTTACCCCCTCAATCTCCTGGTAGTCGGTGCAGCATTCGTGTTCGTGGCTTCGATGCTTTTCATCTAGCCCTGAGTCTGCACACATCCTGCCAGTCGTATCTTGCATCCAAGAACGTTTGATATGACAGCCTTTCCAAAGACGCATGCTCCTTAAGAGCATGCGTTTTCCACATCCGGGCTGTGGGTTTATCCCAATGCGCCTGATCAGGCTGCTGCGACGGCTCTCGCGTCCTCGGGCTTGTAACCGATGCGATCCAGAACGGCCGAGACGAGCGGAGCCCGGTTCATCGTATAGAGATGGATATGGTTGAAGCCGCGTTCGGTAAGCCCCTCGATCTGCTCGGCAGCGACATCGGCAGCGACCTTGGCCCGCTCTTCCGGCTTCTCGTCCAGTCCTTCAAAACGATCATCCAAGAAGCCAGGCATGACGGCACCGCAGCGGCGGGCGAAACGCTTGAGCTGGGTAAGGTTCTGGATCGGCATGATGCCCGGGATCACTGGAAGCGTGATGCCGGCCGCCGCAACCTCGTCCATGTAGCGGAAGAACGTGTCGTTATCGAAGAAGAACTGGGTCAGCGCCCGCGTCGCGCCGGCATCCGCCTTGCGCTTCAAGACGTCGATATCCGCCGCCATGTCGGGGCTCTCCGGATGCTTTTCCGGATAGGCCGAGACCGAAATGTCGAAATCGCCGTATTCGGCCAGCGCCCGAACCAGATCGGCTGTCTGCACGAAACCTTCAGGATGCGGCGTATAGACGGTGCCTATGCCGGCAGCCGGATCGCCGCGCAGGGCAACGATGCGGCGCACACCGGCTGCGCGATACTCATCCACCACGGCCCGAACCTCGTCCTTGGAGGCGTCAACGCAGGTCAGATGCGCGGCTGTCGGCAGGCTGGTATCGCCGACGATCTTCTGCACGGCGGCAAGCGTCGGTTCCTTGGTCGATCCGCCCGCGCCATAGGTCACGGTGACGAATTCCGGCTGCCACAGAGCAAGCCGTTCCACGGTGTCCCACAGCTGCGCTTCCATCTCTTCCGATTTCGGCGGAAAGAATTCAAAGGAGATCTTGAGGCGCTGGTTTGTCGTGTTCTCGTCCATGATCAGCCTTCCTGAAGAACCGGGATCGCGGTTGCCGGCTCGGCGTCAGCGATGAGGAGGCGGCGATCCTTCGCCAGCCAGATTGTAACGGTAAGCCCCTCGGCCTGGTCGGGGGCGATATCTATCGCCTGCTCCACGTCGAGGCCGATTTTTTCCAGCCAGTCGCTGATCGTTTCGTGGGAGAAGCCCAGCCGCACATGGGCGTGCTCCTCGCGCAGATGCTCCAGCTTGTGGGGGGCAAGATCGACGATCAGCAGACGACCGCCGGGGCGCAGGATGCGCGCCGCCTCGCCGATGGCCAGTTCGGGCTGATCGAGAAAATGCAGAACCTGGTGGATCGTCACCAGATCGAAATCCTGGCCTTCGAGCGGCAGGTTGAGAATATCGGCGTGCCGCACGGATGCCTTGAGGATACCGGCCTTGTCGAGATTGGCGCGGGCGACCGACAGCATGTCGCGGCTCGCATCGACGCCGACCGCTCGGCGATAATGGGGCGCGAGAAGCTGCAGAATCCAGCCCGTGCCGGTACCGAGGTCGAGCAGCGAATCGATTGGAGAAGGACCAACAAGCCGCAGCAGCGCCTTTTCGACAGCGGCGTCACTCGCGTGCAAGCGGCGCAACTCATCCCATTCGGAGGCGTTGCGGCTGAAATAGGCCTGTGCCCGCTCTGCACGCTGGCGCTTTACGGCGGCAAGCCGCTCACCGTCGCGCAGCAGAACCGGATCGTCAGAAGAAGCAGCCGTCAACACGGTCCGCACCAGGGACGCCGCCTCACCGTCATGGCGCAGGCGGAAATAGGCCCAAGCGCCTTCCTGATAACGTTCGATCAGGGCATCTTCCGTGAGGAGCTTGAGATGGCGGGAAATGCGGGGCTGCGACTGGCCGAGAATTTCAGTAAGATCGGTCACCGTGAGGTCGCCGCGTGCCAGAAGAGCCAGCAGCCGGAAACGCGTCGGCTCGCCAACAGTCTTCAGCACATCAACCAGTGTATCGAGCGGCAACCGCATGTTGGCATCCCCGGCAATCAAGATATAAAGATATCTTTATATGAAAAATGCAGGAGATGCAAGCTAGGTCAGGGACTTCGCCTCAACGCTTGTGAACCGAGGTGCGCGGCCTGTGGTCAGAGTGCTGGAAAAGTTCTCGGCTCGGTGCTGCTGAAGTCCGCTCGGGCCATTATCGGCAAGCCATCCTTCCCTCACTCCTGTGCTTGTCACAGGAATCCAGTCACGGCGCGTCTGCGCCATGAAAAGACTCTTCCCGCCCAAGGACTTGGGCTGCTGTATTCCTGTGACAAGCACAGGAATGAGGAGACTCGTGAGCTCTGCGGGCGTGAATAGCCTTATAGAAAACAGAAGGGCGGCCAAGCCGCCCTTCCCCAGATCATAGGATCCGCTAAGCCCTCAGCGCGTCAGGCGCTTGTGAGCCTGGCTGCCTGGGTTGAGGGCGTCGGGGCCGAGGCGGCGGACCTTGTCTTCTTCATAATCCTCGAAGTTGCCTTCGAACCATTCGACATGGCCGTCACCTTCGAAGGCAAGGATGTGCGTGGCAAGGCGGTCCAGGAACATGCGATCGTGGCTGATGATGATGGCGCAGCCGGCGAAGGCTTCGAGCGCGCTTTCCAGTGCGCCGAGCGTTTCCGTATCGAGGTCGTTGGTCGGTTCGTCGAGCAGCAGGACGTTGCCGCCGGCCTTCAGCATCTTGGCAAGGTGAACGCGGTTGCGTTGACCACCCGAGAGATTGCCGACCTTCTGCTGCTGGTCACCGCCCTTGAAGTTGAAGGCGCCGCAGTAAGCGCGCGAGTTCATGTCGAACTTCCCGAGCTTGATGACTTCGGCACCGCCGGAGATTTCCTCCCAGACGGTCTTGTTGCCGTCGAGAGCATCGCGGCTCTGGTCGACATAGCCGAGATGCACAGTGTCGCCGACGCGGATCGAACCTTCGTCCGGGGTTTCCTGGCCGGTGATCATCTTGAAGAGCGTCGACTTGCCGGCGCCGTTCGGGCCGATAATGCCGACGATGCCGCCCGGCGGCAGCTTGATCGACAGGTCGTTGATCAGGGTGCGGCCGTCAAAGCCCTTCTTGATGCCGTCGAGCTCGATGACGACATTGCCGAGGCGCTCGGAGACCGGGATGATGATCTGCGCATCGCCGGGCCGGATGTTCTCGGCCGCATCGACCAGCTGTTCATAGGCCTTGATACGTGCCTTGGACTTGGCCTGACGGGCCTTCGGGCTGGAAGCGATCCATTCCTGTTCGCGCGACAACGCCTTCTGGCGGCCGGCTTCTTCGCGGGCTTCCTGCGTCATGCGCTTGGCCTTGGCACCGAGATAGGCGGAATAGTTGCCTTCGTAGGGAATGCCGCGACCACGGTCGAGCTCGAGGATCCAGCCCGTGACGTTGTCGAGGAAGTAGCGATCGTGGGTAATCATCATCACGGCGCCCGGATAGTCGCGCAGGTGGCGCTCAAGCCATGCGATCGTCTCGGCGTCGAGGTGGTTGGTCGGTTCGTCGAGCAGCAGCAGGTCCGGCTGCGACAGGAGCAGGCGGCAGAGCGCGATACGGCGACGCTCACCACCCGACAGGTTTTCGACATTGGCATCCTTTGGCGGGCAATGCAGCGCTTCCATCGCCATCTCGACCTGCTGTTCCAGATCCCAGAGGTTCTGGCTGTCGATGATGTCCTGCAGCTTGGCGCCCTCTTCCGCGGTCTCGTCGGAATAGTTCATCATCAGTTCGTTGTAGCGATCGAGCACGGCCTGCTTTTCGGCCACGCCTTCCATCACGTTTTCGAAGGCGGTCTTGTTCGGATCAAGCTTCGGTTCCTGCTCCAGGTAGCCGACGGTCGCGCCTTCGGCGAGCCAGGCTTCACCGGTGAATTCCTTGTCCTGACCGGCGATGATGCGCAGGACGGTCGACTTACCGGCGCCGTTCGGGCCGAGGATACCGATCTTGGCGTCGGGGTAGAACGACAGGTTGACGTTCTCGAGGATCTTCTTGGCGCCATAGGACTTGTTCAGTCCCGACATGTGATAGATGAACTGACGTGCCATCGATAATTAAGCTCCGGGGGAAAGAGGTTTTGCCGCTATGTAGGCGAAGACGCGCCTCGGGGCAATGCGCAGAGCGGGGGGAGGCCTTGAAATGACCTTGGAATTTGGGTGGGAAACGCGGAGTTTCCCCAGCCCGACGGGTGCGTCGATCGCGTACCACTACGCTGAGGCGGCCGAACCGGCCAGGGGCATCCTGCTGATCTCCCATGGACTGGCGGAACATTCCAAGCGCTACCGGGCCTTCGCGGCGGCGATGGCGGCGAAGGGCTTCTACGTCTACGCCTGGGATCACCGCGGCCACGGCGAGACGACGGCACCGGACGCGCCGATCGGGCGATTCGCGTCGAAGGACGGGGCGGCGGCCGTGCTGCGCGACGTGATGGCGATGCGCGATCTCGCTCTGGCCGCCCATCCCGGCCTGCCCGTCATCCTCTTCGGCCATTCCATGGGCGGGCTGATCGCACTCAATGCCGCGGTGGACAATCCGCGCGCCTTCGATGCCGTGGCGGTGTGGAATTCCAACTTCAATCCCGGCCTTGCCGGTCGCGCCGCCCAAGGCCTGCTTCTGGCCGAGCGCGCGCTAAAAGGATCTGACGTGCCGAGCGGCATGCTGCCCCGCCTCACCTTCGGCGCCTGGGGCAAGAGCATCCCCAACCATCGCACCGCCTTCGACTGGCTGAGCCACGATCCGGCAGAAGTCGATGCCTATATCACCGACCCGCTCTGCGGCTTCGATGCCAGCGTCTCCCTCTGGCTCGACCTCTTCGAACTTACCTTCCGCGCACCGGCGCTTGTTGATCGGCTACCGAAAGACCTGCCGATCCATCTGCTCGGCGGCGGCGAAGACCCGGCGACGGACAAGGGACAGGCAATCTTCTGGCTCTCGACGCATCTGAGGAAGAACGGCTTCCACAAGGTCATGACGCGGTTCTGGCCCCATACCCGCCACGAGACGCTGAACGACACCGTTCGCGGCGAAGCGATGGCCGAGTTTGCGGAATGGGCCGGCACGATTTCCAAGCGCGGCTGACGACGACGGAATGAGTTCATGACTTTTATTCAAGTGCGCGAAAATTCCACCCTCGGTATATCCAGACCATGAGCGCAGCGCCCGCAAAACCGGCTCCATCCATACACGCCATCAGCATCACCGCTGGTCTGGGCCTGATGATCCTCGCCATGCTGATCGCGCCGCTGATCGACGTCTTTTCCAAGCTCGCGACGACCTCCGCCTCCCCCACCATGATCACGGCCGGGCGCTTCGTCTTCCAGGCGCTGTGCATGCTGCCCTTCGTGATCTGGACAGGCTCGTGGCGTAGCTTCTCCTGGCGGATGAGCTTCTACCATTTCATACGCGCCGCCGTGATCGCGATCTCCATGGTCTGTTTCGTCGCCACCTTGGCGGTGATGCCGGTCGCCGACGCCGTCGCGATCTTCTTCGTCGAACCGATCATCCTGACCGTGCTGTCGAGCATCTTCCTGAAGGAGATCATCGGCTGGCGGCGCTATACGGCCTGCGTCGTCGGCTTTATCGGCGCCATGATCGTCATCCGCCCGAGCTTTCAGGAAATCGGCTATGTCGCGCTTCTGCCGGTCGTCACCGCATTCTGCATCGCCATCTTCGCCATGATGACGCGTGCGTTGGCCCAGCGCGAGGACCCGTGGGCGATGCAGTTTCAGATGTCGATGTGGGGCCTGCCGATCTGCGCGGTCCTGCTCCTGATCGGAGGCGTTACCGAGATCGACTTTCTCGCCCCCTCCGTTCCCGACCTCACCACCTTCACATGGATTGCCGCAGTTGGCGTCGTTGCCGCCCTTTCCGGCGTCCTGAGCGTCTATGCCTATCGCGCGGCACCCGCCTCCGTGCTGGCGCCCATCCAGTATTTCGAGATCATCTCTGCCACGCTGTTCGGCTGGCTCGTGTTCGGCGATTTTCCCGATCCGATCAAATGGCTCGGCATTTCGATCATCATCGGCTCCGGCCTCTACATCATCTGGCGCGAGCGTCGCGTCGCCTCGATCAAGCCCGTCACCAAAAGCGAAACGACATCGGTAGCCCCCTGATCATGGATAATGCCAAGAAAAAGCCGCCGCTCGACGGCATCCGCGTCCTCGAACTTGCCCGCGTTCTGGCCGGCCCCTGGGCAGGCCAGATGCTGGCCGACATGGGGGCGGATGTCATCAAGGTGGAAAACCCGGACGGCGGCGACGACACCCGCGCCTGGGGCCCGCCCTTCGTCGAGAGCGTCGACGGCGAAAACCTGTCGGCCGCCTATTATCATTCGACCAATCGCGGCAAGCGCTCGATCGCCGTCGACCTGAAGACAGAGGAAGGCCAGGAGATCGTCCGGAGGCTCGCCGCGCAGTCCGACGTGCTGATCGAGAACTTCAAGCTCGGGGGCTTGAAGAAATACGGGCTCGACTACGAGAGCCTGAGGAAGATCAATCCGAAGCTCATCTATTGCTCGATCACCGGCTTCGGCCAGGACGGGCCCTATGCCTCGCTCGCCGGCTACGACTATATCGTCCAAGGCATGTCGGGCTTCATGTCGATCACGGGAGAGCCGGACGGCCAGCCGATGAAGGCGGGTGTGGCGATCGCCGACATCTTCACCGGCATCTATGCGGTCACCGCCATCCAGGGCGCGCTGATCCATGCCATGAAGACCGGCGAAGGCCAACTGGTCGACATGGCGCTGCTCGACGTAATGTCGTCGGTGCTCGCCAACCAGAACATGAACTACCTGATTTCCGGCATCTCGCCGGTGAAGCTCGGCAATGCCCATCCCAACATCTCGCCCTATGAGGTGATCCCGGTTCTCGACGGCCATATCATCCTCGCCGTCGGCAATGACGGCCAGTTCCGCCGCTTCTGCCGCATCCTCGGCATCGAGCAGCTGGCCGACGACGAGCGCTATGCGACCAACAAGGCCCGCGTCGCCCATCGCGTCGAGGTACGCAGCCTCATCACCGCCGAGACGACCCAATGGACTAAGGCCGATCTTCTGGCTGCCTGCGGCGAAAATGCCGTGCCGGTCGGGCCGATCAACTCGATCGGTGAAATGTTCGAGGACCCGCAGGTCAAGGCACGCGGCCTGCGCGTCGATCTCGAGGCGGCCGACGGCACGATCATTCCGGGCGTCCGCAGCCCGATCGTGCTGTCCGAGACGCCGCTCGCCTATCATCGTCCGAGCCCGAAAGTGGGCGAGCACACGGACGAAATTCTCGCCGAACTCAACGCATCCACGAAGGCAACCGAAAAGGACAGCAACCGATGACGACTGCCAAAAGAACCGGAGGCCAGCTTATCGTCGAGGCCTTGAAGGCGAACGGCGTCAAGCGCGTGTCCTGCGTGCCGGGCGAAAGCTATCTCGCCGTGCTCGACGCGCTCTATGAAAGCGGCATCGACGTTCTCGTCTGCCGCCAGGAAGGCGGCGCTGCGATGATGGCCGACAGCTGGGGGCGTCTGTCGGGCGAACCCGGCATCTGCATGGTCACGCGCGGACCGGGCGCCACCAATGCTTCCGCCGGCCTGCATGTCGCCAAGCAGGATTCTGTCCCGATGATCCTCTTCGTCGGCCAGATCGGCCGCGACATGAAGGAACGCGAGGCGTTTCAGGAAGTCGAATACCGTCGCGCATTCACCGAATTCGCCAAATGGGTGGGCGAGATCGACGACGCCCGCCGCATCCCGGAATTCGTCACCCGCGCCTTTACCGTCGCCACCTCCGGCCGCCCAGGCCCCGTGGTGCTGACGCTGCCGGAAGACATGCTGGTCGAGGAAGTCGAGGCGGTCGCGGCGCAGGCCTATACCCGCGTCGAGAGCCATCCCGGCCAGAAGCAGGTCGCCGAATTCGAGAAGCTCTTGAAGGAAGCGCAGCGCCCGATGTTCATCCTCGGCGGCACCCGCTGGGACGAACAGGCGGTCGCCGATTTCCAGGCCTTCGCCAGCCGCTTCAAGATCCCGGTCGGCTGCTCCTTCCGCCGCCAGATGCTGTTCGACCACCTTCATCCGTCCTACGCGGGCGATGTCGGCATCGGCATCAATCCGGCCCTGGCGAAGGAGATCAAGGACGCAGACCTGCTCGTCCTGATCGGCAGCCGCATGTCGGAAATGCCGTCCTCCGGCTACACCCTGCTCGACATCCCCTACCCGCAACAGAAGCTCGTGCATGTCTTCCCCGATCCGGAAGAGCTTGGCCGCATGTATCGCCCGGACCTGGCGATCTGCGCCGCACCTGCGGAATTCGTCGAAGCGATCAAGGATCTCGAGCCACCGGCCCTGCCGCTCTGGGCCGAGCGCAAGTCCGCCATGCACGATTCCTATCTCAAGTGGTCGACGCCGCCCGAAAGCGGCCCCGGCAACGTCCATATGGGTCCGATCATGAGCTGGATCGAAGAAAACACGCCGGATGACGCCATCTTCACCAATGGCGCCGGCAACTATGCCACATGGCTGCACCGCTTCCACCGCTTCCGGAAATACAACACCCAGTCGGCACCGACCTCCGGCTCGATGGGCTACGGCCTGCCGGCCGCAGTTGCCGCCAAGCAGCTCTTCCCCGAGCGGGAAGTCGTCTGCTTTGCCGGTGACGGCTGCTTCATGATGCACGGACAGGAATTCATCACCGCCGTGCGATACGGACTGCCGATCATCACCGTGCTGGTCAACAACGGCATCTACGGCACGATCCGCATGCATCAGGAGCGGGAATATCCCGGCCGCGTCAGCGCCACCGATCTCGTCAATCCGGATTTCGTCGCCTATGCCAAGGCCTTCGGCGGCCATGGGGAACTGGTCGAGAAAACCGAGGATTTCGGCCCGGCCTATCTGCGCGCCCGCGAAAGCGGCAAGCCCGCGATCATCGAAGTCAGGCTCGATCCGGAAGCGATCACGCCGGCGCGGACGCTGACCCAGATTCGCAACAAGGCCTGATGACCACCTCTGGGCTTTTGCTCATCTTGCGGGAACCATTCGCTGGCCAAGTCGTTGATATGGCATGGCTAGTGAAACAAAACGCAAAGCGCTTGGAGGCATGTCGACCTTCGTCGTCGTCATCTTCCTGATCGGCATCGCCCTCGCCGCCTTCTACCTTTTCGGCATGACGCCGGGCGAACCCTGATCGACAGATACAAAAGAGGCCGGTTTTCACCGGCCTCTTTTTTTCATGTTCGGATGATCGAAATCAGATCGCAGCGGTGACGATGAACTCGACCTTGTATTTCGGTGCGGCGAGAGCGGCTTCGCTCGTCGCGCGTGCCGGCGGGTTGGCCGGATCGATCCAGGCTTCCCAGACGGCGTTCATTTCGCCGAAGGTCGACATGTCGGAGAGATAGATGATCGTCTGCAGGACCTTCGACTTGTCGGAGCCGGCGGCTGCGAGCAGGCGATCGACTTCGGCGAGCGCGTCCTTGCACTGGTCCGTCACGGTCTCGCCTTCGCCAACCTGGCCGGCGAGATAGACGGTGTTGCCGTGGACGACTGCGCCGCTCATGCGGGCGCCGGGCTCGATGCGCTTGATGCTCATGGGAATGCTCCTGAATGCTGAGCTTAGAATAAGCACGACACGGATGCCCGCATCGTGCGCGAAAAAGTCGTTAGCCGCGCGAACGCTGGGCCTGGTCGTAGATCGCGGTCGAGCGGGCGCCCGAGCGGCAATAGCCGAGCATCGGCTTCGGCAGGTCTTCCACCGCATCGACCATCTCTGTCACGCCTTGCGGCGTCAGGCCCATGCGGCCGACCGGGATGTGGCGGATCTCGATGCCGAGTTCCTTCGCACGCCCCTCGATGTCGGCGAAATGCGGCTGGCCCGGCTCTTCCTCGTCGGGACGGTTGCAGACGATGGATTTGAACCCCATTGCCTTGACCTGATCCAGTTCGTCTACGGTGATCTGACCGGAAACCGAATACTCGTCGTTGATCTGGCGTATATCCATGGCAACCTCCATTCCTTTTTGAGGCGCAAGCATTACGCGGTGCCTCGGTGAGCGTCAACGACAGAAGGATGTCACATCAAACGAAGGCAAAACGCAGCGCATAGTCGGCGCTCTCGCCCGGCTTCAACCATTCGAGTTCGCCGCTTTCCTTGAGTTCCTTGCGGCTCGCCAGCCGGTGGGAGACAGGCTCGATCCCGAGCACATGGGCGGGTGCTGCCTGGTTGCGCCAGATCTGCAGGTAGGGCAGCCCGTCCGTCTTGAATTTCACCTTGAGCGTCGATCCGCCGAGCGCGGCGATCGGTCCGAGCGCCACTTCCGCCCATTCCTTACCTTCTTCCCTGGCCGATACACAGAACACGCTGCCCGGATCGGGACCGAATCCCCAGGGTGTCCCACCGCCCTCCAGCATCCGGCCGGAGAGATGCACGGCATCGTCGAACAGCCAGGCACCGACATTCATGTGATACATATGCACCCGCGCCATCGACCGGTCGCCGGTATTGGTCACCCTGTCCTGCAGGCAGACCTCGCCGGTCGTGTTGTCGATGCGCCAATGGCGTTCGAGGAGCGCGCTGCCGCCATCGGCTGTCGCCACCTTCACCTTCGCGCGACATTCCGCATCGTCTCCTTGAGCATCCCAGAACTGGATCTCGGCCGGATGCGAAGAGAAGGACCCGTGCAGCGGAAACTTATGGCCATTGCTCTTGCCGTCGATCAGGTCGGGATGGCGGATGTGATCGGGGCCGCAGGTGAACAGGAACCCCTCCAGCGAATGATCGATCCGAGGATCACCATCGTCCGGTATCGCTCTGCCTGGCGCGATATCGACATCGTTGACGAAGCAGCTTCCGATATCGAGAACCGAGCTTTCGTCCAGCATGAGCCGTGGCCCCAGAGCGGCGGAGAAGGTCTTCATCGGTATTTCCTCCTAGTGCTCACCCGGGCGTTACCAAAGGTGAGCGGAATTTAATGATTCATTCATTGCAAGCTGAGATTTTTCCATACAAGCGTCAAATTTAACTTGTCAGTCATCGCAGACAGCAAACGGGAACCAGAAAGCCACATTCCCGATTACCTGAATGTGCAACATTATAATCGGTGGAATCGTGAAGCGCTCGCTCCTTTTCAGTATCAGCCTGTCTGTCCTTGCGGCATCCCTCAGTCAGTCCCCGGCCTCGGCGCAATCGCGCTATTACGGCTATGAGGAAGGGCCGATGCTGGTCGCACCTGACGGCGCCATCCTCGATTATGTTCCCAATGGTGGCGGAATTTCCATCACGCGGGACCGAGCCGGCCAGCGTGTCTATGTCGACAGCTATGGCAATGTCATCGCAACCGAAATGCACCGCGACGGCTATCGTGGCGGAAATATTGGCTATCCGCCGCCGCCGGGTTACGGCAATAATCGCCGCGACCAGGCTCGTTACGACGACCAGAGCGGCTACGGCTATCGCGACTACCGCCAGTATCGACCGGGAGATCCGGTAGAGCCCGGCGCAACGACCGGCTCGATCGGCCGACAGGATCAGGTCACCCGCATGCCGCTCGACCAGCAGGAATTGCCGGGTGTCGACCAGGGTTATCCGGAAGAGGCATCGCTCGAGCCGAACCCGAGCATGCCACCGGCCGAGCAACTGCACCCGAACAAGCCCGTAGCCACGGTGGCGAATAAGCCGCAGGCTGAAATAGCCGCCCTCCAGGTATTTCTGGATCGCGAAGGCATTTCGCCGGGCGTCATCGACGGCCGTCTCGGTGACAATGTCAACAAGGCAATCGCAGCCTGGCAGGAAATGACGGGCGAGACGCTGGATCCGAACAATTCCGAAGAGATCATGCAGCGCCTGACCTATTCCGGCGGCCTGCCGATCGTCGACTACACGATCACGCCGGCTGATGCCGCAGGTCCCTATGTCGCGTCTATCCCGGAAGACTATGCCCACAAGGCGGCGCTGCCGGCCATGTCGTTTACCTCGGTCACCGAGAAGCTCGCCGAGCAGTTCCACATGGATGAGAACTACCTGAAGTCGCTCAATCCGAATGCCGACTTCTCCATTCCCGGCACGATCATCAAGGTCGTCAATCCGGCTCAACCGAAGAAGGGCGAAGTGACGCGCATCGTCGCCGACAAGGCGCGCAAGCAGGTTTTCGCCTATGGCGCCGACAACAATCTCATTGCCGCCTATCCGGCAACGATCGGATCATCCGACACCCCGTCGCCGACCGGCAACCATACGGTCCAGCGCATCGCACTCGATCCTGGCTATACCTACAATCCGAAGATCAACTTCACCCAGGGCAACAACACCGAAATCCTGCAGATCCCGCCAGGCCCGAACGGCCCGGTCGGCACCGTCTGGATCGCCCTGTCGAAGCCGACCTACGGCATCCACGGCACGCCGGAACCGTCCAAGATCGGCAAGACCAACAGCCACGGCTGCGTGCGCCTGACCAACTGGGACGCGACCGAGCTTGCCAAGATGGTCAAGCCGGGCACGACGGTGGAATTCGTCGAGTAACAGGCTTGCCAATACGGGAACGGGCCCTGCAGCTCAGCGATTGCGGGGCTTTTTTGCGATCACCAAGGCATCGCACATCCTGACGAGGAGGCACGCATGATCGACAAATACAGGGCGCCTCCTACGGGCGAATTGGTCTATATCGGTCCAAAGCCCCACTTCGATCTAGCCAGCCGAAAGGCTTATTTCGCGCCTGACGAAGCGGCGAATTTCGACCTTCGAAACGCCTCGATCCAGTTTCGCATGAAGGCGTGCCCGAAATATATTGTTCCCTGGATGACTAAGTTTGCGTCACTCGGCGTCCACTACATGGAAACAGACGGCGAGATTCTCGATGGCATCCGCGATATGTCGGAACGTATCGAAGGCGGAATATTCATTCATGGCAGCATCCGGAAATCAGTTCGTTGGACGGCTGCGGCCTCGGCCATACGCCACCTCACCATCTACGATTCCGAAGTCTTCTTCGACGAGACCAGCTTTCCCAAGCTGGAGTTCCTGAATGCCAAGAAGGACAAGGCCGGCAAGCTCCTCAACTATGTGTCCAGTCGTCAACTAAAGCATTTGGGAATATCCGGCTTTGATCGTGTCGTGATCGAAGCCGCTGGAGCGATAGAATCGCTCCAGATCTCCGGTTCGACGGACACGCATGTGGATTTTGACGAAAAGCCGAGCGTCACCGATCTTTGGGTTCACAATCTCAAATCGATGGAGGACGTGAGCTTCCTGGCCCGCCTTCCAAACCTTGAGCGGCTGAAAATCTACTATTGCGGGAAAGTTGCAGATTTCTCACCGCTGCTGAAACTGAACGCCCTCAAAGATGTGGACGTTGTTCAACAGGGACAGCCCAAAGACATGGCGACCTTCAGGGCGCTCGCCGAGTCCGGCGTTAAAATTAGTGGTCTCTGATGCCGAACTGGCTTGGGCAGACAACCGCAGCAGCCACGTTCATCACCACATTTTTCTACTCAGGAGATGCCTCTACCGAGACCGATCAAACGGGAGACCGCCGAGCGCGTCACCTTGACCGGCATCAGGCTCAGAACTTCGCGGGCGAACTGGCGGGCATTTTCGCGCGCCTTGTCGACATTGCTGACGTTGGCCGGGTCCATGCCGTGCAGCGTGCCGCCGGTCTCGAACAGTTCCTTGAAGGCGATGCGCTCGCCGATCGGGGTCGCCAGAACGTGAACGCCCTTGGAGGCCAGCAGCCCCTTGATGGCGACGATCGCCTTCGTCGTCACCATCGAGGTGACGCGGGTGAGCACGACGGAATGGGCGATCTCGAGCCGCCCCTTGTCCCTCATCAGCGCCAGCAGATCGAGGATCTGAGCCGCGCCCCTGGCATCCATGGCCGAGCCCTGGACCGGGATGAAGACGTGGTCTGAAAGTCCGAGTGCCGTGGTGACGAGCGCGTCACGGGCGCCGGCGAGGTCGATGATGAAATAGTCGGTCTGGGACGCCATCTCACGCAGATGACACTGCAGGGATGCGATGCTGATCTCGGAGACCACCTCGATATTTCGGACCTTGCCCGAGGCCTCCTGCCATTGGCTGATCCAGCGCTGCGGGTCGGCATCGATGATGGTGATGCGGAAACCCTGATGAGCGAGTTCGGTGGCGAGCAGGAGTGCGGCTGTCGTCTTGCCGGCGCCGCCCTTGGCATTGGCGAAAGAGATTACGGGCATTTTCCATCCTCGAAAGGTGACGAGCCGCATCGCTCTCCAGACATCCCCGAAGCATGGGGCCGTTAGCCCATATCCTTTCCAATCATGGTTAACGGATGGTTAATTTCAGCATCTGCGAATGTCATCGAGAAGAACTGGTCCCTCACGCGGAAACGAAAAAAGGCGGCCGCACGCGACCGCCTTCCTTGCAAAGCGAATGGAACGGTCAGGCGAGCGCTGCAGCTTCCTTGTGCTCCATGGCGAATTCCTCTTCTGGAGAGAGGATAAGCCGGTGCCGACCGACGATCGCGAAATAGGCGATCGCGACCGCGAACCAGACGACGACCCAAACTACGCCCTTGAAGAAGTTCGGATCCTGGATCTGGTAGAGCAGCGTCACCACGGCGATGATGATCGTCAGTGCCGCACCCGGGATGCCGAGCGGCGAGCGGAACGGCCGCTCGATATTCGGCAGCTTCTTGCGCAGGATGATGAAGGAGATCGCCTGCATGATGTAGGAGAACATCGCGCCGAAGACGGCCATGTTGAGCAGCACGGCGCCGATCACCGTACCGCCCTGTTCCGCGCCGAGCGCGAACCAGATCACCAGCATGACCGCAAGCCCAATGCCGGCACCGGCCATCATCGCCACATAGGGCGTCTTGTAGACCGGGTGCGTAACCGACAGAGCCGTCGGGAAGTAGCCGGCGCGCGACAGCGAATAGATCTGCCGGCCCTGAGCATAGAGGATCGTGTGGAAGCTGGCGATCAGGCCCGTCAGCGCCACGAGACCGAGGATGACAACACCGCTATCGCCATAGACCGCCTTGAACCCGTCGAGCAGCGGCTCCAGCGCCGAGCCGAGATGGAAGGCGCCGACGCCCGGCAGCGACGGGTTGAGCAGCACGATCATGAAGGCCGAGATCATTAGGGTGATGATGCCGAGAATGATGCCCTTCGGCATGTCACGCTTCGGGTCGACCGATTCTTCCGCGGCAAGCGGCAGCTGTTCGATGGCGAGGAACAGCCACACCGCAAAGGGCAGCGTCGCCAGAACGCCGGTAAAGCCAAAGGGGAACCAGTCGCCATTGCCTTCCGGCAGTTCGATTGCCGCACCATCAGGGCCGACGCCGATATTCAGCGCCCAGCGGGAAAAATCCATGTTCGGGATGGCGCTGATCCAGAAGAACACCAAGACCGCCAGCGAAATCAGCGTGATCACCAGCGTCACCTTGAACGACAGTTCCAGGCCGAAGACGTTGAGCGCCAGGAAGACCGCGTAGAACAGGATCCACAGCAGCGGCGAATAGGCCGCATCGAGGCCGAGGATCGAGTTCACATAGGCGGTGATGAAGGTGACGATGACGGCAGGCGTCAGCACGTATTCGACATTCTCGCAAAGCCCGGTGAGGAACCCGCCCCAGGGGCCCATCGCGGTTCGGGCGAAGGAATAGGCCGCTCCTGTATGCGGCAGCGCCGGGCTCATCTCGGCAATCGAGAAGGTCAGGCCGAGATACATGATCGCGATGATGATGCCGGCGACCAGCATACCGCCCCAGCCGCCGGTGGCGAAGCCGAAATTCCAGCCGGAAAAATGACCCGAGATGACCGCCCCGACGCCGAGCGCCCAGAGCGACCAGACACCGGCATAACGCGACAATCCGCGCTTGTCGAAATAGGAGGCGTCGGCCTTCTTGTAGCTGACGCCGGCAGATGAACTTTCCATTCCCCTTCTCCTGCTCAAAGCAACGGGCTCCGGCCCCAACGGCCGGATATGCCCTGTCTGACCTGCACCGGCCCGATATTTCGGTGCCGGCGCTGACACAGCTCTGACGCTCCCAAGGGGATCTGTTCTTATGCATGCCCTGTCGGGTTGCTGTAACGGACGGTCTCGATCCCTGTCCCGGCCGATTATAGTTCAGTGCTTCTTCAAGGCCGCCGACATCAAAAATGGTCTTGAGGAGAAGATCCGTAGAAATAAAATAAAAGTTGCAGCAGAGAATTCTTCACTTTGTGCGCGCCGTCAAACGAAACTTCGCTTTTCTCTTGGCTGAATTGCGCCTTCCCTGTCCTGCCCGCGACGTCTGCGCCCGGTTATCCACAGGCGACGACATCCGGCGGTCACGGCATCGCGAAAAAATGCTTTCAAAGCGGGGGCTTATAGGAAGATGATCGGCGCCGGGCCTGTCACATACAGTTCACGAAACGGCTCTACGAGTCGCCGCCGACACGACAAAACCCTCAGGAGGACACCCGTGCTCAAGAACGCCCATCGCCTGCTCTCGCTGACGACTGCCGCAGTCGTTGCCTCCACCTCCTTTGCCTTCGCCGAGCCGAGCGCCGATCTGATCGCCGCCGCCAAGAAGGAAGGCTCGCTCACCACCATCGCCCTGCCCCACAGCTGGTGCGGTTACGGCGACATCATTGCCGGCTTCAAGGCCAAGTACGGCATCGAAGTCAACGAACTGAACCCGGACGCGAGCTCGGGCGACGAAATCGAAGCCATCAAGGCCAACAAGGGCAATACCGGCCCGCAGGCTCCTGACGTCATCGACGTCGGCCTGTCCTTCGGCCCGTCCTCCAAGGCCGAAAAGCTGATCCAGCCCTACAAGGTTTCCACCTGGGATTCGATCCCGGACGACGCCAAGGATGCTGAAGGCTACTGGTACGGCGACTATTACGGCGTTCTCTCCTTCATCGTGAACACCGACATCGTCAAGGAAGTCCCGAAGGACTGGAAGGACCTGACCAAGTCCGACTATGCCAACTCGGTTGCTCTCGCTGGCGACCCGCGCGGCTCCAACCAGGCTGTTCAGGCCGTCTACGCCGCAGGCCTCGCTGCCGGCGAAACCGACGCGACCAAGGCTGGCGAAGCCGGCCTGAAGCTGTTTGCCGACATCAACAAGGCCGGCAACTTCGTCCCGGTCATCGGCAAGTCCGCTTCGCTCGCCCAGGGCTCCACCCCGATCGTCGTCGCCTGGGACTATAACGGTCTCTCCTGGCGCGACACGCTGAAGGGCAACCCGCCGCTCGAAGTCGTCGTTCCGGAATCGGGCGTCGTCGCCGGCGTCTACGTCCAGGCGATCTCGGCCTTCGCTCCGCACCCGAACGCTGCCAAGCTGTGGATGGAATATCTCTATTCCGACGAAGGCCAGCTCGGCTACCTGAAGGGCTATTGCCACCCGATCCGCTTCAACGATCTTGCCAAGAACAACAAGATCCCGAAGGAAATGCTCGACGCCCTGCCGCCGGCAGCCGCCTACGAAAAGGCAAAGTTCCCGACACTCGACGAGCAGGACAAGGGCAAGACCGCCATCACCACCAAGTGGGACAGCGTCGTCGGCGCCAACGTTCAGTAAACAATGCATCCGGCCTCCCCGTCTTTGAAGGCGGGGAGGTTTTTCCCTCCTCGGACAGAAACCCGGCTTCATGAGCACAGCATCCTCGTCCTTCATCGACCGCCGCACCGTCGTCGATTGGCTCGGCATCGCGCCGTTCATGATCTTCGCGCTGATGTTTCTGATCGTCCCGACGCTCTATCTCGTCACCGGCGCCTTCTTCACGCCGGAAGGTGATTTCACCTTCAAGAATATCGGCGACCTGTTCACGCCGACCATCCTTTCGGCCTACTGGATCTCTATCAAGGTCTCCTTCGCCTCCTCGCTCGGCGGCGCTATCATTGGCTTTGCGCTTGCCTGGGCGATCGTGCTCGGCGGCCTGCCCTCCTGGATCCGCTCCGGCCTTCTGACCTTTTCCGGCGTCGCCTCGAACTTCGCCGGCGTGCCGCTCGCCTTCGCCTTCATCGCCACGCTTGGCCGCACCGGCCTTGTCACCGTCTTCCTGCGCGACTGGTTCGGCTTCAATCTCTATTCGACCGGCTTCAACCTTCTGTCCTTCTTCGGACTGACCATCACCTACATGTTCTTCCAGATCCCGCTGATGGTTCTGATCCTGACGCCGGCGCTGGACGGCCTGAAGAAGGAATGGCGCGAGGCATCCGAAATATTGGGCGCCTCGACCTGGCAATACTGGCGCATGGTGGCGATGCCGATCCTCTGGCCGAGCCTGCTCGGTACCTCGCTGCTGCTCTTCGCCAATGCCTTCGGCGCCATCGCGACTGCCTATGCGCTGACAGGCGCCTCACTCAACATCGTGCCGATCCTGCTCTATGCACAGATCCGCGGCGACGTGCTGCACAATCCGAACCTCGGCTACGCCTTGGCGCTCGGCATGATCGTCATCACCGGCATCTCGAACATCCTCTACATCTGGCTGCGCATGCGCGCCGAACGCTGGCAGAAGTGAGAGCGCGCACATGAAGATGACCAAGTTCTTCGCCTGGCTCGCCATCGCCATCGGCATCATCTACTTCTTCGTGCCGCTGCTCGGCACCTTCGAATTCTCGCTGCGCATGCGCCGCGGCGAATATTCGTTCGACTCCTACGGTTCGGTCTTCTCCGACATCCAGTTCCAGCAGACCTTCGGCTTTTCCGTCCTGATGGCGATCTTCACCATCGTTTTCGGCATGCTTCTCGTCGTTCCGACCGCCTATTGGGTGCGCCTTCGCTTGCCGCAGATGCGCCCGGTGATGGAATTCATCACGCTGATGCCGCTCGTCATCCCGGCGATCGTCATCGTCTTCGGTTATCTGCGCCTCTATAATTCCTCGTCCTACATCCCCTTCACCGGCTCGATCTTCGGCACCAACGTGCTCTTGGTGATGTCCTACATCACCCTGTCGCTGCCCTACATGTACCGATCGGTCGACACGGCGATGCGCACGATCGATGTGCGGACGCTGACCGAAGCTGCCGAAATCCTCGGCGCCAAATGGCCGACCATCCTGTTCAAGTGCATCTTCCCGAACGTCATGTCGGGCGTATTGTCCGGCGCCTTCATTACCTTCGCCATCGTCATCGGCGAGTTCACCATGGCGTCGCTGCTCAACCGCCCGGCCTTCGGCCCCTATCTGCAGCTCGTCGGCGCCAACAAGGCCTATGAACCGTCGGCGCTTGCGATCATCGCCTTCGCCATGACCTGGCTTTCCATGGGCCTTATCCAGCTCGTGTCCCGTTTCAGCAAATTGACGCCGTCCAAGGCCTAAGGATTTTCCATGTCGTTTCTCGTCCTCGACAGCATCAAGAAGAGTTTCGGGCCGACTCAGGTCGTCAAGGACTTCCACATGGCGATCGAGAAGGGTGAATTCATCTCCTTCCTCGGCCCGTCCGGCTGCGGCAAGACAACCATCCTCCGGATGATCGCCGGCTTCGAAACGCCGAGCGACGGCACGATCACCATCAACGGCCGCAACCAGTCCGGCCTGAAAACCAGCCAGCGCAATATCGGCATGGTCTTCCAGGCCTATGCGCTGTTCCCCAACATGAACGTCTTCGACAACGTCGCCTTCGGCCTCAAGGTCGCCGGCATGGCGAAAGCCGAGATAGCGACGCGCGTTACCGAAATGCTGAAGCTGATCGGCCTCGAACATCTCGCCGAGCGCTATCCTTACCAGATGTCGGGTGGCCAGCAGCAGCGTGTGGCGCTCGCCCGCGCGCTGGCGCCCAAACCGCAGGTACTGCTGCTCGACGAGCCGCTCTCGGCGCTCGACGCCAAGATCCGCGTTTCGCTGCGCGAGGAAATCCGACAGATCCAGCGCCAGCTCGGCATCACCACCGTCTTCGTCACCCATGACCAGGAAGAGGCGCTGTCGATCTCCGACCGCATCGTGGTGATGAATGCAGGCCGCGCCGACCAGATCGGCACGCCGTCCGACATCTACAATCGCCCCGCGACCCGCTTCGTCGCCTCCTTCGTCGGCACGCTGAACATCATCGACGCTGTTGTCGCCGACCCTGCGGCCAACACGATCCGCATCGGCGAAAACGTCATCACGCTCCGCGAACCGATCGCCGCGCTGAAGGCCGGTGACAAGGTGTCCGTTGCACTGCGCCCCGAAGCAGGCTCACTCTCTGAAAGTGCCAAGGGCGATACCGCGCTCACCGGCACCGTCGTCTCCTCCCACTTCCTCGGCTCTGTCGTGCGCACCAAGTTCGAGGTCGGCGGCAACCAGATTTCCTTCGACATGTTCAATGCGCCGGACAAGGTCCTGCCGCAGCCGGGCGAGACGGTGACGCTGCGTTTCGCAGCGGGCGACCTGCTACTCATCCGCGACTGAAAAATCACTAATACACCTGTTGCTTAACTGCATCGTAATGGCCGCCAAATGACCTCGAAGGCGGCCATCTTGCCTTGAAATGCAGGGCCTGATGCCGCATTGCCCTAGTATTGCCTTCCTGTGGAAGGCCATCCCGAGCAATCAGTTGAGTAACATGTCTCCGATCACCTCTTCGGCCGCCCTTGGGGCCGCCCCTCGCCGCCTGACGTCGCAGGATTTCCGTACACTCGGCCTTGCTGCACTTGGCGGCGCGCTGGAATTCTACGATTTCATCATTTTCGTCTTCTTCGCGACGGTGATCGGCAAGCTTTTCTTTCCGCCGGACATGCCGGACTGGCTGGTGCTGATCCAGACCTTCGGCATTTTTGCCGCCGGCTATCTGGTGCGTCCACTCGGCGGCATCGTGCTTGCCCATTTCGGCGATCTCTTCGGCCGCAAGAAGGTGTTTGCCCTGTCGATCCTGCTGATGGCCCTGTCGACGCTCGGCATGGCGATCATGCCGACCTACGCGACGATCGGTGTGCTCGCGCCGATCCTGCTGGTTCTCATGCGCATCCTGCAGGGTGCGGCAATCGGCGGAGAGGTGCCCGGCGCCTGGACCTTCGTCGCCGAACACGTGCCCTTCCGCCGTGTCGGCTTCGCCTGCGGCTTCCTGACCTCCGGCCTGTCGCTCGGCATCCTGCTCGGCTCCTCCATCGCCGCCGTCATCAACACGGTCTTCACGCCGGAGACGATCACTGACGGCGCATGGCGCATCCCGTTCTTCCTCGGCGGCATATTCGGGCTTCTGTCGGTCTGGATGCGTCGCTGGCTGCAGGAAACGCCGATCTTCACGGAGATGAAGGCGAGCCGCGCACTCGTGCCGGAACTGCCGCTGAAGACCGTGCTTCGCGACCACCCGCGCAGCGTCATCATCTCGGTCCTGCTGACCTGGGTCCTGTCGGCCGCAATCGTCGTCACGACGCTGATGACCGCTACCCTTCTGCAGAAGCTCTACGGTTACAGCCCGCAGCAGTCGCTTCTCGCCACGAGCTTCGGAACCGTATTCCTGATTTTCGGCACCTCGGCGGCCGGCGCCATAGTCGATCGCATCGGTTCCGGGCGTTTCTTCACCGTCGGCGGCGTCATCTTCGGTGCCGCGACCTGGGCCTTCTACAGCCTTGCCTCAACGTCGATCACCACCGTCTTCGTGCTTTACGCCGTCATGGGCCTCGCGGTCAGCATGGTCGGCGCCGTGCCTTACGTCATGGTCCGCGCCTTCCCGGCACGCGTCCGCTTCTCCGGCCTGTCCTTCTCCTACAACGTCTCCTATGCGGTCTTCGGTGGGCTCACACCGATCGCAGTCACCTCGGCGCTCGCCATCAATCCGATGGCGCATGCCTGGTATCTGCTGTTCATCGCTGCCCTGACTGTCGGCCTCGGCATCTACCTGACGCTTCACGGCGATCTGGTCGAATCCGACGCCGGCATCGAGGAACTGACGGCGCGTCTCGCCAAGGGCTAATTGCCGATTTTCAAGCAATATCAAAAAGAAGAAGCCGGAAAGTGAATCAACTTTCCGACTTCTTGATTCAGGATGTGAAGTAGCGGCTTACGCCGCGTCGTCCACCTTCTCGGCCGCATTGGTCGGCACGTAGTTCAGCACCGGCCCGAGCCAGCGCTCGACTTCCGTCACCGGCATGCCCTTGCGCGCCGCATAATCCTCGACCTGGTCCCGCTCCACCTTGGCGACGCCGAAATAATAGCTCTGCGGATGGCCGATATAGAGGCCGGAGACGGAAGAGCCCGGCCACATGGCAAAGCTCTCCGTCAGTTCCACGCCGGTGGCCTTGGTCGCATCGAGCAGCCGGAACAGCGTGTCCTTTTCCGTATGATCGGGCTGCGCCGGATAGCCCGGCGCCGGGCGGATGCCGGCATATTCCTCGTGGATCAGTTCTTCGTTGCTGAAGTTTTCATCCGCCGCATAGCCCCAGAACTCTTTGCGGACGCGCTGGTGCATGCGCTCGGCAAAGGCTTCGGCAAAGCGGTCAGCCAGCGCCTTGACCAGGATCGACGAATAATCGTCATTCGCCCGCTCGAAACGTTCGGCGATCGCCACTTCCTCGATGCCCGCCGTGACGACGAAGCCGCCGACATAATCGGCCTTGCCGCTATCGACCGGAGCCACGAAGTCCGACAGCGCCACATTCGGGCGACCATCGCGCTTCGAAAGCTGCTGGCGCAGCGTGTAGAAGGTTGCGAGCTCTTCCGAACGCTTCTCGTCGGTGAAGAGCCTGATATCATCGCCGACCGTGTTGGCGGGCCAGAAGCCGATCACTGCCCGCGGCCGGAACCACTTTTCGGCGATGATCTTTTCGAGCATTGCCTGGGCGTCGGTCCAGAGCTGCCGCGCCGCCTCGCCCTGCTTCTCGTCTTCGAGGATAGCCGGATAGCGACCCTTCAGCTCCCAGGTCTGGAAGAACGGCGTCCAGTCGATATATTCGGCGAGTTCCGCCAGATCATAGGTCTCGAACACCTTGGTGCCGAAGAACTGCGGCTTGACCGGCTCGTAGGAAGCCCAATCCACCTTCTCCGCATTGGCACGGGCACGGGCGATCGGCAGACGCAGCTTTTCGCGCTCATTGCGGGCATGTGCTTCAGCGACTTTCGCATATTCACCGCGGATGCCGTCCACATAGCCGGGCTTCTGTTCCTTGGAGAGAAGCGAGGATACGACGCCGACCGCACGCGAGGCATCGGTGACATAGATCGCCTGCCCCTTTTCGTAGCGCGGATGGATCTTCACCGCGGTATGAACACGGCTGGTCGTAGCGCCCCCGATCAGCAGCGGAATATCAAAGCCCTGGCGCTCCATCTCGGCCGCCACATGCACCATCTCGTCGAGCGACGGGGTGATGAGGCCGGAGAGACCGATGATATCGACCTTCTCCGCCACGGCGGTTTCCAGGATCTTGGTTGTCGGCACCATCACGCCGAGGTCGATGATTTCATAGTTATTGCAGGCGAGCACGACGCCGACGATGTTCTTGCCGATATCGTGGACGTCGCCCTTGACGGTCGCCATCAGCACCTTGCCGGCCGACTTGCGCTCGTCGCCGCCATTCTGGCGCTTTTCCTCTTCCATGTAGGGCAGCAGCACTGCCACGGCCTGCTTCATCACGCGGGCGGATTTCACCACCTGCGGCAGGAACATCTTGCCGGAGCCGAAGAGATCGCCGACCACATTCATGCCGGCCATCAGCGGGCCTTCGATGACATGCAGCGGACGTTCCGCCTGCTGGCGCGCCTCTTCCGTATCGGCATCGATATAGTCGGTGATGCCGTTGACAAGCGCATGGGACAGACGTTCCGCCACCGGCTTTTCGCGCCAGGAGAGATCCTGAACCTTGGCTTCCCGGCCCGGGCCGCCACGGAACCGCTCGGCGACTTCCAGCAGGCGCTCGGTGCCATCGGGACGGCGGTTCAGCACAACGTCCTCGCAGGCCTCGCGGAGTTCCGGGTCGATATTGTCGTAGACAGCCAGCTGCCCGGCATTGACGATGCCCATGTCCATGCCCGCCTGGATGGCGTGGTAGAGGAACACGGCATGCATCGCCTCGCGCACCGGCTCGTTGCCGCGGAAGGAGAAGGAGAGGTTCGACACGCCGCCGGAAATATGCACGAGCGGCATTCTCTCGCGGATCGTCCTTGTGGCCTCGATGAAGTCGACGCCGTAATTGTTGTGCTCCTCGATGCCCGTCGCCACGGCAAAAATGTTCGGGTCGAAGATGATGTCTTCCGGCGGGAAGCCTGCCTGCTCAGTCAGGATCTTGTAGGCACGGGTGCAGATCTCGACCTTGCGGTCATAGGTGTCCGCCTGCCCCGTTTCATCGAAGGCCATGACGACGACGGCCGCACCGTAATTGCGGATCAGCTTTGCCTGGCGCAGGAAATTCTCCTCGCCTTCCTTCAGCGAGATCGAGTTGACGATCGCCTTGCCCTGCACGCATTTCAGGCCGGCCTCGATGATCTCGAACTTCGACGAGTCGATCATGACAGGCACGCGGGCGATATCCGGCTCGGCGGCGATGAGGTTGAGGAACTCGACCATGGCATGGCCCGAGTCGATCAGGCCCTCGTCCATGTTGATGTCGATGACCTGCGCGCCGTTCTCCACCTGGTCGCGGGCGACCGCGAGGGCTGCTGTGTAATCGGCATTGGTGATCAGCTTGCGGAACTTGGCCGAGCCCGTGACATTGGTGCGCTCGCCGACATTGACGAAGGGAATGTCCTTGGTCAGCACGAAGGGCTCGAGACCCGACAGCGACATGAACGGCCGATGCTCGGGAATTTCGCGCGGCTTGTGCTTCGAGACGGCCTCGGCAATGGCGCGAATATGCTCCGGCGTCGAGCCGCAGCAGCCGCCGACGACGTTGACCAGTCCCTCGCGGGCGAATTCCTCGACCTGGGCCGCCATCATCTCCGGCGTCTCGTCATACTGGCCGAACTCGTTTGGAAGACCGGCATTCGGATAGGCGCAGATGAACGTGTCGGAGACGTCCGACAGTTCCTGCAGATGCGGCCGCATGGCGTCGGCGCCAAGCGCGCAGTTAAGGCCGACCGTGAACGGCCTGGAGTGATTGACCGAGTTCCAGAAGGCCGATGGCGTCTGGCCGGACAGTGTGCGGCCCGAAAGATCGGTGATCGTGCCGGAGATCATCACCGGCAGATGGATGCCCTTCGCCTCGAACCGCTCCTCGCAGGCAAAGATCGCAGCCTTGGCGTTCAGCGTGTCGAAGATCGTCTCGATCAGGATGATGTCGGCGCCGCCATCGATCAGCCCATCGATCTGCTCGCCATAAGCCTTGCGCAGGTCGTCGAAGGAGACGGCGCGATAGCCCGGGTTGTTGACGTCGGGAGAAATCGAGGCCGTACGGTTGGTCGGGCCGATGGCGCCGGCGACGAAGCGGCGACGACCGTCTTCCTTCTCGGCACGGATCGCCGCGCGGCGAGCAAGCCGGGCGCCGTCGCGGTTGAGATCGTAGACCGCGCCTTCCATCTCGTAATCGGCCTGCGCAATGCGGGTCGACGAAAACGTGTTGGTTTCCAGAATGTCGGCACCGGCCATCGCATAGCGATAGTGGATGTCCTCGATCGCCTGCGGCTGGGTCAGGATCAGAAGGTCGTTATTGCCCTGCTGATGACAGGCGCAGCCGATGAAGCGCTCGCCGCGAAAATGCTCTTCCTGGAAACCGAGGCCCTGGATCTGCGTGCCCATGGCGCCGTCGATGACGAGGATGCGCTCGCGTGCGGCGGCCTTCAGGGCATCCAGAATTTCCGTGCCGTCACGCGGGGCGGCTGCTGATCCGAAAAGTTCATCGAACACGGAAGACTCCTTGGCATTCATCAAAATATCCATAACCATATAAAGATGCCTTTATGTGAAGTCCAGCTTTATGACGTGGATGAGCCATGTTTTGTCGACGACAGAGCTCTATATGGTCGCTATAGCCCATAGCTGGGCAGAACGATTGCGATAGGGAGAAAAGCATGAGCGAAGCTGGTCAGGTGTCGAAATTCTGGAGTGATCTTCCCTACCATCGCCGCTGGCTGCTCGATCAGGCCGACGGGCTGTTCGACTTCTTCCAGTATCGCGCCATCAATCCCAAGGGCGGCTTCTACGATCTCGACGATGTAGGCAATCCGCTGCCGGGTGCCAACCCGACCCGAGGCATCCACGCCTCGGCGCGCATGGTCCATTGCTTCTCGATCGCCTATCTGCTCGGCCGTCCAGGCGCGGGTGATCTGATCGACCACGGCATGAACTTTCTCTGGAACGGCCACCGCGACCAGACGAACGGCGGTTACGTCTGGACGATGAACGACGACGGTCCGGCCGACGGCAACAAGCAGGGTTACGGCCACGCCTTCGTGCTGCTTGCCGCCTCTTCGGCGAAGGTAGCCGGCCACCCGCTCGCCGACAAAATGCTGGCCGACATTACGCAAGTGCTGGAAACAAAATTCTGGGACAAGGACCACGGCGCCATTGCGGAAGAATTCACCGCCGATTGGGGACCGATCGACGGCGGCAGCTATCGCGGCCAGAACTCCAACATGCACCTGACCGAAGCGCTGATGGCCGCCTATGAGGCGACCGGCGAACAGCACTATCTCGACAAGGCCGAAAGCATCGCCGATCTCGTCATCCGTCGGCTGGCCGGAGCGACCGGCTTCCGCGTCGGCGAGCATTTCGATGCCAACTGGATCCTCAACAAGGACTATTACCATCCGGATGAAATGTTCCGCCCGGCCGGCACCACGCCCGGCCATGCGCTGGAATGGGCGCGCCTGACGCTGCAGCTCTGGACGCTGGGCGACAAGAAGCATGCATGGATGCCGGATGCGGCCAAGAACCTGTTCATCCAGGCCATGTCACTGGGCTGGGACAAGGAAAAAGGCGGCTTCTTCTATACGCTCGATTGGGACGACAAGCCGGCCAAGACCAACAAGCTCTGGTGGCCGATGTGCGAGGCGGCGGGTACTGCCCACTACATCAACCAGCACCTGCCCCATGATCCGTTCTACGAGGACAGCTACCGACTGATCTGGAGCACCATCGCCAACAGGTTCATCGATCACAAAAACGGCGGCTGGCACGAGGAACTGACGGAAGATCTCGTCCCCGCCCACACGCTCTTCCCCGGCAAGGGCGACATCTACCACGCCCTGCAGGCCTGCCTGATCCCGCTCTATCCGGCAGACGGCAGCCTGACCAAGATGATCGTCGACGCGGACGGGCGCATCTGACCAAAGCCGCGGACCGGTCCGCCCCTACCCCTCATTCCTGTGCTCCTTGGGCTTCGCCCACGGTATGTCACAGGGATGAGAAGGAAACCAAATGGAACCATCCATGACATAGCTCGGTTTCCGGTGTCACATCCTGTTCACCGGAAACCGTCCATGCTCGAAAGCCTCGCCAACGAATTCGCCCATGAAGCGCCGGTCTCAATCGAAGTGCTGATCGTGCGCCTGCTCGGCGCCGCGCTCTTCTGCGGCCTGATCGGCCTGGAACGGGAGACGAGCGACAATGCGGCGGGCCTGCGCACCAACATGCTGATCGGATTAGCTGCCTGCGTCTTTACCCTGGTCGGCCTGCAGATCATGCACGAGTTCGGCAACCAGCCGAACACGGTCCAGATGGATCCGATGCGCCTGATCGAGGCCGTCACCGCCGGCATCGCCTTTCTCGCCGCCGGCGTCGTCTTCCAGATGCGAGGCGACGTGAAGGGCCTGACGACAGGCGCCAGCATGTGGCTGTCGGGCGCGATCGGCCTCTGTGTCGGGCTCGGCATGTGGCTGGTTGCCCTGCTCGCGACGGTAACCGGCCTTCTGGTTCTCTGGCTGCTGCGCAAGGCGCAGGTCGCATCCGGCCTGAAGGACGAGCGATAGTCGTTTCCGTCCTATGCGCGGACGACCTCGCGCATCCGGCGTACGATATCGTCGCTGGTCCGGTATTCCTGCCGCGCTGCGAAGCCGAAGCGGGCAAGCGCCTCATCGGAAGACGTCACCGGCAGGCGACAGGAAGCATGCACCTCTCTGACGCCGGTTTCTCGAATGATGTCGATCACATTTGCCGGCGTAATCCCGCTGCCCGCCATGATCGAGATCCGCCCGTCCGCCTGTTCGACGAGGCGGCGAAGCACCGCAACACCGTCCGGTGCCTTAACCGCAAGCCCCGACGTCAGTATGCGCTCGAACCCGAGTTCGATCGCCTGCTCCAATGCCTCGGCAGGATCCGGCACGAGATCGAAGGCCCGGTGCAGCGTCCGGCCCATTGCGTCCGCGCGCTCCGAGAACGTCTTCAACAGGTCGACGTCCAGCCCGCCATCCGCCCGGCTCGCCCCGAGCACCACGCCGGCGAGACCGCTTTCCCGGGCAGCATCGATATCGGCGAGCATCACCTCCCGATCCGCAGGGCCGAACACGAAGCCTCCAGCCCGCGGCCGGATCATCGCGTAAACCGGCACCGGCGCCTTCGCGGCCAAAGCCATCAGCCCTCGGGACGGCGTCAGCCCGCCGACATCCAGCGCCGAGCACAGTTCGATCCGGTCCGCGCCACCTTCGACGGCCGCCTCCAGCCCTTCGGCACTGTCGACGCAGACCTCAAGCAGCACGGACATCGGTCGCTCCCTGTCTTGCCAGCACCGCCGCACCGACCAGACCGCCATCCTCGCGGCGGATTGCCGGTACCAGCAGCGGACGATCGAGCCGGTGGAGAATGCGCGCCCTCACCGCCTCGTCCAGCGTCGCGATCAGCTTTTCCGCCGAGGCAAGCCCGCCGCCGACCGGGACGATGAAGGCACCGACCGTATTGATCGCCACGGCCAATGGATCGGCGACCAGCTGCAGATACGCATCGATCGTGTTTGCGGCCTTCGTTTCACCCGCCTGCCAATCCTCGATGATCCGATGGCTGCTGCGGGCTTCCTCATGGAACAGGCCATGCAGCCGCTCCATGCCCCGCGCGCCGCCGATCGTATCGATGCAGCCGGACTGGCCGCAGTTGCAGGCAAAGCGTGGCACGGGGACAAGCCTGCCGCCAATCTCCACACTTGTGTTCATCGCCGGCCCATGCCCCCACTCGCCCGTGACGCCACCGGCGCCGCGCACAATCCTGCCGTCGATCGCAAGACCGCCACCGATGCCGGTGCCCATGATGATGCAGAACACGACGGGATAACCGCGCCCTGCCCCGTCATTCGCTTCGGCGAGTGTCAGGCAGTCGGCATCGTTTGCGGCAAGGACAGCCCGCCCGGCAACCGACGCGATCGCCTCGGCGATCGGCAAACCGGTGAGCGGCGGTATGTTGGCTGAAAGCCCCGCACCGTTGACCGGATCGACCAGCCCCGCAACCGACAGACCGAGCGGTAAGCTCCTTGAAGGATCGGCCTTGTCTGCCAGCCGCTGAAGCGCTTCGGCCAGATCCCGCCAGTCCGCTTTCGGCGTCGGCAAGCGCTCCAGTTCCTCCACATGGCCCGGCTGACGCGAGATGCCGAACTTGATGAAGGACCCGCCGATATCGGCGCAGAGCACGGCCTGCCCGAAATCACCGCGCAAGGAATTGCCGGCCTGCATCAGACGGCCCGCTCTTCGAGCCAGGCGCGGGTGATCACCTCGTCTTCGGCCCCGAGACCATGATTGGCATCCAGCACCTTCGCCGTCAGCGCGGCACCCGCAGATTTCAGCCTGTCCTCTAGCTCCACGGCAAGCGAACCGTAGAAATCATCGGTCGCACTGAGCGACAGAACCTGCGTACCGGACAGATCGACCTCGGGCCGTGCCTCCAGCACATTCATCGACCGCAACAGGACGGCCTTGCGGATCGCTTCCGGATGAAGCTGTATCGTGGCGCCGATCATGTTACCGCCGTTGGAATAGCCGAGAACCACGGTTCTGGCCGGATCCGCGCCGTAGGCAGGCCCGATATCCTCCAGGAAGGAAACGAATGCTTCCGCCTCCGATGCGATCTCCTTCTGGTCGAAGGTCACCTGGTCGAAGCGGCGGAAGAAGCGCGGATAACCCTCGTCGATCGAACGGCCACGCAGGCCGATCAGCATCGCATTAGGCGCCACCTTGCGGCCGAGCGGGAGCATGGCCGTCTCGTTTGCACCGGTGCCATGCAGCAGAACCAGCGTCGAACCATCCCAGTTTTCCGGCATGTGGATGCGATGGACGAAAGGCAGGTCGCGATAGATCACCCGCTCTTCGCCCGGCAGGCCGAACTGCGGCAGCATCACCTTCAGAGCGTCGTGATCACCCTTGAAATGCTTCGGGATGAAGAACCCGCTGCCGAGCGTTTCGATCGGTTCGTCCGTCAGGAAACCCGGACCGTCGGAGGCAAGCTCGATCAGCGTCCCGCCCGGCTCACGGACATAGAGCGAATAGAAATACTGCCGGTCATGCATGTTCATGTCGCCGGCATCGGCCGCGACGAGCCCCGCATGCACCGCCTCCACCGCCGCGCGATCGGGCGCACGCACCGCGATATGATCCATCGTGCCCGTGCCCGGCGCAGCTGTCCAGAAACCGCCGGCATCGCGCACGTCGATGATCTGGCCGCTGTCTGACACGAGCCGCTGGATCGCGCCTTCCTTTTCGCCCGCACGAAAGCCCATGTGGCGCGTCAGGAAACCGGCGGTCTCATCCGCCTTCTCGGAAAGAATGGTCGCGCCGCGAATGCCGCGGATGGCATCGGCCTCGGCAATGCCGCCATCTTTCCACCAGACCCAGCCGCCATAGTCATCGACGCCGACGAGCTTGACAATGATGCCGTCGGGATCGGTCAGTCGCAGCACCGGCTCGCCGAATTCCTGGGTCGGACCGGTCATCTTGACATTGCATTGCAGGGCCCGTGTCAGCCAGAAGCCGATCGCCTCGCGACCGACCGCAAGGCTGATCTCGCTCGGCGCACCGTGGCCGACCCGCCCGAGTGAACCATCTTCCCAGGCGAGAAACGTGATGAGCGAGCCGGGCGTGGCGGCACCATCGCCGTAGAAGAGATGCAGCTGCTGCGCATCTTCGAAACCGGCCGTCCGCTTGACGAGACGCAAGCCAAGGAAGCCGACGTAAAAATCCACATTGGCCTGGATCTTGCGCGTGAGGGCGGTGACGTGATGGATGCCGCTGGTCATGGTTTTCTCCGCATTTCGCTTCTGCTCGAATTCACTTGGGGCCGAACTCAGTTCGGGCTCCAACTTACTTAGGCTCGAGCGACATCATCAGGTTGGCGAGGAGTGCCGTACGCGGCGCAAGGCTGCTGACGAAGATATGCTCCTCGAACGTATGGGCGCCCGCGCCATCGGCACCAAGACCGTCCAGCGTCGGCACGCCGAGTGCCGCGGTAAAATTGCCGTCCGAACCACCGCCCGTCACCACGCCCTCGAGCTTGATGCCGAGCTCGGCCGCGATGCCGGCGGCGACATCGAACAGCTTCACGCCTTCCTGCGACTGCGCGAAGGGCGGGCGGTTCATCTGGCCCTTGATCTCGAAGGAGATGTCCGGATCGACCGGCTTCATCGCCTCGATCCTGGCGGTGCTCTCTCTGGCTGCGGCCTCATCCGGCACCCGCACATCCACCTGCATGTGGCATTCCGCCGGCACCGTGTTGCGGCCCGTACCGCCCTGGATCGTCCCGATGGTCACCGTCACGCCGCGCTCGGCATCGTTGAGCGCCTCCAGTTCCAACACCAGCCTGGCGGCCGCGCGGATCGCGCTGCGGCCGTCCTGCGGTCTCGTGCCCGCATGCGACGCACGTCCCCGCACAGTGACGTCATACATGGCGACACCCTTGCGGGCGATCACGATCTTGCCGCCGTCGCGGGCAGGCTCGACCACCAGCGTATAGCCGGCATTGCGCGCGAGCTCTTCCATATAGGCGCGCGACGAATAGCTGCCGATCTCCTCGTCCGGCACGAAGACCAGATCGACGGGCATCTTCGAGCCGCGCCCGACTGCGATCTTCAAAGCTTCAAGCGCCATCAGCGCGCCTGACTTCATGTCGTAGATGCCGGGGCCATAAAGCTTGTCGCCGGCGCGCTTCAGGGGAAGCTGCTTGGCGATCACTCCATGGGCATGAACGGTATCGAGATGCGCCAGCACCAGCACTCTCTTCTCGTTGGCCCCTTCCGGGCGCGGCGAACGCACGGTCAGGATATCGCCGAGACCAAGCGTGCCTGGCAGTCGCTCGACATCGAGATCCGCGTCTTTGGCCAGTTGTTCGACATGATCCACCAGCCGGTTGACGGCCATGGCATCATTGGAGGGCGTTTCGATTTCCACCCACGCAATGAGTTCCTGCAACAGGGCCTTGTCATCGATATCGGCGGCGGAAACGAAACTGGTCATGAAAATCCCTCTGTTATGTCATGCGCTTGATGGGCGGACTATAGCGATGAACGGCCCACGGGCAACGGCCCGGTGATGTGATCAGACTGTTCGAGAATTGATTAGACAGGCGAGCGCGCGCCGCGCTCACCCGCCTCCAGCAAGTGTCAACGCTCGTTGACCAGATTGAGGATGAGCTGGTGGACATTGCCGCCATTGTTCATCTCCACCTTGTCGTAATCCCTGTGCCGCTCGCGATTACGCCTGGAAATCTCGCCGAGCTTTGCGGTCAGTTCCTTGCGGATCTTTGAACATTTCGGATCGTTCGGCACCGACAGGCCGACGCTGACGGCCTCGATCTCCTTGACCATCTCGACGATCATCTCGCCATGCAGAAGCTCGTGCTTGCGCACTCCGGCTGCAAACACATCCCACTTGGCTTTGAGATGATCCGGCATGGTCTTGCCCGCCTGTGGCAGGGTGTAGATCAGGGTCAGACTCGGCCGTGCCGAGACCAGCGTGCAGGCACCACCGGGCTGCGGCCGGTAATCGCGCGACCAGAGAAGCTTGAAATCGGTATGGGCGATCGTGCGCACCTGGCCGCCCACCAGCGGCCCCTTTTCGCCGATCTGCGAATAAAGCTCGATGCCTGTCGAACCGTTCACCGTGTAGGTCTTGACCTGTTCGACAGGCGCCCATTGCGCGATGGCGAGTGATGGAATGGCCAGTATTGCGCCGGCCAGAAGGGAGAGGTTCAATATCGTCCGCAAGGCATGCCCCAACAGGATTGTCTTCCTGTCCTAAAGCCTGGGGCGCGCCTTTTCAACGATGCGATTGACGGGACCCAATCACCCGGCCGATCGAGCGACCGGCATAAGCCGCCGCTCGCCGATCGCGCCATCCAGATCGTAGACCGAGACCGCTGCCTCTTGCCCGATCCGCGAGCCGTCGAGAAGCCGGATCAGGTCGTCGGCACCGGCAACCGGCTGGCCGTCGATGGCGAGGATGAAGTCTCCTTCCTTCAGGCCCGCCAGTTCCGCCGGACTGCCCGGCTCGATGCGACGGATACGCACCGTCGTTTCCTCGGTCATCCCGGCCCGCACAGCGACCCGGCGCGGCAGCGCGATCGTATCGACCACGACGCCGATATAGGCGCGGCGGACATGACCGAAGCGCATGATCTCCGAGACGACGAAATTGGCGGTATTCGAGGCCACCGCGAAGGCAATGCCCTGCGCACCCTGGATGACCGCCGTGTTGACGCCGACGACCTCGCCAGCCGTCGAGACCAGCGGCCCGCCAGAATTGCCCGGATTGAGCGCGGCATCAGTCTGCACGACATCATCGATCAGGCGGCCAGTCGAAGACCGCATCGAGCGGCCGAGTGCCGAGACGACGCCCGTCGTGACCGACCAGTCGAAGCCGAGCGGATTGCCGATGGCGATCGCGATATGGCCGCGCCTGAGCGATTTGGAATCGCCGAGCCGTGCCCAGGACGGCACGTCCATGTCGGCGCGGATCAGGGCGATATCGGTGTCGGGATCGCGCCCGAGCACGCTGCCCTGCCCGACCGAGCCGTTCGCCGCCCGGATGCGCACTGCCTTGGCGTCGCCCACTACGTGGTGGTTGGTGATGATCAGGCCGTCCGGCGAAATGGCAAAGCCCGAGCCGTGCCCGCCGCCGGCAAGCCTCTCTATCCGGCTGACCGCCGGCCCGACGCGATCGACGGCGGCAGCGACCGTGGTCGAATAAGCATCCAGCAGAACGGCGCTCTCCGGAACGGGAGGATTCTTGTCTATGAAACCCATGATGGTTACTCCGGAACTGACTTCCGAAATGGAAGAGATTTGCACCAGATGTGGGCGCGCGTTGCGGCGGAACAAGTGACCCTCCCGCGAGCACCCGTCCAGGTTCAAAGTCACCCGACAGCATAAGCGGGTGACAAGCAACCAAACTTGTCATACATCTTAGCGGAGAAATATAGCACGGACGAGGTCAGACACCGCTCGACGTCGAACAAGAGAGAGACAGGAAGGACCGCAGCCCCGATGAGCGAAGAACTCAAGTCGGATACGATCACTTTCCCGAAAACCCGCGCGACCCAGTTGAGCGACACGCTTCGCCAGGCCATTGCCGACGGACAGTTTCCGCCGGGCTCCCGCCTGCCGAGCGAGGCCCAATTGACGACAGCCCATGGCGTCAGCCGCACGGTCGTGCGCGAGGCGATTGCGGCGCTGCGTTCCGACCGCCTGGTCGAAGCCCGCCAGGGCGCCGGCGTCTTTGTCCTGCAATCTACCCCCGCGCCGCAGCCGTTCAACCTGTCGCTCGGACAGATCGACCTCGCCCGCGTCTCCTCGATGATCGAGCTTCTGGAGCTCAGGACTGCCGTGGAAGTCGAATCGGCAGGGCTTGCGGCCGTGCGGCGCTCGCCGGCCCAGGAGGAAGTCATCCTCGACCGGCACTATGCCGTGCGGGCCTGTCTTGATGCCAATCAGCCGACCAGCGAGGCGGATTTCGCCCTTCATCTTGCCATTGCAGACGCCACCAACAACCCGCGTTTTCGCGAGTTCCTGACCATGGTCGGCCGCAATGTCATACCTCGCGCGGCCATTCGAGGCGACGACAAGGATGCCGATCAAACCGGCTATATCAGCCTGCTTGTCGAGGAACATCAGGCGATCGTCGAAGCTATTTCGGACGGCAGCGAGGAAGGCGCGCGCGAGGCCATGCGTCGCCATCTGCGCGGCAGCCAGTTGCGCTACCGCGCACTCCTTCGCGCACTCCGCGAAGATGTCAGATAACTTGTTGACATCAATTTAGCCAACCTGTACGACAATTTCTGTCTGGAGGAGACATTCGAGAGGAAATTTCATGATGACGCCTGAAGAGATCAAGGCCACGCTTGGTGCTGGCCTGCTGTCCTTTCCCGTGACCCACTTCGATGAAGCGGGCGAGTTCAAACAGGACAGCTATAAGCGCCATATCGAGTGGCTGTCGGGCTTCGATGCCCCGGTCCTCTTCGCGGCAGGCGGTACGGGCGAATTCTTCTCGCTTGCTCCCGATGAAGTTCCCACGATCGTCAAAGCCGCCAAGGAAGCGGCCGGCAGCACCGCGATCGTGTCCGGTTGCGGCTTCGGCTCCAAGGTTGGCGTGGACATGGCAAAAGCCGTGGAAAAGGCAGGCGCCGACGGCATCCTTCTGCTCCCCCACTATCTCATCGACGCCCCGCAGGAAGGGCTTTACCAGCACGTCAAGAAGATCTGCCAGTCGGTCGGCATCGGCGTCATGGTTTACAACCGCGACAACTCAGTGCTGCAGGTCGACACGCTGAAACGCCTCTGCGACGAATGCCCCAACCTGATCGGCTTCAAGGACGGCACCGGCGATATCGGCCTCGTGCGCCAGGTTACCGCCACGATGGGCGACCGGCTGATGTATCTCGGGGGGATGCCGACGGCCGAACTCTTCGCCGAAGCCTATCTCGGCGCAGGCTTCACCACCTATTCGTCCGCGGTCTTCAACTTCGTGCCCGGTCTCGCGGTCGAGTTCTACAAGGCGCTGCGTGCCGGCAATCGTGCGCGCTGCGAAGAAATCCTGACCGAGTTCTTCTACCCCTTCATGGCGCTGCGTGCTCGCCGCAAGGGTTATGCGGTGTCCGCCATCAAGGCCGGCGTTCGCCTGCAGGGCTTTGACGCCGGCAAGGTTCGCCCGCCGCTCGATGACCTGACGGCGGAAGAGGAACAGATGCTCCTTAAACTCATCGGCAGCCACAAGCGGTAAACCCTGATGAAGATCGCTTCGGTCCGCACCCATCTCCTCGAACACAGGCTCGACGTCGCCTTCGAAAGCGCCTCCATGCGCTTTGATCGTCGCGCCCATATACTCGTCGAGATCGAATGCGACGACGGCACGGTAGGCTGGGGCGAATGCCTCGGCCCTGCCCGCCCCAATGCGGCTATCGTCGCCACCTATGCCAACTGGCTGATCGGCGAAAACCCGCTTGAGACGGAAAAGATCTGGGCCCGGCTCTACAATGCCCTGCGCGACCAGGGCCAGCGCGGCCTTGCCGTCACCGCCCTTTCCGGCATCGACATGGCACTGTGGGACATCAAGGGCAAACATTTCAACGCCCCCGTCTCCATCCTGCTCGGCGGCCGTTTCCGCGAGAGCATCCGCGCCTATGCCACCGGCAGCTTCAAGCGCGACGGCGTCGACCGCGTCGAGGACAATGCGCGTGACGTGGCGCGCTATCGCTCGGAAGGTTTCCACGCCACCAAAATCAAGATCGGCTTCGGCGTCGAGGAAGACCTGCGCGTCATCCGTGCCGTACGTGAGGCCGCCGGTCCCGACATGCGGCTGATGATCGACGCCAACCACGGCTACGACACGGTGGAAGCCGTCAGGCTCGGCAATGCGGCGGCCCAATACGACATCGACTGGTTCGAGGAACCCGTCGTGCCGGAACAGCTCGCCGCCTATCGCGAAGTCCGCAGCAGACAGCCGATCCCGGTCGCAGGCGGCGAAACGTGGCATAGCCGCTGGGGCATGCGCGAGCCGATCGAGACCCGCGCCGTCGATATCCTGCAGCCCGACCTTGCCGGCGTCGGCGGCTTCACCGAAGCCAAGCGCGTCGCCGATCTTGCAGCCCTTCACGGCATTCGCGTCGTCCCGCATGTCTGGGGTACGGCGGTCCATATCGCGGCGGCACTGCAGTTCATGGCGGCGATGATCCCGAGCCCTGTCCGGGTCAATCCGATCGAGCCGATTCTCGAATTCGACCGCACCGACAATCCTTTCCGTCAGGCGGTGATCAAAACCCCGATCGAACACGAGCACGGCGTGGTGCAGATCCCCAACGGCCCGGGCCTCGGGATCGAAATCAACCGCGACGCGCTCGAAGAATTCAAAATGGGAGACGCCTGATGCTCGTCCGCCCCCTTTCCGGCAATGCTCCGAAAACCAGGCTGCCGCAGAGCGCGGTCGATACGCAGATGCATATGTATCTGCCGGGCTATCCATCCCTCCCCGGTGGCCCCGGCCTGCCGGTCGGCGCCCTTCCCGATGCCGATCAGTATCTGCAGTTTATGGAATGGCTCGGCATCGATCGGGTCATCATCACCCAGGGCAATGCCCATCAGCGGGACAATGAGAACCTCGTCGCCTGCCTCGGAGTCATGGGCAATATTGCCCGCGGCGTCGGCGTCATCGACAGCACCTCGACCGATGCCGAGATCGAGCGCCTGGCCGCAGCCGGCATCGTCGGCACCCGCATCATGGACCTGCCCGGCGGCGCGGTCGGCCTTGCCGAACTGGAAGCAGTCGATGCCAAGGCCGCGGCTCACGACTGGATGGTCGCCGTCCAGTTCGACGGCAGCAACATTCTCGACCACGAAACGCGGCTGAAAAACCTCAAGTCCCGCTGGGTCTTCGACCATCACGGAAAATTCTTCGCGGGCGTGACGCCGGACAGCGAACAGGTCGCCGCCGTCAAGCGTCTGATCGATGGCGGAAAATGCTGGTTCAAATTCGCCGGCGTTTATGAATCGTCGAAGGGCGGCGGCCCCGATTACGAAGACGTCGCAGCCGTCGCCCGCGATATCGCGGCCTATGCGCCGGAGCGCATCGTCTGGGGCACCAACTGGCCACACAATCTGGCGCGCGAACAGGCGGATTACCCGGACGACGTAGCGCTGACTGATACCGTGCTCGGCTGGCTGCCGGACGAGAACGCGCTGCAACTGGCGCTGGTCAAAAACCCGGAGGAGCTTTTCGGCCTTCCGGCATGGAGTGCATCGACAATCTGATTTTTTTAACCGCCGGCGCGTGGAGGCGCCGGCTTTTGGAGGAGGAAAACATGAAAATCACCAAAGCTCTCGGGCTGGCACTCGCTCTCGCGCTCGCCGCGACGACCGCCATCCCTGTGGCTCAAGCGCAGGAAGTCACCCTTCGTTCGGCCGACATCCACCCGGACGGCTATCCGACCGTGGATGCGGTCAAGTACATGGGCGACCTCGTCAAGGAACGCACCGGCGGCCGGATCGCCATCCAGGTGATGAACAACTCCGTTCTCGGCGGCGAGAAGGACACGATCGAGCAGACCCGCTTCGGCGTCATCGACATGAACCGCGTCAATGCCGCGCCGTTCAACAACCTGATCCCGGAAACGGTCGTCCTCGGCCTGCCCTTCCTGTTCCGCTCGACCGAGCACATGCACAAGGTTGTCGACGGCCCGATCGGCGACAAGATCCTTGCTGCCTTCGAGCCTCACGGCCTGATCGGCCTCGCCTATTACGATTCCGGCGCGCGCTCCTTCTACACGACCAAGAAGCCGGTCGAGAAACTGGCCGACCTCAAGGGCATGAAAATCCGCGTCCAGCAGTCCGATCTCTGGATCGCCATGATGCAGGCTTTCGGCGCCAACCCGACGCCGATGCCGATGGGCGAGGTCTATTCCTCGCTCGAGACGGGCGTCGTCGACGGTGCGGAAAACAATTGGCCGTCCTATGAATCCGCCCGTCACTACGAAGTGGCGAAGAACTACACGCTGACCCAGCATTCGATGAACCCGGAAATCCTGGTCATGTCCAAGGTCTCCTGGGACAAGCTCACCCCGGACGACCAGAAGGTCATCCGTCAGGCGGCCAAGGATTCGGTCGTGAAGATGCGCGAACTCTGGAGCGCCCGCGAAAAGAGCTCCGAGGAGAAGGTCCGCGCTTCAGGCGTCAAGGTCATCGAGGTCGACAAGGAAGAGTTCTCGGCCGCGATGAAGCCGGTCTACGACAAGTTCGTCACCGACGCCTCGATGAAGGAACTGCTGGAAGAAATCCAGGCGGTGAGGTGATCGCATGAATGAGGCCGGCCCCGTCACGAGGCCGGCTTTTGCATATCCGGCGCCGATAGTCGGAGAGCCGGGCCGAGGAGGACAGGACAATGCGAAAATTCATGCTGGCCATCAGGCCGATTCTGGGCGGGATCAGCCGCCTGTCACTCTGGATTGCCGGCATAGGCATGATCGCCATGACGCTGATCGTCGGCTGGCAGGTTTTCAGCCGTTATGTCCTCAATGACTCACCGAGCTGGTCTGAGCCGCTGTCGCTCTACCTCATGTCCTGGTTCATCATGCTGGGTGCGGCAGTCGGCGTGCGCGAGAGCGTCCATCTGGGGCTCGACATCGTCCGCTATGTGATGCCGCCCGGTGTCCAGAAGGCGATGGATCTGTTGAGCCTCGGCCTGATCGTCCTCTTCGGCATCGGCATGGCCTATTACTCCAGCCTGCTCGCGGCCGGCACATGGTCGGCGCGCATTCCGGTCCTCGGCTGGCCGGGCGGCACGGATTTCTTCCCGATGATCGTCGGTGGCACGATGATCGCGATCTTCTCACTCGAACGTTTCATCGACGTCGCGATCGGCGAGGAAGTCGCCGCCGACGTGCTTGTCCAGGAGGCCGCATAATGGCCTATACGATCCTTTTCGGTGCCTTCACCTTCCTGATGATAATCGGCATGCCGATCGCGTTTTGCCTCGGCATCGCGTCCTTTGCGACGGTGCTTTATCTCGGCCTACCGCCGGTCGTCGTCTTCCAGCAGCTGAATTCCGGCATGAACGTCTTCGCCATGATGGCGATCCCGTTCTTCATCTTTGCCGGTGACTTGATGGTGCGCGGCGGCATTGCGACTAGGCTCATTCGCTTCGCGGCCGGTCTCGTCGGCCACATGCGCGGCGGCCTCGGTCAGGTCAATGTCGTCGCCTCGACCCTGTTCGGCGGCATTTCCGGTTCGGCCGTGGCTGACGCGTCCGCAGTCGGCGGCCTGATGATCCCGCAGATGGCGAAGCGCGGCTATGACCGCGACTATGCAGTCAACGTCACCGCCAACGCAGCGATCATCGCACTGATGATCCCGCCGTCGCACAACATGATCCTCTACTCGATCGCAGCCGGCGGCAATGTCTCGGTCGCCGACCTGTTCACCGCAGGCATCGTTCCCGGCATCTTGCTCGCTGGCGCACTTATGTTCACTGCTTGGTGGGTCGCCGTAAAGCGTGGCTATCCAGCCGATGCATTCCCGGGCTTCTCGCGTGTTGGCTATTACTTCCTGGCTTCCCTGCCTGGCATCCTGCTGATCGCCATCATCTTCGGCGGCGTGCGTTCCGGCGTCTTCACCGCAACGGAAAGCTCCTGCATCGCCGTCCTCTACGCTTTCCTCGTCGCGATGCTCGTTTATCGCGAACTGAACTGGGACGGTTTCGTCGAGGCGGTCATGGGTGCGGTGCGGACCACCGCCATGGTGCTTCTGGTCATCGGCACTGCAGCCTCCTTCGGCTGGCTGATGGCCTTCCTGCAGGTCCAGACACTGATCATCGCCGCGATCAGCGCGATCTCCGACAATCCGATCATCGTGCTCCTGATGATCAACGTCATCCTGCTGGTGCTCGGCACCTTCATGGACATGGCGCCGATGGTCATCATCGCGACGCCGATCCTTCTTCCGGTCGTCAAAGCCTTCGGCATCGATCCTGTTCATTTCGGCGTCATCATGATCCTCAACGCCGGCATCGGATTGAACACACCACCGGTCGGGACCGTGCTCTTCGTCAGTTGCGCGGTGGGCGGGATATCGATCCGCGAAGCGATGCGAACGATCTGGCCGTTCTTCGGCGCAAGCCTCCTCGTGCTGCTGCTCGTGACCTACATCCCGCAGCTGTCGCTCTGGCTGCCCGGCGTATTCAGGTAGGCCCGCAAATTCCAGATTGACCAACCAGATCCCGCTTCGGCGGGATCTGTCGTTTCGGGCCTTTTCCCTACCTGAGATTTGGTGGTTCACGCAGCCTGGTCGGCGGGCTATGGTCGCCGAATTGCATCGCTTTTGTCAGACGGATTTTGCCATGACCGATACCGTGACCAGCCGCTTTCTCCGCTACGTCGTCCTCGACACCCAGTCGGACGCATCCTCCCCGACCCAGCCATCGACGGCAAAGCAACTCGATCTCGGCCGGATGCTGGTGGAGGAACTGAAGGACATCGGCATCACGGATGCGCAACTGGACGAGCACGGCTACGTGTACGCGACGATCCCGTCCAATACCGGCAAGAACAACGTGCCGGTCGTCTGCTTCTGCGCCCATATGGACACGGCACCGGACTTCTCCGGCACCGGCGTCAAGCCGCAGGTGATCCGCAACTACCAGGGTGGCGACATTACGCTACCCGGCGAGCCGAGCCGCGTCATTCGCCCGGAAGAACATCCGGAACTGAAGAAGCAGATCGGCAACGACATCATCACCTCTGACGGCACGACGTTGCTCGGTGCCGACGACAAGGCGGGCCTTGCGGAGATCATGACGGCCGCCGAGTTCCTTTTGAACAACCCCGATATCAAGCACGGCGCGATCCGCATCCTCTTCACGCCCGACGAGGAAATTGCCCGTGGCGTGGAAAAGGTCGATCTGCAGAAGCTCGGCGCCGATTTCGGCTATACGCTGGATGGCGAGACGGCCGGCACCATCGAGGACGAGACTTTCTCCGCCGATGCGGCCGAGATCACCATAAAGGGCGTCGCCATCCATCCTGGCTTCGCCTTCGGCAAGATGGAAAACGCCATCCGCATCGCCGGCACTATCGTTGCGAAACTGCCGAAGGACATGGCTCCGGAAACCACAAAGTGTCGTGACGGCTTCATCCATCCGACCTCAGTCACCGGCACGATGGAAGGTGCAAAGATCAGCCTGATCCTGCGCGACTTCACCGTCGACGGCCTCAAGGCAAAGGCGAAGCTGCTGGAGGCGATCATCGCCGAGGTCCTAGCCGACTATCCGGGCTCGTCGCATACGCTGAAGATCACCGAACAGTATCGCAACATGAAGGAAGTGCTCGACCAGCATCCGCAGATCGTCGAGAACGCCATCGAGGCGATCAGCCGCGCCGGTATGACGCCTGTGCGCGGCAGCATCCGCGGCGGCACGGACGGCTCGCGCCTGTCCTTCATGGGCCTGCCCTGCCCAAACATCTTCGCCGGCGGCCATGCCTTTCATTCGCCTCTCGAATGGGTCAGCAGCCAGGACATGGACCGCGCGGTCAGGACGATCGTGGAGCTGGCGAAACTCTGGGAAGAGCGAGCCTGATCAGGCTGGCCTGCGCCGCTCGGCCAAGAAATCTTGGCCGCTTCATCCTAAATCGGGAACCGATCGGCGATTAGCGGGTAAGGCATGGGAAAGGTTATCATTCCCATGCCCAGCTATTATTTCCACGTCCGATCCTCCGGTCTTCGATATGACGACAAGGAAGGAAGCGAACTCAAGAACAACGACGCCGCGCTGAGTGAGGCCGAGATGTCTGCGCGAGAAGTGAGTGCCGACCGCCTGAGACGCGGCTTGCCGAATGACGAAGCGCTGTTCGAGGTTCAGGATGCAAGCGGAAGCCTTGTGGGCACCGTCCCATTCCCGAGGATGTCGGGCTAAAGCCGGCGCGTCTGTGTCGTCGGATCCTAGCTGAAAGGCCCGATCAGGCGGAAATACTCACGCTCGCATTCGCCATAGGCATCGTTGGCGAACTGTTCCAGGGCCGGCCGGTCGCGCACGATGATCATGCCGCGCTCGGAATAGATGAGCTTTCGCCCTTCCAGCATATGCAGCGCGGTGGTAACGCTTGGCCGCCGCACGGCGAGCATGATTGAAAGAAACTCGTGGGTAAGGCTTATCTCGTCGCCGTCGGTGCGGTCGTGGCACATCAGGATCCAGCGCGCCAGGCGCTCGTCGATATGGTGCACCGCGTTGGAAAGCGACGTATAGGCCCCCTGGACCGATAGAGCCTGCGCATAACGGCCAAGCAGCACCCGCACCGCGGCATCTTCGTCCAGCATCTGCTTCAGGATGGAAGCGCGAACGCGATAACCTTCGCCTTGTACCTGCATGAAGATCGAATAGGGATCGGTACCGGCATCGAGTACGACTGTCGCGGGCGTCATGCCGTCGCGACCAAAAATGCCGATCTCGGCATGCTGGCCCTGCGGCGAGCGCGCGACGATCGAGGCAATGCCGGATTCCGGAAAATAGGCGTAGTCCGCCTCCTCATGGGGCTCGGAAAGCTCGAACCCTCGTGGGAGTTCGAGAAACTCCAGATGCTTTGCGATTGCATCGAAACTTTCCGCCGATACCAATCGAAGCAGATTATTCCGAACAGCCGCTTGCCGAATTTCACCCATTGCTTACCCTTGAAAAGCAGAACACGGCCTATTCGGCTTTCCTCTGGAAGAGTCTCCGCTCGCTTGAACAAATCCATCTATGACCAGAAAATTCGCGAGACAACCCAGCGGCGGGGCTCGGTACGGTATCAGACAAAGGGATACGTACGCACGTAATCCCGCTATTTTATCAGCATCTTGTATCGCCAGGGATTCGATTTGTCCGATAAGCTTATATTGCTGCTCGAAGACCAGCCGCTGATTTCGCTGGATGTGGAAGAATCCCTTTCCGAGAATGGTTTTCGCAACATCGTCACTCTGCGCTCTCAGAAGGAAGCTTCGGCGTGGCTCGGCGAATTTGCACCTGATTTTGTACTTCTCGATCTCTATCTTGATGATGGCGACAGCCGTCCGGTCCTTGAACATCTGAAACAAGCCGGCACGCCCTTCCTGATCTATACCGGCAGCGAGAAGCCGCCCGAATGGGACGACGGCCTGTTTGCCGCTTCTGAGTGGGTGAGCAAGCCGGTCGACCCCGCAATTCTTGCATCATTGATTAAGAAGAAACTCGGGCTTGCCTAACTCCCACGACTTTTGCCTACGGTTCAACGTACGCACCAGGTTGATCTGACATCAGCCCCCTTGTTGCCCGGCAGCACCGCTCAGGCGTATGTCCAGTACGCTGCATTTGTCACTTCCCGCAGCAGATGATGCAGATCGATTGCAAAATATAGAAACAATATATTACAGGTTCCTCTCAACTATAGATTGCACGCTTGGAGAGATATCCTAAACTCGTCGTTGCTAGGCCGTGCAGTCGGCCTCAGTCTGACAACGGAGGCGATCGTGCAAAACAGGAAAACTAGAAACATCTGTGTGAACACCACCGAGACGGAACTCGCGAGGATTAAGGAATTCGCGTCGTCGCATCAGATGAGCGTGTCCGGTTTCATGAGAATGGCGTCCTTAGAGCGGGCGCAAGTGAGACCATTTTTCTCCGAAGACGATCTGTTGATCATCGCACATTTGATGAGCGAAATTAAAAACTCTGGCCTCGATATCGGCGATGACATTCGCGCTTTGAACAAAGGCATCCCCGGCGCCAAGGAGGCGTTGAGGAATGATATAGTGACGATGGAACGAGCGCTTGGCGATCTTTGCCAGGAACTGAGCGGGTGCCTGATCGCTAGTCGTTCAAAAGTGCGGGCACCACGTAATGCCAAGAGATGAAGAGGACTGGAAAAGACGCCGTCACCGCTTACTGGATGATCAGCGGAGCCGACCGCCAGGTGCGGTGGCAAACCTGTGGCGGCAAGCCAGGAGGCAGGGCCAGTTCACAAAAAATGCGTCGAACTCGCAGCAGAGTAGGCAGGAACTCAGCGACACCGCCGTACCACGGTTACGGAGCCGGCTCCTAGGCTTGGCGAATGGGGCTCAGCCAGCGATTGTTAAAGTCATAGGCTTCGGAGATGAACGTGGCGCAAGCAATCTGGTCTCTTATATCTCCAGAGACGGCACGACAAAAATTGAGAACAATCGCGCTGAGGTCCTCGTTGGACCCTCGACAGTGAATGAGGTTGCAACCGAATGGAGGGAGCACATGCCGTCGCGGTCGCGCACCGCCGATCTCGCCACATTCACCTTGGATGTCGTCTACAAGGCAGGCCCTCTAAAGCCTGGCGCCGAGGAGCTTTTCAAGGAGATTGCAGCGGGACGCCCTTTTGCCATTGCGGCAAGACCAAGTGGACAAAGTGTGCATGCCGAAGGGGTTGTCGTTCTCCATTCAGCTGGAAGCGGAAGAATGTCTCCTGATGTTGAAACAGCTGCGATCATCACGGAAAAACTTCAACACCTCAACCAGGCGAACATAAGCCAGGTCGATTTCGGCTTTACGGATTTTGGGCACGGTACAAGCTGGGGCGCCGCAAAACTTCGCCAATTGGTGACCCGATACCCAAACATGGTCCAGGATGGAATAGGCAATTCTGTTCTGACGCGCAAAGCTGCCACTGAACTGGTTCAAAGAGAATGGCGACCAATGCTTGCCAGTCGTGCGCCGCGTGACACCATGCATTTGGTGATATCAGCGGGTAAGCAACAAGAGGCGCTTCAGTTTCAAGGTGCTGTCCGAGAATTCCTCTCACGTGAGTACAAGGGCCATCGCTACGTGTTTGCGATCCACGATCCCCACGACGACCCGAAACCACAGGCACATGGTGGAAAACGCCCACATCTCCATGCCCACGCGATTATTGCGACACGTTCGATTTTCGGTGACACGCTAAAGGTTTGGGTGACGGACCTGACCCGTTGGCGTGAGACCTTTGCCGAGTGCGCCCGAGGGTACGGACTAAACATGCAAATGACTGCGCGAGAGGACACTGCTTCATCGCGCGCCTACACCTACAGACAGGTACGGCCAATCAGCTTCGTGGGACGCACCGAGCATGAAGGGACAAGTGCCGCTGCCCAACGCAGATATGAAGCCAAACGGTCCGACCGGCCAGTCGCGGCGGCAAGCGACGCTGGCGCAGCTAAAGCGAAGATGGCCCGGCAAACATGGGAGGAATTGACACGCCCCCAGTACAGCGCAAAAGTCAGAAGCTATGCAACAAAAATGCTGGGCCGCTTTGACGAAGCTGATCGTCTGGCGAACAGGGATGGTGCCGAGGCCTCAGGGGTCCCAGCAGCGACAGCCCGGTTCCCTGCGGGCCAAGCTCCTGCAGTCTCATGGACAGCACGCTCCCAGGAGCGGCCCTTGGTGTCGGAGACGCAGCCACACGCCCGAAAAAGGGCCGGTGTCGCCGGAGACCGAAGCCCGCGCCTTGCCGCCCTTCCCAGTTCACCAAAGCCGGTCAAAGATCGAAGCGACAAAGAAGCGCCTGACAAGAGCGAGACACGAGGCATCGAATCGGAGAGCTCCGGCGGTCTTCTATCTATGATCTCGTCGCTGGCCGCCGCCCTCAGAGAAGCCAGAGCAGCAACACGAGCGCCCAAGCGAGATGCTTTCGAGGTCGATGTGGTGCGGCGCGATGCCAGGATGCGTTTGGAGGCTCAATTGGTGCGCATGGGCAAGATCACCGATGGGTTGAGTCCTTCCGCACAGGCCGAGGCTCGCGAACCAGAACGATCGGCTGGTCGCGTCGATCTGTCCGAACGGCGCGAGCCATCGGGGCCAGCCGCTCAACAGCGCCCTGATACCGAGATCATCCGCAATCCGCCGCAAGAGCGTTCGCAACAGCGGTCATCCGTGGCCCGAAGTCGCTCCGCCGGACGAGATGACTACGAACGCTAGCATAACCAAATGCCTTGACGCCAAGGAGCTGTGCGATGAAAGCTGGATGGATTGTTGATATAGAAGCCGGCGTTATTAACGTTGGCGCCGCAGACCTAGAAGACGATTGTTTCATGACCGATGATTTTCCCGAAATCAGCCATCTTCCCCAACGCAAGCAGCGCGAGCTTGCACATGTCTTGAAGATCATCTTCGAAGAATTCGAAGCGGCACAACAGACCAAGCTTTCGGAGAAAAAGCGGGCTGGCAAAATCCTCAAGGTCATCCTGTTTGGATCTTACGCCCGCGGCGACTGGGTCGAGGACCGCGAGAGCGGCTATCGCTCCGACTACGACATTTTAGTCGTCGTCAACATCCACAGCGTGGCCGAGGGCAACGAACTTTGGTTCGATATATCAGACCGCTTTTTACGGGAAATGACGATCACCAAAACGATCGAGACACCGGTCAATGTGATCGTCCATGATCTGCAGGAGGTCAACAGCCGGCTGTCCAAGGGGCGCCCGTTTTTCATCGACATAGTGCGCGACGGCAAAGTGCTTTACGAGAAGGAAGGCCATACTTTCGCAGAGCCTAGACCGTTAACTCAAGAGGAAGCTAAATCGGAGGCGAAAGCATATTTTGATCAATGGTACCCGCTTTCCCAAGACGCAATGGCCTTCGCTGAGTTTGGTCTAGCGTCAGGCAGGTGGCGAGATGCCGCTTTCATGCTGCATCAGGCAACAGAACGGGCCTACCATTGCTTCCTGCTCACATCGACGCTCTACAGCCCGAAATCCCATCGGCTAAAATCGCTGCGTTCGGCAGCGGAAGGGATGGAGCTGCGACTGATAGAGATCTGGCCGCGCGACACGAAGTTTGCGCGCAAGAGTTTCGAGCGACTTGATCGGGCCTATGTCGACGCCCGCTATTCTCCACACTACGAAATTACTCAAGAAGAGTTGGCATGGGTAACGGAGCGGATCAAGCGTTTGCAAACCTTGGTCAGAACAATCTGCGAAGAGCGCCTCCCCTAACCTGCTGCCTTGAAATGCGTCTTCCCGCTGGCGCCGAACAGCCGGTCGTATTCCCGTTCACTTCCACCATAGGAATCGGCCGCAAACTTTTCCAAAGCCTGCCTATCTCTCACCACGACGGTGCCACGATGGGAGTTGACCAAGTGCTTGCCTTCCAGCACATGAAGCGCCACGGTGACGCTCGGCCTGCGCACAGACAGCATGATTGCCAGGAATTCGTGGGTTAGATCGATCTCGTCACCATCGACGCGGTCGTGGCACATCAGGATCCAGCGCGCCAGACGTTCGTCGACGGAGTGAATGGCATTGGAGAGCGCTGTGAACGACGATTGGCTCATCGCCACATGGGCCCACTGCGTCAGCAGGCGCCTGATGCCCGGCGATTTTTCGATGAGCTTCCACATGTGCTTGATCGGCACGCGGACACCATGACCAGGCACTTGCATAACGACGAAATAAGGCGTGTCAGACGCACCAAGGGCGACGGATGCAGGTGAGACACCCTCGCGTCCCAAAAGGCCGATCTCGCTCCGTTTGCCGGAAGGCGAGACGACCACGGTCGACACCACCCCGCAGAAGGGGAAATAGCAATATTCGAAAGGCTCGCCAGGGGCCGACAGCACGAAACCTTGCGGAAGGTCGATCTGCTCCAATGCCGGTTCCAGCAACGCATAGTCCTCGGGAGCAAGAAGCGCGAGTAACTTGTTGCGATTCTTCATCGTGATCCTCCATCTTGAGTTGCGTCAGCTGGCGCCACATGAGCCAGGACAGAGGAATCCAAACGGCCAGAGCAGAGAGCTGGTTCCCTTTCACTTGAACTTAGCCCCGCCAGTTCCCACCTGCTGTGTGCCGGTTGCCCGATAGAGGATCGGCAAGTTTAGAGAGCCGCTTTTTCTGACCATGTTGCTTGATGAGGATATGGCACGGCGAGGCTATCGAAAGCCTGTAACGCTCGCGCATTGCGTGCGCCGTCCTATTCCTATGACCCAAGCGCTCTCAGTGCGGCGACTGAGCGACCGGAAACCGCGCCGGCCCGGTTTGAATCCCGGCAAGACAGGCGCGTAACTCCGGTGTCGAGTATCGCGTCTGGAGGTTATGATGAGACAGGATCCGTATGAAATACTGGGCGTGAAGCGGGATGCCTCGCAAAAGGACATCCAGAACGCATTCCGCAAACTCGCCAAGAAGCACCACCCCGATCTCAATCCCGGTGACACCAAGGCCGAAGATCTGTTCAAAGAGATCTCCGCTGCCAACGAAGTCCTGGGCGATCCCGACAAGCGCGCCCGCTTCGACCGGGGCGAGATCGACATCAACGGCACGGAGCGCGCGCCCCATCCGCAATACCGCCAGTATGCCGACGCCGGCGAAGAGATCTATTTCGACGAGGCCGACTTCGCCAGGCATTTCGGTGGCCAGCAATTCGGACGCGAGCAGTTCGGTGGATTCGAGGATATTTTCGCGAGCTTCATGTCACGCCGCGGTGGCGGCGCCTCGCAGTTCAGATCCCAGGGCGAAACGAAGGGCGCGGACGCCCGCTACACGATGGAGATCGGCTTTCTCGACGCCGTCAACGGCACATCGACCGCGGTCTCGCTCGGTCCGGGCGCCAGCTTGGACGTGAAGATCCCCGCCGGAACGCAGGACGGACAGATTCTGCGCCTGCGCGGCAAGGGCGCAAAGGCATCCGGCAACGTGCCGAATGGCGATGCGCTGATCGAGGTCCGCGTGAAACCGCATCCGTTCTTCGTGCGGGATGGCGACAATATCCGCATCGAAGTGCCCGTCACGATCCGTGAGGCCGTGCTCGGCGCCAAGGTCAAGGTCCCGACGCCCACGGGATACGTGAACCTGTCGCTGAAGCCCAATACCAATGCCGGCACGGTCCTGCGCGTGAAAGGCAAGGGCGTCCCAACGGCTGGCGGCAACTATGGGGATCTGCTGGTCAGCATCAGGCTCGTCCTGCCCGAAAAGCCGGATCCCGATCTGGCCGCTTTCTTGGAGAGTTCGCCGAAGGCTGCGGGGGGAGACCCGCGCAAGCATCTCCACCTCTGATCGAGCAAAACGTGTCACAGGTTCAGAAACTGGTGACACACTGGCGATAGTTTAGCGATGACTTGAAATATGAGGCCGGGACGCCATCTTGCCCCGGCCTGTGATTTGCGTTGATATGGTGAAATGTCCGAAGCTGAATTTCTGAATGACTGCCCGACTATCCTCCTTTTGGAGGACGATCTGCTTCTCGCGATGGATATCGAGGATCACCTCTTGAAGACGGGCCACAAGATCGTCGGGCCATTCGGACGAATCACCGACGCCATGGATGCCATCCCCCGCAACGAACTAGCGGGGGCCATCGTCGACCTCAACCTTCAGGGCGAGCTGTCATTTCCCGTCATCGAGATGCTGCGGCAGCACTCCGTGCCTGTCATTGTCTGCAGCGGCTATGGCGAGATTCCGGAAATGAAGGACAGGCTGGAGGGCATGGCCCTGCTCCCGAAGCCTTGGAATGCCCAGAAACTCGACCGCCTGATGCGGGAAACCTTCGGCGTTCGCGACGATGTCTGAGCAGCCTTGCCGGCGGCCTGCGCTTAGATCGAGCCCGACAGCTTCTGCGTGACGAAATAGCCGACCACTGCCGAAAACGACGTAAGCACCGTGCCCCAGGCCATGTCGACGGCGCTGACGGCCGGCGACCAGTTTTTCAGCGTTGCCAGATTGGTCATGTCGTAGGTGCCATAGGCGATGAACCCAAGTATGGCGCCAGCGATTGCCGCCGTGGTCCAGTTGCCTGAGACCAGCGCCGGCTGCACCGCAAAATAGACGATCCCTGCGACATAGAAGAGATAGAAGACACCGGCTGCAACGAAATTGGGCTGGTTCAGAAGCATGTCGCCCAACCGGCTCTTGTAGAAGCCGGTTGCGACCGTCCCGAGCCAGAGGAAGTCGAGCCCGAGGAAGGCGACTGTCGTTGCGACATAGGCGATTACATAAGTCATCGGCTCCTCCCTTCGGGGCTTGCTGCGTCGGCCTAGATCTTCAGGATCGGCTGGACGAGGCGAACGATCCAGCTCGAAAATTTGAGCGGCGCTTCGGTCACGGCGAGGCAGATACAGTCCTCGCCTTCCGTTGCGGTCGGCGTATGAAGGAGATCGCCATCGGCCTCTTCGAGGTCTCCGCGGGCGAAGAGATCATCGCCATCGCGGAAACTGCCGGCCAAAACCAGTGTCAGCTCGCGGCCCTCATGGGTATGTTCCGGCACCGGCTTACCGGCCGGAATACGAAGCAGGCGCACCTGCGTTTCCTTGTCCTTGGTATCGATCAGGATCTGATAGGCGCCACGGCCAAGCGCCCGCCATTTCAGGTCGGCAAGATCTCCCCCGACATAGGAACGTAGCGGCTCCGGAAGCACAGCCGTTGCCGGACGGGACGCCGCCTGTCCGGGCTTGACCTCCTCGACCCTGATATCCGCCGTGCGCGCCTTGAAGCGCGACCACGCCTGGTCCTCGCTTCCGTTCTGCTCGGCCTTGTCCAGAAGCGCGCCGGCGGCACCTTCCATGATTGCCAGCCGGCGACGACATTCGGGGCAGAGCGCCAGATGGCTCGCGACCGCGAGGCTCCATCCCTCCGCGAGGCTGCCGGATGCGTAGTCGATCAGAAAATCGTCGCTGATGTGGTGCTTGATGCTCATAGCTGGCCGTCCAGTGCTGATCGCAGCTTCGCAAAGGCCAGACGGATGCGCGACTTGACAGTCCCGAGCGGCACGCCGAGGTCACGTGCGATGGTCGAATGGGATTCCTCGTCGAAAAACGCCCGCCGCAGGACATCGACTTGCTCGTCCGGCAGCGTCGCCATCGCGCCGCGAAGCAGTTGCGCCTCCTGGAGCTGCTGGAAATCCTGGTCGGCGCCGGCAACATCATCGGGCACGAAAGCCGGATCGTTCACATCGATCTCCGGCCGGCGACGGCGATAGGCGTCTATCCTTATATTTCGCGCAATCGTGTAGATCCATGCCGAGACATTGCCGCGCGCCGGATCGAACTGCGCCGCCTTGTTCCACACGGCCGTCATCGTTTCCTGCATCAGCTCTTCGGCCGCCTGCTTGTCCTGCGTCTTCACTGCCATGAAGGTTCGGATACGTGGCGCATAGAAGCGGAACACCGCCTCGAATGCATCGGCATTCCTGTCTCGACCGACAATTGCCAGCAACCGGACCATCTCGGCTTGCGAGAGGTCGCCCGGCGCCAAACCGTCGGAGTTCTTATTGGTCATCCTGAACCCATGCGCTGCCCGTCTGGTCAGCCTTGCGGCAACCATTGGTCTGTTGTGGCACGTCTCTGCCGAGATAGGAATGCTCAGGTTCATGGCAAGCATTACGGCGAGCGCCGGAAGATGGATCACGCCGCTTTCTAAAAAAATCGCATGACCGTCGCAGATCCGATCACCGCGCTGTCTCGTATTGGATTGCAGACGATGAGCATGAAGCCTGACAAGAGGATACTTGGATGAGGACTTTGACGCGGGACGCCAGACAGGACGGGGTAAGGGTAGCCGTGATCGGCTCCGGCATCAGCGGCCTGTCGGCGGCATGGCTTCTCTCCCGGCACCGTGATGTGACCGTCTACGAAGCCTCCCCGAGGCTCGGCGGGCACGCCCATACGGTCACCGTCGAGATGGGCGACCGCAGCATCCCGGTCGATACCGGCTTCATCGTCTATAATGACCTCAACTACCCGAACCTCGTGGCCCTGTTCGAACATCTGAAGGTCCCGACGGTCGCTTCCGACATGTCATTTTCGGCATCGATGGAAGGCGGCGATTTCGAATATAGCGGGACCGGCCTCGGCGGACTGCTTGGCCAGAAGCGCAATATCCTGCGCCCGCGTTTCTGGACCATGCTCCGCGACGTCTTCAGGTTCTACAAGCGCGCCCCTGCCTTGGTCGGCCGTGCGGAGTTCGAAGACGTGACGCTGGGTGAATACCTGCGCCAGGCAGGTTATTCCGAGCCCTTCATCAACGATCACTTGATCCCGATGGGCGCCGCGATCTGGTCCACAACGGCCAGGGACATGAATGACTACCCGCTGCAGGCCTTCCTGCGCTTCTTCGTCAATCACGGCCTTCTTCTCCTGTCCGGTCGGCCGCAATGGCGCACGGTCGACGGCGGCAGCCGGGAATATGTGACGCGCATCGCAGCCGACTTCGGCGGCAAAATCAGGCTCAGTACCCCGGTCACCTCCATCCGCCGCGCTGCAAACGGCGTCGTCGTCACCGATGCCGCCGGCCAGTCGGATTTCTTCGACGATGTCGTGATCGCCGCCCATGCCGATGAGGCCCTCGCCATGCTCTCCGACGCAGGCGAGCAGGAACGGGAACTGCTTGGCGCGTTCGGCTACACCGCCAACACGGCCGTGCTCCACAGCGATGCCGCGATGATGCCCAGGCGCAGACGGGTGTGGTCGAGCTGGAACTACATGAGCGGCGGCAAGTCGGCCGGGCAGCCTCTCTGCGTCACCTACTGGATGAACCGGCTGCAGCAGCTTGATACGCCCTCGCCGCTCTTCCTGACGCTGAACCCGGGCAGGCCACTCGAGCCGGGCTCGATCCATGGCAGCTACGACTACACCCATCCCCGGTTCGACAGCGCTGCCCTGAAGGCGCAGCAGCATCTCTGGGAACTCCAGGGGAAAAATCGCACCTGGTTCTGCGGCGCCTATTTCGGCAGCGGCTTTCATGAAGACGGCCTGCAGTCGGGACTTGCGGTTGCCGAGGCCCTTGGCGGCGTTCGCCGTCCGTGGAAGGTCGAAAACGAATCCGGCAGGATACCGATCCCCGTCTTTCAGGAAGCCGCCGAATGACTGCAAGCGCTCCACCCGCCGCGTCGAGCATCTATGCCGGCGCTGTCGTCCACACCAGGCTGCGGCCAAGGCAGCACAGCCTGCGCTACAACGTCTTCTCGCTTCTGCTGGATCTCGACGAACTGCCGGGGCTGGACCGGAAGCTTCGCCTGTTTTCCGCCAATCGCCGCGGCCTGTTCAGCTTCTGGGAAAAGGACCATGGAGACGGGTCGGACAAGGGCCTGCGGGAATGGGTCGCGAGCCAATTGGAAAGCGCGGGCATCGCCACAGACGGACTGCGGACAAGGGTCCTCTGCTATCCGCGCATCTTCGGTTATGTCTTCAATCCGCTCACAGTCTATTTCTGCTATGGCACGGACGATGCGCTGCGGGCCGTCATCTACGAGGTCTGCAACACCTTTCACGAACGGCGCGCCTACATCATCCCGGTCGGCGGCCAGGACGACGGCCACATCAGCCATTCCTGCGACAAGGACCTCTACGTATCGCCCTTCGTGCCGATGGACTGCCGTTACGATTTCACCGTGCGGGTACCCGCCGACAAGGTGCGCATCGCAATCAAGGAATCCGATCGCGAAGGCATGCTGCTTTACGCGATGTTCCAGGGTGACCGCGCGCCCCTGACGGACCGGGGTCTTGCGCTTGCCTTCGTCAGATACCCGCTGATGACGCTGAAGGTGACCGCGGCGATCCATTGGGAAGCCATTCGCCTCTGGCTGAAGCGTGTACCCGTCCATCGCCACACGAAGGCTGCCCAGCCTCGCGCCACCACGATCGTCGCCAATCCCCATGGTACGGAGACCCATTGATGTCGGATATCGACAACAACGTGCAGATGCCCTTGCCGTCCCTGTCGCTTTCTGAGCGGATTGCCTGCCGCTGGGCGCAGAAGCTCGCCCGCGGCCAGCTGACGCTCCGATTTCCCAGCGGGCGCGAAATCCGCATCCATGGAGAGGAAAGCGGTCCTTCGGCATCGATCCAGTTCAAGACCATGCGCCCGCTGCGCCGGCTGATGAGCGGCGGAAGCCTTGGCTTCGCCACCTCCTATCTCGAGGGCGAATGGGACACACCTGATCTCGGCGACGTCATGGATCTTGCCATCGCCAATGAGGCGCGCTGGGCGGGCATCATGGCGGCAAGCCCGGTCGCAGCCCTTCTCGCCCGGTTCCGCCACCGCCTGAACCGCAATTCCCGGGCCGGCAGCCGCCGCAACATCGCTTTCCACTACGATCTCGGCAACGAGTTCTACCGCCTGTGGCTGGACGAAACGATGACCTACTCCTCCGCGCTTTTCGAGGACCCGCGTCAAAGCCTCGTCGATGCGCAGGCCGCCAAATATCGCCGGATCATCGCGGAACTGAATATCGGCAAGGACGACCACGTCCTGGAAATCGGCTGCGGTTGGGGAGGTTTCGCCGAAGAGGCGATCCGCTCGACCGGCTGCCGCGTCACCTGCCTCACCCTGTCGAAGGAACAGGCGACCTTTGCAAAGGACCGGCTGGAGCGCTCAGGCCTTGCCGAGCGCGCCGATATCCGCCTGCAGGACTATCGCGATTGCCAGGGCACATTCACCAAGGTCGTCTCGATCGAGATGTTCGAGGCCGTGGGCGAGGAAAACTGGCCGACCTATTTCGACCGCGTGAAATCGCTTCTGGCGCCCAAAGGCCAGGCGCTGATCCAGGTGATCTCGATTGCGGAAGAACGCTTCGCCCATTATCGCAGGCATGCCGATTTCATCCAGGCCTATATCTTTCCCGGCGGCATGCTGCCGAGCATTTCCGCTTTCGAACGGTCCACGACGAACGCCGGGCTTTCCGTCGAGGACCGCTTCTGCTTCGGCCGCGATTACGAGCATACGCTGCTCTTGTGGGACAAGGCCTTCCGCGCCAACTGGCAGAGGATCGCCGCTCTTGGCTTCGACGAGCGCTTCGCGCGCATGTGGCATTATTACCTGCAATATTGCGCTGCCGGGTTCCGCACCGGCCGTCTCGACGTCGTGCACTTCAGGCTGGCGAAATGACGCGTCACTGCTTTCGCAGCATCCTGCGAGTCATCGCGAGGCTCAGCGCATAGGGCAAGGCCTGCAGCAGCTTCATCAGGACCGCCATCTGCCAAGGAAAGACGATCTCGAACCTGCGGCTTGAGAGCCCCGCGACGATCGCGTCTGCTGCCTTCTCCTGGCTGATCAGGAAGGGCATCGGAAAATCGTTCTTCTTCGTCAGCGGCGTATCGACGAAGCCCGGGCTGATGAGCTGCAGCGTGACCCCTTCCCGTTCGAGCTGCGGCCGCAGCGCCTCGCAGAGGTTGATCAGCGCCGCCTTGGTCGCTCCGTAGAAGCCACCGCCCGGCAGGCCGAGATATCCGGCCACGGAAGCGATCACGGCGATCTGCCCTGCTTGGCGGGCGATCATCGGTTCCATGACCGCCTGCAGGCTGTTGCCGGTCCCCGTGACGTTGAGGTTCGCCATCTCGGCCAGTGCTTCCGCATCAAATTCACGGGCGCTTTCGCGCTTATAGCTGCCGGCCGAAAACAGTGCGAGATCGATAGGCCCCAGCGTCTGCTCGATCGTCTTCACGGCATTCTTCACCCCCTGCCCATCCGTCACATCCACCGGATAGGCATGGATCAGGCCGGGGCGTTCAGCAGCCAGCGTCGAGAGCTTGTCGGCCGAACGCGCGCTCGCCGCCACCTGCCAGCCGTTATCCGCCAGCTTCAATGCGACGGCGCGGCCGATACCCGAACTCGCGCCGGTCAACCAGGCGATCTTCCTCGTGCCTGTCTGTCTGTCCATAAAGCTCTCCATCTTTCCCCCTTGATACGCAGGATGGAGGCTATCGGATCTTCGCCGTCTGCCGGCCGAATGTCACTTGACGGAGACAGAACCCTTCGGCTCGCGAGAGATGAAGCGGCGCGCGATCAGCCAGCATCCGGTTGCCCAGACCGCACCGATACACCAACCGCCGAGCACATCTGTCGGATAGTGAACGCCGAGATAGATGCGCGACAGGCCAATGATCAGCGTCAGGAAAATGCCGACCGACATGAGGAAAATCCGCGTCGAGCGATACTGCTCGGCCCGCGACAGGATGGCAGCCAGCGTCAGGTATGTGACGGCCGAGAGCATTGCATGTCCACTCGGAAAGCTGAGATCGCTGACATCCACGAGATGCGGCACGATATCCGGCCGTGCCCGCCCGACGCCGAGCTTGAGCGCGTTGCTCAGCAGCCAGCCGCCTGCAACGGAGAGAAACATGAAGGCCGCAATCGCCTTCTGGCGTGACAGGAGCAGATAGATCGTCGCCAGGATCGTCATCAGCGACAGTACCGTCACGCCGCCGAGCGCCGTGATGTCGTCGACCGCATGCGTCACCCAGTAAGGCGCAACGGGAATGGCAAGGTCCGTCGCCTGCCGGAAGCTCAGCAATATCCGCTCGTCAAAGGCGTGTGTCTCACCCTCCAGCACTTCTCCGGTCAGCATCACGAAGGCAAGCAGACCGCCGGCCACCACGGCGAAAGCGATAAGGCCGATCGGTTCGAAGGTCATGAACCGGTCGATAATCCCCTGACGGACGCGCTGATGGAATGGCATGCTCTCTCACATCGCTAATAATGATGACGAGTAGATAGGACGCAGGCGCGGTCTCACAAGAATTGTACAAGCTTCAAATTCGCCTCTCTCCCAAGATTTCCGTCAATTTCGCACCTGCAGCAAGTGAAGTGGAACTTTAGCCGGCGATGCAGCGTTTGCCGGACTTCTCCAGCCAATCGTGAGAGGCATGTCGTGGCTCAAGCTCAGCGCGCCCGTCCGGACCGTTCCAAAGACAACCAATCCCCCAAAGACACTGAAACCCCTGATCTCGAGGCAAAGGAAAACCATCCCTCTGAAGGTGGGGATCAAACCGGTGACAAAGGCAAAGAGGAGAAGGCTTCGATATTCAGGCGCCATCCTCTCTGGATCGCTTTGATCGTCGCGTTGCTGATAGCGCTCGGCGTCGCCGCATACTTTATCTGGCTGATCTTCTTCCATCCCTACGAGACGACCGACGATGCCTTTATCGACGCTCGCAGCTTCTCGGTTGCGGCCAAGGTTTCCGGCTATCTCGCCGATGTACCTGCGACAGACAACCAGCATTTCGATGCAGGCGCCGTGATCGCCAGGATCGAGCCGCGCGATTACCAGATTGCGCTCGACCAGGCTGACGCGCAGGTCGACTCCGCCCGCGCCGCGATCACCAATGCCGAAGCCCAGATCGAGGTCGCCAAGGCATCGGTCGAGGAAGCGCAGGCCCAGCAGCTTTCGGCGGGTGCGGCGCTGCAATTCGCCAAGGACGAGGCCACGCGCCAGCGCGAACTGGTCCAGGGCGGTGCAGGCAGTCTGCAGACATCGCAGCAGGCCGAATCCAACCTCAGGCAGGCCCAGGCGAGCTACAGCCAGTCCGGCACCAGCATTACCTCCGCGATGAAGAACCAGAGTGCCGCCGAAGCGCAGAAGACCAGCGCGGAGGCCAGTCTAAAGCAGGCCGAGGCGCAGCGGGAAACCGCCGTGCAGAACGTCGGCTATACGACCATCACCACGGCTCAGCCGGGCCGCGTCGTGAGGCTGAGCGGCGCCAAGGGCCAGTTCATCCAGGAAGGCCAGGCAGTCGCCATGTTCGTTCCGGACGATATATGGGTAACCGCCAATTTCAAGGAAACCCAGCTCGCCGACATGCGCCCCGGCCAGCCGGTCGATCTGGTGATCGACGCCTATCCCGATCACGAACTGCATGGCAAGGTCGCATCCGTCCAGCCGGGCTCCGGCACAGCCTTCTCACTCCTGCCGGCCCAGAACGCCACCGGCAACTACGTGAAGGTGACCCAACGCGTGCCGGTGAAGATCGAGGTCGATCAATGGCCGAAGGATGTCTCGATCGGTCCCGGCATGTCGGTCGTCCCGACTGTGACAGTGCGCCCGAGGAACTGACATGGCAGTCGCTGAGGCAAGTGACGGCGGCGCCCGTTCGGGCGAGCGCCGGGCCACCAATCCATGGCTGGTTGCGATCGTCGTTGCGGTCGCCGTCTTCATGGAGGTGCTGGACACCACGATCGCCAATGTCGCCTTGCGCTACATCTCAGGCGGCCTCGCGATCAGTTCCGACGAGGCCTCCTGGGTGGTGACGACCTATCTCGTCTCCAATGCCATTGCCCTGATCGCCTCAAGCTTCATCGCCCAAAGATACGGCCGCAAGCGTTTCTACCTCCTCTGCCTTGCCGTCTTCACCCTCTCCTCCGTCCTGTGCGGCCTCGCCTGGGACCTCCCCTCGCTCCTCGTCTTCCGCATGATCCAGGGATTTGCCGGCGGCGGCATGGTGCCGGTTTCGCAATCGATCCTTACCGACGCCTTCCCTCCGCACAAACGCGGTCAGGCCTTCGCCATTTTCGGGGTCGCGGTCGTCGTCGCCCCGGTCATCGGGCCGACATTGGGCGGCTGGCTTTCCGACAATCTCTCCTGGCACTGGTGTTTTCTCATCAATGGCCCGGTCGGCATCTTCGCCTTTGCCCTGGTCTATTTCCTCGTGCAGGAATCCGACGACGCGCAGAAGAAGCGCGACGAGATGCGCCGGAACGGCGTGCGGTTCGATGTCATCGGCTTCGGGCTTGTCGCCACCTTCCTCGGCGCGCTGGAACTCGTTCTCGATCGGGGTCAGACCGAAGACTGGTTCGATTCGACCTTCATCATCGTTGCGACGACAATCTGCGTCGTGGCGCTGATCGCTTCCATCCCCTGGCTCCTGACGAAGAAGAACCCGGCCGTCGACCTGCGCCTCATGGCCACCCGCCAGTTCGCTTCCTGCATGATCGTCATGCTTGCGACCGGCGCGATCCTCATCGCCACGACGCAGTTCGTGCCGCAGGTCCTGCAGGAAAACTATGGCTACACCGCTACCTGGGCGGGCCTTGCTCTGTCGCCCGGCGGCCTCGTCACCATGTTCATGATGTTCATGGTCGGCCAGCTGACCTCGATCTTCCAGCCGAGATACCTGATCGCCATCGGCGCCGGCATCATCGCGCTTGCCATGTACGACATGACGCGCCTGAACCCGGATCTCAATTTCGGCTTCTTCGTCACCTCACGCCTTTATCTCGGCCTCGGCCTGCCGCTGATCTTTATCCCGATTACCGCCGCATCCTACTACGGCCTGCGCCCCGACCAGACCGACCAGGCATCGGCCCTGATCAACGCGGCCCGCAATACCGGCGGATCGATCGGCGTCTCGATTGCGTCAAACGTGCTTGCTCATCGTGAGCAATGGCACCAGAGCCGCCTTGTCGAAAATGTCGTTCCGTCCGATCCGAGCTATATCGAGACTCTGCGAAACCTGCAGCAGTTCTTCACCGAACGTGGCGCAAACGCCGTCGATGCGCAGAACCAGGCAATGGGCTATATCGGCAGCCAGGTCCAGGAACAGGCGAGTTATCTCGCCTATATTGACGTCTTTCACGTCCTGGCGATCATGGCCGCCTGTGCCATCCCCCTTGCACTGATCCTCAGAAAAGTCGATCTCAAGGGCGGCGGCGGCCCGGCTCACTGATCGGCGCGCGCCACGCCCGGCCGGCCGATATCGACAAAAGGAAATGCAGATGCCCCAGACCGTCCTGTCCCTTTCCACGCACGGCCAGGGCCTCTACGAATTCACCGACGGCGCCGAAGCCTTCGTCCGCAGCCAGTCTGTCGGCGAAGGCCTACTGACCGTCTTCGTGCGGCACACGTCGTGCTCGCTGCTGATCCAGGAGAATGCGGATCCCGATGTCCAGCGGGACCTGAAGGCCTTCTTCAGCCGCCTCGTGCCCCCATCGAGCCATCCGGACATGAGCTGGGTCGTTCACACAGCCGAAGGCGCCGACGACATGCCCGCCCATATCAAGGCAGCCCTCACCGCCGTTTCCATCGGTATTCCCGTCACAAACGGCCGGCTGGCGCTCGGGACATGGCAGGGCATCTACCTCTTCGAACATCGCGACCGCCCTCACCGCCGCGAGATCGTGCTGCACCTCTCCGCATGATCCCCTTGCTGCCTGATCCATGCATCGATCCCGCGATGAACTCCGGCTGAACGCACCCTTGGGCAGCCGTTCAGGTGGCGGCGACTAGCTTTCGATCGTCGCCGGAGTGGCGAAGAGAAAAAGCCTGCAGCAAACGGAGGATCATCCAATGACCAATCTCATCGCAAGGATCGGAGCCAAGCTCGGGCTGGCGGCAATCATCGCCCTGACCGGACTGTCGGCCACCGTCAATACCGCCGCCGCATCGGAACCCCGCTTCGGCATGTATGTACAGCATAACGACCGTGACCGCGGCTGGGATCGCCACCACGGCCGCCGTCATGACCGTCACCATGGTCGTCCCGGCTGCTCGCCGTGGCGCGCCGAGGACAAGGCCTCGCGCATGGGCCTGCGCCGCGCCCGCGTCGTCGACGTTTCGCGCCGCGCGGTCGTCGTTGCCGGCCGCGGCTGGCACGGCCGCGACCGTATCGTCTTCGCCAATGAACGAGGCTGCCCGGTCATCCGCCGCTAGAGGAGTTCCGGTAGAGGTGCGCAGCGGTTTCGCATCCGGACCTGCGCAAAATCAAAGGACTGGAGCCGTTTAACGATTCGAGAAGCGAAACAGCTCCGGAGTGCGGCTCAAAGTCCCGTCCTGAAACAGAAGAGCCCGGCCATCGCTATGGCCGGGCTCTTCTTTTATCGTCCTGGGAGAATGCTTTACTGCTGCAGCGAGAAGGTGACGTTGACCGTGACGCTGTAGGTGTTTTCGCCGGTCGCGAACGGCACTGAATCTGCTTCCTTGGCGGCCATGCGCATCATCGGCTGCGCCATCGGGCGAACCGAGTTCTCGCTCATCTCGATGATGCGGCCGAGCTTGACATTGGCGGCCTCCGTCAGCGTCTTCGCCTTGGCGAGAGCCTCGGCCACCGCCTTCTTCCGCGCCTCGGTCAGTGCCGCTTCCGGATTGTCGTTGGAGAAGCTGATCTGCCCGCCCTTGTTGACGCCGAGCTTGACCGACTGGTCGAGCAGCGCGCCGAGCTTCGGCAGGTCGCGTACCCTCACCGTCAGGGCATTGCTGACCTCATAGCCGACGATTTCGCCGGTTTCCGTCTGCCCATCCTTGTTTTCGGTGCGGTTGTAGCGCGGAAAGATCTGGAACTGGCTGGTCTGGATGTCCCGTTCCTCGACGCCCTGCTCGCGCAATGCGCCGACGACATTGCGCATGGCCGCGCTGTTGGCGGTCAGCGCCGCCTCGGCCGTCTCGGCCTCGCGCAGCACGGTCAGGGACAGGATGGCGATATCCGGCTTGATCGCGACCTCGCCTTCGCCCGAAACGTTGATCTGCGGTTCGCGGGTCTGGTTATCCTGGGCAAGGACGGCACTCGAACTTGCGCCGACAAGGACGGACGGCGCAACCAACGCGACGCAGGCAAAACGAGAAATGGAGTTCATGGTGCTTCCTTGCTGTAATCTTTGGTTCGCCGCACTCAGCGCCTCCGGTCAGTCGGACGCACGGCAAACGGCCTGCAGTTCTGAGTCTCTACGACACATAGTCCACTTAACTGACTGTGCATTGTGAAGCTATTGCGGCAACGGCTTGTGACCGATGACGAATTGCGTTAGAGCGGGCTCAAGATGCGGTGAACCATTGCACCCCATCTCTGCCATCGGCAGGGGCCTGTAGCTCAATGGTTAGAGCCGGCGGCTCATAACCGCTTGGTTGGGGGTTCGAGTCCCTCCGGGCCCACCATTTCCTTCCTGTACTTTTGATTTTCCATCATTCTTTCCTCTTTTTGTCCCACTGGATTTTCCGTTCGATAAAGGTGGGACATTTTTGCGGGCCATGTATTTCTTGCGACGCTCGATGTAGCCGGACGCGACTTTTCGGAATTTTGACACGAGGTTCCGGAAAAACCGATTTTCAGGGCTTGGTTTCAAACGTCTCTCGGAGACTTGTGGATTTGAGGCATCCAGCGGTAGTCGCCGTGCGTATCCTGCGTCGCTATCAGGTTATGCAAGCCAGTTGCTCAGCGCTTCGGCTATAGCCAATCGTAGGTAGTTCATCTCTCGGAGATCCAAACGTTTCACCTCAGTGAATTAATTGTATCTTGACGAGGTCAGCTATAAATTGCGGAAATTTGGCTGCTATAGTGGGGGCAAAAGATTGGACGAAAAAGATCGTTTCGACGAGATCGCGTACGAGCGTGGATCTCAGCCAGCACTTGTAGAAAGCTTCGAGATCGAAGGGCTATATGGCTATCGTACCATCTCTCTTTCTTCTCAATATGCGGCGACCATTCTCATAGCAAAGAACGGGTCGGGAAAAACCACGCTTCTGGGTGCCCTCGACGCTTTCTTAAGAGCACAACTCGGGAGACTGAAAGACCTAGAGTTCAACACCATTAGATGCAAACTCCGAGGTTCTGAGGAGCTGGTTTTAAGCAAGGAAGAAGTCGTGGCCTACACGGCTCTTCCCTCGGAACCCTCGTTTCGAGCGATGGCTGCCTCACAGGACTTAGATCCTGCACTTCTCCACAGCTATCTTATCGAGGATTATCAAGAAAACCTCCGAGAGCAGACGTTACCGATCCGGAACCACCAAGTCTTGGAGCGGCTATACATCGGAATGAATTACAACCGAAAAGCAATCTTCGACTACTTGGAGAAGGCTGCATCGGTCGGTGTCGTGCAAAGCCCAAATATCGAAACTATCTTCAGGACCCTGCGAACAAGGCTAGACGGCTTCGAGATCGTTTACCTTCCTACCTACCGACGAGTGGAGCTCCCTATGGAGCAGGGCGAGGTAAAGTCCCGCGGGAAGAAGCCCTTCAGAATTGCCAGTTCAGGTCTCTTCTCCGGTGACATACAGTTCGGCCTGAGCGACATCTCAGAGCACCTAGCGTCTCTTAATCAAACGATCCTATTTGAATCAAACCAGGGCTACCGCGAGATCAGCGCGAACATCATCAACGAGCTTATCGATGGTACGTTCGAGAGAGAAACACCAGCCACCTACCAGATTCCTGATAAGGAGGAACTGGAGCTATTCTTCTCACGATTGAAAGAAGGCAAACGGTCGTTCAATTCCAGGGATATTTCAGTCCCAAATATCGATAAGATTTACACGGGTGAAGGCATACCTGATGCCTCAAACCGATTCTTGATTTACTTCTTGAGCAAGCTGAACCGCGTAATTCAGGCGACCCGCTACATCGAGGTTCGCGTGGAGGACTTTGTAACAAGCTGCAACCGCTATCTAAGGTCTCCCGATCGAAGCACGTCTTTGCCGGAAAAGGGCAAGCACTCCGTTAAGAAATTTTCGGACGACAAAGAACTTCGGCTGAATCGTCGGAACCTCAGTGTGCATGTAGAGAGCCTCTCGGGAAAGCGAAAGATCAAGCTGGATGCCTTGTCGTCTGGTGAAAAGCAGATGATTTCTCTTTTCGCAAAGCTCGTGTTGTACCCAAAGGATAAGCTTGTACTGATCGATGAGCCGGAACTCTCGCTGTCACTTGAATGGCAGCAACAGATACTCGTCGATGTGGTCCGAGCTCCGCTTTGTCGACAAGTCATCGCTATCACGCATTCGCCTTTCGTTTTTGATAACTCTCTTGAGCCTTTCGCCCGATCGCTGAAGCTTTCCATCAATCCCGACGCGCTCCCAGCACAGGATGATGATGTGGAGGCAGATATCCAGTGACAGGTGCCGACCATGATGACGACGACGCATACGTCGAGGTATTGAAAAGAGCTCGCAAAAGCCCTGCAGTTTTGAAGATCCGCTTAGCAAAGCTAAGATCTAACTTTCCAGATATGTTAGTCTTCGCCTTTGAGGGCGATGACGATAAGTCGGTGTTCTTTCAGTGGATCAGGAGGATCCGGCCTGAATTGGAGTACGAGCCATTCCCATGCCGAGGAAAGCAACAGGTTATACGGCTTAAAAAGATGCTGGACCAGGATCTCGGCGGCCTAGGTCACGGTGTCTACTACTTCGTGGACCGCGATTTTGATGACCTGCCTGCGGATCAGGTGGGGGACCCGACGATCTTCGTTACTGACAAATTTTCAGTCGAAAACTATTTGGTCACAGAGAAAGTATTGAATGAAACCCTGAAGAATGAGTTCCACTGCAATGCAGCACCCGAAGCTAGGGCTCGCGTCGCGGACTTGTTCAAAAAAACCTACTCCGAGTTTCTGGACATTACTGGCGAGGTCAATAAGCGCATCTTCATCGGGGTGAGAGCGAAAAAGAAGTTTGCGGCGCATTTTCCCGACAGTCTCACCTCGTTAGCCAACGTCCAACTGCTTCAGGTCCTGCCAACCCAGATCTCCGCCGCATCTATTGTCCTGTATGAAGAGGAACCGTCTCCGGAGGAAACAGAGGAACACGGCGCCGCGTTCCTCCAGCTGTCACCACCGGATCGCTACCGCGGCAAGTTCGCAACGATGTATTTTTCCAAATGGTTGATGTGCCTTGCTGCGGAGCGTGTAGACAACGACTCTGCCCTTTTTAAGGAGGCCGAGCAAAACAAGCCAGCCAAGGTAGGCGAACTAAATTTGGGAAACTTGGCATCGAAGTCCGCCCTACCAGTGGGTCTCGCGGAGTTCATACAAGCCGTTAACCCAGACTTTATGGCAGCCTGATATCGGGAACTTCCGCTGTTCCGCTCGCGGGGGCATGTTACCAAGGGAAGCCTGCCAGTTCATCCGTGGCACCAGGCGGCTAAAACAGTCGCTTCCCTGACAGCGGACAGTGCAACGTGGGGGCAAAACGCCGGTTACCTAACGTTTAGTCTGCTGTTCATCCTTTTTTTGTACATCTATGCGAAAGAACTGGGATGATCTCATGCGTTTGCTGCTCGCTGCGGCCATTGTCTCTGTCGCAATCGTCGGAATATTCGGAGCCCACACAGCACTTTCCCCGGCGGCACAGGAGAACGATTTTTCAGATCGTTACCTCAAGCTAGCACGTGACGCGCCCGACCAGCTTGCAAGCCTGATTGCAGCTACGTTGCCCAATTGCCTAACGGAAGCCGCACGCGCTTCACTGAATGACCCCGTGGTGGAAGAGCTAGCCACGAAAACTGAATTGCCCCTAGATTTGTAGACGCCTTCTTTCCTAATTTTGAGGCAGGAAGAGCATCATGAGCAAATCGAATTTCAGCGAAGATTTTAAGCGCGACGCCGTGCGTCAGATCACGGAACGAGGCTATCCGGTTGCGGAGGTTTCTCAGCGCCTCGGCGTGAGCCAGCATTCCCTGTATGAATGGAAGAAGAAGTTTGCTGCGTCGAACGCCAAAGGCAACGACGAGGCCGAGGAGATCAGGCGGCTGAAGAAGGAACTGGCTCGCGTCACCGAGGAGCGAGACATCCTAAAAAAAGCGGCCGCGTATTTCGCCAGGGATGCAAAGTGAAGTACGCGTTCATTGCCCTGCATCGCTTGCAGTTTTCGGTGAGGACGATGTGCCGTCTCCTACGGGTTCACCCGAGTGGATTTTACACCTGGCTGAAGAACCCGCTGAGCAGGCGAGCCAACGAGGACAAGCGCCAGACCGATCTGCTCCTGAAGGCATGGGAAGAGAGCGGCAAGGTCTACGGTTATCGCAAGCTGCACGACGACCTTCTCGATCAGGGAGAGATGTGCTGCCCGAACCGGGTCGCGCGTCTGACGCGTCTCGCCGGGATCAGGGCGCAGATCGGCTACAAACGTCGTCCCGGCATCTATGGCGGCAGGCCTGCCGTCGCTATCGAGAACACGCTCGACCGGCGATTTGACGTATCGGCTCCGGACAAGGCCTGGGTCACGGACATCACTTACATCCGAACCTGCGAGGGCTTCGCTTACCTTGCGGTTGTCATCGACCTCTATTCCCGTCGGGTCATCGGCTGGGCGATGCAGAGCCGACAGACCACGGACGTCGTATTGCAGGCTCTGCTCATGGCGGTGTGGAGGCGAAAGCCGAAGGACAAGGTGCTGGTTCATTCGGATCAGGGTTCGCAATTCACCAGCATGGACTGGGCCTCGTTCCTCAAGCACCACAATCTGGTTCACTCGATGAGCCGACGCGGCAACTGCCATGACAATGCGGTGGCCGAGAGCTTCTTCAATCTTCTGAAGCGGGAGAGGATACGTCGCAGGGTCTATCGTTCACGCGATGAAGCTCGCCAGGATGTGTTCGACTACATCGAGATGTTCTACAACCCGAAACGCAAGCACGTCAGAAACGGAATGCTGTCGCCCGTCGAGTTCGAGAAGCGACAGAAAAACTAACCCGAGGGTGTCTACGAAACTCGGGGCTATTCAAACATATTTCAAGTCCGGCATCTTAATGGCTGAAGGGAAAAGCGCGGAACAAAGTTCAGATGAGTTCATACCTTGGATCACTGAACAGGCTAAACAACTCAATGCCTCCCAGAAAGAAGCTTACCTCACCCTGGTCAAGGGGGAGCTTACAAGTTCCCGTGCCATCTTCTGCATAAACTCTTCGGTAAAATATACCTGTAGCCGTTTTCAAAAGGGCGAATTGCCGGATCTTGAGCGAAGACACCGGAAGTCCGCGCGAGATCATCAGCGATTGGTTGTTTGCGTGGAAAGAGGTTGGTAATGTGAGGTCTCACTCTCGTGGGGACGAGCGCGGCCAGGGTGTACATTTCGCACCCTGGCCGTTTCTATGGAACGTTCTTTGGATACGCGCATTTTTAGGATGTCGCGAGGGCAATGTCCCACGTCCCCACACGCGCCCGAGTTCAACATTTCCGTCGAACTCAATTGCCCTCGTGACGTCCCCTCCCCAAGTCGGGAGTCCAGCTAGCGCACTCCGTGCTGACTCTTCAACCAACAAGAACATAATAAGAACACGCTGGTAACAATCGAAGACGTCGATGACAAAGAGTCATTTGCTTTTGATGACTGGTGGTGCTGCCTCTCACCTGCATCTTGCGCTCGATGCGACAAGCACGCAGCCCTCGATCGCAGGGCGCTCATAAAGAAGTTCGGGTCGAAGATGAAGTTCGTCCAGTTGAGCCGCGTTCTTTCGATCGGCTGCGAGCGTCGAGGAACTGGCCGATGTGAGGCGAGTTTCCCAATCTCACGCAGTCGAGATAAACGTCTTCAAAACTGATGAGGCCTTCGTGTGTAATCTTTACAACGTAACGACCAACCAGGAAGCTCTTCGCGCACTGACGAAGGCGCTCCGCGACAGCCTCGGCAATCTTGAGCCGACGCTCGACATTTTCCCCGATCGCCCAGCGCCGGTGGTCCGCAACTCCGAAGACGGCCGCGAAATGGCCCGGCTCACCTGGGGCATGCCGACGCCATCGAGCGTACTGCAGGGAAGACCGGACACAGGCGTCACGAATATCCGAAACATTGCCTCGCCTCACTGGCGCCGCTGGCTCGGCCCGCGGAACCGATGCGCCGTACCGTGGACGATGTTCTGCGAGTACGAGGATACCAAACCGAAGAAGACAAAGCGATGGTGTCAATGCCGCGTGAATTTTCCCCAATAGGAGGTGCCGAAGTAAAATTCCCCACTTATGCCGACGTGGACGCCAAGGCGAATTGAGGATTTTTCGGTGGGCGGCCGCGCGGCTTTTGCGGCGGTGCAAACGCCGGGGGTGCGATGAGGGCTTTTGAGCGGACATGCTCGGGCATCAGCTCGGCATGCTGCCGCAATCGATAGCTGGATCCTTCGATCTGTACCACGACGGCATGATGAAGCAGTCTGTCGAGCAGCGCGGTGGCGACGACGGGATCGCCGAACACGTCGCCCCACTCGGCAAAGCCACGGTTTGATGTGAGTATCATCGCGCCGCGCTCGTATCGAGCATTCACGAGTTGGAAGAATAGATTGCCGCCACCCTGGACGACTGGCAAATATCCGATCTCGTCGACTATGAGGAGGCTCGGCCTGCAGAAGAAGCGAATGCGTTCCTGGAGTCGACCTTCCCGTTCTGACCGGGCCAACGAACCGATGAGGTCGGCGAGCGTCGTGAAGTAGACGCTTTTTCCGGCCTTTACCGCTTCGACGCCGAGCGCCGTGGCGAGGTGGCTCTTGCCAGTTCCAGGTGGGCCGAGGAAATGCACGGCCTCGTGACGATCGACGAAGCCGAGCTGAGCCAGGGTGAAGATGCGATCGCGATCGAGCGAAGGCTGGAAGGTGAAGTCAAATCCGGTGAGTGTCTTGATCGTCGCAAGCCTGCCCATTCGCAGCGCCGTCTTGATGCGGCTGTTCTCGCGCAGGGTCAGCTCCTCGGAAAGAAGGATATCAATCGCTTCGAGGGCAGACAGCTCGCCCTGTTCGAGGCGTCGCACAACATGGTCAAGCGCCTCCAGTGCGCGCGGCATCTTCAGGCCGACCAGATCATGGCGAATACGGTCGATCATGGATGGTATGGCATCGAGTGTTGTACTCATGGGCGGTTCTCCTGTGCGAGCACCTTGCCAATGGCATCATAGAAAGCGAGGGGCCGCTGGAGCACAGTGTCGCCGGCGGGTTTGACGACAACGGCTTCGCCTCGTGTTTGTGGCCAGTGTTGCGGCGTGAGTGCTCGTCGGTGGTCAGGATGAACCCGTCGTTGTTTACGGCCCTCGAGGACAGGATGAGCTGCGATCAAAGTGCCGTTCTCGAAAATGCGGACCTCGTCGGCAAGCGAATGGACCTCCACCGTTCGACTGCGGGTCGCATCTGGAACGCTGTAAGTATTGCCGCCGACGCTGACCATGCCTTCCCTCGACACGCGGCGCTCCAGCTTGAGAACGGATTTCAAGGGTGCCAAGGGCAACGGCCGCAGATACCGCCGCTCCTCGGCGAAGACCTCGTTGACGGTCGTCGCGTGCTTCCTTGGATTGGCGACGGTGTCGAGCCAGTGGCGGAGCTGGGCGTTCATGTCGTCGAGATTGCGGAACGAACGGGCCAGGAAGAAGTCTTCGCGGATATACCGAAACGGTCGCTCGACCTTGCCCTTTGTCTTGGCTCGGTAGGCCTTGCATGCCTTGGGATGAAATCCGTAATGGCGGGCCAGATCGATGAGAGCACGATTGTAGATAATGCCCTCCGTTTGACCTTCGCCGATGACGGCTGTCTTCATCCGGTCGTACAGCACCTCCCGTGGTGCCCCGCCAATCGCCTCGAACGCGGCGATGTGGCAACGTAGGACGGTCGGCAGGTTCTGATGCATGACGAAGCGAGCCCAGATGAGGCGGCTGTGCCCCAGTACCATCGAGAACAGCCAGACGATCCTTGGTGTCGTTGGCTCATCGGTGAAAACGACATGGAACTGGGCGAAATCGACTTGGGCCTGTTCGCCAGGCGGCGTCTCGAAACGGACTTCGAAACCGCGGTTGGCCGGAGGCCGCACATCGCGGAGAAAATCCGTGACGGCGCTATAACCGCCGGTATACCCACGATCCCGGAGTTCTCGAAGCAACCGACTGCCTGTGAGGCCGGGATATGTCTTCACCCGCTCCCGCAGGTATGAAGCGAACGGGTCGATGACCGTCGCGCGAGGCTTTCTCGGTCCATAAGCCGGAGCCTCGAGGCCTCGTTCAATGTATTTGCGCACCGTCTTGCGATCGATACCCGTTTCTCTGGAAATGGCCGACACCGTCAGGCCCTGCTGATGCAGGTCCAGGATCATAATCGTCTCCCTCAGATTGATCACCGACATCCCCCTTCCGACCATCGGAAGGAGTATCGGCGATGTCGCGCCGCTGGTCTTCCGGGGCGCGCCCCGGAAGACCAGCGGCCGCAGCACCTGGGGAACATTCAAACGGCACTATTGGGGAGTATTGCTCCGGTACTGACAGATGGTTTGCCATCAACGAGGATCGGCCGCTCGCCTTCTTCGCTGGCATCTGGACGGAGTGGAACGGAACGCGAGGATCGATGAAAACACCCCGCGAGGGTTTGCACGAGCTATTCGGCTTCCTGACATGCGATCCTAATGCCGTGGTGCAGCCGATCCATCCGAAAGCAATGCCAGTTATCCTCACGACTGAGGAGGACATCGAGGTCTGGATGAACGCGTCTTGGGAGGAAGCGATAAAACTGCCCGACAACGGGCTCATTCTCTTGCCTGTCGAGGAGCAGCAGGGAAGTCTTCTATGAATGACGAGAGCCGCACCGCTCTGCCTGGAGCCAGCATTCACGTCAACCACTACCGCGAACACGACGGTCACAGAAAGCAGGGATGCTAGGCTTTGAGGAAAACTGCGCCATCCTCCATGGTATCGCTCGGAGCATCTGCCGCGCCTCTATCGGGGTCTGCCCCGCCATGGTGAGGCGCGGCTTGCTGCGGCAGAGATCGCGGACATTCTGCAGTGATTGTGGTTCAGGCCCGCCGACCCTCGCTCCCCTTGTACCACTTGTTCCAATTCACACCTTTCCCGCGTTTGCGAGGATCGAACCATTCCCCGCCGAACCTCTCTAGGAAAGCCTCTGCGGCGGGTTTGGTGGCGAAGCAGTGGACGTTATAGTGCTCGTCCTCATAGAATACGGTATGGCCTCGTTCGCACCGCAGAAGGCGGTTCTTCTTACAGAACTCAGCCTGCTCGAAACCAAGCTGCCCCAGTGACATGGCTTCCCGCTGGGCAATCTGGTGTGGCCAACCTCGATCAATCTCACTAGCGGTGAGTTCGCCTTTTCGTCTGCTCATATCCGATAGTTCCCTATTTGTTCTTCTCCGTCAATCAAGCGAAACGCCTTTTCGCTCTGATTTTTTTATCGGTAGATTTGAACGACGGAACGTCTCTGGATCTAATTTGTTTGGGTTCATTCAGCCATATGGCTCTCAAACGGAGAACTCTTTTGCAGAAAGTGGATATTGCTCTCGTGCGAAGAGGCTCTGAAGACTTGATCGTAGCCCTTTTTCCAGCTGAATTTCGGCGCATCGCAGCAACCAATCGAAGGCTGCGCATCTTCGGCGTAGAGGAAGCCGCAAGGACCGCCAACTTACACGGCAGAGTGATATCGATATGGGAGGGCGACCGAGGACAAACTCAGGTGGATGCGCCGTCTGACCTGCTACCTTTCTGCAGCCTGCTGACTGTTCGTTGGGTACGAAAGCACCTCTGTCTACGACTACAGACGTCTTGACTGCGCTGCGTGGGAGGCAGAGGTCCAATCGACCACAAGGGTAGTTGGGCGAAGTTCAGTTTTCAGCGATGCGATAAACATCGGCATTGTCCTGCCGATCGCGAAAGCCCTTGTAGGACGGGTAGCGTCGCTTCTGATCGAGCGTCCACGCGCGATACTACATCTCGGCGATGAGTGTCGGGGTCGTATGCACCACGCCCTTCCCTTCCACATCGACGAATGATTGAAAACACGATCCTCGCTGAGGGCGTCGTCTTTGACGTGATCGAAGCAACTTGTGAGAAGGGCACTGGATAGCTGGATAGAACGCTTCAGCGTGAGGCGAAGACTGTCATGACATAATGTTATGTTACGGCCGACGGCTGTCACGGCGCAGTTGCGCCAATTGCGACCGTTCCCTCGGTTTGTACTACAAGTGCTGCAGTATCCATATCACTACTCGTAGCTACGTCAGGCGCGCAGCGCTGCGGACGCAATGTTGATCTTCCGCCGTCTGCTAGCGTGAGATAGTTTTCCGACCCGCTATAGCCTGAGCTTTTGGGCCCAAGATCACTCGCGCTAACGAAAAGCATCAACAACATTCCTAGCGGGTCGGGTCCAACGGATATCAACCGACAAGATTTCTGGTTCAAGATTGAACGACGATGAAGGGCACCTTCTTCTCACCGACTTGGTACGAGAAAAAATATATCTCGTTTCCCGCGAATATCTGGTAGCTGTGATCTTTTCTGTAGCTCACTTGATCTGCGGAAAAATAATCAACGATCTTCTGCCTTGGGGCGGCATCATCTGCCGGAAGAATGAGGTTCTCTGAGACCTGAAACAAGAAATCTGGGGAGCCCTGCGGCCCCTCAGGCGGTGTCTCATCATTGCCTTTCCAGTGAGGATTTCTATCCATTCGACCAAACTGAATTGCGCCACTTTCATTGACGTCTTCAGAAATATACTTCCTTGTGATCAGGCTCTCGACTTCGGAATTGATTAGGTCCTTGGAGTAAATGGTACACCAGTAACCCACCTGCTGTGAGAGTATATCTCCCTCAGTGAGCCGGTCCGGGAACTGATCGATGGTTGACTTAGGGGGGATGATGTAATCCTCATCCGCGAAATTTATGTCCAGGAAGAACGCCAGAGCCAAATTCTCATGCCCTGGGACATCTCCCAGATCCACAGTGAACATCCCGAGAAATTTGCTTTCCTCGGAAGAACTTCCGGGCAACTGGTTGAGGAGTTCCACGGGACAACCTGAGAAACCAATGATTGGCGTGTCTGTCTGATTTGTCAGATACATTTGTTGACCTAAGGATTAGGAAAATCTTTGGAAATTGAAGTGCCATCGTCAAAGCGCACATTATAGTTCATCGACGAGGGCCTTGTCGATGAGCCTGCGTATGTGGGCGTCAAAGTTATGTCTGCGCTCTGGCCTGTGGAGGCTATACGGTCTGCAACGTTTTGTTCGAAGACACGAAACTTTCCGCGGTTAACCGATGGTGCCTGTGGAAAGATGTTGTCCAAATCGGTGCCGCTTCCGCCAAGATTAGATCCCCGGGCATGTCCGGCATCATCCGTTTCCTTGCCAAGAGCGCGGGCATGGTCTCGAGCAGCTTGGTTCGTGGGTGTTCCTGTTCCGATGTCATCCGGCCCAACTCTGTCTTTCCACTCAACGATACGTCCAAGTCGGTCGCGACGAATTTTGGGCGTTTTGCCTTTCGCCTTTGAGCTTCGGGTCCCGTCTTTCCCATCTTTTTCGGCCTGCCTTAAACGTTCAGCCTCTTTCCTTAACTGCTCCGCCTTTTCGAAGTCCCCGATCTTCTCAGCAGCTTCGGCAGCTCGTTCAAGCATACGAAGCTTCTTAAGTGGGTTGACGATTTCTAGACCGAGCCCAGCGGCCGCACCGACAGCTCCCGATACTCCGTGCTCCGCATAGCCTTTTTCGACGCCTTGCCATGCATCGACTGCTGTGTCTTTTACCCAACTTCCAGCTGAATTCACGCTTCCAACGGGATCGTTCCACACATCACCTGCAACATGCGCAGCACCGTATGCCACATTTTTTGTGCCCTCCCATATTTCGCTGCCGGTCGGTAGATTCTCGTACACAGATTGGGCGTCGCGCCCCATCTGGGCAGGGTCATTCCAGTACTCTCCGACTTTGTTGAAAATACCCTCGCCTGCCGCTGCGGTGTCGGACGTAGACGTCATTCCTTCCCAGAAGTGCGCCCCTTCATCACGAACGGTGTCCAGCGTCCGCTCGTACCATGCTTTATCCTGTTGATCGTTGCCATCGGGTGCCGCATGCGCGTCGATGCACTGACTATTGCTGTATTCACCAAGCGTGTTGCCGCTATTCAGGGTGCATCGATCATCGTGTCTTTGTGCCCAGACGCCGTTGATGCGGACGGTCCCAGACGATGTAACCGGCTCTACGATGTCACCAACAGTGTTTGACTTGACACCAAGCCCAGTTCCCGCCTCGTCACCGTAGCAACAGAAAAAAACTGAATCCTGTCGTTTGACCACTCGCCCATTGGATCGAACATTGGGCGAGTAATTGCGGCTATCAGAGGCGCGTCCCCAGGTCTGGTAAGGAACCGGTTTCTCAGGAGACCTGCACACGTCTGGCGAGAGACAAATCGCGATCGCGTCACTGTCTTCAGGAATGAATTCTGGCGGCGGAGGGGTCGCGCTGGTTGGGCGTGGTGGTCCGACTTCTCTCGCCTCTTTTTTTGCCTCATCCTCTTTAACGCGAGCGGCGAGTACTTCGTCGTTAAACTCCTTGGGCGGGTTTAGGCTCGTGGGGCTATCGTACTGGTAGAAGTAATCGCCGCCCGTGTTCCACATCACGGGCTGGGACGGATCCAGCCCGTTTCTAGTAATCGCGCCGGTTTCAACCGCCGCTCGACTGACGTCACGCACGTGATTCGCTGTGACTCCAACTTGCTGGGCCATCAGGCAACCTTTGACTGATCAGAGAATATCAGCAAGCTGGGCAACCCGGCCCTGATCGGCCAAGGAAATCCGCAGCGCCATGTAAGAAAAACACGCCCAACGCCCGGCCGCAGATCGAAATGCACTCCATCGAGCTTCATCAGTCCCCTAGCAGGTCCGGTGCCTCGATCGATCTCCACTCCCAGCTGGATATCCGGCAGACTTCCTTCAAGGAGAGGATGCGCGGGCAATAGGTTTCGAAGCGCGAAAGGTTCGTCACCGGTAAAATATCGTTCTGCGACCAAGTCCGGATGAGCTACTTGCCAGAAGCGAAAATCAAAATCCTTTGGCAATAGTGGATGCCGGTTGTTGAGCCACTCTTGGTCGTAAGTTCCGGCGCGGTCCACGCGATCCTGCCAGAACGGCGAAATTGGTCCAAGGCCAGCTGGAGCCGGGCGGTCATCAATGCTCAGAATGGGGCATCCCTCATCCTCAATTTGAGGCGCAGGCCAAATGGGCTGTTCCGCAAAGTTGACATTGTCGACCAGGCCGACGCCTATTGGGTTTCGCTCGAACACCTCGCCGCCTTCGATCTTTCCACCAAAGGAAAGGCGCCAATCGATTGGAACATGGCTGACCGCTTCTCCCTCAGTCAGTTCCCAACCTTCGAGAACTTTTTCTCTCTTTCTGTCGATCAACCCGCGCCAGGTCGGGCGAACTCTAGCGCGCCACGTGCGTGGTCCGTGAACACGTAGTTTTTTTTCGACTGACCCGACCTTCAAACCACACGTCCAGGAAGACGCGGGTACGCCGTCAGGAGCGAAGGAAGCACCTACGAAGGTCACGTCTGTACTGGGTTTGAAAGGAGCAAGATCCGTGCAAGCCATCTGGGATGTCTGATGTGGATCGCCATCATATGTATCAGACATAACAAGCGGGCGCTGAACCGGATCCACTTGTAAAGGGCCGCCGTTGCTGAGCTTGAAGGTTCCGCGCGCAACGACGACACCGAGCAAGTCTCCATTCAGATTAAACTGTCGAAAGGCCAGTGCCGGGAACGGAGTGTGGTTGTCGACGGACATAGGTACCTCAGCCCTTGGCCGTTGTATCCGAGGATGTCGGCGATGCCTCGGCAAATCCTCCGCCCGGCTTGTTGAGATCGACGACGCTGCCGTTGATCTGGGTCGGGCCGGATGCGGTGAAGTTGAAATGCGTGCCGAGGATGATGACCGTGCCGTCCTTGCGCATGATGAACTTCGAGGCGCCACATTCGATAACGAATTCCTCGCCGACGATCACCTTCTTGAACTTGCCGACATTCTCGATCGCGGTCTGTCCGATGTTCGTGACCTTGGAGACGCCGATTTGCTCTACGCGCGCAATGCCGACCGTGTCGGATTTGAACGAACCGACAATGGTGTTCATGATGCCGGGCAGAGGAAAGAGACTGGCCGCAGCATCGCCCACACCCGAGCCTGACCCTGCTAAGGCCGTCCCGGCGTCTGCGCGTGGACTCGATCCGGCGACAACGCCTTGACGGCTTCCCAACCCGCTGTCTCCGAGGAAGCCGAGAGCGGACGACGCGAGCGTACCCGCAAAGGCGGAAACTCCCGGCCCACTTGCTCCGGCAATCTGAGCCACCTGCCCAAGAAGGCCGGACGTCTGGCCCGCCATGCCCTGCACCGCTGTCATCAGCATCTGGGCCGCTGGTCCGGTGCCGCCGACGACGGTATTCATGGAACCGCCGACCTCATGTTTCTGGTTGCCGCCCACCTCGACCGTGCGGTTCGCGCCGATTGCCGAAACCTCGTGCCGGTCGATCCGCTTGGTACGGTCGTTGAGGACGCGTGTCGTCTGATCCTTCTGGGCATGGAAGAACATATTCTCCTTGCCCGCTTCGTCCTCGAAGGTCATCTCGTTGAAGCCCGTGCCCTTGTGGGTGTTCGACCGCATCACCATGCGAGTCTTGTTGGCCGGCAGGTCATAGGGAACGGAATTTGACGGGTTGGTCACTGCGCCAATGACGACAGGCCGGTCCGGGTCACCATCGACATAGGCGACCATCACCTCCATGCCGATACGCGGAATGACCTGAGCACCCCAGGTGCCGCCGCCCCAGGACTGGCTGACTCGCACCCAGCACGTGTCCGACCCATCCTTCTTGGCCTTGCGGTCCCAGGGGAACCAGACCTTGATGCGGCCGTACTGGTCGGGATGGATCTCCTCGCCCTCCGGTCCCGCGACGATCGCCACCTGCGTGCCCTCGATGCGCGGCCGCTTCGTCTCGCGATGCGGCGTCATCGGCACCCGTGACGGCACCGCCTCGAACTCGTTCCTGTATTCCGGCTCGTTCGAATTGGTCTCGTAGGATCGGTCGACCACCGTATAGACTGCTTTGATCAGCACATGCTCGTCATAGGCATGGTCGGGATGGGCGACCTCGTAGGGGCTAAATCGGCGGCCGACCTCGAGGATGCGGCTAGTCGAAGCGCCGAAGACCCGGTCATGGTCGGCCTCCGACGCCTGCGACCTCAGTTTTTGCGCCCGCTCGGCTTCAGCGACGGAGGAGATACGGGCCGGGTATTCGTAAAGCTCGCGCTTCGTCGCCTCCGGCATCTGTACGAGCGACGGCGTCATCGTGCCCGGCACCATGCGTGGTGTTTCGAAATTCCAGTCGGCGCCGGCCCGCTGGCCCGGCACATAGGAGAACCGCCTTGCCCATTCGTTGATGTGGTTGCGGTCGGACGAGCCCTGCGCCAGGCGCACCCTGCCCTCGCCTTGCGCCGAGGGCGACGGTCCGAGCCAGCCATTGGCCGTATCGGCCACATGCAGCTTGTGCTTGCCGTCCTCATGGCTGAACCAGTAGAACAGCCCGTCCTCCTCGAAACGCCTTGTCAGATAGGCCAAATCACTCTCGTTCCATTGAACTGAGTAATGCTGCGATGGTGGCGCAGAAATGACGCCCGAGAAGTCCGGGGCCGGAATGCCGTGTTCGGAAAACAGCGTCTCGCAGATCTCGATAGACGTCTTGTCCATCCAGATACGGCAGTCGGAGCGGCGCGACAGAAGCCACATCTGCGGGCGCAGCACCATCGCATAGGAGCGCAGGCCGCGGGTGATCGGCGGGCCTTCGTTCAATTCGGTGACCAGGCCGTTGAACGGCCGGCGGATGGCCGAGCCCTCCTCGCCATCACCCTGCTGCACCTCGATCGACACGTCGATTAGCCGGCCGATAAGCTCTTCCGGCTTGATCTGGCTCTTCTTGGTGCGGGCGGACAAACGGATCTCGAACAGCGACGAGACACCTTCCTCGATGGTCACCCGTTCGGCGAGCAGTTGATCCTCGCCCAGCGGCGAAACGATCTTCAGGATGCGCGCTGCCTGGATGAAATCGGCGGACGCGCCGGAGATGCCAGTGTCCATGAGGGCCTCGATGGTCTTCTAAAAAATCAAGAAAGGCACCACCGGCGACAGGCATTGTATTGACGGCCTGCCGACACCGACAATGCTTTGAAAAATGCACGTCATGTTTGCGGTGTTGAAAATAATGTCCGGATCTCGAAGGTCAACCCTGAATAGCTGCCCGGCCCAGATTTAGCATTCTGCCTCAATATGGATTAGGGCGATGGAGCTGTCCTTGCGTAGGTCGAGCATGGACGATATCTGATTACCCGGCATTATTTCTTGTTGCGCCGAACGCCAAGCGGGATGCAGAGGGCAGCAAGGATCAGGATATCTGACGGGACGGGTCATCGATTGGGCTCAAACGACAAGAGCAGAGCAGGTCAGCGACCGGAAGACGATGCGGACACCTACGCGCTGACACGGGAAGAGCCGAACAAAAACCGAGGCGCCGGCTGGTCGGTGGCGCTTCGCCGCCGCGGCCATAAGATTGTGCGGCTGTTCAAGGACAGCATCTACGGCTCCGCCGAGACCGCTTACACCCAAGCGCGCGCTTATCGCGATGCGATCATCACCGCCCTGCCCCCGCCCACCAATCTGGAACAGGCAGTCAAGCTGCGCCGGAACAATCAAAGCGGCATATCCGGCGTGCGGCGGGTGGAGACTGATCAGGGCGACGTCTGGCAGGCAACATTGCTAACCAAGGATGGACAGAAGAAGGAGAACTTTGCCGTCGGTCGTTATGGCGAGGAAGCGGCTAAATCGATGGCGATCGCCCAGCGTGCAAGGTGGCTGAGGGGATTACCAGTCAAACATCTCGCCTATGCCCATCATGCAGAGGCCATCACAAGCACCACCTTTGCTGAACAACTGACGCCCGCCATTAACGTTCTCCCGCAGGTGCAGATCAGCGCTGAGGAGGTCGCCGCCCGGATTGCCGAGATCAACGCTCGCTTCGACGCGTACCGCCCTCCCCGGCTACGGGTCCGGGTGAAGAGCTACGGCAAGGACCGCCTTTCGATCGCCGTCTCCGACGGCGGCCAGCCGGCACAGCGCAAGCTGATGCAGATTAATACCGCATCGCTGTCGCCGGAGGAGATACGCGCTAGCGTAAGAGCCAGGATCTACTCGACGATCGGGGCCGTTTATGATGCCGATGTGGCGCAATGGTTCGCCGAGGTGCACGGTGATGCGCTGCTGACTGAAGGGGCGTTCGATGTATCTGAAGGTTTCAATGTTCTCGTCTGGGTGCCAGTAAAAGCCGAATTGAGCCTATAGCGGCTGTCTGTTGCGCGTGGTGAAGCGAAGCTACAGGGAGCATCTAAGGGCCGTAAGCGTTGAGCGCTCGCCAAGTTCACGGATTATTCGACACGTCGGAAGTTCGTCCCCGACGCGGCCTCCCATTCCGATGAGATGCACTCTGTGGGTATCTCGAGCTTTACAAGCCTAGCGAGTTCGAGTCACGCCTATGCCGCTTATCGCACTTGAATGGTGGCCCGTCCCTGTCGATTGGAATGCAGCAAAAAAGTCAGTTGCTGGCGAAATAACGGCCCTTATCTCTCTCCGCTCGCGCTCGTCTTCTGAGAGTTAATACTCTTTATCGCCGGCCATATTGTTGAAGCCAATGTTGTCCACTGGCAGCTACTGGTAACAACCTTGGGAGCCCGGGCTCCCTGCGTTTCTTGCTACAAAGAGCCCAATATCCTATATAAGTCGAAGAAACCTTTGGTGATCAGCATGTCTAACATTTCGCTATCAATCCTGTCGACGGTGAACGCCCCTTACGGGACGAGCCTTTCGGCTGAGCAGCTTGCGCTGAAGATTTCCGATCTTGCCAGCGTTGATGGTTTCGACGCGGCGGCCTTTGCGTTCTACTCCGAAGTCGATTGCGACCTTCAGAACCAATTCCTGTATGAGATGAATATCGATCATCTTGTTGCATCCAAGGTCGCTCAGGGATTTTCTAATCTAGCTGGATATCCGCTAGCTCTAGCTGCCTGAGGCATGCGCTGATGAGCCGTTGGGACAGCTTGTTTGATCAGGCGTGTCAATCATAAATCAGGCCAATTCTTCATTCACGATCGTCAATTGACTGGTCGTTTGGGGGCGATACAGCTCTCATGTTGCAGTTTGACCATCGGGAGAGCTTCGACATCGATCTCTTCATCGATGACCCAAAGGTATTGCCCTATCTCAATCCCCAGACGCAGGGATACAAATCGAACTAAACCCGGATGAATACAGGACAGACGGAACGCGCGTGCTTAAGATCGTTTTGGCGAGTATCGTTGAAATTGATGCGCGCCTCACTGCTGAGCCCGTGACCAAGAACGAGGTCCATGGAATAGCCGTTGACCTCGAAACACCTGCCGAGATCATTGCGAAGAAGATCTTTTATCGGGGAGCGTCCCTCCAGCCACGCGACATGTTCGACATCGCCTGCTTTGCATGGGAATATGGTGACGAATACTTGGTTGAAGCATTGGCCCCATTCAAGGACAAAGCTGCTGTAGCGCTTGGCGTCAGCGAGCGAATGAATGCCGATTTCGCGCGAACGATCATGGGCAGCCTTCTGATCAGCGACCGTTTCTCTGAAATTCCACAGGAAGCTCAGGCCACATCGATCAAGCTTTTGCGCGCGGTGAGCGAACGCGCCGCATGGGATCGGCCTGTTCCGAAAGCGATGCGTTCGTCCGGGTCGCTGTCCGTGAAGATATAAACTTTTCCGCATGTGCCACCATCGGAGATCACGTTTTCGGTGGAGAACGGGGGTAATACTATTTGAAAGTCAGACGCTTCGCACAAAGCGGTCGCCTTGAAGCCGTCGTCTTCACCTATCCATCTAGACATATCTGCTGCCTTCGTCACTCCAGCGCCATACATAAACAAGATCGCCAAGCAACCTGTAGTGAACGTGTTCTTCATCGTCCGATCTTCCCGCCTTCGATACTGCCACCGAGAGTTCTCCCCGTCCCAACGGCAGCCTTCGCTTTGCCTATGAGCTTCCATTTTCCGTTCTTATTCTCCAAACCCCCTTCGACTTTGGCAGCGGCACCCGTCGTCAGCTTCTTCACATAAAGGCAGTCCAGCCATTTTAATGGTCTTGATCTCACTCGTCATCGACAACAGTCTACTGATCTCGTCCAGGTCCGTCGTGTGAACACCCATCCACCCCAAGACGCTCGCAGGATAAACCTCGGCCGCCTAATCTCCTCTCTTCGGAGGACCCCCACCCTAAAAGGACTGAGATTCGGGCCGGGGGATTGGTCCTAAGAGTAGCTGTCAGCCCTGGTCGATCAACTGTAGCCTTCTCGGCAGTCGGTGTCGGGAGGAATTTCCGCCTTCACACCGCGCGGGATCTGCATGACGATGGGGGTGCATTTGTACGTTTCCGGTTCCAGCCTGCGCAGCCAGGACGGGGTTGGTGTGGGGTCGTCGGTCGCCGCAGCGGTGGCCGTGGGCGCATTATGCGCTGCCGGGATATATGGGGCATTTCTGGGTCTAGCCGCTGACAGCGATTCACGATCGCTGGTCGAGGCTGCACAAAACATCCTGGCTGGAAGATACATCCCGAGCCGGTCATTCGGGAACCCGCTCTACGAAGGTCTCGTTGCAGGGACATTGGCGACAGGTGCGGGGCTCGTCGCCGTCAACCTTCTTTCGCTGATGGGATCCCTGATTGCCGTCGGTGCTGCCGCTGTTCTGGCCCGAATGATCGGCGCCACGCCCATCGGGGTTTCGGCGGTTATCGTTGCTGTTGCCCTGCATCCCCTGATGTTGACCAACAGTTCCGCGCTGATGGAAACCGAAGCAAGCCTCGCACTTGCCCTCGCCTTTTGCTGCCTGTCACTTCACGCGGGACTGGCGCGGGATCCTTCCAGAAGCGCGCTTGTCGCAACCGCAGTCATTGGCGTGGCGCTCGTGCTCACCCGTATCGACGCCGCAATCCTCGTTGTTTCCATGGGGACGGCCCTGGCTTATCACGGGTGGCGAACGGGGTCGCTGCGCCTCCTGGTCATGCAGCTAGCGCTCCTTGTCCTGATCGGCGTCGTTTCGATCTCCATCTATTCCGTTCTGAATGGCGGCCTGAGCTTCCTCTCCGCCGATGTTCTTCAGACGGAACCCTGGGGACGCCGTCTCGTCCGGGCCGTCCTGGGCGTGGGCAATGCCCTGCAACTTGTCGGCATCTTTGCTGTCCTGATCTTTTTGATGGATCTATATGGAAAGACGTCGGCGGTGCCGATCGGCGTGCGTCGCACGAACATCGTGCGCGACGTCTTCGGACATGCCCTTCTTTTCGCGATAGTCCTTTTTGCTGTGCGGTTTGCGCTTCTGCCGGACGAGCTGGAATATCTCCTCATTCCCCTCGTTCTCGGACTTGTCTGGTTAATGTCGGCGGTCAACAGCCACCTCGTCGTGGGCATTATCCTGGCACTCTCGATCATGCAGAACGTGGCTTCAATTTTCCTGTTCGACAGATCGCCAAGCGGAGAACTGGTCTTCCGGCCGGCCCTGGCGGCAGGTGGCCTGTGGCAGGATATGTCGCTGCGCCGGAATGTCCTGACCATCGAAAGTGAAGGGTTCCGACGCTGGCTGGCCGCCGAGGCCGGCCTGCCCGACCAGATCGTCGAGCTTCAGACCCATGGCCCCGGGTTCATCTCGAAGAGCGGCGCTTTGGTGATCTCGCGCCTCAACCTTTATCAGATCGATAATCCTCGATTGATGCAGCCTCGTTACCGGTCCGCCTTCTATGACCAGATCCGTGCGTGCGACAGAGAGCTGTTTCCGGGAACCGGTTGGCGCGTGTTGCAAAGGCCGGCGGTCGAACGGGCAAGCCAGGCATACCTCTCTGGCGACCATTTGACATGCGAACTCGTCACCAGGCAGTGACCCCGCGGGCTGCAAGTCCGCGACCATGCCGGTGACAACGATCTATTGCCATTGATGCGCAGTGAGCCTTTCGGCATCGGCGTAAGATTGCCGCCGGAACATCGCTCGACGGAGGATGGCGAAAGGACAGGGGGAACAAAGATGGATCAGTACCGCGCCCTGCAGCCTCGCCAGTCGACCGACGAGATGCTCGTCGTCGACCTCGATGGCACACTCATCCGAACGGACATGCTCTACGAAACATTTTGGGCGGCGCTCTCCCGGCGTTTCATGAATATCATTCCGATCGCGCTGGCGAGCAGGAATGGCAAGGCCGCGCTGAAGCGGCGCCTGGCTGAACTCGCATCTGTCGACGCCGCAAAACTACCCTTCAACGAGGACGTGCTGGCTTACGTGCAGGCGTGGCGTGGTCAGGGCGGCAAGACGGCCCTGGTCTCGGCCACCGACGAGGATCTGGTGCGGACCGTCGTCGACCATATTGGCCCCTTCGACGAAGTGCATGGGTCAGACAATACGATCAATCTCAAAGGGGCGCGAAAAGCAGCCTTTCTCGCCGAACGGTTCCCCAACGGGTTCGTCTATATCGGCGATGCATCCGCAGACCTCGACGTCTGGAAGGCGGCAACCCGCGTCGTGACCGTCGACATTTCGACTTCGCTGCAAACAAAGGTCGACCAATTTGCCGTCGATGCGGAACATTTGACGACCCGGGGCAGCCGCCTGGGTCCGCTGGTCAGGTCTCTGCGCCCGCACCAATGGCTCAAGAACATGCTGGTCTTCCTGCCCATGATGGCCGCCCATCAGTTTGATGTTGCGACGATTTTGCTGGCGCTGCTTGCCTTCGTCTCTTTCAGCCTGATTGCGTCCTCGGTCTATCTGCTGAACGATCTTCTCGATCTCGGTTCGGACCGCGCACATCCCCGCAAACGACTGAGACCCTTGGCGAGCGGGCAGTTGCCGCTTTCCTGGGGAACCGCCCTTCTGCCGCTCCTGCTCTTTGCCGGTTTCGCTTTCGCGATGGTTATCGGCCCCCTGTTCGTTGCGGTGATCGCCTTTTACTGTGTCGTCACGACCGCGTATTCCTTCAACCTCAAGCGCCGACTCGTCGTCGATATCTGCACGCTCGCGGGGCTCTATACGCTGCGATTGATCGCAGGCAGCGTCGCGACGCAAATCCCCTTGTCCGTCTGGTTCCTGGCGTTCTCGATCTTCTTTTTCTTCTCACTGGCGGCGATGAAACGGCAGGCCGAGCTCGTTTCCGCCGCAGCGATCAATCGGAAAGGGGCACAGGGCCGGGGCTATCAGGTCGATGACCTGCCCCTGATCGCAACCATGGCGGTTTCGTCGGGATATATTTCAGTCCTCGTCATGGCGCTCTACCTGAATTCTCCCACCGTGCAGCAGCTTTATCGCGAGACTGCTCCCCTATGGGGGATCTGCCTCTTGCTGCTCTACTGGATAAGCCGCATGGTCATGATGACGCATCGTGGCTGGATGCATGACGATCCGGTTGTTTTCGCCGCAAAGGACAAGATCTCCATCGCCTGCGGCACCCTTATTTTCGCCCTGGCCGGCGCAGGGGTGTGGATGTGACGCCGAGGTCGCTCGTCATCCGCTACGCCATGTTTGCGATATTGGCCACGATCGCCAATCTCGCGGTACAGCGCATGGTACTGGCGATAGATGATCGTCCCGCGTCATTCGCCACCGCGGTCTTTACGGGCACATTGGCAGGGCTGGCACTCAAATACTTTCTCGACAAGCGATGGATATTCGGCGACCGCTCCACCGGGATCGCAGCCCATGGGGAGAAGTTCGCGCTCTATACGCTGATGGGGGTTGCCACGACCGCGCTCTTCTGGGGAACGGAGACGGCCTTCTGGGCGATCTGGCGCACCGAGTTCATGCGCGAAGCCGGGGCATTGTTCGGCCTCGCGGTCGGCTATGTCGTAAAGTACCATCTCGACCGACGCTTCGTCTTCAACAGGCGGTCCTTGGCGGAGGGATGGCATGACTGAAATCCTGGAACCTCGGTGCGTGACGACGGAGCTTTCGGGCTGGGGGCGATTTTCCAGACGCTCCGTCAGGATGGCTTCTCCCCGGAACGAAAGCGAGATCGCCTTGCTGGCGAGGAACGGCGGCCTCATCGCACGCGGCTCCGGGCGAGCTTATGGTGACAGCGCCATCGGGACGAAATTGACCTTGGACATGCGGCGAATGAACCGGATGCTCGCCTTCGACGAAGCGACGGGCCAGCTTACGGCGGAGGCCGGCGTCCTGCTTTCGGATGTAATCGCGACCTTCCTGCCGAGGGGGTGGTTTCCTTATGTGACCCCAGGCACCAAGTTCGTGACCCTGGGGGGCGCAATCGCCGCGGACGTGCACGGAAAGAACCATCACATAAACGGTTCCTTCGGTGCCTTCGTGGACTGGATCGACGTGTTGGGTGCGGACGGAGAGATCGTGCGCATCGGCCCCGACGAAAATTCTGAAATGTTTGAATGGACCCTTGGCGGAATGGGACTGACCGGGGTCATTGTCCGCGCGGCATTCCGTTTGCGACGGGTGGGAAGCGGATGGATCCGCAAGACCACCGTCCCGGCTGCCAATCTCGCCGACGCGATGGCCGCATTCGAGACCGCGGACGAAGCCTTGTACTCGGTCGGCTGGATCGATTGCCTTGCAAGAGGCGCTTCGCTCGGTCGGACACTGGTCATGACCGGGGAGCATGCGGATGCGAATGACCTGCCACGGGACTATCGTGCCCATCCTTTCAAGACGCCCGTCAGGCGCAGGTTCACCTTCCCCTTCGACGCGCCGGGCATTGTGCTCAATCGCTTCTCCATAAGAGCCTTCAATGCGCTTTACTGGCAACTGGGTCTGCGCGCGCCGCGAGAAACACTCGTCGACTACGACAGTTTCTTCTATCCCCTAGACCGGATGCTGGGATGGAACCGGATCTACGGGCGGCGTGGCTTCCTCCAGTTCCAATGCGCCCTCCCCCTTGAAAACGCAAAAAGCGGTCTGACCAGGCTGCTGACCGAGACAGCACAGGCTGGGCAGGGATCGTTCCTCGCGGTTCTGAAGCGCCTAGGAGCACAACAAAGCCGGTTCTCCTTCCCGATGGAAGGCTACACCCTGGCACTCGATTTTCCAGCGACACCGACAGCGCTTGCACTCCTGAAGCGGCTTGATGCGGTCGTGATAGATCACGGGGGCCGGTTCTACCTGGCAAAAGACGCGCGCATGTCTTCCGAGACGCTTTGCCGCTCGGACGCCCGTATCGACGCCTTCCGCGACATGCGGCGGATGCGACATCTCGAACATACCTTTTCATCCGATCAGTCGCAAAGGTTCCACCTATGACAGGAACAGTGCTTATTCTTGGTGGACGGTCTGACATCGGTGTCGCTGTCGCACATCGTTTCGCGATGCTTGGCCATCCGGTGGCCCTTGCGGCAAGGAACGCTGAAAACCTTGAGGCAACACGTTCGGATATAGCGATCCGACATGGTGTCGAGGCGACGCTTCATGAGTTCGACGTGCTGGAGACGAAGGCACTGGCGGCCTTTGTCGATAGCCTGGGATCCCTGCCGGAGATCGTGGTTTGTGTCGCCGGAGCCATGGGCAAGCAAAGAGAGAGCGAATGCGATCCCGAGGCCGCGACCCTGGTGATGCGCACCAATTACGAAGGACCGGCCGTGGCGCTGGGTCTTCTCGCCGAGCGGATGGTAAAACGCGGTCACGGAACGATCGTTGGTATCAGTTCGGTGGCAGGCGACCGTGGACGTGGCTCGAACTATATCTATGGCTCGGCCAAGGCGGGTTTCACGGCATTTCTTTCGGGGCTCAGAAACCGCCTTTCAAAAAGCGGCGTTCACGTGGTCACGGTCAAACCCGGTTTTGTCGCAACCCGAATGACGGACGGAATGGACCTGCCTGGCGCGCTGACCACAACGCCGGACGTTGTCGCAGACGCGATCTATCGCGCCGTTTCTCTTCGCCGGTCTGTCGTCTATGTGAAGCCGCTCTGGCGTCCGCTCATGAGTATCATACGGGCAATACCCGAGCCGATCTTCAAGAGTCTATCCCTCTGATCACAAGTCTCGGAGCCGCATGGGCGAACGATGGAGGTCGTAGCGAGCGGACACGCGGGCAAGCCGAGACAGTTATGATCGCACCGAAGCAATCGACGACTTTGCGCGCGGCAGGGCGTGTCGGCACCTCGCCACCGGCGCTGAATCGGCCTAAGACGTTTCGAGATAGTGCACTGGAAGTTGGATTTATGAATACGCCTTGGAAGAAGCCGGTCGTCGTCCTTATTGGAGAGCCGAAGGAAGAGACCGTGATTGAAACGACGCAGGGTGCCGCCTGGGCCATGATCGAGGACTGGCCGGTCGAGGATGGCACGCTGCTGGACCGAGCGCTTTCCGTTTGTGCCGCAGTAGACGCCGGCAAGCGCAAACCGGAGGAAGCCCGGCAGGCATTTGTCGAGGCAGCCCAGGAAGCCGGCGTATTGATCCGCTCATAGGCTTGCGCTGCGGCCCAACCCCACGATCTGGCTCCGTAGCCTTCATTGCAATAACCCAATGTGACCGGCGTTCGCAGCGATCCTATTGGCACCAGTCGACGTGGTCCTCGTTAGGCAAGATTGTTGACATCCTGGCTTTTCATGACACCTTTCGCGGGGCGCTCCCCATGACGGAGCACGTGGCTGCAATGCGCAGCGCGCAAGATGGGGATTGGATTGTGGCCGGACCTGATACAGCCTCGAAGATGAGCCTGGATGTAGTGGCGAAATTGAGCGATGCGATCGAGCATCTCGAAAGCATGTCGTCGGACGAGGTGCTGGTTATCCTCAACGAGGCACTGACGACCATCACAGAACTCGTCCAGATGCTCGACGAGCCCTACCTACCTAGACCTCAAGCTTAAAGTTCGGGAAAGCCGCGCTCGCGCCACTGGCTGCGCGGCACCGCACCGCCCACATCGAAGCCGAAAGACACGACCTTCGTGGCGTTCTGGTCGATCTCGCAGCGGAAGCCGATATTGAACCACTGACCATTGGCCCGAAACGCCGCCTGCCTTATGTCGAGAACGGTTCCCTCCGGCAGGCGATAGGATGGCAGAAGTTCCGGCTGGTAGGCCGGAGACGCATGCCTGAGCTGTTCCCTGAGCTCGGTTGCGCAGAGCTGGCTTGCGCGGATGTCGCGCGGAATGCTCCCCATCGCCGTCATCGCAACCGGATCGTCGGTATCCTGCTGGGAAAACAGCCGCTTGACCTCTTTCGGGGGCTGCCCAGCGGGCTTTGGCGCATCCTCTGCAGGCTTCTCCGGTGCCGGCGGGGCCGGCCTAGGCTCAGGGATGATCGCGACCGCTGCGCCGTCATCCGGCTGGTCTTCGCTCGAAGCCAGCGGTTCGCCGGTCGTCCCGTCGATCTGAGGTGCCGCAATATCATCGGCCGGCGACGGCTCGGCAGTCGCGTCCTCGCTGGTCGCGTCGGCCTCTGCATTCGCCTGCTCGGTCGTGTCGGTTGGTGTATCGGCTTCTGCCGCATCGGGCGGCGTTTCCGTCTCCTGTCCCTGTTCCGCGGCATCTCCGTCCTGCGCGACCTCAGGCCCAGCATTCTCCTCACCGAACTCGAACACCGGACGAAGCGTCGGAATGACCTGCCCCTGCGCCTGTTGCTGTTCGCCTGCATCTGCCATCTGCTCGGATGGCGGCGGCATCTGCTGCTGTGGCGGCTCGGCGGCCTGCTCGGGTGGTTGCTCTTCGGCGGCCGGCGGTGGAGGAGGCTGTTCCGCCTCGGCCTGCTGCTCTGCTTCCGGTGGGGGCTCGGCCGCCTGTTCCTGCTGTTCGCTCTGTTGCGGCGGCGGCGGTTCCGCCTCCTGCGCCGTCGCGGCCTGTTCCTCGGCCGGCGGCTGCGGTGGCGCGCCCTGCTCCTCGGCCTCCTGCTGCGGCGGCTCCGGTGGTGGCGGAACTTCCGCCTTCTGCTCTTCCGGCTTTTCCTCCGGCATGGTCAGGTCGAGTGCCTGCTCTTCCTCCTTGGCAGGTTCCTCCTTAGCAGTTTCGGGCGGCGCCTCTTCCGGCGGCACCATCTCGACGGAGACGGTCTCCTCCTTCTGTGGAGGCTCCGGCTCGGGAACGGGCAGGCTTATCAGCAGCGCGGCCACGATCACCGCATGCACCGCCACCGAGGCAGCAACGCCTCCGTATATCTTGTGTCGCGGTGTGGGTGATCTCTCCTGCATCGTCCCGATGTAGGATGAAAGGCGGGCGGGATCGAGTCCCCCTCTCCGCTTCTCGGCAAGAAAAAAGCCCGGCGTGCAGGGCACACCGGGCTTGTTCTCGCAAAATTGAAAGCGGCTGTCGCCGGCCTTAGCTGTCCAGGAAGCTCCGCAGCTTTCTGGAGCGGCTCGGATGCTTGAGCTTCCGGAGCGCCTTCGCCTCAATCTGACGGATACGTTCGCGGGTAACCGAGAACTGCTGACCGACTTCTTCGAGCGTATGGTCGGTGTTCATGCCGATGCCGAAACGCATGCGCAGAACGCGTTCTTCGCGCGGCGTCAGCGAGGCGAGAACGCGTGTCGTCGTCTCGCGCAGGTTCGCCTGGATGGCGGCGTCGATCGGTAGAAGCGCGTTCTTGTCCTCGATGAAGTCACCGAGGTGGCTATCCTCTTCGTCGCCCACCGGGGTTTCGAGCGAGATCGGCTCCTTGGCGATCTTCAGGACCTTGCGGACCTTTTCGAGCGGCATGGCAAGCTTTTCGGCCAGTTCTTCCGGCGTCGGCTCGCGGCCGATCTCGTGCAGCATCTGGCGCGACGTGCGGACGATCTTGTTGATCGTTTCAATCATGTGCACCGGAATACGGATCGTGCGGGCCTGGTCGGCGATCGAACGGGTGATCGCCTGCCTGATCCACCAAGTCGCATAGGTCGAGAACTTGTAACCACGACGATACTCGAACTTGTCGACTGCCTTCATCAGGCCGATATTGCCTTCCTGAATGAGATCGAGGAACTGCAGGCCGCGGTTCGTGTACTTCTTGGCGATCGAGATGACGAGGCGAAGGTTCGCTTCAACCATTTCCTTCTTGGCGATACGCGCTTCGCGCTCGCCCTTCTGCACCATCGAGACGATCCGGCGGAATTCCGCGACGGAAATGCCGGTTTCGGTCGCAAGATTCTGGATTTCCGAACGGATCTCCGTGATCGTGCGGGTTTCCGCCTTGGCGAATTCCTTCCAGCCCTTGGCTGCAAGGTTTCCGACCGTTTCCAGCCAGTTCGTATCGAGCTCGGCCCCCTGGTAATGCTCCAGGAACGAGTCACGCTTGACGCCGTAGGAATCGGCGAGACGCAGCAGGCGACCCTCGTTCTGCATCAGGCGCTTGGAAATGTCGTAGAGCTGCTCGACGAGCGAGTCGACGCGGTTCTGGTTGAGCGACAGCGACTTGACCGCCGTGACCAGCTCGTCCTTCAGTTCCTTGTAGCGCTTCTCCTGGGCCGAAGACAGCGTGCTGGCGGCAGACAGGCGGGCTTCCACCTGCTGGTCCTGCAGCTTGCGCAGCTTCTTGTAGGTATCGGCAATAAGGTCGAGGGTTTCCATGACCTGCGGACGCAGTTCCGCTTCCATCGCGGCGAGAGAAAGGCTCGACTCATCGTCGTCCTCTTCCTCTTCCTCGATCGGCATTTCGCCGCCGACGGACGTGATGTCGTCGTCATTGGCAGCCGTCATGCGAGCCTTGCGGCTCTTTTCCTTTTCCTCGGCAGCCTTGCGGTCCGCCTCGATCTTTTCCGGGCTCTGGAACTGCGGAGCAGCCTTGGCTTCCGGACCCGAATAGGTCGTTTCGAGATCGATGATCTCGCGCAGCAGCGTCGTCCCCTCATTCAGTTCGTCGCGCCAGATGATCAGCGCCTGGAACGTGAGGGGGCTTTCACAGAGGCCACCGATCATCGTCTCGCGACCGGCCTCGATGCGCTTTGCGATCGCAATTTCGCCTTCGCGGGACAGAAGCTCCACCGAGCCCATTTCGCGCAGGTACATGCGCACCGGATCGTCGGTACGATCGGTGGGTTCTTTCTTCTTGGCGGTCGCGACTGCCGTACCCGTCGAGGTCGTCAGTTCGCCGCCTTCGCTGTCGCCGTCATCGCTGTCCGAGCTGTCGTCGTCGTCGCCGCCGGATGCCTCTTCGGCATCCTCGTCCTCGATCACGTTGATGCCCATGTCGGACAGCATCGCCATCGTGTCCTCGATCTGCTCGGAGGTGACTTCCTCCGACGGCAGGACCGAATTCAGCTCGTCCATGGTCACATAGCCGCGCTTCTTCGCGGCCTTGATCATCTTCTTGACCGCGTCATCAGAAAGATCGAGAAGCGGACCGTCCGGCGAGCCTTCGCGTTCGTTCTCTGCTTCTTCGTTTTCTTTGACTTTTGTTGCCATGTAGTTCGTCACTTTCCCTGAACGCCACTGCGCTGCATCTCAAGAGCCACGCTCGTGGCCTGCGGTCGAAGACTTCATCCCCAACCGCGAATCACTTGCCCACTCGTAACGGAATGACCTTTAATTCCCGATTACCGGATGCGGTCAGCATATCTGGACCGCCGGTAATAGATTGCCGATCGCACCGGCGCAGTTGACCCAATCCGCCTATGTTGCCTAGAAATGGTGATTCCCACAAATTAACGATCCGTCAAGCTTTTCTCGGGGCTTTGCCCAGAAAAAGTGGAAAAAGACGCGTTGCGCCCGGCATGCCGGGCCTGTTCACCAGTTCGACGCTTATGTAGGCGGCCCGCTCTATAAGACAAGAGTTAACCAAAACACAATTGCCGCAGCCTATGCGAGAAGGCGTATTTTCAAAGCCAACCTAATGGCTCACCGCCGCTCCCTTCACCCGTCCGGACAACACGCCGAAGCCGTCGATGATGGCTTCCTGGTTTTCCAGCCTGGTGATCTCGTTCTGGATCTCCAGAAGCGCCCGCAGCAAAATCTCGCCGCGTTCAGCATCGTCGTCGTCACCCGTCAGTTCGGCGATCTCGCGCTCGAGTTCCAGCTTCTGGTGGCGCAGTTCCTTGTTGCGAGAATGAAGCGCCCTCGTCTGCCGGTAGGCCTGCAGCGCATCATGCGGATCCGCCGCTTCCGTCGCCGTCCAGAGCCGGGCATTGCGAACCTGCTGGCTCATGGAAGCCAGGAGATCGCCGAAGCCTTCCGCCGAAAGGCCGGACCGCAGATCCTCCGCTGTGATCTTCTCGCCGAGACGCGCCACGACGCCAAGCACGCAGGACCAGAAACGCTGCAGGTCCTTGTTCTCGAAATCGATCGAGGAAATCTCGTCATATTCGTCCAGCAGCAATTGCGGGTGGTTGACGATCGTCAGCGCCAGCACGGTCTCGCGCAGCGCCGGCCGGGACTGGGAAGACAGTTTCAGCATCTGGTTCAACCTGGCACTGCCGGCCGTCCCGCTTTCGACCATCGCACCGCCGACTGCGTGAGCGGAAGGCGGCGCACCACGCTTGCCCGGCGCACCCTGCCTTTCCCCTCGCTGGAACGCCTGGCGGCGCTCTCCGCCACCGCCGCCGGACCTCGGAGAGAAGAACGCACCGAGGCGATTTCGGATATCCTGCTGGTAATGATAGCGCACGCTCTCGTCGGCGATCACCGAGACGATCTGCTTCAACCGGGCATCGAGCTCGGCCCGCCGCTCGGGGGTCTCGAAGGTCGCGCCGGCGGTCTCCCGCTGCCAGACCATGTCGACAAGCGGCCGCGCCTCTGACAGAACCCGGTCGAACGGCGCCCTGCCCTCGTTCTTCACCAGGTCGTCAGGATCCTTGCCGTCGGGCAGCAGCGCGAAACTCACCGATTTCCCAGGCTTGATCGCCGGCAGAGCCAGATCGGCCGCACGATTGGCGGCGCGAATCCCGGCACCGTCACCGTCAAAGCAGAGCACCGGCTGCGGCGTCACCTTCCACAGGAGATCGAGTTGGTTGTCGGTCAGCGCGGTACCGAGCGGCGCCACTGCATTCTCGACGCCCGCCTGATAAAGCGCGATCACGTCCATATAGCCTTCGACCGCGATCAGCGTGCCGCTCTGCCGACGATCGCCGGCCGCCTGCGCCGCCCGCCTTGCGCGGGAGAAATTGTAGAGCACCTGCCCCTTGTGGAAGAGCTCGGTATCCGGCGAGTTCATGTATTTCGCCATCGCATCCGGCGACATGGCGCGGCCGCCGAAGGCGATCACCTTGTCGCGCGACGACAGGATCGGGAACATGATGCGATCGCGGAAATAGTCGTAGGAAACCGGGATGTCAGGCCCGTGGCGCACGAGACCGCAAGCCTCGATCTGCTCGCGCGGCACGCCCTTCCCGGCAAGATGTTCCTTCAGCGCATTGCGGCTCTCCGGCGCAAAGCCGAGGCGAAAGGTCTCGATCGTGCGACCCGTCAGCCCGCGATCGCGCAGATAGGCCCGCGCCTTGGCGCCACTGGCGCTCTGCAACTGGTCCTGGAAGAACAGGGTCGCCATCTCCATGACGTCCTGCAGCGAGGTCCGCTCCTTCTCGCGCTTTTCGGCTTGAGGGTCCGGCTGCGGCATGGCGATGCCGGCGAGATCGGCGATCTGCTGCACGGCCTCCGGAAAATTCATGCCTTCCAGATCGGTGAGGAAACGGAAGTGATCGCCGGACACGCCGCAGCCGAAGCAGTGGTAGCGGCCCTTGCGGTCCTCGCAGTGAAAGCTCGGGCTTTTCTCGCCATGGAACGGGCAGCAGGCCCAGTAATCGCCGCGCGACACATTGGTCTTGCGCCGGTCCCACGTCACGCGCCGGCCGATCACAGTGGAGATCAGCACGCGGTCGCGTATCTCGTCGAGGAATGAGTTGGAAAAGCGCATGGGTCACATATAGGTGGAAGTCGAAGGAAGCGCCACGGGCAACAGCGCATCAACACGCGTCCTGCCCGCTATTCACAGCCCCTCAATAAACGAAAAGCGGCGCCCCTAGGCGCCGCGATAATCAGCACTGCGCGGATTGGCCTCAGCTGAGCTTTGCCTTGATCACGCCGGAAGCCTTGGCGAAGTCCATCTGGCCGGCATAGCGCTCGCGCAGGATCGCCATGACCCTGCCCATGTCCTTCATCCCGGCAGCACCCGTCTCGGCGACAACGCCGGCGACGATCTCGTCCACCTTGGCGTCCGAAAGCTGTTCCGGCATGAATGCCTTCAGAACATCGATTTCCTCGCGCTCCTGGGTGGCGAGTTCCGCGCGGCCGGCATCCTCGTAGATCTTGGCCGATTCTTCGCGCTGCTTCACCATCTTCTGCAGGATCTGCAGGATCTCGTCGTCGGTCGCGGCATCCTTGCCGGTGCCGCGGTTGGCGATGTCGCGATCCTTGACCGCAGCCTGGATCAGGCGGACGGTGGAGAGCCGGCGGCTATCCTTTGCCTTCATCGCGTCCTTCATGGATTCGGTCAGCTTTTCGCGCATCATCTTCGTTTGTCTCCGTCATGGCGGGCAATCGTGCCGCGGCGCCCCGCCGGAAGATTTCCCGGGGCATTTGACGCTGGTGATAGATCAGCCTTGCGGACCGATCAATCTTTTCCAATGCCCGGGCGCGGATTGAGGGTGATTCTTTAACGGATGCGATTGACCCGGCCTCAGGCTTTGTTTATTTTCCCGCACCTGCACGACATTTGGATTTGAAGAGCCGCCGGCGATATCGCTTGGGCACTTTTCTGCGACAACAAGAAACCCCTGCAGCCTGTCTTTGCCCAAAGACCGGAACGATGGGTCAGAAGGATAGCTATGACCGGTACCGCACCCTGGACGCCCAAAAAGCCCACCGCCCTCCTCGTTCTCGCCGATGGCACCGTCATTGAAGGCACCGGCGTCGGCGCGACCGGCAAGGTGACGGCCGAAGTTGTCTTCAACACGGCGCTGACCGGCTACGAGGAAATCCTCACCGACCCGTCCTATCTCGGCCAGATCGTTACCTTCACCTTCCCGCATATCGGCAATATCGGCACCAATGACGAAGACATCGAAGACCTGACGCCGGCAGCACGCCACGGCGCGGTCGGTACGATCTTCAAGGCCGACATCACCGACCCGTCCAACTACCGCGCGGCAAAACATCTCGACGAATGGCTGAAGAGCCGCGGCGTCATCGGCTTGTCGGGTATCGATACCCGCGCACTGACCGCCTGGATCCGCGAGCATGGCGCGCCGAACGCCGTCATCGCCCACGACCCGAACGGCGTCTTCGACATCGAAGCGCTCAAGGCCGAAGCAAAGGCATGGAGCGGTCTCGAAGGCCTCGACCTCGCCAAGGTCGCCACCTCCGGCCAGTCCGGCCAGTGGTCGGAAAAGCCCTGGGTCTGGAACGAAGGCTTCTCCGAACTGAAGGCCGAAGACGCCAAGTACCACGTCGTCTGCATCGATTACGGCGTCAAGCGCAACATCCTGCGCCTCTTCACCGGTCTCGACTGCAAGGTGACGATCGTGCCGGCGCAGACCTCCGCCGAAGACATCCTGGCGCTGAAGCCGGATGGCATATTCCTGTCGAACGGCCCGGGCGACCCGGCTGCGACCGGCGAATATGCCGTGCCGGTTATCCAGGACATCATCAAGACCGACATCCCGACCTTCGGTATCTGCCTCGGCCACCAGATGCTGGGCCTGGCGCTCGGCGCCAAGACCGAGAAGATGCACCAGGGCCATCATGGCGCAAACCACCCGGTTAAGGATCACACGACCGGCAAGGTGGAGATCGTTTCGATGAACCACGGCTTCGCGGTCGACTCGAAGTCGCTGCCGCAAGGCGTTGAAGAGACTCACATCTCACTGTTCGACAACACGAACTGCGGCCTGCGCGTGTCCGGCAAGCCGGTCTTCTCCGTCCAGCATCACCCGGAAGCATCGCCCGGCCCGCAGGACAGCCACTACCTCTTCCGCCGCTTCATCAACATGGTGCGCGAAAGGAAGGGCGAACCGGCTCTCGCCGAACGCTGATCTTCAGATAATCTGAGATAAAAAAATGGCCCGCTCTTCAGCGGGCCATTTTCGTTTCAGAGGGCAAGTTTCCGATGCTGCTTGACCAGCACCCAGAAGCGGCCGCAGAGAAAGGCGGCAGCGGCACCGAGACCCAGCACGAAGCCGAACCAGACGCCCTCCGCGCCGAAGCCGAGCGGAAAGGCGAACACATAGGCGCAGACGAAACCGATCGGCCAATAGGCGATCAGCGCCAGGATCATCGGGATCCGGGTATCCTTCAATCCGCGCAGCAGCCCCGCCCCGACCGCCTGCAGGCCGTCGACGAGCTGAAAGGCACCGGCAATCACGATCAGCGGAATGGCAAGCGCGAGCACCGCTGCCGCGTCCGGCCGCGACGTGTCGAGGAACAGTCCGCCGAAGAATGCCGGTAGCGCGGCATATAGAAGGCTGCCGAAGACCGCAAAGACAACGCAGACGACGAGAATGGCGCCGGCCGCCCGCCTGACGCCCAGATCATCGCCGCGACCGTTGGCGAGCCCGACCCGCACGGTCGCGACCTGAGCGAGGCCGAGCGGGATCATGAAGGCGATCGAGGCGAGCTGCAGGGCGACGCCATGGGCTGCGAGTTCCAGCTTGCCGATCATCCCCATCAGCAGCGAGGCCGCGGCAAACAGGCTGGTTTCGGCAAGGATGGTGAAGCTGATCGGCAGGCCGAGGACGAAGACCTCGCGGATGATTGGCCAGTCGGGCCGCCAGAAACGCACGAAGATCTCGTAGGACCGCGTCGCCGGCTGCATCTGCACATAGGCAACGATGATGACGAAGCCGGTGATATTGGCGCAGACCGACGCCAGTGCGGCGCCGTAAAGCCCGAGCTGCGGCGCGCCGAAATGGCCGAAGACGGTGAGGTAGGCGACGACGAAATTGATCGCGAACATGCCGAGCGTCACGTAAAGGACGATGCTGCCCTTCTCGAGACCCGTGACGAAGCTGCGGATGGCGAAAAGCCCCAGCGCCGGGAACATGCCCCATTGCGCGATCCGCAGATACCCTTCGGCATTGGCCGCGACGTCGGGGGCCTGCCCCAGTGCCAGCAGGATCGGCCCGGAAAACCACAGAACCGGCGCCATCAGCGCGCAATAGGCAATCACCACCCAGAGGCCCATGCGCACGGCACGGCGCACGCCGACCTTGTCGCTCTGGCCGAGCGCCTGCGCCACAAGCGGAATGACAGCGCTTGTAAAGCCCGTGCCGAAGATGAAGACGATGAAGAAGACCTGCGTCGCGATGACGACGGACGCGAGTTCGGTCGTGCCGAGCCAGCCGACGAGGATGACGTCGGTCGTGTGGATCGCCATCTGCGCCAGCTGGGCGCCGACCAGAGGAATGCCGAGGGCGAATGTCGCACGCAGATGCGACGCCCAGGAATTTTCCCTGGTCTCAACGGCAAAAGTGTCCAGCGAGCTCGACATGGAAGAACCTCGATAAAAGAAAAGGCCGCTTCCAGTATTGGTCAGCGGCGCAGCACTTTGCCTATAAAGAAGGCAGGACGCCCCAGCAAGACCAAGGGCCGATCCAGAAGTTTTTGTGCTGGAGACTTCAAGAAACCTGATGGATTTCCTTGGCCGAGCCTATTGTCTCCGATCGAGAAATCTTCAAGGTGAAGAGAATTCCCGCCAGGCCCATGAAGGTCGCCGCCATCAGGTAAGGCGCGCCGGCAAATTCCGTGATCGCATTTTCCCCGGTAAAACGGCTGAAGAGCTGGGTGAAGATCGCCGGCCCGACGATCGTCGTCAGGCTGGTGAGGCTGGTCATTGCGCCCTGCAATTCGCCCTGCGCCGACGGCGGCACCTTGCCCGCCGCGATGCTGCGCAGCGCCGGGTCCGCGACGTTTTCGATCGTCGTCAGCAGGATCACCGCATAGACCATCCAGCCCTGCCAGGAAAACGCGTAGCCGATGAAGGCGAGGCAGGAAAACGAGATGCCGAGCACGGCCGTTCGCCATTCTCCCAGCACCGGGATCAGCCGCGGCAGCACGACGCCCATGACGACGGCCGCCGAGATTCCGAACAGGCCGAGCGACAGGCCGATCTCAGCCTCGCTCCAGCCGTAGCGATAGCTGCCGACGAAGGGCCAGACGGACGGATAGACCGCATGCGCCAGCCAGTAGAGAAAGGTGACGATCAGCACCCAGGCGATGCCGGGATAATGGCGCATCTGGCGCAACGCGCCGAGCGGATTTGCGCGCCGCCAATCGAAAGCACGGCGGTTATGCCGCTCCAGCGTTTCGGGCAGCAGGAACCATGCGGCGACGAAATTGGCGAGCGACAGAAGTCCTGCACCGAGGAACGGCACACGCGGCCCGAGTTCCCCGAGCAGCCCGCCGATGACGGGGCCAACGGTGAAACCGACGCCGAAGGCGATGCCGATCAGGCCGAAATTGCGCGCCCTTGTCTTGTCGGTGCTGATATCGGCGATATAGGCGGAGCAGGTCGCGAAACTCCCACCGGAAATGCCGGCGAGAACCCGCCCGACGAACAGCATCCAGAAACTCGTTGCGGCAGCGCAGATCAGGTTGTCGAGCGCGAAAGTCAGCACCGCGACCAGAAGCACCGGCCGGCGGCCGAACCGATCGGAAAGATTGCCGATGACCGGCGCAAAGATGAACTGCATGGCCGAATAGATCAGCAGCAGCCAGCCGCCGTCGATCGCAGCCGTGCTCACATCGTCGCCCGTCAGCTCCTGCAGGAATGCGGGCAGGACCGGCATGATGATCGCGATCCCGATGATATCGAGAAACAGGATCATGAAGACGAGAAACAGGCCTCGACGGACGAATTTGGGATCAGGCATGAAACGTCTCTCTAACTTGGCATTCCGTTGAAAGACGATCAGGTCGCCCGAATGTTACATACCGAAATATGAAAAACAGAACAATACATGAACACATGAAGTTTTTTGATGCGATTGATTAGGGGGAATACGGCTTCATCGAGCACGAGCGGCTCCAGAATACGGCAATTTCAGTCGGATACGATATCCCTGCGGCGGCGCCCTGTGCCCTGCCGGGCATCTCGAGGAGATCAGCCTGGGCGCGGCCCTGCCCCGTAAATCAACGATCGCAAATCCGGACGGACGCCGGATATCCGGACGAAGGTCGTGCAGTTGGTAATCTCCCCACCTGTGGGGGAGATGCCCGGCAGGGCAGAGGGGGGCCGACACGGCAAAACGACCGATATTAGCCGCACGGAATCATCCGGGGACATTTTCCTCTCTCTTGAAAAAACAACCTCCCATTTCCAACAGCTTAGGGCAGCCACATCGCGCCTTGCATCCCCGCCCCCGGCCGATCCGCGACAATCATCGTGTCATCGGGCGGGAAACCGGGTTCGCGAACCGGCTCCTTCACCAAGGTTCAAGGACTCAGGTTTCCGATGATGGTCGCAGATGCCGGAATGGCGGGAACTGACAAGTCCCGAAACGAAGGCAGGAAGTGACCGGGGCAGGTGAAAAACCTACCACCAAACCCTCATGCCGGACGCCTGCCCCATTCCCGCAATGCCCCTCGCCGCACCATGCCGAACCTCCGGCGTGGGCGAACCTGCGTGCGGAGGTGGACCGTTCTAGACATCCCCCGAAAACGTGTCGCAGGCATTCGTGTCGCCGCTGTCAAAGCCGCGCTTGAACCAGCGCATGCGCTGCGCCGAGGTGCCGTGGTTGAAGCTTTCCGGTACGACATAGCCCTGGCTGCGCTTCTGCAGCGTGTCGTCGCCGATCTGCTGGGCGGCGTTCAGCGCCTCCTGCAGGTCGCCCTCGCTGAGCAGCCCCTTCTGGTCGGTATGCTTGCCCCAGACACCGGCGAAGCAATCGGCCTGCAGTTCGACGCGGACCGACATCTGGTTGGCTTCGGTCTCGCTCATCCGCTGGCGCATCTGGTTGAACTTCGGCAATACGCCGATCAGGTTCTGGACATGATGGCCGACCTCGTGGGCGATTACATAGGCCTCGGCGAAATCGCCCGATGCATCAAAGCGCTGCGACAGTTCCTTGAAGAATGTCGTGTCGAGATAGAGCTTGCGGTCGCCCGGGCAGTAGAACGGTCCCGATGCCGAAGAGGCGAAACCGCAGGCCGACCTGACCTGGCCGGAGAACAGCACGAGCGTCGGGTCCTCGTAGGTCTGGCCGCTCGCCTGGAAAATGCCCTTCCAGGTATCCTCGGTATCGGCAAGCACGGTGCGGACAAAGGCCGTCATCTCGTCATCGGCGGGCGTGCGCTGCTGCGACTGCTGGGTGCCGCCGCCATCGTCGAAACCGATATCGCCGCCGGAAAGCAGGGTCAGAGGATTGATGCCGGTGATCCAGCAGATGATCAGGATGACGACGAGGCCGCCGATCCCGATACCGCCACCCCTGCGCCCTCCTCCGCCGATCGGGATGCGCATGCCGCCGCGCCCGAACGGGCTGCCGCCCATCGATGCGCCACGCTGATCCTCGACATTGTCGGACTGACGTCGACCTTTCCATTCCATGGCGCGCACCCTCCAGCGGCAGACTTCGGCAAAGGTATATATGGCAGCCCGCTCACAAATCCATTGCCGATGGCAGGCGCGATGACGACTGCGAGCAAAGACCGAAGAGACACGCCAGAAGCGAAGTATATATGCGGCATATCGCATCACTATACATCACAACGAAATATCTCACCGAAACACTCCGGAAACACAACACAGTATCACATAAATTATTGGATCTATTCAGAAAAAACTAACCAAGAACATTCACCCTGCCGGCAGTTTTACTGATCACGCAAGGGAAATTCCATGCCAATATTCGGCAATCGGCAAAGCGCCACCACGAAACTCGAAGAACGTCTGGCGGCGGTGAGCGAACGCTCCGAATTGTTGGACGAAGCATGCGGCATCGGCCTGTGGGAAGCGGTGCTCGTCAACGGCGACGCGATGCACCCGGAAAGCAAGTGGACCTGGTCGGCGGAATTCCGCCGGATGATCGGCTACGAGAATGCCACCGACTTCCCGAACGTCGTCACGTCCTGGTCCGACAAGCTGCATCCCGACGATGTCGAACCGACCTTCGCGGCCTTTGCCGGCCACCTGACGGACAAGACCGGCCGCGCCCGTTATCGGGTCAACTATCGCCTCAAGATGAAGGACGGCTCCTACCGCTGGTTCCGCGCCACCGGCGGCTGCCGTCACCAGCCGGATGGCCAGACGATCCGCGCCTGCGGTTCGCTTACCGACGTCCACGAGCAGGTCATGCTCGAGCAGAAGACCGCGCGCGAAGCCGCCGAAGACCAGACGGCGATCGAGAGCCTCCTGTCGGGCCTCTCAGCGCTGGCCAAGGGCGACCTCACCTACCGCATCGATGCCGAGCTCGCCGAAAAGACCCGCCGGCTGAAGGACGACTACAACCGCGCCATCCAGACGCTGCAAACCATGGTCGCCTCCGTCGCCCATGCGACGCAAAGCATGCATGGCACGGCCGGCGAGATCAGCCACGCAGCTGACGACCTCGCCACCCGCACCGAACGCCAGGCCGCCGCGCTGGAAGAAACCGCGTCCGCGATCGACCAGATCACCTCGACCGTCAGCAAGACGGCCGCCGGCTCCAAGCAGGCCGCAACGCTGACGCTATCGGCCCGCCAGGCGGCAGAGACCTCTGCAACCGTCGTCGACAGCACGGTCAATGCCATGTCCCAGATCGAGCAATCGTCGCAGCAGGTCGGCAAGATTATCGGCGTCATCGATGAGATCGCCTTCCAGACCAACCTGCTCGCGCTGAATGCCGGCGTCGAGGCGGCCCGCGCGGGTGAAGCCGGCCGCGGCTTTGCCGTCGTCGCCCAGGAAGTCCGCGAACTCGCCCAGCGCTCGGCAAACGCCGCCAAGGAGATCAAGACGCTGATCGACACCTCGTCGCAGCAGGTTCAGGAGGGCGTTGCCCTGGTGGACCGCACCGGCGACGTGCTGCGCAACATCTCGACCCAGATCAACGAGATCAACGCGGTCGTCAGCGACATCGCCTCCTCGACCCAGGAACAGTCGACCGGCCTGCAGCAGATCAACACGGCCATCAACCAGATGGACCAGATGACCCAGCAGAATGCCGCCATGGTCGAGGAAACGACCGCGGCAAGCCACGGCCTCGTCAGGGAAGCTCAGGATCTGGCGCAGCTCGTATCGAAGTTCAGTGTCGGCGAAACCTCAAGGCCAGCCGCCCACTCCACGCCGGCACGTCGCTACGCGGCATGATCCTGCACTCGCAGATAATTTGAAAGACCTGAAGCCCGCCTACCTGGCGGGCTTTTTTCTTCATGTCACGCCACCTGCAGCTGCTTCTTGCTCGGCAGGAAGACGGTCAAGAGCCCGATTGCCGGCAGGAACGAGCAGAGCCCGTAGACGAAGGCGATGCCGTGATGGTCGGCGAGTACGCCGAGGACGGCCGCCGCGATGCCGCCGACGCCGAAGGCGATGCCGAAGAAGATCCCGGCGATCATGCCCACGCGACCCGGCACCAGTTCCTGCGCCATGACGATGATGGCCGGGAAGGACGAGGCCATGATGAAGCCGATGACGCCCGACAGGAGGATGGTGAACGGCAGGTTGGCATAGGGCAAGGCGAGCGTGAAGGGCAGCACGCCGAGGATGGAGATCCAGATCACCACCTTGGAACCGAACCTGTCGCCGATCTGGCCACCGACGACGGTTCCGAGCGCCACGGCGCCGAGGAAGACGAACAGCATGATCTGCGACATCTGCACCGAGACACCGAAGCGCTCGATGGCGAAGAAGGTGTAGTAGCTGCTGATAGAAGCCATGTAGGCATTCTTGGAGAAGGTCAGGATGGCAAGGACCGTGAGTGCGATCACCACCGTCCGCCTCGGCAGGTTATGGGCGCTGAGGGCCTTCTTTTTCCCCCTGTTGGCCAGCATATGCGCCTTGTACCAGCGGGCGATCCAGAAAAGCACGATGATGCCGAGAAGCGCCATGCCGGAGAACCAGGCGACGCTGCCCTGCCCGTTCGGCACGATGATGAAGGCGGCGAGAAGCGGGCCGATCGACTGGCCGAAATTGCCGCCGACCTGGAATGTCGCCTGGGCGAAACCGTAGCGCCCGCCGGCCGCAAGCCGCGCCACGCGCGAGGCCTCCGGATGGAACACGGCGGAGCCGATGCCGACGAGACCGGCGGCGATGACCAGCATCGCGTAGGTCGGCGCAGCCGCCAGCATGAACAGGCCGAAGAAGGTCGAGGCCATGCCGACCGGCAGGGAATAGGGATAGGGCTTCTTGTCGGTGATGATGCCGATCACCGGCTGCAGCAGCGAGGCGGTGCACTGGAAGGCAAGCGTCAGGATGCCGATCTGCCAGAAGTCGAGATTGAAGTCGGCTTTCAGCATCGGGTAGATCGCCGAGATCATCGACTGCATGATGTCGTTCAGCATATGGCAGAAGCTGGCTGCCAGGATGATCGGAAGAACGGTCTTTTCCGCCGCAGCGGCGGCTACGGGTTTCGACGTCGCGTCAGCCATGCTCTCTCCTTGCCGCGGAGGGCCTTTTCGCCCGAGGGTCGCTCTGAAAGCAGCCGCAGCCTGTATGGGTTCGGCAGCCCTACTCCCGCCGATTGCAGGTGTCCATGGCTGATCTGGATGGAACGGTACTCTACGGCTGAAATATCAGCCCCTGCCCCGGGCCTCGGACGGCACCTCGCCCGAAACCTCGGCGCGTCGGCCGCGCCCGCGCGTCGCCAGACGGCCCAGATGATTGAACGGCTGCTCTATCACGGCATAGGAGATCAGCGAGCCGATCACGGCGACGATAACGATCAGCGCCATGCCGGCCACCGTCGCGACCTCGCCGAGCGCAAGCCGCCGGATGACGAACCAGCCGAAGCCGACGACGAACATGTGGGTGAGGTAGAGCGAGTAGGAAACGTCGCCGAGCTTCACCAGACCGCGGACCAGAAGACCGCTGCCGATCAGGCGTTCGCAGGCGAGCGAGAGCGCCACCAGCGAGAGCGCGGCGATGACCAGCCATTTGTAGCCATAGAAGCCGGCGAAATCCCGAAAGTCGAGGCTGAACAGATTGCCGAGCGCAGCGAGCGCGATCAGTGCCATGAGCACGAGGCCCATCACCGGGACGCTGTCGAAGAGCCGCCGACGCTCCACCTCGGCCAGCCATAGGCCACCGATGAACGCGAGCAGCGAAAAGTTCAGGTAGAATGACAGGATGCCGGAATTGGGCGGGATCACGAAGGCTGTCGCAGCCATCGCGCCGAAGACGACGGTCAGCGCGATCGTGCGTTTCAGGCTGCTGGAGATGAAGAAGCAGGCGGCGAAGACGAGATAGAAGAACACCTCGTAGTTCAGCGACCAGCCGAGCTTCAAAAGCGGCCGCCAGTCGCTCGGGTCGCCCGGCACGGTAGCGGGAATGAAGAACAGCGAGGAGATGAGATAACCGAGATCGGCCGTGGTGTTCTTGAACAGCGACGGCAGGAAGAGCGCGCAAAGATAGGTCAGGAGCGTGCAGGCCCAGTAGAGAGGCACCAGACGGAAGAATCGCCGCACAAGGAAGCTTACCGGATCGAAACGAGCATCCGACGTGCCGTTGTTGATATGGGCGATGATGAAGCCGCTGATCGCGAAGAAGACGATCACGCCAAACAGGCCGAGCGTCAGGATCTCGTTGTTCGGCTGTTCGCTCGGATGCTCGATCACATGCGCGATGACCACCGAACCGGCCGCCAGCCCGCGCAGGATCTGGATCGACTGGAGCTTGCGTTGACCTGTCTTCTTCTGTTGTGGCGATGCGCTCATCGAGCCAATCCCTCCCGCTCGTTACATTGAAAGGAATAGCCATTCTGGCCGACACAGTCATTAGTTTCTGCTAATTTACTTAACAGTCGGAAGCAGGCTGATTCCGATCGGGCGAACTTGGGGAACGGCAAGCCGGACGCGTGGAAATGGCACATCGTCGCGGCAGGGTCGCATTCGCGCTGCCTCTCCCCGCTGCCGAACGGCGATTTCCTGTCGATTTGCGGATTTATGGGGTTCCGTTCGTCAGAACATTTGCCTATAAGCCGCGTCTAGCCAGAAAAATGATACGCACACGACCCGACCGGAGCTCCACGCCCCGAGCCGGCTTTTCGCGTAGAAAAACAGTGGATAGAGACCATGCCAAAGCGCCAAGATATCAAATCGATCCTCATCATCGGCGCGGGTCCGATCGTCATCGGTCAGGCATGTGAGTTCGACTATTCCGGCACCCAGGCCTGCAAGGCGCTGCGCGAGGAAGGTTACCGGGTCATCCTGGTCAACTCCAACCCGGCAACGATCATGACCGATCCCGGCCTCGCCGACGCGACCTATGTCGAGCCGATCACGCCGGAAGTCGTCGCCAAGATCATCGCGAAGGAACGCCCCGACGCGCTGCTGCCGACCATGGGCGGCCAGACCGCGCTCAACACCGCGCTCTCGCTGAAGCGCATGGGCGTGCTCGACCGCTACAATGTCGAGATGATCGGCGCAAAGCCTGCCGCAATCGACATGGCCGAAGACCGCGCGCTGTTCCGCGAAGCCATGGCCCGCATCGGGCTGGAAACGCCGAAGTCGATGCTCGCCAACGCCACCGACATCAAGGATGCCGACCGCAAGGCGCATGAGGCCGAGCGCGCCAAGCTGCGCGACACGCTTTCCGGCGCCGATCTCGACAAGGCGCTCGACGCGCTGGAAAACCAGTGGAACCTCGGCGAGACCGACCGCAAGCAGCGTTACATGGCGCATGCCATGGCGATCGGCGCCCAGGCGCTCGACGTCGTCGGCCTGCCCGCCATCATCCGCCCGTCGTTTACGCTCGGCGGCACCGGCGGCGGCATTGCCTATAACCGCTCGGAATTCTTCGAGATCGTCGGCTCCGGCCTCGACGCCTCGCCGACCACCGAAGTGCTGATCGAAGAATCGGTGCTCGGCTGGAAGGAATACGAGATGGAAGTGGTCCGCGACACGGCGGACAACTGCATCATCATCTGCTCGATTGAAAACATTGACCCGATGGGCGTCCATACGGGCGATTCCATCACTGTCGCGCCGGCTTTGACGCTGACCGACAAGGAATACCAGATCATGCGCAACGCCTCGATCGCGGTTCTGCGCGAGATCGGCGTCGAGACCGGCGGCTCGAACGTGCAGTTCGCCGTCAACCCGGCCGACGGCCGCCTTGTCGTCATCGAGATGAACCCGCGCGTCTCGCGTTCCTCGGCGCTGGCATCGAAGGCCACCGGCTTCCCGATCGCCAAGGTCGCCGCCAAGCTTGCCATCGGCTACACGCTCGACGAACTGGACAACGACATCACCGGCGGCGCGACGCCCGCCTCGTTCGAACCGTCGATCGACTATGTCGTCACCAAGATCCCGCGTTTCGCCTTCGAAAAGTTCCCGGGCGCCTCGCCGGTTCTGACCACCGCGATGAAGTCGGTCGGTGAAGTCATGGCGATCGGCCGCACCTTTGCCGAATCGCTGCAGAAGGCGCTGCGCGGCATGGAAACCGGCCTGACCGGCCTCGACGAGATCGAGATCCCGGGCCTCGGCGACGGCGACGATCACAATGCCATCCGCGCCGCGATCGGCACGCCGACCCCAGACCGCCTGCGCCAAGTCGCCCAGGCGCTGCGCCTCGGCATGACCGAGAATGAAGTCCACGAGGCCTGCAAGATCGACCCGTGGTTCATCGCCCAGCTGAAGGCGATCGTCGACATGGAAGCCCGCATCCGCGAACACGGCCTGCCGACCGATGCCGAAAACCTTCGCATGCTGAAGGCCATGGGCTTCTCCGACGCCCGCCTCGCCTCGCTGACCTCCAAGCGTCCGAAGGAAGTTGCCGAACTGCGCAACTCCTTGAACGTCCGCCCGGTCTTCAAGCGCATCGACACCTGCGCCGCCGAATTCGCCTCGCCGACCGCCTACATGTACTCGACCTACGAGAAGCCTTTCGTTGGTGAGCTGCGCTCGGAAGCCGAAGTCTCGGCCGCCAAGAAGGTCGTCATCCTCGGCGGTGGCCCGAACCGTATCGGCCAGGGCATCGAGTTCGACTATTGCTGCTGCCACGCCGCCTTCGCCCTGAAGGATGCCGGCTATGAAGCGATCATGATCAACTGCAACCCGGAAACCGTGTCGACTGACTACGACACCTCCGACCGCCTCTATTTCGAGCCGCTGACGGCAGAAGACGTGATCGAAATTCTCCGCGCGGAACAGGAAAAGGGCGAAGTCGTCGGCGTCATCGTCCAGCTGGGCGGCCAGACCCCGCTGAAGCTCGCAGAAGCACTGGAAAAGAACGGCATCCCGATCCTCGGCACCGCTCCGGACATGATCGACCTTGCCGAAGACCGCGACCGCTTCCAGAAACTGCTGATGAAGCTCGACCTGACGCAGCCGAACAACGGCATCGCATACTCGGTCGAACAGGCCCGTACTGTTGCCAGCGAGATCGGCTTCCCGCTCGTCGTGCGCCCGTCCTACGTTCTCGGCGGCCGTGCCATGCAGATCCTGCATTCGGAAGGCCAGTTGCAGACCTACCTGCTCGACACCGTGCCGGAACTCGTCCCGGAGGACATCAAGCAGCGCTACCCGAACGACAAGACCGGCCAGATCAACACGCTCCTCGGCAAGAACCCGCTTCTGTTCGACAGCTACCTGTCCAATGCCATCGAAGTGGACGTCGACTGCCTCTGCGACGGCACGGACGTCTTCATCGCCGGCATCATGGAACATATCGAGGAAGCCGGCATCCACTCGGGTGATAGTGCCTGCTCGTTGCCGCCACGCACTCTGTCGAATGAGATGATCGACGAGCTGGAGCGCCAGGCCAAGGCCATGGCTAAGGCGCTCAACGTCGTCGGCCTGATGAACGTCCAGTTCGCCATCAAGGACGAGACGGTCTACGTACTGGAAGTCAATCCGCGCGCCTCGCGTACCGTGCCGTTCGTGGCGAAGACGATCGGCGCGCCGATCGCCAAGATCGCCACCCGCGCCATGGCCGGCGAGAAGCTCGACCCGCTGTTCTCCGCCTACGGCACCAAGCCGGACCCGCGCAACCTCAAGCACATCGCCGTGAAGGAAGCCGTCTTCCCGTTCGCCCGCTTCCCCGGCGTCGATACGCTGCTCGGCCCGGAAATGCGCTCGACCGGCGAAGTCATCGGCCTCGACACGGATTTCGCGCTGGCCTTCGCCAAGTCGCAGCTCGGCGCCAATGTCGAGCTGCCGCGCGACGGCACGGTCTTCGTGTCGGTTCGTGATAGCGACAAGACCCGCGTCCTGCCGGCGATCCGCCTGCTGACGGAATCGGGCTTCAAGGTCATGGCAACCGGCGGTACCGCCCGCTTCCTCGCCGAAAACGGCATCGAGGCGACCAAGATCAACAAGGTTCTGGAAGGCCGTCCGCATATCGAGGACGCCATCCGCAACCGCCAGGTCCAGCTCGTCATCAACACGACCGATGGCAACAAGGCGATCTCGGATTCCAAGTCGCTGCGCCGCGCCACGCTGATGCAGAAGGTGCCCTATTACACGACCATGGCCGGCGCCGAAGCTGCCGCCATGGCAATCAAGGCACTCAAGGCCGGCAATCTCGAAGTCCAACCGCTGCAGAGCTATTTCTAAGCCAAATCGGAACCGGTCAGCATCGCTGTTGACCGGTTTTATTTTGCCGTGTATTTATCCGATCAGTTAATTAACCGATCGGATAAATATGTCCCTCGACCCACTCTCCCAGACGATGTTCGCACTGGCGGACCCGACGCGCCGGGCGATCCTGGCACGGCTGGCGACCGGCGAGGCGACGGTCAACGAACTGGCGGCCCCTTTCGACATGAGCCTGCCGGCCGTGTCCAAGCATCTGAAGGTACTGGAGCGCGCCAACCTGATCACCCGTAGCCGCACCGCCCAGTGGCGCCCCTGCCGCCTGGAGCCCGAACCATTGAAGGCTGTCGACGGCTGGCTCGGCGACTACCGCAAGCTCTGGGAACATCGGCTGGACAGGCTGGAAAACTATCTCGCGACACTGAAACAGCCGGAAGACAAACGGGAGGACGACAATGGCTGATGGGAACCGCTCACTGATCATCGAGAACGAACGGGTGTTTGCGGCGGACTGCTCTGCCCTGTTCAAGGCATTCTCCGACCCGGATGTGCTGGCGAAATGGTGGGGACCACATGGCTTCACCAACCGCATCGAAAAATTCGAGTTCGAGAACGGCGGCACATGGATGATCGTCATGACCTCCTCCAGCGACACCGATTTCGAAAACCACTGGACCTTCGAGGATATCCGCCCGGATGAGCGCATCGTCGCCTTCCATCACGGCCCGATGCACGCCTTCGGCCTCGAGATCGGCTTCCATGAGGCTGACGCCGATACCCGCCTCACCTGGCGCATGTCCTTTGAGGACACGGAAGAGAACCGGCAGATCGAGAAACTCCTCCGGGCCGCCAACGAGCAGAATTTCGACCGGCTGGAAGCCGTCTTGTCCGACTTGGAAAAGGATCGCTGAGATGAGTGCAGAACTCGACCCGAGCAAAATCATCCGCCTCGACCGCCTGATCGACGCGCCGCGCGAACTCGTCTTCGCGGCCCTCTCCGATGCCAAGCATCTGGACGCCTGGTGGGGACCGGACGGTTTCACCAACGAGACGCACGCCATGACCTTCGAAGTTGGCGGGCTGTGGCACTACACGATGCACGGTCCGGATGGAAAGGACTGGCCGAACTGGATCCGCTACACCGAGATCACCGCCCCCTCCCGCATCGCCTATGACCACGGCGGCGAACTGGATGAGCCCGCGCATTTCACCGGCCTGATCACGCTCGACGAGGAAAGCGGCAAGACCCGCATCACGCTCACCCTTATCCTGCCGACCGCAGAGGCCAAGCAGGCGGTTGTCGAGTTCGGCGCGGTGGAAGGTGGGCAGCAGACGCTTGCGAAGCTCGATAGGTATGTGGGGACGTTGAACTAGAAGATCGATTCGAAGAGTTCGCCTCAAGCACCCTTCCCGCTCCTGGGCAGCACAGGAATAGGCGCATATTGATTACGCGCTGCCGCGCACCCATTTTCTCCTGCATGAGCAAGCCGCAGGCCATCATTGCGATTGTCATGATCAGCGTCGGCATTGTTGCCGGCGCATGGTTCGGGTTCGTGATGGCTGGCTGGATAGGCGCGGTGCTTTTCTTCCCGTTTGGAGGTGGCCTGGGCTACTTCATCGGCGCCCGACCATCGATCATCTGGGACATTCTCGGCGCGGCCCTGAGTTAACGTCCCGTATAGAGCGGTATTGGCAGCAATGAGAGCCGCGCCTCCCGACCGCGTTCAGGATGTGGATTAGACCACGGACTCAATCTTCAAAGATCTTGCCGCAAGCCATTGTATTTCCGAGTACCTGCCGACAAGCCGCCTGCCTTGGCTTGATCTGTGAAAAGTAGCCCTAGCCCCCAATTCCATCTGAAACCCGCCCTTCATTGAACATCCCCGACACGGCTGGTAATTTCCCTCATGCATTCGCGAGGGGGCGGGCATGTCGAAGAACATCGTCATTCTGTTCGACGGGACGTCGAACGAGATTTCTGCGGACCGTACCAATGTGCTCAGATTGTTCGGCGCGCTGGAGCGTTCGGAGCGCCAGATCGTCCATTATGATCCAGGCGTCGGCACATTCGGCGCCAACAATGCCTGGTCGAAGCTTTATCGCAATTCGGTCGAGGTCTGGGGGCTGGCTACCGGCTGGGGGCTCGACCAGAACGTCAAGGAAGCCTATCGGTTTCTCATCGAAAACTACGATGCCGGTCCGACGGATGCCGATGGCAACCATGTGGATCGCGACCGCATCTACATTTTCGGCTTCAGCCGCGGCGCCTATACCGCCCGGGTTCTGGCGGGCTTCATCCACGCGCTCGGCTTCATGAGCCGGTACCATCTCAACCTGCTGGATTACGCCTACAACACCTACAAGGGGATTTCCGACCGGGAAGAGAGAGGGCAGGACATGGTGCAGGACGGCGATGCGCGGTCGGCCTTCGCCTCGATGCGCCTCTACGAGCGCACTTTGCGCACCGGCAGGCCGCCGATCAAGCTGCTCGGCCTGTTCGACACGGTCGCTTCCGTCATCGAGCCCGGAAAACACTGGCTGCAGATGAAGACCCATCCCTTCACCCGGAAAAACCCGAGCGTCGAATGGGTGCGCCACGCGGTCGCCATCGACGAGCGCCGCACCATGTTCCAGCCGGAACTCTGGGCGGCCGATCAGGACTATAGGGGCAGCCCGTTCAAGAAGGTGAAGGCGAAGCAGAATTTCAGGGAAGTCTGGTTTTCCGGCGTGCATGGCGATATCGGCGGCGGTTATCCCGAGGCCGAAAGCGGCCAGATCAAGATCCCGCTCGACTGGATGATCCGCGAGACGGAACCCACCGGGCTGCTCTTTCAGCAGCATACCGTCGACAATCTGGTGCGCGGCGAGCGCGACAACAAATACGTGCCACTCGATCCGCTCGCGACCCTGCACAATTCCATGAGCTTCGGCTGGCGTCTGCTCGAGGCCGTGCCCCGTCGCGTGCCGGAAAACTCCTGGCGCAAGCGTGGCGACCGGCGCACGATCTACATCCCCTGCAAGGATCGACGCCTCATTCCAGACGGCGCGATGCTGCACGATTCCGTCAGAATCCGGATCGACGCAGGCGGCTACAATCCGCCGAACCTGCCGAAGGATCCGGTCTACGTGCCGTGACGGCTATCTCGTGGGAAACTGGCTGAGTGGCTCCGCAGAAACGGTATGGACGCCCGAGGATCAGATACGAAGGATCGCTGCGCGCCGCGGCGCGATACAACATGTCCGCTGGCGGGTCATCCGGCATAATCCCGGAAATATTTCCACATCAGCAAGGCGACAATAGCCAAGGCTGTCCACGTCGCGACCGCGACGAGGATCGACATGATCAGGTTAGCAACCCGCCTCGTCATGCGGCGGCACCTCCAGAATTGATCCTGGGATAGGCTAGAGGCCAAAATTCGGCCTGTCCCGATTGAAGACTGGGAAGTCTTAAGAGACTACGCTGCAGTGCACACAAGATCTCGCAGCCCGTATCGTTTCGCGCCGACTTGGTCTCGCAATGGCACAGCAGGCGCGGCGAGATTGCAACGGAAACAGGGCATGATTATCGCGCGTTGTGCGGTTGCCGGATGGCGTCGCAGGCGGGCGACACCGCGTGTCGGACGTCGACCGGGAATGCCCAAGCTCCGGCGAAAGTTGCGCCAGCAGACTGCGCAAGGCCGATCGTGCTGATGCCGCCATCCCGGTCGAAATCGCCCTCACACCATGGCGGCATGCCGGCGCTGTAAAGACGATCGCTTCACGCCTCGTTGATGAGACCCACCAGCAGCGCCGCGGCGAGCAGGACCAGCAGGCCGGCGTCGAACAGGGAAAAATGCTGCAATATGTCCATGACATTATCCTCCAGAAGGCAACAGGACCTTCATAGGAAGACTGATCCGCACTGCTGCCCATGTCATTGACCTCGCGCAACCGCCCTCGCCGCCCGATCGCTCGACGCCGGATTGCCCGGCATCACATCAGGCGCTGAACCGCCGCCATATCGTCGCGGAAGCGAAGGAGCTCCTCCCGTTTGCGGCCCTCGTCGGGAATGCGCAGGAGGTAGGACGGGTGGACGGTGACGAAGAGCGTGCGGCCATCCTCCATGGCGATCGGCTCGCTGCGCACATCCTCCAGCTTCTGGCGCATGTCGGTGAGCGCAAACAGCGCCGTCGCGCCCATCGCTACGACGAGCTTCGGCTTCACCAGCTCAATCTCCCGGGTGAGCCACCAGCGACACTGCCGTACCTCGCCCATATTCGGCTTCTGGTGGATTCGGCGCTTGCCGCGCGGCTCGTATTTGAAATGCTTCACCGCATTGGTGACATAGAGGCTGTGGCGGTCGATGCCGACCTCCTTCAGCGTCGTGTTGAACAGTTGTCCCGCCGGCCCGACGAAGGGTTTGCCAGCCAGGTCCTCCTGGTCACCCGGCTGCTCGCCGATGATCATCGTTGCGGCATTGGCCGGCCCCTCGCCGAACACCGTCTGCGTGGCACGGCAATAGATGTCGCAGCGCGTGCAGGACCGTGCCTCCTCCCGCAATCCTTCGAGCGTGCCTGAAGCGGCGCGCGGCGCAGCCGGCACCTTCGCCGCCGCTTCCTGGATACGATGATGGAAGGGCAGCGGCTCGCTCGCCTGCTTCGCTGCCATCTCCAGCACGCTCGCTTCGGCATTGGCGATGAGGCTCGGGATCAGCTCGGCTTCCGGCAGGTTCTTCCAGTATTTCTTAGGCATCTCCTTCGTCATCATCTTCACCTTCAGCCGCGCCGGGTTGAAGATCGAAGCGTAATAGGTGCGCCAAAGCTCGTCGGTCTCATCGCGAAGATCGGGCTTTTCCGCCGGGTCGTCGGTGGTGCGCAGTTCCTCGCCATCCCAGGATGCCGAGCCTTTGGGCGTCAGGATCAGCCAGTCCATATCGGTGAAGCGGCGCTGGAAGAAGGGCGCCACGCGCTTGACGATGAAGTGGTCCGGCTCGAACCATGCGATGAAGCGCCGACGCCCGACAGTCCCCTCCGGCAGCGGCAGCTCCTTGAAGCGCACGAAGGCCGTCATCTTGTGGTAATCGCGCCCGACCGACTTCGCCATGCGGTTGGCCGCGACCACATCCGGATCGCTCGCATCCTGCAGCAGCCTGCGCCCGAAACTGATGCGAAAGAGCATGCGATAGAGAAGCGCGAAGCGGGTCGGGTCGGAATGGCAGAGAACCGCCTCGGCAAGCCGGACGAATGCCGACGACACGATCGGCTTGTTGCAGAGAGGAGACGGTTCCGGCAGGCGGTTGTCGTCGAAACCGAACAGCCCGTCGGCATCGTCCATCGTGCGCCAGTCGATAATGTCAGGCTCGATGCCGGCCAGCATGAAAGCCCGGGCCGCATCCCGCCACTCGGTCGGATCCCCCCGCCCCCGCAAAGAATAGCGGAACATCATAACAGCGACAGTTGCTCCGGCTTTGGTTGAAACATGGCGCGGAGGTCCGACCGGTCGACGAGCCGGTGCGGCGTCCATCCGTCGCAGACGACGAAGGGCTGCACCTTCTTCAGCGACACCCCGAGCCGCTTCAGATCATCGAGCCTGAGGCGCCGGAAGCGCCGCGACGAGAGGATGCCCTTGACCGTCTTGGTGCCAAAGCCCGGCACACGCAAAAGCATCTCCCGGTCGGCGCGGTTGATATCGACCGGGAAGCGGTCCCGATGGCCGAGCGCCCAGGCGAGCTTCGGGTCTAGATCGAGATCCAACATGCCATTGACGCCACCCGCAGTGATCTCGCCGATATCGAAGCCATAGAAGCGATAGAGCCAGTCGGCCTGATAGAGACGGTGCTCGCGCATCAGCGGCGGCTTGATCAGCGGCAGGTTGCGCGACGAATCGGGAATGGGGCTGAAGGCGGAATAATAGACGCGCTTCAGACCATAGCTGCCGTATAGCCGCGCACTGGTGCCGAGGATGGTCGCATCATTGGCGCCGTCCGCCCCGACGATCATCTGGGTGCTCTGTCCGGCGGGCGCAAATTTCTTGCGCCGCTTCGTCTGCAATGTCGGCTCGGCCATTTCCTCGATCTTGAGCCTGAGATTGCCCATCGAGCGGCGGATATTGTCAGGCCGCTTTTCCGGCGCGAACTGGCCGATCCCGGCATCGGTCGGCAATTCGATATTGATCGACAGCCGGTCGGCATAAAGCCCCGCCTCCTCAATCAGATGGGCCGACGCCTCCGGGATCGACTTCAGGTGGATATAGCCGCGAAAATTGTGGATCGTCCGCAGCTCTCTGGCAATCCGCACCATCTCCTCCATCGTGTGATCGGAGGAGCGGATGATGCCGGAGGAGAGGAACAGGCCCTCGATATAGTTACGCCGGTAGAATTCCAGCGTCAGCCAGATCACTTCTTCCGGGGTGAAGCGTGCCCGCTCGACATTGCTGGACGAGCGGTTGATGCAATAGGCGCAGTCGTAGACGCAGAAATTGGTGAGCAGAATCTTCAAAAGCGAGATGCAGCGACCATCTGGCGCATAGGCGTGGCAGATGCCGGAGCCTTCCGTCGAGCCCAAGCCTCCGGATGCCGACGAATCCCGCTTCGTCGTCCCACTGGAGGCGCAGGAAGCGTCATATTTGGCGGCGTCCGACAGGATCGCCAATCGTTCTTTCAGCGACTTCTTCATTATGTTTGTTCTATATATGTTCTCATTTTGGGCGTCAAGAGATTGACAAACGACCGCGGTTCACATCAGATATCTGTGCGGGAGACATGACGGTTTTTCGAATTTCCTCACGGGGAACATCGAAATTCTGCTATAGTGACCTATATTTTGACGATGTGATGGTTCCGAAGTTTACGCTCCGGAACCTGTTTCTTTTTGTGTCCGCGGTAGCCGCGTGCACACCCCTGAAGGACAAGGAAATGGTTGATAAGGTACCGATGACGCCGAGCGGGTTCTCTCAGCTGCAGGAAGAACTGCGCTGGAGACAGCAGGAAGAGCGTCCCCGTATCATCGAAGCGATTGCGGAAGCGCGCGCCCATGGCGACCTTTCGGAAAACGCTGAATATCATGCCGCCAAGGAGGCCCAGAGCCACAACGAAGGCCGCATTACCGAACTCGAGGATTTCACCGCCCGCGCGGAGGTGATCGACCTCTCCAAGATGTCCGGCTCGACGATCAAGTTCGGTGCGACGGTAAAGCTCGTCGATGAAGATACCGAAGAAGAGAAGATCTACCAGATTGTCGGCGACCAGGAAGCCGACGTGAAGAAGGGTCGCATCTCGATCTCCTCCCCGATCGCGCGTGCGATGATCGGCAAGGAAGCCGGCGATTCGATCGAGGTCGTGGCGCCAGGCGGTTCCAAGGCCTACGAGATCCTCTCCATCTCCTGGGGCTGATGCCCGGTGAGTAAGAGAGGCGACGACGCCGTCGTCGACATCAGTGACGTCGAAGTAATCGCGCCGAATTTCAAGCGGCGCCTTTCCGGCGTCACCTCGACCATCATACAGCTCGTTCCGGTCCAGCGTGCCCTTGGCTACAAGGTGGCAGCGCTTGGGCCGGGCTTGCCGTCGAGTACTCCCCATATCCGTTTTCGCGATCTCCTGCACGGCTGGAAGGCCCCGCGGGGAAAACGCGTGCGCGTCTGGCATGCCCGCCGTAACATCGAGATGCTGCCGGCGATCTTCCTGCGCGACGTCTTGCGGATGAAGCTGAAGATCGCCTTCACTTCGGCCTCGCAGCGCAAGCACACGGGCTGGACGAAATGGCTGATCTCGAAGATGGACGCGGTGATCGCCACCAGCAGCCGCACGTCGGGTTACCTCACCGTGCCGAACACCGTCATCCTGCACGGCATCGACACCGAGCGCTTTGTACCGTCGGCCAACAAGGCCGAAGCCAAGCGCGTATGCGCCCTGCCCGCGAACAAGAAGATCGTCGGCTGCTTTGGCCGGGTCCGTCACCAGAAGGGCACCGACCTCTTCGTCGATGCGATGATCGACGTCCTGCCGGCCCGTCCTGACTGGATCGCGATCGTGGCAGGCCGTGCTACCGGTCCGCATGTCGATTACGAAAAAGGCCTGATCGACAGGATAGCGAAAGCCGGTCTTGCCGATCGCATCCTGTTTGTCGGCGAACACACCAATATCAATGACTGGTACCGCGCGCTCGACCTCTTCATTGCTCCCCAGCGCTGGGAAGGCTTTGGCCTGACGCCGCTGGAAGCCATGGCAACCGCCGTCCCGGTCATCGCGACCGATGTCGGCGCTTTTCCTGAACTCATCGTCACCGGCAACGAAGAGACCGGCGCCATCGTCCCGCGCGACGACATGAAGGCCATGGCAACCACCGCGGCGCAGTTCATGGATGACGGCATTCGACGCGATGCCGCCTCGGCGCGCGCGTTGCAGCACGCACGCGCATCGTTCTCGATCACCAACGAGGTGGAGGCGCTGGGCCAGGTCTACGACGCGCTGCTCAATTCTCGCTGAAAACCAGACCTAGCGCGGTCGCGACTTGAACAGGTCGATATAGGCGCCGGCGATCGCCTCCTCGGAGAATTGCGCCATCAGCGTGCGATGGCCGCCTTCCGCAAGCGATCGGGCGAGTTTCGCGTCCAGCACGATCTCTCCGATTGCCGTCGCAAACCCCGTGGCATCACCGATATCGACGAGACGCCCGTTCTCCCCATCGCGCATGAACCAGACAGGCCCTTCGGATTTCGACGATACGACCGGCTTTTCCTGGGCCCAGGCCTCCAGGATCACGTTGCCGAGCGGCTCGTGATCGGATGCCATGACGTAGACGTCGGCGGCAGCGACGAAGGCGCGCGTATCCTTCTGCCAGCCGAGAAAGCGGACCCGGTCCTGCATACCCTTTTCGCGCACCAGCCCCTCCAGGGCCTGACGTTCCTCGCCGTCGCCGGCAAGCCACAACCATGCATGCGGAAGCTGCGCGACAGCCTCGATCAGCGTGTGGAACCCCTTGCGCCGGACGAAGCGGCCCATCGACATGACGAGCGGAACATCTGCGGGCGTGTCGTAAGCCGCACGGTCGACGGGAAGGACCTTCTCGGTATTGGTGAAGTTGGAGATCACCTCCACGCCCCTGTCCCATCCGAGCTTGTGGCGCACGTGTTCGGCAATGCCGGGCGTGTTGCAGACGAGCGTATCGGTATTCTTGAAATAGCTGAGGTTGGTCGGATAGTCGCCGAGCCGAGAAAGCTTGATGCAGCCTTTGTAAGCGGGCATGAGGCGGCTTGCGCGCGTGGCCCACGACATCAGTGCATCGGGCTTTTCCCGTCGCGCCATCATCGTCGCCTTGATCGGCAGGAGCAGGCGGTCCGGGGAGAGATTACGGAAATTGCTCTCGATGATCGTGGCGTAGGGTGCGATATCCTTTCGCCAGATGCGATCCGGCCTGATGATCGCGCTCTGCTCGACGCCGCGTCGACCGAGCGCGCCCACCAGATGGACGAAGAACTTCTCCGCACCGCCGTCCTTGCCGAAGTGATAGTGATGTACTTTCATTGCATCGATGTCCTAGTGCCGTTCGGCATCATCCTGGTTCGGCCGATCCCTGAGCGCTGTGCGCTGAAACAGCTTCGCCTGGGTTAGGAAGGAATAGACGGCGCCGGTCATCGCCTCGATGAAACCCGGCACGCCGCAGCGCCATAGACCGTTCTTGAAATAGAGCCGCAGGAAATAGACCCAGGGCGAAAAGAGGAGCTTCAACGTGCTCGGCTTTTTGCCCGAGGCGAACTGCTGGTCGGCCTTCAGCGTCGAATACTTGTTTTCCTTGAGGATCTGCTCGTCGATGATCAGCGGCCGGAAATGCAGGAGCGATCCCGTCGCGGCATTGTCGACCCGTCCATCCGGGACGATCCCCTCATGCACGGCCTGGGAAAGATCGTAGCATCCCCTGCCCTTGCGGATCAGGCGCAGGTTCTTGCGCTCCTTCACATGCGCCGGCGTATAGCCGAAGCCGATCAGGTAAGGGCGTCTTGCGACCCGCCAGCCGACGACATCATCCGGCGCCTTGATCAGCTCGGGCAGAAGAGCCCTCAGGTCACGGTCGAGCCGCTCGTCGGAGTCGATGTTGAGGCACCAGGCCTCGTTGCATTGCTCGAGAGCGAATTGCTTCTGTCCCGCATAACCGCGCCATTTTTCCTCGAACAGCCGGATCGGCCAGCCCTTGTCGGCATAGGAGCGAATCAGATCGAGCGTGCCGTCGGTAGAGCCAGAATCAACCAGGATGATCTCGGAGAAGTCGGCAAGGCTCTCGATGCACCGGCCGAGATAGGTCTCCTCATTCTGGCAAATGATGAAGGCCGAGATCGGTAGCTTGGACATGGCCCTAGACTTCCACGAGGCCGAGCTGCTTGACCTGGCGAATGGTCAGCATGGTGCGGACCGTATCCACATGCTCGTCGGCGGTCAGGACCTCGATGACGAAATCCTGGAATTTCGTCAGGTTCTCGGCCGTGCAGCGCAGGAGGAAGTCGCTGTCGCCATTGACCATCCAGGCTTCGCGCACCAGCGGCCATTGCTGCATTCTGGCGGAAAATCCCTTGAGATCCGCATCCGACTGGCGCTTCAGTCCGACCATGCAGAAAGCGACGAGGTCGAAGCCGAGCTTCGGGCCGTTCAGAAGGGCGTGGTAGCCCTCGATGATTCCGGCTTCTTCCAGCTTGCGGACACGCCGCAGACAAGGCGGTGCGGAAATCCCCACGCGTTCGGCAAGTTCCACATTCGTGATACGGCCGTCCCGCTGGAGCTCCCTCAATATCTTGATGTCAATGGCGTCGAGATCGGCCTGGAGCACGGTGTTCCCCTATGAATGGGAAGGCTTTTAATCGAAACCTCGTTTAACGCAAGGCGCAAGCGAATGCACTCCGCTTTGCGCCGGTTTTCAGGCTGTTGCGTCCAACTGTCCTGTTACTAATGCAAACCTGCCCTTGCACTACCGCATGGATCAACATTACATGGTTTACAAAAAGCGGCAGAGCGGGAAAGGCCTTCCTATATTGGGTGCGAACGTTCTGACCGATCCTTGAAAGGAAGTCTTCATGTCCGCCCGTCACACGGAAGTGCTGATCATCGGTTCCGGCCCCGCCGGTTATACGGCAGCCATATATGCAGCCCGCGCCATGCTGAAGCCGGTCTTGATCGCCGGCATGGAACAGGGTGGCCAGCTGATGATCACCACCGACGTCGAGAACTATCCAGGTTTCGGCGACCCGATCCAGGGCCCCTGGCTGATGGAGCAGATGCTCAAGCAGGCGACCCATGTCGGCGCCGAGATCGTCAACGACCTCGTGACCGAAGTCGACACGACCGGCCGGCCCTTCACGATCCGCACCGATTCGGGCGCGGTCTGGACCGCCGACACGATCATCATCTCCACCGGCGCCAAGGCAAAGTGGCTCGGCATCGAAAGCGAACAGCATTTCCAGGGCTTTGGCGTTTCGGCCTGCGCGACCTGTGACGGCTTCTTCTATCGCAACAAGGACGTCATCGTCGTTGGCGGCGGCAATTCTGCCGTCGAGGAAGCGCTCTATCTGTCGAATATCGCCAAGACGGTGACCGTCGTTCACCGCCGTGACGAATTCCGCTCGGAAAAGATCCTGCGCGAACGCCTGTTCCAGCGCGAGAACGTCAAAATTCTGTGGAACACCGAAATCCACGAGATCACCGGCAAGCCGGCCAAGCCGCCACTCCCGCCATCGGTGGAAGGCGTCAAGCTGCGCAACACGCTGACCGGCGCGATTACCGACCATCCGATCCACGGCGTCTTCGTCGCTATCGGCCATGCACCTGCGACCGAGCTGTTCAAGGACAAGCTCAGGATGAAGACCGGCGGCTACCTGTGGACGGCGCCTGACTCGACCGCGACGGACGTGCCCGGCATCTTTGCAGCCGGTGACGTGACCGACGACACATTCAGGCAGGCCATCACGGCCGCAGGCATGGGCTGCATGGCAGCCCTCGAAGCGGAACGTTATCTGGCAGGCATCCAGCCGGTTGCCATAGCAGCGGAGTAAGCATGGGCGTTCCTCTCGACTGGGATAAATTGCGCATTTTTCATGCGGCGGCGGAGGCTGGCTCCTTCACCCATGCCGCGGACAAGCTGCACCTTTCCCAGTCGGCGATCAGCCGCCAGGTGAGCGCGCTTGAACAGGACGTGGGCGTGAAGCTGTTTCACCGCCATGCCCGCGGCCTGATCCTGACCGAACAGGGCGAACTGCTCTATCGCACGGCCCATGACGTTCTGTTGAAGCTGGAAACCGTCAAGGTCCAGCTCACCGAAACGACCGACAAGCCGTCCGGCAAGCTGCGCGTCACGACGACGGTCGGTCTCGGCCAGGGCTGGCTGACCGACAAGGTGCAGGAATTCCTGCAGCTTTATCCGGAAATGTCGATCCAGCTGATCCTCGACAACGAGGAAGTCGACGTCAACATGCGCCATGCGGACTGCGCCATCCGCCTTCGCCAGCCGCAGCAGTCCGATCTCATTCAGCGCAAGCTCTTCACCGTGCATATGCACGTCTATGCGGCCCCCTCTTATATCAACAGGTTCGGGGAGCCGCAGACGGTCGAGGATCTCGACAACCACCGCATCATCACCTTCGGAGAGCCGGCGCCGAACTGGCTGATGGACGTCAACTGGCTGGAAAGTGCCGGCCGCTCGTCCGACAACACGCGCACGCCGCATCTGCAGATCAACAGCCAGACCTCGATCAAGCGCGCCTGCCTTCTGGGAATCGGGATCGCCGTTCTGCCCGACTATATCGTCGGTCGCGACCCCGGCCTGATCCAGCTCGCCATCAATGCGGACATTCCGACCTTCGACACCTATTTCTGCTATCCGGACGAGATGAAGAACGCGGCGAAGCTGAAAGTCTTTCGTGACTTCATCGTCGCAAAGGCTAGAAACTGGAATTTCTAAGCGGAATTAGCGGCTTAGCCTCCGATTCGAAGATCACATCCGGCAATTATGCAGGTTTTAAGACAGCAGCCTTGCGCACATTGCATGGCAGTCCTGCACAAAATAAGATTGCGCATTGCACAAAAAACCACCATATCGCACTCAGCTGATGCACACGGTGGCTTTCCTCCCAGTTCCACCGCACCAGCTGTTCCCCTCTGGAGGTTTTTTGACCTTCACACTTAAAAGGGCCCTGGAGTGATCCGGTGGCCCTCTTTTTTTTGCCCGGCCGGAACCCTCGATTACAATTTAGACGCAAGCCGTTACAAAAGTAACGTTCAATATCCCATCCAGACCTTGTCGTCCGGAATATGCGGGACCATATTCATAATCAGCTAGCGCCACTTGTGGCTTCCCCGCCACCGCGCTGGCTGTTCCCCTCTGGAGGTTATCGACCTTCACACCTAGCGGGCCGCGGAGAAATCCGTTGGCCCGATTTTTTTGCCTCTTTAAATCGAGAAAATACGATCTACATATCGTCTGGAGGCGATTTATAGATGACCATCGACAAAACGGAAATTCTGAAGGCACTGGCCCACCCGATAAGGATCTCGTTCCTGGAATGGATGCGTGAACCAGAGCAGCATTTCAGCGACCAGGCGCATCCCTTGGAAATGGGCATTTGCGCCAAGCAGTTCGAAAAGAGATGTGGTCTCTCCCAGTCCACCGTCTCCTCGCATCTGGCGGCCCTTGAGAAGGCAGGCCTGCTGAAATCGGACCGCGTCGGGCAATGGGCCTTCTATTCCCGCAACGAGGACACGATCGCAACCTTCCTGACCGAGCTTAGATCGACGCTCTGATCAGGCCTCCTCCTCAACGTCACCCTTCCCAAGCCAAAGGCAAAAGGACCCTGCAATGACCACTATCTTCGACCCGGTGAAGTTCGGCGACATCGAACTGGCGAACAGGATCGTCATGGCGCCGCTCACGCGCAACCGCTCTCCCAAGGCGACACCGAACGATCTCAACGTCACCTATTACGAGCAGCGCGCCACCGCCGGTCTGCTGATCACGGAAGGGACGCCGATTACCCAGCAGGCGCAGGGTTATGCCGACGTGCCGGGCCTCTACTCTCCGGAAGCCGTCAGCGGCTGGAAGAAGGTGACCGACGCCGTTCACAGGAAGGGCGGCAAGATCGTCACCCAGATCTGGCATGTCGGCCGCGTCAGCCATGTCTCGCTGCAGCCGAATGGCGGCGCGCCGGTTGCCCCCTCCGCCATCCCGGCCGGCGGCAAGACCTACATCATCAATCCGGACGGCAGCGGTGCGTTTGTCGAGACCTCGGCTCCCCGCGCGCTCGAAACGGCTGAAATCGCCGGCATCCTGGAGGACTATCGCAAGGGCGCACGCGCCGCGATCGATGCAGGCTTCGACGGTGTCGAGATCCATGCCGCCAACGGCTATCTCATCGAGCAGTTCCTCAAGGAAGGCGCCAATCAGCGCACCGACCAGTATGGTGGCTCGATCGAAAACCGCGCACGCTTCGCGCTTGAAGTGGTCGACACGGTGACCAAGGAAATCGGCGCCGGCCGCGTCGGCATCCGCCTTTCGCCAACGACGCCTGCCAACGGCATCACCGAGACGAAGCCGCAGGAAGTCTACAACTACCTGGTCAACGAACTCGGCTCGCGCGGCCTGTCCTTCATCCACGTCGTGGAAGGTGCGACCGGCGGTGACCGCGACTTCACCCAGGGCGACAAGCCGTTCGACTATCACGAACTGAAAAACATCTACCGCAAGGCGGGTGGCACCGGCGCCTGGGTAGTCAACAACGGCTACATAAAGGACAGCGCCGAACAGGCCGTCGAAAGCGGTTACGCGGATGCCGTTGCCTTCGGCAAGCTGTTCATCGCCAACCCGGATCTCGTCGAGCGCTTCAAGGACAACGCAGCCCTGAACGAGCCCGACAAGGCGACCTTCTACGGCGGTGGCGCCAAGGGCTATACCGACTATCCGGCGCTCGAAACGGTCGCTTAAGTTCCAACCATACTTTGGGGCCGTTTCGTACGGCCCCAATCGTTTCCGCCACTAGGGGCAAGGCGCGTTACGCCATGGCATGCGCAAGGCAGAACTGGTGCGAGACCAGTTTCAAACCGGAGCAACGCCGTACAGCGGCGCTTATCGCGCGCCGGCCTGCTGTTCGTCCTGGACCTCGGCTTCCGGCCGATCGCCACCGTCGCTGTGCTCGGTGTGCCAGACACCCTTGTCATCCTGCCAGCTGATCTCTTCGGGCTCTCCGCCTACCTGCTGTTCCGCAGCGACAATGCGCGCGGCCTGGAGCGCATCCGAATGGGTCGGAAACGTTTCTGAAAACACATCTCCGAGCCGGTAAGCCCAGCCGCCGTCATGCGGGACGACCTTGTAAACGACCTTGCTCATAATTCCTCCTTACGCGTGGCCGTATCACTGTTGATTTTTGGGCTACGGCTTCTGAATGGAGATGCGAAAGACCGCAGCGAGGTTCCAGGCCACGAGCGAAATAATGTCATCATCGCACAATTTGCGCAAACGGTCCGCGGCATTACGCCCTTCGACTTGATGCGGCCGGATGACGCGTTAGATTTCCCGGCGAACAGGAGATGGATCTTTGAAAATAATGTCGCTCGTCCGGCAGGAGGCTTTCCTTCTTGCGGCCTTCGCCGTCGTGCTTGTCGCCTACCTGTTCGAACATGCCGTGCTGGAAAGCGGCAAGACGATGTCTCTCATCGCCGCCGCAGTGCTGATCGGCGTCATCGTGCTTGCCTCGACGCGTGTCGCACATCATGCGGAAATCCTCGCTCACAAGGTCGGTGACCCTTACGGCACGATGATCCTGACCCTGTCGGCCGTTGCGGTCGAAGTGCTGATCCTGGCGATCATGATGGGCAGCAGCAATTCCCCGACGCTGGTGCGCGACACGATCTATTCGGCCGTCATGCTCGACATCAACGGCATACTTGGGCTTGCAGCCCTGCTCGGCGGCCTGCGCCATGGCGAGCAGATCTACAACGACGATTCCAGCCGCACCTACAGCGCCATGATCCTGACGGCGATGGGCATCTCGATGATCGTGCCGGAATTCATTCCCGAGGCGAAATGGCACTATTATTCGGCCTTCACCATCCTTGCGATGATTGCGCTTTATGCGCTCTTCCTGCGCATGCAGGTCGGCCCGCACAGCTATTTCTTCAGTTACAGCTACAGCCGCACGCCGCGGACGCCGCAGGCGATGGCAACGTCTCCGGTTACCTCGCCGGCTCCGCAGCCGGCCATTCCAGCGGTCACCCAGCCCGTGACGAAGACGGAGGCAGCGATGCCCGATGGGCCTGCGCATGACGAGGCCGAAGCGGAATCGGCAACACTCTCGATCGCCATAATTCTTGTCGGCGTGCTGATCATCGGCTTCCTCGCCGAATTCATGTCCGCCTTCCTCAACACCGGGCTGGAAGGCACCGGTGCGCCCCCTGCCCTGATGGCCGTCGTGGTCGCCGCGATCTCTGCCGCACCCGAGATCCTGACGGCGCTGAGAGCCGCTCTTCGCAACCGCATGCAATCCGTCGTCAATATCGCCATGGGCGCGTCGCTCTCGACCGTCATCCTGACCGTGCCGGTAATGGAAGGCATCGCGCTTTATACCGGCCAGCCCTTCATCATGGCCATGACGCCCGTCCAGACCGTGATGGTCGGAATCACGCTGGTGGTGGCGGCGATCAACCTGAACGACGGGCAGACCAATGCGATCGAAGGCATGACGCATTTCGTCCTCTTCGCCACCTTCGTCATGCTGACGGTCCTGGGATTGTAGCAACGCAGGCGGCTCCGCCTTTGGCGCGTCTTGAAACGGAACCTTGCTGCGATACTTCCATGCTGAATTCCTAAAAAATGGGAGACTCACCAATGGGTATTTTCGACAAGATCAAGAATGCGATTTTCGGCCGCGCCGAGGCCGCCGACGTCAAGACGACCCCAGCTGCGGGCGCCGCACCGACGCCGCCGGCAGCCTCGGCTGCCGCACCGGCACCGGTCACGCCCGTGCCGCCCCAGGCAGGAGCGCCGACGCCTTCCTCGCCCATCGATGTGGCGCCCATCCTCAATGACGCGGTGGCCAAGAGCGGCCAGAAGCTGGACTGGCGCAAGTCGATCGTCGACCTGATGAAGGCCCTCGATCTCGATTCCAGCCTCGCCGCCCGCAAGGAACTGGCCGATGAACTGGGCTATACCGGCGCCAACGACGGCTCCGCCGAGATGAACATCTGGCTGCACAAAGCGCTGATGAAAAAGCTGTCCGAGAACGGTGGCAAGGTTCCTGCCGAACTTCTCGACTGATGGCGCGACTGACCGTCTTCGATCGAAAGCCCGCCCGCAAGGCGGGCTTTTTTTTGTCCCGTGCGTGAAAGACGGCCCCGGGCAATAAAGTAATCTTGAACGACGCGTGTTCGGCCCCGCGCGCACGGCGCCCTATCTCGTTGCCACTGTCCGGCGTTCTCCCGAAGGGAGCTGCGCCGACAGGGAAGCCGACACCGCATCAACGCCTCATCGAAGGGAGCTATCGATGAAACGCCCCAGCCTCCTGCTAACCAGCCTGATCACCAGCACCATCCTCTCGGCGGCCATCATTGCCGGACCTGCCCTGGCGCAAACCGCCGGCCAGCCTGTCGAGACCGGCCGCGCCAACGCTCCGGACCAGAAGCCAGCCTTCGAGAACCAGACGCGCGCCACCCAGCCGGCCTCCATGCCGAAGATCGCCACCGAGGTCGTCGCCGAAGGCCTGCCGCATCTCTGGGCGATGGAATTCCTGCCCGACGGCCGGATGCTCGTCACCGCCAAGGAAGGCGAGATGCACATCATCTCCGCCGACGGCAAGGCCGGTCCGGAGATCGAAGGCGTTCCGGAAGTTGCTTTCGGTGGCCAGGGCGGCCTGCTCGACGTGGCGCTCGCTCCCGACTATGCGACGTCCGGCATGATCTTCTTTTCGTTCTCCGAGCCGCGCGACGGTGGCAATGGAACGTCGGTCGCCTCGGCCAAGCTGGTCGCGGACGAAAACGGTGGCGGCAAGCTTGAGAACGTCAGCGTCATCTTCCGCCAGACGCCGACCTATGACGGCAACAAGCATTTCGGCTCGCGCCTCGTCTTCGGCCCGAACAACGAGCTTTACGTCACCGTTGGCGAGCGCTCCGACAGCGAGCCGCGGGTCCAGGCCCAGGATCTCGCAAGCGGCCTCGGCAAGGTCTTCCGCATCGACATGACCGGCAAGGCGCTGCCGGACAATCCCTTCGTCAACGAGGAAGGCGCGCTGCCGGAAATCTGGAGCCTCGGCCATCGCAACCTGCAATCCGCAGCCCTCGACGGCCAGGGCCGTCTCTGGACCGTGGAGCACGGTCCACGCGGCGGCGACGAACTGAACCTGCCTCAGGCCGGCAAGAACTACGGTTGGCCGGAAGTGACCTATGGCGTCGAATACAGCGGCAGCGCCGTCGGCGAAGGCATTACCGAAAAGGCAGAGACCGAACAGCCGGTCTATTACTGGGATCCGGTCATCGGCCCATCCGGGATGGCCTATTATGACGGCGACGCCATTCCCGAATGGAAAGGCGCCTTCCTGGTCGGCGGCCTCGTCAGCCAGGGCGTGGTCGTTCTCCATCTGGACGGCGACAAGGTCGCCCATGAGGAGCGCGTCGATCTCGATGCGCGCATTCGTGACGTGAAGGTCGGGCCGGATGGTGCCGTCTACGCCGTCACGGAAACCCGCAGCGGTGAATCGAGCATCATCAAGCTGACCAAGGCCTGAGCCTGAGCCCTGCGCACGAAAAAGCCCGCCGTTTCTGAACTGACCCCATTAAGTTGGACAGATTAGGCGCTGGGCAGTTTTGAGGGCTGGGTCCTGTATTGTACAGGGCTCAGCCCTTTGAGTTTCAGTTTGATCCTGTCGTTGTTGTAATATCGGATATAGTCGGCAATGCCGTCTTTGAGAGTTTGGACGCTTTCGAATTTGGTCGGGTAGAAGAATTCGGATTTGAGAATGGCAAAGAAGCTTTCCATGGCTGCGTTATCGAGGCAGTTGCCCTTGCGCGACATGCTCTGGACGATGTTGTGCTTTTCGAGCTGCCGCTGATAGCCGACCATCTGGTAGTGCCAGCCCTGGTCGGAATGCAGGATCGGCTTTTCTCCGGCCGGTAGTTTTT
>NZ_FOKM01000003.1 GCF_900111905.1 Rhizobium sp. NFR07 | reverse complement strand
AGCCGCCGCTCCGAGCGGATACCCATGGAATAGCCGATGATCAGCATCCGCATCATCAGTTCTGGATCAATCGAGGGGCGACCTGTGGTGCTGTAAAAAGGCTTCAACTGCGCTCGAACGCTGTCCAGTTCGAGATGGCGGTCAATCCCGCGCAGCAGGTGTTCGGCGGGGACGTGGTCATCGATACAGAAATCGTAGAAGAGCTGCGCCGGAGCCGCCTGACATCCCATCATCGCTCAATCCTCCGCAAATCAATGCGGCGATTGAATCATGACAACGCAGCACCGACAACGCCGAGTTTTTCAACAGTATCGGCCGTTAGCGGTCATGCAACGAAACCGTCCCACTGTTTCATCGACCGTGCCTCTCTGGCCCTCGTGCGGAATCCGCTACTCTAGTCTCCTACACGCTGGCCGGTCGTGGCCGCAGCACTCTCATCCCGCCGATCGCCTCGTCCCGATCAGCGCGATCAATTCCCCGGACATGGCAAAAAAAGCGGGATTGACGTTTACGCAAACGTCAATATTTTAGCGATGGAGTTTCGCCGGTTTTGCCGGCGCGCAGAGGAGGAGTTTGCGCATGCCCGTCTACAAAGCCCCGGTCCAGGATACGCTGTTCGTGCTGAATGACGTGCTCGGCCTCGAACGCTACGGCAACCTGCCGGGCTTTTCCGATGCCACGCCGGATATGGTCGAGGCGATCATCGGCGAAGCGGCCAAGGTGGCCGAGGAAGCGCTATTCCCGATCAACCTGTCGGGCGACCACGAGGGCTGTACCCGCCATGACGACGGCACCGTCTCGGTGCCGAAGGGCTTCAAGCAAGCCTATGACCAGTATTGCCAGGGCGGCTGGATCGGTCTGGCCGTGCCGGAGGAATTCGGCGGGCAGGGGCTGCCCTACACGCTGCACGCCGCCGTCGGCGAATATATGTCGTCCGCCAACATGTCTCTGATGATGTATCCGGGCCTGACGCAGGGCGCGATCGCTGCCATCCTCGTCCACGGTTCGGACGAGCAGAAGGCCACCTATCTGCCGAAGATGGTCGAGGGTACGTGGTCCGGGACCATGAACTTGACGGAACCCCATTGCGGCACCGATCTCGGTCTGCTGCGCACCAAGGCCGTGCCGCAGGGCGATGGCTCCTACAGGATTTCCGGCCAGAAGATCTTCATTTCCGCCGGCGAACACGGCATGACCGACAACATCATCCACCTCGTGCTCGCCCGCATCGAGGGCGCGCCGGAAGGCACCAAGGGCATCTCGCTGTTCATCGTGCCGAAGTTCATGGTCGGCGAGGACGGATCGCTTGGGCCCCGCAACGGCGCGACCTGTGGCGCCATCGAGGAAAAGATGGGCATCCACGGCAATTCCACCTGCGTCATGAACTATGACGAGGCGACCGGTTACCTGATCGGCGCGGAAAACAAGGGCCTCTCGGCCATGTTCGTGATGATGAACGAGGCCCGGCTCGGCGTCGGCCTGCAGGGGCTGTCGATCGCCGAGATCGCCTATCAGAACGCCGTCGCCTATGCCAACGAGCGCATCCAGGGCCGTTCCTTGTCGGGCGCCAAGGCCCCGGACAAGAAGGCCGATCCGATCATCGTCCACCCGGATATCCGCCGCTCGCTGATGACGATCAGGTCGTTCAACGAAGCCGGCCGCGCCTTCCTGCTCTGGACCGCGCTGAAATCCGATATCGCCCACCGCTCGCCGGACGAGGCGGAACGCCAGAATGCCGACGATCTCCTCGGCCTCGCCACTCCGATCCTGAAAGGCGTGCTGACCGACAAGGGTTTTGACCACGCCGTCATGGCCCAGCAGGTCTTCGGCGGCCACGGCTATATCGAGGAACACGGCATGAGCCAGTATGTCCGCGATGCCCGCATCACCATGATCTATGAGGGCGCCAACGGCATCCAGGCGCTCGATCTGGTCGGCCGCAAACTGGCGCTCAACGGCGGCCGCGCGGTCATGGCCATGTTCAAGGAAATCGGCGATTTCTGCGAGGAAAACCGCGCCGACGAAAACATGGTCCTTTACACCAAGGGCCTGAAGAAGGGTTTGAACGACCTGCAGGCAGCCACCATGTGGTTCATGCAGAACGCCATGGCCAAGCCTGACAATGCCGGCGCCGGCTCGACCGACTACATGCACCTCTTCGGCCTCGTCACGCTCGGCTATATGTGGGCAAGGATGGCCAAGGCCGCGCAGGAAAAGCTTGCAGCCGGTGACGGCCGCGAGGACTATCTGAAGAACAAGCTGGTGACGGCGAAGTTCTATATGGAGAAGGTCATGCCGGAGACGACGCTGCGCAAGGTGCGCATCGAGGCGGGTGCGGATAGCGTGATGGAACTGGCAGCCGAGGCGTTTTGAGGAGCTGAGGCGGATCCCCTCACCAACAAAATCTAAGGCTTAGCCTTCGTCTAAGATCTTGATTTTGTAACCTCTCCCACAAGGGGAGAGGTAGGTGCCGAGAGCGCGGCACCGGTATCTCTCCCCCCTGTGGGAGAGAAGGCAATTTCGAAATCTTAGCGCAGCTAAGTTTCAGAAATTGCGAGTGAGGGGGTGAGGCGCGCCCGGCGTAATCGAGCGCCGAATGCCCTGAACCCGAGCGAAGCGCTCGGCGGGCATGGAAAATTCAAGGGTGCCCACCGCACCCCAAAAGATGACACGGGAGAGACGACACCATGACCGAAGTCTTCATTTACGACCACGTGCGCACGCCGCGCGGTCGCGGCAAGAAGGATGGATCGCTGCACGAGGTCCCCTCCGTCCGGCTCGCCGCCAAGACGCTGGAAGCCATCCGCGACCGCAACGGGCTCGACACCGAAACCGTCGACGACATCATCATGGGCTGCGTCGATCCGGTGATGGACAGTGGCGCCGTCATCCCCAAGGCCGCCGCCTTCGAGGCCGGTTATTCGACCAAGGCGCCCGGCATGCAGATCTCCCGTTTCTGCGCCTCGGGCCTCGACGCCATCAATTTCGGCGCGGCTAAGATCGCCGCAGGCTCCGACGACATCGTCATCGCCGGTGGCGTGGAATCGATGTCGCGCGTCGGCATGGGCATGTCCGGCGGCGCCTGGTACATGGACCCCTCGGTCAACTTCCCGGCCTATTTCATGCCCCAGGGCGTCTCCGCCGATCTGATCGCCACCAAATACGGTTTCTCCCGCGATGACGTCGACGCCTATGCCGTCGAAAGCCAGAAGCGCGCCGGAAAGGCCTGGGATGCCGGCTACTTCAAAAACTCCGTCATTCCGGTCAAAGACCAGAACGGCCTTACCATCCTCGACCGCGATGAGCACATGCGCCCGACGACGGACATGCAGGCGCTGGCATCCCTCAACGCCTCCTTCCAGATGCCCGGCGAAATGGGCGGCTTCGAAGCCGTCGGCATCCAGGCCCATCCGGAAATCGAGAAGATCACCTATGTCCACCACGCCGGCAATTCCTCCGGCATCGTCGATGGCGCTAGCGCCGTCCTGATCGGCTCGAAGGCCGGCGGTCAATCGATGGGCATCAAACCCCGCGCCCGCATCCGCGCCTTCGCCAATATCGGCTCCGACCCCGCCCTGATGCTGACCGGCCCCGTCGACGTCACCGAAAAGCTGCTCGCCCGCACCGGCATGAAGATTTCCGACATCGACCTGTTCGAGCTCAACGAAGCCTTCGCCGCCGTCGTCCTGCGCTACATGCAGGCCTTCGACATTTCCCACGACATCATGAACGTCAACGGCGGCGCCATCGCCATGGGCCACCCGCTCGGCGCCACCGGCGCGATGATCCTGGGCACCGTGCTCGACGAACTGGAACGCCGCGACCTCAACACCGCGCTTGTCACGCTCTGCATCGGCGCCGGCATGGGCACCGCCACCGTCATCGAAAGGGTCTGACCATGGCCTTCAACACCGGCACGATCGAAGACGAATACGCCCATGTCACCGACCACTGGTCGCCGCGGGTGATCGCCGATCTCAACGGCCAGAGCGTCAAGATCGCCAAGGTCAGGGACCAGCTCACCTGGCATTCGCACCGCGACGAGGACGAGCTGTTCCTCATCTGGAAGGGCGAACTGACCATCGAGTACCGCGACCGCCCGCATGTCCATCTGAAGGCCGGCGATTTCCACGTCGTGCCGAAGGGCGTCGAGCATAATCCGGTGGCCGCCGAGGAATGCTGGATCATCCTGTTCGAGCCGTCGCAGACCAAGCACACCGGCGATGTCGTGGTCGAAAAGACCAGATCGCTGGACGAACAGCGCAGCCACCTGTCGGCCTGATCGGGGAGGAGAACCCAATGACCTACAAGAACTTTTCCATCGAAACCGACGCCGACGGCATCGCGCTCGTCACCTGGGACATGCCCGACAAGTCGATGAACGTCTTCACCGTCGAGGTGATGGATGAACTCGAGGCCCTCTTAAAACAGACGGTGGACGACGCCGCCATCAAGGGCGTCGTCTTCACATCCGGAAAGTCCTCCTTCTCCGGCGGCGCCGATCTCACCATGATCCGCGGCATGTTCGCCATGCTGCAGGAAGCGACAGCGAAAGATCCCGAAACCGCCAAGCAGAAACTGTTCGAAACCGCCGGCCGCATGACCTGGCTGTTCCGCGCCATCGAGACCAACGGCAAGCCCTGGGTCTCGGCCATCAACGGCACCTGCATGGGCGGCGCGTTCGAACTGTCGCTCGCCTGCCATGGCCGCGTCGTCTCCAATTCGAAAGCCGTCAAGCTGGCGCTGCCCGAGGTCAAGGTCGGCATTTTTCCGGGCGCCGGCGGCACCCAGCGCGTGTCGCGCCTCACCGATGCCCAGTCCGCCCTGCAGATGATGACGACCGGCCAGTCGCTCGCCCCGGCGCGCGCCAAGGCCATGGGCCTCGTCCATCAGGTGGTCGAGCCGGATCAGCTCGTCACGGCGGCAAAACAGATGATCAAGGACGGCCTGAAACCCGTCGCCCCCTGGGATGAAAAGGGCTTCAAGGCCCCCGGCGGCGGCGTCTGGACGCCCCAGGCTGCCCAGCTCTTCCCGGCCGCCCCCGCCATCCTGCGCCGCGAAACCGCCGGCAATTATCCCGGCGCGCTCGCCATCCTCAAATGCGTCTATGAAGGCCTGCAGCTTCCCTTCGATACGGCGCTCAAGGTCGAGCAGCGCTATTTCACCCAGATCCTCGGCACCACCGAAGCGTTTTCGATGATCCGTTCGCTGTTCATCTCCATGCAGGAACTGGGCAAGGGCGCCCGCCGCCCGGCCGGCGTGGAAAAGAGCGAGTTCAAAAAGGTCGGCGTCGTCGGCGCCGGCTTCATGGGCGCCTCGATCGCCTATGTCACGGCCGCAGCCGGCATCCCCGTCGTGCTCATCGACCAGACCCAGGAAGCCGCCGACAAGGGCAAGGCCGTCTCCGAAAAGCTGGTGGCCGACAGCGTCGCCAAGGGCCGGCTGACCAAGGAGGAGGGCGAAAAGCTGCTCTCCCTCGTCACCCCGACGCCCGATTACGCGACGCTTGCCGATGCCGATCTCGTCATCGAGGCGGTGTTCGAGGACCGCAAGGTCAAGAAGGCGGTCATCGAACAGGTGGAAGCCGTCATTCCGGCCACGACCATCTTCGCCTCCAACACCTCCACCCTGCCGATCTCGGGTCTTGCGGAAAATTCAAAGCGCCCGGACCAGTTCGTCGGCGTGCATTTCTTCTCGCCGGTCGAAAAGATGATGCTCACCGAAGTCATCCTCGGCGAAAAGACCGGCGACAAGGCACTCGCCACCGCGCTGGATTTCGTCGCAAAGATCAAAAAGACCCCGATCGTCGTCAACGATACCCGCGGCTTCTTCGTCAACCGCTGCGTCTTCCGTTATATCAACGAGGCCTATGACATGCTCGCCGAAGGCGTGCCGGCCGCGATGATCGAGAATGCCGCAAAAATGGCCGGCATGCCCGTCGGCCCGCTGTCGCTCAACGACGAGGTCGCCGTCGATCTTTCCCAGAAGATCATGAAGGCCTCCATCGCCGATCTCGGCCCCAAGTCAGTGAAGCCGGAACACATGGCCCTGATCGACAAGATGGTCGACGTTCTCGACCGCCGCGGCCGCAAGAACGGCCAGGGCTTTTACGATTACCCGGCCAAGCCGGCCAAAAAATCCCTCTGGCCGGGCCTCAAGGACCTCTACCCGCAGAAACCGGCCAGCGACGTGGATGTCGCCACGCTGAAACAGCGTTTCCTCGTGACGATCGCGCTGGAAGCCGCCCGCACGGTGGAGGAAGGCATCGTCACCGATCCGCGCGAAGCCGATGTCGGCTCCATCCTCGGCTTCGGCTTCGCCCCTTACACGGGCGGCACGCTGAGCTATATCGACGGCATGGGCGTGAAGACCTTCGTCGCCCTGGCGGAAAAGCTCGCCGCGATCTACGGCGATCATTTCAAGCCGACCCCGCTGCTCAAGGACATGGCGGCGAAGGGCGAGACGTTCTACGGCCGGTTTGACCCGTACGGGGAGGTGGGGAAGGCGGCGTGAGCCGCCTTCTTATGTAAGAGACTGCTTTGAGGGTTAACGTACGGCATGCCGTATTTCATCAGAAAGCAGGTCTACCTCTTCAAGCCGGAAAAGCTTGGCTCCAGCTTTTTCGAAGTCGTTTCGCAAGTTTTCGATAAAACGATCTGGTTGCGTACCGAAATCACCGACAACAATTAGGCGTTTGTCTAGCGTTTCTGATAACGCTTTACCTTCGAGAATACGCTTCCCAGCCTCGGCGAGGCCTCGTTGGGGAGTATCGAAGCGCGCTGCGTCAATTAGATTATAGACACCATTCTGGTATCCGTAGTCTGCTTGCACGTTCACTCCATATTGATCGATATGAACGGGGGCAGGGCGCCTATCAAGTAAGGCCAATACGCCGGCTTCTTTAAATGCGCTCGTGAGCATTGTGTTGATCCGCTCAGTCTTTTTAGACTGTGAGTGCCATGTTACTAACTCACGAAATAGCTTCTCAACGACGACAGCTACCGTCTGTCCAGCTACGGCGTTTAAATCAGTCAGTCGGAATAAGTCCATTCTTTTGGCGTTGAACTCCTCAATCCGCATTGAGGACGCGTCTAGCTGTGAGAAATGATGGCTTACCCGTTGTGCAAAATCATGAAGGGCGCTCTTGAAAAAAGTCGTGTTGATTTCGCCGAAGAGTTTTTTGACGCGCGAAAGATCTTCGGCAAGCCGTAGGTCCACTTTGCCACGGCTCGTATCGAAAACGACAACGCCCACGTTAATATATTCAAATCGTTCAGGAAAAGGGCTAAATTGCACGATGGAATATAACAGGTTCATTGGTTCCATTTCACGCCTCCTTTCCACTCAAATCGAGTTCTAGCTGAGCGAAAGCTGCACTTGGCATCCAATCCCTCATTAGCCTTGCCCGTGCTATTAACAAATTGGCCAATCGATTGGCCAGAGGTGCTGTAAATCCCCACTGGGGCGGCGGTGAGGCACATATCTCATTTATGTCACCCGCCGTTATGGCGCACAAATCTTCAATGGCGGACTTTAAATCGGCACGAGTTATGATTGAAACGAACTCATTAAATAATCCGTAAACTCTCTGCTCTGTCGCCCATTCATCATTGATCTCCGCCTCAAGCGAAGTTTCGGCGAAAGCATGGCTATGATCAATTACAAGGAGCTGCGTTTTCCTTTTGTCGGCATTGAATAATATATTGTCATAATTCAGAATTCCGCCATTCGCTTCTTCTGCAAACCGATCCTTGTTTCTGATCCAAGTATCGAAGACCACGAGGCGCGCAACATCACTAGGATGTCGCAAATTTGCCAAAAGTTTGGAGTTCGGCGACAGACTTTGTGCCTGCTCCCAACGTGAGAAAAATGCGGGGCCCGCTTCAACTGAGATGAAGGGATCCGCCGTTTCTATCTTAGGTATCTCCAAAATGGCAAAATCTGGAGTACGTAGGCCAATTTTGGCAGCCAATTCGCCAGCAAGTAATTCTGCGACTAGGGCATCTAGGCCTGCGCGGTTGCCCATGTATTTTACCAGCGCCGGACCCGCGTCAGTCACTACATGTAGCGGTTTTGTGCTGGTCAATAGAACGCGGTTTACTCGTTCAATTCGACTCGGTTGCCAATTCGCACCAGCTTCCAATTTCCACCCCCGTTTGCCCAAGGTGCAGACTAGAAGGCGGGAATGTAATTTCAATAGATTTATTGTCGGTTCTCTAAGGCTGGGTGAGTTATTGCGGAGAACGGCTTTGATTAATTCGAACACAAGACGTCTGGTTTAAACGCGCGATTTATGGTTCGGTCACCTTCTTGCCTCCCGTCCCACGCGCCCTAACCTACATCTGCCCCAACCAACCGAGACTCCCCGTGAAATTCAAGCTGCAGGACGACGGGCTGGCGATCGATATTCTGCGCCTGCCGCGCATCTTCGTGCATGGCGATTTCGCCTTGATCGTCTTCATTCTCAGCTTCTTCTTCATCTTCGGGGCAAAACTGTCCGTCGCCTGGCTTGGCGCTGCTGTCGTGGTTGCGGCCGGCATCGTGCTCTCCATCCTCGCCCATGAACTCGGCCATGCGCTCACGGCCCGCCGCCTTGGCTTCTATCCGCTCCTCATCCGCCTCCATGGCGGTGGCGGCGAGGCGGTGTGGGAGGGGCGCCCGGCGACGCGGCGCGAGCTTCAGCTCATCACCCTCGCCGGACCGGTCGTCAACTTTGCCATTGCCGGCATTCTTCTCGGCGCCTGCCTGCTCCTCAAGCCGGAGCCACCGACCTTCGATCCCGAGATGCTGCGGTTTTCCCGGCCTCCGCCGCTCATCGCCGCGCCGATCCTGCAGGCGCTCGAATGGCTCGGTTGGATGAATGTCGTCTGGGCCATCGGCAATCTCCTGCCGGCCTATCCGCTCGATGGCGGCAGGATCCTGAACGAGTTCCTGGAGCCGTGGATCGGTTATTATCGCACGCTGTTCTGGATCGGCCTTTCTGGCGCAATTCTCGCCGTCATCGCAAAAGTCGTGTTCGTCATCGGCCTGCTGGTCGGCGTTTTCTTCTGGGCGCCGCTCTCGGTGCGCTTGAATTGGTCGGCACTGCAGGCCGGTCGGGCTGCCTTTGCCCGCAGCAGGCGGGGACGTTCCTGACCCCCGTTTCAATGAAATCAGAGGATTGTTGCTGATTTCATCCCCACCCCAAAAACCCATGCCTACAATCCCCTCGTCTCCGTCGCCGGAGTGTTTCGCGAGACGTTCGCGGGCAGGCGGGGGCCGGCGCTTTCGTCCGAACCGTAACGTGCGGCAAGGGCGAAAGGGGTGAAACTCATGGAACGGGTGTCGCAAGGCAATCGCTCCTATCAAGCCTTCCCCCGGCAGCCATGCCGGGTTCGGTTGAGCCGTCCAAGTGTGGGAAACCACATGCAGCGAGGCGAGAGGATCATCCGTAGGGGCCGGAAGCCCCGACAAAACGCCGAAGGCCACGCGAATGCGGAGCCACAGACTAAAATCAAAGTGAGGTTCCGCATTCGTGTGGGCTCTCCGATGAAGGACGAAAGTGCCCGGTTCGCCGGAAAAACGGAAGCAGGCAGAGACGCGGGGCCGACCGGCCGCGCGAACGATGAAACATGCCCGAGAGGAGGGCGAGCGATGGCGATGAGCAAGGAAGAATGGATGCGCCGGGTGGCAGAAGCGAATGCCCAGCCCGCCTATTTCGGCCTGACATGGGGCGAGTTCGACAGTCTACCGGAGCGCGAGCAACACCGCATACGCCAGCGGGTGACGCAGTTCGCCGCCACCCATATCGGCTTCTGGAAGGATTGCGATCTTTCCAAATGCCGGCGCGCCAAGCGCTGCTGCGGTTTTCTGACCGAGGCCCAGTATGCCATGGGCTATAACAAGGCCTATCCCCCTTGCGCACGCAAGCAGGAAGCGAGACGGGCGAAAATATATGCGGGTCTTGAGGCACTCGAAGGGCGCCGCGACGACACGCCCAAATATGCCGGCCGCCCGTCGGATCGCGAGGAAGCGGAGTGATCCCCAACGCCCCTCCCATGCGGCAGAACCGGCTTTCGGGCCATTGCCCCAAGCTTGAGCAAAAATTATTCGCATTTGCCGCTTTCGGCGGCAGTTTTCTTTCCTCCCAACGCTCCTATTTTCTGCGATTGAGACGCCAGCTCATTCGTTGGAGAATACCTGAAATGACCCTTTTCAAAACCGCCCTGAAGGCAGTCGCCGCCGCAGCCCTCTTGCAGGCCGCCTTCGCGCTGCCGGCCGCCGCCGGTGAAAACCTCGACAAGATCAAGTCGGCCGGCGTCATCCGCATCGGCACCGAAGGCACCTATGCGCCCTTCACCTTCCACGATGCGTCGAACAAGCTCGTCGGCTTCGATGTCGAGATCGGCGAAGCGGTTGCGGCAAAGCTTGGCGTCAAGGCGCAGTTCGTCGAAGGCAAGTGGGATGGCCTGATCGCCGGCATCGATGCCGACCGTTACGACGCCGTCATCAACCAGGTCGGCATCACCGATGCCCGCAAGCAGAAGTATGCCTTTTCCGAACCCTATATCGCCTCCAAGGCGGCGCTGATCGTTCGTGACGGCAATGACGAGATCAAGTCCTTCGACGACCTGAAGGGCAAGAAGGCGGCCCAGTCGCTCACCAGCAACTACGGCAAGATCGCCGAAAAGGCCGGCGCCGAACTGGTCGGTACCGACGGTTTCGACCAGTCGATCCAGCTGGTTCTCACCCGCCGCGCCGACGCCACCATCAATGACAGCCTTTCCTTCCTCGACTTCAAGAAGCAGAAGCCTGATGCCCCGGTGAAGATCGTCGCTGAAGAGGCCGATGCCAGCTATTCCGGCATCCTGCTGCGCCAGGGCGATGACGAACTGGTCGCCGAGGTCAACAAGGCGCTGGCCGATATCAAGGCCGACGGCACCTACAAGACGATCTCCGACAAGTATTTCGGTCAGGACGTCTCCAAGTAACGCCCGAAGGTCGGCGCAGGCTTCGCCTGTGCCACGACAGATTGTGTGATAAACGAAACGTCCGGCTCGGTGCCGGGCGTTTCGCTTTGAGTGAAGAGTAAAGGATCGGGCCGTGCCGCATTGGCTTCAATTGATGATGGATTCGCTGCCGACGCTGTTATGGGCGGGCATCAAGTTCACCGTGCCGCTGACGCTTCTGTCCTTCGCCTTCGGCCTTGCGCTCGGCCTTCTTACCGCCGTCACCCGGCTGTTTGCACCGCTGCCGCTGGTGATGATCGCCCGCTTCTACGTCTGGGTCATCCGCGGCACGCCGCTCTTGGTCCAGCTTTTCGTCATCTTCTACGGCCTGCCGAGCGTCGGCATCCTGCTCGATGCGTTTCCGGCGGCGCTCATCGGCTTCACGCTCAATATCGGCGCCTATTCGTCGGAAATCATCCGCGCCGTCATCGCCTCGGTGCCGAGAGGTCAGTGGGAAGCGGCCTATTCGATCGGCATGAACTGGCGCCAGGCCATGGCCCGCACCATCCTGCCCCAGGCCGCCCGCGTCGCCGTGCCGCCGCTCTCCAACACCTTCATCTCGCTGGTCAAGGACACCTCGCTTGCCGCCGCCATCACCGTGCCGGAACTCTTCCAGTCGGCGCAGCGCATCGTCGCCACCACCTATGAGCCGCTGATCCTGTATATCGAGGCGGCACTGATCTATCTGGCGCTGAGTTCCGTCCTTTCGACGCTGCAGGTCAGGCTGGAGCGCCGCTTCTCCCGTTACGGCGGCATGCTGGAGGCCAACCGATGATCGAGCTCTCCCACATCAACAAGAGCTTCGTCGAATTCCAGGTTCTCGACGATATCAGCCTGCAGGTCACCGAAGGCAGCGTCACCGCGCTGGTCGGCCCGTCCGGCGGCGGCAAGAGTACGCTGCTCCGCTGCATCAATCTCCTCGAAATCCCGACCTCCGGCACGATCCGGCTGGGCGATGCGGTGGTGGAACTTTCGCCCGGCAAAAAGCCCGGTTGGAACGAGATCCAGAAGATCCGCCGCCAGACCGGCATGATTTTTCAGAATTTCCAGCTCTTCCCCCATCGCACCGCGCTGGAAAACGTCATGGAAGGCCTGGTGACGGTGCTGAAATGGCCGCGCGAAAAGGCGAATGCCCACGCGCGCGAACTGCTCGCCAAGGTCGGCATGGCGCACAAGGCTGATGCCTGGCCCTCGACGCTGTCGGGCGGCCAGCAGCAGCGCGTGGCGATTGCCCGCGCACTCGCCATGTCGCCGCGCGTGCTTCTCTGCGACGAGCCGACATCTGCGCTCGACCCGGAACTGGCGACCGAAGTGGTCGAAGTGCTGAGCAAGCTGGCAAGCGAAGGGACCACCATGGTCATCGCGACCCATGACCTGCGCCTCGCCTCCCGCGTCGCCGATCACGCCGTGTTCCTCGAAGCCGGCAAGGTGGTTGAGCAGGGCCCGGCCGACCGCGTTTTCGGCGCCCCGCAGCAGGAACGCACCCGTCGTTTCGTCTCCTCCATCAACGCCTCGCAGGGCGGTTACGGAGAGGGAATCTGACTACCTATCCTGTTGGAAAGAAAAGTCTTTTGTCCGATACCGTACAGAGATCTGAAATTTGTTCCAGCCCATCTTGAGCTTGTATTCCCGCCAGCTAAAGTTCGTTCCGCTGGAGGTACATAGCATGCAAGACATCGACGTTTATCAAGAGCCCGACGAGGAAGCGGGCATCTATACCTGGTGCCTGGAAGACGACACTTTATATGCCGACACGGCGCTCGCGACCCTATTCGGGCTCGATCCCGCCGCGACGCTGAAAGGGCTTCCGGTTACCGATTACATGGCCCGCGTTCACCCGGAGGATCAGGGGCCGGTGGCAACGCTGATCCGCCAGGCGATCGAGGATGGACATCCCTACCGGGCCGAATATCGGGTGCTGGACGCGACCGGTGCGGTAAGGCCGGTCATGGCCTTCGGCCGATGCTTCCGCGACAGGACCGGCCACCCGGTTCACTATGCCGGCATCGTCCACCCGCTTGACCGGCTCGTGTCCTGAAGACGACGACACCAAAAAGGCGGCCCCAAGCCGCCTTTCCAATCGTTTTGAGCCTCCGTGTCCGACCCGCCGTCCCGACAAGGAACCGATCCGGCCGGAACCGGCCTTGACAGGCAGGGCATCGAGGGTAAACCGCGCGACATATTGTTTCGTTCGGGAGTGAGATCTTGAAATCCTTGGCATCCTTTTCCAATTTCGTCGGCAAAACCTTCGCTCTCTGGGTGATCGTCTTCGCCGTCCTCGGCTTCCTCTTTCCAGACACGTTCAAGCAGGTGGCGCCGTGGATCGTCACGCTTCTGTCGATCATCATGTTCGGCATGGGCCTGACGCTGTCGGTCGATGATTTCCGCGAAGTGGTGAAGCGCCCCTTCGACGTCACCATCGGCGTGCTCGGCCAGTTCATCATCATGCCGCTGCTGGCCGTGATCCTGACCAAGGTCATCCCCATGCCGCCGGAAGTGGCGGCGGGCGTCATCCTTGTCGGCTGCTGCCCTGGAGGTACCTCGTCCAACGTCATGACCTATCTGTCGAAAGGCGACGTCGCGCTGTCGGTTGCCTGCACCTCGGTCACCACGCTCGCCGCGCCGATCGTCACCCCTTTCCTGGTCTGGATGTTTGCCAGCCAGTACCTGCCGGTCGATGGCTGGGCTATGTTCATGTCGATCGTCACCGTCGTGCTCGTGCCTTTGGCGCTTGGTGCCGCCCTGCAGAAGATCGCTCCCTCGGTGGTCAAGGCCGCCGTGCCGGCCCTGCCGCTCGTCAGCGTCATCGGCATCGTGTTGATCGTCTCGGCCGTCGTTGCCGCGTCGAAGGGCGCGATTGCCCAGTCCGGCCTGCTGATCTTCGCCGTCGTTGTCCTGCATAACGGCTTCGGTTACCTGCTCGGCTTCTTCGCAGCCAAAGCGGCCGGGCTGTCGCTTGCCAAGCGCAAGGCGATCGCGATCGAGGTCGGCATGCAGAATTCCGGTCTCGGCGCCGCCTTGGCAACGGCCTATTTCTCGCCGCTCGCCGCGGTACCCAGCGCGATCTTCTCCGTCTGGCACAACATTTCCGGTGCCCTGCTGGCCAACTGGTTCTCCGGTCGGCTGGACGAGGAAGACAAGGCCAAGATCAGCCAGACGGCCTGATCTTGGACAATCGATGCAAAACGAAAAGGGCGGCCGACTGGCCGCCCATTCTGATTCTGGAGGTCGATCTCCGCCTTAACGGATGACCATCTGCTGCGGTCCGGCACCGGCGGTCGCGGGCTTCTGCGACGGTGCCTTGGCAGGGGCGGTATCGCCCGAGGTGCCGAGATACTTGTCCCGTTCGCGCCACAGGGCCGGGATCGACAGCAGGCCTACGGCGGTCAATGCGATCGCGGTCTTGGTCCACTCGTTCAGCTCCGGCGTACGACCGTCGAAATAATAGACGAAGTAGACGATCGCGACGTGCCACACATAGACATAGAGCGAGTGGCGGCCGAGCAGGCGCAGGTAACGCAGGGTGAAGACCCAGGTCAGCGCCGAGGCGATGGAGCGCACCCACTGAGCCTTGTGCTTCGGGCCGGCAACCAGCAGCCAGGTGACGAGCGCAGCCATAGCGGCGAAGTTCAGGAGGTAGACCGGACCGAAATCGGCGCGGATTTCCATCGAGGCAAACTTGCCGATCATGTGCGGCGGCATCAGCTCGTTGGCGGTGATCAGGCGCAGCGGCAGGAAGAACAACACCAGCACCAGCGCCACCTTCGGGATGAAGGTATTGTCGGGCGACAGCACGTTGCTCCAGTTGATCTTGCCGGACGAGGTCAGCGCACCGAGCACGAGACCGGAGAAGAACACGATCTGCCAGCCGAACAGATTGAACGACACGCGGATACCCTGGTCGTCAGCGCCCATGATCATCTCGTTGATCGGGATCGTCACGAGCTGCTGCAGGCCAAGCTGGCCAGCCATCCACAGCATCAGCGACGCGGCGACGACATAGTGCCACTTGTCGTCCAGCACGAGCTTGATCAGGATCGGCGCAAACAGCATGTAGACGATATACTGCGGCAGGATATCCATGAAGGTCGGCTGATAGAAGAAGGTGGCGATCGCGGCGAGACGCAGCGGATCGTCGAAATTCGTGTAGCCGAGCCAGTTGAACCAGGTCGTGTAGGCACCCGGCAGGATCATCTGCGCGGCAAGCACGGCGATCACGATCCCCATCGCATAGCGATAGAGTTCGAAAGCGCGGCTATAGACTGCCGAGCGACCGGCGGCATAGCCGGCCTTCATCATCTTGCGGGCATAGACCATGCCGATCATCAGACCCGACAGGAACACGAATCCCTGGGCGTCCTCGACGAAGGCGAGCTGGTTGTGATTGATTTTTACAAGGAAATATCCACCGGCAAAAATGAGGTGGTTCAGTACCATGAATACGAGGAAATACCCTCGCATTCCATCAATGATTTCAAAGCGCTTCATCGATCGCGGTCTCCGTCTCTACCGGGTCCGATGGCGCTATGCCGGTCGGTCCGTAAGGCCTCTTCGGGCCAGGAAGTCACGCGCCTAGAACGTCGCGAGAAGCCGGTGGGTTCCGGCTGAATCGGGTTTTAGCCGACGTTCAGACATTTCAACCGTAAACAGTCCGTGATGACTGTCACATGAACGGGATTTGACGAGCCTTGTGGAAAACTACTCGGCAGCGACACGGCGCAAACCGGCGGCCTGCGTGAGATAGGCGCGGATCGCGGCGGGTTTGACCGGTTTGTGCTGGACGCCGATCCCGTGCCGCTCGGCCTCGGCCCGTACATCCGGCGTGCGGTCCGCCGTGATCAGCAGGGCAGGGATGTCGCTCTGGTAAAAGGCCCTGAGTGCGAGGATTGCCTCGATGCCGTTTCCGTCGCTGAGGTGATAGTCGGCAATCACGATATCCGGTGCCCGCTCCCGCCTGCCCATGATCTCGCCGAGATCAGCCATCGATTGCGCCTGACCGACGGTGCAGCCCCAGCCGGTGGTGAGCAGCACCATGCCTTCGAGAATCTTCGGCTCGTTGTCGACGCAGAGTACGCGCAGGCCACTCAGCACATCGACCGGGCGGCTGCGGGAACGCCTTGTGTGGGAAGCCGCCGTCGAGGAAGCGGCAAGGTCGCGGGCGATGTCGACCCTGAAAGCGGTGCCGCGCCCCGGCGTGGAGGCGAGCCGCACCGGATGGCTGAGCATGCGCGACAGCCGGTCGACGATGGAAAGCCCCAGCCCGAGCCCACTTGCGGTTCTGGCACCGTCGTCCAGCCTGGCGAATTCCTTGAACACGGTGCGGAACTTGGAGGACGGAATGCCGATGCCGGAATCGAGCACTTCGATGACGACGCGGTCGCCGCGACGCCGCGCGCCGACCAGCACCTTGCCTTCGATCGTGTATTTGATCGCGTTGGAAACGAGGTTCTGTACCAGGCGGCGCAGGAGGTTGGCATCGGAAACAACCTTGAGCGACGTCGGCATCACCACGAACTCGAGGTTTTTCTCCCGCGCCATCGGCGCGAAATCCGTCTCGATCCGCTTGAACAGGTCGTCGAGGCCGATCGAGCCGAAGCGCGGCTTCATCGCGCCGGTATCGAGCCGCGAAATGTCGAGCACGGCGCCGAGGATCGTCTCGACCGATTCCAGAGAAGAGTCGATATTGCGCGCGATGGCGGCATTCTTGTCGCCGCTACCAAGCCTCTCGACCAGTGCGGAGGAATAGAGCCGCGCGGCATTGAGCGGTTGCAGGATGTCGTGGCCGGCGGCGGCGAAGAAGCGGGTCTTGCTGATATTGGCCTCGTCGGCCGTCGCCCTGGCCTCGCCGAGCTCCCGGTTGACTCGCATCAGCTCGGCAGTGCGTTCGCCGACGCGCTGTTCCAGGGTCTCGTTCGCCTGCTTGAGCGCCTGGTCTGCCGCGACCCGCTCCGAAATGTCCGTGAAGGTGGCAACGAAGCCGGCATCCGGCATCGGGTTGGTGCGGACTTCGATGATCCGCTCTCCCCGCTGCACGACAAGCGCGAAGGAGGCGCCGAGTTCCTTGAACTGGCCGATGACCGACTGCCTGTCGCTCTCGGCGATCTCGCCCCGTTCCACCAGAAGCGAGATCATGTCTGTGAGCAGGAAGCCCACCTGGCCTGCCTGCTCCGGCAGATCCAGCAATTGCCGGAAACGCCGGTTCCAGATCGTCAGCCGGTCGGAACTGTCGAAGACGGCGATGCCCTGATCCATCTGCGAAAGCGCGGTCTGCAGCATATCCTGGTTATATTGCAGGGCCTCGCTTGCCTGGTCGAGAAGCCAGGCCGTGTCCGAATTCGTGTCCTCGGCCTTCTGCAGGATCAGTGACAGGACAAGCCGCGCGGACGACGAGCCGATGGCGCTGCCCAGCAATTGTTCGGAAAAGTGGATCATCGCCATGTCGGCGGGCTGGTCGTCCTGGAAGCGTCGCCCGGCGGTCTTCTCGTAATTGGAGAAGGACCGCAGCATCCGTTCTTCCCCGAGATAACGAGCGATCACCGTCTTCAGGTCGCCGACGCTGATGCGGGTCTTCCAGCCGCGGGTGGCGAACTGGGCGCGCAGCTGCCGCTTGACGAAAATCCCGGCCTGCAGCCGTTCCACCGGTCGCGGGTTGCGGGATATAGAGCCCAATACGAAGGCGATCGTGTTGAGTGCCAGGCTGAAGATCGTCGTCGTGACGAAGGGATCGATATTGGGTGCGGAGAAGATCGCCGTGCCCGGGAAGATGAAATTCAGCACGGCTGCGGCGATATAGGAATTGTCCGGCCCGCCGAGGCTTGGCAGGAACAGCAGATAGGCCCAGGCCAGGAAGCCGAAGGACAGGCCAAGGATCGCGCCGCGCGCATTTGCCCGTCGCCAGACGAGGCCCAAAAGCAGGGCAGGGGCAATCTGTGCAATGGCTGCAAAGGCGAGAAGCCCGATCGAGGCAAGGCCCGACTGGCTGTCGGCCATGCGATAATAGCCATAGCCGAGCAGCATGACGGCAAAGATCGACGCCCGCCTGATGTTGAGCAGCGTGCGGGTCAGGTCCTGCTGCCCGGCCGAATAGGCGACGAGCTTCCGCCGCAGGAAGAGCGGAATGACGATGTCGTTGGAGATCATGATCGACAGCGCCACCGATTCCACGATCACCATCGCGGTTGCCGCCGAGAAGCCGCCGATGAAGGTCATCAGCGTTACAAAAGGCAGCCCCGCCTCGAGCGGCAGGGTCAGCACATAGAGATCGGCATCGCCGACGCCACCGAAGGTTATCAGCCCGGCGGCGGCGATGGGCAGGACGAAGAGATTGATGGCGATGAGATAGACCGGCAGCAGGAAGCCGGCCGCCCGGCGTTCCCGCGGCGTGCGGTTCTCCACCACCGTCACATGGAACTGCCTGGGCAGGATGACGATCGCGAAGGCCGAGATCAGGATGATCAGGATCCACCGGCTGAGCGGCGTCTCGTAGGATGCGGCCGAGGTCACCAGCAGATTTTCGGAGGCCTTGGCGGCGAGATCCAACCAGCCGTCGAAGATGAAGAACACCACCGCTATGCCGACGGTGGCAAAGGCCACGAGCTTGACGAGCGACTCCATCGCCACAGCCAGGATCAGCCCGTCCTGATGCTCGGTCGCGTCGGTATGTCGGGTGCCGAACACGATCGCGAAACAGGCCATCAGCACGGTCACAATCAGCGCCAGGTCGACGAAATGCAGGTTGCCGCTACCGATGCCGAAATCCGACGGGTTGACCATGACGGCGACCGAACTGGAGACCGCCTTCAGCTGCAGGGCGATATAGGGAACGGTGCCGACCAGCATGACGATGGCGACGATGGCCGCAACCGTCGAATTCTTGCCGTAGCGGGCGGCGATGAAATCGGCGATCGATGTCAGCTTCTCGGCCTTGGCCAGTTCGACGATCCGCCGGATGATCGGCATGCCGAGCGTAAAGGCGAGGATCGGCCCGACATAGATCGCCGCGAATTCCAGCCCCCGCTGGGATGCCAGCCCGACGCCGCCGAAATAGGTCCAGGATGTGCAATAGACGGCAAGGCTCAGCGCATAGACGATCGGCCGCCCACCTGCCGGTACCCCGGCAAGGCGACTGCGCCTGTCGCCATAGCTCGCCACGGCGAAAAGCAGCAGGATATAAGCGAATGCCGAGACAAGGATCACCCAGCCTGGAAGCATATTCCCTCCGCCGCACACAAATGCGCTCCTCGGCGCGAATGTAAGCGATATGCCAGGTCTTGGAAATCGGCGGCGTCTCGGCAAAAAGTCCAATGGATCGCTGTTCGCGTCCGAGCGATTGTCAGCTTTAAGCCTTTGGGCTTTTGCACCTTTTCAGTATTTCCTGATGCACTATGTTGGTCCCGACACCAACCAGTGAGAGGGGTAATGTCCATGTCCGTCGTCAGCGAATTCCGTTCCTTCATCGCCAAAGGCAACGTCATCGACCTCGCGGTCGGTATCATCATCGGCGGTGCCTTCACCGGCATCGTCACGTCTCTTGTCAACGACCTCGTCATGCCGGTCGTCGGCGCGATCACCGGTGGCGGTTTCGATTTCTCCAATTATTTCCTCGCACTGTCGAGTGCGGTCACCGCGCCGTCTCTGGAAGAGGCCCGCAAGCAGGGCGCCGTCTTCGCCTACGGCAGCTTCATCACCGTCGCCATCAACTTCCTCATCCTCGCCTTCATCATCTTCCTGATGGTCAAGGGCGTGAACAAGCTGCGCGCCATGGAAGAAAAGAAGCCGGTCGACGAGACCCCGGCTCCTCCGCCGGCCGACATCCAGCTTCTGTCCGAGATCCGCGACATTCTCAAGACGCGGTAATCCGCGGGCCATCTCGCGACGCGGCATTCATCAGAACAATGAATTGCCGGCTCACGGATTGTCATGGAATTTCGTCCTTCTCCTGCGCTAAAGGAGGAGGACGAAACAACAGGAAATCCGCATGTCGCTTCTCGCCTCGCTCAGCCCCCGCGCCCTTGCTGCTCCTGAGAGCGGCATCGTCGAGATCATCAACCACGCCCGTATTGGCGGACGTCAGGACCTGATCCCGCTCTGGGCCGGCGAGGGCGAACTTCCGACCCCGGATTTCATCAACCGGGCAGCATCCGAGGCGCTTATCGGCGGCGAGACATTCTACACCTGGCAGCGGGGGATTCCCGAACTGCGCCAGGCGCTTTCGGACTATTACGCGCGGCACTTCTCGGTCGCGCTGCCGATGGAGCATTTTTACGTCACCGGATCGGGCATGCACGCCATCATGATGGCGGTTCAGGCGATCTGTGGTCCGGGCGACGAGATGATCTACCTCTCGCCGACCTGGCCGAACATCGTTTCCGCAATCGAGATTTCCGGCGCCGTCGCAACCGGCCTGCCGCTGGAATTCACCGGCGGCGCCTGGTCGCTCGACATCGCCAAGCTGGAAGCGACGATCACGCCGAAGACCAGGGGCCTGTTCATCAATACGCCGTCCAACCCGACCGGCTGGACCGCAACGAAGGAAGATCTGGCCGCCATCCTGGGGCTTTGCCGCAAGCATGGTCTCTGGATCATCGCCGACGAGATCTATGCCCGCTATTATTACGGTGGCGCGGTGCGCGCTCCGTCCTTCCTCGACGTGTCCGAACCGGATGACCGCATCATCTACGCTAATTCCTTCTCCAAGAACTGGTCGATGACCGGCTGGCGCGTCGGATGGCTTGTAGCGCCCAAGGAGCTCGGCCAGGTCATCGAGAACCTGGTTCAGTATTCCAATTCCGGCGTGGCGCAGTTCATGCAGCGCGGCGCCGTGGTGGCCCTCAACGAGGGCGACGCCTTCGTCGAGGAGAATATCGACCGGGCCCGCAAGTCGCGCGACATCCTCTGCGACATGCTGATCGCCACAAACCGCGTCCAGACGCTGAAGCCCGACGGTGCGCTCTATGCCTTCCTCAAGGTCGACGGCATCACCGACAGCCGCCAGGCTGCGTTTGACATCGTCGACAAGCCAGGTGTGGCGCTGGCGCCGGGATCGGCTTTCGGCAAGGGCGGCGAGGCGTTCCTGCGCGCCTGTTTCCTGCGCAATCCGGCACAGATCGAGGAGGCGGCCGAGCGCCTTTCGACCTATATCAAGGCACTTTGAAACCGATACGACCTTAGTTGCATAAAACTTTATGCATGGCCGAAAAGGTCTGTTATACACACTTGCTAATATAGATACGGCAGCCCCGTAAATGTAATCAATGAGCAAGTGCCATGGTGTTTTCCTGCCGAAAACATAAAGGCAGGGAAGCATTGTCATGGCGGTTCTGGTAACTGGCGGAGCGGGATATATCGGCAGCCACATGGTGTGGGCGCTGCTGGATGCGGGCGAGGACGTGGTCGTGCTCGACCGCTTGTCGACCGGTTTCCGCTGGGCCGTGCCGGATGCCGCTCGCTTCTATCTCGGCGATGTCGGCGACAGGAAGCTGCTGCCGGAGATCTTCGCCGAAAACAACATCGACGCCATCATGCATTTTGCCGGCTCGATCGCCGTGCCGCAGTCGATGGCCCAGCCGCTCGACTACTACGAGAACAACACGAGCAAAACCCGCCTTCTTGCGGCCGCGGCAGTTGCAGCCGGCATCAAGCATCTCGTCTTTTCTTCCACGGCCGCCGTTTATGGCGAGCAGGCGGATGACACGCCGGTTCTGGAAAGCGCGCCGACGCTTCCGAAGAACCCCTATGGCCAGTCGAAACTGATGTCGGAACTGATGCTGCGCGATGCCGCCGCGGCCCATGATTTCCGCTATGTGGCGCTGCGTTATTTCAACGTTGCAGGCGCCGATCCGCTCGGCCGCACGGGTCTGTCCACCGAGGGTGCGACGCACCTGATCAAGATTGCCTGCGAGGCGGCACTCGGCAGTCGCCCGGGCGTCGATGTCTACGGCACCGATTACCCGACGCCTGACGGCACCGGGATCCGCGACTATATCCACGTGACCGATCTCGTCGCGGCGCATCTGAAGGCGCTGAGCTATCTGCGCCGCGGCGGCGAGCCGCTGATCGCCAATTGCGGCTACGGCCGCGGTTATTCGGTGCTCGAGGTTCTGGATGCGGTGAAGCGTGTCAGCGGCCGTTCCTTCGACATCAGCTACGGACCGCGCCGGCCGGGCGATGCCGCAAGCGTCGTCGCCAATTCGACACTTGCCCGCAGATTGCTGGAATGGCAGCCACGTCACGACGATCTCGACCTGATCGTCGACACCGCCATCGCCTGGGAGGGCCAGCTGGCCGCGCGTCGCAGCGAGGGCCTGAAGAGCCTGCATCATCGCATGATGGCTGTCGGCTTCTAGTCCTTGCGCCAGGCCGCTGTGTCTCACGCCCGGGATCGGCGGCCCTGTGCTGCCGGCACGGGTGTCATGCCGAAACGCCGGTAGCGGACGGGAGAATCGGGGTATATGGAAATCCGACCAATCGGACCCGATACCATGCGTGCCTTCGCCACCGCCGCTCTCGTCTTTCTTGCTTTCGGCCTTGCCGCGTCACCGGCCGCCAGCGCTTCCGACATTGGCGGCCAACCGCCCGCATCTCCTCCACTGAAGGTAAGGCTGGTCGAGCCGAAACTGCATTTTGCCAAGGCAGCGGATGGATCAGGCGCCCGGGTGGCGCTGACCTTCGATGCCTGCATGGGCGCGGTGGATGAGCGCATTCTCTCCACTCTGATCGATGAGCGCATTCCCGCCACCGTTTTCGTCACGGCGCGCTGGCTGCGCAAGAATCCCGCGACGGTCGCGGTCTTTCTGGCCCATCCCGATCTCTTCGAAATCGAGAACCACGGGGAAAACCATGTGCCGGCAATCGACGTCGCTATGCCCGTCTACGGCATCCCGGCGGCCGGATCGCCGGAAGCCGTGTCGCGGGAGGTGGCCAGGGGCGCCGAGGCGGTGATCGCGGCGGGCTTTCCGGCACCCCATTGGTTCCGCGGCGCGACCGCCAAATACGACAGGGCCTCGATCGACGAGATCCGCGCCATGGGTTACCGCATAGCAGGTTATTCGCTGAACGGTGACGACGGCTCCCTGCTCGGCGCCGGTGCCGCCGAAAAGCGGATCGCGGCCGCGAAGGACGGGGATGTCGTCATCTCGCACATCAACCAGCCCACCCACGCGGCAGGCCAGGGCGTGGCGAATGCCATCCTCAAGCTCAAGGCCCGCGGCGTCGAGTTCGTGCGGCTCGCGGATGTCGAGCCCGTTGGCGACAACGACACGACCTCGGCCCGGCCGGGGCTGTTTTGAAATGCGAGGGCGCAATGTATGACGCAGCAGCGCCCCCGGACAGAAAACTCTGGCTGAGCGCAGCCGCCTATACGACGGCCGTGCGGCTTCTGCGAGGCCACTCTTGAGCCGCTGAGGCCAGCCCTTCCAGCTTCTCCAGGATGAGGGCAGGCGTATCGGTGGCGAAAAACTCCGCGGCAAGGGCCTCTGCCCTCTGGCGGTAGATCGGCACGCCCAGTATCGCGAGCACGGCATCCTTTATCATTTTCTCTGTCGGCTCGCTGGTGGCGAGATTGATGCCGGCGCCCGACCAGGCGACGCGCGCATTGACGTCCCCCTTGTCCTCGGTCACGCCGGCGCCGACGATCGGAATGCCATGGCTGAGCGCCTGATTGACGCTGCCATAGCCGCCATTGGTGACGAACACGTCCACCTTGGGCAAGAGCCAGTCGAAGGGCAGGTAGTCCGCGGTGCGCGCGTTGGCGGGCAGCGGCGCCGGCAGTGCCTCGGCCGCGCGGCCGCCGGCGGTAACGACCACCAGAATGTCGGGCCGTTCGGCCAACGCCTTCAACGTCGGGATGACCAGTTGGTCGAAATTGAGGTTGGAGACCGTGCCCTGCGTCACAAGCACCACCTTGCGCGAGCCGTCGAGCTCGTGAGCCCAGTCGGGCAATGGCGCCTGGCCGGGCATGATCGGCAATGCTCCGGCAAAAACGACCGACGGCGGAAGGTTCTTTCTCGGAAACTCAAAGCTTGCGACCGTCATCTGCAGGAAGAGATCGGGAAGCAACACGGCGGCATCGTGTACGTTCGACTGCAGCGGCGGGCAGCCCATTTCCTTGAGCAGCTCGTTCAGTCTGTCGAGTACGGGCCGGACTATCTGTTTGTCCTGCTCGGTGGCCATTGTCGCATAGGCGTCCAGTTCAGCCTTGTTGACGGCCGGCGGTAGCCCCAGGAAGGTCGGCGCGCCGTCGTCTCGCGGCGCATGCAGGAACATCGTGCCGCACACTGCAATGGGTGGCCGCGCTGAACGGGGTCCGAGAAGCATCGGGAATATGCCGAAGAACGTGTTGTCCACCAGTATGGCATCGGCGGGAAAGTCTGCGAGCACATCGCCCAGGCCGGCACTCTGCAACGGGACAACGTCGATGAAGATCTTGCGCGACATCGCAAGCCGCCTTTCCGGGCCTTGCGGGATGCGCGCAATGTCGGGAATGACCGTCTCGATCCTTCTCAAATCGAAATTGGCGCCCGGCGGAAGACTGCAGAAACGCGCGCCCGCTTCTTCCACCTGGCGGCGAAAGATATCCCCGGTCAGGACCGCGACCTCGTGGCCGGCGGCAATCAGTATGCGTCCGATCGAAAGAATTGGATTGAGGTGACCCGTTGCGGGTGTCGATGCGAGAAGGAATTTCATGATCTGCGTCCCCTGTCGTTGGGACAGGGCATATGCGGCCTGTCCGAATGGCGCGCCAATCTCTTCGCGCGCTGTGTCCCCCTGAGGTCCCCGGGGGCGCGTTGATAACGACGCGGGAGAGTTGTCTGCGTGTTACAGCGCGGGACGGACGCGCTACATTTTTAGCATTTCGCGGGTGTTCGGCGCTTCCCCTTGGCGCCATGGGCGCACCTGCCGGCAAAGTGCGGATGCGTGGCTTTTCCTCAGCCGACCTCGGCCCATATTGCAAGTGAGGGCTGGTTGCGGATCGTCGGGGCCGCAGAGCCGCTTTTAACCGGAGGGGTGCAACGATGAAACCTTATGTCATCTGCCACATGATCACCTCGCTTGACGGCGGGTTGCATGCGAGCAGCTGGACGACAAGTCCGGATGGAGATCGCGAAGACTGGTCTGCCTATTACGAAAAGATCCACCGTGATTTCGCCGCCGACGGCTGGCTGGTGGGGCGCGTGACCATGGCGGAAATGTCCAAGGCCGAGGCGCATCCGCCCTCCGACCCGTCGGAGGTCAATCGCCCGGTCCATATTGCGGACGACGCTGCGGCATCCCACGCGATTGCTCTCGATCCGTCGGGCAGGCTCCATTTCTCCGGCGCGGACCTCGATGGCGATCACGTCGTCGTCCTGCTGGGGCGCGATGTCGGTGACGATCACCTAGCGGAGCTCGCGACGGACGGGGTCTCCTATATCGTCTCCGATGGGGACGAGGTTGACCTTGCCGCGATGATCAGGGCGCTCGGCCGCGAATTCGGCATCAAGCGCCTGCTGCTCGAAGGCGGCGCCGGCATCAACGGCTCGCTGTTCGCGGCAGGCCTCGTCGATGAGCTGAGCCTCGTCGTGGCGCCGGCGCTGGACGCCCGCAAGGGTGGCGACCGGATCGTGGAATTCGGAGAGGAGGGGCTCGCCGGCAAATGCACCCTGTCCCTCATGAGCTGCACGGAGGTCGGCTCGGGATTGCTGCATCTCCGCTATCGTGTTTCGAAGGCGTGAGTGCGGGGCGTCATCTTGTTGAGAACTTCGGAAGGCTTAAGGGTAAGTCGGTCCGACGAATGCAGACCGGGCCGAGGGGAGCTGAGCGACAGATGAAATTCACATGCTTCTGCCGATACATCACTTTTGCGGCCATCTCTCTCCTGTCCGTGCCGGCCCTTGCAGCTGCCGAGGAAAAGCCGGCAAGTATCGAGGATTTCTTCGCCGGGCAGGGATGTGCAATCGGCCCTGCGACCTATGACGCCGCGATCCGGGCCGGTTTCGAGCCGGAGGCAATCGACAGACTGAAGGAGAAGGCCCGCGCCGATGAGAAGACGGTGATCACCGGCGACTGGCTGGTTCTGTCGCCGCAGGCCTGCACGATCCGCATTCCGAAGATCGAGAGCGCGATCAGGCTGGGTGACCCGGAAGTGGTCAAAAGCACGTCGGCAAAGGATGCTTACTCAGCCGACGGCGATCCGGGCTGCTTCCTTGTCGGATCGGTCTACGAGGAGGTCATCACCACCCGCGGCTGGTTTCCCGACATTGCCAATCTCGAATATATCCGCTTTCTCGCGGAAGGGATCGCATCCGGCACGCTATCCTTTTATTCGCCCGATCCCCTGAGGACGCCTCCCGGCGTAATGATAACATCCGGCGAATGCGCCGACGTGCCCTCCATGGCGGATGTCAGGCGCAGCCACGCTCTGCTCGTCGAGCATTTCGACACGTTCGTGCGCGCATACCTTAACGACGATTGCGAGAAAGGCGGCATGGCGATGATAGAGGTAGGAGATATGACCAAGAAATTGGGTGGAGAGAGCCGCGTCAACGCCTGGACGTTTTTCGAAGTCGAGATGATTGCCAGGGGAGCAGGCTGGTGGGAGGGCATGGGTGCCAAGGAGAAGGGCGCGCCCCGCCCGCCGATGTGCCACTACAAGTAACCAGCGCAGAAGGTGGCCCGCAAACGGACGGTCGCTCCTGCTAGTTCGGTAGCTGTCGAAGATATAAGGGAGGAAAATGGTGCTGCTAGAGAGATTTGAACTCTCGGCCTCTCCCTTACCAAGGGAGTGCTCTACCCCTGAGCTATAGCAGCATTCAGGCGGCGCGGGCATGTGCCGCGTCGTTGGTGAGCGGCCTATTGCCATAGCTTCACCGGGAGCGCAAGCCGCAATTTCCAAGTTCTTTTGCCGACGATGGGGAAAACTTCGGCTGCGCTTTTGTTTCCGGGGCTTTTTGGTTATTGAGGGCGATGGCCGAAAATGACGAGACCGACAACGAGACAAGCCCGCCGCGCGGCGAAAGCCGGGGCGACCGGGCGCGTGCGGCGCAGGCTGCCCGCGAGGCGGAGCGCCGGGCCAAGGCGTCGGCCAAGCTGCGAGAGAACCTGATGCGCCGCAAGGGACAGGCCCGCGCCAGGCGCGCCGGCGAGGCCGACGAAACGCAGGGTCTGCCAGCATCTGTGCCCGCTGCCGCAAAATCGGACGAATCATCCTGATCTACTCCGGCTTTCGGGGTCTCACAGGATTTCACAACATTGATGAGCCGGGGCTTTTCGTCTAAGGACGCTGCCTTTCGCGCTTGAGAGGGAAAGTTTTTCAATCATGGATCGCATCCGCATTACCGGCGGCAATGAGCTGAACGGCATCATTCCGATTTCCGGCGCAAAGAACGCGGCTCTGCCGCTGATGATCGCATCGCTTCTGACGAGCGATACGCTGACGCTCGAAAACGTACCGCATCTGGCCGACGTCGAGCAGCTTCTGCGCATCCTCGGCAATCACGGTGTGGATATTTCCGTCAATGGCCGCCGCGAAGGCCAGGCAGAAAGCTATGCCCGCACGATCCAGTTCACCTGCCGCACCATCGTCGACACGACCGCCCCTTACGAGCTGGTCTCCAAGATGCGCGCATCTTTCTGGGTCATCGGCCCGCTTCTGGCGCGTGAGGGCAGGGCCCGAGTCTCGCTGCCGGGCGGTTGCGCCATCGGCACGCGTCCGGTCGATCTCTTCCTCGAAAGCCTTGCCGCACTCGGCGCCGAGATCGAGATCGATGGCGGGTATGTCAATGTTACGGCACCTCCCGGTGGTCTGGTCGGCGCGCATTACACCTTCCCCAAAGTGTCCGTCGGTGCGACCCACGTTCTCCTGATGGCGGCGACGCTCGCCAAGGGCACGACCATCATCGATAACGCCGCCCGCGAGCCCGAGATCGTCGATCTTGCCGACTGCCTCACAGCCATGGGCGCAAAGATCACCGGCGCCGGCACGAAGACAATCACCGTCGAAGGCGTCTCGTCCCTGCATGGTGCCCGTCACCGCGTCCTGCCAGACCGCATCGAGACCGGTACCTATGCCATGGCCGTCGCCATGACAGGCGGCGACGTGACGCTGACCGGTACACGCGCCTCGCTGCTCGACAATGCGCTCGACACGCTGAAGCTAGCCGGTGCCGAGATCACCGAGACGGAAAGCGGCCTGCGCGTCGTGCGCAACGGCAACGGCATCCAGCCGGTCGATATCGTCACCGAACCCTTCCCGGGCTTCCCGACTGACCTGCAGGCGCAGTTCATGGCACTGATGACCCGCTCCTCGGGTGTCTCGCATGTGACGGAAACAATTTTCGAAAACCGCTTCATGCACGTTCAGGAACTGGCCCGTCTCGGCGCCAAGATCTCGCTGTCGGGCCAGATGGCCCGCATCGAGGGCGTGTCGCGCCTAAAGGGCGCGCCGGTCATGGCGACCGACCTGCGCGCTTCCGTCTCTCTCGTCATCGCCGGCTTGGCCGCCGAAGGAGACACGATGGTCAGCCGCGTCTACCATCTCGACCGTGGTTTCGAGCGCCTGGAAGAGAAGCTCACCCGCTGCGGCGCCGTCGTCGAACGCGTCAGCGACTGACCGAACCGCAACGATCCACTTTTTAAGAGGGACGGCAGGGAAACACCTTGCCGTCCCTTTTTGCATGCCTATGTCAGAAGCGCACCCCAACTTGAAAACTGCGCATCGTCCTTTCCGAAAGCCGGTTCCGGTTGTCGGGGCGATGCCGTCTCCCGCCTCATATTCATGATCCGGCTTTCCACGGAGATTTTCCCATGGCTGATGCTTCCTCACATGTATGGTTCATTACAGGCTGCTCGACCGGCTTCGGCCGCGAGCTCGCCAGGCAGACGATTGCCCGCGGCTTTCCGACGGTCGCGACCGCGCGCGACAAGAGCAAGCTCGCCGATCTTGTCGACGGGCACAGCAACGCGCTGGCGCTTGATCTCGATGTCACCGACCAGGCCCAGATCGGCGCAGCGGTAAAAGCCGCCAAAGAAAAGTTCGGCCGCATCGATGTCCTCGTCAACAACGCCGGCTACGGCTACCAGGCCTCGATCGAGGAGGGCAGGGACGACGAGATCCGCGAGATGTTCGATGCCAATGTCTTCGGCCTCTTCGCCATGACCCGCGCGGTGCTGCCGGGCATGCGGGCGCGCCGCAAGGGCCACGTCATCAGCCTGACCTCGCAGGCAGGTTTCATCGGTTTCCCGGGCTCCGGTTATTATGCCGCGAGTAAGCATGCGGTCGAAGGCTTTTCCGATGCACTGGCGACCGAAGGCGCGCCGGTCGGCATCAAGGTCACCTGCGTGGCGCCCGGTCCCTTCCGCACCGACTGGGCCGGTCGCTCCCTGCGGCAGACACCGGTCGAGATCCCGGAATATCAGGAGACCGCGGCCGTGCGGATGAAATTCACCGCCGGCAACAGCGGCAAGCAGCCCGGTGATCCGGTGCGCGCCGGCGAGGCGATGATCACGATCGTCGAAAGCGAAAATCCGCCGCGCCATCTGGTGCTCGGTGAGGATGCTTTCAACGGCGTGACGCGCAAGCTGAAGCGCAGCCTCGACGAGATCGAAAGCCTGAAGGAACTCACCCTTTCGACCGATTTCCCGAAGTAACGCTCCACAACAGCCCGGCATCCGTCTTGCGCCGGGCTGTTGCTTCTTCGCCGGTCCCATCCTATCTCCAGCGCATGGAACAACAGGCCGCCCCCTGCGGCCCAAGGATGGAACGGTAGCGCATGACCGAGCTGAAGCTTCTCGCTCTCGACAAGGATGACCTGGACGTCGTCTCCGCCCATATGCAGGATGCCGTCTTCAAGCTTGCCGATGTCAGCTGGTCGGCTACGGAAAAGATGTTTTCGCTCGCCGCCAACCGGTTCGACTGGGAGGCTGCGACCGGCAAGCGCAAGGGTTTTGAGCGTCATCGCGCAGCCCTCGTCTTCAAACGGGCTCTTGCCGTCCGCTCCACCGGCATCGATCGCAATCGCAAGGAAGACGTGCTCTCGCTCCTCGCCGTCCGTTTCGTCCAGAAGGGCGAAGGCCCGGAAGGAACGGTCGAACTCGTGCTCTCCGGCGACGCGACCATCGCGCTTGATGTCGAATGCATCGAAGTCGCTCTTGCAGATATCGGCGGCGCATGGGAAACCGCATCGAGGCCGCGCCATCCCTGATCCCATCTCTTGACCGGGTGACGGCTCCCTGGGGCCTCATTCTGGCATTGGAATGGAAGGACTATCCGCGTGGCAACTTGGCTTGAACAGGCATCCGGTGATTTCGAGGCGCGCTTTGCCGCGTTTCTGTCGACCAAGCGCGAGGTTTCCGAAGACGTCAATGCCGTGGTCAAGGCGATCATCGACGATGTGCGTGCCCGCGGCGATGCAGCGCTGATCGAATATTCCGCCCGCTTCGAGAAGGTCGATCTCGCCAAGGTCGGCATCCGCGTGTCCGAGGCCGAGATCGACGCGGCCTTGGCCGAAACCGATCCCGCCGTCATCGACGCCCTGAAGCTGGCCGCCGAGCGCATCGAAAAGCACCATGCCCGGCAGATGCCGAAGGACGATATCTACGAGGATGCGATCGGCGTCGGCCTCGGCTCCCGCTGGACGGCGATCGAGGCGGTCGGGCTCTACGTGCCGGGCGGTACCGCGAGCTACCCGAGTTCCGTGCTGATGAATGCCGTGCCGGCCAGGGTTGCCGGCGTGCCGCGCCTCGTCATGGTCGTGCCGGCCGGCGGCGGCAAAATCAATCCGGCCGTGCTCGCCGCTGCCCGCATCGCCGGCGTCACGGAAATCTACCGCATCGGCGGTGCGCAGGCCGTCGCGGCACTCGCCTATGGCACCGAGACCATCGCTTCGGTCGCGAAGATCGTAGGCCCCGGCAATGCCTATGTCGCGGCCGCTAAGCGCCAGGTCTTCGGCACGGTCGGCATCGACATGATCGCCGGCCCTTCGGAAGTGCTGGTCATCGCGGACAGGGACAATGACCCGGACTGGATCGCCGCCGATCTTCTGGCCCAGGCCGAACATGATGCCGGCGCCCAGTCGATCCTGATGACCGATGACGCCGAATTCGGCCGTGCGGTGGAGCAAGCCGTCGAGCGCCAGCTGAAGACGGTGTCGCGCGCCGAGATCGCCACTGCCAGCTGGCGGGATTTCGGGGCGGTCATCCTGGTTAAGGATTTCAAGGCGGCCCTGCCGCTTGCCAACCGCATCGCTGCCGAGCATCTGGAACTGGCCGTCGCCGACCCCGATGCGCTGATGCCGGGCATCATCAATGCCGGCGCGATCTTCATCGGCCGCCACACGCCGGAAGTGATCGGCGATTATGTCGGCGGCTCCAACCACGTATTGCCGACGGCACGTTCGGCCCGCTTCTCCTCCGGCCTCGGCGTGCTCGATTTCGTCAAGCGCTCGTCGATCCTCAGGCTCGGCCCGGATCAGCTGCGCAAGCTTGCGCCGGCGGCCATCACGCTGGCGAAGTCGGAAGGGCTCGATGCCCATGCGCGCTCGGTCGCGATCCGCCTCAACGCCAACCCAGACGACAACGGGGGCTAGGCATGGGGCAGGGCGACTTCCGGCTCTTCGACGTCGTCCTGGACGACACGATCGGGCGCTCGACGCCCGATGTCGAGCATGAGCGGGCGGTCGCCATCTTCGATCTCGTCGAGGAAAATTCCTTCACACCCTTCGGCCACGCCGGCGGGCCTTACAAGCTGCGCCTGTCGCTTGCCAATGCCAGGCTGGTCCTTGCGATCACCACCGAGGCGGATGAGGATGTCGCAACCCACATCCTGTCGCTGACGCCGTTCCGTCGGATCATCAAGGACTATTTCATGATCTGCGAGAGCTATTACGAGGCGATCAGGACGGCGACGCCGTCGCGCATCGAGGCGATCGACATGGGCCGCCGCGGCATCCACAACGAAGGCTCGCAGACCCTGATGGACCGGCTGGACGGTAAGATCAGCGTCGATTTCGACACCGCGCGGCGGCTCTTCACGCTCGTCTGCGTGCTCTACTGGCGCGGCTGACCATGGCAATCGACGCGCCGACCCGCAAGGAGACGATCGGCATACCGACGGCGATCCTTTTCATGTGCGGACAGAATTCCATCCGCTCCCCGATGGCCGAAGCCATTGCAAAAAGCCTGCTGCAACCCGATATCTACATCCAGTCGGCCGGCGTTCGCTCCGGTGAGCCTGATCCCTTCGTCGATGTCGTGCTGGAAGAAATCGGTCTTTCGCTCAACAGCAAGCGACCGCACAAGCCGCGTACGCTGGAAGAGATTGAAGACGATTTCTTCGACCTGATCGTGACGTTGACGCCGGAAGCCCATCACGTGGCGCTGGAACTGACGGGGTCGAGCCCGGTCGACGTGGTCTACTGGCCGACCATGGACCCGACGGCGACGACCGGGACGCGTGACCAGGTTCTCGATGCCTACAGGGCCGTGCGGGACCATCTCTGGAAGCTGATCGACCGGCGGATGAAACCCATTCGCAGGCCGCCGGCGCCCAGTAATTGACCAGTTGCAAGATTAGCCGTCAGGCGAGGTTCACAAAGCGGACACGATTGTGTAGTTTCCGCCCAATTTTCGCGGCCGGTGGAGAATGCTCCGCCGTGCTTGCGTTCCAACCACAGAAAGAAAACCAGTAAATGGCTAAAGAAGAAGTCCTCGAATTTCCGGGCGTCGTCACGGAACTGCTGCCCAATGCGACATTCCGCGTGAAGCTCGAAAACGAACATGAAATCATTGCCCACACCGCCGGCCGCATGCGCAAGAACCGTATCCGCGTTCTGGCGGGCGACAAGGTTCTCGTCGAAATGACCCCGTACGACCTGACCAAGGGTCGCATCACCTACCGCTTCAAGTAAGCGGTTTCAGGCAGGGCATGACCTCGCATGGCGCTTGAGCAAAAGCTGATACTGGCATCGGGTTCGCCGCGCCGCCTCGATCTCCTGAACCAGGTCGGCATTGCGCCAGCGCGCCTGATGCCGATGGATATCGACGAGACGCCGAAGCGGGCCGAGCATCCCCGCTCGCTCGCCCGCCGCCTCTCCACCGAAAAGGCCGAGGCCGCCTACCGGGCGGTGAAGGACGATCCGGCCTGGCGGCACAGCTATATCCTGTCCGCCGACACGGTGGTGGCCGTCGGCCGCCGCATCCTGGAAAAGACCGAGTATACCGAAGAGGCATCCGCGGCACTGCATCTTCTCTCCGGCCGCGGCCATTGGGTGTATACCGGCATCTGCCTCGTGACGCCCGGCGGCCAGTTCCGCCAGAAGGTCGTGCAGACCAAGGTTCGCTTCAAGCGGCTCTCGACCGTCGAGATCGAAAACTACATCGCGTCCGGCCAGTGGCGCGGCAAGGCCGGCGCCTATGCCATCCAAGGCATTGCCGGCGCCTTCGTGCAGAAACTCGTCGGTTCATACAGCAATGTCGTCGGCCTTCCGCTTTACGAAGTCACGACGCTGATGGCCGGCGAAGGTTTTGACGTGCCCGCGGCATGGCCGGAAGCCTGATTTCCGCCTGATCCGCTTGAGCCTCGCGTCCGGCGCGAGCCCAGACAGACTGCAAGATAAAAGAGGAGTTGCTCCATGGCATCCGAACCCATCAAGACGGGCGGCAAGGTCGAGCCGCTCAGGAAGACCAGGGCCTGCGCCGAATGCGGCAAGCCCTCGACCCGCGAAAGCTATCCTTTCTGCTCCGAGCGCTGCCGCAATCTCGACCTCTCCCGCTGGCTGAACGGCTCCTACGCCATTCCGGTGGCCGACGACGAGCGCAAGGCGGACGACGACGGGCGGGAGTGACCCGCCCGGCCGGCCGTGGCTCACTCCGGCGGCCGATCCTGACGGGCAGATGGCGCCGGACTTTGCGCAGATGCGCGAATGGAATTTCCCGAATGCCGGTTATCCCCATTCGCCGACGCCCGGTTGGCCGCTGTTTTTAAAAGAGAATTCGACATTTTCGCAAACCTGTCAAAAAAGTCGCGACGGGTGCTGGACATGGCCGAACAAGATGTTATAACCCCGCTCGCTCCCGGGGGATTGCTCCTCCGGACGGTCTCAAACGACCGGCAGGCCTGAACCAAGGCCTCGGATGCCCGGATAGCTCAGTTGGTAGAGCAGCGGATTGAAAATCCGCGTGTCGGTGGTTCAAATCCGCCTCCGGGCACCATTTTTTTCTAAAAATTTTTCAGTAACTTGTGCTTAGGCAAGGCTAGTACGCGTACTTTTCGGTGTTGCGTTTTGTCACGCACCAAATCCCTTGATTGCGGATGAAATGCCGACACTATCGGCAAGTCTGTGCGAAAAGCCGTAACATCGGGAAGCAAGAGGGTGGTAGATTATCGCGATTCACATGCAAGGTGAGAAACAATGTTCAGTGGGTTTCCCAAGTCTGTTTTCGAGATAATCGACGCGAACGGCCAGCATAAAGGTACGGTTCCAGGCGTTTACAGTAGCGATATGATCGCGATAGATGATGCCTCTGCCAGTCTCGTTGTTGGCGATGAGCTTCGTCGCAAGCTTCCAAATGGCACTGAAGAGGCTTTCGAGATCATAGATCCTGTCTTCTATGATGGTGGGCGAATGATCCCAGCCCACTTCCAAGTTAAAATCCGACGGAAAGGCGCCTTCAACCCTGGCACTGGAGGCAACTACACCATCCACGTCAGCGGAAGCAACGCTCGAGTTAATCTCAACTCTACAGATAATTCATCAAACATCGTCAACAACAATCGCGTGTTTTCTGAATTAAGAGCAGCAATCAGCGAGCATGTCTCAGATGATTCGGCTCGGGTTTTGTTGTTGAACTCAGTGGACGACATGGATGCAGCCAAAGCGGATAAGCCAAATTTTTTGAACGCATACCAACATTTCATTGCGACCGCTGCAGACCATATAACTGTGGTGGCTCCGTTTCTTCCAGCATTAGCTCCTCTTTTAGGGTGATCGCATGGACATCAAGTCGTTTGTTTCAGAGACGCTCACACAGATCCTAGAGGGTGTTCGAGAGGCGCAGAAGCGGCCCGGTGGCCAAGACATTGCGGCAGATGGTTACAGCATAGGGGCGCCCGACGGCCAGCTAATGGATGGTGGCACGAGTGGCATTTTCACTACTGTCGGTTTCGACATTTCGGTAATCGCGGAGGCGAAAGAGGGCGGTTCAAGCGTGCGAGTAGCTGACACGCATGTCATGGATGGAGCATCGAAAACCGCACAGAACGCAAGCCGCGTGAAGTTTTCTGTTCATGTTCGACTTCCCGAAGGAGGGCAAAGCCGGGACGGTCGTGGCACTAGATCCTCTCATTCCGGCAGCTCTCTGGCTGACTATAATCCGCTTGACTACTGACTTATTGGAGCGATCGTCCACCTTCTTCTCCCGCCCAGCCACTACCGTCGCCCGTGATCTCATAGGTGTCGAGCTCGAATTCGACGGCTCCGCCGGCATCATCGTCGAGACGGAGGCCTATGAGCGGGATGATCCGGCGTCGCATAGTTTTCGCGGCGAGAGCCCGCGGACGCGCACCATGTTCGGTCCGCCGGGGCATGCCTATGTCTACCGGTCCTACGGCATCCACTGGTGTCTGAATTTCGTCTGCCTTCCGGGGTCGGCGGTGCTGATCCGGGCGCTGCAGCCGGTCAGCGGGATTGCGGAGATGGAGGCGCGGCGGGGGCGCAATGATCCGCTACTGCTCTGCTCAGGTCCGGGGCGTCTCTGCCAGGCGCTCGGCGTTACCGTCGCACATGACGGGCTGTCGCTGTTTGCGCCGCCGTTCAGGCTGGCGGCGCCGGAGGTGAGCCCACTGGTGGTGACCGGACCGAGGATCGGAATCACGCGTGCGGTCGAACACCCATGGCGCTTCGGCCTCGAAGGATCGGCCTATCTCAGCAAACGCTTTCCGCCGCAGCCCGCCGTGTGACACGGCTCTCCCCCCGTTGGCGCATAACCTTGCGTAGCCCCATTCTGGTGCACTGCACGCCCGGGTTGGCGAAGCGTTTATCTTTTACATGCCTTGTGTAGCAAAACGGCCCGGTTCTACTGCGCATTAACCTTCGCGCAAGGAATTAACCATACATATTGGACATCACGGCGAAATGGGACGACCGCGGTCTACCACCAGGCATGAAGCCGCCAATGCCGTACCGGTCTCAATCCGGTATCCGCTCATGAAAAGTCAGGAATACCTGCGGTGGCCGCGTTCGCATGGCACGGGATGATCGTCCTCGTGTGCCGGGCATTCATAGTTCATCTCCAGAGACCCTGACCGGCATGGCTTCTTTCGCGCCGAGCTCTCGGTTTATGTGGTTTTGGGGACGACGTTGGTGCAGGACACGCCAAGCGAACAGGTTCGACGTGGCCAGGCGGGCAGCCTTGGCGAGAGGCTGGCATTTGCCGGGCTCGACGGCGACCTGTGCAATCTTGTGCGCCGCTCCCGCCCGCATCTCGAGGACCACATCAAGGCCGGCCTGCGCGATCTCTTCCACCGCCTCCAGTCCTTTCCCGAAGCCGCCCGTCACTTCGACAGCGAGCAGCAGGTCGAGCGCCTGAGCGACCTCCAGGCGTCCCACTGGTCCGTCCTCACCGATGCCCGCTTCGATGCGCTCTATGCCGACCGCGTCAAGGTCCTGTCCGATACCGAGAGCCGCATGGGGCTCGACCCGCGCTGGCACGTCGCCGGCCATGCGGTCATGCTCGAACATCTTGTCGTCGGCGCCGTCAGCGATCTTTCGCCGCGTTCCATTCTTCCCGGCTCCCGCAAGCGCGAGCGCGAACTCCACGATCTCCTGAGCGCGCTCGTCCGGCTCGTCATGATCGATGTCGAGATCGCCGTCTCGCTGCGTTTCAACGAACAGCGCCAGAAACACCAGCGTGCTCTGGCAGACCAGCGCACCGCCGACCAGGCCGAAGCCGTCGACACCTTCGCGGCCGTCATCGCCGCTCTCGCCGAGCGTGACCTGACCGTCGCCTTGCCGGCCGAGATGCCCGAAGCCTATCGCGAACTCGCCGGTCTTCTCGCCCGTGCGGTCGGCGGCATGCAGCAGTCTGTCCAGGCGATTGATGCCGCAGGCAGGCAGGCGATCGGCCTGACCGACGCGATTGCCCGCAACGCATCGACATTCGCGACAGCTTCCGAAGACCAGGCGCAGCGGGCCCGCACAGCAACCCAGGACCTCCGTCAGCTTTCCGATCTCGTTAAGGAAACCGTTGCCGGAACCTCGGCCGCCGAAAAGGCCGCCGCCGCGACCCGTCGTTCGGTCGAAGAGAGCGGCGAAGTCGTTGGCCGTGCCATCAGCGCCATGACCGACATCGAGACCTCGGCCGAGAAGATCGGCGAGATCATCGGCGTCATCGACGAGATCGCCTTCCAGACCAACCTTCTGGCGCTCAATGCCGGCATCGAGGCTGCCCGCGCCGGCGACAGCGGCCGGGGTTTTGCCGTGGTGGCGCAGGAAGTCCGCGCGCTTGCGCAGCGTTCCGCCGATGCCGCCCGCGAAATCAAGACGCTGGTCACCGGCACCAAGTCGCAGGTCGGCGCAGGCGTCGACATGGTCCACCGCACGCAGACCGCGATCGGCGGCATCGTCCAGCAGGTCACCGAGATCAACGATGCCATCTCGGGCGTCGCGCGCCGCACGGTCGAGCAGTCCGAAGGCCTCACCCGCATCACGTCCGATATAGACAGTCTGAGCCAGGACATGGGTGCCAATGCAAGCTTTGCCCGCAATGCCGGGGAGGGCGCTGACGAACTGCATTCGGTCATCCTCGAACTCGGCCGCACCGTTCGCGAATTCCGCATCGCCCGCCAGAGCCGGATCGTCGAAGGCTACGAGGATCGCCGTCCGGCCCATACCCAGGCCGATACCGGCGCGCCCGCGGTAAGCTACCAGACATTCTCCGAGCCGCAGGCTCAACCCGTTTACAAACTGCAAGGAAGAAACTGATGGCAGCAAAGAAAGCCGCATCGGGCACTGTGGCGCTCGCGCCCGTTCTCGACCTCAATGAAGCATCTGCCTTGCACGGCAAGCTTATGACGATGCGCGGCAGCGACATCGTGATCGATGCCTCCGCCGTCGAGCGGGTCGGCGTCCAGTGCGCCCAGGTTCTCGTCGCCGGTGCTGCCGCCTGGCAGGCCGACAAGAAGTCTTTCATGATCGAGAAGGCCTCCGATGCCTTTGAAAAGACGATGCAGTTGATCGGCATCGACCCCGACAAGATGGTCGCTAAGGAGATCTAGAAATGAAGAAAAAAGTGCTGACCGTGGATGATTCACGGACGATCCGGAACATGCTTCTGGTGACCCTCAACAATGCCGGTTTCGAGACGATCCAGGCCGAAGACGGCGTCGAGGGCCTCGAGGTCCTCGAAGGCTGTGATCCGGACGTCATCGTCACCGACATCAACATGCCCCGTCTCGACGGCTTCGGCTTCATCGAAGGCGTTCGCCGCAACGAGAAATACCGTGCGATCCCGATCCTCGTCCTGACGACGGAAAGCGACGCCGAAAAGAAGAACCGCGCGCGCCAGGCCGGTGCGACGGGTTGGATCGTCAAGCCTTTTGATCCTGCCAAACTGATCGATGCGATCGAGCGTGTAACCGCCTGAACCGGGAATTCCTCCGATGGATATGAACGAAATCAAAGAGATCTTCTTTCAGGAATGCGAAGAACAGCTCGCCGAACTGGAGTCTGGTCTTCTCAAGCTGAATGATGGGGATCGCGATCCCGAAACGGTCAATGCCGTCTTCCGTGCAGTTCATTCCATCAAGGGGGGAGCGGGCGCCTTCGGTTTGGACGACCTGGTCGCCTTCGCACACGTCTTCGAAACGACGCTCGACTGCGTGCGCTCCAACAAGCTGGAGCCGAACCAGGACGTCCTGAAGGTGATGCTCAAGTCCGCCGACGTTCTGGCCGACCTCGTCACCTGCTCGCGTGACGGTGGCAGCGTCGAGGAAAGCCGCACCAAGACGCTGGTCAAGGAGCTGGAAGCGCTGGCGAACGGCGAAATGCCGTCGGCCGCCGCCGAAGCACCGAAGCCTGCCGCCAAGGCTGCCCCTGCAGCTGCCGCAGCGCCAGCCCCCACGGACGACAGCGGTTTCCAGCCGATCCCGTTCACCTTCGACGGCTTTGGCGGCGACGAGGAAGCGGTTCTCGGCAACGTCTTCGACATCTCCTTCAAGCCGACCCGCGAACTCTATTCCAAGGGCAATGAAGCAGCCCTTCTGCTGCGCGATCTCTCCCGCCTCGGCGAGATGAGCATTGCCTGCGACATGGACACGCTGCCCGCCTTCGAGAGCATGGATCCGGAAGCCTCCTATTTCGGCTGGAAGATCTCGCTGAAGACGGCAAAGTCGGAAGACGAAGTCCGCGCGGTCTTCGAATTCGCCGAATGGGATTGCGAACTGGACGTCAAGCCGGCGGAAGCCTCGGAAGACGAAGAGCAGCCGATGGTTCCGGTACCGTTCGATCTGTCCGCCCTGGATGACGGGCCCGCCGAGCCTGCTGCACCGGCGCCCGCCGTCGTGGCTGCGGCCGAAACCGCTTCGAACGTGACGAAGGCAGTCGCTGCCGCAGTCGAGAAGAAGGAAAGCGCTGCTGCAGCCGCTGCTGCCGCAGCGCAGAACAACGCTGCCGCCGCTGCCGCTTCGGCGGGCCAGACGATCCGCGTCGATCTCGATCGCGTCGACCGCCTGATCAACCTCGTCGGCGAACTTGTCATCAACCAGGCGATGCTCTCCCAGAGCGTCATCGAAAACGATGCGACCGGCACCTCCGCCGTCAACATGGGTCTCGAGGAGCTGCAGCAGCTCACCCGCGAGATCCAGGACTCGGTCATGGCGATCCGCGCACAGCCGGTGAAGCCGGTCTTCCAGCGCATGTCGCGTATCGTCCGCGAAGTGGCCGACATGGTCGGCAAGCAGATCCGCCTGGTCACCGAGGGTGAAAACACCGAAGTCGACAAGACGGTCATCGACAAGATCGCCGAGCCGCTCACCCACATGATCCGTAACGCCGTCGACCACGGCATCGAATCTCCCGAGAAGCGCGAGGCTGCCGGCAAGGATCCGGAAGGCACGATCAAGCTTTCCGCAAAGCACCGTTCGGGCCGCATTCTCATCGAACTGCAGGACGATGGCGGCGGTATCAACCGCGAGCGCGTCAAGCAGAAGGCGATCGACAACGATCTCATCGCGCCGGACGCCAACCTGACGGACGAAGAGATCGACAACCTGATCTTCGCGCCGGGCTTCTCCACCGCCGACCAGATCTCCGACATTTCCGGCCGCGGCGTCGGCATGGACGTGGTCAAGCGCTCGATCCAGGCACTCGGTGGTCGTATCTCGATCTCGTCGAAGCCGGGCCAGGGCTCGATCTTCACGATGAGCCTGCCGCTGACGCTCGCCGTTCTCGACGGCATGGTCGTCACCGTTGCCGGCCAGACGCTGGTCGTGCCTTTGACGGCGATCGTCGAAACCCTGCAGCCGGAAGCCTCGGCCATCCACTCCTTCGGCGCGACGCAGCGGTTGATCTCCATCCGCAACTCGTTCTGCCCGCTGGTGGATGTAGGCCGTATCCTGAACTTCCGCTCGACCCAGGCGAACCCGGTCGAAGGCGTCGCCCTTCTGGTCGAATCCGAAGGCGGCGGCCAGCGTGCTTTGATGGTCGATGCCATCCAGGGCCAGCGCCAGGTCGTCATCAAGTCGCTCGAAGCCAACTACACCCACGTCCCGGGCATCGCTGCCGCAACCATCCTCGGTGATGGACGCGTGGCACTCATCCTGGACGTCGATGCGGTCGTCGCGGCCTCGCGCGGCCAGTCCCTGAAGCCTGAAATGTCTCTCGCCGCCACGGGTTGATAGTATGTCGTATGCCGTGAAGTCGCTTGCACAGGGAAGCCGGGAACTGATTGCCTTCCGCATCGGAGAGCAAGAGTTCTGCGTCAACATCATGTCCGTCCGCGAGATCCGCGGATGGACACAGGCCACGCCGATGCCCCATGCGCCGGCTTATGTCCTGGGTGTCATCAACCTGCGCGGTGCCGTCCTGCCGATCGTCGACCTCTCGGCACGACTCGGCATGAAGGACGCCGAACCGAGCGCCCGCCACGTCATCATCGTTGCCCAGGTGAAGAACCGGGTTGTCGGCCTGCTGGTGGAGGCTGTCTCCGACATCCTCACGATCACCGAGGAAAACATCCAGCCGGTTCCGGAGATCTCCTCCGATCTGGAAAAGCAGTACGCACGGGGCATCCTGGCGATCGACAAGCGGATGATCTGCATGATCGAGCTTGACGCCCTGTTCGCCGAAAAGGCTCTTGATAAGGAAAGTGAAGCCGCATGATGCCCCTGGGCGCGATCGATAGCCGGCAGTCGCCGGACGAGGTTCTGGCAAGCGGTGAATATCCGCTGACCCGCCGCGACCTGTCCGAAATCGCTGCGATGATCTATGCGGATGCCGGTATCTATCTCAACGATTCCAAGGCGTCGCTGGTCTATTCGCGGCTGTCCAAGCACATCCGCAACCTGGGTCTGCGTGGCTTCCGCGAATATTGCACGCTGGTCGCTTCGCCGGAAGGCGCGCCTGTGCGCCGTGAGATGCTGTCGCACCTGACGACGAACTTCACCCGCTTCTTCCGCGAAAACCACCATTTCGAACATCTGCGCGACGAGGTCCTGCCGGGCCTGATCAACCGCGCCAAGAGCGGCGGCCGGGTGCGCATCTGGTCGGCGGCCTGCTCCGACGGTCAGGAGCCCTATTCGATCGCCCTGACGGTCCTGGCCATGTTCCCGAATGCGGCGGACTACGACTTCCGCATTCTGGCAACCGATATCGATCCGAAGATCCTCGATACCGCCCGGATGGGCGCCTATGACGAGGGTGCGCTGGAAAGCGTGTCCCCGGCCATGCGCAAGCAGTGGTTTCGCGAAGTCGATGTCAACGGCCGCCGTAAGTTCCAGGTCGATGAGCGGGTCAAGAAGCTGATCACGTTCAACGAGCTGAACCTGATGGCGCAATGGCCCTTCAAGGGCAATTTCGACGTTATCTTCTGCCGCAACGTGGTGATCTATTTCGACGAGCCGACCCAGGTGAAGATCTGGTCGCGCTTCGCGTCGCTGCTGCCGGAAGCAGGCCATCTCTATATCGGCCATTCCGAGCGCGTTTCGGGCGATGCGAAGAACCTTTTCGATAACATCGGTATCACCACCTACCGGTGTATGGGCAAGCATGGAGGGAGGAAGCCATGAGCGCACCAGCACGAGTTCTCGTCGTCGACGATTCACCGACGATGCGCGGCCTGATCACCGCGGTCCTGAATTCCGACCCGGACGTCAACGTCATCGGCCAGGCCGGCGACGCGATGGAAGCGCGTGCGGCGATCAAGCAGCTCAATCCCGATGTCGTGACGCTCGACATCGAGATGCCCAACATGAACGGGCTGGAGTTCCTCGACAAGATCATGCGTCTGCGGCCGATGCCGGTCATCATGGTCTCCACCATGACCCATCACGGTGCCAACGCGACGCTCGCAGCGCTCGAGATCGGCGCTTTCGACTGCGTCGGCAAGCCGGTGCCGGGCGACGCTCGCCCGTTCATGGATCTGGCCGAGAAGGTCAAGGCTGCCGCCCGTTCGGGCCGCAAGTGGCAGCCCACTGCCGCTCCCGCGGCGGTAACGCCGGCGATGACGGCCAAGGATTATCGTGTCGGACGCAAGGTCGTGGCGATAGGCTCGTCGACCGGCGGCGTCGAGGCGCTGATCGCAGTGTTGCAGAAATTCCCGCAGAACTGCCCGCCGACGGTAATCACTCAACATATGCCTTCCACGTTTACCAAAAGTTTTGCTGAACGGCTTAATCGTATCTGCGCTCCTGTGGTGCAGGAAGCGACCGATGGTGCGCGTCTGGAGATCGGCAAGGTCTATCTCGCGCCCGGCGGCGACCGGCACCTGCAGATAGCGAACCCGTCAGCACCATGCTGCCGGCTGATCGAGAGGGATCCCGTCAACGGCCATCGGCCATCAGTGGATGTTCTCTTCGATTCAGTCGCGGAACTGGCCGGCCGCAACGCGGTTGGCGTCATTCTGACCGGCATGGGGCGCGACGGAGCATCCGGACTGCTGAAGATGCGCAATGCTGGCGCACGCACAATCGGACAGAATGAAAAGACCTGTGTGGTCTATGGCATGCCGAGGGTCGCCCACGAAATGGGCGCCGTCGAGCACCAGCTGCCATTGGGCTCCATTGGAGAAGAAGTGTTGAAATTAACTGCCGCCCGAAAAGAAGGTACCGAATAAATGTCTCTCGCTGAAAAAATCAAAGTTCTGATCGTTGACGATCAGGTCACCAGCCGCCTGCTGCTCAGCGACGCCCTGACACAGCTCGGCTTCAAGCAGATCACTGCTGCCGGCGACGGCGTGCAGGGCATGAAGATCATGTCCGAGCAGCCGCATCACCTGGTCATCTCCGACTTCAACATGCCGAACATGGATGGCATCGGCTTCCTGCAGGCCGTTCGCGCCAACCCGAACACCAAGAAGGCGGCCTTCATCATCCTGACGGCGCAGGGCGACCGAGCCCTGGTCCAGAAGGCCGCTTCGCTCGGCGCCAACAACGTGCTCGCCAAGCCGTTCACCATCGAGAAGATGAAGGCCGCTATCGAAGCGGTATTCGGAGCCCTCAAATGATAGAAGCCGCTGCTGCCAAGCGCGTCCATATTATTCAAGGAGAGTACAAAGTCGTCGACGACCCTGATGTCGTCCTGTCGACGATCCTTGGGTCGTGCGTGGCTGCGTGTCTTCGGGATCCTGTCGCCGGTGTCGGCGGCATGAACCACTTCCTGCTTCCTGGCTCGGGCGGAGCCATGGGCTCTGGAGGGGACGCCACCCGTTACGGCGTCCACCTCATGGAGCTTCTCATCAACGGCCTTCTGAAGAAGGGCGCTCGCCGCGACCGGCTGGAGGCGAAGATCTTCGGTGGGGCGAAGACGATCGCCAGCTTCTCCAACGTGGGCGAGCAGAATGCCGCTTTCGCCATGGAGTTTCTGCGTGACGAAGGCATCCAGGTCGTCGGCTCTTCCACGGGCGGCGATCACGGCAGAAAGCTTGAATACTGGCCGGTAAGCGGCCGTGCCCGGCAATACCCGCTGACAGGTGCCGAAACGCAGAGGACGGTGGCACTGGAACAGCGTCCGGTCCGTCCGGCACCAAAGCCTGTCGACAATTCCATCGAATTCTTCTGACTTTCATCATACGTACCGGGGACTGCCATGACCGACATAATCGCGCCGCCAATCGCAGCCCCTGAAGAAGCCTTGCCCGACGTGCTGATGCGTCTGGTCTCAGAACTGCATGACGTCGCCTATCTGATCGAACGCATCGAGCCCGAAATCCTCGAAGTGGGAGGGGCAGAGCTCCTGAAATCCCCCGATACGATCAAGATCCTCCAGGGTATCGACCTCGCAGTCCAGAAGACCCGCGGGCTTGCCGAATTCATCGATACCATCACCGGCACCATACCGGAGGACTGGAAGGTGGACGTATCCACCGCGCTCAGCCTCGTGAAGCTCGCCGATATGCAGCGCGCCCTTTCGAGCGGCATGCGCCACGGCCATTCCCAGCCGCTCAGCAAGGCCGCCGGCGACTTCGATTTCTTCTGATCCGACCCTGCCGGCCTGAACCGGGCCGGGCTGTGTTTCCCATACCGCATTGCCGAAATGCTCGCACAAGCTTCGCCTCTTAGGGTGCGCTTGGGCGAAAGCTCTATAACCGTGTTCGGCGATGTGGAAACAGAATGAATCTGTTAGCTCAATTTCAGAATATATTTAAGAACTTGGCGGGCTTAGGCCAGACCAGGTTGATTGCGCTTGCGGCCGCCGGCCTGGTGTCGGTCGCTTTGGTCCTTGCTGCTGCCATTTACGTCAACAAACCTGCCTACGAGACCCTCTATGTCGGCCTCGAGACGACTGATCTCAATCAGATAAGCATAGCGCTCGCTGAAGCGAACATGCCGTTTGAAGTCGGTACCGACGGTTCCAGCATTCAGGTGCCGGTGGGCTCGACAGCCCGCGCACGCGTACTGCTTGCCGAGCGCAATCTGCCCAACAGCGCCAATGCCGGTTACGAACTCTTCGACAATGTCGGCTCCCTCGGCCTGACCTCCTTCATGCAGGAAGTTACCCGCGTCCGCGCGCTCGAAGGCGAAATCGGCCGCACCATCCAGCAGATCAGCGGCGTCTCCGCCGCCCGCGTTCACATCGTCATGCCCGACGTCGGCAATTTCCGCCGCGGCGAGCAGAAGCCGACCGCCTCGGTCATGATCCGTGCCAACTCGACTGCCGGCCGCAAGGCCGCCGCATCCATTCGCCACATGGTCGCCTCAGCCGTTCCGGGGCTCGACGTCGAAGACGTCACCATTCTCGATTCCACCGGACAGCTTCTCGCCTCCGGCGATGAGGGCGGCAACAGCCAGCTCACCCGTTCGCTCGGCATGGTGCAGACCGTGCAGCAGGAAATCGAGACCAATATCGACAAGGCGCTTGCTCCTTTCCTCGGCATGGACAATTTCCGCTCCAGCGTCACCGCCTCGCTCAACACCGACAGCCAGCAGATCCAGGAAACGGTCTACGACCCGAACTCGCGCGTCGAACGCTCGGTCCGCACGACGCGGGAAGAATCCCAGTCCAAGCAGACCCAGAACGACAATGCCGCGACCGTCGAGCAGAACGTTCCCCAGGCCGCTCCCGAAGCCGGCGGCGCCGCCGGCCCGCAGTCGTCCGATCAGGCGAACAAGCGCGAAGAGCAGACCAACTACGAAATCAACCAGCGGACCGTCGCGACGACGCGCAACAGCTACCAGATCGAGAAGGTCTCCGTGGCGGTTGTCGTCAACAAGGGCCGTATTGCCCAGATGGTGGGCGAACCGGCCGACCAGGCCAAGATCGACGCCTATCTTGCGGAAATGCAGAAGATCGTCAGCTCTGCTGCCGGCCTCAGCGACGCGCGTGGCGACGTCGTCAACCTGACCGCCATGGACTTCCTCGAGACCCAGCTTCTCGACGAGGCAGCCGCAGGTCCGGGCATCATGGAGACGCTGAGCCGCAATCTCGGTGGCATCATCAACTCGCTCGCCTTCGTCCTGGTCGCCTTCCTGGTGGTTTGGCTCGGTCTGCGCCCGCTCATCCGCACCGTCGGTGGCACGACCGCGGCAACCGAAACCTCCGGCGAGGTTGCCGGGCTGGAACTGCCCGACTTCTCACCGGCCGGCGGCCCCGCCCTCATGGACGGCTTCGGCTCGGATTTCGGCTCGGACTTCGGCTTCGACAGCTCGGGCGACTTCGGCGGCGCCGACGATGGGGGCTTCAACCGCCGCGTCAAGGAAGGTCCGGAGAAGCGTCTCGCCCGCATGGTCGAGATCTCCGAGGAGCGCGCAGCGAAAATCCTCCGCAAGTGGGCCGTCGACAAGGCCGCCTGACACCCGCTCACAAAAATATGATCATCAAAGGGCCGACACAATTCGGCCCTTTTTTGTTCGATTTCCGTGACATAATTGCATGGTCGACCTTCAGCCATGCGTTTTGTGACCATGCTCCTCTGGGGAAACACAGGCCCACAGCATGGTAATTCGGCGTGTCTGGCCTACAATCCCTATGATTCGTGCCGTTGACTATCTGCGCCAAGGAAATTGCTTGGTGTCGAGGGCGAGGCAAAAAGATGGCTTTTTGGTGATAGGGTGATGAGCACTCCGTCAGGCCGGAAAAGTTTTGGCGGAACCTTGAAGGTCACGCGCGTTTGACGCTGCAGATGAAACGAGCAGATCAGACTGCGCAGGGAGCGTAAAGCGAATGGAGCTGCCAAATCAGGGCGCGACAGCGGGGACGGGTCTGAACGCGGATGCCGCGTCGACCAAGATCCTGTCCAGGGAGCAGCTTGTCAGGCGGCTGAGCATTGCCTCTGCATCGAACAACGTCCAGGCAGTCATGAAGCTGCTGGCGGATTATGTCGGCGCGTCCCATTTCCTGCTTGCCCGGTATGACCTTGTCCAGGAGCAGGGGCTCGACTTCATCGTCACGTCGAACTGGCCCTTCGACCTGGTCCGCCGGCTCGGCTCGGACCTTGCGAGCGGCTATGCGCGCTCGACCGAACTGGAGAAATGTCTCTCCCTGCTGACACCGAGCTTCTCGCTCCTGCCTGACGATGTATTGCCGCCGGAGGAAATCAGCCGGCAATATTGCTCACTGATGTTCTGTGTCGGCCGAATCCGGTTCTCCCTGATGCTGCTGTTTCCCGAAGGGATCATCCTGTCGCAGGAGAGGCTGAAGGAAGTTGGGCTGTTCGCCGCCTATGGCGCAAGCTTCGTTGAAGCCCATGACGCCCGATCCGAACGCGACTTCGAACTGACGGAGCGCGAGCTGGAATGCCTGTTCTGGATCGCAGAGGGCAAGACCAGCGACGAGATTGCCGTCATCCTCGGCATATCCCGCAACACCATCAACAACTACATCACCAGCGTCATGCGCAAGACAGCGACAAAGACGCGATCCGAAGCCATCGCCTATGCGGTGCGAAACAACCTGGTGTAGGAAGGCTGGACATGGGGTATTCGCGCAGCGGCATGGGAGAGGGAACGGGCAATATTCAATATCTTCGGCTGCAGCGGGCCGCCAGCAGGTCTGACATCTTTCCCAAGCTGGTGGCGATGCAGAAGACGTTGCGGGCACGCAATTTCGTCGTGCTGCGCGTCACAGGCGCCGGCATGCCGAACAAGCGCAAGCTGATCTGCGAACTGGAAAACTGGGGCACGGCCGGCACGGGTCATCACGATCTTCTCGTCGAGGCCTATGGTGAGGCTCTTCTCGATCATATGGAGATGTCGCTTCTCCCGCTCATCTGGACGGGAACGGAAAGCTCGAGCTTTGCCGAGGCGGGTGACCTCGCCACGCTCGTCCGCCGCCTGGAGCCGAGGGTTCTTCCCTTTGCCGGCATCGCTTTCCCCGTACGTCTCGGCGCGCTCGGAAACGGCTACGTGCTGTTCCTCGCCTCGTCGATCGATCTCAGCAGCGACCTTATCATCGACCAGCACGTCCGCAGCTGTCAGGTCATGATGGACCTTCTGGCGCTCGAGGAGCGCCGCAGCGTACCGGCCGAAACCCTGAGCGAGAGGGAAATCGCCTGCCTGCAGCTCGCAGGCGACGGTCGCATCAGCGAAGAAATCGCCGAGAAGCTCGGCCTTTCCGTGCATACGGTGAATGCCTATCTCGGCTCCGCGACGATCAAGCTTGATTCGGTCAACCGCATCCAGGCGATCGCCAAGGCGATCCGCCTTGGCTACATCCACTGATCTTAGGGTCTGGGTCGGCGCCCTGTCAGCGGGCGCCCGGCGTCAATGCGTCGAGACTTCGCCGGTCACGAATTTTGATTCGCGCAGGCTCCGCTCCAGAAACGCGGTATTTTCATCGGGGCTGTCCGACGGGTCCTGGAACGCGATATGGTCGATCTCGAGCCCGGCCTTGGTGTCGGCAAGCCGAAGACGTGCGTAGACGGATACTCCGCGCGGCTTGATTTCGAGATCGAGCGTCACGGCGGGCAGGCCGCCCCAGTCGAGCGAATAGTCGCCGCCGGCGCCGAAACTGACCGTTCCCGGATGAAAATAAAGCTCTGCCGCCGATGATACGAGGTCTGAAAGGCTACTGTAACACTCGAACCGCAGGAGCGAGATGAGGTCGGCTGCATCCAGCAGCCTCAGCTCCGAAGCCACCGGGCTGATGGCGGTAGCAACGATCTGTTCGCGGTCGGTAGAGTAGGTACATTTCTTCATGACGCTCAGCGTGTCCGTTTTCTAGGCGACCGGGACGCGTAAACCCGGTGCACGAGTTCTGCCACAGCCTTGTAGAAGACTGCTGGGATCACACTATCTACCGAGACTTGCGCAAACATGGAGCGTGCAAGCGGCGGATCCTCGAAAACGGGAATATTGTTCTCTTCCGCGATCTCGCGAATTCGCAACGCAATCAGGTCCTGGCCCTTGGCGACGACGATCGGAGCGTCGTTTTCCTCGCGGACATAACGCAGCGCCACCGCGTAGTGGGTCGGGTTGGCGATGACGAGCGTGGCGCGCGGCACGTTGTTGATCATCCGGCGGCGGGCGCGGTCGCGAGCAACTGCCCTCTGGCGCTGCTTGACGATCGGGTCGCCCTGCGACTGCTTGTATTCGTCCTTGATTTCCTGCTTGGTCATGCGCAGCTGGCTGTACCAGTGATGCCGGGTCCAGAGCACGTCGACGACGGCAAGCAGACCCGCCGAAAGCATCAGCACCACGGCCATCTTGCGGACGATGCCGTCGAGCTTGACCAGAATGGTCTGCGGGTCGGAGAACATCGCGTTCAACGAGGCGAAAAACTCGCCGCGCAGCACAAAATACATGATGACCGAGACGACCAGAATCTTGAACAGCGACTTGCCGAACTCGACCAGGCCGGGGCCGCTGTAGATACGCTTGAAGCCCTTGACCGGCGAGACCCGCTCCATCTGCGGCCGAATGCGCTCGAGTACGAAGGACGGCATGTTCTGGGAAATCGATGCGCCGAGGCCGAAGATCATGAAGAGCAGGAGCGGCGGCACCAGAAACGCCGCCATTGCCCAGCCGAGATGAGCGCCGAGCGAAACGACATCGGGCGTGTTTTCCAGCCGCCACTGGTCCGGCTGCTCGAACAGGTCCCTCAATGTCTCGCCGATCCGCGCAAACCCGGACGGCAGGAAGAAGACGAGGAAGACGTAGAAGGCCAGCGTGGAGGCAAAAAGAGGCAGTTCGCGGGAAAAGGGAACGTTACCCTTCTCCGCGGCATCCGACATTTTTTTCGCTGTCGGCTCTTCTGTTTTGCTGTCTTTATCTTCGTCCGACAAGGCACCATCCTTCGAGCGAATCGGTCACTCAGGTCGCCCATGATTATCGGAAGGCGCGTTAGGCGCGAATCGAGTCAACATAAAGACTGGGGATGACGGGGATTGCCGCCCGAAAAAAACGAAAGCGGAGCAGACGAGCTGCTCCGCTTCCTTCCTCGTGCATCAACTTTTATCAGGCCGCTTCGGAGCTTTTCTGGTCTTCGTCCTTCGGCTCTTCCTTCAGAAGGATCTGGCCGCCATTGGCAAGCCGGATCGCTTCCTGGGCAACCGCGCGGCGGGCCATGGCCACTTCACGCGGGTTGAGCGTTGCGCCCTGGACCTGAAGATCCGCCTCGATCATGCGGCGCGCACGCGGGCTGATCGAAGACAGGACACATTCCTTGATCTCGGCGCTGGCGCCGCGAAGCGCCATCGTGAGGATGTCGCCTGCGACGTCGTTGAGCAGCATGACGCGGCTGCGCTGCGGCATGAACATGAGGTCTTCGAAGAGGAAGATCTTCGGACGAACTTTGGTCGCTGCTTCCTTGCTGATCGTCTCGAGCGAGTCGAGCAGGGTATCGACCTGCTTCTTCTCGAGTTCGTTCATCAGTTCGGCAACCTTCGCGGTACCGGTCGAGTTGCGTTCCGCCTCGATGGCGTCGATCAGTTCGACGACGCGGTTCTCGATGATCTGCGCGGCCTTGGGGCTGACCGACTTCATGTTGACGGTTCTGTTCATGATGTCCGGGCGGCGGCTTTCGGAAAGCTGCATCAGCACCTTGGCGCCGAATGACGATGGCATCATGGAAAGGATGTAGGCAATCGTCTGCGGATGTTCGCGCGACAGGAACTTGCTGACGAAGACCGGGTCGGCATCCTGCAGACGGTCCCAGATAGACGCTTCGTAGGCCTGGAAGGCGGTGCGGCGTCCGAGCAGACCGTCGACTTCTTCCGGCGTCAGGCCGGCCTCGAGGATGCCCTCGATGGCGGCCGCGTTGTCCATCAGGCCGGTGCCTTCGGTGAACAGGTCTTCGAATTCGTTGACGAGTTGGAGAAGCTCATCCGGTGGAATGGCCCGAAGCGTCTGCGCCGAGGCAATGATCGTCTGCAGCTCGCTCTGGGTGAAATACTTCAATAGCTTGCCGGCCACGTCCTTGCCCATCGCAAGCAACACGGCCGCCGCTCTTTCCGCCTTGGATAACGGTTGCGTCGACAGCGCGCCCCCGAAATCTTCAAAGTCCATCATGGTCTTGCCTCTCTGTCCCTACATCGGGATCAGGTTCGTTTGGCGCTTAAGACTTCCGTCAGTTTAACGCCGAAGCGGGTATCGTCATTCTCCAGTACGGTGATCTCGCCCTTGCCGATGCGGCGGCCATTCACCATGATCTCGACCGGCTCTCCGATCCTCTTGTCGAGTGCGATCGTTGCACCCTCTTCAAGGCTCATCAGGCCGGAGACCTGCATGCGGCTCGATCCGAGCACGATCTCGACATCGATCGGGATATCCATGATCAGGTCGAGATTGGCGGTCAGCGCGCTGCCCGGTTCCTTGAACTCGCCGCCACTGGCAAAGTCCGAGCCGCCGAAGTCACTGGTGCCACCGAAGTCGCTCGTGCCGCCGAAATCACTGGTGCCGCCGAAATCGCTCGAACCACCGAAATCGGTGGATGCGCCGAAATCGCCGCCGCCGAATGCCGCGGCACCGTCGCCAGGCATCCCGAAGTCACCGCCGCCGAAATCGCTGCCGGCCGGCGTTGCAAATTCGGCGCCGAATTCCGTTTCGGTGGTGGCATCCGCCTTGAGGACGCCGCGCAGGTCGTCGATAGCCTGATCCAGATCGGCATCATTGCCGACCGGCATCAGAGAATCGTCGTCGGTGAGTGGTGTCTTTTTCGTAGCCATGAGACCATTATTCCCGTTGAAACTTGCGTCAGCCTGCCTTGTGCGAAATTCTAGGACCTAAGAATTAGCCTATCAGATGTCTTAGAATCTCGTCGTCGGTGCTGATGTTATCCTTTACGCGAACTGTATAGCGCTCGCCGGAACGTCCAAATTCGCACGAATACATGTCCTTGCCGTTGGCGCTGACCTGAACCTGCACATCGCCCTTGTCCTGGAAGGCGATCACGTCGCCGGCAGCAAGCCGCGAAATGGTGCCGAGCGTCAGGCTCTGGAGGCGGATGCGTGCCTCCAGCGTCACCTGGCTGCGACGCACCTGCTCGTTCATCCGGTCGGCCCATTCCTGCTTGCTCTTCGGCAACTGGCCCTTCGGCTTGGGTACGACGACCTGCGTCTTCAGGAAGGCGCGCTGCGGCACGACCAGGGCGAATTCCGACTTCACCGATCCGAGCTCGATGCCGAGCCTGATTGTCACGCCGAATTCAGGCGCGATCGCCTCGTCCGGCTTTGCCCGATCCTCGGCATTGTGCGGGCGCTCGAGCAGCGTCTCGAAGCCGCCGGCCGCGTTGACGCCCGAGCGAAGCACGTTGCCGATGCGCTCGAACACCATGGTCGCGAGGTCGAGTTCGATATCAGACAGCGGCCGTTCGATCGGCTGGTGAATGCTTGCCGGTTCGGCGCCGAGCATCATCTCCATCAAGGCAATCACGAAGCTGTTGCCGCAGGCGACCACGAAGTTCGGCGACCAGTTGCGCAGCGAGCCGTCGGCAAGCGCGAAGGTGTCGCCCAGGCCAGCGACCAGATCGGTCATCAGGCCGGAGCTGCAGCCGACATAGGAGACGGTGATGTTGATGCCGGTCTCGCTGTTGAAGACATCCGGCAGGAACTCGGCGTAGAGCGTGCCGAAATCCGCGCTGATCTTTTCGATCGTGGCCCGGTCGCCCAGTCCGCCGGTCAGCTTGGCAAGAAGCGCATGATCCATGGCAGGTCTTTCCGTCGCGGCATCATTGGTCATCGTCAGGCAGCCTTCTCACCGCCCGGGTTCATCATTTCCTGCTCGACGGAGTCGATCGAAGGACGTTCCTTGTTGGTGATCGTCTTGCGGCCGTATTCGAGCGCAACCTGCGGCACCGAGCCGTTCATGTAGGCAAGCAGCGTTTGCTTGACGATGACGTAGAGGCGGTGCTGCTTGTTGCGGACGATCTTGATCTGCGAGGTGAGCGGGTTGCAGAGCGAGTAGGACAGGAAGATGCCGAGCATGGTGCCGACGAGTGCTGCGCCGATGAGGCCGCCCAGCACTTCCGGGCTCTCGTTGATCTTGCCCATGGCCTTGATGACGCCGAGAACCGCCGCGACGATACCGATGGCCGGGAAGGAATCACCCATCGCCGTGATCGCGTGATAGGGCTTCATCTTGTCGGCAAACATCGTGTCGAGTTCCTCGTCCATGAGGGCCTCGATCTCGTGGCTGCGGGCGTTGCCGATGATGATCAGGCGAACGTAGTCGCAGATGAAGGCGGTCAGTTCCTTGTTCTTCAGAACGCTGGGCGCCGCCTGGAAGATCGTCGATTCTTCTGGATTGTCGATATGGGCTTCGATCTCGTTGCGCGACTTGGTTCTGAGGTCGCGCATCAGGGAATAGAGGCAGCCAAGAACGTCGAGATAGTGACGTTCCTTGGGAACGGAGTTCTTGAATGCCTCCCCGATCGCCTTGCCGCTATCCTTCACCACCTTCATCGGGTTGGCCATGATGAAACCGCCAAGGCCGGCGCCACCGATGATCAGAAGTTCGTAAGGCTGGAACAGGACGTCCAAGTGACCGCCCATGGCCATGAAGCCGCCCAGAATACAGCCGACGGTGATAACAAATCCGATAACAATATTCATCGCGTACCTGCGCTCGATCTTTTCGTTCGGCTTTGGGGATACGGCGCTTGGCTTGCGTGAAGCTGGCCCGAAACGCCGGTTTTCTCAACAGCTTCGCGCAAGTCTTCGCCAATAGTTTCCGGGCACCGGAGCGGATGGACCGTTTCGCGCATCGCCCGTCCCGGGCGCGGACCAGGACCTACCCGCCGTGATCACCACTTACACCAGCTATACGATGATCAGTCGCGACCTGAACAAGTCGCTGGCGCGCGTCGCCGAACAGCCGGACGTGGCGCGCGAGACCGAGTATTACCTCTCCAAGATCGGCGACATAAAGTCGGTCGACGACTTCATGGCCGACAGCCGCATCTATAACTATGCGCTGAAGGCCCATGGCCTCGAGGACATGGCCTATGCCAAGGCTTTCATCCGCAAGGTCCTGACCGAAGGCGTCGACGCCAAGAACGCTTTCGCCAACCAGCTTTCCGACAGCCGTTACTCCTCGCTGGTCAAGTCGCTCAATTTCTCAGCCTATGGCGAGGCCGCCACCGCATTCGACGCGGCGCAGAAGGGCGTCGTCGACAAGTTCCAGCGCCAGACGCTGGAGGAAGATGCCGGCTCCGAGAACATGGGCGTCCGCCTGGCTCTCTACTTCGAGCGCCTGGCGCCGACGGTAAAGTCGGGCATGGAGATCCTCGCCGACGATGCACTGTCGCAGGTCGTGCGCACGGCCTTCCAGATGCCGGACGAAATCATGGCCGCCGATATCGATCGCCAGGCCGAATTCATCGAGGATGTCCTCGACATCAAGGATCTTCAGGATCCCGCCAAGGTCGGCAAGTTCCTGGAACGCTTCACGGCGATGTGGGAACTCGAAAATCCCACGGATACCTACGACCCGGTCAAGCTTTTCTCGCCTTCCTCGAGCGGCATTTCGACCGATCTCCTGATTTCAATCAACAATCTTAAACTCGGAGGCAAATGATATGCAGTCCGGACTTTATGTCGGTATTTCTTCTCAGATCGCGCTTGAGCGCCGCCTGAACACCATCGCCGACAATATGGCCAACATGAACACCGTTGGCTTTCGGGCTACCGAGGTTAAGTTTGATGAGGTCTTGAGCAAGACCAGCAACGACATCAACGCAAAGGTTGCCTTCGTCACCCAGGGCAACGACTATCTTGCGACACGCAGCGGCGAGCTGCAGCAGACCGGCAACCCGCTCGACTTCGCGGTCAAGGGCGATGCCTGGTTCGCAATCGATACGCCTGCCGGCCAGGTTCTCACTCGCGACGGCCGTTTCACCCTCGACGCGAATGGAATGCTGCGCTCGTCGCGCGGTTTCAGCGTGCTCGATGCAGGCGGCGCACCGATCCAGCTCAACCGCGAAGGTGGTCCGCCGACTGTCAGCGCCGATGGCACCATTCGCCAGAACGATGTGATCGTCGGCCAGCTCGGTCTTTACACGGCAGACATTTCCCAGGGCTTCAATCGCTACGATAACGAAGGTGTGATCCCGGTCGACAATCCCCAGCCGGTCGTCGACGCATTCAACACCTCCGTCGTCCAGGGCTATGTCGAGCAGTCGAACGTCAACGGCATCCGCGAGATGACCCAGCTGATCCAGGTCAATCGGGCGTTCGAGGGCATGTCGTCGCTGATGCGCGACAGCGAATCGGCAATGGACGATGCGATCCGGGTACTCGGCGGCTCCAATAGTTGATGATGGAAACGCCGTTGTCAGAACCCGCCGTCACCCAGGCTCTGGCGGGCGGCAAGCTCGTTCAGCTTGCAAGCCTTGCCGCTCGTTATACCGACCCGTCCGTATCGATCGCCCATGGCGGCAGCGTGCGCACCATTGCTGCCGGCCACTATACGGTCGCCGGCCTTTCAAAGCATGTGCGTCTCGGTGAGTTCGTCGGCCACCGCACGGCCAAGGGCCTGCATCTCGGCGAAGTGACCCGCGTGGAGCCCGATTTGGTCTATGTCTGCCCGATCGAGCCGGGCGATCCGATCGGTATCGGCGATACCGTCATCCGCCAGGGTGCCTTCCGTGTTGCCCCCGATGACAGCTGGTGCGGCCGCACGATCAGCTCGCTCTGCGAGCCGATCGATGGCAAGGGCGCGCTCATTCACGGCATCGACGCCCGCTCGATCAATACCACCGCACCGCCGTCGATGAGCCGCAGCCGCGTCGAGACCGGTTTCCGCACCGGCGTGCGCGCGGTCGACATCTTTTCACCGCTCTGCCTGGGCCAGCGCCTCGGCGTCTTCGCCGGTTCCGGTGTCGGCAAGTCCACGCTTCTGTCCATGCTGGCGCGTGCCGATGCCTTCGACAAGGTCGTCATCTCGCTGGTCGGCGAACGTGGCCGCGAAGTGCGCGAATTCATCGAGGACACGCTCGGCGACAACATGGCGAAGTCGATCGTCGTCGTCGCCACCAGCGACGAAAGCCCGATGCTGCGCAAGATGGCGCCGCTGGTCGGCGTCACGATTGCCGAGCATTTCCGCAACAAGGGTGAAAACGTCCTCTTCATCATCGACAGCGTGACCCGTTTTGCCCATGCCATCCGCGAGGTGGCCGTGGCGTCCGGCGAGCCGCCGATCGCCCGTGGTTATCCCGCATCCGTCTTCACCGAGCTGCCGCGACTTCTCGAGCGCGCCGGGCCCGGCATGGAAGGCGAGGGGACGATCACCGCGATCATCTCGATCCTCGTTGATGGCGACAACCACAACGACCCGATCGCCGACAGCACCCGCGGCATTCTCGACGGGCACCTCGTGCTCGACCGGTCGCTCGCGGAAGAAGGCCGCTATCCGCCGATCAATCCGCTGGCATCGATCTCGCGTCTCGCCCGCAAGGCCTGGACGGACGAGCAGGAAAAGCTGGTCTCGCGCCTGAAGTCCCTGATCCACAAATATGAAGAGACCCGCGACCTGCGCCTGATCGGCGGCTACCGCGCCGGCAGCGATCCGGATCTCGACATGGCGATCAAGCAGGTGCCGATCATTTACGAGGTCCTGAAGCAGACGCCGGGCGACAAGCCCGCGGCCGATGCCTACGCGGATCTCGCAAACTCCCTGCGCGCAGCGGCAGGCCAGCCCGCAGCACAGTCTGCCATAGCAAGAAGGTGACACGGCCATGAGCATTTCACGGCAAGGAAAAGCGACGGCACGACGCCAGGAGCCTTCGCGGCTCGGCGACAAGGTCCTCGTCGGGGCCGGCATCATGCTGGCCGCCGCCTCGGCTTTCTTTCCCTGGTACGTCTTCCTCAACGAGGACAAGTTCGGACTGCGCATCGATCCTTTTGAAAACACGCGCGACCTGCCGCCTGCGCCGCCGCGCGAGGTGTTCAGCGTTTCGCCGCTGGCGATGATCGACCGCACCAAGGATCAGTCGCTCCCGATCGATCCGTTGGACCAGCTGACGACCGCCACCGTTTCGTCGCTTGGACGCGAAGAGCAGGGCGCGCCGCTCGAACAGCAGCCCATGCCGGGAACCGGCAAGTTCCGGCTGCTGCATGTTGCCAATGGCCGTGCGCTGATCGAGGACGGCTCGGGCATGTACATGGTCAGGATCGGTTCGATCCTGCCGGACAACAGCAAGGTCGCGACGCTGGAGCAACGCGACGGCCGCTGGGTCATCATTACTTCGAGCGGAGAGATCTATCGGGACCAGGCGTCGGCAACTCCGTAAGTCCGACGCAAGCTTACTAACATAGGTTCCTCTCAGATGATGGAGTAAAGCCTATGCAACCGATTCAGCTGTTCAATCTCGCATCCCGTCAGGCCGAATGGCTGTCGGTGCGGCAGGAAGTTGTTGCCGGCAACATAGCCAACTCCACCACGCCGAATTTCAAGTCCAAGGACGTGACACCGTTCGAGGCTGTCCTCGATCAGACCCACGTCCCGATGGCTCGCACCAACCCGGCTCATTTCGCGTCCAACGACTTGAGCGAAGACATCGACATCAAGGATTCCGAACTCAACAACGAGATCGGCATCCAGGAGTCGGGAAATACCGTGTCCCTGTCTCAGGAACTGAGCAAGACCGGTGAAATCAAGCGCCAGTACGAGCTCAGCACGGGACTGGTGAAGTCGTTCCACAGCATGATGTTGTTGACCGTTAAGAGGTAAAGCATGGATCCGCTTTCAGCTGCTTCCAAGATAGCAGGCTCGGGCCTCGAAGCGCAGGCCACCCGCCTGCGCGTCGTTTCCGAAAACATCGCCAACGCACGCTCCACCGGCGACACGCCGGGTGCCGATCCCTATCGGCGCAAGTTGATCACCTTCGGTGAAGAGCTCGATAAGGCCTCCGGCGTCGACCTCGTCGGCGTCAAGAAGATCGGCGTCGACCAGGGCAAGTTCATCGAGGAATACGATCCCGATCATCCGGCCGCCGACGAACGCGGCATGGTCAAGCTTCCGAACGTCAACATGCTGATCGAAATGGCCGACATGCGCGAAGCCAATCGTTCCTATGACGCCAACCTGCAGACGATCAAGCAGACCCGCGAACTCGTCGCAGCCACCATCGATCTCCTGAAGAGTAGCGGCTAATGATTGACAAGATCCAGAACGTAAGCTCGCTGTCCTTCACCAAGGGCCTCGATGGCATCTCCTCGCTCGGCTCGAGCACGGAAACCCAGGGGCTCGGCAGCACTGCGCTGACCCCCGGCCAGAACACGGGCATGAACTTTGCCGAGGTGCTAGGCAACATGGCAAGCGGCGCGGTCGACAGCATCAAGGGTGCCGAAACCATGTCGTTCAAGGCCATCCAGGGCAAGGCGAACACGCGTGAAGTCGTGGACGCGGTTCTTGATGCGCAGCAGTCGCTGCAGACCGCGCTTGCAGTGCGCGACAAGATCGTCAGCGCCTACCTCGACATCACCAAGATGCAGATCTAGCATTTAAGGACGAAGACATGAGAGCGCTTTCCGTCGCAGCGACGGGCATGGATGCCCAGCAGACCAATCTGGAAGTCATCGCCAACAACATCGCCAACATCAACACGACGGGCTACAAGCGCGCGCGTGCCGAGTTCACCGATCTTCTTTATCAGAGCGAGCGCGCCCAGGGCGTGCCGAACCGCGCCAACCAGGCGATCGTTCCGGAAGGTGCCAATATCGGTCTCGGCGTCCAGACCTCCGCCGTTCGCAACATCCATACCCAGGGTGAACTGACCCAGACGGAAAACCCGCTCGACGTGGCGCTGGTCGGTCGCGGCTGGTTCCAGATCGCGTCTCCGGACGGCACGACGCTCTATAGCCGCGCTGGCGCCTTCAACCAGAACGCCGATGGCCAGCTGGTGACGATCGACGGTTATGCCGTCATCCCGAACATCACGATCCCGGCTGACGCCAGCGAAACCCAGATCACCCGCACGGGCCAGGTCATGGTGCGCATCGGCAACGAGACCGAGTTCCAGGAAGTCGGTCAGCTGCAGATCGCCAATTTCGTAAACGAGGCAGGCCTTCAGCCGCTCGGCGACAACCTTTTCGGCCAGACGCTGGCATCGGGCGAGGCGATCGTGGCCGTCCCGGAAGATCCGGGCTTCGGTTATCTGAAGCAGGGTTACCTTGAAACCTCGAACGTCGACGCGGTCAAGGAGATCACCAACCTGATCTCCGCGCAGCGCGCCTACGAGATGAACTCCAAGGTCATCACCACTGCAGATGAAATGGCATCGATCGTCAGCAAAAACCTGAAGTAAAAAACAGGAGAGGCAGACATGAAGTTTCGCCGGAAAAACGCATTGCATGCCGCAGTGGCCGCATGGTCGCTCGCCTTCGGTCTTTCGTTCTCGCCGGCTGCGGCCGAGATGGGAACGGCGGTCGTTCCGTTGCAGATCATCTATCCCGGCGAAGTGATTTCGGCCGGCAGGGTGGAAGAGGTCGATGTGACCAACCCCAACCTGTCCAGCGGTTATGCCCAGAAGGTTTCCGAGGTTACCGGCATGGTCAGCAAGCGCACGCTGCTGCCCGGCCGCACGATCACGCTGGCCGGCTTGCGCGAGCCCTATGCGGTTACCCGCGGCACGCCGATCCGGCTCGTCTTCGCCATGGGAACAATGACCATTTCGGCGGGCGGCACGCCGCTTGAGGACGCCGCGGTCGGCGATGTCATCCGCGTCCGCAATACCGATTCCGGCATGATCGTGAACGGCACCGTGATGGCCGACGGAACGATACAGGTGATGGCGAAATGAGGTTTTCAGTTCTTCTTGCAGCCTTGGCTCTCGTCGCCTCGACGGTCGGAGCCGGAGTTGCTGCAGCCGCCGACGTCGCCCGCATCAAGGATATCGCCTCCCTCCAGTCGGGACGTGACAACCAGTTGATCGGCTATGGTCTCGTCGTCGGCCTCCAGGGATCCGGCGACAGCCTGCGTTCCTCGCCCTTTACCGACCAGTCCATGCGCGCCATGCTGCAGAACCTTGGTATCTCGACCCAGGGCAGCCAGTCGAACGCCAAGAACGTCGCGGCCGTCATGGTCACCGCAAACCTGCCGCCCTTTGCCAGCCCCGGCAGCCGCATGGACGTCAATGTCTCGTCCATGGGCGATGCTACCTCGCTGCGCGGCGGTACACTCGTCATGACGTCGCTTACCGGCGCCGACGGCCAGATCTATGCCGTTGCTCAAGGGTCGTTGATCGTCTCGGGCTTTTCCGCCCAGGGCCAGGCCGCGACGCTGACCGAAGGTGTAACGACCGCCGGCCGGGTGCCGAACGGCGCGATCATCGAGCGCGAGCTGCCCTCGAAGTTCAAGGACGGCGTCAACCTCGTCCTGCAGCTTCGCAATCCCGATTTTTCCACCGCCGTGCGCATCGCCGATACGGTCAATGCCCATGCGTCCAGGCGCTATGGCGGCCCGATCGCCGAGGCACGCGACAGCCAGGAAGTCATCGTCGAGAAGCCGAAGTCGGCCGACCTGACCCGTCTGATGGCCGAGATCGAAAACCTCGCCGTCGAAACCGATACGCCGGCCAAGGTCGTGGTCAACGAACGCACCGGCACGATCGTCATCGGCGCCGACGTCAAGGTGTCGCGCGTCGCGGTCAGCTACGGCACGCTCACCGTCCAGGTCTCGGAGACCCCGCAGGTTATCCAGCCGGAACCCTTCTCGCGCGGCGAAACGGCCGTTCAGCCCATGACAGACATCATGGCGATGAAGGATGGCGGTCAGGTGGCAATTCTGAATGGCCCGGATCTGCGCACGCTCGTGGCCGGCCTCAACAGCATCGGCGTCAAGCCGGACGGCATCATCGCGATCCTGCAGGGCATCAAGTCCGCCGGCGCCCTTCAAGCGGAGCTCGTGCTGCAATGAATGACGCACTCTTCACCATCAGCATCTCCCGCAAGCTGGCGAAGCGACTGCTTGTCGTCGGGGGTCTCATGATGCTCGTGCCGCAGGTCAATGCCCAGCAGCCGTCCATGGTCTCCGAATTGTCCACCCAGGACGAGATCCAGAAATTCTGCACCAACATTGCCGACGCAGCCCGCGACCAGCGCTACCTGATGCAGAAGCAGGAACTCGAAACCCTTCAGGCCGACATCGACAGCCGGATGAAGACGCTCGAGGACCGCACGACCGAGTATCAGGACTGGCTGAAGCGCCGGAACGATTTCCTCCAGCGCGCCCAGGCGGGCTTGGTCGACATATTCAAGACGATGAAGCCGGATGCCGCGGCACCGCAGCTGGAGGAAATGCGCATGGAGATCGCAGCCGCGATCATCATGCAGCTTCCGGCGCGCCAATCGGCTCTCTTCCTCAGTGAAATGGATCCGCAGAAGGCGGGAGCGATCTCGACGATCATCTCCAGCGCTTCCGATCCCAATACCTCGAAGACTTCTACTCAATCCGCGAAAGCACCATCATGATGAAACGCGCTCCCGCCCTGTTGGCTGTCCTCTTCCTGGCTGGCTGCCAGAGCCAGACGCTCAAGGAAATCGGCAACGCGCCCGCCATGAGCCCGATCGGCAGCGGCCTGCAATATGCGCAGGCGCCGCAGATGTCGTCCTATCCTAAGCAGCCGCGCCAGATGGCAAGCGGCTATTCGCTGTGGAGCGACAACCAGGCGGCCCTCTTCAAGGACGCCCGGGCGCTCAATGTCGGCGACATCCTGACGGTCGACATCAAGATCAACGACAAGGCGAATTTCGACAACGAAACCGAGCGTAGCCGCACCAATTCGACCAGCCTGAAATGGAATGCCGGCATCAAGAACTTCCTCGGCTTCAGCACGGATACCGGCACGTCCGGCGACATGGGAACGGATTCCGATACCGACAGTCAGGGCAAGGGCAAGACGAAGCGGTCGGAAACCCTGACCTTGCTCGTCGCGGCCGTCGTGACGGGCATTCTGGAAAACGGCAATCTCCTGATCAGCGGCTCGCAGGAAGTCCGCGTCAACCACGAGATCCGCATCCTCAACGTCGCCGGTATCGTGCGTCCCAAGGACGTCGATTCCCAGAACATGGTTTCCTACGACAAGATCGCCGAAGCGCGTATCTCCTATGGCGGCCGCGGCCGTCTGATGGAAATGCAGCAGCCGCCGGTCGGCCAGCAGGTCGTCGATCTGTTCTCGCCGTTCTAAGCGCATAGGGAAGGGTAGGGCATCATGGCGGAAGAAGCACAGGGCGAAGCGGGCGCGAAGAAATCCTCGCCCATCCTGCTTATCGCGGGGATTGTCATCCTGACGCTGGTCGGGGCCGGCGGCGGCTGGTTTCTCGGCGGAATGATCGCGCCCAAGAGTGCCGAGCCTGCCGTCGAAGAGAAGGCGGAAGGCGAGGCGAAGGGCGGCGCGGAGGGCATTCCTCATATCGCCACCGAGGCAAACGGCGTCGTCCTGCTTGAACCGATTACCACCAATCTCGCCTATCCCTCCGATAACTGGGTGAGGCTTGAAGTGGCGCTGGCCTTCAACGGCCCGCCGGAGCTGCCGCTGGCCGAAAGCGTCCACCAGGACATTATGGCCTATCTGCGCACCGTCTCGCTGCAGCAGATCGAAGGCCCGCGTGGCTTCCAGTATCTGCGCGATGATATTCAGGAACGCGCAGCACTTCGCTCCCAGGGCAAGGTTGCCCGGGTGATGTTCCGCACCTTTGTCATCGAGTGACGGCCGTCCCGGCCTGATCGTTGCACTGCGGCCTGTCGGCCACCCCGCGGACCATCTCACCAACGTTCTTGTTCATGACCGCCCATCGCGGCCGATCGGGAGTTGACGCCCGGGCGGCATGAGCGCTTATCGAAGGCGACCTTGGTAACTGTCGTGGCCCAATGATTCGATTGCTCTCAGTGTTCTTCGCCCTGCTGGTTATTCCCGGCGTGGCCCTTGCCCAGCAATCGCCGGCGGATCTCCTGAACTTGCCGGTCGATGGTTCAGCGGCAGCCTGGATCATCCGTACTTTCGGCCTGTTGACGGTTCTCTCCGTCGCGCCGGGCATCCTGATCATGGTGACGAGCTTTCCGCGCTTCGTCATCGCCTTCTCGATCCTGCGCTCCGGCATGGGCCTTGCCTCGGCCCCGTCCAACATGATCCTTATCTCGATGGCGCTGTTCATGACCTTCTACGTCATGTCGCCGACCTTCGACCGGGCCTGGAATGAAGGTGTGCAGCCGCTCCTACAGAACCAGGTGACCGAAGCCGAAGCAGTCCAGCGCATTGCCGAGCCATTCCGCGTCTTCATGTCCGCCAACACGCGCGACAAGGATCTCGCGCTGTTCGTCGACATCGCTCGCGAACGCGGCCAGTCCGTCGGCACGGCCGAGTCCATCGACTACCGGGTGCTTATCCCGGCCTTCATGCTGTCGGAGATCAGGCGAGGATTCGAGATCGGCTTCCTGATCATCCTGCCCTTCCTGGTCATCGACATGATCGTCGCCGCCATCACCATGGCGATGGGCATGATGATGCTGCCCCCGACATCGATCTCCCTGCCGTTCAAGATTCTCTTCTTCGTCCTGATCGATGGCTGGAACCTTCTTGTGGGCAGCCTGATCCGATCTTTCGGCTGAACCTCCCGCGGTCTGAGGCTGCGTTATTTCTCACTGACAGTGCGTCATGCAGCCCGGGCATTTGCTTGTCCGGGCTTCTTCGCGATTAACCGATTAGCGCGGGCCGTATTAACCATCTTGCATAACGAGCCGTTCACCAAAGAATCTTACGAACTCGTAACCATATGAAAATCATGCATTTTCTGCTCCTGGTATTTAAAGGAGTTGGCAAGGTTTGCCTGCGAGTTTCGATCTCACACGACGGGTCTGGTTGCTTAAAGATGCGGCACCGAATGGCATGAGGCCGAACTGTCGTGACCGGTAGGTCATTCCGGCCGACCCGGTATGTCCCCCACTCAGTATCTCGTTTCAAAGGGACAAACGATTATGGCGAGCATTCTCACCAACACCAACGCAATGGCCGCTCTGTCGACGCTGCGCTCGATCTCCTCCGACATGGCTACCACTCAGGATCGTATTTCGTCCGGTCTTCGCGTCGGTTCTGCTTCCGACAACGCCGCCTACTGGTCGATCGCGACCACGATGAAGTCTGACAACGCAGCGCTTTCCTCCGTCAACGACGCGATGGGCCTCGGCGCCGCCAAGGTCGATACCGCTTACGCCGGTCTGGAATCGTCGATCGACGTCATGACCGAGATCAAGAACAAGCTGGTAACGGCTCAGGAATCCTCGGCTGACAAGGCCAAGATCCAGGAAGAAATCAGCCAGCTGCAGGACCAGCTGAAGTCGATCTCCTCTTCCGCTTCCTTCTCGGGCGAAAACTGGCTGAAGGCATCCGTTGCCACGGGCAGCGGTGGTCCTGAACTTGCCTCCACGGATACCGTTGCCAAGCAGATCGTCGGCTCCTTTACCCGCGACTCTTCGGGCAACGTCAAGGTTCAGACCGTAGACATCGAACTTTCGACCAAGAACGTCCTGTTCGACACCAGCGGCAACAAGATGGGCATCCTCGACCAGGACGCGCTCCAGGCTGACGTTGCCAAGATCGGTGACGAGTACTTTGCAGCCGTCGACTCCGAAGTCGTCGATGACACGTTCTTCGAAAACGAAAACGGCGTATGGGCTGCCGAGGGTGGCACCACCTTCTACGTCAAGGCTGACGAGAACAAGTGGGTTGAAGTCACCGCTGCTGACGACACGACGCCGGCTGGCGACGCACTGGAAAACACCGCTGACGTCTTCGCGACCGGCACGTCGGTTACCGAATTCGACATCTCGGACATGACCAGCCTCAAGACGGCTCTCGGTGTAGACACCGACGCCGAAGCTATCGACCGGATGATCTCCTTCATCGATACGCAGCTGGGTTCGGCAACGAGCGCCGCTGCTGACATGGGTGCGGTTTCCTCGCGCCTCGACATGCAGCAGGAATTCGTCTCGAAGCTCTCCGACTCCATCGAATCGGGTGTAGGCCGTCTCGTCGACGCCGACATGAACGAAGAGTCCACCAAGCTGAAGGCTCTGCAGACGCAGCAGCAGCTCGCCATCCAGGCCCTGTCGATCGCCAACAGCGACTCGCAGAACATCCTGTCGCTCTTCCGCTAAGAGCAGATGGCAGCGATCTGATCCGGAGGGTTCCTTCCGGATCTCGATCTCCAACTTTGCGAAAGCCGCATCCGGAAACGGGTGCGGCTTTCACGTTTTATTTATCAACTCATGCTACGCGCGCGCACGCGAAGATTGCATTGAGATTTCAGCACTCGAATTTTTGTCTATTCGTTTAGCTCTTCATTAACCACGCCGGCGCTATCAATGGCTTCAAGAGAGCGGCGGTTAACCTTAACAAATTGAATGGTTAACAGGCATGAGGCTGTGCGCCGTTCACCGGGATACCGGAATGCCCTTATTTAATCAGCCATTCAAGGGGCAACAACTATGACGAGCATTCTCACTAACACCGCAGCGATGTCTGCGCTTCAGACTCTGCGTTCGATCGGCCAGGGCATGGAAGAAACGCAGGCTCGCGTATCCTCCGGTCTGCGCGTCGGCGAAGCTTCCGACAACGCGGCCTACTGGTCGATCGCAACCACGATGAAGTCCGACAACGGTGCACTCTCTGCCGTACAGGACGCTCTCGGTCTCGGCGCCGCCAAGGTTGATACCGCCTACGCCGGTCTGGAATCTTCCATCGACGTTATCGAAGAGATCAAGAACAAGCTCGTTGCATCGCGCGAAACCGGTGTTGACCGTTCCAAGATCCAGGAAGAAGTTACTCAGCTCCAGGATCAGCTGAAGTCGATCTCCGACTCTGCATCCTTCTCAGGCGAAAACTGGCTGAAGGCATCTGTCTCGGTCGCCAACGCAGACGGTGAAACGGTCGCTTCGCTGGCTACTGTCACCAAGCAGGTTGTTGGCTCTTTCACTCGTGACTCGTCTGGCAACGTCAAGGTTCAGACCGTCGACGTAAAGCTGGACTCGAGCAACGTTCTGTTCGACACCAGCGGCAACAAGATGGGCATCCTCGACCAGGACGCGCTGAAGGCAGGCGTCGGTCAGGTCGGCGACAAATACTACGAAGCCTCCGTGTTGAACACTGGCGAGGAAGGTACCGATACCTACTTTGAGGATGCGAATGGCATCTGGACCACCGGCGAAACCGGTTCTGATGCCTACATCCAGGTTGATGAAGGGAAGTGGGTCCAGGTCGACGCCACGAGCTTCGAAGTAAGCGCCAACGAAATTACCGAATTTGAGAACGTGTTCGCAACCGGCACGTCCGTGACCGAACTCAACATCTCCGACATGGCAGCGATGCGTGACGCATTCGGTGTCGACGCGGAAGCTTCTGATGAAGCAGTCATCGACCTGATGATCTCCTTCGTCGACCAGCAGCTCGAAGCCGCCACCAGCGCCGCTGCCGACATGGGTTCGGTCTCCATGCGCCTCGGCCTCCAGGAAGACTTCGTCACGAAGCTCTCCGACTCGATCGACTCTGGTGTTGGCCGCCTCGTCGATGCCGACATGAACGAAGAATCGACCCGCCTGAAGGCTCTGCAGACGCAGCAGCAGCTCGGTATCCAGGCTCTGTCGATCGCCAACTCGGCTTCGGAAAACATCCTCACGCTCTTCCGTTAATCGGATCAGCCTTGAAACAAAGGGAAAGGCCGCGCCTCTGGCGCGGCCTTTTTCGTTGTTCGCTTTTTTGGTCGTCGTGTTGGATTTTTGTTAACTTTGGTAAATCGCGTTTAACATCTGTTAACCATTCCTGACTTAACTGGGCCCATCGCAACGATGGGTTAACCAAGACGAAAAAGAGGTTAACGGCATCAGGCCTGGCCATCGTTCCCCGCTTAAGCCGGGATGTCCCTTTTCCCTCAGCCAAAATAGGGGCAATTTCAATGACCAGCATTTTGACGAATACCGCGGCAATGGCCGCCCTGCAGACCCTCCGCTCGCTTGACGACAAGATGGAAGACACCCAGGCGCGCGTTTCCTCCGGCCTGCGCGTCGGCACTGCATCTGATAATGCCGCCTACTGGTCGATCGCGACCACCATGCGTTCCGACAACGGCGCGCTTTCGGCAGTCCAGGACGCACTCGGTCTCGGCGCCGCAAAGGTCGATACCGCTTACGCCGCGATGGAAAGCGCCGTCGACGTGGTCACGGAAATCAAGAACAAGCTCGTCGCTGCCCGCGAAGCCGGTGTCGACAAGACCAAGATCCAGGAAGAAATCAGCCAGCTCCAGGACCAGCTGAAGAGCGTTGCCGAATCCGCCTCGTTCTCCGGCGAGAACTGGCTTCAGGCCGCGATCAGCGACGGCGCCGGCAATGTAACGACCGTGACCAAGCAGGTCGTCGGCTCGTTCACCCGTACTTCGAGCGGCAACGTCTCGGTCCAGACGATCGACATTCCGCTGAGCCGCCAGAACGTTCTTTACGACACCGTCGGCAATACCGGTATTCTCGACCAGATGGCCTACTATTCCGAAACCGGCTCCTACAAGCTGTTCGACGTCACCAACACCGCTGCCGATCCGCAGACGACTGCCGCCGTTGCCGCCAAGACCTACAGCGAATCCCAGCTGAAGAACAGCGTCGACGATGCCGCCAACTTCGCGGTCGACCCCGACACCGGTCTCGTCGAACTGACGGATGCCGACGGCGTTGCAACCGACGGCACCTACTACAAGATCGGCACGGATACCTACGTCAAGGTGACCGATGACGGCGGCGACAGCGCGTCTATCGGCCTCGATGGCGCCGGCAATGAGATCTTCCTCGACGAAGCCGACGAGCAGCTTGCCACCCAGCTCGACTACTCCGTCTCCGATCTCGACATCACCACCGACCTGACGCAGAACGGCCTGACGGAAAATGCGGGTCTCGACGCGATGATCCAGTTCGTCGAGAACCAGCTCCAGGCGATCACCAGCTCCACCGCTGACCTCGGTTCGGTCTCGATGCGCATCGGCATGCAGGAGGACTTCATCTCCAAGCTGACCGACTCGATCGACAGCGGTATCGGCCGCCTGGTCGATGCCGACATGAACGAGGAATCGACCCGCCTGAAGGCTCTACAGACGCAGCAGCAGCTGGCGATCCAGTCGCTCTCCATCGCCAACACCAATTCCGAAAACATCCTGTCGCTCTTCCGTCAGTAAGCGACGCTCTTTGGCTGGAGCGGTTTCGTCCCGCTCTGACACGACAGATAGTTTTGGAAGAAGCCGCGCTCTCACGAGCGCGGTTTTTCCAGTTTTATCAAAAGGAAAGGCAGGGCAGGGGGCGACGTACGCTCAGGCAGGAACCAGCTCGGATATCCTGCTTGCCGTCGCGGTCTCGGGCCGAGCAAGAAAGGCGCGGGCGGTATCGAGCGCTTCCCGGATGGTGACGTCCATGTCGAGATAACGATAGGTGCCGAGCCGCCCGACAAAGCTTACCCGGTCTTCCTCCCGCGCGCGGTCGAGATAATCGGTCAGCAGCGATTTCTCCTCCACCAGCCGGATAGGATAGTAGGGTATGTCGTCCGGTCCGCATTCGCGCGAAAATTCCCGGTAGCAGACTGATTTCTCGTGGCTTTCCCATGGCGCGAAATGCTTATGCTCGGTCACCCGCGTATAGGGGATGGTCGCGTCGCCATAGTTCATCACCGCGCAGCCCTGGTAGTCGCCGTCATAGGTGAAACGCTCGAAATCCAACGTGCGATAGCCGAGCCGGCCGGCATCATAGCCGAAGTAACCGTCGATCGGTCCTGAGTAGAAGACGTGGTCATACTCCGTCTTCTGACTGCGGGCGAAACGGGTGTTGAGTTCCACGGTGATATTCGGATGGTCGAGCATCTGCGCAACCATCTGTGTATAGCCGCCCTCCGGCATGCCCTGGTACCGGTGGTAGAAGTAGTTGTCGTCGTAGTTGAAGCGGAGGGGAAGCCGTTTCAGGATGGAGGCCGGCAGCGCGGTCGGCGAGCAGCCCCATTGCTTTGTCGTATAGCCCTTGAAGAATGCTTCGTAGAGATCACGTCCGACAAAGCGCAACGCCTGTTCCTCGAAGGTCTGGGGATCTTCGATCGTGCTGTCGGCAAGTTGCTCGATAAAGGCCCGCGCCTCGTCGGGCCGCATGGTCCTGCCGAAGAACTGGTTGATCGTATGCAAGTTGACGGGCAGGGAGAACACCTTGCCGCCGCTCGAGGTCTTCACCCGGTTCTGGTAGGGCAGGAATGTCTCGAAGCGATTGACATAGTCCCATACCTCCCGGTCGTCGGTGTGAAATATATGCGGCCCGTAGACGTGCACCATGACGCCGGTTTCGGGATCCCGTTCGGTATGGCAATTGCCGGCGATATGATCGCGGGCATCGACGATCGAGATTCTGTGTCCCGCCTGCGCCAGTTCTTGCCCGATGACTGCGCCCGAGAGACCCGCGCCGACGATGAGAATGTCCTGCTTCATTTGACCTGACCTCCTCTCGAATGCAATCAATCCGGGCTCTGCGGCCACAGACGGTTGTCGGGGTTGATCGGCTCGTATTCGTTCCATTTGGCAAGCTTGTCGCGATAGCGCTGACGGCAGGCCGCGTTGTCTTCGAATTCGATGTTTTCGAGCACCAGCTCGGCACCGATCTCGTAATAGATGTCGAGATTGCGCAGGTCGGGCACCGGCATTTCATCGCGCTCCGCCTCGCCCTGGATCTGCCAGTAGAGCTCCTCGAGTCGGCGGGCGAGGCCGGGAATGTCGCGCAGCACGGAGGTCTCCCTCTGGTCGGCAAGCGAACGCCGGACCTTGGCGAGGCTTTCCCGGTCGCGCGCGAAGGTGACGGCGCGGGCGACATAGTCTTCCGGCGTGGCGCAGATCAGCTCCGGGATGCCTGCCGCAGCAACGATGCTGGCGCAGAAACGGGCGGGAAAACTCCGGCCAGCAATGGTCAGCACCGGAAGGCCCATCGTGATCGCATCGGCTGCCGTCGAATGGGCGCCATAGGGGAAGGTATCGAGGAAGAGGTCGGCCAGCGCGATGCGGGCCAGATGTTTCGGGTTCGGGGTCTTCTGGGCGAAGACCAGCCTTGCGGGCTCAACACCGGCCTGCTCCGCCAGGTCACGAAGATGCTGTTCGACCGTGGCGTTTTCCGACAGCAGCCAGAGAATGCTGCCCGGCGTCGCCTTCAGGATCGTCATCCAGCGGGCAAAGCAGCGCTCCGTTACCTTCTGCGTGCCGTTGAAGCAGGCATAAACGAAGGCATCCTCCGGCAGGCCGGCTTCAGCCCGCGTCGACCGTTCGGCAATTTCGCGCTTGCGGTCGACAGGCTGGTCGCAGGCAATCCGCAGGACCTTTTCCGTATAGTAGATCTCGTTTTCCGGCGGCACGATCACCGCGTCGCTGATCATGTACTGATGATAGGGGCTGGCAGTCGTGCCGGGATAACCGCAGAAATTGACGATCGCCGGTGCCGGACGATAGGCGAAGATCTTGGCGCGGGCTTCCTTGGTATAGCCGTTGACGTCGATGAGGACGTCGATTTCGTCCTCGATTATCTGCGCGGCCGCCTGTTCGTCGGTGAGCGGGCCGATATCACGCCAGGTATCGACCGCGGCACGGATACGGTCATGCGTCCTGTCGTTCTTGCGGGCGACGCCGCAATAATAGGCGAAGACCTCGACGCGCGACTTGTCGTGCAGTTCCAGCATCTCGCAGAGCGCGAAGCCGACCGCGTGCTCTCGCAGGTCCGATGAAACATAGCCGACGCGAAGGCGCTTCTCGGTGCCGATCTTTGACCGGACCGGCTTGCGTGCCACGCCGCTCGTATCCGGGCGGCCGACCAGCGTCTTGTGATAACGATAGGCCCTGGCCATCTGGAAGATGGGATCGTCGGAATAGCAGCCGAGCGTCATCGGCGAGAAGCTTTCCACCATCTGCCGTCCCGTCACATGGCTCGACGGTGTCAGCACCGGCCACTTGCATTGCTGCTGACGAATGCCGATCCAGTGCTGTCCCGCCTCCGGCTTGTGCGGCGCAAGCTCCATTGCCTGCCAGAGAAAGTTCTCCGCTCCGTCCAGGCTGCCACCATCCTCAAGAACGCGGCCGATATGTTGCAAGACCATCAGGCGGTGGCCGACACGGTCCGCCGTAATATCTTCGGTCAGCGTCGCGAATGCTTTCCATTGGGTGACGGCGCGACCAGGTAGGTTGCTGTCTTCGAAATTGCGGCCGAGATTGATATGGGCAGGTCCGAAAGCAGGGTCGATCTTCAATGCCATCTGCAGCGCCTGCATCGAAGCCGGCAGGTCGCCCGCATTCCTCAGGACCACGGAATAATTGAAATACGCGACATGGATCAGCGGGTTGTCTTCGTTATAGGCGATCCAGGTCTTGTAGAGATCGGATGCCTCTGCCCGCAGGCCGGCAGCATTGAGCTGTTCGACCATCTTGATGACTTCGGCGATCGAGGACTGCTGCGTCTTTGCCCGATGATGAAGGCTGGCCAGCGTCGCGGCGGCAGCCTCGTTCGGTTTGTTGGTGATGTTCATGCCAGTTCCCAGCCGATGATCCAAGCCCGCCTGATCGCGGCGGGATGCGCGCGCGATCATGCAGCGGGCGACTTGTGCCAGGCTGGCAGGAATTGAGAGCCGGTCCGGAAATGTACAAAGGGCGGTGCCGAAGCACCGCCCTCTCATGCAAGCAACTGATAGCGCCTAATATTATGCGCCGGTACCAGCCCGGCTGGTTTCGAGATAGGCAGCGGTGACCCACTCCGCGTTGACAGACTGTACGCGATCCTGGACGGCTTTGACTTCTTCGTCGCTCGACGTATCAGTGAGAGTATTGAGACCGAAGAGCGCATCCAGCTGGACGTCGGTGAGTGCCAGGAAGTCATCAGCTTCCAAGCCCTTGAGAGCGGCCGTATCGAGGGAAGCAAGTGCGTCGTTTCCGAGGCTGGCAATCGTGTTGTTGCTGAGCGCCTTCAGCTGGGTGGACGTCAGCGCGCCCAGATCGTCGTCGATGCCAGCGAGTTGAGCACCGGTCAGCTGGCCCATCTGCGTGGTGGAGAGGCCCTTGACCTGATCGGCATTCAGCGAGAGGAGGACGGGTGCGTCCAGCTGGGTGACGTCCAGCGACTGGACCTGCTTCGCGCTAAGGGACGCGAGAAGAGCAGGAACGTCGTCAGTATCGTCTGCATCTGTGCCAAGTGTCGTAAGCTGCGCCGTGCTGAGCGATCCGACGGCTGCCGCCGAAAGGCCCTTTACAACTTCTGAGTTGAGATTGGTCATCGACGTCAGTGCGTCGATCTGCGTGGCGGTCAGGCCTGCGGCCGACTTGGACGATACGTAGGTGAAGTCGAAGGTGTTGACGACGCTCTGGTTGAGGGCGCCAACCTGTCCAGACGAGAGGGAAGCTCCGTGCTTGCCCAGTGCCGTTACGGCATCTTCCGAGACCAGCTGACCGATAGTGGTGTTGCTGAGCGACTTGACCTGCGTTGCGGAAATGTTGCTGATGAATGCGTCGAGAGCCATGGAAATCTCCAATAGGGAAAGAATGAAACGTCGTCTCAGGTCGCTGGAGCCAAAGGCCGCATCACGCGACCTGGAGCGTCATTGACGAAAAGAAGACAAAGCTGGGTGAGACATGGCTCCCGTGAGCCAGCGCATCGGAATGGCTTCATGCATGCAGAGAGGTGATTTCTCTGTTTCCCGCGCCTTAGAAAGTAAGTTCCATCTACTCGTTTGAAACCGGCATTCCTGTCTCATTCAGGGTTGCCTTAAGTACATGGCCTTTGCTTTCGATCGGATTATTGTGCCTAAGTGTTTAAAATCATTTAATACCGGCCTATTTATTCTTGTTTCTAGACGTTTTCGTACTCGAGGTAAGCAGAAACAACGGCATTCACCTGAGCGCCGGTCATTGCTTTGATCTGTTCGCCGGTAAAGGCATCCAGTTGCTCAAGTTCAAGCGCGGAAAAGTCTTCTGTCGCAAGTCCTTTGATCGCTCGGCTGTTGATTGCGGCAATCTCGTCCGTAGTAAAGGTTGCGATCTCCTCCATCAGCATGGCTGCGATCTGGGCAGAGCTGAGGGCTCCGATCTGTTCGGAATCGAGCAGGGTGACCTGCGCTACAGAAAGCGCACCGATCTGGTCTGCCCGCATCTTGGTGATCTGGTCGGATGTCAGGGCCTGTACCTGCTCGTCGTTCAACACCTGCACTGCGGCGGTCGACAGGGCGCTGATCGATCTCGTGCTGATCTGAGACAATGATTCGGCGGAAAGACCGGCGATGTTGTCCGTCGTGATGCCTGAAACGGCGTCGAGCTTGAGGGCTCCGAGATGCTCGTCGGTAAAGGCGCCGAGCTGTTCGCTCGTGAGCGACGCCATCTGGCTGCTCGTCAGGGCGCTGACGAGGCTCGTCGAGAAAGCCGCGATCTGCAGCGTGGAAAGTGCCGCGACGTCGAGAGCCTTGGCCTGGCGGGAGGACAGCCAGCCGATCTGCTCGGGTTCCATCGCCTCGAGCTGATCTGCCTGTAGCGCTCCAACCTGCAGGCTCGAGAGCTTGCCGATCTGGTCCTCTGTCAGCGCCAGCAACTGTTCGTTGGACAGTTCAGCGATCGCTTCGTTGGAGATACCGCTAATGGCGCGAGTGCTGATCGCCGCGATTTCGTCCGGTTCGAACGTCGCCAGGTTTTCGGCATCGAGTGCATGCAGTTCCGCGGCCGTAAGCGCCGCGATCTGGATCGTGGTGAGCGCGGTAGCCTGTTCCTCGCTGAGGGCGGTGATCTGGCTCGCCTGCAGACCGGCGATCGCCTTCGTCGAAAGAGCTGCGATCTGTACGGTCTCAAGTGCCGTGATGTTGAGGCCCTGGGCCTGCTTGGCTCCGAAGTCCGCCAGCTGCGTCACGGTCAGGACCGAGGTTTGAGCCGGCGTGAAGGCCGCAATCTGCGCGCTCGACATGGCAGAAAGCTGGACGGAGGTCAGCGACTTGACCTGATCATCGGTCATTCCCGCGACGACGTCTTCGGAAAGGGCTAGAACGGCGCGGCGATCGAGCAGTGAGATCTCGGTCGGGGTGAATGTCTTGATCTGGTCGGGCGTCAGCCCGCGGATGCCGGTGGCGGAGAGGGCGGCGACCTGGCTCTCGGTGAGCGCCTCAGCTTGCTCTTCGGACATGGCGGCGATCTGGTTGCTCCTGAGAGCCGAGATCACGTCATCGGACAGGGCCGTGATCTTCTCATCGCCGAGCGCTTCGATATCGATGGCCGAAGCCTGGCTGGGCTTCAGGGACTTGAGCTGTTCTTCGCTCAGATTGTCCATATGCGCAGCCGTCAGTGTCGCCACCTGCTCGGTGCTGAGCGCTGCAATCTGCAGGCTGGTCAAGGCGCCGACCTGTTCGTTCGACAGCAGGAGGATATTGGCAGTCGAAAGGCCGGTAATCGAGGTCTTGTTGACAAGCTTGAGCTTATCCGGCGCAATCGCGGTGATGTCTTCGCCCTGAAGGCCCCCCATGCCGATCCTGGTCAGTGCACCAAGCTGCTTGTCCGTTAGGCCGCCGATCTGCTCGGAACTCAGGGCTGCGATATCGGCGCTCTTGAAGGCCGCGATGACGCGGGTCGACAGTGCTGCAATGTCGGTATCCTCGAATGCGGACAAGTCTGTTCCGGTCAGCTGACGCGCCGTCAGTGCACCGATCTGCCCCTCGGACATCGCGCTCATATTGGTCGATATCAGGGAACCGATCTGCGCATTTGACAGAACGCTGATCTGCTTGGTGCTGATTGCTTTGACCTGCGTATCGGAAAACCCGGCGATCTGCTCTGCCGTGAGACCGCGCAGTCCGTTGGTTCCCAGAGCCTCGATCTTTTCAGACGTGAGGGAGGCGATGTCTTCCTCTTCGAGGCCGCGTATGGCATCCGACTTCAGGGCGGCAATCTGCTTTTCGGTCAGCGCGCCGACCTGCTCCTGGCTGAGTGCGGCGACATCGGCGCTCTTGAGTGCGGCGATTAAACCCGTCGACAGGGCGGCCGCCTGAGTGGGCGAGAAGGCTTCGAGGCTGAGACCGCCGATCTGGCGGGAAGAGAAGCTGCCGATCTGCGCGGGCGTCAGGCTGTCGAGATGGGCGGCGGTGAGAACGGCAACCTGTTCGGTGCTGAAGGCGGCGATCTGGCGGGATGTCAGCGCCTGAACCTGCGCTTCGGAAAGGCCTTCGATGAGGTCGTCGGAAAGGCCGCGAATAGCGGTGCTGCCAATTGCTGCAATTTCGCCTTCTGTGAAGGTCGCGAGATCTTCACTCGAGAAGGCCGCAAAATCGGACGAGCTGAGCGCGCGGATCTGCAGCGACGTCAGCGCGCCGACCTGTTCCGCGCTGAAGGCGGAAAGTTGATCGACATGAAGGACGCCGACCTGGGCGGAGGAAAGCTTTTCGATCTGCGTGGCAGACAGGGCACCGATCTGCTCGGCGGTCAGGCCGATGATCGCGCTGGTCTTGACGGCGCTGAGCTGGGTGCTGCTCATGCCCGAAACGTTCTGGGTCGAGAGCGCCGCCACCTGCTTGGCGCTCAGCACGCCTATCTGGCTACGCGAGAACTCTGACATCTGAGTTGTCGTCAGCGCGCCGATCTCGTCGGTCGTCAGCGCACGAACCTGGGCAAGCGTCATAGAGGAAATAGAGGTCACAGCTATGTTTCTCCGCCCGCACCACAAAATTTATTGGCATTCGCCGAATTCGGAAGGATCAGCCCTGGATAAACTCAATCCCGGAAGCCTGAACCGAAACGGCACGTCAAATTCTTTTGGAAACATGGCCCGACATGAGCCTGCGCGTGAAGAAACATCATGCATCGGAGTTGGTGAACGCCGATCCTTGCGCCTTTTTGCGAGCCGTCGCATCTCGGAAATTTACTGCCTGAAGGCAGAAGCGATTTCCGGCGGACACGCTCGATTACCTGCAAGCTAGTAATGGCTAGTTAAAATTCGGTTAACGGCAAGTTGCGACAGGTTACAGATGTCACCGGGGCCGACATTCCCGTTGCTGGTGCGGGGGAAGTAAAGCTTGCGCGAACCCTGCCGCACCACAGTCATCAGGCGCCTGGAAGCCGGATTACGACTTGTAAGACTGCAAATCCATCTGTTAATGAACGTTAATGATTTGTTAAGAACGGCAAGGTTGCCCAAGTTTAACGTGCGACCGGCATGAGGCCTCTTGCTGTTCCTGTGACCCATCCCGGATTTTCCAGACATTCTGACTGAGGCACGGCCAGCGATGACCAGTATTCTCACCAACAGCGCGGCCATGGCTGCCCTGCAGACCCTACGCGCGATCGATCGCACCCTTGAAACGACGCAGGCGCGCGTATCCTCCGGTGCTCGGGTCGAAACCGCCGCCGACAATGCTGCCTACTGGTCGATCGCGACGACGATGCGTTCCGACAACCAGGCACTGTCCACGGTCCAGGACGCCCTGGGGCTTGGCGCCGCGAAGGTGGATACTGCCTATGCCGGCATGCAGAGCGCCATCGAGACCGTCACCGAAATCAAGACCAAGCTCGTTGCTGCCTACGGCGTCGGCTCCAACCGCAACAAGATCCAGGAAGAAATCACCCAGTTGCAGGCGCAGCTGAAGAGCATTTCCGATTCCGCCGCCTTCTCCGGCGAGAACTGGCTGCAGGACAAGATCAGCGATGGCGGCGACCCGGATGATCCGGATGTGGTCGCCGAACTGACGCCGGTGACCAAGGAGGTAGTGGCGTCCTTCACGCGTACGGCCCAGGGAGCAGTCCAGGTTCAGACGGTCGACTATGTTCTCGACGAATCGACGGTTCTTTTCGATCTGAGCGGCGGCAATCAGGCCATTCTCGACAAGCAGGCCCAGCTCGATCCGGAGAATCCCGAAACCCGGCTCAGCTTCTCCGTCTTCAATCTCGATATCAACAAGCTCAGCGATTACCTGACCGAGATCAACAATGCCGCCAATCTCGATCCGGACGATGCGGTCGAGCCGATCTCGACCGAAGAGGACGTGCTCGACATCATCGAGAGCTTCGTCGACAAGCAGCTTCTCGCCATGACCAGCGCCGCCTCCAGTCTCGGCTCCATCCAGAGCCGTATCGACCTGCAGGAGGATTTCGTCGCTTCGCTGACGGACGTTATCGACAAGGGGGTCGGCCGTCTTGTGGATGCGGACATGAACGAGGAATCGACCAGGCTCAAGGCGCTGCAGACCCAGCAGCAGCTTGGCATCCAGTCCCTGTCGATCGCCAACAGCAACGCCGAGAACATTCTCCAGCTGTTCCAGCAGTAAGGTCGAACGGCCGCGCGAATATCAAGCGTTGGCAGTCCGCAGAGCGCCTGCGGGCTCCGCCTTCATCCTCGCGCAAGTTTACCGGTCTAGCGTTTCGCTGAACATGGGATGATCCGGTCCGTCGTCCGGCGGATCGCGAAACGGTTTCAGGACAAGGCTATGATGGCGAAGACGCTGCAAGGTTCCAATGATCGGCACGGAGGGTGCGCCCGTCTGCAGGCGCGTCTCGCCGGCGGATCGGCAGAGAACGGAGCATGCCGATGAGCGCGTCGATTGCCCGCTACCTGAAGGATTTCGGCGCCCCGCCGCCTCCGCCTGTCATGGACGACGAGCTCGATATGTTCGCGCCCGACCTGAGCGATGTCCTGGCGTTGCCGGCCGAAGAGCCGGTCGATATCGAGGCCGAGCGCGCCGATGCCCTTGCCAGGGGCAAACAGGAAGCGGCCGACGAATGGGAGCAGCGCTGGGCCGCGGACCGGGCAGCGCTCGTCGAGGCCCACGAGACCGAGATGGCGGCGCTGAAGGAGAGGCTGGAAGGCGAACTTGCCGCGACTATCGCGGCCCGTGTCGAGGCTTTCGCCACCGCGACCGCGCAGGAAGTTGCGGAACAGACGGCGCGCGTGCTCGCGCCGCTGGTGGAGGACGCCGTTGCAGCCAAGGCCACGGCCGATCTCGCCGACCTTATCAAGGCGGCGATCATTGAGGGCGAGGTCAACGCGGTAACCGTGCGCGGGCCGACACCGATGTTCGAGGCGCTGCGTACGCGCCTTGGTGATAACGCGACTGTCATCCGGCATGTCGAATCCGACGATGTCGACCTCACCGTTGAACTCGGTGATGCGTCGCTCGTCACCCGTATGTCGGCATGGTCCGCAAGTCTGAAGAAAGTGCTGGGATGAGCGAAGGCGAAAATCACCACCACGGCAAGAACGAGATCATCATCGTCAAGCGTCACGGCGGCGGCCATGACGATGGCGCGCATGGTGGCGCGTGGAAAATCGCCTATGCCGACTTCATGACCGCGATGATGGCATTCTTCCTCGTCATGTGGCTGGTCAATGCCGCCAACGAGGAAACCAAGGCCTCGATGGCGAGCTATTTCAATCCCATCAAGCTGTCGGACGAAACGCCGGCGAAGAAGGGGCTGGAAAAGCCCGTCGACCAGGCCGAGGGCGAGGAGGAAAGCGCCCAGTCCAAGGTGAAGGGCGAAGGCTCCGTCGTCGGTTCGGCTGCTGCGACCGGCGAGGACATGACCTCGACTTCCGGCGACGAGACCAATTATTCCGAGGCCGATTTCTTCGAGAATCCTTATTCCGTCCTGGCAGAGATCGCCCAGGAAGTCGGCCAGCAGGCCAATGTCAGCGCCAAGGGCGAGGGCGGGGCGAGCGATTCCGGCCCGGCGACCGGCGCCGATGGCGGTGAGGCCTATCGCGACCCGTTCGATCCGGATTTCTGGACGAAGCAGATCCAGGTGACCCGCGCCGAAGGCCCATCCCAGGCAGTCAAGGTTGATCCGAGCCAGGATCCGCTGGCGCAGGAGACCGCATTGCCAACGGCCGAGAAATCGCCGGAAGAGGCCACTGAGGTTGCGCTTGCCGTGCCGTCGAAGCCTGAAGCCGCCGAAGGGAAGTCGTCCGAGACGAACAAGACCGCCGAGGGCAAACCTACCGACAGCGAGAATACGGTTGAGGGCAAGCCCGCGGAAGCGGAAGCCCAGGTGGATGCCGACAATCTGCGCGATGAGCTCGAAAAGCAGCTGTCCGGCGTGCCCGGCAAGCTGACGGAAGGATTGATCGTTACTCCGGCTGAAGGCGGCGTGCTGATCACCATTTCTGACCAGACCGAAGACCCGATGTTCAATGTCGGTTCGGCCGTGCCGCGGCAGGACATGGTGCTTGCCATGGAGAAGATCGGCCAGGTCCTGAAGGAAAAGAAGGGCGATATCGTCATTCGCGGCCATACGGACGGACGGCAGTTCAAGGGCGGCGGCAACGATAACTGGCGCCTGTCCATGTCCCGCGCCCACAGCGCCTATTACATGCTGGTCCATGGCGGATTGGCGGAAGATCGCATCAAGCAGGTTTCCGGTTTTGCAGACCGACGACTTCAGGTGCCGGACGATCCGTTCGCCGACGGCAACCGCCGCATCGAGATCCTGCTGCAGGCGGACGAGAGCTGACCATGAGGGCTAAGAGGATACGGTCCATCCTGGCCGCGGGCCTCCTATGCACCGTGGCGGCGCCGGCCTCGGTCATCGCGGACGATTCCGTCGATCTGGCGCCTTATGCCATGCTTCGCTCGCTCCAGTTCGTCCAGGATACGGTGGTGCAGGGCGATCATTCGGCCGGCGAGATGCAGCGTTTCATGCTGGCGACGCTGGACAAGCGCCTGAGAACCGCCAACGCCTCCGTCTTCGAGGATCCCCGTAACGTCGACGCGGCGATGATCTACGCGATGAGCGGGGGCAATCCCGCGACGCTCGAATATCTTGCATCGCGCGACGTTGCCGGTCATTTCGACAGTCGCGTGGCGGATGGCCTGCGCAAATATCTGAGCGGAAAAGGCAATCTCGCGGCGAAAAACCTTGCGGAGATGGCCGAGGAATATCGCGACCAGAAGATTGGCCCCTATCTCGCGCTCGTCAGCGGCAATGTGGCCGTCAGCCGGGACCCGAAGGCCGCACTGGTGCATTACGACTGGGCGCGACTGACCGCGCCGGGTACGATCATCGAGGAGGCGGCCCTGCGCCGCTCGGTCGCGATTGCGGTCGAGGCCAACATGGTGCCCGAAGGCCTGCTCTATTCGCGCCAGTATGCGCGTCGCTTCGTCCATTCGCCCTATGCCAGCCAGTTCGCTGATTTCTTCGTCGATCTCGTGGTCGGGCATTTCGGCCAGATCACCGAGGCGGATATCGACGGCACGGTCGAATTCATGGACGTCGACAGGCGCAGGGAAGTGTTCCTGCGGATCGCGCGCGCGGCCGCTATCAGGGGCAATGCGGCGCTGGCGCGGCTCGCATCGGCCAAGGCCGAGGCGCTTGCCGGCAATCCGTCGGATACGCCAGGCTCGATGGCCAGGCTCTATGGCGGCGTGGCCGATATTTCGACCAGCGCCGTCGGATCGGCCATGGATGCCATTTCAGCCATTCCCGAAGAAAATCTTTCCGAGCGCGATCGGGCGCTTTTGCAGGCCGCCAAGGCCGTTGCGAGCCAAGTCATCGCCAAACCGGAGGCCGACAGCCTCGCGCAAGAATCTCCGGTCAATCTAGACGATACCACCCAGGCGGGATCCTCATCCGCTTCGACCGGAAATGAAATTGCCGGAACTAGCCCCAATGCCAATGATCCGGTTGCCGGATCCCAGGCTTCGTTCGATCCGGCCTTCAAGACATTCGTTGACGGCGGTCGCTCTAAGCTCGATGCCCTTGATGAGTTGCTGAAGGAGGAGACTGCGTCCCCATGATGAATATTGTAGGCACCAACGCTGCGGATGCGGCGGTCTCCTCGAATCTCTCCTCGACGGGCAAGAAGGGCGCGGACAGTGGCGAGGGCTTTTCCAACGCCATGTCCGAATTCGACCAGGACGCTGTCGGCAGCAAGTCGGGCGCAAGGCAGGCAGCCGGTGACGGAGACGCCGCCGGCCAGGACGCCGCGGCTGCGGATGAAGTAGCAGCCAAGCCGAAGCCGATCATCGACATCCGCCCCGAATCGCTTCGCAAGCCGACGATCCAGGAGCAGTCCGCCTTCCTGCAGCAGGAGCAGCAGGTTTCGGTCAAGGACGCCCTGGGCAAGGAAACAATGCGCGAACTGACCGCCGGCGAAAAGAAGCTAAGGGATGCCCTGGCGGCGGCCAAGGCCTTGACCGCCAAGGCGGACGCGCTGGAAGGCAAGGACGGCACCGAGGCCGACGACGTCGATCTCGACAAGCTGCTCTCCCGGGACGACGGCGATCTCGAACTCAGCGATATCCTCTCGCTGTTGAACGGCCATGGCGCCGCAGCGTCAGCCGAAGGAATGGTCCCCGCGCAGAGGGGGCAGGTTGTCTCCGGCAAGCAGGGTAAGGCCGATGGCGACGCCATACGCGGCAAGTCCGAAGTGAGCTCCGCAATCAGCGCCCTGTCGAGCATGTCGGCGGATACTGATGCAACGCCGGTACCGGGCACAGAAGTCAAGACTGAACAGGACCGGCTCTTCCGTTTCCAGGATGCCAAGGGTGAGCGCCAGAGCATGGATATGCGCGTCGGCGACGGCCGCAGCGAGCAGGTAGATGCCCGCGGTGCGGCCGGCGGACAGGCGGAGACCATCAACGTGCTCGATTCGCGCCGCTTCCTCGGCCTTGCCCCAAACGCCTCGGCCCTAACCTCGGCGCTGTCGGGTGACAGCGAATGGGTTTCCGCCATGCAGTCGACGAGCTCTTCGCAGAACGTTGCCGCTCAGAACACGACTGGTGGCGTCGTCAATACGCTGAAGCTGCAGATGACCCCGCACGATCTCGGTTCCGTGACGGCCATGCTTCGCCTCCAGGGCGAGCAGCTCAACGTCCACCTGACGGTGGAAACACGCGCCGCCTACCGTCAGCTGTCGGATGACAGCGGCGGCATTCTCGACGCCCTGCGGTCGCAGGGCTTCGCGGTCGATCAGGTGACGATCAGCATCGCACCGACCGCCGATAGCGACGCCACCAGCAACAACCAGCAGAACGGCCAGCAGGCGTCGGCACAGGGTGAAAAGCAGGGCGGCGCCGGTCGCGGGCAGGAAAATGCCGACGGTCGCCAGTTCTCCCAACAGGCAGCAGGAAACGGCAATGAAGGCGCTCAGGAAAACCAGGCTGCTCCCGCTTCTGGCGGCGCTCGCTCTGGCCAGCTCTATCTCTAACGCCCGATCTGCTTCTCTCTTTTCCGCTGGATCCTGGGGTGCTGGCAACAGTGCTCCCCAGGCTCCGTCGACGCCCAAGGCCACACCTCGATCGGCCTCGGTGCCTAAGGCGGAATCTCGCACTCCGGTCAATCCCGGGGCCTGCGAACGGGAGATCCAGGCGGCCGCCGCGAAATACGGAATACCGGAGGGAATACTCTATTCGGTCGGTCTGACGGAAACAGGTCGCAAGGGCAGTCTCAGCCCGCTGGCGATGAACATCGAAGGCAAGGCCTATTTTGCCGCTTCGATTGGGGACGCAATGGCCACCTTCGGCGCCGCCAAGCAACGGGGAGCCAAGCTGATCGACATCGGCTGCATGCAGATCAACCACCACTTCCACGGTGAGAATTTCTCCTCCGCCCAGGAGATGTTCGATCCGCGGCTGAATGTGGAATACGCCGCGAAGTTCTTGAGATCGCTCCACGACAGGCATGATACCTGGACGATGGCGGTAGCAAGATACCACGCCGGACCGAACAACGACCCCGCTCAGAAGCGATATGTATGTCGCGTAATCGCCAATCTTGTCGCAACCGGTTATGGAAGCTGGACGCGAAACGCGTCACAATTCTGTCAAGCGTGATCTATTCTGGGTTGTATTGACAACTCAAAAAGAATCGCATGATTGCATGTGGCGAAAAGTTGCAGAAATTTGGGCAGGCAAGCCCTCATCCAAAACCCGTTAACTTTTCCACGAGATAATATTCCGAAATCCGCTCAGACCCACTAGATGTAGTGCAAATCGCTGCCTAAAGGTTAATCAACTATTAATTTGTTTGGTTAACTTTGCATAGCTTGCGCCAGATTCCTCCGATTCGTACCCATAGAGCCATCGAGGCACCACAACTGATTCGGAGGCGGACGAATGATCGTAGTGGTTGATGAGCGAGAGCTCGTTAAAGACGGATATACATCCCTATTTGGGCGCGAGGGCATTCCTTCCACAGGATTCGACCCGCGGGAATTCAGCGAGTGGGTGGAGTCGGCAGCCGACTCCGACATCGCTGCGGTCGAGGCATTCCTGATCGGCCAGGGCGAGCGTTCGCTCGAACTGCCGCGGGCGATCCGCGACCGTTCGATGGCGCCGGTCATCGCGGTGAGCGATCAGCCTTCGCTGGAAGCGACGCTCGCGTTTTTCGACAGCGGCGTCGATGACGTCGTGCGCAAGCCGGTTCACCCCCGTGAAATCCTGGCGCGTGCAGCGGCGATCCGTCGCCGCCTGAAGGCGATTTCGAACTTCACCGATATCGGCTCGATCCGCGTCTTCTCCGACGGTCGTGATCCCGAGATCGATGGCGACACCTTTGCGCTGCCGCGCCGCGAGCGCCGCATCCTGGAATATCTGGTCGCCAACCGCGGTCGCCGCGTGTCGAAGACGCAGATCTTCAACGCGATCTACGGCATCTTCGACGAAGAGGTCGAGGAGAACGTGGTGGAAAGCCACATCAGCAAGCTGCGCAAGAAACTGCGCAAGAAGCTCGGTTTTGACCCGGTCGATTCCAAGCGCTTCCTTGGCTACTGCATCGACTGGAGCTGAGAGGCTCATACTCCGCCAGACAAGGCCGCCGACTAGGGCGGCCTTTCTTTTTTGCAAAGGCGGAACTGATCGGACAGCCAGCTTCACGCAAGGCCCGCCCCTTAGGTTCCGGATCAGCCAAATTAGGAGATTTTCCAGATGAGCATTTTCGGTTCGATGAAGACGGCTGTGTCGGGGATGAACGCCCAGTCCAACCGTCTCAGCACCGTGGGCGACAACATCGCCAATTCCAGCACGGTGGGCTACAAGCGCGCCTCGACCGCATTCTCCTCTCTGGTCCTGCCGTCCACGTCCGGCAGCTATACTTCGGGCGGCGTTCAGACCAACGTTCGCTACAGCATTTCCGAACAGGGCGGCATCAGCTACACGACCTCGTCGACCGACCTCGCCATCCAGGGTGAAGGCTTCTTCATCGTCAGCGACCAGGCCGGTACGCCGGTTCTGACCCGCGCCGGTTCCTTCCAGAAAAACTCCGAGGGCTATTTGGTGAACGCTGCCGGCTATCAGCTGATGGGATATCCCTACGGCTCGAACCCGCCGGCCGCCGTCGTCAACGGCTTCAACGGCCTCGAAGCGATCAACATCAACGATTTCGGCATGGTCTCCTCGCCGTCGACCTACGGTAGCTTCCCGGCCAACCTCGACCGTGATGCGGAAACCGTTCCGGCTGGCAGCCGCCCGAGCGACAACGTTGCCGGTGCGACGATTACAAACAAGAGTTCGCTGACGGGCTACGACCATGCCGGTGCCAAGGTGCTCTATGACTTCTATTACACCAAGACTGACGACAATACGTGGGAAGTGACGGTTTACCGTCAGGACCAGGCCACCAATGGCGGCTTCCCGTATGTAGGGGCGGATGGCGATCCGGACTCCGCAACCAAGTCGACCGTAACGTTGGAGTTCGATCCCGATACCAACAAGCTCGCCACCACTTCTCCGACGTCGATCAACATCACGGATGATGATGGCTCGCTCGAAGGGCTGAACATCGAGATCGATCTATCGGACATGACACAGTTCGCCACCGATTTCACACCGGGCAAGGGTATCATTAACGGCAACGCGCCGAGCCCGATCACCGATGTCGAGATCGGCGCCGACGGTCTCGTCACCGCGGTCTACCAGGATGGCGGCCGCCGTGCGATTTACCAGGTTGCCCTCGCCACGGTTCCTGCCATCGACAAGCTGCTTCCTCAGAACGGCAACGTCTACGTACCGACCAACGAATCGGGTGTCGTCACCATCGGCTTCCCGCAGGAAGGCGTGTTCGGCCAGATCTATTCCGGCGCACTGGAAAGCTCCAACGTCGATATCGCCAGCGAGCTCACCGAGATGATCGAGGCGCAGCGCATCTACACCGCAAACTCCAAGGTATTCCAGACCGGTTCGGACTTGATGGACGTTCTCATCAACCTGAAGCGGTAACTCAGAGAATCAGTCTCCAGAGGTTAAGACACGATGTCGCTTACTTCCGCATTGTCTACGGCGCAGTCCATCTTCACGAACACCGGCACCCAGTCGTCGGTTACCGCGAAGAACATCGCCAACGCGCAGAACACGGATTACGTCCGGCGTTCTGCCGTGGTTGTCACCGGCGGCAACGGCGCGATGATTGGCGACATCGTTCGCGACCAGAACCAGCCACTCTTCCGCCAGACGATCGAAAGCACTTCGGTCTCCAGCGGCCAGCGCACGCTGCTGACCGGCCTCGAGGAAATCAAGAGCCTGATGGGCGGCAACGACTACGAAACGTCGCCTGCCGCCTATCTGTCTGCCTTCCGCGAAAGCATGGATGCCTTCGTCGGCAAGGCTAACAACAATGCGATGGGCCTCGCCGTCGTCTCCAGCGCCCAGGATCTCGTCACCGCGCTCAACAACGCTTCGAACGATCTGCAGGCGATCCGCAAGCGTGCCGACGACGACATCAAGCAGAATGTCTCTGATCTCAACACGCTGCTCGGCAAGTTCGAAGAGGCCAACAACAAGGTCAAGATCCAGACCTCGACCGGCGGCGATCCGAACGACGCGCTCGACGAGCGCGATGCCCTGCTCAAGCAGATTTCCGAGATCGTCGGCGTTTCGTCCTACGTTCGCGAAAACAACGACATGGTTCTCTACACCTCGGACGGCGTCACGCTGTTCGAGGCTGTTCCGCGCAAGGTCACTTTTGCAGCGACCTCCACCTACGAGGCGGGCACTGTCGGCAACGCGATATATGTCGACGGCGTCCAGCTCAAGGCCGGTACGTCCGGCGACACGAGCGCCAAGGGCTCGCTGCCGGCGCTGCTCCAGCTGCGCGACGATGTCGCCCCGGTCTTCCAGACGCAGCTCGATGAAGTCGCGCGCGGCTTGATCACTGCATTTGCCGAAACCGATCCGGATCCGGATGCCGACCCGGCGCTCGACCCGATGACCGGTCTCTTCACCTATCTCGGTGCTGACGGCACCCTGCAGACCGAAGTGCCGACGGGCGTCGAGGTCGATGGCGACGGAAATCCGGTTCCCAATTCGGCCGTCATCACCGGACTTGCCTCGCGGCTGAGGCTGAACCCGGCCGTGCAGCCCCCGACCGGCTCTGCCGACCTCATCCGCGATGGCGGCATCAATGGTTCGGACTACGTCGTCAATCTGGTCGACGGGCAGCCTGGCGGCAGCAGCTATTCGGATCTGCTGGACAAATACAACGAGGCGCTTGAAGCGCCGATGTCGTTCGATCCGTCGACGCAGATCGGCGATTCGCCGGATCTCATGTCCTTCGCATCGGACTCGCTCGGCTGGCTCGAGCAGCTGCGTAGCTCGGCAACGACCGCCGACGAAAACAAGTATGCCATGCTGACCCGCGCCTTCGAGGCCTATTCCAGCACGACGGGCGTCAGCCTGGACGAAGAACTTTCGCTGCTTCTCGACATCGAACAGTCCTACAAGGCCGGCGCGAAGCTGATGTCGACCGTCGACGAGATGATGCAAGCCCTTCTTGATATTGCGAGCTGATTATGAAGACCTCATTCATTTCCTCACTTGCTGTCCAGACCACCATGCGCAACTCGATTGCGAGCGCTCAGCGCGACCTGGTGGACGCAAACACGGAAGCGGTCAGCGGTCGCTATGCCGATATCGGCGCGACCCTTGGGGCAAGCACGTCGCGCGCGCTGGATCTCACCCGCGAATTGTCGCGTATCAACTCCCTCTACAATACGGCGTCGCTCGCCACGCAGCGGCTGGAAAGCGCCGAGCTTGCTCTGTCCAAAATGGACACGCTGGCGCTCGACATGCAGAACGCCATCATCACGCTCGGCAGCGCGACCGACGAGACCAGCCTCGGCACGGCCCGCACCGTGATGAGCGCTTCGCTCGCGGGGTTTACAGGATTTGCTAATACCGCCGTTAACGGTGAGTACATATTTGCTGGTATCAATAGCGACGTGAAGCCTTTGGGCGATTTCCTCGACGAGGGGTCGGACGCGAAGCAGGCCTTCAACGCCGAGCTGGACGCCTTCCTTGATTCGAAGGGACTCGATGACAAAGGGGATATGACGGAAGCCGACATGGCTGAGTTTCTGACCCACATCGAAGAAGTCTTTCTGGGTACGACGCCGTCGGTGAATGGCGACGACTTCTGGACCACGTCGGTCTCCAGTGCCTCCAACGACAACATGAAGAGCCGCATCACGCCGACCGAAGTCGTGGAAAGCTCGACCAATGCCAATACCAGCGGCATGCGCTACTTCGCGCTGGCTGCAGTTCTGTCAGTCGAATTCCTGAGCACGGACATGGATGCCGATGCCCGCAAGCTCGTCGGCGACCGGGTTGCCGACACCTATGTCGGCAAGGCGCAGAGCGGATTGACCCAGCAGCGCACGACGATTGGTATCTACACCGAACGCGTTGCCAAGGCTGAGGAAAGCTTGCAGGCGCAAGAAGATATTCTGACGACTCACCTGGGCAATCTCCAGGAGGTCGACGCTGCTGAAGCGGCCACGCGCGTGAACACGCTGCAGACGCTTCTGGAGACTGCTTATTCAGTGACGGCGAAGATTCAAAATCTGAGCCTAGTCAACTACCTTTGATGACCAAAGGTAGCGATGAAAATGAAGGATACATGAATGTACCAGTTTTCATATGCCGAGATCATGGAGGATGGCGTCGCGGACGCCAAGGAACGTGAACGGCAGGCCTTGGATCGTTCGATCGTGCTCCTCGTCGCCGCACGCGATGAGCCGAGCTACTCTCGAATGACCGTCGAGGCGGTATTCTATACGCGGCGTGTCTGGATCCGCTTTATCGAGGATCTGAGACAGCCGGACAATGAACTGGCCACGGAGCTGCGGGCCGACCTTATCTCCATCGCAATCTGGATTCTCAAGGAATGCGAAAAGATCAGGAAGCGGCAGTCGGAAAACTTCCAAGGCATTATCGACGTGACCACCATCATCAGGGATGGACTTAAATGAAAAGCACGCTGCGCATCTCGCTGAAATCCGGCGAACGTATCTTCATCAACGGCGCAGTCCTGCGCGTTGACCGCAAGGTAGCGTTGGAATTCTTGAACGACGTCACCTTCCTCCTGGAAAACCACGTTCTCCAGCCGGAACAGGCCACGACCCCGCTTCGCCAGCTGTATTTCATCGCCCAGATGATGCTGATCAACCCGGAAGGCAAGGAACAGTCCTCCGTTCTGTTCCGCAAGTCGGTCGCGATGCTGCTCGGCTGCTTCCGTGACGAAGAGATCCTGGCAGAACTCAAGAGGGTCGATGGCATGGTAGCTTCAGGTCGCGCCTTCGACGCCCTGAAGGCGATTCGCTCGCTCTATCCGATCGAGGATCGCATCCTGAACAACCAGGAAATTGCGCCGGCAACCATCGAGCAGATTCGCAAGGAGATCGCACCATGGCGGTAGATGCAGTCAACAGCGCAACCAACCCCTACGCGTCGGGCAACGGCACTGCCGCCAAGACGGACGCGTCGTCGGCCTCGCTGAACTACGACAACTTCATTCAGCTGCTCATTGCCCAGATGAAGAACCAGGATCCGACCGATCCGATGGATGCGAGCGAACAGGTCGCGCAGCTCGCCACCTTCTCGCAGGTCGAGCAGTCGGTGAAGATGAACAGCAATCTTCAGTCGATGATCCAGGCCAATTCCTTCTCCCAGGCCTCCGATCTGGTCGGCAAATATGTCACCAGCGCCGACGACAAGATCTCCGGCAAGGTCAAAGAAGTGGAAGTCTATTCCGACGGCCTTGTTGCGATCACAGAAGCAGGCGATAAGGTCCTGGTTCAGCCGGGAATCATCATCTCCAGTACCGCTCCGACGGATACGGATACCGATACCGGCAGCGACACCGATAAAGTCACTGACGCCTGATCAGACGCTAGAAGGCGGAGCCGGCCCAATGAATGAAGCCGATGCCCTTGATATCATGCAGGCGGCGATCTGGACGATCCTGATCGCCTCCGGCCCAGCGGTTCTCGTCGCCATGGTTGTCGGCGTGACGATCGCGTTTCTTCAGGCACTGACCCAGGTCCAGGAAATGACCCTGACCTTCGTGCCGAAGATCGTCGCCATCATGGTGACCATCGGGATCACCGCTCCCTTTATCGGCGCACAGATCAGCCTCTTTGCAAATCTGGTATTTTCTCGGGTGCAGTCGGGTTTCTAGAGACCGGCTATTTTCGCGCAAGCTTCGACCGCTAATGAGCTAGGTGAACTGGTGGGTCTGCGACCTGCCGCCTTCTCATGAAGAGACGGAAAAAGCCATGGCGCAGCCACCTGCATTATCCATTCCGAAGGTCGCACCGCGCGGCCGTGACATAGGCTTTGCGGCGGGTATCGTCGCTATCCTTTGCATCCTGTTCCTGCCGATCCCGCCGTTCCTGATCGATATCGGTCTGGCCTTCTCGATCGCGCTCTCGGTGCTGATCCTGATGGTGGCACTGTGGATCCAGCGGCCACTCGACTTCTCCTCCTTCCCGACGGTTCTCCTGATCGCGACGATGATTCGTCTGGCGCTCAACATCGCCACGACGCGAGTCATCCTGTCCCACGGACATGAAGGCCATGGCGCGGCCGGCGGTGTGATTTCCGGCTTTTCTTCGCTGGTCATGTCGGGCGACTTCGTCATCGGTGTGATCGTCTTCATGATCCTGATCACCGTCAACTTCATCGTCATCACCAAGGGTGCAACGCGTATCGCCGAAGTCGGCGCCCGCTTCACCCTCGATGCGATCCCGGGCAAGCAGATGTCGATCGATGCCGATCTGTCGGCGGGCATCATCGACGAGAAGGAAGCCCAGCGCCGCCGTACCGAGCTCGAGCAGGAAAGCTCCTTCTTCGGTGCCATGGACGGTGCCTCGAAATTCGTCCGCGGCGACGCGATCGCCGGCCTCATCATCACCGCCATCAACGTCTTCGGCGGCATCATCATCGGCTACTTCCGCCATGAGATGCCGATCGGCGAAGCGGCTGACGTCTTCGTCAAGCTCTCGGTCGGCGATGGTATCGTCTCGCAGATCCCGGCTCTTATCGTTTCGCTCGCCGCCGGCCTTCTCGTCACCCGCGGCGGCGCTTCCGGCTCCACCGACAAGGCGGTTATCGATCAGCTTTCCGGCTATCCACGCGCGCTTTCCATGGCGGCGGCCCTGATGGGTCTGTTGGCGATCATTCCCGGCCTGCCCCTTCTGCCGTTCGTTGCCCTCGGCGGCCTGCTCGGTTTTGGCGCATGGTTCGTGCCGCGTCGCGTCGAGGCGGAAAACAAGGCTCGTCGTGAAGACGAGGAAAAGAAGGTCGTCCAGAACAAGGAAGCGGAGAAGGATTCGGTCAAGTCGGTCCTGAAGACGGCGGAAATCGAGCTGGCGCTCGGCAAGCAGGTTTCGACGCGCCTTCTCGGCGCCCACCAGGAACTCGCTTTCCGCGTCGGCAAGATGCGCAAGAAATTCGCCACGCAATACGGCTTTGTCGTTCCCGAGATCAAGGTCGCGGACGATATCGGGATCCCGGAAAAGTCGTACCAGATCCGCATCCACGGCACGACCATCGCCTCGAATCAGCTGCGCGTCGGCGATGTCCTCGTCGTCACCGGTTCCGGCCGCAAGCCGTCCATTCCGGGCGACGAAATCCGTGAACCCGCTTTCGGCATGCCGGCTGTCTCCATCCTCGAGACCTTTGCCGAAGACCTGAAGCGTGAAGGCTTCCACCCGATCGACAACGTCTCGGTCGTGCTCACCCACATGTCGGAAGTGATCCGCAACAACCTGCCGCAGCTTCTCTCCTACAAGGACGTCAAGATCCTCATCGAGCGTCTCGATCCCGAATACAAGAAGCTGGCGGACGAGATCTGCTCGTCGCACATGTCCTATTCGGGCCTGCAGGCCGTGTTGAAGCTGCTGCTCGCCGAGCGCGTCTCGATCCGAAACCTGCATCTGATCCTCGAAGCGGTGGCCGAACTTGCGCCGCACGTTCGCAAGACCGAACAGATCGTCGAGCATGTCCGCGTGCGCATGTCGCAGCAGCTTTGCGGCGATCTGGCCGACAATGGCGTGCTGCGCGTGCTGAGGTTGGGCAGCAAGTGGGACATGCTGTTCCACCAGGCGCTAAAGCGCGATGCCAAGGGCGAAGTCGTCGAATTCGACATCGATCCACGCACGCTGGAAGAGTTCAGCGAGCAGGCCACCAAAGTTATCCGTGAATTCATGGACCGTGGCCTGCCATTCGTGCTTGTCACGTCGCCGGAAACCCGCTCCTATGTGCGCATGATCATCGAGCGCCTGTTCGCAACGCTGCCGGTGCTCTCGCACGTGGAACTCGCCAAGGGCTTGGAAATCAAGATCCTCGGCGCGATTTCATGATCGTCAGCCCTTTGGGTCGCGGCCCTCGAAGACAAAGTCCATGATTCTCGACCCGCAGGGCACCATTCTCGCACTATTCCTGGCTTTCTGCCGTATGGGTGGTTGCGTGATGACCCTGCCGGGCTTCGGCAGCGCCCGCGTGCCGCCGCAGATCAGGCTCTTCGTCGCGCTCGGCCTTGCCATGGCCGTGCTGCCGGTCCTTTGGGACATGATTTATCCGAAAGCGTCGGCTCCGACCGCTACCTATGTGGGCCTGATCCTCACCGAGACGCTGATCGGCGTCATGTACGGGCTTATCGCAAGGCTTTACACGCTCGGACTGCAGTTTGCCGGCACGCTGCTGACGACCAGTATCGGCTTTTCCGCGCCGGGTGGTCACGACGTGCTCGAGGATTCCCAGGAAAACCAGCTGACCAATCTGCTGACGCTGTGCGGACTGCTGCTTCTGTTCATGATGGATTTCCATCACATGGTCTTCCGGGCGCTCGTCGATTCCTACGACGCCACGCCGGTCGGGGCGGTCATCGACCCGCAGAAGATGCTCATCACGTTGACCGATACCCTGCGCGCCTCGACGATGATCATGATGCGGCTCGCCAGCCCGTTTCTCATTTACGGCCTGATGTTCAACATCGCGATCGGCCTCATCAACAAGCTCTCGCCGCAGATCCCGGTCTACTTCATCTCCACGCCCTTCCTTGTGGCGGGAGGCCTGTTCCTTCTCTATCTTTCGATCGCGTCCTTCATCCATCAATACGCTGCCGGCTTCGGCCGCATCTATAACGGTTTCTAGGTATCGCCATGGCCTCCGGTTCCGACAAACGTTCCGAAAAGCTGAAGCGCCTCGTCGCCGTGCAGCGGCATCTGGAGAAGATGGCGGATTCCGAGCTCGCTGCGACGGTGCGCCATCGCGCCGAAGTTGCCCAGTCCATAGATGCGGTGATCGATGCCATCGGGTCGGTCAATCCGGTTCACCAGCAGTTTGCAAATCACTATGCGGACCGCCTCGGCCGGCTCACGACCAAGGAACGCCAGCTGGAAGGCGTCCAGCAGTTCCAGGAAAACAAGGTCCTCAAGGAGCGCACCAAGGGCGATCGGCTGGAAGACAACATGAAGGAAGCCCGCGAACTCGAGGATCGCGAGGCCGCCGACAACGCGATCTACGATCTGATCGAGATGACGCTCGCCGCGCCAGCCTCCAGCAAGCTTCAATCGTCATAGTCCCGTCATCGCAGCGGTCGTGCTGTCGCTAGTCAGCGAGGCCGCGTGCATTTCACACTCTCGTTGCAGTCAAGACCGCCATGGCGGTCGGCGCTGCTACGGTAATGAAAGGACAGGACGTGGCGATTTCCCCTCCGAGCGATCTGGTGCTTGATGTCGTGCGCGCCGCCGACCCGACCGAGGTCCAGGCTGCCCAGGCGAAACTGAAGGCAAACCGCGCAGCTTTTGCGGCAAGCAGTCTTGCCGATGCCGGCAAGGGCTTTGGCGCTGCCATGGACGTCATCGATACGTCCGGCACGCGTGCTGGCCTCGACCATGTTCGCAACTCGAAAAAGACCGATGCCGCCGAAATGCCGGACGAGTACCGCAAGTTCGAGGCATCCATCCTTTCGACCTTCGTCAACTCCATGCTGCCGAACGATAGCGAAGAGGTATACGGCAAGGGCTCTGCCGGCGACTTCTGGAAGGGCATGATGGCGGAGAAGATCTCGGACGAAATGTCCAAGTCCGGCGGCATCGGCATCGCCGAACAAATGTATTCCCAAGCTCTCGACCGCTTGCAACGTCAGGGGCCCAGCGCCTCCACCGACGAGAATGAGCGCAGCCGGGCGATGAGCATGGTCGACGATTTCCAACGTCAGGTCCTTGGAATTTCGGCAACTGAAAAGAAAGAGGCCTGACCGTGAAATATGAGGCAGACACCATGGAAGTCGTATCGACCGATTATCGCATCAAGACCGTTCTCGGTCGCCTTGAAATGATAATCGACAACGAGAACCAGCGCATCGGCGCTGATCCCGAATTCGATCTGAAGGTTTCTAATGCTCACAAGAGCCGCTGCCTCTATGAGCTGACCATGCTGTTCCGCGGCACCGACCCGAAGTCGATCGCGACCAATCACATCGACCAGATGCATGGCCTCAAGAGCAAGCTGGCGCTCAACGCCCGCCGTGTCGAGGCCCATCTGAACGCTGTGCGCGCGGTTGCCGATCTTCTGAAGAATGCGGCACGCGACGCCGAGGGTGACGGCACCTACACCCAGGAACAGTTCATCTACAGCGAGGCCTGATGCTTAAGCTTCTACTGACCGGGCTTTGGGTCTGCATCGTCACGCTGGGCGCGGTCTATGCCTCCGTCCAGATGTCGGCGGCTCCCGCTCCCGTCGATGAGGAAGCCAAGAAGAAGGAGCTTCTGGAGGTCGTGCGCGGTGAGGCAATCACCGTACCGATGATCGCTAACGGCAATATCGCCGGCTACTTCATCGGCCGCATCTCCTTCATGATGGACAAGGAAAAGGCCAAGGCGATCACGCTTCCGATCACCGAACTGATGACCGACCAGCTGTTCACGCTTCTGGTGGGCAACAAGATGGTCGATCTTTCCCGTCCCGGCGCTTTCGATCTTGAGAAGTTCAAGTCGAGCGTGAAGGACGGCATGAACGAGAAGTTCAAGGATCAGGTCGTGGCCGAGGTTCTGGTCGAACAGCTTGACTACATGTCGAAGGAAGACATTCGCACCAATGCCGCAAGAGGCGGCAAGGGTGCGCCGGCTGTCCAGAAGATTGTCGATGGCGTGACGGTCGACGCGCCGGCAGCGGCGCCCTCCGGCGGACACTGATCCCCATTGCCGCGACGTTTCCGAAACCGGGCCTCATGGTCCGGTTTCTCATTTCTGCACGGGCCGATAGAATTTTAGCATCCGGTTTAAAGCACCGTTGAGCGCCGTTCTGCTAGGGTAAAAGTCCGAACTTTCCTGTGCACGGATGCCCTGATGAACGCCGCTGGAGAACGTCTGACAGCCATCGCCGGCCCTCGTGCCGGTGTTCTTCCGTTCTATGATCTCGACTGGGATCTGGCGCTGGGGCTGGCTGAAAACCTCAGCCGCTTTCCAGGCGGCCAGAGTGCGCTCTCCTTTCTCGACGCGGGCCTGATGGCGCGCTGCCTTTTCTCCCCGTCCGAGCGCCGGATGCTCGCGCGCCACCTCGTTCTGCCGGCCGGCGGCATCCTGTCGGGGCTGATGTTCAGGATGATGGGCGCGCGCAGCAGCGTCGGCCAGTTGTGCTCGGCAGGCTTCGTGCCGGCACTTCTCACCTATGCGGAACGGCCGATGACGGTAGCTGTTCGCCATGGCGATATCACGCAGGCCGAACGGCTGCGCGATCGTCTGCAGCGACACGCGCCCTGGCACAGGGTCGTCCTCGCCGCCGACAGGTCCATCGACCAGTGCGACGTCATGATCGCTCCTGGCAGCCCTTCCGCAGGTCGCGGAATGCGTGCCGAGGTTGCTGGCGACATGAGAGCCAACCTCACCATCTTTGCCGGCAGCAAGTCGCTAAGCATCGGCGAATGAAGCGCTGCGTCTTGCTCAGGCGTTGCAAATTGCGCGTTAACCATTTGTTTGCCTAGAAAATTTAGACTGCGTTAATGAACGCGGATCTTGGGCACCACCGCGATCAGAGGTGGATGGACTATGGATGCGCTGACCAATGCCGAGATGCGGGACGACGCGGCGCTCGGCGATGATTCCTCTATGCTGCGCCGGTTTCGATCGATCGTCCTCGCGGGCGCTTTCTTCGCCTGCGTCGGCGGTGCGCTTCCGGTCGCGCTTTCCCCACTCTTCAACACGCAGTTTCGCAGCGAAACCCAGCTGACCGTCCAGGGCGTCAGCCAGAACGCGATCCTCGCCGGAATCAGGGCGACGCAGTCGCGCCAGACCGCCGACAACATCATCCGCGCGCTCGATCTCGGCCAAGCGGAAGGCTTTGCCGTAAACACCCCGACGATCATCCGGATCGCTTCCGAAGTATGGTCCGGCCGGGAGACGACCGTCGCCGAGGCGGAACAGGCGCTTCGCCAACGCCTCCTCGATGCGCTTTCCTTCACCTATGACGCACCCGGTCAGCGGTTGATCATCGCGGCTACCGCAGCGGATGCAGAAGGCGCGGCTTCGATTGCCGAACGCACCGCGGAAGAGTTCCGCCATGCGATCCTCGCGACCGCCGGCACATCCGTATCTCCCCAGGTCGAAGCATTGCGCAAGACGGCGGGTAGGGCGGATGCCGCGCTTTCAGGCTTTACCGGCAAGCTCGATGCCGCGACCCTGGCCAAAATGCAGCAGCTTCGCCAAGAGGGCGATGCACGGGATATCGAGATCACTGCCGTCGGCGAGCAGCTTGCCGATCTGCAGAAAAAGGAAAAGACGGCCGCGGCGATGACGGTCGCCGACGTGCTTTCCAAGCCGCTGCCGGACAGCCTGGAGTTCACGGGCCTCGAATACCAGCGCCAGCGCTACGTCCAGGCAGAGGTCGAGCTCGAGCAACTGTCGGTGCAGCTTGGCCCGAAGCATCCCAAGCACATAGCCGCCCAGGCGGTGGTCGATGACGCCAAGCGGGATATCAAGCAAGCTCTGCAGCAGCTTACCGAATCGCTCTCCGGTCAGGCCGCGTCGGCGGCGAAATCGCTCGATGGGCTGAAGGCGCAGAAGGCAGCCGCATCATCCGACCCCAAGCTGACCGAAGCCGCGACGCAGCTTGCAGTGCTCGAAGGTGCGGCCGAGGAAGCGCGGCGAAACCTTGCCGAGGCCGAGGGAAATACCTCTGTTGCAAGGCCCGTGAGCCTGCCGCGGACGACCGTGATCGTGCCCGCGTCCGAGGCCTCCGCCAGGCGGCTCGGGCCTGACCTTGTGACGCTGATCGTCGGTGGCGCGGCGGCCGGCGGACTGGCCGGCATGGCCATTGTCGAGCTATGGCGCCGGCGGCAGGCACGGCTTGCCGAAGAGGTTGCACAGGATACCTACGAACTCGACGCCGACTTCGATGCGTTTGACGACCGCGCCGATCCGATCACCGAGCCGCAACTTGTCCTCGCCGAAGAGGATCAGGTCGTCGACCTGCCGCGGGCGCTTGAAGACGAACTCCCGGTCCACGGGGAACTCGTGGACGAGCCGCTGCATGACGAGGCGGCAAACGACGTGGCCTTCGGCGATCGCATTCGGGCGCTGCTGGAGAACAACCGTCTTCGGCCCGACGAGGCGGATCTTCCGCCTCTCGTCGCATCCGCCGTCGAGCAGTCGCAGGAACGTCATGCCGAAGAGGTTGAAGACCGGGCATACTGGCTCGGCGATCTGGCGGAGGGCAACTTTGCCAGCGAGGAGGAAGAGCTCGCCGCTCTCCAGCACAAGCTCGAAGAACTGCGCGAACTCGTCGCACTTCACGAAGCCCGTCAGCGCAAGGCCAACGGCTGATCGCGCCGCTGGCTGCAGGTGACAAACCTCTTGCTTTTGCCTGATCTGGACAGCATAGGGCGTTGATGGGCAAACGGCCTGGAGGCCGTTGCATAGGATGGCGCTGATCTAGCGAGGAGTTCATCGTGGCATTTGTGATTGATGGCAAGGAAGCCGCCGCTTCCGTCATTTCCGCAGTAACCGAAGCATCCGCATCGCTGGAAGCCAAGGCCGGGATCAAGCCGGGCTTGGCGGTCGTCATCGTCGGCAACGACCCGGCAAGCCATGCCTATGTCAATTCCAAGAGCAAGATGGCCAAGCAATGCGGCTTCAACTCCATCCAGCACACGCTGCCGGAAGACACGACGCAGGGCGAGCTGCAGGCCCTTGTCGATACGCTGAACGCCGATCCCTCGGTCCATGGCATCCTTGTCCAATTGCCGCTGCCGAAGCATTTTGATTCCGACGCGATCATCCAGTCGATCCTGCCGGAAAAGGATGTCGACGGTCTCAACATCGCCAATGCCGGCAAGATCGCCACCGGCGACCTCTTGACCGGTCTCATCTCCTGCACCCCGGCCGGTGCCATGCTCTTGGTCAAGCGGGTCCACGGCGAGGACCTCTCGGGTCTAAACGCGGTCGTCATCGGCCGCTCGAACCTGTTTGGCAAGCCGATGGGCCTGCTGCTTCTCGCCGCAAACGCCACCGTCACCATGGCCCATTCGCGCACAAGGGATCTCGCATCCGTCTGCGCCAATGCCGATATTCTCGTCGCGGCCGTCGGCCGCGCGGAAATGGTCAGGCGAGACTGGGTGAAGCCCGGTGCAACCGTCATCGATGTCGGCATCAACCGCGTGCCCGCACCTGAAAAGGGCGAGGGCAAGACCAAGCTCGTCGGCGATGTCGCCTTTGCCGAAGCTTCCGAGGTTGCAGCCTCCATCACGCCCGTCCCCGGCGGCGTCGGCCCCATGACGATCGCCATGCTGATGGCCAATACCGTCATCGCCGCTCACCGCGTAGCAGGTCTTGGCGCGCCAAAATTCTGAAGCATTCCCGCGGGAACACCGGTGGTGGCATCGGGCACTGGTTGTGCGATGCAGCGCAAATATTAGCCCTTGAAACCTCCGCAACTGCCTTAAATCACTATCCGGACTGTCGTGTTCCAACTGCACGGCAATCACTCAGGTCGCAGACACGATCTCTGATGGGAGGATAGCTTGATGAGAACTTCAGTTTGGGTCGGTGCTACCGCGCTGGCCGCCTTGATCGCAGGTGCTGCCCACGCGCAGGAGCTGAAGTTCCCTCCCGGCGAAGACGCCAAATTCAACTGGAAGAGCTACGAGGATTTCAAGGCCGCCCATGCCGACCTGAAGGGCCAGAGCCTGACACTGTTCGGCCCCTGGCGCGGCGAGGACGAAGTCCTGTTCAACAGCGTGCTCGCCTATTTCAATGCCGCGACCGGCGCCAATGGCAAATATTCCTCGTCGGAAAACTACGAACAGCAGATCGTCATCGACACCCAGGCGGGGTCGCCGCCAAACATTGCGATCATGCCGCAGCCGGGTCTTCTGGCCGACCTCGCGCCCAAGGGCTTCCTGACGCCGCTCGGCAAGGAAACGGAGGATTGGGTCAAGACCAATTACGGTTCCGGCGAGGACTGGGTGAAATACGGCACCTATAAAGGCAAGGACGGCCAGCAGGGTTATTTCGGCTTCCCGTTCAAGGCTGACCTGAAATCGATCGTCTGGTACGTGCCCGAGAATTTCGAGGAGGCCGGCTACGAGGTTCCGAAGACGATGGAGGAACTTCTCGAGCTCTCCGATCAGATCGTCGAGGATGGCGGCGTGCCGTGGTGCATCGGCCTTGCCTCGGGCGGCGCCACCGGCTGGCCGGCGACCGACTGGGTGGAGGACATGATGCTCCGCACCCAGACGCCGGAAACCTATGACAAGTGGGTATCGAACGAGGTGAAGTTCAACGATCCGGCCGTCGTCGGCGCGATCGAGGAATTCGGCAAGTTCGCCAAGAACGACAAATACGTCGCCGGCGGCGTGCCGGCCGTCGCCTCGACCGATTTCCGTGACAGCCCGAAGGGGCTCTTCGACATTCCGCCGAAATGCTACATGCACCATCAGGCGTCCTTCGTTCCGTCCTTCTTCCCGCCGGACAAGGAACTCGGCGTCGATGCCGACTTCTTCTATCTGCCGACCTATGCCTCGAAGCCCGAGCTTGGCACACCGGTGCTCGGCGCCGGCACGATGTTCACCATCACGAAGGATTCGCCTGCCGCACAGGCCTTCATCGAATTCCTGAAGACGCCGATCGCCCATGAAGTCTGGATGGCGCAGGCCTCGTTCCTGACGCCTTACAAGGGTGTCAATCTGGACGCCTACGCCAACGACGTCCTGAAGAAGCAGGGCGAGCTTTTGACCAACGCCACGACCTTCCGTTTCGACGCCTCCGACCTGATGCCCGGCAAGATCGGTGCCGGCGCCTTCTGGACCGGCATGATCGACTATGTCGGCGGCAAGGATGCGCAGGCATCGGCCGACGAGATCCAGAAGGCCTGGGATGGGTTGAAGTAAGAGGGGCCCGGGCTCGCTGACCAATCGCCCGTAGCAATACCCCCCCCCTCTGGCCTGCCGGCCATCTCCCCCACACCGGGGAGAAGATCCGCGGCAACCGCTCGTCTCAATTGAGTTTCGGCGGTGCTGCTGGGTTAAGCCCTCCCCCTTGTGGGGAGGGTTTGGGGGGGGGGACTTTCTTGGACGGCCATCCGGGCGCGCGGATAAGCGTCGCAAGACCGCAAGAACAACAAGGGGAGGAAGCATGGCATCGCAGATTATAACGGCCTTCGGGGCGGTCATTGCCGGCGTCTTTGCCTGCGCGCTGTATTACTGGCTGTCCGACAAGCTGCTGCAGGTCGCCTTTCCCGTCCGCGTCGGCGATCCCCGCCGCGCCTCTTCCAATCTCAGGGCCCATGCGGTCATCCGGCCGTGGCTCTTCCTCGGTCCGGCACTTCTCCTGTTGCTCGTCTATCTCGTCTATCCGGTCATCTCGACCTTCATCCTCTCCTTCTACGACCGCTCGGGCGGCAATTTCGTCGGCCTCGCCAACTACCGCTGGGCAATCGGCGACGAGCAGTTCCGCCAGTCGATCTTCAACAACATCCTCTGGCTCGCGGTCGTGCCGGCCGCCTGCACCTTCCTTGGCCTCGTCATCGCGGTGCTGACCGACCGCATCTGGTGGGGCAATATCGCAAAGAGCCTTGTCTTCATGCCGATGGCGATCTCCTTCGTCGGCGCCTCGGTCATCTGGAAGTTCATCTACGAGTTCCGTGGAGGCGAGGAGGCGCAGATCGGGCTTCTCAACGCCGTCGTGCAGTTCTTTGGCGGCGATCCGCAGGTCTGGATCGCGCTGCCCTTCTGGAACAACTTCTTCCTCATGGCGATCCTCATCTGGATCCAGACCGGCTTTGCCATGGTCATCCTATCGGCAGCTTTGCGCGGCATCCCGGAAGAGACGATCGAGGCGGCGGTGATCGACGGCGCCAACGGCTGGCAGATTTTCTGGAAGATCATGGTGCCGCAGATCTGGGGCACGATCGCCGTCGTCTGGACGACGATCACCATTCTCGTCCTCAAGGTCTTCGACATCGTGCTGACCATGACTAACGGCCAGTGGAACTCGATGGTGCTGGCCAATCTGATGTTCGACTGGATGTTCCGCGGCGGCGGCGATTCCGGCCGCAGCGCCGTCATCGCACTCGTCATCATGGCGGCGGTCACACCGATCATGATCTGGAACATAAGGCAGGCCAGCGAAGACCGGGGAGGGCACTGACATGAGCGCCGTCGCAAGCCTCCGCCGCATCGGCCTTCCGCGCCTGATCGTCCACGTCTCCGTCCTGCTGATCTGTATCCTCTGGATGATCCCGACTATCGGCATCTTCGTTACCTCCTTCCGCGAAGCGGGGCAGATTGCCTCGTCCGGCTGGTGGACGGCCTTCACCGGCGCTGCCGAAACCAGCGCGGCACGCCTGGGCGATCCGTCGACGGCGCGGCAGGATGGTCCGAACTACGTGATCTCGGGCTCCGTCTTCGACGACCAGGGCGCAGGGCCTAACGGCAGCGTGCAGGCTTACGGAACACGCGTCGCCGCTCCGACGGAATTCGCCGCTGGGGAGGAAGCCGACCTCGGCGATGGCGAAAAGCTCATCGTCAACGACGACGGCAGCTATACCTACACGAAGAATGGACCCTTCGACGACAAGCGCGGCAAACGCGTCTATCTTTCGGTCACCCAGCCGCCGTCCTTCACGCTCGACAATTACCGCACGGTGCTGACCGCGCAGGGCATCGGCCAATCCTTCGTCAATTCGCTGACGGTCGCAATCCCGGCCACCATCATCCCGATCCTGATTTCGGCCTTTGCCGCCTACGCGCTATCGTGGATGCATTTTCCCGGCCGCACGATCATCATCGCGGTCGTCGTCGGCCTTATCGTCGTGCCGCTGCAGATGTCGCTCATCCCGCTCCTGACGATGTACAACAATATCGGCGCCTTCTTCGGCGTGCCGTCGCGCAGCTATGTGGGCATCTGGCTTGCCCATGCCGCCTTCGGCATGCCGCTCGCCATCTATCTCCTGCGCAACTATATCGCCGGCCTGCCCAAGGAAGTGATCGAATCCGCCCGCGTCGACGGCGCCAGCGATTTCGAGATCTTCGTCAAGATCGTGCTGCCCCTGTCCTTCCCGGCGCTCGCCTCGTTTGCCATCTTCCAGTTTCTCTGGACATGGAACGACCTTCTCGTCGCCATGGTCCTTCTCGGCACCGGCAAGGATCAGCTGGTGCTGACGGGCGCGCTCAATGCATTGCTGGGGTCGATGGGCGGAAAATGGGAAATCCTGACGGCTTCGGCCTTCATCTCCATCCTCGTCCCCATTATCGTCTTTTTTGCCCTGCAGCGGTACCTCGTCCGCGGCCTCCTTGCCGGTTCGGTCAAGGGTGGCTGAGCGGGCAGGCGGTCAATTCCTATAATCCTCTCAAGACAGGTAGCGAATGAGCATTGTGACTGAAGGCTCCGTCGAGCCCGACAAGGACTGGTGGCGCGGCGCCGTCATCTATCAGATCTATCCCCGTTCCTTTCAGGATTCGAATGGCGACGGGATCGGCGACCTGAAGGGCATCACCGCCCGCCTGCCGCATATCTCGGCGCTCGGCGCCGATGCGGTCTGGATCTCTCCCTTTTTCCCATCCCCGATGAAGGACTTCGGCTATGACGTCCAGAACTATACCGACGTCGATCCGATGTTCGGCACGCTGTCGGATTTCGACGGCCTGATTGCGGAAGCCCATCGCCTCGGCATCAAGGTGATGATCGACCTCGTCATGTCCCATTCGTCCGACCAGCATCCGTGGTTTATCGAGAGCCGGTCGAGCCGTTTCAATCCCAAGGCCGACTGGTATGTCTGGAGCGACGCCAAGCCGGACGGCACGCCGCCCAACAACTGGCTGTCGATCTTCGGCGGGTCCGCCTGGCACTGGGATCCGACGCGCATGCAATATTACATGCACAACTTCCTGACCTCGCAGCCGGACCTGAACCTTCACAATGCGGAAGTGCAGGACGCGCTGCTCGACATGACCCGTTTCTGGCTAAAGCGCGGCGTCGACGGTTTCCGCCTCGACACGATCAACTTCTACTTCCACGACAGGGACCTGCGCGACAATCCGGCGCTTGATCCCTCGCGGCGCAATGCCTCCACGGCACCTGCGGTCAATCCCTATAATTTCCAGGAGCATCTCTACGACAAGAACCGGCCGGAGAACCTGGAATTCCTCAAGCGTTTTCGCGCCGTGCTGAACGAATTCCCGGCGATCGCCGCCGTCGGCGAGGTGGGCGACAGCCAGCGAGGTCTCGAAATCGTCGGTGAGTATACGTCCGGCGACGACAAGATGCAGATGTGCTACGCCTTCGAGTTCCTGGCGCCCGATCCGCTGACGCCGTCGAGGGTAGCAGAGGTCCAGACCGCATTTTCTGCCGCCGCACCCGAGGGCTGGGCTTGCTGGGCCTTCTCCAACCACGACGTCGTGCGCCACGTGACCCGGTGGGGCCAGGAGGTGCTGGACCGCGATACATTCGCCAAGATGGCCTCCGCGATCCTGCTGACCCAGCGAGGTTCCGTCTGCCTCTACCAGGGCGAGGAACTTGGCCTGACCGAGGCGGATATCGCCTATGCCGACCTGCAGGATCCCTATGGCATCCAGTTCTGGCCGGAATTCAAGGGCCGCGACGGCTGCCGCACGCCGATGGCTTGGGATGCCCAGGCGCTGCAGGCGGGCTTTTCGACCGCCGAACGCACCTGGCTGCCGATCCCGGTCGAGCATCAGTTGCACGCCGTCAGCGCCCAATATGGCGATCCGTCTTCCGTGCTGGAGCAGTACCGGCGGTTCCTCGCATTCCGCAAGACGCATCCGGCGCTTGCCAAAGGCGACATCGCCTTCCTGCCGACGGAGGAGCCTCTGCTGGCCTATACCCGCAGCCACGGCAACGAGACGGTCCTTTGCCTTTTCAACATGAGCCCTAATTCCCTCAAAGGCACGTTGCCGATCGGTGATTGGGAGGTCCTGACCGGCCATGGCTTCGACGCTTCGCTCGAAGGGCGGGATGTCGAGCTGCAGCCTTGGGGCGCATTCTTCGCCCGCCGCGTCTGATGAGGTGACGGTCTAACGAAAAGGATAAGGGGAGGGACAGGCCATGACAGGTGTTACGCTTAAGGAAATCCGCAAGTCCTATGGCCAGGTGAAGGTGCTTCACGGCATTGACCTGGACATAAAACAGGGCGAGTTCGTCGTTTTCGTTGGCCCCTCCGGCTGCGGAAAATCGACGCTTCTCAGGATGATTGCGGGCCTCGAGAGCATCACCGCCGGCGAAATGTCGATCGACGGGGCCGTCGTCAACGACGTCCCGCCGTCGCGGCGCGGCATCGCCATGGTCTTCCAGTCCTACGCGCTTTATCCGCACATGACAGTCTACGACAACATGGCTTTCGGCATGAAGATCGCCAGGGAAAGCAAGGACGAGATCGATCGCCGCGTCCGCGCGGCGGCCGATGTCCTGCAGCTCACGCCCTATCTCGATCGCCTGCCCAAGGCGCTTTCCGGCGGCCAGCGCCAGCGTGTCGCGATCGGCCGTGCCATCTGCCGTAACCCGAAGGTCTTTCTCTTCGACGAGCCTCTCTCGAACCTTGATGCGGCGCTGCGCGTGGCGACCCGTATCGAGATCGCCAAGCTCAAGGAGAAAATGGCCGACACGACGATGATCTACGTCACCCACGACCAGGTGGAGGCAATGACGCTCGCCGACCGCATCGTGGTTCTTTCCGCCGGCAAGATCGAGCAGGTCGGAGCGCCGCTGGAGCTTTACGAGCGGCCCGCCAACCTCTTCGTTGCCCGCTTCATCGGCTCGCCGGCGATGAATATCCTGCCGGTCACCATTGCTGAGCCTGGGGCGAGAACGACCCTGTCACTGAAAGGCAATCGATCCGCCGGCGTGCCGATCGAGGTGCCGGCTTCGGACAAGGGCAAGGCCGCAAGCCTTGGCGTCCGGCCGGAGGATCTGACGGTCTCGACGGGCGAAGACTATCTGATCGAAGGCCGCATCCTGCTGGTCGAGGCACTTGGCGAAGTGACCCTGCTTTATCTGGAAGGGCCGTCCGCCGATGAGCCGATCATCGCCAAGCTGCAGGGCACGTCGGATATCGCCAAGGGCGATATCGTCCGCCTGAGCGCGGATCCCGCCAGGCTGCATCTTTTCGGCGATAACGGGCGCTCCTACCGTCGGTAAGCCTGTGGATAACGGCAAGCAACGGCGCGGAAAAACCAAGGTTTACGAGCCAGTGGCTAACATACGCCAACGCATTCTTAAACTTCCGCGCCTAGTCTCTTTTCATTGAAACAGGAGAACGGGTCGTGGGTGCCGCGCCAGCTGGTAGAAATCACTTTTTGAACAAGGAAGAGTCTTTCATGTACGACCGCGAGCAGCGGTTCAAGATGGAAGACACCATGAATGCCGGCCGCATCGAATACACCGAAAAAGCGATCCTCAACATGGCGCAGCGTCGCTGCGACGTGCTGCGGATCTCCCTGAGCGAGGCCGTGCTCGGTCTGCTGACCCAGTACAATCTCCCCGAACAGTTCTATCTCGACATTCCGGATGCCCGCATCTCGAAGGTTGGTTGCCTGCTGATGCGGGTCAACACCAACAACACGATCAACGTCCGCTTCCTGCGCCTGCTGACGCAGAAGGAACTTGATCGCATCTTCGTCTTCTCGACCCATCCGGCCCATCGCGACCGTAAGCTCGACATCCGCAGCTGGTAACGCTGCCGCGTCCTAGACCGACAATATATTGAGGAGGCCCGGCTCGATCTGCCGGGCCTCTTTCGTTTCGCCATTGGCGATCCAGAGCGGATTGCCGATGAGCTCGACCTGCCCTTGCGAAACGACCAGCCCATCGCCGTCATTGCAGGCGATGATCGGCCTCAGTGTATGCCTGCTGTAGCGAACGAGGTCCGGCAGAAAATTCGGCTTGCCGTTCAGATGCGGAAAGAATTCGAATGGCAGCAGGTTCAGCGCCTCTCCATCCACGACATCCTCGGGCTTCCCATCGGAAAACAGGGCATCGACCGCGATCGTCGGCGTCATCAGGATGGCACCTGCGCTAGTGCCGATCAGCACGCCGCCTCGGGTCGCCCATTCCTTAAGTGGCCCAACCATGCCGGCGCGCTTGAGCCGCGCCAGGAAGCCGCCCGTATGGCCGCCGGAGAGATGGATCGCATCGCAGGCAAACAGCGCATCCATATCGGATACATCGGGTTCTGCATCGAGATCGTGAAACAGGGAGAGGTCGAGCCCGATGCGGCGATAATAGGCTTGTCGTTCGGTGAAGAAGCGACGCGAGGGGTCCGGGCCGGACGCAACATAGCCGATGTGATTGCCAACGCCCTGCGACTGCAGCAGCGCAATCAGCCTGGCATCGATCGCCGAGTTCTCGGGAATGATCTGGTCGCTGTAAAGCGCGAGGTTGACCATTCCCGATCCCCGAAGAGTTTTGCCCTATGCAAACACGCTGGCACCCTGATCGGCGCGGCCGACATTGCGGCGGAAGGCGGCGAACAGTTCGCGGCCCATGCCGAATTCGTTGTCGGAAAGATCGGCCACGACAGGCGGACGCGCGTCGAATTCCGCCGCGTCGACCAGCACTTCCAGCGTGCCGGCCACCGCATCGAGGCGGATCATGTCGCCATCGCGGATCTTGGCGATTGCGCCGCCGTCGCAGGCTTCGGGTGTCACATGGATTGCCGCCGGCACCTTGCCGGATGCGCCGGACATGCGGCCGTCGGTGACGAGAGCCACCTTGAAGCCGCGGTCCTGCAGCACGCCGAGCGGCGGGGTCAACCGGTGAAGCTCCGGCATGCCGTTCGCCTTCGGGCCCTGGAAACGTACGACGGCGATGAAGTCGCGGTTCAGGTCGCCGCGCTTGAAGGCGTCCTGCATTTCCTGCTGGCCGTGGAAGACCAGCGCCGGTGCCTCGACGACATGCCGCTCCGCCTTGACCGCCGAGATCTTGATCACGCCGCGACCGACATTGCCGGTCAGCATTTTCAGTCCACCGGTCTTCTGGAACGGCGCGTCGATGGTCGACAGAACCTTCGGGTCGCCGCTGGCATCCGGCACCGTCTCGCGACAGATCTGGCCGTCTTCGCCGAGTTTCGCTTCCACGGTGTAGGCTTCCAGCCCTTGGCCGAACACTGTCTTCACATCGTCATGCAGCAGGCCCTGGCGCAGCAGCTGCTTGATCAGGAAGCCCATACCGCCCGCCGCGTGGAAATGGTTCACGTCGGCAAGCCCGTTCGGGTAGACGCGGGCGAGTAGCGGAATGGCATCCGAAAGCTCGGAAATATCCTGCCAGGTCAGACAGATGCCGGCAGCGCGTGCCATGGCGACGAGATGCAGCGTATGATTGGTCGAACCGCCGGTCGCATGCAGGCCGATGACGCCGTTGACGATCGAGCGCTCGTCGATCATCTCGCCGGCAGGCGTGAATTCGTTGCCGAGAGCGGTGATCGCCAGCGCCCGCTTGGCGGCTTCGCGGGTCAATGCATCGCGCAGCGGCGTGCCGGGATTGACGAAGGAGGCGCCGGGCAGGTGAAAGCCCATGATCTCCATCAGCATCTGGTTGGAATTGGCGGTGCCGTAGAAGGTGCAGGTGCCCGGCCCGTGATAGGACTTGGATTCCGCTTCCAGCAGTTCGGCACGGCCGACCTTGCCTTCCGCATAGAGCTGGCGGATGCGCGACTTCTCGTCATTCGGCAGGCCCGACGTCATCGGACCGGCCGGAATGAACACGGCCGGCAGGTGGCCGAAGGAGAGAGCGGCGATGACGAGGCCCGGCACGATCTTGTCACAGATGCCGAGATAGACCGACGCATCGAACATGTTGTGCGACAGGCCTATGCCGGCCGCCATGGCGATTGCGTCGCGCGAGAAGAGCGACAGCTCCATGCCCGGCTGGCCCTGGGTGACGCCGTCGCACATGGCAGGCACCGCGCCGGCGACCTGGGCAATGCCGCCCGCCTCGCGCGCTGCGTCACGGATCAGTGCCGGATAGGTCTCGTAGGGCTGGTGCGCCGAGAGCATGTCGTTATAGGCGGTGATGATGCCGAGGTTCGGAACGACATCTCCCGCGAGCGCCTCCTTCTCGGCGGGGGAACAGACTGCGAAGCCATGGGCGAGGTTGCCGCAGGATAGCGTGGCGCGATGCGGGCCCCGGGCGACGGCCTTGCGCACGCGGTCGAGATAGGGCTCGCGCTGCGGTTTGGACCGTTCGACGATCCTTGCAGTGATCGCCTCGATGCTGGAATGGGCCGCCATGGCTTTTGTCCTCTCTGATCGGTCCCGGCGAACGCGGGGCGCTCAATGGACGCAGAACGCCAATGGACGCGATGCTTACCGGGACTTGGCTAAGCTGTTTGGCCGGCTTCACCCGGCCTTTGCAGTATCCCGAAGATCGCACGCGACCTTCGGGATTTGCGATGCGTATTATGGTCGCGTCACGGCGCCCAGTAGATATCCACCGGGGAGGCGGCGCGATTGAGCATGGCCCGGATGGGCATTTCCGTTTCGTCCGATCCGGCCTTTGCCTTTTCCAGAACGGCCTTCTTCTCGTCCCCTTCGATATGAAGCGCCAGGAAGCGCGCATCGGAAAGGCTGGAGAAGGAGAAGGTCAGGCGTTCCTCGCCGGCGCCAGGCGCCTGCATCGTCAGAACGCCGTTGAGCCCCGTCGGATCGAGCGCTCGGTCGAGATTGTCGCCGTGCGGGAAGAAGGAGGCGGTATGCCCGTCTCCGCCCATGCCCAGAATGACGACGTCGAACGGCCGGTCGAGACCGGCAGTCTTCTCGGTCGCCTTCTTCGCGGCTTCCTCGATCGTGTCGGCATCGTAGTAGAGCGGCACGAAGGTCGCAGCCTCCGCCTGGTTTTTCAACAGATGCGTTGCGACAAGCAGATGGTTGGAGCGCGGATTGTCGGCCGGCACGAAACGCTCGTCAACCAGCGTCACCTTGACCTTGTCCCAGGCGAGTTCCTTGGTCGAAAGCTCCTCGAAGAAGCGCTTCGGGGTGGAGCCACCGGAAACCGCGATCGAGGCGGAATCCCGCGCATAGATCGCACCCGCCAGACGGCGCGCGACTTCATCGGCCAAAGCCGAAGCCAGTTCCGCGCCATCCTTGAATTCGTTCATCGTGAAGGTCATGGCCGATCAGCCCTCGTGCCAGGTGCGGCCGTCACGTTCGATCAGCGCGATGGCCTGGCTCGGACCCCAGGTGCCGGCGGTATAGCCCTGCACGTTCTGGCCGGATGCCTCCCAGCCCTTCAGGATAGGATCGACCCACTGCCATGCGGCCTCGACTTCGTCGCGGCGCATGAACAGCGTCTGGTTGGAACGGATCGTGTCCATCAGCAGGCGCTCGTAGGCATCGGGGCTTCTGACGTGGAAGGCTTCCGCAAAGCTCATGTCGAGCGAGACGTTGCGCAGGCGCATGCCGCCCGGACCGGGGTCCTTGATCATCAGCGACTGCTTGACGCCTTCGTCCGGCTGCAGCCGGATGATCAACTGGTTCTGGTTGATGCGGCCGGCGCTGGCATCGAAGATGTTGTGCGGGATCGGCTTGAAGGTGATGACGATTTCCGACATGCGGCTTGCAAGGCGCTTGCCGGTGCGGATGTAGAAGGGCACGCCCGCCCAGCGCCAGTTGCCGATCTCGGCCTTGATGGCGACGAAGGTCTCGGTGTTGGAGACGCCGCCTTCCAGCTCGTCGAGATAGCCCTTGACCGGACCGCCAGCGGATGCGCCGGCGCGATACTGTCCGCGCACCGTCATCTGCTCGCAATTGTCGGCATTGATAGGCTTCAGCGCGCGCAGCACCTTCAGCTTCTCGTCGCGCACGGCTTCCGAATCCATCGACGACGGGGTTTCCATCGCAACCAGGCAGACAAGCTGCATGATGTGGTTCTGCACCATGTCGCGCAGCGCGCCTGCGGTGTCGTAGTAGCCGGCACGGCCTTCAAGGCCGACAGCCTCCGAAACCGTGATCTGCACGTGGTCGATATAGTTGGCGTTCCACAGCGGCTCGTAGAGCGCATTGGCGAAACGCAGCGCCATCAGGTTCTGCACCGTCTCTTTGCCGAGATAGTGGTCGATGCGGTAGATCTGCTCTTCGGAGAAGACCTTGCCGATCGTGTTGTTGAGTTCCAGCGCCGAGGCAAGGTCACGGCCGATCGGCTTTTCGACGACGATGCGGGTCGACTTGGTGATCATCTTGTGATCGCGGATTTTTTCCGAGATCGCGCCGAAAATGCCCGGAGCAACGGCCAGATAGAAGACGCGGATATTGTCCTTGCCTTCGTCGAGCAGCTTCTTCAGGTCGGCCCAGCCGCCTTCCGACTTGGCGTCGACGGGAACGTAATAGATCCGCTCGCAGAACTTCTTGACCTGCTCTTCGTCGTATTCGCCCTTCTTCAGATGCTCTTTCAGGGCATCCTGCGCGAACTTGCGATACTCTTCATGGGAAAGCGCGCTACGCGACGCCCCGATGATGCGCGTCGGCTCCGTGAACTGGCCTTCGATCTGCCGGTGATACAGGGCCGGCAGCAGCTTGCGTTCCGCAAGGTCTCCCGTTCCGCCGAAGACTACACAATCGAATGGTTCCACTGGAATGATCTGGCTGCTCATCGCTCAACTTTCATCTTGGTGGTTGGTGTCTTAATCTAATCGATTTAAAAACGCTAGTCCGAAAAGGTGGACATCACATCCGGTCTCTCAGGGCAAACCAGGTCAGCGCTAGGAAAAGCAGTGGCTTGCGCATCATTTGACCTCCGGGAAAAGCTTTGATGTCGAGATCGGCGAGCGCGTCAAATTCGCTCGGCCTGCCTGCTACCATTTCAGCATAAAGTTTGCCGCAATAATTTGACAGCATGACGCCATGGCCGGAATAACCGCCGATCGAGGTGACGCCGGGCATGATCTGCCGCACGAACGGACGGCGCGGCAAGGTGATGCCGACATTGCCACCCCAGGCATGGGTGATTCGCACATTCTTCAGCGCCGGATAGGTTCCGACGATCTGCTGGCGGATCGCCTCTGCCGTGTCGCTCGGATTTTTTGAACTGTAGACCTCGCGGCCGCCGAACAACAGGCGGTTGTCTTTCGACTTGCGAAAATAGCGCACGACGAAGCGGCTGTCGCACACGGCCTCCATGCCGGGAATGACATGAGGAAATGCGTCGAGCGGTTCGGTCGCGGCGATGAAGGATCCGATCGGCATGACATGCGCGGAGGTGACCGGCTCGAGATCGCCGACATAGGCGTTGGTCGCGATCAGCAATCTGTCCGAAGTCAGCGTGCCGCGGGCGGTCTCGACCTTGATCTTGCCGCCCTCGCGGCGGATCGCGGTCGCCTTGGTATTCTCATGGATCATGGCGCCCGCGGCCTTCGCCACTTTCGCCAGCCCGACGAGCAGCTTGAGCGGATGGATATGCCCGGTGCCGGTGTCGCGCACGCCGCAGAAATAGTCCTTCGTGCCGACCCGTTTGGCCGTCTCGGCTGCGTCCATGAAGGTGAGATGCGGGTAGTAGTAGCGCTCAGCCGCGATCTCCGCATTGGCGCGGTAGTCGCGCTCGTATCCTGGTTTGTGCGACACGTTGAGCTGGCCCGGCATGTATTCCATGTCTATGCCGTGGACACTGGCAAAATCCATCAGGTGATGCTTGGCGTTTTCTGCCATGTCGAACAGCAGCTTGGAGCGCTCGTAGCCGAGTTCCTTCTCCGCATCCTCCGGCCACCAGCGCTGGCCGGTGCCCAGCTGACCGCCGTTCCGGCCGGATGCGCCGTCGCCGAACCTACTCGCTTCGATGAGCACCACGGAGACGCCCGCCTTGGCAAGATTGTAGGCCGCCTGCAGGCCGGTAAACCCGCCGCCGATAATCGTGACGTCCACCGCCTGCGACCCGTCGAGCTGCGGATAGGCAGGCCGGTCCGGAACCGTTGCCTGATACCAGGAGAGGCCCGGCGCGATTGGGCTCTGCCAGGTGTCGCCAACGGCCGTCTCACCGGCAAGTGTATTGCTCACACGATTGTCGGCCGGATATGTGTCCGTCATCGGGCGCGACCTCACACGTTGAGAAGCAGGAATTCACGCTCCCACGGGCTGATCACCTGCATGAATGTCTCGAATTCGCCGCGCTTGACGCCGGCATAGATGCCGATGAATTCCGGGCTGAAGACCTTGGTCAGCTCGGGCTCTTCCTCCAGCAGCGAGACCGCGTTCAACAGGTCGCGCGGCAGCGAAATCGCGCCTTCATTGGCGGTTTCGTCCGTCGGCGGCGTCGGGTCGATCTTGTTCATGATGCCGAGCAGGCCGCAGCCGAGCGATGCGGCAAGCGCAAGATACGGATTGGCATCCGAACTCGGCAGGCGGTTTTCCACGCGCCGCGCGGCGGGGTCCGAGACGGGCACGCGGAAGGCCGTCGTGCGGTTGTCGTAGCCCCAGGCGGTGTTCACCGGCGCAGCCATGTCCGGGGTCAGGCGGCGATAGGAATTCACATAGGGTGCCATCATCACCAGCGCCTTCGGAATGTAGGTCTGCATCCCGCCGATGAACTGGAAGAACTCCTTCGAAGGCTTGCCGTCCTTGTTGGAGAAGATGTTGGCGCCGGTCTCGATATCGACGACCGACTGGTGGATATGCATCGCCGATCCTGCCTGACCCTGCATCGGCTTGGCCATGAACGTGGCGTAGATGCCGTGCTTCAGTGCCGCCTCGCGGATCGTGCGCTTGAACATGAACACCTGGTCGGCAAGCTCGACCGGATCGCCGTGGCGCAGGTTGATCTCAAGCTGCGCCGGACCCTCTTCGTGGATCAGCGTATCGATCTCCAGCCCCTGCTTTTCGGAGAAGTGGTAGATGTCGTCGATCAGTTCGTCGAACTCGTTGATGCCGGCGATCGAGTAGCCCTGGCCGCCGAGGATGGAGCGGCCCGAACGGCCTTTGGGCGGATGCAGCGGATAGTCGGGGTCGTCGTTCTTGGCGACGAGATAGAATTCGATTTCCGGCGCCACTACCGGCTTCCAGCCGCGCTCCTTGTAGAGGTCGACGATATTCTTCAAAACGTTACGCGGTGTATAGGTTACCGCACCGCCTTCGGTGCTGACGATGTCGCAGATCACCTGTGCGGTCGGATCCGTCTCCCATGGCACCACCGACAGCGTCGAGAGGTCGGGCATCAGCTTCAGATCGCTGTCGCGCGGCTCATAGCGGAAATTGGCCGTCTCCTCCGGATATTCGCCGGAAATCGTGTGACGGTAGAGCGCCGAGGGCAAGGCGAGCGACGTGTTGGAGGTGAATTTTGACGACGGCATCATCTTGCCACGCGGTACGCCTGCAAGGTCGGGCGTGATGCATTCGATATCCTCGATCCCGCGGGCACGAAGCCACGCCGCCGCCTCCTGCCAATTGGACACGCCGCGAAGCGAGGTAAGCGTGGGCTGCTCGGTTGCAGCTTTGGCCACTGTGCCGGTTGCGAGTGGGGGAGCTGATTTCTTAGGCGGCATGACACACCGGGGTGGGGTTGATCGAATGTTCCCATCATAGTCAGGGATTGCCGAATGGCGAGGGGGGGCGAAGGATGAAACCTCCGGCAGGAGGATACGCCCAAGAGCACTCATCATTGACTTTGCGACAAGTATGGCGAAGAGCGAAGCTGACAACCGCCGAAGGCAAAGGAACGGATATTGGCGCGCAAATTCGATGTGGTGATACTGGGCGCTGGCGCCGCCGGCATGATGGCGGCAATTCGCGCCGGGCAGCGTGGCCGCTCCGTGCTGGTTCTGGATCATGCCAAGGCGCCGGGTGACAAGATCCGCATTTCCGGCGGCGGCCGCTGTAACTTCACCAATATCCATGCCGGCGCGAAGAATTACCTGTCGGCAAACCCGCATTTCGCCAAGTCGGCGCTTGCGCGTTACTCGGCGCAGGACTTCATTGATCTTGTCGATCGCCACGGAATCGCCTGGCATGAAAAGACGCTTGGACAGCTTTTCTGCGATGACAGCGCCAGGGACATCATCCGCATGCTGCTCGCCGAAATGGAAGCCGTCGGCGCGAAACTGGAACTGCAGACGGGCATCGCCTCGATCGAAAAATCTCTCGACGGCTTTCGTGTGACGACATCCCGCTCCGAAGTGGTCGAGGGGCGTTCCCTCGTCGTCGCCACCGGCGGCAAGTCGATCCCGAAAATGGGTGCGACCGGGCTTGCCTATGATATCGCAAGGCAGTTCGGGTTGAAGCTCGTCGAAACCCGCCCCGGCCTTGTGCCGCTGACACTCGATCCGAACCTCCTGGAAAAGCTCTCGCCGCTATCGGGCATCGCCGTCCCGGCCGAAATCCGCCATGGAAAGACGAGCTTTCGCGAGGCGCTATTGTTTACTCATCGGGGACTGAGCGGCCCGGCGATTCTGCAGATCTCTTCCTATTGGCGGGAAGGCGATGATGTAACTCTCGTGCTCGAGCCCGACATGCCTATTGCGGACCTGCTGAAGGCCGCGCGCAAATCGAACGGCCGCCAGGCGCCCCAGACGGCGCTTTCGGAAATACTTCCCAAACGGCTGGCACAATTCTTCGCGGAACAGCATCCCGCCGCCATCAAGCTCGCGGATTGTTCCGACAAGCTGCTCGACGCGATTGCCGCCTCCATTCAAAGCTGGAAGATCAGACCTGCCGGTTCGGAAGGCTATCGAACGTCGGAAGTAACGCTCGGCGGCATCGACACGGCAGATCTGGACTCGAAGACAATGCAGGCGAAGACCGTCCAAGGGCTATATTTCATCGGTGAATGCGTCGATGTCACGGGCTGGCTCGGCGGTTATAATTTCCAGTGGGCCTGGGCGTCGGGCCATGTCTGCGGCGAGAGTGTGTGACTTTTATTCAGCACTTCTTAATATAGCTGGCGGAAGTTGCCATATTGCCAGCAAATTTCCATGTTCAAACGCTGGCTTGGCTGTCACACTCAGCCCCATTATCGTCTGGGAGTTCGAATTCATGCCGAATGCTCGCCGTGCCCGCGCCATTGCAGTTGCCAAGGCGGAAGACCGCTCTAAAGTATATCGTTTCCGTCTACTTATGCTCGCGGCCGGGGCGACAGCAGCTGTTCTGGCATTGCCGGTTCTATTTGGCTGATTAGCTCAAAACATACATAGAGGCTAATATAATATATCGCGCAAGTATTTAATGCGCGGGTTGGTCGGGCGAGACTTCGCCTTATCTTTGATTTTTATCAAATTTAGCAAAAATTCATTCTTATAGGCGATTACTTGTCGGGAAATTTACTCTCGCAAGGGGTCTCCATGAAAAAGATCGTACCGTCATCGGTTGTCACGAAAATTGTATTCCTGTGTCTGCTTCTCATCGGAGTGGCTGTCTCAGCTGTATCGGGTCTGGCCTTCATGACGTTTCGAAAGGACATCATGGAGACGGCGGTCGACGATACGCACAAGTCCATCCGCACGATGGCCCTGATCTATGAGACCAGCCTCGCGGGCGCCAAGACTACGCTTGCCGAGGGCAAGCTTGCCAAGGTTGCGGCCGGGGAAGGCGCTCTGCAGGGGCACGATCTCGTGGACCGTACGGCCGGTTCGATCGGTGGCGTTGCCACCGTCTTCGAAAAGCAGGGCAGTGACTACGTCCGCATCTCTACCAACGTGAAGAACGAAAAGGGCGAACGCGCTATTGGCACCAAGCTTGCCGCTGAACATCCGGCCCAGGCAGCCCTTGCCAAAGGTACGGCTTATTATGGGCCTGCGGTCCTGTTCGGTCGAGATTTCATGACTGCCTATTATCCGATCGTGAATGCCGGCGGCGCCGTCAGCGGCGTGCTGTTCATCGGCATCCCGATGGAAGTCTACTTTGCCCATATCGCTTCGGCCGGCATGGCGGTCATGGTCTCCTCGCTGATCGCGCTGCTCGTTCTGGCCGCCGTCAGCTACTTCGTCATCCGTGGCATGGTCCGTCCGCTCGGGACCCTGACCGGTTCTGTCCGTGCGATCGCCGCCGGCGACAACAAGTCGGAAATCCCATACACGCAGCGCTCCGATGAGTTCGGCAACATTGCCCGCGCTCTTCAAGTCTTCCGTGACAACGCGCTGGAAAAGCTGCGCATCGAACATCAGAGCTCCATGGAGCGCGCTGAGGCCGAAGCCGAGCGCGAGCGCAACGACAGCGACAAGCGTATGGTCGACGGCCAGATCGACCAGGCCGTATCGGCTCTCGGTGCAGCTCTTTCGCGTCTCTCGCAGGGCGATCTGTCGGTCACGATCGATCATCCGTTCTCCGGCAAGCTCGAACCGCTCCGCACCGACTTCAACGGCTCGATCATCAAGCTGCGCGATACGCTGTCGCATATCCGCCAGAGCACGATGGCGATCCAGAAGAGCAGCGCCGATCTCAGCCATTCCTCGGCCGACCTGTCGCGCCGTACCGAAAGCCAGGCTGCATCGCTGGAAGAAACCGCGGCTGCCGTCGACGAGATCACCACGACGGTCCGTTCTTCGGCCGACCGTGCCCGTGAAGCCAATGAAGCTGTCTCACTGACGAAGAAGAACGCTGACAATTCCGGCGTGGTCGTCAAGAACGCCATCGACGCCATGGGCCGGATCGAAGACGCCTCGCAGAAGATCGAGCTGATCATCGAAGTTATCGACGACATCGCCTTCCAGACCAACCTGCTGGCGCTCAACGCCGGTATCGAGGCGGCACGCGCCGGTGAAGCCGGCAAGGGCTTCGCGGTCGTGGCTCAGGAAGTCCGCGAACTGGCGCAGCGCTCTGCCGATGCCGCCAAGGAGATCAAGGGCCTGATCAACCAGTCGACCAACGAAGTCGGCGCCGGTGCCTCGCTCGTCCAGCAGGCCGGCGAAGTTCTCGCCACGATCAGCAACGAGATCGTCGTCATCAGCCAGCATGTCGAAACGATCGCGACCGCAAGCCGCGACCAGTCCGCCGCCCTGCAGAACATCAATCAGTCCGTCAACCAGATGGACCAGATGACCCAGCAGAACGGCGCCATGGTGGCCGAAACCAGCGAGGCGAGCCGTCGTCTGGCCGACGAGACCGAAGCCCTGTTTGGCCTGCTGCAGCAGTTCCGCATCGATGCCTCGGCTGCCACTCAGTCTGGCCACCGCTACGACCGCGCTGCTTGATCGGCCGTGTTCCGGCAAGCGAATATTGAAACGTGAGAAAGGGCGGCTTTGGCCGCCCTTTCCTTTTGCATGATCTGTTCGGGGATGAAGACAAGGCTTGTCCGGTAGCCGGAGGGGCCGGCGCGGCCATGATCCCGGCTCTTCCTCTGGCCGGTGTTGGATCGTCCTGAGATTGGAAAGCCGTGCCTTTCGCGAGCAGGGCTCAATCGCTTACTGCAGCCGGTTGGTCATGACGATCGGCACCATCAGGTCGCCCCAGTGGCCGTCGCCGCCATGGTGCCGGGCCGTCCGCATCAGCTCGACCGAAATGCCCGCATCGACCGCCCGCATGACCGCGTGGTTCAGCCGGTGTAGATCGTTGGCGAGCGCTCTGATCGCCGCCTGCTGGTCCGATGTCATCGCCGTCGCCTGTTCTTCGGCCCGTTCCTTGACGTGGGTCTGGATGGGTGTCTGGATCGTCATGTCGTTTCTCCTCTCGTTGGATTGGGTGGTTTAGATCATTCCCTAACGTCGGTGCCCTCTCGGCGATAAAGGCCCCTCCGGCCTGCCGGCCATCTCCCCACAAGGGGGGCGAAAACTTGTGGCACCCGCTCGTCCTCGCCGCACGCAACGGCGGTGAGGCTGGGTTAAGCCCTCCCCCTTGTGGGGAGGGTTGGGAGGGGGCTTTTCTTGTTCACTCCGCAGCCGGCCGGAACTGAGCATGCTCGGTGGACTCGTGCATTGCCGTTGTCGACGAAAGCCCCCCGGTAATCGCCATGGACACCGCATCGAAATAGCCTGTGCCGACTTCGCGTTGATGCTTGGTGGCCGTATAGCCATTGATCTCGGTAGCGAACTCCGCCTCCTGCAGCTCCGAATAGGCTGCCATCTGACGATCACGGTAGCCGCGCGCCAGCTCGAACATGCCGAAATTCAGCTGGTGGAAGCCGGCAAGCGTGATGAACTGGAACTTGTAGCCCATTGCCCCCAGTTCGCGCTGGAACTTGGCGATCGTCGCGTCGTCGAGGTTCTTTTTCCAGTTGAAGGACGGCGAGCAGTTATAGGCGAGCATCTTGCCCGGATGCACCTTGTGCACGCCCTCCGCAAACCGCCGCGCCTGTTCCAGGTCCGGTTTCGAGGTTTCGCACCAGATGAGATCGCAATAGGGCGCATACGCGACGGCGCGGGCGATGCAGGGCTCCAGTCCGTTGCGAATGCGGTAGAATCCTTCCGGTGTCCGACCGGCCTCATAGTCGACAAACGGCTGGTCGCGCTCATCGATATCCGACGTCAACAGCTTCGCCGCCTCCGCATCTGTGCGGGCAATGACCAGCGTCGGCACGCCCATGACGTCGGCTGCGAGACGCGCTGCCGTCAGGTTGCGAATATGCGCGGCGGTCGGGATCAGCACCTTGCCGCCCAGATGGCCGCATTTCTTCTCCGATGCCAGTTGGTCCTCGAAATGGACGCCGGCAGCGCCCGCCTCGATGAACGCCTTCATGATCTCGAAGGCGTTGAGCGGCCCGCCGAAACCTGCTTCCGCATCGGCAACGATCGGCGCGAACCATGTGTCGACCGAAAGGCCCTTGCCCTCCGCCGTCTCGATCTGGTCGGCGCGTTGCAGGGTGCGGTTGATGCGGCGCGCCAGTTCCGGCGCGGCATTGGCCGGATAGAGCGACTGATCGGGATACATGGAGGATGCGGTATTGCTGTCGGCGGCCACCTGCCAGCCGGAGAGATAGATCGCCTTCAACCCTGCGCGGACCTGCTGCATGGCCTGGTTGCCCGTCATGGCGCCCAGCGCATTGACGAAGTCTTCTTGCCTCAGCAGTGACCACAGCCGGTTGGCGCCCTGTTCCGCCAGCGAATAACGGATCTCGATCGAGCCACGCAGCCGCTGCACGTCCTCAGCGGAATAGGGACGGCTGATGCCGTCGAAACGTCCGTCAGGTGCATTGGCTACGAGCTTGTAAAAATCTGTCATTTATCTCTCTCCCACTTGGATTGAACATCTGGACACGCACAGGATGTTCTGTGAAAGATTTACAGTATTGCCGGTAGGCATGCTATAAGCTGCTGAGATTAAACGGGTTATGATGTCACGACTTACACAAGGTGTCCGGTGAATTTGTAAAAATTGTAAAAGAGACGAACTGTAAAAGCCTTTGACAGGAGGAGGTCGAATGGCGGAACGGAAAGTATTCGCGGGCGGGCGCGTTCGGCGCGTACGCCAGGGGCTGGGCCTGACCCAGACGGCGCTCGCGGCCGATCTCGGCATCTCGCCGTCCTATCTCAACCTGATCGAGCGCAACCAGCGGCCGCTGACCGTACAGCTGCTTCTGAAGCTCGCCTCGGTCCACAAGGTCGATCTCGAAGCGCTGCAGGGGGAGGGCGGCGGCCTCGATACCCAGCTTCGCGAGGTCTTCGCCGATCCGCTCCTGGCCGGCGAGATCCCGGGCGACCAAGAGATCATCGAGGTGGCGGAAGCCGCGCCCAATGCCGCACTTGCGACCGTCAAGCTGTATCGCGCCTATAAAGAGCAGGCGCAGCGCCTTTCGGATCTCGCGGCGGTTCTGGCCCGCGAAGGCCATGAACTGTCGGTCACTGGCAGCCGCATGCCGATCGACGAGGTGCGCCAGGCATTCGAACGACGCCCCAACTTCTTCTCCCGTATCGAGGATGCCGCTGAAACTCTGGCGAAGAGCTTGGTGGCGGCAGATGAAATGCCCGTTGCCCTTCGTGCATGGCTGAAAACCGAGCGCGGCATCACGGTCCGCACGCTGCCTGCCCATGTCATGCCGACGCTGCGCCGTCGTTATGACCGCCACAGCATGCGTCTCTTTCTCTCCGAACGCCTGTCACCCTTCGATCGTAACCGGGAACTCGCGATGGAAGTGTCGCTTCTGGCGTTTCATGCGGAGATTGATGCGGAACTGGATGGGCTTTCGCTCCACACGGCGGAAGCACGTCGCATCGCCCGCTTCGAGCTCGGCCGCTATGCCGCCCATGCGCTGCTGATGCCCTATGGCGACTTTCTCGCCGCCGCCCGCCGTGCCCGCTGGGATATCGACGTGCTGCGCGCCCGCTTCGATGTCTCCTTCGAGCAGGCCGCCAACCGGCTGACCTCGCTCTGTCGGCCGGACGCGCCGGGCCTTCCCTTCTTCATCATGGAAATCGACCACGCCGGCAATGCCGTCCGGCGGGCAGGGGCGCAAGGATTTCCCCAATCGCGCTTCGGCGGGCTCTGTCCTAAACTCGGCATCCATTCTGCTTTCGCCGAGCCCGGCCGCATCCTCGTCGACAGGGTGGAAATGCCGGATGGCCACGCCTTCCTGACGCTTTCGCGGACGCTGGAAGGACCGCAGGCAGATTTCGGCGAGCGCATCCGCCGCACCGCTCTTCTGATCGGCTGCGATGTCGCTTTTGCCGATGATCTCGTTTATGCGGCCGCACTGCCTGCGTCGCCGGTTTCGGTCGCCATCGGCCCAGCCTGTCGCATCTGCGAGCGCAAGGCCTGCCTGTCCCGCGCCGAGCCGCCGATCACCCGTCCGCTCGGGCTCGATGAAATGGTGACGGGCCTCAGCGCCTTCGACTTTCAATAGGGACTGCAAGAAGCCTGGGGAGGAAGTTTTATCGCACCGCACATTCCCACTTGTGGCTCGGAAAAATCCTTTCTACTCTGCCTTAAAAGATGAGGGAATTTTTCCCCGAATAATGGCGGCGGGAAAAGCCGGAACAGGAGAAATCATGAGAAACCATCTACTTGGCCTTGCTGCCGCGCTCATGGCGTCGGTCTTCGCTTCGGGCGCCTCGGCCCAGGAGAAGGTTGTCCATGTCTACAACTGGTCGGACTATATCGACGAGTCGATCCTTGAGGATTTCACAAAGGAAACCGGCATCAAGGTCGTCTATGACGTCTTCGACAGCAACGATCTCGTGGAGACCAAGCTTCTGGCCGGCGGTTCCGGCTACGATGTCGTCGTCCCGACCGGTCCGTTTCTTGCCCGCCAGATCCAGGCCGGCGTGTTCCAGAAGCTCGACAAGTCCAAGCTGCCGAACATGACGAACCTCTGGCCGATGGTCAGCGAGCGTCTTGCCAAATATGATCCCGGCAACGAATACGCCATCAACTACATGTGGGGCACGACCGGTATCGGCTACAATGTCGATAAGGTGAAGGCAGCCCTCGGCGACGTGCCGATCGACAGCTGGGATGTTCTCTTCAAGCCGGAAAATGCCGAGAAGCTCAAGTCCTGCGGCATCAACATCCTCGATGCATCCGACGAGACCTTCGCGATCGCCATGAACTACATTGGCAAGAACCCGGACAGCAAGGAACAGGCTGACCTGGAAGCCGGTGGCGATGTCTACAAGGCAATCCGTCCTTTCGTGAAGACCTTCAATGCGTCGGCCTATATCGATGAGCTCGCCAACGGCGACAGCTGCATCACCATCGGCTGGTCGGGCGATGTCCTGCAGGCGAAATCGCGCGCCGAGGAGGCCGGCAACGGCGTCAAGGTCGAGTTCGTCATCCCGAAGGAAGGCACCTACATGTGGTTCGACAACCTCGCGATCCCGGCGGACGCGAAGAATGTCGAGGAAGCCCATGCCTTCATCAACTACCTGATGAAGCCGGAAGTGATCGCCAAGGCCTCCAACTACGTCCAGTATGCGAACGGCAACCTTGCCTCGCAGCAGTTCATCGACAAGGAAGTCCTGGAGAACCCGTCGGTCTACCCGCCGGAAGAGGTGATCTCGAAGCTGTTCACCATCTCGCCCTACGGCCCCCGCGAACAGCGCGTGCTGAACCGGGTCTGGACGCAGGTCAAAACCGGCAGCTGATCGCCGATATCGCAAGGGCGGGCATTGACCCGCCCTTTTCATTTGCAAGACGAGCTGGGGCAAGGCATGGCGAAATCTCTCGGACCGGTAAAACGCAAATTCTCTCCCTGGACCGATCCGCAGGCGGTGCCCTTCATCCGCTTCGAGAACATAACCAAGAAGTTCGGTAACTTCACCGCCGTCAATAACCTGACGCTGGATATCTACGAGCGGGAGTTCTTCTCGCTGCTCGGCCCGTCCGGTTGCGGCAAGACCACGCTGATGCGCATGCTCGCCGGCTTCGAGGAGCCGACCGAGGGCCGTATCCTGCTTCAGGGACAGGATATCCGTGGCGTCCCACCCTATCGCCGCCCCACCAACATGATGTTCCAGTCCTATGCGCTCTTCCCCCATATGACGGTGGAGAAGAACATCGCCTTCGGCCTGCAGCAGGACAACATGCCGAAGGGCGAGATCGAGGCGCGCGTTCAGGAAATGCTGAAACTCGTCAAGCTGGAAGAGTTCGCCAGGCGCAAGCCGAACCAGCTCTCGGGCGGCCAGCGCCAGCGCGTGGCGCTCGCCCGGTCGCTCGCCAAGCGCCCCAAGGTTCTGCTTCTCGACGAGCCGCTCGGCGCGCTCGACAAGAAGCTGCGCGAGGAAACCCAGTTCGAGCTGATGGACCTGCAGCACACGCTCGGCCTCACCTTTCTTATCGTCACCCATGACCAGGAAGAGGCGATGACCGTGTCCGACCGTATCGCGGTCATGGACAAGGGCATCATCATGCAGGTGGCGACACCTGCGGAAATCTACGAGGCGCCGAACAGCCGCTATGTCGCGGACTTCATCGGCGACATCAACATCCTCGAAGGCTCGATCACCGACACGGCAAGTGCGCTCGGCGCGCCCGGCACGGTGAAGATCGAGAGCGACGGCCTCTCCATCGCCGTCGACCAGGAATGCCAGGCGGTGAAAGGTGACAAGGTCGCCTTCGCCATCCGCCCGGAAAAGGTGCGTATTTCTCCCGATGCGCCGGCCGACCTGTCGGCCAACTGCTTCTATGGCGAAGTATGGGATATCGGCTATCTCGGCGATTTCTCGCTCTTCATCGTCCGCTCAGAGGATGGCCGCCTGATGCGTGCCGCCCAGGCGAACATTTCCCGTCTCGTCGATCGTCCGATTACCTTCGGCGACATGGTCTGGCTCACCTGGTCGCGCGATGCCGGCCTTGTCCTGACACGCTAGGGAAGGGGAGAGCGAAGATGGCAAGCGTCGCTGAAACCAATCCTCCCGCAGCCAATGCCGGCGGTCCTTCCTGGACGCGCTGGCTCGTGGTCGTTGTGCCTTATGTCTGGCTGCTGCTGTTCTTCGTAGCGCCCTTCCTGATCATTCTGAAGATCTCGCTGTCGGACACGGCGATCGCCATGCCGCCCTATCTGCCGACCTTCGATGGTTTCGGCGAGATCGGTGATTCCCTCTCGCAGCTGGATTTCGAGAACTACATCTTCCTGACGGATGATCCGCTCTACATCATGTCCTATCTGTCGTCGCTCAGGATCGCGGCGATCTCGACATTGCTGCTGCTGCTGATCGGCTATCCGATGGCGCTCGCCATGGCCCGTGCGCCGAGCTCGATCCGGCCGACCCTCGTCATGCTCGTCATTCTGCCATTCTGGACCTCGTTCCTGATCCGCGTCTATGCCTGGATCGGCATCCTCAAGCCGGATGGCCTGCTGACGCTGCTTCTGCAGACGATCGGCCTCATGGGACCCGATCAGCAGGTGCAGATCTTCCGCACCGACACGGCCGTCTTCATCGGCATCGTCTATTCCTATCTGCCTTTCATGGTCCTGCCGCTCTATGCGGCGCTGGAAAAGATGGACAATACGCTGCTCGAAGCGGCGAGCGATCTCGGCTGCCCGCCCTGGAAGGCCTTCTGGAAGATTACCTTCCCACTGTCCCTGCCGGGCGTCATCGCCGGCTCAATGATCTGCTTCATCCCGATCACCGGCGAGTTCGTCATTCCTGATCTGCTCGGCGGCGCCGACACGCTGATGATCGGCAAGACGCTGTGGACGGAATTCTTCGGCAACCGCGACTGGCCGCTCGCCTCCGCAGTCGCCGTCATCCTGCTGATCATGCTCGTCGTGCCAATCGCCATCTTCCAGAACCAGCAGAAGAAGGTGGTCTGATGAAATCCTCGCGCTTCGACGTCACGGTCCTGACCCTGGGCTTCGCCTTCCTCTACATCCCGATCATCATCCTGATCGTCTATTCCTTCAACGCCTCGCGGCTGGTCACAGTCTGGGGCGGGTTTTCGCTGCACTGGTACACGGCCATGTGGTCCAACCAGGGCCTGATGGACGCCGCATGGGTGACGGCCCGCGTCGGCGTCCTGAGCGCCACGCTCGGCACCATTCTCGGCACGCTGGCGGCCCTGTCACTCACCCGCTTCACGCGCTTTCCCGGCCGCATGCTGTTTTCCGGCATGATCTATGCGCCGCTCGTCATGCCGGAAGTCATCACCGGCCTGTCCATGCTGCTGCTCTTCGTCGCGCTCAATGTCGATCGCGGCTTCTGGACGGTCACCATAGCCCACACGACCTTCACCATGTGCTACGTCGCGATCGTCGTGCAGTCGCGGCTCTTGACCTTCGACCGCAGCCTGGAGGAGGCCGCGCTCGATCTCGGCTGCCCGCCGGTGAAAACGTTCTTCAAAATCACCCTGCCGCTGATCTTCCCGGCCGTCATCGCCGGCTGGATGCTTGCCTTCACCCTGTCGCTAGACGATCTTGTGATCGCCAGCTTCAACACCGGTCCGGGCGCCACGACGCTGCCGATCAAGATCTATTCGCAGGTCCGCCTCGGCGTGACGCCCGAGATCAACGCGATCTGCACCATCCTGATCGCGCTCGTCACCGTCGGCGTCATCTGCGCCTCGCTCAGCACCAAGCGGGCCGAGGTGAAGCGGATCCGCGACGAGCATCTCGCGGTGCGCGGTGCGACCTGATTATTCGCCCGGTTTCTGGCCGGGCGCTGCGGTCGGCCAGAAGACCGGGCTCGGCCACGCGCCGCCGATGAAGAAATGGAGCGGCTTGTCGGTGCCGGCTTTCGGCGCCACGGTCGCCGAAAGCGCAAAGCTGCGGTTCACCAGCGGCACGGCACCCGTCATCGTCACCACGTCATTCGTTCCGGTGATCTGCGCCTCGCGAATGTCGGCGATCCCGTCATGGACGACTGCGCTCGCCTTGATGCTTTCAAACTCGAGCGATCCATTGGACGCCTCGCCAAGCGCGAAATAGGATTTCTGCCCGGCAAGTTGCCGGATGGTCGAAAGGTTCAGCCCGTCGAGTCGACCGGCGCCGGAATTGAACTGCATGGTGCCGACCGCGGCATTCCATGCATCCCGGTTGAGCGGGCGCGGCAGGTCAAGCGACAGGTCGAACGTGCCCTGCGTCGCCGGCACCGGTCCGGTCATGTTGAATTGCCTCGCGATCGCGGCGAAATCGGCACCCCGTAGCGAAAGTCGGATGGCAACGGCGTCGCGCTCGTCTTCCCTGATCGTGTTGACGCGGCCGGTGAGACGGCCGGGCTGCATATTGCCGTCGAGTATATCGAGGCGGAACTGCTGCCCCACATTCATGAGGCCGAGCGCGACGTCCTGCAACTGCACGGCGCCGAGTGCCGCCGTTCGGGCGGAGAGGCGCAGGTCCAGTTCCAGTCGTTTCACCAGAGGTGGAATACGGCCATCGTCATCATCACCGATGGCCGGCTCCATGGATTTCAGAAGGCGTAGGAAATCGATGTGATCGAAGGCCAGCGTGCCGGAAAGACGGGGCTGGCCCTGCGTCGGCGTGTCGACCTCGAGCAGGCCCGTCGCATGTTCATCGTTCAGCCCCAGCGACAGGTTCTCGAACCTCAGGTCGTCCCGGTCGGCGATGATTTTCGCCGTCGCGGATGCGGAAAACAGACCATCGGCCAGCGCCGGGTCGATATCCAGCCAGCGCAGGGCGGCCGGCATGTCCGACGTTCTCAACTCGGCATCGCCGGAGAAATAGCCGCGCAAGGAAAAGCTCGCCATGCCGTTAAAGCTGGCAAGACCGATATCGGTGGAGGCAAGCCCCCGGAACTGTCCGCCCCTGCCGCCCAGCAGCAGAAGCGGCTGGCTCGTGGAGACATCGAGCGCGATTTTCCGGCCGCGGAAGATCGTCTCCGCATTGATGTCGACGGCACCGGAAAGCTCCGGCCAGTCCATCGTGCCGTTGATCGCGTCGAATTGCATCGAGTGGCCGTCGGTCTCGTTGACGATCTCGATCGTGCCGTTGGTCACCTGCATTTCGCCGATTGGCGCATCGCGGTCTGCATCCAGCCGCTGGCCGCCATTCGCCTGGCCGACATGCGCGATCGCTTCCATCAGCAACCCGCCATTGGTCCATTCGAGCCCGCCCGTGCGGGTGCGGGTCAGCGTGACATGCGCGTTGGTGAGGTGGAAATTCTCGAAGACAGGCCGCCCGAGCAGCGCCTTGCCGAGATCGAAGGTGGCGGAAAGCTCGGCAATTTTCGCCAGCGTCTTCTCGCCCTTGCCGGTGTCCCGATGGATGGTGACGTCGGTGAGCGTGACTTCCGGATGCGGCCAGAAGCGAATCCGCGAAACTTCGCCGATCGTCGCGTTGTGCCCGGTCCACTGCGATACCGAATTCTCCATGCTTTCCCTCACCACGAGGGTGGAGATCATGAAGGGCGCGGCGATGCGAAAGACGATGCCCAGGACGATGAGGACCGCCATCGATACGAGCAGCACCCGGCCGAACGGCCGGTTGGCGTGCCTGCGGAGGGTGTCGACGGCGGTTTTCAGCATGGACAGGCGCATATAGGAAATGTCGGCAGGGCGCAAATGGCCATGAAGGTGACGGCAACGCCATGCTTTATGGTCGGGAGCGACATGCTATACATCGCTCGTCGCGGCAATGCACCCCGCCGTGGCACGAGGAGGAAAGGGAGGTCCATGCTCGATCAGGAAAAGCCGCTTTGGATGCCGTCGGAGGAGGAGCAGCGCAATGCACCGCTCTACCGCTTCATCGAATGGTGCGAGACGCGCCATGGGGTCGACTTCCCCGATTATGACGCTTTCCATCTGTGGTCGACGAGCGAGCGCGGCACCTTCTGGTCGGATCTCTGGGATTTCTGCGAGGTCAAAGGTGAGCGCGGTGAAACGGCGCTGGTCAATGGCGACGACATGCTGGAGGCTCGCTTCTTTCCCGATGCCCGTCTGAATTTCGCGGAAAACCTGCTCGTCCATTCGGACAGGCAGGGCGAGGCGCTGATCTTCCGCGGCGAGGACAAGGCGCATGACAGCTGGACCTGGGCCCGGCTGGCCTCGGAGGTCTCGCGGCTGCAGCAGGCGTTTCGCGATATGGGGATCGGCGAGGGCGATCGCGTCGCGGCGATGATGCCGAACATGCCGGAAACCATCGCCTGCATGCTGGCGGCGGCCTCGCTCGGCGCCATCTGGTCATCCTGCTCGCCCGATTTCGGCGAACAGGGCGTGCTCGACCGTTTCGGCCAGATCGAACCGAAACTGTTCATCGCCTGCGACGGCTATTGGTACAACGGCAAGCGGCAGGACGTGTCGGCCAAGCTGAAGGCGGTGGCCGCAAAGCTCGGCGCCCAGGTCATCGTTGTACCCTATGCCGGCCCGGAGGATGGCGACGCGGCAACGCTCGCCGTTTCAGTGGACGGCGCGCGCGTCTATCTCGATGTCGTCAACGCCTATGCCGACAAGCCGCTCGAATTCACACGGCTTCCCTTCTCCCACCCGCTCTACATCCTGTTTTCCTCCGGCACGACCGGCATTCCCAAATGCATCGTCCATTCGGCCGGCGGCACGCTTCTGCAGCATCTGAAGGAGCACCGGTTCCATTGCAGCATCGAGCCGGGTGAACGACTTTTCTATTTCACCACCTGCGGCTGGATGATGTGGAACTGGCTGGTCTCGGGCCTCGCGGTCGGCGCCACCCTCTGCCTCTTCGACGGCTCGCCCTTTGCCCCAAGCGGCAACGTCCTGTTCGATTATGCCGCCGAGGAGCGTTTCGCAGTGTTCGGTACGTCGGCGAAATATATCGATGCCGTACGAAAGTCGGGCATCGTGCCGAAGGAGAGCCATGATCTCTCAGCACTTCGCCTGATGACCTCCACCGGTTCGCCGCTGTCGCCGGAAGGCTTCTCCTTCGTTTACGAGGCTATCAAGGGCGATATCCACCTCGCTTCCATCTCGGGCGGCACGGACATCGTCTCCTGCTTCGTGTTGGGCAACCCGCTGAAGCCGGTCTGGAAAGGCGAGATCCAGGGGCCGGGCCTCGGCCTCGCGGTCGATGTCTGGGACGAGGAGGGCAGGCCGGTGCGCGGCGAAAAGGGCGAGCTTGTCTGCACCAGGGCCTTCCCCTCCATGCCGCTGATGTTCTGGAACGATCCGGACAAGGCGAAATATCGCGCCGCCTATTTCGAGCGTTTCGACAACATCTGGTGCCACGGCGATTTCGCCGAATGGACCTCTCATGGCGGCCTCATCATCCACGGGCGCTCGGATGCGACACTCAATCCCGGCGGCGTGCGCATCGGCACGGCGGAGATCTACAACCAGGTCGAACAGATGGAGGAGGTCGCCGAGGCGATCTGCATCGGCCAGGACTGGCAGGACGATGTCCGCGTCGTGCTCTTCGTGCGGCTTGCCGATGGACGGGCGCTGGACGAGGATCTAGCAAAGGCGATCAGGAACCGCATCCGAAGCGGTGCATCCCCGCGCCATGTCCCGGCCAAGATCATCCAGGTGGCCGATATTCCCCGCACCAAATCCGGCAAGATCGTCGAGCTTGCGGTGCGCGACATCGTCCATGGAAGGCAGGTCAGGAACAAGGAGGCGCTGGCCAATCCGGATGCGCTATCGCTCTTCGAAAACCTTGCTGAGCTTGAACATTGAGGCTGCCCGTGTCCGCAATGATCCGGAACGGGACATGGTTAAGCTCTTGTTGATGGACGTTCCTCAAACTTGTGCCGCTTGCCCGGATTGGATGTATAGTTCAATCGGGCGATGAGCTTCCGGGACATGAGGTCTGGCATCCTATCGTCGTTGGACAGCATTACCTCTCCAAAGGCAGCAATATGCTGCCTTTCTTTTTACGCCCAAGTGCACGCATGGCGCGCAGGGTGTCGTAAAAAATCGCGCGTCAGCTGGCCAGTACGCGCTGCGACGGGAAGGTTACCTCGACCAGGGTCCCCTCGTTTGGTGCCGAGGTGATGTTGAAGCTCGCCCGGTTTGCATCCACCATCGCCTTTGTCAGCGGCAGGCCGAGACCCGTGCCGTCGCCCCGGTTGCGCGATGCGCCCGGCACCTGGCGGAACGGCTTCATCGCCAGTTCAAGCTCCGCGCGGCTCATGCCAATGCCGGTATCGCGGATCCGAAGCACGACGCTGCCATTTGCCTCATAGCCTGTGGAGACCACGATCTGCCCGCCCGACGGGGTGAAGCGGATGGCGTTCGACAGGATATTGAGCACGATCTGCTTGATCGAGCGCAGGTCGGCGACGACCTGCGGCACGGACTGCGACAGCGCGGTGCGGATGATCACCCGCTGGCCATTGGCCTGCGGCTGCACCAGCGACACGGCTTCCGACACAGTCTCGTTCAGCCCGACGGCGGAAAAATCGAGATCCAGCTCGCCGGCTTCGATCTTGGAAATGTCGAGCAGGTCGTTGACGATATCGAGCACATGACGGCCCGAGCGGCCGATATCATTGGCATATTCCACATAGCGCGGGTGGCCGACCGGGCCGAGCCGTTCCGACCCCATCATGTCGGCAAAGCCGATGATGGCGTTGAGCGGCGTGCGGATCTCGTGGCTGACATGCGCCAGGAATTCGCTCTTATGGGCATTGGCCGTTTCGGCCGCGCGCTTTGCCGCCCGCAATTCGTCTTCGGTCCGCTTCCACTGGGTAATGTCGCGGATCACGGCGCAGAAGCCGTTGGAGGAGGTCAACCGGCCGATCGTCATGAACAGCGGAATGAAGCCGCCCGACGCCTCGCGGCCGATCACTTCGCGGCCGTCGTTGAGCACGCTCGCGACGCCGGTGCCCGAAAGGCCGCCGAGATAATCCACCACGGCCCGCTGGCTCTCATGCGCAAACAGCGTCACGAAGGGCTGGCCGTTGATTTCCTCGCCATCGAAATTGAACAGCGCACTGGCCGCCCGGTTCATGGAGCGCACTTCGCCGCCAGAACCGATAATCACCACGCCGTCCGTCGCCGTCTCCAGTATGGCGCGCAGTTCCTCGACCTCGACCTGCAGCTTCACCAATTGGTCTGCGGCGCGCAGCGCATTCAGCGGAACGACATCGACTTCCGTTTCGTCCGTATCCACCGCTTCCGGTGTTGCGACCGGCATCAGCGCCAGCATCAGGGCGGCCGCATCGTTCCAGCGGATCGATTGCAACCGCGCCGTCACCGGCACGATCGCGTCGTCGGCGCGAACCACGACCATGCTGCCAGCCTCGGCCCCCCGGCCTTCCAGCTCCTGGCGCTGCAGCAGCGCGTCGAGCCCGCCGACGTCCGACAGTGCCTCGAGCGAGGCATAGCCGGTCAATGTCAGGAACTCCGGATTGGCGTGGATCAGCACGTCCCCGGCATGCACCAGCAGCGCTACCGGCATCTGGTCGACGATCTCGGCGGACAGACCGGTCCGTTCCCGGCCCGACAGCATCAAGGCATAGGCTTCCGCCTCCACCGAGCGGGCGGGCTCCTCAACGGGAACCTCGCCCTGCGTCTCTGCTACCGGCTCTTCCGCTTCGGCGTCGTCCGCCTCTTCCGGCACGGCCGTGTCATGCATGTCGCCCGACACGCTCGACAAGTCGTCGGCTTCCGTCGCTTCCGGCTCGATGCTCCGCTCGTCGCCGGTCATCTCATCGTCAGCTGCGGCTCCTTCAGCGATGGCCTGCGCGGTCGCTTCCTCGGCCGTCATTCCGGCCGGGGCATCGTCCGACAACTCGTCTTCTGCCTGTTCTTCGGCAGCCTGCCTCTGTTGCGCTTCGTCGTCACCCGTCGCGGCGATCGGGTCTTCGCCGGCAGGCGAGGGCAGCTCGATATCGCCGGACTGAACCTCATCCGCTAGATCGTCACGGTTGCCCGCTCCATCATCCTGACCGGAAGGGGAAATCGCATCGTCTTCCGAACGCTCGGTCTCTTCGCCGAAACCGGCTGAAGGCGAATTTTCTACCTTTTTGGCATCTTCGCCTTCGGCTTCATCCGATGGCCGGGCGATCGTGTCGAGACGTCGTCCGATCTCGTGGAATGCTGCCTGCTCGCCCGGGCTCAACCGCGAGCGACGCTCCTCCAGCTGGATCACCTTGTCGGAATGTTCCCTTGCGGGCGTCTCGACCAGCCTCAGGGCCGGCTTTTCGCCCACCGGCCATTCATCCGACGAGACCTCATCGTCTTCATCCGAGACATCGGCATTCCCGCTGGATGCGGCGTCGTTTTCATTTGACGCGAAAGCCGGAACCGGATCATCGGAAGCGATGGCCTCGTCTTTACCGAGATGGTCTCCGGCGGTATCGCGCTCTTCCGCCTCTCCGCGGATTTCCTCGTCCCGATACTCGTCCTGCTCCAGGGCAGCGGTGCCGCTTTCGGCAGCCTCGGCGCCTGCAAGCGGCACAGAGCTCACAGCCTTATCGACAGGCGCCGATCCGAGCGAAAGCCCGGCCGCATTCGGATCTTCGGCCGCATCCGCCAGGCGCACGATCCCGAAGCCGCGGAAGCCGTCGAATTCACGCGTCCTTGTATAGGTCGGCAGGGCGGCGAGATCGACCGGCACGACCAGCGACGTGCCTTCGACCGGCCACCAGATGGTCTTGCCCGACCATGTGTCGCGCTTGCCGAGAAGCTCGCCGATCTTGCCGTCCGGATCGAGATTGAAAAGCGCTGCGAGATCGGAAAACGCCATGCCGGCAATGTCGGCCGCATGCGGGCCGACGGCCTCGGCGAACTCTTTGGAGATCTCGCTGAAATGGCCGCTCGCATCGATCTTCCAGACGAAGCGCACAGCGCGCATCTGGCGCACGTCAGGCTGCTCCGAAACGGCGGCCTCGGCGAGTTCTTCGGCCGGCGCCAACTGATCGGAAGCGATGGCGGCCTCGGCTATTTGTTCGGTCGCGGAAACTTCGGTTGCCACTTCCTGGATCGGATCCGCATCGCCACCGGCATCCGCCGAGACCAGCTGATCATCATCCGCCTCAGACGATGTGTCTTCGGCCTCGTCTTCCTCAGCGTCCGCTTGCTCGACGTGTTCTTCGGCCGCCGCGTATTCGGGCACGAGCTCTTCCAGCGGCGCGGCCGTCTCCGAGACCTCGGTCTCGGAGGAAACCATCGCCGCATCGTCGGTTTCGTCATCGCCGAGCGCGTCGTGCTCAGACGGATCGTCGTCTACCGCCTCTGCCTCTTCCGTGGCGTCGACAGTCTCGGCAGCCGTGTCGTTTGCCTCGCCTGCGACAGGCGCATCAAGGGTGTCGTCGAACTGCCAGTCACTCTCGGCATCCGAAGGCATGCCGTCGAGCGAGATTTCCTCTTCCGCCTCGGGATTTTCCTCGATCGCGGCAACGGCGTTCAGCGCGTCTTCGTAGTCGCTCCGCAGGTCATCCTCGACCACCGGCTCAGCCGGCACGTCAGCGAAAGGCTGCGCCGCACCGGCTGCGGCCACCGGCGCGACAACCGTGACGGCACTGCGCGTCCTGGCCATGCCGACAACGAAGAGAAGGTGAAGTGCGGGATCGTCCGATACCGTGCCGATCGCTGCCGGCAGGTAGCCGCTGGCGGTGGAAATCGGGCGCTTGATCAGCCGGTTCCGGTCGTTTCCGACCATTGATACCAGCATCCGGGCGGTCTGGGACGAGATGTTGAGGCCGGCAAACTCGCCCGATGAGGCGAGGATGCCGCCATCACCGTCGAGAACCGCCATATGGGTTTCCGGGTCGTCGAAACCTTCGATCAGTCGCGCCGCACGCTCGGCCAATGAAAGTTTCCGATTGTCGGCGGCCAGCGCCAGCATGATGCAGGTCTTGCCCTGGAAACGGATCATCTCGCAACTTGCCTGCACGGCGATGCGCGAGAAACCCGACGCGATGCGGATGGTGAATGTGCGCCGATCGCCAACGGCCTGCAGGGAGCGTGCAATCGGCTCCACCTGGCGGAACATCAGGTCGGAACGGTCGGCGCCTTGCTCGAGAAGATCGTAGATCGACGAGAAACCGAACAGCTGCGCACCGCGGCCGTTCGCCCAGCAGACGGTGCGAAGTTCAGGCGTGAATATCGCCACTGCCATACCTGCTGCAAAGGCTTCGCGGACACGCTCGTGTACGGCGAGGTCGATGAATGGGTATTGCACTTCCGACATGGGTAAACCTGTAAGTTCACATGTAGGGCGGGGATGCCCGCATCCTGGTTTGACATTAACCTCTTGTTAATATCCCGACCCCCTTCAAGGGTCCACAAGAGAGCATGGGAACGCGCAAACAAGGTTAATGTGGGTCGGGCTGTGCAAGACGCAATATGTTGCAATGCACAATGGCATCGGCTATATTTAGTGCAGACAGGGACGGCGATGCCTGTTTTTTCGCCGGACCGGATTTGTGCCAGATTCTGGGAGGAATGGTTTTGGCCTATACTGATGACATCTTCTCGTTTTCCGTTTTCGATCCTGCAAAGCTGACGCAGAGTTGGCGCGAATTTGCGGAAAAAGGCGCGAGCCATTCCCAGGACAGCTACGGTAAGATGAAATCGGCCGCGGAGGAAGCCTCCCGCACCATGGAATCCACAATCCATTCGGCCCAGGCCGGCACCATGGAAATGGGCCTGAAGGCGATCGACGCCTTTCGTGAAAATACCCAGGCGTCGCTTGCCCATATGGAAAGCCTGATGGGCGCGAAGTCGATGTCGGAAGTGCTGGAACTGCAGACGACCTTCGTTCGCAAGCAGGCCGAACTTTCCGTCGAGCAGGCGCGCGGCATGCAGGAAGCGGCCCGCAAGGTTGCCGACGAATTGTCGAAGCCCGGCCAGGAAGCGGCCGAAAAGGTTATGAACACCTTCAAGCCGTCCTGATCGGGTGGTCGCGCAGATGGCCGTATTCCACTGCCACTGCGGCGGCTCGGCGAGTTGGCCTTGAACCTCTACGCGGCGATATGCTCAAATTTTGTCGGCGGGCAGACTTGCAAATTCCATTCGATGGCCGTATGTGACCCCTCAATATCGCTGCGGCGATTTGTGCGGTTGTAGCTCAGTTGGTTAGAGCGCAGGTTTGTGGCACCTGAGGTCGGTGGTTCGACCCCACTCAACCGTACCATTCTTCTCTCCCGGAAAGTCTGATAGTCACAGGGACTTGCCGGGAGAGAAGAAAATTCCCTGCCGACGTCACCTCTCTTCCGCATTTATTATGGTTCCGAGCCCGCAGTCTCCCGCACATATTGCGTCGGGGGAACGCCGACGAACCGTGTGAAGGCGACGCTGAACGCACTGGCGGAGCCGTAGCCGACGCGGTCGGCAATTTCCTTGATACCACCTTCGCCGCGGCGCAGCAGGTTCTTGGCAAGCGCCATCCGCCAGGACAGCAAATATTCCATCGGCGCGACGCCCATCGCCCTGCGGAACCGGGCAAAAAAGACGGAACGCGACAATGCGGCTTCGCTTGCCAACTGCTCAACGCTCCAGTCTCGCCGCGGATCTTCATGCAGCTTCCGGATCGTGGCGGCCAGGCGTTCATCGGAAAGCCCGCGCATCAATCCCATAGGTGCGTCGCTGTCGGATACGAAGCGCAGCGCCTCGATCAGAAGCACTTCCAGCATCCGCGCCAGGATCATCTCGCGAGCCGGCTTTTCTTCGCGTGCCTCGTCCCTGATCAGCTGGACGATGGTCGCAAACCGCTTCTCGCCGCGCACATGAATGACTTTCGGAAGCAGAGAAACGAGCAGGGTCGCGTCCGGGGAACCGAAAGCGATGCCGCCGACCAGCATCCTGACATCCGCCGGACCATGCGGGTCGCCATGCCGCGTTTCGTCATCCAGCTTGGTCACGGCAAGTGGATCGCCGTCTCCCGTCTGAGTGTCATCAATGCCCGACATGACGAACCCGGCGGTTGCTGGAATCAGGATGAAATCGTCCTTCTGAAGCTCTATCGGCGACTGCCCGTCGAGCGTGAGAAGCGACGTGCCTTCCAGTATGACGGCAAAGAGCGGCCTGTGGGTAACGGACCCATCAACACGCCACGGGCCGGAGCCGCTCGCCATTTTCGAAAACGGCAGGCTGGGCTGCAGAAGAGCGACGACTTCGGCAAAGGGATCGGTCAACTCAGGACTCTTGAAAACGAAATGAGGACTTTCAATTATAGAACGTCCTGACTTCGATATCTACTTTCATGTCTTCATCCATGAAAGGGGTTCTCATGAAGACCATACTCGTAACGGGCTGCTCATCCGGTTTCGGTCTCGACATCGCCAGATATTTTCTGGAACGCGGCTGGAAAGTCATCGCCACGATGCGCACCCCACGCCAGGATATCCTGCCGCCCACGGAAAATCTCCGCATCATCTCTCTCGATGTGACGGATGAAGACAGCATTCGCCGTGCCATCGAGGCTGCAGGCCCGATCGATGTCCTCGTCAACAATGCCGGAATCGGTTGGCTGAATGCACTGGAGGGAACGCCGATCGACGTCGCCCGCGACCTTTTCGAAACGAACACGTTGGGCACGATGCGGATGGTCCAGGCCGTCCTGCCTCAGTTTCGGGAAAGGAACGCGGGCACCATCGTCAATGTCACCTCCAGCGTGACCTTGAAATCGCTGCCGCTCCTTTCGGTCTATACGGCAAGCAAGGCGGCAGTAAATGCCTTCACGGAATCGCTCGCGCTTGAACTTGAGCCGTTCGGCATCAGCGTCAGGGTCGTGCTCCCGGGCGCTGCTCCAACGACCAGTTTCGGCAAGACGGCCATGGCGCGGATGCAGGGAAACGGCGGCTTCCATGAAGCCTATGCGGATTACGCAAGGAACATCCTTGGCGGCATGATGGGGCGGACCGAGGTCACCCATTCCAGCGATGTGGCCGAGGCCGTCTGGCGTGCCGCGACCGATCCGTCGGCCCCGATGCGTCTTCCCGCGGGCGCCGACGCGGTGGCGCTCGCCAGCTAAATATCCTGTAGCAAAATTGCCGGGCCGCCTATGGCCCGGCATGCGTTTTTTGCGGTGCACTACAGGCCTTAGCCCTTCTACCGTCCGGACCACGTCCAGCCGCTCACCTCCGGCATGTCCTCACCGTATTCGCGCACATAGTCGTGGTGCTGGTCGAGCTTGTCTTTCAGCATCTCCACCACCGCGGCCGCCTTGTCCTTCAGTTCCGGCACCCGCTCGATCACTTCCAGCGCCAGGTGGAAACGGTCGAGCTCGTTCAGCACCGTCATGTCGAAGGGCGTCGTCGTCGTGCCTTCCTCGATGAAGCCGCGGACATGGATGTTGCGGTGGTTGTTGCGCTTATAGGTCAGCCGGTGGATGAGATAGGGATAGCCGTGATAGGCAAAGATCACCGGCCGCTCGGTGGTGAAAAGCCTGTCGAAATCCTCGTCGGAAATCCCGTGCGGATGCTGGTCCTGCGACTGCAGCGTCATCAGGTCGACGACGTTGACGACGCGGATCCGAAGTTCCGGGATCGCTTCGCGCAGGATCGTCACCGCCGCCAGCGTCTCCATCGTCGGCACGTCACCGGCGCAGGCCATCACGACATCGGGCGACACCGTGTCATCCTCGTTGCCCGCCCAGTCCCAGATGCCGATGCCGGCCTCGCAATGTTTGGCGGCATCCTCGATGTTCAGCCATTGCGGTTCCGGCTGCTTGCCGGCGACGATCACGTTGATCCGGTCCCAGGTCTTCAGGCAATGGTCGCCGACCCACAGCAGCGTATTGGCATCCGGCGGCAGGTAGATGCGCACGATATCGGACTTCTTGTTGGCCACGAGATCGACGAAGCCGGGGTCCTGGTGGGAAAAGCCGTTATGGTCCTGCCGCCACACATGCGAGGTGAGCAGGTAGTTGAGCGAGCTTACCGGTTTGCGCCATTCGAGTTCCCGCGTCACCTTCAGCCACTTGGCATGCTGGTTGAACATCGAATCGATGATGTGGATGAAGGCCTCGTAGCAGGAAAACAGGCCGTGCCGCCCGGTCAGCAGATAGCCTTCAAGCCAGCCCTGGCACAGATGTTCCGACAGCACTTCCATCACCCGCCCGTCGGGCGAAAGATGCACGTCATAAGGCTCGATCTTTTCCATCCACACCCGGTCAGTCACCTCGAACACGGCGCCGAGCCGGTTCGATTCCGTCTCGTCCGGGCCGAAGATGCGAAAGTTCTTCTCCGTGTCGTTCAGCTTCATGACGTCGCGGAGATATTTGCCGAGCACTTCCGTCGTCTGCACGATCGCCTTGCCGGGCTCTTTCACATCGACTGCATAGTCGCGGATATCCGGGCAGATGAGTTCCTTGCGCAACAGCCCGCCATTGGCATGCGGGTTGGCGCCCATTCGCCTTTCTCCGGCGGGGGCAAGCGAGCGCAGTTCCGGCTTCAGCCGTCCGTCTGCGTCGAACAGGTCTTCCGGATCGTAAGAGCGCATCCAGTCTTCGAGAATCTTGCGGTGGTCGGCATTGTCCCGGCAGTTGGACACCGGCACCTGATGGGCGCGCCAGAAATCCTCCACCTTTTTGCCGTCCACTTCCTTCGGCCCCGTCCAGCCCTTGGGGCTGCGCAACACGATCATCGGCCAGCGCGGCAGTTCGGCGGGAGATTTGCCGCCACGCGCCTTGTCCTGTATCGCGCGGATCGCGTCCGTTGCCCTGTCCATCGCGCCGGCCATCAGCCGATGCATCGCCTCGGGCTCGTGGCCTTCGACGAAAAGCGGCTCGTAGCCATAGCCCTCGAACAGTTTTTTCAGGTCCTCGTCGCCGATGCGCGACAGAAGCGTCGGGTTGGCGATCTTGTAGCCGTTGAGATGAAGGATCGGCAGCACCGCACCGTCTCGGGCGGGATTGAGGAACTTGTTGGAATGCCAGCTGGCGGCAAGCGGCCCGGTCTCCGCCTCGCCGTCGCCCACCACACAGGCGACGATCAGGTCGGGGTTGTCGAAGGCCGCGCCATAGGCATGCACCAGCGCATAACCCAGTTCGCCACCTTCATGGATGGAGCCGGGGGTCTCCGGCGCCGCATGGCTCGGAATGCCGCCGGGAAACGAGAACTGGCGAAACAGCTTGCGCATCCCGTCCATCGTCTCGGCGATATCCGGATAGATTTCGCTATAGATGCCTTCCAGATAGGTATTGGCCACCATGCCCGGTCCGCCATGGCCCGGCCCGCAGATATAGATGACGTCGAGATCGCGGGCTTTGATCACCCGGTTCAGGTGGGCATAGATGAAGTTCAGCCCCGGCGTCGTGCCCCAGTGGCCGAGCAGCCGCGGCTTGATATGTTGTGGCTTGAGCGGCTCGCGTAAAAGCGGATTGTCGAGCAGATAGATCTGGCCGACCGAAAGATAATTGGCGGCCCGCCAGTAGCGATCCATCAGTCGAAGTTCGGCCTCGGGCAGGTCTGCTTCGGAAAATTCGGCGACGTTCTGGACAAGAGTATTCGCTTGCATCGATTGCTCCTTTGTCTGCTCGCATAGGTTTACCGCGCGGGACCGATGCCTTTCATGACATGGATCATGGTGCGGGCGATTGTTGCTTCGTCTCGAGGAGGGCAAGGCAATCCTCGGCGATCACCTGTTCCTCGTCGGTCGGGATGACATGCAGGCCGATCCGGCTTGCCGCGCTGCTGATCGTCAGCGCATTTTTCTCGTTTGACGTCTCGTCGATAGCCGCACCAAGCCATCGCAGGCGTTCAGCGATCATCGCCCGGATCTTCGGCTGGTGCTCGCCGACGCCTGCGGTGAAGACTAGCGCATCGAGCCCACCGAGCATCGAGACAATGCGTCCGATCTCGCCGGAGATCCTGAGCGTCAACAGGTCCAGCGCCTCGCGCGCGGCGGAGCTCTCGTCCTCCAGAAGGTCGCGGGTGTCGCCACTGATACCGGACACGCCGAGCAGGCCGGACTTGTGGTAGAGCATGTCCTCCACCTCGGTGATGCTTTTGCCGAGCGGGCCGATGAGATGCAGGATCACGCCGGGGTCGAGCCATCCGGGACGCGTCGACATCGGAATGCCGTCCAGCGTCGAAAAGCCCATGCTGCAGTCGCGGCTGCGGCCGCCCTCTATGCCGCACAGGCTTGCGCCGCTGCCGAGATGAGCGATCACCACCTTGCGTTCGGCAATCCCGGGAAGCTGCTTCTTCAACGCTCCAGCCACATAATTATAGGACAGCCCGTGAAACCCGTAGCGCTTCACGCCGCGGTCATGCAAATCGCGAGGGATCGCGAGCCGCCGCACCGTCTCGTCCTGGGTAAGATGAAATGTCGTATCGAAAGATGCGGTCTGAAAGAGTTTCGGCCGAAGCTGCCGCATCGCGCGGATCATCCTCAGCGCCTGCGGCTGATGCAGCGGTGCAAGCTCGGTCAGTGCGTCGATCTCGCTGATCGTCTCTTTCGTCAGCGCGGCGGCACCGTCGAACCGGTCGCCTCCATGAACGATCCGGTGGCCCGCCGCCGTCATCCGGTCGAGCGGGAAATGCTCCGTCAGGGCCGTCAGCACTTCGTCCATCAGCTCGGAGAGGTCATCGGCGCTCTTCGCCCTCAAGGGGATGTCGGTTTCCTGTGGCCCTTCCTTGATCTCGAGAGTCAGCGGATGCGCTGAGAAATCGACCACCGCCTTGCCGATCCGCTTCGGCTCGCCGTCCTCGACGCCGAATATGCCGATCTTCACGGTCGACGATCCGGCATTGAATGTGACGAGAAGGCTGTCGGTCATGCAGGTCTCCCTCATTGTCGGCCGCGGCCGCGCATTTCGGCCGGGCGCAAATTGGTGGAATGGCGGCAGGTCATCCTTGATCCACCGCAAATTTCCGAGACATGCTCATCTTGACGCGAAGACGGGGAGATATGCAACAGCCAGGGCAATCCGATCCGCATTCCATCAGGCGTGATGGGTCGGCTTCTTCTCTGCCATCCGCAGGGCCTGCTGAAAGATCTGGGTGAGCTGCGATCGCTCCTGCCCGAGCCGGTTCAGCGCCATGTCGAACCGGCGGATCTGCCCGGGCTCTGGCGTCCAGTGCCGGTCATTCTGGCTGTTTCCTGCGGTGACGGGCGTAACTGACATGCGCGCGCCGATACCGTCCTGGAACTGGGCAAGCGTCAAGCCGGCCTTGACCAGAAGGGCGCGGGCGCCTGGACGGCTTTCGGTTGCGATCACCACGCGAAAGGCGTTCACAAGCGCCTTTTTGGATGCCGGCAGTTCCTGAGTGTCGAGCAGGTCGCTGCCCATCTCGTGTTCCCGCAGAAATAGAAGGAAGACCTCGACCAGATTATGCGCTGCATGCAGCACCTGCGCATCCGTCTCGTGACGACCGCTCTCGTATCGGGCACCCGTGAAGGAGTTGGAATAGGGCATGTTCGCGTCCTCGTTTGCACCAAGAACGCGCGAATGTGGCATTTGGTTCTCCTGGCCTTGGAGAGGCCCAAAAAACGGGCTAAAAAGTGGAGGCGCCGCCGCTTTTTGCGGTTTGTTGTTGTGCGATGCAGCATTAGGCCTTGCACATGCAGATTATTGGCCTATCTTCGTGCCGCGACCGCATGTCGCAGTTTGGGTCATAGACCCCCTTCACCTGCCGCATTTGGCAGGTTCTTCGAGAAGGATGAAACCTTATGACAGTTTCAATCAGCAACATTAAGGCATCTGGAAATGGTGCAGATATTTCCGGTGAAGTAGCCAAGGCCGTTGCCGATGCCCGCCTCGCGGCCGGCTACAGCATCGACGATCTGGCTCTGACCACCGGCCTCGTCCACGACGAAATCGTCCGTGTCGAGGCAGGCTCCGATGCCGATCCGGCAAAGGTCAGGCGCATCGCCGCGGCGTTGAAGATTCCGCCGTCGACGCTTCTGCTCTCCTGATTGTCAGGTGCCTGATACGCAAAGCCCGGCTCGTCCGGGCTTTTCTTTTATGGTCCGACACCTTCAGCCGGAGACGAAGATGTGGCCTTCCTGCACGGTCAGTTCCCGGATGAAGTCGACCACCGTCCTCAGCCTCAGGAGATCGCGCGATGTCTCGTGATAGGTCGTCCAGTAGGATCGCCGGATGGTGAGATCCGGCAATATCCGCACGAGTTCCGGATATTGCCGCGCCACGTAGTCGTGCAGGATGCCGATGCCGGCACCGGCCCTGACGGCCTCCGTCTGTCCGATCGCGCTCGAAATCTCGAACCCCGCATCCCAGTCGCGCATTACCTCACCGGTAAAATTGAGAGACTGTGAAAAGATCAGGTCCTCCACATAACCGATCCGCGGGTGTCGCCTCAGGTCTTCGGCATTCTTCGGTTCCCCCTCGGTCTCCAGATAGGCCTTCGAGGCATAGAGACCGAGCGTGTAGTCGGTCAGCTTGGAGGATATCAGCCGCCCCTGTTCGGGCCGCTCTATGGTGATCGCGATATCGGCTTCGCGCTGGGACAGCGAGAAGGAGCGCGGAACCGGCACGAGCTGCACCTTGAGGTCCGGGTGGCGGCGGGTGAGGCGGCCCATGCGGGAGGCGAGAAACGAAACGCCGAACCCGTCGGGCGCCCCGATCCGCACCGTCCCGGATATCGCCGCGTCGTTGCGTCCGGTCCTTGCCTGAGCCGAGAGCATTTCGGTTTCCATCCGCTCGGCGGCGGCCAGCAGGACCTCGCCTTCCGCCGTCAGGCTGCAGCCATTGGTGCGGCGGATGAGAAGCCGGGTCTTCAAGCCGTCCTCCAGCGCCGTCATCCGCCGCCCGAGCGTTGCATGGTTGATGGCGAGCCGTTTGGAAGCGGCAAGGATCTGGCCGGAACGCGCCACCGCCAGGAACATGCGCACGTCATCCCAGTCCATGACCGCTCACTTTGTCCGCAGCATCACCGGATCGACGTCGATCAGCCTCAAGGCTTTCACCATGTCCGCGGTGGCGTGCTTGTATTTCAGGAAATGCGGCGTCGTCAGATGCGCCTCATAGGCCTCGCGGCTCGCATAAACCTCGAAGATGTGCAGCCGTTCGGGATGATCCCTTTCGGCGACGGCCTGCAGCTGGAGCACGCCCGGTTCCTTGTAGAGGGATGCTTCCATCTCCTCGCAGAGCAGGGCGCGATAGGCGTCTATCCGCGTGGGATCGATCTCCAACTCCGCAATCCTGACCAGCTTCTCTGCCATGATGGATCTCCGCTGACTTCAATTTCTGCACAACGGATGCGTATTTCATTTCGTTGCCTTGTGCAAATTGAAGTGTAAGCTTCTTGGCAGTCAAGAAAATGGAGGAACACCATGCAGGAAATCGGTCATTTCATCGGCGGCAAGCGCGTCGCGGGCACCAGCGGCCGTACAGCTGACGTCTTTAATCCGGCGACCGGCGAAGTGCAGGCCAAGGTCGCGCTTGCCAGCGTGTCGGAAATCCGCGCGGCGGTCGAGAACGCCAGGGAAGCGCAGCCCAAATGGGCGGCCACCAACCCGCAGCGCCGCGCCCGCGTGTTCATGAAATTCGTCGATCTCCTCAACCAGAACATGGATGAGCTCGCCGTCATGCTATCGAAGGAGCACGGCAAGACGGTGGAGGATTCCAAGGGCGACATCGTCCGCGGCCTTGAAGTCTGCGAATTCGTCATCGGCATTCCGCATCTCTCCAAGGGCGAGTTCACCGAAGGCGCCGGTCCGCAGATCGATATGTATTCGATCCGCCAGCCCGTCGGTATCGGCGCCGGCATCACCCCATTCAACTTCCCGGGCATGATCCCGATGTGGATGTTCGCGCCCGCCATCGCCTGCGGCAACGCCTTCATTCTCAAGCCCTCGGAGCGCGATCCGTCCCTGCCGATCCGCCTGGCCGAACTGATGATCGAGGCAGGCCTTCCGGCAGGCATCCTCAACGTCGTCAACGGCGACAAGGCGGCCGTCGATGCGATCCTGACGGATCCGGACATCGGCGCCGTCTCCTTCGTCGGCTCCACCCCGATCGCCCGTTACGTCTATGGAACGGCGGCCGCCAACGGCAAGCGCGCCCAGTGCTTCGGCGGCGCCAAGAACCACATGATCATCATGCCGGATGCCGACATGGATCAGGCCGTCAACGCGCTGATGGGCGCGGGCTACGGCTCGGCGGGCGAGCGCTGCATGGCCGTCTCGGTCGCCGTGCCGGTCGGGGAGGAGACCGCTAACCGCCTCGTCGAGAAGCTCATCCCCAAGATCGAGTCGCTGCGCATCGGCCCTTACACCGATGACAAGGCCGATATGGGCCCGGTCGTCACCAAGGAGGCCCATGCCCGTATCAACGGCCTGATCGACAAGGGCGTGGAAGAGGGCGCCGAACTCCTCGTCGACGGCCGCGGCTTCAAGCTGCAGGGTTACGAGAACGGCTATTTCGTCGGTGGTTCCCTGTTCGACAAGGTCACGCCCGACATGGAGATCTACAAGCAGGAGATCTTCGGCCCGGTTCTCTCCGTCGTGCGTGCCGCCAATTACGAGGATGCGCTCGAACTGCCGATGAAGCACGAATACGGTAACGGCGTCGCCATCTTCACCCGCGACGGCGATGCTGCCCGCGACTTCGCAAGCCGTATCAATATCGGCATGATCGGCATCAATGTGCCGATCCCGGTTCCGCTCGCCTACCACTCCTTCGGTGGCTGGAAGGCCTCGTCCTTCGGCGATCTCAACCAGCATGGCACGGATTCGATCAAGTTCTGGACCAAGACCAAGACGATCACCGCCCGCTGGCCGTCCGGCATCAAGGACGGTGCGGAATTTGTCATGCCGGTGATGAAATAGGTCCGGCGAGAAAGTCGCGGCTTTATAGTGGTGAAATATGAAAGGGGCTCCGGTTGGAGCCCCTTTTTCGCGCCGCCGGCCCCTCTTTTTCGTCCCGTCGCAATGGTCACCCTCTACCAATTGATGCGCGCGGCATGGCTCGCGCAAGCCTCGAATGTTCCACCCCCGGCGCTTGACGTCCCGCAAGGGGCGCCTAATTTAGTTGCAAGTAGGAGTGGGAGTTCATGGTATACGAGTGGGACGAAAAGCGGGCGCGGCGCGCTCGCATCGGCAGGCTGGGCGCGACCCTTCTGCTGGCCTTGGTTGTATCTGGCCTATTCACCGCCGGCTTTGCGTGGTGGGCCTGACATCGGCAGAAACGCCGGAAAACATCATATTCTTTTGATATCGGGGAGGGCTTTCCCGCCCCGGTATCCCCATAACATCGAAACCATGCTGCGCCTTGCCCTCGGCCAGGTTGGTCCTTGTGGTCGCAACCGGGGCTCCCCCTGGAACACGATCCTGGCCCGATATCGCTTCACCCGCGGACGAGGGAAACATCCGAAGTTGTGACTATTCCACTGAAAACGCGCACAACGGGTGGAAATCTTAAAAAGTTGAGTGACGCGGGCATATTTTAGCGATATCTAGACTGAAGGGAGATGCCGGCTCGACTGGAGGATCGGCAGGCTCAGATCTCTTGCCGCAAAATCTGATGATAATTCTCCAATTTGGAATTGTTCAAAACTAGCTTAGGCTATATATAGGTCGAAAGACCTCCGGAGAATACGATGCGTTTGACCAAGCAGACCAATTACGCCGTTCGCATGCTGATGTATTGTGCGGCCAATGAAGGCCATCTCAGCCGCATTCCCGAGATCGCCAGGGCCTATGGTGTCTCCGAGCTGTTTCTGTTCAAGATCCTGCAGCCGCTCAACAAGGCCGGCCTCGTCGAGACCGTTCGCGGCCGTAACGGCGGCGTAAAGCTCGGCCGCGCCGCGGACAAGATCACCTTGTTCGATGTCGTTCGCGTAACCGAAGACTCGTTCGCCATGGCTGAATGCTTCGAGGACGGCGCCGTCGAATGTCCGCTGGTCGACAGCTGTGGCCTGAACGCTGCGCTGCGCAAGGCGCTCAATGCCTTCTTCGACGTGCTGGCTGACTATACGATCGACGATCTGGTCAAGGCGCGTCCGCAGATCAACTTCCTGCTCGGCATTAACAATCTTTCCATGCCGAAGGTTGTGGCTCCTGCCGCCTGACCCGCAAGGATTTGTAGTTTCTGGAAAACGCCGGTTTCAGCCGGCGTTTTTTATTGCCTGCATGTCTGCTCCGGTTGACCTTCCTTCCCCGTTGGCTAGAACGGTTGTCACCTTGCCAGGCAGATAGTTGTTCCGCGCCGGGCAGGGTCTCAGGACCGGTTTTTATGAATTTTCCCGAATTACGTGAATTTGCTGTCACCGCTTTGATCGGAATTGCGGGCGCGGTCATTGCAAGCGCCCTTGGTCTTCCGGCTCCCTTCCTGATAGGCCCGGCGGTGGCCGTCACTGTCGGCAGTCTTGCCGGCCTTTCGCTGTCGGTGCCGCATGTAGTCCGCAACGTCTGCTTCGTCATCGTCGGCGTTTCCATGGGCTCCACGGTAACGCCCGAGATCTTCGTTGCGGCCCGCACCTGGCCGCTCAGCTTCGTCATGGTCTTTATTGCGATCGTCATCCTGCTCTTCGCCGCCGCGTGGGTTCTCCAGCGCGTCTTCAGCTATGACAGGACGACCGCCCTGCTGGCCGCGTCCCCCGGGCATCTGAGCTACGTGCTCAGCCTCGCTGCGGAAATGCGCTGCGATCTGAGGGCCGTCAGCATTTCCCAGAGCGTTCGCGTGCTGGCGCTCACGATCAGCGTGCCGCTGATCGTTGAAGTCTTCGATCTCGCCGGAGACGATGTGATCGTACTTCCGCAGACGATGGACCTGCCCATTCTGGTCGCCATCCTTGTCGCGTCCGCCCTGTTCGGCCTTATGTTCAAGCGCTGGAGGTTTCCCGCGGCAATGCTGCTCGGAGGCGTCTTCGTTTCCATCGCCACCCATATTACCGGCACGGTGCACGGCAGCGTCCCCAACTGGGTCCTGACGCCGACCTATATCCTGCTCGGCTCGCTGATCGGCACCCGCTTTTCCGGCGTTGCCCTGGCGGATCTGCGCATCGCCTTCGTTTCTGGCCTTGTCGTAACCTTTGTTGTCATGGTGCTTGCCGCTGGCATCGCCGTCTTCGTGTCCTATTTTGCAAATGTGCCGCTTGATGCCGCGCTCATCGCCTTTTCGCCCGGTGGGCTGGAAACGATGGCGGCCATGGCCGTCATGCTGCATGCCGATCCCACCTATGTCGGCGCGCACCATGTATTGAGATTGATGTTTCTGTCCGTGCTGATGCCCGTCGTCATCGGCAAGGATGCAAGATTGCGATAGTCCGGCATGGCCAGGGCCGCATCGAGAGGGAGGATGGAATGAACGAAACGAAGTCTAAGGCGATCATCGTCATGGGCGTGAGCGGCGCGGGCAAGACCTCGATTGCCGAACTCCTCGCCAGTCGCCTTCACTGCACTTTCGTCGAGGGGGACAGGCTTCATCCCGAAGCCAACGTCAAGAAGATGGCGGAAGGCATTCCGCTGACCGACGAAGACCGCTGGCCGTGGCTTGAGGTGATCGGCGAGAACCTGCACGCGGCACGCGACCGCAACGAGGATATTGTCGCAACCTGCTCCTCGCTGAAGAAGATCTATCGCGAAAAGCTTCGCAGCGCCGGTGGCGAGCCGCTTTACTTCGTCTTCCTGAAAGGTTCGCCGGAACTGCTTGCCGATCGCATGGGCCACCGGCAGGGCCATTTCATGCCGTCCTCGCTTCTGCAGAGCCAGTTGGCGACGCTGGAGAGCCCGGAGGGCGAATCGGGTGTCGTCACCGTGGATATAGATGCGACCGTTCCACAAATTGTAGATGCAGCAATTGCCAAGCTTCGGCAACTATGGCAAGAAAAAACGTGATTAATATTCAGTTAATTCTTTATATCCAAGGAAATTAGAACCTTCTTTCATTATTTTCGCCCTGCAAGTGATCCGAACACAACCTTTTTACGTATAACGCCCAATTAGCGTTGCTGGCTGGGCTGGCGACGCATGTCTTTAACAGGCGTTGGTCAGAAAAGGTTTCGCATGCAGGAGTCGAGCCAGGTTGCCGGACGTGCTTCGCTTCGTCGGGTGCCAAAGCAGGAAAGAAGTCGGGAACGTATCGGCGAAATCCTGAAAGTTGCGAAGGAACTGATCGGCAAAAAGGGCATCGATGCCGTAACGATGAAAGAGATCGCGGCTTTGTCCGGCGGTCCCATCGCTTCCGTCTACCAGTATTTCCCCAACAAGTCCGCGATCATCGCGATGCTTTACGAACTCTATGTCGAAGATGTGCGTGAGCTTATCGCGGGCCATGTATCCCGTATCGAGACCGCCGAAGACGCTTTGCGCGCCACCGACGATCTTTTCGACATGTATTACCAGCGCATGCGCGAGGAGCCCTCGACCCAGGATCTGCTGAACGCGATCCAGGCCGACAAGGCACTGGCTGATCTGGATATCGCCGAGACCAGGGCTCAGGCCGAAGGTTTCTTTCAGGTGACGCAGCATTTCGTCGCCGAAGCCCTGCGGGAAAGCTATGCTCAGACGCTTTTCGTGATGTTCCACATGGCCGGCGCGACCCTGCGCCTCGCCCTGATGGTTCCGGAAGAGGCGGCGCAGATCTCCGCCCAGTTCAAGTCGATCGTGCGCACCCACGCGACCTATTTCCTCAAGGGCCACTTTCCTGAAATGGCCACGTGACATGCAGCGGTCCGTTCGCGGACCGCTTTGAGTGCACCTAAAGCCCCAGCTTGTCCCTCAGCCCGTACCACCATGCGCCAAGCATGGTGAGCGGCACCCGGAAGGTGCTGCCGCCGGGGAAGGGCAGGTTGGGCAGCGACGCCCACACATCGAACCGCTCAGCATGGCCGGCAACGGCCTCTCCGAGGATCTTGCCCAGGAGATGCGTCGTCGTCACCCCATGGCCGCTGTCGCCGTGGGAGAAGTAGATCGTGTCCGACAGCCTGCCCATATGAGGAATGCGCGTCAGCGTCAGGGCGAAGTTGCCGCTCCAGGCATAATCGATCCTGGCGTTCTGTAGCTGCGGAAACGTCTTCAGCATATTCGGACGGATGACTCCCGTCAGATCCTTCGGATCATTGCCGCCATAACCGATCCCGCCGCCATAGAGCAGCCGGTTGTCTGCCGTGCGGCGATAGTAGTCGAGAATGTAATTGGCATCCTCGACGCAGTAGTTCGCCGGCAGCAGGCTTTCGATCAGCGCGCCATCCAGCGGTTCGGTCACCATCACCTGGCTCGACACCGGCATCATGCGTCCATGGATCTCCGGCATCAGCGGCGCGAGATAGGCATTGCCGCAGATCAGAACATAGGAGGCCTTCACCGCGCCATTTGCCGTCCGCACCACCGGCTGAGTGCCCGGCTCGACGGCGATTGCCCGTGACCCTTCGAATATCCTCCCACCCAGGCTTTCCACCGCGGCAGCCTCGCCAAGCACCAGGTTGAGCGGATGGATGTGGCCGCCCAGCGTGTCGATCATTCCGCCGGCATAACGGTCGGTCTTCACATATTTCGCCACCTCGGCCTTCGACACCATTTCCAGGCCCGGGTGGCCATGCTTCTCCCACTCGGCCTTGTCCTCTTCCATTTGACGGATCTGCTTGTCGGTGAAGGCGGCGAAGAAGCCACCGGGCACGAGGTCGCAGTCGATCGCGTATTTGGCGACGCGATCGCGGATGATGTTGCCGCCTTCGAGCGACATCCTGCCGAGTTCGATCGCCTTGTCGCGGCCGTAGCGGCCGGCAATGGTCTCGAGATCGCGGCTGTAGCCGTTGACGATCTGACCGCCATTGCGCCCCGAAGCACCGAAACCGATCCGTTCGGCCTCCAGCACGATGACGGAATAGCTCCGTTCCGAAAGTTCCAGCGCCGCCGAGATGCCGCTGAAGCCCGCGCCGATGATGCAGACGTCGGCCGTCAGTTCGCCTTCAAGCGCCGGTCGCACGCGCTTGTCGTTTGCGCTTGCAGCATACCACGAGCCGGTGTGGCCCGGATTGTCACTGGTCCTGAAGGCCATCTCACACCGTCCTTATGTAGGCATCGTATTCAACGTCCGTGACGCGAACCGCAAATTCCGCCAGTTCCTGCGCCTTGCAGGCCGAAAACAGCGCGCGGTATTTCGGTCCGAGCGTCGCATAGGCGAAGGTCGAGCGGGAAAACTGCGCCAGGGCGTAGTCCCAGTTGACCGGCAGCGGTTCGTGGCTGATCGCGTGGTCGTCGCCGGTGATGGCGCCGCCCGGATTGCGCTTCTCTTTAATGCCCGAAAGTGCCGCGTTGAGGATCATCGCCAGCGCCAGATAGGGGTTCACATCGGCGCCTGCGACACGATGCTCGATCCGTGTCGCGGGCTTCGAGGCGGTGATCACACGCACGGCCGCCGATCGGTTGTCGAACCCCCAGGAGGCATAGGTCGGTGCATGTTCGGAAGGCCTCAGCCGCCGGTAGGAATTGGCATGCGGCGCAAACACCGCCATGCTCTCCCCCATGTTTTCCAGAAGCCCGCCGACCGAATGGAACAGCGCCTCGGAAGGCCCGTCCTCGCCGGCATAGACATTGCGCCCTGCATCGTCGATCAGCGAGAAATGCACATGCATGCCGCTGCCGGCCTGGCTGCCATAGGGCTTTGCCATGAAGGTCGCGTCGAGATCGTTGGCGCGCGCCACGCCCTTGACGATCCGCTTCAGGAGAACCGCATAGTCGGCTGCCTTAAGCGCATCGGCCACATGGTTGAGGTTGATCTCGTATTGTCCGGGCCCGTTCTCGCGCACCGTCGTGTCGGCGGGAATGCCCTGCGCCCGGGCGGCGCTGGCAATGCCATGGAACACGTCCTCGAAATCCTGCAGCTCGGAGATCGACAGGACCTGCGTCTGCCCGGTGTGCCAGCGCCCCTCGCGCGAATTCGGCGGCCGCACGGGATCGAGCGCCGAACGCAGCGGGTCGATCAGGTAGAATTCCAGCTCCGTCGCCACGACCGGCGTCAGCCCGATCTTCTGGAAGCCGCGCAGCACGTTGGCGAGCACCTGGCGCGGATCGCCGTAGAAGCCCTGGCCGTCGGGGTCCTGCATGCCGAGCATGACCTGCGCCGTCGGCCGCTTCAGCCACGGCACCCGCGAGAGCGTGCCGAGGATAGGGAAACAAAGCCCGTCGGGATCGCCGGTCCCTTGAGCCAGCCCGGCTGCGTTGACGTCGCGGCCCCAGACGTCGAGCGCATAAACCGAGCGCGGCATCGCCATGCCCTTGGCCAGCACGTCGAGCGCCCGTTCACGCGGGATCCACTTGCCGCGCGGCACCCCGTTGGCGTCGATCACGAAGGCCTCGAGGACCTCGATATCCGGATTGTTGTCGAAGAAGATCTGGGCGGTGCTGATATCATCCATGCACAAGACCTAGCCGAGAACCGGGCGTCGGGCTAGGCATTGAACCGCTCCGGCCTGTAGGCGGAAATGTCGATCAGCGTCTTCTCGCCCATGATCGCCTCGGCGATCACCTGGCCGGTTACCGGCCCGAGCGTCAGCCCGTGATGGGCATGGCCGAAGGCGAACCACAGGCCCTCGTGGCGCGGTGCCTTGCCGATCACCGGCATCATGTCCGGCGTGCAGGGACGCGCGCCCATCCAGGGCTCCTTGTCCAGCCTTTCGCCCAGGGGAAAGATCGTCTTTGCCACCGCCTCGGCGCGCTCGAGCTGGATCGGCGTCTTCGGCGCGTCGCGGCGGGCGAACTCGGCGCCTGTCGTCAGCCTGATCCCTTGGGCCATCGGCGCGAGGAAATAGCCGCGCTCCGCATCCATGGTCCAGCCGTTCAGCGTCGCGTTGCCCTTTGCCCCGTAATGCATGTGATAGCCGCGCTTGACGCCGACGAGAAAGCTGTAGCCGAGCGGCTTCGTCACAGTGTCCGACCACGGCCCGAGCGCCACGACCACATCCTTGGCTTCGACCGTGCCGTCGCCGGCGACGACCCGCCATCCCGTCGTCGTCTTCGACAGGCTGCGGGCATCGCCCTTCAGCACTCGGCCACCGAGCTTTTCGAACAGCCGCACATAGGCCTGCGTCAAAGCCAGCGGGCTCTTCACCGACCACGGGTCTTCCCATTTCAGCCCGCCGACGAAATCGCGCGAAAGATGCGGTTCCTGGGCTGCGAGCTCGTTCGCCGAAAGCCGCTTGAAGGCGACGCCATATTCCCGGCTCAGCCGCTCCGCCTCGCGAAACTCGCCATCCCGCTTTGACGGCGTGCGGAACGCTTCCGTCCAGCCGTTCTTGACGATCAGGTCCTGCGCTCCGGCTTCCTCGATCAGCTCGTTATGGGTGGCGATCGAATGCTCGATCAGCGGCGCATAGGCGCGTGCGATGAGCTGGTGCCGGGACAGGTTGGAATGCCACCAGTATTTCGCCAGAAAGGACGACACCGAGGGAATGGCTCGCCAGTGGAAATGGGCGTCGATCCGGTTGTTCAGCGCGTAGCGCAGGATGGTGCCGAACTGCTGCGGAAAGCCGTAGGGCACGACGCCTTCGCGCTGGATCAGCCCGGCGTTGCCGTAGGATGTTTCCCGCCCCGGCTCGCCGCGATCGACCAGCACCACCGACTTACCGCGACGGGCCAGTTGAACGGCCGTCGAAACCCCGACAATACCTGCCCCTAGAACGATTGCATCCGCTGCCATGACCGATATCCGCTTTCCGCATGTATCCGATCCGGGCAACATGCCGTTGCGGATGCTGCGGCGCAAATGAAAAATATCAGTCGCTTAGGGTCGTTCGGGACCTAGACGGAGCGCGTCAGGCCACCGTCGACCTTCAGGTTCTGGCCGGTGATGTAGCCTGCGCCGTCGGAGGCGAGGAACGCAACCGTTGCAGCAATCTCGGCGCTCGTGCCGTAGCGCTTCATCGGCACGGCGTCGCGGCGTTCCTCTGTCGCCGGCAGGCTGTCGATCCAGCCGGGCAACACGTTGTTCATGCGGATATTGTCGGCCGCGTAAGTGTCGGCATAGATCTTGGTATAGGAGGCAAGTCCTGCGCGGAATACCGCCGATGTCGGAAACATCGCGGCCGGCTCGAAGGCCCAGGCCGTCGAGATGTTGATGACCGCGCCGGACTTCTGCGCCTGCATGATCGGCGTCACCAACCGCACGGGACGGATCACGTTCATCAGATAGACGTCGAGGCCTGTATGCCATTGCTCGTCGGTGATATCGATGATCGGCGCGCGGGGACCATGGCCGGCACTGTTGACCAGTACGTCGACACGCCCCCAGGCATCCATCACGGTGTTGACGAGACGCGTCAGGTCGTCGTTCGACTGGTTCGATCCGGTGACGCCGAGACCGCCGAGTTCCGCGGCCAGCGTCTCGCCCTTGCCGGAGGATGACAGGATCGCGACTTTGAAGCCGTCTGCGGCGAGCCGTCTGGCGGCCTCGGCGCCCATTCCGCTGCCACCTGCCGTGACGATCGCTACCTTCTCTGCCGACATCGGATGCTCCCTCTCATGCTTTCGTTCGTTGGTTCGAACTTGGCGCGATCGCCGCAGCATTGCAAGCCGGCTTGAGGGGACCGATCAGAAGCTGGTCAGCCAGCCGGAGACCTGTTCCAGGGTGCGCCTTTCCTGATCGGCCTCCATCGAGAAGGCCGGCCGCAGATCGCTTCCCTGCATGTGGGTACGCAGCACGTCCATGCTGTTGCCGAGCCCATAACCCCCATGGGTGATGAAGGGCACGACGGTCTTGCCGGAAAGGTCATGGGCCATGAGGAACGAGCGGATCACCGGTGGTGCCGTCATCCCCCAGATCGGCAGGCCGAGATAGATCGTGTCATACTGGCTTATGTCGGCGACGACATGCGCGAGCGGCGGCAGATAGTCCGATCGCGTTTCCCGCCGCGCCTGTTCGACCGTCTCTTCGTAATCTTCCGGGTAGGGTACGGCGGTCTTGATCTGAAACAGCGCCGCATCCCGCGCCCGCCTGATCTGGCGGGCGATGACGGCGGTGTTACCGGTTCGCGAATAATAGGCCACCAGCGTCCTGCCAGAGCCGGTAGCCTGTTCCTGGGCGGATGCTCTGGTTGCTGCCAGCGCAAGGCCGGCGGCTGTCAGGGGCAGGGCCTTCAGAAGGTCTCTTCTTGCAAATCCGTTTCGCATCCTTCCCTCCTGTCGGTCTGCCTTTTGGGGTTCCGCAGTCCGGCAGGCTCGCCTGGATGCCTGCCGGGATTGCACTGGATCAGTCGATCGCACGGCCCTTGCCGTAATCCTCGTCGGACACCTTCTCCATCCAGGTGACGACGCTGCCGTCCTGGGCTTCGGCGATGGCGAAATGGCTCATCGCCTCGTCAGCGGAAGCGCCATGCCAGTGCTTCACATGCGGAGGGATCCAGACGACGTCACCGGGTCCGACGGTCTCGACCGGGCCGCCTTCCTTTTGCACCCAGCCCTTGCCGGAGACGATGAACAGCGTCTGGCCGAGCGGATGCGTGTGCCAGGCGGTGCGGGCACCGGCGTTGAAGGCAACGGTCGCGCCGCCGACCCGGGCGGGCTCGGTGCTCTTGTAGTTTGCCGACACCCGGACTTCGCCGGTGAAATAATCGGCCGGGCCGGGGACCGGATTGGTGTTGGCGCGGGTGACCTGGAGGTCCATGGATGCTCCTTGCGATGCTGTTTGGGCAGAGGCCGTCTGCGTTGCGGTGCCGCGCTTTTCGAAGACGCCCTTCAGGACGGGCACTGCCGACATGGCGCGTGGCCATCCGGCATAGAAGGCGACATGCGTGATAGCTTCGGAAGCCTCGGCAGCGGTCAGCCCGTTGTCCATCGCGCGGTTGGCGTGGAAGGGCAGCTGCTCCGGCTGGCCGATTGCCACCAGCGCCGTCATCGTCACGAGGCTGCGATCGCGGGCGGAAAGATCCGGCCGTTGCCACAGATCGCCGAACAATACGCGGTTGGTGAGATCCGCCAGTGCTTCCGCCGTCGGCGCCACAGAGGCATTGACCGTTGCCGTGCGCACGGCTTCGGCAGCCGCTTCGAGCTCGATCCGGGCAGCCTCGCTATTGGCCACCGGGGCAACATTGCGCTCGTCGAAGACCTTCTTGGTTTCCATCACGGCCGAGATGGCATTCGGCCAGCCCGAATAAAAGGCGAGCTGGGTGATCAGTTCGCCGATTTCGGCCGGAGTGACGCCATTGTCCAGCGCCCGGCGCACATGGCCGCCGATCTGCGCCGTTTTCCCAGTCGAGACGATCGCCGAGACCGTGACGAGGCTGCGGTCGCGCGGCTTGAGTTCGGTGCGTTCCCAGACCTCGCCGAACAGCACGCCGTCTGTAAAATGACCGAGCCCGGGTGCCACGTCATAGACGGCGGGCGGAGCTACGCGGCGCCGCTCGTCCTGCGCTTCGACGCCGGTCGCGGCGAGGGTGGAGATGGCAATGGTGGCGGCGATATTCTTCATCCGGTGTTCCTCTTGGTGATCGGGCGCGGGCAAGTGGCGGCGTAGAGCCCGAATCTGAGATGGGCCGGAATGCCGCCGGGATTAGATGGCTCGATCTGATTGGGCCTATGCGCCCGGTTCATGAATGGTTTCCTCTGGGATAAGTGCTGGTTACGGCTTCGCGCTCTGCTGTCCCATGGGTGGTGCGTGTCAGCTCGCCGTGGCAAAGCTCTGCCGGCGCAGGGCGGCGAGATCGTCGAGTATGCGGTCGGGTTCTTCGTCCATCGGCATGTTCGCCGCATCACGGATCGCATCCAGCCCGTCGGGTGCATCGGCGGCCAGCGTCGAGAAAAGCGGTTCGAGATCGCCTTGCGCCGGACCCGTCTCGGCAACCAGCTCGAATGTCTTGTTGCGCGCGGCATCGCATGTCAGGCTCGCGACCAGAACCTGGGCGATCTGCCTGCGGGAGATGACGCCGTCCTGTGGCGTGCCGGACTGCCGTTCGTCGCCCTGCAGCAGCACGAGCTTTTCCTGGTCGGTATCATTGTAGTCGAACCAGCCGGGGCGGACGATCGTGTAGGCATGGCCGCTGGCGCGTACCAGCCTTTCGGCGCGGCGTTTCCAGTCATGGGCCTCGGTCGAGCGATTGTAGCTGCCGGTGCGGTTGGTCACGCCGATCGCGGTCATCAGCGCGATCCGTACCTTGCGTGGTCCGAGCGCCGTGAGCAGGTTGCGCACACCGCCATAATCGACCCGTTCGGAGCCGAGCTTGCCGCCACCGTTCGAACCATGGGTGAAGATGATCGCATCGGCACCTTCGACGGCCATGTCGAGACCGGCCTTTTCCGTCAGGTCGCCGATCGCGAGGTCAATGGCATCGCCAAGCATCCGTCCCTTGCGGGTATCGCGCACCAGCGCTCTTACGGCATGGCCGCGGGCGAGCGCTTCGGCGACGACATGGCGGCCTATACTGCCGGTCGCACCGACGACGAGTATTCTCAGTCGCTGCTGGGTCATGACGTTATTTCTGTTCGGTTTTCGGGGAGGAGGTGACGAGCCAGGCGCAGAGCACGCTGCCAATGCTCATGACGGCGATGACCCAGCCCAGCGGCCAGGGCGTGCCGTCTGCGAAGGCGCCGACCAAGCCGGAACCTGCGATCCCGCTGCCATACTGGATGGCACCGACGAGCGCCGAGACGGAACCCGCCTGTTCGGGATAGTCCGCCATGGCGCCGGCGATCGAATTTGCGACGATGAAGCCGGTCACCGAAACGAATACCAGCAGCGGCAGGAACAGACCCCAGAGGCCGCCCAGATCCGAATAGGCGTTTATCGCGAGCACGATCCCCGCCAGCATCGCGACAAGCGTTCCGCCCATCAGGATGCGGTCCATGCCGAAACGATGAACGAGCCTGGCATTGACGAGGTTGGTGATGACGATGCCGATGATGCCGGCACCGAAAAGCAGGCCGTAATATTCTGCCGGCACGTGATGGTAGGTGATGAAGGCAAACGGCGTGCCGGCGATATAGGCATACATGCCCGAATAGAAGAACGCTCCGGCGCCGGCGTAACCGATGATCTTCCTGTGAGCGAGCAGGTTCGCGTAGCGGCGGAAGGCGCCGATCAGCGGATCGGTGCGTCGCCGTTCAGCGGACAAGGTCTCCGGCAGCGAGAACAGCCCGGCCAGCGCCAGAAGGCCAAGGACGACCAGCGTCCAGAAGATCGCCCGCCAGCCGGAAATGGCATCGATCTGGCCGCCGATGATCGGAGCGAGCAGCGGCGCAATTGCCATGACGGCGATCAGTGTCGAGAGCATCTGCGCCGCGCGCGGTCCGTGGTAGAGGTCGCGCACCATGGCGCGCGACAGGACGACGCCCGCGCAGGCGCCGAGCGCCTGCAGGATGCGCCAGGCGATCATCGCCTCCACGCTCTGCGACAGGGCGCAGCCGGCCGAGCCGATGACGAACAGCACGAGGCCGATCGCGACGGGGACCCGCCGGCCATACTTGTCGCTGATGGCGCCCCACAGAAGTTGCCCGAGGCTAAAGCCGATCAGGAAGCCGGAGATCGTATATTCCACCTTGCCGGCATCTGCGCCCAGTTGGTCCGCCATGCTCGGCATTGCAGGCAGGTAGAAATCCGTCGAAATCGACGCAAATCCCATCAGCGCGCTGAGAATGGCCAGCACATGCCAGCGTCCCGCATGGCGCGAGGACGTGTTGCCGGCATTAGAAGGGGCGGACATGATCTGGGCGTCGGATGACATTGGCTTGGAACTTCGACTTGGGAGTAATTTCGCGAAGGGCGGGAAGAGCTTTGCTCCCCGCCCGATCCTTGAATGAAAAGTGACCGGATCAGAGCCCGGTCGTCTTCAGAAGGTGCTCGGGATAGCGCTCACCCTCGACCTTGATCTCGGCTGCTGCCTTCTCGATCCGGGCAAGCTCGGCCGCCGAAAGCTCGACCTCGACTGCGCCGAGGTTCTCTTCCAGCCTGTGCAGCTTCGTCGTTCCGGGGATCGGCACGATCCAGGGCTTGCGCGCGAGCAGCCAGGCGAGCGCGATCTGGGCCGGCGTACCGTCCTTGTCGTCGGCAATCGCCTTCAGGAGATCGACCAGTGCCTGGTTCTTCTCCATCGCCTCGGGTGTGAAGCGCGGCAGGTTCTTGCGGAAGTCGCCCTCGCCGAGCTTTGTGTCCTTGCTCATCGCGCCGGTGAGGAACCCCTTGCCGAGCGGGCTGTAGGGCACCAGCCCGATGCCGAGCTCTTCGCAGGTGTCGAGAATGCCGTTCGTCTCCGGCCCGCGGGTCCAGAGCGAATATTCGTTCTGCAGCGTCGTCACCGGCTGCACCGCATGGGCTCGGCGTACTGTCTGGGCGCCCGGTTCGGACAGGCCGAAATGCTTCACCTTGCCGGCCGCGATCAGGTCCTTCACCGCACCGGCCACGTCCTCGATCGGCACGTTCGGGTCCACCCGGTGCTGGTAGAAGAGATCGATCACATCCGTGCCGAGGCGCTTCAGGCTCTCGTCCGCAACCGTCTTGATATGCTCCGGCCGGCTGTTGAGGCCCGCCTGCTTGCCGTCGATGATGTTGAAGCCGAACTTGGTGGCGATGACCACACGGTCCCGCACCGGCTTCAGCGCTTCGCCGACCATCTCTTCGTTGGTGAACGGACCGTAGACCTCCGCCGTATCGAAGAAGGTCACGCCGCGATCGACCGCCTGGCGGATCAGGGTGACGCCTTCCTGCTTGCTGACCTTGCTGGCATAGCCGAAATCGAGCCCCATGCAGCCGAAGCCGAGGGCCGACACTTCAAGACCTGCCTTGCCGAGAATACGCTTTTTCAACTTAGCTCTCCTTCACGAGTGACGGCGAGCCGAGAGGCGCGGCCGGCCGGAATCCTTGGCGGCCTCCGCTGTTCAACAGCCGATCAACTCGTCGTGGGAGGAGATTTAGAACTGGCTTGTTAATCCGATTAGATGCTAAGTTTCATATGAACTTATATCTGGAATTCATGAATGAAGCGGGATGAATTGGGCGATCTCGTCGCCTTCCTCACGGTTGCGGAAGAGCGGAGCTTTACCCGCGCGGCGGCACAGCTCGGCACGTCGCAATCGTCGCTGAGCCACACCGTGCGCCGCCTCGAGGAGCGGATGGGCGTGCGCCTTCTGACGCGTACGACGCGCAATGTCGTGCCGACGGAAGCGGGCGAGCAGATGATGGAAACGCTGCGGCCCGCGATCAACGACATAAGAAGCCGCATCGATGCCCTGAGCGCCATGCGCCAGCGGCCCGGCGGCACGATCCGCATCACCTCGAGCCGCCTGCCCGCGCAGGCTATCCTGATGCCCAAGGTCAAGCGCCTGATGGCCGACTATCCGGACATCAATGTCGAGATCTCGGTCGAGCAGAAATTCGTCGACCTCGTCTCCGAACGCTTCGACGCCGGCGTGCGCCTCGGCGAAAGCATCGAGAAGGATATGATCGCGGTCAGGATCGGCCCCGAATTGCGGATGATGGTCGTCGGCGCTCCGGATTATTTCGCCCGCAATCCAAAACCGCAGACGCCCTACGATCTGACCGGGCACAATTGCATTAACCTGCGGCTTCCCACCCTCGGCGGACTCTACGCCTGGGAGTTCGAGCGTGACGGCCGTCCCGTCAATGTGCGTGTCGACGGCCAGTTCATCTGCAACGACGTGCCGATGATCATCGATGCAGCGCTCGACGGGCTCGGGCTTGCCTGTCTTCCGGAAGATCATCTGGCTCCGCTGGTTGCCAAGGGCAGTCTGGTGCCGGTGCTGGAGGAATGGTGCACGCCATTCCCGGGCTACCATCTCTATTATCCGAGCCGCAGGCTTGCATCGCCTGCCTTTGCCCTTCTCGTCGAGGCTCTCCGCTATCGCTGACGCCATCAATCCGGCATCACCATCTGTTCAAGACCCGTGATCAGGCCGGAATAGGCCGCTGCGCGTTGCGTAAGTGGCTGATCCTGAATGATTTATGCGACGTCGCAGGCATTGATGAGCTGAAAGTATAGCTGTCATCGATAGCCGGGCGGTAATCGGCAAGATGCCGTGACCCTAGTCTTTTCTGATCAGCAATGGAACCCGACCAGCCGGTTGGAGATTGAACTGCCTTGGCCTCCTGCCTGTCGCGAGGGTTCAGGGCAAGAAGGGAGCCAAGATGTCAATTCCACACGTCCTCGAAATTTCACGGAGGGATCTTATGGTCGGAACCGCAGCCGTTTCCGTCGCAGCCGCAAATGCGGGTGCCAGCGCCCAGGCGCAATCCACCACCGCCACGATCGATCGCCACAGCACCCAGGTCAGCTTCACCGTCAACGGCACCCGCCGCGAGCTGACCGTCGACAACCGCACGACCCTGCTCGACGCGCTTCGCGAACAGCTGGCGCTCACCGGCACCAAGAAAGGCTGCGACCACGGCCAGTGCGGAGCCTGCACGGTTATGGTCGATGGCCGCCGCATCAATTCCTGTCTGTCGCTTGCCGTCATGCATGAGGGCGACGAGATCACCACGATCGAGGGCCTCGGCACGACCAGCGACATGCATCCGATGCAGGCCGCCTTCGTCAGGCACGACGGCTTCCAGTGCGGTTACTGCACGCCGGGACAGATCTGTTCCTCCGTCGCCGTCCTTGAGGAAATCGCGGCCGGCATTCCGAGCCACGTCACCGAGGATCTGGCGGCGCAGATGCAGGTCACCGATGCCGAGATCCGCGAACGGATGAGCGGCAACATCTGTCGATGCGGCGCCTATGCCAACATCATTGCTGCAATCAACGATGTTGCAGGGAGGCCGGCATGAGACAGTTTACCTATGAACGCGCCACCTCGGCTGCATCGGCAGCCGCGGCTGTGGCGGATAACGGCAATGCGAAATTCATCGCAGGCGGCACCAACCTTCTCGACCTGATGAAACTCGAGATCGAGACCCCGACCCATCTGATCGATGTCAACGGTCTAGGTCTGGACAAGATCGAGGCGACAGAGAAGGGCGGTCTGAAGATCGGCGCGCTGGTGCGCAATACCGATCTGGCGGCCGATGAGAGGGTCCGTCGCGACTATGGCGTGCTGACCCGCGCGCTGGTGGCCGGCGCCTCCGGCCAGCTGCGCAACAAGGCGACCACGGCCGGCAACCTGCTGCAGCGCACGCGCTGTCCCTATTTCTATGATACCAACCAGCCTTGCAACAAACGCCAGCCGGGCAGCGGCTGTTCAGCGATCGGCGGCGTCACCCGCCAGCTCGGCATCGTCGGCGTTAGCGACCAGTGCATCGCCACCCATCCGAGCGACATGGCCGTGGCCATGCGCGCGCTCGACGCCACGGTCGAGACCGTCAAGTCGGACGGTGTGACCCGCAGCATCCCGATCGCCGATTTCCACCGGCTACCGGGCGACACGCCGCATATCGAGACCGCGCTGGACCAGGGCGAGATCATCACCGCGGTGACCCTCCCGCCGCCGGTTGCGGGTCGTCATGTCTACCGCAAGGTCCGCGACCGGGCCTCCTACGCCTTCGCGCTCGTCTCGGTGGCAGCCATCGTCAGGCCGGACGGAACCGGACGCGTCGCCCTCGGCGGCGTCGCCCATAAGCCGTGGCGCGTCGAGGCGGCCGAGGCCGACATGCCGAACGGTGCCGCCACGGTCATGCGCAAGCTGCTCGACGGTGCTCGCACCACGGAAGAAAACGAATTCAAGGTAACCCTCGCCGAGCGCACGCTCGCGGGCATCCTCGAAGAGACGAAGGGGTAAGCCATGCGTTTCGATACACCCGCGACAAACAACCCGATCGACCAGATGAAGGTCGTCGGCCAGGCGATCACCCGCATCGATGGCCCGCGCAAGGTCACCGGTACCGCCACCTACGCCTATGAATGGCACGATGCGAGCCTAAAGGCGGCCTATGGCTATCCGGTCGGCGCTGCCATCGCCAAGGGCCGCATCTCGTCGATGGATGTCCAGGCCGCTCGCCAGGCACCGGGCGTGCTCGCGGTCGTCACCGCCGAATCGGCCGGCAAACTCGGCAAGGGCAGCCTGAACACCGCAACTCTCATGGGCGGGCCGGAGATCCAGCACTATCACCAGGCGATCGCCGTGGTGGTGGCCGAAACCTTCGAACAGGCCCGCTCCGCCGCCCAGCTGATCAAGGTGGACTATGTCGAGGCACCTGGCGCTTTCGATCTCGCCGCCGAGATGGAAAATGCCGTGAAACCCGAAAGCGGCGATCCGGACAGTGCTGCCGGCGACTTCGGCCCCGCCTTCGAGGCCGCCGCTGTCAAGCTCGACGAGCGCTACACAACGCCCGACCAGTCCCATGCGATGATGGAGCCCCATGCCTCGCTCGCGGTCTGGAACGGCGACGAGCTGACGCTCTGGACCTCCAACCAGATGATTGCCTGGAACAGGGCGCAGATCGCTGCCACGCTTGGCATGGAAGAAGACAAGATCCACATCATGTCGCCCTTCATCGGCGGCGGCTTCGGCTCGAAACTCTTCCTGCGCTCCGATGCGCTGCTGGCAGCACTCGGCGCCAAGGCTGCCGGACGGCCGGTGAAGCTGGCATTGCCGCGCCCCTTCCTCATGAACAACACGACGCACCGTCCCGCCACCATCCAGCGCATCCGCATCGGGGCTGGGCAGGATGGCAGGATCACCGCCATCGGCCATGAAAGCTGGTCGGGAGATCTGCCCGGCGGCGGCCCGGAGGCGGCGGTGATGCAGACGCGGCTGCTCTATGCCGGCCAGCACCGGATGACGGCGATGCGGCTCGCCACCCTCGACCTGCCGGAAGGCAATGCGATGCGGGCCCCGGGCGAGGCTCCAGGCCTGATGGCGCTCGAAATCGCCATGGACGAGATGGCCGAGAAGCTCGGCATCGATCCGGTCGAATTCCGCATCATCAACGACACGCAGGTCGACCCGGAAAAGCCGGAAAAGCAGTTCTCGCACCGCCAGTTCGTCGAGTGCCTGCGCCTAGGCGCTGAACGATTCGGCTGGGAGAGACGCAACCCCACTCCGGGCAGCGTCCGCGACGGCCGCTGGCTGGTCGGCATGGGCGTTGCCTCCGCCTTCCGCAACAACCTGGTGATGAAGTCCGGCGCCCGCGTCAGGCTGGACCGGGAAGGAGTGGTCACCGTCGAGACCGACATGACCGATATCGGCACCGGCACCTATACGATCATCGCCCAGACGGCGGCGGAAATGATGGGTCTGACGGTCGACAAAGTGGCGGTCAATCTCGGCGATACCCGCTTTCCCGTTTCGGCCGGTTCCGGTGGCCAATGGGGCGCCAACAGCTCGACCGCCGGCGTCTATGCCGCCTGCGTCGCACTGCGTGAAAAGATCGCCCAGAAGCTCGGCTTCAACTCGACCGACGTGACGTTTGCCGATGGCGAGATCCGCTCCGGCAACCGGGCCATCTCGCTGGCGCAGGCGGCGGGCGATGACGGCATCACCGCCGAGGACACGATCGAATACGGCGATGTCTCCGAGGAAAAGCAGCAGTCGACCTTCGGCGCTCATTTCGTCGAGGTCGGCATCGATGCCTATACGGCGGAAATCCGCGTTCGCCGCATGCTCGGCGTCGCCGCCGCCGGCCGCATCCTCAACCCGATCACGGCGCGAAGCCAGATGATCGGTGCCATGACCATGGGCGTCGGCGGCGCCTTCATGGAAGAACTCGCCGTCGACAAGCGCCGCGGCTTCTTCGTCAACCACGATCTCGCCGGCTACGAAGTGCCCGTCCACGCCGATATCCACGACCAGGAGGTGATCTTCCTCGACGAGACCGATCCCTATTCCTCGCCGATGAAGGCCAAGGGCGTCGGCGAACTCGGCCTCTGCGGCGTTGCAGCTGCCCTCGCCAACGCCGTCCACAACGCCACCGGCGTGCGTGTCCGCAACTATCCGGTCACACTCGATAAGATCATCCGCGACCTGCCGCGGATCGGGTAAGTTTGGGATGTGCGCATCGCGGGAAGCGGTGCGCACGTTTGTTCCTCGCCCGGCGTGGGGCTCGGCGCAGGGGCTGGCCAGAGGCAGCAAAGCTACGTAAATTATTCTTCCGGACGCCTTTGGCGTGCGATTTTTATGACATGAAGAGAGAAATTGGCTGGGGAACCTGGATTCGAACCAAGATTAACGGAGTCAGAGTCCGTCGTTCTACCGTTGAACTATTCCCCAGCAGGGAGCGGCCATTGGCCGGCTCATCGGTGTGCGGCGCTTATAGCCAAACCTTTGCGACTTGCAAATACCTTTTTCCGAAATTTTTTCGCAACGTTCTTCGTTGGCCGCCGACCCCGGGCGAGGGGGCTTGCACAGGGGCTGGACGAAGGCCGCACGGGGGATGCAGCCGGTGTTCGACGGATGCTGCGCCCGCCCTTCGAAAAAGGCGGTTGGCGAATGGCGCCCTCGCTGTTATCTTTGGGACAACGAAGCAATCAGACGCCGCAGCGTCCCTTTTCAGGTGGTGCGCGGCGAGATGGACAGAACGACCAATGGACCCCGATAGCGGCCGTGTGCCGCAAAATGGCGGGGCGTCGGCGGCAGAAGGCGGGGCTGGCAAGCCGTCCCGCCGCAGGAAGGGCAAGCGCGGCGGCAAGAACCGTAACGCGTCGGCCTCTCCGCACGCATCATCGGCCCCTTCCGCCGAGAATGCCGCCCGTCTCGAAGCGAAGCAGGATCATCCTGCGCGCAAGCGTAAGCGTCGGCGGTCGAGATCCGACCGTCCCGCCAATCCCGATACGGCTGCCGCGCCGTCGGCCGCACCCGTGCGCGCCGAACAGGACCAGCGTCAGAATTCCGCACAACCCGGTAATGCCGTAAAGGCCAAGGGACGGGACCGCCGCAAGAAGAATCGCGGCGGCCGTGGTCTTCAGGGGCGCCCGCTCGCCCAGGGCCAGGGAAACCAGGGCCAGGGAAGCCAGGGCAGGGGAAATCATGGACACGCTCAGGGTTCCGCCAAGGACGCGCACGCCCGCGATGCGCTGAACGGCGTCTCCCAGCCGGCGCTGCTGCGCGCAAACTCCCCCCATGCGGCGGAGCGCGCCAATGGCGCTGCGATGCCCGGCCAGCACGGTTTCGAGGCGGCACTTCCCTTCCGCGACGATCTTTATGCCGCGCTCGATCTCGGCACAAACAATTGCCGCCTGCTGATCGCCCAGCCGACGCGGCCCGGCCATTTCCGCGTCGTTGACGCCTTTTCCCGCATCGTGCGGCTCGGCGAGGGGCTTGCCGCCACCGGCAGGCTGTCCGCTGATGCCATGGACCGCGCCGTCGAGGCGCTGCGCATCTGCGCGTCCAAGCTTTCGGCCAAGCCGATCCGCAAGATGCGGCTGATCGCCACCGAGGCCTGCCGCGCGGCGGCCAATGGCGAGGAGTTCCTGGCCCGCGTCACGGCGGAAACCGGGCTCGATCTCGAGATCATCGATCGCGAGACGGAAGCCCGGCTTGCGGTCTCCGGCTGCTCGTCGCTCGTCGGCCGCGAGGCGCGCTCCATCGTGCTCTTCGATATTGGCGGCGGCTCGTCGGAAATTGCGGTAATCCGCATCGGCGACAATCGTTCGAGCAGGCTTGCCAACCACATCACCCACTGGACCTCGCTTCCCGTCGGCGTCGTGACGCTGTCGGAACGCCATGGCGGTCGCGATGTCACGCCCGATGTCTTCGAGGCGATGGTGGTCGAGGTCGAGGGCATGCTGGCAAAGTTCGATTGCCCGCCGATCGGCTCGGCCAGACGCAATCCGGATCACGATTTCCACCTCATCGGCACGTCCGGCACGGTCACGACGCTTGCCGGCGTCCATCTAGACCTGCCGCGCTATGATCGCCGCAGGGTCGACGGGCTGTGGCTTTCGGATGCGGAAGTCTCCGCCATGCAGGCGAAGCTTTTGTCGTGGGATTTTGCCGGTCGTGCCGCCAATCCCTGCATCGGTCCGGACCGGGCCGATCTCGTGCTCGCCGGCTGTGCCATCCTGGAGGCGATCCGCCGCCGCTGGCCGTCCAACCGCATGCGGGTGGCCGATCGCGGCCTGCGCGAAGGGCTTTTGACAGACATGATGGCCGATGACGGCGTATGGCGGCGCGGCCGCTCGCGCCGCGCGGCGAACGGCGGTACCGAAGAAGGTTTGAAACGGCGATGACAAAACCACCGGTCGGCATAAACAGAACGGGCCGCAAGCTGGGCCAGAAGGTGAAGAAGGGCAAGCTGAAGGCCTCTTCGCGCCGCTGGCTCGAGCGCCATATCAACGACCCTTATGTCCAGCGGGCGAAGCTCGAAGGTTATCGCGCCCGCGCGGCCTTCAAGCTGCTCGAAATCGACGAGAAGCACCAGATCCTCAAGGGCGCGAAGCGCATCATCGACCTTGGTGCTGCTCCGGGCAGCTGGTCGCAGATCGCCGCCAAGGTGACGAATTCGACGGACGAGGATCCCCGCGTCGCCGCAATCGACTTCCTCGAGGTCGATCCGCTGCCGGGTGTCAAAATCCTACAGCTCGACTTTCTCGATGACAGCGCACCCGAACTCCTGAAGGAAGCGATTGGCGGGGTGCCCAATCTCGTTCTCTCCGACATGGCGGCGCCGACCACCGGCCATCACCGCACCGATCACCTGCGCACCATGCATCTGTGCGAGGTCGCTGCGCATTTCGCCATCGAGGTTCTGGCCGAAGGCGGTCACTTCCTGGCGAAAACCTTCCAGGGTGGCACGGAAAAGGATCTGCTCGACCTGCTGAAGAAGAATTTCAAGCAGGTCATCCATGTGAAGCCCGCCTCGTCGCGGCAGGAATCGGTCGAGATGTTCCTGCTCGCCAAGCACTTCAAGGGCCGCCGTGCCGCAGAGACTGATAGCGAGGGCGAGGACGAAGCGTCCGCGCTCTGATCCTTACTCGCCTGCTTCCGGCTGCACGACGCGCATTCCGCGGCGGTGGCCGGAAACCTCGGCTCCTGTCAAAGGGTCGAGATTGAAGATCGGCACGATCGAAAACACCGAGACCGTCGCCACGATCAAGAAGGCGATGTGGAAATCGGCAAGCTGCAGATGCGTGCCGGAATACGCCGACGACATTTCCAGGATGAAGGCCGCAAAGGCCACGCCGAGTGCTAGGCTGACCTGCTGCATGGCGGATGCCATGGACGTCGCCTGGCTTGCCAGCTGATCGGAGATTTCCGAATAGCCGAGCGCATTGGCGCCGGTGAAGAACAGCGAGCGGAAGAACCCCGCCACCAGCAGCGAGCCGATGATGAGGATATGCGGCGTCTCGGGCGTGAAGAAGCCGTTGACCGCCGTCATCGCCGCTCCGAGCAGGCCGGCCAGGAGCAGTGCCGTGCGGAAGCCGAGAAGCGAAAACAGCCGCCGGGCCAGGAACTTCACCGTCAGCGCGCCGATGGCGCCGGCGAATGTGATGAGGCCTGACTGGAACGGATTGAGCCCGAAACCGAGCTGTAGCATCAGCGGCATCAGGAAGGGGATGGCGCCGGTCGCGATGCGGAACAGCGTGCCGCCGCTCGTCGATGCCCGAAACGCGCGATCGTTGAAAATCTTCAGGTTGAGGATCGGGTGCGGATGCCGCCGGGCGTGACGCACATAGAGGAAGGAGGCGACAAAGCCTGCGATCGTGGCGCTGATCCCCACGGCCGGTGGCAGGGCAGGCAGGCCGATCACCGATAGCCCGAAGACGACGCCCGAAGCGGCGACCGAGGTCAGGAAGAAACCCATCCAGTCCAGCCGCTCGGTTGCCATCGGCGGCACGTCCGGCAGGTGGACACCGGTCAGATAGATGCCGGCAAGTCCGATCGGCACGTTGATGATGAAGATCCAGTGCCAGGAGAAATAGGTGGTGATGAACCCGCCGATCGGCGGTCCCGTCAGCGGCCCGACCAGCGCCGGGATGGTGAGCAGTGCCATGGCGGAGACGAGATCGCTGCGGCTTGTGGTGCGCAACAGCACGAGACGCCCGACTGGCGTCATCATCGCCCCGCCCATCCCCTGCAGGAAGCGCGACAGTACGAACTGGATCAGCGAATCCGATATGGCGCAGAGCACCGAGCCGATGACGAAGACCAGGATCGCCAGCCGGAAGATCTTCTTCGCCCCGAACTTGTCCGACATCCAGCCGCTGATCGGAATGAACATGGCGAGCGCCACCATGTAGGAGGTCAGCGCCAGCTTCAGGGTGATCGGGCTGACACCGAGATCGAGAGCGATCGTCGGCAGCGCCGTGGCAATTACGGTGGAATCCATCTGCTCCATGAAGAGCGCGACGGCGAGGATGAGGGGAATGATGCGGTTCATTGAGACGGATGCCATGGGATGACAGGCCCGGAAAGAAAGAGGTGAGGGCGGTGTAAACCTCTAATGCCCGTCTGCCAAGGACGATCCTGCGCTTTCTCGTTCTGGTGTCACGTCTGCGTGAAATGCGGCTTTTCCACCCGCCGCGTCGTCTACTTTTCTCGCCGGCGCGTTAGATAGGCGTGGCAAAACGATCTGTCGCGAGGGATTTGGGATATGGTTGAAAAAGGTATCGGAAGACGAACATTACTTGGTACGGCAGGTGTCACCATCCTCGCCGCCCCGGCAATCATCGGCAATCGGGCAGCATTTGCCCAGGACAGCACAAAAGCGAGTAGTGAATTGGCAATCGATCGTGTCACCCCACCCGACATTCACAAGTTCAAGGTCGGCGGTTTCCAGGTTCTCGTCGTCAAGGACGGCGCGCGTCCGTCCGGCGTGCCCAATGAGACCTTCGGCACCAACCAGTCGGCCGAGACCGTCGGCGCGCTGCTTGCCGAAAACTTCCTGCCGACCGACCAGTTCGTCAACAGCTTCTCCCCGACGCTGATCGATACCGGCAGTGACGTCATCCTGTTCGACACCGGCTTCGGCAAGGCCGGCCACGCCATGGGCGCGGGTCGCCTGGTGGAAGGCATGGCGGCTGCGGGCTACATGCCGGCGGATGTCACCAAGGTTGTGCTCACCCACCTTCACGGCGACCATATCGGCGGCCTGATGGAAGACGGCAAGCCGGCCTTCGAGAATGCCAGCTACATCACCGGCCAGACCGAATACGACTTCTGGACCGATGCCGCCCGCGCCGGCACGCCGGCCGAAGGCAACCAGAAGGCCGTGCTTGCCAACGTCAAGCCGCTCGCCGAAAAGATGACCTTCATCGGTGACGGCGGCGAAGTCGTCCCCGGCATCACCGGCATGCTCGCCGCCGGCCATACGCCCGGCATGCTGATCTTCAACGTGGAATCGCAGGGCAAGCGCCTGATCCTGACGGCCGATACCGCCAACCACTTCGTCCTGTCGCTGCAGCGCCCGGATTGGGAAGTGAAGTTCGACATGGACAAGGCCGCTGCTGCTGCGACGCGCAAGAAGGTGTTCGACATGATCGCCACCGACAAGGTCGCCTTCCTCGGCTACCACATGCCGTTCCCGGCTGTCGGCTACGCGGAGAAGCAGGAAACCGGCTACCGCTTCGTCCCGAAGAGCTACCAGTTCGACATCTGACGAGAGCTCACGGCTGAATTGCGAGCCATGCAAACCCGGAGGGGCAGCCCTTCGGGTTTTTTCTGTTCCCTTCCTGTCATGAACGTGTTACCAGCCCTCGCCAACTTCCATGTATTTCATGCAGAAGAAGCCGGACAGGGATTTTCCCTTTCCCGGAGGATTCTGCCTATTCAACCGAAGGAATTGGCAATGGCTCGGATCGTAATCTCGGCAACCGGCGCAGAAGCGCTTACCTTTGACGATGTCCTCCTTCAGCCGGGACACTCGGAAATCATGCCGGGGCAGACCAATATCTCCACCCGCATCGCCAAGGACATCGACCTTTCGCTGCCGATCCTATCTTCGGCCATGGACACCGTCACCGAAAGCCGCCTGGCTATCGCCATGGCCCAGGCGGGCGGCATGGGCGTCATCCACCGCAATCTGACCCCGATCGAGCAGGCCGAAGAGGTCCGCCAGGTCAAGAAGTTCGAAAGCGGCATGGTCGTCAATCCGGTCACGATCGGCCCCGACGCGACGCTCGCCGAAGCCCTCTCGCTGATGAAGGCGCATGGCATTTCCGGCATCCCGGTCGTCGAAAACGGCGGCCGCCCGGGTCGTCTGGTCGGTATCCTGACGAACCGCGACGTTCGTTTCGCTTCCGACCCTTCGCAGAAGATCTTCGAACTGATGACGAAGGACAACCTGATCACGGTCAAGGAAAGCGTCGAGCAGAGCGAAGCCAAGCGCCTGCTGCACTCGCACCGCATCGAAAAGCTGCTGGTGGTCGACAATGAAGGCCGCTGTATCGGCCTCATCACCGTCAAGGATATCGAGAAGTCGCAGCTCAACCCGAACGCCGCCAAGGATGCCCATGGCCGCCTGCGCGTCGCTGCCGCCATCTCCACCGGGCCTGATGGCGTCGAGCGCGCAGAGCGCCTGATCGAAGCCGGCGTCGACGTCATCGTCGTCGATACCGCCCATGGCCATTCCCAGAAGGTTCTGGATGCCGTTGCCGCCACCAAGCGCATGTCGAACTCGGTTCGCATCATCGCCGGCAATGTCGCGACGTCTGAAGGCACCAAGGCACTGATCGATGCCGGTGCTGATGGCATCAAGGTCGGCATCGGTCCGGGCTCGATCTGCACCACCCGCGTCGTTGCAGGCGTCGGCGTGCCGCAGCTCGCAGCGGTGATGGCTTCGGTTGAAGAAGCCAACAAGCACGGCATCCCGGTCATCGCCGATGGCGGCATCAAGTTCTCGGGCGATCTCGCCAAGGCCATCGCCGCCGGCGCTTCGGCCGTCATGGTCGGCTCGCTGCTCGCCGGTACCGATGAAAGCCCGGGCGAGGTTTACCTTTACCAGGGCCGTTCCTTCAAGGCTTACCGCGGCATGGGTTCCGTTGGCGCCATGGCCCGCGGCTCGGCAGACCGCTACTTCCAGGCGGAAGTGCGCGACACGCTGAAGCTCGTGCCGGAAGGCATCGAGGGCCAGGTCCCCTACAAGGGGCCGGTCTCGGCCGTGCTGCACCAGCTCGCCGGTGGCCTAAAGGCCGCCATGGGCTATGTCGGTGGCAAGGACATCAAGGACTTCCAGGACAAGGCGACCTTCGTGCGCATTTCCGGCGCCGGCCTGCGCGAAAGCCACCCGCATGGCGTGACGATCACCCGTGAAAGCCCGAACTATCCGGGTGCCAGCTCCTGAGGTCTCTGAACCTCTTCAGCATATTTCCGGCCGGGCAGAAATGTCCGGCCGTTTTGTTTCTGGTCCGTCTTCAGCTTGGGCACCACCCCGGCGTCATGGCCAGGATTACCAGTTACTCCGGGGAGTAGCAGACCGCCTGCAATTTGTTGCCATCAGGATCGCGGACATAGGCGGCGTAGTAGTTCGGGCCGTAATGCGGTCGCGGACCCGGTGACCCCTCGCTGGTTCCGCCGCAGTTCAGCGCATGGTCGTGGAAGGCATGGACCTGCGATCTCGTTTCGGCAATGAAGGCAACGTGCGTTCCGTTGCCCCATGTCGCCGGGCGGCCATCCTCCGGAGTGTAGATGTAGATGGTCGGCATCTGGCCATCCCGCTCATAGGCAAGCGGCTTCTCGGGCGGTTTGGGCAACCGGGCAAAGCCGATAGCTCCCAGAACCGCGTCATAGAATGTTGCCGATCGAGCCTTGTCGTTGGTTCCCAAGGTGATGTGGCTGATGATGGACACTGAAACTCCCCCGGTTCTTCTGTAAGCGCCGTTGTCTCCAAAGCATTCAAAGGCTATTGCTCTTCGCATTATTAGGAGACCCCATGCTTTCCACCAATGCAACGCTCTGGCCGATGATCGCCCATGCGGCGCTCGTCTTTTTCCTCTACTGGCTTCTGTCTGTAAAACGCACCTTCGCGGTAACGCGCGGCAGCGCCAAGGCCAGCCAGTTCCGCGAGAACCGCGAGGAGCCGCCGGAAAGCCTGCTCGTTCATAACAGCATCAAGAACCAGTTCGAACTGCCCGTGCTCTTCTATGCCGTCAGCCTGACGCTCTATGCCTCGACGGCAGACAATTGGGGAACGGTCGCGCTCGGCTGGCTTTTCGTCGTCTCCCGCTATGTGCATGTCTGGGTGCACCTGACCAACAACCGGCTGCGCTACCGCCGCCCGGCCTTCCTCGTCGGCTTCTTCACCCTGATCCTGATGTGGATCTGGCTTGCCGTCTGGCTGGCGCTCAACTGATCCCTGTGGGTCGGGGCAGGCTTTCACGAACACGTGTAGCTTCCCCGGCCTCCATTGGCTGTAGGCTTCGTTCGGAATTCCGTCCGGACGAGGAGCCGAGCAATGGAAAAGGAAGGCAGCGGGGAAACCCCGAAGATCACCCAGGCGATGATCAGCGCCTATGACGAATACACCCATCTTCATCTCGATCGCCGCAAGTTCATGGAGCGGCTGAGCGTGCTTGCGGGCTCCGGTGCTGCGGCAGCTGCGATTGCCCCGATGCTCGCCGCCGATGGCGCGAGGGCTGAGATCGTGCCGGATACCGACGATCGCCTGGCGATCGAGGACGTTACCTTTCCCGGCACCAAGGGCGTGATGATGAGGGGCTATCTGGTGCGCCCGAAATCGGCCACCGGCCCGCGCGGCGGCGTCATCGTCATTCACGAGAACCGCGGCCTCAACAATCATATCAAGGATATCACCCGCCGCATGGCGCTAGAAGGCTTCAACGCGCTGGCGGTGGATTTCCTTTCGCCGCTTGGCGGCACGCCGGCAGACGAAGATCAGGCCCGGCAGATGTTTTCCACCCTCGATGCCGTGGACACGGCCGCCAATGCCGAAGCGGCCCGGACATATCTTGCCGGCATCGATGGCGCCAACGGCAAGGTCGGCGCCGTCGGCTTCTGCTGGGGCGGCGGAACGGTCAACAATTTCGCCGTCCATTCGCCCGACCTGAATGCCGGCGTGGCCTATTACGGTGCCCAGCCGAAAGCCGACGATGTTCCGGCCATCAAGGCGCCGCTGATGTTCCACTATGGCGGCCTCGACGAGCGCATCAATGCCGGCATCCCCGCCTATCGCGAGGCGCTGGAGAAGAACGGCAAGACCTTCGAGATTTTCGTCTACGAGGGCGTCAACCACGCCTTCAACAACGATACGTCTGCCGCCCGCTACGACAAGGCCGCCGCCGATCTCGCCTGGAGCCGGACCGTCGAGTTCTTCAAGAAATATCTGTCCTAGACGACGGCTGCTTTCGGCTGAGCGGGGCCTGCGGTGCCGCCTGCCGGCGGCGCGCAGGCTATGATGGCATCGGCGAGCGCCGCCATATCCTCGGCGCGGCTGCTGGACCTGCGCCAGATCAGCCCGATCTCGCGCGAAGGTGCCGGGTCGGCAAAGGGCACGATGCGCAGGTTGTTGCGGGCAGTCTCGGATGAGATCGCCATTTCCGGGATCAGCGTCATCCCCATGTCGTGGGACACCATCTGCAGCAACGTCGCCATCGAGGTGGCGCCGAAATTGACGAGGCTGCGCCGTCCGGCCGTGCCGCAGACGGCCAGCGCCTGATCGCGCAGGCAATGGCCCTCCTCCAGAAGCAGAAGCCGCTCGGCATCCACCTGCGCTTCGGTCAGCGGCGAGGTCAGGATATCGCGATCATTATCCGCCACCGCCATGAAGAAGCGGTCGGAGAACAGCACCCTCGATTCGATATTGTCCGCTTCGACAGGCAGCGCGGCGATGACCGCATCCAGCCTGCCGTCGGCCAGTTCCGCGACCAGCCGGTCGGTCACCGCCTCCTTCAGCTCGATCTCGATTGCCGGAAAATTTTCCCGCAGATGCGGCACCAGATGCGGCACCAGATAGGGCGCGACGGTCGGTATGATGCCGATGCGGATCAGCCCGCCCAAAAGCCCGCCGCGCTCGCGCACCGTCTCCTCCAGCCGTTCGACCTCGCCGAGGATGATATGGATGCGCCGCAACACCTCCGCCCCCTTCGGCGTCAACAGCACGCCCGCGCGGCTGCGCTCCACCAGCTTGATGCCGAGATGATCCTCCATCTCCATGATCTGCGAGGACAAGGCCGGCTGGCTGACATGCACCAGCGCCGCCGCCCGCCCGAAATGCCGCGTCGTCGCCAGCGCCTCGAAATAGCGCATCTGCCGCAATGTCAGCATGATAGGTTTTCCTGATTGAAAATGACCAAGGTCGCTGCTGGAAATTATGAGACGGTACCCCGTCGTTCAAGTGCAAACCTGCGGGTTGTTTCAACGATCGTCCGTGTCGTCGCCCTATTGGGTCGCAGGTTTGTCCGATCTTTGAGGATCTCCCGGTGTGGAGGATGATGCCTGTTCAGGGTCGCTATAGGGAAGTCCGCCCTCTTCGTGGGCAATCTGCCGCAAAAGGCGCTGGTTTGCGCTGCGCGTCATGCCGGGCAGGAGGAAGAGATCGATGATGAACCAGGCGAATACCGGCGCGAAGATGCCGAAAAACAGATAGGTATGCCCCAGGGTGAAGACAGTGAGAAACAGAAGGCAGGTCAGCAGCGCCTGGATGTTGCCGGAACGGCGGTAGCCCAGATAGCGCCGGTGTGACCCTAGCCATCCGTGTCCGTATCGTATCTGTCTGTAATATGCGTGCGATAAGGATTTCCGCTCTTCAAGATAACGCGGATGCGTTTCGTAGGAGCGAACGATCTCGTCCTCCGCGAAGGCTGGCTTGCGGCTTTTCGTGCGAGGAAATCTCAACAGTCGCTCCCAGGGAGCCTCACCATCCCGTCATCACCTGGCCCGATCGTGCCCGCGGCTGGCGGGCAAAGCCTTTCAGGTCGCCTTCCAATTCTTCCGGCACGGCGGCCGGCGAGATGTTGTCGAGGCAGGCGGTGATATGGTCGGTGATCGCGTTCATCAGCGAGACGGAAAGTCCCGGTCGCTTCATCAGGCCGATCTGCACCGGCGGCAGGGGCGGAAAACCGTCGGCGGCCGTCAGCACCTTCATGCCCGGGCGCAGCGCCGATTCCGGCAGGACGGATACCGCCATGCCGGCAAGCACCGCGGCCGCGACCACGGTGGAGGACCAGCTGGTGAACAGCACCTGATATTCGCGCCCGTCGGCATCGAGCGCCGAGCAGGCAAGCTGCCGCCACAGACAGTCGCGGCGCCCGACGGCGAGCGGCACCGGCGCGTCGTCCTTCAGCGGATGGTTGGCCGATGCGACCCAGCAGAGCGGCTCGGTGCGCACCACGTCGGACATGCGCTGGCGCGGATTGTGGGTGACGAGCGCGATATCGAGCTCGCCGCGCGCCATCTTCTCGCCGAGGCTGACCGAGGGTTCGCAGACGATATAGAGCTCGACATTGGGATGGGTCTTGGCGAACCGCCCGATGATTTCCGGCATGTAGCGGTCGGCATAATCGTCCGGCGTGCCGATCCGGATCGTGCCTTCAAGGCGGTTGTCGTCGAAGGCGGCGATCGCCTCGTTGTTGAGGCGGATGATCCGGCGGGCATAGTTCATCAGCTTCTCGCCCTCGGCCGTCAGCCGGTTGCCGCGCCCATCCTTTGCGAACAGCTGTTTGCCGATCCGCTCCTCCAGCCTGCGCATCTGCATGGAGACGGCCGATTGGGTCTTGAACACCCTGTCCGCAGCCTTGGTGAAGCTGCCGGTGTCGATGATGGCGATGAAGGTATGCAACTGGTCGATGTCGAGAGGCGCAGACATGGCGGTCATCCATCAGTGTGTTTGATGATGATCATTAAAAACATTCGTTGGACTGATCAATAAGATTCGCCGATAACGTGTGCAATTCTAAAAGAAAGGCGTTCCTCGCAGCAGCGTCCATGCATCCGAAAGGATGTGTAGGTCACGCGCAGGCATCCGGAATGCGCAGCATCACCTGACAATCCGACCGCATCCGTTGCGGCTGGAAAGTCTTACCCGTGCCCGATGAAAGGATATTCCGATGAGCACGACCGAATGCGGAACCGAGATCAAGCTTGTTCAGGCCCGGGGCGTCGGCTCCGTCGTCTCTGCCCAGACCATTATGGCCACGACCATGCTGGTGCGCATCAAGTCCGCATGGCGTGCCTTCCGCAATCGCGTGGCAGCGAACCGACTTTCGGACTTTGACGATCGAATGCTCGACGATATCGGACTTAGCCGCCGTGATGTCGTCGCAGCACTCGATCAGTCCGGCGCGCTGGACGATCCGTCCCTGCTTCTGGCACGGGCGGCCCGCGAACGCGCCCGCACGCGGTTCAAGCGCCCCGCCAGACGCTGACCGCGTGCCTCAATTCGGCATCTGACGATTTTCCCCGCAGGGTGATAGCCAATAACCCTGCCCCTTGCCCGGCCGGACGATCCGCGCCGGGCTTTTTTTATGTGGTCGGTTGGTGGAGAATTGGAAGCTTGCGCAAGCCTGGCTTTTGGCGCGACGGCCCGCCCCACTCTCCCTCATCCCTGTGACGAGCACAGGAATGAGGAGAGGAAGCGCATGTCCGCGCCAGCCATCTTGCCTTTAATTAATACTGGTAATCTTTGAACGCCGGCTCGACCGACCCGTTCCAGCGGCCGTTGAAGAGCGAGAGCAGGTCTTCCGCCATGGTCGCCTTCTTCGCCAGCACTTCTTCGAGCGGCTGAAGGAAGATGCTTTCGTCCTGGCCTTCGCCGTTCAGCCGCGCGCGCGACTTGAGGCCGGCTCTGGCGATCGAGACGGCATCGCGGGAAACGTCCAGAACCGAACGGCCCTTGATCGTCGCCTTCAGACCTTCCGCCGGCACGGCGTCGCGCATGGCGGTAACGTCCTCGAAGGTCCAGTCGGCGGTCAGCGTTTCGGCATCGGCAAGCGCGGCATCGTCATAGAGCAGGCCGACCCAGAAGGCCGGCAGGGCGCAGATGCGGCGCCACGGACCGCCATCGGCGCCGCGCATTTCGAGGAAGCGCTTTAGGCGAACGTCGGGGAACAGCGTCGATAGGTGGTTCGTCCAGTCGCCCATGTTCGGCTGCCAGTCGGCAACCTCGCCCTTCAGCGCGCCATCCATGAACTGGCGGAACGTGACGTGGGTGCAGTCCTTGTACTTGCCGTCGCGGACGATGAAATACATCGGCACGTCGAGCGCCCATTCGACATAATCATCGAAGCTGAAACCGGCGTCGAAGACGAAGGGCAGCGTGCCCGAGCGCTGGTTGTCGGTGTCGCGCCAGATGTCGCCACGCCAGGAGACGAGCCCGTTCGGGCGGCCTTCGGTAAACGGCGAAGAGGCAAACAGCGCCGTCGCGATTGACTGCAGCTTCATCGACACGCGCATCTTGCGCGCCATGTCTTCTTCCGACGAGAAGTCGAGGTTCACCTGGATCGTGCAGGTTCGGTACATCATGTCGAGACCCTTGGTGCCGACCTTCGGCATGTAGCGGGTCATGATGTCGTAGCGGGATTTCGGCATGCGCGGGGTCTCGGAAAGAGACCATTTCGGGCTGCCGCCAAGGCCGAGGAAGCCGATGCCCATCGGCTCGGCGATTTCCTTCACCAGCGCAAGGTGCCGGTTGGATTCGCGACAGGTCTCGTGGATCGTCTCCAGCGGCGCGCCGGAAAGTTCGAACTGGCCGCCGGGCTCGATCGAGATCGCCCCCATGCCGGACTGTTCGCCGAGCCCGATGATGTTGTCGCCGTCCATGATCGGCTCCCAACCGAGCTTTTCCTGCATGCCCTTCAGGAGCGCGGAAATGCTGGCCTCGCCGTGGTAAGGCACGGGGCTGTTATCCTTGCGGAAGAAGGCGAACTTCTCGTGCTCGGTGCCAATACGGAATTTGTCTTTCGGGCGCGAGCCCTGTGCCAGATAAGCGGAAAGCTCGGACACCGAGGAAAGCGGTGTCTGGTCGGTCGTATCACGCGCCATGAAAATTACCCTGGTCGAATGCCTTAGTCTGGACGCCGCATCTGGGTGAAAGATGCGGAGGAACGTCCGGCTGCTTGAACCGAATTCATCTGCTGTGCAAGCGAATTTGTTTCAAGATCATTTCAGAAATACTGGCGCAGTGTTGCAGCCGTGTTCACTGCCAGTCGCCGATTGCCGCCTGGATGACGGCAAGCGCTGCAACCGCAGCGGTATCCGCCCGCAGGATACGTGGTCCGAGCGGGATGGCGGTGACGAAGGGCAGCGAACGCAACAGTGCCCGTTCTTCTTCCGAAAAGCCACCTTCCGGCCCGACCAGAAGCGCGAGCTTCCGTTCACTAACTCCGGCCAGAACCGGCAGCGGGTTCTGACCCTCGTCGCCCTCGTCGCAGAAGATGATGCGCCGGTCGGCCGGCCAGCGCTCGAGCACACCTGCGAGCTTGCGCGGCTCGGAAACCTCGGGGATCGACAATATGCCGCACTGCTCCGCCGCCTCGGCGACATTCGCGCGCAGACGGTCGAGATTGGTGATCTTGCCCTGCACGTGCTGGGTCATCACCGGCTGCAGAACGCCGGCGCCCATCTCAACAGCCTTCTGCACCAGATACTCCAGCCGGCCGACCTTCAGCGGCGCGAACAGATAATGCAGGTCGGAAGGCTCCGGCTGCGGCCGCGTCTGCTCGGTCGGTTCCAGTACGATCTTCTTGCGGCTCGGGAAGGTCACCTCGGCCAGCCACTCGCCGTCGCGCCCGTTGAACAGCAGCACGTTTGCCCCGGCCTCGAGCCGCAGCACGTTTGCGAGATAGTTGAACTGCTCCGACGAAACCTCGTGCTTCGTGTGAAGCGCGAGTGGAGTATCGACGAAAAGCCGTTGCAGGCGAAAATTGGCGCGCACTGATCTCAATCCTTACAAGAACAGCGCGAACATAACCGTCGCGATGATCGCCGCAAGGCCTGCCGCGGCCGGAAGCGTGATCATCCAGGCTGCGACGATGCTCAGCATATGCGAGCGCCTGACCAGGTAGCGGCGCCGCAGCTCGTCGTCATTGCGTTCGAAAGGCTCGGTCGCGTCCGGATCCTTGCCGGCTCTGACCCGCATGTATTCGAAACGGCGTTTCGAATGGCGCGTGTACCATTCACGGAAAAGCCCGACGCCGAACACCGACCCGACGGCGATATGGGTGGATGACACCGGAAGCCCGCCCCAGGAGGCGACGATCACGGTTAGCGCCGTCGACAGCGATACGCAATAGGCGCGCATCGGATTGAGCTTGGTGATCTCGGCGCCAACCAGTCGCACCAGCTTCGGGCCGTAGAGCAGAAGCCCGAGCGAGATGCCGAGGCCGCCGATGACGAGTTCCCAGAGCGGCACCTTGAGAACGCCATGGATGCCGCTCTGTGCCGCCGAAACGATGGCCGCCAGCGGCCCGATTGCGTTGGAGACGTCGTTCGCCCCATGCGCGAAGGACATCAGTGCCGCCGACAGGATGAGGGGGATGCGGAACAGTTTTCTGAGCGACTGGTTGCGGTTTTCCAGCCCTTCGGCCTGCCGGGCGATGATCGGGATCAGCGCGCGCCAGGTAATCGCGCCTGTGATGACGGCGATCGCGGTAGCTTTGAGGGGCGATCGCTCCAGGAGTTGGTCGAAGCCGATCAGCGCCAGATAGCCCGCAAACGCTCCCGCCATCGTGCCGACCAGAACCGGCACCCAGGTCTTGGCCGCGGCGATCTTGTCCTCCCGGTAGATGATCGTCTCCTTGACGAGCAGCAGGAAGCCGGCGGCGATCAGTCCGCCGAGAAGGGGAGAGAGGATCCAGCTCGCGGTGATGCCGACAACCATGCCCCAGTTGATCGCGCCGAAGCCTGCGGCAGCGATGCCGGCGCCCATCACTCCCCCGACGATGGAGTGGGTGGTGGAGACCGGCGCTCCGGCCCAGGTGGCGATATTGATCAGCACGGCGGCAGACAGCATCGCCGCCATCATCGCCCAGATCAGCACACTGGGGTTGGCGACCAGCGTATCGTCCATGATGCCGCTGGCGATCGTATGGACCACGCCGCCACCGGCAAGCACCGCGCCGGCGATCTCGAAAACCGCTGCGAGCGCCAGGCCGAAGCCCATCGTCATCGCTCGCGCGCCGACGGCCGCGCCGATATTGTTGGTCACGTCATTGGCGCCGATATTCATCGCCATGTAGCCCGCGAGCGCGGCCGCGGCGACGATGATCACCGCACCGGGCGTGCCCGTGACATAGGACGCGGCGAAGATCGCGGTGAGGATGATGAACAGCAGCGCCGTGCCGGGCGCCGCCAGTCCGCGCGACGCCTGCCGGGCGGCATCCTCGACGGAGGAGAGTTTCTCCAGGTCTTTGTCGAGCGTCGGCTTGGCCAGACGCGGATTTCTTTGGCCCATTTTGTTCTTTGATCGGCAGAGAGGGCACAAGCGGCGCCCGGATCACTGGACCCGTCGTTTAGCATTCGCTTGCGAAAAGATTGTGATGCGTGTGGAATTTGCCGCGCCCGGACGGCTTGGGTTCTAGTTGGCGAACTTGACGGCGGGCGTAACCACAGGGGTGGCCGGTGTCTTCGGCCGCATCCGCTCGGAAAACTCCAGCATCAGGATCTTCAGTTCTGGCTCGTTAACCCGCTCGGCAGCCTCCTGGCAGGAGACCCACTCGATCCGTCGCGCGCCCTTTTCCTTGAAGTTCTTCACGCAGTCTTCGACCTTCAGCAGATGCACCTGCACGCGCACCGGAACTTTCAGTCCGTTATCGAGGCCCTTGTTGTAGTGGTAGAAGCCGAACGCAGCCTTTTCGGCCTTGCCCTTCACGCCCACTTCCTCGAAGGCTTCCTGCTCGGCCACCTGGTGCGATTTCCTGTTTTCCATGGGCCAGCCCTTGGGGATAACCCAGCGGCCGGTATCACGGCTGGTCGCCACCAGAACTTCGGGTTCGCCATTCTTCTTCGTGCGATAGCAGAGCGCAGCATATTGCTGGCGCGGCGGTCGCTGCACCATGAGACGAAGATTGCTGGCAATCCGTTTGACTAGGCCCAATTTCGAAAACACCTCCGAAAGTGTTATTTTTCTAATATAATGCTTGCGCCGGGATTAACGAGGCGTCGCCAACGATTTTGATCGTGAATCACTCGTTAAAGCCTTTGTCCGGCTAAATATAAGTGGGTGCGTCGGGCGGGCGCGTCAACAGGTTATTGCACAGCTGTTCAATTTTCCCGGGACTATGGCGAAAATGCATATGTCGGTGGTCCCGAAACGACTTTTCCCCGAATAATTTCGCGCGGTCGGTCCCCTGGTCGACTGCGGGACAGGAGGCATGTCGCGATTTGGGAAAACCGATCAAATCACCTCCGAAAATCGGTTTTCGATTTTGCGATCGATGCGTTAGGTTCCGATTTGGGATGCGAGGAGGAATGCATGCCGGAGGCCATTCAATTTCTGCCGCCAAGGAGCGAGGTCCTGTCGCGCCGCGCGGCCATCATTGCCGATCTCGCGGGCATCCTGCCGGCGGATTGCGTCATCCATGAGGGCCGCGAACTGGTCCCGTTCGAGACGGATGCCTTCATCAGCTACCGCCGCCTGCCGCTCGCCGTTGTCCTGCCGCGTACCACCTCGCAGGTGGCGGCGGTGATGAAATATTGTCACGAGAACGGCATACCCGTCGTGCCGCGCGGCGCCGGCACCTCGCTGTCGGGAGGCGCGATCCCGCAGGAGGATGCGGTCGTGCTCGGCCTGTCGCGCATGGCCCGCATTCTCGAACTCGATTATGCCAACCGCACTGCCACGGTGCAGGCCGGCGTCACCAACCTCAACATTTCGGACACGGTCGCCGTCGACGGATTCTTTTATGCGCCCGATCCGAGCTCGCAGCTTGCCTGCACGATCGGCGGCAATATCGGCATGAATTCCGGCGGCGCCCACTGCCTGAAATACGGGGTTACCACCAACAACCTGCTCGGCGTCAAGCTCGTCCTGGTCGATGGCCAGGTGATCGAGCTCGGCGGCAAGCATCTGGATGCGGCGGGTTATGACCTGCTCGGCCTCGTCTGTGGCTCGGAAGGCCAGCTCGGTATCGTGACCGAGGCGACCGTCCGGTTGATCGCCAGGCCGGAAGGGGCGCGCCCCGTCCTCTTCGGTTTCGCCACGTCGGAACAGGCGGGCGCCTGCGTTGCCGGCATCATCGCCTCGGGCATCATCCCCGTCGCGATCGAATTCATGGACAAGCCGGCAATCGAGATCTGCGAGGCCTTCGCCAAGGCAGGCTACCCGCTCGATGTCGGCGCGCTTCTCATCGTCGAGGTCGAGGGCTCCGAGGCCGAGATGGATGCGGTGCTGGAAAACATCGTCGAGATCGCCCGCCGCCATGAGGTGATGACGGTGCGCGAATGCCAGTCGGCGACCGAAGCGGCACTGATCTGGAAGGGCCGCAAATCCGCCTTCGGCGCCACGGGCCGCATCGCCGACTATATCTGCATGGACGGCACCGTGCCGCTCGGCAAGCTCTCCTATGTCCTGAAGAAGACGTCGGAGATCACCGACAGTTTCGGCCTGCGCGTCGCCAACGTCTTTCACGCGGGAGACGGCAACATGCACCCGCTGATCCTGTTCAACGCCAATGATCCGGAAGAGGCGATGAAGGCGGAAGAGGCGGGCAACGAGATCCTAAAACTCTGCGTCGACGCCGGCGGCTGCCTGACCGGCGAACACGGCGTGGGCATCGAAAAGCGCGACCTCATGCGCCATCAATACACCCAGGCGGAACTCAACCAGCAGATGGCCGTCCGCGCCGCCTTCGACGAGGACTGGATTTTGAACCCGTCCAAGGTGTTTCCGCTGGAGGGGAGGGGATGATGGTTGGGTTGGCTTCCGTCTCATCTGTCGCCCACCCCCCTCTGCCCTGCCGGGCATCTCCCCCACAAGGGGGGAGATCAGCTGGGCGCAGCGTCCAAGTCCAATCGATACTGGGTGAGATGGCGTGCACTGATCCGTTTGATGGACTGGGCGATGGTCGGGCCACTTGTGATCTCCCCACCTGTGGGGGAGATGCCCGGCAGGGCAGAGGGGGGCTGCCACCCGCCAACGCTCATCGGAGCCAACTCAGAGACGGCTCGGGAGCGGACCGCCGGAAGGGGATGCCTTCCGCATGCTGATCCCCAATTCCGAAGCCGATGCCGCCTATGTCATCCGCAATGCCGCAGCTGATGGCAAACACCTGTCCATCTGCGGCGGCAATACCCGTGGCCTCGCCCGCTTGCCGGCGAGGTCCGGCAATGTGGAGCCGATCAGCGCCCGCAGCCTTTCCGGCATGGTCGATTACGATCCGGCCGAAATGGTGATGACGGTGAAGGCTGGAACGCCCGTGGCGCAGGTCGAGCAGGCACTTGCCGCGAACCGCCAGATGATGGCCTTCGAACCGATGGATCATCGCGGCATCCTCGGGCCTCACGGAAATCCATCCGTCGAACCGACCATCGGCGGTGTTTTCGCTGCCAATGTCTCCGGCCCGCGCCGCTTCGTGGCAGGGGCTGCCCGTGACAGCCTGCTCGGCATCCGCTTCGTCAATGGCCGCGGCGAGATCATCCGCGCCGGCGGCCGGGTGATGAAGAACGTCACCGGCCTCGATCTGGTAAAACTACTGGCTGGCTCGCAGGGCACGCTCGGCTTCCTCACCGAAGTCACCTTCCGCGTCCTGCCCGTGCCGCCGATGACGCAGACGATCGTCATTTTCGGCCTGGACGACCAGACGGCGGCAAAGGCGATGGCGGCGGCCATGGCACTGCCGGTGGAAGTTTCCGGCGCCGCCCATCTGCCGGCCAGTGTCCGTTCGCGATTTCTCGGCGGTGCATTGCCTGAAGAGCCGGGAGGCGGGGAAGCGACCGTCCTGCGGCTGGAAGGCCTTACCGCCTCCGTCGAGGTACGCGCGCAAAAGCTTGCCGCCATCATGGAAGCATTCGGCCCGGTTGCCCGGCTCGGGGTGGACGAAAGCCGCATCCTCTGGCGCGAAATCCGGGACGTCCACGCCTATGCCGACGGCAGCGAGAAGCCGCTTTGGCGCGTCTCCGTTGCGCCTTCCGCCGGTGCCCAGCTTGTGGCCGCCCTTCGGCTGGAGGCGGGCATCGACGCCTTCTACGACTGGCAGGGCGGTCTCGTCTGGATGCGGATGGAGGCGGAAGCCGAAGGGGATCTCCTGCGCCGCATGATCCGCGCCTTCGGCGGCGGCCACGCGACGCTGATCCGGGCGTCGGAGGTGGTGCGTGCCGAGGCGCCGACCTTCGAGCCGCAGCCCGACGCGGTGGCGGCGCTTTCGGCGCGCGTCAAGGCAAAGCTCGACCCGGCCGGGATTTTCGGTCCGGGGAAGATGGGGTGATGGACATGACTTTGTTGGCGTTGCAACACCCCCCTCTGCCCTGCCGGGCATCTCCCCCACAAGGGGGGAGATCAGCTGGGCGCACCGTGTTGCCCCAATCGAGTCTGGTTTTAGTTGCCTGTAAGAATGAAGAGCCGGGCGAAGGTCGTGCCGCTTGTAATCTCCCCCCTTGTGGGGGAGATGCCCGGCAGGGCAGAGGGGGGTGTGAAACCCGGAGCAGCAGCTATGGACCGCCTGCAGAAAGCCCCGATGCCAGAAACCGGCCCGCCCCCTCCATTCCGCGAGGGCTCTCCTGATGCAAACCTCCTTCACCCCCGAACAGCTCGAAGACCCGCATGTCGCCGAATCCGAAAAGATCCTGCGGCGCTGCGTGCATTGCGGCTTCTGCACTGCCACCTGTCCCACCTACGTCACGCTGGGCAACGAGCTAGACAGCCCGCGCGGGCGCATCTATCTGATCAAGGACATGCTGGAAAATGGCCGGGACGCCGATGAAGAGGTGGTCACCCATATCGACCGCTGTCTCTCCTGCCTGTCCTGCGTGACCACCTGTCCCTCGGGCGTCGACTACATGCACCTGGTCGACCATGCCCGCATCCATATCGAGAATACATACAAGAGGCCGCTTGCAGACCGCTTGCTGCGCAGCCTGCTTGCCGCGGTGCTGCCCTATCCGGCGCGCTTCCGCGCCGCCCTGACGCTGGCGAAATTCGGTCGGCCTTTCGCGCCGCTGATCAAACGGGTCAAGGCGCTGCAGCCGCTCGGTGCCATGCTGGAGCTTGCACCGAAGACGCTGGGGAATGCGTCACCTGCCATGCGTGGCGCTCAACCGGTCAAGGGGATCAGGCGCGGCCGGGTGGCGATCCTTGCCGGCTGTGCCCAGTCGGTGCTCGATCCCGGCATCAATGAGGCGACGATCCGGTTGCTGGCCCGTTTCGGCATCGAGGTGGTGGTGCCGGAAGGCGAGGGCTGCTGCGGCGCGCTCGTCCACCACATGGGCCGCGAGAACGAGGCCCTCGACTTTGCCCGCCGCAATGTCGATGTCTGGACGCGGCAGATCGAGAAGGGTGGTCTCGACGCCATCATCATCACCGCCTCCGGCTGCGGCACGACGATCAAGGACTACGGCCACATGCTGCGCCTCGATCCCGCCTATGCGGAAAAGGCAGCGCGGATCTCGGCGCTCGCCAAGGACATCACTGAATATCTGGCGACGCTGGACCTGCTGCCGCAGGAGCCAAAGCGGCTAACGGTCGCCTATCACTCGGCCTGCTCGATGCAGCACGGTCAGAAGATCACCATGGCGCCGAAACTGCTCTTGAAGGCCGCGGGCTTCGCCGTTCGCGATCCGGCCGAAGGCCATCTCTGCTGCGGCTCGGCCGGCACCTACAACATCCTGCAGCCGGAAATCTCCGCGCAGCTGAAGGTTCGCAAGGTGAAGAATATCGAGGCGACGAAGCCCGACATCATCGCCACCGGCAATATCGGCTGCATGACCCAGATCGGCTCGGGCACCGCCATCCCGATCGTCCATACGATCGAGCTGCTGGATTGGGCCTATGGTGGGCCGAAGCCGGGGAAATTGAAGGGCTAGTTCGCCCGCGTCGTCATGCCTGGCGCATGGTGCAAACGAAGCGAGACGCTGCGTCATTCTCTACCCTCATCCCTGTGCCCTCGGGCTGCGCCCACGGAATGTCACAGGAATGCGGGAGACGGACACCTGAAACTCCTCAGAACTTATAGGAAATCCCGAGATTGATCGCATTGGTGATGATGTCGCTTTCGAGCGTCGCGCCATTGTCGATATCGACGTCGACGAAGGAATAGTTGCCCTTGTATTCGGCAAATGCCGACCAGTTCTCGGTGAATTGGTAGCGCACGCCGGCCTGGGCCTGGAGGGTGGCGCCGCCGACCTGATAGTCGAAGGTGCGGCCGCTGGCGCGCGTCACTTCCACATGCGGAATGTTGAGGCCCACACCGGCGCCGAGATAGGGCGCCCATTTGCTGCCCTCGATGTCGAACCGGTAGAGCGCGTTCAGTGTCACGAGGTTGAGGCCGTCGGTGAATTCGAAATGGTCGAAGCCGCTCTTGTCCAGCGTCTCGCCGTCGGCATAGACCTTGGCATGGGTATAGTCGAGCGATACGCCCCAGTTGGCCAGACGCCCCTCGTCGAACCAGTAGGTGGCGCGCACGCCCCAATAGGGAGGGCTCTGGAAGGGCTTTGTGTCCCACCCGGCGGTAAAGTCGGCCCCGTCGGAAATCGTCACGTCGCTATGGGGCGAAAACTGGTAGCCGCCATAGCCGGATATTTCGAAATCGCCGGAAAAGGCGGGTACGGAAAAAAGCGTCAGAAAAGCTGCGGAAGAGAAAAGTGCTGAAGCAAATGTGCGCATGAGCCGGCCCGATCGACTGTCGATGCACCCGCATAGCGCGGGGAGGTGACAGGCGTGTAACCGGCTTGTGTCATTTGGGTATCACTCGCCATTCTTGCATCCTGGCGAGAGTGCGGGAGAGGCGGCCGCTGCCGCCTTTCCCTGGCAACTTTCGATCAGCCGCCGAAGATGGTGCGGAAGATGTCGAGGCCGCGGTCCTGGAAGGCGACGTCGCCCGGCTTCGAGCCGGGGCCGATGACGACGACCTTGGAGCCGACAGGCGCGCGGGCATAGAGATGCTCGACGTCCTTGTTCATCATGCGGATGCAGCCGGACGACAGGTTGAGGCCGATCGACCAGGGCTGGTTGGTGCCGTGGATGCGGAAGATCGTGTCGCGGCCGCCCTTGTAGAGATACATGGCGCGGGCGCCGAGCGGGTTTTCCGGGCCACCCGGCATGACGGCCGGCAGCTTGATGCCGCGGCGTGCCTCGCGGGCGCGCATTTCAGCCGGCGGCGTCCAGGTCGGCCATTCCGCCTTGCGGCCGATCGAGACGACGCCGGACCAGCCGAAGCCCTCGCGGCCGACGCCGATACCGTAACGGGTCGCGCGGTTCTGGCCTTCGACATAATAGAGGAACTTGTTGTTGGTATCGACGATGATCGTGCCGGGTGCCTCGTTGGTGGCAAAGCGCACGCTGCGGCGCTTGAACTTGCCCGGGACTTCCTTGTTGCGCACCTTCGGCGCGACATCGCTCGCCGTCGTCTGCGACTGGGCGCTTGCGGTCTCGACCGGTGCAGCGGTGCCAACCACCGCAAACATCACGGCGACGACCGCCATCAGCAGTTTACGCGAATTCATCCTTACCCCACTTGCAAAGTTTCATGAAAAACCCGGGCAAGATGTCGCGGCTTTTCCAAGGCGGCAAGATAAGGAAAGACGAATGTGATTGCCCGACAGATAAGAAAATGGCCTGATCGTGTCGATCAGGCCACATATTCTGTCGAAGCCGAAGATTACATCACGATGACCTTGGTGCCGACATCGACGCGGCCGTAGAGGTCGGTCACGTCCTCGTTGCGCATGCGGATACAGCCGGAAGAGACGGCGCTGCCGATCGTCCAGGGCGCGTTGGTGCCATGGATACGGTAGAGCGTCGAGCCGAGATACATGGCACGGGCACCGAGCGGGTTTTCCGGTCCGCCGTCCATGCGGGCAGGCAGGTAGTGGCCCTTGGCCGCCTCGCGGCTGATCATTTCCTTCGGCGGAACCCAGCTCGGCCATTCGGCCTTGCGGGTCACGCGGTGTTCGCCGGCCCATTCGAAGCCCGGCTTGCCGACGCCGACGCCGTAGCGCATCGCCTGGCCGTTACCCTGCACGAGATAGAGAAAGCGGTTGTTGGTGTCGATCACGATCGTGCCTGCCTTTTCCGTCGTGTCATAGGCGACGGCCTGCGGCAGGAATTGAGCCTCGATCTGGCTGCGAACGGCCCTGTTGGGGCGCACCGCCGCCTGCTGGACATTGGAGCTGTTGCCGAAGATGCCGCGACGCACGCCGGGACCGAAAGAGGGCTGGCGCTGTTCGGCCTGCTGGCTGACGGCCGAACGGCCGGCACCCGGGCGGCTGGGCGCTGCCGGGAGATAGTTGCGCTGGCCGGTGACGACCTGCGGCTTCATCTGGCGCGGCTGCTGCTGGTAGACCCGGCGCTGCTGCGTGGCTCTCGAATTCTGCTGGGCGCCGAGCTGCATCAGCCACGGGGCGGCCAGATCCGGGCTGACCATGACCGGCGGCCGTTCGCGATAGCGGTCGTTTGCCAATGCGGACGTAGAAAAGAGCGCGGCCAAGCCCAGCGCCAGGAGAAGTTTCGCCTTCATGTCGGATCCACTCGTTACAATCACCGAAAAGGCCCTGGAAATATCGAGCCCGTTGGCGCTGATGGTGAATGCAAGCTCAAAGGGAATGGTAAACGGGTGGCGGCTTTCGCCTCCCGAATCCGATATAGCTTTCGGCAGGGTTACCTGCCGGTTTGGAAATATGGTTGCTTGATACTAAACCGCGTGCCGCTGCTGTTAATGATTGGGACTATGAATGGTTTGGGAGAAGGAAATGGCCGGCATCATCGTGGGCGAGGACGGCAGGGGGCGCTGCTTCTGGCATGGTGGGCTGGAGGATTACCGCCGCTATCACGACGAGGAATGGGGCCGGCCGGTCACCGACGATTTCCGCCTTTTCGAAAAGATCTGCCTCGAAGGTTTCCAGTCCGGCCTGTCCTGGCTGACGATCCTCAGAAAGCGCGAGAACTTTCGTGCGGCCTTTGCCGGCTTCGATTTCAACAGGGTCGCTGAATTCGGCGAAGACGATATCGAGCGGCTGGTCGCGGATGCCGGCATCATCCGCCATCGCGGCAAGATCGTCTCGACCATCAACAATGCCCGCCGCGCCATCGAGCTGAAGGCTGAATTCGGCTCGCTCGCCAAATTTTTCTGGAGCTTCGAGCCGGGCAGCGACACCCGCCCTGCGGTGCTGGACCTCGACACGCTGCGCGCCAACCCGACGACGCCTGTCTCCGTCACGCTGTCCAAGAACCTGAAGAAGCGCGGCTGGACCTTCGTCGGTCCGACCACCGTCTATGCATTCATGCAGGCGATGGGCATGGTCAACGACCACCTCGACGGCTGCTTCTGCCAGCGCGAGGTCGACGAGGCGCGGCTGAAGTTCAAGCGGCCATAGGCATGACGCCGAAAGGCGTGAAGCGGTTTTCGCAGACTGTCATGCCTGGGAGGAGATGATCTTTTCCAGAACGCCGGAAAGCTCGCCCAGATGTTCGATCTGGCGGAAGCGCGGCGCATCCTCCGGTGCATCGACATGTTCCAGAACCCAGGTCAGCGCATGGGGAATGAAGACGCCATAGGCGCCGGCGGCGATCGCCGGCACGATGTCGGATTTCAGTGAATTGCCGACCATCATCGCCCGTTCCGGCCCGTCCGCCACCTTTTGGAAGATCCGGCGATAGGTTGTGGCGCTCTTGTCCGAGACGATCTCGACGGCGTCGAAATAATCGCCGAGGCCTGATTGGGCGAGCTTGCGCTCCTGGTCGAACAGGTCGCCTTTGGTGATCATCACCAGCAGATAGTGCCCGTTCAGCGCCTCCAGCGTCTCCTCGACATGGGGCATGCATTCGACCGGGTGGCGCAGGAGATCGCGTCCGATATTGAGGATCTTGCCGATCGTCTCTGCCGGCACCTGGCAGTCGGTCACCTCGAGCGCCGTCTCGATCATCGAGAGCGTAAAACCCTTGATGCCGAAACCGTATTGGGAAAGGTTGCGCTTCTCGGCCTCCAGCAGACGCGCGGAAATATCCGCACCCTCGGCGAAGTCCCCGAGCAGGGCCTGAAAATGCTCTTCCGTCAGCCGGTAATATTGTTCGTTCTGCCAGAGCGTGTCGTCGGCATCGAAGCCGATGGCGGTAATCGGGCGCATGATCTCTGCCTCCGCCGGTATCATATGGGGGAGATGGTGGCGCCGGGCAAGCGGCAAGCTTTCCCGGCGCTTCAGTCTCTTACTGGCCTTTCGCCTTCAGCCAGGCCTGCATCTCGGCGATTTCCTGTTCCTGCGCCTTGATGATCTCTTCCGCCAGCTTGCGCTGCTGCGCGTCCTTGCCATATTCGAGCTCGACCTTGGCCATGTCGATTGCGCCCTGGTGATGGGCGATCATGCCACGGGTGAAGTCGATATCGGCATCGCCGCTGAATTCGAGCGCCATGCCCTCATGCATCTTGGTATTGGCGGCCTTGAACGCCTTGGTCGAGGCGCTGTCGCCGCCCGAATCCATCTGCATCTTCGAATGGTCGTGGCCCTTCATCTCCTGGGCCGAAACGAAGGATGGGACAGCAAGCAGCGCAATCACGGCTGCGGTAATAGTGGTCCTGGACATGGGATACCTCCTCGTCCTTATGAGTGATCTTTCGATATGCGTATCGGTCGATCAGGCGCGGGGCGGAGGTATCGGCGGTCGAGCCGCGGAAATAACGAGCGAGGGCGCGTCTTGCGGAACGGGTGTCGGATGGATGAAGCGGCCCGTATCGGCAAGGGCAATATCGGGCAGAAGCACGAGACAGGCTGCGCAAAACGGCGCCACGCATCCCTTGCCGCTGCCATGCGGACAGGGCTTTGACCTGTCATTATGGGCATGGCTGGGGTGATCGGCCTGCACCGGATTTGCAAGCGGCTGCCCGGTGCCGCCGCTCATGTCGTGATGCTGGCCGTGGTCGTGCGCGGCTTCCGCTGCCGGCTGCGGCGCCATCGACATGGTCGTCATTCCCGGCATCGCCATGGCAGGCATGGCCCCGTAGAGGAGCCAGGCGGCAAACATCATCGTGGCGGCGAGGCGTTTCATGCCGCTGAAAATATGTGCCCAGGCGTTGAAATCAACGGGGTGTCGGTTCACGTAACGCTGATCGTGTAAGGACTGCAGCGGTGAGACGATCGTCTTCTCCCCAGCGGGGAGAAGTGCCGGAGCGCTAGCGAGGCGATGAGGCGCTGCGCGGTAGCACGTTTACCGTAGGCTCCCCCTCATCCGACCCTTCGGGCCACCTTCTCCCCGCTGGGGAGAAGGCAACTGGAGCTTGTCGCCCTGTCCGAACTCCGTATGCACGTCGGGTGGATCAGTTGCCGGAAATACCTAAACCGCAATCACCTGATGCACCGCCTGGCGGTCACGGCCGAGCTCTCCGTAAGGTGCGACCGTCCAGAACCAGCTGCGTTTGGCGATAGGCGCCGGCACACCGCAGAGAAGATCGGCATCCTCCAGCACGGCACCACCGCGATCCGTCACCTTGTAGCTGACATCGGTCAGCAGCGCCGTCCTGCAGGGCAGGGCGGACAGCCCGTCGAGATGCGCCTTGATGAGGGAGGAGACGATCGCATCCGCATCGTCATGCCGCGACTGCGCGAGCTGCCGACGGGTGCCGACGCCGATCTGCGAGAGGATATTGGCCGAGACGACCAGATCGAGATAAGGCACCTGCCGCAGGAAGGAGAGCGGTTCCGGCATCCGGCCCGCAAGCGTGTCCGTGAAGCCGGAAAGATCACGGGAAATCAGCCGGATGTTGGTGAACCGCTTGGCCTTGATCCACGCCCTGACGCTCGCAAGATGCACGAGATCGACCAGCACCACGGTATCGAAGGCTCTGGCGAGATCGAGGATCGGCACGTCGCGCAACAGGCCCGATCCGAGCACGACGGCCGTGCGTCGCTGCCGCATCCCGGCAATCGTCTCGCCGATGAAGGCCTTGCAATTTGCCTCATGGGGCGCCCACGCCTTGGTGCAGCGGTTCGCCCGCGACCAGAGGTTTACGGAGGAGTGGACGAAGGGTCGGAATTCGGACGGCGTGACGGCTTGCGTCGCGGCATATTGGATGGCTTCGAGGATCATGGATCAGCGATAGACTTCCCGGCGGTGCCGCTGTCAATCATCGAGGCCTAGTTCTTGCTCCAGCTGCACCATCGTATAGGTGCGAGAGTTGCCGTTTCGAACGTCTTCCATATGCGCTTCAACGACCGCAAGAGCGTGCAGATCTTCGAGATGTTTGTGCAGAACCTGAGCCACGTAAGCGTCCGTATCGAAGCCGTGTATGTCAGCGTAGCGCATTAGCAGTCGATACATGGCTTCAGGGATTTCAACAGCAATGCGCTTGTTCATGGCGATGATCCCTTTGGGTAGGCGGATATATACCAACCGCCCCGACACTTCGCCAGCGGCCGCCCTTGCCGCCAAAAGCTTCATCCTCTAAGAAACCGCTCGTATTTTCGGCCTTTTCCCGAAGGCCCGTGAGCAATGGATATCGATCATGAACGACAAGAGCAAAAAGCCACAGAAACTGAAGGCCCGCCTGCCGCGCGGCTTCGTTGACCGTTCGGCTGCCGATATCCATGCCACCAACGAGATGACCGCTAAGATTCGTGAGGTCTACGAGCGCTACGGTTTCGATCCGGTCGAAACGCCGCTGTTCGAATATACCGATGCGCTCGGAAAGTTCCTTCCCGATAGCGACCGCCCGAACGAGGGTGTCTTTTCGCTGCAGGATGACGACGACCAGTGGATGTCGTTGCGCTATGACCTGACGGCGCCGCTTGCCCGCCATGTCGCGGAGAATTTCAACGAGATCCAGCTGCCGTTCCGCACCTATCGCGCCGGCTATGTCTTCCGCAACGAGAAGCCGGGCCCGGGCCGTTTCCGCCAGTTCATGCAGTTCGATGCCGATACGGTCGGTGCGCCGGGCGTCCAGGCCGATGCCGAAATGTGCATGATGATGGCCGACACGATGGAAGCGCTTGGCATCAAGCGCGGCGACTACGTGATCCGGGTCAACAACCGCAAGGTTCTCGATGGTGTGCTAGATGCCATCGGGCTCGATAATAGTGAAAGTGCAGGCCAGCGACTGACGGTCCTGCGTGCCATGGATAAGCTGGATAAGTTTGGCATTGATGGTGTGAAACTACTGCTTGGCGCCGGTCGCAAGGATGAATCAGGCGACTTTACCAAGGGGGCGGGCCTAGATGAGGTCCAAATCAAGGCTGTTGTTGCTATCCTGACGGCTGACTTCGTGCTGCAACGCAGAGAAGATGGAACGATTGAGGCCGTTCGCGAGAACAAGGTGGACTTCAAAGTAAGCCCGCCGGCACAGGATGAGAAAAATAGTTATTATCACGGCTTGGCCGAGCTACAGCAGATCCAGGAAAGCGTAAGAAGCTGCGGTTACGAGGCTAATCGAATTCGCATCGATACCTCCGTCGTCCGCGGCCTCGAATATTACACCGGCCCGGTCTTCGAAGCCGAGCTCACCTTCGACGTTACCAACGAGAAGGGCGACAAGGTTGTCTTCGGCTCCGTCGGTGGTGGTGGCCGTTATGATGGCCTCGTATCGCGTTTCATGGGCCAGCCTGTTCCGGCCACGGGCTTTTCTATCGGCGTCTCGCGCTTGATGACGGCGCTGAAGAACCTCGGCAAGCTGGGGCAGGACGAGGTGATCGCGCCGGTTCTCGTCACCGTCATGGATGGCGATGTCGAGAGCATGGGTCGTTACCAGCGCTTCACCCAGGCACTGCGCGCCGAAGGCATCCGCGCCGAAATGTACCAGGGCAATTGGAAGAAGTTCGGCAACCAGCTGAAATATGCCGACCGTCGAGGCTGCCCGATCGCCATCATCCAGGGCGGTGACGAGCGCGCGACAAGCGTCGTGCAGCTGAAGGATCTGATCGAGGGCAAGCGTCTTTCCGGCGAGATCGAGGACAACGCCTCCTGGCGCGAGGCCCGCGTGGCGCAGGAGACGGTCTCCGAGGCCGATCTGGTCGCCAAGGTGAAGGACATACTGGCCGCCCAGGCGGAAGACCGCAGGCGGGCGAAGGATGCGTAATAGACCCCTCCCCAACCCCTCCCCACTAGGGGGAGGGGCTTTGTGCCGCGCCGTCCTGCCGCAATCAACATCCGCCTTTTCCTCGACGTTTCTGACCCTTTCCAAGGGGGGCGGCGGTTTGGCCCCTCCCCCTTGTGGGGAGGGGTTGGAGAGGGGACTTTATCGGGGAGCCATCCCATGCCTCTGATCAACATGCCCGAATTCTCCGGCCGTCTGCTCGATGAATTTGCCGCCCGTGGCACCGCGCGCATTGATACGCCGGTCATCCAGCCGGCAGCACCGTTTCTCGACATGGCGGGAGAGGACCTGCGCCGGCGCATCTTCCTGACCGAAAGCGAAACCGGCGAGAGCCTGTGCCTGCGTCCGGAATTCACCATTCCCGTCTGCCTGCGCCATATCGCCAATGCCACCGGCACGCCGCGGCGCTACTGCTATCTCGGCGAAGTGTTCCGCCAGCGCCGCGACGGTGACAACGAGTTCTATCAGGCCGGTATCGAGGATCTCGGCGAGATCGCCACGGCGAGCGCCGATGCCCGCGCCGTCAACGATGCGATGCAGATCTTGGAAAACCTCATTCCCGGCCGCAAGCTGAATGTCACGCTCGGCGACCAGGCGGTGTTCGAGGCTGTGGTCAAGGCGCTGGGGCTTCCCGGTGGCTGGCAGAAGCGGCTGATCCAGTCCTTCGGCAACAATGCCCATCTGCGGCAACTCCTGATGACGCTTGCGAGCCCGCAGGCCGTGTCCGGCCTGTCGCCGGAGCTTGCCGAGCTTCTGAAGCAGGACGAGGCGGCCCTCATCGCCCATATCGACCGGACGATGCAGGAGACCGGCTATTCCACCAATGCCAGCCGTTCGCCGCGCGAAATCGCGGCCCGGCTGAAGGAGAAGCAGTCTTTGGCCGAAACCCGGCTGGACGGCTCGGCGCTTCTCCTGTTGAGCGAGTTTCTGTCATTGGAAATGCCTCTGTCAGAGGCGTCTGCCGCGCTTGCAGGCTTTGCCGATGCGGCAGGCCTTTCCATGGGCATGGCACTGGCCACATTCGAAGCCCGTGCCGAAGCCATGGCCGATCTCGGCGTGGACCTGACCAAGGTCACTTACCGCGCCGCCTTCGGCCGACCGCTCGACTACTATACCGGCCTCGTGTTCGAGGTTAGCCGCGACAACGCGGTTCTGGCAGGCGGCGGCCGCTTCGACCGGCTGATGACGCTGCTCGGTGCGAGCGAGGATATTCCGGCCGTGGGCTTCTCGCTCTGGCTCGACCGGATCGAACAGGCGAGGGCGCGCTGATGTCCACCATTACCATCGCACTCCCCTCCAAGGGTCGGATGAAGGAAGATGCCTCGGCGATCTTCGAGCGCGCCGGCCTGCCCATCGTCGCCGTCGGCAACGATCGTTCCTATCGCGGCAAGGTCGACGGCCGTGACGATATCGAGATCGCCTTCCTCTCTGCCTCCGAGATCGCCCGCGAGATCGGTGCCGGCACCGTCGATTTCGGCGTAACCGGCGAAGACCTGATCCGCGAAGGCCTGGCCGATGCCGACCGCAAGGTGGAAATCTCCGCCCGCCTCGGCTTCGGGCGTGCGGATGTCGTCGTCGCGGTGCCGGAAATCTGGCTGGATGTCGAGACCATGGCAGACCTCGGCGATGTCGCCGCCGACTTCCGTTCCCGCCACGGCCGCCGCCTCCAGATCGCCACCAAATACTGGCGGCTGACCCAGCAGCATTTCTCCGGCAGCCATGGCATCCAGCTTTATCGGATCGTCGAGAGCCTCGGCGCAACGGAAGGCGCGCCGGCGGCGGGACAGGCGGATATCATCGTCGATATCACCTCGACCGGATCGACGCTCAAGGCCAATCACCTGAAGATCCTGTCGGACGGCGTAATCCTGAAGTCGGAGGCCTGCCTTGTGCGGGCGCGCAAGCCGGAGCATGACGGCAACGCTCGTATCAAGGCGCTCGTCGAGGCGATCCGCAAGGCCGTGTGACGCGAAAGCTGATAGCCGATGGCAAATGAAGACGCCAATATCATCGGGCTCTATGAACGCCACGCCAGGGCGTTCGACGAGTTTCGCGGCCGCAACCTGTTCGAGCGGCCGTGGCTCGATCATTTTACCGGGCTGATCAAGCAGCGCGGCCAGATCCTCGATCTCGGTTGCGGCGGCGGCGAGCCGATCGCCGGCCATTTCATCAAGCGCGGCTTCCACGTCACCGGCGTCGATACGTCCGAGACGCTGATCGGGCTTGCCCGCGAGCGCTTTCCCGGCCTCGCCTGGTATCAGGCCGACATGCGCAAGTTCTATATCCCAACCAAGTTCGACGGGATCATCGCCTGGCACAGCTTCTTCCATCTGAATGCGGACGACCAGCGGGCGATGTTTCCCCGGTTCGGCGCGCTGGCAGGCCCGGGCGCGGCCCTGATGTTCACCTCCGGTCATTTCGAGGGCGAGGCGATGGGCCAGTTCGCAGGTGAGCCGCTCTATCACGCCAGCCTGTCCAAGGCCGAATACGAGGCGCTTCTCGCGAAGAACGGTTTCGAGGTGGTGAAGCAGATCTCCCAGGATCCGGCCTGTGGTGGCGCCACCGTCTGGCTCGCCCGCAACATCCGCCGCTGAGAAAACCAGATTTCAGGCAATAAAAAACCCGCCGGATTGGTTGTCCGGCGGGAGTGTCTTGGCAGGGAATGGTTGTAGGTTACGCAGCAATTGCGACCGAAACGCGGCGACGTGCGTCGAGCGAATAGGCGCCCGGGCCGAAGGTGGCGAGCAGGATGTAGGCGCCGGCCAGCGTGAAGTTCTTCATCAGCATGATGCCGTTAAGGGCATTGATCCAGCCGAGCGCTGCATCCGGCCAGCCGGGAACGGCAACGGTGCCGGAGTGGAAGACGGCGCCGGTGAAGGCGCAGAACAGGGCAAGCGCCCAGCCGACGATCTTGGTCTGGAAGCCGACGAGAACGGCAATACCGGTGACGAATTCGAATGCGCCGGCGAGATAGGCGAGAAGGGTTGCGGCCGGCATGCCGGCGCCGGCGATCATGCCGGCAGTACCGGCCGGGTCGGTCAGCTTGCCGAAGCCGGCATAGATGAACATGAAGGACAGAAGAATACGCGCGACGAGGATGACGGCGTTCTGGGTGTTGGACATATCAGCTCTCCAGGTATCGATGGCCTTGCCCCCACGGGCTGTGCGGCGATCGGTGATTTCTCTGGACGCCTATGTGCCAGTTTTGACGAAGATCAGAAAGATGAACGACAGTAGACAAATTGTTTCATAAAAATGAACGACCCGGACGGAGTCCGGCATGGGGAGGAGAGGCCGCGCAATTGCGGGAATGGGAGAGGGTAATAGTGGCGTTGCAATTGCGCAGCCTTGGCAATCCCGTTTCTCGTTCGGCTGCTTTGTCCTGTTCCGCCTCCCTTTCTATGACTCCTTTCGGTCGGGATAACGGTTCTTCGGACAGGTCCCGGACACCAAAGGGTCTGGCCACGGTGGAGGAGCTTGCCATCTTCCGCCTGTCCGCAAACGTCTCGCGAAACACTCCGGCGACGGAAGTTCGTCAATTATGTAAGCCAGTCTGGGGAAGGGGATGATCACCCTCGATTTTCTTCGCAAGTATCTGAATTGTATGTGTCCCTACGGCGTTTTCGTCCCCGCTTCACGGTCCTTGCCTGACGAAAATGTGAGCCGTTTCGTGTCAGATTGTTGCCGTTTGTGAATGAACCTTTCAGGGGCCATTCATCGTTATGGACCCACGATGACAGCGTACGTCACGCGAGTTCGACGCGAAAAGGAGAATGTCATGAAGAAGATCATCATCAGTGCACTGGCCCTCGTGATGGCCTCCGCGATCCCGACCCTGTCCCAGGCGCAGACCTGGCGCAGCGAGGCCCGCGAACATCGCCAGGAACATCGCGTCTATCGCGGTGCCGTCCGTGGCGAACTGACCCCGCGCGAAATGCGCAACCTCGCGCGTCAGCAGCACCGTATCGACCGTGCCAAGTCGCGCGCTGCCCGGGACGGCTATGTCACCCGTCGCGAGCGTGAAAAGGTCGAGCGCATGCAGAATCGCGCCTCGCGCAACATCTATCGCAAGACCCATAATGGCCGCACCATGTACTGATAACGGCCCGAAGAACGGCCAAGTCTAGGCAGGAAATTTCGTCAGGGGCGGCTTTACGAGGCCGCCCCTGAGCGTGTCCGGGGGATGCGTATTTCGCCCATTCCTCGGTAACCGGCTGCTGCCTTGCCAAAAGGCCGATACCGGGCCATCCTCCACTAGCCTGACAGGATGCGGCTATTCGGCGGGAACATGCCCAAAAAGGACATCCCGCCGGATGATCACTGCGTCGATGGTGTCTCGGGAGGATGGTCCATGAGCTTCGAATATCTGCTGACCGCTTTCATCATCTGCCTCTCGCCGGGCATCGGCGTCGTCTACACGCTGTCCTCGGCCATGGGCGGCGGGTTGAAGGCAGGCTTCTGGGCGTCGGTCGGCTGCACCATCGCCACCGTTCTCCATCTCGCCGTGGCCATGGCGGGCCTTGCCGCGATCCTGCACACCAGTGCGGTCCTGTTCCAGACGATCAAGTTCGCCGGGGTTGCCTATCTTCTCTGGATGGCCTGGGCAGTGCTGAACGACCGCGGCGGCCTGTCGATCCGCCGGAGCGCACCGAAATCGGCGGGCAAGCTCGTTCGGAGCGGCATATTGCTCAATATCCTGAACACAAAGCTGCCACTGTTCTTCGTGGCTTTCATCCCGCAATTCGTCCCGGCCGATAGCCCGATCGGCCTGCTGGTCGAACTCGGCCTCGGCTTCACGGCCATGACCTTCGTCGTCTTTCTCGGTTATGCCGCCATTGCTGCCACCGGCCGCCAGTACCTGCTGCAGAGCGAGACCGCGATGAACTGGCTCCGCCGCGCCTTCGCCGCTTCGTTTGCGGCGCTGGGCTTGAAGCTGGCGACCGAAGGCACGCGGTAAACAGGCCTGCCAGCAATTGCCTCCTGCCTTGAGACGGATCAGGGCTGTACGGGCAGATGCTTCTTTAGGAAGGCAAGCGCCTTGCTGTTCAGCTCTTCGTGGAACTTGGCGCGGCTGAAGCCCGGTGCATCGGTGCAAAGTTCCGGCAGGCTTTTCGCCAATGCCGCGGGGCAGACGGTCAGGAAGGCGAAATGGCCGGAGCCGGGCACGGCATGATGCTCCGGCGGGGAGGCGAGGTTGGCGGCGATCCTGGCAATATCCTTCGGCGACACGCCATCGCCGCCGCCCTCGGAACTCCACAGCTGCAGGGGCGCGCTGATTACCTGCACGCTTTCCCTCGTCGGGAAAGCGCTGCTCAGCGGGTCGGCGATGACGAACGCCTTGATGCGCGGATCGCGGGTCAGCGTTGAAGTCGGGACAAGTGCCGGATCGATCGGCTTGCAGTCTGCGCCTGTCGGATCTGCGCAGCGCCGGCGCAACTGCTGGAAATCCGGCTCGGCGCCGGCAAGCACGAGGCCCGTATACCCACCGCGTGAAAATCCGAAGAAGCCGATGCGCTGCGGATCTATCTTCGCTGCATCCGGTGACGCACCGAGCATGAAATCGATCACCCGCTTGATATCCGTCGGGCGGTTCGTCAGGGCCTTCAGGCTGGGGCCTTTGTCCTTGCTCAAGGCGGAATCGTCGGGATGGTTGAGCGCCACGACGACGAAGCCCGCATCCGCGAACGCCTCTGCCGTGTCGTGATGGCTAAGATTGGTGCCGCGAAAGCCGTGCGAGAGAACGATGAGCGGAAGTCCTTTGCCGGCAACCGGGCAATCGCGCACTGCCGGAAGAAGGAAAGGTCTAAGCTCGATGGTTTCCGCCGGCTTTGCACAGGGCGTCCACTCGGCCACCCGGATCGCTGCTCCATCCTCAATGGCGGGGATTTCGAAGATCTTCAGCCCTGCCGCCTGAGAGATTCACCAGCGAACTTAGCATGGCGGCAAGCGCAAGCGTTCTAAGAAGCATCAGAATATTATCCTTGAATATCAAAATGTGGAAAAAAGTGATTAAGGATCGTCTTTTTATCCGCGCGAGAGTTGCGGAAATCGTGATCCTTGTCCAGACCCGCCGCTAGACAGCCTGGTCTAGAAGCTCAGCTTCAATCCGGCTCGGCCCTGCCATGTGTCGATATTCTCGCCACCGAGATTGAACGTGTAGTCGGCCGATGCGAAGGCGCTGAGGCGGGCATTGATATCCCATGTAACGCCCGCGCCGAGTTCCAGCGAGGTCCAGTCGGTATCGGTGGTGATGGCGTCGCTGCCGAACCTCACCGTGTCCGTGCCGCTGAACGAATGCCACAGATTGGCTTTGACATGGGGCCGGATGAGGCCGGCGGATGTCTTGTAGCTGCCTTCCAGCCGGGCACCGATCCGGCCGGTGACCATGTTGTCGTTGTCGAAGGCGATATCGGAAAAGTCGTCCGCTTGGTCGTCCAGCGACAGGTGTTGCCAGATCAGTTGCGCCTGGGGCTCCAGCGTCCATTCTTCCGTCAACGCGATCGGATAGCCGCCTTCCAGTGACGCGGTAACGCCGAAGCCGTCGATATCGATGCCGATATCGCGATAGCTGGCGGCATTGCCGCCGTACCATGTGCCCATCAGGACGGCGTCGACATACCATCCTGATGCGGCGATATGGGTCCAGTAACCGCCGAAGCTGGTTGCGTTGAGGTTGAGATCCCCGGTGCTGACGCCGTTCCAGCCGAGCGCCTGGCCCTTGATGTCCGCATCATAGGTGCTGTAGCCGAGGAAGAGGCCGGCAATGTCGCGTCCGCCATCGGCCCGGTCCAGATGGATCACGTCCAGTCCGGCCTGGAAACCGTAGAGATGTCCGTCGAGCGCCGGATCGACCATTCCGGAAAAAGTCTGCTCCGCCTTCATGCCGTAGACACGCGTCCAGGCGGCGGGACCGTCGACGAAGTTCTGGTCGCCCCGGCGCTCGTGCAGCGTGCCGAGGGCCGAAAGCGTCGCAGTGCGGGCGGCAGGCGCGATCGCCGAATAGGTCGGCACCTCGACGCGGTAAAGCGGAACGACGTCGCCCGCCACGCGGGTCGCGCCCGATGTCGGAGGCTCCGGGTCGATGCCGATGGGCAGTGGAGGCGCTTCGGTGGGGATCTCCTGGGGATTTTCCGGGGGTGTAGGCGCCTCGGCGGCTTCAGGCTCGGGCGGCGCAACGGGTGCGGTATCGCCGGCAGACACCGGCGGCTCGACGATGCCGGACCCGTCCGGCGGCGTTTCGGGTGGGGCAGGGGGAGCGGGCGGCGGACCGCTGACCTCGGGCTCTGGCGGCTCCGGCTGCGGCTCCTCCGCCGGAGCGAGCGGCGACGGAGCGGGAGCCGCTTCCGAAGGCGTCGGCGTATTGACGAGCGCCGAGCGCAGATACCAGTTTTCACCCGTATCCGCGCTGACCCCGCCCTTGAACAGGTAATACTGGTAGGCACCGGCGGCGACGTTGTTGGTCAGCGCGAAGGTGCCGTCGCCGGTGTCGGCGCCGTTGATGCCCTCTATGACGAGAATGCCGTTCTGCGTCGTCAGCCCGCCGAGGCCTCCCTGGTTCTCGACCTCCAGGCCGGTAATGCCGCTCGCCGTTCCGCCGGAAATGATCAGCCTGTCGGACGCGGAATCGTCTGTCCCGAGCACGGTATCGACGAACAGCAGCCCATCGTTGCCGACATAATTGCCGTTGACGGTAAAACTGTCGGTGGCGCCGCCACTGCCATTGGTGAGATCGATCCGTCCGGCATTGATGACGGTCGCAAGCGCGCCGGCATCGAAGGCGGAGACCGCGGTGTCCGCGCCACCCGAAAAGACCGTGCTCGCTCCGTCGATGCTGAACGTGCCCGTCCCGGTCGAGGCATCGCCGAGAACGAGGTCGCCATCGAACATCAGCTCGGTGTCGTTGGTGGCGTCGATCGTCTCCCAGCCGACAAGCCGGCCGACGCCGTCCATCGAGACGTTGTCGAGCATCAGGGTGTCGCTACCGGCGCCGCCGGAGAGCTGCGTCATGCCACCCATATTGCCGTTGGTGAGATCGGTCAGCGTTGCGCTGTCGTTTCCGGCCTCAAGCAGGATCGTGTTGTAGATGATGCCGCCGCTCCAGGCGAATGTGTCGTTGCCATTGCCGGTCTTGATGCCGTTGCCGATGCTGCCGCCGCTGACCGTGACGCTGTCATTGCCGTCGCCGGTGCTGATATTGCCGCCGATCGTGCCGCCCGAGATAATGATCGTGTCGGTGCCAAAGCCGGTGACGACATTGCGGTCGATAATACCGTCCGACATGTCGAAATAGTTGTTGTCGAGCTTCATGTTGACGCGGCCGATGCGCCCGCCGGTCATGACGGCATAGTCGCCATCCTCGAAGAAATCGACGATGCGGCCGCCGGACATGAAAAACGTGTCGAAACCGTCGCCCTGGCTGAGCGAGCCGATCGTTCCGCCCGTCATGCGGAAGTCGTCGATGGCGGCGCCCTGTTGGACATTGCCGGTGACCTGGCCGCCGGTGATGGTGAAGGCATCGGTGCCGCCACCCTGATCGACATTGCCGGTGATCGTGCCGGAGCCCATCCCGATGCCGTCGGAACCGTTTCCGAAGATCACGTTGCCGTTGATCTGTCCCGTTCCGCCCGCCGGCAGCGTCAGCGTATTGTCGCCGCTGGTATCGGTAAGCCCGGGGCCGATGCCGCTGTCGCAGACATAATTGTCGTTGCCGACACCCGCGACGAGAACGCAGGCGGCCTGCGCCGGAGCACCGGAGACGAGAAAGGTGAGCGAAGAAAAAGGGATGAGCAGCCCGCCGCCAATCCATGAAGTCCGCATCAATCCGAATGCGGTCGGCATCGACTTACGGGTCATCGCGGCCCTCTAAGGATGTTCCGGTCTATAAATTGAACATTGCCTTAGTGAGCATCCACTAAAATAAGGGGGTTCGACAATGGCCCCAGAGTTGTGTTGCCTTTATGATACGCGCTCATAAGATTGGCCCGAGCTTTATTTCTGCGCAGTTGAACAATGAACGCCGTCAAGGCAGCGCCGTAGCGGCGTCTTTGCCTTATGTCCCGCGCGGCGGTGAGAAACGTGACGTCGTCACTCTCCGTCATCCACGCTTGTGTCCTTGACGGGCGGAGTTTGGACGGAGGGCGGTTGCAGCAGCAATGCGGCGTTTTCCCTCACCCGTTCGGCAAAATACCGATCCGTCTCGGATATCGGCGCAAGCCTTGCAATATAGGTCTCGATATCGGCTGTGATGCGATCGCGCAGATCCGGATCGGCCGTACTTGCCTGCTCGACCAGAGCCCTCATCACTGCCCTGGAGGCTGCTCGCTGCGCACTGACGGCAAGTTCGCGCTGTTCCTCGCGGTCCATCGCGATGTCGCTCCTGCCTGCGCTCTGCTCCGCGTCGATGCCTTCCCAATAATGGGCGGAAATTCTTCGGCCGGCGCGAAGGATCTGGCTGGCACGCTTGGCGTCGCCGCCCTTGCTCGTTTCCATGTCTGCGCCGCACTGCTGCAGGAAGAGGAGATGCAGCGCGACCGAAGCAGAATAGCCGTCCCTCATCCTTATCGGATCGACACCGGCCGACTTGAGGTCATCCGCTGTTCTCCTTTCGGTATCCTCACATACCTTGAGAATGGCATCCATCATGGCCTTTTCGTTTCGTCTCAGTATCTCGGATACTTGATCCTCGGCGCGCATCGAAACCGGGGGCGTCTCATTCATGGGATTTGTCTCCTGCTGTTGATTGCAAAAGCGGAAGCTTCCACTGATGTTCCCCACATGCGCATTCTCGCCCGCAATTTCCAGGAACGCGTCACCGCTATCGAGGACAGGGAGGACCGGCAACGCTCATCATTGTGACTGCTTTCAGAAGGTGGTGCATCCCTGGCATCCAAAGCAAAAAGGGCGGTCCGAAGACCGCCCTTTCGTCAACTGAACCGGATGGCTCAGACATAAGACCTTTCGGTCTTACATCATGTCCATGCCGCCCATGCCGCCCATGCCGCCAGGCATGCCGCCGGCCGGAGCGTCCTTCTTCGGCAGCTCGGCAATCATGGCTTCCGTGGTGATCAGCAGCGAAGCAACCGAAGCTGCGTTCTGCAGAGCCGTACGAACGACCTTGACCGGGTCGACGATGCCCATGGCGATCATGTCGCCATATTCGGACGTCTGGGCGTTGTAGCCGTAGTTGTCTTCGTTCTTCTCGAGGATCTTGCCGACCACGATCGAAGCTTCGTCACCGGCATTGTCGGCGATCTGGCGAACCAGCGACTGCAGGGCGCGGCGGATGATGTTGACGCCAGCTTCCTGGTCGTCGTTTTCACCCTTGACGGTGATCTTGGAAGCCGAACGGAGCAGGGCAACGCCGCCGCCCGGTACGATGCCTTCCTGAACGGCCGCACGGGTCGCGTTCAGAGCGTCGTCGATGCGGTCCTTGCGTTCCTTGACTTCGATTTCCGTGGAACCGCCGACGCGGATGACGGCAACGCCGCCAGCGAGCTTGGCAAGACGTTCCTGCAGCTTTTCGCGGTCGTAGTCCGAAGTGGTTTCTTCGATCTGCGCCTTGATCTGGGCTACGCGGCCTTCGATGTCAGCCTTCTGGCCGGCGCCGTCGACGATCGTCGTGTTTTCCTTGGAGATCGAAACCTTCTTGGAACGGCCGAGCATGTCGAGGGTGACGTTTTCGAGCTTGATGCCGAGGTCTTCAGAAATGACGGTGCCGCCCGTGAGGATGGCGATGTCTTCCAGCATGGCCTTGCGGCGATCGCCGAAGCCCGGAGCCTTGACGGCAGCGATCTTCAGGCCGCCACGCAGCTTGTTGACGACGAGCGTTGCAAGAGCTTCGCCTTCGACGTCTTCAGCGATGATGACGAGCGGCTTGCCGGTCTGAACGACAGCTTCGAGAACCGGCAGCATGGCCTGGAGGTTCGAGAGCTTCTTTTCGTGCAGCAGGATGAATGCGTCTTCGAGGTCCGCGATCATCTTTTCCGGGTTGGTCACGAAGTAGGGCGACAGGTAGCCGCGGTCGAACTGCATGCCTTCGACGACTTCGAGTTCGGTCTCGGCGGTCTTGGCTTCTTCGACGGTGATGACGCCTTCGTTGCCAACCTTCTGCATGGCTTCAGCGATGTCGTTACCGACCTGCTTGTCGCCGTTTGCGGAGATTGTGCCGACCTGGGCAACTTCAGCCGAGGTGGAGATCTTCTTTGCCTTTGCCTGCAGGTCCTTGACGACTTCTGCAACAGCGAGATCGACGCCGCGCTTCAGGTCCATCGGGTTCATGCCGGCAGCAACGGCCTTGGCGCCTTCGCGAACGATCGCGCGGGCCAGAACGGTTGCAGTCGTGGTGCCGTCGCCGGCGATGTCGTTGGTCTTCGAAGCGACTTCGCGGACCATCTGGGCGCCCATGTTCTCGAACTTGTCGTCAAGTTCGATTTCCTTGGCGACCGAAACGCCGTCCTTGGTGATGCGCGGAGCGCCGAAGGACTTGTCGATAACGACGTTACGACCCTTCGGGCCGAGGGTGACCTGCACTGCGTCAGCGAGGATGTCGACGCCGCGCAGCATCTTTTCGCGCGCAGAGCGGCCGAACTTTACTTCTTTAGCTGCCATTTTGAGAACTCCTGAATAGAGGTGTCAGCGAATTACGAAAAAGGCGTTGCCGGCAATCAGCCGATAACGCCCATGATGTCGGATTCCTTCATGATCAGAAGGTCTTCGCCGTTAAGCTTGACTTCCGTGCCGGACCACTTGCCGAACAGGACGCGGTCGCCGACCTTGACGTCGAGAGCAACGAGTGCGCCCTTGTCGTCGCGTGCGCCAGAACCGACGGCGATGATTTCGCCTTCAGCCGGCTTTTCCTTGGCGGTGTCCGGGATGATGATGCCACCCTTGGTCTTTTCTTCAGACTCGACGCGCTTTACAACGACGCGATCGTGCAGGGGGCGGAAAGTTGTGCTTGCCATTGTCTAATCCCTCGATCAAATGACATGGACAGGTCTTTAGAGGACCCGCGGATCTCGTTTGGCACTCGTCTATCGAGAGTGCTAACGGAGCCCGAGATAAGGGTGGCCACTGGTCGAGTCAAGAACGGGCTCGAAAATTTCGTTGCCGCTCTGCAGCATCAAGCAAAACAGGATTAACGGCACTGAGGTCCAGGCGCTGTCCTGCTCGGGCAGGCGGCTTTTCGCACCGGACTTTGGTCTAAGGATGGCACGCCCACGACGAGACCGTCATACAGTCTTTACATGACATTTTTACAGGGGCCAGTTCCGGATGTGAAACCGGCAGGGGAGGGCGTGAATGACTGTGGTGGATCGTGCAGGTGACGAGAGCGCATCGGCGCCGACACTGGCCGAGCTGACGGCGGTCTTCGGCCGCATCGGTTGCCTGAGCTTCGGCGGTCCGGCGGCCCAGATCGCCATGATGCATCGGGCCGTTGTGGAGGAAAAGCGCTGGATCTCCGAGGCGCGGTTTCTCCATGCGCTGAACTACTGCATGCTCCTGCCGGGACCTGAAGCCCAGCAGCTCGCCACCTATATCGGCTGGCTTCTGCACGGCACCCGCGGCGGCATCATTTCCGGCCTGCTGTTCGTCGTGCCGGGCCTCATCGTCATCACGGCGCTTTCGGCCGCCTATGCGCTCTATCAGGAGACAACCTGGCTCGCCGGCCTGTTCTTCGGCCTGAAGGCGGCCGTCCTGGCGATTGTCGTGGAGGCGGTCATCCGGTTGGGCAGGAAGACGCTGAAGAGCGGCTTTCTCTGTCTTGTCGCGGCCGCGGCCTTTGCGGCGCTGTTTTTGTTTTCCGTGCCGTTCCCGCTCGTGGTGCTGGCGGCAGCCATCGCGGGTCTTCTCAATGTCCGGCGCGCCGGTACCACGGCTGTTCCTGTCGACATGGCCGATATTCCGGCAAGGCCTCCGGCGGGGAGGGCGGTTGCCGCGCTGATCGCCTGGATCATCGTCTGGCAGGCGCCGCTTGTGTTTCTCTGGCTCGTCTCCGCACCCGAAGCGCTTTCCAGCCTCTTTGTCTTCTTCTCGAAGATGGCGGTGGTGACCTTCGGCGGCGCCTATGCGGTGCTTGCCTATGTCGCGCAGGTCGGCGTCGAGCAATATGGTTGGCTGAAGCCCGGAGAGATGCTGGACGGGCTGGCGCTGGCGGAAACCACGCCCGGGCCGCTGGTGCTCGTCCTGTCCTTCGTCGGCTTCGTGACCGGTTTTCGCGAGGCTTTCGGTGTCATGGGCGGCATTGTCGGCGCGTTGCTCGTCGCCTGGGCGACCTTCGTTCCGAGCTTCGTCTTCATCTTCGCCGGTGCGCCCTATATCGAGCGACTGCGCGGCAACCGCACGCTTTCAGGCGCGCTTTCGGCGATCACGGCGGCGGTCGTCGGCGTCATCCTCAACCTCGCCATCTGGTTCGGCCTGCATGTTCTGTTTCGTGAGGTACGACCGACGGAACTCGTGCAGGCGATCGGCCTTGGTCTGCCTGTGCCGGTCTGGTCCAGCCTCGATCCGCTTGCCGCAGTTCTGTTTGCCGGCTCGGCCGTCATGCTTTTCGGCATCAAGGCAGGCATGGTGCCAGTCCTCGCCACGAGCGCCGTTGCAGGCCTGCTTCTGAGGCCTCTTCTCGGTTAGCGACGGGCCATGCTCCGGGCGTCGCTCCCACGGGCATCCCGGCCTTTCTCCGTCCGGCTCCTCGTTCGGGTGAGCCAGCTGCGCGTCGGTAAAACATTTGGTACGCATGATCAGGGTATGGTGCGTTGCAGAAATGTGAAGTTTTAGCGTCCCGAACGCCCGGCGGACGCCTTTCGCCGGTGATCCTCTTGTAATCCCGCCAATGGTTTGCGATGTGACCGGGACAATTGTGACAAGGGACCCGGCATGGCGAAGCGCATCCAGAATTTGAACGAAGTGATCGGCGGCTACGACGTCGTTCTGTCGGATGTCTGGGGCGTTGTGCATAACGGCGTCGAGGCTTTCCAGCATTCCTGTAAGGCTCTTGCCGGTGCCCGCGAGGCTGGCGCGACCGTGGTGCTGATCACCAATTCGCCGCGTCCGGCGCCCGGCGTCATCGAGCAGATGAAGGTGCTCGGCGTGCCGGACGGCACCTATGACCGTATCGTCACCTCCGGCGACGTGACCCGACATCTGGTGGCGGAAGGTCCGAAGAAAGTCTTCCTGCTCGGTCCGGAGCGCGACCTCAACTTCTTCGATGGCCTCGATGTCGAGATCGTGTCGAAGGAAGACGCCGAGGCAATCGTCTGCACCGGCTTCTTCGACGACGAGAAGGAAGTTCCGGAAGACTATACCGACATGCTGACAGCCTGGGTGAAGAAGGATGTGCCGCTGATCTGCGCCAATCCGGATCTTATCGTCGAGCGTGGCCACAAGATGATCCCCTGCGCCGGTGCGGTCGCCGCCTATTACGAGCAGCTCGGCGGCAAGACCCGCGTTGCCGGCAAGCCGCACAAGCCGATCTATGACGAGGCACTGGCGATTGCCCGCGAGGCCCGCGGGGAGTTCGAAAAGGCCAAGGTGCTCGCGATCGGCGACGGCATGCCGACCGATGTCCGTGGGGCGCTTTCGCAAGATCTCGACCTGCTTTATATCAGCGACGGCATCCATGTCGCCGAATACACGGTGAACGGCCAGACCGACGAGGCGATCCTCCAGTCCTGGCTGAAATCCGAAAACGCGGCGCCGAAATTCTGGATGCCCCGACTGGCCTAACGGAATTGATCGGCGAACGGAATCTATCGGAATGACCGTATTCCACCGCAACGAAAAGAAAGAGCCGCTGCCGGACGCGCTGAAGGGTGGCGTCGTGGCGATCGGCAATTTCGACGGCGTCCATCGCGGCCATCGCAGCGTCCTGGAACGGGCGCTGGAACTGGCGGAAGAACGCGGCGTGCCGGCTTTGGTACTGACCTTCGAGCCCCATCCGCGCACCGTCTTCAAGCCCGACCAGCCGGTTTTCCGCCTGACACCGGCGCCGCTCAAGGCACGGCTTCTCGAGGCGATGGGTTTTCGCAGCGTCATCGAATATCCGTTCGACCGCGACTTCGCGACGCGATCGGCGGAGGAATTCGTCAAGACGATCCTGGTCGACTGGCTGGGTGCAAGCGCCGTGGTGACCGGCTTCGACTTCCATTTCGGCAAGGGCAGGGAAGGCGGCCCGGCCTTCCTCATGGCGTCAGGCGAACGCCACGGCTTTTCGGTGTCGCTGGTCGATGCCTTCCGTGACGAGAATGCCGAGGTGATCTCGTCGAGCCGCATCCGCGAGATGCTAGCCGATGGCGATGTCGCGGCCGCCGCCGGCCTGCTCGGCTATCGCTACACGGTCGAGGCCGAGGTCATCGATGGCGAAAAGCTCGGCCGCCAACTCGGCTTCCCGACCGCCAACATGCGGCTTGCGCCGGAAGCGGAACTGAAGCCCGGCATCTACGCCGTCCGTTTCCGTCGCCCGAATGGCGAGCTCTATGACGGCGTCGCCAGCTACGGCCGCCGCCCGACGGTGACGGACAACGGCCTGCCGCTGCTCGAGACCTATCTCTTCGATTTCTCCGGCTCGCTTTATGGCGAGATCTGCTCGGTCTCCTTCTTCGGCCATCTGCGCGACGAGCTGAAATTCGACGGCCTGGAGCCGCTGGTCGCCCAGATCAAGCGCGACGAAGAAGAGGCGCGTGCACTGCTTGCGGGCGTGAGCCCGATCGGCGAGCTGGATATGAAGGTGGCGTTTTAGGTCTCAGAGACGCGTGTCTGAACCCGCATCTTTCAGTATGGAATTCGCCGTGTGCCGGCTTTGGAGATTGCGCGGCACGAGTAGTATCTTGCCTGTCTCCGGTGATCGCCACTTTTCGTGCGACCCCTTCGCATTGATCAGGTACTCGTCGCCGAGTTAAGATATGATTTCGCGGACCGTCTTGTGGAAACCGTCGACCATCTCAGGCGGCGGCCGGGGCGCCGACGGGTCTCTCCCAGAGGATCGCGGGAATGAGTTCTCTCATGGGCGTGTCGGCCAGGTCGGCCGCTGACATGTGGTTTGCGACGATCAGGTCGATCGCCGCGTCAAACATGACCTCCTCGAATGCGTCCACGCTCGAAGCCTCGATATGAAGGCCTTCTATATCGCTTTCGGAATAGAAGATCTTGGCCTCGGCATCCCAGACGGCTCTGACGAAGAATGTTCTTTTCATAGCGTCCAATCAGGAAATCGGTGGTTTCGCACAAGCTATATATCTGTCATTGGTCGTCGGCAATGACGGCCGACCTTGGTCGGCAAGCAACGGAGGATGATCCCTTGGCTACGACCCCGCGCAGGCCCGCAAACCCCTTGGATGCCGCCGAAGCCCTGTTCAAGCCGGCAAAGAAGACCGCCGCCGCACCGGCGGTCGAGAAGCGTGCTCTGCCGCAGACGAAGGAACTCGTGTCCCTGAAGCTCGACAGCGCGGTGCTTGAATATTTCCAGGAGGACGGCCCCGGCTGGCAGGATCGCATCAACGATGCGCTGCGGGCAGTGATGGCTGCGAACCCGAAGGATTGAACTGCCGGGTGCGATGTCGTTTCGCGGCACCGCCGGCCGGATAGCGCTGTCGATATCTCTCAGGCGTCCGGCCGCTTGGGCTTTCGGATGTGAAGGCAACGCCCGGCCGTTGGCCAGATCGTCAAATGAGCGCGCTGTCCGAATGGCTGGATAATCCGTCTTCCTTTCCGCTTCAAAAACCCGTAATAACCGCGTCCATGACAGATTTCCGGTCGGCCCAGATTTCGGCTAGGATCATCGAGAAGATGATCATACGAATTATCGGCCCGGCTTTCCGCGCGGCTTAATCGAGCTGCGGGAAGGTCCGGGATCTTGGCGCATGTAAAAATCGCGCCTCCGCCACCGAATTCCTAAAAATCCGCATCGCGCCCCCTTTGCCGGCGCCAGAGACGATTGCCCGACATGACCGATACAGCTGAAAAACTCGATTACTCGAAGACCCTCTATCTGCCCGAGACCGAATTCCCCATGCGCGCCGGCCTGCCGCAGAAGGAGCCGGAAACCGTTGCCCGCTGGCAGCAGATGGACCTTTACAAGAAGCTGCGCGCTTCCGCCGCCGGCCGCGAAAAGTTTGTGCTGCACGATGGCCCTCCCTATGCCAACGGCAACATCCATATCGGCCATGCGTTGAACAAGATCCTGAAAGACGTCATCACCCGCTCGTTCCAGATGCGCGGTTATGACTCGAACTACGTTCCGGGCTGGGATTGCCACGGCCTGCCGATCGAGTGGAAGATCGAGGAAGAAAATTACCGCGCCAAGGGCAAGGCCAAGCCCGACCTGAAGCAGCCGGACGCGATGATCGAATTCCGCAAGGAATGCCGCGCCTATGCCGAGAAGTGGATCAAGATCCAGGGCGACGAATTCAAGCGCCTCGGCATCGTCGGCGATTTCGACAACCCGTATCTGACGATGAACTTCCACGCGGAAAGCCGCATCGCCGGCGAACTGCTGAAGATCGCCATGAGCGGCCAGCTCTATCGCGGTTCGAAGCCGATCATGTGGTCGGTGGTCGAGCGCACGGCGCTGGCGGAAGCCGAAGTCGAGTACCACGACTACGAGAGCGACACGATCTGGGTGAAGTTCCCGGTGGATGATGGGGCTGGCGAACTGGCTGATGCCCACATCGTCATCTGGACGACTACCCCGTGGACTATCCCCGGGAATCGCGCCATCGCCTATTCGCCGAAGGTCGCTTACGGCCTTTACGAAGTCACGGCAGCCGAGAACGATTTTGGGCCGCGTCCGGGTGAGAAGCTGATTTTTGCCGATGCGCTGGCCGAAGAGTCGTTCAAGAAGTCGAAGCTCGAATACAAGCGTCTGCGCGATGTATCCGCCGACGAATTGGCGTCGATCACGGCTGCGCATCCCCTCAAGGGTCTCGGCGGCGGCTACGATTTTGCCGTCCCGCTTCTCGCTGGCGATCACGTCACTGACGACGCCGGTACCGGTTTCGTCCATACCGCCCCATCCCACGGCCGCGAAGACTTTGATGCCTGGATGTCGGGCGCCAAGGAACTCGAAGCCCGTGGCATCGACACGCGCATCCCGTTCCCGGTCGACGATAGCGGCACCTACACCGCTGACGCCCCCGGTTTCGAGGGCGCCCGCGTCATGGACGACAACGGCAAGAAGGGCGATGCCAACGACCGCGTCATCAAGGCGCTGATCGAGCGCAACGCTCTCTTCGCCCGTGGCCGCCTGAAGCACCAGTATCCGCATTCCTGGCGCTCCAAGAAGCCGATCATCTTCCGCAACACGCCGCAATGGTTCGTCTATATGGACAAGGACCTGAAGGACGGCACGACGCTGCGCACCCGCGCGCTGTCGGCGATCGACGACACCCGTTTCGTGCCGGCAGCCGGCCAGAACCGCCTTCGCGCCATGATCGAGCAGCGCCCGGACTGGGTTCTCTCCCGTCAGCGCGCCTGGGGCGTCCCGATCTGCGTGTTTGCCGATGAGGAAGGCAATGTCCTGCAAGACGAAGAGGTCAACAAGCGCATCCTCGAAGCCTTCGATGCCGAAGGTGCCGATGCCTGGTTCGCCGAGGGCGCCAAGAAACGGTTCCTCGGCAATGGCCACGACCACGGCAAGTGGACGCAGGTCATGGACATCCTCGATGTCTGGTTCGACTCGGGCTCCACCCACACGTTCACGCTGGAAGACCGCCCGGACCTGAGATGGCCGGCCGACGTCTATCTCGAAGGCTCCGACCAGCATCGCGGCTGGTTCCATTCGTCGCTGCTGGAATCGGCTGCCACCCGTGGCCGCGCGCCCTATGACACGGTCGTCACCCATGGTTTCACCATGGATGAGAAGGGCCAGAAGATGTCGAAGTCGCTCGGCAACGTCGTGTCCCCGCAGGACGTGATGAAGGATGCCGGTGCCGATATCCTGCGTCTCTGGGTCATGACCACCGACTATTGGGAAGACCAGCGTCTCGGCAAGACGATCATCCAGACCAATGTCGATGCGTACCGCAAGCTGCGCAACACCATCCGCTGGATGCTCGGCACGCTCGCCCATGACGAAGGCGAGGAAATCGCCTATGCGGAGCTTCCCGAACTCGAAAAGCTGATGCTGCATCGCTTGCATGAGCTCGATAAGCTCGTGCGCGAAGGTTATGACGCGTTCGAATTCAAGAAGATCGCCCGCGCGCTGATCGATTTTGCCAATATCGAACTCTCGGCCTTCTACTTCGACATCCGCAAGGACGCGCTTTATTGCGACGCGCCGTCGAGCCTGCGCCGTCGAGCCTCGCTCGCCGTCATTCGCAAGATCTTCGAAGCGACTGTCACCTGGCTCGCGCCGATGCTGCCGTTCACCACGGAGGAGGCCTGGTTGTCGCTGAAGCCGGAAGCGGTTTCGGTGCATCTGGAACAGTTCCCGGCTATCCCGGCCGAATGGAAGAACGATGCGGTTGCCGAGAAGTGGGTGAAGATCCGCAAGGTCCGTTCCGTCGTCACCGGTGCGCTCGAGATCGAGCGCAAGGACAAGCGCATCGGCTCGTCGCTGGAAGCGGCGCCGGTCGTCTACGTTGCTGACGCGGAACTCCTCAAGGCGTTGGAAGGCCTCGAATTCGAGGAAACCTGCATCACTTCGGCCATCACGATCACGTCAGGTGATGGCCCGGATCAGGCCTTCCGCCTGCCCGAAGTGCCGGGCGTGGCCGTCGAGCCGACGCTTGCGGAGGGCACCAAATGTGCCCGTTCCTGGCGGGTGACGACCGATGTCGGCTCCGATCCGGCCTGGCCGGACGTCTCGGCGCGTGATGCCGCGGCACTCACGGAACTGGCCAAGCTCGGCCGGCTCTGAAGCTTCCGAAATACTGCCGGATGATTGCGCTCGCCCGCGTCATCCGGTATTCCTGCCTGAAATTGGCCGGATTTATACGTCAGGTCGATGAATAATAGTCTCTGAGGCGTCGAGGCGGGCGCTTGTGGTAGGGGTTTGATGGAAACGACAAAAGCGTTGCGCATGGCCATGACCGCGGCCGGCATACTGGCTGCGACCGTGACACTCTCCGGCTGCATGGGGCCGACTTACGGCACAGACAAGCCGGCAATGGCGCAGCTTGGCGATGACCTTGGCGCTGCCGTTGCACTGGGCAGCGGCCGGGACGAGGACAAGGCAAAGATCCGCTACAATCCGCGTCCGCAGCTGGTCGTCGCTGGCCAGCAGCAGGCCGGCAGCCTGCCTGCACCGCAGCAGTCGCTTGCCAATCGCGAAAACAATCCAAACTGGGTCGAGTCTCCGGAAGAAACCCGTGCGCGCCTGCGCCAGGAAGCCGAGGACAACGAGAAGAACCAGAACTACCGTTCGCCGCTTCTCACTGGCCGCGGCCAGGCTGGGCAGATGACCGAAACGGAAAAGTGGGAAGCCTTCCGTCAGGCGAGGCAGAATGCCGAGACCACCGACGTGACCGCACGTCGCCGTTCGCTGTCGGAGCCGCCGGCTGAATATCGCTCGGCCGATGCCGGCACGCTGACCGATCTCGGCGAGCCCGAGAGCAAGAAGGAAGCGCGCCGCAAGAAGGAAGCCCAGGCTGCCGGCACCGGCGGTTCTTCCTGGTGGAAGCCTTTCCAGTAATAGCCGGTTGCTAAACGCTGGCCGGTGGACACCGGTCGGCAGCGGCTTGCCGGCATCTTTCGGCAACCTCCCTTATTTTTCACGCCGTTCGCGGAAGAAGCTTGTGAGAAGGTCCGCGGCGGCCTTTTCACCGATGCAGGAATAGACATCCGGCGCATGATGGCAGGTCGGTTGCGAAAAGAACCGCACGCCGCTTTCCACCGCGCCACCCTTCGGATCGTTCGCGCCGTAATAAAGCCGGCGGATACGGGCAAAGGAAATGGCTCCGGCGCACATGGTGCAGGGTTCCAGCGTCACATACAGATCCGCCCCGCTTAGCCGTTCCGCGCCGAGCTTTTCGGCGGCCTCGCGAATGACGGCGATCTCGGCATGGGCGGTCACGTCATTGTCGGCCCGGGTACGGTTTCCCGATCGCGCAACGATCGTCCCGTCGATCACGAGGACGGCACCCACCGGAACCTCTCCGCGTGCCGCCGCATTCCTGGCTTCTGAAAGGGCGGCATCCATGAACCCGACCGTATTAGGCATTTGGGCGATTTCCTCTTAACCCGGATCGCTCGAACTGGTAGGAAGCATCCAACACGAAGCGCGCTATGCGGGCGTGCGTCCTTCTAATCAACACGAACACGGATGTCCGGCACTGTCCGTCGACATCATGCTTCAGGCAAACAACAAATGAATTCAAAAGACAAGCCGAAGCGCGGCGAAGCCAAGCCCTTCGTTCGCGAAATCAAGCCCAAGGCAGAAGGCAAGGCTGCACCGAAGTCCGGTGCCAAGCCGGGATCCAAGTCCGCGGCGCCGGCAAGGGCACGCGCCAAGGATGACTCTGCGCCTAGAAAGCCGGTCAGGTCGGCCAAGCGCGAAGAGTTCGCGACGGATGCGGCCCCGACCGCGGGCGGCGGCAAGCCCGAGCGTATTTCCAAGCTTCTCGCCCGTGTCGGCGTGGCGTCGCGCCGCGACATCGAGCGGATGATCCTGGAAGGCCGCGTCACGCTGAACGGCAAGCTTCTCGATACGCCGGTCGTCAATGTGACGCTCGAAGACAAGATCGAGGTCGACGGCACGCCGATCCGCGGCATGGAGCGTACGCGCCTGTGGCTCTATCACAAGCCGGGCGGCCTGGTGACGACGAATTCCGACCCGGAAGGCCGCCCGACCGTGTTCGACAACCTGCCGGATGAACTGCCACGTGTTCTCTCCATCGGCCGCCTCGACATCAACACCGAAGGCCTGCTGCTGCTCACCAATGACGGTGGCCTTTCGCGGACGCTGGAACTGCCGACCACCGGCTGGCTGCGCCGCTACCGCGTGCGCGCCCATGGCGAGGTTGATCAGGAAGCGCTGGACAAGCTGAAGGACGGCATTGCCGTCGACGGCGTTCTCTACGGTTCGATCGAGGCAACGCTCGACCGTAGCCAGGGCCGCAACGTCTGGATCACCATGGGTCTGCGCGAAGGCAAGAACCGCGAGATCAAGAACGTGCTCGGCGCGCTTGGTCTCGAGGTTAACCGCCTGATCCGCATCTCCTACGGCCCGTTCCAGCTCGGCGACCTGCCGGAAGGCCAGGTGCTCGAAGTGCGTGGCCGCACCCTGCGCGACCAGCTTGGGCCCCGCCTGATCGACGAATCGAAAGCGAATTTCGAAGCGCCGCTCTATAACGAGCGCGTTGCCGAAGACGACAAGCCGCAGCGCGCCGAAAAGACCGAGCGCGGCTGGGCGAACGAGCGCGGTAATGACCGTGGCGGTGCTCGCAGCGGAGATCGTGATGATCGCCGCGAGCGCGCCTTGGGTCGCCTTGATACGAAACGGCCCGACAGCCGCCGCGACGACCGCAAGAGCTTCGACAAGCCGGCCGGAAAATTCGGCGCAAAGCCCGCGGACCGCGACTTCGGCGACGAAAAGCCGAAGAAGCGCACGCCGATGGGCACCAGCCGCACGACCAATGTCTGGATGGCCCCGGGCGCACGCCCGACCACCGATGACAGGGGACGCAAGACCTCGGCCCGTGCCGAGGCGGAACAGCTGTTCAAGAAGCCGGCTCCGGAGAATGACCGCCGCGTCGTGGTCAATCGTGCAGCCGACGAGGAAGGCGACTGGATTCGCGCAGACGGCCCCGACAAGTCGGACTTCGGCGGCAAGCGCGGTTTCGGAGACCGCGAAGGCCGCAGCGATCGCGGCTTCGGCGATAAGCCGCGGGGCGACCGCAGCTTCGGTGACAAACCCAGGGGTGAGAGATCCTTTGGTGATCGCAAGCCCCGCGAAGACGGCGACCGCCCGGCGCGCGCGAAATCCTTCTCCGGCGAGGGACGCTCCGAGCGTCCCCGTGGCGAAGGTAATTTCCGTGACCGCCCGCGTGGAGACGGACCGCGCGGCGACAGGCCCCGTGGTGATGGGCCTCGCGGTGAGCGTCCCTATGGCGACAAGCCCCGCGGCGAGCGCTCCTCCGGTGAACGGTCCTTTGGTGACCGCAAGCCGCGCCAGGATGGTGATCGTCCGGCCCGTTCCTTCGCAGGCGAGGGGCGTTCGGAACGTCCCCGTGGCGAAGGTCGCGGCGAACGTTCGTTCTCCGATCGGCCGCCACGTGGTGATCGCCCCGCTCGGGACGACAGCAGAGGCGAACGCAGCTTCGGTGATCGTCCCGCCAGGGGCGACAAGCCATTTGGTGGAAAGCCGTCCGGCGGTAAGCCTGGTTTCGGCGGCAAGCCCGGTGGATCGAAAGGTTTCGGCGGCAAGCCCGGCGGCGGCGGTTCGCGTGGCGGTGCCGGTGGCGGCAAGCCCGGTGGTCGCCCGGCTGGCGGCGGTGGAAGGCCCGGCGGGCGTCCTGCCGGCAAGCCGCGCACGCCGAGGGGCTGATTAATGCGCATCGTTGGGGGTGAATTCCGCGGCCGCGCCCTGGCCACGCCGAAGACGAACGACATCCGGCCGACCATCGACCGGACGCGCGAAAGCCTGTTCAACATCATCGGCCATGTCTACCCGGAAGCGCTCGATGGCACCCGCGTGATCGACCTTTTCGCCGGTACCGGCGCGGTCGGTCTCGAGGCGCTGTCGCGTGGCTGTCGCACGGCGCTGTTCGTCGAGAACGGCGTCGAGGGCCGCGGGCTGCTGTGGGAAAATATCGACAGTCTCGGCCTGCATGGTCGCGCCCGCATCCTGCGTCGGGATGCGACCAGCCTCGGCACGATCGGCAATATCGAGCCGTTCAATTTCCTCTTCGCCGACCCGCCCTATGGCCAGAAGCTCGGTGAGCGTGCGCTTTACGCCGCCCATGCCGGTGGATGGCTGGTGCCGGGCGCTTTGGTGGTTCTGGAAGAAAGATCGGATGTCGAGCTTGCCGTCGATCCGGTCTTTAGGTCACTGGAAAGCCGCATGTTCGGCGATACTCGTGTGGAATTCTATCGCTACGAGCCGGGCTGACGATCCATGAACACCCGCATCACCCTGCCAGACCTCGACGCAGACAAGACCGTAAACGGTCTGCGTTATGCGGTGGCCTTCGGCGGCGGTGGAGCGCGGGGCATTTCCCATATCAGCGTCATCGAGGCGCTGGACGAACTCGGCATCCGGCCGGTGGCGATTTCCGGTTCCTCGATCGGCGCCATCATGGGCGCCGGCATGGCGTCGGGCATGCGCGGTGCCGAGATCCGGGACTATACGCTCCAGACGGTCGGTACCCGCAATTATCTGCTGAACCGTCTTTGGGCGCTTGGGCCTGCCTCGATGCGCGACAAGCTCGGCGGCTTCCGCTTCGGCCATTTCAACCTGGAGCTTATCCTCGAAGCCTTCCTGCCGCCGGAAATCCCGCAGGATTTCGCCGATCTCGCCATCCCATTGAAGATTTCCGCGACCGACTATTACGGCCAGGCGGAGGTGGTGCTGGAGACAGGCGAGTTGCGCGAGGCAATCGCGGCATCAGCCGCCATCCCCGGCCTGTTCATGCCTGTCTGGGTGAACGGCCGGGTGATGATCGATGGCGGTGTGCTGAACCCCATTCCCTACGAGCCGTTGCTGGAATTGGCCGATGTCGTCATCGCCGTCGATGTCGTCGGTGCCCCTGAAGGCGACGGCACCCATCCGCCGAGCCGCATAGACAGCCTGTTCGGCGCAAGCCAGCTCACCATGCAGGCGAGCATTTCACTCAAACTGAAGCTCAACTCGCCGCACATTTTTCTGCGGCCGCAGGTCAACCGCTTTCGCGTTCTGGATTTCCTGCGTGCGCGGGAGATCCTTGACGAGTCAGAGCACGTCAAGGACGAGCTGAAGCGCGCGGTCGACGCGCTGGAAACGGCGGCGGCATCAAGACCGTAGGGCAGCAGTGGAGCGCTCATCCGATGGCGCTTTCGGCAAGGCTCTTACAGGGCAGTCGGCCAGTTGCGGGAGCAGAGGTGCCCGCCGTTCCTGTCGTTTGTATAGAACGGATAGAAAGCCGAATTTTTCACGCCGCCGACGATTTGGCACCCCGGGATATCACGGCACTCTGAAATGAGGCTCAGCGCATCACCGGCATCACATAATTTGTCGCAATGCTCGACATAGACCGTGCCCTCCCGATCTGTCGCAACGAGAGTTGGATGGTCTGGGTTTCCGGCGTCGATATTTCGCAGAAACGCTTCATCGATGGGGAATACACCTGTCGTGGCCGGAGGTGGTGTGTCGGCTCCATAGATCACCGCCGAGGAATGATTGACCGTGGTCGTCAGGTCGTTGCCACAGTAATAGGACAATTCGGTCCTGGCATCTTCACTGCAGCCCGAAAGCATCAGAACAGCTGCCAGTTGATATAAAAGCTTCAAGCGATGACGACCTTCTTGCTGTGACATTGCAAGCCAGCGGAAGCCTGTAGCTTTACCGCCCGCGCGTTACCATTTCCCGACCGAGGCTCCCGCGGACGTTTCTTCCTCGGCATTCTCGACATTCGCGCGTTTCGGCTTGATCAGCGGTTCCGGCTTGACCGGCTCGTTGAACAGCAGTGCCCGCCCGGCACCCAGCCCCTGGACTGCCTGTATCTCCAGCCGCTCCTCGTCGCGGCGGCGGATGTCGTTGCCGATTTCCTCGGCCGCCGCTTCCGACATGCCGAGCGCCTCCAGCGTGCGCCGGCCGAAGAGAAGGCCGGATTCCAGCGTTTCGCGCAGCTCGTATTCGATGCCCTTTTCCCTCAGCGCAAGGGAATGGACGCGGTCATAGGAGCGGACGAACAGCCGGACCGTCGGGAATTCGGCGCGGATCAGATCGACAATGGTGTCGGTCGTTTCCCGTTTCTGGGTGCAGACGACGACGACCTTCGCCCGCTCGATGCCGGATGAGATCAGCACGTCCTTGCGGGTGCCGTCGCCGAAATAGATGCGGAAACCGAAATTGGCCGCCTGCCTTATACGGTCTGCCGAATCGTCGATGACGGTCACGCTCGAGCCGCCGGCGAGCAGGATCTGGGCGGCGATCTGGCCGAAGCGGGAAAAGCCGATCATCATCACATCGGCGCCTGCGCCATCGAAATCCTCTTCCAGTTCCTCCCGCGTCTCGCCGTTGAGAAAGCGTCGCGCAAGCGCTGCCCCAAGTGGCGTCAGCGCCATGGACAGGGTGACGATGGCGATCAGCAGCGAGGCGACGGAGGAGGACAGGAGGCCGGCGGCGGTTGCGGTGGTGAACAGCACGAAGGCGAATTCACCGCCCTGAGGCAGCAGGGAGGCAATCTGGATCGCGTCATTGTGGGGGGAGCCCCAGAGGCGGCAGAGCGCATAGGCGAGCAGCGTCTTGACGGCCATGAAGATGAGCACGGCGGGAATGATGAAGAGGATGTTCTCGACGATCACGTCGACTTCCAACGACAGGCCGACGGCGACGAAGAACAAGGCCAGCAGCAGGCCGCGGAAAGGCTCGATATCGGCCTCCAGCTCGTGCCGATAGGAGGATTCGGCCAACATCACGCCGGCGAGGAACGAGCCCATGGCCATGGATAGCCCGACCGCCTGCATGGCTGCTGCCGCACCGAGAACGACGAGAAGGGCCGCCGCGATCATCACTTCGCGCGCACCCGCCTTGGCGATGATCTGGAACATCGGGTTCAGGAGATATTTGCCGGCGACGACGACGGCGGCGACCGCCGCCACCGCGACGCCGAAATCGATCAGCGGCGTAGCCGCCTGCTCCTCGGTGCCGGGTGCCAGAACCGTGACCAGCGCCAGCAGCGGCACGATCGCAAGATCCTGAAACAGCAAGACCGAGAAGGACCGCTGGCCGTATCGGCTGTTCATCTCGCCGGCATCGTTCAGCAATTGCAGCGCAAAGGCGGTGGAGGAAAGCGCCAGCCCGAAGCCGATGACGAGGCTGCCACGCCAGTCGGACATCCCGGTCCACAGCGCCAGCCCCGCAAGTGCGACACCGGTAAGCAGCACCTGTGCCGGGCCGAGGCCGAAAACATCGCCGCGCATCTGCCACAGCCGCGACGGTTTCAGTTCCAGGCCGATGATGAAGAGCAGGAAGACGACACCGAATTCCGCCACATGCAGCACTTCCTCGGTGTCGCTGATGCTCTGCAGGACCGGACCGATGACGACGCCGGCCGCCAGATAACCGAGGACGGTCCCGAGCCCCAGCCGGCGGAAGATCGGTGCTGCAATCACTGCGCCGGCAAGGAGCAGGAGCATTTCGGAAAACAGCGAGCCGGGTGCAGTCATGCAATAAACTTTCGGGTGGGGCGGCCAGGGTGCGGAACCCAACTGTCAAGAATCGGTGTAGCGCCCTTGATGCGTCGGAGCACGCACAATAAATGGGACGGAACGAAAGGCTTGCAAATATGAGCTCTGAAATTGATTCCGCTTCGCTTCTGGCCCGCGCTTCCGAACTGATCGATCTGGCCAAGGCCGCAGGAGCGGATCAGGCCGATGCCGTCGTGGTGCGCTCCCATTCCCGCTCCGTTTCCGTGCGTCTTGGCAAGGTGGAGGGCACCGAAGCCTCCGAGAACGATGATTTTGCCCTGCGCGTCTTTGTCGGCAAGAAGGTCGCGAGCGTTTCCGCCAATCCCGGCTTCGACATGAAGACGCTGGCCGAGCGCGCCGTCGCCATGGCCAAGGTTTCGCCGGAAGACCCGTTCGCGACGCTCGCCGAGGCGGATCGCCTGGCGACATCCTATCCGGATCTCGAGCTTTACGACCCGACGCATGTGTCGACCGATGAACTGCGCGAAACGGCGCTTGCGATGGAAGCTGCGGCGCTCGGCGTCTCCGGCATCACCAATTCCTCCGGTGCCGGTGCATCCGCTGGCATGGGCGGCATGGTGCTCGTCACGTCGCACGGCTTTTCCGGCTCCTACATAGCTTCCCGCTTCGGCCGCTCCGTCAGCGTCATTGCCGGCGAGGGGACCAAGATGGAGCGCGACTATGATTTCGACAGCCGCCTCTACGCTGCAGACCTCGATGCGCCCGAACTGATCGGTCGTCGCGCCGGCGAGCGTACTGTCGCCCGCGTCAACCCGCGCCAGGTCGAGACTGCCAGCAACGTCACGGTCGTCTTCGATCCGCGCATGGCGCGCGGTTTCGTCGGTCATATCGCCGGCGCCATCAACGGTGCCTCGGTTGCGAGAAAGACCAGCTTCCTGCGCGACAGGATGGGCGAACAGGTGCTGAAGGCGGGCCTCAACATCACCGACGATCCGCTTGTCGTTCGCGGCTCCTCCTCGCGCCCCTTCGACGGCGAAGGTGTTTCTGGCGAGCGGCTGACCATGATCGAGGACGGTGTCCTGCTGCACTGGTTCCTGTCGACCTCGACCGGCAAGGAGCTTGGCCTGTCCACCAATGGCCGCGGCGTGCGCGGCGGCAATTCCGTCGGCCCCGCCTCGACCAATCTCGCGCTCGAACCTGGCGACATCTCGCCGGAAGAGCTGATCGCGCAGGTCGGCACCGGCCTCTACGTGACCGAGCTGATCGGCCAGGGCGTCAACATGATCACCGGCGAATATTCGCGCGGTGCCAGCGGCTTCTGGATCGAGAACGGCAAGCTCTCCTTCCCGGTTTCGGAAGTCACGATCGCTTCCAATCTCAAGGACATGTTCATGCGGGTCACGCCTGCAAACGACATCGACCGCAAATATGGCGTCGCATCCCCGACCATCGCGATCGAGGGCATGACGCTGGCGGGACGGTGAGCATCATGGTTGAGGCTCGCACATCCTGGGATGACGACCTCGCCTTGATCCTCGACGCTGCGCGCGGGGCTGGCGAGATCGCCAACCGCTTCTTCGGACATTCGCCCGAAGTCTGGTGGAAGAACGAAGGCCGTTCGCCGGTGAGCGCTGCCGATTTCGCCGCCAACGACCATCTTCAATCTGTGCTTTTGAAGGCGCGCCCCGATTACGGCTGGCTGTCGGAGGAGACCGATGACGACGATATGCGGCTTTCCCGCGAGACCGTTTTCGTCATCGATCCGATCGACGGAACGAGGGCTTTCATTGCCGGCAAGGCGACGTGGTGCGTATCGGTCGCCGTCGTTCACCAGGGCCGGCCCGTCGCCGGCGTCCTTGTGGCGCCAGCCCTGAACGAAGAATTTTCCGCGGCGCTTGATCGCCCGGCATCGAAGAACGGCATGCCCATCGCCGTCGGAAGTGCCGGCGACGACGGCGAACTGGTTCTCGCCGCCGATGAAAAGATCGTCAGCCGGCTGACCACCGACCTTGGCATTCGCCGCGTGCCGCATGTGCCGTCGCTGGCCTACAGGCTCGCCATGGCAGCGGATGGACGCATCGATGGCACGATTGTGAAGTCGGATTCCCATGACTGGGATCTGGCGGCCGCCGACCTCATTCTGGAGCGTGCGGGCGGCGCCCTGACCGACCTTCAGGGTCGTCCGCTTTCCTATAACCGCAAGACCGTCAGCCATGGCGTGCTTGTGGCCGGAACCAACGAGGCCCGCATGATGCTGATGCCGTATTTGTTGACCGGCGCTGCGGGTTGACCTTTGCCGAGGAATGCAGCAGAGGAGGGGACGGGTACTATAACGGACGGAAGAGCGAAATGACGGAAACGAGCGACAAGAAACAGCTTCTCCACCTGGTCTTCGGTGGTGAGCTTTCCAGCCTTGCAGGCGTCCAGTTCAAGGACCTCTCGGCCCTCGACATCGTCGGCATCTTTCCGGATTATGCCAGCGCGCTGATCGCCTGGCGGGCCAAGGCCCAGGCTACCGTCGACAATGCTGAAATGCGCTATTTCATCGTGCACATGCACCGCCTGCTCGAGCCGGAAGTCAAGTCGGCCTGAGGCAAGATCCGTTAATTATGACAATGAGTCATATTCAGGTGGGGCTCGATAACCCCGCCATTTTGACGTAATTGTAAAACACAGAACGGTTCAGGATATTACTGTTGGGGTAAAGCTTTGATGGCGATCGTCAGCGATCGGGAGCGGATGCGATGAGCAGCGGCCTGGCGCGTGCTGCACTTGCCGGCTATCGCCTGGCCGGCATCGCGCTCTATCCATTGGCGGGTTCCTACCTCTCCTACCGTGCCGTCAAGGGCAAGGAGGATCGCTCCCGCCGTCTGGAGCGCCTCGGTTACGCCAGCGTCGCCCGCCCGCGTGGGCCGCTTGTCTGGGTTCATTCGGCAAGCGTCGGCGAGACCCTGTCCATCCTGCCTTTGATCCGCGAACTGCGTCGCCGCGAAATCCATGTAGTCCTGACCACCGGCACCGTTACCTCGGCGGCCCTTGTCGAGGCTCGGCTCGGTGATGAGGTGATCCATCAATATGTGCCGGTTGACGTGAAATTCCCGGTCAAGCGGTTCATCTCCTACTGGAAGCCCGACGCGTCGATCACGGCGGAATCGGAAATCTGGCCGACGACCGTTGCCGAGCTTGCCCGTCGCAAGATTCCGCAGATCCGGGTCAACGCGCGCATTTCCGACCGTTCCTTCGATCGCTGGCGCAATCATGCGAAGATTGCCGAGACGCTGTTCGAGAAGATGGCGCTGGTCGTTGCCCAGTCGGATCTCGATGCCGAACGTTATCGTGATCTCGGCGCGTGGCCGGTCATCGTCTCGGGTAACCTGAAGAGCGATACCGACCCGCCGCCTTGCGACGAGGAATTGCTGGCGAAATACAAGGGCCAGATCGGCGGACGGAGCACCTGGGCCGCGATTTCCACCTTCGACGGTGAGGAAAAGGCGGCGGCCGTGGTCCACCGGGCATTGAAGCCGAAGAATGGCCAGCTGACCATCATCGTGCCGCGCCATCCGGACCGCGCCGATGCCATAGAGGCGATGCTGCAGGAAGAGGGACTGAACGTCGCTCGCCGTTCGCGCGACGACGTAATCACAGCCGAAACCGATATTTTCCTCGGAGACAGTATCGGCGAAATGGGCCTCTATCTTCGCCTGACCGAGATCGCATTCGTTGGCCGGTCGCTGACAAACGAGGGCGGCCAGAACCCGCTGGAGCCGGCAATGATCGGCTGTGCCGTCTTGACTGGTCCGAACATCCAGAATTTCCGTGATGCCTATCAGCATCTGGTGCGCAAGGGCGGCGCCCGTGTGGTCAAGGACGTCGAGATGCTGGCCAAGGCCGTGCATTACCTGATCATCACCGACCCCGCCCGCCGCAAGATGGTCGATGCCGGTCAAGACGCGATGGAGGAAATGCGCGGCGCCCTGTCGAAGACGGTGAAGGCGCTTGAGCCCTATATCAATCCGCTCACGGTTTCGGCCCGGCTGCAGCCGAAAGCGGTAACGGCGGGTAGTGCCCCGTGACGCCGCCCGTGCCGACGCCTGCAATTGGCGGCATTCTCTTCGACAAGGACGGCACGCTTCTCCGCTATGACGAGAGCTGGGGCCCGGTAAACCGTGAGGCTGCGCGCATCGCCGCTGCCGGCAATGCCCAACTGGAGCCTCGCCTTCTCATCGCCGGTGGCATGGATCCTGTTACCGGCCAGACGATGGCCGACAGCTTGCTTGCAGCCGGCAACGCCGCCGAAATTGCCGAAGGTTTTGTCGCGGCGGGTTCGCCCTTCGAACCGGAGACACTTGCGGCAGAACTCGACGCGCTCTTCGTCCGGGCAGCCGAATTTTCCGTGCCGGTTACCGATCTTGCCCCGCTTTTTGCGCAATTGAAGGAAAGAGGGCTGAAGCTCGGCATCGCCTCCAGCGACAACGAAATGGCGATCCGCCGCACCGCCGAACATTTCGGCATTGCCGGCCATGTCGATTTCATCGCCGGCTACGACAGCGGCTTCGGTGCCAAGCCCGGACCCGGCATGTTTCTCGCATTCTGCGATGCGACCGGCCTTGCGCCGGCGCAAGTGGCGATGGTCGGCGACAACAACCACGACATGTTGATGGGCCGCGCCGGTGGCGCCGGCCTGAACATTGCGGTGCTGAGCGGGACGGGCACACGCGAGACACTGTCGAAGCTCGCCGATCATTGCGTTGAGGATATCACCGCGCTCGAAACCGTGATCACCGCCCCCCGCAAGACAGCGGCAGGGGAATAGCGGCCATGGTTTCCGAAGCGCCGCCCTTCTGGTGGGAAAAGGCAGACTGGCGCGCCTTCGTGCTCAAGCCCATCTCGGCGATTTACGGCAAGGTGTCCGGCCGCAGGATGCGGACGGCAAGGCGAGCCTCGGCTCCGGTGCCGGTCATCTGCATCGGCAATTTCACCGTTGGCGGCGCCGGCAAGACCCCGACCGCGATCGCGATGGCGCGTGCCGCCAGGGCCTTGGGACACAAGCCCGGTTTCCTCAGCAGGGGCTATGGCGGATCGCTTGACGTCACCACGCTTGTCGACCGCGAACACCACCGCGCCGATGCCGTCGGCGACGAGGCGCTGCTGCTTGCGGCCGAGGCGACGACGGTGATTTCGAGACGCCGCGTGGAGGGGGCCAAAAGGCTGGCGGCCGAAGGCGCCGACCTGATCATCATGGATGACGGCTTCCAGAGTGCCCGTCTTCACCTCGACTATGCGCTAGTCGTCATCGACACCGTGCGGGGCATCGGCAATGGCCATCTCGTCCCAGGCGGCCCGGTTCGGGCGCCGATCGCCGAACAGATGCGGCAACTGTCCGCGATCCTGAAGGTCGGCGATGGAGAGGCGGCCGACGCGCTGGTCCGCCAGGCGGCCCGTGCGGGAAAGGCCATCTACGTGGCGGCCATCCGACCCCATGACGCCCAGGCGCTCGCCGGCCAGGATGTGTTTGCCTATGCCGGGATCGCCGATACGGCAAAATTCTACCGCACGGTCGAGGCGGTCGGTGGCCGGATCGGCAAGACCCGTTCCTTCCCCGATCACCACTATTTCAGCGAGGACGAGATCCGGTCGCTGCTGGAGGATGCCGGGCGCGAGAACCTCACTCTCGTCACGACGGCAAAGGATGCAGCCCGTCTCGCCGGACATTCGGGCGTTGCCCGCACGCTCTTGGAACGCTCGAAGATCGTGGAGATCGACATAGTCTTCGACGATCCGCGCGCACCGGCCGCGATCATCGAAACGGCATTCCGCAATTTCCGCGAACGCCGGCTGCGTGAAGGTTCGGCGAGCGCCAAGTGAAAGCTGCCGGTCCGACGTCTCCTCCTTGACATAACATCGTATGTGATATCATGTTGGTTCATGATCGTCGCTGACGCCAATGTCGTTGTTTCGGCTTTACGCTCATCGAACGGAGCGTCGCATCGGCTTTTGCGGGAAATGTTGCTCGGCAATGTGCCATTTGCGCTCTCGCCTGCGGTGGCCTTTGAATACGAAGATGTCCTAAAGAGGCCCGGCATTCTAGGCGATAGTCCGTGGTTGAGCGGGAGTGAGATCGACACGCTGCTGGACGCGCTTTTCGCCAGGGCGACGATCATTTCGCCGTGGTTCCGGTTCAGACCGTTTCTCGCGGACCCGAAGGACGACATCTACATCGAATGCGCGTTGGCAGCAGGCGCGGCATTGATCGTGAGCAACGATCGTCACTTCCGGCATCCAGCGGTGACCGCGTTCGGCATGTCGGTCATCAGCGCCGGCGATTTTATTGCGGAAATGACGAGAAGGAGAAAATAGAGATGAGCACTTATCCTCTCAGATTGGCGGATCACGTCATGGAAGAGGCCAAGCAAGCGGCGGCGGAAGACAATGTCTCGCTCAACCAGCTGCTCTCTGCGTTCATCGCCGATGGCATCGGCCATCGGCGCGCGATCATGATGCTTAAGAAGCGCGCGGCAGGCGGAAATGTCGAGGCGGCATTGGCCATTCTGGACCGTACGCCTGACGCAAAACCTGATCCAGGCGATGAGTTGGTCGAGCCGCGCAGAAACCGATCCTAGGACCGCTTCTGATCAGGTCCGCTTCTGGTTAGGCAGGGCGCCGGCGCGTTTTTCGGCCTCGAGCGAGGTTTCGCAATCGGCATAGGCTTCCTGACGGGCGACGCTCCAGTAGCGCAGCTCGTCGATCGGGATCTGCACGCCGCTCATGGCGCAGACGACGTAGGACCCGGCGCTTAAGACCTGATAGTCACCGTCGAGATAGCGGATCTTGGCTTCGCGAAAGCCGCTTCCCTCAAACCGGTTCATCCTGGGTCTCCTGCCGAAAAACATGGGCACACCGTCTAACCCGAACCGGGCGCCATTTCCAGCGATCGGCCCGAAAAATCGGAAACGACCTGCGAAAACATTAAAGTTGGCCCCCTAACTCACAGGCGCCGGAACTATCATGGGTCGCGAGGCACCCCCGGCGAGCCGGCGTGTTTCAGCTTCGGCCGAACAGCCGCTCGATATCCGCGAGCTTGAGTTCGATATAGGTCGGCCGGCCGTGATTGCAGGTGCCGGAGCCGGGTGTGGCCTCCATCTGCCGCAACAGCGCATTCATCTCGTCCGGCTTCAGCCGCCGGCCGGAGCGGACCGAACCGTGGCAGGCCATGGTCGCGGCGATATATTCGAGCTTGTTGCGCAACCCGCTTGCCGTATTCCACTCGGCGATCTCGTCGGCGAGATCGCGCACCAGCGCGGAGGCATCCACTTCGCCGAGCATGGCCGGCGTCTCGCGCACGGCAACGGCACCGGGCCCGAAGCGCTCGATCGCAAGCCCAAGCCGGTCGAGATCCTCCGCATGGGCCATCAGCCTGTCGCAGTCTTCCTCCGGCAGGTCGATGATGTCGGGGATCAGCAGAACCTGCGAGGCGAGGCGGTCGTTTTCCAGCGCCTTGCGCAGGTTTTCGTAGACGAGCCGTTCGTGGGCGGCGTGCTGGTCGACGATGACCAGCCCGTTTTCCGTCTGGGCGACGATGTAGTTCTCGTGCACCTGCGCCCGGGCGGCGCCGAGCCGGTATCCGGCGGCATTCGTCTCGGGCACATAGGCGGGCTCGGAAATCGTATCGGCGCGGGCGGTCGGCGCGGCGAAGGCATCGAAGCCGGACTGGCTCGGCCGGGCTTGATAGGGAGTGGCGGCGGCAAGATCGAGCGGGCGGGAAACCGATGAAGAGGCTGACCATGGAGCCTGTTGGGAAGCGGCATGCTGCCAGGCCTGTGGCGTGGCGTTCGGTCTCGTGTTTTCGGAAAATCCCGGCTGGAAGGCGCGCAGCATCGCGGCGGCACCGGTCGTCGCGGCGCGGTCGCCCTCCCGGTGCAGCGCCTGCCGGATCGCGCCGACGATCAGTCCGCGCACCAGCTGCGGATCGCGGAAGCGCACATCGGCCTTGGCCGGGTGGACGTTGACATCGACCAGCGCCGGATCGAGCTTGATCGACAGGACCGCGACGGGATAACGGCCCGACGGCATCTGCTCGGCATAGGCGCCGCGGATCGCCGATAGGATCAGCTTGTCCTGCACCGGCCGGCCGTTGACGAAAGCGAACTGGTGGGCGGAGTTGCCGCGATGGAAGGTCGGCACGCCGACGAAGCCGGAAAGCGACACGTCCTCGCGGGCGGCATCGATCTCGATCGAATTGTCCTTGAACTCGGCCCCCAGCACCTGCGCCATGCGGGCAAGCCGGTCGTCGCTTGTTGCGGGAAATTCCAGCGTCGAACGGTCGGGGCCGGACAGCACAAATCTGATCTGCGGAAAGGCGATCGCCATCCGCTTGACGACCTCGGTGATCGCTGCCGCCTCGGCCCGCTCGGTGTTCATGAACTTGAGGCGGGCAGGGGTGGCGAAGAACAGGTCGCGGACCTCGACGACAGTGCCGGCATTGGCGGGTGCGGGCTTGACCGTCGAGGCCTGGCCGCCATTGACGGAGACCTGATAGCCCTCCGCCTCGCCATGGCGGCGGCTGGTGATCGTCAGCCGCGCGACGGAGCCGATCGACGGCAGCGCTTCGCCGCGGAAGCCCAAAGTATGGATGTCGTCGAGCGTCGTCGAAATCTTCGAGGTGCAGTGCCGCCGCACGGCAAGTTCGAGGTCGGCGGCATTCATGCCCGAACCGTTGTCGGTGATGCGGATCAGGCTCTTGCCGCCGCCGGCGGTGGCGATCTCGATACGGGTCGCGCCGGCATCTATGGCGTTCTCGACCAGTTCCTTCGTCGCGCTGGCCGGTCTTTCGATGACCTCGCCGGCGGCGATCTGGTTGATCAGGGTTTCTGGCAGGAGCTGTACGGGCATGGCCTCATTTTCGGGGATTCGTCGGTTGGAGGAAAGGGCGCGAAGACGATTATCCCTCGGTAATAGGGCGGCTGCGGTTTGTCATTAATTGGGCCTTAAGAGAAACCTGATAGTCTCTAACTGTTGAAATGGATGAAACCGGGAGAGTTTCGCTCTCCGCGAGCGACTGAAGCGACGGCCAGCTGGGCACCGTCGCATTGTTTTGGCCGCCCGTTGAAGACTTGGAGCCAGCATGTATCACCCTACCAATCTGACCGGACGTGAAGGAAGCCTCGCCGATCGTGCGTGGGGTCGATTGACCGGGCGCGGCTGCAGGCCGGCCTGAGAGCATACGGAGTTTCATCCCATGAATGATTTGGACACGGCGGATCCGAACATTCAGTCTGCCATTCTGGAAGCGATGTCCGAAGGCGTGTCCGCGGGCGTGCTTCTATACGACAAGAACGACCAGATTGTTTTTGCCAGCCAGCAGTTCGCGTCCCTTCTCTCGGTCGCGAAAGATCTGCTTTCGCCCGGAACGCGCCTGCGTGATCTGCTGGTCGCGATACATGATGCCGGCATCCACCTGGGTGCCGATGCCCATGGCCAGCGGCGGTCGCTCAGCCGGGAAGACTGGCTCGCCGAACAGATCTCTGGAATGTGGAAGGAACGAGCCGAGGCGCTCGAATGCGTCCGTCAGGACCGCTGGCTACGCGTCACCAAGCGCCGCATGCCGTCGGGCTACGGCGTCTGCGTCGTCAAGGATGTCTCCGAACAGAAGCGGCGCGAGGACCAGTGGCGGCTTGATACCGAGCGGGTCCAGATCACCGAAGAGGTTCTGGACAACCTGCCTTTTCCGATTTCCGTCAAGGACGGCAACGGCACATTCGTCGCCATCAATCGTGCCAATTGCGATTTTCTCGACCTGAACGCCGATGCTATTCTCGGCAATAGCGGCTCCGACATCAATCCGCCGGCGCTCGAGGAGCGCCTCGGGCCGATCAACCGCGAAGTCTACGAAACCGGCATCCCCGTCGACCTTCCCGAACGTATCATCCGCCCGGATGGATCGACCGCCATCGTCGTCGTGCACAAGTATCGCGTCGGCAAGCCCGGTCGCTATTATCTGGTGACGCTGAAACAGGATGTCTCGGCGCTTGTGGCGCAGGAAGGCGATGGGCAACCGCTGGTGCCGCGGATCAGGGAGGAGGATCTCGTCGAGATCGATCTTACCCGCCGCGAAATTCCGGCCTCGCCAAAGCCCCATGTTCAGGCGGATCTCGCCGACGCAAAGATCCTGGTCGTCGCTGCTTCGCTCGATACCGAGGCCCGCGCCGTCGCCATTCTCGGTGAACAGGGTGCGGACGTTTCCGCCGTCTCGGGACCGGACGAGCTCGCGCTCTTCCTCCAGCTTGCATCCGAATCGGATGTCCGTATCGATCTGGTCGTGGTCGACACCCGCATGAGAAGCGATTGCGTGCAGGTGGCCGATGCCCATGGAACGCCGGTGTTGAGGATCGATCCGCTCATCCTGGAGCGTGATCTGCCGCTGTTCGTCAGCGCCGAACTCAAGCGGGCATCCGAGGAGATGGTCGTGTCGCCGTCGGAAGACTGGCATCCGGGCACGCCGGAGAACGATCGCCAGATCGACATCCTCGTTGCCGAAGACAATGAAGTGAACCAGATCGTCTTTTCCCAGATCATCGAAAGCTTCGGCTATCGTTATGCGCTGGCCGTGGATGGCGAGGAGGCCGTGCGCCTGTGGCGGGAACATTCGCCGCGCCTGGTGCTGATGGACGTGACGCTGCCGAAACTCACCGGTTTCGAGGCATCTGCCGCCATCCGGGCGCTGGAAGGCAATTCGTCGCCTGTCCCGATCGTCGGCGTGCTGGCCCAGGCCTTCGATCGCGACCGGGAAAGCTGCTTTGGCGCGGGCATGGATGATGTCATCCTGAAGCCGATCAGCCCGGAGGCGCTCGATGCCGTCTTCCGGCGCTTCCTGACCGATGGCGACGATGTTTCAGAACCCGTCGAACTGGCCGCGTCCTAGCACTCGATGCGCGTCGCAGATTAGGACATCTGCCACATTGCACGGCAAGGTTTCTTAATCTTTGTCAAGCATTCTGCCGGCAATTCGAGGGCGGGATATTCATGAAGTCAGCGGTCAACCCATTGCCGCAGGTCAGCCAGAACGAGCTGCAGGCCATGGCCTACAGCGATCCGCTGACCGGGCTAGGCAATCGCTACCGCCTGCGTGACAAGGTGCGGCTTCTGGCCGCCGAGCGCGCCGACGACCCCGCACCTTTCACCATCTGCATCGCCAATCTCGACGGTTTCAAGCCGATCAACGATCTTTTCGGCTCCGAGGCCGGCGACGAAATTCTCTGCCAGGTGGCCCATCGCCTGAAAGCCTGTATTCCGGACGGCGCCATCGTCACCCGCCATGACGGCGATGAGTTCGCCTTTGTCCTGCCGCTCGTTTTCGAGCGCCTCGGTGCCGAACGCATCGGCCAGATGATGAAGGACGTGCTGTCGGCGCCTTACGATCTGGGCGACCGCAATGTCCGGCTTTCCGCCTCCTTCGGCTTTGCCATCTATCCCTTTGCCGGGGAAGAGTCCGAGGAGCTGTTGAAGAGTGCCGAGACGGCGCTCTACCGCTCAAAGCGCCGCGGCCGTGGCCAGATCACCGTCTATTCCACCGAGATCGCCCAGGAGATGCGACGCGCAACGCAGATCGAGCAGGCGCTCCGCCATGCCATCATCTCGGATGCGGTCGACGTCCATTTCCAGCCCATCGTGCGCATTCGCGACGGCATGGTGGCAGGCTTCGAGGCGCTCGCACGCTGGCGTGATCCGGATCTCGGCCAGGTCTCGCCGGCCACCTTCGTGCCGCTTGCCGAGGAACGCGGTTTCATCGACGCACTGTCGGATACGTTGCTGCGCAAGGCGGCCGAGGCTGCGCTGTCCTGGCCGCGCGAGCTCTTTCTGTCCTTCAACCTGTCCTCCGCCCAGCTGATGGATCCGGGGACCTCGGGCAATATCCTCTCGACCCTGTCGCGCGTCGGCCTTGATCCCCGGCGTCTGGAACTGGAGATTACCGAGACGGCGGTTATGACCTCGGCCGACACGGCGGAGCGGATCATCTCCGACCTGAGGCAGAAGGGCGTGCGCATCTCGCTCGACGATTTCGGTACCGGCCAGTCGAGCCTCGGGCGCCTTCGCGATTTCACCTTCGACAAGGTGAAGATTGACCGCGCCTTCATTTCCCGCATCACGTCGGATCGGGCCTCCGAACATATCGTCCGCGCCATCATCGCCATGTGCCAGGGGCTCGACCTCGAAGTGGTCGCCGAAGGCATCGAGGAGAAAGCCGATGTCGAGATGCTGCGCGCCCTCGGCTGCGGTATGGGGCAGGGCTTTCACTACGGCAGGCCCAAGGACGGGGCTTCGACCCTGCATTATCTCCACGAGCACTACCACGACTTCATGATGATCGAGCGCATCTAGCCGTTCGTTATCGTCCGGTCCTAACGCGGCCAAGGGCGGCTCGACGGCGCATGGCGGATAGTCCGCGACGCGTCTGGTCCTCGCCATGATTTGTCGCCTGCGCGATGATGGGTCTTTTGCTGGCGCGAGACCTTCCGATGTCGACATCCAACGACCCCCTGCTGCAGCCGTTTCAGCTCAAGCATCTGCGGCTCAAGAACCGCATCATGTCGACCGCCCATGAACCGGCTTATTCCGAGGACGGAATGCCGAAGGATCGCTACCGGCTCTACCATCTGGAAAAGGCCAAGGGCGGCATCGCCATGACCATGACGGCAGGCTCGGCCAGCGTCTCGGCCGACAGCCCGCCCGCCTTCGGCAACCTCTTGGCCTACAAGGACGAGATCGTGCCGTGGCTGAAGAAGCTGACTGACGACTGTCACGAGCACGACACGGCGGTGATGATCCAGCTCACCCATCTCGGTCGGCGCACCAACTGGAACAAGGGCAACTGGCTGCCGGTCTTGGCACCGTCGCCGATCCGTGAGCCCGCCCATCGCGCCTTTCCGAAGGAAATGGAAGACTGGGACATCGAGCGGATCGTCGCCGACTATGCCGATGCCGCAGCCCGCATGCAGGAAGGCGGCCTCGATGGGATTGAGATCGAGGCCTATGGCCACCTGATGGACCAGTTCTGGTCACCCGCCACCAATCGCCGCGAGGATGAGTTCGGCGGACCCTTGGAAAACCGCATGCGCTTCTCCGACATGGTGCTGACGGCAATCCGCAAATCCGTCGGGCCTGACTTCATCGTCGGCATCCGCATGGTGGCGGATGAGGACTGGGAGAAGGGCCTGTCGAAGGAGGAGGGGATAGAGATCGCCCGCCGGCTGGTGGCCTCGGGCAATGTCGATTTTCTCAATGTCATCCGCGGCCATATCGACCACGACGCCTCGCTGAACGATGTCATCCCGATCCAGGGCATGCGCGCCTCGCCGCATCTCGATTTCGCCGGAGAGGTGAGGGCGGCGACGAAATTCCCGGTCTTCCATGCCGCCCGCATCGCCGATGTCGCGACCGCCCGTCACGCGATCGCCGAGGGCAAGCTCGACATGGTCGGCATGACCCGCGCTCATATCGCCGACCCGCATATCGTCAGGAAGATCATGCGCGGGGAAGAGGCTCGCATCCGCCCTTGCGTCGGCGCCACCTACTGTCTCGATCGAATCTACGAGGGCGGCGAGGCGCTTTGTATTCACAATGCGGCAACCGGCCGCGAAGCGCTCATTCCCCATGATATCGCACCTGCCGAAAAGGCTCGCCGCGCCGTCGTGGTCGGAGCCGGCCCGGCGGGACTGGAGGCGGCGCGTGTGCTTGCCGAGCGCGGCCATGCCGTGACCGTGCTGGAGGCGACGGGCGAGGCCGGCGGCCAGGTCAATCTCCTGATCCGCAACCCGCGCCGTAAGGAAATGGTCGGCATCGTCGACTGGCGACTTGCCGAACTCGAACGCCTCGGCGTCGAGATCCGCTATGATGTCTATGCCGAGGGCGCGGATGTTCTGGCGCTCGAGCCGGATCTGGTGGTCGTCGCGACCGGCGGCTTCGCCCAGGTGCCGGAGCTGGATGCGGGCGAAGATCTGGTAACCAGCAGCTGGGATATCCTGGCCGGTGCGGTCAAGCCGTCGGGTCCGGTATTGCTGTTCGACGACAATGGTGGCCATCCGGGCATGAGTGCTGCGGAAGTGATCGCGGCATCGGGTGCCGAGCTGGAACTCGTCTCGCCCGAACGCTTCTTCGCGCCTGAGATGGGCGGCATGAACCATGTGCCCTATGCCAAGGCCTTTGCCGAAAAACAGGTGACGGTGACCATCAACACACAGCTGAAATCCGTCCGCCGCGAGGGAAACGGCCTGACAGCCGTGCTGGGCTCGGATTACTCCGATGCCACCGTCGAGCGGCGCGTCGCCCAGGTGGTTGTCGAGCATGGGACCCAGGCGAATGCGGATCTGTTTCTGGAACTCAAACCGTCATCCAGAAATCTCGGCGCGGTCGACTACGGGGCTCTGATTGCGCGTCAGCCGCCCCTGGCCGGGAAGAATGAAAGCGGGAGCTTCGATCTGGTGCGGATCGGCGATGCCGTGTCGAGCCGCAATATCCATGCGGCGATCTACGACGCGCTACGCCTCTGTTCCCTTTTGTAGGAAACGAAGAAGGGGCGGTGCCGCAGCACCGCCCCTCATCAGTCTCGCCATCGGCGATGATCCACTCGTTCCAGGCTTACTTCGCGGGAGCCGTCGACGAGTTCGTGTCGCCGCCAGTGGATGGCGTTGCCGGGGTCGCAGGAGCGGCCGGTTCGGACGTCGTGGACGACGTTGTGGTCGCATCCGTGCCGGCCTGCTGATCACCCAAGGTCTTGAATTCCGGAGCAGCCTGCAGGGCTTCGGCCGTTTCGGTCGTGGTCAGACGCACTTCATTGTTGTTCTCTGCGTCACGGGCCATGCTGATCTTGTCCATCGGCAAGGCGACATCCTTTTCGCCGATGCCGAGGAAACCGCCGACGCCGACCACGGCAGCGACGATGCCGCCGTTTTCTTCCAGAATGAGATCGTTCACATCACCGATGCTCTCATTGTTGGAATTGTAGATCTGCTTGCCGATGTAATCATTGGCGCTCACCTGCGTTTCCGACTGCTGGGTCAGATAAGCGGCGTCACCGGTTGCCGGCATGTCGGAATTGGCCGACGGTGCCGGGGCCATGCCCTTCGGTTCGGCCGGTGCCGTCGGGGCTGTGGGCGTTGCCGGGCTGGCGCCGCTATTGTTCGACTGTGCGAATGCGGGTGCAAGCGCGGTCGATGTCATGAGAGCTGCGGCTACGAGTGCTCCAAGGGTCTTTTTCATGGGATCCTGCCTCTTCTGTTTGTTCTTGTCGTTCAGCTCGGCACGCGGTCTGTTTCTTGTGTTCTCACCGCGGGCTTCGATAGGCAAACAACGACAGAAGAGGTTTCGTTCCAGGATCCTGCTGATTTATTAGGCGTATCTGTGCCGTTTTGGCGCGGATACGCCCGGCTTGCCGGGAGTTAGAGCCGGTATGAAAATTCGTATTTTTCTTGTGCGCCGGTCGTGACCGCAAACAGGTTCCCGGCCTTCGGATCTTCCGCGCGGCCAGCTTCGTCCAGTCCTTCCCAGGAGGACGTGACGGCGATGCGGCCGCCGCCGATGAAGGCGGGGCAGGTCGTGCGCTTGGCCGGCAGCGCGTAACGCTCGATCAGCTTTCCGTCGGTATCGTAGTGGTCGAGCGCGGCCTCTCCCCAGCGGGCGTTCCATATGTGGCCTTCACCGTCACAGACCGAACCATCGATGCCGCCCGGATCCTTGCTGCCATCGACGAAGATCGACGGTTCACCGATCGGCAGGCCCGTCGCCGGATCGACCGCGACCTTCATCAGCTTGTTGGCGCGGGTATCGACGAAATAGGCGGTGGCGCCATCCGGCGAGAAGCAGATCGAGTTGGAGATGCTGATCCTGTCGAACAGTTTCGTCACCTTTCCTTTGGCGACGTGATAGATCGCGCCGGCGCCATCCGGTGCGGTCTTGCCCATCGTGCCGATCCACAGGCTGCCCGAGACATGCACCCGGCCGTCATTGGAGCGGTTCTCCGGCTTGCCGGGCTCCAGTTCGCAATGAAGCGACAGCTCGCCCGTTGCCCGGTTGCGGATGAACAGGCCCTTGTCGCTGGCGATCAGCTGGCGCGCGTCGTCAATGCGGGCAATGACGCTTCCCATGAAAGGCAAAGGATAGACAGTCTCCGTCATTCCGTCCATCTTCAGTTCGTGCAGCGCCTTGCCGAGAATGTCGAACCACCAGAGCGTATTGGTTTCCATCTCAAAGCTCGGCCCCTCGCCGAGTTCGCATGGGGCGTGCGACAGGATGGTGCCTTCGAAGCGGTGGACAGTCGTCATTTTTTCCTCGCCTATGTTTTTCCGCTGTGCCTGGCAGGGCTCGGCGGATGGGCTGACAAGATGTCATCCCCAGGAAAATGGTCAACAGAGATGCGCAAAGCTGCGAATCCGATTAAAAGCGATAAAATGTCAGCATCTTCGACGGGGTGGCCGTAGAAATTAACATCTCTTTCAAGTCTCAAGTGGAAGCTTGCAGTCCACGAGGCACTCCATACGGGAGAAGGAAAAGAGCTTGCAACTTTTCTCTCATCTCCTGCTAGATTTCTATCGAAGATCCCCCTATCGATTCGAGCCTTAACGGGCGCATCACCTCACGCGGTGGAACAAAGAAGTAGCAGATGTCCAAAACGGAAAAAGCCGCTGAACTGTCTGGCTTTGGTGTAGATGTCGGGGAGCTCTCGGGTCTCGACACGCAATTCGACGTCTTTCGCTTCATGAAGAAACTGACGGAGTTCTATGACTTCCGGACATTCATGGTACTGAACCTGCCGCCGCCGACCGCGATGGAGCTCGCCGGCAACACGATCATCACCAACTGGCCGGCCGAACTGACCGCACTCTTCGATCGTGAAGGGCTCGGCAAGACGAGCTTCGTGCTGCAGCATCTTCGCCGTTCGACGCTGCCCTTCATCTTCGATCTCGAGAACGACCGTCCGGCGGAGAGCAACGCCAATCTCCGCGAGATTTTCGGCCGCTTCGGCATCGCCCGCGGTGCCTATTTCCCCGTTCACGATGCTACCGGCAAGCGCGGAGCCATCGCTTTCGGCGGCACGCGTCCCGTCCCGTCGGTCCAGCAGATGATGGAGCTGATGTATGTCTCGGCTCATGTCTACGAGCGGCTGGCGGACTTCCGCAAGGCGGACATCCGCCCCGGCGAGGTCCTGACCGAGCGCGAGACCGATTGTCTCAACTGGACCGCCGCCGGCAAGACCAGTGCGGAGATCGCCGATATCCTCGGTCTCTCGGAGCATACGGTCAATCATTACCTCAACCGTGCCGCCAAGAAGCTCGACACCGTCAACCGCACCCAGGCCGTGGCCAAGGCCCTGCGCGTCGGGCTTATCAAGTAAGCGACAGGTTGTTTGTCCAAGATTTGGGCATGAAGCTTGTGGTTGCGGCACCAGGGTGCCGCGTTATGCAGCCGCAGGCAGTGAGAAAATGTCTTTTTCCTGGGCAAAAGCAGGCTCTTCCCGTGTGGCATGTTTCGTGCTTCCTATAGAGCCAGGTCCAGAGGGGACTGAAAAAAGCGCCCCAAGAGGCGTAACGAAGCAAAAGCCGTCGTCCGGTCAGTGCGCCCCATGGCAGCCGACCGGACGGCGGCTTTAATCTTTATTGGCTCCGGCCTTGTCTTGCTCTTCGCCCGTCTTGCTCCCTACCCATGCCAACTCCTATATAGCGGCAATAAGATTGAAGGCGGATCGAAGCGAGATGCGCCTCACGGGCAGGACCCAAGGGTAAGGAATGAGGAGTTCGACATGTCTGATGTGACCAAGGACCAGGTGCTCGCAGCGCTCGGCAAGGTCCGGGGGCCCGATCTTGAAGGCGATATCGTGTCGCTCAAGATGGTGTCGGACGTTTTCATCTCCGATGCCAAGGTCTATTTCTCGATCACCGTACCGGCCGACCGCGCCCAGCAGCTGGAGCCGCTGCGGCTTGCGGCGGAAAAGACGGTGACATCTATTCCCGGCGTCAAAGGCGCGCTCGTCACCCTGACTGCCGACCGCAAGGCCTCTCCGCAGGCGCAATCCCAGGCGCCGCAGCCGACACCTGCGGCCGCTCATGGTCATTCGCACGGTCACCAGCATGCGCCCGCCGGCGGTCCCGGCCAGGGCCGCGGCCCGGCCAATGTGAAGGCCGGCGTACCGGGCGTCGGCGCGATCATTGCCGTCGCATCGGGCAAGGGTGGGGTCGGCAAGTCGACGACCGCGGTCAATTTCGCCCTTGGCCTGAAAGCCAATGGTCTGCGCGTCGGCATTCTCGATGCCGACATCTACGGCCCGTCCGTGCCCCGCCTGTTGAAGCTTTCCGGCCGGCCGGAACAGATCGATGGCCGCCTGATCAAGCCGATGGAAAACTACGGCCTCAAGGCCATGTCCATGGGTTTTCTCGTCGACGAGGAAACCGCGATGATCTGGCGCGGCCCGATGGTCCAGTCGGCGCTTTTGCAGATGCTGCGCGAAGTCGCCTGGGGCGATCTTGATGTTCTCGTGGTCGACATGCCGCCGGGCACGGGTGACGCCCAGCTGACCATGGCCCAGCAGGTACCGCTGGCCGGCGCCGTCATTGTCTCGACGCCGCAGGATCTGGCGCTCATCGATGCCCGCAAGGCGGTCACCATGTTCAGAAAGGTCGAGGTTCCGCTTTTCGGCATCGTCGAGAACATGAGCTATTTCCTCGCGCCCGATACTGGCAAGCGCTACGACATCTTCGGCCATGGCGGTGCCCGGGCCGAGGCTGATCGCATCGCGGTTCCCTTCCTCGGCGAAGTGCCGCTGACCATGGACATCCGCGAGCGTTCCGACCTTGGCGACCCGATCGTCCACGCCGATCCGGAGCATGAAATCTCGAAGATCTACAAGGACATCGCAGCCCAGGTCTGGGCGCAGCTCTCGCAGGGTTCGCGCCGCAAGGCGCCTTCCATCGTCTTCGAATAGAATATGGCAGGGGGCCTCGCGGCCTTTCGCCCGGACTGTCACATGAATATGAGCCACTGTGCTTGCGAGGCTTTTCACCGGTTGCGTGTTTCGTCTGAAAACGCCCTCAGCCCTTGTGTTTTCGGCAGGTGAGGCATGCAATCCTGCGCTTGCTTTCAGCAAAAGCGCACTTTATAGGCGCCTCGCGCTGACGACAGGTCGATAGCCAGCGAACTCTTCCGCCGCATTCAGGCGAGGGGCCGAAGACGCCGACCGAACATGAAGACTACGCAGCCTCGTCGCATAGCATTCCGGAAGATCGCCTGCCCGCAACCGCATGCAGCTCTCCGCATAATCCCCTTTTTCCGCTGGAAAGGCCGGCCTCGCGCCGGATAACATATGGGTCATCCCGCAGAACATCACGCAGCTGAAAAGACGCGGACGCACAGCCTGTTTGCCCTGGCACTCGGGTCGGTCGGCGTCGTCTATGGCGATATCGGCACGAGCCCGCTCTACGCATTCCGCGAGGCGTTGAAGCCGATCGCCAATGACGGCGTGACCCATGTGGAAATCATCGGCCTGATCTCGCTGATGATCTGGACGCTGACGGTGATCGTCACGATCAAATACGTCCTCTTCCTGCTTCGCGCAGACAATGACGGCGAAGGTGGCACGCTGTCGCTGCTTGCACTTCTCACCAAGGCATCCAAAAGCCAGCGCGCCATGCTGATGCTGCTCGGCCTGATCGGCGCGGCGCTCTTTCTCGGCGACGCGATGATCACGCCCGCCCTCTCTGTTCTTTCCGCCGTCGAAGGTCTGAAACTGGTGACGCCGGCACTCGACAGCGCCGTTCTGCCCATCTCCGTCGTCATTCTCGTGGCACTTTTCGCCATCCAGTCAAAGGGCACCGGCGCGGTGGCAAAATTCTTCGGTCCGATCACCGCGGTCTGGTTCATCGTCATGGGCGCTGCTGGCGTCATGCATATTGCCGATGACTACAGCATCCTCCTGGCCTTCAATCCCTGGTATGCGATCGAATTCATGCTGCGCGAGGGCTTTGCCGGCATCATCGTGCTCGGCGCCGTCTTCCTGACGGTCACGGGTGCCGAAGCGCTTTACGCCGATCTCGGCCATTTCGGCCGTCGGCCGATCCAGTGGGCGTGGTTCCTGCTGGTTTTCCCAGCGCTGACGCTCAATTATCTGGGGCAGGGCGCCTTCGTGCTAAAGCACCCGGAAGCGATGAGCGATCCCTTCTACCTGATGTTCCCCGAATGGGCGCTGCTGCCGGTCGTCATTCTCGCGACCGCCGCCACCATCATCGCCAGCCAGGCGGTCATCACCGGCGCCTTCTCGCTGGTGCGTCAGGCGATCCATCTCGGCTACCTGCCGCGCATGCAGATCCTCTTCACCTCCGAGACCAATACCGGGCAGATCTTCCTGCCTGGCGTCAACACGCTGCTCTTGATCGGCGTCATCGCGCTCGTGCTCGGCTTTGAAAGCTCGGAAGCGCTGGCCACCGCCTACGGTATTTCCGTCACCGGCGCGATGGTGGTCACCACGCTAATGGCCTTCGAATTCGTCCGGTTGAAATGGAAATGGCCACAGACGGTTGCGATCGCCACGCTCGCGCCGCTTCTGGCGCTGGAAATCGTCTTCCTCGGCGCGAACCTTCTGAAGATCCATGATGGCGGCTGGGTACCGGTGATGATGGCGATCGCCTTCACCATCATCATGCTGACCTGGAAGCGTGGAACGGCGATCCTGTTCGAAAAGACACGCCGCATCGACGTGCCGCTCGCAACCTTCGTGCCCATGGTGGAAAAGAAGAGCGACCATGCCCCGGTTTCCGTCCCCGGCGTCGCGATATTCCTGACCAGCGATCCGGAAACCGCGCCGGCCGCCCTGCTGCACAACATCAAGCACAACCACGTTCTGCACGAAAAGAACGTCGTCCTGACGATCCGCACGGTCAACAAGCCGCGCGTCTCGCTGGACCAGCGTTATCATGTCGAGAAGATTTCCGAGCGTTTCACCCTGGTGGAACTGCGCTTCGGCTTCATGCAGTCGCACAACGTTTCGCAAGCGCTCGCCTATCTGCGCAAGACCGGCTTCAAGTTCGACATCATGTCGACCTCCTTCTATCTCGGCCGTCGCAAGTTGGTGCCGGATGCGGCGTCCGGCATGCCCATGTGGCAGGACCGTCTGTTCATCGCCATGGCCAACACGGCAACCGATCCTTCGGATTATTTCCACCTGCCGACCAACCGCGTGGTCGAACTCGGCTCCCACGTCATCATTTAGGCCGATCGTTAAAAGCGAGCCCGGCCGACCCCACTCTGGCGTGTCCTCAAAGCAACATTCACGGTCTTGTTAAGTGCGCGTGTGCTGAACAAGCCTGCCGGGCAAGGCTTTCCCCCTCGGCGTTAACCGCTCATCAAGGTTAATGATTCACTCTCAAGGCATAGTCGTTAGCCGTCCTTGCCTTGTGGAGTTGCCGTTTTGCGTCCGAAGAGAGTTCTGCGTAAGAGGTCCCTGCCGCGTTGGGACAGGTTGGCCGCACCGGCCCTTCTGGGTCTTGCCTCGTGGCTCGCTTTTCCCGCCGTCCCATCTCAGGGCGACCTGACCGACCTTCTTAATGGAGTAAACGGCTCGGCCGACCGCTGGCGGATGGTGATCACCCAGTCGCCCGCCGGTTCCCTGCACACCGCCTCGCTGGCCTTCCCGGGCGGCGCCGATATCCTTGGTGGCGATGCCGGCATCGCGATGCCGGATGGCGAGAAGCTGGCGCTGACCGGCAAGACCAAGCCTGGCGAAGAGACACCTGACGAGGACCGCGTCAACCGCGGCCAGAAGAAGGGCCGCGTCGTTGCCGTCGAGCCGATGCTGCCGCCGAGAGCCTTTTCCGCCGGCTCCGTGCTGGAGCGCTCGAGCTCGCTCACGACGCCCGCACTTCTGGCACCGGTCACGGGCGACGAGGACATGACGGCCTTCGTCAAGTCGGACAACGACCAGCAGCCGGTCGAACTCGCCGAATTCTATTTCCGCAAGGATGAGATCAAGGAACCGGGCCTTGCGCCGATGATCGCCGACCTCGTCACCAATGACCAGGCGGACATCCTGGCGACCGCCTACGCTTCACCGAAGCCTGACTTCTCCCGCCAGTCGCCCTTCGATGCGATTCTCGGCAAGCCGAATGCCGGTCGCTTCATCCCGCCGATCGGGCCGGAAGACCATGCCTGGGCCGCAAACCCGCTGCCGGAGGATTCCTTCTCGCCCAAGCAGCAGCAATGTCTCGCTTCGGGCATCTATTTCGAGGCGCGCGGCGAATCCGTGAAAGGGCAGGCGGCTGTCGCCCAGGTCATCCTCAACCGGGTCCGCAATCCCGCTTATCCGAGCACGATCTGCGACGTGGTCTACCAGAACGAGGATTGGCGCAACCGTTGCCAGTTCTCCTTCGCCTGCGACAACATCAAGGACCGCATCCGCTCCCAGGAACATTGGGAAACGGCCAAGGAGGTTGCGATGGCGACCACAGCCGGCAAGATCTGGCTGCCGGAAGTCGGTTCCTCCACCCATTACCATGCCGTCTATGTCCGGCCGAACTGGGCGCGCACGATGAAGAAGGTCGGCCGCATCGGCCTGCATGTCTTCTACCGTACCTATGGTGGTGGTTGGAGCTGATACACGCACCCCCGTGCCGCCGATTCCCGCACCGGTTTTAGCGCCGGTGCCTGTAAGCGGGCATTAAGCCGCTGAATTCCCTATCCTAATTAACCTTGGATGAAGCATGCCGAACGCCTTGACTAGCAAGGCGCTCAAAACTATGTTGCGCGCGACTTGAAAGACGGGCCGGAAGGCGCGAAATCCCTCGCTAACCGTGGTCTGGCTCAGCCGGACGGGAGCGGCCGGTGGTGGAGGATGCGACAGATGGATGACCGTGGCGATGGTCTGGACGAGCGCCGGAAGCGCCTGTCGGCCGAATTGGCGGACAGGAAGGCTGAAGAGGCGGCAGAGGCGAAGCGGGACGCGCAATCTGAAGAAAGTCGCAAGGGCATGGCCCTCGGCTTGAAGATTTCCTCCGAATTCATCTCGGCCATCGCGGTTGGCGCGGTTCTGGGTTATGGCTTGGACTATCTTGTCGGCACGTCGCCGTGGGGGATGATCGTTCTTCTTCTCCTTGGTTTCTGTGCAGGCGTTTTGAACGTCCTTCGCTCTGTGGGCAAGGTGGCGCAGCCGCCGGTCTTTGAGAAGCGGAGCGACGAGGACGGGAAGGGAAGCGGGCACTAGCCTGTTTCCATATTGAATTGAGCCGCCGAAGGGCGGCATATGAAAGAGGGTAGACGGTGGCAAACGATCCGATCCATCAGTTCCAGATCAGCAAGATCGTTCCGATCGAGATCGGCGGCGTCGATCTCTCCTTCACCAACGCCTCCCTGTTCATGACTGCGACCGTGGCCTGCGCCGCCGGCTTCCTTTATTTCGCGACTTCTTCGCGCAGCCTCATCCCGACGCGCGCCCAGTCCGTCGCTGAGATGTCCTATGAATTCATCGCCAACATGCTGCGCGAAGGCGCCGGCAGCCATGGCATGAAGTTCTTCCCGCTGGTCTTCTCGCTGTTCATGTTCGTGCTGACCGCCAACATGATCGGCATGTTCCCTTACTTCTTCACCGTCACCAGCCAGATCATCGTCACTTTCGCGCTGGCCATGCTCGTCATCGGCACGGTGTTGGTCTACGGTTTCTACAAGCACGGCCTCGGCTTCCTGAAGTTGTTCGTGCCGAGCGGTGTTCCCGGCGCGCTTCTGCCGCTGGTCGTCGCCATCGAAATCATCTCTTTCCTGTCGCGTCCGATCTCGCTCTCCGTTCGTCTTTTCGCGAACATGCTGGCCGGCCACATCACCCTGAAAGTGTTCGCGGGCTTTGTCGGCTCGCTCGGAGCACTCGGCGCACTCGGCATTGGCGGCGCAATCCTGCCGCTCGCCATGGCCGTCGCCCTGACGGGTCTCGAATTCCTCGTCGCCTTCCTCCAGGCCTACGTCTTCGCGGTACTCACCTGCATGTACCTGAACGACGCAGTTCACCCCGGCGGGCACTAAGGATAACCACCATTGGCGTCCTGAGGCGTCAGTCATCAGCCGCAACACCCATTCAAGGAGTTCATCATGGAAGCGGAAGCAGCAAAGTTCATCGGCGCAGGTCTGGCTTGCTTTGGCATGGCCGGCACGGCTCTCGGCCTCGGCAACATCTTCGGCAGCTACCTCTCTGGCGCCCTGCGCAACCCGTCTGCCGCTGACAGCCAGTTCGGCCGTCTGGTTTTCGGCTTCGCCGTTACGGAAGCTCTGGGCATCTTCTCGCTGCTCGTAGCCCTGCTCCTCCTGTTCGTGGTCTAATATCGGACCTGGACTTCGGATCACGGCCGTTCGACGCGCGCCGTGATCCTTCGCATTTGGAACTCACCTGGAGGTGATGATGTTCGTGACTTCGGCACATGCGCAGACCGCGCCGGCCGCTCCTGAAACGCCTGCAGCACCGGGCGCCGCTCCGGCGACCGATCCGCATGCTGCCCCGGCTGGCGAAGTGCATACCGAAACCGGTGTCGCCCACGGCGACGAGCACGGTAGTGGTCCGTTCCCGCCGCTCGACTCATCCTTCTTTGCATCGCAGCTTCTGTGGCTCGCTATTACCTTCGGCATCTTCTACTTCGTCATGAAGAAGATCATCGTGCCGCGCGTCGGTGGCATCATCGAGGACCGCCAGGGCCGCATCGCCCGCGACCTCGAAGAGGCCGGCCGCATGAAGGCCGAGGCCGACGCTGCCGTCGAGACCTATGAAAAGGAACTGGCTGCCGCCCGCTCCAAGGCCCACGGCATTGCCGAGACCGCCCGCGAAGCCGCCAAGACCAAGGCCATCGCCGATCGCACCGCGATCGAAGCGGAACTGGCCGAGAAGCTGGCAGCTGCGGAAGCCCGCATCGGCGAGATCAAGGCCAAGGCATTCACCGAGGTCGGCCAGATCGCCGAGGACACCGCATCCGCCATCGTCGATCAGCTGATCGGCGGCAAGGCGACCGGTGACGACATCAAGGCTGCCGTCGCGGCGGCCAAGACGGGAGCCTGATCACCATGGCATTCGACGCAACTTTCTTTACGCTCGTCGCGCTCGTCATCTTCCTCGCCATCCTGGTCTATGTGAAGGTACCGGGCATGCTGGCGAAGTCGCTCGACGCGCGCGCCGACAACATCCGCCAGGAACTCGACGAAGCCAAGCGCCTGCGCGAAGAAGCCCAGGCCCTGCTCGCCGAATACCAGAAGAAGCGCAAGGAAGCCGAAGCTGACGCCGCCCAGATCGTCGCTGCAGCTGAACGCGAAGCCGCGGCCCTGACGGAAGAAGCCCGTCAGAAGACCGAGGAATTCGTCGCCCGCCGCAATGCGCTCTCCGAGCAGAAGATCAAGCAGGCCGAAGCCGACGCCATCGGTGCCGTCCGTGCCGCCGCAGTCGACATTGCGATCGCCGCCGCCGAAAAGGTCATTGCCTCGAAGGCCGACAAGACGACGCAGAACGCTCTCTTCAAGGACGGCGTCGCCAAGGTTCAGTCGCGCCTGAACTGATCTGTTCGGTCAGGTATGGAATTGAGAAAGCCGGGTGGAGACGCCCGGCTTTTTTGTTTTGCTAGAGTGCAGTGACTGCTGATGGAAAATCAGCTTCGCACTGTTCGTTTAGGGAAGATCTAGGTCGCTTCTTATTTCGAATTGAGGCCGGCGAAAGGAATGTACGGCCCGTCTGATGTTCCCACGTCGGACGACCCGGTCCCCGGATAAAGCAGGCAATACATCTTATTATTGTAAACGACGGCAAGCGGATAACAGGATTCCCCGGGACTTCTGGGGCTTGCGACGCAGATGCTGAAGCCCTCGCCGATATCCTGGGAACTGCATTTGTCGCCAGAACAGTTGTATTGGGTTAGTTTATCGTAGCCTTTGGTGAAAAAGACCGTCGGTTTGGGATATATATCCAGCGACCCGACGGTTTCTGCCAGCTTCGAATAAGCCTTGTCTACGTCCGCTCTCGTGCCGAAATTGAATATTGCGGGCCTATCGTCCGTGTATTCGAAGTTAGAAACGTCCGTTTCACAACTTAGCGCCAGCGCAGACGAGCAAGACAAAGCCGTGATGAGAACGGCGCTTGTGAACGGCTTGAGGAATGAGGAAATCAATCTGGGCCTACCCTTCCACGGCTAGTATCATTAGTTGATCACGCATTTATAGACGAATGGCGGTCGTGAGCGCGACGGCCGGTGTTGCCTTCCGGAATATAGCAGAAGTGGGCGCTGGAACAGGTCCAGCGGTCGCTGACATCACCCCTCCGCCGCCACCTTCCTCAACGGCCGAAAGCTCATTTGCGGGAGCGACCAGGGGGGCATGATGATCCACGTATTAGCAGTTCTGTCTGGTGCCGTAGCCGAAATGCCGGACGAGGCCGGTGGCGGGCGAGACGACGCAGGCGGTGCGTCTGGTCGAAAGCCGCAAAGCTGTTTAGATCGCTTACGATACTCTGGCCCGCGACGCTAAACCTTCGAGCCCATGCAAATCTCCAACCTGACGATATCGGCGCCCAAATGGAGGTGGATATGGTCGGCGAGGTTCAGACGTGCCTCAACTGATTGCTTCGGTCAGTTTAAGTCGCAAAATCCCGGCTTTTTTTATCTGCAAAATCGGATGCTTGGACCGCGGCCGCTCTTCATCGTGACGCGATCTTTTACGACCTGCGAGCCTCCAGGCGTCGCCTGTCGAGATCGACGTGTTCGGCACCCTTTTTCGTCAGTCGGAACTGTCGTTTCTGAAATTCCCCGCGGATGAGGATGAAACCCTGTTCTTCGGCTTCGCCCAGCGTCTTCAGGCTGGTTCCTTTAGGAGGAGACTGCCAGCCCATGCCAACGGCGGCGTGCAGCAATACCATTATCTTGATAATCTTGTTTCTCCTTGGCCGGTGCGTAAAGCCGGGACGCGGCTTTGCGCCTGCGCAGCATTGATCACTGGGGACGACCGCTTCCACTATAGCAATGCGGTGCGCTCGTCACGCTGGGCGTCGGCGGCGTTGAATTCTACGCCATCTCCGGTGAGATGGCTGCTACCCCTCGACTGACACATCCTTGCGTAGCGGCCGAAAACTCATCCGATGCAGCGAGCAGGGGCCGTGGGCGTCGATGCCGTCGCGATGCTGCTTGGTGCCGTAGCCGGCGTGTTTCTCGAAACCATAGGCGGGATAGACCGCGCCGGCGCGGGCCATCATGCGGTCGCGGGTGACCTTGGCGATGATCGAGGCGGCGGCGATCGAGACGGAGCGGCTATCACCCTTGATGACGGCCTGGCCCCGGCAGGTGAGCCCGCGTGGTACGTCACGGCCGTCGGCGAGGACGAGGGCAGGTGGCGCGCAGAGGCCGGCGACGGCGCGGCGCATGGCGTCGAGGCTGGCGCGCAGGATGTTGCGCTCGTCGATATGACGGGGACCGGATGCGGCGATCGAGACATGCGCCGTCGCCATGATCGCCTCGAACAGCGTCTCCCGCTGGAGAATCGTCAATTGCTTGGAATCGTTGAGGCCGGTTGGAATATTTTCCGGATCGAGGATGACGGCGGCTGCAACGACCGGGCCGGCCAATGGTCCGCGGCCGGCCTCATCGGTGCCGGCGACCGGCCAGTGTCCGGCGTCGCGCGCGGCGAGTTCCAGGCTGAAATCGCACACGATCGGTATGGCGTCGAAAAGCGCAGGAGAATCGGGCGACGTGCGAACCAACATGGCGGCAGGTTCGCACGCCGTCCCGATCTCCTGCAAGCCCCGACAGCGAGTGCGGCTTCGCTGTCCACCGGGGAACGCGGTGGGCTCGGGGCAGCGTTCTCGGCGGGCAAGGGAGGCGGGTAACCTTGCCGAGAACGAAGTCGAATTTGAATGACGAGAACAGAATGGATCATGGCAGATGCCACCTTGTTCCTCTTGGACGATTCGCTCACCGCTCCTCGTCCCTCAGATGCCCCGTCCGGGGCGCTCCTCCTGGCTCAGAGAAGCGACAACTGGATGCCGCCGCCATTCGGCCGCAGGAACAGGTCGTCGCGCAGCGGCATGCCGCGGCGGGTCATGCCCAGCCGCTTCGTCGCCATCTCGAACCGGCGGCTGATCTGCCAGGCATAGGGTCCGGCGCCCTTCATCCGCTTGCCGAACTCGGCATCGTAATCCTTGCCGCCGCGCATCGAACGGACCAGCGACATGACGTGCCGGTAGCGATCCGGATAGTTGCGTAGCAGCCAGTCGCGGAAGAGCGGGGCCACCTCCAGCGGCAGGCGCAAGAGCACATAGCTTGCCTCCGTCGCACCCGCCGCATGGCCGGCGTCAAGAATCCGCTCGATCTCGTGGTCGTTCAGCGCCGGAATGATCGGCGAGGCCATGACGGCGGTCGGGATGCCGGCATCGGTCAAGGCCTTGATCGCTTCCAGCCGCTTTGCAGGTGTCGAGGCGCGCGGCTCCATCGTGCGGGCAAGTTTTCTGTCCAGCGTCGTCACCGATATGCCGACCTTGGCGAGACCCTTGGAGGCCATGTCGGCGAGAATATCGATGTCGCGCATGATCAGAGCCGACTTGGTGACGATCGCAACCGGATGATTGGCCTTGTGCAACACTTCGAGGATCTGGCGCATGATACGCCATTCCCGCTCGATCGGCTGGTAGGGATCGGTATTGGTGCCAATCGCCATCGCTCTTACCTTATAGTCTGGCTTGCTCAACTCCCGTTCCAGAAGACGCGGCACATCCGGTTTGGCGAACAGTTTCGATTCGAAATCGAGCCCCGGCGATAGGCCCATGAAACTGTGGGTCGGGCGGGCGAAGCAATAGATGCAGCCATGCTCGCAGCCGCGATAGGGATTGATCGAACGGTCGAAGCCGATATCGGGAGAATCGTTGCGGGTAATCGCCGTCTTCGGCTTCTCGACCTGCACTTCGGTGCGGAAGGCTTCCAGCTCCTCGAGCGTCTGCCAGCCGTCGTCGAATGCCTCGCGCCGCTCTTCCTCGAAGCGTCCGCTCGGGTTCAGGCCCGCGCCACGGCCCCGGCGTCGGTCGATCTCGATCCTCAAACCGGACGATTGAACCAGTGCATCGGCAATATCTGCCGTATGGGCGGGCGCGAATGCTCCCTGCCTCAAATGGGACAGCTCGTTCATAAGGGGCTCCTGGCGGGATCATTCCCGCACCTGATGATTAAATTCCTACCCCTTAAATGAGAACATTGCAAGAACAAACTTTGATGCGCTGTTGGCAAGCGCTTGTGCAATGCGATAAGGGTCAATCATGCTGACTGTCCTGATGGAATGCCGCGACCAGGAAGCTGAACTGGCGCAAACGCTTTCGATTCTCGTCTCCGCCGCAGTGGAGGGCCTTGTGAGTGACGTGATCATTCTCGATCACGCCTCGCGCGATGGCTCGTCCCGCGTTGCGGATGCGGCCGGCTGCCGTTTCCACACCCATTGGGATATCAAGGATGTGCTGCGCAGCGCCCGCGGTGAATGGCTGATGCTGCTGGAGCCCGGCGCCCGCCCTCAGAGCGGCTGGATCGACGAGGTGGCGGAACATCTCGCGGTGCAGAAGCAGTCGGCCCGCTTCTCGCCGGCGCGCAATTATCGCCGGCCGTTCTTCAAACGCATCGGCCGCGCCGTGCCGCCGCTGGAATATGGATTGCTGGTGCCCAAACGCCATGCGATCTCGGTGGCGAAGTCGGGCATGTCGCTGGAAGTGCTTGCCAAGGCCGAGAAGACGATCAGGCTGACGAGCGAGATGATCCCCGCCTGGGTCGCTGCGGCAAGAGGCGCCTGACCCAAATCAGCTCTTCGTCCGCTGCAGATGCTCGTCGAGCCGCGGCATGATTTCCACGAAATTGCAGGGCATGTGGCGATAGTCGAGCTGCGCCTTGATGATGCCGTCCCAGGCATCCTTGCAGGCGCCGGGAGAGCCTGGGAGCACGAAGATGAAAGTGGCGTTGGCGACGCCGCCCGTGGCGCGTGACTGGATCGTCGATGTGCCGATCTTGTCGTAGGAGATCCGGTGAAAGACTTCGGAGAACCCGTCCATCCGTTTTTCGAACAGCGGCTCCAGCGCTTCCGGGGTAACGTCGCGGCCGGTGAAGCCAGTGCCGCCGGTGGTGATCACGACGTCTATCTCCGCGTCGAGCGTCCAGGCCTTCACCTGGTCGGCGATCTTTGCCTTGTCGTCGGTGACGATGGCGCGTGCCTTGACCTGATGGCCCGCGTCGGTGATGCGGTCGACCAGCGTCTGGCCGGACTTGTCGTCCTCCATCGTGCGGGTGTCGGATACGGTGAGCACGGCGATGCCGAGCGGGATGAAACCGCGTTTCTCGTCGATGCCGATCATTTCTCTTCTCCAACTGTCTTGGTCGCGGCAACATACCAGCCTGGCCGCTCTGCCGTTATCATCTCGGCGGCTGCCCGTGCCTTGTCGATATCTTCGAAAATGCCGAAGCAGGTGGCGCCGGAGCCGGACATGCGCGACAGAAGTGCGCCTTGACGGTCCAGCAGTGCGCGAGCGGTCGCGATTTCCGGTACCAGCACGGTCGCCGCGGGCTCGAGATCGTTGCGCAGTCCCGCAAGGCAGTCGATCCACTCGGACAGCGCACCGGACGAGGGAAGGCTTCCGACCGGTGGGTTGTCGCGGCTCTGCAGCGCCTTGAAGATCGCGGGGGTAGAGACGCCGATCAGCGGATTGACGAGCACCAGCGCCATGGAGGGCATATGCGGCAGTGGCGTTATGTCTTCACCGATGCCACGGGCCGAAAGCGGCTGGCCGGCAAGGCACATCGGCACATCCGCGCCGAGCGAAAGTGCCAGCGACATGCTTTCCTGCGGCTCCAGATCGGCGTTCCAGGCGCGCATCAGGCCATTCAGGGCGGCTGCGGCATCTGCGGAGCCGCCGCCGATGCCGGAGGCGACAGGCAGGTTCTTTTCCAGATGGATGGAGACCGGAGGTGTCGTCACGCCGGCTGAGGCAAGCCGCGTCCGCAATCCGTCGCGAGCCTTCAGCACCAGATTGTTGGCGGGTTCGCCGAGGCCATCGGAAAAGGGGCCGGAAACGGTGAACGCGTCCTGATCGGCTAATGCGATCACCAGCCGGTCGCCCGTCTCGCAGAAGGTCACCACGCTGTCGAGCAGGTGATAGCCATCGGCGCGGCGGCCGGTGACATGCAGCGCGAGATTGATCTTGGCCCGTGCGAACTCGACAAGGCCCGCCTCGGCGGCAGGCCTTGCTTGATCGAGCGACATGTCGAGCATCAGGACTTCTTGTCGGGCTGAGCCGGCGCGGGGGCAGGGGCCGTTGGCGCTTCCGTCTGGTTGCGCACGGTGTTGGTGTCGTTCGGACCGAGCGGCGGTAGGCCGTTGGCGATCTTTTCCTTCACATGCTCGCGGTTGACGTCCTCGCCTTCCGAAATCAGCGTCCGGTTCCACTGATAGACGGCTTCGAGCTTGCGCCCGACACGCCAATAGGCATCGCCCAGATGGTCGTTGATCGTGGCATCGCCGGCACGTAGCTGGATCGCCTTTTCGAGCTCGGTCACCGCATCATCGAACCGGCCCATGCGGTAATAGGCCCAGCCGAGCGAATCGACGATATAGCCGTCGTCCGGGCGCGCATCGACGGCGCGCTGGATCATCTCCAGGCCTTCGTCGAGATTGAGGTTCATGTCGACCAGCGAATAGCCGAGATAGTTCAGCACCTGCGGCTGTTCCGGATTGAGTTCCAGCGCCTTGCGGAAGTTCGGCTCTGCCTTGTCCCAGGTCTTAAGGCGCTCATAGGCGATGCCGCGCTGGAAGAAGACCGACCAGTCGCCCTGCTTCGTCACCGGACCGATCACCTCGACAGCCTTGTCGTAATTCGCGGCCATCTCCTTGTAGTCCTTCGCTTCGGAAAGGACGCTGCCATAGGCGATATAGCTGCGCACATCGGCCGGATCGGAAGCGATAAGCTCCTTCAGGTGCTGCTTGGCCTCGTCGACCTTGCCGGTATCGGAGAGCGTGATGCCGAGCTGCAGCTCGGAAATGCGCCGCATCGGCGAATCCTCGAGCACCTGCTGGTAGAAGGAAATCGCGCGCTGCGGCTGTTCCAGCTTTTCGGCAATGCCGCCGAGCAGGATCAGCGTATCGGCGCTCTTCGGGTCGAGCGCATGGGAGATCTGCAGGTAGAGCGCCACCATGTCTTCCGCACCCTGGCGGTTCAGAGCGCCGCCGATGGAGAAAAGAACGCCGGCCGCACCCTCGGCTGCCGTGGTGATCTGTTGGGCGGGCTTTTCACCCTTCTCGATGCTTTCGCGCAGGGCTTTCAGCGGCGCGTAATTGGCGATCAGGCCATCACCGACGGAGATCGCGTCGAGGGCCTTCTGCTTGTTGCCGGCGGATGCTTCCAGTCGGGCAAGCGCCATGACTGCGCGCATGAACGTGTCTGGCGCGGTGGCGACGGCGTCATTGTTGGTCACGGCCTTGTTGAGATACTGGCGGGCGGTCGAGATATCGCCGTTGACGATCGCCATCGCGCCGAGGTGATAGTCGGTGAATACCTTGAACCAGGCCGGGCCCTTGAGGCTGGTGATCGAGGAGATCGCCTTCTTGCCCTTGCCGGCGCCGACATCGGCCCAGGCCGACAGCATGAGATGTGTCAGCCGGTCGAGATCGTTCGGGCCTTCATAGGCAAGGATCTTTTTGGCGGTGTCGAACTTGCCGGCACGAACGGCATCCAGGCCGCGCACGATCTTGGTGACGCGCTCGACGGCGGCATCATCCTTCAGGGCTTCGGCCTCCTTCAGCCCGTCGGCAAAATCGCCGTTGAGCAGGAGCGAAATCATCAGCCTTTCGCGGATTTCCAGATTGGCCGGATCGAAATCGAGCGCCTTGCGGTAGAGCGAGATCGCGGTCGTGTAATCGTGGTCGACATCGGCCGTGCGGGCAGCAAGGAAGGCGCCGGAGAAGGAACGGGCATCCTTTGCCTCGAACGTCACCGGCTTTTCCTCGGCCGGCTTTGCTTCCGGCGTGGCGGCGCCCGCAACGGAACCAAACACCAGGCATGCCGCGAGCGCGACGCTGGAAAGCAGGAGGTGACGGGGTGTCTGCCGCATGAGCGAGGCCTTTCATGAGATCGGGCGTGACGGCAAAGCGTCGCCACGAAGTGCCGCCGAGTGATTCACAACAGAATGGCTTTTTTGAAGCGGTGCCGCAAGAAAATCTCCAGCCATGCGGGCGTGGTCTCCCTAACCTGTGAACAGCGGTGAGGGTCTTTCATTCATCAGTCCTGGCGACCATCCGCTGGGGCTCTCAAAGCGGCGAGCCGATGAGTTCCAGCCTGCGAATGTCTTTCTCCCGTCCGATAAGTCGCAGGATCTCGCAGACGTCACGAATGCTGGCGACAGGCGCCGAAATTGAGCCGAACCTCACATCAATGACGGTTTCGACCGCCACCTCATGCCAGCGATTATCGGCGAAGATCTCGAAGCCGCTCATGATCTCGACGGCGATCGGCCCGAGGTTGGGATAAAGGACGGCGCCGGAGCGAAAACGGTCCGTTCCGCCATCCGCCCTGTTGTCGAGGCCCCGTGCAAAGGCCAGGCGGCCGCAATCGGCGGGTGACAGCAATATATCGATATCGGCTACGGGCGCATCGCGATAGCCGTGCAAATAAAGTGCCGCGCCCCCGAAAATGCACCAGGGGTCACGACAATCCGACAGGAAGCCGACGAGATTGGTCAGGGTCTCTTCAAGCGCTTCCGCGGAAAAAGCCGATGGACGGGTCGCCACCGGCTCACGCATTCAGTTCACTCGCTGGATCGAGAAGTCGATGACTTCCATCATCGCGTCCTTGATGGGACCGGCAGGCAGCGGGGCGAGCGCGTCGCGGGCGATCTTGCCGTAATGCAGGGCGCGGGCGATCGTGTCCTTCAGCGCATCGTATTTGGTGATGAGGCCGAGCGCCTTTTCCAGGTTCTCGTCGCTGCTCTCGCCCTGTTCGATCGCCTTGCGCCAGAAGGCCTGCTCCTCCGCGGTGCCGCGGCGGAAGGCTAGGATGACGGGAAGGGTGATTTTGCCCTCGCGAAAATCGTCGCCGACATTCTTGCCAAGATCGGCAGCCTTGCCGCCGTAGTCCAGCGCGTCGTCGGCCATCTGGAAGGCGTAGCCGAGGTTCATGCCGAAGGAGCGCAGCGCCGAGCGGCTCGACTTGTCGGCATTGGCGATGATCGGCCCGACTTCGGCGGCTGCGGCAAACAGGGCCGCGGTCTTGGCGCGGATGACGGAGAGATAGTCGTCCTCGGTAGTTTCCATGTTCTTGGCGACGGAAAGCTGCAGGACTTCGCCCTCGGCGATGACGGATGCGGCCGTCGCCAGCACGTCGAGTGCTTCGAGCGAGCCGACATCGACCATCATCTTGAAGGCCTGTCCGAGCAGGAAGTCGCCGACGAGAACGCTTGCCTGGTTGCCCCAGATCATCCGGGCCGTGGATTTGCCACGCCGAAGGTCGCTCTCGTCTACCACGTCGTCATGCAGCAGCGTTGCCGTGTGCATGAACTCGACCGAAGTCGCGAGCTTGACGTGGCCTTCGCCCTCGTAGCCGAACATCGAGGCGGACGCGAGCGTCAGCATCGGACGCAGGCGCTTGCCGCCGGACGAGATCAGGTGATTGGCGACTTCCGGGATCATCTGCACATCCGAGCCTGCCTTGGAAAGGATCAACTGATTGACCCGCTCCATGTCGGACTTGGTGAGATCGACGAGCGGCTTGACGGATGCCGGTTTGTTTTTGCCTTCTTCAAGCGGTATGACGACGCCCAAGTCCAGGCCTCCCTTGGAAATTTCAGAACGACAATAGAAACTGGTGCATAGGGCGGCAAGGGAAAAACATAAAGAGATTTTCACGAAAGGGTGCCTGATGATCGAGCTTATCCGCACCAATGATGTCGTCACGCTGTCGCTGGCGGAAAGTCTGATGAAGGACGCCGGCATCCACTGCCTCGTCGCCGACCAGTCGATGAGCGTCCTGGAAGGCTCGCTCGGACTGCTGCAGCGCCGTTTTCTCGTGGAGGAGGACCGAGCGGAAGAAGCGCGAGGGATCCTCCGGGATGCGGGACTGGGCGAGGAATTGCGGCAAGGTTAAGATCAAGAAGTCCAATTTTTTATAAGTAGTCAAAAAAATATTGCATATGGTTGTGCCTTACGCATTAATCCCGCATGGGTTGAGTTGCGGGGTTGCGATGGGTGCTGGAGATGTAAGGCCGACCGATACCTTCGCTGAGAAGTTGGCGAAGATTCTGCCCGCGGAGATCACCGCTGTATTTCTCGCGATAAAGTCGATCATAGATCTGGTGGCGCGCGGCGGCGGCGGTGGTGGATTGGCGCCATATGTAAGCTTTGCGGCGATACTTTTTCTGGCCGTGGCCACTCCGATCTTTCTGCAGCTGACGGGACATGTCCAAAGATTGGCCTTGGCACTGTTCCTGTCGATCTCGTTCCTGATCTGGAGCGTGAATATCGAATATTCGAACATCATCAGCATCGCGCCGGCGGGTTGGGGTGAAATCCTATCCTATCTCATCCCGATCCTGCTGATCCTGTGGGCTGGCCTGGCCTTGCCCGTGTATCTCGTAAAAAGCGGTAAGGAGTAGCCGACGCCTCCCGTTTAAGTCCGCGTCAAATGCGATGGAGTGTCCCATGCGTGGAGTTGCAAAGGCAGTTTTGCTTGGTGGCCTGTTCATGACATCTTTTGCATGGGGTGAGACGGCACAGGCAAAATGTATGCCGCTGCCGTCGAGCCGTGCAGGAAAGGCGCTATTATCAGAAGACAATAGCGGCGCGCTTATCCTTGGCCCCATCATCACCGATGGCAGACTGCCGTTGACATGGAAAACGATGCGCCATCTCGATGGCCACTGCTACGCAATGCCGGAGGACTGGCGCTATCGGCAGCTCAAGTTCGCTGTAAACAACTATCTCCCGGAACCGACGGAGCAAAACGAGCCGGAATACCGGTTCGATCTGGATCTTCAGATCATCAAGATCGCGGCCAGACCGAGCGGAGAACCGAAGGAAGCCGAGAAGATAACGGCTTATCGAAGCGAGAAGTCTCCATGGTATCGCAATGGTGAACAGAGCCAGCGTTATGCCGGGAGGACGAAGACGTTGAACATGAGCGTCGAAGAGTGGAACGGAGCCCACGATCCGCTTAACGTTATCGAGCAGAACGACAGAAAACTGAATGGGCGTTTTCACGCTTCACCGTCTCCCCAGGGGCGAAACACCTTTGAGGAGAGACGCTGGTGGCAACTGAACGAAAAGCTGACAGATAAATACACACTTCACCTGGAAAACAGGCTCCTGTCAGCGCAGCCGGCGGCCGGGAACATGGCCGGCGGCATTCCTTTTCAGGTAAACGAGCGTGGCTATGATGCGATCATCATTCGTTACAGCTCGGCAAATGCGGATATCGACAACGTGGTCACGTTGTGTTTCGCCGATTGTGACGCGATCGCGAAGCTCAGGTTGGAAGCCTCACCTCGCCATGTCTTTGCGAGCTTGTTTCGCTGGCTTCAATAACCCCTTGTCTTCCGGCGACTGCCTGTTATTGCATCCCTCATGCGGGATGCTCAGTACACCATCGATGCCTTTCATCGAGGCCGCTTCCATGTCGTACAGCCGAAGGGCGAGGGGCATCGGTCGGGTATAGATGCAATGCTGCTTGCCTCGCTGGTGGCAAGTGACGGGCCGGTCAGCGTTGCCGATCTGGGCTCTGGTGCGGGAGCCGCCGGGCTTGCGGTCGCATCGCGGCTGGAAAAGGCCGTGGTCCTGCTCGTCGAGAAATTCCCGGTCATGGCAGCTTACGCGCGAAGCAGCATCACACTGCCGGAGAATGCCTTTCTTGCCGATCGTGTCCGGGTCATCGAGGCGGATGTGACGCTGACCGGCAAGGCGCGGCTGGCGGCCGGGCTGGAGGACGAGGTTCACGATCACGTCATCATGAACCCGCCCTTCAACCATGCGGGCGACCGCAGAACACCCGACAGCCTGAAGGCGCAAGCCCATGCGCTGACCGACGGGCTGTTCGAAAGCTGGCTGAAGACGGCCGGCGCGATCATGAAGCCCGGCGGGCAGCTGTCGCTGATCGCCCGTCCGCTTTCCATCGCCGAGATCCTTGCGGCCTGCGGCAAGCGGTTCGGCGGCATAGAGATAACCCCGGTCCATCCCCGCCCGGGCGAGGATGCGACCCGCATTCTCGTCACCGCCATCAAGGGGTCGAAGGCGCGGCTGGCCTTTCGCGCGCCGCTCATCGTCCATGGCTCGGACGGCCATTCCTTTTCGCCGGATGTGGACGATCTCAACAATGGCCGTGCCGCCTACAAGCGCCGCGGCAAGGTTTCAGGCCGCGCCTGAACCGGCGGGGACCTCAAATTTTCCCGAGAACCCCAAATTCTCCCGAGAACCATTGCGTTTACCGCAATGTTACATACATCCCATCCACCTGAAGTATTGATGATGGGAGAAGAAATGGGTTTCCTGGGTCGCCTGCTGCCGAAGCGTTTCCGCAAGAAGGGAGTGTCCATTCCCGTAGTGCGGTTGCATGGGGCGATCATGACGGGAGGCAGCCAGTTCAAGCCGACGTTGAGCCTCGCGACTGCGGCTCCCATGCTGGAAAAGGCCTTCTCCCGCAAGGAAGCCCCGGTCGTCGCCATTTCGCTGAATTCTCCGGGCGGTTCGCCGGTCCAGTCGCGGCTGATCTTCCAGCGCATCCGGGCGCTGGCGGAGGAGAAGCAGAAGAAGGTTCTGATCTTCGTCGAGGACGTTGCGGCATCCGGCGGCTACATGATCGCGCTCGCGGGCGACGAGATCTTCGCCGACCCGACCTCGATCGTTGGTTCAATCGGCGTCGTCTCCGGCGGCTTCGGCTTTCCGGAAATGCTGAAGAAGATCGGCGTCGAGCGTCGCGTCTATACCGCCGGCGAGAACAAGGTGATCCTCGATCCGTTCAAGCCGGAGAAGGAAAGCGACATCGAGTATCTAAAGACGCTGCAGATCGAGATCCACAAGGTCTTCATTGATATGGTGAAGATGCGCCGCGGCGAGCGTCTGGCCGACGACGGGGAGATTTTCTCCGGCCTGTTCTGGACCGGCGGCAAGGGGCTGGAGCTCGGCCTCATCGATGGCCTTGGCGACATGCGCGAGGTATTGAAGCGCCGTTTCGGCAAGGATGCCCGGCTGGAACTGATCGGCAGTGCCCGTTCGCTGTTCGGGCGAAAGGTGCCAGGCGTCACGGCAATCACCCCGGGTCTCGGCGAAATTGCCGCACAGGCGGGCGCGGGTCTTGCAGCAGGTATCGAAGAAAGGGCATTGTGGAGCCGATACGGGCTGTAACGCTCGGCGCGTCCCGATTGGAGGCGACGCGCGGTTTTTTGAGGACACCGAGGTCAGATGGCCCAGATCATACTTTTCATCCTGCTGATTGGCGGCGGGTGGATGTTCTACAAGCGCTTCATCAAGGATGCCGAGAAGCTGACGGCTCGCAGCCGCCGCGAGGAGAAGCAGCGCCAGACCGGTGCCATCGGCACGCTGGAAAAGGATCCGGCGACTGGGGAATATCGGCTGAAGAAGGACGAGGATAGCTGAAGGTGGCTGAGACGCCGGCCTGTTTATGCTATCCTCTGCCGACCGGCTGTGGAGATGACGATGCGCGTGACCAAGTGGAATGACGCTCTGGCAGTGCAGATACCCGATGACGTGGCGAAATCGCTCGATCTGAAAGAGGGTGATGAGGTGGAGATTGCCGTGACGTCTGGCAATAACCAGCGCCCGGTATCCTCGGAAGAGCGTGAGAAGATACTGGCCTACATCCGTTCTCAGCGTTGGAAGCTGCCGGAAGGCTGGAAATTCAATCGCGATGAAGCCAACGAGCGGTGAGCAATTCGCCGTTTCTGGATACAAATATCTTCGTCTATGCGTTCACGGATGACATCCGGACCGCCAGAGCCCAGGCTCTTCTTGCCGAGCCTTACGTTACAAGCGTGCAGGCATTCAACGAATTCGCGCATGTCATGCGCCGTAAATCTCGGCGGGACTGGAGTGAAATCCGGACTGCGCTGTCGGCTATTCGGCGCATGTCAGAAAGCGTAATCGTTGTCGATCTCGCGTTGAACGACCGGGCATTCGACCTGATTGAGAAGTACAATCTCGCTTTTTTCGACGCGCTGATGGTTGCTGCAGCACTTGAGGCACGGTGTACGGTCTTCCTCTCCGAAGACCTGCAAAATGGCATGGTCATCGATGGAAAGCTGACGATCACGAACCCCTTCCTTTGAGCGGCGCCTATAAATCCTTGACCCGTTCCCCCTCGCGTGGCACTCGTCCGCATCCTCAATAAACGATGCCGATTATCGCTATGACCGATCTGCCCGACCACATGTCCCCGACCCGCTCCTTTCAGGGTCTGATCCTGACGCTCCACAACTATTGGGCGGACAAGGGCTGCGCCGTTTTGCAGCCCTATGACATGGAAGTCGGTGCCGGCACCTTCCATCCGGCCACCACGCTGCGCGCGCTCGGCCCGAAGCCGTGGAAGGCCGCCTATGTCCAGCCTTCGCGCCGCCCGTCCGATGGTCGTTACGGCGAAAACCCGAACCGGCTGCAGCACTATTACCAGTATCAGGTCATCCTGAAGCCCAACCCGTCCAACCTGCAGGAGCTTTATCTCGGCTCCCTGAAGGCGATCGGGCTTGATCCGCTTCTGCATGACGTGCGCTTCGTCGAGGACGACTGGGAAAGCCCGACGCTCGGCGCCTGGGGGCTCGGTTGGGAATGCTGGTGCGATGGCATGGAAGTCTCGCAGTTCACCTATTTTCAGCAGGTCTGCGGCATCGAATGCTCGCCCGTATCGGGCGAGCTGACCTATGGTCTCGAGCGCCTCGCCATGTATATCCAAGGCGTGGACAGCATCTACGATCTGAACTTCAACGGCCGCGAAGGCGACGAGAAGATCACCTATGGCGACGTCTTCCTGCAGGCAGAGCAGGAATATTCCCGCCATAACTTCGAATACGCCAATACCGAGATGCTGCATCGGCACTTCATCGATGCGGAGAAGGAATGCCAGGCGCTTCTCGCCGCCGGTGCGCCGGGCGACAGCGACAATCAGCGCCTGCACAAATGCGTGTTCCCGGCCTATGACCAGTGCATCAAGGCATCCCACGTCTTCAACCTGCTGGATGCGCGCGGCGTGATCTCGGTCACCGAGCGCCAGAGCTACATCCTGCGGGTGCGCACGCTGGCCAAGGCTTGCGGCGAGGCTTTCCTGCTGACCGATGCCGGCGGTGTCAATTTCGGCAAGGCTGCTGCCTGACCGCGAATAAGTCACCGTTTTGCGGTGACAATTCAAAGCGATCGACATAATCTCCCCGCAGCTTAAATGCCTCGGGGAGATTGCTTTCATGCTCATCGCGCTCGGCGTCGTCGCCATCATCGCCGTCTATGTGATCTTCGTCTATAACGGCCTCGTCCGTGCCCGGCAGATGGCGGAGGAGGCGTGGTCCGGCATCGATGTGCAATTGAAGCGCCGCGCCGACCTCATTCCCAATCTGATCGAGACGGTGAAGGGCTATGCGGCGCACGAAAAGGGCACGTTCGAAGAAGTGGTGAAGTTGCGCAACCAGGCGCAGGCCGTGCCGACCGGCGATGTCGCCGGCCGCGCCCAGGCGGAAGGCCTGCTCTCACAGGCACTCGGCAAACTCTTCGCGCTGGCGGAAGCCTATCCGGACCTCAAGGCCAACCAGAATTTCGCCGAACTGCAGGCCTCGCTGGAGACGCTCGAAAGCGAGATCCAGATGTCACGGCGCTACTACAATGGCGCTGCGCGCGACCTCAACATCAAGGTCGAAAGCTTCCCGTCCAACCTTCTCGCCGGCCCCTTCGGCTTTTCCAAGCGCGACTATTTCGAGATCACCAACGAGGCCGACCGGGCTGTTCCCTCCGTGAAGTTCTAGACGGGAGCCCACCGATGCTTCGCCGTTTCCTTCTCGTTTTCGCGGTCGTTTTCGGCGCTTCGCTTCCGGCCGCGGCCGAGGAATATATCCGCGATCACCATTCCGATATCAGCATTGCCGCCGATGGCGAATTGACGGTCACCGAGACCATCAGGGTCATGGCGGAAGGCGATCGCATCCGCCGCGGTATCTTTCGCGATTTTCCGCTGACGATGGAAGATGCGCGCGGTCGCACCATCCATGTCGATTTCGACCTCGTCTCCGTCACCCGCGACGGGCAGCGGGAGCAGTCTCACACCGAAAGCATTGCCCGCGGCATCCGTATCTATGCCGGCGGCGAGAACACACTTCTCAGGCCCGGCGAACATACCTACGAAATCACCTACAGGACCAATCGCCAGATCCGTTATTTCGATGATCATGACGAGCTCTACTGGAACGTCACCGGCAATGGCTGGCAGTTCCGTATAGCCCGCGCCTCGGCCAAGGTAACGCTTCCAGTCGGGAGCGTGGCCGATACGACGGCCTTTACCGGCGCCTATGGCTCGACGGAGCGTAATGTCATCATCAATGCGTCCGGCGGCGAGGCAACCTTCAGCACAAGGCAGCCGCTTGGGCGCGAGGAAGGTCTCACCATCGTCGTCGGTTTTCCCAAGGGCATCGTTGCCGCACCTTCGGCTGATCAGCAAAGCTCCTGGTGGTGGCGCGACAATCTCAACCTCATGCTGGCCGCCGTCTGCCTTCTTGTCGTGCTGGCCTATTACGTCCTCATCTGGCTTGTGATCGGTCGTGACCCCGAACGTGGCACGATCGTACCGCGCTGGGACCTCCCGCCCGGCCTGTCGCCGGCATTGGTCAACTATATCGACAACAAGGGTTTTTCCGGTCGCGGCTGGACAGCGCTTTCGGCAAGCCTGCTGGATCTGGCGGTCAAGGGCTTCGTCACGCTCGATGATCTGGGATCGCGCGTCCGCGTCCACCGGACGGACAAAGCGGTTGACGCCAAGGAACTTCCGGTGGGGCAGGCGACCCTCATGCGGGAGATCGCCCGATCGGGAAAAACACTCTCCATCGAGGAATCGAACGGCGAAAGAGTGCAGGAAGTCGGTAAAGCCTTCCGTGATGCGACCGAGAGGGAGCATCGCGGCAAGTATTATCGGCACAATGTCGCGGCGATCGTTTTCGGCATATTCCTCAGCATCGTCGTGCTGATATTCCTGCTGTTCCTGGGCGATGTCGATGCGGACAGCGTTGGCTTCATAATCATGCCGATCTTTTTCGGCCTGTTCTGGTCCTTCTTCGCGGTCAAAACGGCGCAGTCGCTGATGCGGCGAAAAACGGTTCTCTCCAGGATCATGGGAGCGATCGGTTTCGCCTTCTTCGGCTTCATCGGGCTTGGCATAGCTGCCCAGTTTCTCGTCGGAATTATAGGCAGCATCCTGCACGGCCAATGGCCGACATTGGTCGGCGTCGGCGGCATCGTCATGACCAATGCTCTCTTCTTCTTCCTGATCGGCGCACCGACGCCGCTTGGCCGCAAGATGATGGATCACATCGAGGGCCTGCGCACCTACCTGACCGTGGCTGAAAAGGACCGGATGAACATGGCCGGTGCGCCCACCATGTCGCCCCAGCATTTCGAGACGCTGCTGCCCTACGCAGTTGCGCTGCAGGTGGAAGAACCGTGGAGCAAGGCTTTCGAAGGGTGGCTGGCAACGGCGGCCGCCGGCGCCGCGGCTGCGTCCTACACGCCCGGCTGGTATCACGGCGACAGCTTCGGTAATTTCGGCGAGCGCATCGGGGGCTTTTCCTCCGAAATGGCATCGACCATCGAATCCACCATTCCGACGCCGAAATCCTCCTCCTCGTCCTCGGGGTTTTCCGGTGGAGGCGGTTTCTCCGGCGGCGGCGGAGGCGGCGGTGGCGGAGGCGGCTGGTAGAAAAGCTTGATTGCCGGCCTGCGATTGACTACGTTACATGTAACGATACTGCAGGAGGTGAGAATGGCCGCTTCCGTCAACAAGAGAGTGCAGAAGCATCGGGAAGCCCTCAGGGCGTCGGGCCTGCGTCCGGTGCAGATATGGGTGCCGGACACACGCCAGCCCGGCTTTGAGGCTGAGTGCCGCCGCCAGTCTCAGGTCGTCGCGGCGGCCGATGCCGCGGATAACGGTCTCGGCACATTCCTCGATGCCGCGCTGTCCGACCTCGACGACGAAGCCGATCGATGAGGCGCGGCGACCTTGTGTCCGTCGCTTTGTCGGGTGATTTCGGTAAGCCGCGTCCCGCACTCGTCATCCAGGCCGACCGGTTTGAGCAGACCGGCACCCTTACCGTTCTGTTGGTTTCCAGCATGCTCGTCGAGGCGCCTCTCATCAGGCTCTCTGTCGAGCCATCGCCGGAAAACGGGTTGAGCAAGGCCTCTCAAATCATGATCGACAAGGCCATGACGGTAAAGCGCGAGAAGCTCGGGCCGGCCTTTGGCCGGCTTGATGACGAGACGATGCTGTCCGTAACCAGATCGCTCGCTGTCTTTCTCGGCCTGGCATGATCGGAGGCGGCTGGTAGCCGCCACTTTCCCGAATCGAACTGATGACTTTTACGGATGGGCTTGCTAAGCCCGCCACGACATCATTTTCAGCGCAAAGACTAAAGATCATGCCCGACCTGCTTCTTGAACTTCGCTCCGAGGAAATCCCTGCCCGCATGCAGCGCAAGGCGGCGGGCGACCTTAAAAAGCTCGTTACCGACGCGCTGGTGGATGCAGGCCTGACCTATGAGGGTGCGCGCGAATACTGGACGCCGCGCCGGCTGACGCTGGATATCCGCGGTCTCACCGCCCGTTCGGCCGATCTGCGCGAGGAGATCAAGGGCCCGTCCACCTCCGCCCCGGGACAGGCGATCGCCGGCTTCCTGCGCAAGGCCGGCTTGGTCGACATTTCCGAAGCCCAGGTCGCCACCGACCCGAAGAAGGGCGACTATTACGTCGCGATCGTCTCCAAGCCCGGCCGCGCGGCGGAAGAGATCATCGAGGGCGTGATGCCCGGCATCATCCGTTCCTTCCCCTGGCCGAAGTCGATGCGTTCCGGCTTTGCCTCCATGCCGAAGGGATCGAGCTACGGCGGCATCGAGGGCAAGGGGTCCGAAAGCCTGCGCTGGGTGCGCCCGCTGCAGTCGATCGTCTGCATGTTCGGCCCCGAGCACGACGAGACCAAGGTCATCCCCTTCGAGATCGACGGCATCACCGCCGGCAACGTGACTTACGGCCACCGTTTCCATGCGCCGGAAGCCATCACCGTGCGCCGCTTCGACGATTATGTCGCGAGCCTGGAAAAGGCCAGGGTCATGCTCGATGCCGACCGCCGCAAGGACATGATTCTGCACGACGCCCGCGATCTCGCCTTCGCCAACGGCCTGGAACTGGTCGAGGACGAGGGCCTGCTCGAAGAGGTTTCCGGCCTCGTCGAATGGCCGCATGTGCTGATGGGCGAATTCGAGAAGGACTATCTCGAAATCCCGGCCGAAATCATCCGCCTGACGATCAAGACCAACCAGAAGTGTTTCGTCACCCGGCCTCAAGGGTCGGAGGAAGGCCTGTCGAACCACTTCATCCTGATCTCGAATATCGACGCCAAGGATGGCGGCAAGGAAATCATTCACGGCAACGGCAAGGTCGTGCGCGCGCGCCTCTCCGACGCCAAGCATTTCTGGACCCGTGACCAGGGCGACATTCCGGATCTTGCCACGCTCACGGATTCGGCGAAGAAATTCGACCTCGACCTGAAAAAGCCGCTCGACCAGCGCATGGCCAAGCTCGATGCGCTGAACGTCACCTTCCACGCCAAGCTCGGCACGCAGGGCGAACGCGTCGCCCGCATCCGTGCACTGGCCAAGGAACTGGCCCCGATCGTCGGCGCCGATCCGATCCTCGTCGATCGCGCAGCGGTTCTCGCCAAGGCCGACCTGCGCACCGAAGCCGTTGGCGAATTTCCCGAACTGCAGGGTCTGATGGGCCGCCGTTATGCCGGCTTGCAGGGTGAAGACGAATCCGTCTCGATCGCCATCGAGGACCACTACAAGCCGCAGGGCCCGTCCGACCGCGTGCCGAAGGACAAGGTCGCGATCACCGTGGCACTCGCCGACAAGCTCGACACGCTTGTTGGGTTCTGGGCCATCGACGAAAAACCGACCGGTTCGAAGGATCCGTATGCGCTTCGCCGTGCGGCGCTGGGCGTAGTGCGTATCCTGCTGGAGCGGAATGTGCGGCTGCCGCTGCTGGCGACGACCAAGGATGCAGACCTCCTCTCCTTCTTCCACGACCGCCTGAAGGTCTACCTCCGCGACATGGGTGCTCGTCACGACATCATTGATTCCGTCCTGACGCCGGAAACCGATGATCTTCTGCTCGTCGCCCGCCGTGCGGAAGCGTTGACCTCCTTCATCTCGTCGGAAGACGGCAAGAACCTCTTGGCCGGCACCAAGCGTGCCGTGCAGCTTCTCGCCGCCGAAGAGAAGAAGGGTACCGTCATTGCCGATGGTGTGTCGGACGAACTGCTGAAGCTCGACGCCGAAAAGGCACTCTGGGCCGCGATCAGGACCGCGTCCGCCGAAGCCTCCGCAGCCGTGCAGAAGGAAGATTTTCGTTCAGCCATGGAAGCCCTGTCGAAGCTGCGCGCCCCCGTGGACAAGTTCTTCGAGGACGTGCTGGTCAACGACGAGGATCCTGCCATCCGCGCCAATCGCTTGGCACTGTTGAAGGCGATCCGCGAGGCGACCGGCACGGTGGCGGATTTCTCGAAGATTTCTGGTTGATTCAGCCGGGATGATGACATTCGAAAGCCCCGCTTTGCCGGGGCTTTTTTCTGTCCGATGCTCCATGCTAAACTGGCAAACAGAACGATCCTGGAGCTATCGATGAACAAGCCCGTGAAAGTCACCGTCAGCGAGCACGCCGCAAGCTTTGTAACGCGGGAGCTGGAAAGTGGTCGCTTCGGCTCGGCAGAGGAAGTTGTCGAAGCTGGCCTTCGTCTGCTGGAAGAAGAGCAGGAGAAGATCGAAAGGCTGCGCGAATTGCTGATCGAAGGCGAAAACAGTGGTGACACTGTTCCATTCGATCCCGAGGCGCTGATGGCTTCCGTTCGCGCGTCTTGGCAAAAACGTGGTTGATGTTCGGCTCCGTCCGAGTGCGGAGAAAGATTTCGTCGAGATTGGCGAATATACGCGTGAAGAGTGGCCAGAGGCTCAAGCTCGGATCTACCTTCAGAAGCTGCTTTCGGTCATCAGACAGATCGGTGATAAGCCTTTAGCCGGGCGGACGTTAAGTGGTATCCGTGCGGGATATCGTTGCCGGCGCTCAGGTTCGCATCTGATCTACTATATCGCGAAACCGGAACTGGTCGAAGTTGTCCGCATCCTCCATGAAAAGGTCGATGTCCGCCGCCATCTCGATGACAAAGAATGACTGATAACAAGATCCTCATCAGCGCCTGTCTTCTCGGCCATGCCGTTCGGTATGACGGCAAGGGCAAGCCGCTCTTGCATCCGGCGATCGACCGCTGGCGGGAGGAGGGGAGGCTGGTGACGATCTGCCCGGAGCTTGCCGGCGGCATGAGCGTACCGCGGCCGCCCGCCGAGATCGAGAACGGCATGACCGGCGCCGACGTCCTGGCGGGCAGGGCACGTGTCGTGGAAATCACTGGCGGTGACGTGACGGCGCAGTTCATGGCCGGCGCGCGGCAGGCGCTGGATTTTGCCCAGGCTCACGGCTGCACCCATGCGCTGCTGATCGACGGCAGCCCGTCCTGCGGCTCGGGGTTTATCTATGATGGCTCGTTCGAGGGGCGAAAGCATGCCGGCAACGGCGTGACGGCGGCGCTTCTGGAAGATGCGGGCATCAGGGTGTTTTCGGATCGCCGTATCGATGATCTCGACGCCTTGATCTCAAGGCCGTGACGCTTTCCGGCCATCCCTGATCGTCGGTGAACCTGAGTGCGGGGTGATCGAAGCTGCGGCGCCCGTCGAGGGATTTCCCAAAAAGAAACCGTCGAGCTTTCGCCCGACGGCTTCCACCATCCCCCTGATACCCCCCGGGGAACGGATCTCTTGAGTGAGCTGTGAAAGATCAGCTCGCCATGCGCATCTGCGTGCCCGCGTCGCGCAACCGGTCGACATGGGTCGTACCGCTGACGCGGAAGCCGCGGATGAGGTTGAGCAGTTCCTCGGTGTCGGCGGCAAGCGCTTCGGCCGATGCCGTCGTCTCTTCCGCCATGGCGGCATTGTGCTGCGTCGCCTGGTCGAGATGGTTGAGCGACGAGGAGATCGAGCGCAGCGTCGTGTCCTGCTCGGCCGCCGAATCGGCGATCTTGCTGACGATGTCGCTGGCGGCCTTCACCTGGCCCGAGATCCGCTTCAAGGCTTCGCCTGCCTGGCCGACAAGACGGACACCGTTTTCCACCTGGGTGGACGAGCGGGAGATCTGGTCCTTGATCTCCTTGGCGGCCGCGGCGGAACGCTGGGCGAGTTCGCGCACTTCCTGGGCAACGACGGCAAAGCCCTTGCCGCTTTCGCCCGCACGGGCGGCCTCGACGCCGGCATTCAGCGCGAGGAGGTTGGTCTGGAAGGCGATCTCGTCGATCACACCGATGATCTTGGTGATCTCACCGGAAGACTGTTCGATGCCGCTCATCGCCTCGATCGCTTCGGCAACCACGGCATCACTGCGGCTCGCCTCGCCGCTGACGGTGACGACGCGCTGCGCCGCTTCCTTGGCACCATCGGCGGTCTGCTTGACGGCAACAGTCAGCTCGTCGAGCGCGGCCGAGGTCTCTTCGAGGTTTGCGGCCTGGCGCTCGGTGCGCTGCGACAGTTCGTTGGATGCGCGGCGGATTTCGTCCTTGGAGCCGCCGATATCGATGCCCTTGGCGTTGACCTTGGCCATGGCGGCTTCGAGATGGCTGAGCGCCTCGTTGAAATTGTCGCGCAGGCCGGCATAGCGGTTGCCGAGATCGCCGCAACGGACGGTCAGGTCACCCTTCGCCAGGTTCTCCAGCGATTTACCGATGGTCGAGACGACGCGGGCCTGCAATTCAGCTTCGTCACGCTGCATGTCGAGGTTCTGCTGACGCTCGCCGTCCAACTCTTCTTGGCTGCGCTGCTGACGCTCTTCCATCGCGTGGCGCTCGCGCACCTTCTGCTGCAGTGCCTGGGTGGCGCGTGCCATCAGGCCCACTTCGTTCTTCATGCCCGTGTGAGGAATGGCGAGATCGACATTCTCGTCGGCAACGGCATTCAGCGCATTGCGGATGGCGCCGAGCGGGCCGGAAATGTTGCGGATGACAATGAAGGCGAGAAGCGAGGCGAGGGCGAGGATGCCGGCGCCGATGCCGATCGCCTTCATCGCTTCGCCGCGGATCTGCGCTTCCAGGTCGTCCACATAGACGCCGGTGACGAGAACCAGCTGCCAGGGCTCGAAAGCCAGCGCGTAGGAGCTCTTGCGGAAACCGTCGCCCTGCTCGCCGGGCTTCGGGCCGAGGAAATCGGCCGTGCCGCCGCCGTTGCGGCCGATCTTGACCAGTTCGTCGCGATACATGAAGCCGGTGACGTCGGGCTTGCCCTTGAAGTTCTGGCCGAGGCGCTTCGGATCCGGATGCAGCCGCATGGTGATGTCGTAGTCATAGGCATAGAGATAGCCATCCGGCGTGAAGGTCATTGCCGCGATCGCTTCGAAGGCGCGCTTCTGGGCCTCTTCGCGCGAAAACTCGCCGGCGGCCTCGCGCTGCTGGAACTTCTTCATGATGCCGAGGCCGGATTCCACCTGCGTGCGCAGCATGGCGTAGCGCTCGGCATAGATGGCGTTGGTCGACGTGCGCAGCTGGAAATAGGTGCCGATCGCAAACGCGATCATCAGGGTCAGCACGAGCAGCACGAGCTGATGGGAGATCTTCAGATTCTTCATGACGTCCTCGAAGGGCAAGCCACATGCGCATGCGGCCATGATGATACGGATTGTACGGGAGGGGAGCGCATCCTGCGCCGGGGCGTGCTGCATCGCACAAGACACAAGTCGCATATCTGATTGAATAAAGCTTTAATTGTCGCATAGACACGCCGGCCGTTACTACGCGGCCCGGCAGGCGATCAGCATAGAATAGGCAAAAATAGAGAATTCCCGCGTCAGGAATTCCTGCGCGTCTCCGCAGTAATTGCTGATCTTTCCTATAGATCAGTCGCGGCGGAGAGGAAGTCCATCAAAAGTCTGTGAAATGGATCCGTTGTCTTCGACTGCGCCGGTCTTGGCAGTGAAGTCTATCGAGCCGGCTGGGGCCGTGGCACTTTCGATCCCGGCTTCCACGCTTCTGCCGTTGCCGGTATCGACGACAGCCTGCAACTGGTCCGTTGTCATCCATGCCGGCACCTTGCTGACGTGAACGACCGGAGAACCGCCCATCCAGATATCGGTGCGGACAATCTTCTTTTCACCGTCGATATCCAGAACGGCGACGGACTGCACGCGGTCCTTCAGCACCGGCACCTTGTAGGCGCTCTTGTCTTCCACCGGCTTCAGTGGCGGGCAATGGGCGCAGCTACGGCTAACGAAGCTCGCGCTTGCATCGCGGGTGTTCGTCGCAAGCGGCTGGATCGACTGCGCCTGGGCGGAGCCGGTAACGAGCACGAAAGCTGACAGAAGCACATGGCGCATGGTGCAAAACCTCTTTTGCGCCATGCTTAAGGTGAACTGGTTGCGATCCCGTCAGAAAAATCGGTAAACAACGACTTAAATTGTCGGGACTGGTCCGCGAACTGGCCCGTTATCAGCCATTTTCCCGCTCGACCGCGCGCCAGCCGATATCCCTGCGGCAGAAGCCGTTCTCCCAGGCAATGCCCTCGACCAGCGAATAGGCGCCGACCTGGGCATCCCTGACCGTCGCGCCGGTTGCCGTCACGTTGAGCACGCGGCCGCCGGTGGCAACGAGAGCGCCATCCTTGAGCGTCGTGCCGGCATGGAAGATCTTCTCGCCTGGACCGGTTTGCGGCAGGGCGGCGATCGGCGTGTTCTTGTCATAGGCGGCCGGATAACCCTTGGACGCCATGACCACGGTCAGCGCCACGTCGTCGCTCCAGTCGGCGGAAACCTTGTCGAGCGTGCCGGTCGCTGCCGCGTAGAGCAGATCAAGCAGGTCGCTCTTCAGCCGCATCATCAGGACCTGGCATTCCGGGTCGCCGAAGCGAACATTGTATTCGATCAGCTCCGGGCCTTTTTCGGTGATCATCAGGCCGGCGAAGAACACGCCGACGAAGGGATAACCGCTTTCCGCCATGCCGCGGATGGTCGGCTCGATGATTTCCTTCATCGTCCGCTCGACCATGTCGGGTGTCATCACTGGGGCGGGCGAGTAGGCGCCCATGCCGCCGGTATTCGGGCCGGTATCGCCGTCGCCGACACGCTTGTGGTCCTGCGCGGTCACCAGCGGCAGCGCCGTCTTTCCGTCGCAGAGGCAGAAGAAGCTCGCCTCCTCGCCGTCAAGATAGGCCTCGATGACGACTTCCGCGCCGGCTGCGCCGAAGGCACCGTCGAAACAGTCGTCGACGGCGACAAGCGCTTCCTCGATCGTCATCGCGACGGTCACGCCCTTGCCGGCGGCAAGGCCATCGGCCTTCACGACGATCGGTGCGCCCTGTTCGATGATATAGGTCTTGGCCTCTTCGCCATTGGTGAAGCGCTTGTAGGCGCCGGTCGGAATGTCGTAACGGGCGCAGAGATCCTTGGTAAAGCCCTTGGAGCCTTCAAGTTGCGCCGCAGCGGCCGAGGGGCCGAAGACGGTGATGTCGCTGGCACGCAGAACGTCGGAAAGACCGGCTACGAGCGGGCCTTCCGGGCCGACGATGACAAGATCGATACCGGTTTCGAAGCAGAAGCGCGTGACTGCCGCATGGTCGTCCACGTCAAGCGAGAGGATCTCTGCATGCTCGGCGATGCCGGGATTGCCGGGCGCGGCATAAAGGCGTGTCAGTTTGGGAGACTGGGCGATCTTCCACGCCAATGCGTGTTCGCGGCCGCCGGAGCCGATCAGGAGAACCTTCATACACCGCCCTCATGGTTGTTTCATTGGGCGGTTAAGGCTCGCAGGCTCAAAGGTCAAGGGCGCGGGGCGCTCAGGACACAGATGGCGGAAGGCAAAGGTGGGAAATTACACCGGAGTGGCGAAGCCGACCTTGAAGCGGTCGGCTAAGCCCTGATCGACGTTTTGGCGTCGATGATCAGTTCTCGTGCTGCGAGGGAAACTCGCGGCGCAGATTGAGTGTGGTCTGAAAAATCACTTTATTACGATATGCAAGAAAAGGGATTGGTTCATGTCTCAATTCGGCACTTCTGATTTTGTCATTCAAGTAGGCGATGGCAGCTTCAAGTTCTTCGGAGCCGACCGCCTCGTCGCTGGCTAGTTGGTAAGCGATATTCCTAGGCATTCATACCTCCTAATATACCACATCATGCGGCAGGGGGTATTTATAGCGGCGAGACCAAATGCGAGAAGATGTCAGCTCCTTATCCACGGTGTCAGGGTTACCGCTAGATGAATGTCAGTTCGATTTGGCACAGGTAGAGCGAGCATCCTGTGTGCGGACGCGGTGATCATGTTGCCTTGCCGCAAAGTTTGACTATGGTCGCGCCTCCTAAAATTGACGAGGACACCGATGGCTGCCGATAACCAGAAACTCGCCGTTGCGATCGCCGCCGAGATCAATGCCCGGCCGGACCAGGCGAAGGCCGCCATCGCGCTGCTGAACGAGGGCGCGACGGTGCCCTTCATCGCCCGCTACCGCAAGGAAGTGACGGGTGGCCTCGATGACACCCAGCTTCGCAATCTTGCCGAGCGCCTCGTTTACCTGCGTGAGCTTGAAGCACGTCGCGTATCGATCGTCGATTCGATCAACGGCCAGGGCAAGATGACCGATGAGCTTGCGGCAAGGCTTGCCGGCGCGGCCACCAAGGCGGAACTGGAAGACCTTTACCTGCCCTACAAGCCGAAGCGCCGCACCCGCGCCGAGATCGCCCGCGAGCGTGGCCTCGGCCCGCTGGCGGAGGCGATCTGGGCGGACCGCGCCGCCGATCCCGCGAAGCTCGCCGAAGCATATGTGCAGGGCGAGGTGGCCGACGTTAAAACGGCGCTCGACGGTGCGCGTGATATCGTTGCCGAAACCATTTCCGAAAATGCCGATCTCCTCGGCCGCCTGCGCCAGCACATGCGCGACGGCGCGGTGTTGCGGGCGAGGGTGGTCGACGGCAAGCAGGAGACGGGCGCCAAGTTCGCCGACTATTTCGACCATTCCGAACGCTGGGCAACCGTACCAGGCCATCGCGCGCTCGCCATGCTGCGCGGCTGGAACGAGGAAATGCTGACGCTGACGATCGACGTCGATGCCGACGACACTTCGCCGGTCAAGCCGGCGCAGCGGATCATCGCGTCTGCCTTCGAAATCCGCGGCATGGGTCCCGGCGATCTCTGGCTGATGGACGTTGCAGGCTGGACCTGGCGTGTGAAACTGTCGGTCTCCCTGTCCCTCGACCTGATGCGAGAAATGCGCGAACGCTCCGAGGAGGACGCGATCCACGTCTTCGCCCGCAACCTGAAGGACTTGATGCTTGCTGCCCCCGCGGGTTCGCGCGCCACGATGGGTCTCGACCCGGGTATCCGCACCGGCGTGAAGGTGGCTGTCGTCGATAGCACCGGCAAGCTGCTCGAAACCTCGACCGTTTATCCCTTCCCGCCAAAGAATGACCTGCGCGGCACCCAAGCCGAACTCGCCTCGCTCATCCGCAAGCACAATGTCGAACTGATCGCGATCGGCAACGGTACCGGCAGCCGCGAGACGGAAAAGCTGGTCGCCGATATGCTGACCTCGCTTCCGGGCAACAAGCCGACCAAGGTGATCGTCTCGGAAGCCGGCGCCTCGGTCTATTCGGCGTCGGAAACGGCGGCTGCCGAATTCCCCGGTCTCGACGTGTCGCTGCGCGGCGCCGTCTCCATCGCCCGCCGCCTGCAGGACCCGTTGGCCGAACTGGTCAAGATCGAACCGAAGGCGATCGGCGTCGGCCAGTATCAGCACGACGTGGACCAAGGGAAGCTTGCCCGCTCGCTCGATGCCGTGGTCGAAGACGCGGTGAATGCCGTCGGCGTCGATCTCAACATGGCCTCCGCCCCGCTTCTCGCCCGTGTCTCCGGCCTCTCGCGCTCGACCGCGGAGGCGATCGTCGCTCATCGCGATGCCAATGGTGCTTTTGAAAGCCGCAAGGATCTCCTGAAGGTTGCCCGTCTCGGCAACCGCACCTTCGAACAGGCGGCGGGCTTCCTGCGCATCGTGAACGGCAAGGAGCCGCTCGACGCCTCTGCCGTCCACCCGGAAGCCTATGGCGTGGCAAAGAAGATCGTCGCTGCCTGCGGCCGTGACCTGCGTACCCTGATGGGCGACAGCGCCGCCCTGAAGGCCGTCGATCCGCGCCAGTTCATCGACGAGCAGTTCGGTCTGCCGACGGTGAAGGACATCATCGCTGAATTGGAAAAGCCCGGTCGCGACCCGCGCCCGAGCTTCAAGACCGCCACCTTCGCGGACGGCATCGACGAGATCACCGACCTGAAGCCCGGCATGCTGCTGGAAGGCACGGTCACCAATGTTGCAGCCTTCGGTGCCTTCGTCGATATCGGCGTGCATCAGGATGGTCTCGTTCACGTCTCGCAGCTCGCCGACAAGTTCGTCAAGGATCCGCATGAGGTGGTGAAGGCCGGCGACGTGGTGAAGGTTCGCGTTGTCGAGGTGGACGTGAAGCGCAAGCGGATCGGCCTGACCATGCGCAAGGACGGGGCTGAGTCGGCGCCGCCACCGCGCGGAGCTCCCCGAAACGAGCGTCCTGCCAATCAAAAATTCATGAAGACCGAAAAACCGTCCTCACAGGGCGCGTTCGGTGCTGCGCTCGCGGAAGCTTTAAAAAAGCGCTGAAATCGACAATTTTTCTTTTCAACTCTACCTTTAGATGCGCGCCGTCAGACAACCGTTTGACGGCGTGTCGTTTTATGTCATTTTCATGGCTGGAATGTGCTTGCAGTCCCGTGATTTGGCGCTAGATTTCGAAAGATAGTAAGGCATCCTTAGTATTCAGGAGGTGGGTCCATGGCCTCGTCCCTTCACGACCTTTTCGGAAAAATCATCAAGAATGGCATACTTACTGTCCGGGGCTCCGGCGGAGAACAGCGCTACGGCGGCGGGGGAGGCCGGTCGGTTGCGATCCGTTTTTCCGATGAAGCTGCGGAAAAGGAACTCCTCGGTGACCCGCAGCTGAAGCTCGGCGAACTCTATATGGACGGCCGCCTTCGTGTCGAAGACGGCGACATCTACGATTTCCTCGCGCTCATCAAGGACAACACGCTTTCGGAAGGCCTGACCTTCGGCATGATCGTCCACGGTATCGGTCGCATCATCGCCTCGCAGTTTCGCAATCGCGTGCCGATCAACCACAATCGCAGGAACGTCGCGCATCACTACGATCTCGACGAGAAGCTGTTTTCGCTCTTCCTCGACGAGGACTGGCAATATTCCTGCGCCTATTTCAACCCGCCCGGCATTTCGCTGGACGAGGCGCAGGTTGCCAAGAAGCGCCATATCGTTGCCAAGCTCCTGGCCGCACCCGGCCAGAAGGCGCTGGAGATCGGCTCCGGCTGGGGCGGCATGGCCATGTACCTGTCTGAATCCTCGGGCGTCGATGTCACCGGCATCACGCTGTCGACCGAGCAGCTGAAGATCTCCCGCGAGCGCGCCGCCAGGCGCGGCCTTTCCAATAGCGTCCGCTTCGAGTTGCAGGATTATTATTACCTGCCACCGACCAAAAGCTATGACCGGATCGTCTCCGTCGGCATGTTCGAGCATGTCGGCCGGCTGAACTACCGCAAGTTCTTCAACAAGGTGAACGACGTGCTGGCCGATGACGGCGTCATGGTGCTGCACTCGATCGGCCAGCCCTATCCGGCGATCTACAACAATCCCTGGATCGAGAAATACATCTTCCCGGGCGGCTATATTCCATCGATCGCGGAAGTCATGCCGGCGATCGAGAAGGCAGGCCTGCTCGTCTCCGACATCGAGATCCTGCCGATGCACTACGCCTACACGCTGCGCCACTGGCGCGAGCGCTTCATGGCCAACCGCGACAAGGCGGCAGCGCTCTATGACGAACGTTTCGTGCGCATGTGGGAATTCTATCTCGCCGGCTCCGAAATGGCCTTCACCCACGAGGCCTTCCACATCTTCCAGATGCAGATCGTCAAGAAGCGCACGGCGGTGCCGGACAATCGAGACTACATCTACGAGCGCGAGGCGGAACTCAGAGCCTTCGAAGAACGCCGCCTGCCGCTGGATAAGATCGCGGTCTAATCGTTGGGATCTTCTGCATCGAGGCGGATCCCCTCACCAACAAAATCTAAGACTTGGCTTTCGCTAAGATCTTGATTTTGTAACCTCTCCCACAAGGGGAGAGGTAGACTCGCGGATGGCGCGGCGGAGTTATCTCTCCCCCTGTGGGAGAGAAAGCGATTTCAACATCTTAGCTTTAGCTAAGTGTTAGAAGTCGCAAGTGAGGGGATGCAGACGGAGCGCGCAGTCTAGCCGCTTGCCACCAACTTTGATCAGCGTTCTGCTCACCGCTTGACCGCCCGCTTTTCCCGGCGCTAGAAACTCGGCCATGATGACGAACGTTCCCGATTTCGGCGCCCGCGTGGCCGACGCACCTTCCGACAATTTTGTCTATCGCATCCTGCCGCGCGCCGCCTGGCCCTATGCGCAGCTTGCCCGCTGGGACCGGCCGATCGGCTGGCAGCTACTGATGTGGCCATGCTTCTGGTCGGTCGCGCTGGCGGCCGATGCCGCGCCCGACGATCTCGATCTCTCCTTCGGCACGGTCCTCTTCTATCTGTTCCTGATGTTCGTCGGTTCGGTCGCCATGCGCGGTGCCGGCTGCACCTATAATGACCTTGTCGACCACAAGATCGATATGGAAGTGGCGCGAACCCGCTCGCGGCCGCTACCCTCCGGCCGGGTGTCCCGCTTCGGGGCAAAGACCTTCATCGCGCTTCAGGCGTTAGTCGGCCTGCTTGTCCTGATACAGTTCAACGCGTTTTCCATCGTCCTCGGAATTGTCTCGCTGGCGGTGGTCGCGGTTTACCCCTTCGCCAAGCGGTTCACCGACTGGCCGCAGTTTTTCTTAGGCTTGGCCTTCTCCTGGGGCGCGCTGATGGGCTGGGCGGCGATCTTCGGGGCGCTTTCATGGGCAGCGATCTGGCTTTACATCGCAGCCGTCGCCTGGACGATCGGTTACGACACGATCTACGCCTACCAGGATATCGAGGATGACGAACTGATCGGCGTGCGATCCACGGCGCGGCTGTTCGGCGACAATGCCAAGCCCTGGCTGGTCGGCCTCTATGGCGTCACGCTTCTTCTGCTGTTGTTTTCCTTCATCGCGGCCGGCGCGGGCTTCTTCGCATATCTGGGCCTGATTGCGGCGGCCATGCTGCTTGCCTGGCAGATCCTGATGCTCGACATCAACAATCCGGCCGATTGCCTCAGATTGTTCAAGTCCAACAACCGTGTCGGCGCCATCCTCTTCGCCGGTCTGATGCTGTCGCTCATTCTCTGACGTAAAAGCCCGGCGCAGACGCCGGGCTTTCCATCGCGGTATCGTCGGGAGAGGGACAAACAACTCCTAGCGACGGGCGATGATTTCCTTGCCTTCGATCTTCATGGCGACGCCGAGGCTGCCGGTCGTGCGGCGAACCAGGAAACGCGGCCGTCTCGCGGCGAAATAGGAATGGCGGCGGCGGGGACGCACTGCCTGGGTACGCACGTCGCCGAGATGATTTTCCAGCGGACGGGCAATGCCGTCGGCCTCGACCATCAGCATGGGAATGCGGAAGGCGTCGGACCAGCTGCGCCAGTCGGCCGCGATGTCGCACAGGTCATGGGCGACGAGCAGCGGAATGCAGAGATCCGGATCTTCATGATGGAGTTCAAGCGTAACGGTAACTTCGCCGTCGCCATGATCGATGGCGCGGGCGGCAACCCCTTTGAAGGCGCGAGCCGGAAGGGCGAAGGAAAGCGGCAGGCCGCTACCCGGAAGGATCTTGCGCAGCACGGCGCCGCGCTCGTCGATGGTGATCGTGACATCTCCTGATGTCTCGCGCAGCGCGTAAGTGACTTGCTGCGGAAAGCGAGACGGATCGAGCCTCAATGTCGACCCTGCCCATTCGGGCTTCAGAACGGTTTTGCTCATCTCGTATGCTACCCTTGTTTTACCTGAGAGCCGTTTCCGGTTTCCCATCGGGACTTTTGTCCTCTGATGGGCTCACAATAGGCGGGCGCTGTATGAGACTGCTTAAAAATCGCGGTTAAGGAAAGTTTGCCGCCCCAGATGGTTATCAAATGCGGATCGATCGCGGTTTCCGAAGGGTGAACAGGATGCTGTCATCGTGCCGCCACGGCACATCCTTGGCGGCAGGCGAGAGCATCGAAAAAGCCCCGGGCAAGGCTCGTCAGGCATGATTGCGCCAGCACAGGAATACGTGGGGCGCTTCGCATGGTTTCGACCTATCTCAGCTTTGATCTCGTCAACCGCGACATGGCATCCAGCCTGAAGCGGGTTTCGAGCCAGACCCAGGTCGCCAACGATCAGGCCTATTACCAGGAGAATATTGGCAAGGTTAAAAGCGTCGACGAGTTCCTCGACAACTACCGGCTCTATAACTTCGCCATGACCGCCTATGGTCTGGGCGAGATGGCCTATGCCAAGGCCTTCATGAAGCAGGTTCTGGAAAGCGACCTCTCCGACGACAACAGCTTCGCCAACCGCCTGACCGACGAGCGCTACACGAATTTCGCCGCCGCGTTTAACTTCTCCGTGTCCAGCTCGACGACCGCCGTCGCCCAGTCCGAGGGCCAGATGGAAGACGTCTTCGACCTCTATAACGCGCAGATTTCCGCGCTGGAGGACAAGACCGAGGAGGATACCCGCTACTTCAAGGTGATGATGGGCACGAACGGCTACGTCACCAATGTCGATCAGTTTCTCCGCAACGACGAGCTGCGCAACTACATCTTCAATGCATACGGGATCGACGGCCAGTATTACAATTACACCGCCGTCCGCGGCGCGTTGACCAGCGATCCGAACGATCCGGACAGCTATTACAGCAAGACCTATGGTGTACAGCTCGACAGCTACAACGCAGCCAAGACCGAGCATGCGGAACTGGGCGAACGTGTCAGCGCCAAGGACGCGATTGCGGACTACCAGGAGTCGATCGCGCTCGGTCAGGAGCAGAAGGCCAGCTACCAGCAACAGATCGATGCCAAGCAGCAGGAAATGAACAGCGGCGGGGATCAGCAGGCCCTGCAGGCGGAAATCGATGCGCTTCAGGTTAAGCTGAATGAGACCGAGGAACTGATCGCCAGCGACCAGGCATCCATGGAGGCAAAGCAGGCGCGCTACGATGAGCTGAATGCAACGCTGGTGCCGATCGAGCAGACCGATGCGCGCCGGGCCGAGCTGGCAACCGTGATGAGCGGATATTCGTCGAGCAGCATGGCCTTCTACGAGCAGATGAAGAAGCTGGCCGAGGACTTCCAGTTCAATGCCGACGGCACGGTCCCCGCAACCGGTGCGCTCAGCGACGACAAGATCCAGGAAATCGTCGGCAACTACTTCGCCTCGCAGGGCCGCGTTACCCATGCCGAGGCGATGTTCAACCAGGAATATTTCGAGAGCAAGATCGGCACCTTCACCAATGTCTCGGACATGCTGGCCGATGACCGCATCTATCAATATCTCCGCGGTGCCTTCGATCTTGACGAAGCCTATGTCGTCAAGTCGACGCTGGACCAGATTCTGACCAGCGATCTCTCTGATCCAACCAGCTACGCGAATTTCTACGGCGCCGATCGCCCGCAATATCTGGAGCTCGCCAAGGCATTCAACTTCAACACGGACGGTACGGTTGAAGCCGGCAATGCGCAGACTGATGCCCAGACGACGACCACGCGCAACAACTACATGTCTCGCTGGGACGACAAGCAGGAAGAGGACCTCGACAAGTCCATCGGCTTCTACAAATCGGACATGGCCTCGATCGAGACCCTTGACGATTTTCTCAGCGCCGATGCCAAGACGACCTACGAATTTGCCCTGAAGGCGGTCGGCATCGATCCGGACAGCGTTTCCAAGTTCAAGGTCCGGAGCATCCTGCAGAGCGACCTTTCCGATCCCAACAGCTATGTCTACCAGCTGAAGGACGAGCGTTTCGTCTCTCTCGCCAAGCTGTTCAATTTCGACAAGGACGGCGACGTGACGGTACCCGTGCTCGCCCAGTCGAACGCCAGCATCACCACTGTCGCCAAGGACTATATCCTGCGTCAGACGCGGTTCCTGGAAGGCGACGAGCTGAAGGCTGCCAAGGCCAAGGCGGAAGAGGACAGCAAGTATTACACTGACGCGATGCAGCGGATCGACACCCGCGACCAGTTCCTCGCCGACCGCCAGCTGATCGATATCGTGCTGGTCTCCAAGGGCATCGATCCAGAGACGGTCACCGACGACTTCATCAAGCAGATCTTCACGTCGGATCTCAATGATCCGGAAAGTTACGTCAATACGCTTGACGACAAGCGTTTTGCCCAGATCGTCGGCTCCTTCAACTTCGATGCCGACGGCGAGATCGATCGCTCCAAGGGCGGCGGTGCACAGAATGGCGGCCAGACGGCGGCGACCCAGTCCATGTATTTGAGCCAGCTTCTGGAAACGGAGCAGGGCAACGACAATGCCGGCGTGCGCCTTGCGCTCTATTTCCAGCGCATGGCCGATACGATCACCGATCCCTACGTCATCCTCGGTGACGACGCCCTCGCTGAATTCTTCCGCGTGACCTACAGCCTGCCGACCGAATTCAGCAACATGGACGTCGACAAGCAGGCGGCCGTCGTGGAGAAGAACCTCAACCTCGAGGATCTCTCCGATCCGGTGAAGCTGAAGAAGCTCGTCGAGCGGTTCACCTTCATGTACGATATCGAGAACAATTCCGGGGCGACTTCACCGGCGGTCAGCATCCTGAACGGCAGCAGCGCAACGGCCGGCATCAGTGCGGACACGCTCTGGGCGCTGTCCCAGCTGAGCACCCGCTGATTGTTTCTAGCCTGGAGCAGTTTCGCGTCAGGAACTGCCTAACATCAAAGGATTAGAGCGATTTCGCGTTTCGAAGAAAAGCGGACACGCTCTAATCGCCGCTATTCTTCTTTTCCGCCGGTGTGAAGCCGGGGTCGATATGGCCTGACAGCCAGTCGAGATCGTCCTCGGCGGCAGCACGCATCGCGGCCTCCACCCGGCGATAGCGCTTCAGCATTTCCTGGCCGAACTCCGTCAAACCAGCGCCGCCACCGCCTTTGCCGCCGTGGCGGGTGAAGATCGACGGCTCGCGGAACATCCGGTTGATCTCGTCGGCCAGGAGCCATGCACGCCGATAGGACATGCCGATCGAGGCGCCCGCGGCACGGATCGAGCCATGCTTTTCAATCAACTCCATCAGCTGCGCCTTGCCCGGCCCTAGCCTGACGCCGATATCGAAATCGATGCGGATCGTCGCCTTGCGGATATGGGTCATGCGGAGGTGCCGGGAACGTTGATCACCTTGCCGGGGTTCATGATGCCGGCCGGGTCGAAGGCGGCCTTGATCCGGTACATCAGCTCCATCTCGATCGGTGAACGGATATGCGCGAGCTCGTCCCGTTTCAGCTGGCCGATGCCGTGTTCGGCCGAGATCGACCCGCCGGAATCAAGGACGATGCCGTGGACGATCGCGTTGATCTCGCGCCAGCGATCGAGGAAGGCCTGTTTATCCGCGCCGACTGGCTGCGAGATGTTGTAGTGGATATTGCCGTCGCCGAGATGGCCGAAGGCGCAAATCCGGGCGCCGGGCATGGCGGCCAGCACCGCCTTCTCCGCTTCCGCCATGAAGGCCGGAATCTTCGAGACCGGCACCGAGACGTCGTGCTTGATCGATCCACCTTCCGGCTTCTGCGCATCCGACATGCTCTCGCGCATGTGCCAGAGCGCCTTCTGCTGGGCGACGGAGGAGGCGATCACCGCATCCTCGACGAGGCCCGCCTCGACACCCTGTTCGAGCAGGGACTGCACCATGACGCTCGCCGTCTCGGCGCTGTCGGAGGTCGAGATGTCGATCAGGGCATACCAGGCATGCGGGCCTTCCAGCGGGTCGCGCACGCCGTCAATATGGCGGGTGGTGAACTCGATGCCTATCCGCGGCATCAGTTCGAAACCGGTCAAAGCGGTGCCGCAGAGCGTCGAGGCCTTTTCGAATAGATGCAGCGCATCGTACGGCGATGCGAGGCCGGCAAGCGCCACCTGATGACCGACCGGCTTGGGAAAGAGTTTCAGGACAGCGCCTGTGATGATGCCGAGCGTGCCTTCCGCGCCGATGAAGAGGTCGCGCAGGTCGTAGCCGGTATTGTCCTTCTTCAGCCGGCGCAGACCGTTCCAGATCTCGCCGGTCGGCAGCACGACTTCCAGCCCGAGGCAGAGCTGCCGCATGTTGCCATAGGCGAGCACGGCGGTGCCGCCGGCATTGGTCGAGAGATTGCCGCCGATCCGGCAGGAGCCTTCCGAGCCGAGCGACAGGGGAAACAGCCGCTCGACCTTTTCGGCCGCGGCCTGCACGTCGGCCAGGATCGCGCCGCCCTCGGCAACCAGAACATTGGCGACCGGATCGACGTCGCGGATCTTGTTCATCCGTTCGAGCGAGACGATGATGTCCTGTCCGCCCGTCCGCGGGGTCTGGCCGCCGACGAGCCCTGTATTGCCGGTCTGCGGCACGATCGGCGTGCCGGTTTCGCTGGCGAGTTTCAGGATGGCGGCGACTTCCTCCGTCGAGCCGGGTTTCAACAGAAGCGGCGACGAGCCCTTGTAGAGACCGCGATTCTCGACGAGATGCGGCGCGAGATCTGCTACATCCCGAAGCGCATGTGCCTCGCCGACGATTGCTGCAAAGCGGTCGAGCAGTTCGGGCGCCACGACCGGCAGATCCGCCGCATTATCCATTTCAGGTCTCTCCATCCCTCGGCGCCGCGGCGCGTGCCAGCCTGTCGTTGATCGCCTCGCCAAGTCCGTCCTCGGGAATGGCGGTGATCGCGATCCGCCGCGCGCCGCTGGCATCGGCACGCTTCAGGTATTCGAACAGGTTTGCAGCCGCTTGTGCAAGGTCTCCCGAAGGGCTGAGATCGAGATCGATCGCCGCCGTCTCGATGCCGGGGATCCTGATGCCGCCAAGGCGGATCAGCGCCTCGCCCGGTTCTACCGATCGCGCGTTGAGGCGCACGGCGGCACCCGGAGCATAATGCGATGCGAGCATGCCCGGCGCCTCGATGATCGCGGCAGGTCCTTCGCGGCGCTGAACATCCTGCCCGACAGCTTTGGCAATATCGTCTGCCGCAAGCCCGCCCGGCCGCAGGAGCAGGATCGCACCGGTCTCGGGATCGACGCGCACGATGGTCGATTCCACGCCGACCGGTGATGAGCCACCGTCGATGATCAGTTTCAGCTTGGTCCCGAGGTCGTCCATCACATGCCGCGCGGCGGTCGGGCTGATCTTGCCCGACGTATTGGCGCTCGGCGCGGCGAGTGGCCTGTCGAAGGCGCGGATGAGATCGCTGGCAAAGCCTTCGGGGCAGCGCAGTCCGACCGTTTCGAGACCGGCGGTCGCCAGCGGATGGATCGGGCTGCCTGCCCTGAGCGGCAGGATGATGGTCAGCGGACCTGGCCAGAAGGTTTCGGCAAGCCGCCGCGAAACGGGATCGAAGACGGCATAACGCTCGGCCATGGCGATATCGGAGACGTGGCAGATCAGCGGGTTAAACCGCGGCCGACCTTTCGTTTCGTAGATCCGCGAGATCGCATCGGCCTGCGTCGCATCGGCGGCAAGGCCGTAAACCGTCTCTGTGGGGATGGCGACGGGAAAACCTTCGCCGAGCACGCGGCTCGCCTCGCGGATTGCGCGTTCCCGTTCCTGCCTGCTGTCGATGATCTCGGCCGTCATGCCGTCGTCAATACAGCGGGAGAGGGCCGGTTCAAAGCTTTTTGATTATGTCGCGGACGGCGGCGTCCGGCGCGCCCAGCATCAGCACGTTGCGCATCGCTTCGCGCGGGTCGCCGGTGCGGAACAGAAGCCCGTTCTTGCGGAACCTGCGGTCGATCTTCGCCCCTTCGCCGGCCTCGCCCTCGACGGCGACGGCGAAATACATGCGCGAGCTCGTCGGGTTGATGCGGGAGAAGAATTCCTCCTCGTCGCCGATGTCGGAGGAGAAGTTGGCGATATAGAATGACCAGCTCACCATGTTGTCCGCCGCGAAGAAGGTGCGAGCGGCCGTGACATGGCAATAGCCGAGATGCGGGCTGCCATCGAGCGTGCGGTGGAAGATGAGCTTCGGCAGGGTGATCAGGCGGTGGAAATTGTTGAGGCGCGCATGGGTCGTCTCGCCCGCCGCTTCCAGCTTGCGGCCGGTCTGCTCGGCAACTTCCTCATGGCTGAGATAACGACGTTCGTCCGGCAGGGCAGGTGGACGCGGCCTGGAGATTTTGCCGGTGCGGAGGAATTCAGAATGCGCATTGCTCTTGGAGGGCGGCGGCGCAAAACTCGGCTGCCTGTTGACCTCGTAATACCGCATCTGTCCTGGCATCTGCGCGGGCCTTCCTCGTGGATTCGCAGGCGATTCTATTAGCGAGATCTTAACAACGGGTTTCACCGGCTGCCATTGTGTTCCGGGATCGCAAGACGGCCTCGTCGCCAATGCAGTGTCCGATGTCGCAATGTCGCCTATGCGACAGGGTGTCCTGCCGCTTAAATGGGAGCAAGCTCATGGTGCCGCCTTGCTAGGGAAGGTGGAGAATTGGGAAGCCGGCGGGTCGATGAGATCCAACCGGCGCTGCCCCCGCAACGGTGGTGGAGTTTGAGGCATGGCGTAAGCCACTGGGACAGAGCCGAACGGCCGCCCGGGAAGGTGCCATGCAGTTCCGAAAGGGACAACTCCTCAGCCCGGAAACCAGCCTGAGCCGTAGTTTAGACCGGTCGCGGAGGGCGCTCGGGACGAGAATGGGCGGGGAAGCTTCCCGCCGGCTTGTCCATGCCCTGTCCGCTTGCTTGATTTGCGAGGAAGCACATGGACATTCATAATCAGGTTCTGCGGCAGCTGAAGAACCGTCGCGAAGGCTTCAGCCTTGAGCAGCCCTTCTACATCGACCAGGATTACTACAAGCTCGATCTGGAGATGATCTGGTATCGCGACTGGCTGTTCGTCGGCCATGACTGCGAAGTCGAGAAGGCCGGCCAGTATTTCACCCTGCAGCTCGGCGACTACCCGATCCTCGTCATCCGCACCCGCGAGGGCGATATCCGCGCCTTTCACAACACCTGTCGCCATCGCGGCCATCGTGTCTGCACCAAGGAGACAGGCTCGGCCACCCGCCTTGTCTGTCCCTATCACCAGTGGACCTACCAGCACGACGGCTCGCTGATGTCGGCCCGCCACATGGGCGAGGATTTCGACAAGAAGAAATTCGGCCTGAAGCCGGTCCACTGCCAGGTCGTTGCCGGTTACATCTTTGTCTGCGTTGCCCAGGAGGCCCCTGATTTCGCGCCGGTTCGCGCCACCGTGGAACCCTACATGGCGCCGCATCGCCTGTCGGAGACCAAGGTCGCCGCCAAGAACACCATTGTCGAGAAAGGCAACTGGAAGCTCGTCTGGGAAAACAACCGCGAGTGCTATCACTGCGCCGGCAATCATCCCGAACTATGCCGCACCTATCCGGAAGCGCCGACCGCAACCGGTGTCCAGGGTGCCGGCGACGATCCGTTCATTTCCGAACACTGGAGCCGCTGCGAGGCCGCCGGCCTGCCGAGCACGTTCAACATGTCGCCGGACGGTCAGTTCCGTGTCGCCCGCATGCCGCTCGTCGAGGATGCCGAAAGCTACACGATGAACGGCCGGCCCGCGGTCCTCAGGTCGCTCTCCGACGACGTGACGATTTCCCATATTGGCACGATGCTGCTCTTCCATTATCCGACGACCTGGAACCACATGCTGGTCGACCACGCGATCTCCTTCCGCGTCATCCCGATCGGACCGGAGGAAACGGCCGTCACCACGACATGGCTGGTCCACAAGGATGCGGTCGAAGGCGTCGACTACAATGTCGACGAACTGACCCATGTCTGGAACATGACCAACGACCAGGACCGCCAGATCGTCGAGGAAAATGCCTTCGGCATCCGCTCGCCGGCCTATGAGCCGGGCCCGTATTCCGAGGCCCATGAAGGTGGTGTCATGCAGTTTGTCGAATGGTATTCGAACTTCATGATCGACCGGCTGCAGGGCGACGAGAGCAAGCTTTACGCTGTCGCCTAAGTCTTTCGGGCATAGGGAACAAATCGGGGTGTCTTTCGTTGTAGACGGCTAGTCTACATAAGGAAACACCCCGAATGACCGCATTTCGCATGCGCCTTGCTACTGCGCTGACGGCCGCTGCTGTGCTCGCTTCGAGCTTTGTCCCGGCTTCCGCAACGCCCGTTTCGCCGATGCCGGTCCCGGCGGCGGCTTCCTCTGCCAGCTCTGCCGGTCAGGTGACTGAGGTCCAGTTCCGCCATCGCGATGAGCGCCGCCACTATCGCCATGACCGCCGCGTATATCGCGAAGGCTATTACAATGGCCATCGCGGTTATCGTGAGCGTCGTCGCGGCTATCGTTACCACAACGGCTACTGGTTCCCGCTGGCCGCGTTTGCGACAGGGGCCATCATCGGCGGCGCCGTCGCAAGCCCGCCGCGTGCTTCGGGTGGCAGCCGTCACGTCCAGTGGTGCGCCGACCGTTACCGGACCTATCGCGCATACGACAACACCTATGTCTCGAGCCCGGGCGTTCGTCGCTCGTGCAACTCGCCTTACAGGTGAGCCCCTGTCGGTGAGCTTTTGACCCGGCCGGATCCGCGGCCGGGCCTTTGATGATCCCGCTGTTAATCGGCGGTTCAGGATGAAAATCCTAGCCTCCTGGAGAAACGGGATCATCATACCGGCGATCATCGGCGCATCGGGCGCCATCTGGTCGCAACAACCACGGAATGGAGAATATGAAATGACTCTGTTCAAGAAACTCGCCGTTGCTGCGGTCTCCGCGGTCGTTCTGGCAGGTTCGCTGGGTTCGGCCCAGGCGCTTCCGCTGCCGGCCGTGCAGAACGCACCTGTGGCCTCCGATGTGACCAACGTCCAGTATTACCGGCACTATGGCGGCCCCCGCCGCGGCTGGGATGGCCCGCGCCGTGGTTATTACGGCGGTCCACGTCGTGGCTGGTATGGCGGCTATCGCGGTTATCACGGTTATCGTGATGGCTACCGCCGTCACAGCGACGGCTACTGGTATCCGCTGGCGGCCTTCGGCGCCGGTGCGATCATCGGCGGCGCGATCGCGGCACCGCGTTACGTCGAGCCGGCACCCGCGCCGGTCTATCGCAGCGGCGGTGGCCTCAATCCGCGCCACTACGAATACTGCGCCGGGCGTTATCGCTCGTATGATTCCTATTCGAACACGTTCCAGCCCTATAACGGCCCGCGCCAGCAGTGCTACTCGCCCTACTATTGAGGGTCCGGCTTCCGATAAAGGCCTACTGGAACAAGACAAACCCGCGCTCCGGCGCGGGTTTTTCTTTGTTGGCTTAGAGGATCCCCACGCGTCGCAGCAGCCACCAGGCGGCTGCGACCGACAGCACGATCGCACCGAAGGCAAACGCTGTCCCATGAATGCCCTCGGCAAAGGGAAGCGATGACGTGTTCATTCCGAAGAAGCCGGTGACCAGCGACGGCGGCAGCAGGAAGGCCGTCATCAGCGACAGGATGTAGAGGTGCCGGTTGGTTTCCGAGGAAAGCTTGGAATCGATTTCCTCATGCAGCAGCCGCGCCCGTTCCTGCAGGGCATAGACATCGTGATCCACCGCCTCCAGCCGGCTGATCAGCCGTGCCGCCGCATCATCGAAGCCGACGGGCATGTCGTCCTCGTCGGACGCCGCCGCGCGCCGCATCAGCGTCAGGATCGTGCGCAGGTGCCGGTGCAGCCTGACGACGGTGCGCCGCACTGGCGCCAGCCGCCGGCGCTCGTCCCGCGGTGCATTGTCGTAGACGAAGTCCTCGATCAGGTTCAGCTCTTCCGTCAATTCCATGACGAGGGCGATGAGAGTGCGCTGGAATTCCGCCACCAGCGTCTCGAACACATCTATGGGGCGCTTGTAGCGGCCCGCGTTCTTCTCCACTGCCACCTTGAGGCGGTCGATGGACCGGAGCGGCTGGAGCCTCGTGGTGATGATGATCCTCTCCGAGACGAAGAAGTGCAGCCAGCCGATATCGCGCGTCTCGCTGGCGAATTCCTTCTGGAAATCGATCAGCGTGCCGTAGATGAGCTGCTCGTCGAGGATCACCGCCGCATGGGTGTCGCGGGTGGTAAGCGCCGAAAGCGCGGGCGGCGTCAGGTCGGGCAGGCTTTCGAGAAAGGCCGGCACGCGGCTGTCGGCGAGGTTGAGATGCAGCCACAGAAAGCCTTCTTCGACATTCAGGTCGTTGACTGTCGTCTCCAGCGGCAGCCGGGCGCAGGAGCGCGTCGGCCCGTCGAAGCGATAGGCCCAGACGAGACCCGGAATGGCAGGCGTCATCAGCGGCGGCGTATCCATGGGCATCATTCCTCTGTCTTCTCGCCTTGTACGCCAAACTCGAAAAAGAATCTTTAGCCTCGACGTATGAACGGTTGATGCCCAAACTCCCTGCCTCGGTGACAGCAGGAACAGAGAATTGACAATCGCATTTACGTTTACGTAAAAGATAGAAGCTGCCGCAATGGCAGGCTGCACGGCTGATGAGGAGGATCACATGTACAGCGCCCCCGTGGAGGAGATTGCCTTCACCCTGAACCATATCGCCGGCCTGGGCTCTGCGCTCGAGGAAGGACGCTTCGGCGACCTGAGCGGCGATCTGGTCGATGCGATCCTTGAAGAGGCGGGACGCTTTGCCTCCGGCGAAATGGCGCCGCTCGGCGAAAGCGGTGACCGCGAAGGCGCGACGCTTGCCGATGGCGTGGTGACGACGCCGGCCGGCTGGGTCGAACTCTACCGTCATTGGCGGGAAGGCGGCTGGAACGGGCTGACCGCGCCGGAGGCCTATGGCGGCCAGAACCTGCCGCATATGCTGAATGTCGCGACGCTGGAAATGTGGAACTCCGCCTCCATGGCGTTTGCGCTGGCGCCGACGCTGACCATGGGCGCGATCGATGCGCTGGCCACCCACGGCTCTGAGGCGCTGAAGGCGACCTATCTGGAAAAGACGGTCTCCGGCGAGTGGACCGGCACGATGAACCTGACCGAGCCCCATGCCGGTTCGGATCTCGGCGTGCTGAAGAGCCGCGCCGAGCGCAGCGACGACGGCAGCTACCGCATTTTCGGCCAGAAGATATTCATCACCTGGGGCGAGCACGATGCGGCCGACAACATCATCCATCTGGTTCTCGCGCGTCTGCCCGATGCGCCGGCCGGCACGCGCGGCATCTCGCTCTTCCTCGTGCCGAAATTCCTGGTGAATGAGGATGGGTCGCTCGGCGAACGCAACGACGTGTTCTGTCACTCGATAGAGCACAAGCTCGGCATCCACGGTTCGCCGACCTGCACGATGATCTATGGCGACGGCAAGTTTGGCACGGAGAACGGTGCGGTTGGCTATCTGGTCGGCGAGGAAAACAAGGGCCTCGCCTGCATGTTCACGATGATGAACAATGCCCGCCTTGCCGTCGGCATCCAGGGCGTCGCGATTGCCGAGGCCGCCACCCAGAAGGCGATCGCCTACGCCAGGGAGCGAACCCAGGGCAAGGCGCCGGGATGGTCTGCCGAAACTGGGAATTCGATGAGCCCGATCATCGACCACCCGGATGTCGCCCAGATGCTGCTGACCATGAGGGCGCTGACGCAAGGGGCGCGCGCCATCTGCTACGCCTGCGCCTACGCCACCGACATGTCCCATCACACGGAGGGCGAGACCGCCCGCCACTGGGCCGAGCGCGCTGCGCTGCTGACGCCGATCGCAAAATCCTTCTCGACCGATATCGGCGTCGAAGTTGCCTCTCTCGGCATCCAGGTCCATGGCGGCATGGGCTTCATCGAGGAGACGGGCGCGGCGCGTTACCTGCGCGATGCCCGGATCGCGCCGATCTACGAGGGCACCAACGGCATCCAGGCGATCGACCTCGTCACCCGCAAGCTGCCACTGTCGAATGGCGATCAGGTTCGCGGTCTCATCGCCGAGCTGAAGGACGTGGCGGAGGAAGTCGCCGCCCGCAACGATGATGCCTTCGGCGAGACCGGCATTCGCCTGCGCGCCGCCATCACCGCGCTGGAGAGTGCCACCGCCTGGCTTCTGGAAGCGCAGGCCGAGGGCCGCGCGGCCGACGCGCTGGCCGGTGCCACGCCCTATCAACGGCTCTTCGGTCTCGTCCTCACCGGAACCTATCTCGCCAAGGGCGGCCTCGTCGCGGTCGATAACGGAGAGGGCGACAAGCGCGCCAGCCTCTGCCGCTTCATGGCCGAAAACCTGCTCGCCGAAACCTCTGCGCTGAAGGACCGGGTCATCGCTGGAAGTGCGAGCCTCGCCGCAGCTCGCGCTGTTCTGGATTGAGGACTTAACCGTGACCGAACACATCATCGTCGAGCGCCCCGAAGCCTATCCGGGCGTCATGGTCATTCGCTTCAACCGGCCGGAAAAGAAGAACGCCATCACGGCCGCCATGTATCACCGCATGACGGCAGCGCTTGAAGAGGCCAATACCGACGAGGCGTTGAGGGCGGTCGTCTTTCTCGGCACCGAGGGCTGCTTCTCGGCCGGCAACGACATGGGCGATTTTCTCGCTCACGCCATGTCGGGCACGACGGAAGCGCCGGCCGCTGCCGTCTTCATCAAGGCGCTGGCCCTTGCCGAAAAGCCGCTCGTCTCTGGCGTCGATGGCCTTGCGATCGGCATAGGGACGACACTCAACCTCCATTGCGACATGACAGTGGCTTCGAACCGCAGCATGTTCAGGACGCCTTTCGTCGATCTGGCGCTGGTACCGGAAGCGGCCTCCAGCCTGCTCGCGCCGCGGGTCATGGGCCACCAACGGGCATTCGCACTTCTGGTCGCCGGCGAGGGCTTCTCGGCCGAGGCGGCCCTTGAGGCAGGGCTTGTCTGGAAGGTGGTCGAGCCGGACGCTGTGAAGGCCGAAACGCTGGCGGTGGCCGCCACTCTTGCCAAAAAACCACCGCAGGCGCTGAAGATCGCCCGCGATCTCGTCCGCGGTCCGCGCGACGAAATCCTCGCCCGGATGGACGAGGAGCTGGTTCATTTCTCGACGCGGCTGAAAAGCGCTGAAGCCCGCGCCGCCTTCGAGGCCTTCATGCGGCGATAGCGGCCGCCGGTTTACTTCGTCAGTAGCGCCACCGCCTCGACATGGGTCGACCACAGGAACTGGTCGATCGGCGTGACCGACTGGATGCGGTATCCGGCATCGACGAGGATCCTCAGATCCCGCGCCAGCGTAGCGGGGTTGCAGCTGACCGCGGCGATGGTCTTGATGCCGGAGCGGGCGATTTCCTTCACCTGCACTTCGGCGCCGGCGCGTGGCGGATCGAAGACTGCGGCGTCATAGACCTTAAGCTCCTGCGCCGTCATGGGCCGGCGATACAAATCGCGCTTTTCCACGGTTACCGGCTTGAGACCCTGCGTGTTGCGGGCAGCGGCGTCGAGCGCCTTTATCGCCTTGTCCTCGCCCTCGACCGCATGCACTTTCGCCTTGCGGGCTATCCGCAGCGAGAAGGTGCCGGATCCGGAAAACAAGTCGATGACGCGCTTCGCCTTGCCGAGATGCGTAAGGACCAGCTCCGCCATCGCGTCTTCCGCAGGCTTGGTCGCCTGGGTGAAGGCGCCGGAGGGCGGCGATACCTGCACACCGCCGAAATCGATCATCGGCTTCACCGGCTCGAGAACGACTTCGCCATTGACGGATACGCGCGCAATCCCCTTGAGCGACAGGACAGCCTCTGTAACGCTGCGGCGCTGCTTGTCCTCGAGCTTTTTCAATCCTTCGGCTGCAAGGTCCAGACCGGACAGCGTCTCCAGCACGGTAAGCCGGAAGGTTTCCGAGCCGACCGCCAGCGCAGCCGCGACGGTGCGGATTGCGGGAAGCCTCGCCACGATGCCGGGCGAGGCGATGGGACATTCCTCGATGGAGACGATATGGTTGGTCTCGGCGCGATTGAAGCCGAGCAGCAGTTCCTTCTCGGTCTTGCGCACCGAGAACGTGGTGCGGCGGCGCTCACCCGGATGGCAGGCAATCACATCGCCGACCTCGGGCGTCAGGCCGCGCGACTTCAGCGCATCGACGACCAGTCCGCGCTTGAAGGCCAGATAGGCGGGGGCTGCCAGATGTTGCAGCGAACAGCCGCCGCAGGCATCGCGATCGGGATCGAAATGCCGACAGACCGGCTCTATCCGGTCCGGGGAAGGGTTGGAGGTCGACATGACCGTGCCGTGATCGCCGTTGCGGGCAATTGCAATCACTTCGCCGGGCAGCGCGTGGGGCACATAGACCGGACCGTCCTCGCCATCGGCAATGCCGTGGCCCTGGGCGCCCAGCCGGTCGATCGTGACGGTGACCGTGCTCATTCGTCGTCCTCGGCGTCGTCAAGGTCGGCATTCTCGGGCTTGCGACCGGCCAGCAGGAATTCCTTGTTGCCGTCGCCGCCGTCGATCGGCGAGGGGATCAGGCCGAGGCTGACCCACCCCATGTCCTCGACGAGCCATCGTTCCAGTTCGGCGGCCACCGCCGGTGCCGTTTCCGGTTCCTTCAAAAGCCCGGCTTTGCTGATCGCGTCGCGGCCGGCCTCGAACTGCGGCTTGACCAGCAGCACGCAGAGCGCCTTCGGTTCGGCAAGATCGAGCGCGGGAGCAAGCGCCAGCTTCAGCGAGATGAACGAGACATCGGACACGATGAAGGTGATCGGGCGATCGTCATAGTCGTCGGCCTCGAGGTAGCGCGCGTTCAGGCCCTCGATATTGGTGACGCGCTCGTCGTCGATCAGCCGCGGATGCATCTGCCCGTGACCCACATCGATGGAGGTGACGTGCTCGGCGCCGCGCATGATCAGGACTTCGGTGAAGCCGCCGGTCGAGGCGCCGATATCGAGACATTCGTGGCCGGCCGGATCAAGCTTGAAGTGGTCGAGCGCCGCGACCAGTTTCAGCGCAGCGCGCGACACGTAATCCTGCGCCGGATCATCGATGCTGATGGTCGCATCGGCCGGAAAGGTCAGGCTCGGCTTGGTAACCACCTTGCCGTTGACGGTGACGGTTCCGCGCGCCACGGCGTCACGGGCGCGAGCGCGGCTCGCAAAGAGGTCGAGCGAGACCAGAAGCTGGTCGAGACGCTGGTTTTCTGTGGTTTTGGACATGGTGGACGTCAATGCCTGCGGAAGAGGCGCGATGCAAGCTTTTCCTCTCCGCGGTGAGGCCGACGCGAGCGACATTCCGCCGGCGCGATCGCCTCTCGGGGCGCATGACCATGCACCGCAGCCGCCTGTCTTTCAGTTGAAACTGAATTACGCAGTTGTGACGTCGGAATGCGCTCTACCCAACGAATAGGATCGACCCTGTAGTTGTTATCGGCCTGAGCGATCGCCGGATACCGGGTTTCGATCGGCTTCACCCAAGGCCGGGAGGGCTTTCATGAAACGCACGGTGGATCGCTATGATGCGATCACGATCATTCTGCACTGGGCAATCGCTGTTCTCATCGTCGGTCTCATCGCCTTAGGGTTTGTCATGACGCGGCCATCGATCGACCCCGGCCTGCAGTTCTCGCTATTCCAGTGGCACAAGTCCTTCGGCATGCTGGCATTGCTTCTGGCCGCGATAAGGCTGGTTCACTCGCTGGCATGGGTCCATGCCCGGCCCGTTGCGGGCATCACGCCTGCAGAACACCGCATCGCCCGCGCCATGCACCATCTGCTGATGCTGCTGGCTGTTCTTATTCCCTTCGCCGGATGGATGATCGCGTCCGTCTCGCCGCTCGAGATACCGACCTTCGTCTTCAACCTCTTCGTCATGCCGCATCTGCCGGTCGAAAAGTCCGATGCCGCGGAAGCATGGTGGACATCGGTCCATGCCTATCTCGCCTACACGCTGCTTGCGTTCGTGCTGCTCCATTCGGCAGCTGCGCTCTATCACCACTACCGTCGTCGCGACGACGTGCTGACGCGCATGCTCGGCACGCGCAAACGCGCGGCCAAGACGACCATCGGAGGATACTGACATGACCTACAGGACAGTTCTGATTGCCGCTCTTCTTGCGCTGTCGGCACCTCAGCCCGGCAGAACAGCAGGCGCGGCCCCTGATCTGGCCGAGGTTGCGGGCCGCTACAGGATCACCGGAGCGTCCACGATCGGCTTTGCCGTCGACCAGATCGGCGGCGGTGGCATCAGGGGCCGGTTCGGGCAGTTCGCCGGCACGTTCAACCTGAAGTCGGGCGACCTGTCCCATTCGGTCGTCAGCTTCGAGCTCAAGCCGCAAAGCGTCAGTACCGGCCAGGGTCGCATCGACAATTTCCTGCGCTCGCCCGCCGTTTTCGATTCGAGCGAATTTGAGACGATCTCGTTCCGCTCCAGCAGCGTCCAGAAGACCGGCACCGACACTGCCCGCATTTCCGGCACGCTGACCGCCAAGGGCCATAGCGGGCCGGAAGTTTTCGACGTGAAGCTGACCTCCTGGAACGGCGGAAAGATCGCCTTCAACGTCAGCGGCAGGATCCTGCGCTCTCGCTACGCGATGGATGTCGGAACGCCGATCTATTCTAACGTCGTGCAGTTCGACATGATGATCGAGGGGCAGCGCAACTGAGTTTGCGCGCGATCAGCCAGCAGCACCCACGCCGATCACGGTCTTGCCGAGTGCTCCGAACACCGTCTTGACGATGCCGGCGCGGTCGAGGCCTGCCTTGGCATACATGACGTCGGGTGATGCCTGTTCCATCCAGATATCCGGCAGAGCCAGCGAGCGGACCTTCAGCCCGTGGTCGAGCAGGCCTTCGGTGGAGAGGAACTGCAGCACATGGCTGCCGAAGCCGCCGACCGCGCCTTCCTCGATGGTGATCAGCACCTCGTGGTGGCGGGCAAGCTGGCGGATCAGGTCGTGGTCGAGCGGTTTGGCAAATCGGGCGTCGGCAACTGTCGTCGACAGGCCGGCAGCTTCCAGATCTTCCGCAGCCGTCAGACAGTCCTTCAGGCGCGTGCCGAAGGAGAGGAGTGCTACCTTGGAGCCTTCCTTGACGATGCGGCCCTTGCCGATCTGCAGGATTTCGCCGCGCTCAGGCAATTCGACGCCGACACCTTCGCCGCGCGGGTAGCGGAAGGAGATCGGGCCGTCGTCATAGGCGGCGGCAGTGCGGACCATGTGCTTAAGCTCCGCCTCGTCGGAGGCTGCCATCACCACCATGCCCGGCAGGGCGGCGAGGAAGGTCGTGTCGAACGAACCGGCATGGGTCGGCCCGTCGGCGCCGACGAAGCCGGCACGGTCGATCGGGAAACGAACCGGCAGGCCCTGGATCGCGACATCATGCACGACCTGGTCGTATCCGCGCTGCAGGAAGGTGGAATAGAGCGCGCAGAACGGCTTGAAGCCTTCGGTCGCAAGCCCGGCCGCAAAGGTCACCGCATGCTGTTCGGCAATGCCGACATCGAAGGTGCGGTTCGGAAAGGCGAGCTGCAGCTTGTCGAGGCCGGTGCCGTTGGGCATGGCGGCCGTGATGCCGACGATCTTCTCGTCGAAGCCGGCTTCCTGCACCAGCGCATCGCCGAACACGCTCGTGTAGGAGGGGGCGTTCGGCTTGGCTTTCGCCTGCGCGCCGGTAATGACGTCGAACTTGTTGACGCCGTGATACTTGTCAGCTGCGGCTTCTGCAGGGGGATAGCCCTTGCCCTTCTGGGTGACGACATGGATCAGCACCGGCCCCTGGGCGTTGTCGCGCACATTGCGCAGCACCGGTAGGAGATGCTCGAAGGAGTGACCGTCGATCGGGCCGATATGGTAGAAGCCCATTTCCTCGAACATCGTGCCGCCAGTGACGTACCCGCGGGCATGTTCGACGGCGCGGGTGATCGCACGGTCGATATTCTTGCCGAGATAACCGGTCAATTTCTTGCCCATCTCGCGGAAGCCCATATAGGTCCGGCCGGAGGCAAGTCGCGCCAGATAGGCGCTCATCGCGCCCGTCGGCGGGGCGATCGACATGTCGTTGTCGTTGAGGATGACGATGAGCCGCGCATCGAGCGCGCCGGCATTGTTGAGCGCCTCATAGGCCATGCCGGCCGACATCGCGCCGTCGCCGATGACGGCAATGACGTTGCGCTTGGAACCGTCGAGATCCGAACCGACGGCCATGCCGAGGCCGGCCGAGATCGAGGTCGAGGAATGCGCCGCGCCGAAGGGGTCGTATTCGCTTTCCGCCCGGCGGGTGAAGCCTGAGAGACCGTCTTCCTGGCGCAGCGTGCGGATGCGTTCGCGCCGACCGGTCAGGATCTTGTGCGGATAACACTGGTGGCCGACATCGAAGATCAGCCGGTCGTCCGGTGTGTTGAAAACCTTGTGGATAGCGATGGTAAGTTCCACCACGCCTAGACCGGCGCCGAGATGTCCGCCCGTTTTCGACACCGCGTCGATCATCTCGTCGCGCACTTCGCGGGCGAGCTGCGTCAGGTCCTTGTCTTCGACCTTGCGCAGATCTTGGGGAAGCTTGACGGTGTCGAGCAGCGGCGTCTCGGGGAGGGATGTCACGGAGGCTGGCTTTCTCTTCTTGTTTTCTAAAAGCACGTTACCGCACAACATGAGCAGGAAACAGGCTTTTTCAAGTTTTATGAGAGACGGTTTCTAATCGATTTTAGCTGTCGGGCAAGGGGTCAGGGAGGCGCTACCTGCGGAGCGGGCAGGGGAACGAACTCCTCTTCGTCACCCGGCAAGATGGCGAAACGGCCGGTGAGGCACGCTATCGCAGATTCCCAACGTTTAACAACCGTTCCGCATATGTCGCTTGACGCCATATGGCGCTCAATGACATATTTTCCGGATGAAGGCCGAGTTGGTTGTCCGCGAGCGCATTCTCTACAGCGACGGTGCCATCCTGGAAATCCGGATCTGGCGTCTTGCTGAAAGCGTACCGCCGTCCGGGCATTTTCTGAAATATTCGTTGTTCTATGGCCGGCCAGGCGAGAGACTGATCTGTTACGACAATGAGCGTGGCAAGGGAGATCATCGCCATTATGGCGATCGTGAAGAACTCTATCGTTTCCGGTCGATCGAGCAATTGCTTGCCGACTTCCGGTCTGATGTCGAGACTTTGAGAGGAGAACGGATATGAGCAAGGATATCGAGTTGCATATCGGTGGCTCTTTCGATGAGGTTGCCGAGCGGGTGGCGGATGCTTGGCATCGCGCGGAGCAGGGCGATGTGGCCGGGCAGGAACATCTGACCTTCGTCGCCTGGGATGCGTTTTCCAGCACGATGACCGCCAAGCGGCTGGAACTATTGCGGTACCTTCACGCCAATCCACAGGTGAGCGTGGCGGCTCTGGCGCGCTCGCTTGGAAGGGATTATCGCCGTGTCCACGAGGATGTCGAAATCCTGGGTCGGGCAGGACTGATCGAGCAGAACGAGACCGGCCTTCATGCAGACTACGACGAAATCCGCACGATCATCGCTTTGTAGACTATCCGGCTGAATCTAGTCGAAATGGTTGCCGATCAGCCGGCTCCACTGTTCGCCAACAAGGCCGTTAAGCATGGCGGCGCCGGTATCGACCGCGGCCCTGATCTCGCCGTCGCGGGTGTTGATCATGCTTGAGGCCGTGTTGGTGAAGCCGATGCGGCGGCCGAGCATTGCTTCCATCAGGTATGGCTCTGTTCGGCCGATGACGGCGGCGGCGCCGCGGTCGGCGGCATGGGCGATCAGCGCATCGATGACGGCGCCTTCGCCGCCGGGAGCGGCGACAAGCTGGAGCACGCGTGCGGTCGAACGTAGCCTCAGATGATAGAAGAAGCAGCCGATCGGCTTGCCGCGGTGATCCGAAACGGAAGCCAGGAAGGCAGGCCCGAAATCCTGCTTGAGGATCGCTTCCATGGTCAGCGTCGATAGCTGCGGCGCGTCCCAGCGCGGCCGAAGCGTGAACCGGTCCGACAGTTCTATGAACAATGCCGCGAACGCGTCGTGATCGATCTCCTGCACCGTTGCTGCCTTGCCCGCCTTCTTCCGGGCATAGCCAAGCCATCTCTGCCTGTCGGGACGAATGCGCCTTCGCAGCATGTCGTCGCCCGCTCCGGCCAGGCCTTTCAGGAGGCCGAGCGCGCGGTAGCGCCGTGCAGCACGGTCGGCGAGCCACTGCGCCGGCCGGATAATCCGGATCCAGTTCAGGCTGTAGGAGGCAAGACCACTGCTCCCGAGCCGTTGGCCCATGGCAAGCGACACGTCACTCGCCGTCTCGGTAAAGGAAAAATCCTGCGGACCGGTGAGGGCTGCTTTCAGAAGTTTCGGCCCGATCAGCGGGTCGCCGGCGCGATGGTCGGCCATGATCGTGCTGAACAGCGCGCCGTTCACCTCGCGGTCCGCCAGCCTCATCGGCAGGCGGTGGCGTCCGACGAAGCCGGAAATGCCGATCGTGCTTTCATGCACGAAACAGGGAAGGCTTTCATGGCTGAGCGGATGGTCTACGTAGAGGCGGTGGAGGCATTCGACGAGGGCATCGGATGCCGCCCTGTCCGTCCGCCGGAACGCCCTTTGAAAAAGGGCGGCCACTGCCGGGATGTCCGTTTCTGCCAAAGGGCGTATCTGACCCATAATCCCGCCATGTCTCGAGAACCAGGTTCGTTATCGAATCCTTGGTTAGCTAACGCTAATCCGACAACTAAGACAAACGGATGAACCGCAATTCAAGATAATTCTTGGCATTTGAGCGGTCTGGCCCTTTCCGGCGCAGACCGATGATACGCGCCGAAGATGTTATTCGGCGTCGAGCGGTTCGATGCCCTGGGGCTTGCCGGCGCGGTCGAGACGGATCTTCTCGATGCGGTTTTCGGCGGCGGTCAAAAGCTTCTCGCAATGCTTCTTCAGCGCTTCGCCGCGCTCGTAGATCGCGATGGATTCGTCGAGCGCCACGTCGCCACGTTCCAGTCGGGCGACAATGCTTTCCAGCTCCGCCACGGCCTTTTCGAAGGAATAGCCGCTCACATCGATCTGCCCATCCGGCTCCCGTGCGGTTTCGGTCATGTCCTTCATCCCTTCATCAGTCTGCAGATATGCATGCCGGCGGATTCCGCCAGCCCTTCCAGATCATAGCCGCCCTCGAGCAGGCTGACGACCCGGTTGTTGGCGTATTTCCCAGCAATTTCCATGAGCCGGCCCGTTGCCCAGTCGAAATCGTCGCCGACGAGATTGATCTGCGCCAGCGGATCGCGGTGATGGGCGTCGAAGCCGGCGGAGATGATGATGAAATCCGGTCGGAAATCCTGGAGGCGCGGCAGCACCCTGTCCTTGAACGCTTCGCGAAAATGCTCGCTGCCGTCGTTGGGCGAAAGCGGCGCGTTGACGATGGTGTTCTTCGCGCCCGTCTCGTCCTTGGCGCCGGTGCCGGGATAAAGCGGCATCTGGTGGGTCGAACAGAACAGCACGGACGGATCGTCCCAGAAGATGTCCTGGGTGCCGTTGCCGTGATGCACGTCCCAGTCGACGATCGCGACACGCTCGACGCCATAAACCTGCTGGGCATGGCGCGCAGCGATCGCGGCATTGTTGAACAGACAGAAGCCCATCGCCTTCGATTTTTCCGCGTGGTGGCCCGGCGGTCGGGCTGCGACGAAGGCGTTGTCGACCTTGCCGGTGAGCACGTCGTCGACGGCGGCCATCGCTCCGCCGATGCCGGTCAGCGCCGCCTGCAGGCTCTTCGGGCTCGTATAGGTGTCGGACTCGATCTGCCGGATCTCGTCCTCTTCCGGAATACGGCTCATCACCCAGCGCAGATGCTCTTCCGGATGGGCAAGCAGCACAGCGTCTTCATTGGCCTGGGGCGCCTGCTTGCGATCGAGTTTTTCGAAGTTCGGATGTTCGAGCGCGATCGCCAGCGAACGCAGCCGGTCGGCCCGTTCGGGATGGCCTTCCGGTGTGTTGTGCTCGAGGAAGATCTTGTGCTCGTAGAGGCGGGTTGTCATACGCGTGCCCGTCCTGTGGCCTATCATCGGGATAGCTGACGACATGGCGCATATGCGTTATCTTTTCAAGCGCCACTCTTGCCTGCGATGCCTTCGGCCGGGAAAGAAGCGGTGTCGGGGGACGATCGATCAGGGGGAAACGTGGTCAAGGACACGATCAAGGTATCGGAATTTCGCGTCGCATTTCGCGATGTGGACAGGAACGGGCAGATGTTCCGCTCGGTCTATATCGACAGGGCGGAAGAGGCGGTCGCCGATTTCTGGCGCCGCCGCAAATCGCAGGATAGTGATCCGCGCTTCACCATCGGCAAGGTCGCCGGCACATTCCACATCCCGCTGCAGATGGGCGATGCCGTTCACATGCATGTCGGCGTCAGCAAGATCGGCGGCAAGTCCGCCGGCTTTCTGGTGCGCATGACCCGCGGTGCGGACTCCGTGGCAGAGGTCGAGATCGTCTGGGTCGCGGTCGACGCGGAGACCGGTGCGTCGATCTCGCTCCCGGAAGACCTTCGCGACTGGCTCTACAAGTTCCTCGACTAGGTGTTCTTGCTCAAGCCCGCTGCGGCAGAAGCGGATAGCCGACCATCACGGCGCGGCCGGCGAGAGCCGCGATCAGCGCCTTGATGACGTCTCCGGGGATGAATGCCATCGAGCCGAGAAAAGCCTGGGTGAAGCCCATGCCGGTAACGAGCGCCAGATAGACGATGCCGAAGCCGTAAAGGACGACCACGCCGCCGCAGAGCGCGGCGATGAAGAAGTTGACCGTCTGTACGAGGCCCGACTGGTCGCGACCGACCATCACCTGAGAAAGATAGCCGGTAATCAGCGCGGTAAATACCCAGCCGATCAGGTAGCCGGTGGTCGGTGCCATGAAGACGGCAAGACCGCCGCGGCCGCCGGACAGAACCGGAAGGCCGATGGCGGCCAGCACGAGGACGAGAAGCACGGAAATCATGCCGCGCTTGGCGCCGAGCACGACGCCGGCCAGCATGACGCCGAGGGACTGTGCCGTGATGGGCACCGGAATGAAGCCCAGCATGATCGGCGGAACCAGGCCGAGAGCCACGATGATGGCGGCAAAGAGCGCTGACAGAACGAGGTCGCGTGTAGACATGGTTTCCGATCCCTTAAGGCTGAGCCTCTGTCACTTCTGGCGGCGGATGCCGCGGGCGTCAATGGCGGATGCGATTTCGTCGGCGCTTCGAAGCGTCGTGATGATCAGTGGAACGGCAACAGAGATCGGGTTCAATTTCAACCCACGCGCGTGGTGCGCGTCGCGGATCGCTTCGTAGCGGCTGACGATTTCCGGCACGAAGCGGATGACGAGCCCGATCGAAAGTCCGACATCCTGCGCTCTGACCAACCCGATCCGTTCCAGCGGCAAGGCGGCTCTGGTGATGACGTCGATGAAATCACCGGTCGTGGTCGTCGCGGTGACGAGGCTGGCAAAAAGCGCCAAGGCTGCTAGCCGAAAAAATGCGGTCAGGCCTTCACCGGGGCTGTTCAGAATGGCAGTAAACAGCGCAACCACGACAACGATCAGCGCAAACGGACGCAATCGAAGCCAGATCTGCCGCGGGCTGATTCGCAGCATGCAGTGCCCGGCGAGGCCGATGATGGCTGCGATGGCGAGCACTGCGGGGGTCTGGATCGTGAACAGGCAGAGGCTGACGATCGCCAGCGCCGTGAGCTTCACGCCCGGCTGAAGCCGATGGAGAAAGCTGTCGCCATCGACATGCAGCGAGCGCATCATGCTTCCGCTCCGTTGAGGGCGCGATACCGGCCGATCACCTCGCCGGGTGCGCCGTCGGCTTCGATCCGCCCCTCGCGGAACATCAGCACTCGATCGAAGCCGGTGATGAGATCCAGGTCGTGGCTGATGACGATGACATCTTCCGGCAGCGTCTGGATCGTGCGCTCGACAAGATTGCGGTTCCTCAGGTCAAGCTGGTTGGTCGGCTCATCCATCACAAGGATTTTAGGCTCGGTCACCAGCACGGAGGCGAGTGCGGCAAGCTGCAGTTCGCCACCGGAGAGTTCATGCGCCCGTCGATCGGCAAGATGACCGATCTCGAAGCGATCGAGCACGGCGTTTACCGCAGCCGCCACATTGGCCTTCGGCAGTTTCCGCGACTTCAGTCCGAGTGCGATATCTTCGCGCAGGATCGGCAGGATGATCTGGTTCTGCGGGTTCTGGAAGATGAAGCCGCTCTGCTGTCGTGCATCGTTCTCGGCCGACACCGTATCGAAGCCGTTGACCGTCACCCGGCCGGCGGACGGCTTGACGAGACCGTTGATCATCCGCGCGAACGTGGTCTTGCCGGAACCGTTCAGGCCGATGATGCCGATACGCCGCTCGGTCAGCGTTACGGTCAAAGGATGAATGACCGTGCGGCCTTCGAAACGAACCTCGACCTTGTCGAAACGAATGTCCAAGCGGTGCCCTCAATTATCGCAGCGTCTATAGACCGCTCGGAGCGGGAAGGAAATTCGGAACCAAACAAGAACGTTGAAAAGGTTGTAAGGGCACCATACTCTTCACCCCATGGCGATTCTCATCTCGAATGATCAGGCCCGGCGCATCTTCCTCGAACGGCAGCAGTTGTCGCAGCCGCCGGGGCGTGCGTTGCCCAAGGCCGACCTCCTGCAGCTGATCGACGATCTCGGCTTCGTCCAGGTCGACAGTATCGCCACGGTGGAACGGGCCCATCACATGATCCTGTTTTCCCGCAACCAGACGTATCGGCGGGAACACCTGACGGCACTTCTGGAAAAGGACGGTGAGCTTTTCGAACACTGGACGCATGACGCGTCCATCATTCCTTCGCGCCTCTTCCGTTACTGGAAGCACCGCTTCCGTCGCCGCGAACCCATTCTGGCGGAGCGCTGGCGCAAGTGGCATGGCGAGGGTTTTGATTCCGCCTTCGACGATACGTTCCGGCATATCGCCGAGAACGGCGCCATCATGTCCCGTGACATGAAGGTGGAGGATCACAAGTCCGGCGGTTGGTGGAACTGGCATCCGAACAAGACGGCGCTCGAATATTACTGGCACACGGGCAAGCTTGCGATCGCCGGGCGGGTGAATTTCCAGAAGATCTATGATCTCACGGAACGCGTCATCGCATCCCATCATCATGAACCGGAAGTGGAACACGAAGAATTCGTCGACTGGGCCTGCCGCAGCGCCATGACGAAACTCGGTTTCGCGACATCAGGTGAACTTGCCGCCTTCTGGGACATCGTCACGCCGGAGGAAGCAAAGGCCTGGGTGGCGAGCCACCGGGATGAATTAACGGAAGTGCTGATCGAAACGGCCGACGGCAGCCGGCCGCGAGCCTCCTTCGCCTTTCTTGGCTTCCCCGCCAATCTCGGCGACATTCCCGAACCACCGGCACGCGTCCGCGTATTGAGCCCCTTCGATCCGCTCCTGCGCAACCGCGACCGGGCCGAGCGCCTGTTCAACTTCTTCTACCGTATCGAAGTCTTCGTGCCCGAACCGAAGCGGCAATACGGCTATTATGTTTTCCCGCTGCTAGAAGGCGACCGAATGATCGGCCGCATCGACATGAAGGCCGACCGCAAGGCGGGCCTGCTCGACGTTAAGCGGCTCTGGCTGGAAAAGGGCGTGCGGGCATCCGCCGGCAGGTTGGAAAAGCTCGACGCGGAATTGCAGCGCGTGGCCCGCTTCGCGGGCGTCGATGCCGTGGTCTATCAGCCGGGATGGCGAGGGGAGTGACTACCCCCGCCACCGCAGGAACACCGTAGACAGCGCCGGGAGGTCCAGCGCGATCGAGAACGGCTTGCCATGCTCCGGCGAGCGTTGCGCCCAGGCATCCATCTGGCCGAAATTCGACCCGCCATAGATCGACGCGTCCGTGTTCAGCACCACTTCCCAGCGACCTTCATCCGGCACGCCGACTCGGTAGCCGTAGCGCGGCACGGGTGTCATGTTCGACATGACAAGGACATGGGTCGACCGGTCCTGCGACGACCGCAGCATGCCATAGACGGAGTTTTCCGCGTCGTCGGCGACTGCCCATTGGAAGCCTTCCGGGTAGAGGTCGCTGAACTGCAGCGCCGGTTCGGCGGCATAGATCCGGTTGAGATCGCGGATCAGGAACTGCATGCCGGCATGTTCCGGCCGGTCGAGCAGGTCCCAGGTGACGGAGCCGTCATGGTTCCATTCGGTCTCCTGGCCGATTTCTGAGCCCATGAACAACAGCTTCTTGCCGGGATGTCCCCACATGAAGCCGTAATAGGCGCGCAGATTTGCAAGTTTCTGCCACGCGTCGCCCGGCATCTTGCCGAGCAGCGAGCCTTTGCCGTGCACCACTTCGTCATGGGATATCGGCAGCATGAAGCGCTCGGAATAGGCATAGATCATCCCGAAGGTCATGCCGCCATGCTGGTATTTGCGGTAGACCGGATCCTCCGAGATGTAATGCAGCGTGTCGTGCATCCAGCCCATGTTCCACTTGAAGTCGAAGCCGAGGCCGCCGTCTTCCGGCTTCTTGGTCACGCCCGGCCAGGCGGTCGATTCTTCCGCCACGGTGAAGGCATGCGGGCAGCGGTCGTGGATGATGCTGTTCAGGTGCTTGAAGAATTCGACCGACTCCAGGTTTTCCCGACCGCCATACTGGTTGGGGATCCATTCGCCCTCGTTGCGGCTGTAGTCGCGGTAAAGCATGGAAGCGACAGCGTCGACGCGCAGGGCATCGATATGGAAATGCTGCAGCCATTCGAGCGCCGAGGCGATGATAAACCCTTTCACCTCGTTGCGGCCGAGATTGTAGATCAGCGTGTTCCAGTCCTTGTGGAAGCCTTCACGCGGATCGGCATGCTCGTACAGCGCCGTACCATCGAAGCGGGCGAGACCCCAGACATCTGTCGGGAAATGCGCCGGCACCCAGTCCAGAATGACGCCGATCCCCGCTTGGTGGCAGCGATCAACGAAATAGGCGAAATCCTCCGGCGTGCCGTAGCGCCCGGTCGGCGCGAACAGGCCGAGTGGCTGGTAGCCCCAGGAGCCGCCGAAGGGATGCTCCATGATCGGCAGCATTTCGATATGGGTAAATCCGAGGTTCTGCGCATAGGGGATCAGCCGCTGGCTGAGCTCCACCCAGTCGAGCGAGCGGTTGTCCTCCTCGGAAATACGAATCCAGGAACCGAGATGCACCTCATAAACCGACATCGCGCCTTCGCGGCTGCGATCCCGTGCCTGACGCTCCATCCAGTCGGCATCGTTCCAGCGGAAGGGTTTCGACGAGGCGACGATGGACGCGGTCGAAGGCGCTGCCTCAGAAGAGCGCGCCACCGGATCTGCGCGCTGTGGGAGAAGATTACCGTAGGCATCTAGCAGTTCGAACTTGTAGCGCTCGCCATGGGTAAGGCGGGGAATGAACAGCTCCCATATGCCCGCCTGCGGGCGAAGCCGCATCGGGTTGCGCCGTCCGTCCCAGGCGTTGAAATCGCCGACGACCGAAACCCGGCGCGCGTTCGGCGCCCAGACGGAGAAACGCACGCCCTCGACGCCGTCGACATCCGTCGGGATGGCGCCGAGCGTACGGCCGAGTTCGTAATGGGTGCCCTGGCTGATCAGATGCAGGTCGAGATCGCCGAGCAGCGGTTGAAAGGAGTACGGATCTTCCGTCTCCTGCATCGCATCCGGCCATTCGATGCGCAGACGATAGGGCGCCGGGCTGGAGACGAGGCCCGCGAAAATGCCAGCGTCATGGATCGATTCCAGCTCCGCCATCACTCGACCGGTCTCGCTCTCGATCACCGAGACGGAGAGCGCGCCCGGCAGCAGCACGCGGACGACGGTCAGGTCGCCATACTGGTGGCGACCCAGAATGGAGAATGGATCGCCGTGGCGGCCGTCGACTAGGGCCTGCAGCCCCTCCTGAACCATGCCGGTCATCAGGTCTGCACGCTCATATCTCATCGGTCAGTCTCCAATAGTCGTGAGGCGATCGCCGAGAAGCCGGCAAGCGGTAGGGGTAGCCAGTGCGGCCGGCTACGGACTTCGTAAGCCACCTCATAGGCAGCCTTTTCGAGCAGGAAGAGGTCGAGCACCCGGTCGCGGTTCTCGTTCGACTGCATCAGTGCGTCGGACTTTTCGACAGCCGTGAAATAGGCGCCGAGGAAGGCCGGCTCGGCCAGTTCGATGAAGCGGGTGATCAGCTTGCGATGACGGATGTCGTCCACCTCGCTCACCACCTCCCGGTCCATGTCGGCTGCGGCCGCAAGATAGCTCAGCGACCTCAGCAGCCCTGCGACGTCGCGCAGAGGATTGGTCTTTGCCCGCCTTTCGACAAGCGTCCGCGTCGGTTCTCCCTCGAAGTCGATGATATAGGCGTCGCTTTCGGCAACCAGGATCTGGCCGAGATGGAAATCGCCATGATGGCGCGTCTTCAGCGTGCCGCCGGTGGCCTCGGTCAGGCGTCCGGCAAGTTCGGTCAGTTCGTCGCGCCGGGCAATCAGCGATTTGGCGATCTCGGCAAGCTCGCCTTCGAGACCGCCCACTGTGCCTTCCAGAACGGTCAGGCTCTGGCTGATCTGGTCGGCCACGGCCCGTCGCGCCGCCGCAACGTCTTCCTTCGTCCCCCATTCGGGCTTGAAGGCTTCGTCATCGGTGTTTTCGGCGAGTGCCACATGCAATTCGCCGAGACGCGTACCGATCGTGGCGGCGAAATCGACAAGCGGCTTGAAGTGATCGTCTGCCGCATCGTCCTCCAGCCCAGTGACGACGATCTCGTCGATCGAGCGGCGCAGGTTGCCGAGCATCCAGTTCCAGGCATCGCCTTGATTGCGGATCGCCTTCTGCACGATGATCAGCGTGTGGCGGGTGCCATCCGGCCCAGTGCGCGCTACTTCGCCGAGCAGCTGCGCCGTGTTCCTGTAACCTACCTTGGTCAGATGCCGGGTCATTTCCACTTCCGGGTGGATGCCGGGGAAGATGTGCCTGATCAACTTCACCATGGCGACATCGCCAACAATCAGCGAGCTGTTGGACTGTTCGGCCGACAGCCAGTGCACCGGCAGGTCGTCGGTAATCTCCAGCTTGTCGAGATGATCGGTGCCGATGAATTCCAGCGCACCCGTCCGACCGGTAATCACCGCCCGTTCCGACAATCCGCGCAGGATCGCCCGCGCAAACCCTTCATGGGCAAAGCCGTCGGTCAGGAAACCGACGCGCCGTCCCTGTCGCAGCCGCGCCATGGCGAGCTGCTGGGCCAGCGCCGTCGGCAGACTGTCGTCCCAGGAGACGGCCAGCGGCAGCAGGTAGCTGTCCATCCGTCCGGCCACATCCGCCTCCAGCTCGCCGAGCAGGATGTTGTTGGCGAAGGGTAGCGGCGTTGCCGAGATCAGCGAGGCATGGTTGAGGATCTGGCCCTTGGAGCCGAACCAGCGCCGCATGGTCAGATAGCCAGGCAGCACTTCCTTCGACATCGTGTCCGCCAGCTTCGGCTGGTCGATCAGTTCCTGCAGGTCGCGACGAACCACCATCGTCACCATGTCCTGCACCTGCTCGGGCGGTGCCTTGCGCCAGCTCGGGCCATCGGATTCATGCGACAGCTGGAACCAGAAGAAGCCATAGGGAGGCAGCGTCAGCAGATAGGTCAGCTGGCCGATCGGCGGGAAGGGCGACATGCCGGTCAGCTCGATCGGCACAGAGCCTTCAAACTGCGACAGATCGAGTTCGACGGCCTGGGGCAGGCGCGAGAGATTGGCGACGCAGAGGATGGTCTCGCCGTCATATTCACGCAGATAGGCCATGATCTTGCGGTTGCCGGGTGTCAGGAACCGCAGCGAGCCGCGGCCGAAGGCGGGGTGCCGGTTGCGCAGCGCCAGCATGCGCCGGGTCCAGTTCAGGAGCGAATGGGCATCCGCTCCCTGAGCCTCGACATTGACCGCCTCATAGCCATAGAGCGGGTCCATCACTGGCGGCAGCACCAGCCGGGCAGGATCGGCCTTGGAGAAGCCGCCATTGCGGTCCGGTGACCACTGCATCGGCGTGCGCACGCCGTCACGGTCTCCAAGGTAGATGTTGTCGCCCATGCCGATCTCGTCGCCGTAATAGAGAACGGGCGTGCCGGGCATCGAGAGAAGCAGCGCGTTCATCAGTTCGATGCGGCGGCGGTCGCGCTCCATCAGCGGCGCAAGGCGTCGGCGGATACCGAGATTGATGCGCGCGCGCCGATCGGCGGCATATGTGTTCCACAGGTAGTCGCGTTCCTCGTCGGTCACCATTTCCAGCGTCAGCTCGTCGTGGTTGCGAAGGAAGATCGCCCACTGGCTATTTTCCGGAATTTCCGGTGTCTGGCGCATGATGTCCGTGATAGGGAAACGGTCTTCCTTGGCGATCGCCATGTACATGCGCGGCATCAGCGGAAAGTGAAACGCCATGTTGCATTCGTCGCCGTCGCCAAAATATTCGCTCGTATCCTCCGGCCATTGGTTCGCTTCTGCCAGAAGCATCTTGCCAGGATGGCTGAGGTCGAGCGCTGCCCTGATTTTTTTCAGGATCACGTGGGTTTCCGGCAGGTTCTCATTGTTGGTGCCTTCACGCTCGATCAGATAGGGGATCGCGTCGAGCCGGAACCCGTCGATGCCGGTATCGGCCCAGAAGCGCATGACCTGCAGCAGCTCGTCTAGCACCTGTGGATTGTCGAAGTTGAGGTCCGGCTGGTGCGAATAGAAACGATGCCAGTAATAGGCGCCGGCCACCGGATCCCAGGTCCAGTTCGACTTTTCCGTATCGAGGAAGATGATGCGGGTTTCGGGGAATTTCTGGTCGGTGTCGGACCAGACGTAGAAATCCCGCTCCGGCGAACCGGGCGGCGCATGGCGGGCGCGCTGGAACCAGGGATGCTGGTCAGACGTGTGGTTGATGACGAGCTCGATGATAACCCGGATCCCGCGCTCGTGAGCTGCATCCACGAAGGCGCGGAACTCCTCCATCGTGCCGTAGTCGGGGCTGACATTGCCGTAGTCGGCGATGTCATAGCCGTCATCGCGTCGCGGCGAGGGGAAGAAGGGCAGGAGCCAGATCGCATTGGCGCCGAGCGAGGCGATATGATCGAGCTTCTCGTGCAGGCCCTTGAAGTCGCCGATCCCGTCGCCGTTTGCATCGTGAAACGACTTCACATGCAACTGGTAGATAATCGCATCCTTGTACCACAGCGGATCGTCACCCTGTGACTGTTGCTGGCCCAGTTGATCCGTCAGGCTGTTGGTCATGAAGTCCACGGCGCATTCCTCCCTTTATCGCACGCGCCAGATCGCAAACGGCAGTCCTGCCTGCGGATCGAGCCGCAGGCGCTGGATCTTTCCTGTCCAGGTGAACCGGTTGCCTGCAATCAGGTCTTCGAGATCAAGTGCGCCGTGGTCCGGAAGGTTCCACGACCAGAGCGGAATCTCGACATCCGCTTCCTGCGCGTTGTGGGGATCGAGATTGACCGCGATCAGGAGCACGTTCTCGCGCCCCGCGCTCGCCTTCTCGAAGAACATGATGTTTTCGTTCCATGCAGTCAGCAGCTGCAGGCCGAGATGGGAATGCAGCGCCGGGTTCTCGCGGCGAATACGGTTCAAAAGCGCGATCTCGCCCTTGATGTTGCCGGGGCGATCATAGTCCCAGGCGCGGATCTCGTATTTCTCCGAATCCGCATATTCCTTGCGCTTGGCATCCGGTCGACCTTCGCAGAGTTCAAAACCGTTATAGACGCCCCAGAGCCCCGACAGCGTCGCAGCAAGCGCGGCACGGATCAGATAGGCGGGACGCGGCGCGTTCTGCAGGAAGTCCGGGTTGATGTCGTGGGTGTTGACGAAGAAATGCGGCCGGAAGAATTCCTTCGGCTCTTCGGTGGTGATCTCGCGCATATACTGCTCGAGTTCCCACTTGGCATTGCGCCAGGTGAAATAGGTATAGGACTGCGAGAAACCGACCTTGGCCAGCCGGTACATGACCTTCGGCTTGGTAAAGGCTTCCGACAGGAAGACCACGTCGGGATGGCGCCCGCGGATATCCGCAATCAGCCATTCCCAGAATGGAAAAGGCTTGGTGTGCGGATTGTCGACCCGGAACAGTTTGACGCCGTTATCGACCCATTTCTGCACCACGTCCCGCAGCTCGATCCATAGCGAAGGCACGGCCTCGCAGGCGTAGAAATCGACGTTGACGATATCCTCGTATTTCTTCGGCGGGTTTTCTGCATAGCGGATCGTCCCGTCCGGCCGCCAGTCGAACCAGCCGGGATGGGATTTGAGCCACGGGTGGTCGGGCGAGGCCTGGATGGCGAGATCGAGCGCGATCTCCAGCCCATGCTCCTCAGCCGCATCCACCAGCCTGCGGAAATCCGCGAATGTGCCGAGCTCCGGATGGATCTCGTCATGTCCGCCTTCCGGCGAGCCGATCGCATAAGGACTGCCGGGATCGTTGGGGCCGGGCGTCAGCGTGTTGTTCTTGCCCTTGCGGTTGGTCTTGCCGATCGGATGTATCGGCGGAAAATACAGGACATCGAAGCCCATCTCGCGGATCGCAGGCAGGCGACCGATCACATCGTCGAACGTGCCGTGGCGGTTCGGATCACCGCTCTGCGAGCGCGGAAAGACCTGGTACCAGCTGGCGAAACTGGCCGCCGTCCGCTCCGCATCGACGGGAATGACCTGCGAACGCACCCGGTGCGGCCGGCGGTCGGCCTTCACCATCAGCTCGTTCGTGTCGGCCAAAAGCAGCGTCTCGATGCGCTGCTTGTCCTGCTCGGCGGTCAAACGATCGAAGAGCTTCTGCAGCTTCGGCTTGATCTCGCCCGAGGCATGGTCGAGCGCGTCTAGCACCAGATTGATGCCCTCTTGGATCTCCAGCCTGAGATCGAGGCCCGCCTCGTGCTTCTTGGTGAATTCGTAGCGGAAGATCTGGAACGGATTCTTCCAGCCCTCGACCACAAATTCGTGCCGGCCCATGCGCTTCAGCGGAAACTCCGCCTGCCAGCGGTCGTTCAGGACGAGCTGCATCGGCACTTCCTGCCAGTCCTTATCGTCTGCGCAGCGGTAGAGCAGCGCGGCGGCGAGCGGATCATGCCCGTCACCGAAGATATCGGCCTCGACCTTCAGTACCTCGCCGACCACACGCTTGACCACGAAGCGGCCCTCGTCGACGGCCGGCGTGATTTTCTCGATTGCTAGCCGTGGTGTCGCTGCGGCCTCGCTGGCGCTGGGGACCGGCACGGCATCGACGATCGGCTCCGAAACATAGCCCTCGAAGACGCGGATCTCCCCCGGCTTGAGCTTAAGTCTGGCGTCGAACACTTCCGTCTCGTTCTCTGGCGCCAGCAGCGGCAGAAAGGGGGAGGCGGCCTCGCGCAGCAAATTGAACGGCGCCGGAGCCACTTTCCGCAAGTCGCGGTTCAGAAGCACGACGCGCATCTTTTCCGACGCTCTGCTGTCCTCCTGATCCGTCTGGAACAGGCCAACGACGGGACCCTGGCTGGCGGAAACGAGTTTTAGCGGGCGGCGCGCGAAACCCGCGGCCGTCTTGTTGGTTGCGCCGTTGATCTCACGAATATCGGCGGAGAGGTCGTACGACCCCTGGTCTCTCAGCCCGCGCAGTCCGGCGCCATCACCATTCAGCGGATCGAGCGGCAGCGACACGCCATATTCGAACCCCATCGGGATCATCAGCCCGCTGGTGAAGGTGGAGGCGAGTTTCAGCGCCCGCACCGCCTTGCGCTTCAGCACCTCGCAGCCATCGGTGCCATGGGCGATACGCTTGCCGAACGGCGCTTCGGGAAAGGCGATCTGATAACCGAGGTCCCGCTGGATCTGGTACTCGTCCATGATCCAGCGCTCTTCCATGTCCCACCAGGCGAGCGACGAGAAGCTGCCGTCCATGCCACTGCCCTTCAGCGCCTTGCGGTCGGCAAACGCGCTGCCCGGCGTCCAGGCGACGAAAATCGTGTCCGGTTTCCTCCGGCGTGTGGCGGTGATCAGGTCGTACCATGCTTCGGGTGCGACGCGTCCGATACCAACGCAGCGGAAGCCGGCGACGCCGGTTTCCACCAGCGATGCAAGCCGCTGCCGCCAGCCTTCGATATGCCTCGCCTCGGTCATAAAGTCGATTTTCCGCGCGCCGTTCAACTGCGGCTTCAGGCGTGGGTCGGCGGCGACCGGCGGGGCATGCTCCCGGTCGACCGCGACCTGATCGATGACGAGATCGAGCATGAATTTAAGCTCATACCCACGCGCCATCTCCGTGAGTTCGGCAATCGCCTTCATCGGATCGTCGCCAAGTCCGAGCGCCGGATCCAGCCGATCGAAATTGCGGGTCGTGAAGATGCTGGCGCCGGTGCCGCGTTCGAAAAGTGGTGCTGAGAGAATTGTGCCGAAGCCGAGATCCTGCGCATGGGCGAAGACCTCCTCCCATGCATCTTTTCCGTGCAGGGCGAGTGGATGGACATAATAGATCTGTGGCGGAAGATCCGCAAGCGACGTGGAGGCGGTAAACTGCGGGCGCGTGTTCATCGGTTCTTCCTTGCCGTGTCTTGCGGGGACGAAGACTTCCCGATCTAACGGCAGGAAAGGCTGAGGGGTTCCGATAAAATTGTTCCGATCACGCAGCCGTATAGATGCGCGGGGATATGCGTGGCCGCGAAATCATTGATGCGGAAAAGCAATCCGTAGTTGCTTTAGGCCTGTCTTTTTAAGTGAGGCTCAGGCGTTGCTGGCCGTCGATGCCAGTGACGCAGCAGTGCACCGTCTCGACCCTGCAGTGGATCGGTGGCCGGAAGTGGAAGTCCGGCGATCATGGCCAACTGCTCTTCGCTCGCCGGACCCGTTCATATGTCAGCATGCTGGCCGGGCGGATAGGCACCGACCACAAGGAAGTCACGGCTGGCATCGAGACGCATGTGCCCGGTACCTGCCGGTAGGACGAGGCAATCGCCCGCATGGACGCTGAGTTCGGCGCCACCGGGACCACCGATCAGCAACAAAGCCTTGCCGCCTGCGATACCCAGAACCTCGTGGGCGCCGGTGTGATAATGCTGGTAGTCGAACACGCCGTTGCGCCACGTTCCTTCCCAACCGTTCTCGCCGAACGCCACTTCGAATTTCGGTGCCATCTCGCCCTCGACGGCAATGGCGTTGCGATAGAAGAGTACCGGCAGATGCGGGTGATTGGGCACCCATTCGCTCGCCTCGAACATGATGGTCTCGATGGTCGTATCGACGGCGGGCGTCGCCGGATCGAGGGAGGGCGGCGTGATCTTAATGCTTCGGTTCACGGCCGAAATCCTTCCGCAATTCGTCCTTGGCCTTTTCCAGCGTCGCGCGGCGCGATTTCGAGAGCTGATCTCCGGCGCGGTTGATGTAGAAATTCAGCATCGACATGGCTGACTGGAAAGGCGACGCCTTGCGCCTGTGGCTTGCCTCTGCGGAGCGCTTGAGGGACGCTGCGATCTTCCTGGCGCTGCGTTGCCTGAAGACCCCGTCCTCCAGATCCATCGCGTCACTGTGCTTGGTCACATCCTGGGACCATCTCTTCGAAGCCATCGGCTTGCCTTCCTCAAGGTTCGTCGGGAAGCAAACCATTATCGGGGGTCGGAGTTCCCGATTGGGAGGCACAAGATCAGTCGATTCCGTGAGGAAGATTGGCAGCCTGCCTCATCAAGGGCTGATGTCGAGGCGTGGGCATGACTGCCGCCACAAACGAAAAATCGCCGCCTGACTGCAGGCGACGATTTGAGGATGGGTCTTGGCGGCCGCGTGAATTACAGGATCAGCAGATCACCGTCTCGGCGATCTTGATGCCGAAACCTTCGAGGCCGACATAGTGGCGCTCGCTGCGGGTCAGCAGCTTGATCGAGGAGACGCCGAGATCCTTCAGGATCTGCGCGCCGAGGCCGATTTCCAGCCATTCGCTTTCACGAGCCTGTGCTTCTGCGTGGCTTTCCTGCCCCGCGCGCACCTTGCGGCCGGTATCCGTCTGGCCGACGCCGACAGAACCTTCGCGCAGATAGATGATGACGCCGCGGCCTTCCTTCTCGATCATGTCCATGTAGCGCTCGACGGAACGGGTCGTGCCGAACACGTCCTGTGCGACATTTTCCAGGTGCAGGCGGACCGGAATGTCGACGCCGTCGCGGATGTCGCCGAAGATCACCGCCACATGCTGCATCGGGTCCCAGGGCAGCGAATAGGCATGTGCCTTTGCCGGGCCGACCGGGGTCGTGACGTTGAACGAGGACTTAAGCTCGATCAGAGTTTCCTTGCGCTGCCGGTATGCGATCAGATCGGCGACGGAGAGCTGCTTCAGCTGGTGCTTGACTGCGAAATCGGCGACCTGCTGGCCGCGCATCACCGTCCCGTCGTCGTTGACGAGTTCGGAGATGACGCCGATCAGCGGCAGGTTGGCAAGCTTGCAGAGGTCGGTTGCCGCTTCCGTATGGCCGGAACGCATCAGCACGCCGCCCTCGCGGGAAATCAGCGGAAAGATGTGGCCGGGACGGACGAAATCCGCCGCGCCGACATTCGGATTGGCAAGGTTGCGGACGGTCAGGTTGCGGTCGTCGGCGGAAATGCCGGTCGTCGTGCCGTGCTTGAAGTCGACGCTGACGGTAAACGCCGTCGTGTGCGCGCTGTCGTTCTCCGCCACCATGGCGTTGAGGTTCAGGCGCTTGGCTTCCTCGCGCGGCATGGGCGCGCAGACGATGCCGGATGTGTGGCGCACGATGAAGGCCATCTTTTCCGGCGTGCAATGGACGGCGGCAACGATCAGGTCGCCCTCGTTCTCGCGGTCGTCATCATCGGTGACGACGACGATCTCGCCGGCCTCGAAGGCTCTTATGGCGTCGACGACGCGCTTCTGATCATAGGCCATGCTGAACATCCTTAGCGTGTTTTACCCGTCTGCCCGCGATCCCGCAGATAATGGTCGGCGATCGCGCAGGCGATCATGGCTTCGCCGATCGGCACGGCGCGAATGCCGACGCAGGGGTCGTGGCGGCCCTTGGTGCGCACATCGACATTGTGGCCATCGGCATCGATCGACTGGCGTTCGGTGAGAATGGACGAGGTCGGCTTGATGGCGAAGCGCGCAACGAGCGGCTGGCCGGTCGAAATACCGCCGAGGATCCCGCCCGCGTGGTTGGAGAGGAAGATCGGCTGGCCGTTATTGCCCATGCGCATCTCGTCGGCATTCTCCTCGCCGGTGAGTTCCGCCGATGCAAAGCCCTCGCCGATCTCTACGCCCTTCACGGCATTGATCGACATCAGCAGAGAGGCGATGTCCTGGTCGAGCTTGGAATAGATGGGGGCGCCGAGGCCGGCCGGCACGCCTTCGGCAATCACCTCGACGACGGCGCCGATCGACGAGCCCGCCTTGCGGATGCCGTCGAGATACTCTTCCCAGACCGGCACCATTTCCGGGTCCGGGCAGAAGAACGGGTTCTGGTCGACTTGCGCCCAGTCCCAGTTGGCGCGGTTGATCTTGTGCTTGCCGATCTGCACCAGCGCACCGCGCACGGTGACGCCGGGCACGACCTTGCGGGCAAGCGCGCCGGCGGCAACGCGCGCCGCCGTCTCGCGCGCGGACGAACGCCCGCCGCCGCGATAGTCGCGGATGCCGTATTTCAGGTCATAGGTATAATCGGCATGGCCGGGGCGGTAGCGGCGGGCAATCTCGCCGTAATCCTTGGAACGCTGGTCGGTATTTTCGATCAGCATGGAAATCGGCGTGCCGGTCGAGATCATCGTCTCACCGTCCTCGTCCAGCATCACGCCGGACAGAACCTTGGCGATATCGTCTTCGCGGCGCTGCGTGACGAAGCGCGATTGGCCGGGCTTGCGCTTGTCCATCCAGGCCTGGATTTCGGCAAGCGTGAAGCGAAGCCCGGGAGGGCAGCCGTCGACGACGCAGCCGAGGGCTGGACCGTGGCTTTCGCCCCAGGTCGTGACACGGAAAAGATGACCGAACGTATTTTGCGACATGATACCCCGCCGAAGGGCGGGATCCGTTCCCGCCTCAAAGCGGCCCTGTCTTATTAGAAAACCTAGCCAAGTGGAAAGCCTTTTGTCTCGGTCGGCGCAGACGCGCCGTCATCTCCCTACGCTCGCACCAAGTCTGAAGTTGCAGCGGTAACGCGTCAGGTGGCTTGCGGCACGGATGTGAAACAGAAGCGGGACAGGATTTTCGCGTTCTGGTCGAGATACGGTGTCTCGGCATGGCCGGCTTAAAGGAGCAATCATGGCGATCGAGCGCGGGCAGCTACTTTCGGTTCTGGGCATGGCCTCGCCGGTCATCCAAGCACCCATGGCCGGATTTGCGTTTCCGGACATGGTGATCGCCGTCTGCGAAGCAGGCGGGCTCGGCATCGTCGCGGCGGCCCCTCATTCCATGGAGGAGATCGAGCGCGACAATGGAGCCATCCGTTCGCGGACCAATCGCCCCTTCGGCATCAATTTCTTCAGCCATGCCGCGCCGGTTCGCGACGCGGTTGCCGAGCGCGCGTGGCGGCAAAGGCTGCAGCCTTATTTCGAAGAGCTGCAACTCGACGCGGAAGATATAGCGTTGCCGACTTCCCCGGTGGAAGGTTTCGGTGAGGCGCAATGTTCAGCCGTCGAACGGATCCGCCCCAGGGTCGTGTCGTTTCATTTCGGGCTGCCGGATGCCGACCTCCTGATGCGGGTCAAAAAGGCAGGGGCGCTTGTCATGGCATCGGCCACGACGGTGACGGAGGCTGTCTGGCTGGAAGCGCACGGTTGTGACGTGGTTATCGCGCAGGGCATGGAAGCCGGCGGCCATCGCGGCCATTTCCTGGCCGGCAGCGAGAGCCGGCAGCGTGGCACGTTCACGCTCGTGCCTCAGATCGTCGACGCGATCCGCCTGCCGGTCGTGGCGGCGGGCGGGATCGGCGACATACGCGGGGTCAGGGCGGCACTCGCCCTGGGCGCGGAGGCTGTGCAGGTCGGAACCGCTTTCCTGTGCTGCACGGAAGCATCGATGCGGCCCGGCTACCTGAGGGCGCTCCAGCAGTCCACGGGCGAGGATACGGTCATGACCTCCGCGTTTTCCGGTCGGCCGGCGCGTGTCGTCGCCAATCGTTTCACCCGGGAACTCGGGATGCATGAAAACGAGGTCGCGAATTTTCCCCTGGCGATGAATCTGATCGCGCCGCTGGTCAGGGACGCGGCCCAGTCCGGCTCCAGCGATCTGGCACCGGTATGGGCAGGGCAGGGCATTCGGCCGTACGGACCGATCACAGCATCACAACTGGTCGGGAGGCTGACGCCTGTCGAATGGGCGTGAGGCTATGGAAGAAGGCTCTCCCTGCAAAGGGGGAAGCCGCAGTCATATTTCCACCGCTCTCCTGCGATGAGTTTTCGAGCGGGAGCCGTTCGTGCCGGCGCCTTTTACCCATTGTAAAGTGCAATTTCGAAAACCGGCGACGAAGAACTGAAAATATGGCCCGTGTTAACGGTTGTGACAGGGGATATACTGTTTTTCTTCGCCGGAAATGCGGCGATCGAAATACATGATCGTTGTGTTTGCGTTCAGTTTGCAGATTTTTGCTTGGAATCGACTTGCGGCGGTCGAATGCCGGGAGCCATGCGGAGAAACAAGATAAACTTTGTTAATATAAACGTATAAAATTGCACGTAAATTGCCATGATCGCGAGCAAATTCCGCCACATTCGGCAGGCTAATTTTGCATCGAAACGAAACATCACCGGACCTCGTCAAAGGCCTCTAACAATGCGTATCCTCATCGCCACCCTGCTGGCCACTGCCAGCATCTTCTCCCCGCTCAATTCCTGGGCGCAGAGTGCGGACATTGAGGCGACGATCAAGGCGGTCGACGTCAATGCGCTGAGTCTGACGCTCGATGACGGCAAGACCTACAAGGTTCCTGAGGAATTCAATTTCGAAGGATTGAAGGCCGGCGTTAAAGTGCTGGTTTTCTACACCATGGTCGATGACAGCCGGATGGTGGACGACCTCGAAATCGTCCAGAGCTAAGGCGTCTTAAATCCAGCCGATCTGGTTCGTCCCGGTATCGATCCTGACGATCCGGTCCTGATGGATCGGCATGTTGGACGCTTCGTCCTCATCGACATTCCCGACAATGCGGAAAAGCGAGCGCACGACGCCGCCATGGCTGACGCAGACGGTGGGCTGGTTGACGGAGGAAAGCCATGCCCCGACGCGCCAGGACAGGATCTCGTAGCTCTCGGCGTCTTCGCCCGGCGGGATGAAACCCCATTTCTGCCGTGACCGTTCGCGAATTCGCTCGCGATCGGTTGCCTTGATTTCAGCGGTGGTAAAGCCTTCCCAGTCGCCGAAGGAGAGTTCCTTCAGCCGGTCGTCGAGCCGGTATGCCTTGGGGTCCAGCCCCATGGCAGTTCTGATCCGCTCCATCGTTTCGCGCGTGCGGCCAAGCGGGCTGGCGACGAAATCATATCCGTCGGCAGCCCCGATGATCTCGCGCAGGGCTTCGCCGTTCCGGGTCGCCTGCGCCTGGCCGAGCGCATTGATGGGGATGTCCTTCTGGCCCTGAAGCCGGCCTTCGGCATTCCAGTCCGTCTGGCCGTGGCGGATCACATAGATGAGCACGGCAACCTTTCCGGGTCAGTCCTTGATGACGGAGATATCCGGCGCGTCGACGGCCTTCATGCCGACGACATGGTAGCCGCTGTCCGCATGGTGGGTTTCGCCGGTGACCGAACGCGACAGGTCCGACAGGAGATAGAGGCCGACATCGCCTACTTCCTCGATCGTGACGGTACGACGCAGCGGTGCGTTATACTCGTTCCACTTGAGGATGTAGCGGAAGTCGCCGATGCCGGACGCGGCAAGCGTCTTGATCGGGCCGGCAGAAATCGCGTTGACGCGGATGTTCTTCGGGCCGAGGTCAACGGCCAGGTACTTGACGCTGGCTTCGAGGGCTGCCTTGGCAACGCCCATGACGTTGTAGTTCGGCATGACCTTCTCTGCACCGTAATAGGTCAGCGTCAGCATCGAACCGCCATCGGTCATCAGCTTCTCGGCGCGACGGGCAACCGAGGTGAAGGAATAGACCGAGATCTGCATCGTTTTGGCGAAGTTGTCGGCGGACGTATCGACATAACGTCCGGTCAGCTCGTCTTTGTCAGAAAAGCCGATGGCGTGGACGATGAAGTCGATCTTGCCCCAGTGCTTCTCGATATTGCCGAAGACTTCGTCGATCGTGGCTTCGTCGCCGACGTCACAGTGGCCGGCCATGAAGGCGCCGAGTTCGGCTGCGAGCGGCTCGACGCGCTTCTTCAGTGCATCGCCCTGATAGGTGAACGCCACTTCTCCGCCGTGTTCGACGATGGCCTTGGCAATGCCCCATGCGATGGAGCGATTGTTCGCGACGCCCATGATGAGCCCGCGCTTGCCTGCCATGAGGCCAGATGCCTGAACCATACTTGTCCCCTGAATGAACGGGCGGGAAACCGCCAAAACTTGAATGCTGCCTATGGCATAGGCGGAACCGGGGTTCAAGCTGGCTGCAGATCATCTCCTGTTAGGAAATGTAACAATGGGTGCGCGGCAGTGGAATCCGTCAAGCAAGCTTCATCATTGTGGATAAAGCCTGCTTCCTATGCTCAGCAGCCAAATCATGTCCTGCCACTTGAGGCTGGCACGATCGGGTGCGCATCACCGCTTTTCCTAAAGAAACAGGCCGTCGCGCATGTGGCGCATCAGGTCGGTCACCTTGGCGTCCGGCTTGTCCCAGAGCACGACCCTCAGTTCAACGACGAGGTTGCCCCGACCGCCCGCATCGTCGAACAGGCCCAGACCGTCGATCTTGATCGTCTGATCCGAACCGGACCAGCTCGGAATGCTGATCGAGCGTGGGCCTGCAGGCGTTTCCACGCGTGCCTCGCCGCCAAGGACCGCGTCCTGCAGCGAGATCGGCAGCATTGTGTGCAGGTCGTAACCCTGCACCTGGAATTTTTCGCCGCGCGCGAGCCTGAGCGAAACCAGCAGGTCGCCCTGTTTCATGCCTGGCACCTTGAGGCCCTGGCCCTTGATCCGCACGACCTGTCCGTCGGTCGCGCCCGGCTCGATCGGCACGCGCACTTCGCGTTCGTCGGCAAGGCTGAGGCCGATCGGCTTCTGCGCCAAAAGGTCCGATATCGTCACCTTTGCCTCGACGGAGAAGTCGGGCGCCTTTTCCGGTGGCGGTGCCGTGCCGCGAATGCGGTTGACCAGGCTGCTGATCAGCTCGACAGCCATCAGCGGCAGAGGCGGACGCTGGTCGACATGCTCCTCGCCCTTGGTCTGGCCATCGTCGGCGCGTTGCTGCTCGGCTGCCGCTTCCGCATGTTCCTTGGCGCGCTCGCGGGCTTCCGGGCTGCCGCCGAAGATCCGCTCGATGGTTTCCTCGGGGCTCTCGTCCGGCTTTTCGCCGGCCTTGTCGTTCGCCTGCTGCTTGGCCTTGCCGGCCTTGGCATTGGCCTGAGCACGGGCGGCCTGGGCCCTGGCCAGTTCTTCCATCACCTTTTCGGCGTTGGCGCGTGCCGCCTTGGCGCGTTCGGCGGCCTCGCGCTGCTGCGCGATCGTCTGATGCATATCGGCGGCCATGTCATAGCGCTGGCGGCGCTCGGGATCCTTCAACAGATCATAGGCCTGGCCGACCTCGGTGAAACGGTCCGTTGCGCCGGGGTCGTCACGATTGTGGTCGGGGTGGATGCTCTTCGCCTTCGAGCGCCACGCCGCCTTGATTTCGTCCGCATCCGCGCTGCGCTTGACGCCGAGAATAGAATAGGGATCACGCATTGTGAGACCACCGGTTACGCTGACACTGGGACGGCTCGGAAAAATCCCGGACCCGTCCTTCCTCCAAAACAACTTTTCGGAGCGCGGCAGCGCCTTCATGCGGCTGCGCAGCTCTCCGTTTTTACTTGGAAAGCAACGTATGGGCGCAGTGCTGAATCAGTGGTTACGCAGGCGGGAGAGCCCTGCGACATGGCAAAGAATCGATTAAATGGCCGCAAGCGTGGGTTAACGCCGATGGCGACAGTGTGGCGGACGGCCGAAAGCGGGCGTCAAGCGCCCGATTGAAACGGAAACCGGAGGCTCAGCCCTGCTTGTCGAAGGCGGTCAGCATCCAGTCGCCGCTGCCGGTCATGCAGGTCTGGCCTGCAAAGATGGCGATCCCTTCGTAGGAATGGCGGGTGGTGCGGAAGGCGCGGCAGGTGCGACCCTGGTCGTGGTCCTCGCGGATCGCCTCGACAACGCCGGCGCTGCCGGTTGCGGTGTTGGCCCAGGGAAGCGAGCTTGCGCCCATCTTGGCAAGATCCGCGGAGCTGACGGCGTTGCGAACCGTGGTCTCGTCGGAAAGGCTGGTCTCCGACTGGTTGCGCGCCGGCACGGTGCCGGTGGCGATAGAGCGATCGACCTTTTCCGAACCGCCGAACAGATCCATGCTGGTGCAGCCCGCAAGTGGCAGGGCCAGGCAGGCGATGCAGAGCGCGGTTCTTGTTTCCGCACGCCACCTCTTTGTCAGGTCAATCCACTTTGCTATCACTGTCACCTTGTGTCCTGTCCGGCGAACGGTCTCGGGCATGTTCGATCAGATTGGGAGTAATTAAGTCAATATGTCTTCAAGTGAGTTAACAACACGTGACTTCACGGAAGAATCGCAGCCGTTCGAATTGTTCGGCCAGTGGTTGAAGGATGCCGAGGCCTCCGAGCCCAATGATCCCAACGCTGTAGCGCTTGCGACGGTCGACGAGCATGGCCTGCCGAATGTCCGGATGGTTCTGCTCAAGGGCTTCGACGAACACGGCTTCGTGTTCTACACGAATTTCGAAAGTCAGAAAGGCCAGGAGATCCTCGGCCAGAAGAAGGCCGCCATGGTTTTCCACTGGAAGTCGCTGCGCCGCCAGGTCCGTCTGCGCGGCGAGGTCGAGGTGGTGAGCGACGCGGAAGCCGACGCCTATTACGCTTCGCGCCCGCGCGGCAGCCGCATCGGTGCCTGGGCGTCGAAACAGTCGCGTCCGCTGGAAAGCAGGTTCGCGCTGGAAAAATCGGTCGCCGAATACACCGCACGCTACGCGATCGGCGAAATTCCGCGGCCGGCGCACTGGTCGGGTTTCCGAATCAAACCCGTATCGATCGAATTCTGGCACGATCGCCAGTTCCGCCTTCATGACCGGATCGAGTTCCGCCGCAAGGATCCGGCCGGCGCCTGGGAAAAGGTGCGGATGTATCCGTAACCTTCTCAGCGTTTCAGCGAGAAGGGAATGCCCGAGGCGAGCGCGGAGACATAGCGTCGCTTCTGGTAATAGCCGTTGAGCGAAATGCGGGGCAGGGCCGTCGGCCGCGACAGGTCCGCCTTGGTCAGCGTGCCGGGCTGGGTCGTGACCCCGATCGCAAAGCCGAGATCGCGGGCGGCGGCAAATTCCCGCGGCCCGACCGCTTCCTTGCTGCCATAGGGATAGGCGATCATTGTCGGCCGCGTGCCGGTGAGCTGTCCCAGCCATTCGGCGGAGCGGCCCATTTCGCCGGCGGCCTCGTCGGCGCTCAGACGGGCGAGCTTGCGGTGCGTCACGGTATGGGCGCCGAGCGAAACAAGCGGATGGGCTGCGAACTGCCTAAGCTCTTCCGGTCCCATCACCAGCTCGCGGGTCATGCCGAGTGGATCGATGCCGTAGCGTTCCGCCAGGCGGCAGAGCGTGCCGACCGTCTCCCGCTCGTCGCCGCTCCAGACATAGCTGGCGAAGCGGAAGAATGTGTCGAGCTTCTGCACGGTGGTCTTCAGCTCTAGTTTTTCCTCGCCTTGGCCGAAATCGAAGCTGACCTCTCTTTGCTGCCGCAGCAGCCTGCCCATGATTTCCCACCAGAGCGGCTGGGTATGCTCGGCCAGGCCCTGTGCGACGAAGACGGTGAAGGGCACGTCATGCCGCGCAAAGACGGGCAGAGCGTGGTCGGCATTGTTGCGGTAGCCGTCGTCGAGCGTGAAGGCCGCAAAGGGCGTCCCTGATGGCGCGGCCAATCTCGCCGGCACGTCGGAGAGCGGAATGAATTCGTAGCCCAGCGCCTTCAGCTCGACGATGGCAGCGTCGAGAAATTCAGGTGTGATCTCGAGATGCCGGTTCGGCCCGATGATGGGCTGCGTTTCCGGCCGCACGTGATGCAGGGTGAAGATCGCGCCAAAGCCGCGGGCGTCTTTCGCAAGCCCGGCCGAGGTTGCGACCGCCGAGGCTTCAAGCCCGGCGCCGATCAGCCAGCGCTTCACATTGCGGCGCCAGATCGCCTTCGCTCTGTCTTTCATGATCGTCAGATAACCGTTTCCCCGATGCGGAAGGCTAGACTCCGACCCGTTAAGCCTTGCTGAATCCGGCCCTCAGGGCCTGATGCCGTCTAGCAGCGGCAGGCCTATGATCGCGGCGGCGGCAATAAGCGTGAAGCAGATGCGCCGGAACGTCTCCTCGCTGGCAATGCCGAACATGCGCGAGCCGACGGAAAGGCCGATGCCGTAACTCGGCCCGGCGATCAGCGCGACGAGGAAGACTTCGAGCGGCAGCAGACCGCCGATGACGTAGGATGTGGCGGAAAGAACCGTCGCCAGCGCGAAATAGAGAATGAGATTGGCACGCACGATCTTGGGCTCGATCGCCCCGCCCAGCCAATAGGCGACGATTGGCGGACCGGACATTTGTGCAGCACCACCGAAAAGACCGGCGATGGCGCCGACGCCTACCGTCAGCCACGTCTTCGGTCGGCCGTGATAACGCCAGCCGGACATGAGGAAGACAAGCAGGCAGAGCACGACGACGGAGATGATCCAGCGCAGGGTAACGGAGGGAAGCAGCGAAAGTGCCGTGGCTCCTGCAGGCACGCCGACTGTGGCTCCGGCCAGCATGGTGAAGACGTCGCGGCGGTTCGCCTTGCGCCATCCTTCCGGCACCATGCCGAGCGTCATGATACCATCAATGACGAGAAGCAGCGCCGACGCCAGCTGCGGGCTTGTCGCCGATCCCGCGAGCGGCACGAAGATCAGCGCACCGCCAAAGCCGGAAAACCCACGCGCTAACCCGGCAATCATCGCCGCAAACACAACGAAGGCAAGTTCGCCCACGGAATCGCCTGGAAGCCACGTGGCGAGGAAGGCGGAGAATGGGTCGGGGGCGGTCATGACGGCAGGATGGCGGTGAGGGGAAGATCGGCAGCAAGTGCCGAGATTTCGTAAGGGATGTCAAGCGCTGCCACGACCGCCCCTGGTCCTGCAGTCGGATCGGCGGCGGCCGGCTGATTTCAGGCCTTTGATCTCGCGAGTCGGAGGGCCCATCCTGATGAACAGCAGGATCCAGGCCGGCTTCTTCATCCTGTGAGCGGCCGCTCGCCCAGATCCTCGAATAGCCTCAGCAGATATCCGTCGGGATCGGCCACGATGAACTGCCGGTTGCCGACCTCAATGCCGCCCCGGCGGTACCACTTTTCTTCCAAAGGTAAATGGAGCGGAATTTTCGCGTCTTCCAAACGCTCAAGAATGGGAGCGAGAGCCGGAACCATGATCTGCAGGTTCATTCCCCGCCCGAAGGGGTAGGCGGGAGCGGCATCGCTGCCATGGAAGTCCCGGCCGATGCCAATCTGGTCCAGCATGATCTGTGCCCGGCCGAGCGTTAGGAAGACGAACCCTTCCTCGGGACGGTCATAGAGGACCGAGAACCCGATGAGGTCGCAATAGAAATCACGGCTCTTTTGCCAGTCGGTGACGGAGAGTTCCGGAACGAGGGCGTTCTCCATTACTTAAGCCGCCAGTGCCAGACGGTAGAATTTGCTGTCCACGGCCATACGCGGAAAGCTCAAGGGCAACTCGGCAGGCGTAACCTCGGAAAACCCGTTTTTCTCGTAGAAGCGATGGGCGGCGAGAAACTTGTCTGTCGTGCCGAGGAGAATCGCCGTCAGGCCGACATGAGAGGCATGAGCCAGCAGCGTCTCCAGCAACCGTGCCGCCACTCCATATTCAGTGCCGCGGACATCGGCGGCAACGAACATCTTGCGCAGCGCCGCCTCGTTATTGCCGATATCCTTGAGCGAGATCGTACCGACGATCCGGCCGTCCTTCACCGCGACCCAGAACTCGCCTTTGCCCGTCTGGTAGAAGCCGGCAATATCGGTGAGGTCCGGCTGGTCTTGGGCGGTGATCGCGATACCAAATTCCTCCCGCTGGATCGGCAGGATTACATCGGTTATGCCCGGCTCGTCGCCAGGCTCGAAAGGGCGGATGAGGATATCGCTCATCCTTACGTCACGCCTTGGTGCCGCCGACGGTGACCTGGTCCATTCTCAGATGCGGCTGGCCGACGCCGACCGGCACCCATTGGCCGGCCTTGCCGCAATTGCCGATGCCGGTATCGAGCTTCATGTCGTTGCCGACCATCGAGACGCGCTTCATAGCATCCGGTCCGTTGCCGATCAGCATCGCGCCCTTGATGGCGGGGCCGATCTTGCCGTTCTCGATCAGATAGGCTTCGGTGCAGCCGAAGACGAACTTGCCCGACGTGATGTCCACCTGACCGCCGCCGAAGGAGACCGCATAGACGCCCTTCTTCACGGACGCGATGATCTCTTCCGGGCTCTTGTCGCCGCCCAGCATGTAGGTGTTGGTCATGCGCGGCATAGGCACGGAACTGTAGCCCTGGCGGCGCCCGTTGCCGGTGGGCTGCATGCCCATCAGTCGGGCGTTCTGACGATCCTGCATATAGCCGACGAGCCGGCCGTTCTCGATCAGAACGTTATAGGCGGACGGCGTGCCCTCGTCATCGACGGTGATCGAGCCCCGGCGGTTGTCGATCGTGCCGTCGTCGACGACGGTGACGCCGGGGGCAGCAACCATTTCGCCGAGCAGTCCGGCAAAGGCCGAAGTCTTCTTGCGGTTGAAATCGCCTTCCAGCCCGTGCCCGACGGCCTCGTGCAGCATAACGCCGGGCCAGCCGGAGCCGAGCACGACGTCCATCGTGCCGGCGGGCGCTTCGATCGCGTCGAGATTGACCAGTGCCTGACGCAGCGCCTCGTCGGCACCGACCTGCCAGTTGCCGTCGGCGACGAATTCGCCGAAGCCGATGCGACCGCCGGTGCCGAATGTGCCGCTTTCCTGCCGGTCGCCGTCACCGGCGACGACGGAAATGTTGATTCGCGTCATCGGCCTTATGTCCTGCACCCGGTGGCAGTCGGCGCGCAGGATGTCGACTACCTGCCAGCTGGCAGCGATAGAGGCCGTCACCTGCCGCACCTTCGGGTCCTTGTCGCGCAGATAGGCGTCGATTTCGGCGAGCAGCTTGGCCTTGGCCTCGAAGCTCGGCTGCCCGATCGGGTTCTCGTCGCCGTAATATTTCTTGTTGGTACGCTGGGGAGCAGCGGCATAGGAGCCGGAATAGCCGGCGGTGACGGCGCGAACCGCTTCCGACGCGCGCGACAAAGCCGCCGCGCTCAGTTCACCGGCATGAGCATAGCCGACCGCTTCACCGGCAACCGAGCGCAGGCCAAAACCCTGGTCGGTGTTGAACGATCCGCCCTTGAGGCGACCATTGTCGAAGCTGAGCGATTCCGCCTGTGCATGTTCGATAAAGAGCTCGCCGTCATCGGAGCCCGACAGGGCTTCGGCGACGATCGAGCGAAGCTTTGCCTCGTCGGTATCGAACAGGCTCAAGAGATCGGTATTCATGGAATGCTCCTTGGGCGGGACCTGTCTCTGCCTGACAGGCTGTTGCGGCAAGCCGCCTTTGTGATCCGATGTAGGTGCGGTGCTGGGCCGAAGCAACCCTATCCTTGGACCGGCTCCTGAACTGGCCTTGCGCGCAGATAGGCCTGGGCTACGTCCGGCATGGTTTCGCGCGGCAGCGTGTTGAACTGCCCATCGCCGCTGAAGATCATGAATGCCCTTGGTCGTTCCCAGACCTCGGTCACGTTACGCCAGGCGATCTTGCCGCTGCCGAGCTCGGAAACGATGTCGATCCCGCTCGCGTCGATGGTGATTTCCGCCTTCGGATCGCCCATGCGCCTGTATCGACCGAAGGTGTTCGCCTTGTGGGCGCGCCACATGATCGCGACGAAAACCAGCGGCAGCAGGCCGAGTACCAGCGTCGCGCCGGCCATCCAGCCCGCTCCGCCCCAGAACAGAAAATAGATCGAGGAGACCGCCATCAGCCCCGACACGATCCACATCATCTTCTGTTCGATCACCGCGCGGCGCCAGACGAAGGCGCAAACCGCGTCGCGCATGATGTCGTCATCATAGCGGACCGTGAAGCTGTGGCTGCCTTCGAGCTCCACGGGCATGTTGTTCTCGGGTGCGGATTGCGTCACGTCAGGGAAGCGCGTCGTAGCCTGGGCCGAAGCCGTTCAGTTCTACCGGAATGCCGACGCGGTCCTGGTCGGTGGATTCGCGCAGGGCGAAGACGGCGTTCTTGCCGGCGCGCAGGATGCGCATCAGCTCGTCGTCGATTTCCACCTCGACATAGCAGCCCTCGGAGAAGCAGCGGGTGAAATAGGCGCGGCCGATATTGTTGTTGTCGACATAGAGCTCCATGCCGTCCTTCAACAGCACGCCGAGCGGCGCCAGGATGCGCAGGATCTTCGCCTTGCGGTCGGCGGTCTTCAGCACGACGACGGAAAGGCCGACTTCCGGCCGGTCCTCGGCGATGACGTTCTGCATCAGCGCGCACTGTTCGGCGGTAGCACCCGCCGGGCGGTCGCAGATGATCGACCAGGCGCCGTGGCTTTCCTTGACATTGCCGGGCTGCGGCGCGCCGGGCGTGGTGGCCGACGGTGCCTGAACCTGCGGTCCCTTCGGAGCCGCACCTTCGGCAGGAGCCTGCAGCTGCGGCTGCGGTGCCGTCTGCGGCGTCGGACGCGCGCCCTGTTGCTGGGCCAATGCCGGAGAAGCAGTCGCCGAGACCAAGGCGATAATGCTTGCGATGATCAAGGAGCGACGACCCATAAGTACCTCTGGTGCGAATCAATGCAGCTATTCTTGTCGCGACGGGCGCGACTTTAAAGTCTCGCCGCCGACTTCACAGCGGAGTACGGCGAAAATGGGACCCTGTTCAAGCCGCAGAGCCGGTCACAATTCAAATTCTGGTGGAATTTTGCGGCACGAAGGGCTTATCCTTGCCTCGCAGGCGTCGCTCTGGAGGGAGAGACGCCTGATTCTGGAGGAATTGGATCCGCGAATCGATGTCCGGATTTGCGCGTACAAATGCCGCAGGCGCATTTGCCGCGAGACATTGCGGACATAGGCAAACTATGGTTGAACCAAGCTTATAGCTTGGAGGCTTGCGTACGATTTGATCTGGATCAGGCGCATGGGGAGAAAGTTTGTGATGAACAGGGCTAGTGCAGTGATGATGGGCTCCATCTGTCTGCTCGCCACCTCGCTTGCGGGGCTGGCGGGTACTTCGGTGGCATACGCGGATCAACCGCATCCCTGGCAGCTGGATCTACAGGAACCGGCAACCGGAATCATGCACCAGATTCGCTGGTTCGAGCATTATTCGCTCTGGTTCATCGTGCCCGTCACGCTCTTCGTCCTGGCGCTTCTCGTCGTGGTCGCGGTCAAGTTCCGCGCCGACAAGAACCCGGTCCCGTCCCGCACCAGTCATAATAGCGTGATCGAGGTCATCTGGACGATCGCGCCGGTGCTGATCCTTTTCCTGCTCGCGATCCCGTCCTTCAATCTTCTGAATGCGCAGCTGGAAATTCCGGAAAGCGACATGACGGTGAAGGCCACCGCCACCCAGTGGCAGTGGAACTACGAATATGAAGGCTCCGGTGAGACCCCCGTCGCCTTCGACAGCTACATGCTGAAGGAAGGCGACCGCGCCGCCGCCGGCAAGGAAGATGTCGCGGTCTATCCGCGCCTTCTCGCCGTCGACAACGAAATGATCATCCCGGTCAACAAGACCGTGCGCATGCTCGTGACCGCCGCGCCGACCGACGTTATCCACGCCTTCGCAATGCCCGCCTTCGGCGTCAAGATCGACGCTGTCCCGGGCCGCCTGAACGAAACCTGGTTCCGCGCCGAGCGCGAAGGCCTCTATTACGGCCAGTGCTCCGAGCTTTGCGGCAAGGACCATGCCTTCATGCCGATCGCCATCCGAGTCGTCTCTGACGAGAAATACACCGCCTGGCTCGCCGCCGCTGCCAACGATCTGCCGGGAGCGTACAAGGCGCTTCTTGCCGATGCTGGTACAAAAACTGCAAGCGACGTCGATGTTGCTGCAAACGATGTGAAGTAAGGGGAGGCGAGGACAATGGCTGACACGACCCACCACGACGATCATTCTCACGCCCGTTCCGCGCATGACGATGCCCACGCCCATGGCGACCATCATCATCACAAGCCGGGCTTTGCCGCCCGCTGGTTGTTTTCGACGAACCACAAGGATATCGGCACGCTCTACCTGATCTTCGCGATCATGGCGGGCATTATCGGCGGCCTTCTCTCTGTCGCCATGCGCATGGAGCTGCAGGAACCCGGCATCCAGATCTTCCACGGCCTGGCTTCCATCGTCTACGGCTTCGAAGGTGACGCCGCGATCGACGGCGGCAAGCACATGTTCAACGTGTTCACGACGGCGCACGCACTGATCATGATCTTCTTCATGGTCATGCCGGCGATGATCGGCGGTTTCGCCAACTGGATGGTGCCGATCATGATCGGCGCGCCGGACATGGCTTTCCCGCGTCTGAACAACATCTCCTTCTGGCTGATCGTGCCGGCCTTCCTGCTGCTCGTGCTGTCGATGTTCGTCGAAGGCCCGGCCGGTGCCTATGGCGCGGGTGGCGGCTGGACCATGTATCCGCCGCTTTCGACCTCCGGCCATCCGGGGCCTGCGGTGGATCTCGCGATCTTCTCGCTGCACGTCGCCGGTGCGTCGTCCATCCTTGGCGCGATCAACTTCATCACCACCATTCTCAACATGCGCGCTCCTGGCATGACGCTGCACAAGATGCCGCTCTTTGCCTGGGCCGTCCTTGTCACTGCCTTCCTGCTGCTGCTCTCGCTGCCGGTTCTCGCCGGTGCCATCACCATGGCGCTGACAGACCGCAATTTCGGCACGACCTTCTTCTCGCCGGAAGGCGGCGGTGACCCGATACTCTACCAGCACCTGTTCTGGTTCTTCGGTCACCCGGAAGTCTACATCCTGATCCTGCCCGGCTTCGGCATCATCAGCCACATCGTCTCGACCTTCTCGCGCAAGCCGATCTTCGGTTATCTCGGCATGGCCTATGCGATGGTGGCGATCGGCGCCGTCGGCTTCATCGTCTGGGCCCACCACATGTACACGGTCGGCCTGTCGCTCGATGCGCAGCGCTACTTCGTCTTCGCCACGATGGTCATCGCGGTGCCGACCGGCATCAAGATCTTCTCCTGGATCGCGACGATGTGGGGCGGTTCGATCACCTTTGCGACGCCGATGGTCTGGGCGATCGGCTTCATCTTCCTGTTCACCGTCGGCGGTGTGACGGGTGTGCAGCTGGCGAATGCCGGTCTCGACCGTTCGCTGCATGACACCTATTACGTCGTGGCCCATTTCCACTACGTGCTGTCGCTCGGCGCCGTCTTCGCCATCTTCGCCGCCTGGTACTACTGGTTCCCGAAAATGTTCGGCTACATGTACAACGAGGCGATCGGCAAGCTGCACTTCTGGGTCATGTTCATCGGCGTCAACCTGGTGTTCTTCCCGCAGCATTTCCTCGGCCTCGCCGGCATGCCGCGTCGCTATATCGACTATCCGGATGCGTTTGCCGGCTGGAACTACGTTTCCTCGGTCGGCTCCTACATTTCCTTCGTGGGTGTACTGATCTTCCTGTTTGGCGTATGGGAAGCCTTCGCCAAGAAGCGGGTTGCCGGTGATAACCCGTGGGGCGATGGTGCGACGACGCTGGAATGGCAGCTGTCTTCTCCGCCGCCCTATCACCAGTGGGAACAGCTTCCCCGCATCAAGTAAGACTTTCTAACCCGGGTGCCGACGCGGTGCCCGGGAGACCATCAGGATTTGAAGTGAAATGACTGTCATCGACCCCACCCACGTCATTGGCAACGAGGAAGGAAAGCTCCTTTCCGAGGCGAATGCGCGTGATTTCTTCGCGCTTTTGAAGCCGCGGGTCATGTCGTTGGTCGTCTTCACGGCCCTTGCCGGCCTCGTTCTGGCGCCGGGCCATTTGAACCCGGTTCTCGCCGTCATCTCGATCCTCTGTATCGCCGTCGGCGCCGGTGCGTCCGGCGCGCTCAACATGTGGTACGACGCCGATATCGACGCGGTCATGACCCGCACCGCCAAGCGCCCGATCCCGGCCGGCCGCATCCTGCCCAAGGAAGCGCTCGCCTTCGGCCTGACGCTCTCGGCTTTCTCGGTCGCGATCCTCGGTCTCGCGGTCAACTGGTTCGCCGCAGGCCTGCTCGCCTTCACCATTTTCTTCTACGCCGTCATCTACACGATGTGGCTGAAGCGCTCGACGCCGCAGAACATCGTCATCGGCGGCGCTGCCGGCGCTTTCCCGCCCATGCTTGGCTGGGCCTGCGTCACCGGCGGCGTGTCGCTCGATAGCGTCATCCTGTTCATGATCACATTCCTCTGGACCCCGCCGCATTTCTGGGCGCTGGCACTGTTCAAGATGCGCGACTACGGCTCCGTCGGCATTCCGATGATGCCGAATGTCGTCGGCGAGCGGTCCACCAAGCGGCAGATGTTTGTCTACACGCTGCTGACCATGGCCGTGGCCGTCGCGCCGAGCTTCACCGGTCTCGCCAGCATCGGTTACGGCATCTTCGCCGGCATCCTCAGCGCCATCTTCATCTTCTATTCCGTCCTTGTTCTGCGCATGCCCGATGGCGACGAGAAGATGGTGCCGGCGAGGAAGATGTTCTTCTATTCGATCTTCTATCTCTTCGCGATCTTCTCGGGCCTGCTGTTCGATCACGTCGCAGGCGATATCGTCCGGTTCGTCGGAGGCCTGCTTTGATCGACACCATCAAGCTCAGCGAGGCGCAGAAGAAGTCACGGCGAAACCGCAATGTGGCGCTCGGCCTTGTTCTCGCGGGGCTATGCGTCCTTTTCTACGTGATCACGCTGGTAAAGGTCGGCGGGTTCTGGAACTAGGCTGAGAGAAACAGGGCCAAATGGAGCTGGGGAGGAGCGACATGACAGGCGAGGTTCAAAGCGGAAGGCCGGGCAGGGCGCAGGCGAAGCGTGTCAGCAACGCCTCGATCTTTGCCGGCTGCGCGGTCTTCGTCACCTGCATGGTCGGCGCCGCCTATGCGTCCGTCCCGCTCTACCGCCTCTTCTGCCAGGTCACCGGCTATAACGGCACGACCCAGCGCGTCGAGCAATATTCGACCACCGTTCTCGACCGCACCATGCAGGTCACTTTCGACGCCAATGTCTCGAGCGGCCTGAACTGGGAGTTCAAGCCGGCCAAGTCCGTCAAGCCGAAGATCGGCGAGACTGTGCAGGTGGAATTCACCGCCACCAACCGCTCGCCGGTCGCGACGACCGGTACTGCGGTCTTCAACGTCACGCCGATGGAAGCCGGCGCCTATTTCAACAAGGTCCAGTGTTTCTGCTTCACCGAGCAGACGCTGCAGCCGGGCGAAAGCGTTTCCATGCCCGTCATCTTCTTCGTCGATCCGGAGATCGTGAAGGCGGAGGAAACGAAAAATATCAGGACGATCACACTTTCCTATTCCTTCTATCCGAGCGAGCCGACGAAACCCGTCGCCGCCGTCAGGAAGGATGAGGAAGGGCCTGAAACCAAGCTTTGAGAGGAGCCCGCCTGGGGATGACTTCAGGCGGTGGAGAGGCATTCACCGGGGATTCTGACATGGCCGATGCGCATCAGAAACATCACGACTACCACATCATCGATCCGAGCCCCTGGCCGCTGCTGGCCTCAATCGGCGCCTTCGTCATCACTTTTGGCGGTGTCGGTTACATGCGCTACCTCAAGGGCAGCGAGTTCCACATGTTCGGCCTCAATTGGGCGACGCCGTGGATCTTCTTCATTGGTCTCGCCATCATCGTCTATGTGATGATCGGCTGGTGGTCGGACACGATCAAGGAAGGCAGTGAAGGCCACCACACTCGGGTCGTTTCGCTGCATTTGCGCTACGGCATGATCATGTTCATTGCCTCGGAGGTGATGTTCTTCGTCGCTTGGTTCTGGGCCTTCTTCGACGCCAGCCTCTATCCGGGCGAGGCGATCCAGGCCTCCCGCGTCGAAGCGATGGGCGGGCAATGGCCGCCGAAGGGCATCGAGGTTCTCGATCCCTGGCACCTGCCGCTCTACAACACGATCATCCTGCTTCTGTCCGGTACCTGCGTCACCTGGGCTCACCACGCGCTGCTCCATAACGACCGCAAGGGCCTTGTTACCGGGCTGGCGCTGACGGTGGCGCTCGGCGTGCTCTTCTCCTTCGTCCAAGCCTATGAATACATGCACGCCCCGTTCGAGTTTGCCAACTCGATCTATGGCGCGACCTTCTTCATGGCTACCGGCTTCCACGGCTTCCACGTGCTGATCGGCACGATCTTCCTGATCGTCTGCCTGCTGCGTGCCATCAATGGCGGCTTCACCCCGGAACGCCATTTCGGCTTCGAGGCCGCCGCCTGGTACTGGCACTTCGTCGACGTGGTCTGGCTCTTCCTGTTCTTCTCCATCTACATCTGGGGTGGATGGGGCGCGCCGCTGGCGCATTTGTAACGGGCGAAGTCCTTCATCCCATCGAAGGCGGACGCGGACATGCGCCCGCCTTTTTTGTTCGCGATCGATCACTGCAGCTTCGGCCGCGATGGAGAAATTTGACGCATGCGATGGTCTGTTCGATGGCTTGCCCTGGCATTGATGCTCGTCTGGCCGGCAGGCGGAGCGGCGGCGCAAGCAGTCACCCATGTATTGGTGATGAAAAGCGAGCGGCGGATGCAGATCATGAACGGAGATGCCGTGATCAAGAGCTATTCCATCGCGCTTGGCGGCTCGCCCGTCGGGCACAAGGAAACGGAAGGCGACGAACGCACGCCCGAGGGCAGGTACGTTCTCGATTGGCGCAACGGCAAGAGCGGCTACCATCGCTCCATCCATGTCTCCTATCCGAATGAGGCCGATACGGAGCGCGCCCGCAACGCCGGCGAGGATCCCGGCGGCATGATCATGATTCACGGCCAGCGAAACCATTTCGGCTGGTTTTCGCCGGTCACCCAGCGGTTCGACTGGACCAATGGCTGCATCGCCGTCACCAATGCGGAGATGGACGAGATCTGGGCACTCGTCGAAAACGGCACGCCGATCGAGATCAGGCCATGACGGTAGTGACGAAGACAACACGCGGCAGCCCACGCATCATCCTGACCGCCATCCTCGTCATCGCCTCGCTCGCGCTCCTGCTTGTGCTCGGCACCTGGCAGGTGGAACGGCTCTACTGGAAGGAAGGGCTGCTGGCCGATATCGCCGCGCGTCGTTCGGCCGAACCCGTTCCGCTGGCGGAGGTCGAAAAGGCGCTCGCGGCCGGCGAGGATGTCGAATATCGCCGCGTGTCGCTTTCCGGCACGTTCGACCACACGAAGGAACGGCATTTCTTCGCCACGTTCGAGGGGCGCACCGGTTTTTACATCTACACCCCGATGGCGCTTACGGACGGCCGCATGATCTTAATCAATCGCGGCTTCGTGCCCTATGAGATGAAGGAGCCGTCGACGAGGGCTGCCGGCGAGGTGACGGGCGAGCAGGCGATCACCGGCTATGCGCGCTCGAAGCTGGCCGAAAAGCCATCGATGATCGTGCCGGAAAATGATCTGGCGAAGAACATCTTCTACTGGAAGGATCTCGATGCCATGGCTTCCAACGCGGGGCTTTCCAATGTCATCCCGATGTTCGTCGATGCGGATGCGGCCGTCACCAATCCCGGCGGCTGGCCGAAGGGCGGGGTGACGCAGTTCGACCTGCCGAACAACCATCTCCAATATGCCGTGACCTGGTACGGGCTGGCCGTGGCACTCCTCGCCGTCGTCTTCGGCATGTGGTGGCGCAGCCGCAGATCGCCCGATATGCCGGACGGCGGCGGGCGGTAACGACATTTTCTGTTGGCGCGCCTTAATTGGCTCGCCTATATGAGGCACAGCAAACGCACCACGAACATCGGACGCGGAATGAATATCCAGGTCACCAAACCGGCTCTCACGATCAGGCTTTGCGGTCCGCGCGGTTTCTGCGCCGGCGTCGACCGGGCGATCCAGATCGTCGTTTTGGCGTTGAAGCAATACGGCGCGCCGGTCTATGTCCGCCACGAGATCGTCCATAACCGTTATGTCGTGGAAGGTCTGGAAGCCAAGGGCGCCGTCTTCGTCGAGGAACTGCACGAGATCCCCGCCGAGCATCGCGAGCAGCCGGTTGTCTTTTCCGCCCATGGCGTGCCGAAATCCGTGCCGGAAGACGCCCAGGCGCGGAACCTCTTCTATCTCGACGCAACCTGCCCGCTGGTATCCAAGGTACACAAGCAGGCGATGCGTCACCAGCGCCTCGGCCGCCATGTCGTGCTGATCGGCCATGCCGGCCATCCGGAAGTCATCGGCACGATGGGCCAGCTGCCGCCCGGCACGGTCTCGCTCGTCGATACGATCGCCGATGCCGAAGCCTATATGCCTGAAGACCCCGACAACCTCGGCTACGTTACCCAGACGACGCTCTCGGTCGACGATACGGCCGGCGTCATCGCCAAGCTGCAGGAACGCTTCCCGAACCTGACGGCGCCGGCAGCCGACTCGATCTGCTATGCAACCACCAACCGCCAGGAAGCGGTGAAGGAAGCCGCCCCCGGCTGCGATCTCTTCATCGTCGTCGGCGCTCCCAATTCGTCCAATTCCAAGCGCCTCGTCGAAGTGGCACTGAGGGCAGGGGCCAAGCGCTCGCTGCTGGTGCAGCGCGCCTCCGAGCTGAATTGGGATGAGATCGGCAATATCGGCACGCTCGGCCTGTCTGCCGGTGCATCCGCCCCGGAAGTCATCGTCGACGAGATCATCGAGGCCTTCAAGCAGCGTTTCTCAGCGGAGATCGAGCTTGCGATCACCGCCGAGGAAACCGAAAACTTCCTCGTCAATCGCGAACTTCGCAGCGTGCCGCTGACGGTCGAAGACATGGCTTGGGTGAATGGCGAGCGTCCGGCGACAGTCGGATAAGCCCCTAGCGAAGGGCCAGTAGAGCCGCTAGGAAGTGTCCCGATACTGCAATCCGGCGAGAATCAGAGCGGGGACATCTTGGCCGTTTACACCGACATTACCGAAATCGACCTCAATCGCTTTCTCGCCGAATATGATGTCGGCGAGCTGACCTCCTACAAGGGCATCGCCGAGGGCGTCGAGAATTCCAATTTCCTGCTGCACACGACGAAGGATCCGCTGATCCTGACGCTCTACGAGAAGCGGGTGGAAAAGTCGGATCTGCCCTTCTTTCTCGGCCTGATGCAGCATCTTTCGGAACGCGGCCTGTCCTGCCCGCTGCCACTGCCGCGCCGGGATGGCGAGCTGCTGGGCGAACTGTCCGGCCGCCCGGCGGCACTGATTTCCTTCCTCGAAGGAATGTGGCTACGCAAGCCCGAGGCGAAGCACTGCCGCGAAGTGGGCCGGGCGCTGGCCGAGATGCATCTCGCCGGTGAAGGTTTCGAGATCAGGCGGCCGAATGCCCTGTCGCTCGAAGGCTGGAAGGTCCTGTGGGACAAGTCGGCCGAGCGCGCCGACGAGGTGGAGAAGGGACTTGAGGACGAGATTTCCGCCGAACTCTCCTATCTCGAAGCGCATTGGCCGAAGGACCTGCCGGCCGGTGTCATCCATGCCGATCTCTTCCAGGACAACGTCTTCTTCCTCGGCGACAAGCTGTCGGGCCTGATCGATTTCTATTTTGCCTGCAACGACCTGCTCGCCTATGACGTGTCGATCTGCCTCAACGCCTGGTGCTTCGAGAAGGACGGTTCCTATAACGTCACCAAGGGTTCGGCGCTGCTTGAAGGCTATTGCTCCGTCCGCCCGCTCTCGGCGGCGGAACGCGATGCGCTTCCGGTCCTGTCGCGCGGCTCGGCGCTGCGCTTCTTCCTCACCCGCCTCTATGACTGGCTGACGACGCCGGAAGGCGCGCTTGTGGTGAAGAAGGATCCGCTCGAATATCTGCGCAAGCTGCGCTTCCATCGGCAGGTTTCCACGACGGCCGAATATGCCCCCAATATCGAGGTGGCCACACCATGAAGCATGTCGAGATCTTCACCGACGGCGCCTGCTCCGGTAATCCCGGCCCCGGCGGCTGGGGCGCCATCCTGCGCTACGGTGAGACCACCAAGGAGCTGAACGGCGGCGAGGCGGAAACGACCAACAACCGCATGGAGCTGATGGCGGCGATCTCCGCGCTGAACGCGCTGAAGAGCCCTTGCGAGGTCGATCTCCACACAGACAGCAAATATGTGATGGACGGTATCTCGAAGTGGATCTTCGGCTGGAAGAAGAACGGCTGGAAGACCGCCGACAAGAAGCCGGTCAAGAATGGTGAACTCTGGCAGCAGCTCGGTGCCGCCAACCAGCGTCACAAGGTCAAGTGGCACTGGGTCAAAGGCCATGCCGGTCATCCGGAAAACGAGCGGGCCGACGAACTGGCCCGCCTCGGCATGGCGCCGTTCAAGAAGCCGAATCTGGGCAGGTCGCTTCTGGTGAAGTGAAGCGCCGATCCGATCGGCGCACGGCTATGGTCCGCCTGGTCGAAAGCGACCATTCCATTTTTACCCGCGCCACCTTACGGCGTGATCGCCACCTTCAGCACGCCATCGCGCTGGTTGGCGAAGAGATCGTAGGCCGCCTCGATGTCGTCGAGCTTGAACCGGTGGGTGACGAGCCCGGAGAGATCGACGCGGCCGGACGAGATGACCTCCTGCATGCGTCGCATCCTCTCCTTGCCGCCGGGGCACAAGGTCGAGCGGATCGACTTGTCGCCGAGACCGGCGGAAAACGCATCGAGCGGAATCGTCAGGTCGGTGGAATAGACCCCGAGGCTGGACAATATGCCGCCGGGGCGCAGCACCCGAAGCGCCGACTCGAAGGTGGATTGAGTGCCGAGTGCCTCGATCGCCACATCGACGCCCCGGCCGTCGGTGATCCGCATGATCGCATCGACCGGGTTTTCCTGTTTGTAGTCCACCACGATATCGGCGCCCATGCGTCTGGCCATCTCCAGCCGGGTCGGCACGGTGTCGACGGCGATGATCTTCGTGGCACCGATCAGTTTCGCGCCGGCCGTTGCGCAAAGCCCGATCGGCCCCTGCGCAAAGACCGCGACGCAATCGCCGATCTTGATCTGTCCGGTTTCCGCGCCCGAAAGGCCGGTCGACATGATGTCCGGGCACATCAGCACCTGTTCGTCACTGACCCCGTCGTCGATCGGCGCAAGATTGGCCATGGCATCGGGGACGCGCAGATATTCGGCCTGCGCGCCGTCGATCGTGTTGCCGAAGCGCCAGCCGCCCATTGCCTTCCAGCCATGCTTGGTGCCGGCCCCGTCCTGCGCGCCGCAGCCGCACAGGCACGCATGGCTCCAGCCGGACGGGGTGATGGCGCCGGCGATCACCCGCTGCCCTTCCTTCAGGCCCGTCGCGCCCGAACCGAGCTTCTCGATGATGCCGACCGGCTCGTGCCCGATGGTCAGCCCCTTCTCGACGGGATATTCGCCCTTCAGGATATGCACGTCCGTGCCGCAGATCGTCGTGGTGGTGATCCGGATCAGCGCGTCGAGCGGACCGATGTCGGGGATCGGCTTTTCGTCGAGCACGATGCGGCCCTTGTCGACGAAAATCGCGGCTTTCATTTTCTGTGCCATGTGCAATTCCTCTCAATTATCCCTTCGTGGGCTGAGCAGTCTTGCGGCACCATAGATAGACGTGAAGATTGTAATATGACGCAGATCAATGAAATGCTCGCGTCATAATTGTGTTTTGTCATGTTGGCTGCGTATGCCGCCCTATACGGAGGTGCTTGCCAGTAGGGCGTGGCTGCCTATTGTGAGGCAAATTCGGGACGCGATAAGGGAAGACCTCGCATGATTCTCCACTTTGTATTCATCCGCTTCAAATCGGCGCTTCAGGCGGCCGAAAAGCAGGAGCTCTACGGCGCGATCGCGACCCTGCGGAACGTCGTTCCCGGCATTATCGATCTGAAGGCCGGGCCGAATGTTTCCCTCGAAGGATTGAATGGCGGCTTTCTCGACGGTTTCGTCGTGACCTTCGAGAGCCCGGAAGCCCGGGACGCCTACCTCACGGCGCCGGATCACATTGCAGTCGCCGAGCGCCTTGTCGCGGCGGCGGATGGCGGATTGTCCGGGCTGATCGTCTACGACATGGCGGCCTGATCGCAAGGCAGCAATGAAAAGGGCGCCATTTAGGGCGCCCTTTTCACAATAGTCTGAATGGAATTCAGAGCTGTTCCAGCATCGCGGCGGCGCCGGAGACGGTGGCCTGGCCGGGGCTTTCCTCGACATTGAGCGACTTCACCACGCCGTCCTCGACCAGCATGGAATACCGCTTGGAGCGCAGGCCGAGCCCGCCGGCGGAAAGGTCGGCCTCGAGGCCCATCGCCTTGGTGAAGGACGCATCGAAATCGGCGAGGAAATGGATCTTGCCCATGGCGCCGGACTGCTGCGCCCAGGCACCCATCACATGCCAGTCGTTGACGGCCACCACGGCAATGTCGTCGACGCCGCGCGCCAGAAGCGCATCACGGTTCTCGACATAACCAGGCAGGTGGTTGAGCGAGCAGGTGGGCGTGAACGCGCCGGGCACGGCAAACAGTACGACCTTCTTGCCGCCGAAGAGTTCACCCGTCGTGATCTCGACCGGGCCGTCGGCGGTCTTTTCCTTGAACTTGGCTTCGGGAAGCTTGTCGCCCACTGCAATGGTCATTGTCTTGTCTCGCGTTTCAAATGCAATGCCAGCACTATAGGGCCGGTGAAAGCCAAGACAAGGTCGATCGCAGGTTCACTCGAAGGCGAGCGAAGTCTCCATCGCGCGGCTGCCAGCCAGCACGAGAATGCCCCAGCGCTTTCCTTTCATCTCATAGCCCTTCGGCAGCTTGCCGACCGGCAGCTCCACCGCATAGTCGTCGCCGTCGCGCTTGCCTTCGTCGTCGCCGAACAGCACATGGCCTTCCGGCCCGGTGACGATGACCTTGGGTTTTTTGGCGGCATCCTTGGGAAGCCGCAGACGCAGCCGCAGCTGATCGCCATCGGCCGAGAGCGTGTAATGGGTCACCGCGAAATCATCGGATGGGGATTCCGGCAGCTTGCCCTCGGCGTCGTTGATGATCATCGCCTCTGAGAACGAATTACCGCCCTCCTGTTTCAGCGACAGGGAAAACTCGGCCTGGAAAGGAATGCAGATATTGCGGCAGAGGCCGATGAACGTGGAAGCGGTCAGGTTGGCCGGCTTGGACGGATCCTTGATCTTCAACTCGAAGGGAAACGCCACCGGACCGTCATAACCGATGTCGCGCAGTTCGCCGTTGTCGAAGCGCTTCGGCACCGGATAGGACATCCGTTGAAGCGTCACGTCGGAAGATGACGGGAAGTTGATATGCGGCGGAATGCCGGCATCGCCCGGTTCCCGCCAATAGGTGATCCACCCGGCCTTGGGTTCGATCTGCAGCGCGCCGCGCACGATGCCGCGCGTATCCGGGGCGAGCGCCACGATCCGCATGCGTCCGCCTTCATTGCCTGCCCAGTCGGTCGTCTCGGCCTGTGCCGGAAGCGCCGGCGCAAGGAAGGGGAGGAGTGCAAATGCTGTGGCCGCAAACAAGGGATTGCGGAAGGTGGGGGCAATCGTCTTCATGCACTGGATTTAACCCAGCGCTTTCAAGCCTGCCAGCCACGTCTGACGAAAAGCGATCATTTTCGGTTGAATGATATTGAGGACTGCCCCATGTTGCTCTGAATGACCGCTTGCTACGGTCCGCACCACTGGACTGGGCTTTGACAGCACACCGACTGGAGGCAGGATTGGGATACTCGGCACTGACGGACAAGAGCGAACGCGGTTTTCTGGATGGGCAGTTCCTGATCGCCATGCCCGGCGTCCAGGATGGCAATTTCGCTCGCAGTGTCGTTTACATATGCGCCCATTCCTCTGCCGGCGCGATGGGTTTCATCATCAACCGCCTGCAGGAGCTTTCGTTCAGCGATGTTCTCCTGCACCTGAAGCTTCTCGAACAGCCTGAAGCCTTCATGCTGCCGGATGCGACGCGTCACTTCCCGGTCCTGTCCGGCGGGCCCGTGGAACCCGGGCGGGGCTTCGTCCTGCACTCCGACGACTTTTCCAGCGAATCTTCAATTCCCGTCAGCGACGATATCTCGCTCACCGCGACGCTCGACATTCTGCGGGCGATCGCCGAGGGCAAGGGGCCGGCGAGGGCCACCATGCTGCTCGGCTATGCCGGCTGGGCGGCCGGCCAGCTGGAAGCGGAGATCAGCAACAACGGCTGGCTCAACTGCAATGCCCATGACGAAATCATCTTTGATCCTTGTGTCGATTCCAAGTATGAGCAGGCGCTGGCACTGATGGGAGTGAGCCCGGAAATGCTCTCGACCGATGCCGGTCATGCCTAAGTTATTTCATTAGTTTGGAACGAACTGTCGCCATCGTCGTTTTTACTCCGCAAGGCGCGCTCACAGCGCCACGAGATAAGGAGAAACACCGATGGGTAGCACCAGCGATAAGGTATCCGGTAAGGGCAACGAAATGGCCGGCAAGGTCAAGCAGGCCGCAGGTGACATGACCGACAACCCGAAGCTGAAGGCCAAGGGTAATGCCCAGGAGGCGAAGGGCCATGCTCAGCAGGCCAAGGGCAAGGTCAAGGATGCCGCGAAGGATATCGTTGACCGCGCTTAATTAGTTCGACTCTCCAATCGAACGGGAAACCTGTTTCGGCTCCGGCCGGGGCAGGTTTTCTTTTATGTGCCCCACAACCCCTTTTTGAGCGGATCACCATGCGCCTTTTCGATTGCGATCACTGCGGCCAGACTGTCTTCTTCGCCAACCGGACTTGCGTCAACTGCGGTTATCGACTCGCCTTCGTGCCGGAAATGCTATCCATACAGACGCTCGAGATAGCCGAAGATGGCGTGACCTGGCATTTGTTCGGCAAGCCTGATCACCAGGTGAAGCTTTGCGAGAACGCCGGCCTGGACATCTGCAACTGGACTGTGATGGCGGATGATCCGAACGCTTTCTGCCCCGCCTGCCGGCATAACCGGCTGGTGCCCGATGCCTCGACGGAAGAGGGGCTGAAACAGTGGCGGCATATAAGCCAGGCGCAGCGCCATCTCTTCTATTCGATGCTGAAATGGAACCTGCCGCGGATCAACCGCGACGAAGATCCGGTGGGTGGTCTCGTCTTCGATTTCCTCGTTGACGAGGTCCAACCGGATGGCACGGTAAAGGCGGCGATGACCGGCCACGAAAACGGGCTAATCGCCATCCGCGCCGCCGAAGCCGACGATGCCACCCGCGAGCAGATCCGTGTGTCGATGAACGAACCCTATCGCACCATGCTCGGTCACTTCCGTCACGAGACCGGTCACTATATCTGGGACAAGATGGTGCGCGATGGCGGGCGACTCGACGAATTCCGCACGGTCTTCGGAGATGAGACGGTCGATTACGGCGAGGCGCTAAGCCGCAACTATGAAGAGGGCCCGCCGCCGAACTGGCAGGAATTCTTCATCTCGACCTATGCCAGTTCCCATCCTTGGGAGGATTTCGCCGAGAGCTTCGCCCACTATGTCCATATCGTCGATACGCTGGAGACGGCGCGCTCCTACGGCATGTCGATCGAGCCGCGCCGCCACGAGGAATTGTCGGCCGAGGTGGATTTCAATCCCTACAAGGCGGATAGCGCCGAACAGCTCGTCTCGGCCTGGGTGCCGTTCAGTCTGGCGCTCAACAGCATCCACCGTTCGATGGGCGTGCCGGATCTCTATCCGTTCATCCTGACGCCGGCGGTGACCGCGAAGCTGCAGTTCGTGCATGATCTGGTGCGACGGCGGTAGCGGCCTAGCCAATCTCCCCCCCCTTGCGGGGGAGATGCCCGGCAGGGCAGAGGGGGGTAGATCCGCATATTCCACGCCCGTTGAGTTTGCCGCGCCACCCCCCTCTGTCATCTCCGATGACATCTCCCCCACAAGGGGGGAGAGCAGGACGTGGCCCTCAAGCTCTCTTCGTCAGCGGAAACCGCTCTTTCAGCAGCCGCAGGATCGCGTCGCCAGCAGCGGGCGGGCCGAAGAGGTAGCTCTGGCCGTAATGGCAGCCCATCTTGGCGAGGTCCATTGCGTCGTCATCCGTCTGGATGCCTTCCGCCACGACCACCATTTCCAATGCCCGCGCCATGGCGATGACCGAGCGAAGCAGCACCGAGCCGCGGTCGCTATTGTCGCCGACGATCGATTTGTCGAGCTTGATCATGTCGAAGGGGAATTGCGTCAGATAGGCGAGCGACGAATAGCCGGTGCCGAAATCGTCGAGCGCGAGGCTCAGGCCAGTTTCCTTGAGCTTTGCCAGAACAAGCCGCGCCTGTTCTGGATTCTCCATCATCATCGACTCGGTCAGTTCCAGCTTCAACTGCGCCGGATTGACATGGGTCTTGGAGATCAGCGAACGGACGTCGTTGTAGAGGTCGGCATTCAGCAACTGCGCGCTCGACAGGTTGACCGAGACGAAAATCGGCAGTTCGCCGGTCTGCTCCTGCCAGGACACGAGATCCGCAGCAGCTTTTTCCATGGCGAACACGCCGAGCGGGCCGATCAGATCCGACATTTCCGCGATCGGAATGAATTCCGACGGCGGGATCGTGCCGCGCTTGGGATGTTCCCAGCGCATCAGCGCCTCGAAACCGGCGATCTCGCCATCCTTCAGCGAAATGATCGGCTGGTAGGCAAGCGAGACTTCCTTGCGTTCGAGTGCACGGCGCAGGTCGGTCTCGATCTGCAGGCGGTCGGTTCCGGAGGAGCGGAAGATCGGCCGGAAAGGCTCCACCTTGTTGCCGCCGCCGCGCTTGGCCCGGTACATGGCAAGTTCCGCATCCGCCAGAAGCCCGGCCGCACTTTCCTGCTGGTCCACCCAGGAGGCAAGTCCGATCGAGGCGGTCAGCACGATCTCGCGGTTGGCATAGTTTATCGGCACCATGATCGCCTTCGACACCGCATCGGCGAAATCGGCGATCTTGGCCGGGTCGCGCTCGGACACGAGGATCAGGCCGAACTGGTCGCCGGCAAGCCGCGCCAGCGTATCCTGCGGCTTCAGCAGGCGGCGCAGGCGCCGCGTCAGCGCGATCAGCATGTTGTCGCCGGCCGCGATGCCGAGACTGTCGTTCACCTGCTTGTAGCGGTCGATATCGATCGCCATCACTGTCGGCCGCACGCTGTCGCCGCCGGATGCGATCGTCAGCACGCCTTGCAGGCGGTCGAGAAAGACCTGGCGATTCGGCAGGCCGGTCAGATTGTCGTGCAGCGCATCCTGCAGCAATCGTTCGACGGAATTCTTCTGCTCGGTGACGTCGATGATCGTGCCGACGCAGCGGATGATCTCGCCATTGGAGCCGAGCACCGGCCGGGCGCGGATCTGCAGCCAGTGAAAATGGCCGTCCTCGGCGCGGATGCGGAATTCGTGATGCAGGCGGCCGCGGCGATGTTCGAGCAGCACGTCGAGCGTGGCGCGGAAACGGTCGCGATCGTCGGGGTGAAGACGCGGCACCCAATTGCGCACCGGACCGTGCATGGCACCGGGCTCGAGGCCGAGGCGGCCGGAAATATCCGGCGTCGTGACGACGCGGTCACGGGCGACGTCCCAGTCCCACACGGTGTCGCCGCTGCCGGTCAGCGCCAGTGACTGGCGTTCGAGATCGGAGAACAGGCCCTGCTGATAGGCGCCACCGGCAAAGGCGTGCTGCATGACGGTGAAGCCGATCAGGAGCACGATCAGCACGAGACCGCCGCCGAGCGCCGGCTGGATGATGTCGTTGTCGAGCTGGCCCGTCACCGTCAGCCAACCGCCGAACAGCCAGACCAAGATCAGTGTCCAGGTGGGCACGAGCAGGATGGCGCGGTCGTAGCGGTTGAAGCCGAGATAGATGATCAGCAGGATGCCGACCGTGCCGGTGAGCGCGAAGGAAAGCCGCGCGATACCGGAAGCGACGGACGGATCGTAGATCGCGACACCACCGAGAAGCACCAGTCCGACCACCCAGGCAAGCGTCGCATAGCCGAGATGCACGTGCCAGCGGTTGAGGTTGAGATAGGTGAAGAGGAAGATGACGAGCGAGGAGGCGAGCGCCACTTCCGCGCCCGCGCGCCATATGCGCTGGTCGCTGGAAGTTATGGTGATCAGCTTGTCGACGAAGCCGAAGTCGACGCAGATATAGGCGAGCACCGCCCAGGCGAGAGCCGCTGCCGCCGGCAGCATCGAGGTGCCCTTGACGACGAAGAGAATGGTGAGGAACACCGCGAGCAGGCCGGCAATGCCGAGCACGATACCGCGATAGAGCGTGAACGCGTTGACCGTGTCCTTGTAGGCATCCGGCTGCCACAGATAGATCTGCGGCAGGGAAGGGGTGGCAAGCTCCGCCACGAAAGTGATCGTCGAGCCGGGATTGAGCGTGATGCGGAAGACGTCGGCATCGGGGCTCGGCACACGGTCGAGCGAAAAGCCTTCCGACGGCGTAATTGCGATGATGCGCTGCGAGCCGAGATCCGGCCAGAAGACCTTGGAATCGACGAGGCGGAAATGCGGGGCGACGATGACGCGCTCCAGCTGTTCCTCGGAGACGTTGGAGAGCGCAAAGACCGCCCAGTCGCCCTGGTGGCTGGGCGAACTCGAGCGCACCTCGATACGTCGGCGAATGCCGTCGGCGCCGGCTGCGGTGGAAACCTGAAAGGCCTCGCCCTGGTTGGCGTAGATGTCGGTGGTGGCGGTCAGGTCGAGCGCGGTGTCGTCGCGGGAAATCTTTACCGGTTCGGCGGCACGCGCCCCGGCGAGCCCGAACGTCAGAAACGCGAGAATGGCAACCAACAGGAATTTGAGGCCGAAGGCCCGGTACGCAATACGCAAATCTTCGGTCATGGCTTGAGCATTTTCCCGAATTCGCCGTCTTCCGGCAACCGGGAAAACATCACGTGGTCACGCCACTCACCATTGATTTTGAGATATTTTCGCAAAAGACCTTCCCGCTCGAAGCCGGCTTTTTCTAAGAGCCGGATGCTTTTCCAGTTCTCCGGAATACAGGCTGCCTCGATCCGGTGCAACTGAAGTCCGCCTTGGATATAGGGGATTGCCACCCTCAATGCGGCCAACATATGGCCTTGGCCCGCGTGTTTTTCGCCCATCCAATATCCGATCATGCAGCTTTGTGCCGCACCCCGGCGAATGTAGCCGATGGTGAGGCCGCCAAGCAGCACCATGTCGTCGCGGCGAAAGAGCAGCATCGGCACGGCAAGCCCCGAGGCATATTCCTGGCCGCCGCGCAGCACGCGGGCACGGAAGGCGGCTTCAGTCAGCTCATCGCCGCGCCAGGTCGGCTCCCACGGCTGCAGGAAGGAACGGCTTTCCGAACGCAGCTTGAACCACTGCCTGTAGTCGGATTGATGCGGTAGCCGCAGAACATGTTCCGGCCCGAGAAGCTCCGGTGTTTCCGGATGCCGGGACAAGAACCGAAACACCGATCTGCCCATCCTGCGCGCGCTCCGGGAGGCCGGCCGGGTTTAACCGGCCGCCTTGGTCTTGACGATGGGGGCGGAGAGTGCCGCCGAGATCTCGGTCATCGGCGCAAGCTTCTCGATCGGACCGACCGCAGAGAGTGTCGGCGTCGTATCGAAGAACAGCCGGCCGGCGAGGTCGGTCAGGCGCTGGGTGGTAATGCCTTCCAGCCGTTCCATCATCTCCTCGTTCGGGATCGAGCGACCGTAGAGCAGCATCTGCCTTGCGATCTGGCCGGCGCGTGCCGCGGGGCTTTCCTGGCCCATCAGAAGCTGGGCGCGGATCTGCGCCCGGGCGCGGTCGATTTCCACCTGATGGATGGTCTCGGACGACTTGTGCAATTCGTCGATGATGACTGGAATCAGCGTCGGCAGCTCGTCGCCGCCGGTCGCGGCATGCACGCCGAAGATGCCGGTATCGGAAAAGCCCCAATGGAAGGCATAGACCGAATAGCAGAGGCCGCGATGCTCGCGCACCTCCTGGAACAGACGGGACGACATGCCGCCGCCGAGAATGTTGGCGAGGATCTGCGAACAGTAGAAGTCACGCATGTGATAGGCCTTGCCCTCGAAACCGAGCAGGACCTGGGTATCCATCAGATCGCGTTCTTCGCGGATGTCGCCGCCAGTATAGCGGGCGACTTCGGAGACCGGCGGGGCGCTTGCCGTCTGCGGCAGGCCGGCGAAACGCTCCTCGACCTGTTTGCAGAAGGACTGGTGATCGACCGCGCCGGCGGCGACCACGAACATGCGGTCTGTCGTGTAGTTGCGCGAGAGATAGCCGCGGATCTGCGACGGCGTGAAGCTTTTCACCCGTTCCGGCGTGCCGAGGATCGGCCGCCCGATCGTCTGGTCGCGATAGGCGACCGACGAGAAATGGTCGAAGACGATATCGTCCGGCGTGTCGTTGGCGGCGTTGATTTCCTGCAGGATGACCTGCTTCTCGCGGCGCAGCTCTTCCTTGTCGAAGACCGATTCCGTCAGGATGTCGGCGAGAATGTCCACGGCGAGCGGCACATGGTCCTTCAGCACGCGGGCATAATAGGAGGTGGTCTCCGTTGAGGTCGCGGCGTTCAGCTCGCCGCCGACATCCTCGATTTGCTCGGCGATGTCGCGCGCGCTGCGTCGCTTGGTGCCCTTGAAGGCCATATGTTCGAGAAGATGGGCGATGCCATGCTCCGCCTCGGTCTCGTTGCGCGATCCCGACTTGATCCACACACCGAGCGCGACGCTCTCCAGATGCGGCATGGTTTCGGTAACGACGGTGAGACCGGAGGGAAGCCGGGTAATTTCAACATTCATACGTAGGTCTTTCCGGCGCTGGCGTCACTTGGCCCGGGCGTGGCTGGCGATGAAAGTCTCGACGGCCTTGAGCTCGGATTCCAGGATATCGAAGCGCTCCTCCCTTTGCATCAGATCAGCAAGCCATGATGGGAGGGCGGGATCAATTCCGCAAGCGGATTCTACCGCAGCGGGGAATTTGGCCGGATGCGCGGTCGAAAGCGTCACCATCGGGCTTGCCGGTTTCGCGTTCTTCCGCGCGACGAAAACGCCGGTCGCCGTATGCGGATCGAGAAGGTAGCCGGTGGCCGACAGCATCTCGCGGATAGTCTGCGCCACCTGCTTTTCGGTAGCGCGGCCGGCGCGGAATTCGCGCTTGATCGCCTTCAACGGCGTTTCCGGAATTTCGAACGCGCCGGACTGTTTCAATCCGTCCATCGAACGGCGCACGGCAGCGGCGTCACGACCATAGGCTTCGAACAGCAGCCGCTCGAAATTCGACGAGATCTGGATGTCCATCGACGGCGAGGTCGTCGCCTTGACGCCCTTCATCTCGTAGCGGCCGGTTTTCAGAGTGCGCGCCAGGATGTCGTTGTCATTGGTGGCGATGACGAGGCGGTCGATCGGCAGGCCCATCTTCTTGGCGACATAACCGGCGAAGATATCACCGAAATTGCCGGTCGGCACGGTAAAGGAGATTTTCCGGTCCGGCCCGCCGAGGGACAAGGCAGCGGTGAAGTAATAGACCACCTGCGCCATGATGCGTGCCCAGTTGATCGAGTTGACGCCCGAAAGCTTTACCTTGTCGCGGAAGGCTGCGTCGTTGAACATCTCTTTGACGAGGTTCTGGCAGTCGTCGAAATTGCCCTTGATGGCGACAGCATGCACGTTCGATGCGGTCGACGAGGTCATCTGGCGCTGCTGCACCGGCGATACCTTGCCATGCGGGAAGAGAATGAAGATGTCGGTGCGCTCACGGCCGGCAAAGGCATCGATCGCAGCCCCGCCCGTGTCGCCCGAGGTGGCGCCGACGATGGTCGCGCGTTCGCCACGCTCGGCCAGAACATGGTCCATCAGACGGGCGAGCAGCTGCATCGCCACATCCTTGAAAGCGAGCGTCGTGCCGTGGAAGAGTTCGAGGATGAAATCGTTCGGGCCGACCTGCACCAGCGGCACCACGGCCGGGTGGCGGAAGGTGGCACAGGCTTCGTCGATCATCGCCCGCAGCTTGTCGTCGGCGATCTCGCCGTCGACGAAGCGCGACAGGATGGCGAAGGCGACTTCCTGGTAGGACTTGCCGCGCAGCGCACGGATTTCCTTCTTCGACAGGGTCGGCCATTCGCGGGGAACATAGAGACCGCCGTCTTTCGCAAGGCCTGCCATCAGCGCATCACGGAAGCCGAGAGCGGGCGCGGTGCCCCGGGTAGAAATGTAATCCACGACGTTGAATCCCTAATCGATTTTTGTTCCAGCGGCTGATATAGACTATCGAAATCGGCGGTGAAAGACCGGATTACGACGTGTCTGCATCGCCATTCGAAACGTGCTGCAAAGGGTTGAGTAACGTGGTTGGCAAGTTCTCTCGCGGTTTTCTGGCGATATCCATGGCGGCTGTTCTTGCCGGCTGCAATTCCTCTTCCCCGGGCCTCGGCCTGACTTCTCCCGCCGATGCCAGCGCCCAGCCCGCTGCTCCTGCCGTCATCCAGGCCTATTGCCCGCAGGTCGTCATGCTGGAGCAGGACGCCTATTACCGTTCCTATGCCCGCGGCGGCCAGGATGATCCGCAGAAGCTCGTCTATCAGGCTTCGCTCGCCGACGCGACACGCCAGTGCACCGCCAACGAGACGACCCTGACGATCAATGTCGTCGCCCAGGGTCGCGTCGTTCAGGGGCCGGTCGGCACCGCCGGTCAGGTGACGCTGCCGATCTCCGTCGAAGTCATCGACGGCGACAACGTCATCTATTCGCAGAAGGTTGCCTTCCCGGTCCAGGTGGACGCCGGCGGCACCCAGTTCATCTTCAACAAGGCCGATGTGCAGATCCCGAACGCTCAGGGTGGCATATCCCGCTTCACCCGCGTCCGCCTCGGCTTCGACAACGCCCCGGCCAAGAAGGGCAAGCGCGGCTGATTTCTTCCGTGATGATTTCGAAACGGGATCGAGGATGGAAGCCAGTTCGGAAATTATCAGCACCATCGAATTCGGCGGACGTTTCAAGCGTGTAACCGGCGTGGAATACCACGATGAGAAGCATCTGCGGCTCAAGATGGGTGTCGACGAGGATTGGGGTGTTGCTCTTGTCGATATCGAGCGGGGCGAAGTCGTTTCGCTGAAGCTGGTGAGGGCGAGTTCGTCTTTCGACAAGGAAGGGCAATCCGACGTTTGGTTTCGCATCGACAATGGGATCGCGATGTTGCGGGGAAAACAGGTCAACGTATGGCCCGACCTTCGCGACGACGCCTTCACCGCCTATCCTATCGCCAATCCGGATCATTTCGCGTCCGATCCCGCCGTCCTTGCTGATGACTTCCGCCGTAAGCCAAGCGTTCTTCATGTCGAACCCATGTCCGGCGGCGCCGCAATCGCTCTTTGCTCGGACAATTTCTACCAGAGAGGTGGACGTTATCTGGCACGGCTCGAGTTTCGTCAGGACGCTTTCCGTTGGGTGGGCGCCTACCGGCAGATCGAAGAGCCTGAGCTGAAGGGACATTGGACCGATCGCACCTTCAGTCTGCACGAGACGCCGATGATCCATGGTATCCGTGCCGATGGTGAGGATGTCTTCTGCGTCACGCGTGGCGGTACGGCGACGATGCTCAACCACGGTCCGGCCTTTCAGACGAACGTGGTCATCTGCTACGGCATGGTTACGCCTGTGGTGGAACGCTCCGGCGGTTTTAGCCTGAAAAGCCTTTTTTCACGGAACAAACCCGGGCAGACCGAGCTGCCAGGTTTTGCTTTCAAGGACGCCGTTCTGCGCCCCGAAGGTGGCGTGATCTTCAATCGTGCGACGGGCCAATATGCCGTCAAGGTGCCGAAGAAGAATAGGCTGCAATTCTATGACGTTTCAGGCGGGCAACCGTTGTCTGAACTGGCGCTGACGCCGAAGCGCAGTCTTGGCGACCTGAAGCACGACAAGGCACGATACGCCCTCTCCAAAAATCTGCTCGCCGTATGCGGGCAGGACAAGATCAATCTCTGCAGGATAACATTTCCGCATCCGGCCTGATCCTGCAGGCGAGGCGCTGCTTTGAAGCAACATATCCCCGGTTCAGGCTTGCGACTGGCTTCCGGTTCAGATCGCCCCAGCCCATTCAGACAGTGCGGCGACCACGCCCGGCAGGTCCTGCATGCGCGAGATCACCGTCTCGGCGCCGGCATCGGTTAGGCGGTCGGCATGGCTCGGATAGGTATGCGATGCGCCGGTAAAGCCGACGACGCGCATGCCGGCGGTGCGTGCGCCGTGGATGCCGTGAGTGGAATCCTCGATCACCAGGCATCGCGAAGGCTGCACGCCGAACTGTTCGGCGGCATGCAGAAAAATGTCGGGCTTCGGCTTGACGCGATCGGGGCCGAGATCCTTGGCCGAGTAGATATGCGGCGAGAAGAACGGCTTGAGGCCGACCTTGGTCAGCATCATGTCGAGCCGCTGGCTCGACGAATTGGAGCAGATGCAGCGCTGGGTGGTGAGCCGCGCCAGCGCGAACTTGACGCCCTCGATGATCTTCACGTCGCGTTCCAGCCGGGCGTCGAGCAGCTTTTCGGACTTGTCCAACAGCGTTGCGGAAAGCGGAATATCGGCTTCCTTTTCCACCGTCAGAAGGATGTCCTTCCAGGTCAGGCCGGCGAAGCGCTCGCCCATTTCCTCGACGCTGATCGGGTAGCCCGCTTCCGTCAGAAGCCGTGATTCGACCTGGGCCGCGATGATTTCGGAATCGACGAGCACGCCGTCGCAATCGAAGATGATGAGGTCGAAACCGCTCATGGAATTTCCCTTTATATCCGTCAGCGGGCCTTCTAGCGGATGCAGGGCGTAAGCTCAACCGACGAAGCCGCATGGCAGGGTCGAACGGGCCGGGATGCTGTTAGGCGGCATCGGGCAGGGGGAACTGTAGTAGGAATTTCCGCTCACCCTCAGGTGAAAAGAGCACCGCCCGGCTGTCCGCGCTACGCCGCGCCCAGCCTTTTTCGAACATATGCGAGAGCAGCGCCTTGCCAAGCGTTCCGGCGAGATGCGAGCGCCGCTCGCTCCAGTCGAGGCAGGATTTGCACAGCGGCCGGCGGCTGGATTTCAGTGCCGAAAGATCGATGCCGAACTTTTGAAGCTGCCGGCGGCCCTTGTCCGTCACCATCAGGTTTTCCCCATCGCTTTCGATCTCGCCGTGGCAGACGAAACTGTCGAGCATCCTGACGCCGAAATCGCCTGCGAGGTGGTCGTAACAGATGCGCGCCTTCCTCAGTGCCGGGTCTTTCGGGCCGGGGCGGTAGCGCAGGTGGCCTCGGCTGGCGGCAAAGCCCATCATCGTCTCGATCAGCCGGGCCGCAGCCTCGTCGGCCAACGCAAAATAGCGGTGCCGGCCCTGCTTGCGCTGGGCGAGCAGTCCGCCGGCCTCGAGCTTGGAAAGATGCGTGCTTGCCGTCTGCAGCGTGATGCCGCCGACGGCGGCAAGCTCGGTCGCCGTCAGCGCCTGCCCGCTGGTAAGCGCCGCCAGCATGTTGGCGCGGACGGGGTCGCCGATCAGCGAGGCGAACTGGGCGATGTCTGGACCTTCGTTCATGCCTCAACTCCTAGCACGTCTTTCCCGCCCATACTTCGATCGCAATCGAAGCATCCCCGCAAGACGACATGGCAGAAGGTGGTCGACAACAATGGAGACGCCCGATGATCACCTGTTTCATCCGCTACGAGATCGATCCGTTCAAACGCGACAAGTTCGAAGATTATGCCCGCGCCTGGGGCCAGTCGATCCCGCGCAACGGCGCCGACCTGATCGGTTATTTCGGCCCGCATGAAGGCTCTACGACGACCGCATACGGCGTCTATAACATCGAGAGCCTTGCCGCCTACGAGGCCTATCGCGCTCGTCTCGCCAATGATCCGCTGGGCCGGGAGAATTACGAATTCGCCAAACGGGAGCGCTTCATTCTGAAGGAGGACCGCATCTTCCTAAAGAACATGTCCCTGCCGCATGGAGCTGCCCGACTGGCCCCAATGGAGGAGTTGATAAAGCCATGATCGCCGTCATCTTCGAAGTCGTGCCCTATATGGGCGAACGTCACCGCTATCTCGATCTCGCCGGAGACCTGCGCTCCGAACTGGAAAAAATCGACGGTTTCATCTCGATCGAACGGTTCGAAAGCCTCACCCTGCGCGGCAAGCTCCTGTCACTTTCCTTCTGGCGCGACGAGGAGGCGGTGAAGGCCTGGCGCAATGTCGAGGCCCATCGCGCGGCCCAGCAGGCCGGCCGCAACGGCATCTTCGCCGATTACCGTCTGCGTATCGGCCATGTCCTGCGCGACTACGGCATGTTCGAGCGTAACGAGGCGCCGAAGGACAGCCGCGAGGTGCATGCGGCCTGATCTGCATCAGATCGTGAAGCGGGTTTCCATGAGGTCGATCTCGCGTACCAGCTTTCGGGCGACGTCGTCCGGCAGCTGGCGCTTGCGACCCAACCGGTAATATTCGTCGCGTTCGGCTCTCAGCGCGGCGAGCCTCAGCCTTCGCTCGGCTTCTTCCAGCTTGCGCACGGTCTCGGCATCCTCTCCGGTCTTGCCGTGACCTTCGATCCGGTGACGATAGAATTCCATCAGCCGCGTGCCGACATCCGAATAGCGGTCGGCATCGGTGCGGCCCTCGCTCATCTTGTTGGTCATCTCGTCGATCATGCGGATGGCAGCCTTGGCGGCGGCGATGCGCGCCTCGTCCTCCTGCTGGTGGTGGTCGGGCTGCGGCGGCAGCTCCAGATCCTTCAGCACCGCGGGAAGGCCGACGCTTGCCACGATCAGCGACACGACTATCACGCCGGCGGCGAGAAAGATCGCCAGATCGCGGGCGGGGAAGGGCGTCGTGCCGTCATTCATGAACAGCGGCAGCGTCAGGATACCGGCAAGGGTGATCGCCCCGCGCACGCCGGCGAGCGAGGCGGCGACAAGCAGCCGCACCGGCGGCGTCTGGATCTGCCGGCCGAGCCTGGCGGCGCGATACATGGTGAAGCGCAGCGACACCCAAACCCAGCCGAAACGCAGGAGCACCAGCGCCACATAGATGGTCAGCACATAGATGAGCAGCCAGATCGGATGCAGATGGCCGGTCTCCGTGACGATACGTGCAGCACCGGAAACGATCCGCGGCAATTGCTCACCGAACAGCACGAAGATCATGCCGTTCAGCGCGAACTGTACCGTGTCCCACACCGCGCCCTGACCGACGCGGGTCTTTGCCAGCGCCTTGCCGCGCAGCTCCATGTAGCTCATCGTGACACCGGCCGCGACGGCGGCGAGAATGCCCGAGCAATGCAGGTGTTCGGCCGCCAGATAGGCGCCGAAGGGCAGAAGCAGGCTGAGCAGGATCTGCGAGCCGGTATCCTCGCCGAGCTTGCGGGAGACATATTCCTTCGCCTTCATGGCGACCCACACGACGGCAAACCCGATGGCGATGCCACCGATCGCCAGCCAGAGAAAACTGCCGACAGCATCGACCAGCGAGAAGGTGCCGGTCAGTGCCGCCGCCACGGCAAAGCGCATGCAGACGAGGCCGGAGGCGTCGTTCAGCAGCGATTCCCCTTCGAGAATATGCATCAGCCGGTGCGGGATCGGCACGCGCGCAGCGATCGCCGAAACCGCGATCGGATCCGTCGGCGAAACGATGGCCGCGAGCGCGAAGGCGACGGCGAGCGGCATGGCCGGGATCAGCCAGTGAATGAGCAGGCCGACGCCGAGCACGGTGAAGATAACAAGGCCGAGTGCCAGTTCCAGGATCACGCCCTTGTCGCGGAACAACCCCTCCTTTGGAATGCGCCAGCCATCGAGAAAGAGCAGCGGTGGCAGAAACAGCAGGAAGAAGATGTCCGGTTCGAGTTCCACCCCGCCGCCGGTGGCGACCGCGATCAGCGCCCCGAAGGCGATCTGGATCAGCGGCAGCGGAATGGCGAAGGGCGACAGCCGGGAGATCGTACCGCTCAGGATGACGGCCAGAAGCAGGGCGAGTGCTATCGTGATGCTGTCCATCGACCAGTGACCTTTCTCATCCGCAATATGGTCCCTGAATAGGAAAGGCAGGCGGATGAGGCAAGGGTGAGGTCGGGGATCGGCGCCGATCGCGATCGTTCATCGCGCATCACGCCTGATCGGCATATCGTCTGGGCGGGCAGCCGATCACGCGTTTGAATGCGGTGCTGAAAGCGGCTTCCGACTGGTAGCCCAGCGACAGGGCGATCACCGAAATCGGCTCGCTTCGTCTCAGCAGGCGGTCGCAGGCCAGAAGCATCCGCCAGCGCGTCAGGTATTCGATCGGCGAAGAACCGGCGATCGTCTTGAACCGCAGGGCAAATTTCGAGCGTGACATGCCAGCCCGGCCGGCGAGCATCGGCAAGGTCCAGCGCTCGCCGGGGCTTGCGTGAATGGCCCCGACGGCCGCGGCGATCTTCGGATCGCTCAGGGCGAACAGGAAGCCCGTGGTCCGCCCGAGGCCGCGGGACAGGTAAAGTCTCAGAGCCTGCACGAGCAGAAGATGCGCAAGATGCTCGACCACCATGATGCCGCCCGGCTGGCCCTCGCTCAATTCATGCCGCATACGCTCCAGCGCCCACCGCAGATCCACCTTGTCGCTGTCGCCCCTCAGCCTGAGGATCGAGGGCATGGCGCCCAGCAGCATCTCGGTATGCGGGCCTGAAAAGGCGAAATGCCCGCCGAGTATCATGGCGTCACCGCCGCCATTCACCGTGGCGATCCCGCCGCGCCAGTCGGCTTCCGGCACGTCGCCGATGGGGATGGGATTGAACGCGGGATCCCTCGCCATGGTGAAATGCCGGCCGTTCGGCAGCAGGACGCAGTCCCCTTCCTCCAGCCGTACCGGCTCTCTTTCCCCATCGACTGTGAGCCAGCAGCTTCCCGACACGACGGCGAAGCATTTGATGCCGTCGTGGCTGTTGAACCTGACCGACCAGTCGCCGCCCATGTTGAAACCGCCGGCAACATAGGTCCTCGGCTTGATGATCGACAGGACATCGGAAAGCGGATCTATCGGCATCGGGGACAATCACGAAAGTATGAGGGATATTCGAACATAGATCGTCCTGCGCCGAAACGCTACTTGCCTCTGCACGGCTTCAGGAGAACCGAGAGAAAGGACAGGCACTATGGTGAAAATGACGATTACCTTCAAACGGCAAGAAGGAATGAGCATCGAGGCGTTCAAGGCCTATCGACGCGACGTGCATGCGCCGCTTCTCTTCGCCATCCCGGAGGCAAAACTCATCCGGCGTTTCGTCGTCTCGTTTCCGGTGGACGCGCCCAACTGGCCGGAGCCGAGCTATGATGCGCTGGTCGAAGCATGGTTCGACACTGCGGAGGATATGGATGCCCTGTTCTTCTCGGAAAATTTTCGCACGAAGGTCGATCCCGATCATGTCAATTTCATCGACCTCTCTTCGGTCCGTAGGATGATCGCGGAAGAGACCGTCGTTGTGCCGTAGGGCTGAATTCGTCGCCGCCGAGTGCATGGCGCACCGTCTGGATGCTTTTCCGTGAGAAAGGAGGCCGCCCGTCGGCGGCCTCGTGTTTCCTAGATCTGCGCCCAGCCGCCGTCGACGGTTAGTTCCACACCGGTGATGAATTCCGATGCGTCGGAGGCGAAGAACAGCGCCGTCTTGGCGATCTCCTCGCTGGTGCCCATTCGCCCGAGCGGGGTGTGGAGCGTTGCCTGCGTCGTCATCGCGTCGATCTGCTCGTCGGTGAAGCCGGTCCGCAGCATCACGCCCGTGTCGATATAGCCGGGCGCCAGCGCATTGGTGCGGATGCCCTTGGAACCGTATTCGGCAGTCAGCGACCGTGCCAGCGAGCGCAGCGCCGCCTTTGTCGCCGAATAGACCGACATGCCGGGCGTGCCTCGCACACCTTGGATCGACGTGTTGAGGATGATCGATCCGCCGGGCCCCATCAGCGAAATCAGCTTCTGCACCGTGAAGAACGTGCCCTTGAAATTGATATCGACCGTATGATCGAAATCCTCGTCCGCCACCTCCTCGAAAAGACGCGGCCGCGCACCGCCGGCATTGGCGAACAGGATGTCGAGGCGGCCGTAACGTTCCCTGATATGGTCGCGCAGTGCATCGAGATCCGCGAGTTTCGAGATGTCGCTCCTGATGCCTTCCGCGCCGTTGCCGATTTCCCGTGCCGCCGCTTCGATCGACGCCTGGTCGCGTCCGGTGACGATGACCTGCGCGCCTTCGCGCGCAAACAGCTTCGCCGTCACCAGACCCATGCCCATGCTGCCGCCGGTGACGACTGCGATCTTTCCGCCCAACTTGCCCATTGCGATATCCTTCCGTGATGAGCTGCATCTGCAGCAATGGAGGGCATCTAATGGGCGGCTCGTCGCGACCGTAGATCGGCGGCGGGACTAGGATCTATTCCTGCGGGGAATGATTATTGCGCGATCCGCAGCGATGGTTCCGCTGCGCATATCTCGGCAAGGAAGTCTATGACGACGCGAAACCGCTGCGGCATCCTTCGGCCGCTCGCACTGATCGCGTGGATCGGGGAGGGGGCGGGAGCATGGTCCTGAAGGATCGGGACGAGGCTGCCGGCGCGGATATCCGCCTCCAGCATAGCGCGCCCGGCATAACCGATGCCGAGCCCGGCGAGCATCGCTGCCCGCTGGTCCTCCACGTCGTTCGAGCGGATATTGCCCTCCGGCTCCAGGAGGAGGGCGCCATCCTGGCCTGAGAATTTCCACGGCTGCGTCGCGCCCTGCGTCTGGCCGACGATGAGGTTGTGAGATCGGAGGTCCGTCGGTGCGGAGGGCGTGCCGTGCCGGGCGAGATAGGCGGGTGATGCCGCAACCGCCATCTGCAGGTCGCCGATCTTGCGGGCGACGAGAGTCGAATCCGCCAGCGGGCCGACGCGCATGGCGATGTCGATGCCTTCGCGCACGATGTCGACGCGGCGTTCGGAGGAGACGAAATCGATCGAAACGTCCGGATAACGCTCAAAGAAATCGGGCAGCCGTGGGATGATATACATGCGGCCAAGTGCCGGCGGCGTCGCAAGCCGCACCACGCCGGCCGGGCTCAACGTTGTCTTGCTGATGCGGGCCTCGGCCTCCGCGAGATCGGCGAGAATGCGGCTGGCGGTGTCGTAAAGCTCCTGGCCCGCGGCCGTGGGCGTCAACCCGCGCGACGAGCGGCTGAGCAATGGTGTGCCGAGACGGGCTTCGAGCGCGGCGACCTGCTTGCTCACCGCCGGCTGCCCGATGGCGAGTTCGCGCGCCACATGGGTAAAGCTGCCGCGCTCGACGACGCGCACGAACAGTTGCAGAGACGAGAAACGATCCATGGCGCCATTCCTTTTGGGAATATGGTTGCCATGATTGCCGCCAAAGCTCAACGGCGCATCGGCCTGTCTCAGGTCTGCTGGTAGACGGCGACGACGCGATCGAAGGCGCGGTTTTCGAGATCGTCCTTGCGGATCAGGAAATAGACTGTGCCTTCGGTGCTGTCCTGCATCCAGTCGGTCATCTCTATCTGCAGAAGAAGCCGCCAGTCTTCGGCTTCCTTCGGGATGACATCCTCTTTCTTCGTCGGGTCGTCACCGGCGGGAAACTGCGTATCATCCTCGCCGCCGCCGACGGCGTTGTAGCGCGGGTCGTCCTGCACGGGAACCGGAGCACCGAGCAACTGGTTCTGCGGGTAATATTCTCCCGACAGCTCGCTATAGGCCTGGCTGAACGCCTGTTCGCTGCCGATCACGGCACGGTCGGCGGAGTAGGTCTTTTCCAGCCTGCCGGACGCCTGGAACTCGAGACTAGAATAGGCCGGCAATTGCAGCGCAGCCTTGAGCGCCATCGGCCGGGACGGGCCGCCGTAGGATGTTCCCGGCTCTGGTGTTCCGGGCTCCCGGCCCGGCGATTCCAGTCCGTATTGTTTGTTGGTCTCATCGATCATCTTGCGGTAGGCCGCTGCTGCAGCGGCGAGATCGTTCGGCATCGGGGCGCTGGCAATTTCCCCCACCGGGCTCCGATCCCAGATCACCCGCCCCGATTGCGCTGCATTGTCGTAAGGGCCGCCAATCGTATCGTAGAAGAACAGGAGACGCCCTTCGTTGGGCAGGTCCTTCGCCAGTTCGCCGAGGCCCGCCGCCTCCTTCAGGTCGATCTGCGCGAAGAAGGCATAGGGCAGATTGGCGGCTAGGTGCTGCCGCAGTTCCTTGTCGTAGGGCTCGCCGGAGCGCTTGGCGATCTCGTCGATATTCTCGGGAACGGGCCGCCGTGGCCAGTCCGTGCCCTCGGGCAGATCCGGCGTGCCACCGATGCGGCTGCCGCCGGTGCGTCCATCATCCGTCTCCGAGAAGATGATGACCGGCCGCAACGCCCCGAAAACCATTTCCACGGCATCCGGAGCAAAACGCTCCTCGATCACCTGACGCGCTTCCGCCGGCATATCAAACATACTTCGCCCATCCCGTCCCGTTTCACTGCGGGAACTAAGCTTCAGCAATCCCGTGGCAAGGGGCAGGTGTCGAGCTCGCATGCTTTTGTCGGGGCAGGGGCAAATGCGGCAGCCTCGCGGCTCATTGCGCGGTCGTTTACGCGATCGCCTGGACCGGATTTACTGTTGCGTACTTCCCGCCCGGGTCTCGCAGGCGGTAAATTTTGTCTCCAGGCAGGTTCGGCTGCCGTGCGGGGAGGTGAGGCATGCTGCGTTTGGCGACTGCATTGGCCCTGACCATCATGTCCGCCCTCAGCGCGGCGGCGCAGCAGCCCGCCGCTCCGCAGGAGATCGAGGCCCGCCTTGTCCGCAGCCGGGCGACGCAGGCGGTGATCTGGGGCATGCCCGCGGTAAATATGCTGCTGATGTATGACCAGATGATCGCGGCAGGCGGCAAGGTCGGCGAGATCATCTATTGGGGACGGCCGCTCGACTGGCATAACCAGACGCTGACGCCCAACCCAGATACCCTCTATTTCATGGGCTTTTACGATACGCGGGCAAGTGGCCCGATGGTGGTCGAAATCCCGCCGGCCGGCGAGGGCGGTTCGCTCAACGCCAATTTCGTCACCCTGTGGCAGACCTCGCTGGAGGATGCCGGCCTGCTCGGAGTCGACAAGGGAGCCGGCATCCGGTTTGTCATCACGCCGCCGGGATATGACGGCAGGATGCCTGCCGGTTTCGAACGTCTCGCCTCCGATACGTATACCGGCTATTTTCTGCTGCGCTCGAACCTCAAGAGCCATGCCGCTGCCGATGTCGAGAAGTCGATCGCCTATGGCAAGCGCGTGAAATTCTACCCATCGTCGAAAATCGATGCGCCGCCCGAGACTGTGTTCAGGGATGTCAAAGACGCCGATTTCGACTCGACGATAAGATACGACCTCAGCTTCTTCTCGTTGCTCGACCGGGTGGTCCAGAGCGAACCGTGGCTTGAGCGCGATCGGGTAATGATCGATCAGCTCCGATCTATCGGCATCGAGAAGGGCAAGCCTTTCGCGCCGGATGCCGCCATGGAGGATGCTCTGCAGGTGGGCATGGCTGATGCGAAGGCCTGGAGTGCCGCGCTCTTTGATGCCGGTTTCCCCGTCTTTTTCGAAGGCACGCACTGGACGATGCCGGCCTTGCCGGAGGGTATCGAAGGGCAGGCGACAACCTATGCCGACCCGGATCATTACACGGTCGACGCGCGCGGTGTGGGTTACACTTACGCCTATATCGCGATCAAGCGGCTGGGCGTCGGGCAGTTCTATCTCATCAATATCAAGGACAAGGCCGGCAACGATTATGACGGTGGCCGCAGCTACAGGCTGCATGTGCCGGCCGACGTGCCGGTGGAGCAATACTGGTCGGTCACCGTCTACGATCGCGAGACGCATGCGCTGGTGAAGGGCGTCGATCGCGTAAGCCGTGCATCCAACGCGGCCGAGGTCCGGAAGAACAGTGATGGATCGGTCGATCTCTATTTCGGGCCGAGTGCGCCCTCAGGATTGGAAACGAACTGGATTCCGACGGTTGCGGGCCGCCGGTTCGAGCTGATGTTCCGGCTCTACGGGCCGACAAAAAGGCTCTTCGACAAGGCTTGGAGACTGCCGGATGTCGAACCACTCTGAGGACAGGGCAATGATTGCGAAGAAAAGGACGCCCACCGTCGCCATACTGCTTTTGCCGCTCGTCGGCGGCGTGGCGCTCGCGGCCGATGCCATCAGGGTGACACCGGACAATTTCGTGCGGGCCGAGACGGATATGTACATGACCGTATCGGCCAACGAGGCCGGGCTTGGAAAGTTCTTCCACCGGCGCGAGCCCTTCGACGTGGCCAAGCAGACGGTAGTACGCGGCAATCGCGATACGCTCTATTCCAGCGCCGTATTCGATTTGGATGCAGGTCCGGTCACGATCACCATGCCCGACGCTGGCAAGCGCTTCATGTCGCTGATGATCTTGAACCAGGATCATTATGTCACGGATCTCTTTCATGGCGCCGGCAGCCATACCCTGACCCGTGACGGCGTCGGCACGCGTTATGTGCTCGCCGCGGTGCGCACGCTGGTCGATCCCGGCAAGACCGGCGATGCCGAGGAGGTGCAAAGGCTGCAGGATGCGATCAGGGCCGATCAACCCGGCGGACCGGGCAGGCTGGAACTGCCGATGTGGGACAAGGCAAGCCAGGACGCCGTGCGCAACGCGCTGCTGGCGCTCGGCGCCACCGTGGATGGCTTCAGCAAGGCATTCGGAAATGAGAGCGAGGTCGACCCCGTCCATCACCTGATCGGCGCCGCCGCCGGCTGGGGCGGCAATCCCGATGCCGAAGCCACCTATCTCGGCGTCACGCCCGAAAAGAACGACGGCGACACCCTCTACAGCCTGCATGTTCCGGCAGATGTGCCCGTGGACGGCTTCTGGTCGGTGAGCCGCTATAACGAGAAAGGCTATTTCGTTCCCAACGAATTCAACGCCTATTCGGTCAACAACATCACTGCCGATAAGGGGCCCGACGGATCGGTAGACATCCAGTTCGGCGGCTGCGATGGCAAGGTGCCGAACTGCCTGCCGATAGAGGCGGGCTGGAATTATACGGTGAGGCTGTACCAACCGCAGCCGAGCATCCTCGACGGAAGCTGGAAATTTCCTCAGCCTGAGCCTTTGAACTGAGCCTTCTCGCCGCAGGGTTGCTAATCTGACTCAGCTTCTGGAACTTTTTCCCGAAATGATGTTCCCGCTTCAGCTTTTGGTAACCAGATTGAGTAACCATAACAGTCATTAAATTCGTTTGTGTTCAGCGTAGCGAGTGTCACATGGCAGCAGTTCTTCCGCTGGCCGATCTGAAGCATCAGGTCCGTCCGGGTTCTTGGGTAAACTCTATCATCAAGGGTGATTGCGTCGCAGCGCTCGAGGCTCTGCCGGATCATTCCGTCGATGCGATCTTCGCCGATCCGCCGTATAACCTGCAGCTCGGCGGCACGCTTCACCGCCCCGATCAGTCTCTGGTCGATGCCGTCGACAACGACTGGGACCAGTTCGCCTCCTTCCAGGCCTATGACGCCTTCACCCGCGCCTGGCTGCTCGCCTGCCGCCGCGTGCTGAAGCCGAATGGCACGATCTGGGTGATCGGTTCCTACCACAACATCTTCCGCGTCGGCGCGATCATGCAGGACCTGAATTTCTGGCTCCTCAACGACGTCGTCTGGCGCAAGGTCAACCCGATGCCGAACTTCAAGGGCCGCCGTTTCCAGAACGCCCATGAGACGATGATCTGGGCAAGCCGCGACGCCAAGGCTAAGGGCTATACGTTCAATTACGATGCGCTGAAGGCCTCCAACGACGACGTGCAGATGCGTTCCGACTGGCTGTTCCCGATCTGCTCGGGCGGTGAGCGCCTGAAGGGCGAGGACGGCAAGAAGGTCCACCCGACCCAGAAGCCGGAAGCACTTCTCGCCCGCGTCATCATGGCTTCCACCAAGCCGGGCGACGTCATTCTCGACCCGTTCTTCGGCTCCGGTACCACCGGTGCCGTCGCAAAACGTCTCGGCCGCAACTTCGTCGGCATCGAGCGCGAACAGGATTACATCGATGCGGCGTCTGCCCGCATCGAGGCGGTCGAACCGCTCGGCAAGGCGGAACTGACGGTCATGACCGGCAAGAAGGCCGAGCCGCGCGTTGCCTTCAACACGCTGATCGAGGCGGGTCTCCTGCGTCCCGGTCAGGTCCTGACGGATCACAAGCGCCGCTGGAGCGCCATCATCCGCGCGGACGGAACACTTGCTGCCGGCGGCGACGCCGGTTCGATCCATCGTCTCGGCGCGAAAGTGCAGGGGCTCGATGCCTGCAACGGATGGACCTTCTGGCACTTCGACGACGGCCAGGGAATGCGTCCCATTGATGAACTGCGCGTCGTCATCCGCAACGATCTGGCCAAGCTCGACTGAACCACCAGCCCGAGGCTTAAACTTGTGACGGATTGCTGAATTCCTCGTCCGGTTTTGTACCTCTAGTCCCGGATGAGGATAACTGGCGCCCGGGGAGGCTGACCCCGGGCGCCATTGTCTTTTGACGCGCCGGTCACTCCCGAAGTGCGGTTAGAATATCGCGGAGATCGCCCAGCCGATGGCGCCGAGCCCGATGAAGAATGCGATCATGACATAGGTGAAAAGAAGCGAACGGCCTTCTTCGCCATCATAGGCGTCGCTGTCGACGTCGATATCGTCAGGCCCGGTCGGAGCATCAGATTGCGCCTCGGAAGTGCCGGGCTTCTCGGCTTTCGGGGCTGCCGAAGCCTTTGTCTCTTTGTCGATTACCATCAGCATAGATTTATATACTGATTTGCTTAAAAGAAGCGAGTCCGCCGAAGGCGTACACGACCGGCCAACAAGGCGCATGATGTGGTCATGTATAGTCCACTGTCCGTCACGCTGATCCTGACCGGGCCGTCGGCCTCGAATGTTTCCCGGGTCGTGTCGATCACGGCCCTGTCGGTAACCTCGATGTCTACAGTGATGCCGCGACCGTTTCTCGTCACCTCGACGTCCTTGGTGAATCCTTCGTCAATGACGAACGAAAAGCGCTCCGAAAACGCGTCGCCGTCGGCTTCGAAGACGTGTTTTGGCTTCTCGGGGTAAGGCATGAAGATCCGACGGGGTTTTAAGGGAAGCAGGGCGGTTCAGGCACTCGCGGATCGCAGCGGCCTGATCTGTATGTACTTTCGCCGAGGGCGGGCCTATTGTGCGCCAATATATGCCGGCCACCTGAGATTGATTGTCGTGGCAGTGGGATAAGTTTTCAAATTTGCTTTAAGTGAAACCGAATGAACGATAGTCCAATTAAGTTCACTTGTAAATGTTCTTCTACCTAAGAGATGTGTCGCCATGCGAATTCCCCTAAAGAGAGAAATTGCAGGCAAGATCGAACTCGCCCTGGCACGCTTCGCCCGCAGTTGGGAGGGGCTGGACCCGCTGCGTCGCAGCACCGCCGTCAAGGCCGTCATCCTGTCCGAGATATTGGGTGGCAGGGCCAAGGCAGCCGATGTGGCGGGTGTGGCGGACAACACGCTCGACAACTATCGCCATGGGAAGAAGGACCCTAAACTCAGGACGCTTGAGCTCATGGCCGACCGGGCAGGGGTCTCCGCCTCCTATCTGGGGGGAGAGTGGTTCCTGGACGGGGAGGCTATCCGCATTGAGCTGTCGCAGGCGGCGGGTCTGCGAGACCACGTTTCCTCTCTCATGCCGCCGGGCCTGATGGACAACCCGCCTCAGCCCTATCTGCACGGTTATGACGAGGTCAGGCCGTCATCCGCGGCGGCAAGGACCCTGGAGGACTACTGGAAGCGCCTCGGCCTGCATCCCGACACCGTCACCACGCTGGTTGCCGAAGGCGACAGCATGGTGCCGACGATCGCCGATCAGGCGCCGGTCTTCGTCGATACCGATGATCGTGGCTTGGCCGATGGCGGGATTTACGCCATCAAGGTGGAAGGCAATCTCGTCATCCGCCGCGTGCAGCGTCTGGTCGGCGGCGGGCTGCAGCTGCTGGCCGACAACGGCACCACCTACCCGCCGCAAAGCATCGACCCCGGGGCATTGTCGGACCTCGACGTCGTCGGCCGCGTCCGCAGCGCGGCCGTCGCCTGCTGAAAGGCTCTAGGATCAGATCGCCACGCCGTGGGCGACGAGATCTTTCCTCAGCGTTTCCGGGTCGGTGAACTGCACCGCCTGCCAACCCGCCGCCCGGGCGCCTTCGACATTGACCATCGTGTCGTCGATGAAAATAGCGTTTTCCGGCGTCAGGCCGAAATCCTTTGCATGCCGTTCGTAGATGGCGACATCCGGCTTGATCAGGCCGATTTCGCCGGAAACGGTCACACCACGCGTCTTATTGAGGAACGGGAAGATGCGGCGCGCCTCGACGAATGTGTCGGAGGCGAAATTGGTCAGCATCGTCACGTCATGGCCCTTGTCGATGAGGCCAAGCATGATCTCGACCGAGCCGTCATAGGCATGCGGCACCATTTCGGGCCAGTATTTGCGGAAGGCGCGGATATGCTCTTCGCGATCCGGATACTGCGCAATCAACAGCGCCTCGGCATCTTCCCACTTGCGCCCGCGGTCCTGTTCCAGATTCCATTCGTGCGTGCAGACATTCTGGAAGAACCATTGGCGCTCTTCGGCATCGGGAATGATGCGGCTGAAGGGCAGGTTCGGGTCGTAATGGATCAGAACCTTGCCGATGTCGAAGACGATGTGGTCGATCTTGGCAGCCATGATAAATCCTGCGGTCAGTGTTTTGCGAAAGCGGTCGGAATAGCCTGACTGATTACCTTTTTCATGACAGTCGGCAAGGCTTGGGCGTCGAGTTCCTCGACCGGCACCCACCAGCCTTGCGGCGCGTTGCCAGATCCGACTTGGGTCCGATAGACGGAAAGTCTGAGTTCGAAATGGGTGAAGACATGGGTGATCGCGCCACAGGGCTGCCAGTCGGCGTCGAATGGTGCATGCTCGTTTCCGGTGCCGCCGTCGATCCGCGCCGTCCAGGCCGTCGTCGGCACTTCGGTCATGCCGCCGAGCAGACCGGTCTCGACGCGCCGCCGCAGCAGGATTTCGCCATCCTCGGTCACCGCGACGAAGGCCGCGCCGACACGCACCGGCTTTTCCTTCTTCGCCGCCTTCACGGGGAAACGCTCCGGGTCGTGCTCGGCAAGCGCCAGACAGTCTTCGCGGAAGGGACAGAGCGCGCAGGCAGGGCGCTTCGGCGTGCAGATCGTCGCGCCGAGATCCATCATCGCCTGGGCAAAGTCGCCCGGCCTGTCCGTCGGCGTCAGCTGGCGCACCTTCGCCTTCATCTCGGGCTTGGAGCTTGGTAGGGGCGCATCGATGGCAAAGAGCCGCGAGATCACCCGCTCGACATTGCCGTCCATCACCGCCGACGGCCGGTTGAAGGCGATCGCGGCGACGGCCGCCGACGTATAGTCGCCGATACCGGGCAGGGCGCGCAGGCCCTCCTCCGTATCGGGGAAGATGCCGTCATGATCTGCGGCGACGGCCTCGGCGCATTTCTTCAGGTTGCGGGCGCGGGCGTAATAGCCGAGCCCCGCCCAGGCCGCCATGACATCCTCGGAAGGTGCGGCCGCGAGATCCTTCACGCTCGGCCAGCGACCGAGAAACTTGGCGAAATACGGCTTCACCGCCCCGACAGTCGTCTGCTGCAGCATCACTTCCGACAGCCAGACATGATATGGCTCGGCGCGTTTTCCGGCGCGCGCCGCGGATGGGCTGACGCGCCAGGGCAGCTCGCGATGGTGGCGATCATACCAGGCGAGCAGCTTTTCGGCGTGGGTCAGCGTGGGTGTCGGGGATAACGTTTCGAGCATCGTTTGCCGTCATGGGGAAGAATGCCCTATACTTGGAAGATGAATGCGCCGGCATCAAGGACGGCCAAGTCGCAAGAGACCGGTTATCCAGCGATGAATTACCCCGTCAAGAAAACCAAACCCTTCGTCCGCAAGGGCGCAAACCAGATCGCCGAGATCGCCAACGGCATCATAGATCCGGTTCTGGCGAAGCGCGCCGGCATTTCCACGGCGCTGCTCGGCTCCTGGGACGAAATCGCCGGCGAGGAATTTGCCGATTGTACGCGGCCGGAAAAGATCACCTGGGCGCGCAACGACGGTTACCGTGAGGACGGCTACACGCCGGGCGTGCTGACGATCGCCTGCGAGGGCGCGCGTGCTCTTTTCCTCACCCATGCGCAGGGCGAACTGATCGGCCGCATCAACTCGTTCTTCGGTTTTCCTGCCGTCCGCCAGATCCGCATCGTCCAGAAACCGGTCTCGCCGCAGATGAAGCATTCCCGCACGCCGCGCCCGTTGAAGGGCGAACCGGCGCGCAGGCTGAACGAGATGATGGAAGGGATCGAAAGCGAGGCACTGCGCAAGGCGGTCGAGCGACTGGGCACGGCAGTGCTGCAGCAGAAGCGGAAGATCTGAGGATGGGGTACATCCCCTCACCAACAAAATCTATGAGTTAGCTGAAGCTAAGATCATGATTTTGTAACCTCTCCCACAAGGGGAGAGGTAGGGGGCAGAGGGTGCGGCACTGTATCTCTCCCCTTTGTGGGAGAGAAAGCGATTTCAACATCTTAGCCGAAGGCTAAGTGTTAGAAATCGCAAGTGAGGGGATCCGATGCCCTCTAAAACCGCCGTTTCGTCACAATTCTTTGAAGTAAGTTACTTAACGGCAACTTGCCGCGAAAGGAACGCCGGGATACGGAGTTCCAATCTGACAGATTTCTCGATCCTGCAAGGATGTTCCATGCTTCTGAACGACCTGACCATGACCCGGCGCGCACTTCTCGGTGGCGCAGCCGTCACCGCCATCAGCCTCGCGCTCCCGCTCGGCATCTCCGACGCCTTTGCGCAGGAAATGCCGGACTCCCAGGGTGACGTGGACATGGCGGCCGCGCTGAAGCCCGGCACCCTGCCAGACATGTTCCTCGGCAAGGAAGACGCGCCGATCACCGTCATCGAATACATGTCGATGACCTGCCCGCATTGCGCCCATTTCCACACCACGACCTTCGAACCGATCAAGACCAAGTATGTCGATAGCGGCAAGGTCCGCTTCATCATCCGCGAGTTCCCGTTCGATCCGGTCGCGACCGCCGCCTTCATGCTGGCGCGCTCGAACCCGCAGAACCCGACCGAGCCGGCAACCTCGGAACAGTATTTCGCCATGGTCTCGCTTCTGTTCAAGCAGCAGCGCGCCTGGGCTGCTCCGGCGGACAAGGATGTCCGCAAGGCTCTTCTCCAGACCGTCCGGATTGCAGGTTACTCACAGCAGACTTTCGAGGCCTGCTTGACGAACCAGAAGCTTCTCGATGAAATCAATGAGGTGGTGAAGCGTGGCGCCGACGAATTCGGCGTCAACTCCACCCCGACCTTCCTGATCAACGGGAAGAAGTATTCTGGGGACATGTCGGTTGAATCCATGTCGGCGCTTTTCGACAGCATCTGATAACGCGCTCTCATCTGAGAGCGTGAGGGGCGCGGCATGAAGTTCAACAAGCTGCGCCTCGTCGGGTTCAAATCCTTCGTCGAACCGACGGAATTCTTCATCGAGCGCGGCCTGACCGGTGTGGTCGGGCCGAACGGCTGCGGCAAGTCGAACCTTGTCGAAGCCCTGCGCTGGGTGATGGGCGAAAACTCCTACAAGAACATGCGCGCGTCCGGCATGGACGACGTGATCTTTTCCGGTTCCGGAAACCGCCCGGCGCGCAACACCGCCGAAGTCGGGCTCTATCTCGACAATTTCGACCGCACCGCGCCCGCCGCCTTCAACGATGCCGACGAGATCCAGGTCACCCGCCGCATCGAGCGCGAGAATGGCTCCGTCTACCGCATCAACGGCAAGGAAAGCCGGGCCAAGGACGTCCAGCTCCTCTTTGCCGATGCTTCGACCGGCGCTCGTTCGCCGTCGATGGTGGGGCAGGGGCGGATCGGCGAGCTGATCAATGCCAAGCCGCAGGCCCGTCGCCAGCTCTTGGAAGAGGCGGCCGGCATTTCCGGCCTGCATTCGCGCCGCCACGAGGCCGAACTTCGCCTGCGCGCCGCCGAAACCAATCTGGAACGGCTGGAAGATGTCGTCGTCCAGCTGGAAAGCCAGATCGAGAGCCTGAAACGCCAGGCCCGCCAGGCCAATCGCTTCAAGTCGCTGTCGGCCGATATCCGTGCACGCGAGGCGATGCTGCTCCATATTCGCTGGGTCGAGGCCGAACAGGCGGAACTCGAAGCGCAGACCGCGCTCAACCAGATCACCAATGTCGTCGCCGAAAAGGCGCAGGCGCAGATGGAGGCCGCCAAGGACCAGGCGGTCGCCAGTCTCAAGCTGCCCGAGCTGCGCGAGGAGGAGGCGAAGGCCGGTGCCGCTCTCCAGCGCCTGCAGATCGCCCGTAGCCAGCTGGAGGAAGAGGCAGGCCGCCTGCTGAAGCGCCGCGATGAGCTGACCCGCCGTCTGGCGCAACTCGGCGAGGATATCCGCCGCGAGGAACAACTCGCCGCCGACAACACCGCCTTCCTCGACAAGCTCGACGAGGAAGAGGCCGAACTCAACGACATGCTGGCCGATAGCGGTGCAGAAAGCGCCGATCTGCGCGATGCCTTCGAGGCGACCGGTATCGCACTGGCCGAAAGCGAGCAGCGTCTGGCTGCAATCACCGGCGAGCGGGCGGAAGCCGCTGCCGGCCGCAACCAGCTGGAACGCCTGATCCGCGATCTCGACGAGCGCCGTCAGCGTCTCGACCGCCAGCGGCAGGATGCGGCAGCCGAACTCGATGCAGTCACCGAGCGCCTGTCGTCATTGGACGATCCGGCCGAGAAGGCCGAGCTTGTCGAAGCTGCCGAAATCGCGCTGGAAGATGCCACAGCTTTGGCGGAGGAAGCCGAGGCAGCCCTGGCCACGACCCGTGCCGCGGAAGTCTCCGCCCGCCGGCCGGTCGAAGATGCCAAGACGGCGCTGAACGGGCTGGAAACCGAAGCCCGCACCATTTCGAAAATGCTCGCCGCTGGCGCCACGTCGGGCGACCATGTGCCCGTCGCTGAAATGATCCATGTCGAGCGCGGTTATGAGGCCGCCCTCGGCGCCGCCCTTGGCGACGATCTGGAAAGCCCGGTCGATGCGTCCGCGTCGAAATTCTGGTCGGTCAATGGCGATGCCTCGGCCGATCCGCGCCTGCCCGACGGCGTCGAACTGCTTGTCGCCCGCGTCACCGCCCCGCCGGAACTCGCCCGCCGTCTGGCTCAGATCGGCATCGCATCGGCTGAACAGGCCCGCACCCTGATGGCGTCGCTCAAACCCGGCCAGAGGCTGGTGACGAAGGATGGCGCAGTCTATCGCTGGGATGGCCATGTGACCGGCTCCGAAGCGCCGGGTGCCGCCGCCCTTCGCCTGTCGCAGAAGAACCGCCTCTCCGAACTCGAAGCCGAGATCGACGAGGCCCGCGACATTCTTTCCGAATGTGAAAGCCTGCTCGCCGATGCCGTCGCCGAAATCGCCACCAGCGAACGTGCGCTCGGCGATGCACGCGATCGGGTGAGGCTCGCGACCCGTCAGGTGGCCGATGCCCGCGAGGCGCTGGCGGCTGCCGAACGCGCTTCGGGCGATCTGATGCGCCGCCGCGATGTCGTGACCGAAGCGCTGCATCAGGTCGAGTCGCAGATCGAGGATGTCGATGCGCAGGGCGAGAATGCCCGTATCGAGCTGGAAAACGCACCGGATATTTCTGAGCTGGACAACAGCCTGCGCGACCAGCAGGCCGTGGTCGCCACTGATCGCGGCCGTCTGGCCGAAGCCCGCGCCCGCTACGAGGGCCTGAGCCGCGAACTGGAAGCCCGCAAGCGCCGTATAGCAGCAATCGCCCAGGAGCGTTCGTCCTGGAAGGCGCGCGCCGATAGCGCCGCCGCCCATATCGAAAGCCTGCGTGAGCGCGAGGAAGAAGCGCGCGACGAGATCGTCGAACTGGAGGCCGCGCCCGAAGAGGTTGATGATCGCCGCCGCAGCCTGTTATCTGAACTGCAGAAGGCCGAGGAAGCCCGCCGCAAGGCTTCCGACGAGCTGGCACTTGCCGAAACCCGCCAGCGCGAGGCAGACCAGCGCGCCGCAACCGCCTTGTCCGAACTGGCCGACGTCCGCGAAAAGCGCGGTCGTGCCGAGGAGCGCCTCGTTTCTGCCGCCGAGAAGCGTCACGAGAGCGAGCTGCGCATCCGCGAAGCCCTTAATGTTTCGCCACCGGAAGTGCTGCGCCTTGCCGGCCTGCAGCCCGGCCAGCCGGTGCCGGATATCCGCGCCATCGAGCGCGAGGTCGACCGCCTGAAGATGGAGCGCGAGCGCCTCGGTGCCGTCAACCTGCGCGCCGATGAAGAGCAGCAGGAACTGGCCGAAAAGCTAGGCACCCTGACCCGCGAGCGTGACGACGTGGTCGACGCGATCCGCAAGCTGCGCGGTGCGATCCAGAACCTGAACAAGGAAGGCCGCGAACGCCTGATCGCCGCGTTCGACGTCGTCAACGCACAGTTCCAGCGCCTCTTTACCCATCTCTTCGGTGGCGGCACGGCGGAGCTGCAGCTGATAGAATCGGACGATCCGCTGGAAGCCGGTCTCGAAATCCTCGCCCGCCCGCCTGGCAAGAAGCCGCAGACCATGACGCTATTGTCGGGTGGCGAGCAGGCGCTGACTGCCATGGCGCTGATTTTCGCCGTCTTCCTCACCAACCCGGCGCCGATCTGCGTGCTGGACGAGGTGGATGCACCGCTCGACGACCACAATGTCGAGCGCTACTGCAACCTGATGGACGAGATGGCCGCCTCGACCGAGACGCGCTTCATCATCATCACCCACAATCCGATCACCATGGCGCGGATGAACCGCTTGTTCGGCGTGACGATGGCGGAACAGGGCGTGTCGCAATTGGTGTCTGTCGACCTGCAGACCGCCGAGCTTCTGCGCGAAGCAAGCTGACATAAAATCATCATCGCAAATAAATCGATTTATTGTCATCATAAATACGTCAATTCACCTATATGGGTGATGCGCGAAATGCGGTATATGAGTACATGAATTAGCGAATTCGTTGGGGGCTGGGGCGCACTTCTGTGCGAAAGCCATCCTGACGGATGCAACCCCCCGCGCGGGTTTCCTGTCCCGTGCGGAAGGCTTTGCGGGGCCGAGTGTGATCCGGCCCCGCAAAGCCTTTTTATTTTCCTCCTCCTCCATCGTCGCTCTGTTGTTATGTTGCGCTGCAACATAATCCTGCCCTGTTGGATTCCTAACCTATTGCAAAATCTGCAAATGCGGGGGAAAGATGCGCGGGGAGGCAGGCATGACGAAATGGGTTTATCTGTTTGGAGGAGGCGAGGCGGATGGCCGTGCTGCGGATACCGCCCTGCTCGGGGGCAAGGGCGCCCATCTCGCGGAAATGGCAAGCCTCGGCCTGCCGGTTCCTCCCGGCCTGACGATCATCTGCGACGCCTGCCACGATTTCTTCGACAACGGAAAAAAGCTCTGTGACGAACTGAAGAGCCAGGTTCTGGCCGGCATCAAGACGATCGAGGCCAGGACCGGCCGTGTCTTCGGCGGCGGCGAGCGTCCCCTGCTTCTGTCCGTCCGTTCCGGCGCCCGGGCCTCCATGCCGGGCATGATGGATACCGTTCTCAATCTCGGCCTCAACGACACGACGGTGCAGGCGCTTGGCCATGATTCGGGCGATGCCCGTTTCGCCTGGGACAGCTACCGCCGCTTCATCCAGATGTATGCCGATGTCGTCATGGGGCTCGATCACGAGATCTTCGAGGAAATCCTCGAAGATCAGAAAGGCTCCCTGGGCCACGAGCATGACACCGATCTCTCGGCGGTGGAGTGGCAGCATGTCGTCCATCTCTACAAGCAGTTGATCGAAGAAGAGCTCGGCGAGAGCTTTCCGCAGGATCCCGACGTGCAGTTGTGGAAGGCGATCGCGGCGGTGTTTTCGAGCTGGCACAATGCCCGGGCCAAGACCTATCGCACGCTGCATCGCATCCCTGACAGTTGGGGCACGGCCGTCAATGTTCAGGCCATGGTCTTCGGCAATCTCGGTTCCACATCGGCGACAGGGGTGGCGTTTACCCGCAACCCTTCGACCGGGGAAAAGGCGCTCTATGGCGAGTTCCTGGTCAACGCTCAGGGGGAGGATGTCGTCGCCGGCATGCGCACGCCGCAATCCATCACGGAGGAGGGGCGTCTGGCCTCCGGCTCCGACAGGCCGTCGATGGAAAAGCTGATGCCGGCAGCCTTTGCCGAGTTCCGGGCGACCTGCGAAAGGCTGGAGACCCATTACCGCGACCTTCAGGACGTGGAATTTACCGTCGAGCGCGGACAGCTGTGGATGCTGCAGACGCGCACCGGCAAGCGCACGACAAAGGCCGCAATGAAGATCGCCGCGGATCTCGTCGCCGAAGGGGTCATCTCCGAAGAGGAGGCGGTCTGCCGCATCGAGCCGTCATCGCTGGACCAGCTTCTGCATCCGACCATCGATCCCAAGGTGGAACGACACATACTGGGCTCTGGCCTGCCCGCCTCGCCGGGTGCTGCCACCGGCGAGATCGTCTTTACCGCCGAACAGGCGGTGGAGGCCGAGACCGAGGGCCGCCGCGTCATTCTCGTGCGTATCGAGACGAGCCCGGAGGACATCCATGGCATGCACGCTGCCGAGGCGATCCTGACCACCCGCGGCGGCATGACAAGCCACGCCGCAGTCGTCGCCCGTGGCATGGGCATCCCGTGCGTCGTCGGCGCCGGCTCCATGCGCGTTGACCTGCGCAACGAGCTTCTGATCGGCATCGGCGGTGTCACGCTGAGGAAGGGAGATGTCGTGACTATCGACGGCTCTTCCGGCCAAGTGCTGAAGGGCCGTGTCGCCATGCTGCAGCCGGAACTCTCCGGCGATTTCGGCAAGCTGATGGCATGGGCTGACAAGGCACGCCGCATGTCGGTCAGGACAAATGCCGATACCCCGCAGGACGCCCGTTCCGCGCGTTCCTTCGGCGCAGAGGGCATCGGGCTCTGCCGAACCGAGCACATGTTCTTCGAGGGCGAGCGCATCCACATCATGCGCGAGATGATCCTGGCTGAAGACGAGCCGGCACGCCGCGTTGCTCTCGCAAAGCTTCTGCCGATGCAAAGGTCGGATTTCACTGAGATCTTCTCGATCATGCACGGCCTGCCGGTCACGATCCGTCTTCTCGATCCGCCATTGCACGAATTCCTGCCCAAGACCGAGGCGGAGATCGAGGACGTGGCGCGTGCCATGGGCATGCCGCCCGCCTTCCTCGCCCGGCGCATCGACGCGATCCACGAGTTCAACCCGATGCTCGGCCACCGCGGCTGCCGACTGGCGATTTCCTACCCCGAGATTGCCGAGATGCAGGCGCGTGCCATCTTCGAGGCCGCGACCGAGGCCGCCGGCGTAACGGGTGAGCCGGTCGAACTGGAAATCCTCGTTCCCCTGGTCGGCCTGCGCGCAGAGCTCGATTACGTGAAGGGCGTGATCGACGCGGTCGCTGCCGAAGTGTCCAGGGAAACCGGCCGATCCATCGCGTATCTAGCGGGCACGATGATCGAACTGCCGCGTGCCGCAATCCGCGCCCATGTCATCGCGGAAACGGCGGACTTCTTCTCCTTCGGCACCAACGACCTGACGCAGACCACATTCGGCATTTCCCGCGATGATGCCGCGACCTTCATTCCGACCTATCAGCGCAAGGGCATCATCGAGCACGACCCCTTCGTGTCGCTCGATTTCGACGGCGTCGGCGAGCTTATCCAGATGGCGGCGGAGCGCGGGCGTCGGACCAAGCCGGATCTCAAGCTCGGCATTTGCGGCGAACACGGCGGCGACCCGGCTTCCATCCGCTTCTGCGAGAATGCCGATCTCGACTATGTCTCCTGTTCACCCTTCCGCGTGCCGGTCGCCCGGTTGGCCGCGGCCCAGGCAGCGATCGACAAACGGCGCGGTTGAGATCATCTTGGCATTGCTATGATACGACCGATAGGCGGCCAGCCCCGAAGGGACCAGGATCGAATAGTGTCGTTCAATACCGGTAAAAGCCATGCCGCCCGACGAAGGCCGGGCCGTGCCAGTAAAATGGATCGTCATAGGCCGAAAGCGAACGCAGCCGTGCCCGGCGATCAAGCTCAAGGTCCAGCTGGCAGCGTGCCATCCCATCCGTCCGCGCCTTGAAGCCATAGCTGGCGCAGGTCTGCTGATCCGCCGCTCGCCGCTCCTCCGGTGTCATTGTCTGGCAGGAAGCGAGGAGCACAAGCAGAAGGGAAGGGATGAGAAAGCGTTGGGGACGCATCGTTCGAACTCCGTCAAGTCGCGCGCGGAACCGCACTCTTCTTATCTAGGGCGCCGGGCGTGAAAATGCTTGGCCTTGGTTGGATTTGTAATGAAAAATTCGACATGCTTTGATGGATGAATTGGCCCCTGCAATCATGCTTCGGGATTCCAATTCAACTCTACCTGCCGTACAAGATGAGGATGACTTTGCTGTAGTGTCGCCGGGCGCGGCTTACAGACAGTGTTCGAGCATTAAGGTTGCGCCGCCTCCATGACAGTCCGCTTCGTCCGGCCCGTTTCCCATTCCGCCTATCTCGGCCGGCGCCTCGCTCTGTCGGCCTTCCTGCTATTTGCCATCGTCGTGCTTGCTCATCGCTTCGGCCCGCTGAGGGAGCCGGATTTTCTGGCGCTGCTGTTTCTGTCCGCGGCGATCGCCGCGGCCTCCTTGCCGTTCTCGCTGATCGGCCTTGCGCGTCTTTGGCAGGTGGGGGCAGAAGGCGGCGTTGCGGCGACCAAGGGCCTCATCTACGCGGCACTGCCGATCGGCACCGTCGCCTATGGCGCTCTCCAGTATTACACGCTGCCGCCGCTCTACGATATCTCCACCGACATTGGCGATCCTCCGAGCTTCATCGCCGAGCCGCATGCGCCCCAGCAATGGCTGCCGCGCCCGGCAGCTGTCAGCGCGGGCGAGCGTCGCGTCCAGCTCTCCGCCTATTCCGGCCTGACCGGCCGCCGATACGAGGGCGCGCTCGACCGGGTCTACGAGGGCGTACGCAAGGCGGCGGTGTCGGCACGGATTTCCATCCGCCGCAATCAGGGCCTCGCCCTCGTCGAGCCGGATCTGTCCGAACGTGCCGGCGCGAAGGATGACCAGGCCCCGGTGCCCGATGTCGCCCCGGTTCCCATGCCAAGGCCAGAACCCTCGCTGGATGCGGATTTCGGCAATGTCGGCGATGTGCTCCTGCAGGGTGAGACCCGCACGTTGATTGCCGGCCTGCGCTTCGACGTCGTCATTCGTCTCCGGGAGGATGCCGAGACCACGTCCGTCGATATCCGTGTCGTCTCTCGCTACGGGCCGCACGACCTCGGCTTCGGCGAAGAGATTGCCGAGGATTTTCTCGACCGGCTGGATACCGAACTGCTGGGGCTCGCCGGCGGCTGATCCCCTCAGGCAGGGCTGTAGCTGCCTGCGAGCGAGGGTGCGCCGTCGCTGACCACGCGTCCCTTCTCGATCAGGTCTTCCAGATGCGCGAGGACCGAGAGCGCCGCCGCACCGTGCAGTTTCGGATCGGTCTTCACGTAGATCGCCTTGACCATGTCGGGGATTGTCCGGTCTCCCGCGATGATGCGTTCCATCACCGCACGCTCCCTCATGCGGCGGTGGGTGCGCAGGCCGCGCAGGAATGATGCAGGCTCGCGCACCGGCCCGCCATGGCCCGGCAGGAAGATGCGGTCATCGCGCATGAGCAGCTTGTCGATGGACCGCATGAAATCCGCCATCGAGCCATCAGGCGGGGCAACGATCGTGGTCGCCCAGGCCATGACGTGATCGGCGGAAAACAGGATGCCCGTACCATCGAGCGAGAAGGCGGAATGGTTGGCGGTATGTCCCGGCGTATGGATAGCCGACAGCGTCCAGCCATCGCCTTCGATCGCAGCGCCATCGGCAAGTGCGATGTCCGGCCGGAAATCCGTATCGGCGCTTTCGGCGAAGGGATTGACCTCTCCCTCGTGCACGGGGCGGGAGGCGCGATGCGGTCCCTCCGCGACAGTCAGAGCACCGGTCTCGGCCTTCAATCTCCTTGCAAGCGGCGAGTGATCCCGATGGGTATGGCTGACGAAGATGTGGCTGACTGTGCGGCCATCAAGCGCCCGCATCAATGCCTCGAAATGTGCGTCGTCATCCGGGCCGGGATCGATGACGGCGACCGAGGATCCGCCGACGATATAGCTATTCGTACCGTGGAAAGTGAACGGGGAGGGGTTGTTGACCGTCAGCCGCTGGACGCCGGAGGCGACGGGCACTGCCACGCCATAGGACGGCAGGAACGCCGTGTCGAAGTCAATGTCGTCTGCCATGTCGATCAGGCCCGCTCGATGCCTTGGTTTCCGATAGTGCCTGCTGCAAATTCAAGCGGCATGCATTGTCTCCCGCCATTACGACGTTTTGCTCCTGCCGCCCACCCCTTGGAAGCCCATTGTCGCCGGAGCGGAGGCAGGATTGCGGTGAGAAGGCCGGCCAGGCACAGGTTCCGAAGCCAATTGCGCAAAAACACTTTCGGAAAATGGAAAGCGAAATGAAGTTAGCCGTTGAGAGGGCGCCAAAGCTTTGCTAGATCAGGCGCCTGCCGGGCGGCTTGCAATCGATTTGCCGCCTTCGCATTGGGGCGTCGCCAAGCGGTAAGGCACCGGTTTTTGGTACCGGCATTCCCAGGTTCGAATCCTGGCGCCCCAGCCACAACTTTCTCACCCAGCGCATCTATTCCATCAGGACGTGGCAACGTCGATCTTGCCGAACGCAAGGGCAGCCTTTTGCGTGCTTGTGCATGGCATCGGCCCGGAAAAGCAGAGGGCGTGGCCGCCATCGCCGCCACGCCCTCATTCATTGCGATCGGTCAGCCCGTAGGCCTGTAAATCAGTTTCTGTCGCGAATGTTGTAATAGCCCATCACGAGCACGCCCCAGATCAGCAGCGATCCGAGCAGGACCAGAAGCGTGTCCATGATGCGGTGCGGATATTGGGCGAATTCGGACAGTGTCGGCTTGATGAACACGGCCAGATAGCGCTGCTTTGCAGCGGCATCGACGCGCGCCTTTTCCAGGGCCGCCAGTGCGGACGTATAGGCGCGCTCGGCGAATTCGTTCTGCGTCTGGAGGTTCTCGTATTGCTGGATGCGGCCCGCGACGTCGCCGAATTGATTGGCGCTGCGTCCCTGCTTGCTGGCCGAACCACTGCCGAACCGTTGGCGTTCGCGTTCGAGCTGCTTCTCGAGGCTGGCGATCTGCGAGCGCATCACCCGCACACGCGGTGTATTTTCACCCATCTGGGTAAGCGCGGTGGAAAGGCCGGTCCGCAACTCGACCAACTGCTGCTCCAGCGATGCCACCAGCTGAGCTGCAAGCTTTGCGCCCTCGACCGGATCCGCTTCCTGCGATTGGTCGCGATAGGATCTCACGGCCGCACGGGTCTGGTACAGGCGTCCTTCCGCGTTGGAAACCTCGGTCTGGGCTACTTTCAGCGTCTCGTTGCGCGCGATCACCGACAGTTCGTTGATCAGCTTTTCGCTCTGCGCGACGACGAAGCTAGCCACTTTCTGCGCCGTCTCCGGTTCGAAAGCCTTGATCTCCAGGGTCATGATGCCCGAGCTATGGTCAAAGCTGATATCGACCATGCTCTGCCAGTAGGTGAGCCGGTCTTCGATCGGGAGCCCCGATTTCAGGCCGAAATAGTAATCCGTGCCGCGCGGCGCATAGATGCGGTCAAGGCCGAACGCCTCGTCGACCAGCTGAACCATCCGCTCGCTCAGGATGAAGTCGAGCAGCACGTAGGAATCAGAGACGGTGCTTCCCGCGGACGATTGCGAAAACATCCCGAGCAGATCCGTCGCCTGCATCGAATCGATGCTGCGCACCGAGAACGAGACCGAACTGTGATACTGGTCAGAAGCAACGAAAGCCATGTATGCTGTGGTGACGGCGGTCGGAATGGCGACAAGCGCGACGAATCCGATGCCTATGATCGCATGCCTGAGTTTCAGCTTGCTGATGAAACCGCGCTTGCTCTTTGCGGCCTCGGTCGACGGTGCTGATTCCGGCGGTGTGACACGCTCGACGACAGGCTTGATCGTCGGGGTGTCGAGCAGCGCCTGAAGGAGGCGCAGGTTGCGCGGAGGCGGTTCCGTCATGGCTTCCTGAGCCACGCGATGATCAGGAAGGTCGCCCGTATTCGTTCTTGATGCAAGTTCCGTCACTGGCGCCCTCTCAGATTGCCTTCATGGGCGGCAATCGCCTCTTCAAGATCATCATAGTAAGTCAATTTCCCGTCTTCCAGCACGATCCCGGTCTGACAATAGTCTCGAAGGGTTGATGGACTATGTGAGACCATTACCACATCAGAATCGCTTAACCGTTCCTTAAAGACCTGCTGCGATTTGCGCTTGAAGTTGGTGTCGCCGACGGCGGTGATTTCGTCAACCAGATAGTAGTCGAACTTCACGCCCATGCTGACACCGAAGGCAAGCCTGGCTTTCATCCCCGAGGAGTAAGTACGAACCGGCGCCTGAAAGAACACGCCCAGTTCAGCGAATTCCGCAACATAATCTACAAGCTCCTGGGTATCTACCCCGTAGATTCTGGCGACGAAGCGGACATTCTGCTCCCCGGAGAGATTGCCCTGGAAACTGCCCTGGAAGCCGAGTGGCCACGAAACTTTGCCCTTGCGCACGATGCGGCCGTTATCCAGGTCGAGCGTACCGGCGATGATCTGCAGCAGGGTGGACTTTCCCGCTCCGTTGCGTCCCAGAAGTCCGACGCTCTTGCCGCGCGGAATGGTCATCGTCACATTCTCGATGATCGTCTTCCTGACGCCCTTCATGCGGACAAGTTTGGTTGCGTTTTCCAGACGTATCATCGTGCCCTCAGTGCTCGCCTGAACATGGTGAACATAAGAATGCCGATAAACAACATGACGAGCGCGACGGTCCACACATACTCGCCGTCATATCCCATCGCCCGGTATTGGGGATAGAAACCCATCCTGAACCGCATCACGATATGCGCAAGCGGATTGAACAATATCGCGTCGCGGGCCAGCGGCGGCAGCGCGTCGGGCAGGTAGAAAATTCCCGAGATCAGGAAAAGCGGACGGCTCAGGATGCCGAATATCTTTTCATAGAGCGGGTATTTGATGAAGAGCACGTTGTTGGCAAGGCCTGCCCCGAGCGCGATCGTGCTTCCCACGATCGCGGCCTCCATCAGGTGAAGATAGTTGATCGAGGTCTGAATCCTCATCGTTGCTACGAGCGGCCAAAGGATGCAGACCCCGACCATGATCGTGGTGATCAGCTGCAACAGATGGCGTGCCGAAACCGTATCGATCGGCGCAACGTTCGGATAGGTCAGGAGCGACCGGTTGGACGTGACGGCCGTATTCAGATAACCGGCGCTCGCCTGGTAGAACTGAAAGCCGATATAGCCGGTAGCGAAGAACAGCGGAAAGCTTGTCCCGAGCGGGGGCGTATGGGCGATCGCCATGAAGATTACCGAAAGGAAGGCGACATGGGAAATCGGATCCAGCAGCGCCCATAGGTAACCACCCGGCTTGCTGCCGAACCGCGTCGACATTTCGCGGATGAGCAGAGCGGACACTACCCGGCTATGGGTCTGTAGATAGTTCAATCCTGTCGTCACCTTGCTTCGACTTCGGCAGCGCCTGTCCGCTGAAATTATGTCTTTTGAACGAGATAAGCCAGCTTATTCGACGCGGGCACTGGTATTGGCCCAAGAAGTGTCCCGGCAGGACCGGGGATGATACGGGCCGATCGTCTCGAAGCGGGATCGGCCCGGCCTCGTACAATCATTTGCCTGCCAGAAGCTCTTCGCAATAGCTCGGGCCATTGGCGCCCGGACGGTCCGAGGTGATGGTGATATCGCGGATCACGTAGCTGTCGGAGACCGTAAGCTTTGCCGAGCAGCTGACGCTGGCGGTCCGCCCGCTCTGCTGCTTGATTCGCTTGTAGCCGCCGCGCCAGTTATAGATTGTCGAGGAGCCGCTGTCGGTGTCACTGAGCGGCGGATTGTACGTGGCGAAGAATTCGCCCGCCGAGCGGCCGACCCAGGTCTTGCTGATCGGGTTTGCGGCAACGCTGACCGTGGTGCAGCCGGTAAGCGTGAAGGCGATGAGAGCGGTCGCGGCGATGAGGCGTTGGCGCATGATCGTTGATATCCTGATCTATGGTTTTGCAGCGGAAGTATTCCGTCCTGAGCTAGCAGATTTTGCCGGCGCGTCACGATCTTGCTGAGCTGCCGGGCATCAAATCTTCGATGCGCCGCTTTTTTGCAACGCATTGCAGGCCGTCTTTCCGAGGATCGGGGCGGCTGTCGCATTTTTTTCAAAATGGGAGCTTGTGCGACAAGTACGGCTGATCTATAGAGGCGCCGCTGGTCACGGAGTGTAGCGCAGTCTGGTAGCGCACCACGTTCGGGACGTGGGGGTCGCAAGTTCGAATCTTGCCACTCCGACCAGTCGAAAAAGCCCGCATATGCGGGCTTTTTTCTTTTGGGGATTGTGCCGGGTTCGTCTTGCCGATGCGATCGGTGGTCCTGCGCCGTCGGCACCCGTTGCCGTCATTGGCCGGAAAACATCCTCCGCTGATCAGGTCCGCAGGCGTCCGACCGGCCACATGGTAAACGTGAAGACGCCCGCGAAGACCGCAGCCAGAGCCCACCAGAAAAGATAGCTCATGTCGAACCCGTCGGTCACGTTGGCGCCGTAAAAGCCTTCGCGAAACAGGACGATGATCTGCGCGATCGGATTGGCGAGGAGAATGTCCTGGAATGGATGCGGCATCTGGCTCGGGACATAAAAAACGCCCGAAAGCAGAAACAGTGGCCTGGTGATGATACCGAAGATCTTCTCGTAGATTTTCAGGCGCTCGAAAAGGACGATATTCGTCAACGCAACCCCTGCTGCCAGTGTCCATGCGAAGAAGGTCGCCTCTATCAGCGCCGCCCAGTTGATTGCCGGTGGATGCGGCTCGGTCAGCCATGCGCCCCAGAGTATGACAGCGGCAACCACGACCGAGGTCAGGCCTTGCAGGAGTGCCCGACCGACGAATGGGTCAATCGGCGCGACTAGCGGATATTGCAGCAGGTTCTTGTTGGCGGAGATCGACGACGACAGATAGACGACCATGCCGTTATACATGCTGTAGGCGATGAAACCGGTGGCGAAGAAGAGCGGAAACGATGTCCCCATTGCGGGTGCCCGTGCCAGCGCGCCGAAGAGAACGCTCATCATCCCGACATAGGCGACCGGCTCGACGATGGCCCAGAGATAGCCACCCGGGCTTCGTCCGTAACGGGAGGCGATTTCGCGCACGATGAATGCGAAAACCACCCGCATATGCGATCTCAAAATGTCCACGACCGGTCTCGTTGCCTTCTTGCTCGTTGCGGCTGCATAGCACGGTGGGTGAGGGTTTGAATATGTATATGTTGGATTGGTGACATCGCGTTTCCTCGCCACGGGCGGCGGATGCCAGAAAGCTGCACACAACCTGCCTTCGCGCACTTTTGGCTGTTGTCCGCAACCGCGCCGGATGCGAAAGGCGTGTACTTGAGCGTGCAAAGGGGATAAGACGTCTCGATGATCAAGCGAGCCCTTCAACTAGTAGAACATGACGTGATCGATTCCGCGTTGCGGACGATTTCTTTCGGGAAACAGGGGCTCGATGCGCTCGAAGGTTCTCTGCGTGAGGGACTGGGTGAAGCGTTCCGCAGTGCGGCCGAAATGATCGGCGGTATAGATGGCCGTGTCATCGTCACCGGTATCGGCAAGAGCGGCCATATCGGTCGCAAGATCGCTGCAAGCCTTGCATCGACGGGCACGCCGGCCTTCTTCGTCCATCCGGTCGAGGCCAATCATGGTGATCTCGGTATGATCACCGCCGGCGACGTCGTGCTGGCGCTCTCCTGGGGCGGCGAGACGGCCGAGCTGCAGGGCATCGTTTCCTTCACCCGCCGCTTCTCCATTCCGCTGATCGCGATGACCTCTGGAGAGGTGTCCACTCTGGCCCGCGAGGCCGATATCGTCCTGCTGCTCCCGAAGGCCCAGGAGGCCTGTCCGCATGGACTGGCGCCGACCACTTCGACGCTGATGCAGCTCGCTTTGGGTGATGCGCTGGCGGTCGCCCTGCTCGAGGCACGCGGCTTCTCCGCAACCGATTTCCGCGTCTACCATCCCGGCGGCAAGCTGGGTGCGATGCTCTCCCACGTCAGCGATCTGATGCATACCGGGGATCGTCTGCCGCTCGTGCGCAAGGGCGCGTCGATGCCGGACGCCATCCACGAACTCTCGGCCAAGCGTTTTGGCTGCGTCGGCGTGCTGGATGAGGACGGGCGTCTCTGCGGCGTGCTGACGGATGGCGACCTTGCCCGTCATCTCGACGGCAATCTCGGCGTGATGCTCGTCGACGACGCCATGACGAAGAACCCGAAGACGATCGCCAAGGATTCCCTGGCGACGGCGGCAATGGCTCTGCTCAACAAGCATAGCATCGCAGCACTGCTTGTCGTAGACGAAGACCGTCGCCCAATCGGCATCATCCATTTCCACGACCTGCTTCGCGTCGGCGTCGTCTGACAACCCACCGCCTGATCGATAGCAGTACGGTGGCCCGCATTGCTGCAGGCCACCGCCATCCTCCTTCAGAAATCAGATGCCGCTGCCGACGTCCTTGAAGATCTCGGCTGCCTCGCTCGCCGTCATGCGACGGATATCTGCCTCGTCGCGGCGGCTCGCAAACAGCTCGCTGGTCATCAGCTGTTCGGCAAGATCTGCCGGCAGTGACAGCACCACCCGCTGGCGGTCACCGTCGCGGTCGCGATGGATGCCGCCGAGTTCGGCGCGCTTGGCCGTGATCATGCCGCCTGCGACGGTGTTCAGCGAATCCGGGTCGATCAGGATGAAGGCACCGGTCGAACGGTTCTGCTCGTAGGTGTCGAAGACCGCCTGTTCCTCGAAGGCGAGATGCGCCTTGCCGATCGCATTCATTCCGAAAGCCGAGGCATGCGGCTTCCACTGGCCGGTCTGGAGATCGAGCTGGGAGAGGGGCTCCACGACAACGCGCTGGCGGCGCGAACCGCTCTTCAGCCAGTAGCGCTTGCCGGGTTCGATGCCGCCGGGCTGCAGGGCCACGATCTGCGCATCGAAGGCGGTACCGGTCATCGGCTGGTTGTCGATCGAAACGATGACGTCGCCGCGGGCGACGTCCACCTGGCGATCCAGGACCAAAGTGATCGCGTCACCGGCGACGGCCGCGTTTCGCACCAGGTCGAAGGTGACGATCTGCTTGACGTTCGCGACCGTGCCGGAAGGGAGGATCGCAATGCTGTCACCCGGCTTGATCGAACCACCGGCAACCGTACCCTGGTAACCGCGGAAGCTCTCGCCCGGGCGCACGACGCGCTGCACCGGCAGGCGGAAGCCGCCGGCCTGGGTCGAACGGGTCGTCGCCAGTTCCAGCGCCTCGATCAGTGTCGGGCCGTCATACCAGGGCATGGCCTGGCCGCCGGCAAGAACGACATTTTCGCCCTTCAGCGCCGACATCGGAATGGCGGTGATCTGGCGCACGCCGAGCGCCAGCGCGAATTCGCGGAACTCGGCGGCAATCTTTTCGAACACGGCCTTGTCGTAGTCGATCAGGTCGATCTTGTTGACCGCCAGCACGAACTGCTTGATGCCCATCAGGGCCGCGATCGTCGCATGGCGGCGCGTCTGTTCGAGCAGGCCGGCGCGTGCATCGGCCAGCAGGATGGCGAGGTCGGCGGTCGAGGCTCCCGTCACCATGTTGCGGGTATATTGCTCGTGGCCGGGCGTGTCGGCGACGATGAACGAACGACGATCCGTCGAGAAATAACGATAGGCTACGTCGATCGTGATGCCCTGTTCGCGTTCTGCCTGTAGGCCGTCGAGCAGCAGGGCGAAGTCGGGCAGGCCGAGGTCGTTCTGGCTGCCGCTGTCGCGGGCAAGCGTCGCCGCTTGGTCTTCCTTGACGGCCTTGGTATCCCAAAGCAGCCGGCCGATCAGCGTCGACTTGCCGTCGTCGACGGAGCCGCAGGTGATCAGCCTGAGCGGCCTCGTGTCGCGGGAGGAGACGCGAGCGGCCGATTCCGCGAAAGGGATGACATTGGCCGAAGTGGCCGGCGAGGCGTTGGTCGCGGTTGCTGTGGCGCTCATCTCAGAAATATCCCTCGCGCTTCTTCTTTTCCATGGAGCCGGACTGGTCGCGGTCGATGGCGCGGCCCTGGCGTTCGGAGACGGTGGCGATTTCCAGTTCGGCGATCACTTCCTCGAGGTTCGAGGCGGTCGAACGGATCGCACCGGTCAGCGGAAAGCAGCCGAGCGTGCGGAAACGGATCGAACCGTGCTTGATCTCTTCACCGGGCAGTAGTTCCAGCCGCGGATCTTCCGCCAGGATCATCATGCCGTCGCGCTCCACATAGGGGCGTTCGGCGGCGTAGTAGAGCGGCACGAGTGGAATGTCTTCGGCCTGGATGTAGCGCCAGATGTCGACTTCGGTCCAGTTCGACAGCGGGAAGGCGCGTACGCTCTCGCCCTTCTTGATCATGCCGTTATAGATGTTCCACAGTTCCGGCCGCTGGTTGCGCGGATCCCATTTGTGGTCAGGCGTGCGGAAGGAATAGATGCGCTCCTTGGCACGCGAGGCTTCCTCGTCGCGTCGGGCGCCGCCGAAGGCAGCGTCATAGCCGCCGGCATCAAGCGCCTGTTTCAGCGCTTCGGTCTTCATCACGTCGGTGTAGAAGGCCGAGCCGCGGGTAAACGGCGTGATGTTTTCTTCCTTGCCGCGCTTGTTCGTATGCACCACGAGGTCGAGGTCGTATTCCTCGGCGATGCGGTCGCGGAACTCGATCATCTCCTTGAACTTCCAGGTCGTGTCGACATGCAGAAGCGGGAAGGGGACGCGACCCGGATGGAAGGCCTTGCGGGCGAGATGCAGAAGGACGGAAGAATCCTTGCCGATCGAATAGAGCATGACCGGATTTTCAAACTCGGCGGCGACCTCGCGGAAGATGTGGATCGCTTCGTTTTCGAGAGCCTTGAGATGCGGATCGAGCGGCGGGCGGGAAACGGGCGGGTTCTTGATTTCCGTTTCCTGTACGGACAGGGACATTTCGGTCTCCGGTAGTCGGACGTTACACACAAAGAGTGAAGAGGCGGAGCCTAGCGGGCGATGGAACTCGCCAAGGGTGCTGAGGCCGATATCGGCTGAGACGCTGTTTCCGGCACATGCAGGCCGCATTCGCGCTTCTCGTCGTTTTCCCACCACCATCGGCCGGCGCGTTCGGGTTCGCCGGGCTTGATGGCGCGGGTACAGGGCTCGCAGCCGATCGAGGGATAGCCACGGGCATGCAGCGGATTGATCGGGATCTCTTCCGCCGCCACATGGGCGTTGATGGTGTCGATGTCCCAATCGGCGAGCGGATTGACCTTGATGAGATTTCTCTCGGCATCGTATTCGGCAAAGGGCGTGGTTGCGCGATTGCCGGACTGGCCGCGGCGAAGGCCGGTGATCCACACTTGCGCTCCGCTCAACGCCTTGGCGAGCGGCGCGAGCTTCCTGACATGACAGCAGGCATGGCGGGCTTCAACGCTGTCGTAGAAGCCGTTCAGGCCATACCTTGCCGCATAGGCGTCGATATCATCCTGCTCGGGCCGGAAGCGGCGGATCGAAATGTCGTAGCGATCTTCCGTTTCCGAAATCAGGTCGACGGTTTCCTTGAACAGACGCCCGGTCTCCAGCGTCGACACCTCGATCGGCAGGCGATGGGCGCCGATTGAGGCGGTGATCACCTGGTCCTCTATGCCCAGCGATGTCGTGAAGACCGCGTGGCCGAATTCGGCGGCAGCGGAAAGACGGCCTGCGAGATCGAGATCGCCCAGCCGACGGTCGAGGTCTGCTGCCTGGGTTTCTGCACCCTTGGCATACGCGTTACGCTCAATCACTTCATGCGATGTCATGTTTCTTCTTTCATCAGCAATTGCTGGATTATCGCCACGTGGGAAGGAGATTGCGAGAAACAGGCGTTTCTTCGGGTCGCGCTGGGGAGCAAATATCTCTAGAAAGCGCGGCGCACACAGAAAACCTGACGCCTTAACCAAATGTGACTGTTTTTGCGGGCTCAAGTGCCCGCATTGGTTTGTATTTTCAGGCTGTTTGAGCTATGCCGGAGGTAGATTTTTGCAATGCGGGATTGCCGCTTGCGAACGAACACCCGCCAAGCCCGTTCGAAGCTTGTGGATGTCCGTGGAATTCGATGATTGAGCGACGGCGTGGGGACCTCAAATCGGCCTCGCGGCGGCGCTGCTGTTGATGGTTGCGTGATGATATCCCAGAGAGCGAAATATGCGTTGAGGGCGCTCGCCGCCCTTGCGCAGGCCGACCAGGACGAGCCGATGCTGATTTCGGAGATCGCGGTCCAGCAGAGCATTCCGAAGAAGTTTTTGGAACAGATCCTGCTCGACCTCAAGCGCTCCGGCATCGTCGTGAGCCGGCGCGGCAAGCAGGGCGGATATCTGCTCCTGAAGCCTGCGGATGCGATCACCTTCGGCGAAGTTCTGCGTCTGGTCGACGGACCCATCGCACCGCTTCCCTGCCTCTCCCAGACCGCTTACCGCAAATGCGACGATTGCGACGGGGAACACCTCTGCGAAATCCGCCACGTCTTTGCCCGCGTGGCAGATGCTACCCGCGACGTGCTGTTCAACACCACGATCGCCGACGCGATCGAAGGCGCCGGCGAGCAGAATCCCGCCAAGGTCCGCGAGTTGCTGACAGCCTAGGGCTGCGGATCCGCGCATGGATACCGCTCGGGAATTGCAGATGTAACAATAGCGGTGGGTTTATGAAATCCCCCGATATTAGCAAAGCCGTAGGTAATCGCTCTCAGCGGTTGAATTGGACGCCGCCCTGCGATCGAGAGGATCCGACCATGTCATCCGAAACTGCAGCAGCTCAGCCCTGGCTTGCGTCCGAGGCCGAGGGAGAAGGGCGCAAATTCGCGCCGGCCGTCCAGCGCAATCGCGAGGCCATCGCCGCGGTGCTGGACGATCTTTTGCCGCGTAACGGCGTCGTTCTGGAACTGGCAAGCGGAAGCGGCGAGCATGCCGTTTATTTCGCCGGCCTGTTCCCGCACCTGAACTGGCAACCGAGTGACCCCGATCCCCATGCGCTGGCCTCGATCGAGGCATGGCGGGAGCATGCCGGCCTGTCGAACCTTCTGGCGCCGCTGAGCATCGATGCAGGCGCCTCCGCTTGGCCGATAGAGACGGTCGATGCGGTGCTCTGCATCAACATGGTCCATATCAGCCCCTGGTCGTCGACTGAGGGTCTGATCGCGGGAAGCGCCAGGTTGCTCAAGCCCAGCCAGCCGCTCTTCGTCTACGGCCCGTTCGAGCAGGCAGGCGTGGAGACTGCGCCAAGCAACATCGCCTTCGATGCGTCGCTGAGGGAGCGAAACCCGGAATGGGGCGTGCGCCGCGTTGACGACGTGATCGCACTTGCCCACGATTTTGGCTTCAAGCGCGAGCAGATCGTTTCGATGCCAGCCAACAACCTCTTCGTGGCTTTGTATCGCTGAGGCTGCCGGGCTTCCAAGGATGCCGCCTCGGGCTCGACCCATGCCTGTTGATGCTGATGCGGTTGTGCTAATGTGCTTATGCGCAACCGAGGATGAGGTATGCTCTCCGTGTCCATCGCGAAATCTCCGGAGGATTTCGAGGCGGCGTCCGCTTTGTGCAAGGAGCTCGCCGAATGGGACATGGCGATGGTTCAGGCCTATGGCGTCGATCCAGATATCGTCATGGATCTCTATCACGGCGAGACCGCGACGAGCCTAGCCGCTCGCTACCTGCGGGATGGCGCCGGTCTGTTCCTTGCGACATGGGCGGGCTCCCCGGCAGGATGCCTTGCCTTCTCGCCCTTCGATGATCTCTCGGACGAATTGCATAGATTTTTCGTCGCGCCCGCCTTGCGCAGGAGGGGCATAGGCCGTGCTTTGATGCAGTCGGTGATGGCGGATATCGGGTTTCGCCGCAGACGCAGGCTTCTGGCCCATACCACGATCTACATGACCGATGCCGTAGCGCTCTATCGCGCCTTTGGTCTGGAGCTGTGCCCGCCTTTTCGGGATGTGCCCGAGTCGGTGAGGCATACCGAAGTGTTTCTGAGCCGCCGCTTTGATGCACCGGATCGGGCGTCAAGGGAGGCAGGATAGCCGGATTGCCATTTCGCCTGAGCGGCTTTTCCCGTGTCTGCCGTTCTGCCTTATCACCTTCACGGAACGCATTCTTTGCCCAGCAAACCCGTCAAAGAGAAACAGTTTTGCCTTCTTTTCGCCGCGAATTGACTAAGACGACCTGACCGATAGAGTTTAGCCCGAGACCACAGGAGGGATCCTCATGCAGAACTTTTTCCGGAGATTGGGCATTGTCGCGCTCAGCCTTTCGCTGACCACCGGCGTCTTCGCGCCGGCCTTTGCCGACAGCCAGCTCCTCAACGTGTCCTACGATCCGACCCGCGAGCTCTACAAGGATTTCAACGCCGCCTTTGCCAAGCACTGGAAGGCCGAAAGCGGTGAGGACGTCACCATCCGCCAGTCGCATGGCGGTTCCGGCGCCCAGGCGCGCTCGGTGATTGATGGTCTCGAAGCCGATGTCGTCACCCTGGCGCTGGAAAGCGATATCAACGCAATCCAGAAGACCGGCAAGATCAAGGAGGACTGGCGTTCCCGCCTGCCGAACAACTCTTCGCCCTACACGTCCACGATCGTCTTCCTCGTCCGCAAGGGCAATCCGAAGGGCATCCATAACTGGGGCGATCTGGTGAAGGGCGACGTGCAGATCGTAACCCCGAACCCGAAAACCTCCGGTGGCGCCCGCTGGAACTATCTCGCCGCCTGGGCCTGGGCCAATGAAGAGTTCAAGGGCGACCAGGACAAGATCAAGGCTTACATCGCCGATCTCTACAAGCGCGCTCCGGTTCTCGATACCGGCGCCCGCGGCTCGACGGTGACGTTCGCGCAGCGCCAGATCGGTGACGTTCTGCTTGCATGGGAAAACGAGGCTTATCTGGCTGGCGAGGAGTTCGGCAAGGATGCCTTCGACATCGTCGTTCCGCCGATCTCCATCCTGGCAGAACCGCCGGTCGCCGTCGTCGATGCGACGGTTGACGCCAAGGGTACCCGCAAGGTGGCCGAAGCCTATCTCCAGTACCTATATTCCGACGAGGGACAGAACATTGCGGCCAAGCATTTCTATCGTCCTTCGAAGCGTGACGTCGTCGAGCCGGATCTCCTGAAGGCGCTGCCGGACATCAAGCTCGTCACCATCGACGATCCCATTTTCGGTGGCTGGAAGAAGGCGCAGCCGGAACACTTTGGCGACGGCGGCATTTTCGACCAGATCTACAAGCCGGGCAAGTAAGTCGGAAACCGAATGACCATTACCACCGCTGCCACTCCGGCACGGTGGCGGGTAAAACAGCCGAGCATCATCCCGGGTTTCGGGTTGACGCTCGGCTTTTCGCTCGCCTACCTGTCGCTGATCATCCTCATCCCCATCGCCGGGTTGCTCTGGCGAACGGCCGAACTCGGCTGGTCGGGCTTCTTCTCCATCCTTTCCGATGAACGGACGCTTCGGGCGCTCTACGTTTCGTTTGGCACGGCCTTCATCGCAGCCCTCGTCAACGTCGTCTTCGGCACGCTGCTCGCCTGGGTGCTCACCCGCTACCGCTTTCCCGGCCGTCGCCTGATCGATGCCATGGTCGACCTGCCGTTTGCCCTGCCGACGGCAGTGGCCGGCATCGCCTTTGCTTCGCTCTACGCGCCGAACGGCTGGATCGGCTCCATCTTCATGCCCTTCCGCATCGCGTTTACCCCGATCGGCATCGTCATCGCCCTCATCTTCATCGGCCTGCCTTTCGTGGTGCGCACCGTGCAGCCGATCATGGAGGAGATCGACAAGGAAGTGGAGGAGGCGGCAGCGACGCTGGGCGCCAACCGCTTCCAGACCATCTTCAAGGTCCTGCTGCCCGGCCTGACGCCTGCGATCCTCACCGGCTTCGCGCTCGCCTTCGCCCGCGGCGTCGGCGAATACGGCTCGGTCATCTTCATCGCAGGCAATATCCCTTACGTCTCGGAGATCGCGCCCCTCCTGATAGTCATCCGGCTGGAAGAGTTCAACTATGCCGGAGCCACCGCGATTGCGACGATCATGCTGCTGATCTCATTTGCCATGCTGCTGGTGATCAACCTCATCCAGGCCTGGAGCCGCAGGAGGTACGGGAATGTCTGAGAACCGCCGCATCTCCTTCCGCAACCCTGCCGACGAAAGCTTCACGACCAAGCTGCTCCTCGTCGCGGTCTCGCTCGTCTTCCTCGCCTTCTTCCTCTTCTTGCCTCTCGTCTCCGTCTTTTTCGAAGCGTTTCGCGAGGGTTGGGTGACCTATGAGGAAGCTTTGCTGGAGCCGGATGCCTGGGCGGCCATCCAGCTGACCTTGCTGGTGGCGGCCATCGCCGTGCCGCTCAACCTGATCTTCGGTCTGGCTGCTTCCTGGGCCATCGCCAAGTTCGAGTTCAAGGGCAAGGCATTCCTCATCACCCTGATCGACCTGCCATTCTCCATCTCGCCAGTCATCTCGGGTCTCGTCTACGTGCTGCTGTTCGGCTCCGGCAGTCTGCTTGGGCCGTTCCTGAAGAGCTATGGCATCGAGATCCTCTTCGCCGTGCCGGGCATCGTGCTCGCCACCGTCTTCGTGACCTTCCCCTTTGTCGCGCGCGAGCTTATCCCGCTGATGCAGGACCAGGGCACGGGCGACGAGGAGGCAGCGCTGTCGCTCGGCGCATCCGGCTGGCAGACCTTCTGGTACGTGACGCTGCCCAATATAAAGTGGGGCCTGCTCTATGGTGTGCTGCTCTGTAACGCCCGCGCCATGGGCGAGTTCGGCGCCGTCTCGGTCGTCTCAGGCCGCATCCGGGGGCTTACCAACACCATGCCGCTTCATGTCGAGATACTCTATAATGAGTACAACATGGTTGCGGCCTTTGCGGTGGCCTCGCTTCTGGCACTGCTCGCCCTCGTCACGCTCGCATTGAAAACCTTTCTCGAACTTCGGTTCGGTGCCGGCGCAGCCGGCGGCAGACATTAAAAGGCAAAAGCCCGCATGGAAGTTCGCATCAACACCATCCGCAAGGAATTCGACCGCTTCGCCGCGCTGAACGATGTCTCGCTCGACATCGCGTCGGGCGAACTGATCGCGCTGCTCGGCCCCTCCGGCTCCGGCAAGACGACGCTGCTGCGCCTCATCGCCGGGCTGGATTTCCCGACCGCCGGCCAGATCTTCTTCGGCGAGGAGGACGCTTCGCATCACTCGGTGCAGGAGCGCAATGTCGGCTTCGTGTTCCAGCATTACGCCCTGTTCCGCCACATGACAGTGGCCGAGAATATCGGCTTCGGCCTCAAGGTCCGTCCCTCCGCCAGCCGTCCGGCGAAGGCCGAGATCAGGAAACGCGTCTCCGACTTGCTCGACATGGTGCAGCTCTCGGGGCTGGAAAACCGCTATCCGAACCAGCTCTCCGGCGGCCAGCGCCAGCGCGTCGCGCTCGCCCGCGCCATGGCGATCGAGCCGCGCATCCTGTTGCTCGACGAGCCGTTTGGCGCGCTCGATGCGAAGGTGAGGAAGGAACTGCGCCGCTGGCTGCGCGAGTTCCATGATCGCACCGGCCACACGACCGTCTTCGTCACCCACGACCAGGAAGAGGCGCTGGAACTTGCCGACCGTGTCGTGGTCATGAGCCAGGGCAAGATCGAGCAGGTCGGGTCTGCCGACGATGTTTATGACCGCCCGCAATCACCCTTCGTCTTCTCCTTCATCGGCGAATCCTCGCATCTTCCAGTCGAGGTGAAGGACGGCACCGTCCTGTTTCAGGGTGAACCGATCGGCGTATCGGGTCAGGCGGACACGGCGGGCGACCTGTTCTTCCGCCCGGAAGACGTGGTGCTGACGGAAGAGAGGGACGCGCTGTTTGGCAAGGTCACGGCATCCCGCCGTCTCGCCGGCACCCGCATCGCCGAGATCGACATCGCCAACAATGGCCACGACCCCTATCACGTCGAAATCGAGGTGCCCTTGCACGCGCCGATCGAGCTCGGTTCGGAAGCCCGCTTCCGTCCTACCCGCTGGAAAATCTTTACCAAGTAGCGCACGCTCGCATCGACGTGGGAACCGGCGCATTCGAAACGACGTTCCAGCCCTGTCCGAAGGATGGGGCTGGATATGTCGCTGCTTTCAAAACTCGCCTTGCCTGTTGTCGCCATCATGGGCTTGGCGACGTCGGCTGATGCCGGCACGATCTCCGATGCGAGTTTTCGCAGCGGCGCGCTGGGCGCCGAATTCCCCGTCAACGTCTATAAACCTGATGGCGAGGCGCCTCAGGGCGGCTGGCCGGTGCTCTATCTCCTGCACGGCCACGATGGCAACCAGAACAGCTGGCGTGACCTTGGAGATATCCAGGCGACGCTGGACAGGCTGATCGCGGAAAAGACCATCCGTCCGCTCGTCGTCGTCATGCCCGGCGTGACAAACAGCTGGTACGTGGATTCCGCCGCGGTCGACGGCCCCGGCGATTACGAAACCGCCATTACCGCCGATCTGCGCCACGAGATCGAGAACACCATGACCGTTCGCAAGGATCGCGAGGGCAGGGCGATTGCTGGCCTGTCCATGGGCGGCTTCGGCGCCCTGCATCTCGCCTATGCCTATGGGGATCTCTATGGCGCGGTGGCAAGCATGTCCGGCGCCATCTGGCAGAATGTCCCGGCCTCCGATCTCGACAAGACCCCGGCCGACCTGAAGCTGATCGAGGACAGCGCCTTCTTCCACCGTGTCGACCGCGCGACGGTGACGAGCGGCGTCGTGCTGCCCTCGACAGGTGACCATTTCTCCGGCGCCTTCGGCACGCCCTTCGATGCCCGGCTGTTCAACGAAAAGAACATCTTCACGCTGGTGGCCCAGCATATCGCCGAACAGACGGACCTGCCGGCGACCTTCATCACCTGCGGCGATGACGACGGTTTCTTCCTCTGGCGGGGCGCGGTTGCCTTGCACGAAACCCTGCAGGCCGGCGGCCGTCCCTCCGAGCTGCGCATCACGGATGGCGATCACGTCTGGTCGGTCTGGAAGCTGACCATCATCGACGCGCTGCGCTTTATCGACGGCCAGTGGGACAAGAACGAGGATGTCGCAAGGGACTGAGCCGATGGTATCGCTCAGCCCGGTCGGCTCTCCGCTCGCCTTGCGCGCAATCCAGCAGCGATGAACGGCCGCGACAAGGCGTGGTAGAGCGGTTCCGGCGACAGCATGCGCGACGTGATATAGCCCAGCATCGAGGCCGCCATGACCGGGATGACGGCTTCATGATTGCCGGTCATTTCGATGATGATGACGAAGGCCGTCATGGGCGCCTGAACGACGCCGGCGAAATAACCTGCCATGCCGAGCAGAGCGGACAGGGCGACGCTGGCGCCGACAAGCGAACCGATCGTGGCGCCCATCCCAACGCCGACCGAGAGCGACGGCGCGAAGATGCCGCCCGGAATGCCCGAGACCATCGAGGCGAGCGTGCTTGCGAATTTTTCGATGAAGAACAACGGCGAAGCGGCATCGCCCTCCAGCATGGCGCGGGCCTGTTCGTAGCCGGTGCCGAAGGTCTCGCCGCCGGAGATGATGCCGACCACCGCAACAAACAGTCCGCAGCCCGTCGCAAGTGCTGTCATCCGTCTCATCGCGTTTGGCTGCGCCCAGCGGCGGATCCGGCGCGAAAGGCGGATGGCACAGGCGCTGAACCCTGCACCGAGCGCACCGCCGCCGACACCGCAAAGCGCGACCATCAGCCAGTCGAGCCGACTTGTCGCCATGACCGAAGTTTCGCCGAAATAGGTATAGCTGCCGACGAGCCCAAGCGCCGCGAGACCGGACAGGATGACGGCGGTCAGCACCAGTCCGTTGGCGCGCGCCTCGTAGGTGCGGCTCATCTCTTCGATGGCAAACACGATGCCGGCAAGCGGCGTGTTGAAGGCGGCGGCAATGCCGGCGGCGGACCCTGCGAGGATTAGCCCGCGCGCCTGCGCCATGCCGCCGAACCGGGCGGCTGCCAGCATGATCGAGGCGCCCACCTGCACCGTCGGTCCCTCGCGGCCGATCGAAGCGCCGCAGAACAGCCCGATGACGGTCAGCACGATCTTTCCGGCCGCAATCTTCAGTGACAGCAGCAGCTTGCGGTCATCCTCATGCCGCAGATGCCGTGCCGCGATCGCCTGCGGAATGCCGCTGCCCTGCGCATTGGGAAAAGCGGTGATGGCAAGCCAGGCACAGAGCGCGAAGCCTGCCGGTGTCAGGAGAAGCGGAATGAGGAAGTTATACGGCCCAGCCGCCGTCATCGCCGTGAACAGCCCGTGGGCCGCATCTGCCGCCCAGGCAAAACCGACGCTGACGACGCCGATCATCAGCGCCCCGATCCAGAACACGATCCGCGGTTTCCACACCGACCAGGAGCCGCGCATGACGCGGGAACGGCGGAACATCTTGGAACGGCGGAAGGCGGAGGACATGGGGGACGTGAACGGCAGTTGGTCGGAGGATCGCGTATGCGGGTTTGCTTAAGCGTCTGTGCCGGGGCTTGCAAGGTCAGGATGGCGGAAATCCGGAACTGCCGGCCCGCCTCGATGGGACTCACCGTGGTCGGGAAGGAGGTCGGGGGACGATAATGAACGCGGAATGATTGGTCGTCTGCGATAACCGCCCTTCAACAACCGGTGAGGCCACTCGCCACGCGGCCACACTGTCCCACTTCATGTCGATAGACGCGAAAAGGAGAGCAGCCATGACATTTATGACAACGCGCCCGATTGCTACTGTTTTCACAGCCATTGCCCTGTCCGCCGCGATCGCCGGCGCCGCAATCGCCCATCACGGCTGGGCCTGGACGGAAGGCGAGCAGACCACGCTGGAGGGCACGATCCAGTCCATCTCGTTCGCGCCGCCGCATCCATCGCTGACCGTCATGTCCGAAGGCACGGTCTGGCAGATCGATCTCGGCAACCCGCGCCAGACCGAGCGCTCCGGCTTCGCCGAAGGTTCGGCCAAGGTGGGCGATGCGATCACCGTGCTCGGCAACAGGTCGCAGGACGAGAACGAGAAACTGATGAAGGCCGTCCGCATCACTGTCGCGGGCAAAAATTTCGACATGTATCCGGAAAGGATAAAGACGAACTGAGACGCCGGTGATGGATTTGTTCATGGGATGGTTGGAGCCACTGGCCGCCACCCCGGTGGCGCGTTTCCTCATCACGTCATCGACCGCATACCTGCTGGTCAACGCGGCCCATATCCTTAGCCTCGGCATGTTGTTCGGTGCCATTCTGGCGCTGGATTTGCGGCTGCTCGGTATGGCCAGGCCGATCCCGTTGCCTGTCATCGCGCCCTATCTGTCCCGCCTTGCCGGGATCGGGCTCAGCCTCGCCATCATCACCGGCCTCTGTCTCTTCTCCGTCCGCCCGACGGAATATGCGACGAACCCCGCCTTCCTCTGGAAACTCGGCTTGATCGCATTGGGGCTCGCCAATGCCGTCGCCGTGCATCGAAGCGCGGGATGGAAGGCCGTTCTGGCCGGCGCTTCGACCACATCGGGGCTGCGTATATCCGCTGCCTTGTCGATTGTGATCTGGATTGCGGCGGTCGTGGCGGGACGCTGGATCGGCTTTATCTAGCCTTGCCAATATCCGTCGACAAGCGCATCATGCATCGCAATTGCAACGCATGAGGTGTCGTCATGAAAACTGCCGCCAAGACCGCGACAATCCCCTCGCTGCGCGTCGAGCCGGAACTGCGCGCTGCAGCCGAAAGCGTGCTCAAGGAAGGCGAGACGCTCTCTGGCCTCGTCGAGGACTCGCTGCGCCGACAGGTCCATATCAGAAAATCACAAGCCGAGTTTATCGCCCGCGGTTTGGCCGCGCGGGAAGAGATAGAGCGCACGGGCTTTTATTACTCTTCGGAGGACGTGCTGGATATGATGCGAAGAAAGCTTGCTGAGGCGCGGGCTGCGAAAGAGAAATGACGCGAACGCTTCGCTACTCCAGGCAATTCTTTGACGATTTCGAGAGGTATTACAGCTACCTCGCTGAACTCGATATCGACTTGGCGGAACGTTGTTACGAAGCCGTTTTCAAAACCATGCGCGTTCTTGAGGATTTCCCATTCGTGGGCCGAAAGGCAATCGAAGATGATGCTCTCGCGCGAGAACTCCTAATCCCTTTCGGATCATCCGGTTACGTCATCCTATACGATATAAATAGCGACCATACGGTCACCATCCTCGCCATCCGCCACCAGCGCGAAGACGACTACTACTGATTACCGATCGCTCACTGCCGCCCGCGGATTGACCCAGGGCTCCTGGTTGCTGCGCGGCAGCGGCGTTCTGCCGAGAATATGATCCGCCGCCTTCTCGCCGGTCATGATCGACGGGCCGTTGAGGTTACCGTAGGTCACGTGCGGGAAAATCGATGAATCCGCCACCCGCAGGCCCTCGACCCCGATCACCCGGCATTCCGGATCGACCACCGCCAATGGATCATCGGTTCGGCCCATGCGGCAGGTGCCGCAGGGATGATAGGCGCTTTCCAGATGTTGGCGCAGAAAGGCATCGATTTCTTCGTCGCTCTGCACGCTCTCGCCCGGCTGGATTTCCGGCCCGCGATAATCGTCAAAGGCCTTCTGCGAAAAGATTTCTCGGGTCAGCCGGACGCAATGGCGGAATTTGATCCAGTCTTCCTCATGGCTCATGTAGTTAAAGCGGATCACCGGCTCGTCCTTCGGATCCGCCGAACGCAGGGTCACGTTTCCGCGGGATTTTGAAAGGTTGTAGCCGACATGCGCCTGGAACCCGTGGCTCTTGGCGGCCGCCTTTCCGTCATAGGAAATTGCGACCGGCAGGAAGTGATACTGGATGTCCGGCTGCTTCAATCCTGCCTCGGAACGCAGGAAGGCACAGGCTTCGAACTGGTTGGAGGCGCCGAGCCCACCCTTCCACATCATCCACTGCGCGCCGGCGACACCCTGCCAGAACCAGGGCAGCCAGGAATAAAGCGAGACAGGCTTGGTCGAGACCTGCTGGAAATAAAATTCCAGGTGATCCTGAAGATTGGCGCCGACGCCCGGCCGGTCCGCCTTCACCTCTATGCCCATCGATTTCAGATGATCCGCCGGGCCGATGCCCGACAGCATCAAAAGCTTCGGCGAATTGAAGGAGGATGCCGCGACGATCACCTCGCGGTTCGCCTTGATCACTTCGGGCACGCCGCGCCGAACGATCTCGACGCCCGTGGCGCGGCCGTTCTCGATGACGACCCTCTCGGCGAAGGCATGGACGATTTCGACATTCGGCCGCTTCATCGCGGGCCTCAGATAGGCGTTGGCCGCGGACCAGCGGCGGCCCTGATAGATCGTCTGCTCCATTAACCCGAAGCCTTCCTGCTTCGAGCCGTTGTAATCCTCGGTCGTCTCGAAGCCGGCCTGGCTGCCGGCCTGGATGAAGGCGTGAAACAGTGGATTGGTCACAGGCCCGCGCTGCACGTGCAGCGGCCCCTCGGTGCCGCGCCAGCCGGCTTCACCGCCATGCGACGTTTCCATCCGCTTGAAATAGGGCAGCACATCCGCATAGGACCAGCCGGTGGCCCCCAGATCCTCCCAGCGGGCGTAGTCCTCGGCATGGCCGCGCACATAGACGAGGCCGTTGATCGAGGACGAGCCGCCCAGAACCTTGCCGCGCGGTGCGGTGATGCGGCGATTGTCGAGGTTCGGCTCCGGTTCGGAAAGATAACCCCAGTTGTAGCGTTTCATGCTCATCGGCCATGCGAGCGCACCCGGCATCTGGATGAACGGTCCATAGTCCGATCCGCCGGCCTCGATGACGATCACCGAATGCTTGCCGTCTTCCGACAGGCGATAGGCCATGGCCGAACCCGCCGAACCGGAACCGATGATGACGAAATCTGCCTGCTGCATGTCAAATGGCTCCAAGCGTTTTATTGGAGGCATCCCGCGTCGGCCCCCCTCTGGCCTGCCGGCCATCTCCCCCACAAGGGGGGAGATCACAGGCGGCGCGATCTTCGTGCCCATCAATGTTGGTCAAGGATGATCTGTCGGTAAAGGTTCGCGGCTGGGTCGAGTGGGTGCGCCCAGCTATTCTCCCCACCTGTGGGGGAGATGGCCGGCAGGCCAGAGGGGGGCGAGCTTGCTCCGTGGCCTGAGACATCATCAATACGGCGCCTCGACCTTGCCCATGCCGACATAGACCGTCTTCAGCTCCGAATAATGCTCCAGCGCGGCCAGCGAATTCTCCCGCCCGAAGCCTGACTGCTTCGATCCGCCGAAGGGAATTTCTACCGGGCAGAGATTGTAGGTGTTGATCCACAGCGTCCCGGCCTCGAGCTGGTCCACCACCCGGTGCCCGCGCGAAAGATCGGCGGTGAAGACGCCGGCTGACAGGCCGAACTCGGTGGCATTGGCCCGCGCGATCACCTCGTCCTCGTCGTCGAAATCGAGCACGCACATGACAGGCCCGAAGATTTCCTCGCGCGCAATGGTCATCTCGTCGGTCACGTCGGCAAACACGGTCGGCTGGATGTAATAACCTTCGCCGGTGACATCGTTCGGGATGCCGCCGCCGGTCAGAAGCATTGCACCCTCGGTCTTGCCCTTGTCGATATAACTCATCACCTTCTGGCGCTGGTCGAAGGAGATCAGCGGCCCCATCTGGGTTGCTTCGTTCATCGGTTCGCCGATGACGATCTTTTCCGTCCGCTGTTTAAGGCGCGACAGGAACTGATCCTTGACCTTCCTCTGCACGAAGACGCGCGTACCGTTGGAGCAGACCTGGCCAGTGGAATAGAAATTGCCGAGCATGGCCCCGCCGATGGCCGAGTCGATATCGGCATCGTCGAACACGATCAGCGGCGATTTCCCGCCGAGCTCCATCGTCACATGCTTGAGGCTGCCGGCCGCCGCCGCCGCCACCTTGCGGCCGGTCGGCACCGAGCCGGTGAGCGACACCTTGGCGACATCGGGATGGTTGACGAGAAGCGGCCCCGTCGCCCGGTCGCCCTGGATGACGTTGAACAGGCCCTTGGGCAACCCGGCCTCGATCAGGATCTCGGCGATCTTCAAGGCGCCGAGCGGCGTGTTTTCCGATGGCTTGAACACCATGGCATTGCCGGCGGCGAGCGCCGGAGCGCCCTTCCAGCAGGCGATCTGCTGCGGATAGTTCCAGGCGCCGATGCCGACGCAGACGCCGAGCGGCACCCGCTTCGTATAGGCGAAATCGCCGCCGAGCGGGATATACTGCCCGTTCATGCCGGCCGCGATCACGCCGCCGAAAAATTCGAAACTGTCGGCCCCCGAGGTCGGGTCGGCAACGATCGTTTCCTGGATCGGCTTGCCCGTATCGAGCGTCTCAAGTTCGGAAAGAGCGCGGTTGCGCTCGCGCATGATCTCGGCGGCGCGTTTCAGGATGCGGCCGCGGGCCGTCGGGCTCATCGCCGCCCATTCCGGCTGGGCGCGTTTCGCCGCTGCGATTGCCTGTTCGACGATCGCAGGCGTTGCCGCATGCAGCCTTGCGATCACCTCGCCGGTGGCGGGGTAAAGACTCTCGATAACGGTGCCTGCGGTGTCTTCCACATATTCGCCGTCGATAAAGTGGCTGGCTTTCGGCTGTGCTTTCATTCTCATTCTCCGCATTCCCCGCGCGTCATTCGCCCCGAGGGTAGCGCTTGGATTCTTCAAGATTGTCGAGGTTCATGTGGTTGCGCATGTAGCGCTCTGAGGCGCGTTGCAAGGGCTGGTGGTCCCACGGGTAGTAAGCGCCGTTTCGAAGTGCTTCGTAAACGACCCAGCGCCGCGCCTGGCTTTCGCGCACGGCAGCGTCAAAGGCGCTCATGTCCCAGCGCTCCTCGCGCTGTTTGCGGAACATCGCCACCACGTCGGCGAAGTCCGGATCGCCGGCAAGGTTCGTCAGCTCCTGCGGGTCGGCCTCCAGGTCGAACAGCTGGTCCGGGTCGAGCATGCAGTGGATGTATTTCCATTTGCCGATGCGGATGCCGACGAGCGGCGCATAGGAGGCCTCCGCCGCATATTCCATCAAAACGGGAGAGGTGCGCTCGGCGCCGTCGATCACCGGCTTCAGGCTCTCGCCATCCGTCCAGGGCGCGATTTCGGCCATCGAGATGCCGGCGAGATCGCAGAGCGTCGGCGTGACATCGAGATTGGAGACCGGCGCCTCATGCAGGGCGGGGGAGACGCCGGGGCCGGCGATCATCAGCGGCACGCGCGCCGAACCTTCGAAGAAGTTCATCTTGAACCACAGGCCGCGCTCGCCCAGCATATCGCCGTGGTCGGAGCAGAACAGGATGACGGTGCTGTCCAGCATCCTTGTGCGGGTGAGGGTGTCGACCAGCTCGCCGACCTTCTCGTCGATATAGGAGATATTGGCGAAATAGCCCTGGCGCGCCCGGCGGATATGCTCGTCGTTGATCGCGAAACTCGCATAGTCGCAGGAGCCGAGAATGCGTTTTGAATGCGGGTCCTGTTCATCCAGCATGCCGACCTCCGGCATCAGGTGTTCGCAGTCGTTATAGAGATCCCAGAATTTCTTCCGCGCCACGTAAGGGTCGTGCGGATGGGTGAAGGACACGGTCAGCGCCCAGGGGCGACGGTCGGCGTCATCGTTTTCGCGTGACAGATGATAGAGCTTCTGGTTGGCGAGGAAGGCGACTTCGTCGTCATATTCCATCTGGTTGGAAATCTCGGCAACGCCCGCGCCGGTCACCGAACCCATGTTGTGATACCACCAGTCGATCCGTTCGCCCGGCTTGCGATAATCCGGCGTCCAGCCGAAATCTGCCGGATAGATATCGGTCGTCAGCCGCTCCTCGAACCCGTGCATCTGGTCCGGCCCGACGAAATGCATCTTGCCGGAAAGCGCCGTGTAATAACCGGCGCGGCGCAGGTGATGCGCATAGGTCGGGATCGAAGAGACATATTCGGCGGCATTGTCGTAGACCTGCGTGCGGCTCGGCAATTGCCCGGCCATGAACGAGGCGCGGGCCGGCGCGCAAAGCGGCGAGGACGTGTAGTTATTGCGGAATCGCGCAGAGCGCGCCGCCAGCGCCTTCAGATTCGGCGCATGCAGCCAGTCTGCCGGACCGTCCGGAAACAGCGTGCCGTTCAACTGGTCGACCATGATGATGAGGATATTCGGGCGGGACATGATCGCGATCGACTCTCTGATGGCATGATTGGCGTTCTATCGAGTTATTTTTGATCGCGCTCTGGATCAAGCGGTGATTGCGAACAGCGCTGTTCCAAAAGCGCGCGCTTGCTCGACGTAACACTAGGTGGTACATTGGGGCATCAGTGGAGATTTCATGATTGTCGGCTTCCGGGATCAATGGCTTCATGACTTCTTCGTGCGGGACGTCCGGCACAGGAATATACCGGCCGATATAGAGGACCGGCTTTTCCGTAAGCTTCAGATGATCGACGACGCGATGACCGATCAGGACTTGCTTGTCCCGCCGAGCAATCATCTGGAAAAGCTGCGTGGATCGCTTGATGGATTTTGCTCGATCCGCGTGAACAGGCAGTGGCGCCTGATTTTTCTTTGGGATGGCTCAAAGGGTGAGGCGAGGGATATTTATCTCGACGACCACAGCTACAGATAGGTGCAGCATGTTGATGACGAAGCGCAGGCCGGCGGGTATTGGTGAGATATTGGTCGAGGAATTCATGGAGCCGATGGCCTTGACGCAGGCGGCTCTCGCCGAGGCGATGGGCGTGCCCCGCAAGCATGTCAACGAGCTCTGCAACGACCGCCGGACGGTAACCGTGCCGACAGCGCTCATTCTGGCGCGGGTGTTCGGAAACAGCCCCGACTTCTGGCTTAACATCCAGCGCCGCTCAGATCTCTGGGCCGCAATGCATGATCCCAAGGAGTTGGAACGGATCGAGAGGGCGCGCCCGATCAATGATGCGGCCTAGGTGGTTATTGAGGCGCCATTGACGCCGGTCAAGGTCGCGCCAAATCCGATCCGCGATATTCGAAGCGTCCAAGCCCCCTGCACTTGGGTGGGATAGTCTCGTTCGTCTTCTCTGGTTCATGCTCTAGGAGGAAGTGTCATGGTTCTCGGTCTGGATACGCCCCCGGTTTCGGCGCTGCGGGATAAATGGGGCTGGTTTCTCGCGCTCGGCATTCTGCTGATCGCCTTCGGTTTCATAGCCTTCGCCAATCTGTTCGCCGCCACCGTCGCCTCGGTCTTCTACATCGGCATGCTGATGCTGATTGGTGGCATCGCCTATCTCGTCCACGCCTTCCAGGTCAAAGGCTGGGAGCATACGCTGACCTGGGTGCTGAGCGGCATCCTTTATACGGTCGCGGGTTTTCTCGCGTTTTGGAACCCGGCTTTGACCGCGGTCGTCCTGACGCTCCTTATGGCGATAGCGCTCATGGTGGCAGGCATTTTCCGCATCTGGGTTGGTGTGCGCATGCGTCCGCATCGTGGATCTGGCTGGATCATTGCCGGCGGCGTCATCACGGCTCTCGCAGGCCTGATCATCGCCCTCGGATGGCCGGTCAACAGCCTGCTCGTGCTCGGCGCCTTCCTGGCGGTGGACCTGATGATCCAGGGCTGGGCAATGGTGGCGCTGGCACTCGCTGCCCGTCAGGCGTGATATTGATGGGCCAAGGCTAATTCATTTCATATTAAACATAAGACGGGTGACCGTCATAAAACCTTCATGCGATCTTCATAGACGAGCAACGGATTGTTGACGGGTTGTGGGTGAGTTTCCCCACATCTTTATGGGGGCTTTCCGCCACCCTATGCCTTGGAGTATTGCGGATGTCGTCTGCTGCCGTTCTCGAACCGGACGTGGTCCGGCGTTATGCAGGCGATCAGCTGGTCACGCTTGGCAAGCTGGTGCTGGAAAATGCCTTCCAGCCCATCGTCGAGGTCGCGACGGGAACCGTCTTCGGGTATGAATCCCTGCTGCGCGGCCATGAGCGGATCGGCTTTTCATCCCCCCCGGAGCTGCTGGACGAGGCTGAAAACGCCGGTCAGCTTCTGGCACTCGAGCAGATGATGTCGGGCCGCGCGCTCGCCAAGTTCGCGACCCTGCCGGATTATTCCTCCGCCACGCTGTTTCTCAATCTCGACGTCCGGCTGATCCCGCAGGGCCATGAGTTCCTGGAGCGGGTGCTGCACCATCTGCGTGCCGCCCATATCGCGCCGTCTTCCGTCTGTTTCGAATTCTCCGAGCGCTTCGACAATACCAGCGTGCCGGAATTCGCCGATCTGGTGATGGAAATGCGCAAGGCGGGCTTCAAGCTCGCCATCGACGATTTCGGCGTCGGCCATGGCGAGATGAAGCTGCTCTGCGACTATCCGGTTGACTATCTCAAGATCGACCGGCATTTCGTCTCCAATATCGAGGCGAGCCCACGCAAGCGCCATCTGGTCAAGAGCATCGTCAACATCGCCCATGTTCTCGGCATCCGCGTGATCGCCGAGGGTATCGAGACCGAAGCGGATTTCCTCGCCTGTCGCGAATATGGCGTCGACCTGGTCCAGGGCTATTTCGTCGCCCGGCCAACGACCTTCACCTCGGAACTGCAGCATTCCTTCCACCACCTCGCCGATATCGGCCGGACGCGTCGCTCCAGCCAGTCGCTCGACGAGATCCTCATCCGCAAGCAGATCGAGAAGCTGCCGACGGTGTTCGAGAATGACGCCATCGACTCCGTCTTCGAACTCTTCCGCCGCAACCCGCGCCAGGCCTTCTTCCCGGTGCTGAATGCCAATGGCGAGCCGCGCGGCGTGATCAACGAATATCACCTGAAGGAATTCATCTATCAGCCCTTCGGCCGCGACCTGTTGAAGAACAAGGTCTATGAGCGCTCGATCGCCCATTTCGTCGAGCGCGCGCCGATCATCGGTCTGGATGCCGAGGCGGAAGAGCTGATGAGCCTATTCGCCAATATGGAAAACAGCGCCTGCGTCATCCTGACGGAAAACATGCGTTATGCCGGCGTCGTCTCCGCCGCGTCGCTCATCAAGGTTGTCAACGAAAAGCAGCTGAAGATCGCCCAGGACCAGAACCCGCTGACCAGCCTGCCGGGCAACCGCGCCGTGCGCGACTTCATGCAGGAAGCCGGCCGCGACGACGACCAGTCCCGCTTCTTCTGCTATTGCGACTTCGACAACTTCAAACCCTTCAACGACCATTACGGCTTCCAGAAGGGCGACCATGCCATCTCGCTCTTTGCTGCACTGATGAAGCGTTATTTCTTCTCCGAGGAACATTTCCTCGGCCATATCGGCGGCGATGATTTCTTCATCGGCATCAGGGATTGGAAACGGGAAGAGATGGAGGAAATTCTCGGGCGCCTGCTCGGCGATTTCCACGACGACGCGATCGAACTCTATTCCGAGGAAGAGCGGGCCGCCGGCAAGATCCGCGGCCACGACCGTTCCGGCCGTGAACGGGACTTCCCGCTGCTGCGCTGTTCCATCGGCGTCCTCGAGCTTCCCAAGGACCTGCTGCTGGACGATATCGGGCGGATCAGCGTCGAGATCGCCGCGGTAAAGGCGAGCGCCAAGGAAAGTGAAGGCGGGCTTGTCTTCTCCGTCTTCGGCGAGACAAAATGACCTTGTGGCTGAACACCGCCTTTCTAAAATAAGCGGTCTGACCTAAGTCAGTGGCTTCACGCTGACAGGAGTTCCCCATGCCTCTTTCCCCCGCGTCGCTTCCCGCCGAGATGCGATATGTCGACCTGCCATCCTTCGGCGCACCCGAGGTGATGAAGCTCGCAAAGGGCCCGTTGCCGCAGGCGCGCGCGGGCGAGATTCTGGTGAAGGTCGAGGCATCGGGCGTCAACAGACCGGATGTCGCCCAGCGCCAGGGCAGCTATCCGCCTCCGAAGGACGCGAGCCCGATCCTCGGGCTTGAGATCGCCGGAGAGGTCGTGGCGCTCGGCGAAGGCGTGTCCGAGTTTGCCATCGGCGAAAAGGTTTGCGGGCTTGCGAATGGCGGCGGTTATGCGGAATATTGCGTAATTCCGGTCGGTCAGGCGCTGCCCTGGCCCAAGGGATACGATGCGGTCAAGGCCGCGGCCCTGCCGGAAACTTTCTTCACCGTATGGGCCAATCTCTTCCAGATGGCCGGCCTGACGGATGGCGAGAGCGTCCTGATCCACGGCGGTTCGAGCGGCATCGGCACGACCGCGATCCAGCTCGCCAAGGCTTTTGGCGCGACCGTCTACACGACGGCGGGCTCGAAGGAAAAATGCGATGCTTGCGAAAAGCTCGGTGCGAAACGCGCGATCGACTACAAGTCGGAAGACTTCGCCGAAGTGGTGAGAAACGAGACCGGCGGCAAGGGCGTGGACGTCGTGCTCGACATGATCGGCGGTACCTATTTCGAGAAGAACCTGTCTGTGCTCGCCAAGGATGGCTGCCTGTCGATCATCGCCTTCCTCGGCGGCAATATGGTTGAGAACGCCAACCTGACGCCGATCATGGTCAAGCGCCTGACGGTGACGGGCTCCACCATGCGCCCAAGAACGGCCGAGGAAAAGCGCGCGATCCGCGACGATCTCCTGGCCCAGGTCTGGCCGCTTCTGGAGCAGGGCAAGGTCGCCCCGGTCATCCATTCGGTCGTGGATTTCGATGAGGTTATCGAGGCGCATCGGCTGATGGAGACCAGCAGCCATATCGGCAAGATCGTGATGAAGCTCTAGGGCGGCACGCTCCATCCGTCAGTCGTCGGCCTGGCGAAATGAGGCGAGCATGGCCATCGCGTCGCGGTAGCGTATCTCGCCTGTTTCGCAGGTCTTGCAGCTGACCTGCACTCTCCAGCCGCCGATGACGCTATCGGCAAACAGGCCCGACTTCATGTTGTGGCGGGCGTCGGTCTCCGCCACGTACCAGTCACGCGCGCCGATCGCCATCGGCGCCAGCAGGCGTCGAAACTCTGCGTCCTTGCTCATTGCGATGCGCACCGCGCGCATCCGGAAATAGCGATCCATCGGATTGGCATAAAGCGCCTCGAGATTTTCGGCATCACGGTTGTCGCCGAAATGCTCGGGGAAAAGCACGATGCGGCAGGTCTCCAGCGTCTCGTCCTTGCAATGTTCGGTCTCGCAGGCGATCTCGGCGACGAGGCGTCCCTTGTCGCCCTTGCGTGTGTCGCGGACCTGCTCAAGCACCCAGCCCGGCGGCAGCGTGAAGGAGATGCCGTGGTCGAGCTTCACCTGCGATGTGTCTGCCGTCGCCGGTCCGGCCATCAGCAGGCTGGATGCGAGCAGAAGGGGGGCGATGATCCTCATGCGCTCTTTCCTCCCGTAGCGTCTCGGCCGGCCTTCTCGCGGAACAAGGCGTCGATGGCGGCGATCTTGTCGGCTGGAAAGACGCGCTTCGGATAGGTCAGCACGGCGCCCAGTCGTATCGTCAGGAAAATGTGCTCGGGCGTGATCCTGCACTTGCGGATAGCCCTCCACGGAATGAACATCCGGATTGCCGTGCCATCGTCCAGCAGGCCGTCTTCGCCGACAGTTACCGTGCTTTCACCAAGTCCCGCGGCCAGCATCTGGTCGGCATAAAACCGCGCGCCCCAGCGGCGAAGCATGGGGTTGAGGGCTGCAAAGACGGCCAGGACGGCGACTGCGACGAGAGCATGTTTCCAGAAGGTCGTCGAAAACAGCTCGAGATAGATCGGCAGGGCGATTGCGAGCGGCAGCCGGTCGGGATCGATAATCCACCCGATCAGGTAGAATGCCGGGGTGAGGAGGCTGAGCGCGATGGCGATGGCCACGAAGACTTTTGTGCGATGTGTCCTCCAGGCCTGGCTGTTGCCGGTTTCCTCCACCGTGGCGATCAGTTCGTCCCGGCTGGAGGTGAACGGCTCAGAACGCGCGATTTCTGCACCTGCGAGGTCCGGTTGGATGGCGAGGCTTGCGGGCGGGCCTGCGGCCGATCGCTGTTCATTCCACCGCTCTACTGCCTCGATTTCCTGGGCAGAGAGGTCGCGCTTGGGAATGACGATGCACAATTCGTGCATATGGCCGGTGAAGCACAGCCATCCGTCCTCGTCCGTCATCGACAACTTGTCGTGCCAGGGCTGCAGCTGCGCCATCTCATCCTCTTCGGTGAGCGTGATGCCCTCGCCATCGAAGCGGAAGGTGACGGCGCGCTGGCCTGTCTCGCCAAGCCGCGTCAGGTAGCGGCGGTATTTCCCCCGCTTGCGCCTGGCGGCGCCCCTCGACCACAAAAGGTCTGCGACCGTCGCTGCGACCAGCAGGAGCAGGATGGGTAGAATGGTGGCGATCGCCGAACCCGTCAGAAACACCTCGATGCCGCGTTCGCGAATGTCGTCATACAGAAAGAAGCCGAGGGCCAGCACGAAGAACAGCCACAGCCAGATCCACATCACCGCACGGGCTTTGATTTTGCCCTTGCTGCGCACGCCATAGGCGATCTCCTGCATGACCAGGGCCTGCACCCTGTCGTCGATCGTCTGGGTGACGGTGATTTCGAGCGGCGGCGCCGGTTCGCTGGCGTCGGTCGGGTCTCGGCGAACGGTCGGAAGCTTCACGGCAGACCTGTCGTGCAGTGGCGGGATGACCGGTAATGTAGAGGGGTGGGAAGTGATGTCCAGCGAGAGCGAGAAAGAGAATCAGGCTCGATCGCTTGCGTATGTTAAGCCGTGCAATGAGCTTTGCAACACACGTATTTCGCCATTCGGTTACATAACTTGCCTTGCGAAAGGCGCGTTTCGCTCCTACCTTTTAATCATCGTCAACGTAGTGAAAGGAAGGTGATCCAATGTCTAATGAGATTTCGGTCTGCGTAATGGGCAATGGAAAGGTGGTTTTGACGAGGCAGCCCTCGGCTTAAACCTCATCTTCCTGTCGGACCGTCTAGAGGCGGCCCGGGTTCGTTCAACCGGACCAAATTTCATGGAAGGGTCGCTCTGGCGGCCCTTTTCCTTTTTCTGCCTCCAGCATGGCGGCGAGCATTTTGACGAATATCCCCTCAGTCTATCCGCAGCTGATTGCCTCAACTTTGATCGAGATCAGTTCGACCCATGCGCGTTGTGCATAGGTGTGCTGACGAACGAGTGCTACGGCAGGGACACATCCTGGAGTATAAGAGGGTCATCGAAGCAATCAGGGCGCCACTGACTGGCCGCCGGCTTCGAAAACCCAGGAAAGGGGGACTATCATGAACGTAGCACGCACCTTCACCAACTGGCGCAAGTACCGTCAGACGGTTGCCGAACTGGGGCGCATGACGCCGCGCGAACTGACCGATATCGGGGTCGACCCGAAGAACATCCGTCACTTTGCACGGACCGCCAACGGCCTCTGATCAATAGATAGGCAACTTACTTCGTAAACGCCCGCTCCATCGCGGGCGTTTTGCATTTCGGGATGGCGCATCTTCGCCCGTCCGCAACTCTCCCTCACACCGGCAGTTCGGTCGACGATTTCACCGTCTGGATCGGCACGTCTGTCTTCACGCTCTGCACGCCGTTCTCCCGCGTCAGGTGGGTTATCTGGAAATTGCGATAGCCGTTCAGGTCGCTTGCCACGACCCGCAGCAGCGCGTCGCACTCACCGGCCATGATGTGACATTCCACCACTTGCGGCAGCGCGTTCATCGCCTGCGCGAAGTTCTCGACGGTCGCCGCATCCTGGGCGACGAGGGCGATGCGCGCATAGACGCTGAGGCCGATACCGATCTTGTCGGCGTCGAGCAGGGCGACGTAGCGCCGCACGACGCCCGCGTCTTCCAGCCGCTTCAGCCGCCGCAGGCAGGGCGAGGGGGAAAGCCCCACCCGGGCGGCGAGATCCAGGTTCTGTATGCGTCCCTCGCTTTGAACTGCTGCGAGGATAGCCCGGTCGATCCGGTCCAGTTCGATTGGCACGCGATTCTCCACAAGTGCTTAAGTAGGCAATTGGTTTTCAACTTAGGCGGAAAATAGATGGTCTTCGCAATCCGCTGCCGCAACCGTTAGCTTAGATTGACGCCCTGTTGAGTGAGGATTTCTTTCATTTCTTTGCGGGAGGCAGTTTTGCTGCACATTGCGACAAAATCCGGAGCGGATCTCATGGCCGAGGTCCTCCATAAGGAGGGCGTTCAATACGTCTTTGGCAATCCGGGTACGACCGAGATGCCCTTGATACATGCGCTGCGCCACCATCCGGACATTCAGTATATTTTGGGCCTGCAGGAGGCGTCTGTTGTTGCCATGGCCGATGGTTATGCCCAGGCAAGCGGAAAGCCGGGCTTCGTCAATCTCCACACGGCGGGCGGGCTCGGTCATGCGATGGGCGCGCTGCTCCACTCCCGCATTGCCAGAACGCCCATGGTGGTGACCGCGGGGCAACAGGATACTCGCCATAGCTTTGCCGACCCGCTTCTCTACGCAGATAGCGTTAGGATAGCCGAGCCTGCGGTCAAATGGGCACGCGAGGTTCTGCATCCCGACCATGTTCCAGCCCTTGTCCGCCGCGCCCTGCAGGACGCCATGGCGCCGACACGTGGCCCGGTCTTCCTGTCGTTGCCGATCGATGTGCTGAACGCGACCGCGACGGTCGGCACCGGTTCAGGTTCCGTGATCAACAGGCAGGCGGTTGCCGGAGGGCTCGACGCACTGGCCGCCGCCCTGGCCGCGGCCAAACCCGGCCGGCTGGTCATCATGGCCGGCGAGGAGGTGGGGAGCAGCGAGGCGAGCGCCGAAGTGGTGCAGCTTGCCGAGGTGCTGGGTGCCAAGGTGCATGGCCCATCCTGGCCCGGATCTATGCCTTTCCCGGCGACGCATCCGCTCTGGTGCGGGAATCTTCCCTCAAGCGCCGCCGCGATGCGATCCCAGCTTGTCGAGGTGGATGCAGTCTTCGTCGTCGGGGAAAACCCGTTCATCTCCTACCCCTATAGCGAGGGAGGGGCGCTGCCCGAGGGCTGCAGGCTGTTCCAGCTTACCCAGGATGCCATCGAGGCCGGCCGAACCTATGCGGCGGAGATTGCCTGCATCGGTCATCTCAAGGCGTCCCTGGGGCAGCTTCTCAAGGCGCTTTGTCATCGGATTGCCGAAAGTCAGCGCGCCGCCGCCGCGGTCCAGGATATCGCGGCCACGGCCCGTGGTTTCCGCCTGAGCAATCTGGAAGCGAGGTTTCAGAACGAGAGGTGGCAAACGCCGATCACGCCCTTCGTGGCGGCCGGGGAGGCCCTGCGCGCGCTGGGTGACCATGTTGCCGTGGTCGACGAGGCGCCGGCAACCATGCATCACGTCCGGGCCTTTCTGGAGCGGGCGTCGGTTCGTCGGTATTTCTTCATGCGCAGCGCCATCCTGGGATGGGGCCTGCCTGCAGCCGTCGGCGTTTCGCTGGGGCTTGATCGCGCGCCGGTCGTGGCGCTGCTCGGAGATGGTTCGGCACTATTTTCCCCACAGGGCCTCTGGACCGCGGCGAAGCTGAAACTCCCGGTCACCTTCGTCATCATGAACAACGCGGAATATAATATCGTCAAACGATACGCGGTCGCGCAAGGGTATGAGAAGGACGGCAACTCGATCCTTCCAGGCATGGAGATCACCGATCCACCGGTCGACTTTCAGGCGCTTGCAACCGGCTTCGGCCTGCAGGCCCGGCGCGCCACCAGTGTCGACCAGATCGAGCCGATGATCCGCCACGCCGTCGCGTCCGGCGAACCCAGCCTCGTCGAAATCGTCATCGGCACCGATTGAGCGACTTGAAGGAGAGGATCAGACCCCGATCCGGCCGAGTGCCGGAACCTTGATGCCGGGCTGCGCGAAGTCGAGCCCGGCGACGAGGCCGAGGAAATGCACTTCGATACCGCTGCGCTGGCCGACGGAAAATCCGACAAGGCCACGAACCGTCACATGAAGGTCGCGCCAGTCATCGTCGAGATGGACGAATTCGCCGTTCGGCAGGTAGTCGCGCCCCACGGCATGGGGCGGCAGAACGGCGCCGAGTTCCGGCACCGTTCTGAGCACATAGGCGACGAAGGTGTTGGAGTTCGGCCCGGGCCAGATCGTGTAGCCGCCGGGTTCGGCATAAGGGTAGGCGGCAATCGCGCCCTCCACCTTCGGGATCAACAGTTCCGCCTTCGCACCGCGGATTTCTGCCACCATCTGCGGCATGTTCGAATACCAGTAGGCATCGGCCTCCCGGTGGTTGCGGCGGATCGGGGACCCCCATCCCACCTTGTCGTAACGGGTATAGGCGGAGGCGCCTTTTTCTTTCGTTACGATCCAGGCATGGCTGGCGACGGATCCCTTCAATCCCCCGGTCATGGCCGAGAAAATGTAGATCGCCGCGTCGTTGCTTTCATCGGCTCTCGGCAGAATGCCGGCAGACGTCCAGCGTGCCTCGCTCCAGCGCGAAGGATGTTCGCCCATTGCCCACAACCCGGCCGAGGCGAAGGTCGGCAGCAGGTAGACGACAAAAATGACGATCAGCAATCGCTTTACCGATTTCATAAGTATTTCCCGTGCAAGTCTGAGGCGAACAAGCTAAGAGGCTGCCACCGTTTCTTCTTGTCATTCAAGCCAGCAAAGCCAGGACTGACCATGCAAAATCCCGTTACCGTAGAAGTGACCCGCGGCAATCTCGTCGAAAGCCGCCACAGGGGATTGGGCGTGGTGGTCGATGGCAGCGGAAAGACCGTGTTTTCCTTCGGCGATGCCGATGCGGCCGTCTTCCCGCGTTCCTCCTGCAAGGCGATGCAGGCCCTGCCGCTGATCGAAAGCGGTGCAGCGGACGCTTACGGCTTCGGCAATGCCGAACTCGCCTTCGCCTGCGCCTCCCATTCCGGCGAGGACCGTCACGCGGAAATGGCGACCTCGATGCTGGCCAAGGCAGGCCGCGACGTTTCGGCGCTGGAATGCGGCTCCCACTGGGCCTTCGAACAACAGTCGCTGATTCATCAGGCGCGCACGATGGATGCGCCGACGCAACTCCACAACAACTGCTCCGGCAAGCATGCCGGCTTCGTCTGTACCTGCGTTCATTCCGATGCGCCAGTCGCCGGCTATGTCGAATACGACCATCCGCTGCAGCGGGAAATCCGCGATGTCATGCAGAGCCTGACGGGCGCCGTGCTTAGCGCCGACAATTGCGGCACCGACGGCTGCTCGATCCCGACCTATGCCGTGCCGCTCAAGGGCCTTGCTCACGGCTTTGCCAAGATGCTGACGGGCGAGGGCCTGTCTGCATCGCGTGCAAAAGCCTCGCGCCGCCTGATCGATGCCTGCATGGCCGAACCCTTCTACGTTGCCGGTACCGGCCGCGCCTGCACCACATTGATGGAACTCGCACCCGGCAAGATTTTTGCCAAGACCGGCGCCGAAGGCGTCTTCGTCGCGCTTCTGCCGGAGCAGGGCCTTTCGATGGCCGTAAAGTGCGAGGACGGCACGACCCGCGCCGCCGAGGCGATGATCTTCGCCCTGATCGCCCGCTATTTCGAAAAGGGCGGCGAGATCGAGACGAAGCTGATGGGCATGGCCAACCGCCAGATGAAGAACTGGAACGGCCGCCACGTCGGCGACGTAAGGGTCACCGACGCGATGTTCGCCTGATCGGGGAGATCGGCATCGCCCGTGCTGGTCAGCGGCTCATGCCGTGATATGACTCGGGAAACACGGAGGATGCCGATGAACACGCTCTATTTTTCGCCGGGAAGCTGCGCGCTGGCGAGCCACATCACGCTGGCCGAATCCGGCCTGCCCTATGAGGTGAAGAAGCTGAACTTCGCCGAGAAGGAGCAGCAGGGAGAAGCCTATCTGGCGATCAATCCCAAAGGTCGCGTGCCGGCACTGGTGACGGAAAGCGGTGTCGTTACCGAAACCGTCGCCATCCTCGCCTACATCGCCCAGATGGCGCCGGAGGCGAAGCTGGCGCCGCTTCACGATCCCTATCTGTTTGCGAAGATGCAGGCTTTCAACGCCTATATGGCCTCGACCGTGCATGTCGCCCATGCCCATGGAAGGCGTGGCTATCGCTGGGCCGATCAGGAGACGTCCTTTGATGACATGAAGAACAAGCTGCCGCAGGTGATGACCGAGTGCTTTCGCCTGATCGAGGACGGCATGCTGGAAGGTCCCTATGTGCTCGGCGAGCACTATTCGACCGCCGATCCCTATCTCTTCCTGATTTCCGGCTGGCTGAAAAGCGACCGCGTGGAGATCGCGGATTTTCCCCGCGTGCACGCTCATTACCGCATGATGCTGGAGCGCCCGGCCGTGCAGAAGGCGCTGGCCGAAGAAAAGTCGGCTTGAAGGTTCAGGCGCAGCGCGCGAGCGGCAGCGTTTCGTGCATCTCGCTCTCTGTTGTCAGGGGCAGGCCGGGCAGGGGCAGGTCTGCAAGCTCGCGCAGATTCATGGCACATATGTCCGGGTGATCGAACGCATCCGGGGCGGGACGGTCCGTAGCCAGGAGCAGATCCATAATCCGCGTCCGTAAATTGAAGAAAATCTTGAGGGAGTTCATCTCTAGCACCTCACAAATGCTGGTTTCATTTGCAGGGTGAATATGGAGATGAGGCGCGGTCCATACAATCGACATTCTCAGGTGCTCGGTATAGGTTTTCTATATGAGTAATCTGAACCTCGTTCATCTCAACGGCCTCAGGGCGCTGGAAGCGGTTGCCCGTCTCGGCTCGCTACAGGCGGCAGCCGATGAACTTGGCGTCTCGATCGGCGCCGTCAGCCAGCAGGTCATCAAGGCGGAAGCGCAACTCGGCCATCCCGTCTTCCAGCGGCTATCCAAAGGCATGGTAGCGCTCGAGGGCGCCCGTCCGATGCTGGCGCGCCTGACGGACGGTTTCCGCAGTCTCTCGGAAGCGGTAGCGATCGGCCGGCCGCGCGACGAAAAACTGCTGACCATCTCCGTTGCCCCGGTCTTTGCCGCCCGCTTCCTCGTCCATCGGCTCGATCGTTTCACGGCGCTCCATCCCGACATTCGCCTCCGCATCGACGCGACGACGGCGCTGGCCGATTTCGTCGCCGACGGCGTCGATCTCGGCATCCGCGTCGGTGCGGGCAAATGGCCGGGTGTGGACGCCGAACTGCTTCTGCCGCAGCTGGTCTTCCCCGTCTGCACGCCGGCGCTCGCCAAGCGGCTGAAGGAGCCGGCTGACGTTCTTGCTATGCCGACGATCGTCGACGGCCGGGCGCTCTTCTCATGGGATGTGTGGCTCCGCGCCGCCGGACTGGAAGGTCGGCAGATGGAGGTGCGCCACGTGTTCAATGAGGCGTCGCTCTGCCTGGATGCGGTCATCGCAGGGGAGGGCGTGATGCTGGCCTTTCAGACACTCGCCGCCTATGCGATGAAGGAGGGCAAGCTTGTAGAGCCGTTTGCAATCCGGGCCGCGACGGGAGCCGGTCATTATTTCGTCACGCCGGAGGGGATGCGACAGCCTCCGAAGGTGAAGGCCTTCCATGCCTGGCTGACGGGCGAGCTTGCCGAACTGCAGCCTGCGCCGGCCATCAAAGCTTAGGTCGCAGCTCCTCGATCATCGCGTCTAGATTGTTCGGCGTGACCTTCCAGCGATCCGGATCGTCGTATTCGAAATCCGCATTGACCCTGTTGTTGCGCCGGTTGAACTGGAAGAGCATCTTGATGATACCGTTATGGATCGGCGCGGGCTCGACGATCTTGCCGTCGCGCAGCCTCATCAGCCATTGCCGATAGACTTCGGCGGGCTCTCTCAATAGCCGCGGACGGATGGAGATTGCCTCGAAGTCGCCGGACGCGTCATAGGCATAGCCATAGGTTTCGTTGAGTTCGCCGTCGTCATCGAAACCGAGCAGGAGGCTGAGCTCGTCCCAATCGCTTTCGATATCGTCGGCCTCGATGATCGCCCGGGCGATCTCACCCATATATTCCATCGATTTGTCGGCCGCGGCCTGCCGATCCGCTGCCGCGGCTTTCGGGGCCGCGGCCGTGGGAACGGCCGGGCCGCCGAGCCCGAATACGGAGAGGAAAGCAGCAAAGATAGAACGTGCCATCAAGCCTCTCCGTCTTGCGATCCCGCTCACGCCGGTTCGGCGTTGCGCTTGGCCCACATGGCGCGATAGGCTGGACGGCTGGTGCAGGTCTCGTACCATGCCTTCAGTGCCGGGCGGCTGTCGAACAGGGCGTCATGGCCGCGCGCATAGCGCAGGATTTCGGCAACGTTGATATCGGCTGCGGTAAAGCGGTCGCCGACCATGTAGTGGGTCGTCGTCAGATGCTTTTCCAGAACGTCGCAGGGCCGTTTCAGCAGGCGGGCGGCAACCCCGATCTCGGCCTCTCCTTCGGCGGTATCGGCCTTGGTGGACTGGATCTTGAGCGCCGGGGTCTCCACGCTGGTCGCGGCAAACAGCGACCACTGCACCATCAGCGCCTCTTCCGCGATATCCTTCGGTCCGAGATCGCCACCATATTTGCGGGCGAGGTAGAGGCAGATCGCCAGCGACTCATGCAGCACGAAGCCATCATCGTCCATCGACGGGATCGAGCCCATCGGATTTACCGCGAGGAATTCTGCCGACAGCGTGTTCACCGGCGCACCGTCCGCCATCGGATCGTCGAGCCGATAGGCCTGCATGATCGGCACATGCTCGAACGGCAGGCCGATTTCCTCGACAAGCCAGAGCGGCCGTGTCGCGCGCGAACGATAAACCCCGTAGATCTTCAGCATCAATGTCTCCCTCGTGATGTGCGCGCGAAGCTAAAGCGGTTCCATGACGAACGGAAGATCATTGCGCGTTGGACGTCCATGAAAGTTTTCGATAGGATTTAATCGTGTCGAATGACCAGAGGAGATAGCCATGCGCACCACCCAATCCCTCAGCATCACGCTTCCGATCGAAATGGCGGAGATGGTCAAGGCCAAGGTCGCCTCGGGCGAATACGCTTCCGAAAGCGAGGTCATCCGCGACGGCCTGCGCACGCTGATCGCCCGCGATGCGGCGATCGAGAGATGGCTGGTGGAGGAAGTCGGTCCCACATACGACGAGATGAAAGCGCACCCCGAGCGCCTCCTTTCGGTCGAGGAAGTCGACCGGCGGCTTGATGCACGGCTGGCTCAATTGCTTCAGGCCGAAGGGCGGCGATGAACTACGAGGTCGTCTTTTCGCCTCGAGCCATAACGGACCTGGACGACCTGTTCGTCTATCTCGCAGCAGAAATGGGTGCGTCCGCTGCGCGTGGATATATCGGCAAGATTCGAAAATACTGCGTCGGCTTCGGGACATTTCCCAATCGCGGGATGCAGCGCGACGATATCCGCCCCGGTATCAGGCTTGTCGGATATCGATACAGGGCAACGATTGCCTTCGCTATAGAAAGACGCACAGTTACTATTCTCCGAATCTACCACAAAGGTCGGGACGTCGATCCCGACGACTACACCTCCGACGCGAAAAACTAGCTCACCCGGTTGCCCTCGATCGTCAGATGCGGAAAGCCGTCCGCGCCGCCCTTGGCGAGGTCACCGGTCGCAGCGTCGTTCCAGCGATAACCGATGATCGCGCCGCGCTGCACCGACTGGAAGATGTTGTTGGCGATGACCGTGCTTACGGCGCCGTCTGCCACCGAGACGGCACAGCCGGTGCCGGCCTGCCGTACGATGTTGCCGGTCGCCGTCACATTGCGCAGATACGGGCCGAAACCGAGAGCCAGGCCCCAGAACGGCGCGTTCTCGATGACATTGCCGGTGACCGCCGTATCGGCTTCGACGCTGATGCCGACGCCGAAGATTGCGCCGTCGAGAACATAGGGACCGACGAGGCGCAGGTTGCGCACCATGTTGCCGGAAACGGTGGCCAGCCGCCCACCCTCGTTGAAGTTGACGACCGAGATGCCGTTCGCGGCGCCATCGACGATATTGCCGGAGATCATCGCGCCCTCGAAGGCGAATTCGGCATAGATTGCCGTCTCGCCGGACGAGGTGCAGTGGTTGTCGGCGATCATCACGTTCGACGCGCTGTTGGCGCGGATCGCGGAAAAGGCGGCGTCGGAGATATGGTTGCCGGAAACGATCACGTTGTCGGCGCGGAACAGGTTGATAGCATTGCCGTATTGGCCTGTACCGCCATTGGTCGAGGCGATCCGCGAAACCCGGTTGCCGGTCACGATGGTGCCGTCCTTGCCCTTCTCCCAGCGGTGGACGAGGATGCCGCCATTGCCGCAGTCGGAAACGCTGTTGCCGGTGATCGAGAGATCGGCGCTCTGGACTGCATAAAGTCCGTAGTCGCTCGCCTCCGTAATGCGGTTGCGCTCCACGCGACCGCCGCATCTCTCGAGGCTCAACCCGGTGCCATTGGCATTCGTGATCGCGCAGTTTTCGATGAAAAGCTCCGAGACGCCGCTCAGGCGGACCAGCGCCGGCGCATCGCCGGTCAGCGGCCGGTTGCCGCCGTCGATGACGATGTCGGAGAGTTCAATCCTGCGTGCAGATTCCGCCCGCAGCATGGAGCCCTCGCCGGAATAGACGAGACGGGAGGCCCCGGCGATGCCGGTGATCCGGCAGCCGTCGGGCAGGTCGAGATTGGAGACCGAATAATTGCCGGGCGGCAGGAAGACGGGCAGGTTCTGCCGGGCGGCATCCTGCAGCAGGCGTATGAGCTTGCGCTGCGACGCGGCACCTCCCTCCGGCGTCACGCCATGGGCGCGGGCGTCCAGCGCACCGCGCAGGTTCGCGCCACCGACCGCCGGAGACTGCGCCATGGCCATAGACGGAAGTGCTGCAAGCGAAGCCGTTGCCGTCAATCCCGCCAGCAACTCGCGTTTCGAAATCATCCAGGCCCCGTGGCGCTTGTTAATCGGACGTTATTCATGGCCGGATCTGTGACCGACCTGCGTCGATATTGTTTGCCCAAGCGGGTAAAAACTTTGTCATCATCCAAATCTGGCACATTCTTTGAGTCGCGACGTTTACTCTATTCATTTTCGAGGAGGGAATAATGGCAGGCTTGGCATCGCAGACTATGATCTCGGATGTTTCGACAAAGCTGCGCAGGAACGCGGCAGCTCAGTCACCCGAGGCGCTCCGCGATCCGCTGCAGATTATCTCTCTCCAGGATGGCGCTCGTCTCGACGAGGACCTCGATCAGGCGCTGAACGATCTGCCCGCGCTCGGGCTTCTCGACCAACTGTCCGACTATGTGTCGGTAAGGGACAGGGAAGGGCGCTATGTTTTCTGCAACCAGGTGGTCTGCCGCGCCACCGGTGCCGACGACGGCGCCGAACTGACCGGCAAGACCGATTTCGATTTCATCGAAGAGAAAATCGCACTGCGTCTATCCACGCTGGAAAAGCGCGTGCTCGCAACGGGCGTCGCGGTGGAAAAGCACGAGGAAAAATGCGTGCTGGCAACAGGCCGCACGCTCTGGCTTTCCATCTCCAAGACGCCGCTGCGCAACGATCTCGGCGAGATCATCGGTGTGGTCGAGGTCTCGCGGGACATAACCGAGCGCAAGCGGCAGGAGGATCTGCGTCACGGCCACGCTCGGCTTTTGGAAATGATCGCCCGCGGACAGCCCATCGATGTCGTCCTGAAAGCACTGATCAAGCTTGCCGAGAACCAGCTTGATGATGTCAGGGGCGCGATCATGCTGACGGACGAAAGCGGCAAGCGTCTCACCTCGGGTGCCGCCCCAAGCCTTCCGGCGGCTTATGCGAGGCTGATCGACGGTCTGGAGGTTGGCGCCTCCCGCGGCTCCTGCGGCACGGCCGCCTGGCGCCGCGAGCCGGTGATCGTCAAGGACGTCAACAGCGACCCTCTCTGGGAAGATTTCCGCGAGCTCGGTCCGCTTTTCGGTTTCCGCTCCTGCTGGTCGACGCCGATCATCGGCGCGGAGGCACGGGTACTCGGCACGTTCGCCCTTTATGCAGCCTGCGTGCGCGAGCCCACGGCGCTAGAACTGGAACTGATGACCATGGCGACGGACCTCGCCGGTATCGCGATCGAGCGCGATCTCAGCGAACGCCGCATCCGTCACATGGCCCACCATGATGCCCTCACTGGGCTGCCGAACCGCGCTCTGTTCTGGAGCCAGTTCGGCGATGCGCTGAAGCAGGCGAAGCGCGAAGCACGCCGGCTGACCGTCGCCTATCTCGACCTCGACAATTTCAAGGATATCAACGACACGTTCGGTCACGCGGCCGGCGACGAGGTGTTGAAGACGGTGGCCGCGCGCATGGCCAGATATGCGCGTGCCAGCGATCTTCTCGTCCGGCTCGGCGGCGACGAATTCGCCGTCGTCTTCGATGACACGGACGACCGGAATGCCGCCCTTGACCGTCTTGACGCCCTGAAGGACCTGATCACCAGGCCGATCGCTTTGCAGGGGCGCGATATCACCGCGAATTGCAGCATGGGCATCGCCTTCTTCCCGGTCGATGGCGATGCGCCGGACGAGCTTCTGGCAAGCGCCGACCATGCGATGTACCGCGACAAGGAAGTCGGTCGTGGCGGGCAGGGTCCGGCTAGATAAGCAATGTCAGGATGCGTTGGCGAGGGCGGGCTGCTGCGGCGTCTTCTCATTCGCATAAGCGCTCTCGAAGCGCCCGACGAATTTCTCGAACAGTACGGAGAACGCCCGCAGTTCGTCTTCCGGCCAGTCCTCCAGCAGCGATGCAAGCAGCCGGCGCTTCGTCGCGTGGATTTCGGCGAGAAGCTTGTCGCCCAGTTCCGTCCGCACGACGATCGAGCGGCGGCCGTCGATCTGGGATGCGTCGCGACGCAGGATGCCCTGCGCCACCAGCTCCGCCACCAGCCGGCTGCCGCGCGATGGATCAAGCCGCATCGCATCCGCAATTGCGCCGACCGTCACCTCTCCATCGATCCGCCGCATCGCGTCGAGCGCATCGAGATGCGAGATTTCCAGGCTGGGCGCGATCTTGTCGATAACCGTGCGGCTGATCACGCGCCGGCCGATCATCATGCGCATGCGGCCCATCACGTCACTGATATGGGCGATATCGGCGGCCGCGGAGGAGGCCGGTTCTGTCAGGGTGGTCTGCTTCATCATGGCGCAAGAATACCAGAGAGAAATGTCCTCGCAATAGATATCTGCCTTTCACATGAAAGTGCGATTGACATTTATGTGCGAAAAGCACATGAATTGGCGGAAGCTTGGATCCGCCATGACCCCCACCCATATCGCCCCTCCGCTTGTTGCCGACCATCGGCAGCGTTTCATCGTCTTCTGCTTTCTGATGGCGGCGCTGTTCATGGCGACGCTCGACAACCAGATTGTCTCCACAGCGCTGCCGACCATTGTCGGCGAGTTCGGCCAGATGGAGCGGTTCGGCTGGGTCACGTCCGCATTCCTGCTGGCCACCAGCGCGGTCATGCCGATCTACGGCAAGCTCGGAGATCTCTTCGGCCGCAAATACGTCATGCTGGCCGCGGTCGTCATCTTCACGCTCGGTTCGCTCGCCTGCGGTTTCGCCTGGTCGATGGACAGCCTCATTGCGGCGCGCGTCTTCCAGGGGCTTGGCGGCGGCGGCATCATGGTCTCGATCTTCTCGATCAATGCCGATCTCTTCGAACCGCGCGAGCGGGCAAAGTACCAGAGCTATTCCAGCCTTATGATCATGGCGTCCGGCAGCGTCGGCCCTCTGCTCGGCGGCACGATGAGCGACCTGTTCGGCTGGCGCTCCATCTTCCTCATCAACCTGCCGCTCGGCGTCATCGTCATCGCCGGCCTCATCATGATGCTGCCCTATCGTCGCCCGACCCGTCGGCCGAAGATCGATTATCTGGGCGCCGCCGTGCTGGCCGCAACGATTACCTGCCTCGTCGCCTTCGCCGACAGCCGTCAGATCTTCGGCTCGCTGGTCGCACCTGCCTCACTCGCCATGCTGGCGGTCGGCATCGCCTGTGCAGCCCTTTGGGTCTTCGTCGAAAGCCGCGTGCCGGAACCCATCGTGCCGCTAAAGCTCTTCCGCGACAGTACTTTCTCGCTTTACCTCATCATCTCGCTCTGCTCCGGCGCGGTCGGCATTGGCCTGGTGAACTACTACGCGCTCTTCCTGCAGACGACGACGGGCCTGTCTCCGTCGCTTGCCGGCCTTTTCTTCATCGCGCTGACAGGCGGCATCGTCACCGGTTCGCTGTCGGCCGGCCGGCTGATTTCCATCACCGGACGCTACAAGCCCTTCACCATCATCGGCCTGTCGATGAGCTGCATCATGCTTTTCTGCTTTTCCCGCACCGGGCACGATGTCTCGCTCGCGGTCGTCGCGGTGATCATGTTCCTCCAGGGCATGTCCGTCGGCATCGGCCAGCAGGCGCCGATCATCGGCGTGCAGAACTCGGCCCCACGGGCTGACATCGGCGCTGCGACCGGTGCCGTGACGCTGATGCGCATGGGTGGCGCGTCGATCGCCATCTCACTCTTCGGCGCGATTATCGGAACCGGCCTGAAGGCATCCTCCGTGCCGATCCCCGGCCTGCCGGATGTCGAGGCGCTGACGCCCAAGATCCTTGCGGGTCTGCCCGAGGCTTCGCGCCAGGCCGTCGCCGCGATCTATCACGATGCCTTCTCGCCGCTTTTCCTGACGGCTGCCGGCATCACGGTGATCGGCCTGATCGCTGCCCTTTGCCTCAAGCCGATCCGTCTCCCGATGGCGCAGGCCGCTCCTGCACCGAAGGAAGAAAAGGCCGCAGCCTAGGCTCTCGAAAGTCTCGTAACTGCGCCTATCTTGATGGGGATGAAACCCGAGGCCCTGCTTCATCCCACTCCCGCCGGGCTGTTCTGCCCTATCGGCAATTTTTACGTCGATCCCGTCCGCCCGGTCGGTCGGGCGCTGATCACCCATGGCCATTCCGACCACGCCCGCGCCGGCCATGGCAGCGTGCTCGCCACCCGCCAGACGCTCGACATCATGCGCATCCGCTATGGCGATGATTTCACCGGTTCCGAACAGGCGGCGGAATGGGGCGAGGAAATCGTCATCGACGGCGTGACGGTGATGTTCAAACCGGCCGGCCACGTACTCGGTTCGGCCCAGATCCTCATCGAGAAGGACGGGCTGAGGATTGTAGTCTCGGGCGATTACAAGCGCGGTATCGATCCCACCTGCGCGCCCTTCGAGCCGATCCCGTGCGACGTCTTCATCACCGAAGCGACCTTCGGCCTGCCGGTCTTCCATCATCCCGACCCGAAGGCGGAGATCGGAAAACTCTTCACCTCCCTTGAACAGTTTCCCGAGCGCAGCCATCTCGTCGGCGCCTATGCGCTCGGCAAGGCACAGCGGGTCATCCGGCTGATCCGCGACAATGGTTATGCCGAGCCGATCTACATCCACGGCGCCTTGGCGAGGCTCTGCGACTACTACCAGTCCCAAGGCATAGAGCTGGGCGACATCCGCCCGGCAACGATCGAGAAGAGCAAGCCCGCGGAATTTTCCGGCGCCGTCGTCGTCGGCCCGCCCTCGGCATTCCAGGATCGCTGGGCCCGGCGCTTCAACGAACCGCTGATCGCCTTTGCCTCCGGCTGGATGATGGTGCGCCAAAGGGCCAAGCAGGGCGGCGTCGAGCTGCCGCTCGTCGTCTCCGACCATTGTGACTGGCCCGAGCTTCTGGCCACGATTGAGGAAATCGCCCCGCAGGAAGTCTGGGTCACCCACGGCCGCGAGGAGGCGCTGGTGAGGTGGTGCGAGCTGAAGGGCATTCCGGCACGGCCGCTGCATCTGGTCGGTTATGAGGACGAGGGGGATTGATGGGCATGCGTTCGCGCCAAACTACCCCCCTCTGGCCTGCCGGCCATCTCCCCCACAAACAGGGAGATCAGCTGGGCGTGCGCTTTCGTCCCAATCAAGCCGCTTGCACCACGGCCCCACAGCATCCTGGCCTTATGCTGAAACGGTCTTTGGCGGCGAAGAGTAGGCCACTTGTGATCTCCCCTCTTGTGGGGGAGATGGCCGGCAGGCCAGAGGGGGGCTGGCAGGGCACGACGGAAGCTATCGGCGAGGCCAGCCCATGAGACCCTTCGCAACCCTCCTCGACCGCCTCGTCCTCACCCCATCCCGCAACGGCAAGCTCACCCTGCTTGTCGACTATTTCCGCGACACCCCCGACCCTGATCGTGGCTATGGGCTTGCAGCCCTTGCCGGCGCGCTGGACCTGAAGAGCGTCAAGCCCGCCATGCTGCGCGAGCTCGTCATGGAACGCATGGACGAGGTGCTGTTCCGATATTCCTATGACTATGTCGGCGATCTCGCCGAAACCATCTCGCTTGTCTGGGAAGGTGCCTCCAAGGAACATGTGACCGAGGAGCCGCGCCTCTCCGACGTCGTCAAGCGCATGAATTCGCTCGGCCGCACCGAAGTGCGCGGCGCCGTGCGTGACCTGCTCGACCATCTCGACCCGTCCGGCCGCTTCGCTTTCCTGAAACTCGCCACCGGTTCGCTCAGGATCGGCGTCTCCGCCCGCCTCGCCAAGCAGGCGCTGGCGGATATGAGCGGTAAAGACATCATCGAGATCGAGACGCTCTGGCACGGCCTGACGCCGCCCTATGAACCGCTCTTCGCCTGGCTGGAAGGCAAGGCGGAAAAGCCGGTTCTGGCGACACCGGCGATCTTCCATTCCGTCATGCTGGCCAATCCGGTCGAAGAGGGCGATCTCGAAAAGCTCGACCCGCAGGATTATGCCGCCGAGTGGAAATGGGACGGTATCCGCGTGCAGATGTCGAGCTATGGCGGCACGAAAAAGCTCTATTCCCGCTCCGGCGACGACATTACCGGCGCATTCCCCGATGTTGTCGATGCGATCAATTTCGAGGGAGTCATCGACGGCGAACTGCTGGTCGGCGGCACGAAACGGACGAACGCTCCGACCCGCACCTTTTCCGACCTGCAGCAGCGCCTTAACCGCAAGACCGTCACGGGCAAGATGATGGACGAATACCCCGCCTTCGTCCGCGCCTATGACCTGCTTTTCCAAGGCGAGGCGGATATTCGCGCCGACGGTTTTCTCACCCGCCGCAACCGCCTGTCGGAGGTGATCGAAAAGGCGCCGCATGATCGTTTCGACCTTTCCGATCTCGTCGCCTTCTCCGACTGGGCCGAGCTGGATCGCCTGCGCATCGATCCGCCCGATCCGGTGATCGAGGGCGTGATGATCAAGCGCAAGGACAGCCCCTACCAGGCCGGCCGCCTGAAAGGCCCGTGGTTCAAGTGGAAGCGCGATCCCTACAATATCGATGCCGTCATGCTTTATGCCCAGCGCGGCCACGGCAAGCGATCGAGCTACTATTCCGACTTCACCTTCGGCGTCTGGACGATCGGCGAGGATGGCAAGGACCAGCTCGTGCCGGTCGGCAAGGCCTATTTCGGCTTCACCGATGCGGAACTGGAAGTGCTCGACAAGTTCGTCCGCGACAACACGATCGACCGTTTCGGACCGGTGAGGGCGGTGAAGGCGACACCGGATTTCGGTTTCGTGCTGGAAGTCGCCTTCGAGGGTATTGCCCGCTCGACGCGCCACAAGTCGGGCGTCGCCATGCGCTTTCCCCGCATTGCACGCCTGAGGCAGGACAAGCTGCCGCGTGATGCCGACCGACTGGAAACGCTGACGGCGATGATTGAGGCCCGGGAGGGAACGGGATGACCCTTCGGATGGTCGGCTTTAATCTGTGAGTTTCTGCTTTTTGAGCGTGCACGCAAAGGCAGCAGGCCTATTGTGACCTTCCCACCAAGGGATGCCTTTATTTCTCGGCTTCCCATTCCCCAGACTGATCTTTTTATCACCCGCATTCATTGCTGCGTTTCTCGCAAAAGAGAGGCTTGATGACCTTTCCCGATATTCCGCTTCCAAACCGCCCGCTCGCGCTGAAGGCCACGTCGATCACGACACCGCGCGGTTACGCTTGGGCCGCACCCTTCATGTTCGTACTCGCCGGTTTTCTGCTGTACTGGCAGGGTCCCGATCTGCTGCGCGACTACCAGATCAGCCAGAACCCGCTTCTGCTGGAGAATGGCGACATACGGGACGGAAAGTGCCAGACGCGCAAGGCCGTCTTCACCGATTGCGAGGCGCGCCTCGTTTATACCTATGACGGCATGAGCTACGACAGCGAGGTCCATATCTTCTTCGTCGATGCCCATTCCGGCGACTATGAAACAGGCCTCGTCATCTCCGCCGAACATCCGGAACTGGCGACGATCAGCCTCGGGCTGGACAAGCTCTGTAACCGCATCATTTCGTTCGGAGCGCTGATTGTCCTGATCGGCGGCCTGTGCCTGACCTCGATCTTTCTCGGCTTCCGCGTCGCCTGGGTCAGGAGCCGCCTGACGACGCCTGCGGTGCTGACACCCATCCCGGTGGAAATCACCGCCTTCAACGAACGCGGCAGGACGCTCTTCGTCACCTATGCCGACAAGCTGGCCGAGAAGAAGACGAAGCGCACCGCCTATACCCGTTTCAGCAAGGGGCGGGAGCCCATCATTATCGGTGAAGCCAAGGGCCATGCCGTGGCGCTCGCCGTGCGTCACGGCAGGACCTCGCTGCCGATCCTGCTCGACGACCGCTTGGAGCGGATCATGATGACCGATGAGGAGCGCGCCGCAGCGCTTGCCGTGATCCAGGCGGAGCAGGTGTCGGAGGCCGAGGCGCGCCCGCCATCGCTGCGCGAGCCGGCAAAGAAGGGCCGCATCCTGCGCGGTATCCTCACCTTCCTTGCCGTTATACTGCTGTTTGCCGTTGGTCTGCTCGGCTTCTGGTTCTGGTACGTGCTGAGCTCACCAACCCAGTTCAACCAGATCGGCATGGAGATCAACAACCTCATGCCGCAGCCGGTCAACGAATGGGGTTGCGACCAGTTGCAGAAGCGCTTCGGCAACGATCGCGCACCCTACGGCTGCACTGCAGGCGACTTTACGAGCTGGAAGTAACGATCGGGTTCGGCCGATGAAAAGCACATGAAGGCGGGAGCGGGAAATCGCTCCCGCTTTTTGTCGTCCGCAGAGGCGGACGTCTGACGGGGCGAACCTGCAATTCGGTCTATATGTCTTCGTGGCTGCTGGAGCCTGTCACAGAAGATGTGGATATTGCTAATAAAACAATCCTGAATTGTATTGTTGGTGGGGGCGATCATGCCTGCGGCAGCGGTTCAGCCTGTTCTGTGTATCGAGTTACAGTGCGAGCTTTACTCCGGCAGGCCGCACTGTCCAGCCGTATACTTTCGCTGTCCCATGACCACGCGGCGACAGACAATCCGACGACACTGTCGATCCGCAATCCTCCCGACCTGTCCATTGGTTCGAAGCGCAAATCCCACCGTCTTCCGGTCGGATGCCGGAAATTTCGCTGCCGCCGCCCGGTCCGGCGCGTGCCCCATCCGCCGGATGGGCGCGTGCCCGCAATGCTGCACCCTGCGGCCCGGCAAAGCCAGTGACGTTGCAACGGCAACGCCGTGTTGAAGAGAGGGAGTAACGATGATGCGCGCATTCAGGAATGCCGAAAGAATCGGGGTCTCTATGGCTGTCGGCCTGGCGCTTTGCGCGAGCGCCGCAGCTCAGCCGGCACCTCGCTGTACCATGGAGAACGGCAAGCTTAAGGACGAGTTTCGAAGGATGGTGGTGATCACCGATCCGGAAGTATTCAAGAGCGGCAAGTTCAGCTTCAAGGATACCATCGCCCGCATGCTGCAGACGTCCATCGAGGTCGCGAAGGATGATCCCGATGCACAGAAGAAGCTGGATGCCGTTTCCACGCCCAAAGCCCAGCGGGAACTGGTGGCCACCCTGCTCAACAGCTTCTGGGAGACGACCCGCGTCAATCGCGAGGGCATCGTCAACAACGCCACCCAGCGGCCGAACGAAGCGGCGCTGACGCCGGAGCAGCTTTTGAAGGATCTGCATCCTGTCGCGATCTTCAATCGCCTCGACCTCGTGCCTGCAAGCTTTGATCATTGCGGCGAGCAGCGGGTTGTCTACGCCTTGGGGAATGGCGAGGACGGCGACAATCGCTTCTTCCTGATCTTTGAGGCGGCGGTGGACAATCCTGATCCGAATAACGGCGTGGCCGGATGTCTCCGGATCGCCAAATTCTGGAAGGGGCTGTCGGGCAAGACTGTCGGCGAACTCACCAACGCGCTGAAAGGCTTCTACTCCTTCGGCGATCTGGGTGATGGTGGGCTGCCAACAGCGCCCGTCGTCCACAACAAGCATTATGGCGTGCCCTTTGGCCAGGTGCGCGGCAACCTGTTCATGACGGATGGCGATAAAAATGGAAACCCGTGGATGCTGCGGGAATGGCGGAGCCAGCCCACCGCGACGGGTACCAGCTTTGTCCCCGATACGGTGAAGTCCAATCCCGTCCCCGAATTCTACGGTGACGCGCCGCTTTCGACGGATGGGTCCGATCACGGCCGACGGCAACGTTTTGCCGACCTTCGACCGGACTTCAAAATGCGGTTTTCCCTCGGCAACGTGCGGCAACTGATCGATCTGGATCTCGAGGCGGAAGCGAATAACCAGCCCAAACCGGACGCCATTGAGTTGATCAATCGTCTCAGCGCTCTGTTCGACGACAAGTTCAACGATTTCGAGAGCATCTCGCAGGGAACCGTGGTCGATGAAATCACGAGGACTGCGTCAGGCGATGTGAAGGCGGGCATCGAAGCCGAGTTGAAGAAATACCACCTTCCGGCAAATTGGAAGCTGGAGCCGAAGCATATTCTTGCGCGGGCGGAAGCATTGAGCTGCGCAGGCTGTCACAGGCTCACGGCTCCTTCGGGTGGCGCGGGTGTAGAAATCGCGCCCGGCATCGAGTGGCCTGCAGACAACGGTTTCGTCCACGTCGACGAAAATGGAGGCCTTTCACCGGCATTGGAAAAGGCATTCCTGCCCTGGCGCTGTGAAACCCTGCACAAGTTCATCGAGAAATACGAGGGGGCGCCGTCGTCGGCCCCTGTTGCGGTAGCTCCACCTGCTCAGCCTGCCACACCTGTCGTCGAAACCGAGATAATTGCCGAGGGAGCGGGCGATCTCGCAACGGTGCGGGGTGCGCTCAGGGATTTCCAGTCGAAGGCATTGCAGGCCAACGTGCCACAGATGTTCGATCTGGCGCCCGATGCCAAGGTGAAGGCTGAGGCAGAAGCCAATGCGGCACTGGAGGGGCTGGTCCAGGCCGTCGAGGGTGCCCGCCAGAACATGGGGCAGCAATCCGGCGAGTTCCGTATCGGTATCCGCACCCACTGAACTCCGCTCCGGCAGACGACCTTTAAAAAGCAGAAGGCGGGAGCGCGTTAGCGCTCCCGCCTTCTTGTTGTTCGCGAACCGTAGTCCGATCAGAACTCTTCCCAGCTGTCTGCCGAAGGAGCCGCCGCAGCCGCGCCCTTGCGTCCGCCACCGAAGGCTTGGGCGATCTTGCCGACCATGCCGCGGGCAGGAGAGGCGACCGGCGCCGAGCGGTGCGAGGCGGAGGCAACCGGGGCCGACATTGCCGAAGCCGTCTGGCGAAGGGCTGCCGTCTGCATCGAGGTTCCGCCGAGCTGGAACTGTGCGATGAGGTCGCGCAGGCGGGCGGATTCATTGGCAAGCGTCGCACCGGCGGCATTGGCTTCCTCCACCATGGCCGCGTTCTGCTGGGTCACCTGGTCCATCTGGTTGACGGCGGTGTTCACCTCGGCAAGACCAACCGACTGCTCGCGCGCCGATGTGGCGATCGAGTCCATGTGCTGGTTGATCGTGACGATATACCCTTCGATCGTCTTCAGCGCCGCGCCGGTATCGCTGACCAGCTTGACGCCGGTCTCGACCTCGACGGAAGACTTACCGATCAGATCCTTGATTTCCTTCGCAGCCTGGGCGGAACGCTGGGCGAGTTCGCGCACCTCCTGTGCGACGACCGCAAAGCCCTTGCCGGCTTCGCCAGCACGTGCCGCTTCGACGCCGGCGTTAAGAGCCAGAAGGTTGGTCTGGAAGGCGATGTCGTCGATGACGCCGATGATGTTGGAGATCTGGCTGGACGACTGCTCGATCCGGCTCATCGCCTCCACCGCATTGGCAACGACCGATTCCGAGCTGCGGGCGCTCTGGTTCGCCTGGATTGCGACGGTACGGGCTTCATCCGCGCGTTTCGACGAGTTCGCTACATTGGTGGTGATCTGGTCGAGAGCGGCTGCGGTCTCTTCCAGCGAAGCGGCCTGCTGTTCGGTGCGCTTCGACAGATCGTCGGCGCTCTAGCTGATTTCGCGCGAACCGCTATCGATCGAGCTCGTCGCCTGGGCGACGGAACCGAGCGTGCCGCGCAGCTGCTCGACAGCTGCGTTGAAGTCTGCGCGCAGGCTTTCGAAGTCGTCGGCGAACGGCCGGTTCAGCGTGTAGGTTAGGTCACCGGCCGACAGATGCTTCAGGCCGCTCGCCAGGCCATTGGTGGCTTCCGCCATCGCCTGGGCGCGGGCGCGTTCCTGTTCGGCATTGCGCTGGCGCTGTTCCTCGGTCTGGCTGCGCTGTTCCTCGGCCTGGCGCTCCAGCGCCTGTGCCTTGAGGGCATTGTCCTTGAACACCTGTACGGCCTTCGCCATCGCGCCGATTTCGTCGGGGCGCTCGTCGCCGGAAATCTCGGCGCGCAGATCGCCCGAAGCCAGTCGCGACATCGTGCCGGTCAGGCGGCCGATGGCATTGCCGAGCGATTTTGCAAAGAGAAGGAAGCCGGCCAGAGCCAGGAGAGAGATGAGCACGGAAACGCCGAGCATCGTCCACAGCGCGCTGCGGGCTTCAGCCATGATCGTGGTCGCATCGGTGCCGATTTCGAACACGCCGAGCTTGTCGCCCGAGAACGAGTTGAACGGCACGGCCTTGATCAGCATCTCCCGACCTTCGAGGACGGCCTGATGGAAGACGGGCTTGCCGTCGAATGCAGCCTGAACCGTTTCTGCCGGCAGGAAGGAGGAACCTCCCTCGGTCGAGGACTGGTTGACCAGCTTGCCCTCGGAAAGGACATCGACGGCGATCTCCGCACCGAGTTTCTCGGCGATCGGCGCGAAATAGGCGTTGGACAGTTCAGTGCCGATGTCGACGACGCCGATTACCGTTCCATCGACGATGACAGGGGCGACCGCATAGATGCCGATGCCGGCCTTGCCGGGCTCGATGCCGGCGGCAAGCTTGCCGGAGGAAACCGCTGCCTGCACCGTCTTGCGGCGACCCATGACATTGTCACCGAACTTTTCCGGCGAATGGGCGCGGGCAACGACATCACCCTTGGCATCGGCGATGGTGATGATCTGCAGGCCGCCGGTCTGGGCCATTTCCTTGACGTTCCTGGAGAACTTGTCGAGGAGGCCCTGGCGGTCGTTGTTGCGGATGTAGTTCGGCATGTCCGGCTCGCCGGCCAGTACGAGGGCGAGTGCCGATGCCGAGCGCTGGATTGCCGCCATGTCGGTCTGGATGACGTCGAGATCGCTGGCTGCCTTGCTGTAGAGCGCCTTGTCGTTCATGTCGGCCTGCTGGTACCAGGCAAGGCCACCGATGGCCGCACTGGCGAACAAGACGGCCGCAAAGCCGCAGCCCGTTATAGTCATCCACAACGGCCGCTTGATGGTCATGTTAGTCATGTAGTCGAAATCCTCTGAAGCGGTCATCTCCGCGCCAGAGAATTAAGCGAAAAAAAACGCTAATTTTAGATAAACTACATTTGAATTTTCTTCTATTTGGAAGTGTTTTCAAAGTATTGGGCTCAGCCTCGTCAATGCTGGGTTGTTTTTCTACTTCGCTCTGATTTCGCCGTACAGGCAGAGGTTGCGTCTTTCCCGTTTGCCTCCGAATGGTCGGGGCGCCGGCAGCGGATGGTGAGGTTAAAATGTTGGGTCGCAGGAGTTTTCTCGCAGGCATCGCCGCGTTGCTGGCGCCTTCCGGCGGCAGAGCGGCACCCTATGCCATTCCCCCGGTTCCGCCGCTGTCGCGTGAGGACTACGGCAGGGCCCGCCTAAATTTCACCACCCATCTTATCAGGTCAGGCCCGGCCCCCGAGGCCTCCCAACCGCTCGGCACGCCGCCGGGTGCGCAGCGCGTCACCTATCGCGGGGGGCCGGACGGATCGATCGATCTGGTCGCCTGGCTTTCGCAATACGAGCCGTCCCGGACGCTCCGGCCCGCGGTGCTCTTTCTGCATGGCGGAAACGCCACAGGCGACGGCCACTGGGAACTGATGAAACCTTATCGGGACGCCGGCTTTGTCGTGCTGCTCCCGTCATTCCGCGGCGAGAACGGCCAGGAAGGCATATTCTCCGGCTTTTATGACGAGACGGGCGATGCGCTGGCGGCTGCCGCTTTTCTCGAAAACCTGCCGGGTATCGACCGGAACCGCCTGTTCCTCGCCGGTCACAGCAATGGCGGCACCATGGCGCTGCTCTGCGCCATGGCAAGGCCGTTCAGGGCCGCGGTGCCGATCTCCGCCAGTGTCAATGCGTGGCGCTTCTTCGACCGCTTTCGCGACGATCTCCGCTTCGATACGTCGAACCCGCAGGAATTCGTCATGCGCTCCTCTGTCTGCTTCGCGCCGAGCCTGAAATGCCCGACGCTTCTGCTGCGTGGTGCGCAGGAGAACCCCTATGATCAGGATCACCTGCTGCTGATCGAGCGCGCCCGGTCTGCCGGTCTAGCTATCGACAAGGCCCTGCTTCCCGGCACCCACAACGGTGTCGTTCCGGGCGCGGTCGATGAAAGCATCCGCTTCTTTAACCGGTTCGGCTGATCTGCGCCGACCGCTTCGTCAGACCGTGCCGAACATCAGCGATCGGTGCAGCCCGGCGCCGGCGAGATTGCCGTCACCAACGGCCAGGGCCACCGAGGCCATGGGTCGGGCGGCGTCGCCGCAGGCAAAAACGCCGGGCATGCTGGTTTCCTTCATGGCATCGGTCCTGATCACCGAGCCGACAGGCCCCTCCTCGAAGTCGAGACCGAGCTCCTGGGCGATCGGGCTGGACATTTCGAAGGGTGTCAGTGTGAACAGGCCCGCAAAGGGCAGGGTGCGTCTATCGGCAAGCAGGATGTCGGCATGGCCAGTGATCGCCTCGATCGGGCAGCGCTCGACCGTCACGCCGCGCGCTGCAAGACTTTCAAGCTGCTCCGCATCCGGTTCGAAAGCACCGTTGATAAGGAATGTCGTCGGCCCCCAGTCGGGCAGCATCAGCGCGTGGTGCATGGAGAGTTCTGATCCCGCGATGACGCCGATCCGGCCCTGGTCCAGCTCATACCCGTGGCAATAGGGGCAATGGAAAACGGCCTTTCCCCAGCGCTCCTCGAGCCCTGTGATCCTAGGCAGGATATCCTTCACCCCCGTCGCCAGCAGCAGCCGGCGTGCGAGATGCTTGCGGCCGTTGGTCATGACCTCGAAATTTGCGCCGGACCCATCGGTTGGCTCGATGCGCGCGGTACTGTCGGCTCGCGCTGAAAGCCAGTTCACCGTCCTGTATTCCATCACCTGCGCGCGGGCATCGGCAGCAATGACAGCCGGATCGACACCATCCTGCGTCAGGAAACCGTGCGAATGGCTGGCAAAACGGTTGCGGCGCTTGCCTTCGTCGATGATCAGCACGTCGCGTCTGGCGCGGGCAAGCTGCAAAGCGGCGGAAAGGCCGCCATAGCTCCCGCCGATGATGATGACGTCATGAATTGGATTGTCCATGCCATGCTCCTGTGTTTCTTGTCACAACATAAGTTGCGTGATTTGTCGAAGTCAATGGTCATGCAACTTTTGTTGTGACGTAACTGCGGTGGCGTGCTAGGGGAGATCAGGCCTTCGTCTGGGCGTGGGTGATCGGAAGCAAGGATTATCGAGATGCGGCAGGACAGCCGGCTTTCCCGCATGCTGCATGTTCTGGTCCATATGGGCCGGCACGACGGGGCCATGACATCGGACATGATCGCACGCATGCTCGACGCCAATCCGGTCGTCATCCGCCGCACGATGGCTGGCTTGAGGGATGAGGGTTATGTCCGTTCCGAAAAGGGCCATGGCGGCGGCTGGAGGCTTGCGAAGCCACTGGAGGAGTTGACGCTTCTCGATATCTACCGCGCCGTCGGTGAGCCATCCGTCTTTGCCGTCGGCCCCGCATATGACATGCCCGGTTGCCCGATCGAGCAGGCGGTCAACAGTACCCTGAAGAGCGTTTTCGCGGAGGCGGAACAACTCCTGCTGACCCGCTTTGCCGGCGTGACGCTGGCCGATATCGCCAACGAATTTCCGCCCGGATCCCCGATCGATGGTCACGCCGCCGGCGAGCGCTGCGCGTCCTGACCAGCCCGACAAAAAAAGCGGGGTCTGCACCCCGCCTTTCCGTCATCGATGATGATCTTTGCAGATCAGAATTCTTCCCAGCTGTCGGCCGAGGCGGAAGGAGCCGCAGCGGCGGCGCTTCTGCCGCCACCGAAGGCCTGGGCGATCTTGCTGACCATGCCGCGGGCAGGGGAGGCAACCGGCGCCGAGCGCTGTGTTGCCGACATGACCGAGGCCGTCTGGCGTAGCGCAGCACTCTGCAACGATGCGCCGGTGCCGAGCTGGAACTGTGCGATGAGATCGCGCAGGCGGGCGGATTCATTGGCAAGCGTCGCACCGGCGGCGTTGGCTTCTTCCACCATGGCCGCGTTCTGCTGGGTCACTTGGTCCATCTGGTTGACGGCCGTGTTGACTTCCGCCAGGCCGACCGACTGCTCGCGCGACGACGTCGCGATTGCATCCATGTGCTGGTTGATCGTGATGATATAGCCTTCGATCGTCTTCAGCGCTGCGCCGGTCTCGCTGACCAGCTTGACGCCTGTCTCGACCTCGACGGAAGATTTGCCGATCAGGTCCTTGATTTCCTTCGCCGCCTGGGCGGAGCGCTGGGCGAGTTCACGCACTTCCTGCGCGACGACCGCAAAACCCTTGCCGGCTTCGCCAGCACGCGCGGCTTCGACGCCGGCATTCAGGGCGAGAAGGTTGGTCTGGAAGGCGATGTCGTCGATGACGCCGATGATGTTGCCGATCTGGCCGGAGGATTCCTCGATCCGCTCCATTGCGTTGACCGCATTGGCAACGACGGCACCAGACTGGCGGGCGCTGTCATTGGCCTGGATGGCGACGGTACGGGCTTCCTCGGCACGCTTGGACGAGTTCGCCACGTTGGTGGTGATCTGGTCGAGAGCGGCTGCAGTTTCTTCCAGTGAGGCGGCCTGCTGTTCGGTGCGCTTCGACAGGTCGTCGGCACTCTGGCTGATCTCGCGCGAACCGCTATCGATCGAGCTGGTCGCCTGGGCGACGGAACCGAGCGTACCGCGCAGCTGGCTGACGGCGGCGTTGAAGTCGGCGCGCAGGCTTTCGAAATCCTGGGCGAAGGCACGGTCGAGCTGGAAGGAGAGGTCGCCGGCCGACAGATGCTTCAGGCCGCTGGCGAGACCGTTGGTCGCTTCCGCCATGGCTTCGGCGCGGGCGCGTTCCTGTTCGGCATTGCGCTGGCGCTGTTCTTCCGTCTGGCTGCGCTGGGCTTCCGCCTCGCGCTCCAGCGCTTCGGTCTTCAGCGCATTGTCCTTGAACACCTGGACGGCCTGCGCCATCGTGCCGATCTCGTCGCGGCGGGCAAGGCCCGGGATCTCGCGACTGTTCTCGCCGCCGGCAAGCTCCGTCATGCGAGCGCTGAGGCGGGCGATCGGGCCGGTGATGCCGCGCGAGGCGACGAAGAGGCCGAGAATGATGAGCACGACCAGCGACACGCCGAGGGCCACGAGGCCGGTCAGGATCGTGCTGTTCGTGTCGTTGCGAAGTTCCGCGGTGCCGGTATCGACGGCCTTCATCAGCTCGTCATTGCCGTTGGCAAACAGCGGCAGGCCTTCCATGACCTTGGCGCCGGCTTCACGCATCGATGCGCGGGCCTGAATTGCCTGGCCTTCCTTGGCGAGCGAGATCACCTTCATGCCGAGCTGGTCGAATTCGTCGATCGCCTTCAGCATGCCTTCGACGGCGGGGCCACGCGATGGCACGAGCTGCGCGGTCATGCCGACGCGCTCCTTCATCAGCGCACGGTCGCCCTCGTATTTCTTGACGGCGGCGGCGAATTCCGGCGAGGCCGGATCGTTGACCAGCATCAGGCCGAGCTGCAGGCCCATCTGCAAGAGGCCGCCGGTGGCGCGCGCGTTCAGGGTGGCGGCCATGCTTTCATGGGTGATGAAGTTGGAATAGCCGGTATCAGCATTCTTGAACTGCATGCTGACATAAACGAGGCCGGCAAAGGCGATCGCGCCCATCAGGGCGATTACCGACACGATCTTCGTGCGGATCCTTTCGTTTTCGAGAAATTGCATTTCGCGTCCTATGGGAAGGGGCAATCCCTCAGGGTCATGCGAAAAGCTGCCGCTGTGCTTGGGAATGGCCGTCTGGAAGAATACATGACAGTCGTCGCCGCTCACATCGCGGCTGATCCTCCGGCACCGTCGTGCTAAAATTAGCCGCACTGAATTTAAATTTGATTAAACATGTTGGAGATCTACAACCTGCCGGGGATGTCGTGCCTGGTGCCGCGATCGTCCGTCCGCTCCAGCCTCGCGCCAGCGCGGCCTGCCAGATTGGCCGCAGATAATGTCTGCCGAAGTGGGTCTCCATGCCGAAAAACGTTTCATCGTACCGCCGCACCGCGGGCCTTGCCGCCGTTCTCGCCGCAGCGACTGCGCTTGCCGGCTGCCAGCCGCTCTTCGTCACCGATACGAGCCGCATGAACCCTGATGTCTTCGTGCAGGAGACGGCGCCCGTCTTCGCCGTCCCGGAATATCAGGATCCGCCGACGAACCAGCCGCCGCCCATGCCCGGCGCCATTCCCCATCGGCGCCAGCTCTACCCGAGCGATTTCCACCAGACCTACGGCCTGCCGGTCACCAATCCCGTGCATCGCACGATGTATGACGTGATGCGTGACGACGGCCACACGCTGCCGGCCATTCCGGTATCCCGTGTCGACGCCCGCTTCCTCCGCGCCGAGGTCAACTACCAGACCAGCGAGGCGCCCGGCACGATCGTCGTCGATACCCGCGCCCATTACCTCTATTTCGTCCAGCCAAACGGCAAGGCCATGCGTTATGGCGTAGGCCTCGGCAAGGCGGGCTTTGCCTGGTCCGGCCGCGGCATCATCCAGCGCAAGGCGAAATGGCCGCGTTGGACCCCGCCGCAGGACATGGTCGACCGCCAGCCGGACCTGCGCCAGTTTGCAGCCGCCCAGGGCGGCGCGACACCCGGTCTCAACAACCCGCTCGGCGCCCGCGCGCTCTACATCTACAAGGACGGCAAGGACACGCTTTATCGCGTCCACGGCACGCCGGACTGGCAGTCCGTCGGCAAGGCGACCTCGTCGGGCTGCGTGCGCATGCTGAACCAGGATGTCATCGACCTCTTCGACCGCGTCCCGAACGGCACGCCGATCGTCGTCATGTAACGTCTTCCGAAGTCGCCTGAGCAGCCTTGGTCCTCCTGCAAACATTGGCATTCCACGCGCTGCTCCCGCGTCCGTGAGCGGCCGTGTCGCATTTGTGATAGTTGCGGATTTATCGCAGCCCTATCTGTTCAGAGGCGAGCATGGTCGATGGGAACCTTTCGTCTTCGACATCGTTCGATTAAGCTTTGCGTCAACGTGTCCCTCTCGAATGGTTCTTCCTGACATGATCTTCGACAATTCTCTCTCCCGCCGCGGCTTTCTGTCAGCTCTCGGCGTAGGTGCCGCGTCGGCGCTTGCCGGCTGTGCTTCGACCACGCCCGGCTCCGGCGGAACCGTGATTTCCTATCGCGAAGGCGCCGGCCTGCGTCTGCCCGACATGCTTGGCGGCAGCGATTCGGATGCCGCGCAGATGTACGGCACGGTGGTCGACGGCGGTTATGTCATTCCGGCCATCCCGTATCAGAAGATCAACCCGCGCTATTATCGCCAGCGTGTGGTCGACCCGACCGGCGAACGCCCCGGTACGATCGTCGTCGATACCCCGTCGCGTTTCCTCTACCTGGTCGAGCCGGGCGGTTCGGCGATGCGCTACGGCGTCGGCATCGGTCGCGAGGGCTTTGCCTGGAGCGGCGAGGGCGTCATCCAGTGGCGTCAGAAGTGGCCGAAATGGACCCCGCCGAACGAAATGGTCGCCCGCCAGCCGGAACTGGTCAAATATTCGGCCGCCAACGGCGGCATGCCGCCGGGCCTGACCAACCCGCTCGGCGCCCGCGCGCTCTACATCTTCCAGAATGGCCAGGACACGCTCTACCGCCTGCACGGCTCGCCGGAATGGAATTCCATCGGCAAGGCCGTCTCCTCGGGCTGCGTGCGCCTGATGAACCAGGACATCATCGACCTCTACGACCGCGTGCCGAACAAGGCGCGGGTGGTCGTGTGGCAGTAAAAGCATCGCCTGACCGAACAGCACGGACGCCAGCGTTTCTTGTCGCGCTGGCGTTTGATCAGGGCTAATGTGGGTCGTCGCAAAGGCTAACTGGAAGGTTGCCCATGCAGACCGAAGATTTGGCCGGCGTCTGGATTATCGAGTCCTTTCACGTCGAGGACTGTGCAACGGGCAAGCGAACCCAGCCTTGGGGCGATCGCCCGTCCGGAACGGTAATGTTTGACCCCGGCGGGCGCATGTTCGCCATGATTACGTCGGAACGACGCGTATCTCACGAGGCCGGCCTCGATGAGGCAGATGCTTTCCGCTCGATGCTGGCCTATTCGGGGCACTACAGGGTTGAGCCGCCCAATAGGCTTGTCACTACCGTTGACATCGCCTGGTTCGAACCCTGGGTGGGGACCGATCAGGTGAGATTTTGCGACATATCCGGCGACAGGATGACGCTGACAAGTGCTCCTCTGAACATGCCTCGGCAGAACGCCAAGACGTTCGCTGTCGTCAATTGGAGGCGGGAATAGGCCGCTGTCTTCCTATGGTTTGAGACCCTATTTGTCTCCCGCCCCCTCCAGTCTGTCCTTCAACCCCACCAGCGCCTCCCTCAGCGCCGAAACCTCGTCCAGGCTGCAGCCCGTCGCCTTGCCGATCGCGGTCATCACGCCGTCGGACTTTTCCTTCAATGCCAGGCCTTGCGGCGTCAGCGTGATCTTCACCTGCCGCTCGTCTTCCGGGTCGCGTTTGCGGGCGACGAGGCCGGATTGTTCGAGCCGCTTGAGAAGGGGGGACAGCGTGCCGGAATCGAGCCCCAGCCGGTCGCCGAGTGTCTTCACCTTCTGCCCGTCCTCCGACCAGAGCGCCATCATGACCAGATATTGCGGATAGGTGAGCCCGAGCGGTTCGAGCAACGGCTTGTAGGCGCGGGTAAAAGCGTGCGCGGCCCCGTAAATGGCAAAGCACAGCATCGCATCCAGTCCGGCGGCCATGCCGGGAATGGTGTTGGCGGGTGAGTTTTTCCGGCGCGAAACCCCTGTCTTCATCGAACTGTGCTCTATCTTTCCCATAATTCATTCTCGCAGGCTTGACGATGGAATGCAATGTGCGTAAGTCTATTGTGCGCAATTGAATTGCACTCAACTATTTTGAAGGGAATATGGACATGCCTATCCTCTACACCACCAAGGGTTCTGCCACCGGCGGCCGCGCAGGCCATGGCGCTTCTGAAAACGGCGTTCTCGACGTCACGCTCACCGTTCCGAAGGAGCTCGGCGGCGACGGCGCAACCGGCACCAACCCGGAACAGCTTTTCTCGGTCGGTTATTCCGCCTGCTTCCTCGGCGCGCTGAAGGCCGTAGCAGCCAAGGAAAAGGTCAAGATCCCGGAAGACGCCAAGGTCACCGCCACCGTCGGCATCGGCCCGCGCGAAGACGGCACCGGCTTCGGCATCGAAGTCTCGCTCGCGGTCGATATCCCGGGCATGGACAAGGCGCAGGCTGAAGACCTCGTCGCCAAGGCGCATATCGTATGCCCCTACAGCCACGCCATGCGCACCTCGACCGAAGTTCCGGTCACCGTCGTCTGATCTGACACAAGTCGTGCGGAAAGCTGCTTCGGGCGGCTTTCCGGCACACCCTTCAAAGCGGCTGGGGCCTCAGGGTCTCCAGCCGTTTTGCGTTTGACGGCGGATCAGTTGCGCTGCAGCGCCAGATGCGTGCCGAGCCCTATCAGGATGGTTCCGCCGGCGCGCTGCATCATCCGCTGGACGGTTCCGGAACTCTTCAGGCGGCCGAGGATCGCGCCGGCCAGAAGCACGCAAACCAGGTCCGCCGAGGAAAAGATCAGATTGACGATCGCCCCCAGGATGAGGAATTGCAGCCAGACCGGAAAGCTTGCCGACGCATCGACGAATTGCGGCAGGAAGGCCATGAAGAAGATCGCGGTCTTCGGATTGAGGATCTCGACCTTGACACTCTCCAGAATGCCCGCCGGGCTGATTTCTGCGTCAGGGCGGGCAGGCCGGCGTCTCCGCCTGCACGAGCCCGAAACAGCGAAATCCCGAGCCAGATCAGATAGCCCGCGCCGATCAGCTTGACGGCGAGATAGGCCGTCGGCACCGCATGGAAGAGAATAGACAGGCCGGCAGCTGCAGCGATCACATGCACGTAGCATCCGATATGGATTCCGAGCGTCGCCATAAGCCCGCCGCGCCGCCCGCGCGCCAGCGTCTGGGCCGCTGCATAGAGCATGGCCGGGCCGGGGATATAGGCAAACACCGCAGTCGTCAGGAAGAATGCGATCAGCAGTTCGGATGAAGGCATCCTCGGTCCTCGAAATGCGGGAATGGCGCGTCGGCGGTGACGATAGCGCTTTTGATCGGGGCACGCTATGGAGGCCCATGCGTCGAGGCAATTTGCCGGCGACTTCGCCCCGACAATGGCCGGACCCTCAACCGCTGGAACATGAGCGCAGCCAACCCCGATGCCCAAGGAAAGATCACGCCCGGTCGTCTCCGAAATGCAGGTCGTGACCAGGGCCGCTACCACGGCTGCGGCACTGCTGGGCATCGATGATCATGCGCTGGCTGAAATTCTCGGTCTGCAGGAGGTGTCCGTCCAGCGCATGCAGTGTCTGGATCATCTGCTCGAAAAGGGCTCGGAGCCGTTTGAAAGGGCGCTGCTGCTGATTGGCGTGTTTCGAAATCTCCACGCCATGGGCGTGGGTGAAGAGGAGGCGGCAAGGTCATGGCTTGGACGTCACAACCGTGCTCTCGGCGCAGTTCCGGCCGACATGATCCGGACGCGGACCGGACTGGTCGACGTTCTTGATTATCTGATGAGCTGCGCTGCCGCAGAAGACAGTTCCGGGCTCCTGCCCGCGTGAGCATCGAACTCGAATGATGGAAAATGGCTCAGTGAATGCTGAGCTTGGTCATGCATTCGGCATAGGCGGCGATGAAGGAATTGCGGGCGTCATCGATATCGCCGCGATATCGCAGCGCGTCGTTGCACGCATCCACCGCCCGCCAGTAGGTGCGGCCGGAACGGATCGTCAGATCATTGTGCAGGTATTTCAACGCGGCCCTTGGGCCGCAAATGGACCTATCCTTGATCTCGCCGTCTCTGACGATGACCGGATAGCTCCATTCGAGGGAAAAACCGACGGGTATGACCGAACTCACGGCAGGCTCCTTACGGTTCAACCGAGAGAGTTTCTCTTCGACAAGCAAAGCTACCATCAAACCGTCCGCTTGTCCGATTTGAATTATGCTAATTTATCGAAGCGGGACTTTAAGACGCCCTCTGCTCCACCAGCGAAGCAAGTTCGTTACGGGTGAGCAGGTGCTCCGTTTCGCCGGCCATGCCGTCCGGGTGGCTGAACCGCATGCCGCTTTCGCGCGGCAGTTCCAGTGCCTGGCCTACGTTCATCAGTCCCACCGGAATGCGGGTGCCGTCGACCTTCACTGTGGCCTCTACCATTTTCCTGTCCATTGAAAACTCCTTTCTTAACCATCGCGCAAGCGACGGAATTGTTCCAAAATGATTTATGATCTGCGGGTGAGACAAAGAAAAAATGCCCCGCAGATGAAGCCGCGGGGCGCTGGTTTTCCGAAGCTTGAATTGAGGATCAGGCCTTGCCGCTACGGCGCTTCGGTGCGTTTGCGCCGGACGTTGTCTTGGCGTCGTAACCCTGCCCGTGATTGGTGCCGCCGAGATGGCCGCCCCCACTCGTATTCGCGTGCTGTCGCACTGCTCGCTTGAGCAGCAACTGCGGATCTTTTTTGTTCATGGGTTTCTTTCGGGGTAGCCGAGAGACGAAAAAAGGCCGGGGCTATATTGCTCCGACCTCTCTCATCGCTGCCTTATCAACCAGTGCCGGTACATCCATGGTCAAAAGCTGAAGCAGCGGCGGCATTTGCGAGCGGCGAAGGTTTTCAGCGCTCATCAGCAATGCCGATGACAGCTACATAGGAGGCCAATGTGTTCTAAACAAGTTCATGGCCACCTTGCAGCCGAGGCCTGCAAACTTGCCGCACCATCAAGCCCTGACGAAATCGACGAACGCTCTCAGCGCCGCCGGCATCTGGCGGCGGCTCGGATAGTAGAGATAGAAGCCGGAATAATATGGACACCAGTCCTCCAGCACGCGCACGAGCCTACCTTCTTTCACCAGATCCTTTATCTGATCCTCGAAGGTGAAGGCGATGCCGCTGCCCAGAAGTGCCGCATCCACCATCATGTCCTGATCGTCGAGGACAAGCGGGCCGTCCACCTCGACGGAAAGTTCCACGCCGCCGCGCTCGAACTCCCAGGCATAAAGCCGGCCGGAGCCGAAACGGTAGCCGATGCAGGGCAGGGACTTCAGCTGTTCGGGTGTCGTCGGTTTCGCATGGGTTTCGAAAAAGTCCGGCGTGGCGACGATCGCGGTTCTTTGCCTCGGCCCGATCGGCACGGCGATCATGTCCTGCGCGACCGTCTCGCCGAAGCGCACGCCGGCGTCGAAACCCTCCGAAACCATGTCGACGAACTCGTTGTCGATGACGATCTCGATGCCGATGCGTGGATGGTTTGCAAGAAAGCGCGCGGCGAGCGGTAGGAGCACCATGCGCGCCGAGGGGCGTGATGCGTTGATCCTCAGCCGCCCGACAGGCGTGCCGCGAAAATTGTTGAGGTCATCGAGCGCATCCTCGATGTCGCGGAAGGCCGGCGCCACGCGGGCAAGCAAGCGTTCTCCGGCCTCCGTCAGCGCCACGCTGCGGGTCGTTCGGTTGAACAGGCGCAGGTCCATCCGCTCTTCCAGCGCCTTCATCGCATGGCTGAGTGCCGACGGCGTGCATCCGAGTTCGTCGGCTGCGCGCCGAAAGCTCTTGTGCCGCGCAAGCGCCAGGAAGGGTGTCAGGTCGGTAGGGGCAATGATCCGCATTGCTGAATTGTATTCACTAAGCCGAGGACAATCGAGTCGATTATCTCAGGAACGTTCCGGGCGTAGAACTCTCCTCAAGCCGCCGGTGGTCGACGGCTTCGACGTCTCAGATGACAAATAGGAGATTCTCATGCGTACATGGTTCATCACTGGAGCATCCCGCGGTTTTGGTGCTCTCATCGCCGAAAAGGCGCTCGCCAAGGGCGACAATGTCGTTGCCACTGCCCGCAACCCGCAGACGGTCATCGAGCGCCTCGGCAATCATCCCAACCTTCTGCCCGTCGCACTAGATGTCAACGACGAGGCCCAGGCCCATGAGGCCGCAAGAGCCGCCGTCACCCTTTTCGGTCGCATCGACGTTCTCGTCAACAATGCCGGCTTCGGCCTGCTCGGCGCGGTCGAGGAAGCAACCGGGCAGGAAGTCGAAGCGATCTTCCGCACCAATGTCTTCGGTCTTCTTTCCGTCACCCGCGCCGTGCTGCCCCATATGCGCCGCCAGCGCGCCGGCCATATCCTCAACTTCTCGTCGGTCGGCGGATATCGCGGTGCTGCCGGCTTTGGCGTCTATTCCTCTGCAAAGTTTGCCGTGGAAGGCCTGACCGAAGCGCTGGCTGATGAAGTCGCGCCGCTCGGCATCCATGCCACCGCCGTCGAGCCCGGCTATTTCCGCACGGATTTCCTGGAGGGAAACTCGCTTTCCACCAGCCCGGTGGTGATCGAAGACTACGCGCAGACCTCGGGGCGCGGTGCGTGAAAAGGCAAAGGTCATCAGCCGCAACCAGCCGGGCAATCCGGACCGTCTTGCCTCGGTGCTCATCGACTTCGTCGACATGGAGAACCCGCCTGTCCGCCTGCCGCTCGGCAGCGACACGGTCGCCGCCATCGAAGCCAAGATCGCTTCCGACAAAGCCATTCTGGAACGTTTCCGCAGCATCTCCGTCTCGACGGATTTCGCAAAGACCGAGGCTGCCTGAACGAAACGGAAAGACACGGATCAAACAGAACGCCCGGCACGAAGCCGGGCGTTTTTCCTTGCAAGATTACCAAAGAACATTCCCGACCGGCTTGAGCGGCGTTGCCGGCTTGGGCTTGCCGATCAGCTGTTCGAGATCGATCTGGATCGTACGGCAGATCGAGGACAGCGGCACGTCATGGGCGCGGTTGGCAAACGGGTCCTGGAGGTCGGCGCCGATCCTGTCCATGGCAAGCAGCATGAAGCCGACCACGGTGGAGGCAAGCGGCGTGTAGATCGTCAGCGTATCGACGAGGCCGATCGGCAGGAGAATGCAGAAGGCATGTACGAACAGCGTCGGATAATAGGCGTATTCGCGCGGCAACGGCGTGTTCTTGATCCGCTCCATGCCACCCTGCGCATTGCTCATGTCGACGAGCAGGCTTTCGATCTGGATCCGACGATAGCTGTCGATCCAGCCTTTGCTCTCGGCTTCCGCCAGCATCGCCGCGCTGCCGTTCAAGATCGCGTTCGGCGTGTTGTTGAAGCCGCGCACCTTTTCCGCTTCATCCTCGGGCAGAAATTCATCGATCTCCTCGCAGGATTTCTGGCTGCGCAGATGGCAGCGCAGGGCATGCACATAGGCGATCTGGCGCGTTACCAGCGTGCGGCGCAGGTGACGGCTCTCCGGCCGGTCGTCGATCAGCGAATAGACCTCGCGGGCGAATGAGCGCGAGGCATTCACCATCGCGCCCCACAGCGTGCGGGCCTCCCACCAGCGGTTATAGGCATTGTTGTTGCGGAAGCCGAGAAACAGGGCGAGCGCCGAGCCGAGCAGGCTCATCGGCAGAACGGGCAGGTTGAGCCAGGGGTGGGGGAGGTAGACATAGGCCAGCGTGACGGCCAGGTCCCAGAGAAACAGAAGAGCAAGCGGCCATCCGATATAGCCGAGCATGCGGTGCAGACGGGCGGACTGGGGTAAGACCATGAAAAGCTTCCTCGTTCACTCGCTTAAATGCGCAGTTTCGAAATTAAGCTGCATTGCAGCAATTTCGAGGTGCGGTGCAGCAATCGAAGTGATCAGGCGATCTTGAAAATAATTTCACCAGGCAGGGCAGGGCGGTTCCTGCGATAAACTTTTTTTGAGCGGGGTTTTGCGCAGCTGTTCAAACGAAAAATGCCCGGCGCATGGCCGGGCATTTCGAGCATTTGTGGCGAACCGATGATCAGTTCGGCAGCGCGTAGGCGATCACGTAGTCGCCTCGGTCGGGCGACTGGCGGGCACCGCCGGCCGAGATGACGACATACTGCTTGCCGGTCTTCGGCGACTTGTAGGTCATCGGCGTGCCCTGGCTGCCGACGGGCATGCGGGCCTTCCAGATTTCCTTGCCCGTGGCCGAGTCGAAGGCGCGCAGATAGTAGTCCTGGGTGGCGGCGAAGAAGACGAGACCGCCCTGGGTGGCGAGCGAGCCACCGATCGTCGGCATGCCGATCGGGATCGGAACACCCATCTTGATGCCGAACGGACCGGTGTCTTCCACCGTGCCGAGCGGCACCTGCCACTTGATCTTCTGCGTCGTCATGTCGATCGCCGTCAGCGAACCGAAAGGCGGTTCCTGGCAGGGAATGCCGAGAGCCGACAGGAAGCGGTTCTTGTCGACGGCATAGGGCGTGCCCTTCATCGGCACGACGCCCATGACCGTGTTGGTGGCTTCCGAACCGCTGTTGACGGCGGTCGTCGGGGCGGCTTCCTTCATCTGGATCCACAGGCCGAGACGCATGTCGTTGACGAAAACGGTGTTCGTCGTGGGATCGGTGGAAACGCCGCCCCAGTTCATGCCGCCGAGCGAGCCGGGGAAGTTGAGGGCCAGGTCTGTGCCCGGCACCGTGTAGACGCCGTCGTAACGCATCCCCTTGAAGGAGATGCGGCACAGAAGCTGGTCGAACGGGGTCGCACCCCACATGTCGCTTTCGGTCAGCGTCTGGGCGCCGATCTGCGGCATGCCGACGGACAGTTTCTGGGTCGGAGCGTAGGGCTCGTTCGGGATCTTGCCGGGCTTGACCGCAACATCCTCGACCTTGGTCAGCGGCTGGCCGGTGGCGCGGTCGAGTACCCAGATCTGGCCGGCCTTCGTGCCGAACACGAGGGCCGGAACGGTCGTGCCGTCAGCCTTGGGGAAGTCGACGAAGGACGGCGCCATCGGTACGTCGAAGTCCCACAGGTCGTTGTGGACCGTCTGGTAGACCCACTTCTCGCGACCGGTCGTGGCGTCGAGCGCCAGCATGGATGCACCATACTTGTGATCGAGTTCGGTGCGGGTCGCGCCATAGAGGTCGACCGACGGGCTGCCGACCGGCAGGAACACGGTGTTGGACGCCGCGTCATAGGAGGTGCCCGCCCACACGTTCGGGGTCGAACGCTTGTAGGTCTGGCCGTCTTCCGGCGCAGTGTTGACCGTCGGGTTGCCCGGGTCGAATGCCCAGCGCAACGCGCCGGTCGCGACGTCGAAGCCGCGCATCACGCCGCCCGGCATGTCGGTCTGGACGTTGTCGGCAATGCGGCCGCCGATGATGATCGTCGTGCCGGCAACCGTCGGTGCCGCGGTCAGGACGTATTGCGGATCGGGTGCATCGCCGAGGCCGATCTTCAGGTCGACACGGCCATTGTTGCCGAAGTCCGGGCAGAAGGCGCCGGTATCGGCATCGAGCGCGATCAGCTCGGCCTGGATGGTATTCATGATGATGCGGCGCTGGCAAAGCGCGCCTTCGGCAACCGTCACGGGCGTGACCGGCGTCGAACCGTCGATCGTCGGCTGGGCGAGCGGAGCGGCGGCATCGAAATAGGCAAGACCGCGGCAGCGCATCCACACGGACGATTTCGCGTTGATCTCGTTCTTCCAGATCTCCTTGCCCGTGTCGGCATCGATAGCGATGACGTTGTTGTGCGGGGTGCAGAGGAACACGCGGTCATTGACCTGCAACGGGGTCAGCTGGTCTTCCGCGCCGCCGCCACCGGGGCTGATCGGCGTATCGCCGGTCCGGTAGGTCCAGGCAACCGTCAGGTCCTTGACGTTGTCGCGGGTGATCTGGTCGAGCGCTGCGAAGCGCGAGCCGCCATTGGTATTGCCATAGGCTTCCCAGTTCTTCTGCTCCTTGGCCGGATCGACCGGGGTGAGGGGCGCAGGCGTGCCGGTGAAGGCAACGGTCGGATGCGGCACGAACATGCCCGCGAAACCGGCAGCCGAAGCGACGGCAAGCACCGCGGCGACAAGGAAGGACGGCAGATAGGCCGGTGTCCTGCCGGCGGCCCTGCGCAGGAGCGGGAAGCTGAGCGCCACGACGGTCGCACCGACGCCGAAGGCGAGCAGGCGCGAGATCAGCGGCCAGAAGTTGAGGCCCGCATCCCATACGGCCCAGATGGCGGTGAGGATGGTGACGAGGCCGAAGAGAAGCGCGCCGGACGGCTTGCGCAGGATGGTCAGCACGCCGGCTGCGATGATGGCGATGCCGGCCAGCAGGAAGTAGCAGCTGCCGCCGAGCATGACGAGCTTGCCCCCGCCGATGGCGAAGAACAGGCCCGCGAGGACGAGGACGGCGCCAAGCACGAACAGCCAGGTCTTGGCGATCGCGGAGAGGGCGCTTCGAGAGGTTTCCATGGGTATTTCTAGCTCCAGTTTCGGGTTCGACAATGTCGACAGCCGAAATCCCCGGGAGTGACGTCAGGAGCGGAATAGAGGTTCAAGATGCGCCTACCATGCTTCTGTCGAAGGACGCCGGCGGCGGGCCGATCATCTATGACCGGCGGGTCGGGAGCGTCCTCTCGAGGACTTCGTCTAGGCCAGCCACACCCTCCCAATGCGCGACAGCCACGGGCATTTGTGATGCCCGCGCTGCGGTATAATGCCGCCTGCGACGAAATTGCAAGGGAATGTATGTACTATTTCGTACACAAACTGTTCAATGTTTCCACGCATCTGAAAATACGCTTTTATTCTCTTGTTTTCAGCGAATTGCAGAAAGGGATTCGCGTATGGCGAGAGAGCCGTCATCGCCGAGTTCCTGATCGATCTCGGCATGGACGCGGGTCCAGATCGGCACGGCGGCAGACAGCATCGCCATGCCCGCGTCGGTCAAGGTCAGCAACCGGCCACGACGATCCTTCGGATCCACATCGCTCTTCACCAGGCCACGGCGCTCCAGCACCTTGAGGGCCGCCGTCAGCGTCGTGCGGTCCATGGCGAGCAGGTCGCAGACGGATTTCATCGTCGCCGGTACCGGACGGTTCAGCGACATCATCAGCGAGAACTGGCCGTTGTTCAGCCCGATCGGCTTCATCGCCACGTCGAACCGACGGGCGAGCGCCCGTGCTGCCCGCTGCACATGCAAGCACAGGCACGTGTCGCGCACATGCAGGGTGGTGGAGAACGGAACCGAATCGAGATTTGACAGCATGGGATAATCATGTTGATATCAACGTAATCTGTCAAGGAAGAGGAGGCCGAAGACATGGATGTCACCACGATCTCGAAAAATCCCGCCGTTTCCCAGGATGAATGGCTTGCAAGGCGCCGAGAGCTTCTGGCGCTCGAGAAGGAAGAGACGCGGCTGCGCGACAAGGTGCGCGCGGCGCGCCGCCAATTGCCTTGGGTGAAGGTGGAGAAGGATTACGTCTTCGATACGCCGACGGGCAGGAAGACGCTTGCCGAACTTTTCGACGGCCGCAGCCAGTTGCTGATCTATCATTTCATGTTTGGTCCCGGCTGGAAGGAGGGCTGTGTTGGCTGCTCCTTCATGGCCGATCATTTCGACGGCACGCTTGCGCATCTCAACAATCACGACGTCACGCTGGTCGCCGTTTCGCGCGGCACGCTGGCAGAGATCGAGGGCTACAGGGAGCGTATGGGCTGGCATTTTCCCTGGGTCTCCGCCAGCGGCAACGACTTCAATTTCGACTTCCACGTCTCCTTCACCGAGGACGACATGAAGGGCGAGGCGATCACCTACAATTTCCGCGAAATCCCGCCGAGCGAGGGCTACGAAGAACTGCCCGGTCTGTCAGCCTTCTACAGGAGCGAGGCGGGCGAGGTCTTCCACACCTATTCCACCTATGCGCGGGGATCGGAGGAGGCGATCGGCACGCTGATGCTGCTCGACCGCGCGCCTTTCGGCCGCAACGAAGAGCAGACGATGAACTTCGTCAAGCGCCACGATGAATACGAACAGAAGCCCGAAAGCGGGTCTTCATCCTGCTGCCATTGAGGCGGCGTAGGGTCGAAAAACTTCAGGGAGGAAGATATGACCATGGTCATGGCGAAGCCGCGCGCAGAGCACGGTTTCCTGGAAAAGTTGGTCGGCAGTTGGGACGTCACCTCGGAAATGAGCGCCGGCGTTCCGTGGGTGGAGGATGTCCGTTCGCTGCACGGCCTCTGGATCGTCGCCGAAGGCAATGGCGATATGCCGGGCGATGAAGGCCCCGCGACAACCATGCTGACGCTGGGCTTCGATGCGGCCAAGGGCAAATATGTCGGTACCTGGCTCGGCTCGATGATGGACTATCTCTGGGTTTATGAAGGCGATGTCGAGCCCGACGGCAAGACGCTCAGCCTTTATACGACCGGCCCGTCGATGAGCGGCGAGGGCATGGCCGACTATCGCGAGCGGGTTACGTTCCTCAGCGACGACCACCGCACCTTCACCTCCGCCGCCAGGCAGGCGGACGGCAGCTGGAAACAGTTCATGGAAGCGCATTACCATCGGAAGAGCTGAGACCGGCTCGCCGCACCCGCCCACCTGCTCGAACCCGAAGGGAGAGAACGATGAGCGCAGCAGAGATGTATAAGCCCCAGCCCGAACATTTCGCGTTGGAGCGCATGGTCGGCACCTGGGACGTCAAGTCCTCGATGACCGGCCCTGATGCCCGCTGGACCGAAACCTGCCGTTCGCTGGACGGCATGTGGTATGTCGCCGAAGGCGAGGGAGATACGCCCGGCGGCTGGGCGAAGACCATCCTGACGGTCGGTTACGATCCCGAAAAAGGCAAGTATGTCGGCACATGGATCGGCACGATGATGGGCATGCTCTGGACGTATGAGGGTAATCTCTCCGAGGATGGTAACACGCTGAGCCTCTACACCACCGGGCCGGATTTCGAAGGCAGCGGTGGCACCGTTGAATACCGCGAACAGATCGTCTTCGAGGACGACGACCACCGGCTCTTCACCTCCGCCACGAGGCAACCGGATGGCAGCTGGAAGACATTTCAGGACATTCACTACACCCGCCAACACGCGGCCCGGGGCTGAAGCTTCGGCGCGACAGCGACAGCGACATCGAGGAGAGGAGAGCAATATGCTGCAGACAGTTTCAGAAAACCGGTCATCCACGCACGGCAAGTTCATCTGGTGCGAGCTGATAACCACCGACACCAGGGCCGCCGGTGATTTCTACACGTCGGTGATCGGCTGGAAGATCAACGAAATGTCCATGCCCGGCGGAGGTGAAGATATGCCGCCCTACTATCTGTTCGAGATGGGCGAGGGTGACAATTGCCCCGGCATCGGCGGCATGATGGTTTTTCCGCCGGAGTTGGAAGGCGAGCTGCCGCCGAACTGGACCGGTTATGTCGCCGTCGATGATGTCGACCAGACATGCAAGGATTATGTCTCACTCGGCGGCCGCGTGCAGCGCGAACCGGATGATATTCCCGGCGTCGGCCGTTTCGCGGTCGTCGCCGATCCCCATGGCGCGGTGATCTGCATCATGACGCCGATCCCGCCGGAAAATCCGCCGCGCGAACTCGGCCCCAACGATCCGGGCAATGTCGGCTGGCGCGAGCTTTACGCCGGCAATGTCGACGAGGCCTTCGATTTCTATTCGAAAATCTTCGGCTGGACCAAGGACCACGATTTCGACATGGGCGAAATGGGCCCTTACCGCATCTTCGCTCATGGCGGAGAGGTGATCGGCGGCATGATGACGAAACCGCAGAGCGTGCCGATCCCGTGCTGGAGCTATTATTTCAACGTTGAGGCAATCGATGCTGCGATCGAGCGGGTCAAGGCGGGTGGCGGCCAGGTCGTCAACGGCCCTATGCCGGTTCCCGGCGACAGCTGGATCGTCCAGGCCACCGACCCGCAGGGCGCCTTCTTCTGCCTCGTGGCACCGAAGCGCTGATCATTGTGATGGGAAAGGAAGGCGCGGGGCACTCTCATGTCCTGCGCCTGCCGGTCGGCCTGTCTCAGCGGCGTCCGCGATGCGCGCGCCGCAGCGGCACGATCTTGCTGGCCTGGCGCTGCAGGTCGGAATGCACGTAGGCGATGAACAGGTCGGCTGGCATCGGCTTGCTGTAATACCAGCCCTGGGCAAACTCGACGCCGTGTTCGATCAGGTAGTCCGCCTGTTCCTTCGTCTCCACCCCTTCGGCAACTACACTGAGCTTCAACGCCTTGGCCATGTCGATGATGTAGGACACGACGGAGCTGGTGGCGGTCTGCTTGTTGATCGTGTCGATGAAGGACTTGTCGATCTTCAGAGCATCGAGCGGCAGGCTCTGCAGATATTGCAGGCTCGAATAGCCGGTGCCGAAATCGTCGATCGCCACCTTGTGGCCGCGTGTGCGGGCCTCGGCGATCGTCTTGCTCGCTTCGGTAATGTCGAGAAGGCCGCGTTCGGTCGCTTCCATCCAGATCTGCCGGTTTTCGATGCCGGTGCGGCTGATCCGCTTCTCGACCGTTTCGAGAATGCGGCCGGTCCGGATGTCCTCGGCACAGAAATTGATCGCCACATGCAGCGCGCGGTGCTGCACCAGAAGCTCGTTCAGATCCTTCACGACCGCGTCGATCACCTGGTCGGTGATCGGCTGGATCAGGCCGCTCTGTTCGGCAAGCGGAATGAACAGGTCGGGGCGCACCAGGCTGCCGTCCGGCCGTTTCCAGCGCACCAGCGCTTCTGCGCCGACGCAATGTCCCGTCGCCAGTTCGACGATCGGCTGGTAATGCACGATGAATTCGCGATTGCGCACCGCGATCTGCAATTCGCTGAGCGGCGACAGCCGCTTGCGCGACATGCGCACGACGAGCACGACGATGAACAGCGCGGCAAAGGCGCCGAAGGGCAGGAAGACCAAGAGCTGGCCCTGGAAATGCTCCAGAAGCTCGTCCTGCTGGTTGACGGCGATGGCGGTCCAGCCGGCCTCGGAGGCAATGGCATAGACATGGTCGTTCTCCAGGCCGCTGCTGCCTTTCCTGGCAAGCCGCTCCGTGTCGGCCGAAGCCATGCCGTTGAGATTGGCGGCCTGGGCGCCGTTCGGCGCGATGATGGCGATGCGGATATGGGCGTCTGCCAGAAGGTCGATGGGGCGGATCGGGTCGATCAGCGCATTGTGCTTGCCCACCTGGACGACCGTCATCGGGTCGGCGCCGCTGAACAGCGGCGGCACGGACACCCAGGCCTCGATATCGTCGCCGATGGTGAAATCGGCCTTGAGCTTTTCGATCCGTTTGGTCACCAGGCCCCAGGACGTGCATTTCAGCACGCCGTCATCGAGATAGCCGATTTCCTTGACGCCGCGCGAATTGACCGTCAGCCGCCGCATTTCGGCGATATGGGCGTCCGAGCAGGCTGTGAAGCTGCTGTTTCCGTCGATCCCGCGCAGGACCCCGGCGGCATTCAGGATCGACCTCTCGGTGCGGGTCACGGCCTGATGGGCAATGTCCATCAGCCGATCCTCTTCGGTCTTCGCCGAAAGGGTCCAGGCGGCATAGATGGTGGCGGATAACGGGAGAAGCACCCCGACGACGGCGAGGATGATGGTTTGGGCTATGACCCCTGAACGCTTCACTGGCGCCTCGCTCGTGCAATCAAGTCACGGGAATACGGGCGGCATCCTTAAAGGCGAGGGGTTAAGGCAACGTCTCTATAATGCCTTGAATCACCAACTATTTTCACATCACAGGAGAAAACCCGCAGTTGCGGCAACTGCGGGTATATGTTCGTGTTGCGCGGCGGCAATCAGCGCTTGAGGCTGCCCAATATGCCGCGCACCAGTGCCCGGCCAAGCTGTGTGGCGACCGTGCGCGTCACGCTCTTCATCGCCGCCTCCACGATCGTCTCGCGCTGGTAGCCGGAGCGGCCGACGGTCTTGCGGCCACGAGGCTCGTCCTCGTCCTTGTCGCCAAAGCCCGGCAAGGTCCAGCCGGTCGTCTCGCCCGAGCCTGCGGGCGGGGCGGGCTCGAGTTCGTCCTGCGCATTCCTGGCCGCGGCTGCATCCGCGGCCTGCTTTGCGCGCGAGGCAAGCATTTCGAAGGCGCTTTCGCGATCGATATCCTCGTCGTAGACGCCGAGAACCGGGCTGCGATCCATCACGCCCTGACGCTCCTCATCCGTCAGCGGCCCGATGCGGCCGGCCGGCGGGCGGATCAGGGTGCGCTCCACCATCGAAGGCGCGCCCTTGGCTTCCAGCGTCGAGACCAGCGCCTCGCCGGTGCCGAGCTGGGTGATCGCGGTTGCGCAGTCGAAATCCGGATTGGGGCGGAACGTGTCGGCCGCCGTCTTCACCGCCTTCTGTTCGCGCGGCGTATAGGCGCGCAGCGCGTGCTGCACCCGGTTGCCGAGCTGGGCCAGCACCGTTTCCGGCACGTCGAGCGGGTTCTGGGTGACGAAATAGACGCCGACGCCCTTCGAGCGGATCAGGCGCACGACCTGTTCGACGCGGTCGATCAGGATTTTTGGCGCCTCGTCGAACAGAAGATGCGCCTCGTCGAAGAAGAAGACCAGCTTCGGCTTGTCCGGGTCGCCCACTTCCGGCAGCTCCTCGAACAGTTCCGAGAGAAGCCAGAGGAGGAAGGTCGCGTAAAGACGCGGGTTCATCATCAGCTTGTCGGCGGCAAGGATCGAGATCTGGCCGTAACCGTTATTCGGGTTCGTCCGCATGATATCGGAGATCTTCAGCGCCGGCTCGCCGAAGAAATGCTCGGCGCCCTGCTGTTCCAGAACCAGTAATGCGCGCTGGATCGAGCCGACCGAGGCCTTGGAGATCAGGCCGAATTCCTTGGAAAGCTCGCCGGCATTTTCCGCCATGTAGTTCAAAAGCGAGGTCAGGTCCTTCAGGTCGAGCAGCGGCAAGCCGGCCTTGTCGGCAAGCTTGAAGGCGATGTTCAAGACTCCTTCCTGCGGCTCCGACGCATTCATCAGCCGCGCAAGCAGCAGCGGCCCCATCTCGGCGATGGTCGTGCGGACGCGGTGGCCCTTCTCGCCGTAGATATCCCAGAAGATCACCGGGAACTGTTCGAAATCGTAATCCTGCAGGCCGATCTGCTCGGCGCGTTTCAGCAGAAAATCCTTCGCCTCGCCCTTGGCCGCAACGCCGGAAAGATCGCCCTTGATGTCGGCCGCGAAGACCGGAACGCCGGCCTTTGAAAAGCCTTCGGCGAGGATCTGCAGCGTCACCGTCTTGCCGGTGCCGGTCGCGCCTGTGACCAGGCCGTGGCGGTTGCCGAACTTGAGGTCCAGATATTCCGCCTTGTTCAGCGTGTCGTCCGGCTTGCGGCTGCCGCCGATGAAGAGCTTACCCGTCTCGTCCGTCATGCAACTATGCGCTCCCTCGCGGCGTTTGTTGTCAAATGCTTATAAGATGGCCCGCGGGGAGGGGCAACGGTTTTGCAGACGAACGGAAAGCGGCAACCGCCTGAAAAGAGGGCGCTATGACGATCAGCGGCGATGCAGCGGAAGGCGAGGGCGGCAAGGCAGGGACGGAGCGGGGCCGGGCGGCGGACACGCCGGCGGAAATTCCTGCGCGTGGCCTGATGGATGTCTTCTGGCGCGTGTTTTCCGCCGTCACGGAGGATCGGGTGACGCTGATCGCCGCCGGGGTCACCTATTACCTGCTGCTGGCGCTGTTTCCAGCCGCGAGCGTGCTCGTCTCGATCTACGGTTTCCTCGCCGATCCCGCCACCATTGCCGAGCGCATCGCCTCCCTGAGCAGCGTCATGCCGGCCGATGCCTTGAACATCTTCCTCGATCAAGTGAGGGCGCTGTCGTCCGAGCGCGGCGCGACGCTGTCGATCGGCCTTGTCGGCGGCCTGGCGCTGGCGATATGGAGTGCCAATAACGGTATCAAGGCGCTGTTCGAGGCGATGAACGTCGCCTATGGCGAGAACGAGAAGCGCAGCTTGCTGTGGCTCAATGTCGCCTCGCTCGTCTTCACTCTCGGTGCCTTCGTGATCGCGGTGGTCATCCTGTTTGCCATGGGCGTGGTGCCGGCCGTGCTCAACTATCTCTGGCTCGATCGATGGGCGGAGCTGATCATCCGCTTTGCCCGCTGGCCGATCATGATGGTCTTCGTCGGGATCGGCATCATGGCACTCTACCGCTTCGGCCCGAGCCGTGAGCCGGCCAAGGTCCGCTGGCTCACATGGGGTGCGGCCTTTTCCACCATCCTGTGGTTCGCCGCTTCGCTCGGCGTCTCCTACTATCTTTCCAACATCGCCGACTACAACGCCACCTATGGCACGCTTGGCGCCCTGATCGGCTTCATGGTCTGGACCTGGATTTCGGCGATCATCGTCATCGTCGGCGCCGAGATCAATGCCGAGCTCGAGCACCAGACGGCGAAGGACAGTACCACCGGCCGTCCGAAACCGATGGGCGAGCGCGGCGCCTATATGGCCGATACGCTGGGGCGGGCGAGCGATTGACCAGGCATAGCCAGATTAGACCTTGCGCGATCATCCCTTGCCCGTGAATAACAAGGTTCCGCCGCTGGCCATATTCCAGCCGAATGTGTATTACGTTGACGTTAACGTCAGATTTTCGAGGAGACACCTCTGATGAACGAACTCGTTTCCCGCGTCGCCGATAATGTCGGCCTTGCACCCGATGTCGCGGAAAAGGCGATCGGCATGATGCTCGGCTTCCTGCAGCGCGAGGCGGATGACGGCGCGGTGGCGCGGATGATCGAAGCGATCCCCGGCGCGCCGGAACTGGTTGCCCAGTTCAACGGCGAGGGCGCCGGTGGCGGCGGCCTGCTCGGCGGCCTGATGGCAAGCTTCGGCGGTGGCGTCATGGCGCTCGGCCAGCAGCTGATGAGCCAGGGGCTCGGCATGGGCGAGATCACGGCACTTGCCAAGGAGACCATGGCGGTCGCCCGCGAACATGCCGGCGACGAGACCGTCGATACCGTCATCGCCTCGGTGCCGGGCCTCAGTCAGTTCGTCTGATCCATTCGGTAGGTAACCGACACAAGAAGGCCGCCGGCTCCTGTAGACCGGCGGCTTTTCAATTTCTGTGATCAGATTTTTGATTGTTTTGCGGAAATTCTAATATTTTTTTCGAATATGGGAAGACCTTTGTTGAGATGAATCAGTAAATAAGAAGTTATACATTTGAGATGCGAACATGTTTACTTGAGAGTTTTATTTAATCCGTGCAAATGTACGCACTTATCTGAAATGTGTAGGAACAAGAAAGCCGCCGGTTCCTGTTATACCGGCGGCCTTTTGTCGATTGGCACTCGCAACATTGCCAGATCGAGGGGGATCTGTGACGCTCGCAGAGGTGTTGGTGCCCCCGCCGAGGAATTGAATCTGGACCTGCTACAAACGCGGTAACTGCTCTGGCATTGAGCTACGAGGGGCAGGTCTCCGAGCTTATATATTAGTTATTAATAATGCACAAACGGAACCGCTGCTGCAATGCGATCAAAGCTCTGCGAGCGGCGATTGCGGCGCGAAAAAACCGTTTGACTTTTGGTCGGTTGAGGCACATTTCACGCCGTGAAGGGGCACCCGTTCGGACTGCCCTATTTCAAAGGACAATTGAGATGAACCCCGACAGTCGAAGTTCGACGTCATTACATAGACCTGCCGCCTCGGGGCTCTGATCCTTTGAAAAACGGGATACGCGCTCCGGGGACCCGATGGTCCGAAAAGGAGCCGTCATGCTGCGTATCCACGCCTATGACATCGACCGCCTTGTCCCCGCCGTCGTCGACGAGCCGGTGGAAGAGGCCGCAAACGAACTGACCGCAGCATCCGCGCCGCCAGAGCCCTCACTCGTCGGGCAGCCTGCCGCAGAGCGCAAGCAGACCGTCGTCTGGTACGACCTGATCAGCCCGACGGCTGAGGAAGAGCGTGAAGTCGGCGAATGCCTCGGCATCGTCGTGCCCACCATGGACGAGATGGAGGACATCGAGCTCTCCGCCCGGCTCTACCAGGAAGACGGTGCCGAGTTCATGACCATGACCGTCTTGACCCGGCCGGATGCCGGGACGCCGCTCAAGGTGCCGGTCACCTTCATCGTCAAGGGCCATGTCCTCGTCACCGTGCGCCACTCCGAGCCCCGCCCGTTCGACGCCTTCATGGCGCGTGCCCGCAAGGCGAACGGCATGGGCCTGCATTCGGCAACCGGCGAGTTGATCATGACTGGCCTGATCGAAGCGATCATCGATCGCATGGCGGATACGCTGGAACGGCTCGGCAACGATATCGACCAGATCTCCCGCGACGTCTTCGCCGCCAAGGCCTCCAAGGCCAACAAGAAACAGCGCGACCTGCAGGAATTGATCCGCGCGATCGGTCAGAAGGGCGAATTCATCACCATCACCCGCGAAAGCCTGGTCAGCGTCTCCCGTGTCGTCGCCTATTATGGCGCACTCGACGGCGTCGACCGCAAGCTGCCGAAGGAAATGCGCCAGCGGCTGAAGCTTCTGCAGCGGGACGCGACCTCGCTCGGCGATCACTCCGCCTTCCTCTCGGGCAAGATCAACTTCCTGCTCGACGCGACGCTCGGCCTGATCAATCTGGAGCAGAACCAGATCATCAAGATCTTCTCGGTCGCCTCCGTCATGTTCCTGCCGCCGACGCTCGTCGCCTCCGTCTACGGCATGAACTTCGCCTACCAGCCGGAACTGCAGTGGCATTACGGCTACCACTCGGCGATTGTCCTGATGGTGGTCTCGATGGCTGTGCCCTATCTGTACTTCAAACGCAGGGGCTGGCTCTAATCGGCCCCGGTCTGATCACAGGCAAGGATATCCCGACAATGAAAGAAGGCGGAGCACCGCTGCTCCGCCTACAGACTGCTGACAAAGTTCGTGGCTTAGCAATGCCGAGGTCTGTTTTTAGTCGGCAGCGGCATTGGCATACTCCCTCATTCCTGTGCTTGTCACAGGAATCCAGCAGCCCAAGTCCTTGGGCGGAAGGAGTCTTTTCACAGCGCAGACGCGCCGTGGCTAGATTCCTGTGACAAGCACAGGAATGAGGGAAATCGAAGCTGCTGCAGCCAAAAACAGCTTTGTTAGAAGCGAAAAAGGCGGAGCATTGCTGCTCCGCCTTCTCTGTTTCTGACAATCAGGGATCGCGTTCGGCTCAGAATTCTTCCCAGCTGTTCTGCGCCACTGCCGCATCGCCGGAAAACGCGCCGGCGACCTTGCGGGCGAGCGACCGGGCAGGGGAGACGGCCGGTGCATCACTCGTCGCTGCAGGGCGAACCGGCTGCTGGGCAACGTGACCATCGGCCAGCTTGAACTGGGCCAGTAGCGCGTTGAGCGATGTCGCCTCGCGGGCGAGACCGTGGCTGGCAGCGGTGGATTCCTCCACCATGGCGGCGTTCTTCTGCGTGTCCTGGTCCATCTGGTTGACGGCCGTGTTGATCTGCTGGAGACCGGACGACTGTTCCTGCGAGGATTCCACGATCGCCGCGACGTTGCGGTTGATCTCCTGCACTTCCGTCACGATCGTCTTCAGCGCCTCACCGGTCTCGCCGACCAGTTCCACGCCGTTGCGCACCTGCTCGTTGGAGGTGGTGATCAGCGCCTTGATCTCCTTCGCCGCATTGGCCGAACGCTGCGCGAGCTCGCGCACTTCCTGGGCGACGACGGCAAAGCCCTTGCCGGCTTCACCGGCGCGGGCCGCCTCGACGCCCGCGTTCAGCGCGAGAAGGTTGGTCTGGAAGGCGATGTCGTCGATGACACCGATGATATTGCCGATCTCGCCGGACGACTTCTCGATCTCTTCCATGGCGCTGACCGCGGTCTGGACGATTTCGCCGGAGCGTTCGGCACCCTGGCGGGTGCGGGCGACCAGCGAGCCTGCTTCAGCGGCGCGCTTGGCAGCGTCCTTCACCGTCGTGGTGATCTGCTCGAGAGCAGCTGCCGTCTCCTCCAGCGAGGCGGCCTGCTGTTCCGTGCGCTTGGCAAGGTCGTCGGCGGCGGAGCGGATCTCGTTGGCTCCGGCATTGATGCCGCGGGCGTTCTGGGCGACACGCGTCATGGCGTCCTGCAGCTTCGTCGCCGACGAGTTGAAGTCATGGCGCACGCTGTCCAGCGTCTCGGTGAACGGCTGGCTGATCCGGTAGGCGAGATTGCCGTCGGAGAGATGCGACAGGCCGGTCGCGATGTTCTCGACCGCGAACTTCACGTCGGCGGCTTCCTTGGCCTTGGCGGCTTCGCGCTCGGCACGTTCCTTTTCCGACAGGCTGCGATTGGCCTGTGCCTCGCGCTCCAGATTGATGCGCTCGATGGCGTTGTCGCGGAACACGGAGACGGCGCCGGCCATCTGGCCGACTTCGTCCCTACGCGTCAGGCCGGGAATTTCTTGCTCGGTTTTGCCGTTAGCAAGCGATGCCATGCGGGCGCGCAACGCCTCGATCGGGCCGGAAATACCGCGGGCAGCGACGAAGAGCGAAGCGGCGATCGCGGCGGCAAACAGCACGCCGACGGTCGCAAGCAGGGTGATCAGCGTCGAGTTGATCTGGGTCGAGATGGCTGCACTTCCGTCCAGCACCATCTTGGAATAGGCGATGTTCCAGTCACGCAGGTCGTCGCGGATCCTGGCGATCTGCGGGTCGACGGAGGCAAGCGCCGCCTGGGCTTCCTGCATCCTTCCCTGGTTGGTGAGGGCGACCGCCGTGTCGGTCATCTGGATGATCTGCTGCGTACGCTGTTCGAATTCCGAGAGCGAGTCTGCCTGCCCCGGAATGAGCTCCTTTGCCGAGGACAGAAGCTTGGCGATGGCGCCCTTGCCGCTTTCGTAATTCTTGACCGCGACGGCGCGGAATTCGGAACCCTCGGGATAGACGGTCAGCTGATAGGCGCTATAGGCGACCGACAGCATCGAGGTCGAGGCGCGCGACACCTGGGTCGCGGCAACGTTGTCTTCGGCGATGAAGGCAGAATACTGCTCGTCCGCCTGCTTGAAGCTGTAGGAAGCGGCGATCAGGCCACCGACGCCGATAAGGCAGACGGGTACGATCAGGGAAAGGATTTTGGTTCGAATTTTCGCGTTCGAGAGAAAGCTCATCGCATACACCATGAGAAACGGACCGCGCTTGGACGCAGTCTGGGCGGGAAAGGGCAATGGAAGGAAGGGGCACGACGGGAGGCGGCTGGCCTGCGGGCCTGTCATGGGCTTGGAGGCCACGCTATGGCCGCCATGCTTAATTGCCGCTTAATGAATATGGCCGGCAGCGAAAAATTGTTTGATTGCTGAACATTTGCAATGCAACAAAGTTGCGCGCCTGGCGGGCATGCAAATCTGGATTGATTTTTCAGCGTTGGGCTGCACGCCCCATGCCGTGAACTATTTCTCTATCTTTTACGAATTCTTACAATTGACCTTCGGAGTTCCAGCTCCAAATGCCATTCGTTTCAAGACCAAGTCTTTCTGGGGGTATTCATAATGCGGTATTTTGCGTCGAAGGCGGTCGCCGTCGCGGCTTTCGCTCTTTTGCTGCAGGCGCCACTCTGGGTGCTGATGACGAGTGACTCGTCCGCCATCGCTCAATCCGAGGCCAAACCTGCCGATCCGGCCGGGGCCGAGGCGGTCGTGACCGACGAGGCGATCGGCAAAATGAATTCCTATGTCGAGTTCCTCAACCGCTCGCTGCGTGCGTCGGAATCCCTGCAGCGCTACGCGAGCTGGGTAGACATGAAGAAGGGTCCGACCGGCAAGGAGAAGGTCGTCTACGGCCTCTATTCGCTCTACGACGTGCGCGAGGAAATCGCAGCCGTCGAGGAGGCCGCCAAGGCCGAGCCGAAAATGCCGGAACTCGACAAGGCCATGCTCGCCTATGTCGAGACCTACCAGAAGCTGGCGCCGGTCATCGAGAAGGCCAATAAATATTACGAGCGGCTCGACTACAAGTCCGACAAGATGGCGGGCGCGAAGGCCTTCCACAAGGATATCGCCGCGCTTTCCCCGACCTACGAGGAGCACCGCAAGGCGGCTGACCTGGCGCTCCGGACCGAAAAGTTGAAGCTCGATCTCGCTTCTCTTGAAGTGCTGGAAAAGGCCGAGGGCAAGAAGTCTCGCTGGCATGTGCGCAACATCATGATCCACGCCGAGGCGATGATGGATCTGATGCCGGACAACGACAAGCCGGTGGTCGACATGGCCGTTTTCAAGACGCAGCTCGACAGCTATGCCTCAGCCGTTCGCGAGTTCGACGACTACGCGCTCGAGCATCCGGACAGTTTCCACGTCTTCGAATCCCGCCCGGCCTCGCTCCTGTCGAAGCTGCGCGATCTCGACGAGACGCTGCAGAAGGTCAAGGGCGACGCCCGCAAAGCCGGCGGCGACGACATCGAATGGATCGTCTCGGACTACAACACGATGGTCTCGACCTCGCAGACCGCGACGACCTTTGCGAAGGATTGATGTGGGGGCTGCTTGGCAGTCGCTAGTCGGCGCAAGCCCGCCCCCTCTGGCCTGCCGGCCATCTCCCCCACAACGGGGAGATCACAAGCCGCACGAACTTTGCCCAAACTGACAACTGCAGCTTCTTATTGGTTGGTGATACTTAGGGCAGAAGTGTGCACCTAGCTAATCTCCCCCCATGTGGGGGAGATGCCCGGCAGGGCAGAGGGGGGTATCCCGCCCTCGGCTTCATCCGGCCTTCGCTAGTCCGCCATCGGCTCGAAATCCGGCAACAGCTTGCAGGGCTCGTCGTAGGTCTTGCTCTTCTCCTCGCAAAGCGCCGCAATCTTCTGCTTGGTCGGCTTTTCGCCATCCTCGATCCACGTCAGCATTGCGGAAAACAGCGCCGCATACTGCGGCGTCGAGAGCTTGGAATGCTCCGCCTCGTCGGAAAAATTCTGCTGCAGCAGATCGCCATTGCCGGCCTTTTCCACCGTCTGGCGGTAGATCGCCTCGTGATTGACGAAGACGGTCGGATCATCCTTCGCATGAAGGGTGATCGTCGGAACCACGATCTGCCCGGTGAGGTCTGAATCATAGGACATCAGCCGATGTCCCTCCGGGTCGGCGGTAAAACGCTCCACGCCCTTGTTCAGCGCCGCGTCGTCGTCCGAACCCTTGTATTCGACCTTGGAATTGTCGAACGGGTTCCGCCCGTCGAGCCTGCGCCAGACGATGTCGGAAAACAGGCCGGTCGCCCAGGCGAGATGCGCCACCAGTGATTTTTCCGGCACCGTTGTCACCGCCAGAATGTTGGCGAGGTTCTTCGCCTGCTCGGGCGTGCGCTTGTCCTTGGCCTGCGAGATGCCGGTGCATTCGTCGACGCGCTTTTCCAGTTCGTCGCGTGACATCTTTTCGCCCTTGGGCAGGCCCTGCCAGACGGGATACTGCACCTCGTCGGCGCGCGGATGGTTCTTGCAGTAATATTGATAGACGGCCCGCAGATCCGCCCGGAAATCATAGCCGTGGCCGCCGCCGGCCAAGAGCCCGCTGGTCAGCACCACGCCGTCGTAATTCTTGTGGCCCCGCCAGTCGAGCGCATAGAGCTCGGCGGTCTTGGCCGCGACATTGCCGCCCCAGGACTGGCCGTGCAGCAGCACATGCTTCGGCTCGCCGAGCAGCCGTTCCGCGATGCGCCGGACATTGTCGGTATCGGCCGCCGCCATACGCACACCATAGCCTTCGCGGCGATAGTTTGATCCCGCCCAGGCATAGCCTTCCTGCACGGTCACGGCAAAACGCTCCAGATCCTCCACCGGATCGTCGGGCTCGGGCTTGGCCGTACGCGGCCCGCCATGGGAGTGGACGACCAGCGTACCGTTCCAGTTCTTCGGCTTGGCGATCCAGTAATAGGCCCCGCGGAAATCGCGCCCCGCAAAGCATTCGGTGCCTTCAGGCATCGATTTCGGGCAATCCTTCGGCGCAGGCTCCGCACCCCGTCTTTGCGCGGCAGCCGGCAATGCAGTGGTGGCGATCACCGCCGCCGATATCAATAACGTTCTGAAAAGCATGGAAAACTCCTCCTTCCCCAGCCCGATGGAAAACTATAGCGATGGCGGAGCGAGGCAATGGGCAGAGCTTGAGCAAATGACGCCTGCGCCGACGACCTTACGGGTCATGGGTGGGGATCTGCCCAAATGCGAAAGGCGATGGGTGACAAACGACCCAGCCTATCGATGGGCCAGCCAGTCTCTCAATGCTTCGTTGATGCGCGACTGCCAGCCGGGGCCTTCCGCGCGAAAGCGCTCCAGTACATCGGCGTCGAGCCTGATCGTGGTGGAGACCTTGGTGCTGTCGCTTTTCGGCCGACCGCGTCGGACAGGCGCATCCGCCAGTCTTTCCAGCCAGGGCGACTGGGAGAGGTCCGGTGCATCATCTTCCTCAGAGAGAATGGAGCCGGTCGGCATAGATTTTCTGTTCTCGCTCATTGGCTTTCCTCATGCTGATGATCCGCTGATCGTCGCCCCTTGGCGTCCAGATGAAAATCACCATTCTCTGCTCCAGAAACCCGATCGTGATGTAACGGCTCTCGCCATAGTCGAAACGATCGTCCTCTATCGTCAGATGCGGGCCATCGAAATTTCGCCGCAGTGGCGGAAGTCCAGGCCGCGTTAGGAGAGCGTGGCCTCATGCTTTGCCTGATCAAAAACGATTGCCATTTATTGTTACTACAAAAAATGAAAAAGCTCCAGAGATATTCTCCCTGAAGCTTCTCGAACTCAATCAGTAATTGCAGGTGGGCGTAGCGGTTACACGTCCCATTCCGGCGCCAGATTGCCCGGGTCGTTGATCCGGCCGTTGGCGCGCGCCAGCGCGTGGATCGCCTCCATCTCTTCGAGCGTCAGCGCGAAGTCGAAGACGTCGAAGTTCTCCGCGATCCGGCTTGTCGTCGCCGTCTTCGACAGGGCGATCACATCCTTCTGCTGCACGGCCCAGCGCAGCACCACCTGGGCGACGCTCTTGCCGTGCTTGGCGCCGATATCCTTCAGCACCTGGTCGCCCATGACAGCACCGTCGGCCATCAGGAAGTAGGCGGTCACCGACATGCCGGTCTCGCGGGCCTTTTTGATCACCTTGGTCTGGTCGATATAGGGATGATACTCGACCTGGTTGTTGGCGATCGGCGCGTCGGACAGCTTCACCGCCTCGTCCATCAGGGCGGTGGAAAAGTTCGAGACGCCGATATGCTTGACCTTGCCGGCCTTGACCAGCTCGTTCAGTGCGCCGATCCGGTCTGCAAGCGGCATCCTGCTCTGCGGCCAGTGCAGGAGAAGCAGGTCGACATGGTCTGTCTTCAGCTTCTTCAGGCTCTCGTCGACGGAACCGATGAACGCATCATGGCCCACCTTGTCGACCCACACCTTGGTGGTGAGAAAGATGTCGGCGCGCGGAATGCCGGAGGCCTTCAGAACATCGCCGACGGCCTGTTCGTTGCCATAGATCTGGGCGGTATCGACGTGGCGGAAGCCGAGTTTCAGGGCTTCGGGCAGGACACGGTGGACATCGGCATCCGGCATGCGGAACGTACCGAAACCGAGGGCTGGAATATTGGCGCCGTTTGCGCTGACAGTGTGCATGGAGCTCTCCTTCGAAGGGAAAGCCCGGCGGAAACGCCGGGCGGAAATGAGACGTGTGTTACATGGGCCGGTCGGGACTTGGATCAAGCTGCCGTTTTGCTGGAATGGCTTCTTGCAGGATCCTGCCGTGGATCATGCGACGATCGGTGGGGCGAGGCGGGCAAAGCCCTCCTGCCGGTGATAGGGGAAATGCGGATAGGGCGCGGTGACGGCGCTCGCCGCATCGAGCTTCGCGATCTGCTCCTTCGTCAGCGACCAGCCCACCGCATCGAGGTTCTGCCGCAGCTGTTCCTCGTTGCGGGCGCCGATGATGACGGAGGATACGGTCGGGCGAGAGATCAGCCAGTTGATCGCCACCTGCGGCACCGACTTGCCGGTCTCTGCCGCAACCACCTCCAGCGCATCGACGACGCGGTAGAGAAGTTCGTCCTCGACGGGAGGGCCGAAGCTTGCCGTTTCGTGCAGGCGGCTGCCTTCCGGGATCGGCTTGGCGCGGCTGATCTTGCCGGTAAGCCTGCCCCACCCGAGCGGGCTCCAGACCAGCGCGCCGAGACCCTGATCCTGTCCGAGCGGCATCAGGTCCCACTCATAGTCGCGGCCGACCAGAGAATAATAGACCTGGTTCGCCACATAGCGGGTCCAGCCATGCTTCTCTGCCGCCGCCAGCGATTTCATGATCTGCCAGCCGGAGAAATTGGACACGCCGATATAGCGCAACTTGCCCTCCTGAACGAGCCTGTCGAGCGTCGACACCACTTCCTCCACCGGTGTCGAGGCATCGAAGGCATGCAGCTGGAAGATGTCGATATGGTCGGTGCCGAGCCGCTTCAGCGACTTTTCGACGGCACCGATCAGCCGGGCGCGCGACGATCCCCAGTCGTTTGCCCCGTCGCCGGTCGGCAGGCTGGCCTTGGTCGAGATCAGCACCTCGTCGCGCCGGCCCCCGATTGCCTGTCCCAGCACCTCTTCCGAAGCGCCGCCCGAATAGACGTCGGCCGTGTCGAAAAGGTTGACGCCGGCCTCGAGGCAGATGTCGACGAGGCGGCGCGCCTCTTCCACATCCGTCGTGCCCCAATGGCTGAACAGCGGGCCGGAACCGCCGAACGTGCCGGCGCCGAAGGAGAGGACCGGCACTTTGAGGCCGGATTTGCCGAGATTGCGATATTCCATGTCTTTATCCTTGCTGATGCTTATTCGGCCGGGCAGGCGAGGGCGCTATTGTTGGTGGTCGGCCCAGGAGCTTTTTTGTCTAGGCGGATGGCGACGAGTGCGACGGCAAGCGCTGCGATCGGCACGAGACCGGCGACGAAGGTGACCGCGCCGAGACCCGGGCCATGGTCGATGACGGCGCCGCCGAGCCATGCGCCGATGGCATTGCCGAGGTTGAAGGCGGCGATGTTGAAGGAGGAGGCGAGGCCCTGGCCCGCACCTTCCGCCTTCTGCAATACCCACATCTGCAGCGGCGAGACGGTGGCGAAGGCAGCAGCGCCGAACAGGCCGATGGCGATGACGGCAAGGATGGGCTGATGGATCGCCGCGGTCATGGCTAGCAGCACGACGGCGAGCGCCACGAGGCTACCGACGATGGTTGGCACCAGATGCTTGTCGGCCAGCCAGCCGCCGAACAGATTGCCGACCACCAGACCGCCGCCGAAGACGAGCAGGATCGGCGAGACGGCGCTTTCCGAAAAGCCGGTGATCTGCGTCAGGATCGGGGCGATATAGGTGAAGCCCGCAAACACGCCGACCCAGGAGAGCACGGTTACAAGAAGGCCGAGCACGACGGGACGGCGGCCGAGCACGGCCAGCACGCCCTGCGAGCTTTCTTCCTCTGCGTCGGAAGGCTTGTCCTTCGGCACGAGCAGCGCGATGACGGCCAGTGCCGCGATACCGATCAGCGTGACGGCCCAGAAGGTCGAGCGCCAGCCATAGGCCTGGCCGAGCCAGGTGCCGAAGGGTACGCCGAGAATGTTGGCGACGGTGAGTCCGGTGAACATGATGGCGATGGCCGAAGCCTTCTTGTTCGGCGCGACGAGACCGGTCGCGACGACCGAGCCGACACCGAAGAAGGAAGCGTGGGCGAAGGCGGTCAGCACGCGGGCGGCCATCAGCGTCCCGTAGTCGGGCGCAATGGCGCAGGCGAGATTGCCGACGGTGAACACCACCATCAGCGCCATCAGCAGGGTCTTACGCGACCATTTACCGGAGATCGCGCCGAGGATCGGCGCACCGATCACGACGCCGAGCGCATAACCGGAAATCAGCAGGCCGGCGGCCGAGATCGAGACGCCGAGGTCCTTGGATACATCGATCAGCAGACCCATGATAACGAATTCGGTGACGCCGATGCCGAAGGCGCCGGCCGTCAACGCATAGAGAGCGAGAGGCATTGGAGTATCCTTGTTTGCGGCCCCTGGGAGAAGGGCCTCGCGGGAAATCATTCGATGCCGCGCAATATCGTCGCCTGCCACTTGCATGAGTAGCGGCATAAGCGGATAATGATTTGTGAATTTTAGGAACAAGTGGCGCGAGCAGCAGTCCTTCGGGATATGTTTGCTGGCTCTCCATCAAGCGTCGCGAACTTGGCACCCCCCTCTGCCCTGCCGGGCATCTCCCCCACAAGGGGGAGATTATTAGAGGCACCACCTTCGTTCCGCTCTCTAAACAGGTCTCGGTCAGCAAGCCAAGCATGGGTGGGTTGATCGAGCCGGAGCGGCGCCCCCATCTGATCTCCCTCCTTGTGGGGGAGATGCCCGGCAGGGCAGAAGGGGGTATCGCCGCCCGCCGAAGCAGGATTACCAATGGATAACCGCGCCGGAGAAATGGAAGTCTTCGTCCTCGCCGCCGAGCTGAAAAGCTTCTCGGCTGCCGGCAGACGCTTGAAACTCTCGCCATCAGCCGTCAGCAAGCTGGTCACCCGCTTGGAAGATCGGCTCGGCACGCGACTGGTCGTCCGCTCCACCCGCATGCTGCAGCTGACGCCGGAAGGGGAGACCTATCTCGCCCGCGCCTCGCGCATCCTGGCGGAGATCGCCGATACGGAGGAGATCGTCTCGGGCGGCGGACGGGCGCTGCCGCGCGGGCCGCTGTCGGTCAATGCCTCGGTCGGTTTCGGCGAGCACTACATCCTGCCGATGACGCGGGAGTTCCTGACGCTGTTCCCCGATGTGCAGCTCGACGTCACCCTGACCGACGACACGGTCGATCTCATCCGCGAGCGCGTCGATATCGCCATCCGCCACGGACCGTTGCGCGATTCATCCCTGATGGCGCGAAAACTCGGCCAGAGCCGGCAGGTGGTGATGGCCTCTCCGGACTATATCGCCGAGCGCGGCCTGCCGAAGACGCCCGCCGATCTCGGCCGTCACAACTGCATCAATTTCAATTTCCGCCGCTCCATGGAAGGCTGGCCCTTCCGCGATCCGAAGACCGGCAAGATCGAGGTCTATCCGGTCTCCGGCAATCTGAAGGCCAGTTCCGGCTCGATCATCCGCCAGTTCTGCCTGGATGGCCTCGGCATCGGCCGGGTCGGCCGTTTCCATGTCGAGCCGGATATTCAGGCCGGAAACCTGGTGCCCATACTGGAGGATTATAATCCGGAGGATATCGAGGAGATCCACGCCGTCTATGCCGGCCACGAACATCTCGCGGTCCGCATCCGCGCCTTCATCGATTTCCTGGCGGAACGGCTTTAAAGCCCGTCAGATCGCCCGCTTCACCTTGTGGCCGAAGCGGCGCTTGAGGAAATGGGACGTCCTGTAGCGCACGCCGGATGGCCGTTCGGGGTCGGCGATGTCGGATTCGGCGAAGGCTTCCTCGTCGGCCGTCAGGTCGCGCATCGGCACCGGCACGAGCCCTCGGCCGCTCTCGCGGTTGAGCGCCTCGATCGCGCCGATGATCGAGCCGTCATGGGCGGCGATCGCCTTCGCAACCTCGTCCGCCGTGCAGCCCAGATGTTCGGCCAATAGATCGTCGCGCGTCGCGATGATCTTCTCGCGCAATACGTCCTGCCCTTCCTCCGCCTCGAGAATGACGTCGCATTCGGTGTCGTAGCCCATCGACCGGTTGTTGAGATTGGCCGAGCCGATCTTCACGATCCGGTCGTCGGAAAACATCATCTTGGCATGCACATAGATCGGCGTGCGTGCGGCGTTGACCGGATAATAGAGCCGGAAGCGATTGTGGATGTCGGCATCGCGCACCATTTTCATCAGCCGGATGCGGGCGGAATCCATCGCCTTTGCTTCAAGATAGCCCTCGCAGCCTTCCGGGTTGATCAGCACGATCTCCGGCCCGTCCGGCTCCTTCAGCCGCTCCGCCATCGCGGTTGCGATGCGGCGGGAGGCGAAATATTGGCTCTCGACATAAAGCGTCTTTTTCGTCGCCGCGATGATGGCAAGCTTGGCCGTCTCGATCTCGGCGATCTGCTCGCGCCCCTTGTATTCCGGTGCGGTGCGGGCAATGCCGATCGAGATGTCGCGGAAGCCGACATCGAGCCCGTCGGGCCAGGGCGTCTCGCCGTCGCTCTCGTCGGCCGAGGAGGGGAGGTCCTCCTCGGTCGCCAGTTTCCAGCGGCCGCGGGCGACCTCGCCGATCGCCTTTGCCGCGTCACCCGAAAGACAGGTCGTCGCGTCGTGCCACGGGTCCATGGCAAAGCCCATCGGCGATTTGCGCAGCGGTTCCTTGTCGGTGTGATCGCGTGTGTCCCAGCGTCCGACCGTCATGTCGATCCCGCCGCAGAAAGCCACCTCGTCGTCGATCACCAGAAGCTTCATGTGATGCGAGGAGATCGTCGGATGGGCGCCGTCGAGCTTCAGGTGGATGCGTTTGTCGAAGATCCATTTGAGAATGTAAAACGGCGTCTCGCCGCGGGTGATTGAGTTGATCAGCCCGATATCCCATTTCAGGATGCGGATATCGATCCCGTCCTTGCGTTCTGCCAGCGCATTGAGGAACTTGCCGAGCGCATCCGGCCAGCTGTCCGCGCCATCGCGCTTGTCGTCATCGCCATTGCCGGGAATGAGGTCGATGCGGGTGTCGAAATCCCAGCCGATCAGGTAGATCGAGCGCTTCGCCTTGGTCATTGCGTTCTTGGCGAAGCGGAAGAAATCCGCGGCGTCGATGATGATCGACAGCCTGTCCGCCTTGGCGATCCGCCAGCAGGTCTCGCCTTCCTTCAATATGCTTTGCATGAAATATCGTCGCCCGTCGCAAAATGAGATCGCGGGCGGATATAGGGCGGCTTTCCCGTCCGCCTATCGGGCGATGTCGAATTCCGTCACAAGCGGCTCGTCGCAGGGCGACTGGCCGCGTTCGTGCAGGCTGCGTATCTCGCGCGCCACCATCTCCTGCAGGCGCCAGAGATTGCGGTCGCGAATGCCGAATTCGGCCAGATGCACGACGGTATTGTAGAGATATTCGGCGCAGGATCCCCGATGACCGCAGGCGCGCGCCAGGATCGGCGCCACCTGTTCCAGCGGCAACAAAGGGCGGACGATCCGCGGCTGTCGCCGCCGGCCCAGAAGGTGAGGGCCCGGATAGTATCGCCGTCACCGGTCCTGACCGGCATAAAGCGGAAGGTGCTGAGACTGTCCTTGTGGCTCACCTCTCGCCGCAGCGCGCTTTCGATCTGGCCGCGCTTGTCGTGGTCGGCGACACGGTAGATCACCCCGTCGCAGCGGCCGCCGCGCGACAGCATCATCATCAGGCCGGGCTGTGTCGGCGAGCCGCGGCCGCGCTCTATATGCAGCGAGAAGGAACGGTGCCAGCCATAGGCCGTCGCCTTCTGGCTGGCGACGGAATCGAAGCCCGGCTTCCAGATCAGCGAGCCGTAGGCGAAGATCCAGAGCGGTTCGTCGCCTATCTCTTCCGTCAGCTTTTCGGCCAGCGCTGCATAATCCTCGTCGGTTAGTGGCTGCCAGGCTGCGGGCGGTCCCGGATCCTGCTCCTCGCGGAAACTGAGATCAACCAGTTGCTGGGTCAGCGACATCGACGATTGTGTAGGCATGGCTCCAATGGATCTAGATAAGGGGATCTTTAGGAAAGTGCTGCAGTGCACATGATGCCAACAGTGCTCCCGCCATCGCGGCATGTCAACGGACCGCAATATTGCCAATTGTAACATTGCCCCATAGCCGCCCGATTGTTCTGATCAAGATCACGGATCGTTTCTGTTCGAACGATTGCGTGAACACAGCATTGGGGCGTTTTTGAATGCAGTTTTGTATGCGGTGGCTGCCGATACTCGTTATTGCCGTGATGATTGCCTGCGTGCTGAGCATCGCGCTAATGAACAACGACAACCAGTTGTCCAGTGCGGACAAGCCGCAGACTTCCCCCATTCAGCCGTCCGACGAACCGCTGCTTGCTCCCGCACCGAAGACCAATCCCTGACGTGCTTTTATAAGGTCCCATGGACTTCGATCGCGACGTCGGTCTGACTCATCAATTCTTGTGATGTTACATCTGACATAATCGCTTGACCTTTGGCGCCCGTGGCTCTTCATTCGCGGCACTTTTCGTGCCTGTTTGAAGGAGACTATCATGGCCGTCGATACATCCCCCCGTTCTACCACCTGGACCTATGTGGATGGTGAGTGGGTGGACGGCAATCCGAAGCTCATCGGTCCCACTTCGCACGCCATGTGGCTGGCCTCGACCGTCTTCGACGGCGCGCGCTGGTTCGATGGCATCACGCCCGACCTCGACCTGCATTGCCAGCGCATCAATCGCTCTGCCACCAACATGGGCATGAAGCCGACCATGACGCCTGAACAGATCGAGGCGCTCGCGCTGGAAGGCGTCAAGAAGTTCGACGGCAAGACGGCGATCTACATCAAGCCGATGTACTGGGCCGAGCATGGCTCCGCCTTCAGCGTCGTGGCACCGGATGCCGAATCCACCCGCTTCGCGCTCTGCCTGTTCGAAGCGCCCATGCATACAGCAAAGCCTTCGTCGCTGACGGTTTCGCCATTCCGCCGCCCGTCGCCGGAAGTCGCCATGACCACCGCCAAGGCCGGCAGCCTCTATCCCAATAGCGGCCGCATGATCCTCGAAGCCCGCGCCCGCGGCTTCGACAATGCGCTCGCCCTCGACATGAACGGCAATGTCGCCGAGACGGCATCCTCGAACATCTTCATGGTCAAGGACGGCGTCGTCATGACCCCGATCGCGAACGGCACCTTCCTCGCCGGCATCACCCGTGCACGCATCATCGGCCTGCTGCGTCAGGCGGGCTTCGATGTGCTCGAAATGACGCTGACGGTTCAGGATTTCGCCAATGCCGACGAGATCTTCACCTCCGGCAACTATTCCAAGATCGTTCCGGTGACGAAGTTCGAGGAGCGCTCGCTACAGGAAGGCCCCGTCGCCCGCAAGGCGCTTGAAGTCTACATGGACTGGGCCCGTTCGGGTGGCCGCAACGACGCCTGAGGCACTTGCCTGAAACGCTTGACGGCTGCGGCGATCCTCGCCGCAGCCGCTTCTTATTGTGGCAGCGGTGCGTAACCATCCGCATCGGCGTCCGTACTGCGGCTGACGGCTTCCCATCTGTCATCCCCGGCACGCAAGGTTTCCGCGACCCGTCTTGCAACATTCACCGCGTCGCTGCCGATCAGCATTCTCAGCGGCGGATCGTCATGGTCCACCACGTCGGCGAGGATTTTCGCCACCCGCTTCGGATCGCTTGACGGCAGATTGGCGAGATTGCTGCGCCGGGTTCGCACCAGTTCTCCGACGCTCTCCTCGTAGTCTTCGCTGATGGCCATTCGCGTATCCATGGCGCGATGGGCCCAATTGGTCTTCATGCCGCCGGGTTCCACGACCGTCACCTTGATGCCGAGATGCCCGACCTCTGCTGCCAGCACGCCGGAGAACCCGGCGATCGCCCATTTCGCCGACTGGTAGCCGGTCAGGCCGGGCGTCGCCGCCCGGTCGCCGACGGACGATATCTGCAGGATATGGCCGGATCGTCGCCGGCGCAGATGCGGCAACGCCGCGCGCGTGACATGGACGGCGCCGTAGAAATTGGTGTTCATCTGATCCTTGAAACCTTCCGGCGCCATGTCCTCGAACGGCATCATCGTCGCATATCCTGCATTGTTGACGATGACGTCCAGCTGGCCGAAATGCGCCGCCGCCTTGTTCACTGCGTGCGTCACGGCGGCTTCATCGCGCACGTCGAGACTAAGCGGCAGGATCGCGCCGCCATAGCGATCGGAGAGGTCGAAGAGTTCCGCCGGCCGGCGCGCGGTCGCCGCGACGCTGTCACCGCGCAGGAGCGCTTCCTCCGTGATGTCGCGGCCAAGGCCGTTGGCGGCACCGGTAATGAACCAGATCTTTTTCATGAAGAACCTCCTTTGGCGTGTTGCTCACCATCTAGGGGCGTTGCTGCAATCTTGAAAGAAGGTACCCTGATGATCTATACTAACCTCATGGATACTGAAGATCGCATCTTGCACGACGCAGAGGAGTTCTGCGCCAACCTGACCGATGAGCAGGATGAGCGGGCCCGCGAGATCCTGAGCCTGATTGCGGACAAGTGGCCGCTCTGGGTGATGCAGGTATTGGGTGCCAGCGCCGAACCCATGCGCTTCTCCCGGGTCATGGATCATCTCGACGGCATCAGCCAGAAGGTTCTGACCCATACGTTGCGGCGACTGGAGAGGGAGGGGTTCGTCACGCGCAAGATCTATCCGCAGGTTCCGCCGCGGGTCGACTACGCCCTGACGCGGGAGGGGCGCGAGCTTCTCGTGGAAGTCCTGCCGCTCTGGCGCTGGGTGGCTGCACGAATCGGATATTTCGACGCGGCGCGGGCACGATATGACGCATCCGGATGATCGGGCCAATGATCGGGAGACGAAAAACATGAGGAAGTATTATAAAGTATTCTAATTAAATCTACCCGTGGAACGGTAAGTTTGTTCGATTGTTTCAAGTGTAATCATTCCCGAAATCTCACTTTTGCCGCATTGCAGCAAAAATATGCCAGTCGCTTTCAAGTAAAACATGCAGTCTCTCTCCCCACTCGGAACGCAAGCCCGGAAAGGAGCGGCAATGTCAGCGAAAGCATCCTCCCCCAACGATCTCGAGGCCGTCGCTCGTTCCGGCGGCAGGCTCCGCCGCATGGCGGTCCGTATCCCCACCTATCTGGCAGACGTGAAGGAAAACCCGGCCTGGCTGCCGATGTTCATGCTTGCCCGCACCATGCCGGGCCGCAGGGCACATTGGGCGATGTCGGCCAAATACCGACCCTCCGCCACGCCGCAGCCGTCGATTTTCGGGCCGCTGAATGCGGCGAAGATTGCCGATGAACTGCGCAGCGACGGCATCTTCGCCGACCTGCAATTGCCCCAGGCGATTCACAGCGAGATCTGCGATTTTGCCGGTCGCACCCCATGCTTCGGCAATTTCAATCGCGAGCTCGAATTCCTGGCGCCGGAGCACGACGAGGCCGAACGCCGCTTCGGCCGGTCGCTGCTCAGCGGCCATTTCTTCGAGCGCTCCCTGGACAGCGAAGGCGTGAGGGCGGTGCAGGGCGATCCGCTGCTGCTCGACGTCGCGAAACATTATCTTGGCGCCAGCGCGCAGCTCATCACCACCCGCATCTGGTGGAGCTTCCCGACCAAGGCTTCATCCGAAGCCGACCGCAGTCTCGCCTCGCTCGACAAGTTTCATTTCGATCTCGACGACTGGCGGATGCTCAAATTCTTCTTCAACCTCGTCGATGTCGACGAGGGCACCGGTCCGCATGTCTTCGTCAAGGGCAGTCACAATCGGCGCAAGGCCAGCCACCAGTACACGCTTCTCGTCGGCCATTCGGCCGAGGAAGTGCTGGATTACTACGGTGCCGACAAGGCCGTGACGCTCACCGGCCAGGCCGGTTCGGGCTTCGTCGAGGATCCGTTCGGTTTCCACATGGGCACCGTTCCGGTAACGAAGCCGCGCCTGATGATGGAAGTCGGTTTCGGCGTCTCGAAACCGTCCCGCCGTCGTTTCCACGGCGAGCCGGTCATCAAGCGATAGCTGCGGCATGAAAAAACGGCCCGCGATCTCAGTCGCGGGCGATTGCTTCCAGGAAATCGCAGGCGCGGTCGGCTCCGCCGATCGAAATCGTGTGGCCAAGGCCCGGTTCGATCACGGTTTCCACCGACAGGCCGGCGGCCTTCAACTCGGTTTCCGCCTTCTCCGTCTCCCACGACGGAATGACGGGATCTGCTGTGCCGTGGATCAGCATGATCTTGGTTTCCGTGGAAGGCTTGAGCGGCGCTTCACTCGCAAGCCGGCCGGAAAAGCCGACAACCGCCGCAACGGGCCAGCGTCCGCTTGCCGCTGCATCGAGCGACATGATCGTGCCCTGCGAGAACCCGACCAGTACAACCCGGTCCAGCCGGCCGTTGAAGCCTTTTTCCTCGATGATGTCGGAAATCACCGTGTCGAAGGCCGGGCGGGCGGCGGTGATGCGGGCAGGGCGGTTTTCCTCGGTCACGCCGGCGACGCTGAACCACTGATAGCCCGATCCGAAATTCGACGGTTCCGGCGCATTGGGCGAAACGAACACTGCGTCCGGCAGGCGTGCCTTCCAGCTTTCGCCGAGCGGCGCGAGGTCGGCACCATTGGAGCCGACGCCGTGCAGCAGGATGACGAGGAGGGCGTTTGCAGAAACCGTCATGGGAATACCTTGTCTGAAATGGAAGCGGACTATCCGTAGCCTACCATCTAGGGCGTCGGCATGACGGTGGATAGTCGATAACCGTTGACCGCTCCGTTCACCGGCGGGGACCGCTCAGCATTTCAGGCCGAAAGTGTTCCGCGGATCGTCCTTTCCGCCACGGATGCGGAAACGTCTCCGGTCGGCTGGTAATCGAAGCCGCCCTGCCGCCCGTAGGATCGCACGCCGAACCGTGCCAGATCCTCTATCGCGCGATCGGCCGCGGCGCTGGCACCTTTCAGGTAGACGGGATAGGCGTGGTCCAGCATGTTGGCGCCCTCCAGAACAAGGTCCCCCGCGAACAGCCCCTTGCCGGCTGCATCCTTGCGAAAGTCCTCGTCATAGCGGTCGATTGTCAGCGGCTCGCCGATCACCGTGAACTCGACCGAGAAATAGGCGCGGCCCGCCGTCTCCCCGTAGAAGTCGGAATGGAAGGTGAGGCGCTTCCACAGCCCGCGGTCATGGAAATTGTAGAGCACGTTGCCGTCGAAGCCGCGATTGCCGGTGAAGCTGTAGAACAGGCTGACCAGGCTGGCGCTCTTCAGTTCGGCCGGAACCGGCATGCCGCAATAGCGCAGGGCGGTGGCAAGCGGCACGGTGGAGAACAGTTCTGCGGCATGGACGCTTCCCGAGGCGAGCGCCACGGTCATCGACCCGTCGCCGGTCTGCGCGATCGCCTGCACCGCCGCCGCCAGTTGGACGACAGCTCCCTTTTCCCGAAGCATCTCGGCGACTTTCGAATAGATCTCCCGAAAGCCCGCCTTCGGCCGCACAAAACAGGCGTTCGTCTCCGTCTCGGGTCGCCGGCGAAGGCTCCGCAGCAGACCTGCGAGATTGGCGTTGCGCGCCACCCAGCCCATCCTCTTGCGCGCAAACGAGCTTTCGACCTGGTTCGGCTCTGCCGAATAGAAGCGCCGCAGATACGGCACCAGGCCGCTCACATTGGCAAATTCCCGGCCGACCCAATAGGTGATGAAATCGAGGGCACTCGCCCGCTGGTCGACAGTCAGGCGCGAGCGGATCAGGGATGACAGGATATGCGCCTGTTTGGCGGACGGCAGGCTGAGCAGGTCATGCCTCAGGTCGAACGGATAGCCGCTGATCCCTCCGTCCGGCCGTACCTTTACCACCCGCGTCTCGGCCGGCAGATAGAGGCCCAGAAGCTGCGGGAAATGGCGGAAGAAGGCCGAGTTTTCATGAAAGAAGAAACAGCCGATATCGAAGCTCATCCCACCGATGTCGCGGCTGATATGATTGCCGCCGAGCTCGGCATAGTCGTCCAGCAGGAGAACCCGCCTGCCGCGATCGGCAAGTAGGTATGCCGAGACGAGGCCGGATATGCCCGCGCCAAGAACGATCGCGTCGAACCGTGTATCCGAACAGTATTGCTGCAAGGCTGTATTCCCGATGGGCCATGGGGGGCGTGGTTCGATGCGGATATTAGAATGTGTGAAATTGGCCGAGGAAATCGTTTTGCAGAATAGTTGTCAACGGAACATGGTTTGATCTTAAGGCGTATGAACCGAGGGGATCCGGAGGATAGTATTTTACCGGCCTTGACTTGCCGATGTCCTGCCGATCTTCGCGTTCGCAGGTGCCGGTTCTTCCGCGCCCGTCAGCTCGAAATATTCCTCGATCGGTTCAGCCTTGCCGATCAGATATCCCTGCAGGTTCTGGCATTGCGCCTCTTCCAGGAAGGCGCGCTGTTCTTCGGTCTCGACACCTTCGGCCACGATCGGAATGTTGAGCCCGCGCCCAAGCCCGATGACGGCGCGGACGATCTCGTCGGCACTGCTGTCGGCCACCAGTTTCGAGGTGAACGACTTGTCGATCTTGATCGTGTCGAAGGGGAAGGCCTGCAGATAGGAGAGGGAGGAATAACCGGTGCCGAAATCGTCCATGGCGATCCGCACCCCGAGTGCCTTCAGCCCCCGCAGGACCTGCAGCGCCCGGGCAAAATCCTGCACCAGCACGCCTTCCGTCACCTCGAGCTCCAGGCGTTCCGGCGCAAGCCCCGTTTCCAGAAGCGCCAGATGCACGTCGCCGACAAGGTTCTCCTGGCGGAACTGGATCGGCGACACGTTGATCGCGATCATCAACCGGTTCGGCCAGCTCGCCGCCTCGCGGCAGGCCTCCTTCAGCACCCATCGGCCGATCTCGACGATCAGTCCGCTTTCCTCCGCCGGCGGCACGAACTCGTCCGGCGTGACCAGCCCGCGGGTCGGGTGCCGCCAGCGCAAAAGCGCCTCGAAGCCGAACACCTCGCCGGCAACGGAAGCCTGCGGCTGGTAATGCAGGGTCAGTTCACGGCGGTTGATCGCGTAGCGCAGGTCCTGCTGCAGCATGCGCCTTTCATGCATGCGCCGGTCCATCTGGGCGTTGAAGGCGCAATAGCGTCCGCGCCCCTCGGCCTTGGCGCGGTAGAGTGCGGCATCGGCATTGGCAAGCAGCGAGGCGGCATCGGTGCCGTCCTGGGGAAACATCGCGATCCCCATGCTGAGGCTGACCCTCAGCCCGCGGCCCTCGACCTCTATCTCCTCTTCCATCGCCCGCATCAGGCTTTCGGCGAGCCGCGTCACCGCTTCCGGCTGGATTTCGCCGACGCTGACGACGGTGAATTCATCGCCGCCGAGCCGGGCTGCGAGATCATGGGTGCCGAGCACCTGCTTCAGCCGCCGCGCCAGCTCCGTCAGCACGATGTCGCCGGCGGCGTGGCCGAACAGGTCGTTGATGTCCTTGAAGCGGTCGACGTCGAAACTCATCACCCCGAACTGTCGGTGAGCCACCTGTCCCTCGGCGATCAGGCTTGCGAAGCGGGCGGAAAAATGGGTGCGGTTAGGCAGGTCGGTCAGCGGATCGTGATGCGCGAGGTAGGAGACGCGCTGCTCCGCCGTGATCCGGGCGGTGATGTCCTGCTGGGTGCTGAGAATGAACTTTCCGTCGAGCAATATGTCATGCACCGCGATGATCTTGTCGCCGATCCGGATCTCGGCCTCGGCGGACCCGTCCTGAATGAGCTTGCGTTTCAGCCGCTCGAAAAAGGCGATCGGATCCTCCTTCCAGTCGGAAAGGTGATTGCTCTGCGCCAGTTCGGTAAAGCTTTCCTTGCCGGTAATGCCCTGCTTGCCCCGGTCATGCAGCGCGCGGAAGGCATGGTTCTCGTAAAGTATGTGCCCGTCGAGATCGGTCAGCACCACGGCGACCGGCAGGTTGTCCATCGCGGCCTTAACCGTCGCAAGCCTGGCCGCTTCACCCGAATGCATGCCTGTCTCTGCCGTCGCCATGCCTCGCTCCCGTGGATCGGCAAGGACGGTAGGCTAGCACGTTTAAATATTAGATAATACGCATATTTATCAGATGAAGCGCACCGCGGCGGTCCCGATAATGATCATGGAGACCGCGATCATCAGCGGCTTGACGGGAAGCTTCTTGACGATGAAGGCGCCGATCGGCGCAGCCAATACGCCGCCGAGGATAAGGCCGAGAGCGGAGGACAGTTCCGACCAGCCGAGCGCCAGGATGAAGGTGATCGAGATCACGGTGGTCACGGCGAATTCGGTGAGATTGGTGGAGCCGATCACCTTTTTCGGATCATGGCCGCGGCCAAGCAGCGAACTGGTGACGATCGGCCCCCATCCGCCGCCGCCCATTGCATCCAGCACGCCGCCGGCGCCGCCGACATAGGGCACGATCCAGTCATGCACGTCGCGCGGCCATTTGGGCTGGAACGCCTTGTAGAGAATGTAGATGCCGATGAGCACGAGATAGGCCGAGACGAAGGGCTCGATCGCCTCGCCGTCTATGTTGGCGAGCAGATAGGCGCCGATCGCGCCGCCGACCATGCCGGCAGGTGCCAGCCGCAGCACCAGCCGCCAGTCGACATTGCGGTGATAGAGATGGGAAAGCCCGGACGCGGCGGTGGTGAAGCACTCGGTCACATGGGTCATGGCGCTGGCCGCCGCAGGTGCCACGCCGAATGTGAGAAGGCTGGTCGTCGTCAGAACGCCGAAGGCCATTCCGAGCGCACCGTCGACGATCTGCGCAAGGAAGCCGATCACGACGAAGACGAGAAAGTCGGAGTTGAGGAAGTCGAACATCGCATCTTCTCCTGGCTTGTTCCCAGCGGGGAGTAATCCGTGGTCGCGCGAAATGTTCCCGGCCGGGTCGCGACCGGGAAGCCGTCTCAGGCCGCCACCGGCCCGGCATCCGTCATCAAGGGCGCCGCCATCATCGTCGCCTTCAGCCGTGCCACCGCCGCTTCCAGCGTCTCGAAGGCGGCAAGCCCCCGCGAGCCGATCGCGGCTGCCGCACGACGGATCGGGTCGAGCGACAGGACGAGATCGTCGGCGGTCAGGTCACCGTCCGGCAGGCTCCTCATGCGCCGCTGTCGGTCGGCCAGCTTGAAGGCCTCTTCCGCCAACGTGGTGAACAGCCTGTCCCGCGCGGAGGCGCGGTTGCCGCTGTCGTCCATCGCCCGAGGCATGCTGGTCCTGATATCGAGATGGTAACCGGTCAGCGCCCGGAACAGCGCGACATCCGTGGCCGAATAGAGGTTTGCGGATGCAGCCGAGGCCGCACCCACGAACGGGCTCGGGCTTGGGGTCGGCGCAGCGGGCGGTGAAGGGTGCGATGGATGGGCACGAGGCGAAGAGGGCACGGATGGGCTAGCGGCGACAGGATCGCCAAAAATCTGCGTCTCTGCGAGAAGGTCGATATGGGAAAGGCTGAGCGAGGGCGACACGGTCTCGCCCTCCCGGCTGTCATCGTCTTGGTCTGCGCCCGCCACAATGGCCGGCATGTGATCTGCATCCCGCAGCAGAAACTGCGGCACCGGTGGAATGTCGTTGCTGCTCACAATGGTCTCGTTGAGGTCTCGTCGGTCAAAAATCAAAAATCAAACGGAAAATTGAAAAGATGACCAAGGCTAGACCGGCAAGCCTGCGCGAAGCTGATTGATGATCGGCTTTGCGCCCGCCTGCCGCGACCGGAGATTTTATGGCGCGACGGTCAGCTCTTCGGCGCTGATCTCGCCGCCGTTTTCCGCCGTCTTCTTCTGCTTGTCGTAGACGCAGATCGTGCTGATTTCCGTCGTTGCGCCGACCGCCTTGCCGGTGACGACCGCAAGACCGTAGTGCTCGCTGCCATAGGGATCGACGATCGTGCGTCCGTCGGCGATCAGCTCCTTGGCGGATTCGAGGCATGCCTTGGAAACGTCGGTCTGGAACTGCGTCCAGGCCTCGTCGGAAGAGGCCTGTGCGCAGCCTGCGGCGGCAAGCACGGATACGAGCGTGGCGAACATCGTCATAGTCGTCTTCATCGAAACGGTTCCTCCATATGGGCGTTCCTGGTGGGCGCCTCTTGTCGCGGCGCTTTGCGTCGGAACGATGTTCGCCGGAGCGGCGTTGAGAGGGCGAGACGCTGCGATGCGTCTTTGGCTTTTTTGCCACAATTTTGGCCTTGGGGCCGTTGCCTCTTTTCGGGCACCCTCCTATGTTCCCGCTCGACGCTGACCCAAGGTGTTTGCCGAAAAGGAGTAGAACCTATGGCTTTCGAACTTCCCGAACTCCCCTACGACTACGAAGCTCTCGCGCCCTTCATGTCGAAGGAGACGCTCGAATACCACCACGACAAGCACCACAAGGCCTATGTCGACAACGGCAACAAGCTTGCCGCCGAAGCCGGCATGGCTGACCTGTCGGTCGAGGAAGTCGTCAAGAAGTCCTTCGGCACCAACCAGGGCCTCTTCAACAACGCTGCCCAGCACTACAACCACATCCATTTCTGGAAGTGGATGAAGAAGGACGGCGGCGGCAACAAGCTGCCGGGCAAGCTGGAAAGCGCCTTCGCTTCGGATCTCGGCGGCTATGACAAGTTCAAGGCCGATTTCGTTGCTGCCGGCACGACTCAGTTCGGTTCGGGCTGGGCCTGGCTCTCGGTCAAGGATGGCAAGCTCGCCATCTCCAAGACCCCGAACGGCGAAAACCCGCTCGTTCACGGCGCATCCCCGATCCTCGGCGTCGACGTATGGGAACACTCCTATTACATCGACTACCGCAACGCCCGTCCGAAGTACCTCGAAGCCTTCGTCGACAGCCTGATCAACTGGGATTACGTCCTGGAAATGTACGAAGCGGCTGCGAAGTAAGCTTCGATTTGCATCGTTTTTGAAGGCACCCGGCGTCGCAAGGCGTCGGGTGTCTGCGTTTGTGGCTGGTCTTCGAATTTCGCATATAGCGGTACGCTGGCAATGATTAGACCGCGCAATAAACCCGCAACGATCGATGCGTCTATGCCGTGCCGGTTACAGAATAGGTTTGCCAGCGTCCAGGAACATCACGCAATGTCGTTTCGTCCCGGGCGCTGAACGCGATGCCGGAGCCGATGACTAGGTCCCTGACCGTCGCTGAAACGAGGATGTCCCCGGCAGCGGCGTCGCCCAATATCCGCGCAGCTATGTTGACTGCGATGCCGCTCAAATCCGCCGACCGCGTCTCGCATTCACCGGTATGGAGTGCAGCACGAGTTTCCAGGCCCAGCTCGCCTGCCAGATCGCGAATAGCGCATGCGCATCTTATTCCCTTGCTCGGGTGCTGGAACGTCGCCAGAAAGCCATCGCCCATCGATTTCACTTCCTTGCCGTCGTAGCGCAAAAGTGCTGCGCGTACTCCGTCGTCATGGCGACGCAACAGGTCTTGCCATCCCTGATCGCCCATCTCAGCCAACAGAGACGTGGAGCCGACGATATCGGTGAAGGGCACTGTCAGCAGTACGCGCTCGGAGAGTGGGCGTGGCCGAATACCGGTCAGAAATTCCTCGATTTCATCGAGTGCTTGATCGGTGTCTCCTGCCCAGATCGGATGATCATCGCCGGAAAGCTCCTTCCATTTTGCCCCAGCGATATGGTCGGCCAGATAGCGCCCTTCCTCGACCTTCACCCATCGATCGCCAGTCCTGTGGATCACAAGCGTCGGTACATGAATGGCGCTCAATATGCCTCGAACATCGATTTCGGTGTTCCAGCGCCAAAGGGAAAGCGCGTCCTGCGGCGAAGCCGAATTGCGCAGGTAGCCGCTGAACCAATCCTGGGCCTTCCGATCATGTGCCAGACTTGGGGCCGCGTTGCTCATGTCGAAAGGTCCGCCCCAGTCCCGCGCAATAGCTGCAAGTTCCTCTTCCACCTGCTCACGTGTCTTGGCCCAAGGGTAATCTTCTGACCAGAGCCCCTTCGCAAAAGCTCCATAGAGGATGAGCGCAGTGGTTTTTTCCGGATAAGTCGCGGCAAACAACATGCACATGTTACCTCCCTCGGAGGTGCCCATGAGTGCCGCGCGGGTCGAGCCCGCGGCTTCCATCACCGCTTGGACATCCTGCATGCGCTCTTCGAGTGTAGGATAACCGACATTGCGATCTGAGAGACCGGTTCCGCGCTTGTCGAAGATGATCAGTCGAGCGAAAGCACTAAGTCGCTCCAGCAGGTGGGCAATTCTCGGAAATTCCCAGGAATAGTCGAGATTGGAAACCCAGCCAGGCACGTAGAGAACGTCGAAGGGGCCATTGCCGATCACTTGATAGGCGATGTTGAGTTCACCACTCCTTGCATAGCGGGTGCTCGTTCGCATGGATGAAAAATATCACAATGTGGACCATAGGGCGACGGAGATACTGGGCTCGGCATCTGAACAGAATTTCCGGCCCGGGATATCGGCACAGCGCTTGAAGCGACCGATGGCTTGCGGGTGGCTTCCAGCAAACGAGGCACCGGTCTGTCTCCTGCTGTCACACCAATGTCACGTCCCGCGATTACGCCGCGCGCCATGTCCTCCGCAGAACCGCTCCTCCGCTTCGGCGTCGTCGCCGATCCCCAATATGCTGACGCCGATCCCAGGCCGGAAGTGGATCGATACTATCGCAACAGCCCGAAGAAGCTTGCTGAGGCGATCGAGACCTTCAATGGCGAGGATCTTTCCTTCGTCGTCACCCTCGGCGACCTGATCGACCGCGACTGGGAAAGTTTCGACCGCATCCTGCCGGTCTATGACGCTCTGCGCCACGAAAGCATTCTGCTTCCCGGCAACCATGACTTCTATGTCGCGCCCGAGAGGATGGGCGAGGTGCATGCCCGCCTCGGCATGCCGGCGCCCTGGCACCACTTTCTCCGCGGCGGCATCCGCTTCGTGGTGATCGACGGCAACGAGATCAGCCTCTTTTCCACGCCGGAAGGCGATCCGCGCCATGAGGAAGCAAAGCGGCGCCTCGAGGCGCTGACGGCCGCCGGCGCGATCAATGCCAAGACCTGGAATGCCGGCATCAGCGACACCCAGTTCACCTGGCTGGAGCAAACGCTTGTGGCCGCGAAGGCGCAGGGCGAAAAGGTCGTGGTCATGGGCCATTACCCGCTCTTCCCCGAACATGACCACAATCTCTGGGATTGCGACCGGGTGGTCGACCTCTTCGAGCGCTCCGGCAATGTCGTCGCCTATCTCGACGGCCACTATCACGCCGGCAATTTCGGCCGCCACGGCTCCACCTGGTACGTGAATTTCAAGGGCATGGTCGATACCGAGACGGAAAACACCTTCGCCGTCGTGGAGATCCATGCCGATCGCATCGAGATCATCGGCCACGGCCGCGAGGAAAACCGCACGCTGCCGCTCTGATCGGCAGCGTCAGCCGGCGGTGGGAACCGCCGTCCAGCCATCGACCCAGATCTTGCGCAGCCCGTCGCCCTCGCCACGGAAGAAGCCGTCCACCGCTTCGCAATGCTCCACCCGGTCAGCGCGAAAATTGCGGATCGCCTGGCGCAGCTCGCACCACGCGACGATATTGGCCGTCTGCGAATAATAGATTAGCGCGATCGGCCGGATCGTTCGCTCCGTCGCACTGCCGAGCTCGTCGCGATAATCGAGCAGCAGCTTCTGTTCGTCGCGGATTGCTCGTCGGACGAGGCCGAGATCCACCGCATCCGGCACCGGAGCGGCCGTGCCCCAGGCATGCAGCGCATTGGCGGAAAAAGCTTGGGTCAGCGGCGCGGGCACGACGGCTGCGATCTTGCGGTTCACCTGTTTTGCCGCCCGTTTCAGCTCGGTGTCGCCGGTGCGCTCCAGCAGTGCCAGCGCCAGCACGATCGCCTCGGTTTCCTGGACCGACAGCATCAGCGGCGGCAGAGTGAAACCGGGGCGCAGGATATAACCGATGCCGCGCTCGCCCTCGATCGGCACGCGCATGGCCTGCAGTGCCGCGATGTCCCGATAGATCGAGCGCACCGTCACTTCCAGCTGATCGGCAATCTCCGCCGCCGTCACCGATTGCCGGGCCAGCCGCAGGATCTGGATGATCTCGAACAAGCGCGAGGCCTTGCGCATTCCTGGGCTCCTAGAAATGCAACTGACAGAATGCTGTCAGTTGGCCTGTCCTATAGCACCTCGCATAAACCCGGAAAACAGGCTTTCCGGGCAGTTGGCCCTGCATTCGGATGGTGCGATAACTGACATGACTTACAGTGAAAATCTCTGGCTCTTCTCGACGCTCCTGTTCGGCATCATCATTCTGCCGGGCATGGACATGATGTTCGTGCTGGCCAATGCGCTCACCCGCGGCCGCGCTGCCGGATTGGCCGCGACCGGCGGCATGATGCTCGGCGGGCTCGTTCATTCGCTCTACGGTGCGCTCGGCGTCGGCCTGCTGGCAAAGCTCATCCCGGTCCTGTTCACGCCGCTTATGATCGCCGGCGGGCTCTACATGGCCTGGATCGGCGTGACCCTGATGCGCAGCGCCATAATCGTCGAGGATGTCGGACACGCCGATACGCGGACCAACTGGGAAGCCTTTCGGCGTGGCGTGCTGACCTGCCTGATCAACCCAAAAGCATATCTCTTCATGCTGGCCGTCTATCCGCAGTTCCTGCGGCCGGATTTCGGCCCGCTCGCGCCCCAGGCCGCGGTCATGGCGGCAATGACGGCCGGCATGCAGCTTGCAATCTATGGAAGCCTTGCGCTCGCGGCCGGCCGCGCCCGGCGGTTCCTGATCGGCAACGGCACAGCCACGATCTGGACCGGCCGCGTATGCGGCATAATGCTGGTCGTGGTCTCGGGCCTGACCCTGTGGGAAGGCATCCGCGGCTGATCCGCAGCCTTTGGTAGTGTCCTTGATCTCTGAACGCAGTGTTCACTCATATACACTCATCTCTGGCAAATCTGACAGAAACGTGATTTCTTTCAAGCGCATAAGCCGGGCCACTATCACCGCGCGAAATCGCGGGCCGGGCTGGCCGCGCAACGAGGAGAGAACACGCATGAAGTTCGGGATCAAGACCATCGCTGCCACCGCTCTCTGTCTTGGCTTGGCGGCGACAGCCGTCACGGCGCAGGATGCGGTCGTGCAGAAGCGCGAGCAGATGATGAAACAGGTCGGCGCCTCCATGGGCGCGCTCGGCGGCATCGCCAAGGGTGAAAAGCCCTTCGACGCCGACGTGGTCAAGACCGCGCTGACCACGATCAGCGCCGACATGAAGGCTTTCCCCGACCAGTTCCCTGCAGGTTCGGAAGCCAATTCGGCGGCAGCCCCCGCGATCTGGGACAACATGGACGACTTCAAGGCCAAGGCAGCCAAGCTTGCGGGCGATGCCGACACGATCCTGGCCTCCATGCCGGCAGACCAGGCCGGCGTGCAGGAAGCGGTCAAGACGCTCGGCGCCAATTGCGGCACCTGCCACCAGACCTACCGCCTGAAGCGATAACGCGGATCGACGGCGAGCCGCGGTAGCCTGTCCGCGGCTCTTCGATCCGATCTGCCCGGCCACCGACAGCGGGAGACATGCCATGGCCTCGACCTGGTCAAAGATAGCGGCGGCGGGCGTCGCGGTGATAGCGATCGGCGCCGGTGCCGCATGGGCGCTGACAAAGCCCGATCCCCATCCCGACAGTTATTGGGCCGATCTGGGAGAACCCGATCTCCCCAATGGCGAGCAGATCTTCTGGGCCGGCGGCTGCGCCGGCTGTCATGCCGCGACCGGTGCAGAGGGCGATGCTCTGAAGGTGATGTCCGGCGGCCGTGCATTGCCGAGCCCGTTCGGCACGTTCCACATTCCCAACATCTCGCCCGATCCTCAGGCCGGCATCGGCCGCTGGACGCTGGCTCAGTTCGGCAATGCCATGACCCGCGGCGTCGGTCCGGGCGGCGAACATCTCTACCCGTCCTTCCCCTACGGTTCCTATGCGCGGATGGTGCCGAAGGATGTCAACGACCTGTTCGGCTACCTGAAGACGCTGCCCGCGAGCAGCAACGTCGCGCCCGGCCACGAACTCGGCTTCCCCTTCAACATCCGCCTGGCGGTGGGCGGCTGGAAATTCCTCTATTTCAACGACCAGCCGCGCGTCGAACTCGCGTCCGCCGACGACAAGGTTAAGCGCGGCCAATATCTCGTCGAAGGCCCAGGCCATTGCGGCGAATGCCACACCCCGCGCAACGCTCTCGGCGGCTTTGAAGCCGGCAAATGGCTCGCCGGCGGCCCGAACCCGGAGGGCAAGGGCACGATCCCCGACATCACGCCCGGCGGCGATATCGGTTCCTGGAGTGAGGCAGATATCGCCAACTACCTGGAAACCGGCTTCACCCCCGACTACGATTCCGCCGGCGGCTCGATGGTCGAGGTGCAGAAGAACATGGCGCATCTGCCGAAAAGCGATCTGGAAGCGATTGCGGCTTATTTGAAAGCCGTGCCGTCGCAGTGATAGCCGAGCTTGCTCCGCACGAACAATGTGCTATATTTGTAGCACATTGAGGGCGTGGCCATGAGCATCACCACAAAGATCAGAAAGCAGGGCGGTGCGGCGATCGTGACCATACCGCCGGCTGTCTTGAAGACGATGCAGCTGGAGATCGGCGACCAGCTTTCGCTGGAGATGTCTGAAGGCGAACTGGTCGTGAAGCCGCTCAAGAGTGCCAAAAAGCGCTACAAGCTTAGCGAACTGCTGGAAGGCAAGGACGCCATGTCCAGGCTGAATGCTGACGTGGCCTGGGCTACCGAAGGGGATCCCGTCGGGCACGAGATCTCATGATGGTGCGCAGCAATGTGCCCAATCGTGGCGACGTATTCTGGATCGACCCCAATCCGGTCGCGGGCCGGGAGATGAAGGACCGGCATCGGTTCGTGGTCATCACGCCCCGCGAAATCAATGCGCTCGGCGTGGCGATGACCGTGCCCATCACCAGTGGCGGCGGCTTCACCCGCAATGTGGGCCTGGCAGTACCGATTTCGGGTCATGAAACGACGGGCGTTGCCGTGTGCAACCAGGTCCGCAGTTTCGATATCCCGGCAAGAATCCAGAACAAGACCGCACGCTATATCGAAACATTGGATGGGCCGACGATGGACGAGATCGTTGCCCGCGTCGTAAGTGCCATCGATCCGGCCGCCGAATAGGTCGACGCGGTCCTACCGATGCTCTGCCGAGAATGGCGCAAGCTCCTCCTGCGCCGTATCGTTCCACAGGCCGAGCCCCTTCAGCACTTCCACGGTGAATGTATAGGGCGCCGTGCCCGCGGCGGTCACCACGCCATCGGCATGCACCGCTTGCGGTCCATCAACATAGTGCTCGGCGCCGGAATAGGCGGGATAGCTTTCATGCGACGCAAGCCGGTTGCCGGTATGGGCGACACCGTTCAGCGCACCGGTGCCGGCCAGCATGCTGGCGGCCGCGCAGATTCCTGCAGTCATCTTCTTATGCTCGCGAAAGGCTATGACGAGATCATCCAGTCCTTCCGGCACGGCCTTCTTCTCCCAGGCGAGACCGCCCGGCACGACGATCGCGTCGAAATCCTTCGGCTGCAGATCGCCGTAGGCGAGATCGGGCGTGACGTTGAGGCCGCCCATCGAGGTCACCGGCTTGCCGTCGGCGGTTGCCGTCTTCACGGTGACGCCAAGATAGCTGCGCGCCACCGCCATCAGCAGCGCGCATTCCCAATCGGCAAATTCCGGCGTCAGGGCCACGGCGATTGCGGTCATCTCGTCCTCTCCTCCAGGATGATTGTCCCGCCCGAAGACGGATGTCTCAGGCGAGCGCCTGCGTATAGCGCATGCCGGTCACCGGCCGCGGCTTGAAATCCATCTGCTCGTAGAAGCGGTGGGCGGCGGAATTGCCGGTGGCGGCGCTGACCGAAAGATAGCCGCAGCCTGCATTCCTGGCAATTTCGCGGGCGCGGGTGACGAGGTGCTGGCCGATGCCGTGGCCGCGATGGCCGTCGCGCACGAAGAGGTGGTGCAGGTCCATGCCGCGCGAGCCTTCCTCGGCACGGTAGAGCGGCACGAGAATGGCGTAGCCCATCAGTTCGCTGCCGGTATCAGCAACGATCACGTTGATCCAGGGCATGTCGCCGAACAGGTCGCGCTCGAGAATGTCGGGTGTCATGGCGGAGGCATCATGGTGATGCGCGGCCAGAAGCGCGATCATCTCGTTGAGCTCGGGCAGGTCGTGGCGCTTGGTGCTACGGATCGTCACAACGGAGGGGCGGGGCAGGGATATTTCGCTGTCTTCGGTCATTGTCGGCATCCATTTCCGGTCTCGTTTTGCCGTCAGGTGCCGTTTGATACAACAAAGCCGCCTGACGGCGGCTTGTTGACATGATGATCTGTCGAGCCGCCCTTTACAGGTAGGCCCAAAAATACGTTGCGGCGGTGGTGAGGCGCGTATTGATCATGGCAGCTCTCATGCGCCTGTCCGGGGACGTTGTCAAGCGGTCTCAATGCTCCCCGTCGCACAGTCCGTGGTCCGACAAGGAGCGGATGACGTAGCAGTCCTCGATCGAGTGCCCGCCGTCGCAATGAGAGACGATCCGCTCCAGTTCCTCTTCGAGCTTCTTCAACTTCTCGATCTTGGTGCGCACGCTCTTCAGGTGGTCGGCGGCAATGCGGTCGGCATTGCCGCAGGGCTGGTGCGGATGAGCGCTAAGCGCGATCAGTTCGCGGATGGCGGCAATGTCGAGCCCGAGGTCGCGCGCATGGCGGATGAAGGCAAGCCGCTCGAGATCCTGTCGCTCGTAGCGGCGCTGGTTGCCCTCCGATCGTTCGGCGGCATCGATCAACCCCATCTGCTCGTAATAGCGGATGGTGGGGACCTTGACCCCGGTGCGTTTCGAAAGATCGCCGATCGACAGCATGGTTTGCTCCATAGCTCTAGTCTCTGGAGATTTAGATAGGTTTTTCGGCGAGGCACGCAAGCGAAGATTCATCGCGCTTGCGCCTGCTCACGAAAATATAATATACCCCCCTATACTATATTGGAGACGGCAATGTCGCATACCGTTCGAGACAAGGCAAAACTTCTAGCGCGCGTTCGCCGCATGAAGGGACAAATGGAAGCGGTCGAGCGATCGCTGGAGGCGGAGGCGCCCTGCGGCGATGTCCTGCAGCTTCTCGCTTCGATCCGCGGCGCGCTGGCGGGGCTGACCGGTGAGGTGATCGAAGGTCATCTGCACGAGCATGTCGTCCACGCCGAGAGCGATGCCGAACGCGCCAGGGCGGCCGGCGAACTGGCAGATGTCCTGCGCACCTACATAAAATAACCGGGGAAGGGGCCTGCTTGCCCCGTGTCGCCGAAGAGTTTCAATGGAGTTCATCATGGCAAACAGTGTCGATGGCCTGACCCACGACCACGTCTTTCTGGGCAGGGATCACGAGCGCAACGAGAAGAAGGTCTGGCTGGTCATCGCGCTGACGGCGACGATGATGGTGGCGGAGATCGTTGCCGGATCGGTCTTCGGCTCGATGGCGCTGATGGCTGATGGCTGGCACATGTCCACCCATGCCGGCGCCATGCTGATCTCGGCGCTCGCCTATATGTATGCGCGACGCAACGCCAGGAACCCGCGCTACACCTTCGGCACCGGCAAGCTCGGCGATCTCGCGGGCTTTGCCAGCGCCATCGTGCTGGCGCTGGTCGCGCTCTTCATCGCCTGGGAAAGCGTCGTGCGTCTTGCAAATCCGGTCGCGATCGATTTCGACCAGGCGATCCTCGTTGCGGTTGTCGGCCTGCTGGTAAATCTCGCCAGCGCCTGGCTGCTGCGCGACGACCATGGTCATGCCCATGGCGGTCATCATGGCCACCATGGAAGCCACGCGCATTCCGGCCATCACGGCGATCATGCGCATGCCGCCGATCACGGAAAGGCCGAGGATAACAATCTCCGCGCCGCCTATCTGCATGTGCTGGCCGACGCGCTGACATCTGTACTGGCAATCGCCGCGCTGATCCTTGGCCGCATCTACGGCTGGAATGCGCTCGATCCGATCATGGGCATTGTCGGCGGTCTCGTCATCGCCCGCTGGTCGTGGGGCCTGATCGGCGCGACATCCGGCGTGCTGCTCGATGCCGAGCCGGGTGCCGGCGATCTGGCCGAAGAGATCCGCCGCGTCATGGAAACGCCGGATGATACCGTCCTGGATCTGCATGTCTGGCAGGTGGGGCCGGGCCATTACGCAACGATCGTCTCGATCGCGACGACGACCGAGGCAACGCCGGCATCCTACAAGGAAAGGCTCAAGGCCATTCCCGGCCTGTCCCACGTCACGGTCGAGGTAACACCGCTCGCCGCATGAACGAAAAAGGCCACGCGAAAATGCGTGGCCGGTTCATCAGACTGCGAATGAAATAGCGCTTAAGCGCTCAGTTGAATTCTTGGAATACGTCGCGCACCCAGTCCTGTGCGACGGGCGCCGGCTGGGTCGGCGCGGCATCCATGTCGCCGACTTCGACTGCCCATAATGCGCTGGCAAGCGAACTTGAAAGAAGCGTGCTGCTTCCCGTCAATGCGCCGGGAAAGCGGGCGGTCGAGGTTGTCTCGCGCGGTGCTGCGTCTTCCTGCTTGCGCTCCACCTCGACGGTGCGGTTTGGGTAATGATAGCCGCTAAGGCCGCTGTCGATCTTCATGGCATTTCGCCCACGTCCAGTTTGGTTAACGAATGGTTAACGCCGGAAACTTGCGCGAGACTTGTGTTGTGAATCTGTGGCCCTGTCTGGATCATTGACAAACGAATCGGCGCGTGCTGGCGGCGCTGCTTCGCTACCCTGGGGCGTATGTGCAGATATCTCGCTGAAATGTCGGTGCGAAACGGCGTCCACCCATCTTCTTGGGCGCGTCCATATCGGACGCGAGGCAGGATGCCGTAGGAAAGCGAAACGCGGGCATCAACCGATGCCCGCGTCTGCTAGATTACATCTTGCCTGCTACCTTGATGGCAAAGGCATATTCGAAGGCGATCTCCTCCAGCCGCTGGAAGCGGCCCGACTTGCCGCCATGGCCGGCGGCCATGTTGGTCTTGAGCAGGATCGGTGCCGTGCCGGTCGTCATCTCGCGCAGTTTGGCCACCCACTTGGTCGGTTCCCAATAGGTGACGCGCGGGTCTGTGAGGCCGGAAATGGCGAGGATCGGCGGGTAGGCGCGACCGGTGACGTTGTCGTAGGGGCTATAGGCCGCGATCCAGCGATATTCCTCTTCCGACTCGATCGGGTTGCCCCATTCCGGCCATTCCGGCGGGGTGAGCGGCAGCGTGTCGTCGAGCATCGTGTTCAAGACGTCGACGAAAGGCACGGCGGCGATGATGCCGGCGAACTTTTCCGGCGCCATGTTGGCAACCGCCCCCATCAGCATGCCGCCGGCGGATCCGCCCTCCGCGATGATCCGGTCGTAGGCCGTGAAGCCGGTCGAAACCAGGTGGTCGGCGGCGGAAATGAAATCCTTGAACGTGTTCTGCTTGAATTCCATCTTGCCGTTTTCGTACCAGGCAAAGCCCTTGTCCTTGCCGCCGCGGATATGGGCTATGGCATAGACGATGCCGCGGTCGGCGAGCGACAGCGCATTGGTGGAGAACGAGGCTGGAATGGTCATGCCATAGGCGCCATAGCCATAGAGCAGGCAGGGTGACGAGCCGTCGAGCGGCGTATCCTTGCGATAGAGCAGCGACACAGGCACCAGCTCGCCATCATGCGCCGGCGCCATGACGCGACGGGTGACGTAATCATCCGGATTGTGGCCCGAGGGCACTTCCTGGGTCTTCAGGAGAACGCGCTCACGGGTGACCATGTCGTAGTCGAACAACTGCGTCGGCGTCGTCATCGACGAATAGGAGAAGCGGATCGTGTTCGTTTCGTATTCGGCGGCGCCGGAGAGACCGAGCGAATAGGCTTCCTCGTCGAAGGCGATCGCATGTTCCTCGCCGCTCGTCCGGTCGCGGATGACGATTTGCGGCAACCCGTCCTTGCGCTGCAGCCAGATGAGGTGGCGGGCATAGGCCATGTGAGAAATGATCAACCGGCCCGGCTCGTGCGGCACGACTTCCTTCCAGTTTTCCTTGCCCGGAGCGGATGCGGGCGCTTCGACGATCTTGAAGTCCTTCGCATCGCCGTCGTTGGTGAGGATGTAGAAGACCTCACCGCCTTCCGTCATCGAATATTCGATGCCTTCCTCGCGCTCCGCCACCAGCTTCGGCTCGGCCATCAGGTCGGAGGTCGGGATCAGGCGGTATTCCGAGGTCTCGTGATCGTGGATATCGATATAGATGAAATCGTCGAGCAGCGAGCCACCGACGCCCATGAAGAAGCCCGGATCCTTCTCTTCGAACACCAGCCGGTCGGAAGACTGTGGCTGGCCGACGATGTGATGGAAGACCTTGGACGGCCGATGGTTCTCGTCCTGCAACGTATAGAAGAAGCTCTTGCCGTCCGGCGCCCAGACGCCGCCACCGGCCGTGTTCTCGATCACGTCTGCGAGGTCCTCGCCGGTCGCGAGATCGCGGATGCGCAGGGTAAAATATTCCGACCCTTTGTCGTCGTAACCCCAGATGCCGCGCGAATGGTCGGTCGTGTGGTCGATGCCGGCGAGACGGAAATAATCCTTGCCCGCCGCTTCCTTGTCGCCGTTCAGGAGCGTCTGCTTGTCGCCACCGTCGCGCGGCGTGCGGAAATAATGCGGCTGCTCGCCGCCGGTGACGAACAGCGAGCCGTAGGCGAACGGACCGTCCTTCACCGGAACCGATGAATCATCCTCCTTGATGCGGCCGCGCATCTCGGCAAACAGCGCCTTCTGCAGGTCGGCCGTGTCGCCGAGTGCGGCCTCCATGTAGCTGTTCTCGGCTTCCAGATGCTTGCGGATTTCCGGATCCAGGATCGATGGATCCTTGAACATCGCCTGCCAGTTGTCGTCGCGCAGCCAGGCATAATCATCGGTGCGGGTGATGCCGTGACGGGTGTCGGAAACCGGCTTCTTGGGCGCGATCGGGGCGGCTGGAAGATTAGCGAAAGGCGTTTTGGAGGAGGGGGCCAAGGAAGCACTCCGGTATGAAAGGAAGGAGTGCCAGAGATAGGTTGCGGGGCGAGCGGAGGCAAGCCGCGAAGCCGACGAGTTACTTCTTCTTTGCCTGAGCCTTGTAGGCAACGCCTTCGCGGTGGTTCTGCCAGAAAATGAATGCCACCACGATAGATAGACCTGCAAACGGCATCAGGATAAGGATCAGTTGCTCCACTGTCATTTGTTGAGCTCCCTAAGGATGAAACCGCCTCCCAAATGTAATGCTACGCCGACCGAAAAGCAAAATTGCCATCGTCGCGCCGACAAGCGCGAGGTCGCCGGATATGGCTGCAGGTTCGTACATTGCGCGCACGATCGGCGTGAACACGCCGATCAGCATAACCCCGATCCCGATATTGTTGAGGAATATTGCTCGCAGTTTGATCTGTTCTTTTCTGGCGTCTGAAAGCACCTCTTCCGTCATCGATACCCCTGTCGAACACCTCTCTGTTCACATCACCGTATTGCACGCCTGGATAGGTGGTCAATTGCGGCTGCATCTCCTAGCTTCCGCGCCGTTACGAGTCAGTATGGGTGAAAATGATTATGAAGAGATCGCTGTCGGTGGTGGCCGTCATTCTGCTTTCCGCCTCTGCAAGCCACTCTCTGGATGCGCGCGTCATCCGGCAGCTGAATGCCCTGGCGCCGGATGAACGGCGCGAGCAGCGCTGCGACATGGAAGCGATGGATCGCATTCGCGCCAAGGGTGAATTCCGGCCGGACAAGGTGATCGCCTACACGTTTTCCGATCCTGTCGAGAACGGCAACAAGCTCAAGGCACCGGGTGCCGCCTTCCGCAGCGGCGGGGATTGGTATCGGCTGAAGTTCAGATGCGAGACCGCCGACAAGGGGCTTAAGGTCGTGTCCTTCGACTATAAGATCGGCACCAAGGTCTCGCGCGACGAATGGACCAAGTATTATCTCTACGATTGACCCTGGGTTGATTTCCGCGGGTCGCGATCCAGGGCGAAATTATCGAACCATTCCCTCCTGTCACCCGATATCATGGCCGCGATCATGCGCGAGGCGAGATAGGAAAAGGTGATCCCGTTGCCGCCATAGCCATAGGCGGCAAAGAGGCGCTTCGCGCCGGGTACGGCCCCGATCAGCGGCAGCCCGTCCGACGTTTCACCGAAGGCCCCGCACCAGGCATGCGAGATCGTCGCGTTTGCCTTCGGCCACAGCTGCAGGAGCTTCTCCTTCAGCCGCATCGTCTTGTCCCAAAGCATCGCGTCGCGCATCTCGGGATCGGCGATCTCCTCGTCCTCTCCACCGATAATGATGCGGTTGTCCGCCGTCATCCGCATGTAGAGATAGGGCTCGGCCGCTTCCCATGTCAGCGCGCGCTGTGGCCATAGCTGGTCCGGTCGCTGCGGCACCGTCGACAGGGCAAAGCTCGATGAGATCGTGTGGCACGCCGGCATGACGAAATGCGGCATCACATATCCCGTCGCAAGCACGACATGAGCGGCTTCGATGACATGTGGACCGGAAGTCTCTATGACCACACCCTGGCCTTCGTCGTGGAAATGCAGCGCGTCTGCATCGATGATCCGGGCGCCGCGCCCGGCCGCGATCCGCAGCAGCGACCAGGCGAGCAGCAGCGGATCGGCCTCGGCCGATTCGGGCGACAGGATTGCCGCCTCGCGGTCGAAACCGAAATCCCCAAGCAGGGCGCCGTAGGTTAGAAGGTCGCCCGGCAGTCCCGCCCTTTGGCGCAGCGCCAGTTCTTCTCGAAGCTCCTTTTCCCCGACCTGCCCGGCGGCGAGGTACAGGGTGGGGCGAGGGTGGAAGGCGCAGGGGATCTGATGGGTAGCAACCAGTTCCATCAGCCCGGCCACCGCCGCGCGGCTGCGCCGATAGACGTCGGCAGCCGTCTCGAAGCCATAAAGGCCGGTCAGTTCGACGAGCGAGCTATCCGTCTCCCATTGCAGCATGGCGGTACTCGCCCGCGTGCTGCCCAATCCCGGCTGTTCGCGATCGAGAACGATCACCTTGTGCCCAAGGCTCGTCAGGTGTTCGGCTGCCAACGCGCCGGTAATGCCTGCACCGACAATGGCGATATCGGTCTTGATGCTCTCCTTCAGCCGATCCCGTTCGGGAGCCGCCACCGACAGGCCCTGCTGGCTGCCCCATGGGGAAAGCCCGGTCGACAGGTCGTCATGGTTGGTGTCCTGGAAGTCGAGATCTGAAGAATCCAACGGGATTACCTTGGCTGTGCAGCGGGTGCGATTTCGATTGGGGTTCCGCTCCGTCAGCCCGGCAGATTCGGCACGGCTTTCCGCTCGGGAAACAGTTCGGCCAGCACCGTCATCATGATCAGCGACAGCGGAAGCGCAAGCATGGCGCCGACTGCACCCCACATCCATGTCCAGAACAGGATGGCGATGAACACGACGAACGGGTTGATTTCCCACTGGCGTCCCATCACCGCAGGGAAGATCAGGTTTTCCATGACCAGGTGCACAGAGAAGAACAGGAAGGCCGGCAGCAGCGCCATGATGATGCCGTCATGGGTGATGATGCCGGCGATCGCCACCGAGATCGTCATCAGGGTGATGCCGAGGAAGGGAATGAAGCTCGAGAGGAATGCGAACATGCCCCACAGTACCGGCATGCTCAGGCCGCAGAGATAGGCGATCAGCGCCATGACGATGCCGAGGCAGAAATAGACTACGCTGGCGGTGGCAAAGTAATAACCGAGCACCTGGTCGATCGAGTTCAGCACGCGGATCGTGATCAGCCGCTGGCGCCGGCGCGGAAATGCCATGATCACCGTCTTGCGCAGCCTGACGCGTCCATAGAGAAACAGCAGGAGCGCCGCAAAGAAGATCATGCCCTGCACGATTGCCGGCGTCAGGCTTGCGGTCACGACACCCAGAATATTGGTGGAATTTTCGAGCAGCTTGTCCATCGACATCGGCCCGGTCTCGAATGTCGCCGGCGAGATGTTCAGCCATTGCTGCCGTTCAAGGAAGGGCATCAGACGGTCGTAGGAGCGCTCGACGAAATTCGGTCCTTCGTTGACCAGCGTCGCGACCGGCTCTGCCAGCGCATTGGCAATCAGGAACAGGACGAGGAAGACGAGGGACGAGAGGATGAGGGCAATGCCGAAGCGCGGTACGCCGGCCCGCCCCAGCTTGTCCGCGACAAGGCCGAGGATCAGCCCGACCACGACGGCCAGCGTCACCGGAATGAGGATCAGTGCCATGTAATGTACGATGGCGAAGAAGATGATCAGGAATATGCCGATCACCGCCCAGGCCATCGCCACTTCAAGCGCATCGCGGCCGAGTACCAGGGGAGCGTCGGGATCAGCCCCGCTGTTCTCGATCACGGTCATCGACTCCCTGCGATGCGGACCAAAATCCACGCTGTGCTTCTTTGGCTTGCTGCCGCGCGCGCCCATGATCGTCATGACTGTCCCTGAAAACCCCAATTACCAGCCCCAGAACGCAAAAACGGCGCTCCGGTTCCGGAACGCCGAGTGGTTATTGGCTTTTGGGGAAGAAATCAGGCTGCAAGCGTCAGGCCGATACCCCACGGGTCCTTCAACTTGTGCCCTTCGGACGTTTTCGTCGTTGCGATTTCCTGGGTCTCTAGCGCGGAAAGCGCCTTCTGCAGCGCGGCCGGGTCATTAAAGCGCACGGTGTAATCCGAAAGACCCGTCATCTTGTCCTGCCGGGCCGTCGCGCCGCGGCTGTTCCAGATATTGGCGGCGATATGGTGATGATAGCCGCCGGTGGCAAAGAAGCTCGCGCCCGGATAACGCGCCATGACCTTCAGCCCCAATACGTCCTGATAGAAGGCATCCGCCTGAGGAATGTCGCCGACCTGCAGATGGATATGGCCGACCGAAGCGCCCGGTGCCATGCCGGCCCAGTCGCCTTGCGGCGCGGAATCGTAAAGTGCCTGCAGGTTCAGTCGTTCGGTCGCCATCTGCACCGTTCCGTCGGGGAAATAGGTCCATTCCTCCGGCGTGCGGTCGCGATAGATCTCGATGCCGTTGCCTTCCGGGTCGGACAGGTAGAGCGCTTCCGAAACCAGGTGGTCCGATGCGCCGTCCAGCTGCACGCCGCGATGGGCCGCATGGGAAAGCCAGTGCGCCAGCTCCTGGCGGTTCGGCATCAGGAAGGCGGTGTGGAACAGGCCGGCCGCCTGGCGCGGCGCCCGTGTCACGCCCTTGTCTGTCGTCAGCTGCAGCAGCGGCAGGCCGTGGGCACCGAGCAGCATCCCACTGGCGCTCTTTTCCATCACGGAAAGACCGATGATGTCCTCATAGAATTTCGAGGTCGCATCAAGGTCGGTCACGACCAGATGAGCGCGGTCCACATGGGCCGGACGCGTCAGGGCAAAAGCTGCTTCAGATTTCGTCATGGTCATCTCCGGGGCGGCTAAAGCCGCGTTGGGGCTCAATATCACGCAAGACCATCGTTCACGAAAGATGAGAAATCCGAGAAGCTTCGTTTCGCAAACGTTGACAATCATCCTTGATGCGAATCAACGCACCGGGTGTAGGTTGGGCCGACAGTGCCCGAGGGTGAAAGCATTCAAGGAGGTTGCAGCATGTATAACAAGATCATCGTCGCCGTCGACACCACCCAGATGGACAAGGCCGAGCGCGTGCTGCGCAAGGCGGCGGATCTGAAGGCCGCCGATGGTACGATCCTGCTCGTCAACGTCGTGGAGGAGCTGCCGGCTTATGTCGTGTCGGACCTCTCCATAGACATGACGGTCAAGGCGAGGAAGGATGCCGACGAGCATCTGACCGACCTGCGCGAACGGACGGGCGTTGCCGCCGATATCGAGATCCGCCAGGGCGCGCCGGCGCGGGAAATCCTTGCCGCCGCAGACCGGTTGCAGGCTGATCTCATCATCGTCGCATCGCATGTCCCGGATTTCTCCAACTACGTCATCGGCGCCACCGCCGACCGTGTCGTGCGCCACGCGAAGTGCTCGGTGCTGATCGACCGGTAGTCCGCCAGCTGGCGATTTCCCCTGCGCCATCGGCCCCTCTTACCTTCCGCAACCGCCCGTCTTACCTTTCGCAACCGCCCATCTTACTTTTCGCAACCGAATGTGAATCAGGCTGTGCCCACGGTCTCTTGTGTTCCTGACCGGATGCTTACATTCTGGTCGCGGACGGAGACTGCAGGCAATGAGCGAACTCTTCAATTTCGGACGGCATTACGATCTGCACGAGATCGTTGCGGATGGCGTGGTCAACGGCATCGGCATCGTCTTTGCGTTGGTTGGTGCCACGGCGCTCATTTTCTACGCCACCGTCTGGTCGAGCCATGGGGAGATCGCTGCGGCCTGGGTTTACGCCCTTGGCCTGGTTCTCTGCCTGTCGATTTCCTTCACCTACAATATCTGGCCCCATTCGCGCACCAAGTGGCTGCTGCGCCGGCTCGATCATTCGGCGATCTTCATCCTGATCGCCGCCACCTACACGCCTTTCCTGCAGCGCGGCGCGGGCGATCCCTGGATCGCTGCCATGCTGGCGGCAATCTGGCTCACTGCTATCTTCGGCGTGTCGCTGAAATGCCTTTTCCCCGGCCGCTTCGACAAACTCGCCATACTTCTCTATCTCGCCATGGGCTGGAGTGGCGTCATCGTCATGGACGAGGTGTCGCAATATCTTCCGCCGGTTACCGTCCTGCTGATCGTCATCGGCGGCCTGATCTACTCGCTCGGCGTCATCTTCCATGTTTGGGAGCGTCTGCGTTTCCAGAACGCCATCTGGCATGCCTTCGTCGTTGCCGCCGCCGCCGTCCACTACGGTGCGGTCATGACCTGCTTCAGCCTCGGCAGCGGCATCTGATCTTGGCGCGTTTCGTGCGTCCGCTATCGTCATTCTCTCGACAGCCGCGTATTGTCTGCTAAAGTGGACTTGATGATAATATAGTGGACAGCACATGACGACCAGCAACCTGACCATCCGCGACGCCGCCCAGGCCGACCTTCACGGCATCATGGAGATCTACAACGATGCCGTCGCCAACACGACGGCGATCTGGAACGAGACCCTGGTCGATCTCGACAACCGCCGCACCTGGTTCGATGCGCGCAAGGCCAAGGGCTATCCGGTTCTGGTCGCGGAACTCGATGGCGCGGTTGCGGGCTACGCGTCCTATGGCGACTGGCGCGCCTTCGATGGCTACCGCTTCACGGTCGAGCACTCGGTCTATGTGCATCGCGATTTCCGCGGCCACGGCATCGGCCGGAGGCTGATGGAAGAGCTGATCGCCCGCGCCGCCTCCAACGGCGTCCATGTCATGATCGCCGCCATCGAGGCGGAGAATGCAGCCTCGATCGCTCTCCACACGACACTCGGTTTCCGCGTCGCCGGAAAGTTCTCCGAGGTCGGTACAAAATTCGGCCGCTGGCTGGATCTCACCTGCATGGAATTGAAGCTTTCCACCGTGTGACCGGCATAGGGCATCGTTGATAACCGGCTCCGCGATTGCTATCTTCCGCTGAGTTGGAGCACACGCCATGGCCGACAGCGCAAACCTCGGAAAACACTTCGATGACTATGTGGACGAGCTGGTGAAATCCGGCCGCTACGAGACGCGCGACGATGTTTTGCGGGAAGGTGTACGCCTGATTGAGGTCAGGGAGCGTCGGTTGGCCGAACTCGATGCGGAGTTGGCGCAGGGCATCGCGGATGTCGAGGCAGGACGGGTCCATACCGCAGACGAAGTCCTGGAGTTCTTTGAAGAGAAATACGCGGCCCTGAACAAGGGCCGCAATGCGTGATCGTCGTCTTTTCAACGGCGTCCAGGACTGATCTCGATCGCATATGGTCGTACATCGCCAGCGACAATCCGCGTCGCGCCATCACATTCGTTCGCCAGATCGTGGCCCAAAGCAAGCGGCTGGCAGACATGCCTCGTCGCTACGCTCTGATCCAGGGCCGTGAAACGACTGGCATCCGTCGTATGCCCTACGGGAATTACCTCGTTTTCTACCGGCTGGGCGATCGCGGTGTTGAAATTCTTCGCATCCTCGGTGCCGCACAGGATCACGAGGCCATACTCTTCCCCGACGAAACACCCGACCGCTGAATTCTTCAGCACGAGGCTGCCATACGGCAACCGAGGCCTATATCCTCCTTGCAATCACGCCGAAGGAGACCCTCATGGACATCAAGCGCAACGGATCCCAGCCGTCGAGACGGCAGCCGGCGGATTATTTCATCGGTGCGGTCCGCTTCGATCCGTTGATCGAGGCGCCGGAGCCGGCGCGTGTCCGTGCCGCGAGCGTCACCTTCGAGCCCGGCGCCCGCACCAACTGGCACACCCATCCGCTCGGCCAGACGTTGGTCGTCACGGCGGGCTGCGGCCGGGCGCAGTCGCTCGGCGGTCCCGTGCGCGAACTGCGTCCCGGCGATGTGGTCTGGTTCGCACCGGGCGAAAAACACTGGCACGGCGCAGCACCGCAGACGGCCATGACCCACATCGCCATCCAGGAATCGCAGGACGGCGTCACCGCAGACTGGCTGGAGCCGGTCAGTGACGCGGATTACGCAGCGCCCGCCGTCGACGACTGAGATCAGCCGGCGGGCAGGTCACCCATCTCCTTCAGTACGGTGATGAAGGCGCGCAGTCCCGCCGGTACATGGCGATGGCCGGGATAATAGAGGCAGAGCCCGTCGATCTGCGGGCACCAGTCCGACAGCATCGTCACGAGCCGTCCTTCCGCCAGATGCCGGGCCGCGACATGCTGGGGAATGTAGGCGATGCCGAGGCCGGCCACGGCAGCCTGCGCCATCAGCTCATTGTCATCCAGGGTCAGCGCGCCTGATACCTCTACCGTCAGCTCCTCGCCGCGCCGCTCGAATTCCCAGCGATAGAGCTTGCCGCTCGGCATCCGCAGGCGGATGCAGGTGTGATGCGCCAGATCCGCCGGCGTCAGGGGCTCGCCGCGCGCCGCGACATAATCCGGCGAGGCAACGGTCACGAAGCGGGCAGGACCGCCGAAGGCAACGGCGATCATGTCCTGCGGCACGGATTCGCGCAGCCTGATCCCGGCATCGAAACCGTCGGCGACGATATCGATCAGCCGACCGTCGCTGACCAGATCGAGCGCCATGTCCGGATACCGGGCAAGGAAGTTCGGCACCGCCTGCTCGAGCAGCAGGCGGATGACGATGTTGCTCGTGTTGATCCTCAGCGTCCCGCTCGGCCCGCCGCGGAAATCGTCGACCGCCTCAAGTGCCGCATCGAGTTCTCTCAGCGCCGGTTTCAGCCGCGCCGCCAGCCGCTCGCCCGCCTCGGTCGGCGAGACGCTGCGGGTCGTCCGGTTGAGCAGCCGCACGCCCATGCGCGTTTCCAGTCCTCGCATCATGTGGCTCAGCGTCGAAGGAGACAGGCCGAGTTCATCGGCCGCCTTGCGGAAGCTGCGATGGGAGATGATCGTCGCGAAGGCGTTCAGATCATTCAGCGTCGGGCGTTCATTCATGGGAAAACCTCACCGGCTCATGCAGTATTGGCCGGCTTATACCATGAATTGCGTCCGCTTATCTCCTGTGTCGAAGGCCGCGGCGTCCTGCCGTTGCCGATAAAGGAGATAAGCTCATGTCCAGAACATGGTTCATTACCGGCACCTCGTCCGGCTTCGGCCGCCTGCTCACCGAAAAGCTTCTCGCCCGCGGTGACCGGGTCGCGGCAACGCTCAGACGCATGGATGCTCTCGACGACCTGCGCCGGACCTACGGCGACAGGCTGTGGACCGCCAGGCTTGATCTCACCGACCAGGCTGCGGTCCGCACCGCGATCGACCGTGCCTTCGCCGAACTCGGCCGCATCGACGTCGTCGTCAACAATGCCGGCTACGGCCTGTTCGGCGCAGCGGAGGAGGTGAGCGACGAGCAGATCCGCCACCAGATCGATACCAACCTGATCGGCTCGATCGCCGTCATCCGCGCGGCCCTGCCGCATCTGCGTGCCCAGGGCGGCGGGTTGATCCAGCAGGTCTCCTCCGAAGGCGGCCAGATCACCTATCCGAACTTCTCGCTCTATCACGCCAGCAAATGGGGCATCGAGGGCTTCGTCGATGCGGCAGCCAAGGAAGTCGGCCCATTCGGCATTCGCTTCACCATCGTCGAGCCGGGCCCGACCCGCACGGATTTCGGCAAGGGCCTCGCACATGCCGAGCCGATGGCCGTCTATGACGATACGCCGGCGGGCGAGGTGCGCCGCGCCATCGCGAATGGCGGGTTCGACATCAAGGGCGATCCGGAAAAGATGGCCGATGCGATGATCGCCCATGCCGACCGAGCCGACCCGCCGCTGCGGCTGGCCCTCGGAGGTGCCACCTATCCGTCGATCAAGGCCGCGCTGGAGGGAAGGCTTGCGGAACTGGAGGCCCACAAGGCAACGACACTCGCCATGGATTTCGACGACTAGGGGCGTCGCAACAAAGAAACGGTCACCGGCGCTTCGAGGCGGCGCCGGTGACCTGACCATGCGATGGCTGGAGTAAGGCGGCTCTTAAGCCTTCGCGCTGGTCTTTCGGGAGGCGGCAACCGTCATCCAGATGGCGGAGACCAGGAAATAGAAGGCGCCGAACCCGGCATAGGGCGCCACATCCAGGATCGTCGGCGGCACCGTGCCGAGCGCCTGCGTAATCATGAAGCCACCGGCCAGCGCCGATTGCGCGCCGCTCAGGATCATCACCCATTGGGCACCATAGATCCGCCAGCGCGTCACGCCGGTCGCAAGCTGCAGCAGGCCGGAAAGGATGGCCCAGACGCCGAAGACGCCAAGCACGGCATGGGTGTCCTTCATCACGGCCAGAAGCACGGCAATCGTCGTGATCGTGCTGACGACGACGTTCAGCGCCTGCGTCCGGTTTACCTTCAGACCACCGTTGGAACGCGCATCGGCAAGGTTCGCCACGGCATCCCATGCGGGATAGATGACGAACAACAGCGCGGCGAGCGCGGGCTTCCCGCTGACGATGACGGCAATGATGATCCACCAGATCGAGAAGAGGGCGCGGACGAAGTAATAGGACCGCAACCAGGTGGACTGTGTTGAAACTTGACTGGGCATGGATGACTCCTTATTGGCCTACCTTCCGATAGGTAGGTTGGCGAGCGGAGTCAATCGCCCCGCCGCACATTGGGTCTGCAGTATCCGGTCAATTCGCCGTGACTTGACGCTCTGCCGGCTGGAAGATAGGCCCGATCACATGGAACAGACGACTTCGCAGAAGATCCTGGATATTGCCCAGTCCCTCGTCGTGGCGGGTGGCTATAACGGTTTCAGCTTTGCCGATATTTCGGGCGCCGTGGGCATCCGCAAGGCGAGCATCCACCACCATTTTCCGACCAAGATCGAGCTGGTCCGCACGCTGGTCGAGCAATATGCACAGAAGGCCGCGTCAGCCCTCGAAGCGGTGCGCAGCAACGTCCCGGCACCCGTCGATCAGCTGAAAGCCTATACCGGCTACTGGCAGACATGCATTCGCGACGGGTCGCAGCCCTTCTGTGTCTGCGCCATGCTGGCAAGCGAAATGGAAATCCTGCCGAAGGAGGTTGCGGCCGAGGTCCAGGTTTCATTTCCGAAACCTGTCCGCCTGGCTGGCCACGGTGCTGGAGGACGGCGCGGCGCAGGGGCAGTTCCGCCTCGATAGGCCTCCGCAACAGGCGGCGCAGATCCTGATGGCGTCTGTCCACGGCGCGATGCTGTCGGCCCGTGCGCTCGACGACCCGGACCTCTTCGGCGCCATTATCGGCCCCCAGGTCGAGGCCTTGAGAGTTGTGAAGAACTAGTCGGGCCTGAGGCCACCCGCCTGCATGTCGAGCCAGCCGGTGATGACCTCGACAAGACGTTCGGGTGCCTCCAGCGGTATCATATGCCCGGTATTCCCGATCACCTCGAAGCTAGAGCCCCTTATCCCCTCGTGAAGCTCCACCGCCTCGGTTCGTGACCTCAGCCTGTCCTTGTCTCCCGCGATGACGAGTGTCGGACACTCGATCCCGGAAAGCGCATTCCGCTCGTCGTGCCGGTCGAGCAGCGACTGGCGCCGGAACACCTCGCCGCCCAGCCGCTGACCCATTGCCTGTATCCGCGCGACCAGGTCCGTGCGTCCTGCATTGTCCGGATGCAGCGACGAAACGACGGCAGGCGTGCTCAATCCGCGAAAGGCAAGCACGCTTTGTCCTGCGATCGCCGCCTTGCGCTGCGCCTGCACATCGTCGTCGCCCCGCGCCGACGTGGCGACCAGAATAAGCGCGGTCACGCGTTCGGGCGCCTGGCGCACGATTTCCCGCGCCACGTAGCCGCCCATGGAAAAGCCGAGGAGGATGAATTTCGGCGGAGCCTCGGCAAGGGCACGGCGCGCCATGTCGTGCAGCGTGGCGTCCTGGGAAAGGTCGGCGTGGCTGATCGGCCCGAAGCGCGAAAGCCCCGGTTCCACGTCGCGCCACAGGTCGGCATCGAGCATGAAGCCCGGAACCAGAAGCATTGCCATCGTCAACTCCCTCCTCGCTATCGTCGCCATCCCGCCACACTGCCGACGGCAAGTTTTCTTGCCCGCCCGTTCCCCGTTGGCACGCGCTTTCGAATAGCGCAAAGATGCGCACATCTATCCCACGTGTGACCGGAGAAAGCCGCATGTCCGATATCGTCCGCATCGCCAGTGATCAACTGAGCATCGAAGTGTCGTCCCTTGGCGCAGAGATGCAGTCCTTGAGGACGTCGGACGGCCGCGACTGGCTCTGGAACGGGGATGGCGCCTGGTGGACCGGCCGCTCGCCGATCCTTTTCCCGATTGTCGGAAAGGCACCGGACAACCGGATCGCGGTGGACGGGACGAGCTACGAGATGGGCCAGCACGGCTTTGCCCGGCGTTCGGAATTCGTGCTTGCCGCCGAAAGCCTCTCCTCCTGCCGCTTCGAACTCGCATCCTCGGACGCGACGCGAAGGGTATATCCCTTCGACTTCCTGCTCTCCGTCACCCATTCGGTAGAGGGCCGGCGCCTGACGGTCGCAGCCGAGGTCGAGAACCGCGACACGCGCGCCATGCCCTTCGGCCTCGGTTTCCATCCCGCCTTTCTCTGGCCGTTGCCCGGAGCGGGCGGCGCCGCGCACACGGTGACGCTGGACAATGGCGGCGAGCCGCTGCTGACCCGGCTTGAAGATGGCCTCGTCACCGGCGACAGGCTGGCCTCGCCGTTCAGCAAGGGCAGGCTGATCCTTGCTAATGAAATGTTCGAGGCCGACGCCATGATCTTTGCGGAAGGGGCGGGGAACGGGCTCACCTATGCTGCCGAAGGCGGCCCGGGCCTGGAATTCACCTTCGACAACCTGCCCAATGTCGCCTTGTGGCAGAAGGTCGGCGCTCCCTTCCTCTGCGTCGAGCCCTGGCATGGCATGGCGGCAAAGGTCGGCAGCTTCGCCGAGGTCGCCGAGCGGCCCTATGGCACCGTTCTCGAACCCGGTGAAAAGGCCCGCTTCGCCTTCACGGTCGAACCGTCTGCCTGACGAACGGCAAGAGGTGAGAGGATGAACGGGCTGGAAGTGCTCTTCCTTCACGCGCTCCCTTTGAATGGCGCGATGTGGGATGCGCAACGTTCAGCCATCTCCGCTCCGAGCCACGCGCCGACGCTCTATCATTTCGGCAGAAGGCTGGAAGAATGGGCTGAAGGCGCGCTCGCCGTGACGAAGGCTGGGAGGCTCGTTCTGATCGGCTGTTCGGTAGGCGGCTCGTGCGGGCTCGAAATTGCGGCCCTGGCGCCGGAGCGGATCGCGGGCGTGATGCTGATCGGCACCAAGGCCGACTGTCGTCCCGATCCCGCGCTTATGGCCGAGGCGATACAGACGATCCGCAGCGGAGACCGGGAGCTTGCATGGGAGCGCTACTGGCGCCCGCTTTTCGCCCCCGCTACCGGCCGCGAGGTGCTCGATCATGCCCGTGCCATGATGATGCAGCAGTCCGCCGATGATCTCGTCCGCGGCGTCGAAGCCTTCCATTCCCGGCCGAGCCGGGCCGCGCTCCTGCCGCAGCTGGACTGTCCGGTGGTTGTCATCACCGGCGAACATGATCGTGTTCCCGGCATCGGGACCAGCCGTCTCCAGGCGCAAGCGGCATCCCGTGGCACGCTGCAGGTCGTGAAGGGCTGCGGACACTACGTGCCGCTTGAACAACCAAGTTTTCTGAACGCCCTGCTATCGGATTTCCTCGCGACCTGCCGGTGATCCTGGCTGGCGGGACTTCCGCGAAAACCGAAACATGCTCGCGTAAACTCGCAGGATCGTGAGATTTTTCTGCACCGCAGCATGGAATAAGATCACATTCTCAACGTTGTCCCATGGTCATCTCGCAAGTGCGAAATGATCGCTTCACCCTGACCCCCGCCGGACCTCAAGATAGTCCGACGTCCGGCTAGCACGAGGAGTAGACCATGGGCGACCTTCTGAAAGGCATCTCAAATTTCCGCGGTGCCGTGTTTCCGGACAATTCGGCTCTCTACCAAAAGCTCGCCACCGAGGGCCAGAGCCCCCAGGCGCTGATGATCTCCTGCGCCGACAGCCGCGTCATGCCGGAAACGATCACCCAGTCCGGACCGGGCGAACTTTTTGTCTGCCGTAATGCCGGCAACATCGTGCCCCCCTTCCAGACGATGAATGGCGGCGTCTCCTCGGCAATCGAATATGCGGTCGTGGCGCTCGGCGTGCGCGACATCATCGTCTGCGGCCATTCGGATTGCGGCGCCATGAAGGGCCTTTGCCATCCAGAACTGCTTGGCCAGATGCCGAATGTCGCCGCCTGGCTGAAGCACAGCCATGCCGCCCATTCCATCGTCTGCGAGGCCTATCCGGAGACGATGGAGGAGAAGGAGAAGATCCGCGCCGTGGCGATGGAAAACGTCGTCGTGCAGCTCGATCACCTGCGCACTCATCCGTCGGTGGCGGCCAAGCTCGCCAAGGGCGAGATCACTCTACACGGCTGGTTCTTCGACATCGAGACCGGCGCCATTCTGGTCTATGACGGCACCGCAAAACGCTTCGGCGAAATCGAGGACGGCCAGCCGCTTGTCGCCGCCGTAACCGGTCGCGACGTGCCGCAAGTCGTTCCGCTCGCAGCTCAGGTCGCGGCGGAGTGAGGATTTTCACCTTCTCCCCGCCTGCGGGGAGAAGGTATCTGCAGCTTCAAGTCTACTTCAGTGGCTCGAACGTCATCGCATGGCCGTTGATGCAGTAGCGCAGCCCGGTCGGCGGCGGGCCGTCCGGGAAGACATGGCCGAGATGGCCGTTGCAGTTGGCGCAGCGAATTTCGGTGCGCACCATCCCGTGCGAAGTGTCGCGGATTTCCGTGACGACCTCAGGCTTCACCGGCTCGAAATAGCTCGGCCAGCCGCAACCCGAATCAAACTTGGTGTCCGAGACGAACAGCTCCTCGCCGCAGCCGGCGCAGCGATAGATCCCCTTGTCCTTGGAATTCCAGAACGGCCCGGTAAAGGCGCGCTCGGTGCCCGCCTGCCGCAGGATGTAATATTGCTCCGGTGACAGTTGCTCGCGCCATTCCGCATCGCTCTTGCTGACCGGAGGTTCGGAAGTCTTGGTGGGCGTGACTGAGGACATGATCGTTCCTTTCGTTTCCCCTTAGATAGAGAGGGATACGCTGTGAAAAAAGGCCCGCTTTTCGTGTTCCCGGTCCGGTTATGCTTGAGAGGCCGGTTCGTTTCCCCTAGAAAACCGGGGTCCGGTCACGCCGGGGGCGAGGAATGATTCTGACCTGAGGAGGGCATATGGCCGCCAATGCGCCGGCATGGACGCTGATTGCGCTTTTTCTGCCCTTCATTGCCGCCTTCCTGGCCCCCATACTCGCGCGACATTTCGGCGATAGGGCCGCCTGGATCGCAGCACTCGGGCCAGCTCTGTCCTTCCTGCATTTCTGCGGCTTCCTGAACGAGATTTCGGCGGGCGAAGTGGTGACCGGCGGTTATGTCTGGGCGCCCAGCCTCAACCTCTCCTTCTCCTGGTTCATCGACGGCCTGTCGCTCACCTTCGCGCTTCTGATCACCGGCATCGGCACGCTGATCACTATCTATTCCGGCGGCTACATGAAGGGCCATCCGCAGATCGGCCGCTTCCTCTCCTTCATCCTGATGTTCATGGGCGCGATGCTCGGGCTTGTCGTTTCCGACAGTTTCCTTATGCTCTTCGTCTATTGGGAACTGACCTCGATCACCTCTTTCCTGCTGATCGGCTTCGACCATCAGCGGGAGCGTGCGCGCCGCGCCGCGCTGCAGGCACTGGTCGTCACCGGGGCAGGGGGCCTGTCGTTGCTCGCCGGCCTGATCTTCCTCTGGAACATCTCCGGCGTTACCCAGCTGTCGCTGCTCGTCCACCTGGAAGACGCCGTCCGCCTGAGCCCCTTCTACCTGCCGACGCTGATCCTCGTGCTCGGCGGCGCGTTTACCAAGTCGGCGCAATTCCCGTTCCATTTCTGGCTGCCCAACGCCATGGAGGCGCCCACACCGGTTTCCGCCTACCTGCATTCGGCCACCATGGTGAAGGCCGGCGTCTATCTGCTGATGCGGCTGAACCCCGTCATGGGGGCAACGCCCGCCTGGGAAATCCTTTTGCCCTTCTTCGGCGGCGTCACGCTGATCGCCGGCACGCTGATCGGCATCCGCCAGACCGACCTGAAGCTGATGCTCGCCTATACGACCATGGCCTCGCTCGGCCTGCTCGTCATGCTGACCGGCTTCGGCTCTCCCCATGCCATCGAGGCGGCGGTGCTTTATCTCGTCGCCCATTCGCTGTTCAAGGGGGCGCTCTTCATGGTCGCCGGCGCGGTCGATCACGAGGCGGGAACCCGTGAGCTGCCGCTGCTCGGCGGCCTGCGACATGCCATGCCGATCACCTTTGCGGCCGCACTTTTGGCCGCCTGCTCCATGGGCGGCCTGCCGCTGTTTGCCGGCTTTCTCGCCAAGGAGGAGATCTACGCGGCACTCGCCGCCGGCAATCCGCGCGCCGTCTTCTTCACGCTGTTCGCGCTTGCCGGCAATGCGCTGATGTTCGCCATCGCCTTTGCCGTCGGCCTGAAGCCCTTTATCGGAGAGAGGAAGGAGACGCCGCACGCCCCCCACGGCACTCCGCACGAGGCCCCGCTCGCCCTCTGGCTCGGCCCCGTTCTCCTTTCGGCGCTCGGCCTGATCTTCGGTCTCTTCTCCGGCTTTATGCACGCCTATCTGTCCTCGCCCATGGCAAGCGCCATCGTCGACGAGAAGGTGACGATCACCATCACCACCATCCCGCATATCGGCCTGCCGCTGCTGCTCTCCGTGATCACCGTCCTGCTCGGTGCGCTCGTCTACTGGCGCCTCGACCGTGCCCGCGCGCTGGTCGCCGAAATGCTGGAAAGCCTCGGTCCCGGCCCGGATCGCTGGTTCGATCATCTTCTCGCCGGTCTCGTGCGGCTGTCGGTTCTCGTCACCCGCGTCACCCAGCCGGGCCGGCTGGAAATCTACGTTACCGTTACCTTCATCATGGTCGCGCTGACGCTTCTCGTGCCGCCGATCCTGTTCGGCGAGCTGCCGGATACCTTGCCCTGGCCGAACCAGCTTCTGGTGCAGGAAATCGCCTTCCTCGTCATCGCGGCACTCGGCATCATCGCCGTGCTGCGGGCCGATGACCGGCTCACTGCCATCGTCGCGCTCGGCATCCAGGGCTTTGCCGTCGCCGTCATCTTCCTGCTCTTCGGCGCGCCGGACCTGTCGTTTACCCAGTTCATGGTCGAGACCCTGTCGGTCGTCATCCTGACGCTGGTCATGACGCGGCTCAGGCTCTCCGTCAGCGACCACCGCCCGCTCGGCCAGATCCTGCTGGACGGCACCATCGCCATCGCCTGCGGCCTCGGCTTTGCCATGCTGCTTCTGAAAGCGGTCGGCCGGCCCTTCGATCCGGTCCTGACGGAATTCTTCAACGCCTATTCCAAGGTGATCGCCCACGGCGCCAACGTCGTCAACGTCATCATCGTCGACTTCCGCGGTGTTGATACGCTGGGCGAGATCTCGGTGGTGATGATCACCGGCCTTGCGGTGCTGGCACTGATCAAGATTCGCGCGACGAAGAAGGGAGAAGGCCGATGAACACCCTCATCCTGCGCACCGTCGCCCCCCTCATCACCGCGCTGATGCTGCTCTTTTCCGTCTTCGTCCTGCTGCGCGGTCATAACGAGCCCGGCGGCGGCTTCATCGGCGGGCTGATCGCGGCATCCGCATTGGCGATCTTCGGCGTCGCCTACGGCCCCGGCGCCGTCCAGCGGGCGATCCGGTTTCATCCGATGGCGATTGCCGGCGCCGGCCTCTTCCTGTCGACCATCTCCGGCTTTGCCTCGATCTTCGCCGGCGTGCCCTTCATGAGTGGGCTCTGGATCTATCCGAACGTGTTCGGCGTCGAACTGCCGCTGTCGACCGTCATGTCCTTCGATATCGGCGTCTATCTCGTCGTCGTCGGCGCGATCACCGCGATCGCCCTGTCGCTGGAGACCGAGCCGGACGACGAGGACGAGACGGAGGGTGGCCGCTGATGGAAACCCTGTTCGTCATCCTGATCGGCCTGTTCTTTGCCGCCGCCATCTATCTGATGCTGTCGAAATTCACGATCCGCATCCTGCTCGGTATCGTTCTGCTCGGCAATGGCGTGAACCTGCTGCTTTTCACCGCCGGTCGCCTGACCCGGCAGATCCCGCCGATCATCCCCGCAGGCTCCGACACGCTGTCGATCGCAGCCGCCAATCCGCTGCCGCAGGCACTGATCCTGACGGCGATCGTCATCTCCTTCTCCTTCTTCGCCTTCCTGCTGGTGCTCGCCTACCGCGCCTTCGAGGAACTGGGCACCGACAGCACCGACGAGATGCGGCTTGCCGAACCACGGGACGAGCCGCTCCCGCCGACGGGGTATTGATTGTATGGCGTCTGTTGAGAACATCCCCCTCTGCCCTGCCGGGCATCTCCCCCACAAGGGGGGAGATCAGCTGGGCGCTCTGCCTCGCCCCAAGCACCGGCGCGTCGGCCGCAACGAGTCGCGGGCTTTTAATGTCCAGACCAAGGTCGTGCCGCTTGTGATCTCCCCCCTTGTGGGGGAGATGCCCGGCAGGGCAGAGGGGGGTATCAGTCCTGAACGCGACGCGGCCGTGCGAAAGGGAGCACACCTCTGATGGCAGCTCCCACCTCCACCCCCGTCGATCTCTCCACCGCCATGATCCTCGCCCCGCCGGCGCTCGGCGACTGGCTGGTCATCCTCCCCGTCGCGCTGATGATCGCCACCGGCGGCCTGCTGATGATGATCCGCAAGTCGGTTCGCCTTCACGCCGTCATCGGCCTTTCCGCGCTGGCGCTGCTGATCGTCCTTGATGCGGCTCTCCTCTGGCGCGTCTGGCAGAACGGCCCGATCACCATGACCATGGGCCGCTGGCTGCCGCCCTTCGGCATATCCTTCACCGCCGACATTTTCGGCGCCTCCATGGCGCTGGCCTCCGCCATCGTCGCACTTCTCGCCTCGATCTTCGCGCTGAAGGACATCAGCACGACCGGCCTGCGCCACGGCTTCGTCGCCTTCCTGATGCTGATGATGGCCGGTGTGTCCGGTGCCTTCCTGACCGGCGACATCTTCAACCTCTATGTCTGGTTTGAGGTTCTGCTGATCTCGTCCTTCGGCCTGCTGATCCTCGGCTCCGAACCAAGGCAGATCGAGGGCGCGCTGAAATACGCCATCCTCAATCTCATCGCCACGACCCTGTTCCTGATCTCGGTGGGCTATCTCTATGCGATCTTCGGCACGCTCAACATGGCCGATATCGCCCGCAAGGAGGCCGCCATCCGCGAGGGCGCGCCGCTCGTCACCTTGACGGCCCTGTTCGTGCTTGCCTTCGGCATGAAGGCCGCCGCCTTCCCGGTCAATTTCTGGCTGCCGGCCTCCTATCACACGCCGCGCATCACAGTATCCGCGCTGTTCGGCGGGTTGCTCACCAAGGTCGGCATCTATGCGCTGATCAAGGTGACGGTCATGCTCTTCCCCGTCGAACGGGAAGCGATCAGCCTCGCCATCGCCGTTTCCGCCGTGCTCACCATGATCCTCGGCGCACTCGGCGCACTCGCCCAGAACGATCTGCGTCGCATGATCGGTTATGTCGTCATCGTCGGCATCGGCAACATGCTGGCGGGTGTCGCGGTCGGAACGCCGGTCGCCGTCGGCGGCGCCATCCTCTATGCGTTGCATTCGATCGTCGCCATGACCGCGCTCTATCTCATGGCGGGGGAGGTGTTCCGGCTCTCCGGCTCCTGGCAGTTGTCGACGCTCGGCGGCCTGTGGGCACGCTCGCCCTGGTTTGCCGGCGTCTCCTTCGCACTGATGCTGGCTGCCTCAGGCCTGCCGCCGTTGTCGGGCCTCTGGCCCAAGGTCGTGCTGCTTAAGGCCTCGCTCGATATCGGCGCTTGGTGGCTCGCAACGGCCATCCTCGTCTCCGCCTTCATCGTCACGATCGCGCTTGCCCGCGTCTTCCTGCTCGCCTACTGGCGCCCGGCCATCACGGATGACCCCATGACGGGCGACCCGATGGCCTCGGCCGGCGCGGTCGCCGCCGCTGACTGGCGCACGGCCGCGCCGCTCTGCCTGCTGACGGCGCTGGTGCTGTTCTTCGGCCTATTCCCCGAACCGCTGCTGCAGGCAAGCCAGATGGCGGCCGATGGCCTCGCCGATCCGAGAGCCTATATCCGCTCCGTCTTCCCGGAGGCAGCAACGCCATGATCCTCTATCTCCTCTCGCTCATCCTCGCCTTCATCTGGGTGGTGATCACCGGCAGCGCCTCGCTCCTGAACCTGATTTTCGGCTTTGCTCTGTCCACCTTCGCACTCTGGATCGTCCGCGACGAGATGAGCGCCCGCGGTTATCTGCCCCGGCTCGGCCGCATCCTGTCGCTGCTCGCCCTGTTCTTCAAGGAACTCGCGCTGTCGGCCTGGAAGGTCGCGATGGTCGTGCTTCGTCCGCGCATGGACCTGAAGCCGGGCATCTTCGCCTTTCCGCTCACCGTCGATCGTGATTTCGAGATCACCCTTCTCGCCAACCTGATCACCCTTACCCCGGGCACCATGTCGGTCGATGTCTCCGACGACCGGAAATTTCTCTATGTCCACGCGATCGATTGCTCCGATGTCGAGGCGCCCAAGCGTGATATCGCCAACGGCTTCGAGAAGAAGATCATGGAGGCCTTCCGATGAGCGCGGCTGACACGATCCTTTTCGTCGCCGCCTGGTTGGGGCTGGCGCTGCTCGTCGCGGCCTTCCTTCTCACCGTCTGGCGGGTGGTCAGGGGGCCGACGCTGCCCGACCGCGTCGTGGCGCTCGACATGCTGGTCGGCATTGTCATCGGCTTCATCGCGCTGATCGCGATCCGCACGGGTTTCACGCTCTATATCGACATCGCGATCGCGCTTGGCCTCGTCGGCTTCCTGGCGACGGTCGCCTTCGCGCGCTTCATCCTCGCGAGCAAGGGCCGGCAGGGCGCAGGCGTGTACTCGGCCGGGGCGCCGCTGCAGGATACGGCACCCGCTCCGGATGCAACCCATGTCGCGGCCCGCGGCGCTCGCGGGAAGTCGGCGGCGAAGTCCGCAAAGGTCGCCGCCAGAACGTCGGGAAAAACTTCGGCAAAGAAGTCGCCAAAGTCATTGCCAGCGTCGCCGGCTGTTGCCGAACTCGCCTCCGTGCCTGCAGCGAGCCCGGCCATCGCGCCAGGGAAGGCCGCCGAAGAAAAGCCGTCCGCCAAATCGATCGGTAAGCCTGCCAATAAATCGGCCAGTAAAACGGTGAGTAAATCGACCAGTAAAACCAGAAGTAAATCGGCCGAAAAAACCGCCGGAAAGGCAGTGACGAAGCCCGGCAAGCCGGCAAAGGGGGAGTGATGGACGTCGTTTTTGCCATTTTCACCGCAATTCTGATCCTGGGCGGTGCCGCTTTCGCTCTGGTTGCGGCAATCGGTCTCAACCGTTTCCCCGACGTCTATTCGCGCATGCACGCCGCCTCGAAAGCCGGGACGGTCGGCTCGGGTCTGCTGCTGCTCGCCGTAGGTGTCCATTCTGGCGAACTTTCCGTGCTTGCCCGCGCGCTTGCGGGCTTTTTCTTCTTCGTGCTCACCGCTCCCGTTTCGGCACATCTGCTGGCAATTGCCGCTCTCAAGGCCGGATATTCGATGTCTGACAAAACGGTGACAAATGAAATGGAATGATCCGTACAGCGACGAGAAGCAGCCGCGAAGGATGAATAGTGGTTGCTTTATTGCACTTGTAAGCGCGCAGAGATTGCATAAGTGCAATTTTTGTCGGTAATAATGTCTAAGAGTTATGACTTAGGCTCAGGAAAGTCTCGGCATTACTAGATTTAGTAATTGGACTTTTCGAGTCGCAGTGCTACTTGAGTACAAGTCGAGCACTGATATTGATCTAGACTAAGCATTTTCCCGCATATTCGTCTCATTTAGATGGCCCTTTTGAAGAGGGCATTGCTGAAGACGGTTATGATGAACACGGGAATTCTGTGGAAACTTGGATCGATGTCTGGTGGCTTCATCGGTTTATCACGCGGGGCTTAGGGGTAGGTCTCAGTCTTCGGACAACGCGCGGTCGGTCGATGTTCCACATTGGCTCAACTACGGACAGTCGCCGCGGAGGTCGCGGTCGACGCCCGTACTGCATGAGAACAGGAGACTGGAAATGACAGATATGGCACTGGGCAAGGGTCCCGAGCTGCTGGTTGAACTGACCGCAGACATCGTGGCTGCCTATGTGAGTAACCACGTAGTTCCCGTCGGTGATCTATCAAACTTGATCTCCGACGTTCATTCGGCGCTGAGCAATACATCTTCGCCGACCCCGGTCGTTGCGACTGTTGAAAAGCCGAAGCCTCCGGTTCCGATCAAGAAGTCGATCGAAGACGACTACCTGATCTGCCTCGAGGATGGCCAGAAGTTCAAGTCACTCAAGCGCCACCTGATGACCCATTACAACATGACGCCGGACGAATATCGCGAGAAGTGGGGCCTCCCCGCCGACTATCCGATGGTTGCTCCGGCCTATGCCGAAGCCCGCTCGCGTCTGGCGAAGGAAATGGGTCTCGGACAGCGTCGCAAGCGCGGCCGCGCCAACTGACCATTCGGCCACCGACCGGTTATGGGGATGACCGGTCCGTTGCCGTGGAAATGCGACCGGCGTAGCAACGCCGTAACGAGCCGGGCCTGTGCCCGGCTTTTTTATTGGGGGGATAGGAAGAGGAAAAAAATCCCATTCGCGTCTGTGGAAAGCGGAAAAATCCGAACGTTTTCAGCGCAGCTATCAAATGTGATATCCCACGACATTCCCACATCCGCTCAAAGGTGTATGAATTAATTCCTATTCAAGAAGGAGTTGTCATGCCGTTTGAGAATTCTCCCAGCCGCGGGATCGCCGGGCAACCCGCCCAACGGCAGGCATTGCCGGATCTTCACCAGACGGCGCTCGTCCCGGTGCCGCGCCGGTTTCCGGCAAGCCTGCCGCTGCGGACCGTCTGCCGCGTGGTCAGCCAGATCACCGCCGAAATGCTGTCCCTGCTCGGCGATCGCGTGATCGTGCGCCGCGACCGCCGCCGGCCGTCCTGCCACGTGCGGCAGATTGCCATGTATGTCTGCCATGTGGCCCTGCAGATGACGCTGAGCGAGATCGGCACCGCCTTCGGGCGGGACCGCACGACGGTCGGTCATTCCTGCCATGTGGTCGAGGACCGCCGTGACGATGCCGCCTTCGACGAGTTCGTCTCGGCTATCGAGCGCAGGGCCACTGCCGTCTTCGCTTCGCAGGAGTTTGCCGCCTATGAATGATGCGACGAGCAGAAAAACCGCCGCCAACGCAGGGAATGCCGTTGGTCCGAGGCCACGTTCGAAGGCCTTGATCCGGCTAGTCCGCCATGTCCTGCAACGCGAACAGCCGATCGAACCGGGGCCAGATGGCACGGTTCGCATCGGGGCGGAACAGCGCGCCTATCCCGCAAGGCTGCTGGCCGAGGCGCTTTCCCTCGGTCTCGTCTCCCGCGCGGGAAAGCTCTTGAGCGCGACACCGGAGGCCCGCACCTTCCTGCGCCGCGCCATGGTCGAGAGCGAAGAAGCCTATCTCGGCCAGCATCGTGAGATCGAAACGGCGACGGTCGAGATCGGTGGCACGCGACAGACGGTGAACCGCAATCTCGACGAATCACCGCTTTCTGCACTCAGCCGCCTCAAGGGGCGGGGCGGCGAGCTGTTCTTTCCCGCCGAGGCGATCGATGCCGGCAACCGGCTGCTGGCCGATTTCACCCGCGGGCAGCTGCAGCCGCGCGTGACCGCGTCCTGGGAGCCGCGGCTTTCTGCCCGCGCCAAGGGCGGAGCGGGCGGCATGGCCGATATTGCCGCAAGCGCCGTGGAAGCCCGCCAGCGCTTCGGCGGCGCCATGGAGGCTATGGGACCGGAACTTTCCGGCGTTGCCGCCGATGTCTGCTGTTTCGGCAAGGGGCTGGAACTCGTCGAGCGGGAACGGCAATGGCCGGCGCGTTCCGCCAAGCTGATGCTGCGCACGGCCCTGATGACGCTTGCGCGCCACTACGCGCCGCCGCCCAGGCCACAGCGCCGCGGTACCCACCATTGGGGCACGGAGGACTTTCGCCCGAACGGGAACGGCTTCGGGACTGCTGCGGGTTAGGCGGCAGCCTTGATCCGCGCCTCCTCGCGAATGCGCTTCACCATGGAGCGCAGTCCGTTGGCCCGCTGCGAGGAGAGATGCTCGACGAGCCCGATCTTGTCGAACGTTTCGATCGCGTCGGTGGCGGCGATTTCGGATGCACGCTTGCCGGAATAGGTGGCAAGCACGATGGCGACGAGGCCGCGTACGATGTGGGCGTCCGAATCGCCCTCGAAGGTCATCACCGGATCAGCACTTCCGTCTTCCACATGGCTGACCAGCCAGACCTGGCTGGCGCAACCCTGGACCTTGTTCTGCGCGGTGCGCTTTTCCTCGGGCAGGTCGGGCAGCGCCTTGCCGAGTTCGATCACATAACGGTAGCGATCCTCCCACTCGTCGAGAAAGGCGAAGTCGTCGATGATCTGGTCAAGCTGCGTCATGGTGTTCCGCTAATATTCCGGCCGTCTGTTCCTTTGCCTCCATATAGGTGTTTTAGCGCCCGAGAACAGAAGAAATGCCCGGAAATGGAGGAAATGCTGAACAAATGCGGCCTTCGAACAAAAGAAAAAGCCGCCGTGAGGGATCTATTCCTCACGGCGGTCAGCAAGTGCTGATCAGTAGGGCAGGCAGTCAGGCGCCGGGAAACCGTGGCTTTGGAACCCGGCGCAAGAAGTGAAACTCGTCAATCGTTCAGGATGAGGCCGGGCCTCGGGAAGCGCCGATCAGGGATGCGGGCGCTTGAGCGGCAGCGGAACGGTGCCGGTGGAAATCGGGTCGGAACGGACAGCAGCCTGGCTCTGTGCGATGGTTCCGGTCGGGAAGGGCGTCGGATCCGGATCCTGCTTCAGCGCGACATCGGCGGCCGGCTGTACGGAGGCGTCGTCGCCGAACTGCTTGTCGAGAAGCTGCAAGGCGACGCGGGCGCCTTCGGTGGCTCTCACACCCAGCGCAGAAAGCGTCTCGGAACCCTTTTCACAGACTTCCGGTCGTTCGCCGCAGATGGCGGAGATATAGGCATAGGCGCCGGTGGCGGCCGAGATCGCATCGCCGACCTGAATGGCATTGGTGCCCTCGGTCACGGCGGCCGGCTTGTCGCTGAAATAGGACAGCGCCACCAGCACGAATGCGAGAAAGATCATACCCTTGATCAACGAAAACATTGTTCCTGTCCTGCCTGGACTCTCTACCTGCTCTTATCCACAGCGAATTCTGGTTCGCTGGTCGACCGGTCTGTGCCGCTCTTGAACATGACCGTACCGCGAGGAAGCAAATGTGCCTTTGACGCCGACGCTCGAATTTTCCTAAAATTTTATCGAATTGACCTTTCTCGCGGCGTCCAGCCTATCCATCTGCAGTAGGTCTACGGCTTTTGGTACAAGTTCTAGCTATACCCGTTAAGCATAAATGGGGCGCTCCCCCCAAAGGCAAGGCGTTTCATCGCAGCCCGTCTGCCACACTGGTTAATGCATTTCGAAAAATTGAACCAAATCCGCCGCTTACGCCCCGTTAACCAAAAGCCGAGAACTATTTGCCGATCTGTCCCAAACCTGGAAAACCGTCCGTTTGGCGGACTTCCGGAGGCGTCATTCTTATCCTTTCCTTAAGTCGCGGACGCCTAATGTGACGCCACAAGTTGAGTCCGTGTCAGGGTATTGCGTGCGCGTATTGAATAACATTGCCGGCAGAGCCGTGAGGGCGGTCGATCAGACCGCCGAGCGCTGGCTTATGCGAGCCATGGGAGAGGTCGGCGAGGATGCCGCGAGCGAAGAGCTTCGCGCCGGCGACGTCGTACTTCTGCGCCGCATCATGCTTGCCGCCGGTGCCGCCCTGCCGCTGGCGCCGCTGGCCCTGACGGGCGTGATGAGCCCGGTCCTCGCACTTCCCGTCGGCGTTGCCGCCGTCTTCTCCGTTTCCCTTATCGCCGTTGCTGCCGCCTTCGCACGCCCGCGCCCGCTGCCGCAATCGCCTGCCTTCTCCGACGACCTCGCCTTCGAAGCGTCGCCCGGCCTGATGCTGTCACTCGATGTGCAGGGCAGGGTGGTCAAGGCCGGCGGCCGTGATCGCAACACCTTCCCGTCATCCCTGCGCGAATGCGCCCGCGAGATGCTGGTCGAACGCGTTCACGTGTCGGACCAGATCGTGCTCCTCCAGGCGCTGGACACCCTGCGCCAGGGGGCTGCGAAAGCCTGTGTCGACGTCCGGGTCCAGAAGGCCCTGTCGCCGGCCGACGGCCGCCAGTTCATGCCGGTCCGTCTCGATTTTACCGCCATCCGCAATGCCGAAGGCGATCTCGTGCAGATCCTTGCCCAGGCGCTCGATTTTTCCGAACTGGACGGTCTGCGCAAGGAGGCCGAGCGCCGCATCGAGGACGCCCGTTCAGCGCATGAGACGAAGTCGCGCTTCCTCGCCGCCGTCAGCCACGAGCTGCGCACCCCGCTCAACGCCATTCTCGGCTTTTCCGACGTGCTCGCCGGCGAATATTTTGGCAGGCTCGAAAACGATCGCCAGCGCGAATATGTCGGGCTCATCCGCCAGTCGGGCGGCCACCTTCTCTCCGTCGTCAACGCCATGCTCGACATGTCGAAGATCGAAGCGGGACGTTATGAGCTGCTGGTCGAGCCCTTCGGCGCCGCCGACGCGATGGAAGCCTGCCGCGCCATGCTGGACCTGCAGGCGCGCGACAAGGGCGTGACGCTGACGGCACGGGCATCGCGCGGCATGCGTGAAGTCATCGCCGATCGCCGCGCCCTGCAGCAGATCCTCATCAATCTCGCCGGCAACGCCATCAAGTTCACCGAGCGCGGCGGCGTCGTTTCGATGGATGCGGCAATCCGCGGCAATGATCTCGTCATCACCGTCAGCGATACCGGCATCGGGATTGCGGCGGAAAAGCTCTGCACGCTCGGCCAGCCCTTCACCCAGGTGGAAAGCGACCATGCCCGCCATTACGAAGGCACGGGCCTCGGCCTGGCGCTGGTCAAGGGACTGGTCTGCCTGCATCGCGGCACGTTCGCCATCACCAGCAAGCCCGGCGAAGGCACGGTCGTGACCATCACGCTGCCGGCCGATGGACCTGATTCCGTTGTGGATGACGAAAGCATCGTCATCGAAACGGCCGAATTCCCGCCAAGATTGGTGGGCGTTCAGGCGAAAGGCATGAATGAAGCTAGGCCCGGCCTTGCCGGACAGGTGACCGTGAGCCAAATTGGAGCAAATGCGGCCGGGATGATCGAGGCCGGACTGAAACAGGACCTGAACAATGACCACGCGGAAGCGAAAAGCGCCTGACAGGCGCAGGACGAAGAAGGAAAAGAACCTTCTGTCCCGCCTCCTGGCGGGCACCGCTGCACTTGTGGCACGTCACCCCCGGCCGGCCGCCGGCGGGGCGATCTTCATCGTCGTCTTCTCCTTCGTCGCCGCCAATGCGCTCTGGTACCAGCCGGGCCATCATCCGTCGCCCTTCCTCGCGACCCGCGACCCGAGCCATCCGAATGCGATTGCCGGCTACCGCACGCGGGAAACGCCCGATCCGAGCGACGTCACCACCTTCCGGATCGAACGTGCACCGGTGGGCGGCCAGACCCAGACGACCATCCAGCGCACTGGTGACGCACCGGCCGAGCAGGCCGCAAACCGGCAGCCTGCGCCGGGCGCGGCTCCCCAGCCCAGTGGCGACACGATCGAAAGCATCATCGGCGGCCAGCCGGCGCCGGATCGCGAACTCGTGGCCGGCATCCAGCGCGAGCTTTCCCGCCGCGGCCTTTATGACGGCGCCGATGACGGGCTGATGGGCCCGCGCACCGAGGCCGCCATCCTGTTCTTCGAGGAGAGTACCGGCCTGCCGCAGCGCGGCTACGCGACGCCGGAACTTCTGGCCACCCTGCAGATGCAGGGCCGGCCTTCCTCCGCTCAATCCTCTTCCGCCATGCCCGATGCGGCCGCATCCACGGCGCGCGATGCGACATCGGTGCTGCCGACCCCCATTCCGCGCCAGGCGCCGCGCGGCGAGATCCGCCCGGTCAACGTCGCCAGCCTGCCGAACGACCGCCCGGCGGTGCAGCCTGCCGTGCAGACCGCCAGATCCCAGCCGGCCCGCCCGGTGGAGAAGGTCGCCGTGCGTTCGGAAGACCCGATCACGGCGGCAATCCGCTCGGCCGAGCGCCAGCCGAACATGACACCGCCGGCAGATATTCCCCGCGCCCAGCAGACACGGGCGCAGGCCCGTCCCCAGCCGCAGCAGCAACGCTCGAGCGACCCGCTGCCCGCGACCCAGATGGTGCTGCAGATCCAGAAGGGCCTGTCCAACATCGCCTATACCGATGTCGAGGTCGACGGCGTCGCCGGCACCCAGACCAAGGCCGCGATCAAGCGCTTCCAGAGGCACTACCGGCTGCCGGAAACCGGCGAGCCGGACGAACTGGTGCTGAAGAAGCTGAAGGCCATCGGCGCCCTCTGATCCCGTCCATTCAGCTGCAAGTCCCTCTGGCCATATCCAGCCGCCGGTGTCAGGTTGCGTCGATCCGCACTAAGGGGATGGAAAAGATACGTGATGAACTCCCTGTTCCGGCTGCTGAGAGGACGCGAAAAGATCAGCGCGGCGGATCAGGCTTGGGTTGACGCGATCGAAGCGACTTATCTCACCAGCGAGTTCGGGCATCTGCGGATCTTTGCCGATGGTCGCAATGCTGGCCTCGATTACGCGCCTTTTATGTTCGGCGGATATTACCGCTGCGTCGAGACCGTGAATTCGAATGGCGGCTGCACCATGGAGGCCGGCGAAGAGGCCTGGTTCCTCGGTTATTACGTCTTTCCCTATGACGGCGTGCTTCGGCTGCACCTTCACGACGGGCGACAGGAAAGGCTTCTCACCTTTGTCGACGTCTATCCTGAAACCGAAACGCTGATCCGCTCCACCTTCCTGGCGCGGCCGGAACGCTACTTTGAACCGGCACCCGCTCCTTCGGCCAAGGCTGCCGGCCTTGCTGCGCTGCGCGAGAAAGTGCTTTCATTGCGGCGACGGCGGCAATAACCGGATGGTGACCCGAGATTGACCGCCTCGCGCCGATCCATACCTTTTGTTTCATCCCACCCAGGCCGCGTACTGCTTTTTTCACTGAATAGCCACCATGCCGCGGCGCTTGCTGAAGGCAGATGACGCATTTGGGCCAAGGGTCGTCACGGCGGAGAAGCACCAGGAGCGGTTATCCAATGACCTGCGCCAGCATGGAAATCCATGGATGCTTCCCGCACGCACCCCATGTAAGCTGGTGACTATCGAAGACCATTGAGGTGGCCCATGCCCCGTTTCCTTGCCGTCTACACCATGAAGCACGAGGATTTTGCGGCTTTTCGGAGCCTGCCCAAGGCCGAGCAGGACGCCATCGATGCCGTTGGCATCAAGCAGTGGGCAACGTGGCTGGAAAGAAACGCCGCATCGATCCTCGATCATGGCGGCATGGTGGGGAAGACCACGCGCATCACCAAGGACGGCATCGCGGATGCGGCCAATCCGCTCTGCGGCTATCTGGTGGTCGAGGCTGAAACCGCGGATGCCGCAGCAAGGCTTTTCCAGGACCACCCTCACATCACCGTCTTTCCCGGCGACGGCGTGGATATCATGCCGTTCGTAACCTGATGATCCCGAGGCACCTGCCCTCCGATAGGGATGGCCGGCCGACGGAAGTCCACTCCCTCCGCCTTCGGAAGATCGGCCAGGAACAGACAGGCTCGATACCGCGTCCGGGATTCATGGGAGATGGTTCTGTTGATGACACCAAACGAACTGAAACTGCTGCGCCGCGCCTATGCAAAACAGATCACGGCGGCTGTCAAAATTGTCGATGAGCGTGTCGAAGCGGCTTTTGCCGAAGTGCCGCGAGAGAATTTCCTTGGTCCCGGCCCATGGCCGATCTTCCGGATGCGGAAGGCCTATGTTCCAACTCCGAACGCAGATCCGGTCCATCTCTATACCGATGAGATCGTCGGTATCATTCCCGAGCGCCACATCAACAACGGTCAGCCGTCGTTTCATGCCTTCCTTCTGTCGAATGCCGCGCCGCGCATGGACGAGCATATCGTGCATGTCGGCGCCGGTGCCGGCTATTATTCCGCGATTATGGCGCAAATGGTTGCCCCATCCGGCAGGGTGACGGCGATCGAGTTCGAGCCCGAGCTTGCCGCGCGGGCGACAGAAAATCTTGAGCCCTACCGCAATGTCTCCGTCATCCAGGGGGATGGCAGCGCCGTGGCCTTTGATGGAGCCGATGTGATCTATGTGAATGCAGGAGCGACCCGACCGGCAGATACATGGCTGGACCGACTCAACGACGGCGGGAGGCTGATCCTGCCGCTGACGACCGATCTCGGATTTACCAGCGCCAACTGGAGCAACATGCACCTGCGCGGAGCGGTATTCCTCGTGACGCGCAGGGGCGGGGAGTTCCATGCGCAATGGATCTCCCCGGTGGCGATCTTCCCCTGCGAAGGAATGCGCGACGCGGAATCAGAAAAGGCGCTCGCGGCGGCATTCGAGAGCGGCGAGCACAAGCGGGTAACGCGGCTCTACCGCAGCGATGCGCTGCCGGCCGAGCAGTGCTGGCTTCGCGGCCCCGGCTGGTGCCTGGCTTATTTTTAGGCGGCAATCCGGCAATTATACCGTTGCTGAGATCCTGACTGGCGCGACGATCCGGTCCCTCTGCTGAAAAGTGATTGGCCGGCACGGACCAAGCACTCCTGTCTGGCTGGCACGAGCGCAAGGCCGTGCCGGCGTTTTCGCAATTGATGTCTAAATCATGTGGTCGGCACGGTATGCGCCGTAATCGTATAGCCGAACGGGTCGACGAAGGCGAAGTAACGACCGAACGGTCCGTCCTTTGGTGGGAATGCTATCTGCACATCGCGCTCGATCAGATGCGCGTGCAGGGCATCGGCGTCGTCGCAGCCAAACCAGATCGCGATGCCGGCTCCGAGCTTGTCGGTGTCGTCAAAGTCCTCGACCGGCGTACGGACGGCGAAAGGGATCGGATGCGTTTCAAAGACAACCGCGCCGAGAGGGGCCTTGGGCGATGGGATAAGCCCGACAATGTCCTGATAGAAGCTCCGTGCGGCGTCGAGATCCTTCGTCTGTATTCCGATGAAATCCGGTCCAATGAGGCGAGGCATGGGCTGTCTATCCTTTCTGCGTGAGGCCCGCTAATGTCAGGGCGCTGATACATGAATAATATAAGGGCCCTGATATGTCCAGCCTGATCGAGCCGCCGATTGATGACACCTACCGTTCGCTCGGATACGCGCTGAAACGCGCCCAGCAGGCGCTTCGCGGTCATCTCGATGAGGAACTTCGCAACATCGGACTGACCACGCCGCAATGCTCGGTCCTGGCGGGACTCGAGCTCAGTGACGGCATGTCGAATGCCGAACTGGCGCGCAGGGCGTTCGTCACGCCGCAGACGATGCAGGCCATCATCGTCACCCTTGAACGGGATGGCCTCGTCAAGCGAACGGCCCACCCGGTGCATGGCAGGGTTCTGACGACTGAACTGACACAGCAGGGACGTTCGGCATTGCTTGCCGCCCACGAAATCGTCGCCAACGCGGAATCCCGGGCGCGGGATGCGGTCGCACCGGATGATCCGGGGATCATATACGCGGCGCTGCTGCGGATCGCAGAGGCGATGCGATGACGGGAGACAGGGCGCCTGGTCAAACAATTTGACCGTCGAACGCAACTCGTCCGCCTGCCGTCGATCCCTCGCATCATCGGAACGAACTGCACTTTGCCCGGTTGGGGCCGCGTAGGGTCAACTGAGGAAACATCCCAATGATGAAAATTCTTGCGGTAACCGCGCTGTCGATCGGTCTGGCAACATCTGCTTTCGCTCAAAGCTCCGGCGGCGGCTCAGGGTCGGGCTCCGATGGCGGGTCGTCATCTTCCGGCAGTTCAGGTGCGTCCTCGTCTGGAAACAGTTCCGGCGCAGGCGGTTCGGGTTCCGGCAGCAGTTCCGGAACGAGCAGCAGTGACGGCGGTCAGAACAATTCGCCGTGCGGCAAGGCCAGCGCTACGGGTGAAGCTGCCAAAAGTGCTCCCAATGCATCGACCAGTGAAACGACCACCGGGTCGTCGGGGTCCGGAAACTGCTGATATCGCCCGAAACGGTGATCGAGATCTGCCTCTGGGCTCGCCCAGGGGCAGCGTTCATTCCGCCCACCGGTCCAAACCCCATTCCGCTTGTCCCACCAATGCGCTAAGACGCGAGCCATGCGCCTTCGGTCCGATATCTACGTCTCCGCTCTTGTCCGCCGGGTCTTTTCACTCGGCGGTTTCGCCGCCGTGGAGCACAAGGGGGCGGAGGAGGCGGGAGCGATCTTCATCCGCACGCGAAGCCGCGACGGGCGCGAGAGCCTCTATGCACCGGCGCCGCAGAATTTCTTCGATGAGGATGACGACGGCCAGCGCAAGTTCGAGACGCGCCTTGTCGATGCCGAAGCGGATGCCGTGCGCGAGGCACTCGACCGCGAACTTCGCTTCGACAGCGATCTTTGGGTGGTCGAACTGGAGATAGATGAGACCGAGGGCCTGTTCCCGCTGGTGGCGGAAGACAGTTAAGGCTCGGGGCATCCCGATGTCCTTGGAATGGATTTAGCGGCTGCGTGAACCGACAACGTTGCGGCGCACCGTGGCGGATGTCCGCAGCGGCCGGTCGGCGGCTTGCTCGATATCGCCAATGTCGTTGCCGTGGGTATAGCGGTCGGCCTTGCGCCAGGCCTCGACGCGCCGCCCGCATTCGTCCTCGTCGAGCGCGTCCCAGAGGCGTTCGACCTTGGGCTTGTCGCCGTCCATCTCCGCCAGGTGGCCGTAAAGCCGGGTCAGCATGTAGCAGCCGTCTTCCGCCCGCATGCCGAGGCTTTTCAGAAGCATCGCCATCTGCTGGCCGGAAAGGTCGAGCATGACCCGTTCGGCAAGCCAGACGCTGGTCACCAGTATGTCGGAAAGCACCCGAGCCAGAAACCCGGCCTCGCGGTTGCGGGCAAAGCGTACCAGCAGCGCTTCCTGCGTGGGCGTCAGCGTGCGCAGGCCGACCCGATCCGAAGGCGCCCGGTCGAGATGCGCGGCAAGAAGTTTTATGCGGTTGCGGAGGTCCTCTTCCCGCGCCGCGCGCCCGTCCATGGGTTCGGCAGGAGGTGCGGGTAGCTCGGATGAGACAACGATTTCGACCGGTTCTTCGGCCGCCGGCGCGTTGGAAAGCAGCACCCGGTCATGGCGCAGGCCGACCAGCGCGTCGATGACGGTCGGCGACAGCGCCTCGCGGCGCACGATGGCGCGTACGTGGTCGATGCCCTGCGTGCGGGCGATGGCGACCAGTGCCTCGTCGGAAAGGCATTTGGAAACGGCAAGGAACGGCGCGGCAATGGCGATCGGCTGGCAGCCGATGAAATAGGCGACGGCGGCCGGCACGTTCGGTGATTGGGAGAGGGCTGCCACGGCCTGGCGGCGGGCTTCGTCGGAGGAGGCGGTGTAGAGCGGCGCGAACAATTCGGCGAACTGACGCAGTTCCGATTTGGACGGATGCGAAAGGCCTTCGAAACTCGTCACCGTCGCCAACAAAACCACGTCCTTCTTGCGCATGGCCTGCGGTCTTTCCAGCTCTCGAAACTCACTCGTCACGGCAATCTCACAAACGCAATACAAAAGGAGGCGCTGACAAATGGTTGAACCGCCGCAAGGCAGCCGACGCTTCATCTACCCTGCCTGGGGAACTCCCGGTGGCCCGCGGACGGACAACTCTTCCACCCGCATGCCTAGGTGATCCATGCTAGGCCCGTTACGGTTAATGCATGGTGAAGATGGCCCCGTTTCGGCACAGTTGAAATGGGGAAAACCGGGCTCGCCTGCCTGCCGCATCATCGGCTGGCGCCAGGCGCTGACAGGCTTTGCATGACCTGATCCAGATTGAACGTCGCCGGTTTCTGCCGGATCGGAAACTCCTTGAAACTTTCCAGCCACTTGGCGACGATCGCCTGGGACGGGACGACGAGAAAGGCGCGGTCGAACACCCACGTTTCATATTCGATCGAACTGTCGCCCCGTTCGAACGGATCGGCGCGCAGATTGTACATCTTGGGGACGCGCAGGTTGGTGAATTCGTTGCGCCAGACGCCGATGCCCTCATGTTCCTGCGCCTTGAACACCAGCTTCCAGTCCATCACCCTGACCGCGACAAGCTCCCCGTCATCGTTCCAGTACATGAATTCCCGGCGCGGCCCGTCATTCACCTCGCCCCGGAAGAAGGGCATCAGGTTGTTGCCGTCGAGATGAACCTTGAAGCTCTTGGCACCGGCCTGATATCCGGCCTTGCACTTGCCCACGATGTCCGGCTCCCCGGCCGCCGCGCAGAATGTCGGGATCAGGTCGTAATGCGAGACCATGTCGTTGTAGACGCTGCCGGGCTTGATCACGCCCGGCCAGCGGATGACGGTCGGGACACGATAGCCACCTTCCCAGTTCGTCGCCTTCTCGCCGCGGAACGGCGTATTGCCGCCATCCGGCCAGGTCATCACCTCGGCGCCGTTGTCGGTGGTGTAGACCACGATGGTGTTTTCCGTGACGCCGAGATCGTCGAGCTTCTTCAGAAGCTGGCCGACATGGCCGTCATGTTCGACCATCCCGTCCGGATAGAGCCCCTTGCCCGTGACCTGCTGGGACGATGGCTTCAGATGCGTGTTGACGTGCATCCGGGTGGAGTTGAAATAGCAGAACCACGGCTTGCCGCTCCTGTTCTGCCGGTCCATGAAATCGAGCGCCGCATCGCAGAACTCCTGGTCGACCGTTTCCATCCGTTTCCTGGTTAGCGAGCCCGTGTCCTCGACGCGCCCGTCCGCGAAGGAGTGGATCACGCCCCGCGGCCCGAAACGTTTCCTGAATTCGGGCTCTTGGGATAGTCCGGATTTTCGGGCTCTTCCTCCGCATTCAGGTGGTAGAGATTGCCGAAGAACTCGTCGAAGCCGTGATTGGTCGGCAGGAACTCGTCCTTGTCGCCCAGGTGGTTCTTGCCGAACTGCCCGGTATTGTAACCCAGCGATTTCAGCAGTTCGGCGACCGTCGGGTCTTCCGGCCGGATGCCGATATCCGCGCCGGGCAGGCCCACCTTCGTCAGGCCCGTGCGGATGGGAGACTGGCCGGTGATGAAGGCCGCCCGGCCTGCGGTGCAGCTCTGCTCGCCATACCAGTCGGTAAACAGAGCACCTTCATGGCCGATGCGGTCGATATTGGGAGTTTGGTAGCCCATCATGCCGCGATGGTAGATGCTCGGATTGAACCAGCCGATATCGTCGCCCATGATCATCAGGATGTTCGGCTTGCTCCCCGCAGAGGCGGGGGACTGCTGGGCGCGTGCCGGCGCTGACAGGGCGATACCCGCAAGCGCGAGCGAGGTGCCGCCCAGCATCAGATCGCGACGGCTGACCGGCAGGCCTTTCTCTCCGGTATCCTTGATCGTGCCTTGCATCGTCCCGCTCCCCGTTTCGTCCAGGTCAAAATGAGTGGGAAAACTCAATGCCGGAACGTCAGGGCGCGTAAGTACGCAACAGTAAATCGCGGCGTAAAACCGCGCCCGTGAAACGAAACGAGGCCTTGTCGCCCGCGATGCGCGCCGGCCCGTTGGAAGGCCGCATTCGCCTTGCCCCACAAATTCGCCCGTCTCCGGTGAACCAAATCTGCAACACCGCGTTTCTCAGTGGGATACTGAGAGACATTTGAAGCAAACCCTATTTTAGCATTAACGGACTGTTTACCCTGCTATGGCTGAATTCGACGCAGATCCGGCAAGAGTGGCCGGGCAAGAGGCGGAAGGCGTAAAGCCGCCGCAACCCGTCGGCCATGGCGGAGCCGATGGATGAAATGTCGCTGCATCCGGCAACGGACGCTTTGACGAGAAAGGCGCGAATGTTTCCGTATTCGGCGGAGGCGCGTCGGCCCGGGCAGGGCAGGGTGAAACTGAAGCCGTCTTCATCCGTCTCGATCCCCTGAATGGAGACGAGCAATGGCAGAGATCGTTGTAATGAATGTCTGGCGCGACAGGAACAGGCGCAAACTGGAGACCAGCCGCGTCTCGATCGGCGCCTCCGAGGCGACGGGCGAAATCGTGCTGTTTACCGGCGTGCGTTATGAGCGCTACGATGACCGCATGGACCGCGCGGCCCAGAACCACGCCGTACGGTACGAACAGAACTGAGACTGACCTGGACCGTTTCCGCTTTTCGTCGAAACGCGAAATCACTCTGATCCTTGGATCTTGCGCAGTTCCGGACGCAAGGCCGATGCGCACTTTTGCTGGAACAGCTCTAGAACTGGCTTCTCGAGCGCCACTGGAACGGCGCGCAGGTCGCCTGATCCAGGAATTGCGACACGAGCGGACCAAAACTCTTGTGAGTGGTCAGGCTCCGGAGCGCCGCATACCCTTCCGTCTGCTGCGTCTCGACCAGCACCGTCTGGGCAAAGCCGCGCGGCAGGCTCTTGCGCAGAACCGTCAGCTGTGCGGGCGTACCGACGACCACATCGACGACGCCGTCTGCCGATGTCCGGTCATTGATCGAAAAGACCTCGTTCGACGACGAATCATAGACGCCGAGCGACCAGAAGGGCACGCCGCCATTCGGCGCCGTCAGCCGCACCGGCGCCTCGCTGATGTCGAAGGCACAGACGGTCATCTCCACCATCGGATCATCCTTCAAGAGCCCGGCACGATCCGGCTTTTCGCTTAAGCGGTAGAAGCGCTGGTTCTCGCCCTCCGCAAGGATGCGCGTATAGGCATCCCGCTGGGAAAACTGCGGCAGCGAAATGACGATGACCAGATGCAGCAGTGCCGCGCCCACGAGCCCGGTCAGGATCGCGAACAGGATCTTCAGCCAGAAGAAATTGCCGAGAAGACGCCTAAACATTGCCGCATCCGATTCTCTGGATGCCGGGCATGGCAAGGTCGATCAGGCCGGAGCTTCCGGCCGCCGGCGTGTCGAGCAGCGTCAGCGTCAGGCGAAACGGCCCGGCGCCGGAAACGGCAAGCCAGTTGCCGGCACGCGCCCTCTGCGAAATGCTGATATCGAGAGATCCGTCCGGCCGGCGCAGCACCGCGCGGGAATTGAGCGCCACCGGCAGGTCGGCATTGGCGGAAGGCGGCAGGCCGTTCGGAGCTGTGGCAAACAGCGTCCAGAACCGCGCCGTCGGCGTCTGGCCGGTCAGCCTGTAGGTGCAGTTGCCGGTCAGCCGCTGGCCGCTGTCGTCGGTCTGCGCGGTAAAGCTCAGGCCCTCCGCCGAGGCATAGAGAATACGGCCCGCATTGGCCCGGTGGGATTTTGCGTAAGGATCGGCCTTTTCCGTCTGCGCCTCGGGAAACGCCTCCCACGGCCCAAGTTTGATCGCACCGAAGCCGACAGTGGCATCGAGCGCAACCCGCGTCGACCAGATCCCGCCTCCGAAGGCGATGACAAGCGCTATGGCAACGAGAAAGGGGACACGGAACACGGTCGACTTTGGTCCTCGGCATGAATGTGAGGGAGGGATAACATTGATTCCCCCTCGGGGAAATGCCGGGATGGGATGGGGCACAAAATCAGTGTCTTAGCTGAAAGCCAAATGCTCGATTTCGCTGCGGACTGAACGAGGCAGCGCCGCGTTCAGAAATTGCAAGTGAGGAGATTGCTACGCAGAACCAAAAACTCACGGCAACGTATTCGTCCGCACCGTCCTGATCACCGCCGGTTTGCGCGCCGGCTTTTCTCCGTCCGTCCGACCTTCGGCGGCCGCTCGCGCACCCGGCGTCGAGCCCGTCGTCATTGCATCCGCCACCTTCGCCGTCGCCGGCACAAGCGGCGCCGCGACCTTCAGCGTCTGGGCGATCTGTTTCAGCACGCGGGTGGATTCGGCAGACAGCGAGCGGGGCCGCGTCAGGGCCATCAGGGTCGGATCGCCTTCCTTCTTCTCGGCCACGGCGTCGCCCGGCTTGTGCTTGCCGGTCGGCAGCGGGTTTTCGATGCCGGGGATCGGTTTCAGCTCGATACCCTGATGGGCATAGTCCATCAGCTTCTTGAAGGTCATCGCCGGCAGCGCGCCGCCGGTCATGTTGTTCATCGAGGTGAAGTCGTCGTTGCCGAACCAGACGGCGGTCGTGTAATTGCCGGTAAAGCCGATGAACCAGGCGTCGCGATAGCTCTGCGAGGTGCCCGTCTTGCCGGCGGTAACGATGCCGCCGTCCAGCGCCGCGCGCCGCGCCGTGCCGATATAGGGGATCTGCGTCAGGATGCGGTTCATCGAGGACGTCGCCTGCTCGGAGAGCACGCGATGGGCCGGCGCCTCATCGCGGTTGAAGTCGTAGAGCACGTCGCCGCCATAGCCCAGCACCTGCTCGATGCCGTGGCGGCGCGACTGCATGCCGCCCGCCGGCATCACGGCATAGGCCGTCGCCTGGTCGAGCACGGTCACTTCCGAAGTGCCGAGCGGGATGGTCTTGTCGGTCCGAAGCGGCGTCTCGACGCCCATCGCCTTGGCCGTATCCGCGATCACCTGCGTGCCGAGCACGTCCTTGGCCAGCCGCACGGGCACCGTGTTCAGCGACTGCGCCATAGCGGTCAGCAGCGTCACCTTGCCCTTGTAGGACCGGCCGTAATTCTGCGGCGACCAGCCGCGCCAGGTGATCGGCGCGTCTGAGATCGTCGTCTCCGGTTTCATGCCGTGTTCCATCGCGGCGGAATAGGTATAGAGCTTGAAGGACGAGCCCGGCTGGCGCAGTGCTTTCGTGGCGCGGTTGAACTGGCTTTCGCCATAGTCGCGGCCGCCCACCATGGCGCGAACGGCACCGCCGTTCTCGATCATCACCATGGCGCCCTGCTTGACCTTGTAGCCTTCGCCGAATTCGCGAAGGCTCGATTCCATCGCCGCATCCGCCGCCTGCTGCAGGCCGGTATCGATCGTCGTGCGCACCACGACCGAATGCTCCCTGATCTTGCCTTGCTTGGCCAGTCGCTGAACCTCGTCGAAGGCCCAGTCGAGGAAATAGTCCGGCGCCTTCACGTCGGCGCGGTCGATGGCGGTTGCCGGGTTGCGCCGCGCGCCGATCACCTGGCCTTCCGACATCAGCCCGCTCTGCACGAGGTTGGAGAGGACGTCATTGGCGCGCGCTCGCGCCGCCGGCAGGTTGACATGCGGGGCATATTTCGCCGGCGCCTTGAACAGGCCGGCGAGCATCGCGCTTTCGGCAAGGCTGACCTCGGTCAGGTTCTTGCCGAAATAGAACTGCGCTGCCGCAGCAGCACCGAACGTGCCGCCGCCCATATAGGCGCGGTCGAGATAATAGGAGAGGATCTCCTTCTTCGACAGGTTGGCTTCCAGCCATACCGCCAGGAAGGCTTCCTTGATCTTACGCTCGATCGACCGTTCGTTGGTGAGGAACAGGTTTTTCGCCAGTTGCTGGGTCAGCGTCGAGCCGCCCTGCACGACCCCGCCCGCCTTGGCGTTTTCGGTCAGCGCCCGGCCAAGGCCGATGAAGTCGATGCCGTAATGGTCGAAGAAACGGCGGTCCTCGGTGGCGAGAACGGCCTTGATCAGATGATCGGGCAGTTCGTCGATCGGCACGGAATCCTCGTGGATGATGCCGCGATGGCCCACCACATTGCCGTATCGGTCGAGGAAGGTGACGGCGAAGTCGCCGCGATTGCGCCAGTCTTCCTTGGTTTCCTCGAAGGCAGGAAGGGCGAGAGCTAGAAGCACGACGGAGCCAGCCGTACCGAGCGTCATCGCTTCGCCCGCGATTTCGAATCCGAGCTTCTTCCAGCCGCGCACGCGGAACCGGCGGAAGAAGATGGTGATCTCCTCCCACACTTCGGTCAGCTTGAAGCCGAGGTTCCAGACGGTGGAATCGATCCAGCTGTCGATGCGCAGAAACAGGTGGCGCTTTTTGCGCAGCTTGCCTTTCGGCGCGTCGGAAGCGCCGTTCGGCTGCTCATCGGATTGTCTGCGCTCGTCCTGCAACCTTCTCCCTCCGCGCCCAAAGGCGATGCTTCTGCTTGACGTCGCCCCCGATAAGGATCAGGAGCATAAGCTGGCCACGGTTATTCAGCATTAGCTGACAAATGGTTGATGCGCGATTGTAAAATCGCAACACGAAAAGGGCGGCCGACACGATTTGTATCTTCGTGCCGCAAAAGTGATGATGAACGATCTGCCTTTCTGGAAACTGAAGCCACTCGAGGAATTGAGTCAGGGCGAATGGGAAAGCCTGTGCGATGGCTGCGGCCTCTGTTGCCTCAACAAGCTGGAGGATTGGGACACGGGCGAGGTCGTCTTCACTTCGGTTGCCTGTCGGCTGCTGGACGGCGACAGCTGTCGCTGTTCCGACTATCCGAACCGCCAGAAGACGGTGCCGGACTGCATCCAGCTGACACCTCAGGCGGTGCATGACATCCATTGGCTACCGCCGACTTGCGGCTATCGGCTCGTGCGCGACGGCGAGGATCTCTACTGGTGGCATCCGCTCGTTTCCGGCGATCCCGAGACTGTTCATCTGGCCGGTATTTCGGCCAGGGGCCGCACCGTCAGCGAGACGGACGTCGATGTCGATGATTTTGAGGATTATCTTGTTGACTGGCCGCTGACCGTCGGCCAGAACGCATGACACGGCATTGGTGTGGATAGAATAATTTCCACTCCTCAAGGGAAATAAGGTTTTGCTGCATTAGTGTTTCGTACGATATCGTACGGAGAGCATTTGATGCCGCAACGAGGTTTCGCTACGTCGTTTGACGCGTATACTCCGCCCCCGGGTGGTGTTATCGTCTATTATAACGTTAGAAAATCTCGAACTACTTCCATGAATGCTCAATCCACTTTGGCGGATCGCCTCTACGAAGCAGCACTCGTTCCAGAACTGTGGACCGAAACATGCGAGCGTTTGGCCGAAGCGGCAGGCTCGACTACGGCTTCTATATTCACCGTCGATGAGCGCGGCACACACCGCTATGTGACGACCCCCAATTTCGCCGACGCCTTTGCCGAGTTCGCCGTAAGCGAGCACCGGTTCAGCAATAGGCGGCCTGCGCTGGCGATGCAGCATTCTCCATTTTCCTTCGTTCGCACATCGGACCTGATGACGCCTCAGGCCATGGCGGAAGACGTGGTCACGCGCGAAGTCCTGGTGCCGCGCGGCATAGACTGGGAAGCCGGCTGGGTGTTTCAGGAGCCGACCGGCCATGTAATCGTCATCAGCCTGATGCGCGCCAGGGGGCTCGACAATTTCTCCGATGACGTCCTGGCGAAGTTCGATGCGCTGAAGCCCGATCTCGCCCGCGCCGCCTACATGTCGTCGCGGCTCGCCTTCAACGAGGCGCGGTCGATGGCGGAAACGCTCGCAATGCTCGGTCTGCCGGCCGCGATCCTCGGCGAAAACGGCCAGGTCGTCGCCGCCAATCCCGACCTCGAGGCATTGGCGCCGCGCATCCGCACCGGCGCCGGAGATCGGCTCGTTCTGGACCATGCCGGCGCTCGCGGCCTGATGGATGATGCAATCATGCGCTTCAAGGCGCAGGCCGTGCCGACCGTGCAGTCGGTGCCTATGCTCGGCCGGGACGGCCAGCCGCCGCTGATCCTGCATCTGATGCCGGTGCGCCGCGCCGCCCGCGACATCTTCTCCCGCTCGATGGCGGTTCTCGCCGTCACCCAGGTGGGCCAGGTCGGTCCGCCGGACATGCGCGTGCTCTGTGGCCTGTTCGACCTCACGCCTGCCGAAGCCCGCGTCGCGCGCGGCATCGCCATGGCGCAGACGCCGGAAATGGTCGCGGCCTCGCTCGGCATCTCGCTTGAAACAGCCCGTTCGCACCTGAAGCGCATTATGCACAAGACCGGCACGACGCGGCAGGCCGAACTCGTGCTTCTCCTTTCCGGCCTGAACGCCCCCGGTACGGGGCCGGGCGGACGTTAGGAGCGGACGGCGAGGTCGTCTAGGGGTAGACGACCTCGCCTGATCGCCTATTTCCCAAGCTATCTTTTGTCGCCTGCCGTCCGGCAGGCGTTTTCACGATGCCGGTGGATGGCCCTGAGGTGGATGACCCCTGCGGGCCGACGAACCCGATGGGCGAGGGGGAGAATGCCAGCCATGCTGATGAAGTATGTCGCAACACTTGCCGATCGCAGGTTTGAAAAGCGCGAAGCCATTCCCGAGCCGAAAAAGCCCTGGGATCATCTCTACGACCTGCCCGTCGAGGAATTGAAAGCCCGGGCGAATGGCGGCGATGCCGATGCGGCCTTCGTGCTGGGCGACATGCATGACACCGGCCGTTACGGCGTCACGCGTGACCTTACGGCCGCCGCCGACTGGTATGCCCTTGCGGCGGAACGCGGTCATGGCGACGCCTTGAACAATCTCGGCAGCATGAACCAGCATGGCGATGGCCCCTTCGAAGTCGATCTCGTCAAGGCCCGGCACTATTACGAAAAGGGTGCCGCCGCCGGCTGCGGCCTTGCCGCCAACACGCTCGCCCATTTCCACGACAAGGGCAGGGGCGGCCTGAAGGCGGATCCGCGCAGGGCGCTTGCCGCCTTCCGCAGGGCCGCGAAGCTCGGCAATGGCGATGCCATGTTCAGCCTTGGTTATCGTTACGCCAACGGTATCGGCACCCGCAAGCGGCCGATCGCCGCGCTCGATTGGTATCGCCGCGCGCTGCAGGCGGGCATTACGGTAGCGGCCTATAATCTCGGCCTCGCCTATTACAACGGATCGCTGGTGAACCCGGACCCGGAAAAGGCGGTGGCGCTGTTTCTCAAGGATACGCATCGAAAGGGCGGCGGCGCGGCCTTCATGCTCGCCAATGCCCATGAACGCGGCAAGGGCACCCCGCGCAATCTCGAACGGGCGCTCTATTATTACCGGCTGGCGAGCGACAAGGGCGACGAGGAGGCCCAGGAGGGCATCGACCGCGTTCTGGCAAGAATGGGCGAGGAATTTTCGCCGGCCTTCGATCCGGAACAGCGGCTGGAGGATCTGCGTGTCATGATCCGCGATCCGGACAGGACCTTCAGCGTTCAGGCCTTGCTGCTGGAGCTTGCACGCATCGGCGAGATGCTGGTCGAGGATAAGGATAATCCCGCGGCTGACGGTCCCTACCTTCTCGGCAAGTCGAACCTCATCCGCGGCTTCGTGCTGTGGAAACAGCAGAACCCGGACTACGAGGGCCCGGTCGATACGGCGCTGATGATCGACGAGCGGCATCCCTTCATGACGTCCGACGAGCGCATCTCGATGCTGACGGCCAAGGCCGTCGCGCTCGGCCGCGACGAGAAATGGGCCGAAGCGATCGCCACCCATCGCCGCATCCTGTCGACCTTAGAAGAAAACCCGCCGGCCGAGGAGGAGCGCTTGTTCGTTGCCATGATCGATCTCGCCTTCTGCCTGCATGAGAACGGCGATTTCGTCGAGGCGCAACGGATGAATTCCGAAGTTCTCGCCCGTGCCGAACTGGCTTTCGGCAGGGAGGATTCTCGTCTGAAGACGGTTCTCAACAATCTTGCCCAGAACGAATTTGCGCTTGAGCGGCCACAACAGTCAGTCGCCCTGCTGCGCCGTCGTCTCGCGATCGTCGAGCGGGAGGAGAATATCGGCCTGATCCACGAGACGCTGCGCGATCTCGCCATATCCTGCTTTCATGCGGGTGAGCGGGAGGAGGCCGAAGACCTGTTCCGCCGCCGCATCGCGCTTGCCGAACGGTATGGCGACAGCCGCGATGTCGAGGCCGCCCGCAACGATCTCGAGGAGCTGTTTCACCGCGAGGAGCAGTAGCGGCGGTCTTTATTGCCGCAACCCGCGAGGCACCCCTTGACCTTCCCATGATGGGAAGCCTTACATGCGGATGCGAAAGGATCGCATCGCCATGAATCAGCACATCTCCCCGTCCGGCTCCTCTCGCGCCCCCGAACCGCTTACCATCCCCGTCGAAGGCATGCACTGCGCCTCCTGCGTGCGCCGCGTCGAGACCGGCGCGGCAAAGCTTGCCGGCGTGATATCGAGCGCGGTGAACTTCGCGACGAAGAAGCTCACGGTGGAGACGGGCGAGGGGTTCGACCCGGATGCGTTGGACAAGGCGATCCGCAAACTCGGCTACGAAATTCCGGCTGGGGCTATGGACCACGCGCTGAGGGAAGCGGGAATGGTAGTAAGTGGCGCCAGTAATGCCGATGTCTCGGATCAACAGGACCGGCGCGGCTCGTCAATCTCCCCCACAAGGGGGGAGAGCAGAGGGCGCGCGCCGCACCCCGCTCACAACTCCGGCGATCACGACCACGCCAGCCACCCCACCCACGACCACGCCCACATGCACCACGGCGAGGAGGCTTCCCTCAAGCGCGACCTCGCAATCGCCTTCATCCTCACCCTGCCGCTTTTCGTGCTGGAAATGGCGGGCCACGCATACGCGCCGTTCCACCACTGGCTGATGGGCGTCATCGACACGCAGAACCTCTATTATCTCTATTTCGTGCTCGCCACGGCGGTGATCTTCTGGCCCGGCCTGCGCTTCTTCCGCATCGGCCTGCCGGCACTGTTGCGCGGTGCGCCAGAAATGAACTCGCTGGTCGCCGTCGGCGTGGCGGCCGCTTACGGCTATTCCGTCGTCACCACCTTCGCCCCCGGCCTGCTGCCGGAGGCGGCGCGTTATGTCTATTACGAGGCAGCCACCGTCATCGTCACGCTGATCCTCTTCGGACGGCTGATGGAAGCCCGCGCCACCGGCCGCACCGGTGCCGCCATCGAGAAGCTCGCAGGCCTGCAGGCAAAGACAGCCCGGATCGAACGCAACGGCCGCGAGATCGATGTTCCGACAGCCGAAGTCGTGCCTGGCGATACCGTCATCATCCGTCCCGGCGAGCGTATCCCGGTCGACGGCACGGTCATCGACGGCCAGTCCAATATCGACGAGTCGATGATATCGGGCGAGCCGATCCCGGTTTCCAAGACGATGGGCGCCACCGTCATCGGCGGCACGATCAACACCACCGGCACGCTGCGCTTCACCGCGACCAAGGTCGGCCGCGACACGATGCTTGCCGGCATCATCCGCATGGTCGAACAGGCGCAGGGGGCGAAACTGCCGATCCAGACGCTGGTCGACCGCGTCACGGCCTGGTTCGTGCCGGCCGTCATAGCGCTTGCCATCGTCACCTTCGCCGTCTGGTACATCGTCGGGCCGGAGCCGAAACTCACCCATGCGCTGATCTCGGCGGTTGCCGTGCTCATCATCGCCTGCCCCTGCGCCATGGGGCTCGCCGTCCCGGTCTCGATCGTCGTCGGCGGCGGCCGGGCGGCCGAACTCGGCGTGCTGTTCCGCAAGGGTGCGGCACTGCAGGGCCTGGCCGACGTCTCGACCGTCGTCGTCGACAAGACTGGCACCGTCACCAAGGGCCGGCCGGAACTCACCGATTTCATCACCGCCGAAGGTTTTGACGAGACGGAAACGCTGGCATTGGTCGCGGCCGTGGAAGCCCGTTCCGAACACCCGATCGCCGATGCGATTGTCAGAAGCGCCGAGGCGAGGGGGCTTGCCGTCGCCAAGGCCGAGGAGTTCGAGTCCGCCACCGGCTACGGCATCCGCGCCAAGGTCGGAACTCGCGAAGTCGCCGTCGGCGCCGATCGCTACATGGAAAAACTCGGCCTGCCGGTGGACATCTTCGCCGATGCCGCAAGTCGCCTGGGCGATGAAGGCAAGACCCCGCTCTATGCCGCCATCGACGGCAAACTCGCCGCCATCATTGCCGTCGCCGACCCGCTGAAGGCTTCCAGCGTCGAGGCGATCCGCGCATTGAAATCCATCGGCATCGAGGTCGTCATGGTCACCGGCGACAACCGCCGCACGGCTGACGCCATTGCCAGACAGGTCGGCATCGACAAGGTCGTCGCCGAGGTCCTGCCCGAGGGCAAGGTTGAGGCGATCCATGAGTTGCGCGGCCATGATCGCAAACTCGCCTTCGTCGGCGACGGCATCAATGACGCCCCCGCTTTGGCCGAGGCCGATATCGGCATTGCCATCGGCACAGGCACGGATGTGGCGATCGAAAGCGCCGATGTCGTTTTGGTCGGCGGCGAGCTTTCGGGCATGGTCTCGGCCATCGCCGTCAGCCGCGCGACGATGGCAAACATCCGCCAGAACCTGTTCTGGGCCTTCGGCTACAACGTGGCGCTGATCCCGGTTGCGGCCGGCGTGCTCTATCCGGTCTTCGGCATAACCCTCTCGCCGATGATCGGCGCGGGTGCCATGGCGCTGTCCAGCGTCTTCGTACTCGGCAATGCGCTGCGATTGAAAACATTCAGGGCGGAGGAAACGCGATGAATATCGGTGAAGCATCCGGCGCTTCCGGCGTCTCAGCCAAGATGATCCGCTATTACGAGCAGATCGGCCTGATCGCGCCGAAGGGCCGCACGGAAAGCAATTACCGGGTCTATGGCGAGGACGAGGTGCATGTCCTGCGCTTCATCAAGCGCGCCCGCTCGCTCGGCTTTTCGCTGGAAGAGACAGAGACGTTGCTAAAACTCTGGCAGGACAAGAGCCGGACAAGCGCCGCCGTCAAGGACATCGCCACCGGCCATATCGCCGATCTCGAACGCCGTATCGCCGAGATGCAGGGAATGGTGAAGACGCTGAAACACCTCGCCCATTGCTGCGGCGGCGACAACCGCCCCGATTGCCCAATCCTCGATGATCTGGCCGGCGCCGGCCCCGTAGCAGGCGAACGCTCTGCGGCGGGAAGCAAATCCGGGGCAGGCGCAAACGCTGCGCGCCATGCCCGCACCTGAAACACCGCATATGATCGAGACCAGGAGCCTCCCATGACCGCCACCTTCACCGTAACCGACATGACCTGCGGCCACTGCGAAAAGACCGTCCGCGCCGCCCTTGCCGAAGCCCTGCCGGACGCCGCCGTGACGATCGATCTGTCCTCCCATAAGGTGACGGTCGAAGGCGACCGCGCCACCGCCGAGGAGGCGATCCGCGAAGCGGGGTACTCGCCGGAAGCGGCGTGAAATGGCGGAAGAATGGGACGAGTTCAGCACGGCTAGAACACGGACGGAGTTCCGTTACAAAGGCATGCCTGCCGGCACATTCTACGGTGATGTCGCGCCGACCGAACCAGGCATCTACCAATACATGCCCTTCAGAAGCTTCGGCCATTACGCGATGGGCAGGGCGGTGGAAGCCGGAGAAAGGCCTGTCTGCGCCTATGAAAGCCCGGCAGGGACCGTCAGTTTCGAAGTAACCGACCGCCACCGTGACGGACGGCTCGACCTTGACAATTTCACGTTTCCTTCAGGGACGTGAGCGCTCGACGAGATCTAGTTGGAACGCTGGCGGCGCCTCCTGCCGGGCATCTCCCCCGCAAGGGGGGAGATCGGCAAGAGGCACCCTCAACGACCACTCACGTCGGCGTATCCACCTCGTCCCAGCTTGTCCCAAACGGGTTGTGAAAACTCGTCAGCCAGTTCAGCGCCATGTGCCGTTCCGCCACCACGTCGCCGTCGATGCCCTCCACTGATATACCCTTGCCGCGGGCCTGGCGGATGATCCAGTGTTCGCGCCAGGTGCGGTCCAGCGCGTCGAGAATGTCCTCCACCGGCCGCAGCTGCAGCCCGGCCGCGGCATTGGCGTCGCCGGCGAGATGGGCGACGGCGTCCCACAGCGCATTGACGTCCGCCTGCGCCTCGCTGTCATGGATCTGCGCCGCCTCGATGCCGAGCGTCCAGAACAGCGTGTTGGCCGCCTCGTAACGCCAGGTCATGACGGATGCATCGGTCCCTTCGCCCGGGGCGGCGGAGACAAATGCCGCTTCCTGCGGGGTGAGGGCTGCAAAGCCGATCGGGTTGGCGGCGTTCAGGCCGGCGGCGATCGGTTCGCGTCCGCCATGACGGCTCTCCGCGCGGGCGGCGACGTAGAACAGGCCGAGCGCCCGTTCCAGCACTTCGGCCGGCGTCTTCAGCACCACTTCGGCGGCACTGACGGCGGGCGGCATGCTGGCCGGCGGCTTCGGCTCGACGGAGGTCAGAAGCGCCAGCGTCCGCGCCTTCCGCTCGATCGTATCCGGCTGGTAGGGCAGGGCGGCTGCGGGATCGCTCTGCCCGTCGGCGGCGATCAGCAGGCTGAAATCCGGTGCCCTGACCGAGCCGTCCGGCAGGAAGAACACGGCATTGGCCGCCCGGCCCCATGCCTCCACATCGGTGAGATCATCGGACATGACCTCGAAGCTCAGGTGGTTGCGTACCCGCTGCAGATGTCGCCACAGGTGATAGCGCGTCGCCGTCATCTGGCCGTCGCCGAGGCTCATCACATAGCCGATGAAACCATGCACATGCGGCGCGAGCGCCGGATCGGAGAGATCGCGCTGGCCGTGCAGTTCGTATGGAAAGTCGAGAGGCGGGGTGTCGCGCACGGTGCAATAGGCATTGACGAGGATGGAATGGGATTGCGGTGCCTGAGGCTCCTGCTCTCGGCCGCCCAGTCCGAACATGCGCTTCAGAAAATTCATTCCCGTGTCTCTCCGTAAGTATTGTCGTCGTTTCAAAGCTGTGAGGAAGTAAAAACTGTGTCCGATATTGCCCGGGCGGTATCTCGACCGGCAGGCGCAAAAATCAACGGGCATCTGGCAAGAAAATGAAACACTGCTCATATGCGGGGGCAGCACGCTGGCCACTTCCCAGAACGCCGACAGCGAACCGGACACCAAGGCCCCCTCGGCTCAAAGCCGACGCATTCCCGTGGCAAGGATCCGGGCCTGACCAGCAAAGCCACCATGCACAGTGAGGAGATGCCGCCCATGAACGACAGCTGCCCCGTCTTGTCCCCGGTTGAACGGCAATATCTCGATATCCAGAGCAGCGCCGAGCAGAAGCTGCTGGCGACGCTTCACAAGGCGCTCGACGATGCCGCCAGCGAAGCGGCGGAAGAACTGGAGGCGACGGAATGGCGCGATCCGCCGCCGCACAGGCAGTATTTCGCAGCCGTCGCCCACCAGAAACTGTTTCTGCTGCTGAGCGGTGCGGATCCCGACACGATGCGGGGCGGTGACGCGAAACTCGCCGCCGCCATTCTCGACAACGGCCGCAAGATTTCGGAACATTACTTCGAGGGCCGCCCGGTGGCGGAGGTGGAGCAGACGCCGGAAACGCTCGGCGGCCTCTATGCCGGTTATATCGACTGCCTGAACGCAAAGGATCTCGACCGCCTTGGCGATTTCGTCGGCGAGGATGTTCATTATAATGGCAAGCGGATCGGCCTGTCCGGTTACCGCGCCATGCTGGAAAACGATCACCGGGAGATCCCCGATCTCCATTTCGACGTCCGCTCGGTTGTCGCCGACAGGTCGACGGTCGCAAGCCGCATCCAGTTCGACGTCACCCCGCGCGGCGAATTCTTCGGCCTGCCCATCAACGGCCGGCGGGTTTCGTTTTCGGAAAATGTCTTCTACGAATTCGACAATGGCAGGATCGCCCGCGTCTGGTCAGTCATCGACAAGGAGGCGGTGCGGGCGCAGCTGGATTAGGGAGAGGGCAATGATCAGACAAGCGGCCACAGCCGATGAAGCCGCAATCCGCTCCTGCGCCGAGCGTGCCTATACACGCTATGTCGCTGCGATCGGCCGCAAGCCCGCGCCGATGGTCGCCGATTTCGCGGCGCAGATCGCCGAGGGGCAGGTCCATGTCGCGGCCGGTAAAGCGGGAGAACTACAGGGCTTCATCGTCTTTTTCCCGAAAGGCGAGGTCATGTTCCTCGAAAACGTCGCCGTAGAGCCCACCGCTGCCGGCAGGGGCATCGGCAAGTCCCTGATCGCCTTCTGCGAGGCCGAGGCACGGCGGCTCGGGCTTGCCGCCGTCACCCTCTATACAAACGAGAAGATGGTCGAGAACCTGTCGATCTATCCGAAGCTCGGCTATGTTGAGACCGACCGCCGTAGCGAGGACGGTTTTAACCGCGTCTTCTTCGAAAAGCGGCTCGGTTGAACCTCGACCGCAAAACCCTCAATGACATAAGAGCCGATATTTCTCGGCGTCGAACTCGTTGAGAAAACTCGCGACCGTTTCCGCATCGGCGCGGTCGATCTGCCTCAGCATCCTGTCGTTCAGGGTCGCTGTCGCACCATTATATCGGTCGAAGACTTCCCATCCGCTCTGGCTTTCTCGCGTGTCATAGCGGCCACCTGGCAGATGGTCTGCCTGGCCGCTGTCATATCCGCTGCTCATTTCTACTTACCCCGAAGCTCGCACTTGTTTGGCGGCACTATAACGAAACGGATCTGCCGCGCTTTCACGTATCGATCAACTTTGCCGGCGCAAAGAGCGTAGTCCCATCGTCTCGTCCCGTGCCACATACTGCCATCGCTACCCTTGCCTTATCGGGCCGGCATTGCCAGTCTGCCGCAACGAAAACCTGTCAGACACGTTAAGCCGCCTGCCATGATTTCAGGGAGAAGCCGATGAGCAAGAAACTCGAGCGGGTCTATCACGCGCTGGTCGACGGTGCTGCGGAGGGCCTGGCGGATGAGGACCTTTACCGATATGTGACCGAGCAGTGTCCGAAGGCGTCGAGCAAGCGGGTGGTCAAGGCGTCTCTGCTTGCGCTCAGCGATCCTCATCTGACGGACCGCAACATCTTGAACGTCATCTATGCGCTGGCGATCAAGTACCGGCTGCACAATCTCGGCGTCGAGGACGACGAAGAGGATGACGAGGACGACAAGCCGGACGTGCCGCAGATCACCGAGACCGCCAGGACGCGACTGAAGCGCTCGACCGCCGATATCGCGACGGTCGCGCAGGCCTGAAGGCTTCCCTGCTTCGGGATTGCCGCCCGGCCATGTCCGGCCGGATGCCGGGCGGACGCATGGCGGTCAGGCGCTCCTTGAAGAGCAGTCGCGCTCGACCGGGGACGCGCGCATTATCCGTCGGTCGAGACGGTCAGCGGCGTCCATTCTTCGATCTCCCGGCGCATGCGCCCGATCCGCTCGTTGACCAGTTTCAGCGCATCGCTGCCGAGCAGCAGCTGCGGCGGCGGATCGTCGCTTTCGATCAGGGTCAGCACTGCCGCGGCGAGTTTTTCCGGATCGCCGAGCTGGCGGCCGCTTTTTGCCTGCCGCGCCGCGCGGATCGGGTCGAACAGCGCATCGTAATCGTCGATCGAGCGCTCGGTGCGCACCATGGAGCGTCCCGCCCAGTCGGTGCGGAAGGAACCGGGGCAAAGTGCCGTCACATGCACGCCGAAGGGTGCCATCTCGGCCCGCATCACCTCCGAAATGCCCTGCAGCGCGAACTTGCTGCCGTGGTAATAGGCGATGCCCGGCATGGTGATGAGCCCGCCCATCGAGGTCACGTTGACGACGAAGCCGCGCCGCCGCGTGCGAAAGCGCGGCAGGAACGCCTTGGCGACCGCAACCGCACCGAAGACATTGACGTCGAACTGGCGCCGCATCTCCTCAAGAGGAGATTCCTCCAGCACGCCCTCATGCCCATAACCGGCATTGTTGATCAGCACGTCGACCGGTCCGTGTTCCTTTTCCGCCTGGTCGACGACCCCATCGATCCGGTCGAACTCGGTGACGTCGCAGAGAACGGCGTGGACCGCCGGAAGGCGCTCGGCGAGGCTCGTCCGCGAGGCTTCCGACCGCACGGTGCCGATCACCTTGTGGCCCTTGGCGATCGCGGACGAAGCAATGGCGAACCCGAATCCCGAATTGGCACCGGTGATGAAAAAGGTCTTAGGTGACATTATTGCTCTCCCTTCTTGTCTGAATGATGCCTTTGACAGATAGTATGGAGAGGCAGCCGCAACGATCGCGAAACCTATGAACGTCTTGCCAAATCCTATGAGTGTGGAGCGCACGCCGGGCATGCGGCGCATGCTGGTGGATCTCGCGGCACGGCTCGCGCCCCGTGCGGGCTACAATCCGACCGGCCTTGCCGCCGTACGTATCATCAGGAGCGAGGAAGTGCTGCATGACGTGCCGGTCCTCTATCGGCCGGGGGCGGTCTTCGTGCTGCAGGGACGCAAGCAGGGCATGCTGGAAGGCGAGATCTATCTCTATGACGAGGATCATTATCTGGCGGTCTCGGTGCCGGTTCCCTTCCGCATGGAATCGGTTGCCAGTCCCAAGGATCCGCTGCTCGCCGTCTATGTCGAATTCGACCTGCCGCTTGCGGCCGAGATCGCCGCGGATGTCGAGACGCACAGCCCCGCCCTGGCCGATGCGCGGGCGAAAAGCCTCGTCTCCAGCCGCATGGAGCCGGAGATCGAGGATGTCGTGATGCGTCTGTTGAAGGCGCTCGCCGATCCGATCGAGACCGCCGTGCTTGGGGCCGCCATCCTGCGCGAACTGCACTACCGGGTGCTCGTCGGTCCGCAGGGCGCGGCTATGATCTCGGCCCTGCAGCAGAAAGGCACGTCGGGCCGGATCGTGCAGAGCCTCGCGCGGCTGCGGGAGGTCTATGGTTCGGAAATCTCGGTCCCGGCGCTGGCGAGCGAAGCGGGCATGAGCGTTCCCTCGTTCCACACCCATTTCAAGGCGCTGACCGGCAGCAGCCCGATGCAATATGTAAAGGCCATGCGGCTGCACGAGGCGCGGCTGATGATGGCGCGCGGCGACCGCACCATTGCCGAGGTGGCGCTGTCCGTCGGCTATGTCAGCCCCGCCCAGTTCAGCCGCGACTTCAAGCGCCATTTCCGCCGCACGGCATCAGAAGAGGTGAAATGGGTCCGCCGGCATCTGGGCGAGCTTGTGGTGGAAGGGTAGGCGGGCCAGGTCTGCCGCGCTTGAAGTCGATCCACTAAAGTAATACCTTTATGAAAATCGGTATTACAAGGTTTGAATCATGACGACCACAGTGACGGCAAAAGGGCAGGTGACCATCCCCAAGGCGGTACGCGAGCTGCTTGGCATCGTGCCGGGCAGCAAGGTCGATTTTCATCGCAATGCCGATGGCGCCGTAGTGTTGATGCGGGCGGACAGGAAGCGCCCGGAAAGTCGTTTTGAGCGGCTGCGAGGTCATGCCGGGCAGGGGCTTGATACGGATGCGATCATGGCGCTGACCCGTGGAGATGGAGAGAGCAGCGAAAAAGGCAGCAAGCGGAGTGGCGCTTGACGCTGGTCGATACTAACGTTCTGCTGGATCTCGTGACCGACGACCCGGTCTGGGCCGAATGGTCCATCGAGCAGCTTGAGACGGCGAGCCTCGCCGGGCCGCTGCTGATCAACGATATCGTCTATGCTGAACTGGCGGTTCGCTACGACCGTATAGAGGATCTCGACGCCTTCGTTGAAGAGGCTCAATTGGTGTTCGCACCGCTCTCTCGTGCTGCCCTGTTTCTGGCAGGAAAGGCGTTCTCCCGGTATCGCCGTGCCGGCGGCACTCGCACTGGTGTCTTACCGGATTTCCTGATCGGCGCGCAGGCGGCCGTCGAAGGATTGCCGCTTCTGACCCGCGATGTGAGCCGCTACCGCTTCTATTTCCCGACCGTCACGTTGATTTCGCCCGCGGCGTGAGCAGGCAAAAATATCTCCACCCCATGTCGGATCACCTCTCGCCCAACCGTCTTCAAGCCATAGGTTCGCAACTGGCGATCTCGCAACGGGAGAAGGAGAACGGCAAATGGCAATCGCAAAAAACACGATCTGCGTCTGGTATGACAAGGATGCCGAGGAGGCGGCGCGTTTTTATGCCAAGACCTTTCCCGACAGCGCCGTCGGCGCCGTCATCCGCGCGCCGGGCGATTATCCGGACGGCAGCGAAGGTGACGTGCTGGTGGTGGAATTCACCGTCGCGGGTGTCGCCTGCGTCGGCCTGAACGGCGGCCCGGTCTTCAAGCACAACGAAGCCTTTTCCTTCCAGATTTCGACCGAGACCCAGGAAGAGACCGACCGCTACTGGAACGCTATCGTCGGCAATGGCGGGCAGGAAAGCGAATGCGGCTGGTGCAAGGACAAATGGGGCATCTCCTGGCAGATCACCCCGCGCGTCCTCATGGAAGCGATGATCATCGGCGGCCCCGAGGCCAAGCGTGCCTTCGACGCGATGATGACGATGAAGAAGATCGACGTCGCCGCCATCGAGGCTGCCCGTCGCGGGTGAGGGGAGCCATGAACAAAGCCGCTTAAGAGATTTTCACGAGTGGCTTTTCAAGGCTTCCGGCTTGATACCCTGGCTCAGAACCGCACGGTCGAAACCACCCGCGCCGGCGCGATACCCGGTGCCGCTCTGCGGATGGCCCGCATGGTCTGCGCGCCGCGCTGCGTGGCGGAAAGCCTGGTGCTGCCGGGAACGGCAAGCTCGATCTGCGCCAGATGCGCGTCGCTGACCTTCTCGTCCGCGCAGGCGCCTTTTTTGTCCCAGAGGTTCTTCGCGATGCCGCTGCCGACGGCCCAGGTAATGGTGCCGCCGGCCACATCGTCCTTGTCGACCTGTCTTGCTTCGACAAGTCCCCGAATGGCCTCGCCCAGAATGACCGCCGAATCCTTGAACGTGACGTCCTTGAGCCTGTCATATTCGGCATTGCTCCGGCGGTCGACGATGCAGTGGCGGGCGGTGAACAGCCAGTCGTGGATCATGTAGGCCGGTGCATAGCCCCACGGGTTGAAACCCTTGAACACCTGCGCCACCCTCGGGATCGAGCCGCCATCCGTATACATCACGCCGGGGCGGATGACCCTGGCGGAACCGTTTTCCGGCCGCGTGAAGGTCAGCGGAGCGCCCGGATCCGGCACGAAGACGAATTGTCCGTCGCCGCTCCCGCCGCTTCCCGGCCCAACCCACATGACGATCAGGCTGCCGGTAAAGCCGCCCGGTTTGAGGCTGTCATAGTCGATGCTGAGACAGCCGGAGAGAAGCAGCGCCGAGGCGCAGACCAACGCGCGCCGCAACGTCGTCCGCTTCCTGCGCGCACCCGCTACCGCCTTGCCCCGCAAGGCGCCGTCCGCCAAGATGATCTGCATGAGATCCGTCCCCATCTGCCCCACGCCAGATTTTTCTCGGGTCGAGGTGAAGTCAATACCCACTTAAGGTGCGGGGGGATCTGCCCGATCGTCTCGGGTCACACGGCGTCTTCACGCTACTCGCAAATCGCGGCCTTGCGCCTTACAGCGCCAGGATCATCTCGTCCGTGATGCCGGAGGCGGCGGATGAACCGGCATCGTCGCCGCATGTGCCGACAAGTTCGCGATAACTCGCCAGCCGTTCAATGCTCTCATCCTCCATCCAGTCCTCATAGCGGCCTCCCCCGTCGAGCTTGGTGATGGAAAAACCGATGACGATCAGCAGCTGCGAATAGGCCACGTCGCAGGCGCAGGCCGAGCCGCCATCGGCGATCAGCTTTTCGCCCTTTTCGGCCTCTTCCAGCAACTGCTCATAGATCGACTGAAGATCCGGCAGGGACTTGCGCGTAAGCGCGTCGGCCGTCCTGCCGTCCATCTCCATCGTGGTGGGCAGAAGCGCGCTGGAGCGCGCCGCATACGGGTTGTCGCCAGCCATTGCCGGGCTCCATGACATGAGGGAAATGAGAATGGCTGCCGCTATCGTCAGCCCTGCCGATATGAGACGCATGGAAAAGGTCTTTTCGTTGAAAACGGTGACACAATAATCCGCGTCGGCCCAGGCGCTATCCCTTGCCCACAAAAAAAGCCGCCCGCGAAAAAAATCGCGGACGGCTTTCCTCGTGCCTTTGCAGGCGCTGTTGCCTAGAACTTCACACCCACGCCGACCTGGATGACGTGCTGGTCGAGGTCGAAATCGGCGCCGCTGAGGTTGCCGCTGCCGTAGTCGTTGTAGCGGTATTCGAGACGGCCGAAGACGTTGTCGGTGAAGGCGTGGTCAACGCCGGCGCCGATCGTCCAGCCGTGCAGCGTGTCGTCGTCATCGGCGCCCGGGGCGTTGAGGTCGACGTTGGTTGCGGTGTAACCACCGGCTGCGAAGATCAGGGTGCGGTCGAAGGCATAACCGACGCGGCCGCGGACGGAGCCGGAGAAGCCGTTGTCGACGGAAACGCCGCCGCCATAGTTGGCATCGCCCCAGTCATAGTTGGCGTCGCCTTCGATACCGGCAACGAAGCCGCTGGAGAACTGCCAGTTATAGCCGACAAAGGCACCGAGGCGCCAGCCGTCGAAATTGTCGTCGCTGAAGCCTTCGAGGTCACCGTTGCCCCAGCCGTAGCCGGTATGCGCACCGATATAGGCGCCGTCCCAGGTGAAGACCGGAGTGGTCTCGACTGCAACCGGCGCGGTCGGGATCTGCTCGACGGCATCAGCTGCGAAAGCTGCGGTCGAAGCCGTCATGGCGACGGTGGTGGCGAGAATGAAAAGACCCTTCATGGGTGAACCTCCGTATTGCGTGATGAAGCATCATGTAGGAGCGATTGCTAAAAAGGCTGTAGCAAAAATGTCACGCGCATGAAAATCGCGCAGAGCCTGCCGAAATCCTGCTCATCGCGCTTGTTTTTGCGGCGAAGAAATGCCGCCACAAGAATCGTCAGGACGCCACGGGAGTGCCCTGCGAAACGTTCGCCTGGCCAAGGGCTGCGAAAGCGGGCAGGCGCCCTTTTCCCGATGGATGCCTTTTTTGCCATTGACCTCAACCTTGGTTGAGATCCTAGGTTTCCGCATCTCGATGGAAAAGCGGTGATCGATGATGGATGACAGGACGGAAGGTGCGGCTGCTGCGCGCGGCGAGGGGCACGCGACGGCAAGCGGGATCGGGCCTGCTGAAGGCGGGGTTGCCGCCACCCGGTCCGGTGCAAGCCTCTGGGGCGGGCGGCAGGGCCTCATGCTGGGTCTCATCTCCAGCGGCATCGGCCTGCATGCCTTCAACCAGTTCGCCATCGTCGCCGCCATGCCGCTTGCCGCGGCCGAACTCGGTGGGCGCGACTGGTTCAGCTGGGTCTACAGCCTCTATTTCATCGGCTCGATCGCCGGGGGCACGACCGCCGCCTCGCTGCGAGACCGGCTCGGCGTGCGCCTGAGCCTCGGTCTCGCGTCGGTCCTGTTCGCGGCAGGCGGCCTCGTTGCGCTTTTCGCACCCGCCTTCGGCTTCATCATTGCGGGCCGCCTCCTGCAGGGCATCGCCGACGGGCTGATCGTGGCGATCTGCTACAGCCTCATCCCGGCCAATTTCCCCTCCGCGCTGATCGCAAGGGTTTTTGCTGTGGAAGCCACGGTCTGGGCCGTCACCGCCCTGCTCGGGCCGCTGGTCGGCGGACTTATTGCGCAGGGTGTTTCCTGGCGGGCGTCGTTTCTCGCCGTAACCCCGCTGATTGCCGCTCTTGCCCTGTTCACCGTCCTGACGCGACCAAAGGTGAACGACGGCAGCGCGGGGCAGGGTGGCGCGGTGAATGCGGGGGCAGACGCTCCGGCCGCAGCCTTCCCGCCGCGGACCATCGCGCTCTGTGTCGCCGCAGCCTTTGTGCTGGCGCTCTCCTCGGCCAGCAGTCATGCGGGCTGGCAGGCCGCCACGCTCGCGGCCGGCGTGGCAATCCTCGTCATAGGCATCCGTCTCGACGGCCGTTTCGGCGTGCCGCTGTTTCCGGCCGGCACGTTCCGGCGTGGCTCGGTGCTCGGGCGTGGCTTTCTCATCCTGTTCCTGATGTCGGCCAGCCATTCGGCCGGCAGCACCTATCTGGCGCTTCTCGTGCGTGAGGTCTTCGGCCTCGGCCCGGCCGCCGTCGGTTATGTCGTCGTCACCATGGCGGTCACCTGGAGCGCGGTCGCCATGGTCGCAAGCCGCATCAATTCGCTCGCCCGCCGGCACGCGGTGATGCGGGCAGGGCCGCTGTTCCAGGTCTCGGGCTTCATGGCGATCGCGCTCGCGATCAGCCTGCAATGGCTGCCGCTGGTGATCGCCGGCCAGATGCTGATCGGCACGGGCTTCGGGCTTGCCTGGGCAAACGTCAACCAGGCGGCCATGGAGGCGGCGCGCAAGACGGAGCGGGACCGCGCCAGCGCGCTTCTGCCCACCATGTCGACTGCCGGTTACGCGGTCGGGGCGGCGCTTTCCGGCACGATTGCGACGGCAAGCGGGCTTGCCGCGAGCCTCGGCGAAGGCTCGGCGGGAGACACCGCAACATGGCTCTATGGCACCGCCGCCATCGGCGCGCTGGCAAGTTTCTTCCTCGGCTTCGGCGTCCGGTTGCGCAATTAACAGGCCTGCCGGCGCATGCCGCCATAGGCGCCCATCCATCCCCCATCCGTCAACGCGGCGGTGACGTCGCGTCGAACGAGATCGCGAAATGGTTGCGTTTTTGGGGTGGACAAACAGGGCTTGCCGCTTAGCTTACGCCCCGCCGGCTCCGTCCGTCATTCATTCGTCCAGCTCCGGCGGTTTTCGTCGCGGCGCTTCAGAAAGTTTAGTCCAGAATTTCATTTCATAGAGATAAGGCAGGTAGATCATGGGATTAGCCCCGAATGCGCGCTCACTAGGTGATGCAGCGAGACGAGAGCCCTCCACGCCCCAATCTGACTTCTGGCCGATCAAGCTCGGCACGACCCCCATTCTCGACCCACAGCGACCGACGCCGCCCGGCGTCATCTTCATGACCACGTCCGAGCTCGGCGCGCTCGACGATGCCATGGCCTGCTGCGGCCGCTACACGCTGCGCAATACCCAGCACCAGAGCTTTGCGGGCCTCACCACCGACGGCGGAATGATCTTTGCCGTGCACAGCAAGTTCGGCGGCAAGAGCGTCCTTTCGATGGGCGCGTTCGACCGTCACGGCACGCCGGTCGTTCCGGAAGACCGCTACCAGAAGGCCATGTCGAAGATCGTGCCGAAGGCCGAGAAGGTCATCGTCATGGATGCCAAGAGCACCAGCGGTCCGCTCGGCATCAAGACCAACGGCAGCAACCCGCGCGCCGGCGTCTATGCCTCCAACAAGCAGATCATCTTCGATTTCGGCTTCACCGTCGCCGACGACAACTGGTCAATCGATGCCGATGCCAGCATGGAAATGGACTGGAAGGGCAACCCGACCAAGCAAGTCTATCGTGCCAAGGGCCGTTACGACGAATTTTCGCTCGGTGGCCGCGCCGAACGCGCCGGCACGGCGACCACGCAGGTCATCGAAGCCGCCTATGACAACGGCCGCTACAATGTCGGCGCCAAGCGCTCCCAGAGCGGCGGAGCGCGCAATCTGGAAGTCAATGCCGGCATGAAGATCGGCAAGAACGCGACGCTCGGCGTCTATTGGAAACCGGATGTCCGCCCGCCGACCCAGGCGCCGAAGCCGAGAACCTTCTCCAAGGACGAAGTGGTTCCGTTCGAGGACTACAGCAATTTCGGCATCACGTTTAAGCTCGAGATTTGAGGACGGGGCCTGAGGGCGGCTTATCCGCCGCCGCCCTTGACGGCCTGAGCTGTGGCCATCCTCGGTGGTGCTGAAAGGAGTGCGGTATGACTTTGCTCATCCTTTACATCCTTCTCGCTCTTGCGCTCTTTGGGGGCGGAGCTCTAGGCGCGCATTTGGCGCGTGTGCCGGCCTGGAAGGGCGGCGTCATTGCTTTTTCCGCGGCGGCGCTGCAGATGGCCGTCACCGTACTGCTCGACATCGAGTCCGTCATCGTTCAGTGCCTGATTTTTCTGCTGCTTGTCGGCCTTATCGGCGGCCGGTTCGGCTTGAAACTATCGGCCCGGCGGTTGGGCCCGGTCGTCATCGGCAGCTTTCTCCTGCCGGCCACGGTGGCACTTGTCTATCTGTACGGTGTGACGGAACTTTCCCGCTAGCGAAGCGCCTCTTTCAGGGCCTCGAAAATCCGCGGGTCCAGCGTCTGCGAGACATTGAAGCGCATATGGCAGTGTGCCGTCTGCGACAGGCTGAACGCGTTTCCGGGAGCCAGCACGATGCCGCGTTTCAGGCAGGTCCGCGCCAGTTCGGCGGCGTCCTTTCCGTCGGGCAGCCGGCACCAGAGGAAAATTCCGGCCTGGGGCTTGAGCACGGGCTCGATGCCGAGGTCCTGCAGCTTTCCCGTCACCTCCGCCATGGCTTTTGCAAGCCGCGCCCGCAATCCTTCCATATGCCGGCGATAGCCGCCATCACTGAGCACGGCATGGACCAGTTCCTCGGTCAGGTGCCCGCCGGCGAATGACGTGGCGATCTTCAGGTCGGTCAGCCCCTCGATCCAGTCCGGCCGGGCGGCGATGAAGCCGCAGCGCGCCGCAGCCGACAGCGTCTTCGAAAAACTGCCGATATGGATGACCCGCTCCAGCCCGTCGAAGGCGGCAAGGCGAGGGGCGACGCCGGCCCCTGAACTGCCCCCCGCGGGGCTTTCGAAATCGGCAAAAATGTCGTCCTCGACGATCGTCAGGTCGAATTCCTCCGCGATCTTCAGCACCCGGTGCGCGGTGACGGGGGAAAGCACCGCCCCGGTCGGATTGTGGATCGCCGAATTGGTGATGTAGAGCCGCGGCCGGTGCTCCGAAACGATCGCCGCAAAGGCCGCAAGATCCGGCCCATGCGCGGTATAGGGCACGCCGACGATTTTTGCCCGGTGCGCCCGCAGGAGCGCATGGAAATTGAAATAGCACGGGTCGTCGACGAGAACCGTATCGCCCGGCTCGATCAGGAAACGGCAGAGGAGATCGATTGCCTGGGTGCCGGATTCGGTCAGCATGATCTGCTCGGGCGAGGCCTCCATGCCCCGCTCCGCCATCCGCCGCGAAATCAGCCGGCGCAGCGGCGGAAGACCGAGTGGCGAGCCGTAATCGGCAAGCAAGGAGGCATCGGCGCGCGAAAGGCTGCGCAGTGCCTTGCGCATCGCCTCTTCGGGAAGCCAGGAGGGCGGCAGCCAGCCGCAGCCGGGCTTCAGGCTGTCGCTGCTGCTTTCCAGCGACTGCCGCGAGATCCAGAACGGATCGACCGCCCGGTCGAGCTTCGGCCCGGCTTCCGCCGGCGAAAAGGGCGCCGCCTGGTTTGCCACGTAAAAGCCCGAGCCCGGCCGAGAGACGATCGCCCCCTCCGCCACCAGCCGCTCATAGGCATCGACCACGGTCGAGGTGGAGACGGCAAGCGTGCCGGCAAGCGACCGCACCGAAGGCAGCCTGGCTCCCGGCGTCAGCGCCCGCCCGGCAATCCGTTGCCTGATCGTCGCCATCACCATCTCGGCTTTCGTCGCCGCCGATCCGAGGTCCATCGCCAGATCCATCCGTATTGGTTTGTGAGGCATAACAGTTTGAGGAAATTGTACCATACTGTTTCTGGCAAGGCTATGGTTTCGGGAGGATAAGGGGACGAGTTACATGAGGAGACTGCGGCCGCGCGGCTGGCTCCCGCTGATCCCCTCTGTGGGGGGCGGCTGGCTGATCTCCCCCCTTGTGGGGGAGATGCCCGGCAGGGCAGAGGGGGGTATCCGCGCACTCTTCGCCCGTCGAATCTGCGGCGCTACCCCCTCTGTCACTTGGTGACATCTCCCTCACAAGGCGGGAGATCACCGGAGCCAGAAGCGCTGCCGCTCTCCTGCGAATACACCACCACCACCGGCAGGCACACCCGCCGAAACCGAAACACTGGAGCAAACACATGGACCGCGGACTGTCAGGCTGGATCAACGGCTTCATCGGCGTCTTGATCTTTTCCGGCTCGCTGCCGGCGACGCGGGTGGCGGTCACCGGTTTCGACCCGCTGTTCCTCACCGTCGCGCGCGGCACGATCGCCGGGCTGCTGGCACTCTGCCTGCTGATGCTGTTCCGCCAGAAACGGCCGTCGGGCCGGGATATCGTGGCGCTCGGCGTCATCGCGCTTGGCGTCGTCGTCGGGTTTCCGCTTTTGACGGCACTCGCCCTGCAGCACATCACCTCGGCCCAGTCGATCGTCTATATCGGGCTGTTGCCGCTCGCGACCGCGATCTTCGGCGTCATCCGCGGCGGGGAGCGGCCGAAACCGGCCTTCTGGCTTTTTGCCGTCCTCGGTGCTGCGCTGGTGACCGGTTTCGCGTTAGCCCAGGGCAATGCCGGCGGCGTCTCGCTCCAGGGCACGATGGCGACCTTCCTCGGTCTTTCGCTCGGCGGCTGGCTGATGATCGGCGCGATCGTCGCCTGCGGCTACGGTTATGCGGAGGGTGCGGCCCTGTCGAAGCGGCTCGGCGGCTGGCAGGTGATCTGCTGGGCGCTGGTCATCGCGCTGCCGGTCATGGCTGTCGGCGCTGCGGTGCTGATGCCGGCGTCGGCGCGGAATATCGGCGCCCCGGCCTTTGCCGGCCTCGCCTACGTCTCGCTGTTTTCGATGCTGATCGGCTTCATCTTCTGGTATCGCGGCCTGTCGCAGGGCGGCACGGCCTCGGTCGGCCAGCTGCAGCTGCTGCAGCCCTTCTTCGGCCTGGCGCTTGCCGCGCTCTTGCTCGGCGAGACCGTCACCCCCGCCATGTTCGCCGTCACCCTCGGCGTCATCCTCTGCGTCGCCGCGGCACGAAAGTTTGCGCGGTAGCTCTACACAAGCCTGCCTTCGAGGATTTGGTCGCTGATGTTTTGTCCCCGGCGGAACACGCCAAGGATCACAATGTCATCGCCTCGGACGGAAAATGCGACGCTGATACTGCGCCGATAGCCGATGATCCGTAAACCCGGGATGCGGCTATCGCGCACTGTTCCTCGGGCGGGAAACATCTCCAATGCGTAGATGAAGGCTATGACACCTTCAAGGAAATCATCGGCGGTCTTTGCGCCGGCTGCCAGGCTTATATCCAAATAGAGCTTGTCCAGATCGGCCACCGCATCGGGAAGATAGACGATGCGGTAGGCCATTCGCTATTCAGCCTTGATCGCGTTGCTTTTTCTTCTCGCCTCGAACCGGGCATGTACCTCTTCCGCAGGAACGACGCGGGATGGGTCTTTCAGATATTCGTCATAACGGGCCGGCAGTTCCTCGTCGATCCAGCGGTCGAATGCCTTCTCGTCCTCGAGCAACCTCAAGCCGGCACGGACGACGTCGGCAGCATCGCCATAACGGCCGGTTTCTAGTTGCTTGCGGACGAATTCTTCATCTTCCTTTCCGAGTGCGACGTTGAGCATGGCTCTTCCTTTCGTTGACGCCAATATGGGCCAGCTTGACCGCGACATCAACAAAAACGGCCCCGCGGGAGAGAGGCGAAGGTACTCCCACTGAGACAAGAGACGCTTTCGGGCGTACCGATCCCCAAAATCCGTCCAGGCTGTCCAGTCCGGCCAAGATGTCCCGGGCCGAAATGCCGAGGAGCCAGCAGATCGTCGCCTCGCTGCTGCAGACCAGCGACCGCTATACACGCCTGCAGATCTCCAACGAGGCGGCGATGGAAAAGGCGATGTTCGAGCACGCCGAACTGATCGGCCTGATCCGCACTTGCCGTGTCGACAAGGCGGCAGACCTGCTGGTAAGCCATATCGTCGCCGTGCGCGAGGATCTGATCAAGGTGGTCGAGGGCAGGGGATAAAGGACGGCCAGCGTGATCTCGCGGCAGCAACGTGACGTCAATCGGTCGCCCGACCCCGTTCTAAAGTTAACGGCGGTCGCGTCCCGGACGCGCTTCTGGCAGATGCCGGCATCTATGTCCAACGTAAAAGAACAGCCGGCACGGTGGAACTGATCTCACGCCCGCCGGCCGGCATTCCCGGGCGATGTTTCGAAAGGCCGAGACGCAGCCATAACCGGGCTTCCGACCCATTGCCGGCTCTGCCCGGCCTTCCATATTCACGCCCAGCAATATTCATTCGACCGAAAGCCATTTTATTCATGGACGATACTTCCCTGGCCGCTGACAAGCCTCGGTGGACGCTTGCCGATTTCCTGAGTTCCCGTCCGTACTGGGCCCTGTTTTTCGCTTCGCTTCTCATGACGCTCGGTGGCCGGGGACTGGCAGGCCTGCTGCCGATGATCGCCGATGCGGCAGGCGGCGGTTATCAGGTCGCCGATCTTGGCTATCTCGTCGTCAGCGTCTGCTGGGTCTTCACCGTCTGCGTCGTCTTCGTGGTGGCCGCCCGGCGTCCGCGCTCGGCGCTTGTCTGGCCGCTCGCCGCCTGCGTCGCCACGGCGCTCCTTTTCCTGTCGGTGCCGACGCTGATGACGTCGGGCCTGCCGCTTCTGTTCGAACTGAGCTATGGCACCGCCTATGCGGTGTTTCCGCTTGGGCTGGCGATCCTGCTTTCGGGCGGTCGGGCGCGAAGGACCGACTTCGGCTGCGCACTCGTGCTTCTGGCGGCAACAACGCTGCCGGGCTATCTCGGTCAGGTCGGAGCATCCTGGCTCTTTGCCTATGTCGGCGCCGCAGCCGTCATCGTCGCCTTTCTCGTCCTGACCTTCGCCGCCATGATGCTCCTGCTCCTGGGGGGCGACCTCGGCTTCGACGGTGTGCCGGCGCAGCGCCACGACCCAATCTCGCCCAGGCAGCGTTCGCCTTTCGTGGTCGGCGTCGTCCTTGCTTCGCCACTGATCCTGTTGTTCCTGATCTCCGTCGGCATCTATCTCGCCAACCCCGGGATGTTCTCGGTCCCCGAAGTGCCGGCCGAGGTTTATCCCCTGTCTTTCCTGCTGCTTATCGTGGCGCTCGGCGCCTGCATCTATCTCGCCTACTGGCTCTATCGCATTCATGGGGAGCTTGCGGGCGAAGCCCCGTCGCAGCGCCTGCTGACGCCGCGCGTCGCCGCGCCGATCGGCATCCTCGTGCCTTTAGCTTGCCGGTGCTGGTCCTGACGCTGGGCGACGTGCTCAACGAGCGTGCGGCGGAGAGAGGCCGGCCTCGCCTGATTTCGATCGCCCGGCTTGCCATCTGGACGCTCATCCTGCCACCGATCGGGATCGCCATGCTCCAGAGCGCTGCAAACCGCAGCTATGCGATGAGTGCCGACGTGACCTCTGAGACGATCTGAATCGGGCGCGATCAGGCGTCGCCTGCCTCCGTATAGTGATCAAGGTGCCGCAGCCACTTGCGCTCGATTGCCGCCTCGATGTCGATCTCGTTGGCGCGCAGATAGAGCACGAACTGGCCGAACAGATCGGCCGCCTCGTTTTCCAGTGCCTCGCGGGTGCCGCCCGACCCGTCGCCATCGGGCGTTGCGCGACCGCCGATCAGCAGGTGCTCCGCGGTCAGTTCGCCCAGTTCCTCGGTCAGCTTCAGCAGGTACCAGTCCGGGCTGCGTTCGATATTGTGCGCCCTGGCATAGAGTTCGCCGACCTTGCCGATGCGTTCGCTCAATGCCTTGAAAGTCTCGCTCATGACCGGGGCCTCCGCTGCGCAGGTTTGTCTTGCGACGGGCCTAATCGGTCTTCGTGACAGCCGTTGCAGTGCCCGGTCACGGCAGGCCGGCCCGGATTGGTTTTTCATTTGTAACCTGTGCCGTCGCCCTGGTTTTTCCGCGTTGACGCGCGGGTCGCGCAGGCAGACCATCGGCTGCAGGTGGGACCCGACCATGACGAACTCTGTCGAAAAGCCGGAATGGCAGGATGTGCTGGATTTCTGGTTTCCCGAGCGGCTGAACCCGGATTTCGATGCGCAGGCGCATCGCGACTACTGGTTCTGGCGGATGCGCGGCGGGGCGGACGAGGCGATCATCGCCCGTTTCGCCGGGGAGACAGAGAAGGCCGCGCGCGGCGAACTCGACCATTGGGCCGAGGATCCCCATGGTCGGCTCGCCCTGATCATCGTTCTCGACCAGTTTCCGCGCTCGCTCTGGCGCGATACGCCGCGTGCCTTCGCCCAGGACGGGAAAGCGGCCGCGCTGGCGATGGAGGGCTTTTCGAACGGCCATTACGCGGCCCTGGAAACGCCCTGGTACAAGACGATGTGCCTCATTCCGCTCGGCCATTGCGAAGGTCCAGGTCACCTGGACAGGCTCGACCGGGCGATCGCGCTGGCACGGGAAATCCACGCCGAGGCGCCGGACTTCCTGCGCGACGCCTATGCGTTCGCGGCAGAACAGCCGGTCGAGGTGCTCAAGGTGATCACCGCATTCGGTCGCCATCCGCACCGCAACGCCGTGCTCGGCCGGGTTTCCACGCCGGAGGAGGAGGTCTATATCACCGCCGGCCGCTTCCCACACCTGCGCGAGCTGCCGGAGAAGCACGACTAGGTCCTTTTCTGTTGGCTCAAATGGAGTCGGATGGCCGGTCGATCAGGCACTCCGCAGGCAGCCTCTACCGCGGCAGGATGTTTTCCCGCTTGGCGAGCGCGATCAGCGCCGGCGTGATCTCGCCGTCATCGACATCGCCGGTCAGTTCCGAAAGCTTGTCGTCCCACTCTCCCCATCCCTCACCGCTGAAATAGAGCTGGCGGCGTTTCTCGGTGTCGGTCGGATAGGGCGGTTTGAACAGGTCGATGCCGCGCTGCACGGCGTCGGCATGTTTGGTCAGCCCGATCTCGCGAAGGGCGGACACCACCTCCGGGGCATAGTCGCCGGACGAATTGAAGAAGAACTGGTGGACGCTGCCGTTCAGCATCTCGGCATTGAAATAGTCGACGACATAGATTTCCTTGAATGCCTTCGGCAACCGGTTCATCGCGTCCTCGTCGAGTGCGCCGAGCTGCCCGGTCAGGTAGCCGAGCCGGCTGTCGTCGTCGACCTTGCCGCGTGCATCGGCAAGCCAGGTGACGAGCGAGGGCGTGCGGGTTAGGTAGGCGTCGATCGCGGTCCGCAATTCCGGCTTGGTGCCGAAGGTCTTGTCGAGCGCCGAGAAATCGGCTTCCGCATCCCTGGCCGCCAGTGCCTGTGTCGCCTTGAAGGCCTCCAGCTGCCGGGAAAGCCCGGCATCGGAGAGGGCCTTGGTCACCGCTCCGGCATTGAGCGACGGGTCCGTCTTGCGGCTCATCTCGTCGAGGCTCGCGAGAGTAGCATCGACATCCTTCGCGCTATGACCCTGTTCGAGCAGCATTTTCTTCACTTCGGCCGTCTGGGCGCGCTGATCGGCCACCGAGGTAAAGAAGTAGCGCAGCCCGTCCGGCCGCATCTCGTAATGAAGATAGGTAAGCCAGAACAGACTGCGGGTATCGGGTTCGAATGCATCGACCTTTGAAAGGACCTCGGTCTTGTCGTCGCCGTAGCGAAGCCGCATGATCAGCGGCAGGAACGTATCCTCGATGACGAAGATATCGGACATCACGGTCAACCGCTGCACCAGGGCAGCATCCGCGCCGCTCTTTTCCTCGGGCGCAGTCTGGGCAAAGGCCAAGCCGGTTGTTGCGGTCAGCATCGGCTGGGTCATCAGGCAGGCGGTCAGTCCGGTGCTGAGCAATGTGGCAAATTTCATGTCCGTCCCCCCGCATGGTGTGGATGAAATTGGCGGAGAGGGCAGGGAGGTCAAGCCTGCCGGTGACTGTAAAACGACCCTTCTCAGCCGCTCAGCGCCAGATAGATCGAGATCGTCGCGATGGACAGCACAGTCGAGGTGAGCACGACGCGGCCGGTGAGGCTGGCCTCCCTGTTGTAGAATTCCGCCAGCATGAAGGGGCCGGTGCCGGTGGGGAGCGCCGCCAGCAGCACCGCCGTGTGGGTGGCGACCGGCGAACGCCCGAGGATCGGCCCGGCAATGACCCAGGTTGCGGCCGGGTGGGCGACGAGTTTCAGCCCGACCAGGATGCCCGCCGTCGAAAGGCGCTCCCCCGCCTTGTCCGGCTGCGTGCCGGCGAGAAACAGGCCGAGCGCGATGAGCGCGCAAGGGGAGGCGGCACCGCCGAGCAGTTTCAGGAACGTATGCACCGGTGCCGGCAGATGCCAGCCGGAGACGAGCACCACGGCGCCGAGTGCCGGCGCGACCAGCAGCGGGTTCTTGGCCAGCGATAAGGCCGTCTTGAAGACGATGTCGCGGCGGCGCGTCTCCGATTGCAGCCCGCCCTCGATCAGGATGATGGCGATGGCAAAAAGCACGCAGACGGTGAGGATCGCCGCGATCAGCGTCGCGCCCATGCCGCTCTCGCCGATCAGGGCAAGCACCAGCGGAAAGCCGATGAAGCCGGTATTGGCATAGCTGGCATTCAGCCCGTCGATCGCCGCATCGGCGAGATGCCGGCCTTTCGCCATCCGCCAGGCGAGCGTGCCGGCGAATATGACGGCGCAGCCGAGTGCGAAGGCAAGCGTGAAGCGCGGCTGCCAGATATCCTCCACCTTCGCATTGGCCATGATATCGAACAGCAGCGCCGGCAGCGCGAGATAGACGACCAGCCGGTTGACCTCGCGAGTCGCGTTCGGCCCGAGTGCACCCGTCTCGCGGGCGATCCAGCCCGCGAGGATGAGCGCGAAGATCGGCAGCACGATGAGAAGATTGGTCAGCATGTCTTTGGCTCGGAGATTACGGTCTGGATTTGCCTATGCCAGTCGATCGATATAATCCAATGCCATATGAGACATCGATTGGTACTTTGAGGGTATTGAATGGACACGCGGCACATGCAGTATTTTCTCGCACTGGCCGAGACCCTGCATTTCGGCCGGGCGGCAGCGCGGATGAACATGAGCCAGCCGCCCTTCAGCCGGCAGATTGCCGCGATCGAAAAGTCGCTCGGTGTCAAACTCTTCGAGCGCAATTCCCGCAATGTCGCGCTCACCCCGGCGGGCAAGCATTTCCTCGAGGACTGCCGCCGCGTGCTGGCTGGTTTCGAGGCCGCCTGCCGCGACGTGCGCCTCGTCGCAAGCGGCATGAAGGGGGAGCTGCGGCTCGCCTTCATGATGCATGCCGCCCATGGCGTCGTGCCCTCGCTGGTGCGCCGTTATGCGAAGTCGCGCCCCGATATCCGGTTGATCCTCGAGGAGCGCATCCCGACCGATATCGACGAGCAGCTGATCGAGGGCAGGCTCGATGCGGCCGTCACCTTCGGCCTCGTCCATGCGCCGCATCTGCGCACGGCACTCCTTGCCCGCGACAGGCTGCAGCTGATCGCACCGGCGGGCCATCCCTTGGCGCGCCGTGATCGGGTCGGGCCTCGCGATCTGCAGGGAGAACGCTTGATCGCGGCACCCGCATCGGTCGCCCCGACGCTGCGCTCCGCGATCGGCATCTATTGCGCCACCGGCGGCACGGTGCCGGATTTCGTCTTCGAACCGCGCCTGCAGCACACGATCATCCGCCTCGTCGCCGAAGGCCTCGGCATCGGCCTCATTCCGCAATCGCTCTGCACGGATCTCGGCGATGGCATAATCTCGCGGCCGCTGGAAGACGCGCCCGAATTCGACGTCGTCCTCTGTGCGCCCGTTGCGGCAAAAAATCCGGCCGTCTCGCATCTGTTCGAGGTCGCCCAGGGGCGGGAGTGAACCAGGGGAACAGCCTGAAGAGCTCTGTTATCGGAGGGCGCTTACGGTGCGCCGGCTTCGTTATTTCTTGTTCTTCTCCTGATCGCGGTGCCACTTGATGGCGAAGAACATCCCTGTGCCCAGCACAAGAACCTTGAGCGGAAAGAAGACGATAGGGAACCAATCCCACATTTGAGCATGCCCGTGTCTGAACCGGCCCGGATTTTCCGGAGGCCACTTCGCTCGATGTTAGCGTCCACGAACGGTGCGTCCAGCGTGGCAAAATACCGCTCCTCAGCGCAAGCTTGCGGTCTGTTTCGGGTGGGCAAAGACCCCGCGACAACCAATCGCGGCGCGGCATCCGGCATCCGGCATCGTCCGAGTCTGGCGCGTGCCGGTAGTGCACCCTCAGTCGATAACCGCCTCAGACCATAGCCTGGATGACGGACGTTGCTGCGGCTTGGCAGGAAACGGGTGGCATCAGGCGCGCCAGTCTCTGTATCGCTTAGCCTCCAGCCAACGGAGGTCATCGGAATGGGTCTGCTCGAAAACAAGGTAGCCGTAATCACGGGTGCATCGTCAGGGATAGGCCGCGCCGCGGCGATGCTGTTCAGCGCCGAGGGTGCGCGGGTCGTGCTGAACGGGAGAAACAGCGCCGCGCTCGATGATGTCGTGGATAGCATTCGCGCCCATGGCGGACAGGCTGTTGCCGTTGCAGGCGATGTGGGGCTGGCGGAGACCCATGCCAGACTGGTAGCGCAGGCTCTGCACCATTTCGGGGCTCTGGACATTGCCTTTAACAATGCGGCGTCTGTCGGTCCCCTCAAGCCTCTGGCCGATGTCGAGCTGGCGGAGTGGCAGGCGACGATCGCAACAACGTTCACCTCTGCCTTCCTCGCAAGCCGCTATCAAATCCCCGCCATGGTTCAGCGAGGGGCCGGCACCATCATTTTCACGTCGAGCTTCGTCGGCACGAGCGTAGGACTTCCCGGCATGGCGGTTTATGCCGCCGCAAAGGCAGGCCTGATGGGTTTGGTGAAGGGGATCACGGCAGACTATGCGAGCAGGGGCATCAGGGCGAACGCCCTGCTGCCGGGCGGTGTGGATACACCCATGGCTGGCGATGACAGCCAGAAGGCATGGGCGGCGGGTCTGCATGCCGTGAAACGCATCGCCCAGCCCGAGGAGATCGCGAACGCGGCCCTCTTCCTCGCCAGTTCCATGTCGAGTTTCGTTAGGGGTTCAGCACTGTTTGCTGACGGTGGAAACTCCGCGGTCAAATAGGTCTAGTCCGCGGCGTTGGCTCCGGGCGGCAAACGAGCCTGTCTGCAAACGGCCGGACGCTGCCGGCGGTCATCGCGCCGAAACCCGCCCGCACCATTGCGCCGTCCGTCAGCGGCATGATTCCGCGTTTTCGCCTTCCGGCGGGACATTCCCGCTGTCGGCGCTCATGCGGATTGGACCGCAAGACGCGCGGCCTACTGCGCAAGAATCTCCGCAACCGCCTTCCGGTCGATCTTGGTCGATGCAGCGCGGGGGAGTTCGGTTGCAAGCAGCACCACCTCTGGCACCTTGTAGTCGGCGAGCGTCTGTCTGGCGGTGCCGATGATCACCGGGATCACCTCGTCTGTGACATCACCGACGAGCACCAGCAACGCGCCGACCTTTTGCCCCAGCACCGGGTCGGGGATGCCGGCGACAGTGGCATCGACGACGAAGGGGCAGGTGCGCAACACGTCCTCGACCTCGATCGGCGAGATGTTGGATCCGCCGCGAACGATGATGTCCTTCTTGCGGGCGATATATTCGAATTCGTCCCCGCCGGTCATGCGCACGATGTCGCCGGTCCTGAAGACGCCGCCCGGCAGGTGAGCGATCATTCCCGGCCCCTCCCAGTAACCGGGTGTGGTGGAGGCCGACCTCAGCCAGAGTTCGCCCGTCTCTCCGTCCGGCACGCTGTCGCCGGCATCATTGACCACCCGTGCCTCGACGCCGGCGGCCAGCCGTGAAAACGGCCCGACACGCGAGGCGGGTATGGTCGCACCGGGTTCTTCCGTCGATCCCCAAAGGCCGAGCGGGGGCAGGCCGAACTCTCTCTGAAACGACTGGGCGATCTCCGCCGGGCACGTGTCGCCCACCACGGTGCAGAGCTGCAGCGAGCTGACGTCGCGAGGCTCTTCCGCCTGGCGCTGTGTCAGGGCCGAATACATGAACGGCAGGCCGCCCAGGCCGGTGCAGCCATGCTGTTCGATGGCGTCGAGCACCAGGTCCGGCTCGAATTTCGGCAGGAGAACGAGCATGCAGCCCGGCGTCAGGCAGGTCGATGTCAGCGCGATCACGCCGGAAGCGTGCATCATCGGCGTCGCCAATGCGCGAACGCTGCCATTGACATAGCCCCGGGCTGGAGCGGCATTTCCCAGTGAAGCGAGCGTCCTGTGCGTCCAGACGACAAGCTTGCCCCGGCCGCTTGTCGTGCCCGATGTCGAAAGCAGGACGGCGGGCGTGTCCGGGTCGTGGGGACCGAAGATCTGCTCCGCCGGCGCGCTGTCGATCAGCTCGCGCCAGGTGCCTACAGCATCAGGCAGTGTGCCCACAGCATGGGGTGTTGTGCCCACCGAAAAGCGCCGCTCATCGGGCAGCAGGCCCTGCGGCACGCCGGCAAAACTCTCGTAGAGTTCCGCCTGTCCCAGATAGAGCGCGGGCGTCAGCCGCCCCACCCAGTGGGCCAGTTCCTCCGTCTTGAAGCGTATGTTGAGAGGAGCTGCGATCGCTCCGAGCCGAAGGCATGCAAGATAGGCGATGGCGGTTTCGGCGATATTGTACATGTGGATCGCCACCCGGTCGCCGGGCCGCACACCGCGGGATGCGAGTGCTGCGGCCAGACGCTGCGTCCCGTGCAGCAGGCTGCCTGCCGTCCATCGCGTGTCGCCGGCGATGAGGACGATCTCGTCCGGCGCCGCAATTGCCCGCTCGGAGAGTACCGAGAGCGGCGATGCCGTCACGCTTTCGTTTCCTGACATGGGTCTCACCTGGGGATGTTCCTGACTTTATTCCGACGACCGGCCCACCTGGAGAATTTCCGGGTGTCCGGCACGGTCCCGATAAATCACGGATCCCCGTTCTGGATGATGTCTGTGACGCGCCGAAGCGTTACCGCGGTAACCGGTGGCTTGCGCTTCTGCCTACCGATCCGACAACGAGGCGCGAGGCCGGAATATGACCGTCGCACCGACCGCTTCGAGCTGGCCCTGCAACCGGCGCAGGCGTATTCTCATTCCACTTCCGGCCTTGACCTCCGGTGCGGCGACGAGGGCCAGTGTTTCCTTCAGGGAGAGCCCGCAGGCCTTGCTGATTATCCCGACCGCCTTGAGTTTCTGCGGCCCTATATCCGTCACGATCAGATCGCCTTCCGCATAATCCTCAGGATCGTAGTCGCCGCCCGAGGGCGATAGGTCCTCCTCCGCTACGGATCGCTGCCGCTCTTCGATAACCTCGCGCCAGAATGTGTCGGCAAGACCCGGCTCGGCGGCGATGATGTTTTCGAAGCGGCGAGGATCATCCTCCGCTTTTGCCAAAGCCGCGAGCGTGCGGGTGAACGCAGCAAGGCTTGGCGCTATGGCCATGGCGTCCCAGCGTCCGGCGCCATGCGGTGCCGTATAGACCGGATAGCCGCTCCCGCGCTCGGTCTCGTCGATGAAGATCGGATCATCCAGTCCGGTCATCGCGATGACGTACCACCCGGGTTGCCACGCTCCGTCCGCGCTGGAAACCAGGCTTTCTCCGCTATGCCCGTGTGTTCGGAAGCCGGTCTGAAAGCCGTCCAGTTGCTCTGGCTCAGGGTAGTGCATCGGCAGAAGCAGGTCGCCCGGGACAATCCGGCTCGCGATGAATTCTCGGATGCTGTCATCCCACATGATGCCGGCACGTCCTCATACGATATTTCTGTCGGGGTAACCTAGCCTTCGACGGTTCGGTCTTGCAATGATCGCGGGGCTGCCGGAGGTCGCTCGACTGCGATCCTGTCCCTGATCGATCCCGCATCATCTCTTAGGCTTGAAACAATTCCTCTAACATATCCTTCACAACTCATGCTTACATGCCCACACAAGGAAATCCTTCCTGAGGACATGAAGCCCTTGGACGATAGTGAAGCGATGCTGCAGGCTGCCCGCCTGATGGAGATGGCGGGCGTCCTGGTCGGTGTATACGACCAGGAGGACAGGCTCCGTTATGCCAACCGCGCCTTTCGCGCGGCATGGTTCGTCGATGAGGGCGAGCAGCCGCTCTGGCCCGACCTGATGCGGCGCAACCATCGCGAAAGTCGCGGTACCGTGGTCAAGGCCAAGGATTTCGAGGCCTGGCTCGCGTCGACGATCGCAAGGCGCGGCAAGGCCGGTTTTCGCGCCTTCGAGACCGATCTCCATGACGGCCGCTGGCTGTGGATGACCGAGACCATGCAGGCGGACGGCTGGATGCTGTGCGTGGCAAGCGACATCACCTCGATCCGCTCCGACGAGCGCACGCTCAGGCAGGACCGCGACGACGCGATAAGAGCCTCGCAGACCGACGAGTTGACCGGCATTCCGAGCCGCCGCTTCGCCATGGCCACGCTCCACGAGTTCCTGGAGGCCGGATCGTCGCAATGGGGCGCGCTCGGCTGCATCGCCGTGCTCGACATCGACAATTTCAAATATATCAACGACCGCTTCGGCCATTCGGTGGGCGACGCGGTGCTGAAGGATTTTGCCGCCACGCTGCAGCGGCATGTCCGCAAGACCGATGTGCTCGGCCGTGTAGGCGGCGAGGAATTCATCCTCGTCCTGCCCCATACCGCGCCGGAGGAGGCCGAGGCCGTGCTCGGCCGCATGCTGGACGCCGTCAGGCTGTCGCGGCCGGTGCCGGACCAGGCGAGCTTCCGCTACACGTTTTCCGCCGGCATTACCTGCGGCGAGAGCGGCGACAAGGCCGACGACCTCTACCGCCGCGCCGACCTTGCCCTCTACGCCGCCAAGATGCGCGGCCGCGACCAGATCAGCCTCGACCCGACGATCCGGCTCGGGCCGGTGGACATGACGGGGTGAGGGGAAGGCCACGAGCCCTGTCGGGTGGCAGGCTGCCTCACGGCAGATTTGCGCCAAGAGGAGACGTTCGGACGCCGCTCGTTCTTCGTTGCCAGTCAAGTCATCGGCCCAGTCCCGCTCCCTCCCGCGCCATCCTTTTTGCGGTGTCGATAAACGCCCGGAGTTTGGGCTGGCTCTGCATGGATGCCGGAAAATAGAGGAAAATGCTGTCGTCGGTCGCAATTTGACCTTCGAACATGATTTCCAATTCTCCCCGCTCGACCTCTTCCGCGACTTCATGGTCGAAAGCAAAAACGAGACCGAGGCCGCGTTTTGCTAGGCGCACAGCCGCCGAATGATTATCGACCACGATCTTCGGCGGCATCCGTACGCGAACGGTTTTGCCGTTCTGGTAGAATTCCCATGTGTAAATCGTTTTGGAACCTGGAAAGCGAAACAGAATCGCGTCGTGCTGTTGCAGGTCCTCAATGCACGCAGGTCTTCCGGCCTTGCTTAGATACTCTTGGCTCGCAACAACAACCCATCGCGCTCGGGGCAGTAATCGGACCGCAATCATGTCCTTGTCAATTGCTTTGCCGAGCCGAACGCCCGCGTCATACCCTTCGGCGATCAGATCGACGAATGCATCATTGACTGAGAGATCGATAGCGACATTCGGATAGTCCGCGACAAAGCGCGCAATGACCGGCTCGATCGCAAAACCCACGACAGCGTGAGGAACCGTCAGCCGCAAAGTTCCGCTCGGGGTGGACTGGGAGGCGGTAAAATCTCGGATCGCATCCTCGATCTCTAACGCAGCTCGATCGAGGCGTTGGAATAAGGCATTCCCGGCCTCGGTGAGCTGCACGCTCCGGGTTGTTCGCTGGAACAGCTTGGCCTGATAGCGCGCCTCGAGCATCTGGATCGCTTTGCTTGCCGCGCCCGGACTAGTGTTTAAGGCCTCTGCGGCGGCAGTAAATCCGCCGCGACGCCCAACCGCGAGGAAATACGCGAGGCCATCAAACAAATCACGTTCCATTTTACCATTCCCAAAGCCGAGCGGCGCCATCCATTATTAACTCTGAATTGAAAGCCTATAGGCGTTTGGGTCGTTTTTCTCAAGAATGGGGCGTCGTAATTTCCAGCTTCGGGCTGCGGATGGATTTTCGTCTCGCGGTCCCGGACACCCAATTATTTTCAACGAGGCAAAATCTGCGCATGGAATCCAATAACAATACCATTCTCATCACGGGTGGCGGGTCTGGCATCGGCCAGGCACTCGCGCACCGCCTGCACGACTTGGGCAACCACGTCATCATCGCCGGTCGCCGGCTCGATGCACTGGCACGTGCCGCCGAAGGTCGCAGTCGCATAACAGCGATCCAGGTCGATCTCGACGATGCGACGAGTATCGAAGCGTTCGCACATCGCTTGACTATTGATCACCCGACATTGAACGTGCTCATCAACAACGCGGGCATCATGCGCTTCGAAGCGCTGGAACATCGGCGCGACCTAGCCGATGCCGAAGCGACGGTCACGACGAATTTGCTTGGCCCGATCCGACTTACGAATGCCTTGGTCGATCACCTTCTGACGCAGCCAAGCGCTTCGATCGTCAATGTAACCTCCGGCCTCGCCTTCGTGCCTCTTGTCGTCTCGCCAACCTACAATGCATCAAAAGCCGCGATCCACAGCTACACGGTGTCTCTGCGTGAGGCCCTCAAAGGAAGGATCGATGTCATCGAAGTCATTCCCCCACAGGTCAAAACGGGCTTGACGCCCGGTCAGGAGCAGCGAGAGGGCGTGCCGCTGGGTGATTTTGCCGACGACGTTGTCATGCAACTCTGCAGTGAGCCGACCAGACCCGAGATCACGGTCCAGTATTCGCAGTATGCACGCCGCGCAGAAGCGGACGGCCGGTTCGATGAAGTCTTCGCCATGATTAATGGCGGCTGATGTCGAGCACTATTCGCCTGCTGGCTTCGGCTTTGACTTAATGCACACCGACAGACACCGCCTATCGGCAGCGTCTGTATTCAGGGAGGCGAAGTGAACGATCAAGACGCATTGCTGCCTTGCCTATGTTCGGCCGGAATGACAGCTTCGGGCCGATACTGTTGAAAAACTCGGCGTTGTCGGTGCTGCGTTGTCATGATTCAATCGCCGCATTGATTTGCGGAGGATTGAGCGATGATGGGATGTCAGGCGGCTCCGGCGCAGCTCTTCTACGATTTCTGTATCGATGACCACGTCCCCGCCGAACACCTGCTGCGCGGGATTGACCGCCATCTCGAACTGGACAGCGTTCGAGCGCAGTTGAAGCCTTTTTACAGCACCACAGGTCGCCCCTCGATTGATCCAGAACTGATGATGCGGATGCTGATCATCGGCTATTCCATGGGTATCCGCTCGGAGCGGCGGCT
>NZ_FOKM01000026.1 GCF_900111905.1 Rhizobium sp. NFR07 | reverse complement strand
AGATGGTCGGCTATCAGCGGCAGCTCGAAAAGCACAACATCGTCCAGAGCATGTCGCGCAAGGGCAACTGCCTCGATAACGCAGCCATGGAAAGCTTCTTTGCCATTCTCAAATCCGAATTCTTCTACCCGACCAAATTCGAAAGCGTCCAAACTCTCAAAGACGGCATTGCCGACTATATCCGATATTACAACAACGACAGGATCAAACTGAAACTCAAAGGGCTGAGCCCTGTACAATACAGGACCCAGCCCTCAAAACTGCCCAGCGCCTAATCTGTCCAACTTAATGGGGTCAGTTCACTCACGGAGGGGGCTTTTTCGTTTGCGGAACAGAAGCAGGCCCGCGATGACCGCTGCGAGCCCTCAGTGGGGTTCTCGCCGAGCAAGCCAGCCAGCATCAAGACTGCCTAAGCCGGCACGTCAGGCAATTTCCAATCATAGGCGCGCAGGAAGTCCACCAACGCCCTCATGCTGGCGCTGGAGTGTTTTCTGCTCGGATAATAGAGATACCAGCTGGGCAAAAGCGGGCTCCAGCTCTTCAGGACTTCCGTCAGCCGACCGCTTGCCAGATAGGGCGTCGCATAGTCCTCGAAGACATGGGCCAGTCCAAATCCTGCGACAGCGGCCTGCAACTCGTTGTGAGCGGAACTGACGGTCAGTCGCCCCTCAGGCAAGACATCCAGCGCCTCCTCACCGTTTGCGAATTTCCAGGATACCAGCGTGCCGCCGGGAAATCGTCGGCGAATGCAGTTGTGGTCGGCTAGGTCATTGGGGCTGAGAGGCAGGCCATGCTTCGCAATATATTCCGGCGAGCCTACGATCGCGTATCGAAGCGCAGGTCCCAATGGTACCGCGATCATGTCCTGCGCCAGCTGCTTTCCGAACCGGACGCCGGCGTCAAAGCCCTGATCGACGATGTCGATGACCGCCGCTTCACTGATAAGTTCGAGTTTGATGTCCGGGTATCTATCCATGAAATCGAACATTGCCGGGCAGAGGAAATGATCGATCGCGGGACCGGGCGCATTGATGCGAAGGGTGCCGGATGGATTCTCCTTCAATTGGTTCAGGTCGTCGACAGCCAGACGGATGTCCGTCAGAGCCGGACCGAGGCGCTGCAAGAGACGCAATCCGGCTTCTGTCGGCGCAACGCTTCGCGTCGTCCTGTTGAGCAGGCGAATACCGAGCGCGTCCTCCAGACCGTTGATTGTCTGGCTGAGTGCCGAGGATGAAACACCCCGCTCCAGAGCGGCCGCCCTGAACCCGCCGCATCTGACGATCGCGGCGAAGACGTCCAGGCTATCCAGGCGAAACTGATCCATTGCGAAGCTGACCTTATCAAGCCAAGTAGATTTTCCCGTCTTATCAGCGCAGTCGTTTGAGGTCATCTAGATAACGCAACCACCCATTCGGATTGTCGGCTGAAAGGAAAAACAATGGATCGTCTCACCCTGAACCGGAGAACCGTGATGGTTTCGGCAGTTGCCGGAACATCGGCTCTACTGCTGGGAGGCTCCGCCGTATCGGCAAATGCGCAGGCCCCGGACACGGGCGCTCGCAATGTCGGCTACTACCGGTTCCAGGTCGGCCAGATCAAGGCGACGGTCTTGAGCGATGGACTGATCGGCGGCCCCCCGGCCATCTATGCCAACGACGCTCCCGAAGCCGAACTGCAGGAAGTTCTCCGCCGTGCCTTCCTTCCCACCGATCACATGTCCCTTCAACTCAACACGCTGCTGCTTGAAATCGGCGGCAGGCGGATCCTGCTCGAGGCGGGCGCCGGGTCAACGATGGGGCCGAATGGAGGGCGCGTGTTCGACAATCTTGCGGCCATAGGCCTTTCCGCGGAAGATATCGATGCGGTCGTGGTGTCCCATACGCATCCCGATCACGTCGGCAACCTGCGTGATGCGGAAGGCAGGAAGGCATTTCCCAACGCCGTCGTCTACGCTCCCCGTGCCGACTGGGATTTCTTCGTGCGAAACGATCCCGATCTTTCCTACATGCCGGTTCCAAAGGACTTTCGTGATCGTTTCGCAGCGGCGATCAAACGCAGCGTCGAGCCGATTGCAAAGGATATCGAGCTTTACGAGGCCGGCATGGAAATCGTGCCGGGGCTTGCGACGATAGCCGCGCCGGGACATACGCCGGGCATGGCGACGTTTCTCGTCCACTCCGGAAACGACCAGTTGCTTCTGACGGCAGATCTCGCCTACCACCCCGTCGTCAACATCGACCATCCATGGCGGCCAGGTCCCGACAGGGACAAGGATACTGCTCTCACCTCACGCCGCCGCATATTCGATATGGCCGCTACCGATCGACTGCTTGTCCTCGGATTTCATTACCCATTCCCGGGATTGGGACGCATGCTCAAGACCGATATGGGCTACGCCTGGGTTCCGGCAGGCTGGCAGTTTTGAGCAGAGGCTTTCCGTAGCGACCGGCAGGCCGAACCGCCGCGGATCGCGCGAATGCGGAGCCGTCTGTAAAAACGGTGAGGCTCCGCCTTCGCGCGGGGCTTTCCGATCCATGGAAACCCGATGGCACCAAGGGATGAAACCGTCTTTTTTCCGCCCTGCCCTTCTCTTGCCGGATTTCATCACGCCTAATCCGGAGAACACGACGATTCGCTCCGGCCTGGCCGGGTTCTGCCTTTTCGCTGGTGCACTTTCCCGCGGCTACGATGTTGGTCTTGCGCGAAGGACGCCGTTGCTGAAGAGTTGGAATATGCGGCAGGAAAGAGGTTCGGACTTTTGGAGGCGTTTTACATCGTTCTGCTGATCGGCACGCTTCTGGTGCTGGTTTCCGCCTTCTCGAGCCTGCTCGCCTTCCGCTTCGGCGCACCACTGCTTCTCGTCTTCCTTGCGATCGGCCTCCTGGCGGGTGTCGATGGCCTTGGCATCCGCTTCGAAAACTATCCCTTCACCTTCATGCTCGGGTCGCTTGCGCTCGCGATCGTGCTGTTCGATTCCGGCTTCAGTACTCCCATCCATTCGTTCCGCCTGGCCGCCTTCCCCGCGATCACCATGGCAACGGCCGGCGTCCTGATCACGGCCGGCATCTTCGCGGTCGCAGCCTCACTCCTTCTCGGTTTCGGCTGGCTCGAAGGCATGCTGCTTGGCTCGATCGTTGCCTCGACGGATGCGGCGGCCGTCTTCTTCCTGCTGCGCATCGGGGGCATCAACATCCGCGACAAGGTGCGATCGACGCTCGAGGTGGAATCCGGCACCAACGACCCGATGGCAATCTTCCTTACCATCGCCATTGCCGAACTCGTCGGCACCGGCCAGCGCCTGTCCGGCATCGACCTGCATTTCGCCTTCGTCTTCATCGAGGAAATGGGCCTTGGCCTTCTTTTCGGTCTTGCCGGCGGCGTGATGATCGTCTCGATCCTGAACCGCTTCACCTCCGACCGCGGCCTTGCCCCGATCTTCGTGCTGGCGCTGGCGCTGCTCGTCTTCTCCTTCACCGGCGCGCTCGGCGGCAGCGGCTTCCTCGCGGTCTATGTGGCCGGCATGTATGCCGGCAACCGCAAGATGTTCGCCAAGCAGCAGATCACCCGCTTCAACGAAGGGCTGACCTGGCTTGCCCAGATCATCATGTTCCTCGTGCTCGGCCTGCTTGCCACGCCATCGCAGTTTCCGAGCATCCTCCTGCCTGCGATCGGGCTTGCCCTCTTCCTGATTTTCGTGGCACGGCCCGTTGCCGTCTGGCTGAGCCTCCTGCCCTTCGACTATACCCAGCAGGAAATCGGTTTCGTGGCCTGGGTCGGCCTGCGCGGCGCGGTTTCCATCCTGCTCGCCATCATGCCGATGCTGAGCGGCGTGGAGAACGGCGAACTCTATTTCAACGTCACCTTCATCATCGTGCTGGTGTCGCTTCTCGTGCAAGGCTGGACGATCAAGCCGGTCGCCAATTTCCTCGGGCTGATTATCCCGCCGCGCCTCGGCGCAGTCGACAAGATAGAGCTCGACCTGCCCGGCGGCGCCCAGCACGAACTGATCTCTTATCGCGTCATCAAGGACAGTCCGATCCTCAGCGGCGAGCGCATTCCCCGCTGGGCCATGCCGTCGCTCGTCATCCGCGACGGCAAGAGCATCCGCTACCAGTATGCCGGCAGGCTTCGTGAGGCGGACCAGGTCTATCTCTTCGTATCGCCCGCTTACATCAGGTTGCTGGACCGCCTGTTCGCAGCGCGTGTCCCGGTGGAAGAGAACGACGAGGATTTCTTCGGCGCGTTCGCCATCTCGCCGTCGCGCCCGGCCAAAGAGCTCGACGCCGCCTATGGCCCCGGCCTTCTGGCCACGTCCGAGCAGAGCATGACGGTCGGCGATCTCATCAATGCGAGGCTCGGCGGCAAGGCTGAATATGCCGATCGCATGCGCTTCGGCTCCATCATCCTGATCGTGCGGGAAGTCGACGAACACGACCACATCCGCAGTGTCGGCGTCTCGCTGGAACCCGTCGAGCCGAAGACCAACCTGCCGATCTTCATCAACATGCGCGAGATCGCCCACCGCGTCCGCGACCGGCTGCGCAAGTATCGCGGCAAGCAGCTTCCCGTTCAAAAACCCTGAAATCGCGGATCGGCGCAATTCACCGCCACAGCGCCTTGCTTCGCCGATCAGGCATAGTATGGTCCGCGCAGTTCTAGTGCCTGCCCCGAAAAGGAATGGATCGATCATGCCTGCTTTCAAGACCATCGACGACATCAACGCTCCTGCGGCCAGGCGCATCCTTGTGCGTGTTGACCTCAACGTTCCGGTTGCCGACGGCAAGGTGACCGACAAGACCCGCATCGAGCGCGTTGCGCCGACCATTCTCGAGCTTGCAGGCAAGGGTGCCAAGGTCATCCTGCTCGCCCATTTCGGTCGGCCGAAGGGTGAGCCGGTCGCCGATATGTCGCTCTCGTTGATCGTGCCCGCCGTCAGCGAAGTGCTTGGCACCAAGATCCACTTCGCCTCCGACTGCATCGGCCCGGACGCCGAAAAGGCGATCGCCTCGATGAAGGACGGCGAGATCCTGCTTCTGGAGAACACCCGTTTCCACAAAGGCGAGGAGAAGAACGACGCCGAGTTTACCGAGGCGCTGGCAAAGAACGGCGACATCTACGTCAACGATGCCTTTTCCGCCGCTCACCGCGCCCATGCCTCGACGGAGGGCCTCGCACATCATCTACCCGCTTACGCCGGCCGCACCATGCAGGCGGAGCTGGAAGCGCTGGAAAAGGGCCTCGGTGCCCCGGTGCGTCCGACGGTCGCCATTGTCGGCGGCGCCAAGGTCTCGACCAAGATCGACCTCCTGCAGAATCTCGTGAAGAAGGTCGACGCGCTCGTCATCGGCGGCGGCATGGCCAACACCTTCCTCGCCGCCAAAGGCATCAATGTCGGCAAGTCGCTCTGCGAACATGATCTTGCAGAGACCGCAAAGGCGATCATGGCGGAAGCGGAAAGCGCCGGTTGCGCGATCGTGCTGCCGGTCGACGGCGTCGTTGCCCGTGAGTTCAAGGCCAATGCCGCAAACGAGACGGTTGCCGTCGATGCCATTCCGGCCGATGCCATGATGCTCGACGTCGGCCCGAAGTCGGTTGAAGCCGTCAGCGAATGGATAGGCAAGGCATCGACGCTGGTCTGGAACGGCCCTTTCGGCGCGTTTGAAATCGAGCCCTTCGATGCAGCGACGGTCGCCGCGGCGAAATTCGCGGCCGCACAGACGAAGGCGGGCAAGCTCGTTTCCGTCGCGGGCGGCGGCGATACGGTCGCGGCGCTCAACCATGCAGGCGTTGCCGACGACTTCACCTATGTTTCGACTGCAGGCGGTGCCTTCCTCGAATGGATGGAAGGCAAGGAACTGCCGGGCGTCGCGGTTCTGTCCAAGACCGCCTGAGTGCCCTATCTTTATGGAGGATGCGCGGAGATAGGCCCGCGCATCCGCCGGACAAGAGGCGTTTAAATTATTTCAATATTTTAAACGATTGAAGTAATTTCAATCGTTTCAGGCAGTTAGAGGCATATTCCCCGGCACAGGAACTTCTGCTATCGGCGGATGGTAGCTTCTGAGATTGATCAGGCCAGCGTTGCCGCTTGATCGTGGCACCAGAGGATATGTGAGCGCGCAACGCGCGCCATTTTTAGGGATAGGAGTGAAGTATGGTGGACGCGAAGATGTTGGACAAGATGAGCTCGGCGCCCGGGTTCATCGCAGCGCTGGATCAGAGCGGTGGTTCAACGCCCAAAGCGTTGCTCGCATACGGCATTGCCGAAACCGATTACCAGGGCGACGAGGAAATGTTCCGCCTGATGCACGCAATGCGCGTCCGCATCATGAGCGCGCCGGCCTTTTCCGGCGACAAGGTGATTGGCGCCATCCTGTTCGAACGGACCATGGACGGTGACGTCGATGGCCAGGCCGTTCCCTCCTACCTCTGGGAAAAGCGCGGCGTCGTGCCCTTCCTGAAGGTCGACAAAGGCCTCGAAGCCGAAGAGAACGGCGTGCAGCTGATGAAGTCGATGCCCGATCTGGATGCTCTCCTGATCCGCGGCCGCGAGAAGGGCATTTTCGGCACCAAGATGCGCTCGGTCATTGCCAATGCCGACAAGGCCGGCATTGCAGCCGTCGTCAAGCAGCAGTTCGAGGTGGCGCGCCAGATCATCGGCCAGGGCCTGATGCCGATCATCGAGCCTGAAGTTTCCATCAAGAGCCCGACGAAGAAGGAAGCAGAAGCCATTCTTCGCGATGAGATCGCGGCGCAGCTCGACAAGCTCCCTGCAGGCGAAACCGTGATGCTCAAGCTGACGATCCCGACCGTCGCAGATTTCTACGCACCTCTGATCGCCCATAAGTCGGTCATTCGCGTCGTCGCTCTTTCCGGCGGCTACAGCACCGATGAGGCATGCGAAAAGCTCAGCCATAACCATGGCATGATCGCAAGCTTCTCACGCGCCCTGGCGGAACACCTGCGTGCCTCGATGAGCGATGCGGAATTCGATGCGAGCCTGGGCGCAACGATCAATCAGATCTATGCGGCAAGCGTGAACAAGGCCTGATAGGCCTTTTCAAGGAACCGTTGCAGCGGTCTGCCAGCCTTCGAGGCGCGGATCCTGCAGGGAGGGAGAAAACCGCGTCGGCAACGGCGCGGTTTTTCCGTTTTGCCATCATCTTTCCAGCCATCATCTTTCTCGATTGCCACCATCACAAAGATTGGCTGGTGGCAGAGGACTGTCCCGCCTAGCATCGCACCAGTTTGATCTGGAGAATGCCATGCCCACCGTCGATTTCGTCACCGTCGATGTTTTCACCGCCGAACGCTTCACCGGCAATCCGCTGGCTGTAGTGCCGGATGCGCGTGGCCTCAACACCGAACAGATGCAGCAGATCGCCAAGGAATTCGGCTATTCCGAAAGCACGTTCGTGCTGCCGCCCGAAAACGCCGAAAACAGTGCGGAGGTGCGCATCTTCACGCCGACCATGGAAGTGCCCTTCGCCGGGCATCCCAATGTCGGCACCGCCTATGTTCTTGGCCAGCAGGCGGATCTGTTCGGCAAGCCGGTGGGCGATCGCCTGCGGTTCGAGGAGAAAGCCGGGTTGGTGGAGGTCGAATTGAAGCGGGATCGCGACGCCGTGGTCGCGGCAACGATCCGCGCACCGCAACCGCTCGAGATCGGCGAGACCATGGATGCCGCCCTCATCGCCCGCTGCGTCTCGATCGATGCCGATGCAGTGCGCAAGGATCGCCATACGCCGGTTTTCGCCTCCGTCGGCCTGGCCTTCGTGCTGACGGAACTGCGAGGGCTGGATGCTCTCGGGCAAGCCCTACCCGACCTTTCCGCATTCCGCGAGGCGGTCGAGCGCTACAAGGGCGATGGTCTGGGCATCCCGGTATTCCTCTACGTGCGGGACGACGTGCATCCGTGGAATATCCGCGCCCGCATGTTCGCGCCGCTGGATGACGTGCCGGAGGATCCGGCGACGGGTAGCGCGTCTGCTGCACTGGCCGCATTTCTCATCGAAAGGGAGCCCGCTCAGGACGGCCACTTCCACCTGACGATCGAACAGGGCGTCGAGATGGGCCGGCGCAGCATCATTGAACTTGATGTCGTCAAGCATGCAGGTGAGGTCACCGACGTCAGGGTCAGCGGACGCTGCGTCTTCGTCATGCGCGGCAGCATCGAGTGCTGATCAGAAGAATTCCCGCCCCAGCAACGCAACGGTCCAGATCGCGAAGGCCAGGAGCGCGATCTTCCAGAAATCCATGCGGCGCTTCAGCCCTGGCAGGCCGAGCGGCTTGATGATCTGGACACCCATGGCGAGGATCAGGATGATGGCGAGCGCTTTGGTCATTTCTTATCCGCTGACGGCCGTTTTCCGGTCTCGCCACAGGGTGGACATTTTTCAACTCCACCACAGATAGGCTTGGGGAGGGGCGACGCGATTCACAGACTGGCTGCCCTCCCCTTCGTTATCGCCCTGCTCGACCCGGCGCAACATGCCGGATAAGGCTGAGGCGCCGCCGCCGAATGTTTGACTCGAGCAATTTGTAGAGACGATGCGACGAAACCTCCTCCCCGTCCTCGCCCTTTTATCCGGTACCCTCTTCCTGTTTCTCGGCAACGGCCTCCAGGGCCTGGTGCTACCCCTGCGCGGTACCCATGAAGGATATTCCAACGAAGTGCTCGGCCTGCTCGGCACGACCTGGGCGGCGGGCTTCGTCATAGGCTGCTTCGTCGCGCCGAACGTGGTCAGGCGCATCGGCCATGTCAGGGCGTTTTCAGGCTTCCTGGCCCTGATCTGCATGAACGTCCTGCTGACCGGTCTGTTCGTCGATCAGACCGCCTGGCTGGTCCTCAGAGCGATTACCGGTTTCTGTACCGCCGGCACCTCGATGATCATCGAAAGCTGGCTGAACGAGCGCGCTACGCCGGAAAGCCGCGGCACGATCTTTTCCTTCTATATCTCCATCACCCTGTTCGGCGTTGTCGGCGGCCAGATGATGGTGCCCTTCGCAGATGTCACGACATCGACGCTCTTCATGATCTGCGGCATTCTCTACAGCATCGCCGCATTGCCGACGACGCTCTCCAAGGCGGCCTCGCCGCAGCCGCTGAAACGCGCGCGGCTGGATCTCAAGGGCCTGTTCAGGAACTCGCCGATTTCCTTTGTCGGCATCCTGCTGATCGGCATTGCCAACGGCGCCTACGGCACGCTGTCGGCCGTCTTCGCCACCCAGGCGGGCCTGTCCCAGGGCGCGGTGGCGGCCATGGTCAGCATCACCATCTTCGCCGGCGCGATCATGCAGTTCCCGGCCGGCCGGCTGTCCGACAGGCTCGACCGCCGCCACGTTCTGGCGGGACTATCCGGAGCCGCAGCACTCGCCGGCCTCGCGGTCGCGGTATTCAGCCCGACCAGCGTCTATGGCATCATCGTGCTCGTGGCGATCTATGGCGCCGCCGCAAACGCGCTCTACCCGATCGCCGTCGCCCATGCCAACGACTTTGCCTCGTCCGAGGACTTCGTCAAGATATCCGGCGGACTTCTGCTTCTCTACGGCATCGGCACGATCATCGGCCCCAGCATCGGCGGGCCTGTCATGAGCTGGGCGGGCCCATACGCCCTCTTTCTCGTCACGGCCATCTCGCATATTCTGATCAGCGCCTACGCGATCCTGCGCAGCCGGCAGAGAGCAGCGATACCGGCCGAACAGCGCGATGCCTATACCGCTGCCCACGCGCCGGCGACACTCAGCACGCCGGAAAGCGTCGCGCTCGATCCGCGCGCCGTTCCAGCTGATGGCCCGTCCGACGACCGGAGGAATTGAGCATGAGCTTTTTCGACGAAGAACGCCCGATCAATAAGACCGCTCACGAGATCGGCCAGGATCTCTCGATCTTGTCGGTAGACGATCTCGACGACCGAATCGCGCTACTCAGGCAGGAGATCGCTCGGCTCGAAGCCGACAGGCAGAAGAAGCAGGCCGACCGTTCTGCGGCCGACAACCTGTTCCGAAAATGAAATCGGCGCCGGAAATGCCCGCAAGTATTCGGCGGCTGTTTAAGTAAATATTAATCATTAACAGACATTATCGGACCGTCCAGGCTTCCTGGACTCAGACAGTTTCTCCACCCGGCGAATGGTCTGATTTCTCCCTGTTTTACCTTGAGAGCCGCCTTTCCGCGGCTCTTCTTTTTTACGTCCCGCCCGATTGTGAAATGGCGTGAACTCAAGGTACAAGGCGCCGATATTCCGCAAGCGCCGAAATCTGTATCAAATCAAGAACATTAGCACTCGTTTACCCGATCTTGTGGGTATTAACCTTTAGTTAATAAACGCCTTGCAGATTTGCAGTATAACGACCATGTTCAAGTCAATCAGGGCCGCGATGGAACTTTTTGGCCGTTGTGGCCTTTGCATCATCGTGATTGCATTAGCAGGATGACTTTCATGTCGGAACAGGGTTTGAATACTGTCAACTTCGCCGGTCGCGCCGCTGCGTCTCCGCAGTTCAAGACGCTATACTCCGAAGGCATGGCACTCGTTGAAGAAACGGCGAGCTATCTCGACGGCACCGGCCGCGCTGCATCGAAAGTCCTGCCCCGCATCGCCTCGGTTCTCTACGCTGCAGAATCCATGCGCCTGACCACCCGCCTCATGCAGATGGCCTCCTGGCTGCTGCTGCAGCGCGCCGTCAACAATGGCGAGATGTCGCGCGATCAGGTTCTGGCCGAGAAGAACAAGGTCCGCCTCGACGGCTTCAACGTCGATCGCAACGCACCGGGCTGGCTTGAGCTTCCGGAAGGTTTCCGCGATCTCGTCGAACGCTCGCTGCGTCTGCAGAACCGCGTCGCCCTGCTCGATCGCGAAATCTACCGCCCGTCTGATGCCGTTGTCGTTCCCGACAATGAAAACAGCGTCCGCGCCCAGCTGGACCTGCTGAACACGGCTTTCGGCAACTAATCTGCCCCGCATACCCGGTCTGCATAGTCTATGATTTGAGTGCGGCTCTTCAGCCGCACTTTTTCGTTGGCGAACTCGTCGAACATCCGCGCATGGGTCTGGAAGGAATTCCAGTTGTTGCGGCGCTCCCGGTATTTCGACACCCAGTCGATCAGCTCGTCGAAGCTTTCCTGCGTCTCCCCGCCCTGCTTGCCTCGCAGCGTGACATTGGCGACGCATTCGTCTTCCGGCAGGTCTAGGAAGATCAGCAAGGTCGTCCGCGGCAGGAGAACGTTGATCAGCCAGCCATGCACGCCTTCCATCAGCCACTCGTCCTGATAGGAAAGCTGCCGGATCTCCTCGGCGACGACAGTCTTGTCACGCGCCAATCCGAACCGGCCGGGCTGCCAGTAGACAAGGTCCATATGGGTCGGATGAAGCCCGAGACAGGGCGCAAGCCGCTTCGCAAGCCAGGTCTTGCCCGATCCGCCATTGCCTATGATGGCAACGCGGCGAAATCTCTCCTGCTGTCCTGCCTCCACCATCGCTCGATCCCCGAAACGCTGACCGGGAACAGAAAACGAAAAAAGCCCGGCTTGCGCCAGGCTTTTTTTGGGTCCGCCAAGGTTCGGATTAGAGGCCGAGGCCGCCGAAACGCTTGTTGAACTTGGAAACGCGGCCACCGCGGTCCATCAGCTGCTGGTTGCCGCCGGTCCAGGCCGGATGGGACTTCGGATCGATTTCGAGGTTCATGACTGCGCCTTCCGAACCCCAGGTCGAGCGGGTTTCGTATTCGGTGCCATCGGTCATGACAACCTTGATCATGTGGTAGTCGGGATGAATCTCAGCCTTCATGTCGCTAATCCTGCGCTGCGGGGTCACCATGCCGCATTTGCGATCACCGACCCTCTGTAATAGATGAAGCCGCAGACCGGTCCGGTCACGGCTTCCCAATTCGATGCGGAGCCTATACAGGAAGGTCACCGCAAGCACAAGTCCCGTGCGCGCGAGTTTGATATAGGTTCTACATGGCCTCGCCGTCTATGGCAGGATGGGCTTTATAGGACCGAAATTGCGCATCATGCCTGCTGGGAATCGCTTCTGATTGTCGGGTTGAGGCGCCAGCCAGGAGAGCACGTGGCAGTCATGCCCCAGACTGATAAGACGACCGAGAAGAAGAATCGCACGCTGAAACCTCTGGCGCGGCTGATCCCCTATCTTTCCCGCTATCGTGGCCTCGTTGCCGCAGCATTGTTCTTTCTCGTGCTCGCCGCCGCCACGACGCTGGCTTTGCCGCTCGCTCTGCGGCGCATGATCGACCACGGCTTCGCATCCACCGACGGGCATTTCATCAACAGCTATTTCGGTATGCTGCTGGTCCTCGCCATCCTCCTCGCGACCGCGAGCGCCATGCGCTACTACTACGTCATCACGATAGGCGAACGCGTCGTTGCCGATCTGCGGCGCGAGGTGTTTGCCCATGTCACCCGCCTCTCCGCCTCCTTCTTCGACGTCAACCAGTCGGGCGAGATCGTCTCGCGCCTGACGGCCGATACGGTCCAGATCAAGTCGGCCTTCGGATCGTCGGCATCCCAGGCGCTGCGCAACACCATCCTCTGTCTCGGCGCCATGGGCATGATGATCTATACCAGCCCCTGGCTCTCCACCATGGTGCTGGGTGCGATCCCGCTCATCGTCTTCCCGATCGTCGGCTTCGGCCGCTCCGTGCGCCGCCGTTCGCGTGCCGCACAGGATACGCTGGCGGAAAGCTCCGCCTTCGCCTCGGAAACAGTTGCGGCAAGCCGCACTATCCAGTCCTTCAATGGCGAGAGTGTTGCCAGCGACCGCTATGCCTTGGCCGTCGAGAATGCCTATGATGCCGCCCGCTCGGCGATCCGTTCCCGGGCATTGCTGACCGGCTTTGCCATTCTCCTCGGTTTCGGCTCGATCGTTGCCGTTCTCTGGTACGGTGCGCAGAGCGTCCTCTCCGGTACTATGACGGCCGGCACGCTTGGCCAGTTCGTGCTCTACTCGGTCATCGCCGCAAGCTCGCTTGGCCAGCTTTCTGAAGTCTGGGGCGAGCTTTCCGCAGCCGGCGGTGCCGCCGAACGCCTGACCGAACTGCTGCATGAGGTTCCTGCTGTACGGGATCCCGAAAATCCGAAGACGCTCCCCTCCCCGCCGCGCGGCGAAGTGGAGTTCAATTCGGTCTCCTTCGCTTATCCGGCCCGCGTCAGCGCGATCACGCTCAATGCGCTCTCCTTCAAGGTCAGGCCCGGCGAAACGGTTGCGATCGTAGGCCCCTCCGGCGCCGGCAAGAGCACGGTCTTCTCGCTGCTGATGCGATTCTACGATCCGCAGAGCGGCCAGATCACGCTCGACGGCGTCGACCTGCGCGAAACGCGCCTCGCCGATTTCCGGTCCCGCATGGCGATCGTGCCGCAGGACGTGACGATCTTTGCAGCGTCGATCCACGACAACATCGCCTTTGGCATGCCGAATGCCACCCGCGAAGCTGTGCGCGAGGCGGCAATTGCGGCCCAGGCGGACGAGTTTATCTCCAGGCTGGATCAGGGCTATGACACGATGGCCGGCGAGCGCGGCATCACGCTGTCAGGCGGCCAGCGCCAGCGCATTGCGATCGCCCGCGCTGTCCTGAAAAACGCGCCCGTCCTGCTGCTCGACGAGGCGACCTCCGCACTGGATGCCGAGAGCGAGACGCTGGTTCAGCGCGCGCTGGACGGGCTGATGGAAAACCGCACGACGCTCGTCATCGCCCACCGGCTGGCGACCGTGCTGAAGGCCGATCGCATCCTCGTTCTCGATGCCGGCCGCGTCGTCGAGGAAGGCACGCATCAGAGCCTCGTGGCCAAGGGCGGGCTCTATGCCAAGCTTGCACGCCTGCAGTTCCAGGACCTTGAACGGCCATCCGTTGCCGCCATCTAGGGATAGACATGACCTTTGAGCCTCCGGACCCGAACGCTCCGCTCGATACGCTGCTCGATCAGGTCCAGAGGAATACCTTCCTCTATTTCTGGGACGGCGCCCACAAGGACAGCAAGCTGCCCTATGACAAGCGCTGGGTAAACGGCGCGCTCGCCACCGAGATGATCTCGATCAGCGGCACCGGCTTCGGTGTGATGGCGATCATCGTCGCATCCGAGCGTGGCTGGATCACGCGACCAGAGGCTTTGGAGCGTATCGACCTCATCGTCGAGCGCCTCATGCTGGCACCCCGCTTCCACGGCGCCTTCTCCCACATGATCGACGGCACCACGAGCGCCTCGATCCAGTTTTCCCAATATGACGACGGCGGCGACATCGTCGAAACCATGCTCCTGCTGCAGGGGCTGATCTGCGCGCGGGAATATTTCACCGGCACGACGGACACCGAGACGACGCTGCGCAACCGCATCACCAAACTGTTCGACGAAGTCGAGTGGAACTGGTTCACAAAGGGCAGAGAAGATGGCCCGCTCTACTGGCACTGGAGCCCCAACCACGAATGGGTGATGAACCTTCCGATCGTCGGCTGGAACGAGGCGCTGTCCGCCTATGTGTTTGGCGCCGGTTCCGATACCCACCCGATCAAACCGGAAAACTACCATTCCGGCTGGGCACGATCCGGCGCGATGAAGAATGGCCAGGACTATCTCGGCACCACGCTTCTCCTCGGCGAACCCTTCGGTGGCCCGCTCTTCCTGTCGCAATATTCATTCTGCGCGCTCGATCCGCGCGGTCTGAGCGATCGTTACGGCGACTACTGGCAGCAGGCGGTCGCCCATACCCGGATCAACCGCGCCTATTGCATGACTGTGCCGGCCTACGAGCAGTACGGCGTATGGGGCTTGACCGCATCGGAAGCGCCTAACGGCTACAACGCCAACTCTCCCACGGTGGATACAGGCGCGATCGCACCGACGGCAGCACTCTCGAGTTTCCCGTTCCTGCCGCAGGAGTCGGAGGAAGCATTGCGGGCCTTCATCCGTTATGAAAACAGCAAGCTCTTCGGCGATTACGGTTTCGTCGACGCCTTCGCGCCTTCCACCGACTGGGTGGCCGCCACCTATATCGCCATCGACCAGGGCCCGATCGTCGCGATGATCGAGAACCACCGGTCGGGACTCTTATGGTCGTTATTCATGAAGGCGCCGGAGGTGAAGCGGGGACTGGAACGGCTGGGCTTCACGTCCAGCCACTACAGCGCCTGACGACGTGTGATCGACCTTACTCGGCCTTCTCGAACACCCATTTCACCACATATTTGCCGTTGGCCTTGAGCTTGGCCTTGGTCGTCACGGTGACCGGACCGCCGAGCGCGGCTTCGGCCTGACCGAACATCTCGCGCGCGTCTGCAATTGCCTGATGATAGGCGCTGTTGTCCCGGCGCGGGGTATCGGCGACTGCCTTGATGAGGGCGGTCATATCGGGCTTTCTGGGGGGCATTCTCAACGTTCCGTAAGCTTCAGCTCGATGCGGCGGTTCTGGGATTTCACCTCCGGAGTATCCCCCTGCGCGATCGGCTGGAATTCACCGAACCCGGCCGCGACAAGGCGGTTTGCGGGAACGCCCTTCGAGATCAGGTATTTGACCACCGAGGTCGCGCGCGCGGAGGAAAGCTCCCAGTTATCACGATAACGGCCGGAACCGGAAAGCGGCGAATTGTCCGTATGGCCGTCGACGCGCAGCACCCAGTTGATCTCCGCCGGGATTTCCCGCGCGAGCTCAAGCAGTGCCATCGCGAGCTTGTCCATTTCGACGCGGCCGGGATCGTCGAGTTCGCTGCCGCCGACAGGGAACAGCACTTCCGACTGGAACACGAAACGGTCGCCGACAATGCGGATGTTCTCGCGATCCGACAGGATTTCGCGCAGGCGACCGAAGAAGTCGGACCGGTAACGGTTCAGTTCTTGCACCCGCGCGGCAAGTGCCACGTTGAGGCGCCGGCCGAGATCGGCGATCTGCGCCTGCGAGGTCGAATCCTTTGCCTCGGACGCCTGCAGCGCCTGCTCGACAGCCGCGATCTGCGCACGGAGCGCCGCGATCTGCTGGTTGAGAAGCTCGATCTGGCTCGCCGCCCGCTGGCTGATCTGCTGCTGTTCGTTCAACTGGCCGGTCAGTTCGCCGACCCGGGCATTGGCGGCATTGCTGCTGCCAGCACCCTCGCTCAATAGCTGCTGCAGGCGGGAGCGATCACCTTCCACGGCGGCAAGCGACGACTGCAGATTGGCGAGCTGGTCTTCAAGGTCCTGATTGCCGCTCTTTTCAAGCGCAAGCAGTTCCGTCAACTCGGCGATCTGGCTGTTCAACCGGCTCAACACCTCGTCGCGGCCGGTGATCTCGCGGCTGAGCAGGAACTGCGCCAGCACGAAGACCGTGAGCAGGAACATGATGGCCATGAGGAGCGTGGACAGCGCATCCACGAACCCCGGCCAGAAGTCGACGCTGCGTTCGCGGCGGCGGTTCTTGGCGAGCGCCATCGTTTACTTGCCCCCGCTCTTGTCGGCCGCGATCTTGTCGGAAAGCCGATCGAGCGTCCGGCGCATGGCCTTGGATTCCTCCTGCTGGGCTTCGATCCAGTCGCGCAGCATCTGCTGCTCGTTGCGCATGTTCTTGACCAGCCCCTGGATGCCCTCGGCGAGATTTGCCATGGCGGACATGGAGCGTTCGGTGCTCGCGCCATCCTGACCGGTCTTGATCTGAGCGGCAGCGAGCTTGCGCAATTCGGTCGTGAGAGCCTTGAGTTCGTCGAGGGAGGCGCTGTTTTGAGCGCCATCGGCTATCGGACCGTCATAGCCGACATCGGTCACTGAGGAGAGCCAGTTTTCAAGCTCCGTATAGAAACGGTTCTGCGCGCGGCCGGCCTGCAAGTCGAGGAAACCCAGGATCAGCGACCCGGAAAGACCAAGCAGAGAGGACGAAAACGCCGTACCCATGCCGGCAAGCGGCTGTGCAAGACCGCTCTTGATCGCGCCGAGAATATCGTTCGAGCCGCTGGAGGCAGGGTCGAGTGCGCCGATGACGTCGCTGATCGAGCCGATCGTGCCGATCAGGCCCCAGAACGTGCCAAGCAGACCGAGGAAGACGAGAAGCCCGATGAGGTAACGCGAGGTATCGCGCGATTCGTCCAGCCGCGTGCCGATCGAATCGAGGATCGAACGATAGGCGACGGTGGAAAGCGCCACCTTGCGGCGACGGCCGATCAGGGTGCGCATCGGCGCGAGCAGGCGTGGCTCGCGGCCGACCTTGTCGGCATTGCCGCCGGCAGCCCGGAAGGAATTGAACCAGCTGACTTCGCGGGCAAGGCCGATTACCTGGACGAAGACGAGCAGGATGCCGATCGCCAGCACGCCGAGGATCAGGCCGTTCAGTCCCGGATTTGTCTGGAAGGCGTGCGCAGCCTGGCGATAGAGGATGGCGGAGACGAAGCCGACAAGGATCAGGAAGACAAGCATCGTCCAGAGGAAGGACGCCGGATTGGAGAGCTTGTGCTTGTAGCCGCCGCGGCCGGTCTCCGTTTCGTCCAGATCGTCCACTGTCGCATTCGCCATGATATACCTCGCCTCCGGTATGTTGGCCGGAGGCTAGTTTAAAATTGCGACGAATTGAAGTGTCCAAGCGTCGGAAAACAGTGGGCTATCCGCAGATGCTCACCTTCTTCCGACAGGCAATCAGCGGGTCGGGACCGGACGGTTGATGACTTCAACCAGCGCCTTCTGGATCAGTTCGTTACCGGCAACGGCGGAGCGGCTTTCGAACATGTTGGTCGTGCCCTTCATGTCCGAGACGAAGCCGCCGGCTTCGCGGATAAGCAGCAGGCCAGCCGCCATGTCCCAAGGCGAAAGCTCGGTTTCCCAAAAACCGTCGAAACGACCGGCAGCGACATAGGCGAGATCCAGCGCGGCAGCGCCCAGGCGGCGAACGCCGGCGACTTCGCCCATGATATGACGCAGTTCGACGAGGAACTTGCCGTGATTGTTGCGGCCCAGATGCGGCACGCCGCAACCGATGACGCAATCCGAAAGCACGCGGCGGGCCGCGACGCGGATACGGCGGTCGTTGAGGAAGGAGCCGCCGCCCTTCTCGGCAGTGTAGAGTTCGTCGGTCGCCGGGTTGAAGACAACGCCGGCAACGATCTCGCCATTGCGCTCCAGGGCAATGGAGACGGCGAACTGCGGGATGCCGTGCAGGAAGTTTGTCGTGCCGTCGAGCGGATCGACGATCCAGCGATGCGCGCCGTCGGTACCCTTCTCCTCGCCGCCTTCCTCACCGAGGAAACCGTAGGTCGGGCGCGCCTTCATCAGCTCGTCGCGAACGATCTTCTCGGCCTTCAGGTCTGCCTGGGAGACGAAGTCGCTCGGGCCCTTGACCGATACCTGAAGGTTCTGCACCTCGCCGAAATCGCGGGTCAGCGACTTGCCTGCTTTCAGGGCAGCCTGCACCATGACGTTGAGAAGGGCTGAACGGGCCATTTTCGGAATCCTTGAGCCCCTGGGCAGGAATGCCGGGGGAACACGCTTGTTTCTTTTTCGATTGGGCGGCTTCAAGACCACAAATTGCCGCTAAATTCAAGTCGTGCGACAGTCCGCGCTGTTGTCATTTGAGGTACAGCCTGCGAAAGGAGGGCAAACCTATCTCGGAGACCGCATCATGCGCATGCCCATTCCCTTCCTCATCAGCCTCGGCATGCTCCTGACCATGACCTTTCTTTCCGTCGGCCTGTGGTCGGCGCTGCCCGCGGATATGATGCTGCCAATTCACTTCGACTGGCTCGGCACTCCGGATGGTTTCGCACGTCCGGCCGTGGCGCTCTTCCTTCTGCCGGCCGTCATGCTCGGCGTAATCGCGGTCTTCACCATCGCGCCTATGGTCAGGCCGCAGGCAATCAACAGCCCGGCCCTCTATGTCTGCATCTGGCTCGTCGCAATCCTGATCATATCGGCGGCCCACGGCCTGGTCATCCGCCAGGCGCTCTTTGCACTGAAGGGCTGACGATCAGCGCGGTTCGCGCCTGAACCTGTTCGCGGCGTCGATCGCCTGCTTCTGCTGGTCGTCGTTGATGCCGAGGTAGAAGTCTTCCAGCCCCGCATCCTGCAGCCCCGCGCGCCTTGACAGCACATACCACTTGGCAGCCTCGACCGGGTTCGGCCGCGTTCCAAGTGCGTTGATGTAGAGATAGGCGAGCTTGTTCTGGGCGACGACATTGCCTCGCGTGGCCGCGATCCTCAGCCACTCGAAGCCCCGGTCGTAATCGCGGTCACCACCGATACCGTTGACATACCAGATGCCCATGTCGAGCTGGGCCGTGTCATAACCGGCCTTGGCGGCCCGCTCCATCCACTGCCGCGCCCGTTCGCGCTTCTCGGGCGCAACCTGTTTCAGCGACATATAAAGCTGGGCGACGGCATATTGTGCATCCGCCACGCCCTGCGCCGCGGATTTCTCATAAAACGGCAGGGCCAGTTCCAGGCCCTTGTCGCCGGGATTTTCAGAGATCAGGATCTGGCCCCAGTTGAACTGGGCGGCCGCATTGCCGGCCTCGGCCGCACGGCGCATGTAGTCGTCGGCCTTGACCTTGTCGACTTGCACGACACGTCCCTGCATCAACAACAGCGCATACTGGAACATGGCTGCGGGATCGCCACGCTCTGCGGCCTGCCCGTACCAAAAGGCCGCCGACTTGGCGTCGCGGGCGATGCCCAGTCCCTTGGTCATCATCTCGGCCACCAGCGTCTGGGCCGCCGCGTCGCCCTTTTCGGCACGTTCGAGAGCCTTGCTCATCGCCGTGACGTAAAGGCCGCGCTGATAGGCGCCATAGGCATCGTCGATCGGGCCGTCATAGGATTTTTCCGCGGGTGCAGGCGGCAAAGCCGCCCCCATGCGCTGATAGAGCTCGACACCACCCGAAGGAACGATGCCATCCGGTTGCTGCTGCTGTTCCATCCTGCCTGCGTCAGGCCCGACCGGCCGCGTCACGGCGCGGTTGGACTGCGCATGGGCGGAAGCACCGGCCACGGCGGAAAGAAGCAGAACGGTTGTTATCTTCAGCGAATGGCGAAGCGGGCTTGTCGTCGATGGCATGCGGACCATCAAGCCCCAAACCGTGGCGCTTTTTCGTCCAGCAGGGCGTTCGCCTTTTCGACCGCACTGGCGGGGCCACCATCGGCTTCGAAGACAGCGCTGCGAAGCGCCACGAATTCCGCCCCGCTCTCGGCCACTGTAACCACCGATTCGACCGCGGTTCCACCCATGGCGATGCAGGGGATCTCGATCATTGATGCCCACCACTCCGCCAGCGCGACATTCTTGGGATGCGCTTCCGGCTTGATGTCGCCGTCGAAGCGGCCGAAGAAAATATAATCAGGGCGCAATTCTCCGATTTCGAGTGCCGTATGTCGCTCCGATGCGCCGCCGGCCCCCACGATCAGCTTCGGCGTGAATTTCTCGATCGCCTCGCCCAGTTCTTCCGGCGAGCCGTCCATGTGAAGACCATCGGCCTTGGCGCGGCCGGCAACCCGGCTATCACCATAGATGATCGCGGCAGCGCCCGCATCCTGGATGATCTGCACGAGACTTTCGGCACGCTTCTGGAATGCCTGATCGTCGAGTTCGTATTGCGGCAGCACGACGGAGGCGACATCGCCGCCCGACAGCGCTTGGCTAAGCAGGCTTGCCTGGCGTTCGGCATCGGCCTCGTTCGGCACGATCAGCACAAGGCGGCAGCGATCTTCCGGTTCTGTCATGTTTCTTCCCGTCTGGCGGCCAGGGCAACATCGAATGCTGCCTTCCGCTCTCGTTTTCCTGTGCGCAATTCGATAGACCGGACGGATTGAAGGATCAACCACCAGAAACCCGCCTGCCCGATGATAGATCTCCCCAGCGTCTCATTCTTTATCGCCGCAGTTCCGGCCGTGATGCTCGTCGGGCTGTCGAAAGGCGGCATCGGCGGCGCGATCGGCCTGCTCGGCGTGCCACTGATGTCGCTTGCCGTCGATCCGGTCCAGGCCGCAGCAATCTTCCTGCCGATCCTGATCCTCATGGATATCGTCGCCCTCTGGTCCTGGCGGAACTACAACGATCCGAAGACCCTGCTGATGATCCTGCCGGGCGGCGTGATCGGCATCGCGCTCGGCTGGGCGACATCGGCCTATGTGTCGGACAACGCGCTGAGACTGGTGATCGCATCGGCGACCATCCTCTTCACCGTCCGCTATTTCTGGCAGGTCTATGGTCGCAGGGGTGAAGTGGTGGCGCCCCTGCCCCATCGGCCGGTCGCCGCAACCTTCTGGGGCTCTCTGTCGGGCTATGCCAGTTTCGTCGCCCATGCCGGCGGCCCGCCCTTCCAGATCTATGTTCTGCCGATGCAGCTCGACCCGAAGGCCTATACCGGCGCCAGCATCCGCTTCTTCGCCATCGTCAACGCGGTGAAGGTCATTCCCTATTTTTTCCTCGGCGCTCTGGACAGCAAGAACCTCACGCTCTCCGCAACGCTTCTGCCCGTCGCCTTGATCTCGACCATGCTCGGCGCCGCTGTTGTGAAGCACCTGAAGGCGGAGACCTTCTATCCGATGACCTACGGTCTCGCCTTCCTCGCCGGCCTGAAGCTTCTCTGGGACGGCCTGCCTTTCTGACGGAAACAAAGTCCTGAAACGATTCTGGCCGTGGCCCTTATGGAACCACGACCAGAACAGGTATGGATTGTTTTACCGCTTGTGGACTACTGGCAAGTCATTCGGAGTCCGCGGCGGAGGCTCTATAAGCTAGCTCTAATGGCGCGTATTCGCCTTGAGCCGCTGCATTTCGTCCTTGAGACGCAGCTTACGACGCTTGACCTCTGCAATCTCCCTGTCATCGGCAGATGGTGATGACAAGATCGTCTGGAGCTCCTCCTCCAGATCGCCGTGCTTCTTCTCAAGCGATGCTATATGAGCCTGGATGGTCATGTGGCATGTCCTTCCCTATTGCCTGCTCCGGCCATCCCTTCGGCCGAAGCTTCAGGTTTACGAAGGAAGTGTGACACGATCGGCCGCGTTTGTCGAAGGAGAATTCGTGGTCAGAACGCGGCAAATTCGTGACCCTGCCTAACTTCCCGTTAACGCGGTTTGATGGTAGGAGCTTGCGCATTATGCCGGGCCCATTCAAAAGCCCGGAAAGACAGGGGACTGAAGACATGGCAGATCAGGAACAGGCGGATATCCGGCTTGCACTTGCGAAACTCCGGCAGGAGCACGAGGATTACGACGCCGCGATCAACGCCATGATAGAAGTCGGCTGCGACGCTTTGCGCGTGCAGCGAATGAAGAAGAAGAAGCTCGTCATCAAGGACAAGATGACCCAGCTTGAAGACCAGATCCTCCCAGACATCATTGCCTAGGATAAAGAGTATGGCCGAAACACCGCCCGTCGCAATCATCATGGGGAGCCAGTCCGACTGGGAAACCATGAAGAACGCCGCCGAGACCCTGGATGCGCTTGAGATCGACTACGAGGCGCGCATCATCTCCGCCCATCGCACGCCCGACCGACTGTTCGAGTTCGCCAAGGGCGCCCGCGAGGAAGGCTTCCAGGTCATCATCGCCGGCGCCGGTGGCGCAGCCCATCTTCCCGGTATGGCCGCCTCGATGACGCCGCTGCCGGTCTTCGGCGTGCCGGTCCAGTCCAAGGCGCTCTCCGGCCAGGACAGCCTGCTCTCGATCGTCCAGATGCCGGCCGGCATCCCTGTCGGAACGCTGGCGATCGGTCGTGCCGGCGCGGTGAACGCCGCCCTTCTCGCTGCCGCCGTGCTCGCCCTGTCCGATGACGACATCGCCTACAGGCTCGACGAATGGCGTGCCCGCCAGAGCGCCGCAGTCGCCGAATACCCGATGGACGAAGCATGAAGGCCCAGACGATCGGCATTATCGGCGGCGGCCAGCTCGGCCGCATGCTGGCCATGGCGGCCGCGCGCCTGAACCTGCGCACCATCATCCTGGAACCGCAGGCCGATTGCCCGGCAGCCCAGGTCGCCAACCAACAGATCACGGCAGCCTACGACGATCCCGCCGCCCTGGCCGAGTTGGCGAAGCGCTGCGATGTCGTGACCTACGAGTTCGAGAACGTGCCGGTATCGGCCGCCGAGACGCTGCAGAAGTCGGTTCCCGTCTACCCGCCCCCGAAGGCGCTGGAAGTCGCCCAGGACCGGCTGGTGGAAAAGCGCTTCCTCAACGATTGCGGCATCGAGACGGCCCGTTTTCACGCCGTCGACAGCCAGCAGGAACTCGAAGCGGCACTCGCTGACTTCGGCGGCAAGGGCGTGCTCAAGACCTGCCGCCTCGGCTATGATGGCAAGGGCCAGCGCGTGTTCCGCTCGCCGGACGATTCGCCTGCAGGTGCCTATGAGGCCCTGGGCTCCGTCCCGCTGATTCTCGAAAGCTTCGTGCCCTTCGAGCGCGAGATATCGATCATCGCAGCCCGCGCCGTCGACGGCACCATCCGCTGCTATGATCCGGCAGAAAACGTCCACCGCAACGGCATTCTCCACACCTCCACCCTCCCCGCCGCGATCTCGGACGAGACTGCAAAGACGGCCCGTGAGGCCGCAGAGAAGCTGCTGGCTGCGCTCGACTATGTCGGCGTCATCGGCATGGAATTCTTCGCCATGGCCGACGGCACGTTGATCGCCAACGAAATCGCGCCGCGCGTCCACAATTCCGGACACTGGACGGAAGCGGCCTGCGTCATCTCGCAATTCGAGCAGCATATGCGCGCCGTTGCGGGCTTTGCGCTGGGCGATCCCGGCCGCCATTCGGACTGCGTCATGACCAACCTGATCGGCGACGACATTCTCGCCCTGCCGGAATGGCTGGCGACGAAGGACGTGCTTGTCCACCTCTACGGCAAGACGGAAGCCCGTCCCGGCCGCAAAATGGGCCACGTGACGGAACTGAAAGGCCGGAAAACGTTGTCATAAGGTTGACACGGGCGAAGGCTCGGGTTATCTGCACGCCCAACCTGAGGCGCGCCCCTTGATCTCAAGAACTAGGCGGCGCGCTTTCGATTGATAGAGACAAGCGGCTCTACGAGCCCACAGACTGCTGGACCAGTACAATGAAGATCAAGAACTCGCTTAAGGCGCTGAAGGCTCGTCACCGCGAAAACCGTCTGGTTCGTCGCAAGGGCCGCATCTACATCATCAACAAGCAGAACCCGCGCTTCAAGGCCCGCCAGGGCTGATTGCGGCAGGCGGGTTCGCTCGCCGGCAATCAAATTGTCGATAGCGCGACAATTCGGCTTTGACCTTCGGCGCATGCGGTTTACCTTATCCGCATGCGCCATTTCATTTTGAGCATCCCGCTACTTGCAGCCGCCGGCCTGGCAACGCCCGTCTTCGCACAGGCTCAGACGCCCTCGCCACAGGCAGAATCGCCCGCCGCCCCTGCCCCACCGGCACCGCCGCCCCAAGGCGAGCAATCCCCCGCACCGCAATCGGCATCCGCCAAGCCCGTCGACGCTCTGTTCGACGCCTTGAAGCGGGAACGTGATCCGGAAAAGGCGAAAAGCATCGCCAACCAGATCATCGCCGAGGTCAACGATTCGGGAAGCGCTACGGTCAACCTGCTGATGCAGTGGTCGGCCGACGCCATCAAGGAAAAGAAGAACGCGGCGGCACTGGACTTCCTCGACCGCGCCACCCTTCTCGATCCCGATTTCACCGAAGGCTGGAACCGCCGCGCGACGCTGCATTACGCGATGGGCGACCGGCGCAAATCGATGGCCGACATTGCCGAAGTGCTGAAGCGCGAGCCGCGCCATTTCGGCGCTCTTGCCGGTATGGCCGGCATTCTGACAGAAGCCGGCGACGACCAGCTGGCGCTGAAGGCCTGGGAACGTTACCTCGACGTCTACCCCGCCGACCGCGACGCCCAGGAAGCCGTGGTGAAGCTCTCGGAAAAAATCGCCGGAAACCGTACGTGAGGCAGATATCGGATCGCTCCGCATGATCTTCCCCATCGCGGTCCTGGCCGTCCTCGCTGCCGCCTTCGGATTTACCGCATGGCAGGCGGGAGCGATTGAGCGACGGTTTCCGAGACACGGCGACCTGACAGACGTCGGCGGCTACAAGCTGAATTCCCTGCACATCAAAGGGCCGGAGCATCCATCTCTCCCGCCGATCGTCTTCATTCATGGCGCAAGCGGCAATCTGCGGGATCAGGAAACCGCCTTCCGCAAATCGCTGGAGGGAAGAGCCGAACTTCTCTTCGTCGACCGCCCCGGCCACGGCTATTCCGAGCGCGGCGGACCTGAAAACGATGTCCCCGAAGGTCAGGCAGCCGCGATCGCCAGACTGATGGAACTGAAAGGCATCGACCGAACGATCATCGTCGGCCACTCCCTCGGCGGCGCGATCGCTGCAAGCTTTGCCGTCTTCCATCCAGAAAAGACGGCAGGCCTACTGTTTCTCGCTCCGGCCACCCACCCTTGGCCGGGCGGTGTCGACTGGTACTACAATGTTGCGGCCACGCCCTATCTCGGCTGGTGGTTCACCCATCTCCTGAGCCTTCCCGCGGGCATGATGATGATGGACGGAGCCACCAAGGCAGTCTTCAGTCCGAACCAGCGCCGCGACCGCTATGTCGACGAGGGTGCACCGGCACTGGTGCTGCGGCCGGAGAATTTTCGCAACAACGCCATCGACGTCGCCAATCTCAACGCGTATGTCGCCCGGATCGCGCCCCGCTACAGGGAGATCAGGACACCGACCGTCATCGTTACCGGCGACAGCGATCCCATCGTGCTTGAGGAAATCCATTCGCAGGGCCTCGCCCGCGATATCGCCGGCTCCGAACTGGTGATGATCCACGGCCTCGGCCACAAGCCCGATTACGTCGTCACCGATGTCGCGGTCGCGGCTCTGGAAAAGCTCTCCGGCATCGATCGCGATCTCCAGTCCATGGCCCGCGCCGCCGAAGCCCGCCTCACCCAGTCCGGCGTGCCGAGCCGTCCGGCTGTCGGCCTTTCCGTCGAGAAGGGCTGACCGCCCTAGACCGGCGGCATGCGTCGCGTCACCGACGTGCCCTTGATCACCGCAGTGCTCGTTACCGCATGATCTGACAGGCTTTCGAGCACGTCGTCCATCTCCTCGATCGAATGCACCACCAGCCGCGCCAGGAACGGGTCGTCGCCGGTGATCTTGTCGCATTCGATGAACTGCGGGATGTCCTGGATAAGCCTTTCGACCAGATGCAGCTTTCCCGGTAGCGGACGGATCCGCACCATGGCCCGGATCTGGTACCCCAGCGCCTTGCTGTCGATATCGATGGTGAAGCCTCTAATGATCCCGTCGGACTGCAGCCGTCGCACCCGCTCGGCCACGCTCGGCGCCGACAGCCCGACCAGCTTGGCGAGTTCAGACATGGGCAGGCGCCCATCCGCGTCGAGCGCAGCGAGGATACGGCCATCGATGGCGTCGGGCTGTATGCTCAAATCCAAGCCTCTATGGCGCTATTACCTCTGCAATCGAAGGCATACTGCCATATCCGCCATCTTCGATCCATGGATTTCAACCTTTCGCCCCATCACACTGTGGGGCGACAACGGAGGTGTCCATGCTGATCGGTATTCTTGCGGGCTTGGCCACCTGTGCGCTTTGGGGCCTGACCTTTATCGCGCCTCGTGCAGTGGAGCCTTTCACCGCATGGGATCTGACAGTCGCCCGCTACGGCATCTTCGGCCTTGCTTCAGGCCTGCTCATGCTGCACCGGCGGTTTCGACCGACCGGCATCCCGCGCAATCAGATCGCGATCGGTCTTTCGCTCGGTGGGCTGGGCTATGTCGGTTATTTCGTCTGCGCCGCCTATGCCGTCAAATGGGCGGGCGGAGCGCTACCACCACTGATCATCGGAACGATGCCGGTCATCATGGCCTTGATCGCCAATCGGCGCGAACAGGTGGCGGAGTGGCGGCATCTTGTCTTGCCCCTGGCAATGATCGGCGCCGGCCTGCTGATCGTCAATCTTGCCACCGTGGCATGGGCCAGCGAAACGGATCGGGACGATGCTCTGCTCGGAACGATCATGGCCGTCGCCGCCCTCTCCATCTGGGTCGCCTATGGACTGACCAACGGGGCCGTGATGCGCAGCACAAACGCGCCGGACGCGCTTCGCTGGACCGGCCTGCAGGGACTGGGCGCTGCAATCGGCAGCGTAGCACTCCTGCCGCTCACGAGTTTGGGGGAGGCCTCGGCGGACTTGGGCAACTTCACCGCCTGGACCCTCATCATGGGCCTCGCCGGCTCATGGCTTGCGACATGGTTCTGGGTAGTCTCCTCCCGCAACCTTCCCCTGACGCTCGCAGCCCAGCTCATCGTCGCCGAAACCGTATTCGGCCTTCTCTACGGCTTCCTCTATGAAGAGCTCTGGCCCAACCCGTCGGAATGGATAGGCTGCACGCTACAGATCATCGGTGTCTGCCTCGGCATCAGAGTGCTGACCCTCGCCACAAAGCAGAACGGCCGGATCGCTCCGGCCGTTTGAAATCTTTCGCAATCCAACTTTCGCCTTACATGCCCGACTGGCCGTCGGAGCCGATATAGGCGATGCGCAGCATGTTGGTGGCACCCGGCGTTCCAAGCGGCACGCCGGCCGAGATGATGACGCGGTCGCCCGGCTTGCCGAACCCTTCCGACACGACGATGCGGCAGGCGCGGTTCACCATGTCGTCCAGGTCCGTCGCATCGTGGGTGACGACGCAATGCAGGCCCCAGCAGACCGACAGGCGGCGCGCCGTCTGGATGATCGGCGACAGCGCGATGATCGGCACGTTCGGGCGCTCGCGCGAGGCACGCAGGCCCGTCGTGCCCGACGAGGTATAGGTGACGATGGCCGACAGACGCAGCGTCTCGGCGATCTGTCGGGCCGCGAGCGAAATCGCGTCGGCACCGGTCGCTTCAGGCGTCGCGCGCTGGGCGTAGATGATGCTCGGATAGAGCGGATCCTGCTCCACCTGGCGGGCGATCGACGCCATCATCGAAACGGCCTCCACCGGATACTGGCCGGACGCGGATTCAGCCGACAGCATGACCGCATCGGCGCCTTCGAAGACGGCGATCGACACGTCGGAGACTTCGGCGCGGGTCGGGACCGGCGAGGAGATCATCGATTCCAGCATCTGGGTGGCGACGACGACCGGCTTGCCGGCGCGGCGGCAGGCGCGCGTCAGCTGCTTCTGGATGCCGGGAACGGCCTCGATCGGCATTTCAACGCCGAGATCGCCGCGGGCGACCATGACGGCGTCGGAGAGTTCGATGATCTCGTCGATCCGCTCGAGCGCCTGCGGCTTCTCAATCTTTGACATGATGCCGACGCGGCCACGGGAGATCTTGCGGACCTCGGCCAGATCTTCCGGACGCTGGACGAAGGACAGCGCGACCCAGTCTGCCTCCTCGGTCGCCAGAACGGCGTCGAGGTCGGCCCTGTCCTTTTCGGTCAGCGCACCAACGCCGAGCAGCGTGTCGGGCAGGCTGACGCCCTTGCGGTCGGAAATGCTGGTTCCGGCAACGACCGTACAGACGATGCTCTTGCCGTCAGCCTTCTCAGCCTTCAGCGCCAGCTTGCCGTCGTCGATCAGCAGGCGGTCGCCGGCCTTGACCGCTTCCAGGATTTCCGGATGCGGAAGGAAGACGCGCTTTTCGTCACCGGGCGCTTCATTGTTGTCGAGCGTAAAGGTCTGGCCGGGGGTCAGCGTCACCTTGGTATTGGCAAACTTGCCGACGCGCAGCTTCGGGCCCTGCAGGTCGCAGAGAATGCCGATCGGACGACCACTGCGCTCTTCGACCGCGCGGATGCGCTTGATCAGCGTCCGCATCACGTCATGGCTGGCATGGCTCATGTTGATGCGGAAAAGATCCGCACCCGCTTCATGCAGCTTCTGGATCATCTCCTCTTCGGAAGATGCCGGGCCGAGCGTGGCAAGGATCTTTACTTTGCGGTTGCGCCTCATCAATTCTGGCCTTCCTGCGTGCCGGGCGTATCGGAAAGCTGGACCATCCAGCTGCCCTGACGACCCGTGTCATATTCCTTGAAGCCCATGCGCTGATAGCCACGGGCGAAACAATCGTTGACGCCGACGATCTTGAACTCGTTCTCGGCGACGCACATGTTCACATTGCCGGTCCAACGGCCGCCCCGGGCGGAGTCCTCGGCATAAAGATAATAGTAGCGGGACTGGAGCTCGCCCTCGATCAGGGTCGCGCAGGTGGAAGCGGGCACCTGCCACCAGCCTTCGGTATTCCAGCCGTCCTGCGCACGGTAACCGATCGCCACGCCGACAAGGTTCTGCGTGCCGTTGCAGACGCGAAAATCCGCGTGAGCCGGCGACGCCATGAGAAGCGGCCCACCGATGCACAAGGCGAGAGTCCCGGCCGGTACGGAAAGGAACGCACGAAGATAGTTTTTAAGGGATTTTTTCGACACGGTTTCCGTCAGGACTCCATGGTTATTCGTGACGCACTTTCTCGCGCGGACGGCTTTGAAAGTCAACGAAGCTCCAATCGATTATAATGCCCTTTTTGGTCGTCTTTTCGTGAACTCTTCACAAGACCTCTCGGACGTGGCCGAGCATGCCACCCTTGCGCCTCGTCCGGCACCATGCCATCACCGGCCGCAGAACACCGTTCGCAATTGCCCCTATTTCCAATACAGGCCCCATGCAGGACTTCACACCGTTCGAAATCATAGAAGGCGACTATGACAAAGGCATGGTGCTTCTCGCCGACCATGCGATGAACCGGCTGCCGGAGCGCTATGGTAGCCTCGGCCTGCCCGATACCGCCTTCATGCGTCACATAGCCTACGATATCGGCATTGAGGGCATGACGCGCCGGCTGGCGGCCATGCTCGGCGTGCCGGCCGTTCTCGGCTGCTTCTCCCGCCTGCTGATCGATCCGAACCGCGGAGAGGACGACCCGACGCTGGTCATGAAAATTTCCGACGGCGCGATCATCCCTGGCAATCATCCAATCACCGACGCCGAGTGGCAATTCCGCCTCGACACCTATCATCGGCCCTATCATCGCGCCGTCGAGCAGACGATTGCCAGGACCGCATCCGCGACAGGCAAGGCGCCGCTAGTGTTGTCGCTGCATTCCTTCACCCCATTTTGGAAGGAATTCGCCCGCCCCTGGCATGCGGCTATCCTCTGGGACACAGACGACCGCGTCGTGCTGCCGTTCCTCGAACATCTGCGCGAGCCGGGCGATATCGTCGTCGGCGACAACGAACCCTATGACGGCGCATTGAAGGGCGACACCATGTATCGCCACTGCATGATGACGGGCATACCGCATGCGTTGCTGGAAGTCCGGCAGGACCTGGTCGGCGACGACGCCGGCATGGATGCCTGGGCGCAAAGACTGGCGCCGATCTTCAACCGGCTGAATGCCGACCCCACATTGCACGAATACAGAATCTTCCCGTCGCGCACCGGCCCCTATCCGGCGTGACCGACAGACAAAGCAAGGAGACGTTCCGATGACCGAGCTCACCAGGGAACAGCAGACGGAACTCGAGGCGGCCGCCTTCCGCCGGCTTGTCCAGCATCTGCGCCAGCGCACCGACGTGCAGAACATCGACATGATGAACCTTGCCGGCTTCTGCCGGAACTGCCTGTCGAACTGGTACAAGGACGCCGCGAACGAGGCGGGTATCGACCTTTCCAAGGATCAATCGCGGGAGATCGTCTACGGCATGCCGTTTGACGACTGGAAGAAGCTTCACCAGAAGGAAGCCAGTGACGCTCAAAAAGCCGCATTCGAAGTCAACAAGCCGCCCCACGAGTGATCCGGACGCGGCAGGCTGAAATGCCCATGACGATTGATTGGGCTTGACCTTGCCACCGCTTTTCGGCACTTGACCACCACTCAGAGACATTCCCATCACCAGGAGGCCCCGATGTCTGATGCTCATGGCGTCGCCCGCGACCAACTCCGCGCATTTGTCGAGCGGATCGAAAGACTCGAAGAAGAAAAGAAGACGATTGCCGACGATATCAAGGACGTCTACGGCGAAGCCAAGTCCATGGGCTATGACACCAAGATCATGAAAAAGGTCATTGCCCTTCGCAAGAAGGACGACCAGGAGCGCATGGAAGAGGACCTGATCCTCGACACCTATCTCAGCGCGCTCGGCATGATCCCGGGTGCTGCGACCGACGAAGAAGAAGCAGCCTGACCCGATCGTTTCAAAGCCCGCCGCAAGGCGGGCTTTTTCTTTGCAGCCTTCCCGACGACCATCATCCCCTTTTGGGAGCCTCCCATGCCTGACCATGACGTGATCGTAATCGGCGCCGGCTTTACCGGGCTTACTGCCGCTGTCGCGCTGATGGAGGCCGGTTGCGATGTCGTGCTCGTCGAGGCAAGGCAGCGCGTCGGCGGTCGGGCAGAGGCCGAATATCTGCCGGACGGGACCCGCATCGATACCGGCGGTCAATTCTTCTGCCGCGACATGACGCATCTCGTCGACTTGGCGAAGCAGCATGGCGCCGAGGAAGTCTGGACCTATGTTTCCGGCAGGCCTTCCTACCGGCCGCCGCTCGCCGAGCAGAGGGGAGAGAGCATATGGCAAGAGGTCGACCGCCTGCGCGACCGCATGATCGCCCTCGACCTTTCCGATCCGGCGCTTGCCGGCCTGACGGTCGCTCAATGGATCGAACGCCAGCAGGACGAGGATCCCGCGGTTCTGGATTCCTTCCGCCGCCTGGTCATGGGGCTCTGGTGCCGCGCGCCGGAAGAGATCAGCCTTGCCTATCTGGCATCGAACGACCGCCGCATCACCAATGTCTATCCCGAGCTGGAAATGTTCCTGGCCGGCACGATGCAGGGCCTCGCCGAAAAGCTCGCAGCCCGGCTTGGCGATCGTCTGCGCCTGTCCTCGCCGGCCACCTGCGTCACCTTGATGGATGATGAGGTGGAAGTGGACGTAAACGGTCGTGCAATCACCGCCCGGCAGGTGATCTTCGCCGTTCCGCCCGTCATGGCCCGGCAGATCGAAATTTCGCCAGCCCTGCCCGCCCGGTTGACGAAGGCGCTCGACGCGTGGTCACCCGGATGCGTCATCAAGCTGATGATCGGCTATGAGACTCCGTTCTGGCGAGACAGGGGCTTGAGCGGCTCGGTGCGCTGGAGCACGCCCCAGGGCATGTATGCCTGCGACATCAGCCATGGAAATTATTACGGCCTCGTCGTCTTCATCGGCGGCCCCCTGGCCTCCGACTGGCATAAGCGCCTGCAATCCGAACTGGTCGCCTTCGTGACAGACGAACTCGCAAGCGCGCTTGGCGAAGAAGCGCGAACACCACGCTCGACCTGCGTGAGGGATTGGGTCAACGATGCCTGGAGCGATGGCGCCTACAGCGACGTCATCACCGATCTTCACTCACCCGATGCCGAGGATGTCCTGCTTGAAGGTCTGCCACGGCTGCGTTTCGCCTGTTCGGAACTCTCGCCCTCGTTTCCCGGCTATATCGAAGGCGCCATCGTCGCCGGCAACGAGGCCGCACAGACGGTGCTCTGGAAATTGGGAAAGTAGATTGATCGGCGAGCCAAGGGCATTCCTCACGAAGGCGGGAGGAATGCCGGAACTGGTTTGGCGGATTAGTTGAAGCGGTTCGGATCGATTGCCACGGTCGCGGCGACCGGCTTGAACCCATCGCTGCCATAGGCGGCGGAATATTCGCTGTTCAGCGTCCGTGTCACGACGCGCGGCGCCTTCACCGAGACGACATCACCCGACTTGCCGTTGTTCAGCGCCCACTTGGCCAGGGCATCCTGGGTCAGGTTGCCGGAAGGCTGTGCGCTCGGCTTACCGGACCGTCCACCCTTCGTCGGGGTCGCAGCGGCGGAGGCCGAAACCGGCTTCGGCGCATCGAAGCCGTCACCGAACTGCTTGGCGCGGGATGGCGCCTGCAGGATCTTCGGCGACAGGGCTGCGACATAGACGGGCTTGTGCGGCGGCGCGACAGGTGCGGACTGCTGGGCCGGGCGAGCCGTGCTGGCAACCGGGGTTACCGCTGCGACCGGAGCGGCGGGCCGCTGCTCCTCGTCCATGCTCTGCGACAGCGCCGCGACGAGCTCAGGCGTCAATGCTTGTTCCTGCTCCAGCGGCGTCTGTGCTGCCGGAGCGGCATAGGCCAGCTGCGGCGCAGCCGGGCGATGGGCCGGAAGCGGCACCGCGGCCATCTGCTGCAACGGCACCGGAACATTCTCGAGCGAGGCCGTCATGGAAGACGTATCGGCATCGCCCTTCAGGCCGCGCGCACCGAGCAGTGTCGGCACCGGCACGGAATATTTCGCGAGATCTTCGAAATCTCCATTCGGCGTCTGACCGTTTGCGGTTGCGGCGGTCTGCAGCGCCAGCGCTTCCTGCGCCGGGTTGCGCTGCTGCGAATAGAGAGCGGTCGCCAGCCCGCCTGGGCCATCCTGACGGAAGGCCGGGCGCGAGGCCGGGATCGGCGCTGCGATATTGGCAGGTTGCTGCTGTTGCGCCGGCTCGGCGGATGCGACCATCACGCCGGGCAGCGGTGCATTGTCGTCGGCATCATCAGCCGGCTGCTTGGCGGCCGGGATCGTCGACGGCTGCTGGCGCGGCGACGCCATGGTCGGCGTGCTGCTTTCGCCGTTATCCTCTTCCTCGTCGGCACCGCCGCCGAAGAGAGCGGCCAGGAAGCCGCGGCGCTTGCGTTCGCCGGCAGGCGCGCTGCCGGCCGTGGAGGCAATCTCGATCGAGCTTGAACCGACACGCTTCTTGTAGTCGGCCAGAGCCTGATCATAGCCCGGCAGCGGATTTCCATCAGCCGGCAGATGAAGCGTGTTGCCCTTGGGGAAGATCTGCACCAGCTCCTGGCGGCTCATGCGCGGCCATGCGCGAACACCGCCGACGTCGAGATGCACGAAGGGCGAACCGGATTTCGGATAGAAGCCGACGCCACCGACCTGCATCTGCATGGCAAGTGCGCGAAGCGTGGCGAGCTTTACGCCCGGAATGTAGAAGTCCATCGCCTTGCCGAGCATGTGCTGGCTGTTCTTCGCCACGCCGGTATTGCGCGAGCGGCCGCGCAGCATGCCGTTGGTCGAAGGCGAACGATAAGCGGACACGACGTGGATATAATCCTTGGCACCGCTGCGCCGATAGACTTCCCAGACGAGGTCGAAGAGCCGCGGATCCATCTTGGTCGGCTCGTTCTTGCGCCAGTCGCGCAGGAAATTGTTGATCTGCGCCAGGCCCTTCGGATCGAATCGGCCATTGCGCTTGAAGGTGATCTCGGCCTTTTCGCCGGTATGGATGAAATAGAGCTTTAGGCTGCGGTTCTCCGCAGCCGCCTCGGTAACAGTTGCCGAAAGGATCGATCCCGCCACGACAGCAAGCGCTGCGCCCATGGCCACGCGCTTGGTCAGCGATTGAAATGCCTTGAGAGCGAGATGTCGCATGCTCGCGCTCGAGAGCGTTTCTTTTGCATTCAACAAAGGCAAAGCGATCCCCGTCCTGTAGACAACATCCCTCGCTGTCTCATTTGACTGACAATTGCGGTCACACGATGGCAAATTTGCCACACATGTACAAGCATCTCTTCTATAGTCAATGAACTGCTAAGGATAGATTGACGCAGATTGCCATGGTTTCCTTGCCTGAAGATGACGGATCGCTAATCGAAATCCCTTTTCAAGCGGCTTCCTTCAGCGGATCATCCGGATCGATTCCGTAATCCTTGAGCTTGCGGTAAAGCGTCGAGCGTCCGATGCCGAGTTTGCGGGCAACCTGGCTCATCTGGCCGCGATAGAACTTCAGCGCGAAGCGGATCAGCTCCTCCTCGACATCGGCAAGTTTGCGCACTTCGCCCGCATCGTCGGTGCTGACGATGACATTGTCCGATGCCGGATAGGCAGCGGCGAGTAGCGCGCGAGGATCCGGCCGGTTGGAACGGGGCGGCATAGAAGGTTGTGGAAAACTCGGCTCACTCATGTCGAGACGGCTGACCGAGGGCTCCATCGCCATGGCCGGCGCCACTGCGGTCGCTGCCAGTTCCGCCGTACGGAATTCGGGAACCTGTGCTGCGATCTGGGGGAAGTCGAGTTCCGTCAGCTCTTCGCCTTCTGCCAGGACGACGGCACGGAAGATGGCGTTTTCGAGCTGGCGGATATTGCCTGGCCAGTCGTAAGCGGTCAGCAGACCAAGCGCGCCGGCGCTGACACCGAGATGGCGCGGCAGCTTCTGCTCGACGGAGAATCGCTCAGCGAAGACACGCACGAGATGCGGAACGTCCTCCTTGCGGCGGCGAAGCGCCGGAATGGTGATCGGGAAGACGTTGAGGCGATAATAGAGATCCTCCCGGAACCGGCCGGCGCGGACCTCTTCGATCAGGTCCTTGTTGGTGGCCGAGATCAGGCGCACGTTGACCTTCTGCACCTTGCCGGCGCCGACGGTCTCGATCTCGCCCTGCTGCACGGCGCGCAGCAGCTTGACTTGGACGTCGAGCGGCAGGTCACCGATCTCGTCAAGGAACAGCGTGCCGCCATCGGCTTCGACAAACTTGCCGGTATGACGCTCGGTTGCGCCGGTAAAGGCGCCCTTCTCATGGCCGAACAGGATGCTCTCGACCAGATTGGCCGGGATCGCACCGCAATTGACGGTGATGAACGGCTTGTTGGCCCGGTCGCTGCCAGACTGGATGGCGCGGGCGATCATTTCCTTGCCGACGCCGGATTCACCTTCCAGCACCACCGGAATGTTGGAATGGGCGGCGCGCTGGGCGAGATCGATGACGCGCAGCATGTCCGGGCTTGCCGAGACGATGTCGTTGAAGCCGACGACACCCGGGCGACGACGTCCGGCCTTGGACTTGCCCTCGCGCTGGTCGAGCTTGAGTGCGTTGGAGATCGAGGTGGCGATCCGTTCGGGGGAGACCGGCTTGACGACGAAGTCAAAGGCGCCGGCCCGCATCGCCTGGACGACGGATTCGATGCTGCCCTGCCCGGTCTGCACGATCACCGGCGTCGTTGTGCCCGTTTCGCGCAGCGCGGCGAGGAAGCTCAGCCCGTCCATCTCCGGCATCATGAGATCGAGCACGATGACGTTCACGTCGCCGTTGGATCGGGCGAGAAAGTCGAGTGCTGCTCTTCCATTTTCTGCAAGATGCGCCACATGCCCATGCCGCTCGACGGCGTTCTTCAGAAGGCGGCGCTGGATCGGATCGTCATCAACGATCAGGATGTGAGCAATCATGCTTTCGGCTCCCGGCAACGTTCATCGTGCGCCCTTTCTGGGCTCTTATGCCTAAGGTTGTGCCAGATAGGCTTGAACATCCCCTTTTGAGAAAAGCTCACATTTTAACCGTCTGAACGAAAAGCGGACGTCTGGAGCCGACGGATGCGAAATGCTAACCCTCGTTGATCGATTTCAGGAAAGGACCAGTCATGTTGAACCGCCCCGCGCAGCCGCGCATCGCAATGGCCACAGCCACCGCGAGCGTCGCGCCCTCCGAACCTGTAAACGATCCCGTTCTGGGCACGCTGCCCGTCTGGAAACTCTCCGATCTCTACGCCGCCAAGGATGCACCCGCCTTCGCCGCCGACCTGAAGAAAGGCGAGACGGATGCGCTCGCCTTCGAAACGAAGTGGAAGGGCAAGCTTGCCGAAGCTGCGACGAAGACCGGTACCGGCGGCATCGGCGAGGCGTTGAAGGAATACGAGGCGCTGGACGACCTGCTCGGCAAGATCGGCTCCTTTGCCGGCCTCACCTATTTCTCCGACACGTCCAATCCGGCCAACGGCAAGTTCTATGGCGACGTCCAGGCGAAGCTGACGGACATGTCTGCTCATCTCCTGTTCTTCGCACTCGAGCTGAATCGCATCGACGACACGGTCATGGACGCCTGCATGGATCGCGATCCGGCCGCCGACCACTATCGCCCCTGGATCGTCGACCTCCGCAAGGACAAGCCCTTCCAGCTGGACGACAAGCTGGAACAACTCTTCCTCGAAAAGTCGATGACCTCGGCCGCCGCCCTCAACCGCCTGTTCGACGAGACCATGGCCGAGCTGCGCTTCGACATCGATGGCGAGAAGCGGCCGCTGGAAGTCACCCTCAACATGCTGCAGGAAGCCGATCCGGCCGTGCGCGCCAAGGCTGCCGCCGCCCTCTCGAAGACCTTCGGCGAGAACCTGCGCGTCTTCACGCTGATCACCAACACGCTTGCCAAGGACAAGGAAATCTCCGACCGCTGGCGCGGCTTCGAAGACATCGCCGACAGCCGCCATCTGGCGAACCGCGTCGAGCGCGAGGTGGTCGATGCGTTGGCCGAGGCTGTGCAGCAGGCCTATCCGCGCCTCTCCCACCGCTACTATGCGATGAAGGCGAAATGGCTCGGCATGGACCAGATGAACTACTGGGACCGTAACGCCCCGCTGCCGGAAACACCGAAGGCGCTGATCCCGTGGACCACCGCCAAGGACACCGTCCTTTCCGCCTATGGCGCCTTCGCCCCCGAGATGGCTGACATCGCCGGCCGCTTTTTCGATGAGGAATGGATCGATGCCCCTGCCCGTCCCGGCAAGGCGCCGGGCGCCTTCGCCCATCCGACCGTGCCGTCCGCCCATCCCTATGTCCTGGTCAACTATCTCGGTAAGCCGCGCGACGTGATGACGCTCGCCCACGAGCTCGGCCACGGCGTGCATCAGGTGCTGGCCGGCGAGCAAGGCGCGCTGATGTGCCAGACGCCTCTGACACTGGCGGAAACCGCATCAGTCTTTGGCGAGATGCTGACCTTCCGCGCGCTTCTGGAAAAGACGACCGACAGGCGCGAACGCAAGGCGATGCTCGCCCAGAAGGTCGAGGACATGATCAACACGGTCGTGCGCCAGATCGCCTTCTACCAGTTCGAGCGCAAGCTCCACACGGCCCGCAAGCACGGCGAACTGACGGCGGAACAGATCGGCGAACTATGGCTGTCGGTTCAGAACGAGAGCCTCGGCCCGGCGATCAGGATCTCGGAAGGCTACGAGACATGGTGGACCTATATCCCCCACTTCATCCACTCGCCCTTCTATGTCTACGCCTATGCCTTCGGCGATTGCCTGGTGAACTCGCTCTACGCGGTCTACCAGAACGCCGCTCCGGGCTTCCAGGACAAGTATTTCGAGCTGCTCAAGGCCGGCGGCACCAAGCACCATTCGGAACTCCTGAAACCCTTCGGCCTCGACGCCACCGACCCCACCTTCTGGTCAAAGGGCCTGTCGATGATCGAGGGCCTGATCGATGAGCTTGAGGCGCTGGACAAGGAACTCGGCTGAGGGCCTGAAACGACAAACGGCCGGGGAGACCCGGCCGTTTCGTTGAATGGTAGCAACGAGGTGGCACCTTGTTCCGGGCATCCCGGTCAGCCTAGGACTCCCTCATCCCTGTGCTTGTCACAGGGATCCAGCAGCGTCGCGTCTGCGACGCTGGAGAGTCCTTTAACGCGAAAGACTTCGCGTGGCTGGATTCTTGTGACAAGCACAGGAATGAGGGGAGCAAGACTTACCTGATCACCGGCTCCACCGTCAGGTCCCGCCCGCTGGACGCGATCACCCGCACGCGCGAGCCGACCGGCAGGTCCGGCCCCATGACTGACCACATCGTATCGTCGAGCTTGATGCGTCCGCGGCCTTCGAGGATCGGCTCGGACAAAGTCGCCGTCCGTCCGATCAGGCTCTCGCCACGGCGGTTGAGTGTCGGTTCGTCGGTCCTGCTGCCCTTGCCATTGTAGATCCGGCGACCGACGACGGCGAAGAGAACGGACAGCACGGCAAACAGCAGAAGCTGCACATGCCAGCCCCAGAAGGCCGAATCCCAGAGCGCGAGCGACAACGCGCCCACCACGACCGCGGCAGCGCCGATCCAGATCAGGAAGACGCCGGGCACCAGCAGTTCCAGCACCAGAAGCACGATGCCGACGATCCACCAGCTCCATGCCCCGAGGCTGTTCCAGAGTTCGATCACCATCGCCTTATCTCTCGGAGGTCGGCGGCGTGAATGGCGGCACGACGGCGGTTACCGTCGGCGTGCTGCGGGCCGGACGCGGGGGCTGCGGGCGTGGAGCAGAGGGCGCCGGGCCATTGCCGTCGCCGAACACTTCCTTGGCGATCGCCCCGATGCCACTAAGCGAACCGATCAGCGACGAGGCTTCGAGCGGCATCAGCACGACCTTGGAATTGTTGGCCTTGCCGATCTCGACCAGCGCCTCGGTATATTTCTGCGCCACGAAATAGTTGATCGCCTGCACGTCGCCGGCCGCGATCGCCTCGGACACGGCCTGCGTCGCTTTCGCTTCCGCTTCGGCCAGACGCTCGCGCGCTTCCGCCTCGCGGAACGCCGCCTCGCGCTCACCCTCGGCCTGCAGAACGGCCGCCTGCTTTGCGCCCTCGGCACGCAGGATCTGCGCGTTGCGGGCACCTTCGGCCTCCAGCACCAGCGCGCGCTTCTCGCGCTCGGCCTTCATCTGCCGGGCCATGGATTCAACCAGGTCCTTCGGCGGCTGGATGTCCTTGATCTCGATGCGGGTCACCTTGATGCCCCACGGATGGACGGCTTCATCGACCACGCGCAGCAGGCGCTCGTTGATGACGTCACGGTTGGACAAGAGCTCGTCGAGATCCATCGAGCCCATGACCGAACGGATATTGGTCATGGTCAGGTTCTGGATGGCGTTTTCCAGGTTGGCGATCTGATAGGCCGCCTGGGCAGGGTTCAACACTTGGTAGAAGGCCACCGCATCTGCTGCGACGCTGGCATTGTCCTTGGTGATCACTTCCTGCGTCGGAATGTCGAGCACCTGCTCCATCACGTTCATTTTAGAGCCGATGCGCTCGATGAACGGTGTCAGGATGTTGAGGCCCGGCTGCAGCGTACGCGTATATTTGCCGAAACGCTCGACCGTGTAGGCATATCCCTGCGGTACCGTCTTCACCAAGGCGAAGAGCAGCATGATCGCAAGGATCACCACCACGATCACGAAAATATCAAACCCACCAATATCCATAGAATAAATCCCCCATGACGATGTCGCTGCCATATGTGTGGCGGAGGAAGTTCAGGTCAAGCATTCACAAACGCAGGCTAACGTTCTAAAGAGCCACACGAAGACCGGTCGCAGCCTACCCGGACAAAACAAGGACCCTGACCATGAAGACTATCGTCGTCTGCTCCGGCGGACTGGATTCCGTTTCGCTTGCCCATAACATCGCCGCCAAGGGCGAGCTCATGGGCCTCATTTCCTTCGATTATGGCCAGCGCCACAGGAAGGAACTGGAATTTGCCGCCGCTGCTGCAAAACGCCTCGGCGTATTCCACCAGATCATCGACATGCGCGCCATCGGCAGCCAGCTTACCGGCTCCGCTCTGACCGATAATGTCGACGTTCCCGACGGCCATTACGCCGAAGATACGATGCGCATCACCGTGGTGCCGAACCGTAACGCGATCATGCTGACCGTTGCCTTCGGCGTAGCAGCAGCAAAACAGGCGGATGCGGTCGCCATCGCCGTCCATGGCGGCGACCACTTCATCTATCCCGATTGCCGACCGGGTTTCATCGACGCCTTCGACACGATGCAGCGCCATGCGCTGGACGGTTACGCCTCGGTGAAACTGCTGGCACCTTACGTGACCGGCTCCAAGGCCGACATCGTCACCGATGGCGCGCGCACCGGCACGCCCTTCATCGAGACATGGTCCTGCTACAAGGGCGGCGACAGGCATTGCGGCCGCTGCGGCACCTGCGTCGAGCGCCGCGAGGCTTTCCACCTCGCGGGCGTCGAGGACCCTACCGACTACGAGGATCCGGATTTTTGGAAGGCGGCGACCGAAGGCTTCAGGGCCGAAGAGATCCGCTGATGTACCGGATCACCAAGGAATTTCATTTCTCCGCCTCGCACCAGCTCTCGCACCTGCCGGCCGATCACCAATGCGCCCGCCTGCACGGCCACAACTATATCGTCGTCGTCGAGCTGGCCTCCGCCGACTTGAACGACGACGGCTTCGTGCGCGACTATCACGAACTGGCGCCTCTCAAGCGTTATATCGACGACGAGTTCGACCATCGCCACCTGAACGATGTGCTCGGCCACGACCGGGTGACGTCGGAATATCTGGCGAAGCATTTTTACGACTGGTGCAAGACCCGCCTGCCGGAAACCACGGCCGTCCGCGTCAGCGAAACGCCGAAAACCTGGGCCGAGTACCGGCCATGACCGGCTCTGTTGAGACGATCCGCATCAGCGAGATCTTCGGCCCGACCATCCAGGGCGAAGGCATGCTGATCGGCCAGCCGACGGTCTTCGTGCGTACCGGCGGCTGCGACTATCGCTGTTCCTGGTGCGATACGCTGCACGCCGTCGACAGCGCCTATCGCCATGACTGGACGCCGATGGATGCCGAGACGATCTGGAAGGAAGTCCGCCGTCTTTCCGGCGACACACCGCTGATGGTCTCTCTGTCCGGCGGCAACCCTGCCATCCAGCCGCTCAAGCCGCTGATCCGGCGCGGCAAGAACGACGGCTACCGCTTCGCCATAGAGACGCAAGGGAGCGTGGCGCGCGACTGGTTTGCCGATCTCGACGTGCTCGTCCTCTCGCCGAAACCACCATCGAGCGGCATGGAGACCAACTGGGACGCCGTCACGGACTGTCTTGCAGCGGCTGGAAAAGCGCCGCGCATCGCCCTCAAATTCGTCGTCTTCGACGATGCCGACTATGATTTCGCAAGAGCGGCGTCGCGGCGCTATCCGGAATTGCCCGTCTACCTCCAGCCCGGCAATCACACGCCTCCGCCGCCTGATGACGATGACGCCCGTATCGATCTCGACGGCATCATGGACCGCATGTTGTGGCTGGTCGACAAGGTGACCGGCGACCGCTGGTTCTCCGCCACGGTCCTGCCGCAGCTCCACGTCCTGCTTTGGGGCAACAAGCGCGGCGTCTGATCGCGGGCGGCAACGACCATATCCCTTTGCCTTTTCGCCTTCGGCCCTAGATTCGAAAGCGGGATCGAGGAGGTAGGGTTATGCGTCGTGACGTGCTGATCGTGGGAGCTGGACCGACCGGCCTTGTACTGGCGCTGTGGCTGACGAAGATGGGCGTTTCTGTCCGCGTCGTCTCGAAGGCGCCCGGCCCGGGCACCGCATCACGTGCGCTTGCCGTGCATGCCAGGACGCTCGAACTTTATGGCCAGCTGGATCTCGCCGACGCCATCGTTTCCGAAGGCCATCACGTTGCCGGCGTCAACGTTTGGGTCGGCGGTGAAAAGCAAGCGCGGGTATCGCTGGGCGATATCGGCGAGAGTCTGACGCCGTACCCTTTCCTGCATATCTATCCGCAGGACCGACACGAGACGCTTCTGCTCTCGCGGCTGGAAGCCATGGGCGTGACGGTCGAATGGAACACGACCTTCATCGACTTCGAGGAAACGCCCGACGGCGTGGTCGCGCGCCTCCAGACGGCGGACGGTTGGCAAACCACATCCGAAACAGCTTTCCTTGCCGGCTGCGATGGTGCCAGCTCGGCCGTGCGCAAATCCCTCGGCTTCGGTTTTCCGGGCGGGACCTACGAGCAGACCTTCTATGTCGCCGATGTCGAGGCATCCGGACCGCCCATGAACGGCGAACTCAACATCGCGCTCGATAGCGCGGATTTTCTCGCCGTCTTTCCGCTCGACCAAGGAACACGGGCACGTCTCATCGGCACGGTGGAGGAAAGCGATGCCGAAGCGGGCAGCCTGCGTTTCGAGGACCTGAACGACAAGGCAGTCGAACATCTCGGTATCGAGGTCACTTCGGTCAACTGGTTCTCAACCTACCGCGTCCATCACCGGGTGGCCGAACAGTTCCGCAGGGGACGCGCCTTGATTCTTGGCGATGCCGCGCATATCCACAGCCCCGCCGGCGGCCAGGGAATGAATACCGGCATCGGCGATGCCATCAACCTCGCCTGGAAGCTGAAGGCCATCCTGTCCGGCAGCGTCCGCGACATTCAGGCAGTCGAGCGGCTGCTGTCGTCCTTCGAGGAAGAGCGCATCGCCTTCGCCCGCAAGCTGGTCCGCACCACCGACCAGGCCTTCAGCCTTGCCACGTCGGATGGTCGTATCGCGCAATTCGTTCGCACGAAACTCGTCCCGCTCGTCATGCCGGCGGCGAGCAGACTGGAGCCGGTGCGCGAATTCATGTTCCGCACCGTCTCCCAGATCATGATCAACTACCGTGACGGCTATCTGAGCGTCGGCGAGGCCGGTCAGGTCCATGGCGGCGATCGCCTGCCCTGGCTGGATACGGGCAACGGTCGCTCGAACTACGACGAGTTCACCAAGCTCTGCTGGCAGGTGCAAGTCTACGGCTACGCCGGATATGCGGTGGAGGACTGGTGCAGCAGGAACGCGATCCCATTGCAGGTCTTCCCCTGGCAACCGGCCTGCGAGGATGCCGGCCTCGCCCGCGATGCCGTCTATCTGCTGCGGCCCGACAGCTATGTAGCGGCTGCCTTTCACGGAGCCTCAACCGAAGCGCTTGAGCGCTATTTCGAAGATCACGGCATCAATCTGCCGGCAGCAGAAAATGCCGTCTATTCGGCGTAGATCATCTTCTTCGTCATGCCGCCATCGACCGAAAGCGTCTGCCCCGTCACGAAACCTGCACCGGCGAGATAGAGCACCGCATCGGCAATATCCTTAGGCCGGCCGACGCGACCGGCGGGATGCTGCGTCTCGTCCTCATGGCTGAGCTTCGTCTCGTTGGTGATCCAGCCCGGCGCGATCGCGTTGACCCGGATTTTCGGCCCGAGGCTGACGGCAAGCGCATGGGTGAGAGCCACCAGCCCGCCCTTGGAGGCGGCATAAGCTTCCGAGTTCGGCTCCGACATGAAGGCGCGGGTCGACGCCATGTTGACGATCGAGCCGCCTTCCCGCATCAGCGGCGCGACCGCCCGCGTCATCAGGAAGGCACCGGTCAGGTGGCTGTCGATCACCCGGCGCCAGTCGGTCAGCGACATGTCGAGGATCGGCGTACCGAGCGCACCGCCGGTGGCACCGGCATTGTTGACCAGCAGGTCGAGCCGATCCCACTTGAGTTCGGCAACCGCGATTTCAACCGAGGCCTCGTCGGACACATCGCATTCGACCTGCCGCACGCCCTCGACCGGATGTGCCGCTTCCGTCAGATCGAAGGACGCGACCTCATAGCCTCTCGCAGACAGCGCCTCGCAGATACCGGTCCCGATCAGCCCGGCCCCGCCGGTAACGATTGCCTTCATCATGACCTGCTCCTATTCGCTGACGTCAAACCCAGCCCTGCAGCTCCCGCCGAACCACAGTCTCCAGCACATTCATGCCGCCTTCGCTGTCATTGAGGCAGGGAATGTGGACAAACTTCTCGCCGCCGTGATGCATGAAGATCTCGCCCGCCTCGCCGGCGATCTCTTCCAGCGTTTCCAGACAGTCGGAGACGAAACCGGGGTTCATGATCGCGACCCGCTTGATGCCCTCCGCTGCCAGCCCTTCCATCGTCTTGTCGGTATAGGGCTGCAGCCATTCCTCGGGCCCGAAGCGAGACTGGAAGGTGATCCGAAGCTGTTGCTCGGTATAACCGAGCGCGTCGCGCAGCAGCCGCGCCGTCTTCTGGCAGAAACAGTAATAGGGATCACCCGCCTTGAAATAGGATTGCGGGATGCCGTGGAAAGAGGTGATCAGCAGCTGCGGCTCCCAGTCCAGCGTCGACAGCGTCTGCCGCACCGAATTGGCCAGTGCCTCGATATAGACCGGGTCGTCGTGATAGGTCGGCACGGTACGCACGGCCGGCTGCCAGCGCAGCTTCATCAAGTGCTCGAAAGCCTTGTCGTTGACGGTCGCGGTCGTCGCCGCCGCATATTGCGGGTAGAGCGGAAAGAGCACGATCCGGTCGCAGCCCTGTTCCTTCAGCGCATCGATCTTCGAGGCGATCGACGGACTGCCGTAGCGCATGCCCCAGTCGACCACGACATTCGGCAGATCCTTCAACCGCTCGGCCATCAGCTCACCCTGGTTGCGGGTATAGGTACGCAGGTAGCTCTCGTTGAGATCCTTGTTCCAGATCTCCTCATAGGCCTTGCCCACCTTCTGCGGCCGCTTGTTGAGCACGATGCCGTAGAGGATCGGATACCAGTAGAGCTTCGACCATTCGATGACGCGCGTGTCGGAGAGGAACTCCGCGAGATAGCGCCGCATGGACCAGTAATCCGTGCCGTCGGGCGTCCCGAGATTGACGAGCAGCACGCCGACCTTTCCGAAGGAGACAGGCGGGTGGCCGGCGGGCATGAAGGGTGACGAAGAGGTCATGAATGTCTTCCAGATGAGCGTACCGAAACCAATACGGTGATGGCGAAGCTGCGGATTACTTAGAAACAAAAAACGGCCCGGGAAACCCCGAGCCGTCATTGTGATCGGGACATTTTGTCCCGATCTATCCTTTCACCGCGCACTGCGGTCCTTGATCAGCGTCAAGAAACTCATTTCGCCGGCAGATCGAGCTCTTCGCCAACGAGGATGATGTTCGGATTGCGCAGCGTGTTGGCCTTGGAAATATCCGTCCACTTCTCACCGTCGCCATAGGTGCTCTCGGCGATCTTCCACAGCGAATCACCCTTCACCACCGTGTACTTGGTCGGACCGGCAGCCGGCGGCGTCGTCTGGCCCTGGGCCTCGACGGCGGCAGGGGCCGTCGCAGTTGCCGGGGCCGTCGTCGACGGGGCCGGAGCCGGCGCTGCCGGAGCGGTTGCCGCTGGAGCAGGTGTGGCCGGAGCAGCAGGCGCCTGGGCGGTCTGCTTCGGTGCCGGCTTGTAATCGGCCGGCGTCAGGTCGGTGATGCGGCCGTCCGTGTAAGGCTTGTAGGGGCTGTTGGCGGCAATGTAATCGGCAACCGCGTTCTCGAGGTTGGGGCCGAAGTCATAGGCGTTCTGGGCATTGGTGTTGAACACTTTGTAGCCGTCACCGCCCGTGCGCACGTAGTTGTTGGTGACGACGCCATAGGTCTTGGCCGGGTCGATCGCCACGAACGCATCGCCTTCCTTGACCTGCACGTCGCTCACCCGCGAACCGGCGGGCTTCGACTTGTCGAATGAGAACTTCATGCCGGCGACCTGCGGGAAGCGTCCCGCGCCGTCGTCGATCTGGCTGACGCCGTTTTCCAGCGCGGCCACAACATCCGAACCCTTGAGCTGGAAGGTCGCGATCGTGTTCTGGAACGGCAGAACCGTCAGGACTTCGCCCATTGTCACGTCGCCGGCATCGATCGAGGCACGCAGGCCGCCGCCGTTCTGGATCGAGAGCGTGATGCCCTGATCCTTGACGCGGTCGAGCTGGGCGTCGGCAAGCAGGTTGCCCATCGTGCATTCCTTGGCGCGGCAATTGACGCGGTCGCCATCGATGGCGCTTTCCGACTGTCCGACAACCTTCTTCTTCAGCTCTTCGAGCGGTCCGCCGAGTTCCTTGACCTTGGCGACATAGGCTTCGTTCTGAGCGACCGACGCATCAAGCAGTTTCGGCGCACCGGATGTCGACTTGACGGCACCGTTGTCGTCGAAGACCACGGTAAAATCACCGAGATATTTGGAATAGGCATAGGCCGTCACGATCGGCACGTCGACGCCGGCCGGGTTCTTGACGATGGTCGGATACGGGCCTGCAGCCTTCGTGTCGGTGCTGGACAGGTATGTATGACTGTGGCCGCCGACGATCACATCGATGCCGTCGACCGCTGCGGCGATTTCCTGGTCCCTGACGTAGCCGACATGCGACAGCACGACGATCTTGTTGACGCCCTGACCCTGCAGGTCCGCGACCGCCTTCTTCAGGTACTCGATCTCGTCCTCGAAGGTGATATCCGGGCCGGGCGACGAGGTTTCGTCCGTATCGGTCGCGAGAACCGAGACGACGCCGACCTTCTGGCCGCCGAAGTCCTTGATCATGTAGCCCTTGTACTTGTCGGCAAGCTCCGAGCCCGGCTTGGCGATCGTATTGCCGGAGATGATCGGGAATTTCAGCGCGTTGATGAACTTCAGGAGTTCGTCCGGGCCGTCATCGAATTCGTGGTTGCCGATCGCCATCGCGTCGAAGCCGATGCCGTTCATGAACTCGGCGACGGGAGCGCTCTTGTAGGTGCTGTAGAACAGCGAGCCCTGGAACTGGTCGCCGGCATCCAGCACCAGCACGTTCTTGCCCTGCAGCTCGCCGCGGCGCGCATCGATGGCAGCCTTCACGCGGGCAATGCCGCCGAAGCATTCGTTCTTCTCCGCCTCGGATGCGGTGCAGGTGGAATCATATTTGTTGATCGGCTCGATGCGCGAATGCAGGTCGTTGATGTGGAGAATATTGAGTTCGAAATCGGCCAGCGCTACGCCGCTCGAAAGGGCCATGACCGAGGCGGTCAGGATGCCCAGTCCCATAGTCTTCATCATCAGATATCTCCTTTGCAATGCGCCGCGCAAAATGCGGCCGTTCCCGATTGTTCTAGTGTCAGTGCGTGACAGCCGTTGTGCGGCGCATGTTTTCACCAAGCAAAATCGGTTTCAAGGCAAATATGACAAGGGTGCCACGCGCAACTTTACGCCCATAACGCGAAAACCCCGCTCGCGCGGGGTTTCCGTGAAGATCGAAAGGAATGGGTGGTTCAGCCGCGACGCGTCAACGAGAACTGGGCACCGCTGTCCTGCGTGCAGTTCAGCTGGCTCGGCGAGACCAGCGAGCAGTTTACCCGCGACTGCGTCTTGCGCACCAGCGAGGTCATGTTGATCTCGACCAGCGTCGGCGACAGTGTCGTGTAGTTGCCCGACGCGAGTAGCGCGTTGCTGTCGCTGGCGCGGGTGTTGAAGGTGCCGCCCTGGAAGGTCGAAACGATCCCGTTCGGATCGACCCAGCTGCCCTCGACGCCCTGCGGACGCGGAGCAGCGGCCATCTGACGAGGCGGCGGCGAAGACACGCAGGCGCTCAGGCTGGCTGCGGCGACGAGCACGAGGCCCAATTTGAAATTCATGATCTATCTCCCGCGATTCGGTCGGTCATGCCTCGGTGTAGAGCATGGCGTGCCGCTTCATGTATGGCAAGGCGTAGGCTTGTACAGTAGTGCGACAGGCTGTTTCCATAGAAAACGCCCGCCGGATGGCGAGCGTCTCCCGAGTACACAGAAAATAACGTCCGCGTCCGCTTAACGAACCAGGATGTTCTTGAACTGCCAGGCGTCCTTTTCGTCGATGTCTTCCGGGAAGAGGCCCGGGCGACCTTCGAGCGGGGTCCAGTCGGTGTAATGGCCTTCGACCGGGCCGAGGTAAGGCGTCTGCACTTCCAGGCAGCGCTTGTAGTCCACCTCGTCGGCCTCGACGATGCCGGCCTTCGGATTTTCCAGCGCCCAGACCATGCCGGCGAGAACCGCCGAGGTCACCTGCAGGCCGGTAGCGTTCTGGTAAGGGGCGATGCGGCGGGTTTCTTCCAGCGACAGGCGCGAACCGTACCAGTAGGCATTCTTCTCGTGGCCGTAGAGCAGCACGCCGAGTTCGTCGACGCCGTCCTCCAGTTCGTCCTCGTCGAGAACGTGCAGGACCGGCTGCTGATTGCCGCCATTGCCGAACATTTCGTGCAGCGACAGAACCGCATCGTTTGCCGGGTGATAGGCATAATGGCAGGTCGGGCGATACACGACTTCGCCGTCCTTCTCGACGGTGAAGTAATCGGCGATCGAGATCGACTCGTTATGGGTGACGAGGAAGCCGTATTGCGGACCCGGCGTCGGGCACCAGGTGCGAACGCGGGTGTTGGCACCCGGCTGCTCCAGGTAGATGGCGGCCTTGCAGCCCTTCTTGTGCTTCTTGGCGTTCTTCGGCATCCAGTTTTCGTGCGTGCCCCAGCCGAGTTCGGCCGGCTGCAGGCCTTCCGAGATGAAGCCTTCGACCGACCACGTGTTCCAGAACACGTTGAGCGGCTTCGGATGCTTGGTGCGCTGGGTGTCGCGTTCGGCGATGTGGACGCCCTTGACGCCCAGCTTCTTCATCAGCTTGGCCCAGCCTTCGCGATCGTTCTGATCCGGCTCGTCGAACTTGACACCCGTGTCGTTGGCGAGGTTGACCAGCGCCTGCTTGACGAACCACGAGACCATGCCCGGGTTCGCGCCGCAGGTGGAAACGGCCGTGGTGCCGCCCGGGTTCTTCTTCTTTTCATGGCGCACGGTTTCGCGCAGCGCATAATTGGTGCGCTCGGAATTCTTCATGCTTTTGTCGAAGTAGAAGCCGAGCCACGGCTCGACGACCGTGTCGATATAGAGAACGTCGAGCTTGCGGCACAGCTTCATCAGGTCGAGCGAGCCGGTATCGACCGACAGGTTGACGCAGAAACCCTGGCCACCCTTGCCGTCGTCGAGAAGCGGCTTCAGCAGCGTTTTGTAATTGTCCTTGGTCACATGCTCCTTGATGTGACGGACGCCGTGCTTCTTCAGGATTTCCATGTCGGACGGTTCTTCGCGCGGGTCGATGACCACCATCCGGCTCTTGTCGAACTTGAAATGGCGCTCGATCAGCGGCAGCGTGCCGCGGCCGATCGAACCGAAGCCGATCATCACGACCGGGCCGGTGATTTCGGCGTAAACCGGGTAGTTGGTATCCGACATGTCATACTCCCTAATAATCGACTGCTCTTTAAAACCCGCAGCCAGGCTTTCACGCATAACCGGCCAGTGTGACGAGTATTTCAATGCGTGTTTGATGCGCGGCCTAGATCATAAAAATCCGTCACAATAAAGTGCTTGTTCCACGATCACGGCAAGGACAAGGCACTATCGCGCTGCAGTCTTAACGCCTTCCGTTTTGCGAAGCAGCGCGACCATTTCCGCCCGCTTCTCGGTCAGTCCCTTATAGGCCGTCTCGGCATCCGACATCGCCTCCAGCTGGTCGGCCATTGACGTGGCCAGTTCCCTGGCGTTCGGCTGTGCGAGAATGGCGGCGACCGGGTCGAGATAGATGCGGATGGTGAAGAGGATGTCGCCGGATATCGGCAGCTTGCGCAATGTCTGCCGCTCCACCCGGATGAACGCCCTTTCCGCCGGCACGCCGCGTTTCTCCTCCGCCGACTTGGCATTCGGATGGTAGAGCGCATGGGACCAGTTGACCGACCAGTTCCAGCGCACGACGATCCGCCCCGGCGCCAGATTGTCAAACATGCGGTTGATGAGACCCGCATTGCGGCTGCCGCCTTCGAAACCCGGTACATGGGCATGCACCTCGTCCATCGGCAGGCCGAACTTTTCCGACAGATGCCAGGAGGATGGAAAGGCGAGGAAGGCAGCCGCGATCCGCCAGCCATTATCGCCCTTGCGCATGATGACCAGATCGTCCTGAACCAGAAGTCCGGCACGATGCAGCGGCATCATGCTCTCGTCGGCAATATCGGTGTCGCCCCCCGCAACCACAATGTGGTTGGCGTCCGCCCGGTAACTGTCCGGATGATAAGCCGGCAGATAGTCGCAGAGCAGATCGAGAACCTCCTGCTGCGCCTCCTCGGTTCCCGCCTCCGCCCGCAGAACAAGCTCGCCATGCTGCGCGACAAGCGAACGCTTCAGCAGCACCTGCTCGTTGAGATCGCCGTCCGGCTCGATCCAGCGCTCCGGCTCCAGTTGCAGGAGGCCGATGGTGAAGGGCTTCGACGAGCCGTCATAGGGGGTGTAGGCGAGCGTCATGCGGCACAGGCTGACGTCGCGACCGGCCCCTGTCAATCTCCGCGTGTTCGTGCTTGCCTCTTGGAACATCGTCCCAGCGCACTAGAAACTGACTGAGACATTTTCATCATTCATTGCAGGGAGTTCCGCGGGAATGACCGAATTTACGCTCGCAGCCTATGTCATTGCCGGAACCGCGACGATTTCCGGCGCCTTCGGATCGAACGATCCTTCCATCAAGGCGCATGTGCTGGAAAAAACGGCGCCGATCGTCTCCCAATTCGGCGGCGACGAGGGACGCGAGCGCGTTGCAGACGGATTGGACCGTATCCTCGCGAACAAGAGGATCGAAAAATACCATTGGCATGTGGCACTTGCGACCGAGATGCTGTTTGCCACCTACGGCACGCGGCTCGATAACGACGGAACAACGCTCATGCGCTTTACAGAGGATTACATCGGACCGGTCACGGCGCTCGGTCTGCCCTCGCTGGCGGAAGCGCTCGACATCCTTGCATGGGGCAAGGAGGTGCGTATTCCGGTGCCGATCGACGCCTGGGACGACGTGACAGGGCAGTATTATTTCGACCGGCAAAAGGTGACCATCGCATTCGGCGAGCTAAAGACACTCGGCGATATCCGCAAAGCGACAACCGGGCTCTACAAGAAACAGCCGGACGTATTCGGCGAACTCTATCCAGACGATGTCGAACATCTTGTCGATAGTTTCGCAGCCATGCTGCAGGACGCGCAGGCAAAGGGCGCGGAACTGGCCGTGTTTCGCCACGGCGGCGTTTGAGAAGGAGCAGAACTCCTAAACCAGTTCAGCCCTGATCAGCCCGCGCAACGAATTGCCGACGAAGATTTTTCGCACGGCCTTGCTCGCCTCGTTCAGCACATCCGGCGTCAGCACCGCGCTTTTCGCGCGATGCTCGCGGATCAGGTCTGCCCGAAGCACGCCGGGCAGGATGCCGCTGCTGATCGGCGGCGTCATCAGGATGCCGTCCTGATCCTCGACGAACAGGTTGGTGATCGTCCCCTCGCAGAGTTCGCCGCGCTCGTTGGTGAGCAGGACCTCGTCCACATCGTCGGCGGAAAATTCCGCCCGGGCGGCCTCGTAGGGTTCGCGGCGCGATGTCTTATGGCGATAGAGCGGGTCGTCGGACTTGAGCTTCGTCGCACCGATCCTGATTTTCCAGACGGTGTCGTCACCCTGCAGGGAAAACGGCACCGCCGTCACCTCGGCCGTACCGCGGAACGACATGACGAGACGCACGCGCATCGCCTCCTCGCCCCCGACCGCCTGCTTCAGCAGACCTTCGACATCCTTCGCCTGACGAAAGCCGAGCGCATCGGCGGAACGGGAAAGCCGTCTCAGGTGCTGCTCCAGCCGGATGAAGCCCTGATCGGGCGTCCAGCGCATCGTCTCGATCAACGAGAAATCCATTGGTCCCCCACCGCGAACCGCGCCTTCAGCAGGCACTCCTCATATTCCGCTTCCTGCACCGAATCGAACACGATGCCGCCGCCGACATTGAAGACCGCCCGCCCGTCGGAAAAAAGGCTGATCGTGCGGATCGCCACCGAAAACCGCATCCGCCCCGCCGGATCGCACCAGCCGATAGCGCCGCAATAGACGTCGCGCGGTCCAGCTTCCAGCTTTTGCAATATCGTCATGGCACTGAGCTTCGGCGCCCCGGTGATCGACCCGCAGGGAAACAGCGCCCGCATGATCTCCGGCAAACCCGCCTCCGGCAGAAGCTTCGCCCGCACATGGCTGACCATCTGATGCACCGTCGGATAGGTCTCGATATCGAAGAGCTTCGGTACCGAAAGCGTGCCGGCCTCGGTGATGCGCGAGATGTCGTTGCGCAAGAGGTCGACGATCATCCGGTTTTCCGCCAGCGTCTTCTCGTCCGCCAGCATGCCGGCCTTGATTGCCTCGTCTTCGGCAGGCGACGCACCACGGGCAGCCGTCCCCTTCATCGGATGGGTCTCGATCCAGCCCTCTTCATCGACGGAAAAAAACAGTTCCGGCGAGCGCGAGACGACCGCCGGGCTTCCGGGTTCGGCGAGCCCACCGAGTTCGGCAAGCGCGCCGTAGCGCACCGGCTGCCGCTCGATCAACGACCAGAACAGGGTTTTCGCGTCACCCGTCCAGCGTGCCGTAATCGGCATGGTGAGATTGCCCTGGAAACAGTCGCCCTTGCGCAGGTGGTCATGCAGCACGCCGAAGCGCGAGGCATAGGTCTGTTCGTCCCAGGCCGCGCATGGCTCGCTCAGCATGCCCCTCGACACGGGCTCGTCGGGAGGGAAAAGTCTCGGATCGCTCTCCTCGCAGGGCGCATCGAACACGCCCATGCAGATGAGCGGCGTTTCGCGGCCGACTGGTGCCAGCGGCACAAGCTTCTCCTCGAAGGCAAATCCGGCCTCATAGGCGAGATATCCGGCAAGCCACTTGCCGGACTTTCGGTGTTCCTCGAGCCTTTGCAGCGCCGGGATAACCTCATCCACGGTCCGCGCAACCACGATCTCGATCGGGTCGGCAAGCAGGCGGGATGTCCGGGCAAGGTCGTCGCGGAAGAGAATATAGGCAGAGGAATTCTGCTCCATGTCCCTCACCTGCTTCACTCCATACCCTGTTCACGCTCTATTGCCGGCAGCCGGGGCCGGGGTCGAGCAGCGCATAGCACCGCAGCAGCAGCGTTTGAAGCGCGGACTGCGAAATCCACCGCCGCATATCCGCCTGCCAAGAAAGTCCCTACCCCGCCGCCTGGCGAAAACTGCGCAAATGCTCCACCAGCGCCCTCAACTTCGGCGCCATGTTGCGACGGCTCGGATAGTAAAGGTAGAAGCCCGCAAAGCGCGGGCAGAATTCTTCAAGCACCGGCACCAGCTCCCCGCGCGCGATGGCCGGGCGAAAACTGTCCTCCATGCCGAAGCTGATCCCGGCACCGGCGATGGCTAGGTTGATCATCAAAGCCATGTCGGTGGTCGTGATCGTGTCCGCCACCGCCACCGAGAATTCCCGGCCATCCTCCTCGAACTCCCAGCGATAGGGCGCAACGCTCGCCGCCCGGCGCCAGCCGATGCAGCGGCGGCTCGCGAGCTCGCTCGGATGGCGCGGCCTGCCGAACCGTTCGAGATAATCCGGCGATGCCACGGCCAACTGACGCTGCTCGCCCGAGACGGGCACCGCGATCATGTCCTGGGCGATCACCTCCCCCAGCCTGACACCCGCATCATAGCCTTCCGCGACGATATCGAATTCCTCGTCGGTCACGGTGACATGCAGTTTCACGTCGGGATTGTCTTCCAGAAAGGATGCCAGAAGCGGACCGGAGAGGAAGCTGTCGGCAATCGACGACACCGCGAGCGTCAGCCTGCCTCGCGGCAGCCCGCGAAGGTTCGCCGCCGCCTCGATCGCGCCCTGCATGTCGACGAGCGCCGGCGCCGCTTCGGCATAAAGCCGCTCGCCTGCCTCGGTCAGCGCCACGCTGCGGGTGGTACGGCTGACAAGCGCAATGCCGAGCGTCTCCTCGAGCTTGCGGATCGTCTGGCTGACGGCCGAGCGGGTGACCCCCATCCGGTCGGCAGCGGCGCGAAAACTCTTCTCCTCCGCGACAAGGGCAAAGACGGCGAGCGCATTGAAGTCCGGCAGCATTGGTTAGCGATCCTTACCGCCGCATGAACGAATAGGCGGCTTATCGCAACAATGCTCCAGACATATCTTCCTGGCAACCGCAATGAGGCGGAAAACAAGAGGAGAAAGTCATGGACAAGGTTGTTCTCATCACCGGCGCGTCGAGCGGTATCGGCGTCGGCATCGCCCATGAACTCGCCAAGGCGGGTGCGACCGTTGTGCTCGGCGCCCGCCGCACCGATCGGCTGGAAGAAGTCGCTGAAGAGATCCGCAAGGCCGGCGGCAAGGTCATGACCCGCAAGGTCGACGTCACCGACCGAGCCGATGTCGCAGCCTTCGCCGACGCCGCGCGAAAGGAGTTCGGACGGATCGACGTCATCGTCAACAACGCCGGCGTCATGCCGCTCTCGCCCATGGCCTCACTGAAGGTCGACGAATGGGATCGCATGGTCGACGTCAACATCAAGGGCGTGCTCTACGGTGTCGCCGCAGTCCTTCAGGAAATGACCGAGCGCGGTTCGGGCCAGATCATCAATATCGCTTCCGTCGGCGCGCTCGTCGTCTCCCCGACTGCAGCGGTCTATTGCGCCACCAAATATGCGGTGCGTGCGATTTCCGATGGCTTGCGGCAGGAAAACGACAAGCTGCGGGTCACCTGCATCCATCCGGGCGTGGTGGAAAGCGAGCTTGCCAGCACGATCACCGATCCGACCGCGATCGAAGGCATGAAGACCTATCGCGCCATCGCGCTCACGCCCGACGCCATCGGCCGCGCCGTCCGCTTCGCCATCGAGCAGCCCGAGGATGTCGACGTCAACGAGATCGTCGTGCGCCCAACGCGGGCCGCGTTCTGACCGGGAGCTAACCGACAAGCCAGCAAGAGGAGACCATCATGTTTCAACAGATCCGATCCCAGGTCGTATCCAATGTCGCTGCGGTGGGTACCGCCACGTTTCTTGGCCTTGCACCAGAGGTCGCTGTTGCCCAGGCGACCGATGAGCGGCGGGAGCGTGGGGCCGCGGTCATCCGCGGCCTCAACAACGGCATGACGCAGCCGACGCTCGAAGGCATGCGAAGGGAATTCCCCTTCCTTGCCGAGGCGACGGAAGCCTATGCGCTCGGCGACGTCTGGTCGCGCCCCGGTCTAGACAACCGCACGCGTCAGCTCGCTGCAATCGCCGCCTTCGCCGCGATTGGCGAGACGGCCTACATGAAGATCCATGCCGGTTATGCGCTCAACATCGGCGTGTCGGAGGAGGAGCTCAAGGAGGTCATCTACATGGTGACGGTGCCGGCCGGCTTCCCGAAGGCGATCGCCGCCTCCCAGGTCCTGTCGCAGCTCTTCGAGGAGCGGCGCGAGACCGAAAATGGAGAGACGAAACCATGAGCAATCCCCTCCTGATCATCGTCACCATTATCATCGCAACCGCCGCGTCTCTCGGCGCGGTGGCCCATATCGCAAAGGCAGAGGACACCATGTCCAATAGAACTCAGACCCAGGCCGCACAGCCTCAAAACCATCCCTATCTCGGCATGTGGGTGACCGGCGACGGCCGCATCCGCCAGGAATTGCTACCCACCGGCCGCTATGACGAGGCCCGCGGCACGCGCCGGAGCGCCTACCAGGGCCGTTATCTCGTCACCGGCAGCCATATCGACTACTGGGACGACACCGGCTTCACCGCCGACGGCACCTTCGTCGATAACGACACGCTGCATCACGGCGGCATGGTGTTTTACCGGGAGAAGTAATTCGATCAGGCGGCTGGCGTGCCCTGGTGAAAGACCATACGCCAGCTGCCGTCCGGCTCCAATCGCCAGATGGAACTGCGGTTCGTAACGAGTCTACCGCCGTCGCTGGCTAACCTGACACCACGATATTTCGACAAAGCAATCGTTTCGCTAAAATGCGCCATCCCTGACAAGCTTGGCGTATTCGATCTGCATTGCGATCTACCTATGCCTCCGTGCTATCCGATCAACAGTTGTTGAGAATCTATGTAACGAATATTGCTCGCAGCGAAGAAAACAGTTGAAAAATGCCGCCCACACCTTTCAGTCGCAGCGAACACTCACCCAAAGACTTTTCAAATCTCAAGGAATTTCCGAAAATGTGATGCTGTCGGTAGAGGACGGGCACTGCGCCTCACTGACTTCCTTGAGGAGAGAGTACGCAGACTAATGTGGGCTTATGCGTCTGCGGTTTTCACCTACGAAAACCTTAATTTTCTTATTGGCTTCGTCGGCACGGCGCTTGCGCTTTGGTCGCTTTTGAAAAGCCGAGTCGCGCGGCGCTTTCTCTACACGCGCTCGGACACAACTATTATCGGTGCTACCGATGAAATTTACAACGAAAGGCTTGAAATACGCTTTGAAGGGCATGTCATCCCTCGGCTTACTAAGACAACGATGACGTTCTGGAATGACGCCGGAAAAACTCTCGACCATAATGACATCGCACCAGCCGACAAACTACGTTTGACACTGCCGATAGAGACCCAAATCATATCCGCGTCGCTGACGGACATGAGCGCTCCCGCAAACAATGCGAGGATCGAAATTAGCGATGACCGAAATATCTTCATCAACTTTGACTACCTCGATGCTCGGCAGGGCTTCAAGTTGAGTTGTCTTCACACTGGGAAACGACGCGCTGCCCGTGTGGAGGGAACGATCAAGGGTTTAGGTTCTCCACGTGACGCCGATTATACTTCTGGTCTTGGCGCAGCTTGGGTCATGATCAAAGTTCTCGCCTTTATTGGCTCGACCGGTGGCACAGGATTCGCAGTAGCAGTCGGCATCAATTACGCGCTTGACCAATACCTTCATACATTTTTCAAGGCAGTGATCGGCGGCATATGCGTTATCGGCGCCGTCATCCTTGGCTTCATGATTCTTGATCGTTTTGGCTTCCTTGATGGCAACCGCACACGTCCACGCTTCAAAGATGATGAACCAAACCTACGGGCGGAAATTCACGAAGATCTCTTCGAAATGCCGAGACCGTAACGCTTTCTCCTACGAATATGCCCCGGCCAGATCGTAGCATGTAGCGGAGACGAAAGCGGTTTACGAAGCATGCAACAACCGGGAGCGCGAAAACTACTTCGTTATTGCCACTCACGACCGCCAGATCGGGCAGGATTATCTGTAGCCGTAACGCGCTGTAGACTGCTTTAACGTACCCGGCATCAATTCGCTCGATCTTGGCGCTCTCCAGCTTTTGTTGCTAAGCGCTCGGAGAGATCGTGTTGAACTTGATACCCTCAATTTTGCCCACCCTCGAAATTGCACTTCGTCAACTTGCGGCTGCTCATCGAAGCTATTTCCATCGAATTCAAACGGATAGTGCAAGAAGGGTTTGTTAGTACGTTTTCACCACCTGTTAACCATAAAATAACCCTCTCCTAATAGAGTATTAGCGAACGCCCTGACGCAAATAAAATCGTTTACTTACATGCACTTATCGGGAAATCTATCGTGTATGCAAAACGAAACCCTTTACGTTTGGGTAAGTATTTGAGCTTGCCGGACATTCCATGACGATCGACACCAAGACAGGCACGACCCGGCGAGGGAGACGCAAGGCTTTTGGCCTCGCTGTCACTCTTGCGGCCCTGTCCTGTGGTGTCTCGGCCGGTGCGCAGAACCTGTTTCCGACCAATTCCAGCCCCCTGCCCGCGCTTCCCGATACGCAGCTCGGAACGCCCGGCGCATCCACCGTCACCCGGGGCACCCAGACGGAGCCTGGCACATCCCAGACGGGCGTTCAGCAGTCCGGCCCGCAGGTGTTCGGCGCGACGGATCCCTATGCGCCGACCGCGGACCAGCAGCCCGAGGGGCAGGAGAATGCCCCTGCCGCAGCAGCGCTTCGGGAGCGCCCCTACGAAGACGACCTCAACCAGCCCTATGCCGAGGATCTCGATCCCGGTGCCGAGCCGATCGATCAGCAGGAAGCCCCGCGACAACAGGTCGATCCGACCGGCATCCGCATGGGCACGTTCATGCTGCGCCCTTCGGTCAGCCAGAGCATCAACACCGAGAGCACACGCACCAACGGTTCGCGCGACACCCGCCATTACCTCGCCACCGGCATTCGCGGCACCCTGACATCCGACTGGTCGCGCCACGCGCTGACCGTCACCGGCGAAGGTATTTATGAGCGCAATCTCAAGGGCAACCAGGACGACACCGATCCGGAAGCCAACCTCAATGCCGACCTGCGCCTCGATCTCGCCGACGACACCGAGGCACACCTGACCGCAGGCTACAGTTTCGAGCGCGAGGATGTCTCCGATCCGAACTCGCTCGGCGGCAATGCTGAACAGGCGGGCATCCACGAATTTACCGGCGGCGCATCGATCGAGCGCGAAGTCGGGCGTATCCACGGCTTGGCCGCCATCGGCGCCACACGCTCGATCTATACGGACGGCAAGTTGTCCGATGGCACAGTCGTCAGCATGAAGGACCGCAACCGCACCGGCATCGATGGCCGGCTGCGCCTCGGTTACGAACTGTCCCCGGCACTCATCCCGTTTGCCGAGATCGCCTATGGCCACACCTTCTATGACCGCCGCCGCGACAGCGCCGGCTTTGCACGTTCGTCCGATACCTATGCCGGCCGTCTCGGCGTCGAATTCGATCTCGGCGAGAAGATGCGCGGCGAGATCGCCGGCGGTTATCAGCGCGTCGCCTACGAGGATGCCCGCCTCGACGCCGTCGATGCCTTCACCCTGGATGGCAATGTCCGCTGGTCGCCCCAACGCGGCACTGACGTCGATCTTGGCCTGCGCACCGCCATGCAGGATGCCACCGCGCCGGGCGAAAGCGGCTGGGTCGAATATCAGCTGAACTCGGCGATTGCCCGCGAGGTGCGAGACAACCTTGTTGCAAGGCTCACCGGCGCCACCACCTTCCGCGACTTCCAGGATTCCAGCGATAACGACGTCACCTGGATCGTCGGCACCGGCCTGACCTGGAGCATCAATCGTTATCTCGATATGACGGCCGACCTGGAATACGAGCGCACGACAGGCGGTGAATCGAATGAAGACATCGTCCGCGCCGGCGTAGGCCTGACGGTGAAGCGCTGATCCGTTCACGTTTCCGTGAACTCAAGCCATGCGACATCGCGCGAACTCTCGACCGATAGTTTTTCCAGTGCCGTAAATTTAGGCGAGCGTCCTTACATATTGCCACTAAAGCACGAATATCGTTCGCATATTGTCGATCGGCACGCTTTCGGCGAACGAATGTTTCATGCACCGCTTTCCGACGGCTTGCGCCATGCGCGACGCGCAGACACACCGGCATCAATGACTAGGCCTTATCCACTGTGAACACGGCTCAACCCGAGCCGTCGCCCTTTCCAACTGTTAGCAGCTGCAACATATAGCCGCATAGGCGGCATGTTTTTGCCGCAGTGCAGCATTGGCTGCATCGAGTTAGTCTGAGGATTTCAAAGTGGCTAGTTTCTCCAATAGCAGCGTCAAGACCGGAGGCGTTTCGGCCTCTGCAGGCGCCAACAACTACACATTCGCCCTGGTCGCACTGACCTCCCTGTTCTTCATGTGGGGCTTCATTACCTGCCTCAACGACATTCTGATCCCACATCTGAAGAACGTATTTTCGCTGAACTATACGCAGTCGATGCTCATCCAGCTGTGCTTCTTCGGCGCCTATTTCATCGTGTCTCTGCCCGCCGGCGCGCTGGTCAAGCGCATCAGCTACAAGTGGGGCATCGTCGTCGGCCTCTTGATCGCCGCCATCGGCTGCGCGCTCTTCATCCCGGCCGCCGCCTACCGCGTCTATGCACTCTTCCTCGGCGCGCTTTTCGTTCTGGCGACCGGCGTGACAGTGCTCCAGGTCGCAGCCAACCCTTATGTCACCGAGCTCGGCGCGCCTGAGACGGCCGCAAGCCGCCTGACGCTCACCCAGGCCTTCAATTCGCTCGGCACGACGATTGCGCCGCTGTTCGGCGCCTTCCTGATCCTGTCCGCCGCAACCGGTGACATCCAGAGCGCCACGGGCGAGCAGCTCGAAGCCATGCGCCTGGCGGAAGCCGACGCCGTCCGCTTCCCCTACATGCTTCTCGCAATCGCCTTCCTGGTTCTTGCCGCCATCTTCGCGGCGCTGAAGCTGCCGCATGTCGAAGAGGAAGAAGTGGCCTCGGCCGGTGACGAGCGCGCCTCCGCCTGGTCCTACCGCCACCTGGTTCTCGGCGCTGTCGGCATCTTCGTTTATGTCGGCGCCGAAGTGTCGATCGGCAGCTTCCTGGTCAACTATCTGGCCGAGCCGACGATTGCCAACATGCCGGAATCCGAAGCCGCCCATTACGTCGCCTATTTCTGGGGTGGCGCCATGGTCGGGCGCTTCATCGGCGCCTATGCGATGCGCTACATCGACGACGGCAAGGCGCTCGCCTTCAACGCCCTGCTCGCAGGCGTCCTGCTGCTGCTCACCGTATTTGCCGGCGGCAAGCTTGCCATGTGGGCGGTCCTGGCCGTCGGCCTGTTCAACTCGATCATGTTCCCGACCATCTTCAGTCTGGCGCTGAAGGGTCTTGGCCGCCACACCAGCCAGGGCTCCGGCATCCTGTGCCTCGCCATCGTCGGCGGCGCCATCCTGCCGGTCGTCATGGGCGGCCTGGCGGATACGATCGGCATCCACCTTGCCTTCCTCATGCCGGTTATCTGCTACGTCTACATTCTCTACTACGGTCTCGAGGGTCATAAGACCGCCTGACACCGAATATGCGGGCGGGGCTCATGCGCCGCCCGGATCGACGGACAAAGAAAAAGCCCTCGCAGCGATGTGAACTGACCCCGGAAAGTTGGACCCAACTTTTCGGGGTTTTGCATGTCTAGATACAGCATATCGTTCAAGCAGTCGGTGGTGTCTGCCTATGCGGGTGGTACGGATGGTTTCCGTGCGATCGGCACTCGGTTCGGGATTGATCATTCGACGGTTCGCAAGTGGGTGGCAATCCATGCGGCTCACGGTCTTTCGGGGCTGGAGAAGAAGTTCAGCCGCTACGATGCCGAGTTCAAGCTATCGGTACTTCATCGGATATGGGAAGATGGGCTTTCCCATCGTCAGGCTGCGGCGGTTTTCAACATCCGCAACAAGAGCAGTATTGCCGATTGGGAGAGGCGCTACGAACGCGGCGGAAC
>NZ_FOKM01000028.1 GCF_900111905.1 Rhizobium sp. NFR07 | reverse complement strand
GCCGACCAGATCTGGATGGCCCGTTACCTCCTGCTCCGTCTGACGGAACAGTACGGCATCGACATCGAGTTCCATTGCAAGCCGCTCGGCGACACCGACTGGAACGGCTCGGGCATGCACTGCAACTTCTCGACCAAGTTCATGCGCGAAGTTGGCGGCAAGGACTATTTCGAAGCCCTGATGGGCCAGTTCGAAAAGAACCTGCAGGACCATATCGACGTTTACGGTCCGGACAACCACATGCGCCTGACCGGCAAGCACGAGACGGCTCCGTGGAACAAGTTCTCCTACGGCGTTGCCGACCGCGGCGCTTCGATCCGCGTTCCGCACTCCTTCGTGAACAACGGCTACAAGGGTTACCTCGAAGACCGTCGTCCGAACTCGCAGGGTTGCCCCTACCAGATCGCGTCCCAGGTTCTGAAGACGATCTCGGAAGTCCCGACCGCAAGGTCTGCAGCCGCCTGATGCCGGCCCCTAAGGCCTTTGTGTTCATTTTCAGCCAAATACAGCGCGAGCGCGTCTCGGTTCCCGAAAACGGATCAAATCCCACGTCTCGACTGCGTTAGGAAAACAGTGGATTGCCCGAACGTGGCTCGAGACCGATGGTGAGAGGACAAGCATGTTTCCCATTTCCTCTCTTAATTTCAGGGCCTCTGACGAACAAATCAAAGATCTCCATACGCGGCTCGATCAGACACGACTCCCGGAACTGGAGACGGTTCAGGATGCGAGCCAGGGAGTTAAGCTGAACAATCTTCAGATGATCCTCCGCACCTGGCGGTCGCATGATTGGCGGAAATTGGAAAGCCGGCTCGACGCGATTGGTCAGTTTAAGGCGTATATTGATGGCCTGAACATCTCCTTCTGGCATCTTAAATCCTCCGAGCCAACAGCGATCCCTTTGATCCTCACCCATGGCTGGCCGGGATCCGTACTCGAATTCGAAGGCGTTGTAGACTTGCTCACCGATCCCGCCGCCCACGGCGGCACAGCAGAGGACGCCTTTAACGTCGTCGTCCCGTCCCTTCCAGGCTTCGGTTTCAGCGATCGCCCTCAGGAGACCGGTTGGACCCCGCAGCGAACGGCCAGAGCCTGGGCTCATTTGATGACCGTCCTCGGCTATCAACGGTTCGCAGCGCATGGGGGCGATTGGGGCGCATCCGTGAGTATCGAACTCGCCCGTCTAGTCCCAGAGAGGGTCTTCGGTCTCCATTTGACAATGCCCTTCGCTTCGCCGCTGCCTGAAGATTACCTCACAACAGACATTGCTGAGATGCAGATGCTCGAAAAGCGTCGTTACTTTCTGAAGGAGGAGGTTCCCTTCGCGCTGTTGCAGAGCACGCGACCGCAAACGTTAGGTTATTCGCTGGTGGACTCACCGGCCGGGTTGGCGGCTTGGCTCAGCGAGAAGGTTGCGGCCTTCGCGGGTGCAGACAGCGGCGTCAGCGTGGAGCGGCAGGTCGATAACATTGCGCTCTATTGGTTCACGGCAACAGGAGCGTCCTCCGCCCGCTGGTATTGGGAGGCTGCAAGATCTCGCCCATCCGATGCACAAGAAGAGAACTCTAGGTCTGTCTCCGTTCCAACGGCCTGTTCATTGTTCCCGGGCGAGCCGTATCCGATAGCAAGGCGATGGGCGGCGAGGAGGTTTTCTAACCTTATCTCATGGAACGAGATGGAGAGCGGAGGACATTTTCCTGGCTGGGAACAGCCAGCCGTCCTTGTTAGCGAGTTACGGCAAGCGTTTCGACATGCGCGAAAGCCAAGATGATCATTCCCACATGAGTTCATAGCGCCGTCTACGATCCTGGTTGCATGACTTCGTTTTTCTGCGCTTGGACACCGCAGCGACCCGTGTCCCAATCATAGGCTCATCAAGCTTCATGGAATCGTATCGTGTCGAAAGAACTCATGGATAAAGGCGCACCGACGCCGCAGTGGCTGGCCGACGCGAGGGGCCACACTCCAGCGTTATCCGCGCATGCGGACTTGCCCTTCTTTGGCACAAGCCAGAGAGGCACCAAGCCCAGGCCTCAGATGGTTGCCGTTGAGACGAACAAAGGTGAATTCGCAATCATGATGAAACACTTTCTCGAAAATACTACGCATCGTCGGCAGCGTCGGAGGAAAGCTCCATGAAATATGTAGTTGGACGCTTGAACGCCGTTCCTAAATGCCATGAGAACTGCCGTGCTGGACGGCGTTTGAGGGCTCTCGGCGACGTCGAATTGAAGGATTTACGGTTGTCCTGTGGTGCGATTGATTTCGCGGTCGGAAAGGGACGGTTCAACGCCCGGCACGAGCGATGACTGCTTTGGATCGACGGGTCATTCCTCGGATTGGAGCGCGTCTTTCTTCGTCGAGCAGGCTCGAAATTCATCGAGGGCCTGCAACTGTCGGTCTTTCGGTCCCTAACCGGCCCTACCCGCCAGCTTTTCATGCCACCTGGGCACGTCGCCAAAACTATCGATCCACTGCATACCGGAGGAACGAGTTTCGTCAGGCTGCGTGCTCGCGAGTTTTTCGCTGAAGGCCGGATCCAACGAAAGCCCGCTGAGCGGCTTTGTGCGACCGGCTCAATTTTCGCCTTCCTTCAAATAGCCCGAGGACCCAATGTCGGCCAGTCTTTTTAATGCGAACGATCATCTCTCCGGTCAGCTTTTTTTCGACAGCTGGCGAGCGGCGTCACAATCGGTCGATGCGGTGGAACCGGCAACGGGACAAAAACTCGGCAAGGTTGGCATGGCACGCCCTTACGAGATCACCGTGGCGGCATGCGCAGGCCAAGCGGCGCAGCGACGATGGGCGTTAACTTCCGCGGACGACCGCGCAGCGGTATTCTACAAGGTCGCCGAACTCTGCCGGAACCACTGGAACGACATCGTCAGTTGGATCGTGCGGGAAAGCGGCTCGGTTAAGGCCAAGGCCGAATTCGAGCTGTCGATCTCAATGAAGGCTATTCAGCTTGCGGGCGCCATGCCGCACCAATCGCAAGGACTGGTGTTGCCCAGCGAAGGCGGAAATCTCAATCTGGCCCGTCGCCGGCCGCTCGGTGTCGTCGGTATTATTTCGCCATTCAATTTTCCGCTCTATCTGGCCATGCGCGCCGTTGCGCCCGCCCTTTCTGTCGGCAACGCTGTCGTTCTGAAGCCCGATCCGCGCACCGCCATCTGCGGTGGCTTCATCATCGCTCGCCTATTCGAACTGGCCGGCCTGCCGCAAGGTGTGCTCCAGGTTCTCCCGGGCGATGACGCGGCCGGAGAGGCCCTTTGTATCGATCCCATAATTGCGATGATCCAGTTTACGGGATCGACCGGGGCTGGCCGCATGGTGGGGCGGACGGCGAGCGGAAACCTCAAGAAGGTTTCCCTGGAACTCGGCGGCAAGAATTCGCTCATCATCCTCGATGATGCAGACATGGACCTCGCGCTGCGGAACGCATCATGGGCAACGTGGCTGCACCAGGGACAAATCTGCATGTCCGCGGGCCGGGTCCTCGTCCACGAAGCGATCGCCGAGGAGTTCATCAGCCAGCTTGCCGAGAAGGCAAGCCGTCTACCGATCGGTAACCCGAACACGGAGGAAGTAGCGATCGGTCCGATGATCAACGCTCGGCAGCGGGATCATGCCCTCAAGCTCGTCAAGAACACCGTTGCCGCGGGGGGCACACTGCGCGCCGGAGGAAGCGCTCGGGACCTCTTCTTCGAGGCAACGGTGCTTGCCGACGTCACACCGGCAATGCCCGCGTTCAAGGAAGAAATCTTCGGACCCGTCGCCGTGGTCACGACCTTCGCAACCGACGATGAAGCGGTTTCTCTTGCCAACGACACTGACTACGGTCTGGCGGCCGCCGTGATCTCGAAGGATGTCTCACGAGCCATGGCGATCGGCGACCGCATCCATGCAGGTATCCTCCACATCAATGACCAGACGGTGAGCGATGGCGTCAGTAATCCCTTTGGCGGCGTTGGAGCTTCCGGAAATGGCACATCGATCGGCGGCCCGGCAAATTGGGAGCTGTTCACCGACTGGCAATGGGTCACCATCAAGTCAGCACCGCCACCCTATCCATTTTGAGAACAGTCTGCATTCATGAGTATGCGCACACTCTAGCCCGCATCCGAAAGAGCAGCTCCGCGGCGACCTCAGCGCGGCTTTTAACTCAAGGAAACCTATAATGCGAGTGAACCTATCTGTAACATGGATGCTGAGTTTTGTTCACCTTTGAAAACGCGCTGCTTGTAGCAGGTCCAAGGCGGCAGTGAATTACAACCTGCCCATAATCCACTCGACCGAGAAGGTTGCGACCCGGCGCGATAAGAGGCCGATCCAGGGACTGTATGAGGTGGTCGCCTATCAGCCAATCAATGAACGAGCCTCAATCAACAGCAGGTCTGACAGCGAGTTCGAGCAGGCGGTGAAGCCTTTGGACAGGCAGGCTAATGAAAAGGCTTTGGACTGATCCTTGCCTGGCCTTCCTGCCGCTCGAGGCGCTTCAGGAAGAACCTCGAGCTGTATGTATTGTCGATGCGGTTGGCGGTACGTCTTTGGCAGCGCAAAAGACTGCCTTGTCGTACATCGACCAGGTCGACTGGAAGCTTATCAGCCGGGTGTAGATGTACTGCGAGCTTCGGCGTGAGTGGTCAGCGACAAGATGGTCTCCGGGTTCTGGGCAACTTCGATGATCTCGACGGCTGTAACCCGGACAAAGCGGGCCAGAAGGCGGATTAAAGTAAACAGTCGATATGTTAGCGGCGAGCGTATTGGTCACCACCCCTAAACGAAAAAAGCTCAGATGCGAAAAATCAACGCCCGCCTTGGATATTGAAGGGAAAAAAATGGCTACCGAACTAAGTGACATCACAGCAAGGATCAGTGCTCTTGAAGCGGTTCTCCTGGCTCTTCTCGAGCATGGGGTGATAACCAGCCCGGCTTTCAGACAAGATTTAAGCGCGATGAAGCAACGGGCGGCGGAAACAGTGTGCGAGATGTATGGGGAGGGGGTCCCCCGCGATTATCAAAAGACTGCAGAGGAATACATCATCCAAATGGTAACTCAGCCGTTGGAGTGTGCGGCTCGCCCACCGCTTTGATTCATCAAGGCCGCTCTGAGCAACTTACTTTCGCGCCTTTCGGGCGCCAAGGTCACCTGTCAGTCGCCTTTTCAGGCGCAACGATCGTCATCGCAGGCCTGAGAGAGCATAATTCCTCAGAGACATCATTGCTCCTTCGCGCCATTAGGAGACATTGACCGACTTCGGGATGGCTACTTCTTCGAACGCAAGACATGCTTTGAATGACAGACAGCGAGGATATTATGACCGGTCTAAACGTCTCGAAAATCACTCTTGGCCTCTCCGCAGCTTTGTTCTCGTGGCCTAGTCTAGCTGCTGAGTTTACTTGCGCAAATCTCACGCAAATTCGATACGTTCTCCGTTCCTCCGAACCGACCTCGACAGCCTTTCCCGAAATTGCGAGGCTTCACCTCGACATAAATAAAGCACTACCTGGGAATTCCACTATGCTCTGGAGTGGGACGCCAGAGATGGAAGGGATCTCATCGAATTGGCCAACAGATACCAAGATCATAGAATCGAACGGTGTGATTGCTGCCAGTTACAGCGCGGCGTCCGACGGTGTCGCCTCAGTAGGATCGGTCACTATCGACGCCCATGGTGCGCTTCGAATGATTGAAAACACGATCCTCGCTGAGGGCGTCGTCTTAGACGTGATCGAAGCAACTTGTGAGAAGGGCGCAGGATAGCTGGATAGAACGTTTTCGGCATAAGGCGAAGTCGCTGATGATATAGTGTGCGCTTCGGGCCTAAGGCTGTCATGTCGCAGTAGTGCCAACAGGAGACATGACTTTGTCTCGAAAACCTGATCTCTTCATGTGATGAAATCCCGAACCTCCCGCCTAATATTAGGTTCCCTTTAATAGCCAAGTCCGACCATGAGTTTCCATACATGCTGTCTTTGCACGGGTAGCAGCAGCAAACGGCCTCGTATCCGGACATTAATTTTGTGGGACATACCTTCTATTTAAGCAAACTCTCGGACACTCCACCATATTTTCTCAGCGATGATGCGCCTTTTTCAATCACCTAGCATTCTGGGCTTCTCGTTGACCAGAACTTGTTAGAGGTCTGTATCCATTCAAGAAAAGATGCTTGAGCCAAGCGCCCTGTGAATGGCGCCTCGTATATGAGTGAGACGGCAGCGGCGACCGCCGTCTTGAGTTTCGTAGTGTACGATCAACGCGCCGCCCAGTTGGCGCCGCGGCGGAAGATCGTTTTCATCTGCGGCACACCGAATTCCTTGGCTTGATGACCGAGCGACGAATAAAAGACGCGACCTTCCCCGTATTTTCGCTTCCACACGACCGGCATCACGACGCCGTTGATCCAGTAGGCATGCTCGCCTGTAAATGTCGTGGTTGCCAGCACCTCATTCGAGGGGTCGACATGCATGTAATATTGCTCCGAGGTGTAGGGAAAATCGGTAATGCCTTCCATCAGCGGGTCGTCCGGCCGGGTGACGTTGACGGTGTAGTCGATGATATTGCCCGGATGTGCCACCCACTGGCCGCCGATGATGAACTGATAATCGACGGATTCGCGAAATGCGTCACCGGCGCCGCCATGGTAACCGGCAATGCCGACACCGCTCTGAATGGCGGCTGCGAGGTTCTTCACCTCTTCCTTCTCGATCTTCGACATGGTCATGATCGGCACGATCAGGCTGAGGTCGTGGATGGAGGGGTCGGCGAACGCTTCGGTCGAGTGCTCGACATAGACCTTGAAGCCGTCTTCCTCCAACATCTCCCTGATGACTGCCGCGCATTCCTCCGGCTCATGGCCGCTCCAGCCGCCCCAGACGATGAGTGCTTCCCGCATGATGTATCTCCTCCAGAAATTTCAGTTCGCCAGCTTTTCGCCGATCAATGAAGCCGATAGTGGCGAAGGGCGCTCCGTCGCGGTGCTGATGTCGATCGTCCGGCCCTCGGCCGACGCCATATGGAACGCCTCCATCACTTCCAGCACATGCAGCGCCAGATCGCCGCTGGCCCGGTGCGGCCGGTTATTGCGGATGGCAAAGGCCATGTCGGCGACGCCGATCGAACGATAATTGCCGTCGGCATACGGCTGCGTCAGCGGCTGCATCTCGAACTGACCGCCTTTGCGGAGCAGTGAGACGTCGCCGCCGAAATGGTTCGGATCGGGCACGATCAAGGTGCCTTCGGTGCCATAGACTTCCAGCGGCACGTGCTTGTGGCCGGCAACATCGAAGCTCATGCCGATCTGCACCACGGCGCCGTTGGCGAAGGCCATGACGCCGGCCACATGGGTCGGCACTTGCACCGGAATGCGTTCGCCGTTGCGCGGTTCGCTGGTGATGATGCGTTCCGAGCGTGGCGTAGTGGCAAAACCCGCAACTTTCGAGACGGGGCCGAGCAGGTTGACGAGGTCGGTGATATAGTAGGGGCCCATGTCGAGCATCGGACCGCCGCCGACTTCATAATAGAATCCAGGATTGGGATGCCAGCGCTCATGGCCCGGGCACATGAAAGTGGCGCTGCCGCCGACCGGGATGCCGATCACGCCCTGATCGATCAAGGCCCGCGCCGTCTGGTGGCCGCCGCCCAAAAAGGTGTCGGGCGCTGCCCCGATGCGCAGGCCCTTTGCCTTGGCGGCATCGGCGAGTTTTTTGCCCTCAGCGAAATTGATGCCGAGTGGTTTTTCCGAATAGGTGTGTTTGCCGGCATCAAGCGCCTGGAGGGCAACAGTGACATGCGCCTTGGGAACCGTCAGGTTGACGATGATCTCGACTTTCGGGTCTTCAAGCAGTTCATCGATAGTTTTGACGGGCAGGTCGAATTCCGCCGCTTTTGCCTCGGCGATATCTCGGTTGAGATCCGCTAGTCCCCTTATGTCGAGAATGCCGAATGCGCTGGTCATGGCCTTCAAATAGGCGCCCGAAATATTGCCGCATCCGATGATGCCGATACCGACCTTATCCATCCTGTCTCCTCCCGATGGCATTGTTTTTGTGGCGCGTCAGCGCGCCGGCCCTGTCGTGCTCCAGGGCGATTCGTAAAGTTCGTAAAGCGCCACGGCGGCAGCACCGCGCGCCCAGAAATCGTCGTTGGAATCATCGAAAACGAGTTCGCTCACGCCTTGCAATGAAGGCGGTATGGCAAGCGCATAGGCATCCCCGAGGCTTTTCAGGAAAGGAGCGCCAAGCGCCAGCGAGGTGCCGACCAGAATGACCTGCGGCGGCGCAAACAGCGTGACGATATTGGCAATGCTGAGCCCGATGGCTTCACCGGCCCTGATCGCCGCCGTCACCAGCTGGCTATCCTCCGCCTTGATCAGGGCCTGCGCATGCGCCATGCCGCGCCCGAGTTTCACCGCTTCGGCAAAGGCGCCGTCACCGCGCTGGTCTGCCAGAATGGCGGTTTCACCGGCCTTGGTCGAAAGCCGCACGGCACCGTCCTCGCCCATGCCGAGCACGAGATCGCCGAGATTGTGACTGAGGCCGCCGGCGCCGCGAAACAGCCGGCCTTCATGCAGCACGCCAAGCCCAAGCGTCTGTTCGAGCGAGACCAGCACCATGTCCTCGAGATCTCTGGCCTTGCCGAACCAGTGATGGGCGAGCGTGATGGCCGTGGCGTCGCTTTCGATGATTGTCGGCGTGTCGAGCCGCGCCGACATTTCGGTGGCGAAATCGACATTGGTGTCCTTGAGGATCGGGCTGAAGCGGATGCGGCCGGTGCGGTGCTCGATGACGCCGGGCAGGCCGAGGCAGACGCTGTGCACATCCTTCAGCGACAGGCCGGCGTCAACGACACAACGGCGCACGCCGTCCTCAATCAGGTCGGCGATCACGCTGATCGGCTGGCGGTCGATACGGATCGGCAGGGTGAGCGTGGACAGCACGTCTCCGCAAAAGTCGGTGACGACGAATACCATACGGCTGGCGGTGATCTTTGCCCCGACGACGCGCGCCGCCTCCGGGTTGAGCTCCAGCATCACCCGTGGCCTGCCGCGCGCTGCAGCGTTGCGGATGTCGCCCTCATGGCGGGTCAGGATCAGGCCATCATCCAGTAGCGATCCGGTAATGGCAGAAACCGTGGTGGTCGACAGCTCGGTGCGTTCGGAAATCTCGACGCGGGCAATCGGTCCTCGCCGCCGGATCACATCCAGCACACTCAATCGGTTCATCGCACGCATCAGTTCGGGGTCGGCGGTTTTCATGTCGTGTGCGCAAGCCTCTGCGTCGAACGCGATTTAATACGCAATCCAAATTAATATTGCTGTTTGTAGGGTTAGTTTTGGCCGTTGCGCAAGAGAGTTTTCGAAAAATAAGGCGTCAATCGTGCAAAATCGCCGGATTTTCAAACTGACTATTGACAGGCCGGATGAGGTCCTCAATTATTTAATTCGGATACGGGATTAAAAGAGCTTTGGGAGGAGCGCCTTTTATGTCGAACAGGGTTTTCCATTTCCGCATGTTTTCGACCGCGGCCGCCTTGGCCGTATTCACGCTTGGCGGTTCCGGTTCCGCCAGTGCCGAGAGTGTCATCCGCTGGATGCATGTCGAGCAATTGCCCGCGGCGGTCAGTCTTTGGACCGAGATCGCCAAGGAGTTTGAAGCGAAACATCCCGGCGTCAAGATCGAGATGCAATTCCTGGAAAATCAGGCTTTCAAGGCGAAGATGCCGACCCTGCTCCAGTCCAAGGATGCACCGAGCATGTTTTACACATGGGGTGGTGGCGTTTTGAAGGCGCAGGCCGAAACAGGCGCTTTGCGGGCGATCGATACGGCGCTCGATACAAATGGTGGCGAATGGCGTAATTCCATCAATCCGAATGCGATCGAAGGTTTGACCTTCGACGGAAAAGTCTGGGCGTCGCCTGCCAAAAGCGGGCTTGTCTCGTTCTATTACAACAGGGAAATGTTTCAAAAGGCGGGCGTTGATGCCGCGAAGATTGTCACCTGGGATGATTTTCTGGGTGCGGTGAAAACCCTGAAGGGTGCCGGTATCACGCCGATAGCCGGCGGCGGTCTCGATAAGTGGCCACTGCATTTCTACTGGAGTTATCTCGCCATGCGCGAGGCCGGCCAGAAAGGCTTTGCCGATGCCAAGGCCGGCGAAAACGACGGCTTCATGGCCGAGCCCTTCGTCAAGGCGGGCCAGCATCTGGCCGAACTCGGCAAGCTCGAGCCTTTCCAGAACGGTTATCTTGGCGCCACCTGGAACGACGCGCTGGCCACTTTCGGCGATGGCCGTGCAGCCATTCTCCTCGGCTTTGAAAGTACGCCGGGTACGCAGGCGTCGAATTCGACCAGCCGCAAGGGGCTGTCGGAGGACAATATCGGCCGCTTCCAGTTCCCAACCATCGAGGGTGCCCCCGGCTTGATCACCGACAGTTTCGGTGGCCTGAACGGCTGGGCGGTAACGAAAGACGCGCCACCGGAAACCGAGGAATTTCTGCGCTACATGGCAGGTATCGATGTCCAGAAACGTTTGGCCAAGGACACGCAGATCATGCCGATCGCCAAAGGCGCCAGCGACGCGATCGACAAACCGCTCCTGAAGGACGTCGCCGAGACGCTTGCCAAAGAAACCTGGCATCAGAATTTCCTCGATCAGGACCTCGGGCCCAACGTCGGCGCGGTCGTGAACGATGTCAGCGTCGAGATCGTCTCGGGTGGGCTGGAACCGGCCGATGCCGCCCAGCAGATCGAGGATGCCTTTTCCCTAGAGCGCCAGTAGGCCCTGCACCTGCGCTCCCGCTCCATGAGGTCAAAAGCCTCCTGAGCGCAGGTGACCTTTCCGAGACCATACCGCCCCGTCCGTGCGAGATGAGGAGTGCGAATGAGCATGAGCGATACTACCATGCCAGGCAGGACCTATGCCCCGGCGAATGGGCAGACGAGGCCCCGTGCGACACCGCAACGGCGAAAGCGTTCGCTCAAGCACAGCAAGTGGCCGGTGCTGCTCCTGTTCCTGCCGCCGGCGCTTCTGTTGTTCACCGTCCTCGTCATCCTGCCGATGGGCGAGGCTGCCTGGTACTCCTTTTATAACTGGAACGCTTATGGCCTGCCGCAGCAATGGGTCGGTTGGCGCAACTATCAGCTCATCTTCCGCAACGGCGCCTTCAGCCAGGCACTGATCAACAATGGTCTGATCGTTGCGGCATCCATCCTGCTGCAGATCCCGCTGGCACTCTGGCTGGCGACGATGATTTCAAGCCGCATCCATGGCGCGCTGTTTTTCCGTCTTATCTTCTTCCTGCCTTATGTTCTTGCCGATGTCGCTGCCGGCATGATCTGGCGTTTCGTCTATGATGGCGATTTCGGTCTGGTCGGCGGCATCGCCCATCTGTTCGGTGCAGAGCCGCCCTATTGGCTGGCCGATCGCGATACCGCCATGTACGCCATCCTCGGCGTCGTCATCTGGAAATATTTTGGCTTTCACATGATGCTGTTCATCGCCGGTCTGCAGGCGATTGACAAGAGCGTGCTTGAAGCGGCCGATATCGACGGCGCCACGGGTTTCCAGAAGTTTCGTCTGGTCACGCTGCCTCTGCTCGGTTCCACTGTGCGCCTGTCCATCTTCTTCGCGGTGGTCGGTTCGCTGCAGCTGTTCGACATGATCATGCCGCTGACCGGCGGTGGCCCGTCCAACTCCACGCAGACGATGGTGACCTTCCTTTACAATTTCGGGGTGACCCGCATGCAGGTCGGTTTCGGTAGCGCCGTCGGCGTCGTACTGTTCGTCATCTGCGTCACGCTCGCTTTCAGCTACAAGCGGATTTTTATGCGCCATGACTGATATCGCCACATCCCAGCCCATCGATGCAGCAACGGCGCCCGGTTCCGGTCGTCGGCTGCGCACCGCCACGCAGATCTACATGTATGTGGCGCTTATCCTTGTGGCGGTCATCGTCGTGGTGCCGCTGATCAGCACAGCACTCGGCGGCTTCAAGACGCTGAGTGACCTGCGCGGCAATCCGTTCGGAATGCCGACGGAATGGCAGTGGTCCAACTATGGCGACATCATCGTTAGCCAGCGTTATTGGCTGCAGATGGGCAATTCTCTGGTGATCGCAGTGCTGACCGTGTTCCTGACGCTGGCGTTTGGCGCCATGGCCGCCTTCTGCTTCGCGCATATCCGCTTTTTTGGCTCGGATTATCTGCTCAACTATTTTCTGATCGGGCTTATGTTCCCGGCCGCAACCGCCATCCTGCCGCTTTACATCCGCATCCGCGATCTCGGCCTTGTCGATACCTATTGGGGCGTGGTCCTGCCACAGGTCGCCTTTGGCACCGGCATGAGCATCATGCTGTTCCGTAACTATTTTCGCAATCTGCCTTCGGAACTGTTCGATGCGGCTTTTGTCGATGGCTGCGGTTACATGCGCTTCTTCTGGCATGTCACCCTGCCGCTGTCGCGGCCGATCATCGCCACCGTCGGTATCATTTCCTTCGTCGGCAGTTGGAACGGCTACATCCTGCCGCTGATCATGTTGAATTCGGAAAGCCGTTACCCCTGGCCGCTCGGCATCATGATCTATCGTGGTGAGTTCAATACCGAATGGCAGCTGGTTCTGGCCTTCATCACGCTCACCATCCTGCCCACCATCATCGTCTTTTTCCTCGCCCAGAAACACATCATCGCCGGCCTCACGGCCGGTGCGGTGAAATCCTGACAGCCGGACCGGAGGATCACACATGGCATCCGTAGAACTTCACGAAGTCCGCAAGGCTTTTGGCGCACTCGACGTCATTCATGGCGTTTCGTTGTCCATCGAGGATGGCGAGTTCGTGGCGCTGGTCGGCCCTTCCGGTTGCGGCAAATCCACCCTGTTGCGCATGATCGCCGGGCTGGAGGATATTTCCGGCGGCGACGTGATCATCGACAACGCCGTGGTCAACGATCTGACGCCGCGCGAACGCAACATTGCGATGGTTTTCCAGTCCTATGCGCTTTATCCGCACATGACGGTCGCGGAAAACATGGGCTTCAATCTTCGGCTTTCCGGCGCGTCGAAAGCTGAAATCGCCGAGCGGGTCAATGAAGCCGCGCGGATGCTCGATCTCTTACCCCTGATGGAGCGCAAGCCCGCCCAGCTTTCCGGCGGCCAGCGTCAGCGTGTGGCGATGGGACGGGCGATCGTCCGCAACCCAGCGGTCTTCCTGTTCGACGAACCGCTCTCCAACCTCGATGCCAAGCTGCGCGTGCAGATGCGCTCCGAAATCAAGACCTTACACCAGAAGGTCAAGACAACCTCCATCTATGTCACCCATGACCAGATCGAGGCGATGACGCTGGCTGACCGTATCGTCGTGCTCAACCAGGGCAGGGTGGAGCAGCAGGGGACGCCGATGGAGCTTTATAAAAATCCGGCCAATCTTTTCGTGGCAGCCTTTATCGGCTCGCCGGCCATGAACCTGTTGGATGGCACGATCGATGCCGAAGGCGGCGAGGCGGCGGCGCGCCTGACGGATGGCACGGCGATCCGCATTGCTCAGGACCGGAAGGTGAAACGCGGTCAGTCGATCAAGATCGGCCTGCGTCCCGAACATCTTGGAAGCGGCAAGGGTGGCACGGCGCTCGCTGGTCAGACCCTTCTCGTCGAACCGACAGGTGCGCAGACTCATGTTATCTTTGATCTTGCAGGACAGCCGGTGACCGCGATCGTCGATGGCGAATATCCGCTGCGTCACGACGCACTTTTCCAGGCAAACATCGCTGCGGAACAGGTACATGTTTTCGACCGCGACACCGGCGTTGCATTGTAGGGTTTCCGCGAGCTGCGGCCAACGAGATTGTCGTCGACGGTTTGCCGAATGCAGCCAATCGAACGACCAACTGCACTCAAACTGCGTGTTGCCTACTGTTGATGGCGTGGCGGTGAGAATTCGATCAGACCGAGCAAGTCTCCATCGCCGATGCAACGGATCATTTCCCGATGAAATGGGTAAGCCCGATCTCCCCTCCCGTGCTTTTCCATCCTGCCGCGCAGGTTACGCCGCTAGAGAGGAACCCAAGTCGGAAATATTCCGACTGCGGGTCGCTAGCTTGGATGCCCTTAGATCATTCAAACAGATCTAGGTTCGCTTCTTTTGAAGAGCTAAACCGGACCTGTCGCGTTTCAGATAAGGGCGAGATCAGATGATCCGGCCCCTGAACCGGTTAAACAGCTTTAAACACTACACACGACACGAGCCACCACGGCAGTGCGTGCGAGCTCTATTTGATCCACGATAATTATGTCTCAGTTTCGGCCGTTCGGCCGATGACATCACGACAATCGATAACTTCTTCAATCGCCATGCCGATCATTTCAACGATGTTTGCGCAAGCGCCTATTGTGGGATCGACGAAGTCACCGACGAACAGGATCACGTTTTCCACCGTCAAGGGGAAGCCGGCAATGGTACACTTGAGAATAGCCTGATTGGCTATGGCAGTTGCGCCAATGCGTTCAAACAAGCGCAAACCTTCTTCTTCAGTCATTCCTGGCAGCAAAGCAGTTTTCCGATTTTGAGGGCGGGGCTCCGCAGACACACAGTGCGGAAGATAATCCTTAAATAGGATCATATTCCGCGCATTAGTAGGTCAAGATGTAAATGCCAGGGTTGCACCAGGCGCTTATCTCCGCACTGACGCGTCGAGTGAGCCGTGCGCTAAGATCAACGATCGTTTCCGAACAGTTAGATCGTGTCTTGCATCGGTGACCTGTTTTTTGCTCGTCGTCGCAATCCGGAGTCATTGAATGCACGTCATTTGCAGCATCACGCTTCAGAGGAGGACCCTTCGTTGGGACCTTTCTGGACGCCCGCAACTTGGCTTTGCCGAGCGCCCCATCCCATTTCCTTTAAGTTCAACAAGCCAGCGGCAATGATCGACCTCAAGCACCTCTACAGCGTTGCAAGAGCACTGTTGCTTATCTGCCCGGCATAATTTTCTCGGATTTCCACCTTCTGCTCCAGCGCGACGATAACATCTACGGAAAGATCTACACCATGAAGTTCGGCGATATCCGGCAACCCGCCCGGTGTGAACACGTTGATTTCAAGGATCTTGTCGCCAACAATGTCGAGACCCACGAGAAACATGCCGTCTTTGAGGAGTTTCGGGCGCACCATTTCCGCGACTGCTAGAATTTCCGGCGTGATCTCTGCTGCTGCGGCTGTCCCTGCGGCATGCATATTAGAGCGCACCTCGCCCTTCGCGGGCACACGACGCAGCGCAGCATAAGCGCCGTCCCGCTGCAGTGGCCGACCGTTCATCAGGAAAAGGCGAATGTCGCCCGCCGTCGCGTCGGGAAGATAGCCCTGTGCGATAAGGTAACCTTCGCCGCTGACGGCCTCGAAGATCTGGTTGAGATTGGCTTCCTTGCTGGACGCGATCTTGAACACGTTTTTGCCCCCGGAGCCCTGGAGAGGCTTGAGGATGACGCCCTGTTTCTGCGCGTCAATGAAGGCACGGATCTCCTCGATGCTCTTGGAGATGAGGGTTGTGGGCCGAACAGACTCGGGGAAGCCCTGGAAATAGAGCTTGTTTTGCGCGCGAGCGAGGCCTTCTGGATCATTGAGCGTGAGCACGCCACGCTCGGCTGCGAGGCGACCAAAAATGATCCCGGCATGGGCTGCCCAAGGGCGCTCGTCGGCATCTTGCGAAGGGTCGTTGCGAAGAAACAGGACGTCTATGTCCTCGATCGGGATCGTCTGGATTTCGGCCTGGTCGCCCTGCAATGCTGCAACGAAGGCGTCGGACTTCTTCGTTTTTCCGGTCTTGATAGTGGTCGCACGTACCATCAGGCTGTCGTCCGGACGCAGCACGAAATCACCGGGCGTCAGGTAACAGACGTCGTGGCCGCGCGCGATCGCCGCAAGTGCAAGCGCCGTCGTCGTATAAAACGAGGCCTCGCTGGCAATAGAGTTCACAAAAAATGCAATCCGCATCACGTCTCCTGTTGTTGGATCATGTCGAGCGGGCGCATCCCGTCTCTGGCACGCGCCAGCCGGGTGCGACCTTCGTCGCTCTCGAGAAAGAGGGGGCGAACCGCCGGCAGGCGCAGCAGACCACGCTCCGCCAGCTCTTGCATCACCCCGAAATGCGAGGCGGCGATCTTGCCCATCCAGAAAGGCTCCATTGCACCGCCGGCGCGCAGGTGATCGAGCAGGGCAAGAAGACCTCGCAGATAGATCGCATCCTTGGCCAGGCCGCCCCCCCGGTAAAGCCGCAATACGAGATTGAACGCGGCGGGCGACGTGAAATTGTGCTGCTCGGCCAGAAGAGAATAGGTTTCATGGAAGGGAGCTCCATTCAGCATGGAGGCACATCCGACTACCCGCCCTGCAATCAGCTTCAAACGTGCCGGCGTCATGCCACCGGACAGGTATTCGGCGAAGACAGCCAGACCTTCCTGCATGCCTTCATATCCTGCAAGCCCGGAGCGAAAAAGCCGCAAACCCTGCGCCGATCCGTTGAAATAGGTGAGCAGATGAACGCCGATCTCATGCGACAGCAAGGGCTCGACGCGGCCCATGTCCATTACGGTGCTGCGGGCGATCAAAAGCCGGTGGCCCGATACCATCAGACCCGACGGCAGGTCATCGCGAAGTTCAACGGAAACTTCGAAATCCCCCAGGTGGCGATGATAAGCGGCGATCATCGATCTGGCACGTCGCTCCACCTGAAAGCAGTCGGCGATCCGATCCTGCGACCCCGCATCGTCATCCCCGCTAGAGTCGGTATTTTCGAGCTGCGACAGGATGGTTTGGGCCTCGCGCAGCAGAACGGGCTCCACCGGGCCGTATAACGCCCGCCCGAATTCAACGAACTGAGGTCTATGGCGGGAGGAAAGCAGCGAGAGCTGAAGATCCAGTTCCTGCTGCTTTTCCCGATAAAGCTGATGCAGGATCGGGTCTTCAAGGTGGTCGAACGAGATGGAAAAGAGCTTCTTTTTTGCCGCCTCGACCTGCAGGGCGAGGGGACGATACAGAAAGTTGGGTTGCTTTCTGCCTGCCTTGAATTCCTCGAATGCTGCCTCCGCGTTAATGGGCGTGACTGCAAGCAGGAAATCGAATGTCGACGCCACTTCGTCGATGCTTCGGTCAACGCGCGTGACCGCATCAACGAACGCCCTGCGTCCGAGTGCCCGATGCGTCTTTGGCTGGAGTATTTTCTCCGCTTTGGCAAATCGCGCGATGGCTTGTAGACCCGCGTCGAACAGCATCGACACCAGTTGATCATGCAATTCCGGATAGATCTGTTCGCCCCCTGGCTGCCGGTAGATCGGGGCAAACCTGACGGCCAGTGTGGAATAGCCGAGGCTGCGCCCCAACGACTCATCTTCGCGTGCGGGGGGCGTTTCGGCACGCTCGACGCGCGGCGTGCGGAACCTCGCCCCGCTGTCTCTGATAGCAGCAGAGAAGGTTTCCGCCGCCTCCGCCATGTCCGTGCTTGCCCATATGGCGATCTCGAATGGCGGCAGAAAAGGTGCATCGTCGGTCAGAAAACGATCCTCCTTCAACTCGCCGATATCGAACAAGATGAATGCACCGAACTGTCTGCGCAGCGGAGCCTCTATGGCCTCGATCACCGTGATAGCGTCAGCCGTGTGCGGAGCAATGAGATAGGACGCGTTCGCCTGCGCAATGTCGCGCGCGGCCGGTTCTGCTCCCTCCTGCGCAATATGGACGCACAGGAATGGCAGCGGCCGATCGATATGCAGTCGCCCCCCACCCGGCAGTTCGCGTCGGATCGACTTGCCGTTGGCTAGGCAGGAAACGATTTCGGCGAGCCACCTATCGTCAAAACTGCGATTTTGCGTGGCCCGGGTCATGGCTGGCTCGCGAGTATCTCTTCGAGCACCGGAACCGCTGTTGCAACGATCGCTCGAAGCTGGTCGAGGACCGCGGTGTCGGGCTCTCCCGTCCATTCGTCCATAAAGAATTTCTTGAATTCGACCGCGATCGCGCAACCCGTGACGGGGAAATGTGCGTGGATGAACCGTGTCTGCTCACCTTTGCCCTGGAAGGCCACGTTTTCGCGGACGTCCAGAAAGCGGCCGTTGATCGAGTGCGACGCGAAATGGGCAATGAGCGCTTCGACCACCGGCGCCCATCGATCGCGGTCCATTGAAGACGTCCCGATATTGATGTCCGGTGCCTGCTCCTGCGGTGTCGACGGCGCAGTCGGTCCGGCGCGACGATGATTGTAGCTGTGCATGTCGAGAACGACAAATCGGCCAAACTGTCGCTCGATACCTGTCAGGAAGGCCAGGAGCATATCGTAATAGGCGTCATGGGTCTTGAGAGAGGCTTCAATTTCGTCCTTTGAAAGCTCCTTGGCCCATACGTTCAGGCCCCAAGCCTGTTCCGGCTTCAGATATATCGCACCGGCGCGATTGCGGTTGATGTCCACCTCGAAACGCGAGCGATGGAAAACGATGCGGTTGGGAACGCCTCGAGCTGTAAACTCGGTATAGGGATCTTCCTCACGCAGCCTGTCCTGATCGTCCAGAGCATAAAGATCCTGTATGTTCTGTCGCACGGAATGTCCCTCGTGGATCGCTGTTGCGATTACGGGCGACGTGCCGCGTTCGATAGTCCAAAGGGCTCCAGGCGCGACTGGCGGCGTGATCAGCGTCCTGGGCAGGAATGCTCGTTCGAACGCTACTTCCCGTCCATATGTCGTTTTACGGAGATAGGCAGACATTGCGGATCCCATCTTTTATCCTCCAGTGCGACCGGGAAACGCACGCAGCCATTGTTTGTTACGAAACTAAATCGGAAATTTATCCGACGACCCGATTGAGCTGCGGCGCGGCTCGCAGAGAAACCTCCGAGGTCGGCAGTCGTTCGAGACCGCTGGGCGTGATCGTTCTCGCCGGGGTTTTGTCCGATGATCGAAGATTTTGGTTCCGCTGACTTGCTCTGCTGCGTTAATCGGATACTTAGCAAGCAGCAATTTGTGAGGTTTTTCTCTTGATCAAGGCCAGACCTGCATTCCTTCTGCTTTGCGCAGCACTTATTCCGATGCTGGTGCTGGCGGCGTTGATGGGCTGGTTTGTAATTAGCGAGCGGCAGACTGCTCTTGCGGATGGGATCCAGGATCGAGCGTCGATGCTCGCTGCAGCCGTCCAGCGTGACCTCGAGACTCAGATCCAGCTGCTTTCTCTCGTGGCTGAGTCACCGCGGCTCGATCTGCCCGTATCCAGGAGCAGTTTCGCCGAGACGGCGCGTCGGCTGAAGGCTAGAGCACCTCAGTGGCAGCAGATCAGGGTCACAAATGATGAAGGTGACGTTGTTCTTTCATTTCCACCCCTTGCGACCTCCGCATCGCGGAAAGTTGTCGATCAGGAGAGCCATGAGCGCGTAGTAAGTTCTGGCGTCGGGTTGATTGGAAACGTTCTCTTAGGGTCTGGAGGAAAAGCTGCCTTTGCCGTACGTGTGCCGATCCAGCGCAACGATCGGACGAAAGCCGTCCTTTCGGCTGTCATTCGTCCGGAGATGATCGCAGAGATCCTGAGGAACGGCGGACTGCCACATGACTGGACAGCATGGGTTACCGACAGTCGGAACAGGCTCGTGGCCGCGACTGTCATGTCTGACCTGGAAGCAAGGCCTGTGTCCGAATTCGCAAATGCGGTCGAGGGCGATCGATTTCAGTTGTTCGACGGATCAAGTCTTCAGACGGCTGGCGCGTTATTGGAGGGCACCCCCTGGCGGGTGCACGTCGGTCTTCCTTCCGCGGTCTATGAGCGCCCCGCCCAGCAGGCAATACTTCTGCTCATCGCAGCCGGGGCCCTGATCGCATTTCTATGTGCCGTCGCAACCGTGCTGCTTTATCGCGAATTGCGCGCAAGGACTGCTGAGCGCGAGAGTGTCGCCAACTGGCAGCGTATGGATGCACTGGGGAAGCTGACAGGCCAAGCGGCTCACGACTTCAACAATCTCCTCATGGTCTTTCAATCCGGCGTTGAAGGGATCGAGAGGCGCAGAGACGACGAAGAGCGCGTATCGCGGCTTCTAAACCACATGAAAGAAGGGCTTAGTAGGGGGAAGAACATCACCCGTCGTCTCCTGTCATTCGCAAAGCGTTCCAACCAGGGTGCCGAACACATAGAGCTCCTGATCAAGCTCGAGGACATGGCTCCGCTTCTCAAGCAGGCCCTCAACGACAGCATTTTGATCGACATGAATCTTCCCGACGACCTTTGGCCGATATATGCCGACCCAGTCGGGCTCGAAATCGCGCTCATCAATCTCCTGACCAATTCTCGTGAAGCCATGACGGGCGGTGGACGTGTAACTGTCACCGCTCGCAACGTCCCGGAAGGATCTTTCGAGGACAGAAGGGTACAGGGGCCGGTTGTTGCGATTACCGTTACCGATACAGGCAGCGGAATCTCACCCGCCGACCTCGAGCGGATTTTTGAACCCTTCTTTTCGACAAAGCAGGGCAGAGGCCCGGGTCTCGGTTTGACACAGGTCTACGGCTTCGCCCTGGGTTCAGGTGGCATCGTCAAGGCGGCTAGCCTCCCGGGCCACGGCAGCGCATTCACTCTCTTGCTGCCTAAATCAAAGGCACCCAGCCTGACTGAAGGAAACGTCCCGTACTCACAGTTTCCCCAGAGCGTACTGATCGTGGATGACACGCCCGCTTCTCTTGAATCCGCGCGTATTGCATTGGACGGCCTTGTTGCCAACATCATTACAGCGCGCAGCGGAGCCGAGGCGCTAGACTTTCTGCAGAGCCGACGCGGGATCGAGGCTGTAATCAGCGACATCATGATGCCGGGCATGTCTGGAATCGAACTGGCAGAAGAAATTTTCCGCCGGAGGCCTGAGCTTCCAGTCGTTCTCATGACGGGTTACAGTGACAAGCTTGAAGCGGGAGTCGTGATATCCCGACCTGTCGTCGCCAAGCCATTCGCGACAAAGGAACTCGCCGCCGCTTTTGCTGTTTCGCGTTCGGGTGTCCCCGATCTCACCAATGTGGTTCTACTCGATCAATCCACGAGATCTTGAATCGAGCCTCTAACACGAGACAATCCCTGACGATTTTCTCCCATAATAGATCCCCGAGGCCAACATCGTTTTTGAAGTCGAGGATAAGACCGGCATGTCCGTGATCTCTGGCCGCGAACTGTGATAGCTTGCCAGAGCGCGGTATGGACCGGTCGTCGCCGACCAGGGCTGTGCCGGCTTAGTTGCTCAAGCCACTCCAGCTTCGCCTCTCGGAACGGCCACACCGTAGTTATGCTCGCCTTGCCTTGGACCGCTGACATCATTGCTCCGGCTAGTCCCGCACCACGCAGTCCTCTTGGCCCAATCATTTCCCGATTTGACGAACGCGCATGTTGTTCATATCGGTTTGACAAACCGCCGGTAAGCCATTGATCTGAGGGTATCTGTTTGACAGATCTTTTGCAGCAGCTCCCCAATCTCCAAAGTCGCACTCGGATTGACTGTTCGGATCTCATCAAGAGCACGATCGAGGCCATCGTCGCGATCTTTGCGAAAGGTGGTGCCGCCAATCAGACCCTCGCGCCGTGCCTTCCGTTTCCCAAAACGCTCGGCTTGCTTGGGCTCCCTTGTCCCACCGCAGCTTAACTTTCAATCCGACCTCGGCTCAATGTCTAGTGGTTCAGAGGAATGGCGTTGCATCCTCCGAATAGTTTCACGTGGCCTGTGGCGACGATCTTCATTCCGAACCGGAGACGACGACGTGGCTTCCAGTCTAAAGGGACTTCAAGAGGTGATGCTCCAAGCGCAACGCGCTGCATCAGGAAATCCGAATACTCCCGATACCAGGCAGCGCAATCCGCTGCGACCTCGGCGTAGACGGCCGACGTTCTGCAGGCATCGTTCGCACACCAGACGATATCTTCGGACTTTGGCTTTTCGCCTTCGAACATCAGTCCGCTACCGCATGTTGCGCATATGGCTTCCCCAAGCTGGCGGGTACCGTCATCGGCCTGATAAGACATAGTTTCACCGTTTCGTGCTGGAGCACGCCTAAGACATACCAATTGTCGGACACCCGGCGTTTGGCGGATGTTCCTACTATGTTCCTATTTCAGGTCGAGTCAACAGATTGTTTTTATGTGCCGTTCACGGAGCCGGAGCCGGAGCCGAACAGACTGACGCATCACAGGCGAAACGAGCAAGTGGTGAATGGCGCCGGCGATGAAGAAAAACGAAAGCCCGTCGCGGAGGCGACGAGCTTAGAAGGATGACGTCAGCCTGAGAGGAGGAGCGGCTGCCGTCCGATCGAGATCGTTTGGGAGGAGGAGGATGATCCCGATGCCTTGTATATCGGGGCAGGGGCGCGCGCATACAAACACGTGTCTGAGACCAGCCATGCAGTGACACTCTAACGTCTTTTGTTCCCGTCGAGATCGCTCCGCGGTTGGCAATCAGACATTTCTCGGCCTTCTTTTCAAAACTAGCAGTTCTTGTCGGACTGTTTATACACGGTTCGGGGCGGCATCCTCTTTCGGCCTGGTCATCTTTTCTTTTAGTCGATCTCCGGTTGGTTCTCGGCAGCAGGGCGGAACTTGCCCTCCCTTGTCGAGGGCACGAGGGACCGGCCAATCAGACGTTAGTCGACCGGTCGTCGCCAGGGACTTTTCCATCAGGCGTGAGTTCGTCGACTGCGCGTGGCAGATCCTTGCTGAGGCGCGCCAGAATCTCTTCCCGCGACAGTCCGGTTTTGGCCGCGAGCTCGCCCAGGACTTCAGGCCCGATCGCCTCCGCAAGCTGGTCGCCGTCGATGTCTTCGTTCGAACCTGGCCTGACCCAGGACTCGGCCTTTCCCCCGTATCCGTTCTGCTGGAATGTCTTGATCAGATCGCCGAGACCGCCGCTCAGGATGCCGCCGGATGTTAGGCCACCCAGAATCGACCCGAGACCACCGGCATCCTTCCCGCCGGTCAGCTTGCCAAGGAGGTCCTCGAGGCCACCCGTCTGGCGCGGGCTGGTTCCCTGAGCGTTATTCGCATCGGTTGGTTGCGGCTTGCTCACGCCCCGGAGAAGATCAGCGATCTTGTCTCTGTTCTGAAACCCGGCGACGGCAAGTACGCCCAGTAGTGCCTTCAGTTGACCGCTTACCATGATCGTTTCCTCGTTTCCCGGTGGACCTCCTTGACGAGGTCGGTCGCACATTCTCGTTTCGGGAAACGGTCGGTCGGCGCCAGAGGTTCCGGCCAACCGTCATTCACGGAGTGCTTTGTCGAAACGGGCCGGAGCTCAGAGCGGATTTACTTCAGGCTTCCCCGTAAACCTTGACGAGTTCACGTCCCGCGACACTCGGTGGAATTCCAGCCGCCCGTCGAGGTTCTCGTTCTCAAGAAGCTCTGTTGCCCTCGCTCCTGACGTAGCTGGATCCAGCCACGCGTTGTAAAATTCCGGATTAGGGATCACCGGCTGCCTACCATGCAGCCGCGTCATCGGATCGGTGGCCGGCATAGTGACGATCGTACAGCTTGTGACACCCAGCTTCTCGTTATGCGCCCACAGCCCGGCGAAAGAGAACGGTGCCTGTCCGGGCTGATAGATAAACCACGGATCTTTCTTTCCGTCGCCTTCGTTCATCGTCCACTCGTAGAAGCCTGACGCCGGGATCAGGCACCTCTTCGACTTGAAAGCGTCCCTGAATGCGGGGGAGGTGCCGATCGTCTCGATGCGGGCATTGAAGATCGCCGCCTTCGGCATCTCCTTGGCCCAGACGGCACCAGCCACCAACGAGCGCTTTCCACCTGCTGTCTGCCGTCGCCATCGATGTGAACGATCAGGACATCCTGCGTCGGTGCGATGTTCCAGCGCGGTTGCGTATTGCGGCCGCGTTCCTCGTCCCAAACAAGATCGTAAAGATCAGCGAATTCCGGCCAGGGGTGCTCGAGAACGAAGCGTCCGCACATCAGCGCCTCCTGAGGAAAGGGAGGTCTTTTTTAAGATCGCGGTTGGAGATCATGCCAAGCATCAGGTGATCGGCCAGCTCGACCAGCGCCGCCGCCACCTCTTCCGGTTTCCACCCGGCGTCGACTGCAGACAGGGCGACATCCGTAAATCGATCGGCCATCGCGTCCTGGCACTGCAAGAAGCGGTCAGGGTGTCGGGTTGTCGATGGCGGTGCGATCCTCTTCATGACAGAGACATGTCGCCGGGGCGAAATCCGTCAAGACGCCGACCTTGCGCGAGCGCGTCCCACTTCTTGACGAAGAGGAGAGTGTTCGTCGTGAGGCAGGGCTTTCCTCGCCTTTTTGTGAGATTTCGCTCTGGATAAATCAGGCAGAAGTGCTGTCGCAGCGGCCCAATTACAACAACGGCTTTGCGTCCCGCAAGCTGGAAAGGCTCTGTCGATTGTCGGGGTCTTTCCTTCGTTTATGTGACTTGCTACGTTCGATTCGTCAGGCTCTGCCAAGGAAGCCCTGACCGGCAGGGGGCATCTCATTGAAGCTGGGTTGAATTCCCTGCCGACTATTTCAGTTCGTGGCGACCGCTTCCAGCTGTGGCAAAGCGCACAACTTTGACGATCGGCGCACGAAAAACGCGACCGCAAGCCATATGCTGGTCGTCCAGCCAGTTTTCATACCGTCGTCTTCTTGACCTTGCCCCAATGCCGCAGGGCCACGCGGCGAGAGATCATGATGCCTGCTTCCACGAGCGGCGCGATCAGCACCGAACAAACCGGTTCGCTCGCTTCACGCGTGACAGCGCGTCTCGGTACCACTCGATGCGGACGACTACGCCACGCCATGCGCTTCAGACGAGCGTTGCTCTTCCAACTGTCGAGCGTGCTTTTTGATCGCACCGCGCCGTCACGACCATGATCAAACCTTAGATTAAGCGGTCGTCGTCTTTTGCGACGCCCAAGACGACGACCGCATGCTGCATCGCCTGACCCGCCATTGCCATATCCTGGTAACCGGGCTGACTGCTTTCGCTTCAAGGCGAGCTCGCCCACCGCGCCACAGAAAAGAAGCGATGATCAGAAAACCATGCCTGGAGGTGGCTCATTTTTCGATGAACGCCCGGCAAAGTTACGCGCGTAAACCACAAGCATCACCGTCCCATTGGCTGTCGGGAGCGTTCTCTTCCACCATCATCGTTGGAGAAAGATCGCAAGCTCGCGCGCTACCGCCTCCGGATCCTCACGCTGGGGAAAATGACCGACGTTCTGGAGGGCAAAGCGCTCGAACGGTCCGGAAAACTTCTCATGCAGGTTCTCTGACAGCTCAGGTGGGTTTACCCCGTCCTGCAGGCCTTGGATGTAGATGGTGGGCAGCGACAGCGATTTTGTTTCCTTGATCCGGTCCTCGAGCCACTGGCTTGATGGATCGGGATCGGCTTCGCCCCAGCGGACCCGGTAGCTATGCAAAGTAATCGCTACCCAATCCGGGTTGTCGAAGGATCTTGACACCGCATCGAAGGTCGCATCGTCGAACCAGCCGTCCGGGCCCCAGTTTTCCCACTGGATCCGCGCAAATCCATGAGGATTATCGGCGATCGCTTCGGCTCCTCGCTGAGTGGCCATGAACCAGTGATACCAGTATCTCTGCGCTTGGCGAAACGACGGCGTCTTCAGTCCGCCCATCCGGGGTAGGGAAGAAATCAGCGCCATGCGCTCCACGCGCTGCGGCCAGCCGACAGCTAGTCCTTCAGCGATATTCGAGCCCCAGTCATGTCCGACGACCGAAAAGGTGTCGATACCAAGGGCGTCCATCAGCGCGATCGCATCCATGGCCAAGACTGCACCGTTGGCAGTGCGCAGGGCATCGCGGTTCCAGAAGACGCTGGGACCGAAGCCGCGAAGATATGGCGCGATCAATCGCACATCACGGCTCCCGAGATGTTTTGAAACAACCGCCCAGGTTGAGGCGTCGTCTGGCCAGCCGTGGAGGAGAAGCACAGGTCGACCATGTTTTGATCCGGACTCAACAAAAGTGATCCGCAGGTTATCGGTATCGACATGAGGCATGTCGTAATCCTTCTGGTCGCGCTGATCGCGTGTCAATGAGATGCTTGCTGGACATGTCGCTGCGATCAAGTCCGTCAAGGACCAGTGAGATGCAGCTTAGGAAGCGAAGGGCAATGTGCGGCACGCCGATGGCCAGGCAAAGATGCTGTGAAGGACGTTATCGACAGAGCTTGGCGCTCGATCGAGTGACGTTGCTACAGGCGCCCTGCACGCGGGCTCCCTCCTATTGGAGTGCCTCAAGGCGATTTATGCTTCGAGCCCCGACATCTCCAGCATCAAATTGACCAAACTTCCAGTTGCATATGCAAGACCGCCCCCATCCGCCGGTCGATGCGAAATGAGCAGCTACCTCATGGCAGCCGACGACAGCGTCTCTTTTGGCCCATACTCGCAGCGCGCCAGATGACGCGGGTATCAGCATTGGTCCGATAGATCAGAGCGGCGGCAGGAGGGGCCGGTAGGCGCGGCTATAAAGCACCGAACCGACAGTCGACAGGAGCAGATGAGAGATCAGGTCGGAGGATGTTCTCATCCGGTCCCGGACATGACATTGCTTTCGCACCCACGACACACGTTTTTCACGATCGAGGTGGAAGAGCTCAAGGGCCACACCCAGTTGCGGCTCGCCTTTAAGCCGTCGAGCCAGGACGACGGCGTCCTCAAGCGCAAGCCCGGCACCCTGCGCCATGCTGGGTGATGTCGCGTGAGCCGCGTCACCAATCAAGACAAGCCTTTCCGCAAGGTATTTTCCGGCTGGGACTTCGCGAAGCTCGTCGGTATGGAGAGAGGTCTCGGGCGGGATGGCATCGATCACTCGGCCTAGCGGGGAGCCAAACTCCGAGAACAGATTTTTGAGTTCGGCAACTGTTCCGCCCCGGAAATCAGATGTGGGGCTGTCGGCGTACAGGTAAAGCCGATCCGGACCAAGCGGAATGGCGAGCAATGATCGTCCTCGTGTGAGCATCGCCGTCCAGCCTTCCAATCCGTGAGAAAGATCGGTCACGAGGCGCGACGCAGTCAAGCCAAGGCCTATCGGCGAAACCGTCTTGAACACCTCGGCTCGAAGTGACGAGTTGACGCCGTCGGCGCCAATGACCAGATCGAATTCCTCTGTGTGTCCATCGGAAAACATTACCTCCCTCTTTCCATCCCTGACCATTGTGTGCGTCACCGTGGCACCGAAGCGTGTCTCGCTGATGCGCAACGAATTTTGCAGGGTCGCAAGCAATTCCTTTCGAAGGAGCGAGACGCATGGACCGCATCCATCCCAAAACTCTCGCGTCGAGACTTTGTTGAGGATGCGTCCCGTGGAGCTCATGATCGTCTGGCTGGCAACGGGATAAGCGATTTGAAGGATCTCTTCGGCAAGTCCAAGATCCGACATCGCACGCATTGCGTTACCGAGGAGAAATATGCTCTTGCCCGTCACAGGCGAGGATTTCTGACGCTCCACCACCACGTTCGCGATGCCATTCATCTCTAGCGCCCGCGCCATGGCGAGCCCGGCAATGCCAGCTCCCACTATCAAAACTTTCATTCAGCCGCTCATCGATCAGAGACACATCAAAGTCGCTCCATAGGTCAAGATGCGTCTCGTGACGACCTCGGGATCGCTTCTGAAGCATTACAAATGAAACCTGGCAGATGATGCAGTCGCCACTGCATGTTTGGTCGTACATTCCCTGGTTCCGTTCCCCGCCAAGCATGGAGCAGGCGATTGTCTGTTAGTTCAACGAAACCCGTAACCTTCGCGCCAGGGTTGATGGCCACTCGCGCCGTATACCAATCTTCGGCATCCGGTAGCGGGTATTTTATCGACTTCCTTTCTCGAAGGCTGCGAGCGCGAAGTCGTAGGTTCGGTACATTGCGGATTACGCCGGCAACTGATTGCGCGGCGCTTAGCCGAAATGATCGGCTCTATGCTACGGAGCTATGCGATCTTTAGGGCTCCCACCTGCCGATGGGAACTCCACCCGGCTCTCCGTGTTTGCTCAAGGTGAGCAAGGAGAGAGCGATGCCGATAAATGACCCGAACCTGCAGCATGAGACACCCGGTGGGCGTAAGCCGAAATTCGGCGGGGCCACCATGCTGCTACTGGCGTGCGGAGCAGTTTTCGTTGCGGGATTGTTCATTTTCTTCGTTATCTACGGCGCCGCTAATTCCGTCGCACACTAAGTGGTCACGGGCGTCGGATCCGCACTTCAACAAGCAGCTTGATACAATTTGATCGGGCAGGGGAGTTCGGCTGCTTGATCAAACCTGGTCAAGCGAGAGAAATCGGAAAATACCAAGTCATGGGCGGCTGGCATCCATTCGGGCCGGGTACGAATTCGTATCGTGGTCATGGCTTTGAAGCACATGTGCGCTTTCCGCCAGAATCTCTCGATACCGCCGAATTTTGTTGGTCTTCAACCGCGCGATATCAGCGTTTGAAAAGTTCTTGGACGCGATTTGCGACGTATTCTCATTCTCAATGAGATCAAGAAGTATGTTACGCATCACAGTATTCTCCTCCCTAAGGCGCGGACAACCTGCGTGACATAGTCGCTCGCAGCGAGCCTTCGCGCGATCACCTTGTCTATTTCTTTCTCGGCTAACCGTGTCCTTGTCGCGTAATAGCGGCATACAAACGCGAAAGCGATAATGGCAAACATAGCGGCGACGGTAAAGACCATCCAGACCTCCAGGAATTCTCTACAAAAGTCGATATTCCGGGATGCAAATTCAATGTCGGTCGTAAAAATATCGATCGCGGAACGGGCGTGACCTAAACCATTTCCAATGGACGCTTTAAAGTCACGATGGAAAACCTGGAGAACTCAGAGAACGTCACGCAAATCCCTAAGTACCGAAGCTTCTGTGAGGCAGCACGACGTTCTGGCCTGCCTCCTGACGCCATGCGGCCATTCAACGCTAGTAACGGACACTATCTCGGTCCGATCAAAGACCTTGGTCCATCTCACCTCAATGATACCCTGCGCCCGATTTGGTAAACCGGTTTGGCAAGGCGAATTGTTCTTCTACTCCCGATTGCTGCTGAGGCCGTTCCTGGCAATCTGTTTCCACACAGGGAATCTGCAATTCAGCTAAAATCATGAGACGGTATTCCTATTTTATCTCCCGCTTGACTCTTTCCAGCCCGCCTGGTGGAACATACTCACGCCGTGACTAGAGAACCGGAGATTGCGGCGTGCCAATCGGTCACGACGGAGATGGTGAACGCATCGGTTTTTCCGATTTCTCCATGCGGACAACGAAGCGCCAGGCGAACACCTTTTCCCGTCCGCCACTATCTCTTCATCCTCCAACCGCTATCTCCTGCGTTAACCGTCATCAGTGTGGATCGAGCCCGGGCTCGCTTTGAACGAGGGGTCTAGGGTGATTAAATGCGCGATCAAACCCGGTCGAGCAAATCGAAAATCCCCTTGGGACGGCCGCCTTGGTCGCCACGATCGCGGCGAGCTATCTCATCCGACCGGCGACGGATCCCCGGACATCATCCACCGTGTCGGCGTCGGCCCAGGGCCAGCCAGAGAATCTCGCAGCTTCAGCTAACCCGTCGGATGGGTCGAGACCTTAAGGCGTCGCCAGCTTCTCGGACCACTCACGATCAGGCATGTCCTGGCAAGCCTTCGATTGAGTTCGAAGAACAGTCGTTCCTCCAACCGTCTGTTTTCTCCATAGCAAGGCGCAACATGTCGATAGGGATCACGCGGTTTTCGCCTAGGGAACCAACGGTGTGTTTTTGCATTTTCTCGGGCAAAGTCATCAGGTTACTGCCCGCATGCGCGAACTGTTTACCAGTCTATTTCTCGTCTTATGTCTGATCCCCGTCGGTTCAGGCGGCCTACAGGTCGCCTCAGACCTTTCGCAACAGGACGCCCGCCGATCCGTTTCGAAACTCGATACGACCCCGCTTTGGAGCTCGCAGGTTGAACGGGTTGACCCCACAACGCAGGCGTATGAAAGGCTTCCCTCCGCTCTTGGCAACACTACACTGGTAGCCGACGTTGAGCCGGCGCGCCGCGTGAGCCTGTCGATAAGCGGCTCATCGCCAATCGAAAAGCCGCAGGTGCATTCAGGTGACGTGACAGATCAGCTGCAGATCGCATCGCTGCAAAAATGGTGCAGCGCACGGTATCGCTCCTATAATCCGGATGACAATACCTACCAGCCCTTTGACGGAGGGCCTCGCCAGGTCTGCGCTGCGCCGTTCGAGGCGGCAGCATCTGTCGAACGCAACCGGGCAGTCATTGCAGGCCGAGGCGATGCTATCGCCAAGTGGTGCAGTGAGCGCTACCGCTCGTATCGCGCCGAAGACAACACTTACCTGCCCTCCTCAGGCGGGAGGAGGCAGTGTCCTGGCCCAGGTTCGCAGTCGGCCAATAATATCGCAACAAGTGTTCCTGGGGTCTCGATCGCCCAATTCTGAGCGTTTGTCCGTCTCTCGGTCAGAAACGAAGCAGGGACCTTCAGCGATTGCTCAGCTGCAAGGCCGATATTGAGCGCTCATGTTGTTCGCCCAAGCGATCAATCCCTTTGCTCTCCGCTCGCTGCAAGATTGATTAGTAAAGGGCGAGATTTGACCGAACCGGTAAGTTTGACGAGATCCGACGTCTCTCGGCTTTCGACATGAGCACGATTTCGGTGAGGGGAGCGAAACAGTGCAGGAGTATGCATAAAGCGGCAGGAGCGGGCACGTTCAATCCTTGCGTGGCTGGGTGGAGTGCAATGCCGCGCGGCGTAAGCGTAAGGCTGATGGCTTATCAAGCGTGTGTGTTCCAATCCGGCAACCAGCAGCATTCTGAGCTTGGTTGGAAGCCTGTCTAGTAAGCTCGACGCGCCGCGCGGTCTACCATGGCTGCAGCCAGCATCCAAAGCGAAAGCACCACGGGGATCGCGACAAGAGCAAGCCACATCCCAGTCTCGGTCGCGCCTAGAGACGCGGCGACGACTGGCCCGACAGCTGACCCAAGTAGGGCGAAGAGAACGGCGACGACGGCCCCGGCCCTCAACCCGACCGACAACATTCCGCTGACAGAAATGAGATAAACTATGCTCCAGACCATTTTGGTACCTCCGGGCATTTCGATGCCACGAAAAGTTTCGCAAAAGGTGAATTTTCCAGATGCATCCGCGGTTTTCAATTTCATTCAAGCCCCATGAATGTGTCCAGACGCTGATCTATCGTCACCGTCGGGGACGTCGTGCGCGGATGCTCCGGGCGGCGCGACGCGGCCGGTCCCGAACTCGAAATTCTGCGACCAACGTCTACATTCGAACCGCCCCGGGGAGGTCGTTTTCGTCAACCATTCGACCGGAAGCACTTGGCCTTAGCAACCAGGTTGTTTCGACATCAAATCCAATCCTCGGGCAGTCGGTGGCTGCCAAGTTCTCGATTCGGGCAATGCGCCCTGCGGGTTGGTGCCGAGATAATTGCCGCCAGTGCCGCCCGTCCAACCAGTCGACCCTGTGTTGCCAGGGGCGGTGCCCGCGGCGGGGTTTTTTTGAGGCTGTGTTGCAGGCTCCGCGCTGCTGGAACCGCATCCCATTTCTTCTTCCAAGCTCTGTCTCGACGGGGGCGACTGACCGCTCGCGGACGCGATCGTTACAAGCAGCCCGCAGGACAGAACAAGAATGCGGATATCTTGTCTCTGCCGTGATCGGCGCGCTTTCGGCGGCAATAACATCGTGATCCTCCAAGTGTTGCCAACGTGAAACCGCGCGCTGGGACCATCGTTCCAAATTCGCAGCCGCGCTCTCGAAACCATCGCCTCGTCGCGTTTCGACCTTTGGGTTTGACCTGCACTCGTCGGGATTGCGGTGAACACACTCGAGAGCAATCGGGTGGCCAATCTTATAGATCACTATTTCAAAGGTCGGCGGTAGCAGCGGCCCGCAAACCAGCAAACGCGAAGTGCGGGGTTACGTCACATGCGATCCAGGGCCAGAGTAGCAACGTCGACCCCTGGCTTAGCTTACTCCTGCAGGACATTGTCCAAGCAAATTGCGCATCGTAAGCATCGCACTAGCGGGTTATGAATGTAAGCCAAATGCCGCCAATCACGACAGCTGTCGCTGAAATGTAATCGGCTGGCAGAGAAGCGAACAGTCCGCGTCGGATTCTGACGATCACGATATTGCCTTGCGCGGCCGTGGTGCCCAATCGAGATCGCGGCATTTCTGTTCTCCCGCCGTTATTCCTGCTGAGCTGTTTGTGAACGGCCCGACGAGACAGTGAAGTGGGCCTCGAAACTCTATGAAGACAGCTTTGGTCACACAATCGTGGAAGACCGTCATGCCAGCTTCATAGATATCCATTCCGTGCCGCCCCCGTTCCCGCGAAGCACCTAACGCGATAACAGAATTAATGTTCCAGGTAGGACCATTGATATGGGAACATTCTTGAACCCTGCGCTCCAACCGTTAGCCCGCGCATGGAAGGCTAAGTCTGGGGCCTAAAATCAGGCTGCCTCAAACACGCCCTTTTTTAATTGGTCAGGTCGGCTATGAGATGAATTCCTTGATCCGATCAAGGCGATCTCTATGTCCTCACAGACGCACTTGCACATCACGCGAAACTGCTTCGGCCCTCGTCAATCAAAAGCGGCTCCGGATAATGCAGATCATTTCCGAGCGTGGGGCTCGAGTTGGTGAACTGGCCAACAAAGTTGGCCCCAGTCAGTCGGGCTCTTGCAACATCTTGCGAGATTGCGTCAGGACCAGCTTGTCTCAACGCGTAGGGAAGCTCAAAATATTGATTATACGACAGACCATTCTGGAATTCGGAGAATTCTGGTAAGTCTGGAGGCTGTCGAACAGCAAGAGACAGAACAGAGCGCGTCAATCGATCAGATAAATACCGTTTGAGCGCATTTAGTGCACATGGGCAGGCGATGCCCGAGTGTGGATGGGTACAACGATCCCGACATAGCGAATGATTTCTCCGACTTTGCTCCTGAAACCTCTGCCAAAGCCGATGACGAAGATGTAATCGCCATCCGAGTCCATGACGCGGTACGTCTCCTAATGCGGGCGATCGGGAATTATGCTATCGCGGATTGTCTTGGCCAGTCGCGGCTTATCTTCTGGATGAACACGCTCAAGATAAGACTCGATCGGCAATCCCTGTGACGCGATCGTCGGATCAAGCCCAAAAAGATCAGCCAGTGCACCATCAGCGTAGAGAATACTTTCGGGCACATCCCATGTGAAAAAGTCAGCCTCAGACGACGCGTCGCCACTGGCCTGCTACGTATAAAGCGTCTTCGATTGTACGCATCGTCGTCCCATTGCGCATCCTTTGATGTTACTTTAGGCGTGCCGCACTCAACTTCAGGCGTAGTCGCGTCGTTTTGCCAGTGTGACCGATCTCGGGACACGCCCGTCAGCGCTTTGGCGGGTCCTCCCGGTCAAAGATTGCGGGCTTCGGCAAATAGGCTGCCTTCCCCTAATCGCCGATGAGCCGTCTGTATTCTGCTTCCGGCACACCATAACAGTCGCCCGCGACTTCTTCGAGGACGCTCCGGTTCCTGATTGTGATAAGAACTCTATCGGCTCGTATTGCGTAGCCACCTTCCAGACGGTGGAGCGCTTCAGTGACGGAGGGCCGCCTCACTCCAAGCATTAAAGCAAGGAAATCGTGTGTCAGCGGGAGTTCGTCACCGATACGATCCTGGCACATCAATAGCCATCTCGCCAGTCGTTGATCGACCTGATAACGCGCATCAGCAAGCGCCGTGGAAGCTACCTGGATCATGAACACGTGTGCATAACTCAGTAAAAGCGTGCGGAGCGAAGAGCTCCGATTGGAAGCCTCGCGGAGTTCTGCGGCGCCGATACGCATCGCGATTCCACCCTGCTGCATAAACGCGTGGTGCGGCGTGCTGTCCATACCAAGAGCGACCGGGACTGCAGAGAATCCCTCACGCCCGACGCAGCCGACTTCAATCTCTGCTCCTTTCTTCCCAGCGATTTCCGATGACAGTCCGCTTTCAAAAAAATACACATATTCGACCTTTTCATTGGCCCTGAAAAGGATCTGTCTCTGCTTTAGCTCGACGGATTCAAGATGAGGTGCGACAATCGCGCGATCTTCGCTGGATAAACGCGACAGAATTTTGTTTGCTGTCCAGGACATGCGTTACTCCCAAATCTCTGTTCCTTCTCAGGCGCCAAGGTACGAAACATGACAACCAGCAATTAGTTCTCATGGGGGGAAACGTTTTACGTTCTTGGATGTTCATCTCATACCGACAACGAGAGGTGAAAATGAGCCGGTACTTTTTTCATATCCGCGATGGCGCCAATTTGACCAAAGATACAGAGGGCGCGGAATTCGAAAACATCGACCTTGCCAAGGATGAAGCTCTCCGCTCGGCACGCGAGCTCCTCGCGCAGAGGCTTTTGAATAACGAAGTGATCGACGGTCAAAGCTTTGAGATAACAGATGATAACGGCGTCATCGTCGAGCGAGTGCTTTTCAAGGACGCAATGCGATTATCCTCCCTGTGAGCTTCAAAGTAGAAGTTTTCACCCACCCGAATTCATCGGCTTGCTGCATGACATCGCAGCCTATCTGCCTGTTCCTATGGAGACTACGATTGGTAGGCAGTCTCTTCCTCCAGTGCCAGGTCTCTCAGCAGGGACTGGATCTCGCCGCCGTTCAGCGCCGTGGGGTCGAATCCGCTCAAGGTCCCGATTGTGGAGAAGCGTTCTGCACATTTCTGTGATTTACCGATGAAACCCATCGCCCAATTCGGAAATGACCGCTGTTCAATGGGGTCGAGCGCAAGTAGCGACACGTCACCATGTCTCTCGTCTTGCTGGATCCTTTCGAAGGCGGCTTCGACCTTGTCGAGCGAGCCCTCCAGCACTTGCGCAAAACATCCCTTGTTAAAAAGAAGGGCACCTGTGATCCCATCACGTAGGTTGTTTGCCCGGCTCTTTTCCAGGAGCTCTTGAATGCTCACGGCGAACGTCGCGGCGTCATCTGGGAGATGATTGTGGCTATAATAAGCGAGCCGGAACATGCTGTTCTTCATTTTTCAAACTTCCTTCTCTCAGCCGAGTTGCGTGAAAAACGAAGGGATCTGATTGGCCCCCATCGGCCGACCCGTAAGGTAGCCTTGCACATGGGTGCAACGCTCTGAGCGGACACGGGCGAGTTGCTCGGTCGTCTCAACGCCTTCGGCCGTGATTGCCATGCCGAGGCTGTTGCCTAACGTGGCGATAGATTTGAGGATTGCGGCGCTATCTTCGGAATCAACAGCAACAAAAGAGCGATCGATCTTGATCTTGTCGAAGGGGAATTTCTGCAAATAACTAAGGGACGAATATCCGGTACCGAAGTCATCCATCGAGATCTTCACCCCGAGATCACGCAGGGCATTCAATGTCTGCACCACCTTCTCTGTGTCGTCGAGAAGGGCGCCCTCGGTTATTTCAATTTCCAGACGGTGGGCGGGCAATCCTGATCGTTCTAGAGCGGATGCAACTGTTTGAAGGAGGGTGTGGGCACGGAATTGAAGAGGCGATACGTTGACCGCAACGATCACCTCGCCCGGCCAGGAGACGGCTTCCTCACAGGCTGTTCGCATCACCCAGTCCCCAATCTTCGTGATGAGACCTGTTTCTTCCGCGACCGGAATGAAAGTAAGGGGAGGGATAAAGCCCTTGGCAGGATGCTCCCAGCGAAGAAGAGCCTCGAAACCGGCCACTTCGTTCGTCAACACATCCACGAACGGCTGGTAGTTCAGCTTGAACTGTTTCAAGGCCACGGCTCGTCGAAGGTCGACTTCGATTTCCCGACGTTGGATGAGACAGGTATCCATGCCCGGCTGAAAAATGCAGTAACGACCACGGTCCGTTTTCGCCTCGGACAAAGCCAGCTCTCCGTTACGAAGGAGATTGCATGCCTGCGACGCTTCGGTTTCGATAGCTACCCCGACGCTAACGCCTATGTTGATGGTATGGCTATGTATGACATAGGTACGGCCAACAATATCGACGATCCGCGAGGCCAACTTCGCTGCCGTCGCCTCGTCAGTTACGTCATGCTGCAGTATAACGAATTCATCTCCGCCGATGCGCGCAATGGCGTCACCGCCGCCGCAAGCGGATTGCAGCCGGCCAGCCACCTTCTTCAGAAGCAGGTCGCCTACCACGTGCCCAAGTGTGTCGTTGACCATCTTGAAACGGTCAAGATCAAGGCAGTGGACGGCAATTGGGCGACAAGCCCCTCCTTGACCAAGGGTGCGGGACATACGCGACAACAGCGCCTGGCGGTTCATAAGGCCTGTTAGTTCGTCCCGATCCCTCGACGCGGTGCCAACCGGGCCGTTCAAGAGACGCCGTAGATCTAGGAGGATTATTCCATCACTTACGAACTCAGGAGTGGCCTCGAAGCTTCTACCGTCTTTCGACACTATTAAATGCGTCGAGTGATCAGCATCAGTGACAATCCTCGGTGAAAAGCTTGGGAACAGCTGATATACATCTTTCCCTACGACTGCTTCCAACATGGCCTGGCTGGCCTGATTGGCATAGATTATGACCCCGTCGAACCGTACCAACAAAATGGGATGCGGCAGAACGTCCAGGATCTGTTCATAACTGAGAATGTCAGCTGCGGTCGCTTCGGGCTTTTGCGATAGGTACATTGTGGCATTCATGGCAGCCTGCGGGTTTGAGTCCGCTCCACGATAATTGGCGATCCTTACCTGCCGAGACTAGAAGCCCGTAAAAGGTGAGGGTTTCTTCTGACACGGTTAGCGAGAAATAAAGATGGAGCATCCGGCTTTTGATTGCCGGCCTGTAATGCAGGAGCTGGAGATCGACACGCATAGGGCACGCGAAGCGTTCCGGCTCGCGCACCTGACGTTTTTGTTGGCCAGGGTGGGTATCCGGGAAGAAGCGACCCCGCCTTTCGTTACAACCTATCCGGCGGGATGGACGGAGATTTACGTGCGGCGCAACTACTTCGAGATAGACCCAATCATCGAGGAGGCACGGAGGTCTTTTTTCCCATTCCATTGGTCCTTGGTTGGTGATCGTCGGGTCACCATTCGGAAATTTTTCGACGAGGCACGATCCTTTGGAGTTGGCCGATATGGACTGACGGTACCAATCCGAGCGGCGGATGGCGAACGCAGCCTTCTCTCGGTGACGTCGAATCTCTCCATGCGCGAATGGCGGCGGCAATGCGCACTATGTGAAGATGCCCTCTTCGCATTCGGCCGCCATTTCCATGAACGCTATGTCGCTCTCTCGGGTCTTCGGTCGTCGAACAGCCCCAAGGCTCTTTCTCGGCGTGAGCGTCAATGCCTTACCCTTCTCGGGGAGGGTCTTCTCTTCAAACAGATTGCTGGCGATTTGCAAATCTCAGAGAGCGCTGTCCGGCAATACGTCCATTCGGCGAAACAAAAGCTTCTTGCCAGGACGGTTTCACAGGCTGTGGCGCGAGCCACCGCACTTGAGATCATCGACATTTGAGACGCCGTCGATAGAAGAAAGACCGGATTGTCCTCAGAGCACAAGCCTCACTGAATCGACAGGTTGCGTGGTTGCACGACGAACTGGATCCTCGCTCTGTCGAGCAGCTTTGGTGCGTCAACGTTTCAGGCTGGATCACAGCGGCAATCCTGCAGCTTCCATTAGAGAGAGGTTGTGATGAACAGCGAAATCATAAACCAATGGCGCCGGGCACCACGACTGTGCGCTTTTGCCGAGTTCTTCGAACAAACGGCTCGTGGAACCGCCAATCAACCGGATATGGGAAAACCATATGCCGATGAAGTTCTCCTTGGAAAGGACGTGGACTGCCTCGCATTTGCGGACACTCATCGACGTCTCTGGGGTGCGTTCGACAATCACTACTTTGCAAGCATCCCTTACCGCCTCGAGGAGGAATGTCGGCTCGGCGCAGCCATTCTGCGTTTCGGTCTGAAGGCCTGGGCCCGAGAGGCAAGGCCCGCGGCCGTATATACGTTGGGAGCGGGAGCGGGAACGCTCTCGCGAACGCTCGATCGCGATCGGCAGCTTTTTTTATGTCATGTGCCAGCGACGCCAAGAGCGTCACCTCAAGCTGTGTGTCGGCACCGTGGCGAGCCGATACAAGAAAAGCCATCCTTGCTATTGCGAGACCCAGTTGCGCCGCAATCAGTGCAGCCGTACTCCCGCTCACACGCGGAGAAACCTGGCCGATTTCTGATAGAATTTCATTGATGGAGCACTCTTCGATCCGCATGGGGACGGTCCCTTATGAGTTTGCGAGTTCGCAACGGAATGGCGTCCATTTGGCAAAATATACGCCACTGTTGCCACCATGCTACTTCACATCGCGGATTAGCAATGGTTGATGTAATGCCAGAGTTCCGTGGAGAAATGGCGTGTATTACGAGTGGAATGCGACGAAAGCTCGCCGGATTTACATCGCGAAAATATTGGTGACGTGGGCCGCGGCTATCGCTGCGTCTTGTCTGCCAGTTTTAATGGCAGTGAACGCACTGACCCTCTAAACGGCAACTCGTCCCAACGCACCGCCATATTGGTTTCCAACGCACAGGTAACGGCAAGCCCCTTACTATGGTTGCCGGCTCTTTCATGGTAAGCGGTGTTCCGCTCCCACGTTGTCCTCGCCGCCGTGATCTGTGATCGCCTTTCCACGGACGAGCAACTGGAGTTTCTCCATGGAGAGTACATTGGAGTTTCTCACGACCAGAAAGTCTGGGCGTGAGCAGCATCGGCACTGGCCGGACGAGATCAAGGCGCAGATCGTTTCGGAAAGCCTACGGCCCGGAGCGTTGGTGAATGAAGTAGCTGAGCGATATGGGCTGAAGCCGAACCACCTGTCGACTTGGCGAACGATGGCACGGCAGGGCAAGCTGGTTCTGCCAGCACCCGAGGATGCGGTGGAGTTCGCGGCGGTTGTCGTCGATCCACCAGTTGTGGAGCCGCCCATCAAGAAAGCCAGCCGTCCCGAGATCATTGTCGGCGCTGTCACCATCCGCTTGGAGGAAGGCGCGTCCGCCTCCCGGATCGCCGCCGTTGCGCGGGCTTGTGCGGTTCCGGCATGATCTTTCCGTCGAACCGGGTTCGGATCATGGTGGCGACCAAGCCTGTCGATTTTCGCAAGGGTCACGACGGCTTGGCCGCACTGGTCAAGAACGAGCTGCACAAGGACCCATTTACGGGGACGGTCTTCGTATTCCGATCACGCAAGGCGGACCGATTGAAGCTGATCTACTGGGATGGCAGCGGTCTGGTGATGGCCTACAAACGACTGGAGGAGCACACGTTCACTTGGCCAGACATCCGGGACGGTCTGATGACCTTAGGCCATGCCCAGTTTGAGGCGCTATTTGCGGGGCTCGACTGGCGGCGGGTCCGTTCTGTTGAGGTAAGAGCGCCAACGGCAATCGAGTAGGTGCGTCACGATGACTCGGTTCGTAAATTCCGACAGCGAGACGCCGCCCAATTTGATAAACTTCCAGTATGTTGGATGCGGTCGATCTTCCAGACGATATCGATGCCCTGAAGGCGATGCTGGTTGCGTCGCAGGCGCGTGAAGCCCGCAAGGATGAGCGGATCGAGCGGCTGGAGAAACTGGTCGCTGCTTTTAAGCAGGCAGCCTTCGGTCGTAAATCCGAGAAGACTGACCCTGAGCAGTTCGATCTTGCACTGGAAGACTTGGAAACGGCCATTGCGGCGATTCATGCCGAAGACGAGGCCGACAGTGCTCCGGGCAAACCGCAACCCAAACCACGCGCCGCCAATCGGGGCTCTCTTCCCGCGCACCTTCCTCGTGTCGAAGAGGTGATCGAGCCGGAAAGCTTGATCTGCACCTGTGGTGGCGGCTTGCATTGCATCGGGGAGGACGTGTCCGAGCGACTGGATGTCATCCCGGCGCAGTTCCGCGTCATCGTCACTCGTCGTCCCAAATATGCCTGCCGTGCTTGCACCGATGGCGTTTCCCAGGCTCCAGCGCCTGCACGATTGATCCACGCTGGACTGCCGACCGAGGCGACCATCGCGCATGTGTTGGTGTCCAAATATGCCGATCACCTGCCGCTCTATCGGCAGGCTCAGATCATGAGTCGACAGGGCATCGATCTTGATCGATCCACTCTTGCCGACTGGGTTGGCCGGGCAGGATTCGAACTCCGCCCGGTCTTCGACGCTCTTATCGCCGACCTGAAGCGGTCGACGAAGCTGTTCATGGACGAGACACGTGCGCCGGTCCTCGATCCTGGCTCCCGGAAGACCAAGACCGGATACTTCTGGGCCTTGGCTCGTGATGACCGACCGTGGCGCGGCGGTGCGCCGCCCGGTGTTGCCCTTACCTACGCACCCGGTCGCAGTGGTCTATATGCCGAGCGGATATTGCAAGGGTTCGCAGGCATCCTCCAAGTCGATGGATATGCCGGATATAATCGCCTGATCGCACCGGATCGCGTTGGACCGGATATCCGGCTTGCCTATTGTTGGGCCCATGCTCGTCGCAAGCTGGTCGAGATCACGCGCAGCGGATCGGCACCAATTGCAGAGGACGGCGTACGGCGGATAGGCGAACTCTATCGGATAGAGACCGAACTACGCGGGCTCTCCGCAGAAGCTCGCCTCGCCGGGCGGCAAGAACGATCATCGCCATTGATTGCGGACATGCGAACTTGGCTGACGCATCATCGCGCCCGTGTCGCTGGCAAGTCGCCGCTCGGTGAGGCTCTTGCCTACATCGACAAATACTGGAACGGACTCTGCCTATTTCTCAGCGACGGCCGCATTGAGATCGACAACAACACAGTCGAAAGAACAATCAGGCCGATTGCCTTGAACAGGAAGAATACGCTCTTCGCCGGACACGATGCAGGAGCCGAGAACTGGGCGACCATCGCCTCGCTCATCGAAACCTGCAAGCTCAACGCTGTCGATCCGTTCGCCTACCTGTCCGCCACGCTCAGCACCATCGTCAATGGGCACAGGCAGAGTCAGATTGACGTGCTGATGCCGTGGAATTATCCGCAGCCAGCACAAGGCTGAAGTCTGCTATCGAGCCAATTCGCTCGTGACATCGAATTTCACCATCCCAACTTGACAGCATCGCGGCGACGTAATCTGCTCGCAATCGCTTCAACGCTGCTGGGGATCATAGATGAATACTGGGCGCTTGTTTCTGATTGCCTATCTCACGATCACTGGTCACGCTGTCGCACAAGGCAATCCGCAGCCCTTGAACGCCGAAACATTCGAATACAGCGCATCCATAATTCGGCAGCTTCCATCCACGCATGACGAGATGATCAAGGGCTGCCCCAAAACTGGTTTTCTGGAGCTGAGCGAAGCTGGACTAAAGGAGCTTCGGCAAAAGAGCGGCTTAACTCGCTCCGCTCTACAGGAGCGCCTGTGTCGTGATATCATTGAAGGAATTGCGTCAGGCGAGATTACCTATCGAACTTGGCGTGATTGGATCAGCACTCCTGATACCGAACGAAAAATCAATGTGTCCGGAAAGTGAGCCACCATTTGAAGCAATTCACTACGGAGTAGCTGTAGGCGAATTCTAAGCATCTCTGTCTCAGCGGTAGCGCTGGAAACGAGCTACTTCAAATGGGTCAAGGTAGCGGGGAGACAGCGCTTACCTTTCATGTACCGGCATGACTGCTCTAAGTCGCGGGGGAAACGCGATATGGTCGTCCATTCGTGCCCTTGGCAAATGCGCACGGCAAAACTCAGGATGGGCTAATTAGACATTTGGAGCATACCCTAATAACCATATCTCCATTCGCTCTGGTTCCTCATCGTCAAGATATGGGCATGATGTTGCGGGCTCGCCTGTTTGCCCTGCGATCGATCCTTCATCGAATATAGCCGCGCGATCCGCACCTGATAGGCTTATCATATCGACTGAGGCATGCCCTTCAACCCAAGCGGCTAAACAGATCGCGTCAGCTTGCATGTATGGATTTGCGATCGGCGACAAACCAATCCGCCCTGCTCGTCGCCCTTCAGCGAAGCATCTGGCGAACTCCTGGTCTTCATCAGCCTCTGACATCGAAAGCCTCTTCTGCGTGACATAGCAACACCGCGAGCCGT
>NZ_FOKM01000014.1 GCF_900111905.1 Rhizobium sp. NFR07 | reverse complement strand
TGACGGCGGCGCGACGCGCGTCTGGATCATCGCTGTCGCTCGAAATCTCTTCTGCCAACGCGTACATGCGTCGAAAGCTACCGCACTCTTCGGCAGCGCTAAGCCAATCTTCATGTTTGCTCATGGTCCGACAAATAGTCAGTTTGTCGGTCGCGTCACTGTTCCAATGAAGCTGTAGTCAATGTCAGATTAACGATTTAGTAACCTCTGAAATATGCAGAACCAATGGCATGGAATCGAGTTGGATTCCCTCGAGTCGCCAAGGAGTGTAGCGTATGGCAGGCCAGTTTGAACCAGGTCGAATGACGTTCTCGCAAATGGATATACCCGAACGCGATGCGGTCTTACAAAAATTTAGCAAGAGTTTGCGTTACAAGGCGATGGCTTCTCGTGCCGCGTCCTACCCTCGTTGGAAGGATATGGAAGTCCTTGACGAAGTAATTGAGCGTGATCATACGACGATCGCAGCGGACCTCGACGGAGCGGCGGTGACGGTTATTGAAGCCGTCCGGCTTCTGTCCGAGGTCGAGCGCGAGTATTCCGAAACGAGGCATTAACAGCTGGCAGTCTCATGATGGATGGCGGCGTGCGCGCCGTCTTGCTTTCTTTCTTCGCATGGTAGTGATTGGGCTTGTGCTGTTTCCGCTATCCTGGGTGAAGCACCAGAGTAGCCCGTAAACCGGCAAGGAGAGCAGCGCCACGTAGGCCGTGCCTTCGGCATGACACGACGCGTTGTCAGCCCATCGCTCAACCGTCGCCGGCTTCCCGAGAGCGCCCGTAATTGCGAGTATCGAGCCCGCGGCGACGGCGACAGCCACCAGCGCGCTGAAGGCCCAATGCAGCGAGATCGCCCGCCTTGATCGAGATAGAGGACCAGGCCGGCGATCGCGCCGAGCAAAAGTCCGAAGGTGATGAAATAAGACCGATAGAACAGCGTCATGGTTACGGGCCTGGACGCAGCTTGCCGCGCGTTTCAAGATCCTCGTGGTTCAGTTCGTCCACCAATTCGTTGACCTGCTGATCCGACGGGCCGTCCATGATGATGCCGCCGACGACGATCGGCAGGCCTGTGAAGATATCAAGCACTGTCCATGCGTCGGCATAGACCCGACTGGCGGCTGCTTGATATCGAAGGGTTTGACGCGTGATGGTCATCCCCGAAATCACCGACAAGGCCAAGTCGCAGCAAGAGCACGCCTGACTATGGTGTATCCTGCCAATGTTCGGAGATCCGGACGCTTATCGATCAAATTTGCAACCACCTTAACAGCGTTGTTGCCATTCACTGTGTCCGGTACACAAAAGGCCGTTAACGCATCAGATGCTCTGATCTCTTCCGAATGCATCGAGTTTACATCCATTGCGCTGTACAGGACGCCTTGGCAAAATTCCGCGTCAAAGGCCATCTGCGGGCTGTTCAAACGTGCCGCGGTTGCTGTTGCGCGAAAACTTGCCGTCACAATGCATAGCATGCTCAAGGCCGGGAAAACGTTCAATCCATTGGGCGGCGCAGCGGCTCAACCGAAGTGCCGTCCTACCTGTCTCAGCACCCCAATCTGACTGAGATGCTCGGCGTCCCTGCTGTGGACGTGGGAAGGGTCATTCCGTCGATTCCGTCGCGGCTCATCGAGACTGCGTCTTGAACATAGGAAGACCTGCCCTGCGAAAACCCATCATGCGGCGACTGCATGTCGACCGGGGAGACAACCGTGCTCCCAGCACAGGACGAATTTGCAGGACTGAAAGATGTTGAAAGAAAATCCAGAAAAGATGTCGCGCTAGCAACACGGCAACGAAGTACCTTGTTCAAAATCCGCTTGACCCGATGCAGGCGATTAGACAACGGAATGGATGTCACGTCGCCGAACGGTTGACGCTTCCAGTCGTCGGGTTGAACGATCATCGCCTTGCTTCTTCCCGCTGACGTGACTGAGAGATCATTTGCCACCGACGCTCCGCACGGTTCAGCACGATTGCATGGCGATACGATTTCCTTCGCTGTCGGCGAATTCGGCAACGAAGATGTCTTCGTTGACCGCGGTTTTGGGGAAGAGGACTTCGCCCCCGCAACTGACGGCCCTTGCCAGGGGTCGTCAATGTCACCGACGCTGAAATACACGATCGCACCATGTCGGGTCGGAACATCGGCCTCGCCCTGGGCGAGTTCACCGCTCGCTCCATCCTTGCCTTCCTGAAAAGGAAAGTACGCCATCCTGCTTTCGTGGATTTCAACGATCTCCCCGAACTGTATTTCAAAGACAGCGCCGTAGAAACGGATTCCCCTTGCAATATCGGCAACGGGAATTTCGACATGGGCTATCAGGTTCATCCAACTCTTCCCAATCGCGACTGCCCGCTAACAGAGGCTCTGCATGATGAGCTATCTACCGTCGTGCTCAAGCTCGACTCATTGGCACGAACCTCATGGCGCGTCTGCACCATAACGGCTTTCGGCCCGAAGCGGTCGATCAACTGAAGATATCAGGCGATCTTCTTCGAACCGAAAGGTTCTCTTCGTGACATCAATTTCTCTACCGCCGACATGTGCTCCGTTCCCCACGCACAAAGTGGCTTCAGCGCCTCAGCGAGTGTCTGTCCGAATGAAGTGAGGGAGTATTCGACCCGTGGAGGAATCTCCTTGAAATCGTGCCGAGCAACAATCCCGTCGGCCTCTAATTCCTTGAGCTGCTGGATGAGCATCTTGTCGCTGACATTGCCGATGGCTCGCCTGAGGTCGCCATACCGCCGAGCTTCGTAAGCCAGGTGGAACAGGATCAACGGCTTCCATTTGCCGCCAATCACAGCGAGTGATGCGTCAAGCCCGCAGACAAAATTGGATGTAGTCATCCAGCATGCTCCTGGTACTTACCAAAAGGTGCATACTAGCAACAGAGAAAGCCAGTGTCTATCTCCGGTCTCGCTTGACATCTTGAAAGGGGATTTCGATGGGAAGACTTCAAGGGAAAATTGCCGTCATCACCGGGGGAAACAGCGGGATAGGTCTAGCTACGGCAAAGCGGTTCGTTGCGGAAGGGGCCGAGATCTTTATCACCGGCCGCCGCCAAGAGGAACTCGACAGGGCGGTCGAGGCAATCGGCGCTCGAGTGACGGCAGTACAGGGCGACGTGTCGCGGCTGGACGATCTCGACCGACTGTTCGATACGGTGCGTGAAAAGAGCGGCCGGATAGACATCCTTTTCGCCAATGCTGGTTTAGGGACATTTGCCCCCCTCGGTGCGATTGACGAGGCGTCATTCGATCGGACACTCAGCGTCAACGTCAAAGGTACCTTGTTCACAGTGCAAAAAGCACTGCCGCTGATGCAGACGGGTGGATCAATCATCCTCACCGGATCGACAACCGGCGCCATGGGAACTGCAGCCTTCAGCGTCTACAGCGCAACGAAGGCAGCAATCCGCAACTTTGCCCGTAGCTGGGCCCTGGATCTGAAAGGATCAGGTATCCGGGTCAACGTACTGTCTCCTGGGGCCACGGAGACGCCCGGTCTGAAAGGTCTCGTAACACCTGCAGAGGAGGCGGCGCTGCTTGAAAGTCTTGCGGCGCAGACTCCCCTCGGCCGTATCGCAAGTCCTGAGGAGACCGCGGCCGTAGCGCTCTTCCTTGCTTCGGAGGACAGCAGCTTCATGACCGGCAGCGAAGTTTTTGCTGACGGTGGCGCTGCGCAGGTCTGAACGAGTGAGTGGCTCCGGGCACCGGTGCTTTGGGCCTCTCCGAATTGAGAACTAGCTCGTCATCAAGCCACTTTTAAGATCGCTACGGCCGGTATTGATACTGTGGACGGCTCCTCCGCCGGCATCGCGATGTGCCATATTCGCGGTGCTGTTAGGAACCGCATGGGAGGAGCCATCCATGGAAGAGATTACCACGATTGGACTCGACATTACTAAGTCGGTGTTCCAGGTTCACGCCTTTTCCGCAGCCGGCGCGGTCCTCGTCCGCCGACAATTGAGGCGCCGCTACGTCGTTCAGTTTTTTGCGAACATCAGCCCCTGTCTTGTTGGTATAGAAGCTTGCGCAACCGCGCATCACTAGCGCCGTGAACTGGAGAAACTCGGGCACCGAGTGCGGCTTATGCCTCCGCGCTATGTGAAGCCTTACGTCAAACGCAACCAAAACGATGCGGCGGATACTGAGGCGATATGCGAAGCCGTGAAACGGCCGAACATGCGCTTTGTTCCGATCAAGACAGCCGATCAGCAATCGATCCTGATGCTTCATCTGACCCGCATTCTGTTTATTCGCCAGCGCACGATGACCAACAACGCTGTCCGTGCCCACCTCGCCGAGTTCGGTATTGTTGCGGGGATCGGTCGTAACGGGCTGATTGAGCTTCTCAATCTCCATTCGCAAGGGCGAAAAACCTGAAATACCAGCCTAAGCATGTTTATGTCTTGCCGCCTTGGCCGACCAGGTCGATCTCTTGAAACAGCGAATACTGGAACTGGATCGGCAGATCATGGAGTGGCACCGCACCCATGATCTCAGCCGTAAACTCGAAGGCATTCCGGGCGTTGGTCCATTGGTAGCAACCGCACTGGCTGCCAGCGTTCCCGACCCCGGTGTCTTCCGTTCCGGTCGCGATCTGAGTGCCTTGGATTTGCCTATCCCGAAACAGAACTCCAGTGGCGGCAAGGAGAAACTCGGCGGGATTAGTAAGGCTGGGAACCGATATCTACGACAGTTATTGGTGGTTGGCGCGATGGCGGTGATCAAGCGAGCCAAGCTATTGGGCTATACCCGCCATCCTTGGCTTGTCTCATTGATGGAACGCCGATCAACGAAGGTCGCCGCAGTAGCGCTCGCCAACAAAATGGCACGGGTTGCATGGGCAATCATGAACCGGAATGAACCCTATAGAATAAAGCCGGTCACCGCCGGAAATTGATACACGGCGCATGTGCCGTGAACGTCGTTGGTAAGAGCAGGAGACTTATAGCGCACCTACGCCAGTCGGCCCAAGGAAAGGGACATCCCATTTTGCGCCAGGCGCTTCGAGCGCGGGCTTTTGACCGGGACCCACTCCGCGGAGAGCATTATGGCCAGCGGCCCCGTCCTGTGCCGCATCCAAAGGCCGGACACATGGCAGCTCCGACCAGCAATGTGCAAAAGTAGTCGACAAAACTCTTGCCAAACCGGAGCCGTCCACACATGGCGCAAAGCAGCCCTCAATGGGGCTCAAACCCGGCTTCAAGCAGCACCCCGGCCTTCAGATCCGATCGTACGCCTATCGCCTCCGCATAATAGAGGCGAACGCCGCCGCTGCGGTAACTCTCGTTGTCGAATTCGGTATCGCGCTCGATGCTCTTTATGCCGTCGATCGTGATCGTCTCGGCCAACCAGTCATAGAAGGCCTTACGGCCTTCACGATGTGCGGGCTTGTCGTGATTTGGACCGGTCTTGACGCCCATCACTTCGGGAGGCTCGATGCAGATATCGATGTCTTCTGAGAAGCGGTTGATGATGCGGTAGCCTTTGAAGAGCGAGGTACCGCCCTTCAGCTCGAACTGCATTTCCAGCTGCTGCAGACCGTAGAGACAGTGCATGATCCAGTAGTCTTTTTCGACCAGCATCGGCGCAACTTTCATCTCCTCGGCGACAATGCGCAGGAATGCCCCGAGATCCTTTGGTACTCGAAGATCGAAAATCACGGAACTGACTTGCCCTCCGGGGGCGGACGATAGTGACGACGTGACGTGTCTCGCCAAGGCAACGAACAGGTTGTCACGTGCCTATCTCCTAACGCATTCTCGATCTTAAGTAAGTCCGAGAACCCACTGCATCTGTGCTACACTATTATTATGGATAAACAGCGTGTTGTTTTATCCGAGACGGGGCGCTGGTTCAGATTCTTTCAAGACAATCGAGCAAGGCGTTGGAATCGTTATGACGAAAAGATCACCAACGAGCCGATGGCGGCGAGGCTCATCGTCAACCACATCGCCAAGGCGCGAAGAGGAAGTACACCTTCCGGATTAAGTTGTCTCAAGACCATGAATGTTACGGCTCGCTTCCTGCCAATGATCAAGGCCAAGCAATAGCCTTTTCGTTCAAAGCGACAATCCGTAAACCTACCGTCCTCGGGTTAGTGACCGCCGAGGGCGACGCCCGCCGGCGGCGTTGGACGTTTTGAAGAGAGATTGTTCGCCCCGTGCCTCGCCCGTCACTAGCGGGGCGATCTGCAGTCGCTGAGGCGCTCGCCTTCGGTCAGCGGTTGATGCCTTTTTTCTACAGGTCGTAGGCTCGTATCCAATCAAGAGACGAACTAGCCTTTGATGTTCCCCGCCTTGCGCGACCCTTTCGCAGGCATCTAGTTATATATCTGCCGGCATCGACATGGATGGTCTGAACTGTCAGATTTTCGGTCACTATGATCATCCGCGTTGCTGGCCAAAGTTCTTCAGCACGCCCCATGCGCCCTAAGGACAGATTTTCCGTGGGGCCGACTTCGATTGCATTGGCTATTTTGCTCTCGATCAGATCAGGCGCTATGGCGTTCGGCGTGATCCGGTGCGACCGAAGCGCGCTAGCATAAGCGTGCATCAAACTCTCCACCCCGCCTTTCGACGCTGCATACGCGGCGGAAAGCCCGCCACCTGTTCGGGCGGCGGCCGACGACATGAAGATAAGCCGGCACCATCCCAGGTCATATGTGGCCATGCAGCCTGTGAGAACAAAAAACCGCTCGTCAGATTAGCATTAAGCGTCTTTTGAAAAAGCGCGAGATCGAGACGGTCGATAGGGCAGACTTCGCCGATACCAGCGTTTTTGATCACGCAATCGATACGGCCGAAGTGGGCGAGGGTCTTCTACAACAGCCCCTCCTGCCTGGCCTGGTAGACGGTCCTGATGCTGGGATGAAAACCCAGACTGCGGGCGAGGGACGTATCGACATGCAGATACCAAGGATCCGAGAGAGGCTCGCCACTGGAGTCCAACCGCTTGCCCAACATGCCCGCGAGCTCGTAGATGGAGGAGGGCGCCTCGTCGGCCAAGTTCACTATTCGCCGATCGAAGAGACCATCCAGCGCCAGTGTGACTGCCTGGGCGATGTCACGATGGTGGATCGTGCTCATGCGTTGGGCCGGATGCCAGGCGCTGACGTGCTTGGGCAGAGATTCGAGATGCCCGTCACCGTCGCCATAAACGAAGGGGAAGCGTAGGATCGACCAGTTCAACCCGCTTTCACGCAGTTCCTTTTCCGCGGCGACCTTGCTTGCGGGATAGGCGTGCTGAGGATCGACCGGGTCGTCCTCTCTTCCCGGATGCGGATTGTCCCTATTGTAGACATGGCTGGTGCTCGACATGATGAACCGCGCGTCGGGAGCGTGGGCCTTCACAGCAGCGATCAAGTTGCGTGTTCCGTCGAGGTTGCTCTTCCAGATGAGATCGGTGTCTTTTGTGCGAAAGACGGCGGCGAGGTGCACGATTGCTGAAACCCCGTGGACGGCGTTCGCCAAGGTTGAAGTGTCGAGAATGTCGCCCGTTACGGCACCTATTCCATCAGGGCAGCTCTTGCCCGCCCGGAGCATGGCTCGGCAAGCATAGCCAGTCTCCAACAACCGCGGCAGAAGTCGCTCGCCAACGAGCCCGGTGGCTCCGGTGATCAATAAAGTCATTCCCTATTCCTCTCGCAACAGGGCCTGCAGTCGTTCGGTCGCTGATTTGAGGACGCGGATTGTCGTGGCCAGATCGGCCTCGTCGATCCCGCCGAAGGCAGCGTTGTGAATGAAAGAAAAATCCGGGATCCGGCGCCATAGGGCCTGGCCGGCGGCGGTCAAAGTCAGCAAGCGTTGACGCTGATCGCCTCCATCCGCGGTCTGTGCGACCAGATCTTTGCGGACGAGCGTCGCGATGATTCCGCTTAGGGTCGCGCGTTCCAGTTCAAGTGCGCGACCGAGATCACGTTGGACGGACGGGCCGTTGTTGACGAGATGCCAGAGGACATACCATTGCGTAGATCCCAGATCGAAAGGCCGAAGACGGTCGTCCATGAGAGCCCGGCCCGCGAAATAACATCGTTTGGTCCATGCTGCCACGGAGAGGTCTCTGATGTCCGCCTGCTCATGCATGAAAACGGCCTATTTATTTCGTTCGCTACCATACGATAATCGCAAGGTAGCGAATAAATGTCAAGGCTCTATGCTGCGGATTCGGATGAAGCGTAATCTCGTAACCTGTCCACCTCGCGCAGGAGGTCGATGAAGGCTCATAACGGGGACGGGACGTGCCGGCTGCGGGGGTAATAAAGCGCCAGGCGCGGCGTCGGCCGACACCAGTCTTCAAGTACGGTGCGTAACTGGCGGGACGCCAGGAACGGCCGCGCGAAATGGTCGGGTACATAGGCGAAAATTGCGCCAAGATCAACGAGAGTAGCGGTTTGCTTTTGAGATTGATCTGCTGTCATCGGCGTGGTTGGCCTCCAGAGACTTTTCTAGCGACCTCACTCTGCCACGGAGCAGGCCGCTACTCAGCTCATTCTGGCACATTTCGATGCCGTTCAGGGGCCGTCCACTTAAACATCAGGGGTACCTACCCGCCAACTTCAGCCGCGATCGAGGCCTGTGTTGGTTCCCATCATTGGGCGCGCTTACTCGCCTCATTCGGACATGAGGTGAAGATGATCGCACCACAACTCGCCAAGCCTTACGTTAAGCGGAACAAGAATGACGCTGCCGACGCCGAAGGGCTGTGCGAGGCAATGGCCCGCCCAACGATGCGGTTTGTTTCGGTCAAGACAGTTGATGACAAGCAGCACTCATGCTGATCAGCGTCTTTACCCGTCTGTTCGCCAACCGCACCCAACTCGCCAACGCGATCCGGGGCTACACCAATGAATTCGGCATTTCCGCAGCTAAGGGGCTAGCGCATATTCCGATGCTGCTCGAAAGGATAAAAGTTGAGAAAACTGTGTTAGAGCTCGCGCAGGAATTGTTCATGAGCCAGGCCGAGGAATACGCTGAACTGGAGAAGAAGATTGCGGATGTGGAGGTCAAGGCATGGCAACGCAACGACGAACGCAGCATACGCCTCAACACCATTCCCGGTATTGGCCCAATCGGTTCGGCTCTCTTGATCATGAAGACACCCGCTCCGGAGCTCTTTCAACCGCGGAACTGCTCACGCAAAAACCGCCCAAATTGGCAGCTGTCGCGCTCGCCAACAAGATGGCGCGCATAGCCTGGAAGCTCATGGTCTCGGTAGAGACATACAGCGCCAAATCAGGCCCGGCCTTGACGGGGTGCGTTACCTGAAGATGGGGAAGCAAGCCGCCAAGCCGTCCTGATCTTCACCACGTATTTGCGATACTACAACTTGCAAGATAATAGCAGATGGTGTGATCGATCGATCCGAGACACAGAATACTCCGAAGATCCCATTGGCCCCTCAAGGCCGTCTTGATGTTTGGCACCTGTGTTGCGCAAACCATCTTGGCCAGCGTTCATGTGCGAACGCAACAACAGGCCGGACATATGGACGCAAGCGATCAGATCCCATTATCTCGAATTATCTTGCGGGTCGGGGGCCGTCCACATATGGGCTCTCAAGAGCTTTACACGGGTCGTAGGCTCGCTCGTCTTCGCCGAGGGGCAGCGGTTCCCGCGCCGATATTCGATTAGACTGCTAGACCGCGAGCTTCCAGTGCTTTGAACAACTCGGTTTCACCCACCGGTTTGGTCAGAAAGATTGCATCCGGGGGGAGTGTCGAAGCCTCCGGATTGTATCGCCCGGAGATAACGATGATCTGGCAATCAGGCCAGCGATCGCAAACGCGACGCGCAAGCTCCAACCCATCCATCGAGCCGGGCATGTCGATATCGGTGATGAGCGCTGAGACATCCGTTTCAAGCAGAATCGCCCAGGCTTCGTCGGCATTTGCCGCTTCCAGCACCGCGTAGCCGGCATCTTGAAGGGTGTCGGCAAGATCCATCCGGATCAGGCCATCGTCTTCGACGATTAAAAGCGGTCCCGTCGTCGATACGGCCATATCAGTGCTCCTTCTGGAAACCGGCAAGATCGGCCGAAATCGAAAATCTCAGGCCGTCGGCTTCGTAGTTGATCGACAACTGACACTCCGCCGTGCCGTTGAGGCCGGCTCTGATCAGGCGACTGCCGGTCCCTTCCTTTTCGGGTTTGGCTACACGTGGCCCGCCAGTTTCTTTCCAATCGAGTTTGAAGCGATCACGGTACGGGCCGCCGACGCGCCAGGTCAACGTAACGCTACCGTCCGGCCTTGAAAGCGCACCGTACTTCACAGCGTTGGTGGCCAATTCATGCAGGATCAGCGATAGCGAAAGAGCCGGTCGAGACCCTACGGTCATATTTGGGCCAGCCACGAAAATGCGCGGATGATCGGGGTTGTCATGGATGGCGGTCATCTGGCCAACGAGATCACCAACCCTTGAATGACCGGTTCCCCCTTCGATGATCGCATCGTGCGATCGGCTGAGAACCGCGATCCGATCGCTGAGGTTCGTGCGCGCGGTCTGCATATCGGGTGCATATCGTAATGTCTGCGAGGCGATTGCCTGGACCATGGCAAGCTGGTTTTTCAGTCGGTGGCCGAGTTCGTAGGCGAGCAGCTCGCGATGCTTTTCTTCCGCCCTCAGCACCGTCACATCGCGAGCCTGGACGAGAATGCCGGTGATGCAGCCTTCGGCGCTTCGCGTCGGCTGGTAAACGAGATCGATCAGACGGTTCTGCTCTTCGCCCTCAGGCCCTCGGTTGAGCTTGACGGGCAGGTTCTTTGCGACGAACGGGTCGCCAGTCGCGAAGACGCCGTCCAGAATCCCGATAAATCCCTGCCGGATGACTTCTGGTACGGCCTCGGCAACCGTCTTGCCGATGATCTCGCGCCCGACACCGATCATCGAGTAGTATTCTTCATTGGCATATTCGAAGACATGATCCTTGCCCACTAGCATGGCGATGCCGCCCTGGCTCAGTTCGAAGACTTGCATGAAGCGTTCCTTGAGGTCATCCTGAACCCGGCGGGCGCGCACCTCTGATGTCGTCTCGGTGCAGGCGCAGAACATGCCGAGCACAGAACCCCATGGATCGCGTACCGGCGTGTAGGAGAACGCGAAATGTGTCTCTTCGGGGTAACCGTTTCGATGCATCGTGAACTCGATGTCGTCCATCGAGGTGCCCTGGCCGGCATAGGCTGCCGATATGATCGGCTCGACTTGGTCCCAAATATCATGCCAGAGGGATTGAAAACTTCCACCAAAGGCGGCCGGATGCCGATTGCCGCACATCGCAGCGTAGCCGTCATTGTAGAGCGTCGTTTGCTCAGGCCCCCAGACGATTAGCATCGGCTGCAGCGAGCCGAGCATGACGCTGGTTAGTGTCTTCAGCTCAGGCGGCCAACCTGACTGGGGTCCGAGCGGAGACGTTGCCCAATCGAAGCCCTGAAAGATCGTCGCACAGCCGCTGGGTGGAAACTGCATGGTCAAAGCTGCCTGTGATCCTGATGTTGAGCGGTGGCTGATATATGGGGGAGCTGAGACGTTTGGGAAGGCGGGATCAGGCTAGACAGTTGATCGGGGCAGTTAGCAGCCCGATGTCTCGGATTGCTTTACATCGATCGCGCCGTGAGGTTGGAAATATGCGAAGATGGACATTAAAGCCCTATGGCCCTAATATCATACTCATCGTTCGCAGACTGGTAGGGCGCGGACGGCTGGGAGACGATACGCTCTTGCCCCAAGCAGGAGTGAAACCGTGTCTATTTCCATTCAAATCACTCCCGCAGAAATTGATCCCTCCAAGGTCGCAACGCCGCTGTCGACGCTGAACAAGGCGATCGCGGCGATGGGATGCGCCCAGAGCTTCGAAGATGTGGTCGAAACGCTGCGCGCGACCGCCCGATCGCTGATCGGATGCGACGGCATTGCCATTATCCGCCGCGACGGCGATTTCTGCCACTACATCGAGGAGGATGTGATTGGACCTTTGTGGAAGGGACATAAGTTTCCGGCTTCAGCCTGCATCAGCGGCTGGGCGATGATCCATCGGCAAACGGTCGTCGTTGCTGACGTGACGAAGGACGATCGAATTCCCTACGAGCTCTATGCCGGCACCTTCGTCAAATCTGTCGCGATGGCACCAGTGCGCGTCAAAAATCCGATCGGCGCTATCGGAGCCTATTGGTCAAGGCCCTATTCGCCGGCCGAGTGGGAAGTCGATGTGTTGGAAACGCTTGCGGGCGCGGCTGCCATCGCAATCGAAAAGACTCAGGCAGTCCATGCCGTCGCCAGCTCCAGCAAGCCGTCTGTAGTGGATGGTGCAAAAAGCAAGGAAGATTTTTCCAAGGATATTGCACGCGTCGCCGGTATCGCGGCTGTCCCGACGATCCTCGATGTCGTCCTTCGAATGACGGGAATGGGTTTTGCCGCCGTCGCCAGGGTCACCGACGATCGCTGGATAAGCTGTCAGTCGCTCGACCATGTCGGCTTTGGCCTCAAGGCCGGCGACGAGCTGCCGGTCCAAAGCACGCTCTGCGACGAAATCCGCAGGCATCGTGAGCCGATTGTCTTCGATGATGCCTCCGAAGAGCCGCTCTATCGCGACCATCATACGCCACGGGTATACGGTCTGCGCAGCTATATCTCCGTGCCGATCATTCTGGCCAACGGCCAGTTTTTTGGCACACTCTGCGCCATCGATCCCCATCCGGCGAAGGTCAACAATTCGCAGGTGATCGGCACATTCAAACTGTTTGCCGAACTGATCGGCCATCACCTCTATGCGGACGACCGTCTCAAGGCGACCGAAGAGCAGCTCGAACGCGAGATGGGCCTGTCCGAGCTGCGCGAGCAGTTCATCGCCGTTCTAGGCCATGACCTGCGCAATCCGATCGCGGCGCTCGATGCCGGCACCTCGCGTCTGCTAAAGGAAGGCTGGACCGCCCGAAGCCCGCTCGTCCTGAAACTGATGAAGGCCAGCATCTCCCGAATGATCGGGCTTGTCGACAACGTCATGGACCTGGCCCGTGCGCGGATGGGCGGCGGCATTACTCTCGATCTGGCAGAAAACGATCTTGGCGCTACCCTTCGTCATGTCGTCGAAGAGCTGCAGCTGTCTCATCCGGATCGGGAGATCGCTGTTTCCCTCGATCTCCCGCCAGCACTTGCCATTGACAAGCTGCGTCTTGCTCAGTTGTTTTCCAACCTGGTGTCGAATGCAATCACCCATGGCGTTGAGACCGAGCCCGTCAGAATTGTAGCCGGCGTAAACGGTCGGATGCTGGAGGTGTCCGTCGCCAACGGCGGGCAGCCGATTTCGGAAGAAACGATTGCCAAGCTGTTCCAGCCATTCCGGCGCGGCGATGTGAGGCCGAGCATGCAGGGGCTCGGGCTTGGTCTGTTTATCGCCTCGGAGATCGCCGCGGCTCATGGCGGAACTATCATTGTGAACTCGGATGAGATCGAGACGCGCTTCACCTTCCGCATGCCTCTGGTCGGTTGAGGCTGTAGAGACCGTGGTGCGGTTTGCGTCAGGTGAATTCAGCAGCGTCGAGGGCTATTTTCTTGCGAACGCCATTGACCCGCCGACCAACTATCCACCCAGGTGCTTTAATAAGCCAAAACAAAAAAGCAACGGGGCGAAATCGCACCGACTTTCCTCACCGCCGCATCTCTACCAGTGCCGGTACATCCGTGGTCAAAGCCAGATGGCGACGAAGCACTGCGAGCGGCGAATTCATTCAGCTCGTACCCATTCTAAGTTTCTGGAGTTGAACGGGGCGAGTGAAACTATTTGAATAGCGTGCGCTGGCGAATCCATACGCCAGCAGCGGCGTTGGCTTTTAGCCGTTCGTTGACAGGCTTATGTTACGAGCGACCGAGTTACCGGTCTGCTCGAGGCAAAGGATGTCGATACTTCATCATATGGGTGTGCGCTCGCGCATGGTCACGCTGATTATGGCGACGATCGCCCCTTTCTTGGCGCTTATCGCTGCCGGCATTCTATTTTCCTATAGCGAGGCTGATCGCGCGACCCGGCGCAACATCGCCTCGGATGCTGAGCTCGGCGCGGCAAAATTCTCCAGGGTCTTTCTCGATGCCAAGGTGGTGCTCGGCACGCTCAGAGGCATGCCGCCCCTGCAGGCAAGCGATCGCGCCCGCTGTGACGGTTTCGTCCAAAAGGTTTTGGCCAGCCAGCCGATGTTCGTGACCATGGGCGTTCTAGACGCGGCGGGCAACATAGTCTGCCACAACAAACCTGACACGACGGGCCAGTTCGGCGATATGGAGCTCGCCCTACGAATGGCGAACGCAGGTGCGGACGAGCTTCTGGTGGGGCGCTTCATGATCGGCCCGGTCAGCAAGAAGCCGACGGTCGCGGTTGCAATGCGCCTTCCCACGACGTCGGCTGGTGAGCAACTTTCCATTTTCGGCGCGCTAAACCTGGATGTCTTCAACCACATCGCCCAGTCGATCGTGGCAGAGACCAACCACACGGTCGCGTTGATCGACCCCACCAATCAGAGGGTTCTTGTGCGTTCGCCCACAATCGTACCGTTCGGGACTGCGTTTCCGGGCCATCCCCTGATCGAGGCCATCGCCGGGGAACCTGACGGAGGTACGACGTTCTCGATTGGCTTCGATGATATTCATCGCTTCTTCGGTTTTGCACCGGTTGCCGATGCGACCGGCAGTTCATTGGCCGTCTCGCTCGGCCTGCCAGAGGCGGAAGCATTCGCAGATGTCCAAGGCAGAGCGACCTGGGCGATCGTCCTTGCCATCGTCGCGCTGATCACCGCAATTCTGCTCTCGGCCACCATCGCATACTGGACACAGCTAAGACCCCTTGTGCGTCTTGTGCTCAAGTCCGAACGTCTCGGTGAGGGTAAGTTCACCAGTCCAGTAACAATAGAGGGGTGGCAGGCACAGGAGTTCCGAAGCCTCGCGACGAGCTTGAACCAGACCGCCGGCAAGCTGCAGGCGGCTCAGGAAATCGAGCGAAAGAACATGGAGACCGAGCGCCGTTTCCGTCTCGTGGCCGACAATACTGCCGATATGATCACGGCCGTGGATCTGACAGGCCGACGGACCTTCGTCTCCGGCGCCTCCCGTGATGTCCTCGGATACGAGCCGCAGGAACTGATCGGCCGGGCAGCGTTGGACTTAGTGCATGAAGAGGATCGTGACCGAGTTCGAGAGCTCTTCCGGCGCACCCGAGACATTCCGGATGTTGGCGCTGAGCAATATCGTGTCACCCGCAAGGACGGGACGCTGCTCTGGGTAGAGGTGAGCGGGCGGCGTATGGCTGACGAAAGCGGTCTCGTGTTCACCATGCGAAACATTTCCAAGCGGAAGGCTGTCGAGGCCGAACTGGAAGCCGCCAACAGTCAGCTCCTGCGACTGGCGACGACAGACGAACTGACCGGCATCAATAATCGTCGCGAGCTCAATCGCCTCGTTGAACTCGAAACCAGGCGCAGCGGTCGGGAAGGGCAGCCTCTTTCCGTCATGCTGATCGACGTCGACCACTTCAAAGCGTTCAACGACATTTACGGCCACGTCGAAGGGGACCGTTGCCTCAAGGAGATTGCCGCCGCGATCTCGGGGGCGATCAGGCGTCCTGCCGATAGTTGCGCGCGCTACGGCGGGGAGGAATTCGCCGTCCTCCTTCCAAACACGGATGCGACAGGCGCATCGAACCGTGCAGAAGTGATCCGGCGGGCCGTCGCATCGTTGGGCATCGTTCATTCCGGGCATCAGCAGGGGCATGTCACCATCAGCATCGGCGTGACGACGGCCCAGGGTGAGCTTGGGCAATCAGCTCTCTTCGAAGCAGCCGACCAGGCGCTGTATGTGGCGAAAGCCGGTGGCCGCGACCGCGTTGTGGCTTCCGCGCTCGATATGAGAGATCAGTTTGCCGATAGTGGACGCTCATCTGATTGAGCCAGGGGATCGAGTAAAACGGTTTCTACCAGCGATCATTGATCTCTTCATGCCAGGAACGAGCGGTGGTGAGCTTGCAAAAAAAGGCTAGGGCGTGGTTGCTTCCAACGTAGACGATCTCACCATTACGGTAAGCGGCCAGCACCAGCGCGCCGAATCCGGCCTGCGACATCGCAGGCCACAGAAACGCGCTAGAAAAACAGTAATTGAGGTTTGGTATCAACAGTTCCCTGAGCAAGGCCGTATGCTAACACGCCCGGCATAAGGCCGAGTGAGACGAAAGAACAAAATTGTAACGGACCGGCGTTGGTCATTTTTTTCCGGAACTTTTGAAGCCGACGTCAGTTCGCGCGCCCGCAAAGAACGGGAGGCATCATGTGCGACAGGTCATTTCATGAGCGGACTCTTTGCCAGATTGCTGAAAGAATGCGGAGAGAAAAATACCTTTCGGCGCTTTCTCGGCACATGGAAAGACTTCGGCAGATGAAGCGCGACGATAGCTCTATCTTGTCTGCGGCGGGCGGCGCAGGCGATGCCAACCTGTCAGACGAGGACAAGCTAAGCGACGGTGGCGATGTGCTATAGAGACCTGTCGCGAAATCCTAGGCATCAAGCTCTCCAGTGCGAGTGAGTTGTTCTGCCACCTCGCTGAAAAACAGATCATCGTCGAATGGGACGACTGCAGTAATTAGTTCAGCTAGAGTGACGGAGTGAAGCTTGGAGCCATCGGGCGCCAGGACGTCTATTTGGCGGACCTCAATCCTCCGGCCTTTCTCGACATCGTTCGCTACGATAGAACAGAGAGATCTAAACGCTTCGCGTTGTGCGTCAGCATGGTCGCTGAAGGCAGAACCTTCGAGATCTGGGATAATTTTGTTGGGATAGATCACGTTGAAATGGAAGATCTGCACGTCGGTCGGCCCTCTGGCTGTTTTGAGCCGAACGATGAGCTTCTTCTTCTTGTTCCGATGACATTGTACGGCGCAAACGGGAGGGTGGGTCACATTTTGGCGGTGGCTCTCCTCAAAATGTGATTTAGGCTCTGCTTATCAATGAAGCCACGCAGCCGCGGCTTGAAGAGAAAAGATACGCGCGTAGCTGAGGAGGGGAGAGCGAATGAATTCTTCCCATCTGAGGAATCCGCTGCAACGACCGGCTGCCCTCTATAGGACGCTCTACGCATGGGCGGCCCGCTATACATGCAATGATCATCTGCGGGAGCAGTTGGTCCGCGCGACGATATTAACGCTTACCCACGATCCAGATATAATAGACGAGCGCCACATTCGCCGGTCAGTCCTGAAAGTCCTCGCCCGCATCGCGAGAGAGGAGCTTGGCGAGACCAGCTGGCGCAAGGGCCCGTTCGATATCGAGATGTATCCTGATGGCGAGCGTTATGCCTTCGGCTGAGTAAAGGGTCCAGATTGGAGCGGATGAGGTTTATCAAGGAGCGTTGCGCGGTCAATTATCTCAAGGCCCGCAGACAGCGATCGCTTATTCGAACAGACGTTTGGCGCGGTAGCCTCGGCGAGCGGGAAAAATGACACCAGCGCCGTCCACTTTCCGCTACGTAAGCACGTTTACCCGCGCCATGACATCTAGCAGATCGAGAAGGGCCCGCGACACCAACGTGCGCGAGCCCTGAAGCTGAACTTCAGCGGAACGTAGCAAAAGCGGGGGCAAAGACTGCCCGCACCTTGTCTAAAAAGGTACTGCGTTCGACGTCCGCGAGCCGGAATTCTCGACGCCCTTTGTCAGTAACTGAGATGACTAAATAGTCACCAAAGTCATCTTTATTTGCGACTACGATCCAGCCAGCGGCGGATGCTTCCTCGATTGACGCTTTATCGATGTTGGAGAGTAACGCCTCGGAAATCGTGTACTTGCGGTCAAGCGCGGCGCTGGACGCGACATGGATCTCAGTTACTAGATCACGGAGAGTTGATGACATAGTAAGCCTCGCAGTAGGAATACTACGTGACATACTTGCCGCCGAGCGCGCCGTCTCCTGAAATCTTAGTGATCCATCACCGCCCCAGATCCTCAGCGGTTCGGTTTGGAAATATCGCCGAAACTATGCGGCGTCGGAAACAACCAGGACGCGGGAAAGAACCCGGTTATAACCGACGATTTCGCGGGCAACGCGGAGAATGCGGGCGTATTCGCCAGTGGTCTTCACGGCGCCTTCGAGCACAATGTAGTCACCAGTCACATCGAGCGATACGTTGCTGGCATCGACGTCAACCAGATAGCTCAGCTCAGTCTCGATAGCAGTTTTCTCCATCGAGATACCGTGGTCCTGAGCGAAAGAAAAGGTGGCAGACGGCTGAAGGGTGGAAAGGAACATGATCTTGTCTCCGAACATGAATGCTACATGAACAAACCATTCAGAAAGCAGTTATGTTCCTGCGCTGAGTGAATTTTTTTGGAGTGTCGCCGCGCCCCACGCTCCAGGCATGGTGCTTAAAACGTTAGGAGGGGCGAACGCAGCGACGATTGTTGCCGTAGCTGCTAATGCGTCATGTATTTTGACTAAGGTCAAAATAGTTGAACACGCAAGCGAAGCCCGTAGCGCTCTCGAGCATAAGCGGGTAGGGCGGCCGGTCGCTAGGCCGAGTAATTAAGTATGCCTATGCCGCTTCGATCAACGTGGCAGGTGCTTATTCCATGCGCATGGAAGCCCGGACCAAAGCAAGCTCTGGTCACACGTTCGAACGATTAGCATGCTTGGCGATGCTGGCAAACAGCAAGTCCCCCTGCCGCGAGGGGCGCAGCAGGGGGTGTGATCACCTGTATTGTCGGAGTGCCAAGCAGGCATAAACAACCTACGCGAGAATTTGCGTTCGCTCAAGTGTATCGAGATGCCCGCGCTGCTTCGTTTCACGCGGCGGCGAGTCAACTGCGATACTAAACCGTGCCGGAGGGCGACAAGCCGCTCTCGCGTATCTAGTACTATGTAATAATCCGCAGGGGCGCGCGGGAATACTCAGCAGCGGTTAAGCCGACGCCAAAAAGAAGCCCGCTCGAAGCGGGCTAATTGGGGAGTTTCCATCCTGAATGGCGTCACCGCCAGGGCCGTGGGATACGTCTTAGCAAGGGACGGAAACTGGGGCGCGGCAGTGACAGCCCTTCAACTAGGCCACCATCCAGAAGTTCCAAGTAGGCGGTCGTGCCGTTTTCCACGCCGTAAAGAAATGAGAGTCTGTTCCCAGCCAACTCATGAGTGCAGTTGAAATCCTACCCTTCAAAAAAGTAATCCTCCATGTCGATCGGGCGCTCAGTCTGCGCTTTGCTAGGGCTGACGACGCGGCGCTATCAGTCTGGCAAAATAAATTTTAATGGCCATATCTCGCGACGCGGTGTCTGGAAGCTACGAGCAGTTGGTGATCAAGATTGGATGCGCACTCACGTAAGTCGCGCCATGCCTCGAGCAGGGCCAATATCACAGCTTCTTCGGCGACAAGTGAGCGCTTTCTGAAAATCGAAGACCCGTCGCCGCAGGATCGCGACGCCGGATTTTAATGTCCGAATATCTTCGTCACTCCGCTGGCTCAATGGCATCGCAACTCGTGCATCTGCTGACCGACCGGAGGCAGCGACTATCGCATCGGCGCGATGTGCGCAGCGTCAACGCTTAACTTAGGCATGACATCGAAGCCTCCCTGTCCACCTTCGATGGAGCCTCGCGTAATTATTGAAGCGTCGAATGGTCTTGATAGTCAGCCGTAGGCGATTAGATGTGATCAGCCCAAATTTATGGTGAGTGATCATGCAACCGTCCCACAACCCGTCTGCCAAGGTCATCCTGATCACGGGCGCCGGTCGCGGCATCGGTGCTTCGCTGGCGAACGCCGCTGCGGCCGAGGGTCACTATGTCGCTGCGAATTATCGATCCGAGAGCATCGAGGTCGAGCAATTGATATCTCGTCTCAAAAATGGCATCGGCATTCGCGCGGATGTCAGCATAGCGGAGGATGTGCAACGTCTGATCAACGAGACGCTCGCCCACTTCGGCCGCATCGATTGTGTCATCAACAATGCTGGCATCGGCGAAGTATGCCCGATCGACCGTCTCGATCTTGCGCTCTTCGAAAGGACGATTCTTGCTAACCTGACAAGTGCGTTCTTGGTTTCGCAGGCTGCATGGCCGCATATGACGCGGGATGGCGGCCGGCTCATCTTCATGTCCTCGACTGCCGCGCGCACCGGCGGCGGGCTTTCCGCCGCCTATGCCGCGTCGAAAGGTGGTGTAGAAAGCTTGATGCACGCCTATGCTAGCGCGCTCCGGCCGCACCGGATCACGGCAAATGCCATTGCGCCCGCTCTGATCGAGAGCAGAATGGCAAATGCAATCGATGCCGGTCCCACGGAAAATCTGCCCTTCGGGCGGATGGGGCGCGCCGAGGAACTTTGGCCGGCGACACGGATGATCATAGAGACGGAATATCTGACAGGTCAGACCATCCATGTCGATGCCGGCAGATACATGACCTGAATGCGTGATGGAAGGACCGTGCAAGGTCTGAGGCTTCGAGATAACGGGCGACGTCGTTGATCAAGCTGTCGCTAATGACGCTCAGGGAAATGAGAAAAAATGCTTGCGAGTTTGATGGGAAAATGGCGCACTCGAACGCCGCAGGCATTGTACAGCGCGTTTACGAACGCGGCAGATGCTCCGCACGCGCCGAGTTCGCCTACACCTTTCACCCCGACGGGATTGGCATCGAGATCGGGCTTGTCAACCAGCACGACCTCGACATCAGGCACGTCAGCATGGACCGGCAGCAGATACTCAGCTAAATCACCGTTCACGATATTGCCATACCGTGGATCGATCTCTGCCGCTTCGCGCAAGGCCGCGGAGAGGCCCCATATCATGCCTCCAAGCAACTGCGAACGGGCAGTTTTGGGGTTGATGATCCGCCCTGCCGAAAAGGCGCCAAGCATTCGGCGGACCCTGATTTCCCCGGTGAGCCGGTGCACGGCGAGTTCCACGAAATGTGCACCGTAAGTGTGGCGCGATTTTTCGCTCCAGTCAGGAACCTGCGACGACGCCGGCAGCCTGCCGGTTGCGGATAATCCTTTGGGGTATTTCGCCAGAGTTTGGCTGATAAAATTGTCGCCTGCGGGAACGCCGGCCTGTTGAACAAGGCTAAGGCAGGCGTCATGAAGCGCGGCCGTAGTGTTCGATGCTCCCCAAGAGCCGCCTGAGCCTCCGCCGGCGGGAAGGCTTGAGTGTGCTAGAAATATGTCTACGTCTGAAACCGATACGCCCAGCACCTCTGCGGCGAACTGAGCGAGGATGGTATAGCTTCCCGTGCCGATATCGGTCAGATCCGATCGCACGGCGACGCGGCGTTCCGGCGTGATGGCCACCTCCACGTCCGTCGCTCCCTGGAAATGCATGCGGATCGCCGAGGCCATGCCCATGCCTATGAGCCACTGTCCTTCCTGGCGGCTGCGCGGCCGGGTCGGGCGCTGGGACCAGCCGAAGCGGTCAGCACCCGTCCTCAAACATTCGGTAAGGCTGCGCCCTGTCAACGGTACCCCGCTTTCCGGATCCATCATCGTGTCATTCAACGCGCGCAGTTCGACCGGATCCATGTTCAAGGCTTCGGCAAGTTCATCCATTGCAGACTCGACAGCCAGCAATCCTGGGAGTTCTCCGGGCCCACGAACCGGTTCACCGTTCGTCAGGTCCAGATGTGTCGCCCTGTGACGCGTCATGCGGTTTGCGCCGGAGTAAAGCGAGCGCGTTACAGTGCCGGTCTGCTCGAGAAACGGATCCCTGCTATTCGAGTAGATCAGCGCCTCATGGCCGATTGCAACCAGTCTGCCTGCCGTGTCGGCGCCAAGTCGCACGCGCTGCCGCTGCCAAGGCCGCATACCCAGCAGGCTAAACATTTGCTGACGGGTCATGCAAACCTTGACCGGTTCGTTGACCATCATCGCAGCGATCGCTGCTCCCATCATGTCTGCATGAACCGCGAGTTTAGATCCAAAGCCGCCGCCGACGAAGGGTGCGGAGATGGTTAGGTTCTCAGGCTCGATATCGAGAGCGGCCTTGAGAGAGACGCCGATGTACCGGATGGTCTGATGGCTGGTCGTGATGTGCAGCATTTCGCCTTCCCAACGGGCAAGGGTGGCATGCGGCTCCAGTGGTTGCGAGAAATGCGGCGGTGTCTCGTAGGTCTGGTCGATTTTGACGGCAGCACCTGCATAACCTGCGTCGAAGTCTCCGTGTTGGGTGAAGGCCGGAAACCCAGCATTGGCAAGTTCCGGTTCGGTGACATTGTTACCTTCGACATAAGCGAAGCTCCCCGGCATCGACGTGTAGGTGGCAACAACGGCATGAGCCGCATCGCGCGCGTTTTCGAACGTGTCTGCGACGACTAGCGCGATCGGTTGTCCAAAATGATCGATGCGTGTTCCGGCGAGAATAGGACGGGCGCGAACGGCAAAGCCCGGAGTTTCAGGATTGAGTTCGCCCTGCTGCGGTGCGTTCCTGTGGGTTATCACCAGTCGGACGCCCGGCATTGTTTCGGCAGCCGATGTATTCAGCTCTCGAATTTCCCCCTTGCCGATCGTCGCCGTCGCAAACACGCCAACCAGCGTCTGCCGCATCTTGGCCCTCTCGTAGGCATAGGTGGCGGAGCCCGTGACCTTCTGCGGTCCATCCAACCGATTGATCGATCGACCGACGATCCTCGTTTCGACGTTCTGCGTGTCCATGCGGGTCATCGGCTGTGCTCCTGTGCGTCGATCAGCGCTGCATGTAAAGTGCGTTGCGCCAGATCTATCTTGTAGCGATTGCGTTCGGTGGGGCGCGCTCCCTCAAGAACGATCGCCGCGGCATCGCGCGCGATCTCTTCCGGTGTGCCAGATCCGCGACGCTCGGCAGCTTCCACGCGCCAGGGTTTTGCCGCAAGACCTCCAAACGCTAAGCGCTCGATCGCCACATTGGCTCCGTCCACCTGAGCCACCAAGGCAACAGAAACGGTGGCGAAGGCATAACTCGCCCGCTCGCGCACCTTGCGGTAGACGTGCGTCCCCCCGAGTGGCGCAGGAAGCTCGACTGCGGTAATGATCTCTCCGCTGCGAAGACCGGTGTCGATGTGAGGCGTATCACCAGGAAGACGATGAAAGTCGGCGATGGGGATGCTGTATTCGCCTTCGGCTCCCAGCACACGGACTTCAGCGTCGAGTGCTCTCATCGCGATCGCCATATCGGACGGATGCGTTGCAATGCAGGCATCGCTCGTTCCGAGTATGGCGAGGTTTGCCGAAATGCCATTCCGCGCATCGCACCCGGAACCCGGCTCGCGCTTGTTGCAGGCCATCGCCGTGCCATAAAAATACGGACAGCGTGTGCGCTGCATCAGGTTTCCGGCGGTGGTTGCCCGATTGCGAATCTGTCCGGATGCACCTGAAACGATCGCCCGTGTCAGGACGCCGTACTGCCGCCGGACGGTCTCGTTCGACGCGAGATCGGTATTGCGCACCATTGCACCAAGTCGCAGTCCGCCGCCTGGGATGTTTTCGATCGTATCGAGGCCCAGATTGTTGAGATCGACAAGATGCTGAGGCACTTCGATCTGGAGCTTCATGAGATCGAGCAAATTGGTTCCGCCCGCGATGACCCGGGCATCGGGTCTGGCTGCCAACATGGCGACGGCGTCTTGCAAGGAAGTCGCGCGCTGATAAATAAACGGCTTCATTAGCGTTGCTCCTGAACGTCGGTTATTGCAGCAATAATGTTAGGATAGGCCGCGCAGCGACAAAGGTTTCCGCTCATTCTTTCTCGTATCTCCTCCGCAGAGGCCGATGACTGTACCGTAACGTCGGCCGTCACCGAGCTCGGGATGCCGGCGGCGATCTCATCGAGCGTCGCAACCGCTGACAGGATCTGGCCCGGGGTGCAGTAGCCGCACTGAAATCCGTCTCTCTCTATGAAAGCAGCTTGCATCGGATGTAGGGCCTCTGCGCTTCCCAGGCCTTCGATTGTCAGGATTTCGCTGCCTGTGAGCATGACCGCAAGGCTGAGGCAGGAGTTCATCCGGCGGCCGTCAACGATGACGGTGCACGCACCGCACTGGCCATGATCGCAGCCCTTTTTAGTGCCGGTCAGCCCTACATGCTCTCGCAAGGCGTCCAGCAGGGAAATCCGCGGATCGACGGAAAGCTGCCGGACCTCGCCGTTGACGTTGAGTTCAATGTCAACAATGCTTCCGAAGGATGTCTGAGCCAAAGCCGGTGGTTGCACAAAGGTCATCCAGCTCATGCTAACGCCGGCCGCGATACCAACTCCTGCTGCTTTGTTGAAATCGCGACGAGCGACCTCAAGGGGTCGACGGTCATGCGTCATCTGCTTCTCCTCTACGGTGAACCAACATCTTCCGAGCAAAGACGTGCCAGCTCTGGCGAAGATTGTACCAATGTCGTCAGGAACAATGGCATGGACACTGCCAGCCAGGCAGCCGTCCAGAGATAGCTGGAGGGTAGAAGGGTTTCAGGCTGCGTTGCAATGCCGACTGTCTAACGTTGCTGGTTAGTTGAGCTAACCAATCTGCGCGATCCATCGCAATCAGCTATCAGATCTTTTCGTCATGATGGGGTTCGATGAATGGCCGCCCTCAGTCGCGTAAGTAGACGGCTTTACTTCGATCCATACCCTTGCGGAGTCGCCTATGTCTTCGCGGAACTTCTCGCTCCCGACGTCGTCTGGACAATCCATGGCTCAGGGCCTGTTGCTGCTCCTATCGTAACCAGTATGAGCTGACCGACTGCGGAAAATCGATGCGGAGGACGCTCGCGGGATTTTACGGACTGGATCGCCGATGATTGGCAAGCCATTAAAAAGTACCGTATCGCGTTCGATGCCGCCGAACAACGCCGGATTTAGAAAGGGCTTCGCTCTGCTTCTACAAAAGCTGCTGGTCAAATTGCTTTAGATCGACGGCAGCCTTTGCCTTCCAGTCATGGTTCCTCATGTGGTCAAGAAACGCCCGCATTGCTGCGCTCGGGAGGCGGCGGCTGGGGTAGTATAAGAACCAGTGCGGCAGGGTGGGGCTCCAGTCGATGAGAAGCTCCACCAGCCGGCCGGTGTGGATATGCGGCTTGGCGTAGTCATCGAAGACGTGAGCTATTCCTCTGCCCGCTAGAGCGGCTTGCAGTTCGTTGTGTGCCGAACTGACGGTCAAGCGCCCCGTGGGAGTGACTTCGATCTCCTCGCCTCCCTCAGTAAACCGCCAGGTGACGAGCGTGCCACCAGGGAAACGACGTTTGATACAGTCGTGATCAACGAGTTCGTGCGGCGTCTGCGGCTGTCCGCACTTCTTGATGTAGTCGGGCGAAGCGACAATTGCATAACGAAGCGCGGGTCCAAGCGGTAGCGCGATCATGTCCTGGGCTAGCTGTTTACCGAACCTGACGCCGGCATCGAAACCCTGTTCCACAATATCGATGACGGCCGCATCGCTGATGATCTCGATCTTCACCTCGGAATAAGCGTCCATGAAGTCGAACACCAGCGGGCAGAGAAAATGGTCAACAGCGGGTGCGGGCGCGTTGATCCTAAGAGTTCCGGATGGGCTATCACGTAATTCGTCGACCTCTGCTATTGCGAGCCTGATGTCGCCTAACGCAGGTGCCAGCCGTTCAAGGAGGCGTTGTCCTGCCTCTGTCGGGAACACGCTCCTTGTTGTTCGGTTGAGGAGCCGGATACCAAGAGCCTCTTCCAGGCCATTGATCGTCTGGCTCAAGGCAGATGAAGACACGCCTCGCTCAAGCGCAGCCGCGCGGAAACCACCACAGCGCACGATGGCAACAAAGACATCGAAGCTGTCTAGACGTATAGGGTCCATTGAGAAGTTTCTCTAATCAAACTGTTAAACGTAAGGCAGGTTATCAAACCAATCGCTGCATGTCACGATCGTGCAAGCTAAGCGTTGCGTACTGGAAACTTTGTCTCGGCGTCACATCGATCGAGAGAGACAGAGTTCCATTGCGCCCAATGAAGAAGGGAAGACCGGTGAATTCCTTCACCCTCAATAGACGCGCTATCATGCTGTCCGCTGTCGCGGGCGCATCGGGCATGCTTGTTCCGAGCCTGGGTGGCTTAGGCAGAGCCAACGCCCAGGCTGCGCCTTCGGTGACTGGGAATGCCGGTCACTACCGCTTCCGTGTCGGCGAAATCAGTGTGACTGTCTTGAGTGATGGTGTGATTGGTGGCCGGCCGCGCGTCTACGCAAGCGACGCGCCGGAAGCCGAGCTTCAGGAGGTCCTGCGGCAAGCATTTCTGCCGACCGACCAAATGACGCTCAACCTCAACACACTGCTGATCGAAACCGACGGCCGGCGGATCCTGATTGAAGCCGGAGCCGGCAAGACCATGGGCCCGAATGGAGGACGCATCTTCGATAACCTCGCGGCGATCGGCCTCGATGCCGCGGACATCGATGCGATTGTCATCTCCCACACCCATCCCGATCATGTCGGTAACTTACGAACCGCGGACGGTGGTAAGGCCTTTCCCCGCGCGACGGTCTTCGTTCCCAAGGCCGACTGGGATTTCTTCGTCCGCACCGATCCGGATCTCTCCTACATGCCGGTGCCGGAGGAATTCCGTCTGCGCTTCGCCGCGAACATCAAGAGCAGCCTCGAGCCGTTCATGAACGATGTCGAACTCTATGAAGCCGGCGCCGATATCGTGCCGGGTTTGACGACGATCGCTGCGTCCGGTCACACGCCGGGCATGTCAACCTTTCTCGTCCATTCCGGGAATGACCAATTGCTGCTGACGGCAGATCTTGCCTACCACCCCGTTGTCAACGTCGATAGGCCATGGCTTCCAGGCCCCGACCGCGACAAGGAAACGGCCCTATCCTCACGCCGTCGCATTTTCGACAGGGCTGCAGCCGAGCGCATGCCCGTGCTTGGCTTCCACTTTCCATTCCCCGGTCTTGGTCGGATGTTGAAGACCGACGGCGGTTACGCCTGGGTTCCCGCGAACTGGCAGTTCTGAAGTTAAGGGAACAGGAGAGATCTCATGGATAAGTCAAAACTCAACAGACGCGGTTTCCTCGGCACGATGGGTGTGGCAGCAACAGGGCTGGTGCTCGCCACCAACGCGGCGCAGGCCCAGGTAACGAATGCGACGTCGCCATCCACTGCATCAAGCCCGGACGTACTGACCCGCATTTTGCCACGTACCGGCGAAAGGGTTACGGCCCTGGGGCTCGGCACTTTCCTGACCTTCGACCTGAAGCCCGGGGATCGCCGCGACGCTCTACGCCAGGTCTTCGAACGGTATGTCGCCGCCGGCGGTCGCGTGGTCGACACCTCGCCGCTCTACGGCTCTGCGGAAGTCAGTGTCGGCCAGTTCATGGGAGAGTTCGAAGGATCCGACGAGATGTTCCTCGCCAACAAGGTCTGGTCGACAGGAGAGTATCTCGGAGACGAAAGCCACGCCGTTGAAAGCTTCCGGCAATCGCGCATGCGGACATGGCGTGAAACGATCAATCTCATGCAGTGCCACAGCATTACCAACGCGCCGGTTGTCATTCCCTTGATGAAGGCATGGAAGAGGGAGGGCCACATACGCCACGTCGGTGTGACCCACCACGAGTCGGCGGCCCAGGACCAATTATTGGCGATCGTTCAACGCGACGACGTCGACTTCATCCAAACGAACTACTCGATCTTCAATCGAGACGCCGAACGTCGCCTGCTCCCGACCGCCGCCGACAAGGGTGTCGGCGTCCTGATCAATCTGCCGCTCGAAAAGGCACGATTGATGAAGGTGGTCGAGGGCCGGCCGCTCCCCGGCTTTGCGCAGGATTTCGGGGCCACCAGCTGGGCGCAGTTCTTCCTGAAATGGGTCATGGCGCACCCGGCTGTTACCAGCGTGCTTTGCGGCACGTCCAACCCCGACCACATGAGCGACAATGTCCAGGCGATGACTGGCCCGCTTCCAGACGAGCGCATGCGTGCCCGCATGGTCGCACATATGGAAACGGTTCCCGGCTTTGGGTCCATCGGCACGATGCCGTGGTATCCCGGCAAGGAGAATATGTATTCTGGCCTGATACGGGAGGCGCAGGCGAATGCCGCGCAGCGCCTGCGGTAACGGCGCGTCGATTAACCCGCCATCACTGGGAGACCGACCTTGCCCTCCACTAGACGCTCGCTTCTGACGGCCTTTTTGACGCTGCCTCTCATCGACTCGGCGAGGACGAGGGCGTTCGCGCAGGCCGCTCCAGAGCTGCCGCTCACTCCCGCATGTGACGATGGCGACGACCCGACCCTTGAACGGGAAGCCGGCCCCTTCTTCAAGCCGAACTCGCCGCTGAAACGCGATCTCTATCCAGATTCACCCCACGGCGAACGTATAACCGTCGCAGGGGTCATACTCGACACTCGGTGCTGGCCACTCAGCGGTAGCCTCGTCGAGATCTGGCAAGCCGATGAGAAAGGCGACTATGACAGCGTGGGGTTCCGCCTGCGCGGACACCAATTCAGCGACACGCAGGGACGCTGGTGGTTCAACACCATCGTGCCGGCACTTTATCCCGGCCGAACACGCCATTTCCATTTCAAGGTTCAGCGTCCGGGTGGGCGCGTCATCACCACCCAACTCTATTTTCCCGGCGAGGCGAGGAATGCCGGAGACAGACTGTTTGACGAGGCGCTTCTCCTCAACATCAAGCAAACCGGGGATGGAAAGTTTGGCCGGTTCGATTTCGTGACCTAGCGAAGGAAGGCTGCCGGACACCGCAGGGACCCGTTGCGCTCAAACTTAAGTCGGACGCCGTAAAAACACGACGCCCGGACGATGAGGGGCCAAGATTAGGCGTTGAAGCCTGCATCGACACTCAGAACTGCGCCCGTAATCAAATTTGCACTTGGACCCGCTAAAAACGTGACCGCACTGGCGACTTCGCGGGGCTCGCCAAAACGGCCGAGCGAGGTGAGGCTGCGCTGATAATCCGCATTCTCACCATCGGCCGGATTCATCTCCGTGTCGGTCGATCCAGGTAGAACGAGATTGACGGTGATGCCTTGAGGCCCGAGTTCGCGCGAAAGGCCCCGAGTGAACGACAGAAGCGCCGACTTCGACATCGCGTAAGCCGTGACGCCGGGGAAAGGAACACGCTCCGCCAAGGAGGAGCCGAGAGAGATGATCCGGCCACCGGATGACAGATGCGGGATTGCCGCCTGGGCGAACAAGACGGGGGCGCGGACATTCACATCAAGCATGGCCTGCAGGTCGGCGAGTGCCAGATCCGCGGTCATGCCAGCGGTCCCGATGCCTGCGCTGTTGACCAGGATATCAAGCCCTCCAAGCGTGTCGACAGTCTGGCTCACAGCCCGCCGAATGGCGTCCGGATCGGCACTGTCAGCCTGAATAGCAAGCCCGCGACGGCCTTTTTCCTCGATAGTCATGACCCCCGATGCAGCCCTGTCGGCCGAGCGATGATACGTGAAGGCGACGTCGGCGCCATTCTCGGCAAGCGCAACAGTGATCGCGGCGCCTATTCCTCGCGAGCCGCCGTTCACCAAGGCGCGTTTTCCAAATAATTCCATGATCTCCCCATTATGCAGTGATCGATGTACAAATGCCTAAAGCCGTTGCAAACTTTGGTCAAGCATATTATGCAGTGACCGATGCATAATGACGATCAACCACTCGCCAAACATTCAGAACAGACCCCCCGCTCGCGCGGCCGGCCGCGGAAATTTGACCGCGTTGCCGCACTCGCTGCTGCGATGAGGCTGTTCTGGATCAAGGGATATGAAGCGACGTCGGTCGCCGACCTGACAGAGGCGATGGGGATCGGTGTCAAAAGCCTTTATGCTGCCTTCGGCTCGAAGGACGAGCTCTGTGCCGAGGCGCTTAGATATTATTACACGACCTACGAGGGGCTGGTCTGGACCCGGTTCAGAAAGGCGTCGACCGCGAGGGAGGCTGCCCTCGCATTCCTCCAGGATTCCGCTATCGCCATGACCGGCGGAGACAGCGACTTACCGCACGGGTGCATGGCAACACTTGCCACTGTCGGCAGCGAAGGACACTCCCAACTTGCCGAATTCATGCGAGCGACTCGCGCAGGCGGCTTCGATCTCCTGAAGACGCGTTTCGAGGCCGCGAAGAACGACGGTGATCTTGAGCCCACGGCAGACACGACCAAATTGGCGAGGTTCGTGCAGATCGTCCAGAGTGGAATGGCGATCCGCGCCCGCGATGGAGCCGATCGCGCCGAACTGCATGCCGCGGCGGAATTTGCGCTTTCCGGCTGGGACAACGTAACCGGTGCCATCCGGCAGAGCATGCAGAGCAAGGGCTGACCCCTAGGAGTGATGGCCCCCTCAACTGGCTTTGAGGCTAGTCCCTTATTCAGAGCGGGAAGGACGTTCTGCGAAGCGGCTCGGCGAGCAGCCGACCGCTTGGGTGAAGGCAGTGCTGAACGCGCTTGCTGACTTGTAGCCGATCGAAAAGGCGATTTCCTCCACCCTAGCCGTTCCAGATTGGAGCGCCTCCCTGGCAAGCGCCATGCGCCACCGCAACAGGTAGGAGATCGGACCGATCCCGACGACGGCACGAAAGCGGGTGGCGAAGGTGGACCGGGAGACGCCGCAGAGCCTCGCGAGGGACTCGACCGTCCATTCCTGCCCGACGTTTTCATGCATGGCGCGAATTGCCTTGGCCGTGACCGGGTCACGAAGGCCGGCGAGCAGACTGCGGTTGGCAGGATCGACGGCTTTTTCCGGAAGACCCGATGCAGGCATTCTAAGTATTTCGACCAGCGCCAATTCGACGAGACGGAGGATGATGAACTCGCTTGCTGGTCCGGGGTCGCGGCCTTCGGATTCCATCAGCATAAGCAAGGTGTGAAGCCGATGGAGCCTAGGCGAACGAGAGGGTATCTGAACGATGGGTGGAAGAAGACCCGTCACGATATCCTCGTTGGCTGTCGAGAACAGAAATTTGCCCATGTGAAGCGAAATCAGTCTTTCCCGACCGGAGCCCAGCTTCAACCGTCCCGCCCGCTTGGCAGCGACTGCAGCGATGCTGTCTAACGGCTCTACCTCCTGACTGGAGGCGAGCGTAAAAGGAAAGGTTGTCTGCAGCAGCACGAGGTCGCCCTTTTTCAACGATAGCGGATCACAGCCAGGTCGTGTCAGCAGGCATTGGCCGTCTTCCAGCCAGAAAAACAGCAGGTCTCCCAGCGCTGGAAAGCTCAGGCCCCAGTCTCCGGCCGCGTCCATGCCCCGGCCCAGGAGGGCAGCGCGTGGCCGTAGCAGGCGGATAAGATCGAGGAAGGGATCCATTATTGGGCTTTGTATAAAGTGTTCCGGGGTTTGCATTATGGAGCGTGCACAGGCGATCGCCTAGTTTGCCGGAGGATTTTTCGAGGCCAGAAGCCTGTTTTACCGGAGAATGATGATGATCAAGGTCACCCCTGCGGATATTGACGTTTTTTTGGCCGAAGACGACGGCCAACCCATCGTTATGCTCAACCTGCTTCGGTTCAAGGCCGATGGCGGGCGCCGGCGCTACCTCGACTATCTCGCCATGGCAAGCCCGATCGTCGAACGGTATGGAGCAGAAATCGTCTTCGCCGGCGATGGGACGGCTGCACTCTGTGCCGAACCCGGCCAATCCTGGGATGCGGTGGCGCTGGTTCGCTATCCGAGCCGATCCGCCTTCGTCGAAATGATCGCCGACCCCGCCTACGCCGTGGCTGATCCGATCCGGATGTCGGCGCTGGAAGAAGCGGTGCTACAGCCGATTAGCACCGGTTCAATGGCCGCTACAGCAGGTCTTCTATTCTGATTGGCAGATGTCGCACGCGTCTGCCGGTCGCATTGTAAACGGCATTGACCACGGCCGCGCTCGCTCCGACCATCGCGACCTCGCCGAGGCCTTTGACGCCCGATATGTTGAGCTTGAAGTCCGGTTGGTCGATGAAATCGACGTCGATCGCGCCGATGTCGGCGTTGACCGGCAAGACATATTCGGCAAGATCGTTGTTGAGCACGCCGCCGAACCGGGGGTCCGTTTCACCCGCCTCGCGCAGTGCAGCGCCGATACCCCAGACGACACCACCCTGGACCTGGCTTTGAGCCGTGCGCCTATTCATGACCCGGCCGCAGTCGACAACGCTGACGACACGTCTGACGCGCACGCGCCCGGTTGACGTCTCAACGCGAACTTCAGCAAAATGGGCGATCCAGCTGAAGGCCATGAATTCGGGATATTCAGGCCCGGTGGTGGATGGGATGCCCCTGCGCAACTGCTCGATTGCTTGCCCATCCTTGCCGAGTGGGATCGTATCGACCGTGACCTCCAGGAGCGGGCGGCGGGTGCGTGCAAGCTGGACATGGACTGGCTCTTCCGACAGCGCGCTGCCGGTCAGAAGGCCAAGTTCTTCGCGCAGTTTCATGGCGGCGCTTCGCGCAGCTGGCGCCGCGCTGCCCGTTCCCCATGAACCGGCGGTTAAGTGCTGGGGCGCGTGCCCCGTGTCGCCGATGCGGATTTCCAGATTTTCCGGATCGATGCCGAGGACATCCGTGAGCTCTGCCGCGATGACGTTACGAATGCCTTGTCCCATCTCGTGACCGGATGTTGCGATTTCGCACCGTCCGCTTGCAAAAAGGCGAAGCCTGGTCACAGCGGGGGTCATCGACCCCTTGTAACTTCCGCATGCGACGCCGAGGCCGATGAGGTCGCCATTCTCCGCGACCAACGCGCGCGGTTCGCGCATGCGCCGGCTCCAGTCGACCAATTTGGCACCGCGTCTCAGACAGTCCGCGAGATGACGCGACGAGAATGGTTTGCCCGTGATCGGATCATTTTGCGTATCGTTTGCAAGACGGAGCTCCACGGGATCCATCCCCACAGCCTCGGCGAGCTCATCCATCGCGCATTCGGTAGCGAAGCTCGAGGGATGCTCATGGGGAGCCCGCTGGTGGCCGGGGGTCTGGGTATCGACCCGGACGACCCGGTCACTGCCCAGCCAGGAACCATAGCCATACATTCGCGGAGGATTGGCGCCATGCTCGCAGCCAAACCCGTCATACCGGCTGTTCTGCTGGACCGTTTCATAAAGCCCGGCCAGCAAGCGCCCTTGTTCGTCCGCACCGAGGCGAACGCGGTGACGGCTTCTCGGGCGGTAGGATGCCGTATGAAAAAGCTGATTGCGTGGCATCACCAGCTTCACGGGGCGGTTGAGCAAGGCGGCGGCGCTTGCGACGAGCACGCTCTGCTCCTGAATGCCGTTCTTCTGTCCGAAACCTCCGCCGGTGTAGGGGCTTACGCCACGCAGCTGCGTCGGGTCCAGTCCCATCATGCCGGCAAGGCCGCCCGCGAAAGCCGCCGCCGCCTGCGTCCCCTCGTAGATTCGCAGTTCACCGTCCTCGAATGCGGCGGTTGTCGAGATCAGCTCGATCGGATTGTGATGCTGCTGGGGGTGCAGATACTCGACGTCGATACGATGGTTGGCGGACGCAAATGCGGCCTCCGCATCGCCGGTGGACAGCTCGCTCTCGGGCTCTGGCTCGCGGCCCGCACGGTCGTCCTCCATTGCCGCGCTGAAGGCCTCGTCGGCATACCGTACCTTGACGGCTTCCGCGCCCTCTATCGCGGCCTCCAGCGTTTCTGCGACAACAAGAACGACGGGTTCTCCGCGATGACGGACGACGGGGCCGGTCATAGGCTGATAGCCCTTGCCGGGCTGGCCGTAAGCGCCGCGTGAGGCAGGCGTTGTCTTGATCTGAGAGAAATCTTCATGCGTGAAGACGCGAACGACGCCTTGCACATTCATCGCGGCAGTCAGGTCGATTGCCTCGATACGCCCCGTGACGATCGTTGCAGGTACCGTCATCGCATGCAGCAGCCCGGGAATCGGCTGATCTGCTGCGTATAGGGCTCGACCCAGCACCTTTTCGTGGGCATCGATCCGCGGGCGGTCAACGGTCCGTTTCTGCGTCATTGCGTCTTCCTTCCAGCTGTCATGATGGCGTCGGCAAGCGTGCGGGCACCGAGTTCGATCTTGAAGGCGTTGTGCTCGCCGGCCGACGCATCCGCAAAGGCCGACCTGCCGGCAGCCAGAGCGATCTCCCTGTCGATCGTCTGGCCGTTCAAAAGCGTTTCCGCCTCGTGTGCGCGCCAAGGCCGGGTTGCAACGCCGCCAAGAGCAATGTGCGCCCGCCGCACGCGATCTCCATCCATCGCCAGTGCCACGGCTGCCGAGGCCAGGGCAAAGGCGTAGGATTCCCGGTCGCGCACTTTGAGGTAGGTTGAATTCTTGCCCGCTTCCGTCTTGGGCACCGAGATTCCCGTCACGATCTCGCCGCCCTCGATCGAGAATTCGAGGTGGGGCGTTCCACCGGGTAACCGGTAAAATTCGGCAATTGGAACGGACCGTGGCCCCGCCGGGCCTTGGATCTCGATCGTTGCGTCCATCGCCGTCAGCGCGACGGGCCAATCACCGGGCGACACGGCCGTACAGGTATCGCTGATGCCGAGCACGGCCTGGCTACGGTCGAGCCCGCCGATCGCCGCGCATCCGGAGCCGGGCTCCCGCTTGTTGCAGGGATAGGCGCCGATGGCTCCGTTCCGGAAGTAGGGACATCGCGTTCGCTGCAGGATATTGCCACCAACGGTCGCCATGTTGCGAAGCTGCTGGGATGCGGCTTTCGAGAGGCTCTCGGCCAGGATCGGGTAGTCGTGGCGGACAACGTCATCTTCGGCAACGTCCGCCATGAGCGCTCCGGCGCCAAAGAACAGGACGTCGCCGCCTGTATCGATCCGGTCGGCTCCGTCGAGAGATGCGATGTCGATCAGGTGGGCGGGGTGTTCGACGCCCAGCTTCATCAGATCATAGAGAGTGGTGCCGCCGGCGATATAACGGGCGCCTTCACCCGCCGTCGCAAAAGCCTGGGTTGCTTCACGAACAGTCCTGGCGCGGACATAGGATAGCGATCTCATGCCTCAGCCCCGCTCAATCTGGGGAGCAGCCTGCTCGATCGAAGCCACGATGCCGACATAGGCTCCGCACCGACAGATATTGCCGCTCATGTATTCTCGGATGTCCTCCGGCGTTGACGCATGGCCTTCCTTCACGCAGGCGATTGCCGCCATGATTTGGCCGGGCGTGCAGTAGCCGCATTGCAGGGCGTCATGGTCGATAAATGCCTGCTGCATGGGATGCAGAGCATCCGCGCTGCCGATACCTTCGATGGTTGTGACCTTGCGCCCATCGACCTTGGCGGCGACAGTCAGACAGGAGGCCACCCTGCGCCCGTCAATGTGCACTGTGCAGGCGCCGCATTGACCGTGGTCGCATCCCTTCTTGGCGCCGACGAGGCCCAACCGCTCGCGCAACATGTCCAGCAAGGACGCCCGCGCATCGATTTCCAGCGTGCTTGGCTGGCCGTTGATCTGGAAGCTGACTTGAACGGTCGAGCCGTTTTCGGGCGGAAGCTGCGAACTCGACGTTTGTGCCTCCGCCGCCACCGGCAGCATTCCAGACATGGTAACGATCGTCCCGGCCTCCAAAACCTGTCGCCGGGTGATCTCGATGGACTGTCTATCGTGCGGGCCTGACATCCGGACTTCGCCTCCTGTTGGGTTGCAACAATGCAGCGCGTCATGCCTTTCGGCGTGACGCTCCTAATTCGCATATTCAACGTAAGTCCGGTCAAGCGGAACGATAAGCCGAAAAATCCAGCGCAGACTGATTAGCTACGCTTCGCAACTGCGTCGGACGTGCAAGGCTGCGGTGCGTTTGCATATTACGCTTTTTCCTCAGGATCTGATCGAGAAGCCGGCGTTCATCTCGCCAATCACGAACGGCAAGCGCTGCGACGGCGTGCCTGATAAGGCGAGGATGGCATTGGCAACCGCCGGCGCCACAGGTGCCACGCCCGGCTCTCCCATCCCCGTCGGCCTGTTGTCCGAGGAAATGATGTGTGTTTCCACAGCGGGCATCTCGTTAATCCGCAAGATCGGATAACGATCGAAATTCGTCTCCTGCACAATTCCGTCCTTGATCGTGATCGAACCGTACAACGCGGCGGACAGCCCGAAGCCGATACTTCCTTCCACTTGCGCGGCGATCTGATCGGGCGCAACGGCGATGCCACAATCGACAACGGCAACCACGCGACGTACGATCGGCCGGCCGTCAAGTAGCCGGACCTCGGCGACCTGACCCACGATAGTCCCGAATGCTTGATGAATGGCCATGCCGCGGGCCCACCCCGCGTCAATCGAAGTATCCCAACCTGCCTTGGCGCAAAGCTCATCAAGGACGGCTATTCGGCGGGTGTCGCCGGCCTTCTGATACAGAAAGCGACGGTAGGATGCCGGATCTTTGCCGGCCCGGAGGGCCAGCTGATCCACGATATGCTCCATCACCATGGCGGTGTGCGAATTGCCGACAGACCGCCAGAACCCGACAGTGACCGGGAGCGTTGGCGTGAAGATCTTGCCATCGACAGTCGTTGCTGTGGAAAGATTTGGCGAGTCGGCGATACCCTCGGTCGCCGTGAAGTTTGGGCCAAGAGGAAGCAAGTTCTGGCAAACGGAATGGAAGCGCCAACGCTCCGGAAATCCGTCCGCGCCCAGCTGGACCCATACCCGGTGATGGGACATCGGCCGGAAGTATCCCAGCCTCATGTCGTCCTCGCGGCTCCAGATCAATTTGACCGTACGACCCTCGACCCGCTTTGCTATCCGCACACATTCGACGACATAGTCAGAGCTCATTCCACCACGGCGGCCGAACGAACCGCCAGCAGGGATCACCTCAATGTCAACTCGGCCTGGAGCGGTCCGAGCAGTGAGTGCTGCCTGAACCTGATCAACTGTTACCAGATGTGCGCCCGATGTGATCGCAACATCCCAGCCATCGACCTTGGCGACGCAATCGAGTGTCTCCATCGGCGCATGTGCTAGATAAGGGAAATCAAATGCAAACTCCACGACGTCGCCATCGAATGGCGCCTCCGGCGATTGACCTGTCGACTGAAAGATATCGGGCTCGACATCAGTGCGACCGGCTGCGATGTCCCGGTAATAGGAGATAAGGTCGGCAGAGGAGCGAATCTCAGCTTCGCTATCGTCCCATTCGATACGGAGCGCGTCGCGTCCCCGCTTGGCGGCAAAGGTCGTCTCGGCGAGTACGGCGACACCCGACTCTATCGCAAAGACGTGGCTGACGCCCTTTATCTTCAGGGCGTCCGATGCATCGAACCGCATCAGCTTTCCTCCAAAGCGGGGACTATGAGCGACCATCGCAACAAGCAGTTCCGGACGTTGGATATCCTGCGTGTAGATCTGGGTCCCGGTGCTCTTGGGCAGACTATCCTTCCGCCGCACCCGCTCGGTTCCGATCAGCCGGTAGTCGTGCCGCCGCTTGAGTGTTGGCGTTTGGGGCGGCGTCTGACGCGAGGCGTCGGCGAGGAGATCGACGAAGTTCGCCGTTCGATTGGAGCCAGGGTGGGAGAGTGCGCCGTCGCGGACGAGGATGTCAGCAGGTTCAACGCCCCAGCGAGCCGCGGCCGCCTGGACGAACATCGCGCGCGCCGCGGCACCGGCATTGCGCATGAGATCCCAGTTCGAGGCGATCGAATTCGAACCGGCTGTCATTTGCACACCGTAGGCGCGGACGTTGCTGCGCGCATCGACGACACGCACCTTATCCCAATCCGCGTCGAGCTCTTCCGCGACGATCGCGGCAAGCCCGGCATGGATGCCTTGGCCGAGTTCTTGCTGTTTATTGACAATCGTCACCCAGCCGTCATCGGTGATCCGGATGAATGGTCCAAAGGCACTTGGTTCCGGGTCAGGACCGCCGGCTTGAAGGATCGCGCCGATAGCCTGCATCGGGTTGGCTGCGGCGTACCCCACGACGAGCGCACCACCGATCAGCGAGCCACCTAGGATCAAGCGTCGACGTGTCATTTGAAATCGTGGCTTTCGATCAGGGGAGTCGGTCATGGGCATTCTCCAGTTGCCATCTTGCATTCACTTGTGCCCACTCACTGCGGGCACGCCGCGCCTGTCTCAAGCCAGGCTTTGATCAACAACCCGAAGGCTTCCTGAGTGCCGGGCGCGGGCTTGCGATTTGCTCCCGGGTGCCAGGCCCAGCCAACCAGTTCGTCCTGCGCCATGTGGTGGAGCAATTCCTCACGCGTCATATGCGACCGTGCCGGATCTAAAAGTTGCCTGCAGATGTTGCCGAGCGTCTGGCCCTGCCAGGCCATTTCGATCGGTGCGAGCCTCCACTTGGGATTCCCGGGAACGCCGGACGCTTCGAAATTCTCGGCTTGATGGCAGGTCGAACAGCGAAGCGTTGGTGTACCACCGCCGTCGGCGCCACGGGTCACCCAAGGCGTATGCGGGCGCATCGCCTCGGTCTGGGTGGGACGATCCGTGCGCGGGTGGCAGTTCATGCAGCGCGGATGCGCGATCACACGGCCGGCTTCTTCGAAGAGAGCTACAGACCTCGCAGTCGGGTCGGTAATCGTGTTGAAGTCCGACACCTGACGCAGAAGATCGAGCTCGGCGGGTTGCAGTCTGTCTTCAATAGCCTGTGTTTGCGGCATGGTTCGCGGATAAAGGGCGTAGATCAGGCCCGCGGCGCCCGTAAATAAGATTACTCCGAATATCGTCGCAAACACCATTTTCACGCAGCGGCGCCATCTTCCTTTCTCGGATTTGTGTCGTGTCATGTCTCCGCCCCGAGCTTCCCCGCCGCATCGTGGATGGCCGCACGAATGCGGCTGTAAGTGGCGCATCGACAGAGATTGCCGCTCATAGCGATGTCGATGTCTTCATCCGTGGGTTGTTTGATGTCGCGCAACAGCGCGACCGCGCTCATCATCTGGCCGGATTGGCAGAAACCGCACTGCGGTACATCGTGCTTGACCCAGGCATCGCGTAGGGCAGATGCTTCGGCGCCGTCCATGCCCTCAATCGTGTTAATCCGCGCCGAGACCGCGGCTCGCAATGGTATTGAACAGGATCGAACCGGGCTTCCGTCGAGATGGACTGTACAGGCGCCGCACTGCGCTGCACCGCAACCGTACTTGGTTCCCGTCAGTGACAGGCTATCGCGTAGCACCCATAGAAGCGGTGTTTCGCCGTCTTCGTCGACATTATGTGATCGTCCATTGACCGATAGCGTGTAAGACATGGAAACATCCCTTCTGATGACGGCAAGCTTAGGATCGAGCCACCGTGTCCGGATATGCCCGATCCGACAAAAAACATGCCTGATCCTCCCGGCGATTATCTAGCCGGACCGTAAGACAGATCCGTTGGCGGATCGAACAACTCACTTTGATGTCTCTGCTCTGAAGGTTTTTTCGGTCTCCGTTGAGTGATGCGATAGACGGCCGCAGGCGGAATATTGGCAAAGGTCCAGCCGACATATGTCGCCTTAAGGCCCAAGCGATCCAATAAGGGCCTTGAGATCGGGCATCGGGGTCCGTAGGTGAATTGGTAAAAGGCTCCACCATGGCGAAGATGCGAAAATGCTCCTGATAAAATCGCGTAGACCTTCCGCATTGGCATCGACAGGACCGGCAGGCCGCTGACGATAGCACCGACAGGTGCTGTGGCGTGAAGCGGCAGCTTGCGCAACTGAGCAGCATCCATCTGGACGGTTTTCGCGGCTGGAAAACGGTTGGCGAGTTGGTTCGCGAATTCAGCACCGTATTCGACGAGCACGAGATTTTCTTCTGCCACCCCCTGTCGTAGCAGAGCGTCCGTAAACACCCCTGTTCCAGGGCCCAACTCGATGACTGTGCCTGTCTGCGACGTTATCTCGGCTATCATAAGAGAAGACAGCGCGCGACCAGACGGCGTAACGGACGCGACACGGAGAGGGGCGGAAAGCCAAGCCCGAAAAAACAAAAGCGCATCAGCAGTCCTGTTCGTCATCGCTGGCTAGCTCCCGGGCTTAGGCGCATCAAATATCGCCGCTGAAGCCGCCACGCCAAGGCAATAAGAAGCTCCGAGGCAACAAGCAGGATCAGTATTTTCAGGGCGAGTGCCGACGAGTTGATGCCAGGGATGGCCAGTACAGCCAGGTAACCGCCGGCAATAAACAGCCCGTTCCACAGGACGATGCCGATCGATACGCCAGCGACAAACCGCAGCGTATTTGTGCCTAATAGCCCTGCCGCCACAGGCGAGATCAACCGGACGGTTGGAATGAGTTGCGAAAGGATCGTCAGTGCACGTTCCCGCTCGCGCAGCGAGGACAGTGTCCAGTCGATACGGGGTCGTGGTAGCCCCACCCATCCGCCAACTGAGTATAGAAGCGCTGTCGTCCGTTTCTCTCCTACCGCACGCACGAGAAGATAGAGAACGAGAGCTCCGATAGAGCTTCCAACCGTCGTCCCGATCACGGCGGTGTGGAGCGACCAGACCTCACCGTCGGCCGCAATGCCTATCGCGACGAGGATCCCGTAGGAGGGTAATGCAGGCAGGAAACGCTCCGCAAGACCGATCGCGAAGAGACCAAACATGCCGTATAGGGCAATCCATTCGACAAGATATCCGAGCGGATCCATCTCTCAGGCCTCCCGCGCAATCGCTGTCGCGCGCGCGCTTGAGATATCCAAGCTTAGAGCCTGCGCGTTGAACGAGATCCCGGTCAGTTTCTCAGAAATTTCCCACAGCCTGTGTGCCGCGTCCATATCCAATGCCTGTCGTGGGATCTGCGCTTCTGTTGGGTGCCCACGGGTTTCGCCGAGCCTATCAGGCCCGTAATAGCCGCCGCCGCGGGCCTCCGGAGATGTAGCCGCAAACAAAGTCGGCAAAGCGCCCTGCGCAACGGGCTGAAACAAGAACCACAAGTATGTCCTGATGAGGCTTTGAGCACTGTGCTGCCCAGGGGCATTGTGAAGCAGGTCGGTGCGCGACACACCTGGGTGAGCAGCAATACTGGTAACCCCCCATCCCGCTTCTTCACTCCGCCGTTGCAGTTCGAACGCAAACATCAGGCAAGCCAGCTTCGACTGAGTGTAGACAGGCATCCGCTTATAGCCACGCTCCGCTTGCAGGTCGTCGAAATTGATTGCGGCGCTTGCGCTTTTGACAGCAATGCTGGAAAGCGAGACGACCCGCGGGTCCTGTGCCCGCATGAGCAGCGGCAACAAGTGGCCAGTGAGGGCAAAGTGGCCAAGGTGGTTGGTGCCAAACTGCAGTTCGAAGCCGTCCTTGGTCGTCTGACGCGTCGGCGGCGTCATGACACCGGCGTTGTTGATAAGAACATCGACATGGTGGTGCGTTTCTTTCAATCTTTTGGCCAGCGCCTCGATCGATGCGAGGCTGGCAAGGTCGACAATCTCCAGTGTGATCGAGGCCTGGGGCGCCTTCTCCTTAATGCGTCGGACGGCTTCGGCAGCCTTTGTCGGATTGCGCCCTGCGATGATCACGTCGCCACCAGCCTGGGCGAGCGCAAGCGCATCTTCGAAGCCCAGGCCACCGGTTCCGGTGATCAAGATCGTCCGGCCCTTTTGAGACGGCATATCGTCAAGTGTCCACGATTTCGGCATCGTCAGTTCCTTTCTTTTTTGCTAGGGCAAGATCGGCCGCCGAAGACGCATTGTTCCGGGCATGCCTTCGGCGGACAGGTCGCCGTGGGGTGAAGCGACTTTTCGCGGGACTCGGAAGGGGCGGCTCCCGGCCTGAGCCTATACGATGGCATCGACCGGCCTGCGGAGGAGCGCCCGGCCCCTTCGCCTCATTCAGGCGGGTGTTCGGGAGTTATCTCGCAGTAGTTGGGTATCGACAACACCCGGCGAAATCGCGTTCACCAAAGCTGAGGCCACCCGATTCCTTGGCCAGAACGTTTGATAGATCTCCTGCGGTGCCTTGGTTGCGGCGGAGTGTCCTCGTCACGTTCCAACAGGACGCAGGACACCCGCGCGACCCGGGTGATCCCTGATCTGCTGTGCGGGCGAGCGGCAGAGACAAAAGCGCGTAGCAGACCGCGAAGGCGAAGCCCGTGATCAGGCCCAGCTCAGTGTCGGTCAGCCGCTGGTCTGCTCTCATTTGCTCCACCAGGTTGAAGGTAAGTATCCGATCGATCAGCGAGAACGCGTTAATCAGCAGAAGCGCGATGCATATAGCCGCCATCCGTGTGCCTCTGACGTATTTCCGGCTAGAGGCAGCGGGCGGTGCTCGTGTCTGTGAAGGATCTATTGACCGCGCAACAATTTCTGTCATCCTGGGGTCACTCCTCGCTTGGTTGTGCCCTTAAGCTAGATGGAGTGTCCAATAACCAAAATGCCCGAACCTTCAAGAATCTTGCCTATTCCTGCAGGAAAGGCGAAGATGCCGGCAAGAAGCCACGTGCTGCCGTGGCCGCTGAAACAGCCGGAGCCTCGCTTGAATACCCCACTGCTCTCCGCCGTCACGGCTTACATCGACGAACAGGGCGGCGGGCAAGGCCTGTTCCCGACGGCTATCGAAGGCTTCAATATCATCCGTTCGTTTCAGTCGATGATGCCGATGCGAAACATTTATCGGCCGTCGCTCTGCGTCGTGCTGGAAGGCGCGAAGGAACTGCAGTTCGGCGACGAGCATCTCGATTACCGCAGCATGGAGTGTTTGGTCGTCAGCGTTGGAATGCCTGCGACCGGAAGGATCGTCGAGGCCAGTGCCGCCAAGCCTTACGTCGGTGTGTTGATCGATTTCGACGTCGCAACCGTCCGCGAGGTTCTCGAGCAATTGGATACACCGCCAGCGCAATCAGAGGCGACCGGTCCTGGTGCTTTTATCGCCAAAGTGGATCAAGCACTCGCTGATTGCATAACTCGCATGGTTCGGCTCCTGGCAACGCCGAAGGCAATCCCCATCCTGGCGCCTTCGATCGTACGCGAGATCTGCTACTGGCTGTTAAGCGGCCCCCATGGTGGCGAGATCTGCAAACTAGCCTGCCCGGAATCAAACATCGAACGGGTAGTAAGGGCAGTCGCCCTTTTACACACAAACTTCGCGGAGACTTTGCGCGTCGATCAGTTGGCCGAAGTTGCGAGGATGAGCCCCTCTTCGTTTCACCAGCATTTTAAGGCGCTGACCTCGATGACGCCACTTCAGTTCCAGAAGCAACTCCGCCTGCTGGAGGCGCGTCGCCTTATGGTGACGCAGGCTGCCAATGTTGCCGAAGCGGCCTATAAGGTGGGGTATGAGAGCGCGTCGCAATTCAGCCGGGAATACTCAAGAACTTTTGGCGTCGCACCCAAACAGGATGCTCTGAACCAACAGCGCCTACACAACGAATATGCGAGCCGCGCTGTGCGCTCCGCTTGATCTCTTCCCGAGGGAGTTGCAGCTCGTGCGCGCAAGGTCTCAAGCACAGCCATGAGCCTGCGTCCTCGTTCCGATTGGTCATCCCTAATGGGCGAGGTTGATGCCCACAACCAAAGAAATTTCAATCGGATGGCTCTAGAACAACTGGGCCGGTGGTTCGCATTCCTTCAACAGCTTAACCCATCAGATGGGCTAGACATTCGGCTCATCAGGAAAGGCCATATCAGGCGCCGCGACCCGCACCGTGCAAGACAAAGCTTGGCCAGTTACGTGTGACTTCTGCTGTCGTGAGGTGCTGAGTTAAGCCAATATCGCCTTCGGCTCCAGAAAAGCCTCCGATCCGAAAAGGCCGAATTCGAGACCGATACCCGATTGCTTCATTCCACCGAACTGCGCCATTTGCTCGTGGGGTGCAACATTGACCACCACCCGGCCGCATCCCAGCTGAGTAGCAAGCGCTCGCATGTGCTCGCTGCCCGTGCCGTGCAGATATGCCTGAAAGACCGCAGCTCGTGTCAGCGGCGATACGGATCACAGCCTCCTCGTCCTGGCAGGTCAGGGCAGACAGTACCGGTCCGAAAATCTCCTCGCGAGCGATGCACATGTCGTTCGTGACATTGGCGAAGATTTTCGGCTGCGAAATTCCCGGTACGGCAGGCGAAGTTCAAGCCACGATAATCGCTGCGGCTTTAGGACATCTCAGTTGCCCCCTGCGTCATTGCCGGACCGACGACCTCATGGCCAAGGTCGAGGATGACATCCTCGACCAGCATGGCGACAGCATTTGGTCTTCGACAATCAGAATTCGAGCCATTCAGATCTGTTCCATCAATGGTCGATCGCTGATGGCCGCCAATGACGTCTCGAGCTCAAACACAACACCGGTTGGAGGGAAATCTATTTCGGCTGTTCCCTGGAGCTCTCTCGGCAGCACCCGCAAGATCAGGCGAGATCCAAAACCCTGTCTGTCACCCCGGATAACCTGAGGCCCACCCTGCTCAGTCCACTTCAGCTTGAAGCGATTGTGGTCATCGATATTCCAGGCGATGTCGACCGTTCCTTCGCTGCCTGAGAGAGAACCGTATTTCACCGCATTTGTCGCGAGCTCATGCAACGCCAGAGCTATAGAAAGCGCGGCATGGGGCCCGACCCGGAGAACTGGACCGCTGATAGTGATCGCCTGTCTGCCTTCCTGCTGAAACGCCTCAAGGGCGCTCTCCACCATTCCATGCAGATCAGCCCCATCCCAGTTCTCGTTGGTAAGTACGTTATGCGCACGCGACAGCGCCAGGATCCGGGCTGTGATCGCGCTTGACGCTTCTTCTCTCGACTGAACACTCCTCAAGGTTTGCGTCACGATCGACTGGATCGACGCCAGGGTGTTTTTGACCCTGTGGTTCAACTCGTTGATGAGAAGCTTCTGATGGTTTTCTGCACGCACGCGTTCGGTGACGTCCGAGCCCTGCACGAAGATGTGGGTGACCTGGCCATTCTCCCGGATCGGCTGATAGACGAAATCGACAAACCGCTCCTCGAGCGGACCGTCCTTGCTCCATCGGAACATCACGCGTTCCGAGGTCCGCCTGATCGGTTCTCCTGAGGCGAAGACCTGATCAAGCAACTTGTCAAATCCTTGCTCGGCGACTTCCGGCAATGCTTCAGCGAAGGGCAGGCCTACGATTTCCCGATCGCCGATCAGCCGTCGATATTCCGGGTTGATTATTTCGAAGCGCTGCTGGTCGGCACTGATCAGCGCCATAAAGGTTGGCGCCTGCTCGAACAAATTCTGAAGTCGCTGCGCTTCTTCCCTGTTTCTCCGCTCGGCCAAAACGCGCTCGGTTGTCTCGACGACAATCGCGATGACGCCGGCAGGCTTTCCGCTTTCGTCCGGCACTGGAGAATAGGCAAGGTCCATCCAGACCTGCTCGGGATAACCATGCCGATGAAGCGTCAGTTCCTGATCGCGATAGGAGAGCGTGCCGCCAGCGAGGCCGACCTTCATGACGTTGTCGTTAAAATCGGATATTTCAGACCAGCCCTCGCGGACGTTGGATCCGAAAAGCTCGGGATGACGATGGCCGGCGAAAACCGAATACGCGTCGTTGTAGATCATTACGCCTTGCTCGCCCCACAGCATCACGATCGGAACAGGGGACTGGAGGAGCAGGGCGGTTGCAGTCTTGAGGGACGAAGACCAGCTTTCGACGCCGCCCAGTGGCGTTTTCGACCAGTCGTGCTTTCGAATGAGGTCAGCTACCTCACCTTGATGTCCAAGGAACTGAAATGGATCGGCGTCGTCGATAGCTGGCTGAAGCACGGGTCACTCGCAATACATTGCAACGGCGGGATAACTATCGCCAGCCAGCTGAAGAACAAGCCTCTCTGCTATTTTCTAAAGCGGATTTTCTGGCTTATCGTTCATAATGCTCATGGCTCATAGCTCATCAGCATGAAGCGTGGCTTCCTGTAGCTACTGGCTCACTGCTCGCCGCATCCGTGACATCTCCGACCTGCTTGTTGAGGTCACCCGTCGTGTCATGGCGCATAGACAATCTCCGAACTGGTTTCCAGTATCCAGATATCAAGATATCTCGCTTTGGAGAAAGTGATGGAGGGACGAGCGCATCTTCAATGGCAAATGCGGAGCTGGATCTGGTCTGCAAAAACGAGACTGGCAAATCCTGGGACGGCCGTTCTGATCCGCTCGAAACCCAAGTATCTGGACGTTAAACCCGGAGATTGTGGGCCTCAATAAGCAGATTGGGCGGACTGATTGATTTTTCTGTTCATTTGAACTGCCCTCTGCCCCGAGATTCGGGAGAGTGTTGCATACTCACTGGAGACCCCAGCCGCCGCCCCCTGCGGTTTCCATTTTCACCGTGGTTCCTGCCGAGACACGCGTCGTGCACTTGCCCGGCAAGCTGCGCTCACCATTGCTGTCAGCAACGGTGATGCGTGATCCCCGCGCAGACGATCCGCCCATCACGCCCCAGGGCTCGTGCCGGGTGCGGTCGAGATGCACGGTCAGCACCGAATCCGCGTTGACAAGGATCGTCCGACGCAGGCCGAGGCCACCGGCAAACTCTCCCGCTCCGCCGCTGCTGTCCACAAGGCTGTAATCCAGGACTGTCAAGGGATATTCGCGCTCGATCAGTTCCACCGGCGAATTGGCGGTATTGGTCATGTGGCAATGCACGCCGCTTGCGCCGTCTTTTCCCGGAAGTCCGCCCTGGCCGCCGGCATAGGTCTCGACATAGGAATAGGCGCGGCCGGTTGCCGGATCGGCGCCGCCGAGGATGAGAGCGTTCATGCTGCCGGTCGAGGCGGCGATCGGCTTCTCCGGGCGGATCTGATTAAACGCGCCGATCAGAGCGTCGGTAATGCGCTGGCTGGTGATCGACGTGCAGAGCGCCACGGGAGACGGCGCCGCAGCATTAACGATCGAGTGGTCCGGCGCGGTGATCACGATGCGGCGGAAAAGGCCGGCATTCGACGGAATATCCGGATCGAGCATGGCCTTGACAACGTAGAGCACGCAGCTTGCGGTGAGGAAAACCGGCGCGTTGACCGGACCGGCAACCTGTCCGGATGTCCCGGCAAAATCGGCACGCAGTTTGCCCTCGGTAATCGTCAGTTCGACGCTGACAGTTAGATCGACATCCTTGCCGTCTTCATACCATTCGAGCGTGTCGGCAAAACTGCCCTTGCGGCCTTCCAGCGCCCGAAAAGCCGTTTCCAACCGCTTTTCCGTCGTTGAAAGCAGGGTCGTGACGGCTCCCGCGAAACGGTCCTTGCCTGTTCGCTCGACAAGGGCCGCCAGCCGGCGGGCGCCGGTCGTGTTGGCGGCTGCCTGTGCCAGCAGGTCCCCGGCCACCATGTCAGGCGTGCGGCTGGCAAGCCTGAAAAGCGACAGCGTCGAGCGTTCGACCTCGCCATCGCGGACGAGGATCATCGGCGGAACGCGCAGGCCTTCTTGGGTGATATCCACCGTTCCGAGCGCGAGACTTCCGGGCGCAAAGCCGCCGAGATCGACCTGATGCGCCATGTTGGCGACGTAACCGAGGCGCTCGCCGTCGGCATCGACCGGCGCGATGACGACGACGTCGGGAAGGTGCGAACCCGTGAGCCAGGGGTCATTGGTGACGACCATCGTGCCGGGCGCGATGTCCTCGCCCAGATTGGCGATGGTGCGGCTGACGACACCCGCGATCAGGCCGAGATGGACGGGAATGTGTTCGGCCTGCGCAATCAGCTGGCCCTCAGCATCGAAGACGCCGCAGGAAAAATCGCGGCGGTCGCGGATGTTGATCGAATGAGCTGTGCGGATCAGGGCCGCGCCCATTTCCTCTGCAACGGCCTGCAGGCCATGGCGGACGACTTCGGCAAGAATGGTATCGCTCTTCATTTCTGCATCCTGATGATGAGGTTGCCATGTTCGTCGACGACGAGCGTCTGGGCTCCGACGATCAGCGTCGTATCCTGCTGTTCGACGATCAGCGGCCCGGTCAGCTCAGTCCCGAGCGCAAGCCGGGCACGGTCATAGACGTGCACATCGACCATGGCGCCTTCGAACCAGAGCGGCGAACGGGCGATGACGGGATCGTCGCTCGGTGTGATGACCGGAACCGGGAGCCTGTCGGATGGCGGCGATGCGCTGGCGGTCAGCCGCAGTAGGCAGATCTCGACGCTCTCGCTGCGGCGGTCGTAACCAAAGCTGCGGTGATGAGCCTGATGGAAGGCTTCCACGGCCGCGTCGAGGCCATCGCCGGTCCAGGCGATCGGCAGCTGATGCCCCTGGCCGCGATAGCGCATTTCCAGAACCGGCGCGAAGGTCACAGACTTGAAATCGATGCCATCCTTCTTCGCCTGGGTGACAACCTTGCATCCCATCATTTCAATCGCCATGCGGATGTCCGAATTCGACTTCGCCTCCGCAAGGCCGGAGATCATCGATGTCTCGTCATGTTTCCAGGGCGCCAGAAGAAGGCCGATGCCGCAGAGAAGGCCGGGCGACGGCGGCACGATGACGGTCTCGACATCCATTTCGGCGCACAGGTCCACCGCATGCAGCGGGCCGGCGCCGCCGAAGGCCATGACGGCGAAATCGCGTGGTTCTAGCCCGCGCTCGACTGTGATGCGACGCATGCCGCGCACCATGGCGGCGTTGACGACCTGCAGCATGCCGACCGCCGCCTCTTCGACCGAGATGCCAAGCGGTCCTGCAACATGGGTTTCGATCGCCTTTGCAGCCCTGTCGCGGTCGATGACGATGCCGCCGCCGATCGCGCGGCCCGGCCGCAGCCGGCCGAGAATGACATTGGCGTCGGTGACGGTCGGGCGGTCACCGCCCTTGCCGTAGGCGGCCGGGCCCGGGCGGGCACCGGCGCTTTCCGGGCCGACCTTCAACAGGCCGCCGGCATCCACATGGGCAATCGAGCCGCCGCCTGCGCCAAGCGTGATGATGTCGAACATCGGCACGCGCAGCGGAAAGCCTTCGATCTCGCTCTCATAGCGGGTAAGGATATGGCCGTTCTCGATCAGGCCGACATCGAAACTGGTGCCGCCCATGTCGATCGTCACGACATTTTTGTAACCAGCGGCCTCGGCGAAACGGCGTGCGCCGATCATGCCGGCCGCGGGTCCGGAAAGACAGGTATGGACGGCCTTGACACCGCTTGCCGTTTCGATTGGCATGACGCCGCCACCGGACTGCATGATGGCGGGCTCTGCCGTAACGCCGTCGGCGATCAGCGTATTGGCGATGCGCTCCAGATAGTCCTTCAGCGGCGGCATGAGATAGGCGTTCATGACCGTCGTCGAGGTGCGTTCGAACTCGCCGGGTTCCGCCAGAACGTCGGAGGAAATCGAGATCCGGATCTCCGATGCCATGTCGCGGACGATGGCTGCCACCCGCTGTTCATGGTCCGGGTTGGCATAGGAATGCAGGAAGGAGATTGCGACCGTCTCGATCCCGGCGGCAAGCATTGCGCTAACGGCGCTGCGAACGGTCTCTTCATCGAGGGCGTGGGTGACGCTGCCGTCCGGTGCGAGCCGCTCGTCGATTTCATAGATGAATTCGCGAGGGACCAGCGGCTCCGGCTTGCGGGCATACTGATCATAGAGATGGGCGCGGGACTGGCGACCGATCGCCAGAACATCGCGAAAACCGCGGGTGATGAGAAGCGCGGTGCGGGCACCGCGCCTTTCCAAAATCGCATTGGTCGCAACCGTCGTGCCATGGGCAAAACCGGACAGTTCATGGGCGGCAAGGCCGGCCATGCCAAGCGCGCTACGGGCGGCATTGACCACGGCCGTGGCCTGATGGCCGGTCGTGGTCGGCGTCTTCACGAAGAAGGTCTTGCCGGTTTCTTCCTCGAAGAGGCAGAGGTCGGTGAAAGTGCCGCCGACGTCACATCCGATGCGATAGGCCATGGTTCAGCCTGCCAAGCCGGTGTTGAGGTCGCTGGTCAGCTGGCCTGCGAAAGGATAGAGCGCCGGCGATCCGCCGCAATGGATAAAGAGAACCGAGCTGCCCTTGGCGACGCTGCCCGCCTCGACGCAGCCGATAATGCCGGCAAAAGCCTTGCCGGTGTAGACGGGGTCAAGCAGAACGCCTTCCGACTTGCCAGCCAGCTTAATAGCGGCATTGCCAGCCTCGGAGGGGATAGAATAACCGGGACCGATATAGTCGTTCTCGATGCGGATCTCGTCGGCCGTCCAGCGCCGTTCGTAGTCGAGTAGTTCCGCCGCCGCACTGGCCATCACCGCGATGCGCTCACTGAAAGGGACGGCGCTGCCGGTCACGGCAATGCCGACCACTTCGGTCTTCGGCATGAACATGGCGCAGCCGACATGCAGGCCGGCGAGCGTGCCGCCGGATCCGACCGGAGCGATGATGTAATCCGGCGTGGCAGTGCCGGAGGCGGCATATTGCTCGGCGAGTTCCTTGACAGCATTGACATAGCCCATGGCGCCGAGTGCGGAGGCGCCGCCGAGCGGGATGATATAGGCCTTCTCGCCACGCGCTTCGACCTCGCTCGCATGATGCTGCATGCGCGGGTTGATTTCGGTGAAATAGGCGTCCGGATCAAGGAAAACGATGTCCGAGCCGAACAGATGGTCGAGCAGGAGATTGCCCTGATAGAGATCTGGGCGGTTGCCGCGCAGCACGAGGATCGGCTTCATGCCGAATTTCCGGGCCGCGGCTGCGGTCATACGGGCATGGTTGGACTGGTGACCGCCGGTCGTGATCAGCACCTTGACGCCCTGCGCCACCGCGTCGGCCATCAGATATTCAAGCTTGCGAACCTTGTTGCCGCCGCCGCCGAAGCCGGTGAAATCGTCGCGCTTGACGGAGAGCGAGATGCCAAGTTCCGCGCTCAGCCGCTCCAGCTTTTCGATCGGCGTCGGCAGGAAGCCAAGGGAGAGGCGGGGGATGTCTTCAAGCTTCATGAAATGGTCCTCGTTTTCGAGCGCAGCGCGTCGAAGGGTTTGGTCGCTCACTATGAATATATCATATATCCTATATCAAGGCTGGCAAGATGCTTTTATTTGTGGCATGCAACATAATGAGGCAGAGACGTCCTCGACTGCGTCCGACGACTCCTGAAAGGATTTGCTATGGCTGAACCCGTGATCAGCGTTTCCGGCCTGAAAACATCATTCCGCAGGAAGGGACTGTGGCTGCCGGTCGTGCACGACGTCTCATTCGAGGTTGCTGCCGGTGAGACGGTCTCTCTGGTAGGGGAGAGCGGATCGGGCAAGAGTGTCACGGCTATGTCGATGATGCGGCTCTACCAGCCTGATACGTGCCGCATCGAAGGTGAGGTGAGGCTCGAGGGGCAAAACCTTCTGACGCTGCCGGAGCGGAAAATGCGTGACATCCGCGGCAACCGGATCGCGATGATCTTTCAGGAGCCGATGACCAGCCTCAATCCGTCGCTGACGATCGGCGACCAGATTTCCGAAGTGCTCGTCGCCCATCGCGGCCTTTCCTTCGGCGCGGCCGCCAAGGAGACGCTGGCCCTGATGGAGAAGGTGCGCATCCCGTCTGCCGCGAAGCGCATGGAGGAATATCCGCATCAGCTGTCCGGCGGCATGCGTCAGCGCATCATGATCGCCATGGCGCTGGCCTGCCGCCCGCGCCTGCTGATCGCCGACGAACCGACGACGGCGCTCGACGTGACGATCCAGGCTCAGATCCTCGAACTGATCAAGCTGCTGCAGGAGGAAGAGGGAATGGGCGTCCTCTTCATCACCCACGACATGGGTGTGGTCGCCGAGATCGCCGACCGCACGATCGTCATGTACAAGGGGGAGGCGATCGAGCGCGGTGCGACCGGAAAGATTTTCGCGGATCCGCAGCGCGCCTATACCAAGGCGCTTCTTTCCGCCGTGCCGAAGCTCGGCTCGATGACCGGGGAAGCCGGCCCGGCGCGCTTTCCGCTGATCGATGTGGAAAGCGGCGAGCCGGTCGCCATGCCGCCGGTCGACAACACCGTCTCGGAAAAGCCGGTCCCGCTGCTGCAGGTTCGCGATCTCGTTGCCCGTTTTGATATCGGCGGCGGCTTTCTCGGCTCCACTTCCGGACGCGTCCATGCGGTGGAGAATGTCTCCTTCGATCTCAAGGCCGGCGAAACGCTGGCTCTGGTTGGCGAGAGCGGCTGCGGCAAATCGACGACGGGGCGTGCGATCATGCGCCTGCTCGATGCCAATTCCGGTTCGGTCAAGCTGGAGGGCAAGGAGATCCTTAGCCTGTCCAACCAGGAGATGCGCGACATGCGCCGGCATATCCAGATGATCTTCCAGGATCCGTTCGCTTCGCTCAATCCCCGCATCGAGGTGGGCGATGCGATTGCCGAGCCGCTTCTGGCCCACAGGATCGCCTCGGGAAAAAGGGATGCGCGCGAGCGCGTAGCCGACCTGATGGTCAAGGTCGGACTTCAGCCCGATATGGCGAGCCGTTTCCCGCATGAATTTTCCGGCGGCCAGCGCCAGCGCCTCTGCATCGCGCGGGCGCTGGCCATGGCGCCGCAGGTCATCGTTGCGGACGAAGCCGTCTCGGCGCTCGATGTGTCGATCAAGGCGCAGGTCATCAACCTGATGCTCGACCTGCAGGAGAACATGGGCCTTGCCTATCTCTTCATTTCCCACGACATGGCCGTGGTGGAACGCATGAGCCATCGGGTTGCCGTGATGTATCTCGGCGAAATCGTCGAGATCGGTCCGCGCCAGGCGATCTTCGAAAATCCGCAGCACCCCTATACAAAGCGACTCCTGGCGGCCGTGCCGATCCCCGATCCGGCCCGCCGCGGCATCCGCCGGGGCCTGAGCAACGAGGAGATCAAGAGCCCGGTCCGGTCCTTGGCCTATGTGGTGCCGAAGCGCGAATACCGGGAAGTGTCGCCGGGCCATCTGGTTCAGGTGTTCGGCGATGAATGGGGCAATGCCGCAGCCGCGGCCTGAAGCATCAGGATAGGGTGGAAGACATGTCCATGCAAAAACGCGTCGCCATGATCAGCGGCGCCTCGCGCGGGATCGGCGCGTCGATCGCCGAGAAGCTTCTGTCGGAAGGCTGGGCCGTCAGTCTCGGCGTGCGGACGCCGGAGGCCTCCACCTTCGGGGACAATCCGGACGCGCTGGTCTGCCGTTTCGATGCGCTCGATCCAGAAAGTGAAAGCCTGTGGGTCGAGCAGACGCTCGCCCGTTTCGGCCGGCTCGATGGGCTGGTGCACAATGCCGGCATGATGATCCCGAAAACGGTGCTCGAGGCCCAGGATGCCGATTTCGACCTGATCTTCAACGTCAATGTCAAATCGCCGATGCGGCTTTCCCAGCTGGCCTGGCCGCATCTGGAAAAAGCGCCGGCCGGGCGTATCGTGACCGTCGCCTCCCTGTCAGGCAAGCGCGTCAAGTCCGCAGGCTCTGGACTATACGCCATGTCGAAATTTGCGGCCGTTGCGCTGGGCCATGGCCTTCGTCAATGCGGCAAGGAGAATGGGGTCCGATCGACGATCATCTGCCCAAGTTTCGTGGCGACCGATATGGGGAACGCGCTTGCCAACCGTGACAGCACGGAGCTGACCCAGCCTGAGGATATTTCCCGCATCGTGCACATGGTGCTGGAGCTCCCCAAGACGGCCAGCATCGCCGAGATACCGGTCCATTTCAGCGTGGAAGACTGCTACTGACATGAATACTCGCCTTATCCATCGCGGCCCGGCCATGACGGCGGTCGCAAATTCGCAGACGCTTATGGGGTCTGTCGATGTGGCAATCGTCGGCGGCGGCATTATCGGCGTCTCCGCGGCTTTCTTTCTCGCTCGGCAGGGAAACCGCGTCGCCCTTTTCGAAAAGGGAGAAGTTGGCGGCGAGCAATCCGGCCGCAACTGGGGCTGGGTCAGGCTAGCCGGTCGTGACCTGCGCGAGCTGCCGCTGATGCTGCAGGCGCATGCGGTATGGTCGACACTTCACCAGGAAACCGGCATCGATGTTGGCTACCGTCGGCGCGGCATTCTCTATGCAGCCAAGACGCCCAAGGCGCGCGATCGCTACCGGCGCTGGGCTTTGGCCGCTCGCGAATTCGGGATCGATGCGCGCAGCCTCGATCCTGCCGAGGTTGCGGGCTTCGTGCCCGGTCTCAATCGGACGCCTTTCGGTGGCATGTATGTTCCCGAAGATGCCGGCGCAGAGCCGCAGCTTGCTGCACCGGCGATCGCTTCGGCGGCACAGGCAGCGGGCGCCTTGATCTTCCAGAACTGCGCCGTGCGCGGCCTGGATATCGAGGCCGGCCGGGTGGCCGGCGTGGTGACGGAGACGGGACGGGTCAAGGCTTCGACGGTGATCGTTGCCGGAGGAGCCTGGTCGTCGCACCTTCTTGCGCGCCACGGCGTGCGCCTGCCGCAACTCAAGGTCCTGTCCTCGGTCATGCGGACCGGACCCGTCGAGACGGGCATCGAGCCGACCATGGGCTTTTCCGATTTCTCCATCCGCAAGCGGCTGGATGGCGGCTATACGGTGGCCTCCTCTGCCGTCAGCCTTGTCGATGTCGTGCCGGACAGTTTCCGCTTCTTCCGGGAATTCCTGCCGGCCATCAAGCTGGAACGAAAATCCCTTAAGCTGCGCTTCGGCAAGCCGTTTGTCGATGAACTGCTTGCCTACCGGCATCGACCGCTTGAGCAGAAGAGCATTTATGAAACGGTACGGGTTCTGGATCCGGCGCCGGATGGCGATCTGCTCGCCCGTGTCGAAGCCCATATGCGTGCCGGCATCCCATCCTTCCGGGACGTGTCGATCCTGCAGAAATGGGGTGGCATGATCGACACCACGCCGGATGTCATCCCGGTCATTTCCAAGGTCGAGGCGCTGCCGGGTCTTGTCATCGGAACCGGCTTTTCCGGCCACGGCTTCGGCATCGGTCCGGGAGCGGGGCAGCTTCTATCCGAGATTGCGACGGACAGGCAGCCCTGCGTCGACCCGACGCCGTTCCGCTTCTCCCGTTTTGGCGATGGAAGCCCGATCGAAATCCAGAACTGGCTCTAAGCCGGTTTTCAGACCTCTTCGGCGGGACCGATCTCGAGTGGCAGGGCAGAATTGCCCGCCCATTCGTGCCAGGAGCCGACATAGATCTTCACCTTGTCGAAGCCTGCAAGCCGCAGGCCGTAAAGCGCGGTGGCTGCACGGGCGCCGCGGTGGCAATAGGTTATGATCTCGCGATCCGTAGACAGGCCGGCTTTTTCGGCGATCTGACGGATTTCCGACGCCGGCCGGTATTTACCGTCCAGCAGCAGGTCCTCGTAAAACGCGAAATGGGCATGCGGGATGCGGCCTGGCCGTGCGCAGCAGGGATGCAGGAACGTGCCTTCGAATTCGGTCTTGCGGCGCACGTCGAAAATATCGGCAGCATGGTGCGCATGGTTCAGTACCTCATCCGTGGAGGCTGCCAGATCGCGGCGCAGCGTGGTGCCCGCGCCATCGGCCTGGCTGATTGCCTCGGGAGTGCCTTCTCCCGGCGCCGTCGCGCCACTGGCCGCTTTCCAAGCCTGAATGCCGCCGTCGAGGATCAGTCCGCCTTCAAGCCCGACGAGTTCGTGAAACCACAGTCCGCGCGGCGAGATCATGCCCGTCTGTTCCTCGAAAAAGACGGGGATGCGATCGCCGCCTATGCCCAGCCTTTCGAAGGCTGCCTTGGCGCCGGCTGCCATGCCGGCAATGCCGGCCTCGTCGCTTTCGGGGATGAAATAATCATACACGTTGAGGCTAACGGCACCAGGAATGGTCGCTTCGCGCCATGCTGCTTCCGGGCGCACATCGACCGGGACGAACCGGCCTTCCGGAAGCCTGCGGATAAGTTCAGCGGCGGTGATGATCATGGCCGGTTCCTTTCGGGGATGCGGATCAGATGGACGGCAGCACTGTGCCGATGTTCAATTCCCGGGCCTGCTGCAGGATGCGGGCGGCGAATGCGATATCGAAGACGTTGAGGCCGAAGCTCGAAAAATAGAGCGATGCACCGGCCGGTGGCTTCCAGCCATCCAGAAGGATGGCTGGAAGATCCGCTGCCACGTGCTGAGCCTCGAACTGCCCGGCGCGGTACATCTGAAACAGGCTCTTGGCGCTCTTCTCGGCGAAATCGCCCCATAGATCGACAGTCACGATATCCGTTGCCGCGATCGCCTCGAACATCACCTCGTGGAAGCCGATCTGCATGATCAGCCGGCCGGCTTTCACGGCGGATGCGTCGATGAAGGGCTGTGGCGCAGAGGTGCAGCAGAGGACGACGTCCGCGTCTTGGACTGCGCCTGCGAGATCCGCATGGGGTTGCAGTTCGGTCGAGGCTGCACGATCAGTCTGTGCGATCAGCGCATCCAGATGCGCGCGTGTGCGGTTCCACAGGTGGATCGTCCCGATATCGGGAAACAGCGCCAGCAGCATGTCGAGATGAGACTGTGCGTGCTGGCCGGCGCCGAGCAGCGCAACGGACCGGATGCCTTCGGGTTTCAGGGCCGTGATTGCAGCTGCCGACACGGCCGCCGTGCGCATGCGGGTCAGAAGTGCGCTCTCGACGCTGCCGACCGGCGCACCGTCGGTGAGGCGGTTGATGATCGTCGTGCTGCTGATGCTCGGCAGATCGACTATCGGTTCGGCCCGATGGACCGTCCATTTCAAACCGGCGGCATTATAGGCGCCGCCGACGAAAGCCGGCAAGCCATAGGCCTTGTTGCGGGGATCTGCCCCGAGCGGCATGACGCTCTCTGCGACCATTCCGGCCGTGCCGTCCCGCAGCAGCCGGATTGTTTCGTGCACGTCGTTGACCGCCGCCGCCCAGTCAAGGGCACCGGCGTTGACGACATCCGCGCGGGAAAGGTGACGGATCATCGTCATTCGGCATCGGCCTCCCGACCCATCAGGTCGAGCCATGTGGCCATCGATTGAATGAAGCGGCGGAAGCCTTCGAGCGTCATGAATTCGTCGATGCCATGGGCATTGCCGCCGCGCCCCGCGCCGCCGAGAAGGAAGGAGCGCGCATGCGGCGCAAACGCATAGGCCGGTGCCGCGCCGATCGCCCAGGGCCAGATCTGCGGTGCCGCATTGGCGGTTGTTTCATAGCTTCTCAGCAAGGCGGACACGCCGGAAGCGTCAGCGCGGAACCGGAAGCCGGGATAGCTGTCGGCAACGCTCAACACAGCTCCGGGCCTGGTTTCAAGCGCCTGGCGATAGCTGGCCAGGAAATCTGCGGGATCGAGCGAGGGCGGTGTACGCAGTTCGAAGGCCGCGCGCGCGCCATGCGGAATGACGCCATCGGAATGGAGCGGCATGGTTTCAAGGCTGGAAATGTTGAAGGAGGCTGTCGACATGACATGGTCGAGCAGGGCCCGCGCATCGCCCTCCAGCGAGAACACCTCCGTCTTGCGGAAGCGCAGCTCGGCGGCTGGATCGAAGGTCCCGGCCAAGGCCGCGATGATGCCGGCAGCCTCGTCGTCGATCGCGATTTTCGCAAGCTCGCCGGTCGGCGGCTTGCCGATGAGGGACAAAGCGTCGACCAGCCTGGCTGCGGGATTGGCGATCCAGGGCGCGTTGCTGGAATGGATGGCCGCCTTCGGACCGCCCCAAGTGCCGCCATCGACACGGACTTCACCCTTGGCGATACCGGAAAAGCCGAGGTAGACCCGCGGCGCACCGCCGCCATACTCGCAGAAGGACGGGAATATCGCTGACGCGCTTTGGCGGACTGGGCAGTTGGGATCGGCAAGATAATCCCGCATCGCGCCGCTGCCGCTTTCTTCCTCGCCATCGACGAGGATCTCGACATTGACCTGCAGCCTGTCTGCATCGATCAGTGCTTTCAGTGCCAGCAGCATGCCGGCGAGCGGCCCCTTGTTGTTTTCCGCACCGCGCGCGACGTAGCTTGTCCCGATGCCATCGAGATCGACGATGTCGCCCTTGAATGGGTCGACCGACCAGCCTTCAGGCGAGGCGGGCATGACGTCATACATATTGTAGAAGATGACCGTCTTTGCCGCACCGGCATCGATGCGTGCATGGATGACCGGAGGACGGCCGTTTGCGGAGGCTGCCGAGACGATGGTTGCGCCAAGCTCGGTCCTCAGCCAGGCAACAAGGGCATCGGCCTGCCGGCCAATCTGCCTTTCATCACCCTTGACCGAAGGAATGGCGCACCATTCGCGGGTGAGATCAAGAGCGGCGTCGAACGTCGCTTGGGAGATCACAGCCGGATCCTCGGATTGAGCCAGACATAGGCAAGGTCGACGAGGAAGTTGACGATGACGAACACGGCAGCGGCAAACAGCACCACGGCCTGCACGACGGGGAAGTCGCGGTTCTGGATCGCCTCGACGGCAAGTCGTCCAATGCCGGGCCAGGCGAAGATGATTTCGGTGACGAGTGCGCCGCCGAGCAGCGAGGCGAAATACATGCCCTGCACTGTAATGACCGGGATCAGCGCATTGCGCAGTGCGTGATGGACGATGATCCGCCATGCGGATATGCCCTTGGCGCGCGCGGTGCGGATATAGTTCTCGCCCAGTACCTCGATCAGGCTGGCACGCACCAGCCGCGTAATGGCGCTCAGATAATAGGCGCCGAGCGCGATCGACGGCATGATCAGATGCACGGCCGAGCCGATGCCGCTCGACGGCAGCCAGCGCAGCTTCAGCGAGAACAAGATGATCAGCAGCAGCGCCAGCCAGAAGACAGGGATCGCCTGGCCGAGCAGCGAGATGACGCGGATCGCGAAATCGATCGCGCTGTTCTTGCGGATCGCGGCGATCGTGCCGAGCAGGAAGCCGAGCAGCGAACTCCAGACGAGCGCGGTCAGCGCCAGCAGTGCCGTCGCCGGCAGTCGCTCGACCAGAAGGTCAAGCGCCGGGCGCTGGAAGCGCAGCGAGATCCCCAGTTCCCCGGTCAGCGCACTTGCCAGGAACCGGCCGTACTGGACCCAGATGGGATCATTGAACCCCATGGCCTGACGGAAGGCGTCCAGTTCCTCGCGCGAGGCGTCCGGCGACATCATCATGGCGGCCGGATCGCCGGTCAGAAACAGCGCGAAAAAAACGATGGCCGAGACGCCGAACATGACGACGAGGCCTTGAAGGGCGCGGCCGGTGATAAAGCTCAGGGTCTTCATGTTTATGCGTTCCTGCTGTCGGCTCGTCTAACGAGCCAGTCGCCAACCAGATTGCAGCCGATGACCAGCGCGCCGATGACGAGGCCCGGATAGAGCACCAGCCAGTTGGCGAGCAGGATGAAGGAGCGTCCTTCACCGATCAGGTTGCCGAGCGTGGGTGTCGGAGGCTGTACACCGAGACCGAGGAAGCCGACGGACGCTTCCAGAATGATCAGTCGGGGCAGGTCCAACGTCATCAGCACGGTGATCGGACCGACGATATTCGGCAGCACATGGCGGAAAATGATGACCATGTCCGACAGGCCGATTGATCGCGAGGCGTCGATATATTCGAGTTCGCGGATTTCGAGCGTCTTGGCGCGTGCGACACGGGCAAAGACCGCCCAGCCGGTGACGCCGAGCACGACCACGAGATTGCCCATGCTCGGGCCGATGACGGCGACGATCAGGAGAATGAGCAGGATGAAGGGGATGGCGAGCTGAACGTCGACGGCACGCATGATGACGATGTCGAACCAGCCGCGATAGTATCCTGCAACCATCCCAAGCGTGGTGCCCAGCACCACCGAGATCACCGAGGCTGCAAGGACGATCGACAGGGAGATTGCCGTTCCAAGTCCCAGCCGGGCGAGCAGATCCCGCCCGAGCTGGTCAGTTCCCAGAGGATGGAGCTCTCCGCCGATGACGGAGAGCGGCGGCTTGAATGTCGCGGTCAGGGTGCCACGCACCGGATCGATCGGCCACAGGAGTGGCACGAAGACGCAGAGCGCCAGAACCGCAACCAGAAGGAACCCGGCGAACAGGGCGTCCGCATTGTCCCTGACATTCCAGAACCGTGTCATGCTCAATTACTGCTTCTTGATGTCGAAGATCGGGATACGGGCATCCGGGCGCCCCTCGAAGGTCACCGACTTTGCCTTACCGTAGAGCGCGTCTTCCTGGTAGAGCGGTATGACCGGCACCTGTTCTGCAGCAAGGTCCTGGATCTGGGCGAGAACTTCGCCGCGCTTGGCCGGATCGACAATGGAGCGGCTTTCATCGAGCAGCTTGTCCATTTCCGGAATGGAGGCCGTCGAATAGGGTTCGCCGGTCTTGAAGATGGCATAGACGGCGGCATCAGCGTCGAGGGTCTGGGTCGAGCCCCAGCCGAGCATGAAGATCGGGCCCTTGCGCGGAACCTGCTGGGTATAGACGGACCAGTCGAGAACTTCCTGGTCGATCTTCACGCCGATATCACCAAACTGCTGTGCGATCGCCTGGGCGACTTCACTGTCCTTCATGTAGCGGTGGGTGGACTGCATCTTGATCGAGAAGCCGTTCGGGAAGCCGGCTTCGGTGAGCAATGCCTTCGCCTTTGCTGGATCGAACGTCGTGACGGGCAGATCCTTGTAGCCGAAATCGGCGGCGCCAACCTGCGTTCCGCGCGGCGAAGCCATGCCCTGCAAAATGTTGGTCACGATCGACTGGCGGTCGATTGCCATGTTGAGCGCCTGGCGTACCTTGACGTTGTCGAGCGGCTTTTCGTTCATGACGAGGCCGAGATAGATGGTGAGGCCGCCATTCTTGACCTGCACGAGGTCGGCGTCCGGGCTATCCTTGACCATGGGGGCGATATCGACAGGCACGTTCTCGATCAGGTCGACTTCACCGGTCAGAAGCGCGGTGATGCGCGCCGTGCCGTCGGGGATCGCGCGCCAGGTGACCTTGTCGATCGCAGGCGCGCCGCGCCAGTAATCCTTGTTGGCTTCCAGAATGACATGCTGGTCGGGAACGAATTCGACGAACTTGTAGGGGCCGGTGCCGATCGGCTTGCGAGCAAAAACGTCGTTGCCGACTTCCTTCACGTATTTCGGCGGCACGATATAGGCGGGATAACGACTCATGCGGGTCGGCAGAAGCGGATCGGCGCCCTTGGTCTTGATGCGGACCGTCAGCGGGTCGATGACCTCGACGCTTTCGATCGTGCGGATGTAGGAAACCGTCGGCGACTTCGCGGCGGGATCGATCACGCGGTCAATGGTGAACTTGACGGCCTCGGCATCCATTGCCTCGCCATTGTGGAACTTGACGCCGTCACGCAGCTTGAATTCCCACGTCGTGTCGTCGATCGCGGTCCATCCGGTGGCGAGACCGGGAACCAGCTTCATGTCCTTGTCGCGCATGACCAGCGTGTCAAAGATATTGTCGACAATGGTGGCGCTTTCCTTAAGGAAGCCGGGGTCCATTGCGGTGGTGGAGGCGCCGCGACCGACCACGAGGTCGGCGGCGCTCGCAATCGCCGTGGTGATTGGCAGCAGCATGGATGCCGCAAGGGCTAGAGCAGCAAGTCTTTTCATCGAGCCTTCACTTCCTCTGGAGTTGGTATTTGTTATTGATGGTCACTTCCGCCGAGCCGAACGGCAATACGGTTGTACATAAGCTCAAGATATATGATATATTCTGTGTGAGCAAGATATAGGCAGTTTCAAATCCGTGGTAAAAAACGGGCAAATTTTTCAAGCGCGAGGATCATGTGAGTACGGCTTTCTTCAATGCGGCTCCAAGGAAGAGCCTGGTTACCCATGTCGAAGACGAGATCCGCGCGGCGCTGATAGAGGGTCGGCTTGAGCCGGGAACGCGGCTTGTCACCAAGGATTTGGCCGAATCGCTGGGAATGAGCATCACCCCGGTGCGAGAGGCGCTGGTGCGTTTCGCGGCGTCGGGCGTCTTGACCGCTGAGCCGGCCCAGTCCTTCAGGGTCCCGACGATGACGGTAGCGCAATATTCGGAAATTGCCGAGATCCGAAAGTCAGTGGAAGGACTGGCCGCCTTTAACGCAGCCACCCAGATCAGCGGCGGGGAAATCGCTGAAATGCAGGCCTTGTTGAAGAAATATCTGGTCGCGAAGGCTGCAAAAGATCAGCACCTGGCGCTGACTTTGAACAAGGAATTCCGCTTCGTCCTTTATACAGCTGCCCGCATGCCGACCCTTCTCGGTGTCATCGAGATGCTGTGGCTAAAGGCCGGTCCCGGCTTCAACTATCTCTATCCCGAGGCGCATTCGGCGTCAGGCGAGCATCACAATTACGACGATCTGATGCAGGCCCTCTCGGATAAGCAGGCGGGGGCCGCGCGCGCCGCCATTGAACACGCCATAGAAGATGGCGCCCGGATCGTGATCGAGGCACTGCAGCAGCGTGAAGAGCAATTGGTGGCCGTAAAGTAGATGTCAGGGGCAGGCACCAACAGCAAGACGCGCACCGCCGCCCATTGGGGTGTGTATGAGATTATTCCCGACGATGCCGGAGGTGTGAGCATTAGGAGTGCTGCGGAGGATGGCGATCCTTCGCCGATCGGCCTTCATATGGCATCGGACGCCCTGAAAAGGGTGCGGATCGCGCGACCGGCCATCCGCAGGAGCTGGTTGGAGCACGGTCCCGGCTCCAACCAGCTCCTGCGCGGTCGAGAACCCTTCGTCGAGGTCGAATGGGACGTGGCGCTCGATCTTCTCGCCGGTGAGTTCAAGCGTATCCGCGAGACATTCGGAAACGAGGCGATCTTTGGCGGTTCCTACGGCTGGGCGAGTGCCGGCCGCTTTCATCATGCGCAGAGCCAGGTCCACCGGTTCCTCAACCTTATCGGCGGCTATGTCAGCCATGTCGACAGTTACAGCCTGGGCGCTGGCAAGGTTATCCTGCCGCATGTCGTCTCGGGATTGAGCCCTCTTCTCAATCAGCATACGTCCTGGGACGTGATGGCCAGCAATACCGAGCTCTTCGTCACCTTCGGCGGGATACCGGTGAAGAATGCCCAGATATCGCAGGGCGGTCCGGGCCGCCATCGGGTCGTTGCCGGCATGCGCGGGATGGAGGAGGCCGGAACGCGTTTCGTCAATGTCAGCCCCGTCGGCGACAACATGCCCGTGGAGAGCGAGTGGCTGGCGATCCGGCCCAACACAGACACGGCGATGATGCTGGCGATCGCCCATGTCCTGCATAAGGACGGGCTTGCCGACTTCGCCTTCCTGAAGAGCCACTGCGTCGGCTATGAACGCTTCGCCGACTATCTGACAGGCGCAGCCGACGGAATCGCCAAGACACCCGCCTGGGCATCCGAAATCTGCGGTGTTGCTGCGGGTCGGATCGAGACGCTGGCGCGAGAGATGGCATCGCATCGAACGATGCTCAACATTTCATGGTCGTTGCAACGCGCCGTGCATGGCGAGCAGCCGTTCTGGATGTTGATCACGCTTGCCGCCATGGTCGGTCAGATCGGTTTGCCCGGTGGCGGCTTCGGCGTCGGTTACGGCGCTATGAACTCCGTCGGCAACGACAATATCCGTTTCAAGTTCGGGGATTTTCCGCAGGGGCAGAACCCGCTCAAGACCTTCATCCCCGTCGCTCGCATTGCCGATATGCTTCTCAATCCCGGAAGCGTCTTCACCTATAACGGCAAGTCCCATGCCTATCCCGATATCCGCCTTGTCTACTGGGCGGGCGGCAATCCCTTCCATCACCATCAGGATCTCAACCGGCTGCTTCAGGCCTGGCAAAAACCCGAGACGATCATCGTCAACGAACCCTACTGGACACCGACCGCCAAGCGCGCCGATATCGTATTGCCGGTCACGACATCGCTGGAGCGCAACGATATAGCCGCCGCCAGTGGCGAGGATTTCGTCGTCGCGATGAAGAAGGTGGAAGAGCCCTTCGGTCAGTCCAGAAACGATTTCGACATCTTCAATGCGCTCGCCAGACGCATGGATGTCGACTTTTCCGAAGGCCTGGACGAACAGGGATGGCTGCGTCGTCTCTACGAGGTCTCGCGTGAGAATGCCGCCGCGCAACACATTCAGATGCCGGGTTTCGACGACTTCTGGCACCAGGGCCTGTTCGACCTTGGGCCGCAGGCAAAGCCGATCGTCATGCTCGATGATTTTCGCCGCGCGCCGGCCGAGAATCCTGTGTCGACCCCGTCGGGGCGGATCGAGATCTTTTCCGAGACCATTGCTGGGTTCTGTCTTGCCGATTGCGCCGGACACCCGACCTGGCGTGAGCCGACCGAATGGCTGGGGGCCCGAACACCCGGCGACGGCAGGCTGCACCTCATCTCCGATCAGCCGGTGCGTCGCCTTCACAGCCAGCTGGATGCCAGCCCTCATAGCAGAGAAGGAAAGGTCGCCGGGCGCGAGCCGATCCATATCAATCCCGCCGACGCGGCCGTGCGCGACATTGCCGATGGCGATCTTGTTGAAGTGTTCAACGAGCGCGGCCGGCTGATCTCGGCAGCGGTGGTTTCCGAGGCTATCATGCCGGGCGTGCTGCGACTGTCGACCGGCGCCTGGTTTGACATGGATCATGACGCCCGCATCGAAAAACATGGCAATCCCAATGCCGTGACGCTCGATATCCCTGCATCCTCGCTGTCGCAGGGCTGCAGCGCCCAGACCTGTCTTGTGGACATCCGCAGGCTTGACCCCAAACAAGCAATGCCCGTCCTGGCCTTCGAACATCCGGATTTTCAAGCATGACAGTCAGGCCCGACGTTGTCGGCTTTTATGATGAACGGACCGGAAGCATCCAGTATGTGGTCAGCGACCCGCTGACGAAGGATTGCGCGATCATCGACCCGGTCCTCGACTACGATGAGAAATCCGGCAGCACCACCACTCGGCATGCGGATGCCATTCTCGCTTACATCGAGGACCGGGGCCTCCGGCTACAATGGATTCTCGATACCCATCCCCATGCCGACCATTTTTCCGCTGCTGCCTACCTGAAATCGACGACCGGTATTAAGACGGCGATCGGTGCCGAAGTGGTGAAGGTGCAGGCGCTCTGGCAGACGATCTACAATATGCCCGAATTGATAACGGACGGGTCGCAATGGGACTACCTGTTTGCCGACGGCGATCGTTTCATGATCGGCAATATGGAATGCCGGGTGATGCATTCGCCAGGCCACACGCTGGCGTCGATCACCTATGTCGTCGGCGATGCAGCCTTCATCCACGATACGCTGTTCATGCCCGATAGCGGTTCGGCGCGCGCGGATTTCCCCGGCGGAAGCCCCGAGAACCTCTGGTCGTCGATCGATGCGATCTTGAGTCTGCCCGATGATACCAGGCTCTATACCGGCCACGACTATCGCCCGGGTGGGCGCGAGGCGCTTTGGGAAAGCACGGTGGCGGAGCAGCGCCGGCATAATCCGCATGTGCAGAATGGCCGCGATGAATTTATGGCCTCGCGGACGCGTCGGGACGCATCACTGCCGTTTCCGCGCCTGATGCTGCATGCGCTGCAGGTCAATCTCAACGCCGGCTCGTTGCCGTCTTTGGAAGAAAACGGAACCAGTTATCTTAAAATTCCGCTCAACGCATTTCCAAACGCTGCCTGGTAGAGACTGTGCGGTGCGTGCCGTTGACGAGGAGGCTGGTTTGAGTCGGAGCCCCCGTGGCGCCACTTATTCAAAGGTTTGGCAAGAATGCGAGTCAGCGGTCCGACTGCCAAGTGTCGTTTTCATGAACCACACGAGTTCCTTGGGCTTGGCTGATCTTCAGCTTACCAGCGGTTCTCCTGCACGTAACCGATAAATGCTTTCAGCGGGGCGGGAACGTATTCCTGTCCATGGTAATACAAAAACGGCCCCGTAAAGCTCTGCCAGAACGGTTCAAGGATCGGCACCAACGAACCACTATCGAGAGCCGGCCGCAACCAATCCTCGAACAGATGTATAATGCCGCATCCGTCGATGGCGGTCGATACGGCGAGGTCGATGGCGTTTATGTCCACCGATATCGGACCCGTCGGCTCAATCCTCACCACAGCACCAGCACGTTCGAATTCCCACGCAGCGGGCGCTCCGCTGCTGAGCCGGCCATGCAGGCATGCGTGATCGAGCAGATCCTCAGGTTGTTCAGGGCGTCCGTGGCGTGCCAGGTAAGCCGGTGAGGCGGCAGTGGCAAACCGCTGCCTGGAAGGCCCGATCGGTATAGCGACCATGTTCTTGGTCAGCCTTTCATCGTAGCGAATTCCGGCATCGCACCCCTCGGCAAGTATGTCTACAAATCCGTGTTGTGCCACGACTTCTACTCGGATTTTGGGATAGGCAGCGACGAACCCGGGTAAAATTCTCGGCAGCACAATGCGGGCTACGTTGACCGGTACGTTGAGGCGGATTTTTCCTGCGGGCTCATGACGGTACTTATTGGCGCGGTCCAGAGCGGCCTCCACGTCTGCCATGGCAGCTTGCAGGTGCTCCAGCAAGTGAGCTCCTGCTTCGGTCGTGACCACACTGCGGGTGGTACGATGGAGTAGTCGAACGCCGAGTTGGCTTTCAAGCCGTTTCACCGCACCGCTAAGGCTGGAGGCACTTATACCTGTTGCGACCGAAGCGTCGCGGAAACCGCCTGCTGACGCGACAGCGACGAAGGCCCTAGCTGCGGCGAAGTCGGTAAGCATTGTTCAAATTTCCGTACAGCATGTGACATCATTACCGTATTTTTTGCTCGAATTGAAGCGACTATGTTTCTCGGTGAAGGAGATCAATCATGAACGATACTCGACGCATTGCCATCATCACCGGGGGCAGCAGGGGAATGGGTCGCGACACAGCGATGCGTCTCGCCCATCAAGGTGTCTCGTCAATCATCACCTACAACAGCCGGCGGGACGAGGCTGAAAAGGTCGTCACGGCCGTTCGGGAAGCCGGCGCAGCTGCAGTGGCATTGCAGTTGAACGTTGGTCAGGCAGATACATTTGATCGGTTCGTCACCCAGGTTCGCAATGCACTGGCGCTGCTCGGCGCCAGTCGATTTGACTATCTCGTCAATAACGCGGGAACCTCATCGACAGCGACGCTGCAAAATGGGACCGAAGCAGAATTGGACGCGCAGTTTGCCGTCCACTTCAAGGGCCCTTTTCTGCTGACGCAGAAGCTTCTGCCGTTGATGAACGACGGTGGTCGCATCGTGAATATCTCGTCCGGACTTGCAAGGTTCTCATTTCCAGGTCGCACAATCTATGGACCGATGAAGGCAGCCGTTGAGGCGCTGACCCGGTACATGGCCATGGAACTGGGCGCGCGTCGTATCGCCGTGAACGTTGTCGCCCCAGGCGCCATAGCCACCGACTTCAGCGGTGGGGTCGTGCGCGACAACCCGGAGGTGGCAAAGACTTTAGCGTCGCATACTGCGCTCGGTCGCGTCGGCGGACCCGACGATGTTGGTCCGGTAATCGCCGGCCTTCTCTCTGATAATTTCGGCTGGGTCAATGGCCAGCGAATCGAGGTCGCCGGCGGAATTCACATCTGATCGGCGCCGTCTTGGCGGGTCGTGCTCAGCGCGGCCCGGCTGCCAATAGCTCGCCGCGAAATGCCTCGCCGCGCTATGCTGGTCGGCGCACGTAATGACAGGTTTCAAAGCCCGTCGCAGGAGCGTTTGATTGAGAGCGCCAATATGGGATGCGGACGTTATCACTTAAGTTTCAGTGCTTTGGAGTCAACTGCTTTACAATTCGTGTGTCCAGCTCCCATCAAAATCTAGACGTCCTGATTGCATATTTTCGCCTGATTGACGAGGTCGAAAAGACAATTAGTCAACCGACAACGATGGACTGTCTCATGCCGTAGGCGCGCGATAAGGGCCATACATTCCGTGACGATTACGCCCAAGTGAAGCTCACTCGGAGCTCTGAATTAAGGCTGGCTTAGAATGGCTCCCCGGCGACGCCGGACGTCATCATTCGACTAATGAGCCGTTGAGACGCTGGTCGACGAGCGTCAGCCAGTATCGGACACCGTGAACGATCGCATCGTCGTTGAAGTCATAAGCGGGGTTGTGCAGGTCGGCGCTGTCCCCGTTCCCGAGCCACATGAATGCGCCGGGCCGCTTTTCCAGCATGTAGGAGAAATCTTCCGAACCCATCGTCGGCGGATAGTCATCGTCGACATTAGCATCCCCGGCGACCGCCTTGGCTGCCGCCACCGCGAGCTTGGTCTTGGCCGGGTCGTTGACGGTGACCGGATAGCCCGGCCGCCAATCGATTGCGGCTTCCGCCGAAAAGAGCTTTGCCGTCATCGCGACGACGTCACGGAAGCGTGCTTCCACGGCCGCGCGGGTCATGGGCCGCATCGTGCGTATCGTGCCGCCGATCCTGACGGACGCCGGAATGACGTTGAGGGCCTTCTCGCTGCCACCTTCGATGAAGGTCAGTGACAGGACGACCGAATCCAGAGGATCGACGAAGCGCGAGGGAATTGTCTGCAGCGCGGCGATCATCTGTCCCATCACGATGACCGGGTCGTGGCTGAGATGCGGCAAGGCGGCGTGCCCGCCCTTGCCGTTGATCGTCACGACGAAACGGTCTCCACCGGCCATGATCGGACCGCTACGCGTGGCAAAGGAACCGACCGGAAGCCCGGGTTCGTTATGCATGCCGTAGACTTCCTCGATGCCGAAGCGTTCGAGAATGCCTTCCTCGATCATGACCCGGCCGCCCGCGCCACCTTCTTCGGCCGGCTGGAAAACCACAACCACCCTTCCGGCAAACTCGCGATCGTCGGCAAGCTTCTTGGCTGTCGCCAGCAGCATGGCGGTATGGCCGTCATGCCCGCAAGCGTGCATCATGTTTTCCACCTTGGAGGCATAGGGCAGGTTGGTCTGCTCCGCCATCGGCAAGGCATCCATTTCCGAGCGCAGGGCAATTGTACGGCCCGGCCCTTTATTACCGTTGATCACGGCGACCACGCCGGTCTTGGCAATGCCACCCACGACCTCGTCGCAACCAAACTCCTTGAGCTTCTCCGTCACCAGCGCCGCCGTCTTCGGCAGGTCGAACAACAATTCGGGATTCTGGTGGATCGTTCGGCGCCAGTCTTTTGCTTCATCGGCAAGCGCGGCAAGGGAAGGGGCGTCAAAGGTCATGCTGGCTCCAAGGTTTCAGACGGATGCTACCGTGCGGAAGGGCGAGCGATCCGGATCGGGATCTGGCATCGCATTGAGCAGCATGCGTGTATATTCGTTTGTCGGCCGCTCGAAGATATCGGCAACCGGGCCACTTTCAACCAGCTTTCCACGATAGATCACCGCGACGTCGTCGCAGATATAACGGATGACGCCGAGATCGTGGCTGATGAAGAAATAGGTTAGGCCCAGTTCTTCCTGCAGCCTGTGCAAAAGATTGAGGACGTCGGCCTGAACCGAGACGTCAAGCGCCGATGTCGGCTCGTCGAGGATGAGGAATTCCGGCTTCACCGCCAGCGCCCGGGCAATACCGATACGCTGGCGCTGGCCACCGGAAAATTCGTGCGGGTAACGGAACAGATGCTCTGCGCGCAGACCGACCTGCAGCAGCAGTTCCAGCACGCGTTCGGTGCGCTGACGGGATGTCATCGGCACGATATCGCGATGGATGACCAGCGGCTCGGCAACGATGTCATGGATCGTCATGCGAGGATCGAGCGAGGCGTAGGGGTCTTGGAAGACGATCTGCAGGCGGGCGCGCAGGCGTCGCATTTCAGCCGGCGCCAACCTGGCTATGTCGGCGCCTTCATAGAGGATGTTGCCGGATGTCAGCGTTTCCAGTTTCAGGATGCAGCGCGTCAGCGTTGTCTTTCCGGAGCCGGATTCGCCGACGAGGCCGAAGCTCTTTCCCCTTGTCACCCGCAGGCTGACATCGTCGAGTGCCTTGAACCCCTCGGCCTGGCCGAACAGACCCTTGCGCTGGCCGGGAAAGATCTTCGAGACGTTGTTGATCTCAAGCATTACTGAACCTCCGGCATGACGCCGCCAAGGCCGCGGAGTTCGCCGCGTTTGGTATGGGCTGTCGGAATGGAATTGAGGAGTGCCTGCGTATAGACGTGAGACGGCTTTTTCAGCACGTCCGTGACAAGCCCGCGCTCCAGAATGCGGCCGCGATACATGACGGCGACATGGGAGCAGATCTGCGCCACGACGCCGAGGTTGTGGGTGATCATCAGTACGCCGATGTTTCGCTCCGCCACTAGGTCGTGGATCAGCTTCAGGATCTGCGCCTGTACGGAGACGTCGAGCGCCGTTGTCGGCTCGTCGGCAATCAAGAGGTCGGGCTTGCCGATCATCGCCATGGCGATCAGCACGCGTTGACGCATGCCGCCGGAAAACTGGTGCGGATAGTCGTGAATGCGCTCCGCTGCCTTCGGAATGCCGACCTTGTCGAGCATTTCGACGGCCACGCGTTTTGCCGCCTTTTTCAGGTCGCGGGACGATGCGCCGGGTTCGAGACCCAGCACGGTCGGGTCGGCATGGCCGGCATGCAGCGCCACATCGACCAGCTGCGTGCCGATACGGAAAACCGGGTTGAGGTTGGTTGTCGGGTCCTGAAAGATCATACCGATCTTGCGGCCGCGCAGAGCACGCATTTCCTTCTCTCCGGCTTTCAGTACATCGCGGCCTTCGAACTCGATCGAGCCCGCAAGATAGCGGCCGGTTGCCGGTGGGATGAGGCGCGAAACGGAGAGACCGGTCAGCGATTTTCCCGAGCCGGTCTCGCCGACCATGCCCCAGATTTCGCCGCGTTCGACCTTGAGATCGATGCCGTGCAGGATCTGCGTTTCACCTTCGAAACTGCGCATGGAAAGGTTGAGGTTCTTGATGTCGAGGAGTGTCATGCCGTCACCTCACCGCCGCGCCTTGGGGTCCATGACGTCGCGCAGACCGTCGCCAAGGAGGTTGAAGGCAAGAACCGCCAGGAAGATGGCGCAGCCGGGGAAGACCGCCGTCCACCAGTAATCCGGCATGTCGGCGCGAGCGACGGAAAGCAGCGTGCCCCATTCCGGCGTCGGCGCCTTCACACCGATGCCGACAAAGCCGAGCGACGCGACGGTCAGGACGGCAAAACCCATGTCCAGCGAGGCCTTGACGATGATCGGCGACATGATGTTGGGCAGGATATGGCGGCCGAGAATGCGCGGCCAGCTGGCGCCGAGCGCCTTTGCGGCGGTGATGAACTGCTCTTCCTTCTTGCCGATCACCTCGCCGCGCACGAGGCGGGCATAGGCTGGCCACCAGGTGATGGCGATGGCGATGATCATGTTGGTCACGCCCGTCCCGAGTGCTGCGGCGACCGCCATGGCGAGGATCAGGCTCGGGATCGTGAGCAGAAGGTCGGTGATGCGCATCAGGATTTCGTCGATCCAGCCGCCGAAATAGCCGGCGATCGCTCCGACAAGACCGCCGACCACGATGGCGATGATGACCACCGCAAGACCGGAGAACAGTGACACCTGTGAGCCGACAAGGACGAGCGAAAACACGTCCTGGCCGAGTGCATTGGTGCCGAACCAGAAGTCTGCGCCGGGCGCCGTGAAGCGGGCGGCCGTGTTGGTGCCGCCAGCGACATGCTCGGGATGCGGCACGATGAGCGGCGCGAACAGTGCGACGGCGACGAGCATCACGACGATCGCGAGGCCGATGACGGAAAGCCAGCTCTGGCGGAAGCGGTAAAAGGCGCGAGCCCAATTTTCCAGCCGTGCCGACTGGTCGCGCTTGGGGAGCGTGGTCGGGGTGGAGGTCATGTGTAACGAACCCTCGGGTTGAAGACGCCGTAGAGCAGGTCGACGATCAGCATGGTGACGAGATAGATCATGGCGATGACCAGCGTGACGCCGATGACCGGCATGAAATCCTGGGAAAGGATCGCCTGCGTGGCATAAAGGCCAAGACCCGGCCAGTCGAACACCGTCTCGACCAGAACCGTGCCACCGAGCAACCAGGAGACGTAGAGACCGATGACGGTCAGCGTCGAGGTCATGGCGTTCTTCAGCACGTATTTGAACAGGATTTTTGTGTTGGAAATGCCGAGCGCCCGTTCGGTCATGACAAAATCCTGCTGCAGTACCTCGATCGTCGACGCGCGCATCATGCGCATGATGGTCGCCAGAGGGGAAAGCGACATGGCAAAGGCGGGGAGAGCGAGGTGCTGCAATGCAATCGTTAGCGAATACCAGTCACCGGCGACAATGGAATCGATCGTATAGATACCGGTAGGGCCTTCCGGCGGGATCTCGATCAGTGGGAAACGGCCCGAGAGCGGCAGGATGTCGAGCCAGGAGACGAACATCAGCTGCAGCAGCAGGCCGAGGAAAAAGCGCGGCATGGCGATGCCGCCGAGTGCCACCGTGCGGGTCAGGTAATCGACAACACCATTGCGATAGACGGCGGCTGCAAGGCCGAGCGGAATGCCGAGCACGATGGCAATCAGCATGGCGGCTGCCACCAGTTCCAGTGTCGCCGGCAGGAAGGTCATGATGTCTTCGAACACCGGGCGGCGCGTGAAGATCGAAACACCCCAGTCACCCTGAACCAGCCCCGTCACGTAAGCCCAGTATTGCTGGGGCAGCGATTTATCGAGGCCGAATTCCTGGCGCACGCTTTCGATCACGTCGGGCGTGGCATTGGGGCCGGCAGCAAGCGCCACCGGATCACCGGGAAGAAGGCGGGCGATGGCGAAAACGATCATCGTCAGCCCGATCAGCATCGGGATCAGAAGAATGAGGCGTCTCAGAGTGTAAAGGATCATGGGCGCTTCCGGTGGTCAGTAGTTTGGGTCGATCGCATGAGGATGAAAGCTCCCTGATTAAAGTTCCCCTCTGGCCTGCCGGCCATCTCCCCCACAAGGGGGAGAAGACTTGTGGCAACCGCCTCGGATAAATCGAGCGTTGGCGGTTCGGCTGGGTTAAGCCCTCCCCCTTGTGGGGAGGGTTGGGAGGGGTCTTTCTTTTCTTTTGCGATCGTCCCTATCAATCAAGCGACAGCGGCAGAAGCTCGATGGCGTTGGCGGCAACCGGGGTGAAGACGAAGTTCTTCACGTTTGCGCCGAAGCCGAGCTTGCGCTTTTCGAGTAAGCCAAAAATATCCGGCGCGTCGTCGATGACAAGTTCCTGGAACTGCTTGTAAAGTTCCGCACGCTTGGTCTGGTCGGTCTCGACGCGGGCCGCCTCGATCAGCTTGTCGACTTCCTCGTTCTTGTAGACCGGGTTCTGCCACTGGCCATTGCGCGACGAGTGATAGGCGGCAAAGGCGACGTTGTCCGGATCGGCATAGTTGGCCGTCTGGAACAGGCACATGAAGCTCGGCATCGTGTCCGGAGACTGTGCAGCCGCAACCGTGTCAGGCCATGTGGCAGGGCGGATATCGAGTTCGATGTTGAGCGCTTTCAATGCTTCCAGCAGCAGGAGAGACCAGCGACGCTGGTTTTCATAACCGGTGGCATGCATGACGGAGAGCTTGAAGCCGCCATCCTTGTATTCCGACTTGGCGAGATATTCCTTCGCCTTGTCCATGTCGTGACGATAGACGGTGAGGCTCGGGTCGTGGCCAAAGATGCCGGTCGGCAGCGGGCCGACCATCAGTTCGGCCGGGCCTGCGGCATCCAGCATGCTCTGGTAATTGAAGGCGTAGGAGATCGCCTTGCGCAGGTTCTTGTCTGCGAGCGGTCCCTTGGCAGTGTTCATCTTGATCGAGAAGGTGCGGTATTCCGGCTCGATGACGCTAACGACGGCCGGATTGTCCTTCAAGGCTTCCATGTCCTCGGCGTAAAGCTCGAGGGCGATATGCGCTTCCTTGCGCTGCAGCATCATGCGTTCGGTGGACGCCTCGCGCACGATCTTCCAGATCGCGCCTTCGAGATTGCCGCCGCCCTGGTGCCAGTCGTCCTTGACGCGGATGAACTCGTACATGTTGCCGGGCAGAACACGGCCCAACTTGAACGGGCCGGAGCCGGCCGTGTTGGCCAGAAGATAGGCTTGACCGTCATCGCTGCCGATATTGGCTTCGACCACCGTGGGGTTGACGATGAACATCCACGGCAGGACCTGCAGGAAGGGCGCGAAGGGTGCCTTGAGATCGAAGGCGACGGTCTGGGCATCCGCCGCCTTGACGCTGTCGGCATCGACGATACCGGCGATCATCCAGGAGGGACCGCGCTTGAGCTTGACGATGCGCTTGAAGGAATAGACGACGGCTTCTGCCGTCACCGGCGAGCCGTCCTGGAACTTCGCAGTCGGATCGAGCTTGAATTCGTAATGCTTCTGGTCTTCCGAAACCGTCCAGCTGGTTGCCAGACCCGGCTTGACTTCCGGCGGCGTGCCGACGACGCGCACCAGCGCATCATAGGTGTTGCGGAACAGCATGGCCGGGGCATAACCGGTGGCGACATGCGGGTCGAAATTCGGAATATCGACACTGCTGGCCATGATCAGGATCTTGCGGCCTGCGGCAAAGCTTTCGAGCGGCATCGAAGCGAGCGCGGCCGCGGAAACCGCCGAACCCATGAACGAACGTCTGGTCATCTGCATGCGAATGGTCTCCTGGTTTTTGGATAACCGGCCGTCTCCCCTTAAGACGACCGGAATTTATCGTTCAGGCTGCGGTATCGGACTTCTTGCGTTCCCCGCTGCGGGCCGTGCGGCCATAGATGGCGTCGGCCGCTTCCGCGCTGACGTAACCCTGGCGCACGTCGTCATCGAGTTTTTCGATGCTGCGCTTCTTCGGATCACCGTAACCGGAGCCACCGGCAAGCGTCAGTTCCACGACTGCATCGGTGTCGACGAGATCGACGATCGCGCCGGTGCCGCAATCCTGCACCACGTCACCGCTGGCATGCGACAGGATCTTGCCGGTTGCCGTTTTGCCCGGCTTGCCGCCGAACAGGCCTTCGACGGGCAGATCGACACCTTCCGGCGACACGATCGCCTTGATCGGATGACCTTCGACATTGCGGCGCGAGATGCGGACGCGAACACCCAAACCACCGCGGTTTTCGCCGGCGCCGCCGCTGTCGGTCATCAGGCTCTTTTCCCAGATGACGATCGGCGAGCGGGTTTCGAACATTTCCAGCGACGAGGTTGCTGCAGACGTCGGCCACAGAAGCGAGGACTTGCCGTCCTTGGTCTGCGAAGCGCCCTGGCCGCCGCCGAGCAGCAGCAGTTCGTAGAACAGCGCGCCCGATTCGACCGACTTGCCATAAAAACTCATCAGGCTCGGCAGGCCGGAGAAGGACTGAGCGGTATCCGGTGCTGCTTCCGAAAGTGCGCGGAAGACGTTCGGTGCAAGGTACCAGCCGGTGCGGGTGCGGAGCGAAACCGGAGCCGGCTTTTCGCAATTGAGGATCGAGCCTTTTGGCGCCTTCACCGTGAACGGACGATAGCAGCCCGCATTGCCGCGGATGCCCGGTGTCAGCATGCACTTGATCGGGTAGGTCGCGTGTGCCGTCGTGTAGGAGAGCGTGCAATTGATGCCGCCCTTGACCGTCTGTGGCGGTGCGCCTTCGAAATCGAGTTCGATCTCGTCGCCCTTGACCGTCACCTTCAGCGGGAAGGTCATGGTCGAACCCATCGGATTGTTGGAAATCTCCGAATGGTAGACGCCGTCGGTGAGTTTGGTCACCGCATCGCGCATGGCCTTTTCGGAAAGCGACTGCACGACATGCGACAGCGCCTTCAGGTCGTGCATGCCATACTCTTCCATGAAGGAGCGCATGCGGGCGGAGCCTGTCTCGTTGGCGGAGATGAACGAACGGACGTCGCCGAGAACCTGGTCGCTGTCGCGAATATTGTCCGCCATCAGGCGGAACAGGTCTTCGTTCTCCTCGCCTGCGCGCACCAGCTTCATTTCCGGGATCTGGATGCCTTCTTCGTAAAGCTCGGTGACATTCAGACCGTCACGGCTGCCGCCGATATCGCCGACATGGCCGACCGTGCCCATCAGCGCCACGACGCGACCGCGATGGAAGACCGGCGTGACGATGGCGAGGTCGAACAGGTGGCCGGCGCAGAGCCACGGATCATTGGTGATGTAGACATCGCCCGGCTTCATCGTATCGACCGGGTAACGCTCGATGATCGCCTTCACCGCCATCGGCAGGGTCAGGTTGAAGACCGGCATGACGCGGGCGGAGTGGGCCAGCGTTTCGCCGTTCGGATCGAGAATGGCGCAGCCAAAATCCTGGCTTTCTGAGATGATCAGCGAAAATGCGGTGCGGCACACCGTCGACCACATTTCTTCCGCAACGTTGACGAGTCGGCTCCACATCACTTCCAGCGCGATCGGATCGGACTGGATGCGGCGGCTCGCCTCTTCGAGCGTCATCGTGTCTTCGACGATGGTCGCGCCCTTGGCGGTTTCGGCGATCTGGATGCGCAGGTTGCCGGTCTCGTCGACCGTCACCTTGTCACCCGGCGGGATGATGGTGGTGGATTCGCGTTCCTCGATGATGGCGGGACCTTCGACGAGAATACCCGGACGCATCGAATAACGGTCATAGATGCCGGCATCGACCCAGTCGCTGCCGAAGAACGTCTTGCGGGTGCCTTTTTTGGGATCGGTCGCGCCGCCTTCGATACCGGCCTGACGGACGGTCAGCTGCGGTACGGCGCCGGAAGCGCGGATGCGGAAGGAGAGGATTTCGAGCTTCGCTTCGGTCGGCACGCGGGTGTAGCGCGCGCTATAGACGGCTTCGAATGCCTTGCGGATTTCGGCATAGGCGCCGGCATCCAGCTTGCCCGCCGGCAGCGGCACGTTGATTTCATGCAACTGACCAAGGAGGCGGATGTCTGCCGAACGTTCGACCAGTATGTCGGCATCGGCAACGCCCGCGCTGCGCAGCTGCACGCGGCCATCCTCGGAAATTTCCTCGATGATGGCGTTGAGCTTGTCTGCTTCGAGTTTTTCCGACAACGCGATCGGGTGCGAGCGGACGATGTCGAAGGAGAGGGGGGCGGTGAGGAAGCCGAAAGCTGAAGCAGCACCGCTTGCCGGCGGTATGATGACTTCCGAGACGCCGAGAATGCGAGCGACCTTGGCGGCGAATGCCGGGCCGGCGCCGCCAAAGCCGATCATCGAATAACCGCGCGGATCCTTGCCTTTTTCGACGAGATGGATGCGGGCAGCGCTCGCCATGCTTTCGCTGACGACCTGATGGATGCCCCATGCCGCTTCGACGGCAGAAATGTTGAATGGCTTGGCGATCGTACCGAGCGCCTTTTCGGCGGCATCTAGATCGAGCGTCATGCGTCCGCCGAGGAAGAAGGACGGATCGTAATAGCCGAGCGCGACGGAGGCGTCTGTCACGGTTGGCTTCAGGCCGCCACGACCGTAACAGGCGGGACCCGGCTCCGAGCTTGCCGAATGGGGGCCGACCTGCAGCAGGCCGACGCCGTCGATCGAGGCGATCGAGCCGCCGCCGGCGCCGATTTCGATCATGTCGACGACTGGCGATTTGATCGGCAGGCCGGAGCCGTTCTTGAAGCGGTGCTCGCGGCCGGCTTCCAGATAGGAGGCGATATCTATCTTGCCGTCTTCGATCAGGCAGGCTTTTGCCGTCGTGCCGCCCATATCGAAGGCGATGACATTGTCATGACCGGCATTCTTGCCGAACCATGCGGTGGCGAGCGCGCCACCGGCCGGGCCGGACTCCAGTAGACGGATCGGGAAGGCGCGGGCGGTTTCAAGCGAAACGAGGCCGCCGGCGGAATGCATCAGGCGGAAATCGCCTGCAAAACCCATCTTTGCCAGTTCGCCTTCGAAACGGCGCAGGTAGCGGTCCATCAGCGGCTGCACATAGGCATTGGCGCAGGTGGTGACAAAGCGCTGATATTCGGAGATTTCGGCAACGACTTCCGAGGAAATCGAAATCTGCAGCTCTGGCAGGGCCTTGGCGATGATGTCGCGGGCGCGGCGCTCATGTGCCGGGTTCCGGTAGGAATGCATGAAGCAGATGGCGACCGCCTCGACACCGTCCTTCTTCAGCGCCTCGGCGGCGCGCAACACGGCGACTTCGTCAAGTTCGATGATGATATTGCCATCGGCATCGATGCGCTCCGTCACTTCCATGCGGCGCGAACGCTCGACCAGCGGCGTGGGATAAGCCAGCGTCAGGTCGTAGATGTCGTAACGCTGCTCGGTGCCGATTTCGAGAATATCGCGAAAGCCTTCGGTGGTGATTAGGCCGACCGGCGCGCCCTTGCGCTCGATGACGGCATTGGTGACCAGCGTGGTGCCGTGGACAATCTCGGAAAGGTCTGAAATGTCGATGCCGGCCGCCTTGACCAGTTCGCCGAGGCCACTCAGAGCACCTTGGGAGGGATCACGCGGCGTGGTCAGGCACTTGTGCAGACGGATCGCGGTGGCGCTCTCGTCGAAAAGGATGAAGTCGGTGAACGTACCGCCGATATCCACGCCCGCACGCAGGCGCTTACCGGTCGTCTGGCCAGTAGCTTGCATTTATCAATCCTAGGTCACGCAAATAAGCCGGCCATCATTGGGCCGAAGCTTCAAGTTCCCGAGCCGTAGTTTTGGGCAAATCTGCCGCGTCGGGCGATTGCCTCAAAATTCAGCTTCTCTCTCCGTTGCGAGATTTGTAGGCGGTGTTTTTTCGCGAGTCTAGCGTGAGTTTCAAAATTGACACCGAATTTCAATAGTGAAACAATTGCTCTTATTGAAACAAGCGAGTGGGGAAGATGGGCGTTCTTGACGATGCGGTTGCGATATTCGGATGTTTCTCTCTGGAGGAGCCGGCGATCGGGCAGGCGGATCTGGCGCGCCGCCTCGATCGTCCCAAGGCGACGGTTCATCGCGCGCTGAAAAGCCTCGTTGCCGCTGGCCTGCTCGAATACGACCACGCGACGCGGCTCTATTCGCCCGGCATGCGGCTTTTCGAACTCGGGCAGATCTTCCGCTCGCGCCATCATTTCCTCGATCTGGTCTATACGCGGGTGAAGCAGATCTGCGATATCGGCGGCCATACCGGCTACATTACCGTCTTCGATGGCGCCGATCTGATTGTGCTCAGGGTGGTGCGGGGTTCCAACCCGTTGGCAATCGCCTCGACGCCAGGCTACAAGTCTTCCGCCTACGCAACCTCCAATGGACGCGCGATGCTGGCGCTGCTGGACGACCCTGCATTGAAGCAGAGGGTCCCGGAGCCGCTCCCCTATGTGTCGCCGAACTCACCGAAGGATCATGCCGAGTTGATGGAGCGCATCGGCAAGATCCGCGCAACCGGCAGATCCTACGCATCAAACGAGATCGTGGAAGGTGTTTCATCCCAGGGCGTGGCCATGCGGGACCCTGAGACGATGGAGATTTTCGGCGTAGCGATATCCTATCCCGCCAGCCTCGGCACACCAGAGCTGAAAGAAAGGATTGCAGTCCTGCTGGACCAGATGCGAACCGACATCAGCACGAAGATTGAATGAGAATGTAGGCCGTTTCGTACCGCAGACGTAAACATGCTGGTCCGCCATACCTGCCACCGCAAGCAAACTACGGTCCTAAGTTTGGCCCGATCTTATCGATCATTGGTTTGCATTGCTGCCAATGTAGAAAGAGCCCTTGGCTGCAGACGTACCTGTCCAACGCGTATCGATGCCGATGTTCGCGGTACGTGCCTCAGCCGTGCTGGAAAGCATGGATCGGACGGTACCGATGCAGTCTGTAAGTGCATCCAGATTGGCAAGAGGACGCACTCCCGGGTCGCCTCGGATCTAGTGCACTCAAATCGTGAGGCTTTGCTTGGTGCGTGTTCGCGTTATCGGCTGCGCGACGTCATCTCCAAAAATATCGAGGGAGATAACCCTTCGGACCGCCTTTCTTATCGACCAACATATAGTCGAGGTCTCCCGATGATCTAAATCGGCTCTAGCTCCGGGCCGGCGGTTTGATACCCATCAAGAGCGAGACTGTGCTGCGTGTCCCAGCTGATCAACTCAATGGAAACCAAAGCGCCGCTGCTTGAATTCGCGCCGTACGGTACCACATCGCTCTGCGCTGTGAAGGATTACCGAAATGCCATCATTTCTCGAAACTACATTTGGCCCGGTCGAACTCGAAATTATCGATATCGCCTTTCAATCCTGGAAGAGCCGATGCGGGCTAGCGAAAGATGATCCCGACGCGATCATAGCCGCCGAGATTTGCATTAATCTTTTTCGAGAGGGACACAGGACGTTGCCCGAGCTGGTTCGTGCGATGGAAGGCCATAAGGCTCTCGGAGATATCTCGGCGGCTTACGAATAATCCGCACTCGGCCGCCATGCTAGAAGACCTGGCCCTCGGTGATCTACCATTGCTCCAGAACGAGACCTTTGTTGACCAATGAAGGCGTCGAGGAGGTCTACTCGAAATAGCGGGGACGTGCTCACCAACTTATCTGTTCCTATTAGCACGGAGCTCTCACTGATCAGTTGAGTGGCGAAGCCCAGTTCTGGCATTCTCCATGCATGAAAATGAAGAAACAGGCCAAGTCGATAAAGGTGGGGCGGCCCCATAAGCTTCTGCACGACCTGTCCAGGAAGGCGCCGGATAAACTGTTCGGTGCCGCGTTTCGCCAGCAATATGGAGCCTTGTGTTTTCGATATGGCGATGCAGGCCAAATCGACCTCCTTGTCGTCACATCACGCGACAGCGGGCGTTGGATAATCCCCAAAGGTTGGCCGATGAAGGGCAAGAAGCCGCACGAGGCTGCTGTCATTGAGGCCTGGGAGGAAGCCGGGGTTCGCGGCAAAGCGAAAAAGAAGGCGATTGGCCGTTACACCTACCTCAAAGAGCTGGACGGTGGTGTTGTGGTGCCCTGCGTCGTCGAGATTTTTCAGGTTGAAGTTGACGAGGTCAGTTCGAAATTCAAAGAGCGCGGGCAAAGGATCTTGGCATGGGTTAGCCCCGACGAGGCGGCTAGGCGCGTTCGCGAGATCGAGTTGGAAGTCTTTGCTTGTCAATTTCCGGCCGCGATGAACCGCGATTTGCTTGAAAACGCTCGAGCTTTGGGCTGGGACCGATCAGTCATACAGGTAATGTGCCTTCCAATCTGAACGTGGCACAACAGGTCCAATCTCATATTTGAGTTTGTGCGCGTCGAGATGGCGTGGACCCGTCATGCAGATGTATTTCAGCCGATACCATTTTCCGCGGCTACGCAGCACGGCTCCGGGCGCCTTGAACAGATTTTCGCTGCTGGCAGTGTCGCCGAAGGCATAGGCAATGACCTTGTCCACGCGAAACTGGGGATGTTCGCGGTTGATCCGAAACATCACCTCGGTGTCACAGGTCTGTTCGAGCCTTGTTTCCGGATCCAGCTTCATCAACTGGCCATTGAGCCGATCATCGTTCAGCGCATTGGCGGCGGTCGTCCAGCTGACGAAACCGAGTGCTGCTACCATACTGGCAAGCAGGCGGGTCTGCGGATTACGCATGTTTCTGAGAGATCTCGTGCTGTCCATGGCGAGTTTTTACGGCGCGCAAAGCTTAGCAGTCAACCAAGCGGAGATCCTGGGATCCAATGTCCTGTGGACAGGCGGCTGTGAACCTTAGCGATCCTATTTGGGCTTTGCGAGTGGCGTTCTGCGCGATTGACACCCTCTCTGGAGAGGAAGATGTCACTCTGACGACATCATGGAAGGAGACTATGGATGACTTTCCTGCCCCGCAATCTCGCTCTTCTGGCTGCACTTGTCGTCACGCCGGCCTATGCGGACGACGCGACTTTCGCCGGTGCGACCACCGACCAACTTGCTCATCGCGGCCCGATTCACTGGGTAGACGATCGGTCAGATCGAGAAGTCGCTGGAGGGTAAGCCGGCCATGACGGTCGGCTTCGATGTTGACGATACGGTCAAAATCGCCTGACGTCGCTTATTTCATCAGCGATGACTGCTTCTCCCTGCCTGCGCAACTGGCGCAAGATCGACTGTCAGCCAGTTCCACATTGTCTGCCTGCCTGTTCAAATCTATCGCAACAGCAATGGCCTTGATCGTACGTGCCGAAGCGGCCAATTGCTCATTCAGAGCGGGCAGCTAAGGCCCGTCGCATCCGGTAGTGCGGGAGCCAGGTTCGGCGCTCGTGTCAGCGCGATCAGCTTTTCAGGTCGTTTCAGTCACATCTCGGTAGCTGTCGGTAACGTCGACCTGCGATTGACAATGGTATCCGAACGCGTCGATTTCGCAGTGGGGCAGGAAATTGGACTGGCCTTGGAAGGACATGCCCTGTTTTTTCCTGACTGAATGAGGCTGCTCATCAAATTCTTTGACCTCGCCTTAACGCTGAATGAAACCACGTGGCAGGTTGAAAATTATGAAGGTTCAAATCACCTGATCCGGCTCTGCAGCAGTTCACCCTGTTGTTCCAGCACCGGGTATGCGGTCGCGGCAACCAGATGCGAATTCAACTGCTTGAGGTCGCGCAGCAAATCCAGATGCAGAGAGCTGGTTTCCGAGGCATCGACATTTCCTTTTCGAAGCAGTTCGAAATGTGCCCTGGTGCCGTCTCGCTCAACCTTTCTGAAAACGACCTTTTCCTCCGCCAGCATGCGGGCCATGCGCTCATCCTGTGACATGAACAGGGCAGCTGCCGTGTGCAGGTTCGTCGTCAACCTGTCGAAAAGTGCTTCAAGCTCGTCTCTGGCAGGTTTCGAAAATTTCATGCCTCGACGCAGGCGTTTCGCCAGATGCGGCAGGACATTCTGGTCCAGCACATCGCCTGCATGTTCCAGACCCGTTGAAAAGATCAGGATCTCTTCGAGCCTACGCTTGTCCGCTTCGCTGAATTCGTCGGGATCGATGGATGTCAGGTAAATCTTGACCGCGGTGTTAAGACGATCGAGAACCGTGTCCAGCTTGCGCAACGCAGACAAGGCCTTGCGATCGTTCGTTGAAAGCGCCGCTTTTGTCCCCGCCAGCATCTCCTCGAGTGTATCTACAATACGAAGCACCTCGCGGGCTGCGGCCTGCAACGCGACGATCGGTGTCTCTTTAGCTGAAGGATCGAGATATCGCGGCTGACCGGGATCGCTTTCGTCGATACGCTGCGGCATGAATTTGACGAGCGCGTTTGCAAATGGCGACAAGAAGGGCATGAACAGCGCGGCAACGACGAGGTTGAAGGCGGTATGAAAATTGGCCACCAAACGACTGTCGCTGCCGGCTGACTGCGTCATCAGATAGGTGATCTGCTCGAGGAAGAGAAAGGCGAGAGCAACGCCGATTATTCTGGTAAGAAGGTTTCCTATCGGAAGGCGGCGAGCCGAGAGAGCCGCACCCGATTGTCCTTCCACGACGGGATTGATCGCGGTGCCGAGGTTTGCTCCAAGCGTCATTGCGCAGGCCTGATAGGGATCGAGAAGGCCCTGACTTGCGAGTGACATGATCAGCAACACGACGGCGACGCTGGAATGCGCAGCCCACGTAAGCGCGGCAGCAAGCAGGAGGCTGAGGACGGGTGCCTTCGAAATGGCATGGAGCGCCCCTTGGAATGCGGGCGTATCAGCGTACTGCTCCAGCACCTCCAGCAATTGATGCAGGGCAAGAAGCATGAAGCCTATGCCGATGAAAACTCGGCCGAGATCATGGACCTGCGGGTTCTGCACCCGCCGGAACATCAGCACCCCGATCAGGATGAGTGCCGGTGACGCAGCCGCCACATTGAACGAAAGCACCTGGACGATCAGCGTGCTGCCGACATTGGCGCCAAGCATGACCGCCAGCGCCGGGACCAGATCCACCAGCCCGCCTGCTGTAAAGCCTGTTGCCATCAGCCCCGTCGCAGTGCTGCTCTGCAGAACTGCCGTGACGCCCATGCCCGCCATGAAGGCCTTCATGCGATTGCTGAGTGCGTGGCTCAGGAAGGACCGCAGGCTGGGACCGAAAGCGCGCTGGATGCCGGTCTGCACCATGCGCGTTCCCCAAAGAAGAAGCGCGATATGGCCAACCAGCGCAATGATGGCAAGGATGATGGACATAGGCACTCCAGTTGCATATTACGGAATATCAATAGCCGACTAATGATATTCGTCTTGCGTTCGTATGCAAGCGCTGGCGCGAAACTTCCTGTTTTTCCATTGAAATCATGCCTGCAGACGCTTTCCGTCACTGCCGAAAAGATGAAAGCGATCCGATGCCGCAGTGAGGTCCTTGCTTTCTCCGATCTCGATGACCGAGCGGCCGGGGACGCGGAAAACGACCGTGTCTCCTTCCTTCGTGGCGCCATGAACATAACTTTCGGCACCGACCAGTTCGACCGCGATAACCTCTACCTTGATGCGGAAACCATTGCCGGACGCAGCATCGGCAATGACAAGGTCCTCAGGGCGGATGCCTATCGTCGCCACGTTTGACGGCCAGTTGATGGCAGTGACTTGGCTTCCGGCCGGTTTCATCAGGTTCATCGATGGCGATCCTATGAAGGTGGCGACGAAAGTGGTGGCCGGCTTTTCGTATAACTCGATCGGCGTGCCGACCTGTTCGATCCGCCCGGCATTAAGTACCACCAGCCGGTCGGCAAGTGTCATCGCCTCCATCTGGTCGTGGGTGACATAGATCGACGTCGTGGCAAGCGAACGCTGCAGTCTGCGGATTTCCACCCGCATCTGAACGCGCAGTTTTGCGTCGAGATTGGACAGCGGTTCATCGAACAGGAAGGCGGAGGGTTTTCGCACAATGGCGCGGCCCATGGCCACACGCTGTCGCTGGCCGCCGGAAAGCTGGCGGGGTTTTCGTTCGAGAAACTGTTCGATTTCCAGAGCCCGCGCCGCCTCGGTAATGCGTCGGTCGATCTCGTCCTTCGGCGTGTTGCGGTTCTTCAGCCCATAGGCAAGGTTCTGGCGCACGGTCATGTGCGGGTAAAGCGCATAGTTCTGGAACACCATGGCGATGTCGCGCTCGGATGGTTCCAGCGTGTTGACGCGCCGCCCGGCGATCGTCACATCGCCGGAGGTGATGCTTTCGAGCCCCGCAACCATGCGCAGAAGCGTCGATTTTCCGCAGCCGGACGGGCCGACCAGCACGATCATTTCGCCATCGGCGATATCGAGCGACACGCTCTTGATCGCCTCGATATTGGTGCCGTAGACCTTGCGGACGTCTTTCAGTTCAATCGTAGCCATTATTTTTCGGTCTCCACCAAACCCTTGACGAACCAGCGCTGCATCAGCACCACGACGATGACGGGAGGAATGATCGCCAGGATGGCCGTCACCATCACGTAGTTCCACGGCGTCGAGGCATCTGCGAAATCCACCATGCGGCGAAGGCCGATGATGATCGTGTTCATTTCGGCCCTGTCGGTGACGAGCAGCGGCCAGAGATATTGCGTCCATCCGTAGATGAAGAGGATGACGAACAGCGCCGCGATATTGGTCGTCGACAGCGGCAGAAGGATATCCTTCATGAAGCGGAACGGCCCGGCATTGTCGATGCGTGCGGCTTCCACCATCTCGCCGGGAATGGTGAGAAAGAACTGCCGGAACAGGAAGGTGGCCGTCGCCGATGCCATCAGCGGCAGTGTGAGGCCTGCATAGGTGTTCAAGAGCCCGAGATCGACGATCACCTTGTAGGTCGGCAGGATACGAACTTCCACCGGCAGCATGAGCGTGATGAAGATCATCCAGAAAAAGCCCATGCGGAAGGGAAAGCGGAAAAACACGATCGCGAAGGCCGACAGGAACGAGATGATGATCTTGCCGATGGCAATCGCGACTGCGACGACAAAGCTGTTGAACAGCAGCCGTTCGAGACTGACGCCGACGACACGTTCAACGCCGCCGGAAATGGATTCCGAATAGTTTTCCATCATGTGCCCGCCGGGCAGCAGCGACAGCGGCGGCCGGATGATGGCGCCTGATGGCGCCGTCGAGGCGATGAACGTGTAATAGATCGGGAAGGCGACGATGATGATGCCGAGGATCAGCATCAGATGCGCCATCATGCTGGCTACTGGGCGGTTTTCGATCATCTTCTCACCTCAACCATAATGCACGCGCCGCTCGACGAAGCGGAACTGGAAGGCGGTCAGCGCGATGACGATGACCATCAGGATGACCGACTGGGCGGCCGACGAGCCAAGATTGAGGTTCACGAAACCGTCGTTATAGACCTTGTAGACCAGCGTTTCTGTGGCCTTGGCAGGTCCGCCGCCGGTGACCGAATGGATGATGCCGAATGTGTCGAAAAAGGCGTAGACGGTGTTGACCACCAGCAGGAAGAATGTGGTGGGCGCCAAAAGCGGAAAAACGATCGTCCAGAACCGGCGAGATCCGCGCGCGCCATCGATGGAGGCTGCCTCCAGGAGCGATTTCGGAATGGCCTGCAGGCCGGCGACGAAGAAGAGGAAATTGTAGCTGATCTGTTTCCAGGCGGCGGCCACCACGACCAGCGCCATGGCCTGATCGCCGTTCAGGAGCGGGTCCCAGGCAATGCCGTTGCGGCGCAGGATATAGGCGAACGTGCCCATGGCCGGGTTGAACATGAACAGCCACAACATGCCCGCGACCGCAGGCGCCACCGCATAGGGGATGATCATCATCGTGCGGTAAAACCCTTTACCACGCACGACGAGATCGGCGGCGGTCGCCAGAAGAAGCGCGATGCCCATGGAGAGCACGGCGGTGGCGATACTGAAGACGACGGTGACGCGCAGCGCATGCAGGTAATTGGCGTCCGACAGGATCGTGGTGAAATTGGCCAGACCCACAAACGTGCTCTGCAACCCGAACGGGTCTTCCCGCATGGCGGATTGGTAAAGTGCCTGGCTTGCCGGCCAGAAAAAGAACACGATGGTCAGCACGATCTGCGGCGCGACCAGAAAATAGGGAAGGATCTTGTTCGGAAACACGGTGCTTTGCACGGGCAGGCTCCTTGAGGATCAGGAAAGCCGCCCGCATGTTTTTCTCATGCGGGCGGCGAAGACCGATGTCAGTTTCCGAGCGCCTGCTGGATCGCCGCATTGCCGCGTTCGACCGCCTTGTCGAGAGCGGCCTTGGCGTCCTGCTTGCCGGCCAGCATGGCCTCGAATTCCTCGTTCATGATGTCACGCACCTGCGGCAGGTTGACGAGACGAACGCCCTTGGAATTTTCGGTCGGCGCCTTGCCCATCATCTGCAGAAGCGGCGTCTCTCGGCCCGGGTTCTTGTCGTAGAAGCCGGATTTCTTGGTCTCTTCATAAGCTGCCATCGTCACCGGCATGTAACCGGAGACCTGATGCAGGCGGGCCTGGATCTTGGTCTGAGACAGGAAGTTGAAGAAGGTAGCGACGCCCTTGTATTCCGCATCACTCTTGCCGCCGAACACCCACAGGCTCGCCCCGCCCGGAATGGTGTTCTGCGGACGTCCCTCACCCTCATAATAGGGCAGTTGGCCGATGCCGTATTTCATGCCGGACTTGATGATATCGCCAAGTCCACCGGAAGATTCCGTCAGGATGCCGCATTCGCCGGAGGTGAAAAGTTGCTTGGCTTCCGAGGTGCGGCCGCCATAGCGGAAGGTGCCATCCTTGGCGAGATCGGCGATCGACTGGAAATGTTTGACAAAGGGTTCCGAATTGAAGGCCAGCTTGACGTTCGTGCCCCCGAGACCGTTTTCGTCGCTTGCATAGGAGAGATTGTTCCAGGCGGCAAAGTTCTCGGTCTGGATCCAGGTCAGCCATGTCGAGGTGAAGCCGCAGTTGGCAGCCCCGCTTGATTTGATTTTCTTGGCGGCCTCAAAGACTTCCGGCCATGTCTTTGGCGGTGTGTCGGCGTTCAGACCCGCCTTTTCGAAAACATCCTTGTTGTAATAGAGGATGGGTGAGGACGAGTTGTAGGGGAAGGACAGCATCGTGCCGTCAGGCTTCGAATAATAGGCCACGATTCCAGGCAGGTATTGCGCCTTGTCGAACTTGAAGCCGCCCTTTTCCAAGACCTCCGCCACCGGCACGATGGCGCCCTGCGCACCCATCATCACACCGGTTCCCACATCAAAAACCTGGATGATGGCCGGTGGCTGCTTGGCGCGGAAGGCGGCGATGCCGGCATTCAGCGTTTCCGGATAGGTGCCCTTGAACACCGGCACGATCTTGTAATCGGACTGGCTTTCGTTGAACTCCTTGGCCAGCTGGTCGACGACCTCGTTATTGGCGCCGGTCATGGCGTGCCACCACGAGATTTCGGTGGCGGCGAGCGCACTCGATGCCATCAGCAGCGAGGCGGCGGTGGTAAGGACTGCTGCAAAAGCGGTTTTCATGGTCGATTTCCTCCCTTTCCATGAATTGGTCTGTCGCCGATCCGGCGGTTTTCTGCGAGCCCCTCCCCGGTCTCGCCACGTCTGACAGGCGTTCGCACCCTTTTCCTTCAGGCTGCGGCGACACCCCCCATATTGATGCCGGCGATGCGGCAAAGGTCTTCGGCAGCGCCCGGGCCCGCGGCCAGAACGGGAGCACCCTTGGTCAGTCGCTCGCCATCGCTTGGAAACGGCAGAAACCAGCCGCCCGCCTCGCGCACAAGGCAATAACCGCCAAGGCAATCCCAGGCATGCATATAGGGCTCATAGTAACCTGCGAGACGACCGGCCGCGACATAGGCAAGCATCAGAGCGCCCGAGCCCAGCCGCACGAAATTGCCACCGATCGCCAAGATGTCCTCGACGATCTTTCCGACCGATTGCGGTGTCACATGATGATTTGCGCCGATGCCGGTGACGGCGTTGCGGATCGTCTTGGTGTTACCCAGTTTGAGAGCCTTGCCGTTCAACGTGGCGCCGTTACCGAGCGCGCCCGAATACAGCTCATCATGGCAAGGAACATGGATGACACCGACCACCGGCTCATCCTTGTAGAGAACGGCGATCGACACGCACCAGTTCGGCATGCCGTGTACGAATGGGCTGGTCCCGTCGATTGGATCTACTACCCAGGTATAGCCGCTTCCGCCGCCGGTCAGCCCGTATTCCTCGCCGAGAAAGCCGTCATTGGGAAAGGCCTCTCCCGTTCTCTTCCGGATAAGGTCCTCAACTTCGCGATCGGCGATCGAGACGACATCCTGCGGATCACCCTTGGTCTCGATCACCAGCGTATCGCGACGGCGATAATAACCGAGCGCCAGCTTGCCGGCCTCGGCGGCTATACCTTCCGCCAGCTTGTGGCGTCTGGCGATCTCGTCATGTTCCGATGTCATAGGTCCATCCTCACTGCGCAATGATGGCGATGCCGCGGTTTTTCAGGCCGATGGCAACACGCGTTCCGGGGGCAAGCGGGTGGTCGACCGACGGGTCCACGATAAACAGGGTCCCGCCGCTCGTTTCCGCCTCGTATTCGATATGGTCGCCGAGATAGGCGGCATGGCTGATGCGACCGGGAAAGGCCGCCGTTTCCGCCGGTTCGAGCGTGATCGCGCTTGGGCGCACGGCAAGCTGGCTTCTGCCGGGTCTTGCGCCACGCGCCGGCACGACATGCTGCAGCCCTTCGATGCTGATCGTCGCTTCGTTGCCGCTGATATCGATCACCTCACAGGGCACGACATTCGCTTCGCCGATGAAATCGGCGATGAAGGGCGAGGCCGGGGCTTCATACAGATCCCGCGGCGAGCCCTGCTGGGCGATCTCGCCATCCTTCATGACGATGATCTGGTCGGAGACGGCCAGTGCCTCGTCCTGATCGTGGGTGACGTAGACGGCGGTGAACTGCAGGCGTTGCTGAAGCTCGCGAATTTCGGTGCGCACCCGGCGGCGCAGGCGGGCGTCGAGATTTGAAAGCGGCTCGTCCAGCAGCAGAACCTGGGGTTCAAGCACGAGCGCGCGGGCGACGGCAACGCGTTGCTGCTGGCCACCCGACAATTCTGCCGGAAGCCGCCCGCCCATGCCGGCGAGGCCGACGAGTTCGAGGCCGTGTTCAGCCTTTTGCCGAGCCTCCATTTTCGAAAGCCCGGAGGATTCCAGGCCGTAGGCGACATTGTCGAGCGAGCTCATATGCGGAAACAGCGCATAGGACTGGAACACCATTGACACGTCACGTTCGTTGGCCGGCAGCATGGTCACATCCTTGCCGCCGATCAGGATGCGGCCCGACGTCGGGTGTTCGAGACCCGCGAGCATGCGCAGCGTCGTCGTCTTGCCGCAGCCTGAGGGGCCGAGCAGCGTCACCAGCGTGCCGGGCTCGACCGTCAGCGACAGGTCATGGATGGCCGTGAAGGCGCCGAAGGATTTGCGCACATTCTGGAACGTGACCGAACCGGCATTTCTGGTCATGCGGTTTTCTCCTTGGGCTGGGCTGTCGGAAGGCGGACGCGCGATGCCGAGATACGGTTTTCCCGCCGCAGCCGCCGTTCGCCGACCAGAAGCTGAAAACCGGTGATGACGGTGATCATCACCACGATCAGCATGGAGGAATAGGCGATGGCGACGCCGTATTCGCCGTTTTCCACCAGCCCAACGATATAGGATGTCGCCATGTTGTACTGGGCGCTGACGAGGAACACGACGGCGCTGATCGAGGTGATGGCGCGTACGAAGGAGTAGACCAGTGCTGCGGTGATGGCGGGGCGCAGGAGCGGCAGGATCACCTTGCGGGCGGTGCGGAAACTGGTGGCGCGCAGCGTCATCGAGGCTTCGTCGAGGCTCTTGTCCAACTGAGTCATGGCCGCGATGCCGCCACGCACGCCGACCGGCATGTTGCGAAACACGAAACATGCAATCAGGATCAGCGCGGTGCCGGTCATTTCCAGCGGCGGCAGGTTGAAGGCCATAATGTAACTGATGCCGATGACCGTGCCAGGAATGGCAAAACTCATCATCAGCGCGAATTCGAACAGTTCGCGTCCGGCAAATTTCTGCCGCACGATGACGTAAGCCGTGGCAAGCCCGACCGCCGCCGTCAGCGGGGCGGCGATCAGCGCGATCTCCATCGTCGTCCAGAACGAGTTCCAGGCGACCCCGGTCCAGACCAGTGAGCCATCGCGGAAAGTGACGGAAAAGGCCTTGGCGTAATGCGCGAGCGTCAGGCTGTTGTCGAGGCCCCAGGTTTTGACGAAACCGCCGAACAGGATCATGCCGTAAACCACGAGAGTGAAGATCATCCAAGGGATAACGACGGCATGCACACCGATCGACAACGGCCGGGGCAGGGCGATATGCGCGCCGCTATCGCCCTTGCCGGTGACGGTGGCAAAATTCTTGCCAGACAGCCAGATGCGCTGGGCGAGGAAGGCGGAGAGCGTGAAGCCAAGCAGGATCATGGCGAGCACGGCGGCTCTGGCCGGGTCGTTCTGCGAGCCAACCACGGCGAAGAAGATTTCCGTCGACAGCACGCCATGGCTGCCGCCGAGCACCAGCGGGTTGCCGAAATCCGCCATGCTCTCGATGAAGCCGATCAGAAAAGCGTTGGCGAGACCGGGTTTCATCAGCGGCAGCGAGATGCGCCAGAAGGTGCGCCAGCGATCGGCACGCAATGTCTGCGAGGCTTCTTCCATCGACGGGCTGATGCCTTCGACGACACCGATCAGCACGAGGAAGGAAATCGGTGTGAAGGACAGGACCTGTGCGATCCAGATACCGGTGAGGCCATAGAGCCAGCGGCTCGGTTCGATGCCGATTGTGGCGGAGAGGCCCTGCGTGACGATGCCGGCGCGGCCAAAGAGAAGCGTCAGCGCCAGACCGATCACGAAGGGTGGCGTGATGATCGGCAGGATGGTCAGGAGCCGCAGGCCCTTCTTGAAGGGAAAGCGCGTGCGGGTGGCGACCAGCGCGAAGGCAAGGCCGAGCGCGGTCGAACCCGCAGCCGTCATGATGGCTAGGAACAGCGTGCGCCATGCCACGCCGCAGCGCGCGCCGCCGATGATGCAATCAAGGCTCCAGATCGACGAATCGACAATGTTGCGTGAAAAACCATCGAAACTGACCGAGCCGTCGAAATCCTGAAAGGCGCCAATGAACATCGATCCTATCGGATAAAACACGAAGACGCCGACGAGAAAGACCAGCATGGAAATGGTGGCGACCACGAAGGCATCGCCGCGCATTACGCCGCGTTCGGCAAGGCCGAAGGCAAACATCAGCACGAAGCAGATGGCAGAGAGAACCGCACCCGCTCCCATCGGCGGCTGGCCGTCGGCAAGCGGACCAAACATCGTTTCACTGATCGTCCAGGTGAAACCGGTAATGCCGATCGCCAATCCCTGCAGGACAAGGAATGCGACGCCAAACCCGCCGGCAAGGGCAAGCATTTTTCCGCGCCGCATCGGATCGGCGGTGAAACGCGCGGCAAGTGCAAGCCCGTAGGCGACGAGAACCGCGATCAGCCAGACGCGGCCATGAAGAAAAATCTGCATGATACCTGGTGCTGCCGCCGGCTCGCCGGGGAATTCGGAAAGCCATGTAAAGGCATAAAAACCCTGTTCAATGCGATACCAGGGAACGAGCAATACAGCGGCAGCGCCAAGCGCCAGCACGATATCCAGTCTACGATTGCGATTGTTCATGGTTTGATGCGACCTCATCACAGGACAAGTCGATCATGCCGCGCCACGGCCAGCCGAAGCGCGGCAGAGACGAATGGGATCAGTTGGCGTTGGCGCCGATTTCCTTGTCCCAGCGTTCGAGCAGCTTTTTGCGCTCGGTCGGGTCGCCATAGGTCTTGAAGTCGTAATCGATCAGCTTGATGTCCTCGAAGCGCGGCGATTCTTTGGGAATCTCGGCTTGTCTGTTGGACGGAAGTTGGAAGGACTTTGCCTCCTTCATGTGCGACTGCACCTCGGCCGTCAGCGCCCAGTCATACCATTTCTTGGCGCTGTCCAGATTGCGGGCACCTTTGACGATCGACATCGAGCCGATCTCATAACCTGTGCCCTCGCAAGGCGCGATCGACTTGACCGGAGAGCCCTCGACCGTCTGTGCTACCGCATCATGCATGAAGACGATGCCGAGGCCGGTTTCACCGCGTGCGGCCGCCTTCACCGGCGCTGAGCCGGATTTGGTATATTGCGAAACATTGGCGTTGAGCTGTTTCAGGTAATCGAACGCCTTGTCCTCGCCCATGATCTGCACGAGCGATGCCAGCGCCGTATAGGCCGTGCCGGACGAATTGGGATTGGCCATCTGGATCTCGCCCTTAAGCGCAGGGTCGAGAAGATCGGCCCAGCATTTGGGCTCCCTGTAGTTCTTCTGCTTGAAGAGGTCGGTATTGTAACCCCAGCCCAGTGCGCCGGCATAAACGCCGACAGTCTTGTAGCCGGAGCTTTCCGCCTGCTTTTTCGCCCAGTCCTGTAATTCGTCGAGATGCGGCGACTTGTATTCCTGTGTCAGGCCTTCCGATGCCGCCTGAAGATGCGGGTCGCCGGTGCCCGCCCACCAGATATCGGTTTTCGGATTACGAGCCTCGGCGCGGATCTTTGCATAGGTTTCGCCCGAAGACAGCCGTACCATGTTGACCTTGATGCCGGTGTCCTTCTCGAACATCTGCTGCATCATCTCGCAGATCACGACATCGGCAGAGCAGATGAGGTTGAGTTGTTCGGCAGCACGGGTGTTCGGCGCATTCATTGTCAGGCCGGCAAACGCGACCGACGCCATCACAGCAAGACGCATGATAATCCTCCCAGATTGAGTGACGCCTCCACGTCACCTCGCTCTTGCAAGCGTGTGCAATCGTTCCATGAAGGCGTACTTGTTGTCAATCATCTTCATTGAAAGAGCGTTGCAGGCTCGGTCGCGGGCGCAGGCAGTCGAGTGACAAGAGTGTTGCAAGCGCTTGCAAATACGGGCATGAAGTATCGAAGGAGTGGATGCGTGAGGGGCAAGATATTCATCAGTGCGAAGGAGGTTGCAGACCGTGCCGGCGTATCCCGTTCCGCGGTCTCGCGCACGTTTACGCCTGGTGCAAGCGTTTCGGATGAAACCCGTCGCCGCGTCATCGAGGCGGCAGAGGCACTAGGATATCACGTCAACCATCTCGCGCGCAGTCTGACGCGCAACGAAAGCGGTATTGTCTGCCTGATCGTGTCTGAACTCGATACACCTTATCGAGCAAGCCTCATTCGAGCTTTGACGCGACGACTGCAGAGTGCGTCAAAAATCGCGATGCTGATCAACACCGATCGGTCGGATGACAGTGTCGATCAGGCTTTGCGTCAGGCGATCAGCTATCGTGCGGACGCGTCAATAATCCTTTCCGGCATGCCCGACAAATCCATCACCGAGCGCTGTATTAACAGTGGACAGCGCATGGTCTTGATCAATCGCGATGAACGACGTGACGGCGCCTTGCTGATCAACTTGTATGATCGCGAGGCGGCGAAAAGGGCTTTCATCGCCTTCTTGAGGGCAGGTTGCCAGAATTTCGCGTTCGCCAATTCCGACGTGGGTACGCCGAGCTTGATGGCGCGTGAGGAAGGTTTTCGGTCAGCGGCGCTCGAACAAGGCCTTGACGTCAAAGTCGAACGTTTCGGCCCCACACGCTACCAGAGTGGTGTGGTTCTGGCCCAACGGTTGCTCACCCGCGAAAAGCGGCCAGATGCGGTATTCTGTGCGAACGATCTTCTGGCCTGCGGGCTGATGGACGCAGCACGAAACCAGTTCAAGCTTCGCATTCCCGAGGACTTATGCGTGATCGGCTTTGACGACATAGAACAGTCGTCGTGGTCCTCCTACGATCTCACGACATTCACGCAACCGGTTGACCGCATCGCCGACGAAGCGGTTTCCTGGCTCGCTCAGCCGATGGCGACCAGTGGCGGCTCGCGCAAGCTTGAGGCTGAGCTTGTTTGGCGAGGATCGGTTCGAGGCGGCTAGTCTTGGAGCGCTTTTCCTCAGGCGCTTTGCCGGACGATCAGTCGGCCTGCGAAGAGCCGATCGAGATCGCGCCCTTCGGCGCTGCCCAGTACCTCGACGAGATATTCCGCCATGTCCGTCAGTGGCTGGCGGTAGGTGGTAAGCCGATAGTTGGCCCCCTCCGCCTGCGGTACGTCGTCGAACCCGGTAATGGCAATGTCCTCGGGGATGCGCAGGCCGAGCTTGTGGCGGATCACATCGGTCGCGCCGATCGCCAGCGCATCGTTCTCGCAGACGAGAATGTCCGGAAGCATGGCCGCGTCCCGTCCGGCGAGCGTGTCTTCGACGATCCCGGCTGCCAGCGCCGGATCATAGGCGGAGACCGAAACCGTCTCGGGCTCGTTGCCGAAATGCCGACGCCAATAGTCCACGAAAGTCTCCTTGCGCAGCAGGTGCGCGGAGGACGTCCGCGGACCGGCCAGGAACATTGGCCGGCGATAACCGCGCTCGTGCACGTAGTTGGCGATTTCCTTCATCGCGTGGACATCGTCAACAGCAATCGAGATCGTGTCCGGATTGCGTGACGTTCGGGCGAAGATGATGAGCTTGCGAAATCGGCGGGCGTGCAAGGCCGTGTCGAGAACCTCGTCGTCAAACTGGATCCCGATCAGGATGACTGCGTCGACGCGGCGCTGGCTGGCATTCAGCAGCGCATGTCCGGCGTCGTCGCGACCGAGCGTGTTGACCAGCAGGATGTCCCAGCCCTCGCGCCGCAGGATGCGGGTCAGGCGCTCCATCATTACCAGCTTATGCGGGTTGGCGAAGTCGTCAATCAGCAGGGCCACCAGGTTGGAGCGGTCGGAGGCGAGACTCGCAGCCCGAAGATCGGGCACATAACCAAGGCGCTCCGCCGCGATACGTACTTTTTCCAGGCTCTTTGAAGAGATCGAGGCATCCTTGCGGAAAGCGCGGTTGACGGTCCAGCGCGAAACGCCGGCCTCGGCGGCCACGTCGTCGGCTGTGATGTTTCCTGCAAAGGCTGGCTTTTTCTCGTCGGACATCTCGATCTCCCGAATCCGTCTTGGATCGGTTCTCTTACATTCATAACGTTTTTTTCGGATCGCCTGAAATTAATTTTGCTCGCGTGAGCAAACCACGCTTGCTCACGCGAGCAAAAATTGCAATGCTCCGTTCTGAGGCGGTCGGGAGCTGCCTTTTGGGAGATTGAGAGTGCTGAAAATCGGATTGCTCGGCGCGGGCCGCATCGGTCGCGTGCATGCCATCAATATTGTCGGTCACGCGCGCAGCCAGCTGGTTGCCGTATCCGATGTGAACGAGGAAGCGGCGCGGTCTCTGGCCGATGCCCATGGTGCAATAGCCACCACGTCCGAAGAGATTTTAGGCGATGCATCGATTGATGCCGTGTTGATCGCAACCTCCACGGACACGCATTCGGACCTGATCGAAAAGGCGACGGCCGCGGGAAAGGCCGTACTTTGCGAGAAGCCGATCGACTTGTCGTTGCAGCGTGCACAGGCCTGCCTTGATGTCGTTTCGAAGGGCGGCGTTCCTGTCATGATCGGCTTTAACCGCCGCTTCGACCCCAACTTTGCGGCGGTCAAGGCATCCATCGCCGCAGGCGAAATTGGTAAGCCGGAGCTCTTGTCGATCACGTCCTTCGATCCGGCGCCACCACCGATCGCCTATATCAAAGTGTCGGGCGGCCTGTTCCGCGACATGATGATCCATGATTTCGACATGGCGAATTTCCTGATGGGTGATGTCCCGAAGACGGTGCATGCCGTTGGCACTTCGATCGTCGATCACGAGATCGGCAAGGCGGGTGATGTCGATACCGCCGTCGTGACGTTGACCTATGCAGATGGACGCATCGCGGTCATCAAGAACAGCCGCCGCGCTGTTTATGGCTATGACCAGCGTGTTGAGATTCTCGGCTCCGAAGGACTGCTGTCGGCCGGCAATGTGCTGGAAAACACAGTTTCAAAGGCTACCAAGCAGGGCGTCAGCAGCGCCAAGCCGAAGTTCTTTTTCCTCGAACGCTACATGCGCGCCTATGCGGCGGAATGGGACGCCTTCGTCGCCGCCATTCTCGACGGGGCCACCATTCCGGTAACGCTCAAGGACGGTGTTGCGGCATTGGCGCTAGCGGAGGCGGCGACGCAATCGGTAAAATCCGGCCAGCCGGTCGCGCTCGGCGGATAAATCGGGAGTGACGGCTAACGTCGTCGGACAGGGAATTGCTGCGGAGCAGGGGAGTGTGCCGCAGGCTTTCGGTGCCGGTCCCGCATGGCCGGATGGACGGGGCGTCTGGGAGTGACGCTTTTGGAACTCAACTGGGAGGAAGTCATGAAGAAATTGCTCGCAGCCGCAGCAACGGTGGCGCTCGTCGCCGCCGCAAGCCCGGTGCTCGCCACCGATATCATTGTCGTAGCGCACGGTCAGGCGAACGACCCGTTCTGGTCGGTGGTCAAGAACGGCGCGGAAAAGGCAGCCAAGGATACGGGCGTGAACGTCGAGTTCCGCTCGCCGGAAACCTTCGACATGGTCGCCATGGGCCAGCTGATCGACGCCGCCGTCAATCAGGATCCGGACGGCCTTGTTGTGTCTATCCCGGATGGCGATGCGCTGGGCCCAGCCATCAAGCGCGCCGTCGATGCCGGCATTCCGGTCATCTCGATGAATTCCGGCTCGGATGTCGCCCACAAGCTCGGCGCCAAACTGCATGTCGGCCAGTCCGAGTTCGATGCCGGCAAGGTCGCCGGAGCCAAACTCGCCGAAATGGGCGGCACGAAGGCCATCTGCGTCAACCAGGAAGTCGGCAATGTTTCGCTCGACCAGCGTTGCGCCGGTTTCACCGAGGGTTTCGGCAAGGAAGTGAAGGTGTTGCCGACCACCAATGATCCGACCGAGGTCGAATCCAAGGTACGCGCGGCACTGGAATCCGACAAGGACGTCAATGTCATCCTGTCGCTCAACGCCTCGCTGGTCGGCGAGCCGGCCGTCAAGGCGGCGCAGGCGCTCGGCCGCGATGAGGTGCTGATCTCGACCTTCGACATGTCCGCCGGCTTTCTCAAGGATGTCGCCGATGGCAAGGCGGCCTTCTCGATCGATCAGCAGCAGTATCTCCAGGGTTACCTGCCGGTCGCCTTCCTTGCCCTCAACGCGGAATACGGCCTCATGCCCGGCGGCGACGTGCCGTCCGGCCCGAACCTCGTGACCAAGGAAAAGGCTGCCCAGGTCATCGACCTTTCGGCCAAGGGCATTCGCTAACCACACGGTTCACCGGGCCGCCGCGCGTTCCGCCGCGGCCCGGACGCTGCTCCAGGAGACAGGTCAATGTCGACACAGACGCTGCCGCGCGCGGACGAGCGGGTAAAATCCGAGTCCTTTGTCGCTAAACTCATGAAACGGCCGGAACTCGGCGCCATTGGGGGCGTGGTCCTCGTCACGATCTTCTTCATGATCACGGCCGACAGCACCATGTTCACGCTGTCGGGTGTGATGAACTTCATGACGCCGGCCGCCCAGCTCGGCATCCTCGGCATTGCCGCCGCGATGCTGATGATCGGCGGTGAATTTGATCTGTCGATCGGCTCCATGGTGGCCTTCGCCGGCATGGTGTTCGGCGTCTTCGTCGTCAATGTCGGCATGCCGCTCGTCATCGCCATACCGCTGACGCTCGCCATTGCCGCCGCGCTCGGCGCGACCAACGGCATGGTCGTGCTGCGCACCGGCCTGCCATCCTTCATCGTCACGCTCGCCGGCCTTTTCATCCTTCGCGGCGCAGCGCTGGTCGGCCTGAAACTCTTCACCGGTGGTTCCACCCAGTTGCGCGGCATCCGCGAAGCCGTCGAGGGTGATTTTCTCGCCCCGATCTTTTCCGGCGATGCCTTCGGCTTCCTGATGCGCTGGCTGGCGGAAGCCGGGATCGTCGACAGTTTCAAGTCCGGCGTGCCGAAGGTGCCGGGCATTCCGGTCGAGATCATCTGGTTCATCGCCTTTGCGGCGATTGCCACTTATGTCCTGTTGCGCACGCCTGCCGGCAACTGGATATTTGCGACCGGCGGCGATGCTTTCGCGGCGCAGAATTCCGGCGTTCCGGTGCGTCGGGTAAAGATCTCGCTGTTCATGCTGACGGCGGTTGCCGCCGCCCTGGTTGCGATCATCACTGTCATCGACGCCGGTTCCACAGACGCCCGCCGCGGTTTCATGAAGGAATTCGAAGCGATTATCGCGGCTGTCATTGGAGGATGCCTGCTGACCGGCGGTTACGGTTCCGCCATCGGTGCCTTCTTCGGCGCCATCATTTTCGGCATGGTCACGATCGGCCTGACCTACACCAAGTTCGATCAGGACTGGTTCCAGGTTTTCCTTGGCGCGATGCTGCTGCTCGCCGTCATCTTCAACAACGTCATTCGCCGACGTGTGACCGGGGAGCGCTGACAATGTCCGCACCGATCATCCATATGGAAAATATCAAGAAGCACTATGGAAACGTCATTGCGCTGAACGGTGTGACCTTCGACGTGCGTGCCGGCGAATGCCATTGCCTGCTTGGCGATAACGGCGCCGGCAAATCCACCTTCATCAAGACCATGTCGGGCGTGCACAAGCCGACGGAAGGCTCGATCAACTTCGAAGGAAAGCCGCTCTCCTTCAACAGCCCGCGTGATGCGATGGAAGCCGGTATCGCTACCGTCTTCCAGGATCTCGCCATGATCCCGCTGATGTCGGTAACGCGCAATTTTTTCATGGGGCGCGAGCCGACAAAGGGTCGGGGCATCTTCAAGCGGTTCGACATCGATACCGCCAACGAGATCACCATGACTGAGATGCACAAGATGGGCATCAATCTGCGTGGTCCCGATCAGGCGGTCGGCACGCTGTCCGGCGGTGAAAGGCAGACCGTGGCGATTGCCCGTGCCGTCTATTTCGGGGCCAAGGTGCTGATCCTGGACGAGCCGACCTCGGCGCTCGGTGTGCGCCAGACCGCCAATGTGCTTGCCACCATCAACCGGGTGCGGGCGCTGGGTATCGGTGTCGTGTTCATCTCCCACAATGTCCGTCATGCCATGGCGGTCGGAGATCGGTTTACTGTTTTGAACCGGGGACAGACGCTCGGGACCGCGACGCGGGGCGAGATTAACGCCGCCCAGCTTCAGGACATGATGGCGGGCGGACAGGAAATGGCCGAGCTTGAAGGCTCGCTCGGCGGAACGATCTGAGGCATTTTTGATGGTACAGACGAAAACTCTGCCGGATCGTCCGCTTGGCATCGCATTGATCGGCACCGGCTTCATGGGCAAGTGCCACGCCATGACATGGCGCAATGTTGCCGCCGTGTTCGGTGGTGCTCATCACCGGCTGGAAATCCTCTCGGATGCCACGCCAGACAGCGCACAAAAATTCGCCGGCCAGTTCGGTTTTGCCCGCGCTACCGCGCGGTGGGAAGAGGCCGTCACCGATCCGAAGGTGGATGTGGTGTCGATTACGGCGCCGAATGGCATGCACCGGCCGATGGCCGAGGCGGCGCTGAAGGCCGGAAAACATGTCTGGCTGGAAAAGCCGATGGCGCTGACGCTGGCTGATGCCGAAGCGATGGCGGCAACCGCCGCCGCCCATCCCGGGCAGTCGACCATGCTGGGTTACAATTATCTCCGGAGTCCTGCTTTTCAGTCGGCACGCAACATGATCCGCGATGGTGTGATCGGTAAACCGGTCGCTTTCCGAGGTGTTTATGACGAGGATTATTCCGCCGATCCACTCTTCCCGTGGTCGTGGCGGATGACTCACGAAGGTGGCGGGCTGGGCGCACTCGGCGATCTCGGCTGCCACCTCGTGAGCCATATGCTGGCGCTGATGGGGCCGGTGGTGGAGGTTGTGGCGCAGACCCAGGTCGCCATTGCCACGCGGCCATCACCGGAGGGGCCGAAACCAGTCGAAAACGAGGATAGCGCGCTCGCCATGCTGCGTTTCGCTTCGGGGGCGCATGGCTCGTTCGCCACATCGCGCGTGGCCCGTGGTCGCAAATGCCGTCTGCAGTGGGAAGTGCATGGCAGCGAAGGCACTCTCGTTTTCGATCAGGAAAACATGAACGAGCTGTGGCTGCACCGTGCCGGCGAAGCCGGTTTCACCCGCCATCTGACCGGGCCGGACCAGCCGGATTTTGCGGCCTTCTGCCCGGCGCCCGGACACAATTTCGGCTTCAACGAACAGAAGGTGGTGGAGGCGCGCGATCTGCTGGCCGCCATTGCCGGCGGGCCGAATGCCGGGCCTGATTTCGCGCAGGGGCTGGAGATCGAAAAGGTCATCCACGCCATGGCCGCCTCCAACGGCCGCGGCATCCGCATCGAAAGGCAGACGACATGACGAAGACACTCGATGTCATCACCATCGGCCGCGCCGGCGTCGATCTTTATGGCGCCCAGATCGGCGGGCGTCTGGAGAATATGGGCTCGTTCGAGAAATATATCGGCGGCTCGCCCACCAATATCGCCTGCGGCAGCGCCCGACTTGGCCTGAAGACCGCGCTGATCAGCCGTGTTGGCGACGAGCATATGGGCCGCTTCATCCTCGAGCAATTAAAGCGCGAGGGTGTCTCGACCGAGGGCGTGAAGACCGATCCCGAACGCCTGACGGCATTGGTCATTCTCGGCATTCGTGACGACAGCCAGTTCCCCTTGATTTTTTACCGCGAAAATTGCGCCGATATGGCGCTCTGCGAAGACGATATCGACGAGGATTTTATCGCCTCGGCCCGCGCCGTCGTCGTCACCGGCACGCATCTGAGCAACACGCGCACGGAAGCCGCCGTCCTCAAGGCGCTGACGCTTGCCCGCAAACATGGCCTGCGCACCGCGCTCGATATCGATTATCGCCCCAATCTCTGGGGTGTCGCCGGCCATGGCGATGGTGAAAGCCGGTTCGTCGAAAGCGCCAGAGTGACGTCAAAACTGCAGACGACGCTCAATCTGTTCGATCTGATCGTCGGCACCGAGGAAGAGTTTCATATCGCCGGCGGTTCCACTGATACGCTGGAGGCCCTGAGCGCCGTGCGCACGGTCAGTGCTGCAACACTGGTGTGCAAACGCGGTCCGCTCGGTGCTGTGGCTTTTGAAGGCGGCATTCCCGGCAGCCTTGATGACGGCCAGAGCGGGCAGGGTTTTCCGATTGAAGTGTTCAATGTGCTGGGTGCCGGCGACGGATTTTTCTCCGGCCTGCTGCGCGGCTGGATGACCGGCGAGGACTGGCCGACATCGCTGAAATTCGCCAATGCCTGCGGCGCCTTCGCGGTCAGCCGCCATGGTTGCACGCCGGCCTATCCAAGTTTTGAGGAGTTGCAGTTTTTCCTGAAGCGCGGCGTGGTGCGTCCCGATCTGCGCAATGACCCGGAACTGGAGCAGTTGCACTGGTCGACAACGCGGCAAAGGCGGGTGGATGGCGACTGGTCCACCATGCGCGTGTTTGCCTTCGATCACCGTGTGCAACTGGAACAGATGCCGGGTTACACCCTGCAAAAGGGCGCGGCCTTCAAGGAACTTTGCCTCAAGGCGGCTCTGCATGTGCAGTCCGGCAAATCCGGTTACGGCATTCTCTGCGACAATCGCATCGGCCGTTCGGCGCTGCATCGTGCATCCGGCTCGGGATTGTGGATCGGCCGGCCGGCGGAATGGCCGGGTTCGCGGCCGCTGACGCTGGAGCCGGAACTGGGCACGGATTGCGGCACGCTGTCGGAATGGGCGCGTGAGGATGTCGTCAAGGTTCTGTGCTTCTGCCACCCGGATGATGACGCATCGACGCGTGCCGGGCAGGAACAGACGGTCAAAAGACTGTTCGAAGCAGCGCGGCGCAATCGCCTGGAATTCCTGCTGGAAATCATACCGTCGAAGGTCGGGGTCACCGATGACCAGACTGTCGCGGCGCTGATCCATCAGTTTTATGCGGCCGGCATCTATCCCGACTGGTGGAAACTGGAGCCGATGAAGACGGCGCCCGGCTGGCGGAACGCCATTGCCGCGATTGAGGCACATGACCGGTTTACCCGCGGCATTGTCGTGCTCGGCCTGGATGCGCCGGAGGCGGAACTGTCCGCCAGTTTCGAGGTCGCCGCGCAGTTCGATCTGGTCAAGGGTTTTGCGGTCGGCCGCACGATATTCGGCGATGCGGCACGCCGTTGGCTGACTGGGGAAATGGCCGATGCGGATGCCGTGGACGACATGGCGAAACGTTACGAGCGTCTCTGCCGCATCTGGGACGGGGCGCGACAAAAGGCACGGGAGCAGGCGGCATGAGCACGGTAAGACTGACGGCGGCGCAGGCCATGGTGAAATGGCTAGCCGCGCAGATGACCGAAGACGGCGAACGTTTTGTCGATGGCGTCTGGGCGATCTTTGGCCACGGCAATGTCGCGGGTCTCGGCGAGGCCCTGCAGAAAGCCGGCAACAGCCTGCCGACATGGCGCGGACAGAACGAACAGACCATGGCGAATGCGGCCATCGCCTATGCCAAGGCGAAAAAACGCCGACGCGTTCAGGCGGTCACCTCGTCCATCGGGCCGGGTGCCACCAATATGGTGACGGCTGCGGCACTCGCGCATGTCAATCGCCTGCCGGTTCTGCTCATCCCCGGCGACGTCTTTGCCAACCGTCGGCCCGATCCGGTTTTGCAGCAGGTCGAGGATTTCGATGACGGCACGGTCTCGGCAAATGACTGCTTTCGTCCGGTCAGCCGATATTTCGACCGGATCACCCGCCCCGAGCAGCTTTTGACGGCCTTGCCGCGGGCACTGCGGGTGATGACCGATCCCGCCAGTTGCGGGCCGGTGACGCTTTCCTTCTGCCAGGATGTGCAGGCGGAAGCGTATGACTGGCCGGAAGCCTTTTTCGAGCCAAAGGTCTGGCGCATCCGCCGACCGGCGCCGGACGCCCGTGACCTTGATGACGTTGTAGCACTGATCCGAACGGCCAAAAATCCGGTGATCGTTGCCGGTGGCGGAGTGATCTACAGCGATGCCGAACAGCAACTTGCCGATTTCGCCACGCGTCACGCCATCCCGGTGATCGAAACACAGGCGGGAAAATCGGCGCTGGCCCAAAACCATCCGATGAATTTTGGCGCGGCCGGCGTCGATGGTTCGGCCGCTGCCAATGCGCTGGCCCGCAAGGCCGATCTGGTGATCGGCATCGGCACGCGCTTTCAGGATTTCACCACCGGTTCGTGGTCGCTGTTCGAAGCCAAAGGGCGAAAACTCGTATCCATCAATGTGCAGGCTTATGACGCCGACAAGCATGGAGCGATCGGTCTCGTGGCGGATGCCAAGGTGGCGATTGCCGCGCTTGGCGAAAAGCTCGGCACCTATCGTGCGCCCCAGCCCGAGGCGACCTTGCGCAGAGAATGGCTTGCCGCAGTCGACCGGCATTGCGCGGCACCTGCACAGGAAGGCCTGCCGAGCGATGCGCAGGTGATCGGCGCGGTGCAGAGGGCAACGGATGAAGATGCCATCGCCATGTGCGCCGCCGGCACCATGCCGGGTGCGTTAAAGCTTCTCTGGCAGCCGAGCCAGGGCGGTTATCACATGGAATACGGTTATTCCTGCATGGGCTACGAAATCGCCGGCGCCATGGGCCTGAAATTGGCGCGGCCGGAGCGTGAGGTGATCTGCTTCGTCGGAGATGGCTCCTACATGATGGCCAATTCCGAACTGGCGACTGCCGTCATGCGCCGCGTACCGTTCACCGTCGTTCTGACCGACAATCGTGGTTACGGCTGCATCAACCGGCTGCAGCGCGGCACCGGCGGCGAGGCGTTCAACAATCTCTACAGGGACTGCAATATCGAACAGCAGCCGGCGATCGATTTTGTCGCGCATGCCGGTTCGATGGGCGCTTTCGCGGTGAAAGCCAGACATATCGCTGATCTTGAAACGCAGATCGCCGCCGCCCGCAATCGCGATATCCCCACGGTCATCGTCATCGATACCGACCCGACCGATGGTCCCGGTTTCAGTGATGCCGGCCATTGGTGGGATGTCGCCGTGCCGGAAGTGGGCGCAACCGACAAGCTGAAACAGGCTTATGCGGACTATCTTACAAGCGCCGCCAAGCAGAACACCGTGAATTGAGGGCAGACGAATGATCCGCTTCGGCACCAATCCCATCGCCTGGGCCAATGACGACGACCAGAGCCTTGGCGCCAACACTCCGACCGACCAAATCCTCCGCGAAGCGGGCGAAATCGGCTTCGACGGAATCGAGAACGGTCACCGCTGGCCGAACGATCCACAGGCGCTAAAAGATCTGCTCGGGTCATACGGATTGGCCTTCGTTTCCGGCTGGTATTCACTGAACCTGCTGTCGCAATCGGTGGAGGATGAGAAGAAAGCCATTCAGCCGCATCTCGACAAGCTGAAACACAATGGCTGCACGGTCTGCATCGCCTGCGAGACCTCCAACAGCGTGCAGGGGCTGCAAAAACCGCTTTCCGAAAGCCCTGTACTGTCGGACGCCGAAATGAAAGCTTTTGGCGCGAAAGTGGAGGAGCTTGCAGCCTTTACCGCAAATCAGGGCATTCACCTCGTCTACCATCACCATATGGGCACGGTGGTCGAGACGCCGGAAGAGATCGATGCCTTCATGGCGGCGACGGGACCGGCGACACGGCTGCTGTTCGATGCCGGGCATTGTTATTTTGGCGGCAACGGTCGCGATCCGGCGCCGGTGCTCTCCCGTTATGTCGATCGTGTCAGCCATTTCCACGCCAAGAACGTGCGCCCGGCCATCATGAGCCGCGTGCGTGATGAAGGGCTGTCCTTCATGGACGGCGTGCGTGCTGGCGTGTTCACCGTGCCGGGCGACGAAGAGGGCGGCGTGAATTTCGAACCCCTGCTGCAGATCCTCAAAAATGCCGGATACGACGGCTGGATCGTCATCGAGGCCGAGCAGGATCCGGATGTCCGCAATCCCTTCCAGTATCAGTCGCTCGGTCTGAGGATCTTGAAAGCTGCGGCCGCAAAGGTCGGACTTGTCTGAGAAAAGCAGGAGTTTTCGATGCCAAACCTTCTCCATCGCCCATTTGGTATTCATGGCAAGGTCCACGAGATCACGCCGGCCTCGGCCGGCTGGCGTTATGTCGGCTTTTCGCTCTACCGGTTGCGAGCCGGAGAAACGGCGGCGGAAGCGACCGGTGATCGCGAGGTCATTCTGGTCATCGTCGAGGGCAAGGCGGCGCTTCACGCTGGCGGACGGGACTGGGGCGTGCTTGGCGAGCGCATGAGCGTTTTCGAAAAAACGCCGCCGCATTGCCTCTATCTGCCCAACGGCAGCGACTGGAAAGCCGTGGCCGAGACGGATTGCGTGATTGCCGTCTGCTCGGCTCCGGGCAAGCAAGGCCACGAGGCACGGCGGATCGGCCCCGATGGTATCACGCTCACCCAGCGCGGCGAGTGTACCAATACCCGCTACATCAACAATATCGCCATGGAAAACGAGGATTATTGCGACAGCCTTCTGGTGACCGAAGTGTTCACCCCGGCGGGTCACTGGTCGAGTTATCCGAGCCACCGCCACGACGAGGACGATTTCCCGCGCATCACCTATTTGGAAGAGACCTATTACCACCGCCTCAACCCGGCCGATGGTTTCGGTATTCAGCGGGTCTATACCGACGACCTGCTTTTGAACGAGACCATGGCAGTGCATGATGGCGATGTCATCTGCGTGCCACGCGGCCACCATCCCTGCGGCGCACCGCACGGTTTCGAGATGTATTACCTCAACGTCATGGCTGGCCCTTTGCGCAAATGGCGTTTTGTTGCCGCACCGCCGGTCGAGCACCTGATGCGCTGACCTCCCTTCAGTCCGGATGATGACAATGGACCAACCGTTTACGTTGGCCGCCTGCGCGGAAATGCTCTGGTGCGACCGTCCGATCGAATGGCGTTGCGCGCAGCTCCAGGAATTGGGTTTCCAGGTCGGACTGTGGAACTGGCCGGATCACGATCTCAGAGCGCTAGAAAAATCAGGCGCGACCTTTTCCATCATGAACGGTTATCTGACGGGCCGCCTTGCCGATGATGAGGGTGCCGACGAATTGCTGCGCTCGGCCCGCGAAACGGCGCAGGTCGGCAAGCGGCTTGGTGTCGCTCGGCTCAACCTGCACGGAACGGGGCTTGGAGATGGCGGGCTTCCGGTACGACCCAGCGAAGTGACGACCGGACGCATGTGGCTGAAAGCGCGCGATACGCTGGCGCGCATCGCCGATATGGCGGAGGAGGAAGGCATCGTCTACACGCTGGAAAATCTCAACCTGCCGGTCGATCATCCGGGCACGCCCTTCGGCCGGGCGGAAGACACGCTGGCGCTGGTTGAAAGCGTCAATCATCCGCGTCTAAGGCTCAACCTCGATCTCTATCATGTGCAGATCGGCGAGGGGAACCTGATCGAGACCTGCCGCGCCTGCCTGCCATGGATTGGCGAGATACAGGTGGCCGATGTGCCGGGACGTTGTGAACCGGGCACAGGAGAAATCAACTATCGCGGCATCGCGACGGCGCTTTGCGAAATGGGTTATCGCGGGCCGATCGCGCTTGAGGCCTTTGCGAAAGACGATCCGACTGCGGCGCTGGAGATTTTCCGATCCGCCTTTCGCATAGATACCAAATAAGCAATTCATGACCTCATTCCGGTAAACTGGCGATTGCTCGTGATGATCGTGTTCGCTCCATGGCGCTGGTGACCCTCGGTTCCACCTACGATTTTGGAACCCTACGGTAATCAACCGGGCGCAGACGTTTGCTTTGCCCAGCTCTCTCCCTCCGAGAGGGCAGCTTCGTATGGGCGGCTCTTGATCATATTGGGTGGAGCGAGGTACCGGAAGACGGATTTGCAGCTCGACTGTAGAGCTCGGGCGTTTCACCTGCTGGACAACGGTTCGGATGTCATCAAGAGCAGTAATGTCTGTGAGGGAGATCGCGACCGACGACCGGCCGACTTTAGTCAAGCCTTCGAACGTAGAGTCCGTCCGAGCCATCCTCCATGAGACGGAGTCCATGCACGCTCTCCGTCTGGGAAAGGCTAATCAACAGGGCACTGCAATCGTCCTGACCGGTTGACACTTCCCTGCTGCCGGTCTTCAGGAAGAGTATCTGCTGATCGGGACTTAACTCGACCGAAAGCCATCGGTAACCATGATCAGGCGCGTTGCCGACCCTTCAATTCGCTCAATCGTAGGTGAAATAACTTCCCTGGAGCGGAAGCTTGACGTTAGACATGCCGCGCCTTCGAGTTCGCGATTTTCAGTAAGCGGGAGGTTTTTTACGGCATTGGTCAGAGTGTGTGGGGCGTTTATCCAGGATAGTGCTCCATCCGCATCCATGATGCCTAATGTCCAATCTCCTGCATAGGCCGCAAAACAGTCCTCGACGCCGCAAATCACGACCAGGTGGCTAGCAGACCCTCGCGGGAAGCGTGGCGCAACCAATCATAGAAGGCCTTACGGCCTTCACGATATGCGGGTTTGTCGTGAACCTGAACGTATAGCCGAAGCGATAACCTGCAGGAATTGAGTGCCCCGATCTTATTATTGGACGTACTTGCGGCAAGACCCCATAGTGCCCGGGACGAAGAGGATGCGGTCCTCCCAAGCCGCGTCCCACCCGTCGCAAACATAACAAGATGGGGAACATCAAATGTTCAATTCGGTCTTTCGCATTCCGGTGATCGCAGCGATTGCCCTCAGTGGCGCCACGGCGGTTTCCGCCCAGAGTTTCGACACCTCCAACATCACGGTGGAAGAAGCTCTTGCCGCTCGCCTGCCAGCCAAAATCAAGACATCGGGCGTCATCACGATCGGCTCCGACACGGCCTATGCACCATGGGAATTCCTGAGTGAAAAGGATGGGCAGACGCCTGAGGGCATCGACGTCGATATCGCAAACGCCATCGGCAAGAAGCTCGGCGTAAAAATCGATTTCCAGACCTCGGCTTTCGAAGCCATCCTTCCTGCTCTCGGCACGAAATTTGATCTCGGCGTCTCGGCCTTTTCTGTCACCACGGAGCGCATGAAGGCGGTCAACTTTGTCAGCTATGCCGATACCGGCAGCATGTGGGCCGTAAAGGCTGGAAACCCGGGCAAATTCGATCCGGGTGATCCCTGCGGTCGCAAGGTCGCGATACAGTCCGGCAGCTATCATGAGCGTGCCGTCATTCAAGAAAACGAGCGCTGCAAGACGGAAGGCAAGGCTGCCATCGAGATCTTGCCGTTCTCCAAGCAGCCTGAAGCGCTGACCCGTGTGGCAGCCGGCGGCGCGGATGCTACCGTTTCCGGCGAGGCAGGCATCGGTTATGCGGCAAAGCAGTCGAAAGGCGCTTTCGACACCTTGAAGCCGACCACCGGTCCCCTGGCAAAGCATGGTCCGAACGGCATTGCCGTTGCCAAGTCGGACATGGAGCTCACTCAGCTCGTCGCCGACACGATCAACTCCCTGATTGCCGACGGCACCTACAAGACATTGCTCGATACCTGGGGCGTTGGCTCGGTGATCGTCGAGAAGGCGCTGGTCAACCCTGAAGTCAAGATCTGATCACGTGACTTCCGGGGTCGAAAACATTGGGGCCGGCTTCAAGCCGGTCTCCAGTGACAGGCAGGAAATCACGCGTAATGTCGTGGTCCCCCGCCGTCATCCGGGACGATGGATCGCTGTTGCGGTTATCGCGGTCCTTGCCCTTCAGATCGGTCAGGCCATATCGGCCAATCCCAACTTTCATTGGGATGTCTACCTGAACTACCTGTTCGCTCCGCAGGTTATCCGCGGGGTCGGCTGGACGCTTCTTCTCACCGTCGTAGCAATGACGGTAGCGATCACCGTCGCGGCTCTGTTGGTCGTTATGCGAGACAGCGAAAATCCGATCTTTCGCGGAATAGCCTATGGCTGGGTGTGGTTTTTCCGCGGAACGCCGATCTATACGCAGTTGCTGTTTTGGGGCCTTTTCGCGGTTCTTTTTCCCAATCTCAGTCTCTCGATCCCTTTCGGCCCGGAGATCGTCAGTGTCGAGACAAAATACATCCTGACGCCCGCAATGGCGGCAATCCTTGGCCTCGGCTTTAACGAGTCTGCTTATCTGACCGAAATCTTCCGAGCGGGCTTCAATTCGATCGATCGCGGGCAAGCCGAAGCTGCACAGGCTCTCGGCATGAAGCGGGAAAAGATCTGGATGCGCATCCTGATGCCGCAGGCGATGCGCGTGATCATTCCTCCGACCGGAAACGAAACCATCGGCATGCTGAAAATGACGTCGCTGGTCCTGGCAATTCCGTTCACGCTGGACCTGACATTCGCCACCAACGCGATTTCGAACAGGCTTTACCTGCCGATCCCGCTGCTGCTGGTCGCCGGCACATGGTATCTCGCCATCACCAGCCTGTTGATGGTTGGTCAGTATTTTCTCGAGCGTCACTTCGGCAAGGGCGTTTCCGTTCATTCAACACGGGCGGAGTAGGTCATGAACGCCAACGTTTCCGAATTCTACGTCGAGATGCAGAACATTCACAAATTCTACGGCCCGTTTCATGCCCTGAAAGGCGTGAGCTTGCGCGTGCGGCGTGGTGAGGTCTGCGTGGCAATCGGTCCATCCGGATCGGGCAAGTCGACGCTGCTGCGTTGCATCAATCAGCTCGAAACAATCTCGGCAGGTCGCGTCCTCCTGAAAGGCGAATTACAGGGCTTTGTCGAGCGGGATGGCCGATTTCATCCGCTATCTTCTGGACAGATCGCCGCGCAGCGACGGCTGACCGGCATGGTCTTCCAGCGTTTCCATCTGTTTCCGCATATGACGGCACTGGAAAACATCATGGAAGGGCCGGCGCATGTCAAAGGCTGGTCCAAGGATCAGGCGCGCGCCAAGGCCAGCCAGCTGCTCGACCGTGTGGGGTTGAGCGGATTTGGTGAACGCTATCCAGCGCAGCTCTCCGGCGGTCAGCAGCAGCGTGTTGCAATCGCCCGTGCGCTTGCGATGGAACCGGAGGTCATGCTCTTTGACGAGCCGACCTCCGCGCTCGATCCCGAACTCGTTGGCGAAGTACTGGATGTCATCAAGGATCTGGCGCAAAGCGGCATCACCATGGTCGTGGTCACGCACGAAATCGGCTTTGCGCGCGAAGTCGGCAATCACCTCGTGTTCATGGATCAGGGGCAGATCGTCGAAGAAGGCCATCCGCGTTCGATGTTGGCCGATCCGCAAAACCCGCGCACGGCGGCATTTCTCTCCAAAGTCCTGTGACCGCCATGGCCATCATGAGGGGCAGACTGTCAGACGGCGGCGCGCAGATCCCGGACAAACTCGTCCAGATTTCGCGACGCAAGCCGATTGGGCGGCGTGATCAGCAGTGTGCGAAAATGCAGGGCAGGTTCGAACGGTCGCAGAACCAGTCCGTGTTCGACATAGGGCTCGGCCGTCAACGGATTGACGAGCCCAACCCCGATGCCCGCAGCCACCATCGCACAAATGGTGGTGGAGTAGGGGGTCTCCATGACAGGTCGAATGGTGACGCCGGCGCGCTCGAACGCGTCCTCCGCTTCCCGACGGGTCGTGTCTTCCGGAGCGAGCGCAATAAAAGCGTGCCCAGCCAGGTCGGCGGGATGAACGACCTCGAGCGCTTCCAGCGGATGGCCTTTGGGCATGGCGACAGCCACCCGGAAGCGGGCAAATTCCTCGACCTCGACACCAGTGATGTCGATCTCGTCCGCCACGACCCCGAGGTCGAACTGGCCAGATGCCACGAGATCGCGGACATTGGACGACATCCTTGCCTGAAAGGTGATGGCGACGTTCGGATTTCTTGCCATGAAGGCCTGCAGCGCGCGCGGAAGCACATTGGTCGACAGGGCCGAGAGGCAGGCGATCCTCAGCTCGCCCGAGCCGTAATCGCGGATGCGAGCCGCAGCGCCCCGAAGGTGCGCCAGTCCCAGAAAAGCCTGCTCGACCTCACGAAAGAAGAGCTGGCCCTCCTGCGTCGGATGAAGTCGTCCCTTGATGCGCTGGAACAGATCAAAGCCGAGGGAGCGCTCGAGCTCCTGGATCATCTTGCTGACCGCAGGCTGGGAGACGTGCAGGATTTCCGCTGCGCGCGCCGTGGTGCCACTCGTCATCACCACGCGAAAAATCTCAACCTGCCGAAGGTTCATCACCACTCTCAATCAATATTGATAACTCACGCGAATAGCAGTAGCGCAAAGATGTCCGGTTTGGAATTGCTTTCCTCGGGACTTCTAAGCCGCTTCAGAAAGGCCCGGCCATGAACGATGCCCTGAAAGATGCAATGAACGATCTCACGCAATGCGTCCTCACGCCTGAAGTGCCCACCGCTGGGTTCGATCCGCTCAGGGTCGGTGTACATCGAGCTTCGACGATCGTATTTAAGGACGCGGCAACCTATGCCTCTCGGGGTGACCGCGGCCATGAAGGCTATTCATATGGTCTCTATGGCACGCCCACCACGCGTACACTTGAGGCAAAACTGACGAGCCTTGAGGGCGGCGCCTGGAGCTTCCTGACACCATCCGGCCAGGCCGCGAACGCACTTGCCGTTCTGCCGTTTCTGGCGGCTGGTGATCACATCCTGATTGCAGATACCGCCTATCCGCCGATGCGCGATCTCGCCGAGACAGATCTGAAACGGCTAGGGGTGGAGGTGGAGTTCTTCGATCCCCAGTCGCCTGAAGAGGTCGCCGCCAAGATCAGTCCGACCACGAAAATCGTCTGGTGCGAAAGCCCGGGCTCCACGACCATGGAAATCCAGGACCTGCCAAGGATCGCCGCGTTTGCACATCAGCACGGCGTGCTTGTCGGCGTCGACAACACCTGGGCAACGCCCCTCAACTTCAAGCCGCTCGAGCATGGTGCCGATATCGTTACCGAGGCGCTGACCAAATTCGTATCGGGCCATTCCGACGTGCTGATGGGGTCGATCACCATCAAGGATATGAGCCTCCTCAAACCGATACGCTCGATGATCGGCCGCATGGGTATCGGGGTCTCTCCGGACGATGCATCGCTCGTCCTGCGTGGCTTCGAGACGCTCGGTGTCCGGCTGCGACACTCGGAGCGGGTTGCACTGAATTTTGCACGCAGGATCGCTGAGCATCCTGTCGTTGATCAGGTTCTGCACCCGGCGCTCGAAACCTTCCCCGGTCATGCGCTGTGGAAAAGGGATTTTCTCGGATCGAGCGGCGTGTTCAGCATCGTCTTCAAGAGGCAAGCCGCCGCCCATGTTGCGGCAGCGCTCGACACGCTACAGGTGTTCGCCATCGGCGCATCCTGGGGAGGCACGCGAAGCCTGGCCGCGCCGATGTCCATCGACGGTTTTCGCACGGCAACGTCCTGGGACGGTCCGGATGTCATCCTGCGCCTAAGCATCGGCCTCGAAGATGAGACCGAACTGTGGACCGATGTGGAGCGGCTGCTTGAGACGCTGGAGGGGCGCGCAACAGCAGCTTCGGCCGAAGGTCAGATGAAGGCCGCGAGTAACGGTTGATATTGGCCAAAACTGTGCTTCCGAGACAGATTGAGGAATGAGACGTGTCGGATAGAGAAGATGTGCTGCGCGACATCGATCGGAATTTTGATGTCGCGGTCGATAAGCTGCTTGAGCTGATTGCGATACCGTCAATCTCCAGTGACCCTTCGGCTGGAGCGGATATCGCCAGAGCGGCTGAATGGCTCAAGTCGGAGCTGGATACCATCGGACTCTCGGCGAAGGTCGCTCCCACAAAAGGACATCCTGTTGTTCTGGCGCGGTCTGCGGCAAGTCCAGGCTCTGCGCGTCCCTGCCTGCTGTTCTACGGTCATTACGACGTCCAGCCAGTTGGAGATCGGGCGGAGTGGAAACATGAGCCGTTCGAGCCGCGCATTGTGGAGGAAGATGGTGTCCATCGCTTCTATGGCCGGGGCGCGTCCGATAGCAAGAGCCAGCTTTGGACTTTCATCGAGGCGCTGCGGGCATGGAAAATCGTTCAAGGTGATTTTCCGGCCGACATCATCGTGCTTTTGGAAGGGGAGGAGGAGTGCGGTTCTCCAAGCCTGCCGGAGTTCATTGAGACCTACCGAGACGAACTGAAGTGCGATGTCGCCTTCATTTGCGACGCTGAAATGTGGTCGCCAACCCAGCCGGCCATCACCACGCAACTGAAGGGGCTCGTCCATGAGAAGGTGACGATCTCCGCTCCCAATCCGGACCTCCATTCGGGTCACTATGGTGCTGTCGCTGCAAACCCCATCCGTATTCTGAGCACGATCCTCGCCGGGCTACACGACGACAAGGGGCGCGTAGCAATCGATGGGTTCTATGATGGCGTAAAGGAGCTGTCCGAACCCGTGCGTCAACAATGGTTCGAGCTGGCGCAGGAGCGCGGGTTGCTGGGCGACGTAGACCTGACCGGTGGCGTGACGGAAGAAGGATATTCTTCGCTCGAGGCCATGTGGGGAAGGCCGACGGTCGATATCAACGGCATTACCGGCGGCAACCAGGGGCCGGGAGAACGTTCGGTCCTTCCGGGAGCCGCTTCGGCGCGCCTGTCCTTCAGGCTGGTCGCAGGACAGGAGCCGGAAGCTATCCGGCAAAGTTTTCGCAATCACATCGAAACGCGCCTGCCGAAAGGATGTCGTGTAGCGTTCGAGGGAGAGGGCGGCAGTTCTGCCGTCGTCCTGTCGCAGGACAGTCAGTTCCTGACCGCGTCCGCCCGCGGTCTTGAGGAGGAGTGGGGGACACCGACCCTGCTGCGCGGGACCGGAGGCGCCATCCCGCTGGTGGAGCAGTTCAGCCATCGATTGGGTGCTGAGTGTGTGGTCATCGGCTTCATTCTTCCGGGCGATGCCATTCATGCCCCGGATGAGCGATATGACACGGAGCGCCTTCGTAAAGGTGCCCGTAGCTGGATACGAATTTTTGAGACGATCCAGGATCAGGCGGCGAATGCATCATGACGATCATGCGCGCCACAACATCCCGCCTTGAGGAGGACGCACTCGGTACGCGTCTGATCCCCGACGACATCGCCTATGGAATTCAGACGGTCAGAGCGATCGAGAATTTCTCCATCTCGGGGCGGACCATCGCCGATATCGAAGGTTTTGTGCCAGCGGTCATCCAGATCAAGAAAGCGGCGGCGATAGCCAATCGCCGGGCGGGCGAACTCGATCAGGCGATTTCAGCGGCCATTGAAAACGCCGCGACAGAACAGTTGCGCTGGATATCGCGGGCGGATTATCCGGTCGACATTTATCATGGCGGCGGCGGCACTGCGGCAAACATGAACGTCAACGAGGTTCTGGCGAACCTTGCGAGTGAGATATTGACGGGCCGCAGAGGATCGGATCCGGTTCATCCCAATACGCATGTGAACATGGCGCAGTCCACCAACGACGTCATTCCGTCTGCCATGAAAATGGCGATATGTGATGAACTGGCGTCACTCCGACAGGCATTGGATCAACTCGTTGAAGCGCTTCTGGAAAAGGAGCGTCTGTTCGCCGATGTCGTCAAGCTCGCACGGACATGCCTGCAGGACGCGCTGCCGATCACCTTTGGTCAACAGTTCTCAGGCTACCGAGCGGCATTTCAGCGTCAGTCCAGTGACCTCAAAGCTTTGGAACAGGCATGCCTCGGCCTGCCGCTCGGGGCGACGGCTGTCGGCACCGGTTTCGGCGCTTCCGCCGATTATCGCGCGTTCGTCTTCGAGGAGCTGCAGGCTTCGACTGGCAAAGCATATCACCAAGAGGAAAACCTCTTCGATGCCTTGCAGAATGCCGATCACTGGATGGGCGTTTCGGCTTGCCTGAAGGCGATCGCCATCACGCTATCGAAGCTGTCGTCCGATCTCCGGCTGATGTCTTCTGGTCCGAGAGCAGGCCTCGGCGAGATGGCGCTTCCTGCTGTGCAACCCGGCTCGTCGATAATGCCCGGCAAGGTCAATCCTGTCATGCCGGAGATGATGATGCAGGTCGCGTTTCGAGTCATCGGAAACGATGCGACGGTAACACGGGCGGCAGAAGGTGAATTGGATCTCAATGTGTGGGAATCCATCATCCTCGAGGCGTTAAGCGAATCCATCCGCCTCATGCGCCGTGCCATACCCTTGTTCATCAGCGGCTGCGTGTCCGGTGTAGAGGTCAATGCAGAGCGAGGCCTCGCAGATGCCTATGGTTCACTGGCACTGTCTACCATCCTTGCAGCAATATACGGTTATCTCGCGGCCTCCGCAGTTGCCAAACATGCGGCACGCCACGACATTTCCATATCGCAGGCGGCGATTTCCTGCGGCCTTCTGAACGACCAAGACGCGATCCGGCTCTTCTCCGACGTGTCGGCCTTTGCAGACGCTGGTCGCGCGGACGCTCTGATTGCCGATTCCAGAAAAGCCATGGCACCAATGACGGGAGGCTCGGCGGCCGGGCAATGATATGCCAACGTCAAGAAGCTGCTGCGTTACAAAGCCAACAAGGCGCTGATGAAATTTGGTTACGAGGCGCGGCTTTCGGCCGAAGCTTGCAAGGCCAATCCGGCAACACACGCGGCTGTCTCCGAAAGCAGCCGAGAACCATGACTTTTTCCGGGGCTCCGGTTTGTCCTATGTCATCGGCAAGGCAGTTGCCATCGAGAATAAGTACTGGGACTTGTAAGTCATTGATGGCCGAGGCCTTGGTAGGGAACCGGTTTGGGAGAATGTCGGGGTCGACGGTTCATATACCTTCAAGACCATAGGATCGATTAGCGCCGAAACGCTACAAAGCGTGCTGCGCCTCGCAGTCATAGGATCACATATCTTTTTTCGACCACAGCAACGTCTCGAGAGTTTTTGGATTACGATCTACCCTTGTCGCGACGGTTTATTTCGCCCATGCTTCTTTCTGTTGGGTTTGGCAGGTGACCGTGAGGATACATGACTGAGCGGGTGCTGCCGCTGCGTGGGATTTCGGTCTTCGAGGCCGCGGCACGGGCTGAGAGTTTTCATGCCGCAGCGGAGGAGCTCAACCTCACGCCGTCAGCCGTCAGCCACCAGATCCGGCTGCTCGAGGCAATATTAGGTGTACGGCTTTTCGACAGAGTCGGGCGGGGCGTCACTTTGACACCGGAGGGAGCAGAATACGCCCGGTCGGTGCGTCACAGTATCCGTTGGCTGCGTGCCGCAACGAGCGATATCAGGGCGCGCGGGCAAAACGGGAGCGCGCTCGATGTCGTCAGGATCGAAGCCCCCCCGTCCTTCGCCCATTCCTGGATACTTCCGCGGCTGGCGGATCTGTTGGCCCTGCAGCCGGGGCTCGATATCCGGCTCAACGCGCAAGGATCCAATCTCCAGGGCGAGAGATTGCCCTGGGAGCCCCAGGCCGACGCGCCGGCCGATATCCAGATCGTCTATGGCGACGATATGTGGAAGGATCGCGCCTCCTTGATGATTAGTGAGACCTTCCAACCGTTTTGCGCCCCGAGCCTGATGACGGCGAATTCGCTTGAAACCCCGCACGCGCTTCTCGGTCAGACACTGATCAGCACGTTCCACAATCATATGTCTTGGGAGGAATGGCTGAATGTGCAAGGGGTTCAACTCGACAGGAACCCGCTCAACAGGATCCAGCTGGATCCATCCTATCTGGCCATACAGGCTGCCGCGGATGGTCTGGGCATCGTGCTGGAGAGCAGCATCCTGGTAGAGCGAGAGGTAAGGGCCGGAGCACTTGTTGCGCCGTTTCCACATTTAGACCGTCCGGGACTAAGCTACTGGATCTTCACGCCATCGACGAAAAGACCGAGCGCGACTGTCGATGCCGTCATCGAATGGCTGATGAATGCCGCGTAGACCGGCAACTGACTGACTTGGCTATGTCTGCGATACAACCAGGGCGCTCCAGCCGCCTGACACCCACGTGGGTACCGTCTGTGTAGCAGACTCCAATGATGAATTTTTCTTGTCAATTGGGACGAACTCTTTGCGCTTTTCATGTGCCGCTCTCCCGATACTCTCTCGAAATCGGATCTCGAAGACGCGTTTGTCGTCGGGGACAACACGAACAAGAGAGTTTATTTCGTCAATGAATGCTGATGAGCAAACCGCAATCAAGGCCAACAAGTACCTGCTGCGTTACATGGGGCTGGGTGGCGATTTCACGCCCTTCATTCCCGAACGCGCCGAGGGTTCTTGGCTATATGACGCTTCGGGCCGCCGTGTCCTCGACTTCACCTCCGGACAGATGAGTTCCGTGCTTGGCCATGCTCATCCGGAGCTCGTCGCAACCGTTCACGAGGCTTCAGGTCGGCTCGACCACCTCCTCAGCATGATGCTGTCGAAGCCAGTTGTGGATTTGGCCGAAGCACTGGCTGAACGCGTACCAGACCTTCCACGCTCGATGTTCCTTTCGACCGGCGGCGAATCCGTCGAGGCGGCCATCCGTCTGGCCAAGGTGGTAACCGGCAAATGGGAGGTCGTGGGCTTCGCCCAATCCTATCACGGATCGACCGGTGCGGCGGCGTCAGCCACCTATTCGATTGGAAGACGTGGCCATGGGCCACTGATGCCTGGCGCGTTCGCTATCCCCGCACCCAATCAGTTCCGCCCACGCTTTCCCGGTGTGACATGGCAGCAGGAGCTCGACGACAGCTTAGAGCTGCTTGATCGCCAATCGACCGGAAACCTTGCAGCTTTCGTCGCCGAGCCGATCCTGAGCACAGGCGGCGTCCTCGACCTTCCTGTCGGTTACCTTGCTGCCCTGAAGGCTCATTGTCAGCGTCGCGGCATGCTGCTGATCGTCGACGAGGCCCAGACGAGCCTCGGGCGCACAGGCGAGATGTTTGCCTTCGAGCGTGACAAGATGGTGCCGGACATTCTCCTGTTGTCGAAAACGCTCGGCGCGGGCATGGCGATGTCGTCGGTCTCCACGTCCGATGAGATCGCAGAGATCGCCAATAGACGCGGTTTCATGTTTGCGACGACCCATGTCAACGATCCACTGCCGGCTTCCGTCGCCCTCAAAGTGCTTCAGATCATCGAGCGCGATAGCCTGGTCGAGCGTGCAGCGATGCTCGGAACCCGCCTGAAAAAAGGTCTGCAGAACCTGATGCAGCATCACGAATGCATCGGCGACGTTCGCGGCCGTGGGCTGCTGCTCGGCGTGGAATTTCTTCCCCAGGCGGGACAGACAGGCACAGCGATTTCCCAAAAGGTCACGCAGATCGCGCTGGATCTCGGCCTCTCGGCCAATATCACCGGTGCCTACACATCCGGCGTCCTGCGCCTGGCACCACCTATCACATCAACTGAAGACGAGATCGACTTCGGACTGAATGTACTCGACACGGCAATCGGGAGGGTTGTCGAAGCGCTCAGGAACTGATGCGCGATTACCCATGATCCACGATTGTCCGCGGGATCGAGGGCATCTGGAATGAAGCAATGACGCCCGTTTGGGAGGACTGGCGGAAGACAGAACCGGTGGGAAGGGAGGAGCCGGGCCGGACCAACCAGAGGGAAACAAAATGAACTTCAAACGTCGCAGCATTCTCATTGTATCGGCTGTCGCCGGCATCTTCGCGATGCCCGTCATGGCTAACGCCGACGGCGTGCTCAATGTCGGCTCCTACCCAAACAATCCTCCATTCGAAGCCAAGAACGTCAGCGGCGTTTTTGAAGGCTTCGAGGTCGATATCGTCACCGAGGCGGCAAAACGCATCGGCATGACGGTCGATATCCTAGGCTATGACTTCCAGCCGCTCTTCCCGGCCACAAGTTCCGGCCGTATCGACGTCGCGATCTCGTCGATCACCATCACCAAGGAACGCCTCGCCTCGCAGGCCTTCACCCAGCCCTATTACGACTCCGCCATGGGGATTGCGGCGAGGAACGGCGACACCATCAACAGCCTCGCGGACCTCAAGGACAAGGTCGTCGGCTCGCACTCCGGTTCGACCAGCCATAAGTGGTTGGTGGAGAACATGGACAAGTACGGCTTTGCCGAGGTGAAGAGCTACAACAGTCCGCAGGACGCGTTGCTGGACCTCTCTGCCGGACGCGTCGATGCAATCACCAGCGACGTTCCGAACATGGAATACGCCTTCACCAAGATGAAGGGCATGCGCGTGGTGGAGCGTATCAAGTCGGGCGAGCAATACGGCATGATGATGGGCAAGAGCTCTCCCTATCTCGACAGGATCAACGAGGCGCTGACCGCGATGAAGAAGGACGGCACCATGCAGGCCATCCACAAGAAGTGGTTTGGCACCGATGCGCCGGAGCAGTCATCCACGGTGCTGGAAGCGGAAGTGCCGAAGGGCTGACACAGGCAAGCACGAGCCCAACGTCGATCGGGCCGGTGGGAGATGGTTCCGCCGGCTTGAACTCGAGTTCACGATTCTCCCCGGACGCCCATGACCCTCATCGATACCTTCTTCAATATCGACGTCTTCGTCGATGCCTTTCCTGCGCTCCTTCGTGGCGTCATCAACACCCTGCTGCTCGGGGTCCTGGCCATATGCCTCGGCATTCCAATGGGCATGTTCATCAGTCTCCTGCGGCTCTACGCTCCCCGTCCGGTCCGCTGGCTCACCATCGGCTTCATCGACATTTTCCGTGCGGTGCCGTTGCTGGTTGTCCTGATCCTCATCTACTATGCGTTGCCGTTCGTCGGTCTACGCCTGTCGGCATGGGTTTCGGCGACGCTCGCCTTCACCCTCGTCATGTCGGCCTATTCGGCGGAGGTCTTCCGCAGCGGCATCGAGAGCATACCCAGGGGACAGTTCGAGGCCGCGCATGCGCTTGGCCTCTCCTTCGTCACGACGCTGCGGAAGGTTGTTCTGCCCCAGGCGATCAAGCTGGTCATCCCACCGACCACCAGCAATTGCGTGTCGATGTTCAAGGATACATCGCTCGCCTCCTCGGTCGCCCTGCCGGAACTGCTGAAGGAAGCCAATGATGCCCAGGCGTTCTTCGCCAGTCCCACACCTCTGATCGGCGCGGCTCTGATCTATCTCGCGTTTCTCTGGCCAATGGTCCGTCTGGTTAATTACGTCGAGCGGCGTGGCAAGCTGCGAGATGGTCGGTGAGGTTAACATCTAACGCGTGCGTTTGATGATGAGACCTCAGCAGCCCGAAGAGGGACCAACATTTGGAATAAGTTGTTTGATTTGCCTAAGCACGCCTCTCGTTCACATCCCATCAACAGCTTAAAAAGGGCCGGCTATAGTACGTCATGCGTTTTTCACCGCGCTTGAGCGCGTTCCTCTCGTCGATGAGGTTGCTCTCATTGAGGCTCTGAAAGCCGGCATCATCGCTGGAGCCGCCTTGGATGTGTTTAACAGAGAACCGGTGGCCGCAGAACATCCTGCTGTTTCATTGCCGAACATCGTCGCAACACCCCACATTGGCTTTGTGACCGAAAACTCTTATCGGGTGTTCTACAGCGATACCGTAGAAAACATCCTCGCCTGGCTCGACGGAGCGCCGATCCGCATTCTTTGAGATAGCAGTTTGCCGAGGTCGGAAGGCTTACTCTTTGCCGGCAACATGTCGTCTAAGATAGGCGGCACCTTCAGCCATCGCATAGTTGCATCCAGTGCTGGTCGCATTTGCTTCTTTAGGTTAGCCGTCATTGGGTCTGCGATTCCGCGGGCCTCGCCGATCTCGGCCCAGTCGCGGCGGCCGTTCATGATCGGAGACCTTTTTCGGTAAATGATCAGGCTGATCAGGTAGGGGCGGACATTCTCCAGCGCCCGCTTTGCAGATATCGGTGCAATACGCACCTCGCAGAATTCCGAAATTTTTCGTTAAAAAAGACGTGATGAAAGATCGTGTTTGGGCATGCTCATTCCATTTCACTTCGGCACCAGGCGGCACCAGGCGGCACCAGGCGGCACCAGGGCCGAGGGCGAGCGGAAATAAGCGGCGGTGTTTAACGAAGCATGTATGGTGTGGAGCCTCGCCTCGTGTATGCAAACCCCGCGAATGATCTGTGAACGGATCATATTTCTTAAAATGGTCCGTAGATGTATCTTTTATTTTGACTCCGCGATGATTTTGCTAGTTCTTTCACCAGTCCTATGAAGACCGGACGGAAAAGGATGATGGCACGCTCCGAGTCAGATGCATTGATGAAGGCAACGCGCAAGGCCAAGCGATTGACCCACGAGCAAGTCGCCGATATGGCGGGGATATCGCGTCCCCGCTATCGCGAGATCGAAGCCGGAAGCAGCGCCGCGCGCACGACGACCTTGATCAACATCGCACGTGCTATTGGGCTCGAGCTGATGCTCATCCCGCAGGCGATGGTGCCGGCCGTCGATGCATCGCTGCGGCCGAACGACGATTTCGATGATCTTCCCGCATTCGTTGCAAATCCAGACGGTGAACGTGGTGACTGAGGCTTTCCCCAATCCGAGGTCAGTCTCGTCGCTTGACGTGCTGCTGAACGACTTGAAGGTCGGCACGATCGTACGGACGCCCGGCGATTTCAACGCGTTCAGCTTCGAAGATAGCTATCGTGCGACAGGCGGACTTCCTGTACTCAGCCTGTCTTTTCGCGCAGTCGGCGGCGGCTTGCGCAAAGACCCGAAGCCAGTTGCCAGAGCCTTACCATCGTTCTTCGCCAATCTTCTCCCAGAGGACAAATTGCGCGAGGCAATGGAAAAGTACCACGCCGGTAGTGTTCGGGCCGGGAATGATTTTGATCTCCTTGTCGCACTCGGCGCGGACCTGCCGGGTGCCGTCCGCGTCGTGCCGGGTGACGGAGCATTCGCTCGGCAGGAGAATATTTCCGCTCCCAAGCCGAAAGCCCGATTCTCGCTTGCCGGTGTGCAGATGAAGCTCTCGGGCATCAAGAACACGGGAAAGGGCGGCGGCTGACCCTGCCACTGGGCGACGAGCAGGGTTCGTATATCGCCGAGTTTCCGTCGACCTCTTTCCCTGGCGTCTCGGAAAACGAGTATGCCAATCTTGTATTGGCGGAAGCGATCGGCATGGAGGTGCCGGAACGGGAACTCGTCGAGCAATCGGCGTTTGAGGGCATACCAAAAGAGTTCGAAACGCTGTCCGATGGAAAAGTCCTGCTCGTCAAACGCTTCGATCGTGGCACCACTGGTGAGCGGATCCATATCGAGGACTTCGCCCAGGTTTTCGGCGTTTATCCTTCCCGGAAGTATGAAGGAGCCGCATATCACGACATTGCTGAAGATCTGCGGATGCATTTGGCTAACCTTAGGTATCCCGCCGACAAGCCAGAACATCATGCAGCTCACGCAAGATGATCTGCGTGGAGTGCGAACTAACCGAACTTTCCTGAAAGAGGGCCATCGCTATTCGATCAAATTTTAAGCAAAGATGACGACGGCAGCTTATTTTTGAAATATCCTTCCGAAAGTCGATAGCGCTGCTTGATCCTGCGGAGGATATCGAAACTGGCAACACATCGGGGCACACGCAGCAAAGTATGTTTGGCGTGGCGGCAGCTTCCTGCAGGGCGCCGCTGTTCGGATGCAGCACGCGAGGCTGTGCCGCTGAGCCATAGGCAATCTTGCCATAGCTCATAAATGCAGATAATTGTGAGGCATAGAGAGGAAAGCTATAACTCATGCAATGGAACTGGCAGAACGCCGATTGGCCGAGTTTCAGGTATGACACCGCAAGCTTGGCTTCAATGGAGCAGAGATTTCTGCAGTCCGCCGGCGAAGTGATAGGTGCCGTTCGACATTTCAATGACGATGACAGCAACCAACTTCGCATTGAGTTGCTGAGCGACGAAGCGATCAAGACCTCGGAGATCGAGGGGGAGTTTCTGGATCGCGCGAGTGTTCAATCCTCACTCCGCCGGCAGTTCGGGCTCAACACTGACGATAGGCAGATCCGCCCCCAAGAGCGCGGAATTGCAGAAATGATGGCAGATGTCTATCGCAACTGGCATGCGCCGCTGCAGCATGAGGGATTATCGCATTGGCATTCAATGCTGATGGCCGGAAATCGATACATTGAGACGATTGGTGATTACCGCGAGCATGAAGACGCCATGCAGATCGTGTCAGGTCGACTGGATAAGCCCACAATCCATTTTGAGGCTCCCCCATCTCGCCAGGTTAAAGCTGAGATGAAGAACTTCATCACATGGTTCAATCAATCCGGGCCAGCCGGCCCAACGCCGCTTCAAGCTTTGACGCGCGCTGCAGTAGGTCATCTTTACTTTGAAAGTATTCATCCATTTGAGGATGGGAATGGCCGAATTGGGCGCGCGCTCGCCGAGAAATCTCTGGCGCAAAACATTGGGCAACCAAGCCTCATTTCACTCGCTTTCACGATCGAGAAGAGCCGGAAGACCTACTACTCCGAACTTGAGCGACACCAACGCACGCTTGATATCACCGGCTGGGTCATCTTTTTCTCGGAAACGATCCTTGCTGCCCAACAGGCGACACTTGAGCGCATAGATTTCTTCATTCAAAAAGCCAAGTTCTACGACCGCGTTCGTGGTCACTTGAACGAGCGACAAGAAAAGGTGATCGCGCGCCTTTTAAAGGCGGGCATAGCGGGCTTTAAGGGAGGCCTCAGTGCGGAGAACTACATCTCGATCACAGCCGCATCCCGCGCTACGGCCACCCGCGACCTTCAGCAGCTCGTAGAAATCGGTGCACTTGCGCGCACCGGTGAACGTCGGCATACACGCTACGCGCTGCGACTACAAAAGTGAGTTCTGCTAAGTGTGATCGTGATCAAAGTCGGTATCCCGCCGAACGACCGTTCGAACCCTTTCAAGGGCCTTGGTCGGGCTGCAATATCATCGATGCTTCTTTTCCGTTGACGTATCGCTTGACCCCACCAATTTCATACATGTTGGTGGATAATCTGATGCGTGAGTGGCTAATCAGCTGCCTTCTCGTCGAAAGTGTCCCGCATCGCCTTGAGGATAACGACTGCTGAAGCAGCGCCCGGGTCGATATGCCCAAGCGAACGCTCGCCCAATCTTGCAGCGCGACCGCGCAGCGCGATCATCGATTGCGTTGCTCTCGCGCCCAGTTCGCCCGCTTCGCAGGCGGCGGACCATATCTGGCCGGGCTCACCCGCTTTCGCCTCTGCTGCGTCGGCCGCCGGCATCCATGCATCCAGCATGGTCTTGTCGCCGCGCAGTCCTTTGCCACGCTGCTGAATACCGAAGGTGATGGCTCTTAGCATTGCCACCTGACCGGCCGCATCAAGAGGTCGTTCCACACCCATCTTATCGGCCGCGTTGACGAAGCCGGTCGCGTAAAGAGGACCCGTGGACGCGCCCACAGCATCAAGAAATGTAGCCGCGGCGGCGGCCATTACCTCCGCAGCACTCATGCTGTCGAGATCGCTGCGCGACAGTTCGCTTGCAACAGCGCTGAAGCCAAGAGACATCGTGATGCCGTGATCGGCGTCTCCGATCGCCTCATCGAGCTCGGTCAGGTAATCCTTCTCCTTCGCCATCGCCTCGGAAATCTTGTTGAACATTCGGCTGAGCAAGCGAGCTTCATTGTCTTGCACCATTCCCCTCCCACTGTCGCACCCTCAAAGTGACAAACTGCCTTACCCAATTTTCAAGGCCGCAGTATCGCAGCGATGATGGAGAAGTTCGGTCAGTTCATCATCCAGATGCATGATGGAGATCGAGGCGCCGACCATGTCCAAAGAGGTGCAGTAGTGACCTATCCAGTTCGCCTCGATCTCGATTTTCTTTGAGTTCAACCTCTGCTCGACGCGTCTGAAGAGGATATAGAGTTCCATCAACGGAGTTGCGCCGAAGGAGTTTACCAAAACGGCAACCTGACTGCCTGACGTAGCACCCATTTCATGGAAGATGCGGTCGAGAATCTTGTCGGCGATCGCGTCTGCACTCACAATCCTTTCGCGGCTGACGCCACGTTCGCCATGGATGCCCATGCCGAATTCCATTTCGTCCTCACCTATCTCGAAGCTCGGGCGACGCGTCTGCGGCATGGAGCCGGCTTCGAGTGCCACGCCGAGCGTAAAGGTGCGGGCATTGGCCTTGCGCGTCAGTGCCTCGCACGCATCGAGGGAAAGGCCGCGATCACAGGCTGCACCGGCGATCTTGAATGTGAAGAAGTTGCCGGCGACACCGCGCCGCCCGTCGCGGTCTTCTGCCGATGACGAGGCGACATCATCGGTCGTCAACACCGTGCGTACGGCTATACCCTCTGCCTCTGCCATCTCGGCAGCCATCTCAAAATTCATCACGTCGCCCGCATAGTTTCCGTAGACGAAAAGGACGCCGGCGTCTCCCGAAGCCGCCCTCGCACATTGCAGAATCGGCATGGGAGGAGGGGAGGAGAAAATATTGCCGACGGCAGCCGCGTCTGCGAGCCCCTTACCGACATAGCCGAGAAAGCAGGGCTCATGGCCGGAACCGCCGCCGATAACGAGACCGACTTTGCCTGGCCTTGGGCCATCCTTCGCAATCAATGCCCGATTGGATTTACCGACAGGCGCGAGATACTTGTGGTGCGCCCTTACGACCCCATCGAGCATCTCCTCGACCACATGATCGGGGTCGTTGAGAAATTTCTTCACCCGACTGCGAGAGCGCGTTCCTTCGAACCTCATATTCTCCGACCGAGGACGTTGCGCCAGCTTCTGGTCGACCACGGTCACGCCATCTGCGTTCAGAATGCCGCGTCCGGTCGCTGCATCCGTGATAAGCACGTTGACGAAGCCGCCGCGCAAAGCGGCGAGAATCGCCGGCACCTTGTCGAAGCCGCCTGCGGCCGCGATGCGCAAATCTACGGACTTCAGCATGTCGAGGGACATGGCGATGATCCGTTCGTCCAAGGGGCCGGCAACAGGGCGCCCTTGGCCGTCGATGAACCGACCGGATACTGCGCCGACGGCTCCCTTTGCGAGATAGTCCTGCAGCGACACTTCCTCAAAGAAACCACTCGTATGGATCGTCGAGTTGGGACGCAGCGAAGAAATGCCAAACAGCGCCTTGTTGGCACCGGAGAGCACGGCCAACTGATCAGCGATCAATGGCTCCTCAAGCAATGCGTCTCGCACCATGCGGGAAGATACGATCGCGGGCGCGGATATATTGACAAGCCTGCCGCCGACGGCTCCGGCGACGGCCGCCGCGCAAAGCTCCGGCGTGTAGGTGAAGCTCGCACGCGTGCCCCCCGCCGCCTGAATGACGGTCACGTCCTGCAGGCCCGAAACGCTTGCAGCCTCGCCAATGGACAGCATCGTACGTCCCCAGGAAACGGCCACCGTATCGCCTGACTTTATAAGCCTGTGTAGCGCTTGGGCGCCGGCCGCACCGATCCGGTCGATCAGCGGTTTTCCTGTTTCCTCACTGGGAACGACGAGACAGTCGACCAGCCCGAAATGCCGCTTCAATTCCTGCGCGATGGTCAGCGATGCAAGCCTTGCGGGCTCTATGGCGATGTTGACGATGCCGCGTTCGCGGGCTTCGGCGAGATAGCTGTTAACTGTGGCGCGGGAAACGCCCATGGCAGACGCTATATCGCCCTGTGTCAGACCGTCCTCGTAATAGAGCCAACAGGCCCAGACGAGAGCATCGTCGCCGTAACGCAGAGGCATGCCTTCGGGCGCATGCTCGACATCACTCTTGCCGGCATTGGCCTTACCGAGCGGCTGGGTTTTCATTGGTGCCAATCCGAAACGAGCTCCCGACTGTCAATTCCGGGCCGAGGTATTCAAGCTTTCCGGATGTCCCGGAAAGATGTCGCCATTGGCTACATATTTCAAGCACGCGGTCCGCGGCCTGCCCATATGGACAGGCCGCGTTGCCCTGGGAGAAGTTCGGTTCAGTCAGGCCGCCTGCAGCTTGCCGCTCACGCCTGTCGCAATTTGTTTGAGAATCAAGGCGCAGGACGTTGCACCGGCATCGAGAACACCAAGCGAGCGTTCGCCAAGGCGGCTGGCCCGGCCGATCCTGGCGACGAGGTCGATGGTCGAATCGCGCCCCTTTTCGGCAGCGTCGGTCATGGCGGCAAGAGCCTCAGCGAAAGGCTTGCCACCGGCTGTCGCTTCATCGAACGCTTCCGTTGCCGGAACGAATGCGTCGATCAGCGTCTTGTCCCCTACCTTGGCCGAGCCGATCGACTGTATGCCGGACAGACCCGCACGCAGCATCTTCGAAAAGAGGGCCGCATCGATGACATCCTTGCCCTCGAGGGTTTCGGCAAATTCGGTGAACATCACACCGTAAAGAGGTCCCATCGAACCGCCGATCTCGGTCATCAGCAGCGTACCAAGCGTATCAAAGGCCTTCGCCAGAGACACGTCCTTGCCCTTCAGCCGTTCGGCCGCCATGCCGAAGCCTTTGGCCATGTTGACGCCGTGGTCGCCGTCGCCGATCTTGCCGTCGATTTCACTCAGATAGGCGCGGTTCTCGATGATGCGTTCGGCAAGCGAGAAGACGATATCTCCGGCGGAAGCGTTGTTGAAAGTCTGCATCGCGGCTCCTCACAGCAGCATGGTGCAACGCGTCTCGAGATCGAGAAGCGGCTTGGTTTCGTCGTCGAGCGCCATGACGGTCAGGGTTGCCCCGACCATTTCCAGCGATGTGAAGTAGTTGCCGACATAGGTCCTATAGACCTTCAGACCGCGTTTCGTGATCTCGGTCTCGATCGTGTCGTTCAGAATATAAAGTTCGTTGAGCGGCGTCGCGCCGAGACCGGATACAAGGACGGCCACCTCCGTGCCGCTCGGCAGGTCGTGATCGTCGAGGACGATCTTCACCATGTCGCGTGCGACCTCTTCCGCCGTCTTCAGCGGCTCCACGCGCACGCCGGGCTCGCCGTGATGGCCGATGCCGACTTCCATCGTGCCGGGTTCGATCTGGAAGTTCGGATGTCCCACCGCCGGCAGGGTGCAGGGGCCGAGGCCGACGCCGATCGAGCGGCAGTTGTCGATCGCCTTCTGCGCGACGACGCGCACCTCTTCGAGTGTTCCGCCCTGCGTCGCCTTGGCACTGCCGATCTTCCACATGAAGATCTCGCCCGCCACGCCACGGCGCTTTTCGCGCTCGGACAAGGGTGCGGAGCAGACGTCATCGTTGGCGACAACGGTCGCAACTTCGATCCCTTCCTTGGCGGCGAGCTTGATCGCCATCTTCACATTCATATTGTCGCCGGCATAGTTGCCGTAGAGGCATACGACGCCTGCGCCCGCATTGGCTTCGCGAAACGCGTCATGAAAGCTCTTGGCCGTCGGCGAGGAGAACAGTTCGCCGACCGCCACGGCATCCAGCATGTTCTTGCCGGTATAGCCCATGAAGCCCGGCTCATGGCCCGAACCGCCACCTGTCACAATGCCGACCTTGCCGTTGATGGGCGCATTCTTCGCGACGACGACGCGGGGATTTTCTGCAAGCCGGACGATATCGGAATGGGCTTTGACAAACCCTTTGACCGTATCTTCGACGACGAGATCAGGATTATTGACGAACCGCTGCATGGGATGTCCTCAGAGAATGGTGTAGCCGCCGTCGATCAGAAGATCGGCGCCGTTGATCATGTCCGCGCCGCTGGACGCCAGGAATACGGCTGCGGCTGCGATTTCCTGCGGGTAGGCGAAGCGGCCGGTCGGGATACGCTTCTTGGCGTTCTCGCCCTTCTCACCGGCCCAGGCCTTCTTGCCGAGTTCCGTCAGCACGACGGTCGGCGAAATGGTGTTGACGCAAATGCCGTGCTTGCCCCATTCGGCCGCGAATGTCTTCGACATGCCGATAACGCCGAATTTCGACGCGCAATAGGCGACGTGCTCCTCGATGGCGACGGTTCCCGCCTGCGAGCCGAGATTGATGATCTTGCCGCCGTTGCCGGCCGCGATCATCGCCTTACCGACCGCCTGGGTGACGAGGAAGGTGCCCTTGAGGTTGATATCGATCGTCTTGTCCCAGTAGTCGAGCGGCAGGTCTTCGGCAGGAGCGAGGAAAACGACGCCCGCGCTGTTGACCGCGATGTCGATCCGGCCGAAGGCGGCGATGACATCGGCGATCGCCTTGTTGACCGAGGCCGGCTGCGAGACGTCGCAGACGAAGGATTTCGCCGTCCCTCCGAGCGCCGCAGCCTTGGCCTGTGCCAGTTCGGGGTTAAGGTCGAGCACCGCGACGGTCGCGCCCTTTTCGGTCAGCGCGTCGCAGATTGCAGCACCGATGCCGGAAGCAGCGCCCGTGACGACGGCAATCTTGCCGGTGAGGGGGAAGTTGAGGTCGATCTGGGGGGCAGTATCAGTCATGTCTTCAAGCCTTTGCGACGGAGGCGGAAAGGGCGGCGATGACCGCCCCTTCCTTGGATCGGAAGCAGAGTGAATTACTTGCGGGATTCAAGAAGCTTGTCGGCGTTTTCGGCAGAGACCGGGGTCCACGGCACGAGATAGTCCTTCTCGGCGCCATCGGCCCACTTCATGTCCGGATACTGGGTCCAAATGTCCGATTCAGGCTGATAGTCCTTGTTGGCGGCCTTGATGGCGACATCGAGAGCGCCCTGCGCCTGTGCATTGGCATCTTGAAGGATCGAAGCCATTTCGCCACGCTTGACCGCGTTGATCGCATCGGTCACGCCGTCGACGCCGGCAATCGCGAAGTCTTCGACCTTGAGACCGGCAGCCTTGATGGCCTCAATCGCGCCGAGGGCCATTTCGTCGTTCTGACCGATGATCCCGTTGATCTGGCCCGGATGCGCTGTCAGCCAGTTTTCCATCAGTGTCTGAGCTTCGGCGCGCGACCAGTTGCCGGTCTGCTTTTCCAGAACCTTGACGTCCGGGCATGCTTCCAGCGCCTTCTCGTTGCCTTCGAGACGCTGAATCTGGCCGGACTGGCCGATCGGACCTTCAATAATGACGACATTGCCCTTGCAGCCCATTTTGTCCAGAACGGCCTTGGCTTCGAGCTGGCCGGCTTCCACGTCGTTCGAGCCGACATAGGATGTCAGGAGGTCGGAGTTGACGCGGGCATTGGAGCCGACGACCGGGATGCCGGCGTCATGTGCCATCTGAACGGCAGTCGCGCCGGCTTCGATGTCCATCGGTACGAAAATGATCGCGTCGAACTTCTGCGTGATCATCGTGTTGAACTGTTCCTGCTGGACCAGCGCGTCGTAACGACCGTCGAATACGGTGACGTCAACCTTACCGCTCTTGACGGCCGGATGCTGCTTCAGCGCGGCAGACCAGATCTGCATGAACTCGGCATTGAGACCATAGGTCGTGGCACCGATCTTCAATTTCTTTTCCTGGGCCATGGCCGGCGCAGAAATCATCGCCGCAGTGGCAACGAGAGCAAGCAAAAGTTTCTTCATTATCTTCTCCTCCTCGGGATGTCCGGTCGCCGTTTTGACGCGCGGTACATGTCGGACCGATCAGTGATCCGAATGGATTTCGGGTCAGAGACCCTGATTGCGTTTCTGGTCCAGCATGACGGCGCCGACGATCAGGGCGCCTTTCAGGACCTGCTGGTAGTAGGATTCGATGCCGAGCAGATCGAGGCCGTTATTCATGACGCCGATGATCAGGGCACCGATCAGCGTTCCCGTGACGCGTCCAACGCCGCCCGAGAGGCTGGTGCCACCGATGACGACAGCTGCGATGGCATCGAGCTCGTAAGCCACGCCGGCCTGTGGCAGGCCGGAGCCCGTGCGCGCGGCGAGGATCATGCCGGCAAGTCCTGCGAGCGCTCCGGAGATGCAGTAAACGAGGAACTTGATACGGGTGACGTTGATGCCTGAAGTCACGGCTGCATGCGGATTACCGCCGACGGCATAAATGTAGCGGCCGAAGCGCGTGCGATTGAGCACCCACCAGGAGACGGCGAACACGATTGCGAGCACCACGACCGGCATCGGCACGCCGAGAATGTTGCCGGTACCGAGCCAGCGGAAGTCCGGAATGAGTGCCGGAACCGGCCTGCCCCCGCCGTAGATCAGCGTCAGGCCACGCGCCGCCGACAGCATGCCGAGCGTGGCAACGAAGGCTGGAACGGAGAAGCGCGAGACGATCAGGCCGACGACGATGCCGCAGGCAAGACCGACGAGAATTCCGGTCGCGAATGCGATCACGGCAGGGTAGGGGCCGCCTGCGACACCGGCGGTCGCCGATGTCGTTGCGAGGCTGGCGCTGACGATGCCTGCAAGTGCCACCACGGAGCCGACCGAAAGATCGATGCCGCGCGTCAGGATGACGAAGGTCATGCCGATCGCCAACACTCCGTTGATGGAGGTCTGCAGCAGGACGTTCGAAATGTTGCCGGCGGTCAGGAAGTATTCGTTCGATACCGAGAGGATAAATGCCAGCAGCAGGAAGGCGAGAAAGATGCCGTATTCCTGAATGAGCAATCTGCGGTTATCCGAACCGAACCAGGCGGTTGCCGGCTTATTTTCTGTGGCGGACACTGTTCTTACCTCTTCCCATGCCGATCTCGTGTAGAAAAACGGGCGTCAAATCCGATCATGTCGAAAGATGCACGAGCGCTTGTGCGTCGGTTTCAGAGCGCGGATAAATGCCCGTTGAACGGCCATTGCGCATGACGAGGATGCGATCGGACATGCCGAGGACCTCGTCGATTTCCGATGAAATCATCACCACGGTTCCACCGGCCTCGGCGAATTCGCAGATGATGCGGTAGATTTCCCGCTTGGCGCCGACATCGACACCGCGCGTGGGCTCGTCGAGCAACAGCACCTTGGGCTTGCGCAGGAACCACTTGCCCAGCACGACCTTCTGCTGATTGCCGCCCGAAAGGCCGGAGACCGACATCGTGTCGCGCGCAGCCTTGATGGCGAATCTCTCGATCATCTGCTTGCTGGCAGCCTGCTCGCCGCGGCGGCTCATGATCAGGTTCGGGCTGAGTTCCGGCAGGCTGGCGAGCGCGATATTTCCTCTGACGCTGTCGGAGAGATTGAGGCCTGTCAGCTTGCGGTCCTCGGTGACGAAGGCGAGCCCTTCTTCCATGGCATCCGCCGGCTTGCGCACCTTGATCTGTTTGCCGTCGATTCTGATCTCGCCGCGATCCAAGCGGTCGAGGCCGAAAATGCAGTTGAAAATCTCCGAGCGGCCGGAACCCATCAGGCCATAGATACCGAATATTTCGCCTTTGCGGGCCGAAAACGAGATGTCGTCGATCTTGCCGGCGGAGGTCAATCCGCTGACTTCCAAGCCTTCGGTTTCCGTCGGAGTGTTGGTCTTTATGTATTCCTCGCCGAGTTCCCGGCCGACGATCATCTTGATCAGGCTGGGCCGATCGATATCGGCGAGATTGCCGCTGCCGACATAAGAACCGTCGCGGAACACCGTATAAGCGTCAGCGATCTGGAAGATCTCCGACAAGCGATGGGAAACATAGACGATGCCTTTGCCCGCCGCCTTGAGGCGTTCAATGGTCTTGAAGAGCTGCTGCGCTTCCTTCTCGCCGATCGCCGAAGTCGGCTCGTCCATGAAGATCACCTCTGCATCATGGCTGAGCGCCTTGGCGATCTCGACCAGCTGCATCTGAGCTACCGAGAGGTTCATCATGAACTGGTTGGGACGGATGCCGAACTCCAGCTGGTCCAGAAGCTTCTGTGCATTCTGGTTCATCGTTTTGAAATCGACGCCGCCGAAACGGCCGGACGGTTCGCGCCCGAGATAGATATTTTCCGCCGCGGTCATGTGCGGGACCGGGCTCAATTCCTGCTCGATGATGGCTATGCCCGAGCCAAGCGCGTCCGCGGGCCTGGAGAACTCTACTTCCTGACCGCGCCGGCGAATGGAACCGGCATCGCGCTGATGAATGCCCATCAGGATTTTGAGAAAGGTCGACTTGCCGGCGCCATTGCCGCCGCACAACGCATGCACGGAGCCGGGCGCCAATTTGAAGCGCCCTTCGCGCAATGCGGCAACGCCGCCGAAGGTCTTCTTCAGACCTTCCACCTCGAGCAGATATTCCACGTAAATTTCCTCCGACGACCGGACTGTCCGGATGGACAATTGATCGGCCACTTCGACAACCATCGCCCTCCAGTGATGTTCATGTGACAACTGTCAGGCAGTTTTCGACAAATGTCAACACAACATCCGACTGCCGGATATATCGTTCATCACGATTGGGAGATAGTTCGATTTTATTATTAAATATCAGACATATAATGCAATTATTGACTCTTATTGGAGACCTCCGCAATTGTGGCGGAAGGACCTGAAAGAAGCATTCCCGCGCTGCAAATATTGCTGCAGAGCACTTTTCTTTTTCAATTCGGTCGTTATTCCTACGACGATTGAGGCGCTGGATCTGGCGTCACCGCGGCGCGGCAAAACGGCGCCCATCGAGCAGGAGGAACATCCTATGAAGGCCCTGGTACTTGAAGAAAAAGGCGTTCTTGCCCTCAGAGAGATCGAGCTCCCGCTCGAGGTCGGCCCCTCGCAACTCAAGATCGAAATTCATACGGTTGGCGTCTGCGGCAGCGACGTGCATTACTACACGCATGGCGCAATCGGGCCTTATGTGTTGCGCGAACCGATGGTTCTTGGCCACGAGGCTGCGGGAACCGTGGTAGAAGTCGGCTCGGCCGTTTCGGGTTTCAAGGTCGGCGACAGGGTCTGCATGGAGCCGGGCATACCGGACCTTTCGTCGCGCGCGTCCAAGCTTGGCATCTATAACGTCGACCCCAGCGTCCGCTTCTGGGCGACGCCCCCGATTCATGGCGTCCTTACGCCCTATGTCGTTCATCCCGCCGCATTCACCTACAAACTTCCTGATAACGTTTCCTTCGCGGAAGGCGCGATGGTTGAGCCTTTCGCCATCGGCATGCAGGCAGCCGCACGCGCCCGCATTGCTCCCGGTGATGTCGCGGCAGTAATCGGAAGCGGCCCGATTGGTATCATGGTGGCGCTCGCAGCACTCGCCGGTGGCTGCAGCCGCGTCTTCATCTCCGATTTCAGCGCACCGAAACTCGCGATTGCCGCCCAGTATCCCGGGATCACGCCGGTCAATATCGGGAACGAGAGCTTCGCCGAAGTGATCGCCCGGGAAACCGAAGGCTGGGGGGCAGACGTCGTGTTCGAAGCCAGCGGCAGCCCAAAAGCCTATGACGGGATATTTGACCTCGTCCGCCCGGGTGGGGCGATCGTCATGGTTGGTCTGCCGGTGGAAAAGGTATCATTCGATGTGGCCGGCGCGATTGCTAAGGAAATCCGCATCGAGACGGTCTTCCGCTATGCCAACATCTTCGACCGCGCGCTGCAGCTGATTGCATCCGGCAAGGTGGACCTGAACCCGCTGATTACCGAGACCTTCGATTTCGCCAAAAGCATCGAGGCCTTCGAAAGGGCCGCTGCCGGCAACCCGTCGGACGTCAAGCTGCAGATCCTTATGGGTAACGCCGAGGCTTAGGGAAGTCTGGCCAGTTCGCAAAAGCGGCCGGGGATGGATGTGATCGACAGTCGAGATCATGCGTCCCCGGCCGCTTTTTTTGCGATCTTCTGTGAAGACTACCGCATGGCACCACCAATCCGGCTGCTGCGTCTGATCACCCAAAGATTGGTGCGCATTGTCCGATGCCACTCAAGCAGCGGCACGCGGCACCCTGAAGGCGTCAAAAAAGTATCAGTTTAAGTGATACCGTGATGTGGAAACTCCCAAAAATCAGTGCTTATCTAAAGCCGTAGCGATGAAATTTGCAAAATGGGAGGTTTGCAGATTTTTGCCGCGGATCATGCGCTCGGAGGAGGAGACGCTGTGCAACCCGACCTGGAACTGGTCCATATCCGCAAGGGCGAGTCCTTCGCTGCATGGACCCATGGCTATCCGTTCCGGACCGTGCGGTGGCACTATCATCCGGAATTTGAAATCCATCTCGTCGTAGCGACTTCAGGGCGTTTTTATATCGGCGACCACATCGGCCGTTTTGAACCCGGCCAGTTGATCATGACCGGCCCCAACCTGCCGCAAAACTGGATCTCCGAAATCGAACCGGACGAGGTCGTCCCGGCACGCTCGCTGGTCATACAGTTTTCCCAAGAGTTCATTGCCGACAGCGTGGCCGCAATGGCCGAGATGGAGGCCATTGCTCCTTTGCTTGAGCGCAGTCATCGCGGCCTGCTCTTCGATATGGCGACCAGCGATGCGGTGCGACCATTGATCCAGCAACTGATCGAGGCGCGCGGATTGAAACGTCTGTCGCTGTTCTGGGAAATACTGGATGTTCTGGCGACCGCCCCGGATCCCGAGGTTCTGGCCAGCCTCAGCTACGAGCTTGATCTGACGAATATCAACGAGAGCGGCATCAACCGCGCCATCGCCCATCTTCGTGAGCATCTGACCGACGATATCGATGAGCGCAATCTGGCAGGCCTTGTCGGCCACAGCCCCAGTTCATTTTCTCGCGCCTTCAAGCGCCATACGGGCACGACCCTCGTTCGCTACAAGAACCAGCTTCGGGTCGATCTTGCCTGCCTAGCGCTGACCACCCGGCCCGAGGTCAAGATAGCCGAGATCTGCTACGAGACCGGCTTTTCCAACCTCTCCAATTTCAACCGGCACTTCCAAAAACTAAAGGGAATGTCGCCCTCGCAATTCCGTGCGACTTTCGCGGCGAACGGAGCCTTCAAAGCCGCCGAATAGACGAGATAATCGAAGACCCGCTTAGGGAAAACAATTCGGAAAGCATGGTGCTTTCCGGAAACGGGCAGGCTTTGCCTGTCGCCGTCCACAGGGAGGAAGACTGAGATGAAGAAGACATTGACTGCATTGTCGATCGCCGTCGCCGCGCTGACCGCAAGCTCTGCCTTGGCGCAGGAAGGCAAGCTGAAGATCGGCATGACGTTCCAGGAAATGAACAATCCGTATTTCGTTTCGATGAAGGAAGCGCTCGACGAGGCGGCCAAGTCTCTTGGCGCGGAAGTGATCGTCACCGATGCCGCCCATGACGTCGCCAAGCAGATCTCCGACGTCGAGGACATGCTGCAGCAGAATATCGACATTCTGCTTCTCAACCCGACGGATTCCGCCGGCGTGGAGGCCGCGGTCAACGCTGCCAAGGCTCAGGATGTCATCGTCGTCGCCGTGGATGCCAATGCCAATGGTCCGGTCGACACGTTCGTTGGATCGAAGAACAAGGATGCCGGTTACCAGTCGTGCAAGGCGTTGGGCGAGGCGCTGAAGGGGGAAGGCGAGGTCGCGATCCTCGACGGCATTCCGGTGGTTCCGATCCTGCAGCGTGTCGAAGGCTGCAAGGAAGCGCTTGCCGAGTTCTCCGGCATCAAGCTTGTCGATACGCAGAACGGTCGCCAGGATCGCTCGATCGCGCTCGGCGTCGTGGAAAACATGCTTCAGTCGCGCCCGAACCTGAAAGGTATCTTCTCGGTCAATGACGGTGGTGCCATGGGTGCGCTCGCCGCCATCCAGGGTTCCGGTCGCGATGTGAAGCTGACATCGGTCGATGGTGCACCAGAAGCCGTCAAGGCAATCGCCGACGGCACGCCTTTCATCCAGACCACCGCGCAGTTCCCGCGTGACCAGGTGCGCGTCGGGCTTGCTATGGCGCTCGCCCAGAAATGGGGCGCCCGTGTCGTGCCGAAGGAAGTGCCGATCGATGTTCGCCCCGTAACCGCCGAAAACGCTGCCGACTTCAGTTGGTAAGCGCCTCCCGAGCGCCCTCGCCCGAAAGGGCGGGGGTGACTTTCCAGATCAACAACGGGAGGGATGAATGCTCGAGCTAAAAGGCATCAGGAAAAGCTTCGGCCAAATTGAGGTTCTGCATGGCGTGGATTTCACCGTCAACGCAGGCGAGGTCCACGCGCTTCTCGGAGAGAACGGCGCCGGCAAATCGACGTTGATGAAAATTCTCTGCGGGCTGATAAAGCCGAGCGAAGGTGAGGTCCGGATCGACGGAAAGGTCCGCAATTTCAACGACTATAACGAGGCGATTGAAGCGGGCGTCGGTGTCGTTTTCCAGGAATTTTCGCTCGTTCCATATCTCAATGCCGTCGAGAACATGTTCCTCGCACGCGAGTTGAGCAACGGCCTCGGCTTCATGAAGCGATCCGTCATGCGCAAGCGCGCTGCCGAAATCATGCGGCAGCTCGGCGTATCGATACGGCTAGACGTGCCGATCAGAGTGCTTTCCGTCGCCGAACAGCAATTCGTCGAGATCGCCAAGGCGCTAGCACTCGATGCCCGTATTCTCGTGCTCGACGAACCGACAGCGACGCTGACACCGGCGGAAGTCGAGCACCTGTTCCACGTCATGCGCGGTCTGCGCGCCCAGGGCGTGGCGATCATCTTCATCTCTCATCACCTGGAGGAGATCTTCGAGATCTGCGACCGGATCACCATCCTGCGCGACGGCGAATATGTCGCCTCCTGTGCCGTCAGCGAAGTCGATCAGGCACGGCTCGTTGAAATGATGGTCGGTCGGCGGATCGAGAGCAGCTTTCCGGCCAAGCCACTCATATCTGCCGAAGCAGCGACGGTGCTCGACGTCGAAGAGGTGCAGCTCGCCAAGGGCGGTCCAGTGTCGAGCTTCACTCTGCGTGCCGGCGAAATCCTCGGCTTTGCAGGCCTGGTTGGCTCTGGCCGCACGGAAACGGCACTCGCCATGCTGGGCGCCTACCCCGCCACGCGCTGCAAGCTACGGATGAACGGCATTGAGATAAGGTTTGCCGACCCGGCCGAAGCGCTGGCCGCCGGCATTGGCCTCCTTCCGGAAAGCCGTAAGGAACAGGGGCTGATCACAAGCTTCCCCATCCTGCAGAATGTTTCGCTCAACAATTATGGCAAATATCTTCTCGGCCATTTCTTCATTAACCGCGCCCGCGAGCTTGAAGACACCAGGAAGGCGATGCAGCAGGTACGCGTCAAGGCGCCCAGCCCACATGCGCGGGTCGATACGCTGTCAGGCGGCAATCAGCAAAAGGTCGTGATCGCCCGCTGGATCAACCATAGCATGAAAGTGCTCATCTTCGACGAACCGACCCGTGGTATCGATGTCGGCGCCAAGGCGGAGATCTACCAGCTGATGCGCGATTTCACTGCCCAGGGCTATTCCATCATCATGATTTCGTCGGAATTGCCGGAAGTCATCGGCATGTCCGACCGGGTCTGCGTGTTCCGCTCAGGAGGCATCGTCGCAACCGTAGAAGGCGATGCGATCACCTCCGAACAGATCATGACCCATGCAACAACCGGGAGGACACAACATGTCGCATGATGCGGACGCCATCACCGGCGGCAAGGCGGAGCCAACAGCCGCACCGTTCTGGAAATCGCTCATCCACTCGCCTCTGGCGCTGCCATTGGCCGGCCTGATCGTCGTCTCGATCCTGATGGGTTTCGCGTCGGACAATTTCTTTTCCGTCTCGAACATCCTCAATGTCCTCAGACAGGTCTCGATCGTCGCCATCCTCGCCGTTGGCATGACCTTCGTCATTCTGACCGGCGGCATCGATCTTTCAGTCGGGGCGCTGATGGCTCTGGCGGGGACAATGGCTGCCGGGTTCATGGTTAACCTCGGCCTGCCGGGCTGGGCGGCTCTTCTTGCCGGCGTCGGCATCGCCATCGGGCTTGGCTTGTTTAACGGGCTGCTGGTGGCCTTCGGCCGCATGCCGGCCATCATCGTGACGCTCGCCACGATGGGGATCGCCCGTGGCGCCGGCCTCATCTATTCTGGCGGCTATCCTATCTCGGGCCTGCCTTCCTGGATTTCCTGGTTCGGCGTTGGTCGCATCGGCATCATTCCGGTTCCCGTCATCGCCATGGTGATCATCTATGCGCTCGCCTGGATACTTCTCGAGCGAACAGCCTTCGGTCGCCATGTCTATGCGATCGGGGGCAACGAGACGGCTGCAAAGCTCTCCGGCATTAAGACCGGCCGCATCAAAATCGCCGTCTATGTCATTTCCGGCCTCACGGCGGGTCTTGCGGCCATCATCCTGACCGGCCGGCTGATGTCGGGCCAGCCGAATGCAGGCGTCGGGTTTGAACTGGATGCCATTGCCGCCGTCGTGCTTGGCGGGACGGCGATCGCGGGCGGCCGCGGCCTCATCCTCGGTACGCTGATCGGCGCCATCCTGCTCGGCATCCTCAACAACGGCCTGAACCTGATGGGCATCAACCCCTACCTCCAGGACATCATCCGCGGCTTCATCATTCTGCTTGCCATCTACATCGCCCGCGAATGGCGCTGACCTATCCCTCTATCCATTTTCAAACCCACAGGAGAAAGACATGGCTCAATCACTCGAAGGCAAGATTGCCGTCATTACCGGCGCCGCCTCGGGCATAGGCCTTGCGACCACGGAAAAACTTTTGGCCAACGGCTGCACGGTCGTCATGGTCGACTGGAACGAGAAGGCACTGAACGATCTGGTGGCCAAGCTCGGTGACAAGGCTATCGCGCAGGTCACCAACCTGCTCGATGCCGAAAGCTGCGCCGCGATGGTCCCTGAAATTCTGCAGAAGGTCGATCATATCGACATTCTCTATTGCAATGCCGGCACCTATATCGGCGGCGACCTGACCGAGACGACGGCCGAGGAAATCGACCGCATGCTCAATCTCAACATCAATGCCGTGATGAAGAACGTCCATGCCGTCGCCCCGCACATGATCGAGCGTAAGACCGGCGACATCATCGTCACCAGTTCCATTGCCGGCCATTTTCCCACCTATTGGGAACCCGTCTATGCGGGCTCGAAATGGGCAGTGACCTGCTTCGTACAGACCATGCGCCGGCAGATGATCCCGCATGGCGTGCGCGTCGGTCAGGTATCGCCCGGTCCCGTGCTCTCGGCGCTGCTGGCCGATTGGCCAGAGGAAAACCTGCGCAAGGCGAAGGAATCCGGCAGCATTATCGAGCCTGGCGAAGTCGCTGACGCGGTGGAATACATGTTGACCCGCAATCGCAACGTGACGATCCGCGACATGCTGGTGCTGCCGACCAATTTCGATCGCGTCTAAGGCCGCCTTGAAAATGACCGTCGCGCCAACTGGATGGCTGGCGCGGCGACTGCAGTCGAATGGAGGATGGTATGGACAGCTATTTTATCGGCGTCGATGTTGGCACGGGTTCGGCGCGGGCAGGTGTGTTCGACGCAAAAGGCACAATGCTGGCCTCGGCCAAGCACGACATCACCATCTTCCGCGATGACCACGGCCACGTGGAGCAATCAAGCACACAGATATGGGAAGCGGTATGCGCTTCTATTCGCGATGCCATCGCCATGGCCGCCATCGACCCGGCATTCGTCGCCGGCCTCGGCTTCGATGCGACCTGCTCTCTGGTTGTCCAGGGTGCCTCGGCCGGTGTCGGTGATGCCGATCATCCCGAGCGCGACATCATCGTGTGGATGGACCACCGTTCGATTGAACAGGCGCGGCGGATCAACGCCACTGGGCACTCGGTCCTCTCCTATGTCGGCGGCGTCATCTCGCCGGAAATGGAAACACCGAAACTCCTGTGGCTGAAGGAGAACCGACCACAGGTTTATGCAGATGCGCAGCACTTCTTCGACCTGACGGACTTCCTGACCTGGAAGTCGACGGGCGCCTTTGAGCGATCATCCTGCACCGTCACCTGCAAATGGACCTATCTCGCCCATGAAGACCGCTGGGACGAAAGCTATTTTCGCACGATCGGTCTCGGAGATCTGGCCGACGAGGGTTTTCGTCGTATCGGCCAGAGGATCGTCCATCCCGGCACGCCGCTCGGTAGCGGCCTCGCCCGAGAGGCTGCTGAGGTGATGGGCTTGCGCCCCGGCATCGCGGTTGCTGCCGGGCTGATAGACGCCCATGCCGGTGGGATCGGCACCGTGGCAGCGCGTGGCGGCTCTGAGGATGCGTCTTCCTGTCTGGGCTATGTCTTCGGCACGTCCTCCTGCACCATGACGACAACGGCTGAACCGAGCTTCGTCCCCGGCGTCTGGGGCCCCTACTATTCCGCAATGGTACCCGGCATGTGGCTGAACGAGGGCGGGCAGTCTGCAGCCGGGGCAGCGATCGATCAGTTGCTGAGCCTGCATCCCCATGCTGCAAGGGCGCTGGAAGAGGCGAGGGCACAAGGCCTTGGCCTGCCGCAATGGCTGGCGAGGCATGCCCTTGACGCTGCCGGTAACGCGTCGAATGCCGTGCATCTGGCGGGCCAGATACAGGTCGTGCCGGAATTCCTCGGCAATCGTGCGCCCTTTGCCGATCCGTCATCGCGGGCGGTCATTATGGGCCTTGGCATGGAAAACGGCATGGACAGTCTCGTGGCGCTCTATGTCGCCGGACTTTGCGGCCTCGGCTACGGCTTGCGCCAGATCATCGACACCCAGGCGGCAAGCGGGGTATCGATCTCGTCCATCTCGGTGTCCGGAGGGGCCGGCACGCATCCGCTGACGCGCCAGATCCTTGCGGATGCAACCCGCATCCCGGTCGAAGTGACAGCCTGCCCCGAACCGGTGCTTCTCGGTTCGGCGATGCTTGCGGCTGTCGCGGCGGGGATCTATCCCGATCTGCGCACCGCGATGCCGGCCATGTCTTCGGTTGCAGGGCGCAGTGAGCCTGCTGGAGAAGTCGTCCACGCGCTTCACGAGGCCCGCTATAAGGCATTTCTCGCCACGCAGAAACTTGCCCGCGAGATCCGCGGCGACATCCAGCCCTTGCTAGCCACAGGTTCAGCCTGAGCCAGGGCCGCTCTACAGATAACAGGAGGAGACATTCATGCAGTTCTCGGGAAAATCCGTCATTATCACCGGCGCCGGCAAGGGTATCGGCCGGGCCTGTGCAAAAAGCATGGCTGCAAAAGGGGCGGAAGTCATCGCACTAAGCCGCACCGCGGCCGATCTCGAAAGTCTGCGTGAGGAAATCGGTGGGCGCTCCGTCGCAGTCGATCTCTCTGACCCGGCCGCGACACGTCGGGCGATGGCAGAAGCCGGTACCGCCGATTTCCTCATCAACAGCGCCGGTACTAATGTGCTGGAATCGAGCTTCGACATGACCGAGGCCGGTTACGAAGCCGTGATGGGCATCAACCTGCGCGCAGCCCTTATTACATGCCAGGAATTTGGTCGCGCCCGCGTGGCAGCCGGCGGGGGTGGCGCGATCGTCAATATCACCTCGATCGCCGGTCATCGCGGTTTTACTGAACACCTTTGCTATGCCGCCTCCAAGGCAGGGCTGGAAGGCGCTACTCGTGTTCTCGCGAAAGAATTCGGGCCGCATGGAATTCGGGTCAATGCGGTCGCGCCGACGATCACCTTGACGGAACTTGCGCTTGTCGCATGGAGTGATCCGGCAAAGTCCGAGCCGATGATGGTGCGCCACCCGATCGGACGCTTCGCGGAGGTGGGTGACGTTGCCCTTGCGATTATCGCGCTTTTGTCATCTGACATGGCGATGGTCAATGGTGCTGTTCTCGCCGTCGATGGGGGATTTCTCGCTGTTTGAACCGGTTGCTTGCGACCAAAAGATCAGCGATCCGGATCCGTTCAAGAGCTTAGAAGGAGGTTTCTTCCTTCCTTCCGAGCACGACCTGAAGAGTCATATCATTTTATTTATATTGATATCGCGCCAAGACGGTAGATACGAGAATGTCCATGGCAGCGGTCACCATTCGAAACATCTCTGATGAAACGCATCGGGCGTTACGCGCAAGAGCAGCTCACCACGGCCGTAGTACCGAAGCCGAAATTCGCGACATTCTTGAAGCCGCTGTTCGTCCAGTTGGACGCGTGAAACTCGGATCATTGCTCGCGGCCATTGGCAGCGCATGATCGACCGGACGCTCTGCTCGGCATCCATATCAACATGATGACCGTGTGTGCGAGGGATGCCGCTCCGACGACCGACGAGGAGAAGTCTTTTCGCCGCCAAGTGGGCCGCGATCGCCGATTGGGAGAGCGCCTATTTTCACGAGCAGGCAACCCGTCCGCAGACGCTTGGCGTCGCGATGGCCGACAGCCCGATCGGAGCGGCGGGCTGGATACTCGAAAAGTTCGGCAAGTGGGCCGACCTTCCGACAACCGCCGATGGCGCCCCCGACATCTGGAGCAAGTTTTCCGAGGAGGAACTCCTCACCACCATCATGCTCTACATCGCGCCGACATCGTTCGTAACTGGAACCTGGATCTACTACGGCACCCGGTTTGAGGATTCGCTGACGCTTCCGGCCGGCACCCGCATCCAGGTGCCGACTGGTTTTGCGGCCTTCCCCGATCCGGTGTTCTTGCCGCCGCCGCGCTCGTTCGCGGAGAAGACCTTTAACATCGTGCATTGGACAGATATGCTGCGGGGCGGGCATTTCGCCGCGCTGGAAGAGCCGGAACTGATGCTGGCTGACCTGCGCGCCTTTATCGCGACGGTATTGGGAGCGCGCTCCTGAAGGTGGAGATCTCCGTTTCCGAAGCGCGGTGCGTGGCGCTGGCGTCGCAGCGCTTCAATGCGCTGCGTCCCAGAGGCGGACGGACCGCTGCCGCCGATTTCAGCCGTTCCCAAAGCAAATGATTGCCCGCACACGGAAAGCCGGCGAGAACGCATCGGCCAAGCGACAGGGTCCACGGGTCGAGTCCTTTCAAGACCGCACTGTTCCGTTCCTCGTCCCATCGCGTTTCAGGAAGTCAATCAGAGCCCGCAGCGGCGGCCGCATCTGACGCCTGCTGGAATGGTAGAGATGCATCCCGGCGAAAGGCGGGCACCAGTCTTCCAGCACCTGCTCAAGCAAACCGGACGCTAGATCTTCCCTGACATCCTCTTCCATGTGAAGGCTGACGCATTCGCCGCGACGAACAACGGCGAGTGCGAGATCTGACGAATTGCAGATCAGCTGGCCGTTCACGCGATGGCGTAGCTCCTTACCATTCTTTTCGAACTCCCAGGGACTGACCGTTCCATCGCTGAGATTGTGGTATGCCACGCAGCGATGCTCGCCGAGTTCGAGGATGCTGCGGACGACCATGTCTTTCCCAGTAGGCAGGCGTGGCAATGACGATATGGCGGAGTGGCGGGCCAACCCGGATTGCAATCATATCCTTCTCGACGTCATCCCCGAAACGTAGGCCGGCGTCGAAGCCGCCCGAAACGATATTCTGAAAACCATCGTCCACTGTCACCTGCACCGTGATGCGGGGATGTGCAGCAAGGAAGGCAGGAAGCCGTTCCGCCAGGAAGGTCGACGCGACCCAGTGGAAGGTTGTCAGGCGAAGCACGCCCTCGGGCTCATCGCGCCAGTCGGCAAGCGCGGATACGCCCGCATCGATCTCTTCCAGTGCCGGGCCAAGCCGTACCAGCAGCGCTTCTCCCGCTTCGGTAGCAGCGACAGCGCGGGTGGACCGGGCCAGAAGACGCACGCCGAGACGCTCTTCCAGGCCACGCATGGCGTGGCTGAGTGCCGAAGTGGACACCCCCAGTTCCGCAGCCGCGGCCGTAAAGCTGCGGGTTCTTGCGATGACAGCAAAGGCAGCGAGATCGTTGAGTGACTGTCTGATCATTTATGAAATTTACTCAAGAGCTCATCGCTCGACCAGCCCCTAATCCACATAGACGCCACGAACTAAATTCCTGCTGAAACACAATGCAGGAGATGACGCATGCAGATGACCGATTACCGCAGCTTTGGCCGCTCTGGGTTAATCGTCAGCCCGCTGGCGCTGGGTACGATGACATTCGGGGCAGGGCGCTGGGGTGCCGAGGAGAAGACGGCACGAGAGATCTTCGACCGCTATGTCGAGGCGGGCGGCAACGTGGTCGACACGGCCGATGTCTATAGCGGCGGCGAGAGCGAGAAGATGCTCGGTCGGTTTCTCGCTGAAAGCGGTTTGCGTGACCGGATCGTCGTCTCCACCAAGTCCGGGTTTTCGCGTTCGGAGGGACATCCCATGCACGGGGGCAATGGTGCCTTCAACATTCGGGCGGGGATCGAAGGCTCGTTGAAACGGCTCGGCACCGACCGGATCGACCTCTATTGGGTGCATGTCTGGGACCAGACAACGCCTGCCGAAGAGGTGCTGCACACGCTCTCGAACGCGGTCTCGCAGGGCAAGATCCTCTACTACGGCTTTTCCAATAAACCTTCCTGGTATGTTGCGAAGATCGCCACTCTGGCGGCCGCCCATGGGCTGCCGGGTCCGATCGGACTGCAATATGCGTGGTCACTGGTCGAACGCGGCGTCGAGCTGGATTTGCTTCCCATGGCCCACGAGCTCGAGCTTGGCGTGATGCCCTGGAGCCCGCTCGGGGGCGGGCTTCTGACCGGAAAATACGGTCGCGACAAGATCAGCGAGGCCGCCCGGGAAGCGACCGTGCCCAACAGGTCCGATGAAACAACGAACGAGGATAAGGAGCGGTTAAACGGCGCCAATCCCTATGGCGGCATGCTGTTCACCGAAAGGAATTTCGACATCGTCGACGTGGTGCGCGACATCGCGGAAGACCTTGGTGTGTCAATGGTTCAGGTCGCGTTGAACTGGGTCCTGCGCCAGCCGGGAATGAGTTCGCTCCTCCTCGGCGCCACTAGGCCGGAACAGGTGACAAGCAATCTCACCGCCCTTTCTCTGCAAATGAGCGAGCAACAGCGCGATCGACTCGATACGGTAAGCGCACTGGCCCCATTGAACCCTTACTTCATTTTCAATTTGCCGAGCGAAATGCTGTTTGGCGGGATGAAGGTGTCGCGCTTCAAGAGGCCCTGAAACGTCTCACACCTGCACTATTTGCAGGAGCCTCCGCGCGGTGGGTCGGTAACACGGTCTTTCAAGATATCGAGAAGCGCCAGCAATCGTCCTGGAAGGTGCTGGCGTCTGGATAAACCGCCCATATTCCCAGGCCACCGAGTATGCCGCCGGAAAACTCAATCTGGTCGATGTCGCCACTTTTGATGCGTTCGGGCACATCCCAGTCAGGATCGCGATGTAAAGACTTGCGACAGCGCCTGCGACGCCATGATTGCGCGTGGGAAGCCGCCTGGAATGATGGTCAGGTTGACGATCTCCTTCAGCTCGTCTTCCGTCGCGCCATGGTTGAGGGCATAGCCGGCATGGATCTTGAGAAAGTCCGTAAGTCCGAGGGCGGCGAAGGCGGCACAAAGTGCCAACTGGCGGGTGCGGATGTCGAGCACCGTTCGATCGAAGATCTCGCCGACGGCGAATGCGGAAACCGCGTTGGAGAGGAAAGGGTAGTCGCGCTCGAGCGCATCGAGCGATGCTGGACGCGGCGCGCCGTCGGTCAGGTGACTGACGATCTCGTCGCCACGCTTGCGGCGCTCGGCGGTCGTCTGATCAGGATTGATGGTGTTGCTCATAGTGATCTCCGATTAATTGCGAGGCGCCAGCGGCTGGCTGAGGAAGTCCGTCGTATCGATGACAAGGCCGTCGCGGACGCGCCAGATAAAGCAGGCTTCGAGATCGAAGCGATCCATGCCGAACCCGTTGCGGCCGTGATAAGTGAACTGGCCTATGACGACCTCCGGGTCGGTCGTGTCGTGGAAATGGATCGGTGTGGCTTTAAGCGACACACCTGTCGAGAAGAAGCGTTCGAAATGCGCCTTCAGGCCGTCGCGCCCGTTGAGCAGTGCGCTCTGGTCGCGTGCCTGCGGGTGGCGCACTTCGGTGTCTTCCGAATAGATCATATGCAGGTCTTGCCATCTGCCGGCCGAGATATCGTCTGCCAGCTTCTGCATCGCCTGCCTTGGTTTAAGTTTATCGGTCATGTTTCTCTCCTCGCTTTATGCCTGCAGCTTGTCGAGCGCTGCGGCGAAGTGGCGCTTTTCGAACTCGATTGTCTGAGCGCCCATATCGAGGAAGGCTTTCATCCGACGCTGTGCCTCGCCGCTGACCAGCGTCTGGTTCAGCGTATGGGTTTCTTCGAGAAGGCCCTCGTGGATCGGGAGATGATCGGCGGCATCGACGGCCACCTTGTTGAGCGTGATCGCGTAGCCTGGGAAGGACGCGATGCGACGCGCGAGACGGCTAACGAACTCGGCCAGTTCAGCCTGCGGCACGACCCGATTGATCATGCCGTAACGCTCGGCGACATCGGCCGTGATCTCATCGCATCCGAGGATGACCTCGAGGGCACGCATGCGGCCCAGGAGTCGCGGCAGCCGCTGAGATCCGGTTGCCCCGGGAAGAACTCCCATGGCGACCTCGAACTGCATCATGACCGAACGCTCCGATGCGAATGCCATGTCGCAGGAGGTCAGGAATTCCGGTCCGATGCCCACCGCGCGGCCGTCGAGCATGCCGATGGTCGCCTGGGGCAGCGTGCGCAGGGTCTCAAGCAGGGTCTGTAGCGGATTGAGCGCAGTTGACTTGGCCGGAACCGAGTTTCGCGCGCCGAGGAAAAGGTTAAGGTCGGCATGGCCGATGAAAAAGTCGGGATTGGCGCTCTGGAAGACCAGAACCCGGATCTCCTTGTTGCCTTTCATCTCGTCAAAAAGGCGGGTCAGTTCGCTGATCATCGCCGGCGAGACGAGATTGATCGGAGGGTTGTTGAATGTGATAGTCGCAACGCCGACATCGGCGTCGATCTTGAACGTCGAGTAATTAGTCTCGGTCACAGTGAAAAACCTCATCTCTCAGTGGATGACCTGAAACTAGGCTCCGTAGACTGCGTAAACAATCGAGTATATTCTTCATGGATTATGTCGTGCAGGATGGATAATGCGTGCGATCCACTCGTTTGAAGGACTATGAAGCCTTTGTTGCCGTGGCCGAGGCAGGCAGCTTCAGAATTGGGGCCGCTGCCTTCGGTGTCAGTGCGTCTGCGATGAGCCAGATTGTCCGGCGGCTCGAAGGTGAGGTTGGTGTTCAGTTGATCCATCGGACGACGCGATCGGTATCGCTCACCGATGCTGGCGCGCGCCTGCTCGTGCGATTGCAATCGGCTTTTTCCGAGCTGGAGACTGCGGCGCACGAACTGGATGATCGCCGGGAAAGACCGATGGGGATGGTGCGCATACTGGCGCCGCGCATCGCCTACGTGGACCATATCGCGCTGATCCTGCCTTCATTCACCGACGCTTTCCCAGACGTGACCATCGACGTTCGGCTCGATGACAGTTTTGAGGAGATTTCGGCGGGGGGATATGATTTTGGCGTTCGGCTTGGCGAATATATTCATCCGGATACGGTTGCGGTCCCGATCGGACCTTCCCTGCGGCAGATCCCTGTTGCATCGCCCGCCTATATCGAGCGGTACGGACGGCCGTTGGAGCCGAGCGATCTGCTGCGCCATAAATGCATCAACTGGCGGCAAGGTGAGGTTGATGAGGTCTATGCGTGGGAATTCGCCAGGGACGGAGTGCCGATGACGATTACGGTTTCCGGTGGCCTTATCATCAATGACCGTGAGATGGCGGTGGAAGCGGCGCGCAAAGGCATGGGCATCGCGCTATGGGCGGAGCATAGGCTGCGCCCGATGATCGATGCTGGGGAGTTGCTTCCGATGCTGGAGGACTGGTCACCATCCTATCCGGGCTTCTATCTCTATTACTATCGCAATCGCCACATGAGTTCCGCGGCCAAGGCGTTTCTGGATGCAATTCGCAGATAATGTAGAGAGGTAGCGGAGGCAGCATCGATAGGCTAGAGGTTCGTTCCCCATCAAGGGCTTAATGACTGGATCACAGCCCGATAGACAAACTTTGCCACCGTTTGCGTATTCTGAGGCATCAAGGAGACACTCATGGCAACTATGAATGTATCACTGCCGGATCCGATGAAGGACTGGGTCGAAGCACAAGCCAAGACGGGTCGATATTAAAACGTGAGCGATTACGTCAGAGATTTGATCCCCAGAGACCGGACCCGCACGGACAGGATTGCCGAGATGCAGCGATTTGTCGACGACGGCATCGCAAGTGGTGTTGGGAGCCGCTCAGCGGGTGATTTGTTTGCTGCAGCAACCGCGCGAGTCGATAGCAGCCGCAACGTGCCTAAGCAACGCGGGCACAAGACGCTGGTGGGTGGATGAAGGCTTTGCTGCTTGTCGCCGCCGTCCGACGATTATGGCCGCGGACACCGAGGAGGGAGAGCTCTCGACGCTTCCGCTTCCTTTCGCCCGTCCAAATAGCTAATTCTGGCAGAGCCACGCGTATTGCTAGCTTTGGTTAAATCACCTTCTGCCGGGGTTCAGTGCTGTCGCTTCACGGCGACGCACTTCACTTCCGCAAGTAGGCCTGGGTGAGCCAGCTCTGAAACCCCGATACGGGTCCAGGCGTAGGTTCCTTTCGGAAAGACATCGTTCTTGGCCTCCCGAAAAACATTCATGTGCTTCGACATGGCAACGTGATAGCTGGTCATCTCAACGACATCGTCAAAGGTACAACCTGCTGCGTTGAGTACGATGCGTAGGTTTTCCCACATGGCCCTGAACTGCTCTCTCGGATCTTCAATGACTTCGAGATCCAGCGTGCGGCCAACCTGTCCGACCACATAGATGGTCTCGCCGACTTTTACGGCCGGTGCATATCCGGCCCGGGAGACGATTTCACGCATTTCGTCGGGAATGATGATTTCACGGTTCATTTGTTCGGCAGTTCCTACTTGAGATACGGGGGCACGACTGTCCGGCAAGTCGTCCCGCACGGGCATGGTGGATATGTAGTCCTGAACCTCGATTGTCGGCATCACGCCCACACATTCGCAACTCAGATCAAAAGCGGAGTTCACTCTCTAGAGCCCCTGCTAGAGGTTCCGAATTCCGCCAGCGACGAAGTTTACAAGGAGCTCGTAGGGCTTTTCTTGATCGTCTGAAGCGCCTAAGCGCTTTGCCCGACCGGTTGGAGAATGTGCCTGCATGCGGGCTCCTATTGCGAAGAGGTAAGCCCATATAGCTTCATCCTCGCCTAGGCTTGGATGAACAGCCTTCAGAGCTCGTATGAAGTGCTCGGCGGATGGGTCGTAGAATTTCTTCACAATGTGGAGCGATCGATCATCCGTAGACATCGTGACGCTAGCGAGCATTTGCACGTAGAATTTGAGCCTCCCCCGCTTCTCCTTCAGCAGCTTGTGAAGTGGCTGAAAAAGGATGTGCAAAACGTCTTCTAGAGTTCCGCTCCGTGCAATTACTTCCTGCAACTGACGCGTGCGGACGTCTAAAATTACGTGAGCTCTCCGTTCGAAGACGGCCTCATACAGTCTGCCCTTGTTGTTGTAATGGTAATGCAGGAGTGACTGCGCGATGCCTGCAATTGACGCAATCTCCCTCATGCTTCCGCCATCGAAACCATGAGTGCCGAAAACCTCTTCGGCAGCATCGAGGATCGCGATTGTCGACCCCACCTGCGCATCCTCCGCTGCGAGCTTCGCTTTCATTGAATTTGACATGTCAGTCGCGACAGCCCTCCGCCTTCTCTAATCAGCAAGTCACATCGTCCTCAGTGGTGGAACTACATCACTTTTGCCGTCCGAATAAAAGGGCGGCAAGTGACCATTGAAAAAACGCGCTTGACTGACTGATCGATCAGTCTATTGTTTGGGCATGATGTTGTCGAGCACTTGGAGGAGGGTGAGACATGAGCCAAAGCGGGGTAACAATTCCAACGTTCGCCGATGGGCGTGCCGAAGACGGATCTGCAATATACGCGAGGATTACGTGCGTCTCTTGCCACTCCTGTTTGCGTGTTATGTGCTAGCCTATCTCGATCGGATAAACGTCGGCTTCGCACAATTGCAGATGAAGTCTGATCTCGCGTTTAGCGACGCGGTCTACGGACTCGGGGCCGGGATTTTCTTCGTTGGTTACTTTTTATTTGAAGTACCCAGCAATCTTCTGCTCCAGAAGATAGGTGCACGGAAGACGATCACACGCATCATGGTGATGTGGGGTCTGATCTCGATGGGCATGTCGCTCGTGCATGCCCCATGGTCGTTCTATCTGCTGCGATTTCTTCTCGGGATCTTCGAGGCAGGCTTCTTTCCTGGCATTATCCTTTACCTGACATATTGGTACCCCGCGCGCTATCGAGCGCGGGTGATTGCCGTATTTAGCAGCGCGTTCGCGGTGGCCGGGGTTGTCGGCGGCCCACTGTCCGGTTGGATCATGAATGACATGGCGGGTTACTGGGGACTGGAAGGCTGGCGCTGGATGTTCATCATTGAAGGCTTGCCGACCTGCCTACTCGGAATCGTGGTTTTCTTCTTCCTCGATGATAAGCCCACTGCGGCGACTTGGCTGTCCGATGATGAAAAGAAGTTTGTTCAGGGTGAGATCGACGCTGAAAATGCGAGCGGTCCCTCGAAGCACGGCTTGTCATCCTATTTGATCGCAATGCGCGACCCTAAGATCTACGTTCTTTCGCTCAGCTGGTTCTTCTTCGTGTGCGGGATTTACATGATGAGCTTCTGGCTGCCGACAATCGTGAAAGAGATGGGCGTTTCGAATCCTCTTCACGTCGGGTTTCTAACGGCGATTCCTTTTACGGTCGCGACAGTAGGGACAATCTTAATCGGCATGCATTCGGATCGGCGACTAGAACGTCGTTGGCATTGCGCCTTGCCCGCAGGCATTGCCGGAGCCGCTCTTATAGGTCTCATTTTTGTTCACGGGAATGTCTACCTATCGTTCGTTCTTCTATCGCTCGCCTCGCTAGGCATCGTCACCACGGTCCCACAGTTCTGGGCGATCCTAAGCGAATATCTCAAGGGGACGGCGGCAGCTGGCGGCATCGCGTTCGTAAATAGCCTTGGCCTAATTGGAGGCTTCGCAAGCCCGTTCGCGCTTGGCTGGATCAAGACATCGACCGGCAGCTTGGACATGGGGAACTGGCTCGTGGGATCGGGCATGGTTCTCGGTGGCGTGCTGATCCTGCTTGCGGTTCGTCCACGGGAGTGTGTCTGAAGAAAAACTGGGAGCGAGATAAGATGCAGATCATTGACATATCTATGACCTTAGAGAATGGCGTACCGTCGGATCCGCCAGGATACGAATTCGATATCGACTATATTGCCCATTCGGACACCGTCCCCATGTTGCAGCGGCGGTACCCGGGTCTTCATGGGGAAGACTTGGTTGGAGGGGAGGCCTTCGCCCTTGAGAAGGTTACCCTTTCGACGCATAACGGCACGCATGTCGATGCGCCGTGGCACTACGGCTCGGTCATGTCGGATGGGCGACCTCCGAGAACGATCGAACACATGCCGCTCGACTGGTTTTTCCGGCCAGCATTCAAACTTGATTTTCGGCACTTTCCGGACGGCTACATCGTCTCTCCGAACGATATTGACAGCGAGCTCTCCCGTATCGGTTATCGCCCTAGTCCATTCGACATCGTCGTAATTAACACCTCAGCAGGAGCCAAATTTGGCTCAGTAGACTACGCTCAAAGTGGCTGCGGGATGGGGCGCGACGCCACGCTTCATTTGACCTCAATGGGTATCAAGGTCGTTGGAACAGATGCCTGGAGTTGGGACGCTCCATTCCGCTATGTCGCTGAGCGATATGCCAAGGATCACGATGCTTCGATCATTTGGGAAGGGCACAAGGCAGGTCTAGAAACGGAATATTGCCAGATCGAGAAGCTCAGACATCTTGAACAACTGCCGTCGCACGGGTTCAAGGTATCCTGCTTCCCAGTCAAGATTCACGCAGCCTCGGCCGGTTGGACGAGAGCGGTCGCTATCCTCGATCAATAAGGAAGAACTCCTCATGGACACCATGACCCACCTTGATCGCCCAGAAACTACCTTCGGGACATATAAGGACCGGTACAAAAGTATCCGGCTCACCCGTGAGGAAGGGATACTGGAAGTCCACCTTCACACCGACGGTGGTCCGCTGCGCTGGAGCCTTCTTGCGCACAATGAACTTGAAGATGCCTTTCTTGAAATTGGCCGCGATCGGTCAAATGATGTGATTATCCTGACCGGTACCGGTGATGAATTTTGCGGTCCGGCAATTGCGCCTGGCCAGCACCCGAACCGCAAGATCATGACGCCAGAGACTTATGATCCGATTTTTTGGGAAAGCCGACAGCTTCTTCCGAACCTGCTGATGATCGAAGCCCCGGTAATTTCAGTCATTAACGGTCCCGCGGTTCGACATGCGGAAATACCCCTGCTGGGAGATATCGTCCTTGCAGCGGATACGACATATTTCCAAGACACAGCCCATTTTCCCGGTGGCATGGTGCCTGGCGACGGAATGCATATTGTCATGCCTTTATTGATGGGACTTAATCGTGGTCGCTACTTCCTGCTTACCGGCCAGAAGATCTCCGCCGAGGAAGCGAAGAACATCGGCTTGGTCAACGAAGTCCTGCCAGCTGACCAACTCCTAGAGCGCGCACGAGAATTGGCGCGACAACTAATGCTGCAACCCAAACTGGTTCGCAGATATACACGTGTCGCCCTAACGGAAGAGATCAGGAGCCGCATGCAAGGCCTTCTTGGTTATGGTCTCGCGCTCGAGGGCATGGCGCGTATGAAATCCTAAGGCCTTATAAATATTAACATCGCTGCGAACCGAAAATGTTCGGGTCGCGACATGAAGAGGATCAACGGTCAGCCGTTCAGGCATTGCGCCGTTGTCGTGAGATAATTCGGATATGACATCGGACCATACGGCGACCTCGTGGATCGGACGATCGCCATCGCGCCTCAACGGGATCAAATACACAAACGGGCAAGTGCGTTATAGCGCTGACCTCATCCCTCCTGGTTCGCTGTACGTTGCCCTTGTCCGTAGTCCGATCAGGCGAGGCGTTATTAAGTCCATCGCTGTCGATGCGGCGCTGGCGGTAGAAGGTGTTGTTGCAGTGATTGATGGCAGACAGATCGAGGCAGTCACCGATCCAACGCCACCGGCATTCCCCTTTCCCCCACCCTACACGGGCAGGCCGATATCGGGTCGGTGCTTAACCGTCGAGGCCGTGCAATACGTTGGGCAAGCGGTGGCTGCTGTCGTCGCTGAAAGTCAACACGCCGCGGAAGCCGCAGCAGACCGCGTGGTTGTTGATTACGAAGAACTAGATGGTGTCTCGAATGGGCGAGAGGCGCTGCTGCAATCTGCCGCAATTGTTCATGACGGATGGTCATCAAACATCGTCGGCGAAGATCGGATATTTGCAGGGGACGCCCAGGCCGCTTTTTCACGTGCCGACGTGATCGTGGAAGGCGAAATCGAGTTCAAACCCTCTACCGCTGCACCAATGGAGCCTATCTGCTTTTTGGCGTCATGGGATTTGCAACATCAGCATCTCACCGTCACTGGAACATTCCAGAACCCACATACGAGCCGTTGGCAAATCTCGAGCGCTCTCCGATTGGAGGAGACTGACGTTCGCGTCATTGCTCCGGCAATGGGGGGTGGTTTCGGTTTCAAGATGGCAGGCCATCCGGAGGAGGTGATGATCGCGGCCCTCAGCAAGATGCTTCGCAGACCTATCGCTTACGTCGAAAACAGGCGGGACACCTTCGCCGGACACTGTCGGGAGCAAACCCACAGGTTCAAGATTGCGAGCACATACGACGGGTGCATCACTGCCTTTGAAGATGAATACATTGCAGACGTTGGTGTAGTTGGCCCCTGTAACGGGTGGACGATGCCACTTGTGACAGGAACCGTCTTTCCCACTGTCTACGACATTGCCAATGTTGCTGTTCGGGGAACTGTGGTGGCAACCAACAAGGCGCCCTGGCGACCAATTCGGGGCTACGGGAAGGAGATCGCCAACCTCGTCATGGAAAGGGCAATAGATATGCTTGCGTCCAGACTCGGCGTCGATCCCATAGAATTGAGACTGCGCAATGTTCATCACACGGAGGCGCTTCCACGGCCATTGCCTTCGGGATTAAACGTCGACAGCGGTGACTATCCTGCCGCGATCACTCAGCTCAAGTCCTTGTTTGGCTATGATGAGTGGAGTTCTCGCCGAGACGCAACACGCGGTTCTGATCTGCGGGTCGGTATAGGGATCGGGATTGAGTTGACCCCAGAGGGTGGGGCCCGCCCAGGTGCATTCCCTAGCGGCTTTGAAACTGCGTCAATTCGTATGTCGCCGACGGGAATTGTTGAGCTCGCCATCGGTGTAACTTCGCCTGGTAGCGGCAACGAAACTGCGCTCGCACAAATCGTTGCGGATGTGTTGGGACTGACGCCGGGGTCTGTGCGTATCAAGCAGGGCGATACGGATGCCGTTCCTGTAGGGACAGGCAACGCCAGTAGCCGCGCCATTCTTTACGGAGGCCCAGCCGCTCATCTTGCAGCAATGGATTTGCGGGGAAAGCTTGCTCTATGTGCAAGCAATCTACTTGGTGCAAATGCCGATGAGATTCTATTTGAAAATGGTTTCGCCATCGCGCCTTCTGGCGAGCGAGTTAGCCTCGCGGACTTGACGTTCGGTGCGCACACTAAGCCCTTTACTGTAGCAAAAGGGGTGCAGCTTCCGCTGGAAGCTACCCGTAGTTTTCAGCCAAGCAATGTACGCGTTTCGCCGGATGCCAACGGGAGAATTGCGACCTATTCCTCTTTCCCCTACTCGGCACATGCTGTCGCGATCGAACTTGATACAGGAACAGGGCACGTCCGTGTGCTCGACATCGCAACCGTTCACGATTGCGGGGTCATGATCAATCCGGCTTTGGTCACGGAGCAGTTGAAAGGGGCAATTGTCATGGGGATCGGAGCGGGACTGTGGGAGGAGCTCAAGACCGACGAGGCCGGGCGGATTACGACCGATCGGTTCAAGAGTTATCTGCTGCCCCGTGCTACGGACCTGCCGCCGATCAAGGTCGGGCACATGTCCACCCCGAGCCCCTTTCATCCACTCGGGCTTAAAGGAGCTGGTGAATCCGGCCTCGGTGGTGCCCTCGCTGCCGTTACAAACGCTGTAGCGGATGCACTCCATAGCGATGCTTCCACCAAGACAATTGTCCCCGCCACTCCGCCCCGGCTTCTAGATCTTATTCCGCTGGCGAGGTCGGTATGATTAGGAGTTCAATTCGTTTCGAGATGCCGCGATCGCTCGACGACGCGTTACAAATCCTCGCGGACAGTGGACCCGACGGACGCGTATTGGGTGGAGGATCTATACTTGTCAGTGCCATGTCTGCGGGCTGGGAATCGCCGAAAGTCGTAATCGATCCCGTGCGTTTGGATTTGAACCGCATTGACGAGGACGGTCATAGCGTCACCTTCGGAGCGCGGGCGACGTACGCAGCGCTGTTGCGCAGCGAAACGATCCGCACACGAGTGCCATTGCTGCACGCAATGGTTGGCGAGGTGACGGGCGGACCTGGACTTTGGAATTTGGCAACAGTCGGAGGATCATGTTGCTATGCTAACCCTGCCTCCGATGCTCCAGCCTGTCTAATGGCACTTCGGGCGCAATTTCACCTGCAGTCAATCAGGGGAAAACGGGTCGTCAGTGCCGCAGACTTCTTCCGCGGCGCTTTCGTGACCGATCGCGCGCCCGATGAGATGCTGACCCACATTCAGGTGCCGTGTGAGACGGTGATTGCCGTCGCTTATTCCAAACTCAAGCATTCGGCCAGCTCTTGGCCGATGGTAACGGGAGCGTGTCAGCGCAGCTTCTCTGATGGCAAAGAGCACGTTTCGCTTGGCGTCGGTGGATTAGCTGCTCGCCCGGTATTTGCGGCGTGGACACTTGATGTACCCTTTGATGAAAAGGATGCGGAATTCTTGGCTTCCGAGGCATTGGCGCAAGTGTCCGTGGGGTGGACGGATGAACTGGCTGATGGGTCCTATCGCATGAAAGCCGCCAAGCCTGTCACTGTCCGAGTTTTGAAGCGAATCCTGGAGGGAAATCCATGGAAGCAGAAATAAACTGCCGTTTGAACGGTAGAGCCGTGCGCCAAGCAATAGACACCCGTCTTCTTCTTGTTGAGTTCATCCGCGATGTCCTGAGCCTAAAGGGAACTCGGGTAGGGTGTCTGACCGGAGATTGCGGGGCTTGTACGGTCGACATCGACGGAAGTGTAACTAAGTCGTGCATGGTTCTCGCGCTTTCCGCCGAAGACAGGGAGGTTACAACTATCGAGGGGCGGACCGACATAGCGCACATACAAGAGGCGTTCGTCGAGCTGAATGGCTTTCAGTGCGGTTTTTGCACGACTGGAATGGTCTTAACGGCCGCGGAGCTCCTTCGTGACAATCCAAATCCAACAGAGGCAGAGATACGTAAGGCAATCAGCGGCAACCTTTGCCGGTGCACGGGGTACGACGCTATCGTTCGATCAATTAGTTCGGTAGCACGGCGAGTGGAAGACGTTAGGGTGCTTGAAACTGGATCGAAACCGATGTCCTAAAACTGATAGGTTACGCCTCAACCCAGAACCTCATGATATGATCGACTGACCGGTCCAAGTCGGAACTCTTTGCGCCGTCGCGTGCCGCGGTCGATATGCCTACTAGAAACGTGCCGAACATCTCGGTCAGCCCGTCAATATCAGTGTTGTCAGGTAAGTCGCCGATTGCAACCGCCCGCCGGATCTGGCCCCTAAGCGCCTCATGGTTCTTTTTGCGGACGGTCCGCAGTAGCTCGACGACCTGATCGGCCGTGCTGCCGCAGTTGCTAGCTCCTGATACGATAAGGCAACCGAGCGGATGGGACGGGTCCGTCTGCATCTTCGCTGATTGTCTCAAGCATCGCTCGATGGCCGAACGCGGCGAGGTTTCCTCATCGAACAGAACGTCGGCGACCCTTCCCTCGGTAGACCGATACAGTTCCACCACCTCTTCAAAAAGCTGCTCCTTTGAGCCGAAGGCTGCGTAGAAGCTTGTTGGAGAAATTCCCCCCATCACCTCTTTGAGTTGACTCAGAGAGGTCGGTTCATAACCCTGCTTCCAAAAAAGTGTGAGCGCTGCCTCCAGCGCCGCTTGCCTGTCGAATTCGCGTGGTCGTCCAGTTCGTGCCATCCGTCGATCTCCTACTTATGAAATAGTCGATACATAAGTCATTGACAAGCGTTTGAATGGCTCGTACTTCCGTATCAATCGATACATAAGTAGGAGTACTCATGGCCCACGACCTAGCACGGCCGGGACAAGCCCTCGGTGCCAAGCCGTTACCTGTAGCCGCTCTTTTGGCATTGGCGATGACCGGCTTCATCTGTATTGCCACGGAAACGCTTCCCGCAGGGTTGTTGCCTCAAATGGCAAACGGCCTCGGCGTCTCGCAGTCGCTTGCTGGACAATCGGTTGCTGCCTACGCTCTCGGTTCGCTTGTAGCCGCGATACCGCTGACCCTCCTCACTCAGACATGGTCTCGCAGGAATGTGCTGTTGCTGACCGTCGTCGGATTTCTGGCGTTCAATTCCCTGACTGCGGTTTCGAACAGTTACTCGTTGACACTCATAGCGCGTTTTCTTGCAGGTGCGGCCGCGGGTCTGGCATGGAGCCTTTTGGCGGGTTACGCGCGTCGCATGGTCGAGCCGCAGCAGCAGGGCCGTGCCATGGCGCTCGCCATGGTCGGAACACCGATTGCACTCTCTGTAGGCGTGCCGCTCGGCACATGGCTCGGAACCGTAACAGGCTGGCGTATGGCGTTCGGAGTCATGTCTGCCATGACGCTCCTGTTGATCGTTTGGATCGTCATCGCCGTCCCCAACTATCCGGGACAAAAAGGAGGCAACGAGGTCAGTCTCGGCCGGGCAGCTGCAATGCCGGGTGTTCGCGCCGTGTTATCCGTCGTGCTGTTCTGGATGCTCGCCCACAACATCCTCTACACCTACATTGCTCCCTTCGCTGCGCGCGCCGACATGTCCGAGCGTGTCGATCTCATTCTGCTGACCTTCGGATTGGCGGCGTTGGTCGGAATCTGGATCACTGGACGTGTGGTTGATCGGGCATTGCGGGCATCTGTGTTGATCGCGCTGTTCGCATTCATCCTGATTGCTCTACTCCTTGCGCTGTTAGGCACAAATCCCTTTATTCTTCTCTTCGCAACCGCTGTCTGGGGCATCACCTTCGGTGGCGCGGCGACGCAGCTCCAGACTGCTTTGGCAGACACCGCCGGCAAAGAAGCGGATATCGCACTCTCAATGAACGTGGTTGTCTGGAATACCGCCATTGCCGGCGGCAGCATCCTCGGCGGTATTCTTCTCGACACCGGCGGCGTGGCGACATTCCCGCCCGCTGTATTCGTTCTGGCACTTGTAGCCTTTTCCATCGCATACGCGGCGCAGAACGATGGTTTTCCGCCCGGCAATCGGCGTCACTAAAACATCAAAACCAACCGAGGAAACTATAGAATGATGAAGCAACTGCTTTCAGCGGTGGCCCTGGCGGCTGCTGTCATGGTCGGTCCGGCTTACGCAGGTCCGAAGACAGAATTCCCTGTCCCCGCTGGTTTCGAGAGCGCTTACTCCGAGATCGACTCGGTAAAGCTCCACTATGTCAAAGGCGGTTCAGGGCCTCTGGCGTTCCTTGTGCACGGCTTTGGTCAAAGCTGGTACGAATGGCATCAGCTCATGCCTGAACTCGCAAAGACGCACACCGTGGTTGCGGTAGACCTGCCGGGCCTTGGTCAGTCGACTCCGCCAAAGTCCTATGCAGGGCAGGACGTAGCGCCTATCCTCCATAAGCTCGCCAAACAGTTCAGCCCGACTGCACCATTCGATCTTGTCGCCCATGATATCGGCATCTGGAACACCTATCCGATGGCTGTCACCCATCAAGATGACATTCGCAAACTTGTCTTCATGGAAGCACCGATCCCGGACGATCGCATCTATGCGTTTCCAGCGTTCACGCCGGAGGGTGAATCGCTTGTTTGGCACTTCAGCTTCTTCGCAGCGGCCGGAAACCTGGCGGAAACGCTCGTGACCGGGCACGAACGGATGTTCCTCGAACACTTCATCAAGGAACACGCAACCAACCGAGATGCCTTTTCCGACGAACTTCTCGACCTTTATGCGGCGTCATATGCGAAGCCCCAAACTCTCAATGCGTCTTTCGAATATTACCGTTCACTGAACGAGACGACAGAACGAAATAAACCCCTGGCTGAGACCAAGCTGCGCATGCCAGCCCTTGCGATCGGAGGAGGTGGCCACGGCGGTATGGGGCAGTTGCAAGTAGACCAGCTTCGGGAATACGGGACGAATGTCGAAGGGGTTGTCATCCCCGATTGCGGTCACTGGCTGCCAGAAGAATGCAGTGCCGCTCTCAATGTAGCCGTGATTAAATTCTTGACGAAATAGTCCGGCGGTTTCTCGAGAACACCGGGTGGTGGCTTACTGCTTTGATTAATAGCGCCGCTTTTTTTCTTTGTGATTGCGACGAGCGTTGGCGAATACACCTCTCGACCACCACAAAACCGACTTGAGTTCACTTACTCGTGACGGCGTAACGTTGCGAACTACGGAAGCGAACTACCCTACGTAAACTAAGCGCGACCTGAGGCGACATCCTCTCCTACAGGTATCGCCCTTTGCTCCATCGAAAGGAATGGTTATGAAGCAATTTCTACCGCTCGCCGCCGCACTCGGCATCTTCACCGGCATGGCGGCTCAGGCTGGCGCTGCAGAGCCGATCAAGAACATCGTTCTGGTCCACGGGGCTTACGCCGACGGCTCTGGCTGGCGCGGAGTTGCCGAGATCCTTCAAACGGACGGGTATAAGATGACCGTCGTACAAGAGCCAGAAACCTCGCTGACCGATGATGTCGCGGCGACAAACCGGGCAATAAAGCAGGCTGGTGGTCCCGTGATACTTGTTGGGCACAGCTATGGTGGGATCGTTATCACGCAGGCCGGGAATATCCCGGAAGTACGTGGACTGGTCTACGTTGCCGCGCTGGCACCCGATGCTGGTGAGAACATCGGAAAAACGCGTAGCGAGTTTCCACCCGCAACAAACAACGTAATCAAGAGCGGTGATGGATTTCTAACCCTCAACCAAGCAACTTTCCACGACGACTTTGCCGCCGATCTTCCAGAAGCAGATGCAGCCTTCATGGCAATCTCGCAAGTTCCCATTAATGAGAAGGCTGTTGCGGCCACTGTCTCCGAGGCGGCCTGGCATTCCAAGCCCAGCTGGTATGCTGTGGCGACCGAAGACCATAAAATCAATCCAGATTTCGAGCGGTTCATGGCAAAGAGAGCTGGCAGCGAGACTGTCGAAATCAAAGGCAGCCATGCGGTCTACGTATCGCAGCCAAAGGCTGTTGCGGACCTTATCGAGAAAGCCGCGACGACTGTCGAGTGAATCAAGGATATGTCGCTGACATGATCTGACATCGGATCGACTCTTGAAGCGCGTTACCTCATACTGTGGTGAGAGGTAGCGTGCTTCTCGCTCAGTCTAAGCATATCTGAGATCACACTGACGCTCGTTGTCGCGGTTTCCAACTGGTTACGCGCGGCCGCCTGGAGCATCCTTAGTGAGTAGGGGTTGGAAGCTTACCTTTTTGAAACGCGGGCTGCCTGTCCAACAACCTTGTGCCAATTAGTATCTAGGTCTCGCGATTGGAGCTTTTCCTTGGAGACTTCGCTGCCATTTTTTCGACCGACGTCAACGACGGATCCGCGGTTACTCATAACGCAACACAGATGCGGCGGCAGAGGCAGCAACTTGTGCAGCCTCAACGACGCGAGAGGTATCCCAGCCGTCACGGGCGCAAGCTGAAAGTCCCAACAGGCTAACCTCGACGAAATCGGTGACTGCTGATGCTTTAAGCGGATGAGTGAGAGCTATGAATGCCCGCATGCTATCGAATTTCGCGTTTATAGCTTGACGCGCACACTGCGAAGCCTGCGGATCCAATGATGATCGAGCAGTTTCGATTGCAAGGCACCCGGGTGCTTGGGGCGCTTCTGTGTATTGCCGTGCTGCGAAAAGCAGCACTTCGCGTACCGCCTCTGCTGGCGTACGGCCTTCTTGCAGGATGCTTTCAACCGGAAGGTTTGTCGCTGCATAGTTTTCGAGGACGCGCTCAAAAAACTCGGCCTTACTGCCGAAGGCGGCATAAAAGCTAGGAGGCTTGATGCCCATGGCCTCCGTGAGAGCAGCTACGCCGACACGGTCATACCCATTCTCTCGAAACAGACGTTCCCCAATCAAGCATGCTTTCTCAATATCAAAGGTTCGAGGCCGCCCCCGACCATGCTGAATTTGTTTATCCGACATTACATAATTCGCTTGTTCGATTAAACTCTATATGTGTAGTGTTCGCTAAACATATTGCGGAATCAAAAATGGAGCAAGAGATGTCTGATACGAGCAATCGATCTGCGCAGGCCATCACCAGGGTTTCTGAGGGCTTCTCCAAGGCATTTGTAAAGACGTCGAGAGGAACCTTTCACATAAGGCGATACGGTGAAGGCGGAACACCTCTATTGCTGTTGCATGGGTTTCCGCAATCTTCAGAGTGTTGGAACGAGGTAGCACCGCGATTGAGCAGTGCCCGCGATGTCATTTGCATGGATCTTGTCGGCTACGGGCTATCGGATGCACCAGCAGGCGGCTTAAATCATCTTCGTTACTCCAAGTTGGAAATGGCGGCTGACTGCCTAGAGGTCATGAGTGATCTAGGCATCGAGCGTTTCGATGTCGCCGGTCACGACCGTGGTGCTCTCGTTGCGATGCGGCTCGCGTTAAATTCGGATAGGATCGAACGTCTCATTCTCCTGGATAATCTTCCAACCTTTGTGTTGTGGGACCGCATAGCGACCGACCCGACGTTTATTCCTCATTGGAGAGCCATTGCGGGGCCAGATGGGGAGGATTTGCTCACGGCAGAATGGTTGGAAGAACTTATGCGCGATCATGTGCCAAGTCGTTCGCTTAATGCGTTTTCCCCGCAGGCCATGCATCACTATCGCCGTTCTTGGCAAGATCCTGCGCGCATTCATGCCTTTTGCGAAGACTATCGCGCTGGCGCAGGCCCCGATGTCGAGCTTGATCGAGCCGATTTTGCTGAAGGAAGAAGGATTACGATCCCATCGCTCGTTATCTGGGGACGCGACTTTCTTGGGTTGGCGGGCGAAAAGCCTATTGCAGTCTGGAAGCGAACTTTTGCTCCCGAAATTGAGGGCGCAGAGGTTTCTGGTGGGCATTTCAATCCAGAAGAAGCGCCGGAGGAAACTGCTGACGCAATCGCAAGATTCCTCGCTCGGTGACTAGAGGTGTGATGAGAAGCACTGAAGGATGGCAGTCCTACTCGGGCCGATGATCAGCGATGTGGGAGAGCGGTTGAGAGCTCGACGATCTCCCACAAGTTCATGAGCTCCGCCGTGGCTAGCGCTCCGATGTGATCCAACAGGGCCACGGTATGAATTATACGGATGGTGAAGCGGTCGTCGCGGGGGGAAGCACGGAGAAAGGGTATGGCTCTCGATCCCGATGATGGTCGCAGTGGCGAGAATGGAGCTCAAACCTTGAGACAGCTCGTAAGGCAATCATAGCAAAGCATAGCGAATGCAGCTGACTTGAGATCTGTCCTTGCTATGATCGGTCAAAAAAGCGCGCGTTAGAGATCGGACAACGCTGATCTCTGAGAGGCGGATTTCCGACGCACTTGGTTTACGCTGAAATGGATGATCAGATTGAAAACAATCGGCATACTTGGTGGAATGTCTGCGGCTTCGACCCAGATTTATTATCGCGAACTTTGCAGGCTCACGCGCGAGAAGCTGGGCGGGCTTCATTCACCCGAGCTCCTCATACGATCTGTCGACTTCGATGGGATAGAAAGGCTACAGGCCAGTTCGGAATGGGAGACAGCGGGGAGTGTACTGAATAAACACGCTGTCTGCTTGGAGCGCGGGGGGGCGGACCTCCTCATCCTTGCTACGAACACGATGCACAAGGTCGCCGACAGGATCGTTGACCGATTGTCGATACCGTTTTTACACATAGCGGATGCAACCGCGACCGCAATCCTGGACCGAGGTCTAAGCAGGCCAGGACTAATGGCAACGGCTTTCACGATGGAGCAGAAATTTTATACCGACCGCCTAAAAGCACGTGGCATATCGCCAATCATTCCTGAAGGTGATGATCGGGCAGAAACGCATCGCATCATTTACGACGAGCTCTGCCGCGATGTTATCGATGTCAAAAGCCGTTTGACATATGAAGCGATTGCGCAGCGGCTAGTTGACCAAGGCTGCGATTGCTTAATTCTCGGCTGCACCGAAGTTGGGATGCTTTTGAACCAAGACAATGTCGGCGTACCCGTTTTCGATACCACGTTGATCCATTGCAATGCCGCTCTGGAAGCCGCCCTCGCGTGACGGAGTTTCGTAGCATCACATCCTCATGGCGGAATTTGTAAACGCCATGCCTTTCTGACTGATTGCAAATGGTTGCTTGCAAACCGACAAAAAAGCTCAGAGCTGGCTTGGCCAAGAAGAATGCTCCCCGCGTTGGTAATAGGTTTAGGGGATATAGGACTATGATTTAGTTCACCAATTCCGTCAGAACAAGTCGTACAGCATTTGCACTTGACGCCCTCCCTATCAGAAGGTAGGTTGGGGCATGAGCAATCTTTCAACCACCGCTGAAGACATACTGGCTGTAGCCCGCACCCTCATCATAAATGGAGGGTACAATGGTTTCAGCTATGCAGACATCTCGGAGGTGGTTGGGATCCGTAAGGCCAGTATTCATCATCACTTCCCCAGCAAGGTGGATTTGGTGCGCGAGCTGGTCAAACGGTATCGGGAAGATGGTCAAGCGGGCGTCGCTGCTCTCGAGCAAAATGTCCCAAATGCGTTGGACATCCTCAAAGTCTATTCGACCCACTGGTCGAAATGCATCGAGGACGCGAGCAGGCCGTACTGTGTGTGTGCTTTGCTTGCCAGTGAATTGCCATCTCTTCCGCCTGAAGTCGCGGCTGAGGTCACTGCATTCTTTCGCTTTATCTCGTCGTGGCTGGGCTCCGTAATGGAACGTGGCTCCAAGGAGGGAACCTTAACCCTCTCCAGTGAACCTGACGTCGAAGCGGAAGCTTTTCTCGCGACGGTATATGGTGCGATGCTTTCGGCAAGGGCTTACGGGAGTCCGAAAGTTTTCGGAACCATATTGGCTCCGACACTCTCCCGACTGACCCCCAACGCCGCTCACTAGTCCTTCGTCGCTTAGCGCTACCAAGGTGTAATTATGTCTTGTAAAACTACCAACTAGTAGGAAGCCAATATGAAGAACGTCTTGCCCGCTCTGGTTTTTGGGCTGACCAGCATACTTTCTGTAACAAGCGTTACGGTTCCCGTGCATGCCGAAGATAAGAAGGCCGCTCCGATCCATGTTCGCGGTAGCATCGTCAATTTCGGTGGATCGACGCTTACAGTGAAGACCCGCGAAGGCGAAACCGTAGATGTCGCTTTGGCAGACGACTGGAAGCTGGCAAGCGTTGCAGATGCCAAGGTTACGGACATCAAGCCTGGTGATTTCGTCGGTATTGCATCCTTGCCGAAGGCCGATGGCGGCGACGGCGCGCTCGAAGTTCTGATCTTCCCGCCAGCTATGAAAGGCACAGGCGAGGGCAGCTACGGGTGGGATCTCAAACCCGACAGCAGCATGACGAATGCAACGGTCGCCGACGCAGTTAAAGGCGTAGATGGTCGGACTGTCACCGTTACCTATCATGGCAAGGAAAAGCGGATTGCCATTCCAGATGGGACGCCCGTCGTAACCATCGCTGCGGCGACCAAGGACGACCTTATTTCCGGTGCCGTCGTCTTCATCACTGCCGAAAAGTCTGCAGCCGGCCCAATCGCTCATCAGGTGGTCGTTGGCAAGAATGGCGTGGTTCCCCCCATGTAAACCGCGCCTTTGCTGGCCGGAGCAACCACCCCACTGCTCCGGCCAGTAACCAAGTCGATGCTGCTTCAGCTGCAGCCGTGAGATGTCGCAGACGAGAGACGCTGAGATGAACGAGACAGCCTCCAATGACAACGTTCGCTATCCTAGAATGGTGTATATCCGCCGCCATTCTGTCGTGACACGGCTCACGCATTGGCTGAATGTGCTCTGCCTGAGCTTCCTTCTTCTGAGCGGCCTGCAGATATTCAATGCTCACCCTGAACTCTATTGGGGCCACTACGGCGCAAATGGCGATCCAGCCGTCCTGACAATTGGCTCCAGCGACGATGCAAGCGGGCCAAGCGGTTTCGTGCGTGTCGCAGGATTGCAGGTGCCTACAACCGGGGTCCTTGGTGTTTCCAACGTCAATGGAGAGCCGACTGAGCGGGCTTTCCCATATTGGGCAACGATACCCTCGTTTCAGGATCTTGCGTCTGGACGTCGCTGGCACTTTTTCTTTGCTTGGCTGTTTGTCCTCAACGGTACTCTCTATCTAGGCTTCAGCGTGTTGAGCGGACATTTCAGGCGCGATCTCGCCCCGACAGCGCGTGAGCTCTCACCAAGGCATCTTGGTCGCGAAGTTCTCGATCACGCCCGCCTACGCTTTCCCGAAGGGGAAGACGCCAGACATTACAATGCGCTTCAAAAGCTCACCTATCTGGCCGTCATCGTCGTTCTCCTCCCTCTGATGATCCTAACAGGGTTGACCATGTCACCCGGTGTCGATTCCGCGCTTCCCATTCTGGTCGAGATCTTTGGCGGACGTCAGTCCGCGCGTACTATTCACTTTCTTACAGCGTCGGCCCTTGTGATCTTTGTCATAGTGCATGTGGTGATGGTCGTGTTGTCGGGCACTTGGAACAATATCCGCTCCATGATCACTGGTCGCTATGCGATCAAGCAAAACGGGCCGCAAATATGAGCAACCTCTTCACCCGCCGCCGTTTTCTAATTGGCAGCACACTGAGCGCGAGCGCGCTTACCCTTTCTGGGTGTGACTTGCTGGACCAGAATGCGGACATCGCTACCGTCCTTCGTTCGGCAGAGCAGCTTACGATGAAGGCACAGAGATTGCTTCAGGGGCGTTCCGCCCTAGCACGTGAATTCGATGAGAAGGACATTTCGCCGTCGTTTCGGGTCAACGGTACGAGCGCTCCCGACAGCGACGAATATGCCGCACTTGTGGAAACCCAATTTGCGGAATGGCGGTTGAAGATCGATGGTCTTGTCGACCAGCCTAGAGAGTTTTCGCTCGCCGACTTGAAGGCGCTACCGGCTCGTACACAAATCACGCGCCATGACTGCGTGGAGGGCTGGAGCGCTATTGGTAAATGGACGGGCGTGCCGCTTGCAAGTCTTTTGCGACTGACAGGGCTCAAACCTACTGCACGCTATGTCGTATTGCACTGTGCCGATGAACTCGAGAAGACTCTAGACGGAAGCGGTCGCTACTATGAGAGCATCGATCTAATCGACGCGGTTCATCCCCAAACCATACTTGCCTACCAGATGAACGGTCAGAACCTGAGCGTCGGGCACGGTGCCCCGTTGCGTCTCAGGGTCGAACGGCAGCTTGGTTACAAACAGGCAAAATACATCATGCGCATAGAGCTGGTCGACAGCTTCGCTGCCCTCTGGGGTGGTAATGGCGGCTTCTGGGAGGACCGCGGGTACGAATGGTACGCAGGTATCTGAGCCCACCTACTACTGAACGAAGGGTGACCCATTATGAGCAGACGCAGAGTTCAGAAGGTGATGCCGATTTCAGCTGTTGCCTCTTCACGATCGGTCGGGGTCAGCCAAACTAATTCGATTCTGTCTGATCCAGACGGCCGATGGGTCGCCGAGCGCCAAGGGGCTATCAACGATGGCTTTGAGAGCCGCGTACGGGTTGAGAGCGATCTGGTCGATAGGACAGAGATAGCGGTGCTCGATAAACCGCAGGATTCCGGAATTTCAGACAAGACCGATGGGACCCTGTCGGGCGAGAGCGACCGTATCGGCCGAACCGAGTGGGACGAGAACACTCCGTTTGGTGAGCACGTCGGCTTCCTCTGACACAAATCGAGTGAAGAGATTTATCATTCAAGAGCAAGGAAGAGCACAATGGTGCAAGAACAGAATATCGCTACCGAGAACAGCAATGAACAGTGGCTGAAGCGGTACTACTTTACCCGAGCAGCTTTTTCAGTGATTTGGGTCGCGGCCGCATTGACTGTCGGACAGGAGACGTTCGCAGTTGCCGCAGCCCTGTTGATTATCTACCCGGCTTGGGATGCGGTTGCAAACGCTGTAGACGCGGCGAGGAGCGGTGGGTGGGGACACAATCGAAGCCAGGCGATCAATGTCGTGGCGAGCTCAGTTATGACGATCGCTGTCGCTGTGGCGTTGACTATGAACATGAACTGGGTTCTTGGAGCATTTGGCCTGTGGGCGATCTTTTCTGGGCTGATGCAGCTTGGGACTGCGCTTCGCCGTTGGAAGACTAATGGCGGTCAGTGGGCGATGGTCTTGAGCGGAGGCCAATCGGCCGTAGCGGGCACGCTTTTCTTGTTTCAAGCGCAAATGCCGCAGCAGCCTTCGATTTCAACTGTCGTCGGTTACGCGGGGCTTGGTGCATTCTATTTCCTTCTCTCCGCGATATGGTTGAGCGTAACCATTTCGCGTCGCAATATGCGCAAAGCAGAAATTTGAGGTTTCTGCGTGTTATCTTTTGCGGTTACAGCGGGCACATTACCTGGCCGAACCACTTGTGAGACGGAGATACTATCGCTGATGCCAACCAACCCTCACCTTCAAGCGGTAGTGCCAAGCCATGCATAAGAACCTTTTAGATTTTCCTCCGGTTTCGGACAAGCGTCTTAGGATCAGGCGCTTGCTCACGCTCGACGTAACCGCACTCCAGCGCTTAACCAACGATCCATCGATCACGAACGTCGTTCATTTCCTTCCCACGCCGTTCACAGAGCGTGATGCCCTGGAACTTCTTGGTACGCAGAACGAAAACAACTGTTTTCTCGGTGCATGGCGTAATGAGGACTTGATCGGGGTCGTTGGAATCCACCTGCACGGCGAAGATTTTCTGGAAATTGGCTACTGGATTGGCACCCGCTTCCAAGGGCAGGGGTATGCATATGAAGCGGCCTCGGCGGTGATAGCTGAACTAAAGCGCTTGTACCGCACGTTGGAAATCACTGCCGAATGCAGATTAGAAAACGCGGCTTCCTGGAAACTGCTACAGAAGCTGGGTTTCCGATCAACGGGTGAACGCGGCCACCGACCGGGGAGGGAACTACTTGTCATGCGTCACGCTTCAATACGATAGCATGGAAATGACAAAACTCTGTATGTCGACGCGGGCGATCACTCGTGCCTTGTCAGCAAAAAGCTCGAAGTGCTATTTGGGACGTCCGATTGTAGCTGACAGGCTTTCAATTCGGAGTGCCGCGAAGCGCTGACGACGAATCTCACTCTTTCATTCAAGCTATTAGCCGCCGCGTTTGCAGTCGTTGTTGAGAGAACGGTGGAAGCGCTCGCCCGAGAAGTGACGACACAGCTAGCCGCGCCCACGATAGGAATTGGGGCGTCCCTGTCTTTCGACGGTCAGTTTTTTGTGTCCGACGACATGCTTGGGCTCCTCTCCGACTTCACCCCCGTTTCGTGAAGCGCTACGAGGACAAGGAAAAGAGAATCGACAGTGCGGTGACAGCCCACGCTAGTGACGTTCGCTCTCACAGCTTCCCGTCCACTGAACACACCTTTCAACGTCGCGGATAGCGCATCGATCAACGTTGCTGCGTTCATTTCGGGAGCTCTTTAGCGGGAAGTGCAACGACCCTCGCGAGGTTACAGCCGTAGTCTGAAAATCGAACAGTGAAGCAGTGGCGAAACATTCCTCGGTTAGACGACCTGCGAATTTGATAGGAAGATAGGCCCTTGCGCTCGTTTCGTTTTTCGGTTCGGTTGGAAACAAAGAGGATTGCTGCTGAAGCCTTGGATCCTCCCTGACACCTGGCTCGCACGCTATTCAATCGGACATGAATTCCAAGCGACCCGGCAACCAGGCGCGGTCTCACCTTACCTTGAAGTAAGTGGCGCAAGTCACCGTTATCATCACAAAATACCAGACCTACAGTAATCGCCGCCTGCTGCGAGGCCTAGGCGAGAAGCACGGATAAGTTAATTCTGTGAGACTATCACCTCACTCACCCGCTGAGGAAGGTCGTACATTTTCCAGCTCATAGCTCTACGTTCAAGTGGCTAATTTCATATTCGGTTATCCGCCCCTTTTTATTACGAAATAATATCGAGAGTACACTCATGTCTATACGAAAAATCTGTCTGTACTGGCCGGCGATCGTTGCATTCATCTGGATCTCATTCATCTCGGCATACGCAAGTGCCGCTGAGCAGAAAGTTCAGGTCGATGGAGAGGGGCGCGGGCTAATCGGGATCCTAAATTTGCCGGCAGGGGTTGGTAATCCGCCGGTTGTGCTGATGCTAAGCGGCTTTACGAACGACAAGAATGGTTTTGAAATACCATCAACCAAGGAAAGGCTATTCGCTCTTGCCGCTGAACGGCTGGCGGAATCGGGTGTTGCTAGTTTCCGGCTCGACTTCAGCGGATCAGGTGAAAGCAAAGGCAAATGGGAAGACACCACTTTCACCGGGCAGCTTTACGACGCTGCTCTTGCGTTCGGTTACTTGCAGGCTTTGAAAAGCGTGGATGGTTCAAAAGTGACAGTCCTTGGCTACAGCCAAGGAGGCCTTATAGCCGCGCATTTGGCTGCCGCGAAACCTGAGGCGTCCTCGATTGTCTTGTGGGCCCCGGTGGTGGATCCGGTTGCGACCTACACCAAGATCATGGGCCACGAGGCCGTCACAGATGCGATTTCCGGCCCAAAAGATGCGCTTACCACCGCTCCTTTGATTTGGGGCGGCGAAACCAAACTGAGAGGTTCGTTCTTTCATGAGCTCCCGTACTTTGCGCCACTGGACGCGGTCGCACGCTATCCGGGCCCTCTCCTGGTCGTTGTCGGAGACCATGATGATTTGGTTTCTCCCCAACCGGCAGCTGGTCAGAGCCTGCTCGATAGTCACCAAGGTGAAGAGGAGTTACTTGCTGTTGACGCAGACCATTTTTGGAATGCTGGAGCAACCGCGGAGGTCATCGAGGACGTGCTGATACCTCGAACGATTGATTGGCTGGTAGCCCATTTCTGATGTTCGTTCACTGTGCAAAAGTTAAGATGCCCGCCCGCGCGGAGGTTACACGTGGTTTCGCGCAGCCCTAGACGCATCGCTGAGAGCAAGGTCGTGGCTGACCGTTACAAAATGTAGGTTTTGGATCTTTGGGCACTCACATCTTCGGCGGCAGGAACTCGGTCTAGGCCGTGCTCACTCGGCATGTCTGCGTAGCGGCCTCGCCTAATGCCAAGGGTACCCTCGTCGAAGCGTGTTTCGCGACTTCGCGTTTCGCTCCAAGTCCCACCGGTGGGTTAGACGCGCCTTGCCAAACCCACCAGTAGCGCTTTTCGAGATGTCCGACGATGACGCTACAATCATCGACTTCGAAAGGCCGAGTAATTAGACATCCAAGGTGATCCATGTTTAAGCAAACGATTAATGGAAGATCTCTTAGTTACAATCTGACAGCCGCGGAGGGGCCTACGGTTGTTCTCGAAACCGGTCTCGGTGCAGAGAGCGGGGAATGGGCTGCGGTGGAAGGTTCTCTGGCCGATCGTGCATCCGTGTTTTGGTACGATCGGTTGGGACGGGGCGAGAGCGACCCGGTCACCCGTCCACGTACCTCGGACGAAATGGTTGCCGATCTGCGCCATCTACTTTCTGCTGCAGGCGCAGAGCCGCCCTACGTGTTGGTCGGTCATTCCTTTGGGGGGCTGATAGTTCTGTCAAGCGACGTGAGGAATTAACCCCCTTGGCGACATCACGAATTGACCCCCTCATTGGTTGGTCGTTTCGCTGGGTTCCAGCGCCGCTCCGGCCTTCTGCAGAAGGCCGGAGCGGCGCTTTTCACGAAGTCTGAAGCTATCTCCGCGGATAGTGATCACCGTCGAGTGGTGAAGTAGACGGTCCAATATGGCCGTGGCGACAACAGGATCTCAAAAGACACTTCCCCATTCTCCCACACTTCTATTGGACGTGATGAGGATCGAGCCCTTTTCATAGCGCCGCGACACGAGCTGGAAGAACAGATGTGCGGCGTTGGCCTCGAACGGCAAATATCCCAGTTCGTCGATTATCAGCAGCTTTGGCCGGGAAAGCAGCGTCAACTGCTTGTCCAAAACGCCGTCGTTATGGGACTTGGCCAGTGTCGCCACCAAAGTGGCGGCCGTGATGAACTGGACATTATAGTTCTGCCGGATTGCTTCGCGACCAAGGCTCACGGCCAAGTGGGTTTTCCCAGTGCCCGGCGGTCCCAGGAATAAGACCGTGTCACCGTGAGCTATCCACCGGCAAGCCGCGAGTTCTCGTATCTGCCGCTTGTCCAATGATGGCTGCGCGTCGAAGTCAAAGCCGTCCAATTCGCGCACAAAGGGGAATTGAGCGATCTTGCTCGACATTGAGATCCGCCGTTCGTCACGACGGGCAATCTCTCGCGACACCAGGAAAGCCAGAGCCTCGCGCAGCGTCATCTTCGAACGCGCGGCTTCATCGAGGAGTGTATCCAGCTGGTCCCGGATTGCCGTTAGCTTCAGCCGGTCAAGCGTTGCGATCAAGAGGTCATGATCTACTGTCGTCATTACCAGCCTCCTCCAACAACAGCTTCATACTCTGCAAGCGGGCGCAACAGCACAGCTGGTTCGATCTCGATACGTTCAGCGTGCACAGCGCCCTCGAAACCGGCAACGCCAACAAAATGCTCACGATCCACGATCCGTTGTCGTCGGCCGAGACATAGCGCATGGTCCGCGACCACCTGACCAGCATGGCGCACAATGACGCGGCCGCCTATAACGACAACCTGCACGCTCTCACCGATCAGACGCCAGGGTACAGAATAACTGTTCGTGTCGAGATCGACGGCACAATCAGCTTGGACCTTACGAATGAGGTCCCGCAGCTGCCCAAAAGGCGCACGTCCGGAAAGAGGGCGTAGCGCGTCGGCCTCAGCAGCAAAGCGCTCTGCTGGTTTGACGCCAGTGGTGCCGTGATCGCGCTGATCGGCGACTTCGCGTGTCCATTGATCAAGATGAGCCTCGAATTCGGCCCAACTCTCAAAACGGCGGCCAGCGATGGCATTCTTCTTGACGTACCCAACTCCGCGTTCGTCTTTCCCTTTCGTTCGTGCTCGATAGGGTGCGCATGCCAGCGGCCGGAAGCCCCAATACTGGGCAAAAGCATGCAGCCTGGTGTTGAACCTTACCTCTCGCGTCACCGCATCATGGTGCTCGACAAGAGGCTTGGCGTTATCGAGCAGCACCTCCACCGGAATCCCCCCAAACCGGAGGAAGGCCCCTTCGATACCTTCGAACCAGTCCGCTTGGCGCTGTCGTTGCGACACTCGAATAAATATGCGTCGTGAGTAACCAAGCGTAGCAACAAACACATAAATCCGGACCCGAAGGCCGCCAATCGACACCTTGGTATCGCCGAAGTCGATCTGCAACTGACGGCCGGGCGGCGTCTCGAAGCGCACCGTGGCCCGCTTCTGTGCCTTCAATTCCCGCCTCCAAACCTGAACCCGTCGCTCAACCGTACGTAAGCTTAGTACAATGCGATGCTCATGCGCCAGCTCCTGCCGGATAACATCAGCATTGCCGTCGTGGCGGAAAAACCGTTCCCGCAACCAATCATCAAGGCCATCCAGGGCGGAGGCACGTATGCAGCCACGATAGGCAACCATGCCGCCTTCCCGAAGATATCGGCGAACCGTATTGCGCGCGCAGCCGAATTCTTTTGCGATCCGCTTCGCACCCCAACCATTCGCATGGAGCCGTAGCATGGCCGCCACTTCTTCTGCCTGAAGCATCGTCTCGTCCTGCACCGTTCTCGACAATGCAGGTTGCACCGAAATCTCAATTGCCATCCATCTTTCCTCTCATTCGAGAGGGGGCAGATCATGATGTCGCCAGGGGAGGTGCGGACAAATTCTTGGACTGCTTATGCTGCAGTTCCGAGGTTTTGGCGGTATTCGGCGGGGCTAAAGCCGCCGAGTGAGAGCTTTATGCGATGCTGATTGTACCACTGGATGTAGGAATGCAGCTGTTGCATGAAGTCGTCGGCGGTCGTATTGATCCAAGTACGATTATAGAACATCTCGTTTTTTAGCCGCCCAAAGAACCCCTCGCAGGCTGAGTTGTCCGGCGAGCACCCTTTACGTGACATAGACCGGATCAGTTGAGCTCGTTGCATACGGGACAACCAGCCGGGCCAGCGATAATGGGCACC
>NZ_FOKM01000004.1 GCF_900111905.1 Rhizobium sp. NFR07 | reverse complement strand
GCCGATCCTGCATTCCGACCAGGGCTGGCACTACCAGATGGTCGGCTATCAGCGGCAGCTCGAAAAGCACAACATCGTCCAGAGCATGTCGCGCAAGGGCAACTGCCTCGATAACGCAGCCATGGAAAGCTTCTTTGCCATTCTCAAATCCGAATTCTTCTACCCGACCAAATTCGAAAGCGTCCAAACTCTCAAAGACGGCATTGCCGACTATATCCGATATTATAACAACGACAGGATCAAACTGAAACTCAAAGGGCTGAGCCCTGTACAATACAGGACCCAGCCCTCAAAACTGCCCAGCGCCTAATCTGTCCAACTTAATGGGGTCAGTTCAATCCGGCGGGCTTTTCTTTTCCAGTCGCCGTCACGGATCGCAGTCGCTTCACGGCGTTAGTTTCGAGCACCGGAGGCACCTTGCCCATGTCACGCAGCATTACTGTCATCGGCGGCGGTATTATCGGCGCCTCCATCGCCTGGCATCTTACCGCCGCCGGAGCGAAGGTTCGCCTCGTCTGCGAGACACCCGGCGGCATCGCAACGCCGAACTCCTTTGCCTGGATCAATGCCAGCTGGGGCAATCCGCATGACTATTTCAAGCTGCGCATGCGCGCCATTGCGGAATGGTCGCGGCTGAAAGGCGAGGTTCCGGAGCTTCCCCTCTCCTTCAAGGGCGGTATCTGCTGGGACATGCCCGAAAGCGATCTGCTCGCCTATGCAGAAAATCACGCCGCATGGGGCTATGACATTAAACGGATCGAGGCGGCGGAGATCAGTGCGAGAGAGCCTGCCCTCGCCGTCGTTCCGGATTTCGCCCTTCATGTTCCCGCCGAGGGCGTGGCAGAGCCGCGCATGACCGCCGACCTGCTGATCGCCGACGCTAGGCGCCGCGGCATGGAACTGGATGACAATGTCCGCGTGACCGGCCTGCGCAAGGATGAGGCCGGGCGGATCATATCGATTACCACCGATCACGGGGAATGGCCGGTAGAGGAAGTTGTGCTGGCCGCAGGTGCTGCAACCGCCGCACTCGCCGCGACGATCGGCATCGACGTTCCGGTCGAGACCCCGCCCGGCCTTCTGGTTCATTCAAGGCCGGTGGCCCCGATGATCAACGGGCTCGTCATCGCCCCCGAGCTTCACCTGCGCCAGACAGCGGAAGGCCGGCTTGTGGCCGGCACCGATTTCGGCGGCATGGATCCCGGCACCGATCCCGATGGAGCAGCAGCCGAACTCTTCGCCAAGGTGAAGGCCTTCGTGAAAAACGGCGAAAGCCTGGAAATGGAATTCCATACGATCGGCTACCGCCCGACACCCGAGGACGGCTTCCCGATCATCGGCCGGGCGGATGGCGTGGAAGGTCTTTACCTGGCCGTCACCCATTCGGGCATCACGCTGGCGCCCGCAATCGGCCTCTTCGCCGCCCGGGAAATCCTGGACGGCGAAAAGGAGGCGCTGCTTGCGCCTTATCGCTTGTCGCGTTTCGAATAGTCGCCGTTAGCGCCAGCCCAGCGCCGGCGCGACATGCTTCAGGATCGCCTCGATGACATGGGCGTTGTATTCTACGCCCAGCTGGTTCGGCACGGTCAGCAGCAGCGTATCGGCCTCGGCAATCGCCTCGTCCTCACGCAACTGCTCGATCAGTACGTCGGGCTCCGCCGCATAGGAGCGGCCGAAGATCGCCCGCGTCTTCTCGTCGATGAAGCCGATCGAATCGTCTTCCTTGCCGCCACCGCCGAAATACATCCGGTCGCGATCGTCAACGAGCGCGAAGATCGAGCGGCTGACCGAGACGCGCGGTTCACGCTCATGGCCGGCTTCCTTCCAGGCCTCGCGATAGGCGCGGATCTGCTTGGCCTGCTGGACGTGGAAGGCCTCGCCGGTTTCGTCATCCTTCAGGGTCGAGCTCTGCAGGTTCATGCCCTTCTGCGCCGCCCACACGGCCGTCGCATTGGAACCCGCGCCCCACCAGATGCGCTCCCTCAGGCCTTCGGAATGCGGCTCCAGGCGAAGCATGCCGGGCGGATTGGGGAACATCGGCCGCGGATTGGGCTTGGCAAAGCCCTGCCCCTTCAGCACATCGAGAAAGACTTCCGCGTGACGGCGGCCCATGTCGGCATCGCTCTGGCCCTCACCCGGCTCGTAGCCGAAATAGCGCCACCCATCGATCACCTGCTCCGGAGAGCCGCGGCTGATGCCGAGCTGCAGGCGCCCCTGCGAAATCAGGTCGGCGGCCCCCGCATCCTCCGCCATGTAGAGCGGGTTCTCGTAGCGCATGTCGATGACGCCAGTGCCGATCTCGATCTTCGAGGTCCTGGCGCCCACGGCCGCCAGAAGCGGAAACGGCGAGGCGAGCTGCCGGGCGAAATGGTGGACGCGGAAATAGGCACCATCGGCGCCGAGTTCCTCGGCCGCAACGGCAAGGTCGATCGACTGCAGCAGCACGTCACCGGCCGAACGGGCCTGCGACTGCGGCGACGGCGTCCAATGGCCGAAAGAGAGAAAACCGATCTTCTTCATGGGATCACTCCAGACACGTGGAAAGAATGTTGCCCGTTACATGGCATGTCCACGCACCGTTCGTTAGTCCACGGATGAAGACGGATTGTTTGGGAATAGTGAACGAAATAAGTCCGGCGTTATCAAAACATGCGCCGATTGGTGACGCTGCCGACCTCAGATATAAAGCGGCGCCATCTTTCTCCAGGCGCTGGCGCGATGCGCCCGTCCGTCCCAGACATGGACCTGATGGCCGATCCCCTTCGTCGCAAGGACACCGCTCAGGTGACGGTTGTTGTCGAGAAACGGATCCTCGCCGCCGATCGCCAGAACGATATCCATGCGCCGCAAGCGCTCGAGTTGCCACTCGCAGAAGAGGCCGGGCAGGAAGTGAGACGGCGTGTGGAAATATACCCGCTCGTCATAGTAACTCTCGAACAGGTCGCCGAAGCTTTCGACCTTCAGCGTCAGATCATACCGGCCTGAAAAGGCGACCAGCTTGCTGAACAGATGGGGGTGGCGGAAAGCGAGGCTTGCCGCCTGGAAGGCACCAAGGCTGCAGCCATGGACGATCGTGCAGTCATGGGAGTTCTTCGCCGCCATCAGGGGCAGAACCTCGTTGAGGATATACTCCTCGAAATCTGCATGTCGCCCGATACGGGCCGCCGGATCCTGCCGGCCATAGAAAGTTTCGCCGGCAAGGCCCTCGACACAATAGAGCTGGAGATGACCGGCCTCGATCTTGTCCGAAAGGCTGGCAACGATCCCGAGCTGCTCGTATTCGAAGAACCGTCCGTCGCGGGTGGGAAACATCAGCACTTTCGCGCCGCCATGGCCAAAGATCAGGAGTTCCATCTCGCGATGGAGCCGCGGACTGTACCAGCGCAGATATTCACGGTTCATGGCACCTTGAAAAACTGTCCGACCCGGTCGCGCAGGTCCCCCTCTTGCGACGCCTGTTCAGGATAACCGAAATGCCCGGCATCCAGGATGAATTTTTCATTATATTTTGCGGGCGGCAGCGCATTGGCGACCGCGAACTGGCAGGGCGGCGCGACCGCTGGATCGAACAGCGCGAGGCTCATCAGCATCGGCACCGTGATGCGCCGGGCGGCGACCGCAGAATCATGCAGCCTCAGCGTCGGCAGGGCATTCCCATGCTGCGCCTGATAGGACTGAACGGATGCTGCGCTGCCGATACTCGGCAATGTCAGCCTCAGTTCCTGATGGCCGAATGTCGGCAGCGACAGGTGTCCCCGGTCGATGCGGTCGTCCCACGGGATCGCCAGCCCGCCGATCCCGCCGCCGAAGCTGACGCCGCTATAGCCGATCCGGCCAGTGATCCGGGGATAGAGCAGTTCCAGCACGCTGACGGCAACCCACAGGTCCTCGACGCAGCCACCGATGATATAGCGCTCCGGCTTGTCGATATCATGCAGGACATGCCAGACGGCTTCCGTCGAGATCGGCGGTCTCGCGCTGCGCGACATGCCGCGGAAGCAGAGGAAGAGGACGGCCGTCTCCTCGACGGGAATGTCGAAACTGGGAGCGTCCCGTCCGCCATAGCCATGCCCGACGACGAGGCCGCGCCTTATCTCGCCCGCCTTCGGCAGAAGCAGCCAGCCACCGATCGGGAAATCATCCGTCGAGCGGTAGCCGATATTGAAGACCTGCCACCTGGGGTGACGCAGCGGGTTACGGTCGAGCTTCGGCGCCGGATCGACGGCAAGCGCGCGGCGATAGCGATCCTGCCAGAAGGCCTCGAAGCCATCAGGCGCCACGGGCGGCGCGATGGCCTCGAGCTGGGCGAGATCCATGCCATAGGTGGGATCGAAGTCGAACGGATGGGGGATCGGGGTGGTCATCGAATGACAACTCTGAACGCGAAGCCAGATCTTCTAGTAGAGGCTACGTTCATGGCTTGAGGAAACGGATCAGGCTGCGCATGTGAACCACGGCGAGCAGCAATACGCCCTCCTCGGAGATCTCGTACAGGATGACATGGCGAGCGTGACCGTGCCGTCTGACACCATCACCGAATTCAGAAGCCGGGCGCCCCATATGCGGGTTCTCAGCCAGCAGTTCGAAACAACGCGTCAGCTCGTCATTGTAACGCCGTGCCTGCGGCACGCCGAACGTTTCTATTCCGTAGCGAATGATTTTGACGACGTCCGCCTCGGCTCTCGCAGTGAGCCGGTATCTAGGCAAGCCCGGGCTTTCTCGTGTCGGCAGCACGTTGCGCTTCGGCGAACAACTCGTTCATGGTCTTGGTGCCGATACCGCTGGCCCTGGAGGTTCGGACCAGCAACTGGACCTCTTCGAGCGACAGTTCCTCGCCCTGTGCGATCCGCTCCTGCGTGACGAGGTCGGCCATATAGTCGCCGGCACTCGCATAGCCGCCTTTGAGAACTTGCTCCTCGAGCCAGTCCTGTACATCGTCTGAAAGCGGAACCGTAATGCTTGCCATCGTCATCTCCTGACAACAGCACTATCGCATGATCCCATTTTATAAAAAAGCCCGGCATTGCCGGGCTTTCTCAGTCGCATTCTAAAGGTTCAGGCCTTCATCGCCTTGACGATCTCTTCCGTCATCTTCTTGGCGTCGCCGAGCAGCATCATCGTGCCGTCCTTGTAGAACAGCGTGTTGTCGATGCCGGCATAGCCCGAGCCGAGCGAGCGCTTGACGAAGAGGCAGGTCTTGGCCTTGTCCACGTCGAGGATCGGCATGCCGTAGATCGGCGAGGTCTTGTCGTCGCGTGCCGACGGGTTGGTGACGTCGTTGGCGCCGATGACATAGGCCACATCCGCCTGGGCGAATTCGGCGTTGATGTCTTCGAGTTCGAACACCTCGTCATAGGGCACGTTGGCTTCCGCCAGCAGCACGTTCATGTGGCCCGGCATGCGGCCCGCGACCGGATGGATCGCGTATTTCACCTCGACACCATGTTCCTTCAGAACGTCGGCCATTTCGCGAAGCGCGTGCTGCGCCTGCGCCACCGCCATGCCGTAGCCTGGCACGATAATGACCTTTTGGGCATTCTGCATGAGGAAGGCGGCATCGTCGGCCGAACCCTGCTTCACCGTCCGCTGCACGCCGTCATCTGCGGCCGCAGCGCCCGCATCGCCGCCGAAGCCGCCGAGAATGACGGAGATGAAGGACCGGTTCATGCCCTTGCACATGATGTAGGACAGGATCGCGCCGGACGAGCCGACGAGAGCACCGGTGATGATCAGTGCCAGGTTGCCGAGCGTGAAGCCGATGCCGGCCGCTGCCCAGCCGGAATAGGAATTCAGCATCGACACGACGACGGGCATGTCGGCGCCGCCGATCGGCACGATGATCAGCACACCGAGGGCAAATGCGAGAGCCACGATCAGCCAGAAATCGAGATGGCTCTCCGTTTGCACAAGGCCGACGACGAACACGATGATCAGGATCAGAAGACCGATATTGATCGCATGCCGGTAGGGCAGCATGATCGGCTTGCCGGACATGCGGCCGTCGAGCTTGAGGAAGGCGATGATCGAGCCGGTGAAGGTGATCGCGCCGATCGCGGCACCGATTGCCATTTCGACAAGCGCCTGGCCATGGATCTCGCCGATCTCGCCGATGCCGAAGGAATGCGGAGCATAGAGCGCCGCGGCGGCCACCATGACGGCGGCAAGGCCCACCAGCGAATGGAAGCCGGCGACAAGCTGCGGCATGGCCGTCATCGGAATGGTGCGGGCGATATAGGCGCCGGTGCCACCGCCGATGGCGAGCGCCAGCACGATCAGCAGAAGACCGCCCAAGGTCGGCGTTGCGAGCAGAAGCGTGGTGACGATGGCAGTACCCATGCCCACCATGCCGTAGATATTGCCCTTGCGGGACGTCGTCGGATGCGAAAGCCCACGAAGCGCCATGATGAACAGCACGCCGGAGACGAGGTAAAGAAAGGCTGCAAGGTTCTGGGACATCACTTAGCGGTCTTTCTTCTTGTACATCGCAAGCATGCGGCTGGTGACGAGGAAGCCACCAAAGATATTCACGGACACCAGCACGAGAGCGACGAAGCCGAAGCCGGTCGCAAAGCCGCTGGCGGAAATGCCGACAGCGAGCAGCGCACCGACGACGATGACCGACGAAATGGCATTGGTGACGGCCATCAGCGGCGTATGCAGCGCCGGCGTCACCGACCAGACGACGTAATAGCCGACGAAGATCGACAGGACGAAGATCGCGAGCCGGAAGACGAAAGGATCGATCGCTCCGCCGGTTGCGACACTCGCGGCCTCGGGCGCCTGCTCTGCGGCAGCGATCACGGCGCCAACAGCCTGATCCAGCTGATCAAGCGCCTTCTGCATGGTTTCACTGGCCATCGGAGCTCTCCTTCTTCGGCTCGGCGGAGCTGCTCGCGGCAGGCTTCTTGCGGGTCTTCGGTATCGGCTTGGCGACGCTTCCGGCAGCGGCGGCGACCGGCTTGGCCTTCACGGCAGCAACGGCCGGTTCGGCCGTCACAACCGCAGCGGCAGCCGCTTCGGCAAATGTCGGATGGATAACAGAGCCGCCATGGGTGAGCAGCGTCGCCTTGACCAGTTCGTCCTCGAGATTGAGCGAAAACTCCTTCGTGGTCTTGTCGACCATCGTCTCGATGAAGGCGAAGAGGTTGCGGGCGTAGAGAGCCGAAGCCGAGGCAGCGATGCGGCCGGCGACATTGGCATAGCCGATGACGCTGACGCCTTCGACTGTCGCGATATTGCCCTTCTCCGAACCTTCGATATTGCCGCCGCGCTCGACGGCGAGATCGACTGCCACCGAGCCGGGCTTCATCGACGCCAGCATGGCGCGCGACACGAGCTTCGGCGCCGGACGGCCGGGGATCAGAGCTGTGGTGATGACGATGTCCTGCTTGGCGATATGGTCAGCCACGAGTGCTGCCTGCTTCGCCTGATACTCGGCCGACATCGGCTTGGCATAGCCGGCAGCCGTTTCGGCAGCCTTGAATTCCTCGTCCTCGACGGCGACGAACTTTGCGCCGAGCGAGGCGACCTGTTCCTTGGCGGCGGGGCGAACGTCGGTGGCGGTCAACACCGCACCGAGGCGGCGCGCCGTGGCGATCGCCTGCAGGCCGGCGACACCGGCCCCCATGACGAAGACCTTTGCGGCAGGAACGGTGCCTGCGGCAGTCATCATCATCGGCAGCGCGCGGCCATATTCATAGGATGCATCGATGACGGCGCGGTAGCCGGCAAGGTTCGCCTGGCTGGACAGGACGTCCATAGACTGGGCGCGCGTGATACGCGGCATCAATTCCATCGAGAATGCGCTGATCCCGGCCTTGGCCATCGCCGCAAGGGCCGCTTCGTTGCCATAGGGGTCCATGACAGCGAACACCACCGTGCCCGGCTTGTAGGCCTTGAGCTCAGTCGCGCCAGGTCGGTTGACCCTCAGCACGATGTCCGCCTCGGCGGCATCGCCGGCCTTGCCGATCTTTGCGCCTACGGCCTCGAAGTCACCATCCGGAATGCCGGACGAAAGCCCTGCCCCGGTCTCGACGATAATCGAGAACCCGAGGCCAGCGAGCCGCTTGACGCTCTCAGGCGACGCGGAGACACGGGGCTCGGAAGAGCCCTCGTGTGAAACAAATATGGTTTTCTGCAAAGACTAGCTTCCCCTGTAGTCACAAGGCCGAGTCAAAAGAAGGTAGAGTCCCGTCCGTTGCGAGCCGACATGGTCGGCTCAGCGCAACAGAAAGACACCTGCAATATTGAGAACGATGAACACGATCAGGCTTCCGACAAGCCCGGCGCCCCCGTAAAATCCGGCAGCCATGGCGATCATCAGCACGATAATCGACATCGTGCCCCACTTCGCCCCGGCCAGAAAAAGCTCATAGGTCTTTTCGTGCTCGGAATAATCCATAGCCGCGCCGACTTCCGCCGGTCCGCTGTGATGATCGTCCATCAATCCCTCCCATTGACCATCGACCACCGCCTTCATTGCGAAGACGGCACCCATCTCCAGGCTGGTCCGGTTTCGGCACAGCCGTCGTCATGAGTCGCACAAAGGCCGGCAAAGCGCAATCGCGGCACTTTGTCTCGCATTCCGACGGTTGCAATAGGCGCTGATAAAGCGCGCCTATTGCAGGAATGCCATTTCGGCAGAGCCCGGCCGCCCCGCGATCCGTGCGGAAGGCAGGATCGTCAGCGCCGGCAAGCCCGGCCCGGAGGCATCCGCAAACATCATGCGCCGCTCATAGGCCTCCGACTGGAAGACCGGGAAACGCTTCATCAGCCGGGCCCTGAGTTCTAGGGTCGGCGACGCCAGAAGCGTCAACTCGAAACCGTAGGTCTTGGTCATGGTCGGCGGCACGACCGTCTGGGCATAGAAAAACCGCCGGTAGAAGGCGGCGTGCTGGGGCCGGATGTGCTGCAGCATGCGGTCGGCGTTGAAGTGGATCGCCGCCATGATCGTCGGCCTGACCGTCAGATAGGGAAGTGTAGACGCCTCGGCCGTCAGTGCCGGATCGACGGCGAAGCGGGCGGGGTCGATCAGCGTCAGGCCGGCATCGAGAAAGCCGTTGATCGCATCGGGGAAGATACCGCTCGACTGGCAGACCCGATGGTCGGGCGTAACGTGGTGGATCCGCAGCGTACTGACCAGCTGCTCGTAGTAATAGACGCCGAAGACATAGGCTTGGGGGTCGAAGTCGACTTCGTCGATCAAGTTTTTCGCCGCCACAGGCAAGACGTCTCGTGCCTTGTAGGCCTTGTAGCGCAGTCTCGCGATGTCTTCGAAATCCTCCTGACTTTGGATCCGCCTGTATTCGATATGATCGAGCGTTGCCAGCAGCCGCTCAGAGAAAGGCACGTCTGAAATCGATTGATCAATAGACATGAGGAAATCCATGGTTGTTAAGCCATGATTAACCGTCACCTGCGGGGAGACCGCAATCTTAAAAATTATGTTTAAAGAACTTCAAAGAGATATGGTTAATTCCCCCATCTGCGACAGCTCCTCTGCTCAATACTGGCACAGCTAAGTATCAGCCGGTGGCACTAAGGGCGCGGGTGCCCGGATTTTTTGCCCGGCGGCGGGAAGCCCCGGAGCCTTTCGGGGAAAACACGTCCTTCGCGCCGAGGTCGGCAATCGCATCCGCGGGGACGGGCGGGGAGAAGATATAGCCCTGCACGAGATCGGCGATATCGTGCTCGATGATCAGTTCGAGCTGTTCGGGCGTCTCTACGCCCTCGATAACGATCTTGAGCTCGAGTTCTCTGGACAGATGGACGATGCCGCGCAAGAGCTTGAGGCGGCGCTGGTCGCTGCCGATGTCGCGCACGAAGGCGCGATCGATCTTGACGATATCAAGCGGCAGCGAATTGAGATAGCTCAGGCTGGAGAAGCCGGTGCCGAAATCATCGATTGCGATCGTCACACCCTTCTGGCGGAACAGCTTCAGAATGGCGCTGACGGCGCCCGGATCATTCATGAAGCAGCTCTCGGTCACCTCGAGATGCAGCCTCGAAGGCTCCAGGTTGTGACGCGAAAGCTCCTCGGCCACGAAGCCGACGATGTCCGCATTCTGCAGGTCGTGGACCGAGAGGTTGACCGAGACGGGAACCGGGCAATGCCATGAGGCACATTCCTGGCACGCCCTTTCGATGACGAAGCGGGTGATCTGCGTGACCAGCCCCATCTCCTCCGCCATGGGAATGAAGATGTTCGGGCCAACCATGCCCTTCTCGGGATGCTTCCAGCGGACCAGGGCCTCGAAGCAGACGATCTCGGAACCGTCCGGACGATACATGGGCTGGTAGACGAGAAAGAGGCTGCGATCCTCGATCGCCTGGCGCAGGTCGGTGCGGAGCTTCTGCTCCTCCACATAACGCGCGTCCATCTCGGGCCGGAACGTCGTCAACACGCCGTTGCCCTTGGCCTTGGCATCGTTGAGCGCCAGATCGGCCCTGATCTGCCAGTTCTCCATGCTGAATTCGCTCGCCGCCGCGATCACGCATCCGCCATTGACCGAAACCGGCAGTCGAAGCTCACCCACGCCGTAACCACCCTGCAGCTTGGCGTGGAGCTTGACGACGCGCCGTTCCAGCGCGTTGCGGTCATGGCCGGTGAGGAACAGCACGAATTCGTCGCCGATCAGGCGGCCGGCGACACAGCTGTCGTCGGTCAGCGAACGGACGCGACCCGCAATCGCGCTGAGCAGCCTGTCGCCCGTGACGTGGCCGCGCATGTCGTTGACGTGCTTGAAGCCTTCGATGTCGAGTACCAGCAGGCAGGCCAGCGGATCTCCCCTTCCCTCCAGAAGGGCCGCTGCCAGCTCGCCGAAATAGGCGCGGCTCGGCAGGCCGGTCAGCGAATCGAAGCGGACCATGTGCAGGATCTTCTGCTCGGCCGCCACACGCGCGCTGATATCTTCGAAGATCAGCACGACGCCGCCGTCGGAACGCTGGCTGGCCGAAAATTCGAGATGCCGCCCGCCATTGAACTGCAGCGAGGTACGGGTGAGCTTGCCCTGCACCAGCCGCTCAACCTCGCGCAGCGCACCGGCCGGCACGTTGCCGGCATCCCGCGCCAGGAGTTCGACCAGTTCGCGGTCCCGAACGTCGACTTCGCTGTCGATGCCGAGAAGATCCCTCGCCTGTCGGTTGATCACCTGGATATGCCCATTGCTGTCGAGCATGACGAGACCATGGGCGATGGTCTTGAGCGCGGTATCGAAACGGCGGGCGATTGCCGCCATTTCCCGCGAGGCGATGACGTTTTCGTAGAGAAACTCACGCACGCCCCGCGCCATCGAGCGGGTGGTGAGACCGAATGGAACGAGCAGCAGCGACATCAGCCCCAGATGCCATTCGCCCGTCATGATGCAGGCTGTGATGATCGGCACACAGCATCCGAGGATCTGCGTGTCTACCGCATAGCTGGAGCCATAGTTGCGGCCGACGATCGACATCATCGAGCCAAGCGTCATGGCGATGCAGGTAATGCCGACGGTGCTGTCTTCCAGCACCAGCAGCGCATAGCCGCTGCCGATACCGAGCAGCGTTGCGGTCATTGCCGCACCGATGACATAGGCGCGCTCGATATTGGCGATCTGCTCGCGGGTCAGGGCCTGCTTGTCTGCCCGGTCGTAGTGCTGGAAGCCGATGATGCGGTAGACGAAATTGGCGACGAAGGCGAGCAGGAGACCGACATAGAAAAGGGAACCGGTGCTGTTGAAGACGATGAGGCACCACGCGACGTGGACCACCACGCCGGTCACCAACGTCCCGCGATTTCCAAAAAGCGAATTGACGAACGACAGATAGACATCTGTCGGCAGCGAATTCGCGTTAGGTTCCTTCATGAGGTCCCAATCCCTTTGCTTTCCGGCGACAGTGCAGAAAACCCTTTAAGAATTGATTGTTCCCGACTTAACCCCTTCGATCATGGGGGTGCCTTATCCTCACGTGTTCAACGAATTGTAAAGGAATAGAGTTGCAATCGAACAAGGATAGCGCGGTATCGGCACAATGGCTATCGGTTTGCGATCTTTCCGGTTCGCCTCGAAGAGTGCTGTTTCCCCCTGGAAACGCGCGGTTCCAACGACGAATACCCTTTTCTTTTGGCAAGCCTTCGTTTACATCGCCAAGCTCAAACGGGTGGGAATAAGAGGCCCGGGGGGAGCTATAAAATATGAGTTTACTGTTGAAATTCAGCGGTCTCGTAGATCGTATCAGCGAGGTGCTGGGCAAATTCTCCGGCTATCTCGTTCTTGCCTGCTGCCTGATCAGCGCCGGCAACGCCCTTATCCGCTATCTTCTCAACTACAGCTCAAACGGCTGGCTGGAGATCCAATGGTATCTCTTCGGCTTCGTCGTGCTGATCGGAGCGTCCCATACGCTGCGTCTCAACGAGCATGTCCGTGTTGACCTGATCTACGGCTCCGTGTCCGATCGCGCCCGTCTCTGGATCGACGCGATCGGGCTCGTGGTCTTCCTCATCCCCGCCTGCCTCTATCTCGCCTGGCTCGCCTGGCCGTTCTTCTCCTTGTCCTGGCAGCAGGGCGAGATGTCCTCCAATGCCGGCGGCCTCATCCGCTGGCCGATCAAGCTCGTCATCGTCACGGGCTTCCTGCTTCTCGCGCTGCAGGGCGTGTCCGAACTGATCAAGCGGATCGCCGGCCTCACCGGCACGCTGCAGGTCGACACGACCTACGAAAAGCCGCTGCAGTAACGAGAAGAACGGGGACAGTACCATGTTTGCATTCGGCATTATGCCACCCGCCATGTTCCTCGGCATGATCATCTTCATGCTCTATGGCTTTCCGGTCGCCTTCTCGCTTTCGGCAGTCGGCCTGTTCTTCGGCCTGCTTGGCATCGCCACCGGCCATTTCGATTTCGCCTTCCTGCAGGCCCTGCCGCTGCGTATCTTCGGCATCGTCTCCAACGACCTGCTGCTGGCCATTCCCTTCTTCACCCTGATGGGCGCAATCCTCGAGCGCTGCGGTCTCGCGGAAGACCTTCTGGAAGGCACCGGCAAGCTGTTCGGCGCCGTTCCCGGCGGCCTCGCCTACGCCGTCATCATCGTCGGCGCGATCCTCGGGGCCATCACCGGCACGGTCGCCGCCTCGGTCATTACCATGGGCGTGATCTCGCTGCCGATCATGCTGAAATACGGCTACAACCCGCGGCTTGCGACGGGCGTCATCGCCGCATCGGGCACGATCACCCAGGTCATCCCGCCGTCGCTCGTCCTGATCGTTCTCGCCGACCAGCTCGGCCGCTCCGTCGGCGACATGTATCTCGGCGCCATCGGCCCCTCGATCCTCCAGGTCCTGATCTTCCTGGCCTTCATCGCGTTCCTGTCGGTCATTCGCCCGAAGGACGTGCCGCCGCTGCCGCCGGAAGCACGTGGCGAACTGAACGCCGCCCTCGTCATCAAGGTCCTCTGGGGCATGGTCCCCTCGATCGTGCTGATCTTCCTCGTGCTCGGCACCCTGTTCATGGGTCTGGCTACCCCGACGGAAGCGGGCGCGCTCGGCGTCGTCGGCGCCATGGTGCTTGCCGCCCTGCATCGCCGCCTCACCTGGGACCTGATCAAGCAGGCCATGCATTCGACGATGACGATCACCTCCATGGTGGTCTTCATCCTCGTCGGCGCCACCTGCTTCAGCCTCGTCTTCCAGGGCATGGATGGCGGGTTGTGGATCGAGCATCTGCTGTCTCACATCCCCGGCGGCGCGCTCGGCTTCCTGATCTTCGTCAACATCTTCATCTTCTTCCTGGCCTTCTTCCTCGATTTCTTCGAGATCGCCTTCATCGTCCTGCCGATGCTGGCGCCCGTCGCCCAATCGCTCGGCATCGACCTGATCTGGTTCGGCGTGCTGCTCTGCGTCAACATGCAGACGAGCTTCATGCACCCGCCCTTCGGCTTCGCGCTCTTTTACCTGCGCTCCATCGCCCCGAAGACGGTCAAGACGCGCGACATCTATCTCGGTGCCATTCCGTGGCTCGGCATGCAGCTCATCCTGGTGGCGATCATCATCTTCTGGCCCGAATCCGTCACCTACTGGCTGGACAAGGCACCGGATGTCGATCTCGACACGATCAAGATCGAAGTCCCCGGCTTCGGCCCGGGCCTGGGCAATGACGGCGGCAACAACGGCATGCCGAATTTCGGCCTGCCGCCGATGGACGGCGCCCCCGCGCAACCGTCCCAGCCCGCCATGCCGAACCTGAGCGAACCGCCGAAATTCAACTGATAAGGGTGTTCCCTTGTCAGGCTTGGGTCACAGGCGTATATTTTCGGAGTGAGGGCAGAGTTGTAGCTCTGCCCTCACGGACTACTATCCTAAGAAGTTGAGCCGGACGAAGACTGACCAGCCTGTCCGGTTCTTCCTAAGCAGCAGCGTAATGCTCAGTGGTATCCACATCGCATCACCTCCGGTTCGAGAGCAAGGCTTTTGCCTAAGTCGGTGAAGCCCGTCTTCACCGATGCTCCGGCTGGTCTCGGAGCGTGCTGCTTCTGCACTCGAACACAATTACGATAAACCAAGGGTTGATTTTGTCGAGCGGTCCGGGCCGGCTGCCAATCGCTGCTCCGCGAATGCAAAAAGGCCCCGGACACTGATCCGGGGCCTCGTCGGTAAAAAGCTTCCGCGGCGTGACTACAGCTTGCCGTTACGCTGCTGGATCATCATGAACGTGTCGAACGTATATTCCGACAGCTGCATCCAAAGATAACCTTCCTTCTTGAAGGCCACCTGGTCCTCGTAGATCTTCTTGAAGTCTGCATTGCCCGCAGAGATCTCCTTGTAGACCTCCATCGAAGCGTTGTAGCAGGCCTCGAGGATCTCCTGGCTGAACGGCCTGAGCGTGGTACCCTGCGCCACGATCTGCTTGATCGCGGTCGGGTTCTTCAGGTCGTATTTGGCCATCATGTTGGTGTTGGCGAAGGCGCAGGCATCCGTCAGCGCCGCCTGATAGGCCTTCGGCAGGTCGTTCCACTTCTCGAGGTTCATCAGCGAGTGGATGGCAAGCCCGCCTTCCCAGAAGGCCGGATAGTAATAATATTTCGCCACCTTGTGGAAGCCGAGCTTGAAGTCGTCATAAGGACCGATCCACTCCGCGGCATCGATCGTGCCCTTTTCCAGCGCCGGATAGATATCGCCGCCGGCAATCTGCTGCGGCACGGCTCCGAGCTTTTCCAATACGCGTCCGGCAATGCCCGCAATGCGCATCTTGACGCCCTTGAAGTCGTCGACCGTGTTGATCTCCTTGCGGAACCAGCCGCCCATCTGGGCACCGGTATTGCCGGCCGGCAGGCCGTAGACATTATGCTTGGCGAAAAACTCGTTCATCAGCGTGTTGCCGTTGCCCTGGTAGAACCAGGCATTGGTCAGGCGCGCATTGAGGCCGAACGGGATTGCGCTGCCGATGGCGAAGGTCGGATCCTTGCCGACGAAATAATACGAGCAGGTATGTGCCATCTCAACCGTGCCGTTGGTCACGGCATCGAGTGCCTGCAAGCCGGGCACGATTTCGCCGGCGGCAAACGGCTGGATGGTGAAGTTGCCATCGGTCGCAGCCGCGACATGCTTCACCACGTCATCCGCGCCGCCGTAGATCGTGTCGAGCGACTTCGGAAACGACGAGGTCAGGCGCCAGGTGATCTTAGGGTTCGATTGCGCGATGGCAGGTGCGGCAAGCGTTCCGGCCGCAACTGCGCCTGCACCGGTAATAGCGGCCTTTTTGAAAAACTGACGACGATCCATGAATATCCTCCCATTCAAGACTGTAATCCGGATCATCCTCCACGCCCCGGACGTCGATGACGAAGTAATCATGTTGCCATGAGGCTGGCAAGCGAGCCGGCGGGCAAACGGACTACTGATGCAACCGCAAGGGATTAGACTTTCGTCGGCACCCGACGACGCTGAGGCGACGGATCGCCTGCACTCACTTCCAGTTGCTGCCGAGGTGCCGAAACGATGCCCCGACGGAACAGGCCGGTGCTTGACTTGCCCCCTCCCCTTGGCTCAAAACAAGGCATAAGCGCCGCCAGCAATCCGGAAATCACCATGCCAAAATCCGTAGTCGCCGTACCCGCCGATATCCGCGAGATCGAGGGCGCCGTCTGGCATGCCTCGCCAGATCAATACGTCTCCGCCGCGATGAAGGTCGCCGACGTGATGAGCTTCCTCGTGCCGGCATTCGAGAACGGCAACGAAGCCGATGCAATTCTCGATCGCGTCGACGGTGTTCTGATCTCGGGCGCCATCAGCAACGTCCACCCTTCCCTCTACGGCAAGGAGGCGACCGAGGCCGACGGCCCGTTCGATCATGGGCGTGACGCGACCTCGCTGCCGCTGATCCGCCGCGCGATCGAACGCGGCATTCCGCTTCTCGCCATCTGCCGCGGCATCCAGGAACTGAACGTCGCGCTCGGCGGCACGCTGGCAAGCGAGATCCAGGATCTGCCGGGCAACTGGGACCACCGCTCGCCGGAAGTGACGGACAGAGACGGCAAGTTCGCCATCCGCCAGCCGGTGATCGTCGAGGAAGGCTCCTGCATCGCCCGTTATCTCGGGACGGCCGGCGCAGTACAGGTCAATTCCCTGCACCGCCAGGCGATTTCAGAAACCGCACCGCGATTGCAGGTGGAAGCCCGCGCCGAGGACGGCACGGTCGAGGCAGTGTCGGTCATCGACGCGAAGAATTTTGCCGTCGGCGTGCAGTGGCATCCGGAATACTGGGCCGAGACCGACGCCCCGTCGCGCGCCCTGTTCGAAGCGTTTGGCGATGCGGTGCGCGCCTATGCTGCCGCGAAGGGCGAGGCTCGGCAGCAAGCGGAGCCTGTTCGCTCCGCTTCGGCGGCACGCTGAGTTTTCGCAAACTCAGCGTCCGGCGTTTTCCGTCTTACTTAACGGGCGTCTCCGGCACCGGCGTGCGCACCGTCCTCTTGTCGAACCAGTCGATCAGGTTGTCGACGACGAGATCGGCCATAGCGTCGCGCGTAGGCACGGAGGCCGAGGCCACATGTGGCAGCATCGAGACGTTGTCGAGATCGAGGAACCCCTCAGCCTTCGTCGGCTCCTGGTAGAAGACGTCGAGGCCGGCGGCCGCGATCGTGCCGTTGCGCAATGCTGCCTCGAGCGCGGGCTCATCGACACTGGTCCCGCGCCCGACATTGATGAACACGCCGTTCGGTCCGAGCGCCGACAGGATCTCGGCATTGATGATCTTGTGGGTCGCAGCCGTGCCCGGAACGATCGAGATCAGGGTGTCGACCTGTTCAGCCATCTCCTTCAGCGACGGATAATAGATGTAGTTGACGTCGCTGCGCTGGTTGCGCGTGTGGTAGCCGATCTTGACCTTGAAGGGTTCGAGGCGGCGGGCGATCTCGATGCCGATACGGCCGAGACCGAGAATGCCGACGGTGCGGCCTTTGAGTGACAGCGGCGACAGGGCGAACGGGCCCTCGGAGGCCCATTTGCCTGAGCGCAGCCAGTCTTCGGCGACGGGCAGGCGGCGGATCGTGTTGAGCAGGAGAGCGATCGTCGTATCCGCCACTTCGTCGTTCAGAACGTCAGGCGTATGGGTGACGATGACGCCGCGGCCGGCGGCATAGGTGGCATCGACGCCGTCATAGCCGACCCCCATGTTGGAGACGATTTCCAGGTTAGGCAACTGCTCCATCCGCTCGACCGGAAGCTTGCCGGACACCGCGACGGCGCGGATCGCCGAAAGTGTATTCCCATCCAGTTCCAGTGCGCCCTGCTGCGTCGGCACGGTTACGACCTCGAAGGTTTCCTGAAGCCGCGCCATGATGCGCGGATGGATGCGTCCGGGAACGAGAACGGTCACGGGGTTCTGGGTCATGCTGAAAATCCTGTCGCTTGGGAATGGGAAGGATGAAAAGGAAATATGATCCTCAGGAGGATCGCGGACGGTAGGGCGTGGTCGACTGGCGAATGCGCATTTCCGGCTTGATCAGGTGAATGCCATCAGGCTCGTGGCTGCCGGCGAGACGATCGAGAAGCGCGCGGGCGGCCAGCCGCCCGACATCGGCCTGCTGGTTCGATACCGTCGTAAGGGACGGCGTCGAGATCGAGGCCTGTTCCAGGTCGTCGTAACCGGTGACTGAAATATCCTGCCCGGGAATGAGCCCGGCGCGGGCAATGCCGTTCATGAGGCCGATGGCGACGAGATCGTTCCAGCAGACCGCCGCCGTCGGCTTCTGCGGCAGGGACAGGAAGTTCACCGCTGCCTCGAAGCCACCCTGCATGGTGCGGGGACCGGGGATGCGCAGGTTGGGATCGACCTCGATATTGGCCTTGCGCAGTGCGTTGACGTAACCCTGATAGCGGTCGCGGCCGGTCGAGGTCTGATCGGTGCCGCCGATCATCGCGATCACCCGGTGGCCGAGGCCGATCAGGTGGTTGGTGGCCAGCGAAATGCCGTAGCTGTCGTCACCGCGATAAGTAGGCAGTTCGACGCCATCAAGCGTACGGGCAACGAGTACCGCCGGCATGCCGTTCTGTTCGACGAGGCGGATATCTTCCACCGGGGTACCGATCGCCGGCGACATGATGACGCCGTCGCCGCCGAGCTGCAGCAGGGTCTCGAGGAAGGTCCGCTGCTTCTCGACCGAGTCGTAGTGGTTGGACAGAATGAAGGTATGGCTGCTGCGGTCGAGCTCGCTCTCGATCGCCTTGAGGATTTCGCCATAGAATGGGTTCATCACGTCATGCACGACGACGCCGATAATGCCGGAGCGCGAGGTCCTGAGGCTGGCGGCGCGGCGATTGTAGATATAGCCGAGCGCCCGGGCCTGTTCCTTGATCTTCTCCCGCGTATCGACCGCAACAAGCGGGCTGTCGCGCAATGCAAGTGAAATTGTTGCCGTCGAAAGGCCGAGGCTGTCGGCAATCGTCGAAAGCTTTATCTTCTGCGCCATGTCCCCTCGCCGTCACTCAAGCCGGTTTCTCTGCCGGTCTTGCCGAATTAAAGTTTAAATAAACAATTGAATTCGGCAGGACAATAGGCAGGTGACAGCGGTCGGGCAATCAGGCGGGATCAGTCCTCGTCAGCATCCGACTGGAGATTGTGCTCCACGGCGCGAAGCAGTTTCAGCAGCGTGCGGACTTCCTTTTCCGAAAATCCCTTCACTGCAAGCGCGCCGCAATCGGCAACCGACTGGCCGATCGATTCGACACTGCGCTGGCCGCTTTCGGTGAGATGGACCTTGGTCAGCCGCCCGTCATGGCCGTCGGCGCGCCGCTCGACAAAACCCTGCGCTTCCATCCGCCCGATCGTGCGCGTCATGGTCGGCGCCTTGACGCCAAGGCGGATCGCAAGCTGGCCGGGCGTCTGGCCGTCATCCTCGGCGAGTGCCAAAATGACGCCGTCCTGGCCGGCATAAAGCCCGCTGTCGGACATGTTACGGCTGAGCGCCGTGCGGACCGAGCGGGCCGCCTGGGTGATCGCCGGCGCGAGATCGACAGCCGAGAGGGCGGCGAGCTCCTTCTTCTTGCCGGACTTCGCTTTCTTCTCGCCCTTTTTCTTGCTCATCGGTCCTGCCCGCTTTGCCTCGTGAAGGTCGCCATCATATTTAGGGTGAGGAGCCGATGAATTCATGCAAATTTATTTGTAACCCATTGGATTGCATGAAAGGACCTGAACGGAGGAAAGAGTTTCCCCTCTTTCCGGGCATCGGGTCCGACAGACGGATGAATTGATCGGGTCCTCACCCTGTTGCGCGCTATCCATAACCAAACCCGGAAACCACCGCCAGATGTCGCATCCCTTCCCTTGCTTTTGTGACAATGATCCGACACTTGCGTCCACAGAAAGACGCGATTGGATCGCCGTTCTGCCGCTGGGCGCCCACGAACAGCATGGACCCCACCTGCCGTTCGAGACCGATACGCTGATCGCGGAAGGGATTGTCGCGCGACTCACCGCAGCCCTGCCCGCGGACCTTCCCGTCACCTTCCTGCCCGTCGAACCTGTCGGCTACTCGATCGAGCACATGGATGTGGAAGGCACCCGCACGCTTTCCTTCGACGAGGCGGTCGATCGCTGGCTCGGCATCGCCGAGGATTTGCACCGTCAAGGCATCCGCAAGTTTGTGCTGCTCAATGCCCATGGCGGCAATTCGCCGCTGCTGACGATCGTCGCGACCGAAGCTCGGGTGCGCTTCGACATGCTGGCGGTAGCGACAAGCTGGACCCGCTTCGGCCAGCCGGAAGGCTGGATTGCGCCAGAGGCAAAGTCGATCGACATCCATGGCGGCGATATCGAGACCTCCGTCATGCTGGCGCTGTGGCCCGATCGTGTCGACATGACGAAGGCTGAGGCATTTTCGTCGCGCCAGTCGGACTTCGCCCGCGACTTCAGGCACCTTCGCGCCTACGGACCCCACGCCTTCGGCTGGAAGATGTCGGACCTCAACGACAAGGGCGTGGCAGGTGACGCCTCAATGGCAACCGCGGAGCGTGGCGAACAGCTGGTTGCCCACTCGGTGAAGGGGATTGTCGAGTTGCTGGAGGATGTGGCGCGGTTTGAGGTGACAACCCTCAAGTGATCCGGCTTGTATCGACGGCACCCATGCAACATATTAATCGAGGTTGCTGCTAACAGGTGACGACATGCGGATATCAATCGCAGAAGCGGAAGGCCAGCTTGCAGATCTGGTAAAGCGCGCCGAACAGGGCGAGGAGGTCGTGCTGACACAGCCCGGCCTGTCGTCGGTACGACTTGAAGTCGTGTCATCCTCGGTCGAAAATCCAGTCGAGACTTACGACGCTGCAGCCGAACTGGCGAAGCTTGTTCCTACCGAAACGAAACGCCAGCCTCTGAGCGCCGAAGAAAAAAGAAAAATCTTCGAAGAGATCCGCAATCGCACGCTCGGGAAGGACCTTCTTCAAGGCACGAGCGCCGCACGCAGCCAGGACTTCCTCTACGACGAATTCGGCCTGCCCAAATGATCGTTATCGACTCGTCGGCAATTATTGCAATTGCAGCCAACGAGCCGATGGCGCGAGAATGTGAAAAGGTTCTTGAAACCGAAACCAGCGTGTTGATTTCCGCCGGCACCCTGACCGAAGTTCTGATCGTGGCAGCGCGACGTAAGCTCATTCGACATGTAGACGACGTGATAAATGCCTCGGTCACCCAAAAGCTGGACCTTACTTCCGCCAGAGCCCACTTGGCGGCAGCCGCATATGCCCGATGGGGCAAAGGCTTCCACAAGGCCGCTCTCAATTTCGGCGATTGCTTCGCCTACGCCACCGCCAAGGAGTTCGACTGCCCGCTCCTCTATGTCGGCGACGACTTCGCGCAGACCGATGTGAGCTCGGCTATTTCGGCCGTCGCCACCTGATGTGATTTTATAACATCGAAACCCTTTGAACTCGTCGCACCTTGCCCTTATATGGAGCGGACGAATTTTGGCCCCGGCATGTCTTTAAGGCCGGCGCAAGTCCTTAACCTTCGAGGTTTTCCTATGACTGAACAAACCACCGAAGCTGCAGCAGCAAAGCCCATTCCCGTCACCGTGCTGACCGGTTATCTCGGCGCCGGCAAGACGACGCTCCTGAACCGCATCCTGTCGGAAAGCCACGGCAAGAAATACGCCGTCATCGTCAACGAATTCGGCGAGATCGGCATCGACAACGACCTGATCGTCGAGTCGGACGAAGAAATCTACGAGATGAACAACGGCTGCGTCTGCTGCACGGTGCGCGGCGACCTGATCCGCGTCGTGGAAGGCCTGATGCGCCGTCCCGGCCGCTTCGACGGTATCATCGTCGAGACCACCGGCCTGGCCGACCCGGTCCCGGTCGCGCAGACCTTCTTCATGGATGACGACGTCCGGGCCAAGACGGAACTCGATGCCGTCGTCGCGCTTGTCGACGCCAAGCATCTTCCGCTGCGCCTTAAGGACAGCCGCGAAGCCGAAGATCAGATCGCCTTTGCCGACGTCGTCCTCGTCAACAAGACCGATCTCGTCACGCCGGAAGAACTGGCTGTCGTCGAGGATGTGGTGCGCGCCATCAACCCGACCGCCCGCATCTACAAGACCAGCCGTTCAGGCGTCGATCTTGCCCGCGTGCTCGACCAGGGTGCCTTCAACCTGGAACGCGCTCTCGAAAACGATCCGCATTTCCTCGATCATGGCCATGATGATCATGTCTGCGGCCCGGATTGCGGTCACGATCACCATCATCATGGTCACGACCACCATGGCCATGATCATCACCACCACCATCATGATCACGATCATGACCACGGGCACCATCATGGCCACCATGATGCGATGTCGCCGATCCACGACATTACGGTGAAGTCGATCTCGCTGCGCGGCGGCGAAATGAACCCGGAACGCTTCTTCCCCTGGATCCAGAAGATCACCCAGACCGAGGGCCCGAACATCCTGCGCCTGAAGGGCATCATCGCCTTTGCGGGAGATGAGGAGCGTTATGTCGTCCAAGGCGTGCACATGATCGTCGAAGGCGATCACCAGCGTCCGTGGAAGGATGGCGAGAAGCGCGAAAGCCGTCTCGTCTTCATCGGCCGCGAACTGGACTTCGCCAAGATCGAGCAGAGCTTCCTCGCCTGCCAGGCGAAGGCCACAACACCTGCATGAGTTCGCCGGCTTGACGACAGCCGAGAACATCACGAACATCGATACCCGGGCGTCGGAAACGACGCCCGAAAACCATATGGAACACAACATGCCTGAAGCGATGGCCGCCTGATGCCGACAGTTGCACCACTTGATATCGACGGCCACGTCGTCTCCACCCATTTCCTCGGCGAAATTCCCGTCTTCGCCACCGCCGCCGGTAACATCCATCGGCTCGATGGCGGCGAGAAGGTTACCGAAGCCCATCAGGGCCTGCTGACCTGCATCCGCGATCCGTTCAGTGCCACGCTTCTGTCCGGCGGCGAGGACGGCAAGGTCCTGCGCATCGGCCATGACGGCAGCACGACGCTTCTGGCCGAAGCGCCGCGCAAATGGATTTCCGTCGTTGCCGGAGGACCGCAGAATGCCGTCGCCTATGCCGTCGGCAAGACCAGCGTCGTGCGCCAGAACGACGGCACGGTGAAGGAATTTACCGAAGAGCGCAGCGTCGAAGGCCTCGCCTTTGCCGGCAAGGGCCTCAGGATTGCCGCCGCCCGCTATAACGGCGTCTCCCTGCACTGGGTCGGTACCAATGCGCCTGCGGTCGATCTGGACTGGAAGGGCGCCCATACCGGCGTGACCTTCTCGCCGGACGGCCGTTTCCTCGTCACCATGATGCAGGAAAATGCGCTTCATGGCTGGAAGCTCGACGGCAAGGCCGGCGAAAGCCGTCACATGCGCATGACCGGATATCCCGCCAAGGTGAAGTCGCTGTCCTGGTCCGTAAAGGGCAAGTGGCTCGCCTCCTCCGGCGCGCCGGCAGCAATCGTCTGGCCCTTCTCCTCGAAGGACGGCCCGATGGGCAAGGCGCCGCTTGAACTCGGTACCCGCGCCAACATCATGGTCACCCAGGTCGCCTTCCATCCGGCTGAAGAGGTTCTGGCGATCGGCTTCATCGACGGCATGATCCTGGGCGTCCGTATCGCCGACTCCAAGGAGGCCTTGCTGCGTCGCCCCGGCAAGGGCGCTATCACCGGCATGAGCTGGAGCGCCAGCGGCAAGCTGCTCGCCTTCTCGTCCGAAGCCGGCGATTGCGGCGTCATCGACATCAGCGGCTGATCATCATCCAATCGCGACGGGTATGGGTGGGGGCTCCATACTACCCCCACCCACCCTCCGGGACCTGAGCGGCGGCCGTTTCTTTGAAACGAGCCGCAGCCGTGCCCGAAGCCGAACTCCGCATCGGACCAGTTCCTCGTCACACGACCGCACGATCCCTCCTGCCGACGTACAGGAACGACGGCATCGGATGGGATATCGGTGACGAGAGCAGTGTTGTTTTGGCAGTATTTTCGACCTGACGACCATCACAACCGATGCGAGTTCAGATCTAATATTAGCAATCAATGATGCAAGTGGATTAGCAAAATATATTAAAGAATTAACCATAATGAATAGGCTTTGATTAAAGCTCTATCGTCCCCTCATGCAACGATCCGGCCACTGCGCAGCACGGACACCCGCTACGGGGTGTCCCGTAACGGCTGGTCGGATAATGGGATGGGCAGGCAGTGCGATATATGGGTAGTAGAGTATCAGGCTGTCCGCCTGCCCGATCGTTTCGAGCTTTCCGTGGATGATGCCGGAGGGTCTGACTACGACATCCGCCACGGTGGATTACGCCCTGACGACGTTCTCCGCTCTTGCGACCATCACCGGATGCCGGATCATGTTCCGTGGGCATCCGGTTCGCGACCCGGCCTCCCGTCCAATGACACGGTCAGCTTAGGCCAACCGGCTGCGGCGGGGATGAAAGTGGCGGCATCAAAATGTCAGGGGTTTCATTTTTCACGGTATTTTTCGTCCGCTCCACCGGGATCGTCCCCGCGCCCTGCCCTTCCGGCAGGCCCTCATAGGCTTCGACACCATCGCGGCCGCGCCGCTTGACGCGATAGAGTGCGTGGTCGGCCCGGTGAAGCAGGGTATCGAGAGCCTCTCCTTCATCCGCCTCGGCCGAGACGCCGATGCTCAGCGTCGGCCGGACCTCGGTTACGATGCCAGACGACGCGACGGACCGAGCGAAGGCTGCCCGCAGCCCTTCGCCGAGTGCCTGGGCTTCCAGGATCGACCGGTTTCTCAACAGAATGACGAATTCATCTCCGCCGTGCCGGGCAACGAGACCTTCGCGACCAACGGCGTTACGCGCGCAGTCGGCGAAGAGGCAGAGGATCCGGTCGCCAAGCGCATGGCCGCCGCTATCGTTCAATTGCTTGAAATGATCGAGATCCACGAGCAGCGCCGCCATACGCTGCCGCTGGCCCTGCTTTTCCCTCTGTCCAAGCGCGCTGAGAAGGCCGCCGCGGTTCAGCACGCCGGTGAGCGGATCGTGATGCGCGGCATCCCGCAACTGATTGGCGGAGCGCTCCGCCGCCATCAGGACGATGAGCATGCCGCGCAGCGCAAGGAAGACCATGGCGAGGAGGCCGAGCAGCGCGTGATTGCCGCTTCCTGTCTCGAACAGACCGCGATCGCCGAACAGGCCGGAAGCCCCGGATGCTGCGCGCACCACATAGAGAATGGCAGTCGTCAGGAAAAGGCCCGCCGTCAGCCGGGCCGTATAGAGCCCCTCGTCGCGGGAAAGGCGCATCGCCTCGTAGGCGACCGCGAGATCAAGCAGGCAGGACAGTAGCGAGCCGTAGATCACCCGTTCGCGCGCCAGATCCGCATCCGGAAAGGCGAAGAGCATGGGAAGGTCGAGAAGCAGGACGAGAATGCTGCAGCGAACGAGATCGACGGGTCGCCCGGCAAACATCCGCATCGCCGCCGGCATCAGCGCACAGCCCGCGATGATCAGGAGGTTTCCCAGATGGATGGTAACGAGATCGGATGCATAGCCACGCAGGCCGATGCAGAAATTGCCGATACCGAGAATGATGTTGCTAAGGCTCCACCACGCCAGCCATCGGTCGAAACGACCCGACATGAAGACGGCAGCCTGCAAAAGGCCCAACACGAGACAGGCCAGCGCAGTCATCGCATAGATGGTTCTGAGATCGAAAGTCATTGTCGTCCCCAAGCAGGGGAAACATGACACCGAGTTACTTTCTAAAGCATGTGCTGTGCAGCGAGGATTTTAGGTATACCACTTTTAGAGCCGGGCATATTCAGGCAGAGCGCACGACACCAATGATCTCGCCCAGCAGATCGTGCAACTGATCGCGGTAGCCGTTGCGTGCGGACGGACCACTTTCATGTGACGTCATGGCCACGGTCAGCCCCAGCGACGGCACGATGTAGATCATCTGCCCGCCATAACCCCAGCCGAACCGCACGTCCTCCCCGCCGATCTGCCGCAGGAACCAGCCATAGCCGTAACCATCGCCGGAAAAACGTGAATTGGTCCGCTGTGTCCAGGATTGCTCTATCCAGGACCTGGACACGACCTGTGTCCCGTCGGCGGTCTTGCCGCCATTGCGGTAGAGTTCGCCGAAGGCAAGCAGGGAGCGGGCCGTCATCGCCATCTGGTTTCCGCCGAGATAGATGCCCTGCGGGTCGCGCTCCCAAGCGCCGATGCGGAAGCCCTCGACGGGCGCCAGCCAGTCTCTCGCGAGCGCCAGGGTCGACTTCTTGCCGACGCGCGTCAGGATCGCCGACAGAAGATGGGTAGACGCGGTGGAATAGAGCATCGAGCCACCCGGTTCTCCGTCAAGCGGTTCCGACAGCGCGAAGCGGACCCAGTTGGAACTTGCCACCCAGCGCCCGTAATTCGGTCCCGACATCCGCGACAGACCGGACTGCATCGAGAGAAGATTGCCGATGGTGATCTCGTCTATGCGCGGATCGGGATTGCGCGGCAGGTCTGCCTTGAGGATGGGGGCGATCTTCTGGTCCGGCCCCTCGAGCAGCCTGCGGTCGATGGCAATCCCGACAAGGCAGGAGATGATCGACTTCGACGCCGACTTGATATTGGTCGAAGCGTTCAGCGAATTGCCGTTGAAGGCCCGTTCCGCCAGCGCCTCGCCATTGCGATGGGCAAGCACGACCTTGAGCGGCTCGAGCCCGGCGGCACGATCAAGCACGGTGTTCAGGGTCGAGGGCGGCTGCGGCACGGGCAGTTGCTGCGAAAACGCCTTGGCAGCTGGCAACAGGAACGGCGTGGCGGCGACGAGAGAGCGGCGGGTGATCATGGCTTCAAGCTAGGGCGCAACTGCGCGCGGGAATATGGCATACGGTAGGGAGTCACGCGGAAATGATGCTCTGTGAGATCAGAGGTCGGCAGCCGTAAATATTCCGACCGCCCAATCGATGAACACGCGCACGCGTGGCGAAAGCTGCCGGTTCTGCGGATAAAACAGCGATACCGGGGTCGGCGGCGGCGGAAAATCCTTCAGCACTTCGACAAGCGACCCTTCCTCCACGAGCTTCTGCAGGTGATAGCGCGGCGCCTGCATCAGGCCGAAGCCGTAGCGCGCCAGCTCGACGGTCGTATCGGAATTGTTGGCCGTGACACGGCTGGACAGGCTGACATAGCGGGTCTCCTGCCCCACCATGAATTCCAGTGGCATGATCTGCCCGGTGCGAGAGGAGATGAAGCCGATTGCCAGATGGCCTTCGAGATCGTCCGGCGTCTGCGGCATGCTATGCCTGTCTATATAATCGGGGCTGGCGCAGGTCATTTCGCGGATCAGGCCGAGCTTGCGCATGATCAGGGTGCTGTCCGTCGCCTCGCCCGCGCGAATGACACAGTCGACGCCTTCACGCACCAGATCGACATAACGGTCTCCCTGGCCGAACTGGACATCCAGAAGCGGGTAGCGCTCGAGAAACGCATTGAGGTTGGGCAGCAGGAAGGTCTGCGTCATGATCGGGTGGGCGTCGATCCGCAGGATACCCTGGGGCTTGGCATCGCGAAATATCGCCTCGGCCTCGTCCACGTCGGCAAGGATCGACAGGCAGCGCTGGTAGAATGCACGGCCGTCGAGCGTGACCGCGACATGACGGGTGGTGCGCTCCAGCAGGCGCGAACCGACATCTGCTTCCAGCGCTTTGATCGCCTGGGTGGCGGTCGAGCGGGCGAGCCCGAGATCCGCCGCAGCGGCAAGAAAACTGCCGCGCTCTACGACGCGGACGAAGAGCTGCATACGCATGAGTTTGTCCATGGCAATTGTTCATCACAGGAAAATTGTCATGTCAATTCGTCGGCATTGTTCTTTTTCTATGCCCGATTATTTTCATCGGCAGGAATAAAGGAGAGCTGAAATGACTGATAGAGCACAACAGGTCGCCATCGTGACCGGCGCGTCGAAGGGCATCGGCCGGGCAATCGCCGTACGCCTCGCCAAGGACGGCATGGCCGTTATCGTCAACTATTCTTCCAGCCAGGGCGCGGCGGAAGAAGTCGTTAGCGAGATCGAGAGCGCAGGCGGCAAGGCGATTGCGGTCAAGGCCGATATCGGAACATCGGCGGGCGTTACCACACTGTTCGACGCCGCCGAGGAAAACTTCGGCGGAACCGACGTCATCGCCAACAATGCGGGCATGATGAAGCTTGCGCCGCTGACCGAAATGACCGACGCCGACTTCGAGCGCCAGATCGGCCTCAACCTGACCGGCACCTTCTACGGCATTCGCGAAGGCGGCAGGCGGTTGCGTGACGGTGGACGGATCATCAACTTCTCGTCCAGCACCGTCCGGGTTCTGGGCCCGGCCTATGGGCCCTATGTCGCCAGCAAGGCAGGCGTCGAAGCCATGACCCTTGTCGCATCGCGCGAACTCGCTCGCCGCAAGATCACGGTCAACACGGTTGCCCCCGGTCCGGTCGAAACCGACCTGTTCATGAACGGCAAGTCGGACGAACTGGTCCAGACGATCGTCAAGAATATTCCGCTCGGGCGCCTGGGCCAGCCGGAGGACATCGCTTCGGTCGTATCCTTCCTCGCGGGGCCTGATGGCGGCTGGGTGAACGGCCAGACGTTGCGCGTCAATGGCGGACTGATCTAGACAACACGACAGCCAGGAGGCCCGATATGCCCTTCGTCAATATCAAGACGCCGGAAGGCGCACTGACCAGCGCGCAGAAGGAAGAAATCGTACATCGCACGACCGCCATGCTGGTCGACTATCTCACCGAGGCCGCCCGGCCTCACACCATGGTGCTGATCGAGGAAGTAAAGGACGGCGGTTATGGCCGCGCCGACGAGATCTTCGTGATTCCGGATGCCTATCGCGCCCGCAGCGACGCCTGACTGCGCCGCGCAAATGACACAAGGAAGGCCCGCCGTAATGGCGGGCCTTTCGCGATTCGCGCCCTATACCCACCGGAATAAAGACGACAACAAATCACCTTTCATGCAGATCAACAGAGATCGAAACAGCCGAAAAAGCCCCGGATAAAAGTATCCATCAGCAATATTCGAACTTATTTTTCAGAATTTCTGCGAGAAACACGGGACGATTGTAGCGCATGGCCTAAATCCACCTGAACACGGCAGATAAAAATCACGTTACTCAGCACACCACTTGACGGCGACTAAGTTTAAACTAACGCAACTCCCAATAATCTTTACGCAGTGTTAAAATTTCGCGGCAATATTTAGCCCGTCGGTGCGACCGGCAGTTGCTGCACGGGTGGGGGGACGCGCCCAAGGGCAGTAGCCTTCAATTCCATTCCGAGGACGTCATGTCATTTCTGCAGCACTTCCGCATCCGCACGAAGATCCTCTGCCTTCTGGTGCCCACCTGTCTGATCGGCATTGCAGGTGTCGGTTACGTGTCCAGCAACTACAAGATGGCCGATAGCGAATATTCAGACTTCATCTCGAAGAATGCGCGGGCGGAAATCAATGTGGCGATTGCCAGCCAGCGGCTTGTCGCGATCGCCTATGACGCCCAGCAGCTCTATCTGCACGACCCGGCCGACGAGAGCTACAAGAAGGCCAAGGAAGATTTCGTCGCCAGCAAGGAGCGGCTGTTCGGCCTGTTCCGGGATGCAGAGGCGGCCTATCCCGCAGCAGCCCCCACGATCCGTTCCTTCGAAGAAGGCTCGACTGCGATCGCCACCCTGCTCGATCAGGCCGTAGCCGCAAGCGACAGCGGAAATCGGGATGCGGCCAAGGCAGCACTCTTCGAGGTGGAACACCGGATGGTGACGGTCCTCGACGAGATGCGCGGCTGGATCAACACCTCGAGCGATGCGATCGACACCAAGGCCGCAGCACTGCAGCAGCATACTAACCAGACCATCCTCTATTCGCTCGTGGCACTCGCGACGCTGTTCGCGCTCGGCATCGCCCTGTCGCTCTTCATCAATCGCCGCGAGATCAGCGAGCCGCTGGCCGCACTTCAGGCCCGCATGCGTTCGCTTGCCGACGGCGAAACGGAAGCACCGGTCTACGGTCTCGGCCGTGGGGACGAGATCGGCAGCATGGCATCCGCCGTTTCGGTCTTCCGCGACAACGCCATCGAGCGTATCCGGCTGGAAGAGGAAGCGAATGCGAACCGCAGCCTCTCGGAACGGGAAAAGGCTGATCGGGAGGCGCAGAAGGCCCGCGAGGCAGCCGAGATCAAGGCCGCGGTCGATGCGCTGGGCACCGGCCTGCAGGCTCTCGCCGAGGGCAATGTCAGCTATCGCATCGACAGGGCTTTCGTCGCCGAACTCGACCAGCTGCGGACGAACTTCAACGCCTCGATGAAGACGCTGCAGGACACGCTGACGGCAGTGGGCCAGAACGCCCGGGCCATCGACGCCGGCGCCAACGAGATCCGCGGCGCGGCCGACGACCTTTCCAAGCGCACGGAACAGCAGGCGGCATCGGTCGAGCAGACGGCGGCCGCCCTCGAAGAGATCACCACCACGGTCAAGGATTCCACCCGCCGCGCCGAAGAAGCCGGCATATTGGTGGCCCGCGCCCGCGAAACGGCCCAGGCCTCCGGCAAGGTTGTCGACAACGCCGTCGCCGCGATGGAGGAGATCGAAAAGTCCTCCTCCGAGATTTCCAACATCATCGGCGTCATCGACGACATCGCCTTCCAGACCAACCTTCTGGCTCTGAACGCCGGGGTCGAGGCGGCTCGTGCGGGCGAGGCCGGCAAGGGTTTTGCCGTCGTTGCCCAGGAAGTGCGCGAACTCGCCCAGCGATCAGCCAATGCCGCCAAGGAGATCAAGACGCTGATCACCGCCTCCGGTGACCAGGTTCGCAGCGGCGTCTCGCTCGTCGGTCAGACCGGAACCGCGTTGCAGACGATCGTGACGGAGGTCCAGGAGATCAACCGTCACGTCGTCGCCATCGTAGAGGCAGCCAGAGAGCAGTCTGTCGGACTTCAGGAGATCAACACCGCCGTCAACACGATGGACCAGGGCACGCAGCAGAACGCGGCAATGGTCGAGGAATCGACCGCCGCAAGCCACGGGCTTGCCACCGAAGCCGCCTCGCTGACGGCCCTTCTTGGCCATTTCAACGTAGGCGATGGCGCCACAACTGCGCCCAGGAGGGCATCCGCCCCAGCGCCGTCGGCCCCTGCTCCACGCCCGGCTCTTTCCGTCGCATCGCCCTCCCACCGACCGGCAGCGACGTCACCCGCAAGGGCACTTGGCGCCAAGCTGAGCTCCGCCTTCGGCGCATCGACCGCAGCCCAGGCAGACTGGGAAGAGTTCTGATCGCTGACGGCACAGGCGCCTGCAACACAAAACGGCGCGGCCCCATGAGCCGCGCCGTGACCTCCACCCCGTATTCTTGCTTTTAGAAGCGGTAGGTGACACCCGCACCGATCAGCCAGGGATCGATCTTGGCCTTGCCGGAGGCCGGGCCACCGAGCGGGCTGTCGTCGACCGACCACTTGGTTTCCAGGAAGATCTTCTTCACGTCGAAGTTCACACCCCAGTGCTGGTCGATCATGTAGTCGAAACCGGCCTGCAGAGCCCAGCCGAAGTCGTTCTTCACGTCGAGGTTTTTGAAATCACCCTTTTCCGACTGGCTGTAGAACAGCGAGTAGTTCACGCCGGCACCGACATAGGGCTTGAAAGCGCCGAGATCGGTGAAGTGATACTGAAGGGTCAGTGTCGGCGGCAACAGCCATGTCTTTCCGACCGGAGTGCCACCAAGCACACCCGCACCGTCGATCTTCGCATAGGTCGTGCCGAGTACGAGTTCGGCCGCGATGTTGTCGGTGAAGAAATAGCTGATGTCGAGTTCGGGGATGACCGTATCCGAGTAGGACAGGTCGGAGCCCGGAACACCATTCACCGAGCCGGAATCATTGGTGATGACGCCGAGTGCGCGGACGCGGATCTGCCATGGGCTCTGCGCCGCGATCGTCTCGTCCGCCACCGGGGCGACCTGGGCGGGCGTCAGATCCGCGCCGTAAACCGGGATACCCGCCCCGAATGAAAAAAAAGCTGCGCCGATACCCGCGACCCAACGCAAACGGCCCCCGCCATTGATAGTCATGAAAGCTCTCCTTCAGTCCGCATGTTCTTGCTTGCGGGGAGAGGTCTAGGCGCGCCGGCAACGGGGAGAGTTGATCGAGATCAACCGGTTGGCCGTTCGGCAGAGCTGTTGCCGATATGACGCAGTGCACAAAAGCAAACCCCGCCTCCTGGGGGATATGGAGGCGGGGTTTCGGGCAGATCGGAGCGGCCGCGAGGCCTTTGTTTTGCTGAACAGTATTTTAGGCCAGCTTACGTCCGCTCGCGACGATCATGCCCGCAGCACCCTCGAGCCAGCCTGCCTTGAGTTCCAGTGCCAGAAAACGGTCACGTTGGAACGGCCCCGGCATGACGAGGTGCGCAGTCTTTTCGGCAAAGAAGCCGAATCTCTCATAATAGGCGGCATCGCCGACCAGAAGGACGGCACCGTGATCGCGGCGATGCGCCTCGGCGACCGCCGCACGCATCAGCGCGCCGCCGATACCCTTGCCCTCATGGGCTGCGTCGACCGCCAGCGGGCCAAGCAGCAGCGCATCGATGGCGTTGCCTTCCGGCGAAATGCCGGCCTCGATGTTCCATAGCCGCACCGTGCCGATGACATGGCCGTCGCGGTCACGCACGACCAGCGCCAGGCCTTCGGCCGGCACGCGGTTGCGACGGATCTTTTCCGACGACTTCCGGCGACGATCGGCACCCATGGCGCGATCGAGCAGGGTTTCGCGGGCGACCACGTCAGCCGGGGTTTCGGCGTCGATGGTGAAGGTGGATGCAGGCGCAAAAAGAGCGCGGACAGAATCAAGAACAGTGGCCATCTTGGCCTCCCGAACTCAAAACCGTTTCAAACGGTATCGGACGATCATTGTGGATTTGCGGCTCCCGCCTGGAGGTACGGGAACCGCGAAGTCATGGGGCAGACGTCGTTAGATGACGCCAGCCTTAGATAACGTAGGCCTTGAGCGGCTCGAAGCCGTTGAAGGCGACGGCCGAGTAGGTCGTCGTGTAGGCACCGGTGCCTTCGATCAGAACTTCGTCGCCGATCGAAAGGGTGAGCGGCAGCGGATACATGTTCTTCTCGTACATCACGTCGGCAGAATCGCAGGTCGGGCCGGCCAGAACGCAAGGCTCCATCTCGTCGCCGTCACGCTCGGTGCGGATCGGGTAGCGGATGGCCTCGTCCATGGTTTCGGCGAGACCGCCGAACTTGCCGATGTCGAGGAAGACCCAGCGGTGGTTGTCGTTGTCCGACTTGCGCGAGATGAGAACGACCTCGGTCTTGATGACGCCGGCATTGCCGACCATGCCGCGACCCGGCTCGATGATCGTCTTCGGCAGATTGTTGCCGAAGTGCTTGCGCAGCGAAGCGAAGATCGCCTGGCCGTATTCCTCAGCCTTCGGCACGTCGCGCAGGTACTTGGTCGGGAAGCCACCGCCCATGTTGACCATCTGCAGGACGATGCCCTGCTTGGCCAGCTGTGCGAAGACGCGCTTGGCATCGGCGAGAGCCGAATCCCAGGCATCGACCTTAGTCATCTGCGAGCCGACGTGGAAGGATACGCCGTAGCTTTCCAGGCCCAGCTGGTGAGCGTAGACGAGAACGTCGACGGCCATCTGCGGCACGCAGCCGAACTTGCGCGACAGCGGCCATTCGGCGCCTTCGCCATCGGTGAGCACGCGGCAGAATACCTTCGCACCCGGAGCGGCACGGGAAATCTTTTCGACTTCCTCATGGCTGTCGACGGCGAAGAGGTTGACGCCGAGCGCGAAGGCACGCGCAATGTCGCGCTCCTTCTTGATCGTGTTGCCGAAGGAGATGCGGTCGGCGGTTGCACCGGCATCGAGCGCCATCTGGATTTCGGCGACCGATGCGCAATCGAAGCTCGAGCCGAGGGAGGCGAGCAGCTTGAGGATTGCCGGTTCCGGGTTTGCCTTGACCGCGTAATAGATCGCGCTGTCCGGCAGGGCATGACGGAAAGCGTGGAAATTGTCGCGCACGACGTCGAGATCAACAACCAGGCACGGACCTTCCGGGCGGCGGGTCTTGATGAAGTCGAGGATACGAGCAGTGGTCATCGGTCAGTCCCTTCAAAATCTCAAAGCTCCGGCTGCGAACCGGAGGACAAAGGACGGATGAGAATGCGCAAGGCCCGGCCGATGGAGACCCCGGGACGCAAGACACGCTCTACCGCGCGAACAGTGGACCAACGCCCTGCCACGGGCTTTGATCCGGCTTTGTCTGCCTTGGATTGGAGGGTTGTCCCTACCGCACTTCCGGCAATTCAGGTGTGCCTCTTCAGAATTGCATGCTGATGGAAAGCATGCAGAGACTAGAAAGGCCCGCACCGTCGTTGCTTCAAGATGTCCTCGCATTTCCCGGTTGGCCGGAATAGCGACTGGAGCGGTTAGTTCCAGGTACCTTACCGATGACCTCACCTTAGAGAATAATCTCAGTTCGAGGGTCGGCGGACACCCACAGGCACGTGCGACTTTGGGCAAGCCGGGAGATAAGAATATTCGCCGTCATAATCAAGAGATTTTTTGCACCCTGGCGAAAATTCTACAACCTGCTCCGGAATGCCGGGCCGACACGAAAACGGCACCTAAGTTACAGTCGAGCAAATTGACGATGATGAGGCATTTTCGAGGGCATTTTGCGGGAATTTTTATCCTGCGCCCAAGGCTCCTCGATAGTGGCCGAAAGGAGAAAACATCACAGGCGGCAGCCGTCCCGGTTGAACCTCGCGCTTCTATTTGCCATGGGTTTTCGATCGCAGTCTCAGAACCGGCCGGAAGACGTAAATGGACACACTCACCCGCATGCGCGCCTTCATCGACGTGGTCGAGGCGGAAGGATTTTCGGCCGCCGCGCGGCGCACCGGCCGCTCCAAGGCGCTTCTGTCGAAATACGTGCGCGAACTTGAGGACGATCTCGGCGCGTTGCTGCTTAACCGCACCACCCGCCAGTTCTCGCTGACCGAGGCCGGACATACCTATTATCGCAGCGCCTCCGACATCCTGAAGGAGATCGACAACCTTGCCGATCTCGTGCGCGAGGGTAATGCGGACCTCAAGGGTCGGCTGCGCGTTTCGGCGCCGCGCACCTTCATCGATGCCGAGATCGGCCAGTGCATGATCGATTTCGCCAAGGCGCATCCGGACGTGCAGCTTGAGATCGTCGCCGACGACCGTTTCGTCGATCTGATCGAGGAGAATTTCGACCTCGCCATCCGCATCACGCGGCTGGAAGATTCCGGCATGATCGCCAAAAAGCTCAACGACTTTCGCGTGCATGCCGTGGCGACCGCCGATCTCGTGGCGCAATACGGCCCGCTCGACCATCCGCAGCAGTTGAACGGCGTGCCTTTCATCATCGACACCAATTCGCGCTGGCACAACAATATCCGTTTCATCGAGAAGGACGGCTCGACCATCTCGGTCGGCGTCACCGGCCCGATCGAGGTCAACAGCCCGCTGGCGACGCTGCGCGCCGCGCGCGCCGGCCTCGGCGTCGCCATCATTCCCGATTTTATCGCCAATGCGTCGATCCAGTCCGGCGAACTGGTGACGCTGTTCGACGACTACATCATCAAGGACCGCGGCATCTACGCCGTCTATCCCCATCGCCGTTACCTGCCGGCCAAGGTGAGAAGCTTCGTCGATTTTCTCGCCAACTGGTTCCGCCAGGCGCGATGAACGAGTAACTCTGTAACACTCGAGTCGAAATTCCGTCCCATTTTCGCGGCACAGCACCAATGCCGGCCAGACGGGGCGAACAAGGGATGCCAGCGCGAATGCGAAACAGGATTGCGATCACCACTGCCCTGGCAGCCCTGGCACTCCCCCTGCCCGCCTTCGCCCACCCGCATATCTTCGTCGAATCGCGGCTGGAAGTGGTGGCCGGTGCGGACGGTAACGTCTCCGAACTGCGCAATGTCTGGCGCTTCGACGAGGTTTTCTCCTCCAGCGTCATCCTCGATTTCGACAAGAACACCGACCTGAAGCTCGACGAGGAAGAACTGGCCGAACTCGGCGAGACGATGCGAACATCGCTCGGCGACTACCACTATTTCACCACGCTGACAGTGAACGGCGCGCCGATCGGCGTTCAGAAGCCTGATGTCATTCACGTCACCTACAAGGACAACCAGATCCTCGTCTTCTTCTCGGTGAAGCCGGACAAGCCGATGCCGCTCAAGGGCCGGTTGACCTTCGGCATCTACGACCCGACCATGTATACGGCGATCGATTTCCCGACCGACAAGGACCTGGTGGCCGAAGGTGCCGGCTTCAGCCATTGCAAGCACCAAGTCGTGCGGCCCGATCCCGACGAGGTCCTGTCCCAGAACAGCGCCACGCTGACCGACGCATTCTTCAACGATCCGACCGGAACCGACATGTCGAAAATGTTCGCGACCCGTCTGGAGCTGACATGCTGAAACGCAGGCAGATGAACGGCGCGGCGGCCCTTGCGGCGGCCGCCATCGCAGCCCTGTGTCTGGCAGGCGTAGCCCATGCGCAGTCGCCGCTCGGGGTAGGTTCTGCCGAACCGTCCTTCTCGATCGGTGGCCCGCTCGGTCCGTTCTTCAACTGGATCAACTATTACCAGCAGTCATTCTATAGAGCGCTGACCGGCGCGCTGCGGGCGATGCGCGAAGACCCTTACGCGCTTTCCGGCCTGATCGGCCTGTCTTTTGCCTATGGCGTTTTCCACGCAGCAGGCCCTGGCCACGGCAAGGCGGTGATCTCCTCCTACATGATCGCCAACGAGGTGGAACTTCGCCGCGGCGTGACGATCTCCTTCATCTCGGCACTGCTGCAGGGCTTGGTCGCCATCCTCGTCGTCGGCGTCGCCTTCGTCCTGCTGCGCGGTTCGGGCATCACCATGACCAAGGCCACCTGGGCGATGGAAGTCGCGAGCTTTGCCATGGTCACCCTCTTCGGTGCCTGGCTGCTGATCAAGAAGATCCGCGGGCTCAACATGCGCGTCGTGCGCGTGCCGGAAGCCGCCCCCGCAACGGCAGGCCTCTTCGACGGCCCGTCCGCCGCACGCAACTCGACCGGCTTGAGTTTCCAGGCGATCGAGATCGACCACGATTATGAAGGCGAAGGCGATTATTGCGAGGCCTGTGGCGTCAGCCATATGCCTGACCCGAAAATGCTCGGCGCCAAGGATTTCAATCTCAGGGAAGCATGGTCGGCGATCATCGCAGTCGGCCTGCGCCCCTGCTCCGGCGCCATCCTGGTGATGAGCTTCTCGCTGCTCAACAGCCTTTATCTCGGCGGCATCCTGTCCGTACTCGCCATGTCGCTCGGAACGGCAATCACCGTGACGATCCTCGCCACGCTCGCCGTCGGCGCCAAGGACCTGGCCCTCAAGGTCTCCGGCCCCGGCTCGCGCACCGGCCGCCGCATCGGCCATGCAATCGAGATTGGCGGCGCCCTGTTCATCCTGCTGATCGGGCTTTCGTTGCTAGGGGCTTCGCTGCAGGCCTAACGGACTCGACTTTCGTATGGTGAGCGACATTTTCTAGGCTCAAGAGACGAAGGGCCTACATGACGATCTCCGACACTGCAGACAAGCAGCACCATTCTTTTCGCTGGCGCCTTGTGACGATGCTGGCCGTAGATCTGGCCCTCACCACCGCGTTTGTCCTTGGTGGCCGTCTCGCCGGCCACATCCCCACCGACGAAAATCTCGTGGCAGAGTCAGGCTTGGGCATTTTTGGCCTGCAGGCAGGCGGCATTTTTCTCTGGCTCGGCTTCCAAGCAGTTGGGCAACGTCTCAAGCTCCCAAAAATCAGTCTGTATCGGCCATGGTGGCGAATGCGTTCCCGGATTCGTAAGCGCTGGATCGGAGAACGAAGCAAGCAGGATTATCGCCGTGCGGAAGCCGGCGCCATCGTGCCTGTGGCTATATTCGTGGGAATAATCCTGCTTGCACTGATGTCACTGGGCTCCTTCATCATCTTGCTCGCAACTGCAGCAGTCATCGTCCTGATCGCAGTCGTTGCCGCGCAATATCGCGGTGCGGCAGACAGGCCCATAGCCACGATGATCGGTGCAGCTTTTTTTGGCTTCATGCTTGGCTATTTCATAGATTTCATCTGAATCGCATAGCGTCACCCCTTCCCCTCCCCTCGATGCGCCTTGATGAAATCGACGAAGGCGCGCAGCGGAGCCGGCACGAGCCGGCGGCCGGGATAGTAGAGGAATGGGCCGGGAAAACTCTCCCACCATTCCGGAAGCACCGGCTCCAGCGCGCCACTCTCGAAATGCGGCCGCAGCCAGTCCTCGAACAGCGCTATAATACCGACGCCGGATATTGCGGCGTCGACCCCGAGATCCGAACCACCACCGGCCTGCACGATAAGCTGCGACGGCGGATCAACGACGATCGTTTCGCCTTTCCGCTCGAACTCCCAGGGCGACACGGCCCGGCCGGAAAAGCGCGCGCGGATGCAGGAATGGGTGAGCAGGTCGCGCGGATGTTCCGGCCGCCCGCGCCTGCCGAGATAGGCGGGCGAGGCAGCGAAGGCGAAGCGCTGAACACGCGGGCCGATCGGCACCGCGATCATGTCCTGCTCCAGCCGCTCATCGTACCGGATACCGGCATCGCAGCCGGCGGCGATGATATCGACGAAACTCTCGTCGGTGACGATTTCCAGGCGGATATCCGGATAGGCAGCGAGAAAGGCGGGAATGATATCCGGCAGCACAAGTCGTGCGGCACTGACCGGCACGTTGAGGCGCAACTGGCCCGCCGGCCGGTCGCGAAAACCGCCGGCGACGTCGAGAGCAGCCTCCATTTCCGCGATTGCCGGCCCGAGCCGTTCCATCAGCGCGCGGCCGGCTTCAGTCGGCACGACACTGCGTGTCGTTCGGTTGAGCAGCCGGACGCCGATCTGCGCCTCCAGCCGCCGCACTGCGTCACTGAGGCCCGATGCACTGCCACCCGTCTGCCGCGCCGCCTGGCGAAAACCGCCGGCACGGGCAACTGCGATGAAGGAACCCAGTTCGCCTATATCGAATTGCATTGTCCGCCTCTCCGTACAGCCCGTACGGATTACCATCTATTTTCGAGCGAACCAACCGAGCTTATCTTCGTTTCAGTTGAAACCTGATCGTTTCGACCGAAACAAGGAGAGCTAAGATGACCAGCATCGAAAAATCCGGAACGTTCAAGCTGGGTGACCGCAACGTCAACCGCCTCGGCTACGGCGCCATGCAGCTTGCCGGCAAGGGCGTGTTCGGCCCGCCGAAGGATCGCAACGAGGCCGTCGCCGTTCTGCGAGCCGCGATCGAGGCCGGCGTCAACCACATCGACACCAGCGATTATTACGGTCCTCACGTCACCAACGAAATCATCCGCGAAGCCCTGCACCCCTACAAGAACGATCTCGTCATCGTCACCAAGGTCGGCGCGGTACGCGGTTCGGATGCTTCATGGAATCCGGCCTTCTCCAGGGAAGACCTGACCAAGGCCATCCATGACAACCTGAGAAACCTCAAGCTGGATGCGATGGAAGTGGTCAACCTTCGTTCGATGTTCGATGCACACGGCCCGGCCGAAGGTTCGATGGAAGAGCCGCTCACCGTGCTCGCCGAACTGCAGCAACAGGGTCTCGTCAAGCATATCGGCCTGTCGAACGCCACCCGCAAGCAGATCGAGGATGGTCGCAAGATCACCGAGATCGTCTGCGTCCAGAACCAGTATAACCTCGCCCACCGCAGCGACGACGCGCTGATCGACCAGCTGGCGAGAGAAGGCACCGCCTATGTGCCCTTCTTCCCCCTCGGCGGCTTTTCGCCGCTGCAGTCTTCGACATTGTCGGATGTGGCGGCACGGCTCGGCGTGACGCCGATGCAGGTGGCACTTGCCTGGCTTCTGCACCGCGCGCCGAACATCCTGCTCATTCCGGGCACATCCTCGCGCGGCCATCTGGCGGAAAACCTGGCAGTGGCAGACCTCATCCTTCCCGACGACGCAATTGCCGAACTGGAAGGCATCGCCAAGGCCGCCTGAGCGAACTCACCTGTTGACGAAAAGCGCGGCGATCACTCGCCGCGCTTTTTGCGCTGATACCGCGCTCTCAGCCAGAAGATCCAGAAGAAGCCGAGCAGAAGCGCCGCCCCCACGACGAAGGCGAGGACCGGCGAATATTGCCCGATCCAGAGCACCAGCGTCGGCAGGAAATAGATGACGACGACCGCGCCGATGAGAATGGCGGCGGCCGCCATCGCCTGGGATTTCGCTTCGGGCGTCATCGCATTCTCCTCAAGCCGTAGCGCCCTTGACGATCTCGGCGCGGATATCCTCGAGCTTTTGCTTCTGCTTTCCATCCGCATCGAAATTGTCGGGCGACAGCCAGGCTTCGAAGGCAGCCTTGATGACTGGCCATTCGCTATCGATCATCGAGAACCAGGCCGTATCGCGGTTCGCGCCGCGGGAAATGACATGCTGGCGGAACACACCCTCGAAGGTGAAGCCATAGCGGATCGCTGTGACCTTGCTGGGCTCGTTCTCGTTATGGCACTTCCACTCGTAGCGGCGATAATCGAGATCGTCGAAGACGTGCTTCGCCATCAGGTAATGCAGCTCTGTCGACATCGGTGAGCGTTTCATCGCAAGACCATGCGCCACAGAGCCGACTTCGATAACGCCGTTCTTCGGGTCCGGACGCATGTAGCTCGCCATGCCGACAATCTTGCCCGTGGCGTTTTCGCGGGCGACCAGCGTCACGAAGCTGAGGTTTGCACGAGCGCCTTCGATCCAGGCATTGAATTCCTCGGCATTCGCATAGTGGTCATTGGGAAAATAGCGGATCAGCTCGTTGATCTGATCGGCGCCGCCAAGCGCTTCCCAGAGATCCTTCAAGTGTCTGTCGCGGTCGTAGGGCTCGAGCGTGACGAACCTGCCCGTGAGGGTGACGGGTGTCGGAGCGGCAACTTTGTAATTCTGCAGATCGCGCATGAATGACCTCTTCCTGATGCTCGTGGCTTACGCCAGGGGTCAGGGAAAGGCAACGGCCGCGCGGATGCGTCACGCGCAAGGGCTTCAAGAATTCAAGTGGTTCAACCTGCGGCTTCGGTGAGCATCTGCAAATACATTCAGGTAGAAATTTCTCTCATTTCGCACCAGTTATTTCTTGGGCGAGCGGGATATTGTTGTCCTGCAGGATATAGACTTAGATGGGTCAGATTTCCTTGAGTCTTTCCAATGCCCGTAAATCTGCCCCAGAAACGAGCCATCGAACCGATGCTCCTGAGCTTCCTTGCCCAGATCGCCGGAAGCGAAGGCCGTCTCTGTTTGAGTGATGAGGAATACGAAACGCTTGAAGGCAGGCATTTCTTCCGGGATGCCTGGCGCCGCCGCCTCATCAGTATTGACGAAGGCGGAGAGTGGAGCACGGGCGCAGTCATCTCGCTCACGCGCGAAGGACGCATCCTGATCGGCGAGCCCGCGCCCGAAAGTCTCTGGAGACGGCTGGAGGTCATGCTTCGCCGCATCGGCGGGGCAGATAGCTGAACGAGACAAAGGCCGGACGCAATGCCGGCCCTTGCCGATTTCCGCACTATCGATCGGCTACGGCTCCTCATCCTGAGATGAGGTCACCTTGCCGCCAACGTTCGGCACCCCAGTTCCTCAGACGCATGCGGCGGGCGATGAAACCCGACAGCAATGGTGCCGCAATGAAGCTCGCCGCGACCACCGCGGGGATAAGGTACTTGGCCTGCTCGGCAAGCGCCGGCACGGACAGAACAGTGATCGCGCCGACGCCGAACAGCACCGCATTGATCATGATCGAGCATACGACTTTCAGCCAGATATCCGTCGAAATATTTTCGGTAGAAATCATCGTCATCCTCCTTTCAATGCTGTCAGAAGCATCAGGATGGACGATTGTTCCCGGCGAAATACAATCAAGACGCGCCTAATATACTTAGCCGATACTCGAGTCAGGCCGGCGTTGCGCCGACCTTGGCAGCCGAAACGGTCGCGTCGATATGGTCGATCAGCGCATCCGGCAGCTGCAGCCGGCCGGCCAGCAGATCGAGATAGCCGCGTTCCGCCCGGGTATCCGGATCGATGGTTATGCGGGTTGCCGTATAGAGTTCGACCTTCTGTTCCTCGGTGCGGGCAGCAGCGACGAGGTCGTCGATATCGACGGGATTGGCCAGCTCTTCGGCAATGAAGGCTTCCGCTTCCGAGCCGAGATCGACGGCATGGATCTTTTCCATGATGTTCGCCCGCTCGTTCTGGTCGATATGGCCGTCAGCCTTGGCGGCGGCGATCATGGCGCGCACGAGCGTGAGCGCGAAATCGTTGGAGAGTTGTGGCGACTGCAGGCTGAAGGCCGAATCCGGCGGCGGCAGTGCGATCGGCTCGTTGGTGGCGGCAGTCGGTTGCGGTGCCGTCTGCGGCGATTGGCCGGACTTGTAGTTCTTGTAGGCGAGATAGCCGAGGCCGGCCACAGCCGCGATGCCGCCGACCGTCACCGCGTTGCCGGCGATCTTGCGGCCGGTCTTGGTGCCGAGAAGGGCGGCGGCAATGCCGGCAGTCTTCAGCGGATTGTTGCGAGCGATGTCCGTCGCCTGTCCGGCCCATCCCTTTGCGGAACTGGCCTTGTCGCCTCCCAAGCCCCCGGAGACCTGCGACCCGAGGAACTGGTCGAGAAGCTTCTTCGCATCGAACATCAATATCTCCTGTCGGTTGAATGCTGACCGGGAAATAGGAATGGAAACGCGGGAAAACAATTTTCCCGCGTGATCGATAACGAAATTGTCAGAATGGTCCGGCGGCCAATGTCAGGCCTTCAGCGCGAACGCTTCCGATGCAAGCTTGGTGATGCCAGCCCAATCGCCCGCAGCGACGAGGTCCTTCGGCGCGACCCAGGAGCCGCCGACGCAGACGACGTTGGGCAGCGACAGGTAGTCATTGGCATTCTTCAGAGAAATGCCGCCCGTCGGGCAGAACAGCGTGCCGGCGAGCGGCGAGGACAGTGCCTTCAGGTAGGCGGAACCGCCGGCCTGCTCGGCCGGGAAGAATTTCATCACGTCATAGCCGGCTTCGCGCAGCGTCATCACTTCGCTGGCGGTCGCAGCACCCGGAAGCAGCGGCACGTCGGAGCCCTTGGCTGCAGCCAATACGCCCGGCGTCACACCCGGAGAAACGATAAAGGTCGAGCCGGCCTTGACGGCGGCATCCCAGTCTTTGGCGTTGAGGATCGTACCGGCGCCGACATTGGCGCCTTCCACTTCCTCGGCCACCGCCTTGACGGCATCGAGGGCTGCCGGGGTGCGCATGGTGATCTCGATCGCCTTCAGGCCGCCGGCGACAAGCGCCCTGGCAAGGCCGACGGCCGACTTGGCGTCGTCGACGATCAGCACCGGAACAACCGGCTGCAGTTTCAGGATGGAAAGCAGCTTTTCGGTCTTGCCGGCCATGGCGATGATCTCCCTTTGGCGATTGAAAACGCGAGGCTGGAGATATCGCCCGCAATCGGCCTTGTCGAGAAAAAACCGGCTGCGACCGCCCGAAGCATTTTCCCCCGCCGTCCTTTGCACTACCTTGTAGAAATGTTCCAGGACAGGCGTGGGTAGTATGGCGAAGGAAATCGAGCGGAAATACCTGGTAAAGGACGAGAGCTGGCGCTCAGTCGCCTCATCCTCCTCGGCGTTTCTGCAGGCCTATATCGCGACCGGCAAGGACCGTTCGGTGCGCATCCGCATCATGGATGGCGAGCGGGCGAAACTGACGATCAAGGTCGGACGCGATCTCTTCGCCCGTGATGAATTCGAATACGATATTCCGCTGGCCGATGCCGAGGAGATGAGCCGGCAGGCACTGGGCGTGGTGTTGGAAAAGACCCGCTACAAGGTGCCGTTCGAAGGGCATATCTGGGAAGTTGATGTCTATGCCGGCACCTATGCGGGCCTTGTCGTCGCCGAGGTCGAGATGGCGGACGAGAAGGTCCAGCCCGTCGTTCCCGGCTGGATCGGACAGGAAATCACCGGAGACCGGCGCTATTCCAACGCGGTCATGGCAACCGAGGATCTCAGCGAGGAGTTGGTGAATGGCCTATCGATTAAGGTCGTCTAAACCCTTTACCGCCGAGTTTCGCGCCGTTTCCGAGGACCAGCTCAAAAAAGCGATCGGCTATCTCGAGGATCATCCGGACGGCGAGCACGAAGCGGTCCACGACGCACGAAAGCGCTTCAAGCGGGTCCGTGCGCTCTACCGCCTCGTCCAGCCGGATGCGCCGGATTTCCGCGCCCGTGAAAATGCCAGGATCAGGGAGACCGCCCGCTCCCTTTCAGCCGTGCGCGATGCGACGGCGCTCGTTGAGACGGTCGGCTATCTTCTGGATTTTGCGGCGTCACCGGAAGAGGAAGCCGCACTCAAGACCGCACGTGATGCCCTGACCGCCCGGCGCAACCATATCGCCGAGGAGGAGCATGACCTGCCGGCAAAGATGGCCGCCGCGGTCGAGAACTGCCGCAAAGCGATCGACGCGCTGGAGGCGCTTGAACTTCCCGACGCACCGCGAAAGACGGCAAGGCGGCTCGGCAAGGCGTGGCGAAAGCAGGCAAGGAAGGCCCGCGCGGCTCTCACCGCCTGTGAGACGGAACCGGGGGCCGAGACCTTCCACGAGCTGCGCAAGTCCGGCCAGACCTACTGGATGCATCTCTCGTTGCTGCGCGAGGCATGGCCGTCCGCGATGAAGGCGAAGCAGGCGGAGGCAAAGGCGCTGGTCGACCTGCTTGGCCACGAGCATGATCTCTCGGTTCTGACACAGCTGGTCAATGAGGAACCGGAGATCGTCGGCGACGGCGAGACGCTGGCACGCCTGCTTGCCGCGATCATCACCCGTCAGCAGATGCTGCGGCAGGACGCATTACCGATGGCGCAATCCGTCTTTGCCGACGATGCCGGGGCCGAAGCCGCCATGATCAGGCTTCTTTGGGAGCGAGCCGCCACGGCTGGCGCCGGCGACAAGCCGAAGCGCAGGAATGGCGCGGAGAAGGCCCGCAAGCGGGAAGAAAAGCCCGTCGAAGAAACCGCGTTGCACGGATAGCGATCACACTGTATTTGAGCCGCCATGACAGACAATCAGATCACATCCCGGGCCGACGCTACCGTCGGGTCCGCCGGCGGCTTTCTTGTTGCAGCGCTCTACCATTTCGCCCGCTTCGAGCGATATGAGGATTTCCGCGCGCCGCTGCAGGCCTTCTGCGATGAGAACGGCATCAAGGGCACGCTGCTGATCGCCCGCGAGGGGATCAACGGCACCGTTGCCGGCACCGACGATGCGATTGCCAGACTGCTCGCCCATCTGCGCGCCCAGCCGGAATTTTCCAAGCTGGAGCACAAGGAAAGCCGCGCATCGAAAATGCCCTTCATCCGCATGAAGGTGAAGCTGAAGAAGGAAATCGTCACGATGGGCGTCGAGGACATTGACCCCAACCGGATCGTCGGCACCTATGTCGAGCCGAAGGACTGGAACGCCCTGATCTCCGATCCGGAAACCATCCTCATCGATACGCGCAACGACTACGAGACGGCGATCGGCATCTTCAAGGGCGCGGTTGATCCGAACACCAAGACGTTTCGCGAATTTCCCGACTGGGTGAAGAACAATACCGGCCTCCACAACAAGCCGAAGATTGCCATGTACTGCACCGGCGGCATCCGCTGCGAGAAGGCCACCGCCTTCATGAAGGAACAAGGCTTCGACGAGGTCTATCACCTCAAGGGCGGCATCCTGAAATATCTCGAGGAAGTACCCGAAGAAGAGAGCCTGTGGGAAGGCGCCTGCTTCGTTTTCGACGAACGCGTCTCGGTCGAACATGGCCTGAAGGAAGGCAACCACAAGCTCTGCCACGCCTGCCGCAACCCGATCACCGCCGAGGAGATCACCTCGCCGCTCTACGAGGAAGGCGTCTCCTGCTCCAACTGCTACGACAGCCGCACCGAGGAAGACCGTCTGCGCTACCGGCAGCGGCAGCACCAGATCGCGCTCGCCAAGAAGCGTGGCGTCAAGCATATCGGCAGCTGAGATCGGAGCAGGATGAAAAACGTCCTGTTTGTCTGCAGCCAGAACAGGCTGCGTAGCCCGACCGCCGAACAGGTCTTCGCCGACTGGCCCGGCATCGAGACGTCCTCAGCCGGGACCAATAACGACGCCGAGAATCCGCTCTCCCACGAACTGGTGGAATGGGCCGACATCATCTTCGTCATGGAACGCGCCCACCGCACGAAGCTGCAGGCGAAATACCGTGCCGCGATGAAGAATAGCCGGCTGATCTGCCTGAATATTCCGGACGATTACGAATTCATGGATCCGGCTTTGGTGGAGCTGCTGAAGGCCAAGGTGCCGCGGTATCTGTAAGTGGAGGGATGGCAGCAGCGTTCAGGGTTTCCGCTGATCGACACCGATAAAGTCTCTTGCCTCAGATCCGTCCAGATAGATAACGGGAGCGATCGTGTCGGCATCGCTCTGTGCGACCACTGCCGCCACGCGATAACTCTTGCTTTTGGGCGTAAGCCCCATCGGCGTCAGGGTAGCGGCTGGAAGGACAATCGTGACAAGCTCACCCCGTCGAAGCTTCAACTGGTCCGCAGCCTGCCGGTTGATCAATACGCTGTCCTTGCGGACGAGGTCGGAAACCGCCTTGTCCTTGAGATCCGAACGTTCGAAACGCAAACGGTCGATCATTCGCGCGTCCGCCCCCCGAACGACAACACCCGCGCTCTGACTGGCTGTTGAAGCAAGTGCCTCGGCCTGCAAGGAAATGGAAGCTGTTTCCACGCTTACCGGAGCGTCGGGTTTCAGAACACCACTCACCTCCAAGGCGATGGTAAGAACCAGCGCGAAGGGCAGCATCATTATGTCATATGTGAAAATCATGATCCTGCGGTCGCTGGAGACGGACTTTATCGACGAGATGCCGGCAAGACAAAGCTAGCGCAGTCGCGCATGACGGCCATCGCAAATTATTCCCCGCTCACGCCGTCGCTTCGGTCCCACGCTGGCCATAAAGCCCGTCAATATCCTCCGCCGGCATCGGCCGACCGAAGAGATAGCCCTGAAGCTCGTCGCAGCCGGCGAGCCGAAGCTGGATCGCCTGGGCGTCCGTCTCCACCCCCTCCGCCGTGACCGGAATGTCGAGCGAGCGGGCGAGCGCCACCGTCGCCTGCAGCATGTCGACTGCGCGCGGACCATGGCTGAGCGCATCCACCAGCGACTTGTCGATCTTCATCCGGTCAAAGCCGAACTGGCGTAGATAACCGACGCTGGAAAAGCCCGCGCCGAAATCGTCGAGCGCGATGGCAACGCCGAGCCGCCGCAGCGCCCGGATGGAGGTTTTTGCCCGGTCGGGATGCTGGATGAAATAGCCTTCGGTCATCTCCAGCGTGACGCGTGACGTATCCGTCTGGGTCTTGCGGAACACCGAGGCGACATGCTGCGGAAAGGCCGGATCGCGGAACTGCCCTGGCGAGATGTTGACGGCGAGCTTGAGCTGCGGCCAACGCTGGATCGTCTCGCAGGCCTTGTGCAGCACGAAGAGGCCGAGCTGGTCGATGAGGCCGGTGGATTCCGCGATCGGGATGAACTTATCCGGAGAGACCTGGCCATAGCCCTTGCGATGCCACCGCACCAGCGCCTCGACACCGATCAGGCTGCCGTCTTCCGAAGAAACGACTGGCTGGTAGACGACGGTAAGCTCGCGCCGTTCGATGGCGATCTTCAGGTCGACTTCGAGGCGGTTGCGCTCCTCGCGCTCGGCATCCATGTCAGGCGTGTAGGCTTCGAAGCGCGAGCGGCCGCCCTCTTTGGCGCGGTACATCGCCATGTCGGCGCGGCGCACCAGTTCGCCGCCGCAGACGGTGCCACGCTGGGAAATGGCGACGCCGATGCTGGCGCCGATCTTGGCCACCCGCTCGCCGATCACAAAGGGCTCGTCGAAGAAGCCGAGAATGCGGTCGCAGAACATCACCGCAAGCGGCGCCGGATCGTCGGACCGCAGAACGATGGCGAATTCGTCGCCGCCCACGCGCGCCAGCGCGGCGCTGTCGCCGACCAGCATCTTCAGCCCCGCCGCCACGCTGCGGATCAGCGTATCGCCGGTGCCATGCCCATAGGCGTCGTTGACTTCCTTGAAGCCATCCAGATCGAGATAGAGCAGCACGACGCTTTGCGCCTGCTGCGCGGCCTCCTCGACAAGACCGTCCAGCGCGAGGAAAAGGCCGGTGCGGTTCAAAAGTCCGCTCAGGCGGTCGGTCATGGCAAGATGGCGTGCCGCCGCCTCATCCGCTTTCAGCCGGTTCAGTGTCTTCGTACCGCTGACAAAGAGCAGCAGGAAGAACAGACCGACCATGACGAGCGCGCAATAGACAAGCGGGCGAACTGCCAGATAACTGGCATCACCCGGAAGCCGCGGGGTCCAGCCGATCTTGGCGAGCGGCCGGCCATGCACGTTGCGGATCTGCACCGGATTGGAAAGCGTCTCCCCCTCGCCGAGGAAATGCAGTCCGTCGACCACATAGGTCTCCGCAAGCTGGGCGATCTTCTGTTGGTCGAGATGCCGGGCGAATATGAGATAGCGCCGTTTTGCCGGCGGCTGGCCGATGGCGCCGGACTTCTCGCGCACCAGCGCCACGCCGGTCGCAGCAACCCCATCCCTGGTATCGGTAAAGCCCACCGCTTCCGGCACTTCGTCGGCGCTAGAAGAGCGGACCTGGTCGAACAGCGTCCAGAGGGAGCTGTCGAAATATTCGGTCGGCACCCAGGCGACGGGTTTGCCGTCCTGATACGCCATCAGCACATTGCGATCGGTATCGAGAAGGATGGCGACGTCGAACAGGTCGCTATTGGCGGTCATGTCGCCGAAATTGCTGACGATCCAGTCACGCCCATCCGAGGCATAGACGAAGGCGGCCGCATCGTCCCAGGCGGCATAGTCGTTGAGTGTCGCGTGCAGCTGGTCCTGGAAGGTGCGCACGGCACCGGCTGTCGTTGCGCGGGAACGCCCCTCGTCGAGATTATTGGTCTGTTCGGCGATGCGGTTGAGCGCCGTCAAAATGAAGATCGTGACGAGCACGACGACCACGGCAAAGAGGCCGAGCATCAGGGTCACGGCAGACCGTCGCCCTACCCTTACAGGGCGTCTCAGACCTGAGGATAGCAGCCCCATCAAATACCTCACCAATCATCACAGCTATGGCGGGTATTCCTTCAGATAGGGTTAAGCGGCGCGCAAAACGTAAGCGATAACTGAAATGAAAAACGCCGCGTGAGACACGCGGCGTTTGCAGTAAAAGCGATAGCTAACCCGATCTTACCAGGACGGGATCAGGGCGCCCTTGAATTCCGTGTTGATGAAGTCGCGGATGGTGTCGTTGTTGTAGGATTCCACCAGCGTCTTCACCCAAGGCTGGTCCTTGTCGGCGGTGCGCACGGCAATGACGTTGGCATAGGGCGACTTCTCGCCTTCGATAGCGATCGCGTCGGTCTTCGGATGCAGACCGGCTTCCATTGCGTAGTTGGTGTTGATGACGGCGGCATTGACGTCATCCAGCGAGCGCGGCAGCTGGGCGGCGTCGAGTTCCGAGAATTCGATGTTCTTCGGGTTCTCGATGATATCGGCCGGCGTGACCTTCAGGTTCGTGTCGTCCTTGAACTTGATCAGGCCCTTGGAGGCGAGAACGAGCAGCGCGCGGCCGCCATTGGTCGGATCGTTCGGGATGGCGACCGAAGCGCCGTCCTTCAGTTCGTCGAGGCTCTTCACCTTCTTGGAATAGACGCCCATCGGGGTGGTGATCGTCTTAGCTACGCTGACCAGGTCGAACTTGCGGTCGGCGATCTGGTTGTCGAGATAGGGCTGGTGCTGGAACGAGTTGGCCTGGATGTCGCCGTCATTCAGCGCCTGGTTCGGCACGACATAGTCGGAAAATTCGAGGATCTCGATGTTGAGGCCCTTGGTCTTGGCGATCTCGGCGACCTTTTCCATGATCTGGGCATGTTCGCCCGGCGTGACGCCGATCTTGATGTCTTCCGCGAGAGCGGAACCGGCAGCGGCAAGTGCTACGGCGGCAGCGATAAGAAGTCTCTTCATGGGTGTTTCCTCACGGTTTTTTATGGGTTGGTTGCCGTCGCCGGCCTTGTGATCTGCGTTGGCCGGCGACGGAAATGGCGGGGCTTACCAGGTCGGCGTGATCGCACCCTTGAAGGTTTCCTCGATGTAGGCCGAGACTTCGGGGCTGTGATAGCTTTCGACGAAGGTCTTGACCCAGTCGGCATCCTTGTCCTTGGCGCGCACGGCGATGACGCCGACGTAAGGCGCCTTGGTGCTTTCCTGGAAGATGCCGTCCGACTTGGGGTTGAGACCGGCGGCAAGCGCGTAGTTGGTGGTGATCGCGGCGAGATCGACATCATCGAGCGAGCGCGGCAGCTGCGCGGCGTCGAGCTCGACGATATTGAGGTTCTTCGGGTTCTCGACGATGTCGGCGACCGAAGCCTTGACGCCGATGCCGTCCTTCAGCGTGATCAGCTTCTGGTCGGCCAGCAGCAGGAGCGCACGGGCGCCGTTGCTCGGGTCGTTCGGGATGGCCACCGAAGCGCCATCCTTCAGTTCGGAAAGCGCCTTGATCTTCTTGGAATAGCCGGCCATCGGGAAGTTCACCGACTGCGCCACGCTGACCAGATCAAGGCCGCGTTCCTTCACCTGGTTGTCGAGATAGGGCTGGTGCTGGAAGGAGTTGATGTCGATATCGCCATCGGCCAGCGCCTGGTTCGGCACGACATAGTCGGAGAACTCGACGACATCGAGCTCGAGACCCTTCTTGGCCGCGACTTCCTTGACCTTCTCGACGATCTGGGCATGCGGGCCGGGCGTGACGCCGACCTTCTTCGTTTCGGCCAGAGCCGCGCCGGTGGAAAACAGGGCGGCGAGCGTCGCCGCGATGATCAGTTTCTTCATGGTCTTACCCCTCTAGAAAATCAGTTCTTGCGATTGCGTTTGTCGAAGCGGCGGGCGAGTGCGTCGCCGGCGCTCTGCACGAGCTGCACCAGCACGATCAGCACCACGACCACGGCAAGCATCATTTCCGGCATGAAGCGCTGGTAGCCGTAGCGAATGCCGAGGTCGCCGAGACCACCGCCGCCGACGGCACCCACCATCGCCGAATAGCCGATCAGGCTGACCATGGTCATCGTCAGCGCCGCCATCAGCGACGGACGGGCTTCAGCCAGCAAAACCTTGAAGACGATCTGGGTCGGCGTTGCCCCCATGGCGCGCGCCGCCTCGATCAGGCCCTTGTCGATCTCCCGGATCGCGGCTTCGACGAGACGGGCGAAGAAGGGAATGGTCGCGATCGTCAGCGGCACGATGGCGGCGCTGGTGCCGATCGAAGTGCCGGTGATAAGCCGGGTGAACGGAATGATCGCCACGACCAGGATGATGAATGGCGTCGAACGCGCCGCGTTGACGACAAGGCCGAGAATGCGGTTGACGGTCGGGGCCGGGAACAGCTCGCCCTTGCCGCTGGTGGCAAGGAAGATGCCGATCGGCAGGCCGATCAGCGAGCCGATGATGCCGGCAACCGCTACCATGTGCAGCGTCTGAAGCAGAGCCTTCAGGAGCAGGTTAAAGAGCATATCAGGCGACATAGCCGAGCACCTCCGTCTTCAGGCCGGTTTCGGCATAGAATTTCTCCGCCCGCGCGATGACGGCGGGATCGGCGGAATAGGACACGACGAGCGAACCGAACGGCTTGCCGCCGATCTCCTCGATGCCGCCGGCCAGGATGTTGACGTCAGCGCCGAGTTCGGCGACGAGCCGGCCGGTCAGCGGCTGGAAGGCGGTCTCGCCGAAGAAGACGAGACGCACCAGCGCGCGGTCGCCAGCGGATGGCGAGCGCTTGATGCCGCTCCGCAGCCATTCGGGAAGCGCGAGCGCGGAGGCGAGCAGCGTGCGCGTCGTCTCATGCGCCGGGTTTGCATAGACGTCGAACGTGCTGCCGGCCTCGACGATACGGCCCTTGTCGATGACCGCGACGTCGGTCGCAATCGTCTTCACCACTTCCATCTCGTGGGTGATGAGAAGCACGGTCAGGCCGAGTTCGGCATTGATGCGCTTCAGGAGTTCGAGGATCGACTGCGTGGTTTCCGGATCGAGCGCCGATGTCGCTTCGTCGGAGAGCAGGAGCTTGGGATCGGTCGCCAAAGCGCGGGCAATGCCGACGCGCTGTTTCTGACCGCCGGAAAGCTCGGACGGATAACGATTCGCCTTGTCGCCAAGACCGACGAGATCGAGCAGCGGCCCGACCTTGGCCTTGATCGACTGGCTGTCGACGCCGGCGATTTCGAGCGGCAGTGCAACGTTGTCGAAGGCGGTGCGCGAGGTCAGGAGGTTGAAGTGCTGGAAGATCATGCCGATCTGGCGGCGCAGGTCCCTGAGCCCGGTCTCGGACAGTCCGCCGACTTCGATGCCGTCGACCACGACCTTGCCGGACGTCGCCTTTTCAAGCCCGTTCACCAGGCGGATGAGAGTGGATTTCCCGGCGCCTGAACGGCCGATAATGCCGGCGATCGCGCCATGGGAGACGCTGAAATCGATACCATCGAGGGCGGTAAATGCCGGCTGACCGCCAGTGCCGCCGAAGCGCTTGATCACGCCTTCGAAGGACACCATCGGCTTGGTCTGCGCACTCGCGGACGGGGCTACGCTGGCCGCAGCATTGGGGATGGTCATTTTGAACTCACAGTTAGTCAGGTCATCTCAACGGCGAAATTGCCGCGCAATCATGCACCCAGGCGGCACATTCGATGACAGGTGACTTTCCGGAGCATATCGTTCGGCTTTCTCTGCAGGCCCTACGGCCTTTTCGGTGGCAGATCAATGCCCCGGCTCTGCCGCAATTCATAGGGATGGAATTTCAATTATCCGCCAATGCGGAAAAATTCTTCCGCCCCATGTCCACATTCCCTCCTGATCAGCCCGGCTTGTGATTGCCGCCGGGAAACTGCGATGCCAGTTCGCGGTACCATTTGCCGCTTTTCTTGACCGTGCGCTCCTGGGTCTCGTAATCGACATGGACCAGCCCGAACCGCATGCTGTAGCCCCAGGCCCATTCGAAATTGTCCATCAGGCTCCAGGCGAAATAGCCCTTCATCGGATAGCCGTCCGCCGCGAGATCGGCGACGACCGAAAGATGGTCGACATAGTAGTCGAGCCGCGGCTGGTCATCGATCTCTCCGCCGGCAGGCGTCATGTTGTAGGCGGCACCGTTTTCGGAGACGTAGCAATCCGGCAGTTCATAGCGACGATAGAGATCCTCGACGAGTGACTTCATCGCCGGCGAATAGACCTCCCAGCCGATATCCGTCACGGTCTTTCCGACGAAGGGAGCGGGCCTCGTTGCCGGATATTCCGCGCTCTCCGACGCGTCGTCCAGAACACGCATTGGCGTGTAGTAGTTGAGACCCCACCAGTCGAGCTTCTGGCTGATGACCGCGAGATCCCCCTCCTCCACCTTCGGCATCCTGTCGCCAAGCGCTTCGATGAGAGAAGCCGGATATTCACCCTTGAACACCGGGCCGAAGAAGGCACCGTTGTGGAAATCGAAGGCACGTTCGGCTGCAGCCTTGTCTTCGTCGCTGTCGGAGCCGGGAATGACCGAATGGGCGTTCAGCACGAGGCCGACCGGCACGTTCGGTGTTACATGGCGGATCGCCTCGACGGCGAGCCCGTGCGCGAGATTGGTCGTGTGCATGGCGGCAAGTGCGGCCTCCATGTTGCGCTCGCCCGGCGCGTGCTCGCCATACAGATGGGAAAGCCAGACCGAGCACCACGGCTCGTTGAAGGTCGCGACCGCATCCAGCCGGTCGCCGAGCCGCGCCATCACCACCTTGGCATAACGCTGGAACGCATAGGCCGTCGACCGCGCGGTCCAGCCGCCGTCGCCCATCAGCGTCAGCGGCAGGTCCCAATGGTAGAGCGTCGCGAATGTCTTGATGCCACGTGCCTTGCAGCCATCGACGAGACGATCGTAGAAATCGAGCCCCTTCTCGTTGATCCGCCCGGTTCCTTCGGGAATGATGCGCGGCCAGGCGATCGAGAAGCGATAGGCCTCGACGCCCATCTCCCTGATCAGGTCGAGATCGTCCTCGAGCCGATTGTAGTGATCGCATGCGACATCCCCATTGTCGCGGTTCAGCACACGGCCCGGCATGTTGGCGAATGCATCCCATATGGAAGGCCTGCGGCCATCGGTCTTGGTCGCCCCTTCGATCTGGAAGGCGGCGGTTGCAACGCCAAAAAGGAAGTCACCGGGAAAACGTGCCGCGAAAGCCTTGGGATCGGTCATGTCAACTGTCCTATGCGCGGGAGCCACACTGCCGACCGCGGTTTAGACGGTTACGACTCCGGTTGCAAAGCAATATCAAAGATCTCTTCCACAATCGGCCATCCCACTGTCGCCGCACCCCAGACGCCTTTCCGCCTAATTCAAGGCGTTTCAACCATCTTTCGGCCCGATTCACGCTCTCCCAAGGGTTGTATTTGGCCCATTTTTCCGGCGAACACGCCATTTTACAACTCTATATGAATACAATTTATGCGCTAGATCAACATATTAGGAAAATAAATTCTAATATCCCGCCAAAATAGAACCGAAATTAGCCTTTCCGCCCTTGAAAGCCCTGAGGCGCGGCGATACAGCGCAGGTGTCAGATTGACGCTCCCTAGATTTTTGGGGGTTTCAAGCAGATTTCAAGGGCTGCCCCTGCGCAGCCACCAAGGAGCTAACAATGAGAGATCTTCCGGGCTTGCCGTCCCGCAGAAGCTTCCTGAAAGCATCTGCGGCGACTGCGGCAGTCGCCGGCATCGTGACGAACGCGAAAGCCGAGCAGAAACCAGAACCGGTGGCACTCACCGAATACAAGCCGGACTGTCTTAAGCCCACGGAGTGGGCCTTCGTCATGGCAGCCGTGGCAAGACTGATCCCGTCGGAAGGCGATGGCCCCGGCGCGATCGAGGCACGCGTACCGGTCTTCATCGACATGCAGCTCGCCGGCGACTACGGCAAGGCAGCCGACTGGTACATGCAGGGCCCGCACGAGGCGGACGCAAGCCCGTTGCGCGGCTGGCAGACTCCGCTCACCCCGCTGGAAATCTACCAGCAGGCCATCCCGGTCTTCGATGAATGGTGCAAGGCGACCCACGGCAAGATCTTCGCCGAACTGGATGCCGAGACCCAGGACAAGGCTCTCACCTCGCTCCAGAAGGACGAGATGAAGATCAAGCCGGAACTGCGTGACTTCTTCACCATCCTGCTCGGCAACACGAAGGAAGGCTATTTCGCCGACCCGATGTATGGCGGCAACCACGGCATGCAGGCCTGGAAGTATATCGGCTTCCCCGGCGCCCGCGGTTCCTACAAGGAGTGGGTCTTGAAGCACAACGTCAAGTACCCGCTCGGCCCTGTCTCAATCTCCGGCGAAAGGGCGTAAGTACCATGGCACGCACTGAAAAGAAAAAAGACGTGGTCATCGTCGGCCTCGGCTGGACCGGCTCCATCCTCGGCATGGAACTGGCGCAGGACGGTCTGGAAATCGTCGCTCTCGAGCGCGGTCACGACCAGAACACCGTTCCGGATTTCCAGTTTCCGAACATGATCGACGAGCTGAAATACGGCGTCCGCCTCGGCATGATGCAGAAGCCGCGCAACTCGACCGTCACCATCCGCCGCAGCGACAGCGAAACCGCCCTGCCTTATCGCAGCCTCGGCTCCTTCCTGCCGGGCAATGGCGTCGGTGGTGCCGGCACCCACTGGAACGGCCTCAACTGGCGTCCGATGCTGTCGGAATACCGTCTGCGCTCCTATGTCGAAGAACGCTGGGGCGCCGGCATCATTCCGGAAGACATGAACCTTCAGGACTATCCGGTTACCTATGACGAGCTGGAGCCCTTCTTCGACCGCTTCGAGCATGTCGCCGGCATTTCCGGCAAGGCCGGCAACATCAAGGGACAGATCGTCGAAGGCGGCAATCCGTTCGAGGCGCCGCGCTCGCGCGACTACCCGATGCCGGCAATGCCTTCGACCTGGGACGGCGCCAAGTTCGGCGAAGTGACGAAGTCGATGGGTTACCATCCCTTCCCGCGTCCGGGCGGCATCGCCTCGCAGGCCTATGTCAACGAATACGGCATGCAGATGGGCCCGTGCAACCACTGCGGTTTCTGCGAGCGCTTCGGCTGCTACAACTACTCCAAGTCCTCGCCGCAGACGGCCATCCTCGATGCCCTGAAGCGCAAGCCGAACTTTGAATACCGCACCCATGCGGAAGTTCTGCGCGTGGAAATGGCAGCCGACGGCAAGACGGCGACCGGCGTCACCTATTTCGACGAAAAGACGCAGGAAGAAGTCTTCCAGCCGGCCGACCTCGTCATCCTTGCCGCCTATCAGCTGCACAACGTGCACCTGATGCTGCTGTCGGGCATCGGCCAGCCCTACGACCCGGCAACGGGCGAAGGCGTCACCGGCCGTAACTATGCCTACCAGATGAACGGCGGCTACACGCTGTTCTTCAAGGACGAGGTGTTCAACCCGTTCATCGGCACCGGTGCCAACGGCATGACCATCGACGACTTCGGCATCGACAATATCGACTTCGGCAAGGAAGGCTTTATCGGCGGCGCCTACATTTCTGCCGGCCAGTCCAACGGCCAGCCGATCCGCTCGATGGCTCTGCCCAAGGGTACGCCGTCCTGGGGTGCCGGCTGGAAGGAAGGCATCGGCGAATGGTACGGCCACTCGATGTCGATCGGTTCGCACGGTTCGCACATGGCCTACCGCGGCAACCACCTCGACCTCGACCCGACCTACAAGGACCGCCATGGCCGTCCGCTGATGCGTATGACGTTCAACTGGAACAACAACGACATCCGCATGACGCAGTTCATGAAGTCCAAGATCGAGCCGATCGCTCAGGCCCTGAACCCGACCTCGATGCAGGAAGGCTTCAAGAAGGAAGGTGCGATGTACGACGTACGTCCGTACCAGACGACCCACAATGTCGGCGGCTCCGTCATGGGTGCCGATCCCAAGACGTCGGCGGTCAACCGCTATCTGCAGGCCTGGGACAAGCACAACATCTTCGTGCTCGGCGCCGGCGCCTTCCCGCAGAACACCCAGTACAACCCGACCGGCATGGTCGGCGGTCTCGCCTATTGGGCCGCCCACGCCATCCGCACGGATTACCTGCGTAACCCGCGGCCGCTGGTGTGAGGAGAACATAGATGAAAAAGCTCATTCGCGTTCTCGGCGCACTCGTCGTTCTGGGCGTCGTCGCCCTCCTCGCCTTCATCTTCGTACCGGTGCAGCGCACCGGCCCGGTCACCCAACTCGCGGCCGACTACAAGCCGGCCAAGGGCGAAGGTGAATACATCATGCGTGCCGGCGACTGTCTGGCCTGCCACACCAACGAGGGCGGCAAGCCCTTCGCGGGCGGCCGTGCCATCCAGAGCCCGATGGGCACGATCTGGACCACCAACATCACGCCCGACAAGGAGACCGGCATCGGCAACTGGACGCTCGACGACTTTCGCGCGGCCCTCTACGATGGCGTAACCCCGAACGGCACGCATCTCTACCCGGCCATGCCGTACGAGAACTATCGCAAGATGTCGGAAGAGGACATTGTCGCCCTCTACGACTACTTCATGCATGAGGTAGAACCGGTCTCCAACAAGGTCGAAGAGACCAAGCTTGGCTTCCCGTTCAACCTGCGCTTCGGCCTGCGCGCCTGGAACTGGCTGGCTGCCAGCTACGAGCCTGGCTTCAAGCCGGCGCAAGGCCAGGACGAGCAGTTCAACCGCGGCAAGTATCTCGTTGAAGGCGCCGGCCACTGCGCCGCCTGCCACAGCCCGCGCAACCTGTTCATGGCGCAGGACGGCATCGACGATACGTCCAAGGCCTTCCTGACCGGCGGCGAGATCGACGGCTACACCGCCCCCGACCTTCGTGGTCCGGAAAGCGGCCCGCAGAAGTGGACCACCGAGCAGACCGCAGCTTATCTCGCGACTGCCCGTAACGCCCACTCCACGGCAACCGGCGAAATGATGCTCGTCGTGCGTGACTCGCTGCAGTACCTTTCCCATGAGGACAACACGGCGATCGCCGCCTACCTCAAGAAGATCGGCACCGGCCCGGCAAACGCTGCGGCGACCCCGGCTGAACCGGTCGTCACCGAAACAGAAAAGATGCTGACGGAAGCCAAGGCGGACATGCCTCTCGGCCCCCGCCTCTATCTCGACAGCTGCGGTGGCTGCCACTTCGTCAACGGCAAGGGTGCCGCAGAAATCTTCCCGGAACTCGACGGCAACTCGCTCGTCACCGCGAAGTCTCCGAAGGGTCTGATCAGCGTCATTCTTCACGGCGCGGAACTGCCTTCGACGGCAGACCGTCCGATGAAGGTCCGCATGCAGGGCTACGACAAGCGTCTCTCCGACGAAGAGATCGCAGCGCTTGCTACCTTCCTTCGCGAAGGTTGGACCAACAAGGCTCCGGCAGTCTCGGCAGCAGACGTCAAGGCCGTTCGCGACCTGGCAACACACCACTGATAAATTTCGCCCCGCCGTTCATGACGGCGGGGCGATTACGCCGTCAAACGTATGGCGAACAAAAAACCACCAGCAATTGATTTAGCGATAATGAATAAATCTAGAAAACGAAATAAAGAATGAAATATTTACGAGTATTGCGTACGGTATAGTACCAAAGCAATATAAAATAAGCGTATTCCAGAAAACCCGATCAGCAGATTAAGTATTTATTTTATTCTTACAGGTTGAAATACCCCTAGTTTTTAGGGGTCTGATCACCGTGATCGTTCGCTTGCCAAAAAATCTTGCCCAAACCGGGATCTATGTCGAATCTGTCGACTGCCCGAGCTTCGAATTCTCCCGTCGTCGTTTCATGCTTGAAACGCAGGATGATTTAAACGCAATCATGTCGTCATCGGCTGTCGAACTGATGGTCAGCCAAACGAAAAGCCGGATCGACGTCGCCGCCCTCATACGGCGAGCTCCTAGCGGATATGTTCAGCCGACGCCGACCCAGCGATCCTTGAAGGCCGACACGATTGCCGCCATCGACGACGCGATGCAGTCGATGCGGGAAAGCGTCGAGGGATTGATGTCCGGCACCCTGGATATGGGCAAGGCCGGCGCTGCCGCTCTTGCAGCGCGCCGAAGCCTCGAAACCGCGCCTGACCTGTTTCTCGAAGTGTCGCGACTGAAGGAGAAGCACGAGGAAACCTACCTTCATTCCGTCGCGGTGGCCGGCCTCATGGGCCGTCTGGCCGAACAGCTCGACATGGATGACGCGATGGTCGAGGAAATCGGCAGGGCCGGCATCCTGCACGATCTGGGCAAGCTTCTCATTCCCAACGCCATCCTCAATAAGCCCGGCAAGCTGGACAAGGCGGAATGGCGCGTCATCCGCAGCCACCCCGTACTTGGCTACCAGCGTCTTCTGGAGTTGGGCGAGACGTCCGATCTCATCCTCGACGTCTGCCGCCTCCACCATGAAGCGCTCGACGGCAGCGGCTATCCGCTCAGATTGCGGGACGACGAAATCAGCCTGGCGGTGCGCATCTGCACCGTCTGCGATGTGTTCGATGCTCTGACCAGCGTTCGCCCCTACAAGAAGGCCTGGTCGAGCAGCGAGGCGATCAACTGGATGTACGACCAGAACAACCTGTTTGACCGCAAGCTGGTCCTGCGGCTCGGATCGCTCTTCGGCTGAGACGCTTCATTCGCGGGCAAGAGCGACGGACACCAAAAAAACGACCCGGCAGGGCGTTGGATAGATCACATGCCCTTTTCCTCAGGGGCTTTCCACAGGCCAACACGACCGCTGCCGCCGATCACGCATGTTTCAACTGAAATTGTATTGCACTGCAGCATGGTGCAACGGATGAGGCAATTCCACTCATCACATGGAAGCGCTCATGCTGCAAAACCTCGACAGATCCCAGCCCTATCTTCTCAGCCTTCTGCGCGCCGTCTCGGCGTTGGTGCTCTTCAGCTACGGCACCCAGAAGATCCTTCACTTTCCCTTCGCGGAGAAGGTACCGGCAGTCGGAACTCTGCCTTGGATCGCAGGCCTGTTCGAACTCATTCTCGGCTTTTGCGTGCTGATCGGCTTCAAGACCCGTCCCGCCGCCTTCATCCTGTCGGGCCTGATGGCATTCGCTTATTTCATCGGCCATTTTCCGCGCGGCTTCTACCCAGCACAGAATGGCGGGGTCGCCTCCATCCTGTTCTGCTTCATCTTCCTCTACATCTTCGCAGCCGGCCCTGGCCCGGTCAGCGTCGACGCCAAGATGAAGGGCAAGCAGGCGGCATTCGCCTGATCTGCCACTCAGCATTCCCAAGACAGGCAACCCGGAGCGGCGACGCTCCGGGTTTTCTGTTTTTAAAGCTTCACCCAGGCGCCGTTCTTCTTCGACGAAGCGACGCAGGCTTCGACGAAGGCGACGCCCTTAACCCCATCGTCGACGGTCGGATAGATCACGGCCTTGTCCACCGCCTTGCCGGCCTTGTGGGCATGGATCGCCCGTGCAGCCTCGGTATAGATCGTCGCGAAGGCTTCAAGATAACCTTCCGGGTGACCGCCGGGAATGCGGCTGACGCGCGCCGCAGCCTCCCCTGCCCCCGCACCGTTACGGGTGATCAGCCGCTTCGGTTCGCCGAAAGGCGTGAACCAAAGATAGTTCGGGTTCTCCTGCGCCCATTCGAGCCCGCCCTTTTCGCCATAGACCCGCAGTTTCAAGCCGTTCTCGTTGCCCGGCGCCACCTGGCTGCACCAGAGCATGCCCTTGGCCCCTTCTGCAAAGCGCAGCATCACATGGGCATTGTCATCCAGCCGGCGGCCGGGAACGAAACTGTCGAGATCGGCAGCAAGACTTTCCAGCGTCAACCCGGTGACGAAGGACGCGAGATTATAGGCATGCGTGCCGATATCGCCGGTCGAGCCGCCGGCACCGGACTGCGCCGGATCGGTGCGCCACACGGCCTGCTTGGCGCCGGTCTGTTCGGCGGCTTCCGTCAGCCAGTCCTGCGCATATTCGACCTGCACGACACGGATCTTGCCGAGTTCGCCATTGGCGATCATTTCGCGCGCCTGCCGCACCATCGGATAGCCGGTGTAATTGTGGGTGAGGATGAACAGCGCCTTGCTGTCATCCGCCGCCTTCTTCAGCTTCTTCGCGTCCGCAAGGTTCGAGGTCAGCGGCTTGTCGCAAATCACATGGATGCCGCGCTTCAGGAACTCGCGCGCCGCTTCGAAATGCACATGGTTCGGCGTGACGATCGACACCGCTTCGATACCATCCTTCAGTCGTGCCTCGCGGATCGCCATGTCCTTGTAGGAGCCGTATGTACGCGCGCTGTCGAGACCCAGTTCGCGCCCCGAAGCCAGCGCCTTTTCCGGCGTCGAGGAGAGCGCTCCGGCCACGAGTTCGAACTGGTCGTCCAGCCGCGCCGCCATGCGATGCACCGCGCCGATGAAGGCGCCGGAACCGCCGCCCACCATGCCGAGCCGGATCCGCGGCTCACGCGCCTCGGCCTGTTTGCCTTCGATTGCCATGAAAAAATCTCCTTAAAGTCCCAGCATGCGCCGGTTGGCCGCCTCATCCGTGCCGCTGGAGGCGAAGTCATCGAAGGCGTGCTCGGTGACGCGGATGATATGCGCCTTGACGAATTCGGCTCCTTCGCGGGCGCCGTCTTCCGGATGCTTCAGCGCGCATTCCCATTCGACCACAGCCCAGCCATCGAAATCATTGGCCGTCATCTTGGAGAAGACGGCGCCGAAATCCACCTGCCCGTCGCCGAGCGAGCGGAAGCGACCGGCGCGTTCCACCCAGCCCTGATAACCACCATAGACACCCTGCCGCCCGGTCGGATTGAATTCCGCGTCCTTGACGTGGAACATCTTGATCCGGTCCTTGTAGATGTCGATATTGTCGAGATAGTCGAGGCATTGCAGCACATAATGCGACGGATCATAGAGCATGTTGGCACGCGGATGGTTCTTCACCCGCTCCAGGAACATCTCGAAGGTGATGCCGTCATGCAGGTCTTCGCCCGGATGGATTTCATAGCAGATGTCGACGCCGTTTTCGTCGGCATGGTCGAGGATCGGCGTCCAGCGCCGGGCCAGTTCCTCGAAGGCGGTCTCGACAAGGCCGGCCGGCCGTTGCGGCCAGGGATAGATGAACGGCCAGGCGAGCGCGCCCGAGAAGGTCGCATGCGCCTTGATGCCGAGATGTTTCGAGGCGGTCAGCGCCATCTTCACCTGATTGACGGCCCATTCCTGCCGCGCCTTCGGGTTGCCACGCACCTCGGGCACGGCAAATCCGTCGAAAGCTTCGTCATAAGCGGGATGCACCGCCACCAGCTGGCCCTGCAGATGGGTTGAAAGCTCCGTCACCTCGACGCCGTTCTGTCGCGCCACGCCGGCAAATTCATCGCAATAGTCTTTGGATTCGGCGGCTTTCTTGAGATCGATCAGCTGGCTCGCCCAGGTCGGCACCTGCACGCCGATATAGCCCTTTTCCGCCGCCCATTTGGTAATGCCGTCCCAGGTATTGAACGGCGCCGCATCGCCCGCAAACTGCCCGAGAAACAGGCCAGGGCCCTTGATCGTCTTCATGAAATACCTCCAGTTTTATGTATCGGAACATGGAACGGGCGCGCACGACGACAACCGCACGCGCCCGAAAAGGCCGATCAGAACGGCGAGTCTGGGAAGTAGAAGCTCTCCGCGTTGTCCTTGGTCACCAGCGTCGCGTCGAGAATGTATTCGCCGCTGACCGGAACCTGGTCGTAGAAGCTGCCGGCCGTGAGCTGCATGGCGGTCGCCACCATCGCCGGCGGATAAAGCACGTCGACCGGGATCATCTTGTCGCCATCCATGACGCGCTTGATCATGTCCTTGGAACCGGCACCGGCCACGACATACTGGATATCGGTACGCTTGGCCTGTTCGATTGCTTCCAGCACGCCGACCGCCATGTCGTCGTCCTGGCACCAGACCACGTCGATCTTCGGATATTTGGTCAGATAATCCTGCATGACGCGGAAGGCGTCGTCGCGGCTCCAGTTGCCGTATTGGCGATCCAGAACCTTGACCTTGGATCCTTCGATGCCCTTGTCGAAACCGTCCTGGCGCTGCTGGTCGATCGGGATCGGCAGGCCGCGGATGATGACGACTTCGGCTTCCGGCGTCGTCTCGGCAATATACTTGCCGGCGACTTCACCAAGTGCCGGGTTGTTGCCGGCGACATAGAGATTGCGGATCGTGTTGTCGTTGACGGAAGGTGCGCGGTCGACAAGCGCCACGAACTTGCCGTCATCCTTCACCTGCTGGATGGCCGAGACGAGCTGGTCCGGATCGGTCGGCAGGATGACGAGCGCATCGATGCCCTGCACGGCAAGGTCCTGCACCGCATTTGCCTGGCTTGCCGGATCGGCCGACGTCTTGACGATGACGTTGAGGCCCTTGTGCTCGGCCATCAGAAGCTTGGCGACGCGTTCGGCGTGATAGACGACGCCCGCCGTCCAGCCGTGGTCGGCTGCCGGAATGGAAACGCCGATCGTCACCTTCTTCCCTTCCTGAGCAAGGCCGAGGCTCGGGGCGGCGGCAACGGATGCCGCAAGCCCGGCGACGCCGAGACCGAATGTTCTTCTACGCATGTTCTCTCTCTCCCAAGGTTCAAGGGGTCTCTCCTCCTGACCGGGCGCACCCCAGATGCCCGGTCGATCTCTTTAATCAGGCGCATTCCGGAAAGCCGCTCCACGTTTTTCCCGGAATTGCCTGTATGCCTCTTACTTCCGCATCAGCGTCCGCTGCACCAGCATGGCGATGATGATGATCGCCCCCTGGATCGCGCCGATCAGATATTCGCTGACGAAGTTGGACAGCAGCATGATGTTGCCGACGATCTCCAGGATGAAGGCGCCGCAGACCGTGCCCCATATGCGGCCGACGCCGCCCCTCAACGCCGTGCCGCCGACGACGACCGCCGTGATCGCCTGCAGCTCCCACAGAATGCCGGTCGTGGCCGAGGTCGAACCGAGACGCGGCACATAGATCAGGACCGCGACGGCGACGCAGAGCCCCTGCACGACATAGGCGATGGTCCGAACGCGCTGGACGGATATGCCCGAATAGCGCGCCACTTCCTCGTTCGAACCGACGGCGATCAGATGTCGGCCGTAGCGTGTGCGGTAGAGCACGAAGGCGGCGAGTGCTGCGGTGACGAAGATGACGATGATCGGGATCGGGACGCCGAACACGTCGCCGAAATAGACCGGGCGATAAAGCTGCTGCAACTCGCGATCCCGAAGCGTGATGGACCCGCCTTGGGACAGCCATGTTGTTAGGCCGCGATAAATGCCCATCGTGCCGAGCGTGGCGATGAAGGGCTCGATCTTGCCGACCGTGGTGATCAGCCCGTTGGCGAGCCCGCAGGCGGCACCGAGTGCCAGCGCCACCAGCATGCCCGCAACCAGCATCATCATCGGGTCGGCGATGGCGCCGGAATTCATGAACATGATCATCAGGCTCGCGACGAAGGCCACCATCGAGCCGACCGACAGATCGAGCCCGCCCGACGAGATCACATAGGTCGCGCCGAGCGCAATAATGGCGATGAAGGCGCTGCGGGTGATGACATTGGTCAGGTTCGCAAGCGAGACGAAATTAGGATTGGCGAAATAGCCGAGCACCAGAAGCAGCGCCAGCGCCACGAAGGGCGCGATCGCAGCCATGTCCCAGTCCTTGGACGTCTTCGGCGCCTTGGACGTGTCCGTTACCGCCGCGTTCATGCCGCCTCTCCCGAACCCGCATTGACGCCGGTCGCAAGCTGGACGATCTCGTTTTCGGTCATGTGTTCTCCCTGAACCTCGCCGACGATGCGGCCGCCGCGCATCACCAGGATGCGGTCGCAGATGCCGATCAGCTCAGGCATTTCGGAGGAGACGACGATGATCGAGCGTCCTTCCGCAGCCAGGCTGGCGATGAATTTGTAGATCTGTTCCTTGTTGCCGATATCGATGCCGCGCGTCGGCTCGTCGATGATGACGACCTGCGGGTCGAGCAGCATCATCTTGGCGAGCAACAGCTTCTGCTGGTTGCCGCCTGACAGCTGGCCGGCAAGGATTTCCTTGGTGCCGGTGCGGATGTCGAAATCGCGGATCGCCTTGTCCAGCGCCTCGCCTTCCCGCTTGCGGTCGATCTGCAGGCCGCGGATGAACTTGCCGAGCGAGGCGAGCGTCAGGTTGACGCGCAGGTCCTTGGTGAGCAGCAGGCCCTTGCCCTTGCGATCTTCCGACAGATAGGCGACACCCGCCTTGAGGCTGGAATGCACGTCGGTGAAATGAACCGGCCGGCCGTTGAACCGCACATTGCCCTTGGCCGTGCGCAGGCCCACCAGACCTTCCATCAGTTCGGTGCGCCCCGCGCCGATCAGCCCGGCAAAACCGAGGATCTCCCCCTTCCGCAGGGCGAAGGCCGCGTCCCGCGCATAGCCCGGCACGTCGAAGCCTTCGACCTCGAGCACCGTCTCGCGCGCTTCGGCCGCATGGCGGTCGGGATAGAGCTTTGCCACATCACGACCAACCATCAGCCGCGCCATGTCGGCAGGCTCCAGCTCGGTCGTCTCATGCGAGGCAACCAGCCGGCCGTCCCGCAGAACGGTGACACGGTCCGCAATCTCCTTCACCTCCGGCAGGCGGTGCGAGATGTAGAGCACGCCGACACCCTTGGCGCGGATATCAGTGATAACCTTCAGCAGCGCTTCCGTCTCATGCGGCGTCAGCGATGCGGTCGGCTCATCGAAGATGACGACGCGATGGGGCACGAGCAGGACGCGAGCGATCTGCACCAGCTGCCTTTGCGCGATGGAGAGCCGCGAGACGATCGCGTTCGGGTCGATGTCGGCGCCGAGATCGCGGATCGCCTTGGCGGCGCCCTCGTTCATCGTCCGGTCGTCGACTGTAAGCCCCTTGCCCAGCTCCCGGCCGAGATAGATGTTCTGCGCCACCGTCAGGTCCGGGGCCAGCAGGATTTCCTGATGCACCAGCACGATGCCGTGTTTTTCCGCATCCACCGGACCGGAAAAGCTCATCGGCTGGCCGTCGATCAGCAACTCGCCACGCGTCGGCTGGTGATTGCCGGCGAGGATCTTCATCAGCGTCGACTTGCCGGCGCCGTTTTCGCCGATGATGGCATGCACTTCGCCGGGCCTGACCGTGAGGCTGATATCCTTGAGGACTTCGACGATCCCGAATGTCTTGGAAAGGCCGCGCGCATCGAGAAGCGGCACGGCAGATGAATTGGACGCCGCGATCATGCCGCGCGCCTGAAAATGATAAGCGTCGTGAAGCTGCCGCTATGCGGCTTGCCCCCAACGCCTGCCTCCTCGCAAGCGATGTGGTGCACCTGAAGTCCTCCCTGGATTTCAGGCTATCGAAGATTCTGAGGTACGTAAAGCAGCTTTCGGCCTCAACTTCGCGTCATGATGGCGTGGGCAGTTTTTCTCTCTCCGCACGCCCATCTCCGCAGGGACTATTCCCTGATGATCGGGCGGCGGTTGAGAAGCTTCAGCCGCCGGTCAGGCAGCACCCTGTAGGTTTCGTTGTAGTTGACGCCATTGCTGTAGAAATTGTGCTGGACGATACTGCCGACGGGCGCTTTCCTGAGCTTGGTTTTCGGTTGCGTGGGATAGACGAGACTGCCGGGAATTGGGTCGATCGTCACGGCATGTGCCGCCGGTGCGAGGGCCGCGATGGCGATGAAAACCGCTAACAGATGTCTCATGGTCTACTCCTTGAAGCCGATCGGGAAAGCGTCGTTCCCACAATGCCGGTATCGGCCACTCAAGCTTCGTCAGTCTTACAATCATGCCTTGCTTGATTTGAATTGTAAAAATCTACCGCATTCACCGTGGTAACTTGACGCGCGACAGAAAAACCACCCGCTTCAGACGCGGTTTTTGCCCACCAGCGCATCAAGTGCATCGGCATTGTCGCGCGCCCAACTATAAAGAAGATCGATCGGCTCGACGAAGCGCGTACCGAGAGGTGTGAGGCTGTAATCGACGGCCGGCGGCACCGTGCCGTAGACCCGGCGGGTAACGAGACCTGCGGCCTCCATGTCGCGCAGGGTCTGGGTCAGCATCTTCTTGGAAATTCCGGGCAGGCTGCGCAGCAGCACGCCGGTGCGCGCACAGCCATCAAGCCGCGTGTGCAGCACATGCAGGATCATGCTTGTCCACTTGGAGGAAAATATCTCCAGCACGCGTCGCGGCGCACAGTCCTCACGCCATTCATGATCCGGTGATCCGGGCTGCATCTTCATTCTCCGGGTGGTTACGTCAGGGTGTCTATGTCCCGTTCGGGTGCCTTCTGGCACGCCTACCCGCAAAAGACTAGATGAGCCACGAAACGACAGGAGAAGTCATGACGAAGAAAGCATTGATCGTGGGCGCGAGCGGCATCGTCGGCAGCGCGACGGCCAAAGTCCTTGGCGATGAAGGCTGGCAGGTCTGGGGCCTCGCCCGCAAGCCGCAGCAACAGGAAAACGTGACGCCGGTTGCGGCTGATCTCCTCGATCCCGCGTCGCTCGCCTCCGCCCTTTCCGGCGTCGCTCCGTCGCATGTGTTCATATCGAGCTGGCTGCGGCAGCCGACGGAAGCGGAAAACATCCGCGTCAATTCCGCCATGGTGCGCAACCTGCTAGACGCCCTGTCACCGGCAGGCTCGGTACAGCATGTGGCGCTGGTGACCGGGCTCAAGCACTATCTCGGGCCGTTCGAGGCCTATGGAAAAGGCGCGCTGCCGCAGACGCCGTTCCGCGAGGAACAGGGCCGCCTTGACATCGACAACTTCTACTACGCGCAGGAAGACGAGGTTTTTGCCGCCGCCGCGCGGGACGGCTTCACCTGGAGCATCCACCGTCCCCACACGATCGTCGGCAAGGCGGTCGGAAACGCGATGAACATGGGCACCACGCTTGCCGTCTACGCGTCGATCTGCAAGCAGACGGGCCGGCCGTTCCGCTTCCCAGGCGTTGGCATGCAGTGGGATGGCCTGACCGACATGACCGATGCCGCGCTGCTTGCCCGCCATCTGTTATGGGCCTCCACCACGCCGGCAGCAGCGAACCAGGGGTTCAACGTCGTCAACGGCGACGTCTTCCGCTGGAAGTGGATGTGGAGCCGCATCGCCGAATGGTTCGGCATCGAGCCGGCGCCGTTCGACGGAACCGCCCGGCCGCTCGAGCAGCAGATGGCCGGGGATGCCGCGATCTGGCGTGAGATCGCCGAGCGTCTCGGACTGGCGGAGCCGGATATCGACCGGCTCGTCTCGCCCTGGCATACGGACGCCGATCTCGGCCGCCCGATCGAGGTCGTCACCGACATGTCGAAAAGCCGACGCCTCGGATTTCTCGACTATCAGCCGACCGACGACGCCTTCTACGCGCTGTTCGAACAACTGCGCGCCGACCGGCTCATTCCGTAAGCCCAAAAGTATCCGCCGGAGGAAAACCCTCCGGCGGATCGCTCGTCAAACGTAGCGGTTAACGACGTTTTCGAGATATTCCTGGCGGCCCGAAACCGGCTCGGGGTTGATGTTCTCGCGCTCCACTATGGCGGCGATGTCGTCGAGCTTGTATTCCCCGCGCAGCATCTTCTGCGCCTCCGGGCTGTCCCACTTCTCGTACCGGGCGCGCAGCGGCTTGGACAGAGCCTCATCCTCGACCATCTTGGCCGCAGCCTTCAGGCCGCGGGCGCAGCAATCCATGCCGCCGATATGGCCGATCAGCAGGTCTTCCGGATCGAGCGACTGGCGGCGCAGTTTCGCGTCGAAATTCGTGCCGCCGGTGGTGAAGCCACCCGCCTGCAGAACCTGGTAATAGGCAAGCGCCATTTCCGGCACGTTGTTGGGGAACTGGTCGGTATCCCAGCCGGACTGGTAGTCGTTGCGGTTCATGTCGATCGAGCCGAACAGGCCGAAGGAATTGGCCATGGCCAACTCGTGCTCGAAGGAATGGCCGGCGAGGATCGCATGGCCTTGCTCGATATTGAGCTTCACTTCCTTTTCCAGCCCGTGCTTCTGGAGGAAGGCGTAGACCGTCGAGACATCGTAGTCGTACTGGTGCTTGGTCGGCTCCTGCGGCTTCGGCTCGATCAGGATCGTGCCCTTGAAACCGATCTTGTACTTGTATTCGACGACGAGGTTGAGGAAGCGGCCCATCTGGTCGAGCTCGCGCGAAAAGTCGGTGTTGAGGATCGTCTCGTACCCCTCGCGACCGCCCCACAGCACGTAGTTGTCGCCACCGAGCTTCTTAGTCGCATCGAGGCAGGTCTTCACCGTCGCTGCGGCAAACGCAAACACATCAGGATCCGGATTGGTGGCAGCACCCGACATGTAGCGCCGATTGGAGAACATGTTGGCCGTGCCCCAGAGCAGCTTCACGCCCGTCTCGGCCTGCTTCTTCTCGAAATAATCGACGATCTCGTTGAGGTTCTTCGTGTTCTCGGCAAAGTTATTGCCCTCCGGGCGAACGTCCGCATCGTGGAAGGCATAGAAGGGCGCGCCGAGCAGCGAGAAGAATTCGAAGGCGACATCGGCCTTCAGCTTCGCCGCTTCCATCGTGTCGGAGAACCAGGGGCGCAGAAAAGTCTGGCCACCGAAGGGATCGCCGCCCGGCCAGGTGAACGAGTGCCAATAGGCGATGGCGAAGCGCAGATGGTCTTCCATCCGCTTGCCTGCGACGACCTCGTCGGGATTGTAGAAACGGAAGGCCAGCGGATTGGTGCTGTCCGGCCCCTCATACTTGATCTTCGAAATATCGCCGAAAAAGCCTGTGCTCATTTTGGTATCTCCTCCTTGAGATTTGGTCATCAAACTCTTGCATCATTCTTGAGGTACGTAAATCAGATAATGATGTACGTACCTCAATATATTTCGAGCCACCACCGTCGGCGCTCCTGATAGCAGCCACGGCGCTGCCCCTCATCCACCTTCAGGCACTTTCTCCCCGTGATGATGGGGAGAGAGATGCAAATCGCAACTTCTGCGTCCCCTCACCCCGTTTACGGGGAGAGGTCAAGCGCAGCTTGCGGCGCTCTGGCTGAAGGGCATGCCACAACCAGCAACGCCCCGAAAATATCACCCGGCAATCGCACGGATCGCCGGATAGGCCTTCCGATAACGCTGATATGCACCCTCATATGCTTCCGACAGCGCCGACACCGGCTCGACCGTCGCGTCCGTCTTCGGCGCCGTGCAGACGGAAATCGGATCGGCACCGGTCGCTGCGATCAGGCCGAGACGGGCCGCACCGAAGGCCGCGCCGAAATCGCCGTCCGCCGGGATATCCACCGGCACGCCGAGCGAGGTGGCGATCGACGACAGCCAGTAGCGCGACCGCGAACCGCCGCCGATGGCGGTGACGCGGGAGATCGACGTGCCCGCCGATTTCAGCGCTTCCAGATTGTCGCGAATGGCGAAAGTCACGCCCTCGAGCACCGCCTGGGTCAGCACCACCCGGCTCGATTCATGCTCGAGCCCGAGGAAGGCACCACGGATGACCGCATCGTTATGCGGCGTGCGCTCGCCGGAAAGATAGGGCAGGAAGGTGACGCCGGTCGGCGCCTTCAGGGTTTCGCCGAGTTCGCCGGAAAGCTCCGCCGCCGGCTTGCCCATCACCTTCGCATGCCAGTTGATCGCATCGGCGGCAGACAGGATGACGCCCATCTGGTGCCAGGTCTTCGGCAGCGCATGGCAGAAGGCATGCACGGCGCTCTCGGGCTTCGGCAGATACGAGCCGTTGGCGGCGAACAGAACACCGGACGTGCCGAGTGACACGAAGGCCTCGCCTTCCTTCACCGTACCCATGCCGCAGGCCGAGGCTGCATTGTCCCCTGCCCCACCGGCGACGACCACATCCCCGGCAATACCCCATTGCGACTTGAGTTCAACGCGCAGCCTGCCGGCCTCCTCGGTGCCTTCGACCAGCGACGGCATCTGCGCTTCGGAAAGGTCGGTCGCGGCCAGAAGCTCCGACGACCATTTGCGCGCACCGGTGTCGAGCCAGGAGGTGCCGGCGGAGTCGGACATTTCCGAAATGTGCTCGCCGGTCAGCCACAGGCGAAGATAATCCTTCGGCAGCAGAACCTTGGCGACCTTCGCAAAGATGTCCGGTTCGTTCTTCTTCACCCATGCGAGCTTCGGCGCGGTGAAGCCCGGGAAAACGATATTGCCGGTGATCTTGCGGAAGCGCGGATCGGCGTCGAGCGCCGCCGCCTCCACATGGGATCGGGTATCATTCCAGAGAATGCAGGGACGCAGCACCTTGTCGTCGGCATCGAGCAGCGTCGCGCCGTGCATCTGGCCGGAAAGACCGATGCCCTTCACGGCAGAAAGCTCTGCCGGATGCGCGGCTTTCAGGCCGGCGATCGCCTCTTCCGTGGCGCGGATCCAGTGGGCCGGGTCCTGTTCCGACCAGCCGGAATGCGGGCGCGACACGTCGAGCGCGCCGCTCGCCGAGCCGATGACCTTCTGATCGCCATCGATCAGCATCGCCTTGACGCCGGATGTGCCGAGATCGAGACCGAGATACATGCTGTCTTCTCCTTATGCGCCGCATTCTGCTGCGGCCTGTTTGTTTCGAACCTGCCCACCCATGAGACATGCCGCTTGCGGCAAGAGTTAGGGCAGGTTGTCCTTCAGGAATATGTCGATACGAATGCGCTCCTGCGCCGCGATGACCGGCAGGCCCTCGACCTTGGCCTTCAGCACACGGATGGCGCTGCGCACCTCATGGCCCGCATCCTGGTTGAGCACGGCATCGATCAGCCCTTCGGAAAGGCCCGCGCGCGTCGTCTGCGTCAATTCATGAGCAACGACCATTGGCCGCTTTTCCGGCTTCACATCCTTCAGCGCCCGCACCACGCCGCGATTGCCGGCGCCGAGGCTGTAGAGCCCGACGACATCCGGGTAACGCCCTAAGGTCGCGGAGACGAGATCGGCCGCCAGCGCCGGATCGTCCAGCGCCTCCATGACGGGCAGAACGGCGAGCCGGGTAAAATCCTCGGCCATGACGGAAAGAAAACCTTCCAGCCGTTCGCGGTGATCGCGCACCAGCATGGAACCGGCCACCACCGCCACTCGGCCATCGCGTCCGTTGAGAAAGCGGCCGAGAAGGTTAGCGGAGGTGCGCCCGGCCGCATGATTGTCGATACCGGCAAAATGCTCGCGCTCGGAGCCCGGCAGGTCGGAAACCAGGGTCACGACGGCAATGCCGGCCTCGCGCAACCGCGCCACCGCCGCCTGCACCGCTTCGCTCTCTACCGCCACGAAGGCGACGCCGTCCGGCTGGCCATCAGCGACATCATCGAGTGCCTGAGCAAGTGCGTCCGCATCGAATGGCGGCACGTCGACGACACGGATCGTCGTGCGCTCCGCACCGGACCGCAGCACCGCCTCCCGCACTTCCTCGCGCAGGCCGATCATGAAGGAATTGTCGTTGCTGGGCAGCAGGAAGACGAAGGAATAGGTGCGGCTCTTGGCAAGGTTCGCGGCCGCAACGTCGCGCACGTAACCCAGATTGGAGATCGCCTGCTCCACCCGCTCGCGGGTGATGTGGCGCACGCCCGGCCGGCCGTTGAGGACGCGATCGACCGTCGCGAGGCTGACGCCTGCGCTGCGCGCAATGTCATGAACGGTGGGCTTCATCAATTCCTCCGAGGAATTTCGTAGCCCACATTCTGAGGTACGTAAATCAGAATTTTTCGCATCTTGCCGGATACGAAAAAGGGCCGCCACCCAAGTGACGACCCCTTTCGGCGGTGGTTCTCGTATTCGGGGATCAGTGGCCTCCGCCACCGCCCCCTCCGCCCTGCGGGGCGGGTTTCTGGATCATGGCAACGCCCAATATCATCAGGCCGAACAATACGGTCAGCATCAGGAAGACGTCGCTGAAAGACATCACCACGGCCTGCTGGGTGACCATGTTGACCATGCGGCGGATGGCGCCGGTCGTGCCGTCGAGGCCGTAGGAATTGAGATTGGACGCCATATTGTTCAACTGGTCGAGCGCCATCGGATTGCCCCAGTCGAGACCTTCGCGGATCCGCTCGTAATGCACGTCCTGCCGATTGGACAGAAGCGTGCTGATGACCGCAAGACCGACCGCCCCACCGAGGTTACGAGTCAGGTTGAACAGGCCGGATGCGCCGCGGATGCGCGCCGGCGGCAGAGTGCCCAGCGCGATATTGTTGATCGGCACCATGCACATCATCAGGCCGAAACCGCGCAGGATCTGCGGCAGGAACAATTCGTAAAAGTCCCAGTCGGCGGTAATCCCAGTCATGATATAGGTGCCGGATGCAAAGCTGATAAAGCCGAGCACCATCATTGCCCTCAGATCCATGATGGTCGACAGCTTGCCGGCGATCGGCGCGGTGAAGAACATCGCCAGGCCCGAGACGAACATCGTCTCGCCGATCATCAGACTGTCGTAACCGCGGATGCGGCTGAGATAGACGGGATAGATATAGGTGAGCCCATAGAGCCCGATCCCCATGACGAAAGAGAAAATCGACCCGAAGGCGAAGTTTCTGTTCGTAAAGGCAGTCAGGTCAACGATCGGGAATTCCGCGGTAAACGCCCGGTAGAAGAAGACGATGGCACCGAGAGCCGAAGCGATCGCACCAATGACGATGAGGTGGTCGTTGAACCAGTCGTTGGAATTGCCCTCTTCGAGCACATATTCCAGCGCGCCGAGAAACACGCCCATGGAGAGCAGTCCCCACCAGTCGAATTTTTTGATCAGCGAGAATTCCGGCTTGTCGAAGTCGATGAAATTCCAGGTGACGATCGTGACGATGATGCCGGGAATGATGTTGACGAGAAAAAGCCAGTGCCAGGAAAACGCATTGGAGAGATAACCGCCGACGGTCGGGCCGATGGTCGGCGCCAGCGTCGCGATCAGGCCGATGATCGGCGAGACGATGGCGCGTTTCGACGGCGGGAAGATGGTGAAGGCGGCTGCGAAGACCGACGGGATCATGCCGCCGCCGATAAAACCCTGGATGGCGCGGTAGACGATCATCTGGTCGATATTCGACGCCGTCGCGGCAAGCGCGCTCGCCGCCGTGAACCCGGCAGCCGAGAAGGCAAACAGGTAACGGGTAGAGACGACGCGCGCCAGCGTTCCCGAGAGCGGGATCATGATGACTTCGGCGATCAGGTAGGATGTCTGCACCCAGCCGATCTCGTCCGAGCCGGCGGAAAGACCAGCCTGGATCTCGGCAAGCGATGCCGAGACGATCTGGATGTCGAGGATCGACATGAACATGCCGAGCACCATCGCGAAGAAGGCGATGAGCCGGCGCGGGTCCATGCTGTCCGTCGCCTGGGAAGGCGCGGAAGGGATCGATCCTGCTGTGGTTGTTGCGCTCCCGGCCATGGGGACCACCTCCGCCCTGCCATGAGGGCCAAATGGGACGTCCGGCCCTCTCGATAGGAGGGCCGGTATAGGGTTAGTTGTTCGGTGCCGTGCGGGTGTCGACGTCGACGACGACGCTCAGGCCCGCCCGCAGACGACCGGTATCGAGCGCATCCTGCGGCAGCGCGATGCGCACCGGCACGCGCTGGATGATCTTGGTGAAGTTGCCCGTCGCGTTTTCCGGCGGCAGCAGCGAAAAGACCGAGCCGGAAGCCGGCGACAGCGATTCCACCGTGCCTTCGATCGCATGGTCGTCATAGGCGTCGACATGCACCTTCACCTTGGAGCCGGGCACCAGATGCTGGATCTGCGTCTCCTTGAAGTTGGCGTCGATATAAAGCTGGCGGGTAGGCACGATCGCCATCAGCCGCTGACCGGGCGATACGAGATCACCTTCCTGCACCGAGCGATTGCCGACGATACCGTCATAGGGAGCCTTCAGAACCGTGAAGGACAGGTCGCGGGCAGCCTTGTCGCGCTGGATTTCCAGCGTGCGGACCTGGCCCTCTGCCTCCCGACGCTGCGCTTCGAGAATGGTGATATTGGCCTGCGCCGACTTGATCGACGCGTCGCCGCCGGCAAGATTTGCCTTGGCCTGGTCGAGCGCAACATCTGCGCTGTCGAGATCGGCGGCCGTGCCGACCGATTTCGCGGCAAGTTCCGTCTGGCGCTTCTGGGTGATCTCGGCGCCGCGGACGGCGGCCTGCAGGGCCACCTTGGAAGCCTGCGACTGGGCAAGACTTGCCTGCGCACCTTCGACCTGGGCATCAATGCGGGAAAGAGCCAGCTTTTCCGTCTCGATCTGGGCATTGGCCTGGTCGAGAGCGTTCTGGTAGTCGCCATTGTCGAGCGTGATCAGCACGTCGCCGGCCTTGACCTGCTGGTTGGCAACGACATTGACCTTGGAGACGAAGGCGGTGACCTTCGGCGTGATCGTGGCGATGTCACCTTCGATATAGGCATCGTCGGTCGAAACCATGAAACGGCCGGTCGTCCACCATTCATAACCGTACCATGCGCCACCGGCGAGAAGGCCGAGCAGAACGATCGGCAGGATGACGCCGCGCTTCTTTTTCGTCGGAGCGGCGGCAGCCGGAGCTGCTGCTGGCGGAGTGGGACCGGGTTGCGCGGGTGCCTGTTCGGGAGCGGCGGGCGCTTCGGCCGGTTCGCCCTTGCGGGCTTCGGCTTCGCTTGCCTTCGCTTCATCCTTAAGGGCGTCGTCGTTCGTCACTGCGCGCAAAGCGCCGGTGTTCTGTGATGCCGTCATCGTCGTAACCACTGTTGAAGAAAGACTGGAACCAATCGAACCGATCAGTTCGAAGCGTTGACATAACGAGTTCCATATAACATATCAAGTACTCATCGAACCGATCGGTTCGAAAAAGATCGGAAAATTAGAAAATGACGTTAAAAGGGTTAAACAAGGTCTCGGAGAAGGAGGAATCCCGGGCCACGGCATCAAGGACTGCAGGACGGTTCGCGGCCGGAGAAGACCCGGCCAAGCGCGAGCAGATTCTCGATGGCGCCAAGCGCGTCTTCATGCGGCTCGGCTTCGATGCCGCGAGCATGAACGACATCACCCGCGAGGCCGGTGTCTCGAAGGGCACGATCTACGTCTATTTCCAGAACAAGGAAGACCTGTTCGCCGCAATGGTCGAGCAGGAGCGCGCCATATTCCTCGCGACCATCCGCTCGGTTCTCGCTACCGGCGATGACATCGAGAAGAGCCTCTATGATTTCGGCGTCTCCTTCCTCACCCACATGACCGAGGAAAAGGTCATCAACGCCATGCGCACGGTGCTCGGAGTTCGCGAGCGCATGCCCGACCTGTGTCGCCGGTTCTTCAAGGGGCCGGAAAACCTGCGCACCGTCATGCGCGACTTCCTGACGCTGAAGGTAGATGTTGGCGTGCTGCGGATCGACGATATCGAATTGGCAGCCGGCCAATATATCGATCTCGTCAGCGGCGGTTATTTCAAGCTCCGCCTGTTCGGCACGATCGAGGATGCCCCGTCACGCGAGGAGGTCGACCGCGTCATTAATGGTGCAGTCTATGTCTTCATGGCGGCCTATGGTTGTCATAACAAATCCGTGATCGAAAAAATGCCTTGATCCGGCCAAAATTCTCTCCAGCTTATTCAACCTGATCTTGTCTTTGACGCCGTTGTCCTTACATCGGGCGGGCATTTTGCGCCCTTTGATTGAAAACAGGAGAGATGGATGGACATTGCAGCGCTGTTAGCAGACCCGGGGGCCTGGGTAGCGCTCGTTACACTCGTGGTCATGGAAGTCGTTCTCGGCATCGACAACCTGATCTTCATTTCCATCCTGACCAACAAGCTGCCGCCCGAGCATCGGGAAAAAGCCCGCAAGATCGGCATCGGCCTCGCACTGATCATGCGCCTCGGCCTGCTCGGCACCATCGCCTGGATCGTCCAGCTCACTAATCCGATCTTCGAAGCCTTCGGTCATCCCTTCTCCTGGAAGGACCTGATCCTCATCGCCGGTGGTCTGTTCCTCGTCTACAAGGCGACCAAGGAAATTCACCATTCGGTTGATATCGTCGACCACAAGGAAGACATGGTCGGTGCCGGCAGCAAGGTCGTTCAGATGAGCTTCGCCGCAGCGATCGGCCAGATCCTGGTCCTCGACCTTGTCTTCTCGATCGACTCGATCATCACCGCCGTCGGCATGACCCCGCACCTGCCGATCATGATCGTCGCCGTCGTCGCGGCCGTCACCGTCATGCTGCTGGCAGCCACCCCGCTCGCCAACTTCATTGAGCGCAACCCGACGATCGTCATGCTGGCGCTCGGCTTCCTGCTGATGATCGGCGCGACGCTGATCGCCGAAGGCTTCGGCGTCCACGTGCCGAAGGGCTACATCTACGCCGCCATGGCCTTCTCGGCACTCGTCGAGGCGCTCAACATGTTCTCGCGCAACGCCAAGGCCAAGAACAAGGCCAAGGGCGGCGGCGATACGCTGCACTAATCAAAACAAAGGGCGCCTCTGGCGCCCTTTTCTTTTCATTGCGATACGAGATTGATTTCCAGCCTTGCCCCCGTTGCCTCGGCATAGCGGCGCAACGTCGAAACCGAAGGAGATACACCACCTCCCTCCAATCTGGCGATCGCCGACTGAGTGGTGCCGATCCTTTGCGCCAGCTCTGTTTGAGAGAGATTGGCCTTCGTCCTGGCTTGAACCAGCGCCTCGATCAAACTGAACTCGGCGTCCGCCTTTTCATACTCGACCCGAAACTCGGGACTTTCCATGAGCTTCTTTTTCAGGGCCGCAATGCGGGTCATGGCTTGATCTCCTTCATCCGTTGCCTGGCAATTTCGAGCGCGCGGGCTGGCGTCTTCTGGCTCTTTTTGACGAAGACGTGCAGCACGATCACTCTGCGGCCAGTCATTGTCACGTAGACTCCTCGGGCGATTCCTTCGCTGGCTTTGGCGCGAAGCTCCCAAAGCTTGCCTTCAAGATGCTTCACATGCGGCTCGCGAAGACTGTCCAAGCCAACGCTCTCTATGGCTTCCAATAGACGGATCAGACGCGCCTGCAGACCGGGCGGCAAAGCCTCGATCTCGGGATCTGCAGCATCATGCGTCTCGACGATCCATCTCATTTACGATATATAGCATTTTCGCTATGCAACGACAACCTCGCAGCGGCACTAGGCCTTCGCCAGCTCCCGGTCCACTGCCTCGACCAGGCGGCCGTCCTCTGCCGTTACGTCCGGTGCGAAGCGGGCGACGACCTTGCCGTCCCGGCCAATTAGAAACTTCTCGAAATTCCACACGATCTCGCCGGCGGGAACCTCGACGCCATAGGCCTTCAGTCTTTCCTTCATCGGACCGTCACCGGTCGTCGGCACCGCTGCGCCGGTCAATTCCGTATAGAGCGGATGCTTGGTGTCGCCCTTTACCGAAATCTTCGAGTAGATCGGGAATTTCACGTCATAGGTCAGTTGGCAGAACTCGACGATCTCCGCATCCGTACCCGGCTCCTGCCCCATGAAATCATTGGCCGGGAAGGCGGCAATGACGAAGCCATGCTCGCGCTTGTCCTCGTAGAGTTTTTCAAGCCCCTCATACTGCTTGGTCAGGCCGCATTTGGAGGCGACATTGACGACCAGCATCACCTTGCCCTTGTGTTCGGCAAGCGTGGTCTGTTGCCCGTCGGTACGGGTGACGGGAATGGTCAGAATGTCGGTCATCGGTCTGTCTCCGGAATGATTATGGCAGGCGGCAACCCTATTCCCGGCATCGAGATTGTCCAGTCATGATGCCGCTTTAGGAACTTTGTGCCGCGATCGGGATTGATACGCCGCGCCAGAGCGGCATAATTTCCGCAGGCGCCCACCATACGCATTCTCACATCCCGCCGGAGCAGCATGACCACCCCGCAGATCCTCTCTTTTGCCGTCATCGCTGCGATGATGGCCGTCTTTATCTGGGACCGTTTCCGCTACGACGTCGTCGCCTGCTGCGCGCTCGTGCTGGCGGTTGTGCTCGGCGTGGTACCGACGGACCAGGCATTCTCCGGCTTCTCCGACGATATCGTCATCATCGTCGGAAGCGCGCTCATCGTGTCGGCCGGCGTCGCCCGCTCCGGCATCGTAGACATGGCGATCAAGAAGTTCTTTCCCAACCTCAACACGCTGCACACCCAGCTTGCGCTGCTGATGATCGTCGTGGCCGTGCTCTCGGCCTTCATCAAGAATATCGGCGCGCTGGCGATCATGATGCCGGTCGCCTTTCAGTTCGCCAAGAAATCCGGCGCCTCGCCGTCGAAATACCTGATGCCGATGGCCTTTTCCGCCCTGCTCGGCGGATTGATGACGCAGATCGGCACATCGCCGAACATCGTCGTCTCGCGCATCCGCGAAGAGCTGACCGGCCAGTCCTTCACCATGTTCGACTTCACCCCGATGGGCGTCATCCTCTGCGTCGTCGGCATCACCTTCCTGCTGTTCTTCCACTGGTTGGTGCCGAGCCGGACGAAGGAGACCAGCTCGATCGAGGAAGCGGTCGAAATCAAGAACTATACGTCAGAAGCATCGGTGGTCGCAGAATCGACGGTCCTCGAGAAATCGATTGGTGACCTTTTGAAGCTCGGTGATGGCGAAGTCATCGCCACCGCGGTCCTGCGTGGTGCCCGCCGCATGTCGCCCTTTCCGGACCTGAAGCTGCGCGAAGGTGACGTGGTTCTGCTCGAAGGTCCGTCTGCTGCGCTCGACCGGATCATCTCCGGTGCAAAGCTCAAACTCTCCGGCAAGCCGCTGACCGGCGAACAGGCTCAGGGCGACGTCATTTCTATCGAGGCGATCATCGGCCAGGATTCGCCCCTGCGCGGTCTTTCCGCCAAGGAACTGGCGCTGTCCTACACCCGCGGCGTCAACCTGCTGGCGATCAGCCGTCACGGCGAAAGGGTGCGCGAGCGCCTCGGCAGCCTGACGCTCGCGGCCGGCGACGTGCTGGTGCTGCAGGGGTCCCGCAAAACCATGCCGACCGTGATGCAGGACTTTTCCCTCCTGCCGCTTGCCCAGCGCGAAGTCCTGCTTGGCACCCGTAGGCGCGCCTTCATACCGCTGGTCATCCTGGCGCTCGCAATGGCCGCCACCGCCGTCGGCTGGGCGCCGGTTCCGGTCGCCTTCTTTGCCGCCGCCCTCGGCATGGTCGTCTTCCGCTGCATCCCGCTGACCGATTTCTACAAGTCGGTCGATGGACCGATCCTCGTCATGCTGGCAGCGCTGATCCCGGTTTCGGACAGCTTGCGCACCACCGGCGGCAGCGATCTGATCGCCGGCTGGCTTGGTAATGTCGCCGCAACACTGCCCGCCTGGGGCGCGCTCGGCCTGATCCTCGTCACCGCCATGGCCGTCACGCCCTTCCTCAACAATGCCGCGACCGTGCTCGTCATGGGGCCGATCGCGGCAAGCTTCGCCACCAATCTCGGCTTCAAGCCGGAAGCCTTTTTGATGGCGGTTGCGATCGGCGCCGGCTGCGATTTCCTCACCCCCGTCGGCCACCAGTGCAACACGCTGGTCTTCGGTCCGGGCGGCTATAAGTTCTCCGATTATCCGAGGCTCGGCCTGCCGCTTTCCTTCCTCATTATCCTCGTCAGCATTCCGGCGCTGCTCTATGTCTGGCCGGTGAGCTAGGGTTGCGCCCAAAAACCTTGACGCTTTAGCCTGAATATGGCCTAAGCCTGCGCCAATCCCTATACGCAGGCACAGGCTTGGCGCAGCTATGCGCGCCGTGAAAAAGAGCAGTTCAAGATGATCAATCCGACCCCACGCGTCCGCATCGCCCCGTCGCCGACCGGCGAGCCCCATGTCGGCACCGCCTATATCGCGCTTTTCAACTATCTCTTTGCCAAGAAGCATGGCGGCGAGTTCATCCTGCGCATCGAGGATACCGATGCCACCCGCTCGACGCTGGAATTCGAGGAGCGCGTTCTGGATGCGCTGAAATGGACCGGCCTCACCTGGGCGGAAGGCCCGGATGTCGGCGGCCCCTACGGTCCGTACCGCCAGTCCGAGCGCAAGGACATGTACCAGCCTTTCGCGCAGGACCTGCTCGACAAGGGCCACGCCTTCCGCTGCTTCTGCACGCCCGAGCGGCTCGAGCAGATGCGCGAAGGCCAGCGCGCCGCCGGCAAGCCGCCGAAATATGACGGTCTCTGCCTGCACCTGACGGCTGAAGAAGTCACCTCCAAAATGGCGGCCGGCGAAAGCTCCGTCGTGCGCATGAAGATCCCGACCGAAGGATCCTGCGATTTCACCGACGGCGTCTACGGCGATGTGTCGATCCCGTGGGATTCGGTTGACATGCAGGTGCTCATCAAGGGCGACGGCATGCCGACCTATCACATGGCCAATGTCATCGACGACCACCTGATGAAGATCACCCACGTCGCCCGCGGCGAGGAGTGGCTCGCATCGGTGCCGAAGCACATCCTGCTCTATCGCTATTTCGGCTGGGAAGCGCCCGTCTGGATGCACCTGTCGCTGATGCGCAATGCAGACAAGTCCAAGCTGTCGAAGCGCAAGAACCCGACCTCGATCAGCTATTACTCGGCGCTCGGTTACCTGCCGGAAGCGCTGATGAACTTCCTCGGCCTGTTCTTCGTCCAGATCGCCGAAGGCGAAGAGCTTCTGACCATGGAAGAGCTGACGGAAAAATTCGATCCCGAAGCACTCTCCAAGGCCGGCGCGATCTTCGACCTGCAGAAACTCGACTGGCTGAACGGCCGCTGGCTGCGCGAAAAACTCACGCCGGAAGAATTCATTGCCCGCACGCTGGAATGGGCGATGGAAAACAGCCGCCTGACCGAAGGCCTGAAACATTCGCAGAGCCGCGTCTCCAAGCTCGGCGACCTGCCGAACCTCGCGGGCTTCCTGCTCGCCGCCGACGTCAACCTGACACCGGCTTCGTTCGCGGGCCTAAAGACCTCGCCGGAAGAAACGCTTGCGATCATCAACATGGTCCAGGCCGACATCGAAAAGATGATCGAGTGGAACGTGGAAGCGATCGACGCCGAACTGCGCGCCGTTGCCGACAAGCTGGAGAAGAAACTGCGCGTCGTCACCCCACCACTCTTCATCGCCATGTCTGGCTCGCAGCGTTCGCTGCCGCTGTTCGACTCGATGGCAATCCTCGGCCGTTCGGTCGTACGCCAGCGTCTGAAGATCGCAGCAACGGTCGTCGCCTCCATGGTGGGCGACGGGAAGTAAGATTGAAATGCCTTCATATTGAAGGTCGAAATTCAGGATACCCCCCTCTGCCCTGCCGGGCATCTCCCCAACAAGGGGGGAGATCGGCAAGTGGCGGAGCGGCAAATTCCCAATGATCTCCCCCCTTGTGGGGGATATGTCACGAAAGTGACAGAGGGGGGTGAACCAAGGCAACCTCTGCCCTTAAAGGCGAACACGATGACCGACACCAAGACCGAAACCGCCCTCTCCTCCGACGCCACCGAAGTGCGCGCCCAGAAGCTTGCCAAGCTGCGAGAAACCATCGGCGACGTCTATCCGGCGCATTTCCACCGCACCATGACCAATGCGGAACTGGCCGAAAAATACAAGGATCTGGAGGCCGACGTCGAGACCACCGATGTCGTCACCGTCGCAGGCCGAGTCTATTCCTCGCGCAATTCTGGCATGTTCATGGACATCCATGATGCATCCGGCAAAATCCAGATCTTTTCCCACAAGGACGTCACCCCGGAAGAAGCCCGCAACATGCTGCCGATGATCGATCTCGGCGACATCATCGGCGTCACCGGCATCGTTCGCCGCACCAAGCGCGGCGAACTGTCGATCAGCGCCCGCGAAATCACCATGCTGACCAAGTCGCTTCTCCCCATGCCTGAGAAGTGGAACGGCATTGCCGATGTCGAGATCCGGTATCGCAAGCGCCACCTCGACATCCTCAGCAACGAGGAATCCAAGCTGCGCTTCCAGCAGCGTTCGAAGATCGTCTCCGGAATCCGCCGCTTCATGGAAGAAGATGGCTTCATGGAAGTCGAGACGCCGATGCTGCATTCCGTCTATGGCGGCGCCACGGCCGATCCGTTCAAGACCCACCACAACACGCTGAAGCAGGACATGTACCTGCGCATCGCGCCGGAACTGTTCCTGAAGCGCACGCTGGTCTCGGGCCTCACCGACAAGGTGTTCGAGATCAACCGTAACTTCCGAAACGAAGGCGTCTCCACCCGGCACAATCCTGAATTCACCATGATGGAATGCTACTGGGCCTATGCCGATTACGAGGACATTATGGACCTCGTCGAGCGCCTGTTCGCCGAACTGGCAATGAAGATCCACGGCTCGACCGAGTTCATGTACGGCGACAAGGAAATGTCCTTCAAGGGTCCGTTCAAGCGTGTGCCCATGCCCGACGCCGTCAAGGAAGTCACCGGCATCGATTTCCTCGCCATGAAGACCGACGAGGAAGCCCGCACCGCCGCCAAGGCTGCCGGTTTCGAAGTCGAGAAGGACTGGACCTGGGGCGAATGCCTTGCCTTCATCTTCGAGGAAAAGGTCGAGGGCACGCTGATCCAGCCGAGCCATGTCACGCATTTCCCGAAGGACATCTCGCCCTTCGCCAAGGAAGTTCCGGGCGAGCCGCGCCTTGTCGAGCGTTTCGAGACCTATTGCAACGCCTGGGAACTGGGCAATGCCTTCTCCGAACTGAACGATCCGGAAGAACAGCGCAAGCGCATGGTCGAGCAGCTGGAACAGGCCCATGCCCGCGGCGAAAAGGACAAGCAGCTGGACGACGAGTTTTTGGACGCAATCGACCAGGGCATGCCGCCGGCCGGCGGCCTCGGCATCGGCGTCGACCGTCTGACCATGCTTCTGACCAACGCCCCGTCGATCCGCGACGTCATTCTGTTCCCGGCCCGCAAGGCCAAGGCGGATTGAGCATATCGAATGACACAAAAAATGCCGCCGATCGACCTCGGCGGCATTTTCTATTCGGGCATTCAGGAAACTAAGCCGGTTTCGGATGAAAATAAGATTGGTCGCGAACCACGGCTTCCGCGAATAGGCCGAAAGCCTGGATGACCTTGCCGGCAGCAAGGTCGATATTGCGCGCGACCCCGCTTCCCTTGAGAACCGCGCCGCGCAGATCGGGATCCGGCTCTCTGTATGTGCCGCCCGCTCCGAGCCTGCAGTTCTGCATTCGGATCGGGCCGAGAACCTGAGCACCGCTACCGATCGTATTGTCGAGCGTGAGCGATCCTCCGCCAAGCAGTCTCGCACTTTCACCGATCTCGGTTACGCAGGCCTTGCATTCGGCCTTGATGGTAAACCCGCCCTCTTCGCCTATTTCCGCATCCCTGCCGACGATAATTTTTCCGCCTCCGGCAACGATCCGCGTGCCCAAAAGAGCTGCGTGCCTTCACCGATGGCGACATGAGCGCCATCATGGATTTCAATGACGACCGATGGCCAGATGGTTACCCCGGTGGACAGGATGACGTCTGGGGAAATCAGCGTAGAGCACGGATCGAGGACAACAACACCCTTCTCGACGAGTGCCGCGGTTTCAGCGAGGGATAAAAATCCCGCTCGCCTACGCGCGATATCCGTCAAATCGGATATCAATGATCGGCACCTTCCGATTCGGGCTCAGCCTGTTGAGCTCTGAACTTCTCCAGCCAAGCGGCACCGGCCGCATCGGCCTCGTTCGGGCCATCAGCCTTCGCCTCCGCGTGCTCGTCCTCCGGCTTGGCTTCGGATGTATCATGGCCTGCAGTATCCTCGGACCGGATCTCGTCCTTCTCGTCGGAATTCGACCAGCGCTTGCCGCCTTCGGCTGAGGTTCTCGGCTCCGGCGCGGGCTCATGCGCCTGTTCGCTGGCCTGCTTGGCCTCGTGGCCGGCATCGGCCTTGGCTTCCTCATGCGAGGCGCCATCGGCCTTGTCGGACGAACCGCCAAAGATCATGCCCTTGACCTGATCGAGAAAACCCTGCTCCTCGGCCGGCTTTTCCGCGTCTGCTGCTGTCTCGGCATGTGCGGCGTCTGCCGTTTTTTCGGCCTCCGCGGGCTTGGCAGCCTGCTCGCCGTGATCGTCACTGGTCTCGGCGGCTGTCGCATGTCCCTCCGCAGCCGGTTCCGAAGTCTTCGGCGCATCATGCGAAGCATTGGCCTTTGCGTCGGGGGCCGCATGACCCGCCTCTGCCGCAGCACCATGTTCCCCGGCGGTCGGTTTCGCGGCGCCGTGTTCCGCCTTCGGCTCTTCTTTCGATCCGAAGATCATCCCGGTAACCGAACTCAGGAAGCCGCCGCTTTCTTTCGCAGCCACTTCTTCGCCATGCCCTTCGGCCGGCGCAGCTTCTTGCCCTTCTGCGACAGGCGTCTCACCGTGCTCCGGTGCCTCGCCATGGCCTGCCGGCGCTTCGCCGTGACCGCCGGCAGCCTCGCCATGTTCGGCCGGCTTGCGAACACCGTGGCCGCTCTTGGTCACCGGATGTGCGCCTTCGGCCGGCTCGAGATCGATGCAATCGGCCTTGTCGGTCAGCTTGGCTTCCAGATGCTCGACATCCTCCAGCGGAAGATCGACACGCATGCCGAAATACTCGCCCTTGGCGGTGGGCGCGCCATCGAGATAATAGGCGGAATAGTTTACGGCGGCAGCCCCTTCCGGCACCTTAGCGAGATCAGGAATATACACGACCTGCGCGGCGATCATCCGGCCGCGCATCGCGGCGCGGTCCTTCGGACCTGCCTTGTCGACCATGGCGATCTGCACGAGATCGGCCTTTTCCTTGGCCTGGACGGCGCGCGCGACACGCAACGCGGTCCGGATGCGGGACATCCCGTCGCCCGCCTCGTTGCTGGTCACGTATTTGCGCACCCAGTAGCGCTGGTCCTTCTTGCTCTTGACCGTCTGAAGCGTGGTGCAGGAAAGCCCGTTCAGATCGCGATAGGAGGGCCCGAGGATACGGTCGGCGCCGATCAGCACGGCAGCCGCGCCGCTTGCGCCGCACAAAAGCAGCCCACCGCCCAGGATGAGCACGAATTTCTTCGACAGCCGGATCTTCATTCGCCGCAACCCGGCATGCTCAACTCCACTCACACAATACAAGTCATGGAATACCGGGAAGCACTATCGTCCAATCCTATTGAGGAAGCTTTAAGCGGGACCGGCTGGCGGATACAGCTCGCCTCTCCCTGACCTTGCTAGCCAGTGCCATCTCGAAACGAATCTTGTTGCGAATGATTTGCAATAGCGTTGACAGCGTCATTTTTCTCGCTAGGTTAGATTGCAAATGACTTGCAACAGCAGAAATGGCTACTCATGTCCCTTTTGAGAATTGCATGCCTTGTGACCGGTCTCGCGACCTGTCTGGTCGCCCTGCCGCTAACGGCCCAGGCCCAAGGATCGTCCGTCGAAAAGCCCAAGGTCGTCACCACCTTCACCATCATCGCCGACATGGCGAAGAATGTTGCAGGCGATGCCGCGACGGTGGAAAGCATCACCAAGCCCGGCGCCGAGATCCATAACTACCAGCCGACGCCGCGCGACCTTCTGCGTGCCCGCGATGCCGATCTCGTGCTGCGCAACGGCCTCAACCTAGAACTCTGGTTCGAGCGTTTCTTGCAGAATCTCGGCGACGTGAAGAATGTCACCGTCTCCGATGGCGTCGCGCCGATGGCGATCGCCGGCGGCGCCTATCAGGGGCGGCCGAACCCGCATGCGTGGATGTCGCCGGAAAACGCGATCATCTACGTGGAGAACATTCGCAAGGGCCTGACCGAGATCGACCCGATCAATGCCGAGACCTATGCCGCCAATGCCAAGGCCTATACGGACAAGATCCGCGCCGAGGTACAGCCTATCCGCGACGAACTCGCAAAACTGCCGGAAGCCCATCGCTGGCTGGTGACGAGCGAAGGCGCCTTTTCCTATCTCGCCCGCGATTTCGGCCTGAAGGAACTCTATCTTTGGCCGGTCAATGCCGACAGCCAGGGAACGCCGCAGCAGGTGCGCGCCGTCATCGACGCCATGCGCGAGCATGACGTGAAGGTGATCTTTTCCGAAAGCACCGTCTCCGACAAGCCGGCAAAGCAGGTCGCGTCGGAAACCGGCGCATCCTATGGCGGCCTCCTCTACGTGGATTCGCTCAGCGAAGCGGACGGTCCGGTTCCGACCTATCTCGACCTCCTGCGCGTCACCAGCGAAACCATCGCGAAAGGTCTCGCACAATGATGATGGGCAAGACGAAACCGGTTAGCGCCGGACTGAAGCTGGACAATGTCAGCGTCGCCTATCGCAACGGCCACACGGCGCTGAAACATGCGAGCTTCGAAGTGCCGAAGGGCACGATCACCGCACTCGTGGGCGTCAACGGCGCCGGCAAGTCGACGCTGTTCAAGGCGATCATGGGCTTCGTCACGCTGAACGAAGGCTCGGTCGAGATCCTCGGCCTTCCCGCCCGCGAGGCGCTGAAGAAGAACCTCGTCGCCTATGTGCCGCAGTCGGAAGAGGTCGACTGGAATTTCCCCGTCCTCGTCGAGGACGTTGTGATGATGGGCCGTTACGGCCACATGAATTTCCTGCGCATCCCGTCCCGCCGCGATCATGAGATGGTCACCGAGGCGCTGAAGCGGGTCAACATGCTGGAATACCGCAAGCGCCAGATCGGCGAGCTTTCCGGCGGCCAGCGCAAGCGCGTCTTCCTTGCCCGCGCACTGGCCCAGGAAGGCCAGGTCATCCTGCTCGACGAGCCCTTTACCGGGGTCGATGTCACGACCGAGGAGCAGATCATCGCGCTCCTTAAGGCTCTGCGCGACGAAGGCCGCGTTATGCTGGTCTCCACCCACAATCTGGGCAGCGTGCCGGATTTCTGCGACCGCACCGTGTTCGTCAAGGGCACGGTCCTGGCCTATGGCAAGACCGAGGACACGTTCAACGAAGCCAATCTCGAAAAGGCCTTCGGCGGCGTGCTGCGCCACTTCATCCTCGGCGGCCGCGACCTGCATGACGACGAAGATCCACGCCATGTGAAGGTCTTCACCGACGACGAGCGCCCCTTCGTCACCTATGGCAATGGCGGCACGGACAAGAAGAAGGAAAGCGTCGATGCTCCAGACGCTTCTTGAGCCTTTCACCTACGGCTACATGCTGAACGCCATCTGGGTCTCGGCCCTGGTCGGCGGCGTCTGCGGCTTTCTCTCCGCCTATCTGATGCTGAAGGGCTGGTCGCTGATCGGCGACGCGCTGTCCCACTCCATCGTGCCGGGCGTTGCCGGCGCCTATATGCTGGGCCTGCCCTTTTCCATCGGCGCCTTCATGTCAGGCGGTCTCGCGGCACTCGCCATGCTCTTCCTCAACCAGCGCACACGGCTGAAGGAAGACGCGATAATCGGCCTGATCTTCACCTCCTTCTTCGGCCTCGGCCTGTTCATGGTGTCGCTGTCGCCGACCGCAGTCGATATTCAGACCATCGTGCTCGGCAACATCCTCGCCATCTCGCCGGCCGATACGCTGCAGCTTGTCATCATCGGCGGCGTCAGCCTCGTCGTGCTGGCGCTCAAGTGGAAGGACCTGATGGTCGCCTTCTTCGACGAGAACCACGCCCGCACCATCGGCCTGAAACCCGATGCCCTGAAGGTGATGTTCTTCGCCCTGCTCGCCGCCTCCACCGTCGCCGCTATGCAGACCGTCGGCGCCTTCCTCGTCATCGCCATGGTGGTGACGCCTGGAGCCACCGCCTATCTGCTGACCGACCGCTTCCAGCGCGTCATCCTGATGGGCCTCGGCATCGGCGCTGCGACCAGTTTTCTCGGCGCATACCTGAGCTATTTCCTCGACGGCGCCACCGGCGGCATCATTGTCGTGCTGCAGACGGCGATCTTCCTGACAGCCTTCGTCTTCGCCCCCAAGCACGGCATGCTCGCCTCCCGCCGCCGGCTCAAGGCATCGCTGGAAGAGACCGCGCCCGAGGCCACGCCACAGGAGAGCGCCGCATGAGCGATACGATCGATCTCCTCCTCTTCCCCTTCCAGATCGACTTCATGCGGACCGCTTTTCTGGTGACGCTGATGATCGCGCTGCCGATGGCGATCCTCTCCTGCTTCCTGGTGCTCAAGGGCTGGTCGCTGATGGGCGACGCGGTCTCCCACGCCGTGCTGCCGGGCGTCGTCATCGCCTATATGCTGGCGATCCCATTCTCCATCGGCGCCTTCGTCGCCGGCATGTTCTGCGCGCTCGCGACCGGCTTCCTCAAGGAGAACAGCCGCATCAAGGAAGACACCGTGCTCGGCATCGTCTTCTCCGGCATGTTCGGTCTCGGTCTGGTGCTTTACGTCAACGTCCAGGCTGACGTGCATCTCGACCACATCCTGTTCGGCGACATGCTCGGCATTCTTCCATCGGACCTGATCGAGACCGGGCTGATCGCGCTCGCCTCGACGATCTTCCTCGTCATCTTCCGCAAGGACCTGCTGGTGCACGCCTTCGACGAGCAGCATGCGAAGGCGATCGGCCTACCGACCCGCATCCTCCATTACGGGCTGCTGACCGTCCTGTCGCTGACCGTGGTCGGCGCGTTGAAGGCGATCGGCATCATCCTGTCGGTGGCGCTTCTCGTTGCCCCCGGCGCGATCGCCTTCCTGCTCACCCGCCGCTTCACTGCGATGATGCTGACTGCCATCGCCGTGGCGTTCGGCTGCTCGCTCGCCGGCATCTATATCGCCTTCTTCCTCGACAGCGCCCCTGCTCCCACCATCGTGCTGCTGATGACCGCGACCTTCATCGTAACCTTCATCCGCACCATGCTGCAGGCCAGACGCGCCACCACCTGAGACAGCCGACCTGAACAAGCGGGCATATGCCCGCTTGTCTTTTGCCGGATCCGGGTATATACCCACGACAATGTCGAACGATGCATGTCACTGTGTCCTGCTGCGCAAGGCGACCCGCAAGGTCTCGTCCTATTATGACGAGGCGCTGGCTCCGCTTGGCGTCAATATCGGCCAGTTCAGCATGTTGAGAAACATCCGCCGCACGGAACCGGTATCGCTCACCGATCTCGCGCATCGGCTGGATCTCGACCGCTCTACCGTCGGGCGTAATGCCAAGGTTCTGGCCCGAATGGAACTGGTCGAGATCGGCCATGGGGAAGACCAGCGTGAGGCTGTCCTGACCATAGCGCCGAAGGGTCATGAGGTTCTCGAAAAGGGCGCCCCCCTCTGGGATGGTGTTCAGGACGAGATCGATGCCCGCCTTGGCGCCGGCAAGGCGAGACAGCTGCAGGAACTGCTCGCAGCCCTGTGATCTTTTGAACCATATACGGGCATATACCCGCACATTTTAGGCAGACCCGGCCCATGGAACGGGCGACGAAAGAGGACCAAAGCATGATCTCCAATGGCGTCGCCGCCTGGATGGCGAAGAGAAACCTGCACTACGGCTGGGTGGTTGCCGCGACCACCTTCCTCACCATGCTCGCAACGGCCGGCTCGATGGGCTCTGCCGGCGTGATGATCCAGCCGCTGCACCAGGAATTCGGCTGGGATATCGCCGACATTTCCACCGCCATGGCCGTGCGTCTCGTGCTCTTCGGCCTGCTCGGCCCCTTTGCCGCCGCCTTCATGAACCATTTCGGCGTCCGGCAGGTCGTCTCCACCGCGCTCGCCATGATTATGTCCGGCATCGTCGCCTCGCTGTTCATGACCGAGGTCTGGCAATTGCTGCTGCTCTGGGGCCTCGTCATCGGCGTCGGCACCGGCATGACCGCGCTGGTGCTCGGCGCCACTGTCGCCAGCCGCTGGTTCACCAAGCGCCGCGGCCTTGTCGTCGGCCTGATGACGGCCAGCAATGCCACCGGCCAATTGATCTTCCTGCCGATCCTCGCAAGCCTTACCGAAGCCTATGGCTGGCGCACGGCGCTGACCCTGACGGTTGCCGTGCTCGCCGCGGCCTTCGCACTCGTCTTCCTGCTGATGCGCGACCACCCGGCCGATGTCGGCCTTCCCGCCTATGGCGAGACGGTGGTGTCCAGGCCGCCGAAGCAGGACCACAAGCTGCTTGCCACGCTTGTCTCGCCGCTCGTCACGCTGAAAAGTGTCTCCGGCAATCCGGTCTTCTGGGTCCTGTTCGGCACCTTCTTCGTCTGCGGCCTCTCCACCAACGGCCTGATCCAGACCCACTGGATCTCGATCTGCGGCGATTTCGGCATGGCTGCGGTTACCGCCGCAAGCACGCTCGCCGTCATCGGCATATTCGATTTCTTCGGCACGATCTTCGCAGGCTGGCTCTCGGACCGGTTCGACAACCGCGTCCTGCTTTTCTGGTTCTACGGACTGCGCGGACTGTCGCTGATCTACCTGTCTTTCTCCGGTTTCAGCTTCGTCGAACTTTCCGTCTTCGCCGTCTTCTACGGCCTCGACTGGGTCGCGACCGTGCCGCCGACGGTCAAGCTCGCCGCCGAAAACTTTGGCCGTGAGAAGGCCGGCCTCGTCTTCGGCTGGGTCTTTGCCGGCCATCAGCTGGGCGCCGCCACCGCCGCCTTCGGCGCCGGTTTCTTCAAGAGCGATTTCGACACCTACATGCCCGCCCTGCAGATCGCCGGCGTCATGTGCATGATCGCGGCAATCGCCGTAATGCTGCTGAAGAAGCCGGGCTCCGCCACCATGGTGCCGCAGGCCGCCTGACGCTTGTGCTCCGGGTCTCGCCTCGGAGCACAATGATATTCTCCAATCCTCCCCTCACGGTTTTGTGCATTTATTGCACTTGATGTGCACATATTGCGACTTACTTTAATGGCGGTATTCGCATGCAGTGAAGGGGAGGTTCATGTTGCAGCAGGTTCAAAACAGCGCGCTCGTTCTGGAGCAGGCGCTCTCGAAGGTTCGCTGGCGGATATTGCCGCTCATCGTCCTTCTCTATTTCATCGCCTATCTCGACCGGAACAATGTCGCCTTCGCCAAGGACCAGATGAGCGCCGATCTAGGCTTCTCAGCCCAGGTCTTCGGGCTCGGTGCCGGTCTCTTCTTCATCGGCTACACCCTGTTCGAGATACCCAGCAATGCCGGCATGTATCGCTTCGGCGCGCGGCGCTGGATCGCCCGCATCCTGATCCCATGGGGCCTGCTCGCCATGGGCATGGCCTTCGTCACGGGAACGGCGTCGTTCTATACGGTCCGCTTCCTGCTCGGCTTTGCCGAGGCAGGCTTCTTCCCGGCCGTCGTCTTCTATTTCACCCTCTGGTTCCCGGCCCGGCAGCGCGCCGCTATGCTCGGCATCTTCGTCCTGTCGCAGCCGGTGGCCAATATGCTCGGCGCCCCGCTGAGCGGTCTCATTCTCGAAATGCACGGCATCGGCGGCTTGGACGGTTGGCAGTGGCTCTATCTGATCGAGGGCCTGCCGGCAGTCATTCTCGGCGTCCTGACGCCCTTCCTGCTGACCGACCGTCCGTCGGAAGCGAAGTGGCTGACGGCAGAGGAAAAGCAGGTCCTGCAGACAGCCATCGATCATGACGACACGGTCATCACCAGCAACCGGGAGCATTCCTTCCTCAGCACCTTGAAGGACCCGGCGGCGCTCGCCTACTCGTTCCTCAATTTCGGCATGGTGCTCGGCATCTACGGGCTCGGCTTCTGGTTGCCCACCATCGTCGACGAGATGGGCCATTTCAGCGACTTCCATCGTGGCCTGATCGTCGCCGTCCCCTATCTGGTCGCGAGCTGCTTCATCATCTGGTGGAGCCGTAGGGCCGACCGCACCGGCAAGCGCGCAGCCCATGTGGCGGTCAGCCTCGCACTCGCCGCGATCGGCCTGCTCGGCGCCGGCTATACGCTCACCATCAATCCGGTGCTCGCGCTTGCCCTGCTGTCGCTCGCAGCAGTCGGCATCTTCACCGCGATCGGCCCGATGCTCTCCATGCCGGCAAGCCTGTTCAAGGGCGCAGCCGCCGCGGCAGGCATCGGCCTCGTCAATGCCATCGGCAATGTCGGCGGCTTCGTGTCGCCCTTCGTGGTCGGCTGGCTGACGGACACGACCGGCTCGACCAAGGCCGGGCTGATTTTCCTCTCGGCGTCGCTCGCGATCACCGCGTTCGTCACCTTCGTCTATGCCGGCCGCCGCCCGGAGGGAAACACCTCTCTCGTAAGAACTGCAGAAAAGCGAAAGGAAATGATTTGATGTCGGATCAGGATTTGACGGGCAAGGTTGCGATCGTCACGGGCGGAGGCGTCGGCATCGGCGCGGGCATTGCCGAGAGCCTCGCATCGCGCGGCGCGCGGGTGATCGTCACCTATCGCAGCCACGAGCCCTCCAGCGAGGCGCTTGACCGCCTCCGATCCGCCGATGGCCGGGACGCGATCGCCCTTCCCGTTGACCTGACACTCGAGGCGGAAGTGGAAAAGTTCGGCGCGGAAGTCGAGCGACAGGTCGGCAAGGTGGACATATTGGTCCACAATGCCGGCGGCCTGATCGAGCGCTCCAAGATCGAGGACATGCCCTACGACCTGTTCCGCAGGGTCCAGACACTCAATGTCGATAGTGTCTTCCTCGTCACCAAGCGCATACTTCCGATCCTGTCCGATGACGGGCGCATCGTCATCGTCGCCTCGCTTGCCGGCCGCTCCGGCGGTCACGCCGGCGCGACGGCCTATGCCACCGCAAAAGCTGCCCTGTTCGGCTTCACCCGTGGACTGTCGAAGGAGGTCGCCGACCGGCGCATCACGGTCAATGCCGTGGCACCGGGCTTCATCGAGGCGACGCCCTTCCACGACACGTTCACCACGGAACAATCCAAGCAGCAGACGATCGCCACCATCCCGCTCGGCCGGGCGGGTAATCCGGCCGATGTCGCCTCCTCCGTGACCTGGCTCGCCTCCCCCGGTGCGTCCTTCATCACCGGTGTGGTGATCGACATCAATGGCGGACAGCATTTCAGCTGATGTTGCGCGTTCCCATCATCCACCCCCAGGTCCTGTCCGCGCTGGCATCGGCGGGACACAAGTCACTCATCGTCGTCGCGGATGCCCATTTCGCGGCGGCAACCAATATCGCGAAGGGAGCAACCGTGGTTCACGCGGCACTGCGGCCGGAAACGCCGCTGGTGCCGGAAGTCGTGGATCTGATCTCCCGCACCATCGCGATCGAGGCGGTGACGGCGATGAGCCCGAGCGAACCATCGCTCTGTGCCGTCGCTGACGAAGTCGCCTCGCTCCTGCCGGAAGGTATCGAGCGCTCCGCCGTGGACCGTGCCGCCTTCGTGGCGCTCACGCGCTCCGCCGACGTGGCGCTCTGCATCGTCACCGGGGACACGCGCAGATTTGCCAATGCCATCCTGCGCGTCGGGGTGACGCGTCCCTGAAGAGAAGCTAAAGAAGGCGTATGAGCACCACTGTTTCACGCGCCATCGAAATTCTCGAACTCTGCAGTGCAAGCCCGCGTACGGCGGCAGATATTGCCGCCGTTCTTGGTGTTCATCGCACCACCATACTGAGAACACTTCTGACGCTGCAGGATGCCGGCTTCGTCCGGCAGACGTCGCCGGGCGTCTTCGGCACCGGCTTCCGGCTGGCCGCACTCGCACGTTCGGCCATGGAACACTTCGACCTGCGTTCCATCGCCCATCCGCATCTTGCAGCCCTTGGCGGCGACCTTCGCCTGACGATCCAGTTCGCCGTGCCCAATCGCGACCGGATCACCTATGTCGACAAGGTCGAGCCGAAGGAATCGATCGTGCTGAACACGATCATCGGCGGCGATGTGGTGGTCAATACGGCCGGCGTTGCCAAGGCGATTTTGGCCTTCCTGCCGGATGCCGAAAGAACCCCGATTCTGCAGCGCGCGAGCTTCGAGCGCTACACCGATCGCACCATCACCGATATCGACGCTTATGAGCGGGTGCTCGACGACGTCAGGGCGCGCGGCTGGGCCTTCGACGACGGGGAATACGATTCCCTGTCCAACTGTATCGCGGCACCGGTGCGTGACCATGCCAACGCGGCGGTGGGTGCAGTCTCGATCACCTCGTTCAGGTCACGGGTGAACATCGAGGACCTGCAGGAGCACCTTCCGGCGCTTCTCGACACGACCCGCGCGATCAGCACCAATCTCGGCTGGAAGCCCTGATCCGAAGGCCGGCACGATGACCGTCACGCTACTGATAAGGCCCGGTTCCGGCGGCCCCGCCTTGCCGTCGGCCTGACGTCGTCCTCATCCGATCGGCAGTCGGTGCCGGCACCACCACGACGCAGCCCGCCGGTGGACGCGCGACTGTCGCTTGCGCCCCGGAAAGCCTCCATCGTCAGGCTCAGGTAGAAGCCTGCGATAATCACCAGCAGCAGCGCCATGGCAACCGCGTTGAGCATGCCGGCATAGGTGTGAAAAGCGTCCATTGTCTCTGTCTCCAATCCGTCTTGATCGGATCGAAACTACGCGCGGGTTTTGCACCGGTGTTTTCAGCTTTGTTTCAGATTATGTCGGCGCCGGCGGGCAGACGCTGATCGCGAGGGATCAGGCCGCCCGTCTCGGTGCGGAGTGACCACCTGCTGCGGGAACTTCCGGCTCGCGGATCTGTGTGCGCCGGTTCAGCTTGAACTGCTGCACCAGTTCGGCAAGCCGCGCCGCCCCGCTCGCCAACGCCTGGCTGACCTGGGTCGTGTTCTCCACCATGGCCGCGTTCTGCTGCGTCATCCGGTCGAGCTGTGCCACCGTGTTGTTGATTTCCGACAGGCCGACCGACTGTTCCTGCGCCGCCGTTGCCAGCGACTGGACATTCTGGTCGATCGAGGCGACGAAAGCTTCGATCTCGTGCAGCGCCGCGCCCGTCTCGTCGACGAGACGCACGCCTTCCGTCACCTCGCGGCCCGAATTGTCGATCAGCGCCTTGATTTCCTTTGCCGCATTGGCCGAGCGCTGGGCAAGCTCGCGCACTTCCTGCGCGACGACCGCAAAGCCCTTGCCTGCCTCGCCGGCGCGGGCAGCCTCGACGCCGGCATTCAGCGCCAAAAGATTGGTCTGGAAAGCGATCTCGTCAATCACGCCGATGATCTTGGTGATCTCCGTCGAAGCTCCCTCGATGCGCTTCATCGCGGTAATCGTCTCGCGCACGACGGAGGATGAGTTGGTCGCCGCCTCCAGCGCGTTCTTCACCAGCTTGCGCGTCTCTTCCGTATTGGCCGTCGATGCCTGAACGGTCGACGTCACCTCTTCCAGCGCCGCCGACGTTTCTTCCAAAGAGGCAGCCTGCTCCTTGGTGCGGACCGACATCTGATCGGCCGCCTCGTGCATTTCCTGGCTGGAACCGTTCAGCACGGTGGTCTGCTGCAGGACGCCGACCAGCGTCTCCTGGAAAGCGCCGATCGACGCGTTGAAATCCCGCCGCAGCGGCTCGAACTCCGCTCCGAACGGAGTATCGATCGTCTGGCGGATATTGCACTGGGCAAGCCGCCCGAGGCCGGCACCAAGCTCGTTGACAACCTTGACGCGGTCCGAAACGTCGGTCGCGAATTTCACGACCTTGAACACCTTGCCGCTGTCATCGATGATCGGATTGTAGGAGGCCTGGATATAGATCGGCGCACCGCTCTTGGTGATGCGGGTATATTGCCCCGCTGAAAATTGACCAGCGGACAGATCGGCCCAGAACTGCCGGTATTCGGCCGAGCGCGCATAGTCCGGCTCGCAGAACATCGCATGATGCTTGCCGACGATCTCACCGAGCGAATAGCCGAGCCCGGCCAGGAAATTCTCGTTGGCGGTGATGATCTCGCCGTTGGGCGTGAACTCGATCACCGCCTGGGCTCGCGACAGCGCGTCCAGCTTGCCGCGGTTTTCCAGCGCCACCTTGCGCGCCTCGGTAATATCGGTTGCAAGCTTGACCACCTTGTAGGGCTTACCGCGACGCATGAGCGGGTTGTAACTCGCCTCGATCCAGACCTCGCGGCCACCTTTGCCGAAGCGCTTGTACTTGCCCTGGTCGAACGTGCCCTTGGCGAGCCGTGCCCAGAAATCCGCATAGTCCCGCGACGCGGCTTCTGCCGGGTCGACGAAGATGCAGTGATGCTTGCCGACGATTTCGGAGAGCGAATAGCCGACCGTCTTGCAGAAGTTTTCGTTGGCCGTGAGGATCGTGCCGTCGAGATTGAATTCGATAATGGCTTGCGAACGATTCAACGCTTCGACCAGCGAAGCATTGGACTGAATGTGGCCGAAGGGAATGCCGACCATAGTAATCTCCAGCTCTGAAATGATTAGCGCGAAGATTATCCAGTCATGTTAAAGTTTTAGTTAAATAAGAAATCCGCTAAACTCAATCACTAATAGATTTAGCAAGGCCTAATTCTCTTAAATGAATAGGCAAAGAAAAGCCCGCCGATGGCGGGCCCTTCCTAAGCAATGAAGCGCGAAGTTACGCGGCAGCGAGCTGCAGTTCCTTCTTGACGTTAGCGCGCAGCGTCGCCAGGTCCTTGGCGAATGCACGGATGCCGTCCGACAACTTCTCGGTTGCCATCTGGTCTTCGTTCAGCATCCAGCGGAAGGTCTTTTCGTCCATCTTGATCGGGGCGGCAGCCTCGAACTTCTCCGGCGAAAGCTTGCGCTCCAGCTTGCCGTCTGCCTTGTCCAGCTCGTCGAGCAGGTTCGGCGCGATCGTCAGGCGGTCGCAACCGGCAAGGGCTTCGATCTCGCCGATATTGCGGAACGAGGCACCCATGACGATCGTGTTGATACCGTTGGCCTTGTAGTAATTGTAGATCGCGCGGACCGATACGACGCCCGGATCGGTCTCGGCCGTGTAGTCCTGGCCGGTCGACTTCTTGTACCAGTCGAGGATGCGGCCGACGAAGGGCGAGATCAGGAATGCCTTGGCATCGGCGCAGGCGACGGCCTGGGCGTGGCTGAACAGCAGCGTCAGGTTGCAGTCGACGCCTTCGGCCTGCAGCACTTCGGCTGCCTTGATGCCTTCCCAGGTGGAGGCAAGCTTGATCAGGATGCGGTCACGCTCGATGCCACGCTCCTTGTAGGCGGCGATGATCTGGCGGGCCTTGGCGATGGAGGCTTCCGTATCGAAGGAAAGGTCGGCGTCGACCTCGGTCGAGACGCGGCCCGGAACCAGCGCGGAAAGCGCAGCACCCACGTCGATCGCCATACGGTCGGCAACGGCAGCGACGACAGCGTCGTCCTGGCCACCCTGCTTGCGGCCCCAGGCGATTGCTTCCTTCACCTTGTCGGCAAAAGCGTCGGTACCGAGGGCCTTCAGGACGATGGACGGGTTGGTCGTGCAATCGACCGGCTTCAGACGAGCCACCGCTTCGATATCGCCGGTATCGGCGACGACAGTGGTCATGGAACGAAGTTGCTCTAGTTTCGACGTCATCCGAATGTTCCTCGCTATTTGCTGATCAACGCCCCCGGCGCCGATTTTGCTCCTCTGGCATGTTATCTAGATAACATCCCTGGATGGTAAAGAAGTCAAGACATTTGTCCTTCGGAATTGACATATGTTTCAACCGCGACAATATCATGGCAGGCGGTCGGAAGATTGGATGTTTTAGCCGCCGGGAGGATGAGGGCCGTTGGCGAGACTGAGACGCGAAACCCATATAAGCTATTCAGACGCGGCCTCGATCCGGCTGCGCGCCGCCTGGCTGTATTACAATCAGGGCCTGACGCAAAAGGATGTCGCCGAAAAACTCGGCGTCAGTCGCTCGACGGTCATCCGCATGCTCGACGAGGCGATGAAACGCTCCGAGGTGCAGATCTGGATCTCCGAAGGTGTCGACGCCTGCGTCGAACTGGCGATCGGGCTGGAAAAGGCCTATGGGCTGGACGAGGCCGTGGTCGTGCCCGCCCCGCGCGACGGCAGTGCCGATGCGCTGGCGGGTGCCGTCGGCCTGGCACTCGGCCGGTTCCTCTCCGATGTCATCCAGGACGAAATGACGATCGGCGTAGGATGGGGCCGCACCATGACGGCGTCGCTTGCGAGCTTCCGCCCGCCGCGCCGGGAAAACTGCAAGGTCGTCTCGCTGCTCGGCGGCATCGTGGCCGTCCACCAGACCAATCCGATCGACTTCACCTGGCGCTTCGCCGGTCAGCTCGGCGCCGAATGTTTCATGTTCCTCGCACCGCTGCTTGTCGATACCGTCGCCACCAAGCGGGCGCTGATCGACAAATGCGGCCTGAACACGATCTATGATCTCGCCGAAAACCTGGACCTCGCGGTCGTCAGCTGCGGCGACATCGGACCGCACTCGACGTCGCTGTCGGAGGGTTTCATCTCGAAGACGGAACTGGAGCGGCTGATCGCCTCGGGCTGCGTCTGCGATACGATGTTCAACTTCCTGGACGAGGCAGGCCGTTCCGTCGACACGGCCCTCAATGACCGCGTCATGTCGGTCGATCTCGATACGCTGAAGAAGGCAAAGCACATCGTGCTTTCGTCAGGCGGAGCTCACCGCGCCACCGCCATCCGCGCCACCATCCGCCGCATCGGCTGCAACACGCTGATCACCGACGAGACGGCGGCAAAGGAATTGCTGCGGCTTGCCGAGGGCGCCTAGCCCTCGACGGCCGGTTGTGCCTGTTTGAGATCACCTCGGGCCTGCTCCAGCCCGTAGTGCCGTTCCAGCATTTCCCAGGTCAGGTCCATGGCGTATGCGGCCGAAAGCATCGGCACTCCGACATGGCCGAAATAGAGCGACAGCTGCTGCTCGGCCTTACTCGTCGGAATACCGGCGATGCGCTGGCTGTAGAGCACCGAAGCAAGGCCAGTGCGGTCGGCCCCGCCACGGCAATGGATGAGAATCGGCTTCGGCGCATCCCGCAGCATCGCAACGAGCGCCTCGGCCTCCTGCGCCGTCAGTTGCCTGGAAGCGAGCATGCGGAAATCCATGTGATTGATGCCGAGCCGCCTGGCCGTCGCGACCTCATCCGCGTACCAGCTCGCATCGTCCGAGGCGCCCCTCAGGTTGACGATCGTCTGGATGCCGTAACGGCGGGCATAGTCCTCGATCTGCCCGGCCGTCGGCTGCGCCGAGCGATAAAGCTCTCCGGGGATTACTGTGTGAAAATTGCCGGAAAGCTGCAGGAAGCCGAGATAGGCTCCGACCGTGAGCACACCGAGACCAATGGCGGCTGCGCCGTTACGAAACCACTTCTTCATTCGCGTGATTGTCAGCATGTCGATCCGCCCGAAAAAACCAGACAGGTCACGCCTGCCTCAGTTCACGGATCGCTTTTCAAGCTGACACGCACCTGAATGGGAAAGAATGCGCTGTTCTGCTCCGGCAGATCGGGCGTCAGCCGCCCGTCTCCCAGCCCAGCATCGCGCGCTTGCGGGTCAGCCCCCAGTGATAGCCGGTCAATGCGCCATTCTTGGCAACGGCCCGGTGGCAGGGAACGACGAAGGAGATCGGGTTGGCGCCGACAGCCGCCCCGACCGCCCGACTTGCGGTCGGCTGGCCGATATCGTTGGCGACGTGGGAATAGGTGACGGCCTTGCCATAGGGGATCTTCAACAGGCTCTGCCAGACCTTCACCTGGAAATCCGTGCCGATCAACACGACGCGCAGCGGGCGGTCGCACTGCCATTTCGACCGATCGAAGACCCGGCCGACATAGGGCAGTGTCGCCTCCCGGTCTTCCACATAGGTCGCATTCGGCCAGCGTCGCGTCATGTCTTCAAGCGCATCTGCCTCGCCCGCCTCATCCGCGAAGGCAAGACCCGCGAGCCCGCGATCGGTCGCCATCACGAGCGCAATCCCAAAGGGTGAGCGGTGGAAACCATAGCGGATCGTCAGCCCGCCGCCCTTCGCCTTCCATTCGCCCGGCGACATCGCCTCGTGGGTGACGAAGAGATCATGCAGACGCCCCGGGCCGGACAGCCCAACCTCATAGGAGGTTTCGAGCAGCGGCAGGCCTTCCTGCCCGAGCAACCGCTTGGCATGATCGATCGTCACCGCCTGCAGGAAAGCTTTCGGCGACAGGCCCGCCCAGCGGGTGAACAGCTTCTGCAGCTGCGTCGGCGACTGGCCGATCTCGGCAGCGATCGCCTCCAGCGACGGCTGGTCGCGATAGTCGAGTGTGATCATCTCGATCACCCGGCGTACGGTTTCGTAATCGGAGCCTTCCGGCGTCACGTCGGTGGCGGGCGTGGAAAACTGAGCGAGAGCGTTCATGGTCTGTCTCCTTTCGCTCATATGTGCCTCTTTCGCATTGCTGAAACCACCCGTTTCTTGACCATTGGAACGATCTCGCTAGAGCCTGCGTGTCACACTTGCCAGCGCGCCCCGAAACGCCTTGGCAAAACTCTCCCGGTCATCGGGATTGAGGAAGGAGCCGACATCCGTGCCCCGGCCCTCTCCCGACACATGCATGGAGGTGATCCCGAATTCCGCGTGACGATTGACCTTAAATCGTGCCCAGAACGGATTGAACCGATGCTCCACCATGCGCCCCGCGGGCGAGAATTTTCGGATCGACACGTTGCTGCGCGAGACGGTGACTTCTTCTCGCTGCCGGCCCGAACGATAGCTCAGTTTCAGCGCCACATAGAGGCCGAGAAAGTCGAGGCCGAGAAACAGTCCGATCGGCCACGCGCCGGTCACCATGAAGAAAATGCCGTAGAACAGGCAGACGATCCCCGAAAGCATGAGCACGACCCGAAACCCTGTCCTGCCGAGTGATCGGTAGGGCGTCAGTTCGGCGGCAAAGACCGGCTGGTCGTCCACTATCTGCGCGTTGATTTCCGTCATCGGGCGTGACTATACAGTCTGATGGCCAATCCGAAAATCAAATCCAGCACCGCCACGAAGACCGCCGCTCCGCGCAAGCCGAAGCGCTTCAAGCCCGCCTATTCGAAAGAGGAAATGGTCGAGATATTTCGCCGCTTCTCCATCCAGCGGCCGGAGCCGAAAGGCGAGCTCGAGCATGTGAACCCCTTCACGCTGGTCGTCGCAGTGGCGCTGTCTGCGCAGGCAACCGATGCCGGCGTCAACAAGGCGACCCGCGCGCTGTTCAGGATCGCCGACACGCCGGAAAAGATGCTGGCGCTCGGCGAGGAAGGTGTGATCGCGCATATCAAGACGATCGGGCTTTACCGCAACAAGGCGAAGAACGTCATCGCCCTCTGTCGCATGCTGATCGACGAATTCGGCTCCGAGGTTCCGAAGACCCGCGAAGAACTGGTACGCCTGCCGGGTGTGGGCCGCAAGACGGCGAATGTCGTGATGTCCATGGCCTTCGGCATTCCGACGCTCGCGGTCGACACCCATGTCTTCCGCATCGGCAACCGCTGTCTCATGGCGCCGGGCAAGACGCCGGATGAGGTCGAGGAACAGTTCCTCAAGGTCATCCCTGAGCAGTATCTCTATCATGCCCATCACTGGCTGATCCTGCACGGTCGCTATACCTGCAAGGCGCGCAAGCCCGAATGCGAGCATTGCGTCATCGCCGATCTCTGTCGCTCGCCGGAAAAGACTTTTGACATCCCGGCGCCGCTGGTCGAACTGCCACCGCAGATTATCGGCGCGGCTGCGCAGTAAGACCGTCCAGCAGAACCGCGATCGCTGCCTCGTAATCCTCCCGCCTGCCGCCGCAGTCGATCGCGATCGCCGCGCGCTCGAAAGCCGAGGAGATGAGCGCCGTCAGCGGATCGAGCAGCGCCAGATGGCCCGACCCCGCAAGCAGATGCGAAAGCCCAACCTTGAGCCCCTCTTCCGCCGGGTCCCCGCCTTCGCCGCTGTCGCCGGCAAACTGCGCCGGCGCCTCCTTCAAAAGCAGCCGCGTTCGCCCCGGCACGGCCATCGCGTCGAAATAGGCCGATGCCCCCTGCAGCAGCGCTTCGCGTGCTGATGAGGCCTCCGCCGAGTGCGCATCGATATCGGCGGCGACATGTTCCGCCTCGCGCTCGATCACTGCCCGGAACAGCGCCTGCTTGTCGGCAAAGTGGTGATAGAGCGCCCCTCGTGTCACCTGCGCTTCAGCGACGATCTCCGGCGTCGCCGTCTCGGCATAACCCTTCTCGATGAACAGCGCTCGCGCAGCGTCCAGTAGCGCCGTGCGGGTCAGATCTGTCCGCTCGCGATTGCTGCGCGGCATCGCATTCCTCTCATTTACATACAGACAGAATGTATCTATATAAATACATACAGCCTGAACGTATCTGATTAGTTGGAGGAGTGAAAGCGATGAAAGTCACCAGCTACTATCCCGTTATCATGACGGACAACGTCACCGGCACGGCGGCCTTCTATATCGAGCATTTCGGCTTCGAGGCGCTGTTCTCGGCAGATTGGTATGTCCATCTGCAGTCGCGCGACAACCAGCATGTGACGCTTGCTATCCTTGACGGCAGCCACGGCACGATCCCGGCATCGGGCCGCGGCACGGTTGCCGGCCTGCTCCTCAATTTCGAGGTGGAGGATGTCGATGCGATCTACGACCGGCTGAAGGCCGCCGGCCTGCCGATCCGGCTCGATCTGAGGGACGAGGATTTCGGCCAGCGGCATTTCATCACCGCCGACCCGAACGGCGTGCTGATCGACATCATCAAGCCGATCCCGCCGAGTGCCGAGTTTGCCGCGATGTACGACGCCTCGGCCCTGCCGGATTAGATCGTGAAACCCGGATCCCGCTTCGAGATCGCCTTGTGCAGATGCACCATCAGGCCGGCGGCGAAGAGCGGGGTCAGGAGGTTGACGAAGGGGATCGCCAGGAAACCGGCGATCACCATGCCGGCAAGCATCACGGTCGAGCCGTGTTTCGCCCGGAACGCGCGGGCCTCTGCCGGCGGGCGAGAGCGCATCGCGGCGAACTCGAAGAATTCCCGGCCGAGCAGGTAGCCGTTGACCATGAAGAAGGCGATCAGGTTGACGCCCGGAATGAACAAGAGAAGCAGCGCGATGAAATTGCCGACGATGACGACGCCGAGGAACTGGATCGAGCCCATGATCGCCTGGCCGAGCGGCAGTTCACGGCCCGGCGGGTCGTTTGGATAATCCCGCTTTTCCACCACCGCCGCGACATCGTCGAGAAACAGGCCGGCGATGAGCGCCGTGATCGGCGCGATCAGCAGCGCCAACCCGAGCGCAAGACCGATGCTGGCTGCAACCGCCGCAATCAGCGTCAGCCAGCCCGTCCATTCCGGCATTGCGGGAAGAAACGCCGCAAACCATGGCCAGACGTAATAGGCGAAGGCTTCTCTCAGCGTGAACCAGAGCCCGGCGAGAATGAGCAGTGTCAGCCCCAGCATCTTCCAGAAGGCGGAACGTGTCTCGGGGGCAAAGAGATTGACGAGCGCAAGGCGGGCGGCGTCGAGGATCATGAAAGGTCTCCGGCGGTTGGCGGGAGACATTTAGGCAATGATGCCCCCCGGAACAAGCGCTCCCGCGCGGCGACTACACCTTCCCACACGTCATGACGAAGCGCCGGTAGACGAAGGTGCGCAGCCGGTTCCTGAAATCGGCCTGCCTGCGCTGCGCGCGGGAGATCGGCCCGTGCGGATGAATGGCGATATCGGCAAAGCCTGCATCTTTCAGTAGCGGCATCACCATCTCCGGGCGAAGCCCCTTGCCGAAGGGCAGTGCCTGCATGATCCGGCCATGCCGCTCGCTCAGGGCGCCGTCGTAATTTCCGTCCGCGCCGACCAGCTGATCGATCCAGGAGATCAGCAGTCGCGCGATCCGCCCGGAGGGTTTCGGCTCGGCCCAGTCGCCGTCGAAGAAGAGCACCCTGCCGCCCGGCTTCAGCACCCGGTGCCAGTCGGCGAATGCCTGCTGCGGCGCAGTCAGCGTCCAGACCAGATGCCGGCAGATGATCGCATCGTAAAGCCCGTCCGGCTCCATCGTGTTTTCGGCATCGGCCAAGATGAAGCGCAGCCGCTGTTTGCCGGCATGCTTTGCCCGCGCGACCTTGAGCATCGCCTCGGAAAAATCGAGCGCGGTGACGTCATGGCCGAGATCGTGAATCAGCCGCGTCACCTCGCCGGTGCCGCAGGCAAGCTCCAGCACCCGCTTCGGCTCGTCGCCTAGAAGCGCCCGGATCGGCGCCTGCCATGCATCGGCCTCCGGACCCGCCGGAATGCGATGGCCGAAAGCGAGATCGAAGGTCTCCGACCGTTTCGACCAGTAGGCGCGGATCTCTTCCTTCAGGTCGAAATTAGCCCCGTCATGTCTGCTGCCATCCATCGCTCAAGCCATCCTATACTGGATGTTGAAGCGGCCATGCACCGCAGACCGTTCGATATGCGCGTTGACGCCGAACACGTCGCCGATCAGGGCTTCCGTCAGCACCTCTTCCGGCGCGCCCGCGGCAACGATCTCGCCCTTGCGCATCACCGCCAGGCTGTCGCAGAACATCGCCGCGAGATTGAGGTCGTGCAGCGCCACGACCGAGGTCACGCCGAGCTTCGAAACCAGCGAGAGAATGTCGAGCTGATGCTGGATATCGAGATGGTTGGTCGGCTCGTCGAGCAGAAGCTCGCTCGGCGCCTGCGCCAGCGCGCGGGCAATATGCACCCGTTGCCTTTCGCCGCCGGACAGCGTCTGCCACAACTGGTCGGCCCGCTCGCGCATATCCACACGGCCAAGCGCCTCGTCGATCGCCGCCTCGTCGCCCGCATTCCAGGTCGACAACAGCCCGCGATGCGGCGTGCGGCCAAGCCGCACCACGTCCCGCACCGTCAATTGCGTATCGGTGGTCGATTGCTGCTCAACGAAGGCGATGCGCCTTGCAAGTGCTGCGCGCGGAATGGCGGCGATATCGTCGTCGCCGAGCCGGATGACGCCGCTCTTCACTTTCCTCAGGCGGCAGATCAGCCTGAGCAGGCTGGATTTTCCCGATCCGTTGGGGCCGAGCAGTCCGAGGATCCTGCCTTTCCCGACCGAGAGGCTGACGCCGTTGACGATCAGAGTCTCGCCGGCGGCATAACTGACATTGTCGATCGCGATGCTCATGCCGTCCTCCGCGCCCGATAGAGGATGATCGCGAAGGCCGGTGCGCCGAACAGCGCCGTCACCACGCCGATCGGCAGGATCTGCTGCGGCACGATGATGCGCGAGACGATATCCGCGCCGACCATGAAGATCGCGCCGCCGAGCGCCACGGCCGGCAGCAGCCGCGCATGGCCGGGTCCGACAATGAAGCGCGCTGCATGCGGAATGACGAGACCGACGAAACCGATCGAACCGACCATGGAGACGACACCCGCCGTCATCGCAGCCGTCGTGGCAAGCAGCACGATCTGGGTGCGCCGCACCGCAATGCCGAGCGAGGCTGCAGCATCCATACCGAAGGCGAAGGCATCGAGCGCCCGCACATGGGCGAGGCAGATGAGGAAGCCCGCAAGCGTAATCGGCGCCGACAGATAGACATCCGGCCAGCGCACGCCGCTCAGCGACCCGAGCAGCCAGAACAGCACGCCGCGCGCCTGTTCGGCATTGGCAGAGGTAGTGACCACATAGGAGGTCAGCGCGTTGAACAGCTGCGAGATCGCCACGCCGCACAGAATGATGCGCTCGCTCGTGCCGCCGGTGCCCGCGGCAAGCACGCCGACCAGCAGGAAGGCGACGACCGCGCCGATGAAGGTGCCACCGGACAGCGTCAGCACCCCGTAACCGAGGCCCAGCACCATCACGGCGACGGCGCCCGTCGAGGCGCCGGCCGATATGCCGAGCACATAGGGTTCGGCCAGCGGATTGCGCAGCAGTGCCTGCAGGATCGCGCCGCAGAGCGCAAGCGACGCGCCGGCACTGGCCGCGACCAGCGCCCGGCTGAGGCGATAGTCCCAGACGATGCCCTGGTGGATGCGGCTCAGTTCGAATTCCGCGCCGAACAGCCGGTTGGCGACAGCCTTCGCCGTGGTGGCCACCGGTATGGCGATCTCGCCGATCGATACGGCGAGGCTGACCATCACCGCGAGTATGACGATTGCGGCAATGGTGAGCGCGGACAGCGCCCACCATGCCGGACGTATCGGATATGCCTGGTTCACTGCGACAGCCCGAAGGACTTGATGCCCTTGGCCAGCGTCTCGATGCCGTCGATCGTGCGGATCGTCGGGTTCATCGACTGGGCGTCCATCATCACGAAGCGCTCGTTCTTGACCGCATCGAGTTCCCTGGTCACCGGATCGGTCTTGAGGAAATCGATCTTCACTTCCGGATCGTCGGCGGCATAACGGCGGCGATCCATGGTGGCGATGACGATGACTGAGGGATTGGACTGCGAGATCGTCTCCCAACCGACCAGCGGCCATTCTTCCTCGGTGGTCACGACGTTCTTCGCGCCGAGCGTCTTCAGAATATAGGCCGGCGCGCTGTTCTTGCCGGCAATGAAGGCATCGCCCTTCACTTCCTTGCTGGAAAACCAGAAGACGATCGGCAGGTTCTTGGCCGCAGCGCCCGAGACGGATGCCACGGCCTCGGCCTCGCGCTTCTTCAGGTCGGCAACCAGGGCGTCGCCGCGATCCTTGATGTCGAAGATCTGCGCAAGTTCTTCGATCTCCTGGTAGACGAGCTCCATGGTGAAAAGCTCCTTGCGAACGCCGTCACCGCCATCGGCGTTGATCTTGGCGACGCAATCGGCCGGCGAGACATATGTGTTGATGCCCAACCCGGAAAACTGCTCGCGCTTGCCGACCGAACCTTGCGTGCCGACATGCCATTCGAATTCGGCCGCCACCAGATCGGGCTCTTCGCCGACGACGGATTCGAAGCTCGGATCGTTGTCGGATAGACGTTTGATCCCGGCATTCGCCTCTGCATATTGCGGCAGGACCGGACCGACCCAGACGCCCGTGCCGGCTATTTTGTCGGCAAGGCCGAGCGAGAACAGGATCTCGGTCATGCCCTGGCCGATCGACACGATCTTTTCCGGCGCCTTGTCGAAGGTCACCGACTGGCCGCAATTTTCGATCGTCAGGGGATATTGCGTGGCTGAAAAAGCGGGTGCGGCAAGGCCGGCCACCCCGAATGCAAAGGCAATGCTGGTAAGAATTTGACGCATGAAAAATCTCGATCTGGAGGAAGAAGAGCAGGCATCGTCGGCGGCGCAGGCACCGGCGAACGGATGCTAGCGGCGGAGAGCCCAATCGAGACGGAGGAAAGCCTTTCGGCCGAGGTGCAGGTCAATCATGTCTGTTCCTTCCCGGGCATCCCCGCCCGGCTGATTGGATGGTCTATGATGGCAGGTCTCCTGGCTCGCGAATGTCTGCCTTCCATCTGCCTTCCCGTGCGGTCTCGCACAGTGGCATGGCGCCTCTCGGCACCCAGGGATGGACGGCAATCCGCCTACAGTTGCGGGGGCAGCCACGGCCTCGGCCAAATCGGCCTCACCGTGTTCCCTATTAATCCCTTCCGAGTCATCATCGGGGAACCATCGGCTCGCAGTTAGGCTGAACAGACCACGGGCGTCAAGCGGAAGGTCGGCATTGCAGGCGGTGCGGCCAAGCGGGAATATGTGGGGCAGGTTCATCATAGCTTAAGTTACGTAATAACATTACCTGCCATGTATCGAGCAATTCATTCGGTGTCCAGCACTTTCATGGACGCGGGAAATTGCATGGTGAAGCCAGCGCATCATCTCCGCGGCAGAGTGCATGCAAGCACTGGCCTTTACAGGACTGCGATCCATATTATTTCGCAAATGCGCAAGTTCTGCCGTCGAGGATGAGGAAACAGCCTGCAGCGGAATTCAGCGGTGGCGGTATTGATGGAGAGGCGCGTGCGGTTGAGTGAATTGACTTGGGCCGAAAGCCGGATGGGCCGCATCGTCGCGGAATTCGACTGGTCGAAGAACCCGCTTGGCCCGATCGAGAGCTGGCCGACTTCACTGAAGACCATCGTCGACGTGACGCTCAGTTCTAAATTCCCCCAGGCGGTCATCTGGGGACCTGAATTCATCACCATTCACAACGACGCCTTCCTGCCCATTCTCGGCAACAAGCCGCTGGCAATCGGACGCTCATTTGCCGATGTCTGGGCGGAAGCCTGGAGCGAGATCGGTCCGATCGCCGAAAAGGCCTATACGGGAGAACCGACCTATATCGAGAACTTTCCGTTGCGGATAAGACGCAAGAGTTTCGATGAGCTCGCCCATTTCACCTTCTGCTACAGCCCCCTGCGCGACGATGAGGGCAAGGTCGCCGGCATGGTCGATACGGTCATCGAGACCACCGACACGGTGCGCGCAAAGCAGATCCAGGACGTCTTGCGTCGCGAACTCGTCCATCGGGTCAAGAATACCATGGCCGTCACCAACGCGGTCGTCAGCGCCTCCATGCGCCATGCGACAAACCTCGCCGAAGCACGCGACACCATCACCCGGCGCATCGACGCACTCGGAAAAGCCCAGAACCTCATCTCCGCGTCGGACGACGGCGTCCTCCTGCATGATGTGGTGGTCAACGCGCTTGCGCCCCATCTCGACAGGGATGAACGCGCCACGATTTCCGGGCCTGCAGCAGAACTGACATCCGAGCAGGCGACCGGCATGTCGCTGGCCATCTATGAGCTGGCGACCAATGCGTTGAAATATGGCGCCCTTTCCGTCGAGCAGGGCCATGTCGCAATCCGCTGGACCATCGACGAGAAAAAGGCGCTTCGCTTCAAGTGGCGCGAAAGCGGCGGCCCGGCAGTCTCAGTACCATCCCGCACGGGCTTCGGTTCACGGCTGAACAACCAGATCGTCGCCTCCTACTTCCGTGGCAGGGCCGAGACGGACTACCAGCCCGAGGGCCTGCACTTCGAGCTGAACGGCTCGCTTGCCGCAGCCGACCAGGCTTAGATATCGGATCGGCAGCACCACACGCCTCCCCCCGACAGCCGAAAATTCCGACAAGACAGCCGCATGCGGGATCATGTCTGTTCACGCCCGCAACGGACTGCGGAGACACACATGGCCCATGACATAACGACATTGATGACGCGCAACCTGCATGACGTGTTCGGCGAGGGGGATGCCGATCGCCGGCGAAAGGCAATTGATGAAATCTTTGCCGAGGAGGCGGTCTTCTACGAACAGGACAGCATTCATCGCGGCAGGGACGAGATTGCCAATATCGCCGGCATCATCCGCAACACCCATCCGGATTTCCGCTATACGGTCGTGCGCCCGCCGGAACAGCTGCATGAAACGGCGGGCAGGATCCAGTGGGTCTCCGGCCGGCCGGGAGAGCCGCCGGCCTATGCGGGAACGGATATCATCGTGGCGCGGGACGGAAAGATCGAAGCGGTCTACCTCTTCTTCGACCAGCAGCCGTAGAGCGCATCTGATTACCGACGAGGGACGGCCTACTCCGTTCCCTTCAACTCTTCCCGATGCCTGATCATCGTCAGGAAAACACGGTAATCGCGGTCGTAACCGACCTTGCGGGACGGATCCGGCATACGCTCCTCGCCGCCCGCATCCATCGCCTTGCCCGCATCGAACAGCGAGCCGTGCAGGCCGCCGGCAACCGCAGCGGTCATCGCCGTGCCGAGCAACACGGCATCGCGCATTTCCGGCAGCACCACCCTGCAGCCGGTGACATCGGCATAAAGCTCGATCAAAAGCGGGTTGTTCACATGCCCGCCGGTGACATGCAGCGTTTCGAACCGGTAGCCGAAACCGGCCATCGCATCGAGGATGTGGCGAATGCCGAGCGCGATCGCCACGCAGGCACGCCAATAGAGCCGGCAGAGCCCGTCGAAGGACGTGTCGAGCGTCAGGCCGCTGATAACGCCGGTGGCATGGGGATCGGCAAGCGGCGAACGGTTGCCGTGGAAGTCCGGCAGGATGTGAAGGTTCGCGCCGATATCATGCGCCTCGTCCTCTCCCGGTTCGGCGCGCAATTGGCCGATCCGGTCGATGATGCGGCCATGAAGCTCCGACGTCGGCTCGCCACCCGCCGCATGCATGCGCACGATATGGTCAAGCAGCGCGCCGGCGGCTGACTGCCCGCCCTCCACCAGCCAGTGATCGGGCAACACCGCCTCGTAATAGGGTCCCCAGAGGCTGCGGCCGGGCTTCTCGTCCTTGGTCAGGGCAACGATGCAGCTCGACGTGCCGCCGATCAGCGCCACGCTCGTTTCCAGCCGCGATCCGCTGGCGGCACTGCCGAGCGCCCCGAAGGCACCGGCATAAGCATCGATCAGGCCGGGCGCCACTTCGACGCCCTCGTCCAACCCCAGCGCCTGCGCCGCCTCAGCCGTCAGCCGTCCCAGGCTCGTTCCGACCGGCGCGGTCTCGTCCGGCAGCCCTGCCCGCTCCATCAGGTCGTCGAGGCCGGCAAGCGCCAGATAATCGCTCTTCCAGCCCGGCATCTCATGCGCCACGTAATTCCACTTGGCCGTCACCGTACAGCGCGACCGCGCCGTCGAGCCCGTCGCCTTCCAGGTGAGAAAGTCCGCAAGATCGAAAATGAAGCCGGCCTTTGCCCAGCTCTGCGGCAGCTTCTCCTTCAGCCACTTCAGCTTCGGCATCTCCATTTCTGGAGACAGCGAACCGCCGGAATATTGCAGCACCGCATGGCCGGTGGCGGAAAGCTCTCCGGCCTGCCGGATCGCCCGATGATCGAGCCAGACGATCGTGTCCTGCCGAGCCTCGCCGGTCGTAGACACGCTGAGCGGCTTCCCCTCGGTATCGCGCACGACGAGCGAGCAGGTCGCGTCGAAGCCGATCGCGGCGATGCGTGATGTGACGAGACCGGCCTCTGCCATCGCCGCCTTCACGGCAATGCAGGTCGCGGCCCATATGTCTTCGGAATCGTGTTCGGCGTGGTTGTCCCGGGGACGGAACATCAGGATCGGATGCTTTGCCTTGGCGAGCAATCGCCCCTCGCGGTCGAAGACGCCGGCACGCGCACTGGTCGTGCCGATATCGACCGCAACGATGTGATCACGCATCCGGATCTGTTTCCTGTCCCTGTGTCGCTCGCTGCGGCCGATCCCCGACGCGCAATCAGAGCGCTTGCCGGGACATCGGGCCGCCGCGGCCCTCCATATAGTTTTGCACAAGGTGGAGCAAATCAGGCATGGCGTCAAACACCACATCCGGGGAAAGCGCGTCGATCCGCTCCCGATAACCGGGAACGGCGGCGTGAGATCCGCCGGCAAAGCCGAAGACCGTCATGCCGGCGCGCTGGGCCGCTTCGATCCCGGCGGGACTGTCCTCGATGACGATGCAGTCCTTCGGATCCATCCCCATCTGGCTTGCCGCATGCAGGAACAGGTCCGGCGCCGGCTTGCCGTTCTTGACCATCGTGGCGCTGAAGATATGCGGTTCCAGCTTGTCGATCAGCCCGGTGATCGTCAGGGAAAGACGAATACGGTCGGGATTGCTGGACGAGGCCACGCAGCGCGGCGTCTGGAGTCGATCGAGCGTCTCGGCAATGCCGGGTATCGGCTGCAGTTCCTTCTTGAAACGGCTGTAGAGATCGAGCCGCATGGCCTCGAGGAATTCCGGGCCCGTATGGAACCCGTATTCCTCGTCCATCACCTGCTTCATCGTGGCGAGGCTGCGGCCGAGGAAGCGGCGATAGGCTTCCTCCTCGGCCATGTCGACGCCATGCCGGTTAAGAGCTTCGACAAGGACGCGAACCGAAAGCGGCTCGCTATCGACGAGAACGCCGTCGCAGTCGAAGATCACCAATGGTCCGGCATGGTCAGCCACGTGTCACCTCATTCCTGAACAAGCTTGTCGTCAAGATAGAGCTGCAGCGTCTTCGCCGTGCCCTCGCTCCACAGCGTCTTCAGCGCATGCGCAAAACGCTTGCGGAACAGCTCGTTCTTCGACACTTCGCCGAAGATCTCGTCGAACACCAGGAAGGCATCCGGATCGTCCTTGGCCTTCAAGGCTGCCGCCTGCAGCTTCTCGGCGCTCGTGTCGTTGAACACGATCTTGCGGCCCGAGTCCGATGTGCCGGCGAAGTAGCGGCACCAGAGTGCGGAAACCAGCGACAGGCCGATAATGTCGTCGCCCTTGGCCAGACGATCGCGCGTCGACGGCAGGATGAATTTCGGCTGGCGGTTGGAACCGTCCTGCGCCAGGCGCGGAATGGTGTCGCCGATCTTCGGGTTGAGGAAACGACGCTCGATCAGGTCGAAATATTCATCGAGATTGGTATCCGGCACCGGCGGCACGATCGGGATGATCTCTTCCTTCTCGAGCTTGGCGAGGAAGGCGCGGATCAGCGGATGTTCCATCGCCTCGTGGACGAAGTGTATGTCGAGCAGCTCGCCCGGATAGGCGATCGTCGCATGGCCGCCGTTGAGGATGCGGATCTTCATCAGCTCATAGGGCGCGACATCGGGCACGAACTGCACGCCGACCTCTTCCAGGCGCGGACGGCCGGCCGGGAAATTGTCTTCCATCACCCACTGCTTGAACTCTTCGCAGAACACCGGCCAGTTGTCGTCGATGTTGAAGTCGTTCTTCAGGATGTCGACTTCGCGCTGGCCGGTTGCCGGCGTGATGCGGTCGACCATGGAATTCGGGAAGGCGACGTTTTCATGGATCCAGGTGGCGAACGCCGGGTCGGACATCTTGGCGAGGCCGATGACGGTGTTTTCCGTCACGTGGCCGTTGCCGGGAATGTTGTCGCAGGACATGATCGTGAACGGCGGCACGCCGCGCTCGCGGCGAAGCTTGAGACCGGCGAGGATCAGGCCGAACACCGTCTTCGGCGCCGTCGGGTTCTTGCCGTCTTCGACCATTGCCGGATGCGCCGGATTGAAATGGCCGGCCGCGTCGATGAAATAACCGCCTTCGGTGATCGTCATCGAAACGATGCGGATCGCCGGATCGGCCAGCTTCTCGACCAGCACATCCTTCTGGTCCGGCCCGATGATATCGATCATCGGTGCCGTGACGCGCGCGCCGGTCTTGTTATTATCCTGCTCGACGACGGTCGTCAGGTAGTCCTGCGTCTTCAACTTGTCGCGCATGGCGGCATCCGACGGCATGACGCCGGCACCGATGATCGCCCAGTCGTGGCCCTTGCCGGTGTTGAACAGGTCATCGAGATAGATCGCCTGATGGGCACGGTGAAAGTTGCCGACGCCGAAATGGATGATGCCCGGCTTCAGGCTCTTCGGGTCGTAGGCCGGCACAGCAGCGGTTGCAGCGGCATCCTTGAGGCTTGCCAACGAAAGCTTCACAGTCATTTTCTCATACTCCGGTTGGCCTGAACTCCCAGGCCGATTGGATAATCAGGCCTTGATGGCAAGGCCCTTGTCGTCGAAACGGTGCAGTCTGCTCTCATCCGGCGTCAGGTAGACCGTATCGCCGTGACGGGCGCCGAACTCGCCGCCGGCACGCGCGGTCATCTGTCCGATGCCCTCGACGTCGAGATGCAGGAACGTGTCGGCGCCGAGATGCTCGGCGACCGAGACGGTGCCTTTCCAGGTGCCGCTTTCCTTCGACAGCGTCAGGTGCTCGGGACGGATGCCGGCTGTGGCGGCACCCTTGGACTGGGCATAGGCGCCGGTGATCATGTTCATCCGCGGCGAGCCGATGAAGCCGGCGACGAACAGGTTGCGCGGCGTGTTGTAGAGTTCCATCGGCGAACCGACCTGCTCGATATTGCCGCGATTGAGCACGACGATTTTATCGGCCATGGTCATGGCTTCGATCTGGTCGTGCGTGACGTAGATCATCGTCGTCTTGAGCTGGTTGTGGAGGTCGCTGATTTCGAGACGCATCGTGCCGCGCAGAGCGGCGTCCAGATTGGACAGCGGCTCGTCGAACAGGAAGGCCGAAGGTTCGCGCACGATCGCACGGCCGATCGCCACGCGCTGGCGCTGGCCGCCGGAAAGCTGCGACGGGCGGCGCTCCAGATAGTCGGTGAGATTAAGCACGCGGGCCGCATCCTCGACCTTCTTGTCGATCTTCGCCTGCTCCATCTTCGCCATCTTCAACGGGAAGGCGATGTTCTTGCGCACGCTCATATGCGGATAGAGCGCGTAGGACTGGAACACCATGGCAAGCCCGCGGGCAGCCGGTGCAGCCTCGGTCACGTCCTTGCCGTCGATGGTGATCGAACCGCCGGTGACGTCTTCGAGACCGGCGATCAGCCGCAGCAGCGTCGACTTGCCGCTGCCCGACGGACCGACGAAGACGACGAATTCGCCATCCTTGATTTCGAGATCGACGGATGGAATGACCTTGGCTTCGCCGAAGGTCTTCTGCACGTTCTTGAGGGTAATGCTGCCCATGAGACGAATTCCTTACTTAACCGCGCCAAACGTGAGGCCGCGAACGAGTTGCTTCTGGCTGAACCAGCCGAGGATGAGGATGGGTGCGATCGCCATGGTCGAGGCCGCCGAAAGCTTTGCCCAGAACAGCCCCTGCGGTGACGAGAACGAGGCGATGAAGGCCGTCAGCGGCGCCGCATTGGTCGTCGTCAGCTGAATGGTCCAGAACGCTTCGTTCCAGGCAAGGATGATGTTCAGGAGCAGCGTCGAGGCGATGCCCGGCACGGCCATCGGCGTCAGCACGTAGACGATCTCTTTCCAGAGGCTCGCTCCGTCCATCCGCGCCGCTTCCAGGATCTCGCCCGGAATTTCGCGGAAATAGGTGTAGAGCATCCACACCACGATTGGCAGGTTGATCAGCGTCAACATGACGGTGAGGCCGACGCGGCTGTCGAGCAGGCCAAAGGTGCGGAAGATGATGAAGATCGGCAGCAGCACGGCCACTGACGGCATCATCTTGGTCGAAAGCATCCACATCAGGATGTCCTTGGTCCGCTTGGTCGGCGCGAACGCCATCGCCCAGGCGGACGGGATCGCGATGATCAGCGCCAGGATGGTCGAGCCGAGCGACAGGATCACCGAGTTCATGAACGGCTTGAAATAGTCGCGCTGCGTCTGCACCGTGACATAGTTCTCGAACGTGCCCGACGGGATGAGCGAGAAGCCGGCAATGGCTTCCTGCTCCGTCTTGAGGCTGGTGATCAGAGCGTAGAGGATCGGGAAGAAGATCAACAGCGCCACGACCCAGGCGGCGATGGTCCAGCCGATCTTAGCTCCGGTGGTAACTTTGCGAGCCATGATCTTCTCTCCTACTTGTCCAGGTTCTTGCCAACGGCGCGCATCAGGAAGATGGCAACGATATTGGCGAGAACGACGGCGATGATGCCACCTGCAGCCCCGCCGCCGACGTCATAGCCGAGACGTGCCGTGCGGTAGATGAGGAAGGTGAGGTTGGTGGACGCGTAACCCGGGCCGCCATTGGTGGTGACGAGGATTTCCGCATAGATGCCGAGCAGGAAGATCGTCTGGATCAGGATGACGACCGTGACGGCGCGCGAAAGATGCGGGATCGTCAGGTAGATGAAGCGGTTGATGAAGTTCGCGCCGTCCATCTCTGCGGCTTCCTTCTGCTCGCTGTCGAGCGACTGGAGCGCGGTGAGCAGGATGAGCGTCGCAAACGGCAACCACTGCCAGGCAACGATGATGATGACCGAGAACAGCGGATATTGCGCGAACCAGTCGATCGGCTGCATGCCGAAGAACTTGGCGATATCGGCAAACACGCCGTAGCCGGGATGCATGATCATGTTCTTCCAGATCAGCGCTGCCACCGGCGGCATGACGAAGAAGGGCGAGATGACGAGGATGCGCACGATCCCCTGGCCGAAGATCGGCTGGTCGATCAGCAGTGCGATCGCGGTACCGCCGATGACGGTGATGGCGAGCACGCCGAGCACCAGGACCAGCGTGTTCCAGATCGACTGGAAGAAGGCCGGATCGGTGTAGAAATACTGGTAATTGAAGAAGCCTGCGAACGAGACGTTCATCGGCGTCAGCAGGTTGTAGTTCTGGAACGAATAGTACAGCGTCATTGCGAGCGGTACGACCATCCAGACGAGAAGAACGATGACGGAGGGCGCCATCATCAGGCGAGCCAACGTCTTGGTGTTTTGCGTTGCCATCTTGAGCGACCCTCCCCGGAGCCATTTCAGCTCTAATTGCCGTGCCTTGTGTTCGGGCGGGAACCGCGGCGCGGGAGCATGATCTTGTTTTTATAGGGTAGCCGGCGAACACGACGAGATGTGCGCAGGCGGAATGTTCCCGTCAGGTAGACTGCCCGGCCGCATCGGCGACCGGGCAGTTTCTTCTTGGGAGGTTACTTGATGTAGCCGGCGCGGGTCATGTCGCGGGTTGCCGTCGCCTGGGCGGCGGCAAGCGCGTCGTCGACCGTGGACTGGCCGGCGATGACAGCCGAGAACAGCTGACCGACCGTGGTGCCGAGAGCCTGGAATTCAGGGATCGCGACGAACTGGCCGCCCGTGTAGGGCACCGGCTTGACGGTCGGCTTGGTGATGTCGGCAGCAGTCATGGCAGCGAGCGTCGGCTCGGCAAAGGCTGCAGCCTTCTTGTAATCCGCGTTTTCGTAGAGCGAGGTGCGCGTGCCCGGAGGAACGTTGGCCCAGCCTTCCTTGGAAGCGACGAGCGCGGTATATTCCTTGCTGGTTGCCCAGGCGATGAACTTCTGCGCGGCTTCAGCCTTCTGCGAAGAGGCCGGAACGGCAAGGTTCCACGACCACAGCCAGTTGCCGTGATTGTTGACGCCTTCCTTGGACGGGAAGATCGCGTAGTTGACCTTGTCGGCGACCGTCGATTCCTTCGGGTTGGAGACCATGGAGGCTGCCACGGTGGCATCCATCCACATGCCGCACTTGCCCTGCTGGAACAGCGTCAGGTTTTCGTTGAAGCCGTTGGAGGACGCACCGGCCGGACCGGCTTCCTTCATCAGGTCGGCATAGAACGTGAGCGCTTCCTTCCACTCCGGCTGGTCGAACTGCGGCTTCCAGTTTTCGTCGAACCAGCGGCCGCCGAAGGAGTTGTTGAGCGCCGAAAGGAACGCCATGTTCTCGCCCCAGCCGGCCTTGCCGCGCAGGCAGATGCCGTTGATGTCGTTGCCGCGGTCGGTCATCTTCTTGGCCGCATCGGCAATGAATTCCCAGGTCGGGTTTTCAGGCATCTTCAGGCCGGCCTTTTCGAGAAGGTCGGTGCGATACATGATCATCGCGGATTCGCCGTAGAACGGTGCAGCATAAAGCTTGCTGTCGACGGAGAGGCCACCGCGGATCGCCGGCAGCAGGTCGTCCATGTCGTAATTGTCGCCAAGACCGTCGAGCGGCAGCAGCCACTGCTGCTTGGCCCAGATCGGAACTTCGTAGTTGCCGATGGTGACGATGTCGTACTGGCCGCCATTGGCAGCGATATCGGTCGTGACGCGCTCGCGAAGAACGTTTTCTTCGAGCGTGACCCAGTTGACCTGGATATCCGGGTTGGCCTTCGTGAATTCAGACGTCAGACCCTGCATGCGGATCATGTCGGAATTGTTGACGGTGGCGATGGTGAGGGTTTCGGCAGAAGCCGCGTTGGCAACAAAAGCCATGGCCGAGCAGGCGCCCAGCAAAAAGGTCTTCAATGTCATATCTTCCTCCCGAGAAGATGTTGGCGAGCATTCGCTTTGCTCATGGGCAATTACTTACCAACGCCCCTCAGAAGTCAACACAGATTCGTCGCTGCACTGCGGTTAAAACGTTTTAATATATTGATTTTATTATAATAATTTTTTGCTCACAGGGAGAGCAGCTGCTCAGCGGATGCTTCGTCGGTGATCACGCCATTGATCAGGCCACCCTTGAGCGCAGCGGCCATGGCCGGGATCTTGCGCTTCCCCTGGGCTATGCCGACGACCGCGCTGGTCTGCCGCGACGGGATCGGCACGCTGGCCACGCGCTCGTTGACGGCATTGTCGATCAGCCGTCCGTCCCGGTCGTAGATCCAGCCGCATATCTCGCCCGTGGCACCGCTTTCGACCAGACGCAGCATTTCTTCCCGGTCGAGGAACCCGTCGACGCAGAGCGGCGCTTCCACGCCAAGCTCGCCGATCCCGACGAAGGTGGCGTCCGCCTGCGCGGCAAGCGCCAGGGTCGAGCGCACCAGCGCCTGGTCGTGCAGGGTCTCGCGCTCCTCCGCGGATGAACAGAGGACCGGAAGCGGCATCGGGAAATGCCGCGCCTTGATCGCATCGGCCATGGAGAAGATGACGTTGTAGAAGGCGGCCGAGCCGTCCGGCCCGATATTGCCCGTGAGCGACACGATCCGGTGCTGCGGGCATTCCATCGGCGGCAGCTGGTCGACGGCGGCCTTCAGGGTCCTGCCCGTGCCAACGGCGATGATGATCGGATCCGGCCGCTTCAGCCAGCGCTCGATTTCCGCCGCCGCCGCTTCCGCGATGCCGGTCGTGGAAGATCCGCCCTCCGGATCGCTCGGCACCACTTCGGCCTGCTTCAGCCCATATTTTTCCTTGAGCCGTTCGGCAAGCTCCAGGCAGGCAGCGATCGGATGGTCGAGCCTGACCTTGATCAGCCGCTCGGCAACGGCAAGCGACACGAGGCGCTGCGCCGATTGCCTGGAGATCCCCATGGCGGACGCGATCTCGTCCTGCGTCCGGCCCGCGACATAGTAGAGCCATCCAGCTCTCGCCGCATCATCCAGCCGCCCCTGGGTGTCAGACCGTTTTGCCATGCAGAAATCTCCTCTGGCAATTTGCTGACATTTTTTCCGAGGGTCTGTCAAACGATGAAAAATGCGGCTGCCATCAGCAGGCTGCACGCTGCTCAGTCGGATTTCAGCGCCGCCGCAATCACTCCGGCCATGCCGTCATAATCCCCGCGATGCGCTGCAATCAAGGCTTTCATCCAGTCTGCAGCCACAATTTTCGTCAGGTCGAGCGGGTGCCGCGCATGCTCACAGAGCAGCTTGAAATACTGCAATTGCGTCCGTCCGTTTCCCTCGCGAAAAGGGTGTACGTAGTTCACGTCCCCCATGATCGACGCGGCCTTCACGGCAAATTCTTCGCAATTCAAGCCACGCAGAAAATCCATCGAACATCAGGCGTCGGTGCACGTCGGCCATGCCGATTTCGATATATTGATGGAACTGGAACTGGCTGCCGCCCTTCGAGATCTCGACGGTGCGGATCTCACCGGCCCAATCGAAAATATCCTGGAAAAGATGGCGATGAATGGCGCGGAGATGTTTTAGATCGAAATTCCCAATGGGAATGCCCTGACGGCTGCGAAAGACGACAATTTCGCGCTCGTGATAGTCGAATTTCTCGGCGTCCTGAATGCCGAGCTTGTTTCTCAGCACATGGCTTCCCGGATAGACGTAAGGATCACCGTTCATTCTGCGGCGTCGGATGCCTGGGCACGGGCGCGTTCGAGTATATAGGCAAGCTGCTTTTCTTCCGGCCAGCCCTTGCGGTCGAACATTTCGAACATCGCCACCTGCTCCGCATCAAGCGGATTGCTCTCGATCGCCTGCAGATGCGCTGCCTCGAGTGTGCGCTGCCGAATCAGGTCCTTGTCGCTCATCGCCTGCCTTCCATGAGATGCCGGAAAGACGAAAAATCCGCGTCCCCGGCAGCCTTCGAAACTACCAGAAACGCGGATATTCAGCAAATGCGAGAGGCTGAAAAAGCCTCACGCCACCTGGACGATATGCCCGGCGGACACCTCGCGATATTCCCTCACCGGCGGCACGTAATCGGCCGGGCGGATCGGGCTTTTGATCTCGTCGGTCGACATGTTGCGCTTGATCGAGCGGCGCGACGGATCCGGTACCGGCACGGCCGACATCAGCTTCTTCGTATAGGGATGCTGCGGATTTTCGAACACTGCCGCGCGCGGGCCGATCTCCACGATCTCGCCGAGATACATGACCGCCACGCGATGGCTGACGCGCTCGACCACCGCCATGTCGTGGGAGATGAACAGGAAGGCGAGCTTCAGGCTCTGCTGCAGGTCAAGCAGCAGGTTGCAGACCTGTGCCTTGATCGACACGTCGAGCGCCGATACCGCCTCGTCCGCCACGATCACCTTCGGGTCGAGCATCAGCGCACGCGCAATCGCGATACGCTGCCGCTGGCCGCCGGAAAACTCGTGCGGGAACCGCTTCATCATGTCCGCGGAGAGGCCGACCTTGTCGAGCAGCTCGGCCGTCTTCTCCCGCGCCTGCGCCTTGGTGCCGAGCCCGTGCTCGACGAAAGGCTCCATCACCGCGGAACCGATGCTCATGCGCGGATTGAGCGATGCGAACGGATCCTGGAACACCATCTGGATCGACCGGCGCATCTTGCGCAGCGTCGGCTGGTCGAGGCTCATCACGTCATAACCATCGAGCTGCACCTTGCCGCTCGTCGGATTGATCAGCCGCGTCACCGAGCGGCCGGTCGTCGACTTGCCGCAACCTGATTCGCCCACCAGCGACAACGTCTCGCCTTCGAAAAGGTCGAACGAAACTTTCTCGACGGCATGGACAGCGCCGGTCTTGCGGCCGAACAGGCCGGAATGAATGTCGAAGCGAGTCGTCAGGTCCTTCACATCGAGGATCGGCGTCTTGCCCTTGGCAACCGTGTCCTTCACGTCGGCCAGAACCTGCTGTTCGCCGGTCTTGATGTCGATGCTCGGGAAGCGCAGCGGCAGCTTGCGATCGCCCATCGAGCCGAGCCGAGGCACGGCCGAAAGCAGTGCCCGCGTATAGGGATGCTGGCCGCGATGAAAAATGTCGTCGGTTGGCCCGGTCTCCACCTGATCGCCGCGGAACATCACGATCGTCCGGTCGGCCACCTCAGCCACCACGCCCATGTCGTGGGTGATGAACAGGACCGACATGCCCTCCTCTTCCTGGAGCGTCTTGATCAGGTCGAGGATCTGGCCCTGGATCGTCACGTCGAGAGCGGTCGTCGGCTCGTCGGCGATCAGAAGCTTAGGCTTCGACGCAAGCGCCATGGCGATCATCACGCGCTGGCGCATGCCGCCGGAAAACTGGTGCGGATATTCGTCGAACCGCCCCTTTGCGTTCGGGATGCGGACCTTTTCCAGCAGGCGGATGACCTCCGCCTTCGCCTCGGCCTTGGAAATGTTCTTGTGAACGGTCAGCGCCTCGGCGATCTGCTTGCCGATCGGGAAGATCGGGTTGAGCGAGGTCATCGGCTCCTGGAAGATCATCGAGATCTCGTTGCCGCGCACCTGCCGCATCTGCTCTTCCGGCAGCGCCATCAGCTCCCTGCCGTCGAGGAAGACCTGGCCCTCGATCCGGCTCGTCCGCTTCGGCAGGAGCCGCATGATCGAGAGCGAGGTGACGGACTTGCCCGAGCCCGATTCACCGACGATGGCGACGGTTTCCCGCGGGGCGATGTCGAAGGACATGTTGCGCACCACGGTCTTCCACTCGTCGTTGACGCGGAAGGAGGTCGAGAGGTTCTTGACCGAGAGAATGGGAGAAACCGATCCTCCCGTCTGTTCCATTGCAGTTCCGGAAAGCAGCATCGATCTATCCTATCGTTACGCGGCCAGATCCTGGGCGGCGAGTGCGGTTTCTGCAAGCGTTACCCAGTAGCTGATGCCATAGGGGATCGCCTCGTCGTTGAAGTCATACGCCGCATTGTGCAGGCTCGCGGTGTCGCCATTGCCGATGAAGATGAAGGCTCCGGGACGCTTCTCCAGCATGTAGGAAAAGTCTTCCGCACCCATATGCGGCTGCACGACGCCATTGACCTGCTTCGGCCCGGCGACCTTGGAGGCGATCTCGATGGCGAAGTCCGTCTCGTCCTCGTGGTTCATGGTCACGGGATAACCGCGGCGATAGAGGACATCCACGGTGGCGCCATGGATACTCGCCGTCGCCTCGGCGACTTCCTTCACCCGCTTCTCGGCGAAATCACGGGTTTCCGGCAGAAGCGTGCGCACCGTGCCGGCCAGCTTTACCGACCCTGGAATGACGTTGTTCGCATCGCCGCCATGAATGGAAGCGACCGTCACCACCAGCGACTTCAGCGGATCCATCTCGCGCGACACGATCGACTGCAGCGCCACGACGATATGCGAGGCGGTCAGAACCGGATCGATCGAGTTGTGCGGCTGGGCTGCATGGCTGCCTCGACCGTTTACGGTGATCTCGAACACGTCGGCCGCCGCCATGATGCCGCCCTTGCGGATGGCGAAATTGCCGACCGGAAGCCGCGGCTCGTTATGCATGCCATAGACTTCCTTGATGGCGAACTTGTCCATCATGCCGTCGTTGATCATCGCGAGCGCGCCCGCGCCCCCCTCTTCCGCCGGCTGGAAGATCACCGCGATCGAGCCTTTGAAGTTACGGGTCTCGGCAAGGTATTGCGCGGCACCCAGCAGCATCGCCGTGTGACCGTCGTGACCGCAGGAATGCGCCTTGCCCGGCGTCTTCGATGCCCAGGGCTTGCCGCTCGTCTCGTAGATCGGAAGCGCATCCATGTCGGCGCGGAAGCCGATCACCGGGCCGTCGCCGTGACGCCCCTTGATGATGCCGACGACGCCCGTGCGCCCGACACCGGTCTCGACCACGTCGCAGCCGAAGGAGCGAAGCTTCTCGGCAACGAAACTGGAGGTTTCATGAACGTCGTAGAGCAGTTCCGGATTCTGGTGGATGTGGCGACGCCACTCGGCCACCTGTTCCTGCATTTCTGCGACGCGATTGATAACCGGCATTAAGGCACCCCATTGTTTTTTCTATGTTTCCCACTCTGGCGTAGGGGGATATTGCGACGCATTGGTCCCCTTTTGCAAGCTTCAATTTTGTCTCTTGAACGAAAAATAGGCCTATGCTTAGATGGCTCAAAATTTGGTCACACACGCCTGACGTGAAGGGATGGACGTGTCTTAGAGCGACTGAACACAAGGATCACGGGCACCGATAATCACGCCCGGCGGAGGAGCTGACAGACGCAAAGTCGCAGCTTGGGAAATCCGACCGGAGCCTGCCCGAACCAATCACAACAACTCGTCAAGAGAACCACAAAGGGGAACAGCAGCATGCACAAACTGAAACTTCTTTTGGCCGGCACCGCGGCCGCGCTGGCGCTTTCGGGCCCGGCGGCGCACGCGGAGCGCGGTACGGACGGAGACTTGAAGATCCTGTTCTGGCAGGCCGTCTCCACTATGAACCCGTATCTTTCGGGTGGTACGAAGGAAGTTCTGGCATCCTCAATCGTCATCGAGCCCCTGGCGCGCACCGACGAAAAGGGCGAGCTGGTGCCGTGGCTGGTGACTGAGATCCCGACGCTGGAAAACGGCGGCGTCGCCAAGGATCTGCTGAGCATGACCTGGAAGCTGAAGCCGGACGTCAAGTGGTCCGACGGCACGGATTTTACCGCCGAGGACGTGATCTTCACCTGGAAATACTGCACTGCGCCGGATGGCGGCTGCGCCCAGGCTGCCCAGTATGAGGGCGTCAAGAATGTCGAGGCGATCGACCCGCACACGGTCAAGATCACCTTCGAAGAGCCGAAGCCCTATCCCTATTCCGCCTTCGTCGGCCCCCAGTCGCCGATCATCCAGGCTGCCCAGTTCAAGGATTGCGTCGGTGCCAAGGCTCCGGGCTGCACAGCGGCCAATTTCGGCCCGATCGGCACCGGCTCTTTCGTCGTCAAGGATTTCAAGCCGAACGACGTCATCACCTTCGCGGCCAACCCGAACTATCGCGATGCCGCCAAGCCCGCCTTCGCCTCGATCACGCTGAAGGGCGGCGGTGACGCTGCGTCTGCTGCGCGCGCCGTGCTCGAAACCGGCGAATACGACTATGCCTGGAACGCCCAGGTCGAGCCGGAAGTGCTGCAGACCATGATGGCCGCCGGCAAGGGCCGTCTAGAAATCTCCTTCGGTACCCAGACCGAGCGTATCAACCTCAACTGGACCAACCCGGACCCGGCACTGGGCGACAAGCGCTCCACCACCGAAGCCGGTCCGCATCCGGCGCTGAAGGACCCGGCCGTCCGCCGCGCTCTGTCGCTTGCAATCGACCGCGACATCATCGTTGAAGCCGGCTACGGCCAGTCGGGCAAGCCCACCTGCAACATCGTGCCGGCCCCGGAAGCCGTCGCATCCACCAAGAACGACAGCTGGTGCCTGAAGCAGGATATCGAAGGCGCCAACAAGCTGCTCGACGACGCCGGCTGGGTGAAGGGCGGAGACGGCATCCGCGCCAAGGATGGCGTAAAGCTATCCTTCCTCTACTCCACCTCCACCAACTCGGTTCGTCAGGCGACCCAGGAACTGGTCAAGGCCATGTGGGCGGAAATCGGCGTCGATGCCGAACTGCGTAACGCCTCTGCCTCCGTCTTCTTCGGTGGCGATCCGGCAAGCCCGGACACGTTCCAGAAATTCTATGCCGACGTCCTGATGTATACCAACAACTTCGACGGCACGGACCCGGAAAAGTACCTGGCGGAATGGCTTTGCGACAAGATGCCGGGACCGAAGAACGGCTGGCAGGGCCAGAACATCCCGCGTTACTGCAACCCGGCCTATGACAAGCTCGTCGGCGAGCTCTCCAAGACCGCCGATCTCGAAAAGCGCGCCGAGCTTTCCAAGCAGCTCAACGACATGCTGACCGAGGAAGGCGCCCATATCCCGCTCGTCCATCGCGGCGATCAGTCTTCCTTCGCGGTCACGCTGGAAGGCGTGAGGATGAACTCGTGGGATAGCCAGGTCTGGAACATCGCCGACTGGTCCCGCAAGAAGTAATGCCGGTCGCCGGGCCGCATGAACGGCGGCCCGGCACCCTCATCGCTTCCCGACAGCATCGCGACCCGCCCGGCGATATTGTGGCGGTTCAAATGACATAGACATCGAGAATCCTACGTCATCGTCGCCGTGCTGCAGCCGTGGCGCACGAGCGCGTAGCCCGGAGAGTTCCTATATGTTCACCTATACGTTGCGACGATTGTTCTTCGCAATTCCGACGCTGCTGATCATCAGCTTCGTCATTTTCGCGCTGCTCGACCTGGCGCCCAACGATCCGACCGGCGACCTGCCGCTGACCATCCCGCCTGAAGTGCGCGAGCAGATCCGCGCCTCGCTCGGCCTCGATCAACCCTTCTTCATCCGCTACCTGGCATGGCTCAACCAGTTTTTCGTCAACGAGCCGCTGAACATCCTCGAAAGCCTGACCGGCTGGCAGTTCGGCGACGGAGAGCGCATGCGCGTGCTCTCCTGGGCCACCCGTAGTCCGGTCGTCGACCTCATCGTCCAGCGCCTGCCGCAGACGCTCTGGGTCGTCGGTCTCGCCTATGTCTTCGGCATCCTCATCGCCATCCCGATCGGCGTCATCTCCGCCTACAAGCAGTATTCGATCTTCGACCAGATCGGCACCTTCGTCTCGATGGTCGGCTATTCGGTCCCGACCTTCTTCACCGGCGTGCTGCTGATCGTCATCTTCTCGTCCTACCTGCAATGGTTCCCGTCGGTTTATGACACCAATCTCAGGGTGACCGACTTTGCGACCTTCGTCGCGCAGATCAAGCAGATGGCCCTGCCCGTCGCGGTTCTGGCGCTCTACAACGCATCCCAGATCGCCCGCTTCGTGCGCGCCTCCATGCTCGACAACCTGCATCAGGATTATGTCCGCACCGCCCGCGCCAAGGGCGTCAAGGAAAAGGTCGTGCTGCTCGTCCACGTCCTGCGCAACAGCCTGATCCCGGTCGTCACCGTGATTGCGCTTGGTGTCCCGACGGTCTTCTCCGGCGCCATCATCACCGAACAGGTCTTCCGCGTGAACGGCCTCGGCCAGCTGCTCATCACCGCCGTCCAGGGTGCGGATATCCCGCTCATCCAGACGCTCACCTTCATCTTCGCGGTGCTGATCGTCCTCTTCAACCTGATCGCCGACGTGCTTTACGGCCTTCTTGACCCGAGGATCCGTTATGACTGATGCGACCATGACAACCGCTCCTCCCGCCGTCGCCTCGACCCCGACACGTTCGGCCCTCAGCGACATGTGGCACCAGTTTCGCGCTCACAAGGGCGGCGTCGCCGGGCTTGTCGTCTTCACCTTCATCGTGCTTGCCGTCTATGTCGGCCCGCTGATCCACACCGTGGCGCCGAACAAGCTCGATATCCGCGCCAAGAACCAGTGGCCGTCGCTCGCCCATCCCTTCGGCACCGACAATCTCGGCAAGGACATGCTGGCGCAGGTTCTGGCCGGAGGACGCATATCGCTCGCCGTCGGCATCACCGCCATGCTGCTGGCGCTTTTCCTCGGAACGCTGGTCGGCGTGCTCTCGGGCTATTTCCGTCGCCTCGACGGACCGCTGATGCGCCTCACCGACCTGTTCCTGGCGCTGCCGCTGCTGCCGCTGCTGCTCGTCATCATCCTGCTGTTCCGCGACAGCCTGCGCGCCGCCTTCGGCCCGGAGACCGGCATCTTCATCCTGATCGTCTTCGTCATCGGCATCACCAGTTGGATGCACACGGCCCGCATCGTCCGCGGCGACGTGCTGGCGGTGAAGAGCCAGGAATTCGTGCTGGCGGCCAAATCGAGCGGCATGATGGAATATCGCATCGTGCTCAGGCATATCCTGCCCAACGTCCTGTCCTCGATCATGGTCTCGGCGACGCTCGGCATTGCTTCCGCCATCATTACGGAATCGTCGCTGAGCTTCCTTGGCCTGGGCTTCCCATCGGACTTCCCGACCTGGGGCCGCCTTCTGTTCGACGGCGCGAATTTCATGACGCTCACGCCTTCGCGCGTGTTGTGGCCGGGACTTGCCATCTCGCTGACGGTGCTCAGCGTCAACTACATGGGCGACGCCATCCGTGACGCGCTCGACCCCCGCGCCGTCAAGCGCTGATAGGAGACCGGATCCGGCGGGCAACCCGCCGGATCCTCATCCAAGTGCGGCATCGTTACGGCTGTAGCCTCAACACCTCTTCCTGAAATCCCGCCCCGCTGACGCGGCACTATCGTCCGAGACCTCTCTCAGCAGTGTGAGGATGGTTGGATGACCACGGACGTATTTGTTGAAGTGCATGATTTCGGGTTCGGCCCGGCCTGCGGTTTCCTGGATATTACCGAGAAATTCGCGCATCGCTATCGATGGCATGTTCTGGCGGCGGGCAATGCCGCGGCCTACATCAAGAAGGAGCGGCCGGAAATAGACCTCATCCCGTTCAACGGTTTCGACAGATCCATCTGGCCGCAGCTTTCCAATTTCGTACCGGCTGATGCCCCGCTCGTCACCTTCTCCAATCCCGGTTTCGCCGCCTATGCCGCGCAGCGGGGCTACAGCGTCCATCTCGTCGATCAGCTGGACTGGATGTGGCCGGCCTATCCCGAGGGGATCGACCAGGTCGATCTGCATCTCGTCCAGTATTATTTCGGCAAGGAAAACGGCAAGGCACGGGCTCCTGGCGCAATCGTGATCCGCCCCATCGTGACCCCTTCCGCGCTCTCCAGCGCCAACCGGCTCGATGCTATCGGTACGGTCATCGGTCTTGGAGGAATGGCGATCGCCGGCGATCCGACCGCCGGAGACAGCCATGCGCGCTGGCTTCTGTCGCAGATCCTGTCGGCGCTGAAAGACACGCCGGAGGCCTTCCCCCTCTGCATCGTCGGCGGAAGCCCCAACCTTGCGGCAATCGTCAACGCGCTCGGCGACGCGCGCGTCCACGCCGCAGGCGGCGTCGGGCGGCGCAGCTATATGGAACTGCTGCGATGCTCCCGCTTCCAGATCCTGACGCCCGGTCTTGCGTCCATCTATGAGGCGGCAGCGCTTGGTGTCAGCCCGCTGTTCCAGCCGGGCGTCAACAAGAGCATGCTGCTGCAGCTCGAGAGTCTGGTTGAGACAGGCTACCCGTTTGCGGTCACATGGCCATGGTTCAAGGCCGCACGCGACAGGTTGACGACATTGCCGCCGGCCGATGCGCTCGATCTCATCACCCGCTCCATCGCATCGTCGATGCGCGGCGAGGACGAAGCCGGCGACCTCTTGAGGGCGGGCGTGAAGGGCTACGTCGCATCGGCAGGCGAAAGGCCCGTGCCGATCAAGGTGCCGAAGAACCTTCCGGACGGCGGGCTTCTGCTCGAAGAAGCCATTCAAAGGAATCTTGAAAAAAATTCGAAAAAGTTCGGAACTTAATTTCCGGCCGTCCGTTATTCGAGTGTCTGAAGGCGACCCCCCGTCCCCCGCCCTACAAGAGCCTTCGGACAACTCTTCAATCCCCCTCGAAGAGACGAGCCGGGTCGGTTCCATCAGGAACCGACCCGGGTCTGTTTTGGGCATCTGAAAACCCCACAAGACCGCATCGGCACCTGCCGGGCCAAGATCTTCACCTGCATCGACCATGCTAGGCCGTCACTTCGGCCACTTGGATGGCGTCAGTCGCCGATATCGAGCGGGAACCGCAGCTCGTAGCTGATCTCTTCGTTGGAGATTATGTATTTTGCCTTGCCGTTCACCGAGGCAGGCACGACGCGTTCCAAAACCGTGCTGCCGAAATGCGCTTTCAGGCTGTCCTCGGTCGAATCGTCACCGGCGCGGTTGCTGAGCTTTTCGTGCCAATGCATTTCCAGCCAGTCGTGACCATCCAGATGAATGCGCGTGCAGGTCACCTCGACCGGCCGAACGCCGCGCAACAGCGAGCCGTGGCTGACCGCGTTGACGATCAGCTCGTGCAGCGCCAGCCCAAGATGCAGCGACGCATTCGGGGTGAGGAGCATGTTGTCGCCCGACACTTTCACCAAATGCGTATTGTCCGGCAGGTACTTTTCCGTCTGCTGGCGCACGAGATCGTAGAAATAGGCGCCGCGCCAGCTGGAATCGGTGATCAGGTCCTGGGACTGCGACAGCGAATAGAGCCTGCCGCGAAACTTGTGCAGGAAAAGGTCGAGCGAACCGGAATAGCGGGCCGTCTGCAGCGCGATGCTCTGAATGATCGCGAGCAGGTTCTTCGACCGGTGGCTTACTTCCCGCAGCAGCGCGCGCAGCAATCGCTCGCGATGCCGCTCTTCCGAGCGGTCGATGATCGTCGTGACGAGGTGAATGCCGCCGGCCTCGAACTGCACCGCCTGGACGCGAAATTCGAATACCTGGTCGGAGCCGACGGTAACCTCGATATGACCCTTCTTGCCGCTCTCGGTCATGGAGCTCTTGACCGTCGTCAGCTTGGCCGCAACTTCCTCGCCGAAAAGCGTCGCGTCGGTCGGCGCGCTGATCTCGCCGCAGGCCCAGGCCTCCGGAAGATTGGCGAGATAGAGATAGTTCAGATTCTGGTCCTGGATGATGATGCTGGCGCCGAGGTCGATAAGCGCGGGCATGAAAAACTCCCGCAGCTTGTCATCACTCTGACCAGCTTGCTGCCATGTCAGCGGATGCGCCAATTTAGCCACTCCATCTACCGGCCCATCGTGGCGCCCCGATGGCAGCGCCGGATGCTCATGCCCTTACAATTTTCCCCCGGCCGTGTCGACAACCGGGGCGGTCCGATGCCTTCGCGCTACCGATACCCTTCAGGGAGTACCGAACACGCCGGGCGGCGCCTCATGACGCCCATTCCCGCAACCTCAGACCATCATCAAGGGATAGAATACAAAGGTTTGAGACGAGAGCCTGCGTGCCGCTTTCACGGTCACGGCAGAACCCCGCCTCGATGAATATGTTCCAGAAAAACGCCACGACAAGGGGCAGCTCACGCTGCCGCCTTGACCGCTTCGTTGAAGAACAGCGCCTGGCTGATCAACGCCTTGACCATATCCGGGTTGAACGGCTTCGTGACCAGGAATGCCGGCTCCGGCCGCTCGCCGGTCAGCAGCCTTTCAGGGAACGCGGTGATGAAGATCACCGGAACGCTGGAAGCCTTCAGGATCTCGTTGACGGCGTCGATGCCCGAGCTGCCATCGGCAAGCTGGATGTCGGCCAGAACCATCTTCGGCTTGGAAGACTGGAACAGCGACACCGCTTCCTTGTGGGTGCGGGCAATGCCGGTCACGCGGTGGCCGAGATCCTGAACCATCTGCTCGATGTCGAGCGCGATCAGCGGCTCGTCCTCGATGATCATGATATCGGTCGCGACCTGGCGGGAGATTTCACGCGACGCCTCGTCCAGCAGACGGTTCACGTCGGAAACACTGACATCCAGCACTTCAGCGGCTTCATCGACGGTGAAGCCTTCGACCGAGACCAGAAGGAACGCATGGCGCGCCTGCGAGGGGATGGACGACAGGTTGGCGGCGGCTCGCTGTTCCCACGCGAACGGCGATTCGATCGGACGAATCTCGATGGCGGTGGAACCAAAAATTGCGACAAAGAGTTTATAAAGCGAAACGCGATCCTTGGACGATTCCGGAAATATGGAAACATCCGCGATTAGCGCTTCCAGAACTGCCGCCACATATGCGTCTCCTGACGTCTGCGATCCGGTTACTGCACGAGCATACCGCCGCAGATACGGAAGGTGAGACGCAACGCGTGTGGTGAGTGACATACAAATTCTCCCCTAGGCCCAACGGGCAATTGACCTGTCATTAACGTGGGGGTGCAAAATAAGTTCCGCAAGACGGAACTTTTTTTCGTCTCGAGCATTTTCCTCCCGACGAATTGCAAGCAGGCGCCCGCGTGATGAGTGACGAGACCAGAAAAAAGCATGATATGACCACAGCCCAGACCCCTCAGATAAAGCCAGGATCCTTGGCCCCGAATGCTTCTATCTCTCGGAAGCTCAAGGAATTCTATGAAGCCGTACAGGAAGAAGGCATCCCGGATCGCTTTCTGGACCTGCTCGAACGTCTCGAAGAAGCCGAAAATGCGCACAAGGCCAGCGCAGCCAAGGCGGTGGATGCAAAATGAGCACCCAGCAAGAGACTGACGATCGCGTTTTCAAGCGCGACCTTCTTGCATCGTTGCCGAACCTGCGCGCTTTCGCGGTGTCCCTGACCGGACGCCACGACAAGGCTGACGATCTGGTTCAGGACACGATCATGAAGGCCTGGGCAAACCAGAAGAGCTTCACCGCCGGCACCAACATGCGGGCCTGGCTGTTCACGATCCTGCGCAACGAGTTCTACAGCCAGATGCGCAAGCGCGGCCGTGAGGTGCAGGATACGGACGGCCTCTTCTCGGAACGGTTCTCGGTTCATCCGGAACAGTATGGCCGCCTCGACCTTCAGGACTTCCGCAAGGCGCTTGACAAGCTGCCGGATGACCAGCGCGAAGCGATCATCCTAGTCGGTGCCGCGGGCTTTGCCTATGAGGAGGCCGCCGAGATCTGCGGATGCGCCGTCGGCACGATCAAGAGCCGTGTCTCCCGCGCCCGCAGCCGCCTGCAGGAAGTGCTGGGCGTTTCCGGCGAAGGCGATTACGGCCCCGATGCCGGCGACGCCGCCATCACTGCCCGCGCTTTCGGCAGCTGATCTCCGATTCATGAAAATTCGAAAAGGCCGCGGTTTCCGCGGCCTTTTTGTTGCACGCAGTGGCACAGCCTTCCCTTTGCGTATCAGCGTGGCACGCCTGAAGCCCCATTAACCTTACCTCATAACCACCTGGTAAGCATTCGCTTGCCGTCGCTCACCTGGCATCGGACAACTGCCCCACACTTGAGGGCAAGACATGGGCAGACGCAGGATAAACACGCTTCGATCATGTAGGCGAACCTATCGCCAGCGCCCCAAGGAAGGGGTGAAGAACGTACCCGAAAACAGCCGCCCCATCCTTCGCACACCCTCTAGGGTGGTGAAGACGGACGCACCTTCTTCCGCTCAGTCGGACACCGAAGAACCGGCAAACGACAATTGGGATTTCTGGGACGAGACCGAGTAGCCCTTCCGCCCAATGAAAAAGCCGCCCGTTGAGGCGGCTTTCCTATCATTTCGGCAGGCTCGGTTTCCCACCTGATCACTCCGCAGGCGGCGGACCTTGCTTGGATCCCGTTCCCTTCATCGCCAGGAAACCGAGCCCGCCCACTGCGGCAAGCAGCAGCAGGGGTTTCGACTTCATCAGGATGGGCAGTGCGGAAACGGCAGCGGTCATTACGAGTGCCCGGTTGCTGTTGGCGGCCGCAGCCTCGCGCCGGCGCTTTTCCTCGGCGCTGTTGGCGATCGCCACGCTGATCAGCATGATCAGCCCCAGCAGCAGAGCACCGCCCGCCATCACGAGAAGTGCTGCAAGCGTACCCCACAACGTGCCGAGATAGACGGCAAGCGCTGCGACCAGCAGCACGTAGGTCGTCAGGAAAAGCACGAGCGCGATCCCGTAAAGGATCGCGTTGCGCCTGAACTTCCGCTTCATCGCCGCCACATCCGTCGCTATGAAGGATGCCAGCAGCGGTCCCAGTGCCGTCAGCATTAGCGGCGGGACAGAAGCGCGAAGAGGAAGCCGGCGCCGGCGGCAATGGCGACCGACTGGATCGGGTTGGCGCGGATCTGGCGCTCAAGGTCACGCTCGAGGCTGACAGCCTGGCTCTTGGCGGCTTCAACCATCTGATAGGACGCGTCGGTGGCGTCGGCTGCGGCGCGCTTTGCCTTGCCCTTCACTTCGGTCGCCTTCTCGTTGCCGACGGCGGCAACGGTCTTGGCGAGCGCGGAAATGTCTTCACGCAGCTGCTGCAGCTGCACTTCGATATCTTTGGTCGAGGCAGAGGAAGAGCCGTTGCCGGTGCGGGAAAATTCGGTGGTCGATGACGTTGCGGGCATAACGATCTCCTGATTGGTCGAATGATTGTTGCGAACTTGCGGACCCTCGGCTTTGCGAAGGGTCAAATCCAGTGGAATACGTAGAGAAGAAGGATGATGGGGATCGGAACTCCCACGGCCCACAAAAGGATGCCTCTCATTCTTCGTCTCCTTGTGCGGCGCGCAACTCGATGCAGCGCCCGATGACCGATAATTCGGCTGCATCCGGGGAACGCGGCGATACCGCGATTGTTCCCATCTGAGAGTATTTTATATTAGCGGTAGGAGCCCATTTAGGCTCGACCGCAAGGCTCCGGCCAATTCGCCACGCCACCGATCCATTGCTCGAAGGCGCGCGACAGTTTCAGCACCCGCAGGTCGTTGAAACGCGGCCCGACGATCTGCAGGCCGATCGGCATGCCGGAGCGCGAGAAACCGCAATTGATCGAGGTGGCCGGCTGTTCCGACATGTTCCACGGCACGGTGAAACCGATATGTTCGAATGGCCGCGCCGGGTCGTTGGTGGGCGATGCCCAGTCGGCCGGATAGGAGACGATCGGGTTGGTCGGCGAAATCACTGCATCCACAGTGGAGAATAGCTTGCCGCAGGCCTTGCGCATCTCGATCGTCTGATTGAAGCCCCGCACCGCATCGACGCCGGAGACATGGGCGCCGCCTTTCGCCCATTCGAAAATATAAGGGAGGATCAGCGCCATCCGCTCTCCCGGCAGGTTCTCGATATCGCCCCAGAAGCGCGCGCGCCAGAAATTGTCGAGCCCGTCGAGCATCGCCCGCGTCATGACCGGCGCAACTGGAATGATTTCGGCCCCGGCCTCCTCGAAACGCTTGGCTGCAGCGACCACCGCGCCGCGCACCTCGTCGTCGAGCGGCAGGCCGACGCCGGCATCGAGCATCAACCCGATCTTCATGCCCTTCACGTCGATGTCGAAATCCAGCCAGTCGAGCGCGTTGGGCTCCATGCAGGTGCCGTCGCGCAGATCAGTGCGCGAGAGCGTCGCCATCGCGATCGCCGAATCCTCGACGGTGCGCGTCATCGGCCCGGCGCAGCGGCCGACGAAATAGGGATCGACCGGAATGCGCCCATGGCTCGGCTTGAAGCCGAAAATACCCGTCCAGCCTGCCGGCAGGCGCACGGATCCGCCGATATCCGTACCGATATGCAGCGACCCGAAACTCGCCGCGGCGGCAGCCGCAGCGCCGGCGCTCGATCCGCCCGGATTCTGCGTCAGGTCCCAGGGGTTGCGGCTGAGCGGATGAAAACTCGACAGGCCCGAGCTCAGCATGCCGTAGTCCGGACATGTCGTCTTGGCGAAGATCACCGCGCCGTCTTCCTTCAGCCGCGTCGTGATCGGCGCATCCACCTCGGCCGGCTTCAGCTCGACCGCCGCCGTCCCCATCGGCACCGGATCGCCCTTGGTGGCGATCAGTTCCTTGATGGTGACGGGAATGCCGTCCAGCACGCCGAGGGTCGCACCCTTCATCCAGCGTTCGGTCGAAGCCTTTGCCTGGACGCGTGCGCTTTCCGGATCGTAGAGATAGAGCGCCCTGACGTCCGGCTCGAAAGCCGCGACGCGTGCCTCCACCACCTCCCAATATTCCGAGGGCGAGAGCTTGCGCCCGCGATATAGGGCGAGGACATCTCGAATGCTCAGTTTCAAAAGCTCGTGCATGGCAATGTTCCCGGAGTATTTTTTGTCTGTAATCAGGTCCTCGTGCGCGGGTCGAGCACGTCGCGCAGACCGTCGCCCAGCATGTTGAGGCCAAGCACGGCAAGCGCGATCGCAAGGCCCGGCAGGATCGCAAGCCAGGGCGCCTGCGCAAAGAAAGTCTGGCTGTCCGCAAGCATCCGCCCCCATGTTGGCGCCGGCGGCGGCATGCCGAGCCCGAGGAAGGACAAACCTGCTTCGGTGAGAATTGCGAGACCAAGCTGGATCGCCACCTGCACGATGATCTGGTTGGAAATATTCGGCAGGATGTGGACCAGCGTGATCCTGCCGTTCGACCGGCCGATGCCGATCGCCGCCATCACATAGTCGCGCGCCCAGATCTGCTTGGCGGCGGCAAGCGTCAGGCGTGCGAAGACCGGCACCATGAAGACGGCAATCGCGATGACGGCGGTAAACCGGCCGGAGCCGAGAAAGGCCCCGAGCATCATCGCCGAAAGGATGGGCGGCACGGCGAAGATGATGTCGCAGCCGCGCATCGTGATGAGCTCCAGCCAGCCGCGCTTCATCGCGACAAGCACCCCGATCGCCGAGCCGACCGTCGCCCCGAGCGCCACCGCCAGGAACGAGGTGGACAACGAATTCCACGCGCCCACCATCAGCATGGACATGACATCGCGGCCGAACTGGTCGGTGCCGAGCAGCCCTCCCGGCCCAAGCGGCGGTTTCAGCCGCTGCACGATGTTCATCTTCGAGGGCAGCGACGGCGTCCAGACGAGCGAGAGCAACGCCACGGCAACCAGCGAAAGCGTGATGACGAGACCGATCGCGAGCACCGGACGGCGGAAGATGCCTGCCATCACGTCGCCACCCTCAGCCGCGGGTCGATCACCAGATAGGCAAGGTCGACGAGGAAGTTGATGATGATGACAAGCGCGGAGAAGAACAGCACCACATCCTGCATGACGATGATGTCGCGCTGCGACAGCGCCTGATAGGCAAGCCGTCCGAGCCCCGGCAGGTTGAAGACATTCTCCACCAGCACCGCGCCGGCAATCAGGAATGTGAACTGCAGGCCGATCATGGTGACGACCGGAACCAGCGCATTGGGCAGCGCATGGCGCCACACAGCAAGCCGCTCGCTCAGGCCCTTGGCGCGCGCGGTGCGGACAAAATCCTCGTTCATCACCTCCAGCACGGCACTGCGCGCCACCCGCGTCAGCACGCCTGCCTGCGGCAACGCCAGCGCAATCGCCGGCATCAGCAATGCCTGCAGCCCGGCGAGCAATCCGGCGTCCCAGCCCGGAAACCCGCCGGCCGGCATCCAGCCGAGATTGGTGGAAAAGGCGATGATCAGGAGCAGCCCCACCCAGAAGGCTGGCACCGCGATAGAGGCATAGGAAATCGCCCCGGCAATATGGTCGAACAGCCCGTTATGCCGCCGCGCAGCCGCAACGCCGAGCGGCACAGCGATGCCGACCGAAATGACGACCGCCATCAAGGCCAACGGTAGCGTCACGACCAGCCGTTCGGCGATCAGGCCGGCCACCGGCACGCCATAGGTATAGGACTGCCCGAGATCGCCCTGCGCCATGCCCGTGAGCCACGCGACATATCGCACGACGATCGGCTCATCGAGCCCCATCTGCGCCCTCAACGCCGCCAACGTCTCCGGCGTCGCCGAGGTCCCCAGCATGATCGCCGCCGGATCACCGGGCAGAAGGTTCATGACGGAAAAGATCATGAGCGACACGACGAGCAGCGTGACGACAAGGCTGACGATGCGGCGGATGAGGATGGAGATCATAAAACGCGCACTCCCGATCTCCCCCCTTGTGGGGGAGATGTCGGCAGAGCCGACAGAGGGGGGTGGTCCAGCGAATTCGGCGTGCGAGTATGAGGCGACACCCCCCTCTGCCCTGCCGGGCATCTCCCCCACAAGGGGGGAGATCGGTATGCCGCGCCGACATCAGTTCCTTTCAGCCATTGAAAAGCTTGCGCAGCAACTTCCGACATGCCCCTGCCCCTCATCCGCCGGCTGGCAGACGTGAATGAAGCCAACGCCCTCACTCTTCCCAATGCACCTCGGTCAGCACGTTCGACGGGATCGGTTCGTTTTCCCACAGACCCTTCAGCTTCTTGTCCCATATGCCGAGCTTCGGCATGACGAACAGGAACAGCGCCGGCACGTCGTCGGCGAGAATGGTCTGTGCCTCGCCGTAGAGCTTGTCCTGCTCCGCCGGGTCGGCCGTCGCCTCGACCTTTTCCAGCACTTCGTTGAAGGCCGGATTCTTGTAGTTGAAGTAGTAGGGATCGCGGGCGTAGATATCGATGTCCATTGGCTCGGCATGGGCGACGATGGTCATGTCGTAATCGGCCGCCTTCAGCACGTCCGCCACCCATTTCGCCGGAAACTCGGTGGTCTGGATGTCCATCGTCACGCCGATCTCGGCAAACAGCGCCTGCAGGATCTGCGACGACCGCTGCGCATAGGCCATCTGCGGCGCCTTGATGGTAAAAGAGAAGCCGTCGGGATAACCGGCCTCCGCCAGCAGCGCCTTGGCCTTTTCGGCATCATAGGGGTAGACGCCGGTCAGGTCCTTGTAGCCGCGATCGTTCGGCGTGTAGTGACTGCCGATCGGCGTGCCGAGGCCGGACCACGCGCCTTCCACCACCATCGCCCGGTCGACCGCCATCATCAGCGCCTGGCGAACCTTCTTGTCGGAGAAAGGCTTGCGGGCATTGTTCATCCCCGCCACGACCTTGAGCTCGGTATTGCCGATCACGGTCGCCAGCTTGTCGCTGCCCTCGAAGGAGGAGACGAGTTCCGGCGCGCCGAATTCCGGAAACGCATCGACGTCGCCTGCCGTCAGCGCCGCCGACTGCCCCTGCGGATCGTTGATGAAGCGGAACGAGGCCGTCTCCAGCTTCACCGAAACCTGCTTGTTCCAGTAGTCGGCACTCTTCTTCAGGTCGACCTTCACACCCTTGGCCCAGCTGCCGAAGGTGAACGGCCCGGTACCCACCGGGTTGGACTTGTTCTCCGCAGCCGTCGAAGGCTCCACCATCACGGCCGCGGGCCAGCCGAGCCAGTAGAGCAGGCTTCCGGTCGGATGTTTCAGCTTGAGCACCAGCGTCGAGGCATCCGGCGTCTCGATCGTGTCGATCGAGGTGAAATAACGCTTCTGCGGATTGACGCTGTCGGCACCGCGGGCGCGGTCGAGCGTGAACTTGGCGACCGAACTGTCGAAGGCGACGCCATTGTGGAATTTCACGCCGTCACGCAGCTTGAACGTATAGGTCTTGCCGTCCGGCGCGACGTCCCAGCTCTCAGCGAGCTGCGGCTGCACCTTGCCGTCCTTGTCGATGGTCGTCAGGCCTTCGAAGACGTTCTGCCAGGTCACCTGCCCGATCATCACCTGCGCGCCGATCGTCGGGTCGAGGCCGCCCGGCTCCACCGCCATACCGATCGTCACCGCCGTCTTCGGCGCTGCCTGCGCGTAAGGCGCGGCAAACGAGACACCGGCGGCAAGCGCGAGCGCCATCACGCCGCGTCGGGAAATCGCCGCCCCGAGGGCTCCCCAGGAGATACCATTCTGCATTCTATCGTTCCCCACTATTCGCTGAGTGCAGCCTTGTTGGCGCAATCTAAGGACATTTCGCAATTGCACACAATGCCCATTCGCGCCGTCTCCCACAGTTCCGAACCTGCCGAAACGGATGCTAGACGCGGCGAAAACCTTCGCTGGCGACGAGAAGCTGGCGCGTATAGTCGGCAGAGAAATCCCGTTTCTCCAGCGCATCGGCTGCCACCGTCTCCACCACCTTGCCGGACTTCATCACGGCAAGGCGTCCGCACATGTGATGGATCACGCCGAGATCGTGGCTGACCATCACGAAGGTGAGGTTGCGGTCGCGGCGCGCCTGTTCCAGCAGGTTGAGGATTTCCGCCTGGATCGAGGCATCGAGCGCAGACGTCGGCTCGTCGAGCAGCAGCACCTTGGGTTCGAGGATCAGCGCCCGGGCGATCGCCACGCGCTGCCGCTGTCCGCCGGAAAGCTGGTGCGAATAGCGGAAGCGGAAACCGGAGCCCAGCCCCACCTCGTCCAGCGCCCGCATGATCCGTCGGTCGACATTGTCGAACCCGTGGATCGCCAGTGGCTCGAGCAGCAATCGGTCCACCGTCTGGCGCGGATGCAGCGAGCCGTAAGGGTCCTGAAACACCATCTGGACGGTGCGGTAGAACTCTTTCGACCGGCTGCGGCCGGAATAGGACTGGCCGTTGATGCTCAGCGACCCAGCCTCGAATGCGTTCAGACCCGCGACAGCCCGCAGCAATGTCGACTTACCCGAACCGCTTTCCCCGACGATGCCGAAACTCTCGCCGGCCGCCACATCGAGCGACACATGGTCGAGCGCCAGAAACTCGTCGAAGCGGACGACCATATCACGGACGGAAAGCACGGCCGTCATAGCGCCCACTCCTTCTGGCGGTCGAGAACGGGCAGCGGATGCCGGTCGGACCCGATCACCGGCAGGCAGTTCAAGAGCCCCTGCGTGTAGGGATGCTGCGCCTTGGACAGATCCGCCGACGGCAGTTCCTCCACCACGCGCCCGGCATACATGACCAGCACCCGGTCGCAGAAGGACGAGACAAGCCGCAGGTCATGCGACACGAAGATCAGCCCCATGCCACGCTCGGCGACCAGCTTGTCGAGAATGCCGAGCACTTCGAGCTGCACGGTCACATCCAAGGCAGAGGTCGGCTCGTCGGCAATCAACAGTTCCGGGCCGCAGATCAGCATCATCGCGATCATCACCCGCTGCCCCATGCCGCCGGAAACCTCGTGCGGATAGAGCGAAAACACCCGTTCCGGATCGCGAATCTGCACCGCCTCCAGCATGGCGAGCGTCCGCGCCTTCGCCTCGGATGTCGAAACCCTCTCATGGGTCCGAAGCGTCTCGATGATCTGCCGGCCGATCGTCATCACCGGGTTCAGCGAATACTTCGGATCCTGCAGCACCATGCCGATCCGCTTTCCGCGGATGTCGCGCCGTTCCTTGTCGGAGATTTTCAACAGATCGCGCCCGGCGAAATTCAGCGTCTTGGCCGTGATCTTCGCATGGCGCGGCGTCAGCCCCATGATCGCCCGGCCGGTCTGCGACTTGCCCGATCCGCTTTCGCCCACGATGCCCAGTCGTTCGCGACCGAGCGTAAATGACACACCGCGCACCGCCTCGATCTCGCCGGTCCGGGTCGGAAAGGTAACGCGCAGGTCGTCGACCGTAAGTAGGACCTCACTCATTGCCCGGCCTCCTTCGGGTCGAGCGCATCGCGAAGACCGTCGCCGAGCAGGTTGAAGCCGAGGCTGACGATTAGGATCGCCGCACCGGGCATCGCCGCCACCCACCACTGGTCGAGAATGAAACGGCGGCCCGAGGCGATCATCGCGCCCCATTCCGGCAGCGGCGGCTGCGCACCGAGGCCGAGGAAGCCGAGACCGGCGGCGGTCAGAATGATGCCCGCCATGTCGAGCGTGACGCGCACGATCAGCGAGGAGAGGCAGAGCGGCATGACATGGCGAAAAACGATGCGGAACGGCGATGCCCCCATCAGCTTCACCGCCGAGATGAATTCCGAATTGCGGAACGTCATCGTCTCGGCGCGGGCAATACGCGCATAGGGCGGCCATGAGGTGACGGCGATGGCAAGCACCGCATTCTCGATGCCAGGCCCAAGGGCCGCCACCAGCGCCAGCGCCAGCACGAGCTTCGGAAAGGCCAGAAAGATGTCGGTTATCCGCATCAGCACCGCATCTACCCAGCCTCCAGCGTAACCGGACACCGTGCCGATGATCAGCCCGACGGGTGCCGCGATGATCGCCACCAGCACGACGACAAAAAGCGTCAGCCGCGAGCCGTGGATCAGCCGCGAGAGGATGTCACGCCCCTGGTCGTCGGTGCCGAGCAGATAGCCCGATGTGCCCGGCGCCAGCAGCCGCGCATTCATCAGGTCGCCTTGCACCGGATTATGCGGTGCCAGCACATCCGCGAAGATCGCGACGAGGACGAGCAGGACGATGATGCCCAGACCGGCAAGCGCCAGCCGGTTGGCGGAAAACCGCCGCCAGATCACATAGGCGCGGCCGAGCCGGGCCTGATGCCGCGATGTCGGCTGTTCCGACAGCAGCCAGTCGCGGCTGTAAGGCTTGAGATTGTCGCCAATTTGCAGAGGGGGCGCACTCATCGGCTTTTCGTCCTCGGGTCCAAGGTCCGGTAAAGCAGATCGGACAATATGTTTATGGTGATGAACACGGCACCGATGACGATCGTGCCGCCGAGCACGGCATTCATGTCGGCATTCTGCAGCGAGTTGGTGATGTAGAGCCCGAGCCCCGGCCAGGAGAAGATCGTCTCGGTCAGCACCGAGCCTTCCAGCAGCCCGGCATAGGAGAGCGCGATCACCGTCACCAGCGGCACCGCGGCATTGCGCAGCGCATGAAACCAGATGATCCGCGTCTCCGATAGGCCTTTCGCACGGGCGGCCACAACATATTCCTGCTGCAGCTCGTTCAGCATGAAGGACCGCGTCATTCGGCTGATATAGGCGAGCGAGAAATAGCCGAGCAGCCCGCCGGGCAGGATGATGTGGCGGAACAGGTCGAGCGCCACGTCCCACTGCGCCTGCCAGATCGCGTCGAGCAGATAGAAGCCGGTCACCGGCGTGAACGTGTATTCGTAGACGATGTCGATCCGTCCCGGATAGGCGACCCAGTTGAGCTTGGCATAAAACAGCACCAGCGCCAGTAAGCCCAGCCAGAAGATCGGCACCGAATAACCGATCAGCCCGATGACCCGGACGATCTGGTCGGCGAACGAGCCGCGCTTGACGGCAGCCAACACGCCGAGCGGCACGCCGATCAGCGCACCGATGATGGTGCCGATCGTCGCAAGCTCGATCGTTGCCGGAAACACCCGGGCGATATCGGCCATGACCGGATTGGTGGTCAGCACCGACGTGCCGAAATCACCGCTCAGCGCCTGTTTTATATAGATCCAGAACTGCTGGTAGAGCGGCAGGTTCAAGCCCAGCTCCTCGCGCACCCGCTCCACCACATGGGCAGGCGCACGGTCGCCAACGATCGCGAGCGCCGGATCGATCGGCACGACGCGGCCGATGAAGAAGGTGACGGCCAGAAGGCCGAGAAAGGTGGTGACGACCGTGACCACGAAACGGACCACCGCCATCCCGAAGGAGGAAGCACGACGCCTCGTGCGCCGCGTCACTGCCGTCGTATCGGTAAGCGTCAAGGAGTTCTCCTTGAGAGAATTGAAAGGATATGGCGCCCTCGAGCCGTCACGCCTGGCTCGGATCGGGCCCCATAGCTATCGCATCGAGAAAGTCCCCCTCTGGCCTGCCGGCCATCTCCCCCACAAGGGGGAGAAGACTCGCGGCACCCACTTCGGCTCAATTGAGGCTTCGGTGGTGCTGCCGGGTTAAGCCCTCCCCCTTGTGGGGAGGGTTGGGAGGGGTCTTTTCCAAATACGCCGCAACTATTCCTTCGACACCGGATAGACGAAGTTGGTGTCGAAGCTCGGGCCGAGCTTGTAGTCCTTCAGCTTCGACGAATAGCCGGCGACTTCCGTCTGCTGGAAGACGATCACGAACGGGCTCTGCGCCAGTACCTTCTTCTGCAGGTCCTCATAGATGGCCACGCGCTTTGCGGCATCCTTTTCGAGAAGCGCCCCCTTGCCGGCGTCGGACAATTCCTTCGGCACATCCCAGGCATTGCGCCAGGCGAGCGTCTTGTTCTTGCCCTCGTCGGAATTGTCCGGGTTGACGGTGAAGGTCTCGGCGTTCGAGTTCGGATCGAAATAGTCCGAACCCCACTGGCCGATATAAATGTCGTGGGTGCGGGCGCGATATTTGGTCAGCGTCTGCTTGCCGTCGCCCGGGATGATCTCGAGCTTGATACCGGCCTGCGCCAGCGTCTGCTGCACGCTTTCGGCAATGCCCGTCACCGGCTGGGTGTTGCGCACGTCCATGCTCACGGTGAAGCCGTCCTTCAGGCCCGCCTTTTCCAGCAGTTCCTTCGCCTTGGCGACATCCAGCTTGTACGGGTTGTCGGACAGCGCGCCGAGCTGGCCCTTCGGCAGGAAGGTCTGGTGGATCTCGCCGATGCCCTTGATCAGCGTCGCACCGATCGCGTCATAATCGACCAGATATTTGAAGGCCTCGATCACCTCAGGCTTGGCGAGGTTCTCGTTCTTCTGGTTGAGGCTGAAATAATAAACCGTGCCCTTAGGTGCCGAGGTCACCGACAGGCCTTCCTTCTTGGAGACGGCATCCACGTCGCCCGGCTCGAGATTACGCGCCACGTCGATATCGCCGTTTTCCAGCGCCAGGCGCTGGCCCGAGCTTTCCTTCATGTGGCGGTAAATGACGCGCTTCAGCTTCGGCGCTTCGCCGTAATAGTTCGGGTTGGCTTCCATGATGACGGCCTCGTTGGCGCGCCATGCCAGCACCTTGTACGGGCCGGAACCGGCAAAGCCGGTCTTCATCCATTCATTGCCGAAGTCGGTGTCATACTTGTAGTCGTCAGACGGCGTCATGGCCTTTGCGTGCTGCATCACCACCGCCTTTTCGACGACGGAAGCAACCGTGGCGGTCAGGACGTTCAAGACGAAGCTCGGCGCATAAGGCTTGTCGACGGTGAAGGTGAAGGTATCCGGCGCGGATGCCTTTGCCTTTTCCGTCACGTTGTCGCCGGTGATGCCGAACTGGGTGATGAGGAAGGCCGGCGACTTGTCGAGCTTGACGGCGCGTTCGAAGGAGAATGCCACGTCTTCGGCCGTCAGCGGCCCGCCCGAAGCGAATTTCAGGTCCGGCTTCAGCTTGAACGTATAGGTCATGCCGTCGTCGGATACCGTCCAGCTCGCGGCCAGATCACCGACCACCTTCGACGTATCCGCCGGATCGAGCATGACGAGCTTGCTGTAGCTGTTTGCCGTCACTTCCGCAGTCGAAAGCTCGAAGGCCTCGCCCGGATCGATGGTGATGATGTCGTCGATCGCAAAGCCTTCGACCAGCGTATCGGCCGGCGTCGCGGCAAAGGCCTGCGGCGCCGCGACCAGCATGATGGAGAGCGCGACACCCGTGGACAGAACGCGCACGGAATGACGGAGTGAATGGAGCATGATCAGTTCCCCTGTTTTCATTTGCTCGTATTTTTCGACCCGTTGCGGGCCGTTATTCGTGCCAGGCTTGGCCGAGAACCCGCAACCAGTTCTCGCGGCAAAGCTTGGCCAAATCGTCGCCAGCGTACCCCTCGGATTTTAGGGCTGCAACCAGATTTTGGTTGCCCGCCGCATCGCGGATATCCTTCGGCACGGTGCAGCCGTCGAAGTCCGATCCGATTGCCACATGATCGATGCCCATGCGCTCGACCATGTAATTCACATGGCTCACCATGGCCGAAAGCGGCGTGTCCTTGTTGTCTAGCCCGTCGGTGCGCAGCATGGTGACGGCATAGTTCAGGCCTGCGAGCCCGCCGCTGTCCTTAATCGCATCCATCTGGCGGTCGGTCAGGTTGCGCGCCACCGGCGTCAGGGCATGGGCGTTGGAATGGCTGGCGATCAGCGGCTGGTCGGATGTCTTGGCGACATCCCAGAAGCCCTTCTCGGTGATATGCGACAGGTCGATCAGGATGCCGAGCCGGTTGCAGGCCTTGACCAGTTCGAAGCCGCGCTCGGTAAGACCCGGTCCCGTATCGGTGGTCATCGGAAAGGCAAAGGGCACACCGTGGCCGAAGATGTTGTGGCGGCTCCAGACCGGGCCGAGCGAGCGAAGCCCGGCGGCATAGAACACGTCGAGATTGTCGAGATCCGGATCGATCGCCTCGCAGCCTTCCATATGGAGGACGGCGGCGAACACATTGTCCTTCATCGCCTGGCGGATATCCGCCGTCGAGCGGCAGAGCTTCCATGCACCGGCCCGGTCGAGACGCACGGCGATCGCCGCCTTTTCCATCGCAATATCGAGCGAAGGCGCATAAGAGAGCGGAGCGGCAAGAGGCGTGTTGTAATGGCCGTTGGCGTCGGGATCCTTGAGCACCAGATCACCGGAGGGAATGTAGATGGCGCAGAGCCCGCCCGCGAGCCCGCCTTCCCTTGCCCGCGGTGCATCGATATGCCCCTCCGGCGTGCCATTCGAAAATTCCGCAACGGGATCCGCCCCCGCCTTCATGTTCCGCCAGAGCCGCAACAGAACGTCGTTATGGCCGTCGAACACCAGTTCCATCAAAATCTTCCTGAAAATATGATACGTCTTAGGGTGGGTCGCGCCGATCCTAGCCAGCCGACAGGCATGCGCAAGGGTGAAGTGTGATCGGGCCTTCGCTCCTCCAAACGAAAGACCCCTCCCAACCCTCCCCACAAGGGGGAGGGCTTAACCCGGCCGCACCGCTGACGCTCAATCGAGGCAGGTGGAAGCCGCGGGTCTTCTCCCCCCTTGTGGGGGAGATGGCCGGCAGGCCAGAGGGGGTATTTTCCCCATGCCCGGCCAGCCCAATTAAGCCGACCACATCCCTTCACCCGCCCTCTTCAGCATCGGCGTCCTGAAACACGAAATCACGCGTCCACGCCCCTGCGGCCCCAGCGCGTCGAGCTTGCCCTCCCACCGATCCGACTGCAGCATCGCCGCGCCGATCGCCACCGGCTCGATGTCGAGCGAGGTCATCAGCGTCAGGCCGGAGACGATCGAGGTGCCGGAGGAGATCACGTCATCGATCAGCGCCACCCGCCTGCCCTTGATCAGCGGCATCATCCGCGGATCGACATAGAGGCGCTTCTGCTGCTCCGGCGTGGTGATGGAAGAAAGCGGCACCGACAGCGCCTCGTCGTACCAGAACTTTTTCGACGTCCCGAGCGGCACGTAGCGGGCAAAGCCGAGCATGCGTGCGACGGCCGCGGCAAGCGTCAGGCCGAGCGTCGGCAGGCCGACGATCACTTCGGGGCGGAGCGCCGCGATCTTCGGCGCGAGATCGGCCGCCAGCGCATCCTGCACATCGAAACTCGCCTGGTTGATGATCAGCGATGCCAGCGCATGCTGGCCATCTGCAAGCGGCCGGATCGGCAGACGGATCTGCTCGCCGCGGTCCAGCCGGGCCGGAAAGAACCCCGAGAAAGGCCCGGCCTCGTCAAACGTGCCGGGCGGGTGCATCTCCTGCCAGAAATCATGCGGCTGCATCAAAACTCCCGTCAGGCCAGAACTTCCAGAATGGGGCTTTCCAATAGCGTGCCGGTCGACACGTCGGCAATCCCCCGGTCGGTCTGGTGCGGGCCGGCATTGCAGGCAAGCGTCGCGCCAAAACAGGCCTTGAACACCAGATAGGGCGGCTCCCAGTCGACGATCGCGTCCATCACGGCCCTCACCTCGCGAAACCCGTCTGCGACCTCCTGCAACGGCGCCTCGGAAACGAGACCGGCAAGCGGCAGCGGCAGCAACGCCACCACCTCGCCTTCGCGCGCCACGGCCATGCCGCCGCCGGCAGAAATCACCGCATTGGCCGCCGCCGCCATGTCTTCCGGGTCGACGCCGAAGACGGTGAGGTTGTGGCTGTCATGGGCAAGCGTTGTCGCGAATGCGCCGCGCCATGTACCCCAGCCCTTCATGAAACCCAAACGGGTGCGGCTGTCTGCACGGCCGTGGCGGTGGGTTACGGCGATTAACACCGTGCCCTCCGGGGGTACCACGAAACCGTGTTCGACAGCCGCATCCGCCTGCCCCCAAGCCGTGAAGCGCGGCCGATCTATGGTCGCGATCCTGACTTGGGTGCCCTGCGAGCGAAGTCTGAAATCGTCTTCCTGCAGGAACTGAAGTTTTACCGAGCGGCGCAGCGGATTGGGGTCCATCCGGCGGACTTCGATCGCCATCGCGCCGTCGCGCGAAACGATGTGGCCGCTCGCCACCACCGCCCGGGTGCGGAACTCCGCAAGGTCTTCGAACAGCACGATATCGGCGCGCCGGCCCGCGGCGATCAGACCTAGATCGGCCCGGCCGATGCGGACGGCGCCGTTCAGCGTCGCGGCCTGCAGCGCCCATTCCGGCTTCATGCCGTAGCGCACCAGCCGCCGCACGACGTCGTCCAGCCCGCCGCCATCGGCGAGATCGTCGGGAAACACATCGTCGGTGCAGAGCGTCACCGTCTGCGGCAGATGGCCGAGCGTGTTCAAGGCATCGACGAATTCCGGCAGCAGATGGTCGTGCGACCCGCGCATCTCGATCGTCAGGCCGGCCCTCAGCTTGTCCATCAGGTCGTCTGCCGAGGTCAGCTCATGATCGGAGGTAACGCCGGCTGACATGAAGGCGGCAAGCTCCGGCCCGGAAAGACCGCGCGCATGACCGGAGACCAGTTTTTCCGACACCAGCGCCGCCTGCACGATGCCGCGCATGCGTGGTTCGCGGTCGACGATGCCGCGCATGTTCATCACTTCCGCAAGGCCGGCGATCTTCGGCCACATCAGCATTTCGTCGATCGCGTCGGCATCGAGATCGGCGCCGGCCACCTCGAAACCCGGGGCGGAAGGCACGCAGGACGGTGCCATGACCACCGCCCGAAGCGGCAGCGACTTCACCGCCTCGACCGACCATGCCACGCCGTCCACGCCGCAGACATTGGCAAATTCATGGGGATCCCAGACAACGGTCGTCACACCGCGCGGCACGACCGTTTCCGCATAGGTCGCCGGCGTCACCATCGAGCTCTCGACATGCATATGCGTGTCGATCAGTCCCGGCGAGAGAAACGTCCCGGTCGCATCGATCACCCTTTCGGCGTCGGAGCGCGCGCCGCGCTCGTGGACGCTGGCAATCATCGGTCCGACAATGCCGATATCGGCCGGTCTCAACTCGCCGGTCACCATGTCGATGAGGGTGCCGCCGGTGATCAGTATGTCGAAATGGGCGTCGCCACGCGCGGCGGCGACCGCCCGGTCGCGCAGGCAGGGATCGGTGAATTCGGCGACGGTCGCTAGGATGTCCTTCACCAGCTCGCCTCCGCCCTCAGGGTCTCGAGAATGACGGCCTTGGCCTTTTCGACGTCGATTTCGGCGGCGAACTGTGCGTTGAATTCTCCGCCGCGTCCCGGCCGCACTTCGACGACCGTACGGCCACGTGTCACCTGCCCCGCCACCTCGATGTCGATACGTGCCTCGCGCCAGTCCACGAGTTCCGGACGGGCAAAAGCCACGGCGGCCACGGCATCGTAGAGCGCCATCGCCGGCCGCCCGCGGCTCGTCGCGATCGCCACGAAACCGGCAAGCAGATCAGCCAGCAGCGTGGCATTGCGTCCGCCCGCGGCCCGCACGGGATCCACATCTTCCGGCGCGCATAGCACCTTGCGGCAAAGGTCGAGATCGACCATGCGCAACGGAATGCCATGGGCGAGCACGATAGCCACCGCTTCGGGGTCAGCGAAAGCGTTGAACTCTGCCGACGCCGTATGATTTCCGGCCGTCAGGCCACCGCCCATCCAGGTGAGGTCGGTGATCCTTGCTGCGAGATCCGGCCGCGCCAGCGCCACAGCTGCGATATTGGTGAGCGGTCCGAGCGCCAGGATCCGGCACTCGCCCTCGCTCTTTTCCAGCCATGCGCACAGCGCCTGAAACGCATCCTCGGGAAAATGATCCGGTGCTTCAGGCAGGGCCTGGCCGGCGGTCGGCATGCCAGCATCGCTCAGAATGGAGACTGCCGTCTCCAGCTTGCCGAATATCGGCAGCATCCGGCCGGCATGGATCGGAAACGGCCAGACGAAGGCAGCTGCAGCGGATGCCGCGTTGCGACGAACCTGCGCAAGAGGCGCATTGCCGAACACCAGCGACACGCCGTCGATGGCCATGCCTTCATGTGCCGCGACCATGATGGCCGCCAGATCGTCGAACCCCATATCGGTGTCGATCCAGATACCCATCACCCACGCCTCATAGTCACAACTATAACCTTTATCGATTTTTCGCTATATACGCTCGATTGCGGGAATTGGATCACTCGGATTCCTCCCGCTTCTGTATTTCTTCCGGAACCGCCACAGGGGCAGCGGTCGACTGGCGCACGATGAGCTGCATCGCTATCCGCTCACCGTTCGCAGCCATCGGCGCGGCAGCGACCGATGTGTCCTTGTTGCCGATCCCGATGCCCAGCGCAGCGACGGCGTTGCGCGCAATGAGGTCGAGATCCTGCCGCATCGTCGTCAGCTGCGGCGTCACCACCGACGACCAGACGAGATCGTCGAAGCCGCTGACGCTCGCCTGCCGAGGCACATCGATGCCGCTGCGCTGCAGTTCGGTCAGCACCCGAAGTGCCAGGAGATCAGATGAGGCGGCAAAGGCGGTAAAGCCTTCCGCGACTTTCGCCGAAAGGCCGAGGCACTGGCCGGCGCCGATCTCCGCCTCGCGCCTTTCGACCCAGAGGGTCTCGCGGCGGACATCCGGCCCGAGCCCGGCTTTGAGGCCACCGAGCCTGTCCACCTGCACGTTCGACGTCGTGCTCTGGCCGATCAGCAGCACGCGGCGGTGGCCGAGCGAGGCGAGATATCGCCCCATCTGCACGCCGCCCTCCCAGTGATCGGCGGAAACCGTGTTTCCGGGTGTGGACGGGCTGTCGATGATCGCGACCGGCGCGCCGATATCAACGACCCGCGAACCGCGCCGCGGAATGATGATCACGCCGTCCACGCCGCGCTCCAGCAGCCGGGCGATCGCCTCGGTCTGCCGTGCAATCTGGCCGCGGCTGTCGCCGATCAGGACGGCATAGCCTGCAGCCGACGCCGCATGCTCGATTGCCTGGGCAATCTGCGGAAAGAGAGGATTGGAAATATCGGGAAGCACGAGACCGATGACGCCGCTGCGCCCGGTCCGAAGCGCCTTGGCGGCCTGGCTCGGCACATAACCGATCTCTTCCGCCTTTGCCTTGATCGATGCCGCCAGATCGACCGAGACCCGCCCCTTGCCGGAAAGCGCGTTCGACACCGTCGCCGCGGAAACGCCAAGCGCTTCGGCAATCGCAGTCATCGTGGCTAGAGGGCGGTTGATGTTCATGAGTTCTGCGTGATTAAACGATTAATCATGAATACCCAAAGCAGGCCCTTCTGTCGACCCCGATACAACCGGATGTGGCATGACTGTGGCCACTGCGCCACGATTTTCCGGCCCGCGGCAACCGACGTCATTTCCGCCGCATCGCCTTGACTTGCCGCGCCCGACCGATTGAATTCGGCCCCAGCAAAAAAGAGGGGTAAAACATGCAGGCAGACGAGATCACCGGACTTTCCGCAATGCTTCTGTCGGAGGCTATCCACGATGGTCGAGCCTCCTGCGTCGAGGTCATGCAGGCCTATCTTGCAAGGATCGAAAAGCTCAATCCGGCGATCAACGCCATCGTCAGCCTGCGCGACGCGGACACGCTGATCGCCGAGGCGACACAACGCGACCGGGAGCTCGCCGGCGGCACCTCGCAGGGCTGGATGCACGGCATGCCGATCGCCATCAAGGACCTCTGCGAAGTAACGGGCATCCGCTGCACCTACGGCTCGCCGCTTTTCGCCGATTTCGTCCCCGATCGCGACGAGGCAATGGTCGAGCGTATCAGGCATGCCGGCGCCATCGTCATCGGCAAGACCAATACGCCCGAACAGGGCATGGGCTCGCAGAGCTACAATCCGGTACACGGCACGACGAAGACGCCTTACGACCTTTCGAAGACCGCCGGCGGCTCGAGTGGAGGGGCGGCGGCGGCACTCGCAGCCCATCTCCTGCCAGTCGCCGATGGCAGCGACATGATGGGCTCGCTGCGCAATCCGGCCGCCTTCAACAACGTCGTCGGCTTCCGCCCCAGCGCCGGCCGCATCCCCAATGTCCTGAAGCCCGAACTCTTCTCCAGCCGGCTTTCCACATTGGGTCCGATGGGCCGCACGGTCGCCGACACGGCGGCGCTGCTGGCCACCCAGGCCGGCTATGATCCGCGCGATCCGATGTCGCTGCCGACCGAAGACCTGACGCCGCAGGCCGGTCGTGACTTTTCCGGCGTCCGCATCGCCTGGCTCGGCGATCTCGGCGGATACCTGCCCTTCGAACCCGGCGTGCTGGACCTCTGCCGCTCGACCCTGCCCGTCTTCGAACGCCTCGGCTGTACGGTCGAGGATGTCGTGCCCGACTTCGACATGGCGGATCTCTGGCAATCCTGGACGACGCTGAGAAGCTGGCTCACCGCCAACGCCATGCGTGACACCTATGGCGATCCTGCCAAGCGGGCGAAGGTCAAGCAGGATATCATCTGGGAAATCGAGCGCGGCCTCGACATGACCGGTCGCGAGGTTCACTTCGCCTCGAAGCGCCGCACCGCCTGGTATCATTACGTACTGACCCTGTTCGAGCGCTACGACTACCTCATCCTTCCCTCCGCCCAGGTCTTTCCGTTCGACGCCGAAACGCCCTGGCCGAAGGACATCGCCGGGCAGACCATGGATACCTATCATCGATGGATGGAAGTGGTGATCGGCCCATCGATGGCCGGCCTGCCGGTTGCCGCCATGCCGGCCGGTTTCAGCGAACAGGGCCTGCCGAACGGCATCCAGATCATCGGCCGCCCATTGGCGGACAAGGCCGTGCTGGACATGGCACTGGCCTACGAAGCCGCGACCGATTGGCTGACGATCAGACCGAAACTATAAGCCTTCGGGCTACCAGGCGACGATCTCCTGCCTGTACCGCCCCACCTCCTCCAGCAGCCACGCCCGGAAGGCCACGACCGGGCGGAACTCGCTCTTGGCCTGCGGCGCCACGGCATAATAGGCGCTGGGGCTGACGACCTGATGGGGAAACGCCTCGACCAGCTGCCCGCTCGCCAGTTCCGTATCGATGAGGAACAGCGGCATAAGCGCCACGCCGAGCCCGGCAATGCAGGCCTGGGCGACACTGCCGAACTGTTCGAAGCGCATACCCTCGCCGGCCGTCGAGGCGATGTGCAGGCTCTCGAACCAGTGCTTCCAGGCGCCGGGCCGCGATGCCATGTGCAGAAGCGGCAGGCGCATCAGGTCTTCCGGCCGATTGACGGGATGGCTTTCGAGAAACGCCGGCGAGCAGACGGGCCCCACCATCTCGTCCATCAGGAATGTGCAGTCGGCGCCCGGCCATTCCGGCTGACCCACATGGATCGCCATGTCGATGCCGTCCCGGTCGAAATCGAAGACGCCGATCCTCGTTGCGAAGTTCAGCGTGATTTCGGGATGGCGCGCCACGAATTGCGGAATGCGCGGCATCAGCCAGCGCGTGCCGAAGGTCGGCAGGATCGCGAGGTTCAGCTGATCGCTATGCCGTTTGGTCATGACATGCAGCGAGGCCGAACGGATCTGCGCCAGCGCACCGGCGATCGCTCTGGCAAAATCCGCACCCGCCGGCGTCAGCATCACGCCGCGGCTTGTGCGGTCGAACAGCATCACGCCGAGCTGCTCCTCAAGCCCGGAAACCTGCCGACTGATGGCGCCTTGCGTCAGAGACAGCTCGTCGGCTGCAGTCGAAAAGCTGCCGAGCCGCGCAACGGAATCGAAGGCGGCCAGCGCCGATGTCGAGGGCAAGAGTTTTCGCGACAGGTTCGTCATGCCCTATTACTATCCGTCATGGCAGCTTGAGTAAACGGGCCTTGTTCACGCCGCATCGGCGGGGTAATCCGGCAGCCACACTGCTATTTCCGTGAACGGAACATCGGAGGATCCCTTGGCCTTTTCCTGGAACGACCCCTTCCTGCTCGACGACCAGCTGACCGAAGACGAGCGGATGATCCGCGATGCGGCGGCCGCCTTCGCCAAGGCCGAACTCCTGCCCCGCGTCCAGGAAGCCTATCTGGACGAGCAGACCGATGCCGGCCTGTTCCGGCTGATGGGCCAGACCGGCCTTCTCGGCGTCACGCTGCCGGAAGAATTCGGCGCCGCCAACGCCTCCTACGTCGCCTATGGCCTCGTCGCCCGCGAGATCGAGCGCATCGATTCAGGCTACCGTTCGATGATGAGCGTCCAGTCGTCGCTCGTCATCTACCCGATCTTCGCCTACGGCTCCGACGAACAGAAGAAAAAGTATCTTCCGGGCCTCGTCTCGGGCGAGATGATCGGCTGTTTCGGCCTGACCGAGCCGGATGCCGGTTCCGATCCGGGCGGCATGAAGACCCGCGCCGAAAAGATTGAGGGCGGTTATCGCCTGCGCGGTTCCAAGATGTGGATTTCCAACGCGCCGATCGCCGACGTCTTCGTCGTCTGGGCGAAGTCGGAAGCCCACAACAACGAGATCCGCGGTTTCGTGTTGGAAAAGGGCATGAAGGGCCTGTCGGCACCCAAGATCGGCGGCAAGCTGTCGCTGCGCGCTTCGATCACCGGCGAGATCGTCATGGACGGCGTCGAAGTGACCGAAGATGCGCTCCTGCCGAATGTCTCGGGCCTCAAGGGTCCGTTCGGCTGTCTCAACCGCGCCCGTTACGGCATTTCCTGGGGCGTCATGGGTGCTGCCGAAGACTGCTGGTTCCGCGCCCGTCAATATGGCCTGGACCGCAAGCAGTTCGGCAAACCGCTCGCCGGCATGCAGCTCTACCAGAAGAAGCTCGCCGACATGCAGACGGAGATCGCGCTCGGCCTGCAGGGTTCGCTCCGCGTCGGCCAGCTGATGGACCAGCACCGGATGGCGCCGGAAATGATCTCCATCGTCAAGCGCAACAATTGCGGCAAGGCGCTGGATATCGCCCGCCAGGCCCGCGACATGCACGGCGGCAACGGCATCCAGATCGAATTTCACGTCATGCGCCATTCGCAGAACCTGGAAACGGTCAACACCTACGAAGGCACGCACGACGTCCACGCCCTGATCCTCGGCCGCGCCCAGACCGGCATCCAGGCATTCTTCTGATCGACATTTACTGCGGCCCAAAGGCCGCCGACACCAGTTTTCCCCAGCTGGCCCGGCTCCGCGAAAGCGCGCCGGGTCTTTTTTATGCACGGTATCAGCGATTATGGCGGCGCTTGACGGATTCGGATCATTGTCACCAAAGCTGAATTCAATACCGTAGGGAGCCCATCGACAAATCAGCAGCGACCTTGATGAGCGAAACTATCAACCTTCCGCAGATGGCACCCGAACTCCACGCCATTCTGCTCGCCGAATTGCGGCGAGGAAACAGGATCGCTTCGGTCGGCGATTGGCCTCCGACTTGCAAACTGTTCGTCATTCTCTCGCGCCCTTTCGCCGAAGCCTATACGACATCACCGGAAACGATCTATTCGGAACTGAACGATCGCCATTACTGGAAAGCCGAATATTCCTATCGGGGTGGTTTCCAATGCCTCGCCTGCGGCTTTTAGTTCCCAAGTGATCCGATCCTCTGGCGCGCCGTTACCAGAAGCCGCGCAGCATCATCTCCGCACCGAGCACCGCGAGCGCGATGAGAAACCAGCGCTTGAACGTGGCGGGGCTGACGGCCTGTCTGACCTTCTGGCCGGCCCACATGCCGATCAGCGCCGGAATGACGGCAAGAGCCGAGACTGCCATGCCGTCGGGCTGATACGCGCCGCGGGAAGCGAGGCCGATGGCGAGCGCGATGGTCGATACCGTGAAGGAAAGCCCGAGCGCCTGAACCAGATCGTCCTTCTCGAAACCCAGCGCCTGGATATAGGGCACGGCCGGAATGACGAAGACGCCGGTCGCCCCGGTGACGAGCCCGGTTATCAGGCCGATCAGCGGAGAGAGCCAGCCCTCATAGGCGGGATTGACGCGATAGGGCCTGGCGACCAGCGTGTAGACGGCATAGGACACCAATGCGATCCCGAGCGCAGCGGTAGTCAGGCGCGTATCGCCGCCCGTCAGCATCGACGCGCCGGCCACCGTGCCGATCACGATCGCCACCATCATCGGCCCCAGTCGACGGATCATGCCGGCAAAGCTCGGCCCCGCCAAAAGCTGCCAGACATTGGTCACGAATGACGGGACGATCAGCATGGTCGCGGCCGCGAGCGGCGAAAGGAACGCGCCGAGCACGCCCATGGCCACGGTCGGCAGCCCCATGCCGGTCACGCCCTTGACCGTGCCGGCGACGAAAAATGTGAATACCACCGCGAGCAGCAGGGAGAGCGAAAACTCGTACATGGTCTCTGAATACGCCCACCAGCCATGTTCACAATGCGGCTTTGGCGTAGCCAGCCTTCGGCTGGACCGAAGGCTGTTACCGCTTTAGAATATCCTCCATGCGCTTCGACCTGACCGATCTTCGCCTGTTCCTGGCCGTTGCAGATGCCGGCAGCATCACCCGCGGGGCAGCCGATGTCGGGCTGTCGCTGGCCGCCGCCAGTGATCGGCTGCGTGAGATGGAAGCGACCGGAGAGGTGCGCCTGCTCAAGCGCGGCCGCCGCGGCGTCACCATGACCGAGGCCGGCGAGACACTCTCCCACCACGCCCGCAAAGTCCTGGACCAGGTCGCACTCATGCACGGCGAACTGGGTGAGCACGCCAAGGGACTGCGCACCACGATCCGCGTCCTCGCCAATACGGCAGCCGTCGTCGAAATGCTGCCGGTCCGGCTCTCGCCGTGGATGGCCGCGCATCCGCAGGTCGATATAGAGCTTCGCGAACGGCAGAGCCACGAGATCGCCCGCAGTGTGGCAGCAGGCTTTGCCGATATCGGCGTCCTGTCCGATGCCCTCGCCCATGAGGGGCTGATCCTCGAACCTTTTGCACTAAGCCGCCTCGTCGTCGTATCCGATGCAACGCATTGGCTTTCTGTCGAAAAAGAAATCCGCCTGTCCGGCCTGACCGACCAGCATTTCGTCGGCCTGGCGGGCGGAGCGCTGCAGGATCACATCGACGCTCAAGCGGAACGGATAGGCGCAAAGCTCCGATACCGGATCAAGCTGCGCAGCTTCGACGCGATCTGCACCGCGGCCGGAGAAGGTGTCGGCATCGCCATCGTGCCGGAGACCATCGCACGGCGCCACAGGCGTGCCTCCCGCCTTTCCATCACGCGCCTGACGGACCCATGGGCAACCCGGCATCTCTCCGTCTGCGCCATCTCCGGCACCGAACTGGCACCGCTCAAGCAGAGCCTGTTCGACCATCTGGCCGGCAGGTGACCTTCGACACCCGGCGGCAGCCATTTGGATCAGGCTTCATTTCATCCGTCATCAATTTGCGCCTCCTCTCACGCGCCACACCCTTTTTCGTCATTGGTAAAATCCGAATCCTGGGTGTATCAGTGAGCCGTCGCTGATGTTCGGCGGCAGATACGCATGAAGAAAGACGTTCCGTAGAAATGCACGCCACGAATAACGCCGCGGATGAAGCCGAGGGCGAGTTCAATGTCGGCGACCGGCTTCGCCTAGTCCGCACACAGCATGACCTCTCGCAGCGGGCGCTCGCCGTAAAGGCAGGCGTCACCCATTCGCTCGTCTCCCTGATCGAGAAGAACAAGGTCAGCCCCTCGGTCGCCTCACTGAAAAAGATCCTCGAAGCGATCGACTATCCGCTGACCGATTTCTTCGCCCTGACGCTGCCGCCGGTCGACCAGATCTTCTACCGCGCCGACGAACTGACGCCGCTGTCCACGGGCCAACTGACCCTGCTTCAGGTCGGCGACGCGAAAGCCCGCAGCCTCCAGATCTTCCACAGCTTCTACGAGCCCGGCGCCGATACCGGCGAGACCATGCTCGCCCACGAGGCGGAGGAAGGCGGCGTCGTTATCGCCGGCGAGCTTGAACTGACGGTCGGAACCCAGACCCGCATCCTGAAGCGCGGCGACGCCTTCCTGTTCAACAGCCGCCTGCCCCATCGCTACCGCAATGTCGGCCGCGAACGCTGCGAGATCGTCGGCGCCTGCACGCCGCCTTACCTCTGATCGGGACGCGCCGGCTCAGCATCATTTTTCATCCGATTAGTATGACTTTTTTTGAAGGCTGCACCGTTGATTGTGCAGCCTCTTTGTCTTAACTCAGCAACCGGAACCCTCCACCCCTCTGCCAGCGGCGTCCTGCCGCGCATCTGGCACTTCTTGAACGAAAGTGGACACCATGCAGACCTATCCCGACGTAAAGCTCTTCATCAACGGCGAATGGCGCGATGCCATCGGCGGCGAGACCCTGCCCGTTTCCGACCCGGCGACCGAGGAAGTGATCGGCAAGATCGCCCATGCCCGCAAGGCCGACCTCGATCTGGCGCTGGAAGCAGCCGAAAAGGGCTTCAAGGTCTGGCGCGACACGTCCGCCTTCGAGCGCTCCAAGCTGATGCGCAAGGCCGCCGAGATCATGCGCACCCGCGCCGACGACATCGCCTACATGATGACCCGCGAACAGGGCAAGCCGCTTGCCCAGTCGAAGATGGAGATCATGGGCGCAGCCGACACGATCGACTGGTTCGCCGAAGAAGCCCGCCGCACCTACGGCCAGATCATCCCGGCCCGCTTCGGCGGCGTGCAGCAGATGGCCATCAAGTTCCCGGTCGGCCCGGTTGCGGCCTTCACCCCATGGAACTTCCCGATCAACCAGATCGTCCGCAAGCTCTCGGCTGCCGTTTCCACCGGCTGCTCGATCATCGTCAAGGCTCCGGAAGAGACCCCGGCATCGCCTGCCGAACTCATCCGCGCCTTCGCCGATGCCGGCATTCCGGCCGGCGTCATCGGCCTCGTCTACGGCGTCCCGGCCGAGATTTCCGAATACCTGATCGCCCACCCGGTCATCCGCAAGATCTCCTTCACCGGCTCCACCCCGGTCGGCAAGCATCTCGCAGCACTCGCCGGCAAGCACATGAAGCGCGCCACAATGGAACTCGGCGGCCATGCGCCGGTGATGATCTTCGACGATGCCGATCTCGACAAGGCGATCGAAATCACCGCCATGTCGAAGTTCCGCAACGCCGGCCAGGTCTGCGTCGCGCCGACCCGCTTCCTCGTGCAGGACGGCATCGCCGACAAGTTCATGGAAGGCTTCGTCAAGGCTGCCGAAGCAATCAAGGTCGGCAACGGCCTGGAAGACGGCGTCGGCATGGGCCCGCTCGCCAACGAGCGCCGCATCCCGGTCATGGAAGACATGATCCATGACGCCGTATCCGCCGGCGCGACCCTCAAGACCGGCGGCAAGCGCATCGGCAACAAGGGCCACTTCTTCGAGCCCACCGTGCTCGCCGAAGTCCCGACCACCGCCAAGATGATGAACGACGAGCCCTTCGGCCCGGTCGCCATCGTCAACCGCTTCTCCAAGTTCGAGGACGCGATCGAGGAAGCCAACCGCCTTCCCTTCGGCCTCGCCTCCTACGCCTTCACCGGCTCCACCAAGACCGCCCACGCGCTCGGCCGCTCGGTCGAAGCCGGCATGCTGACCATCAACCACAACGGCCTTGCTCTCCCGGAAGTCCCCTTCGGCGGCATCAAGGATTCCGGTTACGGCACGGAAGGTGGTTCGGAAGCCGTCGAAGCCTATCTGGAAACCCGCTTCGTTTCGCAGATGAACTAAGCCTTTCATCGGTACTGACTACTCGAACCGGCCGGAGCCAACGCTCCGTCCGGTTTTCTTTTGCCTTGCCCGAGCCGCCGGAGTCGCCTACGAAAACAAAAGAAGAACACAACAGGGGACTAAACGATCCTCTGATACCCGACGTCATCCTCGGGCTTGTCCCGAGGATGACGGTGAGAGATGGCCGGATCCGATCATCCTCAACGGATACCGCAGGACAGGATAATGACCGACGCCACGACAGAAGCTGCGCCTCTCCTGAAGGAGATCTTCAACCAGGACAGGCTGAACCATTTCGCCCGGGAGACCACGGCGATCTGCCCGACCTTCGACGGCGAACGTTTTCTCGCCCTGGCTGCCGATGGCCTCGACGGTCTCAGCATCATGCAGCGGCTACGCCAGATCGCGGTCAGTTTTCATGCCGTGTTGCCCGGCGGTTTCGAGAAGAACATCGAGATTCTCCGAACGCTCGCCCCGCGCATAAACCATGGCTTCGCCTCGATCACCCTTCCGGAATATGTGGCGCTCTACGGCCAGGATCATTTCGACCTGTCGATGGAGGCACTGGCCTTCTTCACCCGCTTCGGTTCGTCGGAATTCGCCATCCGGCACTTTCTCCAGAAGGACCTGGCCCGAACGGTTGAGGTCATGAAAGGCTGGTCGACCGATGAGAACGAACACGTCCGCCGGCTTGCGAGCGAAGGCTGCCGTCCCCGCCTGCCGTGGTCGTTCCAGCTGAAGCCGCTGATCGTCGATCCTTCTCCAGTCTCGCCGATCCTCGAAAACCTGAAGAGCGACCCCAGCCTCTATGTCCGCAAATCCGTCGCCAACCATCTGAACGACATCACCAAGGACCATCCGGAATGGGTGCTGGAAAAGCTGGAGACCTGGGACCAGACGGATGCCCGCACCGGCTGGATCATGAAACAGGCGCTGCGCACCCTGATCAAGAAGGGCGACACCCGCGCGCTGCATGTCTTCGGCGCCGGCCACAAGGCTGACGTCGAGGTCGAGGCCTTCTCGGTCACGCCCTCGGCGCTGAAGCTCGGCGGTGCCGTGAAGATCACCGCGAAACTCGCTTCGACCGCGTCGAAGGAACAGAAGCTGCTGATCGACTATGCCGTCCACTATGTGAAGAAGACCGGCGGCACATCGAAAAAGGTCTTCAAATGGAAGGAGCTGACGCTTGCACCCGGCGCCACGGTCGAGCTTGCGATCAGCCGCGCCATCCGCGACTTCACCACCCGCATACACTATGCGGGCAGGCATCCGGTCGACCTGGTCGTCAACGGCGAAGTTCTGGCGACGGAAGCTTTCGACCTCACCACCTGAACAAAAAGAAAGAGCACCGCCGGGGCGATGCTCTGATCCTTACTTCCGCTTGTCGAAACCGCCCTTGCCGGCAGGCTTCTTCTTGAAGGGCTTGTCGCCGTCAGCCTTGGCAAACGGCTTGTCGCCAAAAGCCTTCTTCTTGAACGGCCGGTCGCCAGCAGGCTTGTCACCATAAGGCTTGTCTCCGCCCTTCTTGGCGAAACCGCTCTTCGGCTTTTCGCCCCAGACGTCATCGTCCATGCGGCGCTCGGCGCTGGCCTTCTCGCCCTTCGGCTTCCAGTCCTTGCGCGGGCCGTCACCCGCCGGCCTGTCACCGAAAGCCTTGTCGCCAAATGCCTTGTCGCCACGCGGGCCGTCCTTGGCGAAGGGCTTGTCCTTGCGGAAACCGTCCTTCTTCGGGCCGTCCCTGAAAGGCTTGTCCTTCCACGGCTTGTCCATGCGCGGGCCTTCGCGCTTGGTGAACCCTTCGTCATCGGTGCCACGGGAGAACTTGGAAAAGTCCGGGGCGGCATCCAGACGCGTCACGCGAATGCCGCGGTCCATCATCCGGTCCTTGCCAAGCTTCGCCATGAACTTGTCGGCATGGGCTTCGGCAATCTCGACGAAGGTCTCGTCGGCCTGCATCTTGATCGCGCCGATCTCGTTCTTGCTGAGATCGCCGCTCTTGCAGATGGTCGGGATCAGCCAGCGCGGTTCGGCGCGCTGCTTGCGGCCGACCGACAGCGAGAACCAGACGGCCGGACCGAAATCGCCACGCGGCGTCAGCGGACGGGAAGCGGCGTCATTGCCGCCCTCGCGAGGCTTGCGGGCCTCGAGCGAAACCACGTTGACTTCTTCCGGCGCGGAAATCTTGCCGCGATAGAGCGACACGAAGGCGGTCGCGAGCTTTTCGGCATCGAAACGCTCGACAAGCTTGGCGACCAGCGCCTGTTCGTCCTCGTCCTTCGCCACATCCGTGAAGATCGGATCGGCAAACAGCCGTTCCTCGTCACGCGCCGTCACCTCGTCGGCCGAAGGCGGGTTCGCCCAGGTCGGCTCGATCTTGGCGCCGAACAGCAGACGCTCGGCCTTGCGGCGCTGGCTGACCGGAACGATGAGGGCGCTGACGCCCTTGCGGCCGGCGCGGCCCGTACGACCCGAACGGTGCAGAAGGGTCTCCGAATTGGTCGGCAGGTCGGCATGGATGACGAGCTCGAGGCCCGGCAGGTCGATGCCGCGGGCGGCAACGTCGGTCGCGATGCAGACGCGGGCGCGACCGTCGCGCATCGCCTGCAGCGCGTGCGTCCGCTCGTTCTGGGTGAGTTCGCCCGACAGCGCCACGACGGAGAAGTTGCGGTTGGAAAGCCGCGCATGCAGATGATTGACGGCAGCACGCGTCGAGCAGAACACGATCGCATTCGGCGCCTCGTAATAACGCAGCACGTTGACGATGGCGTTTTCACGGTCATGCGGGGTGACCAGCAGGGCACGATAATCGATATCGATATGCTGCTTCTGCTCGGCCTGGGTGGAGATGCGCACCGCATCGCGCTGGTAGCTCTTTGCCAGCTTGGCGATCGCTGCAGGCACGGTCGCCGAGAACATCAGCGTGCGGCGGTCGTCAGGCGCGGATTCCAGGATGAATTCCAGGTCCTCGCGGAAACCGAGGTCGAGCATCTCGTCGGCCTCGTCGAGCACGGCGACGCGGACCTCAGACATGTCGAGCGCGTTGCGGCGGATATGGTCGCAGATGCGGCCCGGCGTGCCGACGACGATATGCGCGCCGCGTTCCAGCGCACGGCGCTCGGAGCGGATATCCATGCCACCGACGCAGGAGGTGATCTCGGCACCGGCTTCGGCATAGAGCCAGTCGAGCTCACGCTTGACCTGCATGGCAAGCTCGCGGGTCGGCGCGATGACGAGCGCCAGAGGTGCCCCGGCGCGGCGAAAGCGGTCTGCATCTTCCAGAAGCGTCGGCGCCATGGCGATGCCGAAGGCGACGGTCTTGCCGGAGCCGGTCTGGGCGGAGACCAGCGCGTCGGACGTCGCGAGCGCAGGGTCCAGCATCGCCTGCTGCACGGGGGTCAGCGTCTCGTATCCACGCTTCTGCAAAGCCTGCGCGATCGCCGGAACGGCGCCGTTGATATCGGTCATCTATGTTGTCTTTCGGATTTTCATGGGCTCTTAGCCCCAAGGCTGCAACGATCGCAGCCGAACGTTGCGCCGTCCCTATCGCGTAAGGGGCGAAAAGTCAAAGCATGGGTGGATTGCGTGCCGGATAGGGGCTGCGACGCGTGAAGTCCCTCCCCCTTGTGGAAATGGGTCGAGGAGAGATGGCGGCACCTGCTTCCCTCATTCCTGTGCTTGTCACAGGAATCCAGTGGCGCCGCGTCTGCGGTGCCGGAATGAGGGTGCGTGTGGCTTACTTGAGCCGTTAGATCGCAAACACCTTCGCCCGCCGCAGCGTCACAAATCCAGTCTCGCCAGCGTTCAGAATCCGTTCCGGCTCAACGTCGAATTCCAGCGCCTCGCCCGCTTGTGTCTCAGCCAGCACCCGCCGTCCATCCGGCCGATCCAGTACGCGGGTGATTTTCGCCGCAATCCCCGGCCCGGCTTGCGCCCAGTCGAGATCGGCCGGCCGCGCGTAAAGCTCCGCCCTGCCGTCGGCGACACCCGAAGCCTCCACCGACACGTCTCCGGCATAGGCACGTCCATCGCGCACATCGGCCGCAATCACATTGGCGTCGCCCAAGAACCTCATCACGAAGGCAGATTGCGGATCGCGGCAGACCTTTTCCGGCGTCCCCTGCTGGACAATCTGGCCGTCCTTCAGGATCACCACCCGGTCGGCGAGATCGAGCGCCTCTTCCTGGTCGTGGGTGACGAACAGCGTGGTGATGCCGAGTTCCGAGTGGATCTCGCGCAGCCAGCGGCGCAGGTCGCGCCGCACGTTTGCATCGAGCGCGCCAAATGGCTCGTCGAGCAGCAGCACCTTGGGATCGACCGCGAGCGCACGGGCGAGCGCCACGCGCTGCCGCTGGCCACCGGAAATCTGCGCCGGGAACCGGTCGCCCAGCCCCTCGAGACGCACCAGCCGCAGCAGGTCGGCAACGCGGGCATCTATCGCCGCCTTGTCGCGCTTCACCTTCGATACCTTCATGCCGAAGGCGATGTTGTCGGCGACCGTCATATGCGGGAAGAGCGCGTAATGCTGGAAGACGAAGCCGACGCCGCGGTCGCGCACCGGAATGTCGGTCGCATCCTGATCGCCGAAATGGATCGTGCCGCCATCGGAATATTCGAGACCCGCCACCATGCGCAGGATGGTGGTCTTGCCGGAACCGGAAGGACCGAGCAGCGCGACCAGTTCGCCGCTCTCGATATCGAGCGACACGTCCTTCACGGCGCGGAAGGTCTCGAAGGTTTTGACGACGTTTTCGAGGCGGATCTTCATGATGTTTTCTCTGCCGGGTTGGCCTGTTTGCGGACGCGGCCCGCGCCTTGCCGCTCGAGTGCGACCTTGGCGATGATGGTGAAGACGGCGATCAACGCCAGGATGGAGGCCGAGGCAAAGGCGCCTGCCGCCTGATAGTCGTGATAGAGCAGTTCGATATGCAGCGGCAGCGTATTGGTCTGGCCGCGGATGTTGCCGGACACCACCGATACCGCGCCGAACTCGCCCATCACGCGGGCGTTGCACAGGATGACGCCGTAGAGCAGCGCCCATTTGACGTTGGGCAGCGTCACCGCAAAGAAGGTGCGCCAGCCCGATGCGCCGAGCGAGGTCGCCGCCTCTTCCAGATCACGCCCCTGCGCCTGCATCAGCGGGATCAGTTCGCGCGCCACGAAGGGGGCGGTGACGAACATCGAGGCGATGATGATGCCGGGAATGGCGAACAGAATCTTGATATCCCAGGCATCGAGCAGCGGCCCGAACAGGCCCTGCAAGCCATAGACGAAGAGATAGGCGACACCGGCCACGATCGGAGAGACCGAAAACGGGATCTCGATCACGACGAGCAGAAAGCGCTTGCCCCAGAAATCAAACTTGGTGATCGCCCAGGCGGCCGAGATGCCGAATACGGTATTGACCGGCACGGCGATCAGCGCCGCCAGCACGGTGAGCATGATCGCGTGCTGCGTGTCCGGATGGATGATCGTGTCGCGATAGACAGCCCAACCCTTCGCAAACGCCTCGACGCCGATGATGATCAGAGGCGCGACGATGACGAAGGCGACGAGGAAAAGGACGATGCCGATCAGCGTGCGGCGGAAAACCGGGGTATCACCGACGCGCGGCGGTTTTCTGCGGGTGGAGACGGAAGCGCTCATGATCCTACCCCTTCACCGTGTAACGCAGAGCCCGCGCCTGCAGCCAGTTGGTGACGGCAAGCATGAAGAAGGCGGTCAGCAGCAGAACCGAGGCGATCGCGGCCGCCGCCTGGTAATCGTACTCCTCCAGCCGGATGAAGATCAGCAGCGCGGTGATCTCCGTCGACATCGGCTGGTTTCCGGCGATGAAGATGATCGCGCCGAATTCTCCGAGGCAGCGGGCAAACGACAGCGACACGCCGGCCAGCAGCGCCGGTGCCAAAAGCGGCAGGATGACTTTGCGGAAGATCGACCAGTCGGAACCGCCGAGGGATTGCGCCGCCTCTTCCAGGGCCGGATCGAGATCCTCCAGCACCGGCTGCACCGTACGCACGATGAAGGGCAGCGAGGTGAAGCACATGGCGATCATGATGCCGAGCGGCGTATAGGCAACCTTGATGCCGAAGCCTTCCAGCACCGAGCCGAACCAGCCGTTATTGGCAAACAGGGCGGTCAGCGCGATACCGGCGACGGCCGTCGGCAGCGCGAACGGCAGATCCACCATGGCATCGACGATCCGCCGGCCGGGAAAACGGTAGCGGGTGATCACCCAGGCAAGCGCCAGACCGAAGAACAGGTTGAAGATCGTCGCGCCGAGCGCCGACAGCACGGTGACGCGGTAGCTTGCGAGCGCCCGCGACGACGAGATGATCCGCCAGTAATCCTCCGGCCCGAGGCTCGCCGCCTTGATGACGAGAGCCGCCAGCGGCAGCACCACGATCAGGCCGACATAAAACAGAGTCACGCCCAGCGATAGCGGCAGGCCGGGCAGGACATTGCGTCGTCTCAAGCGGTCGGTTCCTTATCAAAGCAAATCCGGCGAGCCGTCAGGATCGCCGGTTGGATGTCGCAGTTCGTGGCTTCCCTCATCCCTGTGCTCGTCACAGGGATCCAGCCGACGCGCGTCTGCGCGGCGAAAGAGCTTTTCCAGCCCAAAGACTTGGGCTGGCTGGATTCCTGTGACAAGCACAGGAATGAGGAGGTGGAGGCGATGGCCTTACGAGAAAGGCCACCTTCGAGGAAGAATTACCGGCTGCCGTAAAGCTTGTCGAGTGTGCCGCCGGAGGCGAAGTGCTCGGACTGGATCTTCGACCAGCCGCCGAACACGTCGTCGACATTGACGAGGCGGATCTCGGGGAACTGGTCCTTGAACTCGCCGGCGACCTTCTCGTTATGGACGCGGTGGCCGAATTCGGCGGCAATGCGCTGGCCTTCTTCCGTGTAGAGGAAATCGAGATAGGTCTTGGCCAGTTCTTCCGTGCCGTGCTTCTTGGCGACCCTGTCGACGACGGCGACCGGGAATTCTGCGAGCAGGCTGCTCGACGGAATGACGTTCTCCACCTTGTCCTTGCCGAACTGCTTCTCGATGCCGCGGGTTTCGGCTTCGAAGGTGATCAGCACGTCGCCCTGGCCGCGTTCGACGAAGGTCGTGGTGGCCGCGCGACCGCCGGTGTCGAAGACCGGGACATTGTCGAAGATCTTGGTGATATAGGCGTCGATCTTCTCCTGGTCGTCCTTGTATTCCTCCTTCGCCCAGGCATAGGCGGCGAGATAGGTGTAGCGCGCATTGCCCGAGGTTTTGGGGTTCGGGAAGACGGCATGGACGTCGTCACGGCCGAGATCGGCCCAGCCCTTGATGTTCTTCGGATTGCCGGCGCGCACCAGGAAGGCCGGGAAGGAATAGAAGGGCGAGGCGTTGTTCGGGAAAGCCTTGTTCCAATCCGCCGCGACAAAACCCTGCTTGGCAAGGAAATCGATATCGGTCGACTGGTTGAAGGTCACGACGTCGGCTTCCAGACCCTCGACGATCGAGCGCGCCTGCTTCGAGGTGCCGGCATGCGACTGGTCGATGGTCACGCCCGGATGCGCCTTGATGAAGGCTTCGTTCTCGGCGACGAAAAGCTCGCGGGCAACGTCGTAGGAGGCGTTGAGCAGCTTCTGTTCCTGCGCCATCGCCGGCCCATGGATCGTGGGACTTACGAAGAGGGCGGCAATCGCAGTGCCGAGAATGAGGAGGCGGTTCATCAAAAGTCTCCGGGCATGGCCAAGGATCGGCCGGGAATTGAAATCTGAGCGGAAACCTACCGGCGCTACCAGGAAACCGCGAGAAACCGCCCTCCCCGCGACAGACCGCCATTAGAATTTTCGTCCATTTTCCGCCTCATTCGGCAATGGTTTTGCCCGTGTATCGAGGTGCCCGTTTCTACCGGCTCGTTTATCAATATTTGCCCGAGTTCTTCCGCAGTCCGATCATCTGAAAGTAATTCTATTTTAAGTCGCTGAAATTAGCTTGGCGGCATGAGCAATTTCGAACTCTCCGTCGTCGTTCCCTGCTTCAATGAAGAAGCCGTTCTGGAAGAGTTTGCCCGGCGGATGGCGCTCGCCTGCGCGGCCGTCACCGACCACTATGAAATCGTCTTCGTCGACGACGGCTCGTCCGACGCGACCTGGTCGATGATCGAAAGCCTGGCGGATCGCGATCCCCGCGTCGTCGGCATCCAGCTCTTCCGCAATCACGGCCACCAGCTCGCCGCCAGCGCCGGCCTATCGCTTGCCCGGGGCGAGCGTGTGCTGCTGATCGACGCCGACCTGCAGGACCCGCCGGAACTTCTGCCGCTGATGGCAAAGCGCATGGATGAGGGTTTCGACGTCGTCTATGGCCGGCGCATCGCGCGTGCCGGCGAAACCGCCTTCAAACGTGCTACCGCCTCGTTGTTCTACCGGCTGCTGAACAAGCTTTCCTCGGTCCCCATTCCCGAAGACACCGGCGATTTCCGCCTGATGTCGCGCCCCGTGGTCGACATCCTCAACGACATGCCGGAGCGGCATCGGTTCATCCGCGGCATGGTGAGCTGGATCGGCGGACGCCAGGCAGCCTTCCCCTACTCCCGCGATGCGCGCTTTGCCGGCACGACCAAATATCCGCTGCGCAAGATGGTCTCGCTCGCGATCGACGCACTCACCAGCTTCTCGACCAAGCCGCTGCGCGTCGCCGTCTGGCTCGGGCTCGTCTCGTCGCTCTTCGCTTTTGCCATCCTTGTCTACGCGGTCACGGAATGGGCACTCGGCAATGCCGTTCCGGGCTGGGCAAGCTCGGTCGTCGCGATCTCCTTCTTCTCCGGCACGCAGCTCTTCGTCATGGGCGTGTTCGGCGAATATCTCGGCCGCGTCGTGCAGGAGGTCAAAAGACGGCCGCTGTTCACCATCGGCCAGATCCGCCGCGACGAGATGGCGGGCGAGACTGCAGGCAGCATCCAGAGCCTGCAGAAGGCGGTGGACGCCTATACCGACGCCGAGAAGCGGACGAAATTGAGATGACTGTGACGTCTGCGGCGGACGACAGGGGCGCGCCCTCGACGGCCGGGCAGGCCGTATCGTCGGCGGCAAGCCGTCGGACCGCCGTCTATCTGATGGTCGCGGCACTCGCCTCGCTGATCCCGATCCTGTCGGTACGCTTTCCGCCGATGACCGACTACGCAAACCACTATGTCCGCATGTGGCTTCTGGCCGGCGGCATCGAGCGCCCGCATATGGCGCAATTCTACGAAATCGACTGGAACGTCGCCTGGACCAATATCGCCATCGACCTTGTCGCGGCAGGGCTCGGCAAGATCGTCTCGATGGATGTCATCGGCCCGCTCGTACTCGGGCTTGCGGCACTCCTGCCGGCCGTCGGCGTAGCGCTCCTCAATCGCAGGCTCTTCGGCGGATTTCATTGGTGGCAGCTGCTCTGCTTCATACTCGCCTGGAACGCCGTCTTCCTCTTCGGCTTCATCAGCTTCCTGATCAGCCTCGGTCTGGCGCTGATCTTCGCTTATGTCGACCAGGGCCTGAAGGGCCGTGGCTGGGCTGTCACCTTTGCGTCGCGCGCAGTCTCGGCAGCCCTGCTCCTCGTCGCCCATCCCTTCGGCCTGCTCTTCTACACCGCCCTGCTGGCAGCGCTGGAATTCGGCCCGTCGCTTGCTCCCTTCCGCACAGCCAGAGCCCTGCTCGGCGTCGCCGGGCGCGTCGTGGTCGCGATCGCTCCGGTCTTCGTGCCGCTGGCCATCTTCCTCCTGTTCGGCCCGTCCCTACCCGGCCAGAAGGATGTGTCGCTGTTCGACAGCATGTACTGGGTCGATGCCTGGTCGCTGCGGCGTGCCCTGCTGCTGCTCACCTACTTCACCACCTACGACCTGCGCGTAGACTTCCTCTATCTGCTGCTGATGTTTGTCGTGGTTCGGGAAACGATAAGGCGCGATCTCATTCGCGTGCATTGGGGACTGGTGCTGGCGGCGATTGCGACGGCGATCGTTGCGGTGTTCGTACCCACTTTGGTGTTCGATACCGGCGCCATCGATCGCCGCCTACCCTGCATGGCGGTGCTGGCGGCCGTTGCGGGGTTGAGGCCCGATGTCAGGGGCAGGCTGCAATCCCTGATGCTGCCGGCGATCCTGCTGGTCGTCCTCTCGCGGATTGCGTTCGTCGAATATGTCTGGCTGCAGCGCGCAGCCGATGTCAGATCGGTCGAGGCCGCCCTGCAGCAGGTTCCGCCGGGCTCCGCCGTCCTGCCCCTGCTGCACGAGATCCACGGCGACAACATCAACCAGGCGCCGATCGGGCGGATGGTGGCCGGCGTGGTGCCGAGTTTCTGGCACTATCCCGCCATCGTCAGCCTGGAGCGGGACGCCTTCATGCCGTATCTCTTCACCGCGCCCGGCAAGCAGCCCCTGCGTGTGCGCGCTCCGTGGAACGAAATCGCGGTTCCGGAAGCCATCCCCTTCCCCGTCCACCTGCTGAACGTGCCGGAAAATCGCCTCGACCCCTATATGAGCGACTGGAAGAACCGTTTCGACTATGCGCTGGTCATGAACGCCGACATGGAAAGTCCGCTGAGGCTGATGCCCAGGATGGACAATCTGCATCTCATCGCCGACGAAGGCTTTGCCCGCCTCTACCGCATCGATCACCCGCAGGCCCCGAAACCGTAGGTCGCGCAAGGCATCCGCTGCGCTGACGGCTATTCCGACTGCAGATCCTTCACCCTGCGGGCAAAGGCGTCGCTGAGGAAGGGCTTGGTCATCACATGCATGCCATGCTCCAGGTGCCCGTGGTTCAGCACGGCGTTCTCGGCATAGCCGGTGACAAACAGCACCCTGAAATCAGGCCTGTTGGCGCGCACGGCATCGGCGAGCTGCCGTCCGTTCATGCCGCCCGGAAGTCCGACATCCGTGACCAGAAGGTCGATCGGCTGGCCGGAGCTCATGATTTTCAGCGCCGTTGGACCATCTCCGGCCTCGAGCACGTGGTAGCCGAGTTCCTCGAGGATCTCGACCGCCACCATCCTGACCAGCGGCTCGTCATCGACGACGAGAATGGTCTCGTGGTCGGCCGAGCGCGGGGCGTTCGCCGTCTCGGCTATCTCGTCGTCCGCTCCCTCCTCGCCAATATGGCGCGGCAGGTAGATGCAGATCATCGTGCCCTTGTCGACTTCGGAATAGATGCGCGCCGTGCCGCCCGACTGGCCGGCAAAGCCATGGACCATGGAAAGCCCGAGCCCGGTGCCCTGCCCGATCGGCTTGGTTGTGTAGAAGGGATCGAAGGCCCGGTCGACGATCTCGGGCGACATGCCCGTGCCCGTATCGCTGACGCAGAGTGACACATATTGCCCGGGCGTCAGACCCCTTTCGCGCGCAGTTCTCTCGTCGAACCAGCGGTTTGCCGTCTCGACGGTCAGCTTGCCGCCGTCGGGCATGGCGTCGCGCGCGTTGATGCACAGGTTGAGCAGCGCATTTTCGAGCTGCCCTACATCGACGAACGTGGTCCACAGCCCGCCCGAAAACGCGGTTTCGACCTCGATCGTCGGGCCGACGCTGCGGGTGATCAGGTCCTGCATGCCGGCGACGAGCCGGTTGAGCACCGCTGGCTTCGGATCGAGCGTCTGGCGGCGGGAGAAGGCGAGCAACCGCTGGGTCAGGCCCGCGGCCCGTTTGGCGGCTCCCTGTGCTCCGGTGAGATAACGGTCGAGATCGCTGATGCGGCCCTGCGCCAGGCGCGTCTGCATCAGCTCCAGCGAGCCGGAAATGCCGGCCAGGAGGTTATTGAAGTCGTGCGCAAGACCGCCGGTCAGCTGCCCGACAGCCTCCATCTTCTGGGAGTGGCGCAACTGTTCTTCCGACTGCATCAGTTCTTCGGTGCGCTCGGCAACCTTCTGCTCCAGCGTTTCGTTGAGCGCGCGCAAAGCGGCGGCGGCACGATCGCGCTCCGCCTCGACTGTCCGTCGCGCCTCGATATCCAGCAGCACGCCGGGGAAATAGAGCGGCGTGCCATCCGGCGCGAGATCTACACGGCCGTTGGCTTCAAGCCAGTAATAATTGCCGTCCGACCGGCGGGTGCGGTACTGATGGGCGTAAGGGCCGCCGCGACGCAAGGCATCCTCTATCGCCTCGATGAGGGCCGCCTTGTCGTCGGGGTGCACGGTCCCGGTGATCGTGTCGAGGCTGAGCCCGTTACGCCCGAGCGCCGGATCGAGCCCGAATGCCTCGGCGAAGGCGTCGTCCACGGTGAAACGATTGGCGGGAATATCCCAGAACCACGTCCCGATGATCGCGCCGGCTGCAAGCGCGAGCTTGACGCGCTGGATGTTGTCGCGCGCGAGCGCCTCGCTCGCCCGAAGCGCGGCCTCGGCCTGCTTGCGGGTGGTGATGTCGCGAAACAGCACCGACACCTGCTTGAGGCTGGCGGGCTCCACGCGCGCGCTCGAAACCTCGATATGGCGGCCGATGGCGACGAATTCCTGCTCGAACCGCACCGGCTGGCCGGTTCGCAGCACCTCGCCATAGAGTTCGATCCACTTGTCGGCCGCCTCTGGCTCGATCTCGCGCAACCTCTTGCCGACGATATTGGGTATGCCGGTCTGCCGCTCGTAGCCGGAATTGGCCTCGATATGGACGTAGTCGCTCAGCGGGCCATGCGGGCCGTCGATGAATTCGATGATGCAGAAGCCTTCGTCGATCGCCTCGAAAAGCGCCCGGTAGCGCGCGTCGCTTCTGAGCAGCGCATCCTCGCCGTCACTGGCCTCGGCCTTGAGCCGAACAACCTCGGCTTCCAGATCTTCACGCGAAAACGATGTAGCATCGGAACTCAAGCAACAGTCCTTTCAACGGCCAATCGACCCCGTCCATGGGGCAGTGTGTAACATAACGCTCAAGTAAAGAAATCGGTTGCGGTGCGGAATCGATCGCGTTCCGGCTTCACCATGGGCAGGCGGCGAATAGCCGATCACGACAAATGTCTGCGGGGACGAAAACGGCGCTGCGCAAAGAAACTTCGCGCTGATTTCAGCCTCTTGGCGATCGATGCCCCGGCCGATCATCCCCGCTCCTCGCCACCGCGCGAGAATGGGTCCGTCATCGGATGGGAAACCGGGTTCGCGAACCGAGCTTCCTCGTTCATCGGGTCGCTTCTCTTTGAAAGAAGAGTGCCCGGTTTCCGGTGATGGTCGGTGCATGCGGTCTGACGGGAACTGACACGTCTCTGATGACCATATGAAACGGCCGGGGCAGGCAAACAAACCTACCTCACACTACCTTCGATACCACTGCCTGCCCCATTCCCACTTGAAACCACGCGGCATCGCCGGCGTGGGCATCGGCGCGTCCGGTGCCTGCAAGGCGAATGACGCATTCCCCCCTCTGCCCTGCCGGGCATCTCCCACAAGGGAGGAGATCACAAGCGGCACGACCACCACCATGCATCAAACGCCGGCCCGCGAAAAACTGTGACAGTGGTGTCGGCTTTGAAGCGGGGAGCAGGAGCCCAGCTGATCTCCCCCTTGTGGGGGAGATGGCCGGCAGGACAGAGGGGGGGGTGGAACACCGGGCTGGAATGTCGCCAACCTAAAGCCGATGCTCCGGAAACAGCGGCTGGTGGCCGACCGCAAAATACCGATCCAGATCCGCCTCCCGCACATCGGCCAGGATGGCCGGCTGCCATTTGGGATTGCGGTCCTTGTCGATGATCGCGGCCCGGACGCCTTCGTAGAAATCGTGTTGGCGCAGGAGCTCCGACGCCACCGTAAATTCCCGCTCCAGGCATTCGATCAGGCTGCCGCTGCCGGCACCGAGACGGAGCAGGCGAAGGGCGAGCTTGAGGCTGGTCGGTGATCGTTTGGCGATTGTCTCCCGCGTAGCCGCCGCGAAGTCTCCATCTTCTCGTTCGAGCGCGGCGATGATCTCCTCGACCCTGTCGGAACCGAAGACCCGGTCGATCACCGCCTGATGGGCAGCCAGACTGCTTTCGCCGGCAGGTGTCGCAAAGCCGTCGATCACCGCCGCCACGTCCTCATCCGAGGCCCCGGCTTCCAGTCTGCCCAGCGCGTCGACAACGTCACCCAGCTTGTCTGAAGGCACATGATAATCGGCAAAGCCGGCGAAGATCGCATCCGCCGCGCCGACGATTTCGCCGGTCAGGCCCATCCACGTTCCTGCCTCGCCCGGTGCCCTCGAGAGAAGCCAGGTCGCACCGACATCCGGCACATAGCCAATGCCCGTCTCCGGCATGGCGAGCCGCGTACGCTCGGTCACGATGCGATGTTTTCCATGCGAGGCGACGCCGACACCGCCGCCCATGACGATGCCGTCCATCAGCGCCACATAGGGCTTGGGATAGCGGGAGATCGTGTAGTTGACCGGAAATTCCTCCCGCCAGAAACGCGTCACCTCCGGGTCATTGGCCTTGCCGAGATCGTGGATGGCGCGGATATCGCCGCCGGCGCAAAGCCCGCGCTCGCCCTCCCCGGCCAGGATGACGCAGGAGATCGCCGGATCTTCCACATAGTGCTCCAGTGCCGGCTTCATCGCATGGACCATAGCAAGGTTGAGACTGTTCAGCGCCTTCGGCCGGTTGAGCCGAATGACTGCCGCCGAGCCGATACGGTCGAACAGGATCTCGTCGGTCCGCACTGCGCTGTCGTTCATGCCTCATCCTCCTCGATGCCATGTACCCGCCCACCATAGACTTCGGTTGGTCAGCGTTTCCAGAGGCAATGTGGGAAGGGCGTCGCGTCATATCCCCTCACCAACAAAATCTAAGACTTAGCCTTTGGCTAAGATCTTGATTTTGTAACCTCTCCCACAAGGGGAGAGGTAGGCGTCGAGGGGGCTTCCCCGTTATCTCTCCCCTTGTGGGAGAGAAAGCGATTTCAAGATCTTAGCTTCAGCTAAGTCTTAGAAATCGCAAGTGAGGGGATCTGTTCGGTTGATCCGTCGATAAGGGGAAACCGAGACGCCTGCCGGGAACTGGCAGGCGTCTCGGCATTATTCGGCGGCCATCGGAAGGTCTCGATGGTCGTCGAAGAGCTCGCCCTGATTGGCGGGCTGGTTTTCGTCTTCCTTCGTCTTCGGCTCGCGGCCGAAGAACAGGGCGTAGCCGGCGGGCAGGACCAGGATGGTCAGTACCGTGGCGACTAGGATACCGCCCATCATGGCATAGGCGAGCGGTCCCCAGAACAGGCCCCAGGAAATCGGGATCAGAGCCAAGACGGCGGTCATTGCGGTGAGCATGATCGGACGGAAGCGGCGGACGGCAGCACCGACGATCGCTTCCTGCCTGTGCATGCCTGCCGCGATATCCTGGTCGATCTGGTCGATGAGGATGATCGAGTTGCGGATGATGATGCCGAGCAGCGCGATGACGCCGAGGATCGCCACGAAGCCGAAGGGCGCACCGGTAATCAGCAGAGCCATGGCCGCGCCGATGATGCCGAGCGGACCGGTGGCGAGCACCAGCATCGCCTTGCCGAAATGCCTCAGCTGAACCATCAGCAGCAGCATGATGACGAGCAGCATGATCGGCGCCTTGGCGGCGATCGAGGCCTGGCTTTCCGCCGCATCCTCGGCACCGCCCTGGATCTCGATCTTGTAGCCGGCCGGCAGTGCGGCACGCAGGTCGGCGATCGAGTTGTAGAAGTTGAGCGATGCCTGGGTTGCCTCGATGCCGTCGGGCAGCGTCGCCTTGACGGTGATCGTCGGCAGGCGGTCGCGGCGCCATTCGATACCCTGTTCGAGCACCGGTTCGACGCGGGCGATCTGCGACACCGGCACGAAGCCGCCGAAATCGGTCGGCACATAGACCGACTGCACGGCAGAGAGAAGGTCGCGGGTCGCATCCGGCTCACGCACGACGATCGAGACCGTTTCCTCGCCGTCGCGGAAGTCGCTGATCGGAGCCCCGGAGGTCGCGGCCTGCAGCATCTGGCGGACCCGCTGCGACGAGACGCCGAGCGCACGGGCGCGGTCCTGGTCGATGACGAGCTTCATGCCCGGCACCGGCTCCATCCAGTCGTCGTGGATCGAACCGAACAGCGGGTTCTGGTAGTAGCGCTCCTTCACCTGGTCGGCGATGCGGCGCACTTCCCCACGATCCGGTCCGACGACGCGCATCTGCACCGGCCAGCCGGTCGGGGGGCCGAGGAACAGGCGGTCGACCTTGCCGCGCACGGTCGGGAAGTCTTCGGCGAGGATCTTGCGCAGCTTGACGATCAGCCGCTCGCGTTCTTCCAGGCCCTTGGACATGATCAGGAGCTGCGCATAGTTCGGGTTGCGGAGCTGCTGGTCGAGCGGCAGGAAGAAGCGCGGCGCGCCCTCGCCGATGAAGGTAGCGACGAAGGTCTTGTCCTGATCCGGCAGGACGCGTGCCTCCAGAGCCTTCGCCTGGCGTTCGACCTCTTCGATCGCGGTGCCTTCCGGCAGCCACATGTCGACCAGGATTTCCGGACGCGACGACTGCGGAAAGAAGCTCTGCGGGATGAACTGGAATGACCACAGGCTGCCGGCAAAGACGCCGAGCGTCGCCAGAAGCACGATCGCCTTGTGGCGCACGGACCAGGTCACGGCATGGCGCACGCCGCGATACATGCGGGTGTCATAGGCGTCATGATGGTGGCCGGTTCCGGCATGGGCACGCTGCTTCAACAGCATGTAGCCGAGCCACGGCGTGAAATAGACCGCTACGAACCACGACACGACGAGAGCGATGCCGACCACGTAGAACAGCGAGCGGACATATTCGCCCGCAGTTGAATCCGCGAAGCCGACCGGAATGAAGCCGGCGGTGGTGATCAGCGTTCCGGTCAGCATCGGGAAGGCGGTGGAGGAATAGGCGAAGCTTGCCGCGTCGAGACGGTTCAGCCCCTCCTCCAGTTTTCTTTCCATCATCTCGACGACGATCATGGCGTCGTCTACCAGCAGGCCGAGCGCGATGATCAGCGCGCCGAGCGAGATACGCTGCAGCTCGATGCCGAGGTAATACATGATGGCAAGCGTGGCCGCGAGCACCAGCGGAATGGCAATCGCGATGACGATGCCCGAGCGCCAGCCGATCGAGATCAGCGAGACGATAAGCACGATGACGAGAGCTTCCATCAGCGCCTGGGTGAACTCGCCGACCGCTTCGGTCACGACTTCGGGCTGATTGGCGATCTGCTGCACTTCGGCACCGACGGGAAGCGTCTCGGCAAAGCGCTTGTAGGTCTCCTCGACCGCGTGGCCGACATCGGTGACCTTGAAGCCGTTCGCCATCACGACGCCGAGCTGTACGCTGTCATGGCCGTTGAAGCGGAACTTGCGCTGATACGGGTCCTCGAGGCCGGCCTTGACGGTGGCGATATCGCCGAGCCTGTAGACCTGGTCGCCGGAGCGGATGCGCAGTTCGCGGATGTCTTCCGGCGTCATGACGTCGCCTTCGACCGAGATGCGCACCGAACGGTCAGCCGTCTGCACGCTGCCGGCGGGATCGACGGTGTTCTGCCCGGCGATCGCATCCTGAATATTCGGAATGGTCAGGCCGCGTTCGGCCAGCGCCTTGGAGGAGACGTCGATGAAGATCTTTTCCGGCTGGTCGCCGAGGATGACGGCCTTCTCGACACCCGGCGTTGCGATCAGCATGTCGCGGGCCTGGATGGCGAAATCCTTGAGTTCCGGATAGGTGTAGCCCTCGCCCATGATGGCGTGAAGGGTGATGTAGGTGTCGCCGAACTCGTCGTTGAAATAAGGACCGAGCAGGCCGGACGGCAGGTCCTGCCTGATGTCGCCGACCTTCTTGCGCACTTGGTAGAAGGCGTCAGCCACCTCGTCGGCGTTCGTATCGCCCTTGATCTGGATCTGCGTGATCGCGATGCCGGCGCGGGTATAGGATTTGACCCAGTCGAGATGCGGCGTTTCCTGCAGCTTGCGCTCGATCTTGTTGACGACCTGGTTCTGCATGTCCTCGACGGACGCGCCCGGCCAGACGCTCTGCACCACCATGACGCGGAAGGTGAAGTCCGGGTCTTCCTTCTGGCCCATGTTCATGATGCCGAGGGCACCCATGACGATGATGAGGCCGAACAGGAAGCGCGCGATGCTCGGATGGCCGATTGCCCAGCGAGACAGGTTGAAACTGCCCTTTTCCTTCTGCTTTTCCAGCGGATCGGCGGGCTGATGGGAGGAGGAGCTCATGGTCTCAGATCCTTTTCAGTGCCGCTATCAGGGCTGGATGGAGGCGGTGGACTGGCTGGACACGCTGCCGAAGCGCGAGGCGACCGTTTCGGGAAGCCTGACCTTCAGGCCATCCTTCATGAACTGCGTGCCGGCCGAGACGACGAGATCGCCGATCGAAACACCTTCGGAGACGCGTACGCCGTCGTCGTTATAGCCGGCGACCACGACCGGGCGGGAACTGACTTCCCCCTTGTCGCGATCGACCACCCAGACGACCGGCTTGCCGTCCTTCTGGGCGAGAGCCGCAAGCGGAAGGCCGAAGGCCGGAGCTGCATTGTCTTCACCCGCCGTGATCGTCGCGGTCGTGCCGAGCAGAACGCGCTCGTCACCCGGCAGGCTGACACGCACCGCAAAGGTGCGGGACTGGGCATCGGCGCTGCCGGCGACTTCGCGGACCTTGCCATCGAGCGCCAGATCCCGGGCCGACCAGAAGCTGGCCTTCACCGTCTTGCCGGGCTTGAAATGGGCGATATCCATTTCCGGCACCGCGATCTGCACTTCCTTTTCGCCATCGACGGCAACGGCGAGGACCGCCGAGCCGGTGCTGACCACCTGGCCGACATCGGCGCTGACGGTGGTCACGATGCCGCTCTGGGTGGCCTTCAGTTCCGTGTAGGCGACCTGGTTCTTCGCCTGCTCCAGCGCCGACTCGGCCGACTGCAGCTGCGACTGTGCCTGGTCGGCGGCAAGCTGCGCCTGTTCGAGCTGCGACTGCGGCGTGACGTTCTTCTGTGCCAGCGTCTCGGCGCGGCGAAGGGCGAGGCCGGTAATATCGACCTGCTTGCCGGCGGCGCTGAGATCCGCATCGGCCCGGCGCACGGCCAGTTCGTAATCGACCGCATCGAGCCTTGCGAGGACGGTGCCGGGCTCCACCCGATCGCCGACATCGACGAGGCGCTCGGTGATCTTGCCGGCAACGCGGAAGCCGAGATTCATCTCGGTGCGTGCCCGGACCGAGCCGGAATAGATGAAGATGCGCCCGCTATCGGGGCCTGCGACCTGCACGACCTTGACCGGCCGCACCGGATCGGGCGCCTCGACCTTCTCGTCATCCGAGCAGGCGCTGAGCGCGCCGAGCGCTGCTGCGAAAAGAATACCCTTCGAGAGGGATGCAAAACGTCCATTCACGATCGAAGACATGGTCTTCACTCCACGCGATGCGTTGATCATGGCACCCGTGAGGTGCCGGTTTGTTAAATCAGGTTGCGTTTTGTCTCGGCTTTATTTCAAAGCTCTGAGAGCGAAATCGACGAGATCGGCCGGCACCGTCTTCCGGTTCTCGATCAGGCATTCCGCGATGATCTGCGGGTGACAGAGGGTCACGATGCAGTCACAGAGGCATTCGGCGGCGAAATCGGCGTCCTGGTCGCGAAACTCGCCATTGGCAATCCCTTCGCGTACGAGACCGGCCACGATGAGCCGCAGCTTCATGATGTGGTCCTCGACGACCGACCACTGCTCCTCGATGGCGACAACCACCATCTCGTGCACCTTGTTCTCGTGCAGCAGAGTTTCCACCGTGATCTGGTGCTGCTGCAGAAAATGGTCACGTAGCCGCTCGGTGGCGCTGACCGGGCGCTTGGCGTTGACGACCGCGACATCGCGGCTGGCCGCCAGCATGCGGTTTGCCAGCGCCTTGTGGATCTCCGCCTTCGACGAAAAGAACCGGTAGATATTGGCCGGCGACATGCCGAGGTCCTTGGCGATGTCGGCAACGTTCGTCTTGGAATATCCGTAGTGCTTGAACAGGCGCTCCGCCGCATCGAGGATGCGGTCGACGTTTTCCTGCTTTACCGGATCCAATTGGCTGGCGCTGTCCACTGAAGCCTCACGATTTACGACTGACGATTTTCAATTTTCGTCAGTCGTAAATCGTGAGCATCCTCTTGTCAACCATTTCTCCGTGTTTTCATTGTTTCTAATGTGCCCGTCTGGCATGGAACAAAGGTCACGTTCGTGCATTAGATTGGGTTGTCGCTCGGGGCGGAGCGGAGGGGGCACGCATTGCATGATAAAAAGACAGGAAGTTTCGCTGCTCGATCAGGAACGCTATCGTCTTCTCGTCGACGCCATCACCGACTATGCCATCTACATGCTAGACCCATCGGGCAAGATCGCGAGCTGGAACGCTGGCGCGCAGCGCTTCAAGGGCTATGAAGCCGCCGAAATTCTCGGCGAGCATTTTTCCCGCTTCTACACCAACGAGGACCGCCTCGCCCGCATGCCTGAAAAAGCGCTTGAAACAGCCATGACCAATGGTCGTTTCGAGCATGAGGGCCTTCGCGTCCGTAAGGACGGCACGACTTTCTGGGCTCATGTGATCATCGACCCGATCTGGGATCGCACCGGGCATCTGCTCGGCTTTGCCAAGGTTACCCGCGACCTGACCGAGCGCAAGAAGGCGCAAACCGAACTGCGGCTGAGCGAGGAGAAGTTCCAGCTTCTCGTCAACGGCGTGACCGACTACGCGCTCTACATGCTGGACCCGGGCGGTCACGTGACCAACTGGAATGCCGGCGCAGCAAGGATCAAGGGCTATACGGCCGAGGATGCGATCGGCAGCCATTTCTCCCGCTTCTATACGCCGGAAGACCAGAAGAAGGGAGAGCCGGCCCGCAATCTCGACATCGCCCGGCGCGATGGCCGCGTCGAGCGCGAGGGCCTGCGCCAGCGCAAGGACGGCACGACCTTCTGGGCGCATGTGGTGATCGACGCCATCCGCGACGAGACCGGCCAGCTTCTGGGCTATGCCAAGATCACCCGCGACGTGACCGAGAAGGTGGAGGCGCAGAAGGCGCTGGCGAAAACCCGCGAGGAACTGTTCCAGGCGCAGAAGATGGAGGCGATCGGCCAGCTGACCGGCGGCATCGCCCATGACTTCAACAACCTCCTGATGGCGATCATGGGCAGCCTCGAAATGCTGCGAAAGCGCATGCCCGACGACCCGTCGCTGACACCGCTTCTGCTGAACGCCCTGCAGGGAGCCGAACGCGGCGCGGCGCTGACCCAGCGCATGCTGGCCTTCTCGCGCCGACAGGAACTCAACATGACACCGGTCGACGTTCCGGCACTGGTAGCCGGCATGATGGACTTCCTCGAGCGCTCGCTCGGCTCCTCGCTGAGGATAGAGACGGATTTTCGGGGCGAGTTGCCCAAGGTGCTGACCGATGCGGTGCAGCTGGAGACGGCGATCCTCAATCTGGTCGTCAATGCCCGCGACGCCATGCTGCAGACGCTGACGCACGGCGGTGTGATTATCATCAGTGCCAAGCGCCATGATGTTGCCGAAGACGGTGGTAAATTGCGTCAGGGCGACTATCTGCGAATATACGTACGTGATACCGGCGAGGGCATGGACCCCGAGACGGTGGCGCGTGCCGCGACGCCGTTCTTCACCACCAAGGGGATCGGCAAGGGAACAGGACTGGGGTTATCGATGGTGCAGGGACTGACGGAACAATCGGGCGGCATGCTGTCGATCGACAGCGTGAAGGGCGAAGGCACGACCATCTCGCTGTTTCTCCCGACGGTGGATGAGGAGGATTGCCCGAACGAGAAGGCCGCGTCCTCCGACACATCGCAGAAGATCGGCGACCGTCCGCTTAAGGTCCTGGCCGTCGATGACGACGCGCTGGTGCTGATGAACACGACGATGATGCTGGAGGATCTCGGCCACCAGGTGACAGAGGCCTATAGCGGCCCCGAGGCGCTGACCGCGCTGAAGGCAGCCGACAACGGCATCGACCTCGTCATCACCGACCATTCCATGCCGCGCATGACCGGTGCCGAGCTGGCAGCCGAGATCGCCCGCGAATGGCCGGGCCTGCCGGTCGTGCTCGCGACAGGCTATGCCGAACTGCCCGACGGCAGCGGCAACCACCTGCCCCGCCTGCCCAAGCCCTTCAGCCAGACGCAGCTGAGCGACATAATCTCAAGCGTGACCGGCTCGGCCGGCTGAGCCTGCGTTACCCGAACCATCTGAATCGGTGGCTCATCTGAACCATGGGCGCCGATGCGCGTTGTTCTTCTCGTTCAGACAAGGGAGAACGGACATGGTCTTCAAGCACCAGCAGTTTCACGAGACCCCACCCGAAATCGAGATCGAATTTCCCGCCCATGCAGTGCTCGAAGGCGCCGTTTCCGACGCGCTTGCCTCTGCCGGCGGGATCGAGGCGACCGACGTGGCCGTTACGGCCAGCGGCTCGACGATCACCCTGACCGGCGTGGTGGCGCGCCAGCAGGAGCTCGCGCGCGCCGAGGAAGTGGCCCGCAGCGTCGAGGGCGTGACCGAGGTGAAGAACGACATCAAGGTCACCGGGGATGATCAGATGCCGCGCGGGATCTGACGGAGACCGTGCAGGCCATCGGGCGTTTCGCTAGTCAGGATTCGGCACCGGCGGCAGATCTGCCGCATTGGGACTGAGCGGATAATCGGCGAAGAAAACCGGAAGCCCATGGTCTCGCTCCGCCCGCCCTAGCATTTCCATCAACCAGCCGGCATAGGCCCAGTCACGACCGGCGCCTTTTTCCGCGACATGCGGGAAGCGCTCAAGGAACATCATGCCGAGCTCGCGCGCCGCGCGGCCGGCCAATCGAAATACCGATCACCCGCGCCGGTTGAATAGGATGCCACGAGGGCCGGATCGCCGGCTTCACGCAAACGAAGCCCATCGGCGGCGATATTGCCGGCATGGGTAATGGAACAGCGCCAGTGGACGCCACTGGGCGCCATGCCCGAGATGAAGCGGATCCGCTGATAGCCCGCCTTGTGAAGCTCGTGCACCATGCTCAGCAGGCGCGTCGCATTGCGATAGGCAGGCTCGGACGACGGATTGAGGGAGATCGGATAGGTCAGGCGTCTCTCTCCCCAGCATCGCTTCCGCTTGAGGCGCTACAGGACAGAGCCACCGTAGATGCCCATCTCGTCAGGCTGGAAGGATGACGGCGTATCGTCATCACGCTCGTCCTTCTTCTCATCCTTTTCCTTATCTACGCCTTCCCGCTCTTCCAGCGCCTGCGTCACCCTGTCATTCGCTTCCGGATTGCGTGCGCTCGACACGACATCCATCAACGAAACACCGAGCTTGTCGAGGCCGAGCTTTTTCTCCATGGCCGCGATTTTCTGTTCGCCACCTTCATCCGCCGCTATCTTGACGAGCTCCACCCTCATCGCCGAGACGAATTGTCCTCTGGTCTCATAATCGCTTTCGTCGAAGCCGAGAGCCGTCGCCGCGCGGTCGATGAGATCGAGCTTGAGCTTGTTTATGTTCACGTTGTTCACGCTGAACATTGCTTCGGAGATCTTGGATTCGGCCTGACCTGGCTGAAGGGAGGCGCCGACCTTGCCGCCGACGCCATTCGCCACAGCGACAAGAGTGTCGGAGCGGGCTTTTTCATTTTCGGGAGAGTTTACGGAATTCGCCTGCGTCAGGATGAGCAGTGCGGCGGAATTGGTACCGGCAATAAAGGTCATCGCATATCCTCTTGCACGTCATTCCGATCCTTGATGGATGGCGCGGCAGGTGGCTAAGGCTTCATGCGATAGCGGAAGATGATTCTTGAAATCTGCTCAACCTTAAGTATGCGGATTTCTGCCGTCAAATGGTTAACGCCGCATTAAGATCGGCCTCGCCTGGCGGCCGATCGAGTTACAGCCGTAATCTTCATCGCGTTGTGAGATCGTCGCGGAGAAGGTGCTGCGGCCGGACTGCCGCAGCACCTTGTTGTTTTACCGCGGCAGCGCGTAGGCGATCACGTAATCGCCCGGCTTCGTGCCGACCGATCCGTGGCCGCCGGCAACGATGACGACGAACTGGCGGCCGTCTTCCACCGCATAGCTCATCGGCGTCGCCTGGCCGCCAGCCGGAAGGCGGGCTTCCCAGAGCTGCTTGCCGTCCGTCAGGTCGTAGGCGCGTAGGTAATCGTCGACCGCTGCACCGAGGAAGGCGACGCCGCCCTTGGTGATCATCGGACCGCCGATGCCCGGGACGCCGACCTTGAACGGCAGCGGCAGGGGCGTCATGTCGCGCACGGTACCGTTGCGATGCTTGTAGGCGATCTTGCCGGTGCGCAGGTCGACGCCGGAGACATAACCCCATGGCGGCGCCTGGCAGGGAATGTTCAGCGGACCGAGGAACGGCCCCATGAAGACGCCGTAGGGCGCGCCATCATTGCGGTTCAGCCCCTGTTCCGAACCCTTTTCGTCCTGGCCCTTCGGCGGAATGTCGGCGCGTGGAACGAGCTTGGAGGTGAAGGCGAGATAGGTCGGCATGCCGAACATCACCATCCGCTCGGGATCGACGGCGACCGAACCCCAGTTGAACGTGCCGAAATTGCCCGGATAGACGATCGTGCCGTTGAGCGACGGGGGCGTATACTGCCCTTCGTAATTCATCTCTTCGAGCCGGATGCGGCACACCATCTGGTCGAACATGGTGACGCCCCACATGTCACGGCCTTCAAGCGTGCGCGGCCGGAAGTTGAGCGCCGAGATGGGCTGGGTCGGCGAGGCGTGATCCTCGGGGATCGTGCCGCCCGGCGCCGGCTGTTCGGTGACCGGGATGATCGGTTCGCCGGTGCGCCGGTCGAGCACGTAGATATCGCCCTGCTTGGTCGGGCCGACGAGCGCCGGGACGACCGAATTGTCAGACTTGGTGATGTCGAGCAGCACCGGCTGGGCCGGTACGTCCATGTCCCAGAGATCGTGATGCACGGTCTGGCGCACCCAGCGGTCGGCCCCGGTGTTGATGTCGAGCGCGACGATGGACGACGAGTATTTCTCGACATTTTCCGACCGGCCCATGCCGAGCTGGTCGGGCACCTGGTTGCCGAGCGGCACATAGACGAGGCCGAGCGCCTCGTCGACCGACAGGACGGACCAGCTGTTGGGAGAGTTCGTCGTGTAGGTCTGGCCTTCCGGCAGCGGCTGGGTCTGGGTCGGATTGCCCGAATCCCAGTTCCAGATCAGTTCGCCGGAATTGACGTCGAAGGCGCGGATGACGCCGGACTGTTCCTCGGTCGAATAGTTGTCGTTGACGGCGCCACCGATGATGATCTTGTTGCCGACGATGACCGGCGGAGACGTGGAATAGTAGTAACCGGCCGGCTTGTGCGGCATGCCGGTTTCAAGCTGCAGCGTGCCGTTGTCGGCGAATGACGGGCACACCTGGCCGTTGGCCGCATCGAGCGCGATGAGCCGCGCATCCGAGGTCGGCAGGTAGACACGTTCGGCGCAAGGCGTGCCGGCGGCGGCCGCTTGGTCCTTGTAATAGCTGACGCCGCGGCAGGTCTGGTGCTGGCGGTCGGGGTTCATGCCGGAATTGCTGTCGTATTTCCAGACCTGCTTGCCGGTCGTGGCGTCGATGGCGATCGCCCAGTTGTGAGGCGTGCAGAGATAGAGGTTGTTGCCAACCTTCAGCGGCGTCACCTGATAGGTGGTCTCGCCGACATCGTCGGGCAGCTTGACGTCACCGGTCTGGTAGCGCCAGACTTCCTGGAGATCCGCGACATTCTCGACATTGATCTGGTCGAGCGGCGAATAGCGCTGGCCATAGGGTGTGCGGCCATACTGATGCCACTCGCCATCCGGCACATTGCCGCCGAGCGCGGGTGCCGCCGCAACCTTCTCTTCCGGCAGGTCGCCGCTCTGGTCGAGCGGGTCGAAGAACATCGAGACGACTGCAACCACGATCGACAGGGCGACGGCCGCAAGAAGCGGCTTCGCAGTCGCGCCGTAGCGGGCGCCGGTCGGGCTGATGAAGCCAAGCGGCCGGCGGATCCACGGTGTCAGCAGCCACAGGCCGATGAGGATGACCACCCCGCCCCGCGGGCCGAGCTGCCACCAGTCGAGACCCACTTCCCAGATCGCCCAGACGAGCGAGGCGATGACGATGACCGCATAGAGGTGCAGCGCCAGCGCCTTGCGCGCGAAGAGCAGCACGGCGGTAAGGAAAAAGCCGAGACCGCAGAGCAGATAATAGGCGCTGCCGCCGAGCGACAGCAGATAACCCCCGCCCAGCGCGAGCGCGATGCCCATCAGCGCGATGATGATTGCGGTAATGCGAATAGCCATGAAAAACCCCGTCTGGAACAGAACAATGCTGCCAGAGAGACCCCGCCTACCTCCCCGGCGACGCTGGATGGCGTCTTTGTCGCGCCGTGGGATCCACTCTGCGGGGTAATTTAGGCTGAAGACATGGAAAGGACAGAGGATCGAGGGTTGAAAACAACAGGATCATCCCAGCGGCCGGCAATCCTCCGCAATCAGGGCGCGATGGGCGCAGCCTTGAAAATCGCCAACAGGCTATATGTTTAATTCACCAGCCATCGCCGCGCCCTACTGCAAACGCCCCTGCAGCCCGACGCGCCTTGAGGCCACCAGACGGTCAAATCCTTGAAGACGATAGATATTTCGGAGCAATCATGCCTTACGAACTTTATTACTGGGACGGCATTCAGGGCCGAGGTGAATTCGTGCGGCTGGCGCTGGAAGATGCCGGCGTCAAATATCTCGACAAGGGGCGGACCTCGCCCGGCGCCCAGACGATGATGGAATTCCTCAAGGGCAGCCACGCCCACGACCAGATGCCGTTTGCCCCGCCCTTCCTGAAGGACGGCGACCTCGTCATCTCCCATGTCGCCAACATACTGCTCTATCTGGCACCCAAACTCGAACTCGTGCCGGAGGACGAGGCCTCTCGCTATTTCGCCAACGGGCTGCAGCTAACGATCACCGATTTCGTGGCGGAAGTGCACGACACCCACCACCCGATCAGCACCGGCGACTATTACGAGGACCAGAAGGCGGAAGCCAAGGCGCGCTCCACGGCCTTCATCAAGGACCGTATCCCGAAATTCCTGGGCTATTTCGAGCGGATCATCGCCAAAAACCCGGCAAGGAGCGGCTTCGCACTTGGCAAGCAGCTGAGCTATGTGGATCTGTCGCTGTTCCAGGTGATGGAGGGACTGGCCTATGCCTTCCCGAAGGCGATGAAGGCTGCCATCAAAGATTATCCGAAACTCGCCGCATTACGCGACACGGTTGCCAGGCGCCCCAATATCGAAGCCTATCTCGGTTCCGCCCGGCGACTTGGCTTCAGCGAGTCCGGGATCTTTCGTCACTATCCCGAACTCGATATCGATTAGGCTCGATTATTCGATGACGGCGCAGGCGAGACGCTTGCCGGCATTGCCGGCCGGCTGGCCGGAATAGTCGTCGGGATTGGCATGGATCATCAGCGCCCTGCCCGTGATGCCGTTGTCGCCCTTGCCAAGCGTGACCGCCGAGTTGAAGACCTGCGCCTTCAGCGTGCCATCGGCCGGAACATACTGGTTGGGCATGTCGCCCGCATGAGGACCGTTTTCGGACTCATAGCCGTGCTCAGCCTTTGTCGGATTGAAGTGTCCGCCGGCTGAATCGTAATGGGTCATGGCATCGCAGCTGCCCGTTTCGTGGACGTGGAACGCCACCCATTTGTCGGCCGGCAGTCCGTTGATGTCGATCGAAATCAGCACGCCGGATTTCGTGCCGGTCAACTCGGCGGTTCCAATCTCCTTCCCGTCCTCTCCGGTAAAGGTCGCCTTCCCCTTCTGCGCATCCTGGGACATCGCCAGTCCCGGCACGGCAATGAGCGCAGCGGTGAGAGCTGTAAGCATATATTTCATCATCTTCTCCTTGGGTCCTCGTCTTCGAGGTTCTATCCGGCGTCCTCGCCCAGTTCTTGAAGGATCTGGTGACGCGCGCGGTTGAGCCGGCTCTTGACGGTGCCGACGGCGCAGTCGCAGATCTCGGCGGCGGCCTCGTAGCTCTCGCCGAGGATTGCGACCAGGGTCAGGACCTCGCGGTAATGCGGGGGCAGTTTCTGCAGGGCGCGCTGCACTTCGTGCGCCCTGGCCGTTATCTCCTGCGTCGCCGCCATCGGCGTGTCGCCCGATACGTTTTCCTCCAGTCCAGGCGCCTCGCGGCCCAGGACTTTCGACCTCGTATAGAAGGTGTTGCGCATGATCGTGAACAGCCACGACTTGAGCTTCGTGCCGCGCTCGAACTTGTCGAGATTGGCAAGCGCCTTCAACAGGGTTTCCTGTACGAGATCATCTGCATCCGACGGATTGCGGCAGAAGGTACGGGCAAAAGCACGGAGAGCCGGGATCAGCCTTACTATGTCTGCACGTGCAGGATCACCATTCAACTGTGGCTCAGACACCGTTGCCTACCTCTCCTCAGTCTCTTCCGGCGGGATTGGACGGTGGCAAACGAACGTACCTGCGATTTGGTTCCGCAAGTCGGACGGGCGTGCGCAACCGTACGGAACAAAGAACCGTGTACGCCGGTTGATAGGCTTTCGAGGAGGACGAGCGTGGCCCCGCGTGCGAACTGGAAAGGTTATCTGAAGATCGGCGAACTGAGCTGCCCGGTGGCGCTCTTCACCGCCGCCTCCACCTCCGACCGCGTCAGCTTCAACATCATCAACCGCCGGACCGGTAATCGCGTCAGCCGCAGGATGGTGGACGCCGATACCGGCCGCGAGGTGGACCGCGACGACATCGTCAAGGGCTACGAGGTCTCGAGCGGCGAATACGTCTTCCTCGATCCGGATGAGATCAAGGATGCGGTGCCCGACAGCGACAAGACGCTGGAGATGGAGCATTTCATTCCCTGCGACGGGATCGACACCATCTTCCTCGACCGTCCCTATTACCTCGCGCCGGCAGACACGCCCTCCGCCGAAACCTTCCAGCTGATCAGGGCCGCGCTGCAGGAGAAGAAGGTGGCGGCACTCGCCAGCACTGTCCTCTTCCGGCGGATGCGCACGCTTCTCATCCGCCCGAGCGACGAGGGCATGGTGGCCAGCACGCTGACCTATGACTACGAGGTGCGCCCGGCCAAGGAGATCTTTTCGGGTATCAAGAGCTTCAAGATCGAGGGCGAGATGCTCAATCTCGCAAAGCACATCATCGACACCAAGCGCGGCAAGTTCGATCCGCAAAAATTTGACGACCGCTACGAGGCGGCGCTGTCCGAACTGATCAAGGCGAAGATCGAGGGCCGCAAGCCGAAGAAGAAGCCGGCGCCGAAACCACAGAAGGTGACGAGCCTGATGGATGCGCTGCGCCAGAGCGCCGGCTCGTCTTCCGGAAAGAAGTCCGCAGCGAAGAAGAGCGCGGCAAAGTCATCATCCCGCAAGGCCGCCGCGCCGCAGAAGAAGGCGAGCTGATCCATGGCGCTCGAAACCTATAACCAGAAGCGCAACTTCAAGGTCTCGCCCGAGCCGCAGGGAAGGGCGTCAAAAGCCCGCAAGGCCAAAGGCGGCGGCAGCTTCGTCATCCAGAAGCATGACGCGACCCGGCTGCACTATGATTTTCGCCTGGAAATGGACGGCGTGCTGAAGAGCTGGGCGGTCACCCGCGGACCGAGCCTGTCGCCCGGGGAAAAGCGGCTGGCCGTGCATGTCGAGGATCACCCGCTGGATTACGGCGGCTTCGAAGGCATGATCCCGAAAGGCAATTACGGCGCCGGGGCGGTGATGCTGTGGGACCGGGGCAGCTGGGAGCCGATCGGCGATCCTCATAAGGCCTACAAGAAAGGCCATATGGAATTCGAGTTGAAGGGCGAGAAGCTGGAGGGCCGATGGCATCTCGTCAAAATGGCGAAGAAGGATGGCGAGAAGCGCGAAAACTGGCTGCTGATCAAGAGCGAGGACGAGTTCGCCCGTGCAGACGGCGACGAGGATATTCTCGACCAGTTGCCGCTCTCGGTGAAAACCGGCAAGAGCCTCGACGAAATCTGGGGCCGGGCACCGGCACGCGGAACGACGGCGAAAAAGGACGCAGCGAAGTCGGCGAAGGGCAAAACGAAGCCAGCCGCCAAAGCCACCGTTGACCGTGCTAAAGGCGTGAAGGGCTCGAAGAAGGCGAAGATGCCGGACTTCGTCGAGCCGCAGCTTGCCACGCTGGTAAAATCCGCTCCCTCGGGCAAACGGTGGATACACGAGGTCAAGATCGACGGTTATCGGCTGCAGGCCCGCATCGAGACCGGCAGGAACGGGAAATCGATCCGACTTCTGACCCGCACCGGTCTCGACTGGACGGAAAAATTCGGCCGGGACGTCGTTGCCGAGTTGGAAAAGCTCCCGGCCGACAACGCTATTATCGACGGCGAACTGGCGGTGGAGGCCGGCTCGGGTGCCACCGATTTCTCGCTGCTGCAGCAGGATCTGAGCGAGGGCGTCGCCGACCGTTTCACCTTCTTCGCCTTCGACCTTCTTTATTTCGACGGCGCCGACATGACCGGTGCGAAGCTGACCGACCGCAAGGAGGCGCTACAGGCGCTCACGGCAGGCGCAGATGCCGCCCTGCGCTACAGCGAGCATTTCGGCGATGAGGGCGGGCTGGTGCTGAAACATGCCTGCCGGCTGAGCCTCGAAGGCATCATTTCCAAGGTTGCCGACGCGCCTTACCGATCCGGCCGCGGCAAGGACTGGGTGAAGTCGAAATGCACGGCGCGGCAGGAATTCGTCGTCGCCGGCTTTGTCCCCTCCTCCGTCGACAAGCAGGCGATCGGCTCGCTTGTCATGGGCTATTATGAAAAAGGCAAGCTGCGCCATGCCGGGCGCGTCGGCACCGGCTATTCCGCTACCGTGGCGCGCTCCCTGTTCAAAAGGCTCGCGGCCATCGGTACCGATGAAAGCCCATTCGATGAAAAGCTGACGGGGCTGGAAAGAAAAGATGTCGTCTTCGTCGAACCGATTTCGGTGGCAGAGGTGGAATTCCGCGGCTGGACGGCAGATGCCCATATCCGGCATGCTGCCTTCCGGGGTCTGCGCGAGGACAAGGACCCGAAGGATATCGTCCGGGAGAAGACCGGCATGTCGGAACCTGAAGCAATAAAGCCGCCGAAGCGATCGGTGACGCTTACCCATCCCGACCGGCTCTACTGGCCGGATGCAGGCGTGACCAAGGCCGGTCTCGCCGACTATTATGCCGAGGTCTGGCGGCTGATGGCGCCTTTCGTCGTCAACCGGCCGCTCGCCCTGCTGCGCGGGCCGGATGGCATCGGCACGGAGGGCAAGGCCAAGCAGCTTTTCTTCCAGAAGCACGGCTGGAAGGGCATGACCAACAAGGCGGTGCTGGTTAAGGACCCGGCAGACAAAGCGGACGAATACATCTCGATCCGCGATCTCGACGGCCTTCTCGGTCTCGTCCAGGGTGCGACGCTAGAAATCCATCCCTGGGGCTCGACGCTGGACGACTGGGAAAAGCCGGACATGGTCAATATCGATCTCGACCCCGGCGACGGCGTGCCCTGGACCGCCACGATCGCCGCCGCCCACGAGGTGAAGAGCCGTTTCGAGGCCATGGGCCTGACCGCCTTCGTCAAGACATCCGGCGGCAAGGGCCTTCATGTCGTGGCGCCGCTGAAACCCAAGGCGGAATGGCCGGAGGTGAAGGCGGCAATGAAGGCGCTGGCCGATGGCATGGCGGGCGACGATCCCGACAAATACGTATCGACCATCACCAAGTCGAAGCGCAAGGGCAGGATTCTGATAGACTATCTGAGGAACGGCCGCGGCAACACGGCGGTGGCGCCCTATTCCACCCGCGCCCGCCCCGGCGCGCCGGTTTCCATGCCTATTTCCTGGGACGAACTCGGCGGCGCCATCGGCCCCAACTATTTCACCGTAAACAACGCGCCCGCCCGCATCGCCCAGCAGGCAAGCGACCCATGGGCAGATTTCCGCAAGGCGCAGGCTGTGATGAAAGTGAAGAAATAACTTCCTTGCCGCCGGCCGCGATGTTCAGTGAAGGTCACTGCGCACCGAGAAGATGTAGTTGTAGAGGCCGGATTGCTTTTCCGCCTCGCTGTTCGAGAAGGGTCTCAGTCGCGCATCCTTGAGGAAATAAGCGTTATATCCCAAGGGCGCCAGGTAATCGATCACGCTCGTGACGGCGTTGGGACGGTGGCGGTCTTCCGCCTCTATGAGCAGGTTCGGGCGATCCCGCCGCAGCACCGCTTCGGCGCCTTTGAGAACCTTCAGTTCATGCCCCTCGACATCGACCTTGATGAAGCCGACCTTGCCGAGATCGTAGCCGTCCAGGCGGCGCATCGGCACGGAGATCTCCCGCACCTTGTAGCTGGAGAGCGTGTTCTCCTCCTCGATCGTCGCGCAGCCGCCCATGTAGCGTTCACAGGGAATGCGCATTTTCGCCATGCCGGCCGTGTCCGAAAGCGCCACGAGTTCGACCTGGACCGACGAGCCGAAGGCAGCCTTGAGAAAATCCGCCATGTCGGGCTGAGGTTCGAAGGCGATCACGTTGCGGGCATGCCGGCGCAGATACCAGGAATAGACGCCGCAATTTGCACCGATATCAAGGGCGATCTGGTCCGGCGGACACAATTTCCCGAGGATGTGCAGTTCCGGTTCGCCATTGCGCCAATCGCGGATCGCCCGGCTCCACATCCGGATCCGAGGCGGCACAACACTTGCCATCATAACCATCTTGTCCCCCGACAGATTAGGATCGCGGAACAGCGCCGCCCGACCTCTATCTTCGGGGGCCTCGGGGCAGGTTTCCAGATGATCGTTCGGATGGTCCAAGCATCGTCTTTTGCCCATGGCACGGACGCAGGCCCTCACCCTTCCTACGTCCTTGTCCGTATCAGCCGGGCATTCGGCGACCGCGACGGAGAATGCGGGCTTCCGCGACGTCGGTTCCCGCCGCCGGCCGCATTTTCCGGGTTCGCCTATTTCCGCGGCGACTTGCGTTCCGCCTCCAGGCTCTTCTTTAGGGCGGCGGTAATGTCGATGACATTGCTCTTGCGCTCCGGCGCCTTGTCCTCGACCTTCTTCGTTTTGCGGCCCTTCTTGCGCTTGGCGATCATGGCGAGAAGCTTGTCCTGAACCGGATCCTCGGCCATGGACGGGTCCCATTTGGCGGTCTGGGCGTCGATCACCTTCTTCATCAGTTTCAGCTGGTCGGGCGCGACCTTGGTCTTCGGCTTCGCGGCCGCATAATCCTCGGCATCGCGCACCTCGTCGCCATAACGCAGCGTCCACACGACGATGCCCTTGTCCTTGGGGAGCAGCAGCACGGCGCGTTCGCGGCGGTACATGACCAGCCGCGCAATGCCGGCGGTCCTCGTCTTTGCCATCGCCTCGCGGATGACAGCAAAGGCTTCCGCGCTCACCTCGTCGTCCGGCGCCAGGTAATGCGGCCGGTCGTACCAGACCCAGCCGATCGAATCCGCGGAAACGAAGGTCTCGATATCGATCGTGCGGGTGCTTTCCAGGCCGACATCCTCGATCTCGTCATCCTCGAGCAGCACATAGTCGTTCTCACCCTTCTCGTAGCCCTTCACCTGGTCGTCATCATCGACCGGCTTGCCGGTGACGGCATCGACATACTGGTTGAGCACCCGATTATGGGTCTTGGCGTTGATGTTATGGAAACGGACCTTGGCGCCTTCCGAAACGGCCGGCGTCATCGTCACCTTGCAGGTGACGAGCGAAAGCTTGAGATAGCCTTTCCAGAACGGCCGCGGCGCCACGAGGGATGCCTCCTATTTCCAAACTGTGCCGATAACCCTTCGCACCGAGGCTTGGTTCCGGAACAAAGCTTGGCGGCTGCTCGTTTTGACCGAAGCAATTCGAGGAGACAGGACCATGGGTACCAACAGCACGCCGAACCCCGATCATGACCGCAAGACGAAGAACACCGAGGAATCGGCGCGGACAAAGGGCAGGAAGGCAGAGCTGGACGAGCAGCTGAACGAGGGCCTGGAGGAAACATTCCCGGCGAGCGATCCCGTCTCGACGACGACCACCTCCATTCCCGCCGGCACGCCGAAGCCGCCCAAGCACTAGAATTGCCAGGGCCGAGACAGTTGCCGATCGAGTTTGAAAACGGGCGGATCCGGTAAAACGGAGCCGCCCTTCTCCGTTTGCATCCGTTTGTATTCATCTGTGACATTTTCGGGATTTCCGAAGATGACGAACTTGCTGTATTGATGTCTAAAGTAGGGTTCAGGACTGGGTTACGGTTGCCAACTGGGCACCGCGTACTTCAGAGGTCGGGATGGCGAAACAGGGCGCTCAGGTTGATGAGCGAGAGGCAAGAATGGGACGTCGCGTCAGTGGCAAGGTCTCGGTATTGCTAACGGAGATCGAGAAGGAAGAAGTTCCCGATCGCCTGCTGGAGCTTGCGCGCAAGCTGCAGGATGCCCTGAACGACAAGATGAGCGGCTGAGGCCGCAGCCTCCACCGACCGCCTCTCGCATTCCCGAGCTTTGATTGCTACCGTTGCATCGGCACGATCGTGTCGATCCGCGCGCGGCCCTCGACGATCTCCCGCGCACCGTCCGCGCCGAACCGTCCACTTGTATCCTCGATCACCGTATAGAGCTTGTCGTTGCGGAACGCGCTTGCATCTCTTGTCGAATTGCCTTCGGCCGGCGATGCGTCGATCTCGGTGAAGTCGAGCTCGGCCTCGCTGGCGACGAGCCGCGCATCACCTGCCGTCCTAGCGCGGACGACGACCTCGCCCTGCGGCGGGGAATTCTGCCACGCCGGATCGTCGCTGGCCGCGGCCGGTACGAGACGATAGATCTTCAGCTGTTCTTCCATCACCAGTCACCTGTCTTCTGTCGGCCGCAGGCTGCGCGGCACCCTGGATAAACCGCCGCCACTACGTTCGGTTCCGTACCAAGCCGATTACGCCCTGCCGGCTTCAGGAACTTTACTCCCCACGCCCGGTTAGACGGTCGCAACCTTCCAACGAATGACGAATAGGGAGAGACTGACATGGCGACCAAGACGCTGAACGATCTGTTCTACGAGACGCTCAAAGATATCTACTATGCCGAACGGCAGATCGTGAAGGCGCTGCCGAAGATGGCCCGCGGCGCGCAGGACCCGAAACTGAAGGCGGCCTTCGAAACCCACAAGGAAGAGACGGAAGGTCAGATCGAACGGCTGAAGCAGGTGTTCGAACTCATCGGCAAGCGCGCCCAGGGAAAGACCTGCGACGCGATCGAGGGCATCTTGTCAGAGGGCGAAGAGATTCTGGAGGAATTCAAGGGCACGCCGGCGCTCGATGCCGGCCTTCTCGCCGCAGCCCAGGCTGTCGAACACTACGAGATCAGCCGCTATGGCACGCTGCGTGCCTGGGCCGGGCAACTCGGACTGAAGGATGCGGCAAAGCTTCTCGAGGAAACGCTGAAGGAGGAGTCGAAAACCGACGACCTTCTGACCGGCCTTGCCGAGAGCGCCGTCAACGTTGCGGCGAAGAAGGCGGCATGACGACCATCTCTCCAAACAGCTGAAATGGAAAAGCCCGGCGATGCCGGGCTTTTTATTCTCTGGCAAACTGATCTGCTCAGCGGTGCGCAACCACCCCGGAATTGTTCGGCTGTATCGCGCTGACCGACTGGATCAGCGTCATGTTGCCGTTCAATCCCTGGCGGCGAAAGATCTTCGTTTCATAGCCGCCGTGGCTGCGAAGCTGCGTACGGGCAGCTTCGAGTGCCAGTTCGTAAGTGTGATAGGATGACGCGGATTGAACGCCATCAATCACGTAGACCCACCCGGTCACATGAGGCATGATATCGCAGTAGTTCTGCATTGTGAGTGTCTCCTTCCCTGAAACGGAAACCTCGATCAATCGGGAAAGTTCCTGGGCCGGAGAAGATTTTCCGCCACGTCACTCACGGGACGTTGCGGTTCGTAATATTTTCGTGGAACTTTACCGCATTGCACGCGTTTTGTTGTTTGGGCGAAGGAGACGACGATGGCGGCCTCAGAAGAACAATGGATAAAGCATAGAGCCTACGAATTGTGGGAACAGGAGGGCTATCCCTCCGGCAAGGATCAGGAGCACTGGGAACGGGCGAAGCTCGAATATGCCCTGCTCAAGCCGGCAGCCACGGAGAAGGGCTCGGAAAAAAGCAAGTCCGGACGCAAGTCCTCCGGCGTGAAACCTCCCGAAGCAATGGCCCCCGCAGTGAAAGCTGCCGCAAAGGCGAAAAAGCCCGCTGCCAAGACAGCGGCTCCCAAGGCGGCAAAGCCCGCATCTTCGAAGTCTTCCGCGGTGAAGGCTGCTCCGGCTAAGAAGGCCGAGACCAAGGCCAAGACACCCGCTGCTGCCGCTTCCACGACACCGGATCAGACAAAAAAGCGCCCGAAAAAGGCTGTGCCCAAAAAGGCTGCCGCGGAATAGGCTTGAGCCTCTCCGCCTGCTGACCTTCATGGCTTTGATTGCCAATCGTGGCCGGCAACCCGTTGCCGGGCACATGTCTTGTTTGGATCAGGAACATGGTTTCAGCATTTGGCACGCAGGCGGATTTTTCAGAGGGATTGTTGCTTTGTCATCGTCCATTGCGCCCTGCCCGTCTGCCGGTCGACCATGATCACGAAATCATGCGGGAACGGGGGCAATGAGCGCTTATCTCTCCGTCGAGCCGCACATTTCTCGTCGCTTTAGCCGCGTGGCGTCGAGTTCGTCTACTGCCAAGGGAAAATATGCCGAGATGAAAATTCTGTCCGTGACGTCGGAGATCTATCCACTGATCAAGACCGGTGGACTGGCCGACGTGACGGGCTCGCTGCCCAAGGCGCTCGAACCGCTCGGCATCCAGACGACATCCCTGGTTCCCGGATATCCAAGGGTGAAGAAAGCGCTTGGCAGCGCGACCCAGTTGATGGTGTTCGAAGACCTGCTGGGCGAGCGCGCTTCCCTGCTGCATGCGCAGGTGGAAGGGCTCGACCTCCTCATCCTCGACGCACCGACCTTGTATGACCGCCCGGGCGGCCCCTATGTCGACCAGTTCGGCGAGGACCATCCAGACAACTGGAAGCGCTTTGCCGCGCTGTCGCTCGCGGCAGCCGAGATTGCCGGCGGCGCGCTGCCCGGCTGGGTGCCGGATGTCGTCCATACCCATGACTGGCAGACGGCTATGACCTCGGTCTACATGCGCCAGGCGGGTTGCATGATCCCGGTCGTCATAACCATCCACAATCTGGCTTTCCAGGGCCAGTATTCCTCCGACCTGCTGCCTTATATCGGCCTGCCGATGGAAGCCTATTCCCTCGACCGGTTGGAATATTTCGGCGATATCTGCTTCCTCAAGGGCGGGCTGCAGACGGCCGATGCGATCACCACGGTCAGCCCCACCTATGCGCGCGAGATACTGACTCCGCGCTTCGGCATGGGCCTCAACGGCGTGCTGAACGAAAGGGTCCAGGCGCTGCGCGGCATCGTCAACGGCATCGATCTCGATGTATGGGACCCGGCGACCGACCCCTACCTGCCGCAGAATTTCGACATTAGCAGCCTGCGCCGCAAGCGCGACAACCGGGCGCCTCTGCTCGAACATTTCGGCCTTGAGCCGGACGATGGCGGACCGATCTTCTCCGCCGTCAGCCGCATCGCCTGGCAGAAGGGCATCGACATGCTGGCGGAGACGGCCGACGAGGTGATCCACAATGGCGGCCGCATCATCATCTTCGGCCAAGGCGACCATGCGATCGAAAAGTCGGTGATGGAAACTGCGGCCCGTTATCCCGGCCGCATGGCGGTGCATGTCGGTTACGACGAGCCGACGGCGCACCTGATCCAGGGCGGATCGGACGCAATCGTCCAGCCGTCGCGCTTCGAGCCCTGCGGCCTGACCCAGCTCTACGCACTGCGCTACGGTTGCGTGCCGGTCGTCTCGCGCACCGGCGGGCTGTCGGAAACCATCATCGACGCCAATGACGCGGCCATGTCCGCCCGCGTCGCCACCGGCTTCCAGTTCCATCCGGTCACCGCCAACGGCCTGCGGCTGGCGCTGCGCCGTGCGCTGCACGCCTATGAAGAACCGAAAATGTGGGCGCGGCTGCAGAACCAGGGCATGAAGACGAAATTCTCTTGGGAACGTTCAGCCCAGCAATATGCCTCCGTCTATGAAAACGTCATCAGGAAGACGACTCAACCCCAGACAACGGGCCTGAGACGGCTGAAATTCTGGTAACAGTCGGACGGCAGCAGCCGTCGCATCATGCGCGTTTGCGCCGCCGGGACCTTTTCGCCATCCCTTCTCCGAATCCGTCGCCGCTCATCTCGCCGGAACGCGCCTTGCTGCGTGACGGCCAGCGCGAGGGAATGCAGGCCCAGATCAGGAAGATCGGTATGGAGATGATGACGGGGATGAGGCTCGCCTCATGCACCGTGACGGCATCCGTCCATCCATCGATCGTTCGCGCGCCGGCGAAAATGCCGGTCCAGACGAACGCGAAACCGGCAAAGACAGCGAGGCCGGCAATCACGCCATAGACGATGCCATGGTCGAATGTGCCCTGCCACGCGAGAATGACGAACCCGCCCCCGCCGATGAAGATCAGGCCGAAAACGACGAGGAAAATCCGCATGAAGACGATCAGGCCCTTACTCATCTGTCCTTCGCCTCTCCCTGAGCCGGAAGTCTCTCCGCAGTAAACAAACGAGACTTGTCCCTGACGATCGGTATGATGGCTCTCCCTCATCGCGCGACCTGATCAGGTCCGGTTGCCGAGGGTGATCGCAAAATATGGCAGTGCAGGCAACCCGGATTGTCCATGGCCGTCGCGGCGCCAATCTCATGACAGCGCAGCGTTGATAACCCTTAGGGCCGGGATTCCCGTTCTGCCGGCGCATCCGTCGCGATATCCGACCGTTCGTCGCCTCTTGCAAGATCAGCCAGATAGTGACGCAGCAGAACCGCGCGCCTTGGCCGGAAACTCGTTCCATTGGATCTGGCTTGCACGATCCGGTCGGTTCGAAACATCCTGAAGGCCTCTCTCAGGCAGCACCAGGACAATACGGTCTGCACCCTGTCGGTATACATGATGGCAAGCGGCAGGATTGTGCGTTTGCTGAGGATCTGATCCCTGTCGATATATTCAATGTCCAGAGCCTCCTCCTTCCAGCAGGCCTGCCTGATCGTCTCGGCATGATCCGTCGCAGCGTAGCGCTGTTCGGGCCGAAAGACCTGCGAGATCGCGTGAAACAGCTGCTGCTCGCGGTCGTCAGGCAAGGAGGCCGCCACCTTGGCAATTACGGAAATGGCAGCCTTCGCCAGGACGGGATCGCCCATGTGCCTGACCTCGGCCATGCCGAGCGCGATGGCTTCGATTTCCTCGCGGCCGAACGTCTGGGGCGGGAGGGAATAATCCTCCGTCAGCCTGTAGCCATATCCGCGTTCGCCCTCGATCCGCGCGCCTGCCGCACGCAGGCTGTCTATGTCCCGATAGAGCGAACGAACGGATACGCCCGTCTCCTCCGCCAGCCGGGCAGCCGTGATCGGTGCGGGCATCGTGCGCATTGCCTGGAGAAGTCGGAAAAGCCTGTCGGTCCGAGCCATCACTCAACTGCCGTAAACTGTCAGTTGCCTCAGCCTATAGCAGCCTCATCGACAGCGCGCCAACAAAGGAAACGCCATGCTCGCAGCCTTCGCCGAAATTCACTGGATTGCCGTACTGGCAGCCACACTCGCCTTCACCATTCTGGGCGCCATCTACTTCATGGCCCTGGTCCCGAAGCAGTATCTTTATGTAACGGGACGGGAAAAACTGTCGAAGGAAGAGCAGAAGGTCTCCGGCGCAATATTCGTTGTCGGGCCGATGCTGTGCTCGCTGGTGATCGCTATCGCTGACGCCTTGCTTATCAGGGCGCTCGGCATCACGTCCCTGGCCGACGCGCTGGTTCTCGGGCTCGTCGTGGGGATGGGCTTTCTCGGGCCGATGACGTTCACCATCGCGATCAACCCGCTGTTTCCGCGACCGCTGCAATACGGACTGTTGAACGCCCCCTATTTCCTCGTGGCCAACCTCGTCGCATGCGCCGTGCTGGTGCTGCTTCCAGCCTGAAGTGATGCAGAGCCCACAGGCGGACCATTTCACAGATGAGGCCCGATCCAGACGGATCGGGCCTCACGAAATCAAAGACGGTTGTAACAGATGGCTTACGGCCGCCTGAACAGCGCCAGACTGCGGCCTTCGAGCTCGAAATCCTTTTCCTTGGTGATGACGAGCCCGTGTTTCTTGGTGTCGCAGGTGGTCAGTTCCAGTACCCAGCCGCCCTCGCCGAATTGCGGGATGCGGAAGGGCACGTTGCCTTCGAACGGGTTGAACAGCATCAGCACGTCGTGCCAGATGCCCTCCTCCGTTTGCAGGTCCGGGCGGCCGATATAGACGCCGAGCGTCGTGCCCTCGTCCCACTGCTCGGGCTGCTGGAAGCCGCCGCCGGCGTTGAACCACTTGATGTCCATCCCGTCGCGCCAGTTTTCCCGGCGAAGCAGCGGCTGTTCGGCGCGCAGCTTGATGATGTGGCGGGTGAATTCGCGCAGCGCCTCGCAGGTCTCCGGCAGGTCGTCCCAGTGGACCCAGGAGATCTCGCTATCCTGCGCATAGCCGTTATTGTTGCCCATCTGGCTGCGGCCGAATTCATCGCCGGCAAGCAGCATCGGCGTGCCGTGCGAGAAGAACAGGGTGGCGAGGAAATTGCGCTTCTGGCGGTCGCGCACGTCGTTGATGGCCTCGTTTTCCGTCGGGCCTTCCTCTCCGTAATTGTAGGAGCGGTTGTCGTTGTGGCCGTCGTTATTGTCCTCGCCATTCGCCTCGTTGTGCTTCTCGTTGTAGGAAACGAGGTCGTTCAGCGTAAAACCGTCATGGGCGGTGATGAAATTGACGGAAGCCCACGGGCGGCGGCCGCGCTGGTCATAGAGATCTCCGGACCCGAGCAGGCGGGCGGCGAAATCTGTCGAGACATTGTCGCCCTTCCAGTATTCGCGCACCGTGTCGCGATACTTGTCGTTCCATTCGGCCCAGCCGGGCGGGAAGCCGCCGACCTGATAGCCGCCGGGGCCGATATCCCAGGGCTCGCCGATGAGTTTGAGCTTCGACAGGACCGGGTCCTGCGTCATCGCATCGAAGAAGCCGCCGCGCTCGTCGAAGCCTTCCGGCTCGCGGCCGAGAATGGTGCCGAGATCGAAGCGGAAACCGTCGACATGCATCGATTCCGCCCAGTAGCGCAGCGAATCCATCACCATCTGCAGCACGCGCGGGTGGGACGTGTTGACCGTGTTACCCGTGCCGGTGTCGTTGATGTAATAGCGATGCTGGTCCGGCATCGTGCGGTAATAGGAGAAGTTGTCGATGCCCTTGAAGGAAAGCGTCGGGCCGAGCTCGTTGCCTTCAGCGGTGTGGTTGTAGACCACGTCGAGAATGACCTCGACACCGGCATCGTGGAAGGCCCGCACCATGTCGCGGAACCCCTGGATGCCGCGCGGGCCGTAATAGCGCGAGGCCGGGGCGAAGAAGCCGAGCGTGTTGTAGCCCCAGAAATTCTTCAGGCCCTTGTCGAGCAGATGCTGGTCGTCGGGGAAGTAATGGACTGGCAGCAGTTCCACCGAAGTAATGCCGAGGCTCTTGATATAGTCGACGGATGCCTTGTGACCCATGCCCTCGAATGTGCCGCGCAATTCCTTCGGAATGGCAGAATTGAGCTGGGTGAAACCCTTCACATGGGTCTCGTAGAGCACGGTCGCCGGCCAGGAGATGCTGGGGCGGTTCTGGTCCTGCCAGTCGAATTCGTTGGGGTCGATCACCTTAGCTTTGGGAGTGAAGGGCGCGCTGTCCCGGCTGTCGAAGACGAGATCCTTGTCCTCATGCAGGAGATCGTAGGCAAAATGCGCCTCGTTCCACTGGATATCACCGACGAGTTCGCGCGCATAAGGATCGAGCAACAGCTTGTTGGCGTTGAAGCGATGGCCGTTTTCGGGATCATAAGGGCCGTGAACGCGGAAGCCGTACAGTGCGCCGGGCTTCAGGCCGGGCACGTAGCCATGCCAGATCTCGTGAGTGTATTCTGGAAGATCGAGCCGCGCGATCTCGACCTTGCCACTGGGATCGTAGAGGCAGAGCTCGACCCGCTCGGCATGGGCGGAGAAGATGGCAAAGTTGACGCCCTCGCCGTCGAAATTGGCGCCAAGCTGGAGCCAGTTGCCCGCCTCGATCGTGAAATGATTGGCCTTCATATCCATGCCGAACCCCCTTGCCGGAAACCTGGGTGAGAAAATCTGCCTGACAATGGTGCGGCGCGGCATTTGGTTCCGCCGATGCACGAAAGAGCAGAAAACTCACCCCAAGGCGTCGCCTCCAGGCGCAAAAGGGCTGCAACGGCCTCCCGCTACGGCTGAGATGGGTTCCTGCGGCGTCGAAGATCGAGAGCGACGACCTTCTCGACGGCAGCGATATCGGCCTCGGCCACTGCCGGCACCGGATCGGCGGCAATCGCTTCGAGCACCTCGGGTGCCAGCGCGCCGTTGCGGATGACATATTCCAGCGCCTCGCGCGTCTGCCGCTCCGCTTTCAGTTGGGCGTAGAGCGCCAGGATCAGCCGATCGCGGACATCCATCTCCTCACTGCCCTCGCTCGGGCCTTTGCCCGATTTCGCCATATGCGCCATGCTCTCCTCCTGTCTTGTGCTGCAGGGTGAACTTTCCGTCGCAGTCATTGTTCCCAATGGCCTTGCGGCTCCTATCTCCCCGTCATGACCGGCCTGATCATTCAAGGCCCCAATATCCGGAAGGAGCGACCATGACGTCTCTGGCACCCGAAGAACTGGAAGGACGGCTGAACGCCCATCGCGAGCTGATGATCGAAATGCTGGCGGCAATGATCGGCGGCGAGGTGACCATCACAAGCTTCCTGCGAAAACTCCGCGACGACGCGACCTTCAAGGACAATGAGGAGGATCCCGGCGTCATGCCGGAAGAGGCCTTCGCCATCGAAAACGCAGCCGCTCGCGAGATGCGATCCATACTGGAGGCGGCGCGCGCCAGGGCGGAGGCGGACTAGGCCGTTGTTCCGCCGGCCGGGCAGTCCGGCGGAACGATCCCGGCAGCCAACGTCGAGGGCTCAGGGCAAATCCGCACCGGCAAGATTAGCCGAAGGCCCGACTGCTATGGCGATTTTTCCTCGAACACCATTGTTGCGGGTCTCCAGAAGAGTGTGGGCGAGCGGAATGTCGGCAAGCGAATAGACGGCGCCAACATGCGGCCGCAGCTGACCACGCTCCACCAATGCACTCAACTCATCGAGCTTGCCGCGGTTCTGTCGTGTGAAAACGAAGTGATAACTCGCGTTCTTGCCCCAGGCCTGTACGAGATTTTGCGGCTGGGCAATATCCACGATCGTGACGACGCGGCCGAGCTGCGCAAGTGCGTCGGGGCTGCGCGACAATGTGTTGCCGCCAATGGTGTCGAACACGACATCGACTCCGCGGCCGCCCGTTTCCCGCATGACGGCATCGGCATAATCTTCGGTCGTGTAGTCAATGACCACATCCGCACCCAGACTTGTTGCGAACTCGAAGTTTGCTTCACGCACGGTCGTGAACACTCTTGCTCCCATGGCTTTCGCGACCTGGATCGCCACATGGCCAACCCCTCCCGCGCCGCCGTGGACCAGAATGCTTTCCCCCACTCTCAGCGCCGCACGCACGACCAAAGCTTCCCATACCGTCCCGCCAACGAGGGTCAGGCTTGCGGCCTCGAGGTGGGTCAGCGAGACAGGTTTCTTCCCGACAATTCCTTCGGCAGCAACGTGGTACTCGGCATAACTTCCCGGCCCGTCAAATATTTGCGGGGTGTACCAAACTTCGTCCCCGGGCGAGAAGGTCGTCACGCCCGGTCCGACGGCCTCGACAATGCCGGATACGTCGTGCCCGGTAATCGCCGGCAGCGGCACCAGATCGGAATAATCACCACGTCGCACCTGGTAATCCAACGGATTGATGGAGGTTGCATGTACCCGGACGAGGACCTGCCCCGGGCTTGGAACAGGCTTGGCCACATCGCGAAGTTCGAACGCTTCCGGGCCGCCAAATGATTTGAGGGTCATTGCTTTCATTGCACATCCTTGTTTCGTTAAAAAGGAATATCGCGAATTTTCGATATTACCTGGTAAAAAAATTACAGTTCCTTGCCTATGATCTCGGCAAGAGCTCTGATGGTTGCTTCATTCCGTTTGTAGTAGGTCCATTGACCGATGCGCTTGACTTCAACCAGGCCCGCCCGTTGTAGAGTTGCCAAATAATCGGACACCGTCGACTGCGACAGTCCGACGCCTTCCTGGATGCTGCTGACGCAGACACCAACCGTCAGAACGTCACCTTCATCCTGTGGAGGGAAGTTCTTTGCGGGGTCTTTCAAACCTTTGAGGATTTCAAGACGGGTCCGGTTTGAGAGGGCCTTGAATATTTCTAGCAATTCCATGGCCCGTATATATCGAGATTTACCGATATGTCAATACTGAGAGCCCTGGCCATGTCCGAGGCTTCCGTTACGGGATATCGGATGGCAGCGTAGTGACCGGACGGAGCAATTCCGGATGTCTATCCGACCCGGAAGTAGCCGTCATGCTCGCTGACCTCCATCGGCTCCTGGAAGCATCAGTCCTTCTCTTCTGCTCGCACACGCGCGAGATCAACGGGGGAGGCCTCGTCGATGAATGTGAGCCGCGTTCATAATTTCGGCAATCCCGCCACGTTTATGGCCATTTTGTGGAACTAGAATGGCGCTAATACGTTCTGTACCTGGAATGCGTTGGGAGGCGTCTATGGTCAGGGAATGGGTAGAAGCTGCGGGTTTCGTGCTGGTGATCGCCGCCTGCTACATGATGGTAATTCCCGTCTAAAGGTTTCAAGGTCTCCTGAGGAGGAGATGCCCCGGCGCCGGGTGCGCTTGGGGCGCCATGCTCTCGCGGCTTGCACGGCAGGTCGCGAGAGCATCCTTTTGCGGCGAGGCATGATACGCCCTCCGCCTGCGCCGATCTTGAGCGCTTGAAATCAGGGCAATACCCCTTCCCGCGAACCCGGTCACGCCATGTGACGACGCGAAAGACTTCGGGAAAATTTCGGAACGATTTACCTGCGGGGATTGTTTGCCCTTCGTAACAGGTCCCTGCCGACCGATACGGGAGATCATCATGAGACATCTTTTCAGAATTCTCAGGAACCGCTTCCTGCCATCGCATGAGAAACCAACCTTCGCGGCCGAACGGCCGAAGGAATTGCAGGTCGTCGTACCCGACGCCGTGGTGCTCCCGCTTCCCAAGGCGCCGCGAGAGGAAATCAGCGTACCTGCGTCGATCAATGGAAGGGACCTGTCTACCGGCCGTCTCTGACGGCCGGGCATGAGCCAGAAAGAACAACTCGAAAGGAGTGACACATGGCCAATATCGAATCCGCCACCATCCTCATTCTCGCCACCGACGGCTACGAGCGCTCGGAGCTCAGGGTGCCGCTGGAGGAACTGACCAGACGCGGCGCCGAGGTGAAGATCGCCTCCATCAAGACCGGCGAAATCAAGAGCTGGGACGAAAAGGATTGGGGCGACACCGTTACCGTCGATCTGGACGTCAAGCAGGTGAGGGCCGAGGACTTTGATGCGCTCGTATTGCCGGGCGGGCAGATCAACCCGGATGTCCTGCGCAGCAACGAGGACGCGGTCGATGTCGTGCGGCAGTTCATCGGCAGCGGCAAGCCGGTTGCCGCGATCTGTCACGGCCCGTGGCTGCTGGTCGAGGCCGATGCCCTGCGGGGCCGCCAGGCGACATCCTATCCTTCGATCCGCACCGATCTGCGCAATGCCGGCGCCAACTGGAAAGATGAAGCCGTCGTCACCGACAATGGCATCATCACCTCGCGCTCGCCAAAGGATCTGCCGCAATTCATCGACAAGATCGTCGAGGAGGTGGCCGAAGGTCGCCACCAGCGCCGAGCGGCATAACGGCTTCGGCTGATACCAAGGAAAACGAGTTGATGGGCCGCCCCTACCGGGCGGCCTTTCGCTGTCATGCATGATCGATCCAGGCCTGCGCCAGGGCCGATCCCTCTAGCGACTGAGAGGGCTTGGTGACTTCCACCATCGCGTCTGCCGGAACTGTTCCGCCTCCAGGTTATCTGGATGCAACCGTGTTCCTGCAAGCTCAAACACCCTCCCCTCCAGGCGCACATCGCTAGTCCTACCCGTCAAGATTTCGCAACCATGACGGGAAACATTTGTACCAGCCTATCGCGGAACCATACTAGCCCGTCGACGCGACCTTCAGGAATTCCACAAGCCTTGCCTCGGCCAGCCTCAGCCCGCGCGGGGGCTTTTGCGCATTTTGAGCATTCATTACCTTGCGCAGCGGCGCGTCGTCCTCGGAAAGCTCGAGGATGCTCGGATGGATATAGCTGGAACGACAGACCGCGGGCGTGTTCTGCAGCACGTCTGAAGCCGCCTTCGTGAGCGCCTTGATCCTGGGCCTCCTGTCATCCTCCTCGACGGTCTTCCAGGCCATGAGAAACGCGGCGAGGCTGCCGCCCCAGGTGCGGAATGTCTTGGCGGAGACCGGAAAGCCGGCCGCCTTGGCGAGATAGGCGTTGAGCCGGCCGGAATCGACCGGCCGTGGCGTGCCGTGTTCATCGGGAAAGGAAAAGAGCTGACGACCTGGCAGGTCGGCGATCTCCTCCAGGATGCGCTGCAGGCGCGGATGTTTCAGCGTGTGCTGGACCCGCTTGCCGCCCTTGGCGGTGAACCGTAACAGCACCGCATCGCCGGACAGCACCATGTGCCGCTTCAGAAGCGTCGTTGCACCATAAGTGCGGTTTTCCTTGGCATAGGCACGGTTGCCGACGCGCAGATGGGTAACGTCCATCAACGCCACCAGCGCGGCAAGCACGCAATCCGACTGGTCGAGGCCGAGCGCCAGATCGCGCTTCACCTTGCGGCGGATCTTCGGCAGTGCTTCGCCGAAACGCAGCAGTTGGTCGAATTTCTGCTCGCTGCGAAAGCTCTGCCATTCGGTGTGATAGCGATACTGTTTTCGCCCGCGGGAATCGTAGCCGGTGGCCTGAAGATGGCCGCGCGGATCGATGCAGATCCAGACATTCTCATAGGCCGGCGGCAGGCCGAGAGCCGCGATCCGCAGGCGATCGTCCTCGTCGGAAAGGAGCAGGCCGTCCGGCATCCTGTAGCAGAACCCCTTGCCACGCTTCAGGCGCCGGATGCCGGGTTCGGTATCGTTGACATAGGTAAGGCCGATGGCCTCAAGCGAGACGGCGTCTATTTCGATGGTTTTGAGCGAAAGATCCATGGCCGTAAAAACGGCGGCCGAGAGCCTTCGTTCCCGGACGAGAGATCAAATAGCGAGACTGCGCCGATCATCGGTGGCGTCCCGCTCCAGATTGGCGCGAGGGGCGACAAGGCGCCAGACCAACCCTTCCGGGCGGAATTCGACATCGACCGTGCCACCAAAGGCCGCGATCGCATGGCGCTGGATGATGGTGGTGCCAAAACCCTGGCGCGACGGCTCGGTGACCAGCGGGCCGCCCGTTTCTTCCCAGACGATGCTGATCTTCGGGCCGGTCTCGTCGTTGGCGACGATGTCGTCCCACGAGATGCGCACCCGGCCCTGTGGAACCGACAGCGCGCCGTATTTGACCGAATTAGTCGCCAGTTCATGCAACACCAGGCCGAGGTTCTGGACCGCCTCGGCCTTGAGCATGAAATCGTCGCCCTGCATCAGCACCCGGTCGCCGGCCTCGAAGGTCGACAGATGGATCTCGATCACCCGGCGCAGGCGCACCCCGGCCCACTGTTCCTTGGCAAGCGCCTCGATCGACTTGCCGAGCCCCTGGAGGCGGTTGGTGATCGCCCTCTGGAATTCCGGCATGGTCGTATCCTGCCGGCCGAGCTGGCGCATCATCGCCTGGATCAGCGTCAGGATGTTCTTCGTCCGGTGGACGAGTTCGTGCAGGATGAGATGGATGCGGTCTTCCGCCTGGCTGCGGTCGAACGAAGCGTTGGAAAGCGCCACCGCGATCTGGTTCGCCTCGGTGATGCGTGTCTCGACCGGCGCCACGATCTCGCCCTTGCCGATCCGCTCCGCCATGTTGGCGATCTGCCGGATCGGAGTTCTGAGCTGGCGCCCGATCGCATAGGCGAGCAGCACGGCAAGCGCGAGGAAGATCGCCCCGCCGGCGACGAGCTGACGGAATGTCGTCAGGATGCCTGCCTGGGCCGTGTCGATCGGGCCCCAGACGACAGCCTTCCAGGTCCAGCCGGTGATCTGGGCATAGCCGTACATCTGCTTGCTGTCGCCATCGACATCCTCGATCGTGCCCTTGAAGCCGGTCATGAGCCGCAACGTATTGCCCGGGAACGCTTCGCCTGACGTGATCTTGTCAGCACCGACCGACAACACGACCTTGCCCTGGCCATCGACCACGGCGGCCGACCATCCGGCCGGCAGGCCCTCGATCGAGATGAGCTTCTGCAGGTCGTCGGCATTCTGCGTCATGATGATCGCCGAGCCGGAATGATTGATCTCCTCCGGCACGGGCATGGCGACGTTGAACACCCACTTGCCGCTGGTCCTGCCGTAAAAGACGTCAGAGACCTCGGTAATGCCGGATTTCAAGACGGATTCGAGCGCCGGCATGTTCGACATCTTGCCGAGCGGCTCGCCGAAGGGCGAGCGCGTGTTGAGCCGCTGCTGGCCGTCCTTGTCGACGGTAATGACATAGAGGGAATTGGAGCGCAGGCTGCGCTGGGTCCGGTCGTGGAAGGCCCTGAGGTCGCCCGCTTCCAGCTCCGGCGACGTCAGAAGAAGACGCAGCGTGGTCGCCATGTCCTGCAGTTCGCGATCGACCGAGCGGGCAATCAGCTGCGCGTCCTCGGCCGTCTCGCTGGCCAGCCCCTCGCGCTCCTGCCCCTCGAGCTGCAGCACGAGAAACCCGACGAAGGCGAGCAGCGGCAAGGCGACAACAATCACCAGGGCAACCAGATAGGCGCCAATCGAAGCTGTCGGGAAAAGACGCGAAAATCTAAGCATTCCGCAGTCTTGCACCCTAGATATCGCGGCAGGTACAAGCCCGCCCGATTGTCTCTGACATTTTTACGTCCCGCCCTACGCCAATACATCTCAGCGGGACTTTTCTAACCGCTTTTGCGGGTAACGCAAAGAAATGATTGGCGCAATTCGCATGCCATCGCAGGTTTGGACAAGTTTGCCGCACCCTAGCCCATACGATTACCGGTCTCCGGGTCGAAGACGACCGCCTTGTCCAGATTGAAGACGAAGTGGAAGGTCTGGCCTGGGGTGACGGCAGTCTCGGCGCGCGCACGGCCGGTAAACATCGTGCCGTCTAACTTTCCGGTCACGAACGTGTCTGAACCGGTGGGCTCGACAATTGTCACCTCGGCTTCGACATCGGCCTTCGCGCTGGCAGCCGCATCGGCCGAACCCTCATCCGAGATTGCCTCCGGACGCAGGCCGAGAATGACCTGCTTGCCCTCGGGCAAGGAAGCCGTGACCGATGGGGGAACCTTGACCGTAACGCCTTTGGCGCCGAACAGAGAGATACCGCCGGCGACGACCGTGCCCTTCAGCATGTTCATCGCCGGCGAGCCCATGAAATCGGCAACGAAGAGATTGGCCGGGCGATTGTAGATCTCGGCCGGCGTGCCGACCTGCTGCACCATACCCTCCTTCAGCACGACGATCTTGGTGGCAAGCGTCATCGCCTCGATCTGGTCGTGGGTGACGTAGACGATCGTGGCATGGGTGTTCTGGTGCAGCGCCTTGATTTCGGCCCGCACCTCGACGCGCAACTTCGCATCGAGGTTAGAGAGAGGCTCGTCGAACAGGAAGACGCGCGGCTTGCGCACCAGCGCACGGCCCATGGCGACGCGCTGGCGCTGCCCGCCGGAAAGCTGGCTCGGGCGGCGGGTCAGGAGATGCTCGATCTGCAGCGTCTTGGCGACCTGTGCCACTGCCTTGGCACGCTCTGCCTTGTCGACGCCGCGCATCTCGAGCGCGAAGGCGATATTCTCCTCCACCGTCATGTTCGGATAGAGCGCGTAGGACTGGAACACCATGGCGATATCGCGCTTCGACGGATGCAGATCCGTGACCACCTGGCCGTCGATGACGATATCGCCCGACGACGGTGGCAGCAGGCCGGCGATCGCGTTGAGCAGCGTGGACTTGCCGCAGCCGGACGGGCCGACGAGCACGAGGAAGCCGCCCTTTTCCAACTCGATGTCGATGCCTTTCAGGATCTCGACATTGCCGATCTTCTTGCGGATGTTCCTGATTTCAAGAAAGCTCATTGCGTTATCCCTTGACGGCGCCGGCCATGAGACCGCGCACGAAATAGCGTCCGGCGACGACATAGACGAAGAGCGTCGGAAGTGCTGCAAACACGGCCGCCGCCATGTCCACGTTGTATTCCTTGACGCCGGTGGAGGAGGATACGAGGTTGTTGAGCGCCACCGTCATCGGCGAGGACGTGCCGGACGAGAAGGAAACGCCGAACAGGAAGTCGTTCCAGATATTGGTGAACTGGTAGATGACGGTGACGACGATGATCGGCCCCGAGCTCGGCAGCAGAATGCGCCAGAAGATGCGGAAGAAGCCCGCGCCGTCGATCATCGCGGCCTTCACCAGCTCGTCCGGAAACGCCTCGTAGTAATTGCGGAAGAACAGGGTGGTGAAGCCGAGGCCGTAGATGACATGGACCATGACGAGGCCGGTCGTCGAATTGGACAGGCCCATGAGGCCGAGCAGCCGGGCCATCGGGATCAGCACCGCCTGGAACGGGATGAAGCAGGCAAACAGCATCATGCCGAAGACCAGCTTGTGGCCCGGGAAACGCCATTTGGTCAGCACGTAGCCGTTCAGCGCGCCTAATAGCGTCGAGATGAAGACGGCCGGAACGACCATCTTGATCGAGTTCCAGAAATAGCCCTTGATGCCGACGCAGGAGACGCCGATGCAGGCCTCGCCCCATGCCTTGACCCAGGCGGCGATCGACGGATCGGAAGGCAGCGCCAGCATGTCGCCGCCGCGGATCTCGTCGAGCGATTTCAAGGACGTCGAGAGCATCACGTAGAGCGGCAGCAGGTAAACGACCGCCAGCACGATCAGTGCTGCATAGATGAAATAACGGGCGAAGCGCGCCGAGCCCGCGCTGACTGTTTCCTGTGCGGCGCTCATTGCTTCTTCTCCCGCAGTTCGGAATAGAGATACGGGACGATGATCGCCGTGATGCCCATCAGCATCATGACCGCGCTGGCCGACCCGACATTCATCTGGTTGCGGTTGAACGTGTAGGAATACATGAAGGTGGACGGCAGCTCGGTCGCATTGCCCGGCCCGCCGCCGGTGAGCGCGATGACGAGGTCGTAGGACTTGATCGCCATATGGGCGAGCACGATGAAGGCCGACAGGAAGATCGGACGCAGCAGCGGAATGATGATCCGCCGGTAGATCGATACGGTCGACGCACCATCGATCTGCGCCGCCTTGATGATCTCGCCGTCGATACCGCGCAGGCCCGCGAGAAACATCGCCATGATGAAGCCCGAGGCCTGCCAGACGCCGGCGATGACGACGGTGTAGATGGCCATGTTCGGATTGACCAGCCAGTCGAAGGTGAAGCTTTCCCAGCCGAGATTGCGCATCGTGTGTTCCAGCCCGAGGCCCGGGTTGAGGAACCACTTCCATGCCGTACCGGTGACGACGAAGGAGAGCGCCATCGGATAGAGGAAGATGGGCCGCAGCACGCCTTCTGCGCGGATGCGCTGGTCCATCAGGATGGCGATGAACAGGCCGATCGCCGTGCAGAGCGCGATGTAAAGAATGCCGAAAATGGCAAGGTTCTGCATCGCCACATACCAGTTTGGCTGCGACCAGAGCCGGAAATAGGCATCGAACCCGCCCCATTTATAGACCGGCAGGATGCGCGATGTCGTAAACGACAGCGTAATCGTCCAGAGGATGAAGCCGTAGACGAAGACCAAGATGATCGCGAAGGACGGCGCCAGCACCAGCTTGGGCAGGCCGTTGCGCAGCGTATCACCGAGCGTTCGGCCGGCCCGTTCGGGGACCACGGCGGGTACGGGGTCGATTGTCGTCATGGGGATCTCCGGTCGGGAGCGACATAGAAAGATTAGAGACCGCGAAGTATTTCACGGTCGCCATGCTCAGGATGTTTGGAGACGGACGCAGCCATCTCCACCCTCATTCCTGTGCTTGTCACAGGAATCCAGCCACGCGAAGTCTTTCGCGTGAAAAGACCTTTCCGCGCCGCAGACGCGACGCTGCTGGATCCCTGTGACAAGCACAGGGATGAGGGAGTGCGTGAGCCACCGCATGGGGAGATCCCGCACTCCAGAGTGATCACTTCGCCGCAGCAACCGCTTCCGGCAGACGCTTCAGAGCCGCATCCGTCGTCAGCTGGCCGTTGAGGTGCTGGGTGATGACGTCGAGCATGGCTTCCTTGATGGCGGCCGGCTGGGCGTAACCATGAGCGAGCGAGCCCATCAGCGTGCCCTTGGAAGAAGCCTCGGCGAGGTCCTTCATGCCCTTCTTGGCGCAATCGTCGAATTCCGTGTCCGGGATGTCGGTACGGGCCGGAACCGAACCCTTGACCTTGTTGAAGGCGATCTGGAAGCTCGGATTTTCGACGGCGGATGCCATCTTCATCTGGGCGTCCTTCTGCTCGTCACCCACGTCGAACATCATGAATTGGTCGGCGTTGAACAGGACGGAGCCCTGCGTGCCCGGGAAGCGGATGCAGACGAAGTCCGTGCCCGGCTTCTTGTTGGCGCGCAGCCATTCGCCCTTGGACCAGTCGCCCATTTCCTGCGCGCCGGCCTTGCCTTCGATGACGAGAGCGGTCGACAGGTTCCATTCGCGACCCGAGAAATTGGGGTCGAAATAGGTGCGCAGCTTCGTCATGTCGTCGAAGACCTGCTTCATCGTGTCACCGGACAGCGCTTCCGGATCGGCTTCGAGCACGGCCTTCTTGTAGAAGTCCGGACCGCCGCGGGACAGAACCACGGCTTCCCAGAGCGTGCCGTCCTGCCACGGAACGCCGCCATGGGCGAGCGCGGTGATGCCCTGTTCCTTGAACTTGTCGAGCAGCGCGAACAGCTCGTCCATGTTCGTCGGCTCCTTGGCACCGGCCTTGTCGAGCGCGGCTTTGTTCAGCCACAGCCAGTTGGTCGAGTGGATGTTGACGGGGGCCGCGACCCAGCTGCCGTCATACTTGGAAAATTCCTGCAGCGCCGGCGGAATGACCTTGTCCCAGCCTTCCTTGGCGGCAAGATCGTCGAGGTTTGCGGCGACGCCCATTTCGGACCAGTCGCGCAGGTCGAAGCCGAGCAGCTGGACTGCGGTCGGCGGGTCGCCTGCGGTGACGCGGGCGCGCAACGCGGTCATAGCGGCGGAACCTGCACCACCGGCAACCGGCATGTCCTTCCAGGAAACGCCTTCCTTCTGGAGGTTTTCCTTCAGCACGTTGAGCGCCGCGGCTTCGCCGCCGGACGTCCACCAATGCAGCACTTCGACCTGCTCCTGCGCCTTGGCGGCACCCGCCGTCATCGCGATCAGGGCAGCGCCGGCAGCGAGTTTGCTGATAGCTCGAATGTTCATTGATTATCTCCCTCTAATCCGGGCTCCTCTCCGGATAGGGGAATTTATAACGTTATAAACGCGGGGCGTGTCAACCCACAGCCATAGGTTTTCGCCAAGCTTTCCGATCAACTCTTATCCTTTTGATTTCCATTGCGGAAATTGAGGCAATAAGCCGAATTTGCAGCGGCTTGAAAAAATTTCTGGAAATCGCCGTGGAATTTGTAACGATATATATGGAGGTGTCCGGCGCATTCGCGACGGACCGGAGGACATGACATGCCGCTGGACGACGCGGACGGCGAAGGCCGAAAGAACACGCCCGGAATTGCGCCCGGAAATACCGGCACCCGGACCAAGCCGACATTGAAGACGATCGCCGAGCTGACCGGGCTTGCGGTGACCACCGTATCCCGGGCACTCGGCGACGATCCGCATATCGCCAAGGAGACGCGTCAGCGCGTGCAACAGGCGGCAGCGCAGCTCGGCTACCTGCCGGATCGCGCGGCCCAGCGCCTGCGCACCGGCCGCACCAATGTCATCAGCCTCATCCTCGATCCCCATGAGGAAATCCTCGGCTACGGCACGTCGATGATCCGCGGCATGACGGCGGCTTTGCGCGGCACTGCCTATCACCTCGTCATCACGCCGCATTTTTCCGATACGCCGCAGATCGATCCGGTCCGGCACATCGTCCGCAACAGGATGGCCGACGGCATTCTCTTCAGCCGCACGGAACCGTCCGACGAGCGGGTGAAATTCCTGGTGGAAGCGGGCTTTCCCTTCGTCTGCCACGGCAGGACGGAGCTTGCGACACCGCACCCTTACGTCGATTACGACAACTACCTCTTCACCTACAATGCCGCAAAGAGGCTGATCGCATCCGGCTGTCGACGGCTGTTCATCATCCTGCCGCCGGAACGCTTCACCTTCCACCACCACATGCGCCACGGCTTCATGACGGCGGTCAGGGAAGAAGGCGTCGGCTTCGAGATCGCGAGCGGCATCACGCTGGACAGCAAGGCGGATGCGGTGCGCGAGCATGTCGCAGCGAGGCTGGCAGAGGGCCATCCGCCGGATGGCTTCATCTGCGGCGGTGAAGTGTCGGCGATGGCGGTCATGTCGGCGGCGCACGACCTCGGGCTCGAGATCGGCCGCGACCTGCGGCTGGTGGCCAAGCAGACCTCCGGCCTGTTCGATCAGGTTCGCCCAAGGATCGAGACAATCTACGAGGACCTGTCGGAAGCGGGACGGCTGATGGCGGAGCTGCTTCTGAAGCGGATGGCCGGGGCGACGCCGGTTGGTGAGTTGCAGGCGGTGCTGGAGGTGTAGGTCGCTCTCGGTGGCCGACACCCCCCTCTGCCCTGCCGGGCATCTCCCCCACAAGGGGGGAGATCACATGCGGCACGATGTCCCATCGAGCGCAGAATCGTAGCTGAGCCAGAAAAACGTTTGCTGTCGAAACGAGGAGCGGGCTCCCAGCTGATCTCCCCCCTTGTGGGGGAGATGGCCGGCAGGCCAGAGGGGGGCCGGCTGGCGCCGACGCTCCTCATGCTCACACTATCAATCCTCCTCGACAAACACCTCTTCGCGCTTCTTCCTGACACTCGGCAGGAAGACCACGACCAGTACGATCGCCGCGATGAACAGCAGCCCGGCGCTGATCGGCCGCGTGACGAAGGTGGTTGCATCACCGCGCGACAGGATCATCGCGCGTCGCAGGTTTTCCTCCAGAAGCGGCCCGAGCACGAAGCCGAGCAGAAGCGGTGCCGGCTCGCAACGCAGCTTCAAGAGCAGGTAGCCGAGCAGGCCGAAGAAGGCGACGGCATAGAGGTCGTAGACGTTGGAATTGACGCTGTAGACCCCGATCGAGCAGAAGGCCATGATGATCGGGAAGAGCAGGTAATAGGGGATGGTCAACAGCTTCACCCACAGCCCGATCAGCGGCAGGTTGAGGATGACGAGCATCAGGTTGCCGATCCACATCGAGGCGATGATGCCCCAGAACAGCGCCGGCTGCTCGGCCGCGACATTCGGGCCGGGCACGATACCCTGGATGATCATCGCGCCGATCATCAGCGCCATGACCGGGTTTGCCGGAATGCCGAGGGTGAGCAGCGGGATGAACGAGGTCTGCGCGCCGGCATTGTTGGCCGATTCCGGACCGGCAACGCCGGCAACCGCGCCATGGCCGAACTCTTCCGGACGCTTCGAAACCTTCTTCTCCACCGTGTAGGAGGCGAAGGACGCGAGGATCGCCCCGCCGCCCGGCAGGATGCCGAGGATCGAGCCGATCGCCGTGCCGCGCAGCACCGGCGCGATCATCTCGCGAATATCCTCGCGGCTCGGCATCAGGCCCGAAACCTTCGCCATCAGCACTTCGCGGGTCTTTTCGTTTTCGAGATTGCGCAGGATTTCCGCGATCCCGAACACGCCGACCGCGACGGCGACGAAGTTCAGCCCGTCGGCATATTCGCGGATGCCGAGCGTGAAGCGTGGCGCGCCGGTATAGATGTCGGTGCCAACGAGGCCCAAGAGCAGGCCGAGCGCCACCATGGCGAGAGCCTTGATGACCGAGCCATGCGCCAGCGCGATCGACGAGACGAGGCCGACCACCATCAGCGAGAAGTATTCGGCGGCGCCGAACTGCAGCGCGATCTCGGTAAGCGGCGGCGCGAAGATGGCGACGAGGAAGGTCGAAACCGTGCCGGCGAAGAACGAGCCGATGGCGGCAATGGCAAGCGCTGCGCCCGCCTTGCCCTTGCGGGCCATCTGGTAGCCATCGATGGCGGTGACGGCCGACGAGGATTCGCCCGGCATGTTGATCAGGATCGCCGTGGTCGAGCCGCCATATTGCGCGCCGTAATAGATGCCGGCGAGCATGATCAGCGACGAGACCGGCTCGAGCTGGAAGGTGATCGGCAGGAGCATGGCGATCGTTGCCGTCGCGCCGATGCCGGGCAGCACACCGATCAGCGTGCCGAGCAGAACCCCGATCAGGCAGAAGAACAGGTTATAGATCGAGCCGGCAGTCTGGAAGCCGAGGAGAAGGTTATTGAACAGTTCCATCAGTCAATTCCTAAAACCGGACCCAGGGTCCGAAGCGCTGGAACGGCAGGCCTAGCCCGTACGAAAAGACGAGGACGGAGAAGACCGTCAGCAATGCTGCCAGCACGACGGCCGTCAGCGGCTTCATCTTGTGGGAGGCGAAGGCGGCGATCAGCCCGGTGAAGAACAGCGAGGGCACGAAGCCGAGGCCGCGCACGGTAATGCCGAAGAAAATCGGCGCCGCCAGAATGAAGAGGATGCCGCGCCAGGCGATCGGCCCGATCGGCTCGCTGGCTGCGGCGCGAAACGCCTGGAAGAGGATGATCCCGCCGAACAGGATCAGCGCCAGCGCCAGGATGAACGGAAAATAGCCCGGCCCCATGCGGAACGCCGTGCCGAGTTCGAGTTCGATCGATTGATAGGCGAAGAAGATGCCGGCCAGAACCAGCAGGACTCCGCAGATCAGGTTGGCCTTGTCGATGGACTGGGAATTCATGATGTCTCCTTGGAGAAGGATACCCCCTCTGGCCTGCCGGCATCTCCCCACAAGGAGGGAGAAGACTCGTGGCGCCACCTCGTCAATCCGAGATACAAGGGAAGGAAGATATGCGCCGCGAGTAAAGCCCCTCCCCCTTGTGGGGAGGGGTTGGGGAGGGGACTTTTCGTTAATCCGCGTACTGACCGGCCGCCTCGATGATCGGCTTCCAGCGGGCGATTTCGGTTTCGAGCTTGGCCTTCAGCGCCGCCGGCGTGGCGTCTGCGTCCGGCGAAGGCTTGGTGCCGAGTTCGGCGAAGCGCTTGGAGACGTTCTCGTCCTTCAGCGCCAGCTGCAGCGACTTCGACAGGCGATCGTTGATCTCGGCCGGCGTGCCCTTCGGCGTGTAGATGCCGTGCCAGATGCCGACGGTCATGCTTTCGTATCCTGCTTCTTTGACGGTCGGCAGGTCCTTGAAGATGTCGAGGCGCTCCGGCGAAGTGACGGCGTAAGCCTTGATCGTGCCGCCCTGGATCTGCTTCGTCGTGTTGGTCGTCTGGTCGCACATGATATCCACCTGGCCGCCGAGAAGATCGGTCATCGCCGGACCGGTGCCCTTGTAGGGAACGGTGACAAGTGGCGTTTCGATGGCGCTCATGAACAGCATGCCGCAGAGATGCGAGGCAGCACCGATGCCGGCATTGGCGACCGTCACCTTGTCGGCATTGGCCTTGGCATATTCGACGAGGCCCTTGAGGTCGGTCGCTTCCATGTCCTTGCGGGCGACGACCGTCATCGGCACGTCGGTGACGAGACCGACATAGTCGAAGGCGTTCAGCGTATCATAAGCAAGCTTGCGGTAAAGCGTGGCGCTGGTCGCCATGCCGATATGGTGGAGCAGCACGGTGTAACCATCGGCTTCCGCAGCCGCGACACGGCCGGCACCGAGCGTGCCGCCCGCGCCGCCGACATTTTCGACCACGATCTGCTGGCCGAGATCCTTGGACATGGATTCGGCGACGAGACGGGCAACCGTATCGGTCGGGCCACCGGCCGCAAACGGCACGACCATGGTGATCTGGCGCTCGGGATAGGTCTGGGCGCCCGCCTGTGCCGAAAAGAGCGACAGGGCAGCGAGCGCGGTTGCGCCGAGAACGGCGTTCAGAAGCTTCATGATTTCCTCCTCAGGACATAAATGTCGGCCGGCGCACGGTCTCCTCCTGCGCCGAATAAGGACATTTGCGGGGGGCGGGAAAAGGCTGGCAATTGGCCCGCGCCTGCAACCCATGAGATAATATCGCGACCGCGCCGCAGCATGGGTGGATTTGGGGACAAGCGCCATCCACCATGGGTGGAAATCTACCCATGCGAAGCTAGTGCCAAACAAGGCTTGCTTAGGCAAAGATCAGGAAGGGCATCAGGACGATTGCGGCTCCGGCGATATGGGCTTTGCGCCAACGAGGCGCGGCCGTTCGCAGGATCATGAAGCAGCAACTGCACGGCGGCGAAAATCAGGCCAAGGCCGATTAGGTTTTCCAGCATATCGAACCATCCGGAATTCAGGGACGGAAAGCGAAGCGTCAGCCGAAAGGTGCCGAACACAGCCATGGCGAGGGTTGTGATGGTGACGAAGGCCAATGGCCGAAACGCTTCAAGGGTCAGCTCGCCTTTGAGGCTGCGCCACCAACGGGCTACGTAGAAAGCATAGAAGCTGGCGACAGGCAGGGCAAACGCCGCGATCAGAACGGCGATGCGCGCCGCGCGAGGCCGACCAACGATAGCAGAAGAGAATGTGAGCCGGGCAAACCAGAACAGATGGGCGATGCAGGTCGCCATAACGAGAAAGATCGCAAGAAACAGGGTAATGAAGAACCCGATGTCCGGATTGAAAAACATGCTCCACTCCATTGGCGGCGGCCGGCGTTAACGGGGCTTAGATAGCAACACCGTTATGGGCAGCCCACCTCGCAAAATGTTCTTGCGCTGACGGCCTACTATCCGCCGCCGCCCGCAGTCGTTTAATAGCACCATCCCTGTCGCCCGCGAGGAATGCCGCGCTGACAGCACGCAAGGACGGTGTGTTTTCGAGGGTGGCAGCTACGCGTGAGATATCAAGGTGAGCATTTAGCCATGGAAGCCCGAGCGACAGCATTTTGTCACCGAGATCTGCCGCGATCGCGTTCAAGTCGGAACTCTGTTCAATCGTCCACCAACTGTCGCTGCCGTCAGCGAGCACTCCCAGTCTTTCGCGAACCGTCGCTTGGGATTCCATTGGCTTACCGACAATGGCAGCCTGTCCTGCAAGAAGCTCGACAGCAGTGACATAAACGCCGAGATTGATCGTGAACTTGCCGCCCGCTGCAACATTTGAAGTGCTCGCCTGGACATTGACTATCAGCCAGTTGTCGCTCTCGGCCCGATGCCAATTGCGACCGCCTTTCTTGAAGCCGTGCAATCTCAAAAGGTCGATGAGGCCGATCTTGATAACCTCATCTATCTTCTGCGCAATCTCACTCATCAAATATCTCTCGGTATGAAGATCGGAAAAACAGCTCGCTTGTTCGAACATATGGGGGCTGCTTTGCAAATCGAGGGGCAAGCGATCTGCGGAAAAATGGATCAGGCCCCCTCCCCGCGCCCATGATCCACAAGTCCGTCCAGCCCATGCATCTTCTTATCCAGCCCATACTTCTGCATCTTCTCGTAGAGCGTCTTGCGGGAAATGCCGAGGGCTTCGTAGACGGGCTTCAGCGCCCCTCCGTGGGCAGCGATTTCGCCGGCGATGAGATTGCGTTCGAAGGCGGCGACCTTTTCGGCAAGGCGACCGGCGTTTTCCTGGGGTGCGGCACCCGGTTCTCCCGTTCCCGGATCGAGGCCGAGCACCAGCCGGTCGGCAGCGTTGCGCAACTCGCGGACATTGCCCGGCCAGTCGCGCTGGGCGATCGAGGAGACGACGTCGGGCGACACGATCATGTCCTCGCGGCCGTAGCGTGCCGCCGCCTCGCGGACGAGCTGCAGGAAGAGCAGCGGGATATCCATCCGCCGTTGCGACAGCGCCGGAACATGCAGCGTCGCGACATTCAGCCGATAGAGGAGATCGGCCCGGAAACGCCCGGCCGCCACCTCTGCTTCCAGATCAACCTTGCTGGTGGCGATGAAGCGGACATCGAGCGGCACCGTCTCGTTCGATCCGAGACGGGTGATCACCCGCTCCTGCAGTACGCGCAGGAATTTCGCCTGCAGGTCGAAGGGCATGGAACTGATCTCGTCAAGCAGGATCGTCCCGCCCCGTGCATGCTCGAATTTTCCGTAACGCGGCCGGATCGCGCCGGGAAACGCGCCAGCCTCGTGGCCGAACAGCTCGCTTTCGATCAGGGTGTCGGGAAGTGCCGCGCAATTGATGGCGATGAAAGGCCGGTCCGCCCGTGGGCTGATCTCGTGCAGCGCGCGCGCCGCGACTTCCTTGCCGACCCCGGTATCGCCGATGACCAGCGTGTCGGCATCCGTCGCGCCGATCGCGCGGATCCGGTAGCGCAGGTCGACCATCACCTGGGTGCGGCCGGGCATGCGGGCTTCCATGTCGTCGCGCTTGCCGGCGACGGCCCTCAAGCGCCGGTTTTCGAGGATCAGCGAACGCCGTTCCAGCGCCCGGCGAATGACACCGGCGAGATGCTGCGGCGTGAACGGTTTTTCGAGGAAGTCGTATGCGCCCTCGCGCATGGCCTTGACCGCGAGCTGTACGTCGCCATGGCCGGTGACAAGGATGACCGGGATTTCCGCATCGAGTTCGCGGATGCGATGAAGCAGCGTCATGCCGTCCAGCCCCGGCATGCGGATATCGCTGACGATGACGCCATCAAAGCCGAAACCGGAAAGCTCCAGCACGTTTTCCGCGTTGGGAAACGTGTCGACGGAGAGGTCGAATAGTTCCAGCGCCTGAGCGGTGGAGCGCCTGAGCTCCTCCTCGTCATCGACCAGAAGCACGCGTTGCTGGTTCATTCGGCCGCCTCCATCAGCGCGCCGTCGGCCTGGTCGAGTTCGATGGTGAACACGGCACCGCCCTCTGGATGGTCCGTCACGGACAGGCTGCCGCCGAAATCCTTGACGATATTGTAGGAGATCGACAGCCCGAGCCCGAGCCCCTTGCCGACACCCTTGGTGGTGAAGAAGGGATCGAAGATGCGCTCGCGGATCGCAGCCGCAACACCCGGCCCGCGATCGCGGATCACGATCAGAACCTTCTCCCCCACACCCGATGCCGTCACATCGATGCGGCGGTCCTCCAGCCCCTCGACGGCATCCGCCGCATTGGTGACGATGTTGACCAGCACCTGCTGCAGGCGGATGGCGCCGGCCATGACCGGCGGCAGAGACGGTTCGACGGAGATTTCCAAGGACGCATCGGCCGCCTTCAGCCGGGCAGAGATGATATCGATCGTATCGCGGATGACATCCTCGACGCTGACGGCACCGAGCTTTTCGTTCGGTTTGCGGGCGAAATTGCGCAGGTGCCGGCTGATCGAGGCCATGCGGTCGATCAGCGCCGAAATACGCCTGAGGTTGTCGCCCGCCTCTTCGATCCGGTCGCGCTCGATCAGAAGCCCGGCCGTTTCGGCATAGGTCTTTGCCGCCGCCAGCGGCTGGTTCAGCTCGTGGGAGAGTGCCGCCGACATCTGGCCGAGCCCGGCAAGTTTGCCGGCCTGCACGAGATCCGCCTGGGTCTGGCGCAGCCTCTGTTCGGTCAGGCGGCGCTCGGCGATCTCGTCCTCGATGCGGCTGTTGACGCGGGCAAGATCGGCCGTGCGCTCGGCCACCCGCCTCTCCAACTCGTTCTGCGCTTCGGCCTGCAGCAGCATGCGCTCCTTGAGCCGCGCCCGACGCTGCAGGACGATCGCAAGCGCCAGCCCCGCAAGGCAGATGGCAAGGAAGACGGCAGCCATGGTCGTCTGCGCCTGCCAACGGACGGAGGCGGTATCCATCAGCACATTCACCGTCCATCCGGCCGAAGGCATGACCTGCGAGACGAACAGATATTCGCGCTCGGTGCCGCCGCCACGTTGGCTGGCGTTCGAGATCAGCATCGTTTCGTGGCCGGCAAAGGTGCCGTAAGTGAGCGGCAGTTCGTGCAGCTTCACATCCGCATAACGCCTCGATCCCTCGGTGCGGGCGATCCGCTCCGGTGTGAGCGGCAGGATGGCGGCGAACCGCCATTCGTCGCTGCCGGTCATGAAGATGATGCCTTCGGGGTCGGAGACGAAGATGCGGTCGTCACCGCCGGTCCACGAAGCCTCGATCGTATCGAGATCGACCTTGAAGACGATGACGCCGAGGATTTTGCCATCCATCACGATCGGCGAGCTGAAGTAATAACCGCGCTTGGCCGAGGTCGTGCCGACGGCAAAGAAGCGCGAATGCTCGCCCCGCGCAGCCTCCTGGAAATAGGGCCGGTAGCTGAAATTTTCACCGACGAAGCTGACGGAGGAATCGTAGTTGCTGGCAGCGACCGTCTCTCCATCCATCGTCATGACGTAGATGTCGGAGGATTTCAGAAGCGCATTGACCGCCTTCAGATACTGGTTGGCAGCCAGCCTCAGCGCTTCGTTGCCGGGATCGCGGATCAGAACCTCGATGATCTCGTCGTCGGCGGTCAGTGCCGGCAGCGCCTCGTAGCGCTTCAGATGCCCGTCCAGCGCCGAGACTGCAAGCCTCAGCGTCGTTTCCGCCTGCAGCCGCGCCTCATCCATATAGCTGCGTGCCACATAGCCATGCAGCCTGAAGGCCAGCACGAGGCCGACCGCCAGAGACAGGACAAAGACTGCCGCAATACGATGCTTCACGTCCGAAGGGCTCCTCCTCCCTCGACCAAAGGTAGCGTATTCTACGGACACACGGAGATTTTGCTACTGGCTACGGTGCTTATCCACGCCATCTGTGCCGTGGTACTGGAAATGCCAAGGACGTGGGCAATATCAAAGACGCGTCACACGCGGTGTGATATCGCTTCGAATTGCAATTATTGAGGGTGGCCGCGTTGCGCGGCATAGGGGTTGTTTGATGGTTTCCTTGCTCGCGCTTTTCATCGGCGTCGTCTCCGGCCTTCGCGCCATGACGGCACCGGCCGTCGTTGCCTGGGCGGCTTCGCTCGGCTGGCTCAACCTCAACGGCACATGGCTCGCCTTCCTCGGCTCCCAATGGGCTGTATTGATCCTGACGATCTTCGCCTTTCTCGAACTGGTGACCGACAAGTTGCCGACGACGCCGAGCCGCAAGATACCCCAGCAGTTCGGCGCACGGCTGCTGACCGGCGCCGTTGCCGGTGCTGCGATCGGCACGCCCTACGGCTACTGGATCGCAGGGCTCGTCTCCGGCATTCTCGGCGCCGTCATCGGCACCTATGGCGGGGCGGCGGCACGGGCGAAACTCGCCGAAAAGCTCGGCAAAGATACACCGGCCGCGCTTGTCGAAGATGCGGTCGCCATCATCGCCGCGATCGTCATCGCGCTGCTTCTGCCGGGAGCACCTGTGGTATGAAGACTTTCGACGCGATCATCATAGGCGCTGGCCAGGCAGGCCCATCGCTCGCCGGCCGGTTCAACGACGCGGGCAAATCCGTCGCCATCATTGAGCGCAAGCATGTCGGCGGCACCTGCGTGAATACCGGCTGCAAGCCGACCAAGACGCTGGTCGCCAGTGCCTATGCCGCCCATCTCGCTCGCCGCGCATCGGAATACGGCATCGGCATCGGCGGCGACGTGACGATCGACATGCCTGCCGTAATGCGCCGCTCGCACAAGGTGACGCTCGACAGCCGGCACGGCAACGAGCACTGGCTGGAAGGCATGGAGCATTGCGAGCTGATCCGCGGCCATGCCCGGTTCGAGAGCAGCAATGTCATCCGCGTCGGCGACCAGCTACTGACCGCACCGCAGATCTTCCTCAATGTCGGCTGCCGCGCCACCATCCCGGATTTCGCCGGCATCAGTGACATTCCCTATATGACAAACACCGATATCGTCATGCTGGACCGGCTGCCGAAACACCTGGTCATCGTCGGCGGCAGCTATATCGGGCTGGAATATGCGCAGATGTATCGCCGCTTCGGCGCGGAAGTCACGGTCGTGGAAAAGGGCCCGCGGCTGGTCGGGCGAGAAGACGAGGACATTTCCGCTGCCGTGCGCGAGATCCTCGAGGCGGAAGGCATCCATGTCCGCACGAATGCCGAATGCATCCGCTTTCGCAAGCATGCGGACGGGATCGCCGTCGGCGTGAATTGCGACGAAGGCGACCCGGAGGTGATCGGGTCGGACGTGCTGTTGGCGGTCGGCCGAGGCCCGAACACGGACGATCTCGGACTGGACAAGGCGGGTGTCGAACTGGACGCGCGCGGCTTCATCAAAACCGACGACGCGCTGAAAACGAATATCGAGGGCATCTGGGCGCTCGGCGACTGCAACGGTCGCGGCGCCTTCACCCACACCGCCTATAACGACTTCGAAATCGTCGCCGCCAACCTCTTCGACGGCGGGGACCGCAAGGTCTCGCAGCGGCTCTTGGGCTATGCGCTGTTCATCGATCCGCCGCTCGGCCGCGTCGGTATGGGCGAGGCCGAGGCACGCAAGGCCGGACATGACGTCATCGTCGGCAAACGGCCGATGACCAATGTCGGCCGGGCGGTCGAAAAGGGCGAGACCAAGGGTTTCATGAAGATTATCGCCGACGCCAAAACGAAGAAAATCCTCGGTGCGGCGCTGCTCGGCACCGGCGGCGACGAGGCTATCCACGGTGTTCTGGACCTGATGAACGTTGGCGCAAATTATGACGACCTGCGCTGGGCCGTTCCGATTCATCCAACCGTTTCAGAACTTTGGCCGACCGTAGTCCTGTCGATGAAATAGCCGAGCGGATGTCCTGTTTTGGGCTTTGATCGAATTTTAGAAATCCCGTAAGTATATTAGCAAGCTCTTCCATATAGGAACGAGCTGATTGGCCTGTTCATGATGGAAACAGATGTGCGGTTTTGCTGGCTTCGTTGGTGAGGCATGTGGCGTAGAGCGTCCCCAGGCCCTTTTGTCGGCGATGGCGCATGCGATCGAACATCGCGGGCCTGATGGTCGCGGCGTATGGGCGGCACCGGGCATCGGCCTCTCCCATGTGCGGCTTTCGATCGTCGGGCTTGCGGACGGCCAGCAGCCGATGTCGACCGCGGACGGCCGCTATACGATCGCCTTCAACGGCGAGATCTTCAACTATGTCGAACTGCGCGACGAACTGAAGGCGCGCGGCATCACCTTCCGCACCGGTTCCGACACCGAAGTCCTGCTGCAGCTCTACGTGACCTATGGCGAGGCCTGCCTCGATCGGCTGAACGGCGACTTTTCCTTCGCGATCTGGGACGGCTATGAGCGGCGGCTGATGCTGGCGCGCGACCGCATGGGCGTGCGGCCCCTCTTCTATACCGAGCACCAGGGCACGCTCTATTTCGCCTCGGAAGTGAAGGCGCTACTCACCGTGCCGGGCATCGAGGCGGAAATCGATCCGATCGCGCTCGACCAGATCTTCACGCTCTGGGCACCGATCGCGCCACGCACCGCCTTCCGCAACATCTTCGAGCTCGAGCCCGGCCAGAAGCTGATCCGCAAGGGCGGCGAGAACCGGCTCGGCTATTACTGGACGCTCGATTTCCCCGATGCCGGCGACAACGGTCCGGCGGACGGAATCGACCACCAGGAAGAGCTGCGGGCACTGCTGACCGATGCCGTGCGGTTGCGCATGCGCGCCGACGTGCCGGTCGGCTCCTACCTTTCGGGCGGGCTGGATTCCTCGCTGATCACGGCACTTGCCGCACCGATGGCGCCGGGCGGGCTCAACACCTTTTCCGTCACCTTCGACAGCGCCGAACACGACGAAAGCAGCTTCCAGCATGAAGTAGCGACCGCCATCGGCACGCATCACCGATCGATCGCCTCGACACCGGATGCGATTGCCGCAAGCTTTCCCGATATCGTCAATTTCGCCGAGCGGCCGATCCTCAGGACCGCGCCTGCGCCGCTCTACACGCTGGCCGGGCTTGTGCGCGAAAGCGGCATGAAGGTGGTGCTGACCGGCGAAGGCGCAGACGAGATCTTTGCCGGCTACGACATCTTTCGCGAGGCGAAGGTGCGTCGTTTCTGCGCCCGCCAGCCCGGCTCGAAGATCAGACCGCATCTCTTCCGCAAGCTCTATCCCTACCTGCCGGGGCTGAAGCAGCAGTCGGCGGAATATCTCTCCGCCTTCTTCGGCGCCGGCGCGACCGATCCTGCCGATCCGCTCTTCTCCCATCGCCCGCGGATGAAAAACACGGCAGCGGCGAAGATCTTCTATTCGACCGATCTCAGGCAGACACTAGGCGACTACGACGCGGCAGCGGAACTTGCCGCCCGCCTGCCGGAACGCTTCGGCCGCTGGCATCCGCTGCATCAGGCGCAATATCTCGAAGCCCGCCTGCTGCTGCCGGGCTATATCCTCTCCAGCCAGGGCGACCGGATGGCCATGGCGCACGGCATCGAAGGACGTTTTCCCTTCCTCGACCATCGCCTCGTCGAATTCGCCTGCCGGCTGTCGCCCGACGCCAAGCTGCGGGGACTGCGCGAGAAGCACATCCTGCGCGAAGCCGGAAAGGATCTTCTGCCGAAAAGCGTGACCGAGCGTCAGAAACAGCCCTACCGCGCGCCCGACAGCGGCTCGTTCACCGGTCCGAACAGGCAGGAAAAGCCCTATGTCGCCGAGATGTTTTCGGAACGGGCGATCATCGAGGCCGGACTGTTCAACCCGCTGGCCGTATCGAAACTTCACAACAAATGCCGGGCGCAGGATGTCGCCGGCTTCCGTGACAACGCCGCCTTTGTCGGCATCCTCTCCACCCAGCTCTGGGTGGACCGCTTCATAACCAGAAATGCCGATACGGCTCATGATGAGCCGGCAATGACCGCGAAGGGTCACCCATGATGAAATTCCCTCGCCGCTTCCCGAAACCGCGAATCCTTCTGCCCATGGTGATGTCCTACGCGGCATCCGGCGGCAGCCTGATCGTCAGTTCGGCAGCACAGCTGGCGACCTTCGCCATTCTTGCGCGCTTCCTCGGCGTGCATGAATTCAGTCTCTTCGTCGCCGTTACCGCCATTTCGTCGATCGCGGTGCATCTCTGCGGCCTCGGCGCCACCGAATGCCTCGTGCGGCGCGTTGCCCGCGACCACGACATCTATCCCGACATGCTCGGCCACAACATGATCCTGATCGCCATAAGCGGCGTGATCCTTGTCGTGGTCGGCTCCATCATCCTGCCCTTCTTCCTCAACGCCACGACGGAAGACCCGATCGGCGAATTCGAAATCATCATCATGCTGGTGACGAATATCGTCCTGTTGCGCTGTATCCTGTTTACCGAACAGGTCTTCATCGCGTTTTCCAACTTCCGTTCCGCCAATGTCATCGTCATGGGCTTCGCGCTGATCCGCACGGCTGCCGCGGTGCTCGCCTGCCTCGCCTTCGGCGTCAACACGCTGTCGGGCTGGATCGTCTGGCAGTTCGCCGCCCATGCGATCATGCTGGCGCTCTGCGTCAAGGCACTGCTGCCGTTCAGCAAACCCCGCTTCCGCCTGGTTCGGGAGGAATTGCGCCTCGGCATGTTCTTCAGCATCCCCTATATCCTCAAGGCCGCGCGGCAGAATGCCGACCTTCTGGTGCTGAGCGTGGTGGCGAGCGCCGAAGTCATGTCGAGCTACAGCGTCGCCCGCCGCATCATCGAAAGCAGCTATCTCTCCGTCGACGCGCTGAACCGCATCGTCTATCCCGGCACCGCCAAGATCGCCGAAGGCGGCTTGCACAACGCTGCAAAGCGGGTGACCCGCATCCTCGGGGCGGCCTTTGCGATCAGCGTCGGAGCCGCGGTCGCCGTCTACATTCTGGCACCGATCCTGCCTTACCTGTTTGGCACGCAATATCTGTCGCTCGTCTCCTTCGTGCGCATTCTCTGCTGGGTGGTGATTCCGGTCGGCATCTATGCGATCGCAGTGGAAGCGCTCGGCGCGGCCGGCCACCAAGGCCCGCGTGCGGCAGTGCTCGGCGCCGGCAGTCTGCTCGGCTCGGGCCTTGCCGCCTGGGCAACGTGGTACGCCCCGCCGACCGGCACCTTCATCTCCTATTACGTGATCGAGCTGCTCATGGCCGTCGCGGCCTGGACGGTCTATCTTCGCTATGTCGAGAAGGACCGCGCGCGCCCGCTGGCGGAGCCGGCCACAGTGCGATGAGGGCCATAACCATGTGCACAACCTTGTGCCGGATCAGCCGGTTAACCCAAAATTCACGCGGCGGAACGCATATTAGCGATTGGGAGTTTTCGTCGTCATGGCTGCTCCGTCCGATATCCCATAACAGCTGGAGGTGTTGATGTACCGGCCGCGGGATCCCGAAAGCCAACGATCGGCGCAAGACCAAACGACATCCGTGCAGGCGCGCGCGGCAGAGCTCGCAGGCGCGCGCCATCGCCACGGCAGTTCCCTGCTCGACCACCTCGACGCTCCGCAGCAGCAGGCTGGGGAAGATCGGCCGTACCGGGCCGAAAAGCCGGCCCCGTCGCACGCCGATGCGACACAGCCTGCTCCGCCGCAGCCTGCATCGACATCCCAGGCACATCATGCCTCCCGCTTCAGGGAGCAGGATTATCGCAACGCGGCGCCGGTTGCCGGCGCTCCGGGCAATTCCGTGGTCGATGCCCAGATCAAGAGCCTGTCGCAGATCGGCATCGGCGATGTCCTGACCTGGCTGCGCCGCAGGCTCGCTCTCATCATCGCCATGACAGTACTCGGCGTGATCGCTGCCTTCCTTTATGCGACGATGAGCACGCCCCGCTACACGGTCTACACAGACATCATGGTCGATCCGCAGAACCTCAACGTCGTTTCCGACGACGTGTTCGCGGCCAATCCGCAGCGCGATTCCCAGCTGCTGGAAGTGGAAAGCAAGCTTCGCGTGCTGACCTCGCGCAACGTGCTGAACAAGGTCATCCGGGATCTCAACCTCACCGAGGATCCGGAATTCAACAAGCCGTCGCCTTTCGGCAACCTGTTCGGATCGCCCGAACCGGCAACGCCCGAACAGAAAGAGCTTTCGGTGTTGCGGGAGCTCGGCGACCGTATCACCGCGGGTCGCGAAGAGCGCTCCTTCGTCGTCACCCTGGCCGTCTGGAGCTCCGATCCGGAAAAGTCCGTCGAGCTGTCGGAAGCGATCGTGCGCGCCTTCGAATCCGAACTCTTCGTTTCCTCGTCCGACAGTGCAGGCCGACTCGCAGCCGATATCAACAGCCGGCTGGACGAATTGCGCATGTCGGTGACCGATGCAGAGGAAAAGGTCGAGCAGTTCAAGCGCCAGAACAACATCCAGGAATCCAGCACCGGGGAACTCGCGAGCAGCCGTATTTCCAGCGCACTCGACACCCAGGTTCTCGATGCCCAGCAGCGCCTGTTCCAGGCCCAATCGCGCTACGACCAGATGCGCTCGGCGGTTGCCGATCGCCGCACGGCGACGGCCACGATCTTCGATTCCGTCGGCATGCAGACGCTGCGCACGAGCTACAACACGCTGCAGCAGCAGATCGGCGCGCTGAGCCGCACCTATGGGGCACGCCATCCACGGCTGATCGCCCTGCAATCGGAGGAGGCCGCCGTCGAGAATGCCATCGCCGCCGAGGCGAACCGCATTCTGGAAACGGTAAAAACCGAGGCCGACGAGGCCCGCTCGACCCTGTCGCAGCTTCGCGGCCGTGCGGATGCCGAGCGCTCGACGGTGTTCAACGACAATGATGCTCAGGTGAGGCTGCGCGAGCTGGAGCGTGATGCACGGGCCAGGGCCGCCGTCTACGAGACCTATCTGTCGCGGACCCGCCAGATCAACGAGCGCCAGCAGATCAATGCAACCAATGTGCGGGTGATCTCGCCGCCGGTACCGCCAAAGAGCAAGAGCTGGCCGCCGCGCACGGTGATCCTGCTGGCCGGGGGCGCCGCCGGTGGCTTTGCGCTGGGCACCGCGCTGGCGCTGGCTCTGGGCCTCTCCGGCCACCTGCGCGATGCACGCCGACGCTACTACGCCTTCGAACCAAGATACGCCTGAGGAACGCAATGTCAGTCGCGACGGCCGATGACATACATGCACCAGCCGCCGGCCGAAACATCATCGGTCCGTGCCTGTTCATGGCCGTTTTCCTGTTCTATTGGGTCACCACCAACCCCTATGTCGACCTTCGCGGCACCGCGGTGCTCGATCCTTCGGCCGGGTCATCCAGCAGCATCAACCAGATCGTCACGATCGGGCTGACGCTGTCGTTGATGGCCTACGGTTTCATGCACCCGATGCGGTCGATCATCCTGCAGCCGCGCGTTCTGCTGGCGTCGCTGTTCACCTGGTTCTTCGTCACCGCGTTCCTGTCCAACTACCCTATGCAGAGCGCCAAGACGATCGTGCTCGCCATTCTGACCGTGATGAACGCCTCCATCTTCCTGCTATTGCCCGCCTCGGAGCGGCAGTTCGGCAAGCTTGTGGCGATCGGCACGCTGATCATGCTGGGCTTTGCCTATTTCGGCGTGATCTTCAAACCGCAGCTCGCCATCCACCAGGCATCCGAACTGCGCGAACCGATGAATGCTGGGTTCTGGCGCGGTCACTTCACCCACAAGAACGCGGCAGCCGGCGCCATGGTCATGGCCGCCTTCTTCGGCTTCTTCGTCATGCGCGTCTGGTCGCGCTTTCTCGGGCTGCTGATCATCGGCCTTGCCTGGTTCTTCCTGCTCCATACCGGCGGCAAGACGGCATCCGCCATGCTGCCGGCCGTTCTCGTCATCTCCTGGTTCTTCGAACGTTATCGCGCGCTGCGCATCCCGATCGCACTCGGAGGCGTCGCGGCTTTCAACCTGCTCGCGGTCGGCTCGGCGGTCATTCCGCCATTTCGTGCGCTGGTGAACAGTTTCGGCGTCGACCCCACCTTCACCAACCGCGCCGACATCTGGCGCTTCGCCTTTACCGCGATCGAGGACAACCCGATCCTCGGCTACGGGATGAAGGCCTTCTGGCAGACCCGCGAACTGGTCTACAGCAACAATTCGATCGAGACCTGGGCGGTCGAGGCCTACAACGCCCATAATTCCTTCATCGACATCTGGCTGCTGACCGGCCTGCCGGGCCTGATCATGACGCTGTTCTTCGTCCTCTTCATGCCGCTCAAGGCCCTGATGCGGAAGGACGGCGTGCCGGAGGCGCAGTCCCACATCACCCGTCTTTTCGTGCGTGTCTGGCTCTACACGCTCTACAATGCCGGACTGGAATCCGTCTTCTTCGATAGCGGAAGCTACCAATGGTTCAGCTTCTGCGTCGCGCTTTATGCATTCAGGCTTCAGAAGGTTGACCTGGTGACCGATGCGGCACCCAAGCACGGGGCATCCGCGCATGTCTGATCTCAGCGAACGCCTCAGCAGCATCGTCGACCGCCTGAGCAACCGGCTGATCTGGGATCTCGCCAGCCCGACCCGCAGGGTCGAGACCAGTCGCCCGATCGTGACGTTCACCTTCGACGACGTGCCGGACACGGCCCTGACCAATGGTGCGGCCATCCTGGAGAAATACGATGCCCGCGGCACGTTCTACATCGCCGGCGCCTTGGAGGGGGTCGTCGAACCCGACCGGACGCTGATCGATCGTGACGGCTGCCACGACCTTTTCGCGCGCGGACACGAGATCGGTTGCCACACCTTCACCCATGATCGGATCCGCAGCTATGGTGCCGCCCTGGGCAAGGACATCGATCGAAACGTCGAATACCTCAAGCAGGCCGGCGTTTCCCGCCGGCCGACCAACTTCGCCTTCCCCTACAACTCGGCCTGGCCGCTGGCACGCCGCGAACTTGCTCGCCGCTATGTCAGCTGTCGCGGTGCCGGCGAGGCGATCAATCGCGGCGATGTCGACCGGATGATGGTCAAGGCGGTCGAGATCCGTCAGCCGGAAGACTATGCGTCTGACCTGACGCGCTGGATCGACGACGTTGCGCAGGATCCGGGCTGGCTTGTTTTCTTCACCCACGACGTTGCGGATGAGCCGACGCCCTTCGGCTGCACGCCGGCCACTTTCGATGCGCTTGTCCGCTACGCCCGGGAAAGCGGCTGCGAAATCATGACCGTCGATGCCGCGACCCGGGCACTCGGCTGGACGGGAGCGGCACAATGAACGCACCCGCAGGGATGAGCGGGGCGCGTCGCCTGCTCAACATCAACAACTATTTCTACCGTCGCGGCGGCGCCGAAGCCGTGTTCTTCGACCACTCTGCGCTGTTCGAGGAAGCGGGCTGGGACGTCGTCCCGTTCGCCATGCAGCACGAACAGAACCTGCCCTCCCCCTGGTCTGACTATTTCGTCTCCGAGATCGAATACGGACGCGACATCGGCCTGCGCGACAAGGTCGTGCAGGCGGCGAAGGTGATCTATTCCTTCGAGGCGCAACGGGAACTGGAGCGGCTGATCGACAAGGCGCGGCCCAGCATCGCCCATGCCCACAACATCTACCACCATCTTTCCCCGGCCGTCTTCCAGACGCTGAACAAGGCCGGCATTCCCACGGTCATGACCGCCCATGACCTGAAGCTCGCCTGTCCCGCATACAAGATGCTGCGTGACGGCAAGGTCTGCGAGGAATGCAAGGGCGGACACATCTACAACGTGATGGTCCATCGCTGCATCAAGGGCTCGCTTCCCTTAAGCGGCGTGGTGTTTGCCGAAACGCTCCTGCACAAGACGCTCGGCACCTACCGCAACAAGGTCGACCGCTTCGTCGTGCCGAGCCGCTTCTATCGCGAGAAGCTGATGGAATGGGGCTGGCCGGGGGAAAAGCTCGTCCATATTCCGAATTTCGTCGATGTCGCCTCGTTTTCCACCGACTGGGAAGAGGGCGACTATTTCGTCTTTGCCGGGCGGCTCGCGCCGGAAAAGGGCGTAGACACGCTGATTCGCGCCGCCGCGGCATCAGGGCAGAAACTGATGATCGCCGGCACGGGTCCGGAAGAGGCACGCTTGAAGAAACTGGCGGGTGATCTCGGCGCTGATGCGACCTTCACCGGCCACCTTTCCGGCGCAAATCTCTTCCGCCTCATCGGCCAGTCCCGCGCGCTCGTGTTGCCGTCCGAATGGTACGAAAATGCCCCGATCAGCGTTCTGGAAGCCTATGCGCTGGGACGTCCGGTCATCGGCAGCGATATCGGCGGCATTCCCGAACTTATCCGGCCTGGCGAAACCGGTGCAATCGCCGCGCCTGCTTCTGCGGACAGCCTTGCGGATACGCTTGCCCGCATGGCAGAGCGATCTCCTTCGGAGCGCACCGGAATGGGCAAGGCAGGCCGCCAATGGGTGGCCGAGAATTTCTCCAGTTCCCTCTACCGGGACCGGATGATGGCCCTCTACGCCGAGCTCATCTGACCCCCATTCCGCGCCTCGATGAGCGCCGGAATTTTACTCTCCCCACAAAAAAATGGCCTGAAAGCATACAGGATCATTAAAATTTTAGAATTTGCTGTAGTAAGTTTGAAAGGTTCCGTGTTTAAGACTTCACTTAAGAAATGATTTCTTGGTGCGGCTGATGAACAAGAAGACGGAATCCCGCGCAAAGGCGGATCGGCCGGCCGGCCGACCCAGACTTTTTGCCAGGCGCTCCGAGAGCGCGGACCCCACTCTGCCGCAGGATCGCGACCTGCCGCGGGCCGAGTTTTCCGATAGCGATCCGAACGCCCGATACACGCTGACCTCTCCCCCGAGCCTTTCCCCCAGCCTTCCCGATATCGTGCCCTACAGGGGACCTGCAGCGGATCGCGAGACCGTGCGCCACCGCGTGATGATGCTCGGTCTGCGCGGCGTGCCCGATATTCAGGGCGGGGTCGAAACGCATGTCGAGATGCTTGCCCAGGAACTGGTTCTACGCGGATGGGATGTCGAGGTCGTCGGCCGTCGCAAATATCTGTCGAAGCAACCGATGACGGCGTGGCGGGGCGTGCGCATAACTCCCCTATGGGCGCCTTCATCCGCATCGACGGAGGCCTTCTTCCACACATTTTTCGGCGTCGTCTACGCCGCATTCAAACGACCGGACATCCTGCATATCCATGCGGTCGGCCCCGGCCTCTTCGCGCCTCTGGCCCGCCTTTTCGGATTGCGTGTCGTCGTCACCCATCACGGCTACGACTACGACCGGGAGAAATGGAACGGTTTTGCGAAATCCATCCTGAGGCTCGGCGAACGGCTGGCCATGCGTTTTTCCAATGGCAGCATCGCCGTGTCGCGCGAAGTGACCGACACGATGCGCGACCGCTATGGCAGCAAGGTCGCCCATATCCCGAACGGGGTGACCGTTCGCGCGGCGCCGATCGCAGGCCCGCTTCTTGAACGCTTCGAGCTACGCCGCCGCCGCTATATCGTGCTGGTTGCGCGCTTCGTTCCGGAGAAACGGCAGCTGGACCTGATCCAGGCCTATGCCCGCCTCGACCAGACCGAATGGAAGCTCGCCCTGATCGGCGGCGCCGATCATCGCGATACCGGTTATGCCAAGCAGGTGGAGACCATGGCCGCCAAGGTGGACGGCGTGGTGCTGACCGGCTTCCAGAGGGGTGACGATCTCGCGACGCTGTTTTCACAGGCCGGCCTTTTCGTGCTTCCCTCGAGCCACGAGGGCATGCCCATCGCCCTTCTGGAGGCGCTCGGCTACGGCCTGCCGGTTCTCGCAAGCGACATTCCTGCCAACCACGAGGTGGACCTGCCGCCAGAAGACTATTTCCCGACCGGCGATATCGACGCCCTGACCGCCGCTCTGCGCCGCAAGATGGATGCCCCCTTCGAGCCCGAACGGGCGCTCGCCCGCATACGCGAAATCGAGCAGACCTATGCGTGGCCATCAATCAGCCGTGACACGATCGCGGTCTACCGCAAAGCCATGACGTCACCAAAGGGAAGGTCCACATCATGACGGTATCCGTCGTCATCAAGACCCTCAACGAGGAGAAGAACATTGCGCGGACGATCGAGTTCGCCCTGGCGGCGCTGCCGGAAGGCCAGGGTGAAGTCATCATTGCCGATAGCGGCTCGCGCGACCGGACGGTCACGATCGCCTCGGGTTATCCGGTGCAGATCGTCCAGATCACCGCGCCGGCGCGACCGAGCTGCGGCCTCGGCCCGCAGCTCGGCTATCAGTATGCCCAGCATGAATATGTCTGCCTGATCGATGGCGACATGGATCTCGACCCGGAATTCCTGCCGGAGGCGATCGCCTTCCTCGACCGCCATCCCCGCACGGCCGGCGTCACCGGCCATGTCCAGGAGATGATGCTGGACAATCTCGAATACACTCGCCGCGTTCAGCGCAACGCCCCGGAAAACCGCATCGGCTCCATCGACCGGATGAATGGCGGCGGGCTTTACCGGCGCAGGGCGATCGAGGACATCGGCTACATGACCGATCGCAACCTGCATGGCTACGAGGAATTCGACCTCGGCATCCGCCTGCGCGATGGTGGATGGAAGCTGCACAGGCTCGACCGCCGCTTCGTCAGCCATTACGGCCACAGTATCAATTCCTACCGGCTGCTCGTCCGCCGCTGGAAGTCGAAATACCTGTTCGGTATCGGCGAGGTTTTGAGGGCGGCGACCGGAAAACCCTATTTCCACCGCATGCTGCGCGAACTGCCCGAGCTCAGGCTCTGGGCCGTCGTCTGGGCGTGGATCGTCATTTCCCTGGTGATCATGCTGGCGCTGCCCGGTCTTCTCTTGCCCTTGGGCGTCGTCGTCGGCATCTTTTGCGCCGTAGTCGTTCTCATGTCCTTCCGCAAGCGCAGCTTCTCGCTCGGGCTCTATACCGTGGTGGCCTGGTTCTTCCATGCGGTGGCGCTTCCGGTAGGATATTTCAGACCACGTCGAAACCCGCGATCCTGGATCGAGAGTCGCCCCGTCGGAGAACCGGATGAAGAATCTAGCGCTCAGCCTGACAACGCTACTGAGCCTCACCTGGTCGACCCAGGTCGCGCTTCCGGCTGACTGGCTTCCCGTCCGGGAAATTTCACTGGAAATACAGTCAGGCAGTCCGCTCGATTTCTCCGGCCTGATGCCGAACGGCACGATCGATGCCGAGCACCGGCTGGTCACCAATCCGGAAGGCCGCATCGCGTTTGCCGGAACGCCCGACAAGCCGCAGCGCCTGTTCTGCGCCTCGCTCGGCTTCGGCCCGGCAGCCGGCGGATTTCCCGATCATGCCGAGGCTGACGCCTATGTCCGCCAGCTGGTCCTGCATGGCTACAACATAGCGCGCTTCCACTTTACCGATGCCTCGCTGATGAACGGCCGGCAGAAGGATTTCGATTTCGATCCTGAAGTGCTCGACCGCATCCACTACCTGATGGCGGCGTTGAAGAAGGCCGGCATCTACTGGATGGTGGACGGCCTGACCTCGTGGCATGGCGGTTATGGCGGCGACTTCGAGCGCTGGGACCCGGCGGAAGGCCTGCGGGGAGAAATCAACTACGAGGAAAAGGCCTACCAGCACTGGCAGACGATGGTCAGTGACTTCCTCGGCCGCGTGAACCCCTATACGGGCGTCGCGCCGATCCGCGACGACGCGCTGAGCCTCATCGTTCTCGTCAATGAGAACGGCATGGAATTTTCGACCGTCGTCACCGACAAGAAGGGCCGTCCCTATCCCGACAGCCTGCGTGGCCCGTTCAACGACTGGCTCGCAGCCCGCTATCCGTCCACCGAGGCGTTGAGGGCCAGATGGTGGGACCTGCGCTCCGATGAGCGCCTGGAGGACCGCAACATCCGACTGCCGCTCGATCGTTATGCCGACAGCCCGCGCCTTCGCGACCTGCAGGCCTTCTTCGTCGAGACCGAGCGCAAGTCGGCGGCGAGGATGACGGATTTCGTCCGCAGCCTTGGCTATCGCGGCATGGTCAGCGATTACAACAACTGGGCGACGGTGCAGACGAGCCTCACCCGCATGGACCTGCCGGTCGTCACCATGAACACCTATCACGACTGGGTGTCGGGCTATGCCTCGGGTTCGAGAATCCAGGACAAGAGCTCGGTCGGCGATACAGCTTCCTACATGCGTCTTGCGGCATCGGCCCGCTGGCTGGGCAAGCCCTTCGTGATGACCGAATACGACCATCTGTTCTGGAACAAGTATCGCTACGAGGCCGGGTTGATGATGCCCGCCTACGCGTCGTTCCAGAACTGGGATATCCTCTGCCGCCACGGCCATGGACCGATCATCCTGAAATACGGCGAGGATTTTCCCCACAAGCGGGCCATGCTGCCCTACGCGATCGCGCTTGATCCGATCGCCCGTGCCAGCGAGACGCTGGCGGCGCTCACCTTCCGCCGTGGTGACGTCGCGCCCGCCCGCAACACCATTCCCTTCATGGTGCGCGGCGAGGAGGATTTGAACGACGACATGCAGCAGAGGGAGCCGGACACCCTGACCGAACTCGGCCTTGTCTCCGGCATAGGCCTGAAGAAAACGGACGGGCTGCGCGAGGCGATGGCGGTCAACCAGCCGCGCGATCCGGAAGCCTTCGAGGAAATCCTCTCGTCGCTGAAAGAGGCCGGGCTGATTTCGGAGAAGAACCGCACCGATCCGGTCAAGGGCCTGTTCGAGAGCGATACGGGCCAGTTGCTGCTCAACCGCAACGAGCTGAGCCTTGCGCTGTCGACGTCGCGCAACCAGGCATTCGCTTTCGCACAATTCACCCGCCCGACCGATCTCGGCAATGTGACGGTGAGGGGCAGCGATGGCAGCGGCCTGTTTGCCGCCGCCGCGATCGATGGTTCCGCGTCTCTGGCCGATGCCAAACGGATCCTGCTGATCTATGCGACCGACGCGCGCAATACCGGCATGCGTTTTCAGGATGCCGACGAGCGTGTCATCGACGATTTCGGCAAGCTTCCGGTGCTGATCCGCAAGGGCAGGATAGAGGTGTCATTCAACGATCGGCTGGCACGCTGGCGCCTGTCGCCGATAGGGCTGGATGGCACCGTTCATCCGGCGCTGAAAATGGGCAACGGCCGCATTGAACTCAGCCTGTCCAACGACACGCCATCGGGCCCGACGACCTTCTTCCTGCTGGAGACGGATTAGAGCCCTGAGGCCTAGGAGTTCAGCCGCAATCGATGCGCCTATCGGTTGACGCTCCAATCACCGATTCCTTACCGCAATTTAATGAGCCGCCGCTTGCAACAGCGGCGGAAGATAGTAGGCTCTTCCCCATCGCAGGCTAAGGGACAGGGTACCGGCGATCGAAAGACCAGACGCTCTTTCGCCCCCATGATGGAGGCAGAAAATGAATCCGGCAGCCATAAGCAATACATTCGAACCAAACGAGCTGGCGTTCCTCAAGCGCATCTATGACGATCTGCGCGCGGAGCGTGGTGTGGCGAGCGGCAGTGCTGCCGCGACGGAACTCGCCGCCGAGATGATTCAGCTCTATCAGCGCGGCGTCACAGACGAAGCGGGCCTGCACCGGCATTTCGACGGCAACGGTTTTCTCGGCTAGTCGCCGACGCGCCTAACCCACATTAACGGCTCACCGCTTGGCTTGAAGATCACGCTCGTCACGCATCAGGAAGATGCGGGCAATCGGATCGAGATTTTCCTCCAGCCAGGATGCCATGGCTATTTCCTCGCCAAGTATGCGCTCCAACACGGCCGAGGCCTCGTCTTCCCCCAGCTCGTCGGCGGCAGTGAGGAGCGTGCGATAGGTGGCGATTTCCAGATGCTCGAACGCATAGGCATCAGCGGCGGACTTGACGACCTCGTCGCTCACCAGCATCCCGGGAATGCCATGAACGGTGGCGGCGATCCGGCCTGCGATATCCTTGAGGGGCGAAGGCGCGCCTGACAGCCGGTTGAGAAGCTCCTGCAGATCGGCCGCATGAACCCTGGTCTCTTCCAGATGGTGCATCATCCGCGCCTTGAGATCGGGATAGTTTTCCAGTCTCCGCGTCTGCGCCATCAGCATCGCACTCGACTGTTCTTCCATCGCATGGGCACTTTTCAGCCATGCGATAAAATTGTCCTTGGCATGGGTCATCCGGCTTTCCTCCCGTCGGTTGAAGTTAGCGCACGGGTCGACAAAGGCCACATGGGAACCCGCGACCTTGAGAAGAAGTTCCGCGTCCACTCCATCGCCGCGCTTGCCGAAGCGGGACGAAAAACAAGGGAACCTTCAAGCAGGCCGACGGTTGTCGACATATGAGAATGGAGATTTCGATGACCCCAGATCCTCGCGAACCAAGCGAACAGCCGCCGATGCCGGCCCCGATCTGGACGCCCGATCCGCCGATCGACGAGCCGGAACCAGACCGCCTGCCGGACGAGGCACCGCTGCCGAACCCGGATGAAACGAACAACCCGCCGGTTTACATGCCGCCCGGAAATGCCTAGGGCCAGCCGCATAGGAACTCCACGCGGTGGCAGGCCTACCCGAAAGCGGGGCGTACCGGAAAAGAGAACGGACATGACATCCCCGATACAGGTCACGGAAGACGGCACTGAGGACGAGAGAACGGAAAACCCACTGGTCGCCGCCAAGCCGCAGAAGGATGAAATCAAGCCGGGCCTCTGGAAACTGCTGGTTGCCGCGGGAGGTATCCTGGTGGTGGTCTTCGTCGCGATGGAGCTGGTCGACGACACTTATCTTTCGCCGACGCAGACTACGCTCGGCGTGCCCCTCGAACACGGTCACAGTTGAAACATACCCATGCCCGTGATCCCTTGCCGCGGGAACCAAACCCGCGATCCCGACGTTCATCCGTCCGCAGTGACGAGGTGGGTTAGGTGGACGTGAGCAGTTTTTCCAAATCGAGCGTGATTGACGCTGGAACCGACCGTGCACGGGTTATCCGACCCGGCCGCAACGTCTGGCGTTCCGCCAAGGCCGATCGCATCGCCTTTCTCATCGATGGCGAAGACTATTTCCTCCGTTTGGACGAAGTCCTGCGCCAGGCCGAGAAATCCATCTTCATCATCGGCTGGGACTTTAACCCCTATATCCGGCTGCGTCCCCGCGAGGAAGGTTCCGAAACGATCGGCGCGCTTCTGCGGCGCCTCGTCGACGAAAAGCCCGAACTCGAAGTGCGCCTTCTCGTCTGGGGCATGGGTCCGGTCTATTCCGGCAAGAGTTTCCGCATGTTCGGCAAGATGGATTGGGCGGACCATCCGCGCATCCTGCTGCGCTTCGACTTCCGCCATCCTTTGCGGGCGAGCCATCACCAGAAGATGGTGGCGATCGACGACAAGACCGCTTTCCTCGGCGGCATCGACCTGACCGCACGGCGCTGGGACGACCGGGAGCACAAGGCCGTCAATCCGGTGCGTGTTGCGCCGGACGGCGCGCCCTATGGGCCTGTCCATGACATGCAGACGATCGTGACCGGCGACACGGCGCGATTGATCGGCGACACCGCACGGCGCCGCTGGAAGAAGGCGACGGGCGAGGAACTGGCGGGCGTCGAGGTGCCAGGCCCGAGCCCCTGGCCATCCGATCTCGTGCCCGCGCTCGAACGATGCTCGACCGGTCTCGCACTCACCGAGCCGTGGAAATGGAAGGGCCGCCGGGGCCATCGCGAGGCGATCCGGCTTACCCATGATGCGGTGAAGGCCGCCGAGCGTCATCTCTATATCGAGACCCAGTATCTCGCCTCCTTCGGCGTCGCGAGAACGCTGGCCAAACGTCTGCGCAAGCAGAAAGGCCCCGAGATCGTCGTGCTGGTCACCCGGGAATCCCACGGCTTCCTCGAAAAGCTGATGATGGGCAACAACCGCACCCGGCTGATCCGTCGCCTGAAGCGTGCCGATCGCTATGACCGGCTGCGCGTCTTCTATGCGGTGACTCAGACGGAAGACGGCGGCGAACAGGAAGTCATCGTCCATTCCAAGCTGATCATCTCCGACGATCGTTTCGTCCGGGTCGGTTCATCCAACCTCAACAACCGTTCGGAAGGCCTCGATACCGAATGTGACCTTGCGGTGGAGACGGACGAGGCCGCGGGTCGTGAGGCGATTGCGGAACTGCGCGTCGATCTTCTCGCCGAGCATCTGGCGGCAGATCCTGAACTGGTGCGCCGCAGCTTTGCCGAGACAGGATCGCTGATCCGCACCATCGAGATGCTGAACGTCAACGGCCGCCACCTGAAACCCTTCGACGTCGATGTCGAAAAGGGCGAGACGGACAGCCTGCCCGGCACGAGCATCGTCGATCCGAAACAGCCCTTCTGGCCCGTGCCCCAGATACAGGCTGGCATCCGCCGGCTCGTGACCCGCCTGTCAGCCCATCGGGTGTTCTGAGAGGCGGTAGCGGCGCCGGTAATAGGCTTCGCTCGCCAGGAATGTCGGCAGGCCGATCATCAGCGGCACGAAGAAATAAAGCACCCGGAAGGCGACCAGAGCGCCGATGATCCTCGTTCCCGGCAGGATGTTGAGCATGGTCGCCTCCAGCACCCCGAGGCCGCCCGGAACGTGGCTGATCAGCGACGCGACATTGGCCGTGACATAGGCACCGGCGACCTCGAAATAGGTGATCGATCCGAAGACGGCGACAAGCTGGTGGATGCAGGCGGCGACGCAGGCGAAATTGAGCGTGCCGACGAGGACCTGCGCTACTGCAAGCGGCAGGCGCGGAGGATCGAGCCTCCAGCGGCCGAGCCGGATCGGGATGCCGAAAAGGCAGATCGCAAGATAGGCGAGCGGCACGACGAGGCAGGCAATGCCGGCCGCGATACGGGTTTCCTGATCGATGCCGAAGAGATCGGTATCCGGCCCGAGATCGAGCAGCAGGACCAGCGCGGCAAGCGCCGACAGTCCAAGCCCAACGGTCACGCCGCAAAAACCGATCACCTTGGCGATATCCGACCCGGTCAGCCCCCAGCGTGAATAGAAGCGGTAGCGCACGGCACCGCTGCTCAGCGCCGCCATGCCGACATTGTGGCCGATGGAAAGCGCCGAGAACGAAGCGAGCGCGCTTTGCCTATAGGCGAGCGGCTTGCCGACATACCGCACGGCAAGCGCATCGAAACAGGTAAGGCACAAATAGGAGGCTGCCACGAAGACAAACGCGGAGAGAAGGCTTGTGAAGGGGATGGCCTGAACCGCCTCCTCTATCTCGTAATAGGTATAACGCCCGAGGCTCCGATAGACGAGATAGGCAGCGATGCAGACGGCGGCGAGGATGGCCAATTGTACGATATGCTTCCTGCCGATCATCTTCGCTCCTATTGCCTTCTAGGTAGGGAACGAAAAGGCGGGCGAACGTGTTCCCTGCCCTATGCAGTCCTCCCCGGCCAAATCACCGGCATCCCGCCGCCTCAAGCTCCTGACCTATAACGTCCACAGCTGCATCGGCACCGACCGGCGCCTGGCACCGGAACGCATCGCGGAGGTGATCGCGGAGGCAAGACCCGACATCATCGGATTGCAGGAGCTCGACGTCGGACGAAAGCGCACCGGCGGGATAGACCAGGCCCATGCGATCGCCGAAATCCTGAAGATGAAGCACCATTTCCATGCAGCCCTCGATGTTGAGGAGGAGCGCTACGGCGACGCGATCCTGACCGCCCTGCCCGCAGAGCAGGTGAAGGCCGGCCCGCTGCCTTCGGTTGGCGAACAGCGCGGGGCGCTTTGGATCGAGGTGGAAGTCGGAGACGTGCGTCTGCAGGTATTGAATACCCATCTCGGCCTGCGCCGCATCGACCGCATGCGCCAGGCGGATGCGCTTCTAGGCACCGAATGGCTGGGAGACGACCGCTGCACCGACCAGCCCGTAGTCCTGCTCGGCGACTTCAACTCGATACCTTCGAGCCCGCCCTACAAGCGGATCGCCGGAAAGCTCGAAGATGTACGCCGCTCAATTGCCGGCACCTTGAGACCGAGCTTTCCCTCGCGCTTTCCTCTCCTCAAGATCGACCACGTCTTTGTCTCGAAGGGCATCAAGGTCATGGACGCCGAAGTCATATCCACCCCCCTTGCGAGGCTCGCTTCGGATCACCTGCCGCTGATGGCGACGATCGAGGTTTGACACCGGCCGGGACGATCGCCCATCTGCCGATCTATTCCGGCCACTCCTCATCGAGCCACTCGCGAGACGTGTGGATAATGCGCAGAATGACGATGCTTTCGCGTCCCGCGATAGACCGCAATTCATAGGCAATGATGTAGGGAAGCCGATCGAGGGACTTCTCGTACGTACCTGCAACACGTCCCGGCCGACCGGTCGCAACCTTTCCCAGTTGCTCTCCCGATCGTTCGATCGCATCGACGATCCTTTCTGCTGCGGCGGGGTTGTCATCTGCGATATAACGCAGAACTTCGAGCGCATCGCGATGCGCAGTTTCCGACCAGACGACGGGCCTCATTCTTCCGATGCTTTTTTACGTCTTGCTGCCTCGACAACCTCACGCATGCCGGCAATCGCCTTGTCATGCGGCAGGACGCGGCCAGCGGTCGCATCCGCCATACCGCGCTTGATCCCGTCAATGATTTCGAGTTCCCGATCGACATAGGCTGCAACCGCCTCACCGGCCAGGAACGATTTGCTGCGCTTTGTAACTTCAGCAACCCGATCAAGCTTTTCCTTTACGTCAGGCCGAACCCGGATTGTCATGGTTGTGCTGGCAGACATCTTGCGGCTCCTGTGCTCAAGTGTGTACACCCTAGCACACAGGCCATGCTGACGTAAGTCCGAAGCGCCGAGAGCAAAATGGCATGCAACCACCTCAGGTGAACCGGCCGCATGCCACCTTCCAGCCGTTCCAGACGGGTGTCAGGGTCCCGGCGAGACGCGGGTCCAGAGGTCGTTGAACACGATGGAATCGAAGAAGGCCGAGACGCGAACGATGCGGTCATGGCGCATGTCGAGGAACCACGCATAGGTGTTGACATAGGGCTGCCCGTCGCGAGCCATGCCACGGGCGTCGAAGAACACGACCACGCCATCGCCATCGGCATAAACGCGGCGGATCGAAGGCTTCAGCGGCTCCTTCATCCGTGCATTGAACGGGCGAATGACCTCGCGCATCAATTCCTCGCGGCTGGAATAGGTCTTCGATGCCAGCGAATAGCCTTCGATCGTCCAGCGGGCATCGTCCGCCAGGAGGTCAAAAGGACCGCCCGTGCCGGCCGCCCATGCCTGAAACGCTGTCTCGACGGTCGCCTTGTTGCGACTTTCGGTTTCCGTCAGCGTCTCGGACGAGGCGCGGGCTTCCACGACGCCCATCGCCGGTATTGTGGCGGCAATGCCCAGGGCCGCGTTGAAGATACGGCGGGTCCGGGATCTCATGCTGCGGACGTTTGCACTTGTCATAAGGGGCATGGCGTCCTCCAGGACATGCGTTGACTGCGCCACGTTCGGCAAGGGACGCCGCGGGGAAAAAACGAGGGTCATATGCGGACGTCCCAAGCATCGATCTCGTGCTGCTTGAGCATGTCCTCGACCGACTTCGGCATGACGTTGCGATACTTGCCTTCATCGGCCGGCACGATCGCGATCATGCGGTCGATCATTTCCTGTGGGTCCATATGGCCTTGGGGAGACGCCAGAAGCGCATCGAAAGTGGCCCGCAGCTCGGCCCGCTTGGTGAAGTTCCTGCTGTCATCGAGCCAGCGGAACGCGGCATCGGCCATCGTCTCGTTGTAGCCGGTGAGATAGGCGCCCGGGTTGATCGTCTGGACCTTGATGCCGAAGGGCGTGACTTCCTGGGCGATCGCCTCGGCAATCGATTCCAGTGCGTGCTTCGTCGAGACATAGGTACCCCAGCCCGCAGGCGTGAACAGGCCACCCATCGAGGAGGTGAAGACGATCTTCGCCTTCTTGCCGTCAGCGACCCATTTCCTGATGAAGCCCTGCGTCAGCTCGAGCGGCTTGAAGACATTGATCTCGTAGTTGCGGCGAACGAGATCCAGCGGAATCTCGCTGACGGGGCCCGTCTCGCCCATGCCTGCATTGTTCCACAGGACGTCGATGTCGATGGATTGCGCAAAGGCGATGTCATAGGGATCATCGAGATCGAGCCGCTCGACGCGCAGGTTCTTGAGGCCGAGATCGGCCGCCTTGTTGCGCAGCGCCGCGACCTGCGGGGATATCTGCGCGGTGGCGATGACGTTGTGCCCCGCCTTGGCCATGCCGATGGCGGCGGCTTCGCCGAAGCCGGAGCCTGCGCCGGTAATGAGGATGGTCCTGGTAGACATCGTGCTCTCCTTTCGCAATTCGGTGATGAAAATGTTGCAGCCGACCTCGTCAGCCGCCGAGCGCCGCGGCGGCGGCCTCCGCAACCTCGAGATCCTGGGCGACCGCACCGCCGGAAACCCCGACGGCCCCGATCAGCACGCCGCCCGCATCGCGCAGCGGAATACCGCCGGCGAACACGACGAGGCCGCCATTGGTCTGTTCAAGCCCGGGCGACGTGCCGCCGGGCTTGCAGAATTCCCCGACGTCTTCCGTGCGCATGCCGAAAAGAGCGGCCGTGCGGGCTTTGTCGACGGCGATGCTGATCGTGCCGAGAAGCGCATCATCCATTCTGTGGAGGGACTTGAGGTGAACGCCGGCATCAAGCACCGCGATATTGACGGGAACGCCGATCTGCCTGGCCCTGTCCTCACCGGCGGCGATGATTTTGCGGGCCTGCTCCGAGCTGATCATGCGCTGCCTCCTGCCCCGATGATCGCCCGACAAAGGCGATCGAATTCGATGAGGCAGCTTAGGCTTCACGGCTCGGCGGATATTTCCGCATCTTGCGCGCTGATGCGCAGATCTTGCGCTTTGGTCGCGCATTGAGAGCCCGGCGTGTCACGATAACGCGTTCAGCGCCGATAGAGCGTGCGATACTGGCCGGGCGTCATACCCGTGGCCTTGCGGAAGACGCGGATGAAATTGGCCTGCGAGCCGAAGCCCGTATCGAGCGCGATCTCGACCAGCGAGGAATGGTTCAGCACGAGCTTTTCCCGTGCCGCCTCGACGCGGCGCTCGGTGACATAGCGATGCGGGGTAAGCCCGGTCGCCTCCCGGAACATACGGGAAAAATGAAACGGGCTGAGGCAGGCCTCGGCGGCAAGATCGTCCAGCGATATCTCCGCATCGATACGCGCCTCGATGAAATCGAGCACGCGCTGCAGCCGTCGTGGATCGATCGTCGATCTCGTGACACGGTTCTTCCAGCGCGTGGCCGTATAGGCACCGAGCAGATGGGCGGCAAGCGCCTGCTGGATGCCATCGAGAAACAGCCGGTCGGTCGGCTGCAGAGGCCGGTTGAGCAGGCTGCGGTAGAGCATGCCGATATGCAGCACCACGGGATCCGGGACACCGCCCGCATAGGCGAGCTGCACCTTGGCGGGGTCGATCTCGAAATTGGAAAGCGCATTTTCGCCGACCAGCGACGGCGGCAGGAAGATATGCAGCGATTCCGGCATGGTGCCGACAATTTCGACGCCGCTCTCATGCACGCCCGCCGGGCATATCCATGCGACACCCGGCCGGGCGATCGCCTCCCGGCGATGACCGTCTTCGGCCCACCTGATCTTCGAGCGCCCGGAAAGCAGCACGGCAACCTCGGTGCATTCAAGCGTCAGATCCACCTGCCAGCCGGGATCGAAACTGCGGAGCTCGACCTGAAGCGATGAGCAGTCGACAAGTCCGCCGACACGCTCGCTGGTTCGATACTTCCTGTCGCCCTGCGACTCCACGAAATCCGTTTCCGCGAAAGTCATGTTCCGTCCCCAGACACTGGCCGATGCGGCCAAAGAGATTGGATCTCACTGTCCCTCGCGCTCCGCGCGATGGCGGGGAAGGTCACACCGAAATCACTATATGACAATATGTCTTATTTTTGCATCCGAGGGATGCGAACAGAGGCGCAAGTGGCGAATTGCCTAGTGGAGTAGCCTGTGGATACGACGGGCTTCCTTGAGCAGATGAGCGATCGTCCGATCATCGATGGGCTGCGCCCCGGTTGATGGTGAGCTCATGACGCGGACGGATCGGGCTCCGCCGTCGACAAACCGCTTTATCACCGCGTTCAGCACTTCGGCATCAATGCCGTCGTCGAGGAGCACGACATCCTTGCCGGCATGATTGTGCCGCTCAGGGTCATCGTCACCGAGATACATGAGATGCAGCCGTTCGAGCTCGGCGAGCTGATGCTGCCGTTCAGCGTTGAGATAACCCGGTGGGACATGAAATTTCCGCGCCAGGTTCTCATCGACGGTAACCTGCGGCACGGCGAGGTCGAGCACCGATCCGATGACCTGATCGGGGTGACCGGGGGCGGGAATGTATCCAACCAGCAGCAGGTCCAGTTCGCAGCCCAGGCGTTGCGCCGCCTCGAAGGCGAAGCCGACCGCTTGGGGCGAGAAGACGACGATGACGGGGTCGCGGAGCGCAAGCGCCGACAGTTCGTCCGCAAGGCTTCGTCCGGCATCGCCGAATAACGGCATCTCGGATTGCATCTGGATCCTCCTCCCGTTCCCGGCCCAGTTCGGGGGCGGCCTGCTCTCCCGGGCGCGGCCGTCGCATGGGGAAAGCCCGACACGGGGAATAGTTCCAGCTTTGCTGATATATACGACTTTAGCGCCGGGACAGAACGAGGAGATATCGCGCCGGGACGGGTCCGGGATTGAAAAATGCGCAGTCGGACGGTACGCCGAGCAGAAGGCAGTCACCGGCTTTCAGGTGATGCAGGACGTTGCCTTCCGAAAAATCGAGACGCCCCTCCAGAACCCAGATCTGCTGCTGCTGAAACGCGAAGGCAGATGCCGGATAGGGTACGCGCACGCCGGATGGCAGGCTCACCTCGATCAGTTCCACCGGCGCTCCAGCCGGGGAGATCGCTCTGCGGAGATAGCCGGTCTCCGGATCGGTCCAGACCACCTGCGCTTCCGCCACGCTCAAGCGCTCCGACGCCCTTTCCGCCGAAGCGATCAGCACCGACAACGGGACACCGAAAGCACCGGAGAGCCGCCCGAGCACGGTTGCCGTGGGGCTCGCCTCCCTGCGCTCGATCTTGCTGATCATCGCCTTGGAGACGCCGGACCGTTCGGCCAGATCGGCGAGAGACCACTTTCGGGTTTCCCGCTCATGTCTGAGCGTCGCCGCGATGGCCTCAGCGGGATCCTGTTCCAAATCATCCGGTCCTTGCATGCGGCACGTCTCCTATAGTAGACAATATGACCATATAGGAGACGGAAGACCTCCGCAACGAAAGGCTGACGGTCATGGTGCAGAAGATAGCACGCGAAATTCGCTTCAACGCCTTCGACATGAACTGCGTCGGCCATATCCAGCAAGGACTTTGGACACATCCGCGCGACCAGTCGCATCGTTACAAGGAACTTGGCTACTGGATGGACTATGCCCGCCGCCTCGAAGCGGGCCTGTTCGACGGCATCTTCCTGGCCGATGTCGTCGGCGTCAACGATGTTTACGGGGGCAATGCCGATGCGGCCCTGAAGGGTGCCGTGCAGGTGCCGGTCAACGACCCTATGCTGCTGGTGCCGGCCATGGCGGCGGTGACGAAACACCTCTCCTTCGGCATCACCGCCAACCTGACCTACGAGCCACCGTCTCTCTTCGCCCGCCGCATGTCGACCCTCGACCACCTGACCGGCGGGCGCATCGGCTGGAACATCGTCACCGGCTATCTGGACAGCGCGGCGAAGGCGATCGGCCTCTCCCAGCAGGCCGCCCATGACGATCGCTACGATCTGGCCGACGAATATATGCAGGTCATCTACGGCCTGCTGGAAGGAAGCTGGCGCGACGACGCCGTCATTTTCGATCGCGCCAACCACGCCTATGCCGATCCAGCAAAAGTCAGGAAGATCCGGCATGACGGCAAACAATACAGCCTGGATGCCATGCACCTTTGCGAGCCGTCTCCGCAGCGCACGCCGATGCTCTACCAGGCGGGCTCTTCGACGCGTGGGCGCGAATTTGCCGCCACCCATGCCGAATGCGTCTTCGTCAACGGCCAGAAGATCGAGGGCGTGCGCGCCATCGTCGAGGATATCAACGCCCGGGCGCTGGCGGCCGGGCGTTTTCCCGACGATATCAAGATCTTCATGGGCGCGACCATCGTCACCGGCCGCACCGAAAAGGAAGCACAGGAGAAATTCGAGGATTACCGCCAATATGCGAGTTCCGAGGGCGCGCTCGTGCATGCCGCGGCATCGCTCGGCATCGACTTCTCGAAATACGATCTTGACGAGCCGATCCAGACCGGCAAGAGCGCCGCGATCGTCTCCAATGTCGAGGCGATGACGCGTTCGGCCGGACCGCAATGGACGCTGCGCAAGCTATTGGAACAGATGCCGCTCGGCAGCCGGCAGCCGCCAATGGTAGGCTCGGCGGAACAGATCGCCGACACCCTGGCCGAATGGGCGACAGGCGCCGATATCGACGGCTTCAACCTGTCGCGCACCGTCGTGCCGGAATGTTTCGACGACATTATCGACCTAGTCATCCCAATCCTGCAGGAGCGCGGGATGTACAAGACCAGCTATCGGGATGGTACGCTGCGGGAAAAGCTGTTCGACGCGCCGAGATTGCCGGGGCGGCATGTGGGGGCAAGAGCGCGGATGGCGGGATAAGGTGGGTAAAGTCACGGATACCCCCCTCTGCCCTTCCGGGCATCTCCCCCACGAGGGGGGAGATCGGCCAGATGCACCCCTACGCCCAAATACACATCACCGAAAAGCGATTATTTTGACCCGGCGATCAGGCTGGGCGATGGTCAGCAGGCTTGGGATCTCCCCCCTTGTGGGGGAGATGGCCGGCAGGCCAGAGGCGGGTGGCACGGCATGATGTCAGACACGAGAGTAAAACCCCAAGGCCGCTTTACCATGCTGGCCACGATCAGCCTTGCCGTGGTCCTGTCCTTCTCCACCTGGTTCTCCGCCACGGCAATCGCACCGGAACTGAAACTCGCCTGGGGACTGTCCGACGCCGCCGCCGCGTGGCTGACCAATGGCGTGCAGGCGGGCTTCGTCATCGGCGCTCTCGCCGCCAGCCTGTTCAACCTGCCGGATCTCATTCGCATGAACCGGCTAATGGGCTGTTCGGCAGCGCTTGCCGCTGTCGCCAATGCGGCGCTGCTGCTCGACCCCGGCCCGACGGTCGCAATCCTCCTGCGCATGGTAACCGGACTGGCGCTGGCCGGTGTCTATCCGCCGGCCCTGAAGCTGGTAGCCACATGGTTCGTCAAGGGGCGCGGCATGGCGCTTGCCGCTGTCATCGGCGCGATCACCGCGGGGTCATCGCTACCGCATCTCGTGCGCGGGCTGACCGCCGGTGTCGACTGGCAAATCGTCATTGCCGCCTCGAGTGCCGCAAGCCTTGCCGCCGCCATCCTCTTCCTTGCCGGCACCCGCGAAGGACCGGACGCTTTCGGCAAGGCAGTGTTCGATCCGCGCCAGATCCCGCAGGTCCTGCGCGACCGCAACCTGCTGCTCGTCAATTTCGGCTATTTTGGCCATATGTGGGAACTCTACGCCATGTGGGCATGGCTGCTGGCTTGGCTTACCGCCGCCTATCAGGCGGGTGGCACGGGCCTTAGCGGTAGCGCATCACTGCTGACGTTCTTGGCGGTCGCCTCCGGTGTGGCAGGATGTTTTCTCGGCGGCTTCCTCTCGGATCGCTATGGCCGCACCGCAACCACGGCGGGACTGATGATCGTCTCCGGAAGCTGCGCTCTGCTGATCGGCTTCGCCTTCGACGGGCCGCTCTGGCTGCTCGTTCCGATCGTCATCGTCTGGGGCATCTCGATCGTCGGTGACTCTGCCCAGTTTTCCGCCGCGGTCACCGAACTTGCCGACCGCCGTTATGTCGGCACGGCGCTGTCGCTGCAGATGGGTATCGGCTTCGCACTGACCATCCTGATGATCTGGCTGATGCCAAAACTGGCGGCTTTTTTCGGCGGCTGGCAATGGACCTTTGCGGTTCTCGCCATCGGCCCGGCCTTCGGCGCGGCTTCGATGCTGATCCTGCGGCGAAGGCCGGAAGCGTTGCGGCTGGCGAACGGCAAACGGTAATTCTTGCCTGTACGGTTATTATTCGATCGTATAACAAGGTTCGAATACGCATCGGCCAAGCAGGAACGAACACCCCCATGGCATCAGCGCGCCGCACCTATACCCGTGCCAGCGAGACCGAGCGCCGCGAGGACCTGATCCTGGCGACGCTGGACTGCATCGCCGAACTCGGCATCCAGGGTGCGACGGTGCGCCAGATCGCGCTGCGCGCCGGCGTTACCGCCGGGCTGATCCGCCACTATTTCACCGGCAAGGACCAGATGCTGGAAGCGGCCTATCGGGCTGTCATGACCGGCATGACGAAGATGGCGATCGAGGCCTCCGAACAGGGCGAGACGCCCCGCGCGTGTCTCCGCCGTTTCATCGTTGCCAATGTCACGCCTCCGGTCACCGACAGCCGCACGCTGTCGCTCTGGGCAGCCTTCATCAGCCATATCCAGACCGACCAGACTTTCGCCGCCATTCACCGGGAAAACTACCTCGCCTTCCTGGAGGCACTGGAAGCGCTGCTCACCGCTTTCTTCAAAGAGCGGGGGACGGACCTGACGCAGAAGGACTGTCGCAGCTACGCCATCTCGCTCAACGCCCTGATCGACGGGCTGTGGCTGGAAGGCACGCTGACCTCGGACCTGTTTGCCGAAGACGAAATCGCCGACAGCGCGCTCTCATCCGTCGAGGCGCTGTTGAGACTGAAGCCGGGCGAACTGGCTTCCGACGCATAAAAAGGAAATTACGCATGCGCTATGCCTCGATCACCGACCGTCTCGCCCATCTCGGCTCCGGCCGCTGGGCGCTTCACATCACCGCCCGCCGCATGAAGGCCGAAGGCGAGGATGTGATCGAACTGACGATCGGCGAACCGGATGTGGCACCTGACAAGGCGCTCTTGGATGAAGCGGCGCGCGCCATGCATGCCGGCCGCACCCGCTATTCCAACGGCCGCGGCGAGCCGAACACGCTGAAGGCGCTAGTGGCGAAATACGCCAAGCGGCGACCGGGCGTGACCGAGCGCAACTTCCTCTGTTTCCCCGGCACCCAGAGCGCCCTTTATTGCGTGATGACCGGCCTTGTCGGCGCCGGCGACGGTGTGCTGGTCGGCGATCCGCTCTATGCGACCTATGAAGGCGTCATCGCTTCGACCGGCGCCCATATGATCCCCGTGCCGCTCAGGCCTGAGAACCGTTTCCACATGCAGACGGAGGACCTGGAGCGAGCGATCACGCCGGAAGCGCGCGTGCTGCTGCTGAATACCCCGCACAACCCGACCGGCGCGGTTCTGACCGCAGCCGAAATCGCCGAGATCGGCGAGATCTGCCGCAAGCACGATCTCTGGATCGTCTGCGACGAAGTCTACGAACAGCTGATATTCGACGGCACCAAGTTCGCCTCGCCCTTCGACATGGCCGAGCTTGCCGAGCGCACGATCGTCGTCGCATCGATCTCCAAATCCCATGCCGCACCGGGCTTCCGCTCCGGCTGGGCCGCCGGCCCGGCGGAATTCTGCGACAAGCTTCTGCCGGTCTCCGAGATCATGCTGTTCGGCGTACAGCCCTTCATCGCCGATATGACGGCGCTTGCCCTGTCAGAACATTTCGAGACGGCCGACGTGATGCGCGAAAACTATGCGCGGCGGGTGAAGATCGTCGAGCAGGCGCTTGCCGGCAGCAATCTGGTCAAGCCCGTGGCGCCGGAAGGTGGTATGTTCATTCTGCTCGACGTCGCGGCGACCGGCCTCGGCGGCGAGGAATTCGCCTGGGAGCTGCTGAAGCAGGAAAAGGTCGCGGTCATGCCCGGCACATCTTTCGGCGACCAGGCGGCAGGTTTCCTGCGCATCTCGCTGACCGTGCCGGAAGACGTGCTGGAAACCGCGATCACGCGCATCGGCGATCTCGCCGGCCGCATCGCATCCCAGAGAGAAGCGCCCCTCAACGTTGGATGAATTGAATGTCGGATAGGCTGAAGACTGTCGGCGAGACACTGATCGATCTCCTCGAGGCAAACGGTGTCGACACCGTCTTCGGCATACCCGGCGTTCATACCGTCGAGCTCTATCGCGGGCTGGCGGGATCAAGAATCCGCCACATCACGCCCCGCCACGAACAGGGCGCCGGCTTCATGGCCGACGGTTATGCGCGGGTCAGCGGCAGGCCGGGCGTCTGCCTCGTCATCACCGGACCGGGGCTGACGAATATCATCACGCCGATGGCGCAGGCCTATCAGGACTCGGTGCCGATGCTGGTGATCTCCGGCGTCAACGCCCGCGCCACGCTCGGCCATGGCCGCGGCCGGCTGCACGAACTGCCCGACCAGCGGGGCATGATGGCGACGCTGGCGCTGATGAGCCACACGCTGCATGACCCGAACGACCTTACCGACGTGATGGAGCGCGCCTTCGCCATCCTCCGCTCCGGCCGGCCGGGACCAGTGCATATCGAAATCCCAACCGATGTGATGGCGCTCCCCATTCAGCCGCCGCGCCTGCGCAACATTGCGCCCGCCCGGCCTCGGGCGGATGCTGAGACCATGGCGGAGGCTGCCTCCCGTTGCCTGGCTGCGAAACAGCCCGTCATTCTCGTCGGTGGGGGCGCAGTCGAGGCGTCGAAGGACATTTTGGCTCTGGCCGAGCAGCTGGACGCGCCGCTGGTGACCACCACCAATGCCCGCGGCGCCTTTTCCGGCCATCCGCTGTCCGTCCCCGCAAGCCCGAGCCTGAAATCGGTCCGCCGCCTGATCGCCGAAGCCGACCTCGTGCTCGCCTTCGGCACCCAGATGGCCCAGACCGACTACGACATGTATGTCGACAACGGCTTTCCCGAAATCGCCCATCTGATCCGCATCGATATCGACGCGACGCAGCTCGCCCGCGGCCCGCAGGCGGCGCTCTCCATCCTGTCCTCGGCGGAAAATGCCGCCAGCGATCTGCGGGAAGCGGTCGGCGCGGGCAACCGCCTGCAGGCCGACGGAGCAAGCCGCGCTGACGCAGTGCGCAACGCGTCGCTGGCCGAGCTGACGCCAAAAATCCGCGCCGAGATCGCCGTGCTGGATATGGTGCGCGATGCGCTCCCCGGCGTCATCATCGTCGGGGATTCGACCCAGGCCGTCTATGCCGGCAATCTCTATTACGAGGCGGGGCGGCCACATGGCTGGTTCAATGCCGCGACCGGTTACGGCGCGCTGGGCTATGGTCCGCCGGCGGCTATCGGCGCGGCGATCGCCGATCGCCAAGCCCCCGTCGTCTGCCTCACGGGCGACGGCGGTTTCCAGTTCACGCTTGCCGAGATCGGTGCCGCGAAGGACGCCGGGGCCGACGTCATCTTCCTCGTCTGGAACAATGACGGCTATCAGGAAATCGAGAGCTACATGGTGGAAAACGGCATAAAGCCGGAAGGCGTGAAGCCCACGCCTCCGGACTTTTTGAAGATCGCCGAGGCTTTCGGACTGCCCGCCACGCGCCTGTCGGATGTCGCTGAACTGCCGGCGGCACTGCAGGCATTCCGCAAGATCGCAGGCCCGTCGCTGATCGAGATCCACCAGACCGGCACGGTCGGCGCGACGGCCTGATCTCAGCCGGAATCGCCTGCATCCGCGACATGCTCGTCGCGATCGGCATCGCCTTCCGCGCCGCTCGCCTTGCGGGCCTTGTTGATCTCGATGCTTTCCGCGCTCGGCTGCTTCTTGACCGGAGCCTCGCCGGTGCCGACGCTCTTGGCAACGCCCGGCTGGCTGCTGCCAAAGCGAGTGGCTTCGTCAGATGTGCTATCGCGGGTCATGATGTCCTCCTGTGGTGCTGGTGAAGAACACGAGAGGTGAGGCAGAGTTCCATTGGACGCAAATCTGCCGGCGCAAGATGCCGAACACCGTGTCGTACTCAGCCGCCGCTGGCCGACTCCGATGCAGAAATGCCTTCACGCCAGCGTTCAAGCTCGGTACACATTCTGCTTAGATATCAAAAAGGTGTTATCAGTTATCCGGAGTCATGATTTTGATGCAGCGTTATCTAATAATATCGTTCGCTCTAACTTGTGTATTCCTTTTACTATATCCTTTTGAGATAGAATTTCCGGGCTCTACAAAGCTATATATTGCGATATTGATAAATACTGTCGCTGCCTCTTATATCGCGTATCGAGATCGACGGTAAGTCAATATAACGTAACGCATCGAGCAAGCTTCACAGAGCCTCAGTGACCAAAAAATAAGACGGTGTGATCCAACTGGAAGTGGCCGCGGCAAGCTTGGAGCAAATCTTGGTCCCTCACCCCCTCCGCTTCCCCCGCTCCTCATCCTCTGCCGGCTCCCACCCGAACACGCTCCGCCCACCCCATTCGTGCGAGCGTGAAAACTCTCCCGCGACGATTTCCTTCAAGTCCGGCCCGGTGGCGTAGCGTTCGAGCGTTCGGGACTGGTCGTCGAGGCGTTTAAGCGCCTGCAGCTCTTCCTCGCGCCCGAGCCTCGCCTTGGCCACCGCCGATTTCATCACCTTGATCGTCTCGTCATAGACCTTGAGCGGCACCGGGAAAGGATGGCGGTCCTTTCCGCCATGGGCGAGCGAGAAGCGGGCGGGATCGGAAAACCGGCAGGGCGCGCCGTGGACCACCTCGGCCACCATGGCGAGCGCCGAGACCGTGCGGGCGCCGACGCCGGGCGTCATCAGCAGGTCCTCGAAATCCTTCGGTCCGCGATTGGCCGCGGCAGCGAGCGTGCCGTGCAGGCGGCGCATGTTGACGTCTTCCTCGCGCACGTCGTGATGCGCCGGCATGATCAGATGCGGCAGCATCGGCTGCGCAAGGTCCTTTGCCTGGCGCTTCGGATCGAGTGCCACGACCTCGCGCACGATCCGGTCCGGCCCGAGCGAGGCGAGCAGGTCGAGCTGGCCCTTGCGGGAGGCGTCTGCGCGGTGATCGGCAAGATTAACGATCTCCCCCTGCCCGCGGCCTTCGATCGCCGCGTGGGGTGAATCGAGAAAGCCTTTCAGCCCCTCAGAATGCCAGTGATAGCGCCGCGCCTGGCGCTTCTCGTCGTTCATGCCCTGCTGCACCACCACCCATTTGCCGTCGTCGGTAACGATGAAACCGTGCAGATAGAGATCGAACCCGTCCTGAACGGCGGCGCTGTCGACCTTGGCGACGAGCTTGCTGGTCTGGGCCAGAGCCCCGCCGTCGATGCCGACGCGGTTGCCGATGGCGATCAGTTCGTCCGGCGTCTGCCGTGAGTTCCTGCCGCGGCCGCCGCAGACATGGATGCCGAGTTCGCCCGACATCGGGGTGAGCCCGCGCTTCAACGCGCCGATGACGCTGGTGGTGATGCCGGACGAATGCCAGTCCATGCCCATCACGGCGCCGAAGGACTGGAACCAGAAAGGATGCGCGAGCCGCGCGAGCAGTTCGTCGCGGCCGTAATGGATGACGATCGCCTCGGTGATGACGGCGCCGAGACGCGTCATGCGTTCACCGAGCCACCGGGGAACCCGGCCGCCATGAAGCGGAAGATCGGCGCTGCCTGAACGTTGGACCATGGCCTTGTCTTATAAGGCCAAGGCGCCGGTTACGACAGCGAAAAGTTCTTCAAACGTTCCGTCAGGCCCGCGATCGTCCCGGCATCCGCATTGGCGAAGGCAAAGCGCAGATAGGCCTGCTGACCCTCGCCGAAATAGACGCCCGGAATGCAGGTGACGCCGGCGCATTTTGCAAGTTTCTCCGCCACCTCGGCCGAGCCGACGCCGGTGAAGGGATGGCGCACGAAGGCGAAATAGGCGCCGATCGCATCGAGCTTCCACTCCGGCAGCTCCCGCATGACAGCCTTCAGCGCCTCGGCGCGGCGGCCGATCTCCTGACGGTTTTCCTCGCGCCAGTCGGCCAGCAGCGGGAGAGCGGTCGCGACGGCAGCCTGGGCGGCGCGCGGGGCGCAGATCTGCAGGTTGTCCATGATCTTGGCGACCTGGCCGATCACCGCTTCGCTCGCCGTGATAGCGCCCAGTCGGTGGCCGGGAATGCAGAAGGATTTGGAAAAGCTGTAGAGGCTGATCAGCGTGTCTTCCCAGCCGTCGAGCCCAAACAACCCGTGCGGCCGCTGCCCGGCTTCCGGCAGGAAGTCGCGATAGGTTTCGTCGAGGATCAGCCAGATGCCCTTCTTCCGGCAGAGCTTGAAGATCGATTCCAGCAGTGCCGGCGGATAGATGGCGCCGGTCGGGTTGTTGGGAGAAACGAGCGCCAGCGCCTTCACGTCAGGGGTGATGGCAGCCTCGATCTCGGAGACCTCCGGCAGGAAGCCCGCTTCCGCCTTGCAGGGCACGAAATCGGTCCTGATCCCCATCATCGCGAGAGTCGTCTCGTGGTTAAAATAGAAGGGCTCGGTCATCAGCACCGTATTGCCGGGACCGGCAACCGTCATCGCGGCGCAGACGAAGGCCTGGTTGCAGCCGGAGGTGATATGGGTGTTGGCGGCGACAAGCGGCGCGCCGTAGACCTCGGCGACGTGAGCGCCATAGGCCTCGCGCAGAACCGTCTCACCCTCGATCGGGCCGTAACCCGTATAGGCCTTGGAGGCGCCCGTCTCGCCGAGCAGCTTCAGCATGTCGGGATGCGCCGGATATCCGGGCACGGCCTGCGACAGATCGATCAGCGGCCCTTTCGATCCGTCATAGGCGCGGCCCCAGGCGGCGACGGACGGGACGGGAGGAAGGGAGAGCTTGTCGACCAGCGGGTTAAAGCGGGGATTGAAGGCGGCCATGATGTTCCGGAGTGAAATGTGAAAGACGAGCGGTTGATTTGCCCCTCTTGTTCATCAGATTATCGGGCGACGCAAGGCCACGACGCCATGCATCAGGCATGACGCAGATGCACCGCCCCGTCCTGGGATCCATGCAGGGAGAACCGCCGATGGCCGACGACACCGGAACGCAACAGCCGAATTCGAAGCTTACCGCCACCAAGCGCAAATGGGCCGACGAAGGCAAGTTCCTGACCGGCCGGCATACGCGGCCGGAGACGGATCGCCTGCCGCCCGGCCAGCATCTGGTGAAGAACTGGCCGGTTCTCGACCTCGGCCAGCAGCCGAGCATCTCGCCGGCACAGTGGAAGCTCGACGTCTACGGCTTCGTCAACAAGCCCGGAACCTTCGACTGGGCCGCCTTCCAGGCGCTGCCGCAGACCGACATGCTGTCGGACATCCATTGCGTGACCACATGGTCGCGCTACGACAACAACTGGAAGGGCGTTTCCACCCGCGACTTTCTCGATGCCGTCGACCCGACAGACGAAGCCAAGGCGGTGATGCTGACCAGCTATGACGGCTACACCACCAACCTGCTTCTTTCCGACTTCGCCTCCCCCGACGCGATCATCGTGACGGACTGGGAGGGCGCCCCGCTGACGGAAGAGCACGGCGGGCCGGTCAGGCTCGTCGTGCCGCATCTCTATTTCTGGAAGAGCGCCAAGTGGCTGAAGCGGATCGATTTCATCGGCATCGATAATGCCGGCTTCTGGGAGAAGAACGGCTACCATATGCGCGGCGACCCGTGGAACGAGGAGCGCTATTCGGAAGACTGATGGTCAGCCGAGCTTGACCAGATTGTGCGAGGGCAAGGCCCCGCCGGGAAATTGCACGAGCTTCCCGCCGACCGAAAGCGGGCCGAGATCGATGCCGAAGAAGCCCAGTTTGTCGATCAACTGGCCGACCTCGGCTTTCGCGTCGGCATCGTCGCCGGAATAAAACAGCACGCGCTTGCCGCCATCCGACGTGGGGTCGGCTTCGAGTAAGGCTGCGAACAGGTGGTTGAACCCCTTCACCACCCGAGCACCCGGCACCATGTCGGCGAAGATCTCGCTCGACAGGCGGCCGTTGAGTTCGGCGGGCTTGAACAGCGGCGCCTCGATCGGGTTATTGGTGTCCACAACGATGCGGCCACCCCAGTTCGGAAGGCCTGCCAGCGCTCCAGGCAGCTTCGACCACGGCACGGCAACGAAGACGATGTCCGCCTTTGCCGCCTCCTCGATCGTGACGGCCGAGATCCAGGGCGAAAGTTCCGCAACGAGTGGCTCCAGCGACTCCGGGCCGCGGCTGTTTGCGATGGTGGCGTGAATGCCTGCGCGGGCAAGAATGCGGGCAATGGCTGCGCCGATATTGCCGGCGCCGATGATACCGATAGTCATGAGATTTTCTCCGTTCGTGTTTCGATGAACGGAATATCTGCCCTTTATTGGCGTCCGATTAGACGGTAATGATGCGCATCATTTTCAAGCTATAATTGAAAATAGGCTCATGGAAAATCTTGGCCATCTCGAGTCCTTCGTGCGGTCGGCAGAACTCGGCGGCTTTTCGGCCGCCGCCCGCAGGCTCGGGCTGACGCCCGCCGCCGTCAGCCGCAACGTGGCGATGCTGGAGCGCAGCCTCGGCATCCGGCTTTTCCAGCGAACCACCCGCAAGCTGGCATTGACGGAAGCGGGCGAACGGTTTCTCGCCCAGGTCGGCGGCCATGTCGAAGCCCTGCAGGTGGCGATCGCCGATGCTTCGTCAGGCAATAGCGAGCCCGTCGGTATACTCAAGGTCAGCATGAGTCCGCATTTCGGGCGGGACTACATCCTGCCGCTGCTGCCGGCCTTCATGGAGAAATACCCCAGGATCAGGCCGGAATGGACATTCGAGAACCGTCAGGTGGATCTGGTGACAGAGGGATATGACGCGGCGATCGGCGGTGGCCTCGACCTCACGCCCGGCCTGATCTCGCGGACCTTGGCGCCCGCTCATCTCGTGGCCGTGGCATCTCCCGCCTACATGCGGGATCGCGCCATGCCGGTGGACCCGCAAGGGCTTTCAGCATTTGTCGGCATCCAGATGAGATCGTCCAATACCGGGCGCATCCGGCAATGGTCCATGCGCAATATCGCCGGCGAGGAAATGCCGGCCGCCCTAACCGGTACCTTCATAATGAACGACCCGGCGGCCATTGCCAGCGCCGCAAGCCTCGGTCTCGGCGTCGCGCTGATCGCCACGCCGGACGCGTTGATTTATTTCGAGCGAAGAGAACTCATCCGGCTGCTGCCGGACTGGTACGCCGATATCGGCACAATCTCGCTCTACTATGCCAACCGAACACTGCTGCCGGCCAAGACGCGCGTCTTCATCGATTTCGTCACCGAGTATTTTCGGAAGGAAAAGCTGGCGGAGCGACTGGCGGGAAGCCTCGGTACGTCGAACCTGCCGAGAACAACTTAGGCGCACCCGGCACTGAAGCCGGATGCGCCGGTTTGATCAGATCAGCTTTTCAAGCGTGATCGGCAGGTCCCTCACCCGCTTGCCGGTGGCATGGAAGACGGCATTGGCGATAGACGGCGCCACGCCGACGATGCCGACTTCACCGACACCCTTACCGCCGAGCGCGGACGCATTGAGGTCCGGCACGCCGACCGAGATGACCTGCAGATCCGGAATGTCGGAATTGGTGGGCACCAGATAGTCCCCGACATTGTTGTTGATCGTGCGGCCATTGCGCGGATCGACGAGACCTTCTTCCAGCAACGCCTGGCCGATGCCCATGATGATGCCGCCGCGCCATTGGCTTTCGACCAGTTTTGGATTATAGAGGCGACCGCAGTCGAAGGCCGAAACCATGCGCGACACGCGCACCGTGCCGAAGGCCTCATCGACCCTGACTTCGGCGAAATGGGCGCACCAGCTGTGCATCGAAAATTCACCCATTGTGGGCCCCATAACCCGCGCCATGGTCGTCCAGGCCCTGCGCTGCTCCGCCGCTTCCTGCGCATCGTCGGACAGCGTGTTGCGTCGGATCTCCAGGTGCTCGCGGCCGAGTGCCTTCATCATCTCGGCGATCGTCACCTTCGGCCCGTCGGCAAGCGTGGTGGAAATCTCGCCATCGGCAACGACGAGCGTATTGGCGCCGCTGCCGGCAAACGGCGAGTTCGGCGTGTTGAGCGCCAGCCCTACGATCTCGTCACGCGCCGCGATCGCCGCCTTGTGTACGGCCCCGGTGATGGAGCCGGCAAGCATCGATCCACCGGCGATGGCAGACCCCGGCAGGCGGGAATCACCGAGACGCACGACGACCTGCGAGACGGGAACGCCCATCGCCTCCGCCGCCGTCTGGGCAAGGATCGTATAGGTGCCCTGCCCCATATCGATCGAGCCGCTGACGACCTCGACCGTGCCGTCGGCCAGAACACGGATCATCGCTTCGCTCGGCGCACGTATGACCGGGAACGTGCCGCAGCCGATGCCCCAGCCGACGAGCTGGTTGCCGTCGCGCATCGAGCGCGGTTCATGGCTGCGCCTGTCCCAACCGAAGGCCTTGGCGCCTTCGGTCAGCGCCTCGCGCAGCTGACGCGTCGACCACGGCTTGCCCGACTGGTAGTCGTGATCGGCATAGTTCTTCAGCCTCAGTTCCAGCGGATCCATGCCGAGCGCATAGGCAAGCTCTTCCATGGCGCATTCGATGCCGTAGGAGCTCGGGTTCTTGCCCGGGCCTCTTAGAGCGCCGGGCGTCACCGTGTTGACCGGCACGACGCGGTGTTCGGAGGAGAAATTCTCCACCTTGTAGAGAACCGGGGTCGCGGCACCCGTCTGCTCCGGGTAGTCCATGTAGATCGAGGTCTCGCTCATGCCGCGATGGACGATCGACTGCAGGATGCCGTCCTTCGTCGCGCCGAGCGAAATCGTCTGCCGGGTAGCGGCACGCCCGCCATAGCTGGTAAAATTCTGCGGCCGGGTGACGGCGAGCTTGACCGGCCGGCCGAGCCGCTTCGCAGCTGCAACGGCGACCGCGCCATAGGCGAGCGGCTGCCCCTTGGAGCCGAAACCGCCACCGATGAAGGGCGAAACGATCCGAACGTTCTCATAAGGCACGGAGAACCATTCTGCATACATGCGCGCCATGCCGTGAGACCACTGGCTCGGCTCCCATATCGTAAGTTCGTCGCCGTCCCACTTCGCCACCAAGCCGTGAGGCTCCATCGCAACGTGGTATTCGCGCGGCGTCTCGTAGGTTGCCTCGATCCTGACGGCTGCTGCGGCAAGCGCGGCTTCCGCATCTCCCCAGTTGACGACGAGATTGGGCATGAGCTTGCCCTCGCCGGCATTCGGATCGTGGAAGCTCGTGACCGACGGTGTCTCCTCATAGGTGAAGGTGACGAGCTTTGCCGCTTCAGACGCCTGTTCCCGGCTTTCCGCGATGACGGCTGCGATCGACTGGCCGTTGAACTGCACCACTTTCGGCAGCGGATAATAGGGCTCGTCCTTCGCCGCCGAGCCCATCCAGTCGCCGCAGGCCCTGAGGCCTAGGTCGTCTTCCGGGGTGAGCACCGCCAGCACGCCCGGCATGGCGAGCGCCTTCGACGTATCGACCGAGACGATGCGGCCGGCCGCGATCGTGCTCTGCACGAGCACCGCATGCGCAGCGTCTTCCATCGGATATTCGAGCGCATAGGTGGCCGAGCCGGTGATCTTCAGCTCGCCTTCAAAACGCGACATGCGGCCACCGACCATTCCGTCGGCAGCACTTCCGTGTTTGCGGGGTTCCATGATGGTCATGCGAGGCCTCCTACGGTCTGCAGTGCGCGGGCGATCACGCGGGGCGCGAGCTCGATCTTGTAGCGATTGGCGCCGTGCGCGACGGCACCTTCCATGGCAAGCGCGGCGGCAGAGGCGATAGCCTCTTCCGTGAGGACCTTCCCGACCAGCGCCTGTTCGACGGCGCGAGCACGCCAAGGCCTGGTCGCGACGCCGCCGAGCGCCACCCGAACGCCCCTCACGGTTTTACCATCCGTCTCGAACTCGAGACCAACGGCTGCGCTCGCGGCAGCAAACTCGTAGGACTGCCGGTCGCGGACCTTGAGATAGGTGGAATGTCTCGCGGCGGGGGAAACCGGGATGCTGATACCCATGATCATCTCGCCGGGCGCGATCACGGTCTCCTTTTCCGGTGTATCCCCGGGTGCGAGGAAGAAGTCCTCGACCGAAACCGTACGCGTGCCGAGGTTCACTTCGGCATCGAAGGCCACGAGCGCAACGGCCAAATCACCGGGATAGGTGGCGATGCAATACTCGCTCGTGCCGAGCACCGCGTGATTGCGCGTCACGCCGCCGATGGCGGAACAGCCGGAGCCGGGTTCACGCTTGTTGCAGGCCGGGAACGTCGAAGGATCCCGGAAATAAGGACATCGCGTCCGCTGCAGCAGATTGCCGCCGATCGTCGCCATGTTGCGCAACTGCTGCGATGCCGCCAGGGACAGCGACTGCGAGACGGCAGGAAACGCCGACAGGATCTCGGGATGATCCGCGACGGCGCTCATCTTTGCCAGCGCGCCGATCGTGGCAGCCCTGTCATCCACGGCAATTCCGTCGAGCCCGCGAATGTGGCTGATGTCGATCAGCTGATCCGGCTCGGCAACACCGCATTTGGCAAGGTCGAGCAGGGTCGTGCCGCCGGCCAGGATCATGGCGCCGGCCTCCAGAGCTGCCTTGCGGGCGTCCTCCGTGGAAGAAGCGCGGGTGTAGGAGAAATCTCTCATCACGCAGCCTCCGCCTTCTGGCGCACGCCGGCCGTCAGTTCCGCCGCTTCACGCACCGCAGCCACGATGCTGTTATAGGCGCCGCAACGACAGAGATTGCCGGACATATACTCCCGGATTTCGGCATCGGAACCGGCATGGCCTTCGCGGATGCAGGCAACGGCCGACATGATCTGGCCAGGAGTGCAGTAACCGCACTGGAAGGCGTCGTGTTCGAGGAAGGCTCTCTGCACCGCGTGCAATGTGCCGTCGTCATCGGCAATGCCTTCGATCGTGGTGACCTGACGACCCTCGACCTGGGCCGCCAGGGTGAGACAGGAGAGGACGCGTTGGCCATCGACGTGGCAGGTGCAGGCGCCGCATTGGCCCTGGTCGCAGCCTTTCTTGGTTCCGGTCAGCTCCAGATGATCGCGAAGTGCATCCAGAAGTGTGACGCGTGGCTCGACATCGAGCGAGTGCATCTCCCCGTTTATATCGAGTGTGACGTGAATAGTTCGGGTCATGATAAGCTCTCCTGATATCGTCACGAGAAATTCCGGCTTGAACGACTGGTCGAAATCCGAAAAAATTCTATCTGAGATGGAAGTCGACTATATTTCGGCATGACATCCACCCCCACTTATGGTCTAAAAGTGGAAGGACCTCCAAAGCGGAGGCGCCTCCGTTTAAACTAGCGACTTGACGGCTGCCGTCAAGGGCTGATTGCGTTGGAGCAGGATTTTGGACTCGGCCGCGCCGGAAACGGTAGATCAGACGACCCCGAAACTGAGGGCCGATGCACGTCGCAACCGCGACAAGCTGATCGAGGTCGCGGCCCTGGCCTTTGCCGAGAATGGCGTCGAGACTTCACTCGAGGACATCGCCCGCCGTGCCGGCGTCGGCATCGGCACGCTCTACAGGCATTTTCCGACGCGCGAGCATCTGGTCGAAGTCGTCTACAGGCGCGAGCTGCAGAACCTTGCGGAATCCGCCGACGAACTGGCCCGGCAATATCCGGCCGATATCGCGCTCGAACAGTGGATGCTGCGCTTCGTCAACTACATGGCGACCAAGCGCGGCATGGCAAGCAGCCTGAAGATCATCGCCAGTTCCAATTCATCGATGTTTGCCGAAGGCTTCGGTCGCATCCGCGGCGCCTTCGAGAAGCTGCTGATGACTGCGCGCGAACAGGGACTGGTCCGCGACGATATCTGCCAGACGGATCTGATGCACGCCATGTCGAGCATCTATTCGATCCCGGACGCGCCGGAATGGCGCGAACGCGCCAACAGGCTGATCGGCCTGCTGATGGACGGTCTGCGCGTCAAGCGCTGAGGCGCCGCCTCTTCTCGAACACACCGTACAAACGATTTGCGGCCCGGGATGACCGGGCCGCAAACTGCTTCTGATTATGACTTCACCGTTTCCTGCGTCGGCTCCCTGTCCCGATAGTAGGACATGTAGTTGCCGCGCAGACGTTCCGGCGCACCCGGATCTGCATATTTGTGCAGCTCGGCAAGATCGGTCTTGTTGAGGATCACGCCGATCGTCTTTGCCGCAATCTGCGGCTCCGATTGCAGCACGCTCTGGACCGCCTTGGCAGGCGTCGCACCCCATTCGGTGACGAAGACGAAACCGTCCGCATAGGGTTCGAAGGCCTTGGCGTCGATGACCGGGATCAGCGGCGCCAGGTCGACGACGATGACGTCGAAGGTTTCCTTGATGCTTTCCAGGAACTGGCTCATTCCGGTCGAGGCCAGAAGCTCGCTGGTATGGGTCACCTGACGACGGGGGGTCATCGGCAGGATCGTCAGGCGCGAACGGCGATCGACGCGGGCAGCCGTCGTCCACGACGTCTTGCCGAGAATGACGTCGACGAGGCCAAGTTCCGGCTCGCTGGCCAGCATCTTGGAGAGGCCGGGATTGCGAAGGTCGGCGTCGATCACCAGCGTGCGGGCACCGCTCGATGCGATGAGGCCAGCAAGGTTGGCCGCAACCGTCGACTTGCCTTCACCGGGAAGGCAGGACACGACACCGATGACGGCGCATTTCTTGCCCTGCAGAACGATGTCGCAGGCAAGCTTCGTGTTGCGCAGCGTCTCGGCGAATTGCGAGCGCGGAGCCTCCACGGCAATACGCATCATCCGGCGGAAGGAGATCGGATCCCCCTGCGGCTGGTTGGCGGCATCACCCTGGTCCTTCGGCGGGGCCGCGGGCGCTGGATTGGCGCTCGCTGCATCGTCGCGGCCGGAGCCGGCAATCTTCGGAAGATAGCCGAGGAACCGCGCACCGAGCTTCCGCTGCACATCGTCGCCGGTGCGGAAGAAGCGTTCACGCAGCTCCAGAACCGTCGCGGCGGCACCACCGATCAGGAGGCCGAGCACGACCGACAAAGCCATGGTCAGCGTCTTGCGCGGGCTGGACGGCGCCGTCGGAACGCCGGCGTCGGAAATGACGCGGGCCTTGGCGATCGGCAGCGAGGATGCCTGGGAAGCCTGCTCGAAGCGATGCAGATAGGACTCGTAAAGCGTCCTGAGAGCCGAAGCCCGCTGCTCGAGTTCCAGAAGCTGGACCATGTTGACATTGGCATCGGAATTGTTGCCGGCCACACGCTGGATGCTTTCCCGCAGTGATGCTTCCCTCGACTTGGCCACGTCCAGCTCGTTGCTGAAGCTGCCGGTCAGCTGCTGCAGTTCGCGGAACATCTGCTGGGCGACATCCTGCTTCTCGGCCTTCATCGCAATCGCCTGCGGATGATCGGCACCGAACTGCTGGATGATGCCCTGCTCGCGATCATTGATCGTGATGTAGCGCTTGCGCAGGTCCTGCATCACGGTGTTGTCCGTGTCGCGGTTGGAGACGACCGCGTTCTGGACGGCCGCATCCGGCCCCTTGTCGATGATCGCCTTGTACTGGTTGTAGCGGGCAGCGGCGGTGGCGACATCGGCCTGGGCCGAGATCAGCTGGGTGTTGAGATCGGAAAGCTGCTGAGTGGACAGGAGTTCGCCGCGCGGGGAAACGAGGCCCTTTTCACGTTTGTACTGCTCGACCGCCAGCGACGCCTGCTGCGCGCGCGTGTTGAGATCGTTGAGACGTTCCTGCAGCCAGACGCTGGCGCGTTCCGTCGCGTCGAAATTGGCGTTCAGCTGTTCGGTGAGATAGGCCTCGGCATAGGTCTTGGCGAGCCGTGCCGACAGCGCGGGACTGGGCGAGCGGGCGGTGAGCGCGATGACGGAGCTGCGCCCTACCCTTTCCACCGAGATCGACTGCTGAAGCACGGCGCCAGCCTTCTGGCGCTTGCCGGCCAGGATCTGTTCTTCGGTTGCCGGCGGTTCGCCCGGCGTCACCAGCGAGACAATGCTTTTCACCGCACCCTTGATCAGATCGGTCGGCGACTTGGGAGGATCGACGATCAGGTCGTTCTCGGCAAGATTCGCCTTGTCGACGACGCTGAGAGCCAATGCCTTCGATTTCAGGATCTCGACCGCACTCGACATGCGGTTGTCGATCTGCTGTGCCGTCTGGCCGCTTTCCGGATCATCTTCCGCGTAACGCGAAAGGTTGTCGTCCACCAGAATCTGTGTTGCCGCCGTGTAGATCGGCTGGGCCATGAGCAGATAGACGCCGGCCAGTGCGACCATCACGACGACGCAGGCGATGATCACCTTGAGGCGGCGCATGGCCGCGGACCACAGCTTGTCGAGATCGATGAACGTGTCCTGGTCTTTCGGCTCGTTCGGAAAGATCGTCATCGGTCGGAAATTTACCTGGTCCATAGTGTCATCCGCTTTGGGAATTCGGAATGAAACGGCGGTACTCCCGCCGTTTCGATGCGTTTTGCGCGATTAAGCTGCGCGAACTCGGGTCTCGTGCGAATCGAGCAACTCCTTGATCGTGACGGCGAGATCGCCGCTCATGTCGGAACGCAGCATGGCGAAAGCCACATTGGCCTCGATGAAGCCGCGCTTGCTGCCGCAGTCGAAGGTGCGTCCCTTGTAAGGCTGCGCGTGGAACGGCTGCACCTTCAGAAGCTTCTGCATGCTGTCCGTCAGCTGGATCTCGTTGCCGGCACCACGCTCCTGGCTTTCCAGCAATTCGAAGATTTCCGGCTGCAGAATATAACGGCCATTGAGATAGTAATTTGACGGAGCCTCGGAAGGCTTCGGCTTTTCTACCATTCCGGTGACCTGGAAGCCGTGCTGGACGTCGTTGCCCATGCTGACAACGCCGTAGCTGGACGTCTCTTCCGGAGCACATTGCTCGACCGCGAACACGTTACCGCCGACTTCTTCATAGAGGTCCATCAGGCCGGACATGCAGCCGCGAGCGCCGTAGGATACCATGTCGGGCAACAGGAGCGCAAAGGGCTCGTCGCCCACAAGTTCGCGAGCACACCAGACGGCGTGGCCGAGACCGAGCGGCACCTGCTGGCGGGTATAGCTGACGGTGCCGGCGAGCGGCAGCATCTTTTCGAGCTGGGTCACCTGCACCGTCTTGCCGGCGCGGGTGAGGCTGGCAATCAGTTCCGGATTGCTGTCGAAATAATCTTCGATCGCCGTCTTGTTACGGCTGGTGACGAAGATGATGTTTTCGATGCCCGACTGCATGGCTTCATCGACGGCATACTGCACGACGGGTCTGTCGACGATCGTCAGCATTTCCTTGGGCATCGCCTTGGTGGCCGGCAGGAAACGGGTGCCGTTGCCTGCAACGGGTATCACCGCCTTCCGAACTGGTCTTTTCAAGTCCATTCCTTCGTCCTTTCTAGAGGGCGCCCCCGCCCTGTGTGTCAGGATTTCAGTTGACGCCGGCCGCTTTAGCGAACCGACGCATGCGAACGGCAATCGGCATCCTGAAGAGCTTCAGCGCTCCCGGATTGCCCATTGCAGTTTTGAGGAAGCTGCCGACGGACTTTCGCTTGATGTCGTCGACGAGCGTAAGAAACGAGCGGGCCTCGATGATGCTGCGGGTGCGGCGCGTTTGCGCCTGCATTTCGGCAGGGCCCAGCTTGAAACGAGAGAGAAATGCGCGGTCTGCCTCCAGCATGTCGTCAAGATGTTGATGCTTCAGGACGCGGGAGATAGAGCCGGCGCGCAGATAGTAAACATATCCGACATTCGGGTCGACGGCGCAGCGGGCGCCGCTGGCCAGCACGGATGCGAACAGGATGTAATCCTCGCCGATGCGCAGCATGTCATCGAAGGCGAGATCATGCCGGGCGAGGAAGGCACGATCGAAGATCGGCTTCATGTAGCCGTAGTTGAACGTCGTGTTGAAAATGACGTTGGAGGAGATGAAGTCCACCAGTGAGATTTCCCGCTGCCGCTCGAGCTCCTTGTGATCGAACATCGTCTTCGGCGCGCCACCTTCGAGCGGCACGACATCGACATTGTCGACGACGATCTGGGCATCGAAGGCCGCCGCTTTCTGCAGCATGGACAGCGAGCGGTCCGGCTTCACGGCATCGTCGGAATCGAGCGTCGCCACCCAGCGGCCGGTTGCCGCCGCGATGCCGGTATTGCGTGCCCTGCCAGGCCCGCCGTTCTGCGGCTGGCAGATCAGCTTGACGCGCGGATCGGTATAGGCGCCGGCGATGTCGCGGGTCCGATCCGTCGAGCAATCGTCGACAACGATCACTTCGACCGTGACGCCGACCTGCGCAAGCGCGCTGTCGATGGCGCGCTCAAGCGTCTCCTCGGCATTATAGGCGGCGATGATGAAGCTGATATCGGGCGTCTCGATGGTCATGCCGCCTCCGCAGTGCCGTATTGGCGGATTTCCCGAACCCCGAGCATGCCCATGACGGCGCCGACATGCAGTGCGCCGCGCAGCGCGTAACGGTTGCGCCGGACCGGCATGAGCATGAAGCCCGCAGCAACGGCACCGCAATAACCGGCCTTGGCCGCCGCGATCAGCGCCTTCGGAATCCGTTTCGCACCGCCGTTATTCGCAGCCACGATGCGACCATGGGTCTGACCCGAGCGGAAACGACGCTTCGCGAGCCAGCCGAAGCTGGCCCGGCTTGCCGGTACGGGTTCCAGTACGAGCGCATTCTCGGCGAATTCAATCCGCCCCCCGGCTTCGGTCAGCTGCGAGAAGAAATGGGTGTCCTCGCCGCCGCTCTGGCCGAGCGCGAGCGCGAAGCGCCGGCCGGCAACCAGCGGCGAGCGCATGTCGAGCAGCGTGTTGCAGGTATAGCCGGTGATGATGCGGCCGTTCACCCAGACCGGCATGGTCGAGTGGAAATCGCCATCGCGCATCCAGCCGGCGCTGTCGTCGCCATAGAGCGCCCGGACCGGACCAAGCACCGCTTCGGCACCCGTCTCGCGCGCCTTTTCGACAAGCGCGGCGAGCCAACCGGGCGTCGCAGTCTCGTCATCGTCGATATAGGCCAGGAAGTCCGCCTCGCAGGCCGAAAGACAGGCATTGCGGGCAATCGAGATGTTCGACTTCGGGCAATGGACGTAGCGGATCGGAAACGGCGAACGCGCGGCCATGCTGTCGACGAGATCCTTGGCGCTTGGCGCGGCGTCGTTATCAGCCACGATCAGGCGAACCTGAGCATCCGAAGGGACGGTCAGCTTGAACAGCGACTCCAGCGTCTCCTCAAGCGCCGGGCGCCGGAAGGTGCAAATGCCGATATCGATGCGGATCGGATTGGTGTTCGTCATGCAGCCCTCTTCCGCTTGAAGCCGATCAACTCCATCCAGAAACCCGCCGACCAGGCGAAATGCATGATCATCGCCGGGATGGAGGCAAAGAGCGCCAGCATGTTGCGCTGGCCGATCGCCATATAGGCACCGTAGGCGAGGCAGGCGGCAACCCAGACCGCGAACGGCACCGCGGCCCACCAGTGAAGCAGCGCCAGGACCGCGCCGGCCACAACAGGTGCCACGGCAAGCGGGATCGCCTGGCGGATCTTCGGGATAGAGCCATGTTTCATCAGGTTCTTCGCGCGGCCACGGCCATAGCCGAGATACTGGCGGAAAAGCGCCGACGCGCTGGAGCGCGGATAATAGGTCATGTAGGTCTTGCCGGTCATCCAGATGCGGAAGCCGGATCGGCGCAGCCGGAAGTCCAGCTCTGCGTCTTCGTTGTGGCTGAAACTCTCGTCATAGCCGCCGACCGCGGAATAGGCGGCGATGCGCATCAGGGCGTGGTGGCCATGATCGACCCATTCACCGCCGCCGCCGGCGCGATGCTTGGAACCGCCATTGCCGAGCTTGGAATTCTGCGCGATCGCCGCCGCCTGCTGGAAGGCACCGAAACCAACCGTTTCCATGCCGACCACGACCGAATCCGCCTGCTTCGACTCGGCTTCCTCGATCAGCGCACGGCAGTAATTATCCGGATAGTCGCCATGGGCATCGATGCGGATCAGATAATCACGATCCCCGCCGAAACGGTCGACCGCGAGATTGATCGCAGCGCTCTGGATGCGCCGCGGATTGTCCATCAGCACGAGATCAGAAATCTCTCCCGTCAGGCGCTGGACGATCTCGATCGTGCCGTCCTTGCTGCCGCCATCGGCGACGACGATCAGCATGTCCATGTTGCCGCGCTGCAAAGCCAGCTTGTGCAGCAGCGGGTCGATCGTCTTTGCCTCGTTGAGGCACGGAATGACGAGCAGGACACGAGGGCTGACCTCGAAGCGGGACATGTCGGAACCGGAAACGCTACTCTCTACCATGATCCACCTCACGACTGCATTGTTGAAGCAGCCTGCATTTCGGCAGGCGACTGTAGGTCGGGTTTGAGCGAGGCGAGCCTGGCGACCAGCGCCCGGCAATCCGCGGGTCCGGTCACCCATTGGCCGCGCTCGATGGCCGCGACGCGAGAAAATTGTTCGGTGTAGATCTCCGGCGTCATCGCCTCGAAGATCCGCGTGAGCGCACCGGGCGTCGCCTTGTCGATCGTCACGCCGATCTCGCGCCGCGCCAGAAAACGTCCGGTTTCGGTCGAGGCGAGTGCGATCGGAACGGCCGCATGCAGACCGCCTTCGTAGAGACGGTTCGGCAGCAACCAGTCGGAATTCAGCCCCTCTTCGAAGAAGTCGATCGCCCAGTTGAACTGCACGTCGTCATAGATCTGCGAGAGATCCTCCGGATTGCGGTAGGCGCCGTGGAATTCCACATGGCGCGCCTCGCCAACGATCCGGTCGAAATCGTCGAATTCGCTATAGGCTGGACGGCCGCGGATGACGACCTTGACCTTGCCGTCCATCCGGTCGGCAAATTCGGTCAGGATCGACAGAGATTTGCGGCATCGGATCGCTCCGAACCATCCGATGCGCCAGGGCTCGCCCGGCTTCGGTGGACGCGCCGACTGCTCGACCTGATCGACATCGGCATCGAGGTCCAGGACCTTGTTCTCCAGAAGCATCACGGGCAGGTCGAGACCGGAGCGTGGCTTGAAGAAATTCTCGACGAAAGCCGGAGAACTCGTGATCAGCAGCTGTGCCCGGCGGCCGAAATAGCGATGGACCGCCCGCATCAGCTTGCCCTTGATGCCGTCGTCGAGCAGCAGACGGTGAATATCGAGGCACTCGTAGACGACCGGAAGCCGACGGTCGAAAAGACGCGCCGTCTGGCCGGCAAGCGCCAGTGTCTCCATGTTGCGGGCAACGATGACATGCGGGCGCCTGACTCCGGTCAGGCTTCCCTTCAGCGTCAGGCTGGCCTTCACCACGGCGCCGATGCGCTGGGCGAAACGGCCATCCGCCGTCTTCCCGAGCACGATCGTCTCGACGCCCGGCTCGCCCTCCAGGAGATTGCGCCCGCGCAGGAAGCCGGCAACCGTCACCTCTGCGCCCCCGGCCTTGAGGGTCAGGACACGTCGCCGGATGGCAGCATCGGCGAGATCATGCGCAAGGTATAGAACGTGGATGGTCAAGCAGGCCGGCTCCTGTTCTGTGGAAGACTGAAAGGCGGGATGCCGACAAAGCCGTCGAAACGGCTCAGTCGATGTTGCAGGCAACGGATTCAGGGAACTGGCATTTGTCCCCGAGCGCGGTGAAAGACACCCGATCGATGGTCATCGTGGTCTGGCCGTTATAGGCGAACGTGCCCATCCAGCTCTTCAGCGTGTCGGTGCCCCAGAGGCTCAGGAAGATCTTCTGGGCATTGGTCGGGATCTTGGACTTGTCGGTGACTTCCTGCACGAGCTGGCCGTTCAGGAAATAGCGCAGACGATCCTGTTCCCAGACGAAGGCATAATCGTTGAAGCCCTGGTCGGCACCGCCGGCCACTGGAATGAGCTTCTCGTTTCCGCCCTTGCCGTTGATATACTGGTTGACCTGAACCTGGTTGGCGTTCTTGCCAAGCACCTCGAAGTCGATCTCGTCCCAGGGCTTCTTGTCGGACGGGCCGATATAGCTGAAGAAGGCCGAGTTCAGGCCGGAACCGGTCGCAGCCTTCATCCGCACCTCGTAGACACCGTGACCGTAACGGCCGCGCGTCTGCACTTCGCCGCAGAGATATTTGCGATCCTTGGACTGGCCCTCGGAATAGTTGAGGTTCAGCGCACCGTTTTCGGTGTTGATCTGCTTGCGCGACCAAGTGCAGTTCTGATGGCCGCCATTGTTCCAGCCGTCAGACACGTACCAGAAGGAACGGTCGAACGTATCGAAAGTCTCCAGGAACGACTTGCCGGCCGAGAGATCCTGTGCGACTGCGGGAACGGCGGCGGATGCGGCAATGACGGTACCGAGGATGATCGTGAGCTTGTTTAAGAGATACGTCATGTCTCACCTGCGCTGCTGTGACAAATTCGGTTCGATCGGAGAATGGCCTGCCCCGACGGAGCGGCTGGCGGTAGCGTTTGCAAGCTTCTCCTTGCGGCCGCGGCTGCCGGTCAGCACCTGGTAAAGTGGTGGCATGAGGCGCATGGCCAGAGCGTTGGTGATGACCATGACGGTAAGCGTCAGCGCCACGGCGCCGAGATAGAAGACCGGATAGGCGCTGACGCCTGCGATCTTGTTCCAGACCATCCACAAGACCATCAACACGGGATAGTGGGCGCAGAAGATCCAGAAGCTGAGGCTGCCCGTCGCAGCGAGCCTCTGGCCCGTACGGCTGCGGATGGCGATGGCCGATATCATCCAGAAACCGAAGGCGCCGAGCATGGAAAGGGCATTGCGGGCGAGATCAACCATCCAGGGATAATCCGGGCCCGACTGATACTGGGCGATCGACAAAGCGAGTGCCGCCGCGATCGTGACGACCGTGCCCGGCACGGCGAAACGGTCGAGCATCTTGAGATCAGCCCCGCGAAGCGCGAGGAATATGCCCATGGTGAAGCTGAACAGGATCGTCTTCTTGATAACGATCGGGATCGCGACGCCGGGAAGCACTGCAAACACGAACAGTATCGCGAGCGTGGGAACCGCAAAGCGACGAACAAGCAGCGCGAGCAGCGGTGACAGCGCAATGCAAACGATTAGATCGCGAAGAAAATAAAGCGGCAGATTGACTGGCAGATCTTCCGTGGCAAAGGCGAGAGTCAGCGTATCGCGAACCGACGAGCCATGCACATCGTGGAAATACCCCTGGCCGATCCCGACGCTCTGGACAAGCCAGACGGCGGCGAACAGGCCGAGATTCCAAAGCAGGAACGGCAACAGCACGGTCTTGGCCTTCGACTGCAGGGTCTTGCCGTAATCGAAGGACTGCATGCCCTTGCGGAAAAGCAGGTAGCCGGAAATCATGCTGAGGCACGGAACCCCGACACGAAAGAGGCTGTCGCCGAGAAAGACGCGAAGCCAGTCAAACCAGCCATTCGTCCCGAGGAAGGGACTTGTGGCCGGATTAAACGGCACGTGCACGAAGACGATGCCGGAGATCAGTAGTATGCGCATCAAATTGATGCGGGAGGATATGTTCTGATCAACAGTCAAACAGGTCACCCCTTTTGGGCAGCGCCTCCCGTCACCGCCGGTTCAATCAGAGCAGACTTGAGCCCGCGTTTGCCGACAAGGATCACGTGGAGTTTGGAGCAAAATGTGGCAGCGCAGCAAAAAAGGCGAGGTGCGAGATTTCGCATATGCGCCGTTTGGGCAGCGCGTCGAAAGCGGTAGATTACCCCCTGCCCTTGATAACCTTAGGTTTAAGCAGCCACGGCCCACCGGATTTGCTGCAATGCAGCACGAGTCATAGTCACGAAAACGATCACATTTTTTTTCCTGATCGTGCTTTCCTCGTGAGGTGGCTGGCGGAAACAGAAGAAATTGCGGCAAAACAAAGGCGCCTTTGCGGCTTGGCTGCCATTATCTGCGAGGTATCCGATCACCTCGCGAGCGATACCAGGCTGCACTGATTACGGAAACCGGTATGAAAATCGCAGCCGGTACGACGAGTCCCGGCTGCGACAAAGATATATTCCAGGCTGGCAGGCCGGACTAGGCGACGAACGCCTCGCGACCCTTGGCCTTGCGGCCATCCAGGATCGCCAATGCCTCGTCCATGCTGTTGACGATGGCAGCCCGCTCGCCATTCACCGTGCCCCAGGCCTCGATGAAGCTGCTGGTCTTGCCGTAGCTGTTGTCGAGCACGCAATGGTCCGCATCGAGCAGCAGGCACATGATATGGCCGTGCATGCGGTCGGTGATGACCTGCTTTGCCGAGCTGAGCAGTTTCACGCCCCGATCGAAGCGCTGCTCGGCCCGTTCTCGGTAGGTCAGCTCCGTCATCTTTGCTCGGCCGCCGACATTTCCGCGCAGCAGCGCCTTGACGACCGCCGCCCGCTTGGTGCGCCGCTGATAATCGGCTTCGTCCTCCAGCGGCCAATCCGCCTTGACGACGTTCGGGCGCGCCATGGCCCTGGACGTATCATGCGGCGCGCCGACTTCCTGGTCTTCTCTAAGGTTGAGGAGAAGATCGTGCTGCGGCGCCGGCCGTGCGACCGGTCCGATGCAGAAGGCCATGTCGGGGCAGAGACGCACCTCGCACTGGAACCACCGACGCGCGAATTCAAGGCTCTTCTTGTCGCGGACGAGCAGCGTGAAGTTGCCATGCTGCTCGATTGCCCTGGCGGTGCTGTCGATGTTTTCCTGGCTCTTGAAATGGATCGTCTGCGGCATCTGCACGATCGGCCGTCCGCGATGGCGCGTCAGCATGTCCTCGCGGAATTGGCGATAGCCCGGCCAGATGTCGCCGAAATTGCCGCCGCCATGGAGAATGATCTGGCCGTCGCCGATGGCGGCCAGCATCCGATCTTCCTTATAGGTGCGGATTTCGCTGACGAAGGTCGGCCGCGACCGGCCCTGTTCGAAATAGGCGAGCTCTCCCAGCCAGATCGCGCTGTCCCCGATATTGTAGTGGTTCGGGAAGTCCAGGAGCGCGTAGCGTCCCGACAGATCGACCAGGTCGGAGAGGCAGGTATTGATCAGCCCCTGGAGCCTTTTGATGGTATTCACGCTCGTTTCCTGCATGGGGTCTCCTTGACGTGAGAGCAGAGGCCTTGCTTCGAAAGCCGGATTTTATCGGTGTGCAAGCGGCCTCCAACGGGAAGGCAGCATGGACAACACCATGTCGAGATAGGGCCGGATCATGCTGAAGGCGAAAAGAAGCATGAATGCGGCATAGATGGCAGCGCCGAGAGCGATACAGACGCCCGTGGCAAGCCAGACCGGCGAAATGGCGGCCAGGATGAAAGGTTTTGCGAGCCATACGCAGCCGGCCATGACCAGCGATCCAACGAACGGCATCGCTATGGCTTTCATCGTCCCGAGCGGCGCGATATTGGCATAGCGCTTCAGCACATATTGCTGATAGGGCATGGTGAGCCAGGCGCGCGCGGCATAACCAGCGGCAACCGCCAGGATGCCGTAGGGGATGAGAAGCCAGGTCAGCAGCACCGTCATGGCGAGCTGCAGCGCCGCGACGGAGAGGATGCTCTCGGCCCTGTTGACGGCAGCAAGCGCCGACGAGGCGAAGACATTCATGACGAACGGAACCGCCATCATCACCAGCACCGTGGCGATGTCGCCGGCATTGCCCCACTTGTTACCGAAGAGGAACAGGATCAGCTGGTCGGACAGGGCGCCGAAGCCCAGCAGAAGCGGGAATGTTCCAAGCGCCGCGAGACCGACGATGCGGTTATACGCGTTGCGGAAGGCGGCAGGATCATTCTGGAGCTTGGACAGGGTGACGAGCGCGACGCTGCCGATCGGCGACAGCACCGCCTGCGAGATCAGTTCGATCAGGCGCCAGGCGATCCTGTAGCGTCCGACTTCCACCGAGCCGTACCAGCGCGAGATGAAAATATCCTGCACGCGGGCGAGCAGCATCCAGAGAAGCTGGCTGACGACGAGACTGACGCTGAACAGGAAGACCGAGCGGAACAGGGCGAAATTGAACCTGAACCTCGGGATCCAGCGATAGGACAGCCAGCCGAGAAGCACGATGACGACGGCATTGACCGCCGTCTGGGCGACGAGCGACCAGACGCCCCAGCCGAGGAAGGCTGCCGCGACCGCGGTTGCGCCGGAAAGAAGGCTGGCGACGATGCTCTGGGCGGCAAGGCTCTTGTGGCCGAAATCGCGGGCCAGCCGGGCATTATGGATAACGGCAAGCGAGGACAGCGGCAGGAGCGGCGCCAGCCATTGCAAGATTTCGCTGACGGCGGGATCGCGAACGAGTTCGCCATAGGCCGGGGCCATGACGAAGATGACCAGCCCGACAAGCACGCTGAATGCAAGTGACGCCCAGAACGCCGTGTCGGCCAGCTCTTCGTCGAGGTCGAGCTGGCGGGTGATCGCGTCTCCGAGGCCGGCATAGGCGAGCACCCTGCCGATTTCCACGAACAGACTGGCAAGCGCAAAGGTGCCGAAATCCTGCGGTCCCAGTATTCTTGCGAGAAAGACGAAGATGACGAATGTCGCAACCGTGCTCCATCCGACGCGTACGATCGACCACAGAATAGAGGTGGCCGTTCTTTTTTTCAGGTCGCCACCGTCGACGGCACCAGCATCCATGAATGATCCAATCGGCTAGGGCAAACGCCCGAAACGGGCCAAGTGCCGCAGCTATCCCCATTTATCCGGCAGCATGAGGGCATGCCGGGTAGCACGTGATCTTAAAGGTTCATTTCGGGGCGGACATCTGCCGCCCTGGACTTCTCCAATAGGCCAGCACACCCGCAAGGTTCTGCTGCACCGTACCCCGATAGGTCAGCCCCATTTCCGGATCCAGCTTGCGCCCGCCGAAGACTTCCTTGACAGCCTGACGGATATCCCAGCGCAGCATGCCCCGCATGTTCGACCGGCGATCGAACATATATTTCGCGTAGAGCGCGCCATTGCCGTAGGAATAGCCATTGTGCAGCTTCTGGATATCCTTGATGTCGCGCCGACCGTGAAAATGCTTCACCACAAGCTCGGGCCAGTATTCCACGGAAAAACCGGCCGCGAACGCGCGATGGATGTAGTCGGTGTCTTCACCCGAACGAAATTCCGCCCCCGCACCGAAGCGGGCGTCGAAAAGGCCGATCGCATCGACCAGGGCCTTCGGGAAAGCCATGTTGCAGCCGTGGATGAAGCCGCCGGCATGCAGGTCGTGGTTCAGGACAGCGCGATCTGCATCCGTCTTGATCGTGATCGGCAGATCGCGCTCGTCGCCGAGGTTAACCCTGCCGCCGCGCATGACGATGGTGTCATCGTCGGCAAACAGGCTGGACAGAACGGTAAAATAGTCGGCGGAGACCTCGCAATCGTCATCCGTGAAGGCGAGGATTCGGCCTTGTGCCGCCATGATACCGGCGTTTCGCGCGTTGGAAAGGCCGGGCCTGCTTTCATGGATGAGGTTCGTCTCGATTGGCGCGGACAGGCTCCATTCGCGGACGATATCAGACGTACCATCCGTGGAACCATTGTCGACGAACACGAGTTCGAGACGAAGATTGGTTGCCTGACGGGCCGCTGAAGCAAGCGCCTCAAGGCATCCCGACAGTCCATAAGCCCTGTTTCTCGACGAGATTATGAGGCTAATATCAACAGGCTGGGGGAGCATGGCGTTCCCTTCGACGATCAAATCAACTTCAGAGGGCGAACGTTACAGGACAGCCCCCGGCTCGGCGCAACGCATTTTTTTGCACTGCAACACATATGGCCCGCAGAGAAAAGCTGAAAATGTGTTGATTTCATGTTTCCACAAGGGATGATTGTCCAAATCCTATTACAACCCGGCAAGCGACACCTAATGTGCGCCGAGATGACGAGTCACTCTCGGTTTTGCCGCAATTAGGTTTTTATCTCCCGCAGCGCACAATGCCGGAGGAATCCATGCAGCCCAAAGCCCGCATCGATTGGCTGGATATTGCCAAGGGTATCTCAATCTTCTTCGTGGTGATCTACCACACCCTTCTCTATCTCAATCTCCATCATCTGGCGCCCGACCTTTATAGCCGCATCAGCGACGTCATGACCCCCATCCGGATGCCGCTCTTCTTTACCGTTTCCGGCTTCCTCGCCGCATCGGCCACCCAGAAGCCATGGCGCGAGTTCCTCTATCGCAAGGTTCGATTGCTCCTCTACCTCTTCGCCGTGTGGAGCACGATACGCTGGCTCTATTTCCGCTACGTCCAGGTCAACGGCCTGCTGCCGACGGAAGGGAACGACCTCTATCAGCTGATCGAAATGTGGTGGGCGCCGAGCACCGGCATCTGGTTCATATGGGCTCTGGCAATCTACATGGTTGCGACCAAGGCTGCATCGTCACTCTCCCATGCGGCGGTCATCGGCGTTGCCGCAATCGTCTCGCTGCTGACATTCGGCAACCATCTGCAGATCGATCTCTTCACCCACCGCAATCTACTGCAGTATTTCGCCTTCTTTCTGTTCGGCTGCTGGTACGGCAAGGCGATCGTCCACAAGATCACCGCCCGCCCGGTCATGACCGCGGTCGTCGGATTTCTGGCGTTCAGCGCTCTTTACGTGCTGAGATGGCGACTGCAGGCCATCGACAAGGGTGCATGGGCAATGGCCTCATCGGTCGCAGGGCTTGCCTGGCTGTGCGGGACGGCGATGCTCATGTCGCGAATACAGCGCATCAGGCAGGCATTTTCCTACTTCGGACAGAACACGCTTCCCGTCTACGTCACCCACGTAATGATCGTGTCGGCGCTGGCAGCGCTGATTTCACTGGCGATCGGCGAAAATCCCGCCGCCGGTTATCTTGCTGTGCCTTTCGTGTGTATCATCGCAGTCGGGCTATCGCTGGCGATCAAGACAGTGGCGGACCGGAGCGGAGCCGGTTTTCTCTATGCACCCCCAACGCGCAAGGTGCAGTTTGCGCCGACGAATGCCTGAGCATTCAAGGCGGCAGACCCTGCGTGAGTTTCAATTCTTCGAATAGGTAAGGTCCACGAAACATGGCGGCATTCACTGTGGTCATCCCCTTCTACCAGAAGGAGGCCGGCATCCTGTCCCGGGCGCTGAACTCGATCTTCGAGCAGACCCTGCAGGATTTCGACATCGTTATTGTCGATGATGAATCACCACTGCCAGCCGATGTCGAGTTGAAGGACATGAGTGCGGAGCGCATGTCGAAGATCCGCGTCATCCGCCAGAAGAACGGTGGCCCGGGTGCTGCCCGCAATACCGGACTGGACCACGTCCCGAGCGAAACGCAATTCGTCGCCCTGCTCGATTCGGACGACATGTGGCTGCCAGACCACCTCAAGAATGCCCATGATTTCATGACCCGCTTCGGCGCCCAATGTTACTGGGCATCGATGCAGGCGAGCGAGGAATTCTACTATCACTTCGGCATCGCCAAGCTGGAAGAGAAGGAAGGTGGCAAGCGGCTCGAAAGCGATCCTCTTGTCATAGAAATCCCGGATCTCGCCAGCGTGATGCTGAGGGACTGGGCCTTCCTTCACTTAAGCTGCATGGTGATCGCCGGGCCGGTATTTGAAACCGTCAGGTTCGAGCCTTCGCTGAGACTGGCGGCGGAGGACGTATTGTTCTTCGCAGACTGCATCCTCAAATCCGCACGCACGATCCTATGCGACGAGCCGGGTGCCGCGCGCGGCATGGGCGTCAACATCTTCCACGGCATCGATAACCGCTCGCCCGAGTTCCTGCGGCAGCAGTTCAACACCTGGGTTGCGCTCGACACACTGGAAACGCGATTTCACAGCCGCCCGGCAGATGTCGCATCGATCGCCTCCTACAAGAATACCGCGCGACGACAGGCACTCTGGAGCCAGGCTGGACGGCTGAAGAGGCGGCAGGCGCCCGAGTTCGGCCTGCTCGCACGCTGGATCATGCGCGATCCCGCGATCCTGGGCGCCGCCATGCGCCTCGGCGCCGGCAAGCTCGACCGCCGTCCCCGCTAGGGTAAAACCCGGCCACGTCTTGTAGCGGCGGGGCCGACTATTTGCCGGCAGCCGGTATTCCGGACAGAAGATAGCGGGGCGTGACGGGCAGGGATGCCGCGGACGAATTGTTCTTCCGTCGCAGGGCATCATATTTGTCGAAGGCGATGCCCGACACCACCGCCGGCAGAGCGTCCGGCCGCTTCAGCATGTGGCTGATCGCAGCCGCCTTGCCTGACTGAGACTTCACATCGAGGAAAGCCCGCAGCTCGTAGCGGGCGCGGATATGATCCCTGTGCGTCGTAATGACGTGCCTGGCATCCGGCGCAAGCGCCATCTGGGACATGATGGCGTTATCCGCCTCGTAAAGACGCCGCAGATCCTCGGTGCGATGACGGCTGCTGAGGGAATCGCCGCGCACGACGGCGCCATAACCGCAATGCTCGATCACCTTGTAGCGCGCGCCCTTGGCAAGTGCCCGGACATAGAAATCATAATCCTCGCCGAGACGGAGTTCTTCGTCATATCGCAGACCATGCTGGTCAAGAAACGCGCGACTCATGATCGGCTTCAGGAAGCCCGTCTCGCCACGCGGCTTGCCGCGCTTGGATATATTGCCCTCGACGAACTGCACCAGGGACATCGATCGCGCCCTCGACTGGAAGCGCGGCGGGGCGGCAAGTGCGGTAGGATCCGCGACAAAGGCGATATTGTCGGCGATGAAATCCCAATCGGTCTCGGCCAGCATCGGCGCGAACCGGCCAGGGAAGAAGAAGTCGTCGGCATCGAGAATGGCGATGAGCGGCGCGCTCGACTGCGCGATCGCCGCATTGCGTGCCGCAGACGGCCCGCGGTTCTGCGCAAAGGAGATGACCTTGAGCCGGTTGCTGCCGTCATCCAAGGCACGTGCCGCGGCTTCTGTCGCGTCGCTCGATCCATCATCGACCACGACCACCTCGGACACCGCATCCTCGCGCAAGGCGGATGCCACCGCCAGACCGATCGTGTCGGATGCGTTCTTTGCTGCGATGATCACGCAGATCGTCTGAGTAGCGCTATCCGCCATGCCCGTCTCCATCGTCTGTCGTTACAGACCATGAAACTTAGGAAAATGGCGACGATGTGAAAGAGGCGAGATTTTGCAGTGCGGCAGCAACTGCTAAAGTATATCACCGATCGTGGAGACGAACCCTTGCAGCCGCATCGGCCCGGATTTCATCGCGTCCGAGGTCATCGTTAACCTGCCGGGGTGAACGGGCGTCGGGGTGGCGATCCTTGCCGGCACCGGTTTTTTCGCGATGCACAAGGTAGACGACACCGATGAAATAACCGACTTGAAGTATAATCGCACAGAGCAGCGTTTCGCCGAGGGCGGTCAGCAAGGAACCGGTCGTGAGGTACGCCGCCACTGCAAACACGATCAGAACTGCCATCATGCTCACAAAGACGCGCGGTGCGTACATCATCATTCCTCCCGAGGGATTTTCTTAGAAAACTGACAATTTATAATGCCCTCTCCTAAGCCTGTACTTTATGGGCCAAACGGAGAGGATTCAAGGCTCTCGGACCCGTCAGGGCCGTTGCGCGCATGAAACTTTGGTAAGGTCGGCAAAGAGCCGCAAATGAGCGGCCTCAAATCGATTCAACACTAAGTTACTACATATATCTCACCACATTATTGCCACATTTCAGCCCGAATTGCCGCGGTTTGGAACCAACCAGCGTTCGCGGCTGCTTCACGGCCACGTTATCTGATCAACTTTTGTTACAAAGGTCACTGAGCGCGATCATGCGCTTTTGCGTTGCACCATTGTATTGCAGTGCAACAGGCCTAGGCCTTTGGTCCGAAGGGCAAGCTACTTATGGTCCGGCCCTCAAGAAGCGGCGCTCGCTTTGATCGCCTGCCGCGATAGGTAATACGATCAGATCAAGTTTCGATTACCTATTACATTCGAGATCGATTCAAATTTACACGACGTTCGTAGTATTTTCGCAGGTCTTTATGTTTTTATATACTACCAATGGGTGTGCTACCGATGGGTCCTTGGACGCCATGGGGGCTCATCGGGAGGTCCTGTCAGAAAATTTTGACTAGCATCAAATTCCGAACACAGAATTATTATCCCATAGCTGCACATTGATGCGCCGAAAAGGCACCGACTATCGCAAAACCTAAGTGGAGTCCTCCCCATGAAGTCCGCGACACGTTCGGCAGATACGCCGCTTACGAATCTAGATCACTCCGCCTTCACTCTCCCGATTGGCGGTTTGGCAAAAAGAAGTTTCGATATCGCTTCGGCCGGTCTGGCCCTGATTATTTTCAGCCCGATATTTTTGATGATTATGGCGCTGGTGAAATTCTCGGATAAAGGGCCTGCATTCTACGGTCACAGCCGCATCGGACACGGCGGGCGCACCTTCAAGTGCCTTAAGTTCCGGACCATGGCTGTGAACGGTGATGAGCTTCTCCGCAAACACCTCAGGGAAAACCCCGAGGCTGCCGAAGAGTGGCGCCGCACCCGCAAGCTCAAGGACGATCCGCGCGTCACCGCGGTCGGCCGCGTGCTGCGCAAGCTCAGCCTCGACGAACTTCCTCAGTTGCTCAACATCGTCCGCGGTGAAATGAGTGTTGTTGGACCACGCCCGGTCGTGGACGACGAACTGAAGGTCTATGACAGCTCTGCAGTCTTCTATCTGCAGACCCGCCCTGGCCTGACTGGCCTGTGGCAGATCAGCGGCCGCAACGACGTGTCGTATGAAAGCCGCATCGCTTTCGATACGCACTACGTCCAGAACTGGTCGCTTGTGCAAGATGTTGCCATCATTCTGCGGACAATACCCGCCGTATGCCTGGCACGCGGCAGCTACTGAGCGTCACCGGGCAGCGTCCGCGAGAAATCGGGACGCTGCATCGACCGCTCTTGGTAGTGCCTTCAAACTAAAGAAATACAGGAGATCTGATGGGCATCCGTAAGGTCCTTCCCACCGGCTTCCCGGCGCTTGTAATGGCGGCGGGCATGTTCATGTCGTCCACCACCGCGCCCGTATGGGCGCAAGACGCCGTTCAGAACGACGCGGTCAAGAATGAGGCGGCTCCGAACAAGGAAGCTGCTCAGGACGACGCCTATCGCCTGGGCGTCATGGACAAGCTGCGTATCCGCGTCGCCGAGTGGCAGCCTGCCGATGGCAGCATCAGAGATTGGAACGTCGTCAGCGGCGACTACACGGTCGGGCCTTCCGGAGCTCTCTCCATGCCCTTCATTGGCGACCTTGACGCCGCCGGCAAGACGCCGGCCGAGGTCGGCAAGGCGATCGGCGAGAAGCTTCAAAGCCAGTTCGCCTTGCGCAATTTGCCCTCCGCCTCCGTCGAAATTGCCCAGTTCCGTCCCGTCTTCGTTTCTGGAGATATCGAGACACCCGGCGAATATCCCTATTCTCCCAATCTCACCGTCCTGAAGGCGGTCAGTCTTGCAGGCGGTCTGCGTCGTTCGGACGCGGGTCAGCGTTTCGCCCGCGATTTCATCCGCGCCCGTGGTGACGCGGATGTCAGCGATACCGAACGGGGTCGGCTGATCGCCCGCCATACACGCCTCTTGGCGGAAATATCCGGCGCGACCGAACTGCAGATCCCCGAAGAGCTGAAAAAACTGCCGAATGCTCAGCAGCTGATCGACAGTGAAGCCACCCTGATGAAATCCAGGCGCCAGCGCTATGAGCTCCAGCTCAAGGCACTCGCGGACCTGAAGGATCTTCTGAACACCGAGGTTCAGTCGCTCGCTCAGAAGGCGACGACGCAGGATCGCCAGCTTAAGCTTGTCAATGATGATCGCGACAGAATGGCGAAGCTGACCGAACAGGGTCTGGCAACTTCCAGCCGGCGCCTATCGGCGGAAGAGCGTGCAGCAGATCTCGAATCCAACATGCTGGACACGAGCACGGCCGCTCTCCGCGCCAAGCAGGATATCAACAAGGCCAACCAGGACGAGATCAACCTGCGCAACGACTGGGATGCCCAGCGTACTCAAGATCTGCAGGATACCGAGGCGTCTCTGGAAAAGCTCGGTCTCGAACTTTCGACCAGCCGGCAGCTGATGCAGGAAGCCCTGGCCCAGTCTGCCGAGGCGATCAAGCTCGATCCCAACAATCAGGACGCGACGATCAAGTACGTCGTCGTGCGCGACGAAGGCGACGGGCCGAAGCAGCTGACCGTCGATGAGAACACGCGACTGCGCCCCGGCGACGTCATCAAGGTCTCGTCCGAACTCCTGATGCAGTAAACGGTGGAGCCCGCGTGAAGATTGCGAAATCTACCCTTATCGATCCGACCAAGAACGAACTCTACGGCATAGCCGCCGTAGCGTTGTCCTTCTTCGTGTTCGCCTATTCGAACAGGTTCGGGCAGATTTCGATCCTCGGCTACTACGGCGTCTGGTTCCTGCTGGTTCTCGTCGACTACAAGCGCGCGCTCGGCAATTATCTGAAATATCTCTGGATCTTCGGGTTCGGGCTGTTCTGCTTCATCTCCGCCTTCTGGTCGCCGGCCTTCGGGACCTCGCTGCGGACGGCCATCCAGTACATGACGCATATCGTTTGCGCCCTCATTGCGATGCGCACCATCAGTACGCGCACGCTGGTTCGCGGAGCGATTGCCGGAACGGCCGTGGTGCTCGTCTATTCGATGTTGTTCGGCATCTATCTGCCGGACGCCATGGACGGGACGTTCAGCTTCGTCGGCGCCTTCTCTTCGAAGAACCAGCTCGGCTTTTATGCTTCGCTTGGCGTTTTCTTCTGTTATGCCGCCGTCATGCTCTTTCGGGAGCGCGGCATCTGGTTTCCTGCGGCCGGCGGCATCAGCCTTCTTTCAGCCTACTCGCTTCTGGCCTCGCAGTCGGCCACGTCCGTGATCACCACGGTTGCGGTCGTCGCGGCATGCGTCGGCCTGCAGGGCTTCATGTTCCTGTCGCCGAAGCATCGCCGCGCCTTCTTCGGAGCAGCCCTGATCCTTGGTCTGGGGGCCGTGGTTGGCGCCCTGCAATTCGGCGCGATGGATGCGATCCTCGGCATATTCGGCAAGGATTCCACCCTCACCGGCCGCACCTATCTCTGGCAGCAGGGCATGCTCGCCGCCAGCGAATATCCGATGCTAGGCATCGGCTATCAGGGCTTTTGGGTGCAGGGTTTCCCAGAGGCCGAACGTCTGTGGGATTTCTTCGGGATCACGGGCCGCAGCGGCTTCCACTTCCACAACACCTATATCGAGACCATGGTCGAGACCGGTGTGATCGGGACCGTCCTGCTCGTCTTCATTCTGCTGACCATCATCATCGGGCATCTGCGGCGCCTCCTTGTGATCGCGCGGACACCGGAATCATTGATGTTTTTCGGCATTGCCTGCCTGTTGCTCGTCCGTTCCTTCGTCGAAATCGACATCATGAACCCCTATCATGTGGGCTCGTTCCTCTTCTATTTCGCGGCAGGCAGACTGGCACTGGCGCAACGCAGACCCAACCGGGTCTTCTTTGATCAATTCGTGCCGGGACGCACCGGCAGGCAGACAGGCTGAGGCCACCCGAGATGCAGACGCTCTTTTCCATCCAGTACCTCAGGGCACTGGCCGCTTTCGCCGTGGTGGTCTTCCATGCCGGCGAACGGACCGGGCTGCATTTCACCATCGGCGCAGCGGGCGTCGACGTCTTCTTCGTCGTCAGCGGCTTCATCATGATGGCGATCAGCGACGGCCGTCCGGACACTCCAGCGGGCTTCTTCCGCAATCGGCTGCAGCGCATCGCGCCGGCCTACTGGGCCGCCACGACGGTGATGGTCATCGGCGCAATCGTGGGACTGTTTCCGAACCTTCAGCTCGATCCTGCGAATGTGCTCGGATCATTCTTCTTCATTCCCCTGCCCTCTCCCAATAACGATCATCTCTGGCCGGTTCTCGTCCAGGGCTGGACGCTGAACTACGAGATCTTCTTCTACGCCGTCTTCGCCCTGGTCCTGTTCCTCAAGCCGTCGGTCAGGCTTGCGGCGCTAGCCGGCGTCTTCGGCCTGCTCACCCTGATCGGCATTGTCGCCAAGCCGGAAAACCAGACGCTCGCCTTCTATACCGCGCCGATCATCCTTGAATTCGTCGCCGGCGCGGCGCTGGCCAAGCTTTGGAAACATGGCCGCCTGCCTGCTGCGCCCATCGGGTTCGTCCTGGTCTGTCTCGCGATTGCCGGCTTTGCCACGATCCAGGTGATGAAGCTCGAATTCGACGCGTGGACCTGTGGTCCTCTGGCCTTCATGCTCGTGCTCGGCGCGCTTGGCATCGAGACCAGGGGCAAACTGCCCGCCATGCCAGCGCTGACCTATCTTGGCGACAGTTCCTACTCGATCTATCTCTGGCACACATTCGCCGTATCGGTCGTCGTCCAGATCGGGCTTGCGCTCTCGCTTGCCCCGCCGCTGCTGCTCATCGTGGCGACAATACTTGGCACGCTGGTCGGCATTGCCGGATATGAATTCTTCGAACGGCCCGTCCACATGTTCCTGAGGGGCAAGCGCTCGGCGCTGTGGCGTTTCCCGATCCGCAAACCGGCGCGCTAGTCCTACGGAACGCAAAAGGCGACCCGGACGGAAGTCCGGGTCGCCTTCATCAATTCAGATGTGGTCGCGGCGGTCATCCGCCGCGCCTCGATCAGGCCGCGCGTGCGGCATCCAGCGGGATCTCGACATCGATCTCAAGGATCGAGACGTCGGCTTCGCGATCGAGCTTCACCGTTACGCGGTCGCCGTCGAGTTCGACGTGCTTGGCGATGACGGCGAGGATTTCTTCCCGCAGGATGGCTGCGAGATCGGAGCCGGCGGATGCACGCTCATGGGCGAGCAGAACCTGAAGGCGTTCCCGCGCCGCAGGCGCCGAACGCGATCGTGTGAAAAGACGCAGTATGCTCATGCGGCCTTCCTTCCGAAGAGTTTTCCGAAGATGCCACGCTTTTCGCCCGGTACGGTTACGGGCACGACTTCACCTGCAAGACGGCGGGCAGCTTCGAAATAAGCCTGGGCCGGCATGCTGCGGGTGTCGGCGAGCGTGACGGGAGCGCCGACGTTGGAAGCCTTCAGGACATCCATGCTTTCCGGAATGATGCCGAGAAGCGGGATGGAGAGGATTTCGAGGACGTCATCGACCTTCAGCATGTCGCCGCGTTCGGCGCGGGTCGAATCGTAACGGGTCAGAAGCAGATGCTTTTCCATCCGCTCGCCGTTCTCGGCCTTCAGCGTCTTGGAATCGAGCATGCCGATGATACGGTCGCTGTCGCGAACGGAAGAGACTTCCGGATTGGTGACGACGACGGCGATATCGGCATGGCGCATCGCAAGCGTGGCGCCCTTCTCGATACCGGCCGGGCTGTCGCAGATCACCCAGTCGAAATACTTCTTCAACTCGCCGATAACGCGCTCGACGCCCTCTTCCGTCAGCGCGTCCTTGTCGCGCGTCTGCGAGGCCGGCAGCAGGAACAGCGTGTCGAGACGCTTGTCGCGGATCAGCGCCTGCGGCAGCTTGGCATCGCCATTGATGACGTTGACGAGATCATAGACCACGCGACGTTCGGCACCCATGACGAGGTCGAGATTGCGCAGCCCGACATCGAAATCGACGACAGCGACCTTCTCGTTGCGTTGAGCGAGTGCGGCGCCGAGTGCGGCGGTCGATGTTGTCTTGCCAACACCGCCCTTGCCGGACGTGACTACGATGACTTTCCCCATCTTGATCTCCTGGTTATCTGACCTTTTGCGGCTCAGAAAAGTATGTCTGCCATGATGACGTCGCTCTCGAGCGACAGCTGAACTGCCCGCCCGCGAAGGCTCTCATCCATGTCCTCGGCCATCTTGTAGATGCCGTCGATGGCAATGAGCTCCGCTTCCAGGCGGCGGCAGAAAATGCGTGCGTTGGTATTCCCGATCGATCCCGCCATGGCACGTCCGCGAAGGGCGCCGTAGATATGGATCGAACCGCCGGCGATGACTTCGGCGCCGGATGCCACGGAGCCGACGATGGTGACGTCGCCTTCCGGGAAGATGATGGACTGGCCGGAGCGAACCGGTTCGTCGATGACGAGCGACTGCGGGATCGCGCGAACCTGCGGTGCCTCGAGCTTCGGGACGGCCTGAACCTGCGCTTCTGCCGGCTCGGTTGCTTCCGCTTCCGCATCGCGTGCAGTCACTTCGACGTCGGAGGCAGGCTTGCCGCCCTTCATCGCCGGCGGCATGCCTGGGCCAAGCTGCGACGGGCGTGCGCCCTCGACGCCCATGATCCGGACATTGCGCTCGGCAAGGTCGTCGATGAGCTGTTTCAGTTCGGCCTTCTTGATCGACAGTTCCGAAACGTCGAGAACGACCGGACGATCGAGGAAGAAGCCGGCCGAGCGCGAGGCAAGGTCGTCCAGGCGGACAAGCCATTGATCGAGCGGAAGATCCGGCGAAAGAACGACCGCCAGGAACGAACGGCCCTTGATTCTGATGGAGCGAGCGTCTGTTAGCACTTTGGTCATCTACGTTAATAAATCGTTGCCTCTGTCTAGCTTCGACATGGTTAACAAAAGGTTAATTTTGATCGTCCAAGCTTTAAGGAAACGAAGCGTTCTGCCCGTAACGGGCCCCGATTGGCGAAGACTGGAAGCTAGCCGCGCATCCTTGATCGAGGCTTGCGCCAAGCTTTATCGAGTGAGCTGAAGCTGCAATGTGACTGCTGCGCCTACCGGCGCGGAGGCATCCGGCAGATCGAATAGACGAGCATCATGATGCGCTCTCGCTCAGGGTAAAGCAGGTTCAGATAAGTGAGCCGTCAATCCTCTCGGATATGGCTGTGGTATTTCGTGTCGAGCATCCTCACGTATACCACGAGCGAGATGGCGATCATGATCGTCACATACCAGAAGAACCATTCCTCATGGCCGATCTGCTTGAACTTGAGGGCCACGAATTCCGCCGTGCCACCGAAGATCGTATTCGCCAGGGCATAGGGAAGCGCTACTCCCAAGGTTCTGATATGCGCCGGGAAAAGCTCCGCCTTAACCACGGCATTGATCGAGGTGTAGCCGGTGACGATCAGCAGGCCGGCGAGCGACAGGACAAAGGCAGTCATGGCAGACGTCGTGACCGCCAGCGACGTGAAGATCAGGTACGTGAACAGCGTCCCGAGAATGCCGAAGCCGACCATCAGCGGCTTGCGGCCGATTCTGTCGGACAGCGCACCGGCGATCGGCTGGCACAGCATGAAGACGAACAAAGCCGCCGTCGTGATCTCCGTTGCCGCCTCCCTGCTGAAACCCGACGTGTTGACCAGGAATTTCTGCAGGTAGGTGGTGTAGGCATAGAACGCCAGCGTCCCGCCCGAGGTCAGAGCGATGACCAGGAAAGCCTCTTTTGGGTACTGCCTGAACAGCACCCACCCGCCCGAGCTTTTCTTGGCGCCTGCATCGGCATTGATGAAGGACTGGGTCTCGGCGAGGCCTCGGCGGATGTAGAACACGGCGATCGCCAGAATGCCCCCGATCAGGAACGGGATCCTCCAACCCCAGGACTGCAATTGTTCGGCCGTCAGAACCGCCTGCAGAACGAGCAGGACGGCCAGCGCAACCAGTTGACCGCAAATCAGCGTCACATACTGGAAACTGGAGAAGAACCCACGCCGGTTGCGGCCCGCCATTTCGCTTAGGTAAGTCGCGCTGGCACCGTATTCGCCGCCGACGCTTATACCCTGCAGCAGGCGCGCAAGGACGAGAATGGTGGGTGCCGCGAGACCGATCGTAGCGTAGCCCGGGGTAATGGCGATCATCAATGACCCCAGGCACATCAGCGTAACCGATAACGTCAGCCCTGCCTTGCGGCCCTTGCGGTCGGCATAGATACCCATGAACCACGCCCCGATCGGTCGCATGAGGAAGCCGACGGCGAATACGGCGGCAGCACTCAGAAGCTCTGCAGTCTGGTCGCCGGAAGGGAAAAAGATCGGTGCGAAATAGAGGGTGAAGGCCGAATATACGTACCAGTCATACCACTCGACCAGATTGCCGGCGGAACCGCCGACAATGGATTTTAGCCTGACCTTCTCGTCAATGGATGACGAGGTCATATCATTCGCTAGGGTGTTTTCCACTGCGCTTGTCCATGGGTGGCGAGCGCGGCGGCGAAAGGCTCCGACATGGCGTTTAGGGGCCGCGCAAGAGGTTACAACGCCTCAGTGTTACGCCCATCATATCGGCCATGCCAGCGAATAGTGATTTCATCGGAAGCGGTATCTCGCCGCTCCCGAGAACTCTACCGCCGTTTAGACTGCGGCGCGCTTGTCCTTCTTGGCAAGACGCGCAAGCAGGTAGTCGACCTCTGCACGGGCGGTCGAGGTGAGCGTCTGCGCCGGCTTGCGCTGGGCATCCGATGCGATGACGCCGCGGCGCTTCAGGACATGCTTGCGCACGGCAAGACCGACGCCGAGCTGCTGCTCATAACGGATCAGCGGTAGATGCGCATCGAACAGGTCGTGCGCCTCGTCGCGCTTGTCGGCAGCGAAGAGAGAAACCAGCTCGGCCAGCATGTCCGGGAATCCATAGCCGGTCATCGCGCCATCGGCGCCGCGCTCCGGTTCGAAATCGAGGAACATGCCGCCATTGCCGCAAAGGATGGAGAAAGGGCGAAGCTCGCCGGACCGCTGCATGGCGCGCAGCTTGGAAATCTTCTCGAGACCCGGCCAATCCTCGTGCTTGAGCATGAGGCAGGACGGATGGTTTGCCATGATCTTGGCGACGACGCTCGTGGCGATCACCGTGTTGAGGGTCAGCGGATAGTCCTGCAGAACCCACGGAACGTCATCGCCGACGGCTTCCACGGCATTGGCGAAATAGTTGATCGTCTGTTCGTCGGTCTTCAATCCCGGCGCAGGCGCGATCATCACGCCGGCAGCGCCCATATCCATGGCGCCGCGGGCAAGCGAACGCATGGCGGCAAAACCCGGTGCCGATACGCCGACGATGACCGGCACCTTGGCGCGCTCGACCACCCGCTTGATGATCGCACGGCTTTCATCCGCTTCCAGCTTCGGCGCCTCGCCCATGATGCCGAGGATGGTGATGCCGGTGCAGCCGCTGTTCTCGTAGAAGTCGGTCAGGCTGTCGACCGAATTGAAGTCGATCGCGCCGTCGTCGAGAAACGGCGTGGCGGCGATGGCATAGACGCCCTTGGTATCAACGTTGAATGTCATTGTTTCTCCTCTCAGCAGCAGTAGAGCTGCACGGCCAAGTCACTGAAGACTTCCGGGTATCCGTTTTCGGTGATGGCGAAGGTCTGGCCGACACCGGCCGTCAGACCCGTCGTCGCATCCGGTATCATGATGTGGACGAAGAACACCATGCCCGGCGTCATGATCAGCGGATTGCCGGAATAGATCATCGGCGGCACGTCCATCCAGGTCGGCTTGAAGGTGCAGCCGAGCGCATAGCCGCAGGCCGCATAACGCGCCTTGGCAAAGCCGGCATCGTCCAGCACGCGGCGATGGATATCGTCGAGAGTACCGAGCGCGACGCCCGGCCGCGCCGCGTCCTTGATCTGGTCAAGCGCATCCTTCGCCACCTTCAGCATGTCGAGCTGGCGGGGATCCGGCTTGCCGGTCACCAGCGTATGCTCGACCACCACATGATAGCGGCAATGGGAGCCGGCGAGTTCGACAAGGATCTGGTCCTGCTCCTCGATCAATCGGGGTCCGCCGATCCCGCGGCCGTAAAGCGCGCGAGATCCCGAATTGACGAGAGGGCCACCAGAGGGAATGTCGCCGCCGCCGGCAAGCATTGCGGTCAGGGCCGCGCCGCTTAGAACTGTATCGGGTATGCCTGCCCGGGTAACGTCGATCGCCGCCTGCACCGCTGCATCTGCAAGCTTGCCGGCCATGCGCACATGCTCGAGCTCAGCCGCGGATTTCACCAGCCGGCCAGTGCGGATGATGTCGGAGGCGTCCTCGTTGACGCAGAAACCTTCGAGCGCCTTGTCGACCATGCGGGCATTGGCGCCAGTCAGGCCATGAGTCGCATATTCGACGCCGACCCTTTTGCCGGCCAGCCCCTTCTCGGCCATGATGGCGCGCAGATCTTCTGCCGGATTGGCATCCTCGGCATTCAGCCAGACACGGACATCGTCATAGAGCGAGGCGACATTGGCCTGCCGCAGATCGGGCGTGCGGGTAAGCAATACCGTATCGCTGCCGTCGTCGGCCAGCACCAGACCGGCCTGGAAGAAGACATAACCGGCCGTATCGTAGCTCGTCAGCCAGTAATGACTTTCCTGGGCAAACACGATCAGCGCATCAAGCCCGCGCTCGCGCATCCGCCGGCGGGTCGCCGCAAGGCGCCCTTCGAATTCCGCCTGCCTGAACTTCAGCAGAACCTGGCGACCGCCACGGGTTGAACCGGCGAATTCCTGGGGGACATACATGCTCATGCGAAGTCGCCATTCTCAGTCTTGATGATGGGATAGATGGAGATCATGCAGACGCCGTTTCCTGCGGCGCCGCGTGGACAGGCACCGCATCGAGAAGCGCCTTGGTATAGGCGTCGCGATCATCCGACCGGGCGTCCGCACGATCGAAGAAGTCGACCAGCTTGCCGTGATGCATGACGGCGATGCGATGCGCCAGCTGGCGGATAAGGTTGAGGTCATGGGTGATGAAGACGCAGGCCGCGCCGGTATCCTTCTGCAGCTTGACCAAAAGCTCGGCGACCGCCGCCTGCACGGACACGTCGAGCGCTGCCGTCACCTCATCGCAGATGACGAGTTCCGGTTCGGCCGCAAAAGCGCGGGCGATCGCCACGCGCTGCTTCTGCCCGCCGGAGAGTTCATGCGGATAGCGATCGGCGAATTCCGCCGGCAGCCGCACCATTTCCAGAAGCTCGGCGATGCGCGCCTTGATCTGGTCACGGGGCACGATGCCGTAGAGCTTCAGCGGCCTCGATAGGATCTTGCCGATCTTCTGGCGCGGATTGAGCGATGCGTCGGGATGCTGGAAGACGATCTGCACGCGGCGCCGATAGGCCCGGTCGATCGCTTTGCGGCTGGCGACATTCTTGCCGTCGAATTCGAGACGGCCCTCGAAATCCTGCAGGCCGGCGAGAACCTTGGCGATGGTCGACTTGCCGGAGCCGCTTTCGCCGACCACGCCGAGCAGTTCGCCCCTGCGGACCTCGAACGCGACATCCTTGGCGCCCCAGAAGCCGACGTTGTCGGCATCTTCCGGCCAGAACATCTTCTGGATCCTCGACGGCGCGCCATAATGGACGCCGATCTTGTCGAGCTTGACCAGCGTCTGCGGCTCGGCCGGTGCATCCGCGCCGATCCAGCGGTCCGGATTGGGCACCGCGCCGATGAGCTGGCGTGTATAGGGCGCCGAAGGCTTGCGAAACACCTCATCGACCGCACCTCGCTCGACGATGACGCCCTTGTGCAGAACATTCACTTCGTCAACGACGCGCGAAACGAGGCCGAGGTCATGGGAAATGTAGAGCGCCGAGACATTCGTCTCGTCACGCAGCTGGTTGAACAGGTCGAGGATCTGGCGTGCGGTGAGAATATCGAGCGCGGTCGTCGGCTCGTCGAAGATGATCAGTTCCGGCTCGCAGGCAAAGGCGGTGGCGATCACCACGCGCTGCTTCTCGCCGCCGGATGCCTCATGCGGAAACCGCTGCAGCATTTCCTTCGGGCGGGTGATGCCGGTGCGGGCGAGCGCTGCTTCCGCCTCCGCAAAGGCCTGCACCTTGGTCAGGCCGCGGTGGCGCATCAGCACTTCGGCAATCTGTTCGCCGAGCCGGATCGTCGGGTTGAGCGAGGTCGACGGATCCTGGAAGACCATCGACATGCGCCGGCCGCGGATATCCATCATCTGGAACGGCGTGTAGTCCAGCAGCTCTTCGCCGGCCAGGCGGATCGCGCCGCCCGTCTCGACCGCATTCGACGGCAGGTAGCGCATGATCGACCATGCCATGGACGACTTGCCGGAACCGGATTCACCGACGAGGCCGACCGTCTTGCCCTTCGGGATGGTCAGGTCGATGTTCTGCAGCGCCGGAATGAGACCGTTGGCAGTCTTGTAGGAAAGCGAATAGTCGATGATCGACAGTGCCGACTTTTCGGTGGCGGCGATGGGAGCGTCCTTCATCAAGGTCTGCGCTGTCATCCGTGGCTCCTCTTGGGGTCGAGGCTGTCACGCAGGGCGTCGCCGAAAAGGTTGAAGCCGAGAGCGGCGATGGCGATGGAAAGGCCGGGAACGGCAACGCACCAGGGATTGCGGAACATGAACTGGCGGGCTTCGGCCACCATCAGCCCCCATTCGGTGCTCGGCGGCTGGGCGCCGAGGCCGAGGAAGCCGAGCGTCGCGCCGATCATGATGGCGAAGGAGACGCGAATGGTCGCCTCGACGACGATCGGGCTCAGCGCATTCGGCAGCACTTCCGCGCGGACGATGTAGAAGCCGGATTCGCCGCGGGCGACTGCGGCACGCACATAGTCGCGGGTGCGCACCGAAAGCACGGCGCTGCGCGAAATGCGCGCCATGCCGGGGGCGAAGGCGATCGAGACCGCAAGCATTGCATGCTCCATGCCGCCGCCGAGGATTGTCACGATCAGAAGCGTGAACAGCAGGTCCGGTACGGCAAGAAGACCGTCGAGGATGCGCATGATCGTGGAGTCGACCCAGCCGCCGGAGACACCGGCGACGACGCCGATGATCGAGCCGATGCCGACGCCGACGACGGTTGCGCCGACGCCGAAGGCGACGGTCGAGGGCGCGCCGGTCAGGATACGGGATAGAAGGTCACGGCCGAACTGGTCGGTGCCGAGCCAATGGGCCATGGACGGCCCCTGCAGACGATTGAGCGCATCGAACGCCTGCGGATCGTAAGGCGCGATGAAGGGACCGAAGATCGCCGCAAAGCAGACGATCGACAGAAGCGCCGTACCGACAATGGCGGTGGGGGTAGAGAAGAAATTACGCATAGCGCACCCTCGGATCGAGCAGAGCGATGACGATGTCCGACAGAAGGTTGGACAGGGCATAGACCGTCGCGAGAAGCAGGGTCACGGCCTGGATGACGGGAAGGTCACGGTTTTCCAGCGCGTAGATCAGAAGGCGACCAAGGCCCGGCCAGGCAAAGATTTCCTCGACGACGATGATGCCGCCGAGCAGATAGCCGATATCGAGCGAGATGACGGCGACGGCCGGTGCAAGCGAATTCGGCAGTGCATGCCGGCGAATGACCCTCTTTTCACTGAGACCCTTCAGCCGTGCGGCGCGGATATAATCGGAGGACAGCACTTCCGACATTTCGGAACGGACCTGACGGGCGACGTGGGCCATCAGCACCAGCCCGAGCGTTGCGGCAGGCAGCACCACATGGGCGCCGAAACCGGTGAGACTTTCCCAGGGCGCGACGAAGCCGCCCGCCGGAAAAATCCCCTGCTGCGGAGCCGCGAAGAACACGAGAAGCAGCGTCGCGGTAACGAATTCCGGCAATGCCGTGCCGAGATAGCTGAACAGGCCAAGCCCGAGATCCATCGCCGTGCCGCGCTTGATGGCGGCGAGCGCACCGAGCGGGATGGCGGTGATCGTGACGACGACGAGCGCTGTCAGCGCCAGCATGGCGGAGTTCGCGAAGGCCTCGCCGACGACCTCAGTCACCGGCAAGGAGAGGCGAAGCGAGGTGCCGAAGTCGCCGTGCAGAATGCCGCCGACCCAGCTCAAGTATTGAGTGTACCAGGGCTGATCCAGATGCAACTGCCTTTCCAGTGCAGCGACCGCGTCCGGAGTGGCATATTCCCCCAGGATCATGATCGCCGCATTGCCCGGCAGCATCGTCGTGATTGCGAACACGGCGAAGGTTACGATTGCCAGCACGAGAAACACAGCCAGCAAGCGGCGGATGAGATAGCCCCGGCTCATGCGATCAGGCCTTATTCAGCCAGACGTTTTCGATATAGTAGTAGCGGGACAGAGGCGCGATCGTCCAATCCTCTGCACCCTTGCCGCTGGCGGTCAGGATGTCTTCGAAGATCGGCACGATGTAAGGCGTCTCGTCGAGCTGCAGCTGCTGCGCCTTGGCGTAGAGTTCCTTGCGCTTTTCGGGATCGACGGTGGCGCGGGCATCGGAAACCAGCTTGTCGAAATCGGCATTCTTCCAGGCCGTGTCCTCGTAGGACGCGTTGGAGGTGAGCAGTAGGTTGAACGTTGCGTCCTCGGTCGCCTGCATGCCCCAATAGCCCATGTAGAACTGACCCTTCATCCACACATTGGCGAGATAGGTGTCGTGCGGCATGGTCTCGACTTCGATGTCGAAGCCGGCAGGCAGTGCCATCTGCTTCAGCGCAATCGCCACCTGGGCGCGGATGGCCGGGCGGTTGGAGGCGACGAGCTTGATCTTGATGCCGTCCGGATAACCGGCCTCAGTGAGCAGCTTCTTGGCACCTTCCGGATCGTAGGCGATCTCTGGCGTCTCGATCGCGTAGGGGAATTCCGGCGACACGAGGTTGTCGTAGGCGGGGCGACCGAGGCCTTCCAGCACGATATTGACCATCATCTGGCGGTCGACGGACATGGCGAGCGCCTTGCGGACACGCACGTCGTCAAACGGCTTCTGATCCTGGCGCATGGTGATGTTGACGAAACGGCCTGACGGGATGCGCTGCGCAGTAATGCCGGTCGCATCGGCGATGCGCTGGAAATCGGCCTGCTGGACGACCAGCATGACGTCGACTGCGCCGGAGAGGAAGTTGGCGCTTTCGGCGGCGAGATCGGGGAACAGCATCATTTCGACGGCGTCGAGATGCGGCTTGCCCTTGATGAAATAGTTCTCGTTCTTGACGAGGCGCACCATGCGGGCACTGTCATAGGTCTCGAGCTTGAACGGGCCGGTGCCGTTAGCCGTCGTGTCGAGCTTTTCGCGCGGGCCGGAAAGAGCCGCCCTCGACAGGATGCGGGCGTTGGCATGGGCCGTCGAGATCGGCAGGTCGGCGAACGGCGTCTTCAGCGTAAACTTGACGGTCGACGGATCCACGGCCTCGATCTTCTCGATCATGTTGAGGACGGACCGGGCGGCAGCCGGAATGTCGGGGTTGAGGATCGCCTGGAAGGTGGCGACGACATCATCGGCCGTGCAGGGCGTGCCGTCGTGGAAGACGATGCCCTGGCGCAGATAGAAGGTGAAGGTCTTGGCGTCTTCACTGCCTTCCCAGCGCTCGGCGAGATCCGCCATCGGCTTGTTGTCCGGACCCATGCGGGTGAGACCGGAATAGAGCATGTCGACGACCGGATATTCGGCCGGCCCGGAGCAGTTCAGCACGTTCAGCGTCGCGATGCGTGTCGAGTGGCTGATCTTCAGCGTGCCTCCGGCCTTTGGCGTTTCAGCCGCCAGCGCGTCGGTGATGTTGATGCCGGGAAGAAGTGCCGTTGCAGCAAGGCCCATGACCATGGTGCGTCGGGAAATCATGAAAGTTGTCATTTTGCCCTCTAGAAAGTTGGTTCGACAGAGAGCCGGGCGGCATTGTTTTTATGATTTTCCCGGCGGAATTTGTATTCGTCAGCGGATCACCGTCAGTTCGTCCGGCAGTCCGGTCAGCACTTCCGGCGCGCCATCAGTGACAAGCAACGTATGGCCGACGCCCATGGCAAGGCCCGTATCGGCATCGCCGTTCATCACGTGGTAGAACAGCGTCATGCCCGGCTGGCAGACGGTCGGGTTTCCGGAATAGATCATCGGCGGCACGTCCATGCTGGTCGGCGCGAAGGTGCAGCCTACCGAATAGCCCGTCGCGCCGTAGCGGGCGCGCTTGTAGCCGCCCCTGTCGAGCCCGTCGGCATAGACGTCGAAGATTTCGCCGAGCGTCGTGCCCGGACGGGCGATCTCGGTCATCCTGCGCAGCGTCTCCATGCCGACGTCGTACATCTTGCGATGCGCATCGGAGGCCTGGCCGAACAGGATCGTCCACTCGGTCTTCACGTTGTAGCGGCGATAGGCGACCGGATACTCGACGAGGATCTGGTCCTGCTCTTCCAGCCGGCGCGGATCGGAAACGCCGCGGCCATAGACGGCGCGCGGACCGGAATTGAATAGCGGCGCATTCGGCGGCATGTCGGCGCCCTGCCCCAGGATCGACGTCAGGTAAACGGCCTTCAGGTCACTGTCGAGAATGCCGGGCTTGGCAGCGGCGATGACGGCATTCAGCGACGTATCGAGAATGCGGGCCGCCTTGCGGGTATACTCGATCTCGGCCGGCGACTTGCAGACGCGCAGCCAGCGGATCAGGTGACGGTCGTCCTCCAGCTCGCACCAGTCGCCGATCGTCTGCTGGGTGCGATAGAGATTCCAACCCGTCAGGCCATGGGTATTGAGCTCGATGGCGATCTTTTTGCCGCCGAGGTCGAGCTCCTCGAGGATGACCTTGAGGTCGGCCGCCGGATTGGCGTCCTCGGCATCCCACCAGATGCGGATGTCCTCGATGATACTGGTCTGCTTCGCCTGCACCAGATCCGGCCGGCGGGTAAGAAGCACCGGCTGACGGCCGTCGGTCGGCACGACGAGGCATTGGTAATAGACATATCCGCCAGTGTCGTAGCCGGTCAGCCAGTACATGCTTTCCTGAGCAAAAACGAGCATCGCCTCGACGCCCCGCGCCGCAAGTTCCGTCCGCAGCTTATCCTGACGCTGCAGATGCTCTTCCCGGGAAAAAGGAAGGTTCGGTTGCGGCATGGCACTCACGCGAAGGTCCTTTCGACAAGATCGTCAAAGCTCGATGTTGCATGACACTACGGTTTGGTATACCAGTCGTCAACCAGCGGAATACAAAAATTCCGGTGCACTGGGAGGCGCACAGGGGACGATGCACAGCCGTTGGGCGTACATTTTGGTGACAACCGCCAAAGCGTGTGGCACCAGACAGGTATTTGAAGCCGTCTCCTTATGGGAGGGACAGGATATTTATGCTGATTGAAACCGATAAGCGGCTGGCGCTGCAGGCCTACGAACAGATATTGAACCTGATCCTTTCCGGTGCCGCGCAGCCCGGTGCGATGGTGACCGAGCGCCGCCTCGCCGACACACTGAACATGTCGCGTACGCCGATCCGCGATGCGCTGCTGATGCTCGAGAGCGAAGGCCTGCTGATCCGCCAGGGCAGCCGCGGCCTGCAGGTCAAGCAGATGCGCATCGAGGACTATATGGACGCCCTGCAGATCCGCCAACTGCTCGAGCCAGAAGCTGCGCGCCTGGCGGCCGGTCGCATGCCGACCGCCGCACTCGATGAACTCGAGGCGGACCTGAAAGGCCTTCTTGGCAACCCGGAGGACGGCGAAGGCAAGCCTGATCGCGGCTCCGTCCGCGATGTCGACGACCGCCTCCATGGCGGCATCGGCGACGCGGCGGGCAACCCGCAGCTGGCCCAGATCATCCGCACCCTGCGCCGCCAGACGCAGATCTTCGACCTGAGAAGCATGCCGGAACGGTTTGAAACGACCTGCCGCGAGCATCTCGACATCGTCGGCGCATTGCGCGAAGGGCGCGGCGAGGACGCGGCCCAGGCCATGCGCCAGCACCTCGACCACGTTAGAGACAGCATTATCGGGAGACTGACCCGCGCATGACAGTTTTGGCAGAAAGCGACGGGATGGATCGGTCCGCGCTCAGCAATGCAGCCCCGGTGGATATCCAGCTGGCCGAACGGCTTTTCGACGAGTTGAAGCGCCGCACCGGAACCAATCGCGGCATCACGCGCACCTCCTATGGCCTCGGCGAACAGATCGCGCATGACATGGTGCGCCGCGAGGCCCGCAAGCTCGGGCTTGAGGTGAAGACCGATCCGGGCTGCAATCTCTACATGACGACTAAGGGCCGCGAGGAAGGCCCCGGCATCCTCATCGGCTCGCATCTCGATTCCGTGCCGATGGGCGGCAATTTCGATGGCGCCGCAGGCGTCCTCCTCGGCCTTTCCGTAATCTCGGGCTACGTCCGCGCCGGCATCCGCCCGCCGCGCGACATCACCGTGATGGCGATCCGGGCCGAGGAAAGCACCTGGTTCGGCGCTTCCTATATCGGCAGTCGCGCGGCACTCGGCCGCCTCACGTCAAGGGAGCTCGATCAGGTCAAACGCTCCTCCGACCAGATCTCGCTCGGCAACGCGATCGATGCGGCCGGCGGCGACACGGAATTCCTGCGCTCCGGCAAATCCTATCTGGACCCGGCCGATATCGCCATGTTCATCGAACCGCATATCGAGCAGGGACCGGTTCTCATCGAGCGACAAATCCCGGTCGGCATTGTCACCGGGATCCGCGGCTCATTCCGCTATCGCGAAGCGAAATGCGTCGGCGTCTACGCCCATTCAGGCGCCACGCCACGAGAATACCGCAGCGACGCGGTGCGCGCGGCATCCGCACTCGTGACCGAACTCGACAAGGCCTGGGACAAGCTTCAGTCAGAGGGTGCCGACCTCGTCGTCACTTTCGGCCAGTTCGCCACCGATCCGTCCGAAGCCGCCTTCAGCAAGATCGCCGGCAAGCTCAGCTTCTCGCTGGATGTTCGCAGCCAGGAACCGCAGACGCTCACCCGGATGCAGGCGATCGTGTCCGAGACCGTGGCCTGCATCGAGGCCGAGCATCGGGTCAAATTCGAACTCGGCCGCCTGACCGACAGCAAGTCGGCGAAGATGAACGACGCGATCGTCACGGCGTTGTCGGATTTCGCCAGGGAACAGGGCATTGAAGCGCAGACCATGGCCTGCGGCGCCGGCCACGATGCGGCGGTCTTTGCCGATGCCGGCGTGCCGACCGGCATGATCTTCATCCGCAATGCCAATGGCAGCCACAATCCCGACGAACACATGGATATCGCGGACTTCGCCGAGGCGGCACGCCTCGTCTCGGCCCTGTGCCTCGATCCGCCTTTGAAGGCCTGACCATGGCTACGCCCCGTTGCGACTGTCTGATCGTCCAGCCGATTGCGCAAAGCGCGGTCCGCCTGCTGGAGGATGCGGGGCTTGTCATTCATGTCGCCTCCTCCACAGCTTTCGCAGACCTTGAGCCATACCTCACCACAGCCCATGCCGTGATCACCCGCAATCACGGCCTCTCCGAGCAGGAAATCGCGGCCGCGCCCAATCTCAGGATCGTCGGCGTGCATGGCACCGGCACCGACAAGGTGCACAAGGCGTCGCTCGCCGCACGCGACATTCCGCTCGCCAACACGCCGGGCGCCAATGCCCAATCGGTGGCCGAACTTGCCATCGGCCTCATGCTGACCTGCGCCCGCTCGCTGGTCGCCGCCGATCAGGCCTCCCGCACCGGCGATCATCTGTTCCGCCAAAAACACAGGACCTTCGAACTCTCCGGCCGGCGGCTTGGGCTGGTCGGCTTCGGTCACATCGCCAGGCTCGTCGCCCGCATGGCCCAGGCCTTCGGCATGCAGGTCGCCACGGTCTCCCGCTTCACGCCGGCCGAAGAACTGCAGGCCGAAGGCATCGTCCTGATGCCCGATCTCGACAGCCTTTGCGAATGGGCGGATATCGTCTCGCTGCACGGCATTCCCGAGGCGACACCCGTGATCGACGCTCGCCGACTGGCGCTGATCGGCCCCGACGGTTTCGTGATCAACACCGCCCGCGGCTCGCTGATCGACGAACAGGCTCTGGTCGCCGCCCTGACGGAAGACACGATCGGCGGCGCGGGTCTCGACGTCCTGACGATCGAACCGATTGCGTCTGACAATCCGCTGATGGCCTGCCCCAACCTGGTGCTCACCCCTCATATCGGCGGATCGACGGAGGAGGCGCTGGAAAAGACTGGCCTTCAGGTCGCCGGCAAGGTACTGGCGCATTTGCGTACGATCGGCGAGATTCCCCCCATCGGAACCTGATCGCGAATTGGTAGATTGAAGTGATGCCCCTCATGCCTCAGCCCGGCAAAGAGATTTCCTATCCCCGTATTCTCCGCTGCGGCGACCGCGCCATCGGCATCGAGTTTTCCGATGCGATCAGCGAGACGGCGAACCTTGAAGTTCTGTCGCTCGATGCCTCGCTGACGGCGGAGCCCATCGACGGCGTTCTCGAAACCATCCCGACCTACCGCTCGCTGACGGTGATCTACGATCCGCGCAAGATCGGCGGCGCGGCACTCGGCGAAGATCTGATGCAACGCGCGACGCGTGGTGGGGCGATCGAGCATACGGGCCGGCTCTTGGAATTTCCGGTCTTCTACGGCGGCGAGCATCAGGCCGATCTCGATGAGCTGGCCGAGATGAAGAACATGACGGTCGCCGAGGTGATCGCCATGCATGCCTCGGCCGAATACCGCGTCTACATGATCGGGTTTGCGCCGGGCTTTGCCTATCTCGGCGGCCTGCCGGAAGTCCTGCACACGCCGCGCCTCGCCGTGCCGCGCCAAAGGATCGAGGCCGGCGCGATCGGCATCGGCGGACGGCAGTCGAGCATCAACTCCGTGCCCGGCCCGAGTGGCTGGCGCTTTCTCGGCCGCACGCCGTTCAAACTGTTCGATGCCACTCGAGCAGAACCCTTCCTGGTGAAGGCCGGCGACAGGATCCGCTTCCATGGCATCGATGCAGACGAGGCGAAGGACTTGGACGGACAAGTCGCGGCCGGAACAGCCGAACTGAAGGAGATCGCCGAATGACCGCTCTCCTCACCATCCTCAAGCATGGTCCGCTGATGACCGTGCAGGACGGTGGCCGTTACGGCTATCGCTCCCGCGGCGTCTCGACCTCCGGCGCCGTCGACCGCGACGCCCATGCGATCGCTAACGCCTTGGTTGGCAATGACCCAGCAGCGGCCGCAATCGAATTCGCCCTGATGGGCGGCAGCTTTTCCGCAGATCGGGATGTTCTGGTCGCCGTGACGGGTGGCGCCTGTTCGATCGAAATCGACGGCCAACCGGTCTCGACCTGGGAGAGCCATATACTCAAAGCCGGAGAGACCCTTTCTGTAGGCGGCCTGCAGGGTTCGGTCTGGGGCTATGTCGCGATCTCCGGCGGCATTACCATTGCGCCGGTACTCGGCAGCCGCTCGACGCATCTGAGAACCGGTGTCGGCGGCGTGGACGGCAAGTCGCTTGCGACCGGAGACACATTGCCGATCGGATCGACTGCCAAACTCTCGCCGCGTACGCTCGGCACGCCCTATCTGCGCGGATCCGGCCCGATCCAGATCGTGCCCGGCCCGCAGGAGGATTATTTCGACGAGATTGCCTGGCGCGCCTTCCTGACGCAGCCATTCACCGTGACCCAGTCGCGCGACCGGATGGCGATGGTGCTGGACGGCCCGAAGACGGAAGCGTTCAAGGGCCATGACATCGTCTCAGACGCGACCGTGCTCGGTTCCATCCAGGTTCCCGGATCGGGCAAGCCGATCGTGCTGACCGCCGACGGCCAGACGACCGGCGGCTATCCGAAGATCGCGACGGTGATCTCGTCCGACCTGACGCGCCTTGCCCAGATGCCGGCCGGCAGCCGCTTCATGTTCCGCGCGATTTCGGCCGACATGGCGGAAGAGTTGTTCATCCGCGCCGAAGAACGCCTTGTCGCCGTGATCGGCGACCTGCGCAAGAAGCCCTGATCCCGGATCAGGCCTAACCTCGGTCAGGCCCGCCCTCTCCCTAGATTATGAGTGCACGGACGAGCCGATCGTCCACTCGGCCTTTTCCAGCGCCGCACGCAGCTGCCGCGCCATGGAGACGGCACCGGGCGTATCGCCATGCACGCAGATCGAGCCGATCGGCACTTCCAGCCGCTTGCCCGAGGTCGATGTCAGGCAGCCTTCGGAGACCATGGTGATGACGCGCTCCACCAGAAGCTCCGGATCGTGGATCACCGAACCCGGCTCGGAGCGGGGCGACAGGTTGAAATTGTCCGCATAGGTGCGGTCGGCATAGATCTCGTTGATCGGCGTCAGGCCGAGTTTCTCGGCGGCCCGCGCAGTGGCCGTACCCGGCATGACCATGAAGGCGAGCTTCGGATCGACCGCCTTGATCGCCCGGCCGACGGCCAGAGCCGTCGCATCGTCATCCGCCGAGACATTGCCGAGCGCGCCATGCGTCTTCACATGGGTCATCGGATGACCTTCGAGTGCGGCGATCGCAGCCATCGCGCCGACCTGATAGGCGACCAGCGATTCGATCTCTGCAAGGCTCAGACCCGGCACGCGTCGGCGGCCGAAACCGATAAGGTCGTTGTAGCCGGGATGGGCGCCGAAGGCGACGCCGCGTTCCTTCGCCAGCCGCACGGTGGCGCGCATGATGTCCGGATCGCCGGCATGAAAACCGCAGGCGATATTGGCGGTGCTGACGATATCGAGCATCGCGGCGTCATCGCCCATCGTCCATGGGCCAAAGCCCTCACCGAGATCCGAATTGAGGTCGACGCGCATGTTTCATCCCTTTTTACCTTGTCGGACAGATGCATAGCAGACCGGCGCCAGAATGCCACGAATTCTCGATTGCGGCCTGAAGACCATTGGTATACCAATGGTGCGCAGATTTCGAAAACGGGGAATGACATGGCGGGACGCCTTCTTTATCTCGGCAACGGCCGCAAGTTTCAGTCGGTTGCCAAACTGGATGATCGGTTCGAGACCTGGGGCCTGCAGGTCGATCGTTATTGGGCTTATGACGGCCAGTTCCCCTCCTCACTCAAGGGCTATGACGGCATTTTTCTCTCCGGCAGCCCCCACGGCGCCTATGAGGACGTGTCCTTCATCCTGCGCGAACACGACCTGATCCGCGAAGCGGCTGATATGGAAATCCCCATGCTCGGCATCTGCTTCGGCAGCCAGATCCTCGGTTCGGCGCTCTGCGGTCGCGACCAAGTGTTCCGCCGCACCTCCTGCGAGATCGGCTACAAGGACCTGCCGCTGACGGAAGCGGCCAAGACAGACAAGCTCTGCCGCGATCTCGTCGACAGCGCCTACATGTTCGTCTGGCACAATGACGAGGTGAAGGCCGACCATCCGGATATGACGATCCTTGCCTATTCCGACGACTGCCCGAACCAGGTCTGGCGTTACAAGGACAAGGACATATGGGGCATCCAGGGCCACCCGGAAGTCACCAAGGCGCAGGCCGTCATCTGGTTCGAGGAGAACCGCGAGCGGATGGAAAAGGACGGCGCCAATATCGACGACCTGAAGGCGCAGGCCCATGAGGCATCCGAGGCGAAGACCATGCTCACCCGCTTCGCCGAACTGGTCCAGAACGCCTGATCCCCAAGGCCGATTTCAAGCACATCCCGATCGAGGAATGACGATGGTAACGCCTGCCTACTGGTTCGAACGCGAAGAATTTCTCTCCCGCCTGTCCCGCGTGCAGGCCGAGCTGAAGAAGAAGCAGCTCGATGGCCTCGTCGCCTTCCTGCCGGAAACCGTCACCTGGCTCACCGGCTATTTCACCCGCGCCTACGGCACGCTGCAATTCGCCGTCATCCCGGCCGAGGGCGAGCCGACCATGTTCTGCCGCGATGTCGAGGAATATTATCTCGACAGCACCTGCGTCTTCTCTGACCGCGTGATGTGGACGGATAGCGACGACCGCATGGCGGTCGCCGCCTATGCGATCGAAAGCCGCATTGGCAAGACTGCCAAGCTCGGCATCGAACTCTCCGCCTGGCCGCTGTCGGCCGGCCGCTACGAATATCTGAAATCGGCACTCCCCGGCATCGTCTGGCAGGATGAGAGCCTGATGACGCCGCAGATGCGCCTCATCAAGTCGCCGGCTGAAATCGCCTACCAGCGCCGTGCGGCAAGGGCTGCGGAAGCGGGCATGCAGGCGGCGATCGATACGGCCGGCGTCGGCGTGAGCGAGCGCGAAATGGCCGCCGAAGTCTGCGCCGCGATGATCCGCGCCGGCTCCGACCTTCCTGGTCCGGGCGTCATGTCGTCCGGCGAACGCGCCTTCCACCTGCATGGCGGCTATTCCGACCGTATTTTGGAAGCCGGCGATATCGTGCAGATCGAGACGACGCCGAACGTCAAGCACTACCACGCCCGCTTCATGCGCCCGATCCGGGTCGGGCCGGTACAGGATGACGATCACAAGGTTGTCGAGCAGCTGATCGCCATCCAGGATGCGGCGATCCGTGAGGTGAAGCCCGGCGTTTCGGTGCGCGTGCCCGATGCGATCTACCGCGACGGCGTACTGTCGGCGGGGCTGCGCGAAACCTACACGAACAAGACCTTCTATTCCGTCGGTCTGCTGTTGCAGCCGAATGGTGGCGAGCCGCTGGAATCGGCAGAGAACAGCACCTGGGTCTTCGAACCCGGCCAGACCTTCCACACCTACGTGCTCGCCCGCGGCTTCGGCATGTCGGAAACGATCACGATCACCGAGACTGGCTACGAAAAGCTGACGAACTTCCCCCGCCAGCTTTTCGTCAAGTAAGGGTCACTGTCAGACGACGGCGGCCATGCCGCCGTCGACATAGATGATCTGGCCGCTGACATAGTCGGAGGCCGACGAGGACAGGAATACGGCCGCGCCCACGAGATCCTTCGCGTCACCCCAGCGGCGTGCGGGCGTGCGGCCGATGACCCAGTCGTTGAATTCCTTGTTGTCGATCAGCGCCTGGTTCATGTCGGTCAGCATATAACCCGGACCGATCGCATTGGTCTGGATGCCGTGCGGCGCCCATTCCGCAGTCATCGACTGGGTCAGAAGCTTGATCCCGCCCTTGGCCGCCGTATAGGGCGCGATCGACGGCCGCGCGAGACCGCTCATCAGCGAACCGATATTGACGATCTTGCCGCGGCCGCGCGGCAGCATGCGTTTGGCGACCTCACGGGCAACCAGGAAGGCGCTCGTCAGGTTCGTGTCGATGACCTTGTGCCATTCGGCGCTGGTCAGCTCGATCATCGGCTTGCGCAGTTGGATACCGGCATTGTTGACCAGGATATCCACCTCGATGCCGTCTGCGTCGAGCTTTTCGATCGCGGCAACCACCGACGCCTCGTCGGTCACGTCGAAGGCGAGGGCCGTTGCCTTGAAACCCAGCGAACGCAGTTCGGCGGCCGTCGCCTCACAGCGCTGCGGATCGACCCCGTTGATGACAAGAGCGGCGCCTGCCTCCCCGAGACCCTGGGCAATCGCCTTGCCCAACCCGCGCGAAGAACCGGTGACGAGGGCAGAGCGTCCCTCAAGGCTGAAAAGCTGCTGGCTCATGTTTTCTCCCGATCATTGCCTTGCGATGTGAAACGGCATTCACGCCTTGGGATTGAGGTCTTCGAGATGAAGCAGAAGACCGCTATGGTCCTTCACGCCGCCGCCCTTGGCGACGAAATCCGTATATTCCTGCGTCACCGCACTGGTCAGCGGCAATTGCAGCGACAGCTGCTCGGCAAGGGCCATAACCGCATTCAGATCCTTTAACTGGTTCTGCGACGAGCCGCCGGGCTCGAATCGCCTCTCGACCATGCGGGCGCCGTGAAGTTCAAGGATGCGGCTATCGGCAAAACCGCCGCGGATCGCGCTGCGGAAGGCCTCGCGCGATGCGCCACCGGCCTCGACCAGGATCATTGCCTCCGCCACCGCACCGATCGTGACAGCAACGATCTGCTGGTTGGCGAGCTTGCAGACCTGACCCGCGCCGCTTGGGCCAACATGGGTGACGCGGCCAAGCACGGCGAAGACATCCTTCAGCCCTTCGACCACATCCGCCTCACCGCCGGCCATGATCGCCAGCGTACCGGCTTCCGCACCGACAACGCCGCCGGAAACCGGGGCATCGACATGGGCGATCCCGCGACCGGCTATCTTGACTGCGTGGTCACGGGCGATCGGTGGAGCAATCGAGCTCATGTCGACGACGACGGCTCCATCTTTCAGGGCATCGACGACACCACTCTCGAACAGAACCGCGCCAACGGCCTTGCCGTCCGTCAGCATGGTTAAGACGATATCGGCATCCCGCACCGCCTCGGCTGCTGAGGCGGCAACGACCGCGCCATCGGCCTCAAGCGGCTTGGCCTTTGCGGCATCGCGGTTCCAGACCGTCAGCGCATAGCCTGCTTTTGCCAGCCGCCGCGCCATCGGCGACCCCATCAGGCCCGTGCCGAGAACGGCAATGCGCGTGGAGGAAGCGTCGCCGGAGGTCATAGCTTGCCCCCCAGCTCGTCCTCGATATGGACCTGAATGATCTCGTCGAAATTCTTCTCCGACGTAAAGCCCAGCTCGGTCGCCCGCTTGGCTTCGAAACCGGGCGCCCAGCCGGCAACCATCTTCATGATCATCTCGTCCGGCTCACGGCGAATGAGCTTGACGGCATCCTCACCGGCCGCCCGGCGCAGCGCCTCGATCTGCTCGCCCACCGTGGCGCTGACGCCCGGCATGGAGACGCTGCGGCGCCAGCCGAGCTTCGACAGGTCGAGACCCGCGGCATGCATCAGGAACCCGACCGCCGAGCGCGGCGACGTATGCCAGTGCCGCACATCGTCGGAGACCGGGAGGATCGCTTCCTGGCCGACCAGCGGTTCACGCAGAATGCCGGAGAAAAAGCCCGAAGCCGCCTTGTTCGGCTTGCCGGGGCGAATGCAGACGGTCGGCAGGCGGATCCCGATGCCGTCGAAGAAACCGCGGCGGCTGTAGTCGGCCAGCAGCAATTCGCTGATCGCCTTCTGCGTGCCGTAGCTGGTGAGCGGCGTCAGGTGGTATTCGTCAGGGATTGGATAAGGCAGCGGCGCGCCGAAGACGGCGATCGAAGAGGTGAACACGACCCGCGGGAAATAACCTTCCTTCTGGTTCGCGACGCGGATCGCATCGAACAGATGGCGCGTGCCGTCGAGATTGATCTTGTAGCCCTTGTCGAAATCGAGCTCAGCCTCGCCCGAGACGATGGCCGCGAGATGAAAGATCACATCCGGGCGCGTGGAGATCAGCACGTCAGCCTCGCCGGGGCAGCTGTAATCGCATTCACGCGTTACCAGGCTGCCGGAAAACCCTTCCGGCGCATCGGGCTTGACGACATCGACAAGCGTCAGCGCACTGATCGGCTTGCCGTTCAGACCTTTCTCCGAAACGAGACGCGCAGTGAGCTTGCGGCCGACCATGCCGGCCGCACCGATGATAAGGATATGCATGTTTTCCTCCCACACATTCGTGGATGCCCCACGAAATTCTCCTTGTAAGGTTGTCTGATAACCCTGTATGGTCAAGTTGAAAATAGGTTAGTTTGTCATCGGCTAAAAAAGCTGAGACGAAACGCTGAATGTGTCCTGGGGACTGCCGGAGGAGGTTCTGGAAGTCCTAGGGAGGAGAGGAACACATGACCAAGGCACCGGGCTCGATCGCGGAGCAGCGCCTTTCCCTATGCGCCATTCTGGGCGACGATCTTGTTCTGACAAAAGCAGAAGACATGCAGCGCTACTGCATGGACTGGCACGGCGACGTGACCAGCGACGCAGTCGCAGTCATCAGGCCGCGCTCGACCGCGGATGTGCAGGCGGCCGTGAAGGCCTGTCGCGAACTTGGCCTTGCGATCGTACCGCAGGGTGGCAATACCGGCCTCGTGCTGGGCGGTACGCCCGATGAGCCGCAACAGCAGGTCGTGCTTACCCTCGAACGGATGAACCGCATCCGCAACATCGACTCCGACGATTTCTCCGCCGTCGCCGAGGCCGGCTGCATCCTGGCCGAGCTGAAGGATGCGATCGCTGAAAAAGGCATGTTCTTCCCGCTGGCGCTCGGCGCGCAGGGCAGCTGCCGCATCGGCGGCAATGTCTCGACCAATGCCGGCGGCATCAACGTCCTGCGGTACGGCATGACCCGCGAACTGGTGCTCGGCCTTGAAGTCGTACTGCCTGATGGCAGCGTCTTCGATGGACTTTCGACGCTGCGCAAGGATAATCGCGGCCTCGACCTCAAGCAGCTGTTCATCGGGGCCGAAGGCACGCTCGGCATCATCACCGCCGTGTCGGTGAAACTCACGCCCTATCCGGATAATGTCGCCACCGCGCTCCTCGCCCTCAACTCGCTGGATGACGCCATCACGCTCTATCGCCGCGCGCGACGCGACTGCTGCGACCTGATGTCGGCCTTCGAATTCATGCCCCCGCTCGCCTTCACACTGGCGCAGGAGGCGATGCCGGATCTGCCGATCCCGCTTTCCGGCTACTATCCGGCCTTCGTGCTGATGGAGATCTCCGGCTCCGGTCTCGTCGACATCGACGATCTCATGCAGCGCTTCCTCGAAGGGGTCATGGAGGACGGGCTCGTCGTCGACGGCACGATTGCCTCGTCCCAGTCCCAGGCTCGCAATCTCTGGCTCATCCGTGAAGGCATGAACGAGGGCCAGGCAAAGCGAGGCGCGCACATGCGCACCGACATTTCCGTGTCGCTCTCCCAGCTCGCCGCCTTCGTCGCGGATGCCGAAGCCGCCGTCGGTGAGGCTCTGCCCGACTGCATCAGCGTGTCCTACGGCCACGTCGGCGACGGCAATGTCCACCTCAACGTGCTGCCGCCCAATGGTTCGACGCCGGAAGAGCGCCATGAGCGCATCTACAAGGCCAAGAAGGTCGTCAATGTCGTGGTCGACAAGTACCAGGGCAGCATCAGTGCCGAGCATGGCATCGGCCGCCTGAAGCGCGACGACTTCGAGGAGCGCCTGTCGGAGACCAAGCGTGGCCTGCTGGTGGCGATCAAGAAGGCGATCGACCCCGACCTGCTTCTCAACCCCCATTGCCAGATCGACATCGGCACGGCTATTCGCGAGCCGGCATAATCGTCAGGAACCGCCATGGCCGATTTCACCCAGATCAAGAGAAGCGAGCATCTGCCGATCCGCATCGCCGCGGAAATCGGCAAGGAGATCGCTGACGGACGTATCCGGCCGGGGCAGAAGCTGCCGACGGAACATATCCTTGCCAGCACGTTCGGCGTCAGCCGGTCCGTCGTGCGCGAGGCGATCGCGCAACTGCGCAATGAAGGCCTGGTCGAGACACGCCAGGGTGTCGGTGCCTTCGCGACTGAGCTTGAAACGCGGCAGTCGATCCGCATCGAAGCCGGCCATCTCGGTGACCGCGAGACGTTCCGCAGCCTGTTTCAGGTCCGGTTTGCGCTCGAGACGGAAGCAGCCGGTCTCGCGGCCCTCCATCATTCGCCGGCGGATCTCGCCAAGCTGGACGAAGCTCTCGCCCTGATGACTGGTGCTGAGAAATGGACCGACCAGGGCATCGTCGCCGATCTCGCCTTCCACAAGGTCGTGGCGGCTGCGACCCACAACGACTATTTCCAGCAATTCGTCGGCTTCATCGCCGAACGAATTCACATCGCGATCAATGCGGCACGCGCCGCGGCCATACTCGAGGAGATCGTCGAGACCACGATCGCCGAACACGTTGCCGTCAGAGATGCGATCGCAAGCAGCGATCCACTGGCAGCCAAGGCTGCAATGCGGCATCATCTGGAAGGCGCAGCGCGGCGGCTCAGCCTCGAGCTGGAGATGTGAACCGGTTGCAGAGTTAACGTTTTTCAACAGTGGCTTGGTAGCGCCGCTGGACTCGCAGGAAAAGTCATACTAAAAACGTGGTAACGTTGTCAGACATCTGACAATGCCGGAGGGAGTGGAGGCTCTCTCCTGAAAATGGGAGGATTTCTTGGCACATCAGCATGCCCTGTCGTCTGATATGATTTTGCCGGCCGATGCGTCGAACGCATTGCTGGTCGGTCGCGTGTGGTCAAAAGCAGCAGGCGGCCCCTGCCCCGTGCTTCTGTCCAACGGTCGTATTCTGGATCTCTCTTCGATGGCGCCGACGCTCTCCGCGCTTCTGGAGATCGATGATCTCGCCCGCAAGCTGCAGAGCTCTCCGTCTTCCCTCGATCTCGGCAGCCTCGAGGATTTCCTCAGTGGCGCCACGGGTCAGCTTCTTGCCCCCGCCGACCTGCAGGCCATCAAGGCGGCCGGCGTCACATTTGCCGACAGCATGCTCGAGCGCGTGATCGAGGAACAGGCCAAGGGCGATCCGCTGCGCGCCCAGGAAATCCGCGGACGCCTCGCACCCGTCCTGGGCGACAACCTGAAAGGCCTCGTCGCCGGTTCCGACAAGGCGGCCGAAGTGAAGCGCCTGCTGCAGGACATGGGCCTCTGGTCGCAATATCTGGAAGTCGGCATCGGCCCGGACGCCGAGATCTTCACCAAGGCGCAGCCGATGTCGTCAATGGGCTGCGGCGCGAATGTCGGCATCCATCCGAAGTCGGACTGGAACAATCCCGAGCCGGAAGTTGTGCTCGCCATCACTTCGAAAGGCGAGATCATCGGCGCGACGCTCGGCAACGACGTCAACCTGCGTGATTTCGAAGGCCGCTCGGCGCTGCTGCTCAGCAAGGCCAAGGACAACAACGCCTCCTGCTCGATCGGCCCGTTCATCCGCCTGTTCGACGGCAGGTTCACGATCGACGACGTCAAGTCGGCAGAGATCAGCCTCTCCGTGAAGGGCGAGGACGGTTTCGAGATGATCGGCTCGAGCCACATGCAGGCGATCAGCCGCTCTCCGGAAGATCTGGCGTCGCAGCTGCTCAACCGCAATCATCAATATCCCGACGGAGCATTGCTGTTCCTCGGCACCATGTTCGCCCCGGTCAAGGACCGGCGCGGCAAGGGCCTCGGCTTTACCCATGAGATCGGCGATGTCGTCGAAATTTCCACCCCGACGCTCGGGAGGCTGATCAATCGGGTGGAATACAGCGACACCTGCCCCGAATGGACATTCGGAATAACGGCACTGATGAGGAACCTGGCCCAGCGCGGGCTGATGTAGGAGGCATCGGGGAGGAGAAAATGACCAAAGTTATCGATCTGTTCTACAGGTTCCTCGAGATCCTGCTCATCCTGCTGCTCGCAGGAATGGCGCTGATGGTGTTCGGCAATGTCGTGCTCCGTTACGGCTTCAACTCGGGCCTCACCGTCTCCGACGAGATGTCGCGTTACTTCTTCGTCTGGCTGACCTTCATCGGCGCCGTCGTCGCCTTCCGCGAACACGCCCATCTCGGCGTCGAATCCCTGGTGGCCCTGCTCGGCCGCAAGGGTCGCATCGCCTGCATGATCCTTTCCAACATGACGATCATTCTGTGTTCCGCGATCTTCTTCTGGGGAACCTGGGTGCAGCTGCCCATCAATTCCAGCATGGCGGCGCCCGTGACCGGTCTCTCCATGGCCTGGGTCTACGGCATCGGATTCTTCACCGGCGCAGGCTGCGTGCTGATCTCGCTGGAGCGCCTGTTCCGCTTGGTCACTGGTCGCGTCACCGAAGACGAGATTGCGGCCTTTACCGGTGAAAACCTGACGATCGAGCAGATGGCGGAGCGCACCTGATATGACCCTTCTCGTCTTTGTCGGCTCCCTGCTCGGAGCCATGGCCATCGGCGTACCCGTCGCCTTCTCGCTGATGTTCTGCGGCGTCATCCTCATGTGGTACATGGGCATGTTCAACTCGCAAATCATCGCCCAGAACATGATCGCCGGCGCCGATACCTTCACCCTCCTCGCCATCCCCTTCTTCATCCTTGCCGGCGAACTGATGAATTCCGGCGGCCTGTCGAAGCGCATCATCGATTTCGCCATCGCGCTGGTCGGTCACATCCGTGGCGGTCTCGGCATCGTGGCGATCGTCGCGGCCCTGATCATGGCATCGATTTCCGGCTCGGCAGCTGCCGATACGGCGGCACTCGCCGCGATCCTCATCCCGATGATGGCGAAGGCCGGCTACAACATCCCGCGTTCCGGCGGCCTGATTGCCGCCGGCGGCATCATCGCCCCGGTCATCCCGCCGTCGATGGCCTTCATCGTCTTCGGCGTGGCGGCAAACGTGTCGATCACCCAGCTCTTCATGGCCGGTATCTTCCCCGGCATCCTGATGGGCCTGTCGCTGGTCGTCACCTGGCTGATCGTCGTGCGCAAGGACAACATCCAGGCGCTGCCGAAGACCACCGCCAAGGAGCGCCTCAACGCAACGGGCCGAGCGCTGTGGGCGCTCGGCATGCCGGTCATCATCCTCGGCGGCATCAAGGCCGGCGTCGTGACGCCGACCGAAGCCGCTGTCGTCGCGGCGGTCTATGCCCTGTTCGTCGGCATGTTCATCTACCGCGAACTGAAGCCGCGCGACCTGCCCCGCGTCATCCTGCAGGCCGCCAAGACGACCTCGGTCATCATGTTCCTGGTCTGCGCGGCGCTCGTCTCCGCCTGGCTGATCACCGCCGCCAACATTCCGGCTGAGATCACCAGCTATATCGAGCCGCTGATCGACCGTCCGATCCTGTTGATGTTCGCCATCATGGTCCTCGTCCTGGTCGTCGGCACCGCGCTCGACCTGACGCCGACGATCCTGATCCTGACGCCGGTTCTGATGCCGATCGTCAAGCAGGCGGGCATCGACCCGGTCTATTTCGGTGTGCTGTTCATCATGAACAACTGCATCGGCCTCATCACGCCGCCGGTCGGCGTGGTGCTCAACGTCGTGAGTGGGGTCGGGAGGATCCCGCTCGGAAAGGTGACGGCCGGGGTTTGGCCGTTCCTTCTTGCCCAGACGATCGTGCTGTTCCTGCTCGTGCTGTTCCCCGATCTGGTGATCGTGCCGGCACGGTGGCTGCATTGATCGCCTGACCGTCAACCTGTTCAAGTTAACGTCCAATTGGGAGGACCTACTATGAAGAAACTGCTTTTTGCTACCACCGCGCTCGCGATCGCCTGCTCGGGCACGGCACCGGCATTCGCCGAATTCCAGAGCCGCAATATCCGCGTCTCTAACGGCATCAATGCCGATCACCCGGTTGGCAACGGCATCAAGGCCATGCAGGAATGCCTAGATGAGAAGTCCGGCGGCAAGCTGAAGCTCACCGCATTCTGGGGCGGCGCGCTCGGCGGCGACCTTCAGGCAACCCAGGCGCTGCGTTCGGGCGTCCAGGAAGCCGTCGTCACCTCGTCCTCGCCGCTCGTCGGCATCATCCCGGCGCTTGGCGTGTTCGACCTGCCCTTCCTGTTCCAGAATGCCGACGAAGCCTACAAGGTTCTCGACGGCAAGTTCGGCGACACCATGAACGAGAAGCTGGACGCTGCCGGCCTCGTCAACCTGGCCTACTGGGAAAACGGCTTCCGTAACCTGTCCAATTCCCAGCACCCGGTCACCAAGTGGGAAGACTTCTCGGGGATGAAGGTTCGCGTCATGCAGAACAACATCTTCCTCGACACCTTCCAGAACCTCGGCGCCAACGCCACCCCGATGGCCTTCGGCGAAATCTACTCGGCGCTGGAAACCAAGGCGATCGACGCGCAGGAAAACCCCTATGTGACGATCGACACCTCGAAATTCTTCGAAGTGCAGAAATACATCACCGAGACGAACCACGCCTACACGCCGTTCCTCTTCCTCTTCTCCAAGCCGATCTTCAACTCCTACGCACCGGAAGAGCAGGCAGCCCTGCGTGACTGCGCGGTCGTCGGTCGCGACGTCGAGCGTCAGGTCATCGCCGATCTGAACAAGAAGTCGCTGGAAAAGATCAAGGAAGCAGGCCTCGAAGTGAACCAGCTCTCGCCGGAAGAGCAGGCCCGCATCCGCGAAAAGTCCATGGTCGTCTACGAAAAGCACAAGGACCAGATCGGCGCCGACGTCGTCGATGGCATTCTCGCAGAACTGAAGACCATCCGCGGCAACTGATCCGAAACAGCGTTTCGGTCATCTGCTGCGAATGAAGCCCGCGCCCCGCCGGCGCGGGCTTCTTCGTTTCTACTCGGGGATAGCAGGAAGAACCTTGTCCCGCTTCTTCAGCATCTGCTCGCGGACGAAGATGAACAGGCCGGAAGCGACGATCAGGGCCGCGCCAACAACCATGCTGAGCCGCGGCACGTCACCGAAGAACATCCAGCCGAAGAGAACCGCCCAGAGCAGAAGCGTATATTGAAGCGGCGCGACGGTCGCCGCATCCGAGATCTTCAGGGCGCGGTTGACCAGCATATGCGCCGCCATCGCGACGATGCCGAGAAGCGCGAGCAGGCTGAGATCGAAGCCCGACTGGATCGGCGCCCAGTCGAAAGGTGCGAAGAAGAGGCCCGCCAACCCTGCTCCACCAACCTGGAAGAAGACGAGCGTTGAATCCGGCGTGTTACGCAGGAAGCGCCCCGAGATCATCATGAAGGCGAAGGCACCGCTGCCGATGATGGAGATCACCGCTGGCATGGTGAACATCGCAGCCGACGGCTCCAGCGTGATGATGACCCCGACGAAGCCGACGGCGATCGCCGTCCAGCGCCGCCACCCGACGTGATCTCCGAGGAGAAGCGGCGACAGCGCTGCGACATAGATCGGTGCCGCAAGCCAGTAGGTCATCACGTCGGCGAGCGGCAGATACATGACCGCATAATAGAAGCAGAATACTTCCGCCGTGGAACAGACCACCCTGGCGAACTGCATCCAGGGCCGTTCCGCCTGTCGAAGCGCCGGCAAGCCGGCCATCCAGACAAGCGGCACGAGGATGACGAGAGCAGCCAGGCTGCGCAGAAAGACGACCTGGCCCAGCCCGTAGCTGGCGACAAGCCATTTGCCCATCGTATCGTTGAGCGCGAACATCAGCATGCCGAGCAGCATGATGGCCGGCCCGGCGACAGACATGCTCCGGAGACCGGATGCGGAAGAAATCTGCATTTCGAATGTACCTATAGGGTCGAGGCGTCGGAGAACCGACGACCGACAGTGAAGACCTTGTCCAGATCCGGGTTCAGCTCCATGCCGAGACCAGGACCGGGCGGCACGGTGATCATGCCGTTCTTCACCTCCGGCAGCGCGGTGACGAGATCGCGATACCACGTATTGTAGAAGGCGCGCACGCTTTCCTGAACCAAGGCATTCGGAGCATTGAGCGACAGGTGGGTCGAAGCACAGAGCACGACCGGACCGGTGCAGTCATGCGGCGCGACCGGCAGGTGCCAGGCTTCCGCCATCGAGGCGATCTTGCGCGATTCCGACAGGCCACCGCACCAGGAAATGTCGAGCATGACGATGCCGGCAGCGCCGGTTTCGAGATAATCGCGAAAACCCCAGCGGGTTGCGAGTGTTTCCGAAGCAGAGATCGGTGCCGGCGATACTTCGGCATAACGCTTGAGGCTGGAAAGGCTGTCCATCTTGATCGGGTCTTCATGCCAGAACGTGCCGTAGGGCGTCAGCGCCTTGGCGATCTGCATCGCCGGCAGGAGCTGCCACATGGAATGGAACTCGACCATGATATCGATCTTGTCGCCGACGGCCTTGCGGATCTTTTCGAAGGGTTCGAGCGCCGCCTTCAGGTCGGCAGACGAGATATATTGCCCCTTGGTCTTTTCCGCCGCCTGGTCGAACGGCCAGATCTTCATCGCCGTGATGCCTTCGGAAAGCAGCGATTCCGCCAGTTCGTCGGCGCGATGCAGGAAGCCGTTGAGGTCGTCATAGTCCTTGCCGGTGGAGAGGCCGTAATTGGCCGTCGTCTGCCCGGTCGCCTTCTTGATGTATTCCGTTCCCGCGCAGGTATTGTAGGTGCGGATTTCCTTGCGCGAAAAACCGCCGAGCAGCTGCGCGATCGGCTGGCCGGTGAACTTGCCGAAAATGTCCCATAGCGCGATATCGAAGGCCGAATTGCCGCGCACTTCCGCCCCGGACGAACGGAAGCCGACATAGCCGACCAGTTCCTGCGCCAGAAGATCGATCGCCAGCGGATCGCGGCCGATGACGCGCGGCGCGACATATTCATGGATATAGCTCTCGACCGTTTCGGCACCGAAAAAGGTCTCTCCCAACCCGGTAATGCCCTCGTCGGTGTGAACCAGAACCCAGAGCAGATTGCTCCGCTCGGCGACACGCACCGTTTCCAGCTTGGTGATCTTCAATTCTTCCTCCTGGTCATTCGGCCCCTCACTCCCGGGCCCATGTATTCCTAGGGGATTGGCGGCAAAACCGGAAGCCGATTAAGCTAGCCGCAGTACGCTCCGCATTCGTTTTTTCCTCGAATTCACTCAGGAAGCCGGGACGCTGCCGACTACCGGCGACGACGGCCTCGGCAAGCATCGCCAGGACCCGTTACGTCCGCAACGAAACGGCCGACGATCACAACGCAAATCCTTTGACACAGGACACGAACCGCTCTTTCATGGGGGCAGGCGCGGGCCACCGGATCGCTTCGACGCGAATTCATTCAAAGGCCGCGCATGCAAAACAGAGGGAACATCATGAACGTCGCTTCGCGCCCCAACGATATCCAGGCCGTCATCGAGGCCGACCGCGCCCATGTCTGGCATCATCTCTCGCAGCACAAGCAGTATGAGAGCGTCGATCCCAAAATCTATGTCGAGGGCAAGGGCACGAAAGTGTGGGACGCGACGGGCAAGGAATATCTCGATGCCGTCTCGGGCGCCGTCTGGACCGTCAATGTCGGCTATGGCCGCACGACGATCGCCGATGCCGTTCGCGACCAGCTGGTCAAGCTCAACTATTTCGCCGGCGCTGCCGGCAATGTTCCCGCCGCCCTTTACGCGGAAAAGCTGATCGCCAAGATGCCGGGCATGACCCGCGTCTACTATTCCAACTCCGGTTCGGAAGCCAACGAGAAGGTGTTCAAGATGGTGCGCCAGATCGCGCACCGGAAGCACAATGGCGGCAAATACAAGATCCTCTATCGCGAGCGTGATTATCACGGCACGACGATCGGCACGCTTGCTGCCGCCGGCCAGCAGGAACGCCGCGAACAGTATGGCCCGATGCCTCCGGGCTTCGTCGAGGTACCGCATTGCCTCGAATATCGCAGCCAGTGGGGCGACATCGAGGATTACGGCATCAGGGCCGCCGATGCGATCGAGGAAGTCATTCTCCGCGAAGGCCCGGAAACCGTCGGCCTTCTCTGCCTCGAGCCGGTGACAGCCGGTGGCGGAGTCATCGTGCCGCCCAAGGGCTACTGGCAGCGCGTGCAGGAAATCTGCCGCAAATACGACGTGCTGCTGCATATCGATGAAGTCGTCTGCGGCATGGGCCGCACCGGCAAATGGTTCGGCTACCAGCATTTCGGCATCGAGCCCGATTTCGTCACCATGGCGAAGGGCGTCGCATCCGGTTATGCGGCGATCTCCTGCACCGTGACGACCGAGAAGGTCTTCGAGATGTTCAAGGACGATCCGTCGGACCCCATGTCCTATTTCCGCGACATCTCCACCTTCGGTGGCTGCACATCCGGCCCGGCGGCCGCACTTGAAAACATGCGCATCATCGAGGACGAAGGCCTGCTTGAAAACACGCTCAACATGGGCGAGCGCCTGATGAACAATCTGCGCGAACTCCAGAGCCGCCACAAGGTCATCGGCGACGTGCGAGGCCTCGGCCTGTTCTGCGGCGCCGAGCTCGTTATGGATCGCGAGACAAAGGAACCGGCACCGGAAAAGATGGTCCAGGCCGTAACCGCCGACTGCCTTGCACAGGGCGTCATCATCGGCGCCACCAACCGCTCGGTCCCCGGCCTCAACAATACGCTCTGCATGAGCCCGCCGCTGATCATCAATGCCGCCGAGATCGACCAGATCACCGGTGCGATAGACAAGGCGCTGACCAAGGTTTTTGAGTGAAATGAAGAAGGGGCTTCGAGAGAGCCCCTTTTTTGTGTTTGCAGAGGGCAGCGCGGCGATCTCTGGCTCTCCCTCATTCCTGTGCTTGTCACAGGAATCCAGCCACGGCGCGTCTGCGCCGTGAGGAGGTCTCACCGGCCCAAGGACTTGGCCGCTGGATCCCTGTGACATACCGTGGGCGAAGCCTTAGGCTTACAGGGAAAAGGGTGGAGACTGCCCCTACGTCCCCTCCCGATGCACCTGGAACGGCGCCCAGGACTGGCTGACCGGCATGATCTCCAGGCTGTTGATGTTGACATGCGCCGGCAGCGACGACACCCAATAGATCGTCTCCGCGATGTCTTCCGGCTGCAGCGGGTTGGCACCGCCATAGAGCTTGTCATAGGCCGCCTGGTCTCCGCCTGTGCGCACCAGCGTGAACTCGCTTTCCGACATGCCCGGCTCGATCGAGGTGACGCGCACGCCCTTGGCCGAAAGATCGCTGCGAAGGCCGAGCGAAAACTGCCGGACGAAAGCCTTCGTCCCGCCGTAGACATTGCCGCCCGGATAAGGCCAGTTGGCCGCGACGGAAGCCAGGTTGACGATCAGGCCCCGGCTCTTGATCAGCTGCTCCAGCATGAGCCTCGTGATGGTGACGAGCCCGGTGATGTTGGTATCGATCATCGTCTTCCACTGGTCGAGATCGCAATCCTGAGCAGGCCCGGTGCCGAGAGCAAGTCCCGCATTGTTGACCAGCACGTCGATATCGGAAAAACCTGCCGGGATGCTGGCAATCGCCGCAGCCGTCGCCGCTTCTTCGCGGATATCGAACGGCAGGGCATGGGCGCGGTCCGCACCGCCGAGTTCCTCTACCAATCTGTCGAGCCTGTCCTTGCGCCGCCCCGTGATCACGACCTTCCAGCCCTCTTTGGAAAACCGGCGGGAGATCGCCTCTCCGAATCCGGCCGTTGCACCGGTTACGAGCACTGTCCTGTCGTTCATCAAATCACCCCTTCGGCTATCATCCGAAAGGCCTAGATCGTTTCCACCCGGCCTGCCAAGCCGACCGGAGCGAATTCCGGTTACTTTGCACCGATTGGCTGAAACAGGCGGAGAACTAAGCCTTCCTGGCCACCGATGCATCCCAAAGAATAGGCACCATACGCATCATTTTTCCGCATTTGCACAATAGCCTGCAACCTCGTGCTGAATTCACCGAGGCGGACAGTTTTCTGGTCAATATGCCGTTGTCAGCCGCCATCGGACATGGTTAGCTCGCCCTCAACATGAGCGGCAAAGCCGCCGGGGAACTGCCAGGGGAACTGGATGACGACATCAGACTTCCACCCGATCTCGGGGGTCGATCTGCCGCGTTTTGCCGGCATCGCGACCTTCATGCGCCTGCCGCACATTGCGCTGGACGACGCACGCCTGAGCGATGTGGAGATAGGCCTGATCGGTGTGCCGTGGGATGGCGGAACGACCAACCGTCCAGGCCCTCGCCACGCGCCGCGCCAATTGCGCGATCTCTCCTCCATGGTGCGCCACCAGAACGGCGCGACCAGGATCCGCCCCTACGACCTTGCGCGCTGCGCCGATCTCGGCGACGTCGGCCCGAACCCGGCCGATGTCGAGGATTCCATGCGGCGGATCACCGCCTTCTACGACAAGGTCCAGGCGGCCGGCATCATGCCGCTGACCGCCGGCGGCGATCATCTGTCGTCCTTGCCGATCCTTCGTTCGCTCGGCCGCGACAGGCCGCTCGGCATGATCCATTTCGACAGCCATACCGATCTCTTCCATTCCTATTTCGGCGGTTTCAAATATACCCACGGCACCCCGTTCCGACGCGCGGTCGAGGAAGGCCTGCTCGATCCCAAGCGCGTCTGCATGATCGGCATCCGTGGTCCGGCTTACGACTTCGAGGACCGCGATTTCGCCGATGCCGTCGGCATCCGCGTCATCCCGATCGAGGAGTTTCATGCCCGTGGCGTCGATGACGTGATGGTCGAGGCACGCGAGATCGCCGGAACCGACGAGACCTATGTCAGCTATGACATCGACTTCATCGATCCGGCCTTCGCACCCGGAACCGGCACGCCCGAAATCGGCGGACCGAACAGCTATCAGGCGCTGCAGGTCGTGCGTGCGCTGCGTGGTCTCAACATCGTCGGAGCCGACATGGTGGAGGTCTCTCCTCCCTTCGACCAGAGCGGCGCGACCGCCTTTCTCGGCATCACCGTCATGTTCGAACTGCTCTGCGTGATGGCGGAGGTCGTCAGCCTTCGTGGTGGAAAAGCCGGAGCGTCACAGACAGGAACACCGACCCAGGCATCGCCTGCAATGGCCAAGTAGCGGGAGGATTTGGGACGTAGGACTGATCGTAATTGCATGCTTCTGACATTCGAAATGCAGACTGCCGGCAGCAAATCCATTGCAGCCGATTACGAAGACAAGTCCGGGAAACCGGCGGGTACATGAACAATGGTCATCAAACCGGGAGCACTCCGATGAGCATTCTGAAATCACCGCTTACACGTCGCACGATCCTCAAATCCTCCGCCATCGGCGCCGGCATCCTGGCGGCACCGGCCGTCATTTCCTCAAGCGCGCTCGCCTCATCCGGCACGGTGAACTTTACCGGCTGGGCCGGCTATCCGGGCATGGTCGAAAAGGTCTTTCCCGCCTTCGAGAAAGCGACCGGCATCAAGGTGAATTTCACCGAACAGCCCGACCAGGACACGATGTTCGCACAGGGCAAGATCTCGCTCGAGACCGGCGCATCCGACATTGTCGAGCCGACGCTCGACCGTGTCTCCGCCTGGAATGCCAACGGCCTGATCCAGGGCTGGGACACGACCAAGCTGGCACTCGACAACTATGCCGAAGGCCTGGCCGATGGCTCGGCCGGCGAACGCGCGACGATCGACGGCAAGCGCATGATCGTCCCCTCCGTCTGGGGCACCGAGGCGCTGGTCTATTCGAAGGCCGAATTCCCGACGGAATACGGCAAGGCGAGCCTCGCCGACCTTTTCAATCCCGATGTCAACGTGACCGTCCGCGGCCATTCCGCACTTGCCGCCATGGGCCGCTGGCTGGATGCCGAAGGCAAGCTGCCGAAGCCGTGGATCGACAGCTACAAGGACGAGGCGACCATGGTCGAGCTGTGGGATATCGCGCTAGCCGAGGCGGTCAAGGCCAAGACCAACGTGGTGCAGTTCTGGAACGGCGAGAACGACGCTCAGGCTGCCTTCCGCACCAACGGCGCAGCGCTTGGCCTCTGCTGGGATTCGACCGGCTTCAACCTCGCCAAGGATGGCTACGGTTACCTCGCGCCGAAGGAAGGCGCGTTCGCCTGGAACCAGGGTCTGGTGCTGATGAAGAACGCCAAGAATGTCGAGCAGGCCCACGAATTCGCCAAATGGGTGTCGACGGCAGATGGCTCGGCACTCTGGGCCACAGCTTTCTCCGCCAACCCGGTCGGCAAGGGCGGCATCGACAAGATGGATGCCTCGGTTTCAGAATATTACAAGTCGAGCTTCCCCGGCGACGCAGTCGCCAAGATGTATTGGTGGCCCGACCAGACCGCCTGGTTCCTCGCCAAGCGCGGCGAATATGCCGACAAGTACAAGGCCGCCTGAGGGCAGCCTGACGACGCACTGAGCCCGCCTGCCTGGACCAATTCGGCCCCGGCAGGCGCGGCACATGCAGCATCCGGACGGATACAGAGGAAAAGCGGTCGATATGAGTGCCAGTGTTGAGCTACAGGACGTTTGCGCGGATTTCGGCGGATTTCGCGCGGTGGACCACGTATCGGTAGATATTCAGGCTGGAGAATTCTTCTCCTTCCTCGGGCCGTCCGGATGCGGCAAGACCACCATTCTGAGAATGGTCTCCGGTTTCATATCCCCTACCAAGGGCGTCGTGCGCATCGGCGGCAGGGACATGCGCGACCAGCGGCCGAACCAGCGGCCGACGGCGCTGATTTTCCAGAACCTGGCGCTGTTTCCACTCATGCCGGTCTGGGAAAACATCGCCTTCGGGCTGGAGGTACGTGGCATCGACAGGAAGGCCAGACGCAAGCGCGCCGAGGAACTGCTGGCGCTGGTCGACCTGCCGAATGCCGCCGACAAGTCGGTCGGCCAGCTTTCCGGCGGCCAGAGGCAGCGCGTCGCGATCGCCCGGGCTCTTGCCGTCGAACCCTCGGTCATGCTGCTGGACGAGCCGCTTTCGGCACTCGACCTGAAGCTGCGCCAACACATGCGCACCGAACTCAGGACGATCCAGAAGCGCACCCAAGTGACCTTCATCTACATTACCCATGACCAGGGCGAGGCGCTTGCCATGTCCGACCGGGTGGCGGTCATGTCCCACGGGCGCCTGCAGCAAGCGGCCCCGCCGCGCGCAATCTACGAAAACCCGGCGAACGGCTTCGTCGCTTCCTTTGTCGGCGAGAACAACATCTTCAGCGGCCGCCTCGCGGAACGCAACGGCACGCATGGCACATTCGTCAGCGATGACGGCGCCTTCCACGGCAGGCTCGGCCCCGGCGATCTCAGCGATCCGAAACTCTATGTCCGTCCGGAACACGTGCGCCTCACAAAGGCCGCCACCGACCACAACTCGCTGCCGGTGCAGGTGACGGACATCGCCTTCGAAGGCAATTTCATCTCCATCCACACGCAGGACAAGGCGGGCCGCATCATCGTGTCCGAAGCGCGCAACGACGGCAGCAGCGCCGTTCCGGCACGCGGCGAACAGATGTTCGCCATCTTCGACCGGGATCGCGCGATGATCCTGTCCGACGAAGCCAGGGCGGATCAGGCAGCATGAGCGATCTCCTGCGCCGTTACGGCCTGCCGCTGACCACGCTCATCTGCATTCTGGTGGTCTTCTGGCTTCTGGTCCTGGTCATCCTGCCGAACCTCTACCTGTTCGAGAACTCGTTCAGGCCCTACCTGCCGGTGGTGGAAATGGGCGGACCGAAGGATGTCTATACGCTCAAGAATTACATGACCTTCGTACGCAGCCCGATCCACATCACGGTCTTCGTCTCGACCATTCTCTATTCCTGCGTGGTCACGGTGATCTGTTTCCTGATCGCCTATCCACTTGCCTACTATTTGGCGAAGAAGGTCTCCGTCAGAAGCCTGCCGACACTGTTCCTGATCCTCACCATTCCGCTCTGGGTCAGCGAGATCATGCGATCCTTCGCATGGTTCATCATCCTGTCGCTCAGGGGACCGCTGAACTTCCTGCTGATCAATCTCGACATCATCGAGAGGCCGATCCGCTGGATGACCGGCTTTCGCAGCGTGATCATCGGACTCGTCTACACCTATGTCCTGTTCATGCTCTTCCCGGTCTATAACGCCATCCAGTCGCTCGACACCAACCAGATCGAGGCGGCAGAAGATCTCGGCGCGCCGTGGTGGCGCATTCACTGGCGGGTGGTGCTGCCCCATGCCAAGCCCGGCATAGCCTCCGGCTCCGTCATGGTCTTCATGCTCTCGGCCGGCTCGATCCTCGTGCCGACCCTGCTCGCCTCGACCAACTCCCGCTGGTTCACCGAGATCATCCAGCAATGGATGTTCGAATCCCTCGACTGGAACACTGGCTCGGCCTACGCCTTCCTGCTGCTGATCCTCTGCACGGTCTTCGTCACGGTGGTAATGAAGATTTTCAGGGTCAAGCTTTCCGACATAGCGAAGTGAGGCTGCCGTGACACAGAAGTCTGACTGGCTATTCCGTCTCTATCTCTGGCTCTTCCTGGCCTACATGCTGCTGCCGCTCGTCATCATGGGCGGCGCAGCCTTCAACGACAGCCGCTTCCCCTCCGTCTATCCTTGGCAGGGCTTCACCTGGACTTGGTTCATAGAGCTCTGGAACGACGCCCGCCTCCTGAACGCGTTCCGCAACACCATTTTCGTCGCGGTGGCGGTGGTGGCGCTATCGGTCCCGATCGGCACGGCAGCCGCCATCCTCCTCAACAGCGTCGCCGGCGTCGCCCGCACCGCACTCTACGGCATGATGGTCGCGCCGATCCTGATCCCTGGCGCTGTGATTGGCATTTCCACGCTTCTCTTCTGGAATACGGTGTCGGTTGCACCAGGCCTGCATCTCTCGGTGCTGGGACAGGTATCCTACATTTCGGCCTTCGTGATGCTTCTGGTGCTGGCGCGACTGCAGAGCTTCGACCGGTCACTTGAGGAGGCCGCGCTCGATCTCGGCGCCAGCCATGCGCAGGTGGTGCGACGCATCCTGCTGCCGCATCTCTATCCGGCGCTCGGCGCGGGTGCCGCCATCGCCTTCTTCCAGTCGATCGAGAATTTCAACGTCACGCTGTTCACCCGCGGTCCTTACGACACGCTGACGGTCTATGTCTTTTCGAAGGTCAGAAGCGGCATCACGCCGACGATCAACGCTCTGGCTGTCATCCTGATCGCAGTCACGATCATCGCCATCATCCTGGTCGAGCTCCGAAGGCGCCGAGCTGAGAGGACGTCGATCAGGACCGCAGCCGTCACGCAGACATAGCGTGAAACGAAAGCCTATCCGGAATTTGCCATGCTGGCGTTGTTGAGAAGTCCGCTGATCGCGGCAATCAGCTGTGCCGGCACGAAGGGCTTCTGCACCAAAATGCTGTTCGGCACACCATGCGAGGTCCATTCCGCCGCGCTATCGGCAGTGACATAGACCACCGGAATGGCTGCGAAGCGTTCGCGCGCGTGTCGGCCGACCTGCCAGCCATTGGCGCCCTTGCCGAGCCGTATATCGGTGATCACACCTGCAAATTGAGAGGAAGCATCATCGAGAAGCGCGAACGCCTCTTCGCCCGTCGAGACGGACGTCACCGTGAAACCGTTTTCCGTAAGCAATTCTTCCGCGTCCAGTCGCAGCAAATGGTCGTCCTCGACCAGGAGCAACTGAACTGACAAGTCCTCAGCCATAATCCGTCCTACCGGGTGCGCGGACAAACGTCATTCTTGCGCTGCACCCAATTTGCTGGCTCTCGTGCGAGTATATGCCAGCCCCGACCGCCTCTTTTAACGCATTCGACTTTAAGTAGTTCCGTAATCGATCGCTTCGGAGGAAAGATGTGCAGATTTGGTGCACAAATCGTTAGGGCGCGAGCGAGAGAGCGTTTACCGCCACCGCAAAGCACGCCCTGAGGGCACTGCATGCCATCGCGGCAGATGCAGCGTCCCTGCAGGAAATAGCTCGAATTATTGAAGGAATGCGAGGGCTGCCTCGGGCTGCACGGCATGGCGCCGCCATGCGCTCGGGGTTGTGCCGGTCACGCGGCGAAAAACCCGCGAAAGATGCGACTGGTCGGCCAGTCCGCAGTCGAGCGCAATCTCGCAAAGCGGCGCTTCGGTGTTGAGCATGCGCTGCTTGGCATGTTCCACGCGGCAGGCGACGATATAGCTGTGCGGGGAAATGCCGAAAGTCGCCTTGAAGGCCGTCGAGAAATAGCTGGTGCTGAGCCTGACCTGCTGTGCCAGTTCGTCCAGCGGAATGCCGTGGGAGATGCGGGCACCTATGTACTGCTTCACCTTCTTGACCTGCCAGGGCGCAAGACCGCCTGTAATGGCCGATTGGGCCGGTGGCGCGGATGGCTGCTGGGCAATATCGAGCAGATGCAGATGGGCGCCGCGGCTTTCGCCAAGGACGGCATGTTGACCACCGGACAAATTTTCCGAAATATTATCGTTGGAAAGGACGGCGTGAATTTCGCTCATTTCGAGCGGACGAACGTGGCGACTTACAACAGCGGCAGTGGCGGACATGATCGCTCTCCTAGGGACCTGTTGAATTATGACGGGTCCATATTGAGGGGCGTTGCATCGTTTCGATATTGTACATGAAGGGCGTTTTGGGACACCTGAGTTTTAGGGGCATATACCTCGGTATTATTGCTTGCCTCCAAAACCACCGCATAGGGTGGCGAAGCTGAAATCGTGAACGCGTCGCCGATAATGAAAACATGACGGAAAGCCCAATCATTTTGGTGGTCGACGATGAACCGCTGATCCGTCAGTCGCTCGATACATTGCTGCGTTCCGTCGGATATCAGGTGCGCACGTTCTCCAGCGCGCTCGATCTTTACGAAGATAACAGCCTGCCCCACGCCAGCTGCCTGATACTGGATATCAGGCTGCCGTTCACCAGCGGCCTCGACTTTCAGCAGCGGCTGACCGACCGCGGCGTCAACCTGCCGGTCATATTCGTAACCGCGCACGGCGATATCCCGATGACAGTTCGAGCCATGAAGGCCGGGGCAGCGGACTTTCTCTCAAAGCCGTTCCGTGACCAGGATATTCTCGACGCCGTTGCTTCAGCTGTCGAGAAGCACAGCGCATTTCTGGGATCGAGCAGAACGGAATCCGACATCAGGCTCCGCTTCAACCAGCTCTCTCCACGCGAGCGGCAAATCATGGCGATGGCAACCGCCGGCCTGATGAACAAACAGATCGCCGGCGAGCTTGGCCTGAGTGAGATCACCGTGAAGATTCATCGGGGCAAGGTGAGCCGCAAGATGAGCGCCAAGACTTTCGCAGATCTGGTAAAAATGGCGGAGCTTCTCGGCCTTTCCTATCCAAATCTGGGTAAATAAACCCGCGTATAATTTAACTTTCCCGTGTCGCGACGCATATTTGGGTAAATTCTAAAAAGCCGGATCCTCCGGAGATTGGTTACCCTCTTTGAAAGCGCCCGCAATCATCTCGATCATCGACGACGAGGAAAATATTCGGCGTGGAATCAGCAGTCTGCTGCGGTCGCTGGGATATGAGCCTCGCGCCTTCGCATCGGCTGAATCCTTTCTCGCCTCGACCGCGGTTGATTGCGCCTGCATCGTATCCGACGTGCATATGGACGGCATGAGTGGCATCGATCTCTTCCAGACGCTCACCTCTCGCGGCAGTAAGGTGCCGTTCATTTTCGTTACGGCCTTTTCCGACGAAGTGGAGCGCCTGAAGCTCGGTCATGACGTGCACGTGCTTCCCAAACCCTTCAAGGTTGATATCCTCATCGACTGTATCGAGAAAGCAACCCAGCCCGGTGGCTGAGACGAGCGAGGCCTTTCATGTGCACGCATCACAACTTCATCAGGACGGTGACACCGAAGACGCGCGGATGTGAAGAATGCCTCGAACAAGGCATGACATGGGTGCATCTGCGCCTTTGCCGCGAATGCGGCCACGTGGGTTGCTGCGATCAGTCCGAGGGCCAGCACGCGACGGTGCATTTCCGGCAGACCCGCCATCCGATCATCGAAGGATATGATCCGCCGGAAGGCTGGGGCTGGTGCTACATCGACGAGGAAATCGTCGACCTTCCCGACCAGACCCCGCAGGTCGGACCTATCCCGCGATACGCCTGAACCAGCACGGCTGGCTGCCTCAATGGGCGGTCGCGAGATACTGGTGAATGGCTGCGACGACGACCGATCCTTCCCCCACGGCCGACGCGACCCTCTTGACGGATCCGGCACGGACATCGCCGACGGCAAAGACACCCGGCTTGCTGGAAGCGTAAGGATGCCGGGTCGCGTCTTCCGACGACATCCCGGTACAGATGAACCCGCTGCGGTCGAGTTCCAGGCATCCGTCGAGCCAGTCCGTATTCGGCTCGGCGCCGATCATGACGAAGATGCTGGAGGCATTGCAACGGGATGTCTCGCCGGTCGACCGATCAACCCACGCAACCGCCTCGAGCGACTTCTCTCCCGAGAGTTCGGTGACCTCGCAGCCCTCGCAAAGCGTGATGTGAGGAGAAATGCGTATGCGTTGAACCAGATAGTCGGACATGGTCGCCGAGATCTTGTTGCGGACCAGCATGTGCACGTGACGCGCGGTGCGCGACAGGAACACCGCCGCCTGGCCGGCGGAGTTGCCGCCGCCGACGATGACCACCTCGTGGCCGGTGCAGATCTGCCCCTCCATCGCGGTTGCCGCATACTGGATGCCCTGCCCTTCGAACCTGGCGTAATCCGGTATGTCGAGCTTGCGGTAACGCGCGCCGGTGGCGACGACCACGGTTTTGGCAGTGACCTCCCGGCCATCGCTAAGCCCGACCACATAGGGAGCCTTGGAGCAATCGAGCGAAGCCGCACTTCGCGATACGCAAAGACGCGCGCCGAATTTCTGCGCCTGGATATGCGCGCGCCCGGCAAGCGCCAGCCCGGAAATGCCGGTCGGGAAGCCGAGATAGTTTTCGATCTTCGACGATGTCCCGGCCTGGCCGCCGGGCGCCATGGTTTCGACGACGAGCGTCTTGAGACCTTCCGACGCCGCATAGACAGCCGATGCGAGCCCGGCCGGGCCGGCGCCCAGCACGACGACGTCATAGACGGCGCCCTCATCCGGCGGCTCGAACAGGCCGAGTTCTTCAGCCAGCATCTCGTTGGTCGGTCGTTTCAGAACACCGTGGTCCGGCGTGATCAGGGCCGGCAATTCAGAAGTGCTGATGGCGAACCGCTCCATCACTTCCGTCGCCTGAGACTCGTGAAGATCCATCAGCGTGACGGGATAGAGGTTGCGGATGAGAAATCGCTGGATGCCCAGAAGCTCGCCGCTTTCCCGATGCCCTATGAGAATTCCGCCTCCCGTGGCATGCCGCACGAAGCCGGCGCGACGGAGAATATAGGAACGAATGATGGTCTCGCCGATATCCGGTTCGCCGGTGATCAGCGAACGGAACTTGTCGTATTTGACGCGCACCACCCGCGAACCGGCGCGGCAAATGCCCGAGAGCAGGATGCTGCGGCCGGTGAACATGTTCTGCTCGCCACTGAACTGGCCACGCTTGTAACTGTAGAGAAACTCCCGCCCGGTCAGCGGATTGTCGGCGAACATCTGCAATTCGCCATCCAGCACCAGCAGGAAATCGATCGAATGATCACCGCGACGGAAGACATAGGTGTCTTCTTCGACCAGTTCCTCTTCGCCATAAGGACGGACCCGGTCGATCATTTCGTCGGTCAGCGACGGAAAGGTCTGCGCCGGCCGGATCCACGGATCGGTCGGATCAAGAGGAAGATCGGGCATCAACTGCTCCCCGCCGCATCATCAACCAGAACTTGCAGATTTATCAAATAAAAAAGCGGCATCCGCAATACGGATGCCGCTTCATGGAAATGTCAGTTGTTGGTGTCGCGCAAGGTTTCGAACAGGAACCAAACGCGCTTCTCAGTTTCGTCGATCCAGTTTTCCAGCAGGCTGGCGGTAGCGACGTCACCATGCTCGTCGCAGACGTCATGCAGCGACCGCATGCTGGCGATCAGGCTGCCGTTATCGTCGCGCAGTTCGGCCAGCATTTCATGCGGGTGAACGAAATCCGCATCATTGTCGGCGATGCGCTGCTTGCGGGAAATGTCGCCGATCGAACGCAGCGTATTGCCGCCGAGTTTGCGGACACGTTCGGCAAGAGGATCGGTCATTGCCAGCAATTCGTCGCCATGGTCGTCGAGCAGCAGATGGTATTCGCGGAAATGCGAGCCGGACATATGCCAATGGAAATTCTTGGTTTTCAGATAGAGGGCAAACACATCCGCCAGCAGCGCAGTTGCACCCGCCGAGATATCCTTCACGGCCTCACTGCCAAGGCCTGTGGGGGTTCTCAGGGCAGCAGTGCGCCGCGACTTGGTTGATTGATCCATGGTCGTCTTCCTTTCCTGGAAATGAAATCGATTATGCCGTCCGCAGCGACGCCGGGGGGTCGCTGGCGGGGAATGTCTCCCGCAGCGCCTCGTCCAGATCCTCGTCTGTCTCCACATGCGGCGGCTCCGCCGTGGGCATGCTGAGGTCAACCGGCTCGGGCAGACTTTCGAGACCGTCGCGCAGATGGTCTTCCGCGTCCTGGCGCTTCTTCGTCATCGTACTGTCTCCGATCTTTCGGACGGGCGCACCGCCGACATAAGCAATGAATGAAACTGCACTTGATGCGTTCCCGACCCGGCAGGCAAACCTGTCGGAATAATAGGGAACGTGCGGATGTCTCCGCTTGGACAATCCCGCCGTCACCCCAGCTTGGGCAAAAACATCGGCCGGGCTCGACAATTGTCGGAAATGAGGGATGACCAAGCCGTTGTTGCGAGGCTATTCTCCGCCCAAAATATTGCATCTGCAACGAAGATTTTGCAATTTTAGATAGGCAGGGAACCAACTGTCTTCGACAAGACCGGTATGCATGTGCCAGTCTCCTCGTGGATGGAAAGGTTATTATGGGGATCAGGGTTTGCACGGCGAGTTGGTGACATGGATGCGCCGCAGCGACGGCCGCTTCGCACACGCGCGCAGCCAGCGTTATCGCGTGGCCGCCGGCGTAGCGCTCGGGCTGGCGATCTTTGCAGTAGATACGTTCACGACACTCGCCAGCGCTGTCGCCGTCCTCTATGTCCTCGTCATCGTGCTGGCTGGAGACCTGGGGAGCAGGAGCATCGTCCGGGGCACATCCGCCATCTGCGCGGCTTTGACCCTGGTCGGTTTTTTCTATTCCCATGGCGCGGACGCCGAATCCCAATCGACGCTGCGGCTGCTGTTCAGCCTTGCCGCCAATCTCGTCACCACACTTCTGCTCCTGAAGAACGTGGGCGACCGAACCATCCTGGAAGCACAGGCCCGCATGCTGGAAATGACCGGCGACGCGATCTTCCTGCGCGACCGGGCCGGGCGGATCATCTACTGGAACCATGGCGCCGAGATATTGTACGGCTGGACGCAGGAAGAGGCTGTTGGCCAGAAGGCGGAAGCATTGATCGAGGTCGGCTTCCCGCGATCCCGCACCGCCGCCGAGGCCGCGCTTGAAGCCACCGGGCAGTGGGAAGGCGAACTGAAGGTCCGCACCAAGGCCGGCCGGGAGCTGGACGTCCTCTGCCGCTGGCGGTTGCAGCGCGACATGCGGGGATCGATGCCGACGATCCTGGAAACAGCAGTCGACATCTCCGACCGCAAGGCAGCCGAGGCCGCCCTGAAAGCCAGCGAGCATCGTTACCGCACCATTTTCGAGACCCTTGCCATCGCGATCTGGGAAAACGATTTCCGCGAGGTCAAGGGAACGCTGGATGCCCTGCGCGATCGCGGCGTGATGGATCTGCGACCCTATATTGCTGAAAACCCGGAATTCGTATCCCGAATGCGCAGAGCCGTGCGCATCACCGACGTCAATGAGACGGCGCTGAGGCTGATGGCAGTTCCCTCCAAGGACCAGTTCTTTACCCGTCTCGACGAGTTCCTGCCCGACAGTGATGCTCGATTTGGCCAGTTCCTGGTCGGCATCTTCGAAGGGCAGACCGAGTTCCAGACGGAAACGGTCGTTCGCAGCCGTGACGGCAGAATGATCCCGATCCTTGTCGCCCTGAGCTTCCCGCCGGACGGAGAGGGATTGGACCGCATCCAGGCCAGCATCGTCGACATGACCGAGCGTTACGAATTCCAGGAGGCGTTGGAAGCGTCGCGGCAGGAACTGGAGCAGGCTTCACGCGCCGCAATGCTCGGGGAAATATCCGCATCCATCGCGCATGAGGTCAACCAGCCGCTCTCGGCGATCATGACCTTCGTGCAGGCCGGCATCCGCTGGATCAGCCGCACGCCGCCGGATGTCGACGAAGCCAGGTCTGCGCTGCAGGATGCCGTTACGGCCACCGAACATGCCGCGGAAGTGGTCAAGCGCGTCAGGCTGCTGCTCGGCAAGGCGAAATCCGAGAGCGCCGAAGTGGTGATCGACACGCTGGTGAGCGAAGCCCTGCGCATGAAGATAAAGGAACTGACGAGCGACGCCGTCCACCTGAGCCTTGCGCTCGGCGCGCCGTTTGCCTCGGTCCAGGGAGACCGGGTGCTTTTGCAGCAGGCGTTTCTCAACGTCATATCCAACGCGATGCAGGCGATGGACACGACCGCCATCGGCGCACGCGTCCTGCTGATCGAGAGCGAGATGGACGGGGAAAATGTCGTCCTTCGTTTCACCGATAGCGGCCCGGGGCTCGGCGCTCAGCCGCCGGAGAGCCTGTTCAAGCCCTTCAACACGACCAAGCCGAACGGCATGGGCCTGGGGCTCGCGATGTGCCGTTCGATCATGATGGCCCATAGCGGTACGATCGCCATCCGCGATCGCATCGACGGACGTGGCGCTGTCGTCGAGATCCGGCTGCCGCTTGCCTCCAGGGCCGCGATGCCCGTTTCCATCTCCGCCTGATCCCGTGTGACACTTCGACAAAATCGGCACGGCGGCAAAGCTTCGCGCGCCGTTATCGCTGAGGCAATCCGACGAAATGGATCAGCTGGGCAATGGGTCGGTCACGCGCCGTGAAGCATGTTCGCAGCGGAGAGACCAGAGACACGGCCAAGTGCGACGGCGGTCAGCAAGCCGTTGCCTGAGAGATAGCCGCTGGCGCCGCTGCCGGAAACACCACAGGCTGCCCCGCCCGCGGCAAACAGGTTCTCGATCGCCGAACCGTCCTGTCGGACGACGCGAGCCTGACCGTCGGTCGCAAGCCCACCCTGGGTGTGGAACAGGGCTCCGGTGACCTTCACCGCGCGATAGGGGGCGATAAGCCGAGGCACGCTGGCGAAATTGCGCCCGAAAGGATCACTTCGGCCAAGGCTCTTGCCTTCCTCGACGTCATTGAACGTGGACGACAGAGCCGCAGGATCGACCTGCATTTTCGCCGCCAGTTCCTCGATCGTGTCGGCCGCTACGATCGCCTTTGCCTGCTCCGCCTGGCGAAAATCCTCGAACTGTCGGGCGATATCGGCAATCCGTGCGTCGAACACGGTCCAGGCAATACCGTCTGGCTGCGTGAGCACGTTGGCCGCCTGTTCGGAATAGCCCTTGGCCTCGTTGGAGAAGCGCCGGCCCTCTGCATTCACCTGGAAACCGCCTTCCATGACCGTCGCCCAGCTGATCAGGATGCCGACCGGATGCGCCACAGATCCATGCCCCTGATGGCCGCCGAGATGGCGGGTCGCGGCATCGAGTGCCTCACCCCAGATCAACGCATCGCCCTGATTGCCAGGATGGCCGAAATAAGTCGCCTCGCGCATGGACGGGATGTGTTCGGCCACCAATGCCGGATTGCCGCCATAACCGTTGCAGGCGAGGATCAGCGCATCGCAACCGATCTCTTCCCGACTCCCGTCAGGCCGTTCCACCACGATGCCGCGGATCTCGCCACCAGCGCTCGCGATCAGTGTATCCACATGTGCGTCGGTGAGGATATCGATGCCGGCCTGTTCACAGGCGGTGCGTAGTCGGTCGATCAGCTCTTCGCCGGAGCGCGACGGTAAGCCGTGCATCCTCAGTTCCGAGTGCCCGGGATAGCGGAAATTATCGACCAGCGAAAACGGCAGGCCATGTGCTTCCGCCAGCCATTCCAGCGTCGGGCCTATGGTTTTCGTAACGAGGCGCACGAGATTTGGATCCGGTTCATCGTCAGCCTTGTGCAGGATGTCTGCGGCAAACGTCTCCGGCGTGTCAATGACGCCCGCCGCCCTTTGCCAGCGCGTACCGGGCGCCGGGATCAGCCCGGCCGACAGTGCCGTCGAGCCCCGCGGCACGGCATCCCGCTCCAGCACCAGCGGATCGATCCCTTCTGCCTTGGCCGAAAGTGCAGCCACCAGCCCCGCCGCGCCGCCGCCGATGATGACGAGCGGCACGCTCAGTTCGAATTCCCGATCCGAGAATTCGACCCGGCTCATTGCTCTTCGAACTCGGCGATCATTTCAGCCACCGTGGCGATACGGCTGACGGGCTTCAGTGCAGCAATCGCCGTCTCATGGGTCTCGACCGAGAATGCCGCCGAACCATCGGAAAGGGTGATCGTCTCGAAATCGCGGACATGCGCATCCCGCACGGTCGATGAGACACCGCCATTGGTGACGATGCCGCCGACCAGCAGCTTCTCGATGCCGCATTTGCGCAGGACCCATTCGAGCCGTGTCATGTAGAAGGACGAATAGGCGACCTTTTCCACGACAAGATCGGCCGGCGCCAGGCTGTCGATCAGGCTGTTGCCCCAGGTGCCGGGCGCAAAATCACCCTTGCCGAGGAAAGGCCGGAGCTCTTTCAGATGCGGCGAGATGATCGGCTCGCCACCCTTGGTCGGCACCAGTGTGAACTGGGCGGAGATGATATAGCCGCCTCGTCTGCGCATCACGTCGACCAGCGGCTTGATCCGCTCCGGCAGCGCTGCGATTTCCGGCGCGCCCTGCTTTGCCCGACCATAGGCACCTTCAGGTGCCAGAAAGTCGTTGGTCAGGTCGACGATGATGAGACCGGTCTTTTCGATCGGGATCGGATGCCCACTCATGCCTTACGCTCCACGATGACATTGCCATAGAGATCGACGCGCGCCCTGAACTCCGGCGAGACCACCGTCGTCGCATCCGGCTGCTCGAGGATCGCCGGCCCTTGAATCTCGCAGCCTTCCGGCAGTTCCAGACGGGCGTAGATCGTCGTGTCGTGCCAGCCGCCATCAAACCATACCTGCCGCGTCCCAGTCGTTGCCGACGAAACGGTCGTATCGGTCGGGGCCGACAGTGCCTTCAGATCAAAACTCGGGCGGATGCCGATGGCACTGGTTCTGAGGTTGACGATACGCACCGGCACGCCGGGCAGAAGCCGGCTGAACGACGCCTGATAGGCCGTCTCGAAAGCATTGCGGATCATCTCTGCCGAGACATCCGACTTTCCGCCCTCGACGCGTGCCGGAAGCGTCACCCGCACCGTATGCGTCTGGCCGACATAGTGCATGTCGAGTTCGAAGAGCGTATCGATCCGCTCCATGGAGAGACGCGCGTCCTCAACCACGGCTCGTGCCTTGTCTGCCTCCTCGACCATTCTTGTACCGACCGCCTCGATATCGATCCCGTCGAGAAAGATATTCAGCGTCTGGACCTGGTCATGGCGGATATCGGCGATGACGCAGCCGAGCGCCGAGGTGACGCCCGGATAGCGCGGCACGAGCGCGGCTTTGAGCCCCACATCCTTGATCAGCGCCGAGACATGCAGCGCCCCACCGCCACCGAAGGGCACGGCCGCGAATTTTTGAGGATCATGCCCCCGCTCGATCGACATAAGCCGGATCGCGCCCGCCATGCGGCTATCGGCGATCCTGACGATCGCTTCCGCCGCCTCCATGACGCCAAGGCCGAGCGGCTTTGCCACATGCTCCTCGATCGCCTTTTTCGCTGCTTCCACGTCGAGACGAGCAAGCTTGCCGCCGATCGGGCGGTCGGCATTGATGCGGCCGAGTACGACATTGGCGTCGGTCAGCGTCGGGCGGGTATTCCCCTGCCCGTAGCACACTGGCCCCGGCCGTGAGCCGGCACTTTCCGGACCGACCTGCAGAAGGCCGCCGGCATCCACATGAGCAATCGAGCCGCCGCCGGCGCCGATCGTGGTGATCTCGATCATCGGCGTGCGGATGACGAGGCCGAAATCGATCGTCGTCTGCGCCGCCAGCGCCGCCTTGCCGTCGGCGATCAGCGACACGTCGAAGGATGTTCCGCCGAGATCACCCGTGATGACATTCGGAAAACCCGCAGCCTCGGCGATTGCCGCCGCCGCGATCACGCCGGCCGCCGGACCCGACAGCGCGGTGCGCGCCGGAAGACGCCGCGCCGTCTCGGTGGACATCACCCCGCCATTCGACTGGACGATGTGGAAGCGCCCCGCAAAATTCTCGCCTTCCAGCGCCTTTTCCAGCTTGCCGAGATAGGAGCCGACGACCGGCTGCAGATAGGCGTTGAGCACCGTCGTCGAGGTGCGTTCGAACTCACGGATTTCCGGCAGGATCTGCGTCGAGCAGGCGACGTTCTCGTTGTGCCAGACGGCGCGCGCGGCAGCGACCGCCTTCTCCTCGTTCTGCGGATTGGCGAAGGCGTTGACGAAGACGATAGCCAGCGCCTCGGCGCCCATGGCTCTCAGCTTTTCGGCTGCCGCACGCACAGCCGCGACATCGACTTCCGCCCGCATCGTGCCGTCGGCCAGCGTCCGCTCCGCCACTTCCATGCGGAAATCGCGCTCGACCACCGGGACGAAGTCGCCCCACAGGCCCCAGGTATGGCGGCGGTCGCGGCGGCGCATTTCCAGCACATCGCGAAAGCCTTCGGTGGTGATCAGACCGACCTTGGCGCCCTTGCGTTCCAGAAGCGCATTCGTGCCGACCGTCGTGCCATGGACGATCGAATCCAGCCCCTCGATCTCGCCGAAACCCTTCAGGCCATCGAGAAAACCGACGGCCTCGTCGCCGCGGTTCGACGGCACCTTGTTGGTGCGGAACCGGCCCTGAGCTTCGTCGAAATAGAAGAGATCGGTGAAAGTCCCGCCGACATCGACGCCGACGATGGTTCCCAGATTGCTCACGCTGCCACTCCATTCCGCAGGTTGCCGGTGGCCTGCATGTCGATTTCACCATCCGTTCCGATCACCACACCGTAGAGCGCCTTTGCCTGGGCTACACTCACGAGACCGAGCTTGACGTCGTGCAGCACCTTTTCCGGGTCGCGCCGGTGGGGATCGCCCCATCCGCCGCCGCCGGGTGTTTCGAGACGGATGCGCTTGCCGGCCGGGAGTCGGAGATCGGTGATCTTGGAGGCCATCGGCGGCGACTTCTCGCCATCCTCGGTCTGCCAGAAGAAGCGGTTGAGCGCCGCGGGTTCGCCGCCCAGCACGCCGAAAGGCGCCTGCTTGCCGCGCTCGCCGAGCAGCGCCACGTCGCCGCCGCCCAGCAGTTCCAGCTCATAGACCGCACCAAAGCCGCCGCGATGCACGCCGGCACCGGCAGAATCCGGCCGAAGCGCCCACTGTGTGAACATGACAGGATAGGCCGCTTCCAGAATTTCGACAGGCGGAATGGTCGCCGTCGAGATGGGGTTGTTGGCGTGGTTCAGGCCATCGGAGACAGGATTGCCGCCGAGGCCGCCGCCGAAGAAGGAGAACATCACCCAGCGCGAACCGTTCTGCCGGTGACCGGCGACGGAAAGCGCGTTGATCGTGCCGAAGGGTGCCGCCGTCGCACGATCCGGATCGGCCTGCGCGATCGCGCCGAGCACGACGCCGATCAGGCGAAGGATCGTTTCGGTGTAGCCGGCAACCGGCTTCGGCGCATTGGCACCGAGCAGCGAGTTGTCGACGATGTTGAACGAGATCGGTCGCAGGCAGCCGGCATTGGCCGGGACTTCGGTGAAGATGTGCTTCAGCGCCACATAGCAGGCTGCGATCGTTGTCGAGCGCGAGATGTTGATCGGCCCCTGCGCGGCCTGGGTAGAGCGGGAAAAATCGAGCTCCATCGTGTCGCCGGAAATCGTCAGGTCGAGCGCGACCGTCAGCATCTCGTCGGTGATGCCGTCATTGTCGAGCACGTCCTCGAAACTGTAGGTCCCGTCCGGCATCGAAGAAATCGCAGAGCGCATCAGCGCTTCGGCACGGTTGGAGAAGGCTTCGAAGGACGCTTCGATCGTCTGCGCGCCATATTCCTCAAGCAACGCGCCAAGCCGCTTTTCGCCGAGATCGAGCGCATTGAGCTGACCGTTGAGGTCGCCCCAGTTGGACATCGGCACGCGCGAATTGGCCGAGATGATCTCGATGATGTCGTTGTTCATCTGCCCTTCGGAGATGAGCTTGACGACCGGAATGCGCACGCCTTCCTGAAAGCTTTCGACCGCCTTGGGATTATAGCTGCCGGCGACATTGCCGCCGATATCCAGCCAGTGGCCGACCGACGCCATCCAGCAAAAGAGCTTGCCGTCACGAAAAATCGGCCGCACGAGGCGGAAGTCGTTCAGGTGTGTTCCGCCTTCATAGGGGTCGTTGAAGATGAAGGTGTCCTTCTCCTTCAGCCCGCCGTCCCGCGCCACCTTGGCGATGACCGCGCGCACGGCAAATGCCATGGCGCCGACGAAGATCGGCAGGCCCGACGTGCCCTGCACCAGCGTATCGCCGGTCTCGGCATGGTAGATACCGTGGCAGGCGTCCTTGGCTTCCGCGATCGTCGGGTTGAAGGCGGAGCGATAGAGCGTCGCGTCCATCTCGTCGGCAATCTGTTCCAGCCGTCCCTTGAGGATGGCAAGCGTTACAGGATCAAGCGAACTCATGCCGCATCCTCATCTCTGTCCTTCGTGTCGTTCTTGTCTTCATAGGTGGCGCCGAGTTCCAGCATCTGCGGCGTGCCAATCAACGCGTTCAACCCGTTGAAATCGAACATCCGGCCGGCAAACGGGGCGTTCGAGCCGTTCTCGGCGAGCGACTGGTAATATTCGGTCGCGGTGCGGGCCATCGCCCGCACCACGCCGCCCGGAAAGATGACGATCTGGAAGCCCAGTTCGCCGAGTTCGGCGGCATTGTGGATCGGCGTCGTGCCGCCTTCGACCATGTTGGCGACAAGCGGTTTCACGCCCTTCAGCGCGCCAGCGATCGAACCGAGCTGGTCGCCGGATTTCGGCGCCTCGACAAACAGGATATCGGCACCGGCTTCGGCATAGAGATTGGCGCGTTCCATCGCCCGCTCGATGCCTTCCATCTGCAGCGCGTCGGTGCGTGCGATGATCAGCGTATCCTCGCTTCTGCGCGCATCGACCGCGGCGCGGATCTTGCCGACCATCTCGCCGGCCGAAATCACCGACTTGTCGTTCAGGTGGCCGCAACGCTTCGGCGTCGTCTGGTCTTCCAGCTGGATCGCTTGCGCGCCCATCTTTTCGAACAGCCGCACCGTCCGTTGGACGTTGAGTGCATTGCCGTAGCCGGTATCGGCATCGACGATGATAGGCGTCGACACCCGGTCCGCGATCATCGCGATCCGGTCCGCGACTTCCGCCATCGAAACCAGCCCGATATCCGGCCGGCCGAGATGGGTATAAGCGATCGCCGCGCCGCTCAGGTAGAGAGCCTTGAAGCCCGCGGATTCGGCGATCGACGCAGTCAAGGCGTCGAAGACGCCGGGAGCGACGACATTGCCCCCGCTCTTGAGAACTTGGCTCAGGGTCATGTGGTTTCTTCCTTGTCGTGTTTCCGGCTTGTCCGCCGCGTTCTTGTTGCTGCTACAGGCCGAGATAGGCCCGCTTGAGTTCGGGATCGGCCCGCAGCTTTTCTGCGTCTCCGGAAAGCGCCACGGCGCCGTTTTCGAGGATGTAGGCCCGGCTCGCGAGCTCCAGCGACTGCACCACGTTCTGCTCCACCAGCATGATCGGCAGGCCGTCATCGGACAGCCGCTTGATCAGCGAGAACATCTCTTCCACCAGCAATGGCGACAGGCCGAGCGACGGTTCGTCGAGGATGAGAAGTTTTGGCTCGCCCATCAGCCCGCGGCCGATCGCCAGCATCTGCTGCTCACCGCCTGACATCGTGCCGGCATATTGGCTGGTCCGCTCCTTCAGCCGCGGGAAGATCGCAAAGACCTTCTCGATATTGGCCTTGCGCACCGAACGCGGCCGGCAATAGCCGCCGAGTTCCAGGTTTTCCAGAATGGTGAGATTCGGGAAGATCTTGCGGCCCTCCGGCACATGGATCAGCCCTGCCTCGACGACACGTTTGGCACTGGCGCCGAAAATATCCTCGCCGTTGAACTTTATCGAGCCGCTGCGCGCCGGCATGACACCCGACAGCACCTTGTTCAGCGTCGTCTTGCCGACGCCGTTGGAACCGAGCACGGCGACGACTTCGCCCTGGTTGACGGAGAGGCTCAAGCCCCGCAGCACTTCGGTGCCGCCGTAACCGGCGCGGAGATCGGAAATCTCAAGCATGGGCCGCTCCTTCCGCCTGCATGCGGGCCGCGGCACCATGGCCGAGATAGGCCTCGATCACGGCCGGATCGGTGCAGACGACCTTCGGCTCGCCGCTGGCGATCATCTTGCCCTGAGAGAGCACATAGACGCTGTCGCAGAGGTTCATCACCGCCTGCATGATGTGCTCGATCATCAGGATCGTGACGCCTTCCTCGCGGATCTTGCGGATGATCGGCAGAACGTCGCGGATTTCCGACGGATTGAGACCGGCCAGCACTTCGTCGAGCAGCAGAAGCTTCGGCCGGGTCGCCAGCGCGCGGGCCAGTTCCAGCCGCTTGCGCCCGGCAATCGTGAGACCGGAGGCCAGCTTGTCGAGCTCGCGCCCGAGCCCGACTTTTTCGGCAACCTCGGTCGCCCGGCGCTTGGCCTCGGTCGGGTCCTTCGTGTGCAGATAGGCACCGACCGCGATATTGTCGCGCACGTTCAACCCGGCGAAGGGCTGGACGATCTGGAACGTGCGGGCAAGGCCGCGACGGGCGCGCAGATGCGGCTTCTCGGTGGTGATGTCGTCACCCTGGAAAACGACACGGCCTTCGTTCGGCGGCGAAAAGCCAGCGATCATGGCAAACAGCGTCGTCTTGCCGGCGCCGTTCGGGCCGATCAGCCCGGTGATCGAACCTTCCGGAACATCGATCGAGGCATTGTCGACTGCGACGAGACCGAAGAAGCGCTTGGTGAGATTATGTGCTTTCAGCATGGCTCTCTCCTCACACGATCTTCGGGCTGCTTGGCGGCCGGTTCATGCGCCGGCGATAGAGGTCGGCGACATAGCCGCGGACACCGTTCGGCGCAAAGGCGACGCAGAGGACGAGGATGATGCCGAAGACGACGAGATCGATGCCGGGTATCCCGCCCGAGAAGGACTTGGTGATCTCCCCCAGCCCAAGCAGCAGCACCGATCCGATCAGCGGTCCGGCAATCGTGCCCGCACCGCCGACGATTGCGGCAAACAGCGCCTCGATGGAGATCCACGAGCCGTAGGCGACATTGGCGTCGATGAACAGGAAGTTCTGTACATAGAGGCAGCCGGCGAGCGAGGTGATTGCCGCCGACAGGGTGATCGCCTGCATCTTGATGCGGAAGATGTCGACGCCGAGCGCCTGCGCCGCCTGATCGTTTTCACGCAGCGCGATCAGATAGGCACCGAAGGCCGAGCGTTCCAGCCAGCGGGTGAGGAACAGGCCGAGCACGACGAAAACGACGAGGATGAGGAAGAAGTAACGGCGATCGGCAAACTGCAAATCCCAGAAGCTGTTCTTCAGCGACACCATCATGCCCGATGCGCCGCCGGTGAAATCCCAGCTGTTGGCGAGAATGCGCAGGACCTCGGCGAAGGCGAGCGTGATGAGGGCGAAATAGGAGCCCTTGAGCCCTGCCCGGAAGCTGAGGAAGCCGATGAGGGCGCCGACCAGAGCGCCAAGCGCTACGCCGCAGACCAGCCCGATCCAGGCATTGATGCCGAATGTCGTCTGCAGGATCGTCGTCGTATAGGCGCCGGTGCCGAAGAAGGCCGCATGGCCGAAGGACGACAGGCCGCCATAGCCGCCGAGCATGTTCCAGCCCTGCGCGGTGAGCGCCACGATCATCATGAAGATGAACAGGTTGAGGATGTTTCCCGGCAGCCCGACGAGTGCCAGGACGGCGAGCAAGGCCAGAAACGCGAGTGCGAGGATGAGTTCGAAATTCTTGGTCATCCGCGTGCTCCGAACAGGCCGGTCGGCTTGACCAGCAGGACCAGGATGAAGATCAGGAAGATGCCGATCTGCCCGAGACTGTCGCCGAGGAAGAGGCTGAAGACCGCCTCCACGACACCGATCAGCAGGCCGCCGATCAGCGCACCGAGGATCGATCCCATGCCGCCGAGCACGACGATGGTGAAGGCGACGAGCACGAAGGCGGCACCGGTGGTCGGGCTGACATAGAAGGTCGGCATCAGCAGCCCGGCAGCGATCGCTAGGCACGCAGTGCCGAGCGCGAACGTCATGGCATAGACATGCGCGACATTGATGCCGACGAGGCTGGCACCCAGCCGTTCCTTGGCAACCGCGCGGATCGCCTTGCCAATATCCGTGCGGTTAAGCACGAACCACAAGAGCAGCGCCGTCAGCAGCGAGACACCCAGCCCGATGACGCGCGGCAGCGACAGAAGCAGCGGCCCGATCGGCACCACGCCGAAGGCGTAATCGGTGGCGATCGTCAGCGTGTCGGAACTGAATCCGGCAAGCAGCAGGTTCTGGATGACGATGGAAAGGCCGAGCGTCACAAGCAGGATGCCGTTGTCCGATCCATGGCTGGACGGGCCGATGATGAAGCGCTGCAAGGCATAACCGAGCGCAAACATCAAAGGTGTGACGATCAGGATCGCGAGATAGGGATCGAGGCCGAATTTTTCGAATGCCAGCCAGATCGCGTACATGGCGACAGTGAGAAGCGCCCCGTGGGCGAAATTGACGATGTGCAGAACGCCGTAGATCAGCGTCAGCCCGAGAGCGATCAGGGCATAGACCGCCCCGAGCATCAATCCGTTGGCCAGCGCTTCGAAGATGATGATCGGTGAATACATGAACTTCCCTTGCCGGACATTCCTGCCGAGTTCAGTTGCCGGGCTTGCATTGCCGGAGTTGTCCGGGGCGAAAGCGCCGCCCCGGACCTGCCGTAGTCAAAGGGATCAGCCGTTGGCCGGGAATTTCGGTTTCGCCTGGGCGAACTGATCCGGGTAAATGACCTTGATCTGGCCACCCTGGACCTGGGTATTGAGCGGCAGGGCATTGACGTTCTGGCCGGTCGCATCGAATTTCGACTTGCCGTAGGGCATGATGCCGCTGTCGAATTCGTTCTTCGAAAGCGCCTCGTTGATGGCGCCGCGATCGGCGCTCTTGGCGAATTCCAGCGCCTGCGCCGCCACCTGGATGACCGAATAGTTGATCGGCGTGTTGTAGGCGTAGAACTTGCCGGCGTCCTTGACGGCTGCCATCAGCTTGTCGTTTGTCGGGTTCTTGGGATCGCCCCAGTGGTTGACGTCCATGACGCCTTCGGCCGCTTCCGGGAACTCGCTGACGAACTTGTAGCTCGACGCCGCGCCGCCGAAGAGGGCGTATATGCCCTTCGGCTTGACCCGCTGCTGCTGCAGCGTGCGGGCAAAGAGAACGAATTCGTTGAAGTAATGCGACGGAATGATGAGATCGGGCTGCAGAGAGCGCAGGCGCAGCACGACATTGTTCATGTCACGGGCCGGCGTCGGATGGGAAATCGTCTCTACAACCTCGAAGCCGAGCTCCGGCAGGCGTGCCTGCATCAGCTTGGCAAGACCCGAACCCAGAAGGCCGTCTTCATGGACGATCGCGACAGTCTTGGCCGCCTTGCCGGAAGCATCATTGATCAGCACGAGGTTCTTCAGAGCCACGTCGGCTGCCATCGAGAAGCTCGGGTTGAAGCGGAAGACGTTTTTCAGGTTGCGGGTCATCAGCGCGTCGGACACGGCGCAGTCGATGATGAAAGGCAGCTCATAGCGGGCAGCCGCCTGGGTTCCGGTCATAGCGATGCCGCTGGCGAAACCGCCGACGACGATTGCCGCGCCATCTGCCTGAAGCTGTTCGGTCGCCTGCGCGCCGGCTTCCGCGTTGGAGCGGGAATCGCCGACCAACAGTTCGAGTTTCGCGCCGCCGAGCGCCTTGATGCCGCCGGCGTCGTTGATTTCCTTGATGGCATATTCCGCGCCGATCTTGGCGAGGTCGCCATCATTCGCGAATGCGCCGGTCATCGGCTGTAAGAGACCGATCTTGACCGTCGGCGCCTGCGCCCGGACGAGGCCGGGGGCGGCAAGCGTTGCAGCCAGCGCGCCGCCGGTCTGCAGCAGCGTGCGCCGGGATACGGAGTTCATGAGCGTCTTCATTTCTTCACCATCCTCTTGCCTGCGCGGGGGCCGTTTTCGCGCTCGCTCCGATAGACCTCGGACGTGGGGCTCCAGTGCCGGCTCCCTTCACTGCCCTTGCGTACGAGGTTCATTTGCAGGCTGTAGCGATCGGGACGGTAGAGGGCCTGGAGATATTCCATGCCCTGCCCGCCCTTCCCGTAGACGACGCGGGTCAAAGCGATGAGGGGCGAGCCCACACCGATGCCGAGCGCCTCAGCCACTTCCGGATTCGCGAGGACCGCACCCACTTCCTGCCACGCGGTTTCGGTCTTCAGACCGGATCGCTCGATCAGTTCGAGAAGGGCAAGATTGGCGAGATCATCGCGAGAATAACCGCGCCCGATACGCTCGGGCACGTAGGCTGTCAGATAGGAGAAGGGAACGTCATCGAATGAACGGACGCGCACGGATTTCTGCACGCGTTCGTCGTCTTCGAGGCGAAGCGCCTCGGTTATTCTTGCAGGTGCCTCGACATATTCGAACGAGATGAGCTTCACGGCCGTCGACCGCCCCATCTCGATCAGATGCGCAAAGGCATTGGAAAGATCGGCCGTCACCGGCTGGCCGAAGACGGCACCCTTGATATAGGTGCCGGACCCGACCCGTTTTTCGACGAGATCTTCCCTTGCAAGCAGATCGAGCGCCAGCCTGATGGTGACGCGCGAGACTTCGTATTGGCCTGCGAGCGCAAGCTCGCTGGGCAGCCGCGCACCCGCCTTCAACTCTCCCGAAACAATCCTGTCACGGAGCAGAAGATACACTTTCTGTGTCTTTAGCGGTTCCGTTGCCGGCCTCAAGCCAGTTCCCCAATCTATCTTATTTTTAATACAGCTTTTGTATATTGTAGATGACAGATATCGTCAATGCCCATATAACGGTCAGCAACAAAGATTGCCTATGTGCAGTGCAATATAAAACGGGAACACCGCCGCATGCCGCAAGCTTTTTCTCGCACCCTCAGTCCGCTGAGGGTGGGCAACCTGGAATTTCGCAACCGGATCATCGTTCCGGCCCATACGACCAATTTCGGCGAGGACCACCTGCCGAGCGAGCGGCATCTCGCCTATCACCGCGAACGGGCCAAAGGTGGCGTCGGCGCCATCATCTTTGAATCGATCCGCGTTCATGCCAATTCCCTCGGGCGCCCCCAGGCCGTCTGCGGTTTCGACCCGGCCTGCATCGCGCCCTTCCGCAGGATCACCGAGGCCGTGAAGGCGGAAGGCGCCCGCATCCTCGGCCAGATTATCCATCTTGGACGACAAGTCGAAGGCGATTTCGAGCGCACCGTCTCCTTCGGCCCCTCGCCCATCCCGTGGTCGACATCGGCGCTGCCGCCCCGGCCGATGGAACGCGACGATATGGATGCGGTGATCGAAGGTCACGTGCTGACCGCGCGCAATCTCGTCGCAGCCGGTTTTGACGGCATCGAATTGCAAATGGCCCACGGCCACCTGCTGCAGCAATTCCTCTCGCCTCTCTCCAACAAGCGCGAGGATGATTATGGCGGCTCGCTGGAAAAGCGGATGCGCTTCCCGATCGAGGTCCTGCGCGCCGTGCGGGCCGAAGTCAGCGACGGCTTCTGCCTCGGCGTACGCCTCAGCGGCGAGGAATATGTCGAGGGCGGCATGACGATCGACCAGGCTGAACTCATCGCCCCTGCCCTTGCCGCGGCGGCAAAAATCGACTTCTTGAACGTCTCCCACTCGGCCTATCACGCCTCCTATTCGCTGGCCTCGCAGATGGCCGACATGGCGATCGATCCCGCACCGTTTCGCGAACTGCCCGCCCGCATCCGCTCGGCCCTCCATGCCGCCGGCCAGACCATGCCCGTCTTCGCCGTCTGTCGCTTCACCAAGCTGGACGAGGCGGAGGCAATGATTGCGAGCGGCGGCGCCGATGCCGTCGGCATGGCCCGCGCCCATCTCGCCGAGCCGGCGATCGTGAAAAAAACCGTCGAAGGCCGCACGCACGAAATCCGCACCTGCGTCGCCTGCAACCAGGGCTGCGCCGGCATGCTGGAAAAGAACCTGCCGATCCGATGTCTGGTCAATCCTCGGGCGGGGCTCGAGGGAGACTGGGCCGAACTGGCGGAGATCGTGACGGAGAAACCGAAAAAGCTGCTGATCATAGGCGCCGGCCCGGCCGGGCTGGAAGCGGCCCGCACCGCCGCAGCGCGCGGCCACAAGGTCACGCTCTGGGAAAAGGGTGACGCACCCGGCGGGCAGTTGCGCGATGCGATCAGGATGCCGAAACGGTCTAAATTCTCTCATCTGCTGGAAGAGCAGATCGCGGACATTGAACGCTTGGGCGTGACAGTGGAATGCGGCAAGCAGGCCGAAGCGGCGGCAATCGCCGGCTTCAATGCCGACGCAGTGTTCCTCGCCACCGGCTCGACACCGGTCCGCGCCATCATCCCCGGCGGCGGCAAGGCGCTGACCATTCCGGAAGCCCTTCAAAACCCCGAGGCGTTGGGAGACAACGTCGCTCTCTTCGACCGCACCGGCGAATGGGCGGCACTGACGCTCGCGGAACATCTCGCCGATCTCGGCAAGCGCGTCACCTTCTTCTCCCCCATCGGCGGCATCGCCTGGCGCACGACCATCTACTCGACGCTAGCCAACATGAAGCGGCTGCGCGAGCGCAAGGTGAGGCTTGCCACCCTTCGTCGCGTTGCGAGCTATGACGGTGGCACATTAACGGCGGAGGACCTCTCCACCGGCGAGATGGAAATCCATGCCGGCATTACCGCACTGATCGCCGCCGAGCACAATTTCGCCGATCAGACGCTGTTCCGCGAATTGCGTGCGCTCGGCATCCCCGTCCGCCAGATCGGCGACAACCTTGCCCCCCGCACCGCGCTGGAAGCCGTCTACCACGCCCATCTGGCCGCCAGAGAACTGAATTAGGAAGAGAATTGCCATGACCATCCTGATCACCGGCGCCGGCGGCTTCATCGGCCTCAACCTCATCGAAACATTGCTGGCCGACGGCAGACAGGTCGTCGCCCTCAACAACCGTCCGCTGCCACCCGCATTCGCCACGATGAAGGGCCTCGCAGTCGAGATCGCCGATGTGCGAGACCGCGCTGCGATTGCCACCGTCCTCACCCGTCACGGCATAAAGAAGATCATCCACGCCGCAGCGATCACGCTCGGACCAAAGAGCGCGATCGCGACGGCGACCGATGCCTTCGACGTCAACACCGTATCGACCGCGATCCTGCTTGAGGAGGGACGCAAGGCCGGCCTCACCCGCTTCGTCTATCCGAGTTCGTCGGCAGTCTATGGCACGGCCCCGTTCGAAGACGCTCCTGTTACCGAAGACGTGAACCCGATGCCGACGACGCTTTACGGTTTTACCAAGCTCGCCAGCGAGCGGTTGGTCGCGGAGGCAGGCAAAAGCTTCGGCGTCTCGACCGCAAGAGCCCGGATTACCGCTGTTTTCGGCCCGCACGAGCACGAGACCGGCGTTCGCGAGACGATGAGCCCGCCCTATCAGCTGACCCGCAAGGCCGCCGCCGGCGAAGCCGTCCGCCTGCCAGATGGAGGCGCGCGCGACTGGACGAGCAGCCGCGACATAGCCCGCGCTCTCGCCATTCTGGCGACGGCCGAAACGCTTCCGTCCGACCTTTACAATCTCAGCCTCGGCGAAACCTGGCATGTCGGCACGCTCTGCCAACGCCTGTCGAAATCCCATCCCGGCTGGACCTGTGAAGCAGGCAAGGACGATGCCAGCGACAGCACGATCGCCTTCAACGACGACCTGTCCAGAACCCGCCAGCCGGTTTCCGGCGCAAAGTTCGAGCGCGATTTCGGCTTCCGCTTCATGGCATCGGCCGAGGCCTGCGACGACTATGTCGCCTGGCTCGCGAAACAGACCCACTGAGACAATCCCAAGAGAAAAGATGCCAAGGAGAGCAATATGAAGGTCATTTATACCGCCGAAGCCATCGCCAGAGGCGGCCGCACCGGAACCGCGGAGGCTACCGACGGACAGGGCGAGCTGAAGCTTAATCTCGTCAAGCCGAAGAGCATGGGCGGCGCCGGCGCCGGCGGCACCAACCCGGAACAACTCTTCGCCGCCGGCTACTCGGCCTGCTTCATCAGCACGATGGATTTTCTCGCCAAGCAGAAGAAGCTCGATATCGGCACGCCGGAAATCCGGTGCGCGGTCGATATCGGCCCGCGCGACGATGCGCCGGGTTACGGGCTGGCAGTGCGGATGGTCGTCACCATCCCCGGCATCGACAAGTCGGATGCCGAGGCGCTGCTGGCGCTGACGCACCAGACCTGCCCCTATTCCAACGCGATCCGCAACAATGTCGAGGTCACGCTCAGCCTTGCGGAATAAGGGATCAGCGCGCCGTGTAGCCACCATCCACCAGCACATCCGTGCCGGTGATGAAGGCTGCGCCATCGGACACGAGGAAGAGCGCGGTCGCCGCGATCTCTTGCGGCGTTCCGATGCGGCCGATCGGATGGAGCGGCGCAAGTGCGGCAACCGCCTGCTCCTCTCCGCCCGCCTGCCGGGTCACCCGGCTGGTGAGCACGGCACCCGGCGACAGGCTGACGGCGCGAATGCCATCGGCCGCATGATCGAGCGCGAGGCTTCGAGTAAGAGAATGGAGCGCCGCCTTGCTGGCGGAATAGGCAGCCCTGCCCGGCGTGGTGACGTGACCAAGCTGCGAGGCGATGTTGAGAATGACCCCACCCTGCCGTCTCATATGCGGAATGGCATATTTGCAGAGCAGGAAGGCACCGGTCAGATTGACGTCGAGTGTGCGTTTCCAGCTTTCGAGTGGGATATCGCAGACAGTGCCAAGCGGCGTTTCGGCAGCGGCATTGTTGACGATCATGTCGATGCGGCCGAATTTGGCCACGACCTTATCGACCGCAGCCTCCACCGCTGCCGGATCGGCGATGTCGCAGGCGATGGGAAACATCGCATCGGCGTTCTCGACGGCGTGAAGATCGAGCAATGCGACGGAGGCTCCAGCCTCTGCAAAGGCTTTGGCAGTCGCATACCCGATATCGCCGCCGGCTCCGGTGACGATCGCGACGCGACCCTTGAGCGGCTGGTTCTTGGACATGGGACTGGCCTTTCGTTCAAACTGCGACTGACCCGAACGTGGCCGATCGCGAATTCGTTTGCAAATTAAATCTGTATTATTAACAATACAGATTGAGGAGCCGCCGACCGTGAACAGACGGGCAGGATGGCGAGTGGAGAGGAAGAATGGCGAAGGCGGAACCCCGCACCCTTTTCGACAAGATCTGGCAGAACCACGTGGTCGCCAGCCAGGCGGATGGCCAGCAATTGCTGTTCATCGATCGCCATCTCGTCCATGAGGGCTCGTTCCACGGCTTCAACAAGCTGAAGGAAAAACAGGCCCGGGTCTCCCGCCCCGACCTCACCTTCGGCATCGTCGATCACTATGCGCCGACGAGAACCCGCGACATCAACCAGACCGATCCGGCGATTGCCGGGATGATCACCCAGCTCGAGGAAAACTGTCGGGCAAACGACGTCCGCATTTACGGGCTCAACGATCCGCGTCAAGGCATCGTCCATGTGGTCGGCCCCGAACAGGGCATCACGCTTCCCGGTGCCACCATCGTCTGCGGTGACAGCCATACCTCCACCCATGGCGCATTCGGTGCGATCGCCTTCGGCATCGGCGCGTCGGAAGTGGCGCATGTGCTGATGACGCAGACGCTGTGGCAGAAGAAGCCGAAGACGATGCGCGTCCGTTTCGACGGCACGCTCGGCCTCGGCATCAGCGCCAAGGACATGGCGCTTTCGATGATCGCCACGATCGGCGCCGACGGCGCGCAGGGCCATGCGATCGAATATGCCGGCGAAGCAGTGCGGGCGCTTTCGATGGAAGGTCGCCTGACGCTCTGCAATCTCTCGATCGAAAGCGGCGCCCGCTGCGGCCTCGTCGCCCCCGACATGACGACGGTGGATTTTTTGCGCGGCCGGCCGCTGGCGCCGCAGGGCAATCTTTTCGACCGCGCAACCGAGACATGGCTGTCGCTCGGCAGCGACGATGATGCCGAATTCGCCCGCGAGATCACGATCGACTGCCGCGACATCGCCCCCATCGTCACCTGGGGCATCAGCCCGGAAGATGCGCTGCCGATCAGCGGCACCGTTCCCCGGCCGGAGAGCACCGCCGACGAATCCCGCTCGGCCCATATCCGCGAAGCCATTGACTATATGGGGCTGAAAGCCGGCCAAGCACTTTCCGACATCGCCGTCGACCGGGTCTTCATCGGCTCCTGCACCAACAGCCGTATCGAGGATCTGCGCGCCGCAGCCGCCGTACTGAACGGCCGCAAGGCCGCCGTCCCCGGCCTCGTTTCGCCCGGCTCTTCCGTCGTCAAGCAGCGCGCCGAGGAAGAAGGCCTCGATCGCATCTTCATAGATGCCGGTCTCGAATGGGTCGATTCCGGCTGTTCCATGTGCGTCGGTATGAACGGCGATCTCGTCCCGCCGGGCGAGCGCTGCGCCTCCACCACCAACCGCAATTTCAAGGGCCGCCAGGGCCCGAAGGCCCGCACGCACCTCATGTCTCCCGCCATGGTCGCAGCCGCCGCCGTGACCGGGCGCCTGACCGATGTCCGCGACCTGATGGGAGGACGCGCATGAAACCCTTCATTTCGCTTGAGGCCAAGGCCGCCCCCCTGCCCTTCGCCAGCGTCGATACCGACCAGCTCATTCCCGCCCGCTTCATGAAGCGCTCCCGCTCGGAAGGATATGGCCAGTACCTGCTCTACGACATGCGTTTCGACGGCGAAGGCCGGGCGATCGCCGATCTCCCGCTCAATGCCGAGAACCGCCAGGGCGCCGAAATCCTCGTCGCCCGCCGCAATTTCGGCGCAGGCTCCTCCCGCGAGGCAGCTGTCTACGCGCTCGTCGACTACGGCTTCCGCTGCGTCATCGCCCCGAGTTTTGGCGATATCTTCTCCTCCAACTCCGTCAACAACGGCTTGCTCCCTGCTCGGGTGACGGAGGAGGATGCCGAAGAAATTCTGGCGCTTTTGGAGGGCGGGCACGAGACCATTGCGGTTGATCTGGAAACTCAGGAAATCCGCCTCGCCAACCACGTCTTCCGTTTCGAGGTCGAGCCGGTCTGGCGTACCAAGCTGCTGAATGGCTGGGACGATCTCGACCTGACGGCCAGCTATGCCGCCGATATTTCCCGCTATGTCGAAGCCGACAAAGAGCGTCACCCGTGGCTGCAGCAGACGGGCGCAGACTAGCGGATCGCCTGGATTTTACGACGGGTCAGCCTGCCTCCTTCCCCCGCCTGTGGGGAGAAGGACAAATGCCGCACCCTTGTGTCCGCATCCACGGCGCCCTCAGACGCCCGAAGTCCCAAGCTTCGCCACGGCCGCCTTCAAGGCCACGCCGCTGACGCCGGTCTTCACCATGTCCTTTACCAGCGCCGCGATGATGCTTGCCGCCTCGCTTATCGGCAATCCGCCGTCGCGGATGTTCGACACGCAGTTGCGGCCGGAATCCGGATTGCCCGGTTTCGGGCCGTAGGTGATGTAGGCGCCGAGACTGTCGGCGGCCGAAAGCCCTGGACGCTCGCCGACCAGCACGATGGTAAGTTTCGCCCCCAGCGCCTCGCCGACAGGATCGCCGAGCGCCACCCGCGCCTGGCTGGCCAGCACGATCGACGCGACCGTTAGCCCCAGTTCGCCGAGCTTCGGCGCGAGCGCCTCGATCAGCGGCACGGCATTGAGATCGACCGCGCTGGAGGACAGGCCGTCCGCGACGACGATCGCGATATCGCAGCCCTTGCCACCCGCCAGCTCCTTCAGCCGTTCGGTCGATGTCGGATCGAGCAGCCGGCCGAGGTCGGGGCGCCGGACATAGACGCTGCGATCATCGGCCATGCTGTCGACGTGGACTACGTCGAGACCGGCCACGGCCAGCCGCTCTTCCAGAGCCGCACGATCGACACTGGTCCATACCGCCTCCCGTGCCCTTGCATGGTCGAGCAGAAAGGACAGCTGCGCGCCGGTCGGCAGGCCCGCGCCGTGTCGGCCGAGCGAGACACGGGCATCGGTCATCTGTCTCAGGTCGAGAACCCGTTCGGCTGCGGATGGCTGAGGTTGCGCTCCCTCTTCTTCCGGTCGCTCGACCCGCGATGGCTCCGCTTCTGACGGCTCGATAATCTTGCCCATGTCACGCCCCGATCAGGTTGCTGCTGCGGAGATAGCTCGAAAGCGCCGCCGGCTCGCCGATCAGCGCTCCGTCGCAATCGATCAGCCCGATCTGAGAGAGCCACGCCTCGAATTCCGGCGCCGGCGGCCGCTTAAGCGTCTCGCGGCAATAGACGGCGTCGTGATGAGACAGCGACTGGTAGTTCAGCATGATGTCGTCGGCGCCGGGCACGGTGATGACGAAATTGACATTTGCGGCGCAAAGCAGCGTCAGCAGCGTGTCCATGTCCTCCTGGTCGGCATCGGCATGGTTGGTGTAGCAGACGTCGACGCCCATCGGCAGGCCCAAGAGCTTGCCGCAGAAATGATCCTCGATGCCGGCGCGGATGATCTGCTTGCCGTTGAACAGATATTCCGGCCCGATGAAGCCGACGACGGTATTGACGAGCAAGGGATCGAACTCGCGGGCCACCGCATAGGCCCGCGCCTCCATCGTCTGCTGGTCGACGCCGAAATGGGCATCAGCGGAGAGTGCTGCTCCCTGCCCCGTCTCGAAATACATGACGTTTGCGCCCGGCATGCCGCGCTTCAGCGACCGACCCGCTTCATGCGCTTCCTTGAGCAGCGCCAGATCGATGCCGAAACCGCGATTGGCCTTTTCCGATCCCGCGACCGACTGAAACACGAGATCGACCGGTGCGCCCTGTTCGATCGCATGGATGGCGGTCGTCACGTGGCCGAGGCAGCAGGTCTGGGTGGGGATGGCGAGCTTTTCCCGCAGCTCGTCGAGCAGCGAGACGATCCGCACATAATCTTCGACACTGTCGGTCGCTGGATTGACGCCGATGACGGCATCGCCCGAGCCCATCAGCAGACCGTCGATGGCCGAAGCGATGATACCGCGGCTGTCGTCGGTCGGGTGGTTGGGCTGGTTGCGGGTCGAAAGCCGGCCGGCAAGTCCGATCGTGTTGCGGAAACGGGTAACGACCTGCCGCTTGGCCGAGACCGCGATCATGTCCTGCAGCCGCATGATCTTCGACACCGCCGCCACCATCTCCGGCGTCAGCCCCCAGGTGACCGCTTCCAACCGGTCATGGGTGGTCTCGGGTTTGAGCAACCATTCGCGCAACTCGCCGACGGTGAGCGAGGAGATGGCGGAAAATGCTGCCGAGTCGTGCCGCTCGGCAATCAGCCGCGAGACCTCATCATCCTCGGAGGGGATGACCTCTTCCGCGAGAAACGCCTTGAGCGGAAGATCGGCCAGCGCCATCTGCGCCGCCAGGCGCTCGACCGGGCCTTCGGCGGCGATCCCCGCCAGCTGGTCACCCGACCGCTCCGGCGTCGCCTTCGCCAGAAGATCCTTCAGATCCTTGAAGCGAAACACTGTCTGTTCGATGGTGGTCGTAAAGCTCATGAATGCTCAACCCGCAGGAACGGTTAGAATAGATAGGCCTCCCGTGGGACGCGAGCTTCCTCCGACCTGTGCCCCTTGCGGAATTAAGCACGAGAACCGGACGCAATTTCAAGTTCAATATCGCCATGCGGCCACAAGACTGGCGTGCTTGACCAATTGCCTGCGACTAATATTTAGGATCGATGGATTCTCAAGGCACACAAAGCAGTTCGCGTTTCGGTATCGTTCCCGCTCGCGAGACCATCCGGCGCATAGCCCGGGGGCGCGATACCTGGGCCTTGCGCTGGCAGGGGCTGCTTGCCTTTATCGACCTTGCGATCCTCGCCTTCTTCCTGCTCGGTCCCTATCTGCGCGACGGGCCGTCCTATCTGATCATCGACTACATGATCGCCGTCTGGGTGGCGGTCGAACTTCTGGCGCGGTCGCTCGCGGCACCTTCGATCGGCCGCTTCCTCAAGATGCCGATGACGTGGATCGACCTTGTCATCCTCGGCACGCTGCTCTTTCCCGACATCCTGTTCAACTTCGCCTTCCTGCGGGTCATGCGCATCTGGGCGATCGGCCGCAGCCCGCTGCTGAAGGAGGTCATGCGACGTTTCGGCTGTTCTCATCTGCAGGACGTCACCCGCGCCTGCCTGAACTTCCTCGTCTTCCTCTTTATGGTCACCGGCTTCGTCTACACGACCTTCTTCTATGACCGCCCGAGCGGCGAGGGTTTCGTCGATGCGCTCTATTTCACCGTCGCGACCATCACCACGACCGGTTTCGGCGACATCACGCTGCCCGGCACGCTCGGCAAGCTGACCTCGGTCATCACCATGATCATCGGCATCTCGCTCTTCGTCCGGCTGGCCCAGGCGATCATCCGGCCGAACAAGGTGACATTCCAATGCCCCGATTGCGGGCTGCAGAAACATGATGCGGATGCCGTGCATTGCAAGGCCTGCGGCAATCTTTTGAACATTCCCGACGAGGGCCACTAGCCCATCGCACGAAAGAGCGCTCGATAAGCGAATTGTGCTATAGGCGAAGCTCAGATCGCAAAGAGGCACGAGACTTGACGACCCTGCAGGAAGTTGCGGCCAGAGCCGGATGTTCGCCCGCGACAGCAAGCCGGGCCCTGACGCTGAAAGGATCCGTCAGCGAGGCGATGCTGCGCAAGGTGCGCCGTGCGGCGGCTGAGCTTGGCTATCGACACACGGTCGCCGGCGGCAAGTCGGGCCGACGCCTCGTCGTCGGCGTACTGATCCCGAGCATCACCAATCCGGTCTTCTCCTCGTCGCTGTCCAGTATCGAGAACCGCATGCTGATGGCCGGCCACGGCGTGCTGATCGCCCAGTCGCACTATGATCCCGCCCGCGAACTGGATGCTGTGGCCGCCCTGCTCAACGAGAAACCGACGGGCCTGATCCTCACACTCTGCAGCCCCGACAGGAGCGACGTGCTCGGCCTGCCGCTGCCGCCGACGGTCCTGCTCCACAACCGCCCGACCGATCGCTTCCCCTCTGCCGTCACGGTTGACAATTTCAAGGCAGGCCACGAACTTGCGAGATTGCTGCGGGAATTCGGCCACGAGCGCATTCTCTTCGTTTCCGGCAGTTTCGCCGCCTCCGACCGGGCCCGCCTTCGTTATCAGGGCTATAGTCAGGCGATGGTGGAGACCGGCGTCCTGCCGCTCCCCGCCATGCAGATTTCCTTCGTCGGCGATTACGACATGCTGGATCTCAGCACCACCATGGCTGATATCCGCCCGACCGCGATAATCGCCTCCAACGACCTTCTCGCCTTCGGCGTCATCGGGGCGCTGCGCCGCGAGGGACTGTCCGTGCCGGGCGACGTCTCGGTGGCCGGTTTCGACGGCATCTCGCTTGGCCGGATGATGGATCCGCCGCTGACGACGGTCGAGATGCCCGACGCCAGCATGGGCGCCGCCGCCGCCTCGCTGCTGCTCGACATCGCAGAGAATGCCGCCCAGCCGCGCCATCTCGAAGTGGCCTATTCGCTCAGACGCGGCGGGACAGTGCGGGCGATTTGACGGTGTTGCCGCCGAAAGCCGATAGCGCATACTTCTCACCTTCCCGCGCAGCCTGCTGCCGAGGTTTTCAAAGACCGATCCGGAGAAGCGCACGCATATGTGGGGCCTCAGGGAATGTAAGTAAGTTGGCTCCGCATATGCGTGGCCTTCGGCGTTTTGTCGGGGCTTCCGGCCCCTACGGATGATCCTCTCGCCTCGCTGCATGTGGTTGCCCACACTTGGACGGCTCAACCGAACCCGGCATGGCTGCCAGGGGAAGGCTTGATAGGAAAGCCCGGTTTTGACGCCGCGCCCTCCATGAGTTTCACCCCTTTCGCCCTTGCCGCACGTTACGGTTCGGACGAAAGCGCCGGCTCCCGCCTGCCCGCGAACGTCTCGCGAAACACTCCGGCGACGGAAGCACGGAGATTGTAGGCATAGGTTCGGATGGGGTGGACGATGAGGGATATGCAAAAAGCAAAAAACCGCCGGACCTTTCGGTCCGGCGGCTGGTATCTTCCTAGCAAGCGATAGCTTAGCTGCGCGGCAGCAGGCGCTTTACTTCCTTGGCGGCGTCTTCGAGAGCCTCTTCCGGCGTGGCCGATTGGTCTACGACGCGGGCGGTGTTGTCGACGATCGTCTGCGTGACGCGGACGCCGTTCGAGCCCGGGAAGGCGTACCACGGGATCATCCGCGGCATCTGCTTCAGGCCGGCCTGGAACAGCGGGTTCTTCTGGTAGAACTCGCCGAGATATTCAGGCGACTTTGCAGCCAGCTCGTTGTTCGGAACGTAGCCCGTGCCCGGAACGACGACAGAGGCACCGTAGGGACCGGCAGCGAACTTGGCGAAGGTCCAGGCAGCTTCCTGCTTGGCCGCATCCTTAGTCAGGATGACGACAGCGTTGCCGCCGGTCGGCAGCTTGCCGTTTTCCGGGTCGAGAAGCGGGATTTCGGCGGTACGCAGGTCGAACTTGTCGCCCACGTTCTTGATCGTGTTGCGCAGTGCGCCGGTGGTCTGGAAGGCAAAACCGACCTTGCCGGCGACGAAGGCCTGCTCACCGGCCTGCTTGGTGAAGACCGGCATGCCGGCTTCCTTGACGAGACGGTCGACGACAGTCATGGCCTTCTGGCCCTGCTCTTCGTTGAACGTCACTTTGCTTTCGTCTTCCGACAACATGGTGCCGCCGGCGCCGAACAGGAGCGCGGAGAACATCCAGTCGTCGCCCTGCCAGCGGAAGTCGACGGAATCGACGCCGTTGCCGAGCGCCTTGATCTTGGCGCCGAGTGCGATGACCCCGTCCCAGGTCTTCGGCGGCTGGTCCGGGTTGCCGCCGGCGGCCTTCACCAGATCGGCATTGTAGTACATGATCGGGTTCGACGTCGCGAAGGCGAGACCGACCTGCTTGCCGTTGACCTGGGCGAGCTTGAGGATGGTGTCGGAGAAGCCCTGCTCGGCCATCGTCGCCTTGTCCTTGGCGATCATCGGTGCCATGTCGACCGGAATGCCGCGCTCGTCGGCCATGCGCAGACGGTTCAGGCCGATGAAGGTCAGGTCCGGCATTTCGGACGTGCCGACCTGGCGCATGATCGTCTGGATACCTTCCTCGTAGGTCGCGGAAGGGTTGGCGAACTGGATCTTGATATCCGGGTTCTCTTCCATGAACTTCTTCGAGATCGTGTCCATCACGTCCTTGAAGAAACCGGGCATCGGGTAATGCACGGTGAGCGTGGTTTCTGCATGGGCCGGCAGCGAGAACGTCATTGCGACGGTCGCAGCGGCGAGGATCTTGGTGAAATGCTTCATCGCATTGCTCCTGTTTCGGGGCGGCTTGTTTAGGCTTGGGTATGGACGACCGGGCTTCGGGTTCAGCCCTTGAGACCGGTCATGGTGATCCCTTCGACGAAGCGTTTCTGCGCAAGCAGGAAGGCGCCGACGAGAGGGGAAGTGATGATCAGGGTGGCCGCCATCAGCGCGCCGTAGTCGTCGCCCGCTTCCGCGGCGCGGAAGTAGAGAAGACCGAGCGGCGGCGTGGCATAGGCCTGGTTCGAGACGACGATCAGTGGCCAGTAGAGGTCGTTCCAATGGGCGACGACCGAGAAGATCGAGAAGGCCGTGATCGCCGGCCAGGCATTCGGCACGATGACCCGGGCGATGACGCCGATCTCGCTCATGCCGTCGAGGCGTGCGGCGTGGATCAGGTCGTCCGGCATGGCGCGGAAGAACTGCAGGAACAGGAAGATGCCGAAGACCGAGATCGAGAAGGGAGCGACCAGCGCCATGTAGCTGTTGAGCGCGCCGACCCGGTCGAAGGCGACATAGAGCGGCAGCGCGGTGGCATGGATCGGCACCAGCAGGCCGAGCATGACCAGCACCATCATGACCTTGGCGGCGCGGAACTTCAGCTTGGCCATCGCGTAGGCGCAGGGGATGGCGATCACCACCTGGATGACCAGGATCATCAGGCAGACCATGACGCCGTTGAACAGCAGCGTCGGCATATGCACACGCGACCAGGCCTTGGCGAAGTTTTCGGCATAGAACCAGTGCTGCGGGATGAGATTGAGCGACGAGGTGAAGATATCGCTCTGCGCCTTGCCGGCTGTCGAGATCATGAAGATGTAAGGCGCCAGGAAGACGAGAGCGCCAAGGCTGAGGATCGAGAGCCGGACGACGCGGCCGAAGGTGAAGACGTTCGGGCTCATGAGTAATGCACCTGCTTGTCCTGGACGCGGTACTGGATGAACATCAGGACGACGAGAATGGCGAGGAACACCACCGTCATGGCCGAGGCGTAACCGACGCGCAGATAGACGAAACCTTCCTGGTAGATCGTGTAGAGCAGCACTTCGGACGCCTTGTTGGGGCCGCCTTCGGTGAGCGTCTTGACCGTCTCGAACACCTTGACCGAGTTGATGACGCTGATCGTGGTGACGAAGAGCGTGGTCGGTCCGAGCATCGGCCAGGTGACCAGCCGGAACCGGTCCCAGCCGGATTTGGCGCCATCCACCTCGGCAGCGGAATAGAGTTCGCGCGGGATGGCGGTGAGGCCGGCGAGGAAGAGCACGAGATTGAAGCCGACCGACTGCCAGACGCCGATGATCGACAGGCTGTAGAGCACCATCCCGCCGGAGCCGAGCCAGTTCGGACCGGCGATGCCGATCATGGCGAGCATCGTGTTGATCGGGCCGATGGTCGGGTGGAAGAGATATTGCCAGACGGTCGCCATGGCGACGAGCAGCGAGGCGACCGGCAGGAAATAGGCGGTGCGGAAGAAGGAGCGCCCGATGCCTTCGGCCTCCATCAGCATCGCGAGACCGAGCGCCATGAAGATCGAGATAGGGGTTACGATCGCCGCATAGACGGTCGTGTTCCACAGCGACTTCAGGAAGGTGCGGTCGTCGGACAGTTCGACATAATTCTCGAAGCCAACGAATTCGAAGGTCGGATAGCCGAGTTCGAAATTGGTGAAGCCGAGAAGGATCACCGCGCCGACCGGCAGGATGATGAACAGGAAAACGAGGAAGATCGCCGGCAGCGACAGCATGAGGCCGGCACGGGCCTCCTGCCGTTCGGCGGCGGAGCGCCGGGCTTTCGCAGCCGCGGGCACCTGACCGATAGAGGTTGCGGCCATGTCAGCCATGGGCCGCCTCCCTGACCGTGTTCTCGACGAGCGGCGCAGACGGAAGGCGGACGCCATCGGCGCCGAAGACGAAGATGTGCTCTGCGGAAGCGGAAAGGCGGATCGGCATGCCGGCGGCAAGACCCGCGCCTTCCGCTGGAGAGACCTTGGCGATCATGATTTCGCCGATCGCATCGAGCTTGCTGTAGACGATGATTTCGGAGCCGAGGAATTCGACGCGCTCGACATGGGCCGGAAGCCCGGCCTCACCGGAGCGGGAGACTTTGACGAATTCCGAGCGGACGCCGAGCGTGACCGGCGTATCGCCGGCCAAGCTGCGGTCGGCGAGCACGCAGCGTTCGGTGCCGAGCGTAACGATACCGTTTTCACCCACATGCGAGGCGACGAGATTGATGCGCGGCTGGCCGACGAATTTGGCGACCTCGATATGCTGCGGATCGTCGTAGATCACCTGCGGCGGGGCGAGCTGCAGCAGCGAGCCGCCGATCATCACGGCGACGCGGTCGGCCATCGACAGGGCTTCGGCCTGATCATGCGTGACATAGACTGTCGGCACACCGGCGCGGCGATGCAGCTCGACGATCTCGCCGCGGGCGTGGACACGCAGGTTTGCATCGAGGTTGGACAGCGGTTCGTCCATCAGGAAGACGGCCGGGCGGCGCACCATGGCGCGGGCAAGCGCCACGCGCTGGCGCTGGCCGCCGGACATCTGGCCGGGCTTGCGGTCGAGAAGATGGTCGATCTTGAGCGAGGCGGCCATCTCGCGCACGTCGCGATGGATGTCGGCGACGGCCTGGCGCTGGCCGGGCATGAGAGGCGCGACGAAAGGAATGCGCTGCGTTCGCGTCAGCCGGCGCATGACCAGCGGCACGGCGATGTTCTGCGCGGCCGTCAGATGCGGATAGAGGGCGTAGGACTGGAAGACCATCGCGACATTGCGGTCGGCCGCCTGCGTCCGGCTGACCTCGCGGCCGTCGATGACGATCTCGCCGCTATCGGCGCTGTCGAGACCAGCAAGGATGCGCAGAAGCGTGCTCTTGCCGCAGCCAGACGGGCCAACCAGCGCGATGAACTCGCCCGGCTGCGCATCGAGGCTGACGCCCTTGAGAATCTGGTTGCCGCCGAAGGATTTTTCGATGTTGGAAAGGCTGAGCGTGGTCATTCCGCCGCTTCCTCGTTCGCGCGGGCCTTGGGAGCCGATTGCGGGTAGACTTCGTGGATGACGTCATCGATGTAATGGGCGGTCATGCCCGGAACAGCGACGATGTCGCTCGTCACGTCGTCGTTGAATTCATGGACGACGGCGCCGACCAGGCGCTCGCCCGGCATTTCGCGTTCCAGCTTGTCGATGACGAAGGCGGCCGAGGGGCCCCAGACGATCGACGTGTTCTCGAACTTGCCCTTCCAGGCCCAATGGAGATGACCACTGGCGAACAGCGCCACGTCATGGGCGGCCATCAGTTCGTAGAGGCGCTTGCGCTGGGCCGGGCGGAAACCCCAATAGCCGGTATCGCCTTCATGGGGTTCGTCGACAAACAGCGGCTTGTGAGAAAACAGCGCCAGCCGGCGTCCGTTGCGCTCCTCGAATGCGGTCCGCAGCCATTCGAACTGCGCTTCTTCCTCTTCGTCCTCGTGACCGAGAAGAAGCGCATTGAACCCAACGAAACGCCAGCCGTTCGCATCCTCGACGAAACGATCCCCACCCGTCAGGTCCCGCCAGCGTTTCAGGCGCTCGGCATTGACGGGCTGGCTCATGTCGGCGAAGTGGCCGACATCGTGATTGCCCGGCACGATCAGCATGGGGGTCGAGACCTGGCGCATCAGGTCCATCGAGAAGGTGATGTCGTCCGCCTTGTCGGCGCCATCGACCGAAAGGTCGCCGGTATGGATGACGAGGTCGGCCTTCTGGTCTTCGATCCAGGTCAGGAGCGGCGCCCAGTTGCCGTTGAAATGGGTCTTTTCCGGGCTGAAATGGGTGTCGGTGATCTGGATGATTTTCATGGCAAGGCCGCTTTCTGTCGTCATGACGCCCCTCGTGCGGGGGCGGTGTTGGCGGCCTCTTTAGTCTCCTCCCATGTCAGGCAGGTAACAGCGCTTTCCAGTCGTGTTTCATTTTGTTCATAAATTCTTCATGACCGGCTTTTCCCCATGCCACGCGCTGATCCGATGACGGATGAAGGGGCGTCGCGTGTCGTATATCGACTGGGCTGCGTCACGAACTGTCGCTAATGTCCCTCCGCATATTCAGGAGTCGGGCAATGGCAGAATTTCCAACCAAGGCAAAAGTGGTCATCATCGGTCTGGGCGGCATCGTCGGTGCGTCCATCGCCCACCATCTGGTGGAGCGCGGCTGGGACGACATCGTCGGCATCGACAAGTCCGGCATCCCGACCGATATCGGCTCGACCGCCCATGCCTCCGACTTCTGCTACACGACGAGCCACGACTATCTGTCGGTCTGGACCACGCAATATTCGATCGATTTCTACGAAAAGATGGGCCACTACGCCCGCATCGGCGGCCTGGAAGTCGCCCGCACCGGCGACGACACCTGGATGGAAGAGATCAAGCGCAAGCTGACCTCCGCCAAGGCTTTTGGCACTCGCGCCCACTATGTCTCGCCCGCCGAGATCAAGAAGCTCTTCCCGCTGATCGAGGAGGATCAGGTCCAGGGCGGGATGTTCGATCCCGACGCCGGCCTTGTCATCCCGCGCTCGCAGACCGTTGCCGGCAAGCTGGTTGATGCCGCCGAAAAGGCCGGCAAGCTGAAGGTCTTCGGCAATACGCCGGCGACCTCGCTGATCGTCGAAGGCGGCCGCATCAAGGGCGTCGTCACCCATCGCGGCACGATCATGGCCGATCACGTCATCGTCTGCGCCGGCATCTGGGGCCGCCTGATCGCCGAAATGGTGGGCGAGGACCTGCCGGTCATGCCGGTCGATCACCCGCTCACCTTCTTCGGGCCCTATAACGAATTTGCCGGCACGGGCAAGGAGATCGGCTATCCGCTGCTGCGCGACCAGGGCAATTCCGCCTATATGCGCGACACCGGCGACCCGAACACGACCGAGGGTGGGCAGATCGAATGGGGGTATTACGAGACCGACAATCCGCGTCTCTGCCACCCGCGCGATATCCTCGAAAAGCACGAGGCGCGCCTGTCGCCCTCGCAGCGCGACCTCGACATGGAACAGATCCTGACGCCATTGGAAAAGGCGATGGAACTGACCCCGATCCTAGGCGAACTCGGCTATAACGAGGGCCATTCCTTCAACGGCCTGCTGCAGGTCTCCGCCGCCGGTGGCCCCTCCTGCGGCGAGAGCCAGAAGGTGCGCGGCCTCTGGTATTGCGTCGCCATCTGGGTCAAGGACGGCCCCGGTTACGGCAAGCTGATCGCCGACTGGATGACCGATGGACGAACGGAGATCGACCACAACTCGATCGACTATTCCCGCTTCTACCCGCATCAGCTGACGGAAGAGTTCATCGAGGGCCGCACCCGCGAGGCGGCCCAGAAGATCTACTTCCCGGCGGTCCATCCGCGCGAGCCCTATGCGACCGGCCGCGGCGCCAAGCGCTCGCCTTTCCATGAGCGCGAGAAGGAACTCGGCGGGTATTTCATGGAACTCGGCGGCTGGGAGCGTGCCCATGGCTACGCCGCCAACGAGCATCTCTTGGAAAAATACGCCAACCAAGTGCCGGTGCGCGAGAACGAATGGGACAATCGCCATTTCTGGCGCGTCTCCAATGCCGAGCATCTGGCGATGAGCGAGGATTGCGGCATCGTCAATCTCTCGCATTTCCATATGGTCGATATCGAAGGCCCCGACCATGTCGAGCTGCTCGAATGGCTCTGTGCGGCCAAGATCGGCGGCGACGCCAATATCGGCAAGGGCATCTATACCCACTTCCTCGACGACGAGGGCATGGTGCGCGCCGACTTCACCGTCTTCCGCATGGAGGATCGCTGCCGTCTGGTGAACGGCGCAGATGCCGGCCCGCGCGATTTCCACTACATGAAGCGCGTCGCCGAGGATCGCGGCCTCGACGTCACCATTACCGACGTCTCGGAAAAATTCGTCACCATCGGCATCTGGGGCCCGAACGCCCGCGATACGCTGAAGAAGGTGGTCGCCGATCCTACCGGCCTCGACATCGAAAACTTCGCCTTCGCCGCCATCAAGCCGATCGAGATCGCCGGCAAAGCCGTATCCGCCTTCCGCATTTCCTATGTCGGCGAGCAGGGCTGGGAACTGCACATGAAATACGAGGACGGCCTCGCCGTCTGGGATGCGCTGCGCGAAACCGGCGTGATGGCCTTCGGCGTCGAGACCTATGCCAATTCGCGCCGCATGGAAAAGTCGCTGCGACTGCAGAACGGCGATCTGCTCACCCAGTACAACCTGATCGAAGCCGATCTTGCCCGTCCGAAGGTCAAGGAAGCCGATTTCCGCGGCAAGGCGAAACATCTGGAATTTAAGGCCCGCGCCAACCAGCCGGCCATGCTCTGCACCCTGGTCATGACCGAAAACACGGATGCCAAGGGCGTAAAACGCTACCCGGTCGGTTCCATGCCGGTCATGGATCCGGAGACCGGCAAGACGCTGGTCGACGAGCTCGGCCGCATCTCCTACACGACCTCGGTCGCCTATGGCCCGACCGTCGGCAAGAACATCGCCCTCGCCTATCTTCCGCACGACTACGCCCAGGTCGGCCGCAAGCTGAATGTCGAATATTTTACCGAGACCTATCCGGTCGAGGTGGTCGGCGTCGGTTACAAACCGATCTACGATCCGGAAAATCTGAAGCCCAGGACCTGACTGCCGCGACGGCAACCAGAAAGCTCAGGAAGACACATGAAAAAGCCGGTGATTGCAGCAGCGATCACCGGCTTTTCCGTTTCGCGCTCAACCAATGGCGTAGCTGCAACAGTCGTGCCGGACAGGCTTTCAAAAACTTGACAAAAGGACGAATATTTCTTGTGTGCAGTGCACACGGCTGGTAGCTCGATCACCATGCAAACGGCCTATTCCGCAGAAATCGTCTCCACCTTCCTCAGCTTGCGAAAGGTTCTCCTTTCGACGATCGCGAGAATGGTGAAATCACCGGCGACGGCTGAAGATCTGGTGCAGGATACGTTCCTGCGCCTGTGGGAGCGCCGGGCCGATCTCAACGATCGGCCGCTGCAGCCGGGTTATGTCGTCAGGATAGGCCGCAATCTGGCGATCGACTTTAAGCGCCGGGAGCGCGTCGCACCTTTCGTCGGTGGCATAGACGACCTGCAATTCATCAAGGATCCGACGCCGACGCCCGAAGATCATGCGATCGCCAGTCAGAACCTTCGGGTCATTTCCGATGCGATCGCATGCCTTCCACCAAGGGCGAAGGAAGTCTTCGTCATGGCCCGTATTGATGGCCTGACCTATGTGGAAATTGGCCGCAAGCTCGGCATTTCCCCCAAGACCGTCTTCAGCCACATGGTCGTGGCCCTGGAGCGCCTGGATCAGGCACAGCAAGCCACACGCTGATACGATTTCGATCACAACCGGACCCAGATTTTCAGGACCCCGGATCGTTGAGGTAGCATGCAGGCACAACTGGGCACGACATGATGGATGAACCGGCCGACATGGGCAGCGATGGAGACGGCGGCGATCGCGCCGCACGTGAAGCGGCCATGTGGTTCGCGCGCCTCCTCGACGACGATACGCCGCAGACCGATTACGCGCTCTTTCGCAACTGGCTGGAGGCCGACGCGCGCAATGCGCAAGCCTATGCGCGGCTGGAAAGGCTCTGGGCGATAGCCGGGAGCGAGATTGTCCCATCTCACAAGAGCCATACAGAAAAGAGCGTTTCGCGTCGAGGTCTCCTCAAGGCAACGAGTGCCGCCATACTGCTGACCGGTGGTGGCCTGACGGCGTGGACCGTCCTCGACCGTGCCGATTATTCCACCGGTACCGGCGAGCTGGAAACCGTGATGCTGGAAGATGGTTCGCGTGTCGAACTTTCCGCCGCCAGCGCCATCTCCGTCGACATCACCGCATCCGTCCGTCGCATCATCCTGCACCACGGCGAGGCGTTTTTCTCCGTGACCGAGGATTCGGCGCGGCCCTTCATCGTCCAGGCGGGCAACGTTCGTGCCACGGCACTCGGTACAGCCTATTCCGTCGGCATCACGTCGGAACGCACCAGCGTGGCGGTGACGGAACATACGGTGCGGGTGGATGCCGGAGGCCGCCATATCGATCTCGGCGAAGGCGATGCCATCGATGTGGAGAACGGCAGGCTTGGCGCCATCGGCACCGGAGAGGCTGGAAACCGGCTTGCCTGGCGGTCGCGCCAGCTTGTCTTCCTGGCCCGGCCGCTGAGCGAAGTGATAGCGGAAGTAAACCGCTGGCGGCGCGGCAATCTCATCCTCCGCGATCCGCAGCTGGCTCAACGCCGCATCACCATCGTCATCGACCTGAAGGACATCGAGGGCATCGACCTGACGCTCGAACAGGGCCTGCCGATCACGCTCACCAGCTACACGCCGATTATCACGCTCGTATCGGCCAGAAAATAATTTACCGATCCACTCAGGTTTTTCTCCGCCCCGTTCGTAATCAACGGCAACGGCGTCTTGTTGGCCGGGGACGGAGTTGTAGTGCGGGGGCATGCGATGACAGTGCGTAAGACCAAGTTAAAGATGAGCAGGGCCGGGCTCGGCGCCCTTCTGTTGAGCACGGTTGCCATCCTCACTGTCGTTCCCCAGGCGATTGCCCAGACTGTGCTGCAGTTCTCGATCCCGGCACAATCGGTCTCTTCCGCTCTCGTTCGCTATTCGACACTGACAGGCGTAAATCTCGTCTATGACGGAGAACTCTCTGGTGGCTTGAGAAGCAGCGCGGTCAATGGCCAGCTTTCCAAGGAGCAGGCACTCGGCCGGCTTCTCGCCGGCACGGGCCTCACTTACCGCTTCGGCGCCAATGACACCGTCACCATCGTTGCGCCGCAGCAGGGCTCGGCCGCAATCGGCGGCGATGCCACGACGCTGGAAGCGATCGTCCTGCAGGGCGGCGATGCGCCCGGCAGCTATGAAGCTGCCGAAAGCTCGGTCGGCACCAAGACCGACACACCGCTACGTGACGTTCCGCAGTCGATCCAGGTGGTCAAGCGCAGCGTGCTGGAAGACCAGCAGGCGACGAGCCTGACCCAGGCGCTGGAAAACGTGTCGAACGTTCGCGAGAGCTCCACCGCCGGCAACCGCGCGGCCACCTTCATCACCCGCGGCTTTGCCTCCAATACCTACGCGATCGACGGATCGGTCCTGAACGCTACGGGCAGCCGGCCCGAAGTCAATCCGGATCTCGCCGGCGTCGAGCGTGTGGAAGTGCTCAAAGGCCCGGCTTCGGTTCTCTACGGCCGCGGCGAACCGGGCGGCCTGATCAACATCGTGACACGCCGGCCGACGCAGGAACTGACTGCGGAAGCAACCACCCAGATCGGCAGCTACGGCTTCCGCCGCGCCGAGGCGACGGCAAGCGGCGCGCTCAGCGAGGACGGCGCCTGGACCGGACGCATCACCGGCGCTGCCCAACGAGAAGGCGGCTTCATCGACCAGCGGCAGGACAGCGAGCGCCAATATATTGGCGGCGTGCTGGAATGGTCGCCGGACGAGGACACGCGCGTCAACCTGAGCGTCGACAACACCCACCAGAAGCAGCCCTTCGACCGCGGCCTGATCGTCGGACCAGACAATGAAATCGTAGGCCCCTATCACCGCTTCTTAGGCGAGGACTGGTCGATGGTGGACAGCCGCAAGACCCGGATCGCGTTGACCGCCGAGCATCAGGCACTGGAATGGCTGAAGTTCCGCAGCACCGTCCGCTACGATGATGCCTATACGCACGACACCGGCATCGACTATCAAGGGCTGGACGACGACGACAGCAGCCTGATGACCCGCCGATATTCGGATCGCGTCGAGGACATGAGCAACCTCGACCTGCAGTTCGAAGGCATCATGACCTTCGATACGGGCACCGTCGGCCACACGGTACTGGCAGGGGTAGAGCATGTCCGTTCACGAATGGACTTCTGGTCGGCGCGAGCCAATATCGATCCGATCAACATATATGATCCGGTCTATGGCGCGCTGAAGCCGACACCGAGAATCAACAATATCTACGTGCAGGATATCGTCACCTCGTCGATCTATCTGCAGGACCAGATCGATTTCAACGACCAGTGGAAAGCGCTCGCCGGCATTCGCTACGACTATTTCGATCACGAAGTAAATTCCGACTTCAACGAGGAGCCGCCCTTCGATGGCGGTGCGGTGACCTGGCGAGCAGGCCTCGTTTATCAACCGACCGACCGGCTCTCCTTCTATACGAGCTACGCCACGAGCTTCATGCCACAGAGCGCGCTTGGCACGGACAATCAGGTATTGGATCCCGAGGAAGGCTGGCAGGTCGAGGCGGGCGTCAAGGCAGACCTGAGCGACCGCGTATCCGCGACCTTCTCGGTATTCCAGATCACCAAGAAGAATGTCGCTGTCGCCATCGATGAAACCGACTTCTCCGAACTTATCGGAGAACAGCGCTCCCGCGGCGCGGAAATCGACGTTACCGGCGAGATCACCGACGGCTGGCAGATCATAGCGTCGCTCGGCTATGTCGATGCCGAGGTCACCAAGGACAAGGTCGACTTGGAACCTGGCGAGGTGTCGACTGTCGGCAACCAGCTGATCGGGACGCCCCATTGGAGCGGCAGCCTCTGGACGACCTACGAGTTCCAGACGGGGAAGCTGGAAGGCCTGAAACTCGGCGCCGGCATCACTGCCGTCGGCGAACGCACCGGCGACCTGGAAAACAGCTTCTTCGTCGATGGCTATTACCGGGTAGATGCCTCGGTCTCCTACAAGGTCACCGAAAACCTCGACTTCTCGCTCATCGGCCGCAACCTGACCAATCAGGATTATATCGAGAGCACCGCCAGCCGGACGGAAAACCATCCGGGCGCGCCGATGAACTTCATGGCCGCGATCAAGGCGACATTCTGAGACCGCTTCATGAACTCAACCGACAGGCGGGATGATCCCGTCCTTTCCATGGAGACCGTCAGCTTCGATTACGGATCGCAATCCGTGATCGAAGCGATGTCGTTTGGTGTCCGGCCCGGCGAATTCCTCGCCATCGTCGGCCCGAACGGCTGCGGCAAGAGCACCGCCCTGAAGCTGATGGCCGGGCTGCTCACGCCGTCGGGCGGAAATGTCCTGCTGAAGGGCAAGCGGGTCGCTTCCATGCGCCGCAGGGCGATCGCCCGCGAGCTCTCACTTCTCGCCCAATCGAACGAAGCGCCTGCCGGAATGCTAGTGCGCGATCTGATCGGCATGGGGCGCTTCGCCCATGAGGGATGGTTTACCGCCAACACGAAGGAAGACCAGCGACACATCGCGGATGCCATGCGCATCATGGATGTCGAGACATCCGCCGATCGCCGCGTCGGCGAATTGTCCGGCGGGCAATTGCAGCGCTGCCGCATGGCGATGACGCTTGCCCAGGACGCGAATGCCCTGCTGCTCGACGAGCCGACCAACCATCTCGACCTCAACTACCAATACGCGCTTCTCGATGTCGCGAGAAAACAGGCGGCCGCCGGCCGCGCCGTCGTTGCCGTCCTGCACGACCTGACCCAGGCGAGCCTCTATGCCGACCGCATCATCCTGATGGACAAGGGAAAGATCGTCGCCGACGGGCACCCAAGCGATGTCCTGACCGTCGACAGGGTGGAGGTGGTCTACGGCATCCGCACCGTCCCGACGCAGATCGGCCGCGCCGTCGTGCTGCTGCCCGAAGGCGCCCTGCGATGAGGGCATGGGTGCTGCTGGCCGCCATGTTCCTGGCGATGCTGATGCTTGCAGGCCTGCATCTCGCCGCCGGCGCGCGCATGTCTGCTCCGGATCTCGTACTGCAGGCGCTGTTCGATTACGATCCCCGCAATTACCAGCATGTCGTCATCGTCAAGCAGCGGCTGACAAGGCTGGTCGTCGCCGGCTATGCGGGCACCGTTCTCGCCGTCTCGGGCCTGCTGCTGCAGAAGATCCTGCGCAATGACCTCGTCTCGCCCTCGACGCTCGGCATTAACAGCGGCGCCGTGACCTTCGCGGTCCTCGGCATCTTCTTCTTCGGCCTTGGTGGAGCGCAGGTCTTCTGGCCCGCCTTACTGGGCGGCGTGGTGGCGATCTGCGTGACCTTTCTCATCGCCGGCCTCGTCGGCGGCCAGAAGCGCGACCCGCTGTCGCTCGTTCTCGGCGGCTCCATGACGGCCACGCTGTTTTCCGCCGTCACCACTTTCGTCATCTCGCTCGACCCGGATCGCTTCGGCGACCTGATGAGTTGGCTCGTCGGCGATATTGGCAATTTCGACTACCAGCCGCTCGCGTTTCTCTGGCCTGTCGGTCTCATCGGGCTCGTCCTTGCCATGGCCCTGTCGCGCGCCGTCGATCTCCAGACGCTGGGCGAGGAGCAGGCGGCAAGCCTCGGAGCCGACACTCGCACGGTTCGCTGGGCGGTGCTGGCGATCACCATCCCACTGTCCATCTCGGCCGTCAGCATCGTCGGGCCGATCGGCTTCGTCGGCCTTGTCGCGCCCCATATGGCACGCCTTTTGATGGGAGAGACCGGCCGCGTGGCCATCGCCTTCACCGCGGTTCTCGGCGCCATCATCGTCATCGGCGCCGACATCGTCTCCCGCACCCTGCTTGCCCCGCGTGTCCTCAATGTCGGCACCGTCATGGCGCTCGCAGGCGGCATCGCCTTTCTCGCGATCATCGTCTCGACGCAGCGGAGGCGCAGGGCGTGAGAGGAGCCATCCATCAGACGCGTCGCGATCTCTATCGATTGCCTGGCACGGCCAGGCCGGCGCTCATAGTCGCCGGCTTGTGCGCCCTCCTGTTGCTCTCCGCCTTCTTCGCGCTTCAGCTCGGCTCCTCGACGCTCTCGATCGAAGACCTGCTGCGCTGGATGATGCCATTCGTGCCGTCCGACCGGGAAACCACGGCCATCATGACGCTGCGCTGGCCGCGGGTGGCGATGGCCATGCTCGGCGGGGGGATGATCGCTGCCTCCGGCTACATTCTCCAGGTGGTCTCCCGCAACGGCCTTGCCGATCCCGGCCTGCTCGGCATTTCGCAGGGCACGATGGCGGCAGTGGTGCTTGGGGCGACCGTCTTTTCGGTGCCGCCACAATGGCTCGCTCTTGCCGGTCTCGGCGGTGGCATGGCAACGGCCATCGGCGTGCTGATGCTCGCCCGCATGCTCGCCTCCCCCAGCGGCCTGATCCTGGTCGGCCTCGCCGTCGGCATCGTGCTCAGCGCCATGATCGAGATCGTCATGGTCCAGGGCGGCATCCTGCAGTTTGCCCGCTGGCTCGCCTGGTCCCATGGCTCGCTGACGGTTGCTTCCGCCACAAGCGTGACGATGGTTGCCCTGTGGGCAGTCGTCCTTCTGCCGCTGACCCTCGTCATGTCCCGGCAGATGATGCCGCTCCTGCTCGGAGCCGAACAGGCAGCCGGCATCGGCGCCTCGCCGAAATATCTGCTGCCGCTCTTCACCCTGCTGGCCGCTGCCCTCGTCGCCCCGATCGTCGCAGCGGTCGGGCCTATCTCCTTCCTCGGCCTGATCGGCGCCCATATCGCCAGGCGGCTTGTCGGGGAACGCCCGGGCGCAGTGCTGCCGGTCGCGATGCTGTGCGGCGCCCTGCTGCTTCTTGCCGCCGACACGGCAGGCCGCACGCTCTTCCTGCCGGTCATCGTGCCGGCCGGCATTCTGGTTTCCGTGGCCGGTGTCATCACATTCCTCATCGCCGCGCGGCTTTCCCGCCAGGTGCGATAGACCAACGCCAGACAAGAGGTTTTCCCAATGCGCAGCGTTTTCCTTGTCCTCCTGATCCTCCTCTCGTCGTTCGCCGCCGTCGCGCATGCGAGAAGTGTGACAGACCATAACGGCCGCGTGGTCGAGGTACCGGACGCGCCGCAGCGGATCGTCTCCCTGCATGACTGGACCCTGACCGCGATGGCGACGGAGCTTGGCGCGCCGCTGATCGCCAGCAACGGCCGGCTGGCGGCGGATGGCAGCATGTTCATTCGCGGAGGACGGGAATTGTTCGGCCTCGACTTCACCAAGGTCGAGCTGGCATCGATCCACGGCAAGCCGGATCTGGAACGCATACGGGCGCTGAGGCCGGATCTCATCGTCGCCAATGCCGGAGATTATTCCGCGCTCGCAGAACAGCTCTCGACGATCGCGCCAACGCTGATGTTCAATGCCGAAAACGGCAAGCCCGGCTTCGAACTCTATCGCGAATTCGCCGGCTGGATCGGCAGGGAGCAGCGCTTCGACGAATTGCAGGCAGCCTATCGGACACGCATCAAGGCGCTGCGTGAAAAACTTTCCGGGGCGACCGCCGACCGCAGCTATGCCGCGATCCTCACCAATGGACGGGATGGAACGCTGTCGGTTCTCAAGGAATATGGCGTGCTGACGACCGTCCTCGACGACCTCGGCCTGCAGCGCGTTGCTCTGACCGAGACAGTCCCGCAAAGCACGAGCCGGATGACGATCGGCGCCGAACTGATCGGCGAACTCGATGCCGACCTGATCGTGACCTCCTACCTGCCGGAAACCGGCGGCACACCGCAGACCGTGTTCGACGACCTCGATCGCATCGCATCGGGTTATCGCGATTTCCTGCATGCCTATGCGAACAAGCGTATTTTCAGCTTCTCGCGCTACGAGGTCTATCCGACCAGTTTTCGCGGGGCGGGGCTTCTGCTCGACCAGTTCGAGGAAAAGCTTCGATAGGCGCCATCGAACAGAGACTTGCCCGCGGCCCGCTTTTCGGGCCGCGGGAGTATCATGGAACGGCCTTACGCGGACGGCTGCTTCGTCTTGCGCAGGTAGGGCAGTACGGTATCGAACGAGCCGAAACGCTGTGTCGCGTCCTCGTTGGAAACGGCCGCCGTGATGATCACGTCGTCGCCATTCTTCCAGTTGGCCGGCGTCGCAACCTGGTGCTTGGCCGTGAGCTGAATGGAGTCGATCGCCCGGAGGATCTCATCGAAATTGCGGCCGGTAGTCATCGGATAGGTGAGGATCAGCTTGATCTTCTTGTCCGGGCCGATGACGAAGACCGAGCGTACCGTGGCGTTGTCGGCGGGCGTACGGCCTTCCGACGACGATCCGGCGCTTGCCGGCAACATGTCATAGAGCTGCGCGACCTTGAGGTCCTTGTCGCCGATCAGCGGATATTCGACGTCGAAGCCGGTCGCGGTGCGGATATCGTCCTTCCACTTGGCATGGCTTTCGACCGGATCGACGGAAATGCCGATGATCTTGACGCCGCGCTTGCGGAATTCGCCCTCGAGGCCCGCCATGGTGCCGAGCTCGGTCGTGCAGACCGGCGTGAAATTCTTCGGGTGCGAGAACAGCACTGCCCAGTTGTCGCCGATCCACTCGTGGAAGGAGATCGTGCCCTGTGTCGTGTCGGCCTGAAAGTCCGGGGCGATATCGTTGATGCGTAAGCTCATTTTGGTCCTCCAATGAACGTGCAATTAAACCGCGAAATGATGACGGAAACGAGTTCCAGAATGCTCCCCGCATATGAAAGAAGAAAATAAACTCCCGTCAATCAAAACCAAATTGCAGATATAATTCTATATGCTTAGGCCGACACCACGATGACACCAACACGCCGTAGCGGCCCACCACCCGATCAAGATGATGATATTCTCGCCGCCAACTCCGTGGCCACCTTCTTGGCCTGTACCCTGATGTCGGGGACCGCCGTGATCTCCCAGAACTGACCGGCCGAAAGAGCCCCGACGACATAGGCGCCGATCTCCTCGTTCAGCTTCTTCGAAACGACCCGCGAACGGTCGTCCACGCTGATGCCCAGCCTCAACGGGTCAGCTTCGATCAGCGTCTGCCGGCGCATTTCTTCGAGGAGCGGCGAGTGGCTGATGCCGGCGCGCTCCATCCCCGTGCAGTTGATCAACCAGTCGGCGCTGACCTGCTCGGCAGCCTGGCTGCCCCTTTTACGGTAGGCGAGCTTCAACCGCTTTCCGTCGGCTTCGATCGCCCCGAGGAAACCCGCCCTCACCCGAACGGTACCCTCGCTTAGCAAGGCCTCGAACTGCGCATATACGTCCGGTGCGACGCGATGCCGGTGGACATTCCACCAGGGGAGCACGTGACGCAGGAACCGCCGGCGCTCCTCCGTCGGCAGTCGCTGCCACAACTGCTGGGTCACGGGCCGCAGCCCATCCATGACTGCCCGCCAGTCCGTGACCGTCCTGCTCCTGGCCCGAAGCACCTTGAGCAGCTCGCTCAGCCTGGTCGGCAGGGCGCCGATATCGAATTGGGCAGCGGGAGGTGGTGTCCGTACATGCCCGAGCGGCGCCAGGCCACGGCGCGACAGAACGTCGATATGGCCGCGATGACCATGGGCCCGCAAGGCAAGCACCTGATCGATCATTGTCAGCCCGGACCCGAGGATACAGACGGAATCCTCCGGCCTGACCCGGTTCATCCATGACAGCCGCCAGGGGTTTTCAACGACACGGGATCGTACGGCAGACGACAGCCCCGCGATATCCACCGGCAGGTTTGCATTACCGACACCGAGGCAAAGGACCACGTTCCTGGCGCCGATCTGGTCGCCATTGTTCAGGTCGAAGATCAGCGTCCGGCTGGTCTGTTCGAAACAACCCGACGCCTTGGCCTTGATGAAATCCACTCGGCAGCGTTCGTTCTTGCGGCGCAGCAGCCGCGCGAGCGTATCGCGCACATAAAGCCCGTAGTCGCCGCGCGATGCGAAATCGCCTTCCTGCAGCGGGACGTTGCGGCTCTTCAGCCAGTCGACGAAATCGGAAGGCTGATCAGGATGAAGGCTCATGCGGCCGGCGGGCACATTGAGACGGTGAAGATGCAATTCGGTGCGATAGGCAGTGCCCCGCCCGAACCCTGGATCATCGCCGATCACGGCGATCGAAGCGGTTGGCGGTAGCTGCTGGATGAGGTTACAGGTGACGGCGATCGCGGAAAATCCCGCGCCGACGATAACGACGTCATAAATCAAGGCGTCCTCCCATGTGGCGGCCAGATTGGAAGCCTGTGAGCTGCTGATTCCAACTCCAACTAGATAGGCAATGGCTCGCGAGGACAAGACCGGCGAGGTCGAGTTTACGCCGGACGCGGATTGGCGCGTGGCGCCGGGCCAAGCGGACGGCGGCCGAAAGGACCGCCACCCCGCATGTCGTGATCGGGGTGTCAGGCGGCCGCGAGGGGCCCTTTTCCGGCACCGCTGAGCAGCCAGGCAAGGCTGACCTTCAGCACGCCGGCAACCTTGTCGAGACGGTCGTGCCGCAGGGCGATCTGGTCGTTTTCCCAATGGCGCCAGGTCTCGGTTTCCACGCCGACCACGCCGGCGGCGTCTTCCAGTGACAGGCCGCAGGCGTCGCGGGCGAGAGAGATCCGCCCCCCGACCGTGTCGTCGGCCGCAAAGCTCCAGTCAACTCGTGAATCATACATCAGCTAGTCCCCTCGAAAGAAAGAACGCGACCCCGCCGGAGATGCCGGCGGGGTCGCAAGTTCCTATCAGCCCTGGTCGCCGATCCAGGCCTTGACCTGGTCCGGATGGTCCTTGATGTATTTCTCGACCGCCTCCTCGTAGGAGGTCTCCTGGGCATTGAACATTCCCGCTTCCAGGTCGGAAATCGGCAGTTTCATGCGCGAGAAGAATTCGGCAACCTTGGGGTTTTCGCTCTTGAAATCCTTGCGGGCGATGACGTCGACATGTTCGGCCTCACCGAGCGACTTCTTCGGGTCGGCGATGTAGCGCAGCTTGTACTTGCCGAACATCCAGTGGGGGCTCCACGAGGTGGCGACGAACCACTTCTCGCCGCGATAGGCGCGGTCGACGCTGGTCAGCATGCCGGCTTCACTGGAGATCTGCAGCTTGTAGTCGTCAAGCGCGTAATCCTTGACCGCCTGCTGCGACAGGCGCGTCAAGCCTGCGCCCGGCTCGATGCCGTCGATCTTGCCCGAAAGCTTTTCCTGTACTTCCGGCTTCTTCAGGTCCTCGATCGAGGCGATCTCGCTTTCCGGAATATAGGCCGGAACGACCCAGCCGAGCTTTGCGCCGTCATAGACAGTGCCGAGCGTCTCGACGCGGTTCTTCACCTTGTCGAAGTAATCGGCATGGGTCTGCGGCAGCCAGGCCATCATCATCAGGTCGATATCGCCGCGGCTGACGCCCTGATAGAGAGGTGCGACATCCGTCTGCACCAGCTCGACCTTGGTGTCGAGTTCATCGGTGAGGATCTTGGCGGCAAGCTTGGTGACGAATTCGGCGTCGGACCATGCGGACCAGCCGATCTTTACCGGCTCGGCGTCCTGCGCCATCACCGGCATGGCTGAACCTGCAGCAATGGCTGCGGCCAGTCCGAAAGTTGCTGCCAGGGTTGCCCGGCGCGTCGAATTTGTCTTGAACATGCGTTCTCCTTTTTGGGAGGTTTGAATTCGCGGGTTCAGCACCCGCCTGGTTGGCGCGAAAGCAGGCTCAGGCGGTGGCCGGAGCAAGCTCCTCGCGCTCTTGTCTCTTGAAAAGCACCGACCAGAAGGCGGCACGGGGCTTTCCGAGGGATTGGGTCAGACGGTCGAGGATGACCGCCAGGATGACGACGGCAAGGCCGCCTTCGAAACCGGTACCGACGTCGAGACGCTGGATGCCGGTCAGAACCGTGTTGCCGATGCCGCCGGCGCCGATCATGGAGGCGATGACCACCATCGAGAGCGACAGCATGATCGTCTGGTTGATGCCGGCCATGATCGACGGCATGGCATTCGGAAGCTGCACCTTGAACAGCAGCTGCGACGACGTGCAGCCGAAGGCGTTGCCCGCCTCGATGAACTCGGCATGCACCTGGCGGATGCCCAGATTGGTAAGGCGCACCACCGGCGGCATGGAGAAGATAACGGTCGCGATCGCCCCCGGCACGGCGCCGAGACCGAAGAACATGGCGGCCGGGATCAGGTAGACGAAGGCCGGCATGGTCTGCATCAGGTCGAGGATCGGGCGGACGACGGTCGCGACCGAATCCTTACGTGCCATGGCGATGCCGAGCGGCAGGCCGATGAGCATCGCCATCAGTGTCGAGGCAATGACCAGCGACAGCGTCTCCATCATGGCACCCCAAAGGCCCATATGGTCGACGAGCCAAAGCGCCACACCGGTCAGGATGCCGAAGCCGATGCCGACCCGCCACAATGACAGGACAACGAAGATGGCGACGCCGACCGGCATCGGGATCGCAACGAGCGCGCCCTGGATCGTGCCGGTCACGTAGCCGATCACGGCGGCGATGAAATCCAGAACGGGCGAGAAATTGTCCAGAACGTAATTGACGGCTGTGTCTATGCCGTCACCGATATCGAAATTCATGTCAGTCTCCGGTTTTGGGGCCGGCTACAGCGCCGCGCGCCTCATCGGCGCGCCAAGGCGCTGCAACATTTAAAAGGATTGGCGAGGATCAGCTGGCGCGATCGAGGGTTTCGAGCAGCGTCGACTTGCTGATGGAGCCGAGATAACGCTTGGTGTCGTCGATGACAGGCACCGGCCAGGGGCTGGCCGCGACCTTGCCCAGCACGTTGGACAGGGGCTCGTCCGCCGGGATCGGCTCGATCTCGGAAAGGAAGGCGCTGCGATAGGGATCGTCCGCCTTCAGACGCAGCTTTTCGACGAGCGACGTCTGGCTGACGACGCCCTGGTAACTCTTGTCGCGACCGAGAACGATCGCGTATTCGCGGTCGAAGTTCTTCATCCGCTCAAGGGCTGCGGCAGCGGTCGTGCCCTGGCGCTCGATGATGGTGATCTGCGTCTTGCGCGCTACGTCGCCGGCCTTGAACACCTGGCTGACATCGACATTGCGGAAGAACGAGCGGACATAGTCGTTGGCCGGGCTCATGACGATCTCGTCCGGCGTGCCCACCTGGATGACATTGCCGTTCTGCATGATGCAGATGCGGTCGCCGATACGCATCGCCTCGTCCAGATCATGGCTGACGAAGACGATGGTGCGGCTGTGCTCGGCCTGGAGACGGACGAGTTCGTCCTGCATTTCCGTGCGGATCAGCGGGTCGAGGGCGGAAAACGCCTCGTCCATCAGGAGGATGGTCGGCTCACTGGCAAGCGCGCGGGCAAGGCCGACACGCTGCTTCATGCCGCCGGAAAGCTGGTCGGGCATGCTGTCGGCATAACCGTCGAGACCAACGGCCTTCAGCGCTGCAAGTGCCTTCGCCTTGCGCTCAGCCTCACCGACGCCTGACACTTCGAGGCCGAAGGCGGCGTTGTTGAGAACGGTGCGGTTGGGCAGCAGCGCGAAGGACTGAAACACCATGCTGATATCGCGGCGACGCACGTCGATCAGCTCGCGGCGGGACATCTTGGTGACGTCCTTACCGTCGATCTCGATCGACCCGGAGGTCGGCTCGATCAGGCGATTGAGCAGGCGAAGCAGGGTGGATTTGCCGGAACCCGACAGGCCCATGATGACGAAGATCTCGCCGGCCTTGATGTCGAAGCTCGCATCATTGACGCCGACCGAACATCCGGTCTGGGCGTGGATTTCGGATTTTGTCTTGCCGGCCCGGATCAGTTCGAGCGCCTTGTCGGGGCGCTCACCGAAAACCTTGTAGACATTCTTTAGACTGATCTTGGTCGAAGCCGTTTCAAGCGGCGCGTCATTTTCAGTTGCAAAAGCCATTCAATCTTGGGCCCGGGCTCGATAGCGCGGGCATACTCCTTTTGTGAAACCTCGAGCCGGCAGCCTGTGACCTTCGGATCTCGAACTTTTCATCATTGTCTTCAACGGTGACGAAACACCGTCAGCGATATACTGCCTGCTGCTGGACTTCGTCCGCGAGGCTTTTGATCGATCGGGAATTCTGTGACGCCGAGCGCCCTACCCCTGTAAGAAGAGCCTTTATCTAGGGGCCATCCCGCAAGAAGTCCATAAAAAAATCATAATCGTCTGAGCCTGCGCTTCAAATTATTATGATATTGCCGGCGATCTGCGCATTCTATTTTCCGGTCACGATAGTAAAATCTGCACCTCAAATCACGCCAATACGATAGACCGAGAACACTTGACTATCAGGCATCCTCACGCTTCAACCGGCCGCCGGAACAGCACTGTTTCGTTACTCTGCCTTGCGGCGAAATGTCTCTATCGAGGACGCTTCAACTCGCCCTGAGAGCCAATGCGAAGAAGTCGGCAATCGGCTTCACCAGATAGGACAGAATGCTGCGATTGCCAGTCTGCAGGAAGGCATCCGCCGGCATGCCGGGCACCAGCCGAAATATGGTCTCGTCGCCGTCAAGCAGGATCCGCGCCTCGTAATATTGCTGGCCTGTCTTCGCGTCGATGATCAGGTCCGGCGATATCCGCTCCAGAACACCCTTACGCTCGGGGGTGCTCTTCTGATTGAACGAGGGAAACTTCAGGAAAACCTTCTGCCCGAGATAGATCTGGTCGATGTCGTTGGGAGACACCCGGGCATCGACCACCAGCAGATCCGATTGCGGTACGATCAGCATCAGCGACATCCTGCTCGAAAACAACACCGCCTATGACAACGGCCATGGCGCGACCGGCGGCGCGGGTGTCGTCGTCCAGCGCAGCGACATCTTTCCGGAAGGCGAAAATACCATTCCCTGGGTGACCGACGTTCGCATCATCGGCGGCGAATATTACGGCAACAGCCGCGAAGGCATCCTCATCAAGCTGTCCGACGATGTCGAGGTCAGCGGAGTCAGCGTGCATGACAACATGCGCCAGGGCATCAGGGTGGAAGGCGCCACCAACAGCGATATCCACGGCAACGAGATCTACAACAACTCGCGCGAAAGCGCGGGTGTCTACGACGAGATCAACATCCGCCTGCGCCTCGACGACGTCGTCGATCCGCCGCGCACCTATTATTCGGAAGACACACGGATCTATGACAACGATATCCATTCCGACGGCGGCAGCCGTTACGGCATTCGCGAGGAGCTGACCAACTCGACGGCCGGCAATCCGTCCGGAACGGTCGTCTACGGCAATACCGTCACCGGCACGGCCTCCGGCGCGGTCTATGTCCCGCCCTACAGCGTCACGGAGGGTGACGACTATCTCTACGGCACGACCAGCGCGGACAGCTTTGCCGGTCTCGGCGGCAACGACACCTATATCGTCAACCACAGTGGCGATACCGTCCTCGAACAGGCCAATGCCGGCAACGACACCGTGATCGCCAGCCTGAACTACACGCTGAGCGCCAATGTCGAGAACCTGGCCCTCACCGGAAGCGCGGTGCGCGGCACCGGCAACGACCTCGCCAACTACATTCTCGGCAATGCCGCCAACAACGAGCTCGAGGGCCTCGGTGGCGACGACATTCTCGATGGCGGTGCCGGCGCCGACACCATGCAGGGCGGCGACGGCAACGATACCTATTATGTCGACAACGCTCTCGACGTGATCATTGAAAAGGACCACGCGGGCCTTGGCGGCTACGACACGGTCTACAGCACGGTGAGCTACGGTCTGGCCGCAGAGGTGGAAAAGCTGGTTCTGCAGGGGACATCGAACCTCAACGCAACCGGCAACGTGCTGGCCAACGAACTCGTCGGCAATTCCGGTGACAATATCCTTGATGGCCAGGGCGGCGCAGACACGATGCGCGGCGCGCTGGGCAACGACACCTATATCGTCGATCACACCGGCGATATGGTCATCGAGCTTGCCGGTCAAGGCATCGACACGGTGAGGAGTTCTCTCACCTACACGCTCGGCGACAATGTCGAGAACCTGGTCCTCACCGGCAGCGGCCAGCGGGATGCCACCGGCAACGCGCTCGGCAACGTCATCATCGGCAATGACGGCGCGAACAAGATCCACGGCATGGATGGCGACGACATCATCGAGGGCGGTCTCGGCGCCGACCAGCTTTATGGCGATGCCGGCAACGACACCTTCGTGCTGCGCAAGGGCGAGTTCCAGGGCGACGTCATCGAGGATTTCAGCGGCAATGGCACGGCTCTCGGCGACCGCATCCAGTTCACCGGCTTCAGCGCCAGTGCCGTTCTCGTAAATATCGGCGGCGACAGCTGGCAGGTGCAGGACGGCGCCCATGTCGAGACCTTCCGCATCAAGGTGCCGGTCGGCCAGGCGGCCTTCGATCTCAGCGACTACTCCTTCGACGGCGCGCCGCCGCCATCCAACTCCGCCCCCGTCGCCTCATCGACCGGCAACAGCATCAACGGACAGGAAGACGTGGTCGTGACCGGCAACGTGCCGACCGGCGCGGATGCCGATGGCGACGCACTCAGCTACGCGCTGGTGGCGCCAGTCACGGGCCTCACCTTCAACACCGACGGCACGTTCAGCTTTGCGCCACCGGCAAACCAGAATGGCGACTTCACCTTCCAGTATGTCGTCAAGGATGTTCGCGGCGCTCAGAGCGCGCCGCAGACCTTCACCATCGCGCTTGCCGCCGTCAATGACGCACCGGTCGCATCCGCGACCGGAAACAGCCTTGCCGGCACCGAGGATATGGTCGCGAGCGGCAGTGTCCCGGCCGCAGCCGATGTCGAAGGCGGGCCGCTGACCTACCGGCTCGTTAACGCCGTGGCCGGGCTGAGCTTCAATGCCGACGGCTCGTTCGTCTTCACCCCTGCCGCCAATGCGAACGGCAATTTCACCTTCCAATATGTGGCGGTCGATGCCCAGGGACTGACAAGCGCCGCACAGACATTCACGATTGCGCTCGCGGCAGTCAATGATGCTCCCGTTGCCGCGGCGACCGGCAATGCCGCCGCGGGCAATGCCAACACCGTCATCAGCGGTCACCTGCCGACGGGCATGGACATCGAGGGGCATGCGCTGACCTATCTTCAGATCGGCGCGCTGTCCGGGCTCAGCCTGTCGGCAGATGGTAGCTTCACCTTCACGCCGGCCGGCAATGCCAGCGGCGACTTCACCTTCCAGTATCTGGTCAAGGATGCGCTCGGCGCCGAGAGCGCGCCGCAGACCTTCACTATCGCGTTGTCGCCGCCGGCCTCCGGCCTGATCGTCACCGGCAACAACAGCGCCAACACGCTCCATGGAGGCGCCGGCAACGATGTGATCGACGGCGGTCAGGGCGCCGACACGATGTATGGCTACGCCGGCAACGACACCTATTACGTCGACAGTTCCAAGGACAAGGTCGTCGAAGCGGCGGGCGAAGGCACCGACACGGTCATTACCACCGCCTCCTTCACGCTTGAGGACACCGTCTTTGTCGAGATCGTCCAAGCCAGCGGCACCTCCGCGGTGACACTGAAGGGCAATGCCTCGGCCAACACGCTGATCGGAAATTCCGCGGCCAATACCATCAACGGCAACGATGGCGACGACATACTGGATGGCGGTCTCGGCAATGACGCACTCACCGGCGGCAACGGTCGCGACACTTTCGTCTTCTCGACGGCACTGGGTGCGAACAACATCGACCAGATCAAGGATTTCAAGGTGGTCGACGACACGATCATGCTGAGCCGATCCGTCTTCTCGGCGCTTTCCGCCGGCACGCTCTCTCAGGCAAGTTTCGTCAAGGGTAGCCAAGCCCTCGATGCATCAGACCACATCATCTACGACAGCAATGCCGGGCAGCTTCTTTATGACGCCGATGGCGCCGGCGGGGCCGCAGCCGTCGTCTTCGCGACGATCGGAAAGGGCCTGCAGATCGACTATCTCGATTTCGTCGTTCGTGACGAACCTATAGCCTAGGGCCTTTCCAGGCTGCTCGCATCTCAAGAGGGGGAGGTCCAGCCGGCAAGGAACCGCGAGGTTCTTTGTCGGCCAGGGCTCTAGGGTTCGGGCGATAGCGTGAACCGGCTACCGCCCGAATGCGTAGGGGATCAGGCCAGCTCGACCGTCAGCGTGATCGGAACCGCGGAAAGTGCCTTGGAGACAGGGCAACCGGCCTTCGCCTTGTTGGCGAGCTCGGTGAACTGAGCGGCGTCGAGGCCCGGAACGGTGCCCTTGAGGCTGAGGGCGATGGCGGAAATGGCAAAGCCGTCCGGCACCGATTCCAGGGTAACCTTCGCGGTCGTATCCATCGCGGTGGCCGTGAAGCCGGCCTCATTGAGGATCAGCGAAAGCGCCATGGTGAAGCAGCCCGCATGGGCAGCGCCGATCAGCTCTTCCGGGTTGGTGCCAGGCACGCCTTCAAAGCGGCTGGCAAAACCATAGGGATATTCCTTCAGCGCGCCGCTCTGGCTCGAGATCTTACCCTTGCCGTCCTTCAGCCCACCTTCCCAGTGCGCCGATCCTGTCCGGTTTATCTGCATCGATGTCTCCTCTTGTTTGGATTTCACTCGAAAACGTAAGGCATGAAAATCGATGGCAATCCTGGACAAAACGCGCGAGACGCGAAGCTCGCGCAGCGTCCATTGCCAAGATCCCGGTAGATAGGATCCGGCGCCGGATAGTCGAGAGGGGCGCCCGACAGGAAACGCGGGCCGATGGCATGGCCACGGCCCGCTGGTCCTTCCGGAGCAATTCCAGCAAAACCGGAAACCGGTTTTGCGTCCGGAATGGCGGAGAGACAAACAGATGGAGCAGTTTCGCGTTTCGAAGAAAGGCGGAAAGCTCCACCCATCATATCAATCGATGAATTCGCAGCCCGCTTCCTTCAGCGCCTTGTCCACCCATTCGCGGTTGACGGTGCCGGCTTCGGTCTCGGCCATCTGCTTGGTTTCGGCCTCGTGCTTCTTGATCGTCGCCTTGAGAATATCGGCCGCATCCGCCTTCGGAACGCTGACGACGCCGTCGAGATCGCCGAGGATCAGGTCGCCCGGTTCGATGACGGTGCCGTTGATCGCGATCGGCAGGCCGATCTCGCCCGGCCCGGTGCGGTAGGGTCCGCGATGGGTCACGCCGACGGCAAAGGTCGGGACATTGCGCTCCAGGAATGCCTCGGCATCGCGGATCGCACCGTTCAAGACGAAGCCGGCAACGCCGCGACGGATCGCATGGGCAAGCATCAGTTCGCCCATGAGGGAGTTCGCCATGTCGGCGGCGGCATCGACGACGATCACGTCGCCGGGCTGGGCCATGTCGATCGCCTTGTGGAGCATCAGGTTGTCACCCGGGCGGGTGCGGACCGTCAGCGCCGGTCCGGCGAGATTGCCGGAACGATGCATCGGGCGCATTGCGGTGCCCAAAGCGCAGATACGCGACATGGAGTCGCTGACATTGGCGACGGGAAGGGCGCGGAAAGATTCGACGAGCGCCGGCTCGATACGATCCCAGTTCAGTTTGACGCGAAATCCGTAAGTCATCGAAATCCTCAGGCAGAAAGTTCGGTTGGGCGGGCGATGGAGCGTTCGTCGGGCGCATTGCCATCAAGAACGCTGATGATGTGCTGGGCGGCAATGACCGCCATCGCGTCGGCGGAACCGTAGGTCACACCGCCGATATGCGGTGTCGCGATCAGCGTGTTGAGCGCCCAGAGCGGACTGTCGGCGGCCGGCGGCTCGGTGGCGAAACTGTCGAGCGCCGCACCTGCGACCGTGCCGGCTGCGAGCGCCTGCGCCAGATCCGTCTCGTTGATGATCCCGCCACGGGCGGTGTTCACCAGAACCGCGGACTTTTTCATCAGGCCGAGACGGCGTGCATCGATCAGATCACGCGTCGCAGCCGTCAGCGGGCAATGGATGCTGAGGATGTCGAGCGACGGCAGCATGGCATCGATATCATTCGCCGAGGCGAAACCATCGGCTTCGGCGGCACCGGGTGCGAAGGGATCGTAGACCACGACCTCCATGCCGAGTGCTTCCGCCATGCGCGCCGTCTCGCGGCCGATCCCGCCATAACCGATGAGACCGATCGTGGCGCCGAGGAAATCCTTGCCGGTAAAGGTCGGCTTCGGCCATTCGCCGCCCTTCACGGCCTTGTCGAGCGGCAGCACTTCCTTGATCAGGCTCAGCGCCAGCGCGATCGTGTGCTCGGCAACGGCGCGGGAGTTGGAGCCCATCGCCCGCAGCACCGGGATGCCGAGCTTTGCGGCGGCCGCGATATCGACATTGTCCACGCCGACGCCGTGCTTGGCGATGACCTTGAGGTGGGGCGAGGCGGAAATCACTTCCTCATTGATACGCCCCTGGCGCACCATCAGGCCGTCGATCTTGAGGTCTGCGGCGAGCTTCGCCACCACGTCGGACGGATCGTAGGGCGGCGAGAAGAACACGTCGATATCGTGTTCGTTCAGCAGCCGGATCGCCTTTTCGGCGATCTTGTTGTGGCTGACGAGAATGCGCCGGCCGCGTTTGCCGTGTTCGGCCCCCTGGATGATGTCATGGGTCATGGGGTAGCCCGTCCTTTTTCAGTTCTGCGAAGTAGATTTTGCGCCCGCGTCACGATCGGCGCGTCGACGAACTTGCCGTCCAGCATGAAGGCCCCACGCCCTGCAGCAGCCTCTTCGGCGTTGGCCGCGATGACCTTCTGAGCCCATGCAACCTCTTCCGCCGTCGGCGCGAAGCTTTCGTTGAGGATCGGCACGACGGAAGGGTGGATGCAGCTTGCCCCGTCGAAACCGAACTCGCGCGCTTCCAGAGCAGCAGCGCGAAGCGCATCCTTGTCGGCAAAGTCAGCGACGGTACGCAGCAGCCCCATCGACAGCACGCCGGCTTCCTTGGCTGCATAGTGGATCATCAGCTTGGGATAGCGCAGCACTTCGGGCGTCGGCCTCGCGTCCATGGCCGTCGCAAGATCCTCGCCGCCGGCTGCCAACGCCAGAACCCGCGGCGCCTTTGCAATGGCGCGAACTTCGAACAGGCCCGTCATGTCTTCGATCAGCGGCACGAAGGCGATCGGCGAGCGATCCTTCTCGTGCGGCTCAAGGCTTTCGACCAGACGCGCAAGGACATCCGGACTGCTCACCTTCGGGACATAGAGCCCGTCGGCGCCTGCAATTGTCGCCGCAACCGCGTCATCGATCAGGCGATCGGTATGGTTGACGCGCACGAAAACCTTGCAGCCGCTCTGCTTAATCTCCGGCACCCATTTCGCCAGGCCATCGCGAGCCTCGGTCTTGGCATTTTCCGGCACGGCGTCTTCTAGATCGATGATGATGGCGTCGGCGCCGCGCTGGCCTGCCTTTTCAAGGAAACGGGCGGCATTGCCCGGTACGTAGAGAAGCGACGAGATCATGCCTTATCCTCCAGGTCAGCCGGCGTCATGCCGATTTCAGCAAGGATCGCCTCGGTCTGTTCACCGACGTCAGGTGCCGGATGGCGGAAGACGCCGGGCGTCGCCGAAAAGCGCGGAAAGATGTTGTGCTGCGGAATGCTGCCGAGATCGGCATCCTCGACATCCACCACGATCTCCCGCTCGGCGAAATGCCGGTCGGTGCTGATATCGGCGATGTCATAAACCGGGCCGACCGTGGCACCGGCCCCGCGCATCACCGAAAGCGCCTCGTCGCGGGTGCGGGTGACAAACCATGCGCCGAGCGCGGCATCCACCAGTTCGCGATGCCTGACGCGTTCCATGTTGGTGGAGAAGCGCGGATCGTCCTTCATGTCCGGGCGGCCGACGATGTCGAAGATCCGCATCGCGATCACCTGGGTGGAACCGGACAGCGCCACGTATTTGCCGTCGCTGCAGAGATAGACGTTGCGAGGGGAAACCGTGTTGGAGCCGGATCCGGACCTCTGCTTGACCTTGCCGGTAACATGATAGATCGAGGCTTCCGGGCCGAGCGAGGCGAAGATCGGCTCCAGCAGCGACAGGTCGATGACCTGCCCGCCTGTATCCCCGCGCTCCCGGGCAAAAAGCGCCATCATCACCGCATTGGCGCCGGTGAGGCCCGAGATCATGTCCGCAAGCGCGAGCGGGGGAAGGACCGGTTCGCGATCCGGAAAACCAGTGCGCGAGGCAAAGCCGCTCATCGCCTCGACCAGCGTGCCGAAGCCCGGATATTTTGCATAGGGCCCGGTCTGGCCGAAACCAGAGATCCGTACGATGATGAGGTTCGGATTGAGCGCCAGCAGGCTGTCCGGCGACAGGCCCATTTCCTCGAGCGTACCCGGACGAAAATTCTCGATGAACACATCCGCCTTTTCGAGCAGCTTCTTCAGCGCTTCCAGCGCCTTCGGCTGACGCAGGTTGAGCGCGATCGAGCGCTTGTTGCGGCCATAGGTCTTCCAATGCAGTGAATGGCCGTTGTCGCGCCATTCGCGCAGGGCGTCCCCTTGAGGAGGCTCCACCTTGACGACGTCGGCACCGAAATCACCCAGTTGCAGCGACAGCATGTTGCCGGCCACGACACGACTCAGGTCGACAACGCGGATGCCGTGCAAAGGGCCCTTCTGTTCCGGTTGGAAGCGGACGGTTTTCTTAGTCTCTGCCATGAAAGCCTCAATTCGCGCCGGGTTTATCGGGGAATACGGCGCAATGTCCCTGAGGGATGCGCACGAGGATTGAATCCTCCTTCAATTCCGCCGGCGTCTGGATGCGGAACTCGATCGGACCCGAGCGCACTGCGTATTGCCAGACGGAACCGAGATAGGTCCGCTGATCGATCGACACCCGCATCGTGTTCGGGCCTGTCTCACTGGAAAGCTCGATCTTTTCCGGCCGGATGGCAACGACGACCGAGCCGTCCTTGCCGGCGGCACCCGGCGGCGTGACGATCTCGCTGCCGTCGGCCAAACGGATACGGGCCTTGTCCGTGCCGTTCTCGATCATCGTGCCGTCGAAGAAGTTCGACGAGCCGATGAAGTCGGCGACGAAGCTGTCGGCCGGACGTTCATAGATCTCGCGCGGCGTGCCGAGCTGGCGCATGCGGCCCATGCTCATGACGGCGATCCGGTCGGAAACGGCGAGCGCCTCAGCCTGGTCGTGGGTCACGTAGATTGTGGTGACGTTGAGGCGCTCCTGCAACTCGCGCAGCCAGACGCGGGCACGTTCACGCAGCTTCGCATCCAAGTTCGACAGCGGCTCGTCGAGCAGCAGAAGCGGCGGACGATAGACGAGCGCGCGGGCAAGCGCGACACGCTGCTGCTGGCCGCCGGAAAGTTCGAACGGATAACGATCCGCATAGGGCAGCATCTCGACGAGGCCGAGCGCTTCCTTGATGCGCTCGTCACGCTCTGCGCGGCCGATCTTGCGAAGCGTCAGCGGGAAAGCCAGATTCTCTGCCACGGTCTTGTGCGGCCAGAGCGCGTAGGACTGGAAGACCAGACCGATATTGCGCTTTTCCGGCGGCACCGTGTTGTTCGGGTTGCCGTCGAACAGCACCCGGTCGCCGACCCGGATCGTACCGGACGTCGCGTGGTTGAGGCCGGCGACCGCAAACAGCGAGGTCGACTTGCCGCAGCCGGACGGCCCGAGCAGCGTCAGGAATTCACCCGACGCGACGTGTATGTTGAGGTTGTCGACGGCCGTAACCGAGCCGTATTTGATGGTGAGGTTTTCGAGAACGAGATCAGCCATAGATTTTGGCTCCCATGACGCGGCGTGCGATGATGACGAACGCGGCGGTAATGACGACTTGGATGGTTGCGAGGGCGGAGACCGGGCCGTTGTCGCCTTGGGCGACAAGCTGCAGCATGGTGGTGCCGATGATTTCGGACCCCGGCTGGTAGAGGAAGGCCGCCGTCACATATTCCTTGAAGAAGTGGATGAAGAGCAGCGCGTAACAGCTGAACAGCGCGGGTTTGAGGATCGGTACGATGATGCGCGTCACCGTCGTCCACCAGTCGGCGCCCGAGATGCGCGCACCGCGGTCGAGTTCCTCGCCGACCTGGGCGAGCGCTGGCGCGATGGCACCGAAACCGACCGGGATGTAGCGGATCATGAAGGCGAGGATGAGCACGGCAATCGTGCCGCGAATGACATCCGCTCCAGGCAGCCAGATCACGGCATAGAAGAAGCCGAGACCGGCGATGATGCCCGGCAGCGAGCGCGGGAAAAGCGCGATATATTCGAGCGCCCGGCTGTGGCGGAAGTCCGAACGGCGGGCGACGAGCGCGATCACCAGAATGAAGAAGGTGCCGATCGCGGCGCCGATCGTCGCCACGAGAACGGAATTGACGATCGAGCGCACATAGTTGGCCGAGCCGAGAACATGCTCGAAATTGGCTGTCGTCAGCACCTTCCAGAACGGAATGAGCGGGGTGAGGAAGCTCACCGCCGAGCGCATGAAGATGCCGCCGAAGATCGAGATAATCGTGAGGAACGCGAAGGCGAAAACGAACAGGAATGCCGGCCAGCGCCAGGCACCCAGATCGAGCGTCGAGGGGCGGCTGGCCTTGCCGCGGACGGTGACGAAGCGGCCAGCGCCCTTCATCAGAAAGCCCTGCAGCCAGACGAGGAAGGCGACGACGATCAGGAGGATGACGGCTGCGGCACCGACGATGCCGTATTCCGGCCGCACGGCAGCGTTGATGCCGGCATTGTAGAGAAACGTCGTCACCGTCTGGATGCCGGACGGGCCGCCGAAGAGCAGCGGGATCGCCAGCATCTCGATGCCGACGACGAAGTTCAGCACGGCCGAATAGATGATCGCGGGACGGATCATCGGAATGGTGACCGAAAACAGCGCCCGGAAAGGACCGGCACCGGTGGATCGCGCCGCATCTTCGAGCAGAGGATCGGCCTTGGTGACGGCCGCAAGACACATCAGATAGGTGAGCGGCGCCTGGCTGAGGCCAGCGACGATGCCCATGCCGGTGACGCTGTAGAGGTTCCACGGCGCGCCGCCGAGATAGGTTTTCGCGGCAAGCGTCATGAAGCCCGACGGGCCGTACATGGTGAACCAGCCGAAGGCGATGACGAGGTTCGAGACGAACAGCGGCCAGATGAAGATCTCGCCCAGCCACTTACGACCCGGCAGATTGGTGCGTCCGACGAGAACCGCCATGACGGCACCGAACACCTGAGCGACGATCATCGTCAGCGCGCCGAAATAGAGCGTGTTGAAGAACACGCCGGCCATGCCCGGTTCGCTGAACAGGCGGCTGAAATTGCCAAGCGTCACGACTGCCGTGTCATCATAGAGCGGCTTGTCGAGGAAGGCCTGGAAGATGATCGGGGTGATGGGACCGAATACGAGGATCGTCGTCAGCGCCGCAACGCCCCAGTAGATCGCACGCGATCGGTCTATCCCCCGTCCGGCCGTGCCGGGGTGGCTGATATCCGTCATCGAATTTTCCTGTCAGGGTTGGTGGAAGGGCCGACGAGTGGCCGGCCCTTCTGCTCGGCTTATTTGCCGGCGATAGCTGCGTTCCACTTCTCGACGAAGGGACCCGCTTCGGTAATCAGACGCTGGTCGAAACCGGCGGTGATGACATTGTCCTTGCCGACGATCTCGCCGATCTTCTGGAAGGTGTAGCGAACCTGGTCTTCCGGCACGTCTTCACGATAAGGGACGAGGCCGCCCTTGCCGACCTGCGTCTGGCCATCCTGGCTGAGCGCGTAGTCGACGAAGAGTTTTGCCGAGTTTGGGTTAGCGGCACCCTTCGGGATGCCCATGCCGCGCAGCATCATGATCGTGCCGTCGTCGGGGAAGGCAAAGCCGAGGATCTCACCGCCCGGCTGTTCCAGGCGCGGGAAGATGGTGATGCCGGAAACGGCGATGCCCATCAGGTATTCGCCAGTGGCGATCTTCTCGTTCATCGGACCGCCGGAGGTCTCGCCGCGGATCATCGGACCGATCTTGCGAAGGCCATCCCAGCCAGCTTCACCCTTCTTGTCCATGTAAGCCCACCAAGCGGTCAGGCCGAAGCTGTTGCGGGCGGCATCATAGGTGGTGATCTTGCCCTTGAACGAATCCGGATCGGCCGTTGCAGCTTCTACAAGCGATGTAAAACCCTTCGGACGCTGGTCTTCCGTCAGAAGCGCCGCGTTATAGGTAATGACCAGTGGATCGGTGGAAAGCACGTTCACGCCCGGATAGGGATGGGCAAATTCCGGCAGATTCGCGATTTCGGGGCTCTTGTAATCCTCCATCGCGCCGTCCTTGCCATAGGACGCCCAGCGGTCGTTGGCGCCGGAGACAAGCACGTCGGCGGTGCGGGCGCTCGAGCCCTTTTCAGCTTCCCAGCGGGAATGCACCGTGCCCGAGCCCAGATCGACGGTCTCGATCTTCACCCAGGGATACTTCGCGTTGAAGCCCTTGATGATCGGCTGCCAGTTATTGTCGGCCATGTTGGAATAGATCATCAGACCTTTTTCCGAGCGCGAACCCTCGATGATCTTCGAGTAGTCGGCGGGATAACCGGCCGGCACTTCCTGAGCCTGGGCGAAACCGGCAATGCCGGCAAACAGCCCGGCCAAGGCCGTAAGTGTTGCGAATTTCATTCCTTACCTCCCTTTGGATAAACGACGACTGCGACGCGCCAACTCCTCGGTGATCGCGACTGCAGTTTCCCGGACCACTTCACTGATGCGGTCGGAATTTGAGACGAACCGGACCTGGGGACCGGATATATTGAGCGCGGCAATGGCCTTGCCGTTTGCGCCGATAATCGGCGCCGCAGCACCTGCGGCACCTTCGACGACGCCCATGGCATTCACGTAGAAGCCGGATGCACGAGCGCTTGCGACGGCATCGCGCAGCTTCGAGTGCTCTTCCTTGGATAGAGTAGAAGCGGCCGCATAGGCCTCGACATCGGCATCGCTGCCGGCGGCCAGAAGCACGACGCCGCTTGCAACCTTGTGGGCCGCACGCGTCGGCACGATGTCACGATCGTAGAGGATTTCCCGCTTGGGCAGCACCTTGTTGAGATAACGGATCGAAGGACCTTCCAGCACCGCGATGAAGCCGCTCTCACCCGTTTCCTGAACGGCATTCGAAAGATAAGGCGAAACCAGCGCGATCAGCGCACCGTAATTGCCGCCATCCGCGGAGATCTCGCCGGGAAGCCTGAGAAGCTGGTACTCACCACTGCCTGTCCGATGGATATAGCCGCGCTCGGCAAGTGACTGCAGCATCAAGAGCGCGCTCGACTTGGGCATGGCGAGCGCAGCCGCAATCTCCGAGAGACTTGCGCCCTCCGGTGAAGCCGCAAACCACTCGATCATATCCAAGACACGCTCGACACCGCGTCCGCTCACGATCACTCCTCCTTGATCGTTCAGTATATTGAACTCATACAGAATATTGAAAAATTACCAATCCGTCAACACCCGACGATATTGTCCCCACGCTGCTGCGAATGGCGGGCCGTTCGGGATGTTGAAAAGGCTATGGAAGTGGCTGACGCAGATCCTGTGGTCGAGCGTCAGCTACCGCGCCGAAAAGTGCAGCGTCGGAACGAAAGATTTCTCAAGGAAAGGGCTCGAGGCCTGGCGCTTGCGCCGGCTCGTCACGCGTTGTGCACACGGGCTTGGATCTACGCCCGCAACGCTTTCGGTGCGCGATGCACCGATTAGATCTGCTGGTCGGCAAAGGCACAGTCGCCCTCGCCGGCCAGCTATCTGGTGTTCAACGGCCGTTGGCCTTGCGCCATTCGGCAAAAATCGAAAGATTGTTCTCGTCCGTCGCCGGATAGAGGCCGATAATCGTATGGCCCGCCTTCACCCGCTCCACGGCGAAATCCTCATAGGCCGTCATCTCGACCGCCTCGTCGGCAATCTCGTCGGCGATCTCCGCCGGAATGACGATGACGCTGTCGTCATCCCCGACCATGATGTCGCCCGGAAAGACCGCGACATCGCCGCAGCCGATCGGAACGTTGATGTCGATTGCCTCGTGCAGCGTCAGGTTGGTCGGGCTTGAGGGACGATGATGGTAGGCCGGGATATCCAGCTCCCCGATCGTCATGGCATCGCGGAAACCGCCATCGGTGACCACCCCTGCCCCGCCCCGCACCATCAGCCGGGTAATGAGAATATCGCCGGCTGACGCGGCACGCGCATCCTTGCGGCTGTCCATCACCAGCACATGGCCCTCCGGGCAAGTCTCTATCGCATGGCGCTGCGGATGCTTCGGATCGCGGAACACCGTCATCGGGTTGCGGTCCTCGCGCGCCGGCATGTAGCGTAGCGTGAAGGCCGGGCCGACCATGTTGCGCCCCTTGGGCCGAACCGGCCGGACGTCCTGGATCGTCTGGTTTCTCAGGCCTCGCTTGTAGAGCGCCGAGCAGAGCGTCGCGACGGAGACGCCCATCAGTTTGTCACGGGTTGCGGGGTTCATGTTTCCTCCTCGATGGTGCGTCAGTTGATCACCGGCTCGGGCACCTTGGCGCCGAACTCGGTCTTCAGGAAATCGAAGTCGCAGCCCTTGTCGGCCTGCTCGATATGCTTGGTGAACATGAAGCCATAGCCGCGTTCATAACGTGGTTCTGGCGCCACCCACGCAGCTTTGCGCGCCGCCAGTTCCTCTTCGGAGACCAGCATGTTGAGGCTGCGCGCCGGAATATCGAGCTCCACCATGTCGCCAGTCTTCAAGAGCGCCAGCGGCCCGCCGACAAAGGCTTCCGGCGAGGCATGCAGCACGCAGGCGCCGAAACTGGTGCCCGACATGCGGGCGTCGGAGATGCGCACCATGTCGCGCAAACCGAGCTTCAGCAGCGCCTTCGGCATCGGGATCATGCCCCATTCCGGCATGCCCGGCCCGCCCTGCGGCCCGGCATTGCGCAGCACCAGCACCGTCTCCGGCGTCAGCGGATAATCCGGATCGTCTATGATCGTCTTCAGTTCGGGATAGCTGTCCGCCACCAGCGCCGGTCCCTTGTGCCTGTGGAATTTCGGATCACAGGCCGCCGGCTTGATGACCGCGCCATCCGGGCAGAGATTACCCTTAAGCACCGCCAGAGACCCTTCATGATAGACCGGATTGGAGAGCGGCCGGATAACATCCTCGTTCCAGATCTTCACGTCTTCCAACCCATCCACCAGCGGCTTGCCGGTCACGGTGATTGCCGTCGGATCGAGCTTGTCGCCAAGCTGTTTCATCAGCGCCCGCAGACCGCCCGCATAGAAAAAGTCTTCCATCAGATAGGTCGTGCCGGAAGGACGTATGTTGGCGATCACCGGAGTCGTGCGCCCGATGCGGTCGAGATCGTCGAGTTCCAACGGCACTCCGGCGCGGCGCGCCATCGCGATCAGGTGGATGATGGCATTCGTCGAACAGCCCGTCGCCATGGCGACCGTCACCGCATTGTTGACCGCAGCCGGCGTGATCACCTTGTCTGGCGTCAGATCCTCCCAGACCATCTCGACGATCCGTCGACCGCAGGTGGCGGACATGCGCTGGTGATTGGCGTCGGCTGCCGGAATGGAGGAGGCGTTTGGCAGCGTCAGCCCCATGCCCTCCGCAATCGCCGTCATGGTTGAGGCCGTGCCCATCGTCATGCAATGGCCGTAGCTGCGCGCGATCCCGCCCTCGATGCCCTGCCATTCCTCCTTGGAAATCGTGCCGGCCCGCCGCTCGTCCCAGTATTTGAACCCATCCGTACCGGAGCCGAGCGCCTTGCCGGCATAATTGCCGCGCAGCATCGGCCCGGCCGGAAGGTAGATGAAGGGGATGCCCATCGACACCGCGCCCATGACGAGGCCGGGCGTAGTCTTGTCGCAGCCGCCCATCAGCACCGCGCCATCGACGGGATGGGAGCGCAGCAGTTCCTCGGTCTCCATCGCCAGCATGTTGCGATAGAGCATGGTCGTCGGCTTGACGAAATTTTCCGACAGAGACAGCGCCGGCAGCTCCATCGGGAAACCACCCGCCTGCAGCACGCCGCGCTTCACCCATTCGACGCGTTCGCGAAAATGCATGTGGCAGGGCTGTGCATCGGACCACGTGTTGATGATCGCGATGATCGGCCGGCCTTCCCAGTCCTCCGGCGCATACCCCATCTGCATGGTGCGCGACCGGTGTCCGAACGACCTCTGGTCATCCGGCATCATCCATCGCGCCGAGCGCAGTTCCTCGTAAGTCTTTCTGCCTGCCATTCCAAACTCCCGTGCCTTGCGGCACTCCTCCGGGATCGCGATGATCCGTTATTCCGTAAAAGCTTCTTCGCGTTTGCGGCTGATGCTCGGCGACAGCACGAGTGCCAGCACGACGACGGCGAAGATCAGTAGCGACAGGCTGAGCGGGCTGCGCACGAAGATCGACGGATCGCCCTGGCTGATCAGCATCGCTCGACGCAGGTTCTCCTCAAGCATCGGCCCGAGAATGAAGCCGAGCAGCAACGGCGCCGGCTCGAAGCGCATCTTGGAAAGCGCAAAGCCGACGACGCTGAAGCCCGCCATGACGAAGACGTCGAAGACGCTGTTATTGATGCTGTAGGCGCCGATACAGCAGAAGCCGATGATTGCCGGAAACAGCAGGTGGTAAGGCACGGTCAGCATCCGCACCCACAGCCCGATCAGCGGCAGATTGAGGATAACCAGCATCAGATTGCCCGACCACATGGAGACGATCATGCCCCAGAACAGATCCGGTTCGTCAGTGATCACGTTCGGGCCTGGCGTAATGCCCTGGATGATCATCGCGCCCACCATCAGTGCCATGACCGGGTTGCCGGGAATGCCGAGCGTCAGCATCGGAATGAACGAGGTCTGCGCACCGGCATTATTGGCGGATTCCGGTGCGGCAACCCCCTCGATCGCGCCCTTGCCGAATTCAGCCCGGTTGGGAGAGATGCGCTTTTCCATCGCGTAGGAGGCGAACGAAGCGAGCATCGCCCCACCGCCCGGCAGCACGCCGAGGAATGAGCCGAGCGCCGTACCGCGCAGGACAGGCGCAATGATCCGCTTGAAATCATCCTTCGTCAGCATCAGCCCGGTCACGCGCTTGACCCCGACCGAGCGCTCCTGCTCATTTTCCAGGTTGCGCAGGATCTCGCAGATACCGAAGATACCCATGCTGACGGCAACGAAATTCAGTCCGTCATAGAGTTCGGGAATGTCGAACACGTAGCGCGGCGTGCCGCTCTCGACGTCGGTCCCGACCGTACCGAGGATGAGCCCGAAGACGATCATCGCAAAGGCCTTGAGCAGCGATCCGCTGGCGAGTGCGACAGAGGCGACAAGTCCGAGGACCATCAGCGAGAAATATTCCGCAGGGCCGAAATTGAGGGCGACGGCGGCAAGCGGCGGAGCCGCAACGGCAAGTAGGATCGTGGCGACGGTGCCGGCAAAGAAGGAACCGAGCGCCGCGGTCGCAAGTGCCGCACCGGCCCGGCCGTTGCGCGCCATCTGGTAGCCGTCGATCGCGGTCACGACGGAAGAGCTCTCGCCTGGAAGGTTGATCAGCACCGCCGTGGTCGAGCCGCCATACTGGGCGCCGTAGAAGATGCCGGCCAGCATGATGAGCGCCGATTCCGGCGGCAGGCCGAATGTGATCGGCAACAGCATGGCGATGGTGGCCGTCGGCCCGAGCCCCGGGAGGACGCCGATCGCCGTGCCGAGAAGACAGCCGATAAAGCCGTAAAAAAGGTTCATCGGCAGGAAGGCGGTCGATGCACCGAGCCAGAGGTTAGCGAAGATATCCATATGCAATCCAATCCGGTTTCGTCGGCTGGCCCGAGGACGCTAGAGCGGCCTCAGAAGAGGTCGCCGATAAAGGGGATCCAGGGCCCGAAGGCTGAGACGGGAAGCGACAGAAGCTTCGTGAACAGCAACACGGAGCAGACCGCGAGAAACAATCCGAGCAGGATCGAATGACGCCAGTTGGCATAACGGCTGGCGGTCGCCACTCCGACGATCAAGAGGAACATGGTGGGCGCGAGACCGAGGCCCGCAAGCAGGACGCCGAAGCCGATCGGCGCCACGATCACCAGAAAATAGGCTTTCCAGTTCCACGCCTCAGGCTCGCTCTCTTCGGCATCGACCATCAGCGACTGCACGATGATGAGCGCACCGATCGCCATGAGGAGAAGGCTCAGCATGGTCGGGAAATAGCCCGGTCCCATCTGAAAGGAGTTGCCGACTTCCAGTTCGCGGCCGAACCAGATGAACAGGAGGCCGACACAGATCATCGTAACGCCGCCGACGAAGTCGCGGCCGTTTCTAATCTTCAGCATGGCATGATACTCGCGTGTGAAAGATATGCCGGCCGGGCATCAAGTCCGGCCGGCAGATTGCCTCACTGCAGCGGCACGTTGGCGGCCTTGATGACCTCGGCCCACTTTGCCGTTTCCTTATCGATGAAGGCCTGGAATTCGGCAGAGCTGTTGCCGACCGGAGTCACGCCCATCGCCTTGAGCTTTTCCTGCATCGCCGGCTCGGCGATGATCGCCTGCACTTCCTTCGAGAGCTTCTCGACGATTTCCGGCGGCGTGCCGGGAGGAGCGAAGAGACCATGCCACGAGGTTGCCTCGAAGCCCGGGATGACGCTTGCCATGGTCGGCACGTCAGGCAGCAGATCGGCCTTTTCCAGGCTGGTCACGGCAAGCGCCTTGACCTTGCCGGCCTTCACCTGCTGGGCGGCGGTCGGGATGTTGTCGAACATCATGTCGACGTGCCCGGCCACGACATCGAGGATCGCTTGGCTGCTGCCCTTGTAGGGCACATGAGTGATCTTGATGCCGGCCTTGGTGGCCAGAAGCTCGCCCGCAAGATGGATCGAGGTGCCGACACCGGAAGACGCATAGGTATGCTTGCCCGGTTCCGTCTTGAGGAACGCGATCAGTTCCTCGACATTGTTGGCCTTGATCTTGTCCGGGTTGACGACCAGCACGTTGGGCAGGCTGGCGATCAGCGAAATCGGCGCAAACCCCTTTTCCTTGTCGTAGGGAAGCTTCTGATAGAGCGTCTGGTTGATCGCATTCGAGCTGACCGTGCCCATGCCGATCGTGTAGCCGTCCGGCTTGGACCGGGCCAGATCACCCAGCCCGATATTGCCGCCGGCGCCGGGCTTGTTTTCGACGATGAAGCGCTGCCCCAGTCGCTTGTCCAGTTCCTCGGCCACAAGACGGCCAAACGTGTCCGTATTGCCGCCTGCGGCGAACGGAACAACGACGGTAACGGTCTTGGACGGATAATCATCCGCACGGCTGGGCTGCATGCCTGCCGCGCAAATTACGGCCGAAACGGCCGCGATTGTCGTAAATCGCTTGAGGTACATAATCTTCCTCCACTTGTCCGGCTCCAGGCCAGCACCACCAACCCACCCTTCGAACCCTCCTGAACGAAGAAATGGAAGCGCTTTCATTCTAGCTTCTAATTTTTTGGCTGCAACTGCAAAGGCGAAAAATTAAAACTATGAAAATCAGTAAATTAGATAGCCTATTCCAGATTTTTTCATGAAAGCACTTGATTACATTCAAAATGAAAGCGTAACTCATTTTGACAGGAATGGCGATATGACCGACAGCGACAGGAACAAGCACATTGCAGCCAACGGCCCGGTGACCCTGGCCGATATAGCGAAGCTGGCCGGCGTCTCGCCGGTCACGGTTTCGCGCGCCATCAACACGCCGGCGCTGGTCAAGCCGCGCACTTTGGAAGCGATCGAAAAGGTCATCGCCAGAACGGGCTACGTGCCCAATCTCCTTGCAGGCGGGCTGGCATCGCGGCGAACGAGATTGATCGCCGCCATCGTCCCCTCGGTTTCGAGCACAATCTTTGCCGAGACGATCGAAGGGCTGAACGCCGAACTCGTCTCTGCCGGCTATCAGCTCCTGCTTGGTCTCTCCGGATACGATGCCGGCCGCGAGCTTGAGCTGACCCGCGCCATTTTGGCACGTCGCCCGGACGGGATCATCCTGACCGGGATTACGCATCTGAAGGAAACCCGGGCCATGCTGACGGGTGCCGGCCTTCCTATCGTCGAGATATGGGATTCGACGCCTTCGCCGCTCGATACGGCGGTCGGATTCTCCCATAGCGCTGTCGGTGCACTGGTCGCGGAGCATCTGCTGATCAGGGGATACGATCGCTATGCCCAGGTTGGCGCCAACGACCCGCGCGCCGTCCAGCGTCGTGATGGCTTTATCGGTCGTCTCAACGGGATCGCCGAGGTGGAGCTTCCGGCACTGGAAATGAACTCGCCATCCACATTCCGGGATGGCCGGGTGGCCATGGCGCAGCTTCTTGATAGCGGGCACGGCACGCTCGGCGTCTTCTGCTCGTCGGATGTCGTCGCTCACGGTGCTTTGGCTGAAGCCAATTCCCGCGGATGCAGCATGCCGGATGACCTTGCGATCATCGGCTTTGGTGATTTCGACTTCACGCCGCACACGCACCCACCGCTGACCACGGTGCGCATCGACCGCCGGGACATCGGCACCAAGGCCGCGCAATCGATCCTCAGGAAAATCGCGGGCGACGAAAATGTGGAAGCGATGATCAATGTCGACTTCCGGATCGTCGCGCGCGGAACGGCCTGACGCCGCTTCGCTCAAGGCCTCTTGCCGAATTCAGCCGTGCTTCGGGTCCAATGATGCGCCTGTTCGGAAAGGGTGATGCCAAGTCCAGGGTGCGTCGGCACGATCATGCGGCCATCCCTGATCTCGAGCCGTTCGTTGAACAGGGGATCCAGCCAGTCGAAATGCTCGACCCACGGCTCCAGTTCATAGGCCGCTGCCAGATGCAGATGAATTTCCATGGCGAAATGCGGAGCGAGCTGCAGCTTCTTCGCTTCGGCAAGCGCGCAGATCTTGAGGAACTGGGTGATGCCCCCGACCCGCGGGGCATCCGGCTGAATGAAATCGACCGAATTGTTCTGGATCAGGGCAATGTGCTCCAGCACGCTTGCCAGCATCTCACCGGTCGCAATCGGCGTATCCAGCTGGGCGGCCAGTGTTGCATGACCCTCGACGTCATAGGCATCGAGCGGCTCCTCGATCCAGGTCAGGTTATAGGGCTCCATCAGCCTGCCGAAACGCATGGCGCTCGGGCGATCCCATTGCTGGTTGGCATCGACCATCATCGCAGCCCGGCCGCCGATCCGCTCATCCACGGCCGCGACACGCTTCAGGTCGATATTCATGTCGGGCTGCCCGACCTTGATCTTGATGCCACCAATGCCGGCCGCGATCGATTGCTCGACATTCTCGAGAACCTCCTCGATCGGCGAGGACAGGAAACCGCCGGACGTGTTGTAGCACTGGACGCTGTCGCGATGGGCGCCGAGCAGCTTGGCAAGCGGCAGTCCGGCGCGCTTCGCCTTGAGATCCCAAAGCGCAATGTCGAAAGCGGCGATCGCCTGGACTGCGAGGCCGCTTCGCCCGACCGAAGCGCCGGCCCAGCAGAGCTTGTTCCAGAGCTTGCCGATGTCGTTCGGATCTTCACCGATCAGCACATTGGCGATTTCCTTGGCGTGCTCGTACTGCCCCGGACCGCCGGCACGCTTGGAATAGCTGAAGCCGATGCCGCTATGGCCTTCTTTCGTCTCGATTTCCGCAAAAAGGAAGGCCACTTCCGTCAAGGGCTTCTGCCGGCCGGTCAGGACCTTCGCGTCGCTGATGGGCGTCTTCAGCGGTAGGAATATCGATTTCAGCTTGATCCAGGCTATACTGTCTCCGCTGCCGCCTTGCTGCTGGGAGACGGTGGTTTTCGAGCGCGTGTCCATTCGCTTCCTGCCTGTCGATGTTTCCTTTGGCCTTGACTGATACGGCGTCGATCAATTTAAGTCCAAACCGATTATTGACGACAATCTATGCTGGATTTGAATAGATGCTGGATCTCGGTCAGGTAGGGTCATTCGTGGTCGTGGCGACCGAACTGAACTTCAGCCGCGCGGCCAGGCGCCTCAACATCACTCAGCCGCCGCTCAGCCGGCAGATCAAGCTGCTGGAGCAGGAACTGGATGTCACGCTGCTGGAGAGGACGAGCCGCCGGGTTGTCCTGACCCCTGCCGGCCTCGCATTTCTCGTCGAAGCGCAGAAACTGCTGGACCTGAGCAATGCTGCCATCGTTGCCACAAGGCGCACGGCCCGCGGCAATGCCGGATCGGTCAAGATCGCCTTCGTCGGCGCCACGACCTACAGTTTTTTGCCGAAGCTCATCATCAAGGCGAGGACCCTGGCGCCGCAGATCGAGGTGGAACTGGTGCAGATGGAGACCGCCGAGCAACTGCAGGCGATCAATGCCGGCGATGTCGATCTCGGCCTGTCACGTCCGCTCAGTGGCCCGCATCATCTGGAAAGCATGTCCGTCGCCCGCGAACCGATGATGCTCGCCATTCCCCGCGCGCATCCCCTTGCCGCAAAACGCCGGCCGTCACTCGACATGCTCGACGGCGAACCGTTCATCATGTTTTCTCCACAGGCACGATATCTCAACGAGAAGCTGACGAAACTGATGGAAAACCGGACAATCACGCCGCGGGTCGTGCAGCACATGACGCATTCGCAGGCGATACTCTCGCTGGTCAGCGCAGGGATCGGCCTCGCAATCGTGCCGGCCGGCACCCAGAATGCGTGTTTCGACAATGTCGTCTTTCGGCCAATGGATCTTCAGGACGAGTGCGTCGCCGAGCTTCACGCCATCTGGAGCCCGGACAACCGTAATTCGCTTCTCCCGGAAATACGCAGGATCGCCGCCGGCACTATGCCGGATCAGTGACCTGACCTTCAGGCCGCCGGTCGCGAGATTGCGATGACATAAGGCTGGCCGTTATAGGTTTCCCGCGTCAGCCGGACATGGATCCGCGTCATCGGATGAACGGCGTCGCTTTCGGGCACAAGCCCCTTGCCGATGACCCGCCCGGTATCCATGCCGAAATCAAGGGATCGGCCTCTCGGCGCCGTGCGCAACCAGTTCCCGACTATCGCACTCCTGATGCGCAGCGCAAGGGACAGCGATCGCTCGGCGATCAGCAGGTTTTCAAATGTCGCTGTGAGCCGCCCCGCATGGGCGCTGCCGGCCGGACCGTCCGCGTGTCGCAGCGCACCGTCACTCAGGCCGATCGGGCACACGCCCAGCTTGATGCCGGACATGACCTCGTGCTTCATCAATTCGATGCGTCCGCCCGTGACCGAGGCAACGCGAACCGCACCTGCGAAAAGGGCGCCGGCGATCGGCACCATCGCATCCGGCGAATGATGCACGGATCGCGCTGCCGGTTCGCCCCCGGCGGTGTCCCCGCCTAAGGCCGCCACAAGCTGCGACGGCGACAGCACCACACGAAGCCCGTCATTGCCTCCGGCTAGTGCCGCAGCGATCATGGTGATGCCCTCTGCTGAAAGCCTCAGCGGCGCTGGCCGATCAGGTAGGCGTAGTGATATTTGGTGGCCTTGTTCGGGATCGCGTCGACCGACGGACCGAACATCTTTTCCGGCGTCAGGATCTGCTTGGCGTCCGTCGTCATCGGGATCGTTCCGAGAAGATAGATGTCGCGCGCCATGAAGACCTGGGTGCCGAACGAATTTCCGACGGCGTAATTAACCTGCAGAACGAAGGCGCCGTGACCTTCTTTCAGCATTTTTTCCTGGATCTCGACCTCATGCGCCTGCAGCCATTTGCGCACCCAGACCGAGACCGACGCCTCGTTCAGGCTGGTGGCGGCATATTGCACGGCTGCGGCAACCGCACCACCGCGCTGCATGCGATCGTTGAACTGTCGCGGACCGTCCTGCAGCGTCATATAGCGCAGATCGGGACCTCTCTTCATGCCATTTACCGGCTCGATGTCGCTCTGCTGAACCGGGCGAACGAGAAGCTTGTCGCTCTGCACGCTGAAATTGGGCATCGGATCCCCGCAATGATTTGAATGAGACAAACGTCAGAACGCCATCTGGCGCGCGGTGAAAGAGAAAGCGCCGCCCATGGCGGCGCTTTCAGTCTGCGTATTAGGCAGCCTTCGTGGTCGCGAGATCGTAGGATGCGATCATCGGCGACTTTGGCGCATGGTTGTCGTCGTAAGGGGTGTACTTCACTTCGAGCTTGGTGAAGTTGAGCTTGATCGTTTCGACCGGCCGGTCACCGTTGGAATCGATCGAATAGCTGGCAATCAGAGTGTTGGTCAGCAGGTATTCGATATAGGTGTCGCCCGGGTTACCGGTCGTGACGAGATGGATCGTGGCGCGCTTGCCGGTACGGCCCGAGCACGCTTCGCCGAAAAGCTTGGTCGACGAGGAATCGCTGACCTTGGTGAGGATGACTTCGGAAATGGTCGGCTCCGAAGCTTCTCGGTTTGCCGCAGAACCGGCAGACGTATTCATGTTGCGGGACACGTTCCAGTGAATGGCTTCAATGTCCATCCACTGCTTGTGCTGCTCGTGGGTTGCATCACCCTGGATACCATCAATCTGCAGATAAATCGGCATGCTAAAGCTCTCCTAATAATCGGTTTTGCCTAGTTGCGGCTAAGGCGCATTTGCCTTTCTCGCTGATCCCCGAGCACGTTTACGGCCCGGGGCTTCTTCATCCGCCTTGCGACCATCATCGGCCGGCTTGGCGAATTTCGTGGACGCGACAGCCTGTTCGGCTTCGATGCCGAAATGCTGTCCGTCGAATGCAATGATTATGTGTTTAATGCGTAGTCCGTCCGCGATTGCATCGAGGAAGAAAGTCGAAAGGATCGGCAGCAGGTCGCGGGCGATCATCACCTCGATCGCGCGGGCGCCCATTTCGCTGCTTTTGGCCCGCGCCACGAGCGCATCGCGTGCCTCCGGCGACAGCGTCACCGCCGTACCGTAGCTTGCGCCGACACGCTGGCGGATCCGCTCTATCTGGAGGTCGACGATGCCCGACAACGTCTCGCCGGAAAGCGGCATGAAGGGCAGAACCGTCGTGCGGCCGACGAAGGCGGGCTTGAAATGCTTCTGCAGCTCCGGCAGCAGCAACTGCTCCAGCGCTTCCCCTTCCGGCATCGTATCCGGATCCGCGGCAAGCGACGCCAGCAGTTCCGAGCCGGTATTGGCGGTCATGAAGATGGTCGTGTTCTTGAAGTCGATGTCGCGGCCTTCGCCGTCGCGTAGCACGCCTTTGTCGAAGACCTGGTAGAAGATTTCCTGGACGCCCGGATGCGCCTTGTCGATCTCGTCGAGAAGGAGCACGCCGTAAGGCCGGCGACGGACCGCCTCGGTCAGCACGCCGCCTTCGCCATAACCGACATAGCCGGCCGGCGAGCCGAGGAGCATGGAGATCTTATGCTCCTCCTTGAATTCGGACATGTTGATCGTCGTCAGATGCTGGCTGCCGCCATAGAGCATGTCGGCAAGCGAAAGCGCCGTCTCGGTCTTGCCGGTACCCGACATGCCGACCAGCAGAAAGACTGCCGGCGGACGGCGCGGATCGTTGAGACCGGCGCGCGCCGCGCGCATGGCGGCTGCAATTCTCTCGAGCGCCGCGTCCTGGCCGAGAACCCGCTCCTTCAGCCTGGCATCGAGCGTCTTGACCGTCTCGACCTGGTCGGACAGGAGCTTGCCGACCGGGATGCCGGTCCAGCGGGCCACGATCACGGCGATGACATCCTCGTTCACCACGCGTAGAATAAGCGGCGTTTCACCGGCCACGGCCGCGAGACTGCGCTCCGTCGACATCAATGCGGCCCTGGCGCTCTCCGGCGTCATGGCGTGCGGCGGGAACGGTGCAACATTGGTTTCGCCTTGCGCTTCGCCGGTCGCAGGCACTGCCGTTGCGATCGGCGAGACGGCGCCGTCCTCGGAAAAGACCTCTTCCAGCCGGTCGGCCTCGCGGGCGAGCCGCATCTCGTCATCGAACTTGGAGGACAGGACCTCGATCTCGCGGACAATGTCGGCACGCTCGCCGGCAATCCGCGCAAGACGGTCGGCTGTAACTTCCGTTTCCGGCTCGGCCGATAGCCAGCGCTCCTCCGCTTCGAGAAGATCACGCTCGTTTTCAAGAAGTTTGATCGCTTCCGGCTGGGTCTGGCGCGCCAGTGCGACCGTAGCGGCCGCCGTATCCAGAAGGCTGATCGCCTTGTCCGGCAACTGCCGGTCGGGGATATAGCGCATCGACAGGCGGACCGCGGCGGCGATCGCCTCTTCGCGGATGCGCACGCCGTGATGCGCCTTCAGCTTGTCGGCCACGCCGCGCAGCATGCGGATCGCCGTCTTTTCGTCCGGCTCCTGCACCATGACCGTCTGGAAGCGACGGGTCAGCGCGGCATCCTTTTCGAAATAGCGCTTGTACTCGCTCCAGGTCGTCGCCGCGATCGTCCGCAGCTCGCCCCGCGCCAGCGCCGGCTTGAGGATGTTTGCGGCATCGCCCTGCCCCGCCTGTCCGCCCGCGCCAATCAGGCCATGGGCTTCGTCGATGAAAAGGATGACCGGCTGCTCGGACGTCTTCACGGCATCGACAACGCCATGCAGGCGACGCTCGAACTCGCCCTTCACGCCGGCTCCCGCCTGCAAAAGGCTGAGATCCAGCAGGAGCAGCTTCACGTCCTTCAGCCGATCCGGCACTCGGCCGGCGGCGATTTCCTGAGCAAAGGCCTCGGCGACGGCCGTCTTGCCGACACCGGCTTCGCCGACGAGGATCGGATTGTTCTGCCGGCGCCGCATCAGGATGTCGATGACCTGCCGCAGTTCGCGATCGCGGCCGATTACCGGGTCGATCCGCCCCTCGCGGGCTTCCGCCGTCATGTCGCGGGTATAGAGGCGCAGGAATTCGTTCTGGCCGGACGAAGAAGCCGGCGATCCAAACGCCGGCTCATCAGGGGTTTTCGCATTCGCATCCGACCCCGCCTTTTCAAGCAGGGTCTCGAGCGTCGCTCGGTCGAGCGAGCGAAGCGAAGGCGCGATGCCGCGAGCTACGACCCGCAGTGCGGAGTCGGTACTTAGTGCAGCAAGTAAATCAACCAGCTGGATCATTTTACGTCCAGCTTGGAGGGATGTGATGAGCCAGGCTTCCCGGGCAAGGGAGATCAAATTCTGGGAGAGGGAGAGCGACGAACCGTCGGACCGTGGCAGGTCTCCGATCGATACATCCAGCTCTGTCCGCAGCATTTCAGACTGTACGCCAAGTTGTTCGAACACCGTCGTCGAAGCGGCGTCATCAAGCAGCGCGCGGAGCCAATGGGAAATCTCGACGGACGAGTGCTGGTGACGCGCGGCGAGAGACGCAGCTGTCTCAAGACCGACACGCAGATTTGGCTCAAGTGTCCTTATCAGCCGATTGAGATCGACATGCGACATGCAAAGAACCCTGTATTCGTGTTTGACAATCAGCTTTCTTAGAAATGTGCGGAAACAACTAGGGCGATCATACAGGCTTGTCTAGGCTGAAAAGCGCACTATTTCCAAAAATAGCATTTAAGACTGCCGTCATAAAAATGTCACCTCGGGCACGAGGTTGACAAGCCTATATCAGCTCAACAAGATGTGGGCATTTTTAATTTTGCTATTCGATATGGAGAATATATCCGCGTGAATGTGCGACAAATCGTAGATCCACTTGATGAAAACGCCCCATGCGGAGAAAACGTACGGAACAATACTTCCGAGCGTGAAATATACTATAGAATTAAGGATGCTAGAAACGCAGCCAGGGCCGCTGAACGTGGAATAAACCCGGGTGAAACTATTGCGCTTTCACCTATCTGGCACGACGTTAGCAACCTTGGATTGCATATTCTTTCTTCCACGAGCAAAGACATCGAAGTTTTGGCCTGGTTGGCGGAGGCCCAGATCAGGCTTCGCGGCTTCGAGGGACTGCGTGATGTCTACCTGTCGGCCGTGTCGCTTTTAGACAACTATTTCGATGACCTTCACTCCATTGACGACGAGGATCCGGAGGAGCGTTTTGCGCCTTTTGCCGGTCTGAACGGCGTCGGAAGCGAAGGCACGATCATCCAGGCGATCCGCCTGACATCCCTGATTCCCGGGGGAAAATTCGCTCAGCACACACTATGGGATTTCCAGATCGCGCAGCGCCCGGGCGAGACGGATCAGCGCGAAGAACTGCAGCAGGCTGCGACCGAGGCGGGTGTCGCGAATATGGCAGCACATCTTAACGTGCTCACGGACTGCATCGCCGCCTTTGACCGAATGGTCGAAATACTTGACGAGCGGTGCGGCAGTACCGCCCCCCCAAGTTCGAATACACGCAATGTTTTGCATGAGGCGGCATCCGCCATCCGCATGCTGGCCGGCATCGGTGATGCCGACCCTGTTTCTACCCCGGCAGAAAGCATCGAAATCGCCCCTGTTTCCGGCGATCTGCATCAGGCCGACACCCCTGCACCCGCTCCAGCCCGGCTTCCCACAGCAGATTCCATCCGCTCTCGCGAGGAAGCCTTCGAAATTCTCGTCGCCGTAGCGCGCTATTTCCGCCGCACGGAACCGCACTCGCCGATTTCCATGTCGATAGAAACGCTCGTGCGACGCGGGCGCATGGATTTCTCCGAGCTTCTTGCCGAGCTGATGCCCGAGCAGCACGCACGCCATGCGGTGCTGACGGCAGCCGGCATCCAGCCCTCGACCGAAAACAGGGGAGGTTGAGGACATCACACCGCGCGGGCCCGGCCCGTAACGCAATCCACATCAATCCGAATTTTATCTGCCTATGGCAGGAAGGAGATACCCGATGGCAAGTGTGCACGAGAAACTGGAAAGGGTCCGCAAGCCCCGCGTCCACATCAAGTACGAAGTCGAAACCGAAGGCGCGATGGTGGTCAAGGAACTGCCCTTCGTCGTCGGCGTTCTCGGCGATTTCTCCGGCAACCCCACTCAACCGCTGAAGCCCTTCGGCGAACGCAAGTTCGTGCAGATCGACCGCGACAACTTCGATGACGTGATGCGCCGCATGACGCCGGGCCTCACCATGTCGGTCGAAAACACCCTTCAGGGCGACGGCACCCAACTTCCGGTCAATCTGAAGTTCGAGAGCATGGCCGATTTCGAACCCGGCTCGGTCGTCAATCAGGTTCCGGCGCTAAAGGCGCTGCTCGATGCGCGCAACGAGCTTCGCGACCTGATGAGCAAGGCCGACCGTTCGGAAGAGCTTGAGCGTCTTCTCGAAGACATCCTGCAGAACAAGGCGGATCTTTCGCAGCTCGTTGCCCAGCTCGGCGGCGACAAGGCCGAAGACAAGAAGGATCAGGTCAACTGATAGGCGGCGCTGCGCTCCTCATGACTACGAGGACAGCGCGCCCCTCTCGTTTTGCCCCATCGTTTGGTTGAGCAGCGCCGAGGAGTTGTCCGGACGGTTGCTCGCAATGAAGGATTTGAGACATGAGTGCTGATACGCAATTGCAGACGAAGGACGAGGCCGGTTTCGCGTCGGAACAGGACCTGCTGTCCAAGGTCGTTTCGGCCACCCGCCAGACCGAACCGAACCGTGCCCAGGACCTGCTGCGCACGCTGACCGACCAGGCTCTGAAGGGAACGGTCACCTATGACCGCAACCTGACGATCACCCTGAACAACGCGATCGCGGAACTGGACAAGACGATTTCTGCCCAGCTTGCCGCCATCATGCAGGCACCGGAATTCGTCAAGCTCGAAGGCACCTGGCGCGGCCTCAACTATCTGGTCAAGAATTCCGAGACCAGCGTCAATCTGAAGATCCGCGTGCTGAACGCTTCCAAGCGCGACGTGAGCAAGGATCTCGCCAAGGCCGTCGAATTCGATCAGTCGCGCCTGTTCAAGTCCATCTATGAAGACGAGTTCGGCACACCGGGCGGCGAACCGATGGGCGCCATCATCGGTGACTACGAGTTCGACAATTCCTTCGACGACGTGCAGACGCTGCAGGGCGTCTCCTCGATCGCGGCCGCCGCGTTCGCACCGTTCATCTCGGCCGCAAGCCCGCGCATGTTCGGCTTCGAGGATTACCGTGAACTCTCCAAGCCGCGCGATCTCGAAAAGATCTTCGAGACGGTCGAATACGCCAAGTGGCGCAGCCTGCGCGACAGCGACGATTCCCGCTTCGTGACGCTCGCCATGCCGCGCGTGCTCTCCCGCATGCCCTACGGCCCGAAGACCAGCCCGATCGACGAGTTCAACTACGACGAGACCGGCGGTTCGAAGAACGGCGAGCTGCCGCACGAGAACTATTGCTGGATGAACGCCGCCTACGTCATGGGCACCCGCCTCACCGACGCATTCGCCAAGAGCGGCTGGTGCACGGCCATTCGTGGTGCGGAGAATGGCGGCAAGGTCGAAGGCCTGCCGATGCACATCTTCTCCAGCGACGATGGCGATCTCGACCTGAAATGCCCGACGGAAGTCGGCATTACCGACCGCCGCGACGCTGAACTCGGCAAGCTCGGCTTCCTGCCGCTGTGCCACTACAAGAACACCGACTATGCCGTGTTCTTCGGTGCCCAGACGGCCCACAAGCCGAAGCTCTACGATCGTCCGGAAGCAACGGCGAACGCTGCGGTCTCTGCTCGCCTGCCCTACATGATGGCCACCTCGCGCTTCGCCCACTATCTCAAGGTGATGGGCCGCGACAAGATCGGCTCCTTCATGGAAGCGGAGGATTGCGAGGCCTGGCTCAACCGCTGGATCTCCAACTACGTCAACGCCAATGACGCCGCCGGCGAAGAGTCCCGCGCTAAATACCCGCTGCGCGATGCCAAGGTCACCGTTCAGGAAATCCCGGGCAAGCCGGGCGCCTATAACGCGGTGGCCTGGATGCGCCCATGGCTGCAGATGGAGGAGTTGACCACCTCTCTGCGGATGGTCGCTCGGATTCCTTCGAAATCCTGACGCGACGGCGCGCGCGGCGCTCCCCTCGCCGCGCGTGAACCTCCGAACGAGCACCCGACAAGATGACCCTAGGTTCAAGCACAGAGTGGCGCCGCCGGGCCGACCAGTTGATCGCCTTGATCGACGAGGCCCTGAACGCCCAAGTAAATGCGATCCTGCACCATCCCGACTTCCAGGCCATGGAAGCACGGTGGCGCGGGCTTGCCATGCTCGTGCGTGAATCGACCCGTGGCGCGGACGTGAAGATCAAGCTTCTCAGCATGAGCTGGAAGGAGCTGGCCCGCAGCATGGAACGGGCATCGGATTTCGATCAGAGCCATCTTTTCGAGCTGATCTACAGCCGCGAATTCGGCATGCCCGGCGGCGAACCCTATGGCCTTCTGGTCGGAGACTATCACCTGTCGCCGGACGAGCCCGAGGGCGGTGATCCGGTGAGCACGCTGACCCAGGTCGGCATGGTGGCCGCCGCCGCCTTCTGCCCCTTCGTCGCAGGCGCCTCCGCAAAGGCGATCGGGCTTGAGGATTTCGACGAACTCGGCCGCGTCCAGGATTTCTCCTGGCTCGCAACAGAACCGACCCGCATCCGCTGGAATGGATTGAGAGCCCGGGAAGATTCCCGCTTTCTCGGCCTCGTCGCGCCCCGCGTGCTCATGCGGGCACCGTTCGAACCTTACGCCCGCAACCGTGACGATGGCTTTCCCTTCCGCGAGGAGATCGCCGAGGACGGAAGCTCGCTGCTCTGGGGCAATGCGGCCTTCGCCTTCGCCACGGTCGTCATCCGCAATTTCATCGAGTCCGGCTGGTTCGCCGATATCCGCGGCGTGACCCAGGATGCGATCGACGGCGGCATGCTGAGCACGAGCGAGCTAGCTCCCTATGATTTCGGCACCGAAAGCAACGGCCTCTCCGCCCAGGCGCCGGTCGAGATCCGCCTCACCACCGGCCAGGAACAGCAGTTCTGCGACCTCGGCCTCGTGCCGGTGGCGACGACCTATCTCTCTGCCTCGGCGATCTTCAATTCCAACCAATCGCTGCACGCCCCGCCGCATTATTCCAACGAACACGCGCGCCAGAACGCCCGCATCGCTGCCATGCTGCAATATGTGCTCTGCGCCTCCCGCTTCTCGCATTATCTGAAAGTGATCATGCGCGACGAGATCGGCCAGCTTTCCGACGCCCGCTCGATCGAGCGCAAGCTGGAAGACTGGCTGACCGGCTACACGCTCGGCAATGAGGACGCCGACCTGTCGCTGCGCACCCGCTTCCCGCTGCGCTCCGCCGGTATCGAGGTCGCCGAGATCCCCGGCAAGCCCGGCACCTTCTCCTGTACCGTCCGTCTGCAGCCGCATTTCCAGCTCGACGACGTCTCGACCAGTTTCCACCTCATCGCCGAAACGGTGAATGGCGGCCAGATCGGTGGCCGCTCCTCCATACCTGAAAGGATGTCCGCATGACGCTGTCCGAAAGCATCGCCCGTGCGCTTAGCGAAAACGCTCTCGATGAAGCGCTCGATGCCGCCAAGGCGCATCTGAAATCGAACCCGTCCGACAAGGAGGGCCGCAATCTCTATATCGACCTACTGGTTCTGGCCGGCGACTATGAGCGCGCCGACAACCAGTGCGGCCTCGCCGTCACCTTCGCGCCGGATGCGACCATGGGCTTTGCACTGCTTCGCAACGAGCTGCGCGGCATGGCCGCCCGTGATGCCTGGTTCAAGACCGGCGCCGTGCCGGAATTTCCGCAAGGGCCGAGCGAACTCGACAAGCTCGCCATCCGTGTCGGCATCGCGCACCGTATGGGTGACGGCGCCGAAGCCAAGGCTGAACTCGAACGCCTGGAAGAGCTTCGCGGTGAACGCGGATTGGTGCTGAACGGCAAGCGCGTGTCCGATTTCCGCGACCTCGACGACCGCACGCCCCATGCGCTGGAAGTGATCATGACCGGCGGCGCCTATCTGTGGATCGACTTTGACAAGATCGCCGGCCTCACCATCGAGCCGATCGCCCGCCCCCGCGACCTCGCCTTCCGCCGCGCCGAACTGTCGCTGGTCGACGGTGCCGTGGCCCCTGTCCTGCTGCCGGCCATCTATCACGGCACCGGCACGGAGAATCTGCTGCGCCTCGGCCGCGAGACCGACTGGGTGGAGGAGCCGATCGGCATCACCACCGGCCGCGGCCAGCGCTGCTTCCTCGCCGGCGATGACCTCGCCTCCTTCCATGATACCGAAAGTCTGGAAGCCATCACCACCAATGCCGCCCGCGAGGTCGCGCATGGCTGACCCGCTGGAGCGCTACCGGCCGCGTGACCGCGTTCTTGCCCGTTCGATCCTGGACAGGCTGATCGACGACGCGCCCGACCGCGACTTCGACCCACCGATCAGTGTGACCGACCAGATCCGCGAGGTTCGGGAATCGATCCGCCGCGACCTCGAGGCTCTGCTCAACACCCGCCGCTGCCCGGTCGCGCCGCCGTCAGAGCTTGCCGAGCTGAAAAGCGCGCTGGTCAGCTATGGCGTAGATGGCATGGTGTCGGCAAATCTCGTCACCGACGAAGCCAAGCTGCAGCTCGCCCGGATGATCGAGCGCCGCATCTCAATGTTCGAGACGCGGCTGTCCGATGTTCGTGTCACCATTCTGAAAAGCCGGACGATGACCGAGCGCGCCCTGCGCATGCGCATCCAGGCGACCTTCCGCCTGCATGAAGGCATGCCGCCGATCAGCTTCGAATCCACCATCGACCCGTCGACCCAGCGTTTCCTCGTGGAGGCGGCGAATGGCTGAAGGCTTTCTTCATCGCTACAACGAGGAACTGGTGGCGCTGCGCCGCAGGGCCGCCCGCTTTGCCGATGCCTTCCCGAAGATCGCCGGCCGCCTGCGCATGACCGGCGACGTCGCCGACGACCCGCATGTCGAGCGCCTGATCCAGAGTTTCGCCTATTCCGCCGCCCGTGTGCGTCAAAAACTCGACGACGAGTTTCCGGAACTGACCGACGGACTGCTGGAAACGCTCTACCCCCATTATCTCGCGCCGCTGCCCTCGATGAGCATCGTCCGCTTCAAGCCGTCCGATACACTGGCTTCGGTCCAGACGGTGCCCCGCCATACCGAAATCCTGGCGGAACCGATCGGCGGCGAGTCCTGCCGCTTCCGCACCACGCAGGATGTGGAAATGGCGCCGATCGAAATCACCGGCGCATCGCTTGCCGGTCAGCCGATCAACGCCCCTCTCTCGCCCTATAACGGCGTCGCCGGCTGCCTGCGCCTGTCGATCCGCACCCTCGACGCCAGAAAGCCCTTCGGCGATCTCGGCATCGACCGGGTGCGTCTGCACATCCCGTCCGCCTGGAGCCAGGCGGTTGCCATCTACGAACTGCTCGCCAACCACACGCTCGGCATCGCGCTCGCCCGCCACGGCGACGATCGCGAACCTGTCTTCCTGCCGGCACGCAATCTGAAGCAGGTCGGTTTCGAGCCTGACGAGGCGATGCTACCCTATCCGGCGCCGAGCTTCATCGGCTACCGCATGCTCACCGAATTCTTCGCGCTGCCGCAGAAATACCTGTTCCTCGACATCGAGGGCCTGAGCGCCTGGAAAGATCAGGCTCTCGAAATCTTCATCTATCTCAAGGAAACCGACACGAAGCTCGAGCGCACCGTCTCGGCCCGCGATTTCGCGCTGAATGCAACGCCTGTCGTCAATCTGTTCCGCCAGACCTGCGAGCCGATCTCGGTCGACGGCACTCGCACCGAATACCGGCTGCTGCCCGATGCCCGCCGCCAGAAGACCCGCGAGATTTATGCGATCGACCGGGTCCTGCTCACCGGTTCACGCGGCCAGGAGGAGTTCTGCCAGCCTTTCTTCGGCCGCAGCCAACGTGCCGGCAACAGCACCAGCTACTGGCAGGCCTATCGCCGTTTCGACGAGGATGACGGCACAAGCGACATGGAGATCGCCTTCGTCGATCGCGACCGCCGCTTCGCCGGACCGATCGATGCCGTCGCCAGCGTCGATACGCTCTGCCTCAACCGCGAACTGCCCGAACAGCTTCCCTTCGGCGGTGGCCACCCCTTCCTGCAGCTCGCCTCCGGCCACGAAGCCGTGTCCGGCGTGGAAGCGCTGATGCCGCCGACGCCATCGGTGCGGATGAACGATCAGGACGGCCGCAACTGGCGGCTCGTCTCGCATCTTCTGCTCAATCATCTCTCGCTCTTCGACAACGAGGGCGCGGCGCTCAAGGACGTCCTGTCGCTCTACGGCTTCCGCGACAGCCCCGAGACGAAGCAGCTCGTCGATGCACTGATCCGCATCAAGGCTTCCACCTCGACCGCCCGGCTCGGCAGCGGCGGCATGGTGCCGGGAACCGAGATCGAACTGGAATTCGACCCGGCGGCAATCGACCGGCCGTCGGCTTATCTGTTCGGAGCCGTGCTCGACCGGTTCTTCAGCCTCTACACGTCCGTCAACAGCTTCACCCGCCTGACCATCTCGATGAAGGGCCAGTCGAAACCCATTGCCCGCTGGCCGGCCCGCGCCGCCGAACGGCCGCTGCTTTAACGAAAGGACTGCGATAGCCCCATGGATCTCTCGACGCTGCGCCAACCCGAAACACGCGACACGCTTGTCGACCTGCTCGAACGCGACCCCGGCCGCTTCGACCCGGTGACGGCATTCCGCGTGGCGCAGGCGGCCGCGGAAACGGACGGGGCATCGGGAGAACTGGAGATCGCATCCCATACGGGCGTCTCGCCGGCGCCGCTGCCGGTCAGCGGCTTCAGGCAGAAAGGCGTGCGCACCACGTTGCGCAGCGCGTTCGCGGGCCTGACCGGCCCGGTCGGCTCGATGCCGGCCAACTACAATGAACTGATCATGCGCGAGGAGCGGAACAGGTCGAAGGGGCTCGCGAGCTTCTTCGACCTGTTCAGCACACGCATGGCAGAACTCTTTGCCGACGCATCGGAAAAATATCGCATCGCGCGACGTTTGCGCTGGGGCCAGCGCCGCGAAGACAACGGCTTCATCACCACGCTGTTCGCGCTGACCGGCTTCGGTACCCGCAAGCTTAAGGAAAAGAGCGGTGTCGACGAGGACGTGATCCTGCGCTTTTCCGGCTTCTTCGCCGCGCGCAACCGCAATGCCTCCAACCTACGCGCAATGCTGACCGAATTCAGCGGCCTGCCAGTGGAAATCGAACTGTTCCGCCCGCGCTGGCTGACCATTCCGGAACAGGAACGCAGCCGAATGGGAGCACCGCAAGGTGTCCAACTCGGCATCAACGCCACCGCCGGCACGGCCATCCATGATTTCAGCGGCGGCTTCCGCGTCATCGTCGGCCCGCTTGCCTACAGGGACTACCTGTCGCTGACGCCGGGTGGTCGCAACATCACGGAGCTCTTCGCCCTGACGAGACTCTATGTCGGTTCGGCGCTCGATTTCGACATCCAGGTCATCCTGAAAAAGGAAGACGTTCCCTTCTGTCAGCTCGGCCAGACGGACGGAGCCTCCGGCGATCGGCCGCGTCTCGGCTGGAACAGCTGGGCAAGGGTGGCACCGGCAGCGAAGGACAGCGACGACGCGGTAATCGTCGAACCCAAACCGGTGGCATCGATGGGAGGCGAATATGCGGCTTGAGTTGAAGACGGTCGCTGGCGACGGCGGCATGCCGGCCGGCCGGCCCAAATGGTTCTTCGAGCGCGGCCGCCGCACGATCGGCCGCTCGCCCGATTGCGACTGGCAGGTTCCGCAGGAACAGCGGTCGGTCTCCAAGCTGCATTGCACGATCGAGCGAGACGCCCAAGGGTTTGTCCTGCGCGACCAGAGCGCCAACGGCTCGCGGGTCGACGGCGTCGTCGTGCATGAAGGCGAGACAGCGAGGCTGTCCGACCAGTCCCGGCTGGAAGTGGGCGGCGTGGCATTTTCCGTCCACATCTCCGGCGAAGCCCATCGGGATCTCGAAGACCCGGACACCAGCTACGCGATCAGCGACGAGCCGCTGACGATCTCTTCCATCCTGGCCGACATCACGCCCGGCGGTCGCACCGCCACCGGCATTCTCGGCAATCAGGTCTCGGAAGACTGGCTGGAGCCGATCGCCAGGAAGGAAGGCCCGTCTCCGTCACGCAATGTCGATATCGGCTGGAGCGGTCCCCCGGAGATCCGCACGACCGGCAACATCCTGCCGGATGACTGGAATCTCGAAGAGACCGGCACCGGCCATTCCGAATACAGCAGCCATCTGGAACACGGTTCGGCCACCCATGTCGCCGTTCCGGTATCGCGCATCCGGCCGGTCGAGACGCGGCCTCCCGAAGCGCTGCAGACGGTCAACGACAATGCGCCGCCAGACGAACCCGCGGCGAGTGAGGTACCTCCGGCCTCATTCCCACTCGGCCGCTCCGTCGAACTCGGCCGCAAGCTCGATCCCCTGCTCTACCGCCTGGAAGAGGCGCTCGAAGCGTCGTTCACCGCGCTCGGCCTTGATCTCCCCGCGACGGAAGCCGCACCGGACTTCTTTGCCCGTGACGGCGAAGAGCCCCAGGTGACGCGCATCGAGCAGCTGGTCGCCCGCCAGGAAAAGCTGCAATCGGCGCTGGAAAGCCTCCTGCACCACGCCGAACAGACGATGGAACCGCGCATCATCGAATCCCGAGCGGATGCCAATGCCGGCCCGCTCGGATCGCTGAGCTTCCTGCGCGGCCGCGACTACTGGCAGGCCTACAAAGCACAATTCGAAAAGAACGGCAGGACGCTGTCGGTCCGTGATGTCTTCCGCGACGCCATGATGCGAACGGAAGAAACGAGCCCGGTGACGAACCCGCCTGCAGCAGAGAGAGAAGACCGCGACGATGAGAAATGAAAACCGGGTGGCCTGGAGCGAGGGCATGTTCCTCCGCGTCCAGCATTTCCAGCAGGCGGACCGCTGGACGGAAAGGCTCGTCAGAACCACGACCCGTGGCCTGACGCCCTATCCCTGGGGCGTGGCCGAGATCGGCATCGACCGCAGTGCGCTGGCGATCGGTCAGTTCGCGCTCTCCAACCTGCGCGGCATCCTGCCCGATGGCACCCCCTTCGAGGCCCCCATCGACACCGACCTGCCGCCGGCGCTCGATCTCGACGAAAGCGTCAAGAACGCTGTCATCTATCTCGCCCTGCCCGCCCGCCAGCCGGGCAAGCCGGATGTCGCGCTGAACGGTGGGGCACGGTTCAACAGTGTGCGCATGACCGCCTCCAACTACGAAGCGCCGGACGCCAATGTCGAGACCGACTTCATGGCGCCGATCGATGTCGGGCGCTTGAGCCTGCGCTACCTAAAGACCGGCGATGATCTCGCCGGCTACGAGCTGATCGGGCTTGCCCGCATCATCGAGGTCCGCTCCGACCGTGCCGTTATCCTCGACCCCGATTTCATCGCGCCGAGCCTTAACTGCGCTGCGGAGCCAAGGCTTTCCGAGCTGATGACGGAGCTTCTCGGCATCGTGCGCCATCGCGCCGAGGCGATCGCCGAACGCATCGGCGATCCGACCATTCGCGGCACGGCGGAAGTCGGCGACTATTTCCTGCTGCAGATCCTCAACCGCGCCGATCCGATGCTGAAGCACATCGCTGCCAATGCGACGCGCATCCATCCGACCGACTTCTACGAGACCTGCATCCAGCTGGCCGGCGAGCTCGCCACCTTCACCACCGAACGCAAGCGGGCCACCGATTTCCCGCCCTATCGGCATGACGATCTGAAGGGCACGTTCGCCGCCGTCTACGACGACCTGCGCGCTTCGCTGTCTTCTGTCCTCGAACAGGCTGCCGTCTCGATCGAGCTTGCCGAACGCCGTCATGGCGTGCGCGTCGGCACGATCAACGACCGGTCGCTGCTCAAGGATGCCGGCTTCGTGCTGGCGGTGCGCGCCGAAATGTCGGCCGAGGATGTCCGCCGCAAGCTGCCGGCTCAGATCAAGGTCGGCCCGGTCGAGCGTATCGCCGAACTGGTCAACGTCGCGCTGCCCGGCATTCCGGTCCGGCCGCTGCCGGTCCTGCCGCGCCAGCTGCCTTACCGCTCCGGCACGATCTATTTCGAACTCGACACCAAGAATCCTCTCTGGAAGCAACTCGAAACCTCGGGCGCCATCGCCCTGCATCTGGCAGGCGATTTCCCCGGTCTCGAAATGGAAATGTGGGCGCTTAGAGAATGACCAACGAACCCGCATCGAAATGGCAGAACCTGCCGACCGTCGTCGAACTGACCGAAGACGGCAAGAAGAAGAAGGAATCGGCCGCGCGCATGGCCGAAATGCTGGACGATGTCCTCGATACGCCCGGCATCGATGGCCTTGCCCCGAAGCCGCTGCCCAAGGGCGGATGGTCGGTCGAGACGCTGGTCCGCGACTTCCGCTTCGGCGGCGAGGAAGTGCCGACACTGGTGCGGTCCGCCGCACCGCTGCTCAATCTCGCCCATGCGCTGCGCTATACCGAGGAACAGCCGGATATCGAACAGCTGCGTCGCGTTGCGGTGGAAGCGGTCGGCCGCTACGAGCGTGATCTCGCCGGTGCCCGCATCAGCCCGGAACGCGCCCGCGCCGCTCACTACATCATCTGCGCCACGGTCGACGATGTCGTCCTGAGCAAGCCCTGGGGCGTGCGCGCCGGCTGGGCCCGTTCCGGCCTCGTCTCGACCTTCCATATGGACGTCACCGGCGGCGACCGGGTATTCGACCTGCTCGATCACTTCCACCAGACGCCGGGCGCCAACAAGGACCTGTTGCTTCTCATCTACCTGTCCCTGTCGCTCGCCTTCGAGGGCCGCACCCGCGTTTCCCCGCGTGGCAATCTCGAACTCGGCCGCATCCGCGACAGTCTCTACAAGACGCTGCTCGGCCAGTATGGCGTATTCGAACGCGAGCTCTCGCCGCACTGGAAGGGTGTGGCGGCCCGCCACAAGCCGCTGCGCACCGCCGCAGCATTGTGGACGTTGCTCTCCGTACTCGCGCTGATCTTCGCCTTCGGCTATCTCTTCTTCACGCTGTCGCTGAACGGCGCCTCGGACGACACGTTCCAGCGGCTGGCCAACTTGCCGCCACGCGACACACCGAGCATCCTGATCGAAAAGCCGAAGGAGCCGGTGGTCGCCCAGGCGCCGCCACCGGTCGAACCGCCGCGCGTGCAGCCGCCGCCGCCGCCTCCACAACCGACGCGACTGCAGAACTTCATGCGTTTCCTCCAGCCGGAGGTCGAGAAGAAGCTCGTCTCGCTGTCGGAGAGCAACAACCGGGTTCTGGTTCGCATCAATAATGCCGGTCTCTTTGATGTCGGCAGCGCCGAGGTGAGTTCCGAATTCCACGACCTCATATCCAAGATCGGCGGCGCGCTGGCGCAGGAGAAATTCCGTGCCGTCGTCGTCGGCTATACCGACAACGTGCCGATCAAGACGATCCAGTTCCCGTCGAACTGGCATCTGTCGGAAGCGCGCGCCAAGGCCGTCGGCGATATTCTCACGGGCTTCACCGGGCCCGAAGCGATTCTGACCGAAGGCCGCGCCGACAGCGATCCGATCGCCGACAATGCGACGCCGGAAGGCCGCGAAAAGAACCGCCGCACGGAAATCCTGGTTCTCGCGGATCCGGAGGAGCAGTTGAGTGGTGCCGGCATAAAGTCGCCGCCGGTCGAGATGGATATTCGAGATATGGCCAATCCGGCCGCAGGGGGCCTCGCGCCATGAACCCATTGGGCATGTTCTATACGCTCCGCTCCTATGTCGAGGCCTATGCCGGACTTCTGGGGCGGCGCTTCATCTCGGTCATCTGGGTGGCGGCGATCTGCGTCGTCATCTGGTTCTACGGCTATCTGGCCGCCTATGGCAATTTCAAGCCGCTAGCCAGCAGCACCAACCGGATCATCCTGATCGGCCTGATCATCGCCGCCTGGGCCGGCTACATGATCTTCACGGTCATCCGTGATCGTCGCCGCGACAAGCAGCTGGTCGAGGGCATCGAGCGCGATGCGGCGACCGAAGCGGCCGCCAGCCAGCTGGCGGAAGTAAGCGAGATACACAACCGTCTCAAGGAGGCGCTGCAGCTTCTGCGCCGCGTCACCAAGCGGCGTTTCAATTATATCTACGAGCTTCCCTGGTACGTGATCTTCGGTGCGCCCGGTTCCGGCAAGACCACCGCGCTCACCAATTCCGGCCTGAAATTCCCACTCGGCGATGCGCTCGGCAGCAATTCCGTCCAGGGCATCGGCGGCACGCGTAACTGCAACTGGTGGTTCACCGACGAGGCTATCCTGATCGACACCGCCGGCCGCTACACGACCCAGGACGATCTGAACGGTACCGCCAAGGCCGGCTGGGAGGGCTTTCTGGGATTGCTGCGCAAATACCGTCGCTCGCAGCCGATCAACGGTGCGCTGGTGACGCTTTCCATCGGCGATCTCCTGACCCGTGACGCCGAAGCGCAGCGCGAGGAAATTCGCGTCATCCGCCAGCGCCTGTCGGAACTCGACGAAAAACTGCAGGCCCGCATTCCTGTCTATCTCGTTCTCACCAAGGCCGATCTCCTGACTGGTTTCGTCGAGTTCTTCGACGGCTTCAACAAGTCCGACCGCGAACAGGTCTGGGGCACGACCTTCGGGCTCGACGAGAGCTACAAGGCGATGGACCTGCCCGACCGCTTCATCGAGGAATTCTCGCTCCTGCAGGAACGCGTCGGCGCCATGCTGATCGAGCGCCTGCAGCAGGAACCGAATGCCGAATTGCGTGGCCGCATCTTCCGCTTCCCGGCCGAGCTCGCGGCGTTGAAGGAACGCCTCCACGACGTGATGACCGAGCTCTGCTCCGGCTCCAAGCTGGTCGAGCCGCCGCTGCTGCGCGGCATCTACTTCGCCTCCGGCACCCAGGTGGAAGACGCCGTCCCGGCCGCATCTTCCGCGGCGCGCGCGCGTCGCAGCTATTTTCTGTCGCGGCTGTTCAAGGACGTCATCTTCGACGAAGCCTCGCTGGTTGCCCGCGACAAGCGCCTGTCCGGCCGCCAGCTCCTGCTGCGCCGTGCCGCCTATGCCGCAGCTGTTCTGGTCTTCGCCGTGGTTTTAACCAGCTGGACAGCGACCTATTTCCAGAACCAGGCGGCCCTTGCCAGCGCCGAGCAGCGGATCAATGCCTATGAGCAATTGTCCCGCGACATCCGCGTCCGCGACGTGACGGATGCGGACTTCCTGCGCATCCTGCCGGCGCTCGACAACCTCGCCGCCGTCACGACCGACTTTTCCGCCAAGCGCGTCTGGCCGATCAGTTTCGGCCTCGACCAGGAAAACAAGATCGCCGGACGTCAGCGCGACGCCTACCAGCGGGCCTTGAACGCACTGCTTCTGCCCCGCATTCTGGTGCAATTGCAGAAAGAGATGGGCGAAGCCAAGGACGTGCCCGGCACCTTCAACACTCTCAAGCTCTACGCCATGCTGGGCGGAATGGGCACGATGAACCCGGATTTCGTCGCGCTCGAAGCCGAGGACATGTTCACCGCGCTTTACCCCGGTGATGGCCGCGCGGCAGCCCGCCAGGCGCTGATCGCCCATGCAAGCACGATGGCCAAGGGCGCTCTGCCGCCGATCGAACTCGACGGCAACCTGATCGCCAAGGCACGCGAGACGATCCGCTCGCAGAGCATCGCCAGCCGTGCCTATGACATCCTCGCCGACTACCGCGCCTCGCGCGCGCTGCCGGCCTGGAGCGCCGCAAGCGCTCTTGGGCCGCTCGGTGAGAAGGCATTCGAGCGGAGCTCGGGCGCTCCCTTGAGGGAAGGCATACCGGGGATCTTCTCGAGCACCGGCTATCGCACCGTCGTTCTGTCCAGGATCACCGACGCGGCGCGCGAAGCGCTCGACGAGACCTGGGTACGCGGCGAGGAAAATCCCGCCGGCAGCACGGTCGATACGACCTCCCAAGCCGCACTCCAGCTTTATTTCGACAACTTCCAGAGACGCTGGACGACATTGCTTGCGGATATGCGGGTAAAGCCGTCCCAAACCATAAACGATGCCGCTGAGACGACCCGGATCCTGGCCGCCAAGCCGAGCCCGGTCGAAGCGATAGCCCGGTCCATCGTCGATTCCACCGACCTGCGTTATGCCGGTGCCGAAGTCGCGTCGGCGGCCGACAACCTTGCCCTGTCGTCGACGGCGCTGGCGGGTGCCACCGATGCGCCCGACCCGTTCGGCCCGTTGCGGGAGGCGCTGGCCGCACCGACCGACGCTGCATCGGACGACAATCAATCGTCGGGTGACGCACCCCGCTCCCAGATTGCGCAGCTTGAACCCGTGCTGCGTCAGGTCGCCGACCAGCTATCGCGCGCGACGACCTCCAGCGCCGAAGTCGCCAAGGTCTTCGACGTCGACAGCCAGCTGACGGAGGCGAACCAGAACCTGCTGCAGCAGGCGCGGCGCATGCCGGCCCCGGTCGATGCCTGGATGGCGGGCGTTGCCGCCGATGTCGGCTCGCTTGCGGTCAAGTCGGCCCGGACGCGCCTCAGCGATGCCTGGGCCGCCGAAGGCGCGAGCTATTGCTCCAGCGTCATTACCGGCCGCTATCCCTTCGATCGGGAATCGCCGCGCGATGTTGCCATGAGCGACTTCGTGCGCTTGTTCGGGCCGGAAGGCATGTTCAAGACCTTCTTCTCCCAGCGGCTGGCGGCCTTTGTCGACACAAGCGCTTCGCCCTGGGGCTGGAAAGGCACATTCGGATCCGCAAGCATTCCGAGCGAGGCGATTGCCCAGTTCGAGAATGCGGACAAGATCAACCGCGCCTTCTTCCCGGCCGGCAGCGAAAAGCCGTCGGTCGCGATCAACATCAAGCCGGTGTCGCTCTCCGAAAACTCCAACGCTGTCATGCTGGAGATCGAAGGCGAACGCGTCGTCTATTTCCACGGCCCCGTCCAGTCGAAGTCGATCGGCTGGCCGTCGGATGACGCAAGCAACCTGTCGCGCCTTGCCTTCCAGCCCGGCGGCTGGCAGCAGGCGATGACGGAAAACGGCGACTGGTCGCCCTTCCGCCTGTTCGATGCGGCGTCGACGACGATGCAGGGCAACGACATTTTCCGGGCGCGGTTCGAACAGGCGGGCAGGACCGCCGAATTCGAGGTGCAGTTCGGTTCCGTCCTCAACCCGTTCCGGCTCGAAGCGCTCAGCGCCTTCGCCTGCCCGACGCAATTCTGAGGGCGAAGAGCGATGAACCAGCGCCAAGCCCTGGACCAGGCGACCCTCGAAGCGGATCGGATCGGCTTCTTCGGCAAGCTCCCGACCCACGGAGATTTCGTCTCGACCGGCTTCAGCCGGTCGGTTCAGGACGCACTCGACGCCTGGCTGCAGGCCGGTCTTGCAAAAGCGCAGCACCATTTCGGCGAGCGCTGGGAGAAGGACTTCCGCGCCATGCCGGCGTGGCGCTTCATCGTTGAGCGCGGTCTTTGGGGGCCGATGACGATGGCCGGCGTGATCGTTCCGAGCAGGGATCGTGTCGGGCGCAGCTTTCCACTCGTCGTCGCGACACAGCTGCATGACTTTGCAGGCGATTCCCGAAAACTCTGCCTGGACGATACCTGGTTCATCGCGCTTGAGGGCTTAGCCGAGACATCCGCCCAGCGCGATTTCGAGCTCGACGCCTTCACCGCAAATCTCAAACGTCTGAGAAGCCTAAGGCCCGGCGATTTCGACTTCGATGACGAGCGCGGCAGGGGCAAGCCGAAGGCCGCCGCCTTCTGGTGGCGTTTCGACCCGGAGGACCGTCAGACCAAGGGCTTTCGCAGTAATGGCGTGCCGCAGCCCGTCGATTTTCTCGAACTCGTCATGGCGGGTGCTGCGCCGGCGGCACCTGAGCCGGTAGCCCCGCAACCAATCCAGCCCCAGCCAATCCAGCCCCAGCCAATCCCGCCTCAACCGATAGAGATCGAGGCGGTCGAAGAACCCGAGATACCGATCGACTTCGATCTCGAGGAGATGATGGCAGCGGCCCATGCGGACCTCGCATTGCTGCTGAACCCTCAGACGGAGACAGCCGCGGCGGCTCCCATCCCTGCCGCTCCGGCGCCGGGTTTTCGCATCGCGGACAGCCACGCGACCCATCCAGGCACCCGCCTCAGCGTCAATGCCGACGCGACACTGGTCAGAGCCGAACCTGCCATCTTCGCCATCGCGGACGGTCTTGGCGACGGTAGCGATGCAGTCGAAGCAAGCCGGGCGACGATCGCCCTGCTGTCGGATGCAACCCTGCAAGACAGCATCGAAACGCTGGTTCAGGACATCAAGGGCAAGCTCGGTCGCGCGCACGGCCTGCTTCAATCCGCGGCTGCATCCAAGGGCATAACGCCGCCCTGCGCCAGCATCGTCACGCTCGCAGCCGTCCAAGACCGCTTCGCGCTCGTCTGGGCCGGAGACGCCCGTGCCTATCTGGTGCGCGACGGCATGATGCGCTGCGTGACCCGCGACCATGTCTCGATCGGCCTGCGCCGCTCCCTGTCTCGCGCCATCGGTCTTCAGGGACAGCTTTCTCCGGAAGTGCTGATCGACAACCTGCAGGACGGCGACCGTTTTCTTCTCTGCAGCAATCCGCTGGCCCGGACCATCTCGGAGCGGGTCATTGCCGAGTTGCTGCTGTCTCTCGATCTCGAAGAGGCGGCGGAAAGACTGGTGCAGGAGGCCTTGATCGCCAATTGCCGCGACAATGTCAGCGCCGTCGTCATCGATATCAAGACCGATAATGGCCGATGAGCCCAAGCCTGCCGTGCCCGCCGGCATGGCGACGATTGCCGATAGCTTCGCCACCCTTTGGCGATCTCTGGCCAAGGATGGCGAAGCGGATCGGCCGAACGATGAGCGGCGAATTCTTATCGATCAGGTGCGTGATGCCCTGGATCGCGGCGAAAACCGCCTGAACGAAAATCGCGTCTCGATCATCAGCAACACGTTCAGTCTTGAGGCTCTCGTTCATCGCGGAGAACCGACCAGCGTTCATCGTGCCCGGCACCGAGATCTCGGCGCACTTCACGCCATCAAAACGCTGTCCCCCGATCACGCAGATGATCCGGTGGCGCACAAGCTGCTGCTACAGGAAGCTACGATCGGCCTGTCTTTGCGCCATCCGCATGTCGCGGCAACGCAGATCCTCCTGCGGCTCGAGGATGGAAGGCCTGCGCTGGTGATGGAATGGTGCCGGTCCAGTCTGGCAGACCGGCTGTCGAACGGCCCGCTCCCACCCGAAGATATTCGAGCCTTAGCCAAAGCGTTGCTGGAAGGGCTTTCGGCAATTCATGCTCGATCAATCGTCCATTGCGATATCTCGCCTGCCAATATCCTCTTCGCTGACGATACTATGGACAGTCTGAAGATCGCCGACTTCGGCATTGCGCTACCGACAGGGCATCGGCACAAGGACATGGACATCCGCTTTGCCGGCCAGGCGCATTTTGCGGCACCGGAACAGAAGGATGGCGGCCCGGTCGATCCGCGCACCGATCTTCACGCTGCCGGGAAAGTGCTCTCGCTTCTGCTCGAAGGCTCCGACGATCCAGCCGATGCCGACCTTCGCCGGCTCGCCGACCTTCTCTCACAACCCGCTTCCGAAGACAGGCCTGAAAATGCAAAGGCCGCCTTGCGGATGCTTGGCGGCCTCTGAAAGGTTTGAAGTCTGTCCGGCTCAGTTCGAGCCGGGCAGCGGTGCCGCGGCAGACGGCGCGCTCTTCTGGTAGATGGTGAAGAGCTTGGCGAAATCGACCATGCCGGCATTTGCGGCATAGAGCATGTCGCCCTTCGCCATCTGGAAGCGCTGCATCAGCGCCAGATTGGCGATGTCCTTCATGTCTATGCGGTAGACGGCCGGCTTGTTGGAGACGCTGTAGGTGGAAGGCGTCTTGGCATCGCTAGCAGTCGGATAAGGCTTGTAGACCGTCTGATTGCGCAGCAGGTAGACCTGGCTTGCATTGGCGCGATCGTCCAGCAGACCGCCGGCGCGGCCGAAGGCCTGGGCGAGCGTCAGCTTGCCGGGCTCGAACTCGAACTCGCCGACACTCTTGAAGGCGCCGAATGCGGTGAAAGTCGTTGAATCCTTACCGACATAGATCTGGTCGTCGGGCAGCAGATAGACGTTCTGGTTGTTGTCGTTCATCACCCGCTCGATCGGGGCGCTGGCGCGCTTGTTGCCGCGGATCAGCGTCACGTTCGCGGCAGTCGGAGCGGACGAAGCGCCACCAGCAAGCGCGATCGCGTCGAGCACCCGTTCGCGGCGCGCCGTCAGCGGGAAGCGGCCGGCAGCACGGACGTCACCATTGACCACGAAGCCGGAGGTCGGCTTGTCGACGATGGTCACGACGGCCTGCGGATTGACCGCCGAGCCCTTGAGGCCGCTGACGATGCGGCTCTGCAACGCTTCGGGCGAGGATTCCAGAACCCGCTGGCGGCCGATGAAGGGCATCGTCACCGTACCGGCGGAATCGACGGTGAAGCGGCCGAGATTGAGTGTCTTCGCCTGGGTCGAGGAGAACATGCCCTCTTCGCCGGTATCGAGGATCGTCACCTCGATCACGTCGCCGCGGCGCAGGCGGTTGTCGGCATAACCGCCCGAACGCATGACGCTGAGGCCCTGATCGGTGGGCGCATAGGAAAGCGGCTGGGCAACCGGGGGGGCCATCGGCGCGTCGGCAAGACGAACGACCGGAACACGTTCCTTCGTGTTCGGGTCGACCGTGTTGTAAAAAGCTCCGGCGGAGGGACCATCTGAAGGGCGGGCGCAGGCACTGAGCAAAGCAATAAATACGAAGGGCGCAAGCTTTCGCATCACGTATCCTTTAATGAGAATCTATAGTGCGGAAAGTATCAGTGGAAGCGCCTGCTACAACCGCGCGCACGCGAAAAAAGGCAATTGTGACGGTTTCGCGGCCACACCTGTGGCCGATGCGCAACCATTACCGGTGCCGGGGTAACTGTAGCATTGAAATCGACAGTGAATTGATAGCGATTCCAAGGATGAACGCCGGCACTGTACACATTGGTGCAAGCGTTAAGACTTGAGGCGGGACGAGCCGTTAAAACCCGCCTGCGCGCGGATCGAGGCGGTGGGTTACCCCACCGCCTTTTCACCAACTATACTTTCGCCGCCAATCGATCTGATCATCCGCCGAGCCCTTTTCAGCAATCCGGCCGGCCAGATATTCGGCATCATGCCAGACACCCCAGATGAAGGGTGAGGCACGGCGTGTCAGCCAGGGAAGACCGAGGACGTAAAGTCCGGGTACACGGGCGACCCCCTTTTCGTGCACCGGCCGCCCCTTGTGGTCGAAATCGCCCGCCTTGATCCAGCTGAAGTCGAGCGCATAACCCGTTGCCCAGATGATCGAGCGGACGCCGGCTGCAGCCAGATCTATCTGGAGGATCGGATTGGCGATGCAGTCCGGCAACGGCCGCATGCTGCGCGCATCCGGATCATCAGGCAGCTCAAGGCCATGCTTCACCGCATAGGCATCCGCCTCGTCGAGCAGCGCCATATAGGCCGCCTCGCCGTCTGCGATGTTCTGCGCCAGGTCCGGCGCGACAGAGAGGATACCGTTCTCGTATCGCTCGGCCTTGCCGACGAGCTTCATGCCGCGCTCGGCAAACTCGCGAAAATCGACCGTCTGGCCGTTCGCGCCGCTGACGGCAATGGTCACATGCTCGGTCGACGGATCGGGCGTCTCGATATTCCAGTGGCCGAGCACGCCGAGCCACCAGCAGAAATCCTTGCCCCGATAGCGCAGCGGCGGTTTTTCATGCGGGCCGACAGCCAGATAGGTGGAGCGCCCCGACCGCAGGATCTCGTCGGCGATCTGCGAGCCGGACGATCCGGCGCCGATCACCAGAACAGCGTCTTCCGGCAGCTGTGCAGGGTTGCGGTATTCGTTGGAATGGATCTGCGTGATGCCCGTATCGGCCGGAATGACCGGCGGAATGATCGGCTTCTGGAATGCGCCCGTTGCCGCGACGACGTTCCGCGCCTCGATCGTTCCCTCCGAGGTCTCGACGATGAAACCTTGCCCGTCGGCCTTCGGTGTTGCCGAAAACACCTCGACGCCACAGCGGATCGGGGCGTTGATCTGCTTCGCATAGTCCTCGAAATAACGGACGATCCTGTCCTTTCCGGCGAAAGCGGACGGGTCGATATCGTCGAATGTCATGTTCGGAAAACGGTCGTGCCAGGCGGGGCCATTGGCCACCAGCGAGTCCCAGCGACTGGTCCGCCATTTCTCGGCGATCCGGTGCCGCTCCAGCACGAGATGCTCGATCCCCTGTCGCCCAAGATGCTCGCTCATGGCGATCCCGGCCTGGCCGCCGCCGACGACCAGCGTATGAATTTTCTCGATAGGCATGCAGCGTCTCTTTCTTCGGCAGGCATCGGGGGCCAGGCATCGGTGAGAATGCGTGGCTTCCGTCATTTTGTTTATTGGAGGCTGCTGCCTGCGAAAAATAGGATTTCAATCAGCGCTGCTTAGTCTGTTCCTAAACAGGCCCTAATGCGCTGTCGGCTGTGCACAGCCTTAGCCTGTGCCTAACCAGCGCTCAGGATTTTCATATTTTACAACGGCACGCCCCATCCCCTTATCTCAGCCAAAAGGAATGCGTATCGGCCCAAGACAACGGTGGGCCGGGAGTGTCGATAAGGGGAATGAAATGACCATGACCGACGAACAGCAGATCAGGATCGACCTTGCAGCAACCTTCCGCATCGTTGCCAAGCTCGGCATGCACGAGGCTGTCGCCAATCATTTCAGCGCCGCCGTTTCAGCGGACGGCCGCAAGTTCCTCCTGAACCCGAAGTGGAAGCATTTCTCTACCATTAAGGCGAGCGACCTTATTCTTCTCGATGCCGACGACACGGAGGCAAAGAGCCGCCCGGACGTCGATTCCACCGCCTGGGCTATCCACGGACAGCTTCACAAGCTCGCCCCGCACATCCGCGTCGCAATCCATCTTCACCCGATCTACGCCACCACCATCGCGACGTTGAAGGACCCGACGATCAGGCCGATCGACCAGAACACGGCGCGTTATTTCAACCGCGTGGCTGTCGACGACACCTATGGCGGCCTGGCCGATACGGAATCGGAAGGCGCACGCCTGATCGGGTTGCTCGGCAACAAATCGCGCCTGATGATGGGCAATCACGGCGTCATGGTCACGTCCGGCACGATCGGTGAGGCCTTCGACGACATCTACACGATGGAGCGGGCCTGCCAGGTGCTGGTCAATGCCTATGCCACTGGCCAACCGCTCAATGTCCTGTCCGACGACGTGGCGGAAAAGACAGCGCAGGACTGGGAAGGCATCGCCGATTTCTCGATCGCCCATTTCGAAGAGATGAAGCGAATCCTCGACAAGGAAGATCCGTCCTACGCGCATTGAGGAATGGATAGCGATCGGTCCCGAGGCTTTCAGATGATCAGAACGGGCAGCGAATACAGAGATTCGATCCGCGGCACGCGCGAGATCCATGTTAACGGCGGGCGCGTCAAGGACATCACGATCCACCCGATGTTCAAGCCGCTGGTCGATATCCGCGCCCGCATCTACGACATGCAGCATGATCCTGCCACGCGCCACATCATGGCCTATCAGCAGGATGGCGAGTGGCACGGCATCAACAACCGGCTGCCGCATACCCAGTCCGACTGGTGGGACAAGCGTCGCGCGACCGATACCGTGCTGGAAGATGCCGGCGGCATCGTCACCCGCGTCGGCGACGAGACCGTCGGCGAGATGTGGTCACTCTTCGACGGCCAGGACGTGCTGAACGAGGTCGATCCGCAGTTTTCGGAAAACATCCGCACCCATATCGGCAGGGTCCTGCATTCAGATCCATTTCATGTCTCGGCCAATACCGATCCCAAGGGTGACCGCTCCCGACCACCGCAGGAGCAGGATCCGGACATGCTGCTGCATGTCGTGAAGGAGACGGACCAGGGCATCGTCGTGCGCGGGGCGAAATACGAAACCGCCGCGGCTTACGCCAACCAGGCCTTCACCAAGCCGACCATCGCCAACTGGGGCGATGAGGCCTATTCCGACTACGCCGTCGGCTTCATCTGCGATCTCGACACGCCCGGCCTGAAATTCATCTGCCGCACCGGCTTTGCCGGCCGGGCGCCGGCGGAAGATTACCCGCTCTCCAACCGCTTCGACGAGGTCGATACGCTGGTCGTCTTCGACGATGTGCTGGTGCCCTGGGAGAATGTTCTCTTCTATCGCCACACGCGGGCGGCGATGTTCATGCGCGCGACGCTACATCGCTATTCGGCCTTTGCCTTCACCCAGCGGAACCTAAAATTCGCCGACATGATGATCGGCGCGGCCCTCTTCAACGTACGCCAGACCGGCCTCGACAAGCTCCAGGCCGTTCAGGAAAAGCTCGCCGAACTCGCCTGCTATCGCGAAGGCATTAATGCCCATCTGACCGCCGCGATCACCCTTGCCGAGCGCTCGCCGGGCGGCCTGATCATGCCCAACCAGTCGCTTCTCTATGCCGGACGCGTGCTTGCCTCATCGCAGCTCCACCACATGATGCACATCGCCCGCGAACTCTGCGGCGGGCAGATCTGCGTCACCCCGGACAAGGCGGCCTTCGACGCGCCGGAAACCGGGCCGTGGCTTCAGAAATTCTACACCGTCAACGAAGACTGGATGGCGGATGACCGCCGCAAGCTGCTCGCCTTTGCACGCGACATGCTGAATTCAGACTATGCCGGCCATCGGCTGACGTTCCAGCTTTTCGCGCAATCGCCGCCGTTTGCCCATCTGGCGGCCGTCTATCGCAATTTCGACTGGGAAGGCCCGATGGACTTCGTCAAGCATGCCGCCGGCCTGTCGGATCGCGTCATGGGCGAGACCACCCGGACGGCCGGAGACAGTGCCATTTCCCGCTGGTTCAACACGCAGGCCACGCTCAAGGCGGCGGAATGACCAAGCCTTTGAGCGGATTATCTTGAAGAGGATATGCCTTTGGAAAACAACCTGAAAGCAGCGTTCGTCAGCGCCATGAGCAAGGCGGCCTGTACCGTCAACATCGTCACGACCGCGGGCCCGGCCGGGCGCTCCGGCGCGACCGTCTCGGCCATGTCCTCGGTCTCCGCCGACGGCGCCTCCCCGACGCTTCTCGTCTGCATGAACCAGAACAGCGTGACAGCCCAGGCCATCCGCGAGAACGGAACGTTCTGCGTCAATATCCTGAAGGATGATCAGTCGGCGATCTCCGACCGTTTCGCGGGCCGAATGGCCGGTACCGGCGACGAGAAATTCTCTCCGACAGACTGGGAGGTGGGCATAACGGGCGCGCCCCGGCTGCGCGGCGGACTGATTTCCTTCGAATGCCGTCTTGCAAACGAGCAGCAGATCAGTACCCACCATATCTTCATCGGCGAGGTGATCGCCATCTCCGACGAGGGCGATGGCATGCCTCTCATCTATTCGGGCCGCGCCTATGGGCGTCCGGCCCGTATCGAACCCGAACCACTCGCTGTTTCCGCATAAGCGGCAGACATTCTCTCATAGACTTTGAAAAGGCTTGAAAAATCATGGTCGTCCACAAGCGCATCCGCCAGTTCAACACCAAGGCCACCTATCCCGAGCAGAACCTTGACAACGATCTCTGCCAGGCGGTCGTCGCACGCGGCAGCCTTGTGTTCCTGCGCGGCCAGATCGGCCAGAATCTCGATACGTCGGAAAATGTCGGCATCGGCGATGCGGGCGCACAGGCCGAGCAGGCCATGGCCAATATCGCCATGCTGCTGAAGGAAGCCGGCGGCGAGCTGGAGCACATCACCAAGATCACCATCTACCTCATCGATCCGCGTTATCGCGAGGCGGTCTACCGCGTCGTCGGCAAGTGGCTGAAGGGCGTCTACCCGGTTTCCACCGGCATCGTAGTCTCCGCCCTCGCCCGCCCGGAATGGCTGGTCGAGATCGACGCGACCGCCGTCATTCCCGACTGAGCGGCAACAGCAAGAGGCCAATCCATGACCTTCTCGATCAGCGGCCGTTGTGAACAGACCGGCACGTTTGGCATCGCCATCTCGTCGTCTTCTCCGGCCGTGGCGGCGCGCTGCGCCCATGCGCGGCCGGGCGTCGGTGTGGTAGCAACGCAGAACATCACCGATCCTTTGCTCGGACCGAAGGGGCTCGACCTGATGCAGTCCGGGCTTTCGGCGGAGGAAGCTCTGGCCCGACTTCTCGACGGCTATGACACCGCCGACTATCGCCAGCTGGTGCTGCTCGACGCCGCGGGCCGGGTTGCCCTTCACGCCGGGCCGCAGACGCTCGGTATTCACGCCATGGCGAAGGGCAAGGATTGCGCCGCTGCAGGCAATCTCCTGTCGAATACTGAGGTACCGGCAAAGATGGTTGCGGCCTTCGAGACCAGCGAAGGCGCACTCGGCGACCGACTGATCGCGGCCATGCAGGCGGGTGTTGCTGCTGGCGGCGAGGCCGGCCCGGTTCATTCCGCCGGCCTGCTCATGGTGCGCGAGGTCAGTTGGCCGATCGCCGATCTCAGGATCGACTGGGCGGAGGAAGATCCGATCGGCGAGCTCGAAAAACTCTGGTCACTCTACAAGCCGCAGCTCGAGGATTATGTCACCCGTGCCATCAAGCCGCAATCGGCGCCAAGCTATGGCGTTCCGGGCGACGAATGAAAGCTCTGGTTGCCGACATTGGTCTTCCCGAAACCGGCATGCTTCCTTAAAAGGATGAAATGATAAGCCGCATGACGGGGCCGCAGAGTTGCGACCTCGTCAGGGCCGTGTCGCCAGATGTGGGCAGTAGGGTTCGGGCCGCGGTATGCGTTACACGCTTCGTCAGATCGAATATTTCATCGCAACTGCAGAGACGGGCAGCATCACGCTCGCCTCCGAGCGGGTGAACATTTCCCAGCCCTCGATTTCCACGGCCATCGCTCATCTCGAGCAGGAGCTGGACACCCAGCTCTTCGTCCGCCGCCATGCCCAGGGACTGACCCTGACGCCGGCCGGCAAGGCACTTCTCGTCGAAGCCAAGCGCCTTGTCGAACATGCCCAGCAGCTTTACGAGGTCGCCAGCGAGGCCAATGACAAGATCCGCGGTCAGCTGACGCTCGGCTGCATGGTGACGCTGGCGCCGATGATCATGCCGGAGCTTTCCCACGCCTTCACCTCAGCCTTTCCGTCGACCAAGGTGATGCAGGTGGTCGGCGATCACGATACGCTGCTGCAGAAACTGGCGAGCGCCGAAATAGACGTCGCGATCACCTACGACCTGCACGTCCCTGAGGGCTTCGATTTCGTGCCGCTGGCAAGCCTGCCGCCGCATGTTCTGGTGGGCGAAATCCATCCCTTCGCCCGCCTCTCGGCAGTCACCGTCAAGGATATAGCGAGCGAACCGCTTCTTCTTCTCGACCTGCCGATCAGCCGCGAATATTTTCTGGCGATCTTCATGCAGGAAGGGCTCACCCCGCACATTGCGGCACGCTCCCCGCATCAGGATATCCTGCGCACCATGGTCGCCAACGGCTATGGCTATACGCTCGCCAATGTCCGGCCGCGCTCGGATACCGCGATGGACGGCCGAAAGGTCGTGCGCGTCAGGCTTGCCGGCGATCACCGGCCGATGGTGATTGGCCTGGTTTCGCCGAAGGAACGGCGCAAGTCACGGCTCATCGAACTCTTCGAAAATCACTGCCGGAACCGCATCTCCGATGCTTACATTCCCGGCATGGTGGCACCCGTGATGGAGAAGCGCATTCGTCTCGACTGACGACTGCCCGCGCCACCGTACGCCTACGCCCCAAATCAGACTTGCCCATTTTATTGGCAGCGGCCAATGATTAGACAGGGGCTAAGCACTGGGCCAGAATTTCATAATTTACACCCCCCGAACCGTCCGGCTTACTTGCCTCCAAGACGCTCCAGCCTTGGTGGAAAGCGGCATCGGGCCGGAACTATTGGATAAAACAGCCATATGAAGAACAGCGTGATCGACCTGACGACAGCAAAGCCGATCGGCACTCCGGACGAACCGGCGAGATTGAAGCTCCATGCCCAGGGTCTCTGCAAATTCTATGATGGCTTCGCCGCGCTCAACCCCACCGATCTGAAGGTCAATGCCGGCGAACTCTTGACCCTTCTTGGGCCCTCCGGCTCCGGCAAGACGACCATGCTGCAGCTGATCTGCGGCCTCGTGAAGCCGAGTGACGGCCGGCTCTATATCGACGGCCGAGACCATACGGAAAGCGTTGCAAGCGAGCGCGATGTGGGCGTCGTCTTCCAGAACTACGCACTCTTTCCCCACCTGACCGTATACGAGAATATCGCCTTCCCGCTGGAGATGCGCCGCGTGGCCAAGTCCGATGCCGGCAAGCGCATCGCCGAAGTGCTGGACATGGTCGGGCTCGCCGATTTCGGCAAGCGCTTCCCGTCAGAGCTTTCCGGGGGCCAGCAGCAGCGCGTGGCGCTGGCCCGCTGCCTCGTCTACAGCCCCTCGCTGATCCTGATGGACGAGTCACTTTCCGCGCTCGACCGCAAGCTGCGCGAAGCGATGCAGATCGAGATCCGCCGTATTCATCGCGAGACGGGCTCGACGATCATCTTCGTCACCCACGACCAGGAAGAGGCGCTGGCGCTGTCCGACCGCATCTGCCTGATGAATGCCGGCCGTATCGAGCAGATCTGCTCACCCCAGGAAATGTACGAGCGCCCGGTCAGTCGCTTCGCCGCCGACTTCATCGGCATTTCGAACATTTTCGAGGGAACGGTGGCCAACGGGCGCCTCGAGACGTCCGACGGCGCCCTGCCGCTGCCGACGGAAGCGACGGCCGAACGCGGCTATCTCGTGCTGCGTCCCAAGCATATCCGCATCGAAGCCGCCGAAGGCGCCATGCTGTCCGGCCGCCTGATCGAGACGATCTATGCGGGCCCGGAATGCTCGCTGATGATCCGGCTCGAGAGCGGCTTCACCGTCACCGCGCGCCGCTCGTCGAGCCTGCCGCATCTTCCGATCGGCGACATGGTCGGTCTGTCCTGGAAACCGGAGGATACCCGCTTCCTCGACCGATGACCCAAAGCCTCTGCATCCGCATGCCTCAAACATAACAAAGAAGGGAACCAAGATGTCGTCGTTTCTCATGCCCACGCGCCGTAATGTTCTAAAGACCGCCGGCCTTGCCGCCGGTGCGCTCGCCAGCCCTGCCCTGATGCGCTCTTCCTTCGCCGCCGGTCAGCTGACCGTCGCCGATGTCGGCGGCGCGCCGGGCGAAGCCATCAAGAAGACCTTCTACGAGCCCTTCGAAAAGGCGACCGGCATAAAGGTTGTCGGCGTAGCGCATGATCCGGATCCGGTCACCCAGTTCAAGCTGCAGGTCGATACCAAGTCCTATCTCTGGGACGTCTGCATGGTCACGCCGGACCATGTCATGCGCCTGTCCGAAGACAAGCAGTATATCGCGCCTCTCGAAATCGAGAGCCCGGACACCGCCGACATCCTGCCGGGCATGCTGACCGACAACTGGCTCGGCTTCTCCGTCTTCGGCGCCGTCATGGCCTACCGCACCGACAAGTTCAAGGAAGCCGGTCCGTCGAACTGGGCCGAGTTCTGGGATGTCGACAAGTTCCCGGGCCGACGCGGCTTCTACAAGGGCGCCTGGGCAGCACTCGAATTCGCCCTGCTCGCCGATGGCGTCGCGCCGAAGGACCTCTACCCGCTCGACATGGACCGCGCCTACAAGAAGCTCGAAGAGCTGAAGCCTCACGTCGCCGTCTGGTGGACGAGCGGCGCGCACAACACCCAGATCCTGCAGAACGGCGAAGTCGATGCTACCGACACCTGGTCGGCCCGCGCCTACGCGGCAACCGCATCGGGCGCTCCGGTCAAGACCGTATGGCAGGGCGGCTACAGCGTCGACGGCTGGTCGATCGTTCAGGGCGCACCGAACACGGCGGCAGCGCACGAATTCATCAAGTTCTGCATGAAGCCGGAACAGCAGGCCGCCTATACCAGCATCGTTGCCAACGGCCCGACCAACAAGAAGTCCTTCGACTTCATGCCGGCCGAACGCCGTGCCGTTCTGCCGACCGCCCCGGAAAACTTCGGCAACCTCTACGAGATCGACTCCAAGTGGTGGTCGACCAATTACGACGAGGCCGTCGAGCGCATGCAGGAATTCCTGCTTCTCTAGTTTCCCTGATGCCCGGGTTTCCCAACCTGCCCGGGCATCCTTTCCGCCGGGCGCCCGCTTACTCCGCTATTTCAGGGCGTCCGGTCTCTTTTTTCCAGTTTCGCCCATCCCCGGGTGGCGCACGGCGTTTCAAGAGCACGAAGATGAGCAAGAAGAAGATCGTACTGAGCTGCCTTTTCCAGGCCAACGGCTACCACAAGGCCGGCTGGCGCCTGCCGGAAGCCGAAGCCGGCGCCGACACCAATATCGACTACTATATCCGCACGGCAAAGCGGCTCGAGGAAGGACTGTTCGACCTGTTCTTCATCGCCGACACGCCAGCGACCCGCACGGAATATCTCGACACCTGGACCAAGTCGCCAATCTACCAGAACGGCCTCGAGCCGATCACGGTCCTGACCGCGCTTGCGCTCAACACGAGCCGCATCGGCCTCGGCGGCACGGTTTCGACCAGCTTCTTCGAGCCCTTCAACATCGCGCGCCAGTTTGCCGCCCTCGACCATATCTCCAAGGGCCGCGTCGCCTGGAACGTGGTGACCTCGGCCAATGATTATGCCGCCCGCAATTTCGGCCTCGAGCGTCTGCCGCCCCATGGCGATCGCTACGAAAAGGCGAAGGAATGCGTTGAGCTGGTCAAGGCCTATTGGGACACCTGGGAAGACGACGCCTTCATCTTCGACAAGGCGAATGCCATGCAGTTCGACCCGAAGAAATATCACGTGGTCGATCACCAGGGTAAGTTCTTCAAAGTCTATGGCGGCCTGAACGTCGCCCGCTCGCCGCAGGGCCATCCGGTCATCATCCAGGCAGGTGCCTCCGATGCCGGCAAGGAACTGGCCGCCGAGACGGCGGAAATCGTCTTCGGCACCGGCTCCAGCATGGAATCCGCCAAGGCCTTCTACGACGACCTCAAGGGCCGCATGGCGAAATTCGGCCGCGACACCAGCCAGCTCAACATCCTGTCCGGCTTCGATGCCGTCATCGGCGACACCGAGAAGGACGCGGAAGACAAGTTCCAGTACCTGCAGTCGCTGGTTCCGCCGGAACTGGCCGTGCTCTATCTCAGCATGGACCTGGAGACCAACCTCCTCGACCTGCCGCTCGACGAACCGGTGCCACTCGACCGCATTCCGAAGTCTTCCAACAACCACACGGTCTATTTCAACCAGATCTCCGAACTCATCCATTCGGGCAAGACGCTGCGCGAGATCAGCACCAGCTATCGACGCGGCAACCGCGTCATGCGTGGTACGGCAGAGCAGGTCGCGGACTTCATGGAGAAATGGGTCGAGGCGGGTTGCGGCGACGGCTTCATGATGCCGATCGGCTACTATCCGGGCAATCTCGACGACTACATCGACAAGGTCATCCCGATCCTGCAGGAGCGCGGCTCCTACAAGACCGAATATACCGGCACGACATTGCGCGAAAACCTCGGCCTGATCCGCCCGGCAAACCGCTACGCTGCCGGTTGATCGATAAAAACAGGAGGCATCGGCATCCGCTGCCTCCTGCCCTGCAATAGAGACGTTCGAGATGACAGTGGTCGAGACGACATCCCTTTCTTCCAATCGCTCCGGGCCGGACAGCCGCCTGCGGCAGTGGTTGAAGCCCTCGCCCTTCTGGCTGGCCGTGCCCGGCCTTTTGTTCATCCTCGTCTTCTTCCTGGCGCCGACGATCCAGCTGATGTCCGTCAGCTTCTTCGACAAGGCGGGCGAACTGTCGCTCGCCACCTATTCCAGGATGGTCTCCTCGACCGTCTATCTGCGCGTCCTCAGCACCACCTTCGGCATCGCGCTGCAGGTGACGCTCTGGTGCCTGCTGCTCGGATATCCGCTCGCCTATTGGCTCTCCGGCATGCCGGGCCGGCGCCAGCGCATCATGCTGATGTTCGTGCTGCTGCCTTTCTGGACGAGCGCGCTGGTGAAGAATTTCGCCTGGCTCGTACTCCTTGGCCGCAACGGCATCGTCGCGGCCGGTATGGAAAAGATCGGCCTTCCCGGCGGCGATGCACTGCTCTTCAGCCGCGGCACCGTCATCTTCGCGATGGTGCACACGATGCTGCCGCTCGCCGTCGTCACCATGATGCCGATCATGAACCAGATCGACCGCCGCCTGACCATGGCGGCCGAAACGCTCGGCGCAACCGGCGCCCAGGCCTTCTGGCAGATCTTCTTCCATCTGTCCGGTCGCGGCATCGCCACCGCCGGCCTGCTCGTCTTCGTCTCCTCGCTCGGCTTCTTCATCACGCCGTCGCTCGTCGGCGGGCGCACCGAGACGATGATCAGCCAGCTGATCATCACCCAGATCAACACGCTGCAGAACTGGAATTTCGGCAGCGCGCTCGCCGTGCTGCTGGTTCTGGCCTCGCTGCTGACCATCTTCGTCTATGACCGGCTGTTTGGCCTTTCCTCCATCGCCGGCGAAGGCAAGAAGGGCCATGCGGACGGCAAGCTGCGCCGCTTCGGACTGTTCATCACAAGCTGGCTCGGCCGCATCTGCGCCGGCATCCAGCGCTTCTCGGCCCGCAATCTCAAGGGCATTACCGGTCAGGGCCTGCTGTCCACCTATGGCTGGATCGTGCTGATCGTCCTGCTTTTCCCAATTATCGGCGTCGTGCCCATGGCCTTTACCGAGGCGGATTATCTCACCTTCCCGCCGCAGGGTTTCAGCCTGCGCTGGTTCGAGGCCTATCTTTCCTCCCCCGTCTGGGTTTCGGCGACGCTGCGCTCCTTCGGCATTGGCTTTGCCACCGCCTTCATCACCGTCATCGTCGCCGGTCTCGCGGCACTTGGCCTCGCCCGCTCGAACAGCCGCTTTTCCGGCGCCGCCTTCCTGCTGTTCATGGCGCCGATGGTCGTGCCGCCGATCGTCATTGCCATCTCGCTCTTCTATCTCTTCGCCAGCCTGTCGATGATCGCAACCGACAGCGCGATCGCCATCGGCCACAGCGTCATCGCGCTACCGATCGTCTTCGTCATCCTGCTCGCAACCTTCAAGGAACATGACTGGCGGCTGGACCAGGCCGCTGCCACGCTCGGCGCGACGCGCCTGAAGACGGCGCTCCGCATCACCGCGCCGCTGGTGAAACCCGGCCTGATCGTCGGTTTCGTCACCGGCTTCCTGCAGTCCTTCGAGGAACTGACGGTGGCGCTGTTCATCGGTGGTGGCCTGAAGACCACGCTGCCGAAGCAGATGTGGGACGACATCACGCTGTCGGTCAATCCGCGCATCGCCGCAGCCTCCGTCGTCGTGCTGCTTGTCGTGGTGATCCTGTTCTGCGCCATCGAATACTTCCAGCGGCCGGCAAAAGCCCGCCGCTGAGACCTGAGTGAAAAGACTGAAAGCATCCGACATGCACACGCTCGACATCCTGGAAAAGCTCGTCGCCTTCCCGAGCGTCAGTGCCGCCAGCAATCTCGACATCATCGAGTTCTGCCGTGCCGAACTGTCCGTGCACGGTTTCGATTGCCGGCTGGTGCATGACAGCACGGGCAAAAAGGCGAACCTCTTCGCCTCGATCGGCCCGGCGGGCGATAACGGCGTGCTCCTCTCGGGACATACGGATGTTGTCCCTGTCGAAGGACAGGCCTGGACCTGCGACCCATTCACACTTACCCGACGTGACGACCGCGTCCTCGGCCGCGGCACGACCGACATGAAGGGATTTCTGGCAAGCGTTCTGGCGCTCGCGCCGCAAGCCGCGCGCCTGCCGCTGAAGCGCCCGCTGCATATCGCCTTTTCCCATGACGAGGAAATCGGCTGCGTCGGCGTCCGCAGCCTGCTGGCCGACCTGAAAGCCCGAGAGTTCAAGGCCGCACTCGCCATCATCGGCGAACCGACCAGCATGAAACCGGTCATCGGCCACAAGGGAAAACTCGCAGCCCGGGCAACCTGCCGTGGCGTGCCGGGTCATTCCGCCACAGCACCTCTCTTCCTCAATGCGATCCATCTCGCCTGCGCCGTCGTGGATGCAATCCGCGAGACCCAAATGGAACTGGAAGCGAGCGGCAAAAGGGACGTAGACTACGCCATCCCCTACAGCACCGCCCATGCCGGCATCATCGGCGGCGGCAAGGCACTCAATATCGTTGCGGAAGACGCCTTCGTCGATTTCGAGATCCGCCACCTCGCTGGCGACGATGCCGGTACCATCCTCGCCCGCCTTGAAACCAAGGTGGCGAGCAGGATTGCCCCACTTATCTCGGGCTTCCCCGGCAGCGGCGTCACGATCGATGTGAAGAACCGGTATCCGGGCCTTGCGACGGCCGAAACCTCACCAGCCCTCGCCTTCGTCCAGAATCTCGTGCCCGACACCAGGACCTCAAAAGTCTCCTTCGGCACAGAAGCCGGCCTCTTTGCGGAGGAGCTGAGCCTGCCCTCCGTCGTCATCGGCCCGGGAGACATGGCGCAAGGGCATCAACCGGACGAATTCATCGCCATCGACCAGTTGGCCGCCTGTGACAGGTTCCTGGGTGACCTGCTCACCAGCTTGCAATGAACGTCAGCCCCTACCGGCCGTGACGATCGGGCGGCGCCACCTCGATGGACAGGAGCGTCTTCGCCCAAAGACCTTATTGGTCGAACTCCCTGATGACCTCTAGAAAGGTCTCGCCATAGCGCTCCAGCTTGGCCTCGCCGACGCCGGAAATGCCGAGCAGCGCGTCGCGCGTGGTCGGGCGCTCCGTGGCAAAGGCGACGAGCGTCGTGTCGGCAAAGACGACATAGGGTGGAATGGAGAGATCCTTGGCAATCGCCATGCGCGTGCGCCGCAGCGCCTCGAACAGCAGCGCATCCGCCTCGTCCAGTTGCGACCGGGCATTCTTCGCGCTGGGGGACTGGTTTCGGCCCGCCTTGCCGCGCGTCGGCCGGTCTCGGCGAAAATGCACCTCGCGCTCGCGCTTGAACACCGCCCGCGCCTCCGGCTCCAGCTTCAGCGCACCGAACGCGTCATGATCGACGCTGATCAGGCCCGCGGCGAGAAGCTGGCGATAGACCGATTGCCACGTCTTGGTCGGGATATCGCTGCCGACGCCGAAAACCGGCATCTCGGTATGGCCGAAGCGCCGGGTCTTCTCGTTGTCATTGCCAATCAGCACATCGATGACGTGCCCGGTGCCGAACCGCTCGCCGGTGCGATAGACGGCAGCCAGCGCCTTGATCGCCGCTTCCGTGCCGTCCCATGTGTCGACAGGTTTGAGGCAGGTATCGCAATTGCCGCATTGCCCGCCATGCGCCTCACCGAAATGGGCGAGGATAGCCTGGCGGCGGCAGCCCGCGGTCTCGCAGATGCCGAGCAGCGCATTCAGCTTGGCGCGTTCGACACGCTTCACGTCGTTGCCGGAGGTTCCGCCATCGATCATCCGCCCGCGCTGGATGACATCCGCCATGCCATAGGCCATCCACACTTCGGACGGCAGGCCATCACGACCGGCACGGCCTGTCTCTTGGTAATAGGCCTCTACAGACCCGGGCAGGTCGAGATGCGCGACATAACGCACATCCGGCTTGTCGATACCCATGCCGAAGGCGACGGTTGCGACGAGGCAAAGCTCGTCCTCTTTCAGGAAGGCGTCCTGGTTGGCATCGCGTACCTGACGCTCAAGCCCGGCATGATAAGGCAAGGCATAAATGCCCTGCCCGTTCAGCCATTCCGCCGTCTCCTCCACCTTCGCCCGTGACAAGCAGTAGACGATGCCGCTCTCGCCCTTGTGGCGGGAGAGAAACTGCAGCAACTGCTGGCGCGGCTGGTCCCGCTCGACGATCTTGTAGGAAATGTTCGGTCGGTCGAAGGACGAGGTGAAGACGCGTGCGCCCCGGAGCGCCAGCCTGTCGATGATGTCGTCGCGCGTATGTGGATCGGCCGTCGCCGTCAGCGCCATCCGCGGCACGTTCGGGAAGAGATCGGCAAGCTCGCCCAGCTGGCGATATTCGGGGCGAAAGTCATGCCCCCATTGCGAGACGCAATGCGCCTCGTCGATGGCAAACAGCGCGATCCGCGCTCCGCTTATCATTTCCCGGAAACCCGGCGTCGTGATCCGCTCCGGCGTCACATAAAGCAGGTCCAATTCCCCCGCCTTGAGATCCCGCCGCACCTGGTCGAACCCCTCGCGCGACAGCGAGGAATTGAGCGCTGCCGCGCGCACGCCGACCTGGCTCAACGCCTCCACCTGGTCGCGCATCAGCGCGATCAGCGGGGACACGACGATACCGACGCCATCGCGGCAGAGCGCCGGGATCTGGAAGCAGAGCGACTTGCCCGCGCCGGTTGGAAACAGCACGACGGCATCGCCACCGCCAATCACATGCTCGACGACATCGCCCTGCTGGCCGCGAAATGACGAATAACCATAGACACGCTGCAGCACCTCGCCCGGATCCTGCGGCCCGTGGCTGTCGAATAGGATATCAAGATCGTTCGGCTTGCCCTGCATGACGCCCTTTGCTCATCACCATCGCCACTATGGCACAGGAACGCTACCAGTCGCGAGCGTTTCATCCTTCACCAGACCAGCGAACTCGAGAACGAGAACATGGCAGCGGATGCGACGGTATTTTCAGATTTGCGGGGAGAATGGAAGCATCACCTCCCGAGGGCTCTGACTGCATCGAAATTCGCGGCGGCTTCCATCCAGGACCGGACCTAGCTCTTGCCTGCGAAGGGTTCGACAGGTTCGAGCCTGCCAATGGCGCGTTCAAGAACAGCGCCCGCCTCCAGCAGTCGCCGATCCCCAAAGCGCGTGGCGAGCAACTGCACGCCCATCGGCTTTCCGGGCACGCTCCCGACCGGCACCGCCAGTCCCGGCAGCCCGATCGTCGGCGTTCCCATGAAGGGTGCGCAAACCCGGTAGAACCAGTCGATATCGAGGCCGTCGGACACGTCGAGATCGCCGATCATCGGCTTTACCCAGCTGACGGCGGTGAGAACGATCGGCCACTGTTCCAGGAACAGCTGCCATTTGCGCAACAGGCGCGAACGGTGCGCGATGGCCTCCAGCATGTCGTCCCGGCTTTCGATCACCGGCACGCCTTCGAGCTGGATCTCCAGCATTCTCTTCATCTTCCAGTCGCCATGGGAACCCATCAGGTATCCCAGCCCGCCGCGCATCTCGTTGCCGAGCATCAGGCGCCAATGGTCGACAAGTTCCTTGAAGGATGGCGCCGGGATTTCGGCGACCTCATAACCTGCGTCAGCGAGCATGGCGGCGGCCTTGCGGATCGCGGCACTGACCTCCGGGTCCGCTGGGGCTTCATCGGTTTCGGCAACAACCGCGACCTTGCATGGACGGTGCTGAAGCGTGCCGAAGATATCGCCTGCCGGCACCTGCCAGGTATCGTTGGGATCAGGTCGGCTGAGGACCTGCATGGACAACCTGATATCCTCGACGGAACGGGCGAGCGTCCCCTGTGCCGCCATCAGCTGGCTGATGATCTTTCGCTCCGGCGCCGAAAGGCTCGTCTGCGGGATGAGCCCCACCGTCGGTCGCATCCCGTAGACGCCGCAGCAATAGGCGGGATAGCGCATCGATCCGCCGATATCGTTACCATGCGCGATCGGGCCGATGCCTGCCGCAACAGCAGAGCCCGCACCGCCGGAAGAGCCCCCGCAGGTGATCGTCTTGTCATGTGGATTGAGCGTCGCGCCATGCAGGTCATTGTTGGTGAAGGCGCGCATGGAATAGGCCGGCGTGTTGGTGCGACCGACAATCGGCACGGCACCTGCCCTGATCGCCGAAACGACGGAGGAATCATGCCCGGATATATTGTCCTTGTTGGCAACGACCCCGTTTGTATTCGCCCTCCCCTTGTAATCGACATTGATCTTGATGGTCATCGGCACGCCGTGCAGCGGTCCGCTGGGGCCATGCCTGCGCAGCGCCTCGTCGGCCGCCTTCGCTTCGGCAAGGGCGATTTCCGGCATCATATCGACAACCGCATTGATCGCCGGATTGGCAGCATCCATGCGTGCGATCACGCTTTCGGTCGCCTCAACCGAGCCGATATGGCCTTTCGAAATGGCGGCAGCCAGTTCCGAGGCGGTCCATTGCCAGAGTTGCGTGCGCATTTTTTCTCCTGTCGGTCGCCATTGTCAGTCGTCATTGAAAATCGGTGGCTGCCGCAAGCTTCGTGCGCCCTGCTAGAAAGACGCATCCCGGAACGGCACTTAAAAGGCGCTTCGTATAATCGCTGCGGGATGTCTCGAAGAGGTTTCCTGTCGGTCGCTCTTCTTCGATCCGCCCGCGCTGCATCACCAGTATACGGTCGACGGTTTCGCGCGCAACGCGCTGGCCGTGGGTATTGAAGCCCCGCCCGTCATTCATCCGGGAACGAATGCGCACTCCGCATGAGTACAGGGGAAACATCCAATCCTCTCCTGTCATGGGGAATAGAAATCCGTGGCGAGTGTCTACAGCGTCGGAAGCTTTCTTGGAGAAAGGACGACCAGCATGTCTCACAGGATATTTCTTCTCGGTTCCGTGCTGCTGTGCGGAATGGCGATCAGCGGGCCGGCCCTGGCGCATGCCCATCTGAAAAGTGCTGCACCGGCGGATGGTGCAACGCTCCACACCTCGCCATCCGAGATTTCGCTCGGTTTCACAGAAGGCCTTGAACCTGCCTTTTCGACGATCACCGTGACCGGTGAATCAGGAGATCTCACAGCCACGTCGCCGCCCGTTCTCGGCAACGATGATGCCACGACCCTCTCTGTGGCGCCGACCGCATCTCTGCCGCCCGACACCTACACGGTGCGTTGGCATGTGCTGTCCAGGGACGGCCATCCATCATCGGGGTCTTACCAGTTCCGTGTAGCGCCATGACCCCGCTTCAGGCCCTCGCACTGGAGCGCACCGTCCACGACGCCTCACTGGCCTACCTCTGGGGAGGAGGCGGCTTCGCCACCATCCTGGCCGACGCCGGGATACGCAGCCCCCTCGCAACCGCAATGCGAAAATCGCTTTTGCTCGGCACTGCCATAGCAGCCTCCACCAGCGTGATCGCCATTCCCTTGCAGACAGCGGCGATCACCTCAGCCTGGGCATCGATGTTCAGGACGGACCTCTGGTCCGCCTTTGCCTTCGGCACGGGCGCAGGCCTCGCAATGCTCGCACATCTGGCAATCTGCCTTGCCCTGCTTGGCGCGATGTCCTTCGGCTTGAGCCGCCTCTCGATCCTGTTGGCCGCACTGGCACTCAGCAGTCTTGCCGCAAACGGGCACGCAGCCGACGATATTGCCAGCACGCTGTCGGACATCATCCATGTCCTTTTGGCAACGGCATGGGTCGGCGCACTCGTTCCGTTCGTCCTGTTGATGCCGATGACCGCGCGTCCGGAGCTTCGTCCGGCCGCCGTGATGTCGATGTTTCGTTTTTCCCGGGTCGGCCACGTCGTGGTGGCGCTTGTCCTTCTCTCGGGCCTTGCCAATACGCTTCTCATCCTCGGCCATCTCCCGACCGATCCGAGCTCGCCCTATCAGCTCCAGCTCATCCTCAAGATTGCCGTCGCACTGGCGATGGCATGCCTGGCTGTCGTGAACCGCTATCTGTTCGTGCCGATCTATCGGCGCGACCCGACCAGGTCGCAGCGTCTGCTGGTGATGGGCGCAAGCGCAGAGATCGCGCTCGGCGCAATCGCTTTTTCCCTGGTCGCCTCCTTCGGCATCGACGATCCGGCGGCGTGAAAAATTCCAGTCCCGATGGAATAGACGCCTCGCCCGGCTGTCTACCCATCCATAACCAGAAGGAAACAGTCGATGACGATTTGGTCACACGGAAAGTCCTCAGCCTTTGCCGCCGTCATGCTGGCGGCCGCAGGCGCATGCACAGCCTTCGCGCATGATCCATCGCAGCACGGTCATTCGTCCACTGCCGCCGTCTCCCAAGAAACAACCTATTGGACCGAGAATAACGCGGCCATGGAGCGGATGATGGAGAAGATGGAGATCGAGCCGACCGGAGATGTCGACCGCGACTTCGTGGCGATGATGACGCCCCATCACCAGGGCGCGATCGACATGGCACTTGCGGTCCTGAAATACGGCCGGAACGAACAGCTCAAGCGCCTCGCCCAGGAGATCATCGTGGAACAGCAGCAGGAAATCGCTGCGATGAAACTCGCGATCGGCGATCCGCTTCCGCCTTCCGGCCCGGCACCGACGCAGGTTGCGCCGGAAAATGCCCCCGCCGAATCCATGCAGGGCATGGATCCAGACATGAAGATGTAACCCAGAGGTCTTCCAGATGAAAATTCGCAACTCCTTCGCCGCCGCTCTGCTGGCGGGCAGCTTTCTTGCGCCTATAGGCGCTCTCGCAGGCCAAGCCCCAGAAGCCGCGACCGCACCGGATATCCCGGTCAGCAGCAGGGACCGAGTCTATGCGGCCGAGCAGTTTTCCAACACGGTTTCGGTCAGCGACCCGTCAACCAACAAGCTTCTCGGAACGATCAAGCTCGGCGATCCCCAGCCGGGCAATCTCAGCCCGCTCTACAGGGGTCAGGTTCTCGTTCACGGGATGGGATTTTCGCCCGACCACAAGACGCTCGCCGTTGTCTCGATCGGCTCGAACTCCGTCACCTTCATCGACACCGCCACCAATGCCGTGAAGCACACGACCTATATCGGCCGCTCGCCGCATGAGGCATTCTATACGCCTGACGGCAAGGAGATATGGGTGACCGTGCGCGGCGAGGATTACATCTCGGTCATCGATGCAAGCACGTTCGAGGAAAAGCAGCGGATCAAGGTTCCCGGCGGTCCCGGCATGCAGATTTTCTCGCCGGACGGCAAATACGGCTACATCTGCTCGTCCTTTAATCCGGAAACGGTTGCCGTCTCCGTCGCCGACCACCAGATCGTCGGCCATGTGAAGCAGGAAAGCCCGTTCTGCCCCAATATCGCAGCGTCCCCGGACGGCAAGCAGGTCTGGTTCACGCTGAAGGATATCGGCAAGGCACAGGTCTTCAAAGCCGAGGCCCCCTTCGACCTGATCAAGACGATCGACATCGGCCCGATCACCAATCACGTCAATTTCGCCACCAACAGGAACGGCAGTTTTGCCTATGTCACGGTCGGTGGACTGAACGAGGTGAAGGTATTCCGCACCGATACATTCGAACAGATCGCAACGATCCCGGTCGGCAACCTGCCGCACGGCATATGGCCCTCGGGCGACGGTAGTCGTGTCTATGTCGGCCTCGAAAATGCCGACCAATTTGCCGTGATCGATACGTTGGTCAACAAGGTGATCGCCAACATTCCGATCGGCCAGGCGCCACAGGCGGTCGCCTATGTGCCGAACGCGGTTCCCGAAGGCGATGGACTGCAAAATCTGGTCCCCCTCGGCAAGGCCGGAGAAGCCGCTCACTTCAGACTTACCGCCAAGGGCTCGAAGGGCAAGATACCCACGACCGTATCCCTCTTCGATCAGGGCCTGACCCAGGTCCTGCAAGCCTCCGTCACCGGTCTGGAGCCGAAAAAGGCCTATGTCCTCGCCTTGTCGGACAAGCCTGACGGCAGCGGCTCGCTGGAAGGCCTGTCGAATTTCATGACCAACCCGGCAGGTTCCGCGATCGTCAACGCGGTCGGACCGATCCGCCAGATCGTCGAGGCGAAGCACAAGGATGAGCGTCGCTATCTGGTTGTCGCATCGTCGCAGGACGGCAAGCCGGGCAAGGTTCTGCAGGTTCAGGACGCCGATTGACGAGAGGCATGGCGATCCGGGCTGCTTGCGCGGATCGCCTTCAACGGAGATGGTGTGACATGAACGACATGCTGTCGCAGATCGAACCGATGATCCCCGCCCTCAGACGTTATGCCCGGGGCTTGCTCGGAGATCCGGAAACGGCCGACGACATTGTTCAGGACTGCCTGGTGAGGATCGTTGCCAGCTGGCGCAAGCGGCGCAACGAGGATGCCCGGTCTTGGGCCTTCGCAATCCTGCACAACCTGTCGGTCAACCGTCTGCGCCAGAACCTGCGCCGTGGCGCCGCCATGCCGATCGACGACATGCCGGAGACGGTTGGCGCGCTACAGGCAACGCAGGAGCAAACCGTGTTCGGCCACGAGGTCATGTCGGCGATCGAGCGCCTTCCTCCCGACCACCGCGCCATCCTCCTGTTGATCTCCGTCGAGGACATGTCATACGCCGAAGCCGGGCAGGTGCTCGGCATTCCGCTCGGCACGGTGATGTCGCGCCTGTCGCGGGCACGTGAACAATTGCGCATGCTTCTCGAGAACACGCCCGCAGACGCATCGACGCTCCAGAGACCTGCTCCCGGCAGTCCCTATATTCGGAGAGTGAAATGAACGGCAGACCCATCACCGAGGACGACCTCCAGGCATTCGTGGACGATGCCCTCGCCCCGGAAAGGCGCGGTCATGTATCGGAATATCTGCTGACGAATGGTGATGCGGCAGCACGCGTCGCGGCCTACCGGGAGCAGGCGGCAGCGCTGCGGCAATCTCTGGATCCGGTTGCCGATGAGCCGGTGCCGAGCAGGCTCAATCTGGAAAACATCGCGGCCGCGCACCACGCGACGACATCGAGGCCGGGCCTGTTGCGACTGGCGGCTGCCGCCGCAGTGCTTCTCGCCATCGGCGCGACGGGCGGTTGGCTGACGAAGGGCTACATGCTGCCTCCGACCGAAGGGGTGGCAGCGCTGGCGCTGGAAGCCTCCGCCAGCTACGGCGCGTTTGCCGCCGACAGGCTGAGGCCGGTGGAAGTCAGGGCCGATGGCAGCGACACCCTGCAGCAACTCGCTTCGGCAACGCTGGGCGGCTCAGTGGCCATCCCCGATCTCGGCGCATCCGGCTACCGACTGATGGGCGGCCGCGTCGTTCCGACGACGCACGGAGCCGGGTTCATGCTCATGTATGACGACGACAAGGGCCATCGCATCGTCATGCTGGCGCGGCGCATGCTTGTCGATCAGAACAGGCCAATGTTTGCCAGCACCGCCGGAGACGTCAACGGCTGGAGCTGGGCCAAGGACGGCATGGGATACAGCATCGTCGGATCCATTCCGGCGGAAAACCTCCATCCCGTGGCGGACGTGGTGCGTTCACAGATATAGGCCCGCCGAACGCAGAGCGTTCCCATCGCGCCAGCGGGCCATATCACCCCCTCATTCCGCCGGCGGTCCTGTAGACCGTCGGATCGGGTATCGGCACCGCTTTCATCAACGCCCTGGTATAGTCTTCACGCGGGTTCTCGAAAATCTCGCTGCGCGTACCCGCCTCGACGATCTGTCCTCCATGCATGACGGCGACCCTGTGCGACATGCGCTCGATGACGGCCATGTCGTGCGAGATGAAGAGATAGGCGAGGCCCATCGTTTCCTGCAGTTCCAGCATCAGGTCCAGCACCTGCGCGCGGACCGACACGTCGAGCGCTGCAACGCTCTCGTCTGCGACGATCAGCTTCGGTTCGAGCGCAAGCGCGCGGGCAATGCAGATGCGCTGGCGCTGGCCGCCGGAAAATTCGTGCGGATAGCGTGTCGCCGCATCCGGCGTGAGCCCGACCCGTCGCAAGAGATCCGCAACCCGTTCGCGCCGTTCGGCGGGCGTACCGATGCCGTGAATGATCAAAGGCTCGGCAACCGCCTTGCCGACCGACATGCGTGGATCGAGCGACGCATAGGGATCCTGGAAGATCATCTGCGCCGAGCGGCGGACGGGCCGCATCTCGTGATGAGACAGGCGGGAAATGTCATAGCCGTCGAGCTGCACCGATCCGGAGAATGGAATGAGGCCCAGCACCGCCTTTCCTGTCGTCGATTTTCCCGAACCGCTTTCTCCGACGAGACCCATCGTTTCTCCCGGCATGATCTCGAAGGAAATGTTGCTGACGGTCGTGGGCGGCGCCTGCCGACGAAACAGCATGCCCGAGCCACGGCCATAGCTGATACTGAGATCGCGGACATTTAGGATCGGCGCCGTCGCCCTCTCCCTCGGCCTCGGCTCACCCTTCGAAACCCTGGGCGGACCCTCGGTCCCCGCAAAAGCGCCGAGCCGTGGCACGGCCGCCAGCAGCCGGCGCGTGTAGGGCTCCGACGGGTTCCGAAACAGATCGAGCGAATTGCGCTGCTCGACGATACGCCCATTCTGCATGATCGCCACGCGATCGGCCATTTCGGCGACGACACCCATGTCATGGGTAATCATGACGATTGAGGTGCCGAACTCGCCCTTCAACTCCCGCATCAGGTTGAGGATCTGCGCCTGCACGGTCACGTCGAGCGCCGTGGTCGGCTCGTCGGCGATCAGCACCTTCGGTCGGCAGGAGAGCGCCATGGCGATCATCACGCGCTGGCGCATGCCGCCCGAGAGTTCATGCGGATATTGCTTCAAGCGTCGAGCGGGATCAGCGATATGCACCGCATCCAGCATCTGCCGGGCAACGGTTTCAGTATTGTCGGCCTGCTGATGCTCGCGGATCGCCTCGGTCAGCTGGGCGCCGATGCTCATCACCGGATTGAGCGACGTCATCGGTTCCTGGAAGATCATGGCGATCTCGCCGCCGCGGACATGCCGCATCTGGCTGTTGGAAAGCCGTGTCAGCTCCCGATCACCCTGGATGATATTGCCGGACGTCACGCGGAGCGAAGCCTTGGGCAAAAGCCCCATGATCGAGAGCGAGGTTACCGACTTGCCCGACCCGCTTTCGCCGGCAAGGCAGAGCGTCTCCCCTGCCCTCAGATCGAAGCTGATATCATCGAGAACCCGCTTCAGCCCCTCCGGCGTGCGTGCGTCGACGCAGAGGTTTTCGACCCGCAGCACCGGCTTGTCGTAGCCTTCAGCGTCCATCACGAAAGGACGATCCGGGGGAAATAGAAGGAAACGACCCAGTTCGGCATGTCGACGATTTCGCTGATCCTCAGATCGCCGCAGACCGAGCACAGCATATAGGCGTCGACCGCGCTGTAACCGTGTTCGGCGGTCAGAAGATCGATCATCCGCATCACGGCCTCGCGGGCTCCCGTCATCAGGTCCGGACCGATGCCGGTCGTCACTTCATAACCCATACCGTCGAGATGGCGCGTGACCGGCTCGGTGATCGTGAAGCGCGGCGTCTTCAGATTGGCACCCTTGATGAGATCGAGCGTCAGCTCGACATTCATCTGGCTTTCGATCGCCGTACCGCAGACCTCGCCGTCGCCCTGGGCGGCATGGGTATCGCCAACGGAAAACAGTGCGCCTTCCACCTCGATCGGCAGGTAGAGCGTCACCCCGGCCGTCAGATCGCGAATGTCCATATTGCCGCCGACCTGGCGGGGCGGGACGACGGAATGCAGGCCGGGTTCAGCCGGAGCGACGCCGATCGTGCCGGTGAACGGCTTCAGCGGCACCTTGCCGCCCGGCCCGAAGGCCGATGGCGCCATGGATACGCTATCGTATGTCCAGACATGCAAGGCCGGATCCTTGAACTGGTCGGCCAGCAGCCCGAAGCCCGGAATATTTGCCGTCCAGCCGACGCCCGAAGGATGAAACTTGCGGATCGTCACCTTCAACGCATCGCCCGGCTTCGCGCCCTCGACATAGACCGGACCGGAGACCGGGTTGATCTTGCCGAAATCGAGATTGGCAAGGGTCGCAAGCGTCGCGTCGGCGCCGATCTGGCCACCGGACGAATCCATGCATTCGAAGAGAATGGTCTCGCCCGGCTTTGCCGTCAGCGCCGGGGGAAAATCGCGGTTCCAGCCGAAATTATGCTGGGCGCTATGAATGGTGTGATTGCAGATGCTGCACATGGCATGTCTCCCGGAAAATTGCAGCCTTCCCAACCTATCGCCGGGAAGGCGGGTATTCCTCTAAGCGCTACTTCACGAAGATCGCGTCGTAGTTGATGACGCGGGTCGGATCGATATAGACATTGTCCTCGCCGCCCATGCGCAGCGACTTGGCGACGACCCGGCGCTCGTTGGTGACGGGGATCCACGGCGCGTCATTCATCGCGTCGGTGAAGATCTTCTTCCACGCTTCCACGCGTTCCGCCGACTTTGCCGGGTCCGACATGGAATCGGCTGCCGTCGCGCGCTTGTCGAGATCTTCGTTGCAGTACCACGACCAGTTCCAGCCGCCCTGTACGGCGCCTGCACAACCGAGAATCGGGCCGTAGAAATTGGACGGATCCGGGAAGTCGGCGATCCAGGCCATGCCGCCGGACCAGATCATCGGCGCCTCGCCCTCGGTGCCGCCGGCCGCAATCACGTTGCCCTGCGCCAGCGCGCGGATTTCGGCCTTGATGCCGATGGCCGCCAAATCCTGCTGGATCGCCTGGGCGATGCGCGGCTGCGGATCGGTGTTGGTGGCATAGAGCACGGTTTCGAAACCATCCGCCAGTCCTGCTTCCGCCAGAAGTGCCTTCGCCTTGTCGACGTCATAGGCAAAGCCCGGATAGTCCTTGTCGTAGCCCGGCATCAGCGGCGGCAGCACTTCCTTGGCGGGCGTGGCCCGACCGTTCAGGATGCGGACGATACGCTCCTTGTTGATCGCGTGGTTCACCGCCTGACGAACCTTCAGGTCGTCGAAGGGTTTTACCTTGGTGTTCAGCGTCACGTATCCGGTATGAAGCTGCTCGCCATCGACGATCATCTGTGCGCCATCGGCAGAGTTCTTGATTTCCAGGAATTTGGCCGGCGGAATGCCGTCGCCGGCAATGTCGACCTCGCCCTTCTGCAGGCGCAGCAACGCGACCAGCGGTTCCTGGCCGACCTCGACCGTGAAGCTGTCGATCTTCGGCATGTCCTTGACGTAGTAGCTCGGGTTCTTTTCGAAGACGAGTTTCTGGCCGATCACCCAGTCCTTGAGGGCAAAGGTGCCGGAGCCGACGGGATGCTTGCCGAAATCGCCGGCGGCTGCCTCGACGGCCTCCTTCGGCACGACCGAGGCGAAGTTGATCGCCAGCACATGCAGGAAGGTCGCGTCAGGCCGCGAGAGCTTGAAGACGACGGTACCGTCATCGGGTGTTTCGATACCCGAAAGGCCGGTCGCCTTGCCGCCGGTCAGATTCTCGAAACCATTGATCGCACCGAAGAAGCCGGCACCGGGCCCCTGCGTCTTCGGATCGACCGCGCGCTCGATCGAATATTTGAAGTCGGAAGCGACCACGTCGCGGCCGTTCGAGAATTTCACGCCCTTGCGCAGCTTGAAGGTGTAGCTGAGACCGTCCGGCGCGACCTCGAAGCTCTCGGCAAGCGACGGCACGAGGTTTGCCGTGCCGGGCTCGTAGTCCATCAGGCGAGAATAGAGGCTCTTGATCATCGACCAGTTGACCCAGTCATAACCGATGGCCGGGTCGAGCGTGACGATGTCGTCCTTGTAGGTCACGACGATATCCTTGCCCTCGGCCATCGCGGCGAAAGGTGCAAGCATGATCGCCGCGGCAGTCGTCGTTCCAAGTAACCAGCTCTTGAGCATTTTAAGTTCCCCTTTTGGCTTTGGTCAGGATGTTCGGATGCGCGGATCGATGAACGGTGCGATCACGTCGGCGACGAGGTTGCCGGTGACGATTGCGAGGGCCGAGGTCAGCGTCACGCCCATGATGATGGGAATGTCGACCTGCTGGATCGCCTGCCAGGCCAGCTGGCCGATGCCCGGCCAGCCATAGACGGCCTCCACCACCACCACGCCGCCCATGAACTGGCCGATATCGATGCCGATCATTGCGACGATCGGCAGGATGGCGTTGGGCAGGGCATGGCGAAAGATGATCCGGCGCGACGACAGTCCCTTGGCGCGGGCGGTTCGCACATAGTCCTGGTTCAGGACGTCGATCATCGCCGAGCGCACCATGCGCGCATACCATCCGGCACCCAGCACGCCGAGCGTCATGGCCGGCAGGACGACATGGGCGAAGCTGCCGTAGCCGCTCATCGGAAACCAGCCGAGCGTGACGGCGAAGACGTAGAGAAGCAGCAGCGCCACGACGAATTGCGGTGCCGAAACACCAACGAAGGACGCCATCATCACCACGCGGTCGACGGTCCCGCCGCGCTTGACGGCTGCGATCGTGCCGAACGTGATGCCAAGCACGACCTCGACCAAAATCCCCGCCGCCATCAGCGTCAGGGTTGCGGGCAGGCGGGCGACGATCAGCGTCCAGACTTCCGTCTTCTGTGCATAGGAACGGCCAAGATCGCCCTGCAGCAGACCGGAAAGATAGGTCCAGAACTGGACGAGGAGCGGCTGGTCGAGACCGAGCTCGTGGCGGATGGAGGCGACCGTCTGCGCCGTGGCGCTGCGGCCGGCAAGCATTCGCGCCGGATCGGCCGGCAGCGCATAGAGCAGCACGAAGGTGATGGCGGCAACGCCGATGAGGATGAGAAACGCCTGTCCGAGGCGGCGAAGAAGCATAAAGCCCATCAGCCCCTCCCCCGCTGCGTCGGGTCGAGAATGTCGCGCAGGGCATCACCGACGAGGTTGAACGCGAGTGCCGTCAGGAGGATGACCATGCCGGGGAAGAACACCAGCCAGGGGGCTGCCTGGAAATAGCTCTGGCTTTCGAAGATGATGTTGCCCCAGGAGGGTTCGGGCGGCTGCACGCCGATGCCGAGGAAGGACAGCGTCGCTTCGAGCAACACGGTGGTGGCGATGCCGAGCGTGCCCCAGACGATCGCCGTCGGCACCAGATGCGGCAGTATATGCAAAAACAGGATACGCCCGTGGCCGGCGCCAAGCGACCGTTCCGCCATGATGAAATCGCGTTCGACGAGACCGCGCGTCTCGGTATAGACGATGCGCGCCACCTGCACCCAGTTGACCAGCGCGATCACCATCGCGACGATCCAGAGACTGGGCCTCAGCAGCGCCGCCAGCACGATGGCGAGCAGCAGGGCTGGAAAGGCCATCATCAGGTCGGTGAAGCGCATCAGGATATTGCCCGCAAGGCCGCGCAGATAGCCGGCGACGATGCCGATGAACAGGCCGATCGTCACGGCGATGCCGTTGGCGACGAGACCGATGATCAGCGACGTGCGCGCACCGTAAAGCATGCGCGAAAGGAGGTCGCGGCCGAGCGTATCCGTGCCCAGCAGGAACTGCCCGCCCGGCGGCATCGGCGCGCCTTCCAGCGTCAGTCCGTCGAACATCTGTTCGTCGGGGCTGAAGGGCGCGATCAGCGGCGCGGCAAGTGCCAGCACGACGACCAAGATAACGACAACCAGCCCGAAGACAGCCGTCGGCTGGCGCAGGAGCGAACGGACGATGCCCATCAGCCGACCTCCGGCAGGGCTTCCGCCCCGCCGAGCAGCATTGCGGCAACCTCTTCCATCGTTAGCCGCCGCTGCATGGCGCAACCGCGCAATGTCGCATAGGCCTCATCCTCGGTGAGCCCGCGCGCCGCCCGCAGCTTTTCGACCGCCGCATGAACGAGGGGCCGCATGCGAATGCGCTCTTCAAGATGACGCAGCTTGTCCGCGGCGGCCTGGCGTTCCTCGTGGATCGATACCGCCATGACCAGCGCCGGGAAGATGGCGGAGGCTGCGACCGGCTTTGGAATGATCGCGCTTGCGCCCTGTTTCATTGCCCATGCGATACGTCCGGGCGCTTCTGATCCAAGCAGGGCCACCAGCGGCTTTCCTGATACCCCATCCGCCTGCGGCAGCAGGTCGTCCCACCCCTGGTCGGCATCGACGAGGACAAGATCGGCATCGGCCCATGTCGAAAGCGGTTCCCAACGGCGTGTCGCCCGGATGCCGAGCAGGCCGAACTGGCGCTCCAGCCTTTCGGTATTGCTGTCCTCGCGATGCAGGATCACGGCCCGCCAGCCGGTGAAGTTCGGCGTCCGGCTCATGACACTATCCTCAGCTTGGCGGGCATGGATGTGCCGCGCGTGGTGAGATAGGGATCGGCGGCAAGCGCCGGGCGGGAAGCTATGACATCGAAGCCGTTGCCGTCGTTGATGCGACCAAGATGGAACGGCAGGGCGGCGTGGTTGGTACGCCGATCGATCTCGAGTGACCCCAGCAGCGAAGGCCACTTGCGGCCATGCACCTCGCGACGAACCGCCTCCGGCTCGTCGCTGCCAGCCGCAAGGATCGCGGCCACGCAGAGATCGACGGCCACATAGGCGCTGGCAAAGACGCTGGAAATGCGTCGATCATGACCGTATCGCAAGGCGGCACGGGATTTGAAATCGCGGTTCTCCGCCGTCTCCAGCGTATCGAAATAAGAGGCAGCGCAAAGCTGACCGGTCGCCGATCCTTTCGCGATCAGCTCGAGTTCGCACTCCATCAGGTCGCAACTGACCACCGGGCAGTTTTCCGGCCGGAAGAACGGATCCGTCTCCCCGAGCGCCTTCATCGCCTCAAGGAAGGCATAGCTGGAGGGACCGATGAGATTGTTGAGGACGAAGCTCGGGCGCCGCTCGGCAATCTCGGCGATGATCCGCTCCACCGCCGTTTCCTCCAACGGCAGGTAACGTTCCCCCAGTATCTCGCCGCCCGCATTGGCGATCAGTTCGCGCGCAAGCCGGTTCATCTCCCAGCCCCAGACATAGTTGGCGCCGGTAAGATAAGGCCGCGCGCCGTAGCGGGGAATGAGATATTCGAAGGCCGGGATCAGGTGCTGGTTCGGGCAGCCGCCGATATAGATGACGCTCTCATTCGCCTCGAAACCCTCATACGGGCACATATACCAGAGCAGCCCGTCATGCTTCTCGACCAGCGGAATGACCTCCTTGCGGGCAGCGGACGTGATCGTGCCGACGATATGGCGGCAGTCGGCACGCAGCATCTGCTGCGCCCCGTCCAGGTAACCCTGCAGGCTGGCATGCGGATCGTAGAGGATCGGCTCGATGACGCGTCCGGTTCGCTTGGCATTGTCCTCGATGGCCAGCATCGCGCCGTCGCGGGCATCCACGCCCATCGCCCCATAAGGGCCGGTCGTGGAGTAGAGAATACCGATCTTCAGCGTCTCGTTCATGATAGCCCAAATGCAAAAACCCCATGACGCAACTCCCGCCGACAAGCGGGGCGTCATGGGGCGAAACTGCCCAGCGACATCGAAGTCATGTGAAGTGCGGATCGAAACCTGCCTAATCCGCAGGCTTGATTAAAATACAGACATCAGCGGCAAGTCAAGCGGGAAGAATCCCTTGTTTTCAACGATGCCGGCGCCACCCTGCAAAAACAGGCAAGCCGGACGCAAGGCGCCCGGCTTGCCTCGCATGATCAGTTCTTCACGGTGTCTTCCAGGAAGAAGCGACCGAGCGGATTCTGGTAGAAATTCTCGACGTTCTTGCGGGCGACGTTGATATAGGGGCTGTAATAGAGATCGACCCAGTGGACGTCGTCCTTGGCGGTCTTCTGGATCTCGGCATACATGGCTTCGCGCTTCTTCGGATCGAGCTCGAGGCGCGCTGCCGCCACCAGATCCTTCACCTTGTCGCTCTTGTAGCGGGTCATGTAGTTCATGTTGGTGTCGTGCCCCAGAACGAAGGTCGTCTTCTGGTCGGGGTCGAGAATGTCGTTCGTCCAGTACATGACCGAGATATCGTAGTCGCCGGCAATCAGCATGTCCCAGCTCTGGCTCGGATCGACCTTCTGCAGGTTGACCGTGATGCCGGCCTTGGAAAGCTGCTGCTGCAGAAGTACCGCGATCTGCTCGTCCACCTCGTTGCCGGCATTGACGACATAGTTCAGCGAGAGGTCGGAAGCACCGGCTTCCGCCAGCATCGCCTTCGCCTTTGCCGGATCGTAGGGATACTGGTAATTCGCATCGTAGTGATAGAGCGAACCCTTCGGAATGTAGGAATTCGCCACTGTGCCGAGGCCGAAGGTGACCGTATCGACGATCGCCTTCTTGTCGATCGCCATGTCGACCGCCTGGCGCACTTCCTTCTTGGCGAGCGCACCATGCTCGTGATTGATCAGCAGATGGTCCTCGCGGGTCGAGGTGTCGATCAATACGCTGAGATTGGCATCCTTCTTCAGTTCTTCGACGCGCGAAAAGGGCACGAAGATCGCGGTGTCGAGCTGGCCGGCCTGCACGTTCAGCATACGGGTATTGTCGTCCGGCACCGAAATCCACTCGACGCCATCGAGCTTGACGCGATCGGCTTGCCAGAAATTCGGGTTCTTTTCGAGGATCACGCGGTCGCCGCGGCGCCATTCCTTGACGGTAAAGGCACCGGAAGATGCCGTCGGCAGTTCAGCGAAGGCATCTTCTCCCGCTTCGACCGCCTTCTTGGACAGGACGGAGACGTTCGGCAGAGCCAACGTCGAGAGGAAGGGCGCCGACGGCGTCTTCAGCTTGACGGTCAGCGTCTTCGGATCGGTCGCTTCGGCGGTCTCGACGATCTTGTAGCTGTCGCTCCAGAGCGAGCCTTCATTGTCGCGGATGCGCAGCAGGCTGAACGCGGCGTCCTCTGCGGTGATCGGGGAGCCATCCGAGAACTTCGCGTCCCGGATCTTGAACGTGTAGGTCAGCCCGTCATCTGAGACGGTCCAGCTTTCGGCGAGGCCCGGCTCCAGCTTGGTGCCGGACTTATCGACGCGGATCAACACGTCGAAGACATTGGAGAAGACCCAGTTATCGACATTCTGGGCCGACTTGATCGGGTCGAACGTCGTCGAGTCCTCGCGGCGGCCGATGGTCAGAACGCCGGCGGCTTCGGCAAAGCTGGCACTGAGTGAGAGGGCAGCGGCAAAGGCCGCAAACCCTATCGATTTCCACTTCCTGTTCATGATGTCGTTCCCTTCTTTGTTATGGCATTCGCTTGATGGATCGGATGCTTCCGGATGCCTCTTCGGCATTGCCGAGCAGCGGCTTGTCCGGGTCGATATCCGGTATCGCGGCGACCAGTGCCGCCGTATAGGCATGTTTCGGCTGCGAGAAGACCTGCGCCGACGGCCCGTCCTCGACCACTTCGCCGCGATACATGACGATGGTGCGGGCGCAGAGATTGCGCACGATCGCCAGATCATGGGCGATGAACAGCAGCGTCAGGTTCATGCTTGCGGCCAGCTCGCGGAACAGGTCGATGATCTGCGCCTGGATGGTCACGTCGAGGGCGGCCACGCATTCGTCGGCAATTATCAGCTTCGGATCGACCGCCAGCGCACGGGCGATCCCCGCCCGCTGGCACTGGCCGCCGCTCATCGAGCGCGGCTTGCGATCTGCAAAATCGCGCTCCAGCCCCACCAGATCGAGCAGTTCGCCGATCCGATCCGGAATGTCGACCCTGGCGACCTTGCCCTGCACCGCCAGCACTTCGCCGATCGTCTGGCCGATGGTCATGCGCGGGTTCAGCGCATTGAACGGGTCCTGGAAGACCATCGCCGCCTCGCGCCGCAGCTTCGCCAGCCCGGCAGTCTTCTGCTGAGCAAGATCGACGCCCTCGAAGCTGATATGGCCGGACGAGATCGGCGTCAGGCCGAGTACCGCACGGGCGAGCGTGCTCTTGCCGCTGCCGGATTCGCCGACGATGCCGACCGTCTCTCCCGGCATGATCTGCAGACTGATGCCGGACACGGCGCTGATGGTCTTTGCCGCACTGCCGCGGAAAAAACTTCCGCCGATCGGGAAACGGACATGCAGGTCGTCGATTTCGAGGATCGGCTTCACCGGCGCCGCAACGGTGGAAGCGGCAGCTTCGGTTACCGGCTCCACGCCCGGCATGGACGGATGGCTGTGGATCAGGCGTGTCGTGTACGGGTCCTTCGGTTGGGAGAGAATCTGCCGTTTCGGCCCCTGTTCCAGCAGCTTGCCACCGCGCATCACGGCAATACGGTCGCAGGTCTGCGCCACGATGCCGAGATCATGGGTGATCAGGATGATCGACAGGCCGCGCGTCTCGCGCAGTTCCATCAGCAGCGTCAGAATCTGCGCCTGGATGGTCACGTCGAGCGCGGTCGTCGGCTCGTCGGCGATCAGGATCTTGGGATTGCACGACAGGGCGACAGCGATCATCGCTCGCTGGCGCATGCCGCCGGAAAACTCGTGCGGATAGTTGTCATACTGGCAAAGGGGATCAGGGAAACCGACCTGTGACAGGATCTCGGTCGCAGCCGCGCGCGCGGCACACGCATCAAGCCCCTGGTGATAGCGGATGCCTTCCGAGATCTGGTCACCGATCCGCATCACCGGGTCGAGATGGCTGGTCGGGTTCTGGAAGATCATGCCGATCTCGGCTCCCCGCACCTTCAGCATCTCGGCATCGCTGACTTCAGTCAGGTCGCGACCTTCAAGCAGCACGGCCCCGTCCTCGATCTTCAGCCGCGACGACGGCAGCAGCCGCACCAGCGACCGGCAGAACAGGCTCTTGCCGGAACCGCTCTCGCCGACGAGCCCAAGGATCTCGCCCTTTGCCAGATCGAGCGAGACGTGATCGAGCAGGACACGCGTCTCGCCATCGAGATGGGCTTTGACGGTCAGGTCACGGACGGAAAGGATGGGAGTGTTCATTCATGCACCCCGAGCAATTCGCCGAGCGCATCGCCGAGAATGCTGAACCCGAAGGCGAGGAAGACGATGGAGAGGCCGGGAAACAGCGTGATCCACCAGGCTGTGGTGATGAAACTCTGCCCTTCGGCAACCATCACGCCCCACTCGGCGACAGGCGGCTGGACGCCGAGGCCGAGATAGCTGACGGCGGCACCGGACAGCAGGACCAGCACCGCATCCGACATGGAAAACACGATTGATCCGGCAATCGCATTGGGCAGCAGGTGCCGGAACATGATCCGCATCCGGCCGAAACCGAGACTGACGGCGGCGACCGCATAATCGCTCGTCTTCAGCACCAGGATCTGCGCCCGGATCAGCCGCGCATAGGAAACCCAGCCGACCAGCGCCATGGCGATGTAGAAGCTGGAAAGCCCCGGCCCCAGAATGGTGATGATCGACAGCATCAGCACCAGGAAGGGAAAGGCCAGGATGATGTCGACGATCCGCATGAAGACCGCGTCGACGATGCCGCCGAAGAAGCCGGCAATCGTGCCGACCACCGTGCCGATGACGAAGGGAAAGGCGACGCCGAGGAAGGCGATCTGCAGGTCGATCCGCGCCCCCCAGACGATGCGCGACAGGATATCGCGACCGAAATTGTCGGTACCGAACGGATGCAACAGCGACGGCGGCTGCAGCCGCGAGGCGCCGTCCTGAAGGATAGGGTCATAGGGCGCGATCAGCGGTGCGGCGATCGCCATGATCAGGAACAACAGAAGGATCGATACGCCGACAACGAGCATCGTCCGCCGGCCGAGAAAGGTCTTCCAGCCTGCGGAAGGGAGAGACATGGCACCGGCGCTCATAGCTTCACCCTCGGATCGGCCGCGACGGTAGCGATGTCCGCGAGGAAATTGACGAGTACGGTTGCGCAGGCAAACACCATGGCCACACCCTGCACGACCATATAGTCGCGCGAGAAGATCGCTCGCACCAGCAACTGCCCCATGCCGGGAAGCGCGAACACGCTTTCGATGACCACCGTACCGCCGATCAGCCAGCCGGTATTGACGGCCAGGAGATTGATCGTCGGCACCAGAGAGTTCGGCAGAACATGGCGCCAGAAGACAATCCGCTCGGGCATGCCGCGGGCGCGCGCAGCCGTCGCCACATCCGATTTCAGCCCCTCGATCATCGCCGCCCTCAGGCTGCGCGTCAGCACGGTCGAAAGCGACAGCGCGATGGTGAGGCTCGGCAGGATGAGATGGGCAAGCTTGTCGCCGAGCGTCGAGCCATAACCGGAGACAGGCAGGAGGTCGAGCTTGACGCTGAACAGGATGATCAGCATCAGCCCGAGCCAGAAGGGCGGGAACCCGATGCCGAAGGTGGAAATGATCCGCACCGCATGATCCGGCGCCCGGCCGGCATTGCGCGCCGCAATCGAGGCCATCGGCACGGCGATTGCGATCGATAGAAGGACACTGCAGATGACGAGCGCCAGCGTCGGCTCGATGCGCGTCGCGATCAGGTTCAGCACGTCGATCTTGTAGAGGATCGACTTGCCCATCTCGCCATTGCCGAGATTTCTCAGGAAATAGAAATATTGCAGCCAGATCGGTTCATCGAGGCCGAATTGCGCGCGGATATTGGCGATCGCCGTCGGTGTCGCGCGGGTGCCGAGCAGCACGCGCGCCGGATCGCCAGGGATCAGCCGCACCAGGATGAAGGTGATGATGCTGATGCCGAAAATGACCGGCAGGAACTGCAGCGGCCTGAGGAGAACGAACCTATAGCGGTGCATGGCGCCCCCGTCGTCTGATGCTGTCTCTCATCGATCTATGCATCAGTTCGGCCTGTTGCGGGCGAGGAAATCGAGAAGCGCCGGATAATAATCCGCCGGGTTTTCGTAAAACGGCATGTGGCTGGCATTGGCGATGACTTTCAGCTCGGCGTTCGGAATGGCGAGCTTCATCTTCAGCGCGCAGGCCGGTGTCAGTTCGTCATATTCGCCGCAGGTGATCAGCGTCGGCACCGTCATCGCCGGCAGGTCGGGTATCCGGTTCCAGTCCTTCAGGTTGCCGATATAGAGAAACTCGTTCGGTCCCTGCATCGTGCCGTATGGACCCATATTCCAGTCTTCGAGCGAACGATTGACCGGCGCCGGCCACTGCGGCAGGCGGCAGACATGGCGATAGTTCAGGATGGTCACGGCGGCCAGATATTCCGGATGGTCGTAGGTGCCCTGCGCCTCGTGCTTCTGCATCATCGCCACCGTTTCCGGCCCGAGTGCCGCGCGCAACCGCTCCAGCTCCGAAATCAGGTGCGGCATGTCCGCGACGGTATCTTCGAGGATCAGCGTCTGCAGGTTTTCCGGATAGGTCAGCGAATAGTCGATCGCAAGCCAGCCGCCCCAGGAATGGCCGAGCATGTGAACCTTGCCGAGATCGAGCGCCTTGCGCACCGTCTCGGTCTCCTCGACATAGCGGCCGATCGTCCAGAGCGACGCGTCTGTCGGCCGGTCGGAGGCACCGGTTCCGAGCTGGTCGAAGGCGACCACGCGATAACCCTTGTCGATCAGGCAGGAATGGGCCTCGCGCAGATAGTCGCAGGGCAGGCCTGGCCCACCATTGAGGCAGAAGACTGTCTCCGGCCCATGACCGAAACTGTAGGCGACAACCTTGTGGCCGTCGACCTCGACCTCATGTCGAGCATCGGGCTCGATCTCACGCCACATCGCGCACTCCAGCAAATATTTCGCTTGCTCAATATTTGAGCACCGCTAATTTTTACCGCAAACGTTATTGGGCGCCAGCTATAAGAAGTGATAGGATCGATGCCTTAAGGGGCTGTGGAGCCGGGGATGCCGCGGGATGCTTGACCAAATCGGCACGATCAGAAGCCAGTTCACGGCGCATGAGACCTTGGACGGCCGTATCGACCAGATCTTCGAGGCGATGAAGGCGATCGGCTTCGAGGCGCTGATCTATGACTACACGCCCGTCCCCTACGATCTCGACGGCGCGATCATGATCCCGTCGCTCCTGAAGCTTCGCAATATTTCCGAGGACATGCACGACTACTGGTTCGATCGCGGCTATTTCCGCATCGACCCGGTACAGCAGGTAGCGCTGCGCACGTCGACGCCCTTCTTCTGGAACTACGACGCGGATGCCGACACGCTGATCCGCCGCTTTATGACCGAGGATACTGCCCCTGTCGCCCGTTATCTCAGCGAGCGGGATATGTCGACCGGCGTCACCGTGCCCGTCCATATGCCGCGCGGCGACTATGCGACCGTCACCGGCGTGCGCTTCGGCGGCAACCGGGAATTCGAACGCCACGCGCTGAGATATATCGCCGACTTCAACCTGCTCGCTCACGTCTTCCATGAGACGGCCTATTCACTCTTCGATCCGACGACATTCAGCGCCGGCAAGGCGAGGCTGACGGAACGGGAACGCGAATGTCTGCGGCACTCCGCCGAGGGCCTTTCGGCCAAGGAGATCTCGCGGATAATCGATCGTTCGGTGCCGACCGTCGTCATGCATCTCAACGCGGCGGCGAAAAAGCTGGGCGCCAGGAACCGCACCCAGGCGGTCGTGCGCGCCACCCATTACCGCCTGCTCGAAGACCGCCCATCCTATAACTTGTGATAGCTGCCGCGCCTCCTGTCGCCACGTTATGCTTTTCCATGGATCGTCACGACATGGAGATGAACGTGCCTGCAACAGCGTTGAAGGAAGCTTTCCTGCCCTTTCGCGAATACCGTACTTGGTACCGCGTCACCGGCTCGCTCGACAGCGGCAAGCTGCCGCTCGTCGTTGCCCATGGCGGCCCCGGCTGCACCCATGACTATGTCGACAGCTTCAAGGGCATCACCGAAATCGACGGCCGCGCCGTCATCCATTACGACCAACTCGGCAACGGCAATTCCACCCGCCTGCCGGAAAAGGGACCGGACTTCTGGACCCCCGCCCTCTTCCTCGAAGAGCTCGACGCGCTTCTCTCCCATCTCGGCATCCAGGATCGCTACGCCTTCCTCGGCCAGTCCTGGGGCGGCATGCTCGGGGCCGAACATGCCGTGCGCCAGCCGAAGGGTCTGAAGGCGCTCGTCATCGCCAATTCGCCGGCCAACATGCATACTTGGGTCTCGGAAGCGAACCGCCTGCGCGAGGAACTGCCGCAGGAAGTGCAGGACACGCTTTTGAAGCACGAGGAAGCCGGCACGATCACCGATCCGGAATACATCACGGCATCTCGCGTCTTCTACGACCGCCATGTCTGCCGCGTCTCGCCCTGGCCGCCGGAAGTGGCGCGCACCTTCGCCATCATGGACGAGGACAATACCGTCTACCGCAACATGAACGGCCCGACGGAATTCCATGTCATCGGTACGATGAAGGACTGGACGATCGAGGATCGCCTGCATCTGATCGAAGCCCCGACCCTGAAGATTTCCGGCAAATACGACGAAGCGACGCCGCTGGTCGTCAAACCCTATGTCGACAAGGTCAGGGGCTGCGAATGGGTGCTGTTTGAAAACTCCAGCCACATGCCGCATGTGGAGGAAAAGGCGCTCTGCCTGAAGACGGTCTCCGACTTCCTCTCGCGCTTCGGCTGACGCCATAAGCCGGAACCTGCCCGGCCCTGCCTAGCCGGGTGAGAAGGCGACACCGGCTTATCGGACACCAGCCCTCCCCCGGAAAAGGCCGACAAACGGCAAGACGGGCCATATGGCGCATCTGCACCATATGGCCGCCAGCCGGCGAAACCAGCCGCCAAGGCCTTGATCAGGCCGGAAGCGCCCCGGACTTCTTGGCCACCCAGGTGGCAACGTAGTCCATCAACCCTGGCGACAGGCAATCATAGGGCTCCAGCCCCAACTCCTTCAGCCGTCCGCGAATGCCGTCCATGCGCCCCGGATCGACACCGGATTCGATGATCGACGAGACGAAGGCAGCAAAGCCCGGAGGCGCCCAGCCAGCCTCCTGGAACCGTTCGGGATGGATGAAATCCAGCCCCTGGAATGCGTGCTCGCGCTCGACCGGCCCATACATATGCACGCCGCATTGCTTGCAGGCATGCCGCTGGATAAGCGCGCTCGCATCGACGACGGCCAGCTTGTCGCCGTTTTCCAGTACCGTCACCTTGTCATGCGGCACGACGGCGACGATGGAAAAATCGGCTCCCTTCGGCTTCCAGCACTTGGTGCAGCCGCAGGCATGGTTATGGGCCACTTGTCCTTCGATCTTCACCTTGACCGGCCGGTCGGTGCATTCACACACCAGAGTGCCGCCGGAAAACCCGGAGCCTTCCGGCTTGATACCGCCATCGATCGCGGGATGAATACGGATCTGAACTGCACTGTCCATTACGCCTCTCCTCTTGTTTCGAGGTCCGTCCGGCTTATCGGCGGCTGCCTCGCCTCGATCTCTACATATCGGCCGGGACCGACCGGCACTCCTCGACCGGGCCTCCCTTCCGTCATCATTGGTCCGCACGGGACGCAGGCCCTTGTGGTGACCTGTCGAGAAACTTGCGACTCTCGTCATTGTATCCGGTGCTCCGCCGGCCACAGGCCGCGCCGCGACCATCGGAAACCTCAGTAAATCACCACGCCGCGGATGCTTTCGCCCGAATGCATCAGCTCGAAGCCCTTGTTGATGTCGTCGAGCGGCATGGTGTGGGTGATCATCGGGTCGATCTGGATCTTGCCCTCCATGTACCAGTCGACGATCTTCGGCACGTCGGTGCGGCCACGCGCGCCGCCGAAGGCCGTGCCCATCCAGTTGCGGCCCGTCACCAGCTGGAACGGACGGGTGGAGATCTCCTGTCCCGCACCCGCAACGCCGATGATCACAGACTTGCCCCAGCCACGATGCGAGCTTTCGAGCGCCTGGCGCATCACCTTGGTATTGCCGGTGCAGTCGAACGTGTAGTCGGCACCGCCGATCAGGTCGTTGCCGCGCTTCGTCATATTGACCAGATAGGGCACGATATCGTCGCCGACTTCCTTCGGATTGACGAAATGGGTCATGCCGAACTTTTCGCCCCAGACCTTGCGGTCGGGGTTGATGTCGACGCCGATGATCATGTCGGCACCGGCGAGCCGCAGCCCCTGCAGCACGTTCAATCCGATGCCGCCGAGACCGAAGACGATCGCCGTCGAACCGATCTCGACCTTGGCCGTGTTGATCACCGCACCGATGCCGGTGGTGACGCCGCAGCCGATATAGCAGATCTTGTCAAAGGGCGCGTCGGGATTGACCTTGGCGACCGCGATCTCCGGCAGCACCGTGTAGTTGGCAAAGGTCGAGCAGCCCATGTAATGGTGGATCTTGTCCTTGCCGATCGAAAACCGGCTCGTGCCGTCGGGCATCACGCCCTGGCCCTGGGTCGCGCGGATCGAGGTGCAGAGATTGGTTTTGCGGGAGGTGCAGGAATAGCACTCGCGGCATTCCGGCGTATAAAGCGGGATGACGTGATCGCCCTTCTTCACCGAGGTGACGCCCGGGCCGACATCGACGACGATGCCCGCACCCTCATGGCCGAGGATGGCCGGAAACAGGCCTTCCGGATCGGCGCCCGACAGCGTGAAGTCGTCGGTATGGCAGATGCCGGTCGCCTTGACCTCGATCAGAACCTCGCCGGCACGCGGGCCATCGAGCTGGACCGTCATCACTTCCAAGGGCTTGCCTGCCTGTACGGCTACTGCGGCGCGGACATCCATCTTTCCCCACTCCTCCCCACACGATTGGCAGCGATCAACGCGCTGCCGTCAATTACCCGCCAGCCCGCCTTCGGCCAGCCGCTCCGCTCGCTAGTTGATCCTCCGATCATGCTCGTCGAGCAGAGGAACATGGTATTCCAGAAGCAGCTTTTCGATCCGCGGCTGGTTGTCCTTGATGAAGGCGTTCAGCACGCGCTTCCAGCTCTGGTCCGACGGGCGCACGCCCATGGTGATGCGATAGATCATACGCTGGCCACCCTTTTCGTGGATCAGCGGAATGATCGTCATCTCACTCTCGGCGCGAGCGGCATAATAACCGGCCATCGGCCCCCAGAGCACCGCGGCATCGATCGTCCCGGCCTGCAGATCACGCATCGCGACCTCCGCCATGGAGGGCAGCACGCGCGTATCGACCATCAGCGGATAGACCTTGGCCTTTCCCATCAGCTTGGCCGCCGCCATGTTGGCCGTCGGCGGAGTGCCCTCGACCACACCGATGCGCTTGCCCACCAATTTCGGGTCGGCCAGCGTCTCGATACCCGCCAGCTCGCCGCCCTTGCGATAGATCAGCACATAGGCGGAGCGATAATAGGCATTGGTGTTCTGCACCAGTTCGTCGCCCTGCGCATAGCCCATGATGATATCGCATCTGTTGGCGCCGAGCGTGTTGCGCACGAAGCCCATTATGGTGGGAAACCAGGTATAGGCAACCGACTTGCGCCCCGTCCCTTCCGCCACTAGCTGCGCCAGCTTGTCCTCGAACCCCTCTTTGCTTTCATCCGAAAACGGCATGTTGGAGGGATCCGCACAGACCCGCAGCACATCCGGATCCACCAGTTCGCCGGCAGCTCCAAGCCCCGCGCCTTGAGCATGTGCGGCATGCGGCAAGGCGGCGATCAGCAGTACGGCAACGGCCGCCAGCCGGACGCGATGACCGGCATCGCCCGGCCCGCAATTCCCTCGTCGGAAAAGGCCTCGCCTTCCCATGTCAGCCTCCCATGCAGGAGGCTTCAAAGTCTTTAGCCCCTTGTGGCTTATCGACCTTCTTGGGCGGCCGCCCTCTCGGTGCGGCTCCAACTGCCCGCGCCCGCAGATACACGTAAATATCATCCATGTAGCAATAGACGTTCTTGTTGTCGCCAAAGGCCGGCATGACATTCTCCTTGCCGCCGCCGACATTCTTGCGACCTTCCGCCACGATGGACAGGAAGGTCGCGTAGTCGATGTTCTTCATGCTGTTGGCCAGCGCCGGCGCATAGCTTGACCCCATTCCATCGGGCCCATGACAGACATGACAGTCCGAATGGTAGCGCCGGTAACCGCTGAATGTATACCAGTCGACGGTTCCATCCGGTTGGAACTTGAACGTGGGACTGCCATCCGCATCCATGTATTTTCCGTCTTCCTCCGTCACTGCGGCGGCCTTTTCCTTGGTATCCTCTGCCAGAGCGGCTTCGACGAACAAAAACGGTACTACGGCGCCAAGCGCAAAAGCAGCTGTGCGAAAATTCATTGAGAACCTCATAGATCATAAAGGTCGACGTCACATGGCCGCCCGCCCGGCAAGCAGGCTGATGGAAAGGTCGGTTGATGAGTTGCGGGCCGCGCCCATCGGGCACGGCCCTGCTTCGTGTCGTGGATGCATCAATCCGGCAGGCCGAAGACCATCAGCTGCCCGCCCAGCGTCGTATAATCGGCAAGCGCAGCATAACCGCCGACCGCACCGAGACCGGCCGTTCCGACTGTCGTAGCTTCATCGCCCCCTTCACGTCCCTGGTCGACCGCGCCATGCCAGGCCTCCGCCTTGTCTGGCGACAGAAGACCACCAGCCAGTCCAATCCCGGCCCAGCCGCCAACCCCTGACAGAACGGCAATGTACTGCTTGCCGCCATGTTCAAACGTATTGATGTTGCCGATGATTCCGGATGGGGTCTTGAACCTGTAGAGTTCCTTGCCTTTCAAATCGACCGCCTTGATGTAGCCTTCCAGGGTTCCGTAGAAGACGACGTCGCCGGCAGTGGCAAGCGCCCCTGACCAGACCGAGAACTGTTCCGGCTTGGACCAGACGATCTCACCTTTTGCCGCATCCCATGCGATGAAATTACCCATGCCGCCATGGCTCTCCGGCGCCGGATACATGGAAACAGTCGCTCCGACATAGGGCTGGCCGGCGGTGTAGCTCACCTTGTAGGGCTCGTAATCCATGCAGACATGGTTGGTCGGCACGTAAAAGAGGCCTGTCTTCGGCGAGTAGGTCGCCGGCTGCTGGTCTTTCGTTCCAAGCGCCGCGGGGCAGATGCCGGTCGAGTTGACGTCCTCGCCGTTCTGCTGCGTGGAATACTTGGCCACAACCTGCGGCCGGCCATATTCCTTGCTCTTCGGGTCCATCACGACCTCCGTCGCCCAATTGACAGCGGGATCGTATTTCTTGGCCACCAGCAACTCGCCGCTTACCCGGTCCAGCGTGTAACCGAAGCCGTTGCGGTCCATATGCACCAGCACATCATGCTTTTTGCCTTTGACCTCCATCCCGTCGACAAGGATGTTCTCGTTGACGCCGTCATAATCCCACTCGTCATGCGGGGTCATCTGATAGAGCCACTTCGCCATGCCTGTGTCGGCATCGCGTGCCATCAGCGTCATCGACCAGCGATTGTCGCCCGGGCGCTGCACCGGATTCCAGGTCGAAGGATTGCCGGTTCCGTAATAGATGAGGTTCGACTTCGGATCGTAGGAGAACCAGCCCCAGGTCGTGCCGCCGCCGGTCTTCCACTGCTCGCCCTCCCAGGTGTTCATCCCGGAATCCTTGCCGACCGGCTTGCCGAGATGGGTCGTCTTTTCCGGGTCGATCAGTGTTTCGGAATCCGGCCCGGTCGAATAGGCCTTCCATGCCAATGAACCGTCCTTCAGATTGTAAGCCGACGTCCAGCCGCGAACGCCGTATTCCGCTCCGGAAATGCCGATCAGCACCTTGTCCTTGACGACCAGCGGTGCCGCCGTACCGGACTCGCCCTTGCCGCCATCGACTTGGTCGCCGTTCTTGACCGACCAGACGACCTTGCCGGTCTTGGCGTCGAGCGCCACCACCGTCGTGTCCGCCTGGTTCAGGATGATCTTGCCGTCACCATAGGCAACGCCTCGGTTGACGGTGTCGCAGCACATGATGCCGATGACGTTCGGATTCTGTTTTGGCTCGTATTTCCAGAGAATCTTACCGTCATTGTTGAGATCGAGAGCGTAGACGATGTTCGGAAACGGCGTGTGGATATACATCACGTCGCCGATCACCAGCGGCCCGCCTTCGTGGCCGCGCAGGACGCCGGTGGAGAAGGTCCACTTCACCTGCAGGTTCTTCACGTTGTCCTTGGTGATCTGCTTCAGTTCGGAATAGCGATGATTGGCATAGTTGCCGGTCGGCATCGCCCAGTTCTTCGGATTTGCCGAAAGCTTGCCGAGATCGTCGTTGGCGAGCGCCGTTCCGGCCAGGCCGGCGACCAGGATACTCGCGGTCGCAAGTGGCAGGAATGCATTTGTTGCAAAAATGGGTTTTACAGATAGCCGCATGTGAAATCCTCCCGATGCTTTTTAATTCGCGCGGGTTCGCCATTGCCAACCGTCGCGCGCTTCAGCGCAGCCAAGTGATTTTCTCAATGTGCGGGAAATGCTTTCCGTCAGCGTGTCACGGCCAAGGATGAACAGAGGGCACCGTTACTGCCAATCCAACAGACCTGCGGATCCTGCCCCTCCCAAAGGCAAGACCTTGAAGTCGGAAACTGTGATGACGATAGGGTATTACATCATGACCGGCAAGTGTATTATTAACAGTACATTCAGACATAAATACAATTGCTGCCGTGCGGCAGAAATTACTGCAAATGCTCACAAATAATATTAAGGCCCACAAAGAACAGATCGAAAGATGATAACCGGACACATTTTGGGCATCGGCAGTAGAACGTCGTCACCTGGGGAGATTTTCGATGTCTATCGGAGCTTTGCGCATCACGTTCTTCTTCATTTCATTCGGTTGCGCCGCGATGGCACTGGCGAATGACGACTACCCGACGGTTGCAATTTTTGATTATGTTCACGGCTGCATGAAAGCAAACGGCGAAACACGCGCCGCACTCCAGAGTTGTTCTTGCTCCATAGACGTCATTGCCTCGATCGTACCCTATGCGCGATACGAAACGGCAGAGACTTTCGTGAGCCTCGGGCTGCAAACAGGCGAACGGGGTGCCCTGTTCCGGCAGGGTGCCGTGGCCAAAACGGCAATATCCGAACTGCGTCGCGCCCAGGCGGAAGCCGACGTGCGATGCTTCTGAACTGGCTTTTTTCGATTCAGAACAGATCAGATCTGCCGGCCCTTCTCGGGAAATCCGCATGTCCAGCGCTTGACCTGAAGGGCGGGATGCTCCTGCGACCACTTGGCGATGAAGGTCGGGGCCAGCATCATGCATTGGAAAAGCGAGCCGCGATTTTCGAAATAGAGGTGTTCCTCGCGGCAGCGGGCAGGATCGTTCATGAGACACACCGTCAGCACGAGATCGACCAGGTTCATGGGGCACGCTCTCCATGTGTCTCGCACGCATTGTGATCAAATTGGCGCGATCCAATTGGCGCGATCGGTTGGCCGGCAGGAACCTTGCCTGTCTGCCCCGTCACGCACTCCTCGGGATGCCGGCAAGGGCAGAGAATACGCGCATCCAAAAACTCCGTCAATCAAGCCGGAAGGCACTGGTGCAACCGATGCTTTGTAAAAAGCGTCCATTCACGGTGTTGACTTGGGATCATCACGAACTACCCTTGCGTGTGACGGCATGACGCGGAACCGGGAGAGACCGCATGTCATGACCGCCTTTGGGAGGAACTCTATGCGTGCCATCTGTTTTATTGGCGCCATTGGCTTGGTTTTGCCGATGGCGGGCTACGCCTTTGGCCAGGATGCGGCTGCTGGCGAAAAGGTATTTGCCAAATGCAAGGCCTGTCATGTTTCCGATACCGACCAGAACAAGGTCGGCCCATCACTAAAGGGCGTGATCGGACGGGCGGCCGGATCCCATGACGGCTTCAAGTATTCGGCCGCCATGTCGGATGCCGGCAAGGGCGGCATGGTGTGGGACGAGGCAACGCTGACGACCTATCTTCACGACCCGAAAGGCGTCGTCAAAGGCACCAAGATGGCATTTGTCGGCCTGAAGGTGGACAAGGATGTTGCCGACGTCATCGCCTATCTCAAGCAGTTTTCTCCCTGAACCGCGGGCTTCGTCACTTTTCGGGCGGAGCCTCGGTCAGCGTCTTCACGAGGGCATAGAGCCGCTGCTCGATCAGCGTCGGCACCTCGCAGACATAGGTCAGCGAGTGCACCCGTTCCTGGAAGATACGCGTCTGGAATGTCAGCCGCTCCGTGCGGACGGCGATTTCGTTGCCGTCGGCTCCCGATTTGTTGCGCAAGACATCGAGTGCCGAGGATTCCCGCCTGAGCTCGGATGCCATGTCGCGCTGGCGGTGCGCATAGCGGGCAATACCCGATATGACATGGCTGCGCTCGCCATTCATCTTGTCGAACAGGCCCTGGATCAGCATCGCAGTCCGCAGCGGCCGCTGCTCCGGCGGCAGCGTATCGCGATAGGCCTTGATCCGTTCCTGCGCCTCCGGCAGCGGCATGCGGCGCGCTGCAAGCTCTTCCACCATCTCTGAAATCACCTCGTCATTCGACCAGTCCGCGGCCTCCACCGGCAGCGTTGGCCCGGTCCAGATCTGGCCGATCGACAGTTCCGGCACCTTGCGCTGGATGCAGGGCCAGTCCGGATCATCGCCCTGCGCGCCCTGGACGGGCGGACAGGAGAGCGAAATCAGGACGACAGCTAAAAAAATATGCTTGACCGAGACCATCAGCCGTTTCCTCCCGTATCCCGCTTGCGACTGAGCAGCCCGTTCGCCGGATCGTAGGCCAGGATCGCACCGCCGAGAAAAAGCACGGTAAAGCTGCCGACCACGACCAGCGATATCCAGTCCAGCCGGCCATAGAGCGCGAAGCGGATCAGTTCGACCGCATAAGTGAAGGGGTTTGCCTGGCAGATGCGGAAGAGAAGCGGGCTCGCTTCCTGGATGCGCCAGAGCGGATAAAGCGCCGAGGAGGCGAAATACATCGGGAAGATCACGAAATTCATGACGCCGGCGAAATTCTCCAGCTGCCGGATCATCGACGACAGCAGCATGCCGAGCGAACAGAGCATCATTCCTGCCAGGAACAGGGCGGGCAGCACGGCAATATAGCCGATCGGCGGCGGCTTGACGCTCCAGAACCAGGCGACAGCCAGGAACACATAAACCTGCACCACCGAGACCGACACGCCTGCCAGAAGCTTCGCGACCAGCAGGAACCAGCGCGGAAACGGGCTGACCAGCAGAGTGCGCATATTGCCCATCTCCCGGTCATAGACCATGGACAGGGATGACTGCATGCCGCTGAACAGCAGGATCATGCAGCAGAGGCCCGGCGTGATATAGACCTCGTAAAGCACATAGGTCTTGTAGGGCGGGATGATCGATACGCCGAGCACCTGCCGGAAGCCGGCGGCGAAAACGAACAGCCACAGCAGCGGCCGCACCAGCGAAGAGATGAACCGCTCCCGCTGATTGAGGAAGCGCAATCCCTCTCGCAGCATGATGCCCCTGAGGCAGGCCGCATATTGCCCGAAGCCGAAACCACGCGGAGCGGCCAACAGCGATTGGTGTGAGATCCCCGCATTCAGTGTCATCGCCTTCCCCTCGCCATTGGCAGTGGAGAAATTCCGCCTGAAGATCCGGGACCGGCAGGCCCGGCCGCCAACCCGCTCAGGGCCGCGAATGCCTGCCTTATGTCGCTCGTTCCGGTCTTCGCGATGATCTCGGCGACCGCGCCCGATGCCAGTACCTTGCCGCGATCGAGGATCACCACGTCATCGCCGTCATCCACCTCGTCGATGAGATGGGTTGCCCAGAGCACGCTGACGCCCGTCTCGGTCACCAGCTCGCGGATCGTCGCCAGGATTTCCGCCCGCGACCGGATGTCGAGCCCGACCGTCGCTTCATCCAGCAACAGAAGCGAGGGCCGGTGCAGAAGCGCCCGCACAATCTCGACACGCCTCATCTGTCCGCCGGAGAGGTTCCTTGCCTTGTCGTGCAGCCTGTCGGCCATATCGACCTGCGCCAGCAAGGTCGCAGTCCTCACCAGCGCTTCCCTGCGTCCGATGCCATGCAATGCCGCATGGTAGGAAAGGTTCTGCGCAACGCTGAGATCGAGATCGAGCGTGCGCGCCTGGAACACGATGCCGAGCCGCCTCAAGGCCTCTCCCGGCGCGCGCCGCACATCCCGGCCGAAGATCCTGATTGCGCCCTGGCGCGTGTCGTAGAGATGGCTGATCAGCGAGAAAAGCGTCGTCTTGCCGGCACCGTTCAGTCCGAGAAGCACGGTGAAGCGCCCGGCCGGGATGGAAAAGGACACATTGTCGAGCGCTTTCTTGCCACCATAGGCATGGCTGACCTCAAGCACATCAAGAGCCGGGGCTTCCGCCCTGTCGTCTTCCATATCGGCATTCATTGCGTCGGTTCCTCCCATGTTCGCGCATGCTGGCGGCATCCTCCCGAAGCCGCCATCTGCCCATCATCTTGCGCTATTTGATTGTGATCGTTCCCTTCATGCCCTTGTCAGCCAGATCCGGTACGGACCAGGTGTATTGCCCAGGCCGCACCGCGGTGAACTGCACCTGCATCGTGCCCTCGCTGTCGAATTCCAGCCAGGCCGGCGCGCCGTTCATATGCACCTCGAGATCGTTGATGACGATCTGGTTCATCCAGACATTGCGGAAGAGATCGGTGACGAACTTGTATTCGAGCCCGGCCGCAGACGTGATCTTCCAGCGATAGCCCTGGCCTGCGACCAGTTCGAAATCCTTGCGGTTCACCACAAAACTGTCCTTGGACGATCCGAGGATGAGTTCCGGCACATCCTTGCTGGCCCGGGTGACCTTTTCCGTTGCCGCCGCGGGCTTTGCAGCCGGCTTGTCGTCATCGTCGTCATCATCCTTGTCCTGCGCAAGACCGATGCCTGCCGAGAGAACAACCACCGCCAGCGTTGCCAGCGCGAATTTCCGATATGCCTGCATCCTCTTCTCCTCCTCTTTGCTCGTCAAAAATCGTCACTTCGGTGAGACCACCACGCCCCAGGGCATCGAGCCGACGGTCACCGACTGCACAGGCTCATCGGTCGCGACGTCGATGAAGGTGATGTCGTTGGAAACGCCGTTGGTGCTGATGATGGTCTTCTGGTCCGGGGTGAAGGCGAGCTGCCACACCCGCTGGCCGACCAGAACGTATTTCTCCACCTTGTAGGTCGCGGTATCGACCACCGCTACGCGGTTTGCCGGGCCGAGCGCCACATAGGCCTTCTTGCCGTCAGCGGTGATGCGCACACCGACCGGCTGGATCGCCTCGGATCTCAGGCCGGCGATCTCGAAGGTGATCTTGTGCTTCACCTCGCGGCTGTCATTGTCGATCACGGAAACCGTGCCGCCGATCTCGGCGCTGACCCAGACTTCCGACCCGTCCGGCTTGAATTCCGCAAACCGCGGCCGTGAATCGACCAGCACGTTATCGGTGATCTCGTGGCTGTCCGTATCGATGAAATGCGCCATGTTCGTCGTCTCCGACGTATTCACCATGGTCTTGCCGTCGGGGCTGATGCCCATGCCTTCCGGCTCGACGCCAACCGGGATTTCGGCCAGCACATCGCGGCTTTCGATGTCGATGACGGTGACCAGATTGTCGTCCTCGTTAGCGACATAGAGCGTCTTGCCGTCGGGCGAGAGCACGAACAATTCCGGGTCCGGCCCCGAAGGAAGCTGCCCAACAATCTCATGGGTTTCGGTGTCGATCACCTCGATCGTGTCATCGTCGCTGGCGCAGAGATAGATGAATTTGCCATCATGGGAGATGGTGATGCCGCGTGGCCGCTGGCCGACGGGAAGCGTTTTCACCACCGCGCCGGTCACCGTGTCCACCACCGTGACCGAATTATCCTTCTCGTTCGACACATAGGCCATAAACGCGTCCGCGCCCGACGCGGCACAAGTCATTCCGGCTACGAGCGTGATGGCGGCAAACGTCGTTCTGTTCGGCATGTCGGCCCCTCCCAAGGCTCTTTCGTCATCACTCTATTTCAGCACGCATTTCGTCTCCGGCTGGTCGATGCCGAGCGTATCGAGCTCGGAAAACTGATGCAGAAATCCCTCCTGCGGCGAGGTCGACACGACCGATCGCCCATCACCGAGAAAGATCGGCTGCCTCAGCTGCCAGTTCCATTGCCGAAAGGTCAGTTTCTGACCCTTGAAGGCCGCGATCGAAAAATCCTTCGAGCGGATGAAACGGGCAATCTGGCTGACATCCGTGCTGCGTGTCCGCGTCGCCGCCTCGCCGATGATGCGCACCGCCGTCCAGGCGGACATATCCTTCGCCAGCATCCGTCGGCCGGTGGCCTTGGCGAAACGGTTTTGGATCTGCGTACCGCCCCATTGCTCGCTGGCCGGATGCCAGGCGGTCGGGATCAGCCCCGCCGTTCCCGCCACCGGCCGCGGCTCCCAGGTGCGAAACGGCACATAGGTGCCGAAGACCTCGCTTTCGTCCGCAACCAGCAGCACGTCATGGTCGGGCAGGCCCTGGGTGAAGACCGGCATCTGCCGCTGGATCTGCACCACGCCGCTATCCGTCCGCCGCGCGGTGCCCGTATCGGCAAACTCCTTCTCGGCAACGATCTCGCCGCCGAAGCGGGTCGCCGCGCGCCTCAGCGCGTCGGCAAAAAGCCGATCCCCTTCATGCGAGCCGTAGATGAGCGCCCAGCGAGGCCACTGCTTCCAGATCAGATATTGCGCCAGACCGTCTGCCAGCATGCTGCGCGTCGGGGCGATGTGAAAGACATTGGCGCGGCAATCTTCCTCGCGCAAACGATCGTCGGTCGCCCCGATGTTGAAGATCTCGATCCCTTCTGCCCTGGCGGCGTCTGCGACGGAAAGAAGCTGGCTCGCGGAAAGATCGGCAAGAACGGTCGTGGCGCCCCTGCCTGCCAGTTCGCGGAAGGCCGGAACCGCATCTGCCTCGAGCTTGACCTCCGCCACATCTAGCGAGAACGCCTGCCCCAGAAAGCGGCCGGTCGTGTTGTTGTCAGAAATGGCGACTTCAGCACCCGCGACGCCCTCGTCGCGCGGTGATACGTCCAAGACGGAAAGGGCCAGCCGAGGCTCATGGGCCCTGAGATAACCGAGCTTCAACTCTGCAGGCGGAGTGCCCTTGGCGGGCTGCTGTGCGGCCGCATCACCGGCGCCTAAAGAAGAAAGCCAAAAGGAAAGGAATAGAACAAAAACATAAAGCACCGCGCCCCATCCTCCAACGGACGTCGTACCGCAGCCCCGACGCGGGGTCGGATCGGTACTTATCATTCGGTGCCGAAATCAACCTACCCGAGACGATCCAGATTTCAACCTGAAAACAATGCCATCCCGGTCAAATTCGCGCGAAGGTGGCGACGGGGTCTTGGATATGCGCAATATTGGAGTACCATGATGCCGTCTGAATGTTTTTCTGAGGAAGGAGGAGCCCCATGAAAAAGATCTGGAAGAAGCCTGCCATGTGCAGCGTGGCCGTCGGCATGGAAATGTCCCGTTACTTTCCTGCCCAACTGCCCGCGAAAAAATAGATAGCCTTCATGGTCCTGTCCGGCCACACCGGACGGGACGCCCCCGAATGGCATTGCGAACTTCGGCCCCGGCCTTAGCGAGGGGAAGGTTATGCACGCAACAATCTTGAAATCACTCCTGGACCGCTGTCTCTGCAGCCAAGTTGATGGCTTTGCTGCTTCATCATCACCCGAGCGCTCATATCCCAAGGGGTCCGGCACGGAGTTAGCAAGATGACCCTGCGTCGCGAGCGCGCGCTCGTTTCGCAGGCTTCGCTGCCCGCGTTTAAGCCCCATGTACGATTGCAGTTCGACCCCGTGCGCGGCGCCTGGGCGCTCCTGTCGCCGGAAAAGGTGTTCTGGCCGGATGAGGTGAGCCTCGACATACTCAGGCTGTGCGACGGCCACAACTCGATGGAGCAGATCCAGCAGCGGCTGGCTGCGCAATATGAAGCACCGGCCGACGAGATCGCCCATGACGTCGAGGCGTTCATGCAGGAATGGTCCGACCGGTCCCTGGTGACATTATGAGCGCGGCCGGCGGGGCAATTCTCCCCCCGATCGGCATGCTGGCCGAGCTGACCCATCGCTGTCCGCTGCAATGCGTCTACTGTTCCAACCCGATCGAACTCCTGAAGGCGAACCGGGAAATGCCGACCGAGGCATGGACCTCGCTCTTCGAGGAAGCCGCCGATCTCGGCGTTCTGCAGATCCATCTGTCCGGTGGCGAGCCGACACTGAGGCCCGATCTCGAACAGCTCGTCGCCACCCTGGCGCGGCGCGGCGTCTATACCAACCTGATCACCGCCGGAGTGGGCCTCGCCGAGGGCCGCATCCAGGCATTGGCGGATGCCGGGCTCGACCACGTCCAGATCAGTTTCCAGGGCGCCAACGCGAAGACGACCGAAAAGATCGGCAATAACCGCGGCAGCCACGAAAAGAAGATCCACACCGCTCGGCAGATCCGCGCCGCCTGCCTGCCGCTCACCATCAATGCGCCGATCCATCGGCACAACATCGCCGAGATCCCTGCCTTCATCGAGCTTGCATTGGAACTCGACGCCGAACGGATCGAGATCGCCAACGTGCAATATGCCGGATGGGCGCTTCTCAACCGCGAGGCGTTGATGCCGGATAGGGAGGCAGTAGAACGCGAGGTCGAGATTGTGCAGCAGGCGCAGGAGGAACTGCACGGCATCCTCGCCGTCGATTTCGTCCCGCCCGACTATTTCGCCATCTATCCGAAGCCCTGCATGGGCGGCTGGGCGCGCGACGCCTTCATGGTGGCGCCGGATGGCAGGGTCCTTCCCTGCCACGCGGCGGGCACCATCCCGGGCCTGACCTTCGACCGCTACGGTGAAAAAAGCCTATCGGACATCTGGCGCCACTCGCCGGCCTTCAATGCCTTCCGCGGTACAGACTGGATGGCCGCTCCCTGCCGCAGCTGCGATCGCAGGGAAATCGACTGGGGCGGCTGTCGCTGCCAGGCGATGGCGATCGCCGGCAACGCCGCCGCCACGGACCCGGCCTGCATCAAGTCGCCCCTGCATGCCCGCATGACGGCTCTGATTGAAAAATCGCTTACCACCGACGGAGATCAATTTCGCTATCGCCGCATCGGCATGCCGGGCCAGTCCGGGCCTGAATCCCTCGAGAAAACGGAAGTCGAGTTTTCCGGCACCGCGGGCTGAACAATACACGATATCGATCGAGGGCACGGACAAAGCCAGAGATGCAATTGCTCGCTGTCTTCCGACAAACGACCGGCAGAGCCGAGATGCCGCCAGCGCCGCATTCTTCTGACTGCAAGCTGGGTCGGATGGGAAAGTCGCATCACAACCCGTGATGCGCTCAACCTGCACCTTCTCTTGTAACCGCATTGCAACGTTTGCCATGTAGCGTCGGCACATGTTTTTGGACGATACAAAAAAAGCAATTTTGACGACCTTGTTGGGCCTTGTGATCCTCGCTTCGCTGGCCGCCTCGCCTCTTGCCGCGTCTGAAACCGTGAACGTGAGAAGCTCCTGCTGGGCATCCAGCCGTTTGTCGGAGGATGTCGCCACGATAGCCCGCGCGCCTGGGCGCTGGGCCTGCGGAGATCGGGCCTATTCGCTCTCAGGCGAGCGCGTGCTGCTGCGTTTTGAAATAGATGCCGCTGCCCCCCTTCCCCAATATCTCTTCTCCAGACGTAGCGCGCTGCAGGCGGTGCATCTGGTCGCAATCGACAGAGATGGCGCCATGCGCCAGGCATTCCTGTTATCCAGCGACCTGCACAGCTCGCTGCGCGGAGGCTATTTCAAGGCCCCGCTGTCCGGCATCACGAGCGACACACGGCAGGTCGTCGTCGCGTTCGACCTGCCGAGCCACCGGATGACGCTGGAAAGAGCCTATCTGGCACCGGCGGACCTAACGCTCGGCCCGGACCTTCTCCGTTCCCTGCTGATCCTTGCCATGCTCGCCGGCACGTTATCGATGCCGCTCATATTCAACGCGGCCTTCTATCGGATCCTGCGTGAACCATTCGTGCTGTGGCATTCGGCGCTCACCATCTCGTTGCTGTTGACGATCCTCATCTCATCCGGGATTGCGGTCGTTCTCTTCGATCCGCCGGCGATGATCCTGAGCTGGATGACGACCGTGATCTTCGGCCTGACCGTCGCGTCCGGTGCGATGTTCACCTACAGCTTCATCGAGCCCGGCTACATGCATCCCCTGCTCCGGAAGGCCCTGCTTTATTGCGCCGCCTGGGCGATATTGCTGAGCACGTTTCACGCGGCATTTCCCTTCGTCGCACGTCCGATCCAGTCGACCGTCTACACGGCAGCCTTTGCACCGATTATCGTCATTTTTATCCTGGCGGTTGCCGATGCCCTGTGGCGCGGCAGTCGTGCTGCCAAGTTCCAGGCAGTCGGATATATTCCGGTGATCATGGCAGGGCTGGTCCGCCTCGTGACCGGCGTGGTTCCGTGGCTGGAGAGCAATGATGCCATGTTTCTGTTCTATGCGGGCTGCGCATGCGAAGTCCTCTTCACCACGCTCGGCGTGGCCGACCGCTTCATGACGATCAAGCACCAGCGCGACAATGCGCGCGTCGAAGCCGACGTCCTGAAACGCCTGTCGGAGCGCGACCCGTTGACGGGATTGCTGAACCGGCGGGCGATCGAGCAGAATTTCGAAAAATACCGCGCGGACGGCTACCATACGCTGGCTGTGCTGGACCTCGATCATTTCAAGACAATCAACGACCTCCACGGCCACGGGACCGGCGACGCGGTGCTGAAAGCGGTAGCCGAGGTCCTCCAGGCGGACCTCCATGTTCATGCTTTCCGCCTCGGCGGCGAGGAATTCGTGCTGCTCGTGCGCGGCGAGGATGCCCCGCTACGGGCCGAGCGCCGGCGCCAGGCGATACCCGCCGCCATCGCAAATGCCGTTTCCGGCCTTGGACATCCCGTGACCGCCAGCATGGGCATCGCCGATGCGCCACCGGACGCCGATATGGTGTTCGCGGAACTCTATCGCCAGGCGGACACGCTGCTCTACGACGCCAAGCTCGCCGGGCGCAATCGGACAAAGGTCTCATCGACCCAGGCGGCGAAGGATCACGCGAATTCGACCTTCGACGATGCCGCCATCTGTGGATGAGGCGGCTGCCGACGCCAAACATACGACATCATGTTGATTTTAACGAGAAACCCGCCTGCTCTCGCTCATTCGGTGATGCGGACGCACATCCTGACGGCCTCGGCGATTTTGCGGGAGACGGACAGCGGGGATAACGAGGATCGGGCTCGCCGGT
>NZ_FOKM01000032.1 GCF_900111905.1 Rhizobium sp. NFR07 | reverse complement strand
AGGTGACGCTGACCATCGATGGGAACCGTCTCTCCGTCTGACTGACGATCTAATCGTCATTCATCCGTCTTGCATCGGCGTCTGCCGAGAACGGGAGCTCGATTTCCGTTTGTGGGATGCGGCCAGAAGCGCCGATGATGCCAGCCTCCAAAATTCGAGCGGCAACCTCATGGGCAAGATCGACCGCGGTCGCCATAACCCGCATCTGGACGTTAGTGAACAGGAAGTGGATGGCTTGCTCGCCGAATATCTAGAGCTTCGTCCGCCGTCCTGGCCTACATGACTTCGAAGCCGGCGTCTTTCAGAGCATTGATCACCTTCGCGCCGCTGAGCGAATTCATCGCGTTAGCGCTCCTCAAATAACCGGGTCGAAGGTCCTGATCCCTTCAAGGCGAAGACGAGCTCTCTAAGCACAAGTCTCCATCGGCACCCAGATGTCAGTTTGTTTGGTCGATAGCGTGCGGGGAAGACTGGCGCGACGTGTCACCGGGCGTCCAGAAAGCCGTGTAAAAGCCGACAATCGCGATAGCAGCCATGAAAATCACGGCCACAAAGATTGCCATAAAGATGCGCGGTTTTGCTTCGATGCTCATGGATGGGTTTCGCCGGATGGGAGATCTCTATTATCTAAAAGCGACTGCTGGGCTTCCTCTAGCTTTTGTCGGTAGCTATCCGCCTTCTGGCAATCGGTTCGCCAAGCATCGCTTCCGTAATCCTTTTTGTCTTCTGGCATTAGGAGCTCTCCCGCTGTGTTTTAGTGATGTTTTTATCCAATGACATTGGCCGGCTTTTTCGGCATCTGTTCCCAGGTATTCCATGATAGGTTCGGTTGTGGTTCTGGAACGTCGATTTCCGTCTGATAGCTTCCCTCCAGGACAAACCTCACGCCGTCGGCCGCATAGGTCGTCTCACCCTTGCCAGAAAAATACGAGGCGACGATCTGGTTTGTCAGACGAGAACCAAAGCCGGTTCGCGTGGGAGGTTGGACCTGCGGGCCTCCAGCCTCTTGCCAAACAAACTCGAAACCCCGTAACCCGGATGTCTTCCAAGTGATACTTACCGATCCTGTCTCGCTGGAAAGCGCGCCGTATTTCGCGGCGTTGGTGGCCAGTTCGTAAACGGCGAGTGACAGGCCAATGCCCTGCTGTGAAGAAACATGGAGTTTCGGCCCGGTGATCCGGAAACGTTCCGGATTGTCCATGTGGGCCGAGATGCTCTGACGCACCGTGTCCTCAACATCAACGTCGATCGGCACGTCATTCAAGATGCTCTGAGCCTTGGCAAGAGCGGTAATCCGATGATGGATTGTCTCACGAGCCTGTTCCAGCGTTTCGGCATGCCGGAGGGTCGCATTCACCACAGCGGTGGTAACAGCCATCGAATTCTTAACGCGATGAACGAGCTCGTGGCGGAGAACCTCTTGGACCCGTAGACTACGGACCATGGCAGTTGTGTCCACAGCGACGTCGATCAGGCCGGCGACATTGTTCTCGTCATCGAAAAGCGGACTGTAGGAGAATGTCCAGAATGTTTCCTCCTGAAATCCGTTGCGGTCCATCACGAGACGCATGTTTTCGGTATAGGTTCCTCGTCCAGAAAGAGCGTCCTCGACGAACCCTTGTACGTGCTCCCAAACGTCCGACCAAATGACCGAAAAGGGCTTGCCAAGCGCCCCGGGTTCCTTTGCCCCGAGAAAGGGTTTATACGCATCATTATACAGGATGTTGAGGTCGCGCCCCCAGAACAGGCACATCGCATGACTGTTGGTTTCCGCGCAGAACTGAGCCGGTTTTTCCACCGAGAAGTGAGCCACCTCTGAGTATGGTTTTGTGATCAGGCTTTGGTCAAGGGATTGGGCTTTTCTCCTCTCTTCTGTGCTGCTGCGGCCGAGCTGGCCTTAAAGCGGAAGCTGTCGTTACCGGTTTCCAGGATGTGGCAACGGTGGGTCAGGCGATCGAGCAAAGCTGTCGTCATCTTGGCGTCGCCGAAGACGGTTGCCCATTCGCTGAAGCTGAGGTTGGTGGTGATGACGACGCTGGTGCGCTCATAGAGCTTGCTCAGCAGGTGGAAGAGCAGTGCTCCGCCGGAAGCACTGAACGGAAGGTATCCGAGTTCATCGAGGATCAGCAGATCGAGACGGACCAGCGTCTCGGCGATCTGGCCTGCCTTGCCTTTTGCCTTCTCCTGCTCGAGCGCATTGACCAGTTCGATGGTTGAGAAGAAGCGCACTTTTCGGCGGTGATGCTCGATAGCCTGAACGCCGAGAGCGGTCGCGACGTGTGTTTTGCCTGTACCCGGCCCACCGACGAGGACAATGTTCTGCGCTCCGTCCATGAATTCGCATCGATGCAACTGGCGCACCGTCGCCTCGTTGATTTCGCTGGCGGCGAAGTCGTAGCCAGAGATATCCTTGTAGGCTGGGAAGCGTGCAGCCTTCATATGATAGGCAATCGAGCGAACCTCGCGCTCGGCCATCTCGGCTTTCAGCAATTGGGACAGGATCGGCACGGCCGCATCGAAGGCTGGTGCTCCTTGCTCGATCAGGTCGGTGACCGCTTGGGCCATGCCATGCATCTTCAGGCTACGGAGCATGATGACGACGGCGGCGCTGGCAGGATCATGACGCATGACGACCTCCCACGATCCGGACACGCAGGCCATCATAGCGCTCCACGTTTGCCTTGGGTTCGCGAGCCAAGGTCAGCGCCTGTGGCGTGTCGATATCGGGACCGTCGGTCGTCTTCCCATCGATCAGACGATGCAGCAGGTTCAGCACATGCGTCTTGGTCGCGACACCTTGATCCAGAGCCAGTTCCACAGCCCTGACGACAACCTGTTCGTCGTGATGAAGCACCAGAGCGAGGATGTCGGCCATCTCACGATCACCACCGGGGCGACGAAGCATCTGGTCCTGCAGTTGTCGAAAGGCCAGCGGCAATTCCAGGAAGGGAGCACCATTGCGCAGGGCACCAGGCTTGCGTTGGATAACGGCAAGGTAATGCCGCCAGTCGTAAATCGTTCGCGGTGGTTTGTCGTGACTGCGTTCTATGATCCGCGGATGTTCGCAGAGGATATTGCCCTCGGCTGCAACGACCAGCCGCTCAGGATAAATCCGCAGGCTGACGGGCCGGTTCGCAAATGATGCTGGCACACTGTAACGATTACGCTCGAAGGTGATCAGGCATGTTGGCGAGACGCGTTTGCTCTGCTCGACGAAACCGTCAAACATGGCGGGCAATGCCATTAAAGCAGGCTGCTCATCAGCCCAAACATCGGCGATCGAACCGGGTAGGCTCACGTGTGGTGTCTCCTGCCACAGGTCTTGGCAATGCTGCTCCAGCCACAGATTCAACGCTGCCAAATCCGGGAAGTCCGGCATCTGTTGCCACAGGCGTGGTCGGGCATCCTGAACGTTCTTCTCGACCTGTCCTTTCTCCCAACCCGCGGCGGGATTGCAGAACTCTGGCGCAAAAACGTAGTGGTTCGTCATCGCAAGGAACCGGATGTTGACCTGTCGCTCCTTGCCGCGGCCAACGCGATCGACCGCCGTCTTCATGTTATCGTAGATGCCGCGAGCAGGAACGCCGCCGAACACACGGAAGCCGTGCCAATGGGCGTCAAACAGCATCTCGTGCGTCTGCAGCAGGTAGGCCCTGACCAAAAACGCGCGGCTGTGCGATAGCTTGATATGCGCGACCTGCAGCTTCGTGCGCTCGCCGCCAATGACGGCATAGTCCTCACTCCAATCGAATTGGAATGCTTCGCCTGGGCGGAAAGACAGCGGAACAAATATGCCGCGGCCCGTCGTCTGCTGCTCACGTTGTCGTTCCGCTCGCCAATCACGGGCGAAGGCGGCAACCCGACCATAGGAGCCGGTAAAGCCGAGAGCCACCAGGTCGGCATGAACCTGCTTCAGTGTTCGTCGCTGTTTGCGCGACTTCCCGGCCTCTGTCTTCAGCCAGGCAGCCAGCTTGTCGGCAAAAGGATCAAGCTTGCTCGGTCGTTCCGGTACGGTGAATGTTGGTTCGATTGTACCAGCGTTCAGATACTTCGTGATCGTGTTCCGCGATAGCCCCGTGCGCCGGCTGATCTCGCGGATCGACTGCTTCTCACGCAGCGCCATCCGACGAATGATATTTAAAAGTCCCATGTGGATCACTCCGTTGCCCCCGTCGCTCTCCGCGTTGGGGGAAGGTTCACATGGCTCAATTCTCAATGGAAATTATGCGCCTAACCGGCTCAGTTCTGCGTGGAAACCAACAGGCTTCCCCAACCCAGCTTGTTCAACCGCAGCATGGCCGTCACCTCATCGGGCTCAAGCATCGCTTCCCTCCGCGCAAACACCGCGGAGAATGTCTCATGATCTGAGCACTTCATCAGTCCCTCCTCCTTCGGGAGGGGGCCCAGTTCTATTTGTCGCTACCGGCCCAGTTTGGCATGTCGCCTGACACATCTAATGATGGGGCAGGCATTGCATTATGTCTCTCAGGTCGTCGGTGTGTGTGACTAAGTCCTTCGAGGAAGGCAAGTACGGGCTCTTCACTGCAAGTTTGGCGATGGTCGCTTAGCTGCACCGCGGATGCGGAACAACGAGAGATGGCGAATGTTCTCCTGACTAACCAGGAGCATGACGTGACCATCATATCAGCAGACCAGAATTATGCCGCGCGGGATGAAGCGATCGCGACAAACTCCTACACGACCATTCTCCGACGCCCGAGGGTGCCGCACCAAATACTTGCGACCTACTGGCGCGACGCACATGGTCCTCTGTGTTCACGTGTCCCCGGTCTTGGTTGGTACGTGCAGAACCATTTCCATCGTGAACAGGACGCGCATCTTTGGCCTGATGTGGAAGGCATCAAGCCTTTCGAGAACTATGTCCTGGACGGCGGTGTGGAGATCGGCTTCCAATCGAGGGCCGATCAAGAGGTTTTTAACGAAGCATGCTCGATCCTTTTTGCTGACGAGCAGAACATGTTCGCCGCCACTGTCGCTTATGCTCTTCCCGGAGGATCGCAGACATTTGTCAACCGCGTTGCAAATCCCGTTCCCAACGGGGACGATGGCCTGGACCGAATGCACATACATTTCGGGTCTCGAACGTCTGATCCAGCCGCATTTGCGGAATTCATGAGAGCATTTTCACAGACGCTGGCATCTGACACCGCCGTCTTGAAACTTCGCCTGCACCTGCCTGATCGTTACGATAACGCGAAACCCGCGCCTCCCGCGCCCGACGTCGACCATACGGTGACAGAAGAACGGCAACTTATCGCTATTCTCGAACTCGCCTTCGCAAACCCGATTGCGCGCAGGTCATTCTACGGTGGCGACTTGTTCCGCAGCACACTCACCGGGCAGAGCACCAACATTAGCCACTATGCCGCCTTTGCGGTCAGCGGTATCTACACCTATGTCCGGGACAAAAAGCTTACCACCGCGGGACTGCGGGGCAGCAGGCCGGCGCAACTAATCGATGCGCTCGGCGCGACGAATCAAATCGTGGACGACGTTCGAAATCTTATATTTGCGGGCAAGATTTGAGTCTCTGGCGTTGAATGATCAAATGTTTGAGTGGCTAAGACCACCGCAGAAAGTGAGCGTGCATGGATATCTATCTTGTTACGCTGACCATACTCGGCTTCGTCGTTCTGCTTACCGCATGGCTACCGATGATGATGCGGCGCCTACCACTATCGCTGCCCATTGCTTGCCTCGCCATTGGCGCGATCTTGGCATGGTCTCCTTTTCCGCTGTTGCCTCGTTTCAACCCGCTGGAGAACCGCGAGTTCACTGAGCGGATGACGGAAGTCGTTGTCATCGTCGCTCTTATGGGCGCCGGTCTGAAGTTGGACCGCCCGATCGGATGGGGGCGTTGGGGAACGACGTGGCGGCTACTCGGGATCGCTATGCCACTAACCATCGCCGCACTGGCGTTTCTCGGCTATTGGATCCTCGGACTGACTGCGGCCTCGGCTCTCTTGCTCGGTGCCTCGCTAGCGCCAACTGATCCTGTCCTCGCCAGCGATATCCAGGTTGGGCCGCCGAAGACAGGCGAGGAGGACGAGGTCCGGTTCGCTCTTACGTCTGAGGCGGGTTTGAACGATGGTCTGAGCTTTCCTTTCGTACACCTGGCGATCACCATGGCAGTTGGGACTGCAGGAGGCCGCGAACTGTACCAGCACTGGGCTGTCGTTGACGTAGGATGGAGGCTGGCAGGCGGAGTGGCTATAGGCTGGACGCTTGGAAAGCTGTTCGGCTTCTTGGCTTTCAAGATGCATGGGAGCAGCTTGGCAAAGACCCAGGATGGCTTCGTTGCGCTGGGAATGACCTTCGCGACATATGGTCTGACCGAGCTTGCCGGTGGATACGGCTTTGTCTCCGTCTTTCTTGCCGCGGTCGCCTTCCGGGCAAGCGAACGGGAAAGTGTTTTCCATGAGCAGCTTCATGACTTCGCCGAACAGATCGAACGATTGCTGATGATGGTCCTCCTCGTCTGCCTTGGGTCCATTGCAGCAAGTGGCCAGCTTCTGGCTCACGTCGATTGGCGGGTGATCGTTGTCGCTGTTCTTGCGCTTGTTTTGGTTCGACCGTTGTTCGGCTGGATATCCTTGATAGGATCAGGACATCCTCACGGCGAGGCGATCATCATCGCTGTATTCGGCATCCGCGGCCTTGGGTCGATCTATTATCTTGCCTATGCGACTGCGCATGCCGAATTCCAGGCTGCGGAGACCGTCTGGGCAACCGTGCTTTCAATTGTCGTTGCGTCAATCGTCGTTCATGGCATTGCCGTCACGCCGACGATGAAATGGATCGATGATCGACGGTCTAACCAAAAAGCAGAGGTGAGACCCTCAATTCATTGAAGAGAGCCAGCTTGTTTTATAGGGCGGCAGAACTCCTACGTCACAGATCAATCACCCGGCAAGTCTAACGATGCGGCTACCCCATTACTTGGCAGCCTTTTGATCAAACCGTCCCGACAAAGGCTGAAGCGTTAAGCTGGCTCACCGGGTACACGATGCCGGAACAGAGATGTGGCATCCCGTTACTATGGTAGTAGCAGCGACCAATATCAATGACGTGGCGAATCAAACCCTTAGCGCCAACAACCCGATACTCAGCATAGAATGGTTGGCCATCACTGACAGCTTTGGCGATTAGCCGGGATACCTCGGCTCGATCCTCTATGTGAATTCGCTCTAAGTATCTCGCAACTGGCAGACCTCGCTGGGTATCCTGCGACTTCAGTCCAAACAAGGTCGCTACCATGCTGTCACCGTAATGCAAATCGCTTGCGACAATCCAAGCGTACACTCCGGGTTCAATCTCGTCCACGTTTCCTCCAGCATAAGGTACGTACCTCAAGACAACGAGAATAAGACAGGTAGCCGGGTTTTCAATACTTGCCTGAAGCGGCAAATCCGTTCCAGTGTTTCACGACCGAAAAAAGTTTGGTCAAAATGATAATTCTACCAGTGGAGAGGTTGCCGGGATAAGCACAACCAGCGCCGGATAGACTCCGCTCAAAATCCGGCGCATGTAACGGTGATTGCTTGCTGGAGAGCTCCCGTGCAAGACGAAGCGCAGGCGCCTTTTACGTTCGACCCTAATGAAGCAGCAAACCTACTCGATCTAAAGTCGAGCCCTGTGCGGATTGAGGTCCTTCAGCGCGTGACAATGCGGGAGTGGGATGTGAATTCGTTGGCGACTGACCTCACCGTGAGCCAATCGGCGCTCTCGCAGCACCTGAGCAAACTGCGGGCGGCGCTGCTGGTAACGACACGACGCTCGGCACAACAAGTCTTCTACTCCTCAGACTCACAAGCGGTTCGTGAAATCCTCAAGGTCCTGGACAGTCTTGAGCCTGGACTGACGGACGATTGACTGAGGCGCGAAAGGCCCGGACGAGGCTTAGGCCTGCACCATCGGTTCGCATAATGTCCCCTATAGGACAAATTGGCCGGAGTATGAACGACCTTCCCGTCTCATTTGGATCACCCTAATCAATATTATATAAAGCTAAAATAGAGGTTGGTGAGCGGGAATCTTTCGAGAACAGTCGGGAAACAACCGCCTCACTACGTCACCTAGCCTCCATGGACAGAACCGCTCGTCGCGAACTTCGAAGACAGCGCTTGAAATGCGAGACGTCCAAGGAGTGTCCCATTTCGGACAGAGGCTGCGGCGCCCTTGTGCGACGCTTTTCGTCTGGCCATACATAAGCCACGACAGAAGCTGACAATGAGACATCGTTCGCAACTTCGTGGCGCGTACGGCTAGGAGAAGATCATTGCTCTTGCCCTCACTGAGGTTGAGAGAATGGGCAGTCCTTCGCAAACAGCTATTCGGAATCGTATTCTTCGCTCGCTGAGCCCGAGTGATTTCGCCGGCCTTACTCCCTATCTCGAAGAGGCTGAACTGCCCCGCTTATACCAAATGTCGGCGCCCGGCATGGTTACCGACTACTGCTACTTTTTAGAGTCCGGACTTGGATCCGTTGTCGCCGAGGTTAAGGGCGGCAGGAAAGCAGAGATCGGTATTTTTGGCTATGAGGGAATGTCACCAACGTCGATGATCCTGGACGCGCCGACGACCCCATACTCGACATTTATGCAGATCTCTGGGCATGGTCACAGAATTCGCAGTATCCAACTTTCCCACGCAGTCGAGGGAAGCTATCGGCTGAGATCGCTGCTTTCGCGATTTGCACACGTAATGTCCGTCCAGACGTCTTATACAGCACTGTCAAACGCAACCGACAAAATCGAACAACGTCTCGCTCGTTGGCTGTTGATGTGTCACGACAGATCCGACGGGGAGAAAATCGCGCTGACACACGAATTTCTATCTGTGATACTTGCCGTCAGGCGCCAAAGCATCACCACTGCTTTGCATGTTCTGGAAGGCCTTCACTTCATTGAAGCGAAGCGAAATGAGATAGCGATCCTCAACCGTCCCGGCCTGGAAGGCTTTGCTGGTGGTGCCTACGGTCCGGCGGAGGACGAATACCGGAAACTTATTGGCCCTGTCTAAGCAATGGATCAAACTAATCGTCACCTGAGCAGCGTGCGTCTTCGTCAGCGCATGCGGCGATAAAGGGCTTTCGGCACATTTCTGAACGAACGCTGCCCGTTAAAGCAAGCTGGCAAAGGTCATGGGCACGCCAATAATTGGGTCCGGACTTGTAGCTGAATGTCTTCAGGTGCCTCAGAGCGTCAGCCGGGCCTCTAATCGTCCTTGACAGTAGATCATCTTCCCCGACATGCACCGGCACCTTCCAACGGAGCGAGAATCCAACAGCAATGATGCTCATAACGATATCATTGAAATCTGCATCATGCTTTTCAGGTGGTTAGGAGCGCGGCCTGATCGATCTGGAGCGGTTCAGCTTTGAACAGGGAGGATTCCTGCAGGAATTCTTCGATACCGTAGACCTCATAAAGCGTCTTGAGCAGAAGCCTGACTTTGGGTGACTTACAGGAATAGAAAATTGTTTGGGCTTCTCGTCGGGTGGTGACGAGCCGCGCTCCACGGAGCTTTCCGAGATGCTGAGAAAGAGCCGACTGACTCAACCCAACCTGCATGGCCAGCGAACCGACGGACGTTTCACGCTGCCGTAAAACATCTAGAATGTGCAGTCGTTTTTGGTTCGCCATCACCCCCAAAAGATTGGAAGCTTGACTCACGGCATGTGGGTCAACGAGGAAGGCCTGCATCTTTGGCTCCCAGCCATGGTCACCACAAAAAGCGGTGCGGTTGAAACTGTTAGATCTCGCGTGTCGCTCGACTTTTGATTGTGGGGCGGTGCAGATTATATAACACTGTTTTAGATTTCCCGCAACATGTGCTCGAAATGATATGTCCGGTATCGTTCTAAAAATGCCATAATGAGCTTCTGCTAAGCACAGGAAGCGTGGGGCCGCTAATTTCTCCACTATGTCAGAGATTTGACCCGTGCGGCGTCCGCAAGGGTCTTTAGCAGCCCCTGCTAGTTGTTACGCCGCCAAACCTTCCAGTGTCTGATACCGGACATATGATGTTTGCCCAAGTGCCCTTGTCCGCAGTGGTGGACGGTTAGAGTGGACTCGATGCGACGTACAAACCCCATTTGGCTTTATGGGGCAGGTGGCGTCGGGAAGTCTTTAGGGCCGAGCCGTAACGCTTCGGCCAGGAAACGCCGAATATTGGCTCTGAGCCACCGCGGTTCGAGCTGACACGTTCCGCGACGACCTAGTGACACGTTGCTCGGTCCCAGCCAGCGCATTGGAGCGCTATTCCCGGCGGGAACCTCATCCTGATTGACGCTACGTACTCGATGCAGAATGTGGTGGTCGAAGGTTCGATATGGTTCAAGAGCGAAACTTTAGCAACTGACTTAGATCACGGTCGCACGGAGGGGGTTGATAATGTCGATCCCCTGAAAATCTCGCTCATTATCGGTGACAACGATGCAGCTGTTGGATTGCGCAATGGCAGCAACGTTGTGTCCAAGGCACTCCGTGGGCGGCCCGTCGCCTTTCCGTGGGCCATTAGCTCGCCCCAGATCAGAGCTGCCTTTTCGTCGAACGGAAGAATGCGACCAGCGAAGAGCGACTGAGGCCCTTCATTGCCGGCAAACCAGGCCTCGAGTGCGGCTCGCTTCTTCCCCGCTGGCTTTTCAAGTATTCCTCGGTGTATCTCCGCGACAGTAAGCGAAGCGATGCACAAATCATCGTCGGCTTGCTCGGACATCCATGTCATCAATGACATCGAAGGCTCTGGTTTGGTGATATTGCTAAGAATGTTGGTGTCGAGCAAATAACGCATCACAAATCTATCTCGCGACCTTCCTCGCGTGATCGGGCTGTGTCGAGATCGGCTCCAACCATCGGGGATCGGCGTAGAGCCGCGAGAATACCACCCTTTTTGGGCGGCTCTCCAGCAAGGGTTTCGTTGACAATGGCACGGAGATTGGCTGCTTCCGGGCCGTCTTCTGCTAACCTGCGAGCAAGTGATCTAATTAAACTGCGATCACTGTCGCGCCCAAGTACCTCAAAACGAGCGAGGCCGCGGTCGCCCAAGCGGCTTCTGTAATTCTGAATTGCGCGTGTCTGAGAGCTGGCCATCGGAACCTCCGGATATTTCCAGTAATATAGCCAGACATCGCGGTTTCTGCAACATCTCTGGAGATAGGATGGTTTGGCACGGCTGATGCACCGCATAAATTACAATCGTGGGCCGTCGGTTCGAATCTCATATGTGGACGGCCCCCGACCCGCAAGATATTTCGAGATAATTTGATCTGATCGCTTGCGTCCATATGTCCGGCCTGTCGTGGCGTTCACACATGAACGCTGGCCAAGATGGTTTCCGCAACACAGGTCCCAAACATCAAGGCGGCCTTGACGGGCCGATGGGATTCTCGGGGTGTCCTGTGTCCCGGATCGATCGATCACACCATCTGCTATTATCTTGCAAGTTGTAGTATTGCCTATACGTGGTGAAGATCAGGATGCAGTTGGTTCTTGCTTCCTTGTCTTCATGTGGCGCATTGCTTTAAAGCCGGTCCTGATCGTGCGCTGTACGTTTCTCCGGAGACCATGAGTTTCCAAGCTATGCGCGCCATTTTGTTGGCGAGTGCGACAGCTGCCAGTTTAGGCGGCTTACGCCTGAGCAGTTCCGCCAACCACTGAGAGGCCTTGCCGGATCGCCGCGCGTGATGAATGACAGCGGTTGCTCCATTCACCAGTATAGCCCGCAGAGCCTCATCGCCAGCTCGCGTGATACCACCGAGCCGCAGCTTTCCGCCGGTCGAGTGATCTTTTGGCGTCAACCCTATCCAGGCTGCGAACTGGCGGCCAGATTGAAAGAGCTCCGGAGCGGGTGTCTTCATGATCAAGAGAGCCGAACCGATTGGGCCAATACCGGGAATGGTATTGAGGCGTATGCTGCGTTCGTCGTTACGCTGCCATGCCTTTACCTTGGCCTCCACATCCGCAATCTTCTTCTCCAGTTCAGCGTATTCCTCGGCTTGGCTCGTGAACAATTCCTGCGCGAGCTCTGGCACAGTTTTCTCAACTTTTATCCTCTCGAGCAGCATCGGAATATGGGCTAGCCCCTTAGCTGCGGAAATGCCGAATTCATTGGCGTAGCCCCGGATCGCGTTGGCGAGTTGGGTGCGGTAGGCTATCAGACGGGTACGGACGCTGATCAGCATGAGTGCTGCCTGGTCATCAACTGTCTTGACCGGAACAAACCGCATCGTTGGGCGGGCCATCGCCTCGCACAGCCCTTCGGCGTCGGCAGCGTCATTCTTGTTACGTTTGACGTAGGGCTTAGCAAGTTGTGGTGCGATCATCTTCACCTCATGTCCAAATGAGGCGAGTAACCGCGCCCAATGATGGGAACCACCACAGGCCTCGATCGCGACCGAAGTTGGCGGGCAGGTCGTGAAGAAATCAATCATCTCCTTGCGTCGCATTTTCTTACGCAAGACCGGCTTCTCTCCAGCATTCACGCCATGCAGCTGAAAGACATGCTTTGACGTATCCATGCCAATACGAATAATCTTGTCCATGGGCGGCCCCTTCGATTGAGATCTCAACAGCTCATTCTGGCACATTTCGATGCCGTTCAGGGGCCATCCACTCCAACATCAAGACCAATGCTAGGCCCGAATGGCGACAGTATTTTTTCGCCATTCAGGTATCAGCTCCACTTGTCAGTCGGTCTTTATCGGGGCTGCCCAGAGGAAGTGACCATCTTTAGCCACGACATGTGCCGCGCCAATTCAGTAGCCTTCACGCGCCGCATCGGCATAGATCTTCGCTCGCTCCGCACGTGCCTCAGCCGGATCACTGTCATAGGCGACGGTGACGGCCGGATCGGGAAACTGTACTGGCGCGACATGCACGAAATCGCCCCATAAAGCAGCTTCTGTCCTTCGCTCTCAACCGCAAAGAAACTATGGCCCGGCGTATGGCCGGGGCTTGGAATGGCGCGGATGCCGGGCTCGAGAGGCTGGTCATAGCTGAATGCATTGAAGCGTCCCGCATTGATGTAAGGGGCGAGCGATTGCTGGTCGCGATCAAACATGTATTTCAGGCGATTTAAACTTTTGCTCACACCAGACCGCAATCAGTGCTGAAGGCGGTTTCTCCGCTCCAACAGAAGCTCGTGCTCTATAAGCGTCCTCCCCGCCGCGCTGAGTCCGGTGCCGTCGCCTTGATTGATCAACCCGAGATGAAGGAGCCTTTGTTCGCTCTCCGTAGAGAGCGCCACGTCTTCAGCTCTGAAAAGATGCAGAAGAGCGCGCCACTCTTCAAAAGAAACATCCCATCTGCCTACCATGGTTGATCTCCTCTAACGCGAAACTGTAATAGCACGGACTCGTGCGTGATGATTATTCGAAGGCCACGATCTCCATCCAAAAAGCGGGGCTACGTCGGGAAGACGTCGTTTACCACAGGCCGCTCGGATCTGAAGGATAATCCAGAACCCGCACCAAGCGGAACCAGGTCAAGGTTCGGTCATGGTTGGCTCCTGCTCTACTGCTTCACCGCCGCAAGGATTGCCTTTGAAGCGATGCTCCGATTGCCGCGCCAGCGGCTGGGCAGCCTAATATAAAACTTGCCGTTCAATGATCGGCTTACTTCACAATGAGGATCCTGGCGTTTCCTCTTCGGTTCAGAACATTCGTCGCTACGTCATTCCCGTATCGATGCATCCGAAAATCAGCTAGAGAGAAGCCTATCTGTATGTTCCGCAGCACGATCTCGTCGAGGAATGCAGGCATGATCGGATTGCGGAAACGGATCTCATCATCGCTGTGAGCCTGCTCAAGGCCAAGACACGCACCCAGAACGCCGAAGATAGCTGAGGCGGCCCATGCCTGCGGAGAGCAGGCAACCGGATATGGCGTGGGACCTCGACCCGGCTTCCGGATGAAGCCGCAGAACAGCTCTGGTAGACGCCGCATCTCTTGCTCTTTGGCCGCATCGAAAAGACCTTGGAAAACGCGCGCCGCCTCTTCCTTGAGACCGTAACGCACGAGGCCAATGGCGATGGCGGCATTGTCGTGCGGCCATATAGAGCCGTTATGGTAGGACATTGGATTGAACCGAGCTTCGCCCTGGGCAAGGGTCCGGATGCCCCAGCCACTAAATCCTTCCTTGCTCAGAAGTGCGGCCGCGACCCGCTTCGCCCTTGCCAGCGAAGCTATACCCGTGAACATGGCATGCCCGGCGTTAGACGCGCGCACGCGACAAGGCCTTTTCATCCCGTCGAGCGCCAGAACATAAGTCCCTAGCTCCTCGTCCCAGAAGTCGGCTTCGAACCGGAGACGCAAGTCCTCGGCGGCTTGTTTCAGATTTCCTGCCAAAACGTGGTGCCCAAGCCTCTCAGCCATCTGCGCTGCAAACCGCTTGGCTGCAAAGACATACCCCTGAACCTCGCACAAGGCGATCGATCCAACTGCGTCGGTACCATCTTCGTGAAAGATGGAGTCGTGGGAGTCCTTCCAGCCCTGGTTCTTGAGGCTGCCGTTCGTTTCGGCTTGATATTCAACGTAACCGTCGCGGTCGCGATCGCCGTAGTCGTCCATCCAGCGCAGCGCAGCGTCGATGTTCGGCCAGATCTCGGCGATCGTCTCCAAATCGCCGGTCGCATCTAGGTACATGCCCGCCAGCATAACAAAAAGAGGCGTTGAATCGACACTGCCGTAGTAGCGGCCGAAAGGAACCTCGCCAGTATTTGCCATCTCGCCATGGCGCATCTCGTGAAGGATCTTGCCCGGTTGCGCGTCCGCTGCGGGATCAACTTCCTGGGCCTGCATCGCAGCAAGCGTACACAAGACGCCCTTGGCAATCGTCGGGTCCATCCACAACATGAACATTGCTGTGAAAATCCCGTCGCGTCCAAAAATCGTGCTGAACCATGGAACGCCCGCGTACGGATATAACCCTAATGGGGTCGAGGTGATCAGCATATAGACGTCGGAGGTGGCTCTACAGGCGACCTCGTTGAAGAGATCGCTTGAACTCTCCACGGTCGCAATCCGTCGTGTGTGGGTGCGTCGGGCGCGACGACTAGCACGGTAGGCGCGGAAGAAATCCAGCACAAGCGCCTGCGCGCCTTCCTCGCAAGCAACCGTCATAAAGATCGAGGTCTTTTCCCCCGGTCCGAGCACAAGCTCCAGTGTCGCACGGTTTTGCTCCAGACGTTTCGGAACTGGTGCGAAGACGATCGTGGTTCGCCGCTTCACCTCATCAAGGCCCGTGTACTTAAACTCAACTTTATCCGGCGCGACGACCCGGGACGTCTCCTGCCCACGCTTTTCCCGCTTCATGCCGCGAACTTCAAACAGGTCGCGAAAGTCGGCATCAAAAGCATAGTCGATTGTCAGCGTGCGATGGGATGCCGTGTAGTTTCGTACGCTGAGCCGCTCGTAACACACCCCCTCGAACAGAAATTTAGTGCGTTCGAGAAAGATTGCTTCTCGTGGGAGGACCTCTAGATCCTGATCGATTTCAGGATTCGTGAGATCCACAGAAAGCGCCGCCTTATCGTCGTGACTGGACGAATTGAGCAGTAAAAGTCTCCGCCCCTGAAAACGAAGCTCCAGTTTCGACAGAAATCTCGTGTCGCGGTAGAACAAGCCTTCTGCAGCATTCGTACCGCCAATATCGCCGTGGCTGTTCAGGACGGCAAAGCTATTCCCGTCTTTAAGGTTTTGTAACGACCCACCGACAAGCGAGGTCTCCACTTCAAGATCGTAGCGAGCGGTGTCGAAGGCGTGCGCTCCATCGTTTAATGCAACATCAGCTACCGTCATGAGATGGACCTATGAACTGAGGATAGGCTCACGCCACCAGGAGGCTTTATGGCAGAAGCCAGTGGCGCTAAGGGTATAGAGAGATCGTGTCCAACCCGATGGTGATGTGGAATCGTCTCTGACTGTTCCGTCAGGCGTTCGTATTCGGCGACGTAGTTCGCCGCCATCCGAGTGGACGTAAACCGCTTCTCAAACCGTTGTCGCACCGTCTTGCGGTCAAGATTAGCAGCCATGCGAACTGCTACAACTGCCTCTTCGATTGACTCCACGATAAACCCTGACGCCCCCTCATCCAAGACCTCTGGAACCGAGCCCCGACGCCAAGCAATAGTGGGCGTGCCTTCTCTCATGGCCTCGATCATGACCAGGCCAAATGGCTCTGGCCAATCGATCGGGAAGAGGAGAGCGATCGCGTTTCCGAGGAAGGCCCGCTTCTCGTGATCGTCGATCTCGCCAATGAACTCGATCAGCGGGTGGTCGAGCTGCGGACGAATCACGTGATCGAAGTAGTCTTGGTCCGCTGGATCGATTTTTGCAGCGATCTTCAGCGGAATGCCCGTCCGCTTGGCAATTTCAATTGCTCGATCCGGCCGTTTCTCAGGCGCTATGCGGCCCAGAAAGGCTAGGTAATCACGCCTATGCGCATTGGAAGGCGCGGGCCCTTCTGGAAGACCATGCTGAATGTTGGCCAACCAGTTCGCGTTGGGAAGCGGCGAACGCTGGTCATTGGAGATGGAGACGAGCGGCATTTCTGGAAATGCGCGATAGACTGGGTGAAAATCCGGTAGATCAAGCCTGCCGTGTAATGTCGTCAGACACCGTGTGGAGGAATCCCGAAAAGCAGGAAACTGAAGCAGATCAACATGGAAATGGATGACGTCGAATGACGATGCCCGGCGGCGAACCTCGTCCAGCATCACGAGGAGGCTAGCAGTGTGATCCCGAATGCCTCGTAGTCGCAAACCCTGCGGGACAGCCCGTACGAGTTCAGCAGAGGTTTCAGAGTCTCCGCTGGCAAACAGCGTGACATCATGACCCTGTTCGACAAGTTCTTCGGTGAGCCAGGAGACGACACGCTCGGTGCCGCCATAGAGTTGAGGCGGAACGGATTCCGCTAGGGGTGCCACTTGCGCAATACGCATGGATTTTTCTCTCTTGTGCTAAGCGCCAGTCCAGACGAGGTTTCGTGGGACCGCCAGCATCCGCTCACGAGGCGTTGCTAATGCACAAGAACAGCGATTACCTTATATGGGGCGAAAAACGCGTTTGACTAGGCTCCAGCACTAGATAACGTCCGCGGCAGGCTTCACTGGGAATTCGCAGCGAGCACTTGTTACAGTACCAGTTGGGTTTCCCAGGCCCAGTTTGGCCGAGACCGGCACGGCCGCCCCGTATAGGAGGTCAAGTAGGACCGACCTGTTTACCGCATCGGTTTGCAGCGTCAGGCCAGTAATTGGCCCATCAACAAGTTGAAGAGAAGGGCCATCGTCGCCCTCTTCAAAAGAGCAGACGTAACTGAAGCTCTTGTTAAAGCGGGAATTGTACCCACATAACTGTAGTCGACCAATGATTGTCATGTCGAGCTGGAGCAGGGCCCGCCCGGATCTCCCTTCAAAAGATCGATCTGTCCGGCAAGTGTCGCTCGAGACACGCCGGACTTAGCCGTTCCCGTAAGCGTCATTTTCTTTAGCGGCCTTACCCCAAGCACGAGGTCCTCTTCCACGTCTCAGTGGAAAGCCCGAACGCCGACGACGGCATGAAAATCAGGCCGGAATGCGCAACCTCTCAACGGTTGAAATCAAAGCGCAGCAAGCTGACAAAGCAGTAAATGGCCCGCAGAAATAGCGGCAGATAAGGCGATTTGTTGCGGCAGCCCCTGCTCACCAATGAAAGAATCACAATGAACTCCACATTCCGCCAATCTGCGGACAAGCTTTTTCGCGCTGCCGAGGCAGGCTCAGACGCTGAAAAACTCACGGTTCTGCGAAATGGAATGCAGCTGCGACGGCGCGAGCTGCGAGAAGCAGAGCGTACCATCAGGGAAGCCAGCCGGGTCAATGCTCAGTCTCCTTCCGCGACGTGGAGGAAAACCCCTTGACCCAGTTCGACTACACAGGCGTGGCAGGCCTGTATTCGGGCAAATCTCTCCGCGGGAGCAGGGCCCCACGCTACCGGCGTTTCGAGACGGCCGCCGAGGCTCTGCGTTTCGCCGTTGAAAACATGCCCCGCGCACAGCATATGGGTTCTCTCCTCGAAGTCGACGAGGCACGGTTCGACCGTAGACAGATCCGGGTGTCAATCGGCGCGGAATATTGACCCCTGGAGGTGCGGACGAAAACTTGGACTAACAGGAGATAGTTCATGTATTCGTACGAAGACCGCATGAGGGCCGTGAAGCTCTATATCAAGCTCGGCAAGCGGGCGAATGCCACCATCCGCCAGTTGGGCTATCCGACGAAGAATGCTCTGAAGCATTGGTATCGTGAACTCGCATCTGGCAACGACTTGTCGGCAAGATATGTGCGTACCAAACAGCGTTATTCGGATGAGCAAAGGAGGATTGCTGTTGAGCACTATCTGGAGCATGGCCGTTGCCTGGCATGGACCATGAAAGCGCTTGGCTACCCTTGCCGTCAAAAGCTTTCGGAGTGGATCGATGAATATCAGCCTGGCGACAGGCGGCGAGT
>NZ_FOKM01000020.1 GCF_900111905.1 Rhizobium sp. NFR07 | reverse complement strand
TCGCTCAGCGGCGCGAAGGTGATCAATGCTCTGAAAGACGCCGGCTTCGAAGTCATGTAGGCCAGGACGGCGGACGAAGCTCTAGATATTCGGCGAGCAAGCCATCCACTTCCTGTTCACTAACGTCCAGATGCGGGTTATGGCGACCGCGGTCGATCTTGCCCATGAGGTTGCCGCTCGAATTTTGGAGGCTGGCATCATCGGCGCTTCTGGCCGCATCCCACAAACGGAAATCGAGCTCCCGTTCTCGGCAGACGCCGATGCAAGACGGATGAATGACGATTAGATCGTCAGTCAGACGGAGAGACGGTTCCCATCGATGGTCAGCGTCACCTGAGCTCCGCTCAGTGTCCAGTTGTATGCTATCGTCCCACCCAGATGAGCGGACATCGTTCGCATGAGCAGTCGGCTGCCATAACCGCCTTCCCCCTCAGGAGCGACGACCTCCGGACCGCCCTGCTCTGTCCATGTCAAAACCACGTCCTCGCCGGCATTTTTGCCCGAGAGATCTAGCGTCCCAGTCGCTGACGATAATGCACCGTACTTCAGCGAATTGGTCGCGAGCTCGTGAATGACCAACGCCAGCCCTGTTGCCGCGCCTTCACCGACGCCCATGCGCGGAACCGCCACTCTGATGCGCCCAGAAAACGCAGCGGTCTCGTCGTATGGCGCAAGCAGGATCGTAATTAGATCTCCAAGCAGCGCCGCCTTCCCCTGACCGCCAGGTAATGGGCGGACAAGGTCATGGGCGCGCCCTAGCGCGGTCAGGCGCTGGGTTAGCTGGGAGGTCATATCCGTTATCGAGTTCGCGGACCGCGAGGTAATCTGTGTGAGCCCGGTTGCGATGGCGAGCAGGTTCTTCACACGGTGGCTCATTTCACCTGCAAGAAGCTCGTGTCCTTCTTCGGCCTGCTTGCGAGATGTCACGTCGAGAAAAATGCCGGTCATTGATCGGGCCAAGATGTCTTCGTCGTTTCCTTGTCCGCGCGCCGATACCCAGCGGATATCGAGGCCACATAGTATCCGAAAATCGATCTCATAAAGTCCAACGACCGCACGTGTTGCGATGAATGCCGCTCTTACCCGGTCACGGTCAGCCGGGTGTATTTTTTCCGACAGATCCTCAAAGGACAGGGTGCCATCAATCCTGACGTCCCAAAGTTCGTACCCGCGTCGATCCATCACGAACGCGTCGGTATCGACATTCCATGTCCACAAAGCCACCCCCGCAGCCTTTATGGCGCGCTGGAGTTGACTTGAATTCCACTCTACGTTTTCGTCGTGATTGAGCAATGCCTAAACCTTGTAACTCCGTTCTGACGGCCGCGCTTCGCTGCCAAACCATCGGGAACAATTGCAATTTCGTATGCTTCCTTCGCCAGGCCTGCCTCCCGCAGCCGCACGGTATTTTGCCTCGCGATCCTGGACAATGGAGTCCAATTTCTCGATTGCTTAGTTACGTGCGAAAAACCGCGATTAAGTGTGGCTGAAGGCGATTTCTGCCTGATGCCCTGGATTTCAAATTGGTCTGTGCCATGGACAGAATCCTAGAGAGTACGCACTGAGTGTGAGCAACAAAAAAGGCCAGGCTATTCGCCCGGCCTCGTAGATAACTCGGTCTCGTCAGTGCCAGTACATCCGTGGTCACGGACGAACCCAGTTATGATTAGGCGGCCTGAAGGTTGCAGGCCGACATTTTGCCCGACTTCACGTCGCGCTCGAGTTCGTAGCCAAGCTTCTGACCTTCAACGATTTCGCGCATTCCGGCGCGTTCGACGGCCGAGATATGGACGAAAGCGTCAGCGCCGCCGTTGTCAGGCTGAATGAAGCCAAAGCCCTTGGTGGAGTTGAACCATTTTACTGTGCCTGTGGTCATGATGATGATCCCTTTCAAAGCATGATTGATCGACCGCGAAACCTGCGCTCCGCAGATGGAGGTGGCGATGTTTTTGAAAGGAAGGTTCGTTCAAAACGCGGTGCTAATCGCGCGGTAACCAAAGCTCAGCAAGCAAAATATCGATAAACCATAAATAGAGACGTCAAACATCAAAGTCAACCTTTAGTTTTAGCAGCTAGCTAGTGGCGCTTTTCCCCGCGCTATAACATCCGAACGAAAAATACACATCGACGACCACTACGAACGGCGTCGCTCGACTGTGGTTAGTCTCTCATTAAGAGGATGCACCTTGCAATCGGATAAATTGGCACGACCTAGGGTTATAGGAACAGGTTGTCTCAAGGTCGCTGTCGCCAAGGCGCAAAACCTTGCCCTAGCCTAGGACGACAGCATGTCTTCCATTCCAGCTGCTCGTTACAGATCGATAATGCCGGCTGCATGTTGGTCAGGTACGCCCTAAGGCCGCCGGTCTTCAGCAATAGATGCTGATGCAAGCTCCAAAATGGACCGCGACGTGTCGGGCTGCCGTTGGCAGAAAAAATTTTTGACGACGACATTTGGCCTCCAAACCCAAGGATTAGCAACATGAAGTCAGTGAACGAATGGCTCGACGATAAGTACGAGGAAATGGCCACCTCTCCAGGATTCTCCAGCGAGTCTGTTGATTTCGAGGAGCAGGCTCGCATCTTAATTAGTAAGGCCCAGACAGACGGCTACACTGCTCGAGACCTTGCGGATCATTGTGGGGGCAATGTCGTCGCTTACATTATGAACAGGGTCAACACGATGAACCGTGCCGAGGACCGCCGCGCAGTGGAGAACGCTCCTTACCGGAGGTGAGCATTGCAGCCGGCTTAGGTCCCATTGCTTTTCTGACAGAGACAGACGCCGGCTAAAGCCCTACGATAACAGCAACCATTCGGTGCTGTTCACATCAGCAACTGATGCTCGGGGTCATTTCTGATGACCTCAGATATCGCTCGACCTTTTGACAGGAGCAATCATGAGCCAAGACAAAATTGCGCAAGAAGCCATTGAGGAGACGAGAAAAGAGGTACCGATTGCCTCGCATAACCCCGCCGCAGGTCCTCATGCCAAGCAGCATTTGATGGACAAAAGCAAAACGCCGGGAACTGGTTCGTTGCCGGACGTTGAAGACGATAGCGTTTCGCCTGGCGGTGGTTGACGTTGAAGTGTCTCCTAAACACGAGAACGGGATCACTCAGCACATACAGCGAGCGCAACGCGCTTCTATTTTTTGACTGAATATAATTATTGTTCTCGGCGAACTTGGTCGGCTTCCTGCAGTTTGTCATGCGACCAATTAGCGACGGTCGTGACATCACAAGATATAGAGTCGGTGTCGTACTTCTGGACCTGCCAAGGGCTCGGAGGTCTGGCAATCATAATGGCTTGGCAAACGGGGGGGGCTGAGCCCCCCGGTCTTTAGCGTGATGCTTTGTAAAGTTTCTCAGCAATCTCGAACATTTCTTCCGGGGCATAGTCAGGCGTAAACGCCGATGGAACCCCGATAAGCTGCTGGATTTTTCCGCCTTCAGGCATGCCGTCGACGACCTCGAGCTCACCTGGTGGATCCGTTGGCAAAGCCACTTCACCATTACCCCAGATTCCCGACATCTCCCTGTAATCGCCTGGGCTGAACGTATAAAGACGGCGGTGAGAGCCCTCATCCAAATATTTCTGGCACTCGGGAATCTTATCGAGCGGAATATTCGGTGTCGGGAGGAATTTCTTGACGTCGACGCCGGTGATCTTTTCAAGCGCCAGAGCGTATGCGTGCGCGTGGACGGACCCACGCACAAGAAGATAGCCGCAGACTTCACGACCGGTCGGATCAGAGAGTGTCTCGTAGACCCGTAGCTTGTGAAGGCGCGCGCCGCATTCGAGGTGAAAGTTGTGCAGGAGGTCGACCACCACGTTGCCCGTGGTTGTGATGAAATCGTTATTCCATGAAACGCCGTTGCTATTGACGGGCGTCGCACCGCCGCCACCAGAAAGGAATGCCGCAGCGAGGCGAATATCTTTCATCCCTTCCCACGGAGCGCCAGAGATATCGCCTCCATCGCCTTCGTCACCGCCCGGAATGTCCGGACCATTATTGAGCATGGCAACGCCATTGCTAACGAGCTCGACGTGGCCAAGCTCCTCCGCCGTAATGCTGGCGACGAGGCTATAAAACGGCTTGAGCTTTTCCTTGCTGCGGAAATTGAAGCTTTGGAACATGTAGTTTCCGAGCGTGGACATTTCTCCGTACTTACCGCCGAGGAGCTCCTGTAGAGCGGCGGCGGCATTTGGGTCCGCGCGTGCTGGAGCTGGCAGGTTGGCCTGCAGCTGGTCTACTCTCATGAACATGTGCTGTTCCTTCTTGGTTGGATGAAGCCAACGAACAAGGCGACGTGGATCGAGTTCCCTAGCGCCAAAAAGAAAAAGGAAGGGTGGGCAACCATTGACGATCGGCGAACGCGCGCCTGCATCTCGTCAAATTGCACCAAAAAAGCGTGCGTTGGCATCCCATGCATATGGGCCTGGCGGCAAAATAGCATCGCGAACGTCCGTTTATCCTGGACAGCTCTCCGAATGGCCGACAAGTCTCGTCTCCGGTCGGAAAAGAAAGGACTTAAAGAAATAATGCAGGAACTCTCCTGAGATCTCTTGTTCAGAATCCTCGGCTTGGACAGACGGGTCAGACCACCGACTCCTCGGTAACCAAGAAAATAACCGCAACGCCTGAGAGGCTGTCCGAGAATTGAGTTGAGTGATCGGGTCGATGATGATTCCAAGATGGTGTTTAAAGCCAGAATGGAAGAGCCATGTGGAACCCGACCACCCGGCGGCAGTAGAGTCGCAAACAACCCCGATATGAAACCGATCTGACGGACAGCGAATGGGAGGTGCTCTCGCCGCTGTTTCCTCCGCCCGCGCGCAGAGGTCGCAAGCCAGTTTGGCCTGTGCGTGAGATCGTCAATGCCATCTTCTATGTTTTGCGCGGCGGCATCCCCTGGCGGCTTATCCCGAAAGACCTGCCGCCCAAGAGCACCGTGTTTGGTTATTTCTGCCGATGGCGCGATACTGGGCTGTTCACACGGATCAACCGTCGCCTCGTCACAATGGATCGCGAGCGGATCGGACGGCAGGCCTCGCCGAGCGCCGCTGTTCTGGACAGCCAGAGCCTCAAGACCACCGAGAGCGGTGGCCCGCGCGGCTATGATGCAGGCAAGAAGATCAAGGGCCGCAAACGGCAAGCAATGGTGGACATGGATGGCCGTGCACTTATTCTCGATCCTCAGCCTGCCGACATTCAGGACCGCGACGGAGCGATTCCTGTTCTGCGGGTATCCCGCAGGTCCTTTCCCTTCGTGGAGAAGGCGTTCGCCGACATGGGATATTCAGGCGACAGGCCGCAGAATGCGACGCTTGTCGATGTCGAGATCGTCCGCAAGCCCAAGGATCAGGTCGGCTTTGCCGTTCATCCCAAGCGCTGGGTCGTAGAACGCTTCTTCGCCTGGATCAGTCGAAATCGGCGACTGTGGAAAAACCCCGGAGGCGACGATAAAGTCCGCCGAAGCCTTCCTCTATGCTGCATCCATCATGACGCTGACCAGACGCATCGCACGGTCATAATGAACTCTCGGACGGACTCTGAGTTTACCGCGAAACTGCAAATCCGCGAGACCATCGCATTCGAAACGAAGAAAGCGGAATTTGTGGAAAAATTGCTCATCCTGACAATTGGCCCGAACACGTTCGTTGACCGCGAAACGGTCTATGCGTGGCGGGAAGCAGGAGTCGAACTGATTGGTCCCGTTCTGTCTATTAGTCAGATCTCTCCTGTAGCAGTTGCCTTAGTCGTGGGCGCGATAATCGACCTAGACCTGGACATTGACGCGCTCATCCTCCTTACCGATCAATTGGATGCGCTGGGAATCCCGGCCATCTTTGCGGGATCGCAGACAGGGAAGGCACAAACTAGCGGCTTCTGCATGTCACGCGAGCGCGAGGCGATCGCGGCGATTATGGCTGCGCTTCTCGCTCAGCATAAAGTGACAAAGCATTAACATATGTAATTGAGCGGCCAATAGGAGAATATACGCTGAGTTGTACCGACCGCAAGGCCGAACAGGAGGAGCGATCAGTGCAGGCAAATCCCGAATTATTTCCAACGGTCTTTTACCCCTCGGATATCCGGGCAATGGCGGCCGCGTATCGAGTGGCCGTGACTCGTCCGATTTGCGCGGATGTCGACCCTGTATTTCTTGCAAGGGCGGTGTTGCATTTCTACGGCCGAGGCCTTGTAGACCCTGACCGCCTCAGCGAACTGACGTGCAGCCTTGTAGGCAAACGCCGCGATGAGGGCCGGGAGGCTCATCGCACAAGCACACCAAAGGCGTCCGCTCTAGCACAGCCCGGATCCCTTCCTGTCCAGGACGGCGCAACCCGTGGAGGTGGTTCCAATGGATCGTAATACAAACGATGTTATACGCGCCGACATGATCAGGCTCATTCCTGAAATCCGGAATTTTGCGAAACGCTTCTCGAACAATCCCAACGACGTCGATGATCTCGTCCAGGAAACACTCCTGCGCGGCCTCGCCAATCTCGACAAGTTCCAGCCGGGCACCCGCATCAGATCGTGGCTGTTTACGATCCTTCGCAACTCGTTCTGCACTCGCTACCAACGAAGCGTGAGAGAAGCGCCCGGTCGTGAAGATTGTGTCTCGCTACAATCGTCTGTTCCTCCCGCGCAGGAATGGGCAATCCGGATGCAGGAATTCAACAGGGCTGTCGCAAACCTTTCGCCCGAGCACCGAGGGGCATTTGATGCGGTTCTTGTCGACGGCGACAGTTACGAGGCTGCGGCTAAGAGATGTGGATGCCCAGTCGGCACTATCAAAAGCCGGGTGAACCGGGCTCGACTAGTGCTCGCGCAGCAAACGAGTGGCGCCACATGATTCTTGCCCCGTATTCTGCCCGACCTATCATATGTGCTAGTGTCCGCCGGGGTTCGCATATCTAATCATCGCATCACCCGCACCTTGTTGGCCAGCTCGTGACAGAGAGACAATGCGCTCCCGCCATAGCACGGGAGCCTAGCCATATGCCGCGATACTTTTTTCACATTCTTAACGGCAAAGCGGTCATTGATGAAATCGGCCTTGAACTTACGAACTTGGACCAGATGCGCACTGAAGCGATTCGAGCCGCTGGGCAGATGCTGAGTGACGGCCAGCACAGCTGGAAAGGTCAAGCTTGGCAGATGGTCGTAACTGATCTCGACGCAACGATCGTTTTTGGCGTGAACTTCTCAATAGACCGCCACGGTCTTTAGGTTGTCGAATAGGCTAAGAGGAGTTCCTGGCACCTTGTAGTGGCCATTTCAGATGAAGGTAGCTTGCATCGAACTCGGCGTAGTCCTTGAGAACCGCGACGTCCGGAATGATGATCCTCTCATTTCGAAGTGTGACAAGTCCTGCTTCTCTCAGCTCTTTCAAGCTTCTGTTAACATGCACAATTGAAAGGCCCATGGTGTCGCTCAATTCCGATTGCGTGAGCGGCAATTCAAACGAACCATCGTCAGTTAGACCGACGGCCAGCATTCTCTCGTGAAGCTCACAGAATAAATGAGAGATCCTATGAGGAGCTGATCTCTGGCCGAGATTTACCAGCCATTCTCGAAGCGTAGCCCCATCGACAAGCGAACACATCCACAGGGCGCGCGTCAGAGAAGGACTGCGCTCCGTCAGTTCAACGATCATTGCGGGCGTGAAGTGAGCGACGCGGCAAGGGCTGAGGGTGCCTATGCTGTGGTCCATCTTCTTCAGTAAAGCAACATGTAGATCACAAAAATCGCCAGGTATGAGATAGGCAAATATCTGTCTCCGACCGTTGGAAGTCAGCTTGTACCGCATTGCAAATCCGTCGATGACTACCAACACATTTTCAGGGTTGTCGCCTTCACGAATGAGGTCGCAATCTGCACTGACCTGCTTTGCTCTGACGGAAATCTCAAGAAGCCACGCCCTATCATCTGGGGTTAGCTGCTCAAATCGGTCCAATTTCCTGACAAACGCGTTCGACAACGAATGCTCTCCCTCAATTTCTGGCGCGACCGACCGTGACGCTCGACTGATCAGAAATCTCGATCTGTATTAACTATGTAAAGGCGGTACAAAGGTTCCAGAACTAAGGTGCGCCATATGCCCCTTGCAAGGGGCTGTACCGGCTAGAACTCGGGCAGGTCCCATTCTAGCAGATAAGGAACCTGCCGTATCCGCCGCAAGGACTGTTCGTCGTCTCGGCGTTGGGGTGGAGGAACAGTGGGTCGCCTCGGGCGCGAAATGGCAGCCCAAGTCGTCATGAGAAATCGTCGCCGCTCTGAAGGAGATTGGGTTTGTGAGCGACCTCGCGGAGTACCGCGGAGACACGATGTCTCCCGACTTCAACTAACCATCGTGCCCGGTTCCGACTGTCACTGCTGATAAGGATTGAATGATGCATTACCCCCGTATACCAATGATAGCTGCTTTCGCCATCACATACTCCTTCACAACCTCTAGCATGCTTCCGGCCTATGCTCAGGACGCTGCGAGCACAGCGTTCGCTCAAAAGGCTGCGCAGTCCGACATGTTCGAAATCGAAGCGGCCAAAGTCGCCATCGCGCGTGGCAAGGATGATGCCGCCAAACGGTTTGCCCGCGACATGGTGATGGATCACACCAAGTCTTCTACGGATTTGAAATCGGCTGTCGAGGCCGAGAAAATCGAGCTCCCAACGGGCCTGACACAGGAAAACACCGACAAGCTCGCCGCCCTCGAAGCGGCGTCAGATGTGGATTTCGACCAAGCGTATCTGGCAACCCAGGTCGCGGCCCACGAGGAGGCTGTCGCCATGTTTACCTCGTATGTCAAGGATGGCCCTGACGGTCCTATTAAAAACTTTGCGACAGCAACGCTTGGGACGTTGAGGACACATGCGATCAAGGTTCACGGTTTGACCGATAACAAATAATCGCGCTCAAAGCGGTGGAACTTATTACGCGGCTACGTGTTCGATGGCCGCAATTTCAACCCTAGCAACAATGGAGCCTATGATGGCAGAGAAGAGTTTGGACGATCTGTTCCTTGATACGCTCAAGGATATCTATTTTGCCGAGAAGCAGATCTTGAAGGCATTGCCCAAGATGGCACGTGCCGCCCAATCCACTGAGGGCAAGCAAGCTTTTCTGACCCACAAAGACCAGACAGAAGGTCAAATCGAACGCCTCCAGCAGGTTTTTGAACTAATCGGCAAGCCCGCGCGTGGCAAGACTTGCGAGGCGATCCAGGGTATTCTGTCTGAAGGCGAGGAGATCATGGAAGAATTCAAGGGATCGCCCGCCCTTGACGCAGGATTGATCGCATCGGCGCAAGCCGTCGAGCACTACGAAATCGCGCGCTATGGCACGTTGAAAAGCTGGGCCAATCAGCTGGGCCTCGCGGACGCAGTCCCGCTGCTGGATGCCAATCTGCAGGAAGAATTGAAGACCGACGAGCTGCTTACCCAATTGGGGGAGGCCTCAGCCAATCCCAAGGGTGCCAAGAAAGTCGCTTAGATACTCTTCCGACCTCACTGATCAGAGGCCGCCGCACGGCGGCCTCTCTTTTTTCTGAAGTGCGTTCGCTCAATATCAAACTTGATTTCGAGGGCATGGAACTCCTTCCTTGGCTGCATGTTAGCGAGCTCCGAATATCGATAGCGATCCAGGAGAATTCCTATGACAGTTCCTATTCCAGCCCGTGATAGCGATAGCGGCTTCGCCTCTGGCGTAGCGTTGTATAAAATATCTTGGGGAGCGGTTCTCGCTGGTGTTGCGATCGCTCTCGCCGCCCAGTTCTTGCTTAACCTCCTGGGCGTTGGTATCGGTGCTGCCGTACTCGACCCGACCACCTCCGATAACCCGGAAGCGTCTACCTCTTCGATAGCAGGGGGCATTTGGTTCGTGCTTGCGGGGATCGTTTCAGCCTTCATTGGTGGCTATATAGCCAGCAGGATATCGGGGCGACCCGACAAGTCGACCGGTGGTTTCCATGGTCTGACGACCTGGGCTGTGACCACGCTCGTCGTCTTATTCATGTTGACCACGTCAATTGGCGCTTTGATCGGCGGCGCGTTTTCAGGGCTTTCGAGCGTTATCAGCGGAGCCGGACAAACGGCTGCGACCGCTGTGGCAGCAAGTGCCCCGGCGATTTCCAGCGCAACCGATCCGATGGCCGGAATAGTACGGCAGGTCCGCGGATCGACAGGAAATGATCCCAAGGCCCTGCAAGACGCAGCAGTTGCTGCTGTCCAGGCGGCCATGACGGGGGATCAAGCAGCGGCTGAGGACGCCCGGACACGCGCTGCCGATGCAGTCTCACGCGCCCAAGGTATCCCTGTGGATCAGGCCAGACTACAAGTCGAACAGTATGAGAAGACCTACCACGACAACATTGAAGCGGCCAAAAAGCAGGCCACGGAGGCCGCCGATATCGCTGCCACGACGGTAGCAACAGGCGCAATCCTTGGCTTCCTTGCCTTGGCACTCGGTGCTGCCGCGTCATGGTTTGGTGGGGTTTCCGGCACGAGAGGCATTTTAAGAACCGACGACAAGCGTCACATCGCAGGCGTCTAATAGCTGCTTTCGATGCGAAGCATGGTTCTGCAGATGGCGCCGATCATTTGGCACATCCCCGACTTCCCGCCGGGTCTCCGTTTGCCAAACTCCACCATTCACTTGGTCGCACTCTCGTACCCACCCGTAAATCCGCGCATTGGGCGCCGTTGACCCAATGTTCAAAAGGAGACATTCAAATGAAGGCACTTTGCTGGCACGGTAAGGGCGATATACGCTGCGACAGCGTCCCAGATCCCAAAATCGAGGATGGCCGAGATGTCATCATCAAGATGACTGCTTGTGCGATTTGCGGCTCGGATCTCCATCTCATGGACGGATACATTCCATTTATGGAAAAAGGCGACATACTTGGCCACGAATTCATGGGTGAAGTTGTCGATGTCGGTCGGGACAACAAAAAGCTCAAGGTCGGCGATCGCGTCGTTGTACCTTTCACGATCTGCTGCGGCGAATGCCAGCAGTGCTTGAAAGGCAACTGGTCGGTTTGCGAACGGACCAATCGAAACGCCGACAATGCTACGAAGGCCTTCGGATATCCAACGGCCGGCCTCTTTGGTTATTCCCATCTTACAGGCGCATATCCCGGCGGCCAGGCGGAGTACGTCCGCGTTCCCTATGCCGATGTCTCGCCGATTATCATTCCAAACGGTATGAGCGACGAGCAGGCTTTATTCCTTGGCGATATCTTTCCGACAGGTTGGATGGCGGCAGCCAACTGCGAAATCGAACCGTCAGATATCGTTGCCATCTGGGGCTGCGGACCCGTGGGTCAGTTCTGCATCAAGAGTGCTCTAATGCAAGGTGCCGCTCGCGTGATTGCGATCGACAATGTCCCCGAGCGACTCGCAATGGCTCAGGAAGCTGGCGCCGAGATCATCAATTTCGACGATGAGGATGCGACCATCCCAGACAGGATCAAGGAATTGACCGGCGGTCACGGCGCCGACAAGTGCATCGACGCTGTCGGCGCTGAATCCCATGCCACCGCATCTTTCGACGCCGTGATCGATAAGGTAAAAGCCGCGACACTGCTTGGGACCGATCGCCCTCACGCTCTGCGCGCCGCGATCATGGCATGCCGTCCGGGTGGTGTCGTCTCGGTCCCTGGGGTTTATGGTGGGTTTCTAGACAAAATTCCCTTTGGAGCAGCAATGAACAAAGGGCTGACCATTCGAACCGGGCAGACGCATGTCAATCGTTACTCGCTCGATCTCCTACGGCGCATCGAGGAAGGCGAGATCGATCCGAGTTTTATTATAACCCACCGTGCCAAACTTGAGGACGGTCCAGCCCTCTACGAAACCTTCCGGGATAAGAAGGATAACTGCATAAAAGTGGTTCTAACAGCATGAGCCGCGGTTCATGATGTATGATTGCCTGGTCATCGGCGGGGGACCAGCCGGTCTTACCGCCGCAATCTATCTCGCGCGTTTTCACTTGCGTGTCCTTGTCATTGATCGTGGCCAGGGACGCGCCATGTCTATTCCGATGACACATAATCACGCAGGTTATCCCGACGGGATCGCCGGCAGCGACCTGGTCATCATAATGCGCAGCCAGGCATCACGCTATGGCGCGGAGTTTCGGGTAGGAAACGTTACCTCCCTCACGGCCGGTCCTTCTGGCTTCTCGGCCTTAGCCGGCGGAAGACTTGTCCATGCGCAATCGGTTCTCTTGGCGACGGGTGTTGTAAACCACAGGCCGGCCATGGCGGAAAGCCTTCACAAGGAAGCTTTGTCGCGAGGATTGCTCCGATACTGCCCCGTCTGCGATGGATACGAAGTGACTGACACGGTTGTTGGCGTCATCGGTACCGGAGAGAACGGTTTCGCTGAGGCGACCTTCCTTCGAAGCTACACTCAGCACGTCACATTGATCTCACCGGAGGAGAACCATCTCCTATCCGACGAGCAGCTTTCGAGACTAGTTGCCTATAAAGTTAGACATGTGATCGGACCGATCAGTATGCTTGAAATCGAGGCCGACAGGATAGTCGCTGAAGTGTCAGGTCGAAAGCTGCCGTTTTCGTCGATATACGCGGCAATGGGATCGATGGCGCAATCTCAGTTGGCCAAAACTCTAGACGCTAGCCTCACCGATGCAGGCTGCATTCAGGTCGACTCTCATCAAAGGACGACCGTTGCTGGGCTTTATGCTGCCGGAGATGTGGTGCCCGGCCTTGATCAGATAGCCAGCGCCATGGGGCAGGCGGCGATTGCGGCAACAACCATTCGAAACGATATGAGCGCTTCGCGGACACTGTTGAGGTAGATATCGAAACACGGTTTCATCCGCTTTCGCCCCCCGGAGTTCACGACCTGTGATCGGGCAAAGATATTTTCTCAAGCCGCGGAACTCGTGAACCAATGGGATGTTCGACGTCTCTAACGAGGAGATGGAAATATGAGCAACCCAGAAGACGATGCCAAGGGCCAGTACGCGCCCTCGCAGGCAGACCGTAAAGCGACCGGCGTTCACAGTGCAAAACCTACCGTGATCACGGGTTCGGAAGATGCGACAGTTCATCGTGACCCACCTGGGAAAAAGCCTGAGAAGAATTTCGATCTGAACTACGATCCCGCCGAGCCAAACGAGCAGAATTCTCGCGGCTAGCAGTCATCATGAGCGGGAGCGAGAGCTACCTTCTCTCCCCAATACCGCCGCAAGCCGTTACGGGGCTTCGCGCATGCCGCATGCGAACACGAGACGGGATGTAACACTGGCATCGTTTCGTATCGTAATTGGACCGCACCATCCTTCGCACCGCGTAAAGTCTTGCGCGCTAAACGGAATTTCATCCACAAACTGAGGCAATTTAATAATGAGCGCGACTGGCACATCAGATCTACAGTCAGGCTCAAACGAAAAAGCTTGGCTGAAGATCCTCGCGAAATATCGACAGCCGGATGTTCGTCGCAGCGTCTACGAGCTTGCAGTAACAGTCGTACCGTTCCTGCTGCTTTGGCTCGGCACTTGGTTTGCCGTCTATTTTGAGTTCTGGCCAGGCCTGGTTCTAATCGTGCCGGCGGCCGGATTTCTGCTGAGGCTTTTCATGCTCCAACACGACTGCGGGCATGGCTCCCTCTTCGGTCGTCGTCGCTGGGACGACTGGACCGGAAGAGCGATCGGCGTCCTGACGTTGACACCTTACGATTACTGGCGTCGAGCCCACGCCGAGCACCACGCCTCGGCCGGCAATCTCGACGAACGCGGGGTTGGCGATATTACGACCCTCACTGTTCGCGAATATCATTCCCTGTCTGCACGGGGAAAGGTCGGTTATCGGATCTATCGGCATCCTGCCGTAATGTTCGGTCTCGGCCCGGCATTCCTGTTTCTGTTCAAACAAAGATTACCTTTCGGACTGATGCGCTCAGGCGCCCTTCCCTGGGTGTCGACACTCGCCACGAACGCCGTTGTTGCAGCGCTCGCTGTCGTGCTGATCTGGGCGGTGGGACTTGTACCTTTCCTCTTGGTTCATCTGCCAATCGTGTTGATTGCCAGTTCCGCCGGTGTCTGGCTTTTTTACGTTCAGCATCAGTTCGAGGATACGCACTGGTCGAGGCCGCCGGATTGGAATTTCCCTTACGCAGCTATGCATGGAGCGTCCTACTACAATCTCCCCGCGCCACTGCGATGGATCACTGGAAACATCGGAATGCATCATATCCACCATCTGTCGAGCAAAGTGCCCTTCTACAGATTACCCGAAATTCTACGGGATTACCCCGAACTGGCGAATGTGGGCCGGATCAGCCTTCGTGACAGCCTTGCCTGCGTGAAACTCGTCTTGTGGGACGAGAGGGCACAACGACTAATATCTTTGAAAGAAGCTCGGGCACAACAGACAGGTGCGCCACCAGCGTTGCCGCCTGAAGCCCGACGTTCCGAGAAAGGATGATAGCAGTGGAAAATCTGAAAGAATTTGCCACGAGTTCCAACGGTGACCGATGGTTCCTCGGACGTAACGAGCAGAGCAGTGAAGCTTTTGTTCTACATCGAGGAAATCCTGCGTCGGGTGGGCATGAAATACGAAGCACTGTCGATTCATTCTTGGCGCAAGAGCCGAGGGGACCACAACACGACAGGCTTGCCGCCGTTCTTGCAGCTATCGAAGCGCCAGAAACTGCGGACGGCGGGGAGGAGGAAAAGACTCCGTCTCTGAAATTGGCCGAGGAATATCTCCGGCTAGGCGGCAAACGGCGAGCTAAGGTCGACGACAACATCGTCAACACGCGGCTATGGGAGGACGAACCCAAGGAGGCTTCGGAATTCTGGGATATCAAGGTTGAGCCGATGGAGGCGAAGCAGCGCCGCGAGGTCGAACTCCATCTGCCCTCGATCAGCGATGACTGACTTCTCTATCCTGCTTTCTCGTTTAACATCTCCGCAAGGCGTTGCGCGTTCCTGATGGAATGGCCGTCGCGATCATTGTTGAGATACACCCAGACGGTTTTCGCAGACGAGCTCAAAATTCGGTCGGCCCAGACCTGCAGTTCTTGATCACTGTAGTCGTGACGATACCACTGGCTCACACCGTGAAAGCGGACATAGATGTCATCGGCGGTCTTTACGAGTTCGTCCGGTAACCTCGGGCCACTGCAAGAGCAGAATATTACACCCACGGACGAGAAAGCTTCGTACACCGTCGCATTCCACCAACTTTTATGACGAAATTCCACGACATTGCGACGCCGCGGATCAAGCTGAGAAAGGATCGAGTGAAGAGTTTCGGCTGAATATCGGACGCTAGGTGGGAGTTGGAACAGGAAACACCCCATCTGAGGCCCGAGCATATCCGCGATGTAACCAAAATCCCGGATCAAGGTTTCCGTTTCATCGAAACGCTTGATGTGGGTGATGAGCTCACAGACCTTGATCGAGTAAATGAATCCCGGATCGCCCTGGCGGATCCACGTCTTAACCGCACCCACTGTCGGCCAGGAATAGAACGGCGCGTTCAGCTCGACCGTTTTGAAACGGCCCTGGTAGATCGAAAACCATTGGCTCGATGGCACGTCGGAGGGATACATGGCCCCTTTCCAATGCCAGTAATACCACCCGGAGCAGCCGATATGGACGCATCCGGATACCGGGTCAGACGCCACTGGTTCGAGCGTGGGCCGCGATATGCGAAGTTCGTGCATTCTGGCTGCGCGCGTGACATTGGCATCGCGCTGTTTTTGACGGCGCTCGGCTCGTCGGATGCGGCGCACAGCGATCTCGTCTTCCGATAGTTCACTCACCGTGCTTCTCGCTGTCCCACAGGGCAAGAGCGGTCAGTCGCTATGATGACCCAGTGGGGAGTTGGCGTAATCCGACAACAGCGCAGCGACGGCATCGTAAATGGCAATCGCGCCAGCATTCCGCAGGAGCTCATCCGCAAACCCTCCGGACCGCAACGCCACTGTGGAAATGCCAATTTTGCGGGCCGCCTCGACGTCGTAGGGAGAATCCCCCACCACCATCACTTCCTCGGCCGTAACACCCTTCAATTTTGCCAGCGCGGTCGAAAAGATATCGGGAGACGGTTTGGTGTTTTCCACTTCGCCGCCACTTGTCGTGGCGGCCACGAGCTCCCTGATATTCAGTTCTTCCATATAGTGACTGAGATCATCCTGCGAAGCCGAAGAGGCCAGCACGACCTGCTGCTGACACTCACTGGAATGTGCAAGCAGCTCGAAAGCGTGCCGGAACGGTTTGACAGACGCGCGATACTTGCGACGGAAAATCTCGCCCTGCAACTTTCCCAGTTCCTGACATGTCGCGGCATCAAGGTCCGGCACGAGCGCGGGTATCAGCATATCGGCACCCTTGCCGATCTGAGCATGAATTTCCGGTTCTGAGAAGGTTATTCCGATGCTCTCAAATGCCTCGCGCCAGGCAAGCACGTGCAGGTCGTTGCTGTCCACGAGCGTGCCATCGATGATCATGTCCCAGGACGTGGTGTAGCTTAGACGACCACGGCTCATCCCAGAGGGCCGGATGAGTATCAGCTTGCTGCTGGCAGGCTGATGAGTGGATCATCGCTCATCGTGGCGATGGTTTCCAGTGTCATATAGCGAGATCGCTGGACGGCCCATTCATCGTTGTGTTCCAGCAGCAGCGCACCGACCAGGCGCACGATAGCGTCGTCGTTGGGGAAGATGCCGACGACCTCGGTCCGCCGCTTGATCTCGCCGTTCAGTCGCTCGATGGGGTTGGTCGAGTGAAGTTTGGCCCAATGCTGCTTGGGAAAGGTCATGTAAGCGAGTACGTCTTGTTCAGCGTTGTCCATGAGACTGGCGAGCTTCGGGACCTTTGGCCTGATCTGGTCGGCGACGTTGCGCCACTGAGTGCTTGCCGCCTCCGGCGTGTCCTGAGCGAAAGCCGTGGCAATGAAGGCGGAGACGACGCGCCGTCCGCTCTTTCCAGCATGGGCCAAAGCATTGCGCATGAAATGGACCCTGCAGCGCTGCCAGGTGGCGCAGAGCACCTTCGATACTGCGGCTTTGATGCCCTCATCCGCATCTGAGATGGCGAGTTTGACGCCACGCAGACCCCGCCTGGTCAGCTTTCGAAGAAACTCGGTCCAGATCGCCTCGGCCTCGGACGTGCCGATCTCCATGCCGAGCACTTCGCGTCGGCCGTCGGTGTTGACGCCGACGGCAATGATGACAGCAACAGAGACGATGCGCCCGCCACGCCGGACCTTCAAATACGTCGCGTCAATCCAGAGGTAGGGCCATTCGCCTTCGATAGGCCGGTCGAGAAAGGCCTTCACCTTCTCGTCGATCTCCTCGCACAGCCGGGAGACCTGGCTCTTGGAAATGCCCGACATGCCCATGGCCTTAACGAGGTCGTCAACCGAGCGGGTCGAAACACCCTGGATGTAAGCCTCCTGAATGACAGCCGTCAGAGCCTTCTCCGCCATCCGGCGCGGCTCCAGGAAGCTCGGGAAATAGCTGCCAGTACGAAGCTTGGGAATACGCAGCTCGACGGTGCCCGCCCGTGTCTCCCAGTCCCGGTCGCGGTAGCCGTTGCGCTGGGCAAGTCGGAAGCCATTCTTCTCGCCATAGCCCGCACCGGTCTTCGTGCCGACCTCCAGCGCCATCAGCTTCTCGGCAGCAAAGCCGATCATCTCGCGCAGCAAATCGGCGTCGGCGCTCTTCTCAACGAGTGAGCGCAGGTTCATCATGTCGTCGGTCATCGGTGGTGTCCCTCAGGTTGGCTCTAAGCAACCCGACCCTACCGGAAATCACCGATGGCTATGAAATCCAGCTACACCACTCCATGGGACACGATCCCATCGATATCGAAAAGGATTGCCTTGACCAGCATTTGAGATCCCTATCATCTAATTTGTTTCAGATATCCGCGACGGTTGGCGTGACGGTTTCGTAACTGCGCAGACGGCTAGGCATGGCCGGCGCAAAAGTCGTCATCTTCAACACCAGTGTAATATTTTGTCTTCGCTTGCCGTATTGAAGCGAGATGGACGGAGAGCGCTGATCGAAAAGCCAGTATCTCTTGCCGTCGTATGTGGGCCGCAGCAGCACGTAACAGCATTTTCGAACTTTCATCGACCATGAGACCTTCTTGTCCACCAATCACGAGGGCAAATTTGAGCAGAGCTGTTAGTTTCAGGTATGCATAGCCTTGGACAAATAACTTTGCCGGACGGTTGATACCCATCTCGATACTAAGAGGATGAGGGTGGCTTTCTGCCCATTGCCTTATCTATGCCCTTCTTCGCCTCCTCTGCGAGTTTTTTGCGATTTTCGTCAGCGTTCTCGCCAGTTCTGCCGGCATCGCTTTCCGCGTCAGGCTTTTTATCGGTCATTGGTTCACCTTTCATCGCGGTGCGAACCGCCGCGGGCAGCCATAGTTCCACAAGCGCTCATGATATTTTGAGGTGATGCGAGAAGTTTCGGCTGTTGAACACACACCGCGGGATCACGACAATAGGCTGGTAGGCGTCTTAACCGGCTAGTGACTACTGAACAGTCAAAGTGTCGGTCGCAACAACCCTTCAGCGACTGCGACAACGGCTCACGAGCTGCGGGTCAATTTTTGGGGAATGTGGATATCGATACGAAGTCCACTGTCACGCCAGTTCCAGGCCACCTGCCCATGAAGTTGTCGTTCGACGAGAGTTCGTACAATCTTGGTGCCGAACCCTTCATTGGGTTTATCGCCGCGGAAATGTTGGGTTTCCTCGGCCCAAGTAATTTTGACGCTGCCACCCGGCTGAATGTCCCATGCGACGGCAACAGACCCCCTACCGACGGCCGCCGTCCCATGCGTCAGCGCGTTGGTTGCCAGTTCATGGAAAGCGAGAGAGAGAGGCTGCACGGCGTCCGGCGTAATAAAAAGGACAGGCCCTTTGAATTCACAGACATTCTGCTGGGGATCCGGAACCTGCGCCAGGATCAGTCTACGAAGGTCGACAGCAACCCAACCTGCTTCGGAAAGGAGAGTGTGCGCCGTTGAAATCGCATGAACGCGGCGCTGCACCGCAATGGCATAAGCCGCCGGCTCAGTTGCTCGGCTTAGACGCACAATGCTTTCCACAATCGCGAGGGCATTTCGCGCTCGATGATCAACCTCCATGAACAACCGACGCTCGGAGGCCTCGAGTTCCTTCATCTTCCGGAAATCAGTCACATCCAGCTGAGAGGCGAAGTAGTAGGCAAGCTGCTGATCGTCATCTCTGATCGGGCTGATATGCAACTCGTTCCAGAACGCCGTTCCGTCTTTCTTATAGTTCAGAATGTCGACCGTAGCCTCAAGCTCACTGGCTATCGCATATCGAAGTTGGTCGACAACAGTTCGATCCGTATTCTCTCCCTGCAGAAACCTGCAGTTGCGTCCAAGTACCTCTCTACTCTCATACCCCGTCAGATTGAGAAACGCCTTGTTGGCAAGAATGATCGGGTGATCGGGATGGCGGGCATCAGTGAGGACAAGCGGCATACGCGTTCTCTCAAATGCAGCGGCGGATAGCTCCTTGTAATCACGAATCCCCTGTGGAGCAGCGGCCGTAGGCTTGTCGCCATGGACTGGGCTATCTGGCACATGCAACCTCATTCAAATGCTGAGCGAGTAACTCCACAACGAGGTTATTGTTTCATGGGATATTTTAGGCCCGCATCACCAGGAGTACCATTGCTCCAGCAAGACCCTTGGCCCAGGAATCAGCGTTGACTGCCAGTTAGGATCTGATTGATGGCTTCGGCTCATGAGGATCGCAGCGTCACCGCCGACGCAACTGACTTGCTCTTGAACCGATACGAACCGTCGACTCCCTATTTCAACCGTGTGCGGGATAACAGTTGTGACAACTTACAGTGTTTCATCTAGGTGCTTACGGGACGCCTAATATCCGTGACGCCCTCCTGTCGACTTCCGGGATTGAAGGTGAGGCTCGGACGAGAATTGATCGCCCAAGCCCCAGCTGACTAGAATTCCTGCACTGTGGGACGGATCACAATCGCATTGATATCGACGTCATCGGGTTGCTCGATTGCAAAGGCAATGGCACGCGCGACGGACGATGCCGGGATGGCCTGTTCGTAGAAGCCGTGCACCGTATCGCGCGCGGTGCCCGTCGTCCCCAGCTTCAAATCGCTCTCAACGGCGCCCGGTTCAATCGAGGTGACACGAACGGCATTTCCGACTTCCATGCGCAGCCCCTCTGAGATCGCGCTGACCGCAAACTTCGTGCCGGAATAGACGGTACCGCCCGGCGCAAAGACTTTGATGCCTGCGACAGAGCTAAGATTGATGATGTGGCCGCTCTGCTGCGCGAGGAACATGGGCAAGGCGGCGGCGATCCCGTAGAGGGTGCCCTTGATGTTCACGTCGATCATCGCGTCCCACTCGTCCGTGTTGACTTCAGACATTGGCCGGATCGGCATGATGCCCGCATTGTTTATGATCACATCGAGGCGGCCGAAGTCTTGAACCACCGCGTCGACGACAGCCTTGACCTGATGCTTGTCGGTAACGTCCATCACGTACGCCCGGATGTCACCGCCCTGCGCTGCGATTTCGGTACGGACCGCATCGAGCTTGTCTTCGCGCCTTGCCGCGATCGCAACCTTTGCGCCCTTTGCCGCCAGAGTTCTGGCGACCTCCGCTCCAATGCCTGTGCTGCCGCCAGTGATGAGAACGACTTCGCTTTCAATCATGATCTTTTCCTTGAGTTTGGTGAGGTTATCGCCACCCGCGAGGCAGCCGTTTGATGCGGGCTTAGGCCAGCTATTTGGGGAGAATGTTATGCTTGTGCGCGACGGTGGTGATGCGGCAGCAGGAAGGGTGAGAGAGCGAACATCAGCAGTGCCACAGCAGCGAGTACCCAGAGAGGGAGCCTGAAGTCGCCAGTGGTGTCACGAAGGATCCCCAGCAGCAGCGGGCCAAGCGCCCCGGCAAAATAGCCAATCCCCATGACGAACGCCGTCCAGCCATTGGCGTCGTGGGCATCCGCCGCGTTGTCGAGGGGCAGGATCATTGCGAGCGTGAATGATCCGCCCACACCGAAAACAATCATCGGAATGAAGAAAAACGGCAGGAGGTTTGGCGAAATCGCGACGGCTGCCGCGCCGACAAGGGCCAATGCCGCGAACAGGGCGATCACGATGCGACGGTCATCATTGCGGCTGATCAAGCCGGCCAATGGATTGGCGACCATGAAGGCAGCAGTGAAGCCTGCCAACAGAAGCCCCGCAGCGGTGGCACTCATGCCCAATTCACCGAATATTGGCGCTGTCCACGACACGAACCCGAAGAACAGGATGTTGTTGGCAGCAAAGTAGAGGGCAATCAGCCACGCAACAGGATTGGCTATAGGAAGACGGCGCCGCGCCGATGTTGACGTTTCGTTGACGAGCGCCCGTGTTCTACCTTCAGCAGCAGAGACCATGATCCAAGCGGCTATGGCCGTGAGGGAAGGAATTGCAAGGATGCCGTCAGCGAACCTCCAGCCGCCGCTCAGATTTGCAAGCGGTTCGGTCAGGTCGGCGGCAAGCGTACTTCCAAGGCCCAGTGACGATGCGTAGATCCCCATCAGAACCGCTGCCTGCTTCGGAAAACTCTTCTTTGCGAAGCCTGGGATTAATGCACCTGCGATCGCAATCCCCGCTCCTACTCCCACAGTGGAAGCCAGAAGCATGAGGACCGAGCCGGAGAAGGCGCGCAGGATCGTCGTCAACATCAAGACGATCAGCGCGGTCAGAATGACCCTGTCGCGGCCAAATCGGTGGGCGAGCCAAGGAGTGGGAAACGCAAGCAAACCCATCAGCATTGCAGGAATGGCTGTCAGCAGGGATGCCTCGGCGTTGGACATCCCAAACTCCTGGCGGATATGGGGCAGCAGCGGTCCGATCGAAACGATCCCCGGACGAAGATCGATGGCGACCAGCACGATCGCAGCGACAGTGGTGGCGAACGAAAGCGCCGGGCGGGTGAGTGCTGCCGGAACGTCTGCCGTGGCAGCATCAGCCTGAACAACCCGAAGACGATAGTGGGCCAACGGGCGGGTGGAAAGAATATGCGTCATCGCGGATCTCCAAGGCGAGAAGCAGATTGATGGACATGGTGGACCGAGACGAAAACGGCCCACCATGGCTTTGGAGTTACTTCGCAGCCTCGATGATCAGCTTCGCCACTACGTCCGGGTGAGACAGCATGACGACATGACTGGCAGCCACCTCGATGGCTGTCGCCTTGAGGCGCTTGACCTGATCTCGCTGGAGCTGGGGCGGGATCACCTTGTCATCGGTCGAGACGACCTCGAAAGAGGGAACAGTGTGCCATGCGGCCTGGGTCAGTGGGGTCGCGATCGCCTTGACGCCAAACGCTCCCTGTGTCGCTGCGATCAGTTCCTGTTCGTCGCGAGGCAGGTCGGCTGCGAAGTAGTTGAAGACCCCTTCGTCGGTGAATTTCAGATACCGGCACACGCTTCGGGCGGATGTCGTCGCAGATGGCGGCCTTCCTCGACCAGGCCGGTGGCCTGTGGGCACGGGGCGCTCTCAACGGCAAAGTGGGCGCAGCGTTCGCCTCGACGGGCACCCAGCACGGCGGCCAGGAAACCACCCTGTTCTCGATCATCACCAACCTCATGCACTTTGGCATGATCATCGTCGGCCTGCCCTATAGCCACCAGGGCCAGATGAGCAGCGAAGAGATTGTCGGTGGCGCTCCTTATGGGGCAACAACAGTTGCCGGTGGCGACGGGTCGCGCCAGCCTTCGCAGATCGATCTCGCCGGTGCCTTCCATCAGGGCGAAATCGTCGCCCGCACTGCAGCTGCTCTCGTCGCTGCCCGCAACTAAACCCGCCTAACTCACTCTTAAAATTCAGCTCCAACCAGACCAGCCGATTGCGATCGGCTGGCAAGGAGAAGTCATGTCCTCGCTTTTCTCAAACAAGGTCGTCGCGGTCACCGGTGCAGGCTCTGGGATCGGTCGGGCGATAGCACTTGGGCTCGCTCGCGACGGCGCGACAGTGCATCTGGCTGATCGCGATGCCGAGGGTCTCACCCAAACGGCAGAGCTCATCCGCGCCGACGATGGCCGGGCGTTCACGACCGAGCTCGATGTCGCGAGCGAGCTTCAGGCTGTCGGATGGATCGAACAGATCGATGCCGCATCCGGTCGGCTCGACGCGGCCTTCAACAATGCCGGGATAACCGGCCCTGCAAAACGGATTGAAGATTATCCATTGGAAGACTTTCAGCGGGTCATCGCCGTCAATCTGCAGAGTGTCTTTCTCGGGATGAAGTACCAGATCCCGCTGATCAAGCGCAGTGGTGGTGGCTCTATCGTGAACACGGCTTCCGTCGCCGCTTTGACGGGACCGGGAGGCATGAGTGCCTACGCTGCTTCAAAGCACGGGGTGCAAGGCCTGACCCGGGTTGTCGCAATGGAGAACGCAGCACACGGCATCCGCGTCAACGCGATTGCGCCCGGCTGGACTGAAACGCCGATGGTTGTGGCAAACAGCCAACAGAACCCCGCCTTTGCCGCACTCGCTCAAAACGCCATTCCCGCCAAACGCGGAGGCAGGCCGGAGGAAATCGCGGCCGCGGCAATATGGCTTGCCTCCGACGCCGCCTCCTATGTCACCGGACACATGCTGACCGTCGACGGCGGCATGACGATCGGTGGTTTTGAACTCTGACACCGAACCTTGAAAGGAAAATCCCATGTCAGACCAAGCTGAAGCATTGAAAGCAATCGTCCGCCGCAACACACTCGAAGTGCAGTCTGGCGGCAACTTCGAACTTTTTGACGAGCTTTTCGCCGACGACTTTTTGGACCACACACCGCAGCCAGGCGGGACGCCAGATAAGGAAGGAGCGCGTCGTCTTTACCACGCGCTGCGAGAAGCCTTCCCGGACTTCCACGCCGAAATTCACTGGCAAGCGGTCGACGGCGACATCGTGACGACCTTCAAGACCTATCACGGCATGCACCGGGGCGTCGTCCTTGGGATCGCGCCAACGGGCCGCCAGATCAAGTTCGAAACTGTCGATGCCATGCGCATTCGCAACGGCCAGATCGTAGAACACTGGGGTGTCGCCAACCTCTATTATCTTCTGCAGCAACTCGACGCCCTGCCCTCCTCGGCCCCCAAACGTTTACTCATACTGGCAACTATTGACCTGAAGAAAACTGTGTGCTCCCGAAAGACATGATCTGAAACGAACAAACCTGCCGTGGGAAGAGTTGAGGCAGGCCCGCGCCAGGCTAAAGTCGAAGCTCCGCGAAAGTACATGTCGTCCAGGGATCGACCATTGCAATTCGCGCGTACATGCTCCTTGTGGCGGGTGATATCGTCGATCTGCGATATGAAGCGCACGACCTTGCCCGCAGCATCGCGCATCGCGGCAACATGGATCAGGACGTGAACGATCTCGCCAAATGGGCGTAGGTAACGCTTCTCGATCGTATAGCCGTCCCGCCTTCCCTGCAGAACCTGCTGAAACAGGATGAGGTCCGCCTCGATATCCTCTGGATGGGTAAAGTCCCTGAAATGCGTTCCCAGCACCTTTTCGAGGGGAAGCGACAGCAACTTGGCAAAGGCAGCATTGCCACGAATGATGTGTCCCTCAAGATCGACCAGAGCGATCCCGATCGGAGCATTCTCGAAGGCAAAGTCGAACAACGCCAGGCGGGTTTCGGGATCATCGGCCGTATACGGTTCCGCTACCATCTTTCCTCCAAAGACAAGAGCTTCACGGCGTTAGGCGTGTTTTAGGGTATGATAATCAAGGTGCCGGCCAGCATTGTCGCCCACGGCAGCCTACATCTGCGCCGGCTCGTTGATGTCAGACACCTCCGAAATTATCGTGGGCCTTATCGGAATAACCGAGGGCCCCAATAAGGGTCGACCTTCGAGACCGGTGAAATCAGGGAGGAAGACATGGATAACAAGAGCCGGGGTCTTTCCACGAGCGACAAGCGCATACTGAGAACGCTGCTGGGCCGCTACGCGGCGCGCTACCATCTCGCAGGGCCACAGAAAGACGACTTGATCGAGCGAACGTTTCAGGCTTTGGCAAGCAATCCGGAGATCTTCTTCGAAATCCCGGTCGAAAAGGCCGCCGCAGAGACAATGCACAGGATCTACGCCGGCCGCTAGCTTTGAAACGTCGCAGCTTTTCTGGCTGTTACGCCTCGCCAATCTTCGCGCTTGTATCACGCCGTAGATGAGGCGGGACATCTTCGAGCTCGGCTAGCTTATCGTTCTGCTTCAGAAAAATTCGAAAGTTCTCCCTGGCTGCGTCGATCGGCCAATGCCCGTTTGCCGCTTCACGACAGTATCGAACAAGGGTCTCGTAAGCGAGAGTGCGCTTCTCCACGGGCCATTCGTCGAGAAAATCGAACACGTCATCCAGTCCGGTGATCTCCTGCACGAAATACCGGCGCTGTGCGTAGACGGGCTTGTCAAATTGAGCGAGCAACATACCGACCTCCTTCGTTTGCTCGATACCGACTGATGACTGAAGCCGGCCCTCGATCGGGCCGGCTGATAGCAAGCGCTAATTTTTCTTGGGTGTTCGGGTCAAGCGACGTTGCGTTCGGCTTCGAGCCGGAGCGGTTCGCTAGTGGCCGGAGCGACGCCGATTTCGATCTTGCGCGGCTTCATCGCTTCGGGCACCTCGCGCTTCAAGGCAATCGTCAGCAGGCCATTCTTCAGATCGGCCCCTTCCACCCTCACATGATCTGCAAGCTCAAACTTGCGCTCGAAAGAACGACCGGCGATGCCGCGGTGGAGATATTCGCCCTGCAGCTCTTCAGCCTTCCCGCCTTTGATCACCAGGACATTGCGCTCCTGAGTGATATCGAGATCGCCTTCGCCAAAGCCTGCCACCGCCATCGTGATGCGGTAGTCGTCTTCACCAGTCTTGACGATGTCATAGGCCGGCCAGGTCTCGATTGCGTTGAGACGCTGCGTATTGCTGAGCAGCTTGAACACGCGATCGAAGCCGATGCTCGAACGATAGAGCGGGGCAAAATCAAATTCAGTTCTCATACCCATATCCTCCGTAAAGCAACATGGAAGGAAGCGTTTAAATCCGCCTCCTCGGTTAGCCGCCCCCCTGATTGGGCCGTCGGCGCTGACCGATTTGGTTTTTGGGATTTTGTCGTTCAAGACCCCGCTCGAAAATTTTTCCAGCTCTCTGAAATCATCTTGTTCGCTGAAAATCCGGTCCTATTTCGAGTCGCGATCTTCGCTTTGGGAGCATCGGGATGGAAGATGGAATAACCGAGATGTTTTCGGATGCTGACATTGAGATTTTGCCTCCGCAGCACGCCACTCAACACGACATGGCCATTTGCCTTTGCTGCTGTCGCCAGCGTCCCAACTCCGCCATGGACGAAGACGGCTGCGGCATTTGTGAAGAATGCTTGGCACCTTGACCACTCGAGAGGAAGACGAGTGCCGCACTCCGGCAGCAAACTGAAGCATTGGCTGAAAGGAACCTGAAAAATGGTTGGTATCACCGATTGGCTGGACGATCGCGTACAGGAAATCATTCACGACCCGGGCCTGCATGAGAACAAGGCAGACTTTCGCGATCAGGTGAAAACCTTGGTGGAGTCTGCAGAAGCAGAAGGGTTCACGGTGGCCGAGATCAAGGAGGCTTGTGGTGGAGACGTGGAGCGATACCTCCTCGATCAGCAGAACGCGCTGTCCGATGTCAACCGACAGCAGCGATTGGCGGATAACACGTAGCTTAGCGGGCGAGTTGGGAATGTCGCAGGACGTTCCTCCCCTATCAAGGAGCACTCTGAATGCCCGGAACCTTTATATCAACCTATCTACTTGCATTCGATCTCGACGACCGCGGCCAACCGGTGCCAGCATTCGATCCTCGCCCTGCCGCGACCGAGGATGCCGCCATTGAGGAAGCTAAGGATTTTGCCACCCGGCACGCGGGCGTCGCTGTATGGAAACGCCGAGGCGATCCAGTTGTGGGCGAAGAGGGAGAACCCGAGATCGTCTTTCGAGCAGGCCGAATCGGGGACTTTGCTTAGGACAATGCGCACGACAGAACCGTTCGTTCGTTCAGTCTTATCTCGGTCATTGCGTTCAATGACAGAGTCCTTGTACGCGGACGGCAGGCTAGGAAACCGAGAGAGAGACGGCTCGTTGTCGCTTGGCTTGCTTCTTCAAACCCTCTTGCTGGGAAGAACGGGTTAGTTAGGGTCTTGAACCGTATCGAACCACCGACCTGTTGTTGCTGAAGGACAGGACGTCCGTCATTCTCGGTCACACGCTTTGCGCGGTAACGATCGATCCTGCGAAGCCGGCGAAAGCGCGCGCTTTCGCGCTTGCCAACCTGCCGGTCGGGAAGACCGCCCAGAGATTGATCCGTGGAAGTTCCCAGTCTTCAAGGACGCGCCGCACCGTACCGTCTGCCAGTTCCGGCGCAAACATCCAGTCGGACGCGACCGCGAGGCCCATATGCGACAGCGGTGCGGATGCCTTCCGCAGCGCTAAATCGCGCCCGGCCGGAAACAGTGACCGAAGCCTGTGTTCCCTCACGGGTGCTCGACGCGCCGACGAGTTCGCCGCCACGGCTTTTGATTGGAGAGATGGTAATCGAGATCGGGACCTTCCGGCCGTCTCGGTGGCAGCGCGTCGTCTGGAAGGGTTCGATCCCCTCGCCCATCTTCAGCCGGCGCAGGATGTCCGCCTCTACATCCCGTTTATCATCGGGAATGATCAGATAGAGCGACTTTCCGACCGCCTCGGTTTCCGCATAACCGAACATGCGTTCGGCCGCCTTATTTCAGCTGACGATCGTGCCGGTAAGATTCTTACTGATGATCGCGTCGAAGGAACACTCGACGATAGCTGCGAGCCGTTCTGCGCTGTGCTCTTGCACGTAAGACCGCTTGTATTGCTACGGATTCGATAGGTTGATTTAGGCGGACGCCTGACAGGTCAACCTCCCGGGCCATAAGAAGTTCAATCAAACATCGTACTCACCCAACGACTGGTGGCCGATGACAGTTCGTCACTTAGGCGCGGTCGAAGGTAAAGGAGGTGAGCAGCGTGGTGACGAAATTGCTCGCCCGTTCCTTGACGAGCACCTCGGTCCATTCGGTGGTTCCCCGAAGCCGGAGATCAGTATGGATGCTGTCGACCGCGGCCTCTTCGATGCGCGCGATCTGCTCCTTGAAATGTTCCTCTCCGCCGGCGCGGTACATGTCCCGAATGACCATGCGCAGGATTTCCTGGATTGCGATTTGCCAAGCTGTGTCTATTGCCTGAAGTTCGTTCGTGTCCGCTGCCATGGTTGGCTCCTGAGGAATGAGTAAGTTCGGGCATGACCAGGTCATGCCCTGATTTACGGACCCATCCAGCCGAGGGTGGGTGCGTGGACGTCAAGCCTGCCGAGCCTTGCGGGGCGGCATAACGTCTGTCGCATTCAACCTTGCGAGCGGCCTCATCTTGAACGACCCGTGATATCCAGGCATTCTCGGCCGCCTGTCGCGCCTCGATCTCGGCAGCAGCTGCTGCCTCGACGGCCGCCTGTTCCTGAGCCGCAAGGGTCTCGACCCGGTTACGCTCCTCATGCTTCAGTCGATCCCGTTCCGCACGGGGCGCCTCGCGCGCTTCAACAAGGGAGCTCGGCCTGTCTGGTGGCCTGTGACGGCTCAGCCGCCGTCTTTGCAGCTTGGGCAGCTTGGTAGGCTGTGAGAAGAGCTGTCTTGGCGTCCGCAGCAGCAGAGCGTCGGTCGGTAAGTTCATTGTTTCTGGCGTGTCTCAAATTTTTGTCCTGATATTCGTACTTGGGATGATCAGCCGGCCTTGGATCGTTTGGCAAGCAGCGCAGATGTTGCAGACAGCCGGTCGGCTTGTTCCTTGGCGAGGCGAGCTTCGCGCAGCCTAAACGTCTTGGCATCGCGCGCCTGGGCCACGGATTCGAGCTCTTCCGCCGCATTGTTCTTGGCGAAAAATTCGGTCTGGAGATTGCCGAAGGCGGTCTCGGCCAGCTGGCGGGATTTACTATAAGTCTCTGTCATTAAATATCCTGGATCTTGGCTGTGAGGCCAAACGAAAAAGGCCAGGCGAATAGCCTGGCCTTAAACTGATAATTGCTTCCGGCGATGCCAGTACATCCGTGGTCAAAGGGAAGCAGATACCGATTAAGCGTTCTGCAGATTGCAGGCCGACATCTTGCCCGACTTGTTGTCGCGCTCGAGTTCAAAGCCAATCTTCTGGCCTTCGACCAGCTCGCGCATTCCGGCGCGCTCGACAGCGGAAATATGAACGAAGGCGTCAGCGCCGCCGTTGTCAGGCTGGATAAAGCCGAAGCCTTTAGTGGAATTGAACCATTTTACTGTGCCAGTGGTCATGATGAACCCTTTCAAAGCATAGAGTGAGGAACCGCGAAGCTCGTGCGACGCGGATGAAAAACTATTTTTGAAAGAGAAGTTCGCTTAAAGCGCGGTGCCAATCACGCGGTAGACAAAGCTCGGCAAGCAAAAGATCGATGACGCACCAGTATGCGAATTGTAACGTTCCGTCAACGATTAGTTTTTGACAGCCCTCGACTGCGCGCAAGGGTTGAACGCCAGCGCCGAAATAAACGGTAACGGCCAATGTGCTGAATTCATAGAGCGCTGAATAAGCCACCACCAGCAAGAACGGTCGCGGGTCGCTCGAAATTCGGACGCGTCCGCGACCTGGAACACCCGTGGGGGCCCCCTCTACGAATGATGCAGCCCGTCCAGTTCTTTGAGCGCAGACTGAATCTCGTCGATTGAGACGGCCTCATTCATCCCTGGCAATTGTCGAAAAGCCGGCTTTGAATCAACCGCATAGAAGTCGGATGCCCACGCAGCAAGGATGGCGCGCTTGTCATCGACCGACAGAGATGGGGTTCTCAAGACATCGATCGGCCGCCGGAGTTGTATGCCTGGCATCAATACGGCAGGGCCCATGGTGACTGCACAGTCGATCGCCTGCTGCAAGATGGCGTTTTCCATGGCATCGCCTCATTGCACGTGGGGATCGCGGTCGCGTCGCATGTGAGAGGCAGCAATCGCTGGCGTTTCGGGAGCCAGCAGATCATGCTTCGCCGCAAATGCTGCGAAGAATCCGCGTGCCGTCTCTGCTTCGATTTCCCCGTGAAGCGCCGCCCGACACGCTTTCAGGGCAACCGAATGCGCCGCGTCTCTGAACGATACCGGCCATTCGACCAGGTGTCGGTATGCATCTAGCACGCCACGAACCTCCGCAGGGAAGCCCAAGCCGACAAGAATGGTGACAGGTTGTCTGAACATATCGGGTTTCATCGCTCTCTCCTTTCCAACCCGGAATGTTGACGGGCGCCACCGCAATGGCACCCCTGACCTAGTGGATGAACTTAACGATCAAGCCGCCTTATGTGCTTCGATCTGAGCCGGAGCGGCCGAAGTTAGAGCAGGGTTGCTCTGGATCGAAATCTTCCTGGGCTTCAGGGCTTCCGGGATTTCACGAACAAGATCGATGGACAGGAGACCATTGCTCAGATTCGCGCCGTTCACCCGCACATGGTCGGCAAGCTCGAACCGATGCTCGAACGGGCGCCCAGCGATCCCGCGATGCAGGTAGGCGTCGGCAGAGGCCTCCTGCTTCTTGCCGGTGACCGTAAGCAGGTTGGACTGGAAGGTGATGTCGAGATCATCCTGTGCAAAGCCTGCGACTGCGATCGAGATGCGGTAGCTGTCGTCGCCGGTCTTGACGATGTCATAGGGCGGCCAGTCGCTGATCGAGCGGGCGCGCTGGGCGTTTTCGAGAAGATTGAAGACCCGATCGAATCCGACGCTCGAGCGGAACAGCGGTGCGTAGTCGTAAGATGTTGCCATAGCCATATCCTCCTTGAAGCAACATGGGTACAGAAGCGCCGAAAGACGGCGCTTCCAGCAAGGCCAGCTCTATGTTCAGCAGCTGGCGGCAAACGATTTGGTTTTTGAGAATTCTGGATGCAAGATCCGCGGCGCGAAAAATTTTGCCTCAAGTAGGCTCAGCTGATTTCGATCTTGTCGCTCGCATTCTCGCCGCCGAATTACACGGCTTCGACCACGGCCCGAGACGAAGTCTGCCTCATCATCCTCAGTGAACAGATCGACTGATGACCCGGTGAGGATAGGCAGCCTCGAACTGCGCCATCATCGCGCTGGCCTGCTGCAGCACACGTTTTGTCTTTTAAGGATTATCGCGAGCAAGCTCGTCGGCATTGACCCGCATCGCTTCCGCCATGCTGGCTGACATCATGGCAAAGCGATCTTCGCCATAAACCAGTGCGTCCTGCGACGCTGCTTCAAGCCATCGGGCGAAATCGACGATGATCTCTTCGCGTTCATCGATACCAGCGCTGTTGATGATGTTGATATTCTCTTCCATGAAGGTGTCACTCCATACGCAATCGGCGCTCACACCGAGGTCAACGCCTCGGCGGTCGATCAGCTAGGAAGCGGAAATATCAAAATCAAGAGTTCAGTGAAGCTTGAACTCGCCATCGACCCGTCGCCATTCGTTAGGCCCGATCAGACGCTGGTGTGTATAGCGGACGGAGTGCAGCGGTCCGTCAAGGCTGTCGCGCCAGAAGTCAAGGAATTTGCGCATTTCTGGAAAGTCCGGTGCGAGATCGTACTGCTGCCAAACGTAGGTTTGCAGGACAGATTCGTAATCGGGAATGCGATAGAGGATATGCGCGGTGGTGAGACCGTAGCCGTTGAGTTGACGCTCCAGATCCGATGAGAATTGCATGCTTCATCTCCGTTTCGTGACAACGCTAAGGTGACCCAAATTATGAGCGGCTTCAAGATGGAACCATTATTCTTGGCGAATTTACCGAACGATTGCAGTGTTTTAGCAGCCGCCATGACTGAGTGCTAATTTTTCTCGCCGACCCTCTTGAAATCAAAAAATCTCGAAAATAGATTTTGCCCGCGAACGCTCAGACGAGGTTCGCACCCGCCCGGATTGGTCACCCGGTCCGGCAGGGGATTTTGCGTCATCTTTTTTGTCCAATGGAGGAAAACATGTCGTTCCGACCACTTCACGATCGCATTCTCGTTCGCCGGGTTGAATCCCAGGATAAGACCAAAGGCGGGATCATCATCCCTGACACTGCCAAGGAAAAGCCTTCCGAGGGCGAGGTCGTCGCCGTCGGTCCTGGCGCGCGCAACGAAGCCGGTCAGGTCCAAGCGCTCGACGTCAAGGCGGGCGATCGCATTCTGTTTGGCAAATGGTCAGGCACCGAAATCAAGATCAACGGCGAAGACCTGCTGATCATGAAGGAAAGCGACGTCCTGGGCATTATCGAAGCCCAGGCCGAGCAGAAGCAGGTTGCGTAATCACGCACTGCCGCCCATCAGTCAAAAAGCTGCCTATTGAAGGAGTGAACAAATGGCTGCGAAAGAAGTCAAATTCAACACCGATGCCCGTGAACGCATGCTGCGTGGCGTCGATGTTCTCGCCAATGCGGTAAAAGTTACGCTTGGTCCCAAGGGCCGCAACGTCGTCATCGACAAGTCGTTCGGCGCGCCACGCATCACCAAGGACGGCGTCTCCGTCGCCAAGGAAATCGAACTGGAAGACAAGTTCGAGAACATGGGCGCACAGATGCTGCGCGAAGTGGCATCGAAGACCAACGATCTCGCCGGCGACGGCACCACCACGGCAACTGTGCTTGCCCAGGCAATCGTTAAGGAAGGCGCCAAGGCGGTTGCGTCGGGAATGAACCCGATGGACCTGAAGCGTGGCATCGATATCGCCGTCGATGCTGTCGTCAAGGAGCTAAAGACCAACGCTCGCAAGATCACCAGCAATTCGGAGATCGCTCAGGTCGGCACCATCTCGGCCAATGGCGACGAGGAGATCGGCAAGTATCTGGCCGAAGCGATGGAGAAGGTCGGCAACGAAGGTGTCATTACCGTCGAGGAAGCCAAAACCGCCGAGACCGAGCTGGAAGTCGTCGAAGGTATGCAGTTCGACCGGGGTTATCTGTCGCCCTACTTCGTGACCAATCAGGACAAGATGCGGGTCGAGCTCGAAGAGCCATATATCCTCATCCATGAGAAAAAGCTCTCCAACCTTCAGTCTTTGCTGCCGGTGCTGGAAGCCGTGGTGAAGTCCGGCAAGCCTCTGCTGATCATCGCCGAGGATGTCGAAGGCGAAGCCCTCGCAACACTCGTCGTCAACAAGCTGCGCGGCGGCCTTAAAATTGCGGCTGTCAAGGCTCCGGGCTTCGGCGATCGCCGCAAGGCTATGCTCGAAGACATCGCCATCCTCACGGGTGGAACTGTCATCTCCGAAGACGTCGGTATCAAGCTGGAAAACGTTACGCTGAACATGCTCGGCCGCGCCAAGAAAGTGGCGATCGAGAAGGAGAATACGACGATCATCGACGGCGTCGGTTCCAAGGCCGAGATCGACGGACGTGTGGCCCAGATCCGCGCCCAGATCGAGGAAACGACCTCCGACTACGACCGCGAGAAGCTGCAGGAACGCCTGGCCAAACTTGCTGGCGGTGTCGCCGTCATCCGCGTCGGCGGCTCGACCGAAGTCGAGGTGAAGGAGAAGAAGGACCGCGTCGATGACGCCCTTCACGCAACGCGCGCAGCCGTCGAAGAAGGCATTCTGCCTGGTGGTGGCGTAGCATTGCTGCGTGCTGTCAAGGCGCTGGATGGTCTCCCGACTGCCAATGACGATCAGCGGGTTGGCATCGACATCGTCCGCCGGGCGATCGAGGCACCTGTGCGTCAGATCGCTGAGAATGCCGGCGCCGAAGGCTCGATTATCGTTGGCAAGCTCCGGGAAAAGACCGATCTGTCGTTCGGATGGAACGCCCAGACCGGCGAGTACGGCGATCTCTACGCGCAGGGCGTGATCGACCCGGCCAAGGTCGTTCGCACCGCCCTGCAGGATGCGGCCTCTGTTGCCGGCCTACTGGTCACGACGGAAGCGATGATCGCCGAAAAGCCGAAGAAGGACGCCGCCCCCGCCCTCCCCGCTGGCCCGGGCATGGACTTCTAAATAAGCTGTGGCCTGCCCCATTCGTGGGGTGGGCCATCTTGGGGAGATAAAAGGTGCCAGCACCGATCTCGAAAGAAGATGCGCGCTTTTGTGCGAGTGTCGTCAAGGAGGTCGCGCGCGCTCAAGGCGTCGTGCGGGATCCGGCCGCGATCGGCAGGCTGACCGCAGCGGTCGCCAGACTTTATAATAGGGGCACGCACGATCGCGAAGAACTTTTACAAGCCGCTATGCGGTCGGTTCGCCTTGAATCAGCCACGCTGCCTCCGTCTGATGATCAGCCGGTGTAGCCAGCGCGGTGTACCCCGTGCGCGACAGTAGTTCCAGTTCTTCTGCGGCAGTGGACACAATCACGCATCACCTCTGGCAGTGTATTTACGGTGCCTTGGTGCATCCGCCATAGCGAGATAGGCGCCGCTGAGCATCACTATGATGCCAATGATATCTAGCAGTGTAACCTCCTCGGCAAACAACATCGCTCCAAGCCCCACGGCGATGACAGGCGAGACAAACGCATAGCTGCCTGCCCTTGAAGCTCCGACATCTCTTAGGAGGCGCATGTAGCTGGTGTAACCAATCAGCGAGCCGAAGACGACAAGGAAAAACCAGCTCATCCAGGCGATAGATCCCCAATCTCCTGAAAGCGCCGTCATAGCACCGGTCTCAAATATCACCGCCACGACGACAAGGCCCAGTCCCCCCACGAAGGTCGTGATCCCTGCGATCAATAATGCTGGATAAGCACGAAGAAGTGGGCGGGCCAGGACCGATCCGTAGCCGTAGGTGAATGCAGCCGACGCCACCGCCATGCCACCTACCAAGCTTGCGCCGGGAAAGGCCTCCGGCTTAGGCAATGCAGCAACTGTCGTGGATGGCCAGAATAGGACGATTAGGCCGGCGACCCCCAACCCTATCGCGATGATGCGCCTCACACCCAAAGCCTCTTCACGCAGCAACAGGGCAAAGCACAGAAGGGCAATCGGGGTCAGTGACATTTCCAAGACCGCTGCTGTGCCTGTATCAATATACTGCATGCCCCAGAACAGCGGCCCGTAGCATAGGGTAATTATAAAGATGCTCACCGCGAAAAGCCGAATAAAGTCCTCGCTCCGAACAACGGCTCCTGCGCCGTTTGTCAGAGCATAAATGAGGAGCAAGGCACCTGCCGCGGTAAAGCGTGTTCCCGCAAAAACCAGCGGCGGCACGACCTCGATACCAGCTTTCGTAGCAATCCACGTACTCCCCCAAATGAGGCAAAGCATAAGGAATCGGACGTTGTTCTTGTCTAAACCGGCAAACATCGTGCACCCTCGCGTGTAACGCTTAAAAGCATTTTATACCGTTACAACACACCCTTGCTCAAATCGTTCCCCGATACGATATTGGCGCTATGGAGACGTTCAAAACAATCGCCGACACCAGTCTGCTCGGTGGCCATACAGCGCTCGACTTCGTCAATACCGTTGACAGTCGCGGCGAGAGGTGGGGTCCAGACTTTCTGACGTCGTTTGGGGATCTGGTCGGTTGGGCTCTTCGCCTTGGTTTATTGGATCCATCGGAGCGCAATCTCTTGCTAGAGCACGCGGCAGACAGTCCGGCTTTGGCAGGCGCCAAACTCGAGGATGCCAAGAACCTGAGAGAAGCCTTGCACAGAATATTCAGTGCGGAGGCCCGAGAGACACACTGTGATCAAAACGATCTCGACCAACTGAGCGAGTTTTTTCGACGCGCAGCCCTGCAAAGGCGGCTGGAATACGGCAAGGGCGGCGTTACCTGGAGTGATGCATCTGCCATGTCGATGACTGCGATTGCAGATCGGATCGCCGCTCTAGCAGTGGATCTCCTGATATCGCGGCAGCAGCGCCGTCCAGTTCGGGTATGTCAGGGAAGAAACTGCGGCTGGCTATTTCTGGATCAGTCCCGCGGCGGTCACCGGCGGTGGTGTTCGGACAAAACGTGTGGCTCGGCTGCCCGAGTAAGGAAATTCCGGGCAGAGCGTGTCGATTAACCGAGCCATGCCATTTGGCTACTCGCTGTTGGTCGTTTACCGATTAGGTTCGTTCGACCACGACGGAAGCTGCGCTGCGGAAACTTGGGGCATCACAGACGGCTTCAATATTGTTCCCATCTGGATCGAACACAAAGGCTGCATAGTATCTGTCGTGGTATGGCCTCAGACCGGGCGCACCGTTGGAACGGCCTCCGGCTTCGAGCGCCAGCCGGTGAAACGCGTCCACGTCCTCTCGTGAGCGAGCCTGAAACGCCAGGTGGATTCGCGACACGTAATCACTGGCAGCATCCACATAGATTTCATCAATCACAAAGTGATCTGGCCCATGTTCAAACACGCCTTCAAGATGAAGCGCATCACAGATCGCGCGATAGAACCTACGGCTGGCCTCGAGATCGGAGACCCGAAGATGAATATGATCGATGACGCGACCCAAATGATACATCCCAATTCTCCAAGCGCGCGACCGCACATCAAAACACCAGCTAGAAAGCCTTAAACCCTGTGACGGTTCCCCAGAGCTTGCAGATGCCTCAGCAGACTAAGAGGCTCTGGCAAGCATGGCGATGCGGCCATCACGTATATGGCTGCATCGCCTTCATCATCGGGTGTCGCGCACTAGAGCACCCAGCCGCCATCTATCGTCAAGCTGGAACCGGTCATGTAGGATGAGCCAGGGCCAGCGAGATAGGATACGAGCTCCGCAATTTCGGAGGGATGAGCAACGCGCTTCATGGGGCTACGCCCGGACAGGTACTCCAAAGCGCCTGCGTTCATGTCAGTATCCGTCGGGCCGGGCTGCACATTGTTTACGGTGATGTGTCGCGGTGCCAGATCAAGCGCCAAGCCTTTGATCATCGCCGCGACAGCCGCCTTGGTAAACTGGTATACGCTTGCTCCCTGCATACCGGTCCGCTCGGCGGTATTGGAGCCGATCGTAATGATGCGGCCGCCATCCTTCATTTTCGCCGCCGCAGCCTGGATCGCGAGAAACACGCCACGGATATTGACATCGATCATGAGATCGAGCTCCTCAAGCGAAACTTCGCCGACCATGTTAGTGCGTAGAATGCCAGCATTCACAACGACGGTATCGATTGCGCCCAGCTTTTCCACAGTCGTGCGTACCGCTGCTTCAATGGCCTGTGGGTCAGCACTGTCTGCCTGGATCGCGATGGCACGTTGTCCACCAGCTTCGATCTCCGAAACGAGTTCGGAGGCCCTGTCCGGCCGCGACACATAGGTAAAGGCAACGTCGAAGCCGTCCTCGGCAAGTTTGCGTGCCGACGCGGCACTAATTCCGCGCGCGCCTCCGAAGATGAGAGCGGTCCTGCGTTCGTTGAGTGTCATAAGTTTCTCAATTTTTGACACATCAGTCCATAATTGATCGAAAAAATACCCGCTTCGATTAGGAAGCGGGTCTTAGGGCATCAGTCGACAGGTCACGAACCGCGCCATCGATTTTAACTCCTTTGCCGATGCGCCGCCACGCGCGGCAATCTGCAATCCCGTCATTGCCATGAGAACGAAGGCGGCGGTCTCGTCGGGATCGAGCTTGCTAGCAAGCTCACCGCGCTCTTGGCCTTCCACAATCCTCCGCGCGACATGTCTAATGAGTAATTCTCCCAATACCTTGCGACGAAGGTTGAGGTCTGGATCCGTTGTTCCGAATTCACTCACTGATCCTACGCCCATGCAGCCCAGCTCGCGTTCCCGATCATCTTCTGGCGCCAGCCCCGCCAAGAGATTTTCTATTCCTTCAACCGGGCTGCCGTAGGAAAGCCTGCTCAAATGAGCCGAGCCTATCCGCCGCAGGTAGGCATCAAATGCTTCAAGGTAGAGGGTCCGCTTATCGCCAAACGCGCCATATAGGCTCTGCCTGCCAATGCCCATCGCTTCACGCAGATCATCGGTGGACGTTGAAGCGAACCCTTTCGCCCAAAACACCTGCATTGCTCTTTCTAATGCCGCGTCGCGGTCAAACTCTCTAGGTCTCGCCATGCCGCGACAACTAGCAATTATGGACTAATCTGTCAATAATAGTTTTGCGGATTGCAGGCGGATCGGCCCAAGACCGCTGATGCCGACAGCGATAATCATCGCCACGCCGTGAGGATGTCCTGATCCTATCAAGGATATCCAACCCAACAACGGGCGAAGCAGAACAAGCGCAAGAACAGCGACAACGATCACCCGCCAGTCGATGTGAGCCAGCAATCACTCGATCTGTTCGGCGAGGTCATGAAGCTGTTAGGGGCGATACAACGATGCATCTGCTCTCTGTGAGTGTTAAAGGTGTTAACTCGGCCTGGACCTCACAAACCGCATCGGTGATCGATGACTATATTTTCCGTCCGACACATCACGTCTTATCGCTATAAGCGGCCGGTTGAGTTCGGAGACCACAAGCTGCTCTTCAGACCAAGAGACAGTTTCGATCAGACATTGCTCAGTTCCCGTCTCCTGATTGACCCGGAACCAAAATACATTCGCTGGATCCACGACGTGTTCGGAAATTGTGTCGCGGTGATCGGCTTTGCGCAGCCCGCGGATGAGCTTCGTTTCGAAACCGTTATTCGGCTTGACCATACGCCTCACGTCGCAATCGATCTGCAGATTGACGAGGCGGCTCTGACCTATCCTTTTTCATACGACGCAGACGAAGCGCTTGACCTAGAGCGAACCATCCAACGCCACTATGCAGACCCGGATGAGCAGGTCAGCAAATGGGCGCGGCAATTCGTGCGGATCGGACAGTCCACCGACACTGGTCATCTATTGATGACGATGTGCTACGCTATCCATGAGGGTTTCGTCAATGCCCGACGATACGAGCATGGAACGCAAGCGCCGATAGAGACACTGAGGCTTCGTCGAGGGACATGCCGCGATTTTGCGCTTCTGATGATGGAGGCCGCCAGATCACTTGGGTTCGCGGCAAGATTCGTTACCGGCTATATTTACGTTCCAGACCGTGACGGATCGACGACACTCGGCGGCGGTTCCACCCATGCGTGGTGCCAGATTTATTTGCCCGGCGCAGGTTGGGCGGAGTTTGACCCGACCAATGGTATCGTCGGCAACCGTGATCTCATCCGTGTTGGCGTGGCGCGCGATCCGAAGCAAGCGATGCCTCTGTGGGGAAGTTACGACGGAACAGCCGCTGACTACCAAGGCATGTCCGTCCAAGTCAATGTCACCACGGACGATCGTATTTTAGCTGAGATCAGCTGATCGGAACGCATTGCTCACCCGAGCGTTTGCCGCACAACCAAGTCTCACGGCGATTCGCCGGCGCGAAGGAACTTCATGATGAAAATAAGAGCCGGCTTTCATCTTGGATATGAGTGCGAACGACCAACCCCAATGTTGCTCGTCCTGAATATTCATCCGTCCCGGCGCGCGGATCTTTTGACCGAGCAGACATTGAATTTCGACCGACCGATCGAGGCATGGGGATATATCGATGGCTTCGGCAATGCCTGTAGCCGAATTGTTGCGCCAGCCGGGCTTACGACAATATCGACTGAGTTCGAGATCTATGACGGCGGTCTGCGGGATCCCATTCCACAGAATGCTTACCAACACGAGATCAAGGATCTACCCGACGACGTCTTGGTCTATCTACTTGGCAGCCGCTACTGCGATACCGACCACCTAGCTGACTTTGCGTGGGCGCAATTTTCTTCCACCCCGTTCGGCTGGCCACGAGTGAAGGCAATTCTCGATTTCGCGCACGGCCATATCAAGTTTGATTATACGAAGGCTGATCCCCTTCGGACGGCTTTTGGTGGATATACGGACCGCGTGGGCGTTTGCCGTGACTTCGCCCACCTCGCCATAACGCTGTGCCGATGCATGAATATACCAGCCCGTTACTGCACCGGATATCTCGCCGATATTGGCGTGCCAAAGGACCCGAATCCGATGGATTTTAGTGCCTGGTTCGAAGTTTATTTGGGGGGCCATTGGCATACAGTCGATGCCAGACATAATACGCCGCGCATCGGCCGAATTCTGATGGCGACCGGCCGTGACGCAACCGACGTGGCACTTACAACTGCGTTCGGAACGGCGAAATTATCCCGTTTCGAAGTTAAAACCGAGGAGGCTCTCTGAAGGTGAGCAGACATAATATAAAATCCTGGTTGACCGATATGGACGGCGTACTGGTGCATGAAAACAATGCAATCCCAGGCGCGGTCGAACTCATACAGCACTGGCGAGCGACCGATACACCGTTCCTGGTCCTGACCAACAATTCGATCTATACGCCTCGCGATCTTAGTGCCCGGTTGCACAACAGTGGACTGGAGGTGCCGGAAGAGCGCATCTGGACCTCGGCGTTGGCAACGGCTGCTTTTCTTAAGGACCAGACCCCTGCCGGCAAAGCATTTGTTATCGGAGAAGCCGGGCTGACCACTGCCATCCACGAGGCGGGCTTCATCATGACCGACACCGATCCCGACTATGTCGTGCTTGGCGAAACCCGTTCCTACTCGTTCGAGGCAATCACCAAAGCCATTCGTTTGATCAATATGGGTGCCCGGTTTATCGCTACAAATCCTGATGCCACAGGACCGAGCGCCGAAGGCGCTCTTCCCGCAACGGGCGCCGTCGCCGCACTGATCACGCGTGCGACAAGCCGCGAGCCTTATATAGTCGGCAAGCCAAACCCTATGATGTTCCGTTCTGCACTCAACAAACTCGGCGTGCATTCAGAAGGTACCGGCATGATAGGCGATCGCATGGATACGGACATCGTTGCCGGCATCGAAGCAGGCTTGCACACCGTGCTCGTCCTCAGTGGCATTGCCGATAGAGCAGAAATTGCACGCTACCCGTTCCGGCCAAAGCTAGTGATTGATTCGGTTGCGGATTTGCTCGCCCACGTTTCGTAGCATGGGATGGGCACGCGTCGAATAATAAAACCATCCTCAGGCCGAAAATGTGGGTTGAACAAGGCGCCTGCATCGGTGCGGATGTGGAATCTAACGCCTTGAAAGGATCGGGACCTAAGACCCCACTGTTGTTCCACGTCAGCGGAAACTAGCCAGCGATCAAACTGCTTTACCTTGCAAACTAACCCATCGAAAGTGGATGGAATTGGATGAGGAAATGGTGCATGACTGTGGCGATAAAATTGGATGGGAATGGATGAGGAAATGGAATTTCTGAATACGGGTGCCCTCCGGATTACACCCGAAATCCTGTCTCTGATCGCCGAGATCGACGAATTCAAAGGTGCATGGCGTGCGATTGGCCGCATTGCACCGGAGCGACTGTCCAGCCTCCGTCGGGTCGCCACGATCGAGAGCGTCGGTTCCTCTACACGTATCGAAGGGGCACGCCTCACCGACAGAGAGGTTGAAAAGCTTCTGGCAAACATTCGCCTGGGTTCGTTTACGACGCGCGACGAACAAGAGGTTGCCGGATACGCTGAAGTGATGGAGACCATCTTCAGTGCTTACGAAGCCATCTCGTTTACCGAGAACCATATCCGTCAGCTCCACCGCGACCTTCTTGCACATTCGACCAAGGACGAGCGGCATCGCGGCGCCTACAAAAATCTCTCCAACAACGTGGAAGCGTTCAACGAACAAGGCGAGAGCCTCGGCATCGTTTTCGAAACGGCATCGCCGTTCGATACGCCGCGTCGAATGGAAGAACTGCTCGCCTGGCTGGACGAGCAAGGGCGAGAAAAGCAGCTCCATCCACTTTTAGTGGTCGCGATCTTCGTTGTCGTATTCCTCGAAATTCATCCGTTCCAGGATGGCAATGGCCGCCTTTCGCGTATTCTGACCACCTTGCTGCTTCTGCGGGCCGGGTATGCTTACGTCCCATATAGCTCGCTCGAAAGCATCATCGAGCAAAGCAAGGAGAGCTATTACATCTCTCTCCGGCGTACGCAGGGAACTATCCGAAGTGCAGAGCCCGACTGGAATCCTTGGATCGAGTTCTTTTTAAGAGCCCTACATCGGCAAAAGACCCGACTTGAGAAGAAAATGGAGCGCGAGCGCATCATCCTCGCCGACATGCCGGAACTATCCGTCACATTGCTTGAGTTGGCGCGCGAGCATGGACGGATCACGGTCGCGGAGGCTGCCAAGATTACAAATGCGAGCCGTCACACAATCAAGGATCATCTCAAGGCACTCGTAGATCAAGGGCACCTTGTCCTGCACGGTGCGGGTCGTGGAGCCTGGTACGGCCTTTCATGATGAATCGGATGGCAGGCCCATCCGGATGGGTTTAGCTCTTGATGAGGTACGAACCACCGACCCTGTTAATTGTGTGAGGTTCGATCGGATTAAGCGGTTGTTTTAATGGCGCAAATTGCTGAGCACAAATTAAACTCGCAGGTGAAGGCACACTTAATGTTTCCAAGTGCTGGATCCGTGGCAGCGGACTTATTCCACCCATAATACGAAAAAGCCTGCCGCGGGAGGAGGCGCGGCAGGCTTTTCGAAATAACCGAACAGCAACTGGGAGGAGGAGTGTTGCTATTCCAGCAAACGTCCTTGGGAGGAGGAGTAGGACGTCTGCATATCGAACCGACGCGGGAGGAGGTGCATCGCTTCGATAGGCACATCATACGCGTTCGGGCCGCCTATTAATAGACTTTGCTGCAGTACAGTTATACCGACAGCGCATATCAATTCCGGCGGTGCCACGTCGATTATTCAGAGCCAATGGCCCTGCTACCCGCCCCTCCTGCCCAACTCCTGGAACAAAACGACAATCTGTCGCTTTTGCGTCCTGAGTCGCGTACTGTGTCGACCGGACGTGACAGGAGGCGGATTTGTATCGGGGACTGCCATGGCCAACGACAAGCTCTCGACCTACAAGCAGAAGCGCGATTTTCAGAAGACGCAGGAGCCGAGTGGCTCGGCGAAGCTGAAGGCCTCGAACCGCAGGCGCTTCGTCATCCAGAAGCATGACGCAACCCGGCTGCATTACGACCTGCGGCTCGAGCTCGATGGAGTCTTCAAGTCCTGGGCGGTGACCAAGGGGCCGTCACTGGATCCGCACGACAAGCGGTTGGCGGTCGAGGTCGAGGACCACCCGCTGGACTACGGCGACTTCGAAGGGACGATCCCCAAGGGACAGTATGGCGGCGGAACCGTCATGCTCTGGGACCGGGGTTATTGGGAGCCCGAGGGCAATAAGACGCCCGAGCAGGCTCTCGCCAAAGGCGATTTTAAGTTCACACTGGAAGGCGAGCGCCTTCACGGCAGCTTTGTGCTGGTTCGGATGCGTAACGACCGTGACGGCGGCAAGCGCACCAACTGGCTGCTGATCAAACATCATGACGAATTCTCGGTCGAGGAAAATGGCGCGGCTGTCCTCGAGGACAACGCAACGTCGGTGGCTTCCGGCCGAATCATGGAAGCAATCGCCGCCGGAAAGGGCCGGAAGCCAAAGCCGTTCATGGTCCAGAGTGGCGACGTTCAGGCCAATGCCGTTTGGGACAGCAGCCACGGGCTTGCTGCTGAAGAACGCAAAGCCGAAACCAAAACCAGAAGGAAATCCGCCCCAGCCAAAGCCGCGAAGCCGGCGAAGTCCGCAATGCCCGACTTCATCGCGCCGCAGCTGTGCGAAACGCTTGAACGCCCGCCCTCGGCCGAGGGATGGATCCACGAGATCAAGTTCGACGGCTATCGCATCCAGGCGCGCATCGAGAACGGCGAGGTGAAACTCAAAACTCGCAAAGGTCTCGACTGGACGGCAAAATATCCGGCGATCGCAACGTCGGCCGCTAGTTTGCCGGATGCCATGATCGACGGCGAGATCTGCGCCCTCGACGAGAACGGTGCGCCGGACTTCGCAGCACTTCAGGCGGCACTGTCGGAAGGAAAGACCGACGCGCTGGTCTACTTTGCTTTCGACCTGCTGTTTCAGGGCGATGAAGACCTGCGGCAACTGCCGCTGACCAAGCGGAAGGAACGGCTGCAGAAATTGCTGGATGATGCCGGCGAGGGTCCACGCCTGCGTTTCGTCGAGCATTTCGAGACCGGTGGCGACGCCGTCCTGAAGTCGGCGTGCAAGCTCTCGCTGGAAGGCATCGTCTCAAAGCAGGCCCAAGCGCCCTATCAATCGGGCCGCACCGAGACCTGGGCGAAGTCCAAGTGCCGCGTAGGATCCCAACGTCGTCTGGGTGAAGCCGGAGCTGGTCGCCGAGATCCAGTTCGCCGGCTGGACAGCGGATGGGCTGGTGCGTCAGGCGGCCTTCAAGGGATTGCGCGAAGACAAGCCTGCAGCCGAGGTCGAGGCGGAAAAGCCAGCATCGCCGACAAAGACCGGCACCCCGACGCCGACCGTGACAAGGCCATCAAGGCCGGCCCGCGGCAAGAACGCCAAGGCCGAGGTGATGGGCGTGATGATCTCCAGTCCGGACAAGCCGCTCTGGCCCGATGCCAATGACGGAGAGCCGGTGACCAAGGAAGATCTCGCACGCTATCATGAAGCTGTCGGCCCATGGCTGATCGACCATATCAAGGAGCGGCCATGCTCGATTATTCGGACGCCGGACGGTATCGGCGGCGAGCAGTTCTTCCAACGGCACGCGATGCCGGGAACGTCGAACCTGCTCGAGCTGGTCAAGGTATTCGGCGACAAGAAACCCTATCTGCAGATTGATCGCATTGAGGGCCTTGCCGCCATCGCTCAGATCGGCGGCGTCGAACTGCATCCGTGGAATTGCGAGCCCAACGAACCGGAAGTGCCCGGTCGTCTTGTCTTCGACCTTGATCCGGGTCCGGACGTACCCTTCTCCACTGTGGTCGAAGCCGCCCGGGAAATGCGCGACCGGCTGGAGGAACTCGGCCTCGTCAGTTTCTGCAAGACCACTGGTGGCAAGGGCCTGCATGTCGTCACGCCGCTGGCGGTAGCGAAGGGGAAGAAGTTGAGCTGGCCGGAGGCGAAAGCGTTCGCACACGATGTCTGCCTGCAGATGGCACGCGAGAACCCTGAGCTTTATCTGATCAAGATGGCCAAGAACCAGCGCAACGGCCGGATCTTCCTCGACTACCTCCGCAACGATCGGATGGCGACTGCCGTCGCCCCACTGTCGCCGCGTGCCCGTCCGGGCGCCACCGTATCGATGCCGCTCACCTGGAGCCAGGTGAAGACGGATCTCGATCCGAAACGCTTTACCATCCGCACCGTGCCGGCGCTGCTGGCGAAAACCGGCGCCTGGCAGGACTATTGCGACGGGCAAAGGTCGCTGGAGCAGGCGATTAAACGCATGGCGAAGTCGATGAAACAGGCCGCGTAAGATCGCCGATAACTAAGAACCGTAACGCCGATCAAGTTCTCTGAAGGCAGCCTGAATCTCGTCGATGGATACCGGTTCCGATGTTCCGGGAGTATGACGGAACGCTGGCTTTGAATCGATCGCATAGAAACCCGAAGCCCATGCCGCCACGATGGTTCGTTTGCCGTCTGCGGAGAGCGCAGTCGCTCTCACGACATCGACTGGCGCTCAATCTCCATGCCCTGAAGCAGAATCGTTGGACCCATCGCCGCGGCGCGCGGTACCTGCGGACTCCGATTTCCGTCGTTCGCGGGATTTGGCGGCCCTTCTTGCTTCTCGGAGCTCGTCGAGTGTCGGGTTCCACCATCCCCGAAGCCTCTCGTATTCCCCAGGCTCTGACCTTGCCGGCCAGGTATGGACGAGCTCATCAAGGGTAGAGGGTCTCCACCCGGCCCACACATGCTCTTCAGTCGCGGCCGGATGATGTTCCGCGACCTGCTCCGGATCGACGATCTCGCCCGACACATCGGTGATGACGACGATCCCATACGCTGCTGTGGCCACCGACCGGCCAAGTGGTGGGAGGTCGTCGCTCGACACCGGCAGTCTGCGTTTCCTTCGTTCGGCCGTTCGTCGTTTGGCTTTGGCTTCCTCCTCTGTCCCTCTGCGGGCCTCGGCTCGCTTCCGGCGTTCTTCGGGCTCTGACCGTTTCGCGGCTTCCTAGATCGTTTCCCAACGGTGCTGAAGATCATCGTATGAAGCGAACGGGATTTCCCAGACTTTGTCGTCACCGTTCCATCGCGCGAATGGCACCTGCCGGAGCTCATCGACAACCGTTCTGGAATACGGCGTCCTTATGCGAAAACCGCCGTCGAACACTTGCAGGTACGGGCTCAGGATCGGCTCGAACTCGAAGGCATCGCGGCCGCGCTCCTCCTCGTAGGGTTTCCGGCGGTCGGCTTCCGTCGCGAGCCACCGGTCGATGCGCTTGCGAGCCGTCTTGCCGGGCACCGTCCAGGCCTGAAGGCGATCGCTCCACCTGGCATATGGGAAGGTCTCCCTGAAACGCGCGACGGTCATCCGGTCGAACGTAAAGGAAACCGTCTCCTGCGGTGGGCGGTCTGCCTCGGCCTGTTCCTGGTTGTCATCGGTCATGGAAGAAGAACGATCCGCCCGCTGTCGAGTTTCGACTACAGCAGGGTCTTCTTCAGAAAAGACAGCGCCTTTTGAGCGCCGGTGCTGGAAATCGTGTGTCCAGTGCCCCGCTCGACGTTGAAGCCGGCCGTTCCGAGCTGCGCGGCCGCGAGCCGCGAGGCCATGGGAGGGATGGTGGTATCGTTCTCTCCGTGGACCAGAAGCACCGGCGTACTGTTGCTCGCAGGCGAAACCGGCTGCGGGGGAAGCAGGCCGGAGAAGGCGACCAGCGCGCCAACCTTCCAGCGACCGGAGGCGACCGCGTCGAGTGCCATGATCGAGCCTTGCGAAACGCCGACGAAGGCGATCCGATCATGGGCATCCGCTAACCCTTCGCGCCGGACAACGTCGCTCACGAGTCCGTCGAATGCTTCTCTGGCACTTTTGATACGCTCCGGATCGAGTGGATTGCCCTCCGTGCTGAACCACTGGTGCCCATAGCGATGATGCATCGGGGCATCCGGCGCTACGAAACGGGTGCCCGGAAGGCTGGCGCGCCAGGATGAAGCCAGCGGCATGAGTTGCGCACCGGTCGCACCGATGCCATGCAGGAAGATGATCAGGGATTTGTCGGACAATTACTCCCGCTCTCAGGGGTCGGACATGCCGAGGGCGCTCGACCCGTCATGGGGAGCGCCCTCGTTCACCCGAACGGCCGCGCCCACGCGAAAATCATTTCGCGGCGCGGCTATCGTTGGTTCCGGGTGGCAGTCGCTAGATGTGGATTGCGACGACGATCTTCAAGATCGCCTCCAAGCGAGGCTTCGTCACCGCCAGAGGCTTTTCGACCGGGCGTCGCGCGTGGCGACGTGGACGAGAACAGCCGTTGATAGAAGTTTGCTGGAGACGAGCGCGGCGATCGAAAGCAGGCCGCCGCTGGAGACATCGACGCTTGCGCGCAAACGCGCGTTCTCCGTGAAGCTGATCTCGACTTCCGCCCGCTGACGGTCGCCGCGTGGCGGAATTGATCCTGCGCGAGCGTCGACCGCTGAGCTCGCGACGCTTTTATCGAGGGTTTGATCCATCAACCTTTTAGATCCGCTTCGACCTTCTTGCGGCTCTTGCCGACCTTTTTGACAGCGTCTTTCACTTCACCTTTCGAGACGCCTTCCTTCTTCGCTTCGTATCGGACCTCATGATCCTGTCCGCCTGCGACCTTCGCTCTGTCCTGCGCCCGGCCGCGTGTCGTGGTCGCCATGTCGATATCTCCTTGCTGGCTACGTGATCCTGCCCCTAAACGTTTGATGAATCGCGTTGTTCCTCGCGGTACGCCTCGACGATCCCATCCTCCGTAGGCGCCTGCCGGTACACCCGGAATCAAAATGGCAACAAACGCCACTAAGCCATTGAAAAATGATTCGTTTCGAGTCGGAACGAATCACTCCGCCAGAACTTGATTCGGCAGTAGTGATTCGGGAGTAACGGGTATGGCGAGTGAACACAGGGCCCAGTGGAAGGGCTTCATCAAGTTCGGCGAAGTCTCTTGCGGGGCGGCACTCTACACGGCCGCCAGCACGTCCGACCGGATCACCTTCAACACGATCAACAAGGCTACGGGCAACCGCGTCAACCGCGTCTTCATCGACGGTGAAACCGAAGATCCTGTGCCAAAGGAGCTGCAGACCAGGGGCTTCGAGATCGAAAACGGTCAATACATCATCATCGATCCGGACGAGGTCGCCGCCACAATCCCGGAATCGAATAAGACTCTCGAGATCGAAGCGTTCATTCCCTGCTCTGACGTCGATGATGTCTATTTCGACAAGCCCTACTACCTGACGCCCGACAAAATGGGTGGCGACGCCTTTGTCGCGTTGCGCGACGGAATGCGGAAGTCAAAGGTCGCGGCGATCGCAAGGACCGTTCTGTTCCGGCGCATGCGCACCGTCCTCATCCGGCCTCATGGCAAAGGCCTGATCGCCACGACCTTGAACTACGACTATGAGGTCCGATCTTCGAAAAAGGCCTTCGAGGGAATGCCCAAGCTGAAGATCGCGGGGGAGATGCTGGATCTCGCCAAGCATATCATCGGCACGAAGAAGGGCGAGTTCGATCCGGCCACGTTCGACGATCGATACGAAGCCGCCCTCGCCGAGTTGGTGAAGGCGAAGATCGAAGGGCGATCGCTGCCGAAGCCGAAGAAGGTCGAGGTATCGAAACCGAACGACCTGTTGGCGGCGCTTCGCGAGAGTGCTGGCCTGACGAAGGCCGTCGAAGGCAAACCGGAACGCACTGCGGCCAATGCCAACAAGGGCATGGGTTGTCAGCGCGCCGCGCGCGGGGCTGCCGCGAAGTCCGCCGCTCCGAAGGCGGCCCCGCAGCGCAAGGCGAGCTAGAAGGTCAATCATGGCGCGTCCCTACTGGAAGGGCTATCTCAAGCTTTCGCTCGTGACCTGCCCGGTGAACATGAGCCCGGCGACGTCGGAATCCGAGAAGGTGCGGTTCCACACGCTCAACAAGGAGACCGGGAATCGGGTCGTCTCGCAGTACATTGACTCCGTGACTGGCAAACCCGTGAAAGACGGTAACGAGGCCAAGGGCTACGCCCGTGGCGAAAACGACTATGTGATCCTGACGGAAGACGACCTTGATGCGGTCGCTCTGGACACCGTGAAAACCATCGATATCGAGAAGTTCGCCCCGGCAGAATCCATCGAGTGGGTCTACCTGGAGAAGCCGCACTATCTCATGCCGGACGACGCAGTCGGCAACGAAGCGTTCGCCGTCATCCGGGATGCGATGGAGGCCGACAAGGTCGTCGGCATATCGAAGCTCGTCGTCGGCCGACGCGAGAAGGCGGTCGTGCTGGAACCGCGTGACGAAGGTATCGTCCTGTGGTCCCTGCGTTTCGGCGACGAGGTTCGGCCCGAGGAGGCGTACTTCGAGGACATCGACGACGAGGCCGATCCCGATCTCGTGCCGCTTGTGCAGCAACTGATCAAGAAGAAGATAAAACGCTGGTCACCCGACATGGTCAGCGATCCGATCCAGGAAAACCTTCTCAAGCTGATCGAGGAGAAGAAGAAGGCTCTAAAGCCGAAAAAGAAGACCGCGAAGGCGAAGGAAGCCCCGGCCTCCAACGTCATCAACATCATGGACGCCCTGCGGAAGAGCGTCGCCGACGAACTCAAAAGCAGGAAGGCGGGATGATGTCGAACGACCGCGAAATCCAGCTCTGCGACCCCGCACCCTTCCTGTATTTCGAGAACGGTCAGATGGCGGTGACCGACGGTGCATCCGTCTGGCTTGTGATCGTCACGTGCGAAGCCATCAAGGCCACGGCATCCCCGCCGGAAATGTCGCTTCGACGGCTCGTCCGTTTTGCCGAGTATTATCGTGACCTGGCCGCAGCTGCGATCCGCCGGGGTGAAGACATCGATGGCAAGGTCTGGGTGACGGAGGCGACGGTCCTTTCGTCGCCAAGGACATTTGAACTGCACAGCGAACCGATCTCATCGCGACGTCGTTCGCCACGCGCAATTCGGCAGGAGCCGGCCGATGCCAGCCACGGTGCATGAATACAAAGGATATCGTGTCGCGATCTACAGTCCAAGTTCGCATTTCGCGGTGATCACCGGCCCGGGAAGCAACCGAGTAATTGACCTCCAGGAGAAGCAGCCTCGCTCGACAGTAGTCGAAGGGCCGCTTGTTTGCCTGGATCGAGCCAAGGCGTTGGTAGATGCTCTCGTCGCAGGAGAGCGATCAAGGGTCACCACCTCCAAGTAAATATGCCCCGGCGTGAAGCTCATGCCGAGACGATCATGGCAACAGACATTCCTCGCAGATCCCGTAACAGTCTTCCTCGGTCGACGCGGGCCGTCCGCAACAGGCGCATGGAGGCGTCGCCAGATCGGCCGAAACGGTCTCCGGCGGCAGGATCTCAATGTCGGCGTCTGCGAAGAGGCGTAGGATATCTTCTTCCATCTCGATGCTCCAGGTCGAGGTTTCGACTCGAAATAGTTATGCGGGCGGCAATCTCAAGAGCGGCATCTTGATATGCGCTGCTTCAAAGTTCTCTGGTGTTAACGGAGCGAACTTGAAACGAACACAATCAGTGGCTATCTACAGTGCACAGGCATCGCTGGTGAGTGTCCTAAGGGATGTTCGCGATAGCCGAAGTCGCTTTCTGCTTTTGACCACGGACGTACTGGCACTGGTATGAGGAGCGACATGAGAAGGTCGGTGCGAATTCGCCCCGGCCTTTTTTGTTGCGCAGTTTTTAGGGCCTGTCGGCCCTACCAATTCTCCTTGGTTGTTGGACGACAATTTCTAGAAGCTCAACTCTGGGGGATCTGACCGTCGGTGATACACCTCGTGCGACTGGCCAAGCTCCCTTCCCCAGCCCCAACGATCCGGCCAATGCAGCTCTTCTGTTTGTGAGCATCTAAATCATGACCGGCTTTGCAACGATTTATAAAAGTCAATTTTTGATTGACATATTCGGCGTCTGGTAAAGCTTGCCTATGCTTTGATCTTGCGACACAATGTCTAACATGAATGGACAACCAGAGAGCAAGTTAAAGCGCCTTCTTCAACAAGTTCCACCCGGCTTCCTGGTGGACTCGAGGTGGATGGCCCGCCATGCTATCTCGCGACAATCCGTGTCAGGCTATCTCAAGCAGGGGTGGCTTGAGCCGGTCACGTCAGGCGTGTACCGCCGCCCATTCTCCTCAGACATCAACCCGGAAGCTGTCGGAGGCTGGAAGATACCTCTGCTCTCAGCCGTCTGGCTCATGCGGCATGAGTTCCATGTCGGAGGGGCAAGTTCCCTCTCCTTGCGGGGACATGCTCATTACCTCTCGTTCGGCGGCGAATTTGCCCTCTATCTCTACGGATCAGATATCCCCACATGGCTATCGAAGCTGCGGACGGACGCCGATGTGAAGACCAGGAGTAACGTCCTGTTCGGTGAAGGGACAACCGGCGTCGAAAACGCGGATTTCGACCTTTCCAACGATGAGGATCCAGAGCTGGCACAAAGCCCGTGGCGTTGGCCAATGCCGATGTCCTCACCCGAGCGCGCGATCCTTGAAATGCTAGACGAAGTCCCGAATGGCGAAAGCTTCCACAAGGTGGACGTGGCGTTCGAGAGCCTTGCCAATCTGCGCCCTAGATTATTGACGAAGCTCCTTACCCTATGCCGAAGCGTCAAAACCAAACGCCTCTTCTTCGTGTTTGCTGACAAGCACAATCATGCCTGGCGCCGGCACATCGACATCTCCTCCGTCAATCTTGGCAAGGGCGACCGGGCGCTGACACCGGGCGGTCGGCTGCACCCCATCTATCGCATCACAGTCCCGAATGACCTGATGCCAAAGGAGGCCTCGTATGGCCCGTGACCAGTACATGCGCCAAGTCGACCTTCTGGTGCGGACCCTTCCATTCATCGCCCGCCACGAGGCCTTCGCCCTGAAGGGTGGAACGGCGATCAATCTCTTCTATCGCGACATGCCGCGACTCTCGGTCGATATCGATCTGACCTATCTGCCTATCGAAGACCGTGAAACGACTCTGAAAAACATTGACAGTATTTTGGATCATATCCGCGAAGACCTTTTGCGTAATCTGCGAGGTGCGAGCGTTCAGAGAATCGCTGGCGGCGGCAACAATGATACCCGCCTCTTGGTCCGGCAGGGCCACGCCGAAATCAAGGTGGAGACCTCTCCTGTCGCGAGGGGCACCGTTCATCCGCCGGAACGACGACGGGTGAGCGAGAAAGTCGAAGAAGCGTTCGGGTTCGCCGAAATGCAAGTCGTCTCCTTCGAGGACCTGTTTGGCGGCAAGCTTCATGCAGCAGTTGACCGGCAACATCCCCGCGACCTGTTCGATGTTAAGCTGCTTTATGAAAACGAGGGACTGACCGGTGCGCTGTTTCGAACCTTCCTGATTTACGTTGCAAGTTCCGGGCGGCCGCCCCATGAGCTGGTCAGGCCTTCGCTTGCAGCGCTGGAAGAAGAATTCGTTAAAGAGTTCGAGGGGATGACGACGCAGCCCATCAGCCTCGATGAGCTGAAAGCCGCTAGAGAGCAACTGACGACCGATCTTCTTGCGCGGCTCGACGACGACGCCATGCGATTTCTGCTCTCACTCCACGACGGCAAACCAGATTTCGAAGCAATCGGGTTGCCACAAGCGGCTGATTTGCCGGCCGTCCGTTGGAAAGTTCTCAACCTCGAAAAGCTGAAGGCGCAGAACCCAGAAAAACATGCAGAGCAACGGCGAGAGATCCAAGCGCTGCAGTCAAACATCGGAGGACTGTCCTGATGCTTCAGTTCAACGGCAATTGGCGGTTTGATAGTCCCGGCCCAATCGAACCAGCCGCCCGAGAGGCATTTCGCGATCTCATCAATCGTATTTGTGGACAAGGACAGCGCAAGGCTATCCTCGAGTTTTTCAAAGCTCGCTTTTGCGCAGCAGCCAGTGCGGAATATTGGCCTAGCACCAACGACCGGTTCGCCTCGGAGGATCTCGACCGAGACATGTTACACGCCGGCGAAAACGCACCCGTTTTCATCGAAGCATTCTGGGACGCTTGCCAAGAACTTCGCGCACGTAATCCGGCGATGGTGATACCGGATGCCGGGCGGATCAATCGTATCCTTGCTGACGCTGACGCCGGCTATCAGCTTGATCCTCCCATGCTGGTCGCCACACGCGCCCACATCCCCATCTTCGTCCCGGACTCACCTCCGTCGCTTGACGTTCAGGCGCAGGCGCTCATCAACGAATCTCTTGACGCGTCGCAGCGCGCACTTAGCGGCGGCAACGGCCGCCAGGCTGTTCAGGAGGTCCTTTGGCTGCTGGAAACGATCTCCACGGCGTTCCGCAGCGAACAGATATTGGACGGTTCCATCCAGGGCCGATACTTCAACAAAATTATCTGGGAACTGCGTCAGCGCGGCCGGGGACACCAGGAGCAGATCCTTCAGTGGATGATGACGCTGCACGGGTATCTGTCATCCCCGACAGGTGGCGGCGTTCGTCACGGAGTCGACCTTAAAGAGGGCCTTGCGCTCGGGATTGATGAGGCACGGCTCTACTGCAACCTAATCCGCAGCTACTTGACCTTCCTGATCGCTGAACATGAACGCCTTAGCCGGCACGTAGCTTAGATATTGGAGCATCCGTGAGCGACGATTCCGATAAAAAGCAGACAGAATACGATCTCGAAACAGCTATCTCCGCAGCGATCGAGAAGGCATTTCCACGCCTTAACGCAGCGGCCATCCAACATCAGATCGAATTTACTATCCGCTTAGGGCATGCGACGATCACCGCCAAAGGACGGGAAAGCTGGATCAAACGAGGACGTGCCGACATCCTTTTGGTGCTGGATGGCAAGCCGCTGGCCATTCTGGAGCTGAAGAGACCCGATATCTCGGTGGCCGACGACGATGGCAAGCAGGGCCTGTCCTATGCTCGTTTGTTGCCCGTCATGGCGCCTTTAGTCGTCGCGACCAATGGCGATCAAATGCAGATCATCGAAACTTTCTCTGGTCAGCCCTTCATAGCAGAAAGTCCTGACGAGAAGGCGTTCGAAGCTTTGATGAAGTCCGCGGGAAAGGTCGCGGCAGGCGACCGCGACGACGCGATTTCCACCCTGATGGGAACTGACCCGCAGATTTGGACGAGGGCTGTTGCTGTTGCTTCGGCGACGGCCATAAGCGAGTTAACCGCGACAACTGACTACCCTCGCCGCCCCTTTGGCCCGTTGAAGATTTTCCGCCGAGCGACGGAGCAAGTCGTGAACGAGTTTCAAACGTCACGACTGGTAATCGTTTCTGGACCTCCTCTCACCGGTAAGACTAACGTCCTGGAGCAACTTGTCCGCCTCGTGGATGCTCAAGATGCGGGTGGATTGTTCCTTGATTGCGGGGCAAGCGAGATATTTCGGAAGATTGCCGACCTACTTTCAGACACACTCGACTGGCCGGTTGATCCAGAAGCGGCGCGAAACTGAGTGCGTCAGATTTCTAGGGGAGATGGACCGGCTCTGATACTCGCCATAGACCGCTTCGATCCGGAAGACCGTGACGATGTGCGAGTGATCGAGGACATGCTGTCGAGCAGGTTCGGCGACCGCCTGCGATTGGTTGCCGGTCTGGATGAGGACGCAACGCGACGCGTGATGAGCAGTTCGGATGGCCGTCGCGAATCTGTTATTGGTCGTCACGCGGCGATTGTTCACGTCGATGACCTTGACGATCGCGAATACGAGATGGCGCTGAACACCCTCGCAGAACTCGGCATGGGTATAATGGATGGAGGAGAGCACAGTCCGGACCTTCGCCGTGCGTGGCTCCTGCAGGCCATGGCAACCCGTGTGCTTGGAGCGAAACGGAAGCGACAAGGTGCTGCGATCTTTCCGGCCGTTCCCGGACTAGAAATCATAGCTCAGGCGCGAGCCGATTTTAAGGACCCTGAACTCAGGCGCCGATTCCGTGGCATTGCTCAAGCTATTGTTCTGGATGCCCAGGATCAATCAAAGCCATACTCGATGGCTCTCCAGCTGATGGGTCGTTACTTCGTTCGACGGGAAACGCTCGAAGGCCGTTTGTCCACGTTTGATACCGAATGGTTAATCCGGAGCGGTTACCTCAATCCATCGATAACGGCCGAGAACACGCCGATGCTGAACGTGACCCTCCCCGAGCTGCTGGCAAGCGAATTGGCCCGACTTTGGGCGATCGAATTACGAGAGCGCGTAGAAGATGATCCGGTCGATGCAGCTGAGTGGCTTGCCGGCGCTGCAAGTAATTTTCTGTTTGGTGACATCGTTGCCGCTCAGGCTTTTTTGGATCTCGGCGCTGTGAATCGTGACCTGCCGTATCCGTTGTTTCGAGCACTTGCCGACATGACGCCGTTTAGAGAGCAGATACATCCCGGCCAGCACCTGCAAGGCTGGGTCGAAGGTGTCGGCGATTTAGAGCTGCGCCCCCAGGAAGACGGCTCTGTGGTCCTGACGATCGACGGTGAAGAACACACCATCGACACCGAAGACGATCCCGGCGAATCCATTGGTAACGCCTTCGAATGGCAAATCCTCTCACAATTGGCATCGCGCCGCTTAACGGTCGAGACCGAAAGCGGCCAACACCGGCTCGATCCTCAGGCTTTGTTGCTTGTCGGCACTGCGGATTTCGTGTTGCGGCAATCGCGCAACGATATGCTCGCCGAATCCCTGCCGGTTCATGACGGTGAAGGCGGAGGCCAATTCATATGTCATGACGCCGGCGTCGTAGAGGCTGTCACCCAATCGATGCTGAGATATCTATCGACCGAGCCCTTGGAAGCTCGCGATTCCTTCATCGCCGCGGCGATGGAAGTCGACAGCATCTATCTCACAGCCCGGCTCGACATCGCATTGCAAATGGCCACGCGCTCGACCGATGCAGAACTCTCGACCTGGGCTACGGCGGTGCTTGTCAATCGCGTTCGCCCCGCGCTCATGGGGTGCACATGAAAACCTTCACGCAATCTCAACTCCAGGCGATCGCTGATGCATTGGGTGATACCGACTACGGCCTGACCGGCTCCGAAATCGGTCACCTGCTGGCAACAGTGAAAATAGTTGATACTGATCCACAGATGACAAAGCGTCACAGGCTGTACAACGCCTTCGCCTCTGACCAGAACAGTCGTAAGCAGCGAACCCACATCATCGCCTTCATACGCAAGGCGATGAAGCCTGAACGCTTCGCCAGAGATCCGGAACGTTTCGAACCGATGAGGCTCAATCTTAACCGCGCCTTGGCATTTGCTGGGCTGGCTGTGAAGGCTTCAGGTGAGCTCGCCGCCGTCGATGCCGCCGAGACACTTTCGCAAGCAACACGCCGAGCGTTAGAGTTGAGGTCCGATCTGACAAGCCGCGGCGTTCACCCTGATGTGCTTTGGTTTTGCCGCGAAGAACTGCTTGCGGATAATTATTTCCACGCTGTTCTCGAGGCCGTAAAAAGTGTCGCTGACAAGATTCGGCAACGTACGGGACTAACGGACGACGGCGCCGTGCTTGTCGATCGCGCCTTTAGCGGGGACGTACCAATGCTGGCAATAAATGAACTCAAGAGCGAAAGCCAGAAAGGCGAGCAACGTGGGTTCTCAAGCCTTGTAAAAGGGACATTCAGCATGTTTCGCAACACCACAGCCCACGCGCCAAGGATCCGCTGGCAGATGCCGAAAGAGGATGCGGAGGACCTGTTTTCAATGGTGTCTCTGATGCACCGCCGCATCGACGCGGCAATCATGCCGCCCCGGGTTTGAAGGCGTTTATGCTCGAACTCTGCTTCTTGGCTCACGCATCTTTTTCAGTGACGGCGTCCATACTTTGGGATGGTCATCCATCGGATCAGTGCATAGGCTGACAACTTAAACAGGAAAGCAGTCTCATCATGAACCGCGCTATGCTCATAAGTGGTATCAACCACTATCTTACGCATCTGCGGGTGTCCGTCGCGCAGCTCAACAGTCTCAATCTGCAGGATATCAACATCCATGCGGAGACGTTCTTTCGCGATTTCCTAAATCTGGTGCTGGGGTACGATCTCAAGAACATCAATATTATTGAAAAGAACGCCAGCGCGGTCGACCTGGCTGACGAAGACCAGCGGATCGCGATACAGGTGACATCTACTCCTGACCTTGCCAAAATCAAGCATACGCACCGCGGCTTCGTAGACGGCGGCCTCGACAGAAAGTACGACCGCCTCGTCGTTCTGATTATTGGCGAGAGGCTTCGATACCGGGAATCAACATTGGAGAGTAATGCGGGTTTCTCCATGTCACTTGTCGATGATGTCTGGGACGTCGAAGAACTACTACGGAAAATCGCAGATCTGCCCCTCGACAAGCTGAAGCGCTGTTTCGACCTGCTCCGCGATGAATTACACATCGCTGTGCCGCGCGAGTCGAACGAAGTTCATACGCTCATGCGCGTGATTGAGGTTTTGAGCACTGCGGATGGGGATCTGTCGGCTGGCGAAAACCGCGAAGACCCCGACCCTGAGCAGAAAATCCATGACCGATTTGCAGACCATGCGGATTTTCTGGAGAGCCAGTACGTCAATCTTCACGAGATCTATGGCAGAACGTTAGCCGAGGTAAATCGGCACAGCGACCTCGGCCATGTAAAATCCGCAAGCTCCAGGTCCATCTTATGAACTGGAGCGACCGCCTGTTAAACGAATGCGGCGGCAACCCAAAGGCTGCGCTTGACCTGATGGTTAAGAAGGTAGTCCGGCGGCTGGGCACAAGCGACATAGCATTTGACGAGGGTGCGGTGCGTTATTACCTCATCGGCCAACTGATCGCTTGCAACGTGTTCCCCAACAAGCGGGCAGTCCATGGCTAATATATTCCTCAAGGATGAAGCCCTCGACAAATCGCCTGTCATGGTCGGCTTCCAGATCGCCAGATTTGTTAAAAAGTCCGGCAAAAGCCGCATCAGCATCTTCGACGTTGTAGATCACTTCAAGCGAGAAGCCTGGTTCTCGTCCAACTCGTTCTTTTACGGTTTGACCTTCCTTTACGCCGCTGGTCTCTTTGACTTTGAAGAACCATACCTGATTGCTCGCGATGCAGATTGACCGCCTCTACACAGAGCCAGCAACAATTGAACCCGTCATCTTCGATGCCGGCGTGAATGTCATTCTTGGCGAGAGTGATGACACCAGTTCGAAAAACAACGGCGTCGGCAAGTCGCTTTGCATCGAGTTGTTAAACTTTGCTTTGCTCAAGCGGAAATCCGAAAGCCGGGTCGCCAAGATTCCTAAAGCAACATTCGATCCGTCCATCTTCATATGCGTCGATTTCCGCATGAACGGCTCACGCTACACAATCAAAAGGTCTCTTGAACATTCAGAACGTCCTCGGATCGTTCTGGACGGTCAGGAGACCAACTTTGCCAAGATCGAGGATGCTACTCAATTCCTTACCAGCCGCATGTTCCCCGATGGCAAAACCCCTCCAGTGGGATTTCGCGAGATCTTGGGGCCGCTGATCCGCGATGAGCGCTCCGAGTTCAAATCGATTGTCTCCTGCTTCGATACGAGGTTCCGAATTCCGGATAATTATGCACCGCACCTGATGTTGCTGGGAATAGATCTCGGAATTTATCGCGTCATCAAGGACATCCAGAAGGAGCTTGATGCAATCGGAACTGAGGAGGGCCGCATCAAGGACAGCGTGCAACTCGTCCGCCAAAAGAACCTCGACGAAGCCAGGTCGGATCTCAACGTGCTGGATGAGGAGGTGGAGGCGATACGCGAGGGTATTGATGCTCTCGAAAACTCGCCGGCTTATGACATCGTAAAAGGCGAGATCCTCGATATCGAGGATCGAATGGCCGAACTGCGCAGCCGGAAGGAAGTCCTTGCGCGGCGCTCTGCCAGCTTGGCGCCTATCGCCGTGGAGCCAAACATCGATACCAATGAGGTGCGGGACTTCTACGACCAGATGCGCAGCGGCCTTGGCACCAGCATTGTTCGCGAGCTTGACGAAGTCTTGGCTTTCAAAGCCAAGATCGAGCAGTTCCAACGTCATCTGCTTGATGAGAAGTCGAAAGTCCTGCAGGTGGAGATCAGGGACATCAACAAGCAGCTGGCCGAACTCGACCGGCGTTATGCGAAGCTTGTTTCGGTACTCGACCAGGAGGGCCAGCTCCGCAACCTCCGCCAGACGTACGCCTCGTTTCAGGCCAAGAGTGACGAGCTCGGACAGCTGAAGGGCTTCTTCAGTCGGTATGATCAGCTGTTGGTTGAGAAACAGGCGAAAAAAACCCAGATCGAGAAGGAGAAACTTCGCCTTCAGGAAAGCATCCTGATCGCAGATGATAGGATACGCTCCTTCGAGAAAACCATCCTTCTCATCCATCAGTTCATTCAAGGAAACCGAAGAGCTTCTTTCGAAGTCCGAACAACCACGAAAAAACAGGTAGTAGAGATCGTCCTGCGCATTGACGATGACGGCAGCCATAGCGTCGAGCGGGAAAAAGTTTTCATTTACGACATCGCGCTGCTACTCAACGACTTCACCAAGGCCCGCCATCCGGGCCTTCTGGTGCACGACAACATCTTTGACGTCGACGACGACACGCTTCAAAAGAGCCTGGAATTTATTCTCACCCGCGCACCATTTGATGACGGGCAGCAATACATTCTTACGCTCAATCTCGACCGCGTCCAGCATTGTCGAGACGAGGTTTGGTACGAAGAGCTTGAGCGCAGCGTTGTAGCGACCTTTACGAAGAGCAATCGCTTCCTGAAAACACATTACCAGGAGGTCGGCTAACGCCCATCCAACTCGGATCAGGGGCACAATTAGGACCTACGAACAGCCAAGCGATAATCGACGGCAGTTGTCGTCTGTCATGAACGACGGTATCATCCGATTCGCTGATCTTGTCAGCTGGGACACGGCCCAACTCGGCACCACCCGTAAGGGGACGGTAAATCCGTGAAACGGACTTACGCATAATTCCGGAACTCGCGTTCTGGCATGACAACGGTGCCTTCTGCCAGTCGCGATTGTTCAGGAATCGCACATGGACTTTTTACGCTCAGAATTTGCATTTAAATCGGCGGCGCTCGCAATAGAACGCGGCCTCTCGGCGCGTTCATCATCGTTAGCTGTAGATCCAGAAGATCTGGCGGAGATATTGCTCCCGCTAACGAGTAGTGCCGACGGCGAGCGACTTTTGCATGGCTGTAGGGAACTGGCAGAAATGCTCAGCCAGTCGAATTCCACGCCCCTGAAAACCGCAAGGATCCAGCAAAAACTGGCCAGAGCGTTCGCTGGAAGAACGTACCAGAGCCTCCAGCAATCGTTCGACTTCCCCACGGAGTTCCGGGAAATCTTTCCGGGCGCAGCACTTCCATACGGTTACTTGGAAGCGGGCCAGACGCAAGCCCGCCCTTATCCGAGAGAACTCCTTGCCTTCCCCGAGCTCTCGCAATGGCGGACAAGTTGGGAGCGGTCCGCCGTATCGACGCGCGAACGACCGTTCTTTCCGCCTATGCTTCCAGCCTCCTATTTCCAACGCTATGAACCACACTACGAGCGGCGGCGGGACTGGCGCGCAGCGCCCATAAATTCTAGTCCGCATGCTCGCCCACGATCCGAAAACGGACAGAGCTGCGTTCTCGTCAGACACAAAGGACGGCATCTTATAGGTGCAGCGCGTTGGAAATGGTGGGGAGATTCGGGATACATAAGTGGTGTCGGCTTCAGCCTTTATTTGCTAACAAGAACCGGATGGCTGAAGACCTTCTTTGACATACGCCCTTACTACGCAGAGCCGACTTGCGGGCCCTTCATGTACAGAGACGGCCGTGGAGAGGACCGTGATCATATCCAGGCCGGCCTTGAGGAGCTCAGTCGACTGGCAGTTCATGTGCAAATTCCGAGGCAATCCGCCCCCTGATTCCGAAATGATCTCGCCCCCCAGTTCCGAGAATTAGTCGCCCCCTTGTTCCGAGATGATGCCGCCCCCTTCGGATGGGGTGTGGCGTGGGTGTTCTGCCGGTGTGAAGTTCCTTCCGTCGATGGTGATGGGGAAGGAACGGGATGCCTGCGGAGAGACTGGAGATGCGGCGTGTCCGCGAGATACTGAGATATCGGGCCGAGCAAGGACTGGGCCATAAATCGATTGCGGTTCGGGTCGGGGCAGCGCCGTCTACGGTGCGCGAGACGCTGCGGCGGGCGACGGCTGCAGGGCTTTCGTGGCCGTTGGACGACGACGTGAGGTCAATGCGGCGATCATGGAATTGCTCCGTGACCTCAACGACATCAGGGTCTTGCGTCGGGTCAATTGCACGCGGCGTCAATTGTTCGAGGAACTCGATCGTCCGGCTCTGCGGCCCTTGCCTGTCGAGCGCTATGTCTTCGCCGAATGGCGTATCCGGCGTGCCGGGTTGGATTACCACGTCGAGATCGAACGGCATTATTACTCCGTTCCCTATCGCTTTGCCCGCGAGCAAGTAGAGACGCGTATCACCGTCTGTCATCGGTGACCCCACCTATGCCGACGCCATCCTGGATCGTCTCGTCCACAACGCCCATCGCATCGACCTCAGCGGAGAAAGCTTACGACGAAATCTGCCGCGCAAAGCTTGACACATCACTCGAACTTTTGGGCAATCCACGAATGGCGCTCGAATTAATGCACTTCGTGGTTAGGGGCCAGTTCCCGCATCCGCTTGCCGACGGCATCGACGAGCCCAGTCTGGCGTTCGAATGAGGCATTGACCTGAAGGAAGCGGTAGTCGGGGGCTCGCCGCTTTCGCCACCGATCACCTCGATGATGCAGAAACCTTCGTCGATCGGGCAAAGAGCGTCCGGTACCTTTGGTCGGAGGCGCCGGCAGCTCTCTCCAAGGCCCCTTGGTCGCAAAGGGCATTCTCCGCCAGTGCAAGTCGGCGCTTGAGCTCTTCATTTTCCGCGACCAGGTCCATCGTCAATCCTTACCTCAGTTCAGCGAATCGGTCTGCTCATCCCAGGTGGAGAAAGCTTCAAAGACAGATTGCCTTGAGCAGCCGCTGCACCCTGTCAAGCATACCTAGGGTAGCTTTAAGTACTCGCAACCGCGAGTAGTCGGGCGCAATAATTCGAGGTTATGCGGTAAAGGGCGGGTCCTGTTCAGTGCGATCAACCAAGCCCGTGCGAAAACGACGCAAGCCGCGTAACTGGTCGGATGACGAAAAGGCGCGGATCGTCGCCGCGACTCTGTATCCTGCACATGAGTGGAGCGGATCTGTCTACAGTGAGAAACCGGCACTGTTTCGAGCGGCTCGATTTAAGAATGGCAGCCGTTCCGTTGCCCTACCCGTTAATGCTAGCACCGCGTTTGCGACCGCTGGTGCGATCGGTGCCACACCCGGCTCACCCATTCCCGTGGGTTTGTTGACGGAAGGAATGATGTGAGTTTCGACCGCTGGCATCTCGTTCATACGTAAGATGGGGTAGTGACGAAAGTTGATTTCCTGGACTAGCCCCTCTCGCAGAGTCACTTCCCCGTACAAAGCGGCGGAAAGCCCGAACCCGATTCCACCTTCCATTTGCGCCGTGATCTGGTCTGGCGAGACGGGAATGCCGCAATCAACGACCGAGATCACACGTCGCACTACCGGTCTTTCTTCCATCATCCGAACCTCGGCAACCTGGCCAACAACGGTCCCGAACGCTTCGTGGATTGCCAGACCGCGCGCCCAGCCAGCTTCAAGTGGCTTACCCCAATCCGCTTTGCGACATAGCTCCTCCATCACTGCAAGCCGCCGAGAATCGGCTGCCTTTTCGTAAAATACACGTCGGTAGTCAGCCGGATCACGACCAGCGCGGCGGGCAAGCTGGTCGATAACGTGCTCCATCACCATTGCGGTATGGGAATGGCCAACGGAGCGCCAGAAACCGACGATAACTGGGAACTTGGGCGTGAATATCTTGCCGTCAACCGTCGACGCAGTTGTGAAGTAAGGTGAATGGGCGATGCCTTCCGTCGCAGTAAAATTCGGCCCGACAGGCAGCAATGACTGGCAGACAATGTGAACGCGCCACCGTGTCGGAAACCCGTCCGACCCCAGCTGAACCCAGACACGATGATGCGACATTGGGCGGTAATAGCCGGATGCCATTTCATCTTCCCGCGTCCACATTAACTTGATTGGCCGGCCTTCAACCCGTTTGGCAATACGGACACACTCGACCAGGTAGTCCGAACTCATGTTACCCCGACGGCCGAACGATCCACCAGAGGGTAAGACTTCGATATCGACCTTGCCCGGTACGGTCCGCGCTGTTAAAGCCGACTGCACCTGGTCAATCGTTGCCAGATGTGCCCCCGATGTAATCGACACGTCCCATCCGTTCACCTCTGCGACACAGTCCATGGTTTCCATGGGGGCGTGTGCAAGATACGGAAAGTCGAACGAAAACTCGGCAACTTCACCATCGAAGGGCGAGTCGTATCCCTCCCCCATCGTCTGAAACTCGCTTGGCTCCACGTCCGTGCCGCCCGCCGCAGTGTCTCGAAAGTATTGCACCAGATCGTCCGTGGAGCGCGTCTCAGCGTTGGTGTCGGTCCATTCGGCGCGGAGGGCGGCACGCCCCTGCATCGCCGCGACGGTTGTTTCCGCCAACACTGCAACGCCGGTTTCGATCGCGAAAACGTCTACGACACCCTTCACGCTCAGTGCGTCCGACGCATCGAACTGGGCGAGCTTGCCCCCGAATCGGGGGCTGTGGGCTACCACTGCGACCAGCATGTTCGGGCGCTGGACGTCCTGCGTATAGATCTGCGCCCCTGTGCTTTTTGGAAGATTGTCCTTACGACGCACTCTGTCTGAACCAATCAGCCTGTAATCGTGAACCTGTTTCAACACCGGGGACTGCAGAGGTTTCTCACGGGACGCCTCGGCAAGAAGTTCGGCGAATGTTGCCGCGGTGTTTGAGGCTGGATGAGACACAACACTGTCTCGGACATGGATCTCAGCAACGGGGACATCCCATCTCCGCGCTGCCGCGCCGACAAACATAGAGCGCGCCGCGGCGCCCGCATTTCGCATCAGGTCCCAATTGCTGGCGATGGAATTCGAGCCCGCCGTCATCTGCACGCCGTAAGCGCGAAAATTGCTGCGCGCGTCGATGACGCGAACCTTATCCCAATCCGCATCCAGCTCTTCGGCGACAATCGCGGCCAGCCCGGCGTGGATCCCTTGGCCAAGCTCCTGTTGCTTGTTGACGATTGTTACCCATCCATCAGCTGCGATGCGAATAAAAGGTCCGAACGCACTTGGATCCGGATCGGCGCCGCCGCCTTGCAAGACTGCACCGGCAACCTGCATCGGGTTGGCAGCGACGTAGCCGACGACAAGCGCTCCGCCAATTAACGATCCACCAAGGATCAGCCGACGTCGTGTCAGCGAGAAGCGGGGGGTCTTTGCAGCCGGATCTGTCACAGGCGGTCTCCTCTTGATATCCGTATCTGTTGCGACTTCTTACTGAGGGCAAACCGCGCCGGTATCGAGCCACGCCTTGATCAGCGCCCCAAACTCCTGCTGAGTACCAGGCGCGGGCTGGCGATTGCCCCCCGGGTGCCATGCCCACCCAACGAGTTCATCTTCCATCACATGGTGCAGCAGCTCGTCGCGCGTCATATGCGAGCGCGTCGGGTCCAGAAGTTGCCTGCAGATGTTGCCGAGTGTCTGGCCCTGCCAGGCCATCTCAATGGGGGCAAGTTTCCATTTCGGATTACCAGGCACGCCGGAGGCTGCAAAGTTTTCCGCTTGATGGCAGGTGCTACAACGTAGTGTCGGCGCGCCGCCGCCATCTTCACCTCTTGTCACCCAGGGCGTGTGAGGTCGCATGTCATCCGTTTGCGTGGGCCGGTCGGTACGCGGATGACAATTCAGGCACCGGGGATGCTCAATTACACGGCCGGCTTCTTCAAAAAATGCGATGGATCGGCTGGCCGGATCGGTAATTCCATTAAAATCTGCTACCGACCGCAAGTGTTCAAATTCTGCTGGAAGCAGCCTGGAATGGAGCGGTCCGGTCTCTGGCATGGTTGCTGGGTACAGCGCGTAAATGAGGCCGCTTGCCCCCACCACTGCTATCAAAGCAAGTAGGCAGAGCAATCCGACCCGCAGGCGGCGACGCCAGGTCCAGAGCGTGGGCAAGCGCGCCATCATGCCGGTTGACCTAGTTGTGCAGCGGCATCGTGAATGGCGGCGCGGATACGGTTGTAGGTCGCGCATCGGCAAAGGTTGCCACTCATCGCATGGTCAATGTCGGTATCTGTCGGGGTCCGGTTCTGACGCAATAAAGCGACCGCGCTCATGATTTGCCCGGACTGACAGAAACCGCACTGTGGCACGTCATGAGCACCCCAGGCATTCCGGAGGGCGGTGACCTCTTCGCCCTCGGCACCTTCGATGGTCGTTATCTGCGACGAGGTTGCTGCCTTCAACGGGATGGAGCAGGAACGCTTGGGCTGGCCATCGAGATGGACAGTGCAGGCGCCACATTGCGCGATGCCGCAACCGTATTTGGTCCCGGTCAGGTTTAGCCTGTCCCGGAGTACCCACAGCAACGGCGTCTCACCGTCATCCTCGATGATATGGGCCTGGTCATTGACTGAAAGCACAAACGACATGGCGATTGGTCCTCTCATAATGTGATTAGAGCCTTCTAGTGGGCCCGGCTGCGTTCTTCGTTCCGCGCTCGCCGATTTTCATCTGGCGAGAGGCAGCTGGGCGTCACGCGTCCAAACTTATGAAGCCCCGAGCGCCGAGTCGGTTGTCGGTCTGCTTAGGCGATACACAGCGGCAGGAGGAAGGTTGGAGAAAACCCATCCGATCCGTTCGGCTTTGAGGTTGAGCCGGTTCAATACTTTTGTCGGGACGGGACACCGAAAGCCATAGGTAAATTGGTAGAATGCACCACCAGGCTGCATTTTTGAAAAAGACGCCGCGAGAATTTTCGTTGTTTGACGAGGTGCCATCGACAATAATGGTAGACCACTGACGACCGCTCCTGCGGGCCTTTGGTCAAAGAGCTTGATGGAAGATAACCGCGAGGCATCCATCTGCAGAACCGTTGCTCGCGGGTAACGAAGACGAAGAGAAGTAGCAAGCCGGGGTTCAAACTCGATCAATGCGAGTTCGGATTGCAAAACGCCGCGGGAGATAAGCGCTCGGGTAAATGATCCGGTTCCGGGGCCGAGCTCGATAACAGGACCGGTTTCCGCAGATATCTCTGCGGTGATAAGACCGGCAAGAGCGGAACCCGACGGCGCGATGGCAGCTATGCGTAATGGGTTTCGGAGCCATGCCTGAAAGAAACTCACGGCCTCAGCGGCACTAGAGGACGTGGAAGGATCCAGCGCCTTAGACCTCGGGTCCTTGCAGTTCCACGCTTGCGTCAGGAATTTTGGCACGACACGCTTCCTTCTTTGCGGCTGGCATGAATCGTCCGGCTGATCCTCAGGGCGACAAACTCCACAAGAAGCACGCATCCAAGAACAGCGCATGCGAGCGTCGTTGTGTTGACCTCTTCGAGTTTATGCGAGGCAACAAAACCTATGCCGACGAACAGACCATTCCAGGTCATTATCCCTGCAGCCGAGGCGAGCAAGAATCTCTGCGGATGGCTTTGTGGAAGGGCGGCCAAGACGGGCGCGAATAGTCTTACTGTCGGAACCAGTTGCATGCCGAAAGCCAGCATTGTCTGGCTGCGTTGAAAAGACGCTATTAGGCTCTCGATCCGATCGGCTGAAACCCCGAACCAGCCACTGGCCGACAGCAGAACGCGCATCGCGCGCTCGCTACCCAAGGCTCGGACGCAATAGAAGCATGCAGCGCAGCCGCAGAAACTTCCGATCGATGTAGCGGCTATGGCCGCAGGCATTGGCCAAGATCCGTCCGATGCACTGATTCCAACAGACAAAAGTAGTCCATAGGATGGGATTACCGGCACAAAGCGTTCAGCAAGAGCGGCAACGAATAGTCCGATCAGGCCGTAGATGCTAATCCATCGCATGACCACGCCAATGGGATCAATTTCCATTGTTAGTCCTTCTCCGTTTCTTCGAAGTCTCGTATCGTTTGAACGCAATCAGCGGGCATCGCGGCTCGCTAAGCCGCGATAGATGGCGGAACTCGGTTCCGATCCCAGAGCGCAGCTATTCACCCGGGTCGACGTTTGAACACGATCGTCCGCCCGGCGACCGGCAGTCCGCGATAAGCTCGCAGGTTCAGTGTGTCACCTTCTACCGTTGCGTGAGCAGAACCCGTGCGGCCGGCATTGGCTTGGTATACGACACCATTCTCCCAGCGACGTTCGCTGACGTCCCATACGAGTCCGGAAACAAAGTCTACGTCCGCTAGTGATCGGGACCGAAGAGAAGGGTCAGGATTCTTAAGGTCCTTCTTCAACGTTTTCCCGTCTGCCTCGACGATGAGATCGCCATATATAAAGCGCGCTGCGTAAGCCGGCCCGGCATCGTAAAATTCGACCACGAGACGGCCGTCCAGAGTAGCCCAAGTGCCTAGTATTGCTGCACCCGGAGTCTGCTGGGCACTGACGAGCGATGGCATCCAGATTGTCACTGCCAAGGTCAAAAGCAATGTGCGAAGGAAGGTGGCTCTGTTCAACGATCTCATAAATACTCCTTTTGCTCTGTGCAGATCTGCTTTCGCTAGCACTGGGCCATCGGCCGGGTTGCGCCGTCCGTAGACCGGTTGACGCGGGCTCCAGAAAGCCTCCCGGGCCGTGTACGAGCTCCATGTCGGGACTGCCTCACGATCCGAGAGCACCACCGCCCACGAGGCCCGAACCGAGCCATTTTCCACATTGTCTCCCGGACGGCTCCTATGTATACTATACCGTATAGTTTACCTGAGCCGCCGTTGTCAAGCGGGCTAATTGTGATGCATAGAGGCGGATCATCGGAGTTCGTTATGAAAGACTTGACTGGCCTGCCATTGGAAGTGCGCATACTGCACAACGCTTTCGTTGTTTTCACCGAACGCGGTTACGAAAACGCGTCGATGGACGAAGTCGCTCTTGCTGCTGGAACGACAAAACGGACCGTCTATTCGCACTTCAGAAATAAGGAAGCTCTGTTCCGTGCAGCAATCTCGCAAGCGATTGAATGGTTTCTGAGTGAACTTCCCAAAATCGATCCAGACGGCGATCCAGAACATGAGCTTGTAACATTCATCAATCAGTTCAGCGATTTGTCGACTTGGCGAAGACCTGTCTTGCTACAGCGGGTTGTCATGAGCGAAGCAGACCGCCTGCCCGAGCTTGGTCGATTGCTCCACGAAAAAGTCATCATCGGCGCGGAGCAAGTGATCGCTGAGTTTTTGGAAGCCCGGTTCAAGGTCACCTCTTCATCTTACGAAAGCGACATGCTGCAGTCTGCCGGTGTACTCGCAAGCTACCTGCTGAATATGGCGACCGGCCCACAACGAGTTGCCGCCTTGATGGAGGCTCGAATTCCCTCGCAAGACCACCCATCCGTCTCAGGGGGCAAAAGAGATATCGAACAGGTTCGGCTTGCAGTTCGGTTTTTTCTGAGTGGATTAGCGTCAACCGCATGATCGTAGCCCATACACTGCTGCAACCACTAACCATGTAATTCTCGCCCTTTCTTCCAACAGCTTGAGATGGACCACACGGAACTCGCTACTGCTCGAATTAGCCGAGACAGAGCGAAAATCCCTGCGTCGAGCCAGGGAAATTACGACGCCATGAGATCCATTCCGAACCTTCGTGGCAGCGAAGGCCGAAGCCGACCCTGACGGATACGTAAGTTGACCTTCTTCACGATGATTCGGTTCTGGGCCTTCGAGCGCTCGTAGTCGGATCACAAGAGACCGGTCATACGTTCAGAGACGTCCCAAAGTCGCTTACTAGCGACACGATCGAGAGCCTGTGGCGGGATGCGTCCCGGCTGCGGATGTCCGCGTATCTCGCCAAGGCGATCGTGACCATAATAGCCGCCTGGCTTTGCCTCCTTCGACGTTGCTGCGGGTAGCTGCGGCAACGCCCCTTGCGCGACGGGTTGAAACAGAAACCAGAGGAAAGTTCGTGCCAAATCCTGCAAGCTCTTACGTCCGGGCGCGTTGTGCAGCAGATCCGTCCGAGAAATCCCGGGATGCGCTGCGATGCTTGAGACACCCCACCCGGCGGCTCGGCTTCGTTCCTGAAGTTCGAGCGCAAACATCAAGCAGGCAAGTTTCGACTGGCTGTAGGCGCCTCCAGGACGATATTGCTTTTCACTATTGATGTCGTCGAAATTGATCTCCCCCGCGGGCTGCGACGCTGGACACTGTGACGACATGGGCATCCGTCCCTTTTGAAAGCAGTGGCATCAGATGAGCGGTCAATGCAAAATGCCCGAGGTCGTTCGTACCGAACTGCAGCTCGAAGCCGTCTCGCGTTTGCTGTCGGTTCGGTGGCACCATGATGCCGGCATTGTTCACCAAAAGGTCCAGACTTCCCATGCTGTCCTTCATATATCGGGCGAAGGAGGCAATTGGGGAGAGATCTGCAAGATCGAGCGTCTCGAACCGCACAGCCGCATGAGGAACAGCCCGCTGGACGTGCGACTCGAGTCGCTCGCTGATAATTGCCGTCGACATGGGCCAATCTATTTGTATGGGCAACCCCAAGGTCGAAAACGATCCCTGATAGGACCACTTGACAGCTGACTTGTATACTATACCGTATAGTATCTTCCTGTTTCGGCGGGATGCTTAACATGTATGAACACCGATACCGTAGAAGCTGTACGCCGGACGGTTTGAAATAAGCGAATGCAGCGCAAGGCTAAGGAGGCACACTCATGCTATCAGATCCGCGCGTAAAGGCTGCGCTGATTGTTGGCGGCTCTCGAGGGATTGGTAAGCAACTCGTCTCTCAGCTTAAACTTAGGGGATGGAGCGTTACCGAAGCAAGCCGCACAGGCGGAAGAACGCTCACAGATGCATCACGCTCACATAGGCATGTTGATATAGGGGATCCACTCAGTGTAGGACATTTCGCTGAAGAGCTTAGCGGCTGTTCATTTGATCTCATTCATGTAAACTCAGGAACACTCGGCAATCCTCGCGTCGAAACATCCGACGTCACGAGGGACGAATCGTCGGAATTGTTTTTCGTTAATGCTATTGGACCGGTGAAACTCGCTAAGCGAGTTGTGCATCTTTTGAGACCGAACGGTATCTTAGCGTTCACGAGCTCCGCAATGGCCTCACTGAATGGTTATGACACGCGTGCGATGCCAATTTATCGCGCCACTAAAGCTGCTTTGAATTCTTTGAGTCGAGATTTCTACCTCGAGGTTGCAGAAAAGCGGCGGATCACGGTTCTAAATCTTCATCCCGGCTGGGTGCAGACGGACATGGGCGGCATGGATGCCCCTCTAACTCCAGAGCAAAGCGCTACTGGCCTCATAAACGTGATACAAGCAGAAAGGCCTGATGGACATTTCTTTCTTGATTATGAGGGCGCCACACTTAGCTGGTGAGTGAATGCAATATTTAATGATTACGTCAGTCTGCAGGGCGGGCCCGCCGCAAATCATCGCGAAGAATAGTAGTTGCAAGTGCTCGTCTCCGACCCCGATGACAGAGCTGGATAAAGTCAATTACGTACGATCGCCCCGTCCCTTTTTACAATACGCCGGGTCAGGACGTTGTTAGGAATGAATGGGCTTGTCATCCGCCCGAAGGATCTACACGAGCATTTTCGAAAACGAGATACATGAATCACTGCGCCAGGAAGTACGAACCTTCGCGGAGCAGCATGTAAGACCATGGGTATCCTCGTTCGGCAGGAACGTTAAATTAATCGATGATCTAACCAGACATATCGCTAGTTTAGGATGGATTGGTGCCACTATTCCTAAACGATACGGCGGGCCTGCGCTGGGGGCAGTGGTACAGGCGTCGCAGCTCGGTGTTGCAAAAGTCGTCCACTTCGGAAGCGAGGAACAGAAGCAGAAATGGCTTCCTCTCTTTGCCAAAGGGGCGTCATTACCCACAATTGCCGTGACTGAACGGGACAGCGGCGGGGACGTGCTCGGCATGCAGAGCACTGCGCAGCGAGACAGCAATGAATACATCCTTAACGGCCATAAATGCTTCGTCGGCAACTCTCACATTGGAGACGTTCACGGCGTTGTGATGCGCACTGGTCAAGGTGCTCGAGGTTTAAGCGCTTTCCTAGTCGAGCGAACTCGACCGGGTTTTGCGGCAGGACAGCTTGGGGATCAAGCCGGGATGCACGGCTTCAGCTACGGCGAGCTACTATTCGATAACTGTCGGGTACCCGAGCAAAACCGCTTGGGTCGGGAGGGAGATGGACTCTCCGTTGCGTATTCGTCTAGCGTTCTTTATGGTCGGCCAAACCTTACAGCGGTTGCACTCGGCATCCACCAGGCCATTTTCGATGACACGGTTCGGTTCTGCCAGGAGCGTCAGCACCGCGGGGCGCCTCTAAGTAAGCTCCCAACTATCGCTGCCATGGTAGGTGAGATGTTATCGCGCCTCTGCACAGCGCGTATGATCGCCTATCAGGCTGTGGCGATGCTCGACAGGGGAGAGAAGTGTGATGCGGAGTTGATGAACGCCAAGTTAGTCAACACTGAGAATGCACTAAGTTCTGCGCGAGTCGCCATGGAAATATTTGCGGCACGGGGCTGCCAACGTGACTACAGCATCGAACGCTATCTGCTCGACGTGCTGCATACATTCCCAGCAGCGGGAACATCGGATATACAGCGCTTGCGGCTCGCGCAGATTGCATTCGGGACATATGGCGAGGCTTGGTCATCGCAGCTACGGGAGCACATCCGCTTGGCAACGGATCACCAACTCAAGTCCCCTCCATAGACTTATGCTGACCGACATTGCTACGCATGCTAACGTGGAAGCAGAGCTGCACTAATCTTGCCGATAGCGTGGAAGGCCGTCAAAGGGAGCGGTTCCCCTCATATTGGAACAGGGAGATCGACGGCCACGCTTAGTGCGTCGCGGAAATCTTACAGTCCGGTCATCAGCATCATCGGATCGGATGGTGGTGGCATGAATGCAGCAGATTCAGAGTAGCCGCTCGATTGGCACCACTTGCCGCCTAAAGTCGTAGTGGCCAAAAACACGTCTTCAACGACAGGCTAGCATCTAACGCTTAGACCCGGTGGCCCGTGGTTAAAATGTCGGAAGGCGCATAAGCAGCTTACACGCAGATGATCGCTATATGCCTTCAGCTGTCGCTTTCGCGCCGGATTGCGCGCCAAGTAAGAAGATCGTGACGGCCGTCTCGATCAGCGTCCGTACTTCATCTGCGGTTGGTGTCTCGCTTATACCAAGACTTGCATCACGCATCGGATCGGCAAAGACCATTGCCGCCAACATTCTGGCAGCGAGGTGAGGATCTTCCAGCGAAAGCCGGCCAGCGTCGACGTATGCTCTAAGGTCGCGGCCCAACGGCTCGATGGCGAAAGAGGAGATGAACCCTACATAGAGCTTCGCCATCCCCTCGAACCGGAAGCCTTCGCTCATGAACAGCCGGTAGGACGTTACGCCGTCCGAAGAGAACGCGAGCTCGGCAAAAGCTGACAAATGGGAAATGAGCCTCTTCCGAGGGGCCTCGTTCAGGTCGAGCGGTCCGATTTCGGGCAGCGTCGCGACGATCTTATCCTGCATCACAGCGCGCAGAAGATCTTCCTTAGAAGAAACGTACTTGTAGACCGTCTTTTTAGAGATCCCCGCCGCGGTTGCGATCCGTCCGACATTTGCTTCCCCATACCCACGGGCAAGGAATTCAGTTGTCGCCGCTTCAATGAGCCTCGATCTTACGTCTCTCCCCTCCACGACTACCTCCAAAAAAAACGAAACTGCGTCTGGAAACCGGTGAGTTTCCACTCTATCTACACCCACATTGCAGTTAGTCCGAATGGGCTACTGGGTCAATTCGAGTGCTGAGACCGCCGCAAAGCAGTCGAGCTTCGCACCATTTTACGAGTAGTTGGAGAGTAAAGCACTTTGACAGGCTTCATCCCATACCCGAGGCTGAAGGCGTTCTATTCTCGCGCTATGCGACCTCGGTTGATCCGAATGCTCCCATTCAGAGCCTGCGGCTGGCGAAAGATCAGGCCCTCTAAAGCCCTTAGACAGGATGTGCGCCCAGCGTCTCCGTGGAAGAGGCACATGCCTGGTCGGACCTGATAGATCGTGACGCCATCTGTTACGTCGCCGCCGTTTTCAATTACAGATCCGACAACTCATCGCAGCCTGGGAACCCTACAAAAATGCGATTCAATTCGAGATTTGCCTGGCTTCTGTCTATCCTTGTCTTCTTAGGTGGTTGCGCCTCAAAGCCTGACCAACCCGCCGTCATGATTGGCTTAGCTGGCCAACCGGCGGGGAGAATCGTCACCGTCTTCGTTGCGACAACGCGATCTGTCAAAGAGCAGACGAGCAGCGTCACCTATACAGCGGACAAGTCTTTTTCGCTCACCTATTCCAGATTCAGGGTAGCAGTACCCGCAGCGAAAGCAGGGAAGATCGACTACAGTCTCTCCGGCTTCTCGGTCGTGGAGCGAAAACCACTAACGCGCTCAGAATTCCTAGAAGAGATCGCAGCACGGGCTTCAACCAAGGGCCAGGCCGCCATGCCCAGCATCGGCATCTATGTCCACGGCTTCAACAATAACTTCCCTGAATCTCTGTATCGCCTAGCCCAAATGAAAGAAGCGTCAGGCTCCGATGCTGTACCTGTCCTGTTCTCCTGGCCTTCCGTGGGGACGGTCGCCGGATACGGCGCTGACCGGGATTCCGTGACCTACTCGCGCGACTACCTCGCCGATCTCCTGCTCGACACCACGAATGGGCGTCGGCGTGGTGACGTCGTCCTGCTTGGCCACAGCATGGGCGCGTATCTGGCGACGGAGGCGGTTCGCCAGCTGAAGATCGCCAGGCACGATACCGCTCTTCATCCACTTCAGCTTGTTCTGGCGGCACCCGATATCGACGAGGAGGTGTTCCGGCAGCAGATGAGAACCATCGGAAAGCTGCCTATTGCTCCGGTGATCCTCGTCACAAAGGACGACCGTGCACTAGACATATCGAGGCTTCTCGCGACAGACAGGCCAAGGTTGGGCTCGCTGTCCGTCGATAGCGCTGTGGTACGCCGCCAAGCCGTTCAGGAAGGGGTGCAGATCATCGACATCTCTGAGCGTACGTCGATCGATCCGCTCAATCACGACCGGTACGAAGGTCTTGCTCCTCTCTACCGCGAACTCATGGCGAGGCGGGTTGGAGAGGGCAAGCTGACCGAGCCGGGTTCCTTTCAACTGACCGGCGGCGCTGCCGTCATCCCAGCATCAACGGAGTAGCAGCATGACGGAGTTTCCTCTAACGCCTCCGCGATCGCCCGTCCTTGTCGTAGAGCGCGATTCTGATTACGCTCTGGATTACGAGTTGATGCTTAACGGGCTGGGTTATCCAGTGGTGTTTGCTCCGACACCCGCGGCAGCTGGTATTGCGCTGATTGAGCACCCGGAAATTTGCTTGGTCCTCGTCGATGCCGACAGTGTCGATATCGAGTGCTGCTCTAGCGTCCTCAATGGCATTCGCCGGCTGCCGATTGTTGTTGTGGCCGCACCCGAGGTTCTGATCGCGCTGGAGAGGCATACAAACGTTCGGCTTTGCCGCAAGCCAATATCCCCCAGAGAAGTAGCGCGCATTGCCTTCGAAATGCTTCAACCGAACCCTTATGGGTTCTGACGACGCGGACTTGTTCAAAGCCTTTAAGACAGCATGGGTCGACGTCTTTCGGAGAGGCCATTAGGTTTCGAGAGGAGTTCGGGTGGTGAATGTCATCCGCGCGGTCGGACATAGACTACGAGAACAGGAAACAAAGTCACGATGACGAGGAACATAACGGTCGCAATGGCATTCGCGCTCACCTCTGCACGCCGCCATGCTGCCGAACATACCAAGGGTGACAAGAAGACCGCGAAGGGCGAGCCGTTGCGATTACCAGGTGTGGCAGCGAATATTGTATTAGGCGACTGGGGTAAATCCCCGGGAAAGCAAACAGGCCAGTTTCAGTTATGACGGCGAGTATATCGGCCAGCTTACCGGTCCTGTTGCTGACGGGACCTAGGGCGGTTCTGGTTCGTCAAGCGGCAATTCGCTCAAGATGAGAGGCTGGGTCCTCAAGCGGCTTTGTATGTAGCAGACGTAGACGCGGCATTTGCTCGATAATCCTTCGACCTCGAGCGTCTTTGCGAAGAGATAGGTGTGGTATTCCGCCGCGCGATGAACGTCCTCGCATTTCGCCCCTTGCCAACGCCTGCGGGCGCTGCCGCAGTTGGTTTACGATTTCGCCGAGAAGAACCTCAGTGGGTCAGGCCACAATCGACCCGCGGCCGAGCTCTAACAAAAGCCTCGTGACAATCGAAGAATAGGGAAACCAATCGGTTTCCATTGCGTTTCTATATTCCTATATCCGCGCAAGAAGTCATGCCCTCGCCGCGGGTCGTTGGGCAAACTCATGTCGAGAGGTAAGCCATGTCCGAAATCATTCCCAAGGCAAAGGGATTGCCACTGATCGGAAACATCGCCGATATCGATCCTGACGCACCGGTCCAGAGCCTGATGCGGATGGCCGAGCGCAATGGGACGTTGTTCCGCATGGAGGCGCTTGGCAACAGCATGATCATCGTCGGCAGTCAGGCACTGACCGATGAACTTTGCGATGAGACCCGCTTCCAGAAGGCGCTGCACCGCCCGCTGCAGGAAGCCCGTACCGTCGCCGGAGACGGCCTGTTCACGGCTCATGATGAGGAGCCTAATTGGGGCAAGGCGCACCGACTTCTGATGCCGGCTTTCGGGCCGCTTGGCCTGCGCACGATGTACGAGAGGATGCTCGACATCGCCGAGCAGCTGATGGTGCGCTGGGAGCGCTTCGGGGACGGCGCCACGATCGATGTCGCGGACAACATGACACGGTTGACGCTGGACACGATCGCGCTCTGCGCTTTCGATTATCGGTTCAATAGCTTCTACCAGAACGAAATGCATCCCTTCGTGGCGGCGATGGTGGGCGGGCTGGAAGAGTCGGGTCGTCGCGCACGCCTGCCTGCGGGCGTCGGCAAGCTCAACCTGCTGCGCGCGCGGCGCTTCGAGGCTGACACCGGGATCCTGCGCGACGTCGCCGACCGGCTGATCGAGGAGCGCGTTCGCGATCCGCGCCTGGGCGAGCACGGTGACCTTCTCGACCGTATGCTGACCGCCAAGGATCCGGAGACAGGCGAGACGCTCAGCCGCGAGAATATCGGCTATCAAATGATCACCTTTCTGGTCGCCGGGCACGAGACAACCAGTGGGCTATTGAGCTTCGCCACCTGGCTCCTCCTGTCGAACCCCGACACACTGGCGAAGGCGCGGGCGCATGTCGACGAGATCCTGGGGGGGGCGACACCGACGGTCGATGACATCGGCCGACTAACTTATATCGAGCAGGTCCTTCAAGAGACGCTGAGGCTCTGGCCGACTGCGCCGGCGTTCGCGGTCCACGCACGCGAGGCGACGACGATCGGCGGCGGGCGCTATGCGGTGACGCCGGACGACCTGCTGCTGATCCTGACCCCCGTGGTCCATCGCGATCCCGACGTTTGGGAAAACCCTTACGATTTTCGGCCGGAGCGGTTCGCGCCGGAGGTGGCGTCAAAGCTACCGCCCAATGCCTGGAAGCCCTTCGGCAATGGGCAGCGATCCTGTATCGGCCGCGGCTTCGCGATGCAGGAGGCGGTGATGGTGATGGCACTGATGTTGCAACGCTTTGACATCAGTTTCGCAGATCGCGACTACAAGCTGGCGGTCAAGGAGACGCTGACCCTCAAACCGGCCGATCTACACATCCATGCGCGTCGGCGTGATGTGCCCGCCCACCCTGTTCGCAGTCGCGTCCCATCCGCGCCTACCCGCCCGCTATCCGCCCCGCAACCAACCGCGCTCGTCGGCGCCAACGGCCCGCTTCTTGTCCTCTACGGCAGCAATACGGGTACATGCGAAGCTTTCGCGCAAAGGATAGCCGCTGACGCGGGCACTCAAGGCTATGTGGCTACGGCCGCGGCGATGGACGATTATGCAGCCGGTCTTCCAAAGAACGGGCCGGTGATCATCGTTACCGCCTCCTATGAAGGTCGGCCGCCTGACAATGCCGCGCGCTTCGTCAGTTGGCTCGAAGCCCTGCCCGAGGGCGAACTCAAGGGTTTGCCTTATGCTGTATTCGGTTGCGGCAATCGGCAATGGGCTCGCACCTACCAGGCGATCCCAAAACGCGTGGACGCCGCCCTTGCCGCAGCCGGGGCCACCGCGCTTCTTCCGCGTGGCGAGGGCGATGCGGCCGGTGACCTCTTTGGCCAATTAGAAGGGTGGTACGAGAAGGTCTGGCCGGCGCTCGCCGCGTCCGAGGGTCGTGAGATCGAGGCGCCGGTTCAGCCCGTTCTGGACGTGGAGGTACGGCGCGGATCTCGCGAACAGGTTCTCAAGCTTGAGGAGCTAAAGCGCGGCACTGTTCTGGTCAATCGCGAGCTCGTCGATATGAGCAAGCCCGGCGCGCGTTCCAAACGGCATATCGAAATCGCGCTGCCCGAGGGCATGAGCTATCGTGCAGGCGACTATCTGGCCGTCCTGCCCAGTAACCCGCCGGAAACCGTCAAGCGAGCGCTTACGCGCTTTCGGCTAGCGCCCGACGCCGAGCTGATCGTCCACGGCGCGCCGGGCGTCGGGTCCGCACTTCCGGTCAACCGACCCGTGACCGCCGAGACGCTGTTTGCCGACTATCTGGAGCTGCAGCAGCCCGCCACGCGCGGACAGATCGCGGCGCTCGCCGCCGCCATCCCGTGCCCTCCCGAACGCCGGGAGGCCGAGCGACTGGCGGAGGTGGACATACACGCCGTCGAGGTGCTGGAAAGGCGGGTGACGCTGCTCGACCTGCTCGAGCGGTTCGGGTCCGCGGACCTGCCGCTCGGCGCGTTCATCGCGGCGATGCCGCCCATGCGGGCAAGGCAGTATTCCATTGCGTCATCGCCGCTCGCTGACCCAAGCCGCTGCGCGCTCACCGTCTCAGTGCTCGAAGTCCCGGCTTTTGGGGCCGATCGACTATACAGGGGTGTGGCCTCGACCTTTCTGGCCGGGCTGCGGGAAGGCGATACGCTTGGCGTTGCGGTCCGACAGAGCCAGGCTGGCTTCCATCCTCCGGATGATCCGCGCGTTCCAATCATCATGGTGTGTGCCGGCAGCGGCATCGCGCCGTTTCGAGGCTTTATTCAAGAGCGAGCGATGCGAAGGGCGGCGGGCGAGACCATCGGATCTGCGCTGCTGTTCTTCGGCGTCCACGCTCCCGACATGGACTTCCTTCACCGCGAAGAGCTGGAACGGTGGGAAGCCGAGGGCGTCGTGTCATGTCGCATGGCCGTCTCGGACCGCAGCAAGGACGGGATCACCTATGTCCAGGACGCCATCTGGCACGACCGCGCGGCCGTCGCCGAGCTGTTTCGACGTGGTGCCCACGTCTACGTTTGCGGCGATGGGATCCATATGGCCCCAGCCGCCCGCGAAACCTTCGTGCGCATCTATCAGGAAGCGATGGGCGTAACGCGGGACCTGGCAGACGCTTGGGCCAGTGAGGTAGAACGCCAAGCGGTTCGTTACGTCGCGGATGTCTTCAGTTGAGTACACTTTGAAGAGGCTCATCTGCAGCCAGTCCTTTTGACGGCAGGATCGTAGCAGTGGAACGAAGTTTCTCGACGACCTGAAGAGGCCTCTCGACCGCCTGCCGGCCGACATGCCGCTCGGCCTTTACGAATGCCCGGCTCCCTACCGTCGCCTGCTGACCGATGACGAGCTGATGTTCTGCGCCAATAGCGGCCGGTTCGTGATCCTCAAGGACGTCTCGTGCGATCTGGAAACAGTGACGCGTCGCGTCGAGCTCACAAAAGGTACGCCTCTCGCGATCGGCAACGCCAATGCAGCGATCGCATTCGTGGTAAGTGGAGCCGGTCCGGTCCCGGCCCTGTTGCGTTGATCGGCGGAACCTGGATCACGGGAGTGATCCTGGCGCCCGAGATTTTCATATCAGGCGAGACCCGTACTCTGGCAATCGACTATGTGTGGGAGACGCAGAAGCTTCGCGAATGGGAAAAACATGTCGCGGTACGCATCGTCCTGACGGATGCCGAAAACATGCAATCCTGGTCCATGGCTGTCACATCGGCACCATCTGGAGCGATCATCCTCCCTGCCAGCCTCCAAATGTCGGCGAACTGCCAGGCAGTTTTCCAGCTAAGGGCTGGAGATCGCGTCGGTCCGCTTCATACGCCGCCCTATATACCTCGGCATTCGATCGCGGTCCGTTACCATTTCTGACCAAGCGGCCAAGGTTTAGGAAATCCTAGGTCACTTCGACGCGACCGTCGCTTCCACGAGTAAACAAGTCAGCGGACTAGCGTCGGTTGGGTACTCGAACGCGCGGATCCGGCGCGGACTGCACCACTTCTTGGCTGCGGTTCGCCGAATTCCGTCTTTGACCACCCAATGATCACCTTGACCGCTGCGACGCTCTTGACAGACCCAGCGACCGCCGTACCCTCGGCTAATGCGCGGAAATTGTCGCCACCAATTAGCGATCGTTGATCGGGTGTGGCGGCTTGCGTGCTGCAAGCAGAACGGCAGCCGTGAATGAGATAGCCAGAAGAAAGAGATTGAGGCCAAGGAGCTCCTTAAAAACGAGGAAATCGGTTAGTGAAGACCCTCTGTCTTGCCTTGGGAGCATCGGCAGAACCCGCGTCCCAGGCCTGCGGTCGCGCATCAAGACGCTCAAGCGCTGGTGAAGGTAAAGCTTCGGGCGCATCTGCAAATGACTGCCGTCCGACTGGCATGGGGGCTCTGGGCATCTTGCACGATCAACCCGCGACTGGAAAGAAGCTGCACGTGCTGACGGCGATCAACCACCGGACCATATGCCAGCCTGCTTGCTTTCCGAGAGTGCGCAAGAACAATGCCGGCAGGGTCGGTGCTTCGGACCGGCAATCAGGCTTTCGGATCGTCTTCGTCTGCAATCTTGCGCAGGAGAAACAACAGCGCGACCCGTTCTGCGGGGTTCAGTCGCTTCATCGTTTGCTCGCTGATGATATGCCCTTGCGGGTACATTTGCTGGAGAACGGCTTCTCCCTTCGGCAGCAGGGAGATTATCACCTTGCGCCCATCAATCTTATCCCTCGATAGATCGATGAGGCCACGAGCCTTCAGACGCTCGACGATACCTCGAATGGTAGCCTGATCGACGGACGTCGCCTTTACGAGCTCGACCTGAGAACTTGGACCAAGATCATGCAAGGCACATAAGGTTACGAACTGTACCGATGTCAGGTCAGGGTCATTTGCATTGCTTTGAAATATGGAAAGGTGTCGCTGATAGGCCTTGCGTAGTAGATGTCCTACCTGCTCGGTAACCTTGTATTGCTCCGCCACTCCCTGTTCCTGCCCGTCTCTCTCATCAGCCATGATGGTGGCTCTCGTTCCGACATCTGACCTGTCTTCGTGCAAAACGCGGCAAATCGCAACACGATCAGGACGCAATTTGGCTCATCGCGAACGCTTTTGCGCGTAATCCCGGAACTCGCCGCGCAGAATTACCTGCGCGGCGATATACACATGCCTACTCGAGCACCTTGTCTTTCGATTCCGCGTTGATCAGCCAGACGCTAACCGCTGCGACCACCAGCAATCCTGAAATTGCCCCCAGCGCGATGCCGAAGTTCGAGGTCATCAAAGGTGCCACGATCGAGGGAGCCAGCAGGCCGCCGAAGCGGGCAACCGACCCGGCCATGCCCATGCCGCTGGCCCGAAGCGTGGTCGGGTAGATCTCGGGCGTAAAGGCATAGATGGCGCCCCAGGTTCCCAGAAGAGCGAAGCTGAGCAGCAGGGTCGCCGCCACGATGATCTCTACCGTCTGCCCCAGTCCGTAGGCGAGCGTGCCGATCGCACTAAGCAGAAGGAACCCAATCAATGTCGGCTTCCGCCCCCATTTTTCGACACCGTAGGCCGCAAGCGCATAACCCGGGAGCTGGGCGATCGCAAGAATGACGAGAAAGACTTGACCACGGACAAATCCGAAGCCGTCGGCGGCGAGCTTGACCGGCAGGTAGACAAAGACGCCATAATAAGAGACCGAGATCAGCATCCAAGCCAGCATCAGGAAGACGGTGCGGCGACGAAGGTCGCTTGAGAAAAGCGCCCCAATATTTTTCTTCTGCGGTAGCTGCGACTTGAGCGGCGGAATTTCCACGGTATTGCCATTCGCCTTTGCGACCTTCTGCAAGACTTCCCGCGCCTGATGAGAACGCCCCTGCTGATTGAGGTAGAGCGGCGATTCAGGAACGTAAAAGCGCAAGACAACGCCGATCAACGCTGGAACGCCGGTGACGAAGAAGATCGTCCGCCAGGCTTCGCCGCCCTGCGTCCCGGCCACCAGCGCCAGAAGCGCAAGAGCGACCGTCCCGACGGCCCAGAAGCCTTCGAGCAGAACCAGCCAGCGGCCACGGCGGTCTGACGGCAGGAACTCCGCCATCATGGCATAATCGACCGGAAGCGTGCCGCCGACGCCAAGCCCCGTCAGGAACCGCGCGACAAGAAGCCATTGGAGATCCGGTGCGAAGGCGGATGCCACGCCGCAGACTGCGTCGAGAATGATGGCGATGAACAGAACCGGCCGGCGGCCGATGCGGTCCGCCAGACGGCCGAAAACAAAGGCGCCGATCAGCATTCCGAAGAAAAACAGCGTGCCCGTTTGCAAAGCCTGCGGAATGGTCACGCCGAAACTGGCGGCAATCGACGGCGCGCTGAAGCCGATGGCCAGAACCTGCATGGCATCGGCCGCCCAGACAAGGCCGAAAATGACGAACAGACGCTTCTGGAAACGACCGACGCCGGCCGTCCTGATGCCTTCTTCAACTGTTATGGATGATTGCATGGTTACCCTCTTTTATGAAAAAATGGTGGCCGCTGTTCCCCGAAAGTGGTGATCTTCGTCACCTTGGATCTCTCGACAGCGGACGCACCGGTCCGACATGCTGCGGTTCCTCTGACGGCAGCCGCAGCAATTTTGAAAATTGACCCGTATCGAGACGGACGATGGATCAGCTGAACTTGAACTGCATTTCCTTGACCGCAATGTCGCCGTCAAGGACCATCGGCTCATCGTCCAGGAACAGCGAGCAATTGCGCATCGGGATATCCAGATGGCATGCGGTGTCGTTCGGCCCGCCGAGTTCGTTGTTCGGGCCGGTGGAGAACATGACGTTGCCGTAGAACGACCGCGCTTCCATGCCCATACCGCCCGGGAATTCGCCGGGCACCATGCGATGCCACTTGGCATTCTGGTTGAGGCCCCAGCCGACATGGCTCATGCCCATGCCGCGCGGGTCATTGAAACCGTCCATGTAGGACTTGACCAGCTCGGCATCGAGACCGCCGCGAATGTCGGTGATCCAGCCATTTTCGATCGTGTAGATGATCGGGTCGCGCACGTAGATGTTTTGTGGCAACAGGATATCGCCCGGCGCGACGACGACCGTGCCGTCCACGCCGTCGTCGTCACCTCCGGTGAACACGAAGCCGGACGGCCAGTGATCCCAGCGGCCAGGCTCATCCGTGCACGCATATTCCGTGATGGCCGGATAGGTGTTGAGCTTGTAGGTGACATCCGTGCCGTGCTTGGAGGTGATCCGCATCACCTTCGCCTTGGACAGGAGGTCGCCGGCAAATTCGACGCGTTCGCGCAATTCCTTCGTCGGCAGCATGCGGGCGAGGATTTCAGGCGGCTCCACCGCAGTCAGGATGCGCGTGCCCGATGCCTGGATTGCCATCTGCTCCGGGCTGAAGAGCAGGAAGATGCAATCGATCAGCATGTCGGCGGCCTTCAGCGCCTCCACCGCGTCGGGCATGGCTGCAAGACCGGTCTGGCCGACCGCCCATGCCCCTGCCGGCGGTACCGGCGGCAAACGCATGTGGTACATCTTGGCGCCCAGGCGCATGCCTGCCGCCATGAAGGCGTCGGCGTAATCCAGGCGTTCATTGCCCTGTGTCAGGACGATGAGTTTTTCGCCCTCATGCACGCCCGACATCTTCAGTTGATGCAGGCAGATTTCCGTAAAGCTGAACTGATCCATGCTCGTTCCCTTTTTTGATTGCAGGCGGAGTTTTCGGCCCGTTACGGACAGGCGGATGCGACCTTGGCGATTTCGGCGATGGCCTCCTCACGCGAGACGACATCGCCGTATTTGCTGTCGATGTCGAAGAGATTGGCATTGTGCGGATCGGGATGGCGGTCGCCCACGCAATCACCCACGACGATGGCGCGAAAACCATATTGAACCGCATCCACCGCACTTGCCCGGATGCAGCCGCTGGTCGAGCAGCCCGCCATGATCACCGTATCGATGCCCTGTGCGTGTAACTGCGAGGCGAGGCTGGTTCCGAAGAAGGCACTGGCATACTGCTTGACGATGACGAGTTCGCCCTTCGCAGGCTCGACCTCGTCGCAGAACTCGGCCAGGACATTGCCCTCGACCATCGCCTTCATCACGGGTGATTTTGTTACCCACATGCCGCCGTCGACGCAGTTTTCAGCAAGATACAGAATGCGGGTATGGATGACAGGTATGCCGGCATTGCGCGCCGCCTGGATAAGTGCGGGCGCCCGCGTGACCGCATCCACCACGCCGGGCGCATAGAGAGGCGCGCCTTCGATCGTATAGGCTTTCAGGAAGTCGATGACGAGCAGCGCCGGGCTCTTGCCGAAACCGATGCGATTGCCCCAGACACCCTGATAGTTCGATTCCGCGCTTTGCATGATGGCCGTCTCCTCAATACGCGCCGGACAGAAGTGCCCCAGCGCCAGGCGAAACGGCTTCCAGACCCAACGATTTCAACATGCAATAGGTCGTTGCAACCGCGGCCGTCAGGACCGGCTTTCCGGTCATGGCCTCCACCTTCGCAATCACCGGCAGCGAGGGCATCTGCACGCAGGCCGACAGGACGATAACATCGACATCGCTCAGGTCGAGCGCCTGGACGATTGCCGGCAGGTTTTCCGGATCATGACGGGCGACATCCAGATTGTCGGGAATTTCCAGCGCCCGCCAATCCATCACTTCGAAGCCCTCTTCACGGATGTAATCGACCACGAGTTCCGTCAGCGGCTTCATATACGGCGCGACGACGGCGACCTTCTTCGCCTTCATCACCTTTAGTCCCTCGATGAGGGCGCCGGCGCTGGTGACGACGGGAATGTTCGCGCCTTCGTCGATCGTGCGTCCGGTCAAACGCTTTTCGGACTGGCGATGATAGCCAAGCCCCATCGCCATGATGGCAACAAGGCAGGCATAGCCCAGCACATCGACGCGGGCATCGGAGAGCTCGATGGCGCAACGATCCGATTCTGCATCCATCGCGGCCAGTTCTTCCTTGACGACCTTCTTCATGCGCATGCGGCTGGAATGGAACGTAAAGCGCTCGGGGCGAATGGATTGCCGCGCCGTCAGCATGGCCGGAATTTCCGTCTCCATGGTGGTGTTGGAACTGGGGACAATCTGGCCGATACGATACAAGGTCTGCACGGATGAAATCCTCTGCTGCGCAAAAAACGACGTCAAGAAACAGAGGCGGACCGTTGATCCGCCGCTGCCGATCAGCGGGAGAGAAAATCGCCAAGGGCCTCGAAGAAGCCGTCGAAATCATCCCAGGGAATCATGTGCCCGGCGTTCGGCACGCGGACGATCTCCAGCGCCGGGTAGAGCGAGCGCGCTTCCTCCTCATCCGCCTTCTCGATCACCCCGCCGCGGCCGGCAACCATCAGCATGGCGGGCTGCGTCAGTTTCGGCAGATCCGGAAAGATGTCGTCGCTGTGGAAGTCCTCGAAGGCCGTGACGATGGCCGGCTCATAGCAGGTGTGCAACCACTCGGCGCGCAACTGCAATTGTTCGTCGGTCCAGGTCGGGCAAAACGCCTTCATGCCATCGGCATCGGTGCCGCGTGTAGCGAGGCGGATGCTGTCGACATACCAGGGCAGCTTGCTCGGATAGGGACGACGACCGGGACCGGATACCGGCGGATCGATCAGGGCCAGCCGCGAGAACGCTGCAGGCGCTGAAACTGCTGCGCGGATTGCGATGCGCGCGCCCATCGAATGACCGAGGAGCGCTGGCTTCGAGAGCCCGAGAGCGGAAGCAAGACCGACGACATCGGCCGCCATCGCATCCAGGCCGTAGTCAAGATCCGGGCCGGTTGACGACAGGCCGCGGCCGCGCACGTCGAGCACATAGACGTCGCAACGCTCCGCCAGCCGTTCGGCGACGAACCCCCAGGTGATCGCCGGGCTGGTGATGCCGGGGATCAGTATGACAGAAGGGCCTTTGCCACCGTAGCGCAAATAGTGCTGGCGGATGCCGTTGGCGGAAATGTTGGCGCCGTAGAGTGCCTGCCCGCTCATGCCGCGTGCTCGCTCTTCAGCGGCTCGGCATAGATATCGTAGCCATAGACCCAGGACGGATCCTCCTGGTCGAGCAGGAAGGTATTGGCATTGGAAACGGCCTGCACCCGTGTTGCGCGATCGCGGCGGTTGGCTTCATACAGCTTGAACGCCGTGGCGAAATCGCTGACGCCTGTTTCCTGCAGGCAGCGGGTCAGCATTGCGGCATCCTCAATGGCCATGGCCGCGCCCTGCGCCATATGCGGCTTCATCGGATGACAGGCATCCCCGAGTAGAACCAGCCGCCCCTTGCCCCACAACGGCAGCGGATTGCGATTGAAGAGCGGCCACTTCGTCACCGTGTCGGTGCTCTCGATCAGCGCCTGGACGATCGGGTGATAGCCCTCGAACGCTTCCGCCATCTCTTGGCGGCTGCTATCGACGAAAGCGGAATCGAACTCCCAGGCCGGATGCGGAACACCCGTGACGTAGTAATACTCGTCGCGACGCGCCGTCGTGTAGTAGACCATCATATGCCGGTCCGGGCCCCACCACTTGACGCAATCCTCGAAAGTCAGATCGAACCTCTTCAGCTTGTCGGAGTAGATCAGTGCGCGATGGCCGACCCACCCGCTGTAATTGGGCTTTTCCTCCCCGAGCAGGGTTTCACGAACGCGGGAGTTGATGCCGTCGGCGCCGATGACGATATCGGCACGGACCGACGTGCCGTCCTCGAACTCAACCAGGACATCGCTGCCATTGTCTTCGACGCGGGCGAGTTTCTTGCCGAAATGCAGGGTGCCCGGCTGAAGCGCGTCGCACTGGATCGCCTGCAGGTCGCCGCGGTGCACAGTGCAATAGGTCGCGCCATAACCTTCAAGCGGAACACGCGAGCGATAGTCGCCGGTGATGCCGTCGCGACTGAACCAGTGCGTCGGCGTGCTGCTGATATCGACGACCTTCTGGTCGACACCGATGCGCTGGAAAATCTTCAGCACGTTCGGGCCCATATGGATGCCGGCGCCCAGACGCGAAAAACTCGGCGCCTGCTCATAGACGTCGACGTCGAAGCCGGCGTGCTGGAGCAATGCGCCCGCCACGGCGCCGCCGAGGCCTGCGCCAATGATCGCGATCTTTTCAGTTCCCTTGGACATTGCGACCCCTCTATCCGTCATTCGACGTGCTGTTCTTGAAACTGGAAGCGTGACCAATTTGTAGCGTATACGCTGTAAATAGCAATCACACTCTACAAATTTTTGGCGCGCCCGCAAGCCCCAGATCCGACACTATCGCGTTTCCAGCGGCTTGCAATAAAAAATTTCGACTTGTCAGAACACCATGTGAAGCGTATACGCTTTTAATATAATAATAAGGGGCACTTGATGCGTGATGTCGGTGACAGTCGCATCGTTATGAGATGCGGGCAACTGCAGGATGGCCGCGCCGTGACGATCCGTGCGATTTCTAGAAGCGGGAATTTCGTTGTGGTCTCAGGGCGGGGGACCCGGTCTTGACGCCGCCAGTTTCCGTTTCGTTGATCGTGAACGACGCCATCCGGCGCGTCGAGGCAAAACCGGAAACACCGCTCCTTTACATCTTGCGCAACGATCTTTCCCTGAACGGCCCGAAATATGGCTGCGGTCTCGGTGAATGCGGCGCATGCGCTGTTCTCGTCGATGGCCGGGCCGTTCGCTCCTGCACGGTTCCGCTTGGCGCAGTCGGCACCAGGCAGGTGACGACACTCGAAGGTCTCTCGGCAGAGAGAAGCCTCCACCCAGTGCAGCGCGCCTTCATCGAGGAAGCGGCGGCGCAGTGCGGCTATTGCCTCAACGGCATGATCATCGCCATTGTCGGACTGCTTCATCGCAACAGCGATCCGGACGAGAGCGATATCCGCGAGGCACTGCGCCACCATCTCTGCCGATGCGGCACCCATATGGAAATTCTGGCCGCAGCGCGCCGCGCCGCCGTCTATGCCAAGGCGGAGCGCGCATCCTCGTCGGCATCGGCCGATACCACGGAGGTTTCGTCATGAGCACACACTGCGAAATTCCCAAATCCGCCTACATGGCCGCTGACGACGCCTTGCTGATCGTATCCGACACCACGATGGGCGACGACGCCGAGCTTTTTATCGCCATCGGCAAAGATGGGCGCGTCACTGCCTTCAACGGTCACGTCGATCTCGGAACGGGCATCCGCACCTCGCTCGCACAGATCGTCGCGGAAGAGCTTTCCGTTCCGTTCGAACACGTCGACATGGTGCTTGGCGCAACCTCGGCCACGCCCAACCAGGGTGCAACCATCGCCAGCGAAACGATCCAGATCGCCGCCGTTCCCTTGCGACTGGCGGCCGCCACCGCGCTCCATCACCTGCTCATGAAGGCTTCGGCCAGAACCGGCGTGGCGCTTAACCGCCTGCTGGTGGGCAATGGCGTCGTCCGCGCCTCCACCGGTGAGAACTGGAGCCTGACCTTCGCCGATCTCGTCAGCGGCGAGCATATGCGCCTGTCGATCGATACCGACGCCCCCCTGAAGCCGGCATCCGCCTACACGCTTGTCGGGACCTCGCGTCCACGGGTCGATATTCCCGCAAAGGCGACGGGACGATGGACCTATGTGCATGACGTCCGGGTGCCCGGCATGCTGCATGGCCGCGTCGTGCGTCCACCCTATGCCGGTTTCGATCACGGCGAGCACGTCGGCAAGAGCCTGATCTCCATCGACGAAAGCTCGATTGCGGGAATCGACGGGCTGATCGGCGTCGTTGCCATCGGCGATTTCATCGGCGTCGTCGCGACGCGCGAGGAGATTGCCATCGAAGCTGCGAAAAGTCTCAAGGTCGTCTGGCGCGATTCACCGGAACGTCCGGATCTCAACGCACCGGAAGCTGCCCTACGCGCCAACCCCGCGACGGCGCGCAAGCTCGCGGACCGCGGCAATGTCGATCTGGCGCTTGCCGGCAGCGCCGTTTCGATGGACAGGACCTACGTCTGGCCCTACCAAATGCACGGCTCGATCGGCCCGTCCTGCGCGGTGGCGGACTACCGCGACGACGGGCTGACCGTCTGGTCGGGCACGCAGAATCCCTTTCCGATGCGTCGCGACCTCGCCCTGTTGCTGGATCTTCCGGAAGACATGATCCTGGTGGAGCGTCTGGAAGCCGCCGGATGTTATGGCCGCAACTGCGCCGACGACGTCACTGCCGACGCCGCCCTGCTTTCGCGTGCGGTCAAGGCGCCCGTCAGGGTGCAGTTGAGCCGCGAACAAGAACATGCCTGGGAGCCCAAGGGCGCAGCGCAGGTCATGGACGTGCGTGGTGGCCTCGATCTGGAGGGCGGGCCCTCGGCTTACGACTTCGAGACGCGTTACCCTTCCAATCTCGCACCGACACTGCCTCTCATCCTGACCGGCAAGGTGCCGCCGGTCTCAGATGTCGTGCAAATGGGCGACCGCACTGCGATCCCGCCTTACGCCTACAGCAATCTGCGCGTGACGGTGCACGACATGCCACCGATCGCCCGGGCCTCGTGGTTTCGAGGCGTTTCCGCCATGCCGAATACGTTTGCGCATGAGTGTTACGTGGATGAACTGGCGGCCGCGGCTGGCGTCGATCCGATCGAATACCGGTTGCGCTACCTTCCAGATCCGCGCGCGGTCGATCTGGTCAATGCGTTGGCGGAACGGGCAAAATGGGTTCCGCACAAGACGTGGGGAACGCTCGGCGGCGAAGGTGACCTGCTTTACGGGCGCGGATTTGCTTACGCGGTCTATATCCATGGTCCCTTCCCCGGCAAGGCAGCCGCATGGGCGGCTTGGATTGCCGATGTAGCGGTGAACACCAAGACCGGGGAGATCGCGGTCACGAAAGTGACCTGCGCACAGGATTCCGGAATGATGATCAATCCGGATGGCGTCCGCCACCAGATCCACGGCAACGTCATCCAGTCGACGAGCCGGGTATTGAAGGAAAAGGTTGAGTTTTCGACCACAGCCGTCACGTCAAAGGAATGGGGTGGCTACTCGCTGATCACCTTCCCGGAGGTTCCCGACATAGACGTGCTGATGGTTCCCCGGCAGGACGAGCCACCGCTTGGTGTCGGCGAATCCGCATCGGTGCCGAGCGCGTCCGCCATCGCCAATGCTGTCTATGACGCGACCGGGATCCGCTTTCGTGAACTGCCCCTGACGCCGGAACTGGTTCTGGCCGCCATGAACGGCGACAAGAAGGAGCCATCGCCGGAAACGCCTGCGAAAAAACGCCGTTGGTGGAAGTCTGGTCTGTCCGCCGCGGGTGCTGTCGCCGCCGTTTCCGGCATCGTGACGATGTCCTCTCCATGGCGGCCGGCGATCGCGACGATTTCGCGCCCGGACACCAACGTCTATAGCGACGCCACCATCGAACGCGGGCGCCTTGTCGCTGCGGCGGGCGCCTGCAATGTCTGCCACATTGGTCCGGACGGAACACCCTTTGCGGGCGGACGCCGTTTCGACACACCGTTTGGTGCTGTCTATGCAACGAACATCACGCCCGACGTGGAAAACGGTATCGGAGCGTGGTCCTACCCGGCCTTCGAGCGGGCGATGCGCGAGGGCGTGAGCCGTGACGGCCACCATCTGTACCCCGCCCACCCCTACACGTCCTTTGCCGGAGCCGAGGATGCCGATCTTCAGGCGCTCTATGCCTATATGATGACGCAAGCCCCCGTTGCGGAAAAGCCACCGGAAACGGCGCTGAGGTTTCCCTACAATATTCGCTCGATGATGGCCGGCTGGAACACGCTCTTCCTCAGGAACGAACCATTCCGTTATGCGAAGGCACGCACGGCCGAATGGAACCGTGGCGCCTATCTTGTCGAGACGCTCGGCCACTGTTCGGCCTGCCATACCGAGCGCAACACACTTGGCGCCGAAAAAGGTCGAAAGGCCCACCTCTCGGGTGGTTTCGCAGATGGATGGGACGCGCCGGCCCTCAACACCTTCGCCAAAGGACCGGTCGGGTGGACGGAGGAAGCCTTCTACGACTATCTGCGCACCGGCCATTCGCGCGACCATGGCAGCGCCGCCGGCCCGATGGCGCATGTTGTCCAAGTCATGCGACCCCTTCCCGATAAGGACATCCGCGCGATGGCGACCTATCTCGCCAGCCTGAACGACGCAACGGGGCCAGAAGAGGCTGCGGCTCAAAAGGAGGCAGCAATCATCGCAAGCGACGCGGCAAGGGCAAATGCCGCGCGCATCTCACCGAAGGGCGAGCGCATCTTCAACGGCGCCTGCGCCACGTGCCATCAAGGCAACACGGGCCTGTCATCGCTGGCTCTCAACACCAACCTGCATGCCAATACGCCGGACAATATCTTTCAGGTCATCCTCAATGGTGTGGAGGCGCCGGCGATCCTTGCCGAAAGCACGCGACGCGACGCTCCCGAGGTCATGTCGATGCCGGCGTTTCGCGAGACGCTGAACGAGATGCAGATCAAGGATCTCGCTGCCTATCTGCGCGCCCGTTTCGCGCCCGACAAGGCCGCATGGAGCGACACGGAAAGCGCGATGCAACGTGTCATTTCATCAACGCACTAGGAGCGAGGGTTCGGACCGGGCGGCCACCGGATGAAAGTTCAGTGGCAGGTCAACACCAAAAAGCACGTCACTAGGGAGTTTGTCCGACTTGAGAGATAGGTGACGTTTCGTACCGGAGACATGGGTAACTCTTTTCGCTTTGCGGGAGGTGTTGATGCCGTGGAGAGAGACTTCGGTCATGGAGGAACGTCTACGCTTTGTCGCCCGGCTTCTGGAGGGCGGGGGGATGAGCGAGGTTGGCCGGGATTTCGGCATCTCGCGCAAGACCGGCTACAATATCTTCAATCGCTACAGGGACGACGGGCTGGAGGCGCTGACGGATCGATCCCGGCATCCGGTACGCTATGCCAAGCAGCGAGAAGATGTCCCGCCACTCCGTTAATGGAGGGGATATTGCCGGCTTGTTCGCATGCTTTGCAGCGCTTCGTCAGGAAGCTCGGCGAAAGAACATACTTTACCCACTGGTAGTGATCCAGGAGGCCGGACTGGACGGCTTCTGGCTGGGACGAGTGCTCAGCAAGGAAGCTTGGATCGAGAGCCACATTGTAGAGGCCCCCGCTGGAATCTGACGCTGTTGATGAAGGAAGAACTGATCCCCGTGGCCTCGCCGGGTTTCATCGAGAAACACAGGATCGACCCCGTCGCCATCCGCCCTGATGAAATCGCCCGCCTCGACCTGATCGACTACGAGCGCTATGGAGTCCGGCCAGCTGGTAACTGTGCTTGACGAGTGGTGCCCGGCGACACCGGGGCTGGCGCTCTATTATCCACGCAGCCGGCATGTGCCGTCACCGTTACGAGCCGTTATTGCCCCCTGCGAAAGGTGGGTACTGCCCGCACTCCGGTGCAGGAGGTGGTCTCGTAACGCGGCTGCGTCGAAGTAACCTAACTGTTATTTGTGATCTCGCTGCTGGTAACGTTAAGGAGGGCCGCGATGAGGACACGTCTGCTTGAGGACGGATCGTCATCGGCCGACGCCAACCGGATCGTCGCAGACGTGGACGACCGCATGGGCGATTGTATCCTGCGGCTCTACCGCTTGGCGCTGAATGTCGGTCGAGAATGGCAGCCGGGCCTCACCAACATTACGGCACCGACGCTGATCCTTCAAGGCCTAAAGGACCGGCCGGTTCCGCCGGAATTGGCGGGGTCACATCCGGGCGCGCGAGGTAGTTCTGCTCGACGCACGACATTGGTATCCAGCGACCCGATGAGATGGCAAGGGCGTTGAACACATTCTGGAGCCAATAATCGATCGCCACCGTCGAGCAGACAGCAATCGGGATGGCACGCAAGTCTTACGCTGCCGCACGGCGGCTTCGACCCGCGCCACATTGCTCCCTGTTCCATTCGCTGTCATGTGCTTTCGCGATCGAAACTTGGCATGACCGTGCGCCGCTTGGTTAAGGCTTTATCTGATAGCAGGGATGGGGCTATTCCGGATACGAGCCGCCTTGCACTTGAGACCGGTTTTGAAGTGAGATGATATCCCTAGCCATCATGCCTCCGGAGTATCCGCTTTCGAAATGGCCGGCGGTAGGCACTTGTATCTTTCGTTTCGAACCGGGCGGGATCTTTTACAAGTTCGGTGAATTGGTTGCCGACAGGTCGTTACATGGGAAGCCAGCCAAAGCTCGTGGAATCGACATGGACTTTGTCTCGGCCGACCGCCTCACTGCTACACTTGGTTACAGTTTTGACCCAACACTGAGAAACTTGTGCGACGCCCTCAAGGTAAGTTCCGTCTGTTGAAACGGAGCGATTAACACCAACCGCCATCGCTTCGTTATTGATCTGAAACTTGAAAGGAAACCCTTATGGATGATTTCCGAGAGGACTACCTGAGCCGCTTGCAACCGGAGCGCAACAGCATTGTCCGAACTCTCCTGACCGACGCCTTTCTCCTAGCCGCCGCTATCGGAACGGGCCTGACGCTGAACTTCCTGGTCGCCTGAACAGGTGAACCGAGAGCATCAGCTAATCGAAGCGGTAGTGGACGAACGCATGAGCTGCAACGCGCCCCATCAGGTCACTTAAGATGTCCGCCAACTCTCTTCCCCGGCGACTTATGGATCGCTATTGTCGCTCTTCTTAGAGAATCGGGCAAGATTTTTGCATCTTCAGGCATGTCGCCTCGCCTCAATAAGAGGCATGTTGTTATTCGAGAGGTTGCCGATTGAGCGCCGCGCGAAGTTTCTGCTCTAGCCATCCGAAAAGATAGTAGGCAACCATTGCGACGGAGGGCGGTACACGCTGACCCTCAAGCAAAATTTTTACCTTCTGCACCCAGTCAAAGCAAAAAACGAAGACAAGCCGACTGGCCCAATGTTGCATTGCATTATACTCGTTTGGGTTGCTATCGCAGATTCCCGCTTCGTTCGGGAGTCGGTGCGAGCATAGGCGCGCGGGCGAACTGTTGCGCACCGATACCGTCACGATTACCAACTGCTAATCAATCCATTAGGCAGGCTAGCTGCGATAGCCTGTAAGCCACTTTGCGCATGCAATGACGTTCAGACGCGACCACACGAACACCTCTCATGATTGTGATTCAGGCGAAAAAGAAAACTGTAGTCGTGCCCTATTTTTCTCATTCATCGCTGTTGATCTCGCAGATGCGAAGTAACTCGCATCCAGCAACGAGCCGGTGTGACGTCGCCATCAGCCGGCAGGAACAAGGGTTTGAAAAATGGCAAATCTATCTAAAGGCATCTCGCAGTTTCGAGGCTCGGTTTTCCCGGAACACTCCGCACTCTATCGCAAACTGGCACATGAGGGTCAGCGGCCTCAAGCTCTCATGATTTCTTGTGCCGACAGCCGCGTTATGCCCGAGACAATCACACAGTCGGGTCCGGGCGAGCTTTTCGTCTGCCGCAATGCCGGCAATATCGTGCCACCATTCCAGACTGCTAACGGCGGAGTTTCCTCGGCCATCGAATATGCCGTTGTGGCGCTGGGCGTCAGCGATGTCATCGTTTGCGGCCATTCGGACTGCGGGGCGATGAAGGGTCTTTGCCATCCGGAACTGCTCGGCCCAATGCCGAACGTTGCGGCCTGGCTCAAGCATAGCCACGCTGCCCACTCCATCGTCTGCGAGGCATATCCGCCTGATCTCCCCGAGAAAGACCGTATTCGCGCTGTTGCCATGGAGAATGTCGTCGTGCAGCTCGATCATCTGCGCACTCATCCTTCTGTGGCGGCAAAGCTTGCCAGCAACGAGGTCAGCTTGCACGGATGGTTCTTTGATATCGAGACCGGAAGCATCCTTGTCTATGACGGGGTCTCAAGCCGGTTTACCGAGATCGAAGATGGCCAACCGCTCCCGGTTGCCGTCTCTGGCCGCGGAGTGGCGCAGGTAGTTCCATCCGTAAACGCAATTGCAGCGGAGTAAACCTATGAAAGTTATCACTCTCACTGACGTTGCGGCTTCTATCGTCGTGTTTCTCGTTGCCATTCCCCTTTGCCTCGGCATCGCAATTGCCTCCGGGGTGCCAGTTGCGATGGGCCTTGTCTCAGGCATCGTTGGCGGGATCGTCGTCGGCTCCTTGGCCGGCTCCCCGTTGCAGGTTTCAGGGCCCGCCGCCGGCCTGGCCGTGATCGTATTTGGTTTTGTGGAGCAGTATGGCGTGGCAGCGCTTGGGCCTGTTCTTGTCGCGGCCGGTGCATTGCAGGTCCTTGCCGGCTTCCTCAAAATCGGCTCGTGGTTCCGAGCAATCTCTCCCGCCGTGGTTCATGGCATGCTGGCGGGGATCGGCATCCTGATCATCCTTGGCCAGGCTCACGTGCTAATGGATGCCAAACCAGCTGCCGGAGGCATCGAAAATGTCATGGCCATCAATGACAGCGTGGGTAACCTTTGGAGCAACGGCATTACCGACCAGGCGCTGGCCCTGGTAGTTGGACTTGCATCACTTGTCGCAATGGTCGCTTGGGAGAAGTTTCGGCCAGCCTCGCTAAGACTTCTTCCCGGAGCTCTTATCGGCGTCGCCTTCGGAACAATCGTCACAGCTGCACTGAACCTGCCCATTGCTCGCGTCACACTTCCGGCATCGCTTGCAGAAGGAATTTCCACGCCGGCTGTCGCTGATTTTCTACGGCTGGCAGAGCCGGGCATTTTTGCCACCGTGTTGGTGATCGCAGTTATCGCCAGTGCAGAAACGCTTCTGTCAGCTGCCGCGGTCGACCGGATGCATGAGGGGCCTCGTACGCGCTTCAACAAGGAGTTATTCGCGCAGGGCTTGGGCAACGGTATTTGCGGGATGCTGGGCGCTTTGCCGATCACAGGTGTTATCGTCCGCTCGTCGGCGAACATCCAGGCGGGAGCAAAGACGCGGGCGTCGGCGATCATGCACGGCGTCTGGGTGCTGGCGCTTGTCGCGCTTTTGCCCCAGCTCCTCGGCCTGGTACCGCTAACTGCGCTTGCAGCGGTTTTGCTCGTGACCGGTTGGCGTCTGGTCAGCCTGCACCACGTGCGCCATCTCTTTGATCATCATGGTTGGCTTCCTGTGGCAATTTGGCTGGTCACGGTGACTTTAGTGGTAACTCAGGACCTCCTTGTTGGAGTCGGTCTCGGCTTCGCACTCTCCTTGATGGAAGTGCTGCCCTATCTGCGCAACAGGCTCCGAATCGACAGCGCGGAAGAAGGAGAAACCATTTCCGTTCGGCTTGGCGGTTCGGCAACGTGCAAGGATGTGCCGGCTCTGTTAACTGCTCTGGAAGGTTTACCGGCAAACCGCAACATCAGGCTTGCTGGACGAGATCTGGGCTACCTCGACCATACTTGCGCAGAAACGATCAGCGACTGGGTGAAGCGCGAAAGTCGAACGGGCCGCCTGGTTGAGATCGTCGCCAATGTACGCGACGGGACGCATCCACGGATCATCTCAATGTTCAGGCGCTATCAAAACGAGGCGCGCAACGCGCCTAGCGCATGAAGGAGGTCGCAGTCACTTTGGATCGTTAAACCATCCCGATATAATCGGGATGGCGCCGATCTTGGCATCAAGCAAGAGAACTACAGTAATCTCTTTTCGTGCAGCGGCTAGCGAAGAGAAAGTCTCACGATCCTGCGGGCGCAGTTCCGGTATTGTTCACCATCATCAATGCTGATATTCGCGGGCGTCTGCGACATCTCCTGCACCAATTTTCTTTCCCCCGGAGCCGACGTAACGGCGCATGAAATTCACAAGATCAGCAATCTCACCATCGCTCAGAGATGCAAACGGCGGCATAGGAGTGGACCGCCCAGGCAACGCGGATGACTCGGTTCCATGAAGGATCACCTGAAGTAAGTTCGCAGCTGACGGATCGTAAATCGTTCGTAGACCTTTTAGCGCCGCCGTCTTTTGCTGCACCCCACCACCATTCCATCCATGGCAACTCGCACAATTGCGCTCGAAGACGCGCTGGCCGGGCTCAATTACGTCGGTTGCCACTGGTAGCGATCCTGATGCCGCGGTCATCATAGAACTCTCTTTTACATTAGCGACGAAACCTTCTGGTCGCGGAGGTATCGTGCGCAGGTAAGAGAGCAGTGCAGATGCGTCGTCTGCCTTCAGATGCCGAAGGCTGTACTCGACCACTTCCCCCATTGGTCCGGTTGCTGTTCCCCGCCCCGGTGCATGGCCTTCCAGTAAATATCTCTTAAGCTCTTCATCTGACCAGGCACCGATCCCATACTCTTTGTGGGACGTGATGTTGTAGGCATTCCAGCCCTCCAGGCTTGCACCGGCGTAGATGCGATCGCTGAGATTAAAGGCCAGCGTGCGGGGTGTGTGGCACTCTCCGCAATGGCCAAGTGCATTGGCAACGTAATCACCCCGATTCACTTTTGACGACAATGCGGGGTCCGGCTTGAAACGACGGTCGGTCAAGAAGAACCCGTTCCAAAGAGCAAGTCCCCAACGCTGATTGAAGGGAAATAAGAGCTCATTTTTCTTCGCCGGAGCTTGAACCGGCTTCAGCGTGAATAGGTACGACTTGATGGCTACTGCGTCGTCCCGGCTGATTGCTGTGTATGATGTGTAGGGAAAAGCAGGGTAGAGATTTTCACCGTTAGGCCGAACTCCACGATGCAAGGCTCTTACAAAGTCATCATCGCTCCACGTTCCGATCCCAGTCTCTGGGTCGGGCGTGATGTTTGTTGAGTACAACGTTCCAAAAGGAAGCTGGAACGCGCGACCGCCTGTGAACGGCTCACCGCCTTTCACTTGATGACAAGCTTGGCAGTCCGCCAGGCGCGTAAGATACTCTCCCCTTGCAATCAATTCAGAAGAAGGCGCAATGTCAGGCGCAGAGATCTCTGGATCTCGACTTAACATATTCTTCGCTACGACGGCGATCGGAACTACCGCGGCGACGACACAAAGGGATGCCGTGATTTTCGTGAAAGATTTCATGGCTCTCCTCCCTGTCGAGTGAACGACGACACGAGATTATCCAACCGCTGCTTGAGCCCGCCGGAGTTGGATTGCACATGCTCAGCGATTGCGGGTACTAGGGGAAGCCGTCTGCAGCGGAAGCCGGTGGCGTTAAAAACGGCATTGGCCAGCGCCGGTGAGGCGATCGCCGTCCCCAGTTCTCCAACCCCGCTAGGGTGTTCATCGCTTTCCACGAGATGCACTGCGATTGAGGGAACTTCGTTCATCCGCATCAAACGATAATCATGAAAATTGCTCTGCTCCACCGCACCGGCTGCGTATGTGAGCTCGCCCCACAACGCGGCCGTCCAGCCGAAAATCAGCCCCCCTTCTATCTGCGCTACGATTGTGTTTGGATTGATCACGACGCCGCAATCGACTGCACAGACACAACGCGTGAGACGGATTTCCGACGTTGAAGTGGCATCGACTTCGACGACGGCACATACGTAGCTCTCGTATGCTTTGCCAACAGCGATTCCCCGGCCAAAGCCTTGATCTAGCGGCCGGTGCCAGTCAGCTTTTTCAGCAGCAAGATGAAGCACTTTCAGAAGTCTCGGACTGTGCTGCAAAAGCCGAGCTCGGTACAGGTAAGGGTCGATGCCCGCATGATCGGCGAGCTCATCCAGGAAGCATTCGACGCGGAACAGATTGTGTGTTGGTCCCACTCCGCGCCACCAGCCTATCGGTCTTTCGTCCGGCATATCGAACGGCGTCCATCGCACGTGCACGGACGGAATGGAGTAGGGTAGATTGTCTGCGCCATCTACAGTGTCGGGATCGACGCCATCCTCCCGCATGAACTGTGGCGCGAATCTAGTGAAAATTGAACATCCTGTGATGTGATCTGTCCACTCTATCGGGAAGCCGTCATCATCAAGAGCGGCGGAAATCCGATCAAGGAAGGGCGGCCGAGGCAGGTCACGCCGGATGTCAGTCGCCCTGGACCAAATCACCTTGACGGGATAATCAACCTTCATCGCTATTCGAATGGCCTGCTCAACCTGGTCGGTTTCAACGCGGCGCCCGAAGCCCCCGCCGAGGTAGTGATTGTGAACCTGAATTCGCTCTTTCGGAAAGCCCGTCAGTCGATGGGCTGCATCGAGCACCCTGCCAGGGGCTTGCGTCCCGATCCAGATTTCAAGCTCGTCTTTCCTGCAGGCCACCGTCGCATTCATCGGTTCCAGCGCCGCATGCGCCAAGGCTGGAAACTCATACTCGGCAGACTCTGCTGGCGTCCTGCCGGACCATGAAGCGTCGTGGCGCGCGGTGAGCGCTTCCGCATTGGAGGCCGCATGGTTCATCGCCTTGCGCAACTGAGCGGTATCGAATGGAGTGCAACGTCCATAATCCCATTCGACAGACAAAGTTCTCGCAACTTCGCTTGCGGTCCAGAAATCGTCAGCAATGACCGCGAGGCAGTCGTCGAGAGCGACTATTTCGTGGGCGCCGGCCGGAAGAGGAGCATTTTGCAAACGCGGCCTTGCATGCCATACCGGGTTTATGATGACAGCTGCGCATTTGTGACCCGGCGGCTGGGCGTCGATGCCAAACCGCGTGGCTCCAAGTACCTTGTCTCGCGTGTCCGTGCGCTGCCATGGTTTCCCGATGATCGTAAACCTGCGGTGATCCTTCAGTGGAACGACGTCGGGAACGCTTTGGCGTTGCGCATCATCGACGAGCATTGCGTAGTCTAAAGACCGGCCAGATTCGATGTGAGTGATCACGCCACGCTTTGCTTCGCAACTGTCGGGCCTGACGCTCCAACGCGATGCTGCAGCGTTTATGAGCATTAGACGCGCTGTTGCGCCGGCGGACCGCAGAACATCCCACGAACCGCGGATTGATGTCGATCCCCCGGTGAGCTGGGTTGCCTGCAGCGGCATGGTATAGCGTTCAGGAGAGGCCGGCGCATGATCGACGATGACCTGATCAAGGCCGAGATCCATTTCCTCGGCGAGGATTGCGGCTTCACTTGTGTAGATACCTTGGCCCATTTCAACGTTCGGAATCGTTAGGCGAACTTGGCCATCAGGCAGAACTTGAATGAACGCGTTCGGCGAAAAGGCGGCGTTCCCGGCATCGGCGGGTGTCGCGGATTTCGCGAACGCTTGTCTATTTTTTGATGCCAGTGAGAAGGCAACACAGAAGGCGCCTGTCTTCAGTAACTCGCGTCGCAACATGCTACGGCTCCTTCACTTCAGAATCGGCGGACGGACCGATGACCAGGGTCCGCATCGCGTCCGTCTTCCCCGTCGCGGCCAGTTTGATCGCTTCACGGATGCGCGGATATGTTCCGCAGCGGCACAAGTTGCCCGACATTGCAGCATCGATTTCAAAATCCGCGGGCGCTGGACGTTCATTAAGCAATGCCACCGCCGCCATAATCTGACCTGGCTGACAGTAGCCACATTGAGCGACCTCTATTTCCATCCAGGCGCGTTGCACCTTTTCGCCGTTGTCCGTTCTGCCGACCGCTTCGATGGTTGTGATATGGCCATCGCCCACGTCACCAACCGGCAAAACGCATGAGCGGAGTGCTTTTCCGTCGAGGTGTACGGTGCATGCTCCGCATTGCGCGATGCCGCAGCCGTACTTGGTCCCCGTCAGAGCGAGCAGATCCCGCAAGACCCAGAGCATGGGCATGCGCGGTGGCGCGGTGACAGTTCGTCGCTCGTCGTTGATGTTGAGAGTAAAAGTGGAGCGCATTGTTTATCTCCGACTGTTTCTTTTGGGGAGTCGTGCCGACCAGCTTACCCAGTCCTCACCGGGAGGCAGTCGTTTTGATGGGGGAGCTCAAACTGGTTTTTTAGCTCGCAGGATCAGTAAAGCGTAAGCAATCGCTACCGCGCCGATCAAAGCGGACACATGGCCAAGCTGCAACAAATGCAGGTGGTCGATGACCATACCCCCTGTGATCGCCCCGATCCCTGCCCCGGCATTTGCTGCCGAAACATTGACTGTTGCCGCCAAGGCTTGCGCCTTCTTTCCTGCTTCCATCACGCGGATTTGGCAGACAGGGAAAAGTGCAGTGTAGGAAATACCCCAGAGCCCGAGTACAGCCCCAAGAAACAAATTGTTCTGCGCCGCTGTATTAAAAAGAAGCATCGCGATGATCAAAATTACAGTGAAGATGAGCGTTGCAAAAAGCGAGTTTCGATCGGCCACCAGACCCCCTATCCAATTTCCCAAAAGCCCGATCAAGCCAAAGCCCATGAGCCACCAACCGATGTAGCTTGGGTCGATCCTTGCGACGTTCTCCAGCAGATCTGCCAAAAACGTGTAGGCAGTGAACATCGCGATGAACACGAGGACAGAGAGACCGACGTGAGCAAGGAAATTTCGATCCTTAATGGGAGACGGCTCTTCGTGCGATCCGGCCGCTTGCGAGGCACCGGACAGGTGCGGCATAAAACGCCACGTCATCACGGTGAGCAGGAGCGACGCCACGGCAAGGATGATGAATGATCCGCGCCAACCAATCGACGTTGCTGCGACAGTACCAAGCGGAACGCCCAGAACGAGAGCAGCAGAGATGCCGAGATACACTCGCGCGACTGCCCGACCAGAGTGGCGGGACTCGACAAGCTGCGCTGCGGTTTCGCTTGCAGTTCCCCAGAAAACCGGAAGCGCTAACGCCGGAACAAAGCGACCGATGGCGAGAACCCAGATATTAGGCGCAAGTGCGGCAAGCAGGTTGGCCGCCGAAAAGATCACCAAGATTGCAAGAAATAACCTCTTTCTATCAAGATGCGCCAGCCTTGCTGTGAGAAACGGACCGCAAATCATAACGGTAAAAGCGAAAAGACTTACCAACCAGCCAGCTTGTGAAGTTGTAATCGCAAACTCGCGGGCCACTTGCGGGATAAGGCCGATAATAAGGAACTCTGTGGTCACCAGCACGAAGCCTGAAAGACCAAGTATGAGGATCGAAAGCGCAGGGCTTCCACCGCCTTTTGCAGGCGCTAAGGAGCGTTGGGTCATATTTTGATTTCCAGCTTTAGAGCATAGGAGTTTTGCCCGGGATCCACTAGGATCGCGGAGTCATGCGGAAACCGGTAGCCTCCGCTCATCAAAAAGTTATTTGTTCGCTGCCGGCCTTCTACCGGCTCATTTTCCCGGCCACGTGGCTAAGAAAATTGAGACAATGCCTGACAGTTCGGCGGCGCTAGCGCCAGTTCCGGCAGCCACGAGCAAGCCATCACTCGAAGCTTTCAAGGAAAGAGCAAGACTCTTCGCATCTATCGTGGAGGGAAAATCACCTTGGCGCTGTGCCTCGATCATACGGTCGATCAGCTTTTCCCTCCAGAAATTGCTTCGCTCCATCACGAAGGTGCGGATTGCCTCATCTCCAGGCGCATGGCTGACCGAATGGACAATTCCCATGCTTCCCTTTGGATTATCGGAATTAGTCTGCAGCGCAAGCGTACCGCGAAAAAGCCGCTCGGCCACCCCGCGCGCCGTAGGCTGATCAAGGGCATCCATCATGTAGGCAGTCTTTTCGCGCTCGTAGAGCTCCATAACCCTGTGAAACAACGCCTCCTTATCGCCGAAGGTGGCATAGAGACTGCCTCTATTGAGGCCCATTGCTTTCACGAGGATACTGATACTGGCGCCAGCATAACCATGCTCCCAGAACACACGCATGGCGGCGGTGAGCGCCTCATCGGGGTCGAACTGCCGCGGACGTCCTCGGCTGTTCGCCCGTTCAAGCTCAGGATGCAGTGTCATAGTGCCTCCTTCATCGTCGTGGAACGCTCGATAGCCTCCGCGACTATCGGCCCCAACCGGCATGCATTCCAACTGTCGGAGAAGGCCTCTGCCACGGTCGAATTCATCCGGTAGACCCGATTTTCGGAGAAGGCGCCCAGGTCGGCGATCACCCGCTCGACGGCCGCCTCGTCGTTGGAAAAATTCATGAGAAACACGTGGTCTGGATCCGCGGTACGCATAGCGTCTGATGGTATCGGCAACAATCCCTCGCTAGGAATCGAAACCCCCGCAGGCAAGACAAGTTCGTATCCCAATGACCGAAGGACCGCCATGACCGGTCCTGCCACTTCATGTGTACTATCAAAAACATAGGTTGTAGTGCCATAAAGTTCGACCAACAACATGCGCTTGCCAAAGTGTTCACGCTCGATATTTTGGATCATTTCGGCAGAATCCTTCATCTCGGCAAGTCTCGAACAGGCCTGGCCTTCGGTGGTAAGACCGATGCACAGCACGAGCACGACGATTCGCGAAAAACGTCGAAAATCCCTAGAACCAAAATGCTGCACCAACGTGGTCATGTTTAACTCGTCATTTGCCGGGCAACCTATACCCGCCGTATTAGAACGATCGGTTAGTTAATATATTTAGAACGAACGGTCAATAATTAATGCAGCGTGCGCCGGCATTTTTTCAGTCGGTTGAGATATTTTTTTCCCGACAGCCAACGAGGAATTTTAACTCCGCTCCTCCGCCTCTCGCTCCTCTCTTCCTAATGGAAACCGGAGGCCGCGATCCTGCCAGCCGCAGCCTGCTTCTGCCCGGGCTCAAGAATCACCGTCGCTCTTCGCGGCGTTGAAACGCGTCTTCAGGAGATCGAAGCCGCCTGAGCGAGTCGCTCGCATGAATTCGGCCAGTTTGGAGTGTCTTTCGCTGCCGACAGCGGCAAGTGTTGCTATGCACCCGCGCGGTAAGTCGCTGTCTCCGCCGGTCATGGCGATAGCGGAATCCTGGAGGAATGCGAGGGCAGCCTCCCTCGCGGTCGACGCCTTTCTGAACCGGGTCCAGACCAGCCCCTCGTAGGTCGTGTAATAATATTTAAGCGCCTCGGCATAGAGCTCGTCCTTCGAGCCGAAGGCAGCATAAAGGCTTTTGACACCGATCCCCATCGCCTCTGTCAGGTCGGCGACCGACGTCGCTTCATATCCCTTAATCCAGAACAGCCTCATCGCAGCAGCGAGTGCGGCAACGCGGTCAAATTTCCGCGGCCGACCGCGCGATGAGGCGGGCAGGATGGCGAGCATTCAGCGACACAACCACGGCTGGCCGGAATGGAGAATGGCGCAATGACACGTCCCCGGCTGAAGGACTATCGAGCTGACAAGATCGACATGGTTTGCCGTCGTTGCGATCGACACGGCGTCTATGATCGAAAGGCTTTGGTGGAAAAATTCGGGGCATCGATCGAGTTCGTCGAAATTCGCCGCCGGCTCGCGATCGGCTGCGACCGGCGCGGCTCTAATCAGTGCGAAGCACGTTTTCCGTGCCTGTTGAAAGCAGGCGTTTTGATCGAACCAAGCCGCTAAAAGGATAGCTTGTTCGTGGTGAGCATCAAGGCCAGCGCGTAAAACAAAGAGAGCCGCCTGAAGGCGGCTCGGTTTTTACTGGCGTTAGGTCCACTGGCCGGAGAAGAGGCATGTAAGGGCCTCGATACCGCTGTACTCATACCAGGCGTAGTTAGGATCGTCGCAGCCATTGGCGAACGACGCTGTCTGGACAGGCGCGGAATTATTCAAGGCGTTTGCAAATGGCTGCTGTGTTTCGGAAAGTTTTGGAACGGACGCGACAGCCGAAGTCGCGAAGGAAACCGAAGCTACAACAGCGAAAGCAATTTTCAATTTACGCATTCATCTATTCCTTTCTGTTATCATCCCAGCCCACGGCAAATTTCAGCAGCAACGCTAGATTGTCAAGCTACTCAAACTGTCAATCGTGGCCCTGCTCCTAATAAGGCGGATCGACGGCAATCAGCGCTTCGAAAGCTGCCTCTTCCTCGGCAAGCTTCACGCGGCCGTCGCAAGCTCAGCCGCGATTTCGAGGCGCTCGGCCTGGTCGATAGATGCTGACGATGAACTATCGCTAAAAGCTGGTCTTGATATAGTCTGCCTTAAGCATTTCCCGTTTCGATACAACCTGCGCCGCGGTGAGAGCTTCATCTACAGATACGGACCCTTCCAACGCTTTTGCGAACTGTCGTCCGACCTCGTCGCCAATCGCCTGAAACTCTGGGATAGCGACGAACTGGACGCCGACATAAGGTACAGGATCTACCGAGGGTTTCACCGGATCAGCCGCGTTGATGCTTTCGAGGGTCATCTTCGCGAACGGTGCTGCTACCTGGTAATCCTTATTTTCGTAGAGCGATGTGCGAGTACCGGGCGGGACGTTGGCCCAGCCATCTGTTTTTGCAACGAGATGCCCGTACTGTTTGTCTGTTGCCCATTTCAGGAACGCCTTGGCAGAAGCTGATTTGGCGGTACCGGCTGGAATGGCAAGATTCCATGCCCAAAGCCAGTTGCCGCGTCGGCCCAGGCCGTTGTCAGGAGCCAGAGCGAAGCCGACGTCGTCTGCTACTTTCGAGCTTTTGGGGTCTGATACGAACGACGCCGCGACCGTTGCATCGATCCACATGCCACATTTGCCGTTTTGAAACAGACTGAGGTTTTCGTTGAAACCGTTTTTCTCCGGAGCGGCAGGGCCCGCCTTTTTCATCAAATCGACGTAGAAGTTCAACGTCTGCTTCCATGTCGGATGATCGAACTGCGGCTGCCACTTTTCATCAAACCACCGCGCCCCGAACGAATTGGCTGTGGCTGTCAGGAAAGCCATGTTCTCACCCCACCCGGCCTTTCCTCGCAGGCATATTCCGTTCACTCCGTTTGCGCGGTCTGTCATTTTGACCGCGGCTTCTTCGATGAACTTCCACGTGGGCGCCGAGGGCATTGAAAGCCCCGCCTTAGCCATAAGGTCCTGACGGTACATGACCATTGAGCTTTCACCGTAGAACGGAACGGCGAAAAGAGACTGCTTGTGGGTGAGGCCGTTTCGTATCGCGGGCAGGATGTCTTCAGCGTCGTACTCGGAGCCGAGATCATCCAGAGGCAACAACCAGCCCTCGCTCGCCCAGATCGGGACTTCGTAAGTCCCGATGGTCAAAACGTCGAACTTTCCACCTTTGGTGGCGATGTCGATCGTCACCTGTTGTCTGAGATCTGCTTCCTCAAGCGTCACCCAATTCAGCTTGATATCAGGATGCTTCTTGCTGAAATCCGCAGACAGCTTTTGCATGCGGATCATGTCACCGTTGTTTACGGTAGCGATTGTGAGCGTTTCAGCAATCGACGGGCTTGCGACGGCTGCCGTTATCAAACTTGCCAAAAGAATTCGCATGGTCATGATGTGCCCTCATTGTCCAAGGTGGCGGGGTTGAGTTTAAAATTCACTCCAACCCCCTGCACCTGCAGCCCTACGGGGCTGATCAACGAAAGCCTGTTGTAGTTTCATTTTCTGCCCGCTTACCGGGATGACCCGTTGGGGCATACCTGCGTGGACACTCATCCCGGCACCGGTCTTAAATTGCCCGATGAGCCTGAACAGGCTTTCAACTTCTGCTGCCAATGCATGGGTGGCGGCAGAGGATTCCTCGACCATCGCGGCATTTTCCTGCGTACCATGGTCAATTGAATTGATCGCTTTGCTCACCTCACGGACGCCCACGGATTGCTCGCGCGAGGCCTCGATGATCGCTGTTACGTGATGGCTGATGCCAACCACTTCCCGCGCAATACCTTTCAAGGCCTCACCGGCGTCGCCAACAAGGCTCACGCCGGCTTCGACATGTTGCTGGGACGATGAGATAAGCCTCTTAATGTCTTTTGCGGCCTGCGCTGAGCGTTGCGCGAGTTCGCGAACCTCTTGAGCGACAACTGCAAAACCTTTGCCCGCTTCACCCGCGCGCGCAGCTTCTACACCTGCGTTAAGCGCCAGGAGGTTCGTCTGGAATGCAATGTCGTCGATAAGACCGAGGATGTTGCTGATTTCAGCAGACGATTGCTCAATCGAACCCATCGCCTCCACGGCCTTGTGTACAATATCGCTTGATCGTTCCGCGCCCTTCCGGGTTGCTTCTACAATAACCCCGGCTTCTTCGGCTCGCTTCGTAGCATCGTGCATAGTCGTGCTAATCTCCTCCAGAGCAGCGGCGGTTTCTTCAACCGACGCCGCCTGCTGCTCTGTCCGTTTGGACAGTTGATCTACAGCGGAGCGAATTTCTTCGGAGCCAGAATTGATGACTTGAGCATTGCGGCTCACGACAGTGAGCGCTTCGTCGAGCTTGGAGACTGCCGCGTTGAAATCGATCCGGATCGGGTCGAACTCTCCGTTGAAGGGGCGCTCGATCCGTACTGTCGCATCTCCGTCCGCCAGTCGGCCAAGACCGCGCGCAAGTTCCGCAACAACCAATTTCGTGTCCGCAGCTTGAATGGCTCTGCGTTGCTCGTTTTCCCGCCGTTCTGTTTCCGTGAGATCGCGGTCCGCAGCGCTCTGGTGTTCGAGCCGCTCACGGTCGATCGCGTTTTCGCGGAAGACCTCCACAGCTCTTGCCATGTCGCCGATTTCATCCCCACGGTCGCGGAATGGTACCTGGTGATCGCTATTACCCGCTGCAAGGATGGACATGCTGTCCTGCAACCGTGCGATAGGACGCGCAACGCGTGTGACTGCAACGACTGAAGCTGCAAGCGCGATCAGGCAGGCAACCGCGATCATAGACCCAGTCAGAATCAACGTGTTCTGGTATTCCGTGCCGGCCGACAGGAGTGCGATCTCCGATGCTTTCCGATTACGCTCGATCATCCCGTTTAGGGTCGTTTCCGACTGCGCCAGCCCGACCTTCATCTGGCCGTTGTAAAGGTCGAGCGCTGTCGTCTTGGCTCCAATGGTGGAAATCGAAATGAATTTTTGCCCGTCAGCAAGAAACCTAGCCATGCTCTCATCGAGACTGGTCAGGGCCTGCTGCTCGTCTAGAGCTGCCGGCATCCGTTTGAAATCAGCGACCAGCGACTGGGCAGCGGCTATTCTCTGCTGAAGGTCGCTCTCTAGACGCTTCAAATCATCCAAAGAAACGGAAAGCAGATGCTGGGAGTAAATACTGTTGATCCCTGATAGCGTTTCCTTGATGCTGACATGACGCCCGTTGCCTTCGCCTGAGTGTCACCAAGCAGCGAGACCTGCTTGTTGATACTACTGAGCGAGTTGATAGCGATTGCACCTAGCGCGATCACCATCAACAACAGCGAAATAAACAGCACTGGTAGAAGAGTGCGGATCTTCATTGACAGCATAGAAACCCCCAAAACCATGTAGGTTTATGCTGGCCTAAATGAGTAAATTTTAATTTAAATATCTGCTCCGTTGGCGAGCGATTGTTCGGTTCAGTAACGGATTTTAGTTGCGAAGAAAACTATTCTCTCAAAATGCAGCGAGCCTAATCGGGCTGGTTAGGATAAACCAATCAACTTCTACCCTTATCGATGTCACTCATCTACTGCTCGCTGTTCGAAGCTTTTCGCACGAACAGCTCTCGCTCTACCTCGATGAATTCCCTTATCATCGCGCGAAAAGTAGCTTCGGCAACCCTTGGTTCTAGGCCGAAGCCGTCCGCCAGAGTCCTTACACGATCTATGACGCGTTCAACCCTAGTTGGTGCATCGACCTCGGATAACTGGGTTTTGGCCATGCCTGCTGCATGGACCAGCATACGACGCTTGGCGAGCAATTCGACGAGTTGCTCATCCAGACGATCGATTTCTCCCCGTATTTGTTCCAGCATTGCAAAATATCCTGATATTGATCCAGCTTTATCGACCCGCTCAATAAGGGGGCGAGATCGCGTTCAGCACCTGCGGCGATTTCGGAGACACCTCTGTAGGATCGTCCCAAGTCATGAGCGAGGCGGGGTGCCCTGATGGGTTGTTCAGCGGTCGCCTCGAATTTAGAAACTAGCACGTCATCTTTGAGTGAATGCAAGCTGCGCGGCAAGACCGGCAAACGACGCCGCAAATCCACGCCGCATCCATCCCTGCACGGACACACTGGAGATAACGTGCTGCCGAACGGTAGCAGCGAACGCTCCATACGCAGCAAAGGTCACGAAGGTCATCGCCATGAAGACGAGGCTTAATACCAACATACTGCGCATCGGTGCCACGTCGTCGGGCCGCACGAATTGCGGCAAGAACGCAAAGAAAAAGATCGAGAGCTTGGGGTTTAGCAAGTTGATAAGGATTGCAGAGACGATTACCTCCCGGACGCTCTTGCCACTGGACTCATCGTTTAAGTTCAAAATTCCGCGATTTTTGAACATTGTCCAAGCCATGTAAAGCAGATAGGCGACTCCCACATATTTGAGCATGTGGAAGGCTAGCGCGCTTGTGTACATCAGGGCAGCTAAGCCACTGATCGCAGCCAGCATATGCGGGACGATGCCAAAGGTGCATCCGAGGGCGGCTACGAGGCTGGCGCGCGGGCCACCCGAAAGACCTGCGGCTACTGTGTAGATCGCGCCGGTACCGGGTGATGCGGCAATTACCAACGACGTCAGCACAAATTCCAATGTCATAGGACTTCCATTTCTGCCACCTTAGCGGCTGGCCAAAGCGTGGGCATTGCCACAAGGAGTAAGGAAACGAGAGCAGCAATGTCGTCATGACCAGTTTCGTGCAGGGCTTCTGTGACGATCATGGCCTGCGCAGTATTTGCGCGAACGGCCGACCAACCGCTTTGACGGTTCGTCCAGCGGCGAGCATGGGCTCGGGCATCTTCGTCAGCGAATATGACTTCGCCAGGTTCTGGATGCTCGATATCGCCGGAGAATGTCTCATAGGTTTCGTTGCCGTGTGCGAGCCGAACGGTCATCTTGCCCACGATCTTGCTTCTGTCGAACACTGCGACAGGAATAGCGAATGCGAGCGAGGCCGCGTTGCAGAGGTCAATGAGAGGATGAAGTGTGGGAAATGTACCTTCCTTCCGATAGCGCCTCAACAGCGCCTCCGAGGCACAGCGGTACTGTGTCGGCTTAAGGCCCATCTCAGCGAATGCACGTCGCCATGCCTTTATCTCGGGAAGCTCGCCTTCGTTGGCGATGGCAAGCCTCTTGTTGGCAATTGCTTTTAGGTGAGCAATCTCGGCGGAAGGATCAGTACTCGCATCCATGCCGTCGACAAGAATCGTGCGAGAGCGTAGTTGCGGAAACCGGGATCGGATTTCAGGGGCGTACTGAAACTGTAGGGTCATATCTCTGGCTCGACGTTTTCGAACCATATGGCAGGCGCCTACTCGCCCCGTCTTGAAGAATATTGCAGGTTAGCGGATGGCAGCAGCATACAGGCCGGGCGATATGCCGTAGGTGCGGGTGAAAAGCCGCGTCATGTGGCTCTGATCTGCGAACCCGGATGCCAACGCCGCATTAGTAAGAGCCGCTCCATCCGCGATCATACGTCGTGCTAGTTGGAGCCTGCGCTGGACAAGATAGGCGTGCGGCGTGAGGCCAGTTACCTTAGAGAAGCCACGAACAAGTTGGAACTGGCTGATCCCACCGATTGCGGCTAACTCGCGCAGTGATAGCGGCGCGGTCGGATCGTCGTTGATACGCTCGCGCGCAAGGTCAACCGCTATAGGTGCGCCCAGTGGCTCTTGGTCGCGCCGTTCGATAAGGCGAGAAAGCAGCAGAAGCAGATTTTCCTGGACTTCGATATCGCTGTTGCCGCTCTCCATATCTGTCATCGCACGAAAGAGCGAAAGGAAACATGTCGCCGATGCTGGCTCGCGAATGGCGGGGTATGAAAGCTCTGCGCTGCTCGTGCGACCTTCCGTCAGCTCGCGTACAGGGCTAGCGATGATAGCAGGGTCGAAATAAAGCATTCGCCATGCCCGCCCTTTCTGTCCGAGGGGTAAACCGTCATGCACCTCGCCTGGATTAACCGTGATAACATCGCCGGCCTCAGCTTCAACCATGCCCCGACCGCTCGTCGACTGCTGCGCACCGCGCAGGATAACGCCAATCCCGAATTGGTCATGGGTATGTCGGCCAAACGCATGGGACGTGTCGGCCGAAACCGCAGCAACGCCTTTCATTCCACAACGGGCTATCTGGAATTTTCCTGGTATCATCAGGCCGACTACTAGAGCTAAATGGCGACTTAAACCATAGCTCCGCGTTGGTGTGCCGCCGCGCTATGAACTACTCCAACCTTAGTTGGTGATCAGTTTTTTATCTTCTACCGTCACTGCATGATGAGCCCGCCATCGACGGCATATTGGCTGCCTGCGACGTAGGAAGAGTCCGACGATAGAAGGAATAGCGCGACGCGGCCGCCTCTCCGGCCGTGCCAACACGGCCAAGAGCAACCTGATCAATGACGAACGCCTCGAAACGTCTTCGTGCGTCTTCTAAGAGGTAACTGCGTAAATTGGTCTCAATCGGCCCGGGGATTTAGGGTGTTCACCCGGATGCCCCGTGGTGCAAGCGCGGTAGCCCATGATATTACTATCGCAACACGGCCCCTTTGGTTTTGCCGCCGCACCTTCGTAGGACGAGCTCAATGATGTTACGACAACCGATGCTGCATGAACGAGATGCGGAGAAAGTGCCGCGAGCTCCAGCATTCGGCGATGACACGCCGAGTTCCGGCGAGACCCATACCGTTAGTGCCACCCGTTATAAGGATACGTTTGTCTTTGAATCGGCTCATCTTGATCTCGTCACGTGATCTTACATTTGAAGCGGAAATCAGCGCCTTTTATGCGTCTGATTTTCCTTATGTATGAGGCGGTAGGGATCACCAGATAGGAAATTACCCCATCGATGCTCATACGCCTCTCTGGGCTCGACACCGATATCTGCCAGTTCGTAGTCGTTTAGTTCGTTTACATCGCGAGATTTAGCCGAGAAACGAAATCGCCGGCTGATCGATGAAAGTAAGTTTACTAAAAGCATTTCGTCCACATTTTAATGTGCATTGATTACACGTTGATATGCTTGATTTGTCCTGGCCATTACATGAAATGCGCGATTGAAGCGGCGCGGCATTTGCAACGGCCTGTCGAACGAAGGAGAGCGAAGTTGCGGAAATCAGGATCGGATTTCAGGGCGTAGCGAAACTGTAGGGTCATATCTCTGGCTCGACGTTTTCGAACCATATGGCAGGCGCCTACTCGCCCCGTCTTGAAGAATATTGCAGGTCAGCAGCCTCTCGCGACGTATGGCCCGAAAACGTCGCCGCAGTAGGGATCGGCAGCAAAAGCCGCCGCTACCGAAGCGACGAGACCGTTCATACCGCCCCTAGACAGCTCGAACACTTCTCGAGGGTCAATAAGGCTCGGGGCAATCACACGTATCACCCTTGGAAAATCTCTTCGATTGACTTGTCCAAGAGCTTTGCAATTACGAAAGCGAGCGGCAGGCTCGGGTCGTATCGTTCGTTTTCAATCGCGTTGACGGTCTGGCGGGAGACACCAAGCTGAGTGGCCAGCTCCCCCTGCGACCAACCCTTTTCGAGACGCAGGGCCCTTAAACGGTTTCTCATCTGAATCGTCGGCTGCTGAGAAGGCAGCCGATGATCCAGAGTGACGCCATCAGCGGCCAAACGTAAAACATCGATAGCTTTGGGTATCCGACATTTTCCAGAAAACCGTAGCTGAAGGTGATTAATGCCGTACCGGCGAAGGCCAACGACAGAGCCTCCAGTTGGATGCGTTGCTGCAATTCGTCGGATGCTCTTAGTTGGCGCATTACAACAATCACCACGAAGAGCGCTGGCAACATTGGGATTAGCGAAACAATCGTTGCCCATGGGCCCGTCACCGTGCCGCTGCCAAGAAGAAAGACCGACGCGATTAATATGACCACATACGAGGTCATACTGGCGCCGAATTCCACGAAAAAACGCGTTCTGGTCATGATGGTCTCCTGTAAAGCTTCCTTTACATATCGAGCAATCAGTCCGTGTCAAGCGTGCTTTACACGGACTGTCCTTAGCCTGCCGCTCTATCCGAGATAGCCCTTGAGTCCAGGTTAGCCCCGTCCGCCGAATGCCAGCCGCGAGGCGAGCGCAGCAAACACGGTGGCGAGGAAATAGTTGGGCAGTCGAACAAACCTTGGAGCGAGTTTCACTCCGACCCTTACTTGTGCGACAAGCAGGATAACTGTTCCATTTACGACGAACCCCACAACATTGAGGATGGTCGCCAAGACAAGCATTTGCATGAGGATAGATCCGTTCTCCGGTCCTGTGAACTGGGGAAACAGCGCAAGAACGAAAAGGGCCATTTTCGGGTTAAGAAGATTAGTCGCAAGACCTTCTAGAAAAATGCGGACCTGCGATATGGCTGCGACAGTCTTTGTGGAAAGATCGGCCAATGCTTTGCCGCGCAGCGTTTTGATTGCCAGATAGAGCAAGTAGACGCATCCAGCCCATCTCACCAGCTCGTACGCCGCAGGAACAGTTTCAAGAAGTTGAGCAAGGCCAAATGCTGCGGCAGCTGCATGACAATAGGTGCCAGCCGCTATTCCGAAATATGTAAGGAGGCCAGCCATTCGGCTCTGGCTGACGCTGCGTGACGCAATTAGCAACATGTCCGGGCCTGGCGTAGCGGTCAAAACAAGCGCAGCGGTGGCGAATAGGATAAGAGTAGTAGAATCCGGCATTGTGTTCTCCCTAAATTGGATGCCGGAATTTCGGTCTGCCATTGCCTGAATCGAAAAACAAGCCCTGGGAAGAGGCCTTGCCCATAATAACGGTGGTGTTTTCGGATTCCGTTCGCGAAGCACGCAATTCTCCCAGCGCATATGAACGCACTGTCGCGCATTCGCTGACGTTGAAGGTTGCGAAGGTCAATTAACATGCCTGTTAAAACTCGGGAGTTTCTGTAGGGTTCAGAGATGGCCCTTTGCAGGCGTCGCAACGAGTGGTAGGCATCGCCATAGTTCTGAAAGCCTCACAGGATCACAATTTTGGAAAAAGCTCTTATTGTCATAGATATGCAAATGCTCATCCAAGACCGCCTCGACGCCGGGCGTGACCACGTGAACGGCAATGCCGCCGCCAAGATCGCCGACCTCGCTAAAAAATTCCGGGATGCCGGTAAAAAGGTGATCCATGTTCACCATCACGAGCTGAACCCTGCATCTCCGATGCACAAAGGATGCCCGGCGCAACAAGCCATGCCAGCCCTCCAGCCTTTTGCTGACGATCCCATTTTCGTCAAAAGCACATCGTCTGCCTTTGCGTCCACAGAAATGGAAAAATATTTGCGGGAAAACCGCATTGGGACAATCGTTGTAACGGGTGCGGTTGCTGGTTACTGCGTGAACACAACCGTTCGGGCCGGTTCTGATCTTGGGTTCGAAATGATCGTTGCCCGTGATGCCGTCATAGGGTTCGACATGCCTGATTATGATTTGCCTGCTCGAACGATTTTTGACGTTACAATGGCACATCTAGAGTCCGATTTTGCTAGGGTCATCGACAGCGACGAAATCATGGAAATGCTTTAGCCGGTGACTGCAAATGGCGCTTCAGCGAAATGGCCAACCGGCTTCATCACTGGGATTCTAGTTTAAAGGTGTTGCAGCCTCGACCGAACGGCAGGTTACCTGTTTCGCACCCGGGAAGGTTTTGCAAGTTTCGGGACGTTCGCGATAGACATTCGTCGTTCTCTCGTGCTGGTCAGGACCTCCCCTTTTCGGATAAAGCAATATGTTTCTGAACTTCATCTCCGCGGTGCTCTTTTTCGTTTTCTGTGCAAGTGCAAATGCCGAAGGCGTAGGGGTGGGGATCAAAAAACTTGAAGTCGCCGATCCTGTTGACCAAGCTTCAATGGAAGCGGTGGCGTTCTTTCCCAGCTCCGATCGCTCGAAAGTCACCAAGATTGGCCCCTATCAGGTTGCTGCGTCGAAGTCGTCTTCAATTGGGGAGGGTCGATATCCGTTGATCCTGTTGTCGCATGGAAACATGGGCAGCATGTGGGGACATCATGATCTTGCCTCTGCCCTCGCACAGCACGGGTACATCGTTATAAGCGTGACACATCCGGGCGACAATTTTCAGGATACAAGCCGAGTTGGTGCTTCGAGTTCGATCTACGGCCGGCCATTACAGGGGTCGGCTGCATTGACGTCGGCTCTCAAAGACAATGTGCTTGCACCTCATATTGATGCCAACCGTATAGGGTTTGTCGGGTTTTCGGCTGGAGGAACCACTGGTTTGATCCTCGCTGGAGCTAAACCGACCCTTAGTCGCCTTGAGGATTATTGCGGCAAGCGGCCAGGCGACCATCATGTTTGTGAGGCGAGGGGAAAGATAAGGGTCGATCATCCCGAACTTAAGCCGACCGCCGATCCACGAATTCGGTCTTTCGTACTGCTCGCACCCCTGAGCGTCGTATTCTCTTCTGACGAATTGGAGCTCATCAAAGCACCATTTCTAATTTTTGTTGGGGACAAAGATGAAGAACTGTCCCCCGACGCTAATGCGACGGAGTTGGTACGTGACCTGGAGGGAGAGACTATGTTGGAGGTCATCCCCGATGCCGGACACTTCACGTTTTTAGCACCATGTTCGCCTGACTTGGGCCGAGCGATGCCGGCCCTATGTATCGATCATGAGGGGGTCGATCGTATCGCGCTCCATCAGAGCATGAATTCCGATATTGCAGCATTCTTCAATAAAACGCTTGGCGTCGTTTCTCCGTAAGGTCCTTGGTTCGCGCAAATTCCTAATTAGTGCGACGTGGAGGGTATCTCGCACAAGTCGGCCAACAGATCAGGTTCCTGCTTCAGCTTTCGGCGCCGAAAGCGGTCGTTCGCTTCGCGCCGATACTGTTGAAAAACTCGGCGTTGTCGGTGCTGCGTTGTCATGATTCAATCGCCGCATTGATTTGCGGAGGATTGAGCGATGATGGGATGTCAGGCGGCTCCGGCGCAGCTCTTCTACGATTTCTGTATCGATGACCACGTCCCCGCCGAACACCTGCTGCGCGGGATTGACCGCCATCTCGAACTGGACAGCGTTCGAGCGCAGTTGAAGCCTTTTTACAGCACCACAGGTCGCCCCTCGATTGATCCAGAACTGATGATGCGGATGCTGATCATCGGCTATTCCATGGGTATCCGCTCGGAGC
>NZ_FOKM01000017.1 GCF_900111905.1 Rhizobium sp. NFR07 | reverse complement strand
ACGGCTCGCGGTGTTGCTATGTCACGCAGAAGAGGCTTTCGATGTCAGAGGCTGATGAAGACCAGGAGTTCGCCAGATGCTTCGCTGAAGGGCGACGAGCAGGGCGGATTGGTTTGTCGCCGATCGCAAATCCATACATGCAAGCTGACGCGATCTGTTTAGCCGCTTGGGTTGAAGGGCATGCCTCAGTCGATATGATAAGCCTATCAGGTGCGGATCGCGCGGCTATATTCGATGAAGGATCGATCGCAGGGCAAACAGGCGAGCCCGCAACATCATGCCCATATCTTGACGATGAGGAACCAGAGCGAATGGAGATATGGTTATTAGGGTATGCTCCAAATGTCTAATTAGCCCATCCTGAGTTTTGCCGTGCGCATTTGCCAAGGGCACGAATGGACGACCATATCGCGTTTCCCCCGCGACTTAGAGCAGTCATGCCGGTACATGAAAGGTAAGCGCTGTCTCCCCGCTACCTTGACCCATTTGAAGTAGCTCGTTTCCAGCGCTACCGCTGAGACAGAGATGCTTAGAATTCGCCTACAGCTACTCCGTAGTGAATTGCTTCAAATGGTGGCTCACTTTCCGGACACATTGATTTTTCGTTCGGTATCAGGAGTGCTGATCCAATCACGCCAAGTTCGATAGGTAATCTCGCCTGACGCAATTCCTTCAATGATATCACGACACAGGCGCTCCTGTAGAGCGGAGCGAGTTAAGCCGCTCTTTTGCCGAAGCTCCTTTAGTCCAGCTTCGCTCAGCTCCAGAAAACCAGTTTTGGGGCAGCCCTTGATCATCTCGTCATGCGTGGATGGAAGCTGCCGAATTATGGATGCGCTGTATTCGAATGTTTCGGCGTTCAAGGGCTGCGGATTGCCTTGTGCGACAGCGTGACCAGTGATCGTGAGATAGGCAATCAGAAACAAGCGCCCAGTATTCATCTATGATCCCCAGCAGCGTTGAAGCGATTGCGAGCAGATTACGTCGCCGCGATGCTGTCAAGTTGGGATGGTGAAATTCGATGTCACGAGCGAATTGGCTCGATAGCAGACTTCAGCCTTGTGCTGGCTGCGGATAATTCCACGGCATCAGCACGTCAATCTGACTCTGCCTGTGCCCATTGACGATGGTGCTGAGCGTGGCGGACAGGTAGGCGAACGGATCGACAGCGTTGAGCTTGCAGGTTTCGATGAGCGAGGCGATGGTCGCCCAGTTCTCGGCTCCTGCATCGTGTCCGGCGAAGAGCGTATTCTTCCTGTTCAAGGCAATCGGCCTGATTGTTCTTTCGACTGTGTTGTTGTCGATCTCAATGCGGCCGTCGCTGAGAAATAGGCAGAGTCCGTTCCAGTATTTGTCGATGTAGGCAAGAGCCTCACCGAGCGGCGACTTGCCAGCGACACGGGCGCGATGATGCGTCAGCCAAGTTCGCATGTCCGCAATCAATGGCGATGATCGTTCTTGCCGCCCGGCGAGGCGAGCTTCTGCGGAGAGCCCGCGTAGTTCGGTCTCTATCCGATAGAGTTCGCCTATCCGCCGTACGCCGTCCTCTGCAATTGGTGCCGATCCGCTGCGCGTGATCTCGACCAGCTTGCGACGAGCATGGGCCCAACAATAGGCAAGCCGGATATCCGGTCCAACGCGATCCGGTGCGATCAGGCGATTATATCCGGCATATCCATCGACTTGGAGGATGCCTGCGAACCCTTGCAATATCCGCTCGGCATATAGACCACTGCGACCGGGTGCGTAGGTAAGGGCAACACCGGGCGGCGCACCGCCGCGCCACGGTCGGTCATCACGAGCCAAGGCCCAGAAGTATCCGGTCTTGGTCTTCCGGGAGCCAGGATCGAGGACCGGCGCACGTGTCTCGTCCATGAACAGCTTCGTCGACCGCTTCAGGTCGGCGATAAGAGCGTCGAAGACCGGGCGGAGTTCGAATCCTGCCCGGCCAACCCAGTCGGCAAGAGTGGATCGATCAAGATCGATGCCCTGTCGACTCATGATCTGAGCCTGCCGATAGAGCGGCAGGTGATCGGCATATTTGGACACCAACACATGCGCGATGGTCGCCTCGGTCGGCAGTCCAGCGTGGATCAATCGTGCAGGCGCTGGAGCCTGGGAAACGCCATCGGTGCAAGCACGGCAGGCATATTTGGGACGACGAGTGACGATGACGCGGAACTGCGCCGGGATGACATCCAGTCGCTCGGACACGTCCTCCCCGATGCAATGCAAGCCGCCACCACAGGTGCAGATCAAGCTTTCCGGCTCGATCACCTCTTCGACACGAGGAAGGTGCGCGGGAAGAGAGCCCCGATTGGCGGCGCGTGGTTTGGGTTGCGGTTTGCCCGGAGCACTGTCGGCCTCGTCTTCGGCATGAATCGCCGCAATGGCCGTTTCCAAGTCTTCCAGTGCAAGATCGAACTGCTCAGGGTCAGTCTTCTCGGATTTACGACCGAAGGCTGCCTGCTTAAAAGCAGCGACCAGTTTCTCCAGCCGCTCGATCCGCTCATCCTTGCGGGCTTCACGCGCCTGCGACGCAACCAGCATCGCCTTCAGGGCATCGATATCGTCTGGAAGATCGACCGCATCCAACATACTGGAAGTTTATCAAATTGGGCGGCGTCTCGCTGTCGGAATTTACGAACCGAGTCATCGTGACGCACCTACTCGATTGCCGTTGGCGCTCTTACCTCAACAGAACGGACCCGCCGCCAGTCGAGCCCCGCAAATAGCGCCTCAAACTGGGCATGGCCTAAGGTCATCAGACCGTCCCGGATGTCTGGCCAAGTGAACGTGTGCTCCTCCAGTCGTTTGTAGGCCATCACCAGACCGCTGCCATCCCAGTAGATCAGCTTCAATCGGTCCGCCTTGCGTGATCGGAATACGAAGACCGTCCCCGTAAATGGGTCCTTGTGCAGCTCGTTCTTGACCAGTGCGGCCAAGCCGTCGTGACCCTTGCGAAAATCGACAGGCTTGGTCGCCACCATGATCCGAACCCGGTTCGACGGAAAGATCATGCCGGAACCGCACAAGCCCGCGCAACGGCGGCGATCCGGGAGGCGGACGCGCCTTCCTCCAAGCGGATGGTGACAGCGCCGACAATGATCTCGGGACGGCTGGCTTTCTTGATGGGCGGCTCCACAACTGGTGGATCGACGACAACCGCCGCGAACTCCACCGCATCCTCGGGTGCTGGCAGAACCAGCTTGCCCTGCCGTGCCATCGTTCGCCAAGTCGACAGGTGGTTCGGCTTCAGCCCATATCGCTCAGCTACTTCATTCACCAACGCTCCGGGCCGTAGGCTTTCCGAAACGATCTGCGCCTTGATCTCGTCCGGCCAGTGCCGATGCTGCTCACGCCCAGACTTTCTGGTCGTGAGAAACTCCAATGTACTCTCCATGGAGAAACTCCAGTTGCTCGTCCGTGGAAAGGCGATCACAGATCACGGCGGCGAGGACAACGTGGGAGCGGAACACCGCTTACCCACAACGCGCCTGAACCTCGAACGCAAATTTATGTTCTGCGACAAATCCACAGACCAGATTTCGAGAGTATGATTGTAGCCAGTAAGAGCTGGGGCTGGCATAAAGATGCTGTTACGCCATATGTCGTGTTTGCAGTCATCATCCGGCACAAGATCAATGGAACGTCAGCGCAATGTTTGACGAGGTGACCCTGCAATGGAATTCGTTTGGAAGAAGGGGATCGGAATGAAGATCGCGATAGCGCCGCGATCCATTTTGATCCTGTCCGCAGTGATACTCGGCGGATATTTACCTGAAAGCCTGCCACGACTTAGTGCGGTCTTGTATAAGGCATTCTCTAACTGACAATGTGTCTGTTGGCGCAATGTTCACTGTATATCCTGCGGGTGTTCGCCAGTCATTGACGCGAACCACTCAAAACCTGTATGAGAACAAAAAAGGAACCCGATCGTTTCCAACCTGGTTCTGCTCAAGTCGCCACATCGATGAACGACTCAAATGCTACACGACAAAGCACAAGACGTCACGACTGCAATTATCGGCAGGCTCCGAGATATCGGCGCCGCGCCGGGCAAGGCGGTCGTGATGTACGAGATCGGCGTCCCGCTGGTCGCTGCTGGATATAATCAGCATGAAATCGCCAATGCCCTGTTCCGCCTCGAAAAGGACGGCGTGATAGAGTTGATGATGTCCAACGCGCTCAAACTTCTCCAACCCCTGTGAGCAGTTCTTAAGACGGAAACTCCGGCAATCGAGAGGGACGGTAGAGGTTTTATCACTACCGGTCCTAGGGGGGGCGATCGCTTATACAGCGCTGAATTGGGTCTAGCCGAAGCAGGGTCGATCTGGGCGACCATTTCGTCAGATGGACCGCGTGCGCTTCGGCGAACATCCATTGGGTCACAGCCAAGAAGTAACTGACCAACACAGGATCCAACCACGGACCCGTACTCTACGCCTATAGCTTTCCGCATAGAGCGACGTGCTACTTCGTTATGAGCAGACGTACGATGCTCGCGAAGCCGCTGGCCGCGAGCATCGCGCCGAGTCGTTCAATAACGAGCTGAAGTCATGCTGCTTGATGTTTCAACACCGATCTCGGTGCCGTCTCATTGTTTCCTCTGCTGCGGTATGATGGAGATCATGAACGACCCGGGCGGTTAGTGTGCCTTTTACCGGGCTTGCGTCGAGGATAAGCGCATCGTCGCATCAGTCGCCGATCAAACGCGAAAGCCCCTGCCAATCGACTTCAATCGCGGTACCCTTTCTTACCGCCGTTTTCGAAGGCAACCCGCCTTCAGAAAAATGGACATACACGATCGGCTCGTTGGCCCAGATAACGGTTGGGACTGCTTGAGTTCGACAAGTTCCATACCGGTAGACAGCAGCATCCGTTCATCGTCAGGCAGGCACGAGAGAACCTCGTTCCGGAACGGATTCATCAGTAGCCTCTTGGAGTTAGCGTCCTCCGAAACTGTAGATTGTACGGAAGATGACGAATGTCAGAAAGTTGCCATCGAAAGGAAACGTAATTGACAGTCGTCAGTTCATTAAATGCTGACAAGAGGAGACAACATGAGCAGATACTATTTTCATATCCGCGACGGCGACGATTTGGCGGAAGATCGGGAAGGCGCGGAATTTGCAAGCATCGAGCTCGCCCGGGATGAAGCTTTTCGATCAGCGAGAGAAATTCTTGCCCAGAGACTCCTGAACGACGAGGTGATTGACGGGCAAGCGTTCGAGATTACCGATGAACAGGGTCACTTAGTGGAACGCGTGCCTTTTCGGGCCGCCATGCGGTTTCCGATCTCAGACAATTAGATCAAGGAAGACCTTTAAAGGCGGCTCTTTTCCTCATTTCACTCGCGTATTTCTTGGCGAAACGATCATTGATAAACGGCATGAGCGTCGTCGTATTGCCGTCATATAGTCGGACTATGGATCGGCCGCGTTGTTCGAAGATATCAATCTCCATTGGCCGCGGGCGGAGATACTGTTTTGCCTTCGCTCTCAAGATTTTTCGAAGACTATCGCGGGCAGGTTGCCCGTAGATTTTGTGAGGGCTGTCGATCACTTCCGCGATAGTTGCGTCTACAATCCGACCTATTTCCAGGGTATCGGTTGTGTAGGCGACCGCCCACGACGCAAGCATCTTTCGCAGGTTAGGAACAGTGGCTTGATCTGCCGACGTGGCGGGAGAGAACATGCGCTCCTCCTTCGTCTTTGCAGGCGGGAGCACCTTGATACCCTCGGGCGCCAGCCCCTACGGACAATTGTGCTGGCGATGAGCTAACGTACATTTTTTGATCCCCGGCGTAAACAGCAAACGGCCACCGAAGCGTGTTCTCGCCGGAACGAGCGTCTCCACGTCAGGGGGTGAGTGAGGGCTGCTCTCAAGAAAGATAGGGGGACTCGTGTTGCGTCGATGACAGCGCCTGCCTGTTGCGCTTGCTTTCGCTGTTTGGGCTGCCACGCTCCCTCGTAGTCAGGCCAGACACTTGTAATACCCGTTTGTCTGATTGGGGGGCAGTGATAAGACTCAAGCCGCTTGCGAGCTCGATTTGCAAATCCTCCCCAGCAGCCAGCTCACGGTTTCGGCCGCATTTCTCCCGATGTTCTCGCCACGCGCTTTACCCGGACATCCTTACCCGCGACCCTAGGAGTAGGGGCGGGTGCCCACGCCGCTTCGGTTGGCGTGGTATCGGTTCGAGAACCTCCACGAACACGAGGAAGACAAGCCGTTCCCGCACCCGGCTTTAAACTCGCTGCGCTGATACCCCGCAGTCAACCCTAAAGTGATATAGGTCATTGCTTCTACAAGCCATTCACATCGCCGTCGGAAGTCATTTTAGCTTCGCATGCGAGCTCTGCACTGCGTTTTCAACCCTCACCTTATGATGGGAAAAAATCTCACAGGCAGGGATGTCAGGATATGACCGATGACAGTTAATCAATGGTCCGAAGCTCGCCACGCTCAAGTGACGTTTTCCACGGTGGCGCTGATGTGCTACAAATCGGCAGGTGGTTCATGGAGAATGTAATGCTGATTTCACCACTGGTCTCGGCCGGGGTGGCTTACGGCGTTGTGCCTTCGCAATCTCCTATGCGCATGGTTCTGGCACCCGCCCTCTCTTAGGGACATACGAGTTCTCGCAAGACGGTTCATGTTGGTGATGACGCTCGCCCGTCTCATCTCTCTCGGGTCGATCGCGATGACATAGCTCAGGCCTCGACCCGATCGTTTATAAAAGCCATTTCAACGAGCCTGTGCTGTGACTTCCAGAAAGGTGCTTGAGCGCGTTTGTAATGTCACGCCAGCTTTTCGATGAGAGCCTTCGCTCGTTCGACACAGATGAGCGGGCCTTTGACAACCGTCGATGTTGGCTTCTCACTGTCAAACCTGATGACGTTATTGGATCCAGGCGGGGTCACGACGGCGAAATGCGAATTCGGGGAATAGATCGCGCTGCGATACCCTTTGAACTCCTGCACCATACTTGGCATGGCGAACCTCCGCGCTCATCTTTCGGTACATGCTTTCAGGCGGTGATGCCATGACCGTTGCCCTCGGTAATCCGGACCTTACCTCCGGCATCGTCACCTCTGGTATTGGCCGCCTCCGCCAGATCGCGGTATTATTCTGCAAACAGGATGAACAGCCGCACGGATATTTCCGTGGGAGGTGCGGTAGCCCTCATCGCCTCACACGTCCTAACCACCATTCATATGTATCCGCCGTCAGACACTGCAAGCTGCTCGTTCTCGTAGTACAGAGATGGGACGGGTTCACACAGTTGGAGTTCAAGGTTCGACATCAGCCAGCCTCGTCATCTGTGAGCTTACTTGCATCAGGCGTAGAAGCTGCGTGTCGAGAGCGACGCCGCAGCCACTTCCGGATCAATAGACCCTTTCCATTGTGCTAGGTGCCTCGCCATGACGCGATACTCCGACTCGATCGATCGACAATCCAATTGCCACCGAGGTGATTCGTTCCGACCGGGAAATTGATTATTGCGTCAACTGTTAAGGCGACCGTATTGCGCAGAAAACTCGTCAAACGGAGCAGGGGGCTCAGTCGTAGCTCGCGATTGGCAAGGCCTCGGAACTTTAGCATTTCCGCCCAGTTCCATCAGAGGACACGGGAGAACGATATGCCAAATAACGAACCCATAACGCCCCCTGACGAGCACGTGCTTACAGCTAAGGAAGCGATCGAACCGCTCTATGATCGCCTCGAGACAGCGACAGACCGAGCGGTCATGGCTGCCGCCGTCGCAGCTGGGTGGTCAGCGGAAGATGCCACGACTGCCCTTGCTGCCCTACGGATGCGTGATGCGATGGCGGTTATGAAAAGGTGATTGGGCTTTGATGTAATTATCTCCACCGCGATCGGGACCAATCAATGTAGCGTGGCAGGCAGGCGCGACGCCTCGTCGCGTTTGGTTTGCGCCGTGAATTCACAAGCGAGTTCAGCTGCTTTGCTCATTGAGCATCCCGTCGCATCTGACGGCTCCCTTTCGAAATGCTGCAGGATCTCGACCAGCTGTTTGGCTGATGACGCCCAACGTTGCTTGTCCTGGAAATCTAGTGCGCCGTACGAACGGACCACCTCTAATCGCAGGGTGCGGAAGAAAAGCACCTTATCCCCAGTGCTCATTTTCCCGATTACGTTTTCAACGGTCTCTGATCCCTTCGGCACGCTTCGCCCCCCTAATCTTCGGGGTGGTGAACTGCTGGCGAGCCGTAAGGTTGCATCCTCCGAAACCGAAATGTCGTTAGCCCAGGCAGCCTTCTGTTTCCCTTTAGAGTCCGGCGTCATGATTATTCGCGCTGGAAAAAATACCGAGTGTCTGTCATGATATTCCATCGGGAGGCGGGCCAATCAAGGACCTCACACGGAACTTCGTGCGGTCGTTCGCCATCCTGTTCAAAGGAATCCGATGGAGAGACCTACCGAAAAACAAGAGGCTCTAGCGCGTCTTCTGGAGTGTGTCCGCGAAATCCGCATAGCGAGCATGGTGCCGACTGAGCCCGAAGCCCGAGAGGCGCGGGTCACCTCTGTGATTGACAGACTTAGACGGTATCACCGGCTTGACAACAACACTGACCCAAGTGCAGACGAGAGATAGCGTTCTGTGATCTCGTGTCCCTCTGTGCGAGCTAGCGCGAGCGCTGCTGAAATATGCGCCTCAAGATCAGAAGCATCAGCAACAACAGTCGCGCTGCTGGCAAGCAACACTGCTCCGGAATAGATGAAGGCGGTGTCAGTCTCATCACGCGAGCAAGAGCCCATGCTGACGAGAGACTTTCGCTGACCGCTGGGACAAACGATATCATAGGAAGAGACGAAGGGTTCGCCACCGAGCAGCACGCTGTGAATGCGTGAGGCCAATCGTTCCCTGTCCTCCTGGGCGATCCTGGAGAGGATCAATTCGACAGGAATCCCTGCTGCCATTGCAGGCATATCGATTTCGTACAGTTCGGCGTATTTTTCGTCTGCAAAAATCAGATCGTCTGCGACCACCCATGAAAAGAACCCCATGCTGGGCATCAGGTTGAAGAGCATTCGCAAATTGAAGACTTCGCTAGGCATCAGCATCTCCGATTCCAGTGAGGATAGCCGATTGCGAATTCAGCCTCCAGCCCCGCTTGGCCTCGCATGGAACCACCGGAATCCCGTCGCGTTGTCGGCAAAAGCATTAGCAGGAGGCATCGATGGCCACGACATCTCGAGGACGTGCACAGGATCGCAAGCTTGTAGCAGGCAGCCAGAACCATGAAGTTAAGTATGAGGCCGAGAAGACCGGCGCTTCAAAAGGCAAGGTCAAAAAGGCTGTCGAGACGGTGGGTAACAGCCGCGACAGAGTAGAAGCGAAGCTGAAAAAGTAGCCCGTCGATGTTTTCGCGAGACCCTGAGCCCACAATCATAACTTTCGATTGCTACGGCACGCTCGTGAACTGGCACGAGACATTCTTGCGCGAAATCAACTCAGTGCTCACAGAGCGTGGTGAGCACGACACCAATGCCACGATGATCCTGGAAAGCTTTTCCGCGCAGAGCAGACGATTAACCGCTGAGAAGCCGCATCGTCTGTTCAAGGACATCTTACGGATAGGCTTCACACTCGCATTCATAGAGCACGGCATCACAGTCAAGGCTGACGAAATAGAGCGCTTCGCACTCGCACCCTCAAGGATGGAGCCGCATCCCGAAGTTCCGTCTGCCCTAAGGCAACTGCGGGAACGGTACAAGATCGCGATCTTTACCAATTCTGACGACGATCTTATCGGTCCCACAGCGGCGCGGATCGGTGTCCCATTTGATTTCGTTATCAATTCGCAACAAGCGGGTGCCTACAAGCCATCGCGACAGCTTTTCGAATACGGTTACCAACGAATGGGCGTGCGTGCTGAGGACACCGTTCATGTCGCCATGGGGATGTACACTGACATGAAGGCATGCCACGAACTTGGCCTTCGTGCCGTTTGGGTAAACCGACGCGGCGAGACGGGCAATTCAGACTGGCTTCCCTACGAGGAAGTTCCGGACTTGGAGAGAGCAGCAGCGCTACTTCTCCAAATGTAAAAGCAGCATAGACCCCTTAGCTGCACCCGGACGGACATGGCCTAAGCGGAACAATAAAATCCATTTCGCTCCCCACCCACACGCGCCGTCCTCAATGAAGCCGTATCCGGTCGCCACCGCGCGGCCTTTGAAATAGCACGGCTGTGGTAGAGAGAAGGATGATAGGAACAAAAGCGCCCGCCTCTTGCTTCGGATGGAGTGTCACGGAGGAGCGAGCATGGCTACCGATAAAAACGAGCAGATCCGTCAGCGGGCGTACGAGATTTGGGAGAACGAGGGGCGTCCAGACGGCGCCGCCGACCGTCATTACGCGCAGGCGACGGATGAGTTCATGGGTGAAGACGAGCACGAAACGTTACAGGATCTGATCGATGAGGACGATAGGGATGATGACCGCCGGTCCAATGACCTGATGAACTCTACCCACGCCTCTCCCGACGTCGAGATTACGACCGGCGAAGCAAGCCCATCTCGAACGGTTAGAGGCACAGAAGGTCCGTAGATCTCTTGCTGTAACGGCGTCAGCCGGACGGAACACCACTTTGAATCGTGACCATCGGCAGCCGGCGGGCGCGCATCGCGATCACGCCCGACGAGCGTTCGCCGACGGTTTGCAACCCGCACTCAGCGCAAGATAATTGCAATGTCAGCGTAGGACGTGAGGGAGTGAGGCTGCCATTGAATTCGTCCGGAAGAAGGGCGCGAAAGCTTGGCGGTTATTCCTGTCGGAGGCGGCAGTTAAGTGCCTGAAAAATGCTGCCACTTGCTGCTGATGCGTATCGAGCATTTCCAAAACAGTCGTGCTTGTTCGGCGGATATCCACGTTATATTCTGTGTATGTTCCCGCGATGGTGGCGATCGTCTATTATTTCCAATATCCTTTTAAAAAAGAACCCAACTCTTCGAAGTCGGGTTTAGTCGGGGAACGCCACATCTAATAAATGATCGGATCGATTTAGCTTGCGAGAGGCATCGCTGCAAGCATCGCTTTAAGCTCGTCCGCGGTCCGAAATCCAGATAGCCATAGGTTGATAAGATCGTGCGCCACCGCCTGAGCGGTCCTCGTGTTAAGGTCGATACGCTGTTCGTGACATATCTCAGCCAGTACAGCGCGCAACAGCGCCAAATCTTTGGGTTCGAGCGCCTCATGCGCCACGTGCGTCGAGAAATTCATTTCACCAGCCCCCGCTTACCTGGATGCTAACCTTGATTGACGAGCACGCATAGGTGCGAGATTTAGCAAGTACCCATGTACCGCATCTAGATTGACACCGTGACGAGATGCGCGAAAGGGAACCGGGCGAGCAACGGCGCTATCATCGATAAGCTTGGCGGGATCGGCGCCACGAAGAGCAAAAGCGTTAAGATTGGACGGCGTACTGATCGCTGGGGATGATCAGCACGAAATCGTCAAGCGTCTTTCGCCTCTCTAAGGACGGCGGCTAACGATGTCCGACTCGTCAATTGCTCGAGCCTCTATGATCATATCTTTGAACGGTAGAGCCCCTGCCGCCGTAGGAGGACAGCAGGGGTTTTCACTGCACCGGTCGGAGGGGACGGTTGTACCGGCAAGCAATACAACCATGATTCTGACTTTAGCGCCAGCTGAAACAGTTAGGCTGTATCAGACTGTCACCGACGGGACGAACGAGAAAATCCTGCCCAGACGCCGCCCAGCAGGGAAACTGACGGCTGTTGGAAGGAGTGGTGAATTGCCTGACGATACTCGACAGTCGCCGAACATACTGCGACCGGCTACAGATCCGCACCAACGTCGGGAAGGTTCAGTTTCGTCCCTCACATTTTTTTGGCTGCATGGCCAGAGACTTTGAGCGAGGGTGGTCTTACCGACCGGCAGCCTGCTCACGCATTGCTTTCAGTCGCTCGGTTTTCGCCCGAGCCGCTTCGACACGCTTCTCTTCATTTTCCATGGCAAACCGGGAAGTCTCTTCGAATTGCGCCCGGCGCCTTTCGATGGTCGTCATTGGCTTATCTTGGGTCATTCATGCCTCCGAGTACAGCAGGGACATAGCGTTATGATCCAAAGCGGCAACCCAATCGTACGGTTTATGACCAAGCCGACAATGCTGATTGTAGCTATCCGCCCTTATCGTCAGATTTCACCATGTTGGCTTCTCTAGCAGTTCAGATGCGATCCTTAGGTTCCTATCCTGTTCATACTGGTCAGCTCCCTCAACCGGACATTAGCAAAGGCTCTCGATGTTCACGCACAGTTCGTAAGAGGGTTTCGAGCCGACAGGAGAATTTGACGCTCCCACGCTTGATCTCTGCCTCACTGTCATCCGCCGTGACCAATTGAGCCGCATTTGCGGCAAGCGTTGACCTTCGTAAACATCAATCTCACCGGGTGGCTTGAAGCTGCTCGCTGCCCAAACGCAAATCTGTAACAGCTGATCCGCTTTCTTGTCGGCAGTCGGTGCAGTGGGAAATGCCCACGCGATCATGTTCACCGGTGAGGGTGAACTGGACGTTCGCGCATCGTCAGCTTCCGTTTCGAATTTTCATGATCTTGCCCCGTTCAATATCCGCCTACGATCGGCAGGATTTCGCCGGTGATAAAGCTTGAGCAGTGCGGCGAGGCGAGGAAGACGTAAGCTGGTGCGATCTCCTCAGGCTGTGCGGGGCGCTTCATCGGGACACCGGAGCCAAATTGTGCAACCTCTTCAGCGTCTTTGTCGCTTGGGTTGAGCGGGCTCCAGACCGGGCCAGGTGCGACGCAATTCACCCTTATGCCTTTCGGTATCAGCTGGGAGGCGAGGGATTTCGTGAAAGCATGAATACCACCCTTGGTCATCGAGTAGTCCAGCAGCGACTTTTCGCCATCAAAGCCAGTGACCGAACCTGTGTTGATGATCGCCGAACCGTTTTTCAAATGGGGGACAGCCGCACGAGCCATATGAAAGTATCCATACAGGTTGGTCTTGAGCGTCTCGTCGAAATGGTCCTCGGTGAGGTCGACGATGTCATGCGTGTGGACCTGGAATGCGGAATTATTGACCAGGATATCGAGTTTCCCGAACTGATAGACCGTGCTTGCGACGGCCTGTCGGCAAAAGTTGGAATCTTTAACGTCGCCTTTGATAGCCCAGCAGCGACGACCCTCTCTTTTGACCGCTTCCACGGTTGCAGCGGCATCATCCTCCTCATCGAGATGAACTATCGCGACGTCCGCGCCTTCGCGAGCGAAGAGCACGGCGACAGACCTCCCGATGCCGGAGTCGCCGCCAGTGATCAGAGCGACCTTGTCCTGAAGCTTCCCCGAGCCAATGTAGTATGGCGCATCGTAGTAGGTGGGCGGGGAAAGGGCATCTTCATCTCCGGGTTTGTCCTGATGCTGCTGTGGGAACGGTGGTTCTGGATAGAGGCGTGCGCCGGCCTGCATCGCGCCTTCCTTCGGTGCCCGCTCCTGCTCGTCGGCCTCAGCGACTTGCTCCTGGATCTCGCGCTGTTTTGCGGCGGTGAATGAAGATGTCATGGCGGCGGCCTCCGTTGCTTGGCAGTGTAAGAACTCCGCCGCTGCCTTTTTGTTCGAGGGCGTAGGGCGACGAGGTCGCAGCTAGGTTTTGGAGAACCCTCGGATGCGATTGTCCGCATTCTGGGTCGGACATACGACTCAGGCGGGGCGGCGGAATCATCCCAAGATAACATTCAGTGATTTGGATACCGCGCCCTGTGGCGGAGGGGATTACTTGCACATCAGGACGGTCATTTCTTTGATGAAACCGCGGCTGACGCGTTCGCCGCCCAAGTTCGTGTTCAAGGGGCTTCCGGAACTTTTCTGATCAGGCGGGCCCGTGGGTGCGGATCAGCCCGGTGCACGTGGCCATTGCCTGAGCTCAGTCAGTCAGTAGCTCGGAAAACCTGGTTCGACCTATGAGATGTCGTTCTGAACGGGAAGCATCCCCTCTTCGACCGGGTGGTCATGGTCGTACTGCGTAGACTCTGACCTCTTCGGTTTTTCCCTTGACCAAGATGCGGTCCAGTTCCACAAGCGAGAAACTGCCGGCAACCCTGGCCGCAGTATTTTCGCCGATCAGCATCGAGACTCCATAATTTTTTGATGCACCCTCCAGGCGGGCAGCGAGGTTGACGCTGTCGCCGAGCGCCGAATAGTCGAACCGGGTGGTCGAGCCCATGTTTCCAACGACGCATTCTCCGGTGTTAATGCCGATCCCGATATGCAATGGATAGTACACGCGGCCCTCTGCCTCGGCCTCGCTCAACAGCTCCTCATTCAGCCGATCCATCGAACCAAGCATGGCAATAGCCGCTGCCACAGCGTGCCTTGCGTGGTCTGGATCATCCAGAGGCGCATTCCAAAAGGCCATCAGGCAGTCGCCTATATATTTGTCGATCGTGCCACCGTGCGCGAGCACAATGTCGGAAAGTGGCGTCAGTAACCGGTTGATCAACGTCGTGAGCTGTTGCGGGTCATCCTTCAGTTGTTCTGAAATGGTGGTGAAGCCGCGCACGTCGCAAAACAGGATTGAAAGTTCGCGCTTCTCGCCGCCGAGTTTCAGCTTTGAAGGGTCGCGCGCAAGCTGCTCCACCAGGGCAGGGGATAGGTATTGCGAAAACGCCCGGGTGATCTGCCGGCGGCTTCTGCGCTCCTGCGCGTAGTCGATGCCGGACTGGCTGGCAGCAATGCCAATAAGGGCAAGGGCGGGGGCGACGGGCGACCCGAAGACCCGACCAAAGCGTACCGCAAGATAGGCTGCGGCAAACATCAGGACGACTGCGAAAGCGCTTATCGCTACCGTCTGCCACCCAGTCCGCCTGTAGACTGTCAATGCGGCAAGGATCGCCGCGGCGAGCAGAAACAGCTGACCCATAGAGGTCCTTACCTCCGACACGTAGGCGTCCTGGCGGATGTTGTCGAAGATCGTCGCCTGGATTTCTGCGCCCGCGACCAGCTTGCCCGTATGGACCGTATAGGACGTGGCAAAGGCATCGGCGCCGCCGCTTTCCACCGAGGCCGCATTCTGCAGGCTAAGGCCGACGATGACGACACGGTCCTTGAAGAATCCGGGCGGCAGGAACTGATCCGGGTCCAGGGCTTGGTAGTAGGAGACGGTCGGATAGGTTCGTGTCGGTCCGTAGGTCTGGATCAGCGCCCATTCGGGTGGAGGGTTTACCTCCAGCCCTGCGGCAATGGCAATCATTGCGGCAAAGCCGTCGTCATAGGCCGGCATGCGGCGCAGCACGCCATCGCGGTCGAGCGCGACCGAGGCGATGCCCGACAGTGCCAATGCGTCTGAAAACATCTGCATCGGAAGCACACGCACGAACTGGTCTGCCTGCGGCGAGGTAACCAGTGTTTCATCACCCGCAAGCACGACATCGGGCCCCAGTGCTGCCGTAAGCGTAGCATCCTCGGCGGACAACGATGGCTCGGCAAAAATGATATCCATGCCGATCACCTTGGCTCCGGCTGCGCGCAGGGCCTCGATCAACCTGGCATGGATGCTGCGTGGCCATGGCCATTGCGTCTGGATTTCGGAAAAGGAGGGCTCATCGATCGCGACGATCACCGGTCCGCCGTCGGGTGCCGCCGGTGCACCGATCGTTGAAACGTAGTCAAAAACCCGGGCGTCAACAAGCGGCCACGCAGGTAGGCGAGCGATCAACGCCACTGCAGCGACAACGACGATGGCCAGTATCGTCACCTGCAAAGCACGCGAGGCTGCAAGACGGTGCACCTTCGGAGCGAGCTCGGGACGTGCGAGCATCAAAGAAACACTTTCATCGACGGATGGCTCATCAAAACCGGACCTTCACTGTGCCTTTGAAGGAGCGCCCCCAGCCGGGTGTGGCGACATCGACGTCGAAATCCCGATCGAGCAGATTGCGAGCTTCGAGTTCCACCTCGAAACGTTTGTCGAACGGCTCCCAGGTCAGGTTGGCATCGAGCGTCCAGTAGTCGTCGAGTGTCACGCCACGCTGGCTATCACGGCTGCCGATATAGTTGGCGGCAAGCGTCGCCCGGATATTCGCTTCACTGACCCATGTGACAGCCAGCTGGCCGGCCCATTCGGGCAGGTAGGGCAGGGCGCCTCCGGCGGTCGATGTGCCACGGCCCTCATCTTTGGACTCCGTGTAGGCGATGCTGGAATAAAGGCCAAAACCGTGTTCCAATAGAAGATTGGCTGTCAGGCTCGCGCGGTCGATCCGGCCTTTTGGTGTGGAGAAAGGAACGGCGACAAGTGGAACAGCAATTTGCGGATCCTTCAGTTCCTGATGCTGGAATTCCAGGGCCGTGAAAAGAATATCGGACCATTCCGAATCCCAGCGGAGGGCGTAGGTATCGGCATAACCTCCCGATCCGACCTCGAAGCGGTTCGGCTGCAGCCCGACGACTGCGACGGGGGACAGCGTCGGTGTACTCATGTCGATGCTGGAACGCATGAAGCTCGCGCGCAGCCACTGGCCCTCGGCCGGCGTCCAGGCAATGCCCGCACGTGGCTCGAGGCGGGCGCGACGGTCGTCTTCGCGGTCGACATAGCTGCCGAAGAGCGCGTATTCCGCCTTAAGCTCCGGCGTAATCTCATGCAGGAGATCGACATAGGCCCGGCCGACCGCTGTACGTTCGGAGGAACTGTCGATGGTGACGGTGCCGCCACCGAGGAAGGGCGGCAGGAGGTTTTCTGCGCTCTGCCTCTGGCGATCGTCGAGCCAGCCTCCCTCGATGCCATAGCGCCAGGTCAGGTTGTTGACGCCGATCGCATGGCTGACGCCCGCGATATAGGCTTCGCGCCGAAATTCGCCCCGCGTGCGAAGGACGGGAAGGGACGTGCCGTCGTCAAACTCGAGATATTGCGTGTCGTCACTTTCAACCCCGCTATAAAGCAGGGCCGTGTTCAGGACGTTCTGGTCCCCGAATGTATGGCTCCAGCCGATCCCCCCATTCCGTGCGGTGCCCGACACTTCCCGCTCGCGGTCTAGAGGAAATGTGCCAGCGACAGGGATGCCGAACAGAAGCGGAAATTCACTGGTCGTGACCGAACTGTCAAAATTGCTTTTGCTGTCATTGTAGTAAAGGACGACGTGGTCATAAAAGGTCGGGCTGGCGGCAACGAAGGCATTTCCGCCGAGCGCCTCCAGCTCCGTGTCGAGACTGGATACCGCCTCCGTCGGTCGGCTTTCTGGCATTTTCTGCCATTCTATATTGGCGTAGTAGCTGGTCGGCATTGGCAGGTTGAAATAGCCCTGTACCTCCGCCTCTAACGTATAGCCCGCCTCGCCATCCCCCGAGGTGACGCCGCCGCCAATTGCCACTTCCAGGAAAGGACGCTGCAGGATGTTGAAGCCTCGCGACGGTGCCGAGATCAGCGTTGGCTCGAGCAGCAGTCCCTGCAGCGTTGACGAGAAGATATTTGCGTTCGGCCCGTTGTTGACGATGTCGGCCCCGTAGAAATAGCTGTTGGCAAAGGGGGCGCTGCTACCGCGGATGCCTTCGTCGATATAGGCTGCACCGGAAAACGGGTCGAATACGGCATCGCTGTAATATTCGCCCCAGGCATTCAGCCCCTGAAACCGGAAGGCGCTGTTGAGCGTCGATCCGGCCTGCTGATCGGCGCCGAGCGAACTGTATTCGCCGCCGCGGGCTCGGGCCCGCCGCAAATATTCGCGCGCCTGCAAGATCGCGCGGTGGGAATCATATTCCTCGATTGCTACAGAGGTCCGCAATGCAGCAATGACCGGGTCGTTGTCATCAAGCCTGTCAGCGTTGTCGATCGCCTGTTCTGCCGCAATGCGGTCGCCCTTTTGATAGTAGGCCGCGCTAAGGACGATCTGGCCCTGCGCATCGGCTGGATTGGCGGTTGTCCCGGCAAGCAGATCGTCGATCGCTTTGTCGGTCTCGCCGATCTGGAGATAGTAGCGCCCGCGCGCAATCAGAACCTGATCGAGCGCCGGATCCGCTATCAACGCTGCGTCGATCTCGCGCTTGGCTTCGCTTATCCGGTTGGTGTCCAGATAAAAAATCGCCAGATTGGCATGGGGAACGGGGCTTTGAGGATCGAGTTCTATCGCCTTTTTAAGCGCCGCTTCCGCTTCTCGCGCAGCGCCCTGGGTCGACTGAAGATCGCCAATCGCATTCCATGTGCTGCTGCTGCCCGGCGTCACTTTCAAGACCGCCTGAAGGTCCTCCATCGCTCCCTGGGTGTCGCCTTGGAAACCGGCGCGAAAATGCGACCTTGCCTCAAGCGCAGTTGGCTCGGATGGGTCGAGCGACAGCGAGCGGTTGATCGCCTCGAGTGCCTGGTCGCGATCGTTGAGAAGGAGCGCAATCCATCCGCGGTAGGCTGGGAGCGATGCATCAGTCGGAAAACGTGTCTCTGCTTCACGCAACGCATCGATTGAAGCGTTTAAGTCCTTGAGAAAGCCTAGCGCATAGGCACGCAGAAATGCAGCCTCTGGCCCCCCGCTACTCGGCGGAAGCGCCTCCACACGGCTCGGATCTGAAAGCGAGCGAGCGTAATAGCCGCCCCACAGGGCGATCGCACGCCTTGCGCCGTCAAGCTTGCGCTCGGCCTGCTCAAAAAGCCCTGCGGCATCTGAAAAGCGATTTTCTCCGGCAGCAAGAACGGCCTCGATCAGGGTAACCCGCGCCTGCTGACCAGCAGAGAGCCTTGCCCTGTTGATCAAGGCAAGTGTCTCGCTCGCCCTGCCACTGCTTTCCAGCGACATCTGCGCTTCCGCAAGTGCAAGCAAATCCTCTGAACTTCGTCGATCCGGCGGGATTGAAAGGATCCGGTCCGCATCGCGCCGGATGGCGGCCAGTGGCTGAGCGGCGGGCGCCATGCGCTGAAACGCTTCGCGCGGCGGAAGATAGAAAAGCATCTGCTCGCGATCGTCTGAATCGACGACAACAACTTTCCTCGGCGCTTGCCCGATCGTCGCTGCGGCCCCTTCACCTTGCCTTACCTCGATGCTGCCCTGCGGATTGCTCAGTTGGACCACACCTTCCAGAACAGTAAGTGCTGTATTGGGACCATTGACGGTCATGGTCCAGTCAGTGCCGCGGATCGCGGCAGCCGCGGCCGCGGTCTGTACCTCAACCCCAGAGCCTCCGCGTTCGGCGCGTGCCCAGATGGTCCCGCTCTGCAATTGCAAAACGGTGTCGGCGCTTGTGCCCGTCGTGATTTGTTTGACGACCAGCGTCGAGTTACGTCCAAGCCGGATCTGAGTGCGGTCGGAAAAAACGATCGCTAATTGGCCAGCCGCGTTTGTGCGAAGGATGTCTCCACTCAAGAGATCCTGCTTCAGGTCGACTGAGCGCCAATCACTCACATCAATGAAACGGACTTCTTCGCCAGCTTTTCGCGCGATAACGGCACCGGCCCTCTCGCCGGTCCGCAACACAGGTTCGGCCATCGCAGGAAAAGCTGCGGCCATCATCAATGGCAGCGCGGTTGCGCCGCAAAAAACTAATTTGCGTAGTCCCAGCATCCCCGACGTCAGTCCCCAAACCTGACTAGTTTTGTTGATGCTTTAGCAAGAGCATTGATTGGAAGCCAGAGTCTTATATGAAGGTTATGCTTTTGCCATTGGAGAAAAATTACGTGAGTGACTTTGATAGCGCGCCGACCGAAATGTTGGACATGCCAATGGCGACAGGAGAGATCACAGAAGAATATATAAATCACATACGCAAGATTAACGACGTATTTTATGACCAGATAAAAATTGCAGATCAGAAGGCTGCTTACATATTTACATTCATGCTGGCATTCTTGGTCTCCTCAGCGGAGGGTAGGGGTGTCTTCAACTGGGCGAGATATACACACGGCAACTGGATAGAGATTTTCTTCTCAGCTATGCTGGCAGTTGCGTCCGTTTTCTCTATTTTGTTTGCCATCCGCGTTGTTCTGCCGCGCCAGATCGACAAGTCGACGTCGTTGTTTTGGGGAAAGTGGACGCATCACCGCAGCCTCTTCGAGACAGCGGCGCAGCGGAGCGATGTCTCCTACCTCTTCCACCAATATCTCGATAACGCCGATGTCCTGGCGCTGATCGCGGGCCAGAAGTACAAATGCGTGTCCCTCGCTTTTCGAGGGCTTGTCTTCACGGTCGTGGCCTACGTTGTGCTGTTGCTCGCCACGCAATAGGCAGAGTAAGTCTCAAAAAATGAGAGCGACGCTCTCGTCAGAGCAGCTTTCGAGATGCGGTAACCGTCCGGATCTGCTAATCTGTGGCTATTAATCAAAATGCCATTTCGAGAGCCAAGCCGTTTATGTTTTCTGACCGACTTGATCACCTGCCGGAAAAGAAGCGCACCGAACTCAAGCGGGCTCTGAAGATCCTCTTTGACGAGTTCGAGGAGGCGCAAAACGGAAAACAGCGAACCGGGCATATCCTGAAAGTGATGCTGTTCGGGTCCTACGCCCGCGGGGATTGGGTTGAGGATCGTAGAAGCGGATACCGATCTGACTACGATCTTCTCATCGTCGTGGATATCAAAACATGGGACGAGCAGCATGAGGTCTGGCATAAGGTCGCGGAGCACTTCCTGCGCGAGTTGACGATCACACGCAACATCGAGACACCGGTCAATTTCATTGTCCACACGCTGCAGGAGGTCAACGATAAGCTAGCTAGCGGCAAGCCGTTTTTTGTTGACATCGCACGCGACGGGATCATGCTTTATGAAGCGATGGGGCATCCGCTCGCAAAACAGAGGGTACTCGACGCTGAAGGGGCTCTGGCAGAGGCACAAGATTACTACGACCAATGGTTTCCGAGCGCACAAAGGCGCCTCGCATTGGCGGAGGAAGCGGTAAAACGTGGCTTCCGCAACGAAGCCGCGTTTGACCTCCATCAGACAACCGAAAAATTGTATCACTGCGTGCTTCTGGTTTTAACACGTTATAGCCCGAAGTCGCATCGGCTGAAAGTGTTGAGGTCTGCCGCCGAACGTGTTGAGCCAAAGTTGATAGAAGCCTGGCCCCGCGACACAAGATTCGCGCGCCGTTGCTTTGATCGCCTTGATCGCGCCTACGTTGACGCGCGTTATTCTACGGCTTTCTCTGTTACAGATCAGGAAATTAACTTCATCGTCGAGCGGATATACATATTCTTGAACTTGGTTCGAGAGGTGTGTGTACGTCGGCTCTCCGGAGTTGCCGGTAATTGTTAAGATTTATCGAACTCGTGGTCGGCTTAGCCATCAAAAGATTCTGGAGAGTGCCACGATGGTAGGGTGAACATTGTCTACGTAGCACGGCGTGGAAGATCTGCCACAATTGGTCCACGCCCGCGTCTGGCAGCGGATGCAAACTCATCCTCTCCAATGGGAAGGAAATAATGCGGCGGTATTTGAGGTTCTTATCCTTTGATGATTTGCCTCCAGAATTCGCAAATCCAGGACCTTTCGGCAGAGCATTCGTCGCGGAGACGTACAATTTGTCGGCAGCCTACCCTGCTTAGTTAACGGAATTTGCAATTCACGGTTGCGGTGCTCGACCATTAGAGTCTTGTTTGGAACACTCGAATTCTTGTTTCTTTAAAGTATTAAGTTCGCACTCGGCAAACTCGGACTCACCTTGCGCCACGAAGCCCCGGGTTGAAGCACAAGCATTTCCTCGAAGAGTCGTGCCGCTGATCCCGCCCGGTAGTAGTCGATCTCGCAGCGGCGATCCTAAAAGGACACATGCTCCTTCCTGGCGCTCGAAGCTGTTGTGAAGTATAGACGCGAAGCTGTCCTGAATAACGACGCCGGTTATGCCGCCCAAAAAATTATTTGCTGCAACCGTATTGTATTCAGCATAGTCGCGGTAGTAGCCTGGCGCGATCGCTGTATCTCCGCAGTTCATAGACGTCTGATTCTTTAGCTGCCGTGAAGCAATCCAAACCCCGACCTTTTCGGAAAAGTGGTTTTCAGTGATAATGTTCAGGACGGGAAACATCCATCGTGGCGCCTGATTCGGATCCTTGTAGTGCTCCCAGCAATTCTTGTACAGGAACACGCCTCCTGCTGAGTTATTGATGAATATGTTGTTTCTGACCTCATTTTGTGAAGACGAGTCAATGGCCACTGCTTCTCGGTTCCTTCGTGGCTCCTTCGAAGTACCGTAGCCATTTTTTTCCAACCTACTGTCCAGTAAGACTGTCCGTACTGACGATGCATCAAGATAAACCCCGACCCCCCCGGTAGCTGTGACGTAAGCATTCCTAATGGCTGTATTTTGTGCGTAGTTGCCGACGTATATCCCTACGTTGCCGGCGCCTTTAACTTTGACGTTGTTAATGCTGATATTTTTAGGGGCCCGCAGGTAACGCTCGTGCAGTGGTAAAAGCGCCATCTGCGTCGCGCTAATTGGAGGACGAATTCGGATCCCTTCGTTTCTCGCGTTGAAAATTGAGCAGTCTGTTATGGTGACGTTCTCGATGTTTTCCCCTCTGACGGTTATTCCGACGCGCGACGTCGAGGCGTCAATACTGGCGCCGGCGCAGTCTAGCACAACGTCAGAGGCTGCAATGAGAATGGAGCCTTTGTATACACACGTCGGGTCTAGACGAAGACTTCTTGTGAGTTCCCGTGGTGACTTGCAATCCCTCGTCGAAGCTAGCGTATCGCTCGCTGCGATGAACATGGCGACGAGAAAAAATACGTACTGTAGCGCTCTGAAAGCATTTAATGGTGATATGGTTTTCAATGGCTACCTGATCCCTGTAGCACAGTTAGATCGGTTGCCTCCGCGCTAATTGTGATTCTCTGGTGCGCCTGCTTAGCGAACGAACCATATCCGAACTTCGCTTGATGTCAGTGACAGGGCCGATTCGCACGTCCAACTGGATAACGGCGGCAACCGTCCACGATAATTACATGTTTTAGATTTAAAGTAAACGAAATCCTAAACACGGAAAAGCCTGCACCAAACAAGTTCTGAACCGCTCGGCCTTGTCGGGAGGCCGAAATTGCTGGAAAGTAGGTTCCCTTGTGAAGCGATCAGAAACAATCTAATCACGCGTAATGGATATCGGCTTCTTAGACGCGCTTAGGGCGCACCGCGTTTCCTTTTGGAAAGAAAGCAAGATCGGCTCCGGCTCACGGCGCGGCACTATGACCTTGGAGCCGTTCGTGCAATTTCGAGGTGGGGAATTCGACGTACAAGAGGTTGGTGCATTCACGTACATGGGAGGTCGGGACAGCAACCTCAGGCATGTCCGTCGTATTGGCCGTTTCTGCTCAATCGGGCCAGCCCTAATTGCGGGCTCCGCAGAGCATGATCTTTCACAGATTTCTACCCATTCGCTCCTACAGGGACATTGGAGCAGGGCTTGGCCTGAACTGCTCACAGACTTTCACCTTCGGCAAGATCAAATAGACCATAGTAGAAAAGCTTACCTAGCTAATACCATCCACAGAAGCAGACCTATCGAAATCGGAAGTGATGTTTGGATAGGTGACGGCGTATTCATTGCCAGAGGGGTAACGATTGGCGATGGCGCAGCGGTAGCTGCGCGCTCTGTCGTAGTGAAGGATGTTCCTCCTTATGCGGTTGTTGGGGGAGCGCCAGCGCGCGAAATCAGATTAAGGTTCGAGGAAGAAGCTGTCGAGAAATTACTTAGTTTGAGATGGTGGGACTACGGCCCTGAAATCTTAGCGGATTGTGACTGGACAAACGTTTCTCGTTGTATTGCTTCGTTAGAGGCGCGCATTTCGTCCGGGGCCCCCAAATATATTCCGAAAAAAATTCGAATTGCACCAGATAATTCGATAACAGAATATGATCCTCTACTTGCCGATTTTTAGCCGCGTAGTCAGTGCTGCGATGCATAGCGCGATAGACGGATTAGCGGCTTCGACGACAGGAGCGAGATTTATTCGTGCGCGCCCTTTGCCCATCTGCCAACCGCAAGCTCCTATGTGACCGGGAGCCAACTGTTGCGCGAGTTCATGTGCATTCTGCAAGTTCGAGCTAAAGTACGGAACTTTCCCCGGCTGCTCGCTACCGGGCATTAGCCATTTTGTGTCCGGAACGGCGCCTCCGGTCCGCGGATTATGAACTTCGTGAACTTGTTTTTTCCATCCGATCGCCTCGGCAATAGCGTAGTCAAGTTCCCGCTCAGATTTAGTCGCTGACTGGAGTAGGAATATCGTCTCCTCAATAGACATGATTATCTACCTCCGTTTTTTAGGCTCCTGAGCAACCAAACTAAGGGTCGTCATGCGCCACTACTAAGATCTGCCACTACTGTTACAAGCTTATCCTGAGCGCGAGCCCTGTAGCTCAATCCCAGCGACGCAAGAGAAAGCAGACGCTTTGCTGATCTTCATATGCCGACGCATGCGTCGAACCGCTTAACGATCCCTCATCCGCCTGATGCAAAGTAGATTCGCTATGATGCAGTAAGCCCTTGCCGCTGTCTCTCAGACGCGAGCGTCTTAGCTGCGGCCTTCACGGAAACTAGCTTCCGTGATGAGGGGTCGACGTATCTCGACAATCGCATCCAAGCGACGTGAAATATGTCTTCGAGAGACCGTTTTTTACGGCTTCTAAGCGGCTCTTTATAGTCGTTGGTGACGCCCCATCCGGCGTAATAAGGCACCCCAAAACAGGAAACAGATTTTCCCGCCATCACCGCCTCGAACCCCATACCTGAAGCCACCACGAAGACCTCGTCGACGAAATCAAACAAAACGTACGGGTTCACGGCTTCACTGATAACGTGAAGGCGTTTATCACCCTTATACTCTCCCAACGACGGCGATATGGCTGAAAATTTGCCTGGAGTCAGAGCATCAGGGTGTATTTTAACGATTACATCAGCGTCTTTGTGCTTGAACGCTTCGTCAACCATCCGTTTAAAACTGCTTTCCGAAGCAAGCGCGCCGGCGATCGAAGCGTCCCCTGCTCGTTGATCGATCAAAAGGATTTTTTTCCTACCGGAGGCTCGGGATAGATCCGCCGGTAATTCCTCGGGTGCATTGTTGTACTTAGAAATCCTGTTGCGGGTGATGTAATGTATTGCGTCACGCGTTTTCCATCTCTCAATAAAGTTTGGCTTAAAGTCGGAGTTAAGTATAGTCTCAAGTCTAGAAGGTTTTGTCGCATCATAGTAAAATGCTAAGTCATCTAGGATGATTGATCGACCAGGCTCATGTGAAAGACCTATATCAAACGACCGAATGAAGCCGTCTTCGATGTAAGCGAGAGGACGCGCGAGTTCTCGGGCATACTGACGCAATCTCGTTTTCGACTCGCTCTCTTGTATACCCCATTGGACAAAACCGGCGCAGCTTGCAGCAAGTTTGGCGTCCTTCGGGACGATCAACTTCTCTGCATTCAGTAGGTCCGGAAGGTATTTATTCGTCTCGTTCAACCATCCAGCAGAAGATACGGCGACAACCGAATGCTTCTTCCGACCAGCGGTCGTGCAAAATTCAAGACTATCCACGACTTGTTCCTATTCATTAACGACGAGGGACGTCTACCGCCTTCTTGCCAACAAACCATATCAAAAACGGAAATCGCATCGTCCACAGCCGGGCTCTCGTGTTCTTGTTACTCGGCAGCGCTCGAACTGCAGATGACTGCGTCTCTATCGCCAACCTCCGGTTCCCCGCGCGATAGTAGGCCTCTGCGGCGTATCTCAATACCACAGGCTTTTCGGGCCGAAGAGAATACGCCGAAACCAAGTGTTGTGCTGATTTTAGATAATTCCGGTCATGAAACTCGTTTAAACCCGCCCGGAGTAGTTTGTCAGGCCCAAATTCGGCCTCCCGGTCTTTAGAACGTTCGCGTGCAATTTTGGAAGCACCATAACTCTTCCAAGAGAACGGCGATTCTTCCTTGAGACGCCGGAGCTGGAACGAGTGCTCCTTCCAACGAAAGGTGGTTACGGAGATATCTCGATAGGCATGAGATTTTCGGGTGTCAAAATCTTTGATGTGGTCTGTAGCGATGAATGTGGAATATTTTCGGTGAATGAACCAAGCGGTCAGGCGATTGACCGTGTCTAGAGGTGGCGGCACGACGGATCCCGAAAGAAACGCGTTCACGCCTTCGAGCGATGAAGTGGATCGATAACCTACGCCGCAGATGTTGTAGAAGGCGTTCCCTAAGGTAATGGTCGGCTTTTGATGTAATATAGAAAGCAAGCCAACGCCTGAATTGTAGCATAGCGTCGCATCTGCTAAGTCCAGAAGCGTATGGACGTTATCCATGCGCTCCGCTATAATCACGTTAGGTGCATTTGGTAAATTATCGGTCTTAGAAAGCGGATGCGGCTTTATAATTAAAATCAAATCGGGGTGGGACCGGGCTAGGCTGTCCAGGCTATTGACGAAATCTGAATATCGTTGCTCCCCTTTTAGGAACATCGTTACGGCCATGTCATCGTCCAGCTGAAGAGGAACAAACAACTTTCTCGCCGACAAGCTTCTGAGTGCCTCATACTTGTCGGCCGTGATGCTGTAGCTATTCATGCTTTCCAGCGTGGCACTGCCATTACGTAGACGTCGCGTGTACTCATCAGCTTGAAGGAGCTCTAAATCTGAGAACTCGGCTTCCAGAAAATTCCGTTCCGAAAATTCGTCGGATGTATAGCACACGTCGTCGGCGTAATAAATCGTCCCGGGTAGCGCGCCGCGTTCTAGCACTATGACCGTACGACCTAGCTCCCGAGCCAGAAGCACGAGAGGCCGAAACGGCATGTGACTTTTCATATGCGGATTGAATATAGCGATGTCCGAGATTTCGCCACTAACTATGTGTTTCGTCAGGCTCGCCATTGTCTCAGCGCTGAAATCGAACACTGGTACTAGCTCATAACCGGCAAGCCGGAGGGGGAGAAAATAACCCCAAGTGTCCGTGTTCCTGCAGAGGCAAGCGATTTTCTTTTTTCGCCCGAGAAAATCTACCGAAAGTAGGTTTTGATGAGCGGATATGAACTTGTCAGTCGCGGCGCGAAAACGACCTCGCTTCCAGTCACTATTTTCGTACCACGTTCCAGTCCTCTCTCGCGGGTGATGACGGTGAAAAATCTTAAGACCCAAGCTTTCACTAGGCTGGGATAACAACTCGAAGAGGCGACGGAACCCGCTATACGGTCGAGCCTCGAAGAATTCGTTCTTCAACGGGCCAAGCATGTCTGACTGGGGATCATTAGGCATCGGAAAGTACCCGGCAATAACGCACAGGCGCAGCAGGAATTCAAAATCCTCCGAACCGTGGCCCCTGAAGGAGGTGTCGTATCCTCCAGCCATTGAAAAAAAGCTTCGATTGATAAGAAACACATTAGAGTAAGGAGCAACGAACTGCTCATCGTCTTTGCTATACGCTCGGTAATACGAGCGATAGGATAACGCGTCGAGATAAGAAGACTGGAGAGCAGGATCGGCAAGCTGGTCGAAAATCATACTTTCCTCGGCACCTAAGTGAAACGCCGGAGGATTTAGAATGATATCGACAACTGATCGCATTTTCAGCGAGGTGGCGTGCTTTGACAAGCGAGCGAATAGATCTCGCTCGCCAACAAAGTCGGGATCACAGAAAAATACAAAATCGCTTTCGACTTGGTCGAAGCCAGAATTTCTCGCGGACGCTAGTGAAAATACATCAAAGTCCGGGACGAAGTGATACCGGTAGTCCTTTTTTTTACACACCGCGGCTATCGTTGCAGCGTGCTCCGAGGTGGACCCGAAGTCCACTATCACGATTTTGGGGCACGGGTTGTAGTACTCTCGCACCTGGCTCAATCGCTGAGCGATCCATGGATTTCCGTCATGCAATCGAACGCAGAATACCATCGTAATGTCGCTAACGTCTACGATGTCGGACGTTTCAGTCGGTCTCTGCAGCGTAAGATTTTGATCTTCAATCTGGGACAATTGCTCTACTCAGTTGCTTAATTCTGCGTCTTACCCAAACAAGAATTTGTAGGGCCACTTTCGAAAGAGGGGTCTGGAACACGGGGAATGGGCGGGGGGTCATCATGCCTACACGCATTGCATAGGAAGTGTGTGGCAAACTCAAGGCCTCGGGGTGTCTTCGTCGATTACAACAACGGGAGTTCTCTCCACTGGTAAATTGAGTCGTCAACGACCTTTAGTTCACCCTTTCTTGCCCAGCTTACACGCCGATTGGGCACCTCTCGTCCAGGTCTACCGACGATGAGCTTGTTCTCGGTTGAGAAGTTCCCGTTTATCATGGTGCCAAAGCCGACAATCGTGTCACTAGCCAATACTGACCCGCGTTGTATGAACGCAAATTTGGAGATCCAGACATGATCACCAATGAAAACGCCGTCGGGCGGGTTTGTCGTCTCCATTCTTTCGAGATCGATCACTGAGTGAGAGTCCGATGTTCTGATTTCGATGTCGGACGAGAACATGCAGTCCTTTCCAATAAAGACGGAGTGATTCCAGCCTTTGCAATATATGTTCACGTTATTAAAAGTCGTGCTTGCTCCGATCAGGACCGTGAGATTACCGCCAACGATATTGATCGTTCCCCTTACATCCGCATTCGAGCCAATTATAATTTTATTGCGCTTTCCTTTAATCTTAACGGTCAGCTTTGAAGTTTGCGTGTTTTGGCCGCGATACAGTGAGTTTTTTTCACCCTCACATGTAAATTTAGCGAAGCTCTTAAACGCTTCACAGATCTGTCTATCCGGAAGAGCTACAACCTCAATATACTGGGGTAATTCGATGGTTAGATTTCCAACTAACGTGTTGACGGGAAAGGTTATCTGCGAAGTCATGGAGAGCCGATCGATGTTGAAGCGCGCTCTGAGAGCGTCAACGGTGCTATATTTCTAGGGACTGATACTTAGGTTTTCTCGCTGGTGCTTCGTCGAATAGCGTGCCCGTAGAGTCGTCCGTCAAAGCCTTCAGTGCAACCCGGCGGGAAGTAATCGTGAAGACGATTGATATCACCGGCATCCCAATCTAGCGTAGGCAATATGATCGGATTTTTTTGGACCAACACGCTGATATTGTAGTCATAATTCATCACAAGGGCGTCGGAACAATTGTTTCCAGCATGAACGAGTTGGTAGAGGAGCAAGCCCGCATTCCAAAGAGTAACATGCCCACCCACGATCTGATGTTTCAAAGGTGGGACAGTGATGGCTAACCAGCCACGCTCTGCGGTATGAGCTAGGCATTTCCTTAGGAAGAGGTTAGGGTTGGTTTGATGCTCTAGAACATGGCTGCACCAGACAAGGTCGTATTTCCCGTCCGTATTCAATTCCATGAAGTCGCAGATCGATTTACGTATGTTCGAGTGGGCGTCTGCCTCAGCTAGGGCTGCCGAGTTCTGCACATAGACTGAAGTTCCGTAATCGACGCAGTGTACCTGCTTTCCAGCGTTAGCGAAAGCTAGAGCATGTTCTCCTCCTCCCGAGCCCACGTCTAGCACGCTCTGAACGTCAGGAAGAGAAAGTGTCTGAGCCAGCGCAACTCCGGCTCGAATGTCACGCATACGTGGCGGGATACGGAGGTGCCAAAAAAGGGTTTCTAAGCCTTGCGTGTAATTGTTTGGTTCTGCTTTCTTTATAGCGGCTCGAAGCAATTTCTCGGCTTCTTGAACAAAACCAACTTCGGTCATCAGCTTTCCATAAAAGGTCAGGTCATCAACTGACGATTTTTTCAGATTTGTCCTGAAGAGATTGGCTACGTTCACCGCCTCTTTTTTGTTACCTCTCGCGAGGAGTTCGCGTATAGCATTTAAAGCTTCTTTTCTAACGCTTGTCTCTGTCATGGCCCCCGCCGATTATCGCACTGACTCTATTTTACATCTGGGCATTGAAACGTCGGAAAAAATTCGCATCCTTAAATCGTTTTTGCCAGTCTGATAACCTCAACCTCCATTTAGTGCAACAGCAGGAGAACCGCGATACAAAGCGCGATTTGGGGAGTGGCTGCTTGGACATAGGGTCCATCGTTAAGCCTAGCGCTACCTTTCCCATCTTCCCAGCTGCACCCTCCAAAGTTGTCTGGAGCGAACTGTTGAGCCAAGTCGAATGCGTGTTGCATATTTGCCGTATAGTAGGGGAGCTTTGCGGCCTTGCGGCCATCTGCCATAAACCAGATCGTGGTCTTGATAGTTTCGCCGCTCTCAGAATCGCGCCTCTTCTCGACCTGGCGCGACCAACCGATAGCTTCCGCAACGGCGCCGTCTAGGCTTCGTGCCGGATTAGTGGCGGACTTCAATAGCATAATTGTGCGCTCAACCGTCATTTCTCTTTTGCTTTTGTTTGAGGCGATCGTGTAGCCCTGTCTTCAGTCTTCTGCGGGAGGGTTACAGGGGGATCATGCCCGAGCTTTGCAACACCTGGCTCTCGACCCGTGACGCCATAGCCAAAGGTATCGGCTTCTTTAGCCAGCAGGGCGAGAAAATCAATGGCTCACTTCGCGGTGCCACTGGGCCCGTGCGCTTGAGTTGCGGGTGGCATCTTCAAATCCGGCTCCTGTGCACGCATCTTAGACAGGACATCCAGCGCCCTCTCAATGTCGATCTCAGCCTTAGTGTCTGGATCCAGGTACCGCGGATATAAAATGTAGGCGCCTGCAAATAGCTGCTCAACCGATAACTTACGGCACCGGCGGCTATTCGCTTGTCGATCGTCGGTAAGTCCCCAGCCAGAATAGAAAGGACAGCCGATAGTCGTGACGGTAATCCCACGTAGCAAGGCTTCGAATCCGGCGAGCGATGTAATGGTGTAAACGTGATCTACCGTCTGGAGGCAGTCAGCTAAGCTAACATCCACCTCCAATATAGTAGCCAGGCTTTGCACCTCAAAAGGATCCGATCCCCGTGGGGCAGTTCCTTGAAGCACTTCGGGATGAGGCTTGTAAATAATTTCGGCGTCAGGGTTTTCTTCTCTGGCTAAACGAACTAGGTCGTTGTTACTAAAATTTCTTGAGCAACCGTATGCAATCGATGCGTCTCTCTCCACCTGGCCAATGACAAGGATTCTCTTCGCTGTTTTCGGGCCGTAAAGGGTCTTAGCTTCTACCCTAGTTCCGGAGTTATATTTACTGAGGCCAGTCGCGACTAATTGTTCGATAGCGAGACGTGCTCTATGCACTAAAATCGTATCGTTATCGAAGTCGTAATCTGATAGTATGTTTTCCAAATCAGTCTTTGCGTTCGCGTTAAAGTAAACGTCTTGCCGGTCAAAGGCCAAGGATATGGGAGGAACGTGCAAGGCTCCCAACTTCACAGATCTGATAAATCCGTCTTCTACGTAAGCAAAGCCAATTCCTTTCGTTCCGCAAAATTGCTTCACTTGGGGCAAGGCGTTGTACTGCCACGCGAGAACATTTGTCCTCGCGTCTTGTGATATAACCCACCTCCAATGCAAGTGGAATTCAACCGCACTCATCTTCTTGGGCGTAAATATCACGCGGTGGTGCGGAAACCAGTCGCGGATAAAAATCTTCCAGGGACTAAATCCAAATAAAATGAGCGGCGGCTCACGTTTAGCAGGCATCTTGCTCAGAAAAAGACTCTTTGCAATTCGGATGGGCGCTAAGGCAATCAGACAAATTAGGTTGAGGCTGAAGGTCGGCATAGAGGGCTTTCTAGTCGGCTGGTATATAGTACAAAACACGCGGTCAGTCTTGTGCGGCTGGCTGTTCAGTCATGTTGGTGTATCCTCTATCCGATTGAGCCCATAGCTAACACGCCGATTTTTTGCTGAATGAGCGTGAAGCGAAATGGCTACGGTTAGTAGGCAACTGGTGATTAACGTCTCGCTTCCATAGACGGCTCAATGTTTGACCTCGATTTGATGATAGGCTATCTGCCGTCACCAATCATCGTTTTTTACGGAATTCCGTGAGATATTCGTTCCTGCCTTTAGGATAGAACATGCCTGTTTCTCCCAATTCTGAGGTCATCGTCGGCGAAGGTTTCGCCAAGGTTACTTTCTCTAACACGGCTAAACTGTCGCTGATCGCGGGGCCGTGCCAGATGGAAAGCCGCGATCATGCCTTCATGATGGCGGGCAACCTGGTGGAACTCTGCGGCAAGCTCGGCATCGGCCTCGTCTACAAGTCTTCCTATGACAAGGCCAACCGCACCTCGCTGTCGGGCAAGCGCGGCATCGGGCTCGATACGGCGATGGAAGTCTTCGCCGACCTCAAGAAGGAATTCGGTTTTCCGGTGCTGACCGACATCCACACGGAAGAGCAGTGCGCGGTGGTCGCAAAAACCGTCGATGTGCTGCAGATCCCGGCCTTCCTGTCGCGCCAGACGGACCTGCTGGTCGCAGCCGCCAAGACCGGCCGGGCGATCAACGTCAAGAAGGGCCAGTTCCTGGCGCCCTGGGACATGAAGAATGTCCAGGCGAAGTTTCTCGAAAGCGACAATCCGAATGTCATGCTGTGCGAACGGGGCGCATCCTTCGGTTACAACACTCTGGTCTCTGACATGCGCTCGCTGCCGGTCATGGCGGCCATGGGCTCGCCGGTGATCTTCGACGCCACCCATTCGGTGCAGCAGCCGGGCGGGCAGGGTGGTTCTTCCGGTGGTGACCGGACCATGGTTCCTGTTCTGGCACGCGCAGCTGTCGCCGTCGGGGTTGCCGGCCTTTTCATCGAGACCCATGAGGATCCGGACAACGCTCCGTCCGACGGCCCGAACATGGTGCATCTGAAGGACATGCCGGCGCTTCTCGAAAAGCTGCTGGCGCTTGATGCCGTCGCAAAGGGCTGACGTGAAGTGCGCGACGCGCTCGGTGTAGATCTCAGATAGGACCTTTCGAATGATAAAGCGAGCCCTTCAACAAGTAGAACATGACGTAATCGATTCTGCGCTGCGGACGACTTCTTTTGGGAAACAGGGGCTCGATGCGCTCGAAGGTTCTCTGCGTGAGGGACTGGGTGAAGCGTTCCGCAGTGCGGCCGAAATGATCGGCGGTATAGATGGCCGTGTCATCATCACCGGTATCGGCAAGAGCGGCCATATCGGTCGCAAGATCGCTGCAAGCCTTGCATCGACGGGCACGCCGGCCTTCTTCGTCCATCCGGTCGAGGCCAATCATGGTGATCTCGGTATGATCACCGCCGGCGACGTTGTGCTGGCGCTCTCCTGGGGTGGCGAGACGGCCGAGCTGCAGGGCATTGTTTCCTTCACCCGCCGCTTCTCCATTCCGCTGATCGCAATGACCTCTGGAGAGGTGTCCACTCTGGCACGCGAGGCCGATATCGTCCTGCTGCTCCCGAAGGCCCAGGAGGCCTGTCCGCATGGACTGGCGCCGACCACTTCGACGCTGATGCAGCTCGCTTTGGGAGATGCGCTGGCGGTCGCCCTGCTCGAGGCACGCGGCTTCTCCGCAACCGATTTTCGCGTCTACCATCCCGGCGGCAAGCTGGGTGCGATGCTCTCCCATGTCAGCGATCTGATGCATACCGGGGATCGTCTGCCGCTCGTGCGCAAGGGCGCGTCGATGCCCGACGCCATCCACGAACTCTCGGCCAAGCGTTTCGGCTGCGTCGGCGTGCTGGATGAGGACGGACGTCTCTGCGGCGTGCTGACGGATGGCGACCTTGCCCGTCATCTCGACGGCAATCTCGGCGTGATGCTCGTCGACGACACCATGACGAAGAACCCGAAGACGATCGCAAAGGATTCGCTGGCGACGGCGGCTATGGCTCTGCTCAACAAGCACAGCATCGCAGCGCTGCTTGTCGTAGACGAAGACCGTCGCCCGATCGGCATCATCCATTTCCACGATTTGCTGCGCGTGGGAGTTGTTTGACGGCAACTCGTTCAAAGCTGTCGGGAGTAAAGGATGGCGCGGGCCTTTTCGAGATCGGCCGGCGTGTCGACGCCAAGCGGCACCGAATTGACGATCTCCGCGTCGATCCGCATGCCGGCCTCGAGTGCTCTCAGTTGTTCGAGGCTCTCGCGCTTTTCGAGCACGGAAGGACCGAGCGTGACGAACTTTTCGAGCGCCGCACGGCGATAGGCATAAAGGCCGATATGGTGATAGAGCGGGCCGTTGCCGTAAGGCGCGGTGGCGCGGGTAAAATAGAGCGCCTTTAGGCGCGTGTCGGACAGCGGCGAGCCGACGATCTTGACCACGTTCGGATTGGTCTTCTCGTGTTCGTCGGTGATCTCGACCGTCAGCGTGGCGATGTCGGTCGATGCATTGTCGATGAGCGGGCGCAGCGAGGCGCGCACCGCCTCGGGCTCGATCGTCGGCAGGTCTCCCTGGACGTTGATCACATAGTCCGCCTTCGCGTCCGGGTCGGCTTTGGTCAGCGCCTCGTAAATGCGGTCGGAGCCGGACTGGTGGTCGGCCCCCGTCAGGACGACGTCGAAGCCGGCTGCCTTGACCACGTCGAACACTTCCTGTTCATCGACGGCAACGACGACCCGGCCGACTTTGGCCTCCTCGGCGCGCTTTGCCACCTGCACGATCATCGGCAGGCCTGCGATATCCGCCAGCGGCTTGCCGGGCAGGCGGGTCGAAGCCATGCGGGCAGGGATCATCACCAAAGTGCGTCTGGCAGCGTTAGTCGGCATTCTTAAAGCCTTTCATAGTTGGAAACTAGGCGCACGCCCCCGTTTGCCATCCACTAATTAAGTGGCGTGCCAAGGGTTCATTAGGCGGCTGCGGAATTTGTCGCTAGGCATTTTCCCGCTTGAAATCTTGAGGCCGGGCTTTCAACCGAGTCAACAAATCCAGAGCATCTTCGAATGTCAGAGCCTGCTTCGTATATGGATTGAAATATCTCGGGTAGAGGATGTATGCTGCAGCGAAAATCTCAGTCGGCGTTCTTTTGGCTGTTCGACGCGGACACAGCTGTCGATCTTCTGTGGCGCCCCATCCCGCATAAAAGGGCATACCGATACACGTAACCTTTATGCCACGAATAAGCGCTTCGAAACCTGCAAGTGATGTTATCGTGTAGACGTGATCCACGGTACGAAATGCGTCCGCAAGTGTGATATCCTGGTCTAAGACCATGCAAATGTCGCTAACAGCACGTGGATCTGATTGATTTGGTCGGGTACGCTGCAGTACCTCAGGATGCGGTTTGTAAATCACCTGCGCGTCAGGGTTTTCCTCGACAGCAATTCGAACCAGGTCATTGTTATCTATTTTTCGACTACATCCTTTTTCAATCGATGCATCTCCTTCAACTTGTCCGACAACAAGGATGCGTCGTCTCATTTTTACTCCGTAGATTTTGTCGATATCTACGTCATTTGATGAATTGTATTTTGAAAGACGGGAAGAGACTAGTTTCGAAATTCCCTCCTGACTTCGTTGCAGCAGAGCTCCATCAGCCGCGAAATCATACGTTTCAAGAGTAAGCTCCAAATCAGATTGCTTTGTAGCGTCGAAATACATCCCCGACATATCGAAGCAGAGCGAGAGTGGAGGAACGCGCATTGCCCCTAGTGCGACAGATCGGATGAAGCCGTCTTCAATGCGGATAAGGGGAATGCTCCATCTCTCGGCAAAGGCGTCGACGAAGGCAGGGGCCTTGTAGCCCCAGACATAAATCTTCGACCCTGGGCGGAAAAGAATTGAAGGCGCGATCAACGCATAAAAGTGCAACTGATTAATAAAGCGGCTTTTGCGGACAACAGTTTCGCCAGGGAGCCAAAATTCGATGAAACGCTTCCACGGCCGAAGGCCGATTACATACGAGCGTGGCGTCAAGGCCAAGCCTCTTGTTCGCAGAAGATTGGCTGAGGAGCGTATTAAATTAAGCACCGAACATACCTAAAAGGACGGAGGTCAAGCACGCTGTCAGGATAGCCGTGGGGTCGCAACACTACCCGACATTAGTCTCTGATGCGACCGATGGGCCACATCGTAAAGGTCAACATACCAACAAACGCGGTCCCAAGAACGCACCAGAAGAGATAATTCATATCGAGGCCATCAGTTGTGGTGGGACCGTAGAACCCTTCCCGAAATAGCACAATGCACTGCGTGATCGGATTCCATAATAGCACCTCCCGAAGTGGGTGGGGCATTTGCTCTGGGACATAGAATACTCCGGAGAGCAAAAACAAAGGGCGCGTTACAATTGCAAATATCTTCTCGTAAATTTTGAAATGCTGGAAAAGAACGATGTTCGTCAGGGCAATGCCGCTGGCCAAAATCCACGCAAATCCTGTCGCTTCGATCAGGGCAGCCCAGCCAATTGCCGGTGGATGTGGCTCCGTTAGCCATGCAACTCGAAGTATCACCGTGGCAACAACAATCGACGTCAAACCCTGAAGAATGGCGCGGCCGACGAAGGGATCTATAGGAGCTACCAGCGGATACTGCAGCAGATTTTTATTGGCAGAGACTGACGACGACAGGTAGCCCGCCATCCCGTTGTACATACTGTATGCAATATAGCCGGTAGCAAAGAAAAGCGGGAAAGACGTACCTAGTGCCGGAGCCCTTGCGAGGGCGCCGAAAAGGACACTCATCATTCCCACATAGGCCACAGGTTCGAGGATCGCCCAGAGATAGCCCCCTGGGCTCCGTCCATAGCGTGTGGCCATTTCGCGCACGATGAAGGCAAAAACGACCCGCATATGTGATTTGAAATTTTCCAAGGCTCGTCCCGCTACAGCTTGCATGTGGTGGCTGAATAGCACGACGAAGCAAGAATTGAACACGGCTTTTTCGACCGATGAGTCCATGGTGCATCACCGATCGATGAGCAAGCAGGAAAAATGTGGGTAGTGCGCGTGGCGACTCTTTTCGTACTGTGCAATGCTGGAAAAGCTTCTCTAAAACGAGCTAGCGCGAGTTGCCTGTTATGGTATTGCTCGGATCGCTGTTGCGGAAGGGCTCACCGCGGCTGCCCGATGCTCTGTTGCCTACAACGACGTTGTTTTGAGCCATGTCCATTGGCGTGAGGCTGCTGCCGAAAGGGTGCTCGGGATCCTGGAAACAGTAGGAACGATTGCCGTTTCTGGAATTGAGCCAGACCGCGGGATCGCTGCTGCCGCCCAAAGAAAACGTGTTGTTTTCGATTTTATTGAATTGCGGCGCCTGGTGCCGGATCGTGCCGCCTTCCCCGCAATTGCGATAGGCAAAGATGCCGCCATTACCGGCGTCGTCAAAGCGGTTGCCGCTGATTGTGTTATACGCAGAGCCGTCGATCGCGATAACCTCGCGGCTTTTTGTGCGGGCGCGGAAAATGTTGTTGGTGATTTTTGCGCCGGCAGATTCGGCGTCGAGATAAACGACGACGCTCGTGGAAGAGCCGGCGATAGTTGAGTTAGTCAATGTAACATTGGTGACGCCGGGACTAACGTAAAATGGCACGCCGCCGCTACCGAAAATCTCAACCCGATCGAATATGACGTTACTCGGGGCTGCGGCCTGAGCATCTGCCGTGTGGTTGACACTCATCGATGATCGCTTGACAGGGTCGGCCTCGCCATTTCGTCCCATGCCATAGATGCGAACGCTGCCGGCGATTTTACAATTCCGCACGGCGATGCCTTCCGGCCTTTCGTAGAATGAACCGTTGCTCTTCGATCGTACCACCACCGCTTCCTTGTCTCCCTTTACAGCTGTCCCTTTCAATCGCCCGCCATTGCAGTCGAGGCTGGCTCCATTTGCCGCGCTGCCTTCAAAGACGATCTGCCGCGTCACAGTGGAGTTGGCCGGTAGCTGCGCGCTGCAGGTAAGTTTGACTGGAGACACGTCCTGCGCAGTCGGGTCGATGAGCTGCTTAACGATACTACCAGGGCATGCTGGCGCCGGAACTCCAGCGGAAGCCTTCGGCGGTGCAATCGCGACAGGCTGAGTCGGGGATGAAGGATTTGGGTTCGCTTGCGGGGCGCCGGTTCCAATTTTGCCCTCAAGCATGCCAGACGGGGTGATGCCGGCCTGAAGACTCGACCGCAGCGGCTCTAAGTCGCCTTGGCAGGCGGCAAGGGCAGTCGCCACGCTCATGATCGCGACAGCGTCGAACAACCGAATCTGCATCAATTCCCCCTCGTGGTCCGCCGCTGACAGCAATCGGCCGCTAACCATCCATGTTTCAGATGGAATTGGAAGCCTCATTTGTCGGATTGGTGTTCAGTGCTGAGCCCCGCCTGTTATCCCTGGCAGAATTTCGAACGATTACCCTCGCTGACTGAAACTAGGATTGAGCAGGCCGCCGATCCTGGTTCGCTACATCGCATCCCTTCTCTCGAGGCATCGCGTCTATGCGATACGAGGGGAGGGTCTCTCGTTTCGAAAGGTGGAGACAGCCTACCCGCGTGCCAGGCGATACTTGCAGCTATCCATGAAATTACGACGAGTAGCGCGGTTAGGCAACCAGCGCCGTTTCGCAGTTCCCACACAATGAGTTTGTCCGCGTATCCATGGGTCTCGGTTTTCTCAGCTTCCAACCTCCGTGACTGTTCCGAAAGGGGAGGCAGTGCGTACTCCATATGGGCAATATTGCAGCATTGATGGTGGCTATTCACCCGTTGGGTCGAACCTTGAGGCACATTGAGAGTCGTGTTCCGTCGAAGGGATGAGGGGGAACGACATTGTATCGAGCTGAGCCAAGTTGACGCAAAACCTATCGTGCGGCTACTCTTCGCTCATCGACATGAGAAGTAGTCCCCGCCTCGACAAGGGACGTTCAGCCATTCCACCGGACGCGATTACTCAGACGATATCTGGAGACGTGCTCGCACGCTCCTCAGAGATGTTCAGGCGTGCATAATAATTCGTTCTTCGGCACGTGACGAAGGTTCCAGACTTCGAATTCGAAGTGTGGTGCCGCGTGCGCATCTTCTCAAGTCCCGTCAACGTAGGAGCCGATGATGGATATGCGCTCAAGTCGGGAGAAAGTTGCTCTGATAACCGGCATCAGCGGCCAGGATGGGTCCTACCTGGCAGAATTGTTGTTGCAGAAGGGCTATGTGGTTCATGGTCTCAAACGGCGTGCCTCGTCTTTTAATACCCAACGGATCGATCACCTTTACGAGGATCCGCATATCGACCACGCTCGCCTGAAACTTCACTACGGCGACATGACGGACTCGTCCAATTTGACGAGGCTTATCCGCGATATCGAGCCTGACGAAGTCTATAATCTCGCCGCTCAAAGCCACGTGGCTGTAAGCTTCGAATCTCCCGAATATACCGCGGATGTCGACGGGCTCGGAACGCTGCGCCTGCTCGAAGCAATCCGTTTTCTGCGCCTGAGCAAGAGGACACGCTTCTATCAGGCATCAACGTCTGAACTCTATGGACTTGTCCAGGAAGTCCCGCAGCGCGAGGCAACCCCGTTTTATCCACGAAGCCCGTACGCTGTCGCGAAACTCTACGCCTACTGGATTACCGTCAACTACCGCGAAGCCTACGGCATGTATGCCTGCAACGGGATTTTATTCAACCACGAGTCGCCGCGGCGGGGTGAAACGTTCGTGACGCGTAAGATCACCCGTGGCCTCGCCAACATCGCCCTTGGAATCGACCGCTGCCTCTACATGGGCAATGTGGGCGCAATGCGCGACTGGGGCCACGCCAAAGATTACGTGCACATGCAGTGGTTGATGCTGCAACAGGATGAACCAGACGATTTTGTCATAGCCACAGGCGTCCAATATTCTGTGCGCGACTTCATCCAATGGGCCGGTTCGGAACTTGGCCTGACGATAGAATTCAGGGGGAGCGGCCTTGCCGAAATAGGGATCGTGGCGGCAATCAGCGGCGACATGGCTCCGGCCGTTAAGGTGGGTGATACCGTCCTTCGCATCGATCCACGCTATTTCAGGCCATCAGAGGTCGAGAACCTGCTTGGTGACGCGACCAAGGCGAAAGAGCGGCTTGGATGGGCTCCGGAAATCTCCGCTCAAGACACGTGCCGCGAAATGGTCGCCTCAGATTATAAGGCAGCCCGTCGCTACGCCCTTCTGAAAACCCACGGCCTCGATCTTCCTGTCAGTCTAGAGACCTAGTGATGACCTATTCGCTCGCCGGTAAGAAAATTTGGGTCGCCGGTCACAAGGGAATGGTGGGTAGCGCACTCGTGCGCCGGCTCGCCACCGAACACTGCGAGATCCTCACCGCCACACGGCAAGAGGTGGACCTCAACCGTCAAAGTGAAGTTGATGCCTTCCTTGCGCGGGCACGTCCCCACGCGGTCGTCATTGCCGCGGCAAAGGTTGGTGGCATCCTCGCCAACGCCTCTTTCCCCGCAGACTTTCTTTACGACAACCTGATGATTGCGACCAACATTATTCAGGCCGCCCACGAGGCCCAGGTCGAGAAACTTCTGTTCCTTGGGTCATCCTGTATATATCCGAAGCTTGCCTCACAACCGATCGCAGAAAATGCTTTGCTTACCGGACCGCTCGAGCCCACGAACGAGTGGTATGCAATAGCCAAGATCGCTGCAATGAAACTCGCTCAAGCCTATCGCAAACAATATGGCGACGACTTCATCTCTGCCATGCCGACCAATCTCTATGGCCCGGGCGACAATTTCGATCTCGCCTCAAGCCACGTCTTGCCGGCGCTGATCAGAAAGGCACACGAAGCCAAAAGGCGAGGGGACGGGGAGATCACAATCTGGGGGACAGGAAGCCCGCGCCGGGAATTCATGCATTGCGACGATTGCGCAGATGCGCTTGTGTTTCTGCTCAAGCACTATTCGGACGATGAACATGTCAATGTCGGGTCCGGTGCCGATGTTAGCGTTTTGGAGCTTACCCAACTTGTATGCGACATCGTTGGTTTTCGCGGTAAGATCGTCCACGACCTGAGCAAACCGGACGGAACTCCTCGCAAACTCATGAGTGACGACAAACTGCGGCAGCGCGGCTGGGCGCCTTCTATTCGTTTGGAGGTAGGAATTGCCCAGACTTACAGCTGGTTTCTTGAGGGTGATTTCGTCAGCAGGGCCTGAGTATCAGCGAAAAACGCGGAAGATCATGTCTGGCTAGATTGCGCTGTGATCGCTCTCTCCGCTCGGGGGGCGAAAAACCGCAACTTAAAGTCCGTTTACCGACGGTGTTTTACCTAACTAGATTTTTGGGAACGGAACTACGTTGTTACCGTGAATGAAAGCTGTAGCGCCCTCTGTGCTAATCGTTTTTACCGCGAGGTCCCGAGCGTCCGTATCAGATACAAACTGGTCGTCCCAAACATGGCTGGTGTTGTGATGATCAACAACCTCGAGTGTCCACAGGTCCTCAGTTTCCATCCGGAAGATCTCTATCTGGAATGGATAGCCGTCAACGACAATCTTTCCACTTTTGGCGGACGTGATGAGGTTGGGTTCTTGTTCGTTAAACATGCACTATGCCCAGATTTAGCTAAGATCATATCTCAGCAGATTTGAAGCTGTCAGGCAACGGGCAGCTTGGCGCTTGCCCAATAGCTACAACGGCCAAATCAGCGGCACGTCGCGATCGTCCGATTGTTCTAGAAAGGTGCTGGACAGCGGGGGAGGCAATACTTGAACCTCTGCCGCGTGAAGCTTTCGGTAGCTCGGAAAATCGCGCAGAGGGTAACGCAATGTAGCTACAACATACAGCTTCCGCTAGCCTTGTCTGTCAAACGCAGTGAGCGTCCAGTTGTTGCCTCTTCCGGTCATGCAAGTTTGGCCGTGAAAAACCGCAATGCCATCGTAAGAGTGTCGTGTGGTGCGAAACTCGCGACAGGTGCGACCAAACTCACTGCTTTCTTTGATCGCTTGCACGACCCCTGCGCTGCCTGTCTCCGTATTTGCCCAGGGTAGGTGGCTGCCACCCAAGGACGGAAGATCGACTGCACTTACGGCATTACCGACCGCTGTTTCGTCAGAATGTTGGGTTTTCGAGCTAGGCGCTGCGATCGAGCCGGTTGTTATGGAGCGGTCTACAAGCTCTGAGCGACTGATAAAGTCCATGCGGCCGACGCATCCCGACGACGACACCGTCAAACAGGTGATGTAGAACATAGTCCTTACCCTGGTCGTCACTGCGTGTCCTGCTTGCCAAATGCTTAAAGTTGGTCAAATCAGTGTCTAAATATCAGCAACAGGCATTAACAACTCGTCGACGATTCACCGTCTTTGTGCCTTTTTCTAAGGCGGTAAGCGGTTGGCAGGCGCCAGGAGCCATGAGCTCGTGAGGATCTAGAGCCTAAGTGAAATTCCCATCCAGAGCGTCAACGAGCCGGAAGAGACCGGTTTTCCAATGGGATCGGCAGCATCGACGTGTTGGACGTCGGCAGCGGAATCAACATCCTGCATTGCGGATCGGGGGCTAAGCACTACACTGGCGGAATTGGACCGGACAATCCTTCCATCTGATCGCCTGTCACTGATTCCGGTGTCGGTTCTGTTCACAATGTCAGCACGGACTTCGGCTGTGCTGAAGACGATCTAATTGATCTTCGTGGTTCGACGCGAAATAGGTGGAAGGCGGCAGCCAGTTGTCCGGCGCCATTTGGTTAAGAAGTTCATCGGCACGCTGGCGAACTTCGCTTCAGTGGCGGCGGTGCGGCGGGCCGATGATGGTCATCCCACCTTCCGGTTTCAAGGCGCACACGTCGGGCGCGATTAAATTTCAGCGACTTCCTCGTCCTATGACGCGGTGGTAAAGATACCAGAAAGAAGAGCCGGCGCACGCCAATGAACCGGCTCTTCGTCAGCAGGCATTGTCTAGGTGCCTGTAGAACATTTTTCGCTCTGATTAGTCAGCCTGCCATCCAAAAGACTGTACTACATGCTGCCCAGCCGACAAGCGTGCAGATGCTGATCATAGTGATGCAGCTAATAAGCACCGCGACGGCGTCGTAGTTGTTCTTCATTTGTGTCTACTTGGCGATCGTAGGTCAATGATGGCTGTAATAAAATCATTCAACGAGAATAGCAATGAGCCGGAAAATTATCCGCTGATAAAGTGTGCTCGCGCCGTTTCAGTCGCCGCGTCAGCCTGTTTAAATCCGCAGTCGGCGAATGCTTGGAAGGACAAGCCCTTGCCGCACCCCGCGTATGCGAGCGCTCGTCAGTTACCGGACAACCCAAGAGACAATTTGGAACACAGTCCACCCCAGCAAAAGACAGGCCCCAGCAACCACCGCCGTTTGAACGATTATTGTGACGTTTCGCCAATTTTTCATGTTCACTTCTTGTCGAAGCCTCTTAGAAATGAACTCACCACGGCATGGCAAACCAGGGTGCAAACTGAAAACCTGGAGTTAGGGCAAAAAAGCTGAAGGCGGCGAATAACCCCCCGCTAGTGAAGGCCAGCATCTTCAGCTTCCAGATCCGGCGTGTTCTGACACCTGTCCAGTCGTACTGCATGGCGTGGCCCTCATGATCTCGCATCAGTGCGGTGGTTAATTAGCACTCCTTAATGATCTTTGCGCCTTGCACGGAGCTGACCTGTCAACCTAGCGACCGTGGCCACAGGCCGCACGTGCCTGACGTCTGGCCATCTGCGCCTGTCACAGTCCTCACCGTCGAGATCGGTGGTCGTGCGACCGTAAAAGCGTTGGCGCAATCGCGCGCCGGGCCTACCGTGCTGTGCGGCAGCATGCCGAGCCGATCCAGCCCACCGCAACGCCATCATTTGCGAGCTTTGTCGTTTGGCGCGGTTGAAATGATTGGTCTTGTTGCCCTGCCATTCGAAGCCTCAACCGAAATGGTCCTGCGTCATCACTATTGGCCAGCGGGCGGTCATCCTGCGGCCCAGTAAGATCCGGGCCCTCGTCCGTTTACGTAAAGAAAGTTTAAGATATCTTTCAACGCGTTAGACGGAAGTCCTGCTGCAGCCTTCCTGGATCACTCGATCAACCCCGCCGGCGCTCTACCGTCGAGCCTCGATCGTCCATCGATTACGCGATATATAACTCGGCATGTCAGAAGAAGAATTCCATCGTCGCTTCGTGCAAGCAGTTGTCACGAAGTGCTTCCAGAGCGGAAAGTGCCATTCGGGCGAAACCCCGGTGAGTATGCCGAGGACGTGGCGGCAGGATATTGGTTAGAATATTCAAAACACGGTGGGACGCCTGAAGAATTCGCTGAGGAAGACGAGTTGTTCTGGGGGTAGCTGTCCCCGCGCCGTGAGATCAATGGCATCAAAGGCTGGTCGTGGGGTAGGCGACAGCCCCTGGCCTCGAAGAGGGCTGAACCCAACCACCAAGCATCGATGACGCGGTTCGTTCCAAGCTGCGTCGCCACGGGACGATTATTGCGATCCGGCGCTATTCCACTTCAAATGAGAAAGAGCATGGGCTTTTAGCAATCCAAGCAGCACGGTTCTGGAAAAAGGAGATTATGAAGACTTCACCCTGTTTGGCGGCAACAACTAGCTTCGCAGGAATCCTGTCGAACTCGGCCATGTAACCCAGCCGGGACGAACGCTGCATTTCCACGCCGCAGCCATCCTCTACGCTCTCCAGAGTGAAGGTGATCGAACGAGCGCTAGGCGGACTGAGGCTAAACTTGGTCGGCGCTCCACCGCTTGAAACGCCCGAAAAGGATTGCGACGCTCCTCCATCATCTAGCGAAATAATCGTTGGCGTCTCAGTCGCGGCACAAGGCGCCGCGAGTGCTAACATGGCAACGAGCGCTGACAGACGCATTTTGACCTCCTGAAAAATCAACATGCGCATATCGGGACAAAAATTGAAACACAAAACAACCGATCCCAACGTCCCATGCTTTGACGTCAACGACTTACGACCGACCGATATCCGTCAACCCAGCACAGCAATCTCTGGTCGCCATCGTCACGCAAATAGGGGTTGGAGAAGAGTCTGGATCCCTCGATGGCGGCTGTTCTGCCTTCCTCGAAGATCGCAAGACGCTGCTTCTGAGTCAAAGTAGATGCAGGTGTCGTCATAAGATTGCTCCGCAATAGCGCGAGAGCGCGATTATCTCCCAGCCGTCGATGTTCGACGGTATTGAAGAGGTAAGGCGGCGGCCCATTATTGCAATCGCTGGTGGACTGAGGAAGCTAAGCCCGCACATACCCCCGTGCGGGCTTAGCGACAAGTCGAGGCTCTCACGCTGCTCGACTTTCGGTTGCGACATTACGCTCAATCGCAGCAAGCGATATCTATCCTAAAGGCGTAGGCTGAGGCGATCCCACTGGCTCTTCCCACCGCCCTAAGATCTAATTTAGCGTCGGTCTTTCGTGTTTCTCAACAAGACCTCGTGCCCCGTGGCGGTGCGGACCCATCTTGACTGCGTATGCTTGACCACTTCCGCACGTTCCGCGGTGGATAGACCTTTGATCACCGCCGTCCGCGCGTCAGGATGATGCTCGAGGATGGTCGGCAGGAATGAGCGAACTTCGTTTAGCGGGTCAGCACCCCGTCAAATAAAGTGACCGAAGCGTAGTGCTATTTGCTCCGGAGCTTCCATGCCGACAAGTGGTAGGCTAGGGATCCGACAATCCTAACATCGGCATTTCCGATTTCTGATTTGAAGTTGCGGTCGACAGATAGGAGGACTTCAGCTTCCATGGTGGCGGCCTTGAGATTGATGCACCTGATGTAGCCGTTCCGACTTTCATCTGAAAAAGCTTAACCCCACACCCAGGCATCAATTGCAAACCGATTATTCAAGTTGGAGCCGCCCATCAGCTCGGAGCCTCTCTTCGGCGCCGAGCTGGTACCCTTCCATCCAGGCGTTAAAGCGCGTCCTGTCTTCGTCGCCAAAGTACGGGCACGTCAGGGCGCCGCGTAATTGCAGACCTGCTTGCCGTCCATTGCCTTCGATGGCGGCACGTTCTTGTGGGGCGAGTATCATTTCGGCCAAACTAGCTATGAGGAAAGGTGTTCCTTCACTCCTAAGCGTATAGCTGCCCGAGAATTTCGGTGCCGGTCACGCTGACGCCCTGATAGGGCAGCCGCCGGGGCCAAAGCATGAGGAGGGGCGCACACCGTCCTAAACTCAACTCGTATTTACCGACTATCAGTGGCTTTCGTCAGTACCATCCACGTCCCCCGTCTTCACCTGCTCACCTTGCATCTGATGTTTTGTTGCTCGAACCTTGCTAATATGCTGCGATAATGCCGATACAGGCGCCGGCTGCCCCTCCGATGGGCGTGCCATATCGAGCTCGGTTTTCCACCGCTTCAACCGGGCAACAATAGTTTCACGCATCATGGCGCCTTCCGATGTCAATCGTAAGTCAGGATAGTACACTACTTGCTGCGAGTTGGGTCTTTTCTCTGTCCGAGTAGGATTTGGATATTCCGGCGTGCGTATTGTGACATGTTATCAGTTGAATTGCGAGGTGGAACATTTTTCCGGTGCTGAGAGGCAGGACTACTTGCATCTCTCTTAGCTGTCCTACCTAAGATAGTACTCAGCGCCTCGCGTCCCGCGACAGGGAAGGTGGTGGTGGACGAGAACGAGGCGCCACTGGGAGGAACCTGTGATCTTGGTCGAACTAGAAAACCAACAACATGCGGAAGATCCAAGCGAACCGAATGAGGCTGGGATTTTCACCTGGGTCCTTGAAAGCAACCTTATTTTCGGAGACACACTGGTTGCCTCGCTATTTGGACTCGATCCTAGGCAAACGGCCCGCGGCCTACCTTTCGAAGCCTATGTTGCGCGCGTACATGAAGAAGATCGAGCTCAAACGAAGCATCTGATCAAACAAGCCATCGTTGACGGCCAGCCATATCATGCAGAGCACCGGTTGATGGACGCTTCAGGTGTTTATCGCTGGTCGGTCGCTATGGGACGTTGTTTCCAAAGCGAAAACTCTATGCCGTTATTTTTCTCTGGCATAATCTACCCGATCGATCTCTTAGGAAAAACATAGCCAAGGCGAAGGTTGATGGCTCAAGGCGTCACCCTAACATCAAATTGTGAGAGCCACTTGCAAGCAACCATAGGCTCGCCGTCTGGGGTGAGAAGACGAGCCTACAAGCCTGACAGGAACAGGCCCTGCCATCGTATACGAGTAGGAGCGAAGAATAGTTTCATGTCCGGCGACCAGCTAGATCACTCCGAGCCTGACGAGGTTCATAATGAGCATCATCGCAAGCCATAAGAACGCGCTAAAAAATATAAGTATCTGAGGTTTCGTCATAATCAGCCCCCTAAGCAAGGGCGTATAGTAGAGCGCCCGGGATAAGGCGGAGTTAGACTAAAGTACGAAATTGTAATGAATCGACGATAAGTCCCAAGGGAAATTAACACGGCGCCAAGCGCTATCGCTCCCGTTCCACCGTTGACTCTATGCCTGCGCGAACTGCTGGATCTGCAGGCCCGTCACCTTCATGTTCCGTGCGCTGTTTTTAGATAGTGCCTAGCCACTCCACCTTTGAAGGTGAGGCGTCCACGTAGAGGCTTGAGGTCCATGTCGAATTCGATAAGGCCTCTATCTCGAGCCTCAATCATCGTTTTCAAACCGACGCCGCGCGGAGGTTCCTTGAAAAATCTCTGGTTCAGGTGCCGCAGCAATAGCGCTAGCTGTGGGTTTACCAGAACACGAAAAGGCTCGAAATCTACCGGTTCCATTCTAGAGTGCCCGTCTTATAGGAAGCTTTCCTGAGCAAATGTGCGACTATCACACTGGCTCCCCGGATAAGAAGCGGCCGATGTCCAAGCAGCGCATGCAGGAAGTCGATCGGATTGTCAAAGCCGAAAGAGTGCTGAAGCTCGTCGGGGCTCATACGCTCATTTCGAAGGATGGCAAATACCGTCGCGTGGCCGGAGACTGATAACCTCGGCTCCTGGCCGTTGTCGCTTTCGTCGAATTGCGGGCCAAACTTCTTTAGTCTGGCGCAATCTGGTCGAGCATTTCGCGGATCATCTCTCGCCGACAATTGCGATCATTCGCGCGAGGTCGGCGCGGTCGAGGTTGGAGCTGGTCCTCGACATGATCAGCGGCGTTCTTCCCAGGCTGGCAACGTGCATGGATATGCTTGCGCGGAGATTGCCGGCCATAAACGTCGTAAAGCCCTCTTAACGCAAAGTTTTGGGTGCTCAGGGGCTACTTATTATCAGTAGGTGTAGGTGTTCCCGGAAGCGCATTTTCATCGGAAGGGCGGGCGGGTCCATCGTAGTGCGTGCCAGCTGGATCGGGAGGGTTCGACGGCGCTGTCGACGTAGTGTTCGAAACAATCAGTCCGAATCCCAACGCAAGCACCGCGACTGCCAACGCACCAAATATCGCGAACCTTGACCGCTTAGGATCTTGCTTGAGCATTCCTACTGCGAGCGCAATACCAAGTGCCGCAGCGCCGCCTGCAACTGCGAAGAGCCATACAGCATTCTCCATCTTTTCCTCACTTTGCGATAGCGCTGACGTGGGCAGTGCCTAGACGGTGTGTCTCAAACTCCCTGCCAGCGAACCCACCATGATGCACAAAGTTCCAAGAACGGCCAAGGCTCGTTGCGGCTCATTGCGTAGAGGTATCCAGGCGGCCCAACAGATAGCCGTTGACCCCGCCTGATCAGTCGCTCATCTGTATCGTCATGGAGATAGGGGTTGCTGAGGACGCTTCGTCCGCTGTCGTTGGGTTGCGACCTTCTTCGAAGATCGCATTTTGTAATTGGGCCGCTAGGCCAGACGATCTTGCAGATCCTCTCGAGGTCGCGAGATCGCCGTCAGCTCCAGGCGCCGGAGCCCGGGTATTATTTGAAAGGGTAGGGGCTTTCGAAGTCCGTTATTTATCGATCGCCGCCGCGTAGTTCGACACTAAGTTGCAGATTAGCTCCTCGTCCCAAGTCTGCTATACTGCTCCTTCAGGAGAGCGACATGAACGTAGCGGATTACCTGACAATCTATAGGCAAGGCGGACTGGAAAAATTGAACGCAGCGCTTGTCGGGCTGGACCAGGTTAAACTGGCCTACGTACTGAAGGAGCTCGAGGCCCACGGTTTTTCTGCGATCACGTTCAGCGACGATGACATCCTTACTGCTCGTCGCCGCGGGATACTCATCGACGGGCCATAGGCACCAGGCCGCGGATCTACGTCGATCGTGTCATGACTGAAGACGAGTTCACTCGCCGCTTCACCAAGCGACTATTCGCACTACGTTCCAAAAAAAATCTACCGTTCGGGTACGATCCCGGCAAATACGCCGCCGACGTAATGCGGGCCTACTGGCTTGGATGTCAAAAGTCGGGAGGAGCGCCGGAAAGATACGTTCGCGAGGACGCGGCCCACTTAAAATAAAAGCCCACCATCCTGACATCGTGTGGAAAAGGGCCCGCGACGCGTAACGTGAGCGAGCCCTCGCCAGCTTCTCATGTCTCACCCTGCGAAGTGGCTTAAGCATCGCAGCCCCTGGTTAATGAAGCGTAATCGAATTGGTAAATGAGCGCCCGGGGGGGCTTCTTTTCGCGCCCTGACCGCCAATAGCTTGTTTTCACGGTTCTTATGGGCAACAAGCCGCTCTCGTATCTCGGGGAGACTCATCCGAAGGTTCGACCAAACAAATCGAGCAGCGATCACGAGATTGTCAAAAAGCAGCCCGCACGAAGCGGGCCTCAATCTAGGGACATTGGTACAATGACAGTATCGCCACCAGCGCCGTTTGTTACGCCTTGGCAAGGAACGGAAACAGGCTCGGCGGCTACCCTTAAACTATGACACCGCTTAAAAGTTCCAGTTAGGCGGTAATACGGTTTCCACGCCGGCCATCCGCCAGACCTTTGACCCGTCCCTAGGCGATACAGGTCCAGAAATCACGCTGCGATGCTAGCATCGGTCGGCGTCCAGTTCCCAGAATTCAACTGCGTTCATCGTGATGGAGGAAGTAGCCAAGCTGCCTCGGGAGACAAAACGTCGGTTCGAGAGAACACGAAGGAAGACGAGCCTCCCCCGCACCTGTGGCCAATGAGTTCCGGGGCACTTTGGAGCAGCAACCGCATAGACATCACATTAGGTGCTTCTAATGCGCGAGGCCAAGCCGTCAATCACCGCCTCCAGAAACTCCGTACGTCGATCGTCTGCTGCTTCGAATGAAGCGGCTTCTAGGAAAACCGTTATCCTTTCCAGGAATTCGGCATGATCAAATTTGTCTGACGCGAGATTCGTATCGACCTCGTCCAGGTAGTGTAAGACCAGGGGCCCCAGCGCTAATCCAGCGTCCATTTGATATTTTTGGGCGATCTGCTCACCGAGCTTAGCCACCTCTAAATAGGGACCATGATTATCATCCACTTCGACACCCTCCGAGGTAGCATGGGCGAGATTATCGACTGATCGTCCGTCGGCGCTCGATGCGTTGTCGCCTGAAGCACAGGCCGGCATGTTATGATAGCTGCCAGACGAAGCCGAAGGTTGAGATAGCCCGGGGGATATTGCGTGGGAACGAGAAGGCCAAACCAGTGCTAGACCCGCGATATCCAAGCGCCGAATTCCGCAGCGACCGTTTCGGTTATTGCTTCATGATTCCCAGCCAAAGCACGAATTCGGGGCCCACCGCTCCATCGACTATCACGAACAGCGCTCTCACTTTTCCAATTTCGCCTTCATGGCGGTGCTAAACAAAGGAGACGCAAGTTAGTTCCAGCTGTCGGCGGTCATGTACAACTCTCTGAAATTTTTCACCCCTCTTGCGTGCCGATCACCTGCGGTCCGATCGCAGCCGGTCAGTTTCGTCATCGCGCCGCAATCGGACTATTGAGCGTTCCGAAGGTTAACAGCTGTGTTTGAACGCCGGGCTAGCGGAAATTGAAAGTAACACCGCTGTCTATTACAATATGCAGGTCACGTATCATCCCCGCAGCCTTTAGCAGTGCCTCACGAACTTCATCAGTCGAAACCGGTACTGCATCGACTTGTACAGCCAGTATCTTCAGGTCCGCGAGAAAATCGTGGCATCTGGCCGATTGCGGAATGCCAATCGATTCACGCATATCCCTTATCGTTGTCACAGCCCGTTCCAGAAGACGGCGCTGCTCATTGCAACCAATCTTTCCGACCTGGTTGGCGGCGCGCACTAACTCAGCGATAAAATCGTTAGTCGAACTCACGGATCTATTCCAGGCCGGGTATTTCGCTCTCTTGGAAAATTACCACCCGGACCACCATACCCGCAGATCCAGCGATCCGCATCGCGGCGCCAAGCCACAGCGCTGGCAAAGTGGTCGGTGATGAGCATTGCTTCGCGCATGGCTCTCTCCTCTGTATCCACCTACCGAGTATCGAACGCTGGCACCAGTTCGCCTTCGTCGTTCCTGACGGACGCAGGCAGCACAATCAACTCTCCCTTTGTCGCCATTTATCCCTCGCCTTAAAGGCCTCCAGTGTTCGGATCATTTTGTCAATGACCTGCTTCTCGTTTTCTGCCGATGGATCAATACGATAAGTATCGACACTCCCGCTCGTATCTCCAATTGCGGCATCTATCTGCCCTTGGTAGCGCGCAAGTTCTTTTATGAAGGCAGTTATCGGCTTATCCTCGTCGCGGTCCATCTTCTTTCCACTATGACCTGCTGACCGACCGTACGCTGCTAGGCCGTCGTAGCGTTGTCGGTCCAGGCAATCGTCAGCATTATCTCTCCATTGGGCTTTACATTTAAAGTTCAAGCAAGATTTTTTCCGTCCGACGCGCATTCTTCGCATCGCAACCTTATACTTCGCAATAGCCCGCTCGTTCCGGCCTGCATAAAGAACCTCTCGGTCGCAGTGCCACTACTGTCCGCTGAATGTAGACGTCGGATTTTTTGGAAACGCACTTGCATCCTGCGAAAGCCGAAGGCAAAGCGGGGGGGGCGGGAACCGCTGTCCTTCGACCATCCCCATGCCAAGCCTCCCGGCCGCGTGGTCGCACGGCAAGTATCTCGTATTGCTGAAATCCGCATGATCAAGGCTAACGTCTAGCAGGCGAGGAAACTTGTGCGACAATCAATGACATGGAGTACCATGACGAAAGCCGGTGCAGAGCGGTTTCGTAAGAATGGGCTCCGCGGCATCCGTTCCGGGCATGTTGTTGCAGATGCAATCGAGCAGTGACGCTCGTAGGCGCAGCGATTCTGTCCCGTATGCTATTGCCTAAGTTGTAACGAGATGCCCGCGTAGCTTCGGTTCACGCGGCGACGAGCCAATTGCCAGATTTCATAGTGCCGGGAGCGACAAGCCGCTCTCGCATCTCTGGAGTAACTATAAGTCGAAGGATCGGCCTAGCAAACCGACCGGCGATCAACAGATTGTCAAAAGGGAGCCCCGTGAAGCGAGCCAAATCTTAGGGCTTCGGTTGAATGACAGTGTCGCTGCCATCGCCGTGGGATACGTCTTAGCAAGGGACGGAAACTGGGCGCGGCAGCGGCGGTCTGCGAACTAGGTTCAGGACCTATTAAATAGCTTGCGTAGCGGCCGGGGCTTTGATTCATTTGTATCGAAAGGAGCCCTTCGATGAGTGACTTGCTACTGTTGTCGGAGGCGCAGATGCGCCGCATCGAGCCGTATTTCCCGCTATCCCACGGCGTTCCGCGCGTTGATGACCGGCTGATTTTGAGTGGTATCATCTTCGTCTTGCGCAACGGGCTGCGCTGGCGCGACGCACCAAGGGAATACGGTCCTCACAAGACGATCTACAACCGTTTTATCCGCTGGAGCAGGTTGGGCGTATTCAACCGGATTCTTGCCGAACTGACCGCCAGGCGCGGCAAGCCCGAACAACTGATGATCGACGCCACACACTTGAAGGCCCACCGCACCGCAGCCAGTCTGCTAAAAAAGGGGATGTTCCCAGACGTATCGGGCGGACCAAAGGCGGACTGAACTCCAAGCTGCATGCCGTCTGCGATGGTCACGGTCGACCCGTCATCCTGCTTCTGAGCGAAGGGCAGATGAGCGATTATAAAGGGGCGGCAAAGATGCTTCCCGCCTTTCCCAAGGCCAAGTCCCTGCTGGCCGACAAGGGCTATGACGCCGACTGGTTTCGAGAAGCCCTGGCCGCCCGCAAGATTACCGCGTGCATTCCATCTCGAGCAAACCGGAAGGTCGCCATCCCGTATGATCCGGCGCTCTATAAAAAGCGCCACAAAATCGAAAACATGTTCGGCAAGCTCAAGGACTGGAGGCGAATTCACACCCGATACGACCGATGCGCGCACACATTCTTCTCAAGCATATGCATCGCTGCAGCCGTGATCTTCTGGCTTTGATTTAACGAGTCCTGACCCTAGATGGCCATACGAAAGTTCCGGTAGCCGTCGTACCGAACTTTTCCACGTGTCGCGTCAATTACTTAAAGCGTGAGCGCCACCATAGACGACAATCATTCCGACGAATATACCCAGCACCGCCACGGCAACGCAGACGCCAATGATCAACATGCTTCCGCCGCCGAACTTCGGTTTTTCGGGAGCGATGAGGGGACGGGGTGTCTCGCCTTCGATGGCATCTTGGTCTTTACGGTCCACGCCGGGCTCCTTTGTTGGATTTCGAGCCTTCCGAACCTCATGGCAGATCCATGGTTCCAAAGGAGGTCGTTTTTTGTCAGATCTAAAAAATTTCTCGCTTCACTACAGATGACCAAGCGCACGCGCCGCTTTCTAGCAACTGCCGAGGCGGCGAGGGGCCTCAGATTGGAAGGTTGGATCGCCAAGCATGCCGGTCGGCCGTATCGCCGACTGGCTTAAGATCATGTGTGGGCAGAGCGACAGCTTCGTTATTGTCGGGTACGAACCATCAATCGATGTGCCAGGCGGCATTGCCAGCCTTCTGCTCGCGGCTCGCCGCGATGGCGCGCTTGCCTACGTCGGCAGCTTCGGCAGGCTAAAGCACGACGAAGCGCGTCGACTGCGCATACATATGGATAAGCTCATAGATAGAAGTCGGTCGTCGAGGTGAAACAGAGGAGGGCCCTCTACGCGAGCCCGACACTTAACGCCGAGATTGAGTACCTTGCGTAAACGTCGATTAAAAGCTGCTCCACCCGCCTTGGGACAATGCAGAAACCTAAAGACTAGCCTGAGGTTTTCGTCGGTCCAGAGCCAGCAATTACTAGGCCTTCGGTCAACTAGGGCGCCGTCGCCTTCAACGAACAGATTAATGACACAGCGCGCCCGGATGAATGTCACGAAGTTAAGACTTCCGCAGTTGTGCCGAGCTCACCTCTTCTGCCACGTGGATCCAGTCGAAGGGGGCTGATCGTTCCCGCGAAATGCGTCGCCCCTCGGTGATTGACTAAAACCGTCGGGAGATGGCGGCGTTGACCGGGCTGCGTGACGGAACTTCTGAGAACCAGTCGCATTCCTGGTGTGAAGGAGCCAATTATGAACCTTGCACCGTCAATGCCGAAATACACACTTGAGCAATTGCAGGAAGCCTACGTTTTGAGCATTCCGCAAGCTGTCAAGATCCTAGAGAAGTTTGGAGGGGATCGACGACAAATCGATAGATTCATGCGCCGTTGCGAGCCGCGGTCTTGATGAGGAACGTTTTCGTACGCTTCGCATTTATTATGCAGGTGTACAACAATAGGAGGCAACGCCATGGACTGGAACAGGGTCGAAGGAAACTGGAAGCAGATGAAGGGCAAGGTCAAGGAGCAGTGGGGCAAGCTCACTGATGACGACCTGGACGTTATTGACGGAAAGCGCGACCAACTCGAAGGCAAGATTCAGGAACGCTACGGTTATGAAAAAGACCGTAGCAAGAAGGATGTTGACGACTGGTATGGCCGTCAGTCCTGGTAGTCAAATCGACCCCGCCTCAATCGAAGCGGGGTTTTTCTTTATCTAAAAACCTAATTAGGTCGATGGAACCGAAGAAGGCGGCGCCCGTTGTCCAATGTCACGGAAATCCGTGATAACAATTACATACGAGGAAGTACGAATGAAAAAGATTATCGCCGCCGCAATCGCTCTTGGCACGTTGAGCACCGCCGCTTACGCACAGCAGCCGTCAGCTCCTGCCGAACAGCCGGCCGCGACAGCGCCCGCCGCAACCGCGGCTGATGGCGCCGATGCTACGATGGTCGGTCCTGGCATCTCGATGGGCAAGGCTGCAACGATGCCGCTGAAGACCGTTGAGATTAAGGATTCGGATCTGGTGACGTCCAATCTCGTCGGCCTGAACATCTACAACAAGGAAAACGAAGAAGTCGGCGAGATTTCCGATATCGTCATCGGTGACGGCAAGTCCGTTATCGGCGTTATCGCGAGCGTCGGCGGCTTCCTAGGGATGGGCGCAAGCTACGTTGTAATAGATCCGGCTTCCATGGCGCTCGCTGACGACAACGGCACCTGGAAGGCTTACGTTGACACCAACAAGGACGACCTGTCGAAGGCTCCGAAGTTCGATTACGATAAGCTGAAGAAGTAATCGATCGCTAGCCAGCGACCACGGATGTACTGGCGCTGGTAAATGCAGTCACGAGGTCGGTGCGAGGTATCGCTCCGGCCTCTTCGCTGTCTGGCGAGCCATAAAGGCTACTATGACGACCTGAAGTGAGGCGGCAGAGATGCCGCCCTTTTTCTATTCTGTCCTGCAACCAATTCGGTTTTGGGAAATTACTAGGCGAAACGTAGGAGATCCATACATGATGATCATTGATGACTGGCTCGAAGACCGCTTAGACGAACGCCGATTCAATCTCGCCTTCACCGAGGATCCACGCGACTTCGACATGCTAGCAGGTGTGCTGCGCGCGGAGGCTATAGCCTATGGGTACTCGGTTGAGGCGCTCGAAGATGCGTGCGGCGGCGACATCTCGGCATATCTAGTCACGAACCAGCAACCATCCGTCGGTGCTGGATCTGTCGAAATCGATTTGCGCTCTATGTAACTTCTGATTGGCAACTGGAGACGATTTTGATGAAAAATACCACTAAGGTTATCGCGGTGATGACATTGGCGATCCTTGCCCTCTCTTCATGCGGGAACACGGTCCGCGGTGTCGGAAAAGATCTCGAAGGCACGGTTGATGCGACCCAAGACGCAGGCCGGCGGGTCGATAAAGCTGCTAAATACTAAGCGGTAAACAATCCGATGGAAGGGGCGGCAGAGATGCCGCCTATCCTTGCAGCTTCCTCGCGACAGTGCCGAGTGGTCGCCTTCTAATAAGGTGGCCGAGAGTGATTCACTTGGAAATCGGGCTTAACACGGAATGCCTGCGGTCTCTTTCGTTGGACAATCAAATAGCTGGATCCGCCATGTTGGTGATCGCGCGGCTTAGTCAGAGAGCCGATGACTGACCTTCACGTTTGGCCTTCAGCTTTTTCGCGTTCTCTGCCTCACGCTCCAGCCATTCGTGAGTGGTCGTTGCAGGATCACCATCGAAGCTCTGCCGGCGCTGAAGCTTGCCGCGGCGGAGAATGATGAAGGCGAAAACGCCGATCGCGCTGATCAAAGCAACGGCGAGAGCAATCATCGGTAGATATGTAGCGGGCGTCATGGGCGGATCCTTTTGTTACCGCTTCAACGAGCCACAGTGCTTGTAGTTCCGAAACTGGACCGTTGAATGGTGACGGCGAATTATCCCAAACCACCACCCGGGGAGACCAAATGGTCAGACACGGATCACTCGCCGAGCAGCTTGACGCGCTCCTGACGTTCGCCACTGCACCAGACCAGGATCCAGAGCCGATCCAGATGAACTAGACCGTCACGCCGGCAAACCACAACATTCCGAAGACGTTGCCGTGATGAAGACCGAGCGCCTCTGGGATATTTCGCCGTCGGTCGAGGAGACATGAACCGGGCCAAGAGTGGTTTTGTCCATCACAACGACGCTGGTCAGATGGTCCGCATTGGTCGCTTGCGCCTCTCAGACGGTACTCAGACCGAGCAGACGATGTGCCGGTGAGTAAATTCCACAGGAGCTGACGGAGTCGAGCCGTTACACGGACCGGGCGGTTTCCATCGCTCACCCACGCTCTTGAACGGGAAGGCTTCGTCACCATCTAGGGATCGAACCTTCCAAAAAAGATAACGAACGTCCGGCGCTAGACAGAGGCGACGGCGTGCGCGCGGGTTGAGCCACTTGTTCGCCGTACGGCTCCCCGCGCGGCTACTCCTTTGCTATTGCCTGGCGCTGCCTCCTCTCAGCGACGGGCGATCCTGCGCCGGGCTCCCTAAGGGTTGAGCTCGGCGCTTTTGTTCTTACCAACAGCCTTGCGCACGCATGGCGGTAATCGCCCGCTATAGCCTGTCTCCGGTGGTCACGGTGAAATTGCTGCATCTAAGTCGAGCTTGCGCTGCAGCCCTCACAGGCCGCAAAGTCGACGCACCAAGACCTTCTAATTGCTGGGCGTCTGGTCAATGGCGTGTGGAGACGGTTGACCCGGAGCTTCCGAGCTCCCAGGCAAAAGGAATAGCGCAGCGGCTGCAGCGATGCAGGCCACAACTAGCGTAAGCACGATTGTTCTTTCAATCCGCATATTAGCCTCCGTCGGGTTAGCCGGCGAACATGTCGGATCACGCAAAGTTCCGCGAGAGGTTGTTCACTCGTCGCGAAAGCGATCATGAGCCTTTCGGCTTCTCGTCAGTTACATTGAATTTGTATCGAGACAGCTCGATGATCTTGTCGAGGGACGCGTCAACGATGGGTGGGATATTCTCTTCGGCTGCAGCTTTCGCCGCGATATCGTGGATTAGGTCTAGTACCTCTGCCAATTGCTCAACGGTGGGCCCTTCAATCGACATGTCTTTCTCCTTTCTGTTGAATGAAGCTGATCATCTTAAACGTCGCCAGGAGACCATGGTACGGCGTAGCCCGGTGCGACGGCGCGGCAATATGGATCCGCGGCAACTTTGAGGGCGATCCATTATCCGACCTCAAGCGCAGTCAGACTGCCCCCTTGGTTTGCCAAGCGAGACAGATAAGCGGCGCGGTCAATGATCTGGTATGGGAAGTACAATCCAGCCGGCGTGGGCGATCCGTCGAGGCCAGCCAGCCGTTCGATGATCATGCTTGTGCCCAGCGCAGTGAGTGCTGCGGCGCCCCCTGGATGAAATACCGCATGGCGGCTTCGAAGCGCCCGGCCATCCTGGCCTTCGCCTGCCAACTCGATGATGATCTCTGTCGACTTCGCCTCGCCGCGACGCCGCGAAGAGCTGACGGCTGTCGCGATATTGAACTCCACATGTCTCGCGCCCGTTTCCGCGGCCAGACCCGCCACATCGATGGAGGAAAAGCCTAAGGCATCAATCACCGTCCCGTCGATTGCCCGAAAGCTTGCTTTTGCTTCATCGCCGCTGCGCCAAATCCAGGTACCGTCGCGACGGGTCAGTGCCGATGGCAGCATCTTGCTAAGCCGCTCGAAATCTTCCGCGACAGCCGGCCCGCCACCATCCTGCTCGTCGACGAGCGCACCGATGACAATATCGTCCACCCGGGCGAATGCTTTGGCACATTCCAGGGTCGCGACAGTGGTGGCGCCGACCAGCCACTCGTAACCCAGCACGATCGCTGACGCATCGGGTCTTTGCATGTAAACAGCGACTTCCGGCGCGATCTCAAATATGCCGGATGATATACCGAGATGCGGTATATTGCGGGCATGGGCATAATTCAGGCTCGCCAGCCGCTCGTCCGCGTAAAAGACTGCCACAGCCTGCACCGGCCGATCCCCAAGTCCTAAATCCGCAGCGTCGTTATCAAGGCGCACGCCTTCCGCATTGCCAATCTCTCTCGCCGCTTGGCTGGCTTTATTGAAATCACGTCCGCCAATCAGCAACGGAAGTTCTGGATAGGCGGCGCGCAGGGCATCCGCAGTCCGTCTGCCAATCGAACCAGAGCCACCCATCAAGAGTATTGGAGCCGATGTCATGAGGCATGTCCTTTTCTGTTGACGAAATGTTTGCAAGCCATCGCAAAAGCGCCTTCGTGGAGGTTTGTTCCGGTCGTTCGCCACTCTGAAATATGGCTAATTCGACGAGGCCCGCGCGTAGAGCGTCTGCAAGACCCATTGCGCCAACAGTTAAGGGACGGTTGACAAAGCCGCCATGGCAGGGGCCGCAGCGCACCGCGGGCACTCCCGTTTTCGTCCTTTAAGGCAGGCCTGATGCATGAGTTCACCCATGGCCAAACAGGCAGCAGGCGAGGGGGCGGTCCGGTTCGACATTCCCGTTCTTAGCGTGCCAAAGGCTCAAGAACGTCTTTAAAAATGTTTTGAGGCTCGGCTTCCGTCGCGCCGGTTTCTGCCGCGGCGATATTGCCGTCCGTTGCCGCCTTTAGGTTCAAACCCACGTCCGCGCTTCCTCATATCGTGGCAGGTTGTCGATCAATAGCGTTGCGCGTTGGAAACGGCAGCGCTATATGTAGGTACGTTCCTACATGGAGGCGCGTATGGCTACCACAAGCTTGACCAGTCGCGAATTGAACCACGATGTCGGCAGAGCTAAAAAAGCTGCCGAGGCAGGGCCCGTCGTTATCACTGATCGAGGCAGGCCGTCGCATGTCTTGATGACCTACGGTGAGTTTGAACGCCTGACAGGCAAACGTCGCAATCTCATCGACGCGTTATCAATGCCTGGATTGTCGACTATCGATCTCGATACGCCTCGATCGGTTATCGCACCTCGTGACGTTGATCTGTCTTGAAATATTTGCTCGACACAAACGTTATCTCCGAGCTTCGGAAGGTTGCCGATGGTAAAGCCGATCCAAACGTTACGGCTTGGGTAAGTACTCTGGATTCTCGTGATCTGTTTATTTCTGCGATCACGATCCTAGAGCTTGAGCGGGGGATACTCAGCGTTCAGCGCCGCGATATTGAGCAGGGCTCTCGCTTGCGAGCCTGGATGGATGGCAGAGTTCGCCCGGAGTTCGCTGAACGTATCCTGTCTATCGATGACGCGATTGCGACGCGCTGCGCCCATTTACATATTCCAAATCGCCGCAATGAAGCCGATGCGATCATCGCCGCCACAGCACTCGTTCACGGGCTCGTGGTCGTAACGCGCAACATTCAGGATTTTCAGGGGACCGGGGTTGTCCTCGTGGACCCATGGCATGGGTGACACCTAGCAATAAGACGCCCCGAAATTGTCTGAGCAAGCGCGGCGTAACAACACGCGAAAATCAACGACGGCAGCAGTGATGCAGAAAAACCAGTGTAACCGCTTACGGGAGACCGGCTTGCTCTAGGATCCAATTACGTATGTCGTGGGAGTTGCGTCCGTGCCAAGGGGAAGATTGGCGCGATCTCAGCGTCCTTTTCGTTGCTCATAATCCGGCTGCATGGGAATGCTGAAGCAATTCTCACCAAGGACAGCGTCGATAGTGCCGGCACATCTATTGGAGATCTTTACAGACGGTGCATTCGACCAGCATCGCCGTGCTGGCGCCTGGGCATCGCAGTGAATGGCGATTGAAATCCTCGCCGTCCTTGAGGCCATGATCTGGATCGAAACCGTGGCGCTCCGCTGCATTCGGATGCGCCATAGATTTCCGAACAACACCCGTTGTGTTTCGGTCTCCCTCACGAGGACGGGTGATTGGGGCGGGCTTGGGCGAGGATGTTGACCTGCGGGTCGACCGTCGGTCCCAGTGCGGTCGCTCGTGCCGGATCTCCATTTTGACATCCAGAAAGTGGAGGCGTGGAACTCCGCCCAATGATCGCACTTATGGTTCTCGACCGTTCCAAGAGTTGCTGTAGACGCGCGCTACCCTAATTCAAATGGGATGTCCCGCAACAGAGATGCCCGCCGAATGCCCCATAGGAGATCGACGCTTTCAATGGACCGCTTTCTTGAGTGGTCGCTCGAGCATACCGTTCCTCCTCTCTATCGTTTCGTTGCAATCACGGTCGCCGTCATCCTCGTCGGCATAGTCAGGACCTTGTTCGTCACGTCATTGCTGCCCTGGCTCTTTTTCATTCCGTTGATCGTTTTCGTCGCTCTCGTCTTTGGACGCGGAGCGGGACTTTACGCCAGCGTCGCCTCGACGATCGTCGCCGCCTTCACAATATCGAGCCGCGCTGAACCACTTTGGTTATCAGGGCCTCAGTGGGCCGGAAGTCTCCTCTTCCTCGTCGTCACCCTTGGTCTGGCCTGGCTTTCCGCGGAATTGCGCTCGGCTTTCGCGCGCTACCGCAATCTTGTCGCTCAGCATGCCCGCACAAACGATGAACTGAAGACCGCCGAGGGCCAGCAGCTCCTTTTGAACGAGGAACTCAGTCACCGTCTGAAAAATGTTCTCGCGGTCGTCCAGTCGGTGGTGTCGCAGACGCTCAGGCAGGCGAATGATTTGCCGTCCGCAAATACGGCACTGTCCGCTCGGCTTGTCGCGCTCGGTAACGCCACCACCGTTCTGACGGCCAATTCATGGGCATCGGCGGATATCACGGCGATGATCACTCAGGTGCTTTCCCCGCACGCGGAGATCGGAAGCAGGATCAAGGTAAGTGGCCCGCCTCTGACGCTCAATTCACGGGGCGCTCTCGCATTTGCTTTGGCTCTTCATGAACTTGCCACGAATGCCGCGAAATATGGAGCGCTGTCGAACGAGACGGGCCATGTAGAGCTTACGTGGAATATCGACCGCCAGGCAGGTGAGCCGCGGCTGCGATTGCTTTGGGAGGAGATTGGCGGACCTCCCGTGACGTCTCCGACGCGGCGTGGTTTTGGATCGACGATGATCGAACGATCTCTCAAGTCCTATTTTCGAGGCGAGGCAAAACTGGAATACCGTCCGGAAGGACTAAGATTCGAGGTCGATTGCGAACTCGAAGCAGCAGGTATGGTGGAAGGCTGATCATGGGGCAGAGCAAGCCTATCAATACACATAACATCCTGCTCGTTGAGGACGAGGCGATCATCCGCTTCGAACTTGCGGATTTTTTTTCCGACGCTGGCTACGAGGTCTTCGAGGCGGGCGATGCCGATGAAGCAATCGCCATTCTGGAGCGGGAGACGTCAATTCGCGTTGTGCTGACCGATATCCAGCTTCCCGGTTCGATGGACGGTCTGAAACTCGCCCATTACGTGCGCGACAGATACCCACCCACGGTCCTGCTTGTGACATCGGGCGCGGCTCACATTGCATCAGAAGCACTCCCGCTGAATACACGCTTTATCACCAAGCCTTTCGATCCGGCTCGGCTGCTGCAGCAGATTGATCAGATGACGCGCTAGGCCGCCCGAAATTTTGAGCCGCAAGTTTGGGAAACAGAAGTCGGTTTTAGTCAGCATCGAACTCGTCCCAACCCCGCAGAGGCGACGCGCCCGATCCACCCTTCCGCCTCGCCTTATTCCTCCTTTCTCGCAGTGTCAGTTTCTTCATGACCGACTTACGTCGTTTTTCTGCGGCCCGGTCAGCATCCTCCTCGCGCCGTTCATCGACGGCGCCTCGATCAAGCAGGCCACCAACATGGCCGGATCGAACACAGGGGGACGTGATCTGGCGCGCCCGGCCGCGAAGCTTCAAAGTGTAAGCCTGCGCAGGGTACGCGGCCATTCTTACGCCTGTGGCGCCGCTCACCGGTCGTGATCGTCAGGATGGCCTCGATTTCGCGGGCGATCACGGGAAGAGTTTCCATCCCGTCGCGCATGTCTCCGTCGAGCATGTCGTTAATCGAGGTCGAGGGCGCGCGGAAGATCGCTCTCGACATTTCGGGCATCGCCAGCGTCAAGACACTACTTTAGAGGTCTACCGCCTTGCGAACTGCACAAGGAGGCAGCGCGGACTTCCTGCAGGATACCCATGGCACGAACCGCAGACCCGAGCGTCGCGACATCGGCACAGGCCACGTCTTGATCAGTTCAAACCGTCTTCTTCCGCCTTCTCGTCATAAGCAGCGAAATGGACAGAGTTTGACTTGATCGGAACCGCGAGCCGTAAAGGGACCAACCAGCTTCAGCTCATTTCAGAGGGTCATGCCCCCAGTTCATAAGGGAGTGACGCCAGGGCGAACCTTCGCGGTCCTCCTTGGGGCCTGCCTGCGCAAGATGCCGATGCACATATCCGACGACTTTCCTCATATGCGCATAATCGTCGTCAGTCAGAGCGGCCTTCTTCTTGTGTTTGATCTCAATGATCCTGCGGCCGGAATGATGTCCCACTGTCTCGCCGCCACCATCTTTTGACCATCCGACGGCCTCGCTCTCGTCAGTCTTCAACCACGTCTCCAATTCAGCCGGCGACATGTTTACCGCTTCGCCGAAGTCGGCCCAGATTTGATCTCGGTCGAGCGCTTTGCCGCTCATACCGCACCTCCCGCCACGGCATCGACTGCAGCCAGCTCGATACGGCCGTTTTCCTCACCGTCCCAGTACTCGATCGTTCGTGCCGAAACCTTGATCAGAACAATCCCCGGTGTGTCGATGCCGTGAGGGAACCAGCGCTCAAGGTCCTTGATCCAATGCTGTTTGAACTGTGCCTTGTCCCGGATGAGATCTGCTTCTCCATCGACGGCAATGAAGATACCCGGCTTTCCGAGCAAGCCGGGTGGGGCGGTGAAGGTCAGAGTGACACCCAAATCGCGGTTGATGTCGCGGACCTTCTTCGTGTCCTCATAAGAGAAAAACCAGGAATCGCCATCATATTCTACGTCGCCGTTGTTGCTCATCGGTCTGCTGACAATGCCCTCAAGGCCATTGGTGTTGAACATGCAGAAATCAATCTTGCCTAGCTTTTTTGAAAGCTCTTCCATCGTCATGGTGGTCATCCAGGTTCTCCTCGACACGTCACCATGCATGAACCAATTGACCGAAGTCTAGGTTCCGAAGGCGTCGTCAATGTGGGAGCTAATTTCGATGAGGCCGCCATCCCGATCGCGGCATATACCGAGGTAATTGCCAATGCGCCCCGTTGTTTCGATTGGACCGTCGGTGACTTCAACCCCGCAAAACAGCGGTTGCTGGAACAATGGTTACGTGTGGACGTTAGTTTGCAGGGGATCGTGGCGTGCCAATCGGACGCGACGGAGATGGTGAACGCATCGGTTTTTCCGATTTCTCGATGCGGGCAACGAAACGCCAGGCGAGCACCTTTACCCGTCCGTCACGGTCTCCACTTCAACAATCTCGCCGCCGCAAGACGCCAAGGCCACAAGCGGGATTTTGAGCGTCAGGCTTCAGGCAATTCCTTCAAGATCAGCAGTCTGCGACCCGGGATGAAAGCCGCGATCTTGTCCTGTTCGAGGGCATTCAAGACCGCGGTGACCTCGTCTGTAGAAAAGCCAGCCGCGTCCAAGGGGGCGTGGATGTCGAGAAGGTTGATCGACATATCCGGTGAAGCTTTGAGCGAACGCAGGCGCTCGAGAAGCGCGATTTCGGTTTCGGCAAATCTATCCATCTATCTTCCGATTTTTTCGAGACTAATGTCAGGTAAGCGGCTTGATGACATGCTGTGTCGTCACTTGCCAGGAGAGGCGCTCATTCACTGTGCCTTTATCCTCTTGGTTCAGCGCGAGCCAATGCCTTTCGTCTCGATCTGACCACCTGCTCCAACGATACCGGCCGCAACGATTGTGCATCGACGCCAACGTCAAACTGCCTGGGGACCGGCTTCAGTTTTCCGTGGGAGTGGCCGTGAAGATTGATGGATCCTTTTCCCATCTGATTCCAGGTTCGGAACGCGTAGTGGCAGAGTATCACATGGTGCTCGGGGCCGCGGAGTTCGGCATAATGCTGGACGCTCGTCCACCCGTCTGAGCCCGTCGTTTCGGCCGGATCATTGTTGCCGACGATCAGGTGCTTGCGTCCGTTCAGTTTTTTGAGCAGCTCAGCGCAGTTCCCGGCCTTGACCGACATGAAGTCTCCTAGATGCCACACATCGTCGTCTTGTCTCACGACAGCATTCCAATTGGCCATAAGCACGGCGTCATGCTCCGCCATATTTGGGAACGGACGTCTGTCGATGCGCAGCACGCGCGGATCGCCAAAATGCGTGTCACCCGTAAAGTAAATCATTGCGCATTATCCGAACGATCGAGCCGCCGCATATCCGCAGGCGCTTGCCGCAGCCGTCAGGACTGTTCCCCACAAAAGATCGACGATGCTCAGAGCCATCGGCCAGCCCCGCAGCGTCGAAAGGTTCGTCATGTCATAGGTGCCATAGGCCGCCAATCCGAGAACCGCACCATATGCGACCGCGTACCAGATGGAGCCTGCCTCCAGGCCGGGCCTGACAGCCAGCACCACGATCGCTACAGCGAAGAAGAGATAGAAGACTGCCGCAACCGACAGGCTCGGCGAAGGAAGCATCATGTCGCCAAGCTCGCGTCGATAGAAGTTCTTTGCCAAAACGCCAAGCCAGATGGCATCGATCAGGAGGAATGAGATCAGGGTGCCAGCGTAGGCAAGGGCGTGAGCTTTCATCAGTGCGCGTCCTTCGTTCAATGTCGTTGAGAGCGACAACATGGCAGGGTTCAAACTTGTTCCGATGAACGAGAGACCAACCTGACGCTAGCCGCTGTGGAACCTTCATCATCCCACCGTGTTTGACTGAGCCAATCAAAAACACGGAGGAAACAACAATGGACCACACCAATCACGTACGCCTGACCCAGACCGAACTCACCCCGACCATCCTCGAAGGTGCAACGATCTACGGCGCCGACGACCACAAGGTCGGCAAGTTGGACCACGTCCATGGCGCTGGCGCGAGCAGCCGGGCCATTATTGATGTCGGCGGGTTCCTAGGTATTGGCGCGAAGCCGGTCGCCGTTCCGCTCTCGGATCTCGAGTTCATGCGCGATGAAGATGGCGAGGTTCACGCCGTCACAACCTGGACCAAGGATCAGCTCAAGGATATGCCTGAGCACAAACACTGAGATGACAAAAGCCCGGCCTTCGCGCCGGGCTATTCGCCTGCCTGCCCGACTGCCCGACCCTTGATGGTTCCTCAAAAAATATGTCGAACGAAGTTGCTGGATCTGCGAATTCCACCACTCGGAAGGGAACCACGCTCGCGCCACCAGGACGCTTACGAGTATAGCGAAGACGGGCAACTAGTCCGGGGGGCGAGGGCACTTTCCCAAACCATCAATGAAACCAATATGGTTGTCGCTGGTTCGTCCTCCATCAGCCAGAAGGAGCCAAACGATGTCAGACAATAGCACCATTACAGTCAAAGCGACCTTCGAAACCCGCGAGGCAGCTGATCGTGCGGTTGAACATCTGGTTCAGAAACATGGTGTGCCTCGTCCGGATATCTTCGTCCAGGCGGCGCGTGATGCTAACAGCTCAGGCACGGTGCCTTCAGGAGGTGACGTTTCATCGACGGGAGATGCGTGAACGGATGCGCCCCTCGACGGCGAGATCGAAGTGTCGGTCGACATCGCGGAAGACCAACTTGCCGCCGTCCAGCTTATCATGGGTGAAGTCGGCGTCATGCGGGTGTCGGGTCGATAGGGCTTGTCCAGAAACATCGAATTAAACGAACGACAGATGACCAAAGTCGGATGAGAAAAGGTGTTGAAATGGATGATTGGCGTGGTCGAATTTCAGACGACTTGGAGAGAATGGTAGACCGTGCTGTGGCAGCAGGCGCACGGCAAGAGGACGTATTTGCGGAAGTGGCAAAAGTGATCGAACACCGCAAGTCGGTAACCGATCCCAATCGAAAACTCGCTGATACGACGCCGGAAATCGTCGTTGATGAACCTGCTAATAATTGGCCGGCCGCAGATAAGTGACTAACGCAGAACCAGCGTTTGACGCCATCTCTAACGCGTGACGATCCTCACTGGGATCGCTTTGGCCGCTGGCGTTTTAGAAAGTTCGTCGTGGTGATCGATGGCGTTCAGCACGTTGCATTCCGGGTAGTACCCGCCAATCGTCCCTCGTGGCAGCTTGTGAGCACGCACCTCCAGCCCGCCGAGCTCCCGATGTCTGCCATCGCCGAAATCGCTGACGAGCGCGATCCTCTGGCCTTCGCTCAGGCCGGCAGCGTCAATGTCCTCCTTGCACATCAGCACGATATCCCGCGTTCCCTCTATGCCGCGGAAGCGGTCAGAATAACCGTAGATCGTCGTATTGAACTGATCGTTTGATCTCATTGTCATCAGGCGATATCGGCCGGGCGCATCGTTGAAGGAAAGGGCGTTCAACTGATTAGGGGTCGTGAAGACCGCTTTCTTTTGCTCGGTATTCCAGACGCGTTCATGTGCGTCGTTGCCTCTGTAAAAGCCTCCCGGCTCGAACATGCGTGCGTTGTAATCCTTGAAATCATCGGGATACGTCGCCTCGATCAGATCTCGTACCAACCCGTAATCGGCTGTCCATTCATCCCATCTGAGCGTCGGCCTCGGATCGAGTGTCGCCCTGGCGATGCCTGCCACGATCGCGAGCTCGCTTTTCAGGTGCTTCGAGGCTGGGGGCCGTTTCCCGATCGAACCAGAGATATGAGAGAAGCTGTCCTCTGTCGTCACCGACTGGTTGCCGGTCGCTTGCACGTCCATCTCTGTGCGTGTCAAACATGGCAGGATCCATGCCTCCCTGCCGGGGAAGAGATGACTGCGGTTGAGCTTGGTCGAGACCATCACGGTCAGATCCTGTCTGGCCCACGCTGTCTCCATCTCCTCCTGGTCAGGAACCGCACGCAAAAGATTGCCGCCAAGTGAGATCGTCGCGCTGATTGTGCCCGCCATCAAGCCTTTTACCGCATCGACGATATGGGTTCCGTCCTCGGTCGGCGGGTCGAAATCGAAAAGTGCCTTCAACTTTTCCATCGGAATAAGTTTGGTCTTTTCGGCAATGCCGACCGTGCGTTGGCCCTGCACGTTAGAATGGCCGCGCACGGGACAGCATCCCGCTCCCTCCCGGCCGATATTTCCGCGCAGAAGCAGGAGGTTAACGAGCATCCCGATATTGAGGGCACCCTGGGCGTGTTGAGTGAGGCCCATTCCGTAAACGCCGATGACACGTTCGGCCGCGATATAGATCTCGCCCGCCTCGCGCAGATCGGCCTTAGACAGCCCGCTTTCCCGTTCGATATCTGCCCAAGCAGTTTCCCGCACGCAGTTGATGAACGCCTCGAACCCAGTCGTGTGCTCAGCGATGAAGTCGACGTCAAGGATACGCGAGGCGCCTTTGGCGACTGCGGCGTCATCGGCCTCCACCACGACCTTGCAGAGGCCGAGCATGGCGGCAACATCTCCACCGGCCTTCACCTGACAGTATTGATCGGAGATCTTGGTCTCGTGGCCGGTCAGCATCTCGAAAGGGTTCTGCGGATTGACGAAAGAAACCAGTCCCTGTTCGATGACCGGATTGAAGGTGACGATCTTTGCCCCCCGCTTCTTAGCATCCTGCAGGGGGTGCAGGAAACGTGGGCTGTTGGAACCGGGGTTCTGGCCGAAGAAGAAGAAGGCATCTGCCTTTTCCAAGTCCTCCCAGACGATCGTGCCGACCGGCGATCCGATCACCTTGTTGAGGCCGACCGACGTCGTCTCGTGGCACATGTTGGAACTTTGGGGCAGGTTGTTGTTGCCATAGGCACGGGCGAGCAAAGCATAAAGATAGGATGCCTCCAGTCCTGCGTGACCCGATGAGTAAAACACGACCTTGTCGCGCTTCAGGCGCCTGAGGGTCATGCCGATCCTGTCGAATGCCTCGTCCCAGGTGACCTCGACATAACGGTCGTTCCCATGGTCGAAACGCATCGGATGGGTCAGGCGACCGGTCATCTCCAGATCGTGGTCCTTCCAGCCTTTCAGCTCGGTCGCCGTATGTTCATTCCAGAAATCCGGCGTGCAGCGGGCATTGGTCAGATCCCACATTGTCGCCTTGGCTCCGTTCTCACAGAACTCGAACGGATGATAGTTTTTCGGCTTCGGCCAGGCGCAGGAGACACACATAAAGCCGCCCGGCTTATTCTGTCGGGCGAGCGTCTCAATCACGCTAGGCGGCGGCCCGCTTTCGCCGTAAATTCGGGCAATCGATTTGAGCGACCCCCAACCGCCAGCAGGGCCATCGCCATCGGGATTGGTGACATAATCTGCCATGGAAGAAACTCCGGAGTGCTGGTGGCTATTGACGTTCGTTCAGGTACGCGGCTCGTGGATCGGGCACCCATTGAAGTTCTGGCGGAAATCCGATGAGTGCCGATAGGCCGCCTTGCGCGCGCGGTTGATATTGCCCAGCGGCCGATGTGCGGAGAGCCCTGTCCAGACACTGAACCGCATCTCCTCATCGACCTGCTGGACTTGTCCGTCGCTCCAGCTGTCCTGGGGTGCAGCGGTCACGGTCGCGACAGTGACAAAGGGCGCATCGTCCTCGCTCCACTCGACCGTTGGATCTTCGATCGGCTGCTTGTCGAGATCGCGACAGAGCTGCACCTGAAACGCCCAGACGCCTTCGACACTTTGCATCTCGGCCTGCACCGTTTCACGGATAGCATCCTCTCGCACACTGACGTCGATCTTGCGGCCGGTGAGGGCCGTAAGATCTGCTGACACGGGCTTTAGCCGGAATTTCGCGACGTAATCGCCATAGCGAAACGGCGTGACGCTGAAATAGGTTTCGCCAAGCGGATCGACATTCGGCGCCCCGCCGAGCGACTGTACCTTCGGGCTCGCGACGCCGACGGCCTCAAGGGCGCCGTTGACGGTCTGCAGCACGCTCGACATCACCGTTTTTGTACCTTCCATCCGGTCGGTGGTTTTCGCCAGCATCTTCAGATTTCCGAGAAACTGTTTGGCCGTCTTTGACTGGAAGATCGGACCATTGACCATGACGAAATCCTGGGTGGAACCCTCCGCATCAGGCAGGCGGTCACCATCCACATCGAGCACTTTCATTGCCAGTCCGCGTGGCAACGACACTGCGTCCGGAAGAATATCGCCCGCATTGGTCGAGATGCGCATATATGCCGGATGAACACCTGGCTGCGCAAACAGGCCTTGCGCTAATTCGGCAGGCAGTCCCTCCCGCACGCAGAGGGTTGCCTTGAGGATGGCGTGGGCTTTGGCATGAACCGAGCGAACGGCATGACCGTAATCTTCCGCAGTCGTTTCTAGGATAGTATCGAAAGTGTCGTTCAGGCCGGCATTGGTCTCATGCTCGTCCGGCTGGAAGATCTCCAGTTCAGGAGAGTAGCGGACAGGTTCCGATGATCCGGCTGGGGCTGCCTCGGTCATGAAGCTCTCCTCTTGCTGGTGAAACGCATTGGCAGGTTTGCCATGTCAGTTTCCAACCCGTTCAGGCCCTTTAGGTTCCAAAGGGGCACGAGGAGAGGTCGCCGCTTGTGCTACGGGCGATCTGACAGGATTTCAGTTGGACCAATCGGAGGCGATCAAGCTCAAGCCGTGCGTCCGGCAAGGCGCGGTGGGCCTGCATCGCCGGTTCGCTTTCGTGCACGGTGTCGGCGACAAGCTTGGCGACCTGCTCGTCGCTGTACCTCTGATCGAGAATTTTGCGTGCCGCCTCGAAGAAAGCCTCGTCGGATTTGCGCAGACGCAATGCATGTCGGGGAAGGCCACCGGCCCGCAGCAATGCGCTCAGCCATTTGCCATCCCAGGATGGCGCGCTGGCGAAAAGATCATGACCCGATAGCGTGTCGAGCATCATCCGCGCGACCACTGCGACAGGCCTTCCTTGCCCCCGCAGTTCTTCGCGCGAAATGCCATGGATCGCTTCAGCCTCGTACGACCAGTCGGTCCAGTCCGGCGCGGGCTGGATCAGGCATGAGAAGTCCTGCCCATCCTCGAACACCCAGCCCACTTCGACCGGGTAGCTCGTTTTCGACAACGATGAGGCTTCGAAGTCGATGAATACGATCATGTCCGGATCCGTCTTGCAGGCGCCAATCGAAGCCGCTCCTCAATCAAAGTCACCGACCCTGCCTGTCTGCCACAGGACAATGGGTTCGCTCTCCTCGCCAATCGCGGGAGCTGCTTCGCGTTTCCAGAGGACCACGCCGGCGTGCTGCCCGGCAAGACCTTTTGCCTCGTCCAGAGCCGAACTCTCGTTGGCCACGAGCCGCGGTTCGAACGCCTGAACTGGTTGTCCTCGGCCATCGAGATCGAACGCCACCAGAAATATGGATGTGTAAGCGCCAGGCACTTTTTTCTCCTTCAAATACCGGGTGCTGAGCCTTCGTCTCGGTCAGCTGCAAAGCCGACGTCGATCTGCTGGCAGATTTGCCGAAGTGCGCTGCGCAAACCTTCCTCGTAGGTTGGGTGATAGATCGGTAAGTCAAGCACTTGCATTGCCGTCTGCCCATGTTCGATTGCCCAGGCAATCAGATGCGCAAGATGCTCAGCTTCCGGTGCCGAAAGCGTTGCGCCGGTTAGCTTGCCACCCTGGTCGGCGTAGAGGCGGACAAGCCCCGCATTGCGGCCATCCGCCTTTGCCCGCCCCTGGTCGGAAAAGTCAGTTTCCCCGACCACGCTCTCGTCATTGGCGGGGCACCCGATCGACGCGCTCGGCGGATCCGTGAAGGTAATTGCCAGTGGCGTCGACCGCTTGGAGGGTTTGACAGCGGGAAACCGCGCCGCATTGTGTCCGGCAATTGCACCTTCTGCGGATGCCTCATGCAAGACGGGCGAATCGTGGTCGCAGTCGCCTGCAAGGAAGATCGGTGTGTATCCGCACTGCATGGTCGTGCGATCAAATATCGGAATGCCATGATCGTCGAGCTCAAGTCCGGCCTTTTCGAGTGCCAGCTCTTTCATATTCGGCGGACGGCCGGCGGCAACAAGAACGTGGCTAAACCGCCTTTTGCCGCTGGAAGCGCCCGACCATGAAATTTCGATTTCGTTGCCAGCTTGTGAAGCCACGATGCTGGTGCCAAGACGGAGAGGAAACTCAGCTTCAAGAAGAGGACGCAATGACTGCGCGACAGCGTCGTCCTTGAGAGCCGCAATAGTATCGCCTTCGTCGAAAACCTCCACGTCGACGCCCAGCCGCGCAAATGCTTGAGCAAGCTCAAGACCGAGCGGACCCGCGCCAATCACCGCAAGCGATGTGGGAAGATCCTCCAGTTCGAAAACGGTCTCATTGGTCAGAATTTGTCCGAGCCCTTTAAACGTCTGGGGGATCGCAGCTCTGGACCCTGTCGCGATGACGATCGCTTTGGCCACCACCCGGGCTCCATCTACGGCGAGGATACCGGGCTCAACAAAGCAGGCAGTTCCTTCAAGCCTCACGCCATCAGGGATGTCGTCCAAGGACTTCAGCGTCGATGCAACAAACGCATCGCGCAGCTTGCGCACGCGCGCCATTACCGCCCGTCCGTCGATCTTCACCGACCTCGCATGAATGCCGAACTCTGCGGCGCTTGCGATAGAATGCGCATTTTTCGACGCAGCGATTAGCAATTTTGAGGGCATGCAGCCGACGGATGCGCAGGTCGTACCGGCAAAACGCTCGTCGATGAGCATTGTCTTTGCGCCGGCACGTCGTGCACTTCGCTCGGCGGAAAGCCCCGCAGTGCCTGCTCCAATGATCGCGACGTCACAGTTCCGATCTGGCACGTGTGGCTTCCTTTGTCAGTTTCAATTTCCGGGCCAGGGGAACAGTCCTGCGGTTCGGTTCGTTCCGCCGTCATGCGATTTTAACATTTGAGGACATCATGAATTCTCGACAGCAGAACCGCGACCAAGACGAAAAATCTCGGTCAGCCGCCCAAATGCCCGACAAAAATGCCGGCACTCAGCCCGCAGTCGTTCCTGCGAATGAGGAAACGGAAGGCGCGACAGGAGCGCTGGGGACACCAGCGACGCCTCCCGAGATGGAGAAGGATGGCGAAACCGAGAGCAACAAGAAGGAGAAGAGCCGATGAGCACGGGAGAGCCGAGGCTCGTTAGCGTCAATCACGTCGCGCTTGAGGTCGGTTACAACTAGCAGGCGGTCCATTTCTACGGAATGGCCTTCATTAACATGGGAGATCAGTTTTTCGCTCTCAGCCGCATCCGTCATCAGGCTCCCGACCAGAGCCGCCGTTTTGGACTGGTGGTAGACGATCGGTCGAATGTGAGATCACTGGCGCAAGCCGCTGGGGCCACGATGCTCGCTGGATCCTTTCCAGACTTTCTCGGGGCAACCGCGTGGACGTCGTTGAATACAAAGATCTGCAGTTTGCATAAACACCGGGCGTGCTGAACTCGATGGGCCTGCAATTGCAGAAAAGCCCGCAAGCGCAAAAGGAAATCGCTGAAAAAGGCATGGCTTAAATGTCGGAGTGACCAGTTCCTTCGCCGCCATGAGAGGAACGCGGGATCGCCCACGTAGTTCTTTATCGTGGGAGACCGGCGAATGTCTCTCTTTGAAACGTCAAGGGAGTGAACCATGTCAGACGAGAACGAAGTTCGTGAAGCAGCCTACAGGAAATGGGAGGCCGAAGGACGGCCTGACGGCCAACATGAACGGCATTGGCAAGAAGCGAGTGAAGCGCACGGCTCTCCTTCAGGAATTCCTCAAACATGGTCTGCCGATCATGGCGGCGGCGTTGAGGCTTCACGACAGTCATCTAACATAGAGAGCGAAGGTATCCGCCCCGAAGATCTTAATTCGGAAAACGATCAAGGCGCGACCTGATCTGGTAGTCAGCAACGAAAAGGCCGGGTCTATGCATGGACCCGGCTTTAAGATTATGGGGCAGACCGCTTACTTGACGTAGACCGTCTTGCCGCCGTTGGCCGCCGTCTGGACAGAAACCACGTTGTTGAGCTGCACGTTCTCCTTTTCCAAGGCCGTCATCAGTGCCGGGTCGGACTGGACCTGCTCTTGCGCGGCCTGGGTCAGCTCCGGGGTCGGAGACGTGACCTCAATCGGCGGGGTCGTGCCGCCACCAGAAGCGGGCGGGTTCGCAACATTGACGATCGTGATGTCGGAAGCCGATGGTGCCGGAGCGGTCACGCTCGTGTCCTGGGCAAATGCGCCGGCGGCGAAGGTCGAGGCCGAAATCATAGCGGCAAGTGCGAGAACTTTTTTCATAGCTTTGTCTCCTGCGATTTTGTTGTGTTCACGACGGGAGAACCGTTCCAGGAGATGATTGGTTTCGAGAAAAAGTTGGTCTTCTCAATTAGTTGAGGTTCCATCACGTCGCAGTGAGAACGCGATCTTGACGCAGAGATTAGAACAGTGCCCCCAGATCGCGAAATCGCTGCATCTGCTCGGCGGACTGTTCTCCGCCGACATGGACGCGGAATGCCTTGCCTTGTGATTTAAGCTCTTTCGCCGATTTTAGCGCATCCGGGTACGATAGGCTCGGTTCGCCGCGCGTATCGGCCCCGTCAGGGTCTTCCGAGCTGAGCGCGATCACATGATAGGTCGCTGCCATGTATGTCACCTGTTCTCCTGTGGGCCGGTATCAGCCTTCATTGCCATCGGAGACGAAGTTTCCAGGCATCTCTTCTCCGGCCGCCCGAAGCGCATCTATCTCATCCAGCCATTTGGTCTTCAGCACGTCCCGTATCGCCAGAGCGACTTCAGCCGTGCTCCAGTCTCCATCCGTCATTTCGACAATCATCGCCGTCAGCTTAGTCTCGACAATTTCATGCAGTTCGTCGTTGGATCCATTCGGCTCATCATGCATGTCTTATCCTCAGCTCTGGGGGCTTCGTCAGCCAGAACAACGCATGCGCTGATCCGTGGCGATGGAGTAAATGCCTTCAAGCGCATTCCGGTCCAGGAACGGGGCATCGGACATGGCAAGCAGCGACGCGCGGCAAATACGCTTATTCGACGATGCTTTGCATCGGCCCATCACGAAGTTGTAGAGTTCATATCCCGAAAGGCCTTGCCCGACACCTTGGACCAGGACGTCGTAGACGCTGAAAAGCTTCTTGCCCATCGCAACCTCCAGACCATGGCTCAACGGTCTTCGTGCGTTAACGCCCGAGGCTCCTGTCCGTTGCAAGAACTCCCACGAGTACATCATGCGCCCTAAACCTGTTGCCTTGAAAGATAACCGCTGACGACATGTCGCCGGCGAGTTCCCCGTCATGCGACTAGCCTTGCGTTAACGCGGCCAGCACGTACTGCCCGCGATAACGTCAAGGCAGCAACGCCGCCTTTTTTCTCGTGAGCTGCAAAGGTTCCGGTCATGGAAAACCAGAGCGACCAAACAGGTCGCGTGAATTTCGGCCGCTGAGTTGAGCGCCGTATAGCGATTGAGAGCTATTTGTATAGCCCGACGGCTTTGAGGCCTTAGCCGTTCGGATTCACCGCCTCCACAGCCGGTGCATCGCGCGTTTCGCCGGGCTTCACAACAAATGTGTAGACGCCTGCGATGACGAGACCGATCACCAGAATGACCATGACATAAGTGTACATTCTAGAACGGGCCTTACTACCTGTGCTCATCGGGTTTCCCTACAGATTGGATTTGGTGGTGACTTTAAAGTGACTGCCTGGCGGCTCGTCTGGCGTGCCCATGGTCGGGTGCGCGAGGAAAAACAATCGCACAGACGACCACCGAGACGGTGCCGACTATCAGCATTGCGCGGATATTTCCCTGGCGGGTGGCGTGAGGGTATTTGTGGTCGGCACTGATCTCATTGCGTGCTCAATTTGCAACAATGGGCAAAGGTTCCGCTGCAGCGAGACCGAGGATCATTCCTGCGGCAGGATATCGACTATGACGCCTGGCTTCACCATTGCCGCCAGTTCCTCCACGTCCCAGTTCGCAAGACGAATGCAACCATGCGACCCGGCCTTGTCGATCTTGCTGGGCTCTGGCGTGCCATGAATGCCGTAGGTCGGTTCGGACAGATCTATCCAGACAGTGCCGACCGGATTGTTGGGACCGCTCGGCAAGTTCAGGACCTTCTTATTCTGACCCTGCTGGAAGTTGACCTTCGGATTGTAGGTGTATTTCGGCATCTGCGCGACCCCGTTGACCTTATGGGTGCCTGATGGCGATGGATTGTCATCGCTGCCGATCGTGGCCGGGTAAACGGCGAGGATCTTGTCGGCCTCGTCATAGGCGAACACCTGGCCTGACCGAACATGCGCTTCAATACGCTTTACCTTGCCTTCCCGAGGCCGCTCCGGCGCCGTGACGAAAACAGTATCGCCGGGGGAAAATTGGGCCCCTGGATTGAGAGCCTTCAACAGTTCAATGTCCATATGGAAGCGTTCCGACAGCTTCTCCGCCACGCTGGTGAACCCAAGGTGATCCATCGCTGCCTGCTTCGCATAGTCCTCCGGGATGGATGTTACGATGTCCTGACCGTCATCGACGGTGATCTCATAGCTGCCGATCAGAGGCTCGTTGCGCTCTAGCTTGGCGGCCACGTCCGGATCGAGTTTTCCATCGACAGGCAGGCCATTCATCGCCTCAAAGCCTGCAATCGCCTTGTTGACATTCTCTCCGTAGAAGCCGTCAATCACACCGGGTGAGGATCCTGCCCGATCAAGCAGCACCTGCAATCGTACAATCGCGGGATCAGGCTCTTTGGAAATCTCAAGAGGGCGCTGTGTGGCTATGGCGCTGATCGCGGTCGAATTGACCATGTCGGCAGTGATATTTTCCGCTTTGGCCACTGTGCTGAAGAGAGTGAAGGCAAGGACGACGAGGCTGTGATTTTTCATGGACGCTGAACCCGCCAGAGGCGGAAGTTGTTCCGGCGGATCCCGGCGATCCTTCCTTAAATTGCATGGATATTTTTGTCGTCGAACTGCGTAAGCGATTTCGGCGCGGCAACCTCCTGATTACCGCTCCGGCGGTCGGCGACATATCGGATCGCTTCGATGAGCTCCAGATCCATCACCGGCTTTCTCATCACGCCGAGAGCGCCCGGAACGCCGCCACGCAACGCGCCTGGATCGCTGGTCATGAAAAGCACGGCAACGTCAGCTTCCGCGAGCGTCCGTCCAACGATCGGACCCGTTGGCCCATCCTCCAAATTGACGTCGACGAATGCCATGTCGACGTTTTCGGCAAGCATGAGCGCTTGATACATGTTGGATGCGATGCCGACCGAATGGTGTCCGAGTTCAGTGACCGCGTCCTCGAGGTTAAGCGCGATCAGAGGCTGGTCTTCTACGATGAGCACGTTGTAGGACATTCTTGTTCTCCGTTGTTGCCTACTGGCCCTATCTCAACCGAGAAAGCGGGATGCGGTTCCCGGAAAAGTTGAGGGCGCACCCCGCAGGTGCTTCAGACCCGCTGGATCAAACACGCAACCTAAGTCTCGATTTGGCCATAAGGGTTCGACATGCGTCATTGTGAGGCAATGGCTGAAGAGGCGTGACTGTGATCGAAGCGAACCTGCCGGATGACTTTTATTCTCTGCTGATAACGGGTGCCGTGATCCTGGCCGTGCTTTGGCTGGTCGTCTTCATCCTACGAAAGGTGGTCAGCGTAGCCTTGATCGCCGCGCTTGTCGTTGGCGGATGGTTCGTCTGGAACGACCCGAGCATTCTGAGAACGGCAGGCGATACGGTGCTCGAACACGTCGATCAATGGCGACAGGTGGAGGCGCCATCTGGTGAAAGGCCCCGGTGGTAGCGAACCGGCAAAGTGAAGCGCTTCGCCGGAAACAAAAGCTGATCGTGGTCGCTAAAGAGGCGTGATCCTAGCGCGCTTCAGAACCGCCCGAAGCTTCGTTTCGGACAAATTCCCATCTCGCTCCATCAACATCAGCTTGCCGGACCAAGCCCGGCAATTGCGCCAATGCAGCCGACAGTGCAGCTAGACCACCAGGGCTTGTCAGAAAGTCGACCAACTGCGGCCGGCGCGCTTGAGCTGCGTCGAGGCAGAAACTATGCAGGATACCAAGTTCGACCGTCGGTCGTGGTGTGATCGCACGGGCATCGCTGACGACCTGCTGGACGAAATCCGTAAACGACGCTGGTGCTGTCATTCAATGCTCGCTTCTTGTTGGGACAAATCATTGACGATGAGCGGGATCGGGACTGTGATCGCCTATCTGTTTTCGATCAGAAAGCCAGACGATAGCGGCCAGCCCGATGAGCCCGCTTATGCCAGAGGATGCGAATGCCGGCAGGCGATCAGCCTGATCGTGTCGCGCAAGTCGCTCGATCCTCGTCGGCTGAGCGGGACCGAATTGGCTCTTCTAGCCTCCCTTCGGTTTACCGCTGCTTTCCGCTGGATCGTAATTGAGGTCGAAATCCTTCTGCCCCTTTTGTCCGGGCGGTGTCCGGTTGACCGTCGCGTCCTCCGATCCCGTGACCACGGTGGGCTTTGCGCTATGGACGCCGCTCGCGTGACGATCCGCTTGTGAGGGGGCGTATTGCCCTTTGGCATCCTGTTCGGGCTTGGTCATTTGAATTCTCCCGTGGTTCACGTTCAGTCATTTCAGATAATGGGTTTTCCCCCGGTAACTGCGATCGTTGCACCTGAGACGTAGCTCGACAACGGGTCAGCCAGCATCACGTAAGCGGTTGCAAGCTCGCCCGGCTGGCCAGGTCTTTGCATCGGGACCTGCTTGCCGAAGTTCCTCACATTGTCATCGGGCATCGTCGAAGGAATGAGCGGCGTCCAGATCGGGCCTGGCGCGACCGCATTAGCGCGGATACCCTTGCCGGCCAGCATCTGCGCTAGTCCCGCAGTAAAGTTCTGGATCGCCCCTTTCGTCGTCGCGTAGGCAAGCAGATGTGGGCTTGGACTATCGGCATTGATCGAAGTCGTGTTGATGATTGCGCTGCCGGGTTTCATGTGCGGCACAGCGGCCTTGGTCAGATAGAACATCGCGTGGATGTTGGTCCTGAATGTAAGTTCCCACTCCTCGTCTGAAATCTCGCCAATGTCGCTGAAGCTTGCCTGATGCGCCGCGTTGTTGACAAGAATATCTATCCCGCCTAGCTGCGACACCGCCATATCGACGATTTTCTTGCAATGGGCGGCATGCTGGATGTCGCCAGGCAAGAGGACTGCCTTTCGGCCCGCCTTTTCGACCCATACCTTGGTCTCCTCGGCATCGTCGTCTTCATCCAGATATGAGATCAGGACGTCGGCCCCTTCGCGGGCAAAGGCGATCGCGACCGCGCGGCCGATCCCGCTATCGCCACCAGTGATGATGGCCTTTTTTCCCGACAGGCGGCCGGAGCCACGATAACTTTCCTCCCCGTGATCGGGGAGGGGAGACATTTTCGCGGTTTTTCCCGGCATCTCCTGTCTTGGCGTCTCGAACGGCGGGGTTGGATGATTGGTCATATTCGTTTCCTTCGATAGTGTGAAAGGCGGACACAAGAGCAATAAAAGCCGCTCTATCGGACTACGCGCTACGCGCCTGCGCCGGATGACGACCTTCGGCAAACTCCTCGACAATCTTCGCGCAGAATGCAGGCAGATCATCGGGGGTGCGGCTCGTCACAAGCCCCTTATCGGTAACCACTTCCTGGTCGACCCAGGTGCCGCCGGCGTTGCGGATGTCAGTGGACACTGTCGGGTAGGATGTCAGCGTACGGCCCCTGACGACATCAGCTTCTACGAGGATCCACGGGCCATGGCAGATCACACCGACCGGCTTTTGCTGGGCAAAGAAGTCGTGTACGAAGGACACGATCTTGTCATTGCCGCGTAGCGTGTCTGCTCCAACGCTGCCGCCGGGGATGACGAGGCCGTCGAACTCGGAGGCTGAGACTTCCTCGACAGCCTTGTCGATCGAGAACCGCGATCCGGGATTCAGGTCATTGTTGACAACCTGAACCTCGCCGGCTTCGACGCCGACAACAACGACAGTTGCACCTGCCGCCTCGACCGCATTCTTCGGCTCAACAAATTCGGGCTCTTCAGTGCCGCGAGGCGCGAGCAGGATGGCGATCTTCTTGCCTTCAAGGATCATTTTTCTCTCCGTTCGGGTTCTGAGTGGCGGTTATGGGGTGCTCTTGAGACGGCCCGTGGGGTGGCCGTGAAGGAAGCATCGGGGTCGGGGGTGAGGATGTGTTTCTAGTTTGCTGTCCTGTGGGAACTGTCGTCGAGGACGAAAGTTCCTGCGGCCGCATTCGAGGCAATCCGTGTTGAGGGCCGGCCCTTGGTTTTCCAAGTGAGAAAGGATCGTGAGTGACAGCACGACGCGATAGGTCATACTGCGAGGGAAAGCGCTATTGGACCCTCTTCTCGCGGGATGGCCGAGAAGATCGATCGCGCTGGTGCGGTGGTTATCGAGGAGAACATCCTCGCTTCTGGTTGAGGGGGATGAAGAGGCCCCGCAGGAGGTCCATCGATCTGCCGAAGTCGGCTCTGCTCAAAGCCATGGCAAGGAAGGAGGAGTAAGGCTAGTCTGTCCGACGAGTAAGCCACAATGACCGCTGACCACGGAAAAGGCGTTCAGCGCTTAGCGTCCATAGGGCGTATTCTTAACAAGATGCCGGTTCAAGTCCGGAGCGCCATCCGTCCACCATACCGGGCCACGTTCTCCCAGCGCTACCTTCGCGGCATCGACCGCCATTCTCGCTCGCCGAAGTCGCTCCGGATCGCCAGCAGCATCTTTTACCGCGCGACGTGCAAACATCAGTTCGGACACGAGACGATGTCGCTCTTCCTCAGCAAGATGCGGGTTCGACGTCCGCCAAAGGCGACCTCTCACGATGATGTAACGACCGTCCGGCGTTTCTTCCACTGGTTGCTTCATAAGCGCTCCTGAGGGACATCAAGCTCGATAATAACGGGAGCATGGTCACTCGTGTGCGGCCAGCTTCGCGGGTTTCTCCGAACGGATGCCGTCTTCAGCCAGGGCGCGGCGACCGGCGACAGCAAGACATGGTCGATCCGCAAGCCGGCATCACGCTCGAAGCTGTTTCGCCAGTATTTCCAAAAGCTGAACATAGGCTCCTTCGGATGCAGATGCCGCACGGCGTCTGTCCAGCCTTGTCCCACCAGATCGGCATAGGCCCTGCGGACCTCCGGCCGGAACAAGGCGTCATCAAGCCAACGTTCGGGCTTGTACACATCCAGCTCGGTTGGAATTACATTGAAGTCACCGATCAGGAGGGCAGGGACCTCCAGGTCGAGCAGTTCAGATGCATAGTCCTGGAGACGGCGAAACCACTGGAGCTTATAGTCGAACTTCGGCCCCGGGGCTGGATTGCCATTCGGAAGATAGAGACACCCGATCAAGACACCGTTGATTGCGGCCTCGATGTAACGGGAATGAGTGTCATCGGGGTTACCCGGCAATCTCCGGCGCGTCAGGAGCGGCTCCTGTCCTTTCGCAAGGATAGCGACGCCGTTCCAAGACTTCTGGCCCTGCCAGACGGCGCCATATCCCGCGCGATCAATCTCTTTTTTCGGAAACGACGTCGACTTCAACTCCTGCAGGCAGACGATGTCCGGCTTATCCTCCTTCAACCATTTCAGGAGGATGTCCAGACGGCCATTGATGCCGTTGACGTTGTAGGTGGCGATCTTCATGGATCTCGGTGACGTGGCTAGATTCAGTGGGAATGAGCGCAGCGTCGAGAAGTTCCGAGCGGCCGTGCGCAACCACTCCAATCGCGCAGGCCATCGCGTCCCGCTGCAAATCCGGCACGACGTGAAGTCCGACCATAGGTATGGTCCGCCCGACCACGCCTGCGTTCATAAATTATTGCGATTTAAACGCCTCAAGGCACGGAAAGCGCGTTCCACAGCGGTCGCCATCCGGTCCGTTGAGACGTTCGCATCCCATCGCGGCGCGACGCCGGAGCCGGGCGAAACTGACACCCGTGCCAAAAACCTTCACCAGCGCTGCACGGTCATGCGAACCGCGACGATCGCAGACGGTGCATTCCACCTCTATGATCGCAACTCGCACGTCCTTGAGTGTAAGTCCGCCATCGTTATCCAAAGCAGGCATCCATTTCGCCAATCAATGTCTCCAGCGGGTGACAACCAAAAGTGCCAAGGAAAGCGGCGACCCCTACAGAACGCCGTCATCCACAGCAAGTCCCACTGTGCGCAATATTTTTTTACAGCGGCGACGCACCTTGCCAGCGCAAGCTACCGATTTGATTCATCTTACAAATCTTCTGAATCTCTAATTTGCAGGAATACACCCCTTAAAAAAGAGGCACCTTGACGCCGCACGCGATACGGAACAGAAAGCGAACATTGGCATTCCAACGGCATGATGCCGTCTCTTCCACCGCGATTTCCAGAGGGTTCGTGACCGATGTCGGCTGCGCGCGAGCATGTCATCGCCGATCTGCGAGAAAGGATATCCCTTCTAGAAGGCGGATCGGCGCGCAAGGTCGGCTGCTTGCCGTTCGGGGTGCCGGAGATCGACGCCGTGCTTCCTGAAGGCGGTCTCGCCTACGGCGCTCTGCACGAATTTGCGGGCGGCGGCTCGGGAGCAATCGACGGCGCGGCGGCCGCTCTCTTCGCAGCAGGAATAGCCGCGCGAACGAAGGGGCATGTGGTGTGGTGTCTGACCCGGCCGGATCTGTTCTTTCCGGCACTCGTGCAAGCGGGTCTCCATCACAACCGGGTGGTTTTCGTCGAAGCGGACAAGGAAGAAGACGTTCTCGCCAGTATGGAAGAGGCCCTTTCGTATGGCGGCCTTGGCGCGGTCGTTGGGGAACTCGTTCGGCTTCCAATGGTCGCCTCGCGGCGCCTTCAGCTAGCTGCCGAAAAGACTGGGACGATGGGGATCGTTGTCCGGCGATGGCGACGGCAGACGGAAGCGAGTGACTTTGGTCAGCCGACTGCGTCGACGACGAGATGGCGGGTGAGCGTGATGCCGTCCGATGAGCTGCCGGTTCCCGGCGTGGGGAGGGCGAGATGGTTTTTGGAGCTGATGAGATCGCGTGCGGGCGAATGTGCTGAGTTTGTAGTTGGAGCCTGCGATGACAAGGGTCGTGTCGATTTACCTTCCGGATCTGCCGACCGATCGAATACGTCGGGCCGATCCGTCTATTCCAGATGATCAGCCGATCGCGGTTATTGCCCGGTCGGGCTCAAAGCGCTGGGTCTCCTCCGCCGATGCCGCCGCGAAGCGGATCGGTGTCCGCGCCGGGATGCCTGCAGCTAAGGCGCAGGCCATCTTTCGCGGCCTCATGCTGGTCGATGCTGACCCGCTCGCAGATGCCAACGCGCTCGACCGCCTCGGTCTGTGGGCCTTGGTGCACTATTCTCCCATCGTCGCCATCGACGGCATCGACGGTCTCGTTCTCGACACGGAAGGCGCCGACCACCTGCAAGGTGGGGAGCTGCCGATGATCACCGGCATCGTCAACATGTTCCGTTCCAGAAAGCTCACGGCAAAGGTCGCCATCGCCGACACTTGGGGCGCAGCGCATGCCTGCGTTCGCGCGATCAGTCGGGACACGGTCATCGTGCCGAGAGGCGAGGTCGTCGCCGCAGTCGAGAAGCTGCCGCTCTCCCTGCTGCGGCTGCCAGAAAAGGTCGTCGATGACCTACGACTACTGGGCTTCCGATCGATCGGCGAACTGTCGGCGACACCACGCGCGCCACTCGCCCTCCGTTTCGGTCCCGAACCGGGCAGACGTCTCGATCAGATGTTCGGGCGCATCAAAGAGCCGATCGATCCGATCCGGACAGCGGAGCTTGTAGAAGTGTCCCGGTCGTTCCAGGAGCCCATCGGCGCGGCCGAGACGATCAACAAATATGTCGGTCGGCTAGTGGTTCAGCTCTGTGGCGAACTTGAAAAACGCGGTCTCGGCGTCCGCCGCACCGATCTCATCGTCCACAAGGTCGATAACACAATCCAGGCGATCCGCGCCGGAACCGCCAAACCAGCGCGCGACGTCGCTTGGCTGACCAAGCTCTTCAAGGATCGCACCGACAAGATAGAGCCCGGCTTCGGCATTGAGAAGCTCGTCCTCGTCGCCGTCGCCGCCGAGCCGCTCAAAGAGCAGCAGAAAGCCTCGCGTCTCCTGGAGGAAGACGACAACGACATCACGCCGCTGATCGACATCTTCGGCAACAGAGGCCAACGCGTCTACCGCGTTGCCCCGGTCGCGTCGGACGTGCCCGAGCGAAGTGTTCGGCAAATCCCGGCCGTCGCCGAAGAGACCGAGGAGAGCTGGGTTGGCCATTGGCGAAGGCCAGTCCGCCTCTTCGATCGCCCCGAGCAGATCCAGGCGATTGCCCTGATGCCGGACTATCCGCCAGCGAGCATCACCTGGCGTGGAAAGCGGCATCGGGTGAAGCGAGCCGATGGCCCTGAGCGGGTTTTCGGTGAATGGTGGCGGACACCTAACGAACTTGAAGCCGTTCGAGACTACTTCGCAATCGAGAACGATGATGGCGAGCGATATTGGATCTTCCGTTCCGGTGACGGCGTCGACCCGCAGACTGGCAGCCACCGCTGGTTCATGCACGGTATCTTCGCATGAGGTATGCCGAGCTGCAGGTCACCACACATTTTAGCTTCCTGCGCGGCGCATCTTCCGCTCAGGAATTGTTCGCGACTGCCAAGGAGCTTGGTATCGACGCTCTCGGCATCGTTGATCGCAACTCACTCGCCGGGATTGTCCGCGCTCTCGAAGCATCCCGCGACACCGGTCTGCGGCTTGTGGTCGGCTGTCGTCTCGACCTTCAGGACGGGATGTCGATCCTCGTATACCCCACCGACAAAGCGGCGTATTCCCGGCTGACCAGGTTGATCACTCTCGGAAAGGGCAGGGGCGGCAAGAATAACTGCATCCTGCATATCGAGGATGTCGCGCTCTATTCGCAAGGCCTCATCGGCATCCTCGTACCCGATCTTCCGGACGATGCCTGTGCCGTTCAGCTCCGCAAAACGGCGGAAATCTTCGGCAGCCGGGCATACATGTCTCTCAGCCTCCGGCGACGGCCAAACGATCAAATGCGGCTCCACGAGCTTTCAACCCAAGCGGCGAAGTTTAAGGTGAAGACAGTCGTGACGAACGACGTCCTCTTCCACGAACCGAGCCGCCGACAGCTTCAGGACATCGTAACTTGCATCCGCAAGGCCACGACGATCGACGATGTCGGCTTCGACAGGGAGCGGCACGCCGACCGCTATCTCAAGCCTCCGGAAGAAATGGAGCGGCTCTTCCCACGCTACCCGGAAGCCCTTGCCCGCTCGATGGAGATCGTCAGCCAGTGCAAGTTCTCCCTTGAAGAATTGACCTACGACTATCCGCAAGAGGCGCTCATCGACGGCATGGACGCCCAGCAGTCGCTGGAGCATTGCGTTCGAGAATGTATTCCGCTCCGCTACCCTGAGGGCCTGCCGCAGCAGGTGCTGCGAACCGTCAGGCACGAGCTCGATCTTATTAAGGAGATGAACTATGCGCCGTACTTTCTGACCGTCTACAGCATCGTGCGCTTCGCCCGCAGTCAGGGCATCCTCTGTCAGGGCAGGGGATCGGCCGCTAATTCAGCCATCTGCTACGTTCTCGGGATCACCAGCATTGATCCGGAGACAAACGACCTCCTATTCGAGCGGTTCGTTTCCAAGGAGCGAAACGAGCCGCCGGACATCGATGTCGACTTCGAGCACCAGCGCCGCGAAGAAGTGATCCAGTGGATCTACAAGACCTATGGCCGAGACCGGGCCGCTCTCGTCTGCACGGTCACTCGCTACCAGGCCAAAGGTGCGATCAAAGATGTCGGCAAGGCCATGGGCCTGCCCGAGGATGTCACGAAGGCGCTTTCAGCGGGTCTGTGGTCGTGGTCGGAAGAAATCACCGAGCGCAATGTCAAGGAACTGAACCTCAATCCTGACGACTACCGTCTTGTCCAGACGCTCAAGCTCGCCCGTGAGCTGATGGGCGCCCCCCGGCATCTCGGCCAGCACGTCGGCGGCTTCGTTCTGACCAGGTCACGTCTGGACGATCTCGTGCCGATCGAGCCGGCGGCAATGGCGGACAGACAGGTCATCGAGTGGGACAAGGACGACGTCGAGGCATTGAAGATGATGAAAGTCGATGTGCTGGCGCTCGGCATGCTGACCTGCATGCAGAAGGCCTTCGATTTGATCCGAGACCATAAGGGCGAGGATCTCGATCTCGCGAAGATCCGCCAGGAAGACAGTGCCACCTATGCGATGATCCGCAAGGCTGACACTCTCGGCACCTTCCAGGTGGAAAGCCGCGCTCAAATGGCGATGCTCCCACGGCTCAAGCCCCGGACCTTCTATGACCTCGTCGTGCAGGTCGCGATCGTTCGACCCGGCCCCATCCAAGGCGATATGGTTCATCCCTATCTGCGCCGCCGTGAAGGAAAGGAGCCTGTCGAATACCCCACCGCAGAACTCGAGGCAGTTCTCGGCAAGACGCTCGGTGTCCCGCTTTTTCAGGAGAGCGCGATGAAGGTGGCGATGGTATGCGCCGGGTTCACGGGCGGCGAGGCCGATCAGCTCCGCAAGTCGATGGCGACTTTCAAGTTTACGGGCGGGGTCTCACGCTTCAAGGACAAGCTCATCAGCGGCATGGTCAAGAACGGCTACACACCCGAGTTTGCTGAGAAAACATTCACGCAGCTCGAAGGCTTCGGATCCTACGGATTTCCGGAATCTCATGCCGCGTCGTTCGCCCTGATCGCCTATGCGAGCTGCTTTGTGAAATGTCATTACCCGGAGGCCTTCGCCGCGGCGCTGATGAACTCGCTGCCCATGGGGTTTTACGCGCCGGCGCAAATCATCGGCGATGCCCGAAAGCATGGTGTCGAAATCCGTCCGATCTCGGTGCAGCATTCCCGCTGGGACTGCACGCTGGAGGAGATCCCTGGCTCGGATCGCCACGCGGTCCGCCTGGGCATGCGTCAGGTAACTGGCCTGGCCGCCGCCGATGCTGCGAGGATTGTGACGACACGCATCGAGCGACCCTTCGAATCCGTCGATGATGTCTGGCGGCGGTCCGAGGTTCCATCCGAGGCTCTCGTTCAGCTCGCGGAGGCGGATGCCTTTCGACCCGCCTTCGGTCTCGAGCGCCGCGACGCTTTATGGGCGATAAAGGCTCTGCGAGACGAACCACTACCTCTTTTCGTTGCGGCAGCCGAACGTGAGATGAAGACTGTTGCCGAGCAGCAGGAGCCGGAAGTCGCTCTCCGGCAGATGACCGAAAGCCACAACGTCGTGGAAGACTACGCGCATGTCGGCCTGACCCTTAGAGAGCATCCGATCTCGTTCCTTCGGCGGGATCTCGCGGCGCGGCGGATCGTGACCTGCGAACAGGCGATGAACGCTCGCGACAAGAGCTGGCTGTGCGTCGCCGGTCTGGTGCTCGTTCGGCAGAAGCCCGGTAGCGCGAAGGGTGTCATGTTCATAACGATCGAGGACGAGACCGGTCCCGCCAACATCGTGGTCTGGCCCAGTCTGTTCGAAAAGAGGCGCCGCGTCGTCCTGGGGGCGAGCATGATGGCGATCCAAGGCAAGATCCAGCGCGAAGGTGATGTCGTTCACCTGATCGCACGACAGCTCGATGATCTTTCCGGCGCTCTGTCAGCGCTGTCTGACCGCGACACCGAATTCAGAAATCCAAGCGGGCGCGGTGATGAGTTCGCTCATGGGTCGCCGGGAGGAGGGGATGCGCGGGACCGGCCGAAAACAATGCCGGAGGCGAGGGACATCTTCATCCCTGATTTGCACATCGACACGCTCAAGGTGAAGGCGAGGAACTTCCACTAAGCGGCAGAACGGCTTACCATCCTCAAGAGAGCACCGTTGTCACTCCCGAGGAACGAGTCCTGGGACCCGGAGTTGTGTTCAGCATCGGGAGGAGAAGACGATGAACGAGAGCGAACAGCAGCGCCGTGAGCGGGCTTATAAAATCTGGGAGGACGAAGGTCGCCCGGAAGGTGCGCACGAGGCCCATTGGAGACGTGCTGAGGGACAGCATGAGCTCACAGAACAGCAATCTGATGACGTCACCAAGGTCAACCAGGTGGCCGATGACCAGTTTGCACACGACGATAGGGAGACCGAGGTTGCGGCTGAGATCAAACCGCCGTCCTCCGTCAGCCCGGATTGAGGAGATCGGCATGAGCGGAAACTTGAAGAAGGGCGATAAGGTCACCTGGGAAACCAGCCAGGGAAAGACCGAAGGCAAAGTCGTGAAGAAGCAGACCTCGGACTCGAGCATCAAGGGTCACAAGGTCGAAGCGTCCAAGGAAGACCCGCAGATCATCGTCGAGAGCGAGAAGTCCGGGAAGCGGGCGGCTCACAAGCCGGAATCCCTCAAGAAGGCTTAGATCTTTCGGCAACTGTTGCCCGGATGGAAGGATGCGATCCGAATGTTGGCTGGCGTGAGCGAGCTCCAACTTAATGGCACGACTGGCCGCCGGACCCGTAAAGCTTGTCGCCACGGCCAGCGCCTCGTCAGATCGCCACCTGCTCACCGAGTTCGACCACCCGGTTCGGCGGCAGCTTGAAGTAGGCCGACGGATCGATTCCGAACCCTGCCAGGGCGATGTAGACGTCCTCCTGCCATCGCGGGAGCCCGGTATTCGGCGTCGCGATAAGGTTGCGGCGGCCAAGATAGAACGAGGTCTGCATGATCTCGAACTTGAAGCCAGCTTTCTTGCACAGCATCAGCGCCTTTGTCACGTTCGGCTCGTCCATGAAGCCGAAATGTATATCGATCCGCACGAAACGCTTCGATAATTGCGTGATGGTCACTCGCTCTTCATCCGGAACGTACGGCTTTTCCGTCGTCCAGATCGTCAAGATGACGTTCTGATCGTGAAGCACGTGGTTGTGCTTGAGATTGTGCAGGAGCACGGCCGGTGTTCGGTCGGGAACGCTGGTTAGGAATACAGCAGTCCCCGGCACCGTCGCCGGAGCGCTGCTTGAACCTCGCTCAATCGAACCCTCGAGAGACTTGATGAATGTCTCTATCGGGATGTCGTTCTTCGCCGCCTTCTCGCGCAGGTACTTCGATCCCTTGGTCCACGTCCACATCGCTAGCATGATGACCAGCGCCAGCATAACCGGCACCCATCCGCCGTCGTGGATCTTGAGTAGGTTTGCCCCGAGGAAGACGCTTTCGATCAGCAGCAGCGGAAGAAGTATCGCGCATGCGGTGACGGCAGAAAAGCCCCAGACGGACCGCAGAAACTGAAACGACATCAACGTGGTTACAACCATCGCCCCGGTAACCGAGATGCCGTACGCGGTGGCGAGCGATTCCGAGCTTCCGAACGAGAAGATAAGCACCAGCACGCCAAAGCACAGAACCATGTTGACGGCCGGAACATAGATCTGCCCTGTATTGGTTTCCGAGGTGAACTTGATCATCAGCTTGGGTAAGAAGCCGAGATGCACGGCCTGGCGGGCGAGCGAGAACGCGCCAGTGATGACCGCCTGGCTGGCGATAACCGTTGCCATGGTTGCGAGGATCACCATCGGCAGCAGCGCCCATTCCGGATAAAGCAGGTAGAACGGGTTCTCGATGGCAGCCGGGTTGCTCAGGACGAGCGCGCCCTGTCCTAGGTAGTTCAAGGCGAGCGCCGGAAACACAAGGACGAACCATGCCCAGCTAATCGGTTTGCGGCCGAAGTGGCCTAGGTCGGCATAAAGGGCCTCAGCACCCGTGACGGTCAGGAAGACCGCACCAAGAACGATCAGGCCGGCCCAGCCCGCGTGGGTAATGAACCAGAGCGCATTAATCGGATTAAGTGCCTCAAGGATGGTCCAGTCATCCCCGACGTGAATCAAACCGCCCCAGGCCATGGCAAGAAACCAGACGACTGTGATCGGTCCGAAGAATTTCGCGACCGCTTCAGTGCCCTTTGATTGTACCAGAAACAGACCGATCATGATTGCCGCTGATAACGGCAGCACGTAGTTGGAGAAGGCAGGCGTTACCAGCTTCATGCCTTCAAGCGCCGACATCACCGACAGGGCGGGGGTGATCATCGCATCGCCAATGAAGAGAGCTGAACCGATGAGGCCCGCAAAGAACAGTACCGGCATGTAGCTGCCGGTCTTCTTCATGAGGAGCGCTAGCAGCGATAGCGTCCCACCTTCGCCATCATTGTCGGCGCGCAGTAGGAAGAGAACATATTTGAACGTGACGATGATCGTCAGCGTCCAGATCATCAGAGATATCAGCCCAATGACATGCTCGTGCTGCACGCCGTTGGCAGTGAATGGCCGAAGCGATTCCCGGAATGCATAGAGCGGGCTAGTGCCGATGTCGCCGTAGACGACGCCGACCGAGCCGACCAGTAGACCGATAAACTTCGCGGTCTCCGAACGGGCGTCCGGGACGGCTGCGTGGGATGCGGTCATGGGCTCTCCAGGCACTCCGGCATCGTTTAAGGTGCGGCGCTATATGGTGCATCGCGCCGCCGCTTGCAATTTTGCTAAGAGAAATTGTTGCGCTTCCTCCTCGACGTCTACGCGCGCCAAAAAAAAATAATGAAAATTCTTTTCGACCATACGGGATGAGAGTGGACGACGGCTCCGTATATGCAGGTATGGATCGCAGACACGGCCCCTTCGACGTCATCGGAAACCTCGCTTCGCTGAAGCGATATGCCCGCTCGCTCGTGCGTAACAACGCGGATGCCGAGGACCTTGTGCAGGACGCACTTGTCAAAGCCTACGAGCGTCGTGGGTCGTTCCGTAAAGGCGCAAATCTGCGCAGCTGGCTCTTTGCAATCCTTCACAACACGCATGTCGACACATTGAGGTCCAACCGTTCCCGCGTCCGTAGGGATGGGGCGACCGTTTCCGAGGCGGAGCACACCATTCCCGCCTCCCAGGAGGATATCGTCCATCTGCGTCAGGTTCACGAGGCCTTCATGCGGCTGCCCGCCGAGCAGCGCGAAGCCCTGCATCTCGTCGCGGTGGAAGATCTTTCCTATCAGCAGGCTGCCGACACTATTGGCGTTCCGATCGGCACCTTGATGTCCCGTGTATCGAGAGCGAGGGCGACGCTGCGCACCTTCGAACAGGCCACGACCAGGAAAGCCCATTTGCGGCTGGTAGGAGGCGACGATGACTGATGCTTCAACCGTGACCGACACGGATCTGGACGCTTATGTAGACAACCAGCTCGATGCGACAGGGCGGCTCAGGGTCGAAAGGCACCTTGCTAGAAACCCCGAAGCCGCGGCTCAGGTTATGGCCGATCTCGGCATTCGCAGCTCCTTGAAGCTCGCGATATGCAGCAAGGACGAGCACTTTAGCGCTGACACGCGAGAGACCGCTCGGCGATTGTCCTCCAGTCTTTCGGACCGTCAGATGTGGGATACGCTGAGACGGGTCGCGGCAGTCGGATTGCTCGTTTCGGTTGGTTGGCTGGCCCATACAACCATGGGGCCAAGCGAGGTAAATGCCTCCATCCATCCGCCGGCATTCGTCGAGCAAGCCATCCGCGCGCATCAGACCACCCTTGTCCGCTCTGAGATGCAGTCTCAGCCGGAGGTTCAGTCCTACGATCGTGACGAGATCCGCGCGGCGACAGCGATTACCATGCCGGAGCTACCAGCCGACTGGAAGGTCGTGGACGTTCAGGTCTTTCCTTCGGAGTTCGGTCCCAGCATCGAAGCTGCCGTGACCACCGGCGAGGGGACGCGTGTCTCATTGTTCGCGGGCCGTCCTGGAGGTTTTGCCGTCGAGTCGGTGAAAAACATGAACTTCTCGGATGCGGAAGCTGCTTGGTGGCAGCTTGGTGAAGTGGCTTACGCAGTCGTGTCCAGCACACCCGATGTCGGCCTGACGGACGAGGCCGAAACGCTCAAGAACTCACTCTATTGATCGTCAAGGAGACAATCATGTATCCTAACCAGAACCGCTTCGGCGGCTATGCCCAGACGTCTGGCGCTGTGTTCGACGAAGGCCTTCGCAAACACATGCTGCGCGTCTACAACTATATGGGCCTTGGCCTCGTCGTGACGGGCCTCGTAGCCTTCATCGTCGGGACCACGCCGGCACTCTATGTGCCGATCTTCTCGACGCCGCTCAAGTGGGTCGTCATGCTGGCACCGCTCGCCTTCGTCTTCATCTTCTCGTTCAAGATGCACTCGATGTCGGCGTCGGCCGCGCAGATGACCTTCTGGGCTTTCAGCGCCGTCATGGGCCTGTCGCTCGCATCCGTTTTCCTGGTTTTTACCGGTGCCAGTATCGCAAGGACCTTCTTCATCGCCGCGACCATGTTCGGCGCGATGAGCCTGTTCGGCTACACCACGAAGCGCGACCTGTCGAAGATGGGTTCTTTCCTGATCATGGGCTTGATCGGAGTAATGATCGCCTCGGTCGTGAACATTTTCCTTGGTTCGACCGCGCTACAGTTCGCTGTCTCGGTGATCGGCATCATCGTGTTCGTCGGCCTGACGGCCTACGATACCCAGAATATCAAGGAGCAGTTCGCGGATAATTACGACCAGGAGAGCCAGCAGAAGCTCGCGGTCTCCGGCGCCCTGTCGCTCTACCTAAACTTCGTCAACATCTTCCAGTTGCTGCTGAACTTCACCGGCCAGCGCGAAGGATAATCCATTCCATACCCAAGGAGACATCTTATGGATCGCAACGACCAGCAGGCCATCGACGGCCTGTTCTCCAAGCTTGCCCACGTCGAACAGCAGTCCGGCCAGCGTGATGCTGAATCCGACCGCTTTATCCAAGAGCGGATCAACCAGCAGCCGGGCGCTCCGTATTACATGGCTCAGACGATCGTCGTTCAGGAGCAGGCACTCGAGGCCGCCCAGCGTCGCATCGAAGAACTCGAAAATCAGAACCAGCAGGGCGGACAGCGTCAGGCTGGTGGTGGCGGCTTCTTCTCGTCGATGTTTGGCGGCAGTCAGCAGCCGCAGCAGCGCGCTGCTCCTCGGCAGGCAAGCTACAGCCGCCCTCCGGCATCTGCCGGTTCCCCTTGGGGCAACCAGGGTCAGGCAGGATACGGCCAGCAGCAGCCTCAGCGGGGCGGCGGTGGCTTCCTAGCGGGTGCAGCGCAGACTGCCATGGGCGTCGCCGGCGGCGTGCTCCTCGGCAATGCCATCGGCGGCATGTTCGGAGGCCCTGGGGCCCAGGCGGCGGAACCCGAAGCCGCGGCACCTGATGCGGAAGCCCCTGCCGAAGACATGGACTTCGGCGGCGACGAGGAGATCTGATCTCTGAGCCGTTTGAGTCCGGCCGCCGGGCGCAACCCATCCTCCTCCCAAGCCCCGGCGGCTCAATTCCGCAATCTCAAGTTACCCCGCAGCGCCGAAAATTCTCACGATGCCTGAAGAAGAACGAAGACAGTTCCGAAGGTCACCGAATGACTGGCGCCCGACTATCCCGGCGCTGCGGTCTCTACGCATTTCTCATTCCCATGTCAGCCCGGGCTGCGTCGCGGCGGGTTTCTTCTTTTCCCATTATCTACAGAAGGATTGGCCCGGTCTCTCGCACCTTCAAAAATGGGTCCCCATGCCGATGCGGCAAATGGGCCTTTGGCGGTTGCGCGAGCGCTTCAAGCTCGCGATCTTCACGAATTCTGACGAGGATCTCATCGGGCCGACCGCGGCGACGATAGGCGTGCCTTTTGACTACACAATCACATCTGAGCAGGCTAGAGCCTATAAGCCATCGCGACACCTATTCGAGCATGGCATATGATGGGTGTAGAACCGGCGCGAACGGTCCACGTGGCGATGGGATGTATACGGACATGAAGGCATGCCACGAACTCGGCTTGCGCGCCGTCTGGGTGAACCGGAATGGCGAGACTGGCAACCCGCACTGGCTGCCTTATGTCGAGGTGTCAGACCGGAATGGCACGGCCTCACTGCTCCTACCTTCCTAAGCTCGCAGATAGGTGGGGTGGCCTCAGGATTAAGTGACGACCGGTCAATTGGTAGACACAAAAATGTCCGGATCGAGAGAATGTCGGTCCTGTCCAAGAGATGATCGACCGCGGTCTTCGAACGGTCGAGACAGACGGCAACACCCCCAACCGCGGTCGAGCGAGGCTGTCGCGCGCCGAGACCTAGAACAGCGTTTCTTCCAGACGGTGAGATCACGGCAAAATTGCGGTACTAGGTAGCAACTGCCACTGGGCATGAGACTTACCGTTTCATCGGGTTTTAGATATCAACCTCTTCCCGGATTAACCCGCTCTGCTCATGGACCCGATGACTGGGGCTATCGATTCCTAGCATTGAGATCCAGTGCCGCCGCGAACTTGAAAATGATGCTCAATTGAGCTACATACGTGTAGATAGAATTGTAAGAAAGATTCGGCAAATGCGTATGTGCGAGCCCGCATCGATCCTTCGGTGAAAGAGGGTGCCACCTTAGTGCTTGATAGTCTGGGCCTAACTCCCTCGGATATCATCCGTATAGTAATGACCCGAATCCACCGTGATAAGGCTCTCCCGGTAGAATTGACCCGTCCCAACGCGAGAACAATCGCTGCGATGGAAGAGGCGAGAGCTATCAAGGCTGGCCACGGCAAGGTATTCGACAGCGCAGACGAACTGTTCAGTTCTCTTGAGGGCCGCAAGGTTGCCAAGTAACAAGCGGTCGAGGCCCGCTTCGACAAAACGGGCCTCGCTTCCACGGGTCTCTAGTCATTCAAAGCAGTTTCTGAAAGACCGGGAGCGAATGTCACGGTCCGGACGGTACGACATGGGAGCGTTGAAAACTCTCATGCTTCTTTTGATGGCAAATGATGCTCCACTTCCGCCGGAATACAAAGATCACGAACTAAACGGGGAATGGGATGATCACCGCGAGTGCCATGTTGGCGGAGATTTTCTTCTCATCTATAGCGTTGAGGAAAAGAAGAACCTAATCGTATTTGTAGCGACTGGCACACACGCCGAGCTATTCGAATGAGATCAGGGAGCCGACATAGGCATTTTCAATGCCTATGTCGTTTATTTGGCAACAAAAAGCTTCGCCACGAGATGGTTGTAGTTGCTCCATAATTCCGAAAAACTGCCGCCCGGGATTTATACGGCAATCCTATAGTCTCGGTATCTTTCGACGTGGCAAGGCCTGTCGTCGTTCTCATTTTCTTGACGAACCACTTTTATCGAAGCACGCTTTCGATGCGCTGGACGTAGTTTGCTGGCCCGCCGCCGTTCTCGGCACTGACAATCTCGTGTGTAGTGAGGCCCGTCGCAATCGCGAGATCCTCCAGGCTATATCCTTTGGCGAGGCGTCGCGAGGCCAGGCTATCATCGGCGCGTGCAAGCTGGGGATTGGATGTGTGACCCATATGGAAACTCCGGTCTAGTTGGTCTTGAGCTCGGGAGAGATAAGGCTGGTCCATTCGAAGAATGGGAGGCTATTTTGGAGAAGCACCGGAGGCGGCAATCCGAAGCGCGCGTAGCTTGGCGCTCTTTTCTTCACGGCGGAGTCGCTCCTCCTCAGCCGCTTCCTGCGCCACCTTGTTCGTATGCTCGAATGCTGCCGCGCGTTCTTCCACGGTCAGAGTCCTGCGGATCCTGCTTACCATGTCATCATCTTCACGTTCTGTAAGGGTTACCTCCTAACTGGTTGAGCGCGCACGTAACTTCAACTGCATAGGATGAATGACAGGTATCTCCCTGGTGCATGAGTGCCGCCTTGCATACGGGCTTTGCAAGCACCACCTAAACCATGCCGCCCCGCAATCAGCGCAGCCTCCGCAGCGACCTCTCCGTCGCGCGTCGATGACTGTGCGCGGGGTAGGGCGCTCCCGGCAACGGTCGAGCGCCCTTGGCGTGTCTTCCCCCCAACAGCAGGATCGGCATGATAGCGCAGGATAGTCTCGTCATCTTCTTCCACGGCATCGGTGCCTCCGGCGCACAGTTGATGCCGCTTGCCAGTTCATGGCGTTCCGCGCTCCCCGGTGCACGCTTCGCCGCCCCGGATGCTCCGTTCACACAATGGCGGGGGCATCAGTGGTTCCGTATTGACGGCAATCCGCTTGCTCCCGAGAACATTCGATCCGCGCGTGAAGGCTTCGACCAAGTCGTCACCGACATCGTCAGGAGAGAAGGGTTCGAAGGCTCCCGTGAGCGTATCGCCTTCGTCGGCGTTTCGCAGGGTGCCATCGTAGCGCTCGATGCCGTCTCTTCCGGCCGATGGCAGGTGGGCGCGCTCGTCTCCTTCGCGGGCCTTCTCGCACCGATGCAGATTTCCTCCGAAAGCAACCGGACACCCATCCTGTTGCTCCACGGGAAGGATGACCAAACGATTCCTGCGGTAGCGTCCACTATGGCTGCCACCCAGCTCGGCGCGGTAGGATTCCATGTTGAACTCGATATCCTCCCGGCCGTCGGCCATACAATCTCGCCCGGCGGTGCGGAGAGAGCGCTCCACTTCCTGCAGAAGTCGCTCTTGTGATGGAAACTGCAGCCTTCGACGGACGTTTCCTGGAAATGGCAGGTGAAGCTGACAAAGAGACGGGATCCCATCCCGAGCCGGAAACGGTGTCGTTCGCGTTTGACCGGCTGACTGTCGCGCGATTCCGCGAGACATTCCCCCGTGCCCGCTGGAGCGATAGCCTTCAAGCGTGGACGGTGCCCGGGACGACCGCCCGGCGCCGTATCGAACACTGGTTGGCGAGCGAAGCTGCCCGAAGGACCCCCTACGAGGAAGAGCGCGGTCGCGACGCCTATCAATTCGAACCCATTCTCAGCCCATACCTGTCAGTCTACGACCGCGGCTTTCGCATCCGCACACCGTATTCGCGAACTGTCGTCGAAGAGCTGAGACAGATCCCGTTCGCGCGGTGGAATGACGACGAAAAGGCATGGGAGGTTCCATACGCCTCCTACGACGAACTGCAGCACCGATGGGAGACGATCGAGGAGGCCGCGAAACGGAACGAGCCCGAGGAACGCCGCAAGCGTGCCGAAGCCAGGAGGGGGACCGAGGAGGAAGCGCAGTCGAAGCGCCGGTCCATGGAGCGCCGCAAAAAGCGCCTGCCGGTACCGAGCGATGACCTGCCACCACCTGACCGTCCCATTGCGACTACCAGGTACGGTATCGTCATCATCACCGAGACGACGGGCGAACTGGTCGATGCAGATGAGGTCGCCGAATTCTATCCGCATGCCGGCGACAAATACATCTGGGCCACATGGCGCGTGCCGACCGCAGACGAACTGGTGCACACATGGCCCGCACGAGCCGAGCCTGGAGAGTATGAGCGGGGCCGTGGCTGGTGGCAGCCGACGCTCGAGGAGCTCCGCGACGCTCGACGAAAAGTGAAACGACGGCAGCGACACGAGCCCGGTTCCGGGTGATTAATCTTTCGTCAAAAACGTTTAACGGGAACCCACGGCGGAATTCCGGGTTGTAGGCGCGAAACAACAGGAGAGACCTCATGAAAAAGATCCTAATCGCCTCCGCATTCGTACTGACGGCTTCCGGCGCGTTCGCCCAGTCCGCCACGGAATCGACCGGCGTAAACTCGGCGCTCGGTGTCGCGCCGAAGACCGAAGACTTCATCCTTCAGGCGTCCGCCAGCGATATGTTCGAGATCGAGTCCAGCAAGCTTGCGCTTCAGAAGGGTGACGAACCCACCAAGGCGTTCGCGCAGCAGATGATCACCGGGCACGAGAAGACCACTGCCGAGCTCAAGGCGCTGCTGACCAGCGGCAAGGTGCAAGGCAATCCGGTCACGGCCCTGACTGAAGACCACAAGGAAGAGGTCGATGAACTCGCCAAGCTGGACGGCGCTGAGTTCAACGAGGAATACATCGACGATCAGGTGGAAGCCCATGAAGATGCCGTCGATCTGTTCAAGCGCTACGCCGAAGAAGGCGAGAACGCCGATCTGAAAGCCTGGGCTGCGAAGACGCTGCCGGCGCTTGAGCATCACTACAAGATGGCTCAGGATCTCGACAAGTAATCTACCTGGTTAGATAATGCGAATGAGCATTGGGCAATCCTGCCCAATGCTCTAATGCCTTTTAATGTCGACGCAGATCGAACTGTTTGCGAGCTTCCGTGGCAGCCGCTTCGAAAGCAATTCGCGCTTCATCGATCGTCCTGTGACCGGCGAGCGCTCCGCGGCAAGCACTGCGGGCCCGGACGAAATCAATTCCCTGCGCAGCAGGCCAGTTTTCCGTCATGTGCGCGAGCGCCTCAAACGGACCGTTGACCCTGTGCGAACCGGACGGGAAAGCAATTTCCACAGGCTCATTCCATCGTACGTTTGGACCAGACATTTGTTTAACTCCCTACAGATTTGCCGCAAGAGAACGTCGCACCACGGGGCAAGTTCCCCTCGATGCGCGAATATTAGTCAAATGGTATGAAAGAGCGCATGCGTTGCACGCTACCAGCACCACGAATATCGAAGACTGCCTAAACTGTTGCCAGTCTCAGCTTCCTATCTTCAAATATCCACCCAGGTTTGCCGCCGACAACCGTAATCCTCGCGCCAGCTCTCGGCGAGCAGATGCGCCAAGGTCAGCCCGCCCGAAACGCTGCATAATGCAAGCGGAGGCCTTGCTTTCAAGGGGGGGCGCGTAGGATCTACCCACCGCAGCCGGACTGGTCGGCCTCCGCAAAATAGGTGCTAGCCGCCACCCGTCGTCTCTGTCCAGCAATTCCGGATGGCCGGCACGGGGAGAAGCCCCGTGCCGGTCAATTTTAGATCACGCGACAGGCGTCGAGGTCTGGCCAAGTTTCACTGAGGGCTCCCGCCCCCACACTCGAAGCTTGCCAAGCTCTGCGACAAACGCTGTCAGCGCTGCCGCGCTCGAGAGTTCCAGGACGCCTTCATCCATGTCCTTTGCGATGCCAGCCTTTTCAAGAAGAGATAGGGCGGCGCCGTTATAGCCGATGAACTTGCAGTGCTGGAATGCGTCCGCCACGAAATCGCGTGCCGTTGCCTCTTTCACCAGGTCCTCGACACCCGCTTCGGAGACGAGCAGTGCCACGGCATCGAACAATACCGAGGGGCCGCCATCGATCATGTGCTGCGCGACGATGAAAGTGCCGTCTGACGCTGTCACGCCGCCTACCTTGGGGGCGACGAGCTCAACTACCCCCTTTTCCTTTAAAACTGCGCTTATCAGACCGTTGAGCAGTTTCGCATCGACGCCGTCAGTGACGAGAAGGCCGAGCTTACGCCCCTCGAACCTCTTCGGCCCGCGCTCGACAATGCTCAGAGCGGGCGAGGGTTCGAGATCCTGTCTGGTGGCTACAGCTGAAGACGCAGCCTTCGGCACGCTGCTCATTCCCAACCGATGAGCGACTTCCGATGCAAGCGTTTCGTCGATGTTGACCAAGTGGGAAACCATGCGCTCGCGGATCGCGACGGTCTCGACTTTGCTTAATTCAAAGGTGAGCGCCATGATGATATGACGCTGTTCCGGTGGTGTCTGACTGATGAAAAACTGCCGCGCCTGGCTGTAATGGTCGGCGAAGCTCTCAGGACGAAGCTGAACCTTGGTGCCGGTTTCTTCCGCTGGGAAATGGCGGTAGCCGCGAGCCTTGCTCTCTCGCGGGCCTTCCCCGAACGAGTTTGGCTCATAGTTGATCCGACCGACCGGGTTGCGCATCGCCATGTGGCCGTCCTGCTGGAAATGCGCGAAGGGACACTTGGGGGCATTGATCGGCAGGTGAGTGAAATTGGGGCCGCCCAGGCGTTTAAGCTGGGTATCGAGATAAGAGAAATTGCGGCCCTGAAGCAGAGGATCGTTGCTGAAGCCGATTCCCGGCGGCACGTTCTGGGTCATGAAGGCGACCTGCTCGGTTTCCGCAAAGAAATTATCCGGCATGCGGTCCAGAACAAGCCGTCCGATCGGCTTCACAGGCAGGACCTCCTCCGGAATGATCTTGGTCGGATCGAGAATGTCGAAATCGAAGCTGTCCGCAAATTCCTGATCAAAGAGCTGAACCCCGAGCTCCCATTCTGGAAACTCGCCAGACTGGATCGCTTGCCACAAATCTCGACGGTGGAAGTCAGGGTCCGCACCGTTGATCTTGACTGCCTCGTTCCACGCGACAGACTGCAGGCCGAGCTTCGGCTTCCAGTGAAACTTCACGAAGGTGGACTCTTCTTTGTCGTTGATGAAGCGGAAGGTGTGGACGCCGAATCCTTCCATGAAGCGGAGCGATCGCGGGATCGTCCGATCCGACATGATCCACATAACCATGTGCATGCTCTCGGGCGTCAGGCTGATGAAATCCCAGAAGTTGTCATGTGCCGTCTGGGCTTGCGGAAAGGCGCGGTCGGGCTCCTGCTTTGCCGCATGAATGAGATCAGGAAACTTGATCGCATCCTGGATGAAGAACACCGGGATGTTATTGCCGACCAGATCCCAGTTGCCTTCTTTGGTGTACATCTTGACGGCGAAGCCGCGCACATCGCGCGCGAGATCCGCCGAGCCCTTGTTACCGGCAACCGTGGAGAACCTGACGAAAACCGGTGTCTTCTCTCCGGCGCGCTGGAACACATCGGCGCGGGTATATTTGGCAAGAGAGTCATACGTCTCGAAAAAACCGTGCGCGCCATATCCCCGCGCGTGAACGACCCGCTCCGGGATTCGCTCGTGATCGAAATGGAAAATCTTTTCCCGGAAGTGGAAATCCTCCATTAGAGCCGGGCCCCGGGGCCCCACACGCAATGTATTCTGATCGTCGGCGACCGGAGTGCCCTGCGATGTCGTCAGCACGTCGAAGCCATCTTCCGCCGTCTGGTGGAGTTCGCCGCCCTGACCGCGGGATATCGTCTGATCGTGAATAACGACTTGTTCGGTGGGTGATTTTGTCTGCTTGGCCATATGCCGGTCCTCGAGTTGGAAAACTAAAAAAGGCCGCCCTGTGGGCAGCCTTTCACTTTTAGGTCGGTCAGGCAGCTTTCTTGCCCTTGCTGTTGGCTGAGGCTTTCGCAAGAGCGGTCAGCTTCTTGTCGGTCGCTACCTCTTCAGACAAGTTCTCTTCCAAAAGCGGTATCGCGTCGTTCAGGCCGAGCTGCTTGGCCCACTCGATCAGCGTGCCATAGCGTGCAATCTCGTAATGTTCGACTGCCTGAGCGGACGAAATGAGGCCGGCATCGAGCGCGGGCGAGCCACTGAATTCTTCGATAATCTCTTCGCCTTCGGCGATGATGCCCTGGATCGCCTCGCAGGTTTTGCCACGCGCCGACTTGCCAAGAAGCTCGAACACCTGCTCGAGGCGCTCGATTTGGCCCTGCGTTTCCTCGCGATGGTGCAAGAATCCTTGTTTGCCTTCTTCGGACTGCGAGGCGCGGGCCATCTTAGGCAGCGCCTTCAGGATCTGCTTTTCCGCAAAGTAGATGTCCTTCAGGGTGTCGAGAAACAGGTCGTCGAGAGTTTTGGCGCTAGCCATAGTCGTCCTCCGTCGATGTTGATATAGTTTAAAAGGTGCGCGCGGGGGGCCACACCACTAACCTCGGGAAAATGGTGGTCGTCAGAAACGGTTCCTGTACGGCAGCGTACAAGGAACCCTCAGAAGAACGTGGCGCCCGGGCTAATCACCGGCTCAGGCCAAAAAGAAAGCCCGCCAAAGAGGCGATTCCGACAGCCCGCCATGGATTGTTCCGGATCCGGCTGCGGATGTCGGCTGCCGTTCGATCTCGAATGCTGTCGATCTGATCCCGCGCTGCCGCAACATGCTCGCGGGTTTCGACATAGGGACTATTGCGGTTTTCCAGTATTGCTTCCAAAGCCTCGTCGACTCGCGGCGCATCTGACGCGGTATCTTCATCCTGGCTCACCAATGTTGCCCCAGCGGGAAACGACTTACCCGCCGAGACCGGATCGGATGCCAGCAACGTATCCTCCGGCCCTTCTTGCAAAGGATCTGGATCGAAGCGTTGCGAAGCCTGTTCGTTTTGGAGGGAGTTGACAGCCGGAGACTTGCTGTTCGCCATTTTCTTGTCCTCTCGATAGTGACTGCCGGTGCAACATTTTTCGAGACCGGAGGTTCCGGGCTGGCTTGGTGGAGAGCGTAGGCATCGCGCGTTTCTTGTTCGTCTGCGTCGAGATCTTCTGCGCTACACGCTAAATGCCGCGAGCGTTTAGCGTGATGATCTCAATGATCTTGCGAAATAAGACGAGGATGCGACTGAAAGCGAACTTCAGGAGAAAGGCCCGGAGTAAATGAATGGCCTATGAACTGAGCAAGGAAAGGCCGGTCTTTTCGACAAAAATGTCGGGCGGTTAGGCCGCGCCAAGCCGTAAAGCTTCGATAATTGCCCAAGTTTATATCGATCAGTAGGAGGGCGATCGCTCCATGGAGAGGCCGTCCTGATGGTAGGCTGCCGTTTTGCATTAGACTGAGCGACGTTTCCAAGGACAGGAGAAGACAGCAAAGTCGCACTGTTCTTTTCGGACAGCCCATAGAATTAGCCGACCGCTACAGCCTTACATGGCGGCCGCCAGCAGAACGACCATTCCGCCAACCCAGGTAGTGGTTAGGACCGTGCTTCCGATGAGATACAACTTGATATCCATTGTTTCAGACCTCCATTATATTCTCTTCAACTCCTTGACGACGGTCCGCGTTCCATCGCTGCGCAGCGGAACTTTTTCCTGACAACCGCGCTATCGGACGCGAACAATGGAGGACGTCCGATGGCGTTGGAAGTCGAGCGAAAATATTTGGTAGTAAACGACACATGGAGGGGAGAGGCAGCCGCCAGCCGGCACATCGAGGATCATCTGATTGCTCGTTTCGAGGGAGGTAAGGCCAGGGTGCGGCTTTGCGAGGATCAGCCGACACTGACCCTGAAGGGGGAGCGTCATGGCGCTGCCCGCAGTGAATATCATGTCAGCCTGACGAGTGATGACGCCCAAGGTATAATCTCCGAGTTTGCAAAAGGGCCTGGGCTGGAGAAGCTGAGGCACGAGGTGAAGGTGGGAGAGCATCTTTGGCAGGTCGATGAGTATCTTGGACCGTTGCTGGGCCTTGTGACGGCTGAAATCGAGCTAGGCGCCGAAAGCGAAGACTTCGACATTCCGGAATGGACAGGTCGGGAAATCACAGGTGATACTCGACTGAGTTCTGCAGTTCTGGCTGAAGCCTCCCGGGACCCTAATGGGGCTGCTCAGATCATCACGCTTTATGGAGTGAACGCTGTCGGCGGCTCTAATGACTAAACCTCGCATCGATTTGCTTTGGCTCCCATTGTGCCACGGCGGACTGGTTCGTGTGTGCGCCAATTCCCATATCTTCCTCAGACACAGCACACAGGGAGTTAGTCATGAGTACTGAACGCGCAGTCCTGGCAGGTGGATGCTTCTGGGGAATGCAGGATCTCATTCGCCGACTCCCCGGCGTGAAATCCACCCGCGTAGGTTATACTGGAGGTTATGTCGAGAACGCGACCTACCGGAACCATGACGGTCACGCGGAAGCGATCGAGATCAACTTCGATCCAGAGATGACGAGCTTCCGCAATCTTTTGGAATTCTTCTTTCAGATCCACGACCCCAGCACGCTGAACCGCCAAGGCAACGATCTGGGGACCAGTTATCGTTCCGCAATCTTCTTCACCAACTCACAGCAGGAGATGGTCGCGAGAGATACGATCGCTGATGTTGACGCTTCCGGCATCTGGCCTGGCAAGGTCGTCACCGAGGTGACCCCTGTCGGTGAGTTCTGGGAAGCCGAGCCGGAGCACCAGGATTATCTGCAGCGCATTCCGAACGGATACACCTGTCACTTTCCGCGTCCGGGTTGGAAACTCCCGGATCGCAAGGTTGCGGCCAGCTGACAAAACGCTCGAGCGAGCCATTAGCCCTGCGCAGCGTGGCCGGCTTGGGTCTGTCCCGTTCCTGAGTAGTCCATAACCTGACCGACAGGTTCCGTCAGGCCTGCAGGTTTCTGGATAGGCATGGTGGGTCATATGCCCCACCTCATCAAGCATCTTGATTTCGGCATTGGGATGGTCGAACCGGATCCAGTCCCAGTGCCCGATGCAACGTAGTTCTGCTCCAGATGGGGTAAGCTCTGCAACCTCATTTACCCAGTCTCCCGGCCGAAGACTTTTCCAGACGATCTGCGCTATGACATCGTCTAGCCGATCCCGATGGACATGACGTACAGACTTCCTCAGCGTTGGAACTTCCGATCTAGTCTCTAAGGAGCAATTCTCGTCGCTTGTCTATGGATAGGCGCTCACATCACGGCGCGAGAACAACGTGAGAGCGCAGCACCGGTAACGTCAGAGCGGTCACCGCACTCGATAGATGGCTACTTCCTATCGCGCACGACCCGGCGAAGAACAGCGCCTGGGGCGCAGGACCGCTTCTAGCTGAAACAGTCAGCTCCATTCAAAGGATTGCCCCCTGGGAACGTCTAAGACTGATCGGGCGTGGTTTGAACGACAGGAGCAGCCGATGTTTGACTGCCCTTCGGGCCGAGCTTGCTTAAGCTAATTGCGCCGAAGTAATCATTGAGGGCCTGTCTCAAATCGGCGATGCCCAGGCCTAGCTCACTGTCGCCCGGATATTGAGCTGCTGCATAGTTTTCGATCTCGACAAAATGGTATCTGACAATATCGGCGAGGGCGGTTTTCGAAGGTTCAGACATTATAGTTCCTCTCTGACGAGGATACTTTAACCGGCGAGCAGTTTTTGTCACTGGCCCGCGCGCATCTGGGACCGGCGGAAGACGCTTTTCTAAGGGACGTTCCGGCGAAAGCTCGGGAGCGATGATTGCATGACGTATCCGCTGCGTTAACAATCCTATTCCGGCGACGGCGAAAGCTAGGCCGCGAGCTCTGAGCCGCCTCCGTCCGTCTCAGCGATGTCTGACAACACTAGGAGAATTTTCACCACCGCAGCGCTCTGGCAATAGTAGAAGATGGTTTGGGCCTCGCGACGCGTCTCCACCAGCTTCAACTCTCGCATTCGCTTAAGATGTTGGGATAGCGCGGACTGGCTCAGGTTGAGCTCCTTGGCCAGCGAACCAACGTCCCACTCACGGTCGGTGAGACGTCTGAATATCTGTAAGCGGTTGCCGTTGGCCAAAACGGACAAAAAGTCGGCAGCGGTGTCAAAGTCAAGATTTGAGGTCACAACCAGTCTCGTGCGAAGTTTCCGTAGACGCAAAGAGAACCACTCTTTCTACAGCATGCTGAGTAAGCAGTGCGGAGCAAGGTGGTTAATAAATTTTATATGACTAATGCTGAATTGTTGTAAAGCAACCATGGGGGGTGGCGCCGCCTTACTCTATCGGAGTGGATGCAGATCATCTCAAACGACTTCAGGCGCTGCAGCAGCTGCTTTTCTGCTCTTTGCCTTACCAGTATACGTCACTCGCGGCTCGGTTTGACAGGCAGGGGATGATGTTTACTCTCGGTCAGGCCTTACTACCGGCGTCAGAGACATTGGGATGCTGACGTCGACGTGTTGCGTTGGCTGGTGGACAATTTGCTGACCAAGCCTACCTAGCATTGTGCCGTTACGGCTTAGGGAGGAACTCAATGAATAGAAACGTCATTATCGGAATAGTCGTGGTCGTCGTCGTTATCCTTGCCGTCGTGCTCATGACACGAGCACCGAGTGATACGGGTACAGCGACCGCACCCGCAACTCCGCCAGCCAACACAAGCGCGCCTGCAACACCGTCACCCGCCACACCGGCAACTCCGGCGCCGTCAGCGCCCGCTCAATCGAACTAATAGTCTTAGACCTATGAATCCGAAAGAGGCCCGGTCGTTTGGACCGGGCCTCTTTGCTGCTCACCAAGAATGGTTCGTTCTCAGGAGGGCAGATGCTTTTGTTTCTGCGCAAAGAAGGAGCGGGGCGAGGCTTTTTTTATGGTCGTCGAAACCAGAGTGCATCGCTTTTCCATCTATAGGCGCCCCTGGGCAAGAAGCTGTCCAAAGAAAGTTGACGAGAGCGCATTTGGACACGCGCGCCGCCCGCCGGTGATGATTGTCCGTGCGGCGAGCCTCCATCAAGGCAACGACGGTCGCGTCCGAGATCGCCTTCAGCCGCGTTTTCTCACCATATAATCGGCATATGCGGCAACGAAGGAGTTCCGCGCGATCTCTGCATCAAGGCGGTAGCGGAGGGCATTGTTGCAATCTGCTACCGCGCTTCGGTAGGGACGACCGGTTTGCAGCCGGACATCCTCATGAAGATATTTCAAGGCTTCTCTTGGGCCGTTAATCGGCCTGTCTTTTAGTCCATCTTCCACGAAGACGACAAATTCCCACTCAAGGCCAAAGCCTACCGGTATGATCGAGTTCAAGCCATTTCCCTTCTAGAGGGTTTGAGTGCATGCCCCCGCATAATTGCAACGTATCCTAAAACCAGACGGCTGTCCGATTTAAGTAGGAGTCGCCACGACAAAAGACCTTGAGCGCGGCGCCCATACGTTCACCGGCTCCGACCGGAACCACTGTTAATGTCGTGCGTTCCGAGCCAATGGATGGCGTTCGAGCTACCGGTGCTCAATCCAACACTAGGCCTCGTCGCCATCCGCGATTTTCGGCGCTCTACGGTCGAATTATCCCAGAAGCCAGCGCCCTTTGTATTCCCCGAACGTCCGATCCTTTTTTCAAGGTCTTGCTGATTGGGAGATCGGCGCCAGAAACCCATATCTTCAATTCGGAATCCAGATCAAAGGTCCCCGCGGTCTCGACCGAGAACCGCGTTATCGAGCGATAAGGGATCGACATGTAGTCCACCTTGCTTCCCGTCATTCCCTGGATATCGACAACGATAATCCGGTGTTGCGTGAACACGAAGAAGTCTCGGATAATTTTAAACGCGAGGCCTGGTGTCTCGCCGTCGATGAGAACGCCTTCGAGCCGCTTCTGCAGGTCGACGGGATCAACGTTGGATCCATGTCCCAGAAATCCGTCAAAGATGCCCATTCGTGGTCTCCGTCACTTTCACTTCTGATCGAATGATCGCATTCGGGAAAATGTCCATAACTCTTTCGTGTTCCATGCGCCGGGCGCTGAAAGCCTGCCGTCGATAGTGGCGTAGTAGTGGCGCTAACCCATGCGACCGTAAGCGAGGGCCTCCGGTCTAAACACCGACCTCCGACGATGACGGCTTCAATCCGGCAAAAGCGGCTCAAACTTGGTTGAGAAGTTGAAGGATGGCGGCACCGGCGTGCCCGCCCAGTATCCATCGTGGGGGAAGTCGATTGCCCACCGTAATCCCGTTCAATTGGTCGAGACGCGGCAGCTCTTCAGACCACTCTTGACTTGCGAGGGCGCTAGGTAGCAGGTCAATCTACGGCCCCCTCCTCGACTTCAGGAGGTAACGTCTCTCGGGTCCGAACTCTCATCTGCGTGATCATCGAGTTTGTTTCTTTTGCAGATCATTTTGGCCGGCTGTCGGGCGCTCATTTCACTCTTGCGCCGGCGAGATCACTTCCCATCTGACCTGAACCCTCGACTATGATGACCTCCTGGTCCCTCGGCGTCGTGGTATACTCGTGAAGGGACCGTAGACGGGGGGATGCGTTACATCAGTCAGGGCGCCGCTGGCCGGCCGCCACAGGCTGATTATGGCGCAAGGGCGGTCGGCCGCTTGTGATCTCTGCCAACTGGCGCCATACCGGCATCGCGACGGGCACGAGCTGAGCTGAAGCTGAACTAAGTATCGTGTCCGCCGGAACCTGCTCGACTAAACCATGCCTCGAGTAAAAAGGACGACCCGGATCTCGTAGGACGACGACCAACAGCTTCGTTATATCGGCTATGAGCATTCAACCGAGGTGCCCGGCGAGATTATCAGCCGTCTGCTTGCCGCCTGACGCTTTGAAGCGTTTATCTAACTCGGCAGTGTCACGACAGGTTCAAGCACGACGAACCGCTGCGATCGCAGGGGGTGCGGGCAAGCTCAAGGTGAAGAAAGCCCGTAGTCAATGTGAGGGAAGGGTGCTCCAAATACCATTCGGCATCAATGATATGCGAGACGCCATCGAGCGCGTCTAATGCCTTAGAAGATTGAGGTTAGCCCAGCGCTTGAGCGCTACCAATGAGGCTGACAACGGTGGAGATGAGTTTTTTCTCCTCATAAGGCTTGTCCAATACGACATCAAAAATGTGCGGGTGGGCTCGACCTATGCTTCCCTGCGCGCCGCTCACAAGCATGATGGGAATGGATGAAAGAGCGGCATCAGCGCGCATCGCTTGCGCAAGTTCGAGCCCCGTCATCAGCGGCATCATGAAATCGGTAATGACGAGCGCCGGCGGCTTTTCCTTCACCAGCGCCAAAGCGGCCTTGCCATGAGCTGCTGTGGCAACTTCATAGCCAGCGTCTTCCAGCATCATCGCCAGAACGTCAGCGATCAGGAATTCATCCTCGGCTATGACGATCAGCGGCATACTAGCTATACGTTCCCATGTTCACACTGTCGCCTGCGCTAATCCCGTTGCGGCACCCGCAACAGGTTCAAGGGCAACTCGCACTTCCATCCCCCTTGGCCCGAAGCCGAGCTCGTGGATAACCGGTTCGAACGGCCGGTCGCGTACCTTCAAAACCGAGATGGTGCTTCTGTAACGAGAGCCGGTTTCTACATGGCGCAGCATCACCAGATTATCCAGTAGGCTGGAGACTTCCGATCCCGGGGCAGTCACTGTTGGTCCGAACAGGTCGCGTAGTTCCCAAGTCGCAATCGTGGTAACGTTCAGCGCGCGCAATTCGTTTGTCAGTGCTGCGAAAAATTCGACCATCCGCGGCTGATAGACCGCAGCGCGCTCGAAGCCTCCTAGCCCGTCAATCAACAACCGCTTCACTCCGCGTGAACGCACGGCATCAAGAAGTCGGTGCCCAAGCTTATCGAGAAGATTCTCGGTCATCGGGTTCCAAAGCATCTCAAGCGCACCGCTGTTGATCGGCGCCTCAAGATTCAGACCGAGCGTCGCTGCTTTGGCACGCAGACGGGCCGTGGTCTCGTAAAACCCGAAATGCAGCGCCGGCTCATCTTCCGTCGCCAGTGACAAGAAATTGAGGCCGAACGAGGTCTTGCCGCTTCCCGATGGTCCGAACACTAATGAGACCGACCCCTCAGGCAGGCCCCCGCCGACAAGCGCATCAAAACCGCGCGTTCCCGTCGGAACCGAACCGTGCAGGGCCTGATCAGGGACGCTGGTATGCGCAAGGACGGCCTCCATACGCGGAAATACCGAGACACCCTGGGACGTAATCTCGAACTGGTGGTAGCCGCCCAGTGCAGCCGTCCCTCTTGATTTCTTGACCTGAAGCCGCCGAACCGCGCGAACGCCGCTGAGCTCGTTATGCAGATCAATAACCCCGTCAACCATCGTGTGCTCGGGGCTTTCCTCCTCAATGCGGCTGCTCGTTAGAAACAGCACAGTGCAGCCAACGAAAGCAGCCTGGCTTTGCACTTCCGCAACGAAGGTTTTGACATCAAGCTGGGTGTCAGCTCGGTCGCGCGCGTTCAACAGTCCGTCGAAAACCAGCAGAGTGGCTCCCTGGCGCGAAATCTCCTGCCGAATGAGCTTTACGACGGCCGACAGGCCTTCTTCGCGTAAAGTCTGGAAGACACTCACATAAGTCACGTCGACGCCGAGACGTCCTGCTTGGAAAAAGTCCAAAGTTCCAAGCGCCTGAAAGAGCCGCTCGTGTGTCTCGGCAAGCAGCGTCACGTAAAGTACCTTGACGCCCCTTTCTGCTGCTCTGAAGGCAATTTGATTGGCGAAGATCGTTTTTCCTGCCCCCGGGTGGCCTTGCAGGATGTATGACGCGCTCGTTACCAGCCCGCCGCCCAGCACGACGTCCAACCCTGGAATGCCGGTTTCAAGTCTCGGAAGTGTGTGTATCACTCGTATTTTCCCGTCAACTGCCCCTGCCGCACGCTAGAAGGCTCCGCCACATTTCACAAGGCGGCAAGCTTTCGCCCCCGTTCTTGCCGTTGACTTAATTGGGATCGTTGCCGTTGTCGATGGGGCGAGGTGAAGCTAACTGCCGAGCTGAAGGCTTTTATCTCGCTCGTCTTGTTGAAGAGGCTTATGCAGTAATGTCAGTTGGAAGCCTCAGGAGCCGCATTCCACGAACTGACATCCAGCATGACAACAGCCGCCGAACCCATCGATCAGGCGAGAATATTGATTGCATCGGGCTCGTTCTCAAAGTGGTGCTGAAGCCATCGTGCACTCATCCATTTTGGTACGCGGTTTGGGGGCACGTTCCTAACAACCACGCCCGCTGTCACGTCGGCCGGCGAAGATGTGTCCACGTCGCTTCGGTTAACGTGGCAGGTGCTTATTCCACATTCATGCGGATCCCGGGCGAAACGAGCTGCGACCACACGACGGTAGTGTTAATCGAGTGAGTTAGCGGCGACAAGCCGATCAGAGCCATATGTTGCGAGCGCCGTCGCGGAGAGAACGGACATTCGGTGTTTGATACTACTTGAAGAGACATAAGTTTTCAGTCACTCGGACAAGGTATCCCCGTTCGGCAAAAATCCTGGTTAGATAATTCGTATGAGCCTTGGGTCGGCCGAATAATCGTTTGCAAGGCAACCATACGCCCTCGCGTTCGATCATGTAAAATACGGTCGATCCTTCATTCAAATAGATTTCCCGTATCTGCTCTTGTGAAAAAGTCAGGATAACCGTCAAACAAGGGAACCTAATAAAGTTCGCCACGTTGCTGCCACAATCACACCGCCGTGAGCAACGAGGATAAAGCTATGACCGAACCCGTCACCGTCGCGCAGCTGCATACGCGCACGACCGATCCATATCTCAACGCAGCCTATAACAAGGTGTCGTGGGGCGCGATTTTTGCAGGCGTCGCCTTGTCCCTCACCGTCCACATCCTCCTTAATCTTTTAGGCGTTGGCATTGGTGCAGCCGTTATCGATCCGGCATCCAATGATACGCCTGCCGCAAGCACACTTTCGATCGGGAGCGCGATCTGGTTCTTGGCCAGCGGCATCATCGCGGCCTTTGCAGGTGGTTATGTAGCAAGCCGTCTTTCAGGTCGCCCGCTACGCTCCACCGGTTCGCTTCATGGCTTGGCTTCATGGGCCGTAACTACACTGGTCGTCGTCTATCTCCTGACGACCTCGGTCGGCGCGATCATCGGCGGCGCATTCAGCGGACTCGGTGGGATCGTGTCCAGTGTTAGTTCGACAGCTGCCACTGCTGCAACGACCGCAGCTCCTTCGATTGCCACGGCAGCTGATCCAATGGCCGGCATCGAACAGAGCATTCGTGATGCCAGCGGCGGCAATGACCCGGCAGCTTTGCGCGATACTGCTGTCGCCTCTATGAAGGCCATGCTGACGGGCGACCAGGCTCAGATTGAGGAAGCACGCATCCGCGCGTCCGAAGCGCTCGCTCGCGCCCAGAATATTCCGGTCGAACAGGCTCGCCAGCAGGTCCAGCAGTACGAAACCCAGTATCGTCAGTCGGTCGAAGAGGCCAAGAAGCAAGCAACCGAAGCCGCCCAGCTTGCAGCAACCACCATCGCAACAGGCGCCATCATCGCCTTCGTCGCATCGGCTGTCGGTGCAATCGCCGCCTGGATTGGTGGTGCAGTTGGTACGACCCACGTGACGCGTGATGACGAACTTCGGGCTAGAGGTTACAAGTAACCAAGATATGGCCTTGTGAGCCACTTCCCGTCGCGAGCTTGACGACGAGCGCTGGGAATGATTGGCTCACCGACCATCGTCGGCACGCAGGTAGCCGCCAGCTTCCTGCAGCTCTCGTGGACAAGAAGCTGGCTCGGACAGAACGAGCCAGCTTTTCTGTGTGTGCGCGCTTCGACATTCACGTCTTTAAAGACGGGTGATCTCTGTCGACCGTATCAGGATCTCGTCCTGATCAAACGTGGCCTCCAGTCGGCCCCGATACGAGCGCCACCAAGCAATGTCGAGCGTTTCAGCCATAACTTCGGCCACAACAATACGGTCGCTCTCAACTGTATCTTCATCCTGCCACACGCCTTCAGCAGGAGCGTTGATGTGGAGAGTAGCGCCGCCGTATTTGTCAACCAGTGCCTGACGAACAGCCTCGATCTTTGACTGGGCATCATCAACGCTGACAGGGAGGAAAATCTCTACCAAGTGGGTCATGCGGACCTCATCCAAAAGAAAAGGCCGCCCGTAGGCGGCCTAGACGAACGTATTCTTCGGGCTTAGGAGGCCTTTTTGCCCTTGGCGTTAGCGGAAGACTTCGCCAACTGCGTCAGCTTCTCATCGGTCGCTTCTTCTTCTTCAAGGTTTGCCTGCAACAACGGGACCGCGTCGGTGAGTTCGAGCTGGTTGGCCCATTCAATCAACGTGCCATAACGCGCAATTTCGTAATGCTCAACGGCCTGAGCCGACGAAATCAGACCGGCGTCTAGGGCAGGGCTGTCCTTGAATTCTTCCATGATCTCTTCGCCTTCGGCGATGATACCCTGGATTGCCTCGCAGGTTTTGCCGCGCGCGGCTTTGCCCAGCAATTCAAAGACCTGCTCCAGGCGCTCGATCTGCCCCTGAGTTTCATCACGGTGCTGGAGGAAGCCAGCCTTACCTTCCTCGGATTGCGCGGCACGGGCCATTTTGGGTAGAGCCTTCAGGATCTGCTTTTCGGCGAAGTAGATATCCTTAAGGGTGTCGAGAAACAGATCATCGAGCGTCTTCGTGGAAGCCATTGAGTTATCCTCTTGGGTTGGTGTCTGGTCGCCCGTCAACTTGCCGAGGGAAAGATGGGTTCCCTGTCCAATACCGTACCAACGATCGCTGCATCGCTTCCAAGTCGTCTTTCAGGAGGATGCAAGCACAGGGTTAACACCAGCAGTCACCACCTGCGTGAACCGGCGTTATTACCTTCGCCAGGGGTAAACAACGGAGCGACCGTCCCCCCCGCATAAAATCTCGTCGGGCCCTGCCAGATCAGGCCGTCAAGACATCTTCCAGATCATCGAGTTTTCGGTTCGCAGTGGCTGAGGACACCAGCGCAAATTTAGGGATCACCAGAAATGTCATTTACCGTACCAAGACTTGGGTTGACGAAATCGGACGTTACTTATCTTGGGAACGGTCAAGGCTTAGGGGGCTCGCGCCAAGGCTCGGAAGGGAAATTATGTCCGCTGATACAAGCTCGCTCCAATCCAATTTATTGGAGGGGCGTTACCGGTTGCTCGTCGATGCGATCACCGACTATGCGATTTATATGCTTGATCCCGAAGGTCATGTCAGCAGCTGGAATGCCGGCGCTAATCGGTTCAAGGGGTATAGCGAGCAGGAAATTCTGGGCGAGCATTTCTCCAGATTTTATACGCCGGAAGATCGCAAGGCAGGTAAGCCTCAGACGGCATTGAAGACCGCGGCTAAGGATGGGAGGTTCGAAGCAGAGGGTTGGCGCGTTCGCAAGGATGGCGAACGGTTCTGGGCGCATGTAGTCATCGACGCAATCCGAGACCCGTCAGGGCAGCTTCTCGGCTTCGCCAAGATCACCCGCGACCTGTCGGAGCGCAAAGTTGCGGAGACTGTCCTCAGGCACAGCCAGGAGCAATTCCGGCTGCTCGTCGAGGGTGTCACCGACTATGCCATCTATATGCTCGATCCTGAAGGTAAGGTCTCAAGTTGGAATGCTGGCGCGCAACGCATCAAAGGGTACGAGCCGGAAGAGATCATCGGTGAGCATTTCTCCAGGTTCTATACCAAAGAGGACATGGCGGACGACCTTCCGCGGGTAGCATTGGAAACTGCGGCCCTTGAAGGCAGGTTCGAGCGCGAAGGCTGGCGGGTTCGCAAGGATGGAAGCCGGTTCTTCGCAAACGTGATCATTGACGCGATCCGAAGTGACGATGGCGCGTTGATCGGCTTTGCGAAAGTAACGCGGGACATCACCGAGAAGCGTCGCGCGCAAGAGGCGCTTGAACAGGCACAGCTGGAACTTTTCCAGGCACAGAAGATGGAGGCGGTAGGCCAGCTCACTGGTGGCATCGCCCATGACTTCAACAACCTGCTCACGGCGATCCTTGGCAGTCTTGAGATCGCGCGCCGCCGCGCGGTTGAGGGCAAAAACGTCGTCCAATTGATCGACAACGCGATCTTGGGCGCCAAACGCGGTGCATCCCTGACACAGCGGCTTCTTGCGTTCTCGCGCAAGCAGGAGCTCAAGCTCGAGCCTGTCGACGTGCAAGCCCTTGTCAAAGGCATGGCCGACCTGCTTCAGCGGACGATCGGTGGATCGATCGAGATCGCGACCACCTTTTCGCTGCGCTTACCGATGGTAATGTCAGATCCCAACCATCTGGCGACGGCACTGCTAAACCTCGTTGTCAACGCCCGCGATGCCATGCCAGGCGGCGGCACGATAACGATTGGCGGTCGCAGGCGTGCGGTCAAAGCGAAAGAGATCCGTGACCTGCCCGCGGGCGACTACGTCTGTCTAACAGTAGCTGACGAAGGCGAGGGGATGGATGCCAAGACCCTCGAGCAGGCCATGACGCCCTTCTTCACGACCAAGGGCGTCGGAAAAGGTACTGGTCTCGGTTTGCCAATGGTGCAAGGATTTCTCGCGCAATCAGGTGGCGCGCTCAATCTGAAGTCTCGTCAGGGCTGCGGTACTACGGCAGAACTTTGGATGCCCGTTGCGTTGGCAGACGCTTTCAACGACACAAAGAGTTCCGACCCTGAAACGGCGCCGGATCTTGCGGTCGAGCCGCTCACCGTCATGGTGGTAGATGATGATGCCCTGGTGTTGATGAATACAGTGCTGATGCTGGAAGACATCGGCCATTCAACGATGCGGGCGCAGTCGGGCCAAGAGGCTCTGATGCTGCTGGAGCATGGGGAACTGCCTGACGTATTGATATCGGACCACGCAATGCCACACATGACAGGGGCGGAACTGGTGGAAGTCGTTTTGCAGAAATATCTAGCCGTCGCCGTTATCCTCGCCACCGGCTATGCAGAACTTCCCGACGGCGTGCGGAGCGATATGCATCGTCTTGCAAAGCCGTTTTCGCAAGACGCGCTGCAGCAAGCGCTAAGCGAAGCGCACGGGCATGGCAGGTCGACTGACTGAAGCCGCGGCGTCGGGTACCGGAACGCTCCTTCACACGGCTCTCCGCAAATCTCTTACGCCTGCGAGTTCCTCCGCGACTGGCATGAACCGTGAATATGTTCGAAACCTAGGCCTCCGCACGGACCAGGATTTGCCTTGGCATTACGACGATTGCGTCCGCACGGGCTGTTCCAGGTGACACGAAATCCCGGCCGATTTGGCCGGCGCGGAAGGGTTTGCAACTTTCAGCGCGCCAGCTGGTTCATCTGCCCTTCTCATCGCCAACGTACAAAGAGGCTTCTGCAAGTGAACACCAGTACGGAACCGAGATCGTTGGATTGCGCTGTCATCGGAGGCGGACCGGCTGGGCTGACAGCTGCGATATATCTCGCGCGCTATCATCTGGCGGTGACCGTTTTCGATGACGGATCTGGCAGGGCAGCCACCATTCCCATCACACACAATCATGCCGGATTCCCAGGCGGCATCAGCGGTTCGGATCTGATGCTAAGGATGCGCACACAGGCATGCTCATACGGAGCTCAAATCCGCCAAGGGAGGGTCGATGCTCTCACCCATGAGAAGGGTGAATTCGTGGTCTCGTTCGGAGCGAAAACATTGGAGGCACGCACCGTTCTTATTGCTACAGGGGTGACCAATCGGGCACCCGAGATGCCAAAAGCCATGCATGATGAAGCGCTAAGGCGCGGCCTCTTGCGCTACTGTCCCGTATGCGACGGCTTCGAAATTACGGATAAGCGTGTGGCTGTTGTGGGCCAAGGTGAACGAGCTTTTCACGAGGCCGTTTTTCTCAGAAGTTATACCCCCCACATCACACTGTTATGCCCAAAAGGCGTCGACCTAAACAGCACGCAACGGAATCGGTTGGCGCAAGTTGGGATACGCATCGAAATCGGACCACTTCAATTCGAGTTGGAGCAGGAAGCGATCGTCGTCCGTAATCTAACGTCGAGATCACGATTCGATACCGTCTATCCCGCATTAGGCACGACTGTCCGATCCGATCTCGCTCAGATGCTCGGAGCGACCCTTCTGGCGGAGGGCTGCGTGCGCGTTGACGATCACCAGCGTACGGACGTGAGAGGCCTTTATGCTGCGGGCGACGTGGTAAAGGGGCTCGACCAGATCAGCCATGCAATGGGCCAGGCCGGCGTCGCCGCGACGACAATCAGGAACGATCTTTGTGATCAATCGCCGCTTGTCCGACGATCTTGAAAAATTAACTAACCGACACCCAAGGCATCGTTTGTATGAGATTGCTGTGGAGACAAATTGATCTTCCAAGCAATCGATCCTTTGCGCGGATTGGCAGATCGGCACAGCCAGGAATTCGACCCCCATCAGATTACAATGAGAGAGCTGATCGATTTTCCGCAACGTTTTGCTATATCAGATACGTTTGCCACAGCGGCGAGCAAGCTGACGTTTTCTGCCCGAACCAGAACAGTCTGTGCAAGGAGGCATTGGGTGTCATGAACGCTCAGAACAAATTTGTAAGCCGCCAGCGCGCGCTTTCCGAATTCGGGGACTTCGTCCTCGACCACGAGGACCTCGATGAGATCCTCAAAGAAGGCTGCCGGCTGGTCGCCGAGGCACTCGGCGCTGACCTTGCCAAAGTTCTGGAAATTGAGCGAGCGACGAACACGGGTATTGTTCGAGCCGGCGTTGGCTGGGATAAGGGTATCGTAGGCCATCAACGGGTTGATCTGAGCGAGCGGTCGTGTGAAGCATATGCCATCAAAAAATCAGAGCCGGTTATCACGAATGACCTTGCTCGCGAAGAACGGTTCGTCTTCCCTTCCTTCCTGACGGATCATCATGTCGTCGCACTGGTCAACGTGCCGATCTTCCTGCCCGGACGGAAACCCTACGGCGTGTTGCAGGTAGATGCGCGTGAGCCACGCGAATTCGATCAGGAAGATATCGAATTCCTAAAAACCTATTCCATGACGCTCGGCCCGGTGATCGACCGGCTGTTGAAGGTCTCGGCACTCAGCGCAGCCGACGAGCGCCTGAGGCTGATTGTCGAAAACGCACATGCTTATGTGCTGATCGTTATTGACGCCAATGACAGGATCACCGACTGGCTGGGCGGATCCGAAGCAATTTTGGGCTGGTCGGCTCAGGATGCGATCGGGCAAACAAGCGAGATCATCTTCACGGAAGAGGACCGAAATGCCGGTATACCCGATCGTGAACTGTCGACTGCCCGCGCCGAAGGGGCTGCAGCGGACATGCGATGGCATCAGCGCAAGGATGGGTCGCGGGTTTTCCTCGACGGGCAGACGATAGCGCTTAGAGACCATAACGGCCACCTGCGAGGCTATTATAAGATTGCCCAGGACAATACCGATCGGAAACTGAACGAAGACCGGCAGGGTTTCCTGCTGGCCCTCTCAGACACCCTACGCTCCCTTTCGACGCCTGGTGATATCGCTTCGATCGCAATCCGAAACCTCGGCAAGGAGCTTGGTGCCGATCGAGTAATCTACGGCGAAATCTTCGATGGGCAGCTGAAGATCGACCACGAATATGCGGCGAATGCGCCGTCCATTATCGGACGGCATTCCCTGGAGCCGCTAGGGCGAAATTTCCTCAGTGTCTATCGATCGGGTACTTTGACCAAGAGCTCGGATGTGGCGACGGATCCAAGGTTCGACAACGCAGCACGCGCGAACCTAAGCGAACGTCAGATCGCTGCGTTCGCCGACCTGGTCCTGTTCGACGACCGCGATGAAATCAGCTTTCTTGGTGTTCAGAACACCACCTCACGCCCGTGGAGCGCCTCGGATGACTACCTCATTCGGGAGGTCGGCGACCGGGTTCGGTCGGCCATCGATCGTGTGAAGGCGGAAGCTGCCGTGCGTGAAAGCGAAGCGCGGATGCGCCAGTTCGGCGAGGCATCGTCGGACGTAATCTGGATGCGGGACGCCCGAAGTCTCCAATGGGATTACCTGAGCCCTGCATTCGAGACCATCTACGGGCTCCCCGTCCATGAAGCCCTTGCCGGAGACGACCTCCAGACCTGGACCAACCTGATCGTGGAGGAAGATCGCGAACGCGTACGCGAGGGCATCTGCAAGGTCTGTGCTGGAGAGCAGATCACCATGGAGTTTCGTGTTCGTCGTCCCGACGGCGGCGTCCGCTGGCTGCGCGATACGGACTTTCCCATTCACGGACCGAGCGGGGAGGTAGAGCGCATCGGCGGTATCGGGCAGGACATCACCGAGATGAAACGCGCCCAGGATCAGCTCGAGCAAAACGAGGAGCGGCTGCGAAGTGCCGTCGAGGTGGGGCGGCTTGGACTTTGGGACTGGAATGTCCTGACCGGCGAGGTTCACTGGTCGGATGAACATTTTCGAATGGAGGGTTACGCTGTCGGCGAGGTCAACCCGAGTTACGAGGCGTGGGTTGCAAGAATCCATCCTGACGACCTGCAGGTGTCAGAGGAGGCAGTACAGGCTGCCATGCAAAACCACACCGAGTTCGTCCATGAGTTTCGCACCTTGCACCCAGACGGCTCGGAACACTGGCTGTCGGGTAGGGGGAGGTTCTTCTACGACGAGGCTGCGCGACCCGTCAGAATGATCGGCTCAATGATCGAAACGACCGAGCGCCGTACATGGGAGGACCGGCAAAAGGTATTGGTAGCCGAACTTCAGCACCGTACCCGCAACCTGATCGGTGTTGTTCGCTCGATGGCCGACAAGACCGCCCGCGCCAGTACTGATTTTCCTGACTTCAGGGCTCGTTTCCGCGACCGGCTCGATGCGCTTTCACGCGTCCAGGGTCTGCTGTCGCGCTTGAATGACGTCGATCGCGTAACCTTCGAGGATCTCCTGCATACCGAACTGGCCGCCATGGGTGTCACCTCGGACAAGGTGACGTTGAACGGACCAAATGGGGTGCGGCTGCGCTCGTCCACGGTACAGACACTCGCGATGGCCCTCCATGAACTGGCGACCAATGCCGTCAAGTATGGCGCGCTAAGCCAGCCAGATGCGCACCTCCAAATCGCCTGGTCATTCGAAGCCGCTGGCGACAAAGGCAAGCCGTGGCTCCACATAGACTGGCGGGAGAGGGGAGTGGTGATGGCGGCAGAGGGAAGCGCGCCGCGTGGCACTGGGCAAGGCCGTGAATTGATCGAGCAGGCATTACCATACCAGCTCAGTGCGAAAACAACTTACACCCTCGGACCAGATGGCGTCCACTGCGTCATCTCCATTCCCGTATCAGACACCACGTCGGAGGCTGGTCATGACTAAGAGCGCTTTGAAAGGTCGCCGCATTCTCGTCGTCGAAGACGAATATATGCTGGCTGACGAACTTCGCACTCAGTTGAGCGACGCCGGCGCGGTGGTGCTCGGACCGGTGCCTTCCGTGGAGCAGGCGATTGCGTTAATCCGGCAACTGGACAAGATCGACTGGGCAATCCTCGACATCAATCTCGGCGGCGAATTCGCCTATCCGGTCGCCGACCTGCTTATGGATCGAAACACCCCGTTCGTGTTTTCGACAGGCTATGTTGACGCTGCGCTTCCGCCTCGCTTTGCGGATATCCCGCGCTGCGAAAAGCCGATCAACGTCGACGCAGTCGCCCAGGCGCTGGGCTGACGCCCCTGGTCCACGATGACAACTGGAAAAAAACGTAATCGCGGCGCGAACTTGCTAAAGCAGTGATCGCTCAAACCGGACCGGCTACTAGCCAACGGGGCATCCGCCGCCTGGCGGTGACGGCACTTCACGCACAACTGAATAAAAGTCATGAACCAGCAGCGGCGAACGCTGTTCGTCAGGAAACGTACCAAGCTGTTAGGCTGAAGGAGGAATGGAACTCACGTTCGGGGCTTCAGTTAGCTGCCAGTCACACTGTTGAATAGCGGGATCGTATCGCGCTCCCGCATCGGTTGCCAGGAGGATACGTTCAATGATCGACAAGCAAAGCAGATCCGATAGAGCCTTTCCCACTCCCATGATCGGTAAGTCGGGAAAGCGATCTGACTCCCTGAACCTTGAAGAGGTTGACATGGGCAAGGGCGGCGTTCACGGCAACGTGCTTGTCTCAAAAGGACAGGCAAGTACCATCGTCACTACAATTCCCGAAAGCGAAAGCAAGAACTGACGTAAGAATCAACGCCGGCTCGCAATTCGGTGCAGCTGGGCGGGCGAGATGAAAATAAACAATCATGCTATGCATAGCAGTTAGCAACCGGACCTGCAATCCGAAGGCATCGGTACACTCGGCAGTTGAAAGCATCTCGGACGCTTCGGAACTACCGGGGACCTCGCTGCCCAGGATCTGGAGCCGTCGTAAGAGGGCAGGCGAGTAATCTTATGCGTGGCGGTGATCGCAATAAGATTCACGTCAACTAGGTTGGGACTCGCGATAGCAAGAGTCGGAATGCCTTTGCTGCCGATCGGGACGTGGCGCCTCTGTGCACCGAGAGCGTGATTGGCGCATCAGCGCAGTGGATCAGAAGAAAACCCGGCGTGACCTTGACGAACCTGTAAGATGAATACTGAGCTGTCTCACCGCTGGCTACTGGGGCAGCTGGCTGATCTGTTACCCGGGGTAAGTGACGTTTAACGCTGACGGTGGGGCAGATCGCGGCCACTGTCGTCAGACAGGGGAGCGACACCGTACGTCTAAAGAGATCGTTCGATATCGGTACAGTCATTGACGATGACGCTAACCCAATGCCGCTGGCTTATGTACGCTAGCGCACAAACATCTGATTGTGGCACTCAGTCAGGAACAATCTCCGGAGGCAAATGTTAGTGCGTAAACGGGGAACATCAGATGTGCCAAAACGCCAAGATTGAAGCAGAACTGCTCGAACTCCTGCCAGCGCTTCGTAGGTTCGCGCGGCGATTTTACTCCTCTCCTAGCGACGTTGACGATCTCGTCCAGGATACGGTCGTGAAAGTCCTGAGCAATCTCGACAAATTCGAGAAGGGCACTCGGCTCGAATCGTGGATGTTTACGATCATGCGCAACACGTTCTGCACCCGTTTCGGCGTTTCGAAACGCGAACATGTTGGAATGGACGACATCCTTGACCGAAAAGCTTGCGTACAGCCGCAGCAGGAATGGTCGCTGCGCGGACAAGAACTGGAGAAGGCAATTGCCGCGCTGCCGAAGTTCAGTCGCGACGCGATCAAGATCGTCTTTATTGACGGCGTTAGTTACGAAGAAGCCGCAAGGCGCTTCGGTTGCCCGACAGGCACCGTGAAAAGCCGCGTGAACAGAGCGCGTGAACGGATCACCGAGTTACTCAATACGTAATGATTAGTTTAAGGTCGGGATATCATCGTCCCACAGAGCACGGGCGATCTTTGCCAGTTCGGTCGGCTTTTCGCAAAGAGCGAACCCTGCATATTGAGCTGGAATAAACGCTCTGTCATATCCGGTTGCGAAGACGAAAGGGATATCGAGTTCGTCTAACCTGTCAGCAACGGGGAACACAAATTCATCTCCCAAGTGAACATCCAGAATGGCCGCATCGATCTCAGAGGCTTCGATCATATCCATCGCATCTCGGACTGAGGCGACGGGTCCCACCACCGTTGCGCCCAGAGCTGCAAGTTTTTGACGGACCTCATCCGCCAAGAAATACTCATCCTCAACTACGAGGATGCGCTTGCCCCTGTATTCCTTCAAAACGTCGGGTGTTCCCACCATCTCTTCAAAGGCTTTCTGTTTGAGTCAGCCGAACTGATTGCCGCGTGTATTTACGTGCTGCTCGCGCACGTAACAGGTTGATGATCAGACCTCCATCCATCTCAGGCATGGTATCACTTGAAACCTGTCCGAGTCGTGAACGGATCCGCCGGTCCATGGTTTCACGGCCTCTGCCATCACCACGATGGATCGCAAGCCCAGGCGAGCGGATCTCGCGACAGGACTCGCCTCGTGCATGGTCAGCGACTTAGATGATCGTTTCCAATGCATCAACGATCTGGCGAAGCCGCATAGGCTTCTGAAGCCGAGCTACTCCCGCAAACTGAGGCGGGATAAGTTCCAAATCGTAGCCTGTCATAAACACGAACGGAATTCCGCGCACTGCAAGCGCCTCAGCCACCGTGAAGTCAGAGCCATCGCCGAGATTAATATCTAACAAGGCAGCGCTTGGGGAATGCTCTGCAAGGATACGCAGAGCCTCATCCTTATTGCCGCAGGGTCCCAGAACATGTGCTCCAGCGTCTTCCAGCGATTGCGCGGTATCAACCGCAAGAAAAAACTCGTCCTCGACGATGAGGATCTTCTTCCCATCCAATTTGGCGACTTCGGACATCCTCAACCTCATGTCATCAAGGGCACCGACAAACTCTGCAACCGTGGCAAAGTTTCATCCCGCCTCAAAACTTCCGATGAAAAGCTCGCTCCAGCGCGCTGGTGAGGGGCTGCCGCTGCCGCGCCTAGTTTCCGCCTCTCGCTGAGAGCAGCCCGCGGCGCTGGCGGCGACGCCATCTATAATGGATACTATCCCTTAGCCGGCGAACAGGACTTTTGTCACAACTTCTCAATCGCTACTAAATGTGCCCCGAAAACCCATGGCCTAAGACATTTAGAGACGCCAGAGCGGCTTGTCGCTCTATCGCTATCTCGAAAAAAGGCAATGGCTGTCGTGCATGAACCCAAGCTACTTGAGCATTTCCTTGATCCCAATCCTGAAGCGCCTCGCGAATTTATTGCAAATCTTTGATTGCCCGTGGAACCACCGGGTCAGACGAGAGTTCGCGCGCACGATCGGGAATGTCCTCGATCACAATGCCCAGGTGCAAGTCCAGCTTCCACCCGCCCATCAAGGCTGGGCTTGCACGCTTCCTAGTATCCGCTGGGCTGAGAAACAGAAAGCTGCGGATTCAATTGGAATAGCCCGGCAGGGCGGCAGTGGCGCATCATAATTCGCTTCCTCGCGGAAATGGCACACTATGCCTGCTCGTATCGATGTGCTTCACCCAGACGAAGATCCATATACGCATCAAGCATGACGGCAAGGCTCCCAAGATGCATTTTACGACTGCGCTACGGGCTTGCGACTTTGCAAACCTCGCTCAAGTCCTACGCGACCGTTGGATCCCCTTTTAGCTAGTCACTCATGTCGAAGCGACTATCGCGCGGTCGTTCTATTTGACGATAACTTGATTTTCAGCAACATCGCAGCCTACCTCCCTCGCATCGGAAAGAGGCCACAATGTCTCGGACGTTGATCCTCATATTGTACAGCGTATCTCCATCGCTGCCGTCGCCTTACTCATCGTCTTTCGACGGTTCGGGGTCCTGTGACCACTTGCAAGTCGACAAATTATTGGCTTCTATTTCACGGAGCTTTTCCATGTGCTGAGAGAGCGCTGACAGGTATCGTTGTCGCCGCGTTCGTTCCGCGAGCTGGGCGAGGTTCCGCCGCATAAATCGTCCGTCACACATAGCGTCCCCTTAGTTGCTGAGGCGCTCGAACCGACTTCGGTCGCGAAAGTTCCACGGCCTAATGAAGATTTGACGGCGACACGTCACCCTGCTCGATCGTCGTTGAGCGGGGGCATCGCACTTAGCGTCACCGCTCGATCCGACCGCGAACCAGAAAAGAATATGCGCCCGGAACTCTGTCACAGACACATTGTTTGCCTGCCATCGCGTGGAGGCTATGAATGGTAAGACCAGAAGACGAGCCTGCTTTGGAACGGAAGTCAGCGCCGCTCGAAGAACGCAAGAAGAAAGCCCGGATGGGAAGGGGTGTCGTCATCGTATTTGGTTGCTACGCAGCCCTTGCTTTGGCACTATACATCTTCACAGCCATCTACATGGCTTCAAATCCGAACAATGCAAACTAGGGTTTACATGGGGCGCTATCTCGCCACTTCCCCTCACTACCCAAACGCTCAAGCGTCTCGCTAGATTGCTTAACAGCAAGATCGGCCGTCATGCCATAGAACCATCAGGACGAAATACCTGATGTTTCCGCTCATGTTGCGGACACAAGATCGTCGTTCGCAAGGATGAGGCCGGCCACGATGCCGCCCTTTCGGTCCGCAGTTGCGCACATAGGATGGGTGTGAGTGCAACCCGCGAGCCAGCGGTGTTTCGACTCCTTCGTTGTCGGCAAGAAGAAATTTTCCGAGATGAATCCCGGGTCACGGCAGTCCTCAGGATCGGCTGAAATAGCGTTAAAGCGTGTCGCAGCTAACCGGATTCGGGATTCCCGTTTTGTGTGATCTGTGATTCACTTTGCCCATGGAAGGAGAAGCGCCATGGGCAAGCCGCATCCGATCGAGTTGCGTGAGCGTGTCGTTGCGTTTGTGAATGAAGGCAACAGTAACCGGGAAGCGGCGCGGCATTTCCGCGTTTCGCCTCGGTTCGTCAACAACATGATGATCCTGCACCGTTCATCCGGTTCTCTTAGCCCCGCCCGGCAAGGCCATCCGCCTGGCAGCAAGCTCTCGGCCCATAGTGAATGGATCCGCGAGCGCGTGGCTCTCCACGGCGAAGTGA
>NZ_FOKM01000005.1 GCF_900111905.1 Rhizobium sp. NFR07 | reverse complement strand
GGAAAACAATCTTCTCGAACGAAACCTACGGCCCCTGGCCAACACCAAAGGGCCGCCCCAAAAGCGGCCCTTTGTCGTTCAAGGGATAAAGCAGAACGAAATCGAATGCCAAGGCAGGCTCACAGGTCTTGATCTGCTGCCCGCCTTACAGGAGACAAAACCTTCGGTTTTGCTCCGGCACAGTCCGCCAACGCTAGACGTTGGCGTAGTCGCGCAAACCAAAGTTTGCGCTTGGCGCGGGGTGGAGCAGCCCGGTAGCTCGTCAGGCTCATAACCTGAAGGCCGCAGGTTCAAATCCTGCCCCCGCAACCAATATCCTTCCCCAAAGATGACAAAGACACGAAACGGACGTTCGTCGCCGAGGCACGCCCAACCTAAGCTGCAGACGCTAACCTTCTTGTGACAGAAGGCGCCAGAACACAGCTGCGGTTTTAGTCGCCAACAAAGCGCCGAAGCCGCAAGCCGCTGAAAAGCACCCGCAGCCTCTGCAGGAACGGGATCGGATCGTCGCGATCAGTGGGCCTCCTGCCGGCGGGAGATCCTCCCTGACCGAAAGGCGATGTTGGCGCCCGAAGCATGCCGAGGCATTGCGCGGGTGGGCCGAGGCGATGTTTGCCGAGGCATGGATCACCGGCGAGCCCGATCCTCGTTATCCCCGCTGTCCGTCTCCCGCAAAATCGCCGAGGCCGTCAGGATGTGCGTCCGCATCACCGAATGAGCGAGAAGTTCATCCTTCAGGCGGAAGGCGCGAAGGAGGATGCGGTGATCCTCGTTGCTGCGATGAACCTCCTCGCCGCCGAAGCGGTTGAAGGTCATCGTCAGCACCGCAAGGTCCATCAGCTGCATGGCCGTGCGCTCGGCATAAGCCAGGCCGGATATCTGAAGCACCCTCAGATGCAGCTGTCGATTGAGCGTGCTGCGGGATTGCGGCGCCAATGCTTCATCATGGCTGTCGGACTGCTCCATGAGATCGCAGAGAGCGGCAAGTTCATCGATCTCACCAGGCGTTATGCGCCTTGCTGCATGTGCCGCCGCCTGGGCCTCGATGTCGGCCCGGATGACGAAGCTCGACAGGAGCTCATCCAGCTTCCACGGTTTGACGATTGCTCCGGCATGCGGGCGAAGCTCGATGAATCCGTCGGCTGCAAGGTTTCTGAGCGCCTCCCGGACCGGCGTACGGCTGACGCCGAGTTCCGTTGCAAGGTTGACCTCTCCCAGGCGCTCAGCCGTCCTGAAGGTTCCGGATAGTATGCAATCGCGGATATGCGTATAGACGCGCTGCATGGCCGTCGATCCGACTTCGGTAGATCCATCCGTTGTTTTGTCGAGGGTTTTCTTCATTTCACCTGACTTCCATCCAGCTCTGGATGCCATGAAAATTTTTCATTCACATGATCGGAGATTGACCATTTGCATACAATACGGCTTTCTTGACCTTGGCAATGTGGAGGCGTTGCCGGTGACGGGATTTGCGTGCAAGGGAGGAAATCATGCAGTTCGATCGTCGTACATTCATGAAGATCGCGGGCGCGACACCGCTGGCTGCGGGGCTGGGTTACCTGCCGGCTCAGGCGCAGGATGCCTATCCGCATAACAAGCTGACGCTGCTTGTCCCGTTCGACGCGGGTGGATCCGCCGATCGGCTTGCGCGTGCCATTGCTCAATTCCTGCCCGCCGAGCTCGGCGATATTCCGGTTACCGTCGTCAACCGCTCCGGCGGTTCGGGCACGCTCGGCTTCACCTGGTTTTCACGCCAGAAGGACGATGGCTCGATCGCCATGGTCGCACCGGTCAATCCCTATCTCATCTCCGCGGTCCTGCGCGGGCAGGGCAATCTGAAGTGGGACGACTTTCATCATATCAACGGCCAATGGCAGGACTATTACGTCGTGCTCGTCAACAAGGCGCAGCCCTACCAAACGCTGGAGGCTCTGCTGAACGATATCCGCGACAATCCCGGCAAGGTCAGCTGTGCGGTCATTCCCGGCGACGGGGGCCATCTCTCGGCGGTCATCATGCTGGAGAAGCTCGGGATACCGAAGGAAAACGTGAACTGGATCACCTATGACGGCGGCGGGCCGATGCGCACCGCGATTGCCGGCGACCAGGCGACGATGACCTTCATCTCGGCGCTCGGCAGCAATGTCATCGTGGACCAGGTGCGTCCCCTCGCCGTCTATCGCGAGGAGCGGGACGATGCGCGCTGGCCGGCGCCGACGATCAACGAGGCGCTGAAGCCGCTCAATGTCGAAGTGCCGGTTCTGGCAGCAGACCTGCGCTGCCTCTCCGTGCAGAAGTCCTTCGTCGATGAGCATCCGGATGTCTATGAAAAGCTGGTTGCCGCCTATCGGCGCATGCTCGATCGTCCGGATTTCCGCGAATTTGCCGCCAAGGGCGAGATCGGCGGTGACTGGATGGGGCCTGAGGAAACGGCGGCCTCGCTGAAGAAAAGCTACGAGATCTTCGAGCAGTATCTACCCCAGCTCTGACGTCGCGACGGGATCAATATCATGAACATCACCCTCAACAGGGCAGGCCATTTCGGCTTGCTGCTGGTCTTCGCTGCATTCGTCGTCTGGTTCGCCCACAATTCCTGGATGGCCAGTCCGACCACGATCAACATGCTGCTGATCGGACCAACGGCGCTGCTTGCGCTTGGCCTGATCATTGCCATCGCGGTCGGGCTCTTCCTGCATCCGGAGCGGGATGCAGACGGGCCGGAGGAGGAGAACGACGGGTCGTTGCGCCAGCGCTTCGGTGTCCCGGTCGCCTGCCTGATGCTGACGCTCTACATCCTGAGCCTCGAGACGATCGGATACGACATTGCCGGCGTTCTCTTCTGCGCGGCAACGATGATCATGATGGGCAAGCGCAACTATGCGATCATCGCGGCCTACTCGCTTCTTGTCGGCTTCGGTCCTGTCTGGATCCTGCAATATCCGATGGGAATTCCCGTTTATTCCCTGATCCTGGAGTAGTCGGATGATCGATATTCAAGCCATTTTCGACGCTTTCACATCGCTGTTTGCCACCCCCATGGTCTGGGTGGTCGCGCCGCTCGGAATTTTCATCGGGCTTATCTTCGGCGCCATTCCGGGCCTGTCCGTCCCGATCGCAATGGCGATCTTCCTGCCGATGACGCTCTACATGGATTTCGTCGAATCCATTCTCTTCCTGACGGCAATTTTCACCGGTGGCGGCTTCGGCTGCGCGATACCTGCCGTGCTGATGAACGTGCCCGGGACCTCGGCTGCCATCGCCACTTGTTTCGATGGCTATCCGATGGCCAAGAAGGGGTTGCACAACGAGGCGCTGGGCCTGTCGCTGAGTGCCTCGACGGTCGGGACGGCATTCGGTTACGTGATGCTGTTTCTCATCCTGGAGCCGCTGTCCCACGTCGTGCTGAAGCTCGGTGCGTCCGAACTCTTCCTCGTCGCGGTGGTCGGTCTGCTGCTGATCGGCCTGATGACGGAGGGGCGTTTCTGGAGAGCGATCACTGCGGGTGCGCTGGGCGTGCTGCTGGCGCTGATCGGTATGAGTTCGGCGGGAACGGAGCGCGGCACGTTCGGATCGCTCTATCTGCTCGATGGCGTCGATTCCAATGCCGCGATGATCGGTCTGTTTGCAGCGTCCGAACTCTTCCTGCTCGTCAAGAGCGACTACATCGTCAAGGACCAGGAAAGCCGCAAGGTCAGCACGCGGGAGATCGTCAGCGGCTTCTTTTCCATCCGCCATAATCTGGGAACGCTGTTTCGCGGATCCGCGCTGGGCGCAGGCCTCGGTGTCGTGCCGGGCCTCGGCTCGTCGATCGCCAATCTTGTCTCCTATACGCTGACGAAGCGCTTCTCGAAGGATCCCGACAGTTTCGGCAAGGGCAATCCCAATGGCGTCATCGCGGCGGAATCGGCCAACTCGTCCTCGGAAGGGGGCTCGATGGTGGCGCTTCTGGCGCTCGGGATACCGTCCAGTGCGGCAACCGCGATCATGCTCAGTGCCTTCTCCATGCACAACGTGACAGGCGGGCCGCGCTTCATCGCCGACCAGAAGGATGTCGTCTACGCGATCATCGCCGGCAGCTTCATCCAGGCGATCATCCTCGCCGTAATCGGTGTCCTCTTCATCCGCTTCGTCGTCTATATCGTGCGCGTGCCGCTCGCCTATCTTCTGCCGCCCGTCGTCACCTGCACGGCGCTCGGCTCCTATGCGCTGACGACCAGCATCAGCGGCCCGGTGACGCTTCTCGTCTTCTCGATCCTCGGCGTGCTGATGAAGCGCTACGGTTATTCCGTCGTGGCGATGGTGATCGGTCTGCTGCTTGGGCTGATGATGGAAGGTAATCTCGTCCGCACCTGGCAGCTTGGCGGAAGCAGCCTGTCGCCGCTGATCGAGCGGCCGATCTCGATCGGCATCATCGCGCTCATCGTCATTTCGCTCGGCGCGGTCTTCTACGGCTCGTGGAAGCGCCGCCGGATGGGCGTCTCGTCTCTCATGCCGGGCGAGGATCTCGCCGGCAGGGATGCTTAGGCGCATCCCGCATTTCATTCCAAAGGAGAAACCTCATGTCCGACCCCAGACTCAAGCAAGCCATTGCGGCCGGTGACTTCGTTGTTGCTCCCGGCGTCTTCGACCTCATCTCTGCGCTCATGGCAAACTCCATGGATTTCAAGGCGCTCTATGTCACCGGATACGGCACGGTCGCGTCCTATCTCGGCATTCCGGATGCGGGTATCGCCACCTATCGTGACATGCTCGAGCGGATCGCCCAGATCTGCAAGCGCACGGAGAAGCCGATCATCGCCGATGCGGATACGGGTTATGGCGGGCTGTTGAACGTCCGAACGACGGTTGAAGGATATGAGGCCGCCGGCGTCACCGCGATCCAGATCGAGGACCAGGAATTCCCGAAGAAATGCGGCCATACGCCGTTTCGCCGGGTGATCCCGATCGCCGACATGCAGCGCAAGATCGAGGTCGCGGTCAAGGCGCGCAAGTCGGATGATTTCCTGATCATCGCGCGCACCGACAGCCGCACATCGCTCGGGATCGACGAGGCGATCAAACGTGGGCAGGCCTATGCGGAAGCGGGAGCGGATGTCGTCTTCGTCGAATCGCCGGAAAGCGAGCAGGAGATGATCGATGCGGCCAACGCCATCAAGGCACCGATGTTCGCCAACATGGTCAATGGCGGGCGTACGCCGCTTCTCTCCGCGGAGCGCTTGAAGGAGATGCGTTATGCGATCGCCATCCACCCGGCCGTCGGCTTCCTTGCCGTGACGCGCGCGCTGGAAAAAGCCTATGGCGATCTGCTCGCCAATGGCATGACCAGCAGCGATATCGATCTCTACTCCTTCGCCGAAATGAACAAGCTGCTCGGCTTCGAGGACATCTGGTCGTTCGAGAAGGAATGGGCGGAAGCGGTCTGAAACGGGAGACAGCCGGATGAGCAAGCCCCGCACCCTCTACGAAAAGCTCTGGGACAGCCATGTCGTACGATATCTGACGGATGAGACCGCGCTTCTCTATGTCGATCGCCATCTGTTGCACGAGGTGTCGACGCCGCAATCCTTCGTGGCGCTCGACAAGCGGGGTTGCGGGGTTCATCGGCCGGCGGCAAATCTTGCCGTGCCGGACCATGCCATTCCAACGCGTCATCGCGACCAACCGATCGCCGATCCGCAGGCGCGAGCCCAGACGGCGCGGCTGGTCGAAAATGTCGAGCGCTACGGCATTCCCTTCATCCCGCTGAACGATATCCGGCAGGGCATCGTGCATGTGATGGGACCGGAGCAGGGATTTACTCTGCCGGGCACGACGCTCGCCTGCGGGGACAGCCATACGTCGACGCATGGGGCATTCGGCACGCTGGCATTCGGGGTGGGCGCGTCCGAATGCGGGATTGTCATGGCGGCGCAGGCGCTGGTCCAGCGCAAGGCGCGCACCATGGCCGTACGTATCGAAGGGACATTGTCGCCGGGCGTCAGCGCCAAGGACGTGGCGCTCGCGTTCATCGCCAAGGTCGGGATCAACGGCGCGGCGGGCTATGCGATCGAATATCTGGGACCCGTGGTGCGCGGCTTTTCAATGGAAGCGCGCATGACGCTCTGCAACATGGCGATCGAGGCGGGCGCCCGGGTTGCGCTGGTGGCGCCTGATGACATCACCTTCGACTGGCTGAAGGGCCGCCCGATGGTGCCGAAGGGTGACCTTTGGGATCAGGCTGTTTCCTATTGGCGGAGTCTGCCGAGTGACGAGGCTGCCGTCTTCGATCGCGAGGTGACGCTCGATGCCGGCGGGATCGCCCCGCACGTGACCTGGGGGACGTCACCCGAGGATACGATCGCGATCGACGGGATGGTGCCTGACCCGGAGACAATCGAGGATGAGCAGAGACGGGCCCGCCTCAGTCGGGCGCTTGACTATATGGGGCTTTTGCCCGGAAGGCCGATTGCCGGCACGCCGGTCGACATGGTTTTCATCGGTTCCTGCACTAACGGGCGACTGGTGGATCTGGAGGCTGCGGCGGAAATCGTGAAGGGACGGAAGGTCGCGCCGCATGTGCAGGCGCTTGTCGTGCCGGGATCGGGGCTGGTGAAGCAGGCCGCGGAGGAGAAGGGGCTCGACCGTATCTTCATCGATGCCGGTTTCGAATGGCGCGAAGCCGGCTGTTCCATGTGCGTGGCAATGAACGACGACCGGCTGAAGCCCGGGCAGCGCTGTGCCTCGACGTCCAACCGCAATTTCGAAGGGCGACAGGGGCGGGGTGGGCGCACCCATCTCCTTTCGCCGGCAATGGCGGCGGCGGCGGCAATTACCGGGACGATCACCGACATACGCAAGCTGGAGGTGCGGTCATGAGCGAACCCCTGGTCCATGTTGCCTCGCAGGCGATTTCACTGCCCGATCCGAATGTCGATACGGACATCATATTCCCGGCGCGCTTTCTGCTGAAGATCGATCGCGACGGCATGGCCGACTGTCTTTTCCATGATCGCCGTTTTGACGCGGACGGCGTGGAGCGGAAGGACTTTCCGTTCAACAAGGCAGATCGGCAGGCGGCGAAGTTTCTGGTCGCGGGGCCTGGCTTCGGCTGCGGGTCGTCGCGGGAGCAGGCGGTCTGGGCGCTCACCGACTGGGGCATCCGTGTCGTCATCGCGCCGGATTTCGGCGATATTTTTTCTGGCAATGCCGCGAAGAACGGGCTGCTGCTGATCCGCCTGGATAAGGAACGCGTGGCCGAACTCGCGATCAAGGCGGAGCGGGGTGCGATCTTCTCCGCGGATATACCCGGCCGCTCATTCACCGTGGACAACGAGGAGATCTGTCGCCTCGATATGAACGACGAGGCAGCCGAGGCGTTCATGGAAGGGTGGGAGGAAATCGACATCATCCTCAACCGCGAGCGGGAACATGTCGCCGCCTTCGAGGCTGTGCACAGAACCCGCCAACCATGGTTGTTTGCCGAGAGTTAGGAGAATGTATTGATGAATGCAATCAGGACAGTTGCCATTGTCGGTGCCGGTCTGGTGGGGCAGGGCTGGGCAATCGTCTTCGCGCGGGCCGGAAAGCAGGTCGTCATCCATGACGCGCGTGAAAATGCCGAGGCGATCATCGGTGCTCAGATCGAAAAGGCTGTTGCCGACCTGGTCGAGGGCGGGCTCTGCGACGACGCGGGAGCGATCCTGTCGCGTATCCGGTTCGCCAGGGATCTCGACGATGCGGTGTCAGGCTGCGACTACGTGCAGGAATCTGCCTTCGAGCGGATCGACGTCAAGCGTGAGGTGAGCCTCGCCATTGATGCCTTCCTGCCGGCGCATGCCTTTGTGGGAAGTTCCACTTCCGGCTTTCCGGGATCCGCCTTCTATGAAGATTGCAAGAACCGCGCGCGCATGATGGTCGTGCATCCGGTCAACCCGCCGCATCTCGTGCCGCTGGTCGAGATCGTTCCCACACCTTGGACAGCGCCGGAAGAGGCTGCCCGTGCGCGGCAGTTGATGGAGGATGTCGGGCAGTCGGCGGTTTCGCTGTCGCGCGAGATCCCCGGCTTCGTGCTCAACCGTCTGCAGGGTGCGTTGCTCGACGAGGCCTTCGCGCTTTATGCGGAAGGGTATGCGACGGCGGAGGATATCGACCGGACGGTGCGTGACGGGCTCGGCCTGCGCTGGGCCTTCATGGGACCGTTCGAAACGATCGATCTCAATGCGCCGAAGGGGCTCGCCGATTATGCAGAGCGGTTGGGGGCGATGTATTCGGGCTTTGCCGGTCAGCGGAAGGCCAATCGGGACTGGGTGCCGGAGGCGGTGGCGCGGGCGGATGCGGAACGCCGCGAGGTTCTGCCGGCAGGCGATCTCGATGCCCGGCGTTCATGGCGTGACGAGATGCTGATGCGGATCGTCAAGGCGAAGCGTTAGAAGAGTTGAGGACGGCGGATCAGTCCGCCGTCCAGCCGCCGTCGAGCATGAGGGCGGAGCCGGTCATCAGCGACGAGGCGTCCGAGGCCAGGAAGATGGCGGCGCCGACAATGTCGGACGGCTGGCCGAGGCGGCCGAGCTTGATCTTCGAGAGTGTCTGGCGGCGGAATTCCTCGTTTTCGAAATAGGGGGCGGTCATCGGCGTCTCGATGAAGGTCGGGCAAATTGTGTTGACGCGGATGCCGCGCGGTCCGAGTTCGACGGCCAAGGCCCTGGTGAAGCCTTCCAGCGCCCATTTCGAGCCACAATAGAGCGTGCGGTTGGCGGCGCCCACATGGCCCATCTGCGAGGACATGTTGATCACCGAGCCCTTTATGCCGTTTGCGAGCATCATCGATGTCACCGCCTGTGCGGCAAAGATCGCGGCCTTGACGTTGAGGTCGAAGACCGCGTCGTAATCCTCTTCCGTCACCTCTGTGAGTGGCTTCGGGCGATTGGTGCCGGCATTGTTGACGAAGACGTCGAAGGGGGCCTGGGCTTCGATCTGCTTACGGAAACCGGCAATATCCGTGACATCACCAACGAGGGGGCTGGCTTTCAGCCCTCTTGCTGTGAGCTCGGCGCAGGCGGTTTCGATCTCGGGCTGCGAGCGGGCGCAGAGCGTAACCTCTGCTCCCGCCTCGGCAAGACCTTCGGCGATCGCTCGCCCGATGCCGCGGCCCGCGCCGGTGACCAGCGCCCGCTTTCCGGTCAGATCAAACAGCGTACTCATTCGGCGGCAACGCCATAGGGCACGTTCTGGCCGCCATAACGGCGGACGCGGAGATTGGCCTGTTCGGCATGGCCTACAAAACCTTCGAGCATGCAGAGGCGCGAGCAGTAGGCGCCGATCTCGGCCGCTGCCGCGTCGGTCGTCACCTTTTGGTAGGAATGGGTCTTGAGGAACTTGCCGACCCACAACCCGCCGGTATAGCGCCCGGCCTTCTTGGTCGGCAGCGTGTGGTTGGTGCCGATCACCTTGTCACCGTTGGCAACGTTGGTGCGCGGGCCGAGGAAGAGCGCGCCGTAGGAATGCATGTTCTCCAGGAACCAGTCGTCGCGATCGGTCATCACCTGGACGTGTTCGGAGGCGATGTCGTTGGCGACATCCAGGATCTCCTCGTAGGTGTCGCAGAGGATGACCTCGCCATAGTCGCGCCATGAGGTGGAAGCGGTTTCGGTGGTCGGCAGGATCTTCAGGATGCGGTCGATCTCTTCCAGAGTAGCCTTCGCCAGCTTTTCCGAATTGGTCACCAGAACTGCAGGTGAATTGTAGCCGTGCTCGGCCTGACCCAGCAGATCGGTGGCGCACATTTCTGCGTCTACGGTATCGTCGGCGATCACCATCGTTTCGGTGGGACCTGCGAAGAGATCGATGCCGACGCGGCCGTAGAGCTGGCGCTTGGCTTCGGCGACGAAGGCGTTGCCGGGGCCGACGAGCATATCGACGGGGCGGATGGTCTCGGTGCCGAGCGCCATGGCGCCGATCGCCTGGATGCCGCCGAGAACGTAGATCTCATGGGCGCCGCCGAGATGCATCGCGGCGACGATTGCCGGATGGGGCACGCCTTTCTGCGCCGGCGCCGCCGCCGCGATACGCGGCACGCCGGCGACACTCGCCGTTAGCACCGACATATGGGCCGATGCGACCATGGGGAACTTTCCGCCCGGGACATAGCAGCCGACCGACTGGACCGGGATGTTGCGGTGGCCGAGAATGACGCCCGGCATGGTTTCGACCTCGATATCGGTCATCGACGCGCGCTGCGCCTCTGCGAACCTGCGGATCTGGGCCTGGGCGAACTTGATGTCCTCCATGTCGCGGGTCGATACCTTGCCCATCGCGGCCTCGATTTCAGACGCAGTCAGGCGGAAGGATGGCGGAGAGAAGTTGTCGAACTTTTCCGACAGTTCGTGCACCGCGGCATCGCCGCGTGTCTCGATATCCTTGAGTGTCGTCTCGACCAAAGACCGGACTTTCGCATCGTCCTCGGCACGCTCGGCGGCGGCCTTTCCCTGTTTCAGATAACGGATTGCCATGGCTGAATACCTCCCTTTTGGAGCAAAGGGTAATGTGCTAGCGATGAGAGATGCAAGTTTTCATCGATATTTGAAAAAATTTCACGGGAGCGGGAATTGAAGCCGACAGCCAAGCAGGTGGCGCATGAGGCGGGTGTCTCCATCTCCGCGGTATCGCGGGCATTCTCTCCCGGATCGTCGATCGATCCCGAGAAAAGGCAGCGCATCCTGCAGGTGGCGGTGCAGCTCGGCTATACCAGCCCGGCACGGCGCACGGCCGAGGTGATTTCGGCGGGCACGGTGACGCTGGTCGCCGGCGATCTTGCCAATCCCTTCTATCCGCTTGTGCTCGATACTCTGGCAAAAGCACTCCAGGCGGTCGGACGGCAGCTGCTTGTTTATGCAATCCCGCCCGGCACCGACATGGATCACCTGACGCCGCAGATCCTGGCAGCCCGACCCAACGCGCTGGTCGTCACTTCGGCGAGCCTGACATCCGGCATGGCGTTGGCCTGCCGGCAGCATGGCATCAGGGTGGTGCTGGTCAACCGGATCCAGCGCGACGTTCGCGTCAACGCCGTTGCCTGCGACAATCATGCGGGCGGTCGGGATGCCGCGACATTTCTGATGGCGCGAGAACGGCGGCGGATCGGCTTTATCGGCGGCGTCGCGGATACTTCGACGCATCGCGACCGCATCACAGGGTTTCGTGAGGCGCTGCAGGAGGGCGGGCAGTCGCTCTTTGCGGAGGCGACGGGCGGTTACACCTATCGCGGCGGCTATACCGCGGCACAGGCGATGCTGACGAACAAGGTGCGACCGGACGCTCTGTTCTGCTGCAACGACATCATGGCGCTTGCCGCCATCGATGCGGCGCGCGAGCTGGGATTTTCCACGCCGGATGACCTTTCGATCATCGGTTTCGACGACATCCCCATGGCAGGCTGGACATCCTATCGGCTGACCACGATCCGGCAGCCGATCACGCGGATGATCAACGAGGTGGTGGACCTGATCGAGGCCGGAGCAACGGTGCCGATCGACGAGACGACAACCAGCATCCTGCCCGGCAAGCTTATGGTTCGCGGCAGCGCCTGAACGTCGCCATGCCCGGCTGCGGCCTGATCGGATTTTTTTGACGAAAGGCAAAAAGAAACTTGACTGACCCGGCAAATTTGACATGTTTCATGCACACGTTTGCGCACTAAGGCGGTGACGAGGCTGGAGGGCCTCTCCGCTTGATTGATGCGGGAAATCGAACGGGAGGAGCATATGAAGTTCAGAGCCATGGCCGTTTTTTGTGCGGCTATTCTTGCTGTCGCAGGTCAGGGATTTGCCGCCGAACGTGCTCTGCGCGTCGCGACGAGCGTCCCCCACAATCACTACCTGACGAAGGTCATCAAGGAATTCGCGGAGAACGTCACCAAACGGACCAATGGCGAAATTACCTTCGAGTTCTATGATTCCGGCTCTCTCGTCAGCGACCAGCACATGGACGAGGCGGTGGCCAACGGCACGATCGACATCGGGATCGCTTCGGCATCCATTCTGGCCGGTACGGTGCCGGCGCTCAACGTCTTCGCCGTGCCCTTCTATTTCGATACCCGCGAGAAGCTCGACCGCGCCGTCCTGCCCGGTGCGCCGATCCGCACCATGCTGGACAACCGGATCAACGAGACGGGTTCGCACGCCCTGTTCTGGATCCCTTACGGCTTCATCACGATGATCACGGTCGGCAAGGAAGTGCATACGCCCGCCGACATGAACGGGCTGAAGATCAGGACGTTCGGCACGACTGTCAGCGAGTTCGTCGAAGCGGTCGATGCGGCACCGGTGGTGACGAGTGGCAGCGAACAGTTTCTGGCGCTTCAGCGCGGTATCGTCGATGGCGGGTTGACCGGATGGCCGTCGATCGAGGAGCGGCGACTCTACGAGGTCTCCAAATATGTGATCGCCACCGACCATATGTATGAGACCCATTTCGCCCTGATGAGCGAGAAGGCACTGGAGAAGATGCCGACCGAGCTGCGCACCATCTTCCGCGAGGAGGCGGCGAAGCTTGAGACCGTGCTGATGGACCGAATCTTCGACGCCACAGAGCATACGCGTGACGTTCTCTCCACGAAGATGCAAATCGTCGACCTGACGCCGGAAGAGATCGGCCAGTGGAAGGAGAAGACGGCGCCTGTCGCCAAAGCCTTCTATGAAAACGGCAACGAGCTTGCGCGCTCGGTGTTTGAAGAAGCGCAGAAACTGCAATAGGCGGCTGCGCGCCGCTCACGCTGCCGCAACGGAAATGGACCAATCAACATATCAGAAGCAAGGGCGGTGGCTTGGCCACCGTCACGGCCAACTGCGCATTCGCGCAAGCGTCTGAGGGTCAGGCGCGGAATTCTGGGAGGAACGGCAACATGCCCCCGCAGGAAAAGAAATGGGTCGGCGCGATCGAATCGACCATCATGAAGATCGGCGAATACAGTTCGTGGATCTATCTCTTCATCGGCGTCATCGTCGCCTATGAAGTGGTGCTGCGATACTTCTTCAACGCTCCGACGGACTGGGTCGAAGAGACCTCGCGGCTCGGCATGGTCTGGGCAACATTCCTGTTGTTTCCGGCCTGCATGAACCGCCGCCAGCTGATATCCATCACGCTTCTTTCCGATGCGGTAGGCGAGCGCGGCAAGGTGATGCTCGAGGGGCTGGCCTTCGTGATCATCTCCGTGGCCTGCGCCGTCGTTGCCTGGGAGGCAATGATCGCCGCATTCGATTCCGCCGCTGTGGGTCGCGCTACGGCGAGTGTGCTGCGCATTCCGTACTGGCTCTTCTATCTGCCGGTTGCCCTCGGCTTTCTCCTCTTCTTCATCCAGGCCGCGCTGGAGCTGATCCTGCTCGTCGCCACCGGCCAGCGTCGCAAGACCGAACTCAGCCACGAGGAGATCTGACATGGAAAGCATCCTCGTACTGATTGCGCTTTTCGTCTTCCTGTTTGCCGGCATCCCTGTGGGCATCGCGCTGACGACGACCGGCATTGCGCTGATGATGATGAAGGGCGTGCCGCTTGCCGCGGTTTCGATGGAGTTCCTCGGCTCGGTCAACAATTTCATCCTGCTCGCAGTGCCCGTCTTCCTGCTGACCTCCAACATCCTGCTGAAGGCAGGCGTGGCGAAAGACCTGTTCGACGCCGTGCAGCGATGGGTCGGGGGTGTCCGGGGTGGGGTCGCGATCGCGACGATCATCTCCTGCGGCATCTTTGCCGCGATCTCCGGTTCGTCCGTTGCCGTCGCAGCGATGATCGGCACCGTTGCCATCCCGGAAATGGTGAGCCGCGGCTATGATCGCCGCTTCGTCATGGGAACGCTCGCAGCCGGTGCCACGCTCGGCATCCTCATCCCGCCGTCGATCCCGCTGATCATCTATTCGGCGGTGGCGGAGGAATCCACGGCGCAGATGTTCCTGGCCGGCGTCGGACCCGGCCTGTTCCTGATTGCAGCCTTCCTCGTCTATTGCGTCATCAAGTCGTTCATGGGTGGCGCGCCCGAAATCGAAGCGGGTGCTTCCGGTCGCGGAGGACGCACGGCGGCCAGCATGCGGGCCCTGCCGACGATCGTCATCGCGCTCACCATGATCATCGGCATCTATGCGGGCGTCTTCACGCCAACGGAATCGGCTGCCGTCGGTCTCGTCATGACGCTGATCTATGTCTTCGGCATGCGCCGCGGCGTGTCCTTCGCAGACTTTCGCGAAGCGGTGTTCGGCGCGGGCCTGACAACCGCCAACCTGCTTCTGATCATCGCCGGCGCCAATGTCTTCGGCAAGGCGATTATGCTCTACCGGATCCCTTACGAGATTTCCGGATGGATCGCGACCAACATCGAATCCGCCAGCCTCTTCATGATCACGGTCACCGCGGTGCTGCTCGTCATGGGCCTGTTCCTGGAAGGGATCGCGATGATCCTGATCGTACTGCCGGTGCTGCTACCGTCACTCGGTGTCCACGGCATCGACCCGGTCTGGTTCGGCATCTATTTCGTGCTGATGATCGAGATCGCGCTGATCACGCCGCCTGTCGGCATGAACCTCTTCGTCATCCAATCCGTGGCGAGATCGAGTTTGAAGGAGGTAATCCATGGCTCCGTGCCTTATGTATTCATCATGCTGGGTGCGGTGCTGGCCATCTACTTCTTCCCGGAGATTGTGACCTACATTCCGTCACTGGGTAAGTAAGATATTGCTATCAGGAAGGGGCGCGTCGAGCGCCCCTTTTCACGTCTGTCCGGTGGAGCCGCGGATGATGAGCTTGCCGCGCATGGCGATCAACTCGTCCGGCAGGCTCGGGTCGAGGGTGCGGGCCTGCAAGAGCTCGAAGGCGCGTTGGATCATCAGGGGCAGCGGTTGCTGGATGGTGGTCAGGTCATAGATCGGCCGCGCCGAACTCGCTAGTCCGTCGAAGCCGGCGACGGCAATGTCTTCGGGTACGTTGACCGATGCGAGACGCAGACCGTCGAGAACGCCCATTGCCATGATGTCACTCAGGGCGAAGATCGCATCCGGCCGCTCCTGTGCGAGCAGGGCCGCAATCTCCTGACCGGCTGCGAAGCCGCCGTCGTAATTGGAGTGGCCGTCGATGCGGACGGTCAATTTCAGCCCCGCCTGCTCCAGTTCGGACACGAAACCTTCCTCGCGTTCGCGCGAAGTCGAGCTGCTGGAGGCTGTGTAGACCAGCCCGAAACGGCGTCTGCCGCGGGCGATCATCAACCTGGCGATCTCTGCGCCGCCGGCGCGGTTGTCGCAGGTGACGAAGCACCCGTGGGCGAGGGCCACACGGTTGACCATGACGAGCGGCACATGGTTGCGGGCGCAGATTTCCGCCGCATGGGACGACAGGATGGCGGACGAGATGATGCAGCCGTCGACCTGGTACTGGATCAGCGCCTGTGCGGTGATATCTTCGATCGGTCCGCCGCCGGCATGGATGATCAGCAGGCGGAAGCCGAGCTTTTCAGCCTGACGCGTCGCCTCATGCAGAAGCTCCATGTAGAAGGGGTTTTCGGCCGATCCCAGGACAAGGCCGTAGAGCCCGCTCTTGCCGGAGGAGAGCGTGCGCGCCAGCGCATTGGGCATGTAGCCATGCTCTTTCGCGAGGCCGAGAATCAGATCCCTTGTCTTCTTCGAGATCCGGGTGTCGCCCTTCAAGGCACGCGTCACCGTCGACGGCGCGACGCCAGCGAGTTCAGAAAGGGTGACGACCGTTGCTCTGCGTGGTGCCGGTGGGGTCAAAATCGAGCTCATGAGGCTTCATAACAAAACGGCTGCGGCCTGTCGCGTCGATACGCGTCATCCGCGAAATGGCGGAAAATGCCCCAGGCTGCGACAAAATTTCCGAACGTAACTTGACATGAAACTTATAAACGGTTTGGATCAGTTTGCGCAAACGTTTGCGCACATATTGCGATTGACGATGACACGGGAGGAACGATGTCTACTTCAAAACGCCAGATGAAAATGGTGGGCTTCCTGCAGGCGCAGAACTGCTCCATTGCACCCGGCTCGTGGCGACATCCCGCCGGTGCCACCGATTTTCTCTCAGCCGAATATTTCCAGCGCATCGGTCGCATTCTCGAGGAAGGCAAGTTCCATCTCGCATTCTTCGACGACCGCCTGGCGATGCCGGATATCTACGGCGACGACCATGAGGAAGCGGTCGAGAACGGCGTGCGCGTCGTCAAGATGGACCCGGTCTCGATCATCACGGCGATCGGCATGGCGACGAGCCATATCGGCCTCGGCATCACCTATTCGACCACCTATTACGAGCCGTTCCACGTCGCGCGCCTGTTCGGCACGCTCGACCTGATGACCAAGGGCCGCGCCGCGTGGAACGTGGTGACGTCGCTCAACAATTCGGAGGCCGCCAATTTCGGTCGCACCGAGCATCTTGCCCACGACCTGCGCTACGAGCGGGCCGACGAATTCCTGGAGGTCGTCACCGGCCTCTGGAACAGCTGGGAGCCCGACGCTTTGATCGTCGACAAGGAGACCGGCCAGTTCGCCGATCCGAAGAAGGTTCATCGTCTGGATCACAAGGGCAAGTATTTCAGCTCGCGCGGTCCGCTGCCGGTGCCGCCGTCGGCGCAGGGACGTCCTGTGCTCATCCAGGCCGGCCAGAGCGGCCGCGGCCGACAGTTCGCCGGCAAGTGGGGCGACCTCATCTTCGTCGTCTATCCGACGCTCGAGACCGGGCAGAAGCAGTATGCCGCGGTGAAGCAGGAAGTTGCTGCCGCCGGCCGCGATCCGGACGAGGTGGCAATCTGCCCGGCCTGCTATGTCTGCGTCGGCGAAAGCGTTGAGATCGCCGAGGAGAAGCGCGAATATATCCGCGCGCTCGCCAAGCCGATCGATGCTGTCGTGCTTCTGTCGGAGGCGCTCAATTTCGACTTCGCCAGCAAGCCGATGGACAGCGAGTTCACCGACGAGGAACTGCAGAAGCTGTCCTGGTCCGGCTTCAAGGAGCGGGTGATCACGCTGAGCGGCAAGCCCAACCCGACTGTGCGCGACTTCGTGCATTATTCCGGTCGCGGCACGATCGGCGAATTCCCGATCTTCTGCGGCACGCCGACAATGGTCGCCGACCAGATGGAAGAGTGGTTTACTTCCGGGGCCTGCGACGGCTTCGTGCTCGCGGCCACCCATACGCCCGGCGCCTACGAGGACTTCGTCCGCTACGTCGTGCCGGAGCTGCAGCGCCGCGGGGTCTACCAGAAGGACTATGCGGGCACGACGCTTCGCGAAAACCTCGGCATTTCCATGCCCACCCATCCTGCCCAGCGCCAGGCGGCCGAATAAGCCAGCAGTCGGAGAAGATTGATGAAAGAATTCAGAATGCTCTCGACGAGCGGTATCCTCGGCTATGGTTATGCCGAGGAATCGCTCAAGATCGGAATGTCCTGGGAGCCGCATGTCATCGGTTGCGATGGCGGCAGCACCGATCCGGGTCCCTATTATCTCGGCGCCGGCAAATCCTTCTGCTCGCGCCTGTCGGTCAAGCGCGACCTGCGGCTGATGCTGCAGGCAAGCATCGCGGCCGGCATTCCCTGCATCATCGGCACGTCCGGCGGTGCCGGCGGCGAGCCGCATCTGCAGGATACGGCGGCGCTGGTGCGCGAGATTGCGCGAGAGGAAAAGCTCTCCTTCAAGATGGCGCTCATCCATTCGGAACAGAACAAGAGCGATCTTGCCAAATGGACCGAAAGCGGCATCACCAAGCCGCTCGCCAAGATGAAGCCGCTCGATCGCGGCATGATCGATAACGCCACCCGCGTCGTCGGCATGATGGGACCGGAGCCGTTCGCCAAGGCGCTCGACGAAGGGGCGCAGGTCATTCTCGCCGGCCGCAGCAGCGACCCGGCGCAATGGGCCGCCCCCGCGATCCGCGCCGGCATGGCGCCGGCTCCATCCTGGTATGCCGGCAAGATGCTGGAATGCGGCGCCGAGCCGACCGTGCCGAAGGAGCCGGACTGCATCTTCCTGCGTGTTCGAGACGACCATGTGGTCTGCGAGCCGCCGAACCCGATCCGCCGTTCGACGCCGCTCGCTGTGGCGAATTTCGCTCTGCACGAGAATTCCAGCCCGATCCACCATGTCGAGCCGGGTGGTCTTCTCGACACGGCCAATTGCCGTTTCGAGGCGATCAGCGACCGCGCCGTCAAGATCGACGGCATGACCTGGACGCCGGCCGAGCGCTATACGGTGAAGCTCGAGGGCGTCGAGATGGCCGGTTACCGTGCGATTGCCATCTGCGGCACGCGCGACCCGATCCTGATCTCGCAGATCGACGATTATCTCGCTACCCACCGCGAAAAGGTCGCCGTGAAGGCGGAATCCTTCGGCGTGCCGCGCGACGACTACAAGATGATCATCCATTGCTACGGCAAGGATGGTGTCATGGGTGGCTGGGAGCCGGTCAAGCAGATCACCAGCCATGAACTCGGCTTCGTCATCGAGGTGGTCGGCAAGACGGCAGATGTCACCAATGCGGTGATCGCCATGGCGCGCACCTCGATGCTGCATGCCGACTTCCCGGGGCGTCTATGCAAGGAAGGCAACATGGCCTTCCCGTTCAGCCCTTCGGACATCGACATGGGGCCGATGTATCGCTTCAGCATCTTCCATACGGTCGAGGTCAGCGATCCTTGCGCCCTCTTCCCCATCGAATACGAGAAGGTTTGATCATGGCCCTCATCAGAGACATTGCCCAAATCTGCAAGAGCAAGAATGCCGGCCCGTTCAACGTGACGATCGACGTGCTGTTCGAGGATCACGACCTCTATCACCGGGTCAAGGCGACCGGCGCCCTGAACGCCGCGCTGTTTTCAAAGCTCTACGGCGTGAAGGAAGAGGACGTGCTCTTCACCCCCTATGACACCGCGGCTGCGTTCAAGGCAACGTTCCCGCGTGCCATCCCGGCCGGCGATATTGGAGATACCGACGTTTACGGCGCGCAGCAGCATGCGCCCCTGCTGGATGTCGATATCCCGCTCGAAAAATAACCAACGACTACGCACGGATCCTGCCGGTGGAGGAATCGGCAGGATCCGTGCGCATGCCAAGAACAGCTCGAGGAGGAGCTCATGGCCACTGAAACATCCGACATCCGCAAGGTCGCGCTGGCGAGCTTCATCGGTTCGACCCTGGAATGGTACGATTTCTTCATCTTCGGTACCGCCACGGCGCTCGTCTTCAACAAGCTGTTCTTTCCCGAATTCAATCCGGTCACGGGCATGATCGCGGCCTTCGCGACCTTTGCCGTCGGGTTCATCGCCCGCCCGCTGGGCGGCATCGTCTTCGGTCACTATGGTGACCGGATCGGCCGCAAGGCCATGCTGGTGCTCAGTCTCACGATGATGGGCGGCATCACCTTCCTGATCGGTCTCATCCCTACCTATGCGGTGCTCGGCATCGGCGCGCCGATCCTGCTCACCGTACTTCGCTTCCTGCAGGGTTTCGCCGTCGGCGGTGAATGGGGCGGTGCGACGTTGATGGTGGTCGAGCATGCGCCCAACAAGACGCGCGGCTTCTTCGGCAGCTGGCCGCAGATGGGCATTCCGGCCGCGCTGCTTCTGTCATCCGGCATGATGGCGCTTGTCGGAGGGCTGACGACGCCGGAACAGTTCATGGCCTGGGGATGGCGCATCCCGTTCCTGTTCAGCGGTGTGCTGCTGGTCTTCGGCATCTACCTGCGCCGCCGCTTGGCGGAATCGCCGAGCTTCCAGAAGATGAAGTCCGAGGGTGAGCGCGAGCGCCTGCCGATCGTCGAGGTGCTGGGCAAGCACGGCAAGAAGACCGCATTGCTCGTCGCCGCACAGGCGGCGGAGAATACCAGTTTCTATGTGGTTGCCGTCTATTCGCTGGTCTATCTCACCACCGTGGTCGGTATCGATCGTGGCACCGCATTGAATTCCCTGATGATCGCAGCCGTCTGCTGCTTCGTCGCCCAGCCGATCTTTGCGGCGCTCTCCGACCGGATCGGGCGCAAGCGGGTCTTCATGGGCGGGATGATCTTCAACGGCCTTTTCATCATCCCGTTCTTCCTCTTCCTCGATACGGCGAACGTGTTCTGGATCACGGCGGCCATGACGCTCTCCATCGTGCTCGGGCAGGCGACGACGCAATCGACGCAGACCAGTCTCGTTGCCGAGCAATATGCCGCTTCGGTTCGCTATAGCGGTGTCTCGGTCGCCTATCAGTTCGCCACCGTGCTGTGGAGCGGCCCGACGCCGATGATCGCGGCAGCGCTCTGGGCCTGGTCGGGAAGCTGGATACCGCTCGCTTGCTACATCATCGCAGCCGCCTGCCTGTCGGTCCTCACCATCATTCCGCTGCGCGAAGCCGCCGGTGCCGATCTCGAAGAGGAGCGGGGCGAGGACGCGTTCGAACCGGCGTCCTCGGCACGCGGCGTTCATCAATATCAGTAAGACGGGCAATACCACTAAGACAGGGAGTTTTCCGCCATGTCCAACGATCCACGCATTCTCCGCAACGCCCTCGGGTCCTTCGCCACGGGTGTCACAATCGTCACCACGCGTGGCGCCGACGGCCAGGATATCGGACGTACGGCCAACAGCTTCAGCTCGGTCTCGCTCGATCCGCCGATGATCCTCTGGAGCCTGGCGAAGACCTCGTCCAGCTTCGAGGATTTCAGGCAGGCCGAACATTTCGCCGTGCATATTCTGTCTGCGGATCAGAGCGACATATCCGGCCTGTTCGCCAGCAAGAAGGAAGACAAGTTCGAAGGGCTGACGGTCGAAAGGGGGGAGGGCGAAATCCCTCTGTTGAAAAGTTGCGCCGCCCGTTTCGAATGCCGCACAGCGTATCAGTACGAGGGCGGTGACCACATCATTTTTGTCGGCGAGATTACCGGCTTCGAGCATTCCAGCACGCCGCCATTGGTCTTCCACGGCGGGCAGTATGGCCGGCTCATTCGCCATGCCGGCGAGAGTACGTCTTTCGAGAAGAAGGAAAGCAGCCTTTCGCCGGACGACTTCATCTACCAGATTTCGCGGGTCTTCTATCAGATCCGCAGCGATGCGATGGCTGAGAGGCGCCGACGGGGATGGAGCGGCGCGGACTATGCCGTGCTGACGCTGCTCGGCCATGAGGATGGCCGCACGCTGGAGGACATTCGCGATATCGGCCGGTCACGCGGAGACGAGATTACTGGCGAGACGATCGAAAAGCTCACGTCCATCGGCCTGATCAAGGTCGATGGCTCGGTGCCACCACGAGCGCATCTGACCGCTGACGGGCGCAAGGCGATGATCGAGATCGTTGCCATGCTGAAGGCGGCGGAGGCCGAATGCCTTGCCCTTCTGGACGAGAATGAGGTCTGGGTGCTGAAGCAGCTCCTCAACAGGCTTGCGACATCGCGGGACACCGGCTGGCCGCCGGTGCGTCAGCAGGCGGCCCTTGCATCCGCTTGAACCGGCTCGGATATTGGAGGGTGTCATGACCCGATTTGCTATCGGAGACGTTACCGTCTCCGCCATATGGGAGATGGAAGACACGTCGTTCCGGATGAAGTCCTTCTTTCCGCTCGTCACGGAGGAGATGCTGGCGAGGGAACGGTCCTGGCTCACGCCGACCTTCCATGATCCTGATACCGACCAGATCAAGCTCAGCATCCATGCATGGCTGATCGATACCGGCCGGCACAAGATCCTCGTCGATACCTGTGTCGGCAACGACAAGCAGCGCCACGCGCGCAAGCAATGGTCCGATCTCAATACGCCGTTCCTCGAACGTCTGCGTGCGGCGGACGTCGAGCCCGAAGCGATAGATTATGTTTGCTGCACCCATCTTCACGCCGATCATGTCGGCTGGAACACGCGGCTCATCGACGGACGCTGGGTGCCGACCTTCCCGAATGCGAAATATATCTTCGGGCGGAAGGAATACGATTACTGGGCGGAGAAATACGGCTCCGACCCGGGCAGCCATCATCTTGCTGCCTATAGCGACAGCGTGTTGCCAGTCGTCGAGACGGGCCAGGTCGTGCTGGTGGATGATGGATACGAGCTGGACGGCTGCCTGACATTCAAGCCGGCGCCCGGCCACACGCCCGGCCATGTCGCCATCTGGCTGCATTCCAACGGCCGGCAATGCGTGTTTTCGGGCGATATCATCCATCATCCGATCCAGCTCACCTATCCGCAACTGAGCTGCATGGGCTGCGAGGATCCGGCGCAGTCGGTGCAAACCCGAAGCGCGTTGCTGGGCGGCATCGCGGATACCGAAACGATGCTGATGACCGGGCATTTTCTGGCGCCGCATGCGGCCCATATCCAGTCCGAAGGCGAAAGTTTTCGCGTGCGGTGCTCGGAATGCTAGCGTTGCTGGCGACAGTTTGAATCAGGGAGAGAGACATGAAGATCAGAGCCGCCACGCTTCGCCAGATGGGCGCGAGCCTGCCTTATGCTGAGAGCAAGCCGCTGGAAATCGCCGAGCTTGATCTGGAGCGTCCCGGGCAAGGGGAGGTTCTCGTGCGCATCCGCGCGGCCGGGCTTTGCCATTCCGATCTCTCCGTCATCAACGGGAGCAGGCCGCGACCGCTGCCGATGGCGATCGGCCACGAGGCTGCCGGTGAGGTGGTCGAACTCGGCGAGGGCGTCGACGATCTTCAAGTCGGAGATCATGTCGTGCTCGCCTTCGTGCCGAGCTGCGGTCATTGCCTGCCCTGTTCGGAAGGACGGCCGGCGCTTTGTGAGCCGGGTGCTGCCGCTAACGGCAAGGGCACCTTGCTGACCGGCAGCATCCGGCTGAAATACCAGGGAGAACCGGTGCATCATCACATCGGCTGCTCGGCCTTTGCCGAACATGCGGTCGTGTCGCGCCGCTCGATCGTCAAGGTCGACAAGGATCTGCCGTTCAACGAAGCGGCACTGTTCGGCTGCGCCGTGCTGACGGGCGTCGGCGCAGTGGTCAACACGGCAAAGGTTCAGGCGGGCCAGACGACCGTGGTCATCGGCCTCGGTGGCGTCGGGCTGGCGGCGCTGCTCGGCGCGATCTCCGCCGGTGCCGCACAGGTGATCGCCGTCGATCTTTCCGACGAGAAGCTCGAGATTGCCCGTCAGCTCGGGGCGACGGCAACGGTCAATGGCCGCGACGCGGATGCGGTCGAAAAGGTTCGTCAGCTTACCAATGGCGGCGCCGATTTCGCCTTTGAGTTTGCAGGCTCGGAAAAGGCGCTGGAAAGCGCCTACAAGATGACGCGGCGCGGCGGCACGACGGTGACGGCCGGACTGCCGGCGCCGACGGCGGCGATGCCGCTCAACATCGTCAGCCTCGTGGCCGAGGAGCGCACGGTGAAGGGCAGCTATATCGGCACCTGCGTGCCGGTTCGCGATATCCCGCGCTTCGTCGCGCTCTACAAGGCGGGACGCCTGCCGGTAAACAAGCTGCTCAGCGGCTCGATCCCGCTTGACGAGATCAACGAGGGGTTTGATCGTCTGCACAAGGGCGAGGTGATCCGGCTGGTGGTGGAGATGTGACCGGGGGTTAATCGGGTCAGCTCCTCACTCCAGATCGCTGCGCGCGTCCAGCGCATCGCGCAGGCCGTCGCCGATGAAGTTAAAGCTCGTGACCGCTAGGGTGATCGCGACACCCGGAACGATGGCGAGCCATGGCGCCCTGTCGAGATATTGCTGGGCGCCGTTCAGCATATTGCCCCAACTCGGCAGCGGCGGCTGGATGCCGTAGCCGAGGAAGCTGACATAGGCTTCGAGCAGGATGGCACGGGCAACCGTCAGCGTGCCGGCGACGATGATCGGGCCGATCGCATTGGGCAGCAGTTCCTTCAGCATGATCGTACTGTTGCGGTAGCCGAGCGAGCGCGCCGCAAGCACGAAATCGCGTTCCCGTATGGAGCGGATCTCGGCATTGACGATGCGTGCGACCTCCATCCAGCTTGTCAGCGCGATGATGACCGTGATCATAAACGGGCTCGGCTTGATGAAGGCGGCGAGCGCCAGAAGCAGGAAGATCGAGGGGAAGGAGAGGAAGGCATCGACGATGCGCATCAGGATCGCACCGGTGAGACCGCCGCGATAGCCGGCGATGATGCCGATGAGAGTGCCCAATGCCGTCGACATCAGCATGGCGAAGAAGCCGACGAGCAGCGAGATGCGACCGGCATTGAAGAGGCGCGCGGCGATATCGCGGCCGAGCGGATCGGTCCCGAAGATATGGTAGCCGGTGAGCGGCGGGGCAAAACGGGCCCGCAGGTCGATGAAGAGTTCGTCATAGGGCAAAAGGTACGGGCCGAAGACGCAGCTCAGGACGAGGATTGTAATCATCGCCACGCCGATGACCGCAAGCCTGTGGCGCATGAAGCGCCGGAGCGTGCGGCTCTTCCACCAGTGGGTCTCTTCGGACGCTGTGGCGGGCGATGGAATAGTCACGGAAGACATAGGCTTTCCTTTCTGCCTAGCCGAGGCGAACGCGCGGATCGACGAACGCGACCAGAATGTCTGCGATCAGGCTACCGACGAGGACGAGGATAGCAGAAAACATCAGGAGGCCCATGACGACCGGATAGTCGTGATAGCCGAGGCTATCGAGGAACAGGCGTCCCATGCCCGGCCAGGTGAACACGGTTTCCGTCACCAAAGCGCCGCCCAGAATGGTCGGCAATTGCAGGCCGGCGAGCGTGATCATCGGGATGAGCGCGTTGCGCAGCACATGCGTCATCAGCACGGCCCGTTCCGAGAGCCCCTTGGCGCGGGCGGTGCGGACGAAATCCTGGTTGATGACATCGAGCGTCGCCGTGCGCATATAGCGGCTCCAGACGGCGATATCGACGAGCGCAAGCACCAGGCTCGGCAGGATGAGGTGGGTTGCGTAGTCCATGAAGGAGCCGTCGCCGACCGTGTACATATTGCCGGCGGGCAGCCATTTGAGCCGGAGCGCAAAGACATAGATGGCGACGAGGCCGAACCAGAAGGTCGGGATCGACAGCGCCACCATAGCGCCAACGGTCGCTGTATAGTCGAATATCGAATAGCGCTTCGTCGCGCCGCGCACGCCGATCCAGGTGCCGACGGCGATCGAGATCACCATTGAGGTGCCCATCAAAAGCAGGGTGGCGAAGAGGTGGCTGGAGATAATCTGAAGCACCGGCAGCTGATCGCGATAGGATTTTCCCCAATCCCCCTGGAGCAGGCGCCAGATCCAGTCGAGATACTGGATCGGCAATGGTCGGTCGAGGCCCATCTGGTGGGCGATCCGGTCCATAGTCTCCTGCGTCATGCCGGGTGTGAGCGCATATTGGGACAGCGGCCCGCCGGGCGCGAGATTGAGAACGGCAAAGCCGATGATCGATACGAGCAGAAGCAGGACGAGGCTCTGCAACAGCCGGCTGACGATATAGGACAACATGGGATCAACTCCGGTCTCGCGATGGATACGAAGCCTGCCGCCTGCGGATACTCAAAGTGCGCAAGCGGCAGGCATGGCATCATGACAGCCGGTCATTTGCCGGCTGCCAGTCCCTGCGAGGCGTCAGGCCCTGCGCCACATTCCGACATTCCAGGTGTTGATGCGGGTGTTGACGTTCGGATTGATGCCTTCGATGCCCTGTTTGTTGCCTTGCACGGTCGCGTACTGGAAGAGCGGCAGGAAAGGCAGATCCTTGCGCATGATCTCCTGTACCTTGGCATAGGCCGCCTTGCGCTCTTCCGGCACGAAGACCTCGCCGCCCTTGGCGAGGAGGGCATCAACCTCTGGATTGGCGTATTGCCAGGTGTTCTGGCCGGCGCCACCCTTGGCCGGGATGGATGTCGAGCGGAAATAGTCGGACGTGTCGGGATCGGAACCGGTGAGGAAGTTGAGGCCGACAATGACCGTGTCGAATTTCGACATCATCCAGTATTCGCCCCACATCACCGCTGGCGGCAGGTTGGAGATCGACATCTCCACGCCGAGATCCTTGAAGGACTGCTGGATATATTGCTGGACCTGTTCGCGGATGTGGTTGCCGGCGGTCGTCGAGCAGGTGAAGGCCAGCTTCACGCCATCCTTGGCGCGGATGCCGTCCGGCCCCGGTGCCCAGCCGGCCGTGTCCAGCAGTTCCTTCGCCTTGTCGATGTCATAGGCCTGCTTCGGCAGATCCGGATTATAGTAGAAGGACTGCTGCGGCATGTAGGTTTCGGTTGGCGCCGGCAGGCCGTAATAGAGCGCGTCGATGATGGCGGCCTTGTCGATCGCCGCGTAAAGCGCCTCGCGCACGGCGGGATCCTTGAACTGCGGGCGGTCCATATTGAAGGAGAATGATTCCACCGTCGCGGCCGGCACAACGGAGACGGTCATGCCGGGAAGATCCTTCGCCTCTTCGTAATGGTCCGGCGTGATCCATTGCAGGCCAAGAACGTCGATGTCGCCGGCCTTGAACTGCGTGTACATGACGTTGAGATCGGGAATGTATTTGTAGATCAGCCGTTCGACATAAGGGCCCTCGGCGAAATAGTCGGCATTGGCTTCAAGCGTGATGTGGTCGCCTGCGACGCGCTCGACCCATTTGAACGGTCCCGTGCCGACCGGCGCATTGTTGAACGGTGCGTTGTTCGGATCGGCGGAGGCTGACATCAGGTGCTTCGGCGTGATGAAGGTCGAGGCGAGGATCGATGGGTAGGGCGCGAACGCCTTTTCCATGCGCCAGGTGATCTCGGTCGGCGAAACGACCTTCAGGTCGCGGATCAGGTCATGGCCGGTCTTGCGCCAGCTGCGGAAATCGGGGTTCACCAGAAGCTCGAATGTCGCCTTCACATCCTCGGCGGTGAAAGGCGCGCCGTCATGCCACTTCACGCCCTCGCGCAGCTTCACCTTCCAGGTCAGGCCGTCGGCGGAAATGCCGCCGTTTTCGACCGTCGGGACTTCGGCCGCGAGAGCCGCGACGAACTTGCCCTCGGGATCGACATAGAAGAGCGGATCGAAGAGGCTGAAATGGATGCCGTCGTCCACTTCGATATGCGGCATATGCGGATTGAAGACGGTCGGCTCCTGCGAGAAGCTGATGATCAACTGTCCCTTGATCGACTTCTCTCCGGCGGCGAGCGCCTGGCTGAAGCCAGGCACGCCGGAAAACACCACGCCCGAAGCCCTGAGCGCCATCAACCCAAGCGTCTGGCCCATGACCTGGCGACGTGTCGGGTGGGTCAGAACATCATTCTTGTTATCAGACATTTCATATCCCCTATGGTTGGTTGTGTCGTTCATGCTTGTTTGTCGCCCTCTGGCGGGGCGTTGGAATTTTGTGCGGCGGCGTCAGAAGCCGCTGACGAGTTCGATCTTCGAACCGTCCGAGAAGCGCTTGAAGCGGAAGGCCGTGGGATCGACGATCGGAGGCTTGCCGGTGACGATATCGGCCATCAATTTGCCTGCGGCCGGCCCGATCCCGAAGCCATGACCGGAAAAACCGGTCGCGAGATGGAAGCCGGGAATGGCATCGATCTTGTCGATCACCGGCACGGCATCCGGCGTCACGTCGATCATGCCGCCCCAGCGCTGGGCGATCTCAGCTTTCTTGAAGACCGGAAAAGCCTTGCTCAGACGCGACATGGCGCCATCGATCATTTTCTTCGACGGGATCGGGTCGAGCACGCGATTATACTCGAAAGGCGACGGTTCATCGAGCGACCAGCGGCGTGGGATGCGTGCATCGTCGAAATAACGGCCGCCGAGGCGGAAACGGAGTGAGCGCCACTCGTATTTATAGGCGGGCATGAACTGCCGCGCATAACGGAAGGATGCCGGCACGATATCGACGATGTTCTGCATGCCGTCGGCGATCGTATAGCCGCCATCCAGACGTTTGCGCAGGGCAAAGCCCGAGGCCCATATCGCTTCTTCCGGGCCGCCTTCCAGCGGCTTGGTGCGGAGAACGGAGTTGAGCACCCGCAGCTGCGGCAGGTCGAGACCGCTATTGCCCATGAACAGGCTGGACCAGGCGCCGCCGGCCAGAACCACCGCCTTGCAGGCGATTTCGCCGCGTTCCGTCACCACGCCCGACACCCGGCCACCGGAAAGCTGCAGGCCACGGACGGCGCATTCCGTCAGGATATGGGCGCCTCGTTCGCGGGCGGCCTCGGCGATAGCGGGGGCGGCCCGTTGCGGTTCGGCACGGCAATCGCCGGCGGTGTAGAGCGCGCCCTTGATATCGAGGTTGGAGCCCGGATATTTCTCCTTGAATTCGGCAGCGCTCAGCATGCGGCTTTCGATCTGGTAGCCTTCCAGATTGCGTGTCCAGCGTTCATGCTCTTCATATTGCTGGTCGTTGGCGCAGGTGAAGACGATGCCGGCGCGCTTGAAACCCGTTTCGCGGCCGGTGCGGCGGTTGAGATCCGCCCAGATGCGCAGGGATTCCGCCATCAGCGGCACTTCGCGCGGGTCACGTCTCGAGATGCGGACCCAGCCCCAGTTACGGCTGGACTGCTCGTGGCCGATGCCGCCTTTTTCGCAAAGCGCGACCCTCATTCCCTGCTCGGCAAGTTCGAGTGCCGTCGATGATCCGATAATGCCGCCGCCGATGATCACGACATCGACTTCCTTGGGCAGTTCGGCATCACCGTGAACGGGAACGACATAGGGACCGGGCATTTCAGTATTACTCCTTGGGATGGCTTGAATGGTGGGGTAGGCCGGTCGCGGCCAATTTCATGTGCTGTTGAGACTGACGATGCGACGATAGGTGCGGCTGAGGATGGAGATCAGCAGTCGGTGTTCCTCGTCGGTTACGTCCGGAAAGAAATCCCGCGACTGCTTGACAACGATGGGACGGATCGTCGCGGCGAGATCACGGCCCTTGCGGGTGATGAACAGGCCCTGGGCGCGGTTGTCGTCACCGTCGGTCTTGCGCGTGAGGAGCCCATGTTCCTCCATCTGGTCGATGACACGCACCATGGCCGAGCGGTCGCGCAGGATGAGTTCGGCAATGGCGGAGGGGCGAATTCCCGGGTGCCGGTCGACGAGGAGCAGCGTGGTGATCTTGCCTGTGCCCTTGGCGACTTCGAGCCCGTCGAGCTTCTCGTCGAGATCGCGCGAGACCGCGATATTGAGGGTGCGGATGTAGTAGCTCAGGATGTCCTCGAGCACATCCAGGCCGAGATCGGCCACTTCCGCCGCGCCGGTACCACGTCTGACTGCACTCGCCATGCTGCCCCCTGATGAAGACAATAGATTTCACTTCCGGCAGCCAGAAACTGCAGGCTTAAATCACGCTGGATGCACTCAATTTACTGACGGAGGACCGCGAAGATCCGCGTCTCAGGTCTTGTTTTGAAGCTGCTCCGCCGGATATGCGTGCGCCTCACCACTGGCATTCAAATCCCATTAGTGGACGTTTGCAACTATTATTCCGCAAAATTGCCGATAAAAATTTCAGCTTCGGAAACTGCGCAATTTATGTGCGAATGACGATAGCCTTTGTCTACCGGGCCTTTTGTTGCTGGATTGGGGAAAGCGGATAACCCGGCAAATCCTCGGCTGGGCTGGCCGGCCATTGGCGGTAGATTTCCACGACATGTGTCGTCGCATCCTGCAGATGCTCGTGTAGTTCGTCGCGCAGGCGGATGACGTCACGGGCGCGCAGGGCCTCGATGATCGGATCATGGGTTTTGGCAATCTCGACGGGATTGTCATAGATGCGGCCGACAAGGGCGATGCCTGAGCGGAGCTCGGTGGCGATCTGGTCGAAGAGCTTGAGAATGCGGGAATTGCCGCCGACTTCGCAGAGCATCCGGTGGAAGGCGTAGTCCTCGACCACCTGTTCTTGGGTCCGGCCCTCCGCGCCGAGCTGCTTCAAGAGCTCAACCTGGGCTTCGAGGCGCTTGAAATCATCGTCGGTCATCTTGGCGATAACGGCCTGGGCGTTGTGGAGCTCCAGACATTCGCGCAGGTCGTAGATCTCCAGCAACTCGTCGGCATTGTAGCTCTTCACGAAGAACCCGCGTCGCGGATGCGAGACGATCAGTCCCTGGCTTTCCAGCAGTCGCAGGGCTTCGCGCACCGGTGCGCGGGATGTGCCCATCTGTTCGGCCAGCCGGGCTTCGGTGACACGCTCGCCCGGCCGCAAAAGCCCGTCGCCGATGGCGCGCAACACCAGGTCGGCGATACGACTTGGCAAATCGGCCTGCTCAAGCACTCGAAACATTCTGCCGGTCCTTTTCTCATCGGTTGCACGTTTTTAGCCGCATCCCGCAGGGCTGGCATCCCAAAGCGGGATGCCGGTTCGTGGAGCGCCGTACCGACAAGATAGATCGTCGTTCGTCGATTGTCGACGATTGACACGGAGGTCGAGGTCGGTATCATGACCACAAAATGACCGCTGTACAAAAAATGCGCAGCGACAAGAATAGTGGGAACAGATGTGACGAAACCGAACGGGACAGCCGGCGAGGCTGCGCTGGGGCTGGCTTGTTGTCCTGATGCCGGGCTCGCGAAGCATAGGGAGATGTCTGCGGCCACCCGCCGTGGCCGCGGGTGTTCACCCGACTTTGATGCCGCACGAAGCGAGGCTGCCTCGTGAGCGCGCTGGCTGGCGGCCAGGCCGTGGAGGTCGTTGCTCTTTCCCGTACATTCGACCTTTGCCGGATATTCGAAAGCAATGCCGATGTGGCGTTGCGGGTGGTTAGGCCTGATGAGGTTGTCGATCCGGCACGCGTCGAGATCGCACTCGCCTGGATGCCTGAGGAAAGGGCGTTCGATGCCTATCCCAACCTGAAAATGGTGTCGTCGATCGCCGCCGGCGTCGACAGCATATTGGCTTGTCCTTCGCTGCCGAAAGATGTGGTCGTGACGCGGGTACGCGATCACGCCCAGGCCGATCTGATGGCTGGTTTCGCCGCCTGGCAGGTGGTCTGGCATCACCGGCGCATGGGCGACTATATCACCAACCAGGCGCGGCGCAGCTGGGATCGCAGTTTTCGCCCGCAGGCTCCCGGCTCTGTCACGGTCGGCGTGCTCGGCTACGGATTGATGGGCAGGCGCTGCGCGATGGCAATTGCAGCCATGGGATTTCGAGTTCTCGTAGCCCGCAGCTCCGTTCCCACGACACCAGAAGCACCGCTTGACGGGATCGAGATCATCGCCGGCCCAGGTGCCATTCTCAGCGTTGCGGCGGAGGCTGATATTCTCGTCAACGTTCTGCCGCTTACGGATACGACGCGGGATCTGCTGGACGGAAACTTCTTCGCGCAGATGAAGCCGGGTGCGGCGCTGGTCCAGATGGGTCGCGGCGAGCATATGGTCGAGGCCGATCTTATCGAAGCTCTCGATGGTGGTCAGCTGGCCGGCGCCAGCGTCGATGTCTTTCGGCAGGAGCCACCGGCCGAGGACCATCCGTTCTGGTCTCATCCCAGGATCATGGTGACGCCGCACAAGGCATCCGACACCACGCCGGCGGAAATCCTCCGCCAGGTCACAGAGAATTTTTCGGCGCTCCGCGAAGGGCGCCTACCACCGGGTCTCGTCAACAGGGAAGCCGGCTACTGATCTCGTAAGCATTCCAATCTCGATTTCATGAAGGACAAGAGCATGACAGTGCCTACTCGCCTAATGACGAACGGAAAGATCTGGTGCGGCCTCAAGGAAGGGTTTGCAGAAGCGATCGCCATCGACGGCGACAAGGTTCTGGCAACGGGCACAGCCGCTGAGATGGCTGCGCTTGCAGGTCCCGAAACCGAGATCATCGATCTTGAAGGCAAGCTCGCGACGCCCGGTCTCAACGATGCGCATATGCACCTGCATCACTACGGAAGAAGCCTTGTCGAACTGGATCTGCGTCCGGCTGCCGGTGTCACCAGCGTTCAGGCGATCGTCGACCTCGTTAAGGAGGCCGTTGCCAATGCCGAGCCGGGACAATGGATCCTCGGACGTGGCTATGACCATGACAAGCTTGCCGAACTCGAACATCCGACGAAATGGGATCTCGATACCGTCTCGCCCGACAACCCGGTTTTCCTGACCCGCACCTGCGGACACACGACGGTCGGCAATTCGCTTGCGCTGAAGGCCGGCGGCATCGGCCGCGATACGCCCGACCCGTTCGGCGGCAAGATCCGCCGCCGCAACGGCGAACCCGACGGCATCCTTTTCGAGAACGCCCGCGATGCCGTGCGGGCTGTCATGCCGCCGATCACGGAAAGCCAGCTTGTCGCGGCCATCGAACGCGGTGGCAAGAAGCTTCTTACATTCGGCATCACCTCCATCATGGAAGCCGCGATCGGTATCGGGGAAGGTGAGGTCGAACTCGACGCCTACCTGACGGCGCATGAGCAGAATCGCATTCCGCTGCGTGTGGCCGGCACGCTGATGGGCGATCTTGAGCGCAATATCGTCGACTATGCCCATTCCAAGGGGCTGGTGACCGGCGTGGGCGACGATATCTTCCGCATCGGTCCGGTCAAGTTCTTCACCGATGGGTCGGCCGGTGCCGGCACGGCCTGGTTCTCGATCCCTTACGAGAACGACGAGACAAATTTCGGCGTCCGCTGCCTGACGCAGGAGCAGACCGACGAACTGACGCTGAAGGCGCATCGCCTCGGTTATCAGATCGCCCCGCATGCGATTGGCGACGCAGCCATTTCCATGGTGCTCAACGCCTATGAGAAGGCCTATGCGGAAATGCCGGATCCTGACCGCCGCCACCGCATCGAGCATTGCGGCTGGCATGTGCCGGAGGATCTGGCGCGCCTCAAGGCGATGAAGGTCATTCCGGCCGGCCAGCCGTCCTTCCTCTATTTCTTCGGCGAGGGCTATTACACGATCCTCGGTTCGGAACGGCCGCAGCATTGCTATCCGTTCAAGACCTGGTTCGAAGAGGGCCTGCATCCTTCCGCCTCCACCGATTGCCCGGTCACTTCGCCGGATCCGATGCCCTGCCTTTACGCGATGGTCGCCCGCAAGTCCGATACCGGCAAGCCGCTCGGCCTGGCGCAGGCGCTTTCCGTCGCCGAGGCACTGCATCTCTACACCTACGAGGCGGCTTACGGTGTCCATGACGAAGAGCGCAAGGGACGCCTGATCCCCGGCCAGCTCGCCGATATCGCGGTGTTCGACACGGACTTCTTCGCTGTCGAACCGGAAGCATTCCTGTCCGCCAAGTGCCTGATGACCGTGCTCGGCGGCGAGGTGGTCTACCGCGCCCGAGACAGGTTGCCCCGCCATACCCGGAACTCGCCCAAGCGGGCTCCCTGAAATGCACCGACCTCGCGATATCATGAAATGGAAGGCACCCATGACGACAACTGCAGACGTGATTCTGACCGGCGGCAAGATCTGGCTCGGTCAGAAGGAAGGTTTCGCCGAGGCGCTTGCCATTTCCGGGGACAAGGTGCTTGCCTCCGGCTCCGCGGCCGAGATGGCGACGATTGCCGGCCCGCAGACCGAGGTGATCGCGCTCGAGGGCCGACTTGCCACGCCGAGCTTCTATGATGTGCATACGCATCTGGCGGCCTTCGGTCTCGGCCTGAAGAACCTCGATCTCAATCCGCGCAAGGTCACGTCCGTCGGTTCGCTTCTGGGCGAGGTCGCCGAAGCCGCAAAATCCCGTCAGCCCGGCGAATGGATCATCGGCCGCGGCTATGACCATTCCAAGCTTTCCGAAAACCGCCACCCGACCCGCCGCGAGCTGGACGAGGTCGCGCCGAACAATCCGGTCTATGTGGTGCGCGCCTGCGGCCATGTGGGCGTCGCCAATTCGATTGCCCTGCAGCTAGCCGGCATTGGCCACAACACGCCCGATCCGGACGGCGGCACGATCGGCCGGGCGAATGGCGAATTGACCGGCCTTTTGGCCGAAAACGCCCGACAGCCGGTCGCCGAGCAGATGCCGGCGCCGGGTCTGGAAGATTATGTCGAGGCGATCGAGGCCGGCGGCAAGATGATGCTGAGCTACGGCATCACGTCCACCATGGATGCCGCCGTCGGCATGAACCACGGCTGGACCGAGTTCAAGGCCTACGAAACCGCCAAGCAAACCGGTCGCCTGCCGGTGCGCGTCTCCATGTGCCTGATCGGCGACAAGGAGCGCAACATTCTCGAAAAGGCGACCGAGGAAGGTTATGTCGCCGGACAGGGCGACGACATGCTGCGGCTGCGCCAGGTCAAGATCTTCGTCGACGGCAGTATCGGCGGCAAGACGGCGGCGATGAAGACGCCCTATGCCGGCACGAAGGATGAATACGGGCTCTTCTGCCTGACGCAGGACGAGACCGACGGGCTGGTGAAGCGCGCCCATGATCTCGGCTACCAGATGGCCGTGCATGCGATCGGCGACGCGGCGATCGAGCGGATCCTCGATGCGATCCGCGCCGCGCAGGACGCCAATCCGGCGGCCGACCGCCGCCACCGGATCGAGCATTGCGGCTGGCTGAGCCACGAGCAGATCGCCACCATGGTCGAGCTCGGTGTCATTCCGGCGCCGCAGCCAGATTTCATCTATTATTTCGGCGACCAGTATGTGGAAGTGCGCGGCAAGGAAGCGTCCGACTTTGCCTATCCGATGCGCACCTGGATCGATGCCGGTCTGCGCCCGTCTGCTTCGACCGACTGCCCGGTGACGCCGCTCAATCCCTTCGCCGGCCTCTATGCGATGGTGACCCGCACCACCGACAAGGGGACCGTGCTCGGTGCCGACCAGGCGCTGACCATGGAAGAGGCGCTCAACGCCTATACGCTGGAATCCGCCTATGCCGCCCATGAGGAAGAGGTGAAGGGGCGCCTGGTGCCCGGCCAGCTCGCCGATATCGCGGTCTTCTCGAACGACCTCTTCGAAATCGAGCCCTCCGAGATTCTCAACACAAGCTGCGAGATGACGCTTCTCGGCGGCAAGGTCGTCTACACGAAGCAGGAGGTGCAGACATGATTGCAGTCATCCTGCGTCGCCTGGGGCTCTCGATCCCCGTTCTTTTCGGGGTTCTCGTTTTCGGCTTTCTGCTGTTGCAGATGGTGCCCGGTGACCCGGCTATCGTTCTCGCCGGGCCGACCGCGCCTCCCGATGTGGTCGAGGAGATCCGGCGGTCGATGGGACTAGATCAGCCGCTTCTCGTGCAGTTCTGGATGTATCTTGAGCGGGTGCTTGTCGGCGATCTCGGCCGGTCGATGATCTCCAACAAGCCGGTCATCGAGGAGCTTCTGACGGCCATCGTGCCGACGATCGAGTTGATGTTCGCCTGCCTGATCTGGTCGATCCCGCTCGGGATCGCCATGGGCACGGTCGCCGCGATGCGTCGCGGCTCGCTCGTCGACCGCGCGGTGATGGCGCTGTCGGTTGCGGGTATTTCCCTGCCGGTCTTCTTTATCAGCCTGATCCTCATCCAGGCCTTCGGGGTGTCGCTCAGGCTGTTTCCCTTCGTCGGCCGCGGTGGGCCTCTCTGGACGCTTGATGGCCTCAGCCACATCTTCCTGCCGGCGCTGTCGCTCGGCATGGTCTTCATCGGCCCGGTCGCCCGCATGACACGCTCGTCCGTGCTTGAAGTGCTCGAACTCGACCACGTTCGTACCGCCCGCGCCAAGGGACTGCCGGAGCGCACGGTCGTGTTCCGCCACGGATTGCGTAATGCCCTGATCCCCGTGGTCACCCTGGTCGGTTTGCAGACCGGCTACCTGCTCGGCGGCGCCGTGGTGACGGAGACGATCTATTCCTGGCCGGGCATCGGACGGCTCGCCGTCGGCGGCATCCTGTCCAGCGATTTCACCATCGCCCAGGGCTGCATCCTCGCCATGGCCGTGACCTTCATTGCGATCAACCTGATCGTCGACCTCCTCTATTCGGTTCTCGACCCGCGGGTGAACAGATGAGCGCTATCACGACAGACGACACCGCCAAGCAGGCTGCGGCTGCACCCGCCGATCGTGCCTGGTGGAAACGCTTCCTGCGGGATCGCGCCGCACTTCTTGCGATCACCGTGTTGGCGCTGATCTGCCTTGCGGCGATCTTTGCGCCGCTGCTGGCGCCCTACGATCCCTATGAAAGCTCTCGCAGAACCATGCTGCCGCCGGCCTGGGCCGCGCGGGGGAATATCGAGTATTTGCTCGGAACGGATCCTCAGGGACGCGATATCCTGAGCCGGCTGCTCTATGGCACGCGGCTGACGTTGCTGATCGGCCTCGCCTCGGTCGCTATCGGCGGCGTGCTGGGCTCGTTCCTCGGCCTGCTCGCCGCCTTCTACCAGAAGCTCGATCCGTGGATCATGCGTTTCTCGGATATCCTCCTGTCGCTGCCGGCGATCCTTCTCGGGCTGGCGCTGGTTGCCGCCATGGGCCAGGGCGTCACGCCCATCCTGCTGGCGCTGGTCATCTCGACTATTCCGGACTGTGCCCGTGTGGCGCGGGGTATCGGCATCGGCATCATGGGGCAGGAATTCATCACGGCAGGCCGCTCGCTCGGCATTCGTGATCCGCAGCTGTTCTCGCGCTACCTCGTGCTCAATTGCATTTCGTCGGTGCTGATCTTCCTTAGCCTACGCTTTGGCCAGCTGATCCTGATCGCCGCGTCGTTGTCCTTCCTCGGACTCGGCGCCCGTCCTCCGGTCGCCGAGCTCGGCATGATGGCGGCGCAGGGCCGGGACTTCTTCCTGTTCGCCCCGCATATCGCGGTCATCCCCTCCATCCTCATCCTCGTCATCGTGATGGCCGCCAATGTGGTCGGCGACACGCTGCGCGACGTGCTGGATCCGCGTCTCAAGACCTGACCGGGAGCGGGCTCCCACCGCTCCCGGCCTGCCTGAACTGCTGACATGACCCCTATCCCAACAAGGAGCCATTGCCATGATGATGAAACGCCACAGACGACTGATGACAGCGACCCTTGCCGCCGCCGTCACGCTGACGTTCGGCACGCTTGCCATGGCGCAGGACGTAAAAATCTCGCGCCGCATCGACAGCAACAATTACGATCCGCACAAGACGACGGCGACGGCCGCTGCCGAAGTGCTGTTCATGCTGGCCGATACGCTGGTCACCATCGACTACGACATGCAGACGCTGCATCCGGGCCTGGCGAAAAGCTGGGATGTTTCCGCCGATGGCCTGACCTACACGTTCCATCTTCGCGACGACGTGAAATTCTGCGGCGGCAAGTCGATGACGGCGGAAGATGTCGCCTACAGCTTCAAGCGCTGGATCGACCCCGCGACCAAATCGCCGGTGGCATGGCGCGCAGGCGAGGTCGAGAGCATTACCGCAACCGATCCGACGACCCTGCAGTACAAGCTGAAGAAGCCCTATTCGGAACTGCTCTACCAGCTGACCCAGAGCTTCGCCGTGGTGATTGACAAGGAATCCGTCGACAAGCTCGGACCGGATTTCGGCGTCAAGGGCATGAATGCCACCGGTCCGTTCTGCTGGGGCGAATGGGCGCCGCGCGACAAGATGGTGCTCACCCGCAACGATGCCTATACCTGGGGTCCGGAAATCTACGCCAACAAGGGACCTGCCAAGGTCGACGGCGTCACCTGGTCGATTATCGGTGAGGAAAACACCCTCACCGCGGCCCTGATGACCGGCCAGACGGACGTATCTAACTACGTGCCGCCGATCGCGCTGCAGCAGTTCGAGAGCATGCCGGGCTTCGTCACCAGCAAGTCCCAGTCGGCGCGCTATACCTATTTCGTCGGCTTCAAGCTCGACAAGCCGACGGTCAGCGATCTCGCCGTCCGCCAGGCGATCAACTACGCGGTCGACCGCGTCGCCCTCGTGCAGGACCAGCTCTACGGCACGGTCGAGCCGGCCTATACCTACATCACCGAGGACACGCTGGACTGGAACAAGGACGTCGACAAGACGCTCATCAAGGATTTCGACCCGGAAAAGGCCAAGAGCCTGCTGGATGAAGCCGGCTGGAAGGTCGGGTCGGACGGCATCCGCGAAAAGGATGGCGTCAAGCTCGCGCCGGTTCTCTACAGCTTCAACGGTGCATGGATCAACATCATGCAGCAGGTGCAGGCCGAGCTTCTGAAGATCGGCGTCAACCTGCAGATCCAGACCTTCGACGCGACCGTCGTGTGGGGCAAGCTCGCCACCCAGGAATACGACATGTTCACCATGGGCTACCCGTATTTCTCCGCGGGTGACGCGATGAACCTCTATTTCCGCTCGGGCAACACGCCGGCCCCGAACCGCACGAACTGGAAGGATCCGGAAACGGATGCGCTGCTGGTCGCCGGCTCGGCCGCGACATCCGAGGCCGAGCGCGCCAAGGATTTCGGCAAGGTGCTCTACAAGGTGCATGAGGCCGTCAACTGGCTGCCGCTCTACCACACGCCGATCATCATCGTGCAGAGCGACAAGCTGAAGCCTCTCAAGGCGCATCCGATCTATGGCGCGGCCTATTACAAGGGCCTCGACCTGGAATTCACCGAGTAACGAATGCGACGGCCGGTCCCGGGATCCGGGGCCGGCCGTTCCCGATCTCTACATCACCCTGCGACAGGACAGGCCGCGCAGTCAGAAAGGTCAATGCAATGAACATGCTCCCGAATTCGATCGAGGCGCGCGATATCCGCTCACAGATGCCGGCCGTCGCAGACATGCGCAAGCATGAGGAAACCGGTTCGCTGGTCATCGAACGCGGCGAGGGCATCTATGTCTTCGACAACAATGGCAAGCGCTATATCGAAGGCCTTGCCGGTCTCTGGTCGGTTGCCGTCGGCTTCGGCGAGGAGCGGCTTGCAAAGGCTGCCTATGACCAGATGTCGAAGCTGCCCTACTACCACATCTTCAACTACAAGACCCACGGCCCCTCGGTGGAACTGGCCGAGAAGATCCTGTCCATGCTGCCTTTCGAAATGTCGAAAGTGCATTTCGCCTCGTCGGGATCGGAAGCCAACGACCTCTCCGTCAAGCTGGTCTGGTATTACAACAATGCGCTCGGCCGGAAGGACAAGAAGAAGATCATCGGCCGCATCAAGGGCTATCACGGCGTCACCGTCGTCGCCGCCTCGATCAATGGCCTGCCGCGCAATCACGAAAGCTTCGACCTGCCGCTCGAGCGGATGATCCACACGTCCTGCCCGTCCTACCCTCATTTCGGCAAGGATGGCGAGACCGAAGCCGAGTTCACTGCGCGCACTCTGCAGGAACTGGAAGGCCTGATCCTCAAGGAAGGCCCGGAAACGATCGCCGCTTTCTGGGGCGAGCCGGTCATGGGGGCCGGCGGCGTGCTGATCCCGGCTGCCGGCTATTGGGAAGGCGTGCAGAAGATCCTGAAGAAATACGACATCCTGCTCGTCGCCGACGAAGTCATCTGCGGCTTCGGCCGCACCGGCAAGATGTTTGCCTGCGAGACCTATGATATCGTGCCGGATATCCTCGTCCTGTCGAAGCAGATTTCGTCCTCCTACCTGCCGCTTTCGGCGATCGTTCTCAATGACAAGCTCTATCAGGTTGTCGCCGACGAATCCCATCGCATCGGCTCCTTCGGCCATGGCTTCACGGCATCGGGCCATCCGGTCGTCACGGCCGTCGCGCTGGAAAACCTGAAGATCATCGAAGAGCGCGATCTGCTCGGCAACGTTCAGCGCCTGTCGCCCGCGTTCCTGAAGGGTCTCGAAGAGCTGGCTTCCCATCCGCTTGCGTCGTCCTGGCGCGGTATCGGGCTGATCGGCGCCGTCGAACTGAAGCCCTCCGACAAGGCGGGCGCGATGGCGACGGCAGTTGCCGAGCGCATGCAGGAGGAAGGCCTGATCATCCGCGGCATCGGCGAGGCGCTCTGCTTCTGCCCGCCGCTGATCATCACGGAAGAACAGATCACCGATATGTTCGCCATCGCCCGCAAGGCGCTCGACATGGTCGCCGCCGAGCAGGCTTAAGCGGCCGATACTTCTTTGAGCTCCGCATTCTTAGAGCGGGGCTCTCACCACTATCCATATTCATAGGGAGCCGATCACATGAGGAAGGTCATTCGCGCAGGGCACGTCGTCGCGTTTCAGGATGGTGGGCACAAGAACCTGCGCAACGGCACCATCGTCATCGAGGATGATCGTATCGTTCATGTGGGCGGCGGCGAGTTCGAAGGGCAGGCAGACGAATTCATCGATGCCACCGACAAGATCGTCACCCCGGGTTTCATCAACACCCATACGCATATCAGCGAGGGTTATTTCGACCGCTCCTTCGTCGAAGACCGCGGGCCGCGCAATTTCTATCTTTCCGGCTTGTTCGAGTTCCTGACCGCCCGCAACGGGGCGATCACCGAGGAAGCGCGCGAGGCTTCGATTCGCGCCTCGATGCCGGAACTGATCCGCACCGGCACGACGACGGTGGTCGAGATGGGGCTGAGCGGCCACTACGTTGCCGGGCAGGCGGAGAAGGCGGGACTGCGTGCCTATATCGGCGAATTCTACCGCTCCGGCCGCTGGTATACGGACGACGGCCGAAGCGTGAAATACGAATGGCTGGAGGATGATGGCGCCGCTGCAATGAAGAAAGCGGTCGATTTCGTCAAGGAGATCGATGGACGCGCCAATGGCAGGATCAAGGGTTTTCTCACGCCCGCGCAGGTCGATACCTGCTCCGAAGCGCTTCTTCGTCGTTCCCGTGAGGTGGCGGAGGAACTGAAGGTGCCGATGGCGCTGCATGTGTCGCAGTCGGTGCCGGAATTCCAGGAAATGGTGCGCCGGAACGGCTGCTCACCGATCGAGTGGCTGGAAAAGATCGGCTTCCTCGGCAATGACGTCATTCTCGGCCATGCCATCATGCCGGGTGGTTCGAGCTGGGTGAATTACTATGCCGACGATCTCAGTATCCTGGCCGATACCGGTACCAATGTCGCCCATGCAGTCTGGGTCTTCGCCCGCCGCGGCATCGCCATGGAAAGCTATTCGAAATACCTCGCCCGCGGCATCAACATGACGCTTGCGACCGACACCAGCCCGCAGAGCATGATCGAGGCTTTGCGCTGGACGGCCGTCATCGCCAAGATCATGGACCGGCGCACCGAGGTGGCGACAGCGGCCGACGTGTTCAATTCGGCGACGCTCTCCGGCGCGAAATCGCTCGGCCGCGACGATCTTGGACGCCTCGCGCCCGGTGCCAAGGCGGATCTGCTGTTCTGGGAAGGTGCCAGCCTGTTCATGACGCCGATGCGCGATCCCATCCGCAACATCGTCTATTCCGCGCAGCCGGAAGACCTGAATGCGACGATGGTGGACGGGGTCTTCATCATGAAGGACCGCATCGTGCCGGGCTATGACATCAAGGCCATCACGGCGGACCTGCAGAAGGGCGCCGAGCATATGTGGGCAAACATGCACCATCAGGACTGGGCGCATCGCGACATCAATGCCCTGTCGCCGGACAGTTATCAGGAATTCCGGGTCTAGCCGCGGATCGGCGGCGCGTAATGCTGCCGCCGGATTTCGGGCTAGCGCCTGGAGCTTTTCGGGCCGGGCAGCATCGAGCGCAACACGCCGTCGCGCATAACGTAGTGATGGAATAGCGCTACGCAGGCATGGGCTACCGCCACGCCGATGATGATCCAGGCAATGTTCTCGTGCAGCGTCAGAACCAGATCACGGCTGTCACCGGGCACGACGACGAGGGGCGTTATTGTCGGAATGCCGAATAGCGGAAAAGGCTTTCCCTGCGACCATCCAAAGAGATAGCCCAGCACGGCCTGGGCGATGAGAAGACAGTAGAGCAAGCCATGGACGGCATTGGCGGCGACACGCTGCAGGCGCGGAATGGCAATCGGGCTGCGCCTACCCCTGGTCATCCGCCAGATCAGGCGCAGCAAGATGACGATCGACAACGCGACCCCGAGCGTCATGTGGGATTGCGCGAGAAAAGATCTCGGCGCAGTTCCTCTTTCGAGAAGCGGCCAGATCTGCGAGCTGCCGAACTGCCAAAGCACGAGGGCAACGGTCAGCCAGTGAAACAGGATCGTTGTTCGATCATAGCGGCCAACATTCTTGATGCGGATTTCTGCGCGCGTGGTTTGGTCCATGGGACACCTCCTTCGGGTACGGAGGAAAGACACTGCAGGCGGCTGATTTATTCGTTCACTTCGGCGGGAGGTGGCCATGCGCAATTGGCGATTGTGGGTGCATCGGCGATTTTGCCGTGAATCTCAACCAGTTGGTGAGTGCGCAATAAAACCCTGAAAACCAAGGTATGTCGGCAATAAAAGATTACGCTTGAGTCTATTTACATACCGATTGATATGTATGTAATAGCATGATTATGAAAAAGGCACAGGTATCCCGTCGCTCACAAATTGAGCGCACCGCTGAAACCCAGTCGGTGTTGATCCAGGCTGCAGTCCGGCTGTTGGCAACGGCCGGCTATGGCAAGACCACGACCCAGTCGATCGCCAAGGAAGCGGGCGTGACCACAGGCGCCCTGCACCATCATTTCCCGACCAAGGACGACCTGATGCTGGCCGTGCTCGACCAGTCGGCCATCACCGTCGAGGCGAAGCTGGAGGCGGAGAACGCCATGCCGTTCACCGGCAAGGCGAGTATCCGCGATGTGGTCGACCATCTCTGGCAGATCTACGGCCAGCCCGATTACTGGGCGGTCTGGGAAATCATCATCGGCACGCGTGTCGATGCCGGCGTGCACCAGCGGGTGCTGGAGCACCGTGCCCAGTCGATGGCCAATGTCATGCTGCCGTGGCTGAAGCGCGTCGACAGCCTGACCGGTTCCGTCACGCGTAGCGATGCTGCCGAGATCTTCGAATTCATGCTGATCACCATTCGCGGCCTCAGCCTCGAGCGCTTCATGGACAAGGACCCCGCCTATTTCGAGCGGCATCTCTCCATGCTGGCGGATTTCGTGAGCTTCCGTCTCCAGAGCCTGGAGCAGCAGCTCGCTCACCAAGAAACCAAACTTTGAGATCCATATAAGAGGGGACTTCAAGACCATGCATTCCAGCATCGACCATACGGCGGGCTCACCCGCCGGCGTCAACGGGCGTCTCAAGACGCTTGTCGGCGGTTCCATCGGCCACTTCATCGAATGGTTCGACTGGGCCATCTACGGCCTCATGGCCGGCGTCATTGCCCACCAGATGTTCCCGGCAAGCGACCCTGCTGTATCCCTGATCGCCAGCCTTTCGGCCTTCGCAATCGGCTTCATCGGTCGCCCGATCGGCGCGATCATTCTCTCGCCCATGGCCGACAAGTACGGCCGCCGCACCCTGCTGGCGGCAACGATCATCATGGCCGGTATCGGCAGCTTCGTGATCGGCATCATGCCCAACTACGAACAGATCGGCATTCTTGCTCCGATCCTGATCGTCTGCGCCCGTCTTCTGCAGGGCCTTGCCGGCGGTGCTGAATATCAGATCTCCGCGACCTTTCTGAACGAGCATGCCTCGGTGAAAAACCGCGCCTTCAACGCCTCGCCGCAGCAGATCGCGATCGGTCTCTCGGTTCTGGCCGCCACCGGCGTCGCCACTGCGACGACGACGTTCTTCACGCCCGAGACGCTGGAAGCATGGGGCTGGCGCGTGCCGTATCTGCTCGGTGCCGCGATGTCCGTCTACGGCTTCTTCATGCGCCGCGGTCTCGACGAGACGCCGTCCTTCGAAGCCAATGCCAAGAAGATGGCCAATCGTTCGCTCGGCTCCATCCTGGCGGCCGTCGCCAAGTACCCGAAGGAAACCTTCATCGTCTTCGTACTGCAGATGAACGGCGTCATGTACTATCTCTGGCTGATCTTCCTGCCGACCTACGCCAACATGATCGGCGGCCTCAGCCGGTCGGAGGGTTTTGCCGGCAACATGGTTTCGACGATCGTCTACATCTTCGGCGTTCCGACCTTCGCCTATATTTCCGACCGCATCGGCCGCAAGCCGCTGCTGTTCGCGACCGCCATCCTGTTCCTGCTGTTCGTCTATCCGCTGCTGTCGCTGCTCAACGGACAGGTCTCTTTCTGGACCTTCACCTTCGTATCGGCGATCGGTGCACTCTTCCTGTCGATGAACAATGGCGTCCTCGGCACCGTCCTGTCCGAGCTCTTCCCGACGGAAGTCCGCACATCCGGCATCGGCATTCCCTATGCCATCTGCGCGGCTCTCTTCGGCGGCACGGCTCCGCTCGTCGCAACCTGGCTGCACGGCCAGGGCGGCGTTCTCTATGTGTCGCTCTATGCCATGCTGATCTGCGTCATCAGCATTCTGACCCACTTCTTCCTGACGCCGGAAACCCGGGGCCGGTCGCTCGATTGAGCGACCTTTCCCAAACCGCAGCATTGTAAAGACTGCGCATCCTAGCGGCCGAAAGCCGATCCCGGCTTTCGGCTCGATGTGCGGGTGACGGGAGTAATCTGATGAAGACCCTTCTCAAGGCCGACCGCGTCATCGTTGGCGATGGCAGGGCGCCGCTTACCGGCGCAACCGTCGCCATCGAAGACGGCAGGATCACCGGTGTCTATCAGGGCGACGTGCCCGAAAGCGCCGCTGCCGGCGCCACGATACGCGAATTTGCGGGCGCGACGATCATGCCGGGCATGATCGACACCCATGTGCATCTCAATCTTCCCGGCGACGGAACCTCGCTCGAGGATGCCGTCAAGGAAGACGAAGGCGTTCTCATCGCCACCGCGACCTTTACCGCCGGACGGGCGCTTGCAGCCGGCATCACCACGGTGCGCGATCTCGGCGCGATGAATTCCACCGTCTTCAACCTGAAGCGGGCGCTGGCACTTGGCCACGGTACCGGTCCACGGATCGTCGCCTGCGGCCAGCCGATCACCATTACCGGCGGCCACACCTGGTATCTCGGCGGCGAGGCCGACGGTGTCGACGGACTGCGCAAGAAGGTGCGCGGCATGGTCAAGCAGGGCGCCGACTTCATCAAGGTCATGGGATCGGGCGGCGGCACTGTCGGCACGCTGTCCTGGCGCGCGGCCTATACGCGCGAAGAGATGCAGGCGCTTGCCGACCAGGCCCATGCGCTCGATCGCAAGATTGCCGTGCATTGTCTCTGCGCCGAATCCACCGAACAGGCCATTGATGCCGGTGTCGACCATATCGAACACGCAGGCTTCCTGACCGACGGCAAGGGCAACCAGAAATTCGACCCGCGTGTCGCCGACAAGTTGGCGAAATCCGGCATTCCGGTCACCGGTACGCTGGCCGTCTCTGGCGCCGTGGTGAAGATGATGTCGGCCAGGGAAAACCTGACGGAAGCCGAACAGGCTTTCCTCACTCGCTGGCGTGGCATGATGGCCGACAATATTGAGCAGTTCCGCAAGCTGCGCGAGGCGGGCGTGCGTTTCGTCGCCGGTACCGATGCCGGCTGGCGCTTCACGCCCTTCGACGGCTTGCCGCTCGAAATGGAAATGATGCAGCAGGGCGGCATGTCCACCCTTGAAGCGATCACCGCCGGAACCGGCTTTGCGGCAAAGGCGATCGGCATCCACGACAAGGTCGGAACGCTGACAGCCGGTCTTGCTGCCGACGTCATCGTCGTCAAGGGCAATCCGCTCGATGATCTCGATCGCCTGCGCCATCTTGAACTGGTGCTGCAGGCCGGCGTTGTGCGCCCGCATGCCGAAGCTCCGGCCGCCTGAGGGCGACCGGATCACTTTCCAATTCCATGAATGAAAGGCAGAGCCGGTGAGAATCTCCGACTGCAATTGGCAGCAAATCGAAGCCTATCTGAAGACCGACGATCGCGTGATCCTGCCGCTCGGCAGCACCGAGCAGCACGCGCAGCTGTCGCTGTCGGTCGATTCCATCCTCTCCGAGCGCGTCGCCGTGGAAGCCGCTGAGCCTTTCGGCATTCCGGTCTTCCCGGTGCTTGCCTATGGCATCACGCCTTATTTCATGGCCTATCCCGGCACGATTAGCCTGCGGATGGAGACCTACGCGGCGATCATCCGCGACATTCTTGACGGGCTGAAGCGCCAGGGCTTTCGCCGCATCCTGATCGTCAACGGTCATGGCGGCAACCAGCCCGGCGGGAGCCTGGCGGTCGAATGGATGACCGACAATCCGGGCGTTGCGGTCAAGTTCCACAACTGGTGGAATGCGCCGAAGACCTTCGCCAAGGTGCAGGAGATCGACAAGGTCGCGTCGCATGCATCCTGGATGGAAAATTTCCCCTGGACGCGGCTTGCCGGCCAGGTTCTGCCGAGCGAGCAGAAGCCGATGATCGATTTCGGCCGGATGCGCGTCATGGATCCATATGCGGTCAAGGCCTATGTCGGCGACGGTAATTTCGGCGGCTATTACCAGCGGCCGGATGACGAGATGCAGGCGGTCTGGGATGTAGCGATCGCCGAGACCCGCGAATTGCTGGAGGGGCCGTGGAAATGACCTCTCCCATCGTCATCTGGGGCGCCGGTGCGATCGGCGGCACACTCGGAGCGGCCTTTATCCGCGCCGGCCATGAGGTCGTCTTCGTCGACAATGTGAAGGAGCATGTCGAGGCGATCAACGCTCGCGGCCTGCAGATCAGGGGGCCGATCTTCGAGGACACGGTAAAGGCCAAAGCCTATCTGCCGGAAGAGATCGAAGGCGTTTACGAGCGCATCTTCCTCTGCGTCAAAGGTCATCACACCGAGGCTGCGGCTAAGGCGCTTGCACCGCATCTGGCGGAAGACGGCTATGTCGTCTCGGCGCAGAACGGCTTGAACGAAGCCGTCATCGGCCGTGTCGTGGGCGATCATCGCGTCGTCGGCTGCTTCGTCAATTTCGGCGCGGATTATGTGGAGCCGGGCGTCGTCAACTATGGCGGTCGCGCTGCGGTCGTCGTCGGCGAGATGGACGGCAAGACAACGGAGCGGATCAAGGCGATCCACGCCATGATGCTGCAGTTCGAGGAACGAGCCGTCCTCACTGACAATATCTCCGGCTATCTCTGGGGCAAGCTGATCTATGGCGCCCTGCTGTTCGCCACTGCGGTCACCAATGACAGCATTGCCGACGTCTTCGCCAACCCGGCCTATCGCCCGGTGCTGACGCGGCTCGCGCATGAGGTCGGCCATGTCGCGCAGGCGAGCAATGTCCGTCCGGAAGCCTTCGACGGGTTCGATCCGGCTGCTTTCGCTCCGACGGCACCTGCTGAAGAGACCGAGCGTTCCTTCGATGGAATGGTCGCCCACAATCGCCGCTCGACCAAGTCCCATACCGGCGTCTGGCGCGACCTTGCCGTGCGCAAGCGCAAGACCGAGGTCGATGCGCAGATCCTGCCGATCGCCGAGACCGGTAAAGCGCTCGGCATTGCGACGCCGGTGACGTTCAAGCTGGTCGAACTGATCCATGAGATCGAGGCGGGTACACGCCCGCTCGATACCGCAAACCTCGACGAACTGGTGAGGATCCCCGCATGAATATCGACTTTACCGGCAAGACGGTCATCGTGACCGGCGGCGCGCATGGCTTCGGCAGGGCGATTGCTCTCGGCTTTGCAGAGCGCGGCGCTGCCGTGCATGTGTGCGACGTCAACGAGGAAGGCCTGGCGGAAACCGTGCGCCTTTGCGGCGACAAGGCCAGGGCGCACAGGCTCGATGTGGGCGATCGTAATGCTGTTCAGACGACGGTTGCCGCAATCGGTGATGTGGACATTCTCGTCAACAATGCCGGCGGCGTGCGCGGGCAGGTCGGTCGGCCGATCGAGGAGATTTCGGAAGAGGACTGGAAGGCGATCTTCGACGTCAATCTCTCCGGTGCCTTCTTCGTTTCGCAGGCCGTCGCGCCCGGCATGAAGGCCAAGAAATCGGGCCGCATCATCAATATCTCCAGCGGTGCCGGCCTCGGCATTTCGCTGACCGGTATCCAGGCCTATGCCAGCTCCAAGGCGGGCCAGATCGGCCTGACGCGCCAGCTCGCCCATGAGCTCGGCCCGTTCAACATCACCGTCAACAACGTCGCCCCGGGCTTCGTCCGTTCCAACCCCGCCACCGAGCGGCAATGGGAGGCGATGGGATCCGAAGGACAGGCGAAGCTGTTGCAGAACATCGCACTCAAGCGTCTCGGTGCGCCTGAAGATATCGCCGCCATGGTGATGTTCTTCGCGTCCGACTTCGCGGGCTGGGTCACCGGCCAGGTCATCAGCGTGGATGGCGGCAAGTAACGGCCACCCAATTCGACGCCGGAGCGTGCGCGCTGCGGAGCATTGAGACGCCGCCAGCCCGACACGCTGGCGGCGTCTCTGCGTTCCCGGTCGGCGGGCGTGGCGGCGGGTCCTGAAAGACCGCGGCTGTCCGGCTGCCGATCCCGACTCATTTCCAAGGTGCATGGCCGCATCGCGCATGTAGCCTTTATGATGCGCGATGCGGCTGTTTCTGTCGGCTTACGCTTCCAGTGGCTCGGCCGGCTTGGCCTTGCGGCCGCGAAGCCAGACTATCCCGGCCAGCAGAAGGACGATGGCAGCAGCGCCTGCGCCCATTCCGATCCGCGCCATTTCCACGAGATTGGAACTCGGTCCGCCATCACGAATGACCTGAACGTCCTCCGGCGTCACCTTCAGCGTCTCGTTGCCGTATTGCGCCAGCAGATAGTTGGACAGTGACGCGACCTCGACATTGTTCAACTGCACGACGGCATTCACTTGGTCGCCGAAGGGCGGCATGAAGACATGGCCGGCCTCGGTATGGCGATCGACACCATTGAGGATCGCCGAGATGACGTTGACCGAGTTGTCGCCGGCGGTGGCCGCGTTGTGGAAGAGGCTCGGATAATAGCCGTCCTTCGTGCCCTGGGCGTTGTAGCCGTGGCAGGAGGCGCAGTTGGCGGCGAAGATCTGCGCGCCGGCGTGGTCGCCTGCGAGACCTTCCGCATAGCCCTTGCCGCGGAACCCGGACTGGTCGTTGCCTGCCGCGCCCTTGTCGAAGCGGGTAGCGCCGCCTGCCTGCGCCGCATTGGCCGATGGGACGCTGCGGACATAGGTGGCGATCGCGTTCAGATCCGCATCGGTCATGTGCTGGAAGGAATAGCTGACCGCCTCCGCCATGCTGCCGGCGGCCTGCGCCTTGTTGCCCAGCTTGCCGGTCTTCAGGTAGGTGACGAGCTCTTCCTGCGTCCAGGAACCGATGCCGTGAACCGGATCGTTGGTGATGTCAGGCGCATACCAGGCGCCGACCTGACCGCCGGTGAGGTTGAGGTTCTTCTGTTCCTGCATGAAGACGCCGCGTGGCGTGTGGCAGGTGCTGCAGTGAGCCGCACCTTCGGCCAGATACTTGCCGCGGTTCCACTCGGCCGACTGCGCCGGATCATCCTTGTGCATCTCGTTCGGACGGAACAGCAGGTTCCAGCCGATCATCGAGGCGCGGATGTTCATCGGGAAGGGCAGGGTGGTTTCCGGCGCCTTTTCGTCGATCGGTTGCACGCCCTGCATGAAATAGGCGTAGAGCGCGTGGATATCCTCATCCGTCATGTTGGAATAGGACACGTAGGGCATGGCCGGGTAGAGATTGGCGCCGTCGCCACGGATGCCCTTGCGCACCGCGTCGGCGAACTGGGATTCGGTATACGCGCCGATGCCGAATTGCTTCGACGGGGTGATGTTGGTCGACATGATCGTGCCGACCGGGGAGGCCATGGGCAGGCCTCCTGCCATCGGCTTGCCGCCCGAATGGTTGGTGTGGCAGGCGACGCAGTCGGACGCGGTCGCGAGATAGCGGCCCTTCTCGATCAGCTCCTGGGAAAATTCCTGGGCATTTGCCGGGGCAAGGGCGGCGAGCGCCAGCGGGGCCGCGAGGGCGAAGGATTTTACCGTCTTCATGATCATGCGCCCCGCATCTGTTCGACAATGGCGTCGCCGGCCTTGATGGCGAGCGCGGTCATGGTGATGGTGCTGTTGCCGCAGGCCGTCGACGCCATGGCGCCACCGCCCGGAATGAATAGGTTCTCGTGGTCATGGGCACGGCAATCGGCGTCGACGACCGAGTTCGACGCGTCATTGCCCATGATCGTGCCGCCCATGATGTGCTTGCTCTGGGCAAATTTCGGCGAGATCTTCACGTCGGTCGCGCCCATCGCTTCGGCGATGCGCTTGCCGATCGGCAGCGAATAGACCTCGGCGGACCTGCGGGTGTATTCGCCGACATCGTAATGGATATGCGGCTTCGGCAGGCCGAGCCAGTCGGTCTTGTCGGAGAGCGTCAGGCGGTTGTTCGGATCGGGCAGGACTTCATGGGCTGCGACGATATCGGCCGTGCAGGCCGTCATGCGGCGGATTTCCTCGTCCAGCGCCTTGCCGACCAGGCCCTTCTTCAGCGCCGCGAAGGTGACGAAACGGTTGCGGGCGAAGTTATTGTAGCGGAAATACGCCCCGGCATGCTCCGAGCGGAACGCGCCTTGCGAGGTTTCCATGATCCCGGAATTGACGACCGGGCCGATGCCCGACCAGAAGGGCTCTTTGGTGGTGACCGTCAGCGTCAGCTGCGGATGGTCCATCATGTTGCGGCCGACCTGATCGGAGGAGTTGGCAACGCCGTTCGGGTTGCGGTCGTCCTTCGACATCAACAGCAGCTTCGGGTTTTCCAAGCCGTTGCAGGCGAGCACGAAAAGCTTGCCGCCGATGCGGTGCGTTTCCTTGTGCTGGTCGTAAAAGTGAACCGCCTCGATCTTGTTCTGGGCGTTGGTCTCCACCTTGTAGACGACCGAATCGACGAGGATCGTTGCGCCCTTCTTTTCCAGGCGGTGCAGCGCGGTCTCTGCGTCGTATTTGGCGGCAACGGGACAGACGGGAACGCAGTTGTTATTGGCGCAGCAGGCCGGGCGGCCGTCATAGGGCATGCCGCTATTGCGGGCCTGGGCGACCGGGATGTTGTTGTAGCCGAGCGTCTTGGCGATCTCGGTGAAGCGGGTTTCTCCCGGAGAAAACGGCAGGGCCGGCATCGGATAGGGAGCGGAACGCTCACGCGGCGGCCATTGCAGAGCCGGATCCGACGGACCGCAGATGCCGAGCTTGTTTTCAGTGCGGACGTAATAGGGCTCCAGCGTATCGTAATCGAAGGCCCAGTCGCGGCCGACGCCGTAAAGCGAGTTGAGGCGCATGTCTTCCGGCGTCAGGCGCCAGGACGTACCGGCCCAGTGCCAGGTCGAGCCGCCGGCATAACGGATGAAGGTCTGAGCGTAGCTATCGGGGCCGCTGAGCTGCAGATAGGGTTCGTCGCCCTTTTCATTGCCCATCGGATGCGGTGCCCAGGGGCGCGACGGATAGGCGACGGAGGTATCGCCCTTCACTCCGAGCGGCGCATTGCGCCAGTTCTCGACCACTTCGGCGCGTGTCACACGCGGACCGGCCTCGATCATGAGGACGGAATGGCCTGCATCGAGCAGCTGTTCGGCGATCACGACGCCGACGACGCCCGTTCCGACGATGACGACGTCGGCACTAGTCTTGGTAACCATGGGAATAAGACTTCTCTTTGGTGGATTTCGCCAGAAGGCCGGATCAGAAGGTCGGCATCGGGGCGGAGAGCGGCAGGTTGGGACGCGTCCACTGGTTCGGGCCGGAAATGCCGTAGGAAGGGATGGTCAGGATGTCGCTGGTCGTCTTGAAGGTCAGCGCTTCCTCATAGGTGAAGACGGTGGCGTCACGCTTCTCCGAGGAGCAGCCGCTGTACCAGGCGAAGATCACCCAATGGGCAAAGTCCTTCAGTTCGCCATCCGGAATGTCGGCGAAGAAGTCCTCGACCTGCGTTCCCTGCTTCTTCTCGGCAATCGCGATGATCGCGTCGAGCATCTGGGACAGGTTCTGGTATTGGCTCGTTGCCGTCTCGGCGATACGGGCACCGACGGCCGGGCTGAGCTGGTGATTGATCAGCAGGTTCGACAATTCCATGAAGCGGGCCGCAACGCCGTTGTCGACTGCCGCCAGCGAAATGGTCGGACAGAGCGATGCGGCCATGCCGGCGCCAAGCACCATGGCGCTGCCGAGCAGCAGCCCGCGTCGCGACATCAATAGTTTTTCGTTGGGATCTCTCGTCCGTCCGCTCATATCATCTACCTGACAGGAAGGAGGCGTCTGCCTCGGGAAGTGGTCCGGCAGCGCCGGCATGCTGCATGGGCAAGAGATGCCGGCTCGACATTCCTTTTGCGCCCGCCGAAACGGCAGGGTTTTCCGATGGGAAAAAGGAAGATAGAAGGGGCGTCTCAGGCATGGGTGTCACCATGGCGCAAGCGGCAGCGTTTGCGCCCCGTCACATGACGATGAGCACATTCTGCCTCCGCACCATAATAGTTGGATAGCTGATTGTCAGCTATCCAACTAATTGACCGTTGTCAATTAGCCAAGAGGATGCACCTGCCTGTGGCCCTGACTGCCGATTGGATGCTGAACACGCATGGAATTCTGCTGAGGCGCTGCCAGCAGGTGGCGCTGGCGATCTTTACCGAGGAGGCGGCCGATCTCGGTTTCTCTCCAACGCATTTCAGTGCGCTTGCCTTTATCCAGATCGAGCCCGGCATTCACCAGAATGTGCTGGGCGAGCGGGTCGCCCTGGATCGTTCCTCGGTCACCAAATGCGTCGAGAATCTCGAAGGGCGCGGCATGATCCGGCGCGAGGTGGACAGGAACGACAAGCGTGCCAGGCTGCTCTTCATCACCTCCGAGGGCGAGGAGATGCTGGAAAAGGTTGCCGCCGCTGCCGCGCGGGCGAGGGCACGGATAGAACAGTCCCTGGGCCAGGAGCGCTTCCTGAATTTCCTGAAAGACATGAAGGCCTTCAGCTCCATTCTCGACAAGGAAGGTTGAGGCCGCGCCGCGTCAGCTGCGCGGCGCATCGTTCCACTGTTCCAGCGCCCGCGCGAGTGCCGAAAGGCTGCCATCACCCATGTCGGTTGGCATCGAGGCCAGCAGGCTGTCGGAGAATAGCGTCGGGGAATATTCGGTACGCTGGTCGCTGACATGATCGAGGATCGCACCGGTATGCAGGTCGATGCGGATCGTGTCGGAAATCACCCCATCCGAGGACGTGCCATAGATGCGCAGATCGATGTACTGGAGGCCGACCGGTGGACGGCCGATGACGAGACCCTGGCGCGTCGGCTTCAGCCAGTCGGGCAGCGGGCTGCCATCCGCCAGCGTCACGCCGAAGGATGCTTCCTCCACCCCGCCCTCGGATGACGGCATGATGTAGAGATAATCGTTGTAGACCATCGTATCGATCTGGAACCAAGTGCTTTCTGCGCCCTCCCGCTCGAGATGGATGTTGGAGCCGCCCTTGAAGAAGCCGGCCGTCAGCTCGTCGATGATGTAGCCACTCTCTCTCCAGCTGCCGATCTGGCTTGAAGCATAGAGCACAGCGCCCTGTTCAGGCAGGTATCCTATCCCGTTCAACGAGCGGATGGAGTTCACGATGTTGACGATCGGACCCTGGGCGGTGAGATCGGCGATGCCGTTCAGATCGTCCATGATCGAGGATATCGGCGATTGCGATCCGCCCGTGATGCCTTCCGAAGATGACGGCGGTTGCCACGGATCGGTCGGCTCGGCGCTGATCGGCGGCGGCGGATCGACCTCCAGAGGCGGACGGGGCTCTTCCGGCCCCTCGACCGGGTCCACAGTGATGGTGACGATATAGGTTGCGGTATTGGTGCCGTCGCTGACCGTATAGGTGAAGCTGTCGGACCCGTTGTAACCCGCCGCCGGCGTGTAGGTATAGGTACCGTCAGGATTGATCGTCACCGTACCATGCTGAGGCCCGGCGCCGAGGCCGTAGCTGATCGGCTGGCCTTCAGGATCGAAGGCCGGAGGCAGGCTGCCGGAAACCGACGTTCCTTCCGTCACCGAGATGGCCGTATCGGATGCCGTCGGCGGGTCGTTCACCGGATCAACGGTGATCGTGACCGTATAGATCGAGGTCGAGCGGCCGTCGCTGACGGTGTAGGTAAAGGTGTCCGTACCGTTGTAGTTCAAAGCCGGCACATAGGTGTAGGTACCGTCGCGATTGACCGTGACCGTGCCATGAACTGCCTGCGCGCCGAGACCGTAGGTCAGTGGATCACCATCGGGATCCGTCGCGACCGGCAGGCGACCGTTGAGCGGCGTATCCTCGAAGGCCACGACACTGGCGTCGGCACCGACCGGCGGCTGGTTCGCCGCGCCGACCGAAACGGTAACGGTATAGGTGGAGGTCGCCTGGCCGTCGCTCACCGTATAAGTAAAGCTATCGCTTCCTGAATAGCCGGCTACCGGTGTGTAGCTGTAGGTGCCGTCCGGGTTGATGGTGACCGTGCCGTGCTGCGCCTGGGTTCCAAGACCATAGGCAACGGGCGACCCTTCGGGATCGGTTGCCGGCGGCAGGCTTCCTATCGTCGTTGAACCGGATGTCGCCGCGATCGACGTATCGGAGCCAATCGGTGCGTCATTGACCGGCGTTACGGTTATGGTGACGGTATAGGTCGAGGTCGCCGTACCATCGCTCACCGTATAGGTGAAGCTATCGGTGCCGTTGAAATTGCGGTTCGGCGTGTAGCTGTAGGTGCCGTCCGCGTTGACGGTGACGGTACCGTGAGTCGCGCCTGCGCCGAGGCCGTAGGTAAGCGTGTCGCCATCAGCATCCGTTGCTGTCGGCAGGCGGCCTGTGGTGACTGTGTCTTCCGGCGTGGTGATCGCGGCATTCTCGCCGACAGGCGCGTCATTGACCGAAACGACAGTGATCGCGATCGTATAGCTGACCGCGGTCGTGCCGTCGCTGACAGTGTAGACGAAGCTGTCGGTGCCGGAGAAGTTTGCTGCCGGGACATAACGATAGGTGCCATCAGCGTTGACCACGACCGTGCCGTGGCTCGCCTGGCTGCCGAGACCGTAGGTGAGTGCATCGCCATCCGCATCGGTAGCGATGGGCAGGCGGCCGTTGAACGCCGTGTCCTCATTGGTGGTGATCACCCCGTCGGAACCGACCGGAGCATCCTGGACGGGATTGACGGTGATCGCGATCGTATAGGTAACGGTCGTCGTTCCATCACTGACCGTGTAGGTGAACGAGTCCGATCCGCTGAAATTAGCCGCCGGAACGTAACGATACGTGCCGTCTGCGTTGACGACCACCGCACCGTGGCTCGCCTGGCTGCCGAGACCGTAAGTCAGTGCGTCGCCATCCGCATCTGTCGCGATGGGCAGGCGGCCGTTGAACGTCGTATCCTCGTTGGTGGTGATCGCCCCGTCGGAGCCGACCGGGACATCCTCGACGGGATTGACGGTGATTGCGATCGTATAGGTGACGGTCGTCGTTCCATCGCTGACAGTGTAAGTGAACGAATCCGTGCCATTGAAATTGGCTGCGGGCACGTAACGGTAGGTACCGTCCGCGTTGACGACCACCGCACCGTGGCTCGCCTGGCGGCCGAGGCCGTAGGTCAGCGTATCGCCATCCGCATCCGTCGCGACCGGCAGGCGGCCGTTGAACGCCGTGTCCTCATTGGTGGTGATCGCGCCATCGGAGCCGACCGGGGCGTCCTCGACCGGGTTGACGGTGATGGTGACGGTGTAGGTAACGGTCACGCTGCCGTCGCTCACCGTATAGGTGAAGCTATCGGTGCCGTTGAAATTGGCGCGCGGCACGTAGGTGTAGCTGCCATCCGGGTTGACCGTTGCGGTGCCGTTTCCGGCCTGGCCGCCAAGTGCATAGGTCAGAGCATCGCCGTCGGGATCGGTCGCCTGCGGCAATTGTCCCTGCGACGTGCCGTCCTCGTCTATCGTGACATCGAGATCGGCGCCGACCGGCGGATCATTTTCGCCGCCGACCGTGATGGTGATCGTATAGGTCCGCGTCGCGCTGCCGTCGGTGACGGTGTAGGTGAAACTGTCCGTGCCGTTGAAATCGGCATTCGGCGTATAGGTATAGCTGCCGTTCGCATTGACGGTGAGGGTGCCATTCGCCGGGTCGCTGCCCTTCGCATAGGTGAGCGTATCGCCGTCGGCATCGGTGGCGACTGGAAGCTGGCCGTCGAGAGGCGTATCCTCGTCGGTCGATGCCGTGCCGTCGCTGCCGACCGGCGGGTCGTTGACGGCACCGACCGTCACCGTGACCGTATAGCTGACGCTCGTCGTGCCATCGCTGACGGTATAGGTGAAGCTGTCGGTACCATTGAAATTGGCGGCCGGAACATAGCTGTAGCTGCCATCCTCGTTGACGATCACGGTGCCGTTTTCAGCCTGGGTGCCGAGACCATAGGTCAGTGCATCGCCATCCGGATCGGATGCCGTCGGCAGCTGGCCGTTGAAGGTCACATCCTCGCTTGTCGAAACCGCAACGTCGCGACCGACGGGAGCGTCGTTCTGCGGGGCGACCGTGATCGTGATCGTATAGGTGCTCGTCGCCGTCCCGTCGGTGACGGTGTAGGTGAAGCTGTCGGTGCCGTTGAAATCGGCGTTCGGCGTGTAGGTGTAGGTGCCGTCTTCATTGACCGTGACCGTGCCGTTTTCCGGATCGCTTCCCTTGCCATAGACGAGCGGGTCGCCGTCGGCGTCGGTGGCAACCGGAAGCTGGCCGTCAAGAGGCGTATCCTCGTCGGTCGATGCGGTCCCGTCCTCGCCGACCGGCGGGTCGTTGACGGCGCCGACGGTCACCGTGACGGTATAGCTGACGCTCGTCGTGCCATCGCTGACGGTATAGGTGAAGCTGTCCGTGCCGTTGAAATTGGCGGCCGGCGTATAGGTGTAGGTGCCGTCGGAATTGACAGTGATCGAGCCGTGTTCGGGAAGTGTCGTACCCAGGCCGTATGTCACCGGCTGGCCGTCCGGATCTGTCGCCGGCGGCAGCGTGCCGCTTGCGGGCACATCCTCGGTCACGGAGATACTGGTGTCCGAACCAACCGGCGCGTCATTCACCTCGGCGACATTAATCGTGACGGTGTAGACCGCCGAGGCCGATCCATCGCTGACGATATAGGTGAACGAGTCCGTACCGTTGAAATTCGGGTTTGGCGTATAGGTGTAGGTTCCATCGCCGTTGACGGTGACCGAGCCGTTGATGGCATCCCGGCCGAGCGAATAGGTCACCGGGGAACCTTCCGGATCTTCCGCTTCGGGCAGTTCGCCGGACAGGACCACGTCTTCGACGGCATCCACCGTGGTGTCCTCGGCAATCGGCGGCTGGTTGGCAGCGCCGACCGTGATGGTGACCGTATAGGTGGAGGCCGCGTCGCCGTCACCGACCGTGTAGGTGAACGTATCGGTTCCGCTGAAGCCCGGAGGCGGCGTGTAGCTGTAGGTGCCGTCCGTATTGACCGTCACCGCGGCGCCGGGCGTTATGGCACCAAGTGCGTAGGTAACGGGCGAACCTTCGGGATCAATCGCCGGTGGCAGGCTGCCGGTCGCGGTTCCGTTGTTCTCGACGGAGATCTGCAGATCGGAGCCGACCGGCGCGTCATTCACCGGATCGACCGTGATGGCGACGGTATAGGTGGAGGTCGCCGTGCCGTCCGTCACCGTGTAGGTGAAGCTGTCCGTGCCATTGTAGTTGGCTGCGGGTTGATAGACGTAGCTGCCATCCGCGTTGACCGTGACGGTTCCGTGCAGCGGCTGGCTGCCGAGGCCATAGGTCAGCGGATCGCCATCGGCATCCGTCGCCTGCGGAAGCTGGCCTTCGAAGGCGACATCCTCGTCTGTCGAAATCGCATCATCTTGGCCGACCGGCGGATCGTTGATCGCGCCGACCGTCACCGTGACCGTATAGCTGACAGTCGTCGTGCCATCGCTGACGGTGTAGGTGAAGCTGTCGGTACCGTTGAAATCGGCATTCGGCGTGTAGGTATAGCTGCCGTCTTCATTGACGATGACGGTGCCGTTTTCTGCCTGCTCGCCAAGGCCATAAGCCAGCGTATCGCCGTCCGCGTCGGTTGCGACCGGAAGCTGGCCGTCGAGCGGCGTGTCTTCGGCCGTCGATACCGCATCATCCCGGCCGACCGGAGGATCGTTGACCGCGCCGACCGTGACAGTGACCGTATAGCTGATAGTCGTCGTGCCATCGCTGACGGTATAGATGAAACTGTCGGTGCCGTTGAAATCGGCATTCGGCGTGTAGGTGTAGCTACCGTCTTCGTTGACCGTGACGGTGCCGTTTTCCGGATCGCTTCCCTTGCCATAGGTAAGCGTGTCGCCGTCGGCGTCTGTCGCCGTCGGAAGCTGGCCGTCGAAGGCGGTATCCTCGTCCGTCGCAACCGCATCGTCCTGGCCGACCGGCGGATCGTTGACCGCGCCGACGGTGATCGTGACCGTGTAGGTAACCGTCGTGGTGCCGTCCGTCACGGTATAGTCGAAGCTGTCGGTGCCGTTGAAATTGGCATTCGGCACATAGGTATAGCTGCCATCACCGCTGACGGTGACGGTGCCGTTTGCGGCCTGTTCGCCCAGGCCATAGGTCAGCGTATCGCCGTCGACATCCGTCGCAACCGGCAGCTGGCCGTCGTAAGGCTCATCTTCGTTCGTCTCGACCGCATCGTCGCGGCCGACGGGGGCATCGTTCTGCGGTGTCACCGTCACGGTGACGGTATAGGTGCGGATGACCGTTCCGTCGCTGACGGCATAGGTGAATGTGTCGGTGCCGTTGAAATTGGCATCCGGCGTATAGGTGTAGGTGCCGTCGGCATTGATCGCGACGATGCCGTTTTCGGCCTGAACCGCCAAGCTGTAGCGCAGGGTGTCGCCATCCGGATCGGTCGCGACCGGCAGCACGCCTTCAAACGCGGTGTCCTCGGCCGTGGTGATCGCATCGTCGGCGCCGGTCGGCGGATCATTGACCGCATTGACCGTCACCGTGACGGTGTAGCTGACCGTCACGGTTCCATCGCTGACCGTATAGGTGAACGTGTCGGTGCCGTTGAAATTGGCGTCCGGCACATAGCTGTAGCTGCCATTCTCGTTGACTATGGCGGTGCCGTTGCCGGCCTGCGTGCCGAGGCCGTAGGTCAGCGGATCGCCGTCCGGATCCGTCGCCTGCGGGAGCTGGCCTTGCGCGGTGCCGTCCTCATCGATCGTGACGTCGAGGTCTTCGCCGACCGGCGGGTCGTTCTCGGCGCCGACCGTTACCGTGATCGTGTAGGTGCGTTCGATCTGGCCGTCGCTGACCGTGTAGGTGAAGTTGTCCGTCCCGCTGAAGTTGGTATTCGGCGTGTAGGTATAGCTGCCGTCGAGATTGATCGAGACGATGCCGTTCTCCGCCTGCCCGGCGAGGCTGTAGGACAGCGGATCGCCGTCCGGGTCGGTGGCGACCGGCAGCTGTCCGTCGACCGGCGTATCCTCGTCCGTGCTGATCGCGCCGTCGGATCCGGTAGGCGCATCGTTGACGGCATTCACCGTGATCGTGACGGTATAGGTGCGTGTCGCGATGCCGTCCGAGACGGTATAGGTAAAGCTGTCGGTGCCGTTGAAATTGAGGTTCGGCACATAGGCATAGCTGCCGTCCGAATTGAGCGTGAGCGTGCCGCTCGCCGGATCGCTGGCCTTGGCATAGGTCAGCGTGTCGCCGTCGGCATCCGTGGCAGTCGGCAACTGGCCGTTAAAGGTCGTGTCCTCGTCGGTCGAGACCGCGTCATCGCTGCCGATCGGCGCATCGTTGACTGCACCCACCGTGACGGTGACCGTGTAGGTCGAGGTCGCAGTGCCATCGGATACGGTATAGGTGAACGTGTCGGAGCCGTTGTAATTTGCGGCCGGCGTATAGGTATAGGTGCCGTCGGCATTGACGGTAACCGAACCATGGGCCGGCAGGGTCGTGCCGAGGCCATAGGTCACCGGCTGGCCTTCGGGGTCCGTGGCGCGGGGCAGAGTGCCGCTCGCCGGCACGTCCTCGGTGACGGAGATGCTGGTATCGGATCCAATCGGCGCGTCATTCACTTCCGTGACATTGATGGTCACCGTGTAGGTCGACGAGGCCGATCCATCGCTGACTGTGTAGGTGAACGAGTCGCTGCCGCTGAAGTTCGGGTTCGGGACGTAGCGATAGGTACCGTCAGCATTGACGGTGACGGTGCCGTTCACCGCCTGGGTGCCGACAGCATAGGTCAGCGGATCGTTCTCCGCATCGGTTGCGGGCGGCAACTCGCCGTCGAACGGCGTGTCCTCGACAACCGTTATCTCATCGTTCGACCCGACCGGTGCATCATTGACCGCATTGACGGTGATGCTGATCGTGTAGGTGGATGTCTGCGCACCGTCGCTGACCGTGTAGGTGAACACGTCGGAGCCGTTGAAATTGGCGTCCGGGGTATAGGTATAGGTGCCATCTGCATTGAGCACGATCGTGCCGCTGGCGGGGGCGGTCTCGAGGCTGTAGCTGACCTTATTGCCTTCCGGATCGGTCGCGGCCGGCAGCGTTCCGCTGAAAGGCACGTCTTCCGTCACGGTAATCGCGCCGTCCGAGCCGATCGGTGCATCATCCACCGCATTGACGGTGATCGCCACAGTGTAGGTTGAGGTCGCGATGCCGTCGGATACGGTATAGGTGAAGCTGTCGGAACCGTTGAAATTGGCATTCGGCACGTAGCGATAGCTGCCGTCGGCATTCACGGTGACCGTGCCGTTGCTGGCGGGGCTGCCCAGCGCGTAATCGAGATCGTCGCCTTCGGCGTCGGTGGCCACAGGAAGCTGACCTTCGAAGGGAACGTCCTCCGTAACCGTTATCGCATCGTCCGAGCCGACCGGCGCATCATTGACCGGTGTCACGGTGATCGCGACGGTGTAGACGGCTGAAACGCCCGAGCCATCGGTGACGGTGTAGGTAAAGCTGTCCGTGCCGTTGAAGTTTGCATCCGGCGTATAGGTGTAGGTCCCATCCGCATTGAGCACGAGCGTGCCATTGGCCGGGCCTTCACCCAGGACGTAGCTTATATCGTCGCCTTCGACATCGGTCGCTACGGGAAGCTCACCGACGAACGGCGTGTCCTCGGTTACCGAAATCGCGGTATCCGATGCGACAGGCGCATCGTTTACGGCATTGACGGTGATCGTCACCGTGTAGGTGCTCGTCGCCGTACCGTCGCTCACCGTATAGGTGAACGAGTCGGTGCCGTTGAAATTGGCGTCCGGAACATAGGAATAGGTGCCGTCCTCGTTCACCGTGACGCTGCCGTTGAGCGCATCGCGACCGAGCCCGTAGGTGACGGGTGATCCTTCCGGATCGATGGCGACCGGCAGAACACCGTTAGTGATCGGAGTGTCTTCATTCGTGGTTGCCGTGGCATTTTCACCGATCGGCGCATCGTTGACCGGCGCAACGGTGATCGCGACGGTGTAGACGGCTGAAACGTCGGAACCGTCGGTCACGGTATAGGTAAAGCTGTCCGTGCCGTTGAAGTTTGCATCCGGCGTATAGGTATAGGTGCCGTCCGCATTGAGCACGAGCGTGCCATTGGCCGGTCCATCGCCCAGGACGTAGCTTACATCGTCGCCTTCGACATCGGTTGCCGGTGGCAGGTTGCCATCGAAGGCCACGTCCTCGGTGACAGAGATCGACGCATTCGAAGCGACCGGCGCATCGTTGATGGCATTGACGGTGATCGTTACCGCATAGGTGCTGGTCGCCGTGCCGTCGCTCACCGTATAAGTGAAGCTGTCGGTGCCATTGAAATTGGCATTCGGGACGTAGGAATACGTGCCGTCCTCGTTCACCGTGACGCTGCCGTTGAGTGCATCGCGCCCGAGCCCGTAGGTGACGGGCGATCCTTCCGGATCGGTCGCGACGGGAAGCACGCCATTGGTGATCGGCGTGTCTTCATCGGTGGTTGCCGTCGCATCTTCGCCGATCGGTGCGTCGTTTTCCGCACCGATCGAGATGGTCACGGTATAGGTGTTCGAATCCACCCCGTCACTGACGGTATAAGTGAAGCTGTCAGGCCCGTTGTAATCGGCATTCGGCGTATAGGTGTAGGAGCCGTCCGCGTTGAGCACGATGGTTCCGTTCGTCGGACCGGTGCCGAGTGCGTAGGTAATATCGTCGCCTTCGACATCGGTTGCCGGCGGCAGGTTGCCATCGAAGGCCACGTCCTCGGTGACGGCGATCGAGGTGTCGGAGGCTACCGGCGCATCGTTGACCGGGTTGACCGTGATGGTCACGGTATAGGTCGCGGTCGCGGTGCCATCCGTCACCGTGTAGGTGAAGGTATCGGTTCCGTTGAAATTGGCGTTCGGCACATAGCTGTAGGTTCCGTCCGCAGTGACGGTAACGGTGCCGTTGGCCGCCTGGCTTCCAAGCGCATAGGAAACCGTATCGCCGTCCGCATCGGTGACGGCCGGCAAGGCGGCATCGGTGATCGACATATCCTCGTCGATCGTCACTGAATCATCGCCTGCCACCGGCGGATCGTTCACGGCACCGACGGAAATGGTGACGGTATAGGTGTTGAAATCGACGCCGTCGCTCACCGTATAGGTGAAGCTGTCCGGGCCGTTGTAGTTGGCATTCGGCGTATAGGTGTAGGAACCGTCCGGATTGATGCTGACGGTGCCGTTTGTCGCCTGGTCGGCGACCGCATAGACCACATCGTCGCCCTCGGCGTCGGTTGCAGCCGGCAGGCTGCCGCTGAAGGGGACATCCTCGGTAACGGAGATCGACGTATCGGAGGCCACCGGCGCATCGTTGACCGGGTTGACGGTGATGGTGACCGTATAGGTGTTCGAGGCCATGCCGTCGCTCACCGTATACGTAAATGTGTCCGTGCCGTTGAAATCGTCGTTCGGCACATAGCTGTAGGTGCCGTTTGCGTTGACGACAACCGTGCCGTGGGCGGCCTGGCTTCCAAGCGCATAGGAAACCGTATCGCCGTCCGCATCAGTGGCGGCGGGCAGGGCGGCATTAGTGATCGACGTATCCTCGTCGATCGTTACGGAGGCATCGCCTGCCACCGGCGGATCGTTCACGGCACCGACGGAGATGGTAACGGTATAGGTATTGGAGTCTACGCCGTCACTGACCGTATAGGTGAAGCTGTCCGGGCCGTTGTAGTTGGCGTTCGGCGTGTAAGTGTAGGAACCGTCCGGGTTGATGCTGATGGTGCCGTTGGTTGGCTCGTCGGCGACCGTATAGACAACATCATCTCCCTCGGCGTCGGTTGCAGCCGGCAGGTTCCCATTGAAAGGAACATCCTCGGTTACGGAGATTGACGTGTTCGAGGCGACGGGCGCATCGTTGACGGGATCGACGATGATGGTGACCGTGTAGGTGTTCGAGGCCGAACCGTCGCTGACGCTATAGGTGAAGGTATCGGTGCCGTTGAAATTGGCGTTCGGCGTGTAGCTGTAGGTGCCGTCAGGATTGACGGTGACGCTGCCGTTCAGCGGGCTGCTACCGAGTTCGTAGGTAATGGCATCGCCTTCCGCATCGGTCGCTTCGGGCAGGGCGCCGTTCACGATCGGTGTGTCTTCGTCAATCGTCACCGTCAGGTCGTCGGCGATCGGTGCGTCGTTCACCGCACCGACGGTGATCGTCACGGTATAGGTGTTCGAGGCGGCGCCGTCGCTGACCGCATAAGTGAAGGTGTCGGTGCCGTTGAAATTGGCATTCGGCGTATAGCTGTAGCTGCCGTCGGCATTGACCGTGACGGAGCCGTTCGCGGCTGTCGTCTCAAGCTCGTAGGTGATGGCGTCACCCTCGGCGTCGGTCGCCGTCGGCAGCTGGCCGTTGAAAGGCGTATCCTCGTTGATCGAGATCGATGTGTTCGAGCCGACCGGCGCGTCGTTGACCGCATTGACGGTGATCGCGATCGTATAGGTGCTCGTCGCGGTGCCGTCGCTCACCGTATAGGTGAAGCTGTCGGTGCCGTTGTAGTTGGCGGCCGGGCTGTAGCTGTAGCTGCCGTCGGCATTGACCGTCACCGTACCGTGGGCCGGCTGGCTGCCGACCGCATAGCTGACCGGTGATCCTTCCGGGTCCGTCGCTGTCGGCAACTGGCCGTTGAAGGGCACGTCTTCCGTGACCGTGATCGCGCCATCGGAGCCGATCGGCGCATCGTTGACCGGCGAGACGTCGATCGTGACGGTCGCCGTGGTCGTGCCGCCCTGGCCGTCGGAGACGGTGACCGTGAAGCTGTCCGTGCCGTTGAAATCGGTGTTCGGCGTGTAGAGATAGGCGCCGGAGGCATCGATCGTCACCCGGCCATTGGCCGGCTGGATGGTTACGACATAGGTCAGCGGATCGCCGTCCGCATCGGTTGCGGAAATGGTGCCCGCGACCGGCGTGTCTTCCGGCGTCGAGATCAGCTGGTCGGTTGCAACGGGCGCATCGTTGACCGGGTCGATCAGGATCGAGGCCGTGCTGGTGGCGGAAAGGGCTCCGCCCACGCCGGTATTGCCGCCGTCATCGGTCGTCATCGTCAGTGTGACCGCGGCGCTGCTGTTGGCGACAGGTCGGTAGACGGGTGCCGTCGGACCCGCGAGCCAGGCATTGATATTGGCGACCGATCCGGTGAGCGTGATGCTCGCCGATCCGCCGCCGGCGACCGTGACGCCGCCTCCCGAAAACGCGATCAGCGCGCCGGCATCGACGCCGAGCGTTACCGTGACCGGGGCGTCTTCGGCATCGACATCGGTAATCTGGATGCCGGTAAGCGGCAGATCGGTGTCTTCGGAGCCGGTGAAGCTGCCGGGCAGCGCGTTGACCGGCGCGTCATTGATGGCGCGAACGATGCCGGATACGATCGCGTCGCGGCTGACCGTGCCGTCCGAAACCGTATAGATGAAGGACGGGTTGCCGTTGTAGTTCGCTGCCGCGGTGAAGGTCAGCGTGCCGTCGGCGTTGAGCGAGACGCTGCCACCGGTGACCGAGACCGGATTGCCGGTCGTGATCGCCTGGCCGTTGATAGCGGTGACCGTCAGCGTGTCGTTGTCGGGATCGCTGTCATTGCCGAGCACATCGATCGTGGCGCTGCCGTCCTCGTCGATCGCGAACGTGTCGTCGGCCGGGACCGGCGGATCGTTGACCGCGCCGATATTGATCGTGACGACCGCGGTATCGATGCCGCCGTTGCCGTCATCGACCTGATAGGTGAAGCTGTCCGTGCCGTTGAAGAAGGCATTCGGCTCATAGGTGAAGGTGCCGTCGGTATTCAGCGTCAGGGTTCCGTTGGCCGGTCCGTTGACCAGCGAGACCGTCAGCGGATCTTCGTCCGCATCGGCGCCATTGCCGTTATTGGCCAGCACATTGCCTTCAAGCGTGTCGCCTTCGTCGATCGAGAAGGTGTCGTCCTGCGCCACCGGTACGGGGTTGGTGACGGTCCAGGTGAAGCTGCGCTCCACCGAACCGCCGTTGCCGTCGCTCGCCGTCATGGTGACGGTGAATGCGAATGTGCCGGTCGGGCCGGAGGCAGCGGGATCGATCGTGCCGGTGATCGTGCCCGTCGCGGGATCGTAGGTCAGGCCGGTCGGCAGGCCGGTGACGGTGTAGGACAGCGTGTCGCCATCGATGTCGGAGAACTGGCTGCCGAGATCGAGATTGATCGCGGCACCATCGACATCGGTCCGCGGCGGCAGGGTGGGGGCGGTGGGAGCGTCATTGACGCCGGTGACGGTGACGGTCAGCGTCGCGGTATCCGTGCCGCCATTGCCGTCGGAGATCGTGTAGGCGATCGACGTCGTGCGGCTTTCGCCGGCCTGCAGATCCTGGAAGGCCGCGCCGGGATCGAAGCTGTAGGAGCCGTCGGCAAGGATGACGAAGCTGCCGCCATTCGAGCCGGCAAGCGTTGCGCCGACACCGTTGGAGCCTGCGCCGACTTCGATCACCGTCAGCGTATCGCCATCCGGATCACTGTCGCTGCCGATGATGACATTGCCCTCGATCGCGGTGTTCTCGTCGGTCGTCGCTGCGTCATCCACCGCAACAGGTGTATCGTTGACCGCATTGACCTGACCGGAGACCGTGGCAGTCGAGGTCGTGGTGCCATCCGAGACGGTGTAGGTGAAGGTCAGCGGACCGTTGAAATTCGCGGCCGCCGTGAAGGCCAGCGTGCCGTTCGCATTGAGCGTGATCGTGCCGCCGGTGATGGACACGGTTTCGCCCATACCGATCGCCTGGCCATCGATTGCGGTGATCGTCAGGGGATCGTTGTCGGCATCGCTGTCGTTGGCAAGAACGTCGATCGTCGTGCTGCCGTCCTCGTCGACCGTGAACGTGTCGTTGCCGAGCGCCGGTGCGTCATTGACCGCACCGACATTGACGGTGACCGTATAGGTGACGGTCGCCGTGCCGTCGCTGACGGTATAGGTAAACGAGTCTTCGCCGTTGAAGTTCGGGTCGGGCGTGTAGGTGTAGGTGCCGTCGGCATTGACGACGACGCGGCCGTTGTCGGGCTGGCTGCCGGCGGCATAGGTCAGCGGCTGGCCTTCCGCATCGGTAGCGACGGGCAAGGTGCCGTTGAAGGCCGTGTCCTCGGTAACGTCGATCGTGGTATCGGCTCCGACCGGGGCATCGTTGGTGCCGGTAACCGTGACGGTGAAGGTCGCGGTCGATGTGCCGCCCTGACCGTCCGAGATGGTGTAGGTGACGCTCGTGGTGCGGCTCTCGCCGGCGGCGAGATCGTCGAAATCCGTGCCCGGATTGAACGTATAGCCACCGCCTGCCGCGATCGTAAAGCTGCCACCAGCGGTGCCGATAACGCTTGCGCCGACACCGGCCGCGTTGCCGTTCACAGCCGAGACGTTGATCGCATCGCCATCCGGATCGCTGTCAGCACCGGAACCGTTATTGGCGAAGACGGAGCCGGTGGCCGGCGTGTTCTCCTCAGTCGTGATCGCATCGTTCTGGGCGATCGGTGCCGGGTTGGAGACAGTGATGGTGAATTCGCGGGTGATGGTTCCGCCCGTCTGGCCGTCGCTGACGGTCACGGTGACGACATAGACCCCGCCGCTCACCTGCGACGCATCGCTCTCGAGCGTGCCGGTGATCGTGCCGTCGGCACTCATTTCCAGCCCTTCCGGCAGACCGGCCTGGGTGAAAGTCAGCGTGTCGCCGTCGGCGTCGGTGAAGAATTGCGAGACGTCGAGCGAGACATCCTCGGCATCGTCATAGGCCTGGTTCGGGATCTCGCCGACCGGCGGATCCTCGACATTTTCGACATTGACGGTGACCGTGAAGGTCACAGTCGTGCGGCCGTCATTGACCGTATAGGTGAAGCTGTCGGCACCGGAGAAATTGGCAGCCGGGACATATGTATAGCTACCGTCAGTGCCGATCGTGATCGTGCCGTTGGCCGGCTGGCCGGTGACCGCATAGGTGAGCGGATCGCCGTCGACATCGGTGACCGGCAGGAAGCCTGTCGCGGTCGTGTCTTCCATCGCATCCAGCGTGAAATCGCCGCCGACCGGCGCATCGTTCTCGCCTGTGACGGTGATGGTCAGCGTCGCGGTCGCGGTGCCACCCTGGCCGTCGGAAATCGTGTAGGTGACGTTCGTCGTGCGGCTCTCGCCGACCTGAAGATCGTCGAACTCTGTGCCGGGATCGAACGTATAGGTGCCGTCGGCGGCGATCACGAAGGTGCCGCCGTCGGAGCCGTCGATCGCCTCGCCCGGATCACCGGTGCCGACCGCGATGACGGTGAGCGTCGCACCTTCGGCGTCGCTGTCATTGCCGAGCACGCTCGGGCCGTTGGTGATCGGCGTATTCTCGCCGGTGGTGGCATTGTCGTTGACTGCGACCGGCGGATTGTTGACCGCGCCGACGCTGACGGTTGCCACCGCTTGGGTCTTGGCGTTCTGGTTGTCGGTGACGGAAATCGTCAGCGTACGGTTGCCGTCCGTCGGATTGTCGTCGCGGTTTTCGTATTGCAGGGCGCGCAGCAATGCGCTCGCCGCAGCGTCGGGCATGGGTGTGGACGCGCCGGCGGCATTTTCGAAATGCAGGGCGTTGCTGCCATTGTAGCTGTAGAAGAAGGTCGTGCCGCCGAAGGCAATCGTGCCGCTCGAGGCCGTGCCGAAAATGATATCGACGGCACCGTTCAGATGGATGACCTCGCTGCCGCCATCTGTGAAGCCGGCAAGGTTCACGTCGAGCGAGACGATACCGCCTTCGACATCAGAGACGATCGCATCCGGCGTGACGATCCTAACCGGCGCGTCGCCTTCGGTGAAGGAAACCTGGTTGCCGGTGCCCCCGGCTGCCGTGCCGTTCAGGTCGATAACCGGAGCGTCGTTCACTGCGGCGATGTTGAGCGTCACCGAAGCGTCGGAGAAACCGCCATTGCCGTCGCTGACGCGGTAGGTGAAGCCGACCGTGCCGTTGAAGTTGGGGGCCGGCGTGAAGGTCAGGTTGCCGTCCGCGTCAATCAGCGTGACGCTGCCGCCTGCGACCGTAATCGTGCCGCCCACGGCAATGGCCTGACCGTCGATCTGGGTAATGGTCAGCGGGTCGCCGTCCGGATCGATGTCTTCGCCGGCATCGCCGCTCGCCGTGCCTTCGCCGGTAATGGGGTTGAAGGTGACCGGCGTGTCTTCCGATGTGTTGACCGTATCGTTTGCCGCTTCAGGTGCCGGGTTGGTAACGGTGAAGACGAAACTGTCGGAGACCGAGGCTGTCCCGTCACTGGCGGTGACGGTGATCGTATAGGGGCTGCCCTGCGACGCGGCGGCGTCGAGCGTGCCGCTGATCAGGCCGGTTGCCGGGTTGAACGTCAGGCCGGGCGGAAGCGCACCAACGGTGTAGGTGAGCGTCTGGCCGTCGACATCGCTGAAATAGGGCCGGACATCGAGGCTGAAGGCGGAGCCGTCGACCTGCGTGCGGTCCGGGATCGGTGTTGCCACCGGCGCATCGTTGACCGGCGTCACGGTGACCGTGACGGTCGCGCTATCGGTGCCGCCGTTACGATCTCCGATCGTGTAGGCGAAGGATTCCGTGCCGTTGAAATTGGCATTGGGAGTAAAGCGCAGGACTTCCCGGCCGGCAGCGTTCAGCACGAGCTGAACGGAACCGTTGGCGGTCATCACCGCAGGGCCGCCGACTGTCAGGTTGACGCCTTCGACGAGGATCACCGTATCGGTATCGCCATCCGCATCCGTGTCGTTTGCAAGGATGTCGATGTCGACCGGCGTATCTTCCGGCGTCGTTGCCGTATCGTTTTCGGCGTTCGGGGCGACATTCCGGATGGTGTAGGTGAAGTTCTCCGAGACGCTGCCGCCATCCGGATCCGTTGCCGTGATGGTGACGACATAATTCTGGACGCCGGTCGGGCCGGAGGCGCCCGGGTCGATCGTACCGGAGATGACGCCGGTCTCGGGGTCGATCAAAAGTCCTGGCGGCAGGCCGTTCGCCGCATAGGTCAACGGCTCGCCTTCCGGATCGGCGAAATTGCCGGAGATGTCGAAGCTGATGTCCTCGCCATCGTTGCGATCGAGATCGGCGATCGGCGAGGAAATCGGCGGATCGTTTTCGGCATCGACGGAAACGGTGATGATGCCGGTGCTGAAGCCGCCCTGGCCGTCGGTGACGCGGTAGACGATCGTGTCGGTGCCGTTGTAATTCGCGTTCGGGGTATAAGTAAGGGTTCCGTCCTGATTGACGACGACCGTGCCGTTGCCGGCGACCGGCTCGAAATCCGGGTCGATGAACAGCGCATCGCCGTCCGGGTCGGTATCCGCTCCGTCGTCGCCGCTGGTCGTGCCTTCGCCGGTGATCGGGTTGAAGGTGACGGGCGTGTCCTCGCCTGTAACGACCGTGTCGTTATTGGCTGTCGGGGCAGGATTGGTGACGGTGAAGCTGAAGGTCTGTTCCACCGTTCCGCCCCGGCCGTCGGAGGCGGTGACGGTGACCGTATAGACGCCATCTCCGTTCGGGCCGCCCTGGCTGGCTGCATTGTCGATCGTCCCGGTGATCGTGCCGTCCGCAGCCATGGTCAGGCCCTGCGGCAGGCCGTCCTCCGTGAAGGTCAGCGTGTCGTTGGCATCGATATCCTGGAAGAAGGCGCCGAGATGCAGCGGATGCGTGGTCAGCGACTGACCGTCGGCGCGGGTATAGTTCGGGATCGTATCGGCGGTCGGGGCGTCGTTGACGCCGTTGATGGTTACGGTGATCGTCGCCGTATCGACATTCGTGCCATCGGTGACGCGGTAGGTGATGGTCGTCGTGCGCGGCGGATCGCCGACGGACATGTCGTCGAAGTCGGTGCCCGGGTTGAACGTGTAGGTGCCGTTGGCGTTGATGACGAACGTGCCGCCATTGGAGCCCTGGACAGCCACGCCGACATTGACGCCTGCGCCCTCGACCTGGTCGACGCTCAGGGGGTCACCGTCCGGGTCCTGATCGTTGCTCAGGACATTGCCGCCACCGGACGTGTTCTCGCCGAGCGTCAGCGTGTCGTTGAAGGCCTTGGGCGGCAGGTTGGTGACGTACCAGGTGACGGTGCGGACAGTCGTGCCGCCATTGCCATCGGATGCGGTGATCTCGACCGCATAGGGGCCGCCGTTCGATGCATTGGCCGCAAGCGTGCCGGTAATGCGGCCGGCTTCATCCATGGTGAGGCCGGGCGGCAGGCCTTCAGCTTCGAAGGTCAGCGTATCGCCGTCGACATCATCGAAATAAGGGCTGACGTCATAGCTGACAGACTGGCTGTCGCTGTCATACTGGTCGGGGATCGGATCCGAAGTCGGGTTGTCGTTGACCGGCGTTACCGTGACCCGGATCGTTGCCGTCGAAACACCGCCGTCGCCATCGGAAATCGTATAGACGATCGTGTCGACGCCGTTGAAATTCAATTCCGGAAGATAGGTGATGGTGCCGTTGGCATTGATCGTGACGCTTCCGTTGCCGGCACTCGCTGCGGTGATCGTCAGCGTATCGCCATCGGGATCGATATCGTTGGCGAGCGGGTTGATGGTGATCGTTGTGTCTTCGTTGACCGTGACTGTGTCGTTGTTGGCCGTCGGGCCCGGATTGGTGACGGTAAGCTGGAAGGTCTGCGCCGGGGTCGTCGACGTACCGTCCGAGGCTGTGATCGTGACCGTATAGACGCCGTTATTTCCGCCCCGGCTGGCATTGTGGTCGATATTGCCGAAGATCAGGCCGGTCGCGGCATTGTATGACAGTCCTGCCGGCAGGCCGCTGATGGTGAAGGTCAGGTCGTCGCCATCCGGATCGGTGAAGAAGTCCGAAACGTCATAGGAGAAGGACTGGCCGTCGGCGCGTACGCGGTCCGGAATCGGCTGGGTCGGGGTCGGATCGTCGTTGACCGGCAGCACGGTGACCGTCACCGTTGCCGTATCCATCCCGCCATTGCCGTCGTCGATCGTGTAGCTGAAGCTTTCCTGTCCGTTATAATCGGCGTCTGGCGTGAAGCGCAGGAACTGGCTGCCGTCCGGGTTTTCGATCAGTCTTACCGATCCATGGGTGGTTTCAACCGCCACGCCATTGGGTGTCAGGACCTGGTTGTTGACGCGGATCACCTCGGCCGCATCGCCATCCGGATCGCTGTCATTGGCGAGGATGTCGATATCGACCGGCGTGTCCTCGTCGGTCGTGACTGCATCGTCATTGGCGACCGGAGGGATGTTGAGGACGGTGTAGCTGAAGGTGATCACCGCCGTGCCGCCGGCACCATCGGATGCCGTGACGCGGACGGTATAGACCCGCTCCCCCGTCGGCCCCGATGCATCGGCGGCAATGTCGCCGGAGATCGTATTCCCGCTCAGCGTCAGGCCAGCAGGAAGGCCCTCGACGGTATAGGTCAGCGCATTGCCTTCGGGATCGGAGAAGAAGGCCGACAGGTCGAGGCTGTCCGTGTCGCCGTCGTTGCGGGTGCGATCGGCGATCGGGCTGCCGACGGGGTCGTCGTTGACCGGGGTGACGGTGACCGTCACCGTGCCGGTGGCCGTGCCGCCATTGCCGTCGGAGATCGTGTAGGTGATCGTGTCGGTGCCATTATAGTTGGCCGAAGGCAGGTAGGAGATCTGGCCATTGGCAAGGATCGTCACCGAACCGTGCGCCGCCGTCGCCGCGGTGATGGTCAGCGGGTCGCCGTCCGGATCGCTGTCGTTCGCCAGCACGTTGATGGTGACGGCCGTATCCTCGGCCGTCGTCGCAGTGTCGTTCACCGCGATCGGTGCCGGGTTCGACACCGTTAGGGTGAATGTCTGCTGAGCCGTGCCGCCATTGCCGTCGGAGACGGTGACCGTCACCGTGTAGGCGCCATTGGTGCCGCCCTGGCTCGCCTGGTTGTCGATCGTACCGGTGATCACGCCGGCCGCGGTGATGCTCAGCCCGCTCGGCAAACCTGTCTGGGCATAAGTCAGCGTGTCGCCATCGGCATCGGAGAAGAAGCCGGATACGTCGAAATTCACCGTTGCGCCGTCATTGGCGGACCGGTTGGGCAGCGGCGTGCCGACCGGCGCGTCGTTTTCGCCGGCAATGGTGACGGTCACCGTGTATTCGTTGCGTCCTCCGTTCGGGTCCGTGACGACGAAGCTGAACGTGTCGCTGCCGTTGAAATTGGCGTTCGGCGTGTAAGTGTAGGTGCCGTTGGCATTGATGGTGACGGTGCCATTGGCGGGCGTCGTGGTGCCGGCCGAGAAGGTGATTGCGTCGCCATCGACATCGGTTGCCGTCAGCGTGCCGCTGAACGGGGTATCTTCCTGCGTCGAGATGCTGACATTGGAGGAGATCGGCGCGTCATTGACTGCGGTCACGGTGCCGTTGACGGTCGCCGTCGCGGTGCCGCCATTGCCATCGGAGACCGTGTAGCCGAAGCTTATTGCGCCATTGAAGTTGGCGGTCGGCGTGAAGCTCAACCGGCCGTCTGCATCGAGCCTTACGGAGCCGCCGGTGATCGCAACGGACTGACCTGTCGCAATCGCCGTGCCGTTGATGGCCGTCACCGTCAGGGCGTCACCATCCACATCGCTGTCATTGGTTCTGACATCAATGGTGATCGCCGTGTCTTCCGGTGTGATGAACGTGTCGTTGCCGGCGACCGGCGCATCGTTTACCGGCGTGACCGTACCGTTGACGGTTGCCGTCGCGGTGCCGCCATTGCCGTCGGAGACGGTGTAGGTGAAGCTCGGGTTGCCGTTGAAATTGGCGGCCGGGGTGAAGGTCAGAGTGCCGTTGGCATTCAGCGTCACAGTGCCGCCAGTGACCGAGACCGTCGCAGCGGAAACGATTGCTGTGCCGTTGATCTGCGTGATTGTCAGCGTGTCGCCATCGACATCGGAATCATTGGCGCGGACATTGATGGTGACGGCCGTATCTTCGGCAGTCGTAAACGTGTCGTTGCCGGCAACCGGTGCATCGTTGACCGGGGTTACCGTGCCGTTGACGGTTGCGGTCGCGGTGCCGCCATTGCCGTCGGAAATCGTGTAGGTGAAGCTCGGGCTGCCATTGTAATTGGCGGTGGGCGTGAAGGTGAGCGTGCCGTTGGCATTCAGCGTCACCGCGCCACCGGTAACGGAAACCGTTGCGCCCGAGGTGATCGCGGTGCCGTTGATGGCGGTGATCGTCAGTGCATCGCCGTCCGGGTCGCTGTCATTGCCGAGAACGGAGATCGTCGTCGGCATGTCCTCGGCGGTCGTGAACGTATCATTACCGGCGACCGGTGGATCCTGTACCGGATTGACCGTGCCGTTGACGGTTGCCGTTGCCGTGCCGCCCTGGCCGTCGGAGATCGTGTAGGTGAAGCTCGGGCTGCCATTGTAGTTGGCCGCCGGGTTAAAGGTCAGCGTGCCGTTGGCATTGAGCGTGACGGTGCCGCCGGTCACAGCGACCGAGCCGCCGGAGGAAATCGCCGTGCCGTTGATGCGCGTCACCGTCAGCGGGTCGCCATCGACATCCGAGTCATTGGCGCGCACGTCGAAAGTAACGGCGGTGTCTTCATTGGTGGTGAACGTGTCGTCGGTTGCCACCGGCGGATCCTGCACCGGATTGACCGTGCCGTTGACGGTTGCCGTCGTCGCGCCGCCCTGGCCGTCGGAGACGGTATAGGTGAAGCTCGGGCTGCCGTTGTAATTGGTGGCGGGCGTGAAGGTCAGCGTTCCATTCGCATTGAGCGAAACCACGCCACCCGTGACCGTCACCGGGTTTCCGGCGGAGATCGCGGTGCCGTTGATCGCCGTGACGGAAAGCGTGCCACCGTCGACATCCGAGTCGTTCGCCAACACATTGAATGTGACGGCCGTATCCTCGTTGGTGGTGAATGTGTCGTTGACCGCGACAGGTGCATCGTTCTGACCGGTAACCGTGACGGTGACGGTTGCCGTCGCGGTACCGCCCTGGCCGTCGGAGATGGCGTAGGTGACCGAGGTCGTGCGGGTCTGGCCTGCGGCGAGGTTGTCGAATGCAGTGCCCGGATTGAAGGCATAGGTACCGTCGGCGTTGATCGTAAAGGTGCCGCCGTTCGAGCCGGCGACCGCCGCACCGACGCCGGCGCCGCTCCCGCCGACAGCCGAAACCGTGATCGGATCGCCGTCCGGGTCGCTGTCATTGGTCAGCACCGAGCCGTTGATCGCGGCATTTTCGGTGGTGGCGAAGGAATCGTTGCCGGCGATCGGCGCCGGGTTGGCGACGGCCCATGTGAAGCTGCGGCTCGCCTGCGCGCCGGCACTGTCGGTGGCCGTCACGGTGACCGAATAGGGACCGGTGACGCTGGCGCTGCGGTTGATCGTGCCGGTGATCACGCCGGCGGCACTGATCGACAGGCCGGGTGGCAGGCCGGTTGCAGTGAATGTCAGGCTGTCGCCGGCATCCGGATCGCTGAAATTGCCGGAAACGTTGAGCGAGATCGCCTGCGCGTCACTGGAACTCTGGTTTGCGATCGGGGTGGAGATCGGTGCATCATTGATGCCGGTCACCGTGACGGTGAAGGTCGCGGTGGCGGTGCCGCCATTGCCGTCCGAGACCTGGTAGGTGATGGAGCTCGTGCGCGTCTGGCCTGCGGCGAGGTCGACGAAAGCCGTGCCCGGATTGAAGATTGCCGCGCCATTGGCGCCGATCGTGAATGTGCCGCCATTGGAGCCCGCGACCGCAACCCCGACATTGCCGGCGACGCCATTGACCTGAGAGACGGTCAGCGGGTCTCCGTCGACATCAGAGTCGTTGGTCAGGACATTAGCGGCGACATTGCTGTTGGCGGCGGTCTGAGCAGTGTCATTGGCCGCGACCGGCGCGTCGTTCACGGCGTTTACCGTGACGGTGACCGTGTATTCGACCGTCGCCGTGCCATCACTCACACGGTAGGTGAAGGTGTCGGTGCCGTTGAAATTGGCCGCCGGTGCGTAGGTATATGTGCCGTTGGCATTGACGACCACGACACCGTGCGAGGGACCGGTGGAGCCGGCGGAATAGGTCAGCGGATCGCCGTCGACGTCGGTCGCGACCGGCAGCGTGCCGGAGAAGACAGTGTCCTCATTGGTGCTGATCGCGGCGTTCGAGCCGACAGGAGCATCGTTGACCGGTGCAATCGAGATCGTTGCCGTATCGGTGTCTGAAAGTGCGCCACCCGTGCCGGTATTGCCGCCATCGTTGGTGACCATGGTCAACGTCACTGCGCCATTGGCATTGGCGACCGGCGTATAGACCGGCCGCGAGGCGCCGCCGAGGAAGGCGTTGATGTTGGCGATCGTGCCGGTCAGCGTGATGGTGCTCGTGCCGGAGCCGGAAATCGCGACACTGCCACCGGCCGTGGCCGCGAGCGTGCCCGAGCCGACCGACAGCGTCACCGTGACATTGCCGGTACCGGCATCGACATCGGCAATCGACAGCCCAGTCAGGGCCAGTGCCGTGTCCTCGTTGGTGGCAAAGCTGCCCGGTAGCGTGTTGACCGGCGCGTCGTTGACGGCCGTGACGTTGAAGGTGATCGTGTTCGGCGTCGGATCGGTATCGACGCCGCCGTTGGTGGTGCCGCCATTGTCGCGCACCTGGAATGTGAAGGAGGCGAGTGCCGCGCCATTGGCATTGGCGGTTGGCGTGAAGGTAAGACTGCCGATGCTTGCCGCATTGATAACTTGGCCGGCGGTGACCGGCACGCCGCCGAGGGAAAGGACGCCGTTGGTCGGCAGCGTGTTGATGACGATGGCCGACAGCGTGTTGGCGGGTGAATCGTTCGGATCGGTGAAGCCGAAATCGGCTGCCGTGAACGCGTAGCTGCCGTCTTCTGCAAGCGTGATCGTCTTGTCGGTGCCGGCAGGTGCATCGTTGACCGGAGTGATGGCGATTGTCGACGTGTCGATATCGGTCAGCGCCGGGCCGCCGGTATTGCCGTTGTCATTGGTCGTCATCGTCAGCGTGACATTGGCGACGGAGTTGGCGGCGGGGGTGAAACTCGGCCGCGAGCTACCTGCGAGATAGGCGTTGATGGCGGAGATCGTACCGGACAGGACAATCTGGCCGGTGCCGTTGCCGGTGACTGTGACGCCGCCTGCCGTCGTGGCGTTCAAGCGTCCCGTATCGACGGCGAGCGTGACGGAGACGGCTCCCGTGCCTGCATCGGCATCGCTGATCGAAAGGCCGGTGAGGCCGAGTGCCGAATCCTCAAGCGTCGTGTAATTGGCCGGGATGGTGTTCACCGGCGGCGTGTTGATCGAAGCGACCGCGACGGTGACGGTTCCCGTTTCGGTGACGCCGCCCGAGGTGACGGTGTAGGTGAAGGTGGTGACGCCGTTATAGTCGAGCGTCGGGGTGAAGACGAGCTGACCGCCGGCCGTCAGCTGGACGCTGCCGTTGCTGACCGCAACCGTGCCGCCGGCGGCAATGGCCGTGCCGTTGATCGCGGTGATCGTGCGGCCGGGATTGTCGAACGTGTCATTGGCGAGAACCGGGATGGTGACCGCGACATCCTCGTCGGTGGAGACGGAATCGTTGGCGATATCGGCAACGGATGTAATGGTCACGCCGATCGTATCGCTGTCGGTCAGCGTACCATCCGAGGTGGTGAGCGAGATCTGTGCCGGGCCATTGTAATCGCGGGTCGGCACATAGGTTGCGCCAGCCAGCGCCGCATTGATCGCGGCGGCGGTGCCCGAGAAGGTCATGGTCGCGTCGGACGTGCCGTCGCCGGCCGTGAATGTCAGGCCCGTGATGCCGGAAAGCGAGAAGGCGCCGTTGGTGACATTGACCGTCACCGTCAGCGTACCGCTGTCGATATCGGCAACCGAGATGGCATTACCGGCCGCGGGAGAGAAGGTGATAGTGCCGTCCTCGGCGATCGTCTGCGCACCCGGCACGGTGTTGACCGGTGCGTCATTCACCGGCGTGACATTGACGGTGACTGTCGCGGTCTCGGTCACTCCGCCGGATGCGACGGTATAGGTGAACGTCGTCTGGCCGTTATAGTCGGCAGCCGGGGTGAAGGTGATCGTGCCGTCGGCATTTAGCCGCGCGGTGCCATTGGCAACCGTAACCGTGCCGTTGACCGCCACCGCCGTGCCGTTGATGGCGGTGATCGTGTGGCCGGCATTTTCAAAACTGTCATTGGCGTTGACGTTGATCGTCACCGCCGTGTCCTCATTGGTCGTGACGCTGTCGTTGGCGATATCGGCAACAGGCGTGACGCTGATGGCGATGCCGTCCGTATCGCTGAGCTGGCCGTCCGAGGTGACGACCGTCAGCTGGGCCGAGCCGTTGTAATCGGCCGTCGGTGTATAGGCGAGACCGGCAAGCGCGGCATTGATCTGGGCCGCCGTGCCGGCGATCGTGACCGTGCCGGTGCCGTTGTTGGTTATCGTGGCACCGCCGCCTGCGGTAACGGAGAGCGCGCCATTGGTAACGCTGACGGTCGTGGTCAGCGACCCGCCATCGACATCCGAAACGCTGACGCCGCTGATCGACAGAGCCGAGTCCTCGGCCGTCGTCTGCGCACCTGGCACCGTGTTGACCGGTGCATCGTTGACGGCGGTGACATTGACGGTCACGGTTGCCGTTTCGGTCACGCCACCGGAGGTGACGGTATAGGTGAAGGTCGTCTGGCCGTTGTAATCGGCTGCCGGGGTGAAGGTCAGCGTTCCGTCGGCATTGAGGCGAACGGTGCCGTTCGTTACGGTAACGACACCGTTCGAGACGATCGAGCTGCCATTGATGGCGGTGATCGTATGGCCGGCATTCTCAAAACTGTCATTGGCATTGACGTTGATCGTCGCCGCGGTGTCTTCGTTGGTCGTCACCGTGTCATTGGTTATGTCCGCCACCGGCGTGACGGTGATCGTCCGGCTGTCGGTATCGGTAAGCGAACCGTCGCTGCTCGTCATGGTCAGCGTCACGGCGCCGTTGAAATCGGCGACCGGGGTGTAGACCGGCTGGCTCGCAGCAGCGGCCAGATAGGCGTTGATATTGGCGAGCGTGCCGGAAAGTGTGATCGTGCCGGTACCCGAGCCGGAGATCGCGACACCGCCGCTTCCCGTCGCGACGATCGTGCCGGAATTCACCGAGAGCGAAACGGTCATCGTACCCGTGCCGGCATCCGGATCGGCGAGCGACAGCCCGCTCAGCGACAGGTTGGTGTCCTCGGCGGTCGTGTAGCCTGTCGGCAGCGTGTTGACCGGCGGATCGTTGACCGGAATGACCGAGACGGTGGCGACCGCAGTGTTGGAATTCGCTGCGCCGTCATTGACGAAGACGTTGATCGTGCGGGCGGTCGAACCCGGATCGTCGGAGCTCGACGAATAGCGGATCTGCTGCAATGCGGTCTGGTAGTCCGCCTTGGTGGCAGAGCCGGTCAGCGTCAGCGTGAAGGTTGCAGCATTGTAGCTGAAGGCGATACCGGTCGGCAGCGTGCCCGCTATGGACAGCGCATCGCCCGCCTGGCCGTTGGCTATGACGATCGTGGCCGATGTCATATTGGCATTGTCGACATCGGTCACCAGCACATCGGTATCGACGATCGCAACGCCGGTGCCGTTTTCCGTATAGCTGGTGGTGAAGCCCGTGCCGGCACCCGATGCGTCGAGATCGAGGATCGGTGCATCGTTGACTGCGGTGACCGTTATGGTCGAGGTGTCCACATCCGTCAGCGCACCGCCGGAACCGGTGTTGCCACCGTCATTGGTGGTCATGGTCAGGGTCACGGCGCCGTTGAAATCGGTAACCGGTATAAAAGTCGGGCGGGATGCGCCCGCGAGGAATGTGTTGATATTGGCAAGCGTGCCGGTGAGCGTGATCGTCCCCGTGCCGGAACCCGACACCGTGACGCCGCCAGCCGCGCTGGCCGTCAGTATCCCCGAGTTGACGCCCAGCGTCACTGTCATCGTGCCGGTGGCGGCATCCACGTCGGAGATCTGTATGCCGGTGAGGCCGACAGATGTGTCTTCCGCCGTCGAATAGCTGCCGGGCAAGGTGTTGATCGGGGCATCGTTGACGGCAGAGATGGTGATGGGGCGCGTATCGATGTCGGTCAGCGTGCCGCCGGTACCGGTATTGCCGCCATCGCTGGTCGTCATGGTCAGTGTGACGCTGCCGCTCGCATTGGCGACGGGTGCATAGACAGGCGCTGCCGCGGAAGCGAGGTAGGCGTTGATATTGGCGAGCGTGCCGGTCAGCGTGATCGTGCCGGTGCCGGAACCTGCAACGGAGACGCTGCCGCCTGAGGTCGCCGTGATGCTGCCGGACGTGACGGCAAGCTGGACGGTCATCGTGCCGGCGCCGGCATCGACATCGGCGATCGACAGGCCGGTCAGGGCGACGCCGGTATCCTCGCTGGTCGCCCAGCCGGAGGCGGGCAGGGTGTTGATCGGCGCGTCGTTGACGGCGGTGACGTTGACCGTAACCGTTGCCGTCTCGGTCACGCCGCCGGACGTGACCGTATAGGTGAAGCTCGTCTGGCCGTTGAAATCGGCCGTCGGCGTATAGGTGATCGTGCCGTCGGCATTGAAGGTGACGGTGCCCTGGCCGGCAGGTGGCTGGGTGACTGAAGTCAGCGTCCGGCCGGAATTCTCGAAGTTGTCGGCGGATGCGCCATTGGTGCCGGTGATGACATTGAAGCTGAGTGGCGTGTCTTCCGTCGTCGTTACGGTATCAGGCACGATATCGGCGACCGGCGTGATGGTGATCGCGACCGTATCGGTGTCGGAGAGCGAGCCATCCGAGGTGACCATGGTCAGCGTGTCGGAACCGTTATAGTCGGCATTGCCCTGGTAGCGCAGCGAGGCAAGCACGCTGTTCACCTGCGCCTGCGTGCCGGAGATCGTGACCGTCCCTGTGCCCGAACCGGTCACCGTGCCGGCCGTGGTCGACGGAGAGAGGATGCCGTTCGCCACCGTCAATGTCACCGTAACATTGGTGCTGTCGACGTCGGTGACCGAGAGGCCGGTGATCGCCGTCAGCACGTCTTCCTGCACCGTCGCCGGTCCGGGCACCGTGTTGACCGGCGCGTCGTTGACCGCGATCACGTTGACGCTCGCAACTGCCGTGTTTGAATTGGCTGCGCCGTCATTGGTGGTGACATTGATCGCGCGGGCGATGGTCGACGGGTTTTCGGATGTCGAGGAGTACCGAACCGCCTGCAGCGCCGTCTGGTAATCCGCCTTGGTGGCCGAACCGGTCAGCGTCAGCGTGAAGGTCGCCGCATTGTAGCTGGCGGTGATGCCGGCCGGCAGTCCGCCTGCGGCAAGCATGTCACCGGCCTGACCGTTGGAAATCACGACCGTCATCGATGCCATGTTGGCGTTGTCGACATCGGTGATCAGGCTCGCCGCACCGGTGATTGCGACGCCGGTGCCGTTTTCCGTGTAGCTGGTGGAATAGCCGGTACCGGTGCTTCCCGTATCGAGATCGAGGATCGGGGGATCGTTGACCGGCGCGATGGTGATCGTGACCGTGTCGGAATCGGTAAGCGGGCCGCCGGTTCCGGTGTTTCCCGCATCGCTGGTGGTCATTCTCAACGTGACCGCGCCGTTGGCGTCGGCAACCGGGACGTAAACAGGTGCTGCCGCCGAGGCTAGATAGGCATTGATATTGGCGAGCGTGCCGGACAGGACGATCGTGTTCGTGCCGGATCCCGTCACGGTGACGCTGCCGCCGGAGGTCGCCGTGATCGCGCCCGACGTGACATTGAGCGTCACCGACATCGTGCCGCTCGCGGCATCGAGGTCGGCAATGGAAAGCCCGGTCAACGCGACGCTGGTATCCTCGTTGGTCGACCAGCCGGCCGCGGGAAGGGTATTGACGGGGGCGTCGTTGACAGCCGTGATCGCGACCGTCGTGACTGCGGTATTGGAGGCGAGCGCTCCGTCACTGACGGTGACGCTGATATTGCGACCGGTCGCGGTGCCGCCGATCGTCGGATTGTCCGAGGTGGAGGAATAGAGGATCTGCGCCAGCGCCGTCTGATAGGCGGCCTTGGTGGCAGATCCCGTCAGCGTCAGCGTGTAGGTTGCCGAATTGTAGCTCGCGGTGATGCCGGTCGGCAGTGTGCCGTTGGCGGCAAGCACATCGCCGACCTGGCCATTGGTGATGACGACCGTAGCGGACGCCATGTTGGCGTTGTCGACGTCGATGACCGAGTTATTGGCATTGGCGATCGCCACGCCGGCGGCGTTTTCCGTGTAGCCGATCGAATAGCCTGAACCGGCCGTCGAACCATCGAGGTCGAGAACGGGCGCGTCGTTGACCGCGTTGATGGTGATGTTGCGGGTATCGACATCGGTCAGCGGACCGCCGGTGCCGGTATTGCCGTTGTCGTTCGTCGTCATGGTCAGGACGACAGTGCCGTTGGCGTCGGCGACGGGCACATAGAGCGGGGCTGCGGCGGAGGCCAGATAGGCGTTGATGTTGGCGAGCGTACCGGACAGTGTGATCGTGCCGGTGCCGGAACCCGTCACCGTGACGTTGCCGCCCGAAGCGGCGGTGATCGTGCCGGTCGCGACATTTAGCGTGACCGTCATCGTACCGTTGCCGGCATCGAGATCGGCGATCGACAGACCGGACAGCGCCACGCTTGTATCTTCGTTGGTCGTCCAGCCGGAAGCGGGCAGCGTGTTGACCGGCGCGTCGTCGACGGCGATGACGCTTATCGTCGAGGTGGCTACGGCCGATGTCAGGCCGCCGTCGCTAACCGTGACGTTGATCACGCGTGCCGTGGTGCCGGGGTTGTCGCCGCTGTTGGAGAAGGTGATGCCGCGGATCGCGGCCGCATAATTTGCCTTGGTCGCCGTGCCGGTCAGCGTCACGGTGACCTGTCCCGCAACGGATGTATCGACCGAGCCGCTTATGCCGCTTGGCAGGGTGCCGAGGGTCAGGAGGTCTCCGGCCTGGGCATTGGTCAGCACGATCGTGGCGGAGCGGATGGTGGTGCTATCGAGGTCGCGCACATCGGTCACGGTGCTGCCGATCGAAACGCCTGCGCCATTCTCCGTATAGGTCGTCGTGTAGTTCACGCCGGCCACGGTATCGACATTGGTCAAGGCGCTGACATTGTCGATGAAGATATCGTCCGTGCTCGGTGTCAGCAGGCCGCCCGCGGCGGAATAGCTGAAGACGAGGTTACCGGTCGGGGCCACCGTTGACGGCAGGTTCAACGTCACCGTCGTGCGGCCCCAGGCCGTCGTGCCGGCGGCAGATGCCGCGACGGTGGAGGGCGAGCCGCTGGCACCATTGAAATAGGTGATCGTCGCCGTGTTCGGGGTGCCGCCGGTCGTTCCGGTTGTGACGCGCGCATAAAGAACGCCACCGATGGTGATGTCGAGCGTTGCCGGCGTGTTGTTGTCGTTCGACAGGCCAAGCAGCAAGTTGTTGCTCCAGCCCACATCAAAGACCAGCTGTGCTGCACCTGACGGCGCAAGGCCATCATTCCAGCCGGAAATATTGGTCTGGGTCAGCGTCCCGGTGCCGCCATCGGTCGTCCAGGCGAATCCGCCATTCGCTACCCCGCCACTGCCGCCCACCGTCCAGCCGGTCGTTCCCGGCGTGCCGCCATTGGTGATGATCTGCGTCGGGGTGGTGCCGGAATTCAGGTCGACGATCGGTGCCTGGGCATTGTAGCCGAAGTCCGCCGCGACATTTGCCGCACCGACGGTCGTCAGCGTGATCGCCTGCGTTGCGGCGGTCGTCAGAGGGGCGCTGCCGAGCACGCCATTCGCATCGGTAACGCGCACGATGTATTGGCCGGGCAGGAAGCCGGTGAAGAGGTACGTGCCGTTCGCATTTGTGATGTCGGTTGCCAGTACGCGTTCGCCGCTGTCGACAACGCCGTTACCGTTGACGTCATCGATCAATTGCACGGTCACGTTCGCGATGCCGGCATCACCGCTGTCGAAGGTGCCGTTCGTGTTGTTGTCGTCATAGATCTGGTCGCCGATCGAGCCGGTCGGCGGCACCCAGCGGGCACCATCGGCAACCGTGCCGATCGCGGTCGTGCCGTTGGTTGTAATGGCGATCGCCGATCCGATTGCGGCACCCGTTGACACGTTGATCTGTTGGATCGACGAGCCGACGAGATAGGTATTGCCGTTCAGGTCGCCGCCACCCTGGGCTAGTGTTGTGCCGGTCGGGTTGGTCAGCGTGCTGACGATCGCGCCTGTCGACAGATTATAGCGCGTGATGGCGGAGGACGCGCCGCTGATGCTGAGGAGATAGTTGTTCGTCGTGTCGATCGCGAAATCGCCCCAGTCGTTGGTGCCTGTGATGGCTGCCCCGAAGGCCGATGCGCCCGCGATGGTACGGCCGTTGCCGCTGAAGGTGATGCGCCAGATCTGGTCGTCGGTGCCGCTGACATTTTCGATGCCGAGGTAAAGCGAGCCGTTGTAGAAGGTGCCTGCTCCACCTCCCACACCGCTCGTGCCGACGGTGATGCTCAGTCCGGCGCCGTTATTGGTCAGGTCGTTGTCGATCAGGATGTGGGTGTTGTTGACGAAGTCATAGGCGAACAGGGCGCGGTTGGTGTTCGCGTTGTTGCTGTCGGTGTAGTAGATCAGGCCGTTCGCCTGATCGACCGCGAGCGAATTGAGCGTGTCGCTGAGGCTGACGCCACCGATCGTGGTCGGTGCCGTGGTGATTGCTGTCGCCTTGCCGGTCGTGACATCGACGCTGTAGATGGTCCGGCCCGATACGACCAGCAATGCGCCGTTGCCGACGGAAGCCTGGACATTCATGAGTTCGGCATAGTCGCGCTGGGCATCCAGTGTCGGTGCCACCTTCGCATCAATGTCGCCGGTGCTGTATTCGAGATCCCAATCGCCGCCGAGATCTGCCGCGCCCGTCGCGTCGGTCGATGCCGCGATGTCTGCGCCAGTCATGTAGCCCATCATCCGGGCTGCGTTCTGGCCGAGTTCGCCCCGGGCGAAATCGCAGCCATAGATCATGATGTCGGCGTCGTCCGTCAGGACGCTTTTCAGGCTTTGCAGCTCGTCGGCATAGTCGCCGCTCATCGATTCGATCGTCAGCTCGGCGGAACCGAGATACAGCCTGCCTTCGTCGCCGTGGGAGATGATGTGGACGGCATCGATGTCCTTCATGTGGGACAGTGCTTCGGCCAGCTGCTCGACCCCGTCACGACCCTTTTCAAGGACGATGACCTCGAAGTCTCCGTCTATTCCCTGCAGCAGTGATTCGTAGTCGGGTACGGAACTGTCGACGACCACGACCTGCCGTGCAGGTTCGTCCACCGGTTGCGTTTCCGTCTGGCCCTGTTCCGGAACGGCCGCAAGGGCTGCGGCTAGTGCGTCACTATCCTTGGTTCCGGCATCCTGATGATGCGAGGCATCGCCGCCGTCGTCGGGCGTCGCGGAATGCTCATCCTTTGTGTGGTCTATGGTTGCGGCACCGGCAGCATCGAAGGCGATGCGCTGCTCGAGCTCCATCAGAGACGAGGCGAACCGATCCTGCGCCCCCCGCTTCGACTTCGTCTTTTTCTTATCGGCCGAAAGCGTTTTCCCGGGACGAGAAAAGTGCTCGTTCATGCGCATTGCCTCCCGCTCTGCTACGCTGACAAGCCGCGCGGATTGGGCGCTCGACCTCCAACGAAACAGTCGAGCAACGGCCTGTCCGATTAACAGTTCCGAGAATGAAGCCCCGATTATTTACAAAAGGCTAATTCTCATATCGAAAATTTAGCAAATAATCATATATGTGTAAATGCGCAGGAAATTGAGACATTTCGGCTGATGACAAAAGGGTATGCAGCTACCGCGGGAGGATAAATTCGGGCTGCACGTTAGCTTTCGCTAACTCTTTAGGCGCTTGTTAATCATATTTGTAAATGATCATGAAGCCCTGGGTTTCTGAACCGCGTAGCGCTCCATCTGTGGTTTGATGGAGCAATTTGGTTTGGAAACACGCGTTGTCTTGTATCGCTTACCGCAAGGGCTTCGTTGCAATTGCTTACGAGGTGACGCAGTGAAGTTTCCGCTTATCTGGACCTTGCCGGCCGTGTTGCTTGCAACCGGCTGCACGGTGAAAACGGAGCCGTTCACGCCCCAGGCGAATTCTGTCTTCGCCAATGAAAAACTGATGAGGGCGACCGCCAACCAAGAGCCGATCGTCGGCTCCATCGACCTCTATGAGGCGATGGCCAGGGCATTGAAATACAACCTCGACACGAAGGTCGAGATCATGCAGGCTGCGCTGAAAATGCGCGAAGCGGACCTCGTCACCTACAGCGCGCTTCCCAAGCTTGTCGCAGGCGCGGGCTATGCCGGCCGCAACGAGGCCGATGCATCGACACCCTCGACGCGCGATGACAGCATTTATACGAGCGACCTCACCTTCTCGTGGAATATCCTCGATTTCGGCCTGTCCTATGTCCGGGCAAAGCAGGCTGCGGACGAGACGCTGATCCAGGAGGAGATGAAGCGGCGCATCGTCAACAAGGTTGTCGAGGATGTCCGCACGGCCTATTGGCGCGCGGTCAGCTACCAGCGGCTGGTCGGTCGCATGCGGGCTCTGGAAGGGCGTGTTGCCCGCGCATTGCGTGATACGCGCGGTCTTTCTTCAGGCGGAGAAAGCTCGCCGCTCGTCGCGCTGACCTATGAGCGCGAGCTGATCGAGGTGAAGCGCGAAGTCGAGTTGCTGGAAGGCGAACTGATGGTCGCCAAGAGCCAGCTCGCAGCGCTGATGAACGTCACGCCCGGAACCAGTTTCACGCTGACCGTACCGAAGCGCACCAGGACCAAGCTGTCGGTGCCGAACAATATGCCGGAAATGTTCCGCATCGCCGCCGAGAACAGGCCTGAGATGCGCGAGGTCGCCTATCGCATGCGGATCAACGAAAAGGAGGTCAATGCGGCCCTTCTCGACATCCTGCCGGGCTTCAACGTCTATGCCGGCACGAACTACGACTCCAACGAGTTCATCGCCACCAATGACTGGCTGTCCTGGGGCGCCAAGGTCAGCTTCAATGCAATGAAGCTCGCGGCCCTGCCGGCCGTCAACAAGAAGATCGATGCGCAGAGCGAAGTGCTCGACGCGCGGTCCCTTTCGGTGGCAATGGCGATCATGACCCAGGTCCATATCAGCCGCACCCGTTATGCCCACCTCAGCAAATCCTACGGAACGGCGGCAGCGCTTTCCAACGTCTCGCATCGCATCCTCAAACAGGTGCGCGACGAGACCGTGGCGCAGAAGACCAGTGAGCAGATCCTCATCCGTGAGGAGATGAATGCGCTTCTGGCCGATGCCAAGCTGGATATGGCCTATGCCGACCTGCAGAACGCCTATGCCAATATCTACGCATCGCTCGGCGTCGATCCGTTCCCGACCGGGCTCACCACGACGCAGAGCGTGGACAATATCGCGACGCAGCTGAGGACGATGTGGACCGATACCGGCGGTCCGGCAAAGATCGAGGTGGTCGCCACCAAGTAAGCGAAGGAGTGCGACGTGCAAGCATGCGATGGAAAGGGACTGGTTCTTGCGGTGCTTCTGGCAGCGTCCGCGAGTCCCGGGTCACTATATGCGCAGGGGGGCGGAGAAGCCCTGCGCGGCATCGTCAAGTCGGTGAACGAGGCGATGATCGGGACCGACCTGATCTTTCCCATTGCATCCCTCCCTTTCCGGGAGGGGCAGCATTTTTCCAAGGGTGACGTGCTCGTCGCCTTTAACTGTGCCGATCTTGCAGCGCAGGTGAAATCCGCCGAAGCCGTGCTGAGGGCGGAACGCATCACGCAGGAAAATACCGCGAGGCTGGCGCGATCCAAGGCGGTCGGTGCCTTCGAAGTCGACATGGCGCGTGCCAAGATGGATCAGGCCGCGGCAGAACTGGAAGCCTACCAGAGCAAGATGTCGCGCTGCGTCGTCCGGGCTCCCTATGACGGGCGGATCGCCTTCATGCGGGCGCATGAACATGAAATCCCCGAACCCAATCAGCCATTGATGCAGATCGTCAGCGAGGGCGAGCTTGAAATCGAGGCACTGCTGCCGTCCAGCTGGCTTCGCTGGTTGAAACCCGGCAGCCGGTTCTCGATCACCATCGACGAGACCGGCGAGAAGAAACAGGCCGAGGTCGTCCGGATCGCGGCCATTGTCGATCCCGTCAGCCAGACCGTGAAGGTGACGGGGCGGTTTTCGGACGATACGATAGGCATTCTCCCGGGCATGAGCGGCCCGACCGAATTCAACCCCGCATCGGGGGGATAAAGCATGGCTCGAGACGTCAAGCTTACGGCCAGACCATCCCAGGGAGCCCCGGTTCCGGATGCGGGCGGGGCAGTGAAAGCCTATGATCTCCTCCTGAGGGTGGAAGCTGAAGCGAGGCAGGCGCAGACGGTCGGCGAGCTTGCCTTCCTCATCGCCAACGAGACGATCCGCATCGCCAAGTGCCGGCAGGTCTTCGTGCTGGCCGGGCGAAACGAAAACCTTCTGGTGAGGGCGGTCACCTCGGTCGGCAGCGTCGACAGGAACTCGCCGCGCATCCGCTGGATCGAGGCGATCGTGAAGGGGATTTCCCGCAGCGAGAAGGGGCTCGGATCAGCCCTTGATTTTGCGCTGCCCGCCTTCTGCCCGCCGGGTGACGAGGAGCACAAGGACTTTCCCTATGGTTTCATCGCCTGGCTTCCCTTCAAGCTGCGCGGCGGTACGGTGTTCGGCGGCATGCTGCTTGCCCGCGACGTGCCGTGGAACGAACAGGACCTGCTGATCGCCCGGCGGCTGTCCGAGACCTATTCCCACGCCTGGGCGGCCCTTGCCGGCGAACGCAGGCTGAAGCGCCGCATCAAGATCAAGCCGTTCATCGCCGCTGCTGCCCTGGCAACCGTAGCGCTCGGCTTTTATCCCGTACCGATGATGGTTCTGGCGCCGGTCGAAGTCGCACCGATCGCACCACGCATCATCGCGGCGCCCATGGACGGCGTCATCGAGAGCATTGCGGTCAATCCGGACCAGGCGGTGAAACAGGGTGATCCGCTGTTGAAGATGTCGGATGTGACGCTGCGCAACGAACTGGCGGTCGCCGAGCAGGATGTGCGCGTCGCCGAAGCCAAGCTGATGCAGGTCACGCAAGGTGCGGTATCCGATCCCAAACTGCGCGCCGATCTTGCCATTACCCGCAGCGAACTGACGGTCGCCGCCGCCAAGCGCGACTATGCCCGCGACATGCTGCAGCGCTCCGATGTGCGGGCGCCTTCCGACGGTATCGCCATCTATACCGACCGGCGTGACTGGATCGGCAGGCCGGTGACGACCGGCGAGCGGGTCATGGAGGTGGCTGATCCGACGCGCATGCAGCTCAGGATCGACGTGCCTGCCGCAGACGCGATTGCCGTCGCGCCCGGCGCCAAGGTGCGGGCCTTCCTCGATTCCGATCCGCTCAAGCCGGCCAGCGCCGAGGTGGTCGCCGCATCCTTCGAGGCGCGGCTGATCGAAGGCGATATTCTGGCCTATCGCATCTATGCAAGGCTCGACGAGCAGCCACACGGCATGCGGCTCGGGATCCGCGGCACGGCGCAGATCAGCGGACAGAAGGTGGCGCTTGCCTATTACCTGTTCCGCAAGCCGATCTCCGTCATCCGCCAGCGGTTCGGCCTATGAAGATCCCCCAACCGCAGATCGGCCAGCCGCAGATCGGACAGTCTCAAACCAGCCAGTCGCAAGTCGGCCAGCCGCAGATGATCCAGCCTCGCGACGCGCCGCTGCCGGCGCTGCGCGAGGATCTGCAGATCATGCGGGTCGGCGCGAGCTATTCCGGCGCACCGACCTGGGTCGTGTTCGATCCGATCCGCAACCGCTTCTTCCGCATCACCTATGAAATGTTCCAGGTTTTAAGTTCCTGGCGGATCGGCGGCACGGTTGGCAACCTCCTGAAGATTATCGACAGCCGCTTCGGCAATCGCCTGACGGTCGAGGATATCGGCACGGTCGTGCGCATGCTGGAGCATAACCTGCTGCTGGTGCAGCCGACCCGCGGTGCGTGGCGGGCTCTCCACCAGAAGGCACAGCAGCGCCATTCCTGGTTCATGCGGCTCATTCACAACTACCTGTTCTTCAAGATCCCGCTGGTCAGGCCCGAGCGGTTCATCCGCAACTCCTGGCCTCACGTCGCCTTCCTTTTCAGCAAGGCGTTCTGGTTCATCTCGGCGATCGTCGGTCTCGCCGGCCTCTATCTCGTCTCGCGCCAATGGGATGCCTTTGTCGGCACCTTCCCCTTCGTCTTTTCCTGGGAAGGCGCGACGATTTCGATCCTGTCGGTCGTTTTCATCAAGTGCCTGCACGAGCTGGGTCATGCCTATGTGGCGCATCGCTTCGGCTGCCGCATCCCGACCATGGGCGTCGCCTTCATGGTCATGGTGCCGCTGCTCTATACGGATGTCAGTGATGCCTGGAAGCTGAAATCGCGCTGGCAGCGGCTCAGGATCGATTCCGCCGGCATGCTGGTGGAGCTGACTGTCGCCGCTTACGCCCTGCTCGCCTGGGCCTTCGTGCCGGATGGCCCGTTACGAAGCGCGATCTTCGTTCTGGCGGCAACCGGCGTGGTGTTGAGCCTGCTGGTCAATCTCAATCCGTTCATGCGGTTTGACGGCTACTACATCCTCGCGGACCTGCTCGGCGTCGAAAATCTCCAGCCTCGCGGTTTTCGCCACATGCGGTGGCGGCTGCGCGAGCTTCTGTTCCGTCCCGGCTATCCGGCGCCGGAAGCGTTTCCACCGCGGCTTGACGTGATCCTGACACTCTATGCGATAGCAACCGCGATCTACCGGATAACGCTCTATCTCGGCATCGCGCTTCTCGTCTATCACTTCACGATCAAGCTCATCGGCATCCTGCTGTTTATCGTGGAAATCGGATTTTTCATTCTTCGCCCCGTCATCATGGAAGTGAAGGAGTGGTGGGCCATGCGCAGCGATATCGTCAGAAGCCGTCGGACCTATGTGACGGCGTCAATCCTCCTCGTGCTTCTGGTCCTTGCCTTCCTGCCGATCTCGACACGGATCTCGGCACCGGCCGTGATCTATCCGCAGCAGTTCGCGCGGTTCTATCCAAGGGAGCCCGGGAGGGTCGAAAAGATCGAGGTTACGGCCGGGCAGAAGGTCAAGACCGGCGACATGCTATTCGTCATCGATGCGCCCGAGATCGGCGAGGAAATCGGGATCGTCGATGTCGAGATCGAGCTTGCGCGGTTGAGGCTCGCGCGCATCGTTGCCAATGCCGAGGATCTCGCACAGCGCAGCAGCATAGCCAGTGAGCTCAATGGCCTCCTGGCCAGGCGGCAGGGGCTGGAGGAAAGGCGGGCAGCGCTCGTCGTCACCGCACCATTCGACGGCACGATCACCGATGTCAATCCGGAAGTCCTGCCCGGACAATGGGTCGGGCGTGGCGAACAGGTCGTGTTCCTGTCAGCCGGTGCGGGCTCGATCGCGCGCGGTTATGTGGCGGGTAACGACAGCACGAGACTTGCGGCAAACGCGTCGGGCTGGTTCATCCCGGACGATCTCTCGCTGTCAAAGTCGCCCGTCACGCTGCTCGCGATCGCCGAGACGGGCGCACAGGAAATCGACGTGCCGCAACTGACCTCGCATTATCATGGGGCGATCGCTGTCCATCCGTCCGCGGCGTCGGCTGCCGCGGGCAAGCGGCAGAGGTTCGTGCCGATCACCGCTCAGTACGCGGTGATGGCCAGGGTCGCTAACGAGACCTTCGCGCCCGGCCGATCGGTCCAGGGCGTGCTCCTGCTCGACGGCGATGGCGTCAGCCTTGCGGCCCGCGCCTGGCGCCGTGTGCTGATGGTGCTGTTCCGCGAGGCGGGCTTCTGAAGCGCCCGCCCTGGCAGGCGGACACGTCTCTCTATCAGGAAGACGCCTCGTAGGCAGAGGCCATGGCGGCGATCTGTTCGGAATTCATCGCCTGCATCTGCGTCGGCGTTATGGCCTGCAGCTGAGCCTTGCTGAACGCCTTGATCTGCGTGGTGGACAGGCCCGGCAAGGCGGCGGTGCTGATCGAGGCTATGTCGGTCGGCGAGAACTGGGCCAGTTGTGTCGTGCTGAGAACGGCGATCTGCGAGGAATTCAGCGCCGCGACCTGTGCGGAGGTCAGGGCCGCCGCCTGTGCGGGCGTCAGTGCCGAAACCTGGGCGGTGGTGAGACCGACGATGGATTTCGCGCTGAAGGCCGCCACCGCTTCCGGTGAAAGCAGCGCCAGCTTGTCGGTACCGAAGGCCGCGATCTGGATCGGGTTGAACGCGCCGATCTGCGTGCCGGTCAACACGCCCACCTGGAGGTCGTTCAGCCCCTGGATCTGATAGAAGCTGAAGTTTGCGACCTGTGCCGCGGTCAGGGCGGTCGTCTGCTCGGCATCGAGCGTCGCCAGCGTTACCGGCGACATGCCGGTCATCGCGGTGGCACTGATCGCTGCGATATGGGCCGGCGTCAGCTGGTCGATATCATCCGGGTCGAGCGCTGCGACCTGGGTCGCCGTGAACGCGGCCACCTGAGCTGTCGTGAACGTGCCGATCTGGGCCGGGCTGAAGGCGGAAATCTGGCTGGCGGTCAGGCTCGAAATCGCCGTCGCGCCAAGTGCGCCGATCTGCGCCACCGTCAGGCTTGCGATCCTGTCCGTCGAGAGGCCGGCGATCTGGGTGCCGGTCAAGGCCGCGACCTGGGTCGTGGTGAGCGCACCGAATTGCGTCGGGGTCAGCGCCGCAATCTGTGCCGGCTTTAACGATGCTATCTGGGCGGTCGTCAGGGCGCCGATCTGCTCAAGCGAAAGCCCTGCTATGGTCGAGGGCTTCAGCTCGGCGAGGGCGGCCGGGCTGAGCGCGGCTATCTTGGCCGGCGTGAGCGACGACATCTTTTCCACCGTGAGGGCCGGTGTCTGCTTCGAGGTCAGTGCGGCGACCTGCGCATTGGTCAGCGCATTGAGCTGTGCGGATGAAAGCAGACCGACCTGGTCCGGCGTCAGGCCCGCCAGCGCGCTGGCGCTGAGCGCCGTAATCTGTTCGGAGGACAGGGCGGCAATGCGATCCGACGGCAGGCTCGCGATCTGTGTTCCCGTCAGCGCGCCGACCTGTGCCGTCGTCAGCAGCGAGAATTGCGTCGGGCTCAGCGCAGTGAGCTGCGCCGAGGTCAGGACAGCGACCTGCGCGGTGGTGATCGCGGCAAGCTGCTCGCCGGACATCGACTGGAAAGTCTCCGGAGCCATTCCGGCCAGGGCCGCGGGTGTCAGCATCGCGATCTCGGCTGCCGAGAATGTTGCAAGTTGCACCGGTGTCAGCGCGCCGACCTGTGTGGCGGTGAGGGACGCGAGCTGGGTGGAGGAGAGGGCATCGATCTGGCTCGGCGCCAGTCCCTTGATCTGGTCGCCCGTCAGCCCGGTTATTCCCGCAGCCGTGATGGCGGCAAGCTGTTCGGAGGAAAACCCGCCGACGGAAGACACAGGCAGGGCGCCGATCTGTGTCTTTGTGAGCGCCGCGATCTGCGTCGTCGAAAGAGCCTGGACCTGCGGAAGGGTCAGCGCCTGCAACTGGGCCGACGTGAGCGCGCCGATCTGTGCGGCGTTCAGAGCGGAAGTCTGGGCGATCGTAAGGCCGGCGATGTTCTCCGCGGTCAAGCCGGCCAGGGCGCCGGTGCCGATCGCGGCAACCTCTTCCGGCGTGAATGTCGCCAGTTCGTCCGCCGTAAGCGCCGCAATCTGGGACGAGGTGAGGCCGCCGATCTGCGTGCTCGTCAGGGCCTCCGCCTGAGCGAGGCTCAGCGACGTGATCTGGGCGCTGGTCAGTCCGGAAATGCCCTTCGCGCTGATGGCGCCGATCTGGTCCGGAGTAAGCTTGGCCAGGCTGTCCGTCGACAGGGCTGCCACCTGAGCCGCGGTGAGCGCCTTGATCTGCGCCGAGCTCAGGGCTTCCGTCTGGATCGGAGTGAATGTGTCGATCTGGTCGGCGGAGAGCGCCGCGACCTGTGTCGAGGTCAGCGCTGCGATCTGTGCGGACGACAGGGCGGCGATGCTTTCCGGCGACAGGCCGGCAATCGCCTTGGCGTTGATCGCGGCGATGTCCTGTGTCGTGAATGTCGCCAGCTCCTCGGGCGTCAGCACCGCAAGCTGGGCCGATGTGAGAACGCCGACCTGCGCCGAGGTCAGGGCCTCGGCCTGTTCCGTGCTGAGGGCGGCGATCTGCGTGGTGGAGAAACCGGCCACGGCCTTGGTGCTCAAGGCGGCGATCTGGTCGCCCGACATGACCTCAAGGTTCGCTACGGTGATTGCCGCGGCCTGGCTGGCGCTGAAGAGCTTGATCTGGGCAGCTGTCAGGCTTGCCGTCTGGGATGGCGTCATCGCGGCGATCTGGGACGGCGTCAGGGCCGTGATCTGGGCGTTGGTCAGGGCGGCGACCTGATCGTCGCTCAATGTCGGGACATTCTCGAGCGGTATGCCCGGTATCGTCTTGGCGTTGATTGCCGCCATCTCTTCCGGCGAGAAGGTCGCGAGCGCCTCGGCGGTGAGCGCGGAAACCTGGGCGAGCGTCAGCGCACCGATCTGCGCCTTGGTGAAGGCGTCCACCTGATTGGGATCGAGTGAGGTAATCTGATCCTTGGTCAGGCCTGCAATGGCCTTGGTGCTCAAGGCGGCGATCTGCGTTCCGCTGAGAGCAGCGAGCTTCTCGGGCGTGATCGTCGCGACCTGCGCGGCGCTGAGGCTGCCGATCTGGCTCGTGGTCAGCGCCGTAAGCTGGACGTCGGTCAATGCGGCGACCTGAGCGGGCTTCAGAACGGAAATCTGGGTCGGTTTCAGCGCCGCGATCTGCTCCGATGTCAGGGAGGCGATCGTTTCCGGCGTCACTCCCGCGATGGCGGTCGGGGTGATGGCGCCGATCTGCGTGGGAGAAAGCGATTCAGCCTGGGCAGGGGTGAGCGTTACCGTCTGCCTGGCGCTGAGCGCGCCCATCTGCGCCGTCGTCAGGGCGCCGATCTGGCTGGGATCCAGTATCGCCAGCTGTGCCGCCGTCAGGCCGGCTATGCCCTTGGTGCTGATCGACGAAATCTGTGCCGGCGAAAACGCCGTCAGGCTTTCCGGCGGCAATGCACCGATCTGCGATGCGTTGAGGGCACCGATCTGTGCCGGCTTCAGAATGTCCACCTGCTCAGGTGTCAGTGCGCTGAACTGCGGGGACTTCATCGCTGTCAGCTGCGCGAGCGTCAGCGCCGCGGTCTGCTCCAGGGTCAGGCTGGCGGTCGCCTGCGCCGACAGGCCGGCAATGGCCGAAGGCGTCAGTGCCGCGATCTGGGTGGGCGAGAGCGCGTTCAGCTGCTCTAGGCTCATCGCCGTGGTCTGCTTGGCCGTCAGGACAGCGACCTGCGCCGTGGTGAAGGCTGTGATCTGCGATGTGCTCAGCGCGCCGATCTGTGCGGTCGTCAGGCCGGACGTGGCCTTGGGATTGATGCCGGCAAGCTGCTGATTGGTGAAGCCGGAGACATTGGCCGGCGCGAAGGCTGCGAGCTGAGAGGAGGTCAGAACGGCAAGCTGCGTCGTGGTGAGCGCGGCCGTCTGGGCGGTGGTCATGGCGCTGATCTGCGCCGGTTTCAGCGCCTTGATCTGGGTCGGCGTCAGCGCCGCGACCTGTTCCGGCGTCAGATCGGCAATCTTGCCGGCCGGTATGCTGGACAGGGCGAGAGCACTGATCGACGCCATTTTCGACGGCGAGAAGGCGGCCAGGGTCGTCTCGCTGATCGCCGTCATCTGGCGGGCGGTGAGGGCGGCGATCTGCGTCGTGGTCAGCGCTCCGGCCTGCTCGCTGCTCAGCGCCATCATATGGGCGCTCGTCAGGCCGCCGATTGCCTTGGCGCTGATGGCGGCAATCTGGTTGGGAGTGAGGGCTTCGACAGCGGCGGACGTGAGGCCGGATACCTGGGTCGCCGTCAAGGCAGCGATCTGCGTAGCGTTCCAGGCGCCGAGCTGTTCGGTCGAGAGTGCGGCCACCTGCGTCGTCGACATGGCGGAAATCTGGGTCGGCTTCATCGCCCCGATCTGCTGGCTCGTCAGCATCGCCAACTGGCTTGTGGTGAGGCCGCGGACCGCGGAGGGAGAGATTGCCGCGATATCGTCACGGGAGAAGGTGGCGAGATCCTCCGGCGAAAGCGCGCCGATCTGCGCGGAGCTCATTTTGGCAATCTGTGCCGGGGTCAGTGCTTCCACCTGCTCCACGCTGAAACCGTTCAGCTGGGACGTGGTCAGGGCGCCGACCTGCAGTGAGCCCATGCCGGCGATCTTTTCCGCCGAAAGGGTGGCGATCTGGTCGAGGCTCAATCCGACAACGGCTCGTGACGCGATGGAGGAGATCTGCGACGTGGAAAGCGTGGCGACGTTGCCGGCGGACAGGGCCTTCACCTGCGTCGAGGAGAGGGCGGCGATCTGGGACGAAGAAAGCGCTTTTACGTCTTCGGTGGTCCAGGCTGCAATGGCGGATGAAGAAAGGGATTTGATCTGAATGGTGCTGAGGGAAGGAATGGTGGTCGTCATGAAAAAAATACTCCTCCTCGATAGCTGAAAAAGGCATCGATTCTCGAGCGAGGTCGAATCGCGCCAATGTACGACGTGCTCTACCTCCGCTTGCTTGCCTCAGACTGGCTTTCTCTCGAACACACCCGCAGCCGAAGGCCGTCGCTCGTCGTGGGGCGACATGTCGTGATCAATCTGGAGTGGAGAATTAGCGGTTGGTGATCAGCCCGGCCTGCACAGCATCGGTTCGGCGTCTGCCGCAATTCGGCGCATCGGCGTTCAAACAGTTCCGGCAGAAGTGCGTAGCGGTTTTGCGTTTGGAACTGCGTAAGATCAAAGGATCAGAGCGATTTCGCGTTTCGGAGAAAAAGCGGAAACGCTCCAGATATCGCGGCTTCCGCTGATCGGCTGCGAGCGAGTTGTCTGCCTCAGCTCCAATAGGCGGCGGCGGTGAAATCCTTCTTGGCGACACCGCGGGCGATCAGATGGGCGCGGGCGGCCTTTGCCTTGTCGGCATGGCCGGCGAACCAGACATAGGCGCCGTCGGCAATTTCGGCCTCTTCCAGGGCCTTGCCCATATCCTCCACCAGCGAGACGCGGGCGTCGGCGGCCAGTTCGCAGAGGTCTTCGCGGCGTACCTGAAGGAAGGCGCGAACGTTTCCGGGGGCCTCCTGCAGCATGCGGATTATGGCGGGCATGGCGGTCTCGTCGCCGAACAGGACGAGATTGTCGTTTTCCGGGCATGCGCCGCCGCCCGGGCCGATGATGCCGACCGTGCGGCCGACAGGCTCTTCGGCGGCCCAGTCGGAGGTCGGGCTGCCGTCATGGCGGAATATGTCGAATTCCAGCCAGTTCTCGCCATAGGCGACCGTCGTGTAGCAGGGGCGGTTCAAGGCGTCGTCACCTTCCGGCCAGACCGTCCGGCCGGATGCTGCAATGCGCGGCCAGCACGGCGGGCGGCCCTTGCGGGGGATCAGAAGACGGAAATGATAGCTGCCGGTGCCGAAGCGCTCGGCATCATGGCCCTCAAGCCGAACGCGGGTAAAGCCCTCCGAACGCTTGGTTACAGCCACGACCTGCATCAGCGACATGCCGGGCGCCAGCGCGCCTTCGGCCACCTCGTCCCATTTCGGGCAGAGCAGGCATTCCTCGAAAAGTTCGGTCAGGCTGCCCTGCAGCGTCTGCAGCAGGCGCTGTTCCGGCGAGGAGATCTCGATCGACACGCCCATCTCGTCGGGAATGAGCGTCGCCTTGGAATTCCAGACGTGGAAGCAGAAACCCTTGGCCTCTTCCGTCAGCGGCACATCCCATTCCAGCGCGCGCTTCTTCAGCGCGTCGATCGCGGCTCCGTTGTCACGGGTGATGCGGCCTTTGGTCTGGTGGAGCATGGTGGCTGTCCGGAAAATCGTACTGTGCCCGGACTAAAATCATTCATGACTTATGAAGTCAAGATTGCTGATGGCGGGACCAATGGGCCGATCCCGCCATGATCGGCTACAGTCGCTCTTCGAGGCGGATGACAAAGCCGTGACCGGATCCCGTAAGCGTAGCCGTCCTGCCGGCGGGCAGGATCGCGCAATCGAGCTCTCCGAGTATTTCGGTGCTTTCCCCGTCCGTGACCTGCATCTCGCCGTGATGGCAGAGGAGAAGCGTCAGGGCATCCGTGGGTTCGATCGTCGCCGGCACCGAGATCGTCTCTACGACATGCACAAACCGTCCGCGCCGGGTCATGACGTTGAGGTCGGTGATCGTGCCATCCGTCAGCCGGGCCGTGGTCGGCGCATCGGCCGGGAAGGGATAGGGCGCGGAGGCCTGCGTCAGCAGCTCCTTTTCGCGATCCTCGATCGCCAGTTCCATTCCATGGCCTTCGAGGATGGACAGCGTGCGGTCGATACCGGGGAAGACGGAGAAAGCGCCATCTTCGGCCACCGTCGCCATGCTGACGCGCCAGTCGAACGTATCGACTGTGGCGCCCTGCGGAAAGACGGCGATCTCCACCGTCTCGCCGCGTCCGTTTTTCCACGGCATGCGCTTGTGGGTGCCGGAGCGAAGGATCTGCATGAGGCTCAGTTCCCGAGAATGCCGGGCAATCTGAGGCCCTTGTCTTTGGCGCAGTCGATGGCGATGTCATAGCCGGCATCGGCATGGCGCATGACCCCGGTGGCCGGGTCGTTCCACAGCACCCGTTCCAGCCTGCGATCGGCATCTTCCGAGCCATCGGCGCAGATAACCATGCCGGAATGCTGCGAGTAGCCCATGCCGACCCCGCCGCCGTGATGCAGCGATACCCAGGTGGCGCCCGATGCGGTGTTCAGCAGCGCATTCAGCAGCGGCCAGTCGGACACGGCATCCGATCCGTCCTGCATTGCTTCCGTCTCGCGGTTCGGCGAGGCGACCGAGCCACTGTCGAGATGATCGCGGCCGATGACAATCGGGGCGGAGAGTTCGCCGGTCCTAACCATTTCGTTGAAGGCCAGCCCGAGCTTGTGGCGGTCGCCGAGCCCCACCCAGCAGATGCGTGCCGGCAGGCCCTGGAAGGCGATGCGCTCGCGGGCCATGTCAAGCCAGTTGTGCAGGTGCTTGTTGTCCGGCAGCAGTTCCTTCACCTTGGCATCGGTCTTGTAGATATCCTCCGGGTCACCGGAAAGGGCCGCCCAGCGGAACGGGCCGATGCCGCGGCAGAACAGCGGACGGATATAGGCCGGCACGAAGCCCGGGAAGGCGAAGGCGTTCTCAAGCCCTTCGTCCTTGGCGACCTGACGGATGTTGTTGCCGTAGTCGAGGGTCGGCACGCCGGCATCCCAGAAGGCGACCATGGCCTCGACATGCGCCTTCATCGACGCACGGGCGGCAACTTCGACAGACTTCGGATCGCTTTCGCGCTTGGCCTTGGCCTCCTCGACCGTCCAGCCGATGGGGAGATAACCGTTCCTCGGGTCATGCGCAGAGGTCTGGTCGGTGACGATGTCGGGACGCGGGCCACCGGCCTGCATGCGCTTGACCAGTTCCGGAAAGATTTCCGCCGCATTGCCGAGCAGGCCGACGGACTTTGCCTCGCCCTTGCCCGTCCATTCCTCGATCATCGCCAGCGCTTCATCCAGCGTCTTGGCTTTCGCATCGACATATCGGGTGCGCAGGCGGAAATCGATGCGGGTCTCGTCGCATTCGACGGCCAGGCAGCAGGCGCCGGCCATGACGGCGGCCAGCGGCTGGGCGCCGCCCATGCCGCCGAGCCCGCCGGTCAGGATCCACTTGCCCTTGAGGTTGCCGTCATAATGCTGGCGACCGGCCTCGACGAAGGTTTCATAGGTGCCCTGCACGATCCCTTGCGTGCCGATATAGATCCACGAACCGGCGGTCATCTGGCCGTACATGGCCAGGCCCTTCTTATCCAGTTCGTTGAAATGGTCCCAGGTCGCCCAGTGCGGCACGAGGTTGGAATTGGCGATCAGCACCCGCGGTGCATCCTTGTGGGTGCGGAACACGCCGACCGGTTTTCCCGACTGGACGAGCAGCGTCTCTTCCTCGGTCAGCGTCTTCAGCGTCGCGGCGATGCGGTCGAAATCGTCCCAGGTGCGGGCGGCGCGGCCGATGCCGCCATAGACGACCAGTTCATGCGGGTTCTCGGCCACGTCCGGATCGAGATTGTTCATCAGCATCCGCAAAGGTGCTTCGGTCATCCAGCTCTTGGCGGTAAGCTCTGGCCCACGCGGGGAGCGCACGTCGCGGATGTTGTGGCGCGGATTGGTCATGACTTCTGTTCCCGTTGTTCTTCTGCTGTCAGATGTCGAGCACCGGCAGGATGCCGGGCGAGATGGCGGCGGCGAGTGCGCCGGTGGCGACGAGGTCCGCAGCGGCTGCAAGATCCGGCGCCATATAGCGGTCGTCATCCAGTGACGGCACGGCGACGCGCAACACGGCGGCGGCCTTCTCAAGCTCGGGGCTGGTCTTCAGCGGGCCGCGTAGTTCCACCCCCTGCACGGCGGCAAGCGCCTCGATGCCGAGAATGCCGAACAGGTTTTCCGTCATGCCGAGCAGGCGGCGCGCGCCGTGGCAGGCCATGGAGACATGGTCCTCCTGGTTGGCCGAGGTCGGTGTCGAATCCACCGAGGCCGGGTGCGACATCTGCTTGTTCTCGCTCATCAGCGCGGCGGACGTGACTTCGGCAATCATTAGGCCGGAATTCAGACCCGGCTTCTTGGAAAGAAATGCCGGCAGGCCGTAGGAGAGGGCGGGGTCGACCAGCAGGGCGATGCGGCGCTGGGCGATGGCGCCAATCTCGCAGATGGCCAGCGCCGTCTGATCGGCGGCAAACGCGACGGGTTCGGCGTGAAAGTTACCGCCGGAGACCACTTCGTTGTCGGAGAGGACCAGCGGGTTGTCGGTCACCGCATTGGCCTCGATCTCCAATGTCCGCGCGACCGAGCGGAGAAGGTCGAGGCATGCGCCATCGACCTGCGGCTGGCAGCGGATGCAATACGGGTCCTGCACACGCTCGTCGCCCTCGATATGGCTGGCGCGGATTTCCGAGCCTTCAAGCAGCGTGCGGAGCGCCCCGCCCGCGTCGATCTGGCCCTTGTGGCCGCGCAGCGTGTGGATATCGGGGTGGAAGGGAGCGGACGAACCCATGGCCGCATCGGTCGAGAGCGCACCGGTGACAAGCGCCGTCTGGGCGGCGCGATGAGCACGGAACAGGCCGGCGAGAGCAAGAGCGGTCGAGGTCTGGGTGCCGTTGATCAGCGCCAGCCCCTCCTTTGCCGCCAGCACGACCGGCGCCAGGCCGGCTTTCTTCAAGGCCTCACCGGACGGCATTCGTTCGCCGGCTAAGAAGGATTCGCCTTCGCCCATCATCGCGGCAGCCATATGGGCGAGCGGGGCAAGGTCACCCGAGGCGCCGACCGAGCCTTTTTCGGGAATGACCGGGATGACGCCCTTGTCGAGCATGCCTTCGATCAGGCGGATCAGCTCCAGCCGGACGCCGGAGGCGCCACGGCCAAGCGAGATCAGCTTCAGCGCCATGATCAGCCGCACGACATTTTCCGGCAGGGGGGCTCCCAGTCCGCAGCAATGGGAGAGGATGAGATTGCGCTGCAGGGTGGCGAGGTCTGCCGCATCGATCTTGATCGAGGCCAGCTTTCCGAAACCGGTATTGATGCCATAGACCGGCGCATTGCCGGCCGCGATTTCGGCGATGCGGGCGGCTGCCTTCTCGATGCCGGCGTCGAAGGAGCGGTCGAGTACGGCCGCATCATTGTTCCAGTAGATCGCGGCGAGATCGGAGAGCGGGACGCTGCCGGGATGAAGCGTGATCGTCATGCGGATACCTGCTGACCTCTGAAGATGCGGGAATGGAGTGGATTGAAGCCGATGCGGTAGACGAGTTCGGCAGGGCGCCCGATGTTCCAGAGGGCGAAATCGGCGGACTTGCCGACTTCCAGCGTGCCGGTCTCTTCAAGAAGGCCGAGTGCACGGGCCGCCTCGCGGGTGGCGCCGGCAATGCATTCATCCACCGTCAGGCGGAACAGCGTCGCCGACATGTTCATCGTCAGCAGCAGCGAGGTGAGCGGTGAGGTGCCGGGATTGCAGTCGGTGGCGATCGCCATTTTTACGCCGGCATCGCGCAGCGCGTGGATCGGCGGCTTCTGCGTTTCGTTGATGGCATAGAAGGCGCCGGGCAGGATGACCGCGACCGTCCCGGCCTCGGCCATCGCGGCAGCACCCTGGGCATCGAGATATTCCAGGTGATCGGCTGACAGCGCGCCATAGGAGGCCGCCATCTTGGCGCCGCCGAGGTTCGACAGCTGTTCGGCATGCAGTTTTACGGGAAGCCCGAGCGCCTTGGCATGATCGAAGACGCGGCGCATCTCGTCGACCGAGAACGCGATGCCCTCGCAAAATCCGTCGACGGCATCGATCAGGCCTTCCGCATGGGCCTTTTCCATACCGGGAAGGACCACGTCGGTGATGTAATCGCCGTTGCGGCCCTTGTATTCCACCGGCGTCGCATGGGCGGCGAGATAGGAGGTAACGACGCGGACCGGCCGGACCTTTTCCAGCGCGCGGGCGGCGCGCAGCATGTTGAGTTCACCTTCAATCGACAGGCCGTAGCCCGACTTGATCTCCAGCGTCGAAACGCCCTCGGCCAGCAGCGTATCGACCCTTGGCAGAGCAGCCCGAATCAGTCCTTCGACGGTCAGTGCGTTGGTGGCCTTGACCGAGGAGACGATGCCACCGCCGGCGCGGGCGACTTCCTCATAGGTCGCGCCTTCCAGCCGCATCTCGAATTCCATCGCCCGGTCGCCGCCGAAGACCATGTGGGTGTGGCAATCGATCAGGCCAGGCGTGATGACACGGCCTTCGCAGTCGACGATTTCGGCCTCTCCCGACAGCGAGAGCGGCAGATCCTGCCAGCGGCCGACAAAGGCGATCCGCCCGTCGCGCACGGCAATCGCCGCGTCCTCGATCAGGCCGAGCCCGGGCAGGTTCTCGTCGAGCGTTGCTATCCTGGCATTGCGCCAGATCTGCGTTGCATCAGCCATTGCGCTCCCTCATATGCGTCTTGTGAATGGCCTTGTTGCCCGTTATGTATATACTTAATGATCGACGAGGCAAGCCGGTCTGTGAGATAAAAGGGGAATGCCGTGGATGTGATTTTTGCCGACTATGCTCTTGTGGGCGACGAGATCAGGGCGAATGTCCGAATTTCCATCGCCGAGGGCCGCCTCGGATCAGTCGAGGTCGGTGCCCAGCCGCAAGCCGGTGACGAGCGCCACGCCTTCGTCCTGCCCGGCATGCCGAACCTTCACAGCCATACATTCCAGCGTGCCATTGCCGGCCTTGCCGAAACCCGAGGTCCCGGCGCCGACAGTTTCTGGAGCTGGCGCACGGTCATGTACCAGTTCGGCCTGTCGATGAACCCAGACCAGCTGGAAGCAATCGCCGCCCAGGCCTTCATGGAAATGGTCGAACAGGGCTTTTCCCGCGTCGGCGAGTTTCATTACCTGCATCACGATCGCGACGGCTCGCTCTATGCCAATCCGGCGGAACATCTGGATCGGGTCGCCGCCGCCGCCGGCGCGACGGGCATCGGGCTCACCATGCTGCCCGTCTTCTATGCCCATTCTGGCTTCGGCGGCTTAGCTCCAGCGGATGGCCAGCGGCGCTTCATCCACGATCTCGATCAGTTCGCCCGGTTGATGGAGCGCGGTACCGAGATCACCCGCGAACTGCCGGGCTCCAATCTCGGCCTCGCCCCCCACAGCCTGCGCGCCGTGACGCCGGAAGAGCTGTCGGCTCTGACGACAATGACCACGGGACCGATCCATATCCATGTCGCCGAACAGGTGAAGGAAGTCGAGGATTGCATCGCCTGGTCCGGCGTCCGGCCGGTCGAATGGCTGCTTGATCATGCGCTGGTCAATGGCCGCTGGTGCCTCGTCCACGCCACCCATGTGACAGAAAACGAAGTCACGGCGATGGCAAATTCCGGCGCGATCGCCGGTCTCTGCCCGGTCACCGAGGCCAATCTCGGCGACGGCATCTTCCCCGCATCCTCATTCATCGCCCAGGGTGGCCGTTACGGCGTCGGTTCGGATTCCAACGTCTCGATCTCGCTCCGTGAAGAGCTGCAGATTCTCGAATATTCGCAGCGCCTCGCCGAACGTTCCCGCAATGTCATCGCGGCACCCGGCCAATCCACCGGCGTTTCGCTCTTCACCAAGGCGCTTGTTGGCGGCGCTCAGGCGCTGCAGTCCGAATCCGGTATCGTCTCGGGCGCCCCCGCAGACCTGTTCTCGCTCGACCTGTCGAACGTTCCGTGGTCGGCAAAACATATGATCGATCAATGGATTTTCGGCGCGGGCATCGGCATCGACTGCGCCTGGGTGCGGGGCCGCAAGCTCGTCTCCGGCGGCCGGCATGTCGGACGTGACGAGATTTCGGCGCGGTTCCGGACGGTCGTCTCGGATCTGATGGCGGCCGGCTAAGCTTGTCAGCTGGTCTCGGCGGCGATGACCTGAAACGGTTCGCCGTCGGCCGTTTCCTGCTGCATGCCTTCGATCGAGCCTCGAATCCGGCTCTTGCCCACTTCGATGACATGGCGCATCGCCGACATCGCCTTGGCCGGATCGCGCGAGGCAATGGCATGGACGATGCGCAGGTGATTGGTGGCGACCTCGTCGATCGTTTCCGGCGATGAGGCCGGAGACGAGAGCTGGAAGGAAATCGCCAGAGCCGCCTCGATCAGTGCGCTGGCCGAGCGCATGAACGGGTTGCCGGACATTCGGGCGATGGCAAGATGGAACTCCAGATCGACCTGCGCCACCGTCTCCGGCGTGTGCTTCAGATCGTCGAAGCGGGCGGCGATTGCGTAGAGCGCGACGATGTCGTCGCTCGTGGCGCGCACAGCCGCTGCCGCCGCCGCTGCCGGCTCGAGCGCCAGTCGGATTTCGGCCAGGTGCTCGATGAAGTCGTAGTCGAGCCCCGATTGAAAGCGCCAGCTGAGCACATCCGAATCAAAGAAGTTCCAGCTGTCGCGCGGCAGCACGCGCGTGCCGACCTTGGCCTTGGCCTCGATCAGGCGCTTCGCCGACAGTGTCTTCATAGCCTCGCGCAGGACGGTGCGCGACACGCCAAAACGGGCCGAAAGTTCAGCATCTCCGGGCAGAAGCGAGCCTTCCGGGATCTTGCCGGAGACGATGCCGCGTCCAAGCTCCGCCACCACATGTGCGTGGTTGCCGCGTCGCTTCCGGCCGCTGATCGCCGTTTCCAGAAGACCCAAAATCACACCTCTTTCAATTGCCTGACCGCAAGTTGGCGGTTTGAATACCAGATGATTGTGCGCTGCAACACGATGAATACGAATAACAGGATGCCGATGACGATTTTCGTCCACCAGGACGACAGGGTGCCGTCGAAGACGATGTAGGTCTGGATCAGTCCCTGCAGCAGGATGCCGACGAAGGTTCCCGCGATCAGCCCGACGCCGCCGGTCAGAAGCGTCCCGCCGATGACGACCGCCGCGATCGCATCGAGCTCCACGCCGACCGTCGCCAGCGAATAACCCGACGAGGTGTAGAGCGTGTAGACGATGCCGGCGAGGCCCGACAGGAAGCCCGACAGCGCATAGATGCGGATCGTCGTGGAGCCGACCGGAACGCCCATCAGCTCGGCCGACTGGATATTGCCGCCGATCGCATAGACATTGGCGCCGAACCTCGTGCGCGAGGCGATGAAGATGCCGGCGATGAAGACGGCGAGCATGATCATGGCCAGCAGCGTCAGGCGCCCGCCGCCGGGAAAGCGGATGTAGAAGCCCATCATCGCGTCGATGAATTCATGGGTGATCGGCACGGATTCCGTCGAGACCAGATAGGCCGCGCCTCTGGCCAAGAACATGCCGGCCAGCGTCACCACGAAGGGCGGGATCAGCAGATAGCGGATCATCGCGCCCATCAGGCAGCCGAACAGGGTGGAGATGACGAGGGCTGCGATGAAGGCGGTCAGCGGGTGAACGCCGAAGGAGCCGACCATGACGGCGACGAAGACGCTGGTAAAGGCGATCACCGAGCCGACCGACAGGTCGATGCCGCTCGACAGGATGACGAAGGTCATGCCGACCGCGGCGATACCGAGGAACGCGTTGTCGGTGAGCAGATTGCCGATCACCCGCGTCGACAGCATGTTGGGAAACTGCAGCACGCAGAGGGCGTAGGCGATCACGAAGATGGCCAGCGTGGTGATGAAGGGAAGGTTGCGGGCGTGGATCATCGGGTCGCCTCCTTCGTGCCGTGCGTCAGCGTCTCCCGCCGCCGCGAGAATTTCATGAAGCCGAGCAGGGTCATGACCGCGGGCGACTGCAGCGTCAGCACGATGATGATGATGCCGGCCTTGATGATGAGGTTGAATTCCGGCGGGAAGCCCGAGACGAGAATGCCGGTGTTGATCGACTGGATGATCAAGGCGCCGATCAGCGAGGCGGTGATCGAGAAACGCCCGCCATTCAGCGACGTGCCGCCGACGACGACGGCCAGGATCGCGTCGAGCTCCAGCCACAGGCCGGCATTGTTGGCGTCTGCGCCACGGATGTCGGCGGTGACGATCATGCCGGCGATCGCGGCGCAGAGGCCGGAAATGGCGTAAGCCGCGAAGATCAGGAAGCGGGCGCGCACGCCGGCAAGGCTTGCCGCGCGGCGGTTGATGCCGGTTGCCTCGATGAGGAAGCCGAGGGCGGTGCGGCGCATGAGAAGGCCGACGATCAGTGCCGTTCCGAGCCACAGGTAGATTGGGATCGGGATGCCGGCGAATGCGCCGGATCCGAGGGCGGAGAACGTGTCGTCGTTGAAGGTCAGGATCACGCCCTCGGTGATCAGCTGGGCGATGCCGCGGCCCGCGACCATCAGGATCAGTGTCGCAATGATCGGCTGGATGTCGAGGATCGCCACCAGAACGCCGTTCCACAGGCCGCAGGCGATGCCGACGCCGAGCGAGATCGCGATTACGACCGGCAGCGAATAGCCTTCGGTGATCAGGCTTGCGGCGACGGCGCCGCAGATGGCGATGACGGCGCCGATCGAGAGATCTATGCCGCGGGTCGCGATCACCAGCGTCATGCCGACGGTCAGCAGTGCCACGGGTGCGGCGCGCACGAGAATGTCGATGAGGCTGCCATAGAGGCGGCCGTTCTGGACCGAGACGGTCAGGAACCCCGGTGCGACGAGGCTGATGACGCCGAGGATGATGGCGAGCGCGATGAGCTGCGGGGCGAGACGGCGCAGGCGTCGGGTGATCACATGCATCAGGCCGCCTCCGTCCTGCCGGTGCCGGCAATCGCTTCGATGATGGCATCCGTCGTCAGCTGGCTGCCGGAAAGCTCCGCCACATGGCGGCGGTCGGACAGGACGACGACACGGTGCGCGACGGCGGTCAGTTCTTCGAGTTCGGACGAAATGACAATGAGCGACATGCCTTCGGAACAGAGCCTTTCGATCATTTTCAGGATTTCCGCATGGGCGCCGATATCGATCCCGCGGGTCGGTTCGTCGAGGATCAGCAGCCGCGGCTCGGTGACCAGCCAGCGGGCGAGGATCGCCTTCTGCTGGTTGCCGCCGGAAAGAAACTTGATCGGCCGCTCGCGGTCCGCCGGGCGGATGTCGAGCGACTTGATGAAGGCGTCGGCCAGTTCGCGCTTCTGCGCCGACGAGATCGGCCGCATCCAGCCGCGGCTCGCCTGTAGCGCCAGCACGATGTTGTCCGCCACCGAAAGATCGCCGACGATACCGTCGGTCTTGCGCTCTTCCGGGCAGAAACCGAAGCCGCTGGCGATCGCGGCCTCCGGCGATGAGATATTCGCCTGTGCGCCGTCTATCGTGGCCGTGCCGCTATCGGCGCGGTCTATGCCGAAGAGCAGGAATGCGGTCTCGGTGCGGCCCGAACCGAGAAGGCCGGCGACGCCGACGACTTCGCCCGGCCTGATATCCAGATCGAAAGGCGCGACGCTGCCCTTCTTGCCGTAGTTCTGGAAGCGGATCGACGGCGCGCCGCGCTCGTCGACCGTCTCAGGTTCGGCCTGGTGCTCACGGGTGATGTGCTGCAGCTCGCGACCGAGCATCATCGAGATCAGTTCGAGCCTCGGCAGCTCGGACAGTGCGCGGCTGCCGACAAGGCGACCATTGCGCAGCACGGTGACGCGGTCGGCTATCTCGTAAACCTGGTCGAGGAAATGGGTGATGATGACGATGCCGAGACCTTCCTCACGCAACTGGCGCAGAACGGAAAACAGGCCCTTCACCTCATTGGCATCAAGGCTTGCGGTCGGTTCGTCGAGTACCAGCACCTTGCCGGAAAGATCGACGGCGCGGGCAATCGCGATAAGCTGCCGGATGGCGACCGAATAGGAGGCGAGCAGCGCGTCGACGTCGATATTCAGCCCGTATCGTGCCAACAGCGCCTTCGACTGTTCGCGCATGGCGCGGCGGTCGATCATACCGAAACGGCGGGGCTGGCGACCGAGAAACAGGTTTTCGGCGACGGTGAGATTTTCGAGGAGATTGACCTCCTGGTAAACGGTGCCGATGCCGAGCGCCTGGGCTTGGCCGACATCCTCGGGGGAAACCTCGTTCCCGTCCAGCGCAATCGTGCCCCTGTCGCGGCGATAGACCCCGGTCAGGATCTTGATCAGCGTCGATTTTCCCGCGCCATTCTCGCCGAGCAGCGCATGGATTTCACCCCTGCCGAGCGTGAAGTCCACCTCGTCGAGCGCTGGTATGCCGAAGAAGGATTTGCCGATCCCCCGGGCTTCCAGAAGAGCGTGTTGTGCTGACATGTCTCCGTCCCGCATGCTTGGGGAGCCGAAGCGGGATAAACCGCTTCGGCAATTTGCGATGTCCGGCCTTGATCGGCCGGACCGCGGGAAAGATCAGTAGCCGAGGCCCTTCTTGGCTTCGTAGACCTTCATCGGATCGTCAGCCTGCGTATAGAGCTTGGACTCGGTCTGGATCCACTTCTTCGGCTCCTTCTTGTCCTTCAGATACGCGTCCAGCGCATCGAAGGCCGGGCCCGCCATGTTCGGCGTCAGTTCGACGGTCGCATTGGCTTCGCCCTTTGCCATGGCCTGGAAGATATCAGGCACGGCGTCGATCGAGACGACCTTGATGTCTGTCCCCGGCTTCAGCCCGGCTTCCTTGATGGCCTGGATGGCGCCGACGGCCATGTCGTCGTTATGGGCGTAAACGGCACAGATATCCTTGCCGCCGCCTTCCGCCTTGATGAAGCTTTCCATGACTTCCTTACCCTTGGTGCGGGTGAAGTCGCCGGTCTGCGAGCGGACGATCTTGATGTTGGTGGCAGCCTTGATGCCTTCCTCAAAGCCCTTCTTGCGGTTGATGGCCGGAGAAGAGCCGGTCGTGCCCTGAAGCTCGACCACCTTGCAGTCCTTGGAGCCGACTTCCTTGGCCAGCCATTCGCCGGCAACCTTGCCTTCGAAGACCTGGTCGGAGGTCACGGCAGTCAGATAGAGGTCCTTCGGGGATTCGATCTCGCGGTCGAGAAGAATGACCGGGATGTTTTCCTCCTTGGCTTCCTTCAGAACCGCATCCCAGCCGGTGGCGACCACCGGTGCGATCAGGATCGCGTCGACGCCCTGGGCAATGAAGCCACGGATCGCCTTGATCTGGTTCTCCTGCTTCTGCTGGGCATCGGCGAATTTCAGCGTGACGCCACGCTTTTCGGCCTCCTGCTTGGTCACGGTCGTTTCGGCCGCACGCCAGCCGGATTCAGATCCGATCTGCGAGAAGCCAACTGTCAGTGATTGTGCGGAAACGCCTGAAGAAAGTGTCGCGAAAATAGCGGCAGCAGCTGCCGCGACGAGAGCTTTTTTCATCTTAATCCTCCCAGAGATGATGAAGCAAACTGGCGAGGCAAGGATTCGCATATAATAATACTTTTTCAAGCCCAATTTTGGCGTGTGGCGAAAAAATCCTCGCGAATTACGAATATGCTAATGAAATGAGCTAGAATTGGTGCTTGTTCGCGCAAAGATTCATCACCGCTGATTTACCTTTACGGAAAAAGACATTCTTGACAGTAGCGTCGAAAATCCAATAGTCGTATTTTTCAATTGCATCGGATCCTGCGGTCTGATGGGAGGAGACATGGCCTGTGGAGGCGCCATGTCAGTTCAGACAAATTGGATGACGATATCGATGCTGAGAATTCTGCAGATTGCTGATGATGCGGGCGCGATCAAGGTTGTGGCATGGGCTGGCGAAGGCGCCGGCCATGTCGTCAACGGCGTTTCCTCGACCTATGAGCTGGCGACGCAGGCGATTGCTGCCGGCCGCAGCCTTGCCGCACAAGTCGATACGCTTGGCCGCGGCGCAGAAGTCGATGTAGAAACCGCAGCCCGCGAAGGACGCATCGGCCTGCCGATTTCCCATCCCGATCCGGCCCATTTTGTCGTCGCCGGTACCGGCCTGACGCATCTCGGTTCCGCCGATGGCCGCGACAAGATGCACAAGGCCGCTCAGGCCGAAGACAAGCCGACCGATTCCATGCGCATGTTCTTGCTCGGCGTTGAAGGCGGCAAGCCTAAGCCCGGCCAAGTCGGTGCGCAGCCTGAATGGTTCTTCAAGGGCAATGGTTCGCAGCTCAAGTCCACCGGCGCCGAACTCGTGTCCCCATCCTTCGCGCTCGATGGCGGCGAAGAACCGGAACTCGCCGGCATCTATCTGATCGGCCCTGACGGCAATCCGCACCGCGTCGGCTTCTGTCTCGCCAACGAGTTTTCCGACCATGTGACGGAGAAGGGCAACTATCTGTGGCTTGCCCATTCCAAGCTGCGTGAGGCCGCGCTCGGCCCGGAACTGCTGGTCGGTGATCTGCCGGACCACGTCGAAGGCACGTCGCGCATCCGCCGCGGCAACGATGTGATCTTCGAAAAGCCGTTCCTGTCGGGCGAAGCGAACATGTCGCACACGATCGCCAATCTCGAATATCATAACTTCAAGTACGACATTTTCCGCGAGCCGGGTGACCTGCATGTCCACTTCTTCGGCACGGCGACCCTTTCCGTCTCGCATGGGATCAAGACCGAGGCCGGCGATGTCTTCGAAATCGATGCAGCACCGTTCAAGCTGCCGCTGGTGAATACGCTCGCGGTTGCTGCTGAACGTCCCGTGACCATCAAGAAGCTCTGAGGCGACCATGTCAGCCATCCGCCTCGCTATCGTCGGTTTGGGCAAGATCGCAAGGGATCAGCATCTCGGCGCGATCGAAGCGACCGACGGGATCGATCTCGTCGCTGTCGCCAGCCGCAATGCCGAGCTTGCCGGCGTGCACTGTTTCCACGACATCGCTGATCTGCTTGCCTCGGATGTCGAGATCGACGCCGTGTCTCTCTGCACACCGCCGCAGGGCCGTTTCGAACAGGCCACGGCTGCGCTCGATGCCGGCAAGCATGTCATGCTGGAAAAGCCGCCGGGCGCGACGCTGTCGGAAGTCTTCGCACTGGAGCAGCTGGCGAAGTCCAAGGGGCTGACGCTGTTTTCCACTTGGCATTCCCGTGCGGCTGCAGCCGTCGAGCCTGCGCGTGCTTTGCTTGCCAAGCGCAGGATCAGGACCGCCTCCGTCGAATGGAAGGAAGACGTCCGCCACTGGCATCCGGGCCAGGCCTGGATATGGGAGCCGGGCGGTCTCGGCGTGTTCGATCCGGGCATCAATGCGCTCTCCATCGTCACCCGCATCATGCCGGAAAAGTTCCATCTCACCCGCTCCGACCTGACCTTCCCGGCCAATCGCGCAGCACCGATCGCGGCCAGCCTGACTTTCGAAACGGCGTCCGGCCTGCCGATCGCTGCCGAATTCGACTGGCGCCAGACCGGCCCGCAGACCTGGGATATCCGCGTCGAGACCGACGAGGGTTCCGTTGTGCTTACCCATGGCGGCAGCCGGCTCATCGTCGATGGCGAGGCGCAGATCGTCGAGGAAGACCGCGAGTACCGCAATCTCTACCGGGATTTCGTCGCGCTCGTGAACCAGGGCGCCAGCGACACCGATTTTTCGCCGCTCGTGCATGTGGCCGACGCCTTCCTGCTCGGCCGCCGCATCGAAACTGAAGCATTCGAGGATTGAACAATGGCAGACAACGGCAAGACCCCTTCCACCGAGCTCTCCACCACGGGTGGACGCAAGCTCCGGTCCCGCGCCTGGTTCGACAATCCCGATAACGTCGACATGACAGCGCTCTATCTCGAGCGCTATATGAATTTCGGTCTGAGCCAGGCCGAGCTGCAGTCCGACCGCCCGATCATCGGCATCGCGCAGACCGGTTCGGACCTGTCGCCCTGCAACCGCCACCATCTCGAGCTTGCCAATCGCCTGCGCGAAGGCATTCGTGAAGCCGGCGGCATCGCGATCGAATTCCCGGTCCATCCGATCCAGGAAACCGGCAAGCGCCCGACCGCCGGCCTCGACCGCAACCTCGCCTATCTCGGCCTCGTCGAGGTGCTTTACGGCTATCCGCTCGACGGCGTCGTGCTGACCATCGGCTGCGACAAGACCACGCCGGCCTGTCTTATGGCCGCGGCAACCGTCAACATCCCGTCGATCGCCCTGTCGGTCGGCCCGATGCTGAACGGCTGGTTCCGCGGCGAGCGCACCGGCTCGGGCACGATCGTCTGGAAGGCGCGCGAACTTCTGGCCAAGGGCGAGATCGACTATGCCGGCTTCGTCAAGCTGGTCGCATCGTCGGCGCCTTCCACCGGCTACTGCAACACGATGGGCACGGCGACAACGATGAACTCGCTTGCCGAAGCGCTCGGCATGCAGCTTCCGGGTTCGGCCGCGATTCCGGCGCCATACCGCGACCGCCAGGAAGTCGCTTATCTCACCGGCCTTCGCATCGTCGAAATGGTCAAGGAAGACCTGAAGCCGTCCGACATCCTGACCAAGGACGCCTTCGTCAATGCCATCCGCGTCAACTCGGCGATCGGTGGCTCGACCAATGCGCCGATCCATCTGAATGCGCTTGCCCGCCATATCGGCGTGGAACTGACGGTCGACGACTGGCAGACCTATGGCGAAGAAGTGCCGCTACTCGTCAACCTGCAGCCGGCCGGCGAATATCTGGGTGAAGACTATTACCATGCCGGCGGTGTTCCCGCCGTCGTCAACCAGCTGATGGGCCAAGGCCTGATCAACGAAGACGCGATGACCGTCAACGGCAAGACGATCGGCGACAATTGTCGCGGCGCGATCATCGAGGACGACAAGGTCATCAAGCGTTACGACGAACCGCTGAAGGCGCGTGCCGGTTTCCGCGTTCTGCGCGGCAACCTGTTCTCGTCGGCGATCATGAAGACCAGCGTCATCTCGCCGGAATTCCGCGAGCGCTACCTGTCGAACCCGAACGATCCGGAAGCCTTCGAAGGTAAGGCCGTGGTGTTCGACGGTCCGGAGGATTATCATCACCGCATCGACGATCCGTCGCTCGGCATCGACGAGCATACGGTCCTCTTCATGCGCGGCGCCGGTCCGATCGGTTATCCGGGCGCTGCCGAGGTGGTGAACATGCGCGCGCCCGATTACCTGCTGAAGCGGGGCATCAGCTCGCTCGCCTGCATCGGCGACGGTCGCCAGTCCGGTACGTCCGGCAGCCCGTCGATCCTGAATGCTTCCCCGGAAGCTGCGGCCGGCGGCGGTCTCGCGCTTCTGAAGACCGGCGACCGGGTCCGCATCGACCTTGGCCGCGGCGAGGCGAATATCCTGATCTCGGACGACGAGCTCAATGCTCGCCGCGGGGAGCTGGAGGCCAATGGCGGCTATCATTATCCGAAGCACCAGACGCCCTGGCAGGAAATCCAGCGCGGTATTGTCGGCCAGATGGAGACCGGTGCGGTCCTCGAGCCGGCCGTCAAATACCAGCGCATCGCGCAGACCGAGGGTCTGCCGCGCGACAATCACTGACCCGAAGGGCGCGCGAGGCGCGCCCCAAGGATCGTGAGGGCGGCGAGGAGCCGCCCGATCAACACGGCGGCTCGTTGGGGGCCGGCCTTAACGGAGGAGTACATTATGAAATTATTTAAGACTGTGGCCATGGCTGCAATCATGGCGGGCGTTGCGTTTGCTGCTCCCGCCTTTTCGCAGGACAAGGGTCTCGTCGGCGTTGCCATGCCGACCAAGTCCTCGGCCCGCTGGATTGCCGACGGCGACAACATGATCAAGGTCCTGCAGGAGCGCGGCTACCAGACCGATCTCCAGTACGCAGAAGACGATATTCCGAACCAGCTGTCGCAGATCGAAAACATGATCACCAAGGGCGCCAAGGTGCTCGTGGTCGCCTCGATCGATGGCACGACCCTGTCGGACGTGCTCGCCCAGGCTCATGACGCCGGCATCAAGGTCATCGCTTATGACCGCCTGATCCGCGATACGCCGAATGTTGACTACTACGCCACCTTCGACAACTTCCAGGTCGGCGTCCTGCAGGCAACGACGCTGGTCAAGGCTCTCAAGGCCGATACCGAAGCCGGTCCGTTCAACATCGAACTCTTCGGCGGCTCCCCGGACGACAACAACGCCTACTTCTTCTATGACGGCGCGATGAGCGTTCTGCAGCCGCTGATCGACAAGGGCACCCTCGTCGTCGGTTCCGGCCAGACCGGCATGGACAAGGTCGCCACCCTTCGCTGGGATCCGGCAACCGCCCAGGCCCGCATGGACGCGATCCTCTCCTCGACCTATTCCGACAAGAAGCTGAACGCGGTCCTGTCTCCCTATGACGGCATCTCGATCGGCATTCTCTCGTCGGTCAAGGGCGTCGGCTACGGCTCGGGCGACATGCCGATGCCGTTCGTTTCCGGCCAGGACGCTGAAGTTCCTTCGGTCAAGTCGATCATTGCCGGTGAGCAGTATTCGACCATCTTCAAGGACACCCGCGATCTCGCCAAGGTTACGGTCGACATGGTCGATTCCGTCATGAGCGGCAAGGAGCCTCAGGTCAACGACACCAAGACCTACAACAACGGCGTCAAGGTCGTTCCGTCCTACCTCTTGAAGCCGGTCGCCATCGACAAGACCAATGTCGATCTGCTGGTCAAGAGCGGCTACTACACGGAAGCCCAGATCAAGTAATTCCGAAGGCCGCGCGGCATTCAAGCCGCGCGGCCCATTTTTTATTGGGAGTCGGTCATGCTTGATCCCGTATTATCTGCCGCGGAAAAACCGCCCATTCTCGAAATGCGTGGCATTTCGAAGAGTTTCGGCGCCGTGAAGGCGCTTTCTGATGTCAGCTTTAATGTCCGGGAAGGCGAAATCCACGCGCTTGTCGGTGAAAACGGCGCCGGCAAGTCGACCCTGATGAAGGTCCTGTCGGGCGTTTACCCCTACGGTTCCTATGAGGGATCGATCCTGTTCGACGGGCAGGAACGTCATTTCCGCGATATCAACGATTCCGAAAAGCTCGGCATCATCATCATCCATCAGGAGCTTGCACTCATTCCGCTGATGTCGATCGCCGAGAACATCTTCCTGGCGAATGCCCCGTCCAAATTCGGGGTTATCGATCGCGACGAGCGCTACGTGCGCACCCGCGAGCTTCTGTCCAAGGTCGGTCTCGGCAGCGAAGTGCCGGAAACGCTGATCACCAATCTCGGCGTCGGCAAGCAGCAGCTGGTCGAAATAGCCAAGGCGCTGTCGAAGGATGTGCGCCTCCTGATCCTCGACGAGCCGACAGCGTCGCTCAACGAGACGGACAGCGCCGCACTTCTGGAACTGCTCAAGGAGTTCCGCCGCAACGGCATTACCTCGATCATGATCAGCCACAAGCTGAACGAGATCACCGAAGTCGCCGACCGGATCACCGTCCTGCGCGACGGGCGCACCGTCGGCACGCTCGACTGCCACGAAGGCGCCGTCGACGAGGATGAGATCGTGCGGCGCATGGTCGACCGCGATCTCGAAAGCCGCTACCCGGCCCGTACGCCGAAGATCGGCGACGTGATCTTCGAGGTCGAGAACTGGTCGGTCTACCACCCGCAGCATTCGCACCGCCAGATGGTCAAGAATGTCTCGATGAAGGTGCGCGCCGGCGAGGTCGTCGGCATTTCGGGCCTGATGGGCGCCGGACGCACCGAGTTCGCCATGAGCGTTTTCGGCAGGGCCTATGGCCGCGATATCACCGGCACCGTGAAGATCCACGGCAAGGAAGCCGATACCTCGAACGTCCACCGCGCCATCAAGGCGGGTCTCGCCTATGTCACCGAAGACCGCAAGCAGCTCGGGCTGATCCTTGCCGAAGACATCCGCAAGAACGTCTCGCTCGCGCATCTCGGCGGCGTATCGTCCTCGGGCGTGATCGACGACATCATGGAAATGCGGGTGGCGCAGGAATTCCGCACCCGCATGCGGATCCGCAGCCACAATGTCTATCAGGAAACCGGCAAGCTTTCCGGCGGCAACCAGCAGAAGGTGGTGCTGTCGAAATGGCTGTTCACCGGGCCGGACATCCTGATCTTGGACGAACCGACGCGCGGCATCGATGTCGGCGCGAAATACGAAATCTATTCCATCATCAACGAACTTGCGGATGCCGGTAAGGCCGTCATCGTGATCTCGTCGGAAATGCCCGAGCTCATCGGAACCTGCGACAGGATCATGGTCATGCACGAAGGCGAATTCGTCGGCGAAGTCGCCGGCGAAGAGGCAACGCAGGAAAATATCATGCGCGCCATCATGCGCCGCAAAGGGAGATAATCCATGAGCACTCCACAGGAAGCAGTTGTGGCTCCGAAAGCGGGCACCGGTTTCTGGAAGGAAAATCTTCGCGATTACGGCATGCTGATCTCGCTCGTCGTGATCGTCATCTTCTTCCAGTTCGCCACCGGCGGCATTCTCTTGAGGCCGCTCAACGTCACGAACATCGTGCTGCAGAACGCCTATATCGTCATCATGGCGCTCGGCATGCTGATGGTCATCGTCACCGGCCATATCGACCTTTCCGTCGGATCGGTCGCGGGCTTCATCGGGGGGCTTGCGGGTCTATTGATGGTCAGGTGGGGCATCAACCTGCCGCTCGCCATCCTCGCCTGCCTCGTGGTCGGCGGCATTATCGGCGGCATCCAGGGCTATTTCGTCGCCTATTTCAAGATACCGTCCTTCATCGTGACGCTGGCGGGCATGCTTGTGTTCCGCGGCTTCATGATCGCCATCCTCGGTAGCCAGGCGATCGGCCCCTTCCCGCCGATCTTCCAGAAGCTTTCCTCCGGTTATCTTACCGAACTCATCTCGTCTGAAGGCGGTCTCTACCTGACCTCCTTCGTCGTCGGCCTTATCCTCGCCGTGTTGATGGTCTGGCAGAATTTCCGCAGCCGTGCGCGTCGCGTATCGCATGGCGTCGAGAGCGAACCGATGGGCTTCTTCATCGGCAAGAACGTCGTCGTCTTTGCGGCGATTGCCTATGTCGCCTACCTGATCTCCTCGCATCGCGGCCTGCCGAATGTGATGATCATCATGGCGGTGCTGATCGTCGCCTACGGCTTCTTCACCAACCGCACCATTCTCGGCCGACAGATCTATGCCGTCGGCGGCAACGCCCGCGCGGCGGAACTGTCGGGCATCAAGACGACACGTCTGGTGTTCTGGACCTTCGTCAACATGGGTGTGCTCGCAGCACTTGCCGGTCTCGTCGTTGCGGCCCGCCTGAACAGCGCCACGCCGAAGGCTGGTACGGGCTTCGAGCTCGACGTCATCGCGGCCTGCTTCATCGGCGGCGCATCGGCTTACGGTGGCGTCGGCAAGGTGACGGGTGCCGTCATCGGCGCCTTCCTGATGGGCGTGATGAACAACGGCATGTCGATCCTCGGCATCGGCATCGACTACCAGCAGGTCATCAAGGGCCTCGTGCTGCTCGGCGCCGTCTGCGTCGACGTCTATAACCAGCGTCGCTAGGCACCATATCGATCGAAGACGGAAAGGGGCGCCCTGCGCCCCTTTCGCATTTTTACTTCCGCCGTCGGCGGCCGGTCTCTGTGGCAATCTGATCAGCCGGCCCAACCGGTGACACAAATGTTGCGTCGAATGGAGGCGGTGATCCCGGAATTCAGCCGGAGCGAAAATACGGCCAGACGATATTGATTGGCCGCGCATTACAGGAAAGTATGATCCCTGCAGGTGGCAGCGACACACTTAAGCCTTGATCCGGTTGCTCATCCCTGCGCGTTTTCAATTTCGAGCTTGTCTTCGAGGCAAAGCACACCATGGCGTCCAGCAGTCGTTCCAGTCGTATTCGGGAAACCCTCCAGGCGTATCGCGGCATACTTGTTTCCCTTGTGGTTCTGCTGGTCTTCGGCTTCACCGCCTTTGCCATCTACGGCCTGACAACGGAAGTCAGCTATGACGAGGTCATCGCCGCGCTTGCAGACACGCAATGGTCGTCGATCGCGCTGGCCGTGCTCTTCACCACGCTCAGTTTCGCGGCGCTGACGGCCTACGATCTCAATGCACTTGCCTATATCGGCCGCAAGCTGCCGCCCGTGCCGGTGGCCATGACCGCCTTCAGCGCCTATGCGGTCGGCAACACGGCAGGGTTCGGCGCGCTCAGTGGCGGAGCGATCCGCTTCCGCGGTTATTCGCGGCTCGGCCTTTCGCCGGAAGATATCGGCCGCGTCATCGCCTTCGTCACCTTCGCCTTCGGCATCGGCCTCTTGGCGGTCACGGCGCTTGCCTGTCTCGTCACGGCGCCGCGGGTCGGCCAGATCGTGGGCGTCGGCGAGCTGACGATCCGGCTGATCGCGCTCGTCATTCTGGCATCCCTGGTGGTGCTGGTCTTCATCGGCCGCGACGGGCGGGAGATCGCGCTCGGCAAGCTGCATCTGCGCCTTCCCGACAGCCGCACCTCGTCGCAGCAATTCCTCATCACCGCGCTCGACATCTCGGCCTCCGCCTCGACGCTCTACGTGCTGTTGCCGCATACGGATATCGGCTGGCCGTCCTTCCTTGCCATCTATGCGACGGCGGTGGGTGCCGGCGTTCTCAGCCACGTGCCGGCCGGGCTCGGCGTGTTCGAGACGGTCATCGTCGCGGCGCTCGGCAGCACCGTCGATATCGATCAGGTGCTGGGCAGCCTTGTCCTTTACCGCGTCATCTATCACGTCCTGCCGCTGGTGGTCGCCACGCTGTTCGTCATCATCCTGGAAGTGCAGCAGCTCTCGCGGCATCCGGTGGCATCGACCCTGCGAAAACTGGAATTCCGCCTGGCGCCGCTGCTGCTTGCGGCGTTTTCGCTGATCGCCGGTGCAATGCTCGTCCTGTCCAGCGTCACGCCGACGCCGGACAGCAATCTCAACTTCCTCGGCAATTTCATGCCGCTGCCGCTGGTCGAGGGCGCGCATTTCCTCTCCAGCGTCATCGGCATCGTTCTTTTCATCTCCGCCCGCGGCATCGCCCAGCGGCTCGACGGCGCATGGTGGACGGCCGTCATCTGCAGCATCCTGGCCCTTCTCTTCTCGCTCCTGAAGGCGCTCGCGCTGTTCGAGGCGGTGTTCCTCGCAGTGCTGCTTGCCGGCCTTCTCCTCAGTGCCAAGCAGTTCAACCGCCCGGCCTCGATGCTGCGCCAGGCGCTGACGCCGCCGTGGATCGTCGCAATGCTGATCCTGGTCGCGGCCGCCGTGACGATCCTGTTCTTCGTCTATCGCGAAGTCGATTACAGCCACGAGCTCTGGTGGCAGTTCGAATTCTCCGCCGAGGCGCCGCGCGGCCTGCGCGCCATACTCGGCATCGCCATCGTTGCCGCCGCCGTGTCGATCTTCAGCCTGCTGCGACCGGCGCTGACACGCTCGCAATCCTCGACAGAGGAGGATCTGGTGCGCGCGACCGAGATCGCCATGGCGCAGAACTTCGCCGACGCCAATCTCGTGCGGATGGGCGACAAGCGGCTGATGTTCTCAGACAGCGGCAAGGCGTTCATCATGTACGGCATTCAGGGCCGTTCCTGGATCGCGCTGTTCGATCCGGTCGGTCCGGGCGACGAGATTGGCGAACTCGTCTGGCGCTTCGTCGAGGAGGCCCGCACCGGCGGTGGACGGGCGGTCTTCTATCAGATCTCCCCGTCGCTTCTGTCCTATTGCACCGATGCCGGCATGCGCGCCTTCCGCCTGGGCGAGCTGGCGATCGTCGATCTGGAACGTTTCGACCTAAAGGGTAGCCGGCTATCTGGCCTGCGCCAGGCTGCCAACAAGGGCGTGCGCGAGGGGCTGGAATTCGAGATGCTCCAGCCCGAACAGATCCCGCCTTATCTCGACGCGCTGCGTGCCGTGTCGGACAGCTGGCTCGACGTTCACAACACGCGGGAAAAGACCTTTTCGCTCGGTGCCTTCCGGGATGACTACGTCCTGGCGCAGCCGGTCGCCGTCCTTAGAAAGGAAGGCCGTATCGTTGCCTTCGCAACGCTTGCGGTCACCGACACGAAGGACGAAGGCACAGTCGACCTGATGCGGTTTGCGCCGGATGCGCCCAAGGGTTCGATGGATTTCCTGTTCGTCCGCATCATGGAACATTTGCGCGATGCGGGCTTCAGGCAGTTCAACCTCGGCATGGCGCCGCTTTCCGGCATGGCGCAGCGGGAAGCCGCACCGGCCTGGGACCGGATCGGCAGCGTGATCTTCGAGCATGGCGAGCGCTTTTATAATTTCAAAGGCCTGAAGGCCTTCAAATCGAAATTCTACCCGCGATGGGAGCCGCGCTATCTTGCCGTGTCCGGGGTCGGTCCCGCCATGGCGATGATGGACGCGACCCTGCTGATCGGCGGTGGTATCAGAGGAGTTGTGGGTAAATGAGACCGTTTCCAGCCCTGTTGCTCGCCCTTGGCCTGGGGGCCGCCGCATCTTCGCAGGCCCTGGCGCAGGAGCCTGAATACAAGACCGGCATGATCGTGTCGCCGCACATCTATCTGCCGCAGAAGCAGGATCAGGCCGGCCAGAATGCCGATAGTCAGGACGCGAAGAGCCCGGAACTGACCGGCATGGTCTTCCTCGTGTCCGGCGGCAAGGGATGGGGCGAGGCGGAAGAGACTGAGGCGAAGGAGATCGTCGACAGCGGCGCGGCCGTGGTCGGCATCGATTTTCCTTCCTACATGCAGTCGCTTGCCGCCGATGATGGCGACTGCATCTACATGATCTCCGATATCGAGGACATCTCGCAGCAGATCCAGCGGCGGATCGGAAACCGCGATTACCGCCATCCGATCCTCGCCGGTGCTGGCGAGGGCGGTGCGCTGGTGCTGGCAATGATCGCGCAGAGCCCGCTCGCCACGATCGGCGGCGCGGTCGCGGTCGATCCGGTCGAGGGCGTGCCGCTGAAGAAGCAGCTCTGCACCCCGGCCGACAAGCGCCCGACGGATACCGGCATCGTCTACGGGCTGACTGACGGTGCTTTGCCGGCGCCCGTCACGATCGCGTTTACGCCGGATGCCGATCAGACCGGCAAGACCCATGGCCTCGCCCTCAAGCAGGCTCATGCCGATATAACGGTGAAGGAAACCTCGGACGACGCCCAGGACTACTTGAGCACATGGCTGGAAGGGCAGCTCTCCGCCGATCGGTCCCAGGGGGATCTGGGCCTGCCGCTTTCGGTTCTCGAGGCGAAGCCTGCCATGGACACGATGGCGATCATCTATTCCGGCGACGGCGGCTGGCGCGATCTCGACAGCGAGGTCGGCGGTTATCTGCAGTCCCAGGGCATGCCGACCGTCGGCGTGGATTCGCTGCGGTATTTCTGGACCAAGCGCACGCCCGAAGAGACATCGGAAGACCTGAAGCGCATCATCGACACCTATACCGACAAGTGGGGCGTCTCGAACGTCGTGCTGATCGGCTATTCCTTCGGTGCCGATATCCTGCCGGCTGCCTACAACATGCTGCCCAAGGCGACGAAACGGCGGGTGAAGCAGATCTCGCTCATGGCGTTGTCACCCCAGGTCGATTACGAGGTCTCCGTCACCGGCTGGCTCGGCATGGCAGGCGACGGTGAAGGCGGCAAGACCGTCGACGACATCGTCAAGATCCGCAGCAACCTGGTGCAATGCATCTACGGGACGGACGAGGACGACGATCCGTGCCCGACACTGAAGGCGAAGGGCGTCGAATCCGTGCCCATCGATGGCGGCCACCATTTCGACGAGGATTATGCGGCGCTCGGAAAGCGGATCCTCGACAGCCTGCAGACGCGCCTGCCGAAATGAACATGCGCCAGCCACTGGACCGGTTCCAGCGAAAGTGCGTAGCGGCTTTGCGTCCGGAACTGCGTAAGATCAGAGGATCAGAGCGATTTCGCGTTTCGCAGAAAAGCGGAAACGCTCTAACGCGAGGCTCCGCGGTGAATCACGGACCGCCCACGGTTTCGTGAACTCGCCCCTTGAGTTTCGGGCGCTGCGGCGTTAAGTCTCGCTTCACCAGGACCGGGCCCCTCTGGCAGTTTGCGTTGTGAACTGTGATGTCGGACTGGATTTTCCAACTTCGGTGCCTGGTATCGTGAAGATTTCTGCTGAACGGATGACTGGATCTGGCGACAAGGCCGGATTTCGTTCCGCAGCGGTGTTCGCGAACTCCGGCGCCCCTGCCTTGAGATGGGTGTCCATATGATGGAGTTCTTCACGCCGGAGGCATTGTCCGCTCTCCTGCAAGTTATCATGATCGACCTGGTTCTGGCCGGTGACAACGCGATCGTCATCGGTCTGGCCGCTGCCGGCCTGCCGAAGGAACAGCGTGCCAAGGCCATCCTGGTCGGTATCATTGCCGCGACCGTCCTGCGTATCGGTTTCGCGCTGGCTACGACCCAGCTTCTGCAGATCGTCGGCCTGCTGCTTGCCGGTGGCGTCCTGCTGCTGTGGGTCTGCTGGAAGATGTGGCGCGAGCTGCGCACGCCTCATGCCCATGAGGACGAGGCCAACGAGGCGCTCGCCGACAGCGACATCAACAAGGACGGCACTGTTGCCGGCGGTGCACCGCGCAAGACCTTCGCCCAGGCTGCCTGGCAGATCGTCATCGCCGACGTTTCCATGTCGCTCGACAACGTTCTGGCCGTTGCCGGCGCCGCGCACGAGCATCCGGAAGTGCTGATCTTCGGCCTTGTCCTGTCGATCGCACTGATGGGCATCGCGGCAAGCTTCATCGCCCGCCTGCTCAACAAGCATCGCTGGATCGCCTATGTCGGTCTCGCCGTCATCCTCTACGTCTCGCTCGAAATGATCTGGCGCGGCTTCCACGAGATCATGCCCTATATCGGCATGTAAGGATCGGGCTCCGCTTCTCGGAGTAAGAATCAATGTTGGCGGCGCGGTTCCTTCGGGACCGCGCCGTTTCGTTTGCGCAACCGCTTCAGGCGGTGCCGCGGATGCGCCGCAGGGCAAGATCACGCCCTTGCAGGCATAAAGCGATGAGGCCGCGCCGGCAGGGCGGCTCGAAGAACCTCGCGATCACCCACGCGACAGTGCTCAAGGCAATGACGATCCCGCACAGCACCAGCCAGCGGTTTTCCTCGCTCGCGATATTGGCGAAGATCGCATAGCCGATATTCTGGTGCAGCAGGTAGAGCGGATAGGTGAGGCCGCCGAGGCCGATGGCGAGTGCCGCCGGGATCGGCAGGGCTGGCGAAAAGGTCGCGATCACCACGGCTGCGAGGCAGAGCGGCCCCATGAGCATCAGTCCCAGCTCCGGCCGCATGATCGCATACATCTCGACGAAATCCGGCTCGGTGATGAAGGCCGCGCAACTGGCCCAGATCGCGGCGGCGGAGAGAACGATGAAATCCCGTTTCTCGCGGCCCGTGCGCAGCTTGAAGAGGCAGAGCCCGAAGCCGAAGAAGCCGGAATATTCGGTGATGAAGAGTTTCTGGATCGCGCCGCTGCCGATGACCAGTTCATTCAGCGCCGAGAGCGCCAGCCAGGCGATCACGATCAGGCGCCAATGGCGCTTGAACAGGCCAAGTGCGGAAAAGACGAAAACCCAAAAATAGAAGATGATCTCGTAGACGATCGTCCAATAGGCTCCGTCGAGAAAAGGCTGGCCGAGCGCGCGGGACACGATGACGAGATGCGCCAGCCATTGCTTGACCGTCGGCTGCTCGAGCGTCGGGACCGGAAACAGCGTCAATACGATCGCGGTGATCGTCGCGCAGAGCACGAAGGTCGGCCACAGCCGGGCAAAGCGTCCGGCGGCAAATTCGAAGGCGGGACGACCCTTCGCCGACATGGCAATGACATAACCGGAAATGGCAAAGAAGATCAGCAGGCCGGCATCGAACCACATGGCGACCGGTGCCAGTTCCGGAAAGCCGATGCCGCCGCCTTCGCCTGAAAGCCGCATGCGAAAACCGTAGTGGAACAGCAGCACCATGACCGCCGAGACGAGGCGCAGGATATCGAGGTTGAGCAGTCTTTGCGGTTTGGCGGTGGTCATGATGCTGCTCGGTCCCGAAAGCGTAAAGCGCACGCTAACGCTTCGACCTTCGCAAAAGATGAATGAGGTAGTGTGTTCCCGCCGTTCGAGGGGCGCACCTTATGCGACGTCATTCTCGGGCTTGTCCCGAGGATCTGCTACGTCCTGATCATGTTCAACATGAGTAGATTCTCGGGACAAGCCCGAGAATGACGAAGAGTGGTTTCACCACTTGGGTATATCGGCCAAATCCACTCGGCGATCTTAAACGGCCAGAACCTGTGCCTCGGCGGCTCGCTCGTTCATCCAGTCGGCGCTCGGGCGGATGCCGCCCAAGGGGAAGACGTGGATCTGCTCGATCAGGCTCTGCGGATTGCTGGCCTTGTAATCGGCGATCTCGGCCAGGAACTCGTCCGGCTCGTAAGGGGTGAGAAGCTTGCTCAGGTCCAGCGCGCGCTTCTGCAATACGCTCAGCGACGGGCCGACGCCGCAGGAAATGGCGAACTTGATCAGCGTCTGAAGCTTGGTCGGGCCGGCAATACCGAGATGGATCGGCAAGTTGACGCCGGCGGCGGTAATGCGTTCGGCCCATTGAATGACCGGCTTGGCATCGAAGGCGAACTGGGTGACGATCGCCATCTCCGCGTCGCTGCTTTCCGCATAGGCCTGTTTGAACTTCAGCGCCTCGTCGACGACGGCGGTTGTGCCGTCCTTGTCGATATCCTTGTTGCCTTCCGGGTGGCCTGCGACATGCAGGCGCTTGAAGCCGTAGCGGTCGAAAAGGCCGGTTTCGATCAGGTGCAGCGAGCTGTTGAGATCGCCCGCCGGCGTGGCGACGCCGCCAGCCAGAAGCAGCGCCTGGGTGACGCCCGCCTCGTTGTGATAACGGTTGAGCCAGTCATCCAGCATCACCTTGCCGTGGATGCTGCGCGCCGGGATATGCGGCATGACTGCATAACCCTCGTCGGTCAGGCGCTTTGCCGTCGCTATCATGTCCTCGATCGGCGTGCCGTCGATATGGGCGATATAGACCCGCGTGCCGACTGGCAGGAAGTCGCGGAAATTCTCGATCTTGGCCGCCGTGCGCGGCATGACCTCGATCGAATAGCCGCCGAGCAGACTGCCGAAGCGCGCCGGCTCCGGCCTGTCGTCCACGCGCTTGTTTCTGAACACATTGAGAATTGCCATTTCGACTGCCTTCTACATCACAAGACTGTCTGTCCGCCATCATCAAAGGACAGGCGAGACGGCATTTCTGGCACAGCTTTGCAGGGCGCAGTTTCCTCACCGCGCCACTTTCGGTTTGATTTCGTCCGTTTGCGACAGCAAGAGCCTCGTTGACAAGCGTTCCCGCACATTGGACAACATCGCATCCGACGGCAGCCACGGGGGGACTTTTCATGTCTAGGCGCGCGATCTTCGGCCTTTCAGCCTTGCTCTTTTCCGCATTGGCTTTCGTCTCACCACTGAATGCTGCCGAACGGCGGATCGAGACGACCGCGGATGGCGATTATCTCGGCTTCGACCTGCGCACCGTCAAGAATGTCAGCCAGGACCAGTGCGAGACGGCTTGCATCGGCGACAACCAGTGCCGGGCCTTTACGTATAATGTCAAAGCCGCATGGTGCTTCCTCAAGTCCGACCACGGCCAGTTGAACACGTTTGCCGGCGCGGTTGCCGGCAAGATTGTCGAAGTTGCGGCCGAGCCGGATATCGGCGCCCCGCCGCGCCTGTCCTTCCTGTCGGACGACATGCTGACCCAGGCGCGTGAGCAGAAGGATGGCCTATCGCTTGGCGACAACCAGCAGGGCTACGGCATGGAAAGCCTGAAGACGATTGCCCAGAACGAACTTCTCTCCGGCCAGGTCGATACGGCGATCTACAATTACAAGGGTGCCTTGTCGTTCACGCCGGATGACGTTGATCTCTGGATCGCGCTTGCCCGGGCCGCCGGGATCGCAAGGAACAACAGCACCGCAGACAGCGAAGGCACGCTTGCCGCGATCAACGGCTATCTGATGTCGCGCACGACGCAGAGCCGCGCGGATGCGTTGGCAGTGCTCGGCGCCGCACTCGCCAAGCAGCAGAATTATCGCCAGGCGCTCACCGCCTACAAGCAGAGCCTTGCCCTCGTCAGCGCCCGCACCGTGCAGGCCGCCTATAACGACCTGCGCGAACGCCAGGGCTTTCGCGTCAGCGGCAATACGGTCGATGCCGACAGCGCCAATCCGCGCGCCTGCGTGCAGTTTTCCGAACCGCTGGTGAAGGCCGGCGTCGATTACGCCCCCTTCGTCACGCTCGACGGCCAGGCGCCGAAGGCGATGGAAGCCAAGGACAACCAGATCTGCGTCGAGGGCCTCATCCACGGCCAGCGCTACAAGCTGTCGCTGCGCCGCGGCCTGCCGTCCTCGGTCGACGAGCCGCTGCCGGCCCAGGTGGATCTTGAGGTTTACGTCAAGGACCGCTCGCCGATGGTGCGCTTCACCGGCGACAGTTTCGTCCTGCCGTCGACTGCGCGCCGCGGCATCCCGATCGTCTCGGTCAATACCGAACAGGCCAACCTGAAGCTCTACCGGATCGGCGACCGCAACATAGCGCCGCTTCTCACCAATTCGCAGTTCCTCACCCAGATGACCGGCTACAGCGCCGACCGCATCGAACAGGAAAACGGCGAGCTCGTCTGGCAGGGCACGATCGATCTGGGCCAGGATCTCAACAAGGACGTGACCACCAGTTTCCCGGTCGACGAGGCGCTGCCCGAGCACAAGCCCGGCGTCTATGTGCTAACGGCCTCCGCTGCCAATGCCGTCAACCAGGAATGGGACAACAAGGCGACGCAATGGTTCGTCGTTTCCGATATCGGCCTCACCACCTATGCCGGCACGGATGGGCTGCATGTGTTTGCCCGCTCCCTCGGCTCGGCAAAACCGATCGAAGGCGTCGACCTGCAGCTTCTGGCCAAGAACAATGAAATCCTTGGTACCGCAAAGACCGATGCCGACGGCCGCGCCACCTTCACCGCCGGCCTGATGCGCGGCACGGCGGCCATGGTGCCGGCAGTACTGACGGCCCAGAGTGGCGGAAAGGATTATGTCTTCCTCGACATGACCCGCGCCGGCTTCGATCTTTCCGACCGCGGCGTCACCGGTCGCCCCGCACCAGGCGCGATCGACCTTCTCTCCTGGACCGAGCGCGGCATCTATCGCCCCGGCGAGGTGGTGCATGCGAGCGCCCTTGCCCGTAATGTCGATGCGACAGCGATCGAGAACCTGCCGCTCACCTTCGTCTTCCTCAGGCCCGATGGTGTCGAGGACCGGCGGATGGTCAAGAACGGCAATATCGGCGGCTATACGCTCGATCTGGCCCTCCAGGACACCTCCATGCGCGGCACCTGGACGATGCAGGTGTTTACCGATCCCAAGGGCTCGGCGATCGGCGAAAAGACTTTTCTTGTCGACGATTTCGTGCCGGATCGCATCGAATTCGACATGACGAGCGAGGCGAAGGAAATCACCGTCGGCGAGCCGGCTTCGGTGACGATCGACGGCCGTTATCTCTATGGTGCTCCGGCCGCAGGCCTCGGCCTCGAAGGTGAGATTGCCTTGAAGCCGACCCGCGAAAACGCGGCCTTCCCCGGCTACCAGTTCGGCCTCGCCGATGAGGAAGAGACCGAAACCGTCCGAATCCCGCTCGATGCGCTGGAGGACACGGACGAGGACGGCAAGGCCACGTTCGACGCTGATGTCACTGAGCTGCTGTCCACCACCAAGCTCATCAACGCCGATATCGTCGTGCGGATGCAGGAGACGGGCGGCCGCGCGATCGAGCGCAATCTGTCGCTGCCGGTCAAGGCGGATGGGCCGAGGATCGGCATCAAGCCGGAATTTTCCGGCGATCTGCCGGAAGGTGCCGTCGGCAATTTCAACTTGATCCTCGTCGATGAGGCCGGCGCCAAGCAGGCTTCGAAGGGTCTGCCGTGGAAGCTGGTCAAGGTCGATCAGGATTACCAGTGGTATCGCGACGGCAATTCGTGGCGCTACGAGCCCATCACCCGCACGCGTCAGGTCGCCAACGGCACCACCGACGTGACGACAGATGGCGGGCGCGTGTCCGTGCCGGTCGAATGGGGTCGCTACCGCCTTGAGGTCGAGACTACCGATATCGGCGGTCCGGCCTCCAGCGTCGAGTTCGATGCTGGCTGGTTCGTCACCGCCACATCGACGGAAACGCCGGATGCACTGGAAGTCGCGCTCGACAAGCCGAGCTACAAGGTTGGTGATACGGCCAAGCTCAAGGTCTCCTCGCGTTATGCCGGCGAACTGATGGTCATGGCCGGCTCCGAAGAGCTGATCACCGTCGAGACCGCCAGCATTTCCGAGAATGGCGGCGAGGTCGAAATCCCCGTGACCGCCGATTGGGGCGCAGGTTCCTACGTCACCGCGACGCTCTATCGTCCCGGTGAGGCCCGCGAAAGCCGCATGCCGATGCGGGCAATCGGCATTACCTGGCTGAAGGTCGATCCGGAAGCGCGTGATCTCGCGATCGCCATCGAGGCACCGGACAAGACGCTGCCGCGCCAGCCGCTCGATATCTCGCTGCAGGTGGCGGGTGCCGGCGCCAATGAAGACGCCTATGTCACGGTCGCGGCTGTCGATGTCGGCATTCTCAATCTCACCCGTTACGAGCCGCCCGCACCCGACGACTGGTACTTTGGCCAGCGTCGCCTCGGGCTCGAAATCCGCGATATCTACGGTCGGCTGATCGATGGTTCGCTCGGTGCGACCGGGCGTCTCAGAACCGGTGGCGATGGCGGCAGCATGGCGCTGCAGGCAAGCCCGCCGAAGGAAAAGCTGGTGGCATTCTTCTCCGGTCCGGTGAAACTGGACGCGGAGGGCAAGGCGAAGGTCTCCTTCGACGTCCCGCAGTTCAACGGCACGGCGCGGGTCATGGCCGTCGCCTGGTCGAAATCCGGCGTCGGTCACGGCGTCAAGGATGTGATCATCCGCGATCCGATCGTCATTACCTCCAGCCTGCCGCGTTTCCTGGCGCCCGGAGACGACAGCAATCTGAGGCTCGACATCGCCAATACCGATGGACCGGCCGGCACCTATGACCTCACCGTTGAGACCAGCGATGCGGTCGCCATCGGCCAGAGCGCCGTCAAACCGGTTGAATTGGCCGCTGGTGGAAAGACGAGTGTCACCCTGCCGCTGGTCGGCATCGAGCCCGGCGACGGCACGGTTTCGATCAAGCTCGCCAACAGCTCCGGTCTTTCCGTCGATCAGGTACTCAATATCCCTGTCCGCCCGGCGGCCATGCCGGTGACGGAACGGCGGCTGGTCGATCTCAAGCCGGGTGCCAGCGTTACGGTAGACGGCAATCTTCTGGCCGACAGCGTCCTCCAGGGCGCTTCGGTCAGCGTCAATGTCAGCCGCTCGAATGCGTTCGACGTGCCGGCGCTGCTGATGAGCCTCAGCCGCTACCCCTATGGCTGCGCCGAGCAGACGACGAGCCGTGCCCTGCCGCTGCTCTATCTGAGCGAAATGGCGGTACAGAACGGGCTTGCCGACGATGCCGAGGTGAAGAAGCGGGTGCAGGATGCGATCTATCGTGTCCTCTCCTTCCAGGCCTCCGCCGGCAGTTTCGGCCTCTGGGGGCCTGATGGTGCGGGCAGCGATCTCTGGCTCGATGCCTATGTGAGCGACTTCCTCTCGCGGGCGCGCGAACAGGGTTACGACGTGCCGGAAAAGCCGCTCGTCCAGGCGCTGGAAAACCTGCAGAACACGCTCGCCTACACGACCAATGTCCGCGACCAGGGCAACCAGATCGCCTATGCGCTCTACGTGCTCGCCCGCAACCGCAAGGCGGCGATCAGCGATCTGCGCTATTACGCCGACACGATGCTCGGCGATTTCCCGACGCCACTCGCCAAGGCGCATATCGCGGCAGCACTCTCGCTTTACGGCGACGGCCAGCGCTCGCAGGCGATCTTCAATGCCGCGCTGCAGATGTCGGCGGATGCGCAGGTTCATAAGGTCAGCCTTGCCCGCTCCGATTACGGTTCGTCGCTGCGTGATGGTGCGGCCGTGCTGGCGCTTGCCGCCGAAAGCCGGCCGGTGCCGCCGATCGTGCCGGCATTGGCGGATGTCGTCGCCAAGGAGTGGAGCGCCAAGAAATATACCAGCACCCAGGAGCAGACCTGGATGCTGCTCGCCGCCCGCGCCCTGCAGAACGGTGATGACAGTCTCCGCCTCAACGTCAACGGCGCTGCCCATACCGGCACGCTGATGTCGCAGATGGCGGGCGATGTCCTGCTCGACCATCCGCTGACGGTGCGCAACGACAGCGGCGATCCGCTGTCGGCTGCCATCACCACCGTTGCCGCACCCGCCACGCCGCTGCCGGCCGGGGGCGATGGGTTCGAGATTTCGCGGACCTATTACACCATGGCCGGCGAAGAGGCGAATGTCAGCGCCGCACAGCAGAACGAGCGCTATGTCGTGGTGCTTAATGTCACCGAGACCAACGACTGGCCATCGCGCATCGTCGTCACCGATCTCCTGCCCGCCGGTTTCGAGATCGACAATCCGTCGATCGTCAACAGCGCGAACCTCACCAATTTCGACTGGATCGAGGAAGTGCAGGCGGCCCATACGGAATTCCGCAACGACCGCTTCGTCGCCGCTTTTGATCGCTCCCAGGGCGACAACCGGCAGATCACGCTGGCCTATGTCGTCCGCGCCGTGACGCCCGGTGTCTACGATCATCCGGCCGCGCAGGTGGAGGACATGTACCGTCCGCAGTTTTCCGCACGCACGGCGATGGGCAAGATGGAGGTTGTTGGGGGGCAGTGATGTCGGAGCATATGAAGAGAAGACCCCTCCCAACCCTCCCCACAAGGGGGAGGGCTTACCCAGCCTCACCGCTACAGCCCAATCGAGGCAGGTGATTGCGGCGAGTCTTCTCCCCCTTGTGGGGGAGATGGCCGGCAGGCCAGAGGGGGACTTGCTTCATAGGCGATTGAATCTCTTGCAGGAAAAGCGGAGGCAGCCGGATGAGGGGGCGCCGGCGCCACTGATGCAAGTGCAGACTGATATTCCGGCATATGCCGGGAGGCCAAAACAAACAGAAGATCTCATATGAAGCGCAGGTGGAAATTCTCGATCGGTGTCGGCACCTGCCTCATTCTGGCGGGGGCGGCCTGGCTCGGTCTGGAATGGGCCGATCGCGCCTATCCGCCGCCGCTGGAGAATGCCACCACCGTCTCGCGCGAGGTGCTGGATTCCGATGGCGAGCTGCTCCGCGCCTTCGCCACGCCGCAGGGCCGCTGGCGGCTGAAGACGGATGTCGAGGATGTCGACCCGCGTTTCCTCGACATGCTGATCGCCTATGAGGATCGTCGCTTCTACGAGCATGGCGGCATCGACCCATGGGCGATCGGGCGTGCGGCGTTCCAGCTCGTCACCAATGGCCGGATCGTCTCCGGTGCCTCCACGCTTTCCATGCAGGTGGCTCGGCTGATCGAGCCGCGGGAGACCCGCTCCCTTTCCGCAAAACTGCTGCAGCTCGCCCGCGCCATCCAGATCGAGCGGCGGCTCGGCAAGCGGGAGATCCTGCAGCTCTATCTCACCCACGCCCCCTATGGCGGCAATCTGGAGGGGATCCGCGCCGCAAGCCTCGCCTGGTTCGGCAAGGAGCCGAAGCGGCTGACGGTGGCGGAGGCGGCCCTTCTCGTCGCCCTGCCGCAATCACCGGAATCCCGTCGCCCGGATCGAAATCCGAAGATGGCGCTTGCGGCGCGGGAACGCGTTCTCACCCGTCCCGCCGTTTCCGAGGTTACGGGGGAGGGTGAGGCGGAGCGTGCTTCCCATGACGTGATCCCGCAGCGCAGGCTGCAACTGCCAGCCTATGCCGCGCATCTTGCCGAAGCCGCCATCCGTAGAAAGCCGAACGCGGAGGAATACCGCAGCACGCTGAAGCGCAATATCCAGCAGAAGCTGGAGGAGGTGGCGCGCGATGCCTCGGCCAAGCTCGCCCCAAAGGTGTCGCTTGCTATGGTGATGGCCGATGCGACGACCGGGGAAATAGTAGGCGAGGTGGGATCGGCAGATTATTTCGATGCCGGACGATCCGGCTGGATCGACATGACGCGGCGGCTGCGTTCGCCCGGTTCTACCTTGAAGCCCTTCATCTACGGGCTTGCCTTCGAACAGGGGCTCGTCTCCCAGGAAACGATGATCGAGGATCGCCCGGCGGATTTCTTCGGCTACCGGCCGAAGAATTTCGACATGACCTACCAGGGCGACGTGACGGTGCGCCAGGCCCTGCAACTGTCGCTCAACGTGCCGGCGGTGCGCTTGCTCGATGCGGTCGGCCCGTCGCGGCTGATGATCCGGTTTCGCCGCGCCGACGTGAGGCCGGTCCTGCCGCCGAACGAGGCGCCGGGACTGGCGATCGGTCTCGGCGGCGTCGGCATCACGCTCAAGGATCTGGTGCAAAGCTATGCGGCGCTCGCCGATGGCGGCCAGCCTGTGCGGGTCGGCAACGGCATAGACGAGCAGCCGGCGATGCTGGACAATGAGCCGATCCTGGAGCGCCAGGCGATCTGGAACGTCACCGATGCGTTGTCCGACGTGCTGCCGCCAACCGGCAGCCGAAAACTCGGCATCGCCTACAAGACGGGGACGAGTTACGGCTATCGCGATGCCTGGTCGGTCGGTTATGACGGGCGTTATGTGCTGGGCGTCTGGGTCGGCAGGCCCGACAATGGCGCCGTGCCCGGCATCGCCGGCTACCAGACGGCGGCGCCGATCCTGTTCGAGGCCTTTTCCCGCTCCGGCGTGCCGATCACCCCGCATCCATCCGCCCCGCCCGGCGCAGTGCGGCTGGCGCAGACCGATCTGCCGATCGGGCAGCGGCGTTTTGCGATAACGGCAAGCGGTCTGGTTCGCGCGTCGAGCCGCGAGGCCGCGCCGCAGATCGTCTATCCGCCGGAAGGTGCGAAGGTCGATCTCGGCGCACTGTCGGGAGATATTTCGCCGCTCGTCCTGAAACTACAGGGCGGTCGCCCGCCGTTCCGCTGGCTCGCCAACGGCAAGCCGCTCGCCGATCTTTCCCGCCGCCGCATCAACCAATGGCTGCCGGAAGGCGCGGGGTTTTCGACGCTGACGGTGATCGACAGTGCAGGCAGGGCGGCGACGGTGCGGGTGTTTGTGGAGTAGGTTGAAGGGGAAAAGTGTGGTGCAGATCCCATCACTTGCGATTTCTGAAACTTAGCCTTTGGCTAAGATTTCGAAATCGCTTTCTCTCCCACAAGGGGGAGAGATACCGGTGCCGCGCCCTCGACGCCCTACCTCTCCCTCGGCGGGAGAGGTTACAAATCATGATCTTGCCGAAGGCTAAGTCATAGATTTTGTTGGTGAGGGGGTATGGCTTGGAGTGGAGCACGCGATTGCCCCTCATCCGCCTGCCGGCACCTTCTCCCCGCAGACGGGGAGAAGGAAGTTAACCGAAGCGTTTTTGAATTCCCCTCGCCCCGTTTACGGGGAGAGGGCGCGCCGAGCGCAGCGGAGGCGGGTGAGGGGCTTTTGAAGTGACCTGCTTAAGCCGCCGAAGCAGCCTTCTTCTTGGCAACACGTGCCCGGATCGAGTCCACGTCGGCACGCGGCGTCGCCTTGAACAGGGTCTGCGTATATTCGTGCTTCGGCGCCGAAAACACCTCGTCGCGCGTGCCGTATTCGACCGCCTCGCCAAAATACATCACCATCACCTCGTCGGCGATGTAGCGGACGACCGACAGGTCGTGGCTGATGAAGACGTAGGTGAGGTCGAATTCGTCCTGCAGGTCGGCGAGCAGGTTCAGCACCTGGGCCTGGACCGAAAGGTCGAGCGCCGAGACCGGCTCGTCGAGGACGAGCAGCTTCGGGTTCATCATCAGCGCGCGGGCAATGGCGATACGCTGGCGCTGGCCGCCGGAGAACATGTGCGGATAGCGGTTGTAGTGCTCCGGGCCGAGGCCGACCTTGATCAGCATCTCGGTGGCGCGGTCACGACGCTCGGAAGCCGGCATCGAGGTGTTGATCGCCAGCGGTTCGCCAAGAACGTCGCCGATCTTCTGGCGCGGGTTGAGCGAGCCGTAAGGGTTCTGGAAGACGATCTGCACCTTCTGGCGCATTTCGGGCGTCAGGTGGCCCGGGCGGGTGTCCATCTTCTGGCCGTCGATGATCAGCTCGCCGGCGGTCGGCTCGTCGATGAAGGTGATCATGCGGGCGAGCGTTGACTTGCCGCAGCCCGATTCACCGACGATCGCCAGCGTCTTGCCGCGTTCCAGCTTGAAGGACACGCCCTTTACCGCATGGACGGTCTTCTTCGGCTTCATGAAGCCGGCCGGCAGTTCGTAGTCGCGCTTGATGTCGCGCACTTCGAGCATGGTGTCGGTGGTCTTGGTGTCGCTCATGCGTTTGCTCCAGCACTTGGCGCCGCCGAGGGGGCAGGCTCCGGATTGCCGTCGAAGAAGGCGGAAACGGTGGTCAGGCGGTCGCCGGTGGCGTTTTCCGGCAGGGCCGCCAGAAGCGCCTTGGTATAGTTGCTCTTCGGGTTCTCGAAGAGGGAAAGCACGTCGGCCTCCTCCATCTTGCGGCCCTTGTATTGCACGACGACGCGGTCGGCGGTCTCGGCCACGACGCCCATGTCATGGGTGATCATGATCAGGCCCATGCCGGTGCGTACCTGCAGGTCCATGATGAGATCGAGGATCTGCTTCTGGATCGTCACGTCGAGCGCGGTGGTCGGCTCGTCGGCGATCAGGAGCTTCGGGTCGCAGGCGATCGCGATCGCGATCATCACGCGCTGGCACTGGCCTCCCGACATCTGGTGCGGGAAGCTGTTGAGGCGTTCTTCCGGGTTCGGCAGGCCGACGAGCTTGAACAGTTCGATGGCGCGGGCACGACGATCCTTCTTGTTCAGGCCGAGGTGAATGCGCAGCACTTCCTCGATCTGGAAGCCGACGGTGAAGCAAGGGTTGAGGCTTGCGACCGGCTCCTGGAAGATCATGGCGATATCCTTGCCGATCAGCTTGCGGCGCGCAGCCGGGCTCAGGGCCTGGATGTCCTGGCCTTCGAACAGCATGCGGTCGGCGGTGATCTTTGCCGTCCACGGCAGGAGGCCCATGACGGCCAGCATCGAGACCGACTTGCCGGAACCGGATTCACCGACGATGGCGAGCACTTCGCCCTTGTCGACCGAGATGGAGACGCCGTCGACGGCACGGAACCAGCCGGTTGCGGTTTCGAATTCGACGGTGAGATTGTCGATTTGCAGAAGCGCCATGATCAGGACCTCTTCAGTTTCGGGTCAAGCGCGTCGCGCAGGCCGTCGCCCATCAGGTTGATGGCAAGAACGGTGATGAGGATTGCAAGGCCCGGGAAGGTGACGACCCACCAGGCGCGCAGGATGAATTCGCGGGCTTCGGCCAGCATCGTGCCCCATTCGGGAGCCGGCGGCTGGGCGCCCATGCCGAGGAAGCCGAGGGCTGCCGCGTCGAGGATCGCGTTGGAGAAGGACAGCGTCGCCTGGACGATCAGCGGCGCGGTGCAGTTCGGCAGGATGGTGCGGAACATCAGGCGCAGCGGGCTCGCGCCGGCAATGCGGGCGGCTGTCACGTAGTCGCGGGTCTTCTCGGCCATCACGGCTGCACGCGTCAGGCGCACGAAATGCGGCTGCAGCGTCAGCGCGATGGCGATCATGCCGTTGGTCAGGCTCGGGCCGAGGATGGCGACCAGAACCAGCGCCAGAAGCAGCGACGGAAACGCCAGGATGATGTCCATCAGGCGCATGATCACGGTATCGACCCAGCCGCGGTAATAACCGGCGATCAGGCCGACGAGGATGCCGCCGACGAGCGACAGCGTCGTCACGAACACACCGATGAACAGCGAATACTGGGCGCCGTAGATCAGGCGCGAAAGGATGTCGCGGCCGACCGGATCGGTGCCGAGGATGTAGGTCCAGCTACCGCCCTGCTGCCATACCGGCGGCGTCAGCACCGCGTCGCGATACTGTTCGAAGGGCGAGTGCGGGGCGATCAGCGGCGCGAAGACCGCGACGATGACGAGAGCGACGAAAACGTAGAGGCCGATCACGGCGCCGCGGTTTTCGGAGAAATAGAACCAGAACTCCTTGAGCATCTGGCGGCGCATCTGGCCGCTCGTCACCGGCGCGGAGGTCTTGTTGACGGTTGCATCTGCCATGGGATTTTTTCCTTCTTCTCGGCGGACTAGTGACGAATTCTCGGGTTGATCAGGCCGTAGAGCAGATCAACGATGAGATTGACGGTCATGATGATGCCGGCGATCAGAAGCAGGCCACCCTGGATGACCGGGTAGTCGCGACGGAACACGCTGTCGACCATCCACTTGCCGATGCCCGGCCAGGAGAAGATCGTCTCGGTCAGGATGGCGCCGGCCAGCATGACGCCGATCTGCAGGCCGATCGTGGTGATGACCGGGATCATGGCGTTGCGCAGCGCGTGGACACCGACGACGCGGAAGGGCGACAGGCCCTTGGCGCGGGCGGTGCGGACGTAGTCTTCGGACAGGACTTCCAGCATGGCCGAACGGGTCTGGCGGGCGATGACGGCGAGCGGAATGGTCGCCAGCACGATCGACGGCAGCGCCAGGTGGCTGACGGCCGAGGCGAAGGCACCCTTCTGGCCGGAGATCAGACTATCGATCAGCATGAAGCCGGTGACCTGCGGGAAATAGAACATCAGCGAGATGCGGCCCGAGACCGGGAACCATTGTAGGATGCCGGAGAAAAGGATGATGAGAAGCAGGCCCCACCAGAAGATCGGCATGGAATAACCGACGAGCGCGATGCCCATCAGGCCCTGGTCGAAGATCGAGCCGCGCTTCATCGCCGCGATCACGCCGGCCGGAATGCCGAGCACGATGGCGATGAACATGGCACAGAGCGACAGTTCGACGGTCGCCGGGAACAGCGCGAAGAACTGGTCGATGATCGGCTTCTTGGAGACGATCGAGGAACCGAAGTCACCCGTCAGCACGCCGCCGAGATAGTCGAAATACTGGATGACCATCGGCCGGTCCATGCCGAGCTGGGCGCTGATCTGCGCATGGCGCTCGGGCGACATGACGCGTTCGCCGGACAGAAGCGCCACCGGATCACCCGGCAGAAGCCGGATGAACGAGAAGGCGATGATGGAGACCCCGAGGAAAGTCGGGATCAATACGGCGAGACGCCGCAGAAGGAAGCCAAACATTCTAAAACCTTTAAGGGTTCGCTGCGGGCCGGTTCCGGCTTTTTGTCAAGCCCAAGGAAGCGGCAATTGCGGCGTCATCGCCACATTTTTGGGCGTCTCATAAGAAAATGCCGCGGGAAACGCAATGTATCCCGCGGCAAAAAGTTGTGGTGTGGCCGGATTACTCGGCGATATCGACAGCTTCGAAGGTGAAGTCGCCGAGCGGGCTCTGGGTAAAGCCGGTCACGCCCTTAGCCATCGGAACGATCGCCAGCGAGTGGTCGATGGTTGCCCAGGGGGCTTCCTTCTTGAACACGACCTGAGCCTGTTCGTAGAGCTTGGTGCGCTCTTCCTGGTCGGAAGTGACCTTGGCCTTCTTCACCAGGTCGTCGAATTCCTTGTTGCACCACTGAGCGCGGTTGTTGCCGCCGACGGCGTCGCAGCCGAGCAGGGTGTCAAGGAAGTTGTCCGGGTCGCCGTTGTCGCCGGTCCAGCCGAGGATGGCGGCACCGTCACGGTTCTTGTCCTTCGAACGCTGCAGGTATTCTGCCCATTCGTAGGAAACGATCTCGACCTTGACGCCGATCTTGGCGAAGTCGTCCTGCATGATTTCAGCCGCACGACGGGCGTTCAGCATGTAGGGGCGCGAAACCGGCATGGCCCAGATCTTCATGGAAAGATCCTTGACGCCAGCGTCCGCCAGCATCTTCTTGGCGGCGTCGAGGTCGTAGGTGTCGTCCTTGGTTTCCTGGTTGTAGGACCACATGGTCGGCGGGATCGGGTTCGTAGCCGGCGTCGCCATGCCCTGGAAGACGGCGTCGACGATTGCCTTCTTGTTGATCGCCTTGTTGAGGGCGATACGGACTTCCGGCTTATCGAACGGAGCCTGGGTCGTGTTGTAGGCGAGGTAGGCGATGTTGAGGCCTTCCTGCTCCATGACCTTCAGGTTCGAATCCGACTTCATCGATTCGACGTCGGCAGCGTTCGGGAACGGCATCAGGTGGCATTCGCCGGCCTTCAGCTTCTGGTAACGAACGGAAGCGTCGCTGGTGATCGCGAAGACGAGGTCGTCGATCTTCGGAGCGGTGCCCCAGTAGTCGGCGTTCTTCTTGTAGCGGATGATCGCGTCCTGCTGGTAGGCAACGAAGGTGAACGGACCGGTGCCGACCGGGTTCTGGTTCAGCTGTTCCTTGGTGCCGGCCTTTTCGAGGCTGTCAGCATATTCCTTCGACAGGATCGAAGCGAACGGCATGGCAAGGTTGGCGAGGAACGGTGCTTCCGGACGGTTCAGCGTCATCTTGACCGTCAGGTCGTCGACCTTTTCGACCGACTTGATCAGCTTCGGGAAGCCCATGCCTTCGGCATATTCCCAGGTGCCGCCGGAGATGTACTTGGCCCAGGCGTTGTTCGGGTCGATCTGGCGACCGATCGAGAAGACGACGTCGTCGGCGTTCAGTTCACGCGACGGGGTGAAGAACTCGGTCGTCTGGAACTTCACGCCCTTGCGGAGCTTGAACGTGTAGACCGTGCCGTCTTCGGAAATGTCCCAGCTCTCGGCCAGACCGGCTTCCGGCTGCGTCGTGCCCGGCTTGAATTCGAGCAGACGGTTGTAGATCGGGTGTGCCGAAGCATCGAACGTCGTGCCGGCGGTGTAGAGGCCCGGATCGAAGCCTTCCGGCGAACCTTCCGAGCAGTAGACGAAGGTCTTGGCGCTGGCGGCGCCGGCGAAGAATGTTGCGGACAGAAGCGCTGCTGCCGCGAGAGTAAGCGTACGTTTCATGAATAGTCTCCCTACCTGTACCGGCTCGGCCGGCACGGTTGATTTCCCTGATTTTTTAGTGCGGCTGGCGCACCCTCTGGACAAGTCTTCTTGTAGTCACCTCCTGACCGGCGAGCGGACGCTGAACCGGTCGTATATTTTCCCCGATACGGAATGAACTTCACGCCGCCGGAATGATGATCCAACAGGCATCAAGGGAGAGTTTTTCTTCCTTGCTGTCTGCCTTGGAACATCATGCTCCTGTTTGGTGTGTTCACCCCATGTTTGTTTTCCGGTTCGGAGTTTCGTCCTAGACGTGTCCTGGTACCGTGGCGCGGGAGAATAGCGATTATGGATCGGTTGTCGAGACACTAAGATTCACCCGTTGATCACAAGTGTCGAAATGGTGCCTAATTGGTGTGCGCCGCCTTAATTCCTCGCAATAGGCGTTGCACCGCCCTCAGAATGGCGTAGGTATGCGAACCTTCTCTATCCATTGTTGAAGGCAAGGTTTCATGAGTGCAGGCAATTCCAATCTTCCTCTCGTCTGGGACATGGTGGACCGCAAGAAGGAAGTCTTCACCGAGCTGGCTGACCGCGTCTGGGAGACGCCGGAAACCTGCTACATGGAAATCCAGTCGGCCGCCGCGCATCGCGAAATGCTCGAGGCCCAGGGTTTTGCAATCACCGACAATGTCGCCAATATCCCCACCGCGCTGATGGGGGAGGCGGGCAAGGGTGGTCCCGTCATCGCCTTCCTCGGCGAATACGATGCGCTTGCGGGCCTCAGCCAGAAGGCCGGCGCAACCGAGCATGATCCGACGACGCCCGGTGCCAACGGCCATGGCTGCGGTCACAACCTGCTCGGTTCGGCAGCACTTCTTGCCGCAACGGCGTTGAAGGACTGGCTGGAAAAGACCGGCACGCCCGGTCGCGTGCGCTATTACGGCTGCCCGGCTGAGGAAGGCGGCGCCGCCAAGGCCTTCATGGTGCGCGAAGGCGCGTTTTCCGACGTCGATATCGCGATCAGCTGGCATCCGAGCAATTTTGCCGGTGTGCAGCGCGAGACGTCGCTTGCCAATTGCCGCATCGATTTCACCTTTACCGGACGCGCCGCCCATGCCGCGGCCGTGCCGGAACTTGGAAGAAGTGCGCTCGATGCCGTCGAACTTATGAGCGTCGGTGTCAATTACATGCGCGAGCATATGCCGTCTGATTGCCGTATCCACGCCGCCATCATCGATGCCGGTGGCATCTCGCCCAATGTCGTGCAGGCCCATGCCAAGGTGCGCTACGTGGTGCGCTCGCCGGACCTCCAGGGGCTCCTGACGCTGATCGAGCGGGTCAAGAAGGTGGCCGAAGGTGCGGCCCTGATGACCGAGACGAAGGTCGAGAGCGCCATTCTCGCCGGCGTCTCCAACCTCATCGTCAACACGCCGCTGATGGATGCGATGCAGGACATCTGGGACAGCATGGGTGCGCCCGTCTTCGACGGCGAGGATGTCGCCTTTGCGGAAAAGATCCGCACCACGCTGACACCGGAAGACATCGCCGCGAGCTGGGCGCAGGAGCGCATCGAAGAGCGCGACGTCCCGCTCGCCGATTTCGTCCTGCCGGCCCATAACGAAGTCCGCCAGATGGGCGGTTCCACCGATGTCGGCGATGTCAGCTGGGTCGTGCCGACGGTGCAGGCCTATGGCGCGACGCTTGCCATCGGCACGCAGCTGCATACCTGGCAGGTCGTGACCCAGGGCAAGAGCCCGCTTGCCCACAAGGGCATGGTTTCCGTCGCCAAGGCCATGGCCGCGACGGGGCTGGCGGTGCTGACAAGCGAGCAGTTGCGCGAGGCGGCCTGGGCCGATCTCAAGCGTCGCAAGAAGGGGCAGGAATACACGAGCCCGATCCCCGCGTCGTCCGAGCCGCCGATTGCGGCGATGACGTCCCGCTGAGAAATCCGCGATGAAAACGGCTGATGGCGCCCGTCAATTATTTTGAGGGCGGGCGTCATTCGCGTCTGCTTTTGGGGGTGGGCAACCTTCCCGATTCCTCATATGAGATTCCTATACGCATTCGCGTGGAGGAGCTCCCGTCGTGACAATACAACCCAATTCGCTTGAAGCCCGTGACAAGGCCTATCACCTGCATTCCTACACCAATGCCCGCGCGCTGGAGCGCGACGGTGCACTGGTGATCGACCGCGGCGAGGGCATCTATGTCTACGACAATGCCGGCAAGCAATATATCGAGGGCATGGCGGGGCTGTGGAGCGTGGGCGTCGGTTTCGGCGAAAGCCGGCTGGTCGAGGCCGCGACGAAACAGATGGCGAAGCTTCCCTACTACCACACGTTCACGGCCCGCACGCACAGCCCGTCAGTCGAGCTTGCCGAAAAGCTCATCCAGATGGCGCCGGTGCCGATGTCCAAGGCCTATTTCACCAACTCCGGTTCGGAAGCCAACGACACGGCGATGAAGATCGTCTGGTACCGGTCGAACGCGCTCGGCAAGCCGGACAAGAAGAAGATCATCTCGCGCATCAAGGGCTATCACGGCGTCACCATCGCCTCGGCCAGCCTCACCGGCCTGCCTAACAACCATCGGTCCTTCGACCTGCCGCTGGCACGCGTGCTGCACACGACCTGCCCGCATTACCGTGTCTTCAAGACCGAAGGCGAAACGGAGGCGCAGTTCGTCGAGCGTTGCGCCAGGGATCTCGAGGATCTGATCCTCAAGGAAGGGCCGGATACGGTTGGTGCCTTCATCGGCGAGCCGCTCATGGGCGCGGGCGGCGTCATCGTGCCGCCAGCCGGGTATTGGGAGGCGATCCAAAAGGTTCTGAAGAAATACGACGTTCTCTTCATCGCCGACGAGGTGATCTGCGGTTTCGGCCGCACCGGCAACATGTTCGGTACCACGACCTTCGAGCTGCAGCCCGACATGATCACGCTGTCGAAGCAGATCTCGTCATCCTACCAGCCAATCTCGGCGCTTCTGATCAACGAGAACGTCTATCAGCCGCTGGCGGATGAATCGGCGAAGATCGGTACTTTCGGTCATGGCGTTACCGCCGCCGGCCATCCGGTCGCGGCCGCCGTCGCGCTGGAAAACATCGCGATCATCGAGGAGCGCGATCTCGTCGGCAACGTCCGGTCGCTCAGCCCGAAATTCCTCAAGCGCCTGCAGGCGATCGCGGAAAACCCGCTGGTCATCGAATCCCGCGGTGTCGGCCTGATCGGCGCCTTCGAACTTGCGCCGCGCGAAGGTTTTGATGCCGGCCAGCTCGGGCCGAAGCTCTTCCCGATCCTGATGGAAGAGGGCGTGATCAGCCGCGCGATCGGCGATTCACTCGCCTTCTGCCCGCCGATGATCATCACCGAGGCGCAGGTGGACGACATGTTCGACAAGGTCGAGCGCGGCCTGGAAAAGTTCGCCAGGCAGCTGGCGGCCTAAACCGCTGATTTCACCAATTGTCTAGCATCATGGCGTCCCTATATTGGACGCCATGATATCGCTCTTCGACGCCTATTGGCCACACATCCTCTTCATTGTCTCGGTTGTGGCCGGGGCGGCCGCTGCCATTCATGCAGCGATGACGAAGGAGGAAGTGCGCGCGGCGATCGGCTGGGTCGGCGTCATCATCCTGTCGCCCATAGTCGGTGCCGCGCTTTATCTCGTTGCCGGTATCAATCGTATCCGCCGCAATGTCATCGGTGACCGGCGCTCGCTGCTGCAGGGAGCCGAGCGGACAGATTTCGCCTCCTATGACGCGAGCGACGACCAGGTCGTGCGCGATTTCGGTTATCGCTTCCGGGCGATGAAGACACTCGGCGACCGGGTGAGCCGGCATCACCTGACGACCGGCAATGGCATCGAGGCCTATGACACGGGCGACGCAGCTTACGGCGCGATGCTGGCGGCGATCGGCAGCGCCAAGCATGCCGTCCTGCTGGAGACCTATATTTTCGACCGCGACCGGATCGGCATGCGTTTCGTCGAAGCGCTCGGTGCGGCAGCCAAGCGCGGGGTCGATGTGCGCGTCCTGATCGATGCGGTCGGCGCGCGTTACTCAGTGCCGAGCGTTCTCGGCATGCTGCGGGAGAACGGCGTGACCGTCGACGTGTTCAACGGCAATGTCATCACCGGCCTGCGCCTGCCCTATGCGAACCTGCGCACCCACCGCAAGATCATGGTGGTCGACGGGACGGTCGGCTTTACCGGGGGCATGAACATCCGCGAGGGCTTTTCCAGCGAGTTCAACGGTGACAGCAGTGCCGTCGACACGCATTTCAAGGTGAGCGGCCCGGTGGTTGCCGATCTTCTCGCGATTGCCGCTGCCGACTGGGAATTCACCACCGGCGAAAGGCTGGAGAGCGACGCCTGGGCCGTGCCGACGCCGGAGACGGAGCCGGGATCGGCGATCCTGATGCGTGCCGTTTCGTCCGGTCCGGACCGCAGCCTCGAGACCAATCACAAGACGCTGATGGGCGCGTTTTCCATCGCCCGGTCGTCGATCAAGATCGTCTCTCCCTATTTCCTCCCCGACCGGGAACTGATCACCGCGCTCGTCACCGCCGCCCGGCGCGGGGTCAGCGTCGATATCGTCGTGCCGAGCGCCAACAACCTGACGCTTGTCGATCTCGCCATGACGGCGCAGTTCGACCAGATGCTGAAGAATTACTGTCGCATCTGGCGGGCATCCGGCCCGTTCAACCATTCCAAGCTGATGGCTGTCGACGGCTGCTGGTCCTATGCCGGATCCTCCAATATCGACCCGCGGTCGTTGAGGCTGAATTTCGAGGTCGATCTCGAGGTTTTCGACCGCTCATTCACGGAAGCCTTGGAACGAAGGATCGATCTGGCGATTTCCTCTGCGGAGGAAGTGACCCTGCATGGCCTCAGATCGCGGCCGTTTCTCAAGCGCTTCATAGAGCGCGTGCTGTGGCTGGGGTCGCCTTATCTCTGAGAGGAAGAGGGCCGGAGGGAGCGATGTTTAACGGACGAACAGAACGAAGAACGATGCACCAGAACCGCCGCGCCAGTCTTCCCGCCAGCATTCTCGCGTCGATCAGGGCGCGCAAGGACAGGGGGGCAGGCAGCCATTCCCCGCATGATCCGAGTTCCGGTCTGCTCGTCGCCTCCTACAACGTCCATAAATGCGTCGGCGTCGACGGAAGGTTCGATCCCGGCCGCATCGCCCAGGTCATCCGCGAAATCGGCGCCGATATCATCGCGCTGCAGGAGGCCGACACGCGCTTCGGAGAGAGGCGCGGCCTGCTCGACCTCAACTGGATGGAGCGCGAGACCGGGCTCTGCCCGGTGCCGGTCTCCGGCGTGGCCCGCGCCCATGGCTGGCATGGCAATGTCGTCTTCTTCCGCGAAGGCCTGGTGCGCGATGTCCACCAGATCAAGCTGCCGGGGCTCGAGCCGCGCGGCGCGCTTCTGACCGAACTCGACCTCAGCGACGGCAGCACCTTTCGCGTCATCGCTGCCCATCTCGGCCTGCTCAACCGCTCGCGCCAGCAGCAGGCGCGGATGATCCTCGATATCCTAGGCTCCCGCGCGGAGCATCCGACGGTGCTGATGGGTGACCTCAATGAGTGGCGGCTCGGCGACCGGTCCTCGCTCAACACGCTGGCGACAGTCTTCGGCCTTCCGGCCGCGGTGCCGAGTTTTCCGTCGCGGCTGCCGGTGCTGGCGCTCGATCGGATCATGGCCAACCGGCCGGGCCTGATTGATCAGGTTCAGACCCATGACACGCCGCTCTCCCGCCTCGCCTCCGATCACCTGCCGATCAAGGCGGTGGTCAAGATCGACGCCCTGGCGAACGGCGCGGTCGGCTGAAATCCCTCTGAATTGACAGGGTGACAACTTCCAGATGGCCGGCAGCTTTACCCGGCGCGGAAGCGATAATAGGCTTTTCCCATTCATTTGCTGATTTGGGATTTCCATGACCGATATTGCCATGATCGAAGCCGCCCGGGCCCGTCTCGACGGGCGTGCCCGCCGCACGCCGCTGCTCTCCTCGCCTTTCCTCGACGAGATCGCCGGGCGAAGGATATTCGTGAAGCCCGAATGCCTGCAGCATACCGGATCATTCAAGTTTCGCGGCGCATGGTCGGCGATCTCCGCGCTTGATCCAGATGTCCGGGCTCGCGGCGTGATCGCTTTTTCCTCCGGCAACCATGCGCAGGGCGTGGCGCTTGCCGCCAGGATGCACGGTATCCCGGCCGTCATCATCATGCCGAACGACGCCCCAAAACTGAAGATCGAGAATACCCGCGCCTATGGCGCCGAAGTGGTGCTTTACGATCGGGTGAAGGAGGACCGCGACGAGATCGGTGCAAGGCTTTCCAGGGAGCGCAATTTGACGCTGGTCAAGCCGTTCGACGATCCGCAGGTGATCGCCGGGCAGGGTACGGTGGGCCTCGAGATCGCGGAACAGGCACGGGAACTCGGCATCGAAAAGGCCGATGTGCTGGCGCCGGCAAGCGGGGGCGGGCTCCTGTCGGGCATCGCGCTGGCACTCGAAGCCAAGGCGCCCGGATTTGTCGTGCATTCCTGCGAGCCGGAAGGGTTCGACGATCTGGCCCGCTCGCTGCTCTCGGGAAAGATCGAACGCAATGCGTCGCTCACGGGATCGCTGTGCGATGCGATCCTTTCTCCCCAGCCGGGCGATATCACGTTTCCGATCATGAAGCGCCTTTGCGGTCCCGGCCTCGTCGTTTCGGAAGACGAGGCGCTGAAGGCCATGGCGCTCGCCTTCAGCCGCTTGAAGATCGTCGTCGAGCCGGGCGGCGCGGTGGCACTGGCAGCCGCGCTCTTCCACGGCGAAACGCTGGGAGACACGGTGATCGCGGTCTGCTCGGGCGGCAATGTGGATGCCGATATCTTCCGGGTGGCGCTCGAAAGACAGGGCGTCTGATGCGCCGTTTCGGCGGTCAGGTATAATAAACCGTTAACGGTATGATACTGGCGTTAATAAAAAAGGATTTTCTACGGAACCGGGTTCTCGCTGGAACATTATCTCTACCGGGTTGATAGAGATAAGTTACAGTACGTGCGAAGTTAAGAGATCAAACTCGGGAGGATCGCATGCAGCCCATCCAGAACCAGACCCGGACATTTGCGACCCGTACCACCGCTCACCACAGCCGGTGGGCAGCCGTCGGCCATACGGCCCTCGTGACCGCCGCCTTCATCTTTGTCGGTGCGGTAACGCTCGGCATTCTCGCCTGACGCGATAGGCCGTCGCAAGAGACAGAAAAACCTCCCGTGCCGACAGACGGCCCGGGAGGTTTTTTTTATGCGATGATGCGTTGCTCTCGTAGCTTTCCGTCATCCTCACCCTCGGGTTAAACCCGAGGGTGTCCCAAGGATCCAGCCACTTCGAGCAAGATGCGAGTTCAGTGGATGCTCGGCACAAGGCCGAGCATGACGACGGAGGAAGCTCACTTCGTCGGCAGATAGGCTTCCGCCAGCTCCACCCACAGATTGACCCCGGTCGGGATGATGTCGTCGTTGAAGTCGAAGCGGGGGTGGTGCAGCGACGGGTCGTTGTCGGTCTTGGCGGTGCCGAGGAAGAAGTAGCTTCCGGGGCGTTCGACCAGCATATAGGCAAAGTCCTCGGCGCCCATCATCGGCCGCTCGATCTCGGCGACATTCTGCTCGCCGACGACCTTTTTTGCCAGATCACGGACGAAATCGGTTTCGGCCGTGTGGTTGACGGTCGCCTCATAGCCGCGGTCGTAGTTCACGGTCACTGACATACCATAGCTTGCCGCCTGGCCTTCCGCGATGGCGCGGATGCGCTCTTCCAGCATGTCGCGGACCTTCGGGTCGAAGGAGCGGATGGTGATCGCCATTTCCGCCCGCTCGGGAATGACGTTGCTGGCAATGCCGGCATTGAAGGCGCCGACGGTCACCACCGCCTGGTCGAGCGGATGGAGATTGCGCGAAACGACCGTCTGCAGCGCCATGATGATGCTGGCGCCGGCCACGATCGGGTCCCTGGCCGCCTGCGGTTCGGCACCGTGGCCGCCAAGGCCGTTGACGATCAGGCGGCATTCGTCGACCGCGGCCATGATCGGGCCGTCCTTCACATAGACCTTGCCGAAGGGAAGCCCCGGATCGTTGTGCATGCCGAAGACGGCGTCGCAGGGGAACCTGTCGAACAGGCCCTCGTCGATCATGATCTTGGCGCCGCCGAAATTCTCTTCCGCCGGCTGGAAGATCAAGTGGATCGTGCCGTCGAAATTTTTCCGTTCGGCCAGAATCTTCGCCGCACCGAGCAGCATGGCGGTGTGTCCGTCATGGCCGCAGGCATGCATGACGCCCTTGTTCCTGCTGGCATAGTCCGCGCCGGTCTCCTCGGTGATCGGTAATGCGTCGATATCGGCGCGGATGCCGATCGAGCGGGTGCCGGTGCCGTTGCGCAGCGTCGCGACGATGCCGGTCTTCGCCAGCCCACGGGTCACCTCGTAGCCGAGTTCTTCCAGCCGGGCGGCAACGAAGTCGGACGTCTTGAATTCCGAAAGGCCGATTTCCGGGTTTTCGTGCAGGTGCCGACGAATGGCGACGACGTCTGCCATGTCATTGGAAAATCGCATCGTCATCTGGCCTGCCTCTCGATATGCCGGGGGATCGGATCGAGGTCGATATACCAGCCCGCGCCGCCTGCGCCAACACGGCCTTGCCCGGACCATCGTTTTTCATCGAAATCAAAGATTTGAAGCCGTTCAGCCTTTATTCAGGCTGCGGGCGATAGAGGCTTAGAATGTGTCAATCCGATTTGCAGCTGGCGATAGTTCATGTGTTTCGTTTGCATTATTGAAGCCGGCCTCTATCTCCTAGCGCGGATTGCACCGGATGCGGTCGTCGTTTCCCGAACGATAACGCGGTGTCCGGCGTAGGCCGAGCAATTTGGCCCATAAACCCCGAATTTTCATTCAGAAGCGTATCCATGTCCCTTGAAAATCCGAAGTCAGTCTCCTCGCGAGAAACAGATGTCAAACAGGTCGATCACAACGATTCGATCCGTGCGACATATCTTACGATAGAAGACCTCAGGGATCACGGCGAGCAGCTGGGTCGCGAGGCGATCACCGAGCTCCCGGGCTTCATGTCCTTCGAGTTTTTCCAGCAGCATTCGGACAACGAGAAGGAAATCCTTCGCGTGTACCGGGCGGCCGCCCTGGATGTCGATGCCGGAGCCTCGATCACGCCGGCGGCCGAATGGCTGCTCGACAACTACTACATCGTCGAAGAGGCGATCCAGGAAGTCCGCCGCGACTTCCCGAAGAAATTCTTCAAGCAGCTGCCGACCCGCGTGGTCGGAGGGCAGAAGATCCCGCGCGTTCTGGCGCTTGCTTGGCTTTATGTCGCCCATACCCATAGCGGCGTGAACCGCGAGACGCTGGCGGCCATGGTCGAGGGCTTCCAGGAGAACGAGCCTCTTGAGATCGGCGAGATCTGGGCCCTGCCGTCCTTCATCCGCTTCGTGCTGATCGAGAACCTGCGCCGCATCGCCACCCGCGTCGATCGCTCGCGCAACATGCGCAAGGCCGCCAACGACACGGCCGATGAGATCATCCGTCTGAACGACGAGGCCGAAAGCGCCAAGGTTCTGGCCGGCGTCGAGAGCTTGGCGCGCGACAACACGTTCGCGGCGCAGTTCCTCTATCGCCTGCGCAATGCCTCGCAGGCATCGGGCTTTGCGACTTCGTGGCTGGAACAGCGCCTAGCCGCCGCCGGCACCGATGCCGAGACGGTTACCCAGGCCGAGCAGAGCCGCCTTTCGTCCGGCAACGTGACGATGGGCAATATCATCAAGAGCCTTCGCCTCATCGTCGATACCGAATGGAGCGTCTGGTTCGAGGACGTCTCGCAGATCGACAAGCTGTTCCGCGAGCATACGGATTACGAAGCGCTCGATTTCGGTTCGCGCAATGCCTATCGCAACCGCATCGAAAAGCTTGCCCGCCTGTCCAAGCGTAGCGAAGCGGAAGTCACCCAGGCCGCAATCAAGCTGGCAACGGATGCCGCTGCCGCAAACCCGGACGTGCGCGAGACCAATGTGGCCGCCTTCATCGTCGGGCGTCATCGCAAGGAACTGGAAGCGGCCGTCGGTTACAAGCCGCCGATCCTTCAGCGCGCCGTGCGCGCCTATCGTCGCCTCAACTGGTTCGCGATCGCCGGACCGGTGCTGTTTCTCACCGTACTCGCCATGGCGATTGCCGGTTATTTCCTCGTCCAGGCCGCCATTCCGCTGGTCGTCGTATTCTTCCTGCTCGTCATGCTGGCGCTGCCGGCGTCGGAGGGCGCTACCGGCCTGTTCAACACGGTCGTTACCTATTTCGTCAAACCGGCACGGCTGGTCGGCTACGAATACAAGGAAGGCATTCCGGAAGAGGCGCGCACGCTTGTCGTCGTACCCTGCCTGATTTCCGACCGCGATACGGTGGATGAGCTCATCCGCAATCTCGAGGTCCACTATCTCGCCAACCCGAACGGCGAGATCTATTTCTCGCTGCTTTCCGACTGGCGCGACAGCAAGACCGAGCAGAACGAGGCCGACCTCGAAATCCTCGAATATGCCAAGCGCGAGATCGAGGTGCTCAATGCCCGCTACCAGGAAGAAGGCGGGAACCGCTTCTACCTGCTGCACCGCCGCCGCCTGTTCAATCCGAACGAAGGCGTATGGATGGGCTGGGAGCGCAAGCGCGGCAAGCTGCATGAGCTGAACCTGCTGCTGCGCGGCGACCGCGACACGACCTACCTGCAGGGCGCCAACATGGTGCCGGAAAACGTCCAGTACGTCATGACGCTCGACGCCGACACCCGCCTGATCCGCGATGCGGTGACCAAGCTCGTCGGCAAGATGCACCATCCGATCAACCGCCCGGTGCTCGATCCGGTTACCAACCAGGTGATCAAGGGCTACGGCCTGATGCAGCCGCGCGTCACCCCGTCGCTGACGACGGGCACGGAAGCCTCGGTCTTCCAGCGCGTCTTCTCGGTCGGCCGCGGTCTGGACCCTTACGTCTTCGCCGTCTCCGACGTCTACCAGGACCTGACCGCCGAAGGCTCGTTCACCGGCAAGGGCCTCTATCACGTCGACGCCTTCGAGACCTCGCTCAAGGGCCGGATCGAAGAGAATGCGGTTCTCTCCCACGACCTTCTCGAAGGCTCGTTCGCCCGCTGCGCGCTTGTGACCGACGTCGAACTGGTCGAGGATTTCCCGACCCGCTACGAAGTCGAAGTGTCGCGCCAGCATCGCTGGGCCCGTGGCGACTGGCAGCTCCTACCCTACATCCTCGAGGCGAAGCGTGGCGTGACCGCGCTCGGCCGCTGGAAGATGCTGGACAACCTGCGCCGGTCGCTCACCCCGATCGCCTGGTTCTTCGCATCGGTTCTCGGCTGGTACTTCATGGACCCGCTTGGCGCGCTGATCTGGCAGATCCTCCTGATCTTCTCGCTCTTCGTCGCGCCGACCATCTCGCTGCTGACCAACCTGCTACCGCGTTCGAGCGATAACGTCGCCAAAGCGCATTTCTATTCGGTCTGGACGGATGTGCGTTCGACGAATGCGCAGGTCGCACTGCGAATCGTCTTCATCGCCGATTCCGCCTGCATCATGACGGATGCGATCGCCCGTTCGCTCTACCGCCTGCTCGTTTCCCGCAAGCTGATGCTGGAATGGAAGACCGCCGCCTCGATCCAGTCGGGCGCGCAGGGCAGCCCGGCGGAATATTACCGTTCGATGTGGCATGCGCCGGCAATCGCCGTGCTCAGCATCCTGCTTGCCGCGATCCCAGGCGACAACGCCTTCCTCGTCGGCATTCCGTTCGCGGTTCTGTGGATCTTCTCGCCTTTGGTCGCCTGGTATGTCAGCCAGTCCGCCGAGACGGAAGACAAGCTGTTTGTGCCGGAAAACGTCTCGGTCGAGCTGCGCAAGATCGCGCGCCGCACTTGGCGCTATTTCGAGACCTTCGTCACGCCGGAACAGAATTACCTGCCGCCGGACAACTACCAGGAAAAGCCGAACCCCTCGATCGCCAAGCGGACGTCGCCGACCAATATCGGCGTCTACCTGCTGTCGACCATTTCGGCGCGTCATTTCGGCTGGATCAGCTTTGCCGACACGATCGAGCGACTGGAGCAGACGATCGCGACCGTCGAGCGCGCGGATAAATTCCGTGGCCACATGTACAACTGGTATCACACCGACACTCTGAAGCCGCTGATGCCGCGCTACGTCTCGTCGGTCGATAGCGGCAACTTCGCCGGTCACCTGATCGCGATCTCGTCCGCCTGCCGCATCTGGGCGGAGGCGCCCTCGGCGCATCTGCAGGGAAATCTCGACGGCATCGGCGACGTCGCCGGCGTTCTCGCCGAGACGCTGAAGGCGCTGCCGGACGACCGCAAGACCGTGCGTCCGCTGCGCCGTCGCCTGGAAGAGCGGATCGTCGGCTTTGCCAATGCGCTCGCCGCCGTCAAGCGCGAGCATGAGTTCGCCTCGATCCGCATCATCAACCTGTCGGTTCTTGCCCGCGACATCCAGAAGCTCGCCACCAACCTCGATCACGAGGTCCGGTCGGCGCAGAGCGAGGAAGTCATCAAGTGGTCCGCATCGCTGGTCGCGGTCTGCGAAGCGCATATCTCCGACTCGACGTTCGACAACGCCAATGTCGAAGAGTTGCGTGATCGTCTCGCGTCGCTGCGCGACCGTGCGCGCAAGATCGCTCTCGCCATGGACTTTAAGTTCCTGTTCCGCAAGGACCGTCGTCTCCTGTCGATCGGCTACCGAGTGGAAAGCAACGAGGTGGACGAGGCCTGCTACGACCTTCTCGCCTCGGAGGCGCGTCTCACCAGCCTGTTCGGCATCGCCAAGGGCGACCTGCCGAACGAGCACTGGTACAAGCTCGGCCGTCACGTCGTGCCGATCGGCGCGCGCGGTGCGCTCGTCTCCTGGTCGGGCTCGATGTTCGAATACCTGATGCCGCCGCTCGTCATGCAGGAGCGCCAGGGCGGTATCCTCAACCAGACCAACAATCTGATCGTCAAGGAACAGATGAATCATGGCCGCCGTCTCGGTACGCCATGGGGCATTTCGGAAGCCGCGTTCAACGCGCTCGACCATCAGATGCACTACCAGTACACCAACTTCGGTGTGCCGACGCTGGGCCTCAAGCGCGGTCTCGGCCAGAACGCGGTCATCGCGCCCTATGCGTCGATCCTGGCCAGCCAGTACGACCCGATCGCAGCCGTCGAGAATCTCGCCGAACTGCGCGATCTCGGTGCGCTCGGCATCTACGGCTTCCACGATGCGGTCGACTTCACCCCGACCCGCGTGCCGGAAGGCAAGCGTTGCGCAGTGGTCTACAACTACTATGCCCACCACCATGGCATGTCGATCGCGGCCGTCGCCAACGTCGTCCTGAACGGCCTGTTGCGCGAACTCTTCCACGCCGATCCGGTGATCGAGGCGGCGGAGCTGCTGCTGCAGGAAAAGGCGCCGCGCGACATCCCGGTGATGAGCGCCAAGCACGAAGAGAAGCCGGGTACAGGCGGCGGCGAGCTGCTGCGTCCGGAAATACGCACCATCACCAACCCGGCCACCAAGGACCGCGAGCTGGTGCTGCTGTCCAACGGCCATTATTCGATGATGCTGACGGCGACCGGTTCGGGTTACTCCCGCTGGAACAACCTGTCGGTCTCCCGCTGGAGGGCGGATCCGACCGAGGACCGCTGGGGCCAGTTCATCTTCCTGCGCGACACGACAACCAACGACTGGTGGTCCACCACGTCGGAACCGCGCCGTGCGGAAGGCGAACAGACCAAGGCGGTGTTCGGCGACGAAAAGGCCGAGTTCCACAAGACGGTCGGTGAACTGACCAGCACGGTCGAGGTCATCGTCGGCACCGAGCACGATGCCGAGGGCCGTCGCGTCACCCTGCTCAACATGGGCACGGAAGATCGCTTCATCGAAGTGACCTCCTACATGGAGCCTGTTCTGGCCGGCGACGACGGCGACCAGGGCCATCCGGTCTTTTCGAAGATGTTCATCCGCACCGAGATCGGCAAGCGCGGCGACGTGATCCGCGCCTGGCGCAACAAGCGCGATCCGAGCGAACCGGACCTGCTGGTCGCCCATCTGGCGGCCGACAATGCCGGTTCCTCGCGTCCGACCGAATACGAGACGGATCGCCGCAAGTTCCTCGGCCGTGGCCGCACGCTCGGCGAGGCTGCCGCATTCGATCCGGGTGCGACGCTCTCCAACACCGACGGCTTCACGCTCGACCCGATCCTGTCGCTGCGCCGCACCGTGCGCGTTCCGGCCGGCAAGAAGGTCAGCGTGATCTTCTGGACCATCGCGGCACCGAAGCGGGATGATCTCGACAAGGCGATCGAGCATTATCGCCACGCCGAGAGCTTCCAGAGCGAGCTCACCCAGGCCTGGACCCGCACGCAGATGCAGATGCGCCATCTCGGCGTCACCTCGCAGGACGCAGCGGCGTTCCAGCATCTCGCACGCTATCTCGTCTATCCCGATATGCAGCTTCGCGCCGACCAGCAGACGCTGCATGCCGGGATGCAGCAGCAGTCGGGCCTCTGGCCGTCGGCTGTGTCCGGCGACCTGCCGATCTTCACCCTGCGGATCAACGACGAAAGCGACCTGCCCGTCGCCAAGGAAGCGATCCTGGCGCAGCAATATCTACGGTCGCGCGGCGTCGTGTCCGATCTCGTGATCTTCAACGAGCGATCGGCTGAAGACGCGCAGGACATGCAGACCTCGATCGAGCACATGTCTGCGCGCATGGGCCAGGAAGGCGGGCGCCAGCATGTCTTCACCCTGCGTCGCGATCTTCTGGAAGGCGGCGGAGCGGACGGTCTCATTGCCGCGTCGCGTGTCGTCCTGCACGCCCGCAATGGGGAGATGAGCGACCAGCTCAATCGCACCAGCACGATCTTTGCGCCTTCCACGGAACAGCAGATCGAGGCCGATCGCCGGCCTCTGCTGAACGGCGAGATCTTCGCTCCGCAGGCCGAAATCGCAGAAGGTCCGGCGGGCGTCGAATTCTGGAACGGCTTTGGCGGTTTCTCGCAAGACGGCAGCGAATATGTCATGCGCCTCAATGGCGGGCAGTCGACGCCGCATCCGTGGATCAACGTCATCTCCAACGATACGTTCGGCTTCCATGTCTCGGCCGAGGGCGCAGGTTTTACCTGGGCCGTGAACTCCCGCGACTATCAGCTGACGCCGTGGACGAACGATCTCGTGATCAACCGTCCGGGCGAAGGCTTCTATGTCGCCGATCTCGACAAGGGCACCGTCGCCACCCCGTTCGCCGCCTTGTCGCGTCGTCCGGAAACGGTGTTCGAAGCCCGCCACGGTCTCGGCTATTCCGTCTTCTCGACGGAAGAGGACGGCCTGAAGCTGGCCCTGACCCAGACGGTGGACCGCAACCGCGCGGCCAAGCTGTCGCATATGGTTCTGCGCAATACCGGTTCGGAAACCCGCAAGCTCCGGCTTTACGGTTATGTCGAATGGCTGCTCGGCACCAATGCGGCGAAGACGGCGCCGTTCATCCTCTCGTCGCGTGACGAGGAGACGGGGGCTCTGATCGCCACCAATCCGTTCAGCATCAACTTCCGCCGTTTCGCCGTCATGGGCATGATGCAGACCCCGTCGGGCTTTACCGCAAGCCGTCGCGAATTCCTCGGTCGCTTCGGTTCGGTCCAGCTGCCGGCAGCGGTGATGAGCGGCTCGGCACTCAGCGGTTCGCTCGATCTCGACGGCGATCCCTGCGCGGCACTCGCCTATGACGTCGAGCTCGCGCCAGGCCAGGAAACCGAAGTCACCTTCTTCCTCGGCGATGCCGAGACGAAGGAGGAGGCGCAGGCTCTCGCTGCCCAGCTGAAGGGCGACACGTTCGACAGCATTCTTGCCGAAAATCGCGGCTTCTGGACCGGCTTTACCGGCCGCCTGAAGATCTCGACGCCGGACAAGTCGCTCGACAACATGGTCAACCACTGGCTGCCCTACCAGGCACTCGGTTGCCGCATCATGGCGCGCACGGCCTTCTACCAGGCCTCCGGCGCGTTCGGCTTCCGCGACCAGCTGCAGGATACGCTGGCCTTCCTCGTCCACGAACCGTCGCTCGCCCGCAAGCAGATCGTCAATGCGGCGTCGCGTCAGTTCAAGGAAGGCGACGTGATGCACTGGTGGCTGCCGGGTACGGGTGCCGGCGTGCGCACGATGATCTCCGACGACGTGGTCTGGCTCGCCTATGCGATGCACCAGTATGTCTCGGTGACCGGCGACAAGACGCTGCTCGACGAGAAGCTGCCGTTCCTCAACGGCCCGATCCTCGAAAAGCACAAGCACGACGCCTTCATCCAGCCGGAAGTCACCGACGAGATCGGCGACCTCTACGAACATGCCGCCCGGGCGCTCGATCTTGCGATCACCCGCACCGGCGACATGGGCCTGCCGCTGATGCTCGGCGGGGACTGGAACGACGGCATGAACCGTGTCGGCATGAACGGTCGCGGCATGAGCGTCTGGCTCGGCTGGTTCCTGGCGGCTGCGCTGCGCAACTTCCTGCCCTACGCGGAAGAACGTGGCGACGGCAAGCGCGTCGATCGCTGGAAGGCGCATATCGACACGCTGAAGGAAGCGCTCGAAACCGACGGCTGGGACGGCACCTACTATCGCCGCGGCTATTTCGACGACGGTTCGCCGCTCGGTTCGGCCAAGAGCGACGAATGCCGCATCGATTCGCTCGGCCAGTCGTGGAGCGTGCTCTCCGGCGAAGGCAATGCCGAGCGTTCGGCCCAGGCCATGGACGCCGTCATGGAAAAGCTGGTCGACGAGGAAGCGGGCATCATCCGCCTCTTCACGCCGCCCTTCCAGGACACCCGCAAGGATCCGGGCTATATCAAGGCCTATCCTCCGGGCGTGCGCGAAAACGGCGGCCAGTATACCCATGCGGCGATCTGGGTCGTCCTGGCGCTGGCCGGCTTGAAGCGCGGTGACGATGCCTGGAAGTGCTTCCAGCTCCTGAACCCGATCAACCATGCGCTGACCAGGGATGCGGCCGAAACCTACCGTGTCGAGCCCTACGTGGTTGCCGCCGACGTCTATGGCGCCGGCGACTACCAGAGCCGCGGCGGCTGGACCTGGTACACGGGTTCCGCCGGCTGGCTCTACCGTGCGGCCGTCGAGGGCATCCTCGGCATCAAGCGCAATGGCGACCGCCTGCATGTCGACCCGGTCCTGCCGACGGGCTGGAACGGCTTCGAGGCCGAACTGACGATCGATGGCGTTGCCCATGCGATCAAGGTCGAGGGCGGTACCGTCACCGTGGACGGCAAGGCGGCGGATGCCGAAAACAGCTTCATGCTGTCGTCGAAATAATCTGTCAGCCTGACGCAAACAAAAAGTCGCCCCGAAAACCAAAACCGGTTTTCGGGGCGATTGCTTTTTACGTCATGGCACGTCCTTTCCCGTCTTACAGGCATCACTTGGGTCCGCGACGGGGAGAGCCCGTTGCGGCCGGCCAGGTGGGAGGCGGGCAGTGCGGTGGTTCATTGTGTATTCGTGTCAGGCATTCTGCCCGCCCGATCGATTGGCGTTCCGGTCGTTGATGCGGAGGGTCCAAATTACGCATCCCGTTTCCGGTGGAGGATCCTGCCCTGACGGCCAAATCCTCCCGCCTTTCAACCATCATCGGGCACCGGATGTTGATCCTGCGGATCCGGTTCGCGACCCGGTTCCCCGCCCAATGACAGGATCAGATTAGTTCGGCTGGTAAGGGCCGGGATGGGCGCGGCGTAAAATTCTGGTTGAAGTGTTGATTTTCAATGATGTTTTCTGCCGCGCAGCAGGATTTCGTCCCCGGGCATGATCAGCTCGCACTGGGTGAGCCACGCATCGATGGAGCGAAGAAGATTTCCGTTGTCATGCTCGGGCTTGCCCCGAGCATCTAACCACGTCGAGTGGGAAGGATGGTTGGCAGATCCTCGGCACTAGCCCGAGGATGAAGGAGAGAGCTGGCTGCGCCTCCAAACAAAAAGCCCGACGCTTCCTGGAGCCTCGGGCTTTCATTTCGCTAGCAATGTCCAGCCGGTCAGGCCGGGCTCGGCGACGCCTCGGGCTTCTTGTCCTTCTTCGCGTCGTCTTCGTCTTCCTCCTCGTCATCCAGCAGGCCGCTGGTGCGCAGCAGCGAGGCGAAGCGGCCGCCGAGCTGGCTGAGCTCGTCATAGCTGCCCATTTCGGCGATACGGCCGTTGTCGAGGAAGATCACCGTATTGGCGTCGCGTACGGTCGACAGGCGGTGGGCGATGATGAAGGTCGTGCGGTCCTGGCGCAGCTTGTCGATTGCCGCCTTGACGCGGGCTTCCGTCTCCACGTCGAGCGCGCTGGTCGCCTCGTCAAGCACGAGGATCGGCGCGTTCTTCAGGATGGCGCGGGCAATGGCGATGCGCTGGCGCTCGCCGCCGGAAAGCTTGTTGCCGCGCTCGCCGACCGTCGTCTCGTAGCCGTTGAGGCGGCTTTCGATGAACTCGGTGGCGGCCGCCGCTTCCGCGGCCTTCAGAATATCCTCCTCCGTCGCACCCTCGCGGCCGAGGCTGATATTGTCGCTGATCGACCGGTTCAAGAGGCCGGCGTCCTGGAAGACGGTGGCGATCTGCTGTCTCAGCGACTTGCGCGTGACGGTGGAGATGTCGACGCCGTCGACGAGGATCTTGCCCTGCTGGGGATCGTAGACCCGCTGCAGAAGGTTGATCAGCGTCGTCTTGCCGGCGCCCGTCGGGCCGACGATCGCGACCGTCTGGCCAGCCTTGGCCGTGAAGGAAACATGGTGGACGCCCTGCTTGGTATTGGCAAAGCCGAAGGAGACGTCGCGGAATTCGACCTCGCCCTTCACGTCGCGAAGCTCGCCGGCATTGGCCGGTTCGGCGCGGTCGTCGACGGAATCCTCGAGCACGAAGAAGTCTTCCAGCTTGGCGCGCGCTTCGAAGATCTGGGTGGCGAACTGGCGCAAGAGGTCGAGACGGGCGATCAGCAGGTTGGCGAAACCGATGAAGGCAACCACGTCGCCGACGCGGATTTCGCCGCGCTGCACGAGCATCGTGCCGATGACCAGGATGACGCCCATCGAGACTGTCGAGGCGGTGCGGTTGAGACCGCCGGCCAGCGCCCACCAATCGAGAACCGGATATTGGGCGGCGAGCAGGTCCTTCGTATAGGCCTTCAGCGCCTGGGTCTCGGCCTCGATGCGGTTGTAGCTGTGCAGCACCGAGACGTTGCTGATGGAATCGCTGACATGGGAGAAGACCTGGTGGTAATGGCTCTCGACCGAGGCCTGGCCTTCCTTCGTCCGCTTCATGACGGCGACGCCGATGATCCAGTAGAAGATGCTGAGCACAAGCAGGACGAGACTGAGACGCCAGTCCATCGAGACCGCGGTCGGGATCAAAAGCACGATCGCGACGGCTGTCGCGAGATGCGTGCGCATGAATTCCAGCCACAGCCCGAACAGGCTTTCTGCTGCACGCAGCAGAGTGTGGAGTGCATTGGACGTGCCGCGCTGGTGATGCCAGGCGAGCGGCATGGAGATGATGCGGCCGAAAGCTTCCGTCAGGAGCGAGGCGCGGCGGCCATGGGCCAGCCGATCGGCCTCGCGCGCCACCAGCACATAGGCTATCGTGTTGAACACGCCGAAGCCGGCCCACATCAAGAGCACGGAGGTGACGTCTCCCTTGGACGAGATGGCGTCGATGATCCAGCCGAAGAGGATCGGCTCCGCGATGGTGATGACCGCAAGCACGATGTTGGCGATCACGATGGCGGTCACCCGCCATTTGTTCTTCGCCAGATATCCTAGGGCCCGGGCGTAAACCTGGAATAAAGTCAAAACGCTAACCTCGTCAGTCACCAATATGCGTTATTTGGGTAAAAGAGCATTATGGACAAGACCGGGCGATTCCAAGCCTCTATCGCGGTGGCAATGCGACAAAGGAAATAAGATTTTTTCGTGCAAACGAAACCGAATACACGTATCCGTGGTAATTGCCCCAGAAGCGGTGCTAAATATGGCCATGCGGTTTCAACGAATGCTAACCATGCATGTCCAATGTAGGCTTTATTGATATTGATTATTTTAGATAAATTGAATGCGGCCGATTGGGCTTGGGGGCGCTGTTGAATATAACCTTGATCGTCCAGTTCCTCGTGTTGCTCGGAGAAGCAAAAACGGCGGAACAGGCGCGTGCCCAGTTCGAGAGCCTTCTCGCCACCTACGGCTTTGACTTCTACAGCGTCCTTATCCAGCCCCTGCCGCACCTGCAGCAGCAGAGGGAAGTGCTTGCCGCGCGCTGGCCCCAGGGCTGGACGGAGCTGTATTCGCAGCGCAAGTACAGCCTGATCGATCCGACATTGCGATGGCTCAGAATGGCGCAGCGACCGTTCCGATGGAAGGACGCGCTGCTTACCCTGAAGGCGGATCCGCATCGCCAGCGGATGAAGCGCATGATGCAGGAGGCGGCGCGCCACGGCCTTCACGACGGCTACCTGTTTCCCGTCCATGGCCGTAACGGAATGCTGGGCAGCATGGCGGCGGGCGGGCGCCCGGTCGATCTTTCGCCGGCCGAGCTTAATCTTTTCGATGCGGCGGCCAAGGCGCTGTTCTGGAAACTGCTGCAGTTTCGCCGCCAGACCGATATCCTCGAAAGCGCGGTCAGCACCGACGTGCAGCTGACACGGCGCGAGATGGAAGTCATCCTGCTGCTCGCCAATGGCTTGACCTCCAATGAAATCGCCAAGGAACTCAGCATTTCCAGCCATACGGTGGACTGGTACATCAACGGCCTTCACGAGAAGCTCGGCGCCAACAACCGCCAGCACCTGATCGCGCTCGCCTTCCGGCTTGCCTTGATCGCCTGAGGCATTGCCGGCCGGCCGCATCGACGGCGCGATCGTCTTCCTTCTCGACGCAAATTGTTCTTGCCTAATGCAAGTGATGTTGCTCTCTTGCAGCGCAGCATGTCCATAATGCCTTGAGGAGGTTGCGTTGCCGATATCCAAGATTCTCGTTGCCAATCGCTCCGAGATTGCCATCCGTGTTTTCCGCGCCGCCAACGAACTGGGCATCAAGACTGTCGCGATCTGGGCGGAGGAGGACAAGCTGTCACTCCACCGCTTCAAGGCCGACGAGAGCTACCAGGTCGGCCGCGGCCCGCATCTGGAAAAGGATCTCGGGCCGATCGAGAGTTATCTGTCGATCCCGGAAGTGATCCGCGTCGCAAAACTTTCCGGCGCCGATGCGATCCATCCCGGCTATGGACTTCTGTCCGAAAGCCCGGAATTCGTCGATGCCTGCGACGAGGCGGGTATCATCTTCATCGGCCCGCGGCCGGATACGATGCGAAAGCTCGGAAACAAGGTCGCGGCCCGTAATCTCGCCATTTCCGTCGGCGTGCCCGTCGTGCCGGCGACCGAGCCGCTGCCGGACGATATGGCCGAGGTGGCGAAGATGGCCGAGGAGATCGGCTATCCGGTCATGCTGAAGGCCTCCTGGGGCGGCGGCGGGCGAGGCATGCGCGCGATCCGCGATCCGAAGGATCTCGCGAGAGAAGTGACGGAAGCCAAGCGCGAGGCGATGGCCGCCTTCGGCAAGGACGAGGTCTATCTGGAAAAGCTGGTCGAGCGTGCGCGGCATGTCGAGAGCCAGATCCTGGGCGATACCCATGGCAATGTCGTGCACCTGTTCGAGCGTGACTGCTCGATCCAGCGCCGCAACCAGAAGGTCGTCGAGCGGGCACCCGCTCCCTATCTTTCGGAAGCGCAGCGGACCGAACTCGCCGGATATTCGCTGAAGATCGCGGGCGCCACCAATTATGTCGGCGCCGGCACGGTCGAGTATCTGATGGATGCCGACAGCGGCAAATTCTACTTCATCGAGGTCAACCCGCGCATCCAGGTGGAGCATACGGTGACCGAGGTCGTCACCGGCATCGACATCGTCAAGGCGCAGATCCACATCCTCGACGGCTTTGCCATCGGCACGCCGGAATCGGGCGTGCCGGCGCAGGAGAACATCCGGCTGAACGGCCATGCCATGCAGTGCCGCATCACGACGGAAGATCCGGAACACAATTTCATTCCGGACTACGGCCGCATCACCGCCTATCGCTCGGCGTCGGGCTTCGGCATCCGGCTCGACGGCGGCACGTCCTATACCGGGGCGATCATCACCCGCTATTACGATCCGCTACTGGTCAAGGTGACCGCCTGGGCGCCGCAGCCGCTTGAGGCGATCTCGCGCATGGACCGCGCGCTGCGCGAGTTCCGCATCCGCGGCGTCGCCACTAACCTGACCTTCCTCGAAGCGATCATCACCCACCCGAAATTTCGCGACAATTCCTATACGACGCGGTTCATCGACACGACGCCGGAACTGTTCGAGCAGGTGAAGCGCGCCGACCGCGCCACCAAGCTGCTCACCTATCTCGCCGACGTCACCGTCAACGGCCATCCCGAAACCAAGGGGCGGCCAGAACCTTCGGCCAATGCGACGAAGCCGGTCGTGCCCTATATCGAGGGCGATATCCCTGCCGGCACGAAGCAGAAGCTGGATGAACTCGGCCCGAAGAAATTCGCCGAGTGGGTGCGGGGCGAGGGCCGTGCTCTCATCACCGACACGACTATGCGCGACGGGCACCAGTCGCTGCTCGCCACCCGCATGCGCACTCATGACATCGCGCGGATCTCCGGGGTCTATGCTCGGGCGCTGCCGAACCTCTTCTCGCTGGAATGCTGGGGCGGGGCGACCTTCGACGTGTCGATGCGCTTCCTCACCGAAGACCCGTGGGAGCGGCTGGCGCTGATCCGCGAGGGCGCGCCGAACATCCTGCTGCAGATGCTGCTGCGCGGTGCCAACGGCGTCGGCTATACGAACTATCCCGACAATGTGGTCAAATATTTCGTGCGCCAGGCTGCTGCAGGCGGCATCGACCTGTTCCGCGTGTTCGACTGCCTGAACTGGGTCGACAACATGCGGGTGTCGATGGATGCGGTCAACGAGGAGAACCGGCTCTGCGAGGCGGCGATCTGCTACACCGGCGATCTGCTTAACTCCGCCCGGCCGAAATACGATCTCAAATATTACACGGCGCTGGCTACCGAGCTGGAAAAGGCCGGCGCGCATATCATTGCGGTGAAGGACATGGCCGGCCTGCTGAAGCCGGCGGCAGCGCGCGTGCTGTTCAAGGCGCTGCGCGAGGCGACTTCGCTGCCGATCCATTTCCACACGCATGACACATCCGGCATTTCGGCGGCCACCGTGCTGGCTGCGGTCGATGCCGGCGTCGATGTCGTCGATGCGGCGATGGATGCGTTGTCCGGCAATACGTCGCAGCCCTGCCTCGGCTCGATCGTCGAGGCGTTGTCGGGCACCGAGCGGGACACCGGTCTCGATCCGGAATGGATCCGCAAGATTTCCTTCTACTGGGAGGCCGTGCGCGGCCAGTATGCGGCCTTCGAAAGCGACCTCAAGGGACCGGCGTCTGAAGTCTACCTGCATGAAATGCCGGGCGGTCAGTTCACCAATCTGAAGGAACAGGCCCGTTCGCTCGGGCTCGATACCAAGTGGCACAAGGTCGCCCAGACTTATGCGGACGTGAACCGGATGTTCGGCGATATCGTCAAGGTCACGCCGTCGTCGAAGGTGGTCGGCGACATGGCGCTGATGATGGTGTCCCAGGATCTCACCGTCGCCGATGTCGAGAACCCGGCCAAGGACATCGCCTTCCCGGATTCGGTCGTCGCCATGCTGAAGGGCGATCTCGGCCAGCCTCCGGGCGGATGGCCGGAAGGCATCCAGAAGAAGGCGCTGAAGGGCGAAAAACCCTATACGGCGGTGCCCGGCTCGCTGCTGCCCCCGGCCGATCTCGACGCCGAGCGGAAAGTCATCGAGGACAAGCTGGAGCGCAAGGTCGACGATTTCGAATTCGCCTCCTACCTCATGTATCCCAAGGTGTTCACCGATTTCGCGCTGGCATCGGACATGTACGGACCGGTCTCGGTCCTGCCGACCCACGCCTATTTCTACGGCATGGATGACAGCGAGGAACTGCATGCCGATATCGAGAAAGGCAAGACGCTTGTGATCGTCAACCAGGCGGCCAGCGCGCCTGATGCGCAGGGCATGGTGACCGTCTTCTTCGAACTCAACGGCCAGCCGCGCCGCATCAAGGTGCCAGACCGCAACCGTGCCTCGGCAAGCTCCGTGCGGGCCAAGGCCGAGACCGGCAATGCGGCCCATCTCGGCGCGCCGATGCCGGGTGTCGTCTCGACGGTTGCCGTCTCTGCCGGCCAGACGGTCAAGGCCGGCGACGTGCTGCTGTCGATCGAGGCGATGAAGATGGAGACGGCGCTGCATGCGGAGAAGGACGGCACGATCGCCGAAGTCCTCGTCAAGGCGGGTGACCAGATCGACGCCAAGGATCTGCTGATCGTCTATGGAGGATGATCGGCCGCCGCAAGGGAGCAGTGCGTCGTGACCGAAGCCATCCTGCTGGATCTCACCGGCCCCCGAAGCCACAAGCTGAAAATGGAGGCTGGAAAGGGGAGCCTTTCGATCGGGTCCAAAGGGGCGGCCAGAAAATCGGATCTTCTGGTCGCGCCCGATGACGTGATCAACTGGGCGGTCTTTGACGAGATGCGTACCGGTTCGGGTTACGACTGGCCGCGTTGGGTATATTACGAGGGCAACGATACGAGTCTCTTCGAATGGACGCGGACGCGCAGGACGGAGGATGTCACATTCCGGCCTCTCTCGGATCTCGAGATCGACATGCGCGCATCCATGATCGGAAATCTCATACTTGAGCCGGGGCAACATCGGCTGCATGTCGCCCTGCCAGACGGGCTGCGGCGCCTTAACATCCATGGCAATCCGGCTCTGTTGGAGTTGAGCCATCCCCTCGATACCGACAGCCTCCCGTCGGTCAACGTCGAGGACGAGGGAGATTTCGTATTGTCCGATCTCGCGGGCGCGGGATATCTCAGTTCCGTCCGGGAGCTCGGAATTCGCCGCAAGGTTTTTGGAGACGAGGGTTTCGACTGTGCCAGCCTCGTGGAATTCCAAAACCTGAGGTCACTCTCGCTTCACGGCAAAATGCGCAATCTCGAAGTGCTGGCCGAATTGCCTCTTGAGACGCTTGAATTGCGATACGTGCCTGACCTTACGGGCCTGCCGGAGCTTTCCACCTGGCGGCTGTCGCAATTTACCGCCTGGAATGTCGAGCGCGATCGGGGCAAGGCACTGCAGGGTTGGGTCAAGGCGAACGCGTCGGAAGGCGATTTTTCGGTAAGCCAGTTGCGCGATAAGGCATGGTTTATCGAGGAGTATGGCCTGCCCTTCGGCGCATGGCATCCGAAAAGTGAGAAGGCGGCGAGCAAGGCCTACAGGCTGGCGGCTAAGGTTCTCGCCAAGGCGGATGACAAGGCCGCGGCTGAAGAGGCGATTACGCAATTCGTTGCAGTCATCAACGGCCTTCCGGGTATCGAGACCAGCGAGCGGGAAGATGCCGACGTTGCGGTCAATCTCCTGGCCACGACCCGACCGGACCTGATCGCTCGCGAGGACGCACAAGTCTGGTTCGACGCCGCACGGGATTTCTGAAACCCGCATCAGGCCAGGAACTGGCCGCTCTTGCCGCGGATTTCTTTGCAAAATGACAATGCCCGTTATTGCACGTTTATTCCGATTCATGCATGATTGTCGGCATGGACCATTTCGTCGGTGAAAGACAGGCTCAGATACTCGCGGAGCTGCGCGTCAAGGGACGGGTGTCAGCGCAGGAGCTTGCGTTGGCATTTGATGTCTCGGAAGACACGGTGCGGCGTGACCTCAGGGAAATGGCGGCGCGGGGCGAGTGCGAGCGCGTCTATGGCGGCGCCTTGCTGCCGGGGGCCAAGACCGTGCCGCTCAGGACGCGGATGGATGAACAGCCGGATCGCAAGGCAATGCTGGGAGAGATGGCTGCGGGATTGCTGGTCGAAGGCAGCGTCGTCTTCTTCGACGCGGGGTCGACCAATCTGGCCATCGCCCGCAGCCTGCCGGATGGATTGCGGCTGACGGCCGTTACCAACACGCCGGTCATCGCGGCGGAACTTGCCGGGCGAGCCGGCATCGAGCTTGTCGTGATCGGCGGCAGGGTCGACCCGGCGGTGGGCGCTGCGATCGATGCGACCGCGATCCGGCAGCTGGAGACGATGCGGCCGGATCTCTGCATTCTCGGCGCCTGCGGCCTGACGCTCGAAGACGGGCTTGCCGCCGATGTCTTCGAGGATGCCGCCTTCAAGCGGCTGGCCTGCGCGGCGGCCAAGCGCAGCCTCGCCGCCATCACAACCGACAAGCTCGGCCACCGGGCGGCATTCCATGTGCATGACCTCGCCGCGCCGCTTTCGCTGGTGCTGGAGGCCGATGCGGATGTGGCGCTGGTCGAGCAGGTGGTCCGGCAGGGTGTCGAGGCGCATCGTTGCGAAGCCGTCACCGAAATCAAAGATAAAAAAGCAGCAAGAGGAAACGCGCCATGAGCCAGTCGGAAGTCGAAAAGATGGAGCGGCCGCTTGGATCCTATCTGACGAAGGAGCGAGCCGGTGTTGCGCTGCTCTTTCTGATGAACGGCTTCATGATCGGCTCATGGGCGCCGAAAATTCCGGAATTCGCCGCGCGGCTCGAGCTCAGCGAAAAATCGCTCGGGCTGATGATCCTCGCCTTCGGCCTCGGCTCGATCATCATGATGCCGATCGCCGGCAGCCAGATCGCCCGTTTCGGCTCCAGCACCGTGTCCAAGGTCGCCGCGGTGCTGCTGACGCCGATGCTTTTCCTGCTGTCGCTGACGGGCGATATCTGGAGCGGAGCGGTGGCGATCTCGCTGTTCGGCGGGCTGATCGGAGCAATGGACGTGGCGATGAATGCCAATGCTGTGGCGACGGAAAAACATATGCGCCGCGCCATCATGTCGTCCTGCCATGCCTTCTGGAGCCTCGGTGGCCTGCTCGGCGCATCGACGGGCGGCTTCCTGATCGAACGGTTCGGCGTGTTCACCCATTCCGTTATCGTCACGCTGGTGGCCGCACTGATGATCGCCGCCTGCTGGAAGGTCGTGCTGCATGACGCGCCGCACCCGGACGACGCGAAGGACGAGACCCGCAGCCGCCTGCCGCGCTCGCCATTGCCCTGGCTGATCGGCCTGATCGCGCTGTTCTGCATGGTTCCGGAAGGTGCGATCCTCGACTGGGGCGCTCTCTACATGCGCAACGAACTCGGGGCATCGGTCGCCCTGTCCGGCTTCGCCTTCGCCGGCTTCTCCTTTACGATGGCCGTCATGCGCTTTGCCGGCGATCTCATCCGCGACAGGCTGGGGGCCGTGATGACGCTTCGGATCTGCGGCACGATCGCGATCTGCGGGCTCGCCATTATTGGCCTCGCACCGAACTCTACCGTTGCAATTGCCGGCTTCGCGCTGGCGGGGATCGGGATTTCCAACATGGTGCCGATCGTCTTCTCGGCAGCTGGCAACCTGCCGGGCATGGCGGCGGGCGTCGGGCTTTCGGTGGTCACGACCATGGGCTATTCGGGCATTCTGCTCGCCCCGTCGGTCATCGGCTTTGTCGCCGAACATACGGGGCTTGCTTCGATCTTCCTGGCGCTCTCGGCATTTCTGGTCGTCGTGCTCGCCGTATCGCGGCTTGCCAGACATGCGGACGGCGCGCATCATTGACCGGTGCGCCGCAAAACTGACAAAGCTCGATGGTTGACAAGCGGCAAGGCATACGCCACCTGAATTGCAATCCCGCTTGAAGGCATCTGGAAGCGACCATGACATCACCCATCGACTTTGATCCGAAGCCGCGCCGCCACACCGTTGCGGTCGATGTGGGCGGGGTGATCGTCGGTGGGGGTGCGCCTGTCGTCGTGCAGTCGATGACCAATACGGACACGGCCGATATTGACGCGACCGTCGCCCAGGTGGCGGCCCTCTACACCGCCGGTTCGGAAATCGTGCGCATCACAGTCGACCGCGACGAGAGCGCTGCCGCCGTGCCGAAGATCCGCGAGCGGCTGCTGCGGCTCGGCATGGATGTGCCGCTTGTCGGCGACTTTCATTATATCGGCCACAAGCTGCTTTCCGATCATCCGGCCTGCGCCGAGGCTCTTGCGAAATACCGCATCAACCCGGGCAATGTCGGCTTCAAGGACAAGAAGGACAAGCAGTTCGCCGACATCATCGAGATGGCGATCCGTTATGACAAGCCGGTCAGGATCGGCGTCAACTGGGGTTCGCTCGACCAGGATCTGCTCACCACGCTGATGGACCGCAATGCGGATGCCGGCTCGCCGCTTTCCGCCCGTCAGGTCATGCATGAGGCGATCGTGCAGTCGGCGCTGATCTCGGCAGAGCTTGCCGAAAGCATCGGCCTGCCGCGCAACCGTATCATCCTCTCGGCGAAGGTCAGCCAGGTACAGGACCTGATCGCCTGCTATTCGATGCTGGCCGAGCGCTCCAACCACGCACTGCATCTCGGCCTCACCGAGGCCGGCATGGGCTCGAAGGGCATCGTCGCCTCGTCGGCCGCCATGGGTTATGTGCTGCAGCACGGCATAGGCGACACGATCCGCGTGTCGCTGACACCGGAACCGAACGGCGACCGCACCAAGGAAGTGCAGGTGGCCCAGGAAATCCTGCAGGTCATGGGCTTCCGCCAGTTCATTCCGGTCGTTGCCGCTTGTCCCGGCTGCGGCCGCACCACGTCGACCGTCTTCCAGGAACTCGCCCAGCGCATCCAGGACGACATCCGCAAGAACATGCCGGTCTGGCGGGAAAAATATCCGGGCGTCGAGGCATTGAACGTCGCGGTCATGGGCTGCATCGTCAACGGTCCGGGCGAAAGCAAGCATGCCGATATCGGCATCTCGCTGCCCGGCACCGGCGAAACGCCGTCGGCGCCCATCTTCATCGACGGCAAGAAGGCGATGACGCTCAAGGGCCCGAACATCGCCGGCGATTTCGAAAAGCTGGTCATCGACTATATCGAGAACCGTTTCGGCCAGCGTACGGCCGCCGAGTAATTCGACACCCCGTTTCCTCGTTTCGCCGCATTTCGTGGTAAGGAAGTGCGACCACCTAGGACGGGGAAACGATTCGAATGCTCAAGAAATTTGCCATCGTCGCGCTGGCCGCGACCTTCCTTTCCGCTTGCACCACGACTGACCCTTATACAGGCGAGCAGAAGGTTTCCAACACGGCTGGCGGTGCCGCGATCGGTGCCGGCCTCGGCGCGGTCGGCGGCCTTCTCGTCGGCGGCGGCAACAAGGGCCGCAATGCGCTGATCGGTGCCGCGATTGGCGGTCTCGCCGGCGGTGCGATCGGCAACTATATGGACCGGCAGGAATCCGAGCTGCGCCAGCAGCTGCAGGGAACCGGCGTTTCGGTCACCCGCCAGGGCGATCGCATCATCCTCAACATGCCGTCGAACATTACGTTTGCGACCGACCAGGACCAGGTCATTCCGCCGTTCTATCAGACGCTCGATTCGGTTGCGATCGTGCTCAACAAGTTCGGCAAGACCTATATCGACGTCAACGGCCACACCGACTCGACCGGCAGCCTGCAGCATAACCAGGCCCTGTCGGAACGCCGCGCGGCCTCCGTCGCCAACTATCTCGGCGGTCGCGGCGTCGACCAGCGCCGCATCTCGACCATGGGCTTCGGCCCGTCGCAGCCGGTCGCTTCCAACGCGACGCCGGACGGCCGCGCCCAGAACCGCCGCGTCGAAGTGGCGATCGCGCCTATCGAACAGAACTGATCCGCGTTACGCGGATTTAGCGATCAAAAGCCCCGCGCGTCTTTCATGATGCGCGGGGCTTTCGCGTTTCAACGATACGGCTCAGATGCGGCTGGTCAGCAGCTTTATGCCGGCAAGGCTGTAGAAAACGGCCATCGTGGCCTCGATCCAGCGCCGCGCCGACCTGTAGACGCGCAGCGCATGGCGGGTCGAGAAAAGGACGGCGTAGCCGGTGAAGATGATGAAGCTCGACGTGCTGAAGATCGAGACGATCAGCATCACGGCAGAAGGCGGGGCATTTTCCGGCAGGCCGAGCGAGATCACCGCCAGCCAGCCGAAGATCGCCTTCGGATTGGTGATGTGGATGGCATAGCCGCGCAGCCAGAGCTGTCTTGCCGTACGGCGTGTCTTCGTATCGCCGAAGGTGAAGTCGGTGTCAGGCCTGCGTGCCGACTTGTAAGCCTTCCAGGCGAGATAGATGAGGTAGAGGCCGCCGAGGATTTTTATGATTTCGAGCGCCACCGCGTAGGTGCGCAACAGGGCGGCCAGGCCGAGGGCTGCGGCGCAGGCCCAGGTGAGCGAGCCGCAGAAGACGCCGAGTGCTATGATGAGCCCGGCGCGGCGGCCTTCGGAGATCGCGGTCGTCATGATGGCGAGATTGGCCGGGCCGGGGCTGAGCACCGTGATGAGATAGGCCATGTAGGCCGGCCAGATATAGGGCAGGTAGGTCGAGATATCCGGCATGTCATCCCTCTCGAATTGTCCGGAAGGCGTGCCCTATCCCGGACCTGATCAGTTGGTGCGATCGGCAATGAAGCGTGCCGCCTGCTGCAATATGGCAGCCTTTCCACCGTAAGGCGAGAGAAGCCCGACTGCCTCTTCGGTCAGTAAGTCGAGCCGATTTTCCGCCCATTCAATGCCGTGCATGCCGACCAGCGTGCCCTTGCCGCGGCCGGCATCCTTGCCCGCCGCCTTGCCGAGTGTCGCGGTATCCGAGGTGACGTCGAGCAGGTCGTCGGCGAGCTGGAAGGCGAGGCCGATTTTTTCGCCGAAGATCCGCATCCGCCGACGGTCGCTGTCGGATGCACCGGCGATGATCGGACCCGCCTCGCAGGCGAAGCGCAGCAGCGCGCCGGTCTTCATCGACTGCAGGGTGCGGATGCCGCGTTCATCGGGCGCGCTCTTCTCGGCCGCAAGATCGAGCGCCTGGCCGCCGGCCATGCCGCCGATACCGGCTGCGCGGGCGAGCAGAAGCGTCAGCTGCACCTTGCGCTCGGCCGCGATCTCCGTCTCGGGGGCCGCGATGATGTCGAAGGCGTAGGTAAGCAGGCTGTCGCCGGCAAGGATCGCGGTCGCCTCGTCGAAGGCCTTGTGCACAGTCGGCTGGCCGCGACGAAGATCGTCATCGTCCATGGCGGGCAGGTCGTCGTGAATCAGCGAATAGCAGTGCAGGCATTCGAGCGCTGCGCCGATGCGCAGGGCGGCTTCATGTTCGGCGCTGAAGAGGGCTGCACTCTCGATGACGAGAAAGGGCCGAAGCCGCTTGCCGCCGTTCAGCGTGCCGTGGCGCATCGCCGCCAGCAGGTTTGCCGGCCTGACGATCTCGTCGCTCGCGGCATCCGGCGACAGCAGCGCCATCAGCAGGTCCTGCGTCTCTGCGGCGCTGGCCCTCAGGCGGCTTTCGAAGGATGTCAGCTCGGTGATCTCTGTGTCCATGGGGCGCTGTTTTGCACGCCCTTAGAGCGCTGGCAACGGGATTCACCACCCCACAGGAAGTTTTGGAGCGAGACTCGTCACAAGGCGTTAGAGTGGCTATGAACGTCATGGGCCATGGGAAATAGCACTTGGACATCACGCCGGATCGAAGAGCCGACGAAGAGGAGGAGCCCGCCATGCCGAGAAGGCTGAAGGCGGGGTCGCTTTCGCATATTGCAAGGCGCGCGGTCACCGTGCTCGTCGTGCTTCTGGTGCTGCCTTACCTGCTGATCCCCGTTTATGCGCTGCCGTTCACGCGACCGGTCTCGACGCTGATGCTGTCGGAGCTTTTCCTGCTGCGCGGCTATGACCGGCAATGGGTGGATCTGGATGATATTTCGCCCAATCTCGTGCGCGCCGTGATGATGTCGGAAGACGGCCAGTTCTGCGCCCATGGCGGCGTCGACTGGGTGCAGATGCGCGGCGTCGTGCAGGATGCACTGGACGGCGAGCAGACCCGCGGCGCCAGCACCATCTCGATGCAGACCGCCAAGAACCTGTTTTTATGGAACGGTCGCTTCTTTGTCAGGAAGATTTTAGAGCTGCCGCTTGCCATGACCTCGGATTTCATCTGGTCGAAACGGCGGATGATGGAAATCTATCTCAACGTCGCCGAATGGGGCCCGGGCATCTATGGCGCCGAGGCGGCCGCGCAATATCACTTTAAGACGAGCGCAGCAAAGCTCTCCAGCAGCCAGGCGGCGCTGCTTGCCGTGGCGCTACCCAACCCGTTCACCCGCGTCGCCAGCAAGCCCGGCCGCGGCATGCGCCGCCTCGCCGGCATCGTCGAACGCCGGGCGCGCAGCTCCGGCGAATACATCAAGTGCATTTATGACTGAGGCCCGCCGAAGCCATCGGCTTCCGCGTGTCATCCGCAGGTCTTACGCCTGCTCTAGGCCGGATCTGAACAGGATCGAGCGGGAATCATAGAGATGGATGCAGCCAAGTTTTCTCCAGGACTTCGACGTTACGCCAAAAGCTTCAACCCGAAGCCGCCCAGCCATCTCGGCACGCGCTATGGGGTAAAGGGCGGGTTCCTGCCCGATGCAGGCAACACCGTGGTCTGCCATCTGGAAAAGGGATCGCAGACGCAACGCGCCATCGTAGAGGCGCGCGAAAAATATCTTGCCATCCCCGAGGCCGAACAGTTCGTCTTCACGCCGATCACCAGCCTGCATATGACTCTGTTCCAGGGTGTCATGGATAATCGGCGTGTCGAGGGTTTCTGGCCGACCGACCTGCCGCTTGATACGCCGATCGAGGACATGAGCGAAATTCTGGCAGCGAGGCTCGAAGGGTTTGAGGCGCTCGATCCGTTCCGGGTTGCCGTTGTCGGTGCGGATCCGACCGCTCTCGTCGTGGACGGCGCTGGCGAGAAAGATCGCAGGGCGATGCGCGCGTGGCGGGATGCCTTTGCCAGGTTGTTCGGCTACAGTCACCCGGACCATGATGACTACGTCTACCATATTACCTTCACGTACCCGATCGAGAGGTTGTCTGACGCGGTGCTGCCCGCGTGGCAGGCAATGCTGGATGAGACCGTTGATGAGATCACTCGTCGTGCGCCCGTGCTGGAGATGACGCCACCAGCCTTCTGCGTGTTCGAAGACATGAACCATTTCCACGAAATCCTGGTCTTCGATGCCGAAGACAGCATGGAGCCCACTGATGGATGAACTGACCCTCTACATCGCCAACAAGAACTATTCGTCCTGGTCATTTCGGCCGTGGATCGCGATGACGGCGGCGGGCGTGCCGTTTCGCGAGGTTCTGATCCCCTTTGATAACCCGGCAGGAAATCCGAAGTTCAAGGACATCTCACCGACCGGGCGTGTGCCGGTGCTGCATCACGGCAATGTCCGGGTGTGGGAATCGCTGGCGATCATCGAATATGTCGCAGAGCTGTTTCCGGAAAAGCGGATCTGGCCGGAGCCTGCCGCCGAGCGCGCGGTGGCCCGCTCGATTTCCATGGAAATGCTCTCCGGCTTCCGGGCGCTGCGCAATGCCTGCCCGATGAACATTCGCCGGCCGAAGGGCAGGCTCGACCTCGCCGAAGACGTGAAGGCCGGCGTGGATGCGGATGTCGCACGTATCCTGGCGATGTGGAAAGAGCTGCTTGAGCGTTCGGGCGGCCCGTTCCTGTTCGGCGAATTCTGCGGCGCGGATGCGATGTTTGCGCCGGTCATCAACCGGTTCGCGGCCTATGAGCTGGTGATGGACGCCGCCGTGCTGGATTATATGGCTGCGGTGAGAGGCCATCCGGCCTGGAAATCCTGGGAAACGGCGGCGCTTGCCGAGCCATGGATCGTGCCGGAAGACGAGGTCTGACGCGGCCGATCGATAAGAACGGGCAAGGCTGCGAAAAAATGCCCGTGGGGACTGGTCAAAGCCCTGACGTGCATGTATAAGCCAGCCAAATTTCCGAGATCGAGACGTGATGGGTTCGGCCTCACCAGGCCCGGATATCACTGTCTTGCACGAAGTGGAGTAACGAAAATGGCAGTACCGAAGAGAAAAGTTAGCCCGTCCAAGCGCGGTATGCGCCGCTCCGCCGACGCGCTCAAGACCCCGACCTATGTCGAGGACAAGAATTCCGGCGAACTTCGCCGTCCGCACCATATCGACCTGAAGACCGGCATGTACCGCGGTCGCCAGGTTCTGACGCCGAAGGAAAGCGCATAAGCGCTTGACCTACGTCGCATGCTTTAAAGGCCGGTTTGACCGGCCTTTTTTGTTGCGCGCTTTTCAGGTGTGAAGACAGAGTTCGGACGACATCAGGCCCCCAGGCTGTCGAGCCTGCTCTGCAGCGAACGAAGCTGCTCCTTCAGGTCATCGATGTCCCTGGCGTCCGCCTTGCGGGACGAGGATGCCGCCTGGGCCGGGGAAACGGGTGCCGCGGCAAAAGGCGTGAACATCTGCACGGCCTGGCGGAACATCTCGGTGTTGCGACGCACCTGATCTTCCATCATCTGCATGGGAACCTGCAGGTTCTTGCCGAGCGGCGTTTCTCCGAAGGCGCGCGTCACCTGTTCGCGCATCTGCACCTGCTGGTCGGTGAAGGCCTGCATCGACTGTTCGAGATAGGTCGGCACGACCATCTGCATCTGGTCGCCGTAGAACGAGATGAGCTGGCGCAGGAAAGAGACCGGCAGCAGGGTGTTTCCCGTCTTGGATTCCTGTTCGAAGATGATCTGGGTCAGGACTGAATGGGTAATGTCTTCGCCGGTCTTGGCGTCCTGGACCGAGAATTCCTCGCCCTTCTTCACCATCTTGGCGAGATCTTCCAAGGTCACATATGTGCTTGTGCCGGTATTATACAGCCGCCGGTTGGCGTATTTCTTGATAATCGTTTCGCCTTCGGCTTTTGCCATGGCTTTACCTCCCTAAGAATCATTTTTTGATTTTTCGGGCTTGCGCCCTTCTCCCAAGGGAAATGTAAGCCCAAATCAGGGGCGGAGACAATGTTTTTGTGCGGCGCAGTGAATTTCGTGTTGCGCAGCAAATTTTGCGGGATCACCCGGCTCGCGTGTGCGGTTTGACACCTTGGGCAAGCTTTGACAGTCTCCGCGCAAAGAATTTCGGAGGAAGCCTCTTGTCCACACCATCGATCGTCATCGCATCCGCCGGCCGCACGGCCGTCGGCTCGTTCAACGGCGCGTTCGCAAATATCGCGGCCCATGAGCTTGGCGCTGTCGCCATCCAGGGCGCTTTGGCGCGTGCCGGCGTCGATGCCGCCGAGGTGGATGAAGTCATTCTCGGCCAGGTCCTGCCGGCCGGCGAAGGGCAGAACCCCGCACGCCAGGCGGCGATGAAGGCCGGCGTGCCGCAGGAGGCGACCTCCTGGGGCGTCAACCAGCTCTGCGGCTCCGGTCTTCGTGCGGTGGCGCTGGGCATGCAGCAGATCGCGCTGGGCGATGCGAAGGTCATCGTTGCCGGCGGGCAGGAATCCATGTCGATGGCGCCCCATTGCGCCCACCTGCGCGGCGGCGTGAAGATGGGCGACTTCAAGATGATCGACACGATGATCAAGGACGGCCTGACCGACGCCTTCTACGGCTATCACATGGGCATCACGGCGGAAAACATCGCGCGCCAGTGGCAGCTTTCGCGCGAGGAGCAAGACCAGTTTGCGGTCTCTTCGCAGAACAAGGCCGAGGCCGCGCAGGCTGCGGGCCGCTTCAAGGACGAAATCCTGCCGTTCATCGTCAAGACACGGAAGGGCGATGTAACGGTCGACCAGGACGAATATATCCGCGCGGGCGCGACGCTGGATGCAATGGCCAAACTCCGCCCGGCCTTCGACAAGGAAGGCACCGTGACGGCGGGCAATGCGTCGGGGCTCAACGACGGTGCAGCAGCCGTGGTGCTGATGACCGAGGAAGAGGCGCAGCGCCGGGGCATCCAGCCGCTGGCACGCATCGCCTCCTGGGCGACGGCGGGCGTCGATCCGCAGATCATGGGCACCGGTCCCATCCCGGCCTCCCGCAAGGCGTTGGAAAAGGCGGGCTGGAAGGTCGGCGATCTCGGGCTCGTCGAGGCGAACGAGGCATTTGCGGCGCAGTCCTGCGCCGTCAGCCGCGACCTCGGCTTCGATCCCGCCATTGTCAACGTCAATGGTGGCGCGATCGCGATCGGCCACCCGATCGGCGCGTCAGGTGCGCGCATCCTCAACACGCTTCTGTTCGAAATGCAGCGCCGCGGAACTGCCAAGGGACTGGCGACGCTGTGCATCGGTGGCGGAATGGGGGTCGCCATGTGCCTCGAACGCCTCTAATTAGAGGCGGATGCGATAACGGCGGGCCACGAAGTCGGCCAAAAATGACAGGGAGAATCGATGGGACGAGTTGCTCTCGTTTCTGGCGGAACGCGCGGCATCGGGGAAGCTATCTCCATTGCGCTACAGGCCGCGGGATACGCGGTCGCTGCCAGCTATCACGGCAATGAAGAGAAGGCCGCCGAATTCCATCGGGCCACCGGGATCCCCGTGTTCAAGTGGGACGTATCGGACTACGAAGCCTGCGTCGCCGGAATTGCACGTGTGGAAGAGCAGCTCGGACCGATCGACATCCTCGTCAACAATGCCGGCATCACGCGGGACGGCATGTTCCACAAGATGACGCTGGCGCAGTGGAACGAGGTCATCGGCACCAATCTGAACGGCCTGTTCAACATGACCCATCCGGTCTGGCCCGGGATGCGGGACCGCGGCTTCGGGCGGGTCATCAACATCTCGTCGATCAATGCCCAGAAGGGGCAGGCGGGGCAGGTCAACTATTCCGCCTCGAAGGCAGGCGACCTCGGCTTCACCAAGGCGCTGGCGCTCGAAGGCGCATCCCGCAACATCACCGTCAACGCGATCTGCCCCGGCTATACGGCCACCGACATGGTGCGCGCCATTCCGCAGGCGGTGCTGGATGAGAAGATTTTGCCACAGATCCCGGTCAAGCGGTTGGGGCTGCCGGAGGATATCGCGCGCTGCGTGCTGTTCCTGGCTTCAGACGATGCGGGCTTCATCACCGGCTCGACGCTGAGCGCCAATGGTGGCCAGCATATGGAATGATGCCGGCTGGGCTACTCGGCGTAGCAGGTGCCCGTTAACTATCGGGTCGGCTACGGATCCCAAGTCATACACAGGCGCTATGGTTTAAAAACCGTTAAACATCAATATCTTGTCGGGAACGAAGCGTGAAGGCTGCAACGTCTCCGATTCGTCGATGATTCGTTCCGCATTTGATCGACGGCTGGTTTCGCCGATAAAAAGTTAAGGCCGGTGTCGATTGCTCGACACCGGCCTTAACTTGCAAAGGTTGCTGGCGCTTAGCGGCAGCGCGCCTCGTAGGTGCGGCCATAGCGGTCACGATAGACGCAGTAGCCCTGGCGCTTCTGGGATTCGCCGATAGCTGCGCCGACAAGGCCGCCACCGACTGCGCCGACTGCAGCGCCACCCCAGCTGTTGGTCACAGCGCCACCGATAACGGCGCCTGATGCTGCGCCGATTGCGGTTCCCTTCTCCGTCGACGTGCAGGATGCCAGTGTGCCGACGAGTGCGGCGATCAGCATGATCTTTTTCATTGTTTGGTTTCCTTCCCTTCCAAAATTAAGCCTATCAGATCCTGCCCAAGAGCAGCAGGATGATGATGATGAGAACGACGAGCCCCAATCCGCCGGACGGGCCATAACCCCAACCCCGGCTGTAGCCCCAGTTCGGCAAAGCGCCAATCAGGAGCAGGATGAGTATGACGAGCAGTACCGTTCCGAGCATGGTGTTATCTCCACTTCCCTGAAGCTGGGATGAATTTGCGGTGACAACGTAAGCCTGGAACTTTTGTTCCATCGGGACTAAAACACCTGCATTCACACGTTGTTACGGTGTGTTAACGGGTGGCCTTGCAACCATTTCCACTGCTGACATGCAATGTAAAATTGAATCGCGCACTCCGTTGACTCTTCGCGCTAAACGAGTCCTGCCAGCTCTTTCAGCGCGATGCATGCCGATTCGCGGCGAAACACCAGATCAGGTATTCATGGCTCTCCATCTGTCCATATGTTGTGAGAACGGACAGTGAATCCATTGAGTCGTCGATTCGTCGCCGATTCGTTCGCATCTGTTCCGGCGGTTTTAAAGCCGGCTCGAATTCGCCGGGGAAGGCCGCTTTTCTACTTGCGTTTGGCCTGCCGTATCGCCATGTGTGGCGAAACTCCGGGCGTTCCGACGCACGCGATGTTTAATGGACGCGGAACTTCGCTTTGAATTCTCAGCCGATGATCTTCAGCGGGCGTGGCGTTACTGCCGTACTCGGCCCGACAAACACCGGAAAGACGCATTACGCGATCGAGCGCATGGTGGCACATGGCTCCGGCGTGATCGGCCTGCCGCTGCGTCTGCTCGCGCGCGAGGTCTATACGCGGCTGGTCGAGAAGGTCGGACACCATAATGTTGCGCTGATCACGGGCGAGGAAAAGATCACGCCGCATATGGCGCGCTATTCGGTCTGTACCGTTGAAGCGATGCCGCGCGAAACGAAGGCGTCCTTCGTCGCCATCGACGAGGTTCAGCTCGCCGGAGATCTCGAGCGCGGCCATATCTTCACCGACCGTATCCTCAACCTGCGCGGCAAGGACGAGACGCTGCTTCTCGGCGCCGCAACGATGCGGCCGATCCTCGAAAGCCTTTTGCCGGGCATTACGATCGTCGAGCGGCCTCGGCTTTCGCAACTGTTTTACGCCGGCCAGAAGAAGATCACCCGCCTGCCGCAGCGCTCGGCCATCGTCGCCTTTTCGGCGGACGAGGTTTACGCGATTGCAGAACTGATCCGCCGCCAGCGGGGCGGGGCCGCGGTCGTGCTCGGCGCGCTCAGCCCGCGCACCCGCAATGCTCAGGTCGGGCTCTACCAGGAAGGCGATGTCGAATATCTGGTGGCCACCGACGCGATCGGCATGGGCCTCAATCTCGATGTCGATCATGTCGCCTTTGCCCAGGACCGCAAGTTCGACGGATATCAGTTCCGCAATCTCAACCCCGCCGAAATGGCGCAGATTGCCGGTCGCGCCGGCCGTCATCTGCGCGACGGCACGTTCGGGGTGACGGGCCAGGTGGCGCCGTTCGACGAGGAACTGGTGGAGCGGATCGAGGGCCATCACTTCGACAATGTCAAAGTCCTGCAATGGCGCTCGAAGAACCTGAGCTTCGCCTCGCTGCAGGATCTGCGGCGCAGCCTTGATGCCGCGCCCACCATCCATGGACTGACCCGGGCGCTGCCGGCGACCGACAGCCAGGCGCTGGATCATCTTTCCCGTTATGCCGAAGTGCGCGATCTCGCGACCACGGCGGAGCGGGTCGAAAAGCTCTGGGATGCCTGTGCGCTCCCCGATTATCGCAGAATTGCACCTGCGCAGCACGCGGACCTTATTTCGACGCTTTTCTTCGATCTTGTGCGCCACGGCACGGTGAACGAGGACTTCATGGCGGAGCAGGTTCGACGTGCCGATCGTACTGATGGCGAGATCGATACCCTGTCTGCCCGGATCGCTCAGATCCGGACCTGGACTTATGTCTCTAACCGCCCCGGCTGGCTTGCTGATCCGACACACTGGCAAGAAAAGACGCGGGAAATAGAGGATAGGTTGTCGGACGCGCTACATGAAAGGTTGACGAAACGCTTTGTTGATCGCAGGACATCTGTGCTCATGAGGCGCCTGAGAGAGAATGCAATGTTGGAAGCTGAAATCAGTGTAAATGGCGACGTGTTTGTCGAAGGACATCACGTCGGACAATTGGCGGGCTTCCGCTTTACTCTTGCATCGGGCACGGAAGGTCCGGATGCGAAGGCCGTGCAGGCTGCTGCACAAAAGGCGCTTGCGCTTGAATTCGAAGCGCGCGCCGCGCGTCTTTATGCATCGGGCAACAGCGACCTCGCCGTCGGCTCGGATGGTTCCGTCCGCTGGCTCGGCGAGCCCGTCGCACGGCTTGCCGCAAGCGACCACGTCATGCGCCCGCGCGTCATCCTGCTGGCAGACGAGCAACTGACCGGCAATGCCCGCGAGCATGTGCTTGCCCGCATCGAGCGCTTCGTCAATCATCATATCGCGACCGTCTTGAAGCCGCTCGACGACCTTTCCCGCGCAGAAGACCTGCAGGGTCTGGCGAAGGGCCTGGCGTTCCAGCTGGTCGAAAATCTCGGCGTCATGTTCCGTCGCGATGTCGCCGACGACGTGAAGTCACTGGATCAGGATGCGCGCGCTTCGATGCGCCGCTACGGCATCCGCTTCGGCGCCTATCACGTCTTCATGCCGGCACTTCTGAAACCGGCTCCGGCCGAACTCATCACGCTCCTCTGGGCGCTGAAGAACGACGGCCTCGACAAGCCGGGTTATGGCGAACTCATTCCCGCTCTTGCAGCAGGTCGTACATCGGTTGTCGCCGATCCGTCCTTCGAGCGGACCTTCTACAAGCTCGCAGGCTTCCGTTTCCTCGGCAAGCGCGCCGTGCGCGTCGACATTCTCGAGCGTCTCGCCGATCTCATCCGTCCGCTCTTGCAGTGGAAGCCCGGCACGACGCCGCGTCCGGAAGGTGCCTATGACGGCCGCCGGTTCACCGCGACGACCGCCATGCTGTCCATTCTCGGCGCAACGCCGGACGACATGGAAGAGATCCTGAAGGGCCTCGGCTACCGCGCCGATGCCGTGCCGGCCGAAGAGGCCCAGGCGCATCTTGTCAGCGTCGATGGCGCTGCAGCGCCGGCTGCCGAGGCTGTTGCGGCTGAAGCTTCTGCCGAAGAGACGGTGACCGAAGAAACTACGGATGCTGCACCTGCCGAAGCGGCACCAGCTGAGAACGCAGAGACCGAGACGGTGATCGAAAGCGTATCGGCGGAAGCCGAAAACGCATCGGGAGCGGCTGAAGAGACCGTTATTGAAGCCGTTTCTACTGCGGAAACACCCGTCGAGGCCGAGAAGCCTGCAGAGCCCGAGGAGGCCAAGCCGGTTCTCCTGTGGCGTCCGGGCGGCGGTCGCGAAAACAATCAGCGTGGCGGACGCCCGCATGGCGATCGTCAGGGTGACCGTCGTGGCAACCAGGGCGGCCAGCGCAATGCCGGTGGCGAAGACGCGGCCCAAGGCCGTCGTGATGGCGGTGGTCGTCGCGACGATCGCCGTGGTGGCGAAGGACGGGGTGGCGAGGGACGTGGCCAGGAAGCCCGAGGCGGACGCGACGGCAATCGCGGTGATCGCCGGAACGACAACCGTGGTGACCGGCCGCCGCGCGGCGATCGCCACGAGGGCGGTCCGCGCAACGACCGGAACGATCGCAACAAGAATTCCCAGCCGGCGCGCTTCGAAGCCAAGCCGCCGCGCAAGGAAAAGCCGCTCGATCCGGATTCACCTTTCGCAAAACTCGCTGCTCTCAAGGAGCAGATGAAGAAGTAAGAAGACTTCAGCCATGACGGAAAAGCCACAAGCAGAGACGCGCCAGCGCATCGACAAGTGGCTTTTCTTCACCCGCATGGTGAAGTCACGCTCGCTTGCGCAGGGTCTTTTGAACAGCGGCCACGTGAAGGTGAACGGCGCGTCGATCCGTCAGCCGAGCTTCCAGGTCAAGACGGGCGACAGGGTCGAGCTTGCGCTCGAACGCCGCGACATCATTCTCGTCGTCAAGTCGGGCGGCGAGCGACGCGGACCCTATGAGGAAGCCAAACTTCTCTACGAAGACCTGACGCCGCCGCGCGAGGAGACCGAGCGGCTGAGTGCGTTCGAGCAGGCGCAGCGCGCCAAGGGCAGCGGGCGGCCTACCAAGAAGGAGCGGCGCGAGACCGACCGCCTCTTCCCCGGACCGAGCGGTTCGGCCGCCGATCGCTTCGTCGATCCTTGGGACGATTAGAAAATCCACCTTCCAGCGCCGCTTTTTCGGAAAGCTTTATTCTTGCTAAGGGACGGCAAAGGCATTACGTCACGTTCGAAAATGCCGGGTAGCCCGCCTCTGGTTCCAGCGGTTGCGTTGCTTGTCTCCGGCGCCTCCGGCCCGACCTTCCCAATCGGTGTCCTGATCAACGCGCTATGTGGAGTGCCTCATGACGTATGTCGTGACCGATAATTGTATCCGCTGCAAGTACACCGATTGTGTCGAGGTCTGCCCGGTCGATTGCTTCTATGAAGGCGAGAACTTCCTCGTCATCCATCCCGACGAGTGCATCGATTGCGGCGTCTGCGAGCCGGAATGTCCCGCTGAGGCGATCAAGCCCGATACCGAGCCGGGGCTGGACAAGTGGCTGAAGATCAATGCCGAGTTCGCGCAGATCTGGCCGAATATCACGGTCAAGAAGGACGAGATGGAAGGCGCCAAGGAAGTCGACGGCGAAGAGGGCAAATACGAGAAGTATTTCTCCGCCGAGCCGGGCAAGGGCGACTGACCGACAGTTCCAAGGTGTGAAACGAAGACGGAGATTGGTCTGCGTCTTCGCAAGACCAAGGATGGCTGTTTTGATCGTTACGATTGAAGCTCATTCGTTTTGTCGTGCAACAAAGGCACCTGCGACGTCGTGAATAATATGCTGGTAACCTTTACCGAGGAATCAGCCATATGAACGTTCTGACATCCGCACCCGAGAAAACCTCACGCATAGCGGCTCCCTACCGTCCGGACCTCGTTGCAGCAGCCGAGGCGATCGCAGCAAACCTGCGGGACCGGCGCGAGGAAACAGACAGGCTTGGCCGGCTGCCTGACAGCACTGTGGGAGAACTCGAAAGCGCCGGTCTATTCGATATTCTGACACCTGTCGCCCATGGCGGTCACGAGGCCTCATTCGAGACGCTGATGGACTGCGTCATTGCCCTGTCCAGGGGTGACGCTGCCGTCGGGTGGACGGTGTCCCTGCTGGGCGGCGGCGGATGGGGGGCTGCTGCATTCTACAGCAAGGAGATTGCCTCGTCGTTCTTTTCGTCAGGCCGGAATGTGCATATGGCCGGAGCATTCCAGCCCAAGACCGCGAAGATCCGCCGGGTGGCGGATGGTATCGTCATCGACAGTGGTGTTTGGGGCTTCGCAAGTGGCATTCGCCATGCAGGCTGGGCTTTCCTGGGGCTACCGATCTTCGACGAAGACGGACAACTTGCGGAGCTGGCCGGCGGGGCCGTTCCGATTTCCGATGTCGAGATACTCGATGATTGGGATACTATCGGATTGAGGGGCACCGGGAGCAACAGTGTTTCCGTATCGGACGTCTTCGTTCCCAACGCGCGAATTGTCGACCTCGCGCAAGCCATGGCCGGTATCTATAAATCCGAGCATCTCGAGGACCATGCGCTGTATCGCATACCGATGGTGCCGTTCTTTTTCACGAAGCTGGCGTTTACCAGCGTCGGGATCGCTAAGGCGATGGTGGACGAGTTCGTAGAGCAGGCCGCACGGCGGGGCATACTCTACACGCCATATCAAAAGCAGAGCGAAGCTCCGGTTGCGCATCTGCAGGTCGGTGAGGCGACCGCCAAGATCGAGGCTGCCGAACTGCTGTTGCGAAAATGCGTTCAGGTTCTGGAACGGGCCGCCATCGACGGTTCGGCCGTATCGTTGCCGGTGAGGACGGAGCTTCGGCGGAATGCGGGCTATGCGAACAAGCTCACGATGGAGGCGGTCGACATGCTCGCGGGTGCAGCCGGTGCCTCCTTCGCATTCCAAGATCACCCCCTCAATAGGCTATGGCGCGATGCCCGCGTGGCCAACCTGCATGCCGGCATCAATCCGACATGGGCATTCGAACTTTACGGCCGCGTCAGGTTCGGGCTCGATCCCGGCAGCCCGATGGTTTGAGGCAGGTTGGAGCGGTGGGGTTGAAGATCCGGTCGCCTCTTCGGCGCAGTCTTGCCGGACGGGCGAGCAGGGATGTGCCGTCCCGTTGCCCATTTCGCGCCATATGGATCGTATGCCGGCGACTAAAGCCTTGATCAGGATGTCGAATTTTGCACCGCTCAGGACGAGATCCCATATACACGGCTTAACGACTTTCCGGGCGTAAGCCGCTGCGCGCGGCAAGGCGATCATTGCGTTCACGCAGATCCTGCTTGATTTATAGGCAAGGACCGGTTGATGTGTCTTTTGCGCGCTCTAAAACCAAATTATTGATTTACGCACTTTTTTGTGGTAGAGAAGAGACACTGTTCCTCAAAGAGGCACTCGCGTGCCCAAAAAACATCACGAAAGAAACAGACCAGCCCTAGCGCCATCGGTGGCATAACAGCGTTGCAGCGCTGACGGTCGCATTTTGGCGAAGGGCCTGTTTTTCGTGCGCGTTTGGGCGGATCAGTATGGAGTGACCCGACGGTTTCCCCCGTCTCATCCGGGCCTGACTGACCCGGTTTCCCCGACCCAGAAATGGGTGAGTAGAAGGGAGTTTTGGAAACGAATGACGACTCAGCAGAAAAAGAATTCCCCTGCACGCCAGGGCTTCAAGACCGGCGAATCGATTGTGTATCCGGCGCATGGCGTAGGTACGATTACCGCGATTGAAGAGCAAGAAGTAGCTGGCATGAAGCTCGAGCTTTTTGTCATCGACTTTGAAAAAGACAAGATGCGGCTGAAGGTTCCGGTTACCAAGGCCGTGACGATTGGCATGCGCAAGCTTTCGGAGACGGATTTCGTCGAACGCGCACTCAAGGTGGTTCAGGGCAAGGCCCGCGTCAAGCGTACCATGTGGTCGCGTCGCGCCCAGGAGTATGATGCAAAGATCAATTCCGGCGACCTGATCATGATCGCAGAAGTGGTTCGCGATCTCTATCGCGCTGAAAACCAGCCGGAGCAGTCCTATTCCGAACGCCAGCTTTACGAAGCTGCGCTTGATCGGATGGCGCGCGAAATTGCTGCCGTGAACAAGATGTCGGAAACCGAAGCCGTTCGCCTCGTCGAGGTAAATCTGGCCAAGGGCCCTAAGCGCGGCAAGTCCCTGGATGAAGACGAAGCCCAGGAAGAAGCTGCCTGATCCGAGTTGAAATACGCATGCAAAAAACCCGGCCTTGTGCCGGGTTTTTTTATTGGAACTTTTCCTCGACTGCCGCGTTAACCCGCCGGAACGGCGAACTGATTGCTGCGTAACGCTGCCCTTGGTTCCCGTCAAAACGATGACGATTACGGGTTTTCCGGGTCGTCACAACCAGGGGGACGAAAGCAGCCAATCCGATCCTACGCCAGCATCCTTGCGGCTGCTTGTTTCCGGTCATCCCGCTGTTTTTGTCAGACCAGAACCGTTGACGGAGAAGACAATGACAGCCATGTCCGCAGACCGTACCATGATCAAGATAGCGATGTCGGCTCCATATCTCGCCCGCGAAGAGGAGCGAGATCTCGCCATCCGCTGGAAGGACGCTCAGGACCAGAATGCGCGCAACCAGATTGCACTTGCGCATATGCGTCTGGTCATCGCAATGGCTTCGAAGTTCCGGGGCTTCGGCCTGCCGATGAGCGACCTCGTACAGGAAGGTTATGTAGGGCTGCTCGAAGCGGCGGCAAGGTTTGAGCCGGAACGGGACGTACGTTTTTCAACCTATGCAAGCTGGTGGATCCGCGCTTCCATGCAGGATTACATCCTGCGCAACTGGTCGATCGTCCGCGGCGGCACCAGTTCTGCGCAGAAGGCTCTCTTCTTCAATCTCCGTCGTCTTCGCGCCAAGCTTGCCCGCGGCGATTCCAACCTGACAGCCCGCGCCATCCATGAAGAGATTGCCGTTGCGCTCGGTGTCAGCGTCGCCGACGTACAGACGATGGATGCACGCCTTTCTGCCAACGACGCGTCGCTGCAGGCTCCGACAATTGCGGGCGACAACGACAGCGGCGAACGTCTAGACATGCTGGAAAGTGGAGAGCCGCTGCCGGACGAGCAGGTTTCCGGCATGATCGACGGCGAGCGCCGCCTGAAGTGGCTGCAGGGTGCGCTGACGAAGCTCAACGATCGCGAAAAGAAGATCATTCGCGCCCGTCGCCTGACCGATGACGGTGCGACGCTCGAAGCGCTCGGCGCCGAGCTCGGCATTTCCAAGGAACGCGTGCGGCAGATCGAAAGCCGTGCCATCGAGAAGCTGAAGTCTGCTCTCGTCTCGGCCAATCCGCAGATGGCGGCGGCTGCCTGCTGATATTTTAAGTGCCGACCAGCCGGGGCGCATGCGCACCTCGGCAACTCGCCTGAACATCGGGCTATCCGAAAACCGGTTCGGTCTTCGGATAGCCCGATCTGTTATTCGGAGATGATCTTGACCTTCTGGCCGGGCGACACGGTTGCGCCGGCCGGGAGCGCGTTGATCAGCTTGAACAGATCGACCTTGCGGTCCGTGCCCATCATCCGGCCGGACAATGAGGCGAGGCTGTCATTCGGGCCGACGGTGACGATGCGGATCCTGAGCGGCTTGAGCGACGCGATTTCCTGCGGCGTCATGCGGCGGAAGCTGTTGCGAAGGGTATCGGCCGTGCTTTCCAGCGTAGCCGTGCCTTTCGGCACGGCGGTGAGGAAGCGGAATATCTGCTGGTCCACCCGCACTACCGTCACATCGAACTCCCAGCGCTCCGCCGAGGCGCGCGCGGTGGCGGCCGGCAGGCCGTTGACCGTGGTTTCGCGCACCGTCTCGGGCTGCAGACCGGCGACCCAGCCGCTGGTCAGGTAATTGCTCAGGTTGTTATTGTCGCCGGCTGCAACGCCATCGAAGCGGATCGCGCTTTCACCAGGCCCGGTGGCAAGCACGGCCTCGACCTTGTTGTCGATGCGGAAATCCGCGGGCACGTCGAAGCGGATGCCAAGGCTGCCGTGCAGGAAGGTCTGGCCGCGAACATAGCCTTCCTGCGGGCTGTCGCCGTAGAGAAGCCCGTCGATGCCGGCGAGATAATAATCCCGACCGCGATCACCGACGCCTTCCTGGCCGAAGGCGCGGGCATGGCGGCGGGCAAGATCGACGCGCTGGGCGGAATTCGGGTGGCTCGACAGGAAGTCGAGGCTCTGGTCGCTGTCGGGATCGACGGCGGAATAACGGGCGTAGGCCGCCATGGAATCGAGGAAGCGGGCCGCCGCATAAGGATCGTAACCGGCTTCGCCGAGCATGCGCACGCCGATGACGTCAGCCTGCAGTTCCTGCTGCCGGGAAAAGGCTGCAAGGCGCAGCTTGCCGCGGGCCAGCGCCTGCTTGCCGGCGAGATCGCTGGACAGGACCTCGGCGACGACACGGCTGGCGATAACCTCGGCCTCTTCACGCTTCTGCCGCTCGATGCCGTGGTTGGCAGTGACGTGGCCCATCTCGTGGGACAGGACGGCCGCTACTTCCGAGGCGTCGTTGGCAAGCGCCAGCAGGCCGCGCGTGACGTAGAGATAGCCGCCCGGCAGCGCGAAGGCGTTGATCGCCGGCGAATTCAGGATGGTGATGCGGAAAGACTGGGTCGGGTTTTCCGATACCGCCGTCAGCGCGCCGGTGATGCGTGCGACGAGCCGCTCGGTCTTGGCGTCGCGATACTCGCCGCCATAGCTTGCGACGATGCGCGGATGCTCGCGGGCGCCCATGGCTGCGCGCGGGTCGTTCTTCTGCACCTGGTCGACGGTCTGCGGATTGTCCGACGGCGAGACGTTGGGCGTATAGGCCTGTTCGAAGATCGACTGACAGCCGTAAAGCATGGTCGTGGCAAAGCACAGTGCAGCTATGGGACGAAGCACGCGTAGACGCCGCATGGCTACCTTCTGCTTTGCGTCGTCCCTGATTTCCGTATTCGCTTGCACCATCATCTCCGGAATTGCGCGATCAGTCGAGGTAGCCGCGCCTTGCCTCGTCTGCCGCAACCGTCGCTTAGCGTCTTTCGCGCCGGCTGCACAGATATTCCTAAATGAATATGTATCTTCCGCGGGGTTTGAAAAGAAATTTACGAGCAAGGGCGATGCCATCAGGCCACGTCCAAATTGTGGCAGGCCTTCCGCACGCTTCCTTACGGGCGTTCACATACCAGCGGCCGATGGCTCCGTCCGGTCGAAAAACTCTGCCTTGCGCAGGTGACGGGCGATCCGTCCCTGCTCCACCACGAGAACCCGGTCAGCGACCCTTCTGATCTCGTCGCGGTCATGGGTAACGATGACGACCGTGTTTCCCGTCTCCTGATGCAGGTCCACCAGAAGCTTGGCCATCTGGACGCGCAGATCAGGGTCGAGCGAGGCGAAGGGTTCGTCGAGCAGCAGGACCGGCCTCCTGCGGACCAGCGCACGGGCGAAGGCCGCGCGCTGGCGCTCGCCGCCGGACAGCGAGCCGGGCATGCGGCGGCCGAAGCCGCCAAGGCCGACGCGCGTCAGGGCGTCATCCACATTCGCCCTGTCCGCCGCCGTCAGCCGCATGGACGGGCTGACGCCAAGCGCAACATTGGTGAAGATGTCGAGATGGGCGAAGAGGTTGTGATCCTGAAAGACGAGCGAGATCGGTCGTTCGGCGGGGTGGCGTCGCGTATGCTCGGATCCGGCGATGACGAGGCGGCCGGAGCGCGGTTGCTCAAACCCGGCGATCAGGTTGAGGAGCGTCGACTTGCCTGCGCCGGAAGGCCCGGCGATCGCGGTGATGGCGCCGCTTTCGATGCCGCAATCGAAAAGGAAGCCGGCCGTGCCGAGCGTGAGTTCGACCTGATCGAGCACGATGCCGTCATGCATTCTCATTTTCCTTGTCGCCGGCGGTGCCGAGGATGGTCAGTGCAAGGCAGACGAACCCGAGGATCAGCGCCAGACCATCCGCATCATTGGTGCGATAGCTGGAAAGCGTGCTGTAGACCAGCCAGGGCAGGGTGATGAGATCGCTGGAGCCGAACAAGGCCACAGCGCCAAGATCACCCAAAGACAGCGCCATGGCAAAGGACAGGGCGGTCAGCATCGGCCTGAGCAGTACGGGAAGATCAACCAGCCGCCATTTCGGCCAGCCGGTCATGCCGAGCGATGCGGCAAGGCGGGAGATCTGGCGGGTGTGCTCGTCTAGTGCAGGCTCCAGCACCCGCATGACGAAGGGCAGGGCCATCAGGGCGTTGATCAGCGCCACGAGATAAGGCGCGAACAGGCCGACATCACCAAAGGGGCGCAGAACCAGGAACCAGCCCGTGCCGAGAACGACGGGCGGGACGAGCAGGACGAGGGACGATGTGCCGGCTAAGGATGTCGAGAGCAGCCGCATCGGCCTCGATCTGGCCGGTAGGGCGGCAATGGCCTGGCGGGCGGAGACGATTGCGAGCGAGGCGCTAACGGCGATCATGCCAGCGGCGATCGCGATGCTAAGGCTCGTTGCTGCGGCGCGGAGGAACAGCGAGCCGGTGACGAGTTTCACAAGGTCGGCGCGCAGGCCGGCGGCGAGGACCGAGGCGAGGGGGGCGGCGATGAAGAAGACAGCGGCTGCGACGATGGCCGCGTCCCAGAGCCGCGTGTTTGCGGTCTGTCCGTCGAAGCGCCGTATTTTCCTTCCAGCGGCCCTGACGGTGTCGGTCGCGGCCGGCAGAAGCGCGATGAGGCCGATTATCGCGCCGGTCAGGGCGATCTGCAGGAAGGCGAGCGCGATGGCACGGGGCGGATCGAAATCGAAGCGCAGCGCCTGGTAGATCGCGACCTCCAGCGTCGTTGCTGCCGGCCCGCCGCCAAGCACGAGAACCAGCGTGAAGCTGGTTGCGCAGAGCATGAAGATTAGCCCCGCCACGCCGGGAATGACGCGCCGCAGCGCCGGCCATTCGACGAAGCGGAAGACGGAAAGAGGCCGCATGCCGAGACCGGCCGAGAGCAGCCAGTATTCCGCAGGCTGGCGTTCGAGCGCTGCGAGGAGTAGGCGCACGGCGAGTGGGATGTTGAAGAATGTATGGGCGAGGAGAATGCCGGTGAGGCCGTAAATGCTGACCGGCTGTTCCAGCCCGATCGCCGCCAGTCCTCCGTTGACGATGCCCTGCCGGCCCCAGATGCCGACGAGCCCGAGTGCGCCGACCAAAGCCGGCAGGCCCATGGGTAGCGCCATAAGCCGGACGATCCACACTCGGCCCGGGAATTCAGGGCGACGGGTGAGCGACAGCGCGACCGGTATGGCGAACAGGACCGAGAGCAGGGTGGATAGCGTCGCCTGCCACAGCGTGAATTGCAGGATGCGCCAGGTATAGGCCGAAAACAGCCGGGATGCCGACTGGTCGCCATCCCAGAGGAGGAGGGTCGCAACCGCCGTGCCGACGAACAGGGCGACGGCGAGGAGTGCGGCAATACCTGCTCCCAAACTCCGCCTTCGCTCTGCAATCGTCTGCACCATGCTTGTCTATCCGCTTAGCCGAGTTTCGGCTCGGCTCAGTTACGGCTCATGGCCGTCAGCCATTCGTCGATCCAGGCCTGGCGGTTCTTCGCCACTTCGTCGGAACCGAGCAGGAGCGTCTTCTTCGGCTGGATGAGCTTGCCGAAGGCATCCGGCAGGGGATTGGTGGTGGCGGCAACCGGCATCATCCAGTTCGTCGTCGGGATGATGTCCTGTGCTTGCGGCGAGATGAGGAAGGTCAGGAAGCTCTTTGCCAAATCCGGATCCCTTGCGTCCTTCAGGATGCCGGCGACCTCGATCTGGACATAGTGACCTTCGGAGAAGGAGGCTGCCTGGTAACGGTCGCTCTTTTCCTCGACCATGTGATAGGCGGGCGATGTCGTGTAGGAGAGCACCATCGGCACTTCGCCCTTGGTGAACAGGCCATAGGCTTCCGACCAGCCGGGCGTGACGGTCAGCACGCGGTCCTTCAACTTCGACCAAGCTTCCGGCGCCTTGTCGCCATAGACCGATTTCATCCAGAGCAGCAGGCCGAGGCCGGGGGTCGAGGTGCGCGGATCCTCGATGACGATCTTCTGCGAGGCATCGCCCTCGACCAGATCCTTGAGGCTCTTCGGCGGGTTCTTGATGGTCTCGGTGTCATAGACCACGGCAAAATGGCCATAGTCATAGGGAATGAAAGTGTCGTCGCTATAGCCGCCCGGCACCTCGACCATGCCGGTATCGACGCCGGCATGCTGGAAGAGGCCGGTCGCCTTGGCTTCCGAGATCAGGCTGGTGTCCAGCCCGAGCGCGATGTCGGCCTTGGTGCCAGCGCCTTCGAGCTTCAGGCGGGTCAGCAGCGCCACGCCATCGGCGACGCCGACAAAATTCACCGTGCAGGCGCAGGTCTTTTCGAACTCGGCCTTGATCTTCGGGCCCGGACCCCAGTCCGATATGAAGCTCTCATAGGTATAGACGGTCAGTGTCTTGTCCTGGGCTTCGGCGGCAAAGGGTGCAAAAGCCGCGGCCGCCGCCGCCAGAAGAAAAGTCGAAATCCCGCGCATCAGCGCCTCCTCACATGGTTCAAAATGGGGAATAGGGCGCTGGTAATGAGCCGTCTAATCCCTCCGCCGGTTTTAGCCGGATCAGGTTCCGCGGGTTGGCATCAAGCCTCTCAGCCCTGCAAACGCAGGGCACCCCGTTAGAGCGTGCAAAGATTTAGCGGGCTCGCCGGATGCTGGCAAGGGGGGCGAGGGGCGGCCGTTGTTCCTATGCCCTCATTCCTGTGCTCCTGGGGCTTCGCCCACGGTATGTCACAGGAATCCAGCCAGCCCAAGTCCTTGGGCTGGAAAGGGTTTCTCGCCACGCATACGCGCGTCGGCCGGATCCCTGTGGCGAGCACAGGGACGAGGGGACGTGAGGCGGCTTGGCGCCACCTAAACGGATGATCTGAAACAACAGGTTGGCGACTTGGGAGCGACAATATTGCGGCGCAGGTCGATCAGACGCCGGACATATCCATATACATCACTTCCCAGACATGGCCGTCGGGATCCTGGAAGCTGCAGCCGTACATCGGGCCCATTTCCATATTTGGCTTCCAGTCGGCGCCGCCGGCGGCGAGGGCCTTCTGCTTGAAGCCATCCACCTCATCGCGGCTGGTTGCCGAGAGGCAGGTCAGGACTTCGGTCGTCTTCTTCGCGTCGGCGATCTCGCCGTTGATGAAGGTCCTGAACTTGTCGTGAGTCAGCAGCATGACGTAAATCTGCTCGCTGACGACCATGCAGCTCGCCGTGTCGTCGGAAAAGTCGGGATTCTTGTTGAAGCCAAGAGCGGTGTAGAAGGCGGTTGACGCCTCGAGGTTTGTGACCGGCAGGTTGACGAAGATCATGCACATGCTGTCTGTCCTCCATTGGAACGGCGCCCCGGAGCGAGCGCCATATCCTCAAAGACGGATCATGCAGCAGGTATCCGACAAGTCCATGTCGAATACATGCCGGAATTCTGAATTCAGTGACGATTGCCTTGGAACACCTTCAGGTCACGCGGCACGATCGCCATGCCGCCCAGGCGGTTGGCGAGGGCATAATCCACCGTCTGCTCGACGACTTCAGGCAGGACCGGCTTGGTGAGAACACCGAGCGTGCCGTCGACACCATTCGCGATGTCATCCGGATTGGCGGTCATGAAGACGACCGTCAGGCCGTATTGCTCGGCCAGTTCGCGGCCGATCTCGGGGCCTGTGCGGCCATCGGAGAGATTGACGTCGACGAATGCGATATCTGCCAGAGGGGCGAGCGCGATCGCCTGCTTTCGGGCGCTGGCAAAACCGGCGACCTTCAGACCCATATGTTCGATCGTGTCGGCAACATCAAGGGCGATGAGAAACTCGTCCTCGATGATCAATACGCGCTGATTCATTGCCTCACTGGCCAGCCGACGACGCGATACATTTGTCAGCATTGGACATCTCCCAGAGTTCATCTCGGTTCAGTTCAGTCTTTGCGGCTGCCTCACTTCAACAACCGAACTGCCAACCGAACGCCATGAACAGGGGTATTGTTCCGCAGCGGGACAATCTTTTCTGTTAGTAACTATCTGTTAATACTAACAAATAGTTACGTTATCCTTCCAGTTCCTCGCGCAGCATTTCCAGTTCCAGCCACTCTTCTTCCATGGCGGTCACCTTTTCGCGCAGCTTTTCCATCTCGGCCGCCAGCTTGTTGAAGGTCGCGGGATCCTTGGTGAAGAGGCTTGGATCGGCCATCTTCTTTTCGCGCGCGGCGATCTCGCCTTCGGCCTTTTCCATTTCCTTCGGCAGGTTTTCGAGTGCGAATTTCTGCTTGTAGGAAAGCTTGCCCTTGGCTTTTGGCGCGTCTGAAGACGAGGCTGCTTCTGCCTTCGGCTTTTCCGCAGCCTTCTCCGCCCTGCGGCGCTCTTCCTGGGCGCCCTTTCGCTGGGCGAGCATGTCGGTATAGCCGCCGGCATATTCGATCCAGCGGCCGTCGGGCGCATCCGGGACCGCCGGCGCGATAGTTGAGGTCACGGTGCGGTCGAGGAAGTCGCGGTCGTGGCTGACGAGGATGACGGTGCCGTTATAGCCGGCGACGATTTCCTGCAGCAGGTCCAGCGTCTCGATGTCGAGGTCGTTGGTCGGTTCGTCGAGGATCAGAAGATTAGACGGCTTGGCCATGATCCGCGCCAGCATCAGCCGGGCGCGTTCGCCGCCGGAAAGGTTCTTGATCGGCGTGCGGATCTGTTCCGGTTGGAACAGAAAATCCTTCATGTAGCCCGCGACATGACGCTGTTCGCCATTGACGAGAAGCGTTTCGCCACGACCGTCCGTCAGGTAATGGGACAGCGTGTCGGACGGATCGAGATCCTCGCGTTTCTGGTCCAGCGTGGCGATTTCCAGATTGGTGCCGAGCTTGACCCAGCCCTCATCCGGTTCCAGCTGGCCGGTCAGCATCTTCAGAAGCGTCGTCTTGCCGGCGCCGTTCGGGCCGACGAGACCGATGCGGTCGCCGCGATGGACGCGGATCGAAAACGGCGCGACGATCGGCTTGTCATAGGTCTTGGTGATGTTTTCCGCTTCGATGACGAGCTTGCCGCTCTCCTTGCCTTCGGTTGCTGAAGCCTGGATGGAACCCTGCGGACCCTTGTGGCCGCGATAGGCGGAGCGCATGGCCTGCAGCTCGCCGACGCGGCGCATGTTGCGCTTGCGGCGCGCGGTGACGCCGTAGCGCATCCAGTGCTCTTCGCGCTCGATCGCCTTGCCGAGCTTGTGCTGTTCCAGCTCCTCGGCTTCCAGAACCTCGTCGCGCCAGGCTTCGAAATGGGCAAAGCCGCGGTCGAGGCGGCGTGAGGTGCCGCGGTCGAGCCAGACAGTGGCGGTGGAGACCTTTTCGAGGAAGCGACGGTCGTGGGAAATCAGCACGAGTGCGCTCTTGGTACGGCGCAGCTCGTCTTCCAGCCATTCGATGGTCGGCAGGTCGAGATGGTTGGTCGGTTCGTCCAGCATCAGGATATCCGGTTCCGGCGCCATGACGCGGGCAAGCGCCGCACGGCGGGATTCACCGCCGGAAAGACGGTTCGGGTCTTCCTCGCCGGTCAGGCCGAGATGCTGCAGCAGATAGGTGACACGGTAGGGATCATCGCCCGGGCCAAGGCCCGCTTCCGCATAGGCCTGCACGGTCGTGTAGTCGCCGAAATCGGGTGCCTGTTCGAGGTAGCGGATCGTCGCGCCCGGATGGCGGAAGACCTCGCCCGATTGGGCCTCGACCATGCCGGCTGCGATCTTCATCAGCGTCGACTTGCCCGAGCCGTTGCGTCCGACAAGGCAGATGCGGTCGCCCGGCTCCACCTGCAGGCCGGCGCCGTTCAGAAGCGGTGTGCCGCCGAAGGTCAGGACAATATCGTCAAGCTTGAGAATGGGAGGTGCCATGAGGACCTTTTATGCTCCGGAAAAGTCGTGGGGACGGGCAAGGATCATCGCCTTGCCCTCTCTTAGATGGAATTCGACCGGCCCTTCCGCAACATTGGAAACGGTGCGGGACGAGCCGAAGGGCAGCGAGAAATCCTTCAGCGGATAGCGCGCGCCGAGAATGTCGAGGCCTTTAAGGGCGGAAAAGCCGAGGACGGAGAAGAGCGCGCCCTTGGGCAGGTTGACGGTCTTCGTGCCGGGCAGGAAGGGAATGGCCTCCTCGTCTCCCGACATTAGCAATATGTCGAAGCCACGTTCGGCAAGGCCCATGGCGTGCAGGAGGTGCTGGAGCGCGTGGTCGGACCGCTCCCCGCCGAGTGCGCCAATGAGGATCAGCCGCGTCGCACCGCGTTCGATCGCCTCGGCCGTCGCGATCTCGCCGTCGGTCTCGTTCTTGGCCAGGGGATAGGTCTTGCGCTCAACCTCAGGAAAGCGCTCGATCAGCTCGGCATCCGAGGAATCGAAATCGCCCACCCAAAGCTCCGGCGTCACCTCCAGTTCCAGCGCGTGGCGCATGCCGCTGTCCGCGGCAATGACACGGCTTCCCGCGATCGCATCTCTGACGCGATCGGTGACGGTCAGGTTTCCGCCGAGCAGGATGGTGAAGGTCGAAAGGTTCATCGGCAAAGCCCTTAGCGCATAGGCCGGCCAAGGCAAAGCGCCTGCTCGCTTCAGATGGCGTGCATGGGTGAAAAACTTTGCTGACGGCGTGCGGCAAGGGCACGAAGACGTGATGGGCGCGATCGTCCAAGTCCGGCGCGATCGACCTATGTAAAGATTTCTCAACGGATCAAAAGGAGATCGGCATGCGCACCAAGCTCATCCTATTGTTCGCCCTCGTCGTCCAGGCCGGTTGCCAGAGCCTGCCGCCCAATGCCAACGGCCGCTACCACACCGCCGAAGTCGGCATGCGAGGAAGCAACCGCTGATGCAGCGTCGGTCGTTTTTGCTACCATTGACGGCCGACGCGGTAAGGATTATCTGAGAAGTCGAACTTCCGTGGTGATTTGGCCGGCCGGCTTGCAGCCACGTAAAAAAAGTCGCTAAAGGGCCGCGAGAAGATGTTCAAAATCTTTCCCACGGGCCGGTTGCGATTTTTCGTTGCCGGCTTTTTGTTTGTGGATTGATGACATGCCGATCAAGATTCCCGATACGCTTCCTGCGTTTCAGACGCTCGTCTCCGAGGGCGTGCGCGTGATGACCGACACGGCCGCGCTGCGTCAGGACATCCGCCCGCTGCAGATCGGCCTGCTCAACCTGATGCCGAACAAGATCAAGACCGAGGTGCAGATGGCGCGGCTTGTCGGCGCCTCGCCGCTGCAGGTCGAGTTCTCGCTGATCAGGCTCGGCACCCACAAGGCGAAGAACACGTCCGAAGAGCACCTGCTTTCCTTCTACGAGACCTGGGAGGAAGTGAAGGACAGAAAGTTCGATGGCTTCATCATCACCGGCGCGCCCGTCGAGACCATGCCCTATGAGGACGTCACCTATTGGGACGAGATGAGGCAGATCTTCGAATGGACGGCGACCAACGTGCATTCGACGATGAATGTCTGCTGGGGCGCGATGGCGGCGATCTACCATTTCCACGGCGTGCCGAAGCATGCTTTGGAAGAGAAGGCATTCGGCGTCTACCGTCACCGCAATCTGGCGCCTGCATCCGTCTATCTCAACGGCTTTTCCGACGATTTCCAGGTGCCGGTGTCGCGCTGGACGGAGGTGCGCCGCGAGGATGTCGAGAAGTCCGCCGATCTCGAGATCCTGATGGAATCGGAAGAAATGGGCCTGTGCCTGGTGCATGAGAAGGCCGGCCGCCGGCTCTACATGTTCAACCATGTCGAATACGATTCCACCTCGCTGGCCGACGAATATTTCCGCGACGTCAATGCCGGCATCCCGATCAAGATGCCGCATGACTATTTCCCCCATAACGACGATACGCTGACGCCGCAGAACCGCTGGCGCAGCCATGCGCATCTGCTGTTCGGCAACTGGATCAACGAGATCTACCAGACGACGCCCTACGATCTCGACAAGATCGGCACGGAATAGGGGCTGGCTCGGTCCCGCGGTCTATGTGCCAGTGCCATGATATGACGGTTTGAAGACGCCGATTTTCGTTGCGGCACCTTCTCAAATCGCGCAGTTTGCCCCCCATCGCCGCATGTCCATGTCGATTTGCGGCGCCATGCGGAGGAATATCATGGCAGAGCAGGCATTCGAGGTCTTCGGCACCACGAGGGACGGAGAGCCCGTCTATCGCGTCCGTATCGCCGGAGGCGGATTGACGGCCCATGTCCTGACCTGGGGCGCTGTCATCCAGGATCTTCGCCTCGACGGCCACGAACCGCCGCTGGTGCTCGGGTTTGAGGCGTTCGATGCCTATCCTGCTCATTCGCCCTATTTCGGCGCGACGCCCGGCCGCTGCGCCAACCGCATCGGCGACGGAAAATTCTCGATCGACGGCAAGGATTATCAGCTGGAGCTCAACGAGCGCGGTGTCACCCATCTGCATGGCGGTTCGGACGGGATCGGGCGCGGGCACTGGTCCATCGTCGAGTATGAAGCCGACAAGGTGGTGCTCGATATCGTTGATCCCGATGGCCGCGCTGGCTATCCGGGCGATTCCACCACCACTGTCACGTATCAGCTCAAGGCCGATGGCGTTCTCTCGGTGATTTACGAGACGGAAGCTGACCAGCCGACGCCGGCCAATGTCTGCCAGCATTCCTATTTCAACCTCGACGGCCGCGAGGACGTCTTCGGCCACGACATCATGATCGCCGCCGACCAGCTGACGGCGGTCGATGATCGGCTGATCCCGACCGGCGAACTGATGGACCTGACAGGCTCGCCCTTCGACCTGCGCGAGATGGGACCGATGCGGCGGACGCTGGAAGACGGCGCCCAGGTGCCTTTCGACCATAATTACTGCCTATCGCCCGAACGGGTCGAAAAACGTTCGGTGGCGCTGGTGCGCAGCCTCTATTCGGGTGTCTCGCTGGAAGTGCGCACGACCGAGCCCGGCGTGCAGTTCTATGCTGGCGTGATGCTCAACGTGCCGGTCCCGGGCTTCGACGGTCGCCGCTACGGCCCCTATGCCGGCTTCTGCCTGGAAACTCAGGTCTGGCCGGACGCAGTCAACCACGAGAATTTCCCGAACGCGGTGCTACGTCCCGGCGAGGTACTTCGGCAGGAAACGGAGTATGTGTTTTCGAAGGGGTAACGGATAAAGATCGGCTTCGGCCGGTCTATGTCGACATACAGAACAAGACGCCTGAGGCGTCTTGTTCTGTATCGAAAATGTCCGTTGGGAGGGACTGGAGCGGGCGAAGGGGTTCGAACCCTCGACCCCAACCTTGGCAAGGTTGTGCTCTACCACTGAGCTACACCCGCTCATCAATCCGTCAGTCCCTGTGGTAGTGGGGACCGTGGCGCCGCGGCTTGTTGCCGGCGACGGGCGCTATATGGCCCAGCCGATTTTCAAATGCAACAGGGAAATGACGATCGCGATGAAGATTTTTTGGCCGATCGCCAAACCCCTTGGAATGTAAGGCTTCCGGCGTAGCGCTCATTGGGCGGATGGCTGGGGATGAGATCTTTTCCCCCTGTCGCATTCTCTCTATAGTCCCGATCTCCCGCCAATCTCTTCCCCGGATATGACCGAAATCATGCAAAAGACTGCCGCCGACCTGTTCGCCTTCCTCGACAGCCTCAACATTCCCCAAACGACGAAAAACCATGCCCCGGTGTTCACCGTCTCCGAATCGCAGAGCCTGCGCGACGAGATCCCGGGCGGGCACACGAAGAACCTGTTCGTGAAGGACAAGAAGGACCGGTATTTCGTCCTGACGGTCGAAGAACATGCGACCGTCGACCTGAAGACGGTCCACAAGGTGATCGGTGCGTCCAGCCGCGTGTCGTTCGGCAAGCCGGAAATGATGCTCGAATATCTCGGGGTCGTGCCCGGATCGGTGACGGTGTTCGGCGCATTCTGCGATACCGGCAACAACGTTACCTTTGTTCTTGATGAAGATCTGATGCACTATGATACCATCAACGGGCATCCGCTTTCCAACGACGCGACGACCTCGATCGGCCGCGACGATCTGATCCGGTTTCTGGAAGCCACCGGCCATACGCCGCTTGTCTTGAAAGTCACCGACTGACATACGATGTTTTGACCTTGAATTGATAACCACAAAGGTTCCCGGGAGAACACTCATGAGCGGCAGCGACAACCCTTATTCCGGGTCCTATGGCGGCAGCTACGGCGGCCAGATGAATGCCTCGACCAGTTTTGGCGCAGCAGCACCTGTGGATGCAGCGCCACAGGCCGCTGCCGGCGGTTATGTGGGCGACACGACGACGGCAGGCTTTGCCAAGGACGTTCTCGAAGCGTCGCGCAACCAGCCGGTCCTGGTCGATTTCTGGGCACCCTGGTGCGGTCCGTGCAAGCAACTGACCCCGGTGCTCGAAAAGGTCGTCAACGAAGCCGAGGGCCGCGTCAGGCTGATCAAGATGAATATCGACGACCATCCCTCGGTCGCCGGCCAGCTTGGCATCCAGTCGATCCCGGCCGTCATAGCCTTCGTCAACGGCCAGCCGGTCGATGGTTTCATGGGGGCGGTGCCGGAAAGCCAGGTGCGCGAATTCATCGACAAGCTTGCAGGCCCGGCCGGCGCCGACCAGGCTGCCGAAATCGAGTCCGTTCTCGCTGAAGCCGAGGGACTGCTCGCTTCGGGCGACATCCAGGGTGCCGCCCGGCTTTACGGTGCCGTCCTGCAGGCCGATCCGGACAATGCCAAGGCCGCGGCCGGCATGATGCAGTGCCTGATCGCCATGGGCGAGACGGAGCGCGCCAGCCAGATGCTCGCCTCGCTGCCGGAAGAAATGGCGGGCGACGCGGCCGTCCAGGCCGTGGCGAAGAAGCTCGAGCAGATCGAGGAAGCGCGCAAGCTCGGCGATCCGGTGGCGCTGGAGCGGGAATTGTCGGCCAATCCGGACGATCACGACGCGCGGATGAAGCTTGCCAAGATCCTCAATGTGCAGGGCGAACGCGAGCAGGCGGCCGATCACCTTCTGACCATCATGCGCAAGGACCGTACGTTCGACGACGACGGCGCGCGCCGGGAATTGCTGCAGTTTTTCGAGGTCTGGGGACCGAAGGATCCTGCGACAATCGCGGCCCGGCGCCGGCTTTCGTCCATTCTGTTTTCCTAAACCGCATTGAATGCGCTGCCGGCAGACTTGCGTTAGCCGGCAAGAGCCCCAGATTACACCTCAGTGGCAACAGCTGCACGGAATGATCTGCGGGAGGTGACTGACTGATGCATGTGGGAAACGCACGGTACTTGAAGCGAGAGGACCTGCCGGAAATCGTGCCGGTCTTTCCGCTGACCGGGGCCCTGCTTCTGCCGGGCGGTCAGTTGCCGCTCAATATTTTCGAGCCGCGCTATCTGTCGATGTTCGATGCCGCGCTTCTGGGTGACCGCCTGATCGGGGTCATCCAGCCGTCGCTGGTGGAGGAGGCGGGCAGCGGCGATCCGCTTCGTCCGGCGCTGGCCACGGTCGGCTGCATCGGGCGCATCACGTCCTTCGCCGAGACGGGCGATGGACGCTACATCACTTCGCTCGGTGGCGTGGCCCGCTTCCGGTTGCTGGATGAGGTCGCAGGGTCACAGCCCTATCGCGTCTTCAAATTCGCGCCCTTCATGTCGGACCTGACGGAGGAGGACGACGAGGCTTCGGTCGATCGCGGGGAACTGCTGCGCGTCTTCAAGGCCTATCTCGACGCCAACAAGCTGGAGGCCGACTGGGAGAGCATCGAGCGCGCTGGCAACCGCACGCTGGTCAATTCGCTCTCGATGATGTCGCCCTTCGGCCCGGCGGAGAAACAGGCGCTGCTCGAGGCGGCGGATCTCAAGACGCGGGCGGACACGCTGATTGCGATAACCGAGATCCTGCTCGCACGCGGGCTCGCGGATACGGATACGATTCTCCAATGAGGTGCGCGTGGACGAAAAGCTGAGCAAAGTCGATCCAAAGCTCCTCGACCTTCTCGTCTGTCCGCTGACCAAGGGGCTGGTCGTGTTCGATCGCGAGCGCAATGAGCTTGTGTCGGAAGGCGCGCGGCTTGCCTATCCGATCCGCGACGGTATTCCGATCATGCTGGTCTCGGAAGCGCGCAAGCTGGAAGACTGAGATTCTGCTGCAGAATCCGTCATGCTCGGGCTTGTCCCGGGCATCTGCTACGCCTCGGTTTATGGAAACGTGGTTGGATCCTCGGGACAAGCCCGAGGATCACGATGGAGAATGCCGTCCTGTCGGGAGGCCTGCCGTCGCTTAGATTGCCTCACCGGCCAAAAGCTTCGGATGGCCTTCGCCGGTGGTACCGGCGGCCTGGCCGATGAAGAAATCCTTCAGCTTTGGCATGCGCTCGACGAGGCCGAGGCCGAAGTCACGGGCTATCCTTATCGGCGTCACGTCGTTGGAGAAGAGGCGGTTCAAGACGTCTGTCGTGACCCCCATGCGGTAGGTGTCGAAGCGGCGCCAGGTCTGATAGCGCTCGAGAACCGCGAGCGAGCCGATATCGAGGCCGAGACGGTCAGCCTCGACGACGGTTTCGGCGAGCGCCGCCACATCCTTGAAGCCGAGGTTGAGGCCCTGGCCGGAAATCGGGTGGATGCCGTGGGCCGCGTCACCGGCGAGTGCAAAACGCTGTGCGACGAAGGCGCGCGACAGGGTAAGCCCGAGCGGGAAGGCACGGCGACCCCCGACAAGCGTCAGTTCGCCGAGCTTGTGGCCGAAGCGGCGCTGCAATTCGTCCTCGAATACCAGATCATCGGAGGCGACCAGCCGGTCGGCGTCGTCGGTCCGCTCGGTCCAGACCAGCGACGACTGGTTGCCCGGCAGCGGAAGGATCGCGAATGGGCCGGACGGCAGAAAATGTTCCTCGGCGACGCCTTCATGCGGGCGTTCGTGGGCAACGGTCGCGACGATGCCGGACTGGCCGTATTTCCACGTCACCGTCTTGATGCCCGCCATGTCGCGCAGCTTGGAGCGGACGCCGTCGCAGGCGACGAGGAGGCGGGTCTCGATGGTCGAGCCGTCGGACAGCGTCACCGTCGTGCAGTTGCTTTCGGTGGCAAAGCTGGTGGCGGACAGGCCGTGGCGGATTGCAATGCCGAGCCGCTCGGCGGCACCGCGCAGCGCGCGAACCATGGCGACATTCGGGACCATATGGGCAAAGGGTTGTCCGTCCTCGATCCGGCCGTCGAAGGTCAGGAAGACCGGGCGCACCGGGTCGGAGGTGCGGCTGTCGGTGACGATCATCTTGTTGATCGGCTGCGACTGCGCGACGATCTCGTCCCAGACGCCCAGCACGTTCAGCATCTTGCCGGCGGCGGCGATGATCGCGGATGCGCGCTCATCCTTTTCCCAGACGCCGGCCGGGGCTGCCTCCACGACTTCGACGGAGAGATGCGGTGCGGCCTGCTTGACGGCCACCGCCGCCCCCAGACCGACATAACCTCCACCTACAACCATCATGTCCAACATCTGCCTGGCTCCCGTCAGTCTTGTGATCATCAACGATCCCGATATAGATCATCCGACCGTCGCTTCCTATTGCCGGAGTAAATCAAAAATGTCGCGCCCTTCCGATCATTCTACCCCCATGGAGCAACTGATCCGGACGCTCGACCTGGAACAGCTGGAGCACGACCTCTATCGCGGCACCAGCCCGGATGTCGGCTGGCAGCGCGTCTTCGGCGGCCAGGTGATTGCCCAGGCGCTGGTCGCGGCGCAAAGGACTGTCGATGCCGACCGATTCGTCCATTCGCTGCATGCCTATTTCATGCGGCCCGGCGATCCGTCCGTGCCGATCATCTATCAGGTGGATCGCATTCGCGACGGATCAAGCTTCGCCACCCGCTGGGTGGTTGCGATCCAGCACGGCAAGGCGATCTTTTCCATGTCGGCCTCCTTCCAGCGGGACGAGGAGGGGTATGATCACCAGATCGAGCTGCCCGCCGTTCCGCAGCCGGAAGAGCTGATGGACGAGGAAGAGTTTCGCAAACGGTTCCTGCAGAAGGCGCCGGAGGCGATCCGTCGATACTGGGAGCGTCCGCGGCCAATCGAGCTGCGTCCCGTGTCGCTGGCGCATTACCTGACGACGGACAAGCTGGAACCCCGCCAAGATGTCTGGGTGCGAACGCTCGGCCAAGTGCCGGCGGAGCGGACCTATCAGGCGGCGGTGCTTGCCTATCTCTCCGACATGACGCTTCTGGATGCGTCGCTCTATCCGCACGGGACATCGATCTTCGACCCGCGCCTGCAGGTCGCCAGCCTCGACCACGCCATGTGGTTCCATCGCCCGGTGGAATTCGATGATTGGCTGCTCTACAGTCAGGACAGTCCCAGCGCATCGGGTGGCCGCGGGATGACGCGCGGCAGCCTTTACACACGTTCTGGTACCCTTGTCGCGTCGGTGGCCCAGGAGGGGCTGATTCGCAAAAAGGCAAATGACTAGTTTTTGTGCATAATCAGGGTTAACGCACAGCATTTCGGCGTCTTTATGACGCCTGCCTGCCTGTTTTCTGGCAGGTCGCCTTTGCGCCTTTATTTTTCAATGACTTAAGTCCCGTTCGAAACTGGCACGCCCTTTGAATGTAGAGGTCCAGTCGCTGGCGCATGCCGGTGATCAGGAGAGTCGGCTTAAGGCCGAGACAACAAAGGATGGGAAGCCAGATGAAAATCGTGATGGCCATTATCAAGCCGTTCAAGCTGGATGAGGTGCGCGAAGCACTCACGGCTGTCGGTATCCAGGGCCTGACCGTTACCGAAGTCAAAGGTTACGGACGCCAGAAGGGACATACCGAGATCTATCGCGGCACCGAGTATGCCGTAAGTTTTCTGCCGAAGCTGAAAATCGAGATCGCCGTGCCGTCCGACCTCGTGGACAAGGCTGTGGAATCGATCGCTTCTGCGGCGAAGACTGGCCAGATCGGGGACGGCAAGATCTTCGTCTATTCGATCGAGCAGGCCGTGCGCATCCGTACCGGCGAAACCAACACCGAAGCGCTTTAAGCACGGCTTACAGGGGAGTTTTCAAGCTATGCAATTGACCAGAATTTCTAACCTCGGACGCATGGGCGCTGCCGCTGCAGCCTTCCTTGCGCCAGTCGTCGCCTTCGCGCAGGACGCTGCAGCGCCGGCGGCCGAGGCTGCTGCTGCCGCTCCGGTTCCGGACAAGGGCGATACCGCCTTCATGTTCATCTGCACCCTTCTCGTCCTCTTCATGCTGATGCCGGGTATCGCGCTGTTCTACGGCGGCCTCGTGCGCGCCAAGAACATGCTGTCCGTCCTGATGCAGTGCACGGTCGCCGGTTCGGCCATCATGCTGATCTGGGTCATCTACGGTTATTCGTTCGCCTTCGGCGGCGGTACGTCCGCTTTCTGGGGCGGTACTGCCAAGATGTTCCTATCGGGCGTCACGACGGATTCCACCGCCGCAACCTTCTCCGACGGCGTCGTCATTCCGGAATTCATCTTCGTGATGTTCCAGATGACCTTCGCAGCGCTGACGCCTGCCCTGATCGTCGGCGCGTTTGCCGAGCGCATCAAGTTCTCCGCGTCCATCCTGTTCTGCCTTCTGTGGGTCACCTTCGTCTACTTCCCGATCGCCCACATGGTCTGGGATGCCAACGGCCTGATCTTCGGCTGGGGCGCGCTTGACTTCGCAGGCGGCACGGTCGTTCACATCAATGCAGGTCTCGCAGGCCTCATCGGCGCAATCATGATCGGCAAGCGTACCGGCTACGGCAAGGACATGATGGCTCCGCACTCGATGACGCTGACGCTCGTCGGTGCCGCCATGCTTTGGGTCGGCTGGTTCGGCTTCAACGCCGGTTCCAACCTCGAAGCTTCCGGCGGCGCGATGCTCGCAACCGTCAACACCTTCGTTGCCACGGCTGCCGCTGTGCTTTCGTGGTGCGTCGTCGAAACCTTCACCCGCGGCAAGGCTTCGCTGCTCGGTGCCGTTTCGGGCATGATCGCCGGTCTCGTCGCCATCACGCCTGCTGCCGGCATTGCCGGTCCGATGGGCGCCATCATCATGGGCATCATCGTTTCGCCGCTGTGCTACTTCTTCGTCGCCGTCATCAAGAACAAGTTCGGCTACGACGATACCGCTGACGTCTTCGGCGTCCACGGCGTTGGTGGTTTCTTCGGCGCTCTCGCAACCGGCATCTTCGCATCCTCGTCGCTCGGTGGCATCGGTTATGCCGAAGGCGTCACCATGGGCGGCCAGTTCATGACCCAGCTCTACGCTGTTCTCGTCACCATCGCATGGTGCGGTATCGGCTCGCTGATCATCTACAAGGTCGTCGACCTGATCGTCGGCCTGCGCGTTCCGGTCGAAGCCGAGCGCGAAGGTCTCGACCTCGCGTCGCACGGCGAAGCTGCCTACCACAACTAAGAGGGACAGCCGGCCTCGGCCGGCTGCTGCCTTCCGATCGAGATGGCCCGGAGTTTTCCGGGCCATTTTCGTTTGGAGAACCGGCCCTCTGGCGCGTGGTTAAAGCTGCGTTAACCATCGCCGCGTTAGGCTCTGGTGGAATTGCGTGGCGGCATCTGCCGATTTTCTCGCATTGTTGATTTTCACGGACGACGGGCAGATACGATGGGCAGAAGCAGTTCGGCGGCACTGACAAACCGGTCCACCCGCTCGGTCGTCAGCTCCTTCGTCTTGCGCCAGACGCTGGCGCTTGCCGGCTTCGGCATCTTTTTCGGCCTGGCGCTCGCGGTTGCGGCGCTGGCGACCTGGAACATTGCCGATCCGAGCTTCTCCTACGCCACCGACAACGAGCCGACGAATATTCTCGGCGTCGGCGGGTCGACATTTGCCGACCTGATGATGCAGTTCTTCGGCCTTGCCAGCATCCTCGCGCTCTTGCCGATTCTTGCCTTCGCGCTGGCGCTGATCTCCGGCCGCCGGTTCGACCGCATTCCGGCGCGGCTTGCTGCCTGGGGTGGCGGCACGATCCTCGCGTCGGCCACGCTCGGCTGCTTTCCCTCGCCGCAGACATGGCCCATCCCGAACGGGATCGGCGGCGTCATCGGTGACATGATCCTACGCTTCCCGGCGCTTTTCGTCGGCGCCTATCCGACCGGCATGGTGGCGATGGTGCTCGGCTGCATCTTCACCCTTCCGTGCATCTGGCTGATGCTGTTTGCCTCCGGCCTTGTCGGCGACCCGCTGGAATATGACATCAAGGATGACGACCAGCCTGTGCCGGCGGTCGCTTCCCGCGCCAAGCGCGAGGAGGTCGAGGAGGACGAGGACGACGATCGCGGCAGCCTGCTCGAGCGCATCCTGCCGCTCGGCGCCGTCGCGCATCACTGGTACACGACCCAGGCGCGTTTCCGCCGCCTGTTCGGGATCAAGCCGAAAGCGCGCAGTGCCTACGAAGAGCCTTATGACTTTAACGACGACGAGTTCGGTACGCTGAACGAGCCGGTTCGGCCAAAGTCTGCCGCGGTCAATACGCGCCGCCGAGAGCCGTCGCTGGACGGTGATGGAGAACATGTCGCGCCGTCTCGCCGCGTGGTCTCGGCACCGCCGATGTCGGATTACGACGATCCGCCGTTCGACATGGACGACATGCCGAAACGGCCCGCAAGCATTCTGGCTGACGACGACGAGGACGACGAAGCGCCGTTCGTTACGTCCCGCGCACCGCAGGGTGCCGGCGGACGCTCGGCGCGTGTCACGCCCGCGGCAGCCCCGCCAAAGCCCAGTGCGCGGGTCACCCGTGATGCGCAGGGCTCCTTCATCCGTCCCGACGGGTTCCAGCTTCCCTCGGTCCATCTGCTCGCCGAGCCGAAGGCTGTTGCCCGCGACGCATCGCTTTCCGCCGACGCGCTGGAACAGAATGCCCGCATGCTGGAAGGCGTGCTGGAGGATTTCGGCGTTAAGGGCGAGATCATCCATGTGCGTCCCGGTCCCGTTGTCACGCTTTACGAACTGGAGCCGGCGCCGGGCATCAAGTCGTCCCGCGTCATCGGCCTTGCCGACGACATCGCCCGCTCTATGAGCGCGATCGCCGCCCGCGTTGCCGTCGTGCCCGGCCGCAACGCGATCGGCATCGAACTGCCGAACCGCACCCGCGAAACGGTCTATCTGCGCGAGATGATCGGCTCGAAGGATTTCGAGACCAGCAAGGCGAAGCTCGCCATGGCGCTCGGCAAGACGATCGGCGGCGAGCCCGTCGTCGCCGACCTCGCCAAGATGCCGCATCTGCTCGTTGCCGGTACCACCGGCTCGGGTAAATCGGTCGCCATCAATACGATGATCCTGTCGCTTCTCTATCGTTACACGCCGGAGAAGTGCCGCCTGATCATGATCGACCCGAAGATGCTCGAACTGTCCGTCTATGACGGCATCCCGCATCTGCTTTCACCTGTCGTCACCGATCCGAAGAAGGCCGTCGTCGCGCTCAAATGGACCGTCCGCGAGATGGAAGAGCGCTACAAGAAGATGTCGAAGATCGGCGTGCGCAATATCGACGGCTTCAACACCCGCGTCGAGCAGGCCAAGGACAAGGGCGAGATCCTGACCCGCACCGTGCAGACCGGCTTCGACCGCCAGACGGGCGAGGCGATGTATGAGACGGAAGAATTCGATCTCGAGCCGATGCCCTATATCGTCGTCATCATCGACGAAATGGCCGACCTGATGATGGTTGCCGGCAAGGATATCGAAGGCGCCGTCCAGCGCCTGGCGCAGATGGCCCGTGCGGCCGGCATCCACGTCATCATGGCGACGCAGCGTCCCTCGGTCGACGTCATCACCGGCACGATCAAGGCCAACTTCCCGACCCGCATTTCCTTCCAGGTGACGTCGAAGATCGACAGCCGCACGATCCTCGGCGAACAGGGTGCCGAACAGTTGCTCGGACAGGGCGACATGCTCTACATGGCCGGCGGCGGGCGCATCCAGCGTGTCCACGGACCGTTCGTTGCGGATAACGAGGTCGAGGACATCGTCGCCTACTTGAAAACGCAGGGCTCGCCCCAATATCTCGAAGCGATCACGGCCGACGACGAGGATGAAGACGGCGGTGGCGGTGGCCCGGCAGGCACGTCCAATCTCGGCGATTCGGACGATCCGTATGACCAGGCTGTCGCTGTCGTGCTGCAGGATGGCAAGGCTTCGACCTCCTACATCCAGCGGCGCCTCGGCATCGGCTATAACCGCGCCGCCTCGCTGATCGAGCGGATGGAGAAGGAAGGGCTGATCGGACCGGCAAACCACGCCGGCAAGCGCGAGATCCTCGTGCCGACCGAAGCCGACATTCTCTAGCGGTCAGGTTTGCGTGATCGGGCTGAGGCTAAGAAATTTCGCTCTCGGCCCGTCATCAAGACGCCGCGTTTGCGGCCCAGTGCAGGTGGATGGAGACCAGAATGACCAAAGAAAAGAACGCTCTTTCCATCCGGATCGACCGCAGACAGTTTTCGGCAGGCCTGTTCGGGCTTGCGGCCACGGCGATGATGCCGACAGTCACGCGCGCCCAGGGCGCTGGCGGGGCCGCCGCGCAGAAGATCGCCGACCATTTCTCCTCGGTGAAGACGATGATGGGCGAGTTCGTCCAGTTCGGCCCGCGCGGGGAACAGACGGGCGGCAAGTTCTTCATCGAGCGTCCCGGCAAGCTGCGCTTCAATTTCGACGACCCGTCGCCGCTGCGCGTCATAGCCGATGGCCGCAATGTCGTCGTCGGCAATATCAAGCTGAAGACCTGGGACATATACCCGCTGTCCAAGACGCCGCTGACGCTGCTTCTGGCCGACAAGATCGATTTGACCAATGATGCCGTGCGCGGGGTGAAGGAAGAGAGTGACCTCACCACAATCGTGCTCGGCAACAAGACGATCTTCGGCGATTCGACGATCACCATGATGTTCGACAGCAAGACTTATGACCTGCGTCAGTGGACGATCACCGACAATCAGGGCAAGGACACGTCCGTCATGATCTACAACGTCAAGACCGGCGTCGGCTTCGACGAGCGCGTGTTCACCGTTCCCTATGACCAGGTACGGAAGTAATCGCGCCAGGTGCGTCATCGATTATCGCAAAGGGCTGCGCCGGATAAAGGTGCGGCCCTTTTTGCTTCTCACCCCGGGTGAATCGCTCTAAACCTCGGCGACAATAAAGGGCAGGGCATCCACGCATGACATTCTCCATCACCACCTGGAACATCAATTCGGTGCGCCTGCGCATGCCGATCGTGCAGCAGTTCATCGTGCGCAACCAGCCGGATATCCTGTGCCTGCAGGAGATCAAGTGCCAGGAGCCGGAGTTTCCCTACCAGCCGCTGAAGGATCTCGGCTACCAGCACATCATCGTGCACGGGCAGAAGGGCTATCACGGGGTAGCGATCGCCTCGAAGATCCCGCTCACCGAGGATCACCGCCAGAACTATTGTGGCGTCGGCGATGCGCGGCACATCTCGGCGCTGTTCGAGCGGGGCTCTCGGCGCATCCGGCTGCATAATTTCTATGTGCCCGCCGGCGGTGACGAACCCGACCGGACGATCAATCCGAAATTCGGCCACAAGCTGGATTTCCTTGAGGAGATGAAAGTGCTGAAGGCGGATGCGATGCCGGGCATTTCGTCCATTCTCGTCGGCGATCTCAACATTGCGCCTTTGGAACACGACGTCTGGTCGCACAAGCAACTGTTGAAGATCGTCAGCCATACGCCGGTCGAGACCGACGGCATGAAGGAGGTCATCGCCAAGGGCGGCTGGCTGGACCTGATGCGGCAGCACACGCCGGAGCCGGAAAAGATCTACACCTGGTGGAGCTACCGCGCCAAGGACTGGGAGGCCGCCAACAAGGGCCGCCGCCTCGACCACGTCTGGTCGTCGCCGGATCTCGGTCCGTTCCTGGAGAGCATAGACATCCTGAAGGAAGCCCGCGGCTGGAACCAGCCGTCCGACCACGTGCCGGTGACGGCAACGTTCAAGTTCTGAGGGTTTCGGGGTTCACGAACGTAAAAGGCCCCTTCCCAAACCCTCCCCACAGGGGGAGGGCTTAACCCGGCCGTTCCGCCGAAGCTATTCGGAGCAGGCAGTGCCGTTTGGCCAAGTTTGAATTGGGCCAGGCGATTGCCGCGACTCTTCTCCCCCTTGTGGGGGAGAGGCTAGAGGGGGATTGCCTCGTTCAATGGCCGGGTGATGGGTGAGAAAAAGGTTGTGGCACCTGAGCAAGGGGCTGTGGCCTCGCGGAAGGGACTTACCGGAACCGATGTTCCATCGCCGCCGCCGCCTTGGCGAGGCCGGCGATATTCTCCCGGATGCGCGCTTCGATCAGGCGCCCGACCTGGGGGTATTCCTCCAGAAGCCGCTGGAACAGCTGGCGATTGACCTTCAGCACTTCACAGTCCGATGCAGCAACCGCGGTAAACTTCCGCTCGACCATCGTCACCAGCGCAAGTTCGGAAAGCAGGGTCGCTGCACCGACATCCTTCTGGTGGCGAATGTCGCCCATACGGTCCATGGCGTAGAGACCGATCCTGCCCCGCACGACGATATAGGCTGCTTCGGCAGGCGAGCCCTCGCGAAACAGTTCCTGACCCTCCGCAAGCGACCGCCGCTCGGCGCCGAAGGCGATCAGGCGCAGCTGATCTCCGTCCAGCTGCCGGAACAGCGGGACCTGGGACAGAAGCTGGATATCGTCATTCAGCGCCATTACGGAACGATCTTGTAGCCGCCGTTTTCGGTGACCAGGATTTCGGCGCTGGACGGATCGCGCTCGATCTTCTGGCGAAGCCGGTAGACGTGGGTTTCGAGCGTATGGGTGGTAACGCCGGAATTGTAGCCCCAGACCTCTTCCAGCAACACGTCGCGGGTGACAACCTTCTGGCCGGCGCGATAGAGATAGCGGATGATCGCCGCTTCCTTCTCGGTGAGGCGGATCTTCTTGCCGTCATCGGTGGTCAAGAGCTTCTGGCTCGGCTTGAAGATATAGGGGCCGACGGTGAAGGTCGCGTCCTCGCTCTGCTCGTACTGGCGCAGCTGCGCGCGGATGCGGGCGAGAAGAACGGCGAAGCGGAACGGCTTGGTTATATAGTCGTTGGCGCCGGCTTCGAGACCCAGAATGGTGTCGGAATCGGTGTCGTGGCCCGTCAGCATGATGATCGGCGCCTTGAAGCCGTTCTTGCGCAGGAGCTTGACGGCCTCGCGGCCATCCATGTCGGGAAGGCCGACATCCATGATCAGCAGGTCGACCTGGGTGGTTTTGGCCGTGTTCATGGCCTTAGTGGCATTCTCTTCCTGCAACAGCGAAAACTCGTCGTATAACGACAATTGCTCGACCAGCGTCTCGCGCAGATCGTTGTCGTCATCGACCAAAAGTATCGTTCTTGCCATTCGGTTCTTGCCTTTCGTATCGCCCGTCGTGCCTCGGCGCCGGTCAAGTCGGCGCATTCCATGCGTATTTAGGGCTCTTCGATCTAATTCCCAACATGCTATGATTTCAAACAAAATCATATTCAAAGCAAAAGCTCGTGAGAAAATGCCGCTTTTCCGTGTGCAGACTGTAACAGAGCGATCGGTCATTACCGTGAGGACGGCACCCGGCAATCGACAGCGGGCAATCATTTCGATCGATGGCCTGACGATTCGCGCCGCCATCGGCCGGTCCGGCACCACGGCCTTCAAGCGGGAAGGGGATGGCGCAACCCCGATCGCATCGATGAAGCTCATTTCCGGTTTCACCCGAGGCGAGCGCGTCCGATTGCCGCCCACGGCGCTGCCCATGCGGCGGATCGGCAAGGACATGCTGTGGTGCGACGAGCCGAAGCATCCGGCGTATAACCGGCTGGTGAAGGCGCCGTTCAAGCCGAGCCATGAGGAGATGATGCGCGCGGACGGGCTCTACGATATCTGCCTGGTGATGGACTGGAACATAGCGTCGCGCAAACGCTATGGCGGATCGGCGATCTTCTTCCACCTGATCAAGCCGGGTTACCAGCCGACGGCCGGCTGCGTGGCGGTGCATCCGCGGGATATGAAGCGGTTGCTGCCGTTTTTGCGGAAGGGGACGGTGGTGAAGGTGGTGGGGTGAAGCTTGAGAGTATCCCCTCACCAACAAAATCTAAGACTTAGCTGAAGCTAAGATCTTGATTTTGTGACCTCTCCCACAAGGGGAGAGGTAGGGCGTCGAGTGTGCCGCGGTCGCCGATATCTCTCCCCTTGTGGGAGAGAAAGCGATTTCAAGTCTTAGCCGAAGGCTAAGTCTTAGAAATCGCAAGTGAGGGGATATGCCCCCTCACCGTCATTGGTTCACTTCCACTCGCGGATATCGACGAAGTGTCCTGCCACCGCAGCTGCCGCCGCCATCGCTGGCGAGACCAGATGGGTGCGGCCCTTGTAGCCCTGGCGGCCTTCGAAATTGCGGTTCGAGGTGGAGGCGCAGCGCTCGTACGGGTTCAGACGGTCGTCGTTCATGGCAAGGCACATGGAACAGCCAGGCTCGCGCCATTCGAAACCGGCCTCCTTGAAGATGACGTCGAGGCCTTCGGCTTCCGCCTGTTCCTTGACGATGCCGGAGCCCGGCACGATCATGGCGTTGACGGTGGAGGCGACCTTCTTGCCCTCGACAACCTTGGCGGCGGCGCGCAGATCCTCGATGCGGCCGTTGGTGCAGGAGCCGATGAAGACGCGGTCGACGGTGATGTCGGTCATTTTGGTGCCCGGCTTCAGGCCCATATAATCGAGCGCGCGCCATTTCGACGTGCGCTTGTTTTCGTCCTGGATGTCGTCTGGGTTCGGCACGGCGCCTTCGACGGAGATGACGTCTTCCGGGGAGGAACCCCAGGAGACGATCGGCGGCAGGTTGGCGGCATCCAGAACGACGACCTTGTCGTAATGGGCGCCTTCATCCGTATGCAGCGTCTTCCAGTAGTCGACGGCCATATCCCAGGCCGTGCCCTTCGGCGCGCGCGGCTTGTCCTTGATATAGGCAAAGGTCGTCTCGTCCGGCGCTATCAGGCCGGCGCGGGCGCCGCCTTCGATCGTCATGTTACAGATCGTCATGCGGCCTTCCATCGACAGCGAGCGGATCGCTTCGCCGGCAAACTCGATGACGTGGCCGGTGCCGCCTGCGGTGCCGATCTCGCCGATGATGGCGAGGATGATGTCCTTGGCGGTGACGCCTGCCGGCAGCGCGCCGTCGACGCGCACCAGCATGTTCTTCGCCTTCTTCTGCACCAGCGTCTGCGTGGCCAGAACATGCTCGACCTCGGACGTGCCGATACCGTGGGCCAGCGAGCCGAAGGCGCCGTGGGTCGAGGTGTGGCTGTCGCCGCAGACGATGGTCATGCCCGGCAGGGTGAAGCCCTGTTCCGGCCCGACGATGTGAACGATACCCTGGCGGATATCCTTCTCCGAGTAATATTCCAGCCCGAAGTCATGGGCGTTCTGCGCCAGTGCCTCGACCTGAATGCGGCTTTCCTCGTTCTTGATGCCGAGATGGCGATCAGCGGAGGTTGGGACGTTGTGGTCGACGACGGCAAGCGTCTTTTCCGGCGCGCGGACCTTGCGGCCAGCCATGCGCAGACCTTCGAAAGCCTGCGGACTCGTCACCTCGTGAACCAGGTGACGATCGATGTAGAGAAGACAGGTGCCGTTTTCGTCCTCGGAGACGACGTGGTCGTCCCAGATTTTATCGTACAGGGTGCGGGGTGCGCTCATGGCTGCCATCCGTTGAAGAACAGGTTTTGAAAGAAGAGACGGGATTTCGGCAAAAACGTGTTGCCGCGGCACGGGCCGCAAATGCGGCCGTCAGCTAAGTCGGCTGTTGAGCGCACCGGAGACGCGCGCGAAGAAGCGTGCCGGCAGACGCTTGTGGTCCTGCAGCACGATAAATCTGTTCGCGAGGCATCCGAATTTCGATCCCATGGGCGTTGCCATAGCAGTTTTTTGAGGTCGCGGCAATTGTCTGGAAAGGGTGTGCATGCCACAAGCCTAAAGTTCGTAAACCTGCATAACCTTCGAGGCCATAGTTGGCGTCGCCGCGGATGGAAAACAAGGAGGAGCTTATGGCTCTCACAGTCCAGCTTCCTGTCAATGAAGCTGAACGCCTGCAATCCGTCCGGGCGTTGATCGCTCCCGATGGCTATTCCACGCCGGAGCTGACGTCCCTGGTTCAGCTCGCCAAGGACGTGTTCGGCAGCCCGGTCGCAGCGGTCAATATCGTTGACGAGGACTGGCAGCGCGTCACCTGCCAGGTGGGCAGTATCCAGATCAATGCCTGCTCGCGCGATGCGTCGATCTGCTCGCGCGTCGTGTTCGAGAACGAGGTCGTCGTCATTCCCGACATGACCCGCCATCCCGAACTGCGTGACATGCCTTTCGTTACCGGGGAGCCGCATTTTCGCAGCTATGCCGGCGCGCCGATATCGCTCGATCCCGAGCTGCCGGTCGGTGCGTTCTGCCTGATCGACACGAAGCCGCGCGATTTCAACGATGACGAAATCCGCCAACTGCGCCAGTTCGCCGATGTCGCGAGCGGCCTGCTGCGGCTGCAGAAGGCCAATTTCCTGATGGAATTCGCCGAGGAGAAGCTGAAGCTTGCGGCGATGACCGATCCGCTGACCGGCTTCTACAACAGGTCGGCGCTCGTCTCCCTGATCGATGTGATGCTCAGCAACGCGCTGTCGTCGCAGCAGGGTTTCGGCGTTCTCTATCTCGACATGGACGGGTTCAAGACAATCAACGACCGTTACGGCCATCACACCGGCGACGAGGTTCTGACCCATGCCGCAAAGCGCATCAGCGAATGCGTGCGGGCGCAGGATGTCGTCGTGCGTATGGGCGGCGACGAGTTCGCCATCTTCGTGCCTGACCCGCCGGATGTCGCGGCGCTGTCCGGACTGTGCGAGCGGCTGCTCAGCGAATTCCGCCGTCCCTTCGTCGTGGGAGACATGTTGCTCAGCGCAAGGCTGAGCATCGGGGTCGCACTTGCCCCCGATGCGGGGTCCGACAGGCTCGGCCTCTTGAGGGCGGTCGACGAGGCGCTCTACCAGGCGAAGGCGGCCGGCCGCGATCGATTCGTGATCAGGGAAACCTGATCTCAGTTGATCCGGAAGACGTAGGTCCTGACCAGTACGTCCGGCTCGTCGATCGCATAGGAGCGCCAGAGCGGGCTTTCCTCGACCGCCTGCCAGATGCCGAGCGCAGCCAGTTCGGCGAAGACCTCGGCAAAACCGCCGGCATCGAACACCTTGTCGCGCACGGTGAAGATGCCGTAGCCGCCGGGGCGGGTGATGCGGCAGAGCTCGAACAGGCTTTTTGCCGGCGCGTGGCCTTCCGTGAACACGCCGGTGGACAAGAAGCCCGAAAAATGGGCGTCCGGCCAGGGAAGTTCCTCGCCAAGCGTCGCGCGCTGAAGCAGGTCATAGGCGCCGCGCTTTTGCGCCAGCGCCAGCATTTCCTCGGAAAAGTCCAGGCCCTCGACGGTGCCGTAGCCGAGTGCCTTCAGATAGGGACCGGAGAGGCCGGTGCCGCAGCCGGCATCGAGTAGCGGCCCGGCATCAGGGGCGAGATAACGCGCGACCCATGCTGTGATCATGAAGGGCAGGTTGTAGCCCGAGGACAGGTTTTCCCGGTCGTAATCGGTCGACCATGCGGCATAGGCTGATGTCAGTTCGGCATCCGATTTCGAGGCGTAGACCTTTGCCAGTCCTTCGCTTTTGCGTTCGCTCATCGACGGTTCCCTTTCTCGCGCATGCGTTGCTCGACCTTTCTCAGCATGATGGAAAGGCCGATCGTCAGGATCAGGTAGATATAGGCGACAATCGAATAGGTCTCGAAGAAGCGGAACGAGCCGGAGGCGTAGATCTTGCCGGCCTGGCTGATATCGGCGACGCCGAGCACCGAGACGAGCGAACTGTCCTTCACCATCGACACGAAGTCGTTCGAAAGCGGCGGAAAGATCACCCGGATCGCCTGGGGAAAGACGATCAGGCGAAATCGCTGGGAGCGGCTAAGGCCGAGCGCCATGGCCGCCTCGATCTGGCCGCGGTCGACGGACTGGAAGCCGGCACGAAAGATCTCCGCGATGAAGGCCGAATAGCCGATCGTCAGCGCGATGATCGCCCGCCACATGAGCGAGAGGTCGCGGACCTGCGCCGGCTCCATCCAACCGCCATCGACCAGCGGCGTGATGGCGAAATTATAGAGGCTGACGAGCCCGGGTGCGCCGACAAAGGCGATGTAGAAGAGAAGGACGAGGATCGGGACGCCGCGCACGACCTCGACATAAAAGCGCGCCGTCTGGCGCAGCGCGATATTGTCCGACAGGCCGGCAAGCGAGATCAGCAGTCCGAGCCCGCAGGCGAGCGCGAAGGCGATGATCGTGACGAAGATCGTCACCCAGATGCCCCGCGCGACAACGGTGAAGACCTGGGCATAGAGATCGTTGACCGCGATGACGGCGGCGATCGAAAGGCCGATGACGATCAAGGCATAAAGCCACCAGGGGCGATCATCATCGCCATTCGATGCCGGCAGGGTCTGGAAGCCCATCAGGCTGGAGCTTTCCGCGGCCTTGCCGTCATTGGCCCATCTTGTAGTCAAGGAACCACTTCTTGTTCAGCGCGTCGAGCGTGCCGTCCGCCTTAAGCGCCGCGATCGCGGCGTTGACTGGTGCTACCAGATCCGAGCCCTTCTTGAAGATGAAGCCGAAATCCTCGGTGCCGAGCGGGCCGCCGATAAGCTTGAGGCCGCCGTTGGAGGCATCGACATAACCCTTGCCAGCAGTACCGTCGGTCAGCACCGTGTCGACATCGCCGGTCTTCAGCGCCTGTACGGTGGCGCCGAAGGTCTCGAACAGTTTTATGCGCGGGTTTTGCTCGTTGCCGTCCAGGACCGAATAGACGGCCGTGTAGAATGGCGTGGTGCCCGGCTGGGCGCCTATGAGGGCGTCATCGACCTTGGCGAAGCTCTCGGCATCGGAGAAGCGCTTCTCGTCGCCGCGCACCAGCATGAACTGTTCCGAGCGCATGTAGGGATCGGAAAAATCAACCTTTTCCTTGCGGTCGTCCTTGATGGTGATGCCGGTCATGCCGATGTCGTACTGGCCGTCGGACACAGCCTGGATCATCGCGTCCCACGAGACGTTCTGGTATTCGACCTTGAAGTTCAACTTCTTCGCGATCTCGTTCATCGCGTCATATTCCCAGCCGATTGCATTGCCGGACTTCGGATCGACGAACTGCAGCGGCGGATAGGCGTTTTCGGTCACGACGACGACCGTGCGGCCCTTCAGGCCGGGAAGCGCCTGGGCACAGGCCGCGGCGGGGGCAAGGGCTGCAAGGGTGAGGCCCGCGAATAGAGTGCGTCTGGTCAGCATCAGGGCAATCCTCGGAAAATGTGTCTGTCACAAATGTCCCCAATTCCGCGACGATGGCAAGCGGAACCGGTGATCACAGAGCCAGGCCTTTGCATCTTATGGAGGTGCGACCCCTTGCCGCATGCTGCGGCGCAACTACTTCCCGTTGACAGTTAAGGGATTGGCCGTCAGGCCCGGAGGAATACCTTGGTTTCCGAAAATAACACGATCTCAAAAATCACCTGGCGGCTGATGCCGTTCCTGGGGCTGCTTTATCTGATTGCCTATATCGACCGGCAGAACGTCAGCTATGCCAAGCTGCAGATGGTCGATGCGCTGGGCATGAGCGAATATGCCTATGGCCTCGGCGCGTCGCTGTTCTTCATCGGCTACTTCATCTTCGAAGTGCCGGCCAACCTGTTTCTGACGCGGTTCGGCGCGCGGATCTGGTTTGCGCGCATCCTGATCTCGTGGGGCTTCGTGACGATCGCGCTCGCCTTCACGCAGAACATGATGATGTTCTACATCCTGCGCTTCCTGCTCGGCGTATGCGAAGCCGGCTTCTTTCCCGGGGTGCTCTACCTGCTGACGCTGTGGTTCCCGAAGGACTATCGCGGCCGCATGGTCGGGCTGTTCATGATCTTCAGCGCACTTGCCAATGCAATCGGGGCGCCGCTCGGCGGCATGCTGCTCGACCTCGACGGCGCGCTCGGCCTGGCAGGCTGGGAATGGGTATTCCTGGCGACCGGCGTTCCGGCCGTCATCGCCGGCATCGTCACGATCTTCTATCTCGACGACACGCCCGAGAAGGCGAAGTTTCTGAGCGATGAGGAGAAGCGCTGGCTGAAGGACCGGCTGGCCAAGGAAAACGAGGGGATGGAGAAGGATGCCGATCACGGCTTCAAGGCCCTGATCAATCCGCGCGTGCTCCTGATGGCGCTCTGCTATGTCGGCTTCCCGCTCGCAGCCTATGGTCTCAGCTACTGGCTGCCGACTATCGTCAAGGGTTTTGGCGTCTCGAACACGACGAACGGCTTCATCAACGTCATTCCGTGGCTGATCGTCGCCGTGGCGCTTTGGGTGGTCCCCGCTGCCGCCGACAAGACGGAAAAGAAGACGCCTTATATCGTCGCCCCGGCCTTTATCGGCGCGATCGCGCTTGCGGCCTCCGTGCTGGTTGCCTCGCCCTATGCGCAGTTCTTCTTCCTGTGCATTGCCGCCGCAGGCATCTTTGCCGGCCAGCCGGTTTTCTGGAGCCTGCCGGGTCGGTTCCTCAAGGGCGCGGGTGCAGCGGCCGGCATCGCGGCAATCAACTCGGTCGGCAATCTAGGCGGCTTCGTCGCCCAGAACGTCGTGCCATGGATCAACGATGCGACGGGCAGCAATATCCTGCCGATGTTCTTCCTTGCAGCCTGCCTTGCGGCGGCCGGGGTGCTGGTCATCATCGTCGGCCAGATGCTTGGCCATCACTCGGACGATGTTCCGCCTTCGGCCCGTCCCGGCGGCTTGCGGTAATCCCGCGACCAGAGCGTTTCCGCTTTTCCTCGAGACGCGAAATCGCTCTGGTCCTTTGATTTCAAGCAGTTCCGGACGCAAAACCGCTACGCACTTTTGCTGGAACTGCTCCGGGCGAACAAACAAAAAAGGCGGCCGAGAGGCCGCCTTTTTCTCATGCCGTAATCGGCAATTCTTATTCTGCAGAACCTTCGGCAGCCTTTGCTGCTTCAGCTTCCTGGGCAGCCTTGGCTTCAGCGGCTTCCTGTGCTGCCTTTTCGGCGGCCAGTGCCTGTGCTGCTGCTACCTTTTCGGCTTCCAGGCGTGCCTTTTCCTCAGCGATAGCGGCGCGCTCGGCGTCGTTCAGCTTGCGGGCGCGGGTGCCGGTGTTCTCGACGATACGAGCCGACTTGCCGCGACGATCGCGCAGGTAGTAGAGCTTTGCGCGACGGACCTTACCGCGGCGAACGACATCGACGCTTTCGACGAGCGGCGAGTAGATCGGGAATACGCGCTCTACGCCTTCGCCGTAGGAGATCTTGCGAACGGTGAAGCTCTCGTTGATGCCGCCGCCCGAACGAGCGATGCAGACACCTTCGTAAGCCTGTACGCGGGTACGGGTGCCTTCCTTAACGCGTACGTTGACGCGCAGGGTGTCGCCCGGGGAGAATTCAGGAAGCTTGCGCTGAGCTTCGATCTTGGCTGCCTGTTCGGCTTCCAGCTGCTGGATGATGTTCATCGGTCAAACCTTTTCAGTTCTTCTGAAACAGCCAGAGCGCCAACGTCCTTGGTCACCTCATCCGAGGGCCTCGCGACGTGCCTTGCGGCAGGCGAATTCGCCATTCTTTGTTGCTGGTCGACGGGAATAATCCCATTTCCGCGGGCGGCAATACACCAAGCCCGAGCATTTGTCATCCCGTTGTCGCGATTTTTTGCCGCCAAAGGCCGTTGATGCACCGGCTGGAAGCAGATATCCCGATTTTCGGGAAGAGGAAACACCAATGACAATCACGATGATGCTGCTGCTGGCCGCGGCCGGCTTCCTGTCGGGCGCCGTCAACGCCATAGCGGGAGGAGGAACGTTCCTGACCTTCGGGGCAATGACGATTGCCGGCATTCCGCCGATTTCCGCCAATGCCACGTCCTCGATCGTCCAGTTTCCGGGTTACGTGACATCGACGCTCGCCTATCGCGCCGAGATCATGCATCGCTGGCGCAGCGTCGTCGTGCTCGGCGTGGTTTCGCTGTTCGGCGCACTCGCCGGCGCGCTTATCCTGCTGTCGCTCGACAATCCGTCCTTCAGGGCGCTGGTGCCGTGGCTGCTTGCCGCGGCGACCGCAATCTTTGCCGCCGGACCTTGGCTGAAGCCGAAGGTGACGGCGGAGCACAGCGCGAACACGCCGACCAGCATCGTCAGCCAGTTTCTGAACGCCATTTACGGCGGGTTCTTCGGCGCCGGCATGGGCATCATGATGCTGGCGGTGCTGGGGCTGACGACGGGCGGGAGCTACCATCATCTCAATGCGATGAAGAACCTCTTCGCCATGCTGATTGCCGCCGTGGCGATCGTCGTCTTCATCGGCGGCGGCGTGGTGGCATGGCCGCAGGCGCTGGTGATGATCCCTGCCGGTGCGCTTGGCGGCTATTCGGGCGTCTGGCTTGCCCGTCGCGTGCCGCAGATGGTGCTGCGCTCGTGCGTGGTGGCGGTGGGCACGGCGCTGACGGTCTATTATTTCGTCACGGGTTGATGTGGATCAGTCGTCCGTCAGCAGATCGGGCCGACGCTCTTCGGTGAGGCGCAGCGCCTGTTCCAGCCGCCACTTCTCGATCGCGGCGTGATTGCCGGAGGTAAGCACCGCCGGGATCTCCATGCCTTCGAACACCTGCGGACGCGTATAATGCGGATGTTCCAGCAGGCCGTGCTCGAAGCTCTCATTGGTGCCGGAATGGGCATTGCCCATGACGCCCGGCAGGAGGCGGATGACGCTGTCGAGAACGGTCAGCGCCGCGGGCTCGCCGCCGGAAAGAATGTAGTCGCCGATCGAGACTTCCTCGAGCTGGCGTCCGTCGATCACCCGCTGGTCTACGCCTTCGAAGCGGCCACAGACGATGACCACGCCTTCGCCGTCCGCCAGTTCGCGCACGCGCTTCTGGGTCAAGGGCTTGCCGCGCGGGCTCATTAGCAGGCGGGGACGTGTGTCGGCATCGAGGGAATCGATCGCGCTTGCCAGGATGTCCGGCTTCAGCACCATGCCGGCGCCGCCACCGGCGGGGGTATCATCCACCGTGCGGTGTTTGTCCCCGGCGAAGTCGCGGATCTGAACCGTATCGAGCGACCAGTCGCCGCGCTCCATCGCCTTGCCGGAAAGAGAATAGCCGAGATGGCCCGGAAACATTTCCGGGTAGAGCGTCAGGATCGTTGCGCGGAAGGTCATTCCTTGTCCCTGGACTTGCCCTTGGGAGGAAGGCCGAAGCCCTTTCCTTCGTCGTCGGGGTTTTCGATCAGACCGGCTGCATCCGGGTCGATCAGGATCTTGCCCGCTTCGAGGTCGATCTCGAGAACCGCAGCCTCGGAAAACGGAATGAGGGCAGGGCGGCGGCCCGGGCCTTTCAGTTCGAGAAGATCGCCGGCGCCGAAATCGAAGACGGCGCTGACCGTGCCGTAGCTCTTGCCGCTGGCATCGACCGCTTCCAGGCCTTCGAGATCGGCATAATAGAACTCGTCGTCCTCAAGCTCATCATCCGGCAGGTTGTCCCGCTCGATGAACAGTTCCAGGCCGTTCAGCGCCTCGGCAGCATTGCGGTCATTGATGCCGCGGAAGCGGACGATCACGACAGTCTTCGCCTCGCGGATTTCCAGGATCTCGAAGACCCGTCCGTCTTCAGCGTAGAGGTGGCCGTATTCTCCGAGCGCCGTCGGGTCATCGGTGAAGGAGCGGACGCGCACCTCGCCCCTGAGGCCTTGAGCGGCACCGATCGTCGCCATGAGGATGGGGTTTTCGAGCTTGGTCATCCGGTCTTTCCATTTAGCTGCGCTCATTTAAAGCGGATCGCGCCTAATGAAAACAGCAAAACGGGCGGCGCGTCACCGCACCGCCCGTCGTTTGTGAACTCGCAGCTATTATTCTGCGGAAGCTTCGGCAGCAGCTGCCTTGGCATCTTCGATCTTCTGAGCCTTTTCAGCAGCGCGCTCGGTCGCCTTCTTGCCCGGCTTTGCCTTTTCCGGGTTGTTCTTGGCATCGCGGGTAGCGATGTTGGCGTCGGCGAGGAAGCGCAGAACGCGGTCGGTCGGCTGGGCGCCCTTGGCGATCCATTCCTGGATGCGCTCGGCCTTCAGCTCAACGCGCTTTTCGTCGTCCTTGCCGAGCATCGGGTTCCAGGAACCAACGGTCTCGAGGAAGCGGCCGTCACGCGGCGAACGGGCGTCGGCAACGACGATGTGGTAGTACGGGCGCTTCTTGGAGCCACCGCGGGCGAGACGAATCTTCAGGGACATTGTTTTACTCCTTGGTTTCCGATGGCCGCCTTCAGGCGGGTCGGGTCTTGTTTGGGGCCACCATCCGGTGGGCCATTGGTTGTCACGAGCCGCCTTCGACGGGCCGCGGTTGGTTTGAGGCCGCCGTCAGGCGGGCTCGGTCATGCTCTTACTTCGCACCGCCGTGTTCGGCGGCGATGGCTTCATGATGCCGGATGACTTCCTTGATGACGAAGTTCAGGAACTTCTCGGCGAAATCCGGATCCAGATTGGCTTCCTTCGCCAGGCGGCGGAGGCGTTCGATCTGGTATTCCTCGCGCGCCGGGTCTGCCGGCGGCAATTCGTGCTGGGCTTTGAGAACGCCCACTTCCTTGGTGCAGCGAAAGCGCTCGGCGAGCATATGCACCAGAGCTGCGTCGATGTTGTCGATCGACTGGCGGTAGCTTGAAAGCCGTGCCTTGATCTCGGGGTCAACCATCGTCGCTACTCCTTACTTCTTCTTGCCGGGCAGGCCGGGGAAGCCGCCGAGGCCGGGGAGCTTCGCCCCACCCAGGCCTGGAAGACCACCCATTCCGCCCCCGAGGCCACCGGGCATGCCGCCGCCCGGCTTGAGGCCGGCGGCTTCCGCCTGCTTCTGCAGCGCTTCGAGCTGTTTCGGGTCGAGCTTGGAGAGGTCGGGCATTCCGCCCATTCCACCCATGCCGCCGCCGAGGCCCATCTTGCCGGCAAGGCCGCCCATCATCTGCTTCATCATGCCGCCCTTGCCCTTGCCGCCCATCATTTTCATCATGTCGGCCATCTGGCGGTGCATTTTCAGAAGCTTGTTGATTTCCGCAGCATCGGAGCCGGAGCCGGCGGCGATGCGCTTCTTGCGGGAATGCTTCAGCATGTCGGGGTTGGCGCGCTCGGCCTTGGTCATCGAGGAGATGATGGCGATCTGGCGGTCGAACACCTTGTCGCTCATGCCGGATGCGGCGAGTTTGTCCTTCATGCCGGCCATGCCCGGCATCATACCCATGATGCCGCCCATGCCGCCGAGCGATTTCATCTGGCGCAGCTGGTCGGCAAGGTCGTTCAGATCGAACTTGCCCGACTGCATCTTCTTGGCCATCGCCGCGGCTTTTTCCGCGTCGATGTTTTCGGCAGCCTTCTCGACCAGCGAAACGATGTCGCCCATGCCGAGGATTCGGTCGGCGATGCGACGGGGATGGAATTCCTCCATCTCCGTCATCTTTTCGCCGACGCCGATCAGCTTGATCGGCTTGCCGGTGACGGCGCGCATCGAAAGCGCTGCACCGCCACGGCCGTCGCCGTCCATGCGGGTCAGAACGAGGCCGGTAATGCCGACGCGCTCGTCGAAGTTGCGCGCCAGGTTGACGGCGTCCTGACCGGTCAACGAGTCGGCGACGAGCAGGATTTCATGCGGATTGGACTTCCGCTTGATCTCCGCCATTTCCTGCATCAGCGGTTCGTCGATATGGGTGCGGCCGGCGGTGTCGAGAATGACGACGTCATGGCCACCGAGCTTTGCCGCCTGCACGGCGCGGGCTGCGATATCGGTCGGCGACTGGCCGGCGATGATCGGCAGCGTATCGACCTGCGTCTGTACGCCGAGTTGGCGCAACTGTTCCTGAGCTGCGGGGCGGCGCGTATCGAGCGACGCCATCAGCACTTTCTTCTTCTCGCGATCGGTCAGCCGCTTGGCGATCTTGCCGGTCGTGGTCGTCTTGCCCGAGCCCTGCAGGCCGACCATCATGATGACGACGGGAGCGGCGGCATGAAGATCGATGCCGACGCCTTCGGAGCCGAGCATCTCGACCAGTTCGTCATGGACGATCTTGACGACCATCTGGCCGGGCTTGATCGACTTCAGTACTTCGGCGCCGACGGCCTTTTCACGGACCTTGTCGGTGAAGGCGCGCACGACTTCCAGCGCCACGTCGGCTTCCAAGAGCGCGCGGCGAACCTCGCGCAGGGCGGCGGAGACATCCGCTTCGCTCAATGCGCCACGGCCGGTCAGTCCATTCAGAATGGAGCCAAGACGGTCCTGGAGGTTTTCAAACATCGTGTCTTCCTTCTTCGCTTCCGGGGATTGTTCGGAAACGTCGGGTCTTTTGCCGGCAAAAACAAGACGCAAAGCCAAAAAGCACCCGAGGGCGCAACGCGCTGTCGGATGTTGACCTCCGGGATCGATTTATACCTCGAGGGGTCCCGGTCGGTGGCTCCAAGTCATAGAACTTGTCAGCAGATCGCCGGGCTTAAACAGGAAATGGGACTGGGAGTCAAGGTGTGGCGGCCTGTTTTGCCGACCATGGGGGCGCCATCCAATGAGGGCGGCGCCCCTGCGAGGTTACTTCTTGGCGTAGCGGGCGGCGTATTCCGCCTTGTAGGCGGCGATCGTCTCATTCCACTTGAGGATGGCGGCGCTATCGCCGGCCATTCCCTGCTCGCGCAGCTTGCCGATCCAGTAGGTGCCGTCCTGGCTGAACTCGAATGTCGTCAGGTGATGTTCTTCCAGAACCTTCTGCGGATCGACGCCGGCCTCGGTCGCAGCCTGCATATGGCCGGACAAGCGCGCATAATCCTCGAAGGTCTTCAGCTTGCGCTCCGTCTCCTGGCTGTTTGCCGCGAAGCGACCCGCATTCAGGTTGCTGAAGGCCTGGCCATAATAGGTGATCAGCTTGAAGTCCTTGTCGTCCTTCAGGGCCTTGCTGAAGCTCTCGTTGACCTCTTCGAACTGCTGCTTGTCGATGGACAGCGTTTTCAGCACTTCGTCCTCGCTGGTCTTGTTGGAAAGTCGCGCTGCTGCCGAGGCCCATTCGTCGAAGGTCACGCCGTGTACCGGCGCGGGGATCTCCTGGGCAAAGGTTACCGTAGAGAATAGCGAAATTGCGCCAGCGATCATCAATGTCTTGAGAAAATTCATTATCCATCCATCCGTCTGAAGCATTCGCAGGCGAACGCGTCCCTCAAATATCGGGTAATAACTAGGCGCCGTTTCATCACGAGCAAGGACCGATTTTTGGTAGTTCATGCGAATACACGACTAAGTATCATGTTATTGGAAGTATCGAAGTCGCGTGATCGTGTCCTCTTCTGCGCCAGAGCAGTCTCCCCCTTGAAGAAACCTCCTGCTACACAGATTTCATGAACCGTCGCACATTCTTCAAATGGTCCGGTCTTGCAGCTATCGCCACGCTTGCCGGCGGTATCACTGCAAGGAGCGCCATGGCCGCCAACAAATACTATTCCGGTCCCGTTTCCGATCATTTCGACGGGACGCATTTCTTCAATCCGGGCGGCGAAGAGCCGCGCGGCAGCTTCGATCTTTTGAGGTGGAAATTCGGCAACGGCAATATTCCCTGGCCGGATACGTTTGCCAGTCCGTTTCCGCAGGCTGTGCCGGAGACCCGTGTTGCCGGGGATCGCGTGGTCGTCACCATGATCGGCCATGCCTCGATGCTGATCCAGGTCGCCGGGCTAAATATTCTCACCGATCCGGTCTGGTCGGAGCGGACCAGCCCCTTCACATTCGCGGGTCCGAAGCGGGTCAATCCGCCCGGCGTCCGCATCGGCGACCTGCCGCCGATCGATATCGTGCTGGTTACGCATAATCATTACGATCATCTCGATCTCGAAACACTCTGGGTTCTCCAAGGGCGCGATAAGCCGCATTTCGTCACGCCTCTGGGCAATGACACGATCATCCGTGACAAGGTGCCGGATGCGAAGGTCACGGTCATGGACTGGGGCGGCAGCGAAACATTCGGTCCGGGTGTCACCTTCCATTGCGAGCCGTGCCATCACTGGTCGGCGCGCGGGCTCGGCGACCGGCGTCAGGCGCTTTGGGCCGCCTTCGTGTTCGAGACGCCGGCGGGAAAGATCTATCATATCGGCGATACCGGTTTTCACGACGGCATCAACTACCGCGCCGCGGGCGAGAAGCATGGGCCATTCCGCCTCGCCAATCTGCCTTTCGGCGCCTATGAGCCGCGCTGGTTCATGAAATCCCAGCACCAGAATCCGCAAGAGGCCGTCGAGGGCATGCAACTTTGCGGCGCTTCCTTCGTTGCCGGTCATCACTGGGGCACGGTGAAGCTGACCGACGAAGGCATCGAGCAGCCGGTCGAGGCATTGCATGCGGCACTCGATGCCCGCGGCATTGCCCGCGAGCGGTTCCGCCCAATGCGGCCGGGTGAAATTTTCGAGGTTCCGGGTTCGCGTCCGGCTTGACGTGACCCCGTTCGATTTGCTTCATGGGAAAACATGAGTGCGTGAGGAAAGAAATGCAGATCGAGCTCGAACGTCCAACGGAAGCCACCCGCATCCAGCGTCTGAAGGCGCTGACGACCGGGACCCATGACACGCTCGACAAGCGCATCATGCGAGCGGAGCCGTTTGCCAGCCGCGAGCGCTATGCCCTGTTCCTCGACGTGCAGCATCAGTTCCATGCCGATGTCGCGCCGCTTTACGCGTCTGAGGATCTCAATCGCCGCCTGCCCGGACTTGCCGATCGCAATCGCTACGAGGCCTTGCGGCAGGATATCATCGATCTTGGTGGCGTTGCCGATGAGCTTTCGTCGACCACCGGTCCCTTGACATCGGCTGCAGCGCTCGGCTGGGTCTATGTCGCCGAAGGCTCCAATCTCGGTGCCGCCTTCCTGCGCAAGGAAGCGGCCAAGATCGGCCTGTCGGATGATTTCGGCGCCCGCCATCTCGCCGGCCATCCGGACGGTCGCGGCCTGCATTGGCGCAATTTCGTCGCCGCCTATAACGACCTGCCGCTCACCGAGGCCGAAGAGCTGGAAGCTGCCGAAGGCGCCAAGGCGGCGTTCCGCCGCGTGCATGGTCTGGTCGAAGAGATCTTCGGCTAATTTGTTTTGACGAGGCGCGTCACCGCTTAGTCGCCACCCAGATCACGTGCTTTACGCCGCGCTTGCCATTGGCGCGGGTGTTGACGACTTCGGCATTGTAGCCGCAGTTGTCGAGGCGTTTGGTGAAGGCATTGTCCGGGCCCGACGACCAGACGGACAGGACGCCGCCGGGGCGCAGGGCCTGATGGGCCGTGCGCAGGCCGCGGGTATTGTAAAGCGCGTCATTGCTCTCCCGCGTCAGGCCATCAGGACCATTGTCGACATCGAGCAGGATGGCGTCGTACACGCTCTTCGAGCCACGGATGAGTTCGCCGACATCGCCCTGATAAATCTTTGTGCGCGGGTCGTCTAGGCAGCCCTTGAAGACCTCGGCCATCGGGCCGCGCGCCCATCTGACCACGGCAGGGACGAGTTCAGCGACGGTGACGGTCGCGTCCGGCGGCATGATCGCAAGTGCTGCGCGCAGGGTAAAGCCCATTCCTAGCCCGCCGATCAGGATGGACGGCTTGGGGCGGTCCTTGATCTTCTCCCAGGATAGCGTGGCAAGCGCTTCTTCCGATCCGCTTAGCTGGCTGTTCATCAACTCGTTCGATCCGAGCATGATGGAAAATTCCTGGCCGCGCTGCTTCAGGCGCAGTTCGCCGCCATCGTCCGGTATTCTTGCGCTGTCCAGTTGAACCCAAGGGAGCATGATCAAAGCCTCTTTTGCGGCTCCCCTAACACGCGATGAGGCGGTGCGCCAATCTTTAGGGCCATGCACCGGCACTGGTAATTTGCGGCGCTTTCGGCCATATACGCCTTGAAGAAGCGGGCCATTGTTGGTTTGGCGCCCGCATATGGATCAGCATCATGGCAGGACAGGTCGAATTTGCGCGTATGAACGGGCTTGGCAACAAGATCCTGGTCGTCGACATGCGCGGCCGCACCGACAAGGTGACGGCTGCCGCCGCGATCGCGCTCAATGCCGATCCGGCGACCCAGTTCGACCAGATCATGGCGATCCATGATCCGAAGGCGCAAGGCACCGACGCCTGGATCGATATCCTGAATTGCGATGGTACCAAGGCGCAGGCCTGCGGCAACGGCACGCGCTGCGTGGTGCAGGCGCTGGCCTCCGAGACGGGCCGCAAGACCTTCACCTTCCAGACCGTCGCGGGCATCCTGAACGCTGAGGAGCATGAGGACGGCACTATTTCCGTCGACATGGGCAAGCCGGTCTTTGCCTGGGACAGGATCCCGCTTGCCGAGGAATTCGTCGATACCAGTCGGATCGAGCTGCAGATCGGGCCGATCGACAAGCCGATCCTGCACTCGCCGGCCGCGATGTCCATGGGCAATCCGCATGCGATCTTCTGGGTCGACAAGGACCCGATGAATTTCGACCTGGAGCGGTTCGGTCCGATGCTGGAAAACCATCCGATGTTTCCGGAAAAGGCCAATATCACGCTGGCGCAGGTCACTTCCGGCGACAGCCTGCGCACCCGCACGTGGGAGCGCGGCGCGGGTCTGACGCTTGCCTGCGGTTCGGCCGCCTGTGCCGCTGCCGTATCTGCCGCGCGCACGGGCCGCACGGGCCGCAGGGTGACGATCGATGTCGCCACGGCGCCCACGCGCCAGCCGCTCGTCATCGACTGGCGGGAGGACGATCATGTCGTCATGACCGGCCCGGCGGAATGGGAGTGGTCCGGCAAGGTGGACCCGGAAACCGGCGCTTTTTCCCGTGACGAAGAGCCCGAGGTGAAGGCAAATTGAGCGGCGTCGAGGTCATAACCTTCGGCTGTCGGCTCAATACCTATGAATCGGAAGTGATGCGGGCCGAGGCCGAAAAGGCGGGCCTCAACAATGCCGTGCTGGTCAATACCTGCGCCGTCACCGGCGAGGCGGTGCGCCAGGCACGGCAGGCGATCCGCCGTGCGCGACGAGAAAACCCGCATGCGCGCATCATCGTCACCGGCTGCGCGGCGCAGACGGAAAAACAGACTTTTGCCGACATGGCGGAAGTCGATGCCGTTTTAGGCAACGAGGAGAAGCTGAAGAGCAACTCTTATCGCGGCCTGCCGGATTTCGGCGTCTCGGCGGAAGAAAAGCTACGCGTCAACGACATCATGAGCGTCAAGGCCACGGCGCCGCAGATGGTGAAGCATATCGACGGGCATGTGCGCGCCTTCATCCAGGTGCAGAACGGCTGCGACCATCGCTGCACCTTCTGCATCATCCCTTATGGCCGCGGCAATTCCCGCTCGGTGCCGATGGGCGCAGTGGTGGAACAGGCCCGCAGGCTGACCGAGAGCGGTTATCGCGAGATCGTGCTGACCGGCGTCGATGCGACGAGCTACGGTGCCGAGCTGCCGGGCCAGCCGACATTGGGTTATCTCGCCAAGACGCTCCTCAAGCAGGTGCCGGAAATCCTGCGTCTGCGCCTGTCTTCCATCGACAGCATCGAGGCGGACAATCACCTCTGGGATCTGATCGCCGACGAGCAGCGCTTCATGCCGCATCTGCACCTGTCGCTGCAGCATGGCGACGACATGATTTTGAAGCGGATGAAGCGTCGGCATTCGCGCGCTGAGGCGTTGGCCTTTGTCGAACAGGCACGGCGTCTGCGGCCGGAAATCGCCTTCGGGGCGGACATGATCGCCGGTTTTCCGACCGAGACGGAAGAGATGTTCGAGGGCGCGGCAACGCTTGCGGAAGAGGCCGGCATTTCGTTCCTGCATGTCTTCCCATACAGCCCGCGCCCCGGCACGCCGGCAGCGCGCATGCCGCAGGTGGATCGCGCGCTGGTGAAGGAGCGCGCGGCAAGGCTTCGTGCGCGCGGCGAGGCGTTGCATCATGCGCATCTGGAACGGATGATCGGGACGGAGCAGGCCATTGTCGTCGAAAACAACGGCATGGCGCATACGGAAAACTTTTCGCTGGTTGCAGCGCCGGGGCTGGTTCCCCGTGACATTCAGCGCGTTATGATTACAGGACATAACGGCAAACATCTCGACATGCGGGTGATGGCTGCCCACGAGCAGGCGGCCTGACCGAAACGGATTGTAAGTAATGGTAAGCTTCATCAAACGCGTCTTCACCTTCGGCGACAAGCCCGTCGAGCAGCCTGTCGAGCCGCCCGTAGCGGAGCAGGCGCCCAAGCAGGCGGAGGATGTTGCTGCCGTCCAGGCTGAGCTTGAGCCGAAGCCGCGGGATGAGGATCTGCCGGTCGCACCTGTCGATCCGGTGACGCCGGTAGAGATGGATACTGCGGGCGGGCCATCGGATGACGTTGCCGACGATGATGAGGCCGCCGCGGTTCTTCCCGGTATCGAAGAGACGTCTGATCTAGGCGTCGTACCGCTCTCCTTGCTGGAGGCCGAGGCTGAAGCGGAGACGGCACCTTCCGCTGAAACACCCCCCTCTGCCCTGCCGGGCATCTCCCCCACAGGGGGGGAGATCACGGATGCGCCGTCGCCGGCTGCGTCTGACCGGAGCGAGAAGGTGGCCGAGAATGGCGCGCATGCCGGCATCGTCACGGATGCCGGAACGAGTGCGGATAACGAACCTGTGGCCGACGATGACGTTTCAGTGCGCTCGGCGTCTGCGGAAAAGCGAGCGGCAGGCCACGGGCCAATCTCCCCCCTTGTGGGGGAGATGTCCGGCAGGACAGAGGGGGGTGTTTCCACATCCACCGATGCCGGCAGCGAAGAGGCTGTAGCAACGAACGTTTCCAGCCCAAGCGAGGCGGTGGCTACGCCCCCTGTCCTTCCTAAAGGCTTCTCCACCTCCAAGTCCGAGCCGGAAGCCGTGGCCGTCGTGCCGCCGCTCAAGCTTACATGGTTCCAGCGCCTGCGCGCCGGACTTGCGCGCACCTCGTCGCAGCTCACCGGCCAGATCGCGGCGCTCTTCACCAAGCGCAAGCTGGACGACGAGACGCTGGAGGATCTGGAGGATCTGTTGATCCAGGCCGATCTCGGCGTCGAGACGGCGATGCGGATCACCGGAACCTTGTCTTCCGAACGTTACGGCAAGGATGTGACCGGCGAGGACGTGTCGCGCATCATGTCGGCGGAAATCACCAAGGTTCTGGCGCCGGTTGCAAAACCGCTGCAGCTCGATCTCAATCACAAGCCGCATGTCATTCTCGTCGTCGGCGTCAACGGCACGGGCAAGACGACGACGATCGGCAAGCTGGCGGCGAAACTTTCAGGCTCCGGCCTCAAGGTCATGCTCGCCGCCGGCGATACGTTCCGCGCTGCCGCCATCGAACAGCTGAAGATCTGGGCGGATCGCACCAATTCCGAATTCATCGGCACCAAGCTCGGCGCCGATGCCGCAGGGCTCGCCTACGATGCCTATGTGCAGGCGAAGGAAAAGAAGTCCGACGTTCTGATCATCGATACGGCCGGCCGCCTGCAGAACAAGGCCGAACTGATGGCGGAACTGGAAAAGATCGTCCGCGTGCTCGGCAAGCTCGATCCGGATGCGCCGCATACGGTTCTGCAGACGCTCGATGCCACGACCGGCCAGAATGCCATGAACCAGGTGGAGATCTTCCGCAATGTCGCGGGCGTCAGCGGGTTGATCATGACCAAGCTCGACGGCACGGCGCGGGGCGGCATCCTGGTCGCCATCGCCGCCAAGCATAGGCTGCCGGTCTATTTCATCGGCGTCGGCGAAGGTGTCGACGATCTCGAACCCTTCGAGGCGAAGGATTTTGCCGAGGCGATCGCCGGGCTGGCACCGGCGCCGCATTGATGACACAGAAAAACGATCTGGCTCCGCGCAACAATAGATTTTGATTGGCCCCCTGTTTAAGTTGGACCCCATGCAGACGATCGAAAGCGATACCACGCCGACCAAGGAAGAGAAGCAGCATCCGGGCCTGAAGATGGCCTTGGAGCTTGGCCCGCTTCTGGTGTTCTTCTTTGGCAACCTGCGCGGCGAGTGGCTGGTCAGCAAGTTCCCGGCGCTTTCGGCGATCGGCGGCCCGCTATTGATCGCGACCGCGCTGTTCATGGTTGCCACCGTGATCTCGCTGATCATTTCAAAGATCGTCTTCAAGCACCTGCCGGTCATGCCCTTCGTCTCGGGCATCGTAGTGCTGGTGTTCGGATCGCTGTCGATCTGGCTGCAGGACGAAACCTTCATCAAGATGAAGCCGACCATCGTTAACACGCTGTTCGGCGTGCTGCTTCTCGGTGGCCTGTTCTTCGGCAAGTCGCTGCTCGGCTACGTCTTCAATTCGGCCTTCCAGCTCGATGCGGAGGGCTGGAAGAAACTGACGCTGCGCTGGGGCATCTTCTTCTTCTTTCTCGCGGTGCTGAACGAGGTCGTCTGGCGCAATTTCTCCGACGAGGCCTGGGTCAATTTCAAGGTCTGGGGCACGATGCCGATCACCATTCTCTTCACGCTGTCTCAGATGCCGCTGATCATGCGGCATACGGTTCAGGACACGGCTGCTGCCGAGGGTGAGAAGTGACGGTGCTGATACCGGGCGAGACACATCCCGCCCGGCGCTGGCTCGTTGTCGCGCTCGTCCTGTTCCTGGCTCAGATCGTTATCCTCTATGCCATGGGCCGCATCCCGATCTGTGAGTGCGGTTATGTGAAGCTGTTCGAGCCGGGGGTGAACTCGCCCGGCAATTCGCAGCATCTGGCCGACTGGTATACGCCCTCCCACATCATCCACGGCTTCCTGTTTTATGGGCTCGGCTGGCTCATCCTGCGACGCGCGCCGCTGTCGGCACGCCTGTCGCTTGCGGTGCTGATCGAGGCCGCCTGGGAGATCGCTGAGAACTCGCCCTTGATCATCGACCGCTATCGTACCGCGACGATGGCGCTCGGCTATTCCGGCGACAGCATCCTGAACTCGGCAATGGACACGGTGTTCATGGCGCTCGGCTTCCTGTTTGCTGCTCGCGTGCCGGCGTGGCTGACGGTTTTGGTCGCCATTGCCTTCGAACTCTTCACCGGCTGGCTGATCCGCGATAATCTTACCCTCAACGTGCTGATGCTCGTGTGGCCGGTCGAGGCGATCAGGACCTGGCAGGGCGCGCTCGGCTAAAGCCTTGCGCATGAGTGGTTTTTGCCCCTCGGCTGACGTCAAATTGTTAAGGTTCAAAGCCTAGGAGTGTCGCACATATCGATGGGAGCATGATGGCTTCCAGTGCAGGGTCCGATGGAACAGACCGATAATTTTGCCTATTTATTGCCGTTCATCTTTTTTGTCTTCGGCACGATTTTCCTGATTGCCAACCGCTGGTCTCCCGGCTCAGCCCGCTATTGGGGTCTGGGTTACATCTGCGCGGCGTTCGGCTTCGCCTTTCCCATTCTGGCCTATTGGCTGCCGCTGCCCATCCAGGCGATCTTTTCCAACCTGCTGTTCTTTGCGGCCTTCTTCTCCTACGGCCAAGCGTTACTGGTCCGTTTCAATCGCCCGACATGGTTCTGGACCCGGTTCGAATTCGCCATCGGCGCCTTTGCCGTCGTCTGCTGGCTGATCGTTGTTCGCGAGGACCTGAGATCGCAGCTTGTGATCGGCGACGCATCGCTGGCCGTTCTGCTCGCCATCTCGGTCTTCGCGGTCTGGAAGCATGCCAGATCGCCGATCGACAAGATGCTCGTCGGCATGGCATCGCTCGTCGTGTTCGAGACGGCGGTGCGCGTCACCGTCCTTCTGGTCTCGACATCGGCCGGCGATTTCGCCTCGCTCGACCAGTTCCTGTCGTCGGACTATGCTTTCCTGATGCAGGTTTTTGCCAGCATCATCGGCTTCGTCATGGCGCTGACGGTGCTGGGGTCGGTCGTCTTCGACGTCGTGACCGGCCACCGTCGCGCCGCCGAGCATGATCCGCTGACCGATCTTCTCAACCGGCGCGGTTTCGAGCAGGCGCTGCCGGACGCGAAGGATGGGGCCTTTCCCGCCGGCGCTGTGATCATCGGCGATATCGATCATTTCAAGCAGGTGAACGACCGGTTCGGCCATGCCGCCGGCGATCATGTGATTATCGGCTTTGCGGAGCGCCTTCGGGCAAGTTTCAGGAATGCCTCCGCAATCGCGCGTTTCGGCGGCGAGGAGTTCGTCACCTTCCTGCCCGATGTCAGCCGCACGGATGCGGCCGACATGGCCGAGGAGGCGCGGCTTGCCTTCGAGGCAATGGACTGGAGCGGGCAGGGCGTCCTCGGATCGATCACGGCGAGCTTCGGCGTGTCCACCACGGCACCAGGCGATCATTCGGTACATGATGCCATCGCGCGGGCGGATGCCTGCCTTTATGTTGCGAAGAATGCCGGGCGCAACCGGGTCATCAGCGAAGGCCAGCGTCCACCGGACAGCCCGCCGACTCTTCGAGTGGTCTCGTAAAGCATCCCGCTTTGCTGGAATTGCTTCAGGAACCGGCCTTGGTTGAGGCCTTTTCGATCGCCGGCATCAGGCCCTGGGTCAGGCTGCGCTCATCGAAGGGGCCGACCTTCTTGTAGAGGATCGTTCCGTCGGGGCCGACGAGATAGCTTTCCGGAATGCCATAGACGCCCCAGTCTATCGCCGCCTTGCCGTTCGGATCGACGCCGATCGCCTTGTAAGGGTTGCCGAGTTCGCCGAGGAAACGCAGCGCGTTGTCGTTGCGGTCCTTGTAGTTGATGCCGACGATGTTCAATCGGCTGTCGTTCGCCAGTTCCTTCAGGATCGGGTGTTCCTGCCGGCAGGGCACGCACCAGGATGCGAAGACGTTGACGAGGGTCAGCTTGCCCTTCATCGCCCCATCGGTCAGCGCCGCGGTATTGGAGCCTTCCAGCGGCGGCAGTGTCAGGGACGGCGCGGTCTTGCCGATTAGGGCCGAGGGGATGGCGGAAACGTCGAGGCCGTTGACGTCCTGGTCATAGAGCATCTTGCCGGCGATCACGGCGAAACCTGCAAAGACGGCAAGGGGGATGAGCGCCAGCGCGTAACGGGCGCGGCTGCGGCGCGGCTTGAGCTCGGTATTGTCGGCGTCGGTGGTCATGCCGGCCCTCCGGTCTCGGTCGGGGCGGCCGGCCTTGCCGAGCGGCGGCGGATGCCGGAGGCCTCGAGTTCGGCCAGTTCCCGCTGCCGGGCGCGGCCATCCAGCCACACCCAGGCGATCAGACAGAGCGTGACGATGCCGGCGACGATATAGGACGCGCTGATATAGAAGAGGTGGCTCATCTTACGCCTCCTTCGCATTGGTCTGGCCGGCCATGCGGGCGGCCATGCGGCGCTGGGCGGTGACGCGGCGGCGCCAGATCTCGTTGCGCATGGCGGCGACATGCAGGGTGAAGAACAGCATTGTGAAGGCGATCGCCATGATCAGCAGCGGCCAGAGGAAGGACTGGTCGATCGTCGGGCCATCCAGGCGAACGACGCTCGCCGGCTGATGCAGCGTGTTCCACCAGTCGACCGAAAACTTGATGATCGGAATGTTGACGAAGCCGACAAGGATCAGCACGGCGGAAACCCGTGCGGCCCTGCTCGGATCGTCCATGGCGCGGTTCAAGGCGATCAGGCCGAGATACATCAGGAACAGGACGAAGACGGAGGTGAGGCGCGCGTCCCAGACCCACCATGTTCCCCACATCGGCTTGCCCCAGAGGGAGCCGGTGGCGAGCGCGATCAGGGTGAAGGCGGCGCCGAGCGGGGCTGCCGCCTTGTGGGAGACGTCGGCCAGCGGATGACGCCAGACCAGGGTGCCGATCGCCGATAGCGCCATGACCGTATAACACATCATCGACAGCCAGGCGGCCGGCACATGGATATACATGATGCGCACCGTCATGCCCTGCTGGTAGTCGCCTTCGCCGGAAAAACTCAGGTAAAGGCCGATCGCAAACAGGATCGCGGTGATCGCGGCCATCCAGGGCAGGAGGCGCGCGGCGAGAGCCAGAAACCGGGTCGGGTTGGCGAGATCGCTCAGTTTGGTGATCGCGAGACTGTCGGACATCGTAATTGTTCTACTCGATGGGGCTCTTCTTAATCGGTAGGCCGCCCTTTGACTTTGCTTCTAGTCAATCGGCTGCATTTCTCAAAGCCAGCGCGGCGCCTGCTGGACCGATTACCGCAAAAAACATCGTGATAGCCAGCAATATCAAGAAAGGCGGCATAAACGGGGCGGGATCCTGCACGGCAGCATAGGAAGCGCTGACGCCGAAGATCAGCACCGGGACGGCAAGCGGCAGGACGAGGATGGAGACGAGCAGACCGCCGCGGGGAAGCGCTACGGCAACCGCAGCACCGACGGCCCCGATGAAGGTCAGCGCCGGCGTGCCGACCAGAAGAGTCAGCATGGTCGCGCCGATCGCCACTTCGTCCATGTTCATGAACAGGCCGAGCAGCGGAGAAGCGATGACCAGCGGCAGGCCGTTGCCCAGCCAGTGGGCGAGGCACTTGACGAGCACCGTCAGCGCCAGCGGATGCTCCTGCATCAGGATCAGGTCGAGCGATCCATCCTCCCGGTCCGTCTGGAACATGCGGTCGAGGCCGAGCAGGGCGGAAAGCAGCGCGCCGATCCAGACGATGGCGGGGCCTATGCGGGAGAGAAGGTTGAGATCGGGACCGACGCCGAAGGGGATGACGGCGACGACGGTCATGAAGAACAGCACGCCGATCAGCGCCCCACCGCCGGCACGGACCGAGAGTTTGAGGTCGCGGAGAAGGAGGGCGGTCATCGGGCGGACTTTCGAATGTGGCTTCCTGCCATGGGTGCCGGGCAGTTGTCTTGGTGGGCGGAGTTACCCCCCTCTGTCCTGCCGGACATCTCCCCCACAAGGGGGGAGATCACAAGAGGTCTGACCTTCGCTCCTCCAAAAAGCACGCGCTTTGTGAAAGGATTGAAGTGGGCCGAGGAGCATGCGCCCAGCTGATCTCCCCCCTTGTGGGGGAGATGCCCGGCAGGGCAGAGGGGGGCGGACTGGGCGAGACGATAATGGGTCACCATATCTCCTCCATCACGCCGGCAAAGCCCGTCATCCGCAATTCCCGCGCATCCTCCAGCCCGAGCGGCTGATGCGTCGCGGCAAGCACGATGCCGCCAGCGGCCAGATGTTCCTTTATCAACGCTGTGAACACTTCTTCCGCACTGACATCCAGCGCCGCCGTCGGTTCATCGAGGATCCACACCGGGCGCCAGGCGACGAGGAGCTTGGCGAAGGCCATGCGGCGCTGCTGGCCGGCGGAGAGATAACCGAAGGGCAGATGGGTGATGCCGCCCAGGCCAACCGCTTCCGCCGCGTCGCCGATCGGCATGCCCTTGCGCGCCGAAACCGGCCTGTCGGAATCGCGCCCGGCGGCAAAATTACCGAGAAAGTCGCGCCAGAAGGAGAGGTTCTCGGAGACCGACAGCTCCGCCTTCATCGCATTGCGGTGGCCGAGATAGTGACAGGCTTCGGCGGTGCGCATGCCGGCCTCGGATCCGTTGGAAACCCAGCTTATGCGGCCGCTCTCGGGGCGCAGAAGCCCTGCGACCGTGCGCAAAAGCGTCGACTTGCCCGAACCGTTGCGGCCCGTCAGCACAAGGCTCTCGCCAGAGCCGAGGGTGAAGGAAATATCCTTGAAAATCAGATCTTCGCCGCGCCTGGCGCTCAAATTCTCGGCCGTCAGCCGCATCACTAGGACCTTGATTGGGGTTTCGAACATCTAGCCGCAAAAAATCTGCCGTGCCCTGCGACAAAGGGTCTGGAAGGCTACTTAGAAACTATCTATATACATGGCAACCACGCCAGCGGCCGGTGTGGTTTCCACTCAGCGCCGGACCTGAAGATCAAAATCTTCTCGTGCGGACAGCGGAAATGGTCGCACCCGCATCCTATAGTGCATTTCGATGCATAGGCGTCCGCACGCGCGTGTTGGCTCTTGATATCAGCGGGGTAGTTATCCGTGACCAAATCTATCGACAGCTTTCAATGTCGTTCCGTCCTTACCGTAGGCGGTAAGGACTATGTTTATTACAGCCTTCCGAAGGCGGAAGCGAACGGGCTTCCCGGCGTTTCCAAGTTGCCCTTCTCGATGAAGGTTCTCCTTGAAAACCTGCTGCGCTTCGAAGACGGACAGTCCGTCACGAAGGAGCAGATACTTTCGGTCGCCGAATGGCTCAACAACAAGGGCCTGACCGAGGCGGAAATCGCCTATCGTCCGGCACGCGTCCTGATGCAGGACTTTACCGGCGTTCCGGCGGTGGTCGACCTTGCCGCCATGCGTGACGGCATCAAATCGCTCGGCGGCGATCCGGAAAAGATCAACCCGCTCGTGCCCGTCGATCTCGTCATCGACCACTCGGTCATCGTCGACGAATTCGGCACGCCGACTGCCTTTGCCCGCAATGTGGAGCTGGAATATCAGCGCAACGGCGAGCGTTACCGCTTCCTCAAATGGGGCCAGCAGGCGTTCAAGAATTTTCGCGTGGTGCCGCCCGGTACGGGTATCTGCCACCAGGTGAATTTCGAATATCTCGGCCAGACCGTCTGGACGAATGAAGAGGATGGCGAGACCGTCGCTTATCCGGACACCTGCGTCGGCACCGACAGCCACACGACGATGATCAACGGTCTTGGCGTTCTGGGCTGGGGCGTCGGCGGTATCGAAGCGGAAGCCTCGATGCTCGGCCAGCCGGTGTCCATGCTTCTGCCTGAGGTCATCGGCTTCAAGCTGACCGGCAAGCTGAAGGAAGGCGTTACCGCGACCGACCTCGTGCTCACCGTCGTGCAGATGCTGCGCAAGAAGGGCGTTGTCTCCAAGTTCGTCGAATTCTTCGGCCCGGGCATGGACAACATGCCGGTCGCGGACCGTGCTACCATCGGCAATATGGGTCCGGAATACGGCGCGACCTGCGGCTTCTTCCCGGTCGATACAGAGACCGTCAACTACCTCAACATGTCCGGCCGCACCAAGGAGCGTATCGCGCTCGTCGAAGCCTATTCGAAGGCGCAGGGGATGTGGCGTGACACGGATGGTTCCGAGCTTGTCTTCACCGACACGCTGGAACTTGATCTCGGCGACGTCGTGCCGTCCATGGCCGGCCCGAAGCGTCCGGAAGGCCGCATTCCTCTGGAAAACATCGCATCCGGTTTCGCCGGCTCGATGGATGCCGACTACAAGAAGCCTGGCCAGCTCGACAACCGCTATGCGGTCGAAGGCACGGATTTCGATCTCGGTCATGGCGACGTGGCGATTGCCGCCATCACGTCCTGCACCAACACGTCGAACCCGTCCGTGTTGATCGCAGCCGGTCTGCTTGCCCGCAACGCCGTTGCCAAGGGCCTGAAGACTGCTCCGTGGGTGAAGACCTCGCTCGCACCGGGATCTCAGGTCGTCGGCGAATATCTCGCCAAGTCCGGCCTGCAGGAATCGCTCGACGCGCTCGGGTTCAACCTCGTCGGCTTCGGCTGCACGACCTGCATCGGCAATTCCGGTCCGCTGCCGGCGCCGATCTCCAAGACGATCAACGACAAGGGTCTGATCGTTTCGGGTGTTCTTTCCGGCAATCGTAACTTCGAAGGCCGTATCTCGCCGGACGTCCAGGCCAACTATCTGGCTTCGCCGCCGCTCGTCGTCGCCTACGCGCTCGCCGGCACGGTGCAGAAGGACCTGACCAAGGAGCCGCTCGGTGAGGACAAGGAAGGCAATCCCGTCTACCTCAAGGATGTCTGGCCGACCTCTGCCGAAGTGCAGGAGTTCATCCAGAAATACGTCACCCGCGAACTGTTCGAATCGAAATACGCGGATGTCTTCAAGGGCGACGAAAACTGGCAGGCCGTGCAGATCCCCGACGGCGATACCTATGCATGGGACGACAAGTCGACCTATGTGCAGAACCCGCCGTACTTCGTCGGCATGGGCAGGACCGGCTCGGGCCTGAAGAACATCAAGGGCGCCCGCGTTCTCGGTCTCTTCGGCGACAAGATCACCACCGACCACATTTCTCCGGCCGGTTCGATCAAGGCATCCTCGCCAGCCGGTGCATACCTCACCGAAAACGGCGTCGCCGTTGCCGACTTCAACCAGTACGGCACCCGTCGCGGCAATCACGAAGTGATGATGCGCGGCACCTTCGCCAATATCCGCATCCGCAACCACATGCTCGGCCCGAACGGCAAGGAAGGTGGCTACACCATCCACTATCCGTCCAAGGAAGAGATGTCGATTTACGATGCGGCCATGAAGTACAAGGAAGAAGGCACGCCTCTGGTCATCTTCGCCGGCGTCGAATACGGCAACGGTTCGTCGCGTGACTGGGCCGCCAAGGGCACCAACCTCCTGGGCGTCAAGGCCGTGATCGCCCAGTCCTTCGAGCGCATCCATCGCTCGAACCTGGTCGGCATGGGCGTCGTTCCCTTCGTCTTCGAAGAAGGCACGACCTGGGCTTCGCTGAACCTCAAGGGTGATGAGGTGGTCGAGATCGACGGTCTCGAAGGCGATATCAAGCCGCGCGAGTGGAAGATCGCCAAGATCACCTATGGTGACGGCACGGTGAAGGAGATCAACATCCTCTGCCGCATCGATACGCTCGACGAGGTCGTCTACATGAACAATGGCGGCATCCTGCAGACGGTTCTGCGGGATCTCGCCGCTTAAGGCTCACCGATACAGCGCCCGCCGGTTCGTCCGGCGGGCGTTTCTCTTTCCGACAAGTCAGCATCGCATCGCATCGTTTCAGGTTCCCTTCCCGTGTCCCTCATCATCTTTATCGGAATGGCGGTCGCCGTTTTCCTTACATCCCTGCTTTCCGGCATTTTCGGCATGGCGGGTGGCTTGATACTTCTCTGGATCCTGTTGTTTCTTTATCCGGTCGGCACCGCAATCGCGATTCAGGGCGTCATTCAGATCACCTCGAATGGGTCGCGTGCATGGTTCTCGCGCGCTTACATTGATTGGAAAATTCTCGGTGTTCTGTGCATCGGCGTGGGCGTTTCCGCGGCGGTTCTTTTTGCCATCGACTACACGCCGAGCCTGATCGTGGTTCTGATCGGCATCGGCTTGGTGCCGATCCTCGTATGGCTGCCGGTCAAGCGGCTGGAGCTTGATGCGTCCCGCCCGTCCCATGCACTGGTCGCCGGGCTTCTCTCGGGCTTCCTCAATATCAGCGTCGGCGTTGCCGGTCCGACCATCGACATCTTTTTCATCCGCACGCAGATGGATCGTCGCAAGATCATCGCCACAAAGGCGTCGATCCAGACGCTGTCGCATCTTGCCAAGATTGCCTTCTACTGGGATGCGGCGATGAGGCTCCCGGCAACCGACCAGATCGCCGTGTTGATTGCAGCTCCGATCGCCATTCTTGGCGCGCTAGCGGGCAATGGTATCCTGCAGAAGATGACGGATGCGAATTTCCGCTCCTGGACCCGCTGGGTGGTGACTGGCGTCGGCGCCGTCTATCTGGCGCAAGGCATCCTGAAACTCATCTGATCAGGATCGGGTGACGGTCACAAATCCGTCTTTGAAAATCGAGATAGGATCACATTTATCCATCTCACCCGTTCGTGACTTTCTCTTGAAATTGTGGATGGTTACTTTCCGCCAGCCCGCCTGATCTGTTGTTGTTTCCCGCTGGCCGTCTATGTCCGTGATTGCTCCTGCCAAAAGAGGTCCGTTGCTCATGCCGTTTTGCTTCCGCGCCCTGATCGTCCTTGCGGGCCTGCTGTGCAGCAGTGCCGTATTCGCAGGCGAGGTGCGGACGCCCAAAGGCGTAATAGAACTCTTCACCTCACAGGGCTGCGCTTCCTGTCCGCCGGCTGACTCGGCGCTGTCGCAGCTGGTCGCGCAGGGCGACATGGTGGTTCTGTCCTATCACGTCGACTACTGGAATTATCTCGGCTGGACCGACACGCTGAGCTCCAAGGAAAATACGGAGCGCCAGTACGGTTATGCCAAGACGATGGGGCGCAGCGGCGTCTATACGCCGCAGGCCATCATCAACGGTCGCGAGCACGTCAAGGGAACCGATCTCGCCGTCATCAACGCCAAGGTCGACGGCATGCAGAAGAGCGGCGAGGGACTGACCGTCCCGATCGGCGCCGCCATGCGCGGCGACGAGATCGAAATCGAGATCGGCGAAGGACAGGGCCAGGCGGAAGTGGTCGTTGCCTATTTCACCAAGCGCCAGATGGTGGACGTGACGAAGGGCGAAAACAGCGGCAAGAACATGGAATACTGGCACAGCGTCTACGATGTTCAGTCGGTCGGCATGTGGAACGGCAAGAAGATGACGCTGACGCTTCCCGGCAAGGCGCTCGGCAAGACGAAGAAGGATGGCTGCGCGATCCTGCTGCAGTCCTCAGGGCCTGGTGGTGAGCCTGCCGCCATAATTGGGGCAACCGTTCTGATGGCCGGCCGCAAGAAGAACTGATCTTCCCATTGTCCGAATGGGACGTGTTGGCTGATGGCCCGGCCCGGAAACATTGGGGGGCTGGGGGTAAGGGTCAATGCACCGAACCGGGCCAATGGCGCTAGGACGCGCCAACCAACATCCGCAAGATGGATTGGGAATCGGGCGCTCTTTTGTCCGAATTTGGGCAGATGAAAAAAACCGCGAGCGCGTGTCTGCCGGCCTCGGGCACGGCGTTACAAGCGCGACGGCGGACTTGCATTTTTATCCGGCTGGGGCACACTGTCATACCAACGACATGTAACCATTGGAGCTTTGATGGCTGATCAATCTGATTTGCCAAAGGGCGCAAAGGCGCAGGACGCAGGCGTCGTCGTCAGTCTCAACGAATACCGCCAGAACCTCGATCCAATCCCGGTGACGTTCCACCGCCGGGAGCTCGACGCTATTCTATGGATCTACGGCCGGATGGTGGGCGAGGGTGAGTGGAAGGATTATGCCATCGACCACATGCGGGAGAAGGCTGTGTTCTCCATCTTCAAGCGATCCGGCGAGATGCCCTTGTTCAGGATCGAGAAGAACCCCAAGCTTGCTGCCAAGCAGGGCGCTTACTCGGTGATCAACACCAACGGTATGATCCTGAAGCGCGGCCACGAGCTGCCGCAGGTGCTCAAGGTGTTCAACAAGGTTCTGAAACTGGTCGACTAGGCGCGCTTGCTGCTGCCGATCACCCGACGAAAAGCGAGCCGGGATAGGTGGACAGATCCGGATCGGTTTCGTTGCCCTCGCCAAGCGCGATCTGCATCAGTGCCGTATCCAGCCATTTGCCATGCTTGAAGCCGGTGCCCTTTAGGGTGCCGGTCAGTTCGAAGCCGAGGCTCCTGTGGACGGCGATCGAGGCGGGGCTGGCGCCGCCGATGACCGCCACCATCTGGCGGAAGCCGAGCGCCTCGCAGCGCACGAGCAGTTCCTTCAGCAGTGCCTTGCCGATGCCTTTTCCCTGCGCTTCCGGCGCGAGATAGATCGAATCCTCCACCAGCCAGCGATAGGCGGGGCGGGTGCGGAATGCCGAGGCATAGGCATAGCCGAGGAGCGTTCCGTCATCGGCTTCCGCGACGATGTAGGGATAACCCTTCTCCACGATACCGGCATGCCGGCTGGTCATTTCCGTGAGGCCTGGCGGGCTGATCTCGTAGCTTGCGGTGCCGGTCAGCACGCTGTCGCTGTAGATTTCGGTGATCGTGGCAAGGTCGGCGGTGCTGGCGTCGCGGATCGAAAATGTCATGGGTGTCGGGATCATCGATGGGAGGGCTGTCGGCGCAGGCTAAGACAGCTCATGAAACCGGGCAACAAAAAAGGCGGCCCGGGGGCCGCCTTCTCCGGTCTCGTTTCCGACCTGCTTATTCGTCGCGGTTGCCCATGAACTGCAGCAGGAAGGTGAAGAGGTTGATGAAGTCGAGATACAGGGTCAGTGCGCCCATGATGGCCATGCGGCCGGTCGCGGTGGCGTCGTTACCTTCCCAGTACATTTCCTTGATCTTCTGCGTGTCGTAGGCGGTGAGGCCAGCGAAGATCAGCACGCCGATGGCGGAGATCGCGAAGCCCATCGCGGAAGACTGCAGGAAGATGTTGACGATCGACGCGATGATCAGGCCGAACAGACCCATGATCAGGAACGAGCCGATGCCCGACAGGTCCTTCTTCGTCGTGTAGCCGTAGAGCGACAGTGCGCCGAACGAAGCTGCGGTGACGAAGAACGTCTGGACGATGCTCTCACCGGTGAAGACCAGGAAGATCGAGGACAGCGAGAGACCCATCAGTGCGGCATAGACCCAGAAGGTCATCTGCGCAGCCGGAACGCTCATCGAGTTGATGCGGAAGCTCAGGAAGAAGACCATTGCCAGCGGAGCCAGCATGATGACCCACTTGAGCGGGCCGCCGTAAAGCGCCTGTGCCACGGCCGGGTTGGAAACCGCGAAAGCATAGGTGCCGTATGCAGCAACACCGGTGATCGCAAGTCCGAGAGCCATCAGGTTATAGACCCGGAGCATGTAAGAGCGAAGGCCCTCGTCGATCATCGCGCCCGACTGAGCGCGGGTCTGCGCCATTCGGTTCTGGTAGTTGTTGAAGTCAGCCATTGTTTCCTCTTTAAGCTCCGGAATTATTCACGGTGTCGGGCCCCCATAATTCTGACCCAGGCGCCGCTGCGGAGCTCCAGCAAGCCTATCGCAGAATATGATGCGAGATCGCCTTACATGCAAGGGGCGTTGCGCGGGAAATACATCAGCCGGCAGCATGATTTAGCAACCTGTGGGACATTCTGACGCGAAATTGATCAATGCCAATCAGCAATAATGCAACCTATGCGATATTATAGCTCTCTCAGGACCGGAGCTGCCTTCTGGCCCAGGATCCTCCAGGTGCCGATGAGGCCTATGCCGACCGTCAGAACGAGAGACAGGATGATCGTCGTGATCGCCACGTCCGGCAGGAAGCCCCATTGCATGCGCATGATGCGGGCCACCACGAACCATGCCGCGATGCCGCCTGCCAGAAGCGCGAAAACGGCCGTCGCGGCGCCGAGTATGACATATTCGTAGCCGAAGGCCCGCATCAGCATCGTGCGTGTCCCGCCAAGCGTCTTGAGCACGACCGCATCGTGGGTTCGCGCCCTGTTGCCGGCAGCGAGCGCACCGGCAAGCACCAGGACCGATGCGATCAGCGCCACTGCGGCGGCTGCGCGGATGGCGGTTGCAAGCTGGCCGACCAGCTGGTCGACGAGATCGATCGCGTCCTTGACGCGGACGCTGGTAATGGTGGGGTAGGCGTCAGTCACCGTTCGCAGGATCTCCGCCTCCTTGGCGGCCGATGCCGACGGGTCGGTCAGGGTCGAAAGCCACGCATGGGGTGCGCCCTGGAAGGTGTTGGGCGAGAAGATCATGACGAAGTTGATCGAAAGCGATTGCCATTCGACATTGCGGAAACTGGCGATCTTGGCGGTGATATTGCGGCCGAGCACGTTGACGGTGACGGTATCGCCGAGTTTCAGGCCGAGTTCGCCCGCCTCCTCGGCCGAGAAGGACACGAGCGGTTCACCGGAATAATCCTGCGGCCACCATTCGCCCTCTGTCAGTGTCGACCCTTCCGGCGTGTTTTTCGCATAGGTGATGCCGCGGTCGCCGCGAAGCACCCAGCGGCCCGCCGCAGGCACGTTCATCTGGCTGACGTCCTGGCCGTTGAAAGCGAGAATGCGCCCGCGCAGCATGGGTACTTCGAAGACTTTGGCCTCCGGCGCCTGCTGTTTCAAAAGCTGGCGGAAACCTTCCACCTCGCTGCCCTGGATATCGACGAAGAAGAAGTTCGGGGCCTGTGCCGAGATGCGGCCCGTCAGCTGGTTGCGCATGTTGCCATCGATCAGCGCCAGCGTCACCAGCAGGGCAAGGCCGAGGCCGAGGGATAGCACGACCGACGGCGTAAGGGCGCCCGGGCGATGGATGTTGCCGATCGCTAGCCGCAATGCCGGCGAGTTGACGCTCGGGCTCTTTCGGGCAAGGGCGGTGATGCCGGCGGCGACGATGCGCAGCAGCAGAAACGCGCCCGCCACGGATATCAGGAATACCGAAGCGATGCGGCGATCGTCAGCCCAGAGGATGGCAAGTGCCGCAAGCGCCGCGAGTGCCGCACCGGCCGCCAGAAGATAAGGCCAGGACGGCAGGCGCCGCGCTTCGAAGCCCTGCTCGCGGAAGAGCGCGGTTGCCGGCACTTCACGGGCGTGGCCAAGCGGCAGGATGGCGAAGGCGAAGGTAACGACGATACCGAAGGCCGCGGCAATGGCGAGCGCCGAAGGATAAAGCGCGCCGCCCTCCGGCACGGGCAGGACGCCCTCCAGATAGTGGAAGGCGATGAACGGGGCGATGGCGCCTACCACGAGCCCGACCACGATGCCCACCGCAGCCAGCAGCATGATCTGGATTAGGTAGATCATGGTCACGACAGAAGCCGGTGCGCCGAGGCATTTGAAGGTCGCGATCGTTGTCCGCTTGGCGTCGAGAAATGCGCGCACGGCATTGGCGATGCCGACGCCGCCGACGATGAGGGCCGTGAGGCCGACCAGCGTGAGGAATTGCGAGAAACGGTCGATGTTCTCGGCAAGGGAGGGGGCTGCGCGGTCGCTGGTGCGCACCGACCAGCCGGCGTCGGGAAATTCCTTGCCGGCGCGGGCGGCGATCGCTCCGCGCGTCGAAGGTTCGGCGAGCCGGATCTTGTAGGAATGTTCGACAAGGCTGCCGACTGCGATCAGGCCCGAGGCAGCCAGTGCATCGCGGCTGACCATCAGTCGCGGCGCGAAGCCGAAACCGTCGGACAGGGCATCGGGTTCGTTGGTAATCGTGCCGCGAACCATGATGCGGGTGTTGCCGAGAAGGAGTTCGTCACCCGGCGAAAGCCCAAGGCGATCCATGAGCAGCGGCGCGGCCAGCGCGCCGTAAATGCCGCCTTCCTGGCCAAGGAGATCCGGCAGCGGCTGCTGCGGCTCGGTCTCGACCGTGCCGTAGAGCGGATAGCCGCCATCGACACCCTTGACCTCGACAAGCGCCTGTCCCGACCCGTCAGCCTTGCGCGCCATGGATCGCAGGCCGGTCGACACGCTGACCTCGCCGAGACCCTCGAGGAAGGCCGTTTCCGGTTCGCTGGCTTCGCGATTGTTGAGCTCGAAACGCAGGTCGCCTGCAAGCAGCGATTGGCCCTGGCTCGATATGGCTCCGGTGATTGCCGTCGAGACGGAGTTGACGGTCGCAATCGCGCCGGTTCCGAGCGCGATGCAGCCGAGGAAGATGTAGAAGCCGCCGAGGCCGCCGCGCATCTCGCGCAGGGCAAGGCGAAAGGCAATCGAAAGCCGGGCCATCGCCGGGCTCATGCGGACACCGCCCGGCCGAGGCTTTGGTTCGCGCTGTCCTCGACGATCTCGCCGGAGCGCACTCGAACCTGTCGGGTGCAACGGGCTGCAAGGCTGTTATCATGGGTGACGAGAAGCAAAGTCATGGCGCGCTCGGCCTGCTTGGCAAACAGAAGATCGGCAATCTGCCTGCCGGTCTCGGTATCGAGGTTCCCGGTCGGCTCGTCGGCAATCAGTAAGGCGGGCGAGGGGGCGAGCGCGCGGGCGATAGCGACGCGCTGCTGCTCGCCGCCGGAAAGCTGGCCGGGATAGTGGTTCAGCCGTTCGCCGAGGCCGACGGCCGTCAGTTCGCGCCTTGCGATGTCGAACGCGTCCTTCGAGCCGGCGAGTTCCAGCGGCACGGCGACATTTTCCAAGGCCGTCATGTTGGCGATCAGGTGGAACGACTGGAAGACGATGCCGATATTGCGGCCGCGGAATTCCGCCAGCTTGTCTTCCGAGAAGGTGTGGAGCGGCGCGCCATCGATGACGATCTCGCCGCTGTCCAGCCGCTCGAGCCCCGCCAGCACCATCAGCAAGGTCGACTTGCCCGAACCGGACGGGCCGATAATGCCGACAGCCTCGCCCGCCTCGATCGTGAGGTCGATCCCTTTCAGGACGTGGACTGAGGCGGCGGCATTGCCAAGAGTAAGGTCGGCATTTTTGAGGTCGATGACGGTTTTAGTCAAAATGAGAAGCCCTATATCAAGGATATGCCGAACATATCCCGCCCGGTTTTCGAAAATCTAGGAGACGTCGTGTGAGTTTTAAAGCAAGCCTTCTTCACTTCGTCGTCATGGCTGGCGCATGGGTCGGCGTTTGTCTTGGCTTTTCCCCGGTCGCAGCCCAGGAGCGCGCGATCAATCTGGTCGGTTTCGGCGATAGTCTGATGGCAGGTTATCAGCTTGCGCCCAATGAATCCTACACGGCCCAGCTCGAAGCGGCGCTGAAGGCCAAGGGGGTCAATGTCGCGATCACCAATGCCGGGGTCTCCGGCGACACGACCTCGGGCGGACTGTCGCGCATCGACTGGTCGGTTCCGGATGGCACTGACGGAGTGATACTCGAACTCGGCGCGAATGATGCGCTGCGCGGCATCGCGCCGGAGCAGTCCGAGAAAAACCTCGATTCCATGATTTCCAGGTTGAAGGAGAGGAATATCCCCGTCCTGCTCGTCGGCATTCTCGCACCGCCGAACATGGGCGGCGACTATGCCGAAAAGTTCAACCCGATCTACAAGCGCCTCGCGGAGAAATATTCCACGCCGCTCTATCCGTTCTTTCTCGATGGCGTGGTGACGGTCAGCGGAATGCAGCTCGAAGACGGCATGCATCCGAACGCGAAAGGTGTCGCCGCCATGGTCGAGCGTTCGCTGCCGCTGGTCGAAGCATTTCTAGGGGAGATCGGTTCGGCGAATAAATAACTACTTGCACGGAACGGCATTGCATGATTCGCTGTTAGTATCTGCAAGAGATTCGAGGAGGTTCAGCGTATGCCGAGACTTTTCACCGCCCTCGAAGTTCCGCGCAATGTTGCCATGTCACTTTCTCTCCTGCGGGGAGGAATACCGGGCGCGCGCTGGATAGATGTCGAAAACTATCACATTACTCTGCGCTTCATCGGTGATGTCGACAACCGCACGGCCGACGAGATCGTCGATCGGCTGGACCGGATCGACCGGCCCGAGTTCCAGACAAAGCTGACCGGGATCGGTTCCTTCGGCTCTAAGAAGCCGCATTCCGTCTGGGCCGGCGTGTCGGTGTCGCCCGAATTACTGGCGCTCCAGGGCGAGATAGAACGGATATGCCAGCAGCGCATCGGCCTGCCGCCGGATCCGCGCAAGTTCATGCCGCATGTCACGCTGGCGCGGCTGAAGAATTGCCGGCTCGATGACGTGGTGCATTATCTTTCAGGCCGCGGCAATTTCTACACCGCGCCCTTTACGGTATCGCGCTTCGTGCTGATGTCGTCGAAGGAATCCGTCGGCGGCGGTCCCTACCTGACAGAGGAGATATTCTCCCTGTCCGAAACCCATTCCGCCTACGAATACGGCGATATGGAGCCCGCCAAGCAGTATCTCTGAGGATGCCCGCAATGGCCTATATGCTGCTCGATGCCGAGGCTGTCGCCCGGGAGGTGGCAAAGCTTGACGGCTGGGGCCTTGGAGCGGACGGGGTGTCGATTTCCAAAAGCTTCAAGTTTGCGAGCTTCGTGGAGGCATTCGGCTTCATGGCCGAGGTGGCGCTTGTGGCGGAGAAGCTTGATCATCATCCTGACTGGAGCAACAGCTATTCGCGGGTCGATGTGACGTTGACAACGCATGCCAAGAAGCAGCTGACCGATCGCGACTTCAGACTGGCTTCCGCGATGGATGAGGCTGCGGCCCGGCGTTCCTGAATTCCGCGCCTTTGATTTCCGTTGCCGTTGGTCCCATATCATACATGGCAACTCGACGGAGCTTCCATGGACGACGTTAAAATCGGCGAAATCCTTCTTCCTGGTGATGAAGACACCCAGACGCGCCGGGAAAAACAGGTGCGGGCCAAGTTCTGGCCGACGCTCAAGCGGGCAGCGCGTTATGTTCCTTTCAGCCGGGATCTTGTCGCGTCCTACTATTGCGCGGTCGACCCCAAGACGCCGATGCGCGTGCGCGGGATCCTGCTCGCGGCGCTCGCCTACTTCATCCTGCCTTTCGATTTCCTGCCGGACGTGCTGGTCGGCGTCGGCTTTACCGACGACATGGCGGTGATTGCGGCTGCCCTCAAGATGATCCAGGGGCATATCGCCGATCGGCACTATGACGCCGCCGACCGGGTGCTGGCGGATAATCCGGACATCCAGGCGCCAGAGGCCGGCAAGAAGGCCTGAAACGGTCACCTGCGACTAGATAGGTGAGGTACCTTCCAGCGCCTTGCGCAAGTGTTGGAAGGCCAGCCGGATACGTGATTTGACCGTACCAAGCGGTAGGCCCGTCGCGGCGGCGATCTCCGAATGGGACTGCCCGAGAAAGAACGCGGCCTGCACCAACTTCATCTGTTCGCCGGGGATCTGGCTCAGGGCGCGGCGAACACGGGCATCCCGTTCCTCGCCCTCGAGAAGCGAATCCGTCGCCTCCATCTCTATCAGGAGCCATTCGGTTTCGCCGAGGGCCTGTTTGCCGCGGGCACGCCGCTGGGCATCCAGCCTGCGATTGCGTGCAATGCGGAACAGCCAGGTGGACAGCGAGGATTTCTGCGGGTCGTAGAGCGAAGCGCGATGCCAGAGAATGGTCATCACTTCCTGTACCAGTTCTTCGGCTTCATCGACGGCAACGGACTGATGAACAAGCCAGGATTTCAGGCGCGGGCCAAAATGGTCGAAGAGCAGGCCGAAGGCTGCTTGATCGCGCTGCTCAGCCACTGCTCTGGCCAGGCGCGCAAAATCGTCCCTGTCTTCACCCTGCATCCAGACTACGCAATTTTTTCTGACTTAGATTCGCATCATATGCGGCCATACTAATGTCATTGCCGGAGTTTGGAAGAGGACAAACTCTTGCCTAATTCGTTATGTCATTGACACAACAACCCACCGAGTTCCCGCTCATGCCGCGACGGGCTGTCTCTCCTCGAGCCGAGGCTCATGGAAATGGTCTGCAAAACTAGTATGCAGACCATCGCGGTGTTGACGGATTGGTAACCAGAATTAAGTCAAAATGAACCTAATCATGGCCCGTCTCACACAGTTCTTCGGCTGAGACGTCACGTATAACAGACCCGGCAGGAACCCATGTTCGCACGCACAGTCGCAATCGCACTCGCTCTTACGTTCGTAAGCGCAGGCTTCGCCTCGGCCCAGACGCCGACCCGTATCCAGCAGTTCAAGGCCTGGGGTGCCTATTCGTACAAGTCCGGCAACAGCACCGTCTGCTATGTCCTGTCCGTGCCCACAACCAAGGAGCCGGCAAACGTCGACCACGGTGATATCTTCTTCATCGTCTCGCAGCGCCCGGGCCAGAACATTTCCTACGAACCGCAGGCCATGGTCGGCTATTCGCTGCAGGCCAATTCCAAGGTCACCGTGACGGTCGACGGCAAGAACTTCACGATGTTCACCAAGGACAAGGCTGCCTGGGTCGAGAACGCTGCCGAAGAGCCGGCACTCGTCGCTGCCATGAAGAGCGGAAGCTCGATGAGCGTCAGCGCCGTTTCCGGTCGCGGCACCAAGACTTCCTACACCTATCAGCTCGCCGGCATTTCCGCCGCGCTGAAGCAGATTGAATCCTGCAAGTAAGCGGGTTTGCCTTTCGAAATTCTGCTGAAGGCCGGCTCGTCCGGCCTTTTCGCATTGCAGCCCTGTTCTGCAACGATAGTGACGTGGCCCTGATTTGATGCTAAAGGCCGCGGCAACACTGGTTCCGCGCTATGCTTTGAAGAGCAGCGCTTTGCGAACCACAGGAATTCACGGATAGTTATGCCAGACGATGCACCCTGATGAAGTGCGTGCTCGGCATCTGTTGGACAGGATGAAAGACATGTCGGTTTCCGCGGCTCTCGCACCCGTCGAGATCAAGGCCCCTCTGGTCGCTAATCCGGACCTCTTCAGCGCCAAGCCGTCGCTGATCGGCCTGACGCGCGAGATGATGGCGAATGCCCTGAAGGAAAAGGGCGTTCCCGAAAAGCAGGTGCGCATGCGCGTCAGCCAGCTGTGGCACTGGCTCTATATCCGCGGCGTGTCCGATTTCGATGCGATGACCAATGTCGCGAAGGACATGCGCGAAATGCTGAAGGCGCATTTCACCATAGCTCGTCCCGAGATCGTCGAAGAGCAGGTGTCCAATGACGGCACGCGCAAGTGGCTGCTGCGCTTTCCGCCGCGTGGTGCCGGTCGTCCGGTCGAGGTCGAGACCGTCTACATCCCGGAAGAAGGTCGCGGTACGCTCTGCATTTCCAGCCAGGTCGGCTGTTCGCTCACCTGTTCTTTCTGTCACACGGGCACGCAGAAACTCGTCCGCAACCTGACATCGGAGGAAATCCTCGCGCAGCTCTTGCTGGCGCGCGATCGCCTCGGCGATTTCCCGGGTGCCGACACGCCACCGGGCGCTTTCGTGCCGACCGGCGAGCGCAAGGTCACCAATATCGTCATGATGGGCATGGGCGAGCCGCTCTACAATTTCGAGAGCGTCAAGACCGCGCTGCTGATTGCCACCGACGGCGATGGCCTGTCGCTGTCGAAGCGCCGCGTCACTCTGTCGACCTCCGGCGTCGTGCCGGAAATCTATCGTACCGGTGAAGAGATCGGCGTCATGCTGGCAATCTCGCTTCATGCCGTGCGCGACGAACTGCGCGACATGCTGGTGCCGATCAACAAGAAGTATCCGCTCAAGGACCTGCTCGACGCCTGCCGTGCCTATCCGAGCCTGTCGAATGCGCGCCGCATCACTTTCGAATATGTGATGCTGAAGGACGTCAACGACAGCCTGGAGGATGCCAAGCTGCTGACCCAGCTCTTGAAGGGCATTCCGGCGAAGATCAATCTCATCCCGTTCAACCCTTGGCCGGGCACGAATTACCAGTGCTCCGACTGGGCGACGATCGAGAAGTTCGCCGACTTCATCAACCAGGCGGGTTACGCCTCGCCGATCCGCACCCCGCGCGGCCGCGACATCCTCGCCGCCTGCGGCCAGTTGAAGTCGGAATCGGAACGCATGCGCAAGACCGAGCGTCTGGCATTCGAAGCAATGATGATCGCAGGTCACGGCGAAGACGATTGATGGCAAACCTCGTCCGCAACGAAGGGACGAAGCTAACAGCGACCTACTTAAACGTGCGCGCTATAGCGGTTTTCGCCGTCGGTGCCTTGGCGCCGTCTATCAGTGCAACAAGTTCACAGGCCCCACCATGGCCTGTTCTTGTGCCGACCATCGTGATTTGCATTCTCATCTCCACCGCTCTACATTTTTGGTGGCGAGGCGTATTTTAAAGGGTCTTGAAGATGACGAATGAGCTTGCACAGTTTCTGTCATTCATGATCGCGCCGGTCGATATGTTGAGTTTTGCCGGCATCATGCTTTACGTCACGCGTCACGATCGCCGCGACGCAGAGAAAAAGCACTCCTCTCACTAATTACTTTGCCTGAGTGAAAAATATCTTCGCCGCGAACACGGAAAAGACGCCGGCAAAGGTGTAGTCGATGCCGCGCAGGATCTTCGGGTTCGCCTGCAGCCAGGCCGAGAGGCGATCGGCGGCGAGCACAACGATCAGGTTCACCGGCATGCCGATGACGATGAAATAGATCCCGAAGAAGATCAGCTTGCCCGTGACATGCGGGTCCGTCGCGGTGACGAACTGCGGCAGGAAGGTCATGAAGAAGATGATGACCTTCGGGTTCAATATGTTCACCCAAAAGCCGACAGAAACGTTTGCGAGCGCGCTGCTCTGCGGGCGCTCGACCTTTTCGACCGACAGGCTGGAGCCGAAGCGGATCGCCTGGATGGCAAGCCAGAGAAGATAGGCGGCGCCACCGGTCTTCAGGATGAAGAAGGCAGTCGGCGAGGCGGTGATCAGCGCCGAGATACCGAAGGCCACCAGCAGCGTGTGGCAGACGACGCCTAGACTGGTGCCGAGGACCGTATAGAGCGCCGGGCGGCGACCCTGTCCGAGTGCCCGGCTGATCGACAGCGTCATATCCGGTCCGGGCGTTATCGCCAGAAGAAGGCCGGCGGCGGTGAAGGCAAGCAGGGCAGGCAGGCTCGGCAGGAATTCCATGGTCACACTCGAAAGCCGGATGATCGGGGATCCTGATTATCCGGCTTTCGGCATGCTGCCAAATCAATGAATCAGTTGCCTGCTATGAATTCCTTTGATGCGTCGGCGAAATCCGGGTGCCAACGCGACAGCGGTGGACGGTTCTCGATGACATCGCCGATCGCCCAGGCCATGCGGCGTTCGTCGGTTGCGCGGTCGACATCGTTATCGGGGCATAGGATATAGAAATCATCGCGTTCGAGACTTTGCAGCATGAACTCGACCGTCTGTTCCGAGGTCCAGGCGCCTGCCGGCTTTTCGGTGCGACCACCGGCTGCGAGCGGGGTGAAAACGAAGCCGGGAATCAGGAGATGTGCGGATACCTGGCAGCCTTCGGTATTGCGGAGTTCATACTGCAGCGCTTCGGTGAAGGTTTTCACGCCTGATTTCGAGACGTTGTAGGCGGGATCGCCCGGAGGGGTCGTGATGCCCTGCTTGGAGCCTGTGTTGATGATCAGCGCTGGCTCGCCATGGGCGATCATCGCCGGGCCGAATATGCGGCTGCCGTTGACGATGCCCATCAGATTGACGGCGAGCACGTTGTCCCAGTTCGCCTGAGGGCCGAAAATGCTGCTGCCGGGCTGGATGCCGGCATTGTTCATCAGCACATGGACACGGCCGAAGCGCTGCACGACAGCGCGCTCCAGCGCGGCCAGCTCTTCCGGCTTGGACACGTCGGTGCCGATTGCAGCGACATCATGATCGCCGCCTTCGGCAAGACTTGCCACTTCGCGGGCGGCCTCGGCCAGCTTGTCGCCTTCCAGATCGACCAGCACGACGGAAAGGCCCATGCGGGCAAATTCCTTGGCAGCGGCGAGCCCGATGCCTGAGGCGGCGCCGGTAACGACGGCGACATTGTCTTTCTTCAAAGCGGGATGAGTAACGGCCATGGGAGATCTCCTCTTGGGCGCTGCCATTAAAAGGTACGGTTCAAAGGTTGGGCGGATATGGTATGTCTGGCTACTGCGTCAACATGACGGGATATTGAAGCGGAGCCAAGCCGGTGGGCGAGATCAAGTCGATCAAGGTGGACGAGGAGCTGACGGCGTTCGTCAGGAAGCAGGTCGATGGCGGACGTTATGCGTCTGAGAGCGAGGTCGTCGAAGAGGCGTTACGGCTGCTGAAAGAAAGCGAAGAGGAAGCCATCGAGGCGATCCGCACGGCGATCGACGAGGGCGAAGCTTCGGGAGACCCGCAACCGTTTGACCCCGAGGAATTCCTAGTCGAGTTGCATCGCAAGCATGTCGGCTAAGCAAGCTGGATACAAGCTCTCCCCACGAGCAAACCGCGATCTCGCTGAAATCTGGCTTTACACTCGAGACAGTTGGTCGGTCAAACAAGCGAACACGTATTACCGCGAGCTGGTTTCTGCGATGGATGGCTTGGCAGAGGGTGCAAGGCGTGGAAAGCCCATCGACGATATTCGCGCAGGTTAACTGAGTTGGTCATCGGGCTCGCATCGGATCATCTATCGACATAGGCACGGGTTCGTTGTGATCGTCCGCATCCTTCACCAGCGCATGAACGTGCGACGCCATCTCTGATACTGCATCACCCGGTTTTTCTTGCGTGCCTTCGCAAACTCGCTAAAAGTTCCGCCATTCCCGATCCGGCGGCCCTCAACAAAGCCGCCACCACCACAGACGGACGCAAATCGACATGGCACTTCCGAAAGACGTAAAGAAGGTCGTTCTCGCCTATTCCGGCGGTCTCGACACCTCGATCATCCTGAAATGGCTGCAGACCGAACTCAACGCTGAGGTCGTCACCTTCACCGCCGATCTCGGCCAGGGCGAAGAGCTGGAGCCGGCCCGCAAGAAGGCCGAGATGCTGGGCATCAAGGAGATCTATATCGAGGACGTCCGCGAAGAGTTCGTCCGCGATTTCGTCTTCCCGATGTTCCGCGCCAATGCCGTCTATGAAGGCGTCTACCTGCTCGGCACGTCGATCGCCCGTCCGCTGATCTCCAAGCATCTGATCGAGATCGCGAAGAAGACCGGCGCCGATGCCATCGCCCATGGCGCCACCGGCAAGGGCAATGACCAGGTTCGTTTCGAGCTTTCGGCCTATGCGCTGAACCCGGACATCAAGGTCATCGCCCCGTGGCGCGACTGGTCGTTCAAGAGCCGCACCGACCTCCTGAACTTCGCCGAACAGCACCAGATCCCGGTTGCCAAGGACAAGAAGGGCGAAGCGCCGTTCTCGGTCGACGCGAACCTCCTGCACTCGTCCTCTGAGGGCAAGGTTCTTGAGGACCCGGCCGTCGAGGCTCCCGAATACGTGCATATGCGCACGATCTCGCCGGAAGCCGCCCCGGACAAGGCGACCGTCATCAAGATCGGCTTCCGCAAGGGTGATGCCGTCTCGATCAACGGTGTCGAGATGTCGCCGGCGACACTGCTCAAGACCCTCAACGACTACGGTCGCGACAACGGCATCGGCCGTCTCGATCTGGTCGAGAACCGGTATGTCGGCATGAAGTCGCGCGGCGTCTACGAGACCCCCGGCGGCACGATCCTGCTCGCGGCCCACCGCGCGATAGAATCCATCACGCTCGACCGGGGTGCAGCTCACCTCAAGGACGAGCTGATGCCGAAATATGCCGAGCTCATCTATTACGGCTTCTGGTTCTCGCCGGAGCGCGAAATGCTGCAGGCCCTGATCGACAAGAGCCAGGAGCATGTCGAAGGCGAAGTGACGCTGAAGCTCTACAAGGGCAATGTCATGGTCACCGGCCGCGAGAGCGCCAAGTCGCTCTATTCCGACCAGCTCGTTACCTTCGAGGACGACCAGGGCGCCTATGACCAGAAGGATGCGGCCGGCTTCATCAAGCTCAACGCCCTTCGCCTACGCACGCTCGCCAAGCGTAACCAGACGAAGTAAGCCTTCTATCAGCTGCTGAACACGAGCCCCGTCGCCATCTGGCCACGGGGCTTTTTCATTGCCTTCGGCTGATGGTCCGGAAGGCGAAATAGCTTCCGACAGCGATGAACTCCATCAGCGGTATGATCGTGCCGAAGGAGGCGAGCGGTGTGGCGAAGGCGGCAGCCGCAAGGCCGCCGGCAAATCCGCCGCCCATCTGGATGAAGCCCATCAGCGCCGATGCGGAGCCCGCGACTCTTGGAAAGGGCGCCAGTCCGGCGGTAACGATGTGAGGCGTCAGGAAGGCGATGCCGAAGGTGCAGATGCCGACCGGCAGCATGATCGACAGGAAGCTCGGGTCGATCAGGTGGGCAGACAGGAATATCAACGTTCCGCCGACCGCGCTGCAGGCGATGCCGATGGAAACAGTCCTGGGGCCGGACATATGCCTAGACGTCATGCGCAGGGCTACTGAGCCGGCGAGATAGGCACCGGTCTGCGCCAGCATGCCGATGCCGTATTCGGTCGGCGTGAGGCCTACGACGTCGATCAACACGAAAGGCAGCATCGTGCCCTGAGCGTAGAGAGCGCCGACCGAGCCGCCGAGGATGAGCGCCGGAAGGAGAAACCGCATGTCGCCGAGAAGACTGACATAGGTGCGCACAAGCGTTGCCGGCTTGAGGCGCGAGCGATCCGGAATCGCGGTTTCCCTGAGCAGAAAAATGCAGCTTAAGAGCAGGCCGCCGCCGAAGGCGATCATCAGCAGGAAGATCGATTGCCAGCCGAAGGCCGAAAGCGCCAGTCCGCCCACCGTCGGGCCAAGCGCCGGTCCGATGGCGAGGATGATGCCGATCATGTTCATGATCCGCGATGCCTCGGCGCCGGTGAACTGGTCGCGAACGGCGGCACGGGCAACGGTCACGCCAACCGAAGCCCCGATACCCTGGATGAGCCGTCCGGCGAGGATGACGTCGACCGTGCTGGCCATGGCGGCCATCAGCGAACCGAGAACATAGATCGCGAGAAAGGCGATCGAGGCGGCGCGGCGACCGAAAGCGTCGGAGACTGGTCCGGCCAGAAGCTGGGCAATCGCGAAGCCGCCGAAATAGAGCGAGAGGCTGAGCTTGATGGCCGCTTCCGTCGTGTCGAACGCTCGGACCAGTTCGGGCATGGCCGGAGTATAGACCGCCATCGAGACGGGGCCGATGGCTGTCAGGAAGGCGCCGAGCACCGTCGTGCGCCGTTCACTCATCAATGGTGCCGGGGCGGCGGGATCAGCGGCTTTCATTGGATCCGGAGGAGGGCGGCAGGCTGGCCTGGAGGTTCTTGTTCAACTTGGCGAGCGAGGCAGCGAGGCAACGTCTTTCCGTCTCAGGCATGCCGGTTGTGGCCTGCCCGACGATCTTTTCGAATTCCGCCCGGATCCGGCGCAGCATGTCGTCCGATGCCGGCGTCAGGATGATCCGCTTGGCGCGCCGATCGGCGGAGCATTTGTGGCGTTCGATCAGCCCGAGCGCCTGGAGCTTGTCGAGATAGGCGCAGAGCGTCATCGGTTCCACGCCCATCCGCGCCGCGATATCGAGCTGACGGTTGCCCTCGAGATCGGCGATATTGATCAACGCTCTCGCCTCGCCGGCGGTGAGGCCGAGACCGGCCTCGGAAATGCGCTGCTCGAAGGCCGCACGCATCAGCCGCGCGGCATCGACGATGAGGAAGCCCAACGGGTCGCGCAGGGGCGGTGCGGAAGATATCTCGGCCAAACTGGTCATAAGTCTGCCTTACTATCTTTCAGTTGTAGCGCAAATCGAAAACCGCGGCGATCGCGGAACGTCTGCGTGACCTCGCAAGGCGCCCCAAGCCGCCCAAGACGGTTAGGATTGAAATGATGGGCTGGACACATCGCCGATATCCATCATTTTTGCCCCTTGCTTATTGCAGAGATGCGTCCCGCCTCACACTTGATGCAGGCGTCCCCTATCCTATGCTTACGACAAGTCATTTTCGCAGAAGGAACATTCCATGGCTCAGGCTCCCGTCAATCGCGCTCTCGTCGAATGGAATGGTCATGAGGGCCTTCCGAAATTTGATCTGGTCAAGGACGAGGATTTTGCGGAGGCCTTCGATGCGGCGATCGCAAGCCACGAGGCGGAGATCGATGCGATCAGCGGAAATCCGGAGCCTGCGACATTCGACAATACCGTCGTTGCGCTGGAAGTGGCCGGTGACGAGCTTTCCCGCGTCTCGTCCCTTTTCTGGGGCAAGGCCGGTGCCCATACCAACGATACGATCCAGGCGCTGGAACGGGTGATGGCGCCGAAAATGTCGCGTCACTATTCCAAGATCGGCACCAATGCGGCGCTGTTTGCCCGCATCGATACGCTTTGGGGCAAGCGTAAGGAACTCGACCTGACGCTCGAGCAGGAACGCGTTCTGGAACGTCACTGGAAGGGCTTCGTCAAGGCCGGCGCCAAGCTGGAAAAGGCCGAGCAGGACCGGCTGGCGGAGATCAACGAAAAGCTCGCCGGCCTTGGTGCGCAGTTCGGGCAGAACGTTCTCGGCGACGAGAAGGACTGGTCGCTGCTGCTGACGGATGAGGCTGATCTCGAAGGGTTGCCGACCTTTCTTCGCGATGCGATGGCGTCGGCCGCGAAGGATCGCGGCGAGCCGGCCGGTTATGCGGTGACGCTGTCGCGTTCGATCATCGATCCGTTCCTGACTTTCTCGGCGCGGCGTGATTTGCGCGAACAGGCCTTCAAGGCTTGGGTGGCGCGCGGTGAAAACGGGGGCGATCGGGACAATATCGGCATCGTGCGCGAGACGCTCGCGCTTCGCGCCGAGAAGGCAAAACTGCTCGGCTATGAGAATTATGCTGCGCTAAAGCTCGACGACACGATGGCGAAGACGCCAGACGCGGTGAACAGCCTGTTGAACAAGGTCTGGGACAAGGCGCGCGGCAAGGCGCTGGAGGAAGAGGCAAGCTTGTCGGGGCTGATTGCCGAGGAAGGCAAGAACCATCCGGTCATGCCCTGGGACTGGCGCCATTATGCCGAGAAGCTGCGGGAACGCACATTCTCCTTCTCGGAATCGGAGCTGAAGCCCTATCTGCAGCTGGAAAAGGTCATTGACGCCTGCTTCGATGTTGCGGGCCGGCTGTTCGGCATCAAGGCGAAAGAGGTCAAGGGCGTGCCTGCCTATCACCCCGATGTCAGGGTTTTCGAGATCTACGACGGCGAGGGCAAGCTGAAGGCGCTGTTCCTCGGCGACTATTTCGCCCGGTCATCCAAGCGCTCGGGTGCCTGGATGAGCTCGTTCCAGTCGCAGCACAAGCTGCCGCTGAAGAACGGTTCGGTTGGTGAATTGCCGATTATCTACAATGTCTGCAATTTCGCGAAGCCCGCCGAAGGCAAGCCGGCGCTGCTGTCGCTCGAGGATGCCCGCACGCTGTTCCACGAGTTCGGGCATGCGCTGCATGGCATGCTGTCGGATGTCACCTATCCCTCTGTCTCCGGAACCGGCGTCTCGCGCGACTTCGTCGAATTGCCGTCGCAGCTTTACGAGCATTGGCTGACGGTGCCGGAAATTCTGGAAAAATACGCCGTTCATTACGAGACCGGCGCGCCGATGCCGAAGGATCTGCTAGACAAGGTTCTCGCGGCCCGCACCTTCAATGCCGGTTTCGCCACTGTCGAGTATACGTCCTCGGCGCTGGTCGACATGGCTTTCCACACGAAGGCGGTCGTCGATGATCCGATGGCGGTTCAGGACGAAGTTCTGGCTGAACTGAACATGCCCGCCTCCATCGTGATGCGCCACGCCACCCCGCATTTCCAGCATGTCTTTTCCGGCGACGGCTATTCGGCCGGCTACTATTCCTACATGTGGTCGGAAGTGCTCGATGCGGATGCCTTCTCCGCCTTCGAAGAGGTCGGCGACGTGTTCGACCCGGTCACGGCGCGCAAGCTGAAGAACAATGTCTATTCGGTCGGCGGCTCCATCGATCCGGAAGTCACCTACAAGGCCTTCCGCGGCAAGCTTCCCGATCCGGAAGCGATGCTGAAGAAGCGGGGGCTTTCGATGGTCGCGGAGCTGACAGGCGGCGACGTCTAGTTGAGCGAGGGCTCTATTTGTAGTCCTGGCTCTACCCTGGGTTTTTCTTGGCATGTATGGCGACCTTGAGTGGGGCGTTGTCACATGACTGTCATCGACGCTTAATAATCAACCGGCATCGCCCTCCCGATGCCGGTTTTTCATGACTTCTGAGCCAGACGCGACCACTGCCGCCGTTTCGACGGCTGACCTCCAGCTGCATTACGGGCAGACGACGGTGCTGAAGGGTATCGACATCGCCCTTGGGCGCGGCAAGACGCTGGCGCTGCTCGGCCCTTCCGGCTGCGGCAAGACCACGCTTCTGCGTCTGGTCGCGGGCCTTTTGGCGCCGAGCAAAGGCTCAGTTTCCATCGCGGGTAAGGTCGTGGCGGATGCCGCGACGGGCGCCTTCGCACCGCCGGAAAAGCGCAATCTCGGCATGGTCTTCCAGGATTATGCGCTCTGGCCGCATATGACGGTCGGCGGCAATGTGGCCTTCCCGCTGGAAATGCGCGGTATCGGCCGCACTGAGCGGCAGGCGCGGACCATGCGGGCGCTGGAGCGTGTCGGGTTGTCCGCCTTTGCCGATCGCCGCCCGAGCGATCTCTCCGGCGGCCAGCAGCAGCGCGTCGCGATCGCCCGCGCCATCGTCGCCGAGCCGCAGCTCATCCTGTTCGACGAACCGCTTTCGAACCTCGACCGCGAGCTGCGCGAAAACATGGTCGGCGAACTGGCGGAACTGATCGCCTCGCTCGGCCTCACTGCCATCTATGTGACCCATGATCACTCGGAAGCGCTGACGCTGGCCGATCAGGTCGCCGTCATGCGCGCCGGCCGTGTCGAGCAGCTTGCGTCTCCCGACGCGCTGATCGCCCGCCCGGCCACGCCCGAAGTCGCCGACTTCCTGCGTCTCGGCGGTATTGCCGACCTCGAACGTCGTGGTGAGAGCTGGAACTTCAAGGGCAGCGATATCGCGCTGATGCCGGCGGCGACCGGTGCCGTTGGAACTGCCCGTGTGTTGATCCCGGTCGCGGCCATCATGCCCGGCGACATGCAGCCCGGCCGCCTGGCTGCAACCGTGCTGCGCTCGCAATTCCGCGGTGACGGGCATCTGGCCACTGTTTCGCTTGCCGGTACCGACCATGTCGAACTGCAGGTCCTGAGCCGCATCAAGCTGCGTCCCGGCGAAAGCGTCGGTCTTGCCATCGATTCCAACCAGGTCCGCTGGTTCGAAAACTCTCTGCCTTCACCCCAATAGGAGATTTTGGGATATGTTCAAGTCGCTGAAGAGCCTTACACTCGGCGTCGTTGCCGCCACGCTTCTGGCCGGCGTCGCCCATGCCGACATCACCGTCTACACCGCCGGCCCGCAGAGCCTGATCGACAAGATGTCGGAAGGCTTCACCAAGGAGACCGGCATCAAGGTCAACGTTTTCCAGGCGACGACCGGCAAGGTCATGGCCCGTATCGAGGCAGAAGCCTCCAATCCGGTCGTCGACGTGCTGATCTCCGCTTCTTGGGACACCGCGACCGATTTCGCCAAGCGCGGCTGGCTCGTGTCCTATACAAGCCCGAACGCTGCCAAGGTTCCTGACTTCCTGAAGACCGACACCGCCGTTGCCCAGGGCATCTCGGCCCTCGGCATCGCCTGGAACACCAAGAGCGGCACGCCGAAGCCTTCCGAATGGGCTGACCTGACAAAGCCGGAATACAAGGACATGGTCAACATTCCCGACCCGGCGCAGTCTGGCTCGTCCTTCGAACTGACCGCCGCTCTCGCCGGCCAGGACGATTTCAAGCTGTTCAAGGATCTGCAGGCCAATGGCGCGATCATTGCCGGCGCCAATGCCGAAGCGCTGAACCCGGTTCTGCAGGGCGCCAAGGCCGCCGTCTTCGGCGCTGTCGACTACATCACGCTCGCCGCCGCCAAGAAGGGCGAAACGGTCGAGGTCGTCTTCCCGGCTTCCGGCACGGTCATCGCGCCGCGTCCGGCGATGATCCTCAACTGGTCGAAGAACCAGGACGAGGCGAAGAAGTTCATCGACTACATGCTGTCCGACGCAGGCCAGAAGATGGTTGCCGCCCAGATGCTGATGCCGGCCCGTACCGACATCCCGGCCGATCGCCCGCTGATCGGCGATCTGAAGCTGCTGAAGTTCGACAACGCTGCCGTCTACGGCAAGCGCAAGGAAACGCTCGGCGAGATCACCAAGATCTTCGGCGGCAAGTAAGACGCTCGGGCAGGGGACGGCAGAATGAAGGGACATGCGAATGGCGGATCGGCTCCGGCCGCCTGGCTGGCGATTGCGGGACTGGTTCTCGTCGTCGCCGTTCCCTTCGCAGCCGTCGTCCTGCAGGGCATTTTTCCCAATCTCGGACAGGGCTCGTTTTCGGGCCCTTTCTCCTCGTTCGTCGCGACGCTGAATGACAGCGCGCTGATCGGCATGGCCGGCAACACGGTCCTGCTCGGCGCCTGCGTGGTTCTGGCCTCGGCGCTGGTCGCGGTTCCGCTCGGCGTGTTTCGCGCGCTTTACCGCGTGCCGCTGGCGCCGCTCTGGGACGTGCTTCTGCTCGTGCCCTTCATGATCCCGCCCTATATCGCCACGCTCGGCTGGATCATGACGCTGCAGCCACGCGGTTATCTGCAGCAGGTTTTGGGCTTCAACCTCGCGCCCTTCCTGTTTTCGCTGGCGGGCATGACCGTGGTCATGGCCTTCAACACCTTTCCGGTCGTCTATTTCGCCGTCTCCCGCACGGTGGAAGCGGTCGGCGCCCGTTATGCCGATGTCGGCCGCGTCTTCGGCGCGACGCCGGCCAAAGCCTTCTGGCGCATCACGTTGCCGCTCTCCGCGCCCGGGCTGGCGGCCAGCCTGATGCTGGTCTTTGCCGCGGCGATCGAGGAATACGGCACACCGGCAGCGCTTGGCCGCCGCGCCGGTTTCCAGGTTCTCGTGACCGGTATCGACTTCAGGATCTCCGACTGGCCGATCGACCTGCCGGGTGCTTCCATCATGTCGCTGCTGCTGGTCGGGCTGTCGCTCGTTACCTTCCTCGGCCAGCGCTGGATTTTGTCGCGCCGCTCCTATCAGACCGTCAACGGCAAGCCGACGGCCAAGGACAAGCGGCCGCTCGGCGCGATGAAATTGCCGGTCGTGCTGGCCTTCGCCATAGTTTCCTTCTTGGCGACGGGCGTGCCGCTGCTCTCGATCCTGGCGACGGCGCTATCGAGGACGATCTCCGGCGGGCTGGCGCTCGATAATATGAGCCTCGACAATTTTGCGCTGGTCTTCCAGAACAGCGCCGGCGCGCTCGGCGCTCTCGCCAACAGTTTTTCGCTCGGGATCGGCACGGCTCTGATCACCGGCCTGATCGGCGTCACCGCCGCCTATACGGTGGTCAAGACGAAGATCCGCGGCCGGCTGGCCATCGATACGCTGACAATCATTCCGAACGCGCTTCCGGGCATTGTCGTCGCCGTCGGCCTGATCCTCGCTTGGAACATGCCTTGGCTGCCGGCGACGCCCTACAACACGCCGTTCATCCTGCTGCTCGCCTATTGCTGCATCCTGCTGCCGCAGCCGATGCGGTATGCGGCCGCTGCCTTCCAGCATATCGGCGATAATCTGGAAGCCGCAGCGCGCGTCTTCGGCGCCTCCGGCGTGACGGCCTTCCGGCGCATCCTTCTGCCGCTCGTCTTCCCCAGCCTTGCGTCGGCCATGCTGCTGGTCTTCGCACTCGCCTCTCGTGAACTCGTCGCCTCCGTCGTCATCGCCCCCGTCGGCATGCAGACAATTGCCACCTTTATCTGGCGGCAGTTCGAGCAGGGTTCGATCGGTCTCGGCATGGCCATGGCCTTCATCGCCATCCTCATCACCACCCTCCTGCCGCTCCTGCTTCTGGCACTCCTGAGGCGCAGCGGATTGGTGGCCGAATAGGGATCAAAAGCTCACTATGCGCTCGCCCCCTTTCGCTAAGGCGAAAAACAGGGTATGAGCGCGCCAACGAAATTAGGCGCCTCCTCCCATTTGCGCGCCCCAACTTCAGAGAACCCCAATATGGCACTTCGCAACATCGCGATCATCGCGCACGTTGACCATGGCAAAACGACCCTCGTAGATGAGCTCCTGAAGCAGTCCGGTTCGTTCCGCGAGAACCAGCGTGTTGCAGAACGCGTCATGGACTCGAACGATCTCGAAAAAGAACGCGGCATCACCATTCTCGCCAAGGCGACCTCCGTCGAGTGGAAGGGCGTTCGCGTCAACATCGTCGACACCCCCGGCCACGCCGACTTCGGCGGCGAAGTCGAGCGCATTCTCTCGATGGTGGATGGCGCGATCGTTCTGGTCGACTCGTCCGAAGGCCCGATGCCTCAGACCAAGTTCGTCGTCGGCAAGGCACTCAAGGTTGGTCTGAAGCCGATCGTTGCGATCAACAAGATCGACCGTCCGGACGGCCGCCACGAAGAAGTCATCAACGAAGTTTTCGACCTGTTCGCGAACCTCGACGCCACCGACGAACAGCTCGACTTCCCGATCCTCTACGGTTCCGGTCGTGACGGCTGGATGAACTTCAACCCTGAAGGCCCGAAGGACGAAGGTCTGGCACCGCTGCTCGATCTGGTTCTCAAGCACGTTCCGGAGCCGAAGGTCGAAGAAGGCCCGTTCCGCATGATCGGTACGCTTCTCGAAGCCAACCCGTTCCTCGGCCGCATCATCACCGGTCGCGTAGCTTCCGGCTCGATCAAGCCGAACCAGGCCGTCAAGGTTCTGTCCCAGGACGGCAAGACGGTGGAAACCGGCCGTATTTCCAAGATCCTCGCATTCCGCGGTATCGAGCGTCAGCCGATCGAAGAAGCAGTTGCCGGTGACATCGTCGCCATTGCCGGTCTCTCCAAGGGCACCGTTGCCGACACGTTCTGCGACCCTTCGATCACTGAAGCCATGCAGGCCCAGCCGATCGACCCGCCGACCGTCACCATGTCCTTCATCGTCAACGACTCGCCGCTGGCCGGCACCGAAGGCGACAAGGTTACCTCGCGCGTCATTCGTGACCGCCTGTTCAAGGAAGCCGAAGGCAACGTCGCTCTGAAGATCGAAGAAGCCGAAGGCAAGGATTCGTTCTACGTTTCCGGCCGTGGCGAACTTCAGCTCGCCGTTCTGATCGAAACCATGCGTCGTGAAGGTTTTGAGCTTGCCGTTTCGCGTCCGCGCGTCGTCATGCACAAGGACGAAACGACTGGCCAGACCATGGAGCCGATCGAAGAAGTCGTCATCGACGTCGATGAAGAACATTCCGGCGTCGTCGTGCAGAAGATGTCCGAGCGCAAGGCCGAGATGACCGAACTGCGTCCTTCGGGCGGCAGCCGCGTTCGTCTGAAGTTCCTTGCTCCGACCCGCGGCCTGATCGGCTACCAGTCGGAACTTCTGACCGACACGCGCGGCACGGCGATCATGAACCGCCTGTTCAACGACTACCAGCCTTACAAGGGCGAGATCTCCGGCCGTACCAACGGCGTTCTCCTGTCCAACCAGGCTGGTGAAGCTGTTGCCTACGCCATGTTCAACCTGGAAGACCGCGGCCCGATGATCATCGAGCCGGGCGACAAGGTCTATATGGGCATGATTATCGGCATCCATACCCGCGACAACGACCTCGAGGTCAACGTTCTGAAGGGCAAGCAGCTGACGAACATCCGTTCGGCCGGCAAGGACGAAGCCGTTCGTCTGACCCCGCCGATCCGCATGACCCTCGACCGCGCGCTCTCCTGGATCCAGGACGACGAGCTGATGGAAGTCACGCCGAAGTCGATCCGCCTGCGCAAGATCTATCTCGATGCGAACGACCGCAAGCGCTTCGACAAGTCGAAGGCTGCTCTCTAATCTTGCATTAGTTTCGATGCACTCAAGCCCCGGCAGCAATGCCGGGGCTTTTTCTTGTGCCCTGCTTCGCTCAAGGCTTGTTACGAAGGTTAAAAAGGCGTTAACGTGACTGTCGTTGTCCCCATGAAAACCCTGTGGGCAATCCGTCTGGTTAATGGAAGACCGGTGGCGGATTGGGCACGGCTGGACCTAAAGTTGCGTTATGAAGACGTTGTCGATCGATGTTCGGCGGGCTGATCCGCAAGACGCGCGAGCTATCTCGGAAGTGCACCGGGAAGCCTGGGCTCAGGCCTATGCCGGCCTTATCCCGCACAAGTCTTTGACCCAGATGCTGGAGCGTCGCGGCGAAGGCTGGTGGCGCAAGGCGACCGACGGGCCGGCAACGCTTCTGGTCCTCGATGTCGCCGGCAAGATCGCCGGCTATGCCACGATCGGCCTTAATCGCGCGCGGGCGCTCCCCTATGACGGCGAAATCTACGAGATCTATCTGCGCCCGGAATTCCAGGGCATCGGCCTTGGTCGGCGCCTGTTCGGCGAAAGCCGCAGGCTGTTGAAGTCGCTCGGCTGCGAAGGCCTGGTCGTCTGGTGCCTGGAAGACAGCGAGCATGCCAGCAGCTTTTTCCGGCGTCATGGCGGCGTGGATGCTGTCGAAGGCATGGAGGATTTCGGCGGTACCCAGCTTCGCAAGCTCGGCTTCGTCTGGCCTGCGACTTAAGGCCACTGCCCGGTCGAGGGCGCGTCTGCCCGACCGCTTACGTGTGCAATCAGAGACTTATTGCCTTGCCGGGCAATTCCCGCTATCGACGTTTTGATTGAAATTGAACCTGATTGAGGATCAAAATGCGTATCGATGCAATCTCCATCGGCAAGAACCCGCCGGAAGACGTCAACGTCATCGTTGAAGTTCCGGTTGGCGGCCAGCCCATCAAGTACGAGATGGACAAGGAAGCCGGCGCGCTGATCGTCGACCGTTTCCTCTATACGCCGATGACCTATCCGGGCAATTACGGCTTCATCCCGCATACGCTGTCGGAAGATGGCGATCCGTGCGACGTGCTGATCTGCAATACCCGTCCGCTGGTGCCGGGTTGCGTCATCAACGTGCGCCCGGTGGGCGTGATGATCATGGAAGACGATGGCGGGAAGGACGAGAAGATCCTGGCCGTTCCGGTTCCGAAGCTTACCCAGCGCTACGACAAGATCAAGAACTACACCGATCTGCCGGAAATCACGCTGAAGCAGATCGAGCACTTCTTCGAGCATTACAAGGATCTTGAGCCCGGCAAGTGGGTCAAGATCGGCGGTTGGCAGGATGTCGACGTTGCCAAGAAGCTGATCGTCGAAGCGATCGACCGCTACAAGGCGTCGAAGTAAGCTTCAGCCTTCGGCCAGGGTTTTCAGCCTTTTCGACAAATCCTCCGGATCACCATCGATCCGGAGGATTTTTTTGCGCGCGGTTTCGCCGGAGATGAAGCCGACTGCGCTTTTCGGAATTCGTAGTTTCTTGGAAAGAAGCGCGATCAGCGCCTTGTTGGCCTTGCCGTTCTCGGGCACGGCGGCCACGCGGGCTTTCAGGTAATCCTGGCCCTCGGCATTCGTCTCGATGCCGTCTATCGCATCCCGTCCGCCATTCGGTGTCAGGCGGACGGTCAGTCTCACATGATCGGGAAAGGCGCTGAACGCGCTCACGCGACCATTGGGTAAAGCGTCGTCCACATGAACGAGCGCAGGAAGAAGATGATCAGCAGAACGATGATCGGGGAGATGTCGATGCCGCCGAGATTGGGCAGGACGCGACGCAGCGGCGCCAGGACCGGTTCGGTGACGTTGTAGAGAAAGCGGCCGATCGCCTCGACGAACCGATTGCTCGAATTGATCACGTTGAAGGCGTAGAGCCAGGAGAAGATGGCGCTTGCAATCAGCACCCAGGTGTAGAGGTTCAAGGCCAGGTCAATGGTCTGAAACAGCGCGAGCATTCACGTCTCCAATCGCGTTGCCGGGTCCGTCCTGCCAGAGCAGCAGCGAACGGGGCCGTAATTCCTAGTTGACAGACATGTAGACATTGGAGAACTAACGGGCAAGTGCCGCGTCCGCCGCTCGCCCGGGATGTTTAACGTCAACGGGTGCCAGTTTCGCCCCATCGGGCCCTGAAAGATCTTGCGATGTCCATTCCCGCCGACGGCGACCGTTTTGCAGCCTTTCGCCATGCCTCCTATACCCGCTTCTTTCTGTCCCGCTTCTTTGCCGCCTTCGCGATCCAGATCATCAGCGTCTCGGTCGGCTGGCAGATGTATGACGAGACGCGCAACCCGCTCTATCTCGGCCTGATCGGCCTCTTCCAGTTCCTGCCGTCGCTGCTCCTCATCCTCGTCACCGGTACGGTCGCCGACCGTTACAATCGCCGCATGATCATGGCGGTCTGCATGGTTGTGGGAGCCGCCTGCTCGGCGGCGCTGCTAGGCCTGACGATCACCGGCACGTTCTCGCCCTGGATCGTGTTCGCCATTCTCGTCGTCTTCGGTATCGAGCGCGCCTTCATGGGGCCGGCCGTCCAGTCGCTCGGCCCCAACCTGGTGCCGGAGCGGGATCTCGCCAATGCGGTCGCGTGGAACTCGTCCTCGTGGCAGACTGCATCCATCCTCGGTCCCGTCGGTGGCGGCCTTCTTTATGGCCTCAGCGCAACGGCCGCCTATGGCGTCGCGCTGGTGCTGCTCGCGCTTGCCGCGTTGTTGGTCTTCCTCATTCCGAAGCCCGCGCAGAAGACGTCGGCCAGCAAGGTCGATCTCGAACATATCCTTGCCGGCTTCCGCTTCATCTCGCAGGAGAAGGTGGTGCTCGGCGCGATCTCGCTCGATTTGTTCGCGGTGCTTCTCGGCGGCGCCGTGGCGCTGATGCCGATCTTTGCGCGCGATATCCTCGATCTCGGACCATGGGGCCTCGGCCTGCTGCGCGCCGGTCCCGGCATCGGGGCGATCTTCGTGGCGGTCTGGCTCGCTTTCCATCCGATCCGCCATCATGCCGGCCTTGCCATGTTCGTCGGCGTCGGGTTCTTCGGCCTCGGCACGCTGGTCTTCGGCCTGTCGTCGACGCCATGGCTGTCGATCGCCGCGCTGATGTTGATGGGCGCAGCCGACATGATCTCGGTCTATATCCGCGAGACGCTGATCGCGCTCTGGACGCCGGACGAGGTGCGTGGCCGCGTCAATGCCGTCAACATGGTCTTCGTCGGTGCGTCCAACGAACTCGGCGAATTCCGCGCGGGCACGATGGCGCATGCCTTCGGTGCGGTTCCGGCCGTCGTGATTGGCGGCGTCGGCACGCTCGCTGTCACGGTGATCTGGGCACTCGGTTTCTCCAAGCTGCGCCGCATCGACACGCTGGAAGCGCCCGAGCGCGCTTGAGCCGGTTCAGGCCGAACGTAGATTGAAACCGGCCTGGCTATTGGCGGCGTTCTTCGCCGCCGTCTCGTCGCGCAGGAAGACGAGATCGAGGAAATCCGACAGCCACGCCCTGAGCGGCGCGTCGAAGATCATCCGGCCTTCCAGGTGTTCGCGACCCTGCTGGGCATTCGGCAGGGCGAAGTAGTCCGCACCGTGCACGATCCAGCGCTGCATCATCGCGCGGGTCAGTTCCGCGTGAAACTGAACGCCCCAGACATTGTCGCCGTAACGGATCGCCTGATGGGGATAGGCGTCGCCCTCGGCCAGCAGCTTTGCACCGCGGGGAAGGCCAAAACCCTCGCCGTGGAAGTGATAAACCATGTTCGGCCATTTCATCAGCAGGCGGCCGTGCTCTGTCGTGCGCAACGGATACCAGCCGATCTCGGTTGCTCCCTTGCCGTTGGCCTCGACCTTGCCGCCGAGATGGCGCACCATCATCTGGGCGCCGAGGCATATGCCGAGAAAGGGCTTGTTCTCCTTCAGCGGTACGCCGATCCAGTCGATTTCCTGTTTCACAAAGGGGTCAGGCGCATTGGCGCTCATCGGGCCGCCGAAAATGACGGCGCCGGAATGGCCGGACAGCGTGCCCGGCAGCGCATCGCCGAGGACGGGACGTCTAACGTCGAGCGGAAAGCCTTTGTCGAGCAGCATCTGGCCAACACGGCCAGGGGATGAAAGCTCCTGATGGAGCACGATCAGTATGGGTAGAAAAACCGTCTTTTGACGGGGAAGCACAAGCATTTGGTTAGCCTTTACTCTCCTCGCGCTCTCCTCCTGCAAGACGCGCCGCGGCCTCCTGGCGCTGCAGCACGCGATCCCGGGACGATACGCCGAGCAGATCCGCGATCCTCCAGATCACATGATCCTCGATTTCGCTTCTCTGTCCATCGGCGTAGACGATGTCCCAGAGAATGCCGAGAAGCTCGACGCGGTCGTCTTCTTTGACCAGGTGCCTTCTTAGATCCGAAGTGAATCGGTAATAGTCAACCGCCTCGCTGCCGGCCCGATGACCGGTCTCAATCAGCGAGTTGAGCCGATCGCGGCTGAGGTCATAGCGCTCACGCAGCAGGTCGCGAAACTTCTGCTGCTCCTTTTCGGAGACATTGCCGTCCGCCTCCATCACCTGGAAACAGAGCGCCACGAAGGCGACGCGCGGATCATCCGGCGCGAATTCGCCGTCGTGATGGGATGAGGTCAGCGTATGGAGAAAGGCCTGAATGCGGTCCAACATGGATAAGGCCTTGCCCCTTTTTTCTAGAACAGCCGCAGCCTCGTCTTGGTCTGGTCGGCGTTCTGATCCTTCACGCCCGGATCATCTGGTGGACGTCCGAAAAATGGAACCGGTTCCTCGCCATTTTCTTGCGTTTTGGCAGGTGGCGGCGCGGTTTTCTCCGGTGATGTTGTCTTTGCTGCAACAGCGTCGGTATCAGGGTGCGTCGCGGCAGGTGGTGCGGTGACCTTCGCCGGCTTAGCTTCTTCGGCGCGCGGCTTCGTTTCGACCGGTGCAACGGGCGGGCGGGGGCTGCTTTCCGTCACGGCGGGCAGGTTGGCGATTGCCTCGTCGGCAGCCGCCTTGCCTTCCACGACAGGGCCTTCGAGCTGGCTGAACGGCACCTTCCATTCGAAGGCATCGAGCTTGCCGCTGATAGGCGAGATCGGCAGCCAGTTTTCCGAAACGAAGCCGTCAGCAACCCAGGAGGGATCGCGCGGCGCACGCAGCGCCTGCTGCATCCAGTGGCGGATACGACCCTGGTCGCCAGTCTCGGCTTCCTCGATATCGGCGAGAAGCAGATAGACGCGCTCGCTCGCTTCCATGCGGGCGGCAGCCTCTGCCCGGGCGCGGGCCTTGGCGAAATCCTGCGCGTCGAGCGCTGCCTGCGCTACAACCAGCAGAGATTCGAGATTGTTCGGACGTAGCGCCTCAAGCTTCTCGGCGCGCTTTAGGCGGTCGAGCGTGCTGTCGCCGCTGCGGGCGCGAACATAGGTGCGGGCGATATCTGGATGGGGGGCGAGCTTCCAGACACCTTCCAGCGCGGAGGCGGCCTTGCGGACATTGTCTTCCCGCAGATAGGCCTTGGCCGCAACGATGGCCGCCGGCACGAGATCCTTAGCCAGCTTCAGAGCGGATGTTGCGTCCTCGCGGGCGCCCTTGGGATCGCTTTCGAGGCGGTCGCCCGCCCGTGCGGTGAGCAGGACGGCCTTCAGTCGATCGGCTTCCGACTTGGCCACGATGTTGGCTGCGCGCTGCTGGCTGAGCGTCTGCAGGGCCTCGTCCCAACGGGCCGACTGGCTCTGGGATTCAAGCGTTGCCTGGGAGGCCCAGGGCAGGTAGGGCGCGTGTTCGACGGCGCGTTCGGCATATTGCCGGGCTGCCTCGTTGGCGCCGAGGCGACGGGCTTCCATATAGAGGCCGCGCAGGCCGAGTTCGCGCGTCTCGGGGTCGTCGGCCATGCTTTCGAACTTGGCGCGGGCATCGTCATACTTGCCTTCGATCAGCGCCGTCTGCGCGTCGAGCAGATGGATCAGCGGTTCCTGATCGGCGCTCAACAGGCCGCGGGTGCGGATGCTCATCTTGCGGGCGAGCAGCGAATTGCCGGCGCCGGCGGCGATCAGACCGGTCGACAGAGCCTGGTACCCACGGTCTCGCTTGCGGGCGCGAAAATAGCGGCGGACCGAATAGGGCGAGGTCCAGATCACGCCCACGATCCACCAGAGCAGCATCACGGCGCCGATGAGCGCGACCAGCACGGTGGCGGCGACCATGAGGCTGGTCTCGATCAGGTGGTCCTGCCAAGTGATCGACAGGAGGCCGGGACGATCCGCCAGCCAGGAGAAGCCCCAGCCGAGACCGAGGATGATAAGAAGGAAGATGAAAAGCCTGATCATTCCGTTATTCCGTCCTCACCCTTGCGTGCCGGCAATCGCGCGGGTCAGAGCCCCGCCGACGAGATTTTCCACCTGGATACGGGCATCGAGCTCCTGCTTGAACTCCTGAGAAGCGGCCTTTGCCGGATCGGGCAGCGCGTCCCATTCGCGGGCGGCGGCAGGCAGGTTACCCGAGCGCAGGCGGTCCTCGAAGCGCGCGACGATCGCATCCGGGGTGTCGCCTTCGACATCGCCGACGCGGCGGACCTTCACGACCGACATGGCGGATGACAGAAGCCGCGAGGCGATGCCCTCGTTGGGATCCGGCTGCGAAACCGCGTCGATCATGCTGTTGGCGACCGTGGAGGCCTGACGCTGCAGCTCGGTGCGGGACAGCACACCCTTCGTGGCGAAGGGCTGGAGCTCGGCAATCGCCTGGTCTCCGCCGGCAACCGTTTCATAGGTCCGCAACTCGGCTTCGAAGGAGCCGCCGCGGTCGATCGCGCCCTTGAGGGCGGCTGCAGCGACGGCGCGTGCGGCCTGCTGCTCGGGGCCGCGGTCGTTGATCTGGGCTTCTGCCTGCTGCAGCCGGCCGGCATTGGCTTCCGTCGTGGACTTGATGCCGGACAGCTCGCTTTCCAGCGCTGCGAGGCGCTGGGTCAATGCCTCGTCAGGTGCGCCCGTCGAAGCGCTGCTCTCCAGAGCCGCGACACGGGCCGTCAGATCGTCCGAAGAGCCCGTCGGTCGGCTGGAAAGCGCTGAAACTTCCTGGCGGAGCGCTGCAAGCTCGGCGGAAACATCGGCATCCGCCGACTGGCTCGGCGAGGAGCTGCTGCCGGGAATGAAGCCGGCATATTGCATGCTTCCGGCGAGCAGCAGTGCTACGATACCGCCGAAAATGCCGGCCGCAACCAGCGTCGAGGTCGCCGGTGCGGACCGCTGGGGTTGCTTCGGCTCGGGCCGGGGTTGCTTGGGCTCAGACTGGCTTTGCCGGGCCGAATACTCTCGGCTTGGCTCTTTTGGCTGAGACTTCGGCGGCAGGTCGCTCGCCGTTTCCGCAGCAGCTTTCTCCTCCGTGGCCGGTTTCGCTTCGGCTTCAGGCACGGTGCCAGCGGTGCCAGTCGTGCCGGTGGTGGTCGTGCCGGGGGGCGTTTCGGACGGCGGAGCTGCTGCAGGTTCGGGCTCGTCGAAGCGCGGGGTTTCGGCCTTGGGCATCTCGGCTCCGGCGCTCTTCTCCTTCACCGGTCCCGGGGACGGGGAAGCCGCGGTGGTCCCGGCCGCATCCTTCTCGGAAGCGGGAATGAGATCGTCGGTATCGTTGGCACGAACCGGCTCAGCGACCGCGGGCGTTTCCTCCGCTGTCAGGTCGATCGTGACCGGTTCCTTGTTGGCTTTGGACCGGCGCGGTGGTTTTTCGGGGACCATCTCGACCTCTTCGTTACCTGTGTTGCTTAAAACCTAGTTGGTGGCCCCCCGGAAGGAAAGGGGCGGATCGGCAATTTGGAAAATGGCTGGCTAAAGAAGCGTCAACAAGGCGTCTTCGCTCGGTGCTTCGGCCACGCGAACGTGCCGGTGATATTCGGCGGGCACCTTTGCTGCCGTTCTGTCACTCATGCAGAATATTTGCATGTCGGCCAGGGCGGCGGCGTAGGGCGCGGCGAGATCGAAAAAGCGCTGCGTGTTTTCCCGGGAATAGAGAAGAACGGCGCCGGGCCGGGAGGTCAGAAAGATGTCAACTAGATCCGCCGGCTGGTAGTCTACCGGGGCCATTTCGTAGACTTCGGCGATCCGCAGGGGCAGTCCCAGCGCTTCGAGCCGCTCCTCGAATGTCCGCGCCCTCGGCCGGCCGGCGAGATAGAGAATTCCGTCGCCGAGATCGACTGTCGAGCCGGCAATCAGATCGGCCAGGTCCTGCCCGTCACCCGCTCCGGCATGGACTTCGCCGAAGCCCGCGGAACGCGCAGCCGCCGCGGTCGCATCGCCGACGGCAAAAAGGGGTTTGCCGAGGTCGATGGCGGATCGGATTTCGGGCGCGGCGATCGCGCGCAATGCTTCCGCGCTGGTCACGGCCAGTGCCGCATGGGGCAAGAGCAACGCTTCCGCGGCTTTCCGCGGGTGATGCACCGCCTTGCTGAGCGGCAGCAGAACCGGTTCGTGTCCCATGGAGATCAGCCGCTCGGCAGTGCGAGCGGCGGAGAGTTTCGGGCGGGTGACGAGGACCCGCAAGGGTCAACTCCAGCTGTCGAAGAAATCGGTGCCGGCAGCGGCACGGACGGCCTCGCCGGCTCGGGCGCCGAGTGCCTCGGCATCTGCGCGCTTGCCTTCGGTCTCGATGGCATGCTCGCGTCGGCCATCCGGCGTCAGGATCAGGCCGGAGAATTTCAGCGCGTCACCGTCGCAGATCGCGAAACCGCCGATCGGGGTACGACAGGAACCGTCGAGGGCCGCCAGGAAGGCGCGCTCGCAGGTGACGGCATCATAGGTCGGGCGATCGTTGATAGGAGCGACAAGATTATCGATCCGGCTGTCGCCCATGCGGCTTTCGACGCAGATCGCGCCCTGGGCCGGCGCCGGCGGGAAGTCGACGGGATCAAGCAGTTCGGTGACGACTTTTTCCATGGCGAGGCGCTTCAGCCCGGCATAGGCAAGCAGCGTCGCGTCGACATGGCCTTCATTGAGCTTGCGCAGGCGGGTGCCGACGGAGCCGCGGAAGATCGTCACCTCGATATCCGGCCGCAGGCGGCGGATGAGCGCCTGGCGGCGCAGCGAGGCGGAGCCGACGATAGCGCCGTTTGGAAGTGCCATCAGGCTCGGCGCGGTGCGGCCGATGACGGCATCGCGAAAATCCTCGCGCGGCAGGTAGGCGGAAATGTAGAGCCCGTCCGGCAGTTTCGTCGGCATGTCCTTGGACGAATGCACGGCGATATCCAGTTCACCGGATTGCAGCTGTTCTTCCAGTTCCTGGGTGAACAGGCCCTTGCCGCCGATTTCGGAAAGCGCGCGGTCGGTGATGCGGTCGCCGGTCGTCGACAGGACGACGATCTCGAACATCTCTTCCGGCAGGCCATGGGCGGCCATCAGCCGGGCGCGGGTCTCGGCTGCCTGGGCGAGCGCAAGCGGGCTGCCCCTGGTGCCGATCCGGAAAGGTTTTGTTTGCATCCGTCTCAATCCGTTGTTACCGGAAGCTCTCGTAGACCGGATCATTCGGCATCGCAATAAAATCGCAGTGAACGAGAGGGCAATGGCGCCATTTCTCCGCATCCTCGGCATCGAAACAAGCTGCGACGAAACCGCTGCAGCCGTTGTCGCGCGGCATGAGGACGGTCGCGGCGAGGTGCTCTCCGACGTCGTTTTGTCGCAGCTCGACGAGCACAGCGCCTATGGCGGCGTGGTGCCGGAAATCGCGGCCCGCGCCCATGTGGAGGCGCTGGACGAACTTATCGAGGAAGCGCTCACGCGCGCCAATGTCAGTCTCGACGAGGTCGACGCGATCGCCGCCACCTCCGGCCCAGGCCTGATCGGCGGGCTTCTCGTCGGCCTGATGACGGCGAAGGCGATTGCCCGCGTCTCCGGCAAGCCGCTGATGGCGATCAACCATCTCGAAGGCCACGCACTGACGGCGCGGCTGACGGACGGGCTTTCCTTCCCCTATCTCATGCTGCTCGTCTCCGGCGGTCACACCCAGCTCATCCTTGTGCGCGGCGTCGGCGAATACGAGCGCTGGGGCACGACGATCGACGACGCGCTGGGCGAGGCCTTCGACAAGACGGCGAAACTGCTCGGCCTGCCTTATCCGGGTGGCCCCGCGGTGGAGAAGGCGGCGCAGTCTGGCGATCCCGACCGTTTTTCGTTGCCTCGGCCGCTGGTCGGCGAGGCGCGGCTGGATTTTTCCTTCTCCGGTCTCAAGACAGCCGTCCGGCAGGCAGCGACCGAGATCGCGCCGCTGACGGAGCAGGATATCGCTGATATCTGCGCCTCGTTTCAGAAGGCGGTGTCGCGGACGCTCAGGGATCGCATCGGGCGTGGGCTGGCGCGGTTCAGGCAGGAGTTTTCCGGGCTCGATACCGAGCCGGCGCTGGTCGTGGCCGGTGGTGTAGCCGCCAACCAGGAGTTGCGGCGCACACTGCAGGCACTTTGCCTCGAGTATGGCTTCCGCTTCATCGCGCCGCCGCTTCGTCTCTGCACCGACAATGCGGCGATGATCGCATGGGCTGGGCTGGAGCGACTCGCGGAAGATTTTCCGGCCGACGAGATGAGTGTGGCACCGCGCTCGCGCTGGCCGCTGGACAAGGACGCCAAGACATTGCTGGGATCCGGCAAGCGGGGAGCCAAGGCATGAGCAACGAACGGATTGCGGTTATTGGCTCCGGCGCATTCGGCACCGCGCTTGCCTGCGTCTTCGCGCTGGAAGCCCGGCATCCGGTGACGCTGGTCGGCCGCCGTCCGGACCTGATGAGCGACCTGCGTGACGACCGTGTCCATGACGCGGCGCTTCCGGGCGTTCCCTTGCCGGATAATCTCGCCTTTTCCGCCGAGCCGGACGCCGTGGCCGAGGCGACGATCGTCCTCTTCGCCATGCCCTCGCAGGCCCAGGTGGATGCTGCGCGTCACTATGGTCCCTATCTTTCGAAGGACGCGGCTGTCGTCGTCTGCGCCAAGGGGCTCGACCGGTCCGAGCGGCTTCTGACGGACGTTGTGTCGGCTGCGCTGCCGGGTGCCGGCATGGCGGTTCTCTCCGGTCCGGGGTTTGCCGCCGATATCGCTCGCGGCCTGCCGACGGCGATGGCGCTTGGTTCGCAGGATCTGGCGCTGGCCGAGAGGCTGGCTCATGTTATGTCTGGCCGCACCTTTCGGCTCTATGCCTCGTCCGACGTCGTCGGCGTCCAGCTTGGCGGGGCGTTGAAGAACGTGCTGGCGATCGCCTGCGGCATCGTCGAAGGCGCCGGGCTCGGCGATTCGGCCCGGGCCGCGCTGATTTCCCGCGGCCTGGCCGAGATGTCGCGTCTCGTCGAGGCGATGGGCGGCAATGCAGATACGGTACGTGGTCTGTCCGGCCTCGGCGATCTCGTGCTGACCGGTACGAGCCACCAGTCGCGCAATCTTCGCTTCGGCATCTCCGTTGGCCAGGGCGAGCCGGCCCAGACTGCCGGTGGGCCGCTCGTCGAGGGTGCCTATGCGGCCTCCGTCGCCGCCCGGCTCGGCCGCAAATTTTCCGTCGACCTGCCGATCACCGAAGCCGTCGCCGCGATCATCGATGGCCGCCTCGACGTGATGACGGCGATGGAGCAGTTGATGACCCGGCCGATCAAGGCCGAGTAAATTCTGAATTTTTGAGGAGAGACCCGATGCTGTTTGCCTTTCTCTGCACCGACAAGCCCGGCCACCTGCAGGTCCGCATGGACACCCGTCCGACGCATGTCGAGCATCTGAACAAGCTCAACGCCGAAGGCACGCTGAAATTTGCCGGCCCATTCCTGGATGACGAAGGCAAGCCGAACGGCAGTCTCGTGGTGGTCGAAGCCGCCGACATGGCAGCAGCCCGCGCGATCGCGGAGGCCGATCCCTATTACCTCGCCGGCCTGTTCGAAAAGGTTGAGGTAAAGCCGTGGAACTGGGTCTTCAACAAGCCGGAGTAAGAAGAGAAAATGGCGTACTGGCTTTACAAATCCGAGCCCAATGTCTGGTCCTGGGAGCAGCAGAAGGCGAAGGGTGCTCAGGGCGAGGAATGGACCGGTGTGCGCAACTACCAGGCGCGCAACAACATGCGGGCCATGAAGATCGGCGACAAGGGCTTTTTCTACCATTCCAACGAAGGGCTGGAGATCGTCGGGATCGTCGAGGTCTGCGCGCTGTCGCATCCGGATTCGTCGGCCAAGGGCGATCCGAAATGGGATTGCGTCGATATCCGCGCCGTCACCGACATGCCGAAGCCGATCACGCTGAAGGATATCAAGGCGAACCCGAAGTTCGAGAAGATGTCGCTCGTCACCTCGATGCGCTTGTCGGTGCAGCCGGTGACGGAAGAGGAATATTTCGAGATCTGCCGGCTTGGCGGGCTCGACAATCCGCCGAAATCTCCGGCCTGAGCCTGCCATCTTGAAGACCGATCCGGAGGCCTTCATCCTCGACAATACCGATCTCATGCGGCCGCCGCATGTGCCGGAAATCGAACTTCATCTGGCAACCGAGGCGCATGACCTCTGGCTGAAGACGGAGGAGGATCTGGAGGCGATCGGCCTGCCGCCGCCGTTCTGGGCCTTCGCCTGGGCCGGCGGGCAGGGGCTTGCGCGCTACATTCTAGACAATCCCGAAACGGTAGCTGGCCGGCGGGTGCTCGATTTCGCCAGCGGCTCAGGGCTGGTCGCGATCGCGGCGAAGCGTGCCGGAGCGTCTGATGTGCTGGCTGCGGATATCGATCCCTGGACGGCGACTGCCGTGGCGCTGAATGCGGCGCGTAACGGAGTCGAGATCCGGTTCACCGCCGAAAACCAGGTCGGCCGGGCGATCGCAGCCGATGTCGTGCTGGCGGGCGACGTGTTCTACGACCGCGATTTCGCTGCCGTGCTGGTGCCGTGGTTCGCGATGCTGGCGGGCGAGGGCAAGACGGTTCTGGTCGGCGATCCGGGGCGCAGCTATCTGCCGAAGGAGCGGCTCGAAGAGCTTGCGGTCTATCAGGTGCCGGTGACGCGGGCGCTTGAGGACAGCGAGGTGAAGAAGACGACGGTTTGGCGGTTCGGGTAAAGTTCCTTACTTGCGATGCGCCAACGGCCCATCTCGCGCCTTATGGGAGAGATTACAAAGTCATGATCCTGGCCGAAGGCTAAGTCATCGATTTTTTGGGTGACGGCGTTCTATCGCCGGTAGCCTCAGTTCCCGCCGCGGATGACGCAGACGCCCACTTCGAAGGTGCAGTCGTTGGTAGCGGCAAAGCTGTGGTCGGCCATTGCCTGGTTCACGTCAATGATCTTGGCCGTCGGTGCCGGGATCATTGTGCGATCCTGTTCGCCCCAGTAGCCGCCGTCGCTGTAGAAGACGACGCCGCCTGATACGAAGCCGATCGAGCCGCTCCCGCTGCCTCGCGATTTCGAAGCCGTCACTACCCGGCTTGCACCGCCGAGCGACCTGTCGGAAAGCATGTTGAGGCGGTTGTGGCCGTAGTGATGGCCATGGCCGTGACCGTGGTGAGACCCGTGATATCCGGGAGCGCCGTGGCCGTAGCCGGGCCAACGATCGCGGGCGGAGGCGCCTGTCGCCAGAAGGGCGAGCAAAGCGGTTGCAACGAGCGCAGGTTTGATACGATTCGCGATCATGGCGAACTCCGGAAATCATGGTTAACCGGAAGTTAACACGATCTGGCCGAAAACAAATGCGTGGCAACCAAATCTTTGGATTTCTTGGTTAACGTGCCGCGACGAAATGTCCGAGCGGTTGCCACTTGAAAGTCACAATCGATTAAATTCGGGCTCACTTGGAATTGTTCTTGTGGTCCGGGAAATCGAAGATTAAACCGGGCCGATGATGCAATGCACATTTTCTCGGCATAGTGCATTGCCGGGCGCCCGCCCGCTTTAGACGACGCCGCGAGGTAATGATGGCGAATGTAACGAATAACCGGCCCCTGTCGCCGCATCTGCAAATCTACAAGCCAATCCCCACCATGGTCATGTCGATCGTTCACCGCATTACCGGTGGCGCGCTGGCCGTCGGCACGATCCTTCTGGCCTGGTGGCTGGTGGCGGCCGCCTCGGGCAAGGAATATTTCGACTGGATCAGCTGGCTGTTCGGTACCTGGATCGGGCTTCTCGTCCTGTTCGGCTACACCTGGGCGCTCGTCCATCACATGCTGGGCGGCATGCGTCACTTCATGTGGGACATGGGCCACGGCTTCGACAAACACTTCACCACCAAGCTGGCTATTGCCCTGCCGATCGTTTCGATCTGTCTGACCGTGGTGATCTGGATCGTCGGTCTGGCGATCTGAGGGGGATTACAATCATGGATATGCGTACGCCGCTCGGCAAGGTTCGCGGCCTTGGCTCCGCCAAGGAAGGTACCGAGCATTTCTGGGTTCAGCGGATGTCGGCCGTGGCACTCGTGCCGCTGTTCATCTTCTTCATCATTTTCCTGATTCGCTATGCGGGCGCTCCCTATGAGGAAGTCGTCGGCGCGCTGTCGAACCCGATCGTTGCGGTCCTGTTCGGCCTGATGATCATTGCCGGGCTCATCCATATGCGCATCGGCATCCAGGAAATCATCGTCGACTACGTGCATCACGAAGGGCTGAAGTTCCTGTCGCTGATGTTGAGCACTTTCTTTGCAATGCTGATCGGTGGCCTCTGTCTTTTCGCCGTTCTGAAGATTGCGTTCGTAGGATAATCCATCATGGCATCCGTAACACCTATCGCCACCCCCGGCGCAAATGGGGCGTCTCAGAACGGCAAGGCATATACCTACGTCGACCACTCCTATGACGTGATCGTCGTGGGCGCCGGTGGCGCCGGCCTGCGCGCCACGCTCGGCATGGCCGAGCAGGGCTTCAAGACCGCCTGCATCACCAAGGTTTTCCCGACCCGCTCGCATACCGTCGCGGCGCAGGGCGGTATCGCCGCCTCGCTGCAGAACATGACGCCAGACAGCTGGCAGTGGCACCTCTATGACACCGTCAAGGGTTCCGACTGGCTCGGCGATGTCGACGCCATGCAGTACATGGTCATGGAAGCGCCGAAGGCCGTCTACGAACTCGAGCATTACGGCGTGCCGTTCTCGCGTAACGAGGAAGGCAAGATCTACCAGCGCCCATTCGGCGGCCACATGCAGAACTTTGGCGCCGGCCCGCCGGTACAGCGCACCTGCGCCGCTGCCGACCGTACCGGCCACGCCATCTTGCACACGCTCTATGGCCAGTCGCTGCGCAACAATGCCGAATTCTTCATCGAGTATTTCGCGCTCGACCTGATCATGTCGGATGACGGCAGCCGCTGTGAAGGCGTTGTCGCCTGGAACCTAGACGACGGCACGATCCATCGCTTCGCCGCCAAGATGGTTGTTCTGGCGACCGGCGGTTACGGCCGCGCCTATTTCTCGGCGACGTCGGCCCATACCTGCACCGGCGACGGCGGCGGCATGGTTGCCCGCGCCGGCCTGCCGCTGCAGGACATGGAATTCGTCCAGTTCCATCCGACCGGCATCTATGGTTCGGGCTGTCTCATCACCGAAGGCGCACGCGGCGAAGGCGGTTACCTCGTCAATTCCGAGGGCGAACGCTTCATGGAGCGTTATGCCCCTTCGGCGAAGGACCTTGCCTCGCGTGACGTCGTCTCGCGCTGCATGACGCTGGAAATCCGTGAGGGTCGCGGCGTCGGCAAGAACAAGGACCACATCTTCCTGCATCTCGACCATCTCGATCCGGCCGTGCTGCACGAACGCCTTCCGGGCATTTCGGAATCGGCGAAGATTTTCGCCGGCGTCGATGTCACCCGCGAGCCGATCCCGGTTCTGCCGACCGTGCACTACAACATGGGCGGCATTCCGACCAACTACTGGGGCGAAGTGCTCAACGCCGACAGCAGCAACCCGGAGCGCATCCTGCCCGGCCTGATGGCCGTTGGCGAAGCCGGTTGCGCCTCGGTTCACGGCGCCAACCGCCTCGGCTCCAACTCGCTGATCGACCTCGTGGTCTTCGGCCGCGCCGCCGCCATCCGTGCCGGCCAGGTGATCGACCGCGAAAGCCCGATCCCGGCACTCAACGTCGCCGCCTGCGACAAGATCATGGATCGCTTCGACAGCCTGCGCTACGCCAAGGGCGGCACGCCGACGGCCGTGCTGCGCGACAAGATGCAGCGCGCCATGCAGGATGACGCCGCCGTGTTCCGCACCCAGGAATCGCTGGAATCCGGTTGCCGGCGCCTTTCGGCGATCTGGGGCGAGATGAAGGACGTCAAGGTCACCGATCATTCGATGATCTGGAATTCCGACCTCGTCGAGACGCTGGAACTGCACAACCTGATGGCAAACGCGATCACCACGGTCTACGGCGCGGAAGCCCGCAAGGAAAGCCGCGGCTCCCACGCCCGCGAGGACTATACGGAAGGCGCATTCGCCGGCCGCGACGACGTGAACTGGCGCAAGCACACGCTTGCCTGGGTCAGTGACGCCGGCGACGTAAAGCTCGACTACCGCCCGGTCCACACGGACCTGATCGCCGAGGGTATCGATCCTTACAAGATCGAGCCCAAGGCTCGCGTGTATTGATCGGAGAGGGATAGGACAAATGGTTGAACTCGCTCTTCCCAAGAACTCGCAGATGACCGAAGGCAAGGTCTGGCCGAAGCCGGACGGTGCCAAGAACCTGCGCGAATACCGCATCTATCGCTGGAACCCGGATGACGGGCAGAACCCCCGGATCGACACGTTCTATGTCGATCTCGACGATTGCGGCCCGATGGTGCTCGACGGTCTGCTCTACATCAAGAACAAGATCGACCCGACGCTGACGCTGCGCCGTTCCTGTCGCGAAGGCATTTGCGGTTCCTGCGCGATGAATATCGACGGCACGAACACGCTCGCCTGCACCAAGGGCATGGACGACATCGGCGGAACGGTGAAGGTCTATCCGCTGCCGCATATGCCGGTGGTGAAGGATCTCGTGCCCGACCTCACCAACTTCTACGCCCAGCATCGCTCGATCGAGCCCTGGCTGAAGACGGTGTCTCCGGCGCCGGCGAAGGAATGGAAGCAGAGCCATGAGGATCGCCTCAAGCTCGATGGCCTCTACGAGTGCATTCTCTGCGCCTGCTGCTCGACCTCCTGTCCGAGCTACTGGTGGAATGGCGACCGCTATCTCGGTCCAGCCGTCCTGCTGCAGGCCTATCGCTGGCTGATCGATAGCCGCGACGAAGCCAAGGGTGAGCGCCTCGACAATCTCGAGGATCCGTTCCGCCTCTATCGCTGCCACACGATCATGAACTGCGCCCAGGCCTGCCCGAAGGGCCTGAACCCGGCCAAGGCGATCGCCGAGATCAAGAAGATGATGGTCGAGCGCCGCGTCTGACGCTCTCTTTCTTCGAGGCCGCAACCTTAGAGTTGCGGCCTTTTTCATTATAGAAGCCGCGCGCGGCGCACGCCTTTTTGATCAAGACAAGGGTCGCGATTGTGCCCGAAAGTCTGGCTACCCTTGATTAACCAAGTGCGTTTACGATATTCCCGGCCAAACTGTCGTGCCCGCACCGGGTGCAGTATGAAGTAATCCGGACAGGAGTTTTTGATGCAGTTCAAATATGTGGCAACAGGTCTCGTTCTGACCCTCGCACTGGCCGGCTGCCAGCGCACATCCTACAGCCCGTATAACGACCTGCCTTCGCAGCCTGCTCCGCTTCAGGCGCAGCCCGTGCAGGGTGTGCAGGGCAGCCAGCTGCCGCCTCCGGGCGGTGCGTCGCAGTATCCGGCCGCTCCGCAGCAGGGCCAGAACATGGCCATGGCCGATCCGAACGCCGCCGCACCGGCAAGCGCGCTCGACGTGACCAAGCAGCAGATGGTCGGCAACTGGCGCGTTTCCAACGGCGGCGCTTCCTGCGACATGTTCTTGACGCTTACCAATCTCGGCAGCGGTTCGCGCGGCGGTACCCGCGGCTGCTCCGGCGAGCTGACGACGATGGGTTCGTGGGAAGTCTCCGGCAAGATGGTGCAGTTCAAGAACCGCAACGGCGATGTCATCGGCCGCGTCTACAAGAGTGCCGACAACCGCTTCGACGGCACGACCAATTCCGGCCAGCCGCTCAACCTCAGCCGCTAATCCCCGATCCTTCATGAAGGGGCGTCCCTCGTGGAACCCATCCCCGAATATACGTCGAGTGTCGGCGAGGAGCTGAAAGCCCTTGCCGCATCCGGTGTTCTGACGCCCGATGCGGCGCAGATGGCGGTCGCGGCCAAGCTCGATCATATCCTGACCTGCCTCAAGGAAACAAAACCGGCGAAGAAATCGAGCGCGCTCGGCTGGCTGTTCGCCAAGGGCTCCGGCAAGCCGCGCAAGATCCGCGGGCTCTACGTCCATGGCAGCGTCGGCCGCGGCAAGACCATGCTGATGGACATGTTCTTCAAGAAGGCGCGGATCGAAAAGAAGCGCCGGGCGCATTTTCACGAGTTCATGGCGGATGTGCATAACCGCATCCACGAGCAGCGCCAGAAGCTGAAGCGCGGCGAGACAAAGCAGACCGATCCGGTGCCGCCAGTCGCCGCTGCCCTGTTCGCCGAGGCCGAGCTGCTCTGCTTCGACGAATTTTCCGTCACCGACATCACCGATGCGATGATCCTGGCGCGGTTGTTCACCGAGCTCTTCAATCTCGGCTGCGTACTGATTGCGACCTCCAACGTGGCGCCGGAAAACCTCTATAGGGACGGGCTCAATCGCGGGCTCTTCACGCCCTTCATCGGACTGCTCAACGAGCATGTCGATGTGGTGACGCTGGATAGTCCGACTGATTACCGGATGCAGAAGAACGCCAATCTTCCTGTCTACCTGACGCCGCTCGACGGGCGTGCGGATGCGGCGATCGAATCCGCCTGGCACCAGATGACCGATGGCAAGCGGGCGGAGCCGCTGGACCTGCCGATGAAGGGCCGCAGCATTCATGTGCCGCAGGCGGCGGGACGGGTTGCCCGCTTCTCGTTTGCGGATCTATGCGAAAAACCGCTCGGCGCGTCCGACTATCTTGCGATTGCGGCACGGTTCGATGCCGTCTTCGTCGAGCATATCCCGCAGCTCGGTCCGGAAAAGCGTAATGAAACGAAGCGCTTCATCAATTTCGTCGATGCGCTCTACGATCAAACCGTCCGGCTTTTCGTTTCCGCCGCCGCGGCGCCGGATGCGCTTTTGACGGAAAAGCGCGGCACCGAAGGCTTCGAATTCGACCGCACCGCTTCCCGTCTTTTCGAGATGCGTAGCGCCGAATATCTTGCACTGCACAATGAGAAGCGGCAGTCCGTCTGACACATTTATGACGGATTATCTTACGTTTACGTAAGAATTGCATGATCTAAACGATTGAATTTATTGGTCTCAAAATAATAATTTGCCATTTTTTTCAGATGGCGTTATCGGTGCTGCCGCAAGGAGAGCCTGCGATGTCTTGCCGCAGGTCAGGATTTGAGAGGAAGCATTTCCATGTCGCGTAAGAAGATCGCACTTATTGGTTCTGGCATGATCGGTGGCACGCTGGCGCATCTTGCCAGCCTGAAGGAACTGGGCGACGTCGTCCTGTTCGACATTGCCGACGGCATTCCCCAGGGTAAGGGCCTCGACATCGCACAGTCCGGCCCCGTCGAAGGCTTCAATGCGAAGCTCTCCGGCGCCAGCGACTACGCGGCGATCGAAGGCGCAGATGTCTGCATCGTCACCGCCGGTGTTGCCCGCAAGCCGGGCATGAGCCGCGACGACCTGATCGGCATCAACCTCAAGGTCATGGAACAGGTCGGCGCGGGCATCAAGAAATACGCCCCGAACGCCTTCGTCATCTGCATCACCAACCCGCTCGACGCGATGGTCTGGGCCCTGCAGAAGTTCTCCGGCCTGCCGAAGAACAAGGTCGTCGGCATGGCCGGCGTTCTCGACTCCGCCCGTTTCCGCCTCTTCCTTGCCGAAGAATTCAACGTTTCCGTCCAGGACGTCACCGCGTTCGTTCTTGGCGGTCATGGCGACACGATGGTGCCGCTCGCCCGTTACTCGACGGTTGCCGGCGTTCCGCTCACCGATCTCGTCAAGATGGGCTGGACCACCCAGGAAAAGCTCGACCAGATCATCCAGCGCACCCGTGACGGCGGCGCCGAGATCGTCGGCCTCTTGAAGACCGGTTCTGCCTATTACGCCCCGGCCGCTTCCGCGATCGAGATGGCCGAATCCTACCTCAAGGACAAGAAGCGCGTCCTGCCGGTCGCCGCTCACCTGTCCGGCCAGTACGGCGTCAAGGACATGTATGTCGGCGTTCCGGTCGTTCTCGGTGCCGGTGGCGTCGAGCGCATCGTGGAAGTCGAATTCAACAAGGACGAAGAGGCAGCCTTCCAGAAGTCGGTCGGCGCCGTTGCCGGGCTTTGCGAAGCCTGCATCAGCCTCGTGCCTTCGCTGAAGTAATTTTCAGGCGCCGGAGCAATCCGGCGCTCACGCCATTCCAATAGGGATCAAGCCCCATGAATATCCATGAATATCAGGCCAAGGCTCTGCTGAAGGGCTATGGCGCACCGGTCGCCGAAGGCGTCGCGATCCTCAAGGTCGAGGAAGCCGAAGCCGCTGCAAAGCAGCTTCCGGGCCCGCTCTACGTCGTCAAGAGCCAGATCCATGCCGGCGGTCGCGGCAAGGGCAAGTTCAAGGAACTCGGCCCCGATGCCAAGGGCGGCGTTCGCCTGGCGAAGTCGATCGAGGAAGTCGTGGCTCATGCCAAGGACATGCTCGGCAACACGCTGGTAACGGCCCAGACCGGCGAAGCCGGCAAGCAGGTCAACCGCCTCTACATCGAAGACGGCGCCGATATCGACCGCGAACTTTATTGCTCGCTGCTGGTCGACCGTTCGGTCGGTCAGGTTGCCTTCGTCGTTTCGACCGAAGGCGGCATGGACATCGAGGCTGTCGCCCATGACACGCCGGAAAAGATCCACACGATCGCCATCGACCCGGAAACGGGCGTAACGGCTGACGACGTTGCCAAGATCTCCAAGGCACTGGAACTGTCCGGCGCTGCCGCAGAAGATGCCAAGTCGCTGTTCCCGGCGCTCTACAAGGCGTTCGGCGAAAAGGACATGGCTCTCCTCGAGGTCAACCCGCTGATCGTCATGAAGGACGGCCATCTGCGCGTCCTCGACGCCAAGATGTCCTTCGACGGCAATGCGCTGTTCCGTCACGACGACGTCAAGGCTCTGCGCGACGAGACCGAGGAAGACTCCAAGGAAATCGAAGCTTCCAAGTGGGACCTCGCCTATGTTGCCCTCGACGGCAATATCGGCTGCATGGTCAATGGTGCCGGTCTCGCCATGGCGACGATGGACATCATCAAGCTGTACGGCAAGGAGCCGGCAAACTTCTGCGACGTTGGCGGTGGAGCCGGCAAGGAGAAGGTTGCTGCTGCCTTCAAGATCATCACCGCCGACCCGAAGGTCGAGGGCATTCTCGTCAACATCTTCGGCGGCATCATGCGCTGCGACGTCATCGCCGAAGGCGTTGTCGCTGCCGTGCAGGAAGTCGGTCTGAAGGTTCCGCTCGTGGTTCGCCTCGAAGGCACCAATGTCGAGCTCGGCAAAAAGATCCTCAACGAGTCCGGCCTGGCGATCACCGCCGCCGACGATCTCGACGACGCTGCGAAGAAGATCGTCGCGGCGATCAAGGCCTAATCCGGAAGGACCGAAAGAATGTCTATTCTCGTCAATAAAGACACCAAGGTTCTGGTTCAGGGCCTGACCGGCAAGACCGGCACGTTCCATACCGAACAGGCGCTCGCTTACTACGGCACCAAGATGGTCGGCGGTATCCACCCGAAGAAGGGTGGCGAATCCTGGTCGTCGGGCGTCGACGGCACTTCGCTGCCGATTTTCGCTTCGGTTGCCGAAGCCAAGGAAAAGACCGGTGCGGACGCATCCGTGATCTACGTTCCGCCGGCAGGCGCCGCGGACGCGATCATCGAGGCGATCGAAGCCGAGATCCCGCTCATCACCTGCATCACCGAGGGTATCCCGGTCATGGATATGGTGCGCGTCAAGGCCAAGCTCGACAAGTCCAAGTCGCGCCTGCTCGGCCCGAACTGCCCGGGCGTTCTGACGCCGGAAGAATGCAAGATCGGCATCATGCCGGGCTCGATCTTCCGCAAGGGTTCGGTCGGTATCGTGTCGCGCTCCGGCACGCTGACCTATGAAGCCGTGTTCCAGACGTCCAACGAAGGCCTCGGCCAGACGACGGCTGTCGGCATCGGCGGCGACCCGGTCAAGGGCACCGAGTTCATCGACATGCTGGAAATGTTCCTCGCGGACGACGCCACCCAGTCGATCATCATGATCGGCGAAATCGGCGGCTCGGCTGAAGAAGACGCAGCCCAGTTCCTGATCGACGAAGCCAAGAAGGGCCGCAAGAAGCCGATGGCAGGCTTCATCGCCGGCCGTACGGCTCCCAAGGGCCGCACCATGGGCCATGCCGGCGCTGTCGTTTCCGGCGGCAAGGGCGACGCGGAATCGAAGATCGCGGCGATGGAAGCGGCAGGCATCAAGGTGTCGCCTTCCCCGGCCCGTCTCGGCAAGACGCTGGTTGAAGTCCTCAAGGGCTGAGACCACATAAAGGTCCGTCGCCGCCGATAGATAGGTGGCGATGGACACACAGGTCCAAGCCCGCGAGCGGAGGAATTCGCAGGCGGGCCAGCTGCCTTCGGGCAGTGCCGCTTCGGCGGTCGAAATAAGACGACACCAGGAGAATGCGGAACCGGCCAGCTGAAAGGTTCCGACCACGTGAGGAGGCGGGCGCGGCGCCCGCAATAGGCCATGTCTCGGCAAGAAGCCAACGAGCAGTTTCTGATCACTTCGTTCCTGGACGGTGCGAACGCCGTCTATATCGAACAACTCTACGCCAGCTATGAAGCGGATCCGAACTCCGTGTCGGAGGAATGGCAGTCCTTCTTCAAGGCGCTGGCCGACAATCCCGACGATGTGAAGAAGGCTGCGCAGGGCGCCTCCTGGAAGCGGACGAACTGGCCGATCCCGGCCGGTGGCGATCTGGTTTCCGCGCTGGACGGCAACTGGCCGATCGTCGAGAAGGCAATCGAGACGAAGGTGAAGGCGAAGGCCGAAGCGGCTGCAGCCGCCAAGGGCGCGCCGGTCAACGAAGGCGATGTGCATCAGGCGACCCGTGATTCGGTGCGCGCCATCATGATGATCCGCGCCTACCGCATGCGCGGCCACCTGCATGCCAAGCTCGACCCGCTCGGCATCGCCGTCGCCGTGGAAGATTATAACGAGCTTTCGCCGAAGTCCTACGGCTTCGAGGAAGCGGATTACGACCGCAAGATCTTTATCGACAACGTGCTCGGTCTCGAATACGCGACCGTCCGCGAGATGATCGACATTCTCGAGCGCACCTATTGCTCGACGATCGGCGTCGAATTCATGCATATGTCCAGCCCGGAGGAAAAGGGCTGGATCCAGGAACGCATCGAAGGCCCGGACAAGGGCATCGAGTTCACGCCGGAAGGCAAGAAGGCGATCCTGTCCAAGCTGATCGAGGGCGAAGGCTACGAACAGTTCCTCGACGTCAAGTTCAAGGGCACCAAGCGCTTCGGTCTCGACGGCGGCGAGGCTCTGATCCCGGCGCTCGAACAGATCATCAAGCGCGGCGGCCAGCTGGGCCTCGAAGAAGTCATCGTCGGCATGGCCCACCGTGGCCGCCTGAACGTTCTGACCAACGTGATGCACAAGCCGCATCGCGCCGTGTTCCACGAGTTCAAGGGCGGCTCCTACAAGCCTGACGAAGTCGAAGGCTCGGGCGACGTGAAGTACCACCTCGGTGCGTCTTCCGACCGTGAATTCGACGGCAACAAGGTTCACCTGTCGCTGACGGCTAACCCATCGCACCTCGAGATCGTCAACCCGGTCGTCATGGGCAAGGCCCGCGCCAAGCAGGACATGCTGACCAAGGCCTGGGACAAGGACAACATCATCCCGCTGTCGGAACGCGCCAAGGTTCTGCCGCTGCTTCTGCACGGCGATGCGGCCTTTGCCGGCCAGGGCGTCGTTGCCGAAATCCTCGGCCTGTCGGGCCTGCGCGGTCACCGCGTTGCCGGCACGATGCATGTCATCATCAACAACCAGATCGGCTTCACCACCAATCCAGGTTTTTCGCGCTCGTCTCCGTACCCGTCCGACGTCGCGAAAATGATCGAAGCGCCGATCTTCCACGTCAATGGCGACGATCCGGAAGCGGTCACCTACGCCGCCAAGATCGCCACCGAATACCGGATGAAGTTCCACAAGCCGGTCGTAATCGACATGTTCTGCTACCGTCGCTTCGGTCATAACGAAGGCGACGAGCCGTCCTTCACCCAGCCGAAGATGTACAAGGTCATCCGCGCCCACAAGGCCGTGGCCGAGCTCTATGCCGAGCGTCTGATCGGCGAAGGCGTGCTGACCGAAGCCGAATTCGACAAGATGAAGGCCGACTGGCGCGCCCATCTGGAGACCGAATTCGAAGCCGGCCAGAGCTACAAGCCGAACAAGGCCGACTGGCTGGACGGCCAGTGGTCGGGCCTGCGCTCGGCCGACAATGCCGACGAGCAGCGCCGCGGCAAGACCGCGATGCCGATGAAAAACCTCAAGGAAATCGGCCGCAAGCTGTCGACCATTCCGGAAGGCTTCAACGTTCACCGCACGATCAAGCGTTTCATGGAAAACCGTGCGCAGATGATCGAGACCGGCGAAGGCATTGACTGGGCGATGGCGGAAGCGCTCGCTTTTGGTTCGCTCGCCGTCGAAGGCACCAAGATCCGCCTCTCGGGTCAGGACTGCGAGCGCGGCACGTTCTCGCAGCGTCACTCGGTCCTCTACGACCAGGAAAGCGAAGAGCGTTATATTCCGCTCGCCAACCTGCAGGCCGGCCAGGGCAAGTATGAAGTCATCAACTCCATGCTGTCGGAAGAAGCCGTTCTCGGGTTCGAATATGGTTATTCGCTGGCCCGTCCGAATGCGCTGACGCTCTGGGAAGCCCAGTTCGGCGACTTCGCCAACGGTGCGCAGGTCGTGTTCGACCAGTTCATCTCGTCCGGCGAACGCAAGTGGCTGCGCATGTCGGGTCTCGTCTGCCTCCTGCCGCACGGCTATGAAGGCCAGGGTCCGGAACACTCCTCGGCCCGCCTAGAACGCTGGCTGCAGATGTGCGCCGAAGACAACATGCAGGTCGCAAACTGCACGACGCCGTCCAACTACTTCCACATCCTGCGCCGCCAGGTGAAGCGCGACTTCCGCAAGCCGCTGATCCTGATGACGCCGAAGTCCCTGCTGCGCCACAAGCGCGCGACATCGACGCTGGCGGAGATGGCGGGCGAAAGCTCGTTCCACCGCCTGCTGTGGGACGATGCGGAAGTCATCAAGGACGGCCCGATCAAGCTGCAGAAGGACGCCAAGATCCGTCGCGTCGTGATCTGCACCGGCAAGGTCTATTACGACCTTCTGGAAGAGCGCGAAAAGCGCGGCATTGACGATGTCTACCTGCTGCGCATCGAACAGCTCTATCCGTTCCCGGCCAAGGCTCTGATCAACGAGCTGTCGCGCTTCAAGAACGCCGAAATGGTCTGGTGCCAGGAAGAGCCGAAGAACATGGGTGCATGGTCGTTCATCGACCCGTACCTGGAATGGGTTCTGGCGCATATCGATGCCAAGTATCAGCGCGTCCGCTACACGGGCCGCCCGGCTGCCGCTTCTCCGGCAACCGGCCTGATGTCGAAGCATCTGGCACAGCTCGAAGCCTTCCTCGAAGACGCACTCGGCGGCTGACTTTTCAGCCGTCTCCCCTAATTTGCCCAGAACACAATCTGAGAAACACGGAAACAGATCATGGCCACCGAAATCCGCGTCCCAACCCTCGGCGAGTCCGTCAGCGAGGCAACCGTCGGCACCTGGTTCAAGAAGGTCGGCGACACGGTCAAGGCCGATGAGCCGCTGGTCGAACTGGAAACCGACAAGGTTACCGTCGAAGTCCCGGCTCCGGCCTCGGGCGTGCTGACCGAAATCGTCGCCCAGAACGGCGAAACCGTCGGCCTCGACGCGCTGCTCGGCCAGATCGCCGAAGGCGGCGCTGGTGCAGCTCCTTCGGCTCCGGCCGCAAAGCCTGCCGAAGCTGCTCCGGCAAAGGCTGCCGAGCCGGCTGCCCCGGCTCCTGCTGCCCCGGCCGCAGCGCCTGCTGGTGGCTCCTCCATGCCGGCCGCTCCGGCTGCCGCCAAGGTTGCTGCCGACAACAACATTTCGACCGACGACGTCGACGGTTCGGGCAAGCGCGGCCAAGTCCTGAAGGGCGACGTGCTGGCAGCGATCGCCAAGGGCCCGTCTGCTCCGGCAGCTCCGGCTGCTCCGCGTCCGGTTTCCTCGGCCGACGACGCTTCCCGCGAAGAGCGCGTGAAGATGACCCGGCTGCGCCAGACGATCGCCAAGCGCCTGAAGGACGCCCAGAACACCGCGGCCATGCTGACCACCTATAACGAGGTGGACATGTCGGCCGTGATGGACCTGCGCAACCGCTACAAGGACGTGTTCGAGAAGAAGCACGGCGTGAAGCTCGGCTTCATGGGCTTCTTCACCAAGGCCGTCACCCACGCGCTGAAGGAACTGCCGGCCGTCAACGCCGAGATCGACGGCACCGACATCATCTACAAGAACTACTGCCATGTCGGCATGGCTGTCGGCACCGACAAGGGCCTCGTCGTTCCGGTCATCCGTGACGCCGACCAGCGTTCGATCGCCGGCGTCGAGAAGGAACTCGGCCGCCTCGCCAAGGCAGCGCGTGACGGTTCGCTCGGCATGGCCGACATGCAGGGCGGCACGTTCACCATCACCAATGGCGGCGTCTACGGTTCGCTTATGTCCTCGCCGATCCTCAACGCGCCGCAGTCGGGCATTCTCGGCATGCACAAGATCCAGGAGCGCCCGGTCGTCGTCGGCGGCCAGATCGTCATCCGTCCGATGATGTATCTGGCGCTCTCCTACGATCACCGCATCGTCGACGGCAAGGAAGCGGTCACCTTCCTCGTCCGCGTCAAGGAAAGCCTGGAAGATCCGGAACGTCTGGTTCTCGATCTCTGATCCAGTCTATCCCGAGGCGGCATGCGATCTTTCCGGTCGCCTGCCGCCTTGGTTTGCAGTTTTTGCCGCACGCCGTGATGGCAGACCGCACCACAGTTTGCACGACATGCTTTGACCAAGGGAGAACAGCATGGAACCGGATTCCGCGAACGCCACGCATCTGGTCGTGCTGCTGTCCCTCAGCGTCATCCTGCTAATCGTCCATATCCTGCTGCAGGCTTCGTTCGCGACACGCGAATTGGGGCGCACCTGGAATGCCGGGCCGCGGGACAAGGGTGAGCAGCCGGTCAGTGCAAGGGCAGGGCGCGCCGCACGTGCCTCGAAGAACTTTCAGGAGACCTATCCGGCCTTTATCGGCCTTCTCCTGGGCCTCGCCTTCATCGGCGATCCGACCGGGCTTGGCATCGGCGGCGCGTGGTTCTGGCTGATTGCCCGTATCGCCTATGTCCCGATCTATCTCGCTGGCATCGCCTATATCCGCACGCTCGTTTGGGGTCTGAGCATTGTCGGGCTGCTGATCATGATGGCCGCCTTGCTGGCTTGAGGGCGGGAGAGATGATGCGCAGAGGACTGCTTCGCACGACATTCAGCTTATTCGCCACTCTCTCGGGTGGCGCCCGTGTGTTGGCGCAGGCCGAACAGCAGGCCGGTGCAGAGCCCGAAGCGTCAGAGGGCGATGACGCCAGCACCAACCGCCCGATCGCCTCGATGAGCGATGCGGAGCTTTCCGAGCGCGAGATCAGCTGGCTAGATATCGGTGAGGTCGTGGTTTCCTCGGGACGGCTGCGGGCCTGCGATCCCTTGGCCTATCCCGATTTTCCGCCGCTGAAGCGCGTGGTGGAGCCGGGCCGTTATCCGGTTCGTCTCTATGTCGCCTTCGGGCGGGTCGCGGCGGCTACGCTGAGGATCGCGGATGGCCGTCCCGTGACATGGGAAGAGGCTCTCCACGAGGCCGGCGACGACGGCAAGCAGGCCTCGCCTTTTGGCGGCTATCCCGTCGATGCCGGCATGGGCGCCTATTGCGATGCCGACGCGCTAGAGCAGATGCGCCGCCGCGTCAGGGACGTGATGGAAAAGACCGGCCGCAAGGACGTCAATTATTATGACGACGTCACGGCCGAGGAAATCGACAAAAACGATGGCGAATGGGCCATGCACCGACCGATGCCGGACAGCGACCTGAATGTCGCGATGTTTCACAGCGGCTGGGGCGACGGCTTCTATCCCGTCGACTGGGGCTTGGCCGAGGACGGCAGGCCCCTCGTGCTGTTCACCGATTTTCAGGTGCTTGAAAACGCGGACGGGCGAAAAGAACCGGAATAACCGAATAGCCGCGTTTGGCGGCAGTAAAATGAAATGAACTGAACGGGCGGGCAGGTTGTCCGCGGGAAGAAAGGATTAGAACATGTCTTATGATGTCGTCGTCATCGGTAGCGGCCCTGGCGGTTATGTCTGCGCGATCAAGGCAGCACAGCTCGGCCTGAAGGTCGCGGTCGTCGAGAAGCGCGCCACCTATGGCGGCACCTGCCTCAACATCGGCTGCATTCCGTCGAAGGCCCTGCTGCATGCGTCGGAAATGTTCCACCATGTCGCTCACGGCGTCGACCAGCTCGGCGTCGAGGTTTCCGCTCCGGTGCTGAACCTCGAAAAGATGATGGCGCACAAGGATGCAACGGTGAAGTCGAACACCGACGGCGTCGCCTTTCTGTTCAAGAAGAACAAGATCGACGGCTTCATCGGCACCGGCAAGATCGTTTCGGCCGGCAAGGTTTCCGTCACCGGCGAAGACGGCAAGGTGCAGGAAATCGAGACGAAGAATATCGTCATCGCCACCGGTTCCGACGTTGCCGGCATTCCGGGCGTCAATGTCGAGATCGACGAGAAGGTCATCATCTCGTCGACCGGCGGTATCGCCCTCGACAAGGTGCCGCAGAACTTGATCGTCGTCGGCGGCGGCGTCATCGGCCTCGAGCTCGGTTCGGTCTGGATGCGCCTCGGCGCCAAAGTCACCGTCATCGAATATCTCGACAAGCTGCTCGGCGCCATGGATGCCGACGTATCGAAGCAGTTCCAGCGCATGCTCGCCAAGCAGGGCATGGATATCCGCACCGAAGCCAAGGTTACTGGCGTCGAGAAGACGGCAAACGGCGCCAAGGTGACCTATGAGCCGGTCAAGGGCGGCGATGCGGTCACCGTCGAAGCCGACGTCGTTCTGATCTCCACCGGCCGCAAGCCCTATACCGAAGGCCTTGGCCTCGAAGGTGCGGGCGTCGCGCTCGACAATCGCGGCCGCGTCGAGATCGACGGCGGCTTCAAGACCAACGTTGCCGGCATCTACGCGATCGGTGACGTGGTGAAGGGCCCGATGCTTGCCCACAAGGCGGAAGACGAGGGCGTTGCGCTCGCCGAGATCCTCGCCGGCCAGCACGGCCATGTGAACTACGACGTCATTCCGAGCGTCGTCTACACCCAGCCGGAAGTCGCTTCCGTCGGCAAGACCGAGGAAGAGCTGAAGGCGGCAGGCATCGCCTACAAGATCGGCAAGTTCCCGTTCACGGCGAACGGTCGCGCCCGTGCGATGCTGGCGACCGACGGTTTCGTCAAGATCCTGGCCGACAAGGAAACCGACCGCGTTCTCGGCGGTCACATCGTCGGCTTCGGCGCCGGCGAGATGATCCACGAGATCACCGTGCTGATGGAATTCTCCGGTTCGTCTGAAGATCTCGGTCGCACCTGCCACGCTCACCCGACCATGTCGGAAGCCGTCAAGGAAGCCGCGCTCGCGACCTTCGCCAAGCCGATCCATATGTAATCGGCGAAAGCCTCGAAACTCGAAAGGCGGGGCAATGCTCCGCCTTTTCTTTTGTCTGCTGTTTCAGATGCGATGCGCGCCTCTCTTGCCGATGCGGCAGGCCGCCATAGACTCCATGGAGCTTTCCCGCTTTCCAGACAGGTGGCTCCGATGAAGACCGCGTTCTCGATCCCCCAGCGCATCGTGCACTGGCTGATGGCTGTGCTGATCCTGTTCAACCTTTTGTTCTCCGATGTGATGACGACCTTCGGAGAGCTTTATTTCGGCGACAAGCCGATACCACCGGACGTGATGTCGTCGGCGAATATCCATGCCTATGTCGGGATTGCGATCCTGGCGCTGGCGCTCACTCGGCTCTGTCTTCGCATCGCGCAAGGGGCGCCGGCCCATCCCCCGGAGGAGCCGGCTTTCTTCCGCTTCGTGGCGACGATCGTGCATTGGTCGCTCTATGCGATGTTCATCATCATGCCGTTCGCCGGGATCGGCGCTTTCTACTTCAAGAACAGCACGGCCGCCTTCGCCCATATCGGCTGGATGAAGACCGCGCTATGGGTGCTGATCGGGCTGCATTTGCTTGGCGTTCTGGCGCATCAGTTCTACTGGAAGACCAACATCCTGCGTAGGATGACGACCGGCCGGACGTGATTTTTCCGTTGCTGTCGCTTCAAGTCTGCCGAGGGCGTCATGCTCGGGCTTGTCCCGAGCATCTGCTGAGTCTGCTTGTTGGAAACGTGGGCAGATCCTCGGCACAATGCCGAGGATGACGAACAGACGGCGATGTCGCCCGGCGCCCTCCCTCACGCTCTGACCGCGTGGAGATACTGGAAGTGGCGGTCGTATTGGGCGAGCACGTCCTGGATCAGTTCCTCGCGGGTGAGGCCCATGACGTCGTAATCCTGGCCGCCATCGGAGAGAAATACCTCGGCGCGGTAATATTTGTCGGCGCTCTGGCGGTTGGCCTGGCTTTCGATGAAGCTGTAACTCGGCATATCATAGGGCCGGATACGGATGCCGTAGGAGAATTCCTCCTCGCCGCCGGGCGTGACGATCATCTTCAGACGGTTGTCGTCATGGCGGATTTCCGCGTCCAGCGAGCGCTTGCGCAGTTCCGCCACCACGTCCTCCAGTGCCGGTGTCGCGGTTTCCTCCAGGAATTTGGCGACCTCGGATTTACGCGGATAGCTGATGATGCCGTGCAGCTGCCTTTGCCAGCTGACCGACTTCCGCGGCCTCAGGCTCTGGACCAGCGCGTTCTGGCGCACGCCTTCACGGCGAAGACCCTGGAACAGGCCCCAGCACATCAAGAGCATGACGAAGGTGAAGGGCAGGGCGCCGGCAATCGAGGCCGTCTGCAGCGCATCGAGTCCACCCGCTGCGAGTAGGACCGCACCGATGACACCACCGGTGATCGCCCAGAAGACACGCCGGGCCACCGGACCGTCCTCGCGGCCGCCGGAGGTCAGCGTGTCGATGACGAGGGCGGATGAGTCTGCGCCGGTGACGAAGAAGAAGACGATCAGCGCCATGGCGAACCAGGAGACGTAGACGCCGGCCGGGAACTGTTCGAGGAAAACGAAGAGCGCCAGCGTCACGTCCTTTGCCACAGCTTCCGAGACGGCCGTCGTTTGGCCGGTCAGGTGCATGGAGAGCGCGGTATCGCCGAAGACGGTCATCCAGGCGAAGCTGAAACCGGCCGGCACGAGCAGTACGCCGAAGATGAACTGACGGATGGTGCGGCCGCGGGAGATGCGGGCGATGAACATGCCGACGAAGGGCGACCAGGCGATCCACCAGCCCCAGTAGAACAGGGTCCAGTCGCCCAGCCACTCGGCCGGCTGGTCGTTAGGGGCATAGGCATACATGTAGAAGGTGCGCAGCACGAACTGGTCGAGATAGGCGCCGAAATTCTGCACGAAGGCGCGTAGCAGGAAGGTCGTCGGACCCATGATGAAGACGAAGGCCATCAGCGCCACGGCCATGATCATGTTGAGGTTCGACAGGAACTTGATGCCCTTGTCGAGGCCGGTCGCGACCGAGATGGTGGCCATGCCGGTGATGATGACGATGAGCGGCAGCTGCACCCAGAAATCCATCGGCCAGCCCAGCACATGGGCAAAGCCGGCATTGACCTGCAGCACGCCGAGACCCAGCGAGGTGGCGACGCCGAACAGCGTGCCGATGACGGCGAAGATATCCACTGCATTACCGATCGGCCCGTAGATGCGGTCGCCGATGATCGGGTAGAGCGCCGAGCGCATGGTGAGCGGCAGGCCGTGGCGGTAAGAGAAATAGGCGAGCGACAGGCCGATCACCGCATAGACGGCCCAGGCATGCAGGCCCCAATGGAAATAGCTGATTTCCATGGCGGTACGCGCGGCCTGGATGGTGGCGGGATCGCCGACGGGCGGCTTGGTGAAATGGTTGACGGGTTCGGCGACGCCGAAGAAGACGAGGCCGATGCCCATGCCGGCGGCAAACAGCATGGAGAACCAGGCCGGATAGCTGAAATCCGGCTCCGAATGGTTGGGGCCGAGCTTGATATTGCCGTAGCTCGAGACGCCGAGATAGAGCATGAGAAGCAGGAAGACCGCCACGGCGAGAAGATAGATCCAGCCGAGTTCGGAGACGATCCAGCTCTGCACGGCGGCAAAGGTTGCCGCCGACGCTTCGGGCGCGATCACGCCGCTCAGCACGAAGACGAGCGTGATTCCGACAGACCAGAAGAACACGGGCCGGTTTACACCCTCCATCAAGCCGATCTTGCGGGAGTTTGGTGTTTCGCTCGCGTCTGCCATGAATGCCCCTGCGCTTGCCGTTAAACTGCGGCAGCGGAGCATGTTTTAGCCCCACCGCATAAGCGGCATATGGAGCCATGGGAACATTCGCCAAGGGGCGAAACGGATAACCGACAGACCGTCAGTTTGCGCGCTTCACCTTGAAGCCCTGCTTGCGCAAAAGCTCGACCAGGCCTTCCTCTCCCTGGAGATGGAGCGCGCCGACCGCGACGAAGGCATTTCCTTCCCTGAGATAGGGCAGGACCCTTTCGGCCATGACATGGTTGCGGCGGATGACGACGGCATCTTCGAACTCGGAATAGACATCGGCCGCCATCGACGTGTCGTCGCGCGAGATTTTTCTGAGCAGCGGCTGGATCGGTCCAAGGTCGCCTTTACTGTAGAGTTCGATCGTCGTCTCGTCGGCGTCTGCCAGCCGGCTGGCTGAGGTGATCGAGGAGAGCAGGCTCTTCACCTGCGCTTCCAGCGACATGGTGTTGAAGGCGCTGTACTGTTCCTCCAGGGTTTCGAGGCCTCGGACAGGAATCATGTTATTGGCGGCATCGATCGCCAGCTGCTGATCGAGAACCGGTACGGGCTCCTTGGCCTGCGGCGTCTTGCAGCCTGCATTGAAGATGTTGGCGACCATCCAGGGGCGCAGATAGTTGACCGCGGACAAGGGCGCGCCCCTTGCCGTCAGCGCTTCATTCACAAAGCTCTTCTGGTCAGGTGTGAGAAAATCCTCGATCCGCTTGCCGGCAGGCATCATCATCATGTCCGGCTTGGTGAAGGCCAGGATGCGGGCCTTGCCGAGATCGAGAAGCTGATCGGATTCCAGCACGGTGACGCTCGCCCGGCGTTGCGCTTGCTTCACGGCCCGCGCCATCTTGAGTACGCGCGGATCGGCGACATGCATCGTGCCGAACAGGTATGACGGTTTCAGTCCGCGCTTTTCGATCTTCCAGAACAGGCCCTTTGCATTGGGGATTTTCCGACCCTCGGCGATGATCCTGTCATAGGCTCGGCGGTCCTCCTTCTTCATCTTCGCCAGAAGATCGGTTCCGCCGCATTGCGGCGTTTCGGCATGGGATGGTGCACCGGAGGCGATGAACAGGACAAGGCTGGCGAGCAGGGTGAACAGGCTGCGGATGGAATGGCGCATGAACAGGAACTCGTCAAAAAGGGCTTCAGGACAATGCCCGGAAGATTGACGAGATTTGCCGATGGCGCAACTGCCGAATAGCTTTGCTGGTCTGATCGAGGGCTAGTTGGCTCTGGTCACGGAAAAGCCCTGCTTCCTGAGCAGTTCGACGAGGCCTTCCTCGCCCGGCAGGTGCAGCGCGCCGACGGCCATGAAGACATTGCCTTCCGACAATATCGGTGCGGCGCGTTCCGCCATCAGGTGGTTGCGCTTGGTAACGATCAGCTCTTCGAACTCAGCATAACCTTCGTCATCGCTGCCGTCGGGAGCCACCTGTTTCAGAAGCGGGATGGTGAGGCCCATCTCGCCGCTCAGGTAGAGATCGGTCATGGTTTCGAAAACGTCGTCCATCTTCGCGCCGAGCTTGATCGTCTCCACCAGCGACTTCAGATGAATGTCGGTCGGGATGGAGGCCATGGCGCCGAGCTGTTCGGCATAGGTTTCGAGGCCCTTGACCGATTTCCCAGCGGCTGCTGCGTCCATCGCGATCCGCTTGTCGAGAAAGGCTTCCGCCTTCGCCTTGCGCGCCATTTCGCAGGCAGGAAGGGAGACAAAGGCCATCAGCATCCAGGGTTTCATGCGCGAAACGGCGGCGAGCGGGATGCCGCGCTGTTTCAATCCGCTCTCCAGAAGGGCCAGATCGTCCTTGCTCAGCAGCTTTTCGATAGAGGTGCCGTCGGTAAACATGGTGAGTTCGGGATTGGCCAGAACGCTGCCCATTGCCTTCTGCTCGTCCAGCACCTCGGCGGATTCGACGATGATGGTCTTGGCATCCGTCAGTGCTGCGTCGGCGCCGGCCGGCATTTTCAGCACGCGCGGGTCCGTGACATGCATGGTGCCGAGCAGCCATGAGGTGGCAGTGCCCGGCTTCTCGATCTTCCAGAAAATGCCCTTGCCGTTCGGCACCTTGTCGCCTTCGGCGACGATCCGCTGATAGGCGGCAGGGTCCTTCGCCTTCATCTCGTCGACAAGGCTTGTGCCGTGGCAGGCGGGTTCCGGCTGCTGGGCATGGGCCGTCAGGGAACCAAGAACCAGAACGAGCGAAGCGAGGACAGCCACGTGGATGGCGGCGATCAGCCAGAGCAAGAGGCCCTGCAGACGCTCGAAACGGGTGCCGGAGAAGAAGGAAACGTTCATGTCATCGATCCGCAATTGTCATGCGAAACTATCAATCCGAGTTCGACAGCTGCTTAACGGGTTTGGTTAAGGAATGGTTCTCCATCGGGCGGTCACGCCCGGGGATGTGCCCGATCGTAGACTTCCAGCAGGCGTGAGGTATCGACACCGGTATAGACCTGTGTCGTCGACAGACTGGCATGGCCGAGCAATTCCTGGATGGTGCGCAGGTCGCCGCCGCCGGCAAGAAGATGGGTGGCGAAGGAATGCCGGAGTGCGTGCGGCGTCGCGGTATCCGGCAGGCCGAAAGCGCTACGCAGCTTCTGCATCTGTCGCTGGATGATCGCCGGCTGCAGCGGTCCGCCGCGGGCGCCGCGAAACAGCGGCTGGTCCTCGGTCAGGTGGTATGGGCAGATATCGCGGTAGTGCGTGACCGCTTCGGAGACCGCCGGAAGCACCGGCACGATGCGAGTCTTGCCGCCCTTGCCCTTGATGCGCAGCGTCGCCGTGCCGGGTTCGATCTCGTCGGGCTTGAGGCCAAGCGCTTCGGAAATACGCAGGCCGCAGCCGTAGAGAAGTGCCAGCACGGCGGCATCGCGGGCGGCGATCCATGGCTCGTCATGCAGCTGGATGTCGGAGATCGTCAGGTTGGTCGCCTGCCGGTCGGTCAGCGGCTTGGGCAGCGATTTCGGCTGTTTCGGCGCGCGGATGGCGCCGGCGGCTGCGGCATTCACCAGGCCCTGGCGCTCGAGATATTTGAGGAGGGACCGCAGACCGGCGAGATGCCGGCCGAGCGAACGGGCGCCCGAGCCGTCGCGGCGACGCTGCGCCAGGAAGGCGCGCAGATCGGCCGGCCGCAGCGTATGGATGTCGGAAAGTTTCGGCGGGCCGGCGAGGTGGCCGGTCAGAAAGGTCAGGAACTGCCGGGTGTCGCGCTCATAGGCATCGAGCGTATTGGCGGAGAGCCGGCGCTCGTTTTCGAGGCTTTCCAGCCACTCCTGGCGCTTGGCCGAAAGGTCCGGCGCGGCAATGATCAGCAGTTCGTTCAAGCTCTTGCCCGTTGATTTTGGTGGAAAGCCGCACCAGATTGCTATCGGTAGCGTTACGAAAATCCTAAGTGCCGGTACTCTGCCAAAGTTTTATCATACAGGGCTGCCACAAAGCCGCCCTGCCCAAGGAGTTTGTATGGCCCGCCGTGATAGTTCGACGACCTTGAGTCAATTCGCGGAAACCATAACTCTCAACTCGCGGGGCCGGCCCGGCCATATCGTCGATACGCTGATCGGGGAGCGCGGCAAACGCATCGTCGGCAGCCCGTTCTGGCCGGTCATGCGGCCGTTTCTCTACACGCTGCTGCGCTATGGCAAGGCGATCGAGTTCGCCGACGACGTGGCGCCGAAAAGCGGCTTCCAATGTTTCGAATATATGAGCGATCTGCTGAAGCTGGAGATCAAGGCGAAGAATGCCGAGCGAATTCCGCAAAATGGCGGTTTCATCCTGGTCAGCAACCACCCGACCGGCATTGCCGACGGCGTTGCCGTCTTCGATCTGTTGAAGGCAACCCGCCCCGACCTGATGGTCTTTGCCAATCGTGATGCCGTGCGCGTCAATCCGCGCTTTGCCGAGATGATCATTCCGGTCGAGTGGCGCGACGAATACAAGAGCAAACTGAAGACCCGCGAGACTCTGGTGCTGACCAACAAGGCGGTCGAGGAGGGCAAGGTGATGGTGCTCTTCCCGTCCGGCCGCATCGCCTATTGGGCAAACGGCAAGCTCAACGAGCGGCCGTGGAAGACTTCCGCCGTTAGCCTGGCGCGCAAATACAATCTGCCGATCCTGCCGATCCATATCACGGCGCGCAATTCCGGCCTGTTCTACTGGTTCGCCAAATGGTCGACCGAATTGCGCGACATGACGGTGTTCTATGAGCTCTTGAACAAGAAGGGCAACCGCTTCGACTTCACCGTCGGCCAGATGATCGAGCCCGACCAGTTGGAAGGCGATCCGGCGGAAGTGACCAAGGCGCTGGAGCACCACACCGTCGTCGAACTGGCGGCCGATGGCGATGCCCGGTTCGCGGGGCTAGTCAAGCCGGAGGTCGTTTCGGCGGCTTGAGCAAAATCGCTTAGACGATTGAAGCCATGGGAGGTTCGGCATGCTGCTTCGTTCCATGTCAGCGAAGAACTATCGCTCCCTGCGGTCGATCGGCATGGATCTATCAGGCGTCAACCTGTTCATCGGCGAGAACGGTGTCGGCAAATCCAATCTCTATCGTGCGCTGCAGCTGATCCAGGCGGCTGTGCGCGGCACGCTGGCTGCCGAAATCGCGGCGGAAGGCGGAATGGCTTCGGCGCTCTGGTCCGGCCATCGGCGCAACGAGAAGAATTTCCGCATCAAGCTCAATGTCGAGGTGCTGGACGAGGAACGTGCCATCACCTTTCGATACCGGGTGGAAGCGGGGCTGAGGCCGCCGAAGGCTGCCGCCGGTTTCGCCTTCGAACCGCAGATCAAGGAAGAGGAGCTCTCGATCGAGACCGGCTCGCGGCCGGTGGCGATGATGAAGCGGGCAGGGCCCGGCATCATGGTGCGGGATGCCGCCAACCGAATGCAGGAATATCCGGAAAAGGCGATGACGTCGGAAACGGCGATCGCGCTGCTCGGCGATGCCGGGCATTATCCGGAGATCGGGGCTTTTCGGCGGATGGTGGAAAGCTGGCGCTTCTTCCACGGGTTTCGCACCGACCGCGATTCACCGATGCGGCAGCCATGTCTGGCGGTCACTGCGCCTCTGCTCGACGAGGACGGTGCGAATATTGCGGCGGTGTTCGCCACGCTGGAACATATCCGTGGCGACACGATCGAATTGAACCGAGCGATTGCCACCGCCTTCGAGGGCGCGAGGCTCTCGGTGCCGGAGCCCGGCGAATATGCGGAATTCGGGCTGGTCTTCCCGCATATGCCGCTAAGGGTCTTCAAACCGCGCGAATTGTCGGACGGGCAGATCCGCTTTCTCGGGCTGGCGGCGGCGCTTATGTCCTATCGACAGCCGCCGCTGATCGCGCTCAACGAACCGGAAGCGAGCCTGCATCCGGATATGCTCGAGCCGCTGGCCGATATGATCGGCGAAGCGGCGAAGTCGAGCCAGATCTGGATCGTCACCCATTCCGAGCAACTGGCTGCCGCCGTGCAGGAGCGCTGCGGGGTACGGGCCAAGCGGGTCATTCGCAAGGAGGGCGCCACCTGGATCGAAGGCATGCGGGCGACGGGGCTGATGGACGAGGATGACGAGGACTATGGAAGCTGTTAGCGGTCAGGGCTCAACGCTATCTCCCTCATTCCTGTGCTTGTCACAGGAATCCAGTGCGCCCAAGTCCTTGTGCGCACGAAACTCTTTATAAGAATAAGATACAGTCCCCTCATGACGCAGACGCGCCATGGCTGGATTCCTGTGACGAGCACAGGAATGAGAAAGGTCTGTGGGCCATCCCTACGACAGCCGACACGTTGTGAAGCCGTTCAGAATCCCATTGTCCAGGGTTCACTTTTGTTCTCTTCCGATGCATGGTCGCGCCGCATGGCCAGAGATTCTTCCGACATGATGAGTTCGCTGTTCGGCGACGCGCTTGCGCCGTCGCGGGCGCCCGTGCGCGTCGTGCCGGTTCTGGTGCCTCTGCCGGTGCCGGTGGCCTATAGCTATGCCGTGCCGGAGGGCATGCATGTCGAGCCCGGTTCAGTCGTGCAGGTGCCGGTCGGACCGCGCCAGGTGATCGGCGTTGTCTGGGAGGGCGAGAACGACGAGCGGCTCGATCCCAAGAAGCTTCGTCCGATCACGCTCGTCTTCGACTGCCCGCCGCTGTCGAAGGATATGCGCGACTTCGTCGACTGGGTGTCTGCCTATACGCTCTCGCCGCCGGGGCTTGTCGCCCGCATGGCGATCCGGGCGCCGGCGGCGCTCGATCCCGAGCCGATGGTGGAGGGCCTGCGCTATCTCGGCGGTGAGCCGGATCGGCTGACGCCGGCGAGAACCCGCGTGCTTGACATGGCGCGCGAGCAGGATGCGCCGTGGACGCGGAGCGGGCTCGCCCATGCCGCGGGCGTGTCGCTCAGCGTGATCGACGGGCTGATCAAGCAGGGCATGTTCGACACGATCTTTCTGCCTCCGCCGCCCGTCGTGGCGAAACCGGATCCCGACTATATTGCCCCGCGCATCGAAGGGCCGCAGAAGGATGCGGCGCAAGAGATCGTTGCCTCCATCCGTGAAGGCGGGTTTGCCGCCTCGCTGATCGACGGGGTGACGGGCTCCGGCAAGACGGAAGTCTATTTCGAGGCGATCGCCGAGACGCTGAGGCGTGGCAAGCAGGTGATGATCCTCTTGCCCGAGATCGCGCTGACGCCGGCCTTCCTCGAGCGTTTCGAGCAGCGTTTTGGCGCCAAGCCGGCCGAATGGCATTCCGATCTTTCGCCCCGCATGCGCGAAAAGGTGTGGCGCGGCGTGGTGACGGGCGAGGTGCGCGTCGTGGCCGGTGCGCGTTCGGCGCTGTTCCTGCCCTTCGAGGAACTCGGCCTCATCATCGTCGATGAAGAGCACGACCCTGCCTACAAGCAGGAAGACCGCGTTTTCTATAATGCGCGCGACATGGCGGTGGTGAGAGCCCGGATCGGCGACTTTCCGGTCGTCCTCGTCTCGGCCACTCCTTCTGTCGAAAGCCAGGTCAACGGACTGTCCGGCCGCTACAATCTCGTGCAACTGCCGACCCGTTTCGGCGATGCGGCGTTGCCGGACCTGCATCTTATCGACATGCGGCGCCATCCACCGGAACGCGGCGGCTTCCTGTCGCCTCTGCTGGTGCGGGCGATCGCGCGGACGATCGAGAAAAAAGAACAGGCGCTGCTCTTCCTCAATCGACGCGGTTATGCGCCGCTGACGCTCTGCCGCGTCTGCGGCCACCGGTTCCAGTGCCCGCAATGTTCGAGCTGGCTGGTCGAGCACCGCTTCAAGAACCAGATCCAGTGCCATCAATGCGGCTATCACCAGCATACGCCGGAAGCCTGCCCGGAATGCGGGACGCTCGATCATCTCGTTGCGTGCGGTCCGGGTGTCGAACGTATCGCCGAAGAGGTGGAGAAGCATTTTCCCGATGCGCGCACGATCGTCATGTCTTCGGACATTCTCGGCGGGGTCAAGCGCATGCGGCTGGAACTCGAAGCCATCGCCAAGGGTGATGTGGATATCGTCATCGGTACGCAGCTCGTCGCCAAGGGCCACAACTTTCCGCTGATGACACTGGTCGGCATCGTCGATGCCGACCTCGGCCTGTCGAACGGCGATCCGCGGGCGGCCGAACGGACATTCCAGCTGCTCAGCCAGGTGACAGGCCGCGCCGGGCGAACGGGCTTGAAAAGCCATGGCCTGATCCAGACGTTCCAGCCGCAGCATCCGGTGATGCAGGCGATCGTATCGGGCGATTCCACTGCCTTTTACGAGCGCGAGATTTCGGAGCGGGAAAAAGCGCTGCTGCCGCCCTTTGGCCGTCTCGCTTCGCTGATCGTGTCTGCCGATACGCGGGCGGATGCGGAAAACCATGCCCGCGGCCTTCGCGCGGCCGCTCCGCATGTTTCCGGCATCGCGATCCTCGGGCCGGCGGAAGCGCCGATCGCGCTCGTGCGTGGCCGCTACCGCTTCCGGCTTCTCGTGCATGGACGGCGCAATTCCGACATGCAGGCCTTTCTGCGATCGATGATCGGCAATGGACCGAAGGCCCGGGGAACGGTCCAGGTTCAGCTCGACGTCGATCCGCAGAGCTTTCTCTAGAGCCGTTCCGGACACAAGACCACCGCCCCTCCTCGCTGGAACCGGTCGGGTGCATCGACGCGACGCCCAAACGGTTTCGGAAAGTACGGGGCTCCGCCCTTGAACGCCCATCTTTGCGACTTGTTTACCCTGTTGGCTAGAATCGGGACGATTCGCAGAGGGACGACGCATGGAATTCTACTTTCCGACTGAAATGAACGAGCAGGTGGCCTTTGTCGCCTGCGCTATCACGGCCGTCATCGGTCTTCTGGTCTTCCTCTGCCCCGGACCCGTCCTTCGGCTTTCCGCTTTCCAGATCGGCCAGGTCCTGCCGGAAGGCTACGGTTCCGTGCGGGCGGCAGGCGCGCGCTATATCGGCCTTGGTGTCCTGCCCATCCTGCTCGCCCAGGACTGGTTCTACATGGCGACCGGCGTGGTGCTGGCGCTCGGTGCCGCCGGACGGCTCGTCTCCTTCTTCGCCGACCGTGGCTTCACCTCGCGAAATATGCTGTTTTTCCTACTGGAGGTTGTCCTGGCTGCGGGGCCGCTCGCCTATGTGTTTGGCTACATTTGACCGGCCTTATTGACGCAGGCCGGCGCCCGCGCCCGAGATTCCTTCACTGCCGCGTCAAAAATGTGCGCATCCCCTTGAAGGACGGGCGTTTTCGATGTCGAGGCGTGTTGCGAGTCCCTACATCCTATGCTAGACGGACCCCGAACGTCGGAAAGGGTGGGCTGGAGGCTTCGCAGGTTCCGAGGGAAATTCAATTATTTTCAAGACCTTGCTTGAACATGAGTTCCAGGTTGGGCGCTTGAATGGCAATTCAGGGAAACTGTGCCCGTGGCTGACACGTCCCCGCTTATTTCCGGTGTTGCGGAGCGCTATGCTTCGTCGCTGTTTGAATTGGCTTTGGAATCTGGTTCCATCGACAGTGTCGGCGCCGATCTCGATCGTTTCCAGGCTCTTCTGGACGAGAGTGAAGATCTGCGGCGTCTGGTTGCAAGTCCGGTCTTCTCTGCCGAAGATCAGCAGAAGGCTGCCAGTGCCGTTGCCGAAAAGGCCGGCATCTCCGGTACCGTTCTGAACTTCATCAAGGTCGTGGCTGGCAATCGCCGTCTGTTTGCCCTTCCGGGCATGATCCGCGCCTATCGCGAAATCGCCGCTGAACACCGCGGTGAAGTTACCGCCGAGGTCACCTCGGCCCATGCGTTGACCGCAACGCAGGAAAAAGAACTCAAGTCGGCGCTGAAGGGCGTTACCGGCAAGGACGTGACCATCGCGGTCACGGTCGATCCGTCGATCCTCGGCGGCCTGATCGTCAAGGTAGGCTCGCGTCAGATCGATACTTCCCTTCGCACCAAACTTTCCACCCTTAAGCTTGCATTGAAAGAGGTCGGCTGATGGATATCCGTGCAGCGGAAATTTCCGCAATTCTCAAGGACCAGATCAAGAATTTCGGCCAGGAAGCTGAAGTTTCGGAAGTCGGCCAGGTTCTTTCCGTCGGCGACGGTATCGCTCGCGTCTACGGCCTCGACAATGTCCAGGCCGGCGAAATGGTCGAATTCCCGGGCGGAATTCGCGGCATGGCGCTGAACCTCGAATCCGACAATGTCGGCGTCGTCATCTTCGGCTCCGACCGTGACATCAAGGAAGGCGACACCGTCAAGCGGACCGGCGCCATCGTCGACGTTCCGGTTGGTCCGGAACTGCTCGGCCGCGTCGTCGACGCGCTCGGCAATCCGATCGACGGCAAGGGCCCGATTAACTCGACCCGCCGTTCGCGCGTTGACGTCAAGGCTCCGGGCATCATCCCGCGCAAGTCGGTTCATGAGCCGATGTCGACCGGCCTCAAGGCCATCGACGCCCTCATTCCGGTTGGCCGCGGCCAGCGCGAGCTCGTCATCGGCGACCGCCAGACCGGCAAGACCGCCATCATTCTCGACGCGTTCCTGAACCAGAAGTCGATCCACGACAACGGCCCGGACGGCGACAAGCTGTTCTGCGTCTACGTTGCTATCGGCCAGAAGCGTTCGACCGTTGCCCAGTTCGTCAAGGTTCTCGAAGAACGCGGCGCACTGCAGTATTCGATCGTCGTTGCCGCGACCGCTTCCGACCCGGCTCCGATGCAGTATCTCGCACCGTTCGCCGGTTGCGCCATGGGCGAATACTTCCGCGACAACGGCCAGCACGCCCTGATCGCTTATGACGACCTTTCCAAGCAGGCCGTCGCCTACCGTCAGATGTCGCTCCTGCTGCGCCGCCCGCCGGGCCGTGAAGCTTATCCGGGCGACGTCTTCTACCTCCACTCGCGTCTCCTCGAGCGCGCCGCAAAGCTCTCCGACGAGCGCGGCGCCGGTTCGCTGACGGCTCTGCCGGTCATCGAAACCCAGGGTAACGACGTTTCGGCCTTCATTCCGACCAACGTGATCTCGATCACCGACGGCCAGATCTTCCTCGAAACCGACCTGTTCTACCAGGGCATCCGTCCGGCCGTTAACGTCGGTCTGTCGGTTTCCCGCGTCGGCTCGGCCGCGCAGGTCAAGGCGATGAAGCAGGTTGCCGGCTCGATCAAGGGCGAGCTTGCCCAGTATCGCGAAATGGCTGCCTTCGCGCAGTTCGGCTCCGACCTCGACGCCTCCACGCAGCGCCTGCTCAACCGCGGTGCACGCCTGACGGAACTCCTGAAGCAGCCGCAGTTCTCGCCGCTGAAGACGGAAGAGCAGGTTGCGGTGATCTTCGCAGGCGTCAACGGCTACCTCGACAAGGTCGCGGTTTCCGACGTCGGCAAGTTCGAACAGGGCCTGCTGTCCTACCTCCGCTCGGAAGGCAAGGCAGTTCTCGATACGATCCGCACCGAAAAGCAGATCTCGGACGACACGAAGGCAAAGCTGAAGTCGGCTCTCGACGCCTTCGCAAAGTCTTTCGCCTAAAAGTACGGATCTAGCTCAAGGACCGATAACGGATGCCTTCACTTAAGGATCTGAAAAACCGGATCGCCTCCGTCAAGGCGACGCAGAAGATCACCAAGGCGATGAAAATGGTCGCCGCGGCGAAGCTGCGTCGTGCGCAGGAAGCGGCCGAGGCCGCCCGTCCTTACGCAGAACGGATGGACAAGGTATTGGGCAGCCTTGCTGCTGCCAATGCCGGCAATGCGGATGCGCCGATCCTGCTTTCCGGCACCGGCAAGGACCAGGTTCACCTCCTGGTCGTCGCTACCGGCGAGCGCGGTCTGGCGGGGGGCTTCAACTCCTCGATCATCCGTCTGGCCCGCGATCACGCCCAGAAGCTTCTTGCCCAGGGCAAGACGGTCAAGATCCTGACCGTCGGCCGCAAGGGCAACGACGTTCTGCGCCGTTCGTTCAAGGACAATATCGTCCACTACATCACCTTCCGCGAAGTGAAGCAGCTTGGTTTCGTCCAGGCTGACGAAGTCGCACACAAGGTGCTTGAGATGTTCAACGCCGGCGAATTCGACGTCGCCACGCTGTTCTTCTCGCGCTTCCAGTCGGTGATCTCGCAGGTCCCGACCGCACAGCAGATCATTCCTGCAAAGTTCGAAACGAAGGACGCAGGCGAACCGGCAACCGGTTCGGCAGCGCTCTACGAATACGAGCCGAGCGAAGAGGAAATCCTCGAGGACCTGCTGCCGAAGAACATCGCAGTGCAGATCTTCCGGGCGCTGCTCGAAAACAACGCTTCCTTCTACGGTGCGCAGATGTCCGCAATGGACAACGCAACGCGCAATGCCGGCGACATGATCAACAAACTGACGCTTTCCTACAACCGCCAGCGTCAGGCGCAGATCACGAAGGAACTCATCGAAATCATTTCGGGCGCGGAAGCGCTCTGAGGTAAAGAAAGAGGGTAAGAATCATGGCTACCGCAACGGGCTCGTCCCTCGGCAAAGTGACCCAGGTTATCGGCGCTGTCGTCGACGTCGCGTTTGACGGCAAACTGCCGGCTATCCTTAACGCGCTTGAGACCGAGAACAACGGCAACCGCCTCGTTCTCGAAGTCGCACAGCACCTCGGTGAAAACCAGGTCCGCACCATCGCTATGGACTCGACCGAAGGTCTCGTCCGCGGCCAGCAGGTCACCGACACCGGTGCACCGATCTCGGTTCCGGTCGGCGAGCAGACGCTCGGCCGCATCATGAACGTCATCGGCGAGCCGGTCGACGAAGCCGGTCCGCTTGACCGCACCAACCTGCGCGCCATCCACCAGGACGCTCCGGCCTATGTCGAGCAGTCCACGGAAGGCCAGATCCTCGTCACCGGCATCAAGGTCGTCGACCTGCTCGCGCCTTACGCAAAGGGCGGCAAGATCGGCCTGTTCGGCGGCGCCGGCGTCGGCAAGACCGTTCTGATCATGGAACTGATCAACAACGTCGCTAAGGCACACGGTGGTTACTCCGTATTCGCCGGCGTTGGTGAGCGTACCCGTGAAGGCAACGACCTTTACCACGAAATGATCGAATCGAACGTCAACAAGCATGGCGGCGGCGAAGGCTCCAAGGCTGCGCTCGTTTACGGCCAGATGAACGAACCGCCGGGCGCCCGCGCTCGCGTCGCTCTGACGGGTCTGACGATTGCTGAAGACTTCCGCGACAAGGGCCAGGACGTTCTGTTCTTCGTCGACAACATCTTCCGCTTCACCCAGGCAGGTTCGGAAGTGTCGGCTCTGCTCGGCCGTATTCCTTCGGCCGTTGGTTACCAGCCGACGCTCGCCACCGATATGGGCCAGATGCAGGAACGCATCACCACCACGACTAAGGGCTCGATCACCTCGGTTCAGGCCATCTACGTTCCCGCCGACGACTTGACCGACCCGGCACCGGCAACCTCGTTCGCCCACCTGGACGCAACGACGGTTCTGTCGCGCTCGATCGCTGAAAAGGGTATCTACCCGGCCGTCGACCCGCTCGACTCGACCTCGCGCATGCTCGACCCGATGGTTGTCGGCGAAGAGCATTACGAAGTCGCCCGTAAGGTTCAGACGACGCTTCAGCGCTACAAGTCGCTGCAGGACATCATCGCCATCCTCGGCATGGACGAACTGTCCGAAGAGGACAAGATGACGGTTACCCGCGCCCGCAAGATCGAGCGCTTCCTGTCGCAGCCGTTCTTCGTTGCCGAAGTCTTCACCGGTTCGCCGGGCAAGCTGGTTGCTCTCGAAGACACGATCAAGGGCTTCAAGGGTCTCGTCAACGGCGACTACGACCACCTGCCGGAAGCTGCCTTCTACATGGTCGGCTCGATCGAAGAAGCGATGGAAAAGGCCAAGAAGCTGGCCGAAGCCGCTTAATTACAAGCTTGAGACGGCGCGTCGGGAAACCGGCGCGCCTGTCACTCCGTAAGAATTCGAATTTTCACGCAGTCCCGCATGCCGAGCCCATCAGGCGCCTTGCAGGATCTGCCATAGGAAGTGGACCATCATGGCCGACGCTTTCAACTTTGAACTGGTTTCGCCCGAGCGCCTGCTCGTTTCGGAGAAGGTCTCCGAAGTGGTGATCCCGGCGACGCTTGGCGAAATGACGGTGCTGGTCAACCACGCGCCGACGATGACGACCATCAAGCCGGGCGTGGTTTCCGTGAAGCTCGCTTCCGGCCAGGTCAACAAATACGTCGTGTTCGGCGGTTTTGCCGACATCCTGCCGGACAGCTGCACGCTGCTGGCGGAATCCGCCGTTCCGGCTGCCGAGCTGACCCGCGAGACGCTGCAGCATCGGATCGAAACCACGCAGGCCGACATCGGCAAGGCAACGAGCGACGAGCACAAGACAAAGCTCGAACAGTTCCTCGCCGAGCTGACGCATCTCAACGGTGTCGTTGTCGCGGCTTAATTCGCTCGACATCGCATTTATCGAGGCGGTCCTTGTGGGCCGCCTTTTGCGTTTCCAGAGGCTGGTCGTCATCCTCGGGCTTGTCCCGAGGATCCAACCACGTCGAGAAAAGCGGAACGGTAGTAGATGCTCGGGACAAGCCCGAGCATGACGGGAGAAGGAGGCGCTACCTTTGCCCAAATGCATGCGATCTGCCGGGTCTCAAATCCCAGCAAGCAGATGCTGATGCAGCCGCGCTGCACCCGGTGTCAGCGAGCGATAGCGCGGCATGCCGAGATGGTAACCGTAACCGGTCTCCAGCCGCCGGGATCCGAGTTCGACCAATGCGCCGGAGGCCAGCTCATCTGCGATCAGGCCGACACTGCCGAGCGTTACCCCTTCGCCGCGAAGCGCCGCATCGACCGCCAGCGAATAAGTGGAGAAGGAAAGGCGGGGCGTGATGCGCGCCTTGGGTGGATCGGGCAGCCGCGCGAACCACTGGCGAAACGAGATCCAGTGGGCGTTGAAGCGCTCATAGTCGATCAGGTCGAGGCCGGCGATTTCGTGCGGGGCGACAGCGGCGGGGTCGATCCGGTGTCTCTCGATGAAACCCGGGGAGGCCACGGGCACAAGCTCTTCTTTCATCAGCAGGGTCAGATTCCAGCGCGGATGCTCGCCGGTTGAGTAGAGGATCACGAGGTCGTTGGCTTCGGACGCGAGTTCCGAAGGCGCATCGGTCGTCAGCAGTCGCACCGAGACCGAAGGGCTTTCATTGTCGAAATCCTTCAGCTGCTTGGCGAGCCACAGATGCGAGACGGAACCGCTGGCCGCGATCGAGATCGTCTCGCGCCCTTCGCCGCGGAAGGGTTCGAGGCTTTCCTCCAGGTAGTCGAGCGTGGCCCGGACGCGCTGGGCCAGACGATCACCCTCCGGCGTGAGCGCCAGATTGCGGCCGCGGCGGGTGAAGAGCTTTGTGCCGAGCTGTTCCTCGAGGCCCTGGATGCGGCGGCTGACAGCCGCTTGGGTGATATGCAGCTCGCGGCCGGCGCGGGAAAAGTTCATGTAGCGGCAGGCCGCATCGAAGACGCGGAATGCTTCCAGGGGTATGCGATCCAGCATAGACCTCTCCATGATCTCAGATCATCAACTAACCCGATATTTCGATGGATTTGAAGAGCTGACATTGTGATGCAGAGTGCGCGCGTCATTCCACTGTGTCGGCGGTCATCATGCAGTTCTCTACCTCCTTCATCCCCGACATTCGCTTCGGATCGGGCCTGTTCCACGAACTGGCTGGTGTCGTCCAAAGCTTCGCGGGCGCGCGGGCGGCCCTGATCGTCATGGACGGTTTTCTGGCATCGACCGGCCTTGCCAAGAGCCTTGCCGGAGAGCTGGCTGCGGCAGGCATCGAGCCGCGCCTCTATTCGGATTTCTCCGGCGAGCCGAAGCTTGCGCATCTGCGGGCGGCGAGCGAGATGGCTGAAGGCGCCGATGTCGTGGTCGGTATCGGCGGCGGGTCGGCGCTCGACATCGCCAAGGTCGCGGCCTGCTGTGCCGCTTCCGGGGAGGATCCCATGCATTACGCGCTGGCGGCCAACCCCCTGCCGAAGAACCCGCTGAAGAAGATCATGGTGCCGACGACCGCAGGAACCGGATCGGAGACCTCCGCCACCAACATCTTTGCCGGGCCGGAAGGCAAGAAGCTGTGGATCTGGGGCGCCGAGACCAAGGCCGATCTGGTGCTGCTCGATCCCGAGCTGACGATTTCCCTGCCGCCGCATCTGACCGCGTGGTGTGGAATGGATGCCTTCATCCACGCCTTCGAGGCCTGCACCAACCGCAATGCCCATTCAGGCGCAAAACTTTATGCCCATGAGGCGATGCGTCTCGTAGCAGGTTCGCTGGAAGCCGCCGTCAAGGCGCCGGGCAACCTGGAAGCGCGCGGCAAGGTGCTGCTCGGCTCTTGTTACGCCGGTATCGCCATCGACAATTGCGGCACGGCCATCGCCCACAATATCAGCCATGCGCTGGCGGGGCTCGCGCCTATCCATCACGGGCTTGCCACGGCACTCGGTTTCGAGGCGACGCTGGGCTGGCTAGTCGATGCCGATACGGCCGATCTCAACGATGCGGCCCGCGCGATCGGGCTTGCCGATGCGGCGGCCCTGCCGGGCTTCGTTTCGGATCTGATGGACCGTTGCGAGATCGTTCGTGCGCTGCCGGACGCATTCGACGCCTTCTCCGCCAAAGACCTCGCCGCGGAAATGCGCGCGCCGGAAAATCAGCCGATGCGCCGCTCGACCATTCGCGAGATCTCGGACACCGATATCGATGCTTTTGCGGCCGCGATCATGTCGCTGCCCACCGTATCGTCCGCAAAGCCGCAACCGGTTTTAGAGACGGATGATGCCTAGCTCGCCCGGTAGACCGAAGGGGCATAGCTTCTGCGATCTTTGGGATCCATGTCGCTCCATAACATTCTGACGAGGGGGCTGCTCTCATGACCAAGACCTATACACGCGACTACTGGGAAAATGCGCTGTCTGCCCTCAAGCTCGAAGGGCGGAATTTTATCGGTGGCGAGTATCGCGCGGCGGTGTCCGGCGGGACGTTCACCCGTGTCCGTCCGATGGATGGCGGGCCGGGCGCCGAACTGGCGCGCGGCGGGGAGGCGGATATCGATGCGGCCGTCGCCTCGGCACGTGCTGCTTTCGAGAGCGGCGTCTGGCGCAAGAAGGATCCGCTCGAGAAGAAGAAGATCATGCTGAAATGGGCGGAGTTGATCCGCGCCCATGGCGAAGAGCTCGCCATGCTGGAGACGGTCGATGTCGGCAAGCCGGTGCTGGCCTCGCTCAATGTCGACGTCCGCCTATGCGCCGACGGCATCCAGTTCTACGGCGAGATGATCGACAAGCTCTATGACGAGATCGCGCCGACAGGACCGAATGCCCGCGCACTGGTGCGCAAAGTGCCGCTCGGGGTCATCGGGGCGATCACGCCGTGGAACTATCCGATGATCATCGACGCGTGGAAGCTCGGGCCTTCGATCGCCGCCGGCAATTCCGTCGTGCTGAAACCGGCCGAACAGTCGTCGCTTTCGGCGATCCGGCTGGCGGCGCTGGCGGTCGAGGCCGGACTTCCGGCAGGCGTGCTCAACGTCGTCACTGGCTACGGCGAGGAGGCCGGCAAGCCGCTGGCGCTGCATATGGATGTCGACATGATCGCCTTTACCGGCTCGACCGAAGTCGGCAAGCTGATCATGGGCTATGCGGCGCAATCCAACGTCAAGCGGGTGGCGCTGGAACTCGGCGGCAAGTCGCCGCTCGTCGTCTTCGAGGATGCCGATCTGGATGCTGCGGCCTCCGCCGCCGCCTGGGGATGTTTCTACAATTCCGGTGAGACCTGCCACGCTTCGACAAGGCTTCTCGTGCATCGCTCGGTGCAGGATAGATTGATCGCCAAGATCGAGGCGGTGACGAAGAGCGATATCGCTCTCGCCCATCCCTTCGAGCCATCGGCGCAGATCGGTGCGTTGATCGAAGAACAGCATATGACGAAGGTGCTCGGCATGATCGCCGCAGGTGAGAGGGAAGGCGCGAAGCGGGCCTTCGGGGCCCAGCAGGTGATGAGCGAGACGGGCGGCTACTACATCTCGCCCGGCGTCTTCGTCGACATGACCAACGACATGAGCCTCGCGCGGCAGGAAATCTTCGGACCGGTCCTGGCAGCCATTCCCTTCGATACGGAGGAAGAGGCGCTGCGGCTCGCGAACGACACGATCTATGGGCTCGCAGGCGCAGTCTTCACCAGGGACATGGACCGCGCGCACCGCTTCTCCGAGGCGATCCATGCGGGTACGGTGTGGATCAACACCTATGACATGTCGAACTTCGCCACACCGTTCGGCGGGTTCAAGCAATCCGGCTTCGGTCGTGATCGCTCGGTGCATGCGATCGACAAATATTGCGACTACAAGACGATCTGGCAGCAGTTCGGGTAGGCTTTCCAGGTGTTGAAGGCTTGCCCCTCACCCTAGCCCTCTCCCCGCAAGCGGGGAGAGGGGACGTGCCACGATCTGGGCGAGGAAAGTGCGCCTTGTGTCCTTCTCCCCGTCAAAACGGGGAGAAGGTGCCGGCAGGCGGATGAGGGGCATTTGCCAAAGACTGGATAAGGCGCAGGCCGAAGATAAATGAGGGAAGAGACAGAATGAGCCGCATCGCATCCATCGAGATCACCCACCATCGTCTCCCTCTCGATCCGCCGTTCAAGGCAAGCTGGGACGGGCGGCCGCGCAAGCAGTTCGATGCAACCATCGTACGGGTGAGGGATGACGAGGGGCGGGAAGGGATCGGTTCAGGCGACCTTATGAAGGGGTTCGAGGGGCACGAGGACCTGTTCATCGGCGAGGATCCGCGGCATCTGGAACGGCATTACGAAGTGCTGTCGCATATCAATTTCCACTATGGCCGCTGCTGGCCGATGGATCTGGCGCTCTGGGATCTGGCCGGAAAGGTGTCCGGCGAGCCGATCTGGAGGATGCTGGGCGGGCGGTCGGACAGGGTCCGGCTCTACGCCTCCTCCGGCGTGCTGCGCGATCCCGCCGCCATGGCCGATCAGGCGGAGCGCTATATCGAGGAAGGGTTTCCGGCGATGAAGGTGCGCTTCTCATCCTCTGCCGGAGGCCGGTCGGGGTGGCGTGATGACGTAAAGGCGCTGGAGGCGATCCGCGCGCGTGTCGGGACCAAGCTGGAGCTGATGGTCGACTGTAACCAGGGCTGGCGAATGCCCTGGGACACGACGCTGCCCTGGACCTTCAAGGATGCGCTGGCGGTGGCGAAGGAGCTGGAAAAGCTTGATATCTACTGGATGGAGGAGCCGCTGTTCCGCTCGGACCGCAAGGGCATGAAGGCCTTGAAGGAGGCCACCTCGGTCAGGATCGCCGGTGGCGAGATGACCCGCGAACTCTACGAATTCCGCGACATTATCGAGGAACGCGCCTTCGACGTCATCCAGCCGGACGTGGCGTTGGTCGGCGGCATTACGGGCTGCCGACGGCTCGTCTACCAGGCACGCGAGGCCGGTGTGACGTTTACCCCTCATAGCTGGACCAACGGCATCGGCGTGCTGGCCAATGCGCATCTGACTGCCGGTGTCGGTGACGCGCCCTTCCTCGAATACCCCTACGATAATCCTGAATGGAGCGAGGCGCGGCGCGACTATCCGATGATGTCGCCCCTGAAGCACAGCAACGGCTGGCTGGAGTTGGGCGAGGCGCCCGGCCTCGGCATCGTTCTCGACGAGGAGCGATTGAAGGCGACACGGATCGGTTGATCCGCCTATCCCACCGATTGACGAACGACGCGCAGATCGCAAGTCTACCGAGCAGGAGGAGAGGCCCGAGTCGGGGAATGTCCGCACCAGCGAGAGGGGAGGAGGCTGGCTGCCGCATTCTGCAGAAAAAGGAATGAATGACGATGGATGCCAGTCACACCGTCGCAGGGGAACGCAAGCAATTCGACTTCACCGCGCTTACGGCGCGAGAACGCTATAAGCTGATGATCGGCACGATCATTCCGCGGCCAATCGCGCTCGTAACAACAGTGGATGAGCACGGACGGATCAACGCGGCACCGTTCAGCTTCTTCAACTGCCTGTCGGCCGATCCGCCGATCCTGGCGATCGGTGTTGAAAACAATGCCGACATGTCTTTCAAGGATACCGGCCACAATATCCGCATGACTGAGGTGTTCACGGTCAATATCGTGTCCTTCGCGATTGCCGAGGCAATGCATGTTTGCGGCGCGAAATATCCGCGCGGGGTCGATGAATTGAATGAGGCGGGGCTGACGGCCGCCGCTGGCATCAAGGTCGCCTCTCCTTACATCGTCGAGGCACCGGCGGCCTTCGAATGCCGACGGCATGTGACGCTCGAACTCGGCAAGTCCCGACAGATCATCCTGGGTGAGATCGTCTATGCCCATTATGGCGAGGGCATCGTCGACGAGAACCTGCATGTCGATCCGGCTGGCGTCGATGCGATCGCCCGGCTCGGCGGGGATACCTGCTCGACGATCCGCGACCGGTTCGAAATGCTGACCCCGAAGCTCTGATGCCCGCGCACTTGGCTGTGGCAGGCGGGGCCGGAAGCGTCTAGACATTGTGAGGCATAGAGATCTCGGAGGAGCGATGCTGGCGGGTTTACCCAACTGTGACTGGCGGCGGGTTCGGATGAAGTCCGGCCAAACAGCCCTGGCCCCGGTGCGGATATCGGCATGATCGACAAGCTGGAATTCTTCATCGCGCTGGCGAAGGAAGGCCATTTCGGGCGGGCCGCCGAGGAATGCGGTATTTCCCAGCCGTCACTCTCGGCTGCGATCCGTCAGCTGGAAGAGAGCCTTGGGGTGCAACTCGTCGTGCGCGGTTCGCGCTACCAGGGTCTGACGCCGGAAGGCCAGCGGGTGCTGGAATGGGCGCGCCGCATTGTCGGTGATGCCCGGACGATGCGCGAGGAGATGCGAGCCGCCCGCAAAGGCCTGACCGGCCATATCAGGCTTGCCGTCATCCCGACTGCGCTCGCCATGGTGCCGCGGCTGACCGAGCCGTTCCAGGCCCGGCATCCGGAGGTCACCTTCTCTGTCGTATCGCGAAATTCTCTGCAGGTGCTTTCCCAGCTCGACAATTTCGAGATCGATGCGGGGATCACCTATCTCGACAACGAGCCGCTCGGGCGTGTCACCAGCGTGCCGCTCTATGCCGAGCGCTATACGCTCGTCACGGCCGAGGGCACGGCGTTTGCCGATCGCGAGACCGTAACCTGGGCGGATATGGGCGGTGTTCGGCTTTGTCTATTGACGCCGGACATGCAGAACCGGCGGATCATCAACCAGAACCTGAGCAATGCAGGTATCCCGGTAAGGCCGATGCTGGAATCCAATTCCATGGTCGTTTTGCTCTCCCATGTCGCAACGGGACGATGGGCGAGCATCATGCCGCGAAATGTCGCCAGATCCTTCGGTTTTTCCGACAAGATCCGGATGATTCCGATCGTCGAGCCGGAAGCAGTGCATGTTGTCGGGCTCGTTGCCACGCATCGAGAGCCCTTCACGCCGCTTGTCTCCGCCCTGCTTCACGAAGCGCGCAGCCTCAACCTGAGCGATGAAAATCGATAGTTTTTTTCTATCGCGTAACCGAACAGCTTTATTGATCCCGTTGCGACCTCTTGTCAGACTCCATCGACGTAAGTGCATTCGCCGCTTTGGTTCTTCCGTTGCGGCGACCGGCTGGGAGGCTGTCAGGAATGAATGTGCGTGTAACGAGCGGCGCCTATGCCGAGCGTGCCCTTCCGATCATCCAGGAACTGAAAGGCCTGGAAGGTCCGATGCTGCCGATCCTGCACGCTATCCAGGCCGAGTTCGGCTATGTGCCGGAAGAGGTAAAGCCGGTCATTGCCAGCGAACTCAACCTTTCGCGCGCCGAGGTGCATGGCGTTGTCACCTTCTATCACGAGTTCCGCGATCACCCGGCGGGCCGGCATGTACTCAAGCTCTGTCGGGCCGAGGCCTGTCAGTCGATGGGCAGCGACCGTATCGCAGACCGCGCGCGACAATTGCTCGGCATCGACTTTCACCAGACGACGCTCGATGGCGCGGTGACGCTGGAGCCGGTCTATTGTCTCGGCCTTTGCGCCTGTGCCCCGGCGGCGATGCTGGATGACGAAGTCTACGGCCGGGTGGACGAGCACTGTCTTTCCGACATGGTAGCGGAGGCGCGCCGATGACGGTGACGATTTTCATTCCAAAGGATGCGGCCGCTCTGGCGCTTGGCGCTGAGAAGGTGGCAAAGGCTTTTGCGCGGGAAATCGAGGCGCGCGGGCTCGATGCGCGGATCGTGCGCAACGGATCCCGCGGCATGTTCTGGTTGGAGCCTCTGGTGGAGGTACGCACCGAGCGCGGCAGGGTTGCCTACGGGCCGGTCAAGCCCGGTGACGTGGAGAGCCTGTTCGATGCAGGTCTGCTTGACGGTGGAGGCCACGAACTCTGTCTTGGGCTGACGAAGGAAATTCCCTTCCTTCGTCAGCAGACACGCCTGACCTTCGCCCGCTGCGGCGTCACCGATCCGCTTTCGCTGGATGACTATCGCCATTACCAGGGCCTGAAGGGGCTGGAAAAGGCTGTCGGCATGGCGCCGGCGGATATCGTCAAGCAGGTCACCGACAGCGGCCTTCGCGGTCGCGGCGGCGCGGGTTTCCCGACCGGCATCAAGTGGAAGACGGTGATGGATGCGGCAGGCCCGCAGAAATACATCGTCTGCAATGCCGATGAAGGCGATAGCGCAACCTTTGCCGACCGGATGATCATGGAGGGTGATCCCTTCGTGCTGATCGAGGGCATGGCGATTGCCGCGGTCGCGACCGGCGCGACCAAGGGCTATGTCTATATCCGCTCGGAATATCCGCATGCGATCGCGACCATGACGGCGGCGGTGAAAATTGCCCAGGCTGCCGGCATTCTCGGGCCGTCGGTGATGGGTTCGGCTCACGCGTTCGACATGGAGATCCGGTCGGGTGCCGGCGCCTATGTCTGCGGCGAGGAGACGTCGCTGCTCAATTCGCTGGAAGGCAAGCGCGGTATTGTGCGTGCAAAGCCGCCGCTGCCGGCGCTGCAGGGCTTTCTCGGCAGGCCGACGGTGGTCAACAATGTCATTTCGCTCGCCTCGGTGCCGATCATCATGGATCGCGGCGCGGAGTTCTATCGCGATTTCGGCATGGGCCGGTCGCGCGGCACGATCCCGATCCAGATCGCCGGCAACGTCAAGCATGGCGGGCTGTTCGAGACGGCCTTCGGCCTGTCGCTCGGCGAGATCGTCGATCATATCGGTGGCGGCACGGCGACCGGTCGCCCGGTCAAGGCGGTGCAGGTGGGCGGGCCTCTTGGCGCCTATTTCCCGCGTGAACTGTTTAACACGCCGTTCGACTATGAATCCTTCGCCACGAAAGAAGGGCTGATCGGCCATGCCGGGATCGCCGTGTTCGACGATAGTGCTGACATGCTGAAGCAGGCGCGGTTCGCGATGGAGTTCTGCGCCATCGAAAGCTGCGGCAAGTGCACGCCCTGCCGCATCGGCTCGACCCGTGGCGTGGAAACGGCAGACAAGATCAGGCAGGGCATCGAGCCTGAGAAGAACAGGGCGCTGCTGGCGGATCTCTGCAACACGATGAAATTCGGCTCGCTCTGCGCGCTCGGCGGGTTCACGCCCTATCCGGTGATGAGCGCGATGACGCATTTCCCGGAGGATTTTGAGCCGGCACCGATGGTGGAGGCTGCGGAATGATGAGTGATCTGCAGAGACCCACGCAAAGCGGACATTCGCGGTTGTGCACCCCCCTCTGCCCTGCCGGGCATCTCCCCCACAAGGGGGGAGATCGGCCGGGAGGTCGCTCCCCGGTCTTAATCAACCTTCTCATCAGCATAGATGCTGCGACAAAGGCGATGGTCGTACCGCTTGTGATCTCCCCACCTGTGGGGGAGATGCCCGGCAGGGCAGAGGGGGGCTGGCTTGCGCCTGCGTTCGCCGGTTCGCTACCCGCGCTCACCGCTTCCAACAAGGAGACACATCATGTCCCTCGTTCATGAAATCGACTATGGCACGCCGGCTTCGCGGTCCGAAGCGCAGGTGACGCTGACCATCGATGGCCGCGCCATCAGCGTGCCGGAAGGCACGTCGATCATGCGGGCCTCGATGGAGGCCGGGATCAAGGTGCCGAAACTCTGCGCTACCGACATGGTCGATGCCTTCGGCTCCTGCCGCCTGTGCCTCGTCGAGATCGAGGGGCGCAACGGCACGCCCGCCTCCTGCACCACGCCCGTTGCGGCGGGCATGGTCGTCCATACCCAGACAAGCCGGCTGAAGGATATCCGCAAGGGCGTGATGGAGCTCTATATCTCCGACCATCCGCTCGACTGTCTCACCTGCGCCGCCAATGGCGACTGCGAATTGCAGGACATGGCGGGCGCCGTCGGCCTGCGCGATGTGCGCTACGGTTATGAGGGCGACAACCATGTTCGCGCCCGCAACAATGGCGATATCAACGCCAAGTGGATGCCGAAGGACGAGTCGAACCCTTACTTCACCTATGACCCGTCGAAATGCATCGTCTGCTCGCGCTGCGTGCGCGCCTGCGAGGAAGTGCAGGGCACATTCGCGCTGACGATCGAGGGGCGTGGTTTCGGAAGCCGCGTGTCGCCCGGCGCGCATGAGCATTTTCTCGATTCCGAATGTGTCTCCTGCGGCGCCTGCGTGCAGGCCTGTCCCACCGCGACGCTGACGGAAAAGTCGGTGATCGCGATCGGCCAGCCGGAACATTCGGCGGTCACCACCTGCGCCTATTGCGGCGTCGGCTGCTCGTTCAAGGCGGAAATGCGCGGCGAGGAGCTGGTGCGCATGGTGCCGTGGAAGGACGGGCAGGCGAACCGCGGCCATTCCTGCGTCAAGGGCCGCTTCGCCTATGGTTATGCGACCCACAAGGACCGCATCCTCAACCCGATGATCCGCGAAAAGATCTCCGATCCGTGGCGGGAAGTGACGTGGGAAGAGGCCTATGCGCATGTCGCCTCCGAGTTTCGCCGCATCCAGTATCAATACGGCCGGGAATCGATCGGCGGCATCACCTCGTCGCGTTGCACCAACGAGGAAACCTTCCTCGTCCAGAAGTTGATCCGCGCCGGCTTCGGCAACAATAATGTCGATACCTGCGCCCGCGTCTGTCATTCGCCGACCGGCTACGGCCTCGGCCAGGCGTTCGGCACTTCGGCCGGCACGCAGAATTTCGACAGTGTCGAGCATTCGGATGTGGTGATCGTGATCGGCGCCAACCCGACCGACGGCCATCCGGTCTTCGGCTCACGGTTGAAGAAGCGGCTGCGCCAGGGCGCCAAGCTGATCGTCATCGATCCGCGCCGCATCGATCTCGTCAAGACGCCGCATGTCGAAGCGGCCTATCACCTGCCGCTGAAGCCCGGCACCAACGTGGCGATCATGACGGCGCTGGCGTATGTCATCGTCACCGAAGGCCTGTTCGACGAGAAGTTCATCCGCGAACGTTGCGACTGGTCGGAATTCGAGGACTGGGCGGCTTTCGTTGCCGAGGAGCAGCATAGCCCGGAAGCCATCGAGCAGTTCACCGGCGTCGAGCCGGAATTGATCCGTGGCGCCGCCCGGCTGTTTGCCACCGGCGGCAATGGCGCGATCTATTATGGTCTCGGCGTCACCGAACACAGCCAGGGTTCGACGACCGTCATGGCGATCGCCAATCTTGCGATGGCGACCGGCAATATTGGCCGTCCCGGCGTCGGCGTGAACCCGCTGCGCGGCCAGAATAATGTCCAGGGCTCCTGCGATATGGGCTCTTTCCCGCACGAGCTGCCGGGCTATCGCCATATCTCGGACGATGCGACGCGTGACACGTTCGAAAAACTCTGGGGCGTGACGCTCAACAACGAGCCGGGCCTGCGTATCCCCAACATGCTGGATGCCGCCGTTGAGGGCACGTTCAAGGGCATCTACATCCAGGGCGAGGACATCCTGCAGTCAGACCCGGATACCAAGCATGTCTCTGCCGGTCTCGAGGCGATGGAATGCGTCGTCGTGCACGACCTCTTCCTTAACGAGACCGCCAATTACGCCCATGTGTTTCTGCCGGGTTCGACCTTCCTGGAAAAGGACGGCACCTTCACCAATGCCGAGCGGCGCATCAACCGCGTGCGCAAGGTCATGAGCCCGAAGAACGGCTATGCCGACTGGGAAGTGACCCAGAAGCTTGCCCAAGCGATGGGGCTCAACTGGAACTATGCGCATCCGTCTGAAATCATGGACGAGATCGCCGCGACGACGCCGAGCTTCGCGCTCGTATCCTACGACTATCTGGAGAAGCTCGGCTCGGTTCAGTGGCCGTGCAACGAAGCGCATCCGGAAGGTTCGCCGATCATGCATGTCGACGGCTTCGTGCGCGGCAAGGGCAAGTTCATCCGCACCGAATATGTGGCGACCGATGAGCGCACCGGTCCGCGCTTCCCGCTGCTGCTCACTACCGGGCGCATTCTCTCGCAGTACAATGTCGGCGCCCAGACGCGGCGCACCGAGAATGTCGCATGGCATGCGGAGGACCGGCTGGAGATCCATCCGCATGATGCCGAACAGCGCGGCGTGAAGGATGGGGACTGGATCAAGCTTGCCAGCCGCTCCGGCGATACGACGCTCCGGGCACTGATTACCGACCGTGTGGCGCCGGGCGTGGTCTATACGACCTTCCACCACCCGGATACGCAGGCCAATGTCATCACTACCGATTTTTCGGACTGGGCGACGAATTGCCCCGAGTATAAGGTGACGGCAGTTCAGGTATCACCATCCAACGGCTCCAGCGAATGGCAGAGCGATTACGACGCGCTGTCGCGCCGGTCGCGCCGTATTGCGGGCAAGCTGGAAGCAGCGGAGTAAGGAAGAGCGAATGGCAGGTTTCAAGACGACTACCGTTGCGCAGGAAATCATTCGCCGCAATGGCGTCGTTCGTGCCGGAAGCCGCTCCGTGCCTGAAGAGGTGCCGATTGCCTTTTCCTATGGTGGCTCCACTCATGCGGTGATGATGGGTACGCCAGCGGATCTGGAAGATTTTGCCGTCGGCTTCAGTCTGACCGAAGGCGTCATCACGTCGATGGACGAGATCGAGGAGGTCACGGTTCTGGACGAAGGCCGCGGGCTCGACGTGCAGGTGCGCCTCGCCGAGGACAAGGAAGACGCGCTGCGCGCCCGCCGCCGGCACATGGCCGGGCCGGTGGGCTGCGGGCTTTGCGGTATCGAATCCATCGACCAGGCGATGCGTGTCGTGCCGGATGTCTCGGAAATTTCAATGACGCTCAGGCCTCATGACATCACCACGGCCATGGATGCGCTCAACGGCGCCCAGCCGCTGCATGCGGAAACCCGTGCTGTTCACGGCGCCGGCTTCTTCATTCCCGGCGAGGGCCTGATTGCCGTGCGCGAGGATGTCGGCCGGCACAATGCGCTGGACAAGCTGGCGGGTGCGGTGATCCGCGCAGGCCGCAGCGGTGCCGAAGGTATTGTCGTTGTCACCAGCCGTATCTCCGTCGAGATGGTGCAGAAGACGGCGATCCTCGGGGCTTCCACGCTCGTCGCGATCTCCGCGCCGACGGCGCTTGCCATCCGCACGGCCGAAGAGGCGGGCATGACGCTGGTGGCGCTGACCCGCGGCGAGGATTTCGAGATCTTTGCCGGTTCACAGCGCATTTCCGTGGGGGCGATTTCCAATGTCGCATGAGGCCGGACACAATGATGGGCACGACAAGGGGCAGGAAAAGCTGATCCGCATGGCGAACCAGATCGCCACCTTCTTCATGTCCCAGCCTGAAAAGGTGCGGGTAGAAGGTGTCGCCACCCATATCAACAAGTTCTGGGAGCCGCGCATGCGCCGGCACCTGTTCGAGCATATCGACAGCGGCGGAGAGGGACTGATGCCGCTCGTTGTGGAAGCTTCCGCATTGATCAAGAGACCTCTTGCCCCCGCGCCGACGAGCGCGGCGGGAGGCGATACTCAGACGGCCGTGCTCGCGACGCCGCAAAACTAGTATTGATTTCGCATTTGCCGGCCACCAGCGCCGGCCTTGTTTTTTCAGCCATGGGTCTTGAGGAGGGAATTTATGGCAGTCGCAGGGGTAACCACACGGGACATTCCACAACCGGGCCTGCTCGATCGCGAGCGGATTATCGCAAAGCCGGGCTTCAACCGGTGGCTCGTGCCGCCGGCAGCGCTCGCCATCCACTTATGTATCGGCATGGCCTATGGCTTCAGCGTGTTCTGGTTACCGCTGACCAGGGCGATTTCCGGCACGCCTGATCCATCCTGCGCCAGTCTTAACCTAGTCTCCGCGCTGTTCACCACGAGCTGCAACTGGCGCGTGGCCGATCTCGGCTGGATCTATACCCTTTTCTTCGTGCTCCTCGGTTGCTCAGCGGCGCTCTGGGGCGGCTGGCTGGAGCGGGTCGGCCCGCGCAAGGCGGCTTTCGTCTCGGCCTGCTGCTGGTGCGGCGGCATTGTCATTGCCGCGATGGGCGTGATGACGCACCAATTGTGGCTGATGTGGCTCGGTGCCGGCGTCATCGGCGGCATCGGTCTCGGGCTCGGCTATATCTCGCCGGTCTCGACGCTGATCAAGTGGTTCCCCGACCGGCGCGGCATGGCAACCGGCATGGCGATCATGGGCTTCGGCGGTGGCGCGATGATCGGCGCACCGCTTGCCAACATCCTGATGAACACGTTCAAGACGGATGTTTCGGTCGGTGTGTGGCAGACCTTTATCGTGATGGCGGCCATCTATTTCGTCTTCATGATGGGTGGTGCCTTCGGCTATCGCATCCCGCCGGCAGGCTGGCGCCCCGAAGGCTGGGCGCCGCCGGTCAGCATGGGCAAGTCGATGATCACCCACAAGCATGTGCATCTGCGCGACGCGCACAAGACGCCGCAGTTCTGGCTGATCTGGGCCGTGCTCTGCCTCAACGTATCGGCGTTCTCGGCATGGCCTCGCCGATGCTGCAGGAAATTTTTGCCGGCTCGCTGATCGGCTTGCCGGACCTGACCTTCTCGCAGCTCGACGCGGGCCAGAAGGCGCAGATCGCGGCGATTGCCGCAGGCTTCACCGGGCTGTTGTCGCTGTTCAACATCGGCGGGCGGTTCTTCTGGGCCTCGCTGTCGGACAAGATCGGCCGCAAGAACACTTATTACTGCTTCTTCGTCATCGGCATCGTGCTCTATGCGCTGGCGCCGACGCTGGCGGACATGGGCAGCAAGGCAATGTTCGTGCTCGCCTTCGGCATCATCCTATCCATGTACGGCGGCGGCTTCGCGACCATCCCGGCCTATCTCGCGGACATCTTCGGCACCCAGTTCGTCGGCGCGATCCACGGCCGGCTGCTGACAGCCTGGGCGACCGCCGGCATTCTCGGTCCCGTCGTCGTCAACTATATCCGCGAGGCGCAGATCAGCGCCGGCGTTGCCCCGGGACCGGCGCTCTATACCGGCACGATGTATATCCTTGCCGGCATGCTGGTGCTTGGCCTGATCGCCAACGCGCTGGTCCGTCCCCTGTCCGACAAGTGGTTCATGTCGGATGAGGAAGTCGCTTCGCTGCAGGCAAAGACGGCGGCGGCCAATGCCGGCCCGACCGGCTCCTTCGGCATCGGCACCGGCGGTATGGATGCCAAGGCGGCCATGGCCTGGGCAGTGGTCGGCATTCCGCTTCTCTGGGGTATCTGGGTGACGCTCAGGAGCAGCTTCGCGCTGTTCGGGTAACGACGCCATAGATCAGTACGCGACCGGGCGGCGATGTGATGCCTCCCGCTTAAAGAAAAACAGCCCGCTACGGTCACTCGTAGCGGGCTCGAATTTTTACTCCACGTTATTATCCCGGCGTCATGCCGGTTTATCGGGATGGCTCAGAAATCTTCCCAGCCGACCGCCTTCTTGAGATCGGAATGAGGAGCGCTTGGCATCTGCGTGACGCGACTGCCCCGGGGTGCCATGTGCACGGGGACTGCCGTAGCCCCGCCGATATCGAACTGCATCAGCAGGCCGCGCAGGCTTTCGGCCTCGTTGGCGAGTGAGTGGCTGGCCGCGGTTGTTTCCTCCACCATGGCCGCATTCTTCTGGGTGGCGTGATCCATCTGGTTCACCGCCTGGCTGATCTCGCGCAGGCTGGCTGCCTGTTCCCGCGAGGCTTCAACGATCGCGCTGACATTCTCGTGGATGCTCGAAACCTGGGACAGCATGTCCTTCAGCGACGCGCCGGTGCGGCCGACCAGCTCGACACCGCCGGCTACCTGATGGCTCGACGTGTTGATTAGCGTCTTGATTTTCTTGGCCGCAGTGGCGGAGCGCTGGGCGAGTTCACGGACCTCCTGCGCAACGACCGCAAAACCCTTGCCGGCCTCTCCGGCGCGAGCTGCCTCGACACCGGCGTTGAGTGCCAGAAGATTTGTCTGAAAGGCGATGTCGTCGATCACGCCGATTATGTTGGTGATCTCGTTGGACGATTTGGCAATCTCGTCCATGGCGGAGATGGCGTCGCGGACGACAAGGCCGGATTGTTCGGCATTCTGTCGCGTGCTGGTCACCAGACGGCCGGCTTCCTCTGCACGCTGGCTGGAATCGCCGACGGTGCGCGTGACCTGCTCCAGGGCGGCTGCCGCCTCTTCAAGCGACGCCGCTTGTTGTTCCGTGCGCTGGGCGAGTTCCTGGGATGCGTCGCGCACCTCGACGGAGGCGGCGGCGATGCCGGAAGCATTCTGAGCGACGATCTTCATCGCGTCGCGCAGCTTGGCGGCCACCGCATTGAAGTCGTGACGGGTGGTTTCCATGCTCGGAACGAAGCGGGTGCCGATCTCCTGATCGAGCTTGCCGTTCGCCAGGTCCCGCAGCCCGCTGCCGAGCATGCCGATGGCGCTCATGCGGGGGGTGACGTCGGTGGCGAATTTCACGACCTTGCAGACCTTGCCGCTCATGTCGACGATCGGGTTATAGGCCGCCTGGATCCAGATTTCCTTGCCGCCCTTGCCGTAACGCACGAATTCGTCGGCGATGAACTCGCCGCCGGCGAGACGCTTCCAGAACTCGGCATATTCGGCCGAGGCGGCATAGGCGGGGTCGCAGAACATCCGGTGATGGCGGCCCCTGATCTCGGAGAGATCGTAACCGAGACCGGCACAGAAGTTTTCGTTGGCCTCGAGAATTTCGCCGGTCGGGGTGAATTCGATCACCGCCTGGGAGCGGCTGAGGGCGAGAAGCTTGCTTGCATCCTCCGCCGAGCGCATCTTGGCGGCGGTGATGTCGGTCGCGATCTTGACGACCTTGTGCGGCCTGCCGCGGCGCAGGATCGGATTGTATGAGGCCTGGATCCAGATTTCCTTGCCGGACTTGGTGAAGCGCTTGTATTCCCGGGCATCGAAATTGCCGGCGCCGAGATTGGCCCAGAAGGCGTTGTATTCTTCGGATGCGGCATAGGCTGGTTCGCAGAAGATGCGGTGATGCTTGCCCTTTATCTCATCCAGCGAATAGCCTAACGCCTGGCAGAAATTGGCATTGGCATCGAGAATATGTCCGCTAAGATCGAATTGAATGACTGCCTGAGATTTTGAAATCGCAGCCAGTATGTCCGCTGCACCCGCCGTCCTGCCCAGTCCCAGCATGGAATGTCCCCTAGACCGCGTAACCCCTCTGGTTACGGCCGTGTTTTTTTTGGAAGGCGCTGTTAACTAATCAACGCGCTGAACTTCCACTTATATTAGGACATCTAAACATTAACGCGGACTTTATTCGAATTGCGAATAATAGCCTGACAAAAAATAAGCCGCCCGGAGACGGCTTGGTTTGGCAAAGCGGGAGAGGAGGCCTTTAAGCGGCGATATCTTCCATCTCGGTGCCCTTGAACATCTTGGAGAGGTTCAGGAAGCAGATCATGCCCGTCTCGTTGGCGATGATGCCTTCCGAGAAGGACTTGTCGAAGGAGGCGGAGACTTCCGGAACCGGCTGAACCTGGCTCGACGGGATGGTCAGGATGTCGGAGACGCGATCCACCAGCATGCCGATGACCATATTGTGGACTTCGGCGACGACGATGGCGCTGCGCTCGTTGGCAACGGTGCTCTTCATGCCGAGCTTGTAGGCAAGGTCAATGATCGGGATGACCGAGCCGCGCAGGTTCATGACGCCGATGACGTCCTTAGGGGCATGCGGGAGAGGCGTGGACGGAGCCCAGCCGCGAATTTCGCGGATCGTGGTCGTCTTGACGCAGAATTCCTGATCGTGAAGGCGGAAGGCGATGATTTCCAGCACTTCGCCGCTGTACATTGTCGAATTGATCGTGGTTGCCATCATTGTCTGTCCCTGCTGTCCGTTGCCCCCGCGACGGTGGTGCCAGAAGAATTTGGGCAACCGGATACCATCACGTCGCGTGCCGCTCGTTCGCAAGCGAATCTCAAGACGCGCACCATGGACTATAGCCGGCGATTATTGCTCAAACCTAAACTGTTGGCGGCAAACATGGATTTCTTCGCCTTCCGCAAGCATCGGCTAAGAAAAGAGCGAAGAGCCGCTCAGTATTCCTTTTCGTAGAAGATGCCGGCGGTGCCGCCTTCGCTTCCCGCCCCGGCCTTCAGCTTCACGCCGCGGCCGACATCGAGATTGATCGTTGCCTGCGCGCCGTTCTGGCCGCCCTGCTCGACCTGGATATAGGTGCGGTTGTTGATGTAGCGGCCGACCGACACCGTCGTCTGGCCGGTCGAATCGGTGTTGATGTCGAGATCGTCGACGCCGAGATTGCTGCGCAGCGTCTGCAGAAGCGAGGTCGAGCCACCGCCGGCGAGCTGGCTCACCGCATCCGCCAACTGGGCGATCTGCAGAGGAGACAGGCGCGACATGGACTGGCCGAAGATCAGCTGCGCCAGAACCTCGTCCTGGGGCAGGGCGGGCGACGAGCTGAAGGCGATCGTCGGATCGTCCGCCAGGCCGGTGACGCCGACCGTAATCGTCGTCTGGCCGGAGGTGGTGTCGGCGGACATGTCGAGAACCGGAACGAGGCCGCCGCCGAAGGTGATGTCGCCGCGGGTGAAGTCCAAACGCTTGGTCAGGATGACTATGCGTCCGCGGCGCATCTCGAAGCCGCCGGAAACCTGCGGCGCGACCGCGTTGCCGGCAACGGTCAGCTCGCCGCCGAGCTCCGCATCGATGCCGCGACCGCGCACGAAAATGCCGTTCGGCGCGTTGATCCGCAGGTCAAGCTTCATCGGGTTGGAGCTGCCCTGCGCCTGCTTCGGACGGATCTCTTCCATCTGGCGCAGCACGTCGGCCGGTGCATTGCGGTGGCGAATGTCGATTGAGGACAGCGAGCTCGGCAGCTTGGCAGGCACGGTAATGGCCGCCTTGACCAGCGTGACCGCGCCGGCGAGCGTCGGGCCGGAGGTGAGGGGGCCGGTCAGCGTCAGCGTGCCGTCGGCCGTCACAGCAAAGAGCGTGCCGTCTGCATAGGCTGCCTTGGCAAGCTTTACCGTGATATCAGCCGGGAATCCGGAGCCGGGCTCGATGCCGACGGTGCCTTCCACCGATACAGTGCCGCCCGTCGAGAGCGTGCCGGTGACGCCGGAAAGTCGTGCCGTGCGTCCGTCCAGCGCGACATTGGCCGCCAGATTATTGATCGCGAGGTTACGCCTGACATCGATCAACTGGGCGCCGGACGTGGCGAAGGTGCCGGTGATCGCGGGGGAGGCGGCAGGGCCGCCGACGGCGATATCTACGCGGCCGGTGCCCTGCAGAACGAATCCTTGAGCGGCGAGCTGTCCCGCCAGAACCGAGAAGGGGAAGCTGCCGTTGAATTTCAGGTCCAGCGGGCGATCGCCGGTGATGACGACCGAGCCGCCACCCGAAAGCGAGATGCCGCCACCGCCGGAAAGGCGGGTGTCGACGGTGACGCGTCCGTCCTGGAACGTGCCCTGCGCCGTGATGTCGACTGCTGCGACGCCAGCACCGGTCGTCTGGCTGACGGCTGCGTCGGCCCAGCGGAGCGAGTAGCGCACGGCCGGAGCCTGAGGCGTGCCTGTGGCGGTGACGTCACCGGATATCGTACCCCGGGCGCCGAGGCCGGGTGCGAAGGCATTGGCGATGGCAGCCGGGATGGCGCGCGCCTTGGCGTTGACGTTGAGTGCCGGTCCGCCCTCGCCGTTGAGGATGATCCGACCATCTGCGGTGACTTCAAGGCCGCCGCCGCCGGTGACGCGGGTTTGTTCTAGTGCGACTGTGCCATTTGCGAATGTGCCTGCTGCATTGATGCGAAACGGACTGACGCCAGCATCGCGCGTCTGGCGAAGCTGGGCATCACTCCATTCCAAATCATAGCGTATGGCCGGGGCGGCACTCGTGCCGGTGGCGTTGATCGTGCCCGAAATGCTGCCTGCGGCGTTGATCGCGGGCAGGAAGGTGTTGAGCAGGCTCGCCGGCAGCGCCTTGATGGTTGCCGTCAGGTCGAGTGTGGATCCGGCCGTGCCGTCGACAGCGAGGCTGCCGGAGCCGGTAGCAATCGTCAGGCCGGACAGTCTCGCGCTGCCGTTTTCCATCACGATCCGGGTCGGGTTTGCCAGTCTCACCGGAATGTTGCGCGGTGTCGCCTCGAAACTGTCGAGCCCGATCGCAAGGCCGTTGGCGGTGTCTATGGTCGCCGCGGTCGTCAACGGGGCGTTGTCGTAACGGGCTGCCAGATTGATCGCGGTCGTCGTGCCGCTATGGCGCAGGCCGACGTCCAGATTTTCAAGGAAGACCGCATCGGTGCCGAGCCGGGTTGCGCGGATGGAGCCCTGGGCTGCGATCGTGCGGATGTCGGGGATGGTCAGGTCGATATTCGGCGCGATCAATGCCGCACCGCCCTGACGGAGCGCGGAGCCAGTCGCCTTGATCACCGCACCGGTCGTCTCCCCGGTCTTGTTGAAGACCACGGATCCCCTGAGATCGCCCTGGGCCTGTTGGGCTGCGAGTGCGGCGAGCAGCGAGACATCGGGGAAATCGAACTGCAAATCACCGGAGGGCGTGAAGTCCGGCGAAAAGGCCAGCGCTCCGGTCAGCCGGTTCGGGCCGATCTCAGCGTTGATCGCAGGAGCGCGGGTTTCGCCGTTGGAGGATGCCACGTCTGCATTGATGCGGATCGGCTTGCCGTCGATGGCGCCGTTTACGGCCACGCGGCCCTGTGGGGCATTCGGATCGGCTGTACCCTCGACGACGAAGCTCAGGTCTTCCAGCTTGCGGCCCACGAGGCGGGCATCGGCGGAATTGATCACGGCCTTGACGGCGGCACCGGTCAAGGGACCCTTAGCGGTGATGTCGAAGCCGGCAGCACCTTCGGCATCGCCCAGCCAGCGCTTGATGTCGGGCAGTCGTCCGGCAAGACGGCCAGAAATGTTGCCGTTCTCCATCAGCACATTGCCGTGCGCCTCGACCGCATTCGACTTCACGACCAGGTTCTCAAGGCTCATCCGTCCGCCTTGAACCACGTCGACATAGCCCTCGGTGGCAATCATGCCTTCAAAACGCGAGGCTAGAGCCGGCGGCAGGACGGAAGGATTGGCGGAGAGGCGGAAATTGCCGGTGACAGTCTGTTTCGACGTGTCATAGGCACCGCTGACGGTTCCGTTCAGGCCGGCGCTTTCCAGTGTTGCGGCATCCAGACCGATCGCGGGAGGGGCGAGGCGCAGGGGAGCGTCCAGCGTAACGGGGCCGCGAATGACCCTTGCTATATCAGGATTGGTGAAGTTGAGATCCGCCACGGTCAGGCGGCTGCGGATGCTGCCGGCCCGGGTGATCAGATCGAGGTCTTCGCTTTCCGCCTGCAGCCTGATCTGGCGGAAGCGACCTTGCGGAAGCTCCACCAGGGGAAGGGCGGCTGTCGCGTTGAGGCGGGCAGCGGTTGCGGCGCCCGTCAGCGTTGCATTGAATGTCTCGACCGAGAAATGGCTCACCTGGCCGTTGATCGGCCAAGCCACATCGACCGGGCCCTTCGTTCCGGCAAGGCTTGCCGTCAGGCTGTTGTCGCCGGCTGGATCCCAGGCGCCCTTGGCCGAGATGCGCACGGCGCCGGAGGTCAGCTGGCCACGCTCGAAATCCACCCGGCCCGAGGGCGAGTATGTCGTCGCGATGTCGATATCGGTTGTGCCGTCGAACAGTTCGCGGAAGGCCGGCGGCATCAGGGTGGCGAGCTGGCCGCCGCCCTTTATCTCGACGCGATGGGCGCCGTTGTTGACGAGCAGGTGGCGACCACTGACGGAAATGACCGGCCGGTTGTCGACCTCGCCATTCAGTCGCCCCGCCCAGTTGGAGAGCGGGCCCTCGCCATCAAGCGCCAGTTCGACGGACGGCGCACCGGGCAGGCGCAGCAGGCGGGCAAGCAGACCACCCTGGGGTTCGGAGACGGATGCCTTCAGGGTCAGGCGGTTCTCGGACGGGGCGTAGACGATATCGGCAAGCGCCTTGGCGTCCGGCTCGTCCTTGCGGGTGGCCTGGAGGTCGAGCGCGATATTGGGGCCGGTCGCGTCGATCGAGCCCTTCAGCGAGAGCGCGAAGTCGCGGCCGGACAGCGCCTGCGAGAGATTGATGTCAGGAAGGTCGATCTGGGCGACCCGCACGCCGACGGGCAGCGGGGAGCCTGAGGACGAGCTGGACGACGAGGACGTAGTGGTCGCGGCTGCCGGCTCGGGCGGGCGGATGAAGTTTACCGAGGTCGCAGCGACGCGGTCCGCGCGGAATTCACCAGTAATCAACGCAGTCGGCGACCAGTCGATCTCGATGCCGTTGATTTTGGCATAGGGCCCCTTGCTATCCGACAGGGTCAGGTCGCTGACGCGCAGATCCCCGGTCAACAAGCCCTCAGGGCGTGAGAATGAAATCGCGCGGTCGGGCGTGGAGATCAGCGAGGAAATGCGTGTCGCAGCGATCTGTCCGCCGGCAGGCGTGAGGGCGACGAAGAGAACAACGCCGAGCGCCATGACGAAAAGGACACCGACCGCGGCAATCGCGGCCTTCAGGGTCCATTTCAGGAGGCGGACGATGAATGTCATAGTGAATTAGTGCCTTTTAGAACGCCTGGCCGATGCCAGCATAAATACCGAACGATTCGCCACCGTCATACTTGTTCAGCGGAACGGCGACATCCAGACGGATGGGGCCGAAGGGCGTCGCATACCGAAGTCCGATACCCGCACCAGCGCGAATATCATTGAAATCAGGCACGAATTCGGTTGCGACGGTGCCGACATCCACAAACGGGACTATACCGATGCTCTCTGTCACTTTTACGCGCGTCTCGAAAGAGGCCAATACATAAGATCGGCCGCCGAGCGCGTCGTCATCACTATTATAGGGCGATATTTCCCGATAGGCATACCCACGCACGGATCCGCCGCCGCCCTGGTAGAAACGCCGCGTTGCCGGAATGTCCTGCAGGTCGCCGGTGCCGATCAGCGTGCCGGCCGCGAGCCTGCCGGCGAGCACGACCTTGTCCTCGGCGCCGAGACCGTAATAACCGGCGATAGACCCCTCGAAGGACGAGAAGACATTGCCCTTCAAGGCTTCATAGCTCGGCTTGGCGGAAAGCGTGCCGTAATAGCCCTCGGTCGGGTCCAGCTTGTTGTCGCGCATGTCGCGCTCGTAGGAGACCGGCAGGCTGAAGGTCAGGTATTCGTTTTTCCCGAAGGCGTCCTCGTCGGTCCAGAAATAGGCGATCTCGCCGCCGCCGGTGAGCTTGTCGTGCTCGCTGAGTTCGTAGCTCAGGCCGGCGGAATAGATGACCGACTGCGCCTGATAGGCGTCCGGATTTTCGCTCTTTGCCTCGAGACGGGATTCGAATGTGGCTTCCGGCACGAAGGCGCCCGGCTTGGTGAAGATGATGCCGGCCGAATAGTCGAAGGTCGTGATGTCGCTCGCGCCGATGCCGGAAACCTTGCCCTCGACTCTCAACGATTCCGCCTCGCCGAACAGGTTGCGGTGGCCCCAATAGCCCGAGACGCCGGCGCCATCGAGCGAGGAATATTCAAGACCGAAGCCGAAATAACGATGCTTGCCCTCGGAAACCTCGATCATCAGCGGCAGTGAGCCGTCCGGCGCGAGGCTGTCGGGCTCTTTGGTCGTGATGCTGGAAAAGACGCCGAGTTCGCGTAGGCGCTCGGAAGCCTTCTTCAACTGCTCCGGCGAATAACGCTCGCCCCTGTCGAGGCGGGAATAGCGGCTGACGAAATCCGACTTGACGGTTTTCGTGCCTTGCACGGTGACGGTTCCGAACGGAGCGACGGGTCCGCCCTCGGCGCCGAGAACGACATCAATGGTGCGTTTGGCGTGGTCGGCGGTGACCTGGCGCTCCATCGGCTTGGCCAGCGGTCGGCCTTCCTCCTTGATGTCCCGGACCAGCTTTTCGCCGGCTTTAAGGATCACCAGCGAGCCTGCTTCTCCGCCGGGCACGAGATCGTAGTCCGCCGGGTTCCTGCCTGCTGCGTCGCCTTCGAAGCGAACTGCGCCAATCGTGAATTCCGGGCCCGGCTCGACATTGATTGTCACCGGAACAGGCTTGGAATGGTCGAATGTCGGGTTGGGTGGAAGACTGTCGATGTCCGTGCCGGCGACAGCGATGCGGACAACACCGCCATAGCGGGCCCGTTCGTAAAGGGCTGCGACAAGCCGGTCGCGGTCTTCACGGGCCTTGATGACGACGCCGAGATCGCCGGAAACCGGTTCGTCCTCGTCGCTGACCAGGGCGGATGCATTTTCCAGGCGTTCGTTGAGATCGGCATCCGCATCGCCCGTTTCCAGCGTCGCTTCGTAGCGCACGGGGTCGATCACATCGACCGTTTCGTCATCGCCTCCGAAGAGGGTAATGCCGAAAATCTTGAAGGCGTAAGCCTGACTGGAGAGGGCTGGAGAAATCGCGATGGTCGTTGCCAGCAGGCAGGCCGCGCCGACTCGCCGGCCGCTCCAGTCGCTCGTCCTCCCCGCTTTTTTCTTTTCCATACGCAGACTTAATTATTGCAACTGATCGGTCAGACCCTCATGGCCGTCGAGAACTTCTGTACCCGCAAAATACCACAAGGGGTACCCTTGATGTCGTATGCATGATCATTTGGTGAAATAAAAAGCCCCGAAGCGTGCTTCGGGGCCACAATAGTCGATGGAACTGATCGGGTATCAGTAACGGCGCGGGCAATCGTCGATATAACGACGGCCGTAGCGGTCACGATAGTAGCACTGGCCCGGCTGTTCGGAGACATTGCCGATCACGGCACCCGATACGCCGCCGATTGCGGCGCCCACGGCTGCGCCGCGGACATTGCCGGTCACAGCGCCGCCGATGATGGCGCCCGATGCTGCGCCGATGCCGGCGCCTTTTTCCGTGGCGGTGCAGCCTGCGAGCGACGCGCCAAAGAGCACTAACATTATTACTTTCTTCATGGCTTCCTCCAGCCTTCACACTGCTGCGCCCCGATTGTTGCCTGCGGCAACGGGAGCGAATGGTGGGAACAATAGTTCTCGGCCTTCAAGAGTCCATATCAGGCGATATGATTTTATTCCGATCTCCGATGGTCGTTTCAGGTGTAGTCTTCCTGGGGTTGCAGATTGATTATGCGTTACAATCTCATGGGATACGGCTTTTTCGCCTATACTTGATGTGCGTCAATCTTCACATTTTGGGTAGCGTTAGGATTTGGATTGGAATAATTCAAAAAAATGGGCCATTTGCCGCAGGCAGGTTCAAATCATCTCTTTCGAGTTGACTAAGAGCGCGGCAAAGAGCCAAAAAACTGCGCAGGTTCTGGAGTGTTGGCATGGATTTCGAGGCATTTTTCAAGAGCGAGCTGGATGGTCTCCATCAAGAGGGCCGATATCGTGTGTTCGCCGACCTCGAGCGCCAGCGTGGCCAGTTTCCCCGTGCGACCCATCATACCCCTGACGGCACCAAGGAAGTAACCGTCTGGTGTTCCAACGATTATCTCGGCATGGGCCAGCACCCCGCCGTGCTGCAGGCGATGCACGAAGCCATCGATCACTGTGGCGCGGGTGCGGGAGGCACCCGGAATATTTCTGGCACCACGCACTACCACGTTCTTCTCGAGCGCGAACTCGCCGACCTGCACGGCAAGGAATCGGCGCTGGTCTTCACCTCCGGCTACATTTCGAACTGGGCAACGCTCGGTACGCTCGGCCAGAAGATCCCCGGCCTCATCATCTTCTCCGATGCGCTAAACCACGCGTCGATGATCGAAGGCATCCGCTATGCGAAATGCGACCGGGTGATCTGGAAGCATAACGACCTCGAAGACCTCGAAGCGAAGCTCGCTGCCGCCGATCCGAAGGCGCCGAAGCTGATCGCATTCGAGAGCGTCTATTCGATGGATGGCGATATCGCACCGATTAAGGAAATCTGTGATCTCGCCGACAAGTATGGCGCGATGACCTATCTCGATGAAGTTCATGCCGTCGGCATGTACGGCCCGCGCGGCGGCGGCATTGCCGAGCGCGAAGGCCTGATGGATCGCCTGACGATCATCGAAGGCACGCTCGGCAAGGCATTCGGCGTCATGGGCGGTTATATCGCCGCATCCACAGCGCTCTGCGATTTCATCCGCTCGTTCTCTTCCGGCTTCATCTTCACGACGGCGATCCCGCCGGCGATCGCGGCCGGTGCCGTCGCCTCGATCAAGCACCTCAAGGTCAGCCAGCTGGAGCGCGCGCGCCACCAGGAACGGGTGCGCAAGCTGCGCGGCCTGCTCGATCGCCAGGGCATTCCGCATATGCCGAACCCGAGCCATATCGTGCCGGTCATGGTCGGCGATGCGGCCAAGTGCAAATGGATCTCGGATATCCTGCTCGACACCTGCAACGTCTATGTGCAGCCGATCAACTACCCGACCGTGCCGCGCAAGACCGAGCGCCTGCGCATCACCCCGACGCCGCTGCATACGGATGCCGATATCGAGCATCTGGTCGCTTCGCTGCATCAGCTCTGGTCGCGCTGCGCGCTCGCCCGGCACGTGGCGTAATCAGCATCTACACATTCTCCTCATCCCTGTGCTTGTCACAGGGATCCAGCCAGCCCAAGTCCTTGGGCTGAAAAAGCTTGGTTGAGAACGAGCCATTCACAGCGCAGACGCGCCGTGGCTGGATTTCTGTGACAAGCACAGGAATGAGGAAATAGGGCCGGCCGCTTATGCGGCCATTTCCTTGACGACAATCGCATCGGCCGCGCGGCGGCGTGCCTCGGCGTCGGCAGCGAAGACGTCGTCCATCGTCACAGCGGCGCCGTAACCCGTCATCTCCTCCATCACCTGTTCGGCGATGTCGGCCATCTGCAGGAAGCCGATGCGGCCGTCGCAGAAGGCATGGAAGGAAACCTCTTCGGCGGCGTTCATGACGGCGCCCTGGACGCCGCCGCGTTGCATGGCGGTGCGGGCGAGCCGCAGCGCCGGGAAGCGAACCTCGTCCGGTGCCTCAAAATCCAGCCTTGCGAGCTTGGCGAAGTCCAGTCGCTCGACGTCGAGCTTCGGCCGGTCGGGATAGGTCAGCGAATAGCCGATCGCGGTGCGCATGTCGGGGCAGCCGAGCTGCGCCAGCACGGAACCGTCGGTATAACCGACCATCGAATGGATGATCGACTGCGGATGGACGATGACTTCGATCTGATCCGGCCGCACGTCGAACAGGTGCTTCGCCTCGATCATCTCGAGCGCCTTGTTGAACATCGAGGCGCTGCCGATCGAGATCTTCAGGCCCATCGACCAATTGGGATGGGCGCGGGCGATATCCGCCGTCACGCCGGCCATCTGTTCGCGCGACCAGGTGCGGAAGGGTCCGCCTGAAGCGGTGAGCACGATGCGTTCGACGGCGTGGTGCTGGTCGTCCTCCAGGGACTGGAAGATGGCACTGTGTTCGCTGTCGACCGGGATGAGCCGTCCGCCACCCTCGGCAACCGCCTTGACAAACAGGTCACCGGCCGAAACCAGGCATTCCTTGTTGGCAAGAGCGATATCGGCACCGCGCTCGGCTGCCGCCAGCGTGGGGGCAAGACCGGCGGTGCCGACAATGGCCGCCATGACCCAGTCGGCGTCGCGCTGGCCCGCCTCGACAAGCGCCTCGCGGCCGGCCGCGACTTCTATACCGCTTCCGGCAAGCGCCTCCTTGAGGGCCGCGTACTGGTTTTCATCCGCGGTCACCGCAAAACCGGCGCTAAAAGCCTTTGCCTGTTCCGCAAGAAGCGCGACATTGCTGTGGCCGGTCACCGCAACCACATCGAAGGCTTCACGTCCGCCGAGCTGCTGCAGGACGTCGAGTGTGTTGACGCCGATCGATCCGGTCGAGCCAAGAACACTGATGCGACGCCGTCCGATTTCTGCCATGCGATGATCCATTCAACCAATTGCCGCTGGTCTACAAGTGAATGCCGCCGGCCACAAGTCCAGCGGTATTGCTGCCGAATGCGACCATCTGCGGCTTGATCTCGGCCGAAATGGGAGCGAAATGGTGCAATGAGCGAAAACGAGACGATCAAAACGACTTGCGTCGTTGCCGGTGCCGGCCCCGCCGGTCTGATGCTGGGCTTTCTCCTCGCACGTGCCGGCGTTGACGTGACCGTCGTTGAAAAGCATGCGGATTTCCTGCGCGATTTTCGCGGCGATACCATCCATCCGTCTACCCTTCAGGTCATCGAGGAACTGGGGCTGATGGACGATTTTCTGGCGCTGCCGCATACCCGCGCTGAAAAGCTTTCGGCCGAGATGGATGGGCGCACGGTCACCATTGCCGACTTCTCGAAACTGCCGGTGAAGAACCGCTTTATCGCTTTCATGCCGCAATGGGATTTTCTCAATTTCCTGGCAGCGCAGGCGAGCCGCTATCCGAATTTCCGGCTAATCATGCAGGCCGAGGTGACGGAAATCAGGGAACGAAATGGCAGGGTCATTGGCCTGTCCGTCCGCACTCCGGAGCGCGAGATCGATATCGACGCCGAGCTCGTGGTGGGCGCGGACGGTCGCAATTCGATCGTGCGGACCAAGGCCGGGCTGACCATCGAGAGTTTTGGCGTGCCAAGTGAAGTGGTCTGGATGAAGCTTTCCAAGCAGGTGGGGGATCCGAACGAGGTGATGGGCCATGCCGGCCCGCGCCAGGGTTTCGTGCTGATCGATCGCGGTGAGTATTGGCAGTGCGGTTTGGTGATCCGCAAGACCACATTCGCGGAGATCAAGAGCCAGGGCATCGAGGCGTTCCGGAAGATGGTGGCTGACGTCTCGCCGCTTCCGGCCGATCGTGTCGAGGAACTGCGCTCATTCGACGATACGAGCCTGCTCACTGTCCGCATCGATCGGCTGGCTCAATGGTGGCGGCCGGGCCTGATCTGTATCGGTGACGCAGCCCACGCGATGTCGCCTATCGGCGGTGTCGGCGTCAACCTCGCCATTCAGGATGCGGTTGCTACGGCAAACATTCTGGCAGCCCCCCTCCGGGAAGGTCGTCTGGCGGATGCCGATCTGGCGGCGGTCGAGAAGCGCCGCAGTTTCCCGACCAAGGCAACGCAGAAGATGCAGCTGATGATGCGCAGCAGTCGCCGCAAGGATAAGGGGGACGACCAGAAGCGCAAGGGTCCGCCGGCCTTTATCCGCGGTATTGCCCGCTGGCCGGTGCTTGCCCACCTGGCCGGCCGGCTGATGGGCATGGGCTTCCGGATGGAGCATGTGAAGGCAACCAAGTCTCACGCCTGACGGCCCTCTGCCTCTTTGCCGGTGGTTTTTACCGGTGCTGCGTTGCAACCTTTACGATTCTTCGCCGTTGACCCACCGGTATCAACCGAGGTCCGGCATGCGTCTTCTTCGTCGAGTTCTGATTTTGCTGGTGGCTATCGCCGGCGGTGTGACGTTTTCGCAGGCGCCGGAACTGGCTCAGCAATACCGCCAGCGCCTCGGCGGCGCGATCGACGAGCTGACGACGATCATCCAGAATTTCGACGAACAGGCCAATCACAACGGGCTGGAGCGGCAGGCAGCGCTCAACATCTATGCCGTCTCGCCCGAACAGTTCCTGCGCAGCCAGGGCGATTCGATGCGCCAGGCATTCGATCGCAACGAGGACCTGTCCGATCAGCTTCTCCACCTGACATCCGCGTCGCCCATCCTGAGGCCGCTGATCATCGCCCGAAGCCCGGATGCTGCGACCCTGGCCAATGCGTGGCGGGATTTCGTGCCGGGTGTGCCGGTAAGCGTTGCAGGCCTGGTTTGGGCAATGCTCGGCGCCGTCGTTGGCCTGATGGTGGCCGTTATTCTCGTTGTCGTCCTGCGGGCCATTGCCGTGATCGGCGGCAGATCCCGCGGTCGCGCCACGCCAAGGGTGGCAACGAGCGCCGGACGTCAGGTATTTTCCGAGCCTTACCCAAAAGCCCGTCATTGACCGGCGTCAAAGCCTGCCGGCCTGCCGCGTGCAACATCGTCCGATCGATTGTCGGCGATGGCAACGGTATACGACGTGGACCGGTGCATGGCGTTCAAGATCTCCAGGATGAATTCCCGTGACACGTCCCGTGCCTATGCGCTGGTCGAGCGGGCAATCCCGGGCCTCGAGCTTGGCCACTGGACTGCGCTGACGGCTTCGATGGATCTGCGCAAGGCCTGGTTCGTTGCCAAGGACGGGGAGGGGTATGTCCGTGGCATCTGCCATGTCGCGGTGAGGGGCGAGGGGGATCGCCGCCGCCAACTGGAGGTTCCGCTGCTTGTCGCCGTCGGTCTTCTCGACAGCCGGGAGATCGAGCGCGGTCTTCTTGATGCTGCGAAGGCTTATGCGGTCGCTCAAGGATGCAGCCTGCTGCATGTCTGGACCGCCGTCCCGTCCAGCTGGGCGACGCTGATCGACTATCTGGAACACGGTCCTTGGGACCACGGTTTGATTTTGACGACCGAGGGTGATGACGATCCGGATCAGCCTATCCGGCCGGTGAAGATGTAGCCGACGCCGCGCACCGCCTTGATGAGCTGCGGATGCTGCGGATCCGCCTCGATCTTGCGTCTGAGCCTGACGATCTGCGCATCGATCGTGCGATCGAAGGCTTCCATCTGGCGACCGCGCGTCAGGTCCATGAGAAAATCGCGGGTGAGCACCCGGCCGGCATGGTTGAGGAAGGCGGCCAGCATATCGAACTCACCGGTTGTCAGTTCGACCTCGCGTCCACCCGGATCGAGAAGCTGGCGGCGCGAGGTGTTGAGCGTCCAGCCCTCGAAGCCGACGATCTCGTCTGTCTGTTGTTGTGCCGGCTTTGTATTCGCCGGCTGGCGGCGGCGGAGAATGGATTTCAGCCGGGCATGCACTTCGCGCAGGTGAAAGGGCTTGGCGATATAGTCGTCCGCGCCGATCTCGATGCCGATGATGCGATCGACGACATCGTCGCGGCCGGTCAGCATCATGATCGGGATATCGGAACTGGCGCGGATATCGCGCGCAAGGTCCAGCCCGTCGCGCCCTCCCGGCAAGGAGAGATCGAGCAGGACTGCGTCGAAGCCATCCTGCCGCATGGCGACGTTCATCTCGACGCCATCACCGGCAGTGGTGACCCGATATCCCTCTCCCTCGAAATAGCGGGTGAGCATCTGGCGGATACGGGGATCGTCATCAACGACGAGTATGTGCGCCGCATGGGCTGGATCAAAAGACATTCAGCAGGCCGGGCCGTTACAAACTGTTACCAATTCGAACCGTCTATTACGCCCGTAGCATTCGCGCGTTACGCGCAGCGGGTCAACTGCCCCCATCGAATGACGGGGGCCAGAGCATGTTTCTCACCAGCTATAATCGCGAACTCAATACGGCAAACCTTCTGCGTGAAGAAGAACCGGAGACGCTCGCCGGCCTCTTCGCGCGCCAGCCGGCCGAACAGTTGCAGCCCGGCCAGTCGCTGTTTTTCGAAGGTGACGATGCCAGGCATGTGTTCGAACTGGCTGAAGGTGCGCTGCGCATATTCCGGATCATATCCGATGGTCGCCGCGTCATCACCGGCTTCGTCTACGAGGGCGATCTCGTCGGCGTGTCGTTGAAGGGCAATTATCTCTATGGCGCCGAAGCGATCGTGCCGACGAAGATCCGCCGCCTGACGCGCCGCGCCTTCGAGGGCGCGGTCACCGAATCGGACGAACTCCGCTCGCAGGTCTTCGAGCGGGTCTGTGACGAGATGGCGGCGGCGCAGGACCAGATGGTTCTGCTGTCCTGCAAGAATGCCGAGGAACGTCTCTGCACCTTCCTCCTCAAGCATGCGCGCCGAGCATCGGCCACCGGCGTTGCACAGGCTCTGGTTCAACTGCCGATGACCCGCCAGGACATGGCGGATTATCTCGGGCTGACGATCGAAACCGTATCGCGCACTATTACCAAGCTCGCGGCCAAGGGCGTGCTCGGCTGCGTCGGACGTCATTCCATCAAGATCATCAAGCCGATGGCGCTTGCACAATTGGCGGGAGACGACGATGAATACGGCCACGGGATGGGGCTTCAGGAGAAGCGTCATCACTAGAAGCAGCCAGGATGCCGATGCAGGACAATAACGCTACCGATCTCACCACCCAGGCCCAGCTCGATGCCGTTATCAGACTGCTCGACGATGCCAATATCATCGTCCACGGCGCTGATGGCGTCATCATCCGCTGGAGCGCCGGTTGCGAGGCGCTCTATGGCTGGTCGAGTGAGGAGGCTGTCGGGCGGACCGTGCATCAACTGCTGCAGACGCGCTTTCCGGTGCCGCTCGACGAGATCCGCGGGCATGTTGCGCGTCACAAGGCTTGGGAAGGTGAGGTCGAGCATCGCACACGGGACGGCCGGTCCGTCTTCGTCGCAACCAGGTGGGTCGCCGCTGTTCTTTCGGCCGAAGCCGGATCCATCATCATTCAGACAAACAACGACGTGACCGAAATGAAGCGGGTGCAGAACGATCTGGCGGAACGGGAGGCGCATCTGCGCTCCATTCTCGATACCGTGCCGGAATCGATGATCGTCATCGATGATGCCGGCATCATCAGTTCCTTCAGCGCGGCGGCGGAGCGCCTGTTCGGCTACCGCGGAGAAGAGGTCTGCGGCCACAACGTCAAGGTCCTGATGCCCAATCCGGACCGCACGGCGCATGACGACTATATCTCCCGTTACCTGACGACCGGCGAGCGCCGCATCATCGGCTACGGCCGCGTGGTCACCGGCCTGCGCAAGGACGGATCGACGTTTCCGATGGAGCTTTCCGTCGGCGAGGCGCGAACGAACGGCCGGCGTATCTTCACCGGCTTCATCCGCGACCTGACCAGTCGCCACAAGATCGAAGAGGAACTGCGGCAGTCGCAAAAGATGGAAGCGATCGGCCAGCTGACCGGAGGCCTTGCTCACGACTTCAACAACCTGCTGACCGTGATCAGCGGCAATCTGGAAATGATGGAGTACAAGCTATCCGACCCGAACCTGAGGGTTCTCTTGCAGGAGGCGCAGTCGGCGGCGGATGACGGCGCCAAGCTCACCGGCCAGCTTCTGGCCTTCGGACGACGCCAGCCGCTCAACCCGGTGCTTGTGGATGTCGGGCAGCTCGTCTCCGGCTTTTCCGAACTGATGCGGCGGACGCTCGGCGAGGCGGTCGAGTTCAAGACGGTCGTCAGCGGCACGTCCAACGAAGCGCTGGTCGACGGGTCGCAGCTGCAGAATGCGCTGCTGAACCTCGTCATCAACGCCCGCGATGCCATGCCCCGCGGCGGCAGGCTGACGCTGGAGATTTCCCGCGTGAAGCTCGATGTCGACTATGCGCAGATGTATCCGAATGTCCGCACGGGGGATTTCGTGCTGATCGCCGTTACCGATACGGGCAGCGGCATGACGCCGGAGGTGAAGGAAAAGGCGTTCGAGCCCTTCTTTACCACCAAGGGCCTGGGCGCGGGCACGGGGCTGGGCTTGAGCATGGTTTATGGCTTTGCCAGGCAGTCCGGCGGTAATATCCAGATCTATAGCGAGCCTGGGCAGGGCACCTCGGTCAGAATGTTCCTGCCGGCAGCGCAGCGGGCCGTCGACAGCGATGCGCGCGAGACCGGCGACAGCCAGACGCCGAGCCCGCCGCCCGGCGGCAACGAGACGATCCTCGTCGTCGAGGACGACGCGCGTGTCAGGCGCGTCGCCGTGTCGCGGCTGACGAGCCTGGGCTATGCGGTGATCGAGGCAGAGAACGGCGTGCAGGCCCTGGCGCAGCTCGAACGCCATGGCGACATCGCGCTCCTGTTTACCGATGTGGTGATGCCGGGCGGAATGACCGGCGACGAGCTCGCCAACCAGGTCCGCGCCGAGCGCCCTCATGTCAGGGTCCTGTTTACCTCGGGCTATGCCGAACCGGCCATCGCCGGCCGAGAACTGGCGCTTTCCGGAAGCTGGCTGCAGAAGCCGTATACGGCAAGGGAACTGGCAGTGCGGCTGCGGGAGTTGCTGGATTAGGGTGCAAGGCAAGCTTATTGTAATCGCCGGCCATCGAACAATCGCGGCTAAGTGCCCAACGGGCGCCGAAATCATATTCTTGAAGCGCGCCTGCTTGCGGCTTTGAGATAAAGGGCGAAGTAACAACAGTTCGCGGTATCATGATCCCAGCCGACGCGATAAGTTGGAGGGGCGTCAAATGACGCTGCTAGCAATGTACCTTATTCACCGATAAACGAGAAAACGATGGAAGCCTCTGAGATCATTGAAAATTTAGAGCAAGCCAAAGGTCATCTCATGTGGATCGATGAGGTAATTGCCATGCGAATTGGCTATCGGAAGGTCGGCGGTGATCCGCCATCCTGGTTTTCCCCAAATGGCGCGAGGTTGCCGAGGGCGCCCTATTTCACACTCTCTTTGGATAGGGCCTACGAATTTGCGCAGGCAGTTCTTCCGGATAGTGTCGTGGCGGTAGCCAAAACCGATGATGGCGTCATTCGGGCCGTGGTTGAAGGTGGGCCTCAGTGCGAGGGGGCGAACAAGGCGATTGCGGTGATCATCGCCACGTTAAAGGCCAGTCCTCGTTCTGCTTAAATGGCGCGGCAACCATTTATCGCCGCGCCATAGGAAATCACTTACATTTCTGGATAACCGCTAAGCCGCGACCGTCACGGTGGACCAATTGGGCGTGAGTGCTGCCCGGTGTCGCGTCTCCGCCATTGAAGACGAAATACTTATACTCATTGTCGGCACACCATTTTTCCAGCGCGCCGGCAACTGCGCCCTTCTCGGGGTCGTATTCTCGCGCGGCATTTGATGCGTCGTGGAGGAAAATGAAGCCGTTCTTTTTAAGCCGGCCAATCCACAGATCAAGTTCCTTCAGCGTATGCTCATACTTATGGGAAGAATCGATCAACACGATTTCGGGCTCTCCGCCAATGAAGGCTTCAGCCTGATCCGCTGCCTCTGCCGAGGCGGAATCTGCAGTGATGACCTTCACATGATCCGAGAATTCGAAACGATCCATCCATTCCTGGGTATATTTCGACATGCGATCCGATATATCTATCGTGGCAAGCTTGCCGCCTGTGATCTTCTTGAGCACGAGGCCGAGATTGATGGACGAATAGCCTGCGTAGTGGCCAAGTTGCACTACGCGCTTCACTGCATTGCCCGAGATGAAGCCCATCAGGACCGATGCAAGGGGCGGGGTGCATTCGCCGATGAAGTTCTTTGCCTCGGTGTCGCGATACCACTCTGCGAAGAGATCCCGCTGATGTTGATCCATCAGGTGATATACAAGCGGATCGTGATCTACATCGCCGATTCTCCACCACCAGAAACGACGATGATCGGAGTCCTTGTACGCTTTAGTAGAAAATGGAGGGGTCATTTTATCCTCGGCTTCCATAGTGAGCGAGAGTTGTATGAACCCCAATTTTGCATGTCAACTGTACGAACAGGGAGCTTGATGTCGTTATCAGTCAAAGGCAGTGCATATCCACTGGACGACGCATAAGTTGCTTTGCGCGCGCTGTCGACCTGCTGCAATGCCCTGAAAAATGGGCGACGGCTGAACCCAAATGCCTGCCAGCCACCGGCAGGGCAAGTCTGTGTCAGATTGTCTAATTGGAGAGCGGGAGAACAGGTGTTCCCGAAAGTCTGCAGACGTTGGTGATCCCAGATGGATTCGAACCATCGGCCTCAGGATTAGGAATCCTGCGCTCTATCCTGCTGAGCTATGGGACCACTTGCTGCCACCCATACAAAAGCCAGCCGGATTAGCCAAGTCCTTTTGCGGCTTCCTCTGGCTGACGTCACTCCGTCAGCCGTTTTTCCGTCAGGCGTACCCAATAGGAGATCCCGTAGGCGATCGCTTCGTCGTCGAAATCGTAGCGGGGATTGTGCAGCGGAGCGGTTTCTCCGTTGCCGATGAAGATGAAGGCGCCGGGGCGTTTTTTCAGCATGAAGGCGAAATCTTCGCCGGCCATGGTCGGGTCGACATTCGCGTCGACATTGTTCGTGCCGACGACCTCTGTGGCGACGCTGATGGCGTGATCCGTCTCAAGGTCGTGATTGAAGGTGACGGGGCACTGACGATAGTAGTCGATCGTCGCCTCCGCGCCATGGGCGCCGACAATGCCGTCGACGATCTGGCGGATGCGGTTTTCCGCAAGGTCACGGGTATCCTCGTTCAGCGTGCGCACCGTGCCCATGATCGTCGCCTTGTCGGGGATGATGTTGTGGGTCGTGCCCGCATCGAAGCGGGTGACGGAAATGACCACCGACTGGACCGGATCAGCATTGCGGGCGGCGATCGCCTGCAGGCTGCCGACCAGCTGCGAGCCGATGAAGATTGGGTCGATCGTCTTGTGCGGCTGGGCCGCATGGCCGCCGCGTCCGCTGACGGTGATGGTGAAACGATCGGGTGCGGCCATGATGCCGCCCTTGCGAATGGCGAACTGGCCGAGCGGGATGCCCGGCATATTATGCATGCCATAGACCTCGTCGATGCCGAAGCTTTCCATCATGCCGTCTTCCACCATGGCAAGCGCGCCGGCGCCGCCTTCCTCCGCCGGCTGGAAGATCAGAGCCACGGCGCCGTTGAAATTGCGGGTCTCGGAGAGATATTTCGCGGCACCCAGCAGCATCGAGGTATGGCCGTCGTGACCGCAGGCGTGCATCGCGCCCGGTGTGGTCGAGGCATAAGGTTTGCCCGTCACCTCGGTCAGCGGCAGGGCGTCCATGTCGGCGCGCAGGCCGATCGTGCGGGAGCCTTCCCCCTTGCCGCGGATGATGCCGACGACGCCGGTGCGGCCGATTCCGGTCGCGACCTCGTCGACGCCGAACTCGCGTAGCTTTTCCGCCACGAAGGCCGCGGTGTTGTCGACGTCATAGAGGATTTCGGGATGTTGATGGAGAAATCGTCGCCACTCCGTCACTTCGCCCTGAAGTTCGGCAGCGCGGTTCAATATCGGCATTGTCTATCCTATCAGTGGCTTCACGCGGTTATGACTCCCCTCCTTCAGCGATACTGCCTGTACAGATTGACGTAATCAATCTTCTTTGCCATTGCTTGGTCATATAGGCCATCTAATGGCCCCACTCGTTAACATCGAGACGAGGAACCACCTTGCCGCATCAGAATATCCGCCAGCGCACCACCAGCCGGCTCGCCTGCCTCGTGGCGGCAATCGGTATCATCGCATCGGCGCAGAGCGCTGCCGCCAATCCGCGCATGATCATCGACGTCAATACCGGGCGCATCATCGCCCATCAGGATGCGTTCCTGAAATGGTACCCGGCGTCGCTCACGAAGCTGATGACGGCCTATGTCACGTTCAAGGCGCTGAAAAGCGGCCGCCTGTCGCTCGACAGCACCGTTGTCATGAGCAAGAACGCTACCGACCAGCCGGCGAGCAAAATGTATTTCCGGCCCGGCTCGCAGCTGACGATGGACAATGCGCTGAAGATCATGCTGGTCAAGTCGGCCAATGACATGGCGGTCGCCGTTGCGGAGACGGTCGGCGGATCGGCGGACCAGTTCGTCGCGATGATGAATTCCGAAGCCCAGCGCCTCGGCATGTCCTCCAGCCACTTCATCAATCCCCACGGGCTGCCGGGCAAGGGCCAGTATACGACGGCGCGCGACCTCGCCATCCTGGCGCTGCAGATCAAGCGGGAATTCCCGCAATATGCCGGCTATTTCACCATCGAGGGTATCGATACCGGTAAGAAGCAATATCCCAACTTCAACACCCTGATCGGCCGCTTCGACGGCGCCGACGGCATGAAGACGGGGTTCATCTGTGCCGCGGGCTTCAATCAGGTCTCGTCGGCCACGCGCAACGGCCGCACCGTCCTGTCGGTCGTGCTCGGCGCCGACAGCCTTGCCGGCCGCGCCGACGATTCCGCCAACCTGCTGCAGCAGGGCCTGACCTCTTCCGGCAGCCAGGGCGTGCCGCTGGCGTCATTGGCGCCTTACGGCGACACGGCCAATGTCAACGATGTCAGCCAGGTCATCTGCAATCCCAAGGCCGCCAAGGTGCGCAGCGAAGGCCGCGACGATGCCGGCCGCACGATCATGCATTCGCCTTATATCCACGAAATGGCGCGTCCGCCGCAATACAGTTTCGCGGGTCTGATCCCGGGCAGCGAGCCCGAGCCGACTGCGATCGGCAACAAGACCTACGCGAATATCCCGATCCCGGTGCCGCGCCCGACGTTCTGATTGGAATAGACCATGGCCTACGGGCAGGACCGCATACCGGTCTCCATCATCACCGGGTTCCTCGGTGCCGGCAAATCGACGCTGCTCAACCGCATGCTGCGGGATCCGGCGGCCAAGGATATCGCCGTCATCATCAACGAGTTCGGCGAGGTCGGTATCGACAATCTGCTCGTCGAGGCATCGGGGGATTCGCTGGTCGAGCTGTCGAATGGCTGCCTATGCTGCACGGTGCGCGGCGAACTGGTCGATACGCTCGCTTCCATGATCGACGCGTTCCAGACTGGGCGCGCGAAGCGGGTGACACGGGTGGTCATCGAGACGACCGGCCTTGCCGACCCGGCGCCCGTCATGCAGTCCGTCATGGGCAATCCGATCATCGCGCAGGATTTCGAGCTCGCGGGCGTGGTCACCGTTGTCGATGCCGTCAACGGTTTTGCGACGCTTGATGCCCATGAAGAGGCGGTGAAGCAGGTCGCCGTCGCTGACCGGCTTGTTATTTCGAAGCAGACGCTTGCCAGCGCCGAGCAGCTCTCTGCGCTTCGTGCACGGCTTACGGCGCTCAACCCGCGTGCAGCGGTGACGGATGGCGATGACGCCTCTGCCGGCAGTCTGGCTATCCTGGAAAACGGGCTCTGCGATCCGTCGAGCAAGATCGCGGATGTGGACCGCTGGCTGCGCGATGAAATGGCGGCCGATGCGCATCACGACCATGGCCACGGCGAGCATCGTCACGATGCCCATAGTCATCATCACGGGCATGGCCATGAACACCATCATGGTCACCATTCGCACGACCACGGCCATCACCACCATCATCATGACGTGAACCGTCACGGGGCGGATATCCGGTCTTTCTCCATCGTGCACGACCGGCCGATCGATCCGATGGCGATCGACATGTTCATCGACCTGCTGCGCTCGGCGCATGGCGAGAAGCTGTTAAGGATGAAGGCGATCGTAAAGCTTTCGGACAACCCGGGGCGGCCGCTCGTTCTGCATGGCGTACAGACGATCTTTCATCCGCCTCAGCGCCTTGCCGCCTGGCCGGTCGGGTCGGACGAGAAGACGCGGATGGTGCTTATCACCAAGGGGCTGGAGGAAGAGTTCGTCTCCGACCTGTTCGCCGCCTTCACCGGGGATCCGCGCCTCGATCGTCCCGATCGCGCGGCTCTGGAGGATAACCCGCTGGCGGTGCCGGGCTTCAGCCGCTGACCGGCATTTCGACCGGCAGGCCCTTGCGGATGACGAAGCGATGGCCGTCCGGCGTCTTCAGCGCCTCGACCAGCTCATGGCCTTCCTGATTGCAGAAATGCGGAATGTCGATGCCGGCGAGCGGATCGCTCGTCTCGATCGTCAGGCGATCGCCGGTCTTCAGCAATTTCAACCGGCGGCGAGTCTTCAGGACCGGAAGAGGGCATCTCAACCCTCTCAGATCATAGACGCCGTCAGTGTCGAGGGTCACTGCTTGTCCCAGAACTTCCAGAACGGCTTCTTGGCTTCGCTGACCGGGGCTGCCGGAGCGGCGTAGGCAAGCGGGTTCTGTTCCGGTACGGGGACGGCCGAGGTCTTGCCTTGGGCGGTCTCGACCGTTGGGGTCGCAGCCTGCGGCGTGCTGGCGGTCGGTAGGCGATCCTGCTTCATGCGCTCTGCTGCGGTGGCCGGACGCGGTGCCGTGGAGGTGGACGCCAGCTGGGTCGTTGCCGGCTTCGGCTGGCCCGCTGCCATGCGCTTTTCCATCATCGCCTGGAATTCGGACTGGCTCATCAGCTTGCCGGCCTCGAGCGAGGTACCGGTCGGGGCATAGGCCAGTTCGCGGCCCTTGCGCTTTGCCGCTACCACGGCCTTGCGCTCAGCTTCGGTCGGCTCGTACCAGATCTTGGTGCCGAGCTTGCCCACAGCTTTCTCGTAGGCGACGTCATAGGTCTTGTTGTAGGACGACAGGGCCGAGACCAGTGCCGGCGGCGTCGACATTTCCGGGCAGGCGGCAGCGGCGTTGACCGGGCCGCTGGCCTGCTGGTTGAACGTGTATTTCTTGCCGCAGACGGCCACTTCCGGCGGACGCTTGGTGACTTCGAAATTGTCGTAGCCGACCTTGATCATCTTCCAGAAGTCGTAGTGCTCGCTCTCGCGATGGCGGGCCATGTTCTCGGCCGTCATGCGGAAGGGCAGCGCCTGCAGCTGGACCGCCGTCTGTCCGCCCTTGAAGGCGTCGCGCGCGAAAGCGTAGATCTCGAGGATCTGCTCGTCGGTCATCGAATAGCAGCCCGACGACGAGCAGGCGCCGTGGATCATCAGGTTCGTGCCGTTGCGGCCGTTGGCGGCATCGTAACGGTTCGGGAAGCCGGTATTGATCGCGAGGTAATATTTGGAATTCGGGTTCAGGTGCGCCGGCGTCAGGCTGTAGAAGCCTTCGGGCGCCTGGCGGTCGCCTTCCTTGATCTTCGGGCCGAGCTTGCCGGACCAAGCGCAGATGTCATAGCTCTTGATCATGTCGAAGCGGTTGTCCGCCTTCGCCTTCCAGATCTCGAGCTTGCCCTCTTCCTTGTAGATGCGGATCATGATCGGCGACGTGCGCGGCATGTTCTTCGCCTGCATGTCGGCGACGATCTTTGCCGGCAGGGGCTGTTCCACCTTGTTCTTGACCTTGGTGAGGTCAGTGCTGGCGGAATCAAGCGTGTCGTTGCAGCCTGTGAGGGCTGTTGCGACCAGAAGAGCGAAGGCGATGTGCTTCAGACGCATCGTAACGGACCACATATCTAGTACGGCATCAAACCGGGGCAGAGGTGTGCAATAATAAAGCGGTAATCTTTACATCTTCTTAACCGCTAAAAATTGGCTGTCCAGTAAAACCCTCTGCGCGCATTGTTATGAGCAATGTGGCCGAAATTGGCAAGCCGCCTCGCGGCGCGCCAATCTTTAGAGATTGCGGCCGATATCGAGGAATTTTTGGCGGCGTGCGGCGCGAACTTCCTCGCCGGACAGCTTGCCGAGGTCCTGCAGGGCCGAGGCGATCACCTTGCCGGCGGCGTTCATGACGGTTACCGGCTCGCGATGGGCGCCGCCGATCGGTTCCGGGATGATCTCGTCGATGATGCCGAGGCCTTTCAGGTCTTCGGCCGTGATCTTCATGTTGGTCGCCGCTTCGCGGGCGCGGGTGGAATCGCGCCACAGGATGGAGGCAGCCCCTTCCGGCGAGATGACCGAGTAGATCGCGTGTTCGAGCATGTAGACGCGGTTGCCGGTTGCGATCGCGATCGCGCCGCCGGAGCCGCCTTCGCCGATGACCATGGAGATCATCGGAACCTTGACGCCGAGGCACATTTCCGTCGAACGGGCGATGGCTTCCGCCTGGCCGCGCTCTTCGGCACCGACGCCCGGATAGGCGCCTGCCGTGTCGACGAGGCTGATGATCGGAAGGCCAAAGCGGTCGGCCATTTCCATGACGCGGATCGCCTTGCGATAGCCTTCAGGACGCGGGCTGCCGAAATTGTGCTTCAGGCGTGTCTTGGTGTCGCTGCCCTTTTCCTGGCCGATCAGGGCCACCGGCATGCCGTTGAAGCGGGCAAGGCCGGCCTGGATGGCGGCGTCCTCGCCGAAATTGCGGTCGCCAGCGAGCGGCGTGAATTCGGTGAACAGATGGGCGGCGTAGTCGACGAAGTGCGGACGCTGCGGATGGCGGGCGACCTGCGTCTTCTCCCAGGCGCCGAGCTTGGAATAGATGTCCCGCGTCGCTTCCTTGACGCGCACTTCGAGCCGGGTGATTTCGTCCGACGTGTCGATGCTTTCGTCTTCCGCAGCAAGCTTCTTAAGCTCGTGAATCTTTCCCTCGAGGTCCGAGATGGGCTTTTCGAAATCGAGATAAGTCTGCATGAGATCCGGTTTCCCGTTTGTCTTTACGCCGGGAACGCCGCGTTCCCATTTTCAAGTGGGCCTCTATTCCCGGTTTTTGCCCTCTTTTGCAAGGGGGTGATGCGATTCGACCAGTTGGCGGAGCCTTTCCTCCAACACATGTGTGTAAATCTGCGTGGTCGAAATGTCTGAATGTCCAAGCAGTTCCTGCACGACACGCAGGTCCGCGCCGTTCGCCAGAAGGTGGCTTGCAAAGGCATGGCGCATGACGTGGGGCGAAATCGCCGAAGTTTTCAGTCCGGCTCGCGCGGCCAGCCCCTTGAGGTCGCGGGCGAAGACCTGGCGCGGCAGATATCCGGCGCTGCCATAGGATGGAAATAGCCACGGGCTTTCCTCGGCATCGCCCTCTGCGGCGCGCTTGGCCTCGCCATAGGCGGCAAGCGCCGTGATAGCCGATCGAGACAGGGGCACCACGCGTTCCTTGTTGCCCTTGCCGCGGATCATCAGGAACCGGCCTTCCTGCTCCAGAACCTTAAGAGGCAGGGATACGAGCTCGCTGACGCGCATGCCTGTGGCATAGAGAAGTTCGAGCAGGGCAAGCATGCGCAGGCGGGACAACCGTCCGTCTCCCGGCTCGTTTGCCTCCAGTGTTGCCCGCTCCAGAAGGCGGCTCACGTCCGCCTCGCTCATGTTCTTCGGCAGGGCGCGTCCCTTTTTCGGCGCATCCAGTACCGCCGTCGGGTCGTCGGTCCGCAGTCCTTCCGCGTAGAGGAACTTGTACAATTGGCGCATGGCCGAAAGCCGTCGCGCCTGGGAGGAGGGGGCGAAGGCGCGCTTTCCGAGATGCGTCAGGTAGGCGGAGAGATGACTGCTTTCGGCGTTGAGAGGAGAGGTCTTCGCCGAGATCAGAAATTCGTGAAGGTCGTCCAGATCGCGCCGGTAGGATAAAAGCGTATTTTCCGCCGCGCCGCGTTCGGCACTCAGCATTTCGAGAAAGGCTTCGATATGGGCGCCGGAGAGATCCCTCATCGCAGGCGGTCCTTGCTCACGGTTGGGTCGAAGGGGCTGGCGGGTTCAGCCGCTCGGAGGGTACGCGTACTGTAATTTCCCGCTCGCGCGGCTCCACCAGAACGACAAGCGCGACCATTCCGCCGTAGATCACGCCGGCGATCAGCGCCAGTATGAAGAGAAAGCGGAAAAGTGTCGGCATCGAAAACTCCGTATATGCTCGCCGCACTATATCCGGAATGGTTTACAGATCGACAAGATGTGCAGCTTTGACGCTCTCACCTCAACCGTGGCTTGACGCTGGATGAACATTTGGTGATACCGTTTTTCAAGAACGGACGGCATCATGAGTGAAGTAGCAACAGTCGGGCGAGAGCCATCGCAGGATCGGGCCTTGCGGGATCAGGCGCGTGAAGCGCTCGGCAACCGTAACCTGATTTTTGTCGGCCTGATGGGGGCGGGAAAGTCCGTCATCGGCCGGCTGGTCGCCCAGACGCTGGGCATTCCCTTCATCGATACCGACGCCGAGATCGAATCCGTATCCCGCATGTCGATTGCCGAACTCTTCGCCCAATATGGCGAGACCGAGTTCCGGGCGTTGGAAACGCGCGTGGTCGAGCGGCTGCTCAAGCAGGGGCCACGCGTGGTCTCGACCGGCGGCGGTGCTTTCATCAACGAGGCGACGCGCGAGCAGATCAGGCTCGGTGGCATATCGATCTGGCTCAAGGCCGATCTCGATGTCCTGTGGGAGCGCGTCAACCGCCGCGACCACCGGCCGCTGCTGAAGACCGAAAATCCAAGACAGACGCTGGAAAACCTGATGATCCAGCGCTACCCGATCTACGAGCAGGCCGACCTGACTGTGATTTCGGGCAATGTCCGCAAGGACGTGATGGTCAACGAGGTGCTGCAGGCGCTCGCCGACCTCGCGCAGGAAAGTGAAGCCCCATGACAGTGCAGACCCGCTCCCCCGAACGACTGGTTCATGTTCCGCTCGGCGAACGGGCCTATGACATCCTGATCGGTCCCGGCCTCCTGGCGCGGGCGGGCGGTGAGATCACCACCCGGCTGAAGGGACGCAGGGCCGCGATCGTTACGGATGAGAATGTCGCGCCGCTCTATCTCGAGGCCCTGATGGACGGTCTGCAGACCGACGGGATCGAGGCCGTGTCGCTGACGCTTCCGGCCGGTGAGAAGACCAAGAGCATGGAGCATCTCGCGACCGTCTGCGACATGGTGCTGGCGGCCCGCATCGAGCGCAATGACGCGGTGATCGCGCTCGGCGGCGGCGTCATCGGCGATCTCGCGGGCTTTGCGGCCGGCATCGTCCGTCGCGGCGTGCGCTTCGTGCAGATCCCGACCTCGCTTCTCGCGCAGGTCGACTCTTCCGTCGGCGGCAAGACGGGCATCAATACCCGCCACGGCAAGAACCTGCTCGGCGTCTTTCATCAGCCGGATCTCGTGCTCGCTGATACCGCGGCACTCGATACGCTTTCGCCGCGGGAATTCCGTGCAGGTTACGCGGAAGTCGCCAAATACGGGCTGATAGACAATCCCGACTTCTTCGAATGGCTGGAAAAGAACTGGCAGAACATGTTCGCCGGCGGGCCGGAGCGGATCGAGGCGATTGCCGTCAGCTGCCAGTCCAAGGCGGATGTGGTCGTCGAGGATGAGCGCGAGACCGGCCGCCGGGCTCTCCTCAATCTCGGCCACACGTTCGGTCATGCGCTGGAAGCGGCCACCGAATATGACAGCCGCAGGCTGGTGCATGGCGAAGGTGTGGCGATCGGCATGGTGCTGGCGCATCAATTCTCCTCGCGCCTCAACCTCGCCAGCATGGACGACGCGGGCCGGGTCGAGGCACATCTGAAGGCTGTCGGCCTGCCGACCAACATCTCCGATATTCCGGGTGACATGCCAGGTGCGGATGTGCTGCTCGATGCGATCATGCAGGACAAGAAGGTCAAGGGTGGCAAGCTCACCTTCATCCTCACCCACGGCATCGGCCAGTCCTTCGTCGCTGACGACGTTCCCTCATCGGAAGTGCTGAGCTTCCTCAAGGAAAAGTTGCCCCGATGACTTCGCCAAGCGGCCCTTTTTCGCGCGCTGTCAACGCGGTCATCCGCGGTGTGATGCGTGCGACGGGCGTGCCGTTGAACCAGAAGACGCTGGAGCTCGGCGACCATGACGCGCTTCATGCGGCGCTGGACGCGATCCATCGCGAAGGCAATTTCGAGGGCAAGGACCGCGACCGGCTGAGCGCGCTCTTCGATCTGGAAGAGCTCGAAGTCTCCGACGTGATGAAGCACCGCATGGCGATGCTGGCGATCAACGCCGACGATCCGGCCGAAGTCTCGGTCCGCACCGTGCTGGAAAGCCCCTATACGCGCATGCCGGTCTGGCGCAATTCGACCGAAAACATCATCGGCGTCGTCCATGCCAAGGATCTTTTGCGCGCGCTGCTGGAGCCGGGCGTCGGTCCGGGCGATGTCGATATCGTCAAGATCGCGCAAAAGCCCTGGTTTGTGCCGGACAGCACCAGCCTCAAGGACCAGCTTGCCGCCTTCTTGAAGCGACGGGTGCATTTCGCCGTCGTCGTCGACGAATATGGCGAGGTACAGGGCATCGTCACCTTGGAAGACATCATGGAAGAGATCGTCGGCGATATTGCCGACGAGCACGATGTCGAGTTACGTGGCGTGCGGCAGGAAGCCAACGGCTCTGTCGTGGTCGACGGCTCGGTGCCGATCCGCGATCTCAACCGGGCGCTCGGATGGGATCTTCCCGATGAGGAGGTCACGACCATCGCCGGCCTCGTCATCAACGAATCAAAACTCATCCCTGAGGAGCGCCAGGCCTTCACCTTCTACGGCAAGCGCTTCATCGTGATGAAGCGGGAAAAGAACCGCATCACCCGCCTGCGCATCCGTCCGGCCGAGGACGAGGGCCTGCCGACGTAATCAGAACGTCGTTCCGTCGCTGCTGACGAGCCAGAAAATTTGAATGCTCTTCGGAAGCTCGATCAGAAATTCCTCGTCGCGCGGCAGGTGGTGGATCGCGGTCGGGTCGCTCCCGGCAAAGCTCGTCATCGCCTCCATGCTCTCCCAGTAAGAGATCGTCATGAATTCGCTTTCGGTCTCGCGGTCCTCACGAAAGGTCTGCACGCCGAGCGCCTTTTCGACCAGAGGCACGATACCGACCTCTCGATTATAGACCTCGTATTCGTCCGCCCTGTCGCGGGTCGTGCGGCCGCGCCAGATCCGAGCAATATTCGCTTTCGTGGCCAGATTGACCATCTGCTCCTCCTTGGATCAAGGAGGTCGAACGCCTATATGGACAGCGGGTTCCCCGTCACCAGCGCGTCGGCTCACCGGGTGCTGCGGCTTCCACCGCAAGCGCGTGGAGACCGGCGTCCAGTTCGGACTTCAGGAGAGCATTCACGGTCCGGTGCCGGTCGATCCGGCTCATTCCCGCAAATTTGGCTGTCACGATGCGCACCCGCATATGGGTCTCGCCGTCACCGGTGATGTTGGGCTGGTGCCCGGCATGATGATGGCTTTCGTCGATCACCTCCAGCCTTTCGGGCGCGAGGTTGTCGCGAAGCGTGGCTTCTATACGGGTTCTGACGGACATTTTTAGGCTCCGGAGTGCGGCGCAAGAGGGGAACTCAGAAACCAGCAACAAAGCGCTTTGTCAATTCTTGTTCGCCCTTCGCGGCAGCCCCATAATGAGTGCCTCATGAAGCTCGACTCCAAATATTTCGACCGTATCCGGACGCGCCGGAAAAGGCAGCAAGATGCCCCGTCGCAGGCCCCGACCTGCCAGTGGGACGGTTGTGACAAGCCGGGCGTGCATCGTGCGCCGGTCGGTCGCAATGCCGAGAACCAGTTTTTCATGTTCTGCTTCGAGCACGTGAAGGAATACAACAAGGGCTACAATTATTTCTCCGGCCTGTCGGATGGGGAGATCGCGCGCTACCAGAAGGAGGCGATCACCGGCCATCGCCCGACATGGACGGTCGGCGTCAACAAGGCCGCCAAGGATGCGCCCCTGCATTCCAGTACCCGGTCCGGCGCGGCAGGTTCGGCCTATACACAGCAGCGATACAGGGATCCATTCGGGTTCGTTTCCCAGGCGCGGGCGGGTGGCGGTGGCCGTTTCGAGACGCAGGGTCGGAAGTTGAAGACACTGGAGGCGAAGGCCTTCGAGACGATGGAGCTCGGCGCCAATGCATCGTCGAGCGATATCAAGAGCCGCTACAAGGAACTGGTCAAGAAACACCATCCGGATGCGAATGGTGGCGACCGCGGGTCGGAGGAACGTTTTCGTGCCGTGGTGCAAGCATATCAGTTGTTGAAGCAGGCGGGTTTCTGCTAAGCCGTAGAGACCTATGGCAGCGAGGATGACAGCCGGGCGGTTGCCCGTGCCCTGGAGTGATGATGAGCAAGATTGATTTGGACATTTCCAACCTTCCCGACACGACGGTTTCCGTCCGGGAGGTTTTCGGCATCGATAGCGATCTCAAGGTTCCGGCCTACAGCAACGGCGACCCTTACGTTCCGGATCTCGATCCCGATTATCTTTTCGACCGCGACACGACGCTCGCCATTCTCGCGGGCTTTGCCCATAACCGACGCGTCATGGTGTCCGGCTTCCACGGCACAGGCAAGTCGACCCACATCGAACAGGTTGCTGCCCGCCTCAACTGGCCCTGCGTGCGCGTCAACCTCGACAGCCATGTCAGCCGTATCGACCTCGTCGGCAAGGACGCGATCGTCCTGAAGGACGGCAAGCAGGTCACTGAATTCAAAGACGGCATCCTGCCCTGGGCCTACCAGCACAATGTCGCGCTGGTCTTCGACGAATACGATGCCGGTCGCCCGGACGTGATGTTCGTCATCCAGCGCGTGCTAGAATCGTCGGGTCGCCTGACGCTGCTCGACCAGAGCCGCGTCATTCGTCCTCACCCCGCCTTCCGCATTTTCGCGACTGCCAACACCGTCGGCCTCGGCGATACGACCGGCCTCTATCACGGCACCCAGCAGATCAACCAGGCACAGATGGACCGCTGGTCGATCGTGACGACGCTGAACTACCTTCCGCATGAGAAGGAAGTCGATATCGTTGCCGCCAAGGTGAAGAGCTTTGGCTCCAGCGCCGAAGGCCGCGAGACGGTCTCGAAGATGGTGCGCGTTGCTGATCTCACCCGCTCGGCCTTCATCAACGGTGATCTTTCGACGGTCATGAGCCCGCGTACGGTCATCACCTGGGCGGAAAATGCCGAGATCTTCGGTGACGTCGCCTTCGCATTCCGCATTACCTTCTTGAACAAGTGCGACGAACTGGAGCGCACCCTTGTGGCAGAGCAGTATCAGCGCGCCTTCGGCGTCGAGCTGAAAGAAAGCGCCGCCAACATCGTTCTTGGAGCATAACTTACAGAAAGCGAAGCCGATGGCAGGTCGCGGAGACAATTCCAAAGGCAAGCCCGCCGGTCCGGTCGATACCGAGCCGATGCGGCGGGCGATCACCGGCTGCGTGCGGTCGATCGCCGGCAATCATGAGGTGGAGGTTTCCTTCGCCAATGAGCGGCCGGGACTCGCCGGCGAGCGCATCCGCCTGCCGGAAATTTCCAAGCGTCCGACGGCGCACGAGCTTGCGGTCACCCGCGGGCTCGGCGATTCTATGGCGCTGCGGCTCGCCTGCCACGACACCAATGTCCATGCGACGCTCGCGCCGCAGGGCTCGGACGCCCGGGCGATTTTCGATGCCGTCGAGCAGGCGCGCGTCGAATCGATCGGTTCACTGCGCATGGCCGGTGTCGCCTCGAACCTGAATTCGGTGCAGGAAGAGAAATACGCCAAGGCGAATTTCTCCGGAGTCGAACGTCAGGAAGACGCCCCGATCGGTGAGGCGATGGCCATGCTGGTGCGCGAAAAGCTGACCGGCCAGAAGCCGCCCGCCAGCGCCGGTAAGGTGCTCGATCTCTGGCGCCCGTTCATCGAGGACAAGGCGACCGCCGATCTCGACAACCTGAAATCCGTCATCGAGGACCAGCAGGCCTTTGCCAAGCTCGTCCGCCACATGCTCTCCTCCATGCAGATGGCCGAGGATCTGGCAAACGACGACAGCGAGCCGGAAGAAATCGAGAACCAGAGCGACGAGGACCAGCCGAGCAGCGGCGAGACCGAGAACGAGGAAGTCGAGGAAGAAGCCGGTTCCGACGCCGCTCCCGCCGAGCAGAGCGATGCTGCCGACGAGGAGATGGACGAAGGCGAGATGGACGGCGCGGAAATGTCGGATGACGATCTGTCCGACGAGGCCGACGACCATTCCGAGACGCCCGGCGAGACCCGCCGGCCGAACAGCCCGTTCGACGATTTCAACGAAAAAGTCGACTACCACATCTTCACCGAGGAGTTCGACGAGGAGATCACGGCGGAAGAACTCTGCGACGAAGCGGAACTCGATCGCCTTCGCGCCTTCCTCGACAAGCAGCTGGCGCATCTCCAGGGCGCCGTCGGTCGCCTTGCGAACCGCCTGCAGCGCCGCCTGATGGCGCAGCAGAACCGCTCCTGGGATTTTGACCTGGAAGAGGGTTATCTCGACCCGGCGCGTCTCGTGCGCCTGATCATCGACCCGATGCAGCCGCTCTCCTTCAAGAAGGAGCGCGACACGCAGTTCCGCGATACGGTCGTCACCCTCGTCATCGACAATTCCGGCTCGATGCGCGGCCGGCCGATTACGGTTGCAGCCTCCTGCGCCGACATTCTGGCCCGTACGCTGGAGCGCTGCGGCGTCAAGGTCGAGATCCTCGGCTTCACCACCAAGGCCTGGAAGGGCGGGCAGGCGCGCGAGCAGTGGCTGGCGAGTGGCAAGCCCGCGGCGCCTGGCCGCCTCAATGACCTGCGCCACATCGTCTACAAGTCGGCCGATGCGCCGTGGCGCCGTTCGCGCCGCAATCTCGGGCTGATGATGCGCGAAGGCCTGCTCAAGGAAAACATCGACGGCGAAGCGTTGATGTGGGCGCATCAGCGGCTGATCAACCGGCCGGAACAGCGCAAGATCCTGATGATGATCTCCGACGGCGCGCCGGTCGATGACAGCACGCTGTCGGTCAATCCGGGCAATTATCTGGAGCGGCATCTGCGTGCCGTCATCGAGCAGGTGGAAACCAAGTCGCCGGTGGAACTGCTGGCGATCGGTATCGGCCACGACGTGACACGCTACTATCGCAACGCCGTGACGATCGTCGACGCCGACGAACTAGCCGGCGCCATGACCGAGCAGCTCGCCGAGCTCTTTGCCGATAAATCGGCCGGCGGTACTGCCCGTGGTGGCCGCATGCGCCGAGCGGGCTGAGGCGCTTGTTGAGGCTGAAACGTCTTCTATTGGCCGGCATTGCATTCGCGCTATTGCCGGCCAGCCTCGCTGCGCAGGATGCAGTCTCGGTTACCGCAACGCCGATCACGCGCTTCAAGACGGGGTCCGACCAGAAGGTGTTCGGGCCGCTGGAATTCCTCGGAGGCATCGACTTCCGTTCGAGCAACGGTCGCGTCCAGTCTCTTTCCAGTATCCGCTTCCGGCCGGATGGTGCGAGTTTCGTTTCAGTGCTCGATACCGGCGAATGGCTGACCGGGAAGATAGAGCGTGATGCGGACGGAAAACTGACGGGCCTTACTAATCTCACGGTCAGCCCCATCCTGTTGCGCGATGGGCGCACAGGCTCCAAGGCAGCCTCGGACGCCGAAGGCCTGGCGTTGCGTCGTGGGGAGGCCCTTGTAAGTTTCGAGCAGCAGCATCGCGTCGATGCCTATACCGATCCCGGGTTCGAAAGCGCATCGCCGCTACGCAGCGTTGATTTTCTGATCCCGCGTAGCGAGCTTCGCCGCAATGGCGGGATGGAGACGCTTGTCGCATCGCCGGCCTCCAGCCCGCTTCGCGGCGGACTCATCGCGATCACTGAGCACAGCCTCGACGAAAGCGGCAATCTCTTTGCCGCGATCGTCGACGGACCGCTCAAGGGGCAATTCAAGCTCGTGCGCCATGAGCCCTATGATGCGACCGACGGGGCGTTCCTGCCAAATGGGGATCTGCTCCTGCTGGAGCGGAGTTTCAGCTTCCTTGGCGGTCTCGGTATGCGTATCCGGCTGATCAGGGGTGAGGATATCCGTCCGGGTGCCGCAGTCGACGGCGAGGTGCTGGTCGAAGCCGACATGGGCTATGCCATCGACAATATGGAAGGCATCGACGTCATCCAGGGCGCGGATGGTAAGCCGCATGTCATCCTCGTCTCTGACGACAATGGCAGCATTCTCCAGCGGAACGTGATGCTGGAATTCGTACTGAACCAATAAAAAAGGGAGCCACTGGCTCCCTTCGTTTTGTCAGGCGGTCTTGGGTGCCAGCTGAGGCATGGGCTTCAGCACGTTCATCAGCGCGCCGTAGGGCAGAAGCAACACGACGCCGACCACGACCTTCACCACGAGATCGCCAAGCGCCCAGGAAATCCAGCGCGGTGCTTCTGTGGCAAAGACGCCGAGAACGGGAGCAGGGGCGATCGCGAAGTCGAGGTTCGGGCCGATGAAGGCGAAGAACGGCGCGAAGGCGATGGAGAAGAACAGGATCGTGTCGATCACCGTGCCGATCATCGAGGCAGCCAGCGGCGCCTTCCACCACGTCTTGCGGCGCAGTTCATTGAAGACCGAGATGTCGAGAAGCTGGCCGATCAGGAAAGCGGTGCCGGAGGCGATCGCGATACGCGGGTCCGACAGCCAGAAGGACAGTGCGACGCCGACGACGAAACCGACGAACACGATGCGGCGGGCAATGGCCGGGCCGAACTGACGGTTGGCAAGGTCGGTGACGAGGAAGGCGACGGGATAAGTAAAAGCGCCCCAGGTGAGGATATCACCAAGCGCGATGCCCCAAAGCGTGCCCGTCAGGTGAAACTGAACGAGGACGTTGGAGGCGACGACGATCGCTGCCATCGCAAGCGAATAGAGAAAGGTATAGCGTGCTACGTGCATTTTTTTATCCTGGGGTATGCCACCAGTTGCGGAAAGCCCAAGAGAAAAGGCTTGTCCGGAATTAACCGGTCAAGCCTTCTCCAAAGCCGGTGAAGTCGAAGCGAAGCGCTATTAAGCGGCTACGGCTTCTGCAGTCTTCTTGGCGATCTGGCGACGCAGCAGACGGGCGCGCATCGACAGGTCGTTCTCGTCGGACTTCAGGAGGAAGGCGTCGAGGCCGCCACGGTGTTCGACCGAGCGGAGAGCGTGCGCGGAAACGCGCAGACGGAAGCGCTGGCCGAGAGCGTCGGAGATCAGCGTGACCTGGCACAGGTTCGGCAGGAACCGACGACGGGTCTTGTTGTTGGCATGGCTGACGTTATTGCCGGTCATTACGCCCTTGCCGGTCAGTTCGCATACACGAGACATGGCATTCACCTTTGTTTTCTTCTGCAATCGGATGGTCATCCGGACAATGTCCGGCGCGCCGATCCAACTGGTCCTGATTGGAAAGTTGCGGTTCTATAGTCAGTGAGACCCGGCCCGTCAAGCCAAAACCTCGGCTTTCGGATGGGTTTGCACGGCAAGCGTTAGTCGTCACCGCTATTTTCTTGCCATGATGCACATCTTATATCACCAAATCCGAAGCCTCAAACCATTGCGGACAAATCATGTTTCGTCTCAGCCGGCTGCTTGTGGGAATTCTTTTGGCATATGGTGCAAGCGCCGGAGCCTCGTCGGCCAAAGAGGTGAAAAGCGTCAGCGAATACAACATAACCCTGGGTATCCTGCCGATCGGCAGCGCAAGCTTTTCCAGCGAATTCGATGGGAACGGCTATAAGATCAACGGCATCTTCAAGTCAGGCGGCATCGTTAACATCATCAAGCGCGTCTCGGCGGAAACCAATGTTGCCGGGCGGATAACCGGGGATCGCCTTCAGGCGGATCGCTATAATCTGGTCTACAGGCTCGGCGATCGGACACGCATCTATGACGTCACCTACCGCAATGGCAATGTGACCGACACGACGATCAAGCCGGCACCGCGCCGAAGCCCGGAAAACTGGGTGCCGGTGACGCCGAAGGACCTGCGTTCCGTCCTTGATCCACTGAGCGGCTTGATCTTCCCCGAGGGCGCGAAAGTCTGCGCGGGCCGGGTGCCGGTCTATGACGGCGAGTCGCGGATGGATCTCCTGCTGAAGAATGAGGGGACTAAGCCCTATGAGACGAAGGGCTTCAAGGGTGAAGTGATTGTCTGCACCGTGCGCTACGTGCCGAAATCGGGCTTCAAGAAGGGCCGCAGCGATATCGAGTATCTGAAGAAGACACCGATGGAAGTGTGGTTTGCCAAGGCCGACCGCGGCACTGTATATGCCCCTATATACGCCCATATCCCGACGAGGATGGGCCCGCTCTACATCACGGCCGTGCGTTACGGCGGGTGAGGCGGCAGCCCAGGGCCAAGAATAAGGGGATCTGGGCTTTGAAATTACGGGGTACTCTGATCGGCTTCACCGCAATTCTGATGTGGTCGTTGCTGGCTCTCATGACGGCTGCATCCGGCAGCGTTCCGCCTTTCCAGATGAATGCGATGACTTTCACGATCGGCAGCCTGCCGGGGCTGGTGCTTCTCGCGCTGAAGCCTGAGCGCATCAGGCTGCTGAAGCAGCCGGCCAAGGTCTGGATCATCGGCATTGCCGGCCTGTTCGGCTATCATTTCCTGTATTTCACCGCGCTCAGAAACGCGCCCGCCGTCGAAGCGGGACTGATCGCCTATCTCTGGCCACTGCTCATCGTCGTCGGGTCGGCGCTTCTGCCGGGCGAGAGGCTGCGCTGGTATCATGTCGTCGGCGCGCTGGCCGGGCTCTGCGGCACTGTCGCGATCGTGTCGCGCAACGGCGTGTCCTTCGACCAGTCCTACCTTCTTGGCTATGGCGCAGCTCTGCTCTGCGCCTTCACGTGGTCGGGCTATTCGCTCATGACGCGCAGTTTCGATCGGGTCTCGACGGATGTGGTGACGGGATTCTGCCTTGCGACCTCGCTGCTGTCGCTCGCCTGCCATCTGGCGCTCGAAACGACCGTCTGGCCAGCCGATGGCGGCGAATGGCTGGCCATCATCGGGCTTGGCCTGCTGCCGGTCGGCGCCGCCTTCTATGCCTGGGACTACGGCGTCAAGAATGGCGACATCCAGGTCATCGGCGCGGCCAGCTACGCCGCCCCGCTGCTCTCGACGGTCATCCTGCTCCTGAGCGGCTTTGCGGAACCTAGCTGGCGTATCCTGCTCGCCTGCGTGCTGATCACCGGCGGCGCGGTGCTGGCGGCGAAGGAGATGATCAGGCCGAAAAAGGTCGCGGCAGCGCCGGCGGAATAGCAGAGATGTCGGCTACCATAGCTCTCGCGTGATCAGGCCGTATCTTTTCTGAAGATCTAGCCCGGCTCCCAGCCGGGCTCTGCCATTTCAAAGCCTGAAAATTCGAAGCCCGGCGCTACCGTGCAGCCGACGAGCGTGAAGGCTCCGAGCGGTTCGGCGGCCTGCCACGCATCTGCGGGAACGATACCCTGGGGGCGCTCGCCCGCAGCCAGATCTGTTCCGAGGCGGATGTCCTTGACAGTCTTGCCATCCGATATCCGCAGCAGCAGCGGGTCGCCCGCATAAAAGTGCCAGACCTCGGCTGCATCGCGGACGCGGTGCCAATGGGAGCGCTCGCCCGCCTGCAGCAGGTAGTATATAGCCGTCGAGGCGCTGCGGCCTGTGCCGTTGCCATCACGAAACGTCTCGACGAACCAGCCGCCTTCCGGGTGGCGCTGCATGCCGAGCGTGGTGATGATGTCTTCCGCGGTTTGCCGAGCCATATCTGACGTCCTCGGTTAGAAATTGTCCTTGCGCTTGCGGATCTCGGCAAAGACCTCTTCGTTGGTCTTGCCTTCCATGATGAGATTGCGGCGGATTGCGGGGTCGTTTGCCCGCAGGAAGGGGTTCGTTTCCTTTTCCAGCCCCATCATCGTCGGAATGGTGAACTTGCCCTCGGCACGCATCTCTTCGACCTGGGCAGCGCGCGCCTTCAGGCGCTCATTGTCGGGGTCGATCGTCAGGGCAAATCTAGCATTGGACAGCGTGTATTCATGGCCGAAATAGATGGCCGTCTCGTCGGGAAGCACGGCGAGTTTCTGCAGCGAGTGCCACATGTCAGCCGCCGGACGTTCGAACAGGCGTCCGCATCCGAGCGCAAACAGCGTATCGGCGGCAAACAGGATCTTGTCGTCCGGGAAATGGAAACAGATGTGGCCAGCCGTATGTCCGGGCGTTTCTATGACGCGAACCAGATGGTCGCCGAAATGGAACTCGTCGCCATCCGTCATGGTCTTGTCTAGGCCCGGAATGGCGACCGCCTCGTTGACCGGCCCGATGATCTCCAGCCCGTAACGCTCCTTCAACGCGAGGTTCGCTTCCACGTGGTCGGTGTGATGATGGGTGGTGAAGATATGGGTGATCTTCCAGCCGCGGCGCTCGGCGGCTTCGACAATCGGCTTTTCCTCCGGGGCATCGATCGATACCGTCAGTCCGCTTTCCGGATCATGCACAAGGACGCCGAAATTGTCGCTCCGGCAGGAAAAAACTTCGATTTCCAAAGGCCTCATCAGAATGCACCTATTGCTCAACGCTTATCGTGGAACAATGTAGAGAGAGGCACCTTCGAAACCAACCACCGAACACGAGCATTTTTATCTTGTCCGTCGATATCGTTGATCTTCGCCAATTTTATCATTCGTCGCTCGGCCGGCTTGCCGAGCATTCGATCGCCATGGCGCTCGCCTCGCTCTGGGCGCGTCTACCCGAGGAACGGCTGGTGGGGCTCGGATATGCGGTGCCTTATCTCGACCGGTTCCGGGCCGATACGGAGCGTACCTTCGCCTTCATGCCCGCCGGGCAGGGGGCGGTGAACTGGCCGGTGGGCGAGCTGTCCTCCACCGCGCTGGTGTTCGATGAGGAGCTGCCGCTGCCGGACAGTTCCATTGATCGCGTGCTTATGGTGCATTCGCTGGAATTTGCCGAAAATCCGCGCGAGAGCCTGAAAGAGGCCTGGCGTGTGCTGGCGCCGGGCGGACGGCTCGTCATCGTCGTTCCCAATCGGCGCGGCGTCTGGGCGCGCATGGAGCACACGCCTTTCGGTTCGGGCCGGCCCTATTCCCGCAGCCAGCTGACGACGCTGCTGCGCGAGGCGAATTTCACGCCTGGCGCCACGGCCGAGGCGCTGTTCTTCCCACCGTCAAAGATCAAGACCGTGCTGAAACTGCGGCATATCTTCGAGCGCATGGGGCGCCGCTTCTGGCCGGTGTTTTCGGGCGTCCTCGTGCTCGAAGCGCAGAAGCGGCTCTATCAGGGGCTTCCGGTTGCCGCACGCTCGTCGCGCCGGGTGTTCGTGCCGGTGCTGACACCGCAGGGCGTGCGCACGACCCGGGATCGCAGCTAGGGTTTCAGATCGAAAAGGCCGAGCGGCTCTCCCTCCATAGCGAAGGGCACGGATTCATGGGTGTGGACGATCCGCCAGCGGCCGTCCTCCCGGGCAAAGGCGAGCGTCAGGCGATACCAGAAGCCGACCTTGCCCTGACCAATCTTGTTGCCGCCAAGCCAGGCGAATGCCGAGCACCAGGCGATATCACCGCCAAGGCGCAGATCCGTGTCGCGGCTCTCGAATTCCAGCGGTCCTTCCCAAGTGTCGAACCAGGACTGAAGCTCCGCCCCATCTCCACCACTCTGCTGAAGCGGAGGGGCGAGCGTGAATTGCCGGATCGTGGCGGATTCGCAGGCCATGATGCCTGCCGCATCCTTCCGTCGCAAAGCCTGCGTCCAATCGTCCAGCAGAGCCCTGATGTCGTCGTGATCTCCCGTGCTCATGATGTCCTCCTTGCACACTGTTCGTTTGAAAGACGTGCCGGCAGGGATCGTTCCGACACCCGTATTCAAAGAGCCGCGGATACTCGCTCTCGACAAAGCCCTGTTTCAGATTTAATGCCTTCGCATTCCCTGTCGTTGCAGGCATTTCCGAGAAGGTAGATCCGATGAGCATCGTTGCGAATGAGCCCGTTCCGCGTCCAGGCATTCTGGACATCGCCGCCTATGTGCCCGGCAAGGAACATGCTCCGGGCGTTGCTCGGGTGTTCAAGCTTTCCTCCAATGAAACGCCGCTCGGTGCCAGCCCCAAGGCGATCGAAGCTTTCCGCCAGTCGGCCGGCCATCTCGAACTCTATCCGGACGGCCAGGCGCTGGCGTTGCGTGAGGCGATTGCCGGCGTGCATGGTCTCAACGCCGCCAACATCATGTGCGGCAACGGCTCGGATGAGCTGCTCGGCCTGATCTGCCATGTCTATCTGGGTGCCGGCGACGAGGCGATCATCACCCAGCACGGGTTCCTGGTCTACAAGATCCAGATCATGGGCGCCGGCGCCAAGGCGATCGAAGTGCCGGAGAAGGATTATACCGTCGATGTCGACGCGATCCTGGCCGCAGTCACCGAGAAGACGAAGCTCGTCTTCATCGCCAATCCCGGCAATCCGACCGGCACCTATGTCCCGGTCGCCGATATCCGTCGCCTGCATGCCGGCCTGCCGAAGAATGTCATCCTCGTGCTCGATGCGGCCTATGCTGAATATGTCCGCAAGAGCGACTATGAGGCCGGTATCGAACTCGTGTCGTCGAACAAGAATGTCGTGATGTGCCGCACCTTCTCGAAGGTCTACGGTCTGGCGGCGCTTCGCATCGGCTGGATGTATGGCCCGGCCAACATTCTCGATGCATTGAACCGCATTCGTGGCCCGTTCAACATGAACGCGCCGGCGATTGCCGCCGGATCTGCCGCGATCCGAGACCAGGAGTTTGTCGGTGAAGCCATCGAGCACAATGTGCTGTGGATGGACAAGCTGGTCCATGCCTTCGAGGCGATCGGTCTCAAGGTCACGCCGTCGGTCACCAATTTTGTGCTGATCCACTTCCCGGAGATAGACGGCAAGCGCGCGTCGGATGCCGACGCCTTCCTGACTAGCCGTGGCTATATCCTGCGTGCGGTAAAGGGCTATGGCCTGCCCAATGCGCTGCGTATGACCGTCGGCTCCGAAGAGGCTAATCGCGGCGTGATCGAAACGCTCGGCGAGTTTATGGGACGTAACTGATGACGGAGCCGCATTTCGAGCGGATCGCGCTGATCGGCATCGGTCTGATCGGCTCGTCGATTGCCCGGGACGTCAAGGAACTCGGGCTTGCCAACCAGGTCGTGGTGTCGACGCGCAGCGAGGAAACGCTGGCGCGCGCCGAGGAACTTGAACTCGGCACGGAATACACTGTGTCCGCAGCGGATGCCGTGAAGGACGCGGATCTCGTCATCGTTTCGGTCCCTGTCGGCGCATCTGAAGCCGTTGCCAAGCAGATTGCGGGCAGCCTCAAGCCGGGCGCGATCGTCACCGACGTCGGCTCGACTAAGGCTTCCGTCATCGCCCAGATGGCGCCGCACATGCCGGACAACGTCCATTTCATCCCCGGTCACCCGCTGGCGGGTACGGAGAAGTCGGGACCGGATGCCGGCTTTGCCGGCCTGTTCCGTGACCGCTGGTGCATCTTCACGCCGCTGCCGAATACTGATCCCGAGGCGCTAGGCAGGCTGAAGGCCTTCTGGATGGCGCTCGGCTCACGTGTCGACGACATGGACCCGGAGCATCACGACAAGGTTCTGGCGATCGTCTCCCACCTTCCGCATATCATCGCCTACAACATCGTCGGCACGGCCGATGATCTGGAGACGGTGACGGATGCGGAAGTCATCAAGTATTCGGCTTCGGGTTTCCGCGATTTCACGCGTCTGGCTGCTTCCGACCCGACCATGTGGCGCGACATCTGTCTGCACAACAAGGATGCGATCCTCGAGATGCTGGCGCGGTTCTCCGAGGATCTCGCCTATCTGCAGCGCGCGATCCGCTGGGGCGAGGGCGACAAGCTGTTCGAACTCTTTACCCGCACCCGCGCCATCCGTCGGTCGATCGTCCAGGCCGGCCAGGATGTCGATGCACCCGACTTCGGTCGCCATGCACTGGACGCCAAGAAGTAGCTCTCTGCTTTCAACATCATGGTTCCGAAACCCGTCGCAGGGTTTCGGATTGATGCATCAGATCGGCGGGATTTCGCCGATGGGGATCAGGCCGCCGGCCAGAACCTTGCCGCGCCGGATGGTGATGTCGATCGACGCGTCGCTGCCGCCACCGAGCGCGGCCAGCATGTTGGCCGCAGTCTGGATCGTCGGTGCGAAATCCGGAAAGGCTTGATCAAGGCTCTGCTGCCAGGCTTCGATCTTCTCGATGCGCAGTTTCAGCTTGCCCGACATGCGGCCCCTGTCATCGAAGGAAAAAGGACCCGCAAGTGTCAGGACCTGGCCCTCGCCGAGATCTACTTTGAAGTGGCGAAGTTCGCCCTCCGATCCCTGCATGGCGAGGCCGTTCTGGTCGCTTCCGTCCAGAACGCCGCCGCGGCCTGCGAGTGTCACATCGACGCTCGCATTCGTCGGCGGCAGAAGCTGGGGCAGTCCCTCGGCCGTCGTCGTGGCATTGGTCAGCTGAATTGCGGCATCGAGATCGTCGCCGTTCTGGCGCAGATGGATTTCCGAGTGGTCGGCAGCAACATCGAACGACTGCCCGATGGCGGAGGAAACGATGCTGGTCTTTGACTTCTCCAGCACGATCGACGCGCGCTCCACTCCGCGCAGCTTGGTATTCAGGCTGGATTGCAGGCTTTGCCAGACGGTCGAGACCGTCAGCCCGTGGCTGGTGCGCACTTCGGAAGGTGCATCGAGTTCCCAGACGATATGGCTCGGGGCATAGACCTGCGCTGCGGACCGCAGCGCGCCGAAACTGCCCGAGATGCCGTTGACGTTGTCGTCGACGGTGACCTTGGAGCAGAACAGGCCGATGCGGAACGGGTAGCCGCGATAATCGGCGTTCTCGCATGTCGCCGAGACGCCGGCATCGGTCTGCTGGCCGAGAAGCGCCAGGGTGTTTTCCCGCAGCACGGAGGCGGCGTAGAACCAGCCGGCAGTATAGAGCCCGATGACGAGCACAACGGCGCTCGCAAGCATCCATAATTTTCTGCTGATGCCGGTTCGGCTTGACGCTGCCATGTTGTTCTCCCAATGGTGCGACGCAAGATTATAGCGCCGTGCGCCATATGGTGCGCAAATGACGCTGTAGCAATTCCAGAGCAGGCGCATCGTGCTTCCGAAGATCATTTCGGGATTCGAAAGTAGAATGCGCCAAGCGACGACATGGCGCGGGATATGGACGAATTTTGGGTGTTTGGCTACGGATCGCTGATGTGGAATCCGGGATTTCCCTATGTCGAGAGGCAGCAGGCTCGCATTCATGGCTTTCGGCGCTGCCTCTGCGTCTGGTCCGTCGCCCATCGCGGCACCGAGAAACATCCCGGACTTGTGATGGGACTTGATCGGGGCGGTTCCTGCCTCGGCGTGGCGTTCAGGGTGGCCGATGAAGAGCGTGACGGAGCCCTTGATTATCTGCGCAAGCGCGAACTGATCACCAATGTCTATCAGGAACGCCTGTTGCCGATCAGTCTACCGGAGGGGCGGCGCGCGCAAGCCGTAACCTATGTGGTCGATCGCCGACATGACCAATATGCCGGCCATCTTGAGGTCGAGGAGGCGGCCCGGATCGTGCTGCAATCCCATGGCCAGTCGGGACCAAATGATGCCTATGTGCTGAATACGGTGACCCATATGAAGCAGATGGGCATCCGCGATCACTGGCTGGAGGCCGTGGGTGAAGTCATCAAGGCTGCCGGCGCTCCTTGACTACTTTCAGGCGGCTGACTGGGCCCGAAGCTCCGCCAGGCGCTTTGCTGCCGTGGGCGGCAAAGGCAGGTGCGGGTTCGCCTTCACCGTCTCGATCAGCAACTGGTCGCTTGCCGTTTCCAGTGTCTCGATCAGGTGGGCGTAGAAGGCGTCCGGGTCCATTCCAGGCTGGATCGGGGGAAGGATCTTCACCTTGAAGCGGCCGGGATACTTGATGAGCTTGCGGCGGCCCCAGAACAGGCCCCAATGGGCGACGATCGGCACGACCGGCACCTTGATGTCGCGATAGATGCGGGCGATGCCGTAGCGATATTCAGGCTCCGCGCCCGGTGCACGACGCGTCCCCTCGGGGTAGATGATAAGCTGGCGTCCGGCGTCCATCTCTTCCTTGGTGCGCTTCATCACCTCGACCATGACCTTGCCGCGGGCGCCGCGATTGACGGGGATCATCCGCTGCTTGGCGACATACCAGCCGAACAGCGGGATCCACATCAGCTCGCGCTTGAGGATATAGACCGGGTCACGCTGCCAGGGCAGAAGCGCGAACGTGTCCCAGGCGGACTGATGCTTCGGCGCGAAGATGCAGCCGCCTTCCGGAATGTTTTCCAGTCCTTCGATCTCGAAGGTGGCACCGACGATGTTCTTCATCAGCCAGTTGTTGGAAGAGGCCCAGCCCTTGGGGATGCGGAAAGCGGCCTTGCGCGGCGTGAGGAAGTAGATCGGCGACAGCAGGATCATCCGCCCGAACAGGTTGATGTAGAAGGCTGTATTGAACAGGATCGAGCGCAGCAGCAGCATATGGTGGCATCCTCTACGGCATCCGGCATCCCGGAGGACGCTTGCAAGATGCCGTAACCCTTTTGAACCTAAGCACAGGCGTTGCCTACACGAGATCGTGCGTGGAAAAAAGGGTCGGGCCTTTCAAGCCCCCTAGGGGATGTCGGGGATGTTGTTAGAGCGATGCGCCCTGGCTGCTGCCGCGATTGTCTTCCTCGGTCCGCAGGCCGGTCCATCGTGCCACGCCCATCCAGTCGCGGAGCGAAGCCAGGACCACCTTGCCGTATTCCGACAACATGGTGCGCAACGTGTCCGGCTCTAGGAACCAGGCCCGACGGGTAAGATCGGCGTTGATCACGGGGTAGGGGATGAATTCGGTGCCGGGATCCGCGCGGCGTAGTTCATGAAGGCTGCGCAGCATGTGGTAGTTGTTCGTCACCACGAGAATGGACTTGTAATTATGCTCGTGGATCCAGCGGGCGATCTCGTTGGCATTGCCGATCGTGTCGATCGCGTCATAGCCGATATCGACGCAACAGGCGAAGAGATCGGCCGATGCCTGGGTCGCCTTGCGAATCTGGTTCGGCGTGGTGGTCGGGTGGGCGCCGGAGATGAGCAGCCGTTTCCCGGCTCCATCGCGCAGAAGCCCGAGCGCCTGCTCGATCCTCAGATATCCGCCGGTCAGGACGACAATCGCGTCGGCCTTCACGCCGTCCGGTGCGCGTAGCGAGGTAACCGAATCGGCGAACCAGAGAAAGCCGCCGCCGAGGATGGCGATACCGACGAAAAGCAGGAGGATGAGACGCCTCGCGAGCCGCCGCAAACCGCTGTTGCGGGACAGCAATCTGCTTCTCCCGCCGGGCGGTTTGTCATCGGGATTCCAGCGATTGGTCTTGCCGAATATCATGGCCCGTCAATAATCGCAGTTTGAGGCAGTGCATAGTCCCATCTCTGTACAGAGAATGTGACTGGTTGTCATGATGGCGGCAGGCCGTCGGAACGCGACGGATCGGACCGTACGAGGTCGATCTCGTCTATCGTTCGCATCACCGTGAAACGTGCCGTCACGGTCGTCAGCAGGGCTATGACGATCATGGTGGCGAAAATGCCGAGATAACCCGACCACCCGATGCTGAATGAGCCGAACAGGGCCATCGCTTGTTCGCTTTCGGGCGTTGCCCGCGAGCTCGATTGCCAGACATTGGCGGTGGCAAACAGGAAGGCCGCCAAGGCGCCCCCGATCGCCGATCCCTTGAGGCTGATGCGCAGGAAATGTTTCTGGAATTCCCTGGCAACGAAGCCGCGTTCGGCACCGACGAAGTGCAGCACCTCGACGATGTGGCGATTGCCCGACAGCGCGCCACGCGTCGCGAAGATCACGGTCAGGATCATTGCGGTGAAGACGAGGATCAGCACCCCGGTGCCGATCCACACGGTCGTGCGCGCCATGGAGACCAGCCGGTCGACCCAGGTGCGGTGATCGTCGAGAAATGCCTGCGGCACTTCGGTTTTCAGCAGGTCGCGCATCGCCGCGAAGTCCGGCGGATTGCTCTCGTCGATGGTGACGATCACCAGCCGCGGTACCGGCAGTTCGTCGAGCTGCAAATCGGCGCCGAGCCATGGTTCAAGCAGCCGCGCGGTCGCAGCGTCGTCCATGATCGTGCCCGACCGGGTGCCGACGAAGGTGAGTGCCAGATCCCGCGCCTTGACGAGCGCCGCATCCATGTCCAGCCCGTCGTCAGGCTTGATCTGGATGGTGATCTCTCGAGAAATCTGGCTCTGCCAGCCTGCGGCGGTCGTGCGCACCATGCTGACGGCGCCGAGCGTGAGACAGGCGAGGAAAGCCATGATGGCGATTACCACCATCAGGGCGTTGCCCTGGATATTGGATGGGGGGAGAATCGGAGCCGTCGGGCGCACGCGCATTTCCGCGCGCCGCGGCTGGTTGCCGCTGCGGCGATCTGCTTCGCCTTGGCCCGTCTGCGAGGCCGCTGGCTGGTTTGCCCGGCTCACCTCATTCATAGATATCCAGTCGCCCTTCCGTCAGGATCATGCGTCGGGCATCGATCTGGTCCATCAGGGCCAGGTCGTGGGTCGCGATGACGACCGCCGTGCCCAGTCGGTTCAATTCCATAAACAGGCTGAGAAGACGGCGCGCCATGGGTGGGTCTACATTGCCCGTCGGCTCGTCCGCAAGCAAGATCTCGGGCCGGTCCATCAGAGCACGGGCAATCGCCGCACGCTGCTTCTCGCCGCCGGAAAGTACCGGCGGCAGAACGTTGATGCGCTCGCCGAGACCTACCCATTTCAACAGATCGATCACGTCATTGCGATAGGAGGCCTCCTCCTTGCCACGCACTCTGAGCGGCAGCGCAACGTTCTCATAGGTCGTCAGATGGTCAAGGAGGCGAAAATCCTGGAAGACGATGCCGACGCGACGGCGAAGCATCGGAAACTCGTCGCGCGGGATCTGCGACAGATCGCGCCCGAACATGCGGATGATGCCGCGCGTCGGGTTGAGCGACATGAACAGCAGTCTCAGCAGCGTCGTCTTGCCCGCGCCTGACGGCCCGGTCAGGAACTGGAAGGACCGCTTCGGAATGTCGAACGTCATGTCCCGGAGGATCTCCGGGCCCATGCCGTAACGCAGACCGACATTTTCAAAATGGATCAACGGAGAATCGAGTCCTGATTGAATGATTACCCGACGGCCATCTCTTAACGCCGAGGGTAAACGAAGGGTAAATCAAGCGGTCAAAAGGGCGATTTTCAGGCCGAATTTGCAATGTGTTAACCATTTTAATTTACGACTGGTGGGAATTTCTTTCAATGCCCGGCCGAGGCGATGTCGAGACGGCCTGGGAGAAGAGGGTATCATGAGCACCTTCAGCGACCGTCGGCAAGCCAGGGCCAACGTGACGATCGACATCCTGCCTCCGGAAGACGGCAACGCAAAAGTGATCCACTTTCGCCGGCCGAACGAGGTCGTCGATGCCCATTTCGAGCCGGTGAGAAATCCGTCGGCTCGGCGAGCCGCCCCTCGGTCACGCGACGGCAGCGCCACCGACAGGCGTCCGGCGCCCAAAGCGGAGCCGAAAACCGCGGCAACAATCTTCGCGACTGTCACCGATGCAATCGAGCGCCGCCTGCTGCGTCTTTCGCCCGACGCCTTCCTCGCCCTTGTGGCTGCCATCTCGGTCGCGGTCTTCACCATGTTCGGCGGCCTGTCGCTGATCAACGGTTCCGGCGATGCGGCGGTATCGGGGCCAGCGCTTGACATCACCCATGTGACGATGACGCCGCAGGATGCCAACGGAATGCGCGTCCTCCTGATCAACGGCATCGTCGAAAACAGGACCGAGGGTCGCCTCGCCATGCCGTCGATCCGCGCCGAGCTGATGTCGGGAGAAGCGGTCGTCGCCAGCACGCTGATCACCACCGAGACCACCCAGATCGGCGGACGCGAGAGCTACGGATTTTCCGCCCGCGTGCCGCATCCCGGTGGAAAACTGCCTGATCTGAGGCTGTCTCTGGCCGAGCGGGGCGCTTAGCACTTTGGTTTGCAAGGCGGAATGTGCTATCGCCGGGCTTTGAAGGGACACCGAGGAGACACCCATGCCCGTCGTTCGCGGCAAGCAGATCGAACCGCTATTCACCGCAGAGCAGATCGCCGAGCGCAATCGCTCCATCGCCGCCGAGATCGCAAAAGGCCCGACCAAGGACCTGCTGGTCATCGCCGTCCTGAAGGGCTCGTTCATCTTCGCCGCCGATCTTCTGCGCGCGCTGCATGAGACGGGCCTTGCCCCGGAAGTCGAATTCATCACGCTGTCCAGCTATGGCACCGGGACGGTTTCCCAGGGCGTGCGCATCGTCAAGGACATCGACAGCGACGTGCATGGCCGCGACGTGCTCCTGATCGACGATATTCTTGAATCCGGCCGGACCCTGAAATTCGCCAAGGAACTGCTCTACGAGCGCGGCGCGAACCATGTGTCGCTCGCCGTGCTTCTCGACAAGAAGGTCAAGCGCAAGGAAGAGCTGGAAGCCGATTACGTCGGTTTTGAATGCCCCGACTATTTCGTCGTCGGTTACGGGATGGACGTGGCCTACGCCTTCCGCGAGCTTCCCTTCGTCGGTGTGGTCACCGGCGACGCGTAAGCCCATACCGCCTCGAAGCAGGAAATCGCATCGGAGCGGTGGCAAGGTGTTAACCATGGCGGCCCCCGACGGCAGGCCGTTTACTCCTCGAAAAGGAAAGTCTGGTCATTTGCTCCCGAATTGACACACAGGGAGCGATGATCGCTATGGCCAAAATCCTGATTACCGAAGACGAGGAATCTCTGCGCCGCTTCGTTGCCAGAGCGCTTCGCCTGGATGGCCATGAAACCTTCGAGGCGGGCGATGGCGCCGAAGGCCTGGAACGGCTCGACGAAGGCTCCTACGATCTGCTGCTTTCCGATATCCGCATGCCCGTCATGGACGGCATCGAGCTCGCCCACCAGGCGGCGGCACGCTTTCCGCAGATGAAGATCCTGCTGATGACCGGTTATGCCGAGCAGCGCGAACGGGCGGACGACCTTGCCGCCAAGATCGTCGACGTCGTGCCGAAGCCCTTTGCGCTGCCTGATATCCGCAAGGCGGTTGCGATGGCGCTTGCGGGGATGCCGCGCCACGCGGCTTGAGATCCTCGCAGGTCGTATTACCCCCTCACCAACAAAATCTATGACTTAGCTGAAGCTAAGATCATGATTTTGTAACCTCTCCCACCAAGGGAGAGGTATGGCGCCGAGTGCGCGGCACCAGTATCTCTCTCCTTTGTGGGAGAAAAAGCGATTTCAACATCTTAGCGTCAGCTAAGTGTTAGAAATCGCAAGTGAGGGGATCATTTCTTCGCCAGCCCCTACCGAATCTCCAGCAACCGCTCCAGATACTGCCGCTCGGCATCACCCGACAGCGCGCCACCCAGCTTCTCCCGGATCGCGTCGAGAATTTCGCGGGCGCGCTGGACGTCGATCTCGTCCGGCACCTTCACCTGGTCGCCGAAATCCGGGCCGGACGTGGCGCGCGGACGGCCAAGCGGGTCTCGGCCGTTCTGGCCGCCCTGGTTGGCCATGCCTTCGCCCTCGCCATTCTGCTGGCCTTCCTGACCCTGGCCCTGCTGCATGGCCTGCATCATCTGCTGCATCATGTTCTGGGCGCCCTGGCGCAGTGCGTTGAGCGCATTGCCCTGGCCCTGCACTGCCTGTTCGCCTTCGCCCTGGCCGAGCGCCTGGCCGGCATTGCCCATCTCGCGTTCAGCCTGGCCAAAGCCTTCGCCGGGCTGCATGCCCATGCCCTTCAGTGCCTGCTGCAACTCGCCTAGCTTCTTGCCGAGACCTTCCTGCTGCGCACGGAGGTTCTTCAGTGCCTCGCGCAGCTGTTCGGCTGTCATCTGGTCGGGATTCTGCTGCTGACCCTGACCTTGACCCTGTTGGCCTTGACCTTGCTGGCCCTGCTGCCCCATCTGACCCTGTTGCTGCTGGCCACCCTGCTGACCTTGCTGCTGCTGGCCTTGCTGGCCCTGTTGCGACTGCTGCTGATCGCCTTCACCCTGCTGGTCGGGATCGCCGCGCTGCATGCGGTCGCGCAGCGCCTGGTCCAGCTTGAAGGTCTGGTCCATCAGCCGCTGCTGTTCCTGCATGATCTCGCCGAGCTTGTCGATCTGCTGGCGCATCTGGCCGTTCTGCTGCTGTTGCTGGCCCTGCTGACCGCGCTGCGGCCGACCGGCCTGCAGGTTGTTCATCATCCGCTGCATCTCGTTCAGCATCTGCTGGGCGGCATCGCGGTTGCCTGAACGGGCCAGGTTCTCGATCTGGTCCATCATGTTCTGCAGGTCGCGCTGGCGGATGACGTTCTGCGCCTGCATGTTCTGCTGTCCCTTCGGCGCATTCTGCATCCGCTGGGCAAGCTCGTTCATGAATTGCTGCATCGCCTCGCGCATTTCCTGCATCAGGCGGGCGATCTCCTGGTCATTGGCGCCGTTCTGCAGCGCTTCGGAAAGATTGCGCTGGGCATCGCGCAGGCGGCGTTCGGCGAGCGACAGATCGCCGTCCTCGATGCCTAAGGCAATTTCCCAGAGATAGTCGGCCGTATCCTTCAACTGCTCGTCCGTGCGGGCAAGCTTCATGCGCTCCAGCGCGGAGCGGATCAGCAGGAAGTGACCGAGGTTCGGAATGGTTTCGTCCGGGCGGATTGTCAGTGCCTCGTTGAGCTCGATCGCCTTCGGCATCTGGCGGGTGTCGAGCGCGAAGACCTGCCGCTGTTCGGCAACGGCGGCTGCCAGCGGCTCGGAGAAGCCGCGACCGGGCATGATCATCTCATGGGCGGGGCTGCGGCCGGTCTGCCCGGCACCGTCGGTGGCGACCAGCGTCACACGCACGCGCTTGCCGGCGAGCGGGTGCTCGATCAGGCTGCGGCTGGTCAGGCCCTTGAGCTCCTGGCCCCTCTGCTGTCGGGGAAGGTCAAGGCGATATTCCGGCAGCGGATAGAGCGGGGTCGCGGCCGGGTCCTGCGGGCCGACGGGCTCGATCAGCGCATGGGCTTCGCGGATGCCGTAATCGTCCTTGGCGCGAAAGCCGATTTCCAACGCGCCGTTGACCGAGCGCTTCGGCTGGCCTTCGAAGGCGATTTCGGGGGCTCGGTCCGGAATGACGTTGAAGGTCCAGCTCTGGCCGTTGACCGAAAGCTCGCCGCTTTCACCGACCGACATGGCATAGGTGCGCGGCGGCAGCGGCTGGTCGCCGCTCTGAGCCGTCTGGGGGGCCGGCTGAGGCGCAGCGGGCTGTGCCGCCGGTGCCGAGGCGGCCGTATCGCTTGCGGCTGATGGCTTCTGCTCTGCCTCTGCGGCCTTCTTCGCGGCGGCCTTGGCTTCTTCGGTCTGCAGTGTGGCAGCGTCGCCCTCTGCCGGCGAAAAGACCACTGCCTCTTCGCCTTCACCGCCCGTCACGCGGACGGTCAGCGCCGAGTTCTGCGGAATGGAGACCGGGCCTGCATTGTTCTGCGCCTGCTGGCCGGTCAGGAAGATCGGCGCACGACCGGTATAGGAAGGCGGCGTCAGCCAGGCATCGATGCGCAGATCCGGATTGATGCTCGGGGCTGCCGGCGCAGGCTGGAAGGCGTCGCCGATGCCGCCGCCGCCATTGGAGAAGGAATAGCCGAAGGCGATGGCGAAGACTAGCGCGGGAACGGCGCGCAGGGCAAACCGGTCATGGCGTGCGATATCCGGGCGCGGCATGCCGGTGTCGAGCGCGGCAATGCGTTCCGCCATGCGGATCTGGTGCTCTTTCCACAGCGCGCGCGAGAACGGGGTTTCGAAAGCCGGCTCGTCTTCCTGCACGCCGACGGGCTGGTGCGGCAGGTTGTTGCGGTCCTCGAGCAGCCGGTCGGCGTCATCGGCATCCGGCCAGCGCACACGCGTGAGCGGCAGGAGGGTGTAGACGAAGCCGAGCGCGAAGGCGGCAAGCAGGATCCAGCGCAGCCAGTTCGGCGAGACGCGGAAGATGCCGAACCAGGATGCCGAAATGAAGAGGGCGGCGACGCCGAGCGGAGCGATCGCAAGCGGCAAAGCGCGTTCGCAGAAAAGGACGAACCGGGCGAAGGAACGTTTCAAGGCCACGCGGCGGGCGAGCGTCGTATGCGTCTCGAAGGCACCTTTGCGGGTAGCGCTCATGCGGTCCGTCTCCAATCGTGGCGGCGCGAACAAGCTTTCAAGATAGCAGTCTTTGTGGCGAAGACGAGGGCAGGCGTGCGCCGGCCCCCATATTTCGGGCGGTTTCCCGCAATTGTGAATGTCGCGTCAGACGCGAAGAAAGGCTCTAACCCAGCCAGGATGGCATGGAATCGAGGGCGATCAGCTCTTCATACGTGCCGCGCGGACGGATGACGTGGAACTCGGAACCCCGGACCAGGACTTCGGGAACCAAGAGCCTCGTATTGTAGGTTCCGGCCTGCACGGCGCCATAGGCACCGGCGGACGAGACGGCAAACAGGTCGCCAGGCTTCGGCACCGCCATGTCCCGGTCGAGCGCCAGGTAATCGCCTGTTTCGCAGACGGGGCCAACGAGATCGGCCTTCACATGCGGGACATCCTTGTCCGGCACGACGACCGGGCGCACGCCGTGATAGGCGTCGTAAAGCGTCGGGCGGATCAAATCGTTCATGGCGCCGTCGACGATAACGAAGGTCTTTTCGCCCGCATCCTTCACATAGAGCACTTCGGTGACCAGAATGCCGGCATTGCCGACGATCAGGCGACCCGGCTCGGTGACGATCCGGCAGCCGAGGCTTTTCAGCTCGTCGGTCACGATCTCGGCATAGGCGGTCGGTTCCGGCGGCGGGTTGTTGTCGGCGTGATAGGGAATGCCGAGACCGCCGCCGACATCCACATGGGTAATGCCATGGCCATCGGCGCGCAGCGTGTCGACCAGTTCGCGCAGCAGCTTGAAGGCATCGCGGAATGGCTGCAACTCGGTGATCTGGCTGCCGATATGCATGTCGATGCCGGTCACCTCGATGCCATCAAGCGTCGCGGCATGGGCATAGACGTCGCGGGCGCGCTTGTAGGAAATGCCGAACTTGTTTTCCTTCTTGCCCGTCGAGATTTTCGCATGGGTGCGGGCGTCGACATCCGGGTTGATGCGGAAGGAGACATGCGCCTTCTTGCCTGCCTTAATGGCGCGCAGGTTCAGCACCTCCAGTTCCGGCTCGGATTCGACGTTGAAGCAGTAGATGCCGGCCTCAAGGGCGAAATCCATCTCGGCCACGGTCTTGCCGACACCGGAAAAGACGATGCGCTCGGCCGGGATGCCAGCCGCCAGCGCGCGGCGCAGCTCACCGCCAGAGACTACGTCGGCACCGGCGCCGAGCCGGGCGAGCGTCTTCAGCACCGCCTGGTTGGAATTGGCCTTCATCGCGTAGCAGACCATGGCATCGACGCCGTCGAAGGCCTTGGCGAAGACCTTGTAGTGACGCTCTAGCGTCGCGGTCGAATAGATGTAGAAGGGCGTGCCGACAGTCTTGGCGATCTCGGGAATGGCAACGTTCTCGGCGTGCAGCACGCCGTCGATATACTGGAAATGGTTCACGGCAATTCTCGAGAATTAGGGGGCGTCGAACTACAGGAGCGGGTCGAGGACGAAGGGCCGCTCGGGAACGGGCCGGTTCTTCTGCTCGGTCGTCTTGCGGACGTTCTGCTGTTCCACCGGCGTGCTCGGGCGGTCGAGATCACCCTTACGGCCGCAGCCGACGACAACGACGCCGGCAAGGCTCAGCGCAAAGGTGATGCGGGCAATTTTGACCAGCGACTTCGACATTCTCTTCCTTCTCCGGCACATGGGGGCGGGAACTTTCATAGCGAAGTTCCGCGCGCTTGTGCAGTCTTTAATCCGGCTTGCCGGATGGTTGCGGATTTCGGGCTCAGTTGCGGCCGCGCCAGTAGGCGATCTGCTTCCTGACCTCCGACGGCGCCGTGCCGCCAAAACTCTGGCGGCTGGCAACGGAGGCGTCGACCGTCAACACGTCGAAGACCTTGTCGTTGATCGCCGGGTTGATCGCCTTAAGCTCGTCCAGCGAGAGTTCGGCAAGCTCGCAGCCCTTCTTTTCGGCCAGTGCCACGGCATGGCCGGTTGCATGGTGGGCGTCGCGGAAGGGCAGGCCCGCCTCGCGCACCAGCCAGTCGGCCAGATCGGTGGCGGTCGAGTAGCCGGAGCCGGCGGCGGCGCGCATGCGGTCTTCGCGGATCGTCATGTCGCGCATCATGCCGGTCATGGCGGCAATCGCCAGTTCCAGGTTCTCGGCGGCATCGAAGACCTGTTCCTTGTCTTCTTGCATGTCCTTGGAATAGGCGAGCGGCAGACCCTTCATGACGGTTAAGAGCGCCACCAGCGAGCCGTTGATGCGGCCGGTCTTGGCGCGCACCAGTTCGGCGGCATCCGGGTTCTTCTTCTGCGGCATGATCGAGGAGCCGGTCGAAAACGCGTCGGACAGGCGCACGAAGCCGAATTGCGGCGTCGACCAGATGACGATTTCCTCGGCCAGACGCGACAGGTGCATGGCGCAGATCGCCGCGACCGAGAGAAATTCCAGCGCGAAATCGCGGTCGGAGACGGTGTCGATCGAGTTGCGGGTCGGCTCGCGGAAGCCGAGGGCCTTCGCCGTCATGTGGCGATCGATCGGGAAGCCGGTGCCGGCAAGTGCAGCGGCACCGATCGGGCTTTCGTCCAGGTGGTCGATCGCATGGCGCACGCGGGCGCGGTCACGGCCGAACATTTCCACATAGGCCATGCAGTGATGGCCGAAGGTGACCGGCTGGGCGGTCTGCAGATGGGTGAAGCCCGGCATGACGGTTTCGGCATGCTCTTCGGCGCGATCGAGGAAGGCTGCGATCAGGTCGGTCAGCATGCGCTCGGTCTTGGTAAGCTCTTCCTTGACCCAGAGGCGGAAGTCGAGCGCGACCTGGTCGTTGCGCGAACGGGCGGTGTGCAGGCGGCCGGCAGCCGGGCCGATCAGGGTTGCGAGCCGCGCCTCGACATTCATGTGAATGTCTTCGAGCTTGCGGGAGAATTCGAACTGGCCGCTTTCGATCTCTGACAGGATCGTGTTCAGGCCGGATACGATCTGGTCTTTATCTTCGGGCGAAATGATGCCCTTTTCGGCCAGCATGGTCGCATGGGCGATCGAGCCGCGAATATCCTGGGCGAACAGCTTCTTGTCGAAACCGATCGAGGCATTTATCTCCTCCATGATCGCATCCGGCCCGGAAGCGAAGCGCCCGCCCCACATCTGGTTGGAAGATGTCGCGTCCTTCGTATCGGCCATGAGATATCAGTCCTGGAGTTTTGTAATGACGTCCAAAAGACCGCTTGGTCTCCCGTCCGCCCGATTGATCATGATTGCCGCCGTCGCAGGGATCCTTGCCGGTGCCGTGGCGGTATACGTGAGGAACACAGGGTCTGGCAATGGCATGGAGGGCGGCTCGGGAAGCCAAATGGCCGCCTCCGCCGGGCAATGCAAGGGCGCGGTCGATCTCGCCAAGTCGGTTGCCGCCTTCTCCAAGGGCGAGGTCGCAGCAATGGTCGAAGCGCAGCCGCCGCGGCCGCTCGACTTGAGCTTCAAGGGGCCTGAGGGGCAGGATTTGAAGACCGTCGATCTCGCCGGCAAAACGGTGCTGCTCAATCTCTGGGCCACATGGTGCGTGCCGTGCCGCGAAGAAATGCCGGCACTCAATGCGCTGCAGAGCACGATGGGCGGCAGTGACTTCGAGGTCGTGGCGGTCAATATCGATACCGGCAGCGACCAGAAGCCGAAGAATTTCTATCAGGACTACAAGCTCGACAAGCTTTCCTTCTACCGCGACAGCTCGATGGGCGTATTCAACACGCTGAAGAAGGAAGGTCTCGCCTTCGGCCTGCCCGCGACACTGATCCTCGATAAAAAGGGCTGCCTGATCGGCTCGATGAACGGCCCCGCTGCCTGGGACAGCGAGGATGCCAAGGCGCTGGTAAAGGCCGTGAAGGGCGTTTGACCACTAATTTGTATGGATGACGGCTGTCATTTGTAATGATACTATCCGGCATTATCGCTGGAGCAGGCCCATGACCCTTCAAATTCGTGATGAGCGAGCCCGAGAACTTGCCGAAGAGCTTGCCAGGAAGCGCAAGGTGACGATGACGACAGCCGTCATCCAGGCACTTGAGGAAGAGTTGAAGCGGGAAACTGCCAAAGTCCCGCTTTCGCAACGGATCGCGCGCATGGCGGATGAGCTGAAGGCTCAGGCCGGGCCGAATGGTCGCATGCCGAGCAAGCGGGAAATCGACGACATGTGGGGCCAGCCCTGATGTTCATCGACACGTCGGTGATTGTTGCTCTCCTCGCTGACGAGCCCGATGCGGCTCACTACGCAGAACGTATCGAGAAATCGGCAGGATGCCTGACATCCGGCCTCGTCATACTTGAAGCATCCATGCGCCTCGCCACCATGCTGGATATCGATCCCATCCTGGTCGAAGCCCGTATCGGACGCCTGCTTGCGGAGGCGCAGGTCGCGGTCATGCCGATCGATGACGTCGTGGCGACTGCGGCGGTTGGTGCCTTCGCACGATACGGCAAAGGGCGCGGTCACCGTGCCCAGCTCAATCTTGCAGATTGCATGTCCTACGCATGCGCGAAGGTTCGCGGCGTGTCCTTGCTGTTCAAGGGCAACGACTTCTCCCGCACGGATATCATGCAGGCCTAAGCGTTCATCCGGTCGGATGAAATAGTGCTGCCGCTGATCTAACTGATTGCGTTTGAAATTCGGTGGCCTGCCAACCTTGTTGGCGATTTATCGCGTCCATAGGTTGGTTTGCTAGGGCTGACAGAGCCCCTGCTGCAACCGCGTATCAGAGGCTGCGATGGAAACTGGTATCACGCTCGATTTCGAGACCACAGAATTTGCCGGGATGAAGACGAGGATCCTCAATCCCTATCCGTCTCCCTTCACCATGCTGGAAATGACGATCCAGCCCGGCTACGGGGCGCCGGCGCATATTTCCATGACGGAGGACAAGCTGTTCATCGTGCTCTCCGGCGAGATCAGATATCTGATCGGAGAGGAAACGCATCTGGTGCCGGTCGGCGCCCGCGTGCAGGTGGCGCGCGGCGTCGTGCATGGGTTCAGCAATGTGGGGAACGAGCCGGCAAAGCATATCCTCGTGTCGACGCCACGCCGCCACGAGGAATTCTTCAGGGACATGCACAACGCGCCCGAACCGCGCGCGGACAATATCCCTGCAATCGCCGCGAAGAACGATCAGGCGATCGTCGGCCCTTTGCCGTGATCCAATTGTTTAGCGGGTCGGAACCGGCGTCTCGCCGCGATAGTCGTAGAAGCCGCGGCCGGATTTGCGGCCGAGCCAGCCGGCTTCGACATATTTTACCAGAAGCGGGCAGGGGCGGTACTTGCTGTCGGCGAGGCCGTCATGCAGCACCTGCATGATCGACAGACAGGTGTCGAGGCCGATGAAATCGGCGAGCTGCAGCGGGCCCATCGGATGGTTGGCGCCGAGTTTCATCGCGGTGTCGATCGCCTCGACCGAGCCGACGCCTTCATAGAGCGTGTAGATCGCCTCGTTGATCATCGGCAGCAGGATGCGGTTGACGATGAAGGCCGGAAAATCTTCGGCGACGGTCGTCGTCTTGTCGAGCGCCGTCACATATTCCTTGGCGGCGCGGAAGGTCGGCTCGTCGGTGGCGATGCCGCGTACCAGTTCGACCAGCTTCATCACCGGCACCGGGTTCATGAAATGGATGCCCATGAAGCGTTCCGGCCGGTCGGTTGCGGCGGCAAGCCGGGTGATCGAAAGCGAGGACGTATTGGTGGCCAGCAGCGCTTCCGGCTTCAGCACGGGGCAGACCTGCGCATAGATCTTGCGCTTGACGCTTTCGTCTTCAGTCGCGGCCTCGATGACCATGTCCATCGGTGCCAGATCGTTGACATCGGCCGAGCCCGAGATGCGGGAAAGCGCGGCGTTGCGGTCCTCGTCGGACAGCTTGCCGTTGGAAACCTGGCGGGCAAGATTGCCGTTGATCGTCGCGAGAGCGCCTTCGATGCGGTCCTTCGACAGGTCGTACATCTGCACATTGTAGCCGGCCAGCGCCGAAACATGTGCAATTCCACAACCCATCTGGCCTGCGCCTATGACGCCGATATTCTTCATGACGATGCCTTTGCCTCGCTCCCTTTGGGCCAGCGTCGCATTGCGCGGCCCTTTATGAAAATGCCGGACGCCCGTTGGCCGCCCGGCAAGATTTTTATTCCGCTATAGCGCGTTTTTCCAGCACTTTTCGCGCTTGCGAAAAGTCAGATGCTCAAAGCGCCTTTTCGAGCTTCGGCAGGATGTCGAAGAGATCGCCGACGAGGCCGTAATCGGCGACCTGGAAGATCGGTGCTTCCTCGTCCTTGTTGATGGCGACGATGACCTTGGAATCCTTCATGCCGGCGAGATGCTGGATCGCGCCGGAAATGCCGACCGCGATATAGAGCTGCGGCGCAACGACCTTGCCGGTCTGGCCGACCTGCCAGTCGTTCGGGGCATAACCCGCATCGACGGCGGCGCGGGATGCGCCGACGGCAGCACCCAGCTTGTCGGCCACCGGCAGGATGACCTCCTGGAACTTTTCCGAGGAACCGAGTGCACGGCCGCCCGAGATGATGATTTTTGCCGAGGTCAGCTCCGGGCGCTCCGAAGAGGAGAGCGCGTCGGAAACGAAGCTCGATACGCCCGGGTTTGCGGCAGCCGAGGCGCTTTCGACGGAAGCCGAGCCACCTTCGCCCGCCGCGGCAAAGGATGCCGTGCGCACGGTGATGACTCGTCTGGCGTCGGTCGACTGGACGGTCTGGATCGCGTTGCCGGCATAGATCGGGCGCTTGAACGTGTCGGCCGACACGACCTCGATGATTTCCGACACCTGCATCACGTCGAGCAGGGCTGCGACGCGCGGCATGATGTTCTTGGCCGAGGTCGTGGCCGGCGCGATGATCGTGTCATAGGCAGGCGCCAGCGAAACGATGAGGGCCGCGACCGGTTCGGCGAGGTTGTTGGCAAGGCTCGCGTCGTCGGCAAGCAGAACCTTGGAGACGCCGGCGAGCTTGGCGGCGGCATCGGCCGCAGCCTGCGCACCGGATCCCGCGACCAGAATATGCACGTCGCCACCGATCTGGGTGGCCGCGGTCAGCGCCTTGGCGGTCTGGTCGGAGAGGCTTGCATTGTCGTGTTCGGCGAAAAGAAGAATGGCCATGATGTTCTCTCCTGTCCCTTAGATCACGCCGGCGGTCTTGAGGCTGGAAACCAGCTCTTCGACGCTCGAAACCTTGACGCCCGCCTTGCGGCCGCCCGGCTCTTCCGTCTTCAACACCTTCAGGCGCGGCGCGGTATCGACGCCGAAATCGGCAGGCGACTTCTTGTCGAGCGGCTTCTTCTTGGCCTTCATGATGTTCGGCAGCGAGGCGTAGCGCGGCTCGTTCAGGCGAAGGTCGGTGGTGACGACGGCCGGGAGCGTGACTTCGATCGTCTGCAGGCCGCCATCGACTTCGCGCGTCACGGTCGCCTTGTCGGCGGAAAGCTCGATCTTGGAAGCGAAGGTCGCCTGGGCGGAGCCGAGCAGGGCCGCGAGCATCTGGCCGGTCTGGTTTGCATCGTCATCGATCGCCTGCTTGCCGACGATGATCAGGCCGGGCTGTTCGGCATCGACGACGCCCTTCAGGATCTTGGCGACGGCGAGCGGCTCGACGAGGTCATCCGTCTCGACCAGGATCGCGCAGTCGGCGCCCATGGCGAGTGCGGTGCGCAGCGTTTCTTCCGCCTTGGCCGGGCCGATCGAAACGACGATCACCTCTTCCGCCTTGCCTGCTTCCTTCAGGCGAAGAGCCTCTTCGACGGAAATTTCGTCGAACGGGTTCATCGACATCTTCACATTGGCCAGCTCGACGCCCGTACCATCCGGCTTCACCCGGATCTTCACGTTGTAATCGACCACTCGCTTGACAGGCACCAGGATCTTCATGGGGTCCTTCCTTGACTTTCACTGACGGCAAATTGCGACATTTGCCATCTCCTCAATTGTCAGTGGGCGACATGGATACGCATTTTTCGGCCGAACACAACGCGATTTGCACTCGAATTCCATGCCGGCACTTGCGCATTTCTCATATCCCTATTCGGCAAGGGTGCCCACCCGCGGAACGCTCGTTCTGTGCCGGACGGCACGGGGTGTGACGATCTGCCTGTCGAACAGCGGCACGCCCTTGCGCCGCATGACGAGAACCAGCAGCGCACCGGCAACGATGCCGCCCACATGGGCGCCCCAGGAGACCATGCCATCGAGTTCGAGCGCCAGCATGACGAATTGCTGGCCGATCCAGAGCGCCAGCGGGATAAAGGCGGGCAGCGGAAGTGGAATACGGAACAGCACCAGCACCCAGACTCGCACCTTCGGATGCAGCAGGAAATAGGCAGCGACCACGCCTGCCACAGCACCGGATGCGCCGATCAGCGGGCCTTCAGACGAGGGGCCGACAAGCCCGTGGAGTGCTGCACCCGCTGCGGCACAAAGCAGATAGAAGACAAGAAAGCGGACATGGCCCAGAGCATCCTCGACATTGTCGCCGAAGACCCAAAGGAACAGCATGTTCGGCGCCAGATGCCAGAAGTCGATATGGAGAAATGCGTAGGTCAGAAAAGTTGCGTCTTCCGGCACGATGACGAGCGACGGGTCCAGTACCGCATGATCGAAGATCAGCGCCGGGATGAAGCCCAGCGCCATCGCCGCCCGCTCCGACTGGTCGGAAGGGGCCAGCGTCGTGAACAGCCATGCCAGTACGTTGAGGACGATCAGCCCGATCGTGACGTATTGCACCTTGATGTATCTCAGCTGGTTCGCGTCATGCAGCGGAATGAACATCTAACGTCTCCACACGTTCTGCCCTCATCCCTGTGCTTGTCACAGGGATCCAGTCGGCGCGCGTCTGCGCGGCGAAAGAGTTTTTCTCAGCCCAATGACTTGGGCTGGCTGGATTCCTGTGACAAGCGTAGGAATGAGGGAGGCTGGGCCCGCTTATCCTTAGCGTAGCCACTCACCTGTGCTTCCCCGGAACCCACAAAATATCAGCCTGTCCGCGATCGTTGGCAAAGCGGGCCGCAACGAACAGGAAGTCCGAAAGGCGGTTGATGTATTTCAGCGCCGCCTCGCCGACCCGTTCCTGGCGGGACAGTTCGACCATCAGCCGTTCGGCGCGCCGCGCCACCGTGCGGGCCATGTGCAGATGCGCGGCCGCGGCCGTGCCGCCCGGCAGGACGAAGGATGTCAGCGGATCAAGCTCGCCGTTCAGGCTGTCGATCTCGCGCTCCAGCCGCTCCGCCTGCGCCTCGATGATGCGAAGCGGCTCGTAATCGAGCTCTTCGCCCGTGTCGGGCGTGGCGAGGTCGGAGCCGAGGTCGAACAGGTCGTTCTGGATGCGCACCAGCATGACATCCAGTTCGTCCACACCGGCGGTGTGGAGGCGGGCAAGGCCGACGGCGGAATTGGCCTCGTCGACCGTGCCATAGGCTTCGACGCGCAGGTCGAACTTTTCACGGCGCGGTCCCGAGACGAGCCCTGTCGTGCCCTTGTCGCCGGTGCGGGTATAGATCTTGTTGAGTTTGACCATGGTCTTGCCGTTCCTCAGGTGGGCCTGCCGCCGCCGGTGATCCAGAGCGTCAGCATGATGAGCACGATCGCGACCGCCTGCAGAACCAGCCGAAGCTGCATCAGTTTGTTGGACCGGTTGGCGTCCTGGCCCTTCATCATCGTGAACAGCCCGCGGATCAGGACGAGCACGACGAGGCCCATCACGATCACGGTGAGAATGGTGGTGAATGTAGACATCGGGCTCCTCCCGTCAGTCGAACCGCTTCAACAGCGTATAGAAAAGCGAAGCGGGAAGCAGCCTCTTCAACAACGCGCCCTGTTTGGCAGGTCTGGTTACCAGATAGTGCGGGCGCGGACGAGGGCTGTTGAGGGCCTGGCGGAGAACCTCATGGACCGCGTCGGGGCCGAGCCTGTGGCGATTAACCGGGCCGCTTCCATCGAGCCGTCTCAACTGGCGCCTGTATTCGGCCGCATGGGCCGAGCCTTCGAGATCGATGTGATCGTTGATCTTGGCCAGCGCATTGGCCGTGAAGCGCGATTCGATCGGACCCGGCTCGATCAGGCTGACCCCGATGCCGCTGCCTTCAAGCTCCATGCGCATGGTCACTGTCAGCCCCTCCAGCGCATATTTGGAGGCCGTATAGGCACCACGATAGCGATAGGGAACGATGCCGAGGATGGACGAGCAATTGACGATCCGGCCCTTTCCCTGCGTCCGCATCATCGGAATGACGCGGCGGGTCAGTTCATGCCAGCCGAAGACATTGGTCTCGAACTGCTCGCGCAGCACGTCGGTCGTCAGGTCCTCGACGGCACCGGGCTGGCCATAGGCGCCGTTGTTGAACAGCGCGTCGATCCGGCCTCCCGTCCTGTCTGCAACGGCCTCGACCAGCCGGGCGATCGTCTCGGGTTTCGTATAGTCCATGACCAGCGCCTCGATCCCGTCGGCTTCGAGTGCTGCGAGGTCTTCGTCCCGGCGCACGGTGGCGAAGACGCGCCAGCCGTCTGCCTTCAATGCTCTTGCGCAGTATGCGCCGATGCCGGAGGAACAGCCGGTGACGATGATCGTTCTTGTGGCAGTCATTGTTAAGTATATCCCGGCTTACCTGTACAAGTGGCGGTGTTCCTCCCATATTTCGCCGGAAGTCACAACGGAGTGTTCATTGTCGGAAGAGATGCGTCGGCCACGATGGCACCGATTGGCCTTCAAGGTATTGTGGGATGCCTATTGGCATTTCTCCGAGGACGACGGCTGGGCAATGGCGAGCCATGTCGCGCTGTCCGGCCTGCTGGCGCTTTTCCCCTTCCTGATCTTCGGTACGGCATTGGCCGGTTTCCTCGGCGCGGGCGGATTTTCCGAAACGACGCTGCATGTGATGTTCGACGCCTGGCCGGCGGATATCGCCGATCCGATCGCGTCTGAAATTCAGCGGGTGCTTGAAATGCCGCGTGGCGGGTTGCTCACCGTCTCGGTTCTGGCGGCCGCCTATTTCGCCTCGAACGGGGTGGAGGCCGTGCGCGTTTCCCTCAATCGCGCGTACCGGGTGACGGAAACGCGGCCCTGGTATGTGACGCGCCTCGCCAGCCTCGGTTATGTCATCCTGGCGGTCATGATCTTTGCCGTCATCAGCATCCTGCTCCTGGCCGTCCCCATCGCCAGCCGGTTCGCCCAGACACGATTCTCCTGGCTGATAAGCGATCTTCCCTGGCTAATCGGTGATCTGAATACCGTCGCCAACTGGGGCCTGATCGGCACGGCGCTTCTGCTGATGATCGGCCTGCTCGGTTCGCATAAATGGCTGCCAGCCGGCCATCGCCGGCTGATCGACATCCTGCCGGGCGTCGCGCTCACCGTGGTGCTCTGGACCGCCTTCGGCTTCGGCTTCGCCGCCTATCTCTCGACCTTCGCCAATTATGCCGCGACCTATGCGGGCCTGGCGTCGATCATGATCGTGCTCGTGTTTCTCTATATGGTCGGCGTGATCTTCATGCTTGGCGCCGAGTTCAATGCTGCGATCCTCAAGTACAAGGTCTATTCGGTGGTCAAGCAGGTCAAGCGGCAGCGAAAGGTGCGCCGGGCGCAAAGCCTAGAGGCCGACAAGGCGGCGAATGTCGTCGGCGAGGAGACCTTCGTCTCGAAGAATCGCAATTCCGGTTGAACCCTCGCTTTTTGAAAGCTTCCGCCCGTCGCTGTCCAATATCAGCCGATGGTGGTGATAGACCGGTTCGGGAAGATCGAGCAGTACCTGCAGCAGCCGGTGCACGGCGGTCGAGGCAGACAGGTCCTGCCCGCGTACCACATGGGTGATGCCCTGAAGCGCGTCGTCCGTCACGACGGAGAGATGATAGCTCGACGGCGCATCCGAGCGCGACAGCACGACATCGCCCCATAGACCCGGATCAGCTGTAACCTCCCGGATACGGTCTTCACCGGTCTCCTTCCAGGAAAGCGCTTTTCCGGCCGCCGCCATCGCCCTGTCCATATCCAGCCGGTAAGCATGCCGAACACCCTCGGCGATCAGTTGCCGCCTTTCGGTTTCGCTTCGATGCCGGTCGTCGTGCGGATAGAGCGGCGAACCATCCGGATCACGCGGCCAGCTACCGCCGCCGCGCTCGTAGTCTGCCACGCGCGACTTCACCTCGCCGCGGGTCATGAAAGCGGGATAGACGAGGCCCATATCCTGCAGCCGGTCCAGCGCCTGCCGGTAGAAATCGAAATGCTCCGACTGCCGCCGCACCGGCATCTCCCAGGTGAGGCCGAGCCAGGCGAGATCCCGATAGATCATCTCTTCGAATTCGGGTGTGCAGCGCGCCACATCTATGTCTTCGATGCGCAGCAGGAAACGGCCGCCCTGCGCGCTTGCCATGTCGTGGTTCATGAGTGCGGAAAGCGCATGGCCGAGATGCAGGAGCCCATTCGGGCTTGGCGCGAAGCGGAAGACAGGGCTATCAGGGTAAGGGGCAGGATGTCGGGTCGGCATGCAGTCTTCTGCCATGCTTTGGGCCCAAGGGCCAACGGGAGAATGGATCGGTGCGGATCATAACATGCGAAGCGGATGTCGCGGCCGGGCTTGAGCAATTATTGCTGCTCGACACCCGGCTTGCGCCGATCGCCGAACTGGCCGGTCCGCTTCCCTTGCGTCTCTCCGAGCCGGGCTTTGCCGGTCTTGCCTCGATCATCGTGTCGCAGATGGTTTCGCGCGCCAGTGCCGATGCGATCTGGCGCAGGATTGCAGCGGCCGGTCCGGTGACGGCGCCGGCCTATGCCGCGCTCGGCCCCGACGTCATCGCCACATTCGGCCTCTCCAGGGCAAAGGCTGCGACCCTGATGGCACTGTCGCAGGCTGTCCTCGACGAAACAGTCGATCTGCACGGCATCTGTGAGCTGGACGGTGGCGAGGCGATGAAAAGGCTGACGTCGCTGCCCGGCATTGGCCCCTGGACGGCGCAGGTCTACCTAATGTTCTGCGCCGGCCATCCGGATGTCTTCCCGTCCGGCGACGTGGCGCTGCAGGCATCCGTCGGCCGTGCTTTCGGCATGGACACGCGGCCCGATTCGAAAGCGCTGGCTGCGATGGCCGCGCAATGGGCGCCACACCGATCCATCGCGGCCCGCCTGTTCTGGGCCTATTATGCCGTCGCCATGCGGCGCAATGGCCTGCCGATCGCTTAAATCTGTGCGAAGCTTCGGTGAACGAAGCCACTGCATTTATTGGGCTTCACAATCCTGTAACAACGGACCTAATATAGAGGAGATAGATGCCGAATCGGGTAGGAGCGTCATTTGACGATTGCAGTCTCCCCGCAGGCCTTGCCGGCGCTCGTCCTGAACGCTGACTACCGGCCGCTGAGTTACTATCCCTTGTCGTTGTGGTCCTGGCAGGACGCGATCAAGGCGGTCTTTCTTGACCGTGTGAACATCATCGCCGAATACGAACATTCGGTCTGTTCACCCAGTTTCACGATGAAGCTGCCAAGCGTCGTCAGCCTCAAGACCTATGTCCAGCCGACCCGTAACCCCGCCTTCACCCGCTTCAATGTGTTCCTGCGGGATAAGTTCGAATGCCAGTATTGCGGTGCGCATGACGACCTGACCTTCGACCACGTCATCCCGCGCGCCCATGGCGGCGAGACAACTTGGGAAAACGTGGTCGCGGCCTGTTCGCCCTGCAATCTCAGGAAGGGCAGCAAGTTGCCCAAGCAGGCAGGCATGTTCCCGCACCAGAAGCCCTATCCGCCAAGCGTGCAGGACCTGCACAATAACGGCCGGCTCTTTCCGCCGAACTATCTGCACGAAAGCTGGATGGATTATCTCTACTGGGATACTGAGCTGCAGCCGTAAGGCGCCGTCTTCTTCCTCATTCCTGTGATCGTCACAGGAATCCGGCAGCGCCGCGTCTGCGGCGCAAGAGACCCTTTTACGCGAAGCCCTTCATATGGCAGGATTCCCGTGACATCCCGTCGGCGAAGCCGTGGGGGCGGAGGAATGAGGGGAGAGTGCCTCTCGTAAACTGGCTTGATTTAACTCAAGCGGCCTTTTTCGCGCCGATGAAGGCGATAGCGGCGAGCACGACGCTGGCGATGACGTTCCAGCCGGCGAAGGAGAGGCCGAGCACGCGAAGGGCAGCCTCCGTGCAGGACGGGCCGTGCACGGTGTTGAGGTCGCCCAGCAGATTGCCGGCATTGGTGGTGACGCCCGCGCCGCCGCCGCAACTTGCCGGTCCCGGCCAGAAGCTCCATTCGACGCCCGAATGGTAGACGCCCATGCCGGCGCCCACGAGCATCATAATGCCGACGATGATCAGCAGCACGCGGGTAATCCAGGCCGGAAGCCCGAAGGCGGCCGAGCCGATGGCAAGAATGCCGACGGGAATGCCGAAATAATAGGGGTCGCGCTGCAGCAGGCAGAGAGCGCAGGGAATGTAACCGCCGAGATATTGGAAACCGAGAGCGCCGCCGACGGCCGCCGCCATGCCGAGCGTTACGAGTATCGCATGGCCGGTGCCGGGGCGGTTGGTCGGGGCGGTGGTTGTCAGCGCCATGGGGCTCTCCTTGCTGCTCACCGTCGAGCCGGCCATGCACTGCATGGATGACCGGTGTGACGGCATCGTGGCGAAGCTGTAGAGCATGACGGGCCTTTCTGTAAACCGGTGGACGCGGCCACGGGCGCCGCCGTTTCCGGCACATTCGCGTGATCGTTGACTGAAGGCCGCAAGGGGGCTGCAGGGAGCCTCCGATTGCCAGCGCCCGTCTTGTTTAGTACGAGACGGGCAAAGATGTGCCGGCCGGACTGCCGCCGCATCATGTGTTTTGCCCAACAGGCAGGTGAACAGAGTGGACTACCCTTTCAGGAACGGTCGACCCGATATCCGTCGGAGCATGAAAGACAGGCTGCGCACGGCCTATGAGACATGGCGCATCACCCGGCGCGAACGTCGTGACACTCAGGATGTCCCGCTTGCGCCCGCCGCAGCGGTCAAGCCTCTGTCGCCCGAAGACCTGCCGCTGGTTTTCGTCACCCACAACGACCTGACCATCCTGCCGTTCTTCCTCAGGCATTACCGCCGCCTCGGCGTGACACGCTTCATCTGCGTCGACGACGTCTCGCAGGACGGAACGCGCGACTATCTTTTGGCCCAGCCGGATGTGGACTTGTGGACCTCGCCGCTGCGTTTTGGAGAGGCACGGCGCGGTCGCCGCTGGCGCGAACAGCTGTTTCGCCACTATGGAAAGGACCGCTGGTATCTGAATGTCGATTCGGATGAATTCCTGCTCTACGACCAGTGGGAACGGCAACCGCTGCGGGCACTCATTCGCGTGCTGGAAAGGGAAGGTGCGAGGCGCCTGCCTTCGCCGATGATCGACATGTATTCGGGGCCGGGTGCGCGCGAGCCGGGAGCCGAGGCGGACATGCCATGGGTCTTTTCCAATCATTTTGACGGCGAAGGTTACAGCTGCGAAGCCGAGAGGCGCGGGTTGAGCATCCAGGGCGGCCCGCGGCGCCGTCGCTTCAATGAAGACAACCAGCTCATCAAGTATCCGGTGATTTTCTGGGACGATACCTGCTTCTTCGGCAGCAGCCTGCACCGCCCCCTGCCATATGACCGGAATTTCGGCGCGATGTGGGGCGCGCTGCTTCACTTCAAGTTCTTCACCAACTACCGCGAGAAGATCGCCGAGGCGGCTCAGGGCAAGCAGCACTATAACGATTCGGAACACTACAAGGCGATGATGTCGGAGCTCCAGAGTTCGGGCGAGCTGGAACTGGTCGACGAACATTCGTGGCAGTTCCGCGACGGCGCGCAACTGGTTGACCTGGGGTTCATGACGAAGATCGATTTCGAGAGATAGGAATACGCCCGTGACGATGCCTATTTTCGACGCGTTCCTGATCTGGAAAAAGATCGCCCACTCGATCCGCCGCACATTCGTGGGCAAGCGCAAGCTGCATGTCCAGAATTACAACTGGGCGATCGACGCACTGCCGAAGCGCCTGCCGAAGACGATCTGGCTCTATTGGGACAAGCCGCTCGATCAGGCGCCGCCTGTGGTCCAGGCTTCGGTCGCGAGCTGGATCCGGCACAATCCCGGGTGGGATGTGCGGCTTTTATCCGACGACAACCTCGACGAATTCGTGAGCCTGCCGCAGGCGGGTGGTATGCGGAAGATACAGTGGAAGGCGGACCTCATTCGCGTCGCCCTGCTACGGGATCATGGCGGGGTCTGGGCGGATGCCACCAGCTTCTGCCAGATGCCGCTCGACAACTGGCTGCCGCCGCTGATGCAGAGCGGATTCTTTGCCTTTCCAGACACCTATCCAGGTCGCGTGATGCAGAACTGGTTTCTAGCGGCGCTGCCGGGCAATTATCTCGTGACGCGCTGGGCCGAGAGGATGGAGCGCTACTACGGCAAGCGCGGCAAGCTGCTTCACTATTTCTGGGTCATGTACATGTTCGAATATGTCGTTCGAACGGATCGCAAGGCTGCCCGGATCTGGGATTTCACGCCGAAGATCTCAATGAAGGGCGCGCTGCTGCTGAAGCGCATCATGACCCAAAAGGATCTCGCGGAACGCATCCCTGAAACGGTCGACCTCTCCGCCATTCCCGTGTTGAAGATCAGTTCCGGAGCGAAGACGGACGAGCCGGAATTCAATGCCGCGATAGCGCAGCGGCGCGATATCGATCTTGCTAAGGCGGCAGCGCATCTCGTAAAGTAGGAGTGAGCGCCTCGATCCGTTGGAAGAAGGCGCCGTCCCGAAGATCTTTTACTTAACGGCGAATAGGTCTATCTGTCGGCCATCGGCGACTAGGCTTCCAAGGTCGAGTGTCTCGATCTTCTGGCCGGACGACGTGTAGAAGTGCTTGAAGTGCCGGATGAGGATGGTCTGGAGCTTGGCTACTCCTTCATCCTTCAGCATGCTTGGCGTTATCTCGACGCACAGTCCCTCGGCATGGTTGGCCAGGTAGCTCTCGGCGCCGAGAAGCACATGCACCTCATATCCCTCGGTGTCGATCCAGAGAAAGCCCGGCTTGGAGTCAACGACGTCGTCCAGTCTCACGACTTCGACCTCCTCCGAGCCTTCACCGAAGTCCCTCATGAAGGAGTTCTTGCCGGTGCTGCCACGGCTGAGATGAATCTCCAGTCGGCCCGGTTCCGTGCCGACTGCCTGATGTCGGGTTTTGACACCCAAGCCTGATACGTTGTGCTGCAAGAGAGAAAAGTTTTGGCCAACGGGCTCGAAAGCAACAATGTCGCGGAAGCCCGCTTCAAACGCGTTAAGGCACGACGTTCCGATATTGGCACCGATGTGCATGAACTGCACGTCCCGCCTCGGATAGAATTGGCTGAGGACTTCGAAGAGATCGAACTGGAAATGGCCGTGACGCAGGACCGATTCGGTAATGCTTCTCCCGTTCACATCGAGGAGGACGGGATATTTATCAAGATAGCGGTAGCCGAGCGTGCTGATTCCAGCGGAAATACAGCCGCTGGTCACAAGAGCCGGATCGAGTGCGCCTTGTCTTCTCCAAACCCGTCCGAGGTAATGAGAGCGTTTCCGGGGGCGCAGAAGTGCTTTGAGCAGGTCTACATCCATGATTGCCTCTCAATGTAGGTGAATTCTGGTGCCCCGTGCCGGAATCGAACCAGCACTCCTCTCGGAACCTGATTTTGAGTCAGGCGCGTCTACCAATTCCGCCAACGGGGCACGGAGGGTGATCAGCGCTCTATCATGCGCCGTCGGCCAAGTGCAAGGAGGAAGTGCGCGAAAATATGCTGCATGCAGCGGCCGCATGTCCTGCTTCCTGACGTCCGGGATATGGGGCGCAAAAGCCGTTAAGCCTATGTGGAATTTATATTAGAACATTCTGAAACACAAGCGCCGGGATGCGCATTGATACCCGTCGTCGGCCCGCAGCGTGCGGACCACATGGAGGAGAATATCATGCACAGGTCAGTTAGTTTGGTGCTTGTGTCGACCTGCGTCGCAGCGGCACTGGCAGTGCCCGCTGTCGCGCAAAGCGTATCGATCGGCGGTGCCAATGGTGTCAGTGCCGGGATCAGCGGCGGTAATGGCGGCCTTGGGGCCGGCGCGTCCGTCGGTGGTGCAAACGGTGCCAATGCGGGCGCCAGTATCGGCGGAGGCGGCGGTGTCAGTGCCGGCGCGTCGCTCGGCGGTTCCGGCGGCGTCGGCGCCGGGGCGAGTGTCGGTGGCTCGGGAGGAAGTAGCGGTTCAGGCGGATTGGGTGCCGGTGCATCTGCTTCCATCGGAGGCAGCGGCGGCGTGAATGCCGGCGCCGGCGCCAGAACGTCGGATGGGATCGATGCGGGTGCGACTGCGTCGATCGGCGGTACCAATGGCGTCAATGCGGGCCTTGGTGCCCGTGTCGGCGGAACGGCCGGCACGGGCGCGGGCATCCAGGTCGGGATCGGCGGGGAGCTCGTCGGTGGAGGGCCCGGTGCCGGCGGCGGTACCGGTGGCGGCATCGGTACGGGTGGTACCGGCTCCGGCGCCATTGGAGGCGGTGCCCTAACCGGTCCGCAACGTGCTGCCTTCGACAGCATGTCGCCCAGCGAACAACGCAGGCTGATCACCCGTTGCTCGCAGATTTCCGGTGGCGGCTATGATCCGGCTCTCGTGCAGCTCTGTCGGATGCTGCGCATGAGCGCTTCGCGCTAGGGCAGTTCCAGCAAAAGTGCGTAGCGGTTTTGCGTTCGGAACTGCGTAAGATTAAAGGATCTGAGCGGTTTCGCGTTTCGGAGAAAAAGCGGAAACGCTCCAGCATTCAGGAATGAGGCAAGCCGGGGTCATGACATGGCCCCGGCTTTCGCTTGTCGTTAGACTATCAAGGCCGGGATATGCAGCTCAGCCGTCGCGGCCCGTCAGCTGCATGATCTTCTCGCGCAGGATGCGCGCCATGTTGCGGGTATTGCGGTAGAGATGCAGCTGGGCTGCGACCTGGCGCACGTCGCGGTCGGCGTTGCGATTGAGGCCGATGACGAGATTGCCCATCTCTTCGCGTTCTTCCCATAGCCGGCTCATGATCGGATGGTCGGGAACAGCGCAGGAATCGGTGCGGACGATATTGGCATCGTCCAGGTGCCATTCCGTCAGCTTCATGATCAGGAGCTTGCCGGGAGAATGCTGCGCAAGACTCTCGTCATAGGCGGTCTTCCAGGTATACGCCTCGCCGGCCATCAGGAAGACGACGATCGATGCAATCGCCCGGCCGTTCAGATCGATGGTATGAATGCGAACGGCGTCGATTTCAGCGAGGTTGGTGATCGCTTCGCGGGCAAAGGCTGCACGGTAACGGTCACTGATCAGCGCCGTCCGTTTCTTGCCCTTCCAGCCTTTCGCCTCCAGCGCCAGGAATTCCTCCATCCGCAGGCGGATCTCTTCCGGCTGGCGCGCGATATTGTAGTTCACCGGGCCTAAGCGTTCGAGGTGGCGCCACTGGCGACGCATCTCGCGGTAATGATGGGCGGAAACCGCATGCTTGAGATAGGCCTCGCCATCGACCAGGCTTTCCAGCATCGGCCGCTGGGCGGTTCCGCTCAGCGCGATCGGAAGGTCATGGCTGATCGCGACAGCCTTGGCGAGCTGGGCGAAGCGGCCGTTCACGCGAATATCCGGGAAAACCAGGATCGAGGGCATGCGCGCCCGCGGCGACACGAGCACTTCGAGCAGGTTGTCGATGGTCTCAGCTGCGTCCTCCGCGTCGACGAGCGGCGTGCCGAGCGGGCCAAATGGGTTGGCCCAGGCGCGGATGATCGGCGCTCCGACCGAGAAGCCCGGTTTCTCGACCGTGAACGGCATGAGCAGGCGCAGACGGCTGCGATTGCCGTTATCATCGCGGATCAGCGCGAAGCGCACCTGCTTGTCCTCCACCCGCGGCATGGCGGGGGCGAGCAAGCGGGCGGAAAAGAAGATGTTCGGCTCCATGGCACGATGCGAGAGGAATTCGAGTTCCTCCTGCAGATCGTAGCCGAGGGCGGCCGGATAGATAGAAAACTCCCGCCCGGTCCTGCCAATCGCCAGCTGCAGATCCGCTTCGGGCAGAGGGCCGCGAGGCGCCTGCTCCTTGGCGGCACCGTTGGCGTCGGCTTGCTCGATGTCGTCGGACGACGGCGGGATCCGCATGGTCAAGTCGCTCCTGGACGGTTGGGGTCTGGCCGGGCGAAGGCAAAGAGGACAATGCCGAGCGTGCGCCTAACGGCGACGTGCAGCAGGAGGGCCTCAACCATGACCGCACCTGCGGATGACATGGCGGCCCCTGTCAGACCATAGAGCGGAATGAGCATCACATTCAAGGTGATCGCGACTATAAGCGTGATTGCATATAATGCTACGCACAGGTTCTGCTTGCCGGCCATGTTCAAGAGCACTTCGCCGGGGCCGACCGATGCCTTGGCGAGGATGCCGGCAAACAGGATGGCCATCAGCCAGTGGCCCTCGGTGAAGGCCGGGCCGAAGAGCGACAGAAGCAGTTCGCCGGCCGCGAGCGTGCAGATGCCGATCGCAAGCGACGGCCAAAACGTCCAGCGTGCGGCTTCGCCGGCAAAGGTCGCCAACGCCTTCATGTCGTTCTCGGCGATAATGGCGGAAAAGCGTGGTGCAGCGGCTGCCTTGATCGAGAAATAGACGAACTGCACGAGCACGATCGTCTTGGCTGCCGCGAAATAGATGCCCACCTGATCGGGCGGGAGGTAGAGGCCGACCACGACCACATCGGCATTGGTCAGAAGGAAGCTTATGCCGTCGACGAGGAAGAGCGGCAGGGAAAATTTGAGCCAGGTGCCGAGCTGGTAGCGGCGCGGCGCAGTCCCATAGGCGCCGCGCAGCCGAAGGGTCAGCTGCAGGATGTGAGCGAAGGTGGTCACGTAGGTTGCCGCCAGCGCGGCCGCCATGGCGGTCCTGGCGCTTGCCGGCGCGCCCGACAGCGCTGCCGTCGCCATGAAGGTGAGGATCAGGATGGGCCTCAGGATATAGGTCGGGGCGAGCGCCGAGATCGTCCAGCCCCGGGTTCTGGCCATGCCATCCAGAATATCGCCGACGGCAATCATCGGAATGATGAAGAGCGCGATGCCGACCGGCACGACGTAATAGGGCTCGATATGATCACCGAAGAGGAAGAGGAAGGCGAAGCCGAGGCATCCGAAAACCGTGGAGGCGGCAAGCGCGATCAGGCAGGACGCGATGTTCAGGCCCCGCACCATGCCCGGCTCGCCGTCGGCGATATATCGGTGCGAGAAGCGGATGATCGAGGTGTGGAAGCCGAGGCAGGACAGGCTGCCGGCCAGGATGACGATCACCCAGACGAAGGCATAGAGGCCGTATTCGAACTCGCCCATGATCCGGGCAAGCAGGATCTGCGACAGGAAGGCGATGGCGGCGCTGGCGATGCGGATGGCAAACGCGGTCAGTGCCTGGCGCTGCGCGCGTGCCGTCTCGCCCTTGTCGGTCAGTGCGGTGGCGACCTTGCCGACAAGCGGCACGACCCGGGCACGCAGGCTTGGCGGGAGCAGTCTTTCCACTGTTTCGATGACCGCCATGAGGGGCACGCGATGCTCTTTAATGCCGCACAAACAATGGGTGGACCCTGCCATGGCAGGGTTAAGAAACGGTTCTTCCGCACAGTTACAGCCGTTAGCGGGCATGGTCCAGACCAAACGAAAACGCCGCCCTTGCGGGCGGCGCCAATCGGTCATTTCACGGGGTTCGTGCGGGCCTTACGCCTGCTCAAAGGCGCCGTGGCAATGCTTGTATTTCTTCCCCGAACCGCAAGGGCAGTTCTCGTTGCGGCCGATCTTGCCCCAGGTGGAGGGATCTTCCGGACGGCGGTCCTGCGGGGCTGCGATAAAGTCCTGACCGCTGCGGCCCGTCACCTGGTCTTCGCCGGTCAGCGGGTCGAGGTGATGTTCCTCATAGACCGGCGGCGGTTCAGGTGCCTGCGGGTTCTGGACCAGCTCGACGCGCATCAACTGGGCGGTGACGGCCTCGCGCAGGTTGGCGAGAAGCGCCTGGAATAGCTCGAATGCTTCCGCCTTGTATTCCTGCAGCGGATCGCGCTGGGCATAGCCACGGAAACCGATGACGGAGCGCAGGTGGTCGAGGTTGACGATGTGTTCGCGCCACAGGTGATCCAGCGTCTGTAGCAGGATCGAGCGTTCGACATAGTTCATGACGTCGGTGCCGAAGCGGTCGCGACGATCTTTCGCCGAAGCCTCTGCGGCCTGGGTGATGCGCTCGCGGATATCGTCTTCGCCGATGCCCTCTTCCTTAACCCACTCCTCGATCGGCAGGTCGAGGTCGAGCAGGCGCTCTACGTCCTGGTGCAGGCCGGCGCCGTTCCACTGTTCGGCATAGGCGCGCTCAGGGATGTGCTTTGCGACGATGACCTCGATAACCTCGGTGCGCATGTCTTCGACGGCTTCCGAAACGTCCTCGGAATCCATCACTTCGAGACGCTGCTCGAAGATGACCTTGCGCTGGTCGTTGGTGACGTCGTCGTATTTCAGAAGGTTTTTGCGGATGTCGAAGTTGCGGGCTTCGACCTTCTTCTGGGCGCGTTCCAGCGCCTTGTTGATCCAGGGATGGACGATTGCCTCGCCTTCCTTCAGGCCGAGCTTCTGCAGCATTCCGTCCATGCGGTCGGAGCCGAAGATGCGCATCAGGTCGTCCTGGAGCGACAGGTAGAATTTCGAGCGGCCAGGGTCGCCCTGACGGCCGGAACGGCCGCGCAGCTGGTTGTCGATGCGGCGGCTTTCGTGGCGCTCGGTGGCGATGACGTAGAGACCGCCGGCCTCGAGAGCCTTGGCCTTGAGTTCCTTGATCTCGGCGCGGATCGCGGCTTCCTTGGCGTCGCGCTCGGCCTCGTCCTCGATGCCTTCGAGCTCGCGCTCGAGGCGCATGTCGACATTGCCGCCGAGCTGGATGTCGGTACCGCGGCCGGCCATGTTGGTGGCGATCGTGACGGCACCCGGCACGCCGGCCTGGGACACGATATAGGCTTCCTGCTCGTGATAACGGGCGTTCAGGACATGGAATTTGTCGAAGCCCGATTGGCGCAGCATGGTCGCCAGGATTTCCGACTTCTCGATCGAGGTCGTGCCGACGAGAACCGGCTGGTTGCGCTCATGCGCATCCTTGATCTCGCCGATGATTGCCTGGAACTTTTCTTCGAAGGTCCGGTAGACCTCGTCGTCCTCGTCGATACGGGCGATCGGCAGGTTGGTCGGAACCTCGACCACTTCGAGCTTGTAGATATTGCCGAATTCTTCCGCTTCGGTCGATGCCGTGCCGGTCATGCCGGCGAGCTTCGAATACATGCGGAAATAGTTCTGGAAGGTGATCGAGGAGAGCGTCTGGTTCTCCGGCTGGATCTGCACCTTTTCCTTGGCTTCTAGCGCCTGGTGCTGGCCTTCGGAGAAGCGGCGACCAGGCATCATGCGGCCGGTGAACTCGTCGATGATGACGATCTCATCGTTGCGGACGATGTAGTCTTTGTCGCGCGAGAACAGCTTATGAGCCTTCAGCGCGTTGTTGATGTGGTGCACGATCGCGACGTTCTCGACGTCGTAGAGCGATTCGCCCTTCAGGAGGCCGGCCTGGCGCAGCAGGTTTTCCAGCTTTTCCGTGCCGTCTTCCGAGAAGTTGGCCGAACGCTGCTTTTCGTCGATCTCGTAATCTTCCGGCGAGAGCAGCGGGATGAACGCGTCGATCGTCGTGTAGAGGTCGGAGCGGTCGTCGAGCGGACCGGAAATGATCAGCGGCGTGCGCGCCTCGTCGACCAGAATCGAGTCCACTTCGTCGACGATCGCGTAGTTGTGGCCGCGCTGAACCATCTGGCCGCGCTCGTATTTCATGTTGTCGCGCAGAAAATCGAAGCCGAGCTCGTTGTTCGTCGCGTAGGTGATATCGCAGGCGTAGGCCGCGCGGCGTTCCTCGTCGGACAGGCCATGCATGATGACACCGGTCGAAAGGCCGAGGAAGCTGTAGAGGCGGCTCATGATGCCGGCGTCGCGCTGGGCGAGGTAGTCGTTGACGGTGACAACGTGGACGCCCTTGCCGGACAGTGCGTTCAGATAGACGGGCAGGGTGCCGACCAGCGTCTTGCCTTCACCCGTCTTCATTTCGGCGATCGCGCCGTCATGCAGGATCATGCCGCCGGTGAGCTGGACGTCGAACGGCCGCATACCGAGAACGCGACGGGAGGCCTCGCGCACGACAGCAAAGGCCGGGATCAGGATGTCATCGAGCGTCTTGCCGTCGGCCAGCATCTGGCGGAACTCGACGGTCTTGTTGGCGAGCTGCTCGTCGGTCAGCGCCTTGGTCGTTTCCTCGATGGCATTGATCTTTTCGAGTGTCGGCTTGTAGCCACGAACGCGGCGCTCGTTAGCCGAACCGAACAATTTGCGGGCGATGCCGCCGAAGCTGACCATGCAAATGGTCCTTTCTGATCTCAGTCCCATGGGAGACGGGGCAGAGTGCCGGTCGTTTCCGGTGCCGGCAAATTGACCCGCTGCGCCCGGAAACTCTTCTGGACGCCAAGTTGCGTGACAGATAAGAGGGGGTCCGAATTATGTCAACGGTTGCGGCCGATACAGAATGGCCACATTCCGGTGTTTGTGAAGGATTTTAGGCTGGCCTCACACGAGGCCGGCGTCCATGCGAAAGGTAACTTGATGTTGCGCCACAAACTTCTCGTAACGGCGGCCATCGCCGCTGCGATCTCCTTCCAGGCTCCCGCATTCGCGCAGGAAGACCCGGTCGTCGCCAAGGTCGGCAATCTGGAGATCCACCAGTCCGAGCTGGATCTGGCCGTACAGAATCTCGATCCCCAGCTCGCCCAGCTGCCCGACGACCAGAAGAAGGTCGCGGCCCTTTCCGGCGCCATCGACATCAAGCTTCTCGCCAGCGGCGCAATCGCTGAAGGCGTCGACAAGACCGAAGATTTCAAGCAGCGCATGGCCTATATCGGCGACCGCGAGCTGCATAACGCCTTCTTCCGCAAGCATGTCGTCGAAGCCACCACCGATGAAGAGGTGAAGGCCCGCTACGACAAGGAAATCGCCGGCCTGCCGAAGCAGGAAGAAATCAAGGCCGCCCATATCCTGGTGAAGACCGAGGACGAGGCCAAGGCGATCATCGCCGACCTCGATGCCGGCAAGGATTTTGCTGCGATCGCCAAGGAAAAGAGCCAGGATTCCAACAAGGACGAAGGCGGTGACCTCGGCTGGTTCGGCCCGGGCCGCATGGTTCCGGAATTCGAACAGGCGGCAATGGCGCTTGAAAAGGGCGCCTATACCAAGACCCCGGTCAAGACCCAGTTCGGTTTCCACGTCATCAAGCTCGAAGACAAGCGCGACGCCCCGCCGCCGCCGTTCGAGCAGGTCAAGGATCAGGTCAAGCAGCTCGTCATGCGCGACAAGTATGTCGCGATGATCGACAAGGCGAAGGCCGACCAGAAGATCGAGATCACCGACGAAGCCCTGAAGAAGGGTTATGAAGAAGTCGGCAAGATGCAGGATGCCGGCGGCGATGCTGCGGCTCCGGACGCCGCCGCGCCCACCGCGCCGGCTCAGCAGTAAGTGCAATCATGGGCCCGGTTCATCCGGGCCCCTTTCATATTAGACAGCCAGGGTCCGCCGATGTCCGCTTCCATCTCCCCTCTCGCGCCGAAATCCTATCCCGAAATGCCCGTGGTCCGCGGCGTGCGGATGGCGACAGCGGCTGCCGGTATCAAGTACAAGAACCGCACCGACGTGCTGATGATGGTGTTCGACGAGCCGGCGACAGTTGCAGGCGTCTTCACCAAGTCCAAATGCCCTTCGGCACCTGTCGATTTCTGCCGCTCGAACCTGTCGCACGGTGTTGCCCGCGCCGTGGTTGTTAATTCGGGCAATGCCAATGCCTTTACGGGCGTCAAGGGCAAGGCTGCGACGGCACTGACCGCGAAATCCGCTTCGGAAGCCGTCGGCTGCGGCGAGAATGAAGTCTATCTCGCCTCCACCGGCGTCATCGGCGAGCCGCTCGATGCCGGCAAGTTTGCCGGCGTGCTCGGCGACATGCACAAGACCGCGACCGGCGATTTCTGGCAGGAAGCCGCCAAGGCGATCATGACCACCGATACCTATCCGAAGGTTGCCACCCGCACCGCCGAGATTGGCGGTGTCGAGGTGACGATCAATGGCATTGCCAAGGGTGCGGGCATGATCGCGCCGGACATGGCGACCATGCTCTCCTTCGTCGTCACCGATGCGGATATCGCGGCACCCGTGCTGCAGAACCTGCTGTCGGCCGGCGTCGAGCCGAGCTTCAATTCGATGACCGTCGACAGCGACACGTCGACCTCCGATACGCTGATGCTGTTTGCCACCGGCGCTGCCGCCAAGGATGGCCAGAAGCAGATCGTCGACGCAAAGGATCCGGCGCTCGCTTCCTTCCGCGAGGCGTTGAATGCCCTGTTGAAGGATCTCGCGATCCAGGTCGCCCGCGATGGCGAGGGCGCTACCAAGATGCTGGAAATCACCGTGACGGGCGCAGAAAGCGACGCGGCCGCCAAGACGATCGCGCTGTCGATCGCCAATTCGCCGCTGGTCAAGACCGCGGCCGCCGGCGAGGACGCCAACTGGGGCCGCATCGTCATGGCCGTCGGCAAGGCGGGCGAAGCCGCCGACCGCGACAAGCTGGCGATCTGGTTCGGCGACGTGCGCGTTGCCGTCAATGGCGAGCGCGACGCGGGCTATTCGGAAGAGGCGGCCTCGAACGTGATGAAGGGCCAGGACATTCCGGTTCGCGTCGACCTTGGCCTTGGATCGGGCAAGGCGACCGTGTGGACTTGCGACCTGACCAAGGAATATGTCGCCATCAATGGCGACTACCGGAGCTGATGCAGGTGATAACAATATCTTCCGCCCCTGCCGACCTGCCTTTGGTTCGCAGGCTCGAAGCCGTAGGCTTCCGGGCCTGGCCTGCGGCATCGGTCGTCTATGACGGAAGCTGGCAGGTGCGGCTGACCGGCGGGCATCCGTCGAAGCGGCTGAACTGCATCGTTCCTCTCGACCCGTCCGATTATCGCGACCTCGACACGCGGCTTGCCAAGGCAACCAAGCGTTTCGAGGATTACGGCCGCCGGCTTGTGCTCAGGGAAACGCCGCTCGCGCCGCCGCCGATGATCCGGCATCTGGAGGAGAGCGGATGGGAGGCCTTCGAGAGTGTCGACGTGCTGACGGCCGGGCTGGCGAGCCTGGAGCTGCCCGACACGCTCGACTATCTGCCGAGCCACGATATCGGCCGCTTCGCCGATGCCTGCCTGCAGGTGGGTGAAGAGGATGCTGCACTCAAGCCAGCCCTCGCGGAAGTGCTGAGTGCCATCAAGCCGCCGTCCGGCTATTTCATGAAGCAGGATCCGAACAACGGCGCGGTCGCGACCGTGCTCTGCGTGCAGGACAACGACCTCGCCGGCATTCTTTCCCTTGCAGTCGCCGAGAAGCACCGGCGCGAGGGGCTCGGTACCGAGATGATGTCGTCGGCATTGCGCTGGGCCCGCATCAGCGGCGCCAAGACCGCGTGGCTACAGGTCGAGAAAAGCAATGAGGCGGCACTGTCGCTCTATCACCGCCTCGGCTTCCGCAAGGCCTATTCCTATCGATATTGGCGGCAGGGAGACTAGAGAATGAGCGTGGAGAGAAAGATCCTGCTGGTCGCCGCCTGCGCGCTGATCGATTCCGACGGCCGCATTCTGCTCGCCCAGCGTCCGGAGGGCAAATCACTCGCCGGCCTGTGGGAGTTCCCTGGCGGCAAGGTGGAGCCGGGCGAAACACCCGAAGAAACGCTCATCCGCGAGCTGGACGAGGAGCTTGGTATCGTGACCAAGGTCGCCTGCCTTGCGCCGCTGACCTTCGCCAGCCACAGCTACGAGACCTTTCACCTGCTGATGCCGCTTTACATCTGCCGTCGCTTCGAGGGCATCCCTACCGGGCGGGAGGGGCAGCAGATCAAATGGGTGCGCCCGAATGCGCTGCGGGACTACCCCATGCCGCCGGCGGACGAGCCGCTGATCCCGATCCTGCAGGATCTGCTTTAACTAAAATTAGCGGCGTCGGATTTAGATCGCGTTAACAATTCATTCAACGGATTCTGGCATCGTCAGTGCTTGGCACCTGATAGCATTGGCGAGGCTTCGAGGAATGGACGACGAGTTCTGGAAAACTGTACGCGATCGCCAGCGCGCGACGTACAGATCCGGCAAGACCGGCATACTCAACGTCGCCCTGCTCTTCGGCACGGCAGCCATCGCACTCTCGCTCATTGTCACGCCGATGCTTGCCGAACGTGCGGAGAAGCAGCGCATGGCGAATGTGCAGCAGGATTTCGACATGCTGACGACGGGTTCGATCAAGCCCGCCGAAGGCAATATCAAGCACTATACGATCCGCCGCAGCGTCCTGCAGGACACGCCCGGTTCGGTCTGCGTGGTGCAGGGATACGGGGTCGACGGGGATTGCTGACCGCCGGTTCGAGCATCACGCGAAGGCGACGGTCTTGAGAGGACCTTTCATGCGTTTTTTCCGTAGCCTTCTGTCGGACAGAAGCGGCGCGACCGCCGTTGAATATAGCCTGCTGGCCGCCATCATCGGCATCACGCTGGCCATCGCTCTCGGCAATTATTACGACCTGATGAACGCGATGTTCGGCCACATCGGTAATACCTATCAGAACGCCATATCGCGCTAAGCGAACTCCCCCTCAATCCAGTTTCTTCAGGGCATCGGCCAAGCGCACCTTTGCCGAGCCGGGTTTCAGCGGCTGCTGCTGGCTGTCATGCGGCGCCCAGCCCGATGCGTAGATGATCGTGAAGGTGGCGCGGATGCGGCCGTCCGGATCCGAATAGCGTTCCGCATAGATCTCGGCCGCCCTCAGGAAGAAAGCGCGGTTGAGCGGCTTTCTGCTGCGTCCGGTGAGCGGGTTGGTCATGCCCATGGCCCGCAGATCCCGCATCAGGGGAAAGAGCGAGTCATAGCGCACCGTGTAGCTCTCGGCATCGACGACAGGAAGGGTGAAGCCCGCGCGCTGCAGCAGCGATCCGACATCGCGGACATCCGCAAAGGGAATGACGCGCGGGCTGGCGCCACCGGTCAGTTCGGCTTCCGCGGCGAGCAGCACGTCGCGCAGCTCGGCAAGCGTGCCGGCACCTGGGATCGCAGCAAGGAACAGTCCGTCCGGCTTCAGCGCCCGGCGAATGCGCACGAAGGTGCCGGGTGTGTCGTTGACCAAATGCAGGGAGAGTGGCGACAAGACGAGGTTGACGCTTTCGGGCGCCAGCGGCACGTCGTCGAGATTGGCGACCTGGATCTCGCCGCCGGCAGCGAAGGTCGCACTGGTCTCGATGCGGGAAATGGCTTCAACCTTGCCGGTCGCCAGCGCATTGCGGGCAGCCGCGCCGGTGGCGCCATGCAGTTCGACCGCCTGCGGGAACCGCCGCTCGACGACGGACAGCCGCTCGGCCATTTCCTGGGCTGCGATCTCCAGAAGGAAATCGGCCTTGTCCGTCCGTCTGGCGAAGGCCTGCTCGCGCCTTTTGGCTACCAGCGTCTCGTCGAAAAGAATTTCCATCATCACCACTCGAATTGTTCTTCGCTAAGGCGCCGTCTGGCGCTTATTGTCAAGCCATGACCGACCATCCGGCCCTCAGTCTCGTCTCCAGTCTCGGCGCTTCCGCGTCTGGATGGGCGCGGCGTGCGGCCGATCTGATCTATCCGCCGATCTGTCTCGGATGCGGGGTCATGACCGGCCGCCACGGCGCTGTCTGCGCTGCCTGCTGGCAAAAGCTGCGGTTCATTGAACGCCCCTATTGCGACATGCTCGGCCTGCCATTCTCCTACGACCCCGGCCCGGGCATGCTGTCGGCGCAGGCGATCGCGCATCCGCCGGTCTTCGCCCGGCTTCGCTCCGCGGTGATTTTCGACGGTGCGGCCCGGGTGATGGTTCATGGGCTAAAATATAAGGATCGAGGCGATCTGGCGCCAACCATGGCGGCGTGGATGGAGCGGGGAGGGCAGGACTGCCTCGACCGATGTGATGCGATCGTGCCGGTGCCGCTGCATCGGACGCGGTTCGTCCTGCGGAAATACAATCAGGCCGCGGAGCTGGCGCGGCACCTCGCGAAGCGGGCGGACAAGCCTTACCTGCCGGCCGCGCTGGTTCGGACCAAGCGGACCCGCCGCCAGGTTGGGCTGACGGCTCGGGCGAGAGAGGAAAATGTGCGGGCGGCATTCGCGGTCCCGCCGGGGCGCGAACCGGAGATCTTCGGCAAGCGCGTCGTTCTCGTCGACGATGTCTATACGACCGGTGCCACTGTGTCCGCTGCGACACGGGCGCTCAAGAAGGCCGGCGCCGCAGAGGTCAGCGTGTTGACCTTTGCAATGGCTCTCGCCGAGATTATATGACGGATAGACAACAGACGGCGCTGCCCTTCTTTCGGCGCCCGGAGATTACCATGACAGACGTTACAATCTATACCCGCGAGTATTGCGGTTACTGTTCGCGCGCCAAGGCGCTACTGACTTCCAAGGGCGTCGACTATGTCGAGCATGACGTGACCTATTCCCGCGAGTTGCGTGAGGAAATGATCGCCAAGGCCAACGGCCATTCGACATTCCCGCAGATCTTCATCAACGGCCAGCATGTTGGCGGTTGCGACGATCTCCATGCACTGGAGCGCCAGGGCAAGCTGGACGCGATGCTGGCGCAGTAAGGATATCGGAATGACGATCAGGGTCGCTGCAGTTCAGATGTGCTCCGGGGTAAACCCCGAGAAGAACGCTGCCTATATGGCGCGGCTGGTGCGGGATGCTGCCTCGCGTGGTGCGGTCTATGTGCAGACGCCCGAGATGACCGGCATGCTGCAGCGCGACCGCAAGGCGGCCCGCGAGGTTCTGCGCGGCGAGGCGGATGACGTCATCGTGACGACCGCCCGCAGGCTGGCTAAGGAACTCGGCATCACCCTGCATGTCGGCTCGACGGCGATTGCCCGCGATGACGGCAAGATCGCAAACCGGGCCTTCATCTTCGCGCCGGATGGCAGCCAGGTATGCACCTACGACAAGATCCATATGTTCGACGTCGATCTCGACAATGGCGAGAGCTGGCGGGAAAGCTCGGCCTATGAGCCGGGCGATACCGCCAAAGTCGCTGATCTCGGCTTCGGTCGGGTCGGCATGGCGATCTGTTATGATGTTCGCTTTCCGCAGCTGTTTCGCAGCGAAGCCGTTGCTGGTGCCGAAATTCTGACGGTTCCCGCCGCCTTTACCCGCCAGACGGGTGAGGCCCATTGGGAGATCCTGCTGAGAGCTAGGGCGATCGAAAACGGCGCCTTCTTAATCGCTGCCGCCCAGGCCGGGCTGCACGAGGATGGCCGCGAGACATACGGCAATTCGATGATCATCGATCCGTGGGGCAAGATCCTCGCCAGAGCCGGCGACGCGGGTGAAGAAGTCCTCATCGCAGATATCGATCTCGACGCCGTGCCGGCCGCCCGGCGCAAGGTTCCCAATCTCAAGAATGCACGCGAGTTCGTGCTGGAAGACGTGCCTGGCCAAAAGGCCGGAGGAGTTGCCGCGTGATCAAGTATTCCCTGTGCTGCGACAACGCTCACACATTCGAAGGCTGGTTTTCCGAAAGTGCGGATTTCGACCGTCAGGTCGCAAGCGGGTTCCTCACCTGTCCCGTCTGCAATTCCGGCTCGATCTCCAAGTCGCTGATGGCGCCGTCGGTCTCCACTGCTCGCAAGCAGGAAGCCAAGCGGCAGATGGCGATGGATATCGTGCGCCAGGAGGCTATGGCGAAGCTGCGTGAGGCGGTCGCCAACATTCGCGCCAATTCCGAGGATGTCGGCGAGAAATTCCCCGAAGAAGCGCGCAAGATCCATTATGGCGAGGCGGATGCCCGCGGGATCATCGGCCAGGCGAGCCTCGACGACGTGCATGAACTGCTCGACGAGGGCATAGACATCGCGCCTCTGCCAAACCTGCGCGACGACACCAACTAGCATGGTGGAGGCGGCGAAACTGGCGATCTACAATTTCGGCCTGTTCGTTGCCCCTTACGAGAGTGATGCCGTCGAGGGCTTTCGGCTTCGGGAGCCAGCGAATTTCGCCGCCGCCGAACGCGCTGAAGGTTTCCTCGGCCGCGCGGGCTATGGTGAAGAACCGGGGGCGGAAAGCTGGGGAGAGCAGGTCTTTCCGCGCTTCATCGAAGGCAGCGGTTTCGACTGGGCGCCGTCGTCTCTTTCGCTCTGGGCCGATCTCGAAAGCCTGATGGCGTTTTCCTATTCCGGCGTGCATGCCGATGCGCTGAAACATGCCCGCAACTGGCAGGTAGAACGGCGTTGGCCGGCGCTCGTGCTCTGGTGGACGGACACGCGTCCCGACTGGGCTGAAGCCGTGGAGCGGTTCGAGCGTCTTCACGACCATGGGCCGGGTCCGTCAGCCTTCCATTTCAAAGAGCCCTATGGGCCGAACGGCGAACGGATATCGATCGACCGGCCCCGCGTGCGCGACCTCGCCGCGCTCAATGCGGAAAGACACGAGGATATTCTCGCCCATGTGCTGTCTATCGGCGGATGATCACGTTTCCCGCTTGGCCAGCAGCATGTAGTTGACATCCATGTCGGGCGACAGGTTCCAGCGATCCTGGAGCGGATTGAAGAAGACGCCGGTGCGGTGGATGATGTGCAGGCCCGACGCTTCTAGCGGGCGCTCGATCTCTTCAGGGCGGACGAGCTTTTCGTATTGATGGGTGCCGCGCGGCAGCCAGCGCAGGACGTTCTCGGCGGCGAAGATCGCCAATGCGCGGGCTTTCAGGGTGCGGTTGATGGTGGCGACGAACATCAGGCCACCGGGACGGACCATGCCGGCGCAAGTCTCCAGGAACAGGTTGACGTCGGCGACATGCTCGACGACCTCCATGTTGAGCACGATGTCGAAGCTCTCTCCGGCCGCAGCCAGGTCTTCCGCCGTGACCGCGCGATAATCGACCGCAACGCCGGTCTCCTTCGCATGGGTTGACGCGACACCGATGTTCTTTTCCGACGGATCGGCGCCGACTACTTCGGCGCCCATGCGGGCGATCGGCTCCGACAGCAGGCCGCCGCCGCAGCCGATATCGAGGATGCGCAGGCCGGCAAGCGGCTGGTGCGCCTTCGGATCACGGCCGAAATGCTGGCAGATGCGGTTGCGGATATATTCAAGACGAACAGGATTGAACTTGTGAAGCGGGCGGAATTTCCCGGTCGGGCTCCACCATTCGGCGGCCATCTTCGAGAACATTTCGACCTGGTCCTTGTCGACCGTCGTCGGCGCCGCTTCCGTCATTTTCGTCATCCTTCGTGTTCGATCCTGAAGTCGGACGTTGGGCGGGAGAAGTCAAGTGCGCCGCGCCGACGCAGGATGAGAGGCAGATCAAAGTGATCCTGTGCGAGTACGAGCTGACAACCCGCACATGGGATGAACTATGCCCTACTAACTCGTTCACGAGCCATTCAGGGCGCAACTGGAACAATCGGGGTCAATCGACATTTAGGCGATAAAAACATGGAGCGAAAAATATTCGCTCCGAAAAGGTGATCAGGAGGAAACCCGTTGAAGAAGTTCTTGATGAGCGCTGCAGCCTTCTGCGCGCTTCTGGTGGCGCCATCGATCGCCGATGCGGCGGTTCGCGGCTATGCCACCGCCAATGTCAATATGCGGTCGGGACCGAGCACCGCCTATCCGGCCGTGACGATCATCCCCGCCGGATCCCCGGTGACGATCAACGGCTGCATGAGTGCCGTCAACTGGTGCGACGTGTCGTTCTATAACGGTCGCGGATGGGTGTCCGGCAATTACGTCCAGGCATCCTATCGCTCCAATCGCGTCTATGTCGCGCCGGACTATTACCAGGGTCTCGGCATTCCGTCGGTGACGTTCGAGGTCGACAACTATTGGGGCCGCTATTACCGCGACCGCAATTTCTACCGCGAGCGCGATCGCTGGCGGGACTATAACTGGCGGGCAGACCGTCTTCCGCCGCCGCCCCCGCCGCGCTGGGACGATGGCCGCCGTCCGCCACCGCCCGGCTGGGATCGAGACCGTGACCGCGACAGGTGGGATCGTGACCGCGACCGTGATCGGGACCGTTGGGATCGCGACAGGGATCGTAATCGCTGGGACCGTGATCGCGACAGGGACAGAGATCGGGACCGGGACCGCTCGGATAGGGACAGGAACCGCGACCGTGACCGCGACGAGGGCCGTCGCCCGCCGCCGCCTCCCGGCTTCGACCGCGACCGCAACGACCGCCGTGACCCGCCGCGTGCCGAGCGCCCGCGTGAGGAACGGCCTCGCGCGGAACGTAATCGTGACGAACGGCCTCGTCCCGAGCGCCGGGATGCGCCGAGTTCGGAACGGGCGCGGGGCGATGGCCGCGTGATCGTTCCCGACGAGAAGCGTTCCGTCTGGGATCACTGATCGGTCGAATGACCGAAACCGGAAAACGAGTAGGGTCGCGGCGCGGCCCTTTTCTTTTATGACAGGCGTACCGCTCAGCCAGATTCCGGCCATTGCACGCCTCGCCCCTTTTCGATATGAGACGCCAACTCGATGCTGGCCTCTGTCATCCGATTTTTCAGGGCGGCTTTTTGTGTGTGGAAATTGGCGCTCCGGCCAGGCCGTGAGCGAGTTGGTGGTTTTAGTCGTATGGCTCGCATCGTCATGAAGTTCGGCGGCACTTCCGTCGCCAATCTTGAACGCATTCACAACGTTGCACGCCATGTCAAACGCGAGGTCGATGCCGGGCACGAGGTTGCCGTCGTCGTTTCCGCCATGTCCGGCAAGACCAACGAGCTGGTCGGCTGGGTCCAGGACATGCCGAAAGTCGCCGGCGCCAATTCGCCCTTTTATGATGCGCGCGAATATGATGCCGTCGTCGCCTCCGGAGAACAGGTAACGTCCGGCATCCTGGCGATCGCGCTGCAGTCAATGGGCATCAATGCCCGGTCCTGGCAGGGCTGGCAGATCCCGATCCGCACCGACAACGCCCATGGCGCCGCGCGCATTCTTGAGATTGACGGCTCCGACATCGTCAAGCGCATGGGCGAGGGCCAGGTGGCCGTCGTCGCAGGCTTCCAGGGTCTCGGTCCGGACAACCGTATCGCGACGCTCGGCCGTGGTGGTTCGGATACCTCGGCGGTCGCGATCGCCGCTGCCGTCAAGGCGGACCGTTGCGACATCTATACCGACGTCGACGGCGTCTACACGACGGACCCGCGGATCGTGCCCAAGGCGCGCCGCATGAAGAAGGTGTCCTTTGAGGAAATGCTGGAAATGGCCTCGCTCGGATCGAAGGTCCTGCAGGTCCGCTCCGTCGAGCTCGCCATGGTCCACAAGGTGCGCACCTTCGTTCGCTCCAGTTTCGAGGATCCCGATGCACCGGGCATGGGCGACCTCTTGAACCCACCCGGTACGTTGATTTGCGCAGAGGAAGAAATCGTGGAACAGGAAGTCGTTACCGGCATCGCCTATGCCAAGGATGAGGCACAGATCTCGCTGCGTCGCGTCGCCGACCGTCCTGGCGTTTCGGCTGCAATCTTCGGCCCGCTGGCCGACGCCCATATCAATGTCGACATGATCGTCCAGAATATTTCCGAGGACGGTTCGAAGACCGACATGACCTTCACCGTGCCTTCGGGCGACGTCGAGAAGGCAATCAAAGTTCTGGAAGACAACAAGCCGGCGATCGGCTTCGACGTCGTGCAGAGCGAATCAGGTCTGGCCAAGGTTTCGGTCATCGGCATCGGCATGCGCAGCCATGCCGGCGTCGCGGCCACCGCTTTCAAGGCACTTGCCGCAAAAAGCATCAATATCAAGGCCATTACGACATCAGAAATCAAGATTTCGATCCTGATCGACGGTGCATATTCGGAACTTGCAGTTCGGACTTTGCATTCCGCATACGGTCTCGATAAAAGCTGATAGAAGCCCTTCCGGCATGATGCTCCGCCAGGCGCGTCGCCGGGCGGCGATGGAGAGGCTGTAAGGGGAGCACTATGCCGATGAGAGACCTGTCGGCTGGGCCGCGCGTTCTTTTGAAGCGTCTGCGCGAACTGATGGCCGAGCCACTGGACCCGCAGGAACGCCTCGACCGTATCGTCAGACAGATTGCGAGCAACATGGTGGCGGAGGTCTGCTCCGTCTACGTGCTGCGTTCGGACGGCGTGCTGGAACTCTATGCCACCGAAGGCCTCAACAAGGAGGCCGTCCACACCTCGCAGCTGAAGATGGGCCAGGGCCTCGTCGGCACGATCGCGGCATCGGCACAGCCGCTCAACCTCTCTGACGCCCAGTCACATCCCGCCTTCCGCTACCTGCCGGAGACGGGCGAAGAAATCTATCATTCTTTCCTCGGCGTGCCGATCCTGCGCGCCGGCCGCACGCTCGGCGTCCTCGTCGTGCAGAACAAGGCGAGCCGCAACTATCGCGAGGACGAGGTCGAGGCGCTCGAGACAACGGCGATGGTGATCGCCGAGATGATCGCCACCGGCGAACTCAAGAAGATCACGGCACCGGGACTGGAACTCGACCTGACGCGCGCCGTCTCGATCGAGGCGCATGGCTATAACGAAGGCATCGGGCTCGGCCATGTCGTGCTGCACGAGCCGCGCATCGTCGTCACCAACCTCCTGAACGAGGATTCCGACAAGGAAATCGGCCGTCTGGCGGAAGCGCTCGGCTCGCTCAGGATCTCGATCGACGACATGTTGCAGCGGCGTGATGTGGCGCAGGAGGGCGAGCATCGCGAGGTGCTGGAGACCTACCGCATGTTCGCCCACGACCAGGGCTGGGTGCGCCGCATGGAGGAGGCGATCCACAATGGATTGACCGCCGAGGCCGCCGTCGAGAAGGTGCAGAGCGACACCAAGGCGCGCATGATGCGCCTGACCGATCCCTATCTGCGCGAGCGGATGCATGATTTCGACGATCTGGCCAACCGTCTGCTGCGCCAGCTGACCGGCTTTTCCGGCCGTCGTGCGGATGATTTTCCGCCGGACGCGATCATTTTGGCACGCGCCATGGGGGCGGCGGAGCTTCTCGACTATCCGCGCCAGAACCTGCGCGGCCTCGTGCTCGAAGATGGTGCGGTGACCAGCCATGTGGTGATCGTAGCGCGTGCCATGGGCATTCCGGTCGTCGGCCAGGCGGCGGGCCTCGTGGCGCTTGCGGAAAACGACGACCCGATCATCATCGACGGTGACGACGGCCATGTGCATGTACGGCCGCTGATCGACATCCAGAAGGCCTATGAAGAAAAGGTTCGCCTGCGTGCCAAACGGCAAGAGCAGTTCCGGGCGCTGAAATCGGTCGAGCCTTTGACCAAGGACGGCAAGGCGATCAGCCTCAACATGAATGCCGGCCTGATCGTTGATCTGCCGCAGCTTGCCGAATCCGGGGCGCAGGGCATCGGCCTGTTCCGCACCGAGTTGCAGTTCATGATCGCCTCGACCATGCCGAAGCTCGAGGAGCAGGAGGCATTCTACCGCAACGTCATCAAGCAGGCTCAAGGGAAACCGGTGACGTTCCGCACGCTCGATATCGGCGGCGACAAGGTGGTCTCCTATTTCAGAGCGCAGGAAGAGGAAAACCCGGCGCTCGGCTGGCGGGCGATCCGCCTGTCGCTCGACCGGCCGGGCCTGCTCCGGACCCAGTTGCGTGCTCTTCTGAGGGCGGCGGCAGGCGTCGAGCTGCGGATGATGCTGCCGATGGTGACGGAAGTCTCCGAGATCCATGCGGTGCGTGACCTGCTGCAGAAGGAGGTGCAGTATCTGTCGAAATTCGGCTATGTGCTGCCGCGCAAGCTGCAGTTCGGCGCCATGCTGGAGGTGCCGTCGCTGATGTGGCAGCTGGACGAGCTGATGGCGGAAGTGGATTTCGTCTCGGTGGGCTCCAACGACCTGTTCCAGTTCTCGATGGCGGTCGATCGCGGCAATGCGCGGGTGTCCGAACGGTTCGACAATCTGGGCAAGCCGTTCCTGCGCATCCTGCGCGATATCGCCAGAGCCGGGGAGCGCAACCGGACGCCGGTGACGCTGTGCGGCGAGATGGCCGGCAAGCCGCTTTCGGCCATGGCGCTGATCGGCGTCGGCTTCCGCTCGGTGTCCATGGCGGCGACGTCGATCGGTCCGGTCAAGGCCATGCTGCTCGGGCTCGATGCCGACCAGCTGGCATCGGAGCTGAACGCCGCGCTCGACGACACGAAGTCCACAGGCTCGATACGCGAATTGTTGATGCGGTTTGCAGAAACCAACAACATTCCTCTATAGCCTCTAAAACAAGAACAAATGGAGCGATTGGGTGGCGAAGCTTCCTGTCGATAAAATGCGCGAGCTGGAACGCCGGTTCGGCGAGATCGAGGCCCGCATGTCGGAAGGCCCGGCCGCCGACGTCTATGTGAAGCTGGCGTCGGAATATTCCGAGCTGCAGCCGGTGGTCGGCAAGATCCGGGAATATCAGAAGACGATTTCCGAAGTCGCCGACCTCAAGGCCATGCTGTCCGACAAGGGTACCGACCGCGAGATGCGCGAGCTCGCCGAGATGGAGCTGCCGGAAGCGGAAGAGCGGATCGAGGCCCTGGAGAAGGACATGCAGGTCCTGCTCCTGCCGAAGGATGCGGCCGACGAGAAGAGTGCTATCCTGGAAATCCGCGCCGGCACCGGCGGCAACGAGGCCGCGCTCTTTGCGGGCGACCTGTTTCGCATGTACGAGCGCTATGCGAGCGAGCACGGCTGGAAGGTGGAAGTGCTTTCCGCCAGCGAAGGCGAAGCGGGCGGCTACAAGGAAATCATCGCCAACGTCACCGGTCGTGGTGTGTTTTCCAAGCTGAAGTTCGAAAGCGGTGTGCACCGGGTGCAGCGTGTACCCGATACCGAGACGCAGGGGCGTATCCACACGTCGGCCGCCACCGTGGCGGTGATGCCGGAAGCCGAGGAGATCGATATCGAGATCCGTCCCGAAGACATTCGTATCGACACGATGCGTGCCTCGGGTGCCGGCGGTCAGCACGTCAACACGACCGACTCGGCCGTGCGTATCACTCACCTGCCGACCGGCATCATCGTCGTCAGCGCCGAGAAGTCGCAGCACCAGAACCGGGCCAAGGCGATGCAGGTCCTGCGCTCGCGGCTCTACGACATGGAGCGGCAGAAGGCCGACAGCGAGCGTTCGGCGGACCGCAAGAGCCAGGTCGGATCGGGCGACCGGTCGGAGCGCATCCGCACCTACAATTTTCCACAGGGCCGGGTGACGGACCATCGCATCAACCTGACGCTCTACAAGCTGGACCGGATGATGGAGGGCGAGATCGACGAAGTGGTCGACGCGCTGATTTCCGACTATCAGGCGGGGCAGCTGGCGCAGCTCGGCGAGAGCCAGGGATGACGGTGACGCTGGCCGAAGCCGTGGCGACCGCGCGCAGCAGGTTCGCGGATGCGGGCCTCCCGGATGCGGCGATCGAGGCACGGCTTCTGATCGGCGGGCTTCTGAAGCTTTCCAGCACGGATGTCTTCGTCAATGGCGACAGGGTGCTTGGCTCCGACGAAACAAAGAAAATCGACGATGCGGTTGCCCGGCGCTTGAAACGGGAGCCGGTGCACCGCATATTAGGTTCAAGAGAATTCCACGGCCTCGATTTCCTGCTCTCGAAGGAAACGCTGGAGCCACGGCCAGACACGGAAGTATTGGTCGACACTATTCTGGAATTCGCCCGTCAGCTTAAAGAAGACAGGATCAGGATTCTTGATCTCGGCACTGGAACCGGTGCCATTGTTCTTTCGTTATTGAATGCGCTGCCTAATGCCTCAGGGGTTGGCAGCGACATTTCCGGCGATGCATTACAGACGGCGCGCGCCAATGCGAGAGAACTGGGGCTGGATAGCCGGTTCGAGACGGTACAAAGCCACTGGTTTGACATGATTGAGGGGCGCTTTGACATAATAGCGTCAAATCCGCCCTATATACGAAGAGAAGTCATCCCCACTTTGGAGCCCGAAGTCCGCAATTTCGATCCTGCGGCGGCACTGGATGGCGGGGCTGATGGACTAACGGCATATGTTGCCATTGCTGGTCATGCAGCCGAATTCCTCGAACCTCATGGATATGTGGGACTGGAGATCGGTTTCGACCAGAAAGACCCGGTGATCGCGATCTTCGAAGCAGCTGGTTTTGCACTCGTGCGGGCCCAGCGTGACTACGGTGATAATGATCGGGTATTGATTTTCACAAGGCCACCGTCCGATGTTGCATAGCGAAAGAAAAGGCTTGGAATTCCTAAGTAATCGCGATAGCTTGCAGCTACGCATCGGGGCGGCTGGGAATGAACAACGATTCGTTCGGGTTAAAGGTCAACCCTTAATTCTGCTCTTTTCGAAGAGCCGGCTAGGTTGAACATCCCGGTGCGTGAATCAGGTAATTTGACTTTGAAAGCGGCAGGCCGCCTTTGTCGACCTGTGCGCAGCACGCGAAGTCTTGCTCCGGTTTTGACCGGCGAGCCGCGTGGCCCCTATCAGCAAAGAAGAAGAGTTGGTGAACGATAAATGAGGCCAGGACAGCAGAATAAGCGTGGTCGAGGGCGTGGTAACAACAATAACGGCGGCGGCGGTGGTGGTGGTAACAACAACTTCAACCGCAAGGGCGGAAACCCGCTCAGCCGTACCTATGACAGCTCCGGCCCGGACATAAAGATCCGCGGCACTGCTCAGCACATCGCAGAAAAATATTCGCAGCTTGCGCGCGACGCGCAGAGCTCGGGTGACCGGGTTATTGCCGAAAACTACCTGCAGCATGCCGAGCATTACAATCGCATCATCGCAGCGGCGCAGGCCCAGATGCAGGATCGTTTCCAGCATCAGGAGCGCGGCGAGTTCCAGGATCGCGACGGCAACTCGATCGACCAGGACGACATGGACGCCGGTGACGGCGACGATCTGGGCTACGCACCGCAGCCGGTCATCGAAGACCAGCAGCAGCGCCGCGAGCAGAACCAGAACCGCGAGCAGAGCCAGCAGAGCCAGCAGGGCCAGGACCAGCAGCCACGCGAAAACCGCCGCGACCGCAACGAACGCCGCGAGCGTCGTCCTGATCGCAACGAGCGCAACAACCGGTCGGCAGCCGCAGAGCAGCCCGACGCAGACAACGCTCCGGCGGCTCCGGTCGCGGCAGAAGCTCAGCAGCGTCCGGCAGAAGGTGCAGCGATCTCCGCACCAGTCGCCGACGGTTCCGGCCCGCAGCCGGTGATCGAGGGTACCCCGGCGGAAGTGGCGGTCGAAGAAGAGGCGCAGGGTGAAACCGCGCCGCGCCGTCGCCGCACCGCAAGCACCCGTCCGCGTCGCCAGTCGCGTAAGACGGAAGGCGAGGGAGACGCCGGAAGCGAAGGCGGCGAGCCTGCCTTGGCGGAAGCCGGCGAATAAGTCGCCAGCCAAAGCGCATCAATCGAAAAACTCCGGTCATTGACCGGAGTTTTTTGCGTTTGGGCTCGAAAAACATCCGGGATGCCGAACCGTCATCAGCTCACCATCGAAACGATTGAATGGCGGCTTACGCAGGAAAAACCGCAAGCCGCTTGCCGCTGCGTATTGAGTGGCGATTTTTCAAACGATTATAACTGCTTACCGCATTGCGAAAATTTATTGCGCTTCTGCAAAAAGTCCGCACTACATAGGAGCGAGAGCGGCGCTAGGCGCCTTGTCCGCGGTTTTGCAGGGAGAAAGCTTGATGACGACATTCGAAACCTATCTCGAAAGCCACAAGGGTGCGATGCTGAGCGACGACCTGGTGACGGTGCTGCGCAATGTCGCCGAAGCCACGAGGCAGATTTCCGACAGGCTGAGAACGTCTTCCCTGGACGGGCTGACTGGCGCCACCGAAGTGACCAACGTTCAGGGCGAAACGCAGAAGCCGCTCGATATTCTTTCCAATGACATTCTGCTCGAAGCCTGCCGCCGGTCGCCGTCCGTTTCCTTCGCCGTGTCGGAAGAGCTCGACAGCGAAGTCGCCATTCATGCAGACGGCAAGCATGCGGTCATTTTCGATCCGCTCGACGGTTCGTCCAATCTGGACGTCAACGTCACGGTCGGCACCATCTTTTCGGTCATCGAAGCGAAGACATCCGCCGATATCCTCAAGTCCGGCCGCGGCCAGTTGGTTGCGGGTTATGCCGCCTACGGGCCGCAGACCATGCTGGTCCTTACGGTTGGCGCCGGGGTGCAGATCTTCACGCTCAATGGTGACGGCATCTATGTGCTGACCAATGCGGATGCGAAGATCGTTCCCGATGCCAAGGAGTTCGCCATTAATGCGGCCCGCCGCGCTTCGTGGGAAGACGTGGTTGCCGCCTATATCGACGATGCGATCGATACGGGGCACAATATGCGCTGGGTGGGGTCGATGGTGGCCGATGCTCTCCGCATCTTCAATCGCGGCGGCGTGTTCCTCTATCCGGCGGATCGCCACAAGCCGGCTTCGGGTGGGCGCCTGCGGCTGCTTTATGAGGGCAATCCGATCGGCCTGCTGGCGGAGGCCGCCGGTGGAGCGGCGATCATCGGCGACACCGCGATCCTCGACGTCCAGCCGACCTCTCTGCATCAGCGCGTACCGGTGATCTTCGGCTCCAAGGCCGAGGTCGACAAGATCGCCGCTGCCTATGCAGCGCGCGTGCACGAGGCGGCCGCCGAGTAAGGTCTTCGGGCGGTGGCCCGGTCTTGGAGCGTTTCCGTTTTTCTTCGAAACGCGAAATCACTCTAATCCTCTGATTTCACGCAGTTCCGGCTTTCTCAAGGCGGTGAACCGGCCTTCCGGGTGACGCCCGGCTCAGCCGGAGCGGCCGAAAAGCAAGCGGTCGCGGGCGCGAACGGGGTCGGTCCAGTCGCGTTCGAACCAGGCGGCGGCGCCGGCCTGCGGCGGCGGTTTCAGCTCCAGGGGCTTCGCCGGTCCTTCGTGTTCGCCGGAGGCGACACGGAAGACATAGTGGTCGTACATGCGCAGCGCCTCGATCATATAGCTGGTGGCGACGGTGCGGTTGCGGACGAGAACGAGGTTTTCGCCATTATCGTCATCGGCGGGCTCCGAGAAATTGTAGGAGCCGAGATAGACCCGGGCATCAGGCGTGTCGAAGTCGAGAACGATGAACTTGTGGTGCATTCTCGTGCCGCGCTTGTTGCCGTCGGCGCCGGCCAGTCCGGACGGTTCGGTGAGAAAGGGCGGCGGCACGTTGCCGGTCAGCGCTGCGGCCCTGACCAGTCGTTTCCTGCCATCCGGATTGATGACCGTCAGACCCAGATTGTCCGCCTCCACCCTGCCATCGGCGATGCCCATCACATGCATGTCGGGTTTTTCCAGCGCGCGTCCGAGTGCCGGACCGATCGGGCCTCTGGTCATCTGGCCGAGGAAGGCGAGGGAGAAGATGACGCTGGAGCCGGCTCTGTCGATGTCGGCTCCGATCTCCTCCAGCCGGCCGGCGGCGTCGGCATGGGGTGAAAAGGCGACCTTGGCATCGATTCCGGGGAGACCGAGATCATGCCACCTGCCGGCGCTCGGCGAATTGCGGAAATCGGCGGCGCGCCCGGCGTCGAAATAGCTGTCGAAGGCGGTGAAATAGTCGGCGACGGCGGTCTCGCCGTGAACGATCAGGCTGTTGTTCGACTGCACGTAGAAGCCGCGCCAACTGTGATTGGTCGAACCGTAGACGACGGTGTTCATGCCCCCGCCGCGGATGGCAATCGACTTATGGTGCTGAAGGTTGGCCATGTGCTGGCGCTTGACATTGGCAGCGCCGGCAGAGGCGACCAGGCGATTGGCGGCCTTCGTTTCGGGGGAGTTTGGCCGGCCATGCCCGTCGCCCGGATTGCTGTCGTCGATGATGATCCTGAGCTTTGCCCCCAGTTTCTCCAGTCGTTCCACCACTTCCGGCAGGTTGAGGTCATAGACGATCGCGCGGACTTCCGCGCCGCTCTCTTTTGCCTGTTCGAGAAGCGACAGGGTTTCGGCGCGCGCCTCAAAGCCCATCCAGGACAGTGCCCGGTCGGCCTGCGCGTGGGTCGGAACGAAATCAAGGCCCTCCTCGGCGTCGGGCGGGACAAGCGTGGTGATGCTTCCGCCATCCGTAAAGTTGCGCACGAAGGCCTGGGACGACACATATCCGCGGGTGAAGGCAACATTCAGCTTCCCGGGTATGGTTTCGCGCTTCAGCGCGAGCGCCGCCTCCTGCGGTTCGCCGGCTGAGAGCCGGCCCTCGGCATCCATGAACATGGGGGTGATGCGGTAGAGATAGTCGCCCTGGAGATCGGCGTCGAAGGGAAAGTGGACCCATCGGAATTTCTGGATCGGAGCCTCAGTGGTTCGAATGCCGGCGGCGGGCACTAATTGGCCCGGAAAGCCGATGCGGTTGCGCACCGTCTTGAAGAAGGCCGTGCCGGGCTCCCGGTACTGGATCGCGAAACCTGCGAAGTCGGCGGGTGGCTGGCCCGCTTTCCAGTCCATGCCGAGAAGGACCATGCCCTCACCGCGATGGATGGTGAGCGAGATCGGCGATGCCGCATTCGTTCCGGTTGCCTGAAAATCCGTCAGCATCGCCATCTCCATCGAAGATGGTGCGACCTTAGCGTGTTATTGTGACGGATAATATCGCGCCCTCGTAGGGGCGGAAGGCCTGCCAGCGCCGACGGCTGGCAGGCGGGTGATCAGAACAGTGTCTGATGGCTCTCGACTTCGTCGCGCGCTTCATCGAACTCGTCGACATGCGCCTGCGCGAAGGCCTGGAAATCAGGGTCGGAGATCTGTTCGATCCCTCGTGGCAGGCCATGGTCCTGGAACAGGGTCTTGAAAATTCCGATGAGCTGGGTGGTCTTGTCTTCTGACATTGCTGGTACCTTTGGGCTGTTACCTCTGGCGATTACGCCGTGGACATCGAGGTGGCGCCCGCCCCCAGAAGGGCGTCACGTTTTTGATCTAGGTATCCGGGGCCTGCGACAAAATGGTCTTCACGAGTATATGATAACGTTGGGTCGCATGGCGGGACACGAAGAGGCGGCTGCGGGGAAGCTATTGCGGAGAGCGGAAGCCGCCTCTTTCATCCGGCGGGCTTTGAAACTCCGGCCTCCCGGCCGGAGCTTTTGTCGTTTGGGCGGTAAGAGGTGATCGGGCCGCAGTTTCTTCCTTCAAATCCTTTGGCCTCAAATCCATTTGCGATGTCAGTTGGTCAGGCGGGTCGGTACCTTGGTGGCTTTCTGGCCGATATCGGCGAAGCTGGCGATCAGGGCATCCATCGTGGTCGGCTCGTAATAGTTGGCGCTGGAAGAGGCGCAGTATTGCAGCAGGCTCTTGCCTTTGTCGGGGGCCATGAAGGCGACGGTGAAGATCTTGATGCCGCCGTCCTTCGCCGCCTTGCAGGCATCTCTCACACTCTGGTCAAGCGAGGCGCTCCAGTTGCCGGTGTTGCCCTCCATCTGGCCATCGGTCATCAGCACGATGATGCGCTCCACCGCCGTGTTCTGGTATTTGGCGTGCGCGACGCTTTCGGCATCCGTGCCATAGATGTTTCGTCGTATGGCCTTATCGGCGGTGGTGACCGCGGCTGTCGCATCGGTGCCGCCGGTCGGGTTCAGGGGCATTGCGTTCACGTAAGCGCGGGAATCGGCCGTGCCCCAGTTCATCGCCGACTGACCCTTGATGCCGTTGGCATAGGATATCGTGCCGGTTCGGACATGCTTGAAGGTTGGGTCGGCCTTGTCCAGTGAATCGAAAAGAGCGGTAGCGGCCTTTTTCAGGGCTTCGATTTTCGACATGGAGCCGGGCTTGTAGCTGAGGCAAATCCCGAGCAACATCAAGATGCATTCCTTGCCTTCCGCCATCGAGCCGGATTCATCCAGCAGCACTTCCATCGAGACGCCGTTGCGTGCCGTGCCGATGCCGCTTGCGGCATTGCTTGCGACCGTGATCGTTCTCGTGCTGCCGCCGATGAAGCTGCTGAAGGGGCTGAGCGCAACCGCCGCGGACGACGAGACGACGACGGCGAAGGTCTTGCCGGTTCCCGATGTCGTCGTGGTGATCGAGACATTCGTGGCGCTCTTCACCGCCGCCGCCTCGCTGGTGGTCATGTAATTGGCGACCTGGCCGGAAACGAAGTTCTTGCCGAGCGTCTGTCCGGTCGTAGCATCGGCCGTGCCGTCGGCCAGCGCCGATGAAACCGCGAGCGCCGCGCCATCGGCTGCCTGCTGCAGCTGCGTTTGTGAGAGCGAAAGATTGAGCGTGTCCATCGCGAGACCGGCCACGCCGATGAGCACGGGCAGGAGGATGGCGGTCATCATGCCGAAATTGCCGTTTCGGTCTACGCAGAAGCCGCGATTGAGATTTTTCTCGAGGTTTCCCATCCCTCACGAACGCACAGGAAGGGCGAAGGTCTCCGGCTATATAAGCATGTGCTTAATTTATGGTAAGGCGCCGGGCGATGGCTGACCGATAGTGGGATCGTGCCCCGGCAGAACCATGCAAGCTTTCAGTGAAAAGCGTAGGGTAATCTCCTTTAAAACGATGAAGGACGCTCCCATATCTCCTCCGACGCCGATCGCGGCGCGGGCTTGCCTTTGAGGGAGCTCAATCTCGACCATCGGTCTGTGCCTTATCGAAGGGCAGGGCGATACAAGGAGGTACATATGAACATCGAAAAGTATTCCGAGCGGGTACGCGGTTTCCTGCAATCCGCCCAGACCCAGGCGCTTTCGGCGGGCAACCAGCAGTTTGCGCCCGAGCATTTGCTGAAAGTGCTGCTCGACGACGACCAGGGCATGGCGTCCTCGCTGATCGAGCGTGCCGGCGGCAATGCCAAGGATGCGCGGATCGCCAATGACGCGGCCCTCGCCAAGCTGCCCAAGGTTTCCGGCGGCAATGGCGAGATTTATCTCTCGCAGCCGCTTGCCAAGGTGTTCTCGACCGCAGAAGACGCTGCCAAGAAGGCCGGCGACAGTTTCGTCACCGTCGAACGGCTGCTGCTCTCGCTTCTGATCGAAAGCTCCGCCTCGACATCGGCGACCTTGAAGAAGGCCGGCATTACCGCGCAGGGTTTGAACCAGGTGATCAACGACATCCGCAAGGGCCGCACGGCCGACAGCGCCAATGCCGAACAGGGCTTCGAGGCGCTGAAGAAATATGCCCGCGACCTGACGGCGGAAGCCCGTGAAGGCCGGCTTGACCCGGTGATCGGCCGCGACGACGAGATCCGCCGCACGATCCAGGTCCTGTCGCGCCGGACCAAGAACAACCCCGTCCTGATCGGTGAACCCGGCGTCGGCAAGACGGCGATCGCCGAGGGCCTTGCGCTGCGCATCGTCAATGGCGACGTGCCGGAAAGCCTCAAGGACAAGAAGCTGATGGCGCTCGACATGGGCGCGCTGATTGCCGGTGCGAAATATCGCGGCGAGTTCGAGGAGCGGCTGAAGAGCGTGCTCAACGAAGTGCAGTCGGAAAACGGCGAGATCATCCTGTTCATCGACGAGATGCATACGCTGGTCGGTGCCGGCAAGTCCGATGGCGCCATGGACGCGTCCAACCTGCTTAAGCCGGCGCTTGCCCGCGGCGAGCTGCATTGCGTCGGCGCGACCACGCTCGACGAATACCGTAAGCATGTGGAGAAGGACCCGGCGCTTGCCCGTCGCTTCCAGCCCGTCATGGTCGACGAGCCGACGGTCGAGGACACCATCTCGATCCTGCGCGGCCTGAAGGAGAAGTACGAGCAGCACCACAAGGTGCGCATCTCGGACTCCGCTTTGGTGGCCGCGGCGACGCTGTCGAACCGCTATATCACCGACCGCTTCCTGCCGGACAAGGCGATCGACCTGATGGACGAGGCTGCATCGCGGCTTCGCATGCAGGTGGATTCCAAGCCCGAGGAATTGGACGAACTCGACCGCCGCATCATGCAGCTGAAGATCGAGCGCGAGGCGCTGAAGAAGGAAACGGACCAGGCGTCCGCCGACCGGCTCGTGCGTCTCGACAGTGAGGTGACGTCGCTTGAAGAGCAGGCCGATGCACTGACGGCGCGCTGGCAGGCGGAAAAGCAGAAGCTCGGCCTCGCCGCGGACCTGAAGAAGCAGCTCGACGAAGCCCGCAACGAACTGGCGATCGCCCAGCGCAAGGGTGAATTCCAGCGTGCCGGCGAGCTGACCTACGGCGTCATTCCGGAACTGGAAAAGCAGCTCACCGATGCCGAGGCCCAGGATACCTCCACCAATGCCATGGTGCAGGAAGTGGTCAATCCGGATGCGATCGCGCATGTCGTCTCCCGCTGGACCGGCATCCCGGTCGACAAGATGCTGGAAGGCGAGCGCGACAAGCTCTTGCGGATGGAAGACGAACTGGCGAAATCGGTCGTCGGTCAGGGTCATGCGGTGCAGGCGGTGTCGCGTGCGGTTCGCCGTTCGCGTGCCGGGCTGCAGGATCCGAACCGGCCGATCGGCTCGTTCATCTTCCTTGGGCCCACCGGCGTCGGCAAGACGGAGCTGACTAAGTCTCTGGCCCGCTTCCTGTTCGACGACGAAACCGCGATGGTGCGCCTCGACATGTCAGAATACATGGAGAAGCATTCCGTCGCGCGGCTGATCGGTGCTCCTCCGGGCTATGTCGGCTACGAGGAAGGCGGCGCGCTGACCGAGGCGGTGAGGCGCAAGCCATACCAGATCGTGCTGTTCGACGAGATCGAGAAGGCGCATCCGGACGTGTTCAACGTTCTCCTGCAGGTGCTCGACGACGGGCGCCTGACGGACGGGCAGGGCCGCACGGTCGACTTCAAGAATACGATGATCATCATGACCTCGAACCTCGGGGCCGAATATCTGACCGGTCTTCGCGAGGACGAGGATTCGGAAAGCGTTCGCGAACAGGTGATGAGCGTCGTCAAGGCATCGTTCCGGCCGGAATTCCTGAACCGCGTCGACGAGATCATCCTGTTCCATCGCCTGAAGCGGAACGAGATGGGGGCGATCGTCGATATCCAGCTGCAGCGTCTCCTGAAGCTTCTCTCCGATCGCAAGATCGAGCTCGAACTGGACGGCGATGCGCGAGAATGGCTGGCGAACAAGGGATATGACCCTGTCTACGGGGCTCGTCCGCTGAAGCGGGTGATCCAGAAGTTCGTGCAGGATCCGCTGGCCGAGGACATTCTCGGTGGTAAGATCCCGGATGGCTCGACCGTCAAGGTGACATCCGGTTCCGACCGGCTGCTGTTCCGGGTCAAGGGCAGCATGAGCGAAGCGGCTTAAGCCGCGACCCCGTCACGCAAAACAAAATGGCGGCTTCGGCCGCCATTTTCGTTCAGTTCCGAAGGGTTTGACTTAGCGGCTCGCGACTTCGTCGGGCTGGGTGTTGAGCAGGGCGTCGATGCGCTTGCGTTCGTCCTCGAAGCGGGCGAGTGCCGGGCCCTCGAGCGACTTGCCGCCGGGCAGGCGCACTTTCATCGCGTCGACCTTGGTGCCGTTGACGATCAGCTCGTAATGCAGGTGGGCGCCGGTCGACTGGCCGGTCGAACCGACATAACCGATCACCTGACCCTGGGTGACCTTGGCGCCTTCGCGAACGCCGCGGGCAATCGCGCTCTGGTGATTGTAGGACGAGACATAGCCGTTCGCGTGGCGGATCAGGGTCTGGTTTCCGTAGCCGCCGGAATCCCAGCCGGCCTTTTCGACGATGCCGTTGCCGGTGGCGATGATCGGCGTGCCGCGCGGGGCTGCCCAGTCGGTACCGGTATGCATCAGGGCGCGGCCGAGGATCGGATGGGCGCGCATGCCGAAACCTGACGTCATGCGGGCATTGGGGACGGGGCTGCGCAGCAGAAACTGGCGGATGCTCTTGCCGTTCTGGTCGAAATAGTCGACCGAATTGTCTTCGGCGGGATTCTGGAAACGATAGAAGCGCGTGTCGTTGTCGCCGAAATGTGCGTCGACATAGAGGAGTTCGGAATCCTTGCCCGCCTTGCCTTCCTCGTCGGCGACGGAGAAGAAGGCCTCGATCTTGTCGGTTGGCCGCAACTGTGCCTGAAGGTCGACATTGCTGGCGAGAAGCTTGACGAGAAGCGCCGTCATCTCCTTGCTCATTCCGTAGGACAGGGCGGCACGATAGATGCCGTCATAGACGCTCGGCAGATCGCGGCCGGCCATGATCTGGGGTGCCTGGTCGCTGAAGGCGGACTGAACGGCCGCCAGCATCGGCGGCTCCTGGCCGTCGATGAAGCGGCCATGATCGTCCAGCGCCACCGTTACCTGATGGTCGCCATGGCGATAAAGGCTTGCCCGGACGACGAGAACCATCTCGCCTTCCTGGATGACGCCGATGCGAAGGACGTCGCCCGGTTCGACCTTGGCATCGCCGAGGCGGGTCTGCAGATAGCCGGAAATTTCCTTCGCCTTGCCGTCGGGATAACCGACCGCCGTCAGGGCCTCGGCTACCGTCGTGGGGCGGCGCACGGGAACGATATCATCCGCATATTCGCGCGTATGCGGGGTAATCGGTTCCGGGTCCGAGACCGACATGTTTTCCTCGACGATACGGGCCGTCAGCCCGGACGTGAGGTCGACATTGTCCTCGGCGGTGGAGAAGCGCTGCGGATCGACATAATAGAGGGCCGAAAGCTGGGCATCGCCGGCGGTCAGGACCGAACCGTTCGAGCGAACGTTCTCCTCGACCTCCTCCAGCGTCATCGGCGCCGCATAGGCAAAGTCGCTGCCCTTGGTCGGGAATGCCACGGTCTGCAGGCTGACCTCGGATTCGACGTTGGAGCCATAGATCAGGCCGGTCCTGTTGAGCGGCGGGGGCGGCGCCTCGCTGGAAGCGAAGATCGCCAGCGGATCGAAATTCGGATAAGTCTCTGGCGCGACGTGGTCGGCGGCGAGGTTCATCTTCACATGCGAGAAGGGACGGCGGCGCACGACTTCCTTGTTGCCCTCGTGCACGACCGTGGAGACTTCCATGATCTTGCGGTCTGTGGGCATGGCGACGATCTTGCCGCCGAGCAGGCGCTTTCCGCGCTGGACGAGATCGCCGTCGTGATCGGTGGGGATGGAGGCCGAGGCTTCCGCCGGAATTGCCAATTGCTGCCGGCCGTCGAGCGCGGCGAACAGGGCCACACCCATCAGGATGGAAGAGGTGATACCGGTCAGGAAGGTGCCGGACAGCCAGCGGAAGGAGATCTCGCGCCGGTCCGGCGCACGCCGGCCGTCTGCAAGGATAGGCGGTTCGTTGCCGAGCGATTGTATGGTGCTGCGGGCGACGTTCATGCCGTTTGAGCCAGTCCCTTTTATACTCGTTATTGCCCTGGACAGCCTACAATCTGCCTAAGGGACCTTGGGCCAAACATGTGCCCGTTTCGGAGAATGGAGTCAAATCGGGGCCGATACGTGCATGTATACGCGCGCGGGCTTCGGTTTACGTCAATCCCACCTACGCTCTTCCCATGGGATTGTGAAAATGCTGGGGCGATTTTGGGGCAGGGGGCGCGATCCACGATTTTTGCACTATCTGTAGGGCGGGAGGACGAGTGGAAAACTGACCTTTCGCCCTCGAACACCAAATATTCCTTTTATTCCAGTCACTTACGATTTTCTTGAAGTTTTTGCGACGCGGTGTGTTGACTTGGAAAAGGGGTGTCCTCTATAAGCCCACTCACTGACGAGGGCGGCGGCGCTGCTGGCGACGAAGTTCTTGTCGATAAAATCTCAGACAGATTGGCTGATGCTGATTGGGACCGGTTTAACGGTTGGTCTCCTGGGGTTTTGACGTTTCGGTCTTTTTAATGAGGCTGTTGAGCGTCTGTTTTTTGACAATTGAATATGGAAGAAAGAGAAACGTGGTCGGCGGGTTTTCGCGGACGAGGTCTAGGCCTTGTCTAGTTAGAAGA
>NZ_FOKM01000022.1 GCF_900111905.1 Rhizobium sp. NFR07 | reverse complement strand
ATCTTCATCCATGTTTTGGTGTCCACTTATTTTGGTGGACACCTCATGCCTGAGAGTACAGCGCTTCAGAAGGTGCGCAGAAATTCGCGCTTACCATCAACCATTTCCTCGGTAAGCAAGTAGCGCTTTGCCCCCACAGCCAACGACTCGATGGGGACGATCTCAAGCATTTGTGACTGGTCCGTTCAGATCAAGGCACAATGGTCCTCCATCTCAGGCATTCGGAGAGAGACAGGCTGACCAATGGGAGTATTGACACGCTTAGTGTTGCTATCTCAACGTGCCGCTGAGAATGCGCTCTTCAGCTTGACCTTTCATCGGTATTCGGCTGCCGGCTCCACCTAAGTTTCGGTACGCATCTACCCAATTTTTCTGCATCCCCAACACAGGGCGGTGGGGGGCAACCTCCGGTCAATACCGCGCCTTCTGCCTTCACTGCGGGTCAGTGGTCGGTTGCAGATGCGGCGAGCGGCGGAACAGCTACGGTCACGATTTCCGCTCTTCTTAGCAATGGCGGCTCCGCCATCACGGCGATCCAGTATAAGGCTAGCGCCGGTGCTTGGACGAATTCCGGTATTGTTTCGACTGGCAGCTTCAACATCACAGGACTGACGAACGGGGCGGCGGTCAATGTGCTCGTTCGCGCCGTGAACGCGATCGGCAATGGTCCTGACAGCGATTCGAAGAGCGTCACCCCGACCGCTGCGGCGGGCGCTTTGCAAGCGGTCTCTATGCGCGGCGACATAGGCAGAACTGTGGGACCTGCTCGTACCGCGTCGAACAACGTGCAGGTCTGCCGCACCCGCGACTATATCAGCGATGACGCGGCCATCAGCGGCGGTCTGGTCCTGTATTTCAGCGCGAAGCGGGTAGGCGCAGGCGTTGAGGTTGACGGCGATGCACACGCACTCCGCGCCGACATCGAGATCAACGGCGTCTGCGTTGCGGTCACGTTCGATGGTGGGGCGACAAGCAAGGCGATCTCCAATGGTGCGGTTCTCGTACCCTGTGATCCCGTTCCCCCATCGGCTTTTGGCTTGGCTAAGTTCGAGGCGGGAACTTTGTTCTGGCGCAAGGTAGAGCGGACCTTTGCCGTGGGCGGCGCTCCGGTCTACTGGAGAACGCAGGGCAACACCCCCGGCATCGCAGGGGAGAATGCATTCAGTGGCGCGGCCGGCACTGCCGTGTCCAAGATTGGCGTAGCGGGCGCAATGACAACCGCAGGAAGCTGGACGGCTCTTACCGCGTTCTGGGGGCCTGATCTCGTCGCCGGTGTCCCTGACGGCCCGATGCGGGCTGTCTACACCTATGGTGCTAGCCTTGAAGAAGGGCAGAAAGACAACGGAGGGGACGGCGCCAGCGGAGCGGGCGGTTACATCCGTCGAGGCCTAGCCAACGTTGGCGGGAAGAAGGTGGCCGGGGTTAACGTCGGAATGGGTGGCGAGCGAGCCGACCAGTTCGTTTCAACCTCGGCATATCGCCGTCAGCTTTCCGCATTCTGCAACATTGGCCTCAATGGCTATGGTGGCAACGACTTTTCCAGCAACCGAAACAAGGAAGCCACTTCTGCCAGCCTTGACCAGTGCGACGCCATCATCAAACTGTTGCTCATCGGCGGCAAGAGAATAGGTCGTCTCGTTTGGCACCGAAGTCCGACAGCACCGATAGCTGGGCGACCGTCGCAAATCAGACCGTTCGCACGGGCTTCCTTGATTTCCGCGCCTATTTGGACGCATCCGCAACGGCACTCATTGCCAATGGCACGATGAGCTTCACTGTTGACCCATGGGGAGTATCGGAGCCAGAACCGGGCAAATGGCCAGTGGACGGGACTGCGAACCGAAACACTGACGACGGAACTCACTATACGCCTGTGATGGGTGGGGTAGGAGCTACCGCCCTCGGTGGGCAGTTCCCAGCAAACGTCTGATACCCCATCGCCCTGACATCAAAAGTGGGCCGTTTATAACTGTGGTAATGATCGCTGTCCCATGCGGTAGCCTTCCATCCATGCGGCAAGGCGGCTGTCGTTAGGGTCATTGAGATAGGGGCTGCTGATAGGATCGTCCTTGCGAAGGGCTGCCTGTCGGCCCTCTTCGATTATGGCTTCGCGCTCTGCAGCGGTTAGTTCATTGGTGGCCATCGCTATCGCTCGAAAAGCTCCCCAAGGATTTCGCTGACAATAACGCTGGCGGCTTGGTTGGGCAACGGCCGGTAGCCGAGAAGGGCATGCAGGAAGTCGATCGGGTCTTCAAAGCCGAAAGCATGCTGCATCTGATCGAGGCTCGTGCGTTTCCTGCGTAGAAGGGAAAACACTGTAGCGCGGCCGGAAACAGATAGCCTCGTCTCGTGGCCGCCATCGCTTTCGAAATAGGGTTGGCCGACAGCCTCATCGCCTGGTGCGATCCGCTCCAGTTCTTCGCGGATGACGTCCCGGACGAACTTCGATGATCCCTTCACACCGGCGATTGCCTTGACGCGATCCATATCGACCTTGTCAAGCATAAGGTTCATGCGGTGGATGTTATCAATCGGAGGTCTGCCCATGGCCGGTGAGCGAGCACGGTTAATAATTCCACACTGACACCCTGTCTCGAAGGGTGTTATGAGGGTATTAGAAGCCGAAGCCGCTGCGCTCTCATCAGCCCGCGAAACTCTGACATCGATCGCGCTGGGCTTGCGCATCGTGAGAATTAGTCGTCGCCGATGGGATACATTTGACGGCCGGATCGTTGAAAACCCGAAAGACGGGCTCACGAGGCCCCAGAGTGGATACTAAGTGTCTGAAAAGGCTGAGCTACTTACGTGCGCTCGCTTCGGCGAGCACTTCGCGGGTGCACAAGGGCCGGCAGGGAATGATACGAAGATGACAAGGCAGTTTGAATCTATCAGGCCAATGATCGACCATCGGCAGAAGGCCATCTTTTTTGCGGAAAACGCAGAGGATATCCCGCAGGATATGTGGAAAGACTATGATCTTTCCGAAGTGCTGCTCGACGAATGGTCGAATATTGCCGAGATCAAGTGCGAAATAGCGCGTTCCAATTACACTTGGGGCATCGAGGCGGCGCGGTTCCCGGGGCGAGACCGGCGAATTCGGGGATGCTTTCTAAAACTGATGGCTGTCACGACTGAGCATCCAAATACTTCATGGTGACTCAAAATTTGTCGTCATCGGCCGGATCGGCTGGGCGTCACCAAAGAACAAATCGTAATCGACCGGCTTTCATTTTTTTCTGGAACATTTTACGCCGACGTCAGTTTGCGCGCCCGTAAGAACGGGTGGCATCATGTGCGACAGGTCATTTCATGAGCGGACTCTTTGCCAGATTGCTGAAAGAATGCGGAGAGAAAAATACCTTTCGGCGCTTTCTCAGCACATGGAAAGACTTCGGCAGATGAAGCGCGACGATAGCTCTATCTTGTCTGCGGCGGGCGGCGCAGGCGATGCCAACCTGTCAGACGAGGACAAGCTAAGCGACGGTGGCGATGTGCTATAGAGACCTGTCGCGAAATCCTAGGCATCAAGGTCTCCAGTGCGAGTGAGTTGTTCCGCCACCTCGCTGAAAAACAGATCATCGTCGAATGGGACGACTGCAGTAATTAGTTCAGCCAGAGTGACGGAGTGAAGCCTGGAGCCATCGGGCGCCAGGACGTCTATTTGGCGGACGTCGATCCTCCGGCCTTTCTCGACATCGTCCGCTACGATAGAACAGAGAGATCTAAACGCTTCGCGTTGTGCGTCAGCATGGTCGCTGAAGGCAGAGCCTTCGAGATCTGGGATAATTTTGTCGAGATAGATCACGTTGAAATGGAAGATCTGCACGTCGGTCGGCCCTCTGGTTGTTTTGAGCCGAACGATGAGCTTCTTCTTCTTGTTCCGCTGAAAAAGCGTTGATTGGGGCTTATGTTTCAAGGCCGTCTGTCAATCCTCATTCGTCGGATTGGTAGACCGCCCGCCCGTGACTACACGGAACGAGAACCACAAGCCAAAGTGGTTTACGTTGCACAAGTCCTATCGCTCTCAAGTCAGTGGAGTGGTATTACGTCTCGCAGGCGGTGGTCAGCGTACCGCCGCTTCAACGTGCGGGCGTAATCCCGAGCGAAACGCTCGCTGATAAACCGCATCTCGCGGATCTCACCATCGTGCTCGATGCGCACATAGTGCCGATCTTCCCGGCGGATTACGTCGATTTGAGCAATCATCGGTTTTCCTCCTGTCCAACCGAAGTAGGGAGCGAGGGTCAGACGTCAATCATAAAATTTGCCTGAGCAGCACCTCGCTAAGGTGCCGCCGCGCGCGAGTTCTGTGCATGTTGCTTAAGACGCAGAAGAGCTCTCACGCGCAGCGACGTTCCGATTTTAGCATGCTGTGCTAATGGGTCTAAGGCTCGAGGGAGATGCCCGCGCGGCTTCGGTTCACGCGGCGACTGCCATTGCCTGTTTTCACAGTGCCGGAAAGCGACAAGCCGCTCCCGCATCTCTAGGATGGGTTATAATGGGGAGGGATGGGTTGGCAAACGGCGCCATCGAATGGAACCGGGCCTAATGTATAGTTTCGCCTCTACCCATCTCGTACTCGAAGGTGGCTATGAGGTGAAGCGCTTCAGATACAAGTTCCGCAGCCGCATCTGCATCGGCTGCGAGCTCTGCATGGTCTGCCTCGATTCGTCTGCTGAGTTCTTCGAGACGAGAATGATGGCTAGTCGAGAAGGTTCGCGAGACGAGAGCCGTGTAACTTAAGCTCTTGCCGAGCTCGACTAACACTCGATCGCGCTGGCTCGTAGTCATTCGAGAAAAAGGGATTTCTTCAGGCTGTATCTGGTCCATACGCAATACTCCGGTTTTGCGAATCAACCGATACCCAAGTAATTCGTTCCGACCTTTTAACGGTCTACCGAAACCACCGCTCAGCCGCTTTGAGGAGTTTTGGTTCAGTGGTTAAACCGTCCTGAAACAATCGCACGAGCAGCATAGCAAGCTCATCCGGGTGGGTATCGTGTTCAGGAATCACCTGGGCGAAGACGCGTTCAAGCAACGCCAGATCTTCAGGTCGAAGAACCACATTCGATGGAATGCGACCGCGCATTGCAATTTCCTCGCAGCAGTAACTACCCTACCACTATATGCAGTCAAAGTTCCCAATGTTTTAATGCTGCGTGGCGTGTATGGATTCCATGACCAAGCGCCCTACCATCGTAGGCCTTCGTGGGCCGCTTTACTAAAACAAGGGCCATCAATGCGCGAATATGATTTGTGAAGGAATATCGTATAACGCGTACTGTAGAGCGAGGAATGAAGAGGCTTGTTATGGTGGAAAGCTTTTCTGAAGCCATACCTTATCTTCCCATTTTTGCCGGGTGGGGCTCGTTTGGCTCCTTTCCTCACGATACAATCGATCTACCATGTTCCCCGCAGCCAACTCGTATGGATCGGGCTTGGTCTGGCCTAGTTTTTTTGGCGATCATTTATGCACTGCTCCGACGATCAGTTTTGGGGCCGAACGCGGACCGGCCCCCTAACATCATTGGCGCGTAGTGCTGCCATCAGGCTGGTTAGATTGAGAAGGCCCACCTGTCCCACCATCCGGATGAGGGGTTTGGTCGGTAGGCGCCGACACAGCGGGTCCGGTACTGGGAGGGGCGGGTTGCGTTGTTGAGTTGCTTTGAGCCGGGGGTGTTGCGGTATTCTCGGCGGGAGCGTCGGTAGACTCTCCCCACATCTCCGCTCCAAGCCAAGCGATCATCGCCAGCGCCAAGCCAGCGACAAGAACAATCAGCACTGGACGACCAGTTCTGCCCTGTCGCGCGTCTGTGCCGGTCTCGACGACTTTACGATCCATTGTGTCCTCTCTCCCAATTAGGTGAGTCGAACCAGAGAAGATCGAGTTAGTTCCAATGTGGGGCATCCTAAATTCGACGGCTCGTTTCGCTCACCGACGTCAGAGATGGTTCGGGAAATCTGCACAGCTAGGATAAGTGGAATTTCTGCCTGAGTTCGGCTTAGATGCCGGGAACAGGAGATACCATGACGAGACGACCGCGCCGGAACCACAGCCCGGCTTTCAAGGCAAAGGTGGCGCTTGCCGCCATCCGAGGCGAATGGACGCTGGTGGAGTTGTCCCAGCAGTTCGATGTGCATGCCAACCAGATTAAACAGTGGAAAGACCAGCTCCTTGAGGGTGCGACAGGCGTGTTCGGCGAGGAAGCGAAGGCGGAACCGGCGGGTCCAACCGTCGATGTGAAAACGCTGCACGCGAAGATCTGCGAACTGACGCTTGAGAATGATTTTTTATCCGGTGCGCTCGGCAAGGCGGGATTGCTGGGCGGAAAGAAATGATCCACCGCCAGCATAAGCTATCAGTGGTGCGTCAGGCGAAGCTTCTCGGCTTCAGTCGCGGCAGCGTCTATTATCTGCCCACCCCGCCCAGTGTCGGACGGTGATCTGGCACTGATGCGCCGGATCGACGAACTGCATCTGGCATATCCGTTCGCGGGAAGTCGGATGTTACAAGGGCTTTTGAAGGGAGAAGGTCTGGAAACCGGGCGGCTCCATGTCGCCACGCTGATGAAGAAGATGGGCATCGAGGCGATCTATCGTCGCCCGAATACGTCGAAACCAGAGCCAGGGCACAAAATCTATCCGTACCTCCTGCGAAAGCTGGCGGTCACCCGGCCCAACCAGGTCTGGGCAATGGACATAACGTATGTGCCGATGGCGCGAGGGTTCGTCTATCTCTGCGCCGTTGTCGACTGGTTCAGCCGGAAGGTCCTGTCTTGGCAGTTGTCGATCACGATGGAAGCAGCCTTCTGCATCGAAGCGGTCGAAGAGGCGCTCGCCCGTTATGGCAAGCCGGACATCTTCAACACTGATCAGGGCTCGCAGTTCACGTCCATCGACTTCACGGCGGTGCTGAAGAAAGCGGAAATCGCCATCTCGATGGACGGTAAAGGTGCGTGGCGCGATAATGTCTTCGTCGAGCGGCTATGGCGTTCGATCAAATACGAGGAGGTTTATCTCCACGCCTACAGGACCGTGTCTGAGGCCCGTGGGAGCATAGGCCGATATGTGACGTTCTATAACAGCCGACGCCCACATTCATCCCTTGACCGGCAGACGCCCGATCAGGCCTACTTCAACAAGCTGGCACCGATGATGGTGGCGCCATAATCGAGGCGGAAATCCACTTAACGAAACACCCGAAACTGTTCAAACAAACCGAGCCACCTCTTTTCGATCGGCCTCTGGCTAGGGCCGGATCATCGCAACTGGGCCTTGACGAAGGTGCAGGCTCTTGCCACGATTGATCGTTTGAGCGGCTTTAACATCGTTATTGTCGGTGGAGATGTCCTCGAAGGACGTGAGACGAATTACCGTCATGCCTATGATGATTGGCACTTCGAGCCCTCGACACCGGCGAAACTAACGATGTGATTCTGAGTGCCTTACAAGGGAGCGACTACGTTAATAAATATCCGTTCGATGACGCGTATTTCGATGATGGTGCCAGCGCAGATGATTACTACAGGCGCCGTCGACACCGCGCCCTGACATCATTTGATGGGCGGTGAAGCAGCCGGCTTATCGGATCGACAACCCAATCTTAGGCGTAGCTAAGCCCGAAGACGGCTATACCAATATAAATCGAAAACATTATTGCTGCGAAACAGATCAAGAGGATGACGAAACCCCGTCCCATCTTTGCTTTCTTTGCCCTCTCAGCCGGCGCCTCTGTCTTGTCTTGGAGAAAATTTTCGTTTTGCGGACGTACCATTGGCTTGCCCTTTCAGTTTTCATCGCAGGTTTATCGTAAAGGTGCGTAAGAGGTTAGAGGGCGTCGCCTTTGGGTTTGTCCGGGCGAGCGTTTCTCAAGCCTTTCTCAGCTGCTCTGGAAAGCTCTTCGCGATTGCGATCGGCATCGTCGCCGGTACGGGCCTCGTCACTTTCGGGCGCCGGCTTCTTTTCTGTCATGATAAGTCTCCTTGGCCCATGCGGCCGGAAGGAGATCTATGTTCCAGATCTCCCACAACATTCACCAATGTGGGCTATTGATTGGTATGAGGCCCAACCGAATAGAGGGAGTTAAGTTCCGACGACTCGGCAGTATTAGTACGCAGGCGAGTTTTGAGCTCTTCTGCCCATAACCCTAACATCTGGCGGTCGATAACGTGTTAGCCTAGCTAGGGACACCACCGCAGGGGCAGGAAATGGGATCACAGCATGGGCCGTCAGGATTGCTTGCCAATCTACCACAAGAAAAACAATTCGAAGTACAGGTCGCTGTGACCAAAGTTATAGACCAGCTTGTTGAGAGTGGTTGGTCGCGCATGCAAGCCGCTACGGCGGTTGCGGACGCTGCAGATGACTACATCATGAGGATCTCTCAAGAGCTGGATACGGTGTCTGACCGAAGCTAGGGGCAATCTTGTTTGGCCCCACCGCCCTGACTTCAAACTACCTAAAACGAGGCCAGCGACGACGGCGGATCGGAGCGCTGACCTCTCCCGCAGAGGGGATATGCTTCAAGCCTGCGGTTTCAACAGCCCGAAATCTTTGGACTAAATTCGAAAGGCAAAGGCTCGTCCAGGGGTAGATGGCGAGCCCTTGTCTCTGTGGCCCGAACAGGTGGGCGACTAGTAACTCGCACGATCTAGAGTAGTTCCACTGGGCTCGGAAGAAATAGCGAGATCCCGCATTAACATCATGAACGATCTTCCTGAGTGTCACGGCGCTCACTCAGCGACGCACTATCTGCGCCATGCTTAGGATCAGATGGTTTTGACGGCTGAGATAAAGTTATACCGGCGCCGGTCACGCCTCGTTGAAAGCGTGAAATCCTCGCTTGTGCATGACCTTCGCGGGTTCTGTGTTGTTCTTCTTGCGTTGTTTCACGGTCTACTCTGTCTTGGAGCTCAGACATGGAACTGGAATGGTGGTCGCGTTGTCCGCTGTCGCGGATCGCTTTCTTGCTCCTTTTGTTAGCAAGCGAATAGCGTTTGGTCAGGCTTCCGGTCGGATCTCTCCATTCGACAAACATAGGCTCTCCTTTGGAGGCCGCTCGCCTCTCCGAATACAACGCGCTCAACAAAGGAGGATAGCAAGGAAAAACGCCACCACCTGTGCTCATGGCGGTCTTGCCATCTGGCGCAGCTAAGCCCGCGCAATCCCCGGCGCGGGCTTAACCGAAAGTCGAGGCTCTCTCGCTGCTCGGCTTCCAAGAAGCATAGTACGCTTTATCCGAGCCAGAGATACCTAGCCCAAAGGCGTAGAGCGAACCGTCCACACGCCAGCACCCTACCATGAAATACTACCAAGATCCCCTGCTGCCGATTCCGATGAAGCCGCCCCATTGGTCCGAGATGATTGCGCCCCCGGATTCCGGGATGATCTCGCCCCCTGTCTCATCGGGGTCTGCAGGCAGTAATTGTTGTCAGTTCGTTCGAGTGATGTGTCAAGCTTTGCGCGGCAGATTTCGTCGTAGGCTTTCTCCGCTGAGTTCAATGCGATGGGCGTTGTGGACGAGACGGTCCAGGATGGCGTCGGCATAGGTGGGGTCACCGATGACACCGTGCCAGGCGGATACGGGGAGCTGGCTGGTGATGATCGTCGAACGACGGCCGTAGCGGTCCTCGAGGATTTCCAGCAGATCGTGACGGGCTTGCTCGTTGAGCGGCTCGAGGCCCCAGTCGTCCAAAATCAGGAGCTGGACATGACCCAGGGTGCGTTGCAGACGAGCGTATCGGCCGTCGCCGCGGGCGAGCGCGAGCTGGGCAAAGAGTCGTGGGACCCGCTGATAGAGAACGGAACGATCGTCACGGCAAGCCTTGTGACCGAGAGCGCAGGGCGAAGATATGCTTCAGGCTTGCTGCGTGCAATTGTCGGGATCGCGACCATCAGGCCACAAGCTGGGTGGAGGAAGCACGCTGATACTGTGACCTCGTAATTGTTGAAGGGTAGCCAGACCACGCGAAAATTCTCGTAGGGGCGATCGTATCGCATCGTGCGGTGCCAGTCAGGAGGAGCGTAATCAGGCAAAAGTCTCAGGATGAAAGCGAAACAGCATAATCCTTCATGGGCCGAAAAAGAACCACGCCACCCTACATCGAGGTGAGCTCTATAGACCCGTCGTCTGCGTCGAGGAGAGAACAAGGGTGTCAAGCGTATCTATTTGGCCGACTTTGCGGCTTAGATAGATGTCCGACAGCAAGCAGTTACGAAGAAACATGATCAGCTTAGCAGCTGACGAGCGCAGCAGGGGGCGTAGTCACACCCATCGCCTAGGGAAGCCAGCGGGTCCCACAGAATAAGCTGGGGGGACGGATGTTCCATGGCGTCGCTTGCTGGCCGCGGGGGAGCGAAGGGGTGTCCACGCCGCTTCGGTTAACGCGGCAGGAGCTTATTCCACACGCATGGGATCCTGAACCAGAACAAGCTCTGGCTACACTATCTCAGCGTTATCTAGCGAAAGGCGCGCGTGGCACGCCAACCAGGCCCTTCAGAACCCGAGGACACTAGCCTGGGATAGCCACTGATCTATTTCTCGCACAACAACGCGGCGACCGGCGGGCGACCGAAGTATTTGCCATCTTTCGCTCGCTATTTCAGCTGCGTTATAATCCGTAGGCCAAATACCGAGGGCCGATTCGATCGCGGTAGCAGCGCGAACCGTCAGACCTGAAGGTACTGGTCGGCCGTAGCGCTGTCTAACGAGCTGCGCGTTTTCCTTGGCGATCGCCTTTATACGCGGAGGCTTCAAGTCGTAGGAGGCAGCAACCTCCGAGATAGGTTTGCCTCCAGCGATGGCCTCTGCGATGGCATAATCTCGATCGGGGTTCTTTGTCATTCCGCAATACTATCTATGAGGGCAGAACCCATCAATTAGCAGATTTCGGGGGGGAGACTGTTGGTCTATTAAGGGAGATGCCCGCGCTGCTTTGGTTGACGCGGCGACTGCCAATTGCCTGATTACTCAGTGCCGGAAAGCGACAAGCCGCTCTCGCATCTCTGCAGCACGTATAACGAAGAAGGACGCCCGGGCAAGTTTGCTAACTACCGGGCGGCTCAGGCGCTTCTAGTCCCGGGACGAAAGACTAAGCAGTTCCGACACCCACCGCACAAGGCGGAATGTGGGTCAGAGCCGCGTTGGCTCGCGCTCAGGCTTCTCGATGATGGCTGCCAGCGCAATTGGGATGCCCTGATATTGCGGATACTGTCCAGGGTCGCAACTGCATCGGGGCGAAGCTGAGCGTCGGCCGTTGGAAGTGCAAGCGCGGTTACATAATCACCATTGCACATTGTGCGAATGTGGTGCTCCGAAGACATCTTCGCAGAAGCCGCGTGCCGTAGCTCAGATATCTGACCGTAGGTAGTCAATGTACAAATTTCCCGTGCACAGTTTCATCACGATTTTCCTGGCGGTTGGGCGGAGGCACCGGGAAGGAAACGGCAGGAAAGATATCCACATTTGGCAATACCAACGAAGCGTCGGCGGTATCCTGCACCACGGATCGGAATGGCTCAGCTTTGAAGTATCTCAACTTCTGGGCATTGATGGAAGGTTGCCCCTCGGCCAAGATAATCAGCCTGTCTGCTGGCATCTGCCTTACCTCCTGCGGCATCATCAGGTCGCGCTCGCGGATCTGCTCAACCTTCGAGCGTTTCGCCATACCCATGAACTCTATCGTGCGCGACTGCGCGTAATAGCGGACCGTTTGTTTGCCGAGCGCTCGGGACACATACTCCGCTGTGACTAGGTCATTGGCGCCCAGGACCAACTGATAGCCGCAATTGCCCAAAAGCGAATGCCTTGCCGTCTCGCCATAGACGCCGTCGATACTCTTCAAATCCTGGACGACGAAGGCAAGCTTGATCCCATAGCCCGCAACGTAAGGAAGCTTGGTTACAATTTCGTCCATCCGCTTGAGCTGACAGAACTCATCGAGCAGAAAGTAGATGGGCAGGTCGTGGCTTTTGTCTTTTCCGCGCAGCAGCCGGCTCAGCGTCTGCTGGATGAACAATGACATCAACGGACGCAACAGCTGGAGATCGCTGATATTTGGCGCCAGATAGACCGAGATCGGTCTCTGGCGGATTGCCTCGACATTGATGTCGGTCACCTGCGTTGCCGCGACGATCTTCTCGTTCTTGAACGGGCGCATGGCCTGCTGCACGTCAAGCAGCGCAGACTGGGCGGCCCGTTCGGCCAGCCCAATATAGGCGTTGAAACTCTCTGTCGTGAACTTGGAAAGATAGGGCTCGCGCTCGTTGATATCCTTCATAAGCACTTGCAGATCAAACCCGCAGTTAAAGAAGGAATTGACCTCGCCGAGATTGCGGCGACTTTCGTAGTGGTCGCTCTCCAGCACATAGCTAATTACGCCGGCGAGGACCTGCTGGGCCGTTGCTTGCCAGATGGCGTTGTCCGAATGACTAGCCTCCGGAATCAGCATGGCGGCGACATTCTGAATGTCGCTGGTGCGATCGCCACGCTCGCTTCGGATGAAATCAAGTGGATTGTAGCGGTGCGTGGTCAATGACCCCGGGGCAAACAGAAACACCTGGTTTCCCGTCCGCGCCCTGTAGGCGGCGGTTTTCTCAAAAATCTCGCCTTTCAGATCCGTGACGATCATCGAGCCTTCATGCATTAGCGCATTGGGAATCACATATCCGGCGCCCTTGCCGGATCTCGTCGGACCGATGACCATATGATGCCGATCATCGTCGATCCTCAACAGTCTTTTTCCAAGCCTTCCAACGACATGGCCTCTTTTTCCAAACCATCCATGGCGCTTGAGCGAAGGCAAGGTCTGAAACGCCGCATCGGCAAGCGGCAGCGTGTGGCGTCTGAACATTGCTGTCATGATTGCAGCCATGACAAGGACCGCCGGTGCGAGCGCCATGAGGCCGACCGTCTGAAGCGCTCGGTTTTCGCGATAGAACCAGAACTGCTCGAGCGGTGCGAATGGCCTCTCGGAAATCGTCATCTCGAAGATCCGCCGGTCGCCATGGAGGATCCAGAGCAAGAGCCCGTAGGCGACTATCCAGGCCGCAAGACCGATCAGCCCGCAAAACACCATATAGGCCCCTCGGGCGCCGCGGCTCAAATCCCGCTTCATTGATCTGACCTAGCGAAGAAAATCTCCGATACGCCCCGTCGTCCCCCCTCGCGGCGTAACTGGATGACAATCGGGATCACCGTCTGGACGTAGGTCAGCAAATCGCTCTTGGTAAAACCTGTCGCCATCCCGCCTTGCTGTACCATCATGATCAGTTGCTCATAGGCGCCATGTGCGGTGTCCGCATGCACGGTCGAGATACTGCCCGGATGACCGGTATTGATCGCCCGCAGGAACGAAAAAGCCTCCGCTCCCCTGATTTCGCCGACAAAAAGCCGGTCCGGCCGCATCCGGAGCGACGTTTCCATCAGGCTCTGGATCGTTACGTCGGACGTGCCCTGATCGCCCTTCGAGGCGACGAGATGCAGGCTGTTGGGCTGGGGCGGATAAAGCTCACGCGTATCCTCAAGCGTGATGACGCGCTCATCCAAACCCACACTTTTCAGGCAGGCGTTCAAAAACGTGGTCTTCCCCGAAGACGTGCCGCCACTGATCAGCATCGACACACGCTGCGCTAGCGCAAGCGTGACGAAATCATAGATCCGATCGGCAGCGAGATGTTCGCGCAACAGTCGATCCAGGTCTCCTGTCTGCGATCTCGAAACAGCCACCTTGTCCATCGCGCCAGCAGCGCGCAGGTCCTCGAGCGAAAAGTCACTCACGACCTGCTTTCTGATCGACAAAGCTCCGCCATCCGGTGCCGCAGGCGGGATCACGCACTGGATGCGCTCGCCGCCGGGAAGCCAGGCGCTCAAGATCGGCTTTGCGGGGCTGACGAATTGTGCCGTAATCGCTGCGACCCGCTCGGCGATGTTGTGGAGTTCGCCGGCACTCAGCTCATCAATGCGATAGTGCTGCATCCGCTCTAAGCCGAGCCGCTCGACATAGACTTCACCCGGCCGGTTGACCGCGATCTCGACGACGTTCGGATCATCGAGAAATGGCCTCAAAGGCTCGAGCGCACGATAAAGGAAGTAGTGCGGATCGGCCTTGGCCGGTCTCTCATTTGCGGCCGCGTTCACGCTGGATCTCCTTCATCGCTTCGACCACCGGATCTGCATAGAAGGCGCTAAAATCGAGGTCCTGGCGCACATAGACAAAAATCCGCTCGCCCTGGGCTACGCTGATCGTCGGCGGGATCCTCAAATTTTCCGACAGGACCGTATTGGCCATGTCACTAAAGGTCTTCGAGATCGTGTCGCGCGCCAGCTCCTTGGCCCGTTCTGCATCATCGTCGTCATCAGTCGCCCGGTCGCTCCCATAGCCGGTGAGGTAGCTTGCGCCGCCACCGACGATCGACAACAGGATCGATGCGCCAAACCGCTCCTTGAACTTGTTATCAACATGGCCGGTCAGACCAGAGCGCCCAAGGCTGTCACTGCCGATCGAGTTCAGTCGGACTGTAACCCCGTCATCGCGGATCAGCCGGGTCCATATGACAAAGATCCGCTTCTGACCGCTGGTGATCTCCGACTGATATTCGCCAATCAATCGCGTTCCTGTCGGGATCAAGATCCGCCTTCCGTCGAACGAATAGACATCCTGGGAAGTGATGGCTCGGATCTGGCCTGGAAGGTCGCTGTTGATCGCAGTCTCCAAAATGCCGGGGATCAACGTACCCTCCGGGATCATCGCATCGATGCGGGCGATCTTGCGGGCGGTGGCGCCCCGATCCGATAGGCGGCTTGCCGCACCGAGATACCGGCTTGCTCGATCCTCTCCGGCAACCGCCGAGTTCGACCCATCCGGCGCCGCAGTGTCGCGACCTGTCGCCTGTGCGCTCTGGTCGAGCGAGATCAGCTTCGAGCGGAAGCGATCGGGAAACTCTTCCACCGGTCCCGTGTCGCCGGAAATCGGTGGTGGCGGAACGTCGAAGGTTGTCTGCGTCGGCGGTGTAGCTTCAGGGGGAGGGGGGAGCTCGACGACCGGCTGCTCCGGCGGCAGAACCTGCTTCGCTTCCTCCCTTAAGAAGGAAGGGGGCCGGAAAGAAGACGTCTTGAATTCCTCGTCAGTCTGGACATTATCAACCTGATCTGCCGATGGCACGGAGAGCGCCAGATAACCGGCGATCACACCACCGCCTAGCAAAAGCACTATGCTGTACCGCTGATTGCGGCCGATGTTCTTGTTGGCCACCGCAACCTCGTCGCGGGCCGCCAGCACGTCAAGCTCACGGCTTCTCGTCATCGCCTGCTTCCTCCCTCACGATGTGGGTTGAAAGTGTTCCAGCTCGCACCTTCCCCCGAGCGCGTCTGACGCTTCGGCAAGACGGGACGGTCAAGCCGGAAGACGCAGGTCCATTGATCGCCATCACGCAGGGTGTATTGCCGGGCTATCCCGTCAACGACCAGGTAGGAACCTTCTTTGCGGAAATTCCTCAGCGTCTCTTGTGTATTAGATTGAACTGCATAGATTGCCGGCACCTGCCCATCGAAGCGGAAGAATGTCTTTTTTCCGTCGTCGAACACCATGGTCGGCCTCAGGGTCGGATCGCCAGAGAACCCGTAGTCGGAGTGGACCGTGTTCTTGTCGAGGCCGAATATGTTGGGAAATGCAGCTCTGCGTTCAGCCTCTTGCCGAAGGCGTGCATCCTCGATTTTGTCGGGATAAACAAACCGGATGCCAAAAACTTCTCTCTTATCGTCCGGTGCATGATCTTCAAGTTCGAGGAAGTAGATCCGCTTTGATGTGACCACATTCATGTTGGTGGCGACATCGCGGGCGACCGGTGTAATGAACAGGATGTTGCCTTTCTCTGCCGGCGCCACCTGCCAGCTTTCGGTATCGCCGAGCGAGATCGTTTCGAACTGCTCGTCCTCGTCGAAAAGGATCATCGTGGAGATGCCCCAAGTGGCGGAGACTTGGACCACGTTGTTGGCCTGATAGACAACGCTGGTGACGCGTTGATCAAGCGCGCCAGGACGCGGTGTCTGCGCAGCCGACGAGGGAAGCGCGGCCGAAAGGATGAAGGCTACTGAAGCGGCAGCTGTCTTCAGAATGAATAGTCTCATCGCTCATCCTCCGGCGACACGCTCTCCTGATCGCGTCGGTAGTCGTAAACCTGAAATCCAAGCGGGTTTTCAAAGCGCCACGCATTTGTCGCGGGCGTCTCCGTGTAGCGATAGCGAACGACCGAGATGAAATGCCGTGTGATGGCAGCCGTCTCCGATGTCTCGGTCGTCGAAAACCTTACAAGGCAGGTGCTCGCATTGGAAAAGGTCACCGACTTGATCTCGACCGTTACGCTTGTCGCCTTGCCATATCGCTCCGCCGGATTGGCAGGATTGGTGACGCTATGAAGGTCCTGAAGGTCGCGCGCTGCACGCTCTGCCGATAAAAGCGCTGCAATGGCGAAATTTTCCGAAATAGCAAACGGATCATACCCCTCGCGGGCGCGAATAAAGCGCACGACATTGGCCTGCGTGATTGCCTGCTGGTCGCTGAGGAGCCCCGACTTCGTCAGGCCTGACTTGACCTCGAGGTAGCCGGTGTTTTTATCGACTTCGACGATATAGGGTTCGAAGGACTTGAGCGGCACGAGCAGGATCAAAGCGACGAGCGCAAGGAGCGCAAGCACACCGAACATTGTGCAGACAAGCCAGGCGACGGCACGCGAACGGCGCGCATGACGCAAAACCTCCGTCTCCCACGTCTCTCCCGCCTGATAATAGCCGATAAGCGCGTCTTCTGATTGCTTGGCCATCTAACCCTCCCTCACGTCGAAGCCGATATCAGGCGATGTCGCCGGTCCGGCTGATCCGTCGTTTCATCGCGCTTGCTGTTGAATGGTGGATATTGTCCTTGATGCCCGCCTCGGTACGCTGGCGAGCCTCGGCAAGTCGTCCGCCGGCGTAGCCCATCCCGCTTCTGGCGGCACGGACTGTCTGGCGTGGCAGCGTCATGCCGGTGAGGCCGGCCACGTCGCGGGCAATCTTGCCGATCCCGGCCGCCATCCCGCCAGTAACGCCCTGCGCCAGGGTCTGGATGTTGAACAGCACGAAGGCGCCAGCGCAGCACAACAAAAGGAACGCGGAGACGTCGCTCAATTGCAGTCGTCTCTCACCGGCCGCATTTGTGACCTTGGTGAGTTCCGGTTCCATCGCCGAGATCAGGAATGCTGCAACGACATAAACGAAGAGCGGGATCAGCGCGTACGTCAGCACTTGCTGAAACCAGGCATTGCCAAGTCCACGCGTACGCTCAAACAGCATGCTGGCAATGAAAATTGGCGCAGTCGCAACGAGGACCCACATCATCACCTTCGACAAGAGCAGGATTGCGAGCGCCACCGCCAGAAACACCGCGACGCAGAACATGATGAGAAAACCAGTCATCGAGGGCAGGATCGACAGATAGCCCGACTGCTCGGCAAAGGCGGAAGCGGCCTGATTGGCCGTCATCCATATCCTGGACAGCCCATTGGTCGGTTCCGTAATGCCCGTACCCGTTGCTCCAAGAATGGCCCGGCCAACTGCCTCTGGTGTTCGTGATAGCCAGGCATAGAAGAGGTCGTTAAAATGGCCCCATTCTCCCACCAGCGAGACGACCACGAGCATGCGCGCCACGCGCCCGACGATCTCGCCGATCGATATGCGTGTCGTGCCCATGATCAACTGCAGCCCGTAAAAGGCGACATAACCGATCAGCATCAGCGTCAACAGCGGCATGATCTGCGTGCCGATAATGCCATAGGCGCGCTCGGAAAAATTTTGGCCCGTCGCCTCGACCCGTTCTAGGAGGTCGCCGATAAAATTATCCACCGCTTAGCCTCCCTGAGCGTCGATGAGATGGCCAAGTGCCTCGACCACGGCATGATGATCCTGATCGATCTTGATGATCGGCCCGCACATCTCGGTCTCATTCCCGCTAAATGCGGCAAGTCCTTTCGGATGCTTGCATGGTGCCTTGCGCTCGCTTGGGCCATGGCCGCAACTGCTCACTGCCAGCGCTAAAAGCGCCAGCACCCATGGATTCGCTTTCATGATTGATTACTCTTTGTAGGTGAGGGCCTTTTTCGAATTCGACATGTCGGTCAGGCGTCGCTGATTTTGCGCTTGCAGCGATAGCGCTACCCCGTTCATCACCCCAATCAGCTCATTGATCGTCAGGCCGGATTGCACCTGCAACTGGGTGTTCTGATCAAGCGAGCCTTTGACGTCGTCTGCTTTGCCGATCATGGAGCCGGCTTGCTCCAGAGCATCGCGTCGTGCAGTGACCGCCTGTTGGGCGCCCGTCGTCAATGTCGAAATCGCAAGCACCGTCTTCATCAGCTCTTCATAAGACCGGTCGCTCGAAAACGCGCTTTGCTTCTGTCCGGAAAGGCTTTGCAGAAGCTTCAGGCCGTTGAGGAATTTGGTCGCCGTTCCACTGACCGCACCGTCGACACCGCCGAAATCCGTGCCGCTCGGAGAGAGGATCTTGTCGAGACCAGGAAGCTGCGAAACACTGAACCCACTTCCGACCGCAAGTCTCCGCAAGGCATCGGCCGCACCGGCCCGGTCGCCCGTAACCGCTTTGAGTGTGTCCTCGACAGTCGTGCGAACCTCACGGTTGGTCTCCAGGATCTTGTCGGTGGTCTCAGCTGTCCTCTTCGCCACATCGAGATTGGCATTGTCGATCACCCGCATCTGGGCAAAGACCGGTGTGGCGACCTGCATGATAATTGCTGCTAAAACAAAAGACCTCATCACACGCCTCCTTCGTAAACAACATCTAGAATTGAGCTGAAACTCTTGCCTGAGCGCCGGCATTGATGGGACGGCAGGTCGCAAGCGGATCCCTGGCCATCGCGTCTTTCTGGCAAGCCCTGTGGGAGCTTTCGCCCCGATCGTCAGGCGGTCGGTCGGCGCGCACACTGCGAGCCGAGCCAGACAGATTTGCTGTGTCCATGGCGCCCTGGGCATTAGATAGTTCGGCAATCATCGCGCCGATCAGGATTGCGCGGTTGATCATTTCCAGATTAGCGTTTCGACTTGCTGAGTTATGATCGAAACTATCCTGAAGCGTGCCGCCCGATCGTGATCCGAGCTCTTCCAGAAACAACTTAATCAAAGCGCTCGACTGCCCGCTCGCCTCAGACATTGCCATGCTTTTGAGCGTAACGTCCCGAAGATTGGCATAGGAACCTGCACCCGCACTATCGCCGCCCGGAAGGGCTGCTAGGTCTCGCCCCCCAAAGGCCGGGAGCCATTTCTCGGTAATCGCTGCGACATAGCCCTGCGTCTCGCGAAACGGCGGAATGCCACCATAGGTCTGAACATTGCCGGGTCCGGCATTGTAAGCGGCAAGCGCGAGACGCGGGTCGCCAAAGGTCGCCAATTGCTGCTTCAGATAACGCGCACCGCCGCGCAGGTTATCGGTCATGTCATAAGGATCGACACCGAGATCCTTTGCCGTCTGCGGCATCAGTTGCGTAAGGCCGATCGCGCCTGCCGAAGAGCGGGCACAGGGATTGAATCGGCTCTCTTGATAGATCAGCGCCAGGAACAAGCGCTCATCAACGCCTTCCTCCATCGCGATACGCCGCGACAAGGCTGTGATCTGCGGATTGGCGCCGGCGCTCGAGGCCGCGTCTCCCGATCGTCCCGGCCGAAATATCGCGCAGCCTACGCTTCTTGACGCCGACATTCGTCCCTCATCGGTCTTGTAGGTCTGGGATAGGCTCACGTCGCGCGTTTCCTCGCGGTTTAAGATCGTAGTGTCGATCACCGCCGTGTCGGCAAGAGCCGACGCCGGGACGAGAGCCTCGACCATAGCGACAGCAGGCGGGACGACCATCAGAGCAAGGCGCAGGAGAAGCCGCGACAGAGCCGGTGCGGCGTGAGGCAAGACCAAGCAACTCATTTAATCTCCTCCCAACCACAGAAGCGTGCAAGCCATGCTCTCGGATCGTCGCCGACCTCCGCACGGATCCGTGCGCATTCCTCGACCGTTTCCTTGCGTCCGGAGAGAACTTTAACGAGGTCTGGCATGGTCGAGAGATCGAGCTTGGCAATGACCGAGTCCGTTCCGTGCTTGATCAGAAAGCTTCGCTTTTCCGGTGGCGTCGATCTGATGAAATCCAATTCCCGCTTCGTCAGGCCGAAGCGGACACGATAGCTTTCATCGTCAGCGCGGGGATTGGGAAAGTGGATATGGGTTGCGGCCTGCTCGATCAGCGTGTGCGAGATTGGCGCCTTGGCAATATCGGCAGCCGACTGCGTGCCAAAGCCAACGATCCCGTTCATCTTGCGGATCGTTTTCATCTTATCGACGATGAAGTGGCTGAAAGTCTCGTCCATCAAAAGCTGCCATCCTTCATCCATGAAGAACATGACCGGATTACCATCCAGCAGCTCGTCGAGGCGATGATAGATGTACATCAGGGCAGGGGTGCGCGTGTCAGGGTTGGTTAGGATATGGGTCATGTCGAAGCCGAAGACGCGCGAACCGGTAATTGAAAGCCGATCCTGAGGCGCGTTGAACAGCCAGGCCTTCTCACCATCGATCCAGCCGCGAAGCCTTGCGTTAAGATCGTTGGCATTGGCGCGCGCACCGCCTGCCAAGAGTGCTGCAAGATTGGCAAGCGTCCGTTCCGGCTTCGGTTCGCTCATCAGCCGCAGCAAGGCCCGCTCCAGAAATGTTTCATCTTCCTGCTGCAATCCTGCATGGGGCGATGTCAGCATGACCTTTAGAAGCCGGAGCAGGAACTCGACATTACGGCCGGTATTCTCGAGCTGCAGCGGGTTGAACCCAGTCGGGGTTCCCGGTGTCAGAACCTCATAGCTGCCGCCGATCGCCCGTATGAAGATCTCGGCGCCCCGATCCTTATCGAAAAATACGGTGCGCGGCTTCGGCTCAACCCGCATGGCCTGGGCAAGCAGGAAGGTAAGGGCCACCGTTTTTCCTGATCCGGTCGGACCTGTGACGAGAAAATGGCCGATATCGCGCTGATGAAAGTTGAACCAGTATGGCGTCTGGGAGGCGGTCTCAAGTACGGCTATCGGCTTGTCCCAATGGCCGCGATCTCTTTGACCGGTTGCGAAATTATGCATCGAGGACAGGCCGGAAAAGTTGGCACTCGAGAGCATCGATCGGCGTGCAATGTAACTCTGATTTCCAGGGAGCTGCGCCCAGAACGCCGGTTCCAGATTAAGATCTTCCCGCAACCAGTTGATATTCACGTCGGTAAGGCAGGCTCCGAGCTTGGTTACTGCCTTTCCGACATCGTCGATGTCCCGAGCGAGGCAGAGAAGCGACAGATGATGGGTGCCGAACACCGCCTCCTGGTTCAATAGACTGTCGAGGGCAAAATCGATCTCGTCCTCGACCGTGCTCCCAGCATCGTCGGAGGCGGCAATCTGCCGCTTCAGGCGACCGATCCTCTCCTGCGCAATCGGTTTGTCGGCAAGCGAGAATGATTGTGTGAGAATAAACTCACGATTGACCTGCAGCAGTCCATCAAGCATCCCGGGTCCGGTGAACGGAGGATATTCCTTGATCGACAGCAATGCGCCATAGCGATTGTCGCCCTCGCTCGGACCTTGGGCCATCATCGATCGCTTGCCGAAATAAAGGCGCGACGTACCAAGAAAGTCATAAAGGCCCATGCGGGGCAGGCGCATCCTGCGTCGCACGCCGCATGCGAGGATCGTATTGAAAAATTCGCAGGGTTCTGAATAGGGAAAAAGTGCCTCGCCGGGGGCGGCGGTCTGGCCATCGAACTCAGCCTGATCGTCCCTCTGGCTGTCGGCATGATAAACGACCCCAAGGGTCCGCGCCTTGTACTTCTGTAAATCCTCGGCAATACGCGCGACCAGCTCCTCGAATTCCGCAAGATCGGCGTCCTCTTGCTGTCGTCCTTGGGCGAGAGCCGGCGAAACAAGGCGCTTGACTAACTCGCTTGCGCCCAGCACACCGCTTGCTCGAGACTTGACGATGGTCAGATACAGCGTGTTTTCGAACATCCGCTTCGTTTGTAACTGCTCCATGTAGCGGTGGTTCAGCGCGGCACAGAACTCATCTTCAAAGGCCCCGTCGAGCCTCGCCTCGACCTGGTGGCGTATGATAGTCGACCAGAGCGCGTAACGGCTCGATCCCAACGCACGGATCATCGTGTTTTGCACGGCAGAGCGCATGTTGAGCTCAGCCTGATCCTCGGTTTGGAAAAACAGGCCCTCCACCTTGATTACGCTTAACATCGCGCCATTCTGAAGTCCGATGACCGTGTCCGAGACGTGGCGCAAATAGGGAATATGGCGTGCCATCGACCGTTCTCTGGCGCGTTGACGGCCGAAGCCGAGATCCTCGGTCACTGCTTTCAACATCGTCATGGTCCATAAGACGTAGTGCCCCAGAACCGCGAATTGGCGGTCCTCGGCGTCCGTTGACAGGCAACCTGCAGCACTTCGAGGAACCTGCCATCGAAGCTGCAGAGTGAAAATAAAATGAGGTAGGAAATCGGTGCCACAAAAAGCGCCAGAAGGTGACCGCTGGCGAGCCATCCGATAATCGTCAGGCCGATCGAAAGCACCACTGCCATATACGGCACGCCCCATAAGGTTGGCGGTCGCGTCAGGCCTAACACCAAAGGGGTAAATGCTGGTTTTTCGTCGTCGACAGAAGCCATGTCACTGCCCCACGGCCGAGATCATCTGATCAACGATATTGGGGGCGCCGAACACGAAGCCGATCCCGAGAATGACGCTACCGGCGAAGAACCACGAAAGGCGCCCCTGAAACGCCAGGAAACCGAGCGTGATCACCGCAATGATTGCAACCAGGCGGCCAAACGGCCCGGTGATAAAATCGACGATCATCTGGAATGCCGTCGATAGAGGTGCGAACGCGCCGCCACCACCTCCGGCCTGGGCATACGCCGCATCCGCTGTGGCCAGTCCTATGGCCAGAGCCGCGATGGCTAACCGGCCCGCATGATGGAAAAACTTAGCTCGCGCCGTTCTCGCAGGCATGGGTCTCAAAGGCATGGTTTTCTCCCTCTAAAAATGCATCACACCACCGACAAAGGTGCGGGTCTTATTGGCTTTGATGACACCAGCGGTGTGTTGCCGGCGACCGTCTGAGGTTGCGGGCTGGCCCGGAGCTCGAGGCGCGGAATTGAAGCCGAGCTTGATCTGCTGGTTGATGACGCTTGCGACGTAGTTGAGCGTCTCGTGAATGGGCGGTATGCCTCGGTGATCGCGCACCCGGGCCTCACCGCAATTGTAGGCAGCGGCAACCAAGAGCGGATTGTGGAACTCGTTTTCGAGCTGTCGCAGATAGCGAATGCCCGCATCGATATTCTGAGCGGCGTCACAGATGTCGGTGACGGCAAATCGAAGCGCCGTCGCGGGCATCAACTGCATCGGTCCGCGCGCCCCTTTCGGGGAATTCAGGCTCTGACCAAAGCGGCTTTCGACAAAAGCGATCGCAAGCGCGAATGTCTCGTCGAAATCTTGGCGACGCGCTGTCTCGACGACCATCGCCCGGATCTCGTCGGTTGTGAGCGGCGAGGGGCCACATTCACGTTCTATCCCAAGCGTTTCGACTTCAGCTAAAATGGTTTGGCCCATGGCGGTCGGGCAAATGAGCATTGCACAGGCGGCGAGTGCTATGGCCCCGGTGACGGGGATAAGTCGTAACGTTTGAACAGGGGGTCGCTCCGGATACCGCATAGGCGCCTCCGCAATGAATGGATGAAAATAACCTCTGGTTGTATTAGCGAGTAAATCGATAGCGCGGGTTGCTGTCAATGCATCCGAAGCTGAGGGGGAAAATATATCGACAATATATTGACCGTCGGCTGACGATGGCCGTCGCCCTTCATCCTGTCGTCATGGATCGCGCGATGGCTGGCAGGGCCATGAACCAGCGCGGCTAGGCAGGTCGCCTGCACACCGCCAGTGGCGACGAAGCGGAGGTGAGAACGCGAGAAGGTTCGGTTTAACCTGAATGCTGCGGGAGAGGCGTCGGCCGCACGCGGGTAGGACGGTTTCAGTCGAAGTCCGGATCGTCAAAATCGTCGTTGGCAGGTTTGCGATCTCGAACTTTGCGAACAGCCGCATCGTCGTCACGACGGCGGCCGATCTCGACAGCGTCCGGACGATGGCCTTCCGGCACGTTTTTCACGGGTGCCTTGCGGCGCTGGCGAAGGGTGGGGCGTCCCGATCGAACTGTATGCACACGCTTGCCGGCCATCTTGCATCTCCTGCTTGTAGATCGTTCTGGCCGGGGCGACCTCTACAAGCAAGCCTTCGATTAATAGGTGGTTACGCAGTAAGGTTAATGCCTCGCCTTCAAGTCAGTTTGGCACACTTGTGCATATAAATAGGGCCGGGGGATGTGCGAAGGGGAACTCTTATGGGACATGCGCTCGCGACGCGGCTCCACGCGAAAACGGAAACTGGGCTCGAACGCCAAGATAGATCGCCGGCTACATGCGGTCGCGGCTGATGATCGAACTTTTCGCCGATGGATCATTCGATCCCGATCTGCGGGTTGGGAGCTGGGCCTTTGTTGCCTACCGGGAAGGACTTGAAGTGTTTCATCAGAGTGGCTCTTCGACTGGGGCGTCGAACAACCACTTCGAAGTGCTCGCCGTCCTCAAGGCGACCGAGTGGGCAGTTTCGCGGCGCTTCAGCGGCCCTGTTTTGATCTGGACTGACTCCCATTACGTGATGAAAGGCGTGCACCGGCTGTTGCCCATCTGGCGCAACAATGGATGGCGCAAGGTCGATCGCAATCCGCGAAATCGCAAGCGACCGTCGCCCGACCGAGCCATCTGGCAGGTGCTGGACCGCTTGCTTGGCGATTGCCCCTCAATTGTCGTCGATTGGTGCAAGGCCCACAACGGCCTATGCGGCAATGATCGCGCCGACTTCCTCGCCGGCGTCGGCCGCGTGTCCAACCCCGCCGATCGTTCTGATGAATCAGGTGAGGCCGCTCATAGATCTTGAACGCCCCGATGATGAATTCGCCTGTCGCAACGATGCGCGGTATCTAACGGCTTATGCGGCAGATGTCCGCAGGACGAAGATTTCATGTCAGCGACCGACGATAGACTGTCCGTCTGGCCTGATGACGACATGCCAGCCGTGAGAACCGAAAGAATCAAAACTCAGGCGTCAGACCAAAAATCGCTACCTGCCATGCGGCATTGAGCGCGAGATCAGATCTCTAGCCACAGCCGCGGATTATCCTGCGACTGGATTTTCTCCCAGCGGAGATCAGTCTGATTATAGGGGCGAACCGAGTTCGTTCGATTGTCGAGGACAAGGTCTCCTTGAGAGGTTTTGACGACCAGGACCGCGTGACCTTCGCCCTGCGGCGTCTTGCCGACTGCGATCCTCAAACTCCTAGAGGGCCACCCGCGCGCAACAAGCTGCCGCCGCTTGGTCAAAGCATAATCCTCGCAGTCACCGGATGTGACATCGGCCGCCCATTCATCATCGTCGGCCGCATCATATGTCGGCTTGATGGCGCGATTGACGCTTGCATTGATCAGCGCCAACTCACGGCGTTGAGCTTGCCCGACCTCAACCAGCGACGGACCATCGCCTGCTTGGCAATCCGACTGGTTGTCCCGGCAAAAGCGAATGAAAGCAAACGGTGCTAGCGTGTTGCGCGACGTCTTGATGAAGCTGGTCTGTGGCGCCGTCCGCAAAGACCGCGTCATCCCGGCGACCGGGCCGGCGTCGACCGGTGCGACAGCCGTTGTGACCAGCGCGACCGAAAGGGCCGCGATCGCAGAAATCTTTCTCACCAGCATGCTCCGACTCCATCGCAACGATTGGGGCGCGTCCTGCCCGTCTGTCCCGATTTAGCACGTAGCTTTTTCGAGCCGCTTAAATGGAAAGCTTCAATTTTAACGAAGCACGGTTTCATGGCTGTCGGATGTGTTTCTCACTGCAGCCCGAATGCTTGGTAACGTATCACGTGCCGAGTATAAGCGCTTTGGCGGCCGGAGAGCACTTGGCAAGACGCTATGCGAAAGCAAGACTTCGTGTTAGCTCTATTTGCGAGCGTGATCGGAGTGGGAATGGGGAAGATTTCTTTATTAGCAATGTCTTTGGCGCTTCTGGCAGTCAATCCGGCGTTAGCGGAACGCAGCAGGATGCGTGTCGCCTCTGAACCCGAAATTCGCGAGCGGCTAAACGAACGGTCGAAAAAGACGACCAAAGCGCGGAACGGCTATACCTATCAAAGCGGAAAGTCGGTCGGCTACAAGCTCTCCAATGGCAAGCTGTGCCTGTTATACCCAAGCGGACAGAAGAACTGCGTCGACGTTGAGACGGATGGAAAGCGCTTTCAGTTGGTTGATCGCAACGGCGATCGCGCAGACCTTTGATCTAGCCGCAGCCAAGCGAGTTCATTGGTCCAACCGGATCTAGAAACTGAGCCTCGCAAGCCCATATCCTTGAGCAACAGCATTGTCGGAGATCTTGGAATGAAAGTATTTAAGACATCCCTACTATTTTCTGCAGTACTCCTGACGAGCGCGCCTTTGGTCAACGCCGCCGATCTCGTGCAGAGTGGAAACTACGCGCGCGGTGGCGCCTATGCGACGACCTATCGCGTAGAGGAATGCGGTCTCCTGAAGATCACCCAATATCAAAGAAGTGAAATCGTCAGGATTTGCCATCCGCCATTTGACCTCAACCCAAGGACAGGACCCATACCGGGCTCATCGGCCGGTGTCGTCGGAACGACATCGAGCTTCTCAGTTCAATAGCTCGCGGTGTCGCGGCAATAGCCACGCACCTATAAAGATCGCCAGAGCTTCGGATTGTCGGAGGATTCGATTTTTTCCCAGGCAAGACCTAGGCGGTTGACCGGCTGCGGCGCGTCATTCCTGTTGTCGAGGGCGATATCGCCCTTGTCTGTTTTAACGACCACAACCGCGTGTGCCTCGCCGCTCCCCGTCTTACCAACGGCAAGCCTAATGGCCCGCGGTGGAAGGCCGATCTTGATCAGTTCGCGCCGTTTCGCGAGCGCGTACTCCTCGCAATCTCCGCCTGCAACATCGAGAGACCATCGATCCCGCCCCGGAGCATCCTTTTGTGGTTGGATGGTTCGATTAACTGTCGCGTTGATCGCTTCCAAACGCCTCGTATTACGTCCATCAAGCTTTATCTCGCTGGCGCCGCTTTTATTCTTACATTGTTCTGGGTGAGCACCGCAGAGTTTGATGAATGAAAATGGCGCCAGTGTAGCTGCCTTTTCTTTAAGCCGGGGAGATGCCAGCTCGGAACTCCCGGCATCGACTGCCGCTGGAATGCTCACGCCAATGTAGAGGGTCAGGATAATCAGAGCGCGTACGAACATCTATGGCTCCTCATCTCCGACATCGGTCGGATCCTGGAGTTTCGATCGGTTGATACAATGGAATAATCAACTACCGGTCGAGATGTTCCTTGTAATCTGTCTACATGTCAGAAACGCGCGTGGGTCACCGGAATGCTGTGAGTGTTGGACCGCCTGTGCCTCACGCAGGGTCTGTTGCGTGGCATAGCACCGGTTATCCCGTTTGCAGGGATAGAACCATCAACGCCAGCCAGCACTTCTATTTTGACAAGGTCTCCATCAGCCGAAGGAGATCGAGCCTGACAGGCCGCGGCAAACTCAGTGCGGTCTCGACGAGCCGCGCGCCTTCGCGAGTAGCAACATATGCAAAGCGCTTCTGTCCAGCGCCACCTGCATGTCCGCGAAATGGAGTCGTCGGCCCGGCTACGAGCGGCTCGAAAAAAAAGCTCGGCGCGACCTTGAGGCAAAAGGCGATTTCGAACAGCTTCGAAGAACTGACGCGGTTTTTTCCGAGCTCATACTTCTGAATTTGTTGGAAGGAAACGCCGATCTGATGCCCAAGCCTCTTCTGCGACATCCCTAATGCCGTCCTGCGCGCCCGAATTTGATCTCCGACCACGCTGTCAATCGTTTGCGGGTCAGGCAGAACTCCGGCTGAGCCGACGGTTGAAGAGTGAGGTAGAGCCGGAAAGGACTGATGATTCATTGTGAAGCTCCGCAACCCATCTGCGGTGCGCACCGCAGATGGCGTGATCGTGGTCGGGGAGTTGGAAATGCCGCTACCGCGGGCCCCTGCAGCCTTTAGTTCTATCGAACCTGTTGTATGCGCCGCAGGCTCCCCGACCAAATGATCGCGAAGTGTCGCACTCCAAAAGAGCGCTACGATAGCAGGGGTTTCCACGCCCCAGGCGATGCGCGTCGCCTACGCCTGTTATAACGTAGGCGGAATCGAATTCTAGTAGTGCGCGAAAATATATGATCAGTGATCTGGTTTTCTCGCAAGCCTGCCCAGCAGGTCCTCGAAGCTCTCCGCGGCAGCATCAACGTCACGCCTCAGCTTGTGTAGGACGCGCTGCAGAATGGCGACTTTTGCCCCGTGATGATGTTCAAGAAGAGAAAGCGCCTTTTTCCGGTTTCCAGATAAAAGACAGGTTTCCAGGCCCTCCATACCCGAGAGGAAACCGATGAACTCGGGATCATTCTTAAGGCCGTACCGTCGAATGAAACCGGTCCGCTCGTTGAATGAGCTCATCGCCCGGATGAGCTTGTTGTTGCCTGAGGTCATCGAGACCCGTCTGTAAAGGCGCTCCAGATAACCAGCCACACAATCTGCGCCGTTATCGTCAACGACCACACTCAGACCCGGCTGGCCACATTGATCCTCGCCGGCAGTCTCGTCGAAGGCGACCTCGCCAGTCTCGATGGAATATTTCGAGATCATATAAGCCACTTCGTATTCGGCCTTAAGATCACCAAAGGAGAGATGTTTCGCGTAATATCCTCGGTTCGGGATGAAGTCGATCAGCTCTTCGCTGAGCAGCCAGATAAGAGCCTCTCGAACTGGCGTCTGACTGATGCGCATCTTCTCGGCGACTGAGGTGATGTTAATGGCGGTGCCAGGTGGGACGCCGTAGCGCAGTAATGCAAGTTTGATGCGAGTATACGCCTCGCGAACCTTCACGGAATGAGTGACCATCTTTTTATACTCACATGTCGAGATGATTTGCAGCCTGCGGCAGGCACACGCCTGCAGGATATTGTTATTGTTGCTGAAAAGAATACGTGGCCTTTGCCCATCACTAGTCTCTACGACCGGTTGGCATGTCGGCAAGGTCAACGGCTCAAGGCGGTACGTCGCCTAACCAAAGTTTGGCTACGCGCTCGAAGATCCTTGCTGCCGCCGTGACCTTTTCGATCTCGACGTATTCATCCGGTTGACCGCTCATGCCGAGCTCACCCGGTCCGATGATGACAAACGGTGTTCGCCAGGCCGTCGCGTAGATCGTGGCATCAGAATAATAGCTGACGCCGCCGATCTTCATAGTTTCAACGCCCAATCCACGGCGCGCTTGAAGGCAAGCCTGCGTAAACGGGTGATCGACAGCGGTCTCGACGGCCGGCTTGAAGTCGACAACTTCGATAGAGACGCCCGGCCGTGCAACGAGGTCGATGATTGCCTGTGGATCTGTGGTCGGTCTGATCCTGACGTCGAGCTCGATCGTGCACTGGTCGGGGGTGAGATTGACTGCATGGCCGCCCCGGATAACGCCGACTTGCATCGTTGGCTCGGGCAAAAGCGGATGGGGTGGGCAAGGGAGGTCAACGGATCGCAGGCCAATCATGAAATCCGACATTTGATCGATGGCGTTGATGCCGCGCCGCCCCGAGACATGGCCAGTCTGTCCAAGCGCGGTGATACGAAGCCACAATGCCCCCATCTCGGCGACGATCAGGTCGAGAGAGGAGGGTTCGCTGACAAGAATGGCGCTGGCGTCGGCGAACTGAGCACGTTCTACGAAGCGCTTCGCGCCAAGGCAGTTCGAGCTTTCCCCCGCGCTATAGGCTAGCACCAGATCCCCGGAAAGCTTCGTCCCAGTCGCGACGACAGAACAGAAGGCAGCGGTCATCGCCGCGACACCGCTTTTCATGTCGGATGCGCCGCGTCCGAACAGACGTCCACCTTTGACTGTGCCGCCAAACGGTCGCACACTCCAACCTTGGGACCCCGGTGGCAGCGTATCCAGGTGCGCGGAAAAGACGAGCGGACCGCGACGACCGCTGCCTCGCCAACGCGCCAGAAGGTTCGCTCTGCCCGGTGCGAATTCATCGACCTCGAGCTCGATACCTCGCCCGGAGAGCTCCTTTTCGAGGAACCGTGCTATCTCGAGCTCTCCGCCCGGAGGATCGCAACTCTCTACCGCTACGAGCCGTGACAGAAGTTGAGCTGGCTTTATCTTCTTTGGGATCGGGGACATCGTCGTGCTGGTCATGATCAAGGTCCTTCGTTCTTGTTTGCTTGCTCGGAAGTACGATGGGGATGCGTGTATCTCTCGCCTGCCGGGTCGACCGCTTCGTGGGATCTTCGACGCAGCCCCGCTCCCGAAGGTCTTGTACCGAGCAAGAGATAGGTAGAAACCGCGGCGGTGATGACGATGCCACTCATGACGGTCCCAAAGGACGGTCGTTCGCCGAAGGCAAGCCACACCCATAGGGGTGAAAGCGGTCCTTCTACTGCGTTGACGAGTGCGGTCTCCCGCGCCGGTAGGAGCCGTGCCCCAAGGCTAAAGAGAGTGAAGCTCAACGTCACCTGAATGAAGCCAAAGCCAACCAGGAGAACCGTAGATCGACCATCGATCCACAAAGATGGGGCGGCGAGAAACGCAATCGCGGCGACCCCTATATTTGCAAGGCACATGAAGGGTCCAAGAGCGCGGGGTCGCCAGGCCCTAATCGCCAGAGCCACTAGGGCGAGCGACATAGTCGATACGAGTGCAAGAAGGTCACCCAGATTGCTGGATGCGCTCTCCGAGGAAAAGAGCATCAAGCTGCCACCGGCGATGACCGCCAGGCTACAGGCGATGGTGATGCGATCAAACGGTTCGTCCAGCCAAAGGAAAGCGAGGGCAGCGGTCAATATGGGCGCTGTTGCATAGATGAGTGCGACGTTGGCGACGGATGTCAAAGCCAGGGCCGGAAGAAAACTCGTCATACTGACCGCGATACCCGCCGAGATCACGATCCCACGTCTGATCTCCGCGCGACCCAGGCCTTCTCCTCCGAGCTGGCGCCGTTCGAATAACGCGTAGGCTGCCAGTAAGGCCGCTGCAAAGAGACTGCGCCAAAAGGACGTGGTCCAGGGATCAAGATCGATCAAGCGGAAGAAAAAGCCCCCGGTGCTCCAGGCCACCGCTGCCGCGGCAACGAGCAGCAATCCTAGAGAGTGACGGGATAGGGCGGGGTCGACGTCGCGCCACTTTATCAGTGAAAAACAGTTGCGGCCGCGCATCACGAAATCCTGGCATTTCGGGAGAGGCGGCCCAACTGTCGTCTGGCTGCGATTACGCGAGCCGTTGCTGGCGTTTGGTCGGTGTGGATTCGATGACATCCACATCCAAGTCGAACGAGCGTCTCTTGGCTGCTGGTGCCACCGGCAGCGGCCATCTCGTCTATGCCAAAATCCTCGTGAAGAAAGTCTACGTCCCCGCCGCGGACGAGCGCGTTTTCTGGGACGTCAGTCAGATCGATCGTCGTGTATTCCATAGCGATGCGACCGATGACAGGGGCAAAGTGCTCTCCTATCTTCACCTCCATCCGATTGGCGCAAGCCCAGGGAAGCCCGTGCCGGTATCCGATAGAGACGATACCAAGTCGCGTTGCTCGCTTGGTGCGAAACGTTGCCCCATAACCGACGGCCTGTCGTGGTGGGATGCTGCGGATGTCAACAAGTGGCGCACGTAGTCTGACGGTGCGATAGAGCGGGTTTGGAAAGAGACGGGCATTGTTCAACCCGTAGATGGCTGATCCGACCCTCACCACATCAAGATGGTAGCCACGGCCAAGCCAGATGCCCGCCGACGCGCTCAAGCTGAGGCGGGCCTGGGGAAATACATGGCGCACAGCAAGTAACTTGCGCCTCTGCTCGTCATTCGTGCGGTCGTTGGCATTGTCGCTGCAGCCTAAGTGACTGAAGATGCATGCCGGACTTGTCGCGCCGAACGCTCCCTCATGCCGTAAAGCGCGCATCTTTTTCGGGTCGATCCCGAAGCGTGAAAACCCTGTCTCCACGTTGAGGAAATAGGGAATACCGTGACCGAAGCGGCGCAGCCAATCGAGGTCGTCAGCACCATTGACCACGGCCGTGAGTTTCTGGCTGGCGATTATCTCGCCACTCTGCGGAAGGTCGGCTTTCAGCACGACAATCGTTGCACCCAGATACAGTGCCCGCAGGCGGGCCGCTTCATCGGTATCGGCCACCATGAATGTCTTGCATCCAACGCTTGCAAGTGAGCCGCTCACCTCGCTCAGACCGAGGCCATATGCGTCACTCTTGACGACCGCCGCGACCTCGACACGGTCGCCGACCAGATCTTTCATCATCCGAAAGTTCTCGGTGATCGCATCAAGATGCACCTCAAACACAGCGTCCGACTTTCGCATTTCAATGCTCCTGACTGGTGACCGCACCTGTCGCATCTGGCTTTAATATCGTCGCTAGCAGCGGAGCCAGTAAGGCAATCCAGGGCAACCAGAGATTGCTTTTTGAATGGAAGAAAAAAATTAGATGACGCTTTTGTGCCAGGCAAGGTGCCGTTTTCGATATATTTATAATATATATTTCTGCGTTGCAGCGTAGTAATAATGTATAAATTCGTGTAAATTGACTCGCGACTACTTCTAGGCGTCTTTAATACTGCGATTCACGCCGATATGGTATGATTAACCATCTAGGTATCTGACAACGCGCCGATAATACCTGTGTTTTAATTAATTGCTTCACGTAATTAATATTGAGGATGTCGATCCGGGATCAAGGTGCTTTTGATGTTCTTATAGCCGAAATGACAGGATCGCGTGCGGCAAGAATATAATCCTAGCGCTCTGCCGCGACATGCACGCGACGCGAGTGCACACGGTAGGGTTGTCGAAACGCCTGTATATGGCAGGTTTGCTAAGCCATTGGGTTTGAAGCTCTAGTGCAAGCAATCGCCATTAGACAGCTTCGGATTTAGCGATTTCGTGCCTAAATCGATGCAATTTCTTCGTTAAATCTTTCCCGCCTCGTGTGCTCCGATCTGCCTGCGCGCCGATCAGAGGCAAGTATGCGCAGTCACACAACCGGGGAATTTTGGATGAGAAAGAGAATAGTTGCAGCTATGGTTGCTCTCATAACGTGTTGCAGCGCGTCGGGCAGCGCAGCCGAAAAGCCACTGACTGTCGCAATGACGACCTGGGTCGGATACGGGCTTCTTCATCTCGCACGCGAAAAAGGCTTCTTCGCCAAAAACAAGGTCGATGTCTCGCTGGTGACGGTGCAGGACAAACCAGCGACCGCCGCGGCAATCGCGACCGGTCGGCTGGACGGTTGGTCCACGACCGTCGATACCTTCATCTTCTACAACGCGCGAAAGCTGGGCATCAAGCAGGTCCTTGCCGTCGACTTTTCCAAGGGAGGGGAGGGCATCGTTGCCGATGCTGGCATCAAGACCATCGATGATTTGCGCGGCCATACGATCGGGGCCGAGGAGGGGTCAAGCACATACTTTTTCCTACTCAACGTGCTGGCCGACAGCAACATGTCCCTCGGTGACGTTAATCTCAAGCCGATGCGTGCGGGCGACGCGGGAGCAGCCTTTGCTGCCGGTCGACTGGAGGCCGCCGCCACCTGGGATCCGTGGCTCTCAAAAGCTGCTGAACGCGGCGGGCATATCCTCATAAGCTCGGCAAACAAGCCGGGCCTGATCGCCGACACCGTTGCGTTCCGTGAAGAAGTTATCGCCAGTCGGCCCAACGATATTGCCAACTTCATCGCCGCCTATTTTGAGGCCTACGACTACTGGGCGGCGTCACCGAAGGACGCCAACGCCATCATGGCGCAGTCACTGGGTGTAAGCATCGACGAATTCATGGCGTCGTTGAAAGGCCTCGAGTTCGTGTCGCGCGAGGCGAACGAGCAATATATCGGCACCAAGTTTGTGCCAGGTCAAATCAACGAGGTCACAACCCGTGGAATTGCCTTCTACGCAAAAGCCGGACTTTTGAAAGAGGGGTTCGATGCCCCAGATGCAGTCGATCCTGCACCGCTTGCATCAGCGCTTGGAAAGTGAGGAATCATGACAGCCTATTCGATTAAGGAGGAGGCCGAGATGCTTGCGGCCCCCAAGCGAGAAAAAACTCCAGCCGTCGAGCTGATATCGATCCGCCGACCACTGGCTGGCGGAATATCGCTGACACTCTCATCTCTTTTCTTTCTCGTCCTGCTGGCGCTCTGGGGCGCAGTCTCCGGCAGCGGCCTTGTCAGCGACTTTTTCTTGCCTACGCCCCTGCAGGTCGTCCAGGCATCGTGGCGGCTTCTCTATGCTGAAAACTTTGTCGGTGACATCGGTGTGAGTGTCTACCGCGTGTTCATCGGCTTCTCGATCGCAGCGGCCATCGCCGTGCCACTTGGCGTGTTGATGGGGTCGGTGCAGTTTTTCCGCTCTCTGCTCGAGCCGTGCCTCGCCTTCACGCGATATATGCCAGCAACAGCGTTTATCCCTCTTTTGGTTCTATGGCTCGGCATTGATGACACCCAAAAATTCGCGGTCATTTTTGTCGGCACCTTCTTCACCTTGACGCTGATGGTCATGGTCAGCACCCTGGCCGTGCCAATCGCTTTGATCGAAGCGGCGATCATGCTGGGCGCGACACCACTTCAGTTGGTCAGCCGTGTGATCTGGCCCGCCGCCAAACCTGCGGTTTTCAGCGATCTTCGCATCGTCTTGGGATGGGCCTGGACCTACATCGTGATCGCCGAAATAGTCGCAGCTTCCAGTGGGGTCGGTTACATAATCCTGAGCGCCTCACGCTTCATGGACACAGCGACGATCTTCGTCGGCATCATCTCAATCGGGGTCATTGGCCTCATCAGCGACGTGGCCTTTACCGTCGCAGCCCGGATGCTCTTTCCATACCTTTCAAGTAATCGATCCTGAGGTCATCATGTCAGCCATCATTGAGATTGAGAACGTTGTCAAAACCTTCGGCGGCATTCAGTCCGTCAAGGCGCTCGATCGTGTGTCGCTTTCGATCCGGGCCGGAGAGTTCGTCGTATTTCTGGGACCTTCCGGCTGCGGCAAGTCCACCCTCTTACGGATGATTGCGGGATTGAGCCAACCGAGCGGCGGCACGATCCGTGTCGAGGGCCGCTTGCTGCGTGGACGTGATCCAGCTGTTGGTATGGTTTTCCAATCCTACACTTCCTTTCCCTGGCTGCGCGTCGACGAAAATGTCGGCTTCGGTCTCGACCTGGCTGGAGGTGACACACGTCTGCGCCACGAAAAGGTGAAAGACGTGCTGGACAGAGTAGCGCTGACGCGCTTCGCAAAATCTTATCCAGCCCAATTATCAGGTGGAATGCAGCAACGGGTTGCCATCGCGAGAGCGCTTGCGGTCGAGCCGCGCATTCTCCTGATGGATGAACCCTTTGGTGCCCTCGATGCCCTCACCAGGGTCGAAATGCAGACATTCTTGCTCGACATGCGGTCCAAGGATCGCAAGACGATCGTCTTCGTCACTCATGATATCGACGAGGCGATGCTGCTTGCAGACCGGATCGTTGTTCTGTCGCCAAATCCAGGCCAAATTGCTGAGATTGTCGATGTAGACATTCCTCATCCAAGGACAGTTGATCAGACGGAACGGGCGGATTTCACACAGTTGCGACACCATCTCAGGCGACTGCTATTCTCAATGGTGCGAAACGCAGCCTAGTCCATCAGGCATCCGCCAAGGTGTTGGCCATGACACGGGCCAACGCCCTCGCAGCAAGGCTGGGCTGCTTTTGGGAATATTTGATACTGAGCGTCATCCTCGGGAGAAGCGGCATCAGGTCTCGACCCTGGAGGATCCTCAGGTCGTCGCCTGCATCCCCCTCTGCGACCACGGATATCGCCAGGCCAGCACGGACGACCGACAACACACCCTCCAGACTCGTGCAGGAAAATTTGCAGTTCCAATGCATGCCGGCGGCATCGAGCGCAGCTGTTGCGGCCTTGCGATACGCACAGCCGCCGTTGACGGCCGCCAAGCGCAAAATGCCGTCGCTCGGCGGCGCCCAGTCAGGTGCCGCGATCCAGACGATCTGTTCCGTTCGCAATACATCCTTAGTTGCGCCCTCTGTCTCCCGTACGAGCGCCAGATCGAGATTGCGCTCCTTTAGGTCGCGTAGATGATTTATGCCCAGTCCCGCCCGCATCTCGACCGCAACACCCGGCTTATCGTTCATAAACCGGCGCAGTGCCTCGGTGATCGGCTGAAACAGGTAATAGTCATCGGGGACGCCGATAACGACAGTCCCGCTCAATAGTTGCGGCCTGAAGTTCTGCTCCATCTCGTCGACGGATCTCAAGACTTTGGCGGCGTGCGAAATAAGCTCGCGGCCCTCAAGGGTAAGCTGGCAGTTGCGCGTGGTGCGTTCGAAAAGTTGCTTTCCCAGATGATCCTCTAGTCGGGCGATCTGATGGCTCACCGTCGATTGCGTGATGTTGAGCCTCGTCGCGGCAACGGAGAAACTCTTGGTGTCGGCGACAGTCAAGAAACAGCGAAGCAGGGTCGTATCCATGTCCCACTCATTTATTTAATTCGTCGATTAATCCATTCAATTCTATCGCTTCTCTAGATCGGAAGAAACGGCCATTCTGGAAAAAACAAGGAATGGTTCATGCAATATGATGACGAACGTAACAAACGGCTCGAAACCTTCGATCCTGTTCGATTTTTGCAAGAGATCGTTGCTATCGATAGCTGCGATCCACCCGGTGGTGAACGAGAGATCGCCTATCGCATTGGCGATGTGCTGTCTGAGCTCGGCCTTGAGAGTGAGATTGATGAATTTATGCCAGGCAGGGCGAATGTCATCGGGCGCCTGCGAGGCACAGGAGAGCGACCGAACCTCGTCCTCTCGGCGCATATGGATACGGTCCCAGTCGGTACCGTCCCGTGGCACTCTTCGCCTTTTTCCGGCGAAATAAAGGATGGCCGCCTGTACGGGCGGGGCTCATCCGACATGAAGAGCGCCTTGGCCGCGATGATCGGGGCGATGGAGGCGCTTTCGCTTCGGGAAATTCCGCTCAAGGGAGACGTAGTGCTGGCTCTGACTGCTGGAGAAAGCGCAAATTTGCTTGGCGCGCGCCGACTGGTGGAGAAAGGGTTTCAGAGCGAAATCGGAGCATTCCTGTGTGGTGAGCCGAGCGGTCTCGATGTCGTCATCGCAGAGAAGGCCGTTCTATGGCTTAGGGTGACGGCGACGGGGCGTTTGGGACATGTATCCGGAAACGCGGGCGTTAACGCCATCCTGCTCGTTAATGACTTCCTGACAAGGCTGAAGGGCTTCACCTTGTCTTGCCCCACGCATCCGCTCCTCGACGCTCCGACTATTCGCGTCGGCCGCATTGATGGCGGTTCCGCGGTCAATCTTACGCCGGACCGTTGTTGTGTCGACCTGGACCTTCGCTTCCCTCCCAACGTCCATCCGAGCGAGATTGTCCGCCAGGTGAGCGATTTGATGGGTGCCGATCTTTCCATTGAGATTTTGGATCACAAACCAGCCGTCGAGAGCCTGCCGGATGACGATTTCGTTCGCCTCTGCCAAGCAGCTTCCCAGGACGTTTGTGGGCGCCGGCCGGCGATGAAAGGTGTCTCTTACTACAGCGATGCGGCTGTGCTGTTGGACGGGTTGCAGGTCCCATTCGCAATCCTCGGGCCGGGGGACCTTGGAATGAGTGGCCAACCGAACGAATCCGTTCCGCTCGCCAACGTCATGTCAGCCGTTCGAATTTACACGCGCATCGCCGAAGGATGGCTCGCATGAGAAACGCTTCGATACCACGTCCGCTCATCGGTATAACCCCGGACGTCGGCACAGACCTGGCAGCTGAAGCAGAATACGCGATCCGCCGAAATTACTGCGATATCATTCTTGCTGCCGGTGGCGTTCCTATCATTCTGCCCTATGGGAATGCCGCAAATGACTATCTTACGCTCGTCGATGGTCTGATCATCACCGGAGGTCTCTTCGACATAGATCCGGCTCTCTATCGTCAGCGACCCCAAAAAGCGCTCGTCACAAAAGCAGAACGAACGAAATTTGAAAAAATGTTGATCGAGGGAGCGCTCGTTCTCAACCTCCCGACGTTGGGCATCTGCAACGGAATGCAGCTTCTCGCGGTCACCCTCGGAGGCGGGCTTGTTCAGGACATTTTGCACGACGTTCCTGGTGCACTCGACCATAGTCCCGACAGCCCTGCAACGAAGCGCCACCATGCCATCCAAATCACGGGCGCGACCGACTGGATCCCAGCGGCCGCCTGCAGCGTCTTCCAGGTCAATAGCGTGCATCATCAGGCTGTCATGCCTTCACCGGCCTATCGCACCATTGCGGTTGCCGACGATGGTGTCATAGAGGCGATCGACGTGGTTGGTCACGACTTCGCCGTCGGGGTGCAATGGCATCCGGAATATGCGGTCTCGCCTCTTGATCATTATGTATTTGAAGGGCTGCTCGCGGCAGCCCGGCGTTACAACCACGCGCGATCGGAGCTGCGCTGTGATTGATAGCCCCGAGAACCGTCTGGCCGCTTTGAATATGCATCTTCCCACGACGTCTGCGCCCGCGGGCAAACTCGTAGGTTTTAAGATCGTTGGCGATCTCGTCTTCGTATCCGGCCAACTACCACTTGATAACGGTGCGTTGCGCTACGTCGGCAAGGTCGGGCTCAACCTAGATGAAAAACTGGCTGCGGAAGCTGCCAGGCTCTCAGCCTTGAACGTGATAGCCCAGCTCTCAACTGCGACCCGAGGAAAGCTTTCGGAGGTCGAGGAAATCGTCAGGCTATCTGGTTACCTCAACTGCTCGCCTGACTTTACCACAATATCTCCGATCATCGACCACGCATCGGAGGTATTCGAGAAGGTCTTTAGAGCACACGGCCGGCATGCACGTACGGCGATCGGCGTCATGTCTCTTCCACGCGGAGCGCCGGTGGAGATCGAAGTCATCGCGCGTGTCTCGAAGAGGGTAACAGCCAGTGCGTGAGATCGTTGTTCTTGGCGCGGGTGTCGTCGGTTTGACGACGGCCCTTGCCCTGGCCGAAGACGGCCATCAGGTCACAGTCGTCGACGCCGCCGAGGGGCCGGGCGCCGGTGCAAGCTCCGGCAATGGCGCGCAATTGAGCTACCTCTTCACCGACGCCTTCTCGTCACCCGCCTTACTGCGGAAAATCCCATCCTACCTGACGAGGCGGGATCCCGCCGTGCGCATTCGCCCGACGGCGTCATGGCAGTTCGCGCGTTGGTCGTGCTCATTCCTAGCGAACGGCTCGAAACGAAGGTTCGAACGCAACACGTTGAGACTGCTCGATCTCGCGCTCGAGAGCCGGCAGCGATTTAGGTCTATATCAAGCCGCCTCGGTTTCGATCACCGAATGTCGGGGAAGTTGACGCTGTACGCCTCTCAGGCTGGGCTACGCGATGCTGAACAAACGATCTCAATGAAGCGATCTGCGGGAGTGAGGCAGTCCCTCCTATCGCCACGCGAGGCGCTCGAAATCGAGCCGGCGCTTGCCAGTTATGCCCACCCAATCGCTGGCGCACTCTGGTCGCCTGAGGACGAGGCCGGTGATTGCAGTCTGTTCTGTCGCGGCTTGAGAAACATTCTTGAAGAAGATTATGGTGTCTCTTTCCGGTTTGGAACCAGGATCACCGATATAGACAGTGACCGCGGACGGCTTGCCTCAATCCGCACCGACCGGGGCGAGATCGCGTGCCGTCGAGCCGTCATCGCTTTAGGCGTCGACAGCCGTCGCATCGCGGCACGTGCGGGTATAGCGCTCCCGATCTGGCCGCTCCAAGGCTACTCCATGACGATACCAGCGCTGCCGGACGCACCTCACGTGAGCATTACCGACAGCACTCGCAAGATCGTCTTCTGCCGCTTGGCTGATCGACTTAGAATAGCAGGTGTTGCAGATCTCGGGCCGCTCGATCAGAGGTTTGATGCCCAACGCTTCTCATCATTTGCGCAAGCCGCCGAACGGGCTTTTCCGGCTGCCGGAGATTATCGCGCAGAGGTCAATGCGTGGACAGGTTTCAGACCAATGACACCCGATAATCAGCCCATCATCGGCGTGACACGGCTTAAAGGGTTATATGTGAACTGCGGCCACGGCTCCCTCGGATGGACATTGTCCATGGGATCGGCTGCCCGTCTCGCCAGCCAAATAAGAGAGATAGATACGGCGTGATCCTGGTAAGGCATTGCCGGGGTGATGTGTGTGGCACCCAGGGCGCGCCCAGGAGCACGTTGGAGCGCTTCTATTGGCGGCTTGCAAGCTCCCTCGACCATCGCGTGTTCGTCACCACGTAGCCGAGGTCTTTCAAAAAATCCCTGCGGATGAAATTTCCACTTGGTACCTCCTTAAAATGTCCGCCGAGCGACGCGATGATCAGGTTCCTTGTCGCCGATATTCTGCGCCTCGATCGATAAATCTTCGATCTGGCCTCAAGGTTCATGCTCGCCATTTCGATGTAGGCCATGATGTTTTCTTTGTTGAGCAGCGGAAAGATTTCGGATTTCTCGTCGGGAAGATTATCAATGATCTCTCGTTTGTTCGCCATGAAGGCGTAATATTTGGCGAAGTTCTCAAAGAGATTATCCCCGTTCACAGGGGGCTTCCGTTTGCCTTTCGCGCCAAAGACGTTCGAGGAATGCTGACGATATCCGACCAGTGGTTGGGCAAGCTCGACGGTTTTTCCGCTGATGTTTGCAAGGAACATGATCCACCGATCATGAGCCAGGTGATCATGCCCGCTTATGAAATCGATCCCCCGCTGCTCGTGCGGAAGGATGTCCAACAGAGCGCGACGAAACGTCATGGAGAAACCAAAATAGGTAAACCACGGACTGTATGAGAGAGGATCGTTCACTCTATCGGCGGTAATCCCCTGGCTGAACTTGTCGAGCTCAAGCCCGGTCTCGTCAATCGTGATCGCTGTGTGCACGCAGAGCGACACATCTTTGGAATCGAAATGCCGAGCGACGACGTGAAGTTTATCTGGAAACCAGATATCGTCCTGATCGCAAAACGCAACCAACTCGCCCGTAGCAAGATTGGCTGCTTTGATGAAATTGTCTTCAAAGCCCAGCCGGTGTGCGTTCCGATGCAAAAGGATCGGAACCGAGCTCTGCGATGCCAATCGCGACACAATTTTAAACGTCGCATCGGTCGACTGGTCGTCGCATATTATAATTTCGTGGGGTTTGAAGGTTTGATTGAGAAGGCTATCGATCTGTTCATCGATGAATTTAGCGCCGTTATATGTTCCCATAACAACCGACACCGTTTTCATCGACAATATCTCCATTTTTATCGGATGTAAAAAAGCTATTCAGCAGCAGGTGACAGGTATGTTGCAAGACCGCGATCACAGTACGATGTTTACCGGATCATGCATAGTACGCGCATAAAAGGTTACTTGGCGGAACTTGCCTCCCTTGGAAATCTGCAGATGCATGACCTGAAATCCGGACTGCTTGCGGCGGCGCGTCGGTTGTCCGCAGGGAATCTCGACGATCTGGTCAACCCATGCAGGTCTGCAACCTCTTCGAAAACTGCGTCCGGAACACAGGCAGCTCGCGGGTGCTGAAAACGTTAGTATATTACCAAACCGCTTGCGCTTTATTTCGCTGATGACATAATCCGCTCGCGCCCGACGCCGCCGCTTTCGGGCGCCTGTGGACGATAGCTTGGTACCGTAGGGCGGTGAAGCTATCGTCCACCCTTCGCTATACGGATCAGGCAGTAAGCCGACAGCGCCGTCGGCGAAAAACGCGAGTGAGATCCAACCGTTCGCTTTAGGGTCATCATCGAGTCGCTGGCTTTCTATGTAGCGATATTCTAATATACGGCCGGTCGACCGTCATGTTCTGACTTGGTCGCGTACTGGGCTACCCTGACAGAGGGAAATTCAGTTGCCGTCTGCGAGAGGCATGCCTCATCGCAGCCCCATGCAGTAGAAACAGCAAGCGGGGCTTACATGAAAAACGGTGTTGATATCGGATCGGCCCACACGCTTCTTGCCCACGGGGATCTGCGAGCGCGTGAGGCACTGGCGAGCAAGCTTGAGCCGGTCAACCTGCCAGTAGGTTCAGTCCTGGTTGCTTTCGGGGAGGAGACCCGAGAGGCTTATTTTCTGCAAGCTGGAGTCGCCTCTGTTATTGCTCGCTCCCCGAAAAAAAAGACAAGCGAGATCGGCATCATCGGCCGCGAGGGCATAATACCGGCTTTGCCAGCGCTGTCGCGTCAGCCGAGCCTGTTCGACGTCATCATGAAAATCGAGGGCCGTGGCTATCAGATCTCGGTTCAATCTCTGCAGGAAATGGTTGAGACCTTGCCATCGCTGCGCCAGCTCCTGGATCGCTTCGTCGAGGCGTTTCTTGTTCAGTCCGCCTACAACGCTTTCGCCGCTGTCAGTCACAGCCCGGAAGAACGCGTGGCGCGATGCCTGTTGATGTGCCACGATCGCATGGATGGGGACGAGATACCGTTGACCAAAAAATCACTTTCCGCCATGGCACTCGCAGATTACGACGATGTTGCCGAAGTCCTCCCTCGTCTGGAGGCCCAGAGGTTGGTCCGATCAACCCGTAACAGGGTTGTCGTCAACAATCGAGCGGGTCTGGAGGTCGTTGCCCGCGATTGCTACGGTCGCGCCGAATATGCCTATAGACATCTCATCGGTGAGTTTCGCTAACGGATCCTTGGGTTTTCTGCGCCGTTTCCTGCGCGACAGTCCGTTTGCAAAACGGAGCTCGCCGGAGTAGCAGTCTCGACCCAAATGTCATCGGCTTATTATCGCTCACATCACGGACCATGAAAACGGTCGGCTCTCGCAGGTGCGCCTTCGACCCTCGCGGAGCATCTGGTTTCCCGGTTCTAACGTGATAGCCATGGTCTGTTGGAGCAGATAACCAGGTTTGTGACCTATCATCCCACGAAACGTTCCTCCATGCGCTACCACTCAAAAAAATCCCCTCTGACGCTAACGCAGAGGGGAGAATGGGGTGGAATCAGAGAGCCATCAGCAACTGGCCCGAACGGATTGAGCCATAAATATCTTTGTCTGTCCATGTACGCCTTACAGCGTAGGGCTTTGCGACCTCACGGGTATAGCTGACGGTCGCGAAACCCAAATGCCGGTAGCAAAGGCCGAGCAGTCCAGGCTGAGCGGACGAGAAAAATCCGAAACTTCAATCTTGTAGGCTCAAACCGGGCCCGCCTGCCTACGCCCCTTGAGGTCGGATTGAGCCCTGCTGAACAGGAGGTGGCACGTAGTCTGTCGCAGTATGTCTCTTCTTCTTGTGTACCTCAGGTAGCCTCGATCAATGAGATCGAACCGGCACAGTCAGCACGTCATCGCTGCGACGCTCTTGATCCGTGCGCAGTTCACCATAGACCAGCATCTTGCCGACTCATTCGCCCCCGGCTATCCCGCCGCTGCGATGAGCGCAAAACCTCGACATGATGTCGTTGAAGGGTGAGGGCGGCTGGGCTTCGAGAAGGTAGCTGCCCTCACGCTGCATCGGCGGCGTGCAACAGCGGTGCGGCAAGCCCGTCGCGACACAAGGCATCCTGTGTTGATACGCAACTGCTTAGAATTGCCTTGTCTACGAAGTCGGTCATATTGACCTCGCCGGTCTCAGAACAGGGGCGCCGGCACGAGGCGGTTTTTGAGTGGTGCGAACTGTCCCGTCTCGTCTGACGCCACGCACAATTTACGCCCACGCTTGTATCATGGGCTGTCGCACTGGCAGGGCACGAATTTAGGCTGCGTAAAACCGCGCGCGGACTACGTACAGGAGCAGGCTCGCATGGATGAATTGCTTGAACTCGACTGCGTGGTGGTCGGTGGCGGGGTGGTGGGCCTGGCGATTGCCCGCCGACTGGCGATCGCCGGACGGGACGTCGTCCTGCTCGAGAGCGAACCGCTGACGGGAAGCATCTCGTCATCGCGCAACAGTGAGGTCATTCATGCCGGGCTCTATTATCCGAGCGGCAGCCGCAAGGCCGAACTGTGCGTCAAAGGCAAGCAGGACCTGTACGCCTATTGCCGCGAGCGTCATGTGCCGCATCGACAATGCGGCAAGCTCGTGGTCGCGTCTAGCCCGCAAGAGGTTGCCTATCTGGAAAAGCTGCTTGTCCAGGCCTCCGCCAACGGCGTCGACGATTGCCGTCTGATCGATGCGAGCGAGTTGCGGTCCATGGAGCCGCAGATCGAGGGGTATGCGGCGCTGCTCTCGCCTTCGACGGGTATCATAGACAGCCACGGATTGATGGAGGCCTATATCACTGACATCGAAGCCCATGGCGGCACGATCGTGGTCAATTCCGCTGTCCTGGATGGTGAACTGTGTGCCGAGGGAGCTCTGCTCTCGGTTGGCGGCAGCGATCCCTTTCGGGCCAAGGCTGGCCTCGTCATCAACGCGGCTGGTCTCTGCGCCTGGTCCGTGTCGATGGGCATGCATGGCCTGGATCCGGCAACGATACCGCAGAGACATCTTGCCAAGGGCAGCTATTTTTCGCTTTCGGGCAGGTCGCCGGCCAGCCGGCTGATCTATCCGGTGCCGGAACAGGGTGGTCTTGGGGTGCATCTGACGCTCGACTTTGCCGGCCAGGCGCGTTTCGGCCCGGATGTCGAATGGACCGTTCAGCCGGACTACGATGTCGACTTGGCGCGCGCTGAAAAGTTCTACGCAGCGATTCGCCGGTATTGGCCGCTTCTGAAGGACAATATGCTCCAGCCGGCCTATGCCGGCATCCGGCCGAAGACTGTCGGCCCGGATGGCGGCGGTGGCGGCGACTTTGTCATCCAGGGACCGGAAGAGACCGGCCATTCAGGCTATGTCGCGCTCTATGGCATTGAATCCCCGGGTCTTACCGCCTCTCTTGCGATTGCCGACGACGTCTATTTGCGCCTTAGGCGCTCATGATTGCCGTTATTCCGCCCTTGAGCGGAGCAACAAGTCGAGGCACGGTCGCTAGCGCGTTTCCGCTGAGAAACGTTCGTCTTGAAGTTTGTAGGAATACCAGATGATCCCGCCGTTCAAGGCGAAGATCATTGCAATCAACGCAATGCTGACAATGATCCAATCACGGGTGATTTTGCTCATCCCTGCGGATTAACGCAGGCTGCCCACAAACGCCAGCCTGCTGCTCCAGTTTCAACTGACAACGCAGTCGCACGTCCGGCAGGGCCAGAACGTATTATGTCATCCTCCAGCGCCTTCGCTCGCATCAACTACTGGTTCTTAAGGCCACATCAATTGCCTAGCTATGTTTCACATGGGATGGCTTATGAAAGGATAGAAATTAGGTAGTGAATTTGTTTCGAGCATAGCGGCTTGAATTTATGTATATCTTGGAAATGTGATTGCGATTTGGAGCGTATTGGTTGACAGAAAGGTGTAGCTGTTCGTAACCTACATTCTAGTTAGTCTAGATATATCGTTAGAAGGTGTGATTTGTTATGATTAAAGCTTCGCTTATAGATGGAGAGAGCGGCTTTATTCGTCTGCAGAACGCGTGGGATGATCTCGCAAGGGCTGTGCCAACAAGTCGCTATACCCAAACCTTTCAGTGGTGCCAGGTGGGATGGCAGACCAGACAGCATCGCGAAAATGATCGGCTGCTTTGTGCGACCGTGTGGGACGACGATCAATTGATCGCAGTATGGCCATTTATCTCGCGCCAGGGAGGTTTCGGCGCGCGAATTGATCCGGTCGGCTGTGGTTCCGAGGAAGAATATGGCGATCCTCTAATTGCTTGCCACGTTGATCATGACCTTGTCTGCCAGGAGCTCCTAGGTCTTTTGAAGTCGGCAGGCGATCTTATGCATGTGCCACTGGTGGATGACGATGGGCCGATGAAGCGGGCACTTGCAAATTTCGGCCTCTATCGCCTTCCGATCCCAACTGAAGCGTCGGCCGTCAAAAAGAAGCGCAACGAGGGTTTCCATAAATTCCAACGCGGCTTTCCGTCCAGGTTTCGCGCAGACCTCAAGCAAAAGCGCAAACAGTTAGCCAAGCTGGGGCCGCTGCAGTTCGAACTTCCGGACGATGGCGATACTTACACGTCAACCGTCGACTGGGTGATTGAGGAGAGGCAGGATTGGCTGTTGCGCAACGGGAAAACGAACGAGTGGTTTTTTGAGGATGCGACACGTCATTTCTTCCTTGTCGCTGCAACGCAGCGATCTGACCTCGGACGGGTAGGGCTCTTCCGTTTAACGTCCGGTGGGAGGACGATCGCAGCCTTCCTCGCCACCATCGATCGCACCCGCATCGAAGTCTTCGTAACGAGTGTTGATCCTTCTTACGCGCGTTTTACCCCGGATATGCTTTTAATCGAGGACACACTCAGATGGGGATTTGAGCGCGGTCTCAGCGTAGACCTGCGGGTAATGCCATCGCAGGAGAAGGACAGCTGGACAAACGCTTCGACCAGGCATGTCAGCTATTTCTTGCCCTTGAGCATAACGGGTGCGGCCCGCTTTTTTCCGACGCTCCTAAAAATCCGGGCAATCATGGCCATGAAGGCCTCCCTCAAGGACGAGAAGGTCGAATCCCTCAGACGCGTAGCGCGCTTACCGCTCAGCACATTGCGTCGTCTACGGACTTCGCTTGCCCAGGTCATGTTTCGCCAGTTGCGCGAGGAGTGAAGCGCGAGCCAAGCAGACGCTCGCCCGTTTCAAGCTGAACAGGGTGCCGAGCAGGCCTCGGTCGTCCGATCGTGCTCTGTATCCTTGTCCAACTGCACTGGTCCCAGGGACGATTGAGTTAGTAGCTCGACCAATCTTGCGACACTGGCATCGGTACAAGAGTAATAAATCGTCTGGGCCTCGCGGCGGGTCTGGACGAGCCCGGTATCTCGCATTTTTTTGAGGTGACGCGATAACGCGGGCTGTGCGAGTTTGGTTTCCCTAGCCAGCGACGTCACGTCCCACTCGCGCTGCGCGACAAGCGCCATAATTTTTAGCCGGCTGTCGTGTGCCAAGACATGGATCAATCTCGCTGCTTTTTTTGAGCAAAAACTGTACTCGCCGGTCATTTTTCCTCCCACCGCGTAGAAGCGTGAGCTCGTTGAGCTCCTCCCGCTTGATATCAGCAACCTGCCACGCCGATAGTCGGCAAATCATCGCGTGGCCGTCACCGCACGTGACAAGCAGTAGGCTCAAAGATCGAGAGGATGCGAAGGGCTTCACTGCGATCCGGCTCCCAAAAGGTCAGGACGCTTCTGCCGTCGATCTCGTCGGAGATTGTGAAAGCTTCCCGCAAGAGGCCGAGATCGCCAAGGCGTCGTTCAAGTTCCATCCGGTCCGATGATGCGCTCTGATATGGATCGCGCACGATATATTGCGTCGAGAAACTCATTGCAGTCCCATTCCTCATATCTGTTCATTTCCTTCGGAAGAGGCTTGGCGATGCTGCCGTTGCCACCTCAAAGCCTTGGCCTTTTGGCGAACGCCTGTCTGGCTTTAGTTGTTAATGACAAGCGCTGCAGGGCTTCTCGCCGCAAAGTCCCCCGAACTCACCGACATCTCCAAGTCTGGAGCGAAACGCCGATCACGATGCGTAGGTGAACTCAAAGACAGAAGTCGGATGAGCGGACGCGTTCCATTGCAGTCGAGAGCGCACGAGCCCGTCCCAGGAAGGCGTGCCGGCCTGACCGTGATCGTCAGGCCCCATGACGAACCGGCCAAGCCCGCCGGATTGCTCAAAGGCGCGCTTAATCATCTCACGCAGCAAGAAAGCCGACGCATAGGGGTGACCGCTATCAGCGGCGGCTTCCATGTAGAAGCTATTGCGGCCGAATGTAATCTGTAGAAATCGCGCAAGCGTGGCGTGGCCGTCAGCAAGGCGCGCGGATGAACTATATCGCGATGTTGCAAGCGTCCGGAATGCTGATCTTAGGAACAAGGTGAAGATCGAGCTCTTAACACCCTTCTTGACAAACAAACGGTGGCGCAGACGTTGCAGCGGCAGGATATTGAGGAAGACGTTGAGTTTCCTCTGTTCCTGGACCGTCAATTTCTCGTAGGTTTTACGAGCCTTGTTGATATTTCGCTTGGCATTCGTGCTGACGGCTTGAAAATAGGTCTCGAAGTCGTTCCACCGCGTGAAGTCAATCGCAAAGACGTCGACGTGCCGCGCGTGGACATCCTTTACCCCGGCGATCGACGCTACCTCATGCACTCGACAAGGCGCGATCGTCCATTCCGAACCATATTTATATTGACCAGGACCTAGGTGCCTCAGCACGGCTTGCATGCTCTGCTGGAAGTAGCTGTTGAAAGCAGGCAATATCTGGATCGTATCGGTAAAAACGCTCGATCGGCGGCCTATGCCGACTGCACACTGGCCAATCTTGATTGGTGTCAGGCTGAGCGCCAAATATATGTCGAGACGCTCGATCCGGCACAGCGGATCATGCTCGAACTGCCACAATCGGGTGCCTGCGTAAGAGCAGCGAAAGGAGGCGTCGCAAAGTTTGGCAAACTCATCCCATTCTTCTGCCGAGACTTCGGACCTTTTGGCCCCGACTATGGTTTCGCCTGCAAGCCCAAGGGGCCCATCGGATGCAGCTTCAATTGTTTTATACTTGTACACGATTACCCTCGCACAAATGGCCGTACTCTAAAGAGTGAAGAAGTAGCTAAGGATGTGCATGTCTATTGAAATTAATAAATCATTAAATAATGGCAATGTAAATCCGTTAGACTAAATATAGAATTATTGCGCATTCCGACGGGAATACTCCGTCACAAGTATTGTTGCGTTGCAAAACGCGCTAAAGACCACATGTTGAGGAGGGTGGCGTTCTCTCGCCTAGATATAGGTCGGTGAATTATCATGAACGCCGCAATTGACGACGTATCTACTGAGAAAATCGCGGTGCGTTGAGAGGATTGATAGCCATTATTATGAGTGCGCGTCGCAGGGTATTTCGTCGACCGGCTGGGCTAGTGGCGGTAAACGTTTCCGGGGAAGCAATCTCAAGCAATTTGTTGCTCGAGCAATTCCCGAGCCAACTCATAGGTACCGTCTTCATCCTCGCCTGCGGCCTCGTCGATCAGCTCTAGTGCGGTCGTTAGGTCCTGTTGACAAAGTGGATTCCAAAATCAGCAAAAGCGTGATTCAAGACTGCTTTTTAGGAGGCAGTTTTGGCTCGCGGCGACCTGACAGAAATGGAATGGCGGATTATCGAGGGGTTGTTGCCCACTGAACGCGGCAGGAAGTCCCGACCGTCGCACGATAATCGGCAATATCTGAACGGTATGCTGCATGTCCTTCGGGTCGGATGCCCCTGGCGCGACATGCATGAGCGATACGGAAAGTGGAATTCAGTCTATGTGCGCTTCCGCCGTTGGGCCGAACAAGGCGTTTGGGACGCCCTGCTTGAGACCCTCGTCGAACTGGGGCTGGCGGATGACTGGCAGCACATGATCGACAGCACCACTGTTCGCGGCCATTCGCAGGCGGCGGGAGCAAAAGGGGGACTTATCAGGAGGCTTTTGGTCGATCACGCGGCGGCTTTACGACGAAAATCCACGCCCGAGCAGACGGTCAGGGCCGCCCTCTTGGCTTCGTCCTGACAGGCGGCGAAGCTTCAGACTACAACGCCGTTCCTGACTTGCTGGCGATACCGGTCGGCAAGCCGCGACTGTTCCTCGCCGACAAAGGCTACGACGGTGACTTCCTGCGTGAAGAGCTTCTGATCCACGGTATCAGGCCGGTCATTCCGCCAAAAGCCAACCGAAAGAACCCGCCTGCCTGCGACTTTCGGGTGTACAAGGATCGAAACCGCATCGAGCGGATGTTCAACCGTCTCAAGCAGTTCCGGCGCGTCGCGACCCGATACGATAAGACACGAAAATCCTTCTCGGCATTCCTCGCCCTGGCAGCCGCATATGGCTACCGTACTTTGTCAACAGGACCTAGGACGCTGTGCTCCTCCTCTGCACTCAAGACGCCTTTATCGACCAGAAGCGTAAGCAGCGAGGACAGGATCGCAGAATTGGAGAGGAGAAGCGCTTCAGTTCTGAGACGGGAAGATTCAGACGACATTGGGCCCTCGCTTGAAGATATCTCGCCCAAATAATGCTTTTACTTCACTGTGGTTCCAGCGTCTCTGTCAAGCCGCTCGCGCCGGCCCGATAATTTCTCGTGCCGCAGCGATGCGTAGCAGGGGGCCGGGCCGGCGCGATTTGCCTTCTGACGTTGCAGTCGCAAATGATGCTCAGATGTCGACATGGATCCGCGTTGTGAGCTTATGCGTCAGGTGGGATGCAAGACGGAGCGCGAAAGCGACAGCAGGCAGGGTGGGGTTGGCTTGGCTTGATGTCGGAAAAATTGAGCTGCCCGCGACGTAGAGATTCTCAAGATCATGAACCTTGCAGTTCCGGTCAACTGTGCCGTTGCGCCTGCTCGTCGACATCTTGGTCAATCCGATCTGATGGTAGCCGTCAATCGCCTGCGCTTTGACTTGAGCTTCAAGCTCCTGAGGCGGACCAAAAAAAGTCAGGCTTCCGGCAGTTGCTCCGCGTAGGGCTCGGTCGAGCAACATGTGCGACCTTACAACCGATCTATAGTCGTCATCGCAGTAGCGATAGTCGACTTCCAGGCGGTGAGCGTCAAAGGCATCCCGCTCATTCGATAAGCGGACCCTGCTGCTGTATAGCGGCGTGTGTTCGGCGTGATAGCGTAGCCAGTAGGTGTTGGTTGGATTGGGAACGAAGAAATGCGGATATCGCAGCAGTCGGTTCTTAAGCAAGTTGTGGCAGGTAAGTGCCGCCTGACCGGGATGGCGCAAAATTGCGCCCGCGGCCTTTGCGGCCGAAAAATCCTGCCGTCTAGCGCTTTCGCTTTGGGCGCGGAAGCGCAGTAATTGATAAACGGCTGAGGCGCCGTCGTGAGCACCATCGGCAAGATGCTCGTAATTTTGAGGCCACATGACCGTGTTGAGCACCTGCTGCGATTTCTGCGTTGTCGCATTCAGCTGGAACCGGCCCCGCATATATGTCCCATTGGCAGTTCGTTTGAATAGGACGTGCTGGGCGAGCTGGCGATCGCGAAACTGGACCGAGGCGATCGCGCCGGTTAGATGTCCCATGTAATAGTGGCCGGTCGTTGCGGCTTCACCATTCAAAATCGTGCTGGATACGGCCTGAAGCTGTAATAGCAGGCGGGCATTCTCCCGGCCGCCACAAGCCAGCACGTAATATTGTGCCTGAAACCTCTGCGGCCTCGATTTCTCCTTGGCATTAAGGGCAAGGACAACGCCGGTCGTCGTGTCGAGCTCGAAACTTATAGCGGTCGTGTGGAGGGCGATCGTCAAATTCGGCGTCGATTTCAGGGCGGATCGTTTCGATCTCTCAACATTTTGGACCCGCGCCCAGCTTTCCACATTGGCCGGGTGGTCCGCAAGAATGCTGGCCGGCCGGGCGGCAACAAAGTCACTTGTCAAAAAAGCGTGCGCTTCGGAGTAAAACGGCTTGATCTCAGCATGGTCGATTGGCCAACCGCTGTCGGCTACATAGTCTCGCGTTTCAAAATCGATATCGTCATATTCGACACAGCGTCCTCCCCACCAGCGCGATGTACCACCCAGTCCACGATATACGGTGAGTGCTGCCGGTCTGTGGTGTGTTTCGTCTGGAATGACCAGTCTGGAAAGATCCTGGGCCTCAACGTCCGTTTCAGTCCCGCCCGATTCAAGCAGCAGCACGCGTCCCTTGCTTCCACGTGCGATGGCGAGGGCTGTCGCAAGACCGACCGGGCCGCCACCAATAACGCAGACGTCGAATGCGTAGGATGAATATCTGCCCTGACTGACATTCATGGTCCCACCCTAAGTCGCCAAAGAGAGGAGAATATATACATAGGTTGGTCTGAGCGGACAATCACTGATCTCTAGTCTATTAAGTGGTAAGGCATCGAATAAATCACAGATTTATAAGAAGAGGTCCAGCATGTGTGATAAATAAAGCGAATTCTGTGAGTGTTGTGTGTTGGAGTATGTCCTGGATATGTTAACGACGAAATACTTATGTCAACTAAATAGTGGTTAGTTCCGCATAAGATGAAAACCGATTTCGTAAAATCGGGTGTGATTTCTGGATAAACAGAAGAAACTACTTGATGATCGTAAATTGATATGTTTAGTTATTGATTAATCTCTTCGGTTTTGGCCGTCATATAATAAATGATGGGCCCCTCTGGGGAAGTATTATGGGTGCATTGGTAGGTGGGTGATGAAGGCTGTTATTCTTGCTGGTGGCTTGGGCACGCGTCTGTCGGAAGAGACCTCTGTTCTTCCCAAGCCGCTTGTAGAGATAGGTTCAGAGCCCATCCTTTGGCACATTATGAAGATTTTCGCCCGTCATGGCGTCAAAGACTTCATCATCTGCTGCGGCTACAAGGGGCATCTGATCAAGAAGTATTTCCAGGACTTTCGCGTGCGTGGCGCGAGCGTCACTTTTGACCTTGGAACCTCCGCTGTCACCTATCTTGATCCTCCGGAAGAAGACTGGCGCGTGACGCTGGTTGACACGGGCCTGGAAACCATGACCGGCGGGCGGCTAAGGCGAATACGACATCTTCTCGGCAACGAGCCCTTCTTCATGACCTATGGTGACGGGGTCGGTAACATCGACATCACCGCGCTTATGGAGTTCCACCAGGGCCACGGGAAGAGCGCGACTGTCACGGCCGTGCAGCCAACCGGCAGGTTCGGGGCCATGTATCTGGAAGAAGACGATCCTGTCGTGCGCACCTTCAACGAGAAGCCGAACGGAGACGGCACATGGATCAGCGGCGGGTTCTTCGTCCTAAATCCGTCGATCTTCCCCCTGCTGGACGGCGATGAGACGATTTGGGAACGAGGTCCCATGGTTCAACTGACCCGCCAAAGCGAACTGGTTGCCTATCGCCATTATGGCTTCTGGCACCCAATGGACACGCTTCGCGACAAAGTCGTGCTCAATGAGATGTGGTCAAATCAACAAGCGCAGTGGAAAGTCTGGTAGCCAGGTGAACCATGAAGTTCGTTTCTCTTTCCGGCTCAGATGTGAAGCTGATCGAACTCGATATTCGCGCCGACACACGCGGCCGTTTCGCACGCACCTGGTGTGCTGATCTTTTCGAAAAGGCCGGCCTCGATTTCCGGCCGGTTCAAGCCAATACCTCTGTAACCACAATTCGTGGCGCTGTGCGTGGCATGCATTTCCAACGGGCTCCCCATGAGGATGCCAAGGTCGTCAGATGCAGCTTGGGGCGGATCCATGACGTGGTCGTCGATCTGCGGGAAACGTCGGCTAGGCCAGGGGCCGTCTATCAGGCCGTGCTCGACGGGGAGGGCGACACCATGCTCTACATTCCAGGTGGTTTTGCCCATGGGTTCCAGGCGCTCAGCGATACTGTCGTCGTCGAATATCTGATGGGGGTGCCTTATATGCCGAGCCTCTACGATGGCGCGCGTTTCAACGACCCGCTGCTTGCGGTTTCTTGGCCAGAGCCTGTAACCGAAATCTCTGAAAATGATCTGCGATGGCCGGATCTCGGTCCGCGAATGCCGTGGCTTGGCCAGAAGGTTATGTCATGATCAACGGGACGATCAGCGCGGCGGTTCAACTGGCTGAGCCAATCTCATCTCCGGTCGGGATGATGGATCTCCTTCACACCTTGTTTCCACTGCCGCGCAGCCTGACTGGTGATGGGGTCCGCGAAACGCTAAGCATCATCAAAGATCATATCCCGCTCACCATCCACGAGATTCCTACGGGCACGAAAGTGTTCGATTGGGAGGTTCCCCAGGAATGGAATATCCGCGGTGCGACGATCAAGACGATGGACGGCAAGACGCTCGTCGATTTCGGCGACAACAACTTGCACGTGGTTGGCTATAGCATACCCGTCAATGGCACCTTCAGCCGCGAAGAGCTGACCAGGCATATTCATACACTCGAAGATCAGCCCGACGTCATTCCTTATCGCACGTCCTACTATGCCTCAAACTGGGGATTTTGCCTGCCCCATAGCCTTTGGATGTCGATGCAGGATGATTATTATCGCGTCGAGATCGACACGACGCTCGCAGACGGATCTCTGACCTATGGCGAATTTTTCCTTCCCGGCCAGACGGCCGAGGAAGTCCTGATCTCGGTCCACATCTGTCACCCGAGTCTTGCCAATGATAACCTTTCCGGAATTGCTGTTGCCGTCGCCCTGGCGGCGGAGCGGGTGCGGCAACGGGAGAGCACCGCCAACAACGCTCAACTCGGGCTACGCGTGCTCTTTGTTCCTGCAACGATCGGATCGATCACCTGGCTGGCGCAAAATGAGCCGAAGCTTGGCCGAGTTCGACACGGGCTCGTCTTGACCTGTGTGGGGGACGCGGGCCCTTTTCACTACAAGAAATGCCGATCGGAGGCAGCAATCGATCAGATTGTGACGCATGTCCTCGAACACGCCAATCTCAAATACGAGGTCGTCGACTTTTCACCCTACGGTTACGACGAAAGACAGTACGGCTCTCCTGCTATCGATATGCCCGTCGGCTGTCTCATGCGCGCCGTACACGGAACCTTTCCTGAGTATCATACCTCGCTCGACAATCTGGATTTTATCAACGAGGCGGCATTGATCGCATCCCTGGGTGTCGTGCGCGAGGTCGTCTCAATTTGTGATCGCGACCGCGTTTACGAGCGGATCGATGGCCGCGGCGAGCCCCAGCTTGGGCGGCGTGGTCTCTACCGCGCTATCGCCGGTCAAAGAGATGCCGGCGGACCGTCGCAAATGGATCTTCTGTGGGTGCTGAACCTGAGCGATGGCAGCCATTCCATCTTCGACATCGCCGAGCGAGCAGGGATCCCTTTCCTTCGAGCCTGGGCCGCAACGCAAATCTGTCTTCAAGCTGATCTGATCAAAGAGGTGAGCCATGCACGTCGCTGAAACAGCCAATAACGCCATGCCGACGAAGATTTACGGGCGCATTACCGCATGCCGCTCTTGTGGATGCGGCGAGCTTGTCTCGATTTTGGATCTCGGAAAGCAGCCACTCGCCAACGCCCTCCTGGAGCCCGACAGCCTCGCCGTCTCTGAACCGCTTTTTCCGCTCGAGGTCGTCCTTTGCATGGAATGCGGGTTGCTGCAGGTCAGTGAAGATGTAGCTCCTGAAATCCTCTTCGGTCAGGATTATCCTTACTATTCCTCCTTTATTCCCGCTCTTCTCATCCACAGCCGTTCCCACGCGCTTGATCTTATGGACGAGCGGCACCTGGGGGAAGACGACCTTGTTGTCGAGATTGCCAGCAACGATGGTTATCTCCTGAAGAACTTCGTCGAGAACCGCGTCCCCGTGCTTGGTATTGATCCGGCCAAGGGGCCGGCAGAAGCAGCAATTGCAATCGGGGTACCGACCCTTATCGATTTCTTCGGTGCGAGGGTCGCCAAGAAGCTGGTCGAAGAGGGGCGTTCGGCCTCCGTAATGCTGGCCAATAATGTCCTTGCCCATGTTAACGATATCAATGACTTCATTGAAGGGTTCGCAATTTTGCTCGCTGAGGACGGCGTCGCCGAATTCGAATTCCCTTATGTCCGGGATCTGGTCGAGACCTGCGCCTTCGACACTATCTATCACGAGCACGTCTTTTATTACTCGCTCGCCGCACTCGAACCACTCTTTGGCCGTCATGGCCTTTATCTCAATGACGCCAAGAAGCTTGAAATCCACGGCGGTTCGCTACGGCTACGGGTGAGCAAGAAGCAAGGAAAAACGGCCGTCTTGCAGCAACTGCAGACGGATGAAGAGCGGCTTGGTCTCAACGGCGCCGACTATTACCAGAGCTTCGGCCGCCACGTTCAGCAATTGCGCCAAGACCTGCGCATCATGCTTCAAGACATTCGCGCCAACGGCAAGACAATCGCGGCCTACGGCGCGGCCGCAAAGGGCGCAACCCTCCTCAACTACGCAGACCTACCCGATGACACGATTGCCTTCGTTGTTGATCGCAATACCCACAAGGTTGGCAAGTTGATGCCGGGCGTGCGTCTACCAATCAAGCCGGTCGACGTCCTCGACGCCTCGCCCCCTGATTACTTGCTCATCCTGCCCTGGAATTTTGCCGATGAAATTGTCTCGCAGCAGAAGGCGTTCCACGATCACGGCGGCATCTTCTTGAAAGCAGTACCCCATCCGCAGCGTCTGGAGATCGCCAGATGAACAACAGTCTCAGGCGGCCAAACCTCGTCTTTGCCAGGGTCGGGCGTTTGTCCTTGCATCGTACGTGGCTCGTCGAGCCGAAACCTGATCGAAACTGGGATCTTCAACTAAGCACTTATGACAAGGGTCTCGCCGATCTCAACGATGGCGACACCCCCTTGTCCTACGATATGGGGACCAAGTGGGACAGTATTTGCCGGTATTTTCGCGACCAGCCTGAACTGTTGGACCGCTACGAATACGTCATGTTTCCCGACGACGATCTGCTGTTTGATCCTGGAAATATCAGCCGGCTTTTTGCGATTGCTGCTCAAAACGACCTCGATATTGCGCAGCCATCCCTTATGCCGTCCAGTCACATTTCCTATCCAATTACAGCGCATTGCCCGGCGTTTCTGCTGCGATACTCGAACTACATCGAAGCCATGTGCCCAGTGATCAAGACCTCCTATTTTCGCCTGCTTTTGCCAAGCATCGAGCGCTGGCCGACCGGCTGGGGGCAGGATGACATCTGGGCAATGCTGATGCCAAACCCGGTCTATCGTGCAGCCTTCATTGACGCCGCACCGATGATCCACACGCGAATGCTTTACTCGGGCGAAATCTACCAGACGTTCAAGCGCCTTGGCATGGATCCGGAGGCCGACCTTCGCGATGTAAGGCGGTCGTTCGACAAACTGCCGAAGGGCAAGCTCATCTATGGTGGCATTACTGCAGAAGGCAAGCGGGTCGGCCGCGCGGCAGCCAATGCGAGCAACGGCATCCACCTCGTACGGGTCTCAGCCGGAATGAGATGCCGAAGGGATGCCTTCAGAGTGGGATGCGGAATGATTGCCCGCATTTTTACCCGCTGGCGGTACCGCCCAGCGCAACTCAAAACAATTGTCCGCAAAGATCCAAAGACCAATCTAGTCAGCGTCAGGTAACGGGAGAGACATCATGCGCATTTTGGTGACTGGAAATATGGGCTATGTCGGCCCGGTCGTTGTGGCCCATCTTCGCGACCGCTGGCCCGACGCCGAACTCATCGGCTATGACAGCGGATTTTTTGCGCAATGCCTGACCTCGCCAGGTGCTTTCCCCGAACGTATTCTTAACGAACAGGTGTTCGGTGATGTCCGCGATTTCCCGGCCTCTCTTCTCGAGGGCGTCGACGCGGTTGTCCATCTGGCGGCCCTCTCCAATGATCCAATTGGCGTCCGGTTCGAAACGCAGACCGACAGTATCAACTATGCTGCAAGTCTTGCGATCGCAGCCGCTGCAGCGCAGGCGGGCGTAAAGAGCTTCATATTTGCGTCGAGTTGTAGCATTTACGGCTTTGCCGAGGGCGGCCCGCGTAAGGAAGAGGATCCGCTCAACCCGCTCACAGCCTACGCTCGCTCGAAGATTGCAACAGAACAAGCGCTGTCGAAGCTCAACGCACCTGATATGGTGGTGACTTGCTTGAGGTTTGCTACTGCCTGCGGCTATTCCCCGCGCTTGCGTCTCGACCTTGTGCTCAACGACTTCGTTGCCACCGCTTTGTCGACTGGCGAAATCAAGGTCTTGAGTGACGGCACGCCCTGGAGACCGCTGATCGACGTCCACGACATGGCGCGTGCCATCGAGTGGGCACTGACCCGCGATGCAGCCAACGGCGGACAGTTCCTGGCAATCAATGCCGGTCGTGACGATCACAATCACCGCGTTTCGGACCTCGCAAACGCCGTCGCCGAAAAGATTCCCGGCACTCGCATCTCGATCAACGAGAATGCGCCGCCCGACCGGCGATCCTATCAGGTCGATTTTCGCCGATTTTCTGAGATCGCTCCAGACCATCAGCCGGTCATGTCCCTGTCTCAGTCGATTGATCGCCTCATCGACGGTCTGACCGAGGCCAAAAATGCCAGCCGCGAGGTCATCCCTGCCGATACCAAGCGTCTCGCTATCCTGGAAAATCACATGAACGCGGGACGGATCTCGGCCGATGTCCGCTGGTTAAACTGACCTGAAGAGGACGATATGGAACACAAGGGATATGCCATCTTGGGCGGCGGTATGGCTGGCTTTGGTGCTGCCAACGTCCTGTTTGCCAACGGGGTAAAAGCAAAGCTCTATGACAAGCGCCCGAGGCCGGGAGGTTTGACCTCGAGCTTCGGGTCAGGTGATGGCTTTGTCTTCGACGAGGGCGTCCACATCTCTTTTACCAAGAACACACGCGTAAAAGAGCTGTTTGCACAATCCACTGGTCAGCATTTCCAGGTGGGCAATGTCTATTGCAACAACTACTGGCATGGTCACTGGATAAAACATCCGGCCCAGGTCAACTTGCATGGACTGCCGACCGATCTTGTGGTGAATTGCATCAAAGATTTTGTCGAAGCGCGACAGATCGAAGCGCCTAAAATTTCCAATTATGAAGACTGGCTGATGGCGGCCTATGGCAAGACCTTCGCCGACACCTTCCCGATGGTCTATACCCGGAAATATCATACAACCGATGCCGCAAACATGTCGACGGACTGGCTCGGACCGAGGCTCTATAGGCCGAACCTTGACGAAGTCCTGAGGGGCGCCCTCGAGCATGAGCCACTCGATGTCTTCTACGTCAACGAGTTTCGCTATCCGACCGAAGGGGGTTTTGAGTCTTTTATCAAAGGCTTCTACGACAAGGCTGAGGTTCTGTGTGATCACGAGATCGCCTCGATCGACATCACGGAAAAGATCCTGATGTTCAAGAACGGGACATCGGACCGGTTTTCAAAACTGATTTCCTCCCTACCGCTCACTGTCATTGTGCCACTGATCAAAGACGCGCCGCGTGAGGTCCGCGAGGCTGCGGCGCGCCTCGCATGCACCCAGGTCGTGGTTGTTAATATCGGCCTGAACCGGCCGATCGAGACGAAACCGCAATGGTCCTATTTCTACGACGAGGACATCCCTTTCGCTCGGGTGAGCTACCGCGATAACCTGTCTCCGATGACGGTTCCGAAGGGGTGCGGGGCAATGCAGGCCGAGATCTATTTCAGCGAAAAATATCGTCCTCTGGAGGGTCCCGCAAGTGACTGGATTGAGCCCGCCATCGACGCTCTAATCAAAGCCGGACTGGTCACGTCCCGCGCAGAGGTGATCCACCAAAGCGCGATAATGCTGCCCTTCGGCAATATCATCTTCGATCTCGAGCGCAAGGCGGCCGTCGATATCGTACACGGCTATCTTGATGAAGTCGGCATCGAATATTGCGGGCGATTTGGCCAATGGGGTTACATCTGGACGGATGCGGCATTCCTAAGCGGCGAGCGCGCCGCACGTGCGGCGCTCGGGATGAATGCAGATGACGAGGAAGAGCGCGCTTAGAACTAAAGGACACGGTGCGAGCAGATAATGTGACGAGTGTCCTAAAGGCGGGTCCGACGCTTTGCGTGAGAGCTAAGGTACTATTAAGTATAGTCCTGTGGATTTAGCTGCGGAACGGTTTGACAAAGAAAGTATAAGATAGGAATACTATTGCAGGAGTGGCGAGGACTCGTACCCCCGGCAGTAGCCGCGGGTCTTCGCCTACTTCTCAAACAAGTGGCGCCCGCATTTGAGCCTCTTGCGATTGCAAAGACGTTCGACAGAGAAGACACTATCATCAAAGCGAGCACGTGAAGGCGCGACTTGCGGCATTCTGTCGTTTCGGCTGACATGAAAAGCGTTTCCACGGCCACTTGCACCCAACTAGCAGTGGCTTGCGCAAAATAAGCCGGTCATCATGTCGCTTAGCATCTTCCAATCATTTATGTTCGTCAGACTTTTCAGGGATTAGTCTCGTTTCCTATTAGCAAGCGAGGATTAGGTTGCCGTCCGGATCATCCCGTGAAACAAATCCAAGACTTAGCAATGTCGGCGTTCACGGATTGGGTACGGGGGCGGGCAGATGCACAAACTGATGCAATGGTTAGGTATCGATCCTGCGCTGCGCCATTCCGCGGGTCGGCGTCGTATCGATCTTGGTGATGATGATCCGACTTATCCTATCTACGTAATCGGTGACGTCCATGGATGTCTCGACGAGTTGAAGGCAGCGGAACAGCGCGTCAAGGATGACCTGAAAGGGAGCGGCCAGCGCGCCCTGATCGTGCTTCTCGGCGATTACGTCGATCGTGGTCCAGCGTCAGCAGACGTGATCGATCATCTCAGTTCAGGCCCAGATCCGGATATCGCGCGCATTGCTCTATGCGGCAATCACGACGACGTCTTCCTGAAATACCTGAAACGACAGCAGAGCTTGCACAGATTGCTCGAGCTTGGTGGCCAGCAAACCCTTCTTTCCTACGGCATAGACATCCGCGAGATCGACAGGGCACTGCTTCGAAGGCCGAACCACGTTCGCGACCTGCTAACGGAACTTATGCCGCAATTCCATCTTGGTTTTCTCGAAAGCCTTCCAGTCCTCCTGCGCATAGGTCGCTACGTCTTCGTCCATGCTGGCCTAAGGCCCGGCGTGCCACTTGCAGATCAGCGTGATGAAGACCTTATGTGGATCAGGGAGCCCTTTCTGACGGACGGGCCCGACCTTCCTTATCTCGTCATCCATGGTCATACGCCATGCAGCGAAATCGAGTTCAAGCCAAGCAGGATCGCAGTTGATACCGGGGCCTATTTCAGCCGACATCTCTCGGTGTTGAAAATCGACGGCGGTGAGGGGAGTGTTATCTGAGACATCGCGTCAACAGTCTTCGCTGCGGGGCGGTCGAGGCGACGGCCCGACTGTCCGATGTAGAAGGCGCTGTCGCACGGGCTTTGCCGCTAGCGGACGCTTGCCGTCACACTTTGGTCAACGGCGTTGCCATTCGCCTGTAACAGCGACATCGACCCGTGGATGATCAACATCCACAACGTGATCGATATTCCAAAAGCACCAAGGGTGTTTTTTAAACGTGATGACATGAGAGCCTCATAACAGTCTCCCATCGATAGCGTGCCAAGCCTGCGGAAGTGTCAATGAGGGTAGTTAGCAAGCCGTTAAATAGAATATCAGGCGGCTGCGACGCAGGCGGCCAGGAGGCCATGAAACGCTCAGGACACATGCCGATCGGCGACAATTCTCTCGTTATCCGTCTGTGTCGGACATCGACTTAGAAGCCCTTACCACCCTTCAGCTCACTGATGACGGTGCCGATCATGATCGTAATGTCGAGCCTCAGCGACAGGTTCTCGATATAGTAGAGGTCGCTCGCTATGCGCGCTCGGGCCTTCGAGGGCCGGTCTGTTGGTCCGCGCAGCCCGCGCATCTGGGCAAGGCCTGTGAGCCCAGGGCGCACTACATGCCTGTTGTGATAAACGGGGACAAGATCCTCGTAGAGTTTGCCGGCGGCGAGCATGCCGATCGCGTGGCACCGCGGCCCGACCAGGGACATATCACCTTTGAGGACGTTGAAAAGCTGCGGCAGCTCGTCAACATTCGTGCGTCGTAGGATCTTGCCGATCCGTGTTACCCGACAATCATTTTTGGTTGTCTGAGCAATCCCGCTCGCGTCGCAGTCCTCGAGCCGCATCGACCGAAATTTAAAAACCTCGATGACTTTGCAGTCCTTTCCCCAGCGTTTCTGCCTAAACAAGACCGGCCCCGAGCTGTCGAGCTTGATCGCCAACGCGACCATGAGAAGAAGCGGGAAAAGGATGACTAACGCGATCCCGGATATTACGATGTCCATTCCCCGCTTTCCTGCCGCAGTCCGCTGGGGAATATCGCGCCGCGCCATGGCACCTGGAAGCAACTGGCCTGGAACAGCCACCGTGGAAGAAGATGTGTCGACTTTAAATGCACCCGGAAGATGCACGTCATAAGCGCTCATCGTTTCGCCCTTATAGCTGGTGATTTTGATGAAGTTGAGTACAAATTTAATATATCACCGCTTTGAGATTGCGTCATTACTAAAATTAACGAGAAGGTAACTATATTTCGCGCGTTTAATTGTTTGCTGATTTGAGTTGGAACTTGAAACGGAAGACAAACCAATCCAAGCTTAAAGGAAAAGGCGTATAGGAATCCTACTGGCAGGGGCATTCCCATCGCTGTCAGCGACCAGTCAATTTTCCGATGAGGCTCGTGGTGCCTCGGATTTCTCGTGGGAGAATATCCTGAGCAAGGTAGATCAAACGATCATCGCCTGCAGCAAAGTCTGCGGGACTTCATAGCCAGGGTCACCCAACTACGACGGCTATCGATCGGATCGACGTCAGCTTTGATAGTAGGATCCATAGGTGCGGTAGTAGTACTCCGCTGAGCCATAAGCCCGGTAAAGCTTCAGCTTCTGAGTGTCGACCTTGTTGAGGATCACACCACGCGTACGGGCCGCTATCTCGACCTCGTTCGACACCGTCTCCTTGACCATTCGTCGTGAAGTTTTGCCCCACTCGACGACCCAAACAAAATTTCCGATCAAATGGGCGATTGCGCGCGCGTCTACAACCGGTCCTAGAGGTGGCAGGTCCAGGATGATGTAGTCGTACTGACCTTGTACCCGATCGAGCAACGCTTCCATGGCCGACGATGCGAGTAGGTTCGCCGATTGGGTCGGGTTGCGCTGTAGGCGTGACGGAATGAATTTTAGGCCGGTCGATGTATCGGTCCAGATGATCTCCTCAAAGATCCTGTCGTTCTGCAAAAACTCCGCCAAGCCGTGTTCGGCCTGGGGCGCAAGGAGCCGGGAGGATCCTGGATTACGAAGGTCGGCATCAATCAGAAGCGTTCGTGCGCCATTGCTCGCCAACTGCTGCGCAAAGTTGATCGCAGCCGTGGATTTTCCCTCGCCGGGCAAAGCCGACACAAAGCCGGCAACCTTGCATCTTTCGCCTTTGCTCGCGACATCGATCGCGATTTTTGCGCTGCGCATCGTCTCGGAAAACATCGAAAGTGGATTTTCGACCGCATAATGCGTGATCGTGTTAACGCGGCCGATTTCCCGTTGTCCCGATTTGGCCGAGCCCCGCCGCCAGATGCGTCTCGTCGGCGTCACCGGCAGTGAGCCAAGGTATTCGAGACCAACCTCGTCCCGGACCTGGTCGCCGGTACGGAAAAACCTGTCGCGAACTTCGCGCACTGTTGCAACCGCAATGCCAAATACAATCCCGAGAAACGCAAACAGCGCAACGACGAGTGATTTTTTCGGGGCGCTCGGTGCAAGCGGAAGTTCAGCAGGGGCAATGATGCGCGCTTCTGTGACAGGAAAAGATTGCTCCTGAACGGCCTCGTGATAACGCTGCAGGAAGGTCTCGTGCAGCTTGCGATAGGTTTCTGCCGACCGCTGCAACTCACGCAGTTGCACTTGCGTCTTGCCCGCATCTGTGGCCGTCAACTCGGCCCGCTGCACATTCTGCGTCAACTCGCGTTCACGTGCTTCTGCGACCTCGAGTTCACTTTGGTAACTTTCGGCGATTCTATTGAGTTCGCTGAACATCAAGCGCTGATACTCTGCCATTTCGGCCCGCAATCGGACAGCCTGGGCGTGGTTGGGACCAAAGCGGCCACTGACGTCAGACGCCATCTTTGCGGCTTGTAGGTATTTGGTGCGCAGTTCGTTCGATACTGCACTGACCAGAACATCAGGAACTACGGCCTCAGTGCTGCCGCTCGCCACGATCGAGCGTACCCGTTCCACTCGGGCACGGGCTTGGGCGGTATCGGAGCGTGCGACGATGAGCGCGCTGTTGAGCTCCGACAACTGCTGATCGGAAACCAGCTTGCCATCCGCTGTCACCAGGTTGTTCTGCTCGCGGAACATCTGCACGGCAAGATCGGAGTCGGTTGCCATTTTGCCGAGCTCGGCAATGCGGTCCTGAAGCCAGTTACTTGCCCGCCGCGTCGATTCAAATTTTGAGTTCAGTTTGTCGAGCATGTAGACGTCGGCAAATGTCGTGGCGATCCGCATTGCCATCTGTGGTGATGGCGCGACGTAGTCCAAGGACAGCACGTAGGACCGTCCGATGCGCGACACAGACGTGTTGCGCATGAGGATCTGCAAAGCACTGTGGCGACGTTGGTCGGGCGTGGTGGGGGCCGCATCCGTTTCGGCCATGCCCACAAAACCGCTTATAAACGTCCTTATATCGTCTATCCATACCGACAGAACCGAGGTTCTTTGGCCAAGAAATTCAGGGTTTTCCCCAAGCTTCAACTGATCGACGACCGCGTAGCCGATCGCTTTCGAGCTTAGCAGTTCCACTTCGCTAATGACCGACGAGTCGTCTTCAATCTTGCCGCCAATCGTTGAAAGCTGTCCGACAAGATTGCCCTCTGGCCGGTCGATCAGGACGCTCGTTGAGGCGCTATAAAGCGGGATCGCGGCCATGGCATAGATAACCCCAAGCACTATCGCGGCAAACATGGCAGCGACGACCACTTTCCATTGCCTGCGCGCAACCGCAAAGAGTTGCTCTAGATGCACCGTGTCCGAGCTCGGCGGCGCAAGCATTGACGGCGACGGAAATGGCAAAGCGCGCGATAGGCGCTTGTGCTCAGACAAGCTCGTGTGTTGCTGCATGAGAACTCGCATGGGTTCGTGGGTGCGCCGAGATGATCCGGGAAAGCTCCCCGACCAACATGCTGGCGGAATTGCGCCAGGTGTAATGGGAGGCTCGCTCGCGACCCAGTTGGGTCATCTCTTCCCGCAGCCCCGGGCTATATGTCAGTTGCTCAATCTGTCTGATCCATTCGATCGGATCATCGGGTGCTGCCATCAGCGCAGCCCCGGCGCAGACTTCAGCCAGTCCGCCGCAAGGCGCGATAATCGCTGGACAGCCGAGCGCCATGGCCTCAAGCGGCATCAACCCAAAGCCCTCTGTGAGAGAAGGACAGGCAAGGCACAACGCACTTCCAAGCAGCCCCGCGACCTCTTCGTCACGCAACCGCCCGGCAAACACGACATTGGACGGAACATGGTGGCCCGCGGCCTCGAAGTCTTTGTGCGTCGCCGACCCAAACAGGATCAGCCGTGTGTCGTGGAGCCTTCGGTTTGCGAAAGCCTGCAGGAGAATGCCAATATTTTTATGATGTTGCGTATTGGCGGTAGAGACGACGAAGGGACCGCTCTCCAATCGTAAACGCGCCACAATCGACGGATCCGGCGTGACCCTCGTGATGTGGTCGCAGCCGTTTGGAATGACCGAAACACGCTCGGCCGCAGCAATTCCGCGATCAACCAACTCTGCCTTCGAAAACGACGATACGGTTAAGATCTGTCGGTGAAACCGGCCAATGGTCGGATGCGCAAACTGGTACCAAAGCCGGAAAGCCGCCGAATAGGATTTCGGCGACGTGTGGACCTGCGCATCATGGATCATTGTTACGGATTGCCGCTTTGCGATTGGCCCCATGTTGCAAAGGTTCAGAAGCAATCCGCCAGATGCCGCTCGGGCAAGCTCGAATTGTTCCCATGCCTGCCCACCCAGGATCCCGACCTTGCGAGAACCGATATTTCTGTATTTCGCCACTGCGGCGCCGCCGGGATAAAGTAATTCAAAACTCAGGCCAAGTTTATCAGAAATAAAGGGTTCATTGCTGTCGAGCGCCTCGAGAAGCTGGAAAGCGACCCGCTGTACGCCAGTTAGGGGCGCCGACAAGAACCTTCCATTGATGAACACTGTAGTCATCGGCGCATCCACCCCGTATATGTCAGAATTATTCATATTTTATAGATAAGCGCAAAGTCAACAGGAAGTTAAATCGAATTTATTATCGTGGATAAGGAGTTAAACATGCAATACATGACTGAATATATCATCCTAAGGGCGATATATAAAATCCCAATGTGGTGCGGTTATACTCTGGGCTTGCGGAAGGAAAACCGAGCGGGTCCTGTGCCGATACCACCTTTGACCGATTGATATTAATGGAGTGGTTTAATCGGGCCCTATCGTTAAGCGGTGCAGCAACGAACAAGGGGGAGATGGCCATTTTCTACGGAAGCAAGGCCCGAAAATAACGCTTAAGTGATTTTTATATAGAATGAGATGTAATTTCAAATTGCACTTATATGTATTGCTGGCTTACGAAGTGAAAAGTTATTTTATCTTGATGTCATGGTGAATTTACGTGCGAAGATACAATTAAGATATTGTAACAATGGAAAACCGTAGTAAGGTCGTAGAAATTGGACTTTGGCAATGGAGAAGACCATGAAGGTCGCTATTGTACATTACTGGCTTGTGGGAATGCGGGGAGGGGAGAAGGTTGTGGAGGAAATCTGCAAGCTTTATCCCGATGCGGATATATTCACGCTGGTGGCTGATCCATCAAAACTCTCGCCGACGATCAATCATCACCGTATCAAGACGTCGTTCCTGCAATCGTGGGGTGGCGTAAAGCATTACCAAAAATTTTTGCCATTGATGCCGTTTGCTCTCGAGCGCTTCGATCTCACCGACTATGACCTCGTCATTTCCTCGGAAGCCGGTCCAGCAAAGGCGATCATCACCCGACCTGACGCGCTGCACATCTGCTATTGCCATTCCCCCATGCGCTATATCTGGGATTGCTCGACGGAATATTTGGGTGGAGCAGGGCGCCTGTCACGGCTCATTATGTATCTGAGCTTTCCGGTTCTGCGGGTCTGGGATGTCACAACCGCCGCCAGGGTTGATCACTTCATCGCCAACTCACAATTCGTCGCTAAACGCATCGAGAAATTTTATCGACGCAAGGCAGTCGTCATCAATCCTCCCGTCAATGTCGAGCGTTTCGGGATATCTGACGTCGTCGAGGACTACTATTTGTGTGCCGGTCAGATCACGCCATACAAAAAGATCGAAATTGCTGTTGCAGCTTGTACCCGTCTCAATCGTAACCTGCTCGTGCTCGGTTCCGGTGCAACGCCGGCGCTCCGCAGCATGGCTGGCCCAACCGTCACGTTCCAGGATAACGTCGACGATCTAACGATGGAAAAGCATTTTGCGCGCTGTAAGGCGCTGCTTTATCCAGGTGTCGAGGACTTCGGTATCGTGCCTCTTGAAGTCATGGCAAGCGGGCGGCCCGTTATCGCTATGGGACGGGGTGGTGCAAGCGAAACGGTGGTCGAGGGCAGGACTGGTATTTTCTTCTACCAACAGACCGTTGACGCCCTCGTTGATGCGATCAAGTCTTTCGAGGACGTCGCTTCGAGCTTTGTTCCTGACGACATCCGTCGCCACGCGCTCTCCTACAGCAATGCCCGCTTCCAGCACGAACTGTCCACCTTCATCTCAACGCGCATCAGCGAGGAGGGCGCCTCGCTAATGCGCCTGAGGCCGCCCGTGTCCGAAACAGTACCAAGCGCTATTGCGGTCTGAGGTCGGGAGGCTTGCTTGGACATAGTCGTCGTCTTGCTGTTTTGGCTGATTGCCGCGATCGCGTGTCTGCGTGGCGCAGCCTCGCTTGTTTCCGTTTTGATGGTGTCTTTGTCCTTTGGATCGTTCGCTGTCATATCACCGGCTGCGACCGCTGGGCTGACGCTGACGCCCGCACCAATGCTGGCGCTCATTTTTATCGGGCGCGTATTCGCCACCCTGTCTGGCCTCAACTACCTTGCGTCTCTTGTCATGAAGCCATGTAGGATGACGCTGCTGTTGATCTTCTGGATCTATGCGACGCTTGCGACTTACTTTTTGCCACGTTTTTTCTATCGCCAAGCAGATATCATTCCAGTTCGCTTCGAAGGCGTGTCGACAGTAACGTTGCTGGAGCCAACGACGCAAAACATTTCCCAGATCGCTTACTTGTCGATCTCAATCTTCGCCGTTCTTGCGTTTGCCTGCCACTTTCGCGACGCAGACAATCGGCTGAAGGGAATAAGGGCGCTCCTCTTTGGCGCCTACGCAGCCATTATCACCGGGCTCCTGGACTTCATTGGGCAGCATGTGCCGATCGGCGCGTTCCTCGAGCCATTTCGAACGGCGACATATGCGCTTTTGACAGATGTGGAGATGTTCGGCGGTAAACGGGTTGTCGGCCTGATGCCTGAAGCATCTGCCTATGGAAGTACATGTCTGGCTCTGTTGAGCGCGCTATACTTCTTCCGCCATGTTCTCGCTGATAAGCCATCGCGAGCCCTTCTGGTGTTTCTCGGCCTGGCCGGCCTCCTGGCCTTTACCTGGCTGTCGACCTCATCGGCTGCGATTGTCGGCCTTGCGGTGTTTATAATGGCGGCTGGTACAAACTGGATATGGCGCGGGATTACAACATCAGGTGGCGAACTTTTAAATAGAAGCCTCGCCTTTGAGTTCTGGATTGTTGCTCTGACCATCTCCCTTGTATCAATCGCCACGCTCATCGACATCTCAATCTGGAACCCCGTGATTGAAATGCTCGATGACCTGATCTTTACCAAGGGCGGCAGTTCATCCTTCGAGGAACGCAGCCTGTGGACCTCCACGTCACTCAATGCTTTGTTTCAGACCTACGGTCTGGGTGTCGGCGTAGGCTCGACCCGCACCTCGAACGCCATTGTCGCAATGTTCAGCAACGTCGGCGTTGTCGGCGGCCTGCTCTTTTATAGTTTCGTGATTTTCGCATTGATGAGAAAGGCCGGCGACGGTGGGATAAATGATGCGACCGCCCATGCAGCGCGCTGGGCCTTCATTGCACCCTTTGCTGCTGCGGCCCTCGTCGGCGGCTCGCCTGATTTTGGCATAGTCAATGCCTGGCTCTTTGCCGCTGCGATTGCGGCGACAACTACAGCACGACCATGGTCGATGTCGCAGACCTCAATCGCGCCGGCAACGCGCTATACCGTGGTGGCTCGATGACCGTGGCTGTCAACCCTGTCGAGACAACGCAGACCACGCCTTCCGCTACTTTGTCGAGACGCACATCGCGTGCCAGCCTTTGGGCGGTCGGCGGAAAACTTCTCGGCAAGCTCATCGATCTTGCCACCTTCGTCGTCCTGTCACATTACCTTACGCCCCATGACTTAGGGCTGGTGGCGATAGCCATGACCGCAATTTTCGTCATCGAGGCGGTCTTGGACTTGCCGATCGCGGCAGCACTCATCAGGGTGAAGGAGCCGGATGAGGCCCTGTTCCAGACCGCACTCACGCTAGGTGTCTTGCGCGGGATTTCGATTGCGGTTCTATTGGCTGGACTTTCCTGGCCGATCGCACAGTTCTACGACGAGGCGCGACTCCTGCCTGTTGTCCTAGTCCTCAGCCTGGCGCCCGTATTGCGGGGGCTGCTTAGCCCAAAAATGATTGTCTTTGCCCGAAATTTCGATTTTACCAAGGATTTCGTTGTCGATATTTGTGCGAAGAGCTGCGCATTTTTTGTCGCGTTTATAACGGCCTCCGCCTACGGGAGTTACTGGGCGATCGCTGCAGCCACAGTGACCGCGCCGCTCGTCATGCTCGTCGTCTCTTACATTGTTGCACCGATGCGCCCGGTCTGGAACCTCTCCGCCTGGCCAGTACTGGCCAATATGGTTGGTTGGAATAGCGTGGCGCAGATCGTCTCGGCCTTGAACTGGCAGCTCGATCGTATTCTCTTGCCACGATTTATCAGCATTGCCGACTTTGGAAAGTTCGCGGTGGCTACCGATCTGGCGGCGGTTCCTCATCAGACGCTCTCGCAACCGATCATCCGGCCGTTGATGGCAGCATTTGCAACGGTCGAGCCCGGACGGGACATGCGCGATCTCTACAAGAAGGCGTCGGCCGCCTATTTTCTGCTCGTGGCTCCTGTATTTTTGACCATCGCTCTGGTGGCGACTCCACTTCTGAGCACAATGCTCGGCTCGCAATGGATGGACGCCGGATGGATCCTGTCCTGGCTCGCCCTCAACGCCATTCTCGCTCTACCCGGAAACCTAATCTATCCGCTTGCAATGCGTTTAGATATGACCCGTTTCATCGCCCTGAAGATGGGAGCAGAGTTCCTCATCCGTCTACCGTTGACAGGATTTGGGATATGGTTGTGGGGTGTGACTGGTGCTCTCGCTTCGCAGACTGTCACGGCGATCCTCATTCTCGGTGTGAGCGCCTGGAGCGTACGCATGATGACCGGCTTGACCGTCTGCTCTTTCCTGGCGGTCTTCGCGCGACCGGTGATCGCAATTGTCCTTTGCATAGCCGCCATCTACGGATTACAAGACGCGCTTGCTCTCTCGGGCGATAATTTCCATGACAACCTGCGCTACCTCGCCGCGACCAGCTTAATGCTGGGTCTTTACGTTGCACTGACAGGAGTGCTCTGGCTCGTGGCTGGCAGGCCCGATGGCGCTGAAAACATCTTCGTACGATTGATCACAAAGCGGTGGGCAAATTGACGTCGTCGCGAGGAGATGTGACCGCAGAGCACAGGCACACTTGAAGGCGTCAGGTGGAAAGAAGACAACCGCTCGCCTCAGGCGGGCTTACGAGCCCGGCCTGAGGTACAAGACGGCATGATAAACCGACCGAAGAGCGACAGCCGCTCGTCGGTGTCGTCGCTTGCGTGCCATTGAGGAGCGCAACCAAGCATAAAGGATGAACACAATGTGGTAAGATTTCTCATCCATACTGCAAAAGAAGGCGGAGGCCTCTATGACGGTGTGGATGAAACTGCTTTATATCGGTCTCGTAGTCTGGATCGGCGCAATCGAAGCTGCGGGTTACGCCCGTGCTCAGGCTCGGCGCCTTCTGTCACCTTCGAGAAAGCCCTATTTCCGAAGGTGATATTCACTTTCGCCGCGCAGACGAAGATGCGGCTGGCGCGAGGTACTAGTTTGCGGCGGGACGATCCCCGTAAAGATCGTACACCAGATCATCGGCAGCATCTGCCAAGGCGACAGCTGTTTCGATGGGCAGCCAGCCGCGTCGCTCTGCTTCTCGCACGATGGTCATCAGTGCGGCCTGCGCTTCTGCGCGGGCGTTGCTGCTTCGCTGGCTCTGGATTTTTGGATGTCTGGGTTCATTGTACGCTGGCATTTCTTGGTCCTCTGCAGTTGAATTGAATAATCATGCAGAGCGCGTCCACCATAATACTCAGGTGAGAAAGCGGGCTCTTTTACAAAATTGCCTTGCCTCAAGATCGGCAAGTAGCAATCAACCAAATCTAGTACATTTTGTAAAGAGAATGTCGATGCTATTGGAAAAGATAGTCTTGGTTCTGTCGGGTAGTCACGTTTTAGCAACTGTATCCTTTATGAGTACGCCGAACGAATCAGAAATTCATACGCGGGAATTAACTATCTACCGCATGCCTCAGAGAGATACATGCCGAAGCTCCCGCTAACTGAGAAAAAAAGTCAGTTGACGGCGCAGTTTAAGAATATTTTGTGTCATAATTAGATACCGCTGTGTACAAAACCGCCGAGATTATGTAGATTGTTTTACGATTTATAAACTATATTCGGCAGCGGCGTTCAGAATATATGGCCGTTGCGCGAATATAGACGCTGATCACGTGTCTTAAGTGGAGGCTATATTTAGCGGATTAAGCGGCGAGGCGGAGCTGCCTAAAGTAAACGTTCTCGTCTCGAAATGAGACAATACAGGTTTCAGCAGGAATACGTGTGTTTTTGATGCGCGGGATCGCCGGGGGGCGCGTTTAAGTTCAACCTTGTAGGAGATGGCGTTCGTGTTACCACCTAGTCTTTTGCTCGTATGTCATCACCCCATGTTTTTATCATGTGCCATGCGCGGCCTTCGAGCGACGTTGCTGACGTCAAGACGATACAACGCGGAGGAGGCATGATGAGTGATGATCATCTTTCCAGGCTTCATGTCCTCATCGGGCCTGGCGGGCCAAGGGACGGCGATGCAGCCATAATCGATCCGCGAGGCACTCAAAATGTGGTGACGAGCTTTCTTATCGAGAAGTGCCCTTTTTCTCAAAGGCAGGTGGAAATGATCCAGTGGCTGGCCAATGGTAAAACGGCCTCCGAAATCGGCGAAATTCTTGGTCTCTCATTGTGGACCGTTCAAAAATATCTAGACCGCGCCAAGCAAGCGGCGGGGGTGCGTAAGGATACCGCACTGGTGGCGACAGCACTGCGCAATGGATGGATCGCCTGACAAGAAGCTTGTTGACGCCGTGTCCAGTGGGGCGCGTTCCATCCGCCGAAGCAGCACTTCATCCGACTTTCTTGATCTCAGTCTTTTGCGCGCACCGGTATCGTCAGGCGGGGCTGAGCAATATTGTGGACTGACTTACTTGAGCGTTAAGATCTTGCCTGGCTGGACTGTGCCAGACAGCCAATCGGCAATGGCAAGAGCATTGCCCGCCAGACGGCCCCGGCGATCAACCCAAGGCTCCGGTGCGTGCCAATGCAAAAGATTGGCGCCGATGTTGCGCGCCATGCCGCCGACCGCCTGGAGCCACGGGAGGTTTCCTTTGCGAGCGAGATAGACGCGGTTGGCAATTTGAGAATAACCCAGCTTGCGGCCCGGAGTTCGTCCGGACCGTTTCGTGCCCAAATGCACCCCGCGCAAGGAATTTGCCCGCACGATTTTCCCGTATGGGGCGAGCTGCCGTGAGAAGTCGACATCCTCTAGCCAGCCGTAAAGGGGCAGGGTCTCGTCAAACCGTAGCGAATTTTGCCTGATTGGCTTGGCGCGCAGGATCATATTGCAGCCATAGGCATTGAAAACCGGCTCAAGAGACGGATTGGACGCTCCCTTATCTGCATTGAGGAGCAGCAGCCCCGCGTCGTTATCGAGACCAGGCCCGATTATGCCATCAGCGATGACATGTCCGGTTGCCACGACCACATCCGGATGAGCTGTGAAAATCTTGTCGACTTCTTCAATGAAATTTGGAGCCGGCAGAAAGTCGTCGTCCAGGAACACCATCACATCGGCATCGCTTGCATCAAGAATGGCGTTCCTTTGTGCCGGCAGGCCCTGAGGCCCTTCTATGATCAGGACGACGTTGTTCGATGCGAGCGCAGCTTGCCGATCAATATGCTCCGGCTTAGCCGGGCAAACGATGATCCGATACGGAAGAGGGTGCAATGTCGACAGATGTGCGATCGTTTCCCGCAGCACTTCTCGCCGGTCCGAGGTTGCAATTCCGATGTCTATCCGCATTGCGTCCATCCAACAGTAAGCGCTGGTCGTCTTTCAGTATCGTAATATCATATAGGTTTTAAGGTGGGCAATAATGAAAAGTCTTCCCGCGTGCATAATGATATCGCAGAATCTAAAGTTAATTCTAAATCAACTCCTAAATCATGTGTATAATAATAGTTCGTGCAGAGTGCCGTATAGGAAAAGATAAATATCCGGTCTATTAATAAACTGGAGTGGTGTGTAGATAATTAATTTATGGCGGGTAAGTCAGTCAACACAGAAGAAAAGTACGGAAAAGTAAGTAATGTAATATAAAATATGTTTGACTTCGTGGAAATTTAAGTCACCATTAACCAGTAAATAAAAGAGGGTGCACCGGAGAAGCTTCAAGCAGGTTCCCCGGTCGTCCGTCTGATCATTTCCGAGACACAGATAATGCTGCGGTCGTTCGATTGCGGCAGGCAATGCTTGCTGCTCTGAAAGCCGCGCTTTCGCATGAGGATGACGGTGAACACACATATGCGGTCGCTCAACGTCTACGTTCATCTGGCTGCAGGACATGATGCAGAGCAGTGGCGACACGCGTTTGAACAACGCTCGTTGGTAGGCGTCAATGACCCGTCGCCCTATGGCTACGCACGTGCCAATGAGATGGGCTGCAAAGTGAGTTTTTCGGAGCCCGCCGGGAAAGGCAGAGCGACGGAGGCCATCCGTCTAGCTCTGCGACTGTTGCTCGGGTTCGACTACGTCCACGCCAAAGCCAACCGTGATCGCATCTTGAGTGCCGATGTGATTTGGACCCATACGGAATCGCAATTTCTCGCTGTAGCCATGCTGTTGGCCAACCTGCCGAAAGGTGCAAAGCGGCCAAAGCTGATCGGCCAGGCAGTCTGGCTTTTTGACAAGTGGCCAAGCCTCTGGCCGGTCCATCGTTGGCTGTACCGCAAGCTGATCCGTGAGGTCGATATCCTAACGGTACATTCGCCGGACAATGAATTAATCGCAAAATCTCTGTTTCCGGAAAAGAAAATCGAGTTTGTGCGCTTTGGCATACCGAACGAGGCGGTGGAACCGGTCCGGGCAAGGCAGACCTATCCCTTGCGTGTTCTTTGCGTCGGAAATGACCGTCATCGGGACTGGCAAAGCGCCGTCGCAGCGCTTGGGGATCAAGAGGGGATCGAATTGATCATCCTGTCCTCGACCGCGAGCGCATCGCTGGCGAAAATTCGCCGGAACGTCAAAGTCACTAAAGTCGACAAGAACGAAGATCTCACGCAAGCGCTGCGACAGGCCTCCTTGATGCTGGTGCCGCTGAAGCAGAATGTTCATGCCAGCGGTATCACGGTCGTCCAGGAGGCCGCCCTATTTGGTCTGCCCATCATAGCATCGGACACCGGGGGGCTGCGCGCTTATTTCGACGACGATGCGGTCTGTTACGTTCGCCCGGAAGATCCAGCCGAGATCTTGCGGCAAGTAAGGCGACTGGCTGCCGATCCTCCAGCCATGCAGAAGCAAGCATTACGGGCTCAGGCCCGGATGGGGGATCCGGATATGGGCTGCGCGGCCTACATCCGCCGGCATGTGGAAATGACGAAGAGCCTGCTCTCCAATACCAAAAGGGCATCCTGATGAAGCGGTTTTCAAAACTCGCGCTCACCGCGACCTGTGTGGCAACGCTTTCCGGTGCAGCGTTCTTCAGCCTGACAACCCGCGAGCTGGCAGCCGAGGAGAGTGTGAACTTCTGTCTCCTCCAGTCAGCTTTCGCAGAGGAATTCGACGATTTGAGCGTCGCCTCAAGAGAGATCGGCGACAAACGCTGGATCGCCCACACGCCGTGGAATGGCGATTTTGGCGACGCGGTCTTTACCGATCCGGGCGACGCATTCCCGTTCACAGTCAAAGACGGGATCTTGTCGATTACGGCAAAAAAGGATGAGAGCGGCCAATGGCGCAGTGGCCTAATCGCCTCCGCTGACGCACAGAACAAGGGCTTTGCCGCGCAGTACGGATATTTCGAGGCGCGTGCCAAACTTCCTGACGGCCCCGGCGTCTGGCCTGCCTTTTGGCTTGCAACGAGCGCGCCGCCCGGTTGGACGGAGCCATCGATTGAGGTCGATGTCATCGAATATTATGGCCATGCCCGTGACGGATATTATTCGGTCCTCCACGTCTGGCACCAAGGTCGCAGTGACCCCAAGACAAACCTGACAAAGGTTCCTCCGGGCAGTCTGAGCGACGACTTCCATACCTATGGCGTCCAGGTCGATCCCAAGTTTATCACCTTCTATCTAGATCGGCGGCCGATCTGGCGCGTCGATACGCCGGCAAGCCACAAGAACCCGTTGCTGCTGATGGCCAATCTAGCACTCGGATCTGGCTGGCCGATCGACAAGACCCCCGATCCGTCGGTCATGCTGATCGACTACATTCATGCCTACACCTTCAAACCATTGCCCGAGCAGCAATCTTGCCCAGGAGACAAGGTCGATATCGGCGCCGCCAGGCCGACCGTATCGGAATGATCCGGAGCCATCGGACGTATGACTACACGTCAAAATCAACTGTCGCGTGTCGCCTTGGCGATCACCGACTGGCATAAGCTGGAGACAGGAAATGACCGAGCGTTATCTGGTGACGGGAGCATCAGGCTTTATCGGCACGCATCTGATAAGACGGTTGAGTGCCGCAGGTGCGCAGGTGGTCGCGGTCGACCTCAAACCCCCGCGCGAAAACCTGCCTGGTGTCGATTATCGGCAAGCTGATGTGCGCGACCTGTCGGAATTTCACCTAGAAGGTCAAATAGACCGCATTTACAACCTTGCCGCGATCCATACGACCCCCGGCCATCAAAACCACGAATATTACGAGACCAATGTCCTCGGCGCTCTCCAGGTCACCAGACTAGCGGATCGCCTTGCCATCCCAGAGATCGTTTTTACCAGTTCCATCTCCGTGTACGGACCAAGCGAGGACATGAAAACGGAAGACAGTGTGCCGGCACCTGTATCCGCCTACGGCTATTCAAAGCTTCTGTCTGAACAGATCCATCGCGGCTGGCTCGATCGCGAGCCCAAGCGCAAGCTGACGATCGTTAGACCAGCCGTAGTGTTCGGGCCGGGCGAGGGGGGTAACTTCACCAGACTGGCCAAACTACTGAAAAAGGGTTTCTTCATCTATCCCGGCCGGAAGGACACAATCAAAGCCTGCATTTATGTCGAGGACCTACTCGATGCGCTCGCCTTCGCACAAAGCCAGCCCGAGCCCTTCGTCCTGTTCAACGGCGCCTATCCCGACCGCTACACGCTCGAGCAGATCGTCACCGTGCTCATCCAGCACCATTTCCCGAGAGCCCGATCCTACCTTCTCCCGCGTGCCTTCGTCTCAACGGCGGCAACCGGATTGGGTGCCGTCGGCTTCCTCAATATCGGCATCCATCCCGACCGGGTCACGAAACTTGTTCGCTCGACCGACATCTATCCGACCTGGCTGATGTCGCATCAGTTTCAGTTCCCGTCCTCGCTAGAGACGGTCATGCAGCGCTGGCAAAAAGATACTCAGGGCGCCTTTACCTAAAGACGTCTGGCGGTTGACGCGGATGACTGCCTTCGAAGCCATTCACCTCAGGTCGGAGGGGTGGCGGATGACGGTCGGTCATCTTCTTTCGCTTTTCGGGCCGTTTCGCGCGTCAGATTGAACGCCGCCTTTTGAGCCGGCGGCGGCCGCAATCTTTCTTGTTTGGATTTAGCTTTTTTGCGGCGATTAAAGCGACCGATCATCTTTTCCGGCCGACTGCTGGCAGGATTTCACAGTTCGGGAAACTCCAGCTTCTGCACGTCGTAACCAAGCTCTCTTGCCTTTCGAACCATTGTCTTCAATTTGGCTTTGGACGGCACAGTGCGCGCGTAGATCCAGAGGTTGGTCATGTGCGGGTCGGCGCTGATGAACCAGGTCTTGTCCGGCGATTTATAAAGAACCCAATAGTTGAAAGTGATCAACAGAGGATAGCGGACACGCATCTTCGCCCTGTCACCGTTGAAATCTGTTATGCGTCCTATCCCCCTCACCGTCTTTAACCGACCATTTGGGCTACCGACGCGGCAACCGTCCTCGACAAGCACCTGATCAGGTGTTTTGCCGCGGCGATAGGTTGAGTAACCAGCGACACAGCCGTCGGTCAGCCACATCGGCCGGCGACCGATCTCCAGCCATGTTCCACGGTAATGGTCGTTGCCGACCTTGACCACGTCTGGTTCGGCTGCGGTCGTGGCCTGCGGTGCAAGTGCTGCGGCAAGGCACAGCGCGCGTAATAGACATTTCCAGAAATGCTGCATGACATCCTCCCGTGTGTGTTCCTAGAGATTGTTCCCGTTCGTTGGGCCTGCCCTGATCGCGATGCCCGCATACCTCATGGCGATGAAGGCCATCAGGCATGCGACCGCAAAGATGTTGAGATTAGAAAGCGCGGCAAGATCCGCGCCACTCCAGCCATAATACGGCGGGCCGCCGCTATGACGCGAAAGAAAGAAGACGGCGAATACGACGACTGCCAGGCCGCGCTGGATCCACTTCTCGTCGGCGCGAAACGAAACAGCTACCAGCATGATGCAGGCGCCGAAGAACAACTCCGTTCCGGAAGCCTGGCCGAACAATTGCGTCTCGAACAGGGTGTCGAATGCCCCGACAAGCGGAAGCGCAGCCCGCGCTGCGATTGGTGATCGCCGCGCCAAGAACGGGATCGCCAGATAAGCCGGCGCCGCTAGCAGAGAACCGAGCGACGTTGAGACGCCATGGCCAACCAGATACCAGACATAGATCGGGTAAAATGGCTTGTTGAGACATATGACCCAAGCGATCGTCACCGTCGCCCGGGTAAGAGGATCGAGAGATGCCTTTTGCGCCCTCATGGCCTTGCAGGCTTCAGCAGATAGTGACCCACCCCCCAGATATCTCCGTTGTCGTGCCCGAACAGCCCGGCAGTCGCAAGAAAGAACAACCGCCACCGCCTTAGCCAGAGCGAGGAGTCCTTGCCGTAGACCTGCGCGAAGATCGGTTGGATGCGATCGATTTCCCGGTCGAAATTGGCAAGCCAGTCGAGTGCGGTGCGACGATAATGGCGCCCCGACCACCGCCACTCCTCTTCAACTATAAACAGATCTTCGAAACGGTGCGGCAGATCATGCGCCGGCATGATCCCCCCGGTGAAGAAATGATGGGCGATCCAGTCGGATGGATCGGCATGATCGAAGCGGTAGGATCGGTCCTTATGGGTAAAGACATGCAGGAAAAGGCGGCCTTCCGGCGTCACCCAGTCCCGGGCACGTTCAAAAAGCGTCCGCCAGTTCGACATGTGCTCGAACATTTCTATCGAGACGACGCGATCAAAACGCTGATCGATCGAAAAATCATTCATGTCGGCTGTTATCACCGACAGATTGGTTAACCGGCGTTGATCGGCCACAGCCGTGATGAAGGCGCGCTGTGAGGCGGAATTGGAGACGGAGACAATGCGTGAGTTCGGGAAAGTCTCTGCGAGATAAAACGAAAGCGAACCCCAGCCGCAGCCAAGCTCCAGGATCGACATGCCGTCCTCGATCGCGGCATGCTTGACCGTTTCGGCAAGCGCAAAAACCTCTGCCTCATTAAGGGGCGTATTCTCGCTCGGATAAAAGCAGCAGGAGTATTTTCGCCTTGGGCCCAGAACCCGCGAAAAGAAGGAGGAGGGCACTTCATAATGCTGGCGATTGGCGTCTTTCGAATGGATGGCCACAGGGTATTGGTTCATCGCATCGACAAACAGATTTTCCGTGTCGGCTATCGTGGCCGCCAAACGGCGCTTTGTCCGGGCACAGAGAAAGTCGATGCCCGCGAGCGTCATGCCGTCGGTCAAAGGCGCTCGTTCGGCGGTGTTGATGGCGAAGGCCAGCATGTTCATTTCAACTCTCCTTCCAGGTGGGTATCGTGTTTTCTGGGGCCGGGGAAAAAGGCGTTGACGCGCCTTTGCAGGGCGCGGAATTTTTCGCCGCGCGAGCGCAGCATATGGTCTTCAAGCGGCGGGATGCCGGAGACATGTACGAGCAGAAAGTACATGAGCAGCGGGGCAAGCAGCGACAGCCAGCTTGCAATCTCGGCTGAAGCGGCAAGGAAAATCCAAGAGCACCAGAACAGCCATTCAAAGAAGTAATTCGGATGACGCGAATACCGCCAGAGACCGGTTTCACAAATGTCCGTCTTAGCTTGCGGCGTCTTGCGAAAACGGCTCAGTTGCAGGTCCGAGAAGGCTTCGCCTGCAAGTGCAAGGGCGGCGATGATGATGCCGAGGACATCAGGAATGCTAGGGAAGGGGGCGTCGTTTGTCGCTGCCATATAGACTGCAAGGACGAGAATGAAGGCGGCGAGCGCCTGGATCTGTAAAAAGATGAACAGCCGCGACGAGGCGCTTTTACCCCATTCTTCGATGAACTTCGCGTAGCGAGGATCCTCGCCGGCACCTCTGGTCCGCGAGCCGATATGACTGCCCAATCTGAGTGCCCAGGCGGCGACGATCACCAAAACGGTGATGCGACGCGCAAACGCGCCGTGCGCAAAGATCGCTGCAAAGATCCCGCCGACCCCGACTGCAAATGACCAGATCGTATCGATCCATCCACTGAGGCCGGTTAGGCGCTGGATTGCCCATGCGCCGCCCATGGCCAGCGACAGCCACAATGCGATGATGACCAGCAAAACCATGTCCATAGCGACCTCGCGCGCAAAGAAATGTCTCGGTGCTTTCGTGCGATCTACGAAGAAACGACGCGACCAGTTTCATGGCGATCAGAAAAAAACAGATTTTTTTTCACGCGACGAAACTGAAAGCCGCTAGCGCTCGTAACGTCCTGCATATGCATCGTGGAAATCCTCGTAACGGACAGAGGGAGATGGCATGAGCTGGTCAGACGAGATCACCGGAACGCAACTTGATCTTTCTCAGGCGCCTGCTCAATTCGGCTGGGCAGGGAAGATCCTCGAGCGGTTTTTGCGGGGCATACGATACGGTCATATCAAGATCGTGCTTCCATCCGGCCAGGTCATCAACAAGCAGGGCTTTCACCCCGGTCCCGAGGCGGTCATCCTGATCCGAAGTTGGCGGATGTTGCGCCGTGTGCTTGCTGCAGGCGATATCGGATTTGCCGAAGGTTTTATCGAAGGCGATTGGACCACGCCGGACCTTACCGCAGTGATCCGGTTCGCAGCAAGGAATGGCAATGCTCTGACGCCCGCAATCGAAGGCGGCTTGCCAATGCGTATCGTCAATCGCATCAAGCATCTGTTTCACGCCAACACCAAGCGTGGCAGCCGTAGGAATATCGAGGCGCATTACGACCTCGGCAATGATTTTTATGCGCTTTGGCTTGATCCCTCCATGCTCTATTCCTCTGCGATCTTCGACGAGACGACGTCGACATTGGAGGAAGCGCAGGCCAAAAAACTTGATCTGATCGCCGAAAATCTGAAGCTTGCAGGCGGAGAGACCGTTCTCGAAATCGGCTGTGGCTGGGGCGCACTAGCTACACATTTGGCAAAGGTAAACCGGGCAAAGGTGACCGGGATCACCCTGTCGCCCTCACAGCTTTCCTTCGCCAACGCTGTCATCGAGCAGTCTGGCCTGTCAGGGGATGTCACGCTCCTCCTCCAGGACTATCGCGACATCAACGGCCAGTTTGACCGCGTCGTCTCCATCGAGATGTTTGAAGCTGTCGGCGAGGCCTACTGGCCAAGCTATTTCGATGCTTTGAAACGGTGCCTGAAGCCTGGCGGCCGTGCCGTCCTGCAGATCATCTCGATCGAAGAAGAGCGGTTCAGGACATATCGCGGCAGCACCGACTTCATCCAGAAATACGTCTTTCCAGGTGGCTTTCTGCCATCCGACAACGCCCTGTTGGCGTCGGTTGCCGATGCGGGTCTCGCCGTCAGCGAAATCGAGCATTTCGGGATGTCATACGCCCGCACCTTGGCAGAATGGCGAATTCGTTTCGAAGAGCACTGGCCCCAGATTGCCGCGCTCGGCTTCGACGAGCGATTTCGGCGCCTGTGGCTCTATTACCTCTGTTACTGCCAGGCGGGTTTTGAGGAAGAGACAATCAGTGTCGGGCTCTACACGGTCGAGCATGCACCGGCGCAGCAGGGAGGAGGTTTGTGATGAGGACGATCAGCATTGTGACAATCGGTGTTTGCCTCGCATCGGCAACAGCCGCCGGTGCCGCCGATATTGATGGCCGCTGGGCCCGAGGCGATGGAAACGCCAGGGTGACGATCGCGCCATGTGGCTCCGATATCTGCGCGGTCAATACCTGGATCAAGCCTGGCACGCCGAAGGAGAAGAAGGGCGACAAGCTGGTTATGACGATCAAGCCCGATGCAGACGGCATTTATTCCGGCAGCGCGTTTGATCCGCAACGCAACCTGACCTACCGGCTCACGGTGAACGTCAAGGGTGACACGATGACGACGAAAGGCTGCATCGTTGCCGGTCTGTTGTGCAAGGGCATCGAGTGGACACGGCTCGATTGAGCGCGACAAAAAGGAAATGCCGATGAGGAAGTATGTCGTTGCCTATCTCGTGACGTTGATCGTGATGGTCCTGATCGATGCCGTGTGGCTCAGCACCATGGCCGACCTGCTATACCGTCCGGCGATCGGCGACATGCTGGCGCCGGAGTTCAGGCTGGTTCCGGCAGTCATTTTTTATCTGATCTATCCCGTCGGACTGGTTTTTCTCGCGGTTCGGCCGGCCTTCAACCAAGGATCGCTTCAAGTGGCAATCCTCTCGGGCGCTGTGATGGGCTTTACTGCCTACGCCACCTATGACCTGACCAACCAGGCGACCCTGATACGCTGGTCGACGGCCTTGACGATCGCCGATCTATGCTGGGGCACATTCCTCTCCGCCATCGCAAGTGGTGCCGGCTATCGGGTGACCGCGCGTCTGTTGCGCATGTCGATCCACAAAGAGGTTGGGCGGTGAACGGAGTGCCTGAGCATAAACGGTCCGTGGCGGTGACGGGTAGGCAGGTGCGCGCCCGACGTTCCAGCATCTTTCTGATGTCTCTGCTCATCTGCTGGTCAATGAGTTTCGGACAGGCCGTAGCGCGGGATCGCGAAGCGCCCCCGGTGCGGATCGATGTCGGTGGCTATTATCTCAACAGCATTCTCATCGAAGCGGATCGGCGGAAAGATCTTCCGCCGATCGTTTTCATTCATGGTGCAAGCACGAGCCTTTATGATCCGGTTCTGTCGTTTCGCAAAAAGCTCGAGGGCAGGGCGACGCTTTTATTTGTCGACAGGCCAGGCCATGGACGGTCGGATCCGGGTGGGCCCGAGAATATTTTGCCCGATGGGCAAGCCGATGCGATCGCGACGCTGATGGAAAAGCGCGGCATTGGCCGGGCGATCATCGTCGGGCACTCATTCGGCGGTGCAATAGCTGCGGCATTGGCGATACGCCATCCCGACAAGATACGCGGCCTCGTTTTCCTATCTCCGGCCGTCTACTCGTGGTCGAGCGGAGTGGCCTGGTATTACGATGCAGCGCGTGCTCCGGTCACTGGCGCATTGTTCACGACGTTCGTCGTGCCGCCGCTCGGCCTTTTGGCGATCAACCGCGCCACAAAGGCTGTGTTCTCCCCCAACTCGCCACCTCCTGGATACGTCAAAGACACCAAGGCGGTGCAGGCACTTCGTCCGGCTGCGTTTCGACACAATGCGAGAGAAATTGCAGCACTCAGCGACTGGGCGAAATTGGCCAGCAAGCACTATCGGCATATAAGGGTGCCGACGATCATCATCACCGGCGATGCCGACAAGATCGTCTCTCCGGACATCCATGCCCGGCATTTGGCGCGTGATATCCCAGGCGCCAGGTTGATCGTCGTCCATAACCTCGGACACAAGTCCGACTATGTTGCCGGGGATCTCGCGATTGCCGCGATCAAACGCATTGCCGGCCGCAAGGTAGATCTTTTCGCCGCCGTCCGCAGGGTTGAAAAGAAAATAGCAAATGACCGCAGCAACTAGGGCCTGGCGTCCGCGGATCGTCAAGAGCCTGTCCGTATTCTATTGTGTCGCCGGGATATTACACCTCACCTGGCCGCAGCCCTTCTTGTCGATCACTCCAACCTGGGTTTCTCATCCTGAAACGGTAATTGCCCTGACCGGGTTATGCGAGATCGCGGGCGCGATCGGTCTTTGCACGCCACGAGTAAGCCGGCTTGCTGCTGCTACACTCGCTCTTTACGCGTGTTGCGTATTCCCTGCCAATATCAAGCACGCGTTGGACGGTTTGGGGGCGAGCGATTCGTCGGTCTGGGAATGGACCTATCATATCATCCGGCTCCCACTTCAGCCGGTCTTCATCTGGGCAGCGTTGTTCGCTGGAGACATCGTCACTTGGCCTTTCGGATCGCGATTGTTCGATCGCGCGTCCAAAGCCAGATAGAGCGCGTGGCTAAGATCCGTTTTCGGCGCCGTCGGGAACTCGGCTGTCGTTGGCGAATGGGATGAAGCTGTCGTGTTGCCATGGGCCCCCCAGATATCTCCAGAGATCCAGGCCTATCACTCTGATGGCACGTGGGCGAAAATCGACCGTCAGGTCGCCGTATAGTCTATCGGCGATCACCCTTGATACTTTGTTCTGCACTGTAATATGTGGGCGCCACGGCTGCATGTCTTGCGGGCCAAGCCAGGCCTTGAACGCGGATTTTAATTCGGCACGCACTGCCGCCAAGGCATCGTTGTCGATGTCGAACGCCACGCCTGCTCCAAGATGACGGATACCGACGACGCTTGCCTCAAACGCGCGAACGGCAGAGGCACTCATCGTGATCTGAGCCACAATCTGCTCACGATACTCGCCCGGCAACCGGTGGAACATCGTCAAATGAGCTTTCAGTAAGTTGCGGTCCGGCGGAAAATGCTGGCGCCGCAGATCATCGAAAAGCTCGCGATCGCGCTCTGCAATGGACGCGGTGAGGATCAGGGGAAAACGCGTCTTCAATCAATGTCCTTTCGCTCGACATCCGATCGCCCTTTAAGGAAGACAAGAGCACTGTGTTTCCAAGGTCACCACCATATAGCTCCTCGGTCCAATTGGCGCCAAGGCCGAGATGCCCGCAGATTTACGACGGGGAATTGCTCAAAACGTGGACCCAAACGCCTAAGCGGTCGATACAAATGCGTTGAAGCGAGCGGTTAAGGATCGACCGAGACGATCAGGTGCCGGCAAAAAGATCCCTACATCCTTCCTTTCAGGACGATAACAGTGAGTTCAGACGGGACGGCAACACGGAGTGCGAACCCGGGCCATAGGCCTGTTCCATTGTTGACGTAAAGCTGCATGCCGCCAACGCTATACATGCCAGAGACATATCCATCATTGCCGCGCGCAACCAGCAGATCCAGCCCACGCACCATGCCGCCATGCGTGTGGCCGGCAAGCTGAAGAGCAATTCCGGCTCGGGCCGCGCGGGCTGCCATCCTCGGTTGATGGGCAAGGAGAATGACCGGCGCACCACTAGGGGCATTTTTCAGCGCAGCGTCGATATCGGGTGGCGGGTAGGGCCCTCCGATTGCCGCTATATCCGTGACACCTGCGATGACAATCTCCTCGCCGTCCCGTCGAATTACGGCATGCTGATTGAGGAGCATGCGGATACCCAGTCCGGCATCATGCGCCATCCAATCCTCGTAGCCGAAATAATATTCGTGGTTCCCAGGGATCGCCATCACGCCGTCGCGCGCGCGAAGCCCCGCAAGCGGAGCGACATCCTCCCGTCGCACGTCAATGTCGCCATCGATAAAGTCGCCAGTCACAACAATCAGATCCACGTCAAGTACGTTGGAGCGGGCAACAACCTCGCTCGCCCAGGCTTTCGCAAACAGTCGGCTAATATGGAGATCGGTCAGTTGCAGGAGGCGATATCCTTCAAAGGCTTTGGGCAGACCACCTATCTCGACTTCGATCGTCTTCACGGGCGGAACGCGTACCGCTTGGCTGACACCATAGGCTGCCAGACTGAACGCAAGGGCTGCGATACCGTATCGTAGTTCGAGCGGCGTCTCTGGAAATCGCCAGATCACGGCTGCGACCGCAAGCGAGAGGACGTCCAATGCGATCTGGAAAACCGCCAGAAATGCGATCGCGCCAAAGAGCACATTGAAGGCGATGACAACAGGACGCGGAAACTCCGGCGAAAGCACCGACCCTGAGGATAGGCGGCTTATCAGGTGATATTGCGATGCGACCAGAAGAACGGCGCTGACAACAATCTTAAAGGTTGTTGGCCAGGGCATCGGCTCGATAAAGCGCAAAACGACAATCAGCCACGGAAGACTGAATATGAGGTGAAACATCAAGCAGGCCTGGATGTGAAATGCAGGAAGGGCGAAGCGGTCGACGTACCCCGAGGGAAACGCTACTCGAAGGTGGTAAGATCAACGCATCTGCGCAAGGTCTGTGGAACACCCGGAGGTAAATTCGGTTCTACGTCAGGAGAAACAGGTCAATGACGCCGTCAGATCAGGACCCCTACGGCACTGGTGACAGGTCGACCGAATATGGGCAGAGGAAGAAGCCTCGCGAGGACAGATAAGATCGGCGTGGTGTGTCGCGATCGCAGCCGTCGTGGTTATTCTGTTTATCCTGTGGCTCTTCGTGTGGTCGCACTAGTCGTTGCCGCTGTCATGGATCGCTAGTCGCCAAACCGTCCTCATCTTCAACAGACAGCATGTCATTGAACGTCATTTTCCTATTTCTCTACTCACCCGAGCTTAATCAATTCGGAGGGATGGGTGCTGCTCTTTTAAATAAACAGACGCTCCGCCCCGAGAATAGAAAGCCTCCACCGGATCCTCCGTCGCATGTCGTAACCATGCGCGTCGTTGGTGATGTGAAAGGCTCGGTGCCTTTGGCCGAAAATGGCCTCAAGCGCCACCGCCCTTCAACGAGCGACAATTGTAGAGAAGGCATGATGTCACTAACAAGCTGCGGCTGCGCCGAAACACAGCTTTGCGCGAGGCAAAGGACAGCTAGTGGGGACTAAGGGGCGAAGGGCTGACTTGCCGACGCTTGCGTCCTCATCTTTTCGGACTTCTCAGATCGGGGCATGGCGCGCAGGTGAACAACGTCAAGCCTTCAAGTAGGTCGTTGGTCCGGTGTCAAGCGAAGTGAGGATTTGACCCCCTGGGAGGTTAGTTTCTCACTTCGCCTGACATCCGGTAAGAAAGGCTACCGGTAACAGGCTCCGGTAACGGCCTGACGCCCCAACGAACGTGCCATCGTTGCAAGGTAAGTCGCAATCTTGCGGCAATGTCGAGTCAAGCGTATGAGCAAGCCGCTATAACAGCCCTCAGGTGGATTGCGCGCATGCATAGTCATCGTTTCCTCTACGCCGTGATCCTCGCGGCATCAGCCCTGTCGGTTCTCACCGTCATGCTAATAACCTCTCTTTGTGCCCAGTCTCGCGCCGTGCGTGAGGCCTACCAGGAAGATATTTCGATCAACGAGATGGTTGACGCCGACGACGGTGATCGGACAGATCGATTGAAGCGCGCTGCATAGCCCAAGCGACGAGCTTGCGGCTTTGCCACTCGCCGGCGCCCGGCAATACGCGGCGGGGCATCCCGTTCGTTTCTAGAGCGAGATTCCGATCGGTGGTGAATGTCCCGGGGGTTGCCAGCAGCAAGTGTTTGGCGCACAAATTCACTATGAGATACTGCGTCGCAATCGTCCTAGCGCTCTTTGCCTCGCCAACTGGTGCTCAGGAACGGCCGAAGACCCAGGACGAGCATCGCGCCTACCAGGTATTGAGCAAATGCGTCCTTTATGCCGCCGGGAAATTCGCCAAACTTGATGACACGGTCGACGGGCTGGCTGAGGCAACAATGGCGGCGTGCCAAGTAGAGTTTCGGCTGTTCTCAGATGCCATCGATAAAAGCCGGCCCGAAGATGTCAGGGCTACCATGCTGACCAAGGCAACAGAAGAGATGCGGGATCTTGCGATCAGGACTGTGGCTGGCATCCGGCTCAGATAAGATCGACGGTTCACCGCTTCTGCGGATGTGTCGAAGGCGATTTGCCAATAACCTGTTATGTCCGAGCTTACGGAAACCCGACGGCTCGACCAACGCCGATCCTCCGAGCTATCCAGTCTGCTGCAAGCGGCAAAGCTAGACCAAGCGTCACAGCAATAGCCATGATAAAGATCGGTTCATCGATCTGCAGAATGCGCACGAACAGAATGCGGGTACCGGCAACGATAAACACGTGGAGAAGATAGATAGGCATGGACCGTTGACCAAGATAGGTCATGGTAGGGGTAAGGGCGTCAGGAAGTTTGAGTGATAAGACGATGGTCAACACAATGCCTGAAGCGGCAGCAGGCATGGCCGAAAGCGATGCATAGTCGCCGCCTCTACGGACACAGTCATAGGCAAAGGTAACAAACACCAAGCCGGTAGTCGTGATGAGCTCGCCGCGTGGCCGGGATGTTGCGATGGCATCTACGGCGTGGTGACCAAGCCATGCTCCGAGTGCAAAGTAGAGCCAGTTGCGCATGACGATATCAAAGACATTCGGCAACAGGGAAAACTCTAGCGAAAGCCTAGCGACAATTGCGCAGAGGAAAAAGCGCCAAGCACCAAGCGTTGGCAGGATCATCACCGCCAGTACCTGCATGAAGAACAACGCATAAAGAAACCAAAACTGCGACGGAGGAGACCACAGCATCCGAACGATCAGCATGCCGCTCAATGGCACCGGCGCCGTCACCAGAGAGCTTGCCGTGGCAATCACAATACTCTGAATTGCGCCCCACAGGAAATACGGAAGAACGATCGACGAAAGGCTTGCAGAGAGAAATTGCCGTGTCCCTCTGTCCAGCCGCGGGACGATGAACAAGCCGCTTAGCAGAAAAAAAAGCGGCATATGGAAAGTGTATATCGCGTCGAATACCAATTTTCCGAGACCGGTCGGATCCAGCTGGCGGGCCGAAAGCATCCCGCCAAGCGTGTGGCCGAAAACCACAAGGACGATCCCGATACCTCGCGCGCTATCAACCCATTTAATCCTTGATCTACCGACCTTCAGCATGTCTCCTGTCGGAGACAACGTCCCAGGGACTGCGTGAGATCGATCGACCATGGCGACTACCGATCGGCTGAGACCGTTTTGATACTGGCCGGAGTCGATCCGCTGATCGGTGTGAAGCCTTGTCGCTGTAGCTTGACATTGATGAGGTCGCCGGGGGTCAGAGCAGTATGCGCTAAGGCATCGATATCCTGCGATTTGCCATCGATGACACGCGTAATCCGATAGCTTAGTCTATCTTGCAGATCTGACATCGACTGGCCGGCAATGGCCGGCGAAGCCAACGCGAGCGCCGCAAGCCGCTCATGTGCGTTGGTGATTTTGAGCTCGGTTTCCTTCAACTGCGACTGCGTATCTTGAACTTCAACAACCAGTTCTGCGCGACGTTCGTTGTGCAATTCCGAAGTCTCACGATCCGCTTTGCTGATCTCCTGCTTGGCCCGCAGGGTCGCTGTTCCAAGATCGATGAGATTGCCTTGCAAGTCGGCAATAGTCGATTCCAGTCCCAGTACCCGGGCACTAAGAACAAGGCCCTGGTCGGCAAGCTTATTGGCTTTTTCGAGCTCTTTGGTCACCAGCTGGATCTGTCGCGATTGCGTGACCGACTTCTGCTCAAGCGAGACGACTTCATTTGAGTAGAGCGACTTGATCTCATTGAGCGAATTGAGCTGCGAGGCCATCGTTTCCTGCCTGGCCGTCATCAGCTTCTTTTGGCTTTCGAGGAGGTCACTCGTATAGTCGCCTGGCCTGGCGTCAGCCGGCGAGGCGATCTGTTTGGCTTCTTCTAACTCAGCACTCAAGCGTGCCTGCTTGATCAACAGGAAATCGCGCTGCGCAATCAATACGGCAAGTTCACCGCTCACAGCCAGAAAATCCTGTGTGGTTTTTTCCGGCGATTCACCACCGCGGCTCATACCTCCAGCCAATGCGACCGCCTTTAACGGCGTCAGATCCGGCGAAAACGCGTACGTCCCGGGCGTTGCGACGTCGCCGACGACGTAGATGCCACGATACTCGGCTATCTCAACCGCCGTCTCCGGTAGCGCCGAAAGACCGAATTTTAGCTGGATATTGACGGCTATCTCGGCGGCAATATCTGCAGGATTCTTGCCTGACACGGCAACCTCTCCTGCATAAGGCAGAAGGATCGAGCCGGTTGGACCAACTATATATAGCCCATTAAGTGCCGGCCATTCCTTGAAGCTATCTTGGCTGTCACGCGATTCCACAACCTTGATGTTCAGCTTGTCCATCGGGCCAAGCTGGTACCCCTCAGCGGCAAAACCGCTTACAGGAAAAACAAAGGCTATCAGAACCGATGTCGTGTGCAGGCGCCCTCGCGCGCGCCGCAGCAGACTGCGTTCGTTGTTCATGATGGAGCGCTCTATGGTCTTTAATGTGCCACTGAATATGTTGAGTATGAGTATCTAAAATGATGTAGTCAAGAGGGTTGGTGAGGGCTATTTTGCGTATATATTATAGTTCTACGATGATATATGGATGTATTGATTATTGATGGGCGCATGTCTACGATGGAGTTGGATTTACATCAGACGTAAGGCTCCGTGAGTGGTGCGGATATGTGTATGAAATACTTACGTCTGGCGGCAGATTGACCTGGTTTCCTAGCTGGCACAATTGCCGACGTTGTATCACCGCAACAAGCGTCTCTCGCGCAGATCTCGAGAGCGACATCGGCGCTGGAGATGGGGCGATTCTCACGCATCGATTTTCTGAAAGATAGGCAGGATTGAATAAAGTTTGGCCACTCTGATCCGTTGGTTTTGAATAGACGTCCAGTCAGCCGGAGGCGCGCGGTGAGAGTTGCATTCATTTCGACTATCCCGATCTTCCCCCTGTCGGGCGGCAATCGCGCTAGGCAATGGACCTTGATCCGCGAAATCAAGGCCCTCGGCCACGAGGTTGATTTCATATTTTTGCCTTCCCGCCAGCAAGGCGAGTATCGAAGGGACGAGCATCTCGAGTTTCTGGGGGCGGAACACTTCCACGAGCTGAAGCGCCAAGGCTTACGCGCCGGCCTATATCTCGGCAAACGAGCCGCCTACCGGATCTTCCGCGCGCTCGCACGTGGCGTCGGAGCCCCGATATCCTCGACGCATTTTCTCGACGAGATCTATTATCACCCTTTTTCAAGCCAGATCCGCAGGCTCAATTTAAAGCACGATTATGATGCGGCAATCGTTACCTATATCTGGTTCTCAAGCGCGCTGCGATCATTGCCGTCCCACGTCTATAAGGTCATCGACACCCATGACAGTTTCGCCCAGGTCGCCGGCGACAATGTTGAAGCAACTGCATTGAAACGAGCTGACGCGGTCGTCGCCATCCAGGAGCAGGAGGCAGAGGTTTTCAAGCAGCAGCTCGAACAGTCAGACCAAGAGATCTTCACGATCAGTCATATCGTTCCCTCGACGACAGGTGTTTGCCCTGTTGACAATCTTGGAGCAACCTTCATCGGATCCTCTTTCGCTGCCAATCGTCAGTCGATCCATTATTTCCTTAACGACGTCCTTCCCCTGATCCTGAAACGCCGTCCCAATTTTAAGCTTTTGGTTTGTGGCACTATCTGCAACGATATTCCCGACCATCCGAATGTCGAAAAACTCCACTTTGTCGCCGATCTCAAACAGGCCTTCCGCCGCGCGCCGATCTCCATAAATCCGATCACTGCCGGCACGGGCGTCAAGATCAAACTCCTTGAATCGATGGCGCATGGCGTGCCAGTCGTCAGTACCAAGAAAGGCATGGAGGGACTTGATTTACAGGACCTCCAAGGTGTGACCGTGGTCGATGACTACGATCCGCAAGCCTTCGCAAATGCAGTTCTTGCACTTTTCGACAATGTCGCGCAGCAGACAAGATCGAGTGAGGCTGCTCGACGGGCCGCCCTTAACTGGAACAAGCGACAACGTACCTCTCTGCAGCGCTTGCTCGCAAGCGCGGCTCGCGAACAGCGGTAAACGCGTCCGGCCAGGGCTTTGGACGAATCGTCGCGAAATGACGCTGCTGACTGGTCACGAGAGCCCCGGTTGCGATTGATCCTGAATATACCGGCCGTGTGCGGAACTATCGGATCGAAACGAAACGACTCTGCCGTCTGGCAAGAAGATAGCCTCTCCTTTTAAGGATCGATTGACCATGTCGGTTGATTTGGTTTTAACCATCATGCCGAGTTGACGCATGGTGTGACGATGACGAAGCGTCTTCGAAACTATCTACTGGCTTTTGCCCTTTCGCTTGCCATGTGGCTTGCCTTGATCGCGTTTGTCACCTGGCTCTGGTGACGGAGATGCTAGGTCGTTTAGCCTGTCTCGGTTGCCCTTTCTAAACGACCGCCATCATGTGCTGAGGCTTCACCGTCCAAGAGCGTAGGAATGTCACTCTTGACGGCATCCATGGTTGCTTGGGCTTGATGTGTCAGGCGAAGTGAGAAACTCCAAGGGTCAAATCTACACTTCGCTTGAGATGATGTGAGACCCTGAAAATCACCAGATGTTTCCCGCGATCCTCGTCATCTGCTGCAGTTTCTATTCGCGCATGTTATTCGGGCCGCCTCCAGGTCCTCGCGAGCTTCGGTCAGAGCAAGATGTCCCATACTTGAAAGGTTAGCACGATATCGGACTAACCTTGGGAACAAAACGGTCTCGATCGACATTTTGAATAGCAAATCCATTAGGTTAATATCGTATGCGCGAACTACTAACAGGCCTCGTGCTGGCCTCTTGCCTCCTCCCGGTTGCAGCGGCGGGGATGCGGGTGTCAACCTACCTATCGGAACCTGTTGCCCCGCATGAGTTTACTGATTTGCTTGGCGAGCCATTGTGGTCGTCCGAGGTCCGGAGGGTTGATCCAAGCTTGCAAGCTTACGAGCGGCTTCCGGCGGTGTTGGCCACAGATACGCTCGTGGCAACGGCTAGGCCCGAAGAGAGCAACAAAGTGGCGCTCGACTTGACGAGCAAGCCAGAGGTCGTCGGCGATCAGGTTGCTCCATTGGCCGATACGTTGGCCGGGAAGACCCGGGAGTGGTGCGGCGCCCGGTACCGCTCATATAATCCTGCCGACAACACCTACCAGCCTTACGGTGGCGGGCCGCGGAGGACGTGTGCAGCTCCGATCGAAGCAGTTACTGTTCAGCGGGTTGCCGAAGTTGGTTTAAGCAAGCCATCCGCAAGCGAGCGCTGGTGCATGGAGCGATACAGCTCGTATCGGGTTGAGGACAACACGTACCAACCGTTTTCGGGTGGCAGGAAGCAATGTCCCGGGCCGTCATCGGAGGCCAGCGCCTCCATCCAGAGTGCTGCGGGCGCTACTGTGGCCCAGTTCTAAACTACGACCTTCCATCTTTTCCACCAAATTGGGATAGCCGACACGCCTCACGTTCAGGCAGCTCTGCACGAGCGAGTACGACCCCGACCACCCAAGTGGTTTGGCAGCGCGTTGGATCCGGAGCTACGGAAACATCTGGTCTGCTGCTTACTCTGAACCGGCGACGCGTAGGATGCCCATTGCCGATCAAGCCTGTTAAAACCATGAGTTGGAACACAAGTCTGTTGGTCTTCTCCAGATGTAGCGCGAGCGTGGCGGACGATTGCATAACGGCGATCTAGGTGAGATTCGTCTCATCCTGATTGCCGCGCTATAGACGATGGCGCTTTTGGATGGTCGCCCATCGTTCGCCTAAAGCCGCCGCGCTCGTCGGGCGGGGCTAACTCTGCTTCAGAGCTCGTAGATGTCAGCATTGTCTTGACGCTCGCGCAGACCTTTGTAAGAGGCGTGCCTCAGGCTCCCATCGTTGGTCCAACCTCGAAAATTGATCTCGGCAATCAGGGTAGGGGCCGAAAACACATAATTTTTCCCCTTCAGCGGAACGACAGGCTTGGCAACCTTCAGCTTATCTAACGTGGTCCTCAGCTCTGTGGCCTCCCGTTCTTTGAAACCTGTGCCGACCGACCCCACCGAAACCCACCCATCACCCTTCCGGGCGGCAAGCAGCAAGCTCCCGACACCGCCCCTGGCGAGCGAGGACTTCTCGTATCCCACGATGACGAAGCTTTCGCTCTGCACGCACTTGATCTTCAGCCAGTCGCCAGTGCGGCCGGACCGGTATATGCTGTCTCGGTCTTTTGCGATGATACCTTCGAGCCCAAGGTCGCAGGCTGCCTGCAATAGTTCAGCACCATCTCCGGCTATCTCTTCAGAAAGCCTGATTGCACCATTCGCGCCTTCGCCAATTAAATCCGCCAGCAGGTGTCTTCGGACTGAGAGCTCTGTCTCGGTCAGAAGATGCCCGTCGAAATAGATCAGGTCGAAAGCGTAAAATACAGCCTCTGACGATGCTCGTTTGCCGCCTCTGCCGCCGAGGGAGCGTTGAAGAGCGCCGAAATCGGAGCGACCTTCTTCGTCCAAAACCACGGCTTCGCCGTCAAGAATTGCGGTGCCTACACCCAGCATGCTTGCAGCCAGTGCGATCTCCGGAAATCGATGCGTCCAGTCGTGGCCGCCGCGTGTGAGAAGCCGAACACCTTTAGGGTCTATGTGGACGGCGAGGCGATAGCCGTCGAATTTCAACTCGTAAGCCCAGTTTCCAGCGCTTGGAGCCACTGTTTTAAGAAGCGCAAGCGCAGGCTCAATACGCTCAGGCATCTCATCGAAGGGTAGCTCAGGCTGCTCGGGGTCTCGTCGCTTACGCGGCTTCGATCGGGCAACGCTTGGTTCTCTGACAAGTGGTTTGGGCTTGCTACGCATTACAAGGCCTCGCTCGGCGACTGGTTTTGTCGCCTGTCGTTATCGAATAAAGAGATAGGGTGAGGGCCATTTCGTTGCCTCAACCTACTTTGGCGTGTTCGATGGGCTGGTCAACCGTCCTCGCCGCTGCGTGGAACTTGGGGGACTGGCCCATCTTCAACTGCTAGGCGCCGCCTTTCATAAAGCCGTTCATGGTTCCTGCTAGCTGCTGGAGGCTATTGATGACACCCTCACGGCTTTCTTGCTCACGTTGAGTTTGGCTCGATTTGAACACGACAGCAAGAATGCAAACACGCCGTGCATCCGTCAGTTCCGCGACGATAGCCATCGATGGCTAATATTTGCCTTAGCTCAACGGAGTAACTTCCGTCCGGTAGCGGACACAGCCACCGCGTTCTTGCTAATTAAGCATACGCAACTGATGATAGGTCGGCCGCGCGAGTCTTGGAAGGCTTCTAAGAACCGTGTGGCTTTGGCGGGCGGTACCTTGTTGTTGGAGGACCTCATCGTGCCGTTCGCCTCTTGTATTTCCTGCAATGTAATAGATCCGATACGTCGTCGGATTTCCCCCATTGGATTGACGATAGTCGAAGGATGGTCGCACTGCGGGCTGGTCTTCCTCGCCTACCACATTCTGAACATCTTCGCGACTTACCGCCGTTTGTGGAAGTCACCCCCGTTGTTTTCGAACAATGCTTCCTTTGTGCGGCTGTTTTACCATTGTGTTAAGCAGCCGCCTTCGTTATCGGATGGGCGTCGAAGGCTCTCGCCAAGGAAGCTTCCCGACGAGCGGAAGGCGCCTGTTGGAAGCCGGGCTGTCTTCCGCTTCAAGCTATCCAGACGATAAGGCATAGTGCCAGTGTGAAGACAGCAAAGTTCACGTTGATCAGTCGGTTGGTAACAACATATGCTTTGCGCAGTGCGGGCGGGCAAAGATCGTCAGCAACATCTATCCAGTAATAATTTGCCGATCGATCGCAGTAGACGCCACGTCGAAGCGCTTCTTCACCTTGCTTGTCATTCAGATGTCCAAGGTAGAAATGTGCCGCTGCTGCGATGATGAGGATCGTGATGAAGGCGTAGACCATTGCTTATTCCCCCAAACGCACGAATGTGAATATAAGCCGAAGCTGAAATGCGTTCAAACCACGAAAGTTAGGGGTTTCCACAGAATATCAAACAGGGAGCCATTTTAAATTGAGCGGCATCACGATTATGCGTTTCGGCACGCTAGTGAAAATTCGCAGTTTGAATAGCGCCGAGTTTCGAGACGCCCTCGGGTTAGATTCTCTGCTGCTTCTCGAACTCAACGGGCGACCGCATGCCGTTCCTTCAGGCAGGGTGGCGTGGCGTTGCGCTGCTGAAGGATGTCGATCTCTGGCGAGTTGATGTGGTTGTGTACATACAATCCGCCACCAAGGGCGCGCACGAGAAGGAATAGGGCGGTGACCTAGCCGGAGGGAGAGTCCGACTAGGTCTTGGGGAGGGCGCTGATCCGGAAATTAGGGAGGAGGATCGGATCAGCACTAATCTAATTCGCACGTGCGAGATAAGTTCCGCACCGCACAAAATTGAAAAAACTGCCGAGGACGGGTCGGCAGGAGTTCCAGTGCAGAAACACCAGCGTGATTAGTCTCGCCTTTTCCGGACCGCTTCAGGCATCTGTTGTTCCGGGACATATCGAACTGGCTTCTGGCGAGTCGGCACATGATCAAGTCGGTGTACCAGTGGTCAGACAGAAGAACCTGCTTGAATTGAAGCCGCGCCTCCCGATAAGTCATCTCGGACTCAGTCCGGTAAGGTAGAGGATTGCCTGGCTGAATCCGTTAATGCCCTGCGTCTCTGCACGCTGGGTGACCTTGCTTCAACTGCAGTAGCTCTGCCAGTTGCAGTCGTCCGCCTTCCAAACATCCACAACGGCTCGCGGTGTTGCTATGTCACGCAGAAGAGGCTTTCGATGTCAGAGGCTGATGAAGACCAGGAGTTCGCCAGATGCTTCGCTGAAGGGCGACGAGCAGGGCGGATTGGTTTGTCGCCGATCGCAAATCCATACATGCAAGCTGACGCGATCTGTTTAGCCGCTTGGGTTGAAGGGCATGCCTCAGTCGATATGATAAGCCTATCAGGTGCGGATCGCGCGGCTATATTCGATGAAGGATCGATCGCAGGGCAAACAGGCGAGCCCGCAACATCATGCCCATATCTTGACGATGAGGAACCAGAGCGAATGGAGATATGGTTATTAGGGTATGCTCCAAATGTCTAATTAGCCCATCCTGAGTTTTGCCGTGCGCATTTGCCAAGGGCACGAATGGACGACCATATCGCGTTTCCCCCGCGACTTAGAGCAGTCATGCCGGTACATGAAAGGTAAGCGCTGTCTCCCCGCTACCTTGACCCATTTGAAGTAGCTCGTTTCCAGCGCTACCGCTGAGACAGAGATGCTTAGAATTCGCCTACAGCTACTCCGTAGTGAATTGCTTCAAATGGTGGCTCACTTTCCGGACACATTGATTTTTCGTTCGGTATCAGGAGTGCTGATCCAATCACGCCAAGTTCGATAGGTAATCTCGCCTGACGCAATTCCTTCAATGATATCACGACACAGGCGCTCCTGTAGAGCGGAGCGAGTTAAGCCGCTCTTTTGCCGAAGCTCCTTTAGTCCAGCTTCGCTCAGCTCCAGAAAACCAGTTTTGGGGCAGCCCTTGATCATCTCGTCATGCGTGGATGGAAGCTGCCGAATTATGGATGCGCTGTATTCGAATGTTTCGGCGTTCAAGGGCTGCGGATTGCCTTGTGCGACAGCGTGACCAGTGATCGTGAGATAGGCAATCAGAAACAAGCGCCCAGTATTCATCTATGATCCCCAGCAGCGTTGAAGCGATTGCGAGCAGATTACGTCGCCGCGATGCTGTCAAGTTGGGATGGTGAAATTCGATGTCACGAGCGAATTGGCTCGATAGCAGACTTCAGCCTTGTGCTGGCTGCGGATAATTCCACGGCATCAGCACGTCAATCTGACTCTGCCTGTGCCCATTGACGATGGTGCTGAGCGTGGCGGACAGGTAGGCGAACGGATCGACAGCGTTGAGCTTGCAGGTTTCGATGAGCGAGGCGATGGTCGCCCAGTTCTCGGCTCCTGCATCGTGTCCGGCGAAGAGCGTATTCTTCCTGTTCAAGGCAATCGGCCTGATTGTTCTTTCGACTGTGTTGTTGTCGATCTCAATGCGGCCGTCGCTGAGAAATAGGCAGAGTCCGTTCCAGTATTTGTCGATGTAGGCAAGAGCCTCACCGAGCGGCGACTTGCCAGCGACACGGGCGCGATGATGCGTCAGCCAAGTTCGCATGTCCGCAATCAATGGCGATGATCGTTCTTGCCGCCCGGCGAGGCGAGCTTCTGCGGAGAGCCCGCGTAGTTCGGTCTCTATCCGATAGAGTTCGCCTATCCGCCGTACGCCGTCCTCTGCAATTGGTGCCGATCCGCTGCGCGTGATCTCGACCAGCTTGCGACGAGCATGGGCCCAACAATAGGCAAGCCGGATATCCGGTCCAACGCGATCCGGTGCGATCAGGCGATTATATCCGGCATATCCATCGACTTGGAGGATGCCTGCGAACCCTTGCAATATCCGCTCGGCATATAGACCACTGCGACCGGGTGCGTAGGTAAGGGCAACACCGGGCGGCGCACCGCCGCGCCACGGTCGGTCATCACGAGCCAAGGCCCAGAAGTATCCGGTCTTGGTCTTCCGGGAGCCAGGATCGAGGACCGGCGCACGTGTCTCGTCCATGAACAGCTTCGTCGACCGCTTCAGGTCGGCGATAAGAGCGTCGAAGACCGGGCGGAGTTCGAATCCTGCCCGGCCAACCCAGTCGGCAAGAGTGGATCGATCAAGATCGATGCCCTGTCGACTCATGATCTGAGCCTGCCGATAGAGCGGCAGGTGATCGGCATATTTGGACACCAACACATGCGCGATGGTCGCCTCGGTCGGCAGTCCAGCGTGGATCAATCGTGCAGGCGCTGGAGCCTGGGAAACGCCATCGGTGCAAGCACGGCAGGCATATTTGGGACGACGAGTGACGATGACGCGGAACTGCGCCGGGATGACATCCAGTCGCTCGGACACGTCCTCCCCGATGCAATGCAAGCCGCCACCACAGGTGCAGATCAAGCTTTCCGGCTCGATCACCTCTTCGACACGAGGAAGGTGCGCGGGAAGAGAGCCCCGATTGGCGGCGCGTGGTTTGGGTTGCGGTTTGCCCGGAGCACTGTCGGCCTCGTCTTCGGCATGAATCGCCGCAATGGCCGTTTCCAAGTCTTCCAGTGCAAGATCGAACTGCTCAGGGTCAGTCTTCTCGGATTTACGACCGAAGGCTGCCTGCTTAAAAGCAGCGACCAGTTTCTCCAGCCGCTCGATCCGCTCATCCTTGCGGGCTTCACGCGCCTGCGACGCAACCAGCATCGCCTTCAGGGCATCGATATCGTCTGGAAGATCGACCGCATCCAACATACTGGAAGTTTATCAAATTGGGCGGCGTCTCGCTGTCGGAATTTACGAACCGAGTCATCGTGACGCACCTACTCGATTGCCGTTGGCGCTCTTACCTCAACAGAACGGACCCGCCGCCAGTCGAGCCCCGCAAATAGCGCCTCAAACTGGGCATGGCCTAAGGTCATCAGACCGTCCCGGATGTCTGGCCAAGTGAACGTGTGCTCCTCCAGTCGTTTGTAGGCCATCACCAGACCGCTGCCATCCCAGTAGATCAGCTTCAATCGGTCCGCCTTGCGTGATCGGAATACGAAGACCGTCCCCGTAAATGGGTCCTTGTGCAGCTCGTTCTTGACCAGTGCGGCCAAGCCGTCGTGACCCTTGCGAAAATCGACAGGCTTGGTCGCCACCATGATCCGAACCCGGTTCGACGGAAAGATCATGCCGGAACCGCACAAGCCCGCGCAACGGCGGCGATCCGGGAGGCGGACGCGCCTTCCTCCAAGCGGATGGTGACAGCGCCGACAATGATCTCGGGACGGCTGGCTTTCTTGATGGGCGGCTCCACAACTGGTGGATCGACGACAACCGCCGCGAACTCCACCGCATCCTCGGGTGCTGGCAGAACCAGCTTGCCCTGCCGTGCCATCGTTCGCCAAGTCGACAGGTGGTTCGGCTTCAGCCCATATCGCTCAGCTACTTCATTCACCAACGCTCCGGGCCGTAGGCTTTCCGAAACGATCTGCGCCTTGATCTCGTCCGGCCAGTGCCGATGCTGCTCACGCCCAGACTTTCTGGTCGTGAGAAACTCCAATGTACTCTCCATGGAGAAACTCCAGTTGCTCGTCCGTGGAAAGGCGATCACAGATCACGGCGGCGAGGACAACGTGGGAGCGGAACACCGCTTACC
>NZ_FOKM01000039.1 GCF_900111905.1 Rhizobium sp. NFR07 | reverse complement strand
ATCCTCAGCTTCGGTGCATGGCTTTAGCCCCGTTACATTTTCGGCGCAAAGACCCTTATTTAGACCAGTGAGCTGTTACGCTTTCTTTAAATGATGGCTGCTTCTAAGCCAACATCCTGGTTGTTTTGGGATCCTCACATCCTTTCCCACTTAGCCATGACTTGGGGACCTTAGCTGGAGGTCAGGGTTGTTGCCCTCTTCACGACGGACGTTAGCACCCGCCGTGTGTCTGCCGACTAGTACTCCCAGGTATTCGGAGTTTGGTTAGGATCAGTAAGACGGTGAGTCCCCATAGCCCATCCAGTGCTCTACCCCCTGGGGTATTCGGTCGACGCTCTACCTAAATAGATTTCGCGGAGAACCAGCTATCTCCGAGTTTGATTGGCCTTTCACCCCTAGCCACAAGTCATCCCAATCTATTGCAACAGATGCGGGTTCGGTCCTCCAGTTGGTGTTACCCAACCTTCAACCTGCTCATGGCTAGATCACTCGGTTTCGGGTCTAATGCATCTAACTAAATCGCCCTATTCAGACTCGCTTTCGCTGCGCCTACACCTACCGGCTTAAGCTTGCTAGATACACTAAGTCGTTGACCCATTATACAAAAGGTACGCCGTCAGGCTTGCGCCCTCCGACTGCTTGTAGGCATCCGGTTTCAGGTTCTATTTCACTCCCCTTGTCGGGGTGCTTTTCACCTTTCCCTCACGGTACTTGTTCGCTATCGGTCATGCACGAGTACTTAGGCTTGGAGAGTGGTCTCCCCATGTTCAGACAGGATTTCACGTGTCCCGCCCTACTCAAGGACAATGTCTGTTCTACGCTTACGGGACTATCACCCACTATAGTCAGGCTTTCCAACCTGTTCAGCTTTATTCAACATTGCCACTGGCCTGGTCCGCGTTCGCTCGCCACTACTTGCGGAGTCTCGGTTGATGTCCTTTCCTTCAGGTACTTAGATGTTTCAGTTCCCTGAGTTCGCTTCTAACCCCTATGTATTCGAAGGTTAGATACCTTATAACAATGCTTGGAAACCTAAGCCGTACAAAAGCACGACTTAAATTTTCCAAGCATTTAAGGTGGGTTGCCCCATTCGGAGATCCATGGATCAAAGCTTATTCGCAGCTCCCCACGGCTTTTCGCAGCGTATCACGTCCTTCTTCGCCTGTGCATGCCAAGGCATCCACCAAATGCCCTTACGACACTTAATCGTTCTCATTGCCAATGCTCATCA
>NZ_FOKM01000021.1 GCF_900111905.1 Rhizobium sp. NFR07 | reverse complement strand
ATCAATCTGGCGCCGGACCGATTGGTGGAGATCCTGTGCAAGCGCGAGCAACGTTATGTCGGGGCGCAGCTGGCGTTTTCGTTCGAGCGCAAGCGGATCATGCTGCAGGAAACCGAGGTGACGCGGGGGCTAGTCGGTCGCTATGTCGAGACCTATGCCTATGCGGACGGTCGCCTGGACGTGCGTTGGAAAGGTTATTCCCTGCCCTACACGGTATTCGACAGGGACCAGTGATTGACGGATGCGGCGATCACCGAGAACAAGCGACTGGGTGACGTTCTGGCCTATATCAAGGAACGCCAGGATCAGCAGCCGAAGCCGGACGTAAAGACCAACAGCGAGAAGATTGGCTATAAACCGCGTGGCCGGAAACCCGGTCCCCGGACAGATTACATGAACGATCCGGCGGTCATCGCGCGACATGAGAAGGCACTGTTGCGGCAGCAAGCCGCAGAATGAATGCTCGTTCGAATAGCCTCAAAGCTAAAGCCGAAGAGGTGTGTTTACCACCCGCCCCGATCTGATCTTGCAACCGGAATCAGCCGGTCAGATCGGGGCTGATCGATGTGCCGTGCGCCGACCCCGCGGACATTTCTACTTTGCATCACAGCGGACATTCCAACTCCACCGCCACAAATTTCGAGTTAGTCGGGGCGGTCCCGATCACAGTGCTCGAGGACGACAGCGAGTGAGGCGCTCTTCCCTCCGACGAGTTCGTCGCTTTCGTCAATCTCCGGTTCGTCCGGAAAGTCATCCCGGGCTGGCTGACAGCCCCGCTTCTCCATGGACCTGGCCATACCGGGTGCCGCTGGCGAGCTGGCGACCTCAAGGGAGGCTTCGCCGCGCCTGATACTCGAATGTCAGAAACTGCAATTGTCTGGCGCGCCCTTGCGGTCCTTGCTCTGCGCGGCCTCGCTGATCTTGTCCCGTAAAGAGCGGGAAAAGAAAGATAGGAAGCCGTGTGATGCGAAGAGGAGAGGAAAGATGGGACGAAGCGAGATAGAGAAACTTCGAGAGAGAGTGAGCTGTCAGGCAGTCTTGGAAATCGCAGGCTTTGCGATTGACGCCAAAGAGAGCACAGCGTGCGCTGTGAAGTATCGTCGTGACGGTGAAATCATCATCGTCACGTATAAGGGGAGAGGATGGTTCAACCCTCTCGGTGAGGAGAAAGGGGATGTATTCAGTCTACTGATCCATCTGGAGCGATGCGATTTTCTCGAAGCCTGCGAGAAAGCCGCAGCACTTTCGGATTTACCTATGTCCGGCCCTGCTTGTTACAAGCAACAGCCCGACCCACTCGATCATGCCCTGATTGCCGAAAAATGGGCCCGACGGCGGCCGCCATGGCCCGGCTCCGCGACATGGAAATATCTTGCCGAGCGGAGGCGCATTCCGGCCTTTATCATCGGCGCTGCCGTCGCCCGGGATCTTCTGCGTGAAGGCCCCTATGGTAGCATGTGGGCAGCCCATAGCGATGATCTCGGCGGCGTGAGTGGCTGGGAAGGCCGAGGCCCTGAATGGCGCGGTTTTGCGAAGGGTGGTCGCAAGATCCTGTTCCGGTTCGGGGAAGAACACGGCACGCGTCTTTGCGTCACGGAGGCGGCGATCGATGCGATGAGCTTGGCAGCCATGGAGGGCATGCGTGACGGCAGCCTCTATCTGAGCACAGGTGGTGGTTGGGCACCCGCGACGGCGGCGGCACTGCGCCGGCTCGCGACACGAGCGGGCGCGTGCATCGTTGCCGCAACGGACGGCAATCGCCAGGGTGACATCTATGCGGACAGGCTTCGAGCCTTGGCGGAAGACGTCGGTTGCGGATGGCTCAGGCATCGCCCCCCTACCGAGGATTGGAACGAGGCGCTGGAGCATCGGGAGAAAAAGGGAAGCGAATAGTTCGAGAACATGACGCGTGCTGCATGCTCGCAGCCGAGAGAAGTCCTGAAAGAAGGAGAGAACGCGATAAGAATGTCTCTGACTATCCATATCGGAAAGATTGCACCGAGTGTCCTCAAGACACCGATCACGATCTCAATGTTTCTTAGGCGCCGGAATTCGGCATCAGTCGGGCGGGGCATGGGTCCTCCTGCAGTCACACGTGTTCTACATCCCGCTCATGACACTATGTTAGAATACCGGCTGGAGAAAAACAATTCGCGACTGTGGCCTTCGCTCTGAAGTGGACCACGTGGCCGACACGACCGACATTCTTCTTCATACGCCCTGGCCGCATAGCTGACCTGCACATAATTTGGATGCCCTCCGCTCAAAAAAATGACCATAACGGCGATAGCTGGTGCACGACGCGGTTCTTCCCAGATCCGCGGCAGCAGCTGTTCCCCTCTGGAGGTTTTTGACCTTCACACTTACGGGCCGCGGTCTTCACCGACGGCCCTTTTTTCTTTCCGATATCCCCGCCTGCCCTGACCGGTTCAGCCGCGCGGCTTGAAAACGTGGTCCTCGGACGGAAAACTGCGGGAACGGACTTCATCTGCATAGATCTCAACTGCAGCATCGATACGTGCACCAAGCTCGTCATAACGTTTGACGAAGCGAGGCGTGAATTCGGAAAGCAGCCCAAGGAGGTCGTCGCACACAAGAATCTGGCCGTCGCAGTGAACCGAGGCGCCTATCCCGATCGTCGGCACGGCAAGCGAGGCGGTCACGTTCTGCGCCAGCGCTTCGACCGTTCCCTCGACCACGATCGAAAAGACGCCGGCATCACTGACTGCCTTTGCGTCGCGTCTTATCGTCTCCGCTTCCTCGGCGGAGTGCCCGACGGAGCGATAGCCTCCGGACGTGTTGACCTGTTGCGGCATCAGACCGATATGCCCCATTACCGGAATGCCACGCGCTACCAGAAATGCGATCGTCTCTGCCATTTCCTCTCCGCCCTCCAGTTTCACCGCGTCGCAGCCGGTTTCCTGCAGGATCCGCACCGCATTGCGATAGGCAAGTTCCCTGGTTTCCTGATAGGTGCCGAACGGCATGTCGACGACGACGCAGGATCGTCTAGCACCGCGCATCACGGCCTGGCCGTGGGCAATCATCATGTCCAGCGTGACGCCGATCGTGCTTTCCATGCCGTAGAGCACCATGCCGAGCGAATCCCCCACCAGAAGCAGATCGCAATGCCTGTCGAGGAGGCGTGCCATCGGCGTTGTATAGGCGGTAAGGCAGACGATCGGCGTGCCACCCTTCATGGCCTGGATGCGTCTCGGCGTCAGGCGCTTCGGTGACCCCGTGGCACTCATCGGACACCGCCTTGCGGCGCGATCACTCTATTGTCCAGAAGCTTCGTTGTGCCGATCCGAACGAACAAGGCAATTACGAGCGGGCGATCGATCGCTTCAATCGTCTCCAATGTCACGGCGTCCCGCACCGCGACGACCTCCGGTTTCGCCAGTGTTTCCCGTCCGATAAAATCGAGAAGTTCCTGCTCCAGCCGGCGCGGATCCATCATCCCTCCGGCAATCAGCCGTTCCGCCTCGGCAAGGGCCTGGGGAACGATTACCGCAGCGCGCCGCTCTTCGCTGCTGAGATAGATATTGCGGGAGGAGAGCGCGAGACCATCCGTATCGCGAACAGTCGGCACCGGGACGACACGCACCGGAAGCGCAAGATCCTCGACCATCTTTTTAATCACGACGACCTGCTGATAGTCCTTGTCGCCAAAATACGCAGTGCCTGGCTGGACGATGTTGAAGAGTTTGCAGACGACCGTCGCCACACCGGCGAAATGTCCCGGGCGGACCTGGCCCTCGAGTTTGCGCCCGAGTTCGGGAACATCGACGACCGTTTTCATCGGCTGCGGATACATGTCGTCAACGCTGGGCGCGAACAGAATATCGACGCCTGCCGACTGCAGCATCACGGTATCGCGCTCCAGGTCGCGTGGATACCGTGCCAGATCCTCGGCAGGGCCGAACTGGAGCGGGTTCACGAAAATGGATGCGACCACCAGGTCACATTCGGCACGCGCCTCGGAGACGAGTTTCATATGCCCGGCATGAAGATAACCCATGGTCGGCACGAAGCCGATGCGCACGCCCTGTCGTCTGGGCTCTGCAAGTGACGCACGAAGGGCTCCGATTGTCGTCAATTTCTGCATTCGTCTTCCCCAGTCATCCGTCTCAGAGGGTTTTCGTCAAAAAATACCTCAGCCAGGGCGGTCAGAGGTGATCCAGTCCGATATCGAGCACCTGTGCACTGTGGGTGATCCAGCCGATCGAAAGCAGGTCGACGCCCGAGGCCGCGATCTCGGCGGCTGTCGTTGGATTGATATTGCCGGATGCCTCTGTGATGGCCCGTCCGGCAACGAGATCGACCGCCTGGCGCAGCGCGATCGGCGTCATATTGTCGAGCAGAACGGCATCGATCCCGATCTTCAGGGCTTCGCGCAATTGATCGAGCGTATCGACTTCCACCTCGATCTTGACCATGTGGCCGACGCCAGCCCTTGCGCGGCGAATGGCTTCGGCTACCCCGCCGGCGATTGCGACATGGTTGTCCTTGATCAGAACCGCATCATGCAATGCAAAGCGATGGTTCATGCCGCCACCGGCGCGCACGGCGTATTTTTCCAGCGCCCGCAGCCCCGGCGTAGTTTTCCGGGTGCAGACGACCGAAGCCTTCGAGCCGGCAATAGCCGTGACGATACCGGCCGTTACGGTGGCGATGCCGGAGAGGTGTCCGAGGAAATTGAGCGCAGTGCGCTCGCCGGTCAGCAGTGCACGCGACGGTCCTTCAATCGTTGCGATGGTCTCGCCGGGCGCGACAGTCGAACCGTCCGGGATATGGCGAACCAGCGAGACCGCGGGGTCCGTGAGCTGGAAGGCAAGTTCGGCGGCATCGAGACCGGCGATGACGCCATGCTTCCGACCGACGAGTGCCAGACGGGAGCGATGTTCGGCCGGAATGACGGCCGTCGAGGTGATGTCGCCGGCAAGGCCGAGGTCTTCCAGCAGCGCGTTGCGCACAGCGGGCTCGATAACGATCCGGGGAAGAGAAGCAATCATCGTGTCTGTCACACTTCAAGCGCTGTCGGCAAAGATTTGCGGCCCGATCGAGCGCGCCGCGTCGAGAATGGAGGCAAGCGTCATACGTCGCCGCCGGGCCTCCATAAGCCGCATCGGATAATCGGTGCGGGCATGGGCGCCGCGTGACTCCTCCCGCAATGACGCAAAAACGGCGATGGAGAGCGCCACCAGAGCGGGATCGGCCGCCGGCCCATCCTTTTCCACCATGGACAACAGGCTGGTCACGGCATGGTTGACCGCAGGCGCAGTGCGCAACACGCCAAGGCTTGGCGAGATGATCTGGCGCACGGCCGAGAGATCTGCCGGCACCGGAATATCGGTCGCTTCAATCTTTCTGCAGGTTGCGGTGTTCGTTGCCAGAATGTCGCGCGCCGCCCTAATGCCCATGACCGCGGCTTCGAGAAGCGAGTTGCTGGCGAGACGGTTGGCACCGTGCAGACCGGTCGATGCCGCCTCGCCGACAACCCAGAGCCCCTCGATGGTACTTTGCCCGCGCAGATTGGTGGCGACCCCACCCATGTGGTAGTGAACCGCCGGACGAACGGGGATGCGCCCGCGGGTCGGATCTACACCCGCTTCGCGGCACAGATCGGTGATCGAAGGAAAGCGGCTAGCAAACCTCGGGCCGAGCGCGGCCCTTGCATCGAGGAACACCCGGCGGCCGTTGGCAATCTCGGCGCTGATGGCTCTGGCGACGATATCGCGCGGCGCGAGTTCAGCGCCTGGCTGATCGGCCAGGAAACGTTCCTCTCGGTCGTTGACAAGTATCGCGCCTTCGCCGCGCACCGCTTCGCTGATGAGAGGAAGCGGTAGCCCTGCAACCCGGTTCGCAGCATCAAGTGCGGTCGGGTGGAACTGGACAAATTCCATATCGACTAGCTCGGCGCCGGCCCGTGCGGCCAGCATGATACCCTGACCGTAATTCCCGCTCGGCGTCGTCGTCGTGTCATAAAGGCCGCCCAGGCCGCCTGTGGCGAGCACGACCCGCTTTGTGGCAACGACGAGAGGGCCTGACGGTGTCGCGCATAGCAGGCCTGAGACTGCATCGCCCGACTTGAGCAGCCGGCGCACCTCGACATTCTCCATCACCGTAGTCGATGGCGTCCGTCGGATCTGCTCCACCAGCGCACGAACGATTGCCGCTCCCGACCCGTCGCCTGCGACATGGGCGATGCGGCGGCGGCAGTGCGCCGCCTCCAGTCCCAACATGTAGGTGCCATCAGGTTCCCGGTCGAAATGCACGCCGAAACGTTCGAGTGCCGCAATCGCCGCCGGCGCGTCCTTCAGGATTGAGGATGCGGCGACTGTGTCGCATAAACCGTCACCGGCTGCCAATGTATCGGCCAGATGCAGGTCGACACTGTCGTCTAAGCCGAGGCTTGCGGCGATGCCGCCCTGCGCCCATGCGCTCGAGGTTTCCGCACCGAACGCCGCCCTTGTCAGAAGGATGACCGGCTGCGGTGCCAGCGTCAGCGTCGTGACCAGCCCGGCAAGCCCGCTGCCGACAACTGCAACATGATCCGAGAACCGATGAAGCTTCTCGCTCATACCTCCAGCATCCTTTCCACGGCAAGCCGGGCACGTTGCTCCACGGCCGGGTCGATCGTCACTTCATAACGATTTTCTTCCAACGCCTGACGGATGTTGGAAAGCGTGATGCGCTTCATATGGGGGCACAGATTGCAGGGACGAATGAACTCGACACCGGGGTGATCGACAGCGACGTTGTCGCTCATCGAGCATTCCGTCAGAAGGAGTACCCGGGCCGGTTTCCTTTCGCCGACATAATCCGACATGACGGCCGTCGACCCGGCGAAATCCGCTTCCGCCACCACTTCCGGCGGACATTCGGGATGCGCAAGGACAATAACGCCGGGATGAGCCTCGCGCAGATCACGCACGTCCTGCGCATCGAAAAGTTCGTGCACTTCGCAATGGCCACGCCAGGCGATGATCTCGACATCCGTCTCACGAGCAATGTTCTGTGCCAGATACTCGTCCGGGATCATCAAAACTTTCGGCACGCCGAGTGACTCGACCACCTTCCTCGCATTGCCGGACGTACAACAGATATCCGACGCGGCCTTCACTGCTGCCGACGTGTTGACATAGGTGATGACGGGAACGCCGGGATGCGCCCTGCGCAGCAGCGCCACGTCTTTCGGCGTGATGGATTCCGCCAGCGAGCAGCCGGCCGCCATATCCGGGATTAGTACCGTCTTTTTCGGGTTCAGAAGCTTGGCGGTTTCGGCCATGAAATGCACGCCGGCCATCACGATAACATCGGCCTCGACGTCGATGGCCTTGCGCGCAAGCGCCAGACTGTCCCCAACGATGTCGGCAACGCCGTGGAAGATCTCCGGTGTCTGGTAGTTGTGGGCGAGGATGACCGCATTGCGGCGCCGCTTCAGATCGAGGATCGCCTCGACATCCTCCTCGTGGGACAACCACTCGGCTTCAGGCATGACTCGGCGAACGCGCTCATAGAGCGGCGACATGGAAATGAGCGAATTCATCCACAACTCCTGTCATACTCGGTTTGAGTATATTGGATATGCAGAGATATTCTCGATTTGAGTTTATGTCAATTCCGTGAGAGTGGGAGCCGCGAGCCTGAGAGCGCGCGCTCCTCTAATATCGCATGCCGGTAACGATAGAGCTTGGCTGGCCTGCCGCCGGTTTCGCTGGTCATCCCGCCGGTCTCCTCGATCAGATCGGCCAGGTCTATCAGGCGGCGGAAGTTCGGCTTGTGCAGCTTCAAACCGGCCAATGCCTCGACGGCACGCTGCAACTGCAGAAGCGTAAAGGACTCAGCCATCAGTTCGAACACGACCGGGCGATACTTGATCTTGGCACGCAACCGGGCGATGCCCGTCGCCAGGATACGTCGGTGATCGGCAAACATCGGCCGCCCCGTTGCAGCGTCGGTGCTGGCACCGCTTTCGGAAACGATCCCAGCCTCGAACATCAGCTCGTATCTCTGCAGCGCCAGATCCTCGTTCCATGAGGCACCGTTGAACCCAAAGGCGAAATCAGCCCGCCGTTGCCGGTGGTCGCGCCGTGCCGGATCAGTGGCGATCCACTCGTCAAGACGCTCGCCGATCGAGCGCAGCTGGTCTGGCCTTCCGCCACGATGGTCCTCCCAGGGGAAATACTCGTACCAGCCATGCCAACTCGGCCGGCCCGCGCCGGGTGCGGCCTGTTCCCGGACAAGACCGAGATAGCTGATCGAGATGATCCGGCCCGCGTCATCGTCCACCGTGGAGCGGTCGCGGTCGGCAAAGGTGTAGAGCTGCTCAAGATAGCCGACCGGATGACCCGTCTGGCCGCCGACCCATTCTCTGAGGCCCGATTGCAGGCTGCGATGCCCGAATTCGAACGGCCCCGAGGGCAGCGCGTCGCCCGAACGCACCGTCATCACTCGGGGATCACCATCCGTCACCGCGGTCAGAACGGCGATCAGTTCGGTATGGGCATGCATGTCGGCCAATGGGCACGGTCCTGATTGCGTCGGCGCAGAGCCCTTCTCTCACATGAATCTCGTGTGATGCAAGGTCGGCGGCGATGGTGCAGCATCGCAGCGGCGCGTCGGCCGCGACGATGGACGGAATAAGAGATGGAAAAGCAAAGGCGGTCGCAGGCCGAGGCCTTCCTCGGCGCGCAGCAGGAGTGGATGTCCAACAACCTGCGCAGGAAGGATGCCATCGTCAAGATCAACAACTGGGGTCAGCCGGAACTGCCGGAAGAAGCGGAGCGGGTCTATGGAAAGCCTGGCAAGGCAGACCTCGCCGGCCTCTATCACGACCGCGACGGCAAGGTGCAGACGGTTGATTACCAGATGCCGAAGGCAAAACCGGTGAATGGGCAGACAATGGCGCCTGGGAATCGCCTCGACCAACGAGGAAGCGCCTGAGGCACATACTCGACCGGACGTGACACAGAGGGGCCTGGACATGATCGGCGATTTTCGCACCGACGCCCTGCACGAAGCACTCGCCCGCGCGCCGATCGAGGACGACATGCTGATCGCGCTTCTCGTTCTCTCGCTTGCTGGCGACAACGTTCGGATGGATTGCGGCGCCAAGGCCGGCATCCCGGCGGGCGCACGCTTCGCCCGGCATGCGGCTCGCCTTCTTAGTGAGGAAGGCGGGCTTTGCTTCGACATGGACACGGTGCGCATTACCGCGCGGGAGGCTCTGATCGATGTCAATTCATGCCGCCGCGGAATATCGAACAGCGACGTGGTCGCTCTCATCGCCGGTAACGCGATCGGCGCGGACGCATACCTGCCAACATGGGTACGGACGAGTTCCTGCTTTGCCTGTCCGTCAGGTGCTCGAAGCTGCGTCGCGCGATGCCGGTATCGCACCACAAACGCGTGTGCGGGAAACACAGTCAGCGCTTGTCGGTCATTTCGAGACGGATGCAAACCTCGTCCATGCGTCCGCGCTGTTTTCTCCCGAATGAAAGGACGTTGCCGATTTCCTGCGCCATCTCGGACACGGTGCAATCGCGAACGGCGGGGCTGAAGTGGTAACCGATCACGGATCGGCCGAAGAACTCCCCGATTTCGACAGCCTAAAGACGAGCGCCATCGATGAGGAAGCCGGTACCCTTGAGGATCACGAGGCAATCTACGGCATCGCAGCAGAATAGCCCAGACCCGCCGCCGGACGGCCGACCGACAGCGTTTTTCTGCTGAACATCGCAAGATGGCAGACGCCCGTTGATGACCGCAGAATCCTTGAAATAGCCGGAGTTATCGAACGCTGACCCCGGTTAGGGATACTCGCCGTCATCGTTGGTCGCACCCTTGCGAGAACCTGGCTTTGGCGTGTCAGGGGAAAGCGGCGGGAGCGGCATTTCTTGCGGCATCCTTTTGTCTCTTTAGGATAGCCCCGGGCCGGTTTGTCCTTCGGTTGTGCTGCGGTCTGAACCGGCGGACCTCTGCTTCAAGGCCGCGTTTCGCGCCGCGGTGCGGCCGAGACCCGTCGTGCGGCGCAGAGCAGATCTGCTTGGCTTTCGCAGGGCAGAAACCCTGCCAGCCCGCAGATCGGCTCCGCTTGTCTTGACGTGCCCGGACCTTGAAGCGCCTGTCCTTACCCGGTTCGGGGCGACCGCACCGAAGGGCAAGCCGGCAAGGTGCCGGACCCGTTTCGGGCCGAAAGGAACAGACATGGCAAAGATCGCACCCAACCCGCGCCAATCCGCCCGTGCCAGCCAGCTCCGCAAGGGCACGACCGTCGAAATGGTCCGGCTGACCTGCCCGGACACAGCCCAAGCGCTCAAGATCGCCGAAAGCTTCGCGACAGCGGTCATCGACAGCGACGGGATCCGGGATCTTCACGAGCGCCTCATCCGCGAAACGGCCGAAGCCCTGAGTGAAGGCCTGGGCGAACGGGCAATGCAGATCCACCTGCAGCGGATCGTCGGCGCCTATGTCGGATCCGCGCATGGCGCCGGCCAGTTTTACAGCAAGGCCGTCACGCAGGCGCGCGATGCGACCGCCAAGGCGGCAAACGACGCCCGTGACGAAGACCTCGATGGTCCCGTGGGCTACGACAGTTCTGCGCACCGCAAGCGGGAATTCGCCGCGAACATGGGCGTCCAGGCCCACGCACTGCGGATGGCGGCGGAAGGCGCCGTCGCGGCCTACAACGGGGTCATCGGAGAAAACTGGAGGCCCTTCGAACGCCCGGTCGAAAATCTCGGTCAGTCCGTGGATCGCAAAGCGGCGGCGGCACAGATGTCGGCTTTCGAATGACACGGCCGCGGCGGGTGGCGAGTGAGCCCCCCGCCTTCTATCAGTCAACACGGGCCCGTTCTCTCGGCCCCGGCTTATCCGCGTGCCGGATCACGCCGGCTGCGGGCAAAACGGCAAGGCATTCGGCCGGATCGTCACGGCCCGTCTTCAGGCGTCGGTCCTGCAGGAGCCGCCGGCGCCGCGCAACGGCTTCGCCGTCCTCCACGCTGTTCCGGCCGTTCCGGTGCCCGGCCCCGGCTCCTGCGCTCCTGCCCCTTTCCTCCGCGACGGGACCGCGATCGGCGCGGATCCCTAAAAGATGGAGAAATGGCTTGAGCATGAAACACGAAAGCAACCGTGCCGACCTCTATTCCCGGATTACCGACAGGATTGTCGAAGATCTCGCCCTCGGCGTGCGTCCCTGGATGAAACCCTGGAACGCATCCAATACCGAAGGCCGGATCACCCGGCCGCTGCGCCACACTGGACAGCCCTATTCGGGTGTGAACGTGCTCCTTCTCTGGTCGGAGCAGATGTCGCGCGGCTTTGCTGCGTCGACGTGGATGACCTTTAGGCAGGCCCTCGAACTTGGCGCCGGCGTGCGCAAAGGCGAAACGGGGACAACCGTCGTCTTCGCCAGCCGCTTCACGAAATCGGAGGCCGATGCGAATGGCGCCGAGGTCGATCGCGAGATCCCCTTCCTCAAGGCCTATTGCGTCTTCAACGTCGACCAGATCGACGGATTGCCCGATCACTGTTACCACCGGCCCGTGCGCGCTGCGGATCCGGTCGAACGGATTGCAGGGGCAGACCGGTTCTTCCGCAATACCGGTGCGGTCATCCGCCACGGCGGTAATCAGGCATTCTATGGTCCGGTCACGGATCATGTTCAGATGCCGGCCTTCGAAACATTCAAGGATGCAGCAAGCTACTATGCGACATTGAGCCACGAGATGACCCATTGGACGGCTCCGGAAGGCCGGCTCGGGCGTGATCTTTCCCGCTATGCCAAGGATAAAAGCGAACGTGCCCGCGAGGAACTGATCGCCGAACTCGGCAGTTGCTTCCTGTGTGCCGACCTCGGGATCGCACCGGAACTGGAACCGCGGCCGGATCATGCCTCCTACCTCCAATGCTGGCTCAACGTGCTGGCTGACGACAAGCGGGCAATCTTCCAGGCGGCGGCGCATGCGCAACGGGCAGCGAGTTTCCTGCACTCCCTGCAGCCAGGCGATGAGCCGCTTGCGGCGGCCTAACCGGGCAGCATCAGCGGCGGCCGGAGGCTTTCGTGATCTCCGGTCGATCACCCTCCTGTTCTTCCTCGAGACCATGGGCGATATCGGCATTCAGCCTTGTCCAGACCGACATCTTCGGGGCAGCAGGCTTGCGTTCGGCGATAAACGGTCTTGTCGGCCGGCGCATCAGGTTCGTGAAGCCTTTCGGCGGTCAATTGCCGTCACGACGCGATATCGCGAGCGTTCAGGTGGCAACGGGCTCTTCGATGGAAGATAGCAGGGAGCCGATGCGATCCAATACAGACGGTGACGCTCGCGAAGTGGCGGGTTGGTGAAGTGTTTTTTGGTGATCGAATGCCACGAGCAACGCCGTTGCTACATCCCTTTGGCAGGTTTCCCCGGAGCTCCCTGTGCGGGCTCGATGGGGCATGTCTGACCGGAACCCGGCTTCGCCTCGATCGTGCTCCCGCAACGGAAGTCCTGAGATTTGTTGACCCCAGGCGGCAAGGCCGCCCTCCTCGCCCGCTAAAAAATCTCATGACATGCCGTCCTCCATTGCATTGCGGCCCTGGCGGGTGCGGGCCGATCGTCTCCGGTCTTGGAGACTGCCATCGAGGCCGCAATGGAGCGGCCCGAAACAGCAAAAGGAATGCAGCAATGGCTACCATCGGCACCTTCACATCCGAAAAGAACGGCTTCACCGGCTCCATCCGGACACTCGCCCTCAACGTCAAGGCTCGTATCAGCCGCGTCGACAACCCTTCCGAGAAAGGCCCGCAGTTCCGCGTTTACGCAGGCCCGGTCGAGCTCGGCGCCGCCTGGCAGAAAACCTCCGGCGAGGGTCGCGACTACCTGTCCCTCAAGCTCGACGATCCGAGCTTCCCGGCCCCGATCTACGCGACGCTTGCCGAGGTCGAAGGCCAGCAGGATCTCCAGCTCATCTGGTCCCGCTCCAATCGCGACTGAAGCTCACGGGGCTTCGCCGAAAGGCGAAGCCCTTAACTCTCATCGAGAGGCTGAGCCAACCTGCGGTCAGCGCCCGTCGAAACGGGCAATCATTCTGCGCAATTGCGCATTCTGTGCGCGCAGTTTCTTTGCAAGCTCGCGTCGCAGGGCTGCGACTTCCAGGTCAAGCGCGGCCATCTCCTCGACGAATGTCTTCGGGCCGACGGGGGCCGCCGGTGCTTCCACGACGGCCGGCACATCGGAAGACGCCTGAGGTGCTGGAGCGGACGGCTTGTTCCGCGCTTGCACCGTTTTCTTGACCGCAACGTCAATGGCGTTGTCCGCGGTGGCCGCGGGTGCGGTCTCTACGGATGCAATCGCTGGAGAGGGAGAGGTGGCCTCTTCGATGACGGTCGCGGTATCGATCTCAGGCGGCGAAACGTTCGTATCTTCTGTCGCCGGTTCAGGGACTAAGGCCGGTGCCGTGGCTTGAGTTTCCGGCTCCTGCGCTGGCCCGACCCCGCCTGACTTCTGGGCAGGCGTGGAATCTATCTCTCGATCCGGCTCGTCGCCGGGATTATAGTCCAGCGCGTTGATCTCTTTCGGGGCCGAACCGGGCGCTCCTGAATGGTCTGCTTTCGGCTTACGCGACACCAGGTCAGCCACAAATCTCCATGGTGTTCTCATCGCATCCGAACCTCAAACATGGCTGCAGCTTGACACGGCAGCAAATTGCATTAGCCGGGCCCGATCACGAGCCCGGCGATTTCGCATCATGAAATGGTGTCACCGTGGCCGATGGCAACGGCATTCCGGAATTGCTCTCAGGCCTTGCCGAGACGCTTGCGCAGATCGGCGTTTTCCGAGCGCAGCTTCGCGGACAGCTCCTTGCGGAGCTGCGTGTTCTCTTCCTCGAGCTTGATCAGGTCGGCGATGTCATCCGAAAACTCAACGGCTGCCACTGGTGTAGTTGCGGCAGCCTTGACGCGCGGCACGCGGGTGGCAGTCTTCTTCGACCCAACAGCACTCTTCTCAGCCTTTGCGGCGGCCTGCTTGGAACCACGCTTGGCGCGCGTCTTCTTTACCGGCGTCTCGGTTGCCACAGCCGGTACTTCGCTAGCAGCGGTTTCCGCTGCAGCCTTCGGACGGCGCGGTGCTCGTGTCTTCTTGGCAGCAGGGGCGGCGGCCGGCGTTTCGGTCGTTGTACGGCTAGGGGTCTCAGGCGTGATTTCGTCGGCCATCAGTTTCTCCTTTGTCAGGCGCGAGAGCATGCGTTTCGCCATTACGGGAAGTCAATCACTAAGAACAGCCATTTTCCCGGCCAAAACGCGCTAAATGCTGCCATAGGTGCTTTTTTTGCGAGTGCGGCACCGATCCGCGCCATCGGCAGGTTCGATGAGGCAAGCCAGACCTGAGGCCGCCTTCACCCCGATCGTCCTCAGCGACGGGCATCCTGAGATTTCTTGCGCCACCGCTGCAAGCCTGCTCTCTTCGCGGCTGATGAATCGAAAGAGCTTCCGTCCTCTATTGCATTCGGTCCTGACCGCTATGCCGGATCGTTTCCAGTCCAAGCGACTGTCATCGAAGCCGCAATGGAGAAGCTCGAGACAGCGAAAGGGATGCGACGTCTAATCGGATCCGGCCGAATTCGACGGCGCCTGCCAGGAAATGCCGATTCAGGGCCTCGACTATGTCTCTCTCGACCTCGACGGATCCGCCCTTCCCAGACCCCACCTCCGCAGCGCGGCGTGAGGTCGAAGGCCAGGACTACATTCAATGCATCTGATCGGCATTCAGCAAACAGAGCCTGAAGAAAGCTGGGACTTCCTCTTTGGAAGGGCAGCCTTGGGATTGGACCACATCTGCGTGGGGACCGGCAGGCGGAGATCGCGGGTCAGGACTGCCAACTGAACCTTTTAGAAAGCCGAAACGAGCATCGAGCCGGTTTCGGCTTTTTTGGTGCCACATCCACCCGTGTGGGTAGCTGCTCAGATGACCAATTGTGCCTGTCGGCGATAGCGGCCTCAAGGATGAGCGGTTCCCCCAATTCCCTCCAGCGGCCGTCGGCCTGCCGCTTTCGGAAATCGGCTCCCCCACTCCCCGGCTCTGCCGGTCGCAAACGCGATCCCTGACCCCGCCATCACCTCGCTGGCGCCGATCTTCGTCTTTCACGAACTCAAGGAGATGAGACGATGACCCATTCTATCGAGCAGCAGATCGAAGAACTTCGCGCCGAACTTCGTAATGCAATCAACGCCGCGGAGCGCCGTCAGATCGAAGCCGAGCTCGAACTTATCCAGGCAGAACTTGCCGTCGCCATCGCCGAACAGAGCGGCAGTTCAGAGGTCGAGGCGCCTTTCTGAGGGGGAGCGCCTTCCGCGTCGTGACCGGGATGGGCGACGACTGCGGCAGTCTCCCTCTGTCGCCCTCAGCAACGCCACCCGGCTCCAAACGTCAGGCGTCCGATCTCGCTCTCACAGCAACATAACCTCTGTTGCGCTTTCGCCTTAGCAGATCGAGGAAAAGGACAACTGCTTCCTGCTCACGCTCAAAATGGTGGCTCACTGATCGGCCCGACGTTCCGATCCTGCCCCAACGCCGAGTCAGGCAAGCTTTCCCGAACAGGGTCTGATCGATCGTCATCGCGTAGAAGCGCGCCATGTTACGCGCTCGGTCCGATCGTTCGATATAGGTCTGATAAGGCTGGCTGATCATGACGAAAGTGTTCCATCACAGCGGTCGACCGTCCAACGAAAGATATGAATCGATGACGTGGGATCGATTCATCTCAGTGATGTCAAAACGTGCCCATGAAGACCGCGCCCCTTGTTTTGTTAGCTGGGTCGGTAGAAGAAGGCGCGATCAGAAGGAGATAGTAATGGACGACACGATCCGGATTGAAAATCGCGGAGACTTTGGTCAATGGGCAATCGAAATCGCCAAGCAAAGTGTTAGCGGTGAGGGTTTAGAGCTTGCTCGCGCAGCCAAGGACGGTAGCGAGGATGAGCTTCGTGCCGCCGGCAACGCGCTCGGCCAGGCGATCACCGATGCTTTGATGGAGGTCTATGATGGCCTGTTGAGCGAAGCCGATGAGAGCGAGACGGGGCCGGTAGAAATCTGAACGCCCTGACCGGCGGCAGTCGATCCCGCCTTCCGCTTCGCGGCGCTATGCTAAGGCTCCTGCGGCTGCCGTGGATCCGGCCAGAAGCGTGTCGAGAATTCCCGAAATCCCGCCGAGGCGGCCGCTATGCTGATTTCTCCGATACTCTTCATCGTCTTTCTCGGATCCGGCCCCAGCCGATTGTTCCGAGCAGTGCGACTGATGCAGCGTTCAAGCACTTACCCCCGCGGTGGTGTACGTGACGGTTTGATCCGAACGCACCCGTTCATCTCCCCTCGACGAAACCAGATCGCTCGCCCGCAACGCAATGGCGGATTTCCAGCCGTAAAAACGATCTGCTCGTCGACGCGCATGCGCAAGACTTCGTGCGGCTGGATAAGGGGGCGAGACGCGAGTTGTTTAGATCGGGTCCGTGACGATCCCTTCGATTGAATGTTCTGGCTGACCTGGTCGATCTCGACCGTGATCAGGCCGCATCTTCGGCTGATATATTCGGCAGTTTCCGGATCGTTGATTGCGGCGAACGAGATCCAGCTGCAACTCTCGAACCACTTGCTGGCCGCGTCACGACCTCCATAGGTCTCGCGCAACTGACCGATTGATTGATAGATCAAGGTGAGCGTGATGCCGTATTTGCGTCCGGCATCCCGGGCGGTTTCGAGGACGCGCATATAGCCGAGCCTGGCCACCTCATCGAGGAGGAAGAGCGCGCGTCCTTCAATCGTGCCGTTGCGATTGTAGATCGCGTTGAGAAAAGAACCGATGATCACGCGCGCCAGACCAGCGTGCGCCTCAAGCGTCTTGAGGTCGATGTTGATGAAGACGTCGGTCTTGCCGGCACCTATCGAACCGCTGGAAAAAGTTGATCCAGACACCAGGGCTGCATAGTTGGGGTAGGACAGCCAATGGGTCTCCTTGATCGCATTGGCATAGACGCCGCTGAAAGTCTCGTGGGTCATATTGACGAAGGCGGCGACATTCTCCCTGACGAACGAGGATTGCGAATTCTCGTAGATCTCCTGCAACCGCTTCCGCAGTGTCGGCTCGGGTTCTGAAAGGTTGGCGCGAACCCGCCGCAGCGTGTGTTCGGTCTGCTCCGTGCTCCCTGAAAGGCAGACATCCGCGATGATTGCTGTGAGAAGCTGCTGAGCAGAAGCTCTGAAAAACTCACCATGCGTGCCGCCGCCTTGGCCGCTATCACTCATGATCCAAGATGCGACCGCAGCGATATCTTCCTCCCTGGTGCCACCGAACTGGCCGATCCAATCCAGCACATTAATCCCAGTCTCGGGCTCTTTCGGATCGAGCACATGAACATCGCGCCCGGCCCGGCGCCGATGATCGACGACCATTGGCGCGACTTCATTCGAAGGATCTAGCACGATCAGAGTTCCTCCCCATTTAAGCGCGGTTGGGATTGTCACTGAGGTCGTTTTGAACCCGCCCGAACCCGCGAAAACGATCCCATGCGACGAGCCAAACCCACCATCGAAGCAAAGGAGCTTAGATCTGCCACCTGCGCCCCATGTGGCGGCGTTACCCGGACGAAACGATAGCGCCGCGACACTATCTCGATCGACGCGGTAACGCTCGCCAACCACAATTCCGCCAGCTTGTGGGAACAGCTTTTCTGCTTCCCGCATCGTCATCCAGTGAGCTTCCCCATGAAGTGCACGCTTGCCGACGACTTGCTTCGGTCTGGGACGGCTAAAGGCAGCATTGCCGAGGAGTAAGACACGTAGCGCGAAGCATCCTGCCAACAATGCTGCACCCGCACCGGCGAGCGTTGCCGTATCGAGATAGGATAAAAGCGTCTGACCATCTGGCGATCGCCCGGCCAAACCGATAAGGCGTGTCATCTCGCGCGCAGTGGCAATTGCGCAGGTCGATACGGATCCAACCACGACACCCCATCCGGCGACACGAATGCTGAGCGTTCCAGCGACGGCGAACAGAAATGTTACCCCTGCGCTCGCGGCTACGATATAGGGCGCGGCGACGCCCACGCGTCCAAGTGCCAACTTCGCAGCTTCGGTCCCACCGAAAGCCGACATCAAATGTTCGATCCCTGTAGAGCCGATCACGATAGCGATCATCGCGATACAGGGGGCAATGAGAAGCACCAATCTAATCATCGCCACGGCCAAATGCCTCTGTCCCGATGATGGTCAGCCGCTGACGTTCCTTGCCGTCCTGTTTTACGCGCTGTCGGAAGTCGATCAACGCGCCGAGGAGAAGGGCTCTTTCTTCCCATCTCAGCCCGGCCTTCACGATCAAGCCGCCGAGCTCAATCTTGTCGCGCGTATCCTTCTTGCGGATCTGCGATGAGGTGGACTTCTGCATCCGCTCAAGCCTCGCCAAGGTTGCCTTTAGCCGCGTGAGGCGCGAGTGACGGATCCGACAGCGGGCTTCCACCATTGCCCCTTTCCCTGCGTGATGGAACAGCTCCATCTGCTCGAAAAGTCCTGGCCATTTCCTCGAATGCGGTCTGCAGATCGTCTTCCGACACATCCCAATCGCCGAGCCCGGCCTTGAGCGCGATCCGGCCGATGCGCTCGGCATCGCGACTCTCGGCCTGCTTCAACTGATCTTGGAGCCGTACGATTTCTTCCCGGATCTTAGCAGGAGATCGTTTCATTTTTGATCGAGCCTTTCGTGCTTTTGTGGAGATCGAGCAACGTTACAGTCGAGCAGATGGAAGAGCCGATCTACTGACAGAAATGCGAGTTGGCGAACTAGAGCGCTTCTGACCATGATCCATTCCGTTCCGAGAACGGGGTCGAATGGCGCAATTATACGTCGCTGCCGCGACGTATCCATCGGATGGCCCTGACAGGGTCGCGCCCACCGAACACGTCGATTTCGTTTGCAGTCAGGAGCATCGTGCCATGACCGTCCCGCATTTTTCAGTCAGCATCGTCACACGCGGTTCCGGCCGGAGCGCCGTCTTGTCGGCTGCCTACCGGCATTGCGCGAAGATGGAGTTCGAGCGAGAAGCACGGATCATCGACTACTCGCGCAAGCAGGGTCTGCTCCACGAGGAGTTCGCTATACCTGTCGACGCGCCGCGTTGGCTGCGCGAGCTTGTCGGCCAGCGGTCAGTTGCCAGCGCATCCGAGGCGTTCTGGAACGGGATAGAAAATTTTGAGAAGCGCGAAGACGCCCAGCTTGCCAAGGATGTGACGATAGCTTTGCCGCGCGAGCTTTCGGCGGAGCAGAACATTGCGCTTATGCGTGCGTTTGTCGACCGTCATGTCACGGCCAGGGGCATGATTGCCGACTGGGTCTATCACGATGCGCCCGGCAATCCGCATGTGCATTTGATGATGACTTTGCGGCCGCTCGCCGAGGATGGCTTCGGTACAAAAAGGGTCGCCGTTGTGGGAGCTGACGGGAAAGCTATCCGCAATGACGCGGGAAAGATCGTCTATGAACTCTGGGCTGGTGGCCCCGATGATTTCGCCACGTTTCGCGATGGCTGGTTTGCCTTTCAGAACATGCATCTTGCCCTCGCAGGTCTCGATATCCGTGTTGATGGCCGATCTTTCGAGAAGCAGGAGATCGGACTGGCGCCGACCATTCATCTCGGCGTCGGGACGGTGGCCATCGAACAAAAGGCGAGCAAGACAGCGAAAGGGGTTTCGCTCGAGCGGCGTGAGCGGCAGGAGCAGCGACGGGCGGAAAATGCAAGAAGGATACACCGAAATCCCGAGATCGTGCTCAGTCTGATCAGCCGGGAGAAAAGCGTTTTCGACGACCGGGATATTGCGCGACTACTCCATCGATACATCGACGATTCGAAGCTTTTTCATTCTCTCATGATCCGTACGCTGCAGAGCCCACAAATTTTGCGGCTCGATCGCGAACACATCGATTTTTCTACCGGCCAGCGCGCACCGGCAAAATATACGACCAGGGAACTGATCCGTCTCGAAGCAACGATGGTCAACCGTGCAGTCTGGCTTTCCGGGCAATTATCGCACCGCGTGCGCGATGCACTACTCAATGCCGTCGTCGCACGGCACGATCGCCTCTCTGCCGAGCAGAAGACGGCAATCGAGCATGTGGCCGGCCCTCAGCGGATGGCAGCCATCATCGGACGCGCGGGTGCAGGCAAGACGACGATGATGAAAGCAGCCCGGGAAGTGTGGGAGCTTGCCGGATATGAGGTCGTCGGTGGAGCGCTTGCCGGCAAGGCCGCAGAGGGACTGGAAAAGGAGGCAGGCATCGTCTCCAGAACGCTTTCGTCCTGGGAATTGCGATGGAACCAAGGTCGGAACCAACTGAACGACAAGATGGTCTTTGTCCTCGATGAGGCCGGTATGGTGTCGTCGCGCCAGATTGCCCATCTGGTCGAGACCGTAACGAAAGCGGGCGCCAAGCTTATTCTTGTGGGTGATCCCGAGCAGCTCCAGCCGATCGAGGCGGGCGCTGCTTTCCGGGCGATCGCCGAACGTATCGGTTACGCGGAACTTGAGAAGATATACCGCCAGCGCGAGCTATGGATGCGCGAGGCTTCACTCGATCTTGCCCGAGGCCGTGTTGCCAAAGCCATCGAGGCATATGGCGCACACGGGTGCATGATTGGCGCGGAACTGAAAGCCGATGCGGTGTCAAACCTCATCGCAGACTGGTACCGAGACTATGACCGATCCAAGTCGTCGTTGATCCTGGCCCATTTGCGACGCGACGTGCGGATGCTGAATGAACTGGCGCGTCAAATGCTGATCGAACGCGGCATCATCGACGTTGGGGCCGCGTTCATGACCGCTGATGGGCCTCGAATGTTTGCTGTTGGCGAGCAGGTTGTTTTCCTGAAAAATGAAGGATCGCTCGGGGTCAAGAATGGAATGTTAGCGAGGATTGTTGAGGCCGCACCGGGCCGCATCGTCACAGAGTTGGGGGACGGTGCCAATCGTCGTCGTGTCCCGGTCGAACAGTGGTTTTACACCAATATTGATCACGGCTATGCGACGACTATTCACAAGAGCCAGGGTGCAACCGTCGATCAGGTAAAGGTACTCGCCTCGCTCTCCCTTGACTGCCACCTCACCTATGTCGCCATGACACGCCATCGAGAGGATCTCGGTATCTACTACGGCCGGCAATCGTTCGCCAAGGCCGGCGGCCTGGTCGAATTGTTGTCACGGAGAAATACCAAGCAGACGACTCTCGACTACGCTGACCGCCAGCTTTACCGCCAGGCTCTTCACTTTGCCGAAGCGCGGGGGCTGCATCTCGTCAACGTCGCTCGCACCATTGTCCGTGACCATGTCGACTGGACGATCCGGCAGAAACAGACCCTCCAAAGACTCGGCATGCCACTTGGCGCTATCGGAGCGCGGCTCGGTGTCGCGGCGTTGACAGGTAAGATCCTTTCCCCACGCATGATCGCAGAGGAAACGCCGATGATATCCGGGATCACAACGTTTCCAAATTCCGTGGAGCAATCGGTTGAAGAAAAGCTGTCGATCGACACCGCGTTGAAGAAACAATGGGAAGAGGTCTCCACCCGACTCCATTTAGTCTTTGCCCAGCCGGAAACTGCGTTCAGGGCGATCAACCTTGACGCCATGCTGGCGAACAAGGCTGTCGCCGCATCGACCCTGTTTGCGGTCGCCAACGAACCGAAGAAGTTTGGTGCGCTCAAGGGCAGGACAGGTTTGTTTGCGAGCAAAGCTGAAAAACAGGAGCATGGCACCGCCCTGCTCACCGTGTCTGCTTTGTGTCGCAATCTCGACCGCTTCATCGACATGCGCGCCGAAGCGGAGGGCAAGCACCGGGCCGCGGAGCGTGCGATGCGCATGGCCGCGTCGATAGATATCCCGTCACTCTCGCCAGCTGCGAAATCGGCCCTCGAAAGCGTCCGCGATGCCATCGACCGGAACGATCTCCGCGCCCAGCTTGAAAATGTGCTTTCTGACAAAACGATAAAGGCGGAGTTGGAAGGTTTTGCGAAAGCTGTCTCCGACCGGTTCGGCGAACGAGCCTTCCTCTCGACTACGGCGAAGAACATCACTGGAAGAACCTATCAGGCAATCACAGCCTGCATGAACCCCTCTCAAGCGTCGCAGGTCCAATCTGCCTGGGGCTTGATGCGTGCCGTGCAGCAGTTGGCAGCCCACGAGCGCTCGATCAAGGCTTTCACCCAATCGCATTTGATGCACGAGACGATTACCAAGGACCTTTCACTCAAATGACACGTCTCACCCGCCGACCAGCGTGTTCATCGCGGACGAGTAAACGGACCTGGCTTTCCATTCTGTTCCTCGCAAGCCTTCCGGCCGTATCAGTTATAGGCGGTATGCTGGGCTACCGGCTCAATCTCACCGCAAGCGAGCCGCTCGGGATATGGCAGATCCGGCCGCTTGAAAGATCAGCACGCGTCGGCGATCTGGTCTTTGTCTGCCCGCCGCAGACGACAGACATGGCAGAGGCGCGCAGACGAAAATACCTTCATGTGGGTCTCTGCCCCGGCGGTTATGCACCGCTGATCAAGATGATTGTTGCAGTCTCGGGCCAGACGATCGAGATCGGTCAATGCGTTCGCATCGACGGGCTCAACCTGCCGCAGTCCTCACTGGTCGCGCAAGACGGTCAGGGCCGGTTCCTGAAGGCCTTCGACGGTGGCATTGTACCGGCGGGCCGGGTGTTCCTCTACTCGAGCTTCCCCGGTTCGTTCGATTCGCGATACTTCGGGCCAATACAGACCTCCGGCATTCTCGGGCTGGCGTCGGAGGTCCTGACCTATGCGCCGTGAAAATCTTTTCGATGTCTCTTTGGTCTGCGCCGCTGTCGTCGTCGGTCGGGTCTGCTGGTGCGGCGAGCCATTGGCCCTACCCTTGTCGGCAAGCTTTCCGATGATCTGGTCGCTGGCTCGCAACAGGCGCCTCGCGGCAGCAGTGGCAGCGGGTTATTTTCTGGCGGCCTCTCGTGGACTTCCGCAGGGTGTCGCGACCTTCTATCGCGCGAATCTTTGGCCCGGTCTCCTGCTATGGCTGATGGCTTCAACCGGTTTTGTCGTCGTCCATGCGTGGGCGTGGACGACGCGGGCTGGCTGGCGACGAGCGGCTCGCTATCTCGGCGCTTTGGTCCTTATGGCGATCCCCCCCTTCGGAATACTCGGTTGGGCTCATCCTCTGGTCGCGTCCGGTATAGTCTTCCCTGGCTGGGGATGGATGGGTTTGATGACAATGGCAACCGGCCTCGCGATCATGACGACCAATCTGCGGCCACTAGCCGCTGTCGCCATGACCGGCTTCTGGCTTTGGTCAGTCGCACATTGGAGGACGCCAGACTTTCCTACAGGCTGGAGGGGTGTCGACCTCACGGTTGGCTCGTCGCTGGGCAGGCGCTCAGATTTGGGCCGACAGCGCGATCTCGTAACGACTGCGTTAGCGGCGGGCCAAACGGCGGACGATGTCGTTGTGCTACCGGAAAGCGCGATCGGTTTCTGGACCCCGATGGTAGAGCGGCTCTGGACGAGCGCGTTGCGGGATTCCGGGTTGATGATCCTGGCCGGGGCAACGGTTGTCAATGAAAGGGGTTATGACAATGTTCTGGTGGCGATCTCGCAGGCCGGCGGTCGCATCGTCTATCGCGAGCGGATGCCTGTGCCGGGTTCGATGTGGCAACCCTGGCTGGAACTGGGAGATGGAAGCGGCGGCGCGCGCGCGCAAATCTTCGCCAACCCCTCGTTTGAGATCGCTGGCACGAGAGTTGCGCCGCTTATCTGCTACGAGCAGTTGATCGTCTGGCCGGTCCTTCAGTCCATGCTGCAAGACCCGGCTGCTATCGTCGCGGTAGGCAATGGCTGGTGGACAGAAGGGACTTCGATCGTTTCCATTCAGCGTTCCAGTGCCATTGCCTGGTCTCTGCTTTTCGAAAAACCTCTCGTCCTGTCCTTCAACATGTAACCGAGGAGCCAGTCATGCTGGACACTGCCCTGATCAAGGAATGTTCCGACCCATCCTTGCAACCCGCCATCGTGGAGCAGTTCCTTACGGCTGTCGGCTCCGCAGATCCCCTCGCCGTCACGGTGACGATCGGCGGCCGGCTGGTCCTTTTTCCGAAGCCGAACACGCCGCACGAGGCGGCCGCAATCATCCGAGAACATGTCGGACACGCTGTGGTGCGCGTCGGACTAACCCAGCTTCCTGCGGAGGTCACAAGTGCGGATGTCGGTCGGTCTAGCATCGCCATCGTCGATCCCTGCGAAAACCTGCGAAACGGCACGGCGATGTTCGCTAAAGTGGCGCGAATTGTCACCAGATGGTACGGATATCCGACGAACAGGGAGGTACTCCAGCCGATGCTGGAGGATTCGATCTTCGCCTGGATGACCGGTCGGTTCGAGGGCTTAGACATCTTTGGTGCTGTCGATCCAGGTGGGCCCACATTTTTCCGTTTGGACGAAGATGCGCCCAAAACCAGTGGGGTCGAACCGGAGGACCCGGTCGCAGGTTCGCAGATACAAAGCTTTGATCAAAGTGCGGCTGACCTGGGCACAGCCGGAATGAGGATCGATCTGACGCGGATCGGCGCCCGAGAATCGAGCGGATTGTAAGGCGGCAGAGACCAGTCGCTATTTTAGCGAAACTGGGCGTATCACCCTCCGACAATAAGGGACTATTCCCGGATCGAGCGGAGTGGTCAACGTAGGCTCTAGCAGCTTTCGCGACGAGCAGCAAACGCGAGGCGGGTGACGCACGTATCTCCGGCGCGAGCGGCTTCGTGCCCTAATCTATCGACTAGTCGGCTTATGATGGATCGGGTCTACCCAGTAGACCTCTTCGGGCTGTTCCACAGGATCGACGTCGGGAATGTTGACCACCACAGCCTCATTGTCCGAACGGACAAGAACGCATTCGAGGACATTGTCAGGATCTGCGTTTATCTCCTGATGTGGCACATAGGGGGGCACGAAAATGAAATCGCCGGGACCGGCTTCAGCAACGTATTCGAGCTGGTCGCCCCACCGCATCCTCGCCTTGCCGCGGATCACGAAGATTACGCTTTCCAAAGCGCCATGATGATGCACGCACGTCTTGGCATTGGGCTCTATCGCGACAGTGCCAGCCCAGATCTTCTGCGCACCGACCGCGCATGATTGATCGCTGCCTGCCGGAACATGCCGGGTGTCTGTGGCGTGTTCGTATCAAGCTGATCGCCCTTGATGACGCGGATCCCATCGTGCCTCCAGCGGTCGGAGGCGTGTTCGTGGCGGTCATTGTGTTCGGACATGAGTGTCTCCGTCATGATTTTGGTTCGGTAGTCTCTGTCGAGACTGCACGAAGCTTTTTGGGGGCTCAAGTCGCAGGGGGCCAGGTCGAGAGGATTGATCAAAACACTGCGCTGCTCACATCCTCGCAGCCGAAGTCCCGCAGTTGTGAGTGGAGTGTAGGGTTATCGCCCTACATTTGCCTGTAAGGAGGACACGTCGCCAATCGGTCGGGACCGGTACCCGGCTAATCCGGCGAATGGTGTGGCGATGGCCGACAGACAAGAACTCGGATGAAGGCGCGTCAACCGTTTATCCTGACCGCTCGGATATCCAAGGATGACCTTGAGCCCTTCAGCCAGATGCGCCGGGCTTACTTTCCTACGGATCGCAATCTCCTGGAGGCACGCCTGTCGATGTTTCATCGGCTTCCAGGCGAATACATGGCGCCGTCGATACCCTTCAAGAGCTGGCAGCCGAGACCGCCCCTCTTACCGCTGAGGTGACGGCACTACGCCATCTTGGCGCGGGCGCCGCGTTCACGATCGCAAGTCCGCATCTGGAGCATGTCCACGCAAAACTGAGATCGGCGCTCATCTCCTGGCTGGCGGGCAGGACATGCAGAGATGGAAACCGCACATAACGATCCAGAACAATGTCTCCGTTTTGCGACGGACAGACTCTATCACAGGCTGGCCGCAGACCTCAGGCCGTGGACGATCGGTATCATCGGGTTCAACCATTCGCGTTGGCGATCGACGTTCAGTCCATCGCCAGGGCGAGAATAAGCAGCGCTATCGCGCCGATCGAGACGGAGCAGAGCAGCGCGAATGATCCGATCCAGCGGTTCAGTCCGTCGGTATCGACGATCTTGGCCGCCTCCGGCATGTCGCGGGCTTCGCTCTCGTTTCCGTCCGCTTTCAAACGCGGTTGTGACGGGGTCATTACGGTTGCCGGCGATACTCTCACATGCCTTACGCTTGTTTCATCCGATTTGACAGCGACGGTTGTGGCCTGACCTGAACGGAGATCGGCGATCGCCTTCTCGGCGGCGTGAACCTCATTCTCTGCTTCGAGGAGAGAGGTGTGGGTGACAAGATAAAATTGCATTGGTTCCCGCTTTTTCCAATCGCTCTCTCACCGACTGCCCCGGACGTCAAGGCATTCTATAGGTTACGCAGACGTTAGAAGCTGCCAATCAGCCCGGAAAAAGCATTTCGTTGAGATCAGGGCCGCTCGGTAGCGTCGGCCTCTCTCCTCGCCTCTGATGCATTTGAAGCAAAATGGATCGCTTCCGCTGCTTATCACCACTGCTATTGACTGATCGCAGGCAGGTGCTGCTCTCTGACACTCGACTCCTTTATCCACGAATGGTTGCTTGGAACAAGGCGAGGAGGCCGGCTGAATGTCCTACGAGTGGAATACCTTGAGAGCACGGCGTGCGCATCTGATGAGATTTACGATAGCCTGGTTGACCGCTTTGTTGCTCTGTTCACCGCCAACCTTGTGGCTGCTGACCGAGTCCAATTTGCTGCGGTCCTCCTGGACCATTTTTCGGAGTGGGCAGGATCTCAATCTGACATTCGGATTGATCACTCCGCCGATCGGCCAATTGCTTTACGTCATGTCAGCCGTGGTCAAGATCAGGGTAAGCGAGATGACGCCCTTCATGACCGCCTATCTGGTCATCCTGGCACTCATCACCTTCATCGGCGCATTGTCGACCTGGCTGCCAATAATGACCGGTTTCTAGATCGCTCCGTTGCAGGATGGCGGAGGGATCGGCTCCCCGACCGTTCGGCATTTGCATGCGCGCGCCTGCGTTATTCGCATGGCCGCACCCTCGGTAATGGGTCCGGTCGAGATGGGAAACGACACTATCATGGCGTTGCCGGAGGGGTTCTCCATCGTGCAGTCGCCGCCAGCCACTGCCGGGTTCGCGCCTCAGGGGTCTGATGGAGCGTGATGTCGGTGACCACGGCCGCGCTGTCGGCACCCTGCGCCAAAACCAGGGGGGCTTTCTCCGCACTGATGCCGCCTATCGCGACCAACGGAAGAGCGCCGATCCTGCGTTTCCAGTCTGCTATGCGGTCGATTCCTTGGGGTTGCCATTTCATCTCCTTCAAGATAGTCGGCCAGACGGGACCGAGCGCGATATAATCCGGTTCCGCTGCAAGAGCGATCTTCAGTTCGGAAACGTCATGGGTCGAGACACCGAGTTTCATCCCTGCCCGGCGGATCGCGTTGAGATCGGCCATCGCAAGATCGTCCTGACCGAGATGAATGAAGTCGCACCCCTCGTCGATCGCGAGCCGCCAGTAGTCGTTGAGGATCAACCGGCAGCCGTGCGCGAGGCACACTGATTTCGAGCGGCGGATCTCCTGCCTGAGCAGAGTTTCACGCTTATCCTTGATACGCAGTTGGACAAGCCTGACCCCAAGCGGCACAAGCCGCTCGATCCAATCGGCGCTGTCAATGATCAGATAGAATGGGTCTAGCCTCACGAAAACACCGCCTTGCCGATGACCGGCGTCGAGGGCACGGCCATGTCGCGCGGCTGCAGCATTCCTGCAATATACGCGAGCCGGCCCGCTTCTGTCGCCTTGGCGAAGGCTTCTGCCATTGCCGCGGGATCGCCGGCCATCGCGACGGCAGTATTGAGCAGCACAGCATCATATCCCAGTTCCATTACGACGGCCGCATGTGACGGCCGGCCGAGCCCGGCATCGACGATCAGCGGAATACCGGGGAAGGCTGCCCGCATAGCGGTGAGTGCTGGGCGATTTCGCGGTCCAGCGGCCGAGCCGATCGGTGCACACCAGGGCATCAGCACACGGCAACCGGCGGCGAGAAGCTTTTCGCCAACAACCAGATCGTCCGTTGTATAGGGGAAGACGGAAAAACCTTCCTCGGTCAGGATTCGCGCGGCTTCCACCAGTTCGAAAACATCCGGCTGGAGACTGTCATGGTGACCGATGACCTCCAGCTTGATCCAACTGGTGCCGAAAACCTCTCTCGCCATCCTGGCGGTCAGCACCGCTTCCGATGCGCTGTGGCATCCTGCGGTATTAGGTAAGATGCGCACGCCCAGTCCACGGATCAGTTCGAAAAATGCTCCACCGGTCTTGCCGCCGGCGGTCTCGCGGCGAAGCGATACAGTGACGACGCCAGCACCCGACCGGATTACGGCTTCCGATAAAACAGCCGGTGACGGATAACGTGCCGTGCCGAGCAGAAGGCGCGACGACAGTGTGCAGTCATAAAGGTTCAGCATGTTTCAACCTCCCTGCATCGGTGACAGAATTTCGATCCTGTCGCCTTCCGCCAGATGCAGCTTCGCGCGATCCTCGCGGGTCACGAGATCACCGTTGACGGCCGTCGCCAGCCAATTGCCTTCGTATTCTAGTGCTTGAAGCAAATCCGCGAGCGTTATGGTCTCCAGAGAGTGAGATTTTCCGTTGACGATAAGGTTCATTCGATCATTCCTTGGTGAACCTCAGACCTTTCGAGAGTCGGGTGGCCGCACTCACCGCCATGGCGGGGGCGAGAAGAAAACCGTGACGATACATGCCGGCGATCGCGAGGCCCTCCGTGGTCTCGACAACACGTGGAGCATTGTCGGTAAAGGCCGGGCGGATGCCGACGCCTGTTTCCACCACCCGTGCCTCGCCGAATGCCGGATGCAATGCGTAAGCGGCATTGAGCAATTCCATCAGAGAACGTGCTGAAATCGGCCCGTCGTCATCCATCTCAATCATCGTCGCTCCGACCATGAAGCGATGGTTGTCGCGCGGCACGACGTAGATCGGATGGCGTGGATGCAGCATTCTGACAGGTCTCGACAGAGAAACTTCCCCGGTTTCGAGGTGGAGCATTTCGCCCCGAACGCCGCGCAGACCGCGCATATGCGCGATTGCGGCCGGACCGGTGCAGTCGAGGATGACGCTGCAATTCTTCGTCGACGGGGGTCGTGAACCGAAATGGAATTGCCCGCCAAGCTGCCTGATGTTTTCCGCAAGCCGAACAAGCGCACGGCGCGGATCTAGATGGGCTTCCGCGGCAAAAAACAGCGCCTTGTCGAAACGGCCGGCCAATGACGGTTCGAGCGCGGCGATGCCGTCCCTATCGACCCAGACGTGACCTGTTGTGCGCGACGCGAAGTGCAGAAGGTCCGACAGTTCGCGCGGCTGCGCCACCACGAGTGTACCGTTTCGGGTGACGGCGCCCGGAACTGCCTGGTCCCACCAGTCCGCGGCATGAAGCCCTCGCTTCAAGACCATTTCTTCCGCCGCCTCCGTCTCGCAATAGGGAGCGAGCATGCCACCGGCAAAAAACGAGGAGCCCTGCCCTATTGTTTCCTTAAGGTCGACGATATCGACATTCGCGCCGCGTCTCAGCAATTCATGAGCGACGGCAAGGCCGGCGACACCTGCCCCTTTAACGATGAAGCACGACATCAGGCCTCTCCCGTTCGGTTGGCCAGCGGCATGTAGAGATCGCCGCCGTCGCGGTATTTCGCGGCCATCGCCTCAAGCCCTTCTCTTTGCGCTTCGGCGCGAATGTCGTGCGAGATCCGCATCGAGCAGAATTTCGGTCCGCACATGGAGCAGAAGTGCGCGACCTTGTGCGCATCCTTGGGCAGCGTTTCATCGTGGAAGTTCCGCGCCGTATCCGGATCGAGCGAAAGGTTGAACTGGTCCTCCCAACGGAATTCGAAACGAGCACGTGACAGGGCATCGTCCCGCAACCGCGCGCCGGGATGTCCCTTGGCAAGATCGGCGGCATGGGCGGCGATCTTGTAGGTGATGACCCCAGTCTTCACGTCGTCGCGGTCGGGAAGGCCGAGGTGCTCCTTCGGCGTGACATAGCAGAGCATGGCAGTTCCGAACCAGCCGATCATTGCCGCTCCGATGGCTGACGTGATGTGGTCATAACCAGGGGCAATATCGGTGGTGAGCGGACCAAGCGTGTAGAAGGGCGCCTCGCCGCACGTGGCGAGCTGCTTATCCATATTGTCCTTGATCTTGTGCATGGGTACATGACCAGGACCCTCGATCATCACCTGGCAGTCTTTATCCCAGGCAATCTTCGTCAGCTCGCCCAACGTCTCTAACTCGGCGAACTGAGCCGCATCATTGGCATCAGCGATCGAGCCGGGACGCAGGCCATCACCCAGTGAAAAGGTCACGTCATAGGCACGCGCGATATCGCAGATCTCGTCGAAATGCTCGTATAGGAAGCTCTCGCGATGGTGATGCAGACACCACTTTGCCATGATCGACCCGCCGCGCGAAACGATGCCGGTGACGCGTTCGACAGTGAGATGGATATGGGCAAGCCGTACGCCGGCATGGATGGTAAAATAGTCGACGCCCTGTTCGGCCTGTTCGATCAGCGTATCGCGATAGACTTCCCATGAAAGGTCCTCGGCAACGCCGTTCACCTTTTCCAGCGCCTGATAAAGCGGCACGGTACCGATCGGGACAGGAGCGTTGCGGATGATCCAGTCGCGAATGTTGTGGATGTTGCGGCCGGTCGACAGGTCCATCACCGTATCCGCGCCCCAACGGATCGCCCAGACCATTTTTTCAACCTCTTCCGCCATGGAAGAGGTGACGGCCGAATTACCGATGTTGGCGTTGATCTTGACCAGAAAATTGCGACCTATGATCATGGGCTCGCTTTCTGGATGGTTGATATTGGCGGGGATGACGGCGCGGCCCTCGGCCACTTCGCGCCGGACGAATTCAGGCGTGATGTAGTCCGGGATGTGCGCGCCAAAACTTTCGCCATCTCTCGCCAGAGCCTCGTTGGCGGATTGCCGGCCGATGTTCTCGCGAATGGCGATGAACTCCATTTCCGCCGTGATGATGCCGGCGCGTGCATAGGCCAACTGCGTGACGGCTTGGCCGGACGTAGCCTTCGCCGGCACGTGGCGCACCGGAAATTCCGGCGTCAGCGACTCGCCGATAGCGAAGCCATTATCCTCCGGCTTGACGTGGCGTCCTTCGTAGCGGGCGACATCACCTCTGTCTGCGATCCAACCTTCGCGCAGGCGCGGCAGGCCAGCGTCTATGACGACGGCGTGGCCGGGATCGGTGTATGGACCGGAGCTGTCATAGACGGTGACTGGCGGTTCGCCCGCCGTCGGATGCAAAGCAATCTCTCGCATCGGCACGCGCAGATCGAGATATTGCTGTCCCGAGACGTGGATTTTGGCGGAGGCCGGAAAGGGACCGAAGGTAACAGTGGGGTTGTGTGGTTTGGCGGCAATATTCATCGTGAGGCTCCAAATTTTCGGTTGGAGACCCAGTCCTAGAGCCGGAAAGATGGAAGAACGGCGATCACAGACCCGGGTTGCGGGTCCGTGGATATCGCAGCGTTTTGCACCGTCCCTACGCCAGTATGAACTGGATCAGGTTCAACGGGTCACTGCGCGCGATAGCAGAATCTCAGCCCCTTGCCGGGACACCCCTGGTGAATGAGAGGAGGCTATGACAGCCGATGTGCCGGGTCAAGCCGGTCGGGCGGCGCAAGCGAGAAGAAAGCCGGAGCTTGGAAAGCCGCCGGCGCCCGGTGACCAGGTTGCAGGTAGGCCGCCGCCTGGCGGGGCATGAACGCGCTGCGGTGTAGCTGTAGGTTTCTACTGGCGCCGGCGATGCCTTGCAGCACCTTCTTATGTTCGGTATGCGTGGCCTGACGATAACCGGTCATCGAGGAAATAATGGCAACTGGTACAGTAAAATTCTTCGCCCAAGACAAGGGCTTTGGCTTCATCACCCCCGACGACGGTGGGCAGGACGTGTTCGTTCATATCTCGGCCGTGAGTTTCGGTGGTTCGCTTCAGGACGGACAGAAGGTCAGTTATGACGTCGGGCAGGACCGTAAAACCGGCAAGTCAAAGGCTGAAAACGTCAGCGTTCTCTGAGCGCCTTTCTGTCGGCCTCGTCTTTAAGAGGCCGACATTCCAGCTTACCGCGTAAGTGTCCGCTCCAAAGACGATCCAGCCGATCCCTCGGCACAATTCTTCTGTAGTGGCCGCCTGCCCGCTTCAACTCCATCCTCAAGCAGAGCTAGGGCGCCGGCGTCCGGTTATGATGGATATGAACCATTGAGTGTAGCTTTACCCGAGGTCCGTTTTCGCCGCTTCGGAGGCCTGCGCAATGGATACTCGTCACCATTTCGAGGCATGATACCCTGGCCTTCGGATCCGACCCGCATATTTAAGCCTCCTGATATTTGGCATAAGGGAACCTTGGGAGGAATAGGAATGAAGTCGTGGCAGGCCGTCGTTACAATATCGCTGGTTTCTGCGGCGAGCGCCGGGTACGCGCAGGATGCGCCCAGGGCGATCGTTAATCCCGGGACACCTGTTCCGGATTGCCGCCAGAAGATCAATGTCGACAAGAACGGCGAACTGCCGGGGTACCTTTCCTCCTGGAACGGCGTCGACGTATGCCTGCCCTTCACGCTCACCAACCAGCTTGCCCCGCGTGGGGTGTCGCTCGACGACTTCTACATCGGCGAGTTCTCTGACGGCAGGATCCGGCAGAAATGGGAGGCCTGCAAGCAGGATCCTATCTGTCGCGACAAGACGCTGACGGCTGCCAAGGGCTTTGTCAAGTTCGAGCCGCGCGATACCGGAACGGTGGACAAGACCGGCGTGATAGACTTCGACGGGACGGTAGATCTCGAAGCGATCCGCCGTCCCTCCTATTTCGGCATATCGGAATACAAAGAGCCGATTGCTGAAAGCGATGCCCAAACCTATGTCGTCGAATTTACCGTCCCGCGTGACAGCTTTGAGATGAGGCATCTCGATCTTCAGGGCGACATCAAGCTACGCGGTTGGTTCATAAAGGGTACGGGAATCGCTGATGCCGACGGCCAGAAAATGCGGGCATTGGTCATAATGAATAATGGTGGTGGCAGCGAGCTGACGGCCATCGACGATCCGAGAAATCCGCCGTTCACGAGGGACGCTGCCAGCGGGACATATTTGGCCGCAAAGAGCGACAGGTTTTCGGAAGAGCCCGGCATGCGACACTGGCGCGGGTTTCTCCACGACTTCCACACGGCAGGTTTTGACGTGCTGGTCACCGATCGCCGCGGCAATGGCATTTCCGGAGGGCGAAACGGGTTTAACACAGCCGAACAGGCAAACGACATGTTCCGCGAGCTGGCGCAGCTTGAAACGGGCAACGGCTTGAGGGTGCTCGGACCCGACGGAGTGCCGTCAGAAGGCGAGGCCGCCAGCCGCGCCATCCTCGACGGCATGGCGATCGAAGATATCCCGGTCCTTATCGGCGGATATTCGCGCGGCTCCTACGCGACCCAATGGTTCATGCAGAAGAATTTCGTCGAGGATTGCAATTTCGATACTGCGGAAAAACATTGCAAACCTGCACGAGCTCTGAAGAACATCAAGGGGGCCATTCTCTACGGTCCGAACTCCGGGGCTCTCGGCTATCGTCTTGCTGGCCACGATGCCGTGGAAGGCGCGTTGCGGACCGAGTTCAGTACAACCTATTACCCGGACTCGTCCATCTTTGCGAATGTCGAGAAGTGGCCGGCTCTGCAGATCGTCAAGGGGACCTGGGACTATGTTGAAGGGCTGGAAGGATCTTTTGCGACCTATCAAAAGGCAAAAGGATTGAAGGATATTTCCGTTTTTCTGGGTCCGCATGGCCTGCAGACGCAGAACCCTAAGAACATGGCTTATGCCGGAAGCCGCATGGTCTCTTTTGCCACCGCTGCCGCTCTCGACAAAAAGGCGATGCCGGGCTCTGTAGCCCCGGCCGACCTGAAGGCTCTCGTCACATCGGTTCCCCATGATTGGGAACTGTCGAGCAAACCCGACGTCAAAGATTGATCGCTGCGAGCATTTTTGCCGAAATGAGACAGGGTTTGGCAGAGCGAATAGCTGGCCGCCGGGAGTCTGACGAAGCCCATGCCCTCCTGCTAGAAATGGGGGAGCGATGACGGATCGCCCTTGGCGATCTTACCAGGCCTCGGAGCCGCCAACAGGCAATTGCTGCCAATTAGCCGCGTCGCCCTGCCGCCTATCTCCACAAAATTGAGCCTCTTGACCGTCCCACAGTGGCTGCGGACGCACTGTGGTTCGTCCACGGAGAGACGATAGTCCGGCCTAATCCCGAGCCGAAAAGGAGGAGGATCAAAGTTGTGGCGGAAGCTCCGACGGCGCCGCCGATTAGAGGCCCCCAAGCGATTGCCGGGACCGCAGATTCCATACCAACACTCTTGACGAACCTAAGCTGCCCTATCCCGCCGCTCTAAAAAACCGTCAAGGAACTCCAAGCTTAGGGGATAGCCTTGGCTTGGCGGCGTTAGGATGTGGATGCGGCGAGAGTCACCCTACGCCACTCAGTCATGCAGTTCGCTGGGATTCTGGCAGACAGGTCGCCGATTGAACGGAACCTATGACGACGGGAAATGTTCTACGCACAGGACTAAAGTCCTAAGCATCAGGAGACGAACATGCAGATCATTTGGGATAAGCCCGTTGCGGCCGGCGAGAAACTCATATTTGGGCCGCTTGAGGCACGACGTTTCCTAAGTGAATGGCCGGGGATGAAGGGCATGAACTTCGCTGCTGCCGACGCATGTGTACTCCGCGCGCTCGACCGGCGATCCTCTCCCGACGAGGCCCGTGAGCTTTTTGAGATCTTCCTAGCCACTGGAGAGCGTACGCCGGACACTGACTACAAACTAGCTGGATGAGGTTTAAAAATGCCCGATCCATTCCCGATGCTCGCCCTCGCTGTATTTTTGATCGCAGCACTGGGCATTTTCGCTTTTTTCATTCTCCGACGTGGGAAGCTGCGACGCCGGCCAAGTATCGATAGCGATCCCGCGACAGCCACTCAGGACTGGCTGAAGCGGGAGGCCGAAAACGCAAAGAAGCAGAATGCGCGTCGCAGGTATCGCGAAGGTCAGCCGTCAACGTTTTGAATATCAACACGAGCCATATTTTACTAAAATTTAATCCAACTTCAGCAGGATTCAGGAGGGGACATCGCTGGAGTTTTGATGATGCGTTTTATCGGCGTCGCCCTCTTCGTCCTTCCCGCCTTGGCCTTGTTGGCGCTCGGATTTTCGGTTTCCCGCGAGCGATTGCATGAGGTAGATTACTCTTTCACCAGCAGCATCCCGTAGAAGGCGCCAGCTGATCGACTGTGTCGGCCCGTGAAGCCATCTCGATAGACAGAACCGGCATCATAGACTTGGATAATAGGCAGAGCTTGGTGAAAACGTCTGCCATCTTTGAGACTGTGATCTAGAGATTGCGCCGAGCGTCTTGCCCAGTCTCATAGGCGCTGTTCCCAAAGCCCCCAACAATTGCCAGAGAAAACCTCAGCCGGGATGCTGTCCGTGACGAGCCGAACTCTCAAACCACTGTTCGAGATTGCGTTTCTGAGGCGGCTATTCGGCGTCGAAATTCCGCTCGATTCGCTAGCACAAGCTCTCAGAGATAAGCTAATAGGATCATGACGCTGAGCTGCCATTATGAGGGCTTATTACGCCTCAGCAGAAGCTTACCCACGCAGCAGGCCCGGGGTGAAAGGATCACACGGTGCACTGCTGCACACCAGAGCTCTGAAACGGACTACGCAACGGAGACGCGGATAGCCCATCAGTATTTAGCAGCGTTGTCTACACGCTTGCCCGCATTTTGAGTGGCATCCACCGTTCCGGCCAAATCCTTGCCCGCACCGCGGATCGTGTTTCCGCACGAAGCAAGGGCGAATGTCATAACGGTAAACACGGTAAAGGTTGCAAATAGTCTTGTCATGCTACCCTTATTAGTTGGGAACGCCTGCGAAATCGTCAGGGAGTTAAGTAGCAACGCTGGTAGCCGAATTCTTCAACGCTGAGTTGACCGCGGCGACGCAGGGCTGCAAATTCATCATCAGGAACGTCGGAATGTCTGCATCGTATGCATCTTCGAGAGCTTCGACCGGAAAGCCGTAAGCAATGGCCTCGGCGCGCAAAACACCCGCCAGCATTGCTAAGTCGTGAGGATCATCTGATGACGCAAGATTGGAACGACGCTCCTCAAGGCGGTCATACAGCCAATCGTCTATCACCAACATCTGAGATCCTCCAGTCAGGCGTCAGCAAAATGAACGAACTCGTTTTTGGTTGCAGGCAAATCTAAAAAGCGCTTCTCAAGTCTACGTCAGACCCGCGATGCCTGAGTTTCGCGCGCAGCGATACTTCTGGCCAAGCTTTACATCATGCGGACATTTGAACGTGCTCGATACCGGCTTCTTCTTGTATGCTGCTTTACGACGTCATCCGGTAGAACGTACTAAAAGCTTACCGTGATTAAGGCTCGCAAAACCGTCAAATCTCGAACAACCGCAGGGATTGCCGCGGGACGGCGCAACTCACAGAGCTTTTACGGTCGTGTCGGTGGCACGCTCACGCTCCACATAGGGAATGCCAAGCGCGGGATCGCTTTCCAAAATCATGCGAAGCTCAGGCCGTAGACTGCAATCGAGATATATACGGCAAAGAGGATAGCTGCGAAGCAAGCGAGGAGGATGACAAATCCCTTGCCCATCCTGGCTTTCTTGGCACGCTTGGTCGACCCCTCGGTCTTGTTTTGAAGGAAGTTTTCGTCCTGCGCTCTTACCATTGGGTTTCTCCCTGTCTTTGAGTTGAACAAAGCGGAAGGGAGATAAGTTCCGGAAGGGCAAAGTCAAAAATTTCACAGGGCAAGGAGAGCCGGATCACCCGCTTCGTGCTCCCGGGTTATGGACGGGTCGTGCTCCCTGCGGGTTGGTTTGTCTCCGATTTACCACCAGAACCGCCATCAGGATGAGGGGGGCGATCCGTCGGCGGGGGATCGCCGGACCGGTGCTCGGCGGCGCCGGTGAAGAAGGCGCGTTGCTCTGCGCTGGCGGCGTCGTAGTATCGCCCGTGGCAGCCTCTGTCGCCTCTGCCCACATCTCAGCGCCTAGCCATGCGACAAGCGCCAGAGCGAGAGCTGCTACAAGCACGATCAGCACCGGCTTGCCTGGTCGACCTTGGCGGGCCTCTGTGCTCGTCTCGACAACTTTTCGATCGGTCATATTTTTCCTCCCAGAAACGTCAGCTGAACCGATCCGCCTCATGAGAATTCCATGCCCTGGTTGAGCCGATGCTGCGGTGACAGTGACAGAGGCACTAGGCCGCGCGGCTTCTTGATTTCGCAAAACGCTTAATGGCCTGCTCAAGGGAGCGCTGGCCGTCGCAGTAGTCTTGCCACGCTGTGCTGTCCTTTATGAGCTTCGGCACCGACCGGATCGTGAAGCGCTTTGGGTCCAATCCCATTTTCACCTGCGTCCAATTCAGCGGCATCGATACTGTGGCTCCGGGACGTGCACGGGGCGAAAGCGGTGCAACCGCTGTCGATGTGCGATCATTCCTGAGGTAGTCGAGGAATATCCTGCCATCGCGCTGGGCCTTGGACATCTTGATCAGGTACAGCTCCGGATGAGCTCGGGCCATTTCCTCGCAGACATCATGCGCGAACCCTTTTGCCTCGGCCCAGCTCAGTTTTCGCCCTTTCGCGACTGCCAAGGGCGTCACCACATGGAGCCCTTTGCCTCCCGTCGTCTTGCAAAAGCTGATAAGACCGAGTTCCTCCAGACGATCTCGGATCTCGCGGGCGGCATCGACCACGGATGAAAAATCGACATCGGGACCGGGATCAAGGTCAAACACCAGTCGGCCCGGCACTTCTGGCTGGTTTGGCTCGCAGTTCCACGGGTGAAGCTCCACTCCACCCAGCTGGGCAACGGCGGCTAAGCCCTCCACGCGGTCGATCTGAAGATACGGTTGCTTGTCTCCGGAGACCTTCACCTGCTCGACCAGGTTAGATGTGCCTTTCATCGCGTGCCGCTGAAAGAACTGCTCGCCTTCGATGCCGGCGGGCGTCCGTATGATTGAGCAAGGGCGACCTCTGACGTGGTCGATGAGCCAGGGTCCCACGGCCTCGTAATAACGGGCCAGGTCCAGCTTGGTGACAGGCTCCCCTGCTCCATCATCAGGCCAAAGAGATTTACCGGGACTGGACACGAGTACGCCCATGACATCCACCTTCGCGCCCTTGCGGTAGTGTTGAGGAGCGGCGCGGTCTGTCTCTGGATCCGGGACTTCGGTCTTTAGGGGCTTGGCGGGTTTCTCAGCCTCCACCTCCTTGGCTGGCTTGTCTTCGCGCAAGCCTTTGAACGAAGCTTGCCTAACCTGGCCGTCGCCCGTCCATCCGGCGAATTCGATCTCGGCGACCAGATCCGGCTTTAGCCAAACGATGTCTGGAGACTTTTTTGGCGCACCTATTCCGGTGAATGGCGATTTAAACGTTTCCACCTCTTTCAGGCGCGGCAACAACGTCTCGACGACTCTCGCACTGTAGCCCGTACCAACCCTTCCGACATACACGAAATGCTCACCACGGTATACGCCGACCAGAAGTGAACGAAACTTGCCGTTTGTCTTCGCATAGGCTCCCACGACGACCTCGTGACCCGCGCAACATTTCGACTTCACCCAAGTCGCCGTTCGACCGGAGACGTAAGGCGCATCGCCCTTCTTCGAGACGATGCCTTCAAGAGACAGACGACAGGCCGACTTCAACACGGCGTCGCCCCCTGTCTCAAAATGCTCGACAAATCGTAAGCGCGGGTCATCTCCTGCGTCTGAAAGCAGCGCGGACAGCCTGTCCTTTCGACTCCTAAGCGCCAAGTCCCTTAGGTCTTCGGTTCCGTCATAAAGAAGGTCGAATCCAAAGAAGACCAGATCGTCGGTCTTGCCCTCCGAGATCGCAGCCTGGAGAGCGGCGAAATCTGGCGCACCGTTTTCATCCAGAGCACAGATTTCGCCGTCGATGATCGCATCGGGAAGGACTGAAGCCGAAGACGCGATTGATGGAAACTTGGTGGTCCAGTCCAGTCCTTTGCGGGTCTTTAGAGTGACCTCGCCGTCAGCCACCGCCATCTGAATGCGATACCCGTCGAACTTGATCTCGTGGAGCCAGCCTTCGCTTGATGGCGCTCGCTCGACGGTGTCGCAGAGCTGGGGAGGAATGAACGATGGAAACCTGGAAGCCGGAGCTTTTGGCTTCCTGGGTTTCGTCACGGCTTTCCGTTCGTCCGCAGCGAGACCTTCGCTACTATCCCAGACTGCATCCGCCGTGATTTCGCTCCCCTTCGTCATGAAGGGCTTCGGTTTCCGGCCTTTGCCGGATGCTATCGCATCCATTGTCCTACCGGACGCGACCGAGGTGTCGTTTTCCACCAATACTGCATTACCGTTGTTGTCCACCGACTGATCATCATGGTGCTTTATCAGGAGCCAGTTGGTGCGCTTTTCGCCCTCGCGGGTGCGCATGCGGACAAGAACGAAGCTGCCGTGCAGTCGGTCGCCATCAAGTTTGAACTTGAAGTCGCCTTTCTTCAGCGCATCCTCAGGGGATTTTCCGCCTTCCGGTTCCCAATACCCGCGATCCCACAGCATCACTGTGCCGCCGCCATACTCGCCTTTGGGGATCGTGCCTTCGAAGTCGCCGTAGTCCAGCGGATGGTCTTCGACTTCGACAGCCAATCGCTTGTCGTGAGGATCAAGCGAGGGACCTTTGGTTACAGCCCATGACTTGAACACACCGTCGAGTTCGAGCCTGAGGTCGTAATGGAGACGTGTGGCATCATGCTTCTGGATGACGAAGCGACGCCTGTTCGAAGACTTCACCTCCAGGTCGCCGCTTGGTTCGTTGGTCTTTTTAAAATCGCGCTTTGCGCGGTATTTGCTCAGGTTGTCGGCCATGGCGATCCTCGGTCTAGATCGAAGCGTCTCACGACTGTGCAGATTGGCAACCGACGTCTTCTTACGAGGTCGCCAGATCGGTAGCGCCCAGCGCTTCCAACTCGGAGCGCACGCGATCTGCTTGATCGACATCTACATCGACCGAGACCTCGATTTCCGAGGAGAGTTGTCCGTCGGTCCGACTGTCTCCGGCCGACGTCGGCGCGTCTCCTCCGCTCGGCATCACGCCACTCGCGTTGCCCGGTCCTGCTGACTGAACGAATATGTCCGTCCGCTCTATCGCCAGCTTCTGGACGAGGTGCTCGACAGCAAGGTCGGCGGCTTCTCTCGTAGCAAAGGCCGCGGTGATGGTCTGCGTGCTCGTATCGGACATCTCGCTCTCCGTCGTTTTGATATCGCGAAACACTCCAAAATGGCGCTCGGTTCCCTTTCCCCGGGAACAGAAACGACTGCATCTGAGTTGCGGGCTCAGACAGGAGGAACCGATGAACCCTGTACACACGCGCGTTGTCCACGAAGGCGCAGGTCATTGGACAGTCGACTTTGTTGGAGATGGCGGGGAATCTGTTTCGGTGAAAGTCACTGAGGAGATAGTCAGAAGCGAAGACGAAGTCGTCGAGCACGCCAGGCAAATCATGGTCGAGTTGACAGCATTTGGCACCCGCGGAGGGGGAGCGAGTGCCAACAGCTACGACATGCTGAGCAACGGCAATTTCGACGTGGATGAGCCGTCAAGTGGCAGCCATCACTGATCGCGTCGATGCGATGCCGCTTATCTCTTGCCTCTTTACATACCGCATGCCTAGTATTTGAGCCAGGTAGGGAATTTGGCGTCAGGCTCAGCGTACGTGGCAAGTATGTAGGGAGTGAACACATGTCTAGTCCAAATGCTCGATGGAAAGAACCTGTTGAGATCGAGTCGCCGTCCGGTTCTTACTAGTCGGTGGCCCGTTCGAGGCGCTCGCGCATATGACCGAGGACTGGCCTGCTGCACAGGACCTCGATTTCGTTCGCGCCCGCAGCGCATGTCGTAAAGCAATCGCTGGCCATAAAACTGTCGACGAGGCACGAATAGCTTTCGAAGCTGCAGCAGCCGAAGCCCGCACGCAGTTCGATCTCCGCCGACATTGACAGGCGATTGAGCATAGGGCCGGATGTGCCTCATGTCCTTGTCAACGCTTCGCGCCAGGCCAGCCATTCACCGGTCCGTCAACATCTCGGACGACGCATCCGCGGGATTGGGATCGCGCTGATTGGCAGCTTGCAGGTCCTGGATAAGCCCTATTCAGCTCAGCGTAGGTGTCCCGCTGCCTGGCGCCTGCGGTCCAAGCAAACGATGTGAATGCCCAATGGGGTTTGAACGAGTGATCCACACGCTCCATCTCATTCAATTAACTCTCGCGGGACAAGCACGACGCGCTCTGCAAGCCTGACATCAGGCGTACGGATCCACGAGGACAACTCCTGTTGCGTCGTACGTTGCGCATTTTCCAGATCCGCCCGTGAACAATCGCCACGGCTGCAACGATTGCGCCATCATCATTGCGGCGGTCTCGGGTAAGTAGACTGTCAGATCTTGCGCGCAATTCTCTGAGGGAGCCTAGCGCAGACTTTTGATCAGCACCTCACGATATCCTTGCATTGCCAGCTCGAGGACGTTGATCATGTCGACTATGAACCAGCCCAGTTCCGAATGTTCATGGCCGAGCAACTCGGCCGAACCGCCGGTCCATTGCCTGACGACGTAAATGTGAAATGGTGAGCCCTGCTTCTTGTCGTCAGCCTCATACAAGGTGGCGACTTGGTTGAAAGCAAGAGGTGTCAATCCGACTTCCTCCTTGCACTCGCGGACCAGGGCGATATCAAGCCCCTCGCCTTTCTCCGCATGGCCACCGACCAGATCCCATTTGCCTGGCGACCATTTTCGGTGTTGGGCACGCCTCACGAGCAGAGCTTTATCACCGTCTATGAAGATTGCGCATACGAGGCGTGACATCGCTTTCCCTGAAATCAGCAGCGTTTGACATTCAAGCCAGGGACAACACGTCCTCGTTCGTCCGGTTCCCGGCTGCCCGGACAAACGGTCAGCACCATCATCCACCCTCTGTCTGGAAACGTACAGACCGCGTCCTCTCCGGAACAGCACTCGCCGGCCATCGTTAAACTAGAATGCCGCGACGGGCGGGCTGGAGTAATGGTGTATGAGCAGCAGGATTTGCATTATCGGTTCGGGTCCCACCGGCATTTTTACTCTCAAAAACCTGATCACATCCGCCAGCCCGCTGACCGTCAGCGTTTACGAAGCCGAGCAAAATGCCGGAAAAGGCACACCTTATCTCCCCGGCGCGAACGATCCGGTCATGCTCTCCAATATTCCGAGCATCGAAATCCCGATGCTGAGTGAAACACTCATCGACTGGCTAAGCAGTCAGAGCGATGAATATCTCGACCTGTTTTCCATCGTGCGGTCGAAGATCAACGAAAGGGAGTTCTATCCTCGATTGGTCCTGGGCGACTATTTTCAGGACCAGTTTGCAGCGATCCTGGCGGACGGCCGCAACAATGGCCACACAATCGAGGTGCGCAGTGGTCATCGGGTCACCGATATTGCACTCGCTATGAACGACATCCGCGTCCGGGTCTGTGGCCCTGACGGGGAATTCGACGCGATCTTCGATCATGTCGTCATGGCGACGGGGCACATCTGGCCGGCACAAACCGAGGTCAAACCTGGCTACTTTTCGTCCCCCTGGCCCGCGGCAGCGCTCAGATCGGCTGGTCGTGGCCGGGTCGGGATACTCGGCACGTCCCTAAGCGGGATCGACGCGCTTTTGACGGTTGCGTCATCGCGCGGATCCTTTGTTCGTGATGGGGCAGGAGATTTGCAATTCCAGGCAGCCGCTGGCTGCGAAGATTTTTCGGCTGCCATGATGTCGCGCAAGGGGTTATTGCCCGAAGCGGATTTCTATTGTCCGCTTCCCTATTTGACACCTTCCGTTTGCACTGAGCAGGCCGTCGACGAAGCGATAGCATGCGGCCCATCGCTTCTTCTCGACAGGATCTTTGATCTCTTCCGAGAGGAAATCGCCACCGCAGATCCACACTATGCTGCTGAGATTGGCTTGAGCCTTCTGACGGTAGACACCTTTGCGGACGCCTATTACGGCCGCCGTTCGAGTGTCGATCCATTCGTCTGGGCCGCAGCCAATCTGGCGGAAGCCGAGCGCAATATCGAACGGCAGTTCACCATCCCCTGGCGATATGCGATCCTCATTACCCACGAGATCATTGCACGGGCAATCCCGCATCTCGACACCGATGACCTGCAGCGGTTCAATCGCTCGTTCAAGAGCATTTTCGTCGATGAATATGCGACCGTCCCGCACCTGTCGATAAAACGGTTGTTGGCGCTGCGAAATTCCGGACGGCTGGAAATCATCCGACTGGATGAACGCTATGAGATCGAGACGGAAGGCCTTGTCCGGGGCGCACGGATTGAAATGGGGACAAGACGGGAAGTTTTCGACAGCTTCATCGACGCCACGGGTCAAAGCGCTCTTTCGGCGCAGGACCTACCCTTCCCCACACTGCTGCAGCAACACGGCGTCGAAAAGGCTTCTACATTCGAGCCGATTAGCCTTATCTGCGACGACGCCAGCGGGAAGATCCGGCGAACGGGAGGAATTGACGTCGATGAAAGTTACCGGCCTCTTAAAACTGCGCCTTTGACCAACCAGCTCTATTGCGTTGCGATCCCTTTCCTGCTGCACAAGCATCCGTTTGTCCAGGGCATTACCAGCGCCGCGGAACTCGGTGAAACCGCAGCGAAAGCCATCCTGGAGGATATTATAAGGGCAAGATCGCCCGTGTTGATGTCCGCCTGATAGGGCGGAACAAGGCCTTCTTCTTTGCATTGGCGAACCATGGACACGATCGGTACAATCAAGGAAATTTGGCGTTACCCCGTCAGTTCACTGGGCGGCGAATTGTGCAACGAAGCTGTTGTTGGCTCCGACGGCATTCAGGGTGACCGTCAGTACGCTCTGTTCGATATTGTGTCCGGATCAGTGGCCGCCCCGGAGAAAGAGCCGCGATGGCGTCCAGCACTTTTCCTGAAAAGCGTCATTGATGCCGACGGCGTCAAGATCGGTTTCCCCGATGGTCTGTGGCTCTATCTCACGGATCCGCAGCTGCCTCCCATGTTGAGTAAACATTTCGGGTTCGATGTCGCTGTGGGGCGTTACGCGGAAACCGATGCACGGACCGCATCGCTTCCACGCGTGAGCAATCGCTACTGCCTGGCTCCCATTCACCTCATGACCACAGCGTCATTGAAAGAGTTGGAAAGGTTGGTTTCCTCCGCGAAGATCGACCGGCGACGGTTTCGCCCCAACATCGTTGTCGAAGGGAAAATGGAGGCCGGTTTTGCGGAGATGCGCTGGATCGGCGAAACGATTAAATTCGGGGAGTTGGTGTGCAAGGTTAGCGAGCCGGCTAAGCGCTGCGGCATGACGCTGGTCGCCCAGCCAGGTTTGGACGAAGAAGCAGAAATTCTAAGGACGATTATCCGGCACGCCAGCCGATCCTTGGGCGTTTACTGTGAGGTCGTCAAGCCGGGTCGGGTTCATGCCGGCGCCACCGTCTCACCGGACGCAGCGCCGTCCCGCTCCATGACCCGCGCTAGCAGTTTAGGTGACTAGAGCTGAAACCCTGAGACCCACTGCGAACAGCGACCGGATTGCGGCACGGTCCCGTCTTTCCGCGAGAGTGGTCGCCGACAATCTCGCTACAAAGCCGTCAAAACCCGCATCGCAGTCTGCTTTGCCCGACGCCCAACTCAATCTTTTATCTTGCAAATATGGAAAATACGGAATTTCTGGAGAATTCCATCGGAGTTCTTCTCATGCGCCTGTTCACGACGGGGAGCTGAATAAACAGGACGGTCACGTCACCGATGCAGCCTGCCCGGAGCCGGTCGTCGTGACGAAGCATAGAAAGCCGCGCTTTGTCCTTATGAGCTGGGTCACTACGAGCGCCTGCGCACCGGCGGCGATAGCCGGAAAGTATATCGTGCGTCGGAAACGTCGCGGATCATGTAGATCTGTTTGCGGCGGAAATCGATCGTCCGGCGCGTGGCGAGGGCTAAAGCGATGAGCCGTGAGTTTCTGCAAGGCCAGATCCTCGCCTTATCCGTATCTCTGGATTTGGCAGAAAGACCACGGAGAGACAGAAGGGCGTAAATCGCGCCCGACTTGCGTCGTCGCGGTCCATAGCGCCGAGGACGGCCTCACACACTTGCTCTTCTCGCTGCCACGACGAAGCCACCGCTTTCCGATCGTGTCGCCATTGAAGTTGCCGATACGGAAGCGCGCCGGCGGGCTTAAGCGACTTGAAGCGCTGCTCGGTAATGATCGACAAGTACCATTACGATGTCGCTGAGCGGTCGTGGTGTAAGCGTTCATGATGAAGATCGCAGCGTCGTTCGGCGAAGCTTCCACCCTGCTTGCCGAAGCCTTGCCGCGCAAATCAATCCGGTGGGTTGATTCGGCCAGCTGACTCCAAATGTGGCCACTTGAGCCGAAAATGAACGCGTTCAAAGCTGGACGCCAACACTGCGCGAACTCTCAACAACGCAACGCCCTTCGCAGCGCAATCTCGCGATGATCCCATTCCGTATCGCTCGCCTGCGGCGATGACGACAGACCTTCCATCAGCTTGGTTGTGTCGACGCGGAGGTCCAGGCGTTGCGGCGCCAGCGTGCCGAAAAGCTTTCCGCGCAGAACGTGCGGCTGCGAAAGATGCTCCCCAGGTTCGACGCGGAGTAACAGGATCCGGCACTGCTGCGGATCAACCGCGTTGAAGTCGTTCGCGCAGCCAACCATTCTCCTCATGTAATTTCACGATCAGTAAGCGTCTCAACTGGCGGTTCTCTTCCTCAAGCTGGAAAAGATCTGCTAATTCCTTATCGGCTTCAGACCGTGACACTAATTTCGGCTTCGCCAAAATTGGCTGGACCGGCATACGAGTCACGCGAGCACCCGATTTCCGCACGCGGCGGCGTTTTTGCTCGGCGCCACTCGGCTCCGATCTGGCTGTCTCGCCCGTTGCATTATCCTTGGCCAAACTTCCGACGTCGTTCGCATCTATCGCTTCTGTCCCACTCCCAAGAGCATGGTCGACAAGCGCTCCTGGATCGACACCGGCGCCGACATCTTCACCATGTTGCGAGCAAATATGATTTGTCGGTGCATTGCGCTTAGTGACAATATCTTGTGCCGAGTGCTTCGAAGTGGCGACTTCGGCAGGACCGTCAATTCCACTAGCTGGTTTTGGCAGATCCGCCTCAACCGCTTCAGCAACGGACTTGAGATCAAGATTACCCCAGATGGAGCTGGATTGCGTAGCCGCCGACCTGCGTCGGCCAGACTTGTACTCGATGACAAAATTACGCTTTGGTTGTTTCATAGGTCAATTCAGAAAGTTTGCGGAATGCGAAATCAACCACCGTCGATACGCGATGAATTTCATTCCTACACGATCTCAGGCGATTTCTCCATGTCGCTGATCAAGCGGCACGACTCAAGACGAAGAAGGCTATCGCTACGCTGACCCGTGAGCCAAGATGCATTTTGAATTGCGGTACAACTCATGCTGACGCAGGCAAAAGGTGATACGCTACGAGTGACGTTAGTTCGTTAAGCTCTTGAACCAACACGAACCGCCAGCCCAGACATTCGATAGCGAGATTTTTCTCGCAGCTAGCCTGAGGACAGAATGCAAGGGGTGCGATTCTCACCATCCATTGCTTCTTAGCGAGTTCAAGCCGGATGCTGCTGAACGCTCAACCCGCCATCCACCGTAAGACATGCAGCGTTCATGAACGGGCATTCGTCCGAAATCATGAAGACGGCAGCCATCGCAATTTCCTCAGGAGACGCGATCCGCCCGCCTGGGTGGAGCTTCATGGTCTCGGTTTTTGCCGCCTGGGGATCGGGGAAGCTATTCCAGTAGTCGATGACTTTCTGGGTGGCGACATAGCCCGGCGCCAGGGCATTCACCCGGACGTTCTTGTGGGCATATTCGAGCCCCAGCGACTTGGTCATCCCGAGCAGTGCGTGTTTCGCCAGGGGATAGGGAAATGTGTGAGGAATAATGGTGAAAGCATGAGTGGAGGCAATGTTGAGAATGACGCCGCCGCCAGCATCAATCATACCCGGAAGGGCAGCCTTGCAGCAGTTCCATGCGCCCTTCAGGTTGATATCGAAGCAGCGGTTCCATTCTTCATCGGTCGTTTCCAAAGGCTCCGCAAAGACGTTTACGCCGGCATTGTTGACGAGCGCGTTGATCCGGCCGATTTTCTCGCCGGCATCACGCACGGCTGCAGTAACGCCCGCAGCATCGGTAATATCGACCGCGAGCCAGCCGAGCGATCCGCCTGCCTGCTGCAGCGCCACGGCCTCGCGCTCCAGGAGTGCGGCATCGCGATCGACGAGAAACAGCGCCGCATCCTGACGCATAAAAGCCTTGGCCATCGCAAGGCCGATACCCTGTGCCGCGCCTGTCACGAAGATGCGCTTGCCTGAAAGCCGTCCCGTCATCGTATGCCCATCCTTACCATTCTGCGAAGCTGCCGTCCGGATGACGCCAGATCGGATTGCGCCAACGATGCCCCTCTTTCGCCCGCTCGATCACATAGGCCTCGTCGACCTCGACGCCGAGGCCCGGTCCCTGGGGAATGCTGACAAAACCGTCCGCATACTGGAACACGTCCTTGTTGGAGATATAATCGAGAATGTCGTTGGCCTTGTTGTAGTGAATGCCGAGGCTCTGCTCCTGGATGAAGGCGTTGTAGGAGACGGCATCCAGCTGAAGGCAAGCCGCAAGCGCGATCGGACCAAGCGGGCAATGCGGCGCCAGCGCCACGTCATAAGCCTCCGCCATCGCTGCGATCTTGCGACATTCGGTGATGCCACCGGCATGGGACAGATCCGGCTGGATGATATCGACATAGCCCCCTTCGAAAACTGACTTGAAGTCCCAGCGGGAATAAAGCCGCTCTCCGAGCGCGATCGGGGTCGAAGAGTGATTGGCGATTTCCTTCAAGGCTTCCTTGTTTTCCGAAAGAACGGGCTCCTCGATGAACATGAGCTTGTAGGGCTCGAGCTCCTTCGCCAGCACCTTTGCCATTGGCTTGTGGACTCGACCGTGAAAGTCGACACCGATGCCGATATGCGGACCGACAGCCTCGCGGATGATGGCGATCGTCTCGACCGCTTTCTCCACCTTCTCGTTGGTGTCGACGATCTGCATTTCGTCGCAGCCGTTTAGCTTGATCGCCTGGAAGCCGCGTGCCACCACGTCCTTGGCGTTTTGTGCGACATCGGAAGGCCGATCGCCGCCGATCCAGGAATACACCTTGATCCGGTCGCGCAATTGTCCGCCCAGCAGCGAATGAACGGGCTGACCGAGCGCCTTGCCCTTGATGTCCCAGAGCGCCTGGTCGATGCCGGCAAGCGCCGACATGTGGATGGCGCCGCCGCGATAGAAGCCGCCGCGATAAAGGACCGTCCAATGATCCTCGATCAGGAAGGGATCCTTCCCGATCAGGTAGTCCGCCATTTCCTGCACGGCCGCTTCCACGGTCAGGGCCCTGCCCTCGACGACCGGTTCGCCCCAGCCACAAATGCCTTCATCGGTCTCAATCTTCAGAAACAGCCAACGCGGCGGCACGATATAGGTAATCAGCTTGGTGATCTTCATGGGTATGTCCGATCAGGAGAGAATGAGGTCTGCCGCTTTTCCGGCTGCGGCGAGAACGGCTGCATTGGTGTTGCCGCTGACGATGGTCGGCATGAGGGAAGCGTCAATGACCCTGAGGCCCCGCGCTCCTCGAACTTTCAGGTCGCTATCGAGGACCGCTTCGGGATCGCCGTCATGTCCCATTTTGCAGGTCCCGACCGGGTGATAGCCGGTCTTGACGGTCCGCTTGCAATGGGCGGCGATCGCCTCGTCGCTTACCACGTCGGCACCAGGGAATATCTCCCTGTCGATCAGATCGCGCATCGGCGATGCGTCGAGTACGGCGCGAGCGAAACGGAAGCTCGCCATGGTGAGCTTTAAATCGTCCGGGTGGCCAAAAATCTGGGTGTCGACGATTGGATCGGCGAACGGATCGCTTGATGCCAGTGTCACCGTTCCCCTCGCCTTGGGTCGTAACAGCAGCGAATTGATCGTGACGCCATCGCCCGGCTCTGTGCCCATAACGTCGCGGTCCAGATAAACGGTCGGCACACAGAACATCTGGATGGTAGGCCGTTCGTTGTGTCCGTCGGGATCGTAGAAGGCGCAGGTCTCGACGCCCGTGGTCGAGACCGGGCCCGACTTGAACATCAGATATTGCAGACCGGCCTTGATCATCGGCCAGCCGCGATCCTGCTTATAATAGCCGAAAGAGCCCTTCGTCGTTGCGACGACGGGGCATTCATAATGATCCTGAAGATTTTTGCCGACACCGGGCAGCGCGATCTCCGTCCTGATGCCATGCCTTGCAAGCTCGTCATCGGGGCCGATGCCGGAGATCATCATCAGCTTCGGCGTCTGATAGGCACCGGCCGCGAGAATGACTTCCATGCCTGCTTCGGCAGACTTGGAGATACCCTTCTGAACATAGTCGACACCAACCGCACGATCACCGTCCATGCGGATGTTCGTCACGGTCGCGCCCGTCTCGATCGTCAGAAGCGGGTTGTTCATTACCGGCGCCAGAAAAGCATCGACAGCACTGGAGCGTTTGCGCGTCTGCCAGTCGATCGTGTGCTGCATGAACCCCACGCCGAACTGCCCGGCCCCGTTGAAATCCGGGTTGTAGGGAATGCCCATGCTCTGCAGTGTCTTCACATAGGTGCGGGTCATCGGGCTCGTATGGCCAAGATGCGAGATCTTCAGCGGGCCGCCGACACCGTGATACTCGCCCGCAAGGTGATCGTTATCCTCCTGCGCCTTGAAGTAAGGGAGGAGATCACGATAGGACCAGGCACCATCATTGTTGGCGCCCGGGGCTGTGACAAGCTCGTTCCAGACGTCGAAATCTGCAGCCTGCCCGCGCATATAGACCATCGCGTTGACCGTGCTTCCGCCACCCAGAACCCTGCCCTGCGGCACGATCGGGCCGCGACCGTCGAGCTGCGGCTGCTGCTTCGTCTTGTGCATGGCCAGATAGGTATCTTTGGCCAGGAACTTCATGTAGCCGGCGGGAAAGTTCATGATCGGATTGGGTTTGGCGGGGCCGCGCTCCAGAAGCAGTACGCGTGCCCGGCCGTCGGCGACAAGCCGTGCGACAACCACACAGGCAGAACTGCCGCCACCGACGATGATGTAGTCGAAACGACCTTCCTTAGACATCTGCGCTCCCAAAGGACATGCTCATCACTGCAACTTTTCAGGCCGAAGCCGAACACTGCCCGACAAGCTCTCTGCGGGCTGAAGAATCTTAAGTCCGCCGAGATCCGGCAGGTTGTGGCCGTTCGCCAGATGCGACATCGGCTCGAAGCAGAAATAGTCACGGCGGAACTGCGGATCGAATTCGGTGTCCGATACGAAGACGAACGCGTGGCGGAAAAGCGGATCTGCCTGCAGAACAAGTCGCGTATCATGTTCCGGCCAGGAGATGACGGCCTCGCCCGTCCAGTCCTCATAGCCGTTGTTGACCCAGCGATTCGGCAGTTGAGACGGTTTGCTGAAATCGAGATCGTCGGGGATCGCGGTCGCCTCGCCCGGTAGCCAGCCCTCGACTTCGGTCCAGAATTTTCTCGCCGGTGCAAGCAGCGCCGTCTTCGGCGTCATCGGAAAGTAGGGATGCCAGCCGAGGCCGAAGGGCATGGCCCTATCTCCCGCATTCTCGGCAGAAAGGGTCAGCTGCAAAGCATCGCCAGCCAGCGAAAATGTCTGCGTGGCGCGATAGCCATAGGGCGAGTTGCCGCCGCTGTGATCAAAGCTCATGACCACGCGGTCGTCCGCCTGCTCCTCGACGCTCCATTCGGACTGCCAACCTTCACCGTGAAGATAATGAGGATCCCAGCTCGTATTCGGATCGAAGCTGTATTCCTTGCCCTCAAACTCGAAACGGTTGTCCCTGACGCGGTTGCCAAAGGGGACGAGCGGGTAGCAGGAGGACGAAAGGGCATCCGCAGCGTCCGGCGCGTCGCGTAGCAGCGGTATACGTCCTCGGTCCCCGTCCTGCCAGAAGCCGAGGATCAGGCCGCCCTGCGTTGAGACCCTTAGAGAAAGCGAGCCGGATTTCAGGTTGATGGCCGCCATGTCCGCTATTCCTTGTTCCGCGACAGGCTGCGCTTGATCGCCTGGATATTGGCAAGCACGGCGATGACGATGATCAGCCCGCGGACAACCTGCTGGAAAAACGGGTTGATGCCGAGCAGGACGAGACCGTTGCCGATCAGGGTGATGACGAGGACGCCGAGAAGCGTGCCGAGCATAGAGCCTCGTCCACCGGACAAGGCAGTACCTCCGACCACGACGGCCGCGATGACATCGAATTCAAGGCCGTTTGCCGCCGTGGCATTACCCGAACCGAGGCGCGAAACCAGAAGTATCCCGGAAATGGCGGCCATCGCGCCGCCGATGGCAAACAATGCGACGCGGATGCGCGATACGCTGATACCGCTGAGGAAGGCGGCATGGGCATTGCCGCCGATGGCAAAGACCGAGCGGCCGAAAGCCGTCTTGCGGCTGACAAAGGCGAAGACCGCGAACAGCACGAGCATGATGATCGCCGCCGGCGGAATGCCGAGAACCGAGCGGTCCAGCGCATCCAGCATATCGTTGCGGCCAATCGAAACCGGCAGCGCATCCGTGACGAACAGTGCCGTGCCGCGCAAGGCGCTCCACATGCCGAGCGTGCCGACAAAAGAGGGCACGTCGAAATAGGCGCGCAGGACACCGGGGACAGCGCCGAGCAGTGCACCGAAGACGATTGCCAGAGCAAAGGCCAGTGGTGTGGGAACGCCCCATTGCAGAAGGAAGGCAAGCGAGACGGAGATGAAGGCCACCATCGGGCCAACACTGACATCGATCTCACCAGCGATGATGATCAGCGTCACGGCCCAGGCTGCAATGCCGATCGTCGCAGCATCGCGCAGGATGTTGACTTGATTGTTGAACGAGATGAAGCCGGGCGCCGTGGAGGCGAAGATCACGTAGAGCACCACGATCGCGAAGAACAGGCTGAGCTCGTTCATATGCTGCGAGAAGGTGAAGCTTGACGTCTTGGGCTTTTCGGAAGCCGCCGGCTTGGCGGCGTGGTCGAGTGACATCGTCTGTCTCCCTCAATGTCCGGTAATGCAGGCTGCCATCAGGCTGTCCTGGTCTATGTCGGGTGATTTGAATTCTTCCTGGAGCGTTCCGTCTCTCAGGACGAGCACGCGGTCACAGACGAGCGGCAGTTCCTCTATCTCGCTTGACACGAAGATGACGCTGCGGCCTTCCGCGGCGAGTTGCCGGATGATGGAATAGATCTGTGCCTTGGCTTCGATATCAACGCCGCGCGTCGGTTCGTCGAGCAGCAGGATCCGGCTGCCGGCGTAGACCCACCGCCCAATCACGACCTTTTGCTGATTGCCACCAGATAGTGTGCCAATCGGCGTGTCGGTGCGGGCGGTCTTGATATGGAGCCGGTCAATGATCCTGCGCGTCGCCTCCGCCATGCGGCTCGACGAAAGAACACCGCTCTTGCTGACGCCTGCGAAATTGGTGGAAAGCGTATTTTCGTCGACCCCGAGAAGCGGCACGGTACCCTCTTCCTTGCGGCTCTCCGGCGTATAGCCGAAGCCGCGTTTGACCATCTCCCTGTAACCGGCCGATCTTACCGACTGGCCGCCGGCCAGAATGTCACCTGCTTCGAAGTGGCGGACGCCCATGATGGCCTGAAGCAATTCGGTCCTGCCTGAGCCGAGGAGACCGGCAATGCCCAGCACCTCTCCCTTCTTGAGCGAGAAGGATATCGACGAAAGCTTGGGAGCGAGTGCGAGATCCCTGACTTCGAGAACGGTCTCAGACTGACTTCGGTTCTCCAGGACGGCGGCCTGAGACGCCTCGGAACCCAGCATGAGCCGCACGATCTCGCGCGTGTCGGCCCCTTTTACATCGACCGTGTCGATAATCCTGCCGTCGCGCATAATGGTGGCGGAATGGGCGATCTGGCGAATCTCGTTCATCCGGTGGCTGACATAGATGACCGCGATGCCTTGTGCAGCGACGCGTGTCACCGCGGCCATGACTTTTTCCGCCTCCGCCGCCGCGAGCGAACTGGTCGGCTCGTCGAGAATGACGAGCTTTGGTGTGCCGAGCATGGCGCGGGCGATTTCCAGAAGCTGGCGCTCCGCCGGGCTGAGACCCGTCACCAGACGGCCGGGCGGCAGATCGAGGCCAAGGCGGCTCATGGCTTCGCGCGACTCCGCTTCCATGGCGGAATACTGGATGACGCCATTCGTGCGCGGCCAGCGGCCGAGGAAGAGATTTTCCGCCAGTGTCATGCCGGGAACTAGGCTGAGTTCCTGATAGACGACGCGCACGCCTTTCTCGAAGGCTTCTTGCGCCCGCCCGGAACCTGTCTGGGTCAACTCCAGTCCAGCGATCAGCACGGTGCCGCTGTCGGGGATTTCGGCCCCCGTCAGCATGCGGATCAGCGTGGACTTCCCCGCACCGTTCTTGCCGAGCAGAGCCCTCACCTCACCGGGCGCAACTTCGAATGTCGCATTGTCCAGAGCAAGGACACCCGGATAACGGCGTGTACAGCCGTTGATGGACGCGACGGCGGTCGCCTCGCCCGTGTTGATCATGGAAACTGCAGTCATAGGTCTTTCCGTTGGAGGCAATGCTGCCGGTACCCGGCCGCCGCTGACTTCGGATCGCATTTGAAACCGCGTCCCCGCCAATTCATGCGGCGGGGCTGCTTAATGGTGCGGCCGATCAGGGAACGCCGTCGGCGTGCGCCTCAAGCCAAGCCCTGCCGTCGTCGGACGACTTATAGACATCAATGTCATAGGCGACCTTGATGCCTTCCGGGGGATTCCCATCGATGGACTTGATGGCCTGCTCGAGCGCGAGTTTGCCGAGGCCCTGGCCGGAAATATCGACGACAGCCTTGATGACGGAAAAGTCGGAAAGTTCCTGGGCAATTTCGGTCGTCATATCACCGCCGAAGACGACGACCTGTCCGGTCTTGCCCTGGCTCTTGACGGCACGCGCCGCACCAAGCGTCGCACCGCCCGCTTCGCCGAAGAACGCATCGATGTCGGGGTTGGAGGACAGCATGGTGCTGGCCACGGAGACAGCCTTGTCGAGGACCGCACCTTCCTGGTTGGCGACGATTTTCGCGCCCGGAACCTTGGCCATCAGCGCCTCCTCGAAGCCCTTGCGTCGCGTTACGCAGACTTCGACAAACTCGCAATTCAGCACTGCGATCTTAGGTGCTTCGTTCTTCTGGGCGATGAAATAGTCAGCTGCGGCAACGCCGAGCTTATGACCGAATTCGAAGGGGTCGCCGACCGCATAGGCCGAGATATATTCCTTCATGTCCTCGTCGTTAAGGCATGTATTGTAGCAGACGACCGGAATGCCGGCATCATGCGCGCGGCGAATGGCACGGTAGGAGCCGTCGGCGGAAACCGGCGAGACGATGATTGCCTGTACACCAGCCGAAATCAGCGAATCGATGAACGTTGACTCCTTGCTGACATCACCCTGCGCATTCGTCTCGACCACATCGAGCTTCCGCCCCGCTTCGGTCGCGCCGGTCTGGATGCCCTTGCGCACACCGGCATAAAAGCCCTGGGCGTCCATGTAGATCGCACCGACTTTCAGGTCATCCTGCGCATTGGCTGTCGGGATCCCCGCCAGCACCGCGGCCGCCAAGAATGCCGCCTGTCCAAAGAGCTTCATCTGCTCCTCCCTCAAGATTGGTTCTCTCACTGGCCGCGCACTCCACCGCCCGGCATTCCCAAAATAAAAACCGCATGATGAATGTCAATATAAATACGATTTATTTTTAGATTTGATCGTGATCATCGTATCATTCATATTACGCTGACGTCGGCTTTCGCGCGACTAGGTGGCGAAACAATCTTAACCGGTCGAAGCGGAGCCTGATGGCGAATAGGCACAAGGGGAACAGCGTGAAAAGCGGATCCATGACCCAGATACTGACGGAACACGGCACCCCGATCGCCCAGCGTGGCAAGAGGAGTGTCAGAGAGGCGCTTCTCCACTGTCTCGTTGAAATGATTGTGTCGGGCACATTCGCAGAGAATTCGACATTGCCAAACGAGGCGGAACTGACGGAGCAGTTCGGCGTCAGCCGCACCAGCCTACGTGAAGCCATGCAATACCTCTCGGCGCTTGGCATGGTTCGGTCGCGAACACGCGCGGGGACAACCGTATTACCTCGGGAAAACTGGAACTATCTCGATCCGATCGTGCTCGATGTCATGCTGGCCGTCGGTGGCGATGATGCCTTCTATTCTTCGCTGATTGACGCCAGACAGCTACTGGAACCGGCGGCCGCAGCCCAGGCGGCGGCCAATGCCAACGCCCGCCAACTCTACCAGATATCCAAGGCATTCGAGGATATGGTCGAGGCCAATTCCCGCGACACCGAGGACTGGAGCCGTGCCGACCTCGAATTCCATACGGCGATCATCAATGCGAGCGGCAACTGGGTCTATCGTCAGTTTGCCAGCGCTATCCGCGCCGCGCTCCTGGCAAGCTTCCGGCTCACCAACAGAGCCAGCCAGTCGCATGAACAGGCAATACTCACGCACCAGGATGTGCTCGAGGCCATTCGAATGCGCCGGCCCGACGCGGCCCGCCACGCCATGGAACAGCTTATCGGAGTGGCTCGAAGTGAAATGACGGATGCATTGCGAAGGGCACGCAAGCTTTCCGAGATCAGCGAGACGTGAAAATCCAGCAAATAAATATCATACATATCTGTTGACTGGTATGATATTTACTGGATAGTCAATGCGACCGCGAGGAGGCACGCGGAGAAGAGGGAGAGAATTCATGCGTTCATTGAAGGCATTTTTCATGGCTGGCGCCATCGCTATGGCGGCAACCACAACGTGGGCCGCGGATGTCAAGATCGGCTTCGTGGTCAAGCAGGCGGAAGAGCCCTGGTTCCAGGATGAATGGAAATTCGCCGAACAGGCCGCTCAGGAAAAGGGCTTTACCCTGGTCAAGATCGGCGCTGAGGACGGCGAGAAGGTCCAATCGGCGATCGACAATCTCGGCGCCCAAGGCGCGCAGGGTTTCATTATCTGCGTTCCGGACGTCAAGCTTGGTCCCGGCATCGTCGCCAAGGCAACGGCGAACGATCTGAAACTGATGACGGTCGACGACCGGCTCGTGGGCGCAGATGGCCAACCGCTGGAAGACGTGGTGCATATGGGCATCTCGGCAACCAAGATCGGTGAAACCGTCGGGCAGGCACTCGCTGATGAGATCAAGAAGCGCGGCTGGGACATGAAGGAAGTCGGTGCGATCCGGGTTTCCTACGATCAGCTTCCGACCGCAGTCGACCGGGTAGACGGCGCAATCGCCGCGCTGAAGGCCGCCGGCTTCCCGGCCGAGAATATCTATGACGCTCCGCAAGCGAAAACAGATACCGAAGCCGCGCTCAATGCTGCAACGACGGTTCTCAACAAGCATGCAGACATCAAGCACTGGATCGCATTCGGACTGAATGACGAGGCCGTTCTCGGCGCCGTACGCGCTTCGGAATCGGTTGGCGTCACCCCCGACAATATGATCGGCGTGGGCATCGGCGGCGCTGAATCGGCCATCAACGAGTTCAAGAAGCCTGCCGCGACCGGCTTCTTCGGCACGGTCATTATCTCTCCCAAGCGCCACGGCTATGAAACTGCACTCAACATGTACGAGTGGATTGCCAACGACAAGGAACCGCCGAAGCTGACGCTGACCGCCGGTTCCCTGGCATTGCGCGGCGACTATGAAACTGTCCGCAAGGATCTGGGCATCGAATAGCTGCTTCACAAGCGATCGCCGTCCCGGCCTTGACCAGATTGCCGGGACGGTTCTCCAGCATCATGAGGCGGTGATGGCTTTTCTCGAATTCAATAACATTTCCAAAGGCTATCCGGGCGTGCAGGCGCTGTCCGGCATCTCGTTCTCGGTTGAGAAAGGCGCGGTGCACGGCCTGATGGGCGAGAATGGCGCCGGCAAATCCACGCTCATCCGCGTTCTGTCCGGCGACCAGTCTGCCGATACCGGCAGCATCCTTCTCGACAGCGAGGAACAGAACTATCGCTCCGTGCGCGATGCCTTCCATGCCGGTGTCATCGTTATCCATCAGGAGCTTCAGCTCGTTCCGGAACTGACGGTCGCGGAAAATCTCTGGCTCGGCCGTTTCCCGGGAAAGGCCGGTATCATCGACAGCCGTACGCTGGTGGAAACGGTTCGCGCCAGACTTGAGGAGATCGGCATCGATGTCGATCCGACGGCGAAGGTTTCGGCGCTTTCGATCGGCGCCCGTCAGATGGTGGAGATCGCCAAGGCGGTGATGCTCGAGGCGCGCGTCATTGCCCTTGATGAGCCGACATCATCGCTCTCCTCGCGGGAAAGCGAAATCCTGTTTTCGCTGATCGAGAGGTTGAAAACGAAGGGCACCGTCATCCTTTACGTCTCGCATCGGCTCGACGAGATTTTTCGCCTGTGCGACAGCCTGACCGTGCTTCGCGACGGCAAGCTGGCAGCACATCATCCCAAGATCGCCGAGACGACGCGTGATCAGATCATTGCCGAAATGGTCGGCCGCGAGATCAGCAATATCTGGGGCTGGCGGGAGCGCCCGCTTGGGCCGCCGCGACTGGACGTAAATGACCTTTCCGGCCGCAAGCTGGCGACACCGGTCGGCTTCTCCGTCCGGCAGGGAGAAATTCTCGGCTTCTTCGGCCTGATCGGCGCCGGTCGCAGCGAGATGGCCCGCCTGCTTTACGGCGCGGATCATCGCCACAACGGGTCTGTCAGCATTGATGGCGTGACAATCCTTCCGAACGATCCCAAGGCCTCGATCAACGCTGGCATGGTACTTTGTCCGGAGGACCGAAAGTTCGACGGCATCATCCAGGGACGTTCGATCGAGGAGAACATCGCCATTTCCTCGCGGAGACACTTCTCGCCCCTCGGTATTCTGAGCCCGAAGAAGGAAGCTGCGGTCGCCGACCGGTTCATTGCCAAGCTCAGGGTCCGCACTCCCTCGCGCAAGCAGGACATCATCAATCTCTCGGGCGGCAACCAGCAGAAGGTTATCCTCGGCCGTTGGCTTTCCGAACAGGGTGTCAAGGTTCTCGTCATCGACGAGCCTACGCGCGGCATCGATGTGGGCGCAAAATCGGAGATTTACGAGATCCTCTATGAACTGGCCGCGAGCGGCATGGCGATCATCGTCATTTCGAGCGAGCTGCCGGAAGTCATGGGAATTTCGGATCGTATCCTTGTCATGTGCCAGGGACGAGTTGCAGCTGACATCCCCCGCTCGGAGTTCGACGAGCGCAGGATTCTGACCGCCGCCCTGCCCGACAAGAACGCCGCCGGCACAATCTAATTTCAGGAACGGAATCGATGAACTCGTTGAAAAAGCTGCTTCTCGGCGATCAGGGGCTGGTGGTGATCTTTGCCGTCGCCTTCGTAATCGTATCGATCTTCGTTCCGAATTTCCTGACCGAACGAAACATGCTCGGCCTCCTGCAGTCTGTCGTCACGATCGGGATCGTCTCCTGCACGATGATGTTCTGCCTTGCCTCCCGAGACTTCGACCTTTCGGTCGGCTCGACGGTCGCGTTTTCCGGCATGATCGCCGTCATGGTGTCCAATGCCTCGGGGTCTATCGTGCTTGGGCTTCTGGCCGCGCTTCTTGCCGGCAGCGTCGTCGGCCTTGTCAACGGCGTCGTCATTGCCAGGTTTCGGATCAATGCGCTGATCACGACGCTCGCTACGATGCAGATCGTACGTGGCCTCGCGCTGATCGCATCGGATGGCCGAGCCGTCGGCATCAATGATCCTGCTTTCTACCAACTCGCGCTTTCTCGGATCTTCACGATCCCGACCCCTATCTGGATCATGATCCTCCTGTTCATCATCTTCGGCTTCGTGCTGAACCGCACGGTCTTCGGCAAGAACACGCTGGCGATCGGCGGCAACCCGGAAGCTTCACGGCTGGCAGGTGTCAATGTCGTGCGCATGCGCATCTGGATTTTTGCGCTGCAGGGCTTGGTCTGCGCCATTGCCGGAATCCTTCTCGCTTCGCGCATTACGTCCGGCCAGCCCAACGCGGCGACCGGTCTTGAGCTTTCCGTCATCTCGGCCTGCGTCCTCGGTGGGGTTTCACTGGCGGGCGGTCGGGCGGCGATGACCGGCGTCATCGTCGGTGTGCTGATCATGGGCATTGCCGAGAACGTCATGAACCTCCTCAATATCCAGGCCTTCTACCAATATGTGGTGCGCGGCCTCATCCTCCTGATTGCGGTCCTGCTCGATAACCTCCGCTCGTCCGCTGCAGGTCGTGGCCGTGGCTGACCACCGAGACCGCGTGCCCTCACCGGAAGTTAAATGTGTCGTCGAGTGTGCCAATATCCTGGGTGAGGTACCGGTCTGGGATCTCGACGAGCAGAACCTCTACTGGGTCGATATCGAAGGCAAGAAGCTGCAGCGATTGACCCCGGCCACCGGAGAGGTCCGGATCTGGCATCTGCCGGAGCGCATCGCCAGTTTCGCGCTTCGCGAGCGCGGAGGCCTCGTTGTGGCCTTTGCTTCAGGTCTTGCCTTCTACGATCTCGATAGCGAAACGATCGAGTGGATTGCCCGGCCGGAGGCTCATCTGCCCGGCAATCGTTTCAACGAAGGAAAGGTCGATCGCAAAGGGCGCTTCTGGGTGGGTGCGATGGACGACAGCCTGGAGAACAGGACCGCTGGTCTCTATCGGCTGGACCCCGACCTTGCCCTTACCAAGATCCGCGGTGAGATTGGCATCTCGAACTGTTTCGTCTGGTCACTGGAAAACGATCGGTTCTGGTTCGCCGATACGCTTCTGAAGCAGGTCTATACTTATGACTATGACCACCAGCGCGGCGCGATATCGAACCAAAGACTGTTCACCGCCACGACCGGGCTTGGCTACGGTCCGGATGGCGGAACGATCGACGAAGAGGGCTATATCTGGATTGCGATGTGGGACGGCTGGAAGGTCTCCCGGTTCTCGCCGGACGGCACACTCGATCGAGAGATCCATCTTCCCGTGGCGCGGCCCAGTAGCTGCATGTTCGGCGGACCGGATCTGTCCACGCTTTATGTGACGACAGCGGTCTGGAAAGCGACCCCGAAGGAACTAGAGGTCCAGCCGCTGGCAGGCGGACTGTTTGCGATCGATGCGCACGTTCGCGGCGTCCGCGAACCTCGTTTTGCCGGTTAACTTCAGTGAATAAGGACATTCTGAATGCCGCATCCTGTATCGATCATCCTTGACTGGGGGACGAGTTCGCTGCGTGCGGCACTTGTTTCGGCAACAGGTGAGACACTCGACAGCCGTGACACGACGAGCGGCGTCATCCAGTTCGTCAAGGACGGCGCCTTTGAGGCTGCCTTGATGGAAACAGTCGGCGACTGGTTTACTGCCCACGGCCCCCTCCCGGTCCTTGCCAGCGGCATGATCACCAGCCGCAACGGCTGGGTTGAAGTGCCTTATGTCGATGCTCCGGCAGGCCTTGCCGAACTGGCCGCCGGCACAAGGCGGATCACGCTCGAGAACGGTGCCGCCGTCACCTTCCTGCCCGGCATGCGCGATCCGGCGGCAAAGCCCTTCGCGGATGTCATGCGCGGCGAGGAGACCCAGATTGTCGGCTGTGGACTGGATAGGGACCGCACCGTCGTCCTGCCCGGTACCCACAGCAAATGGGCACGAGTCGAAGCCGGCCGCATCGCCGGTTTCCAAACCTATGCGACGGGCGAGATCTTCGCGCTGCTGACCAAGCATTTCTTCATCGCCAAAGCGGCCGAACCGGGGGCCGGGGCAGAACCTGTCTGGCCAGCCTTCGATCGCGGTGCCGAATTCGCTGCAAGCGACGCCCGGGCCGCCGATGCCTTCCTGTCCTCCGTTTTCAGTGCGCGTACCGGCGTGCTTGCTGGAGTGCTGAAGTCCGAGGATATCGGCGATTACGTTTCGGGTCTCGTCATCGGCTCGGAATTCCGCCAGGCGCGTGCCGCCGGTTGGCTCGTACCGGGCGAGGCGATCGGGATTGTCGGCAACAACATCCTCAACAGCCGCTACAGCCGCGTGGCGCCGCTCTTCGACCTCACCGTCGAGCCGAGCCCGGCCGATGCCGCCAAGCTTGGCGTGCAGCAGATTGCCGCCCAATTGCAACTGACGAAGTAAGGATGTTTCCGATGAATTTTCATGACGCCCTCAAGGCCTGCAATCTGATTGCCATCCTGCGCGGCATCACGCCGGCGGAAGCCGAACCGATCGGCGAGGCGCTGATCGAGGCGGGCTGGCGCATCATCGAGGTACCGCTTAACTCGCCGCATCCGTTCAAAAGCATCGAGGCGCTGCAGAAACGCTTTGGCGACAGGGCACTGATCGGCGCCGGCACGGTCCTGACACCGGCCCAGGTGGCCGATGTCGCCGCCACCGGCGCGAACGTCATCGTTTCGCCGAACGCCAATCTTTCGGTCATCGAGGCGAGTGTCGCCAAGGGCATGGTCAGCCTGCCGGGCGTCGCCACCCCGACCGAGGCCTTCGCCGCGATCGGTGCCGGGGCGACCGGCGTCAAGGCGTTTCCGGCTGAGGCCATCCCGCCGGTCGTCATCAAAGCGTGGAAGGCTGTGCTGCCGAGGGAAATTCCGGTACTGGCCGTCGGCGGCGTGACGCCTGAGAACATGAAGGCCTTCACCGAGGCAGGTGCCGCCGGCTTCGGCATCGGAGGATCCATCTACAAGCCGGGCAGCGATGTCGCCACGGTCGCGGCGAAAGCGAAGCAGTTCATCGAGGCGATGCGGGCAGTTTGAAATTAGCTCTCGCCCAGGTCTCGAGGCGAAGGTCGCCCACGCCACTGCTCATCGTGATGCCCTCAATGCTTTGCAGGACGATTGTCGCCCTTGTCGCCCTCACCCGGTTTCGCGACCGTTTTGGCTTTCTGCCGCTTGTCGGCCGAGAGCGATCGGCCGATATCGACGCCCTCTTTGAACTGGCCCTTTTCATCGCGACGGACGTAGCGCTTGTCTGCACCGATATTGATCAGTTCTCTCTTTGACATCTGAATTCTCCATCGGTTGCAATGAGCGAATAACTCGCGCGCGTCCGAAAAGACTCATCGAATTCAGAGGCTTGATTTGAATCTCATGGTTGCAGTGGACAATTGAATCAAGTCATTGAAAATGATTCAACTTTCGGGTCGGAACTGAGTCGCCGACCACACAGTTGAATCGCATAGGTTGCGTCCTGTGCGAGGAGTTCGATATGGCCGGTCAGCGTGCTCAATGGAAAGGCTTCATCAAGTTCGGCGAGGTGTCATTTGGGGTAGCGCTTTATACGGCCGCCTCGACTTCTGACCGGATCACGTTCAACACCATCAACAAGGCGACGGGAAACCGGGTCAACCGCGTGTTTATCGACAGTGACACGGAGGAGCCCGTGCCGAAGGAAGCGCAGACCAAGGGTTTTGAGATAGAGAATGGCCAATACATCATCATCGATCCTGATGAGGTGGCAGCAACCATCCCTGAGAGCAACAAGACACTGGAGGTCGAAGCCTTTATCCCCTGCTCCGATGTCGACGATGTCTACTTCGACAAGCCGTACTACCTCACCCCGGACAAGATGGGCACAGATGCATTTGCCGCCCTGAGAGACGGCATGCGCGAGTCCAAGGTCGCCGCGATCGCCAGAACCGTGCTGTTCCGCCGAATGCGCACCGTCCTCATCCGCCCTCATGGCAAGGGCCTCATCGCCACCACGCTGAACTACGATTACGAGGTTCGCTCCTCGAAGAAGGCGTTTGAGGACATGCCCAAGATCAAGATCCAGGGCGAGATGCTGGATCTGGCTAAGCATATTATTTCGACAAAAAAGGGCGACTTCGACCCGGCAACCTTTGACGATCGTTATGAAGCGGCTCTTGCCGACTTGGTCAAAGCCAAAATCGAAGGCAAGCCTTTGCCTAAGCGCAAGAAGGTCGAGGTGTCCAAGCCAAACGACCTGCTTGCGGCGCTGCGCGAAAGCGCTGGGCTCAGCAAATCCAAGGAAGAGAAACCGAAACGCACTGCAGCCAATGCCAACAAGGGTGGTGGCCGTCAGCGCGCTGCGCGCGGCGCGGCATCGAAGACCGCCTCTTCGAAGGCTGCCCCGCAGCGCAAGGCAGGGTGAGGGAGCAAGATCATGGCACTGCGCCCCTATTGGAAAGGCTACCTGAAACTCTCTCTCGTCACCTGCCCGGTTTCGATGATGCCGGCGACGTCGGAAGCAGAAAAGGTTCGGTTTCACACGTTGAATAAGGAAACCGGCAACCGCATTGTCTCACAGTACATCGACTCGGTGACGGGTAAGCCAGTCAAGGACGACAATGAGGCCAAAGGGTATGCCCGCGGCGAGAATGATTATGTCATCCTGACCGACGACGATCTCGATGCCGTGGCGATCGATACTGTGAAGACAATCGACATCGACAAGTTTGCCCCGGCCGACAGTATAGAGTGGATCTACCTGGAAAAACCCCATTATCTGATGCCGGATGATCCGGTTGGGCATGAGGCCTTTGCTGTGATCCGGGATGCGATGAAGGCTGACAAGGTGGTCGGCGTCTCGAAACTTGTGATCGGGCGCCGCGAACGGGCGGTGGTGCTTGAGCCACGCGACGAAGGCATCGTCCTATGGTCACTGCGGTTTGGCGACGAAGTGCGACCGGAGGAGAATTATTTCGAGGATATCGATCCTGAAGTCGATGACGACGTTATTCCGCTGGTTCAGAAGCTGATCAAACAGAAAATGGCCCGATGGTCACCGGACATGGTCAGCGATCCGATCCAGGAAAACCTGCTGAAGTTGATCGCCCAGAAAAAGAAAGAGCTGAAGCCCAGGAAGGCTGCGAAGGGCAAAAACGCAGAGGCTGCCCAAGCTTCCAATGTCGTCAATATCATGGATGCCCTGCGGAAAAGCGTCGAAGCGGATCTCAAAAAGAAGAAGGCGGGCTGATATGGAGGAGGAAGCAGAGATCCGGCTGTGTGAGCCCGCACCATTTATTTACTTCGAGAACGGACAGATCGCTGTGACCGATGGGTCGTCGGTCTGGCTGGTGATTGTCACCTGCGAAGCGATGAAGGCAACTGCCTCTCCACCTGAGAAATCGTTAAGGCGGCTTGTTCGCTACGCCGGGTTTTATCGCGACGTTGCGGCAGCACAGATTAGACGGGGCGAAGATGTAGACGGTAAGGTCTGGGTGCGAGAAAGAGACGTGCTGGCCGCGAAAGGCTCTTCCAATTTGGGTGGTAAATACCGCCCCCACGTCCCTGAGCAGCTTTGTTAGAGTATCAACCGTGTCCTCGAGCTCCCAACACGCTGTAGCGCGAGTGGTTCGAGAGGCTGGGGCGATCGCCTTGGGAGTTCGACCGAAGCGCCGGGTTGGCCGGAGCCGCAACGTTCTCTGGCTCGCCGTGGGCGGGCGTCGACACGGATGACGTTGTCCCGGGATCTGTCGCCAGCCCCATGAGATAAATTTCCGCACCGGCCGCGATAGCGACGATGACCGCGGTCGCTCCAATACGGATCGTCCGTTTTTTAGATCGGTTTTCTCCGCTCACCTTTTTCTCTTCTACTCCTGCGCGATCCACGCAAACGACTGCGCGGTTCGTCCGGGTCGCCTACTGGTGGGACAGATCTTGCATCATATAATGGGGACAGGACGTTGTGGTGAGAATACGTTATTTTGCAGCAAGAGTAGTCGTTAGCAATTGTGAGAGATACGCGATGTCGGTCGGCTTTCCCGCGTTCTGAGCGTCGGCAAAAATGGCGTAGCGGGAAAGCTCCGACTTGTCGGTTCCGCTGGCGAGCACGAATGGGATCCCCAACTCATCGAGGCGTAAAGCAATCGGCGTAGCTTTTTCCCCGCCGAGATTGAAATCCAACACCGCTATGTCCGGACGCTGCTCATCGAGAAGAGCAAATGCGCCCTCGACGGAAGCGACTGGCCCCAGAATCCTAAATCCGTCAGCCTTTAGACCGCCCTCGAGTTCCAGTGCGATAAAAAGCTCATCTTCGACCACAAGCACTACCGTGTTACGCTCATTGCCCATCGTGCTCAGGTTCGCTCATGTCACACCGGGATTTTGATCGTGACGGACAAACCAGTTGGGTTGTAGATGTGTTCCACGCTTCCCCCGAGATGAGAGCTTGTCCCCCTCATTAGTTCGGTGCCATACCCTGTGCGAGAAGGCTGAGCGACCGCCGTGCCATCTCTCTCTTGCCAGGTGCAAACAAGATACTTCCGGTTTTTTGGACCGTCTTCGAGCGTCCACGACACGTGTGCTGTCCCATCCGGAACGGAAAAAGCACCGTATTTGAATGCATTTGTCGTCAGTTCATGAAAGATCATACTGCTTGGGGCGACCACCTTGCTCCGAAGCTTAAGTTCCGATCCTTTACACTGAATACGATCCGCATTTGCTTGTCCCACGGACCGCTTCAGCAACGTCTCGAAATTGGCTGCCCCCTCATGGATGGCAATTTCTTCGGCGCGTAGGGTCGCTTCCAGCCGATCTAACAAGACATCTCGATATTCGGCCGCTGGCCGGTCGGTCGTTGTTTGCATCGCAAGGGCCCGCACGACAGCGAACAGGTTCTTCATGCGGTGGCGCGTCTCTTCGAGGATGAAGGCGGACTCCACCTCGTGACGGCAACAGTTCGAATATGACGAGAATATTCGAACTGTTGCCGTCCGGGTGATTGAGCCGGCGAGCGTCGATAAGAAACGTTCGCTCGCCGATTGTCGGAAGATCGTGTGTGACTTCAAAGCCTACGACAGCCGCGGCCTTGGGGATGACGGTAGCGATCAGCTGACGAAGGTCGGCTATATCCCACTGACCGTTTCCCAGCCCGAAGAAGTTTTGCTGAAGAATATCGTCCCGTTGCACCGTGAACGCCTTGATAAAAGCGTTGTTCGCGGTGGTCACGCACAGGTTCTGGTCGATAACCACAACCGGCTGGGTCATGGTATCCACCCACGCCTTGCGCCTGCACGTGTCCGCTCCGCAGCAAACGATATAGGTCTTCCAGCATCACTGAGGCACCTGTTTCGGAGCCGTCCCGGCGATCGCAGCGGCCTGACGACGGAGTTAGAACAACATTGATCACTGGCAAGGGCGTGGCGACACGTCAATCCGAGACCTCATCGGATACTGAGGTTGAAGCAAGTGGGCAGAACGGTACGCAAGCGTACGGTTCTGTATGCAAGTCGATTCGGTGGGAACGATACTAATGCGACATTGTTTCCGGTCTAACGGGAGGATGTCATGCAGCAACGGAACAATCAGACCGGCTTCACCGAAATCGAGCTCCTTGAGCATCTGCCGGCACTTCGAAACTTCGCGCGACGGTTTCACGCTTCGCCCACCGATGTCGATGACCTTGTGCAGGAGACCTACCTCAAGGCGATCGCCAATGCCGGGAAGTTTCAGCGCGGCACGCGACTGAGATCCTGGCTTTACACCATCATGCGAAATACGTTTTGCACGAAGTTTGGATTGACCAAGCGCGAGGATGTTGGCTTTGCCGATGACACAGCGTTACAGGTGAGCGTTCCACCCCCACAGGAATGGAACCTTCGCGGGCATGAGCTCGAACGCGCAATAGCCGATCTGCCGGAACACCATCGAACCGCGATCAAGATGATCTTTATCGACTGCATGAGCTACGAGGATGCGGCTCAAAAGTGCGGCTGTGCGATCGGGACGATGAAAAGCCGCGTTAATCGCGCCAGATTGCAACTTTGGACGATACTTGACGGCGGCTGACTTCAGTTCAGTGCAGCGCCACCATCCGGCCCAAAGAGCGCCGCCGCAATTTTTCCAAGCTCGGTCGGCTTTTCGCACAATGCATATCCTGAGAACCTAGCCGGAATGACGGACGGGTTATAACCCGTTGCGAAGACGAAGGGAATGTCGGCTCCGTCCAACTCTTCCGCAACTGGAAAAACGAATTCATCTCCAAGATGCACATCCAAGATTGCTCCGTCGATTTTTGACGAAGCGATCAATCGAAGAGCGTCTTCGACGCTGCCGGCGGGTCCTACGACCGTCGCTCCGAGCCGTTCAAGCTTCCGGCGGGTTTCATCAGCGAGGAAATACTCGTCCTCCACGATCAGGATGTGCTTGCCCTTGAAAAGGCTCAGGTGAAATGAGCTGTCCAAATTAACCTCGCAATCGCTTCAAGCTAGCGGGGAATTCGCGCCGCCACAAGAATGGCGGCCGGGTCGCCATGATTGGCTTAAGACGCACCAGGCTGTCACTGCCACTGTCACAAACAGCCGCCAAGTGATCGAGTTCCGACCGAAAAATTTTAATTCTGGCCGAAGGAACTCCAGGCTCCGACGGATGTTCGCAGTCAGCCGATTTTCCGGAAAGGTCATAACACGGTTTCTTCCGACCCGACTGCACGAAGTTCTCGACTATGTAGTCGGGCTGATTGTGATCGCGCTGCCGATCGCTTTGCGCTGCAGGCGCAGCTTTGTTGGCGCACACGCCGAGGCTCTTGAGGCGGCTGCCGTCCCGCAAAAATTGATCCTTTAAGCGGCCATCGCCCACCGATCTGCCACGCAGTGCCATGGCGAAAATAATCGCAAACTTCATTTTCATCCGGTGGAACTTTCGCTTTCGTCCTCAGTTCGTGAGCGCCAATTTCAACTTGGAAGGAGCTACTATGGCTGAGAAGACTTTGGACGACCTGTTTCTCGATACGCTCAAGGATATCTACTACGCCGAAAAGCAGATCCTGAAAGCCCTGCCGAAAATGGCGCGGGCATCGCAGTCCGAAGAGGGCAAGGCGGCATTCCTCAACCACAAGGAACAGACCGAGGGTTAGATCGAGCGCCTGCAGCAGGTATTCGAGCTACTCGGCAAGCCTGCCCGCGGCAAAACCTGCGAGGCCATTCAGGGCATTATCGCCGAAGCCGAGGAAATCATCGACGAGTTCAAGGGCTCGGTCGCTCTGGACGCTGGCCTCATCTCGTCAGCCCAGGCTGTTGAGCATTACGAGATCGCCCGCTACGGCACGCTCAAAAGCTGGGCCGGACAGCTCGGTCTAAAGGAAGCGATCCCGCTTCTTGATGCCAATCTTCAGGAAGAGCTCGAAACCGACGAGCTTCTCACGCAGCTGGGCGAATCGTCTGCAAACCCGAAGGGCGCAAAGAAGAGCGCCTGAACATTGATGCCGGCGGGGCCTGGCTTCCCGCCGGCACCAATCGAAACATCGTTGGGAGGATTATATGGGTACTGATCGCGAAGAATGGATATCGAAGAGGGCTTACGAGCTCTGGGAGCAGTCTGGGCGGCCGGATGGCCAGGACGCGGAGCAATGGGCCGAAGCCAGTGCGGAATGGGATGCCGGCCAAGGACAGGAGAAGAACAGCAGCGCCCCGGCGGGCTGGGATGACGAGGACTCTTGATCCTCTAAGCCAACTTGCGTCGCCCGCGAACTAGCGGGCGATGATCAAAAAACCCTCGGTCGTCATGACCTCAAGCTGAATAGCAAACCGATCTCTCAACAGTTTCAAAGCTGCATCATGTGTCGCATCTGCGCCGCCGCAAACAGCGTCTGAGAGGACGGTGACGTGGTAGCCAAGATCGATGGCGCCCAATACGGTGGCTAGCACACAGACATCAGTCTCCCCGCCCGACACGACAATCGACGAGACCCGCTCTTGCAATAACACCCGATGCAGCTGCCCGCCTGTCCAGGGACTATATGTCGTCTTGTCGAACACCCGTGCCGGAGGAAGAAACCGCTGAAGCGGAGGGATAACGTCCACCATCTCGCTGGGCAGCGCTTGAAGGGTCATGCTTTGCCAATGCGCGTAATAGGATTGCCAGGCCCCCACGGCGGCCGAGGCATCGATCGGCGGCATAAACCGTGTGAAAATGGTTTCGTCAGCATATCGGCCGACAACTTCCTCAATGGCAGGAAGAACCCTGCCCATCCACTCCACATGCCACGGCGTCTGTTCATTAAACATCCGCTGCATATCAACGCATAGGTGGCGCCAGGTTTGCCGTGGCATGGTGGGGTGGGTCCTCTATTCGCCGCGTCTTCACACTTTGGCCGCTTGCCCGGCCTCCTTGAGGCTGGCGAACTTGATCGTCGTCGGTCGGAGACTTTCTTCGAGCCAAGCGGCCATGGCGACTTCTTGATCAAGATTGACCTGGAGGGGCGCAACCAAGCCCTCGAAACCACCGAGTTCTGCGATCGTAATCAGCGACTTATAGGCTGCGATCTCAAAGTTTTCGAACGCGAAGTTGGCCATGCTGTTCTTTAGGATCTCGTCAGCGGCGACTGTGTGGCCAAGGGCAGCCATCGATCCGGTAAAGGACAGGGCTGCATCCTTCAGCGATGAATTGTTTTCGGCGAGCGATGTCAGGATCTCCTCCAGGCGTCCGATCTGGCCCTCTGTCTCACGGATATGCTCTTCAAGTTTCGCAGCGATATCGGGATAATTCTCGATGCGCTTCACCTGTGGCTTCATGATGGAAAGTGCTTGGTTTTCCATTGCGTGGGCGTTCTTGAGGCCAGTCACAAAAATTTCGCGTGTTTTGCTGTCAGACATCCGGTCTCTCCTCTGTCGGAGACCAGCGAACTTGGTCGGATATCGAAAGTTCCCTGAACGTCTTCTTCGCGAGCGACTCGGTACGAGGTTCTTCGCCATCGGGGTGAGCCGTGCCGGAACTATGACCCTCGTGGCCGGTTAGCTGCCATATCGCAAATACCTCTGGAGGATGTCATGAGTAAATTTGAAGACGAAGCAAAGGGTCAGTACGCCCCATTGCAAGCCGATCGCAAAGCAACCGGAGTTGCCAGCGCCAAGCCGACCGTTATTACCGGCTCGGAGGATGCGACGGTCCACCGCGATCCACCGGGCAAGAAACATCAAAAGGATTTCGACCTCAACTATAAACCCGCGGATAGCAATGAGGGCGAATTTCGCGGCTGATGGGGCACGGCGATCGGCAGGTACTCAATTCGACTGATCAATCGCATGCGGAGAGGGTTGGCGGTTGGGGCCGCCCCGACAGGCGACAGGGACACCATGTAAGCCGACAGGCCGGCGACGACCACGACCAAAATAGCCCGGACAGCGGCAATCCGGTTGCCTGGCTTATTTTCGCTCTTCATGCTTTTCCTCCGATTGTCGGTTTTGCTCCAGTCCCTTCTTCCTTAAAAGCTTGCCGGTTCTGATCCGCAACCCGGAATATTCCTTTTCTGTCTTCGCACTACTTTTGGCTGGGGGTGCCGACATCCGGCGGGTCGACAACAGCCTTCTCACTGCCGTTGAAAAAATAAGTACCCAATCCGATCAGGCCGACCACAAGAATGACCGCTCCGACCCACGTCGCGATTTTCGATGCGACGGAAATCGCAAAACCAAAAAATGCTGCGCCACATCCGACAATAAGCAGCCAAAATTGAGCACTCATCGGCTGTCTCCTTTTCTTAACAAGTTAGCGGGCGAACCTACAGTCTGGTTCTCCTGAAACACGTCATTCGCGTCCAGTTCCGATTGATGCTCATCAATAATGCGAGCGCCGCGTTGTCGTGTAAGATAGCGGCTGAACCATTGAATGCTGACAAGAATTCGCTTTTCGAAATTGACGAGCAGATAGACGTGGACGAAGGCCCACAACAGCCACGCCAACCGTCCTTTCAGCGTCCATGATCCGAAATCGAAGACAGCGGCATTGCGCCCGATGACGGCTGTGTTTCCGCGGTTTTTAAACACGAATGGTGATGTCTTACCTCGTGCTAGTACCGCCCAAGATAAATGCCTTGCTGCTTGGCGACCTGGGCCAGACCAGGGAGTGGTCTGCCGTTCGTTCCGACCGTTAGAGCTGTATCCCCCAGAGCATAGATCTCATCAAGCCCAGTAACGCGGAGGTTCGCGTTAACGGGAATGCGTCCAGCCCTATCTTCCGTCAGCCCAAGCCACTTCGATGCCGGGGACGGTTTGACGCCTGCTCCCCACACGACGCAGCCGGTCGTGCTGAACTCGCTCTGGAGCTGGACTCCTTGGCTGGTGACGTTGAGAACACGTTCACCGACACGGACTTGCACACCGATCCGCTCGAGATAGTCTGCAGCATAGGAGGATAACTTCTCAGGGAAAGCGGCCAAGAGGCCTGGGCCGGCTTCGAGCAAGATGACACGAAACTGCTCCGCTTGCAGATTTCGAAAGTCACGATCGATCATGAAGCGGCCGAGCTCTGAAATCGCCCCGGCCATCTCGACACCAGTCGGCCCACCGCCGATCACAACAAACGTCAGGAGGTCTCGCTGCTCGTCGCGATCGTTCGTTCGCTCAGCCTGCTCGAATGAAAGGAGAAGACGCTGTCGCACAAGACGCGCTTCGTGAAGCGTCTTCATTCCAGGCGCGAAGGGACGCCAGTCATCTCTGCCGAAATAGTTGTAATCCGATCCTGTCGCGATGACCAACCGGTCGTATTCGACTGTCCCACCATGATCGAGGAGCACATGTTTGGCGGACGGATCTATTCCAACGACCTCAGCCAGCAGCATGTTGATATTGCGATAGCGACCCAACGTCTTACGGATAGGCTCGGCAATATCGGCGGGTGAGAGTGCGGCGGTCGCGACCTGATAAAGCAGTGGCTGGAAAAGATTGTGATTGCGCCGGTCGATCACGGTCACCAGGTAATCGGCATTACCAAGCTCCTTTGCGCAGGCCAACCCGCCAAAACCTCCGCCGATGATCACGATCCGGTTTGCCATACGCAGCCCTTTCTCGTTGTCAGTGAGCCCCGCGAACTGGACGCATGCGACAGAGTTCCAAGCCACCTTCACTTTTGGTCGTGGACGAAACCTCATCCACGACCGCAGATGCCGATGATCAGCCAATCTGTTCGTTCTGCGCGCCGCTGTCAGGTCGCGCAGGGCCCAGGATAGGCTCCTCGCCGAGCGGCTCGTTCTGGAAGATGGTGAACTGACCCTTACCGTCGATCGACGGTCCTTCGTTCCACCGTGCAGGTGGAGGCACCGAGCCGTCCGAGGCGGTTGCGAAGAAGTCGTAATTGTGGGTCTGGTCTTCCTTTTCTTGCGGGAAGCTGTTGGGGATAGGCAGAGCACCCTCGTTTCCACCAAGCTCTTCAATGACCGCCAGCCACTGCTGTTGATGCATTGTGTCCCGGGCGATCATGAAATGCAGCATGTCCTTCATGCCGTCATCGTGGGCTGCATTGTAGAGCCGGGTGGCAAGAACGCGCCCGGTGCTTTCTGCCGCCACGTTGCAGTACATGTCGGCGGCAAGATTGCCGCTTGCATAAATATGGGACATGTCGAAGGGCACCCCTTCAGAATTCCCAGGAAATGCCGCCATTCCGGTCGAGAGAATATGACGATGGAGCATGCCCTCGATCACATGACGCGGGTTTTCGCCTCCCATGACAGCGCCGACGATGCCGTCCGCTGCACCAGCTTCCGCCAGACTCGCCGGAGCCTTGTCGAGGTTGAGTGCAACCGCCGTTGCCAGCATCTCGATATGGCCGATCTCCTCGGTAGCCGTATGAAGCAGCATATCTCGATATTTCGTGGTCGGGCCACGTGCTCCCCAAGCCTGGAAGAAGTATTGCATGCAGACGCGGATCTCTCCCTCAACGCCGCCGATGGCCTGCTGGAGCATCCGAGCGAAGATCGGGTCGGGCGATCCGACCTTTACCGGATACTGCAGGCGCTTGTCGAAACTGAACATCGTGTTCTCCTCGTGTGGGTTTACGATACCTCGACAGATATCGGCCCGCGAACAGCACCCGACACGAGAAGTTCCGCTTCTCTGACAAGGAACTCGACTTTTCCGCTGGTTTGCGAGTCTGACCTATCGCTGCAACTTTTGCGCGCTTGGCCTGTTCGACAACCGGAAATAGGAGATTACCGATGAATACGGACCAACGAGCGAGCCGCGGCATGCTGCGATTTGTCGGCGCGATATTCGGCATCGCAATGATCATCGGCGCCGTTTATTTCTTTGTCCTTACGGAAGGTGAACCTGACAAAAGCACGCTTTCCAACCCCCAAACAGGCACAAGCGAGCAGCATTCGCGGTGAGATCGTCGCTCTGGCATAGGACCCGCTTGCTTGCAGGACGATATTGCAATGCGGCGGTGCCCCGCCACATCGGAGTGGAATTCGCTCACGCCAAGCGGCCAGTGATCGGCCTTGCCAGCACAGTGACCATTTTCGGCGGTGAGAAAGCCTATACGGTCATCGAAATCGAGCACGCCCGCACCGACCTCCAGCACGGCGTCTTGGTTGGCCATGCCTCGAGGGACGCGATCAGACCCTCGTCGCTTTGACCGGTTTGATCGCGATCAGCTAGTCATCTCTGTTCTACTGCCATTCAGCGGCCAGGAAGCAGAGTTTCAAAAAATGAAAAACGCTCCAGGCCATCGGACGTCGGTCGCGGAAATATCACACGGTTCCCCTGTTGAACAGCGTCGGCCTTTTCGACAGAGCTCCTATCGCTTTCGCTGGCGTTTTCGTGGTCAACGTTACTGCCAGTGCCTTAGGGCCTTCGTCCAACTTGACAAGGCCAAGGCGGCCTGCCGCAATCTGCAATGTCAGGCGTAGCAGGATCAAGAGCTCCTCTGGCGGCTCGCCGAAGCGGTCGTCAAACTCCTCATCGAGTTCGTCGACCTCCCTCAGGGAATTCGCACGCAACAATCGCGCATGTAGATTGAGCCGGACAGCGGGATCGGACACGTAATCGTCCGGTATGATACCCGCGACCCCGAGGTTGAGGACGGCACGGACGGCCTCTTCGGTCTTTTCTTTGCGCAGTAGCCCGTCGAGCGTACGAACGTCTCGAAAGCGCGCCGGTCGAAGGCTTGCCGACCATCAATTCGTCGACCACTTTCAATAATTGACGGGAGAGGGATGCGCTTGAGCATGGCGTCCAGTGACGAGACCAGCAGCCGGGGGCGATCGGAGGCTTCGGTCCAGACCCTCAATGCATCCATCCCCCTTCCCATGCAGTGCCTGGATGGCGGGACTCGTTCGTAAGGAAGGCAATCCCATGGCGGCAACAGGACAAGGTCCATGGTTGGGAAAGGCATCGGGTCGATCTGGCAAGGCGTGCCGCCGAACTTTCGCCGAGGGCGACGTAACAGAGAGAGTTTTCCGCATTTCGAAGCATGCTGCGAGACGAGTCGCGATAAAGGCAGCTGGCGTTCTGACTACCGGCGTTTTTTCAACGGTATGTGAGGATTGCAAGAGGTCTGTGACTTTGTACTCGGCGATGCGCAACTGGAATTTCCTCATGGCGTCCGGCTTACTGCCACTCTGCGCAAACAAAAGATGCGGCCGCTTGTTTCTCTCGTTTGATCGACGTGCCATTGCTGGCACGGCAAGGGTGACAAGCGCTACGACCAAGCCGGACCCGACGTCGAAGACAGGGGCGCGGAACCGCGGCTCACACCCCTCGAATTTGCGGACTAGCCGTTGCCGACGGGCGACGGCTGCGCACCCTTCAAGCCTTGCGCTTCCTCCTGAATTCGATCGCGTGCGGTGTCGTGGACGTCTGTCGCAATCGAGACCGCCTTGTCGAGGACATCCGTTGCAACCTGTTCGGCCTTGTCCAAGGTCTCCGAGGCCTGATGCGAAACCATGGACTTCACCTCATCGGATGCTGATCCGAGCGCCTCGTCTTCGGCTTTCGTATGTGGAAGGGCGGCGCCGATCGCTGCGCCGACGGCGAAGGCAAGCGCTCCACCCACCAAGGGCTGATCCCTGAAATGCTTGAGGATCGCATCGTTCAACTGGGCGCCCGTGTCGATCGCGCTGCGGCCAGCCTGCGAAACCGTGTCTCCGGTTCTACCGGCAGAGCGCGTGAGGTCCTGCCATGTGCTGGAGATCCAGCCTGACGCTTCATCGAACAGCTTGCCGGCTTCGTCACGCAGGTCATGATAGTGCCGGCCAGACGCATCCGCAAAACCGCGGAAGGTTTTGCCGCTCTCATCCATGAAGTGTCCGGCACGCCGGCCTGTTGCATCCGTCAACGCCTTGTAACGGCTGCCGGCACTGTCGGTGAAATGGCTGTAGCGGTTTTCGCCATCCACGGTGACGGGACCGGATCGCCGGACCTCGCCTTGAATGGTCGCCAAAGGGTAATGGTGATCCTCCGGCTTCGCATAGGATGCAACACTCGTCTTCGGTCCAGCCATCAGCCAAGCAAGGCCAACGCCGACGAGTGCGATCGGGACGGGATTGTTTTTCACCGCAGTGCTCAGGTTGGACGCATACTCGCCACCACCGCTCGACTTGGCATAGCTGATAACCTCATCGACGAGCTGGCCGGGCGACATTCGCTGCTGGATGGCGTCGAGCTTGTTTTCGATCCGGAGGCGGTCCTCGGCGATCTCGCGTTCGATCTCTGCGGAGCTTGGGTTTTCGGATGTGTAGGCCATCACGTTCTGTCCTTTACGATTTTCGCATCCTGCTGAAGAGAGGCGGAGGTGCGTTCAAGCTTCAGGTTGTTGCCCCGGAGTGCGGCGAGCCCGCGGGAAACCAGTCCCCAGGCAATCAGCGCAACGATGAGACCCACAACGACCGAGGACAACGCACTTGCGCTTGGCTCCATCATGCCTCGGGCAACGAGGAAGGCCGTCAGTCCGTTGACCAGGGCGGCGAGTAAGACGCCGATTGCGCAGATGGCAAGGACGAGGCCCGCGGCGAATGCTTCGATGCCGGTCAGCGCATGAGCCATTTTTTCGGAAGCTTCGGTCTTGGCGAGGTTGATCTCCTTGCGGAATAAACTCGAAATATCGCCGACAAGCCCTGTCACGAGTTCGGAGAGCGATCTGTCGTCTGCCGATTTAGCCATTGACGCGGCCCTCCGTGTTTGGCTGACCGTGCGATGGAGTGCTGGTCGGAGTAAGGCCGATCGGTTGCGGTTCTCCATCTCGGTTCGTCTTGGTCGAACCAGCGATGTCTGAACTTGTCGTGTGGGCAGATGCCGTTAGGAACCGGCTTGCGGCGAGACCTGCGATGGCGGCGAGCCCGAGAAAGGCAAGCGGCTGCTTGCGGCCGTAATCTTCCGCCATTCCGGCGATCTCGCCCAGGCTACGATCCTGGATTTCGTCGGTGAATTTCTTGATGCCGGAGCCGAGGCTGCGTGCGACTTTCCCGACCTCCCGGTTGTCGCCCTGCTCGAGCTCGTCAGCCACCTTTTCGATTGCCGAAGCAATTCCACTGATTTTGGTCGCGATGACGTTTTTCTGGTCGTTGGCGGTAGCCTGAACCTTCTCCGATGCGCCCGAGAGTTCGTTGCGGGCAAAACTGGAGGCCGACCTTAAGTCGTCCGACAGTTTTTCCTTGATATCCGTCGTGGTTGCAGCTGGGTCCGGCGATCTGTCGAAGTCCGACGGGCGAGGCCTACCGGCAGTGCTGGACCCCGAAGCGGAAGCTCCGGCCGTATCACTTCTACTGTTATCGTCCATGGTTGTTCCTCCTACGAGCAAGACTCGGTCGGCGACCGACCAGCGCTCAAACCGCGGCGTTTTCGATTAGTTCCGTCGGATGTCAACATTCATACTTTGACCATTGTGACAGCGCGCGTGGCCCGATGCTTGTCAGCCCGCATACCTGAATTCGACGAACAAAGGTCCAAACCGCCAGCCATGTTGCCGAGCGCCCTGTCTCCGGTGAACGAGAGACAAAGACTTTGGCGGCATCGGTGACAACTAAGGCGATCTCTATCGGTCATTTTCACAGCAACGTCTCAGGATTTCGCTTCTCGTCCAGCTATCGGGGCCGGCTAGGTAGTTTTGCTGGAAAATTGGTGACAGGCCGTCCGAAGGCTGCTCACGAAGACGCGATGGCGAAACGCTTCACGCGAGCGCTCCTGCACAGGGCGTCTAGAAAGATGGCGGGGAGACCGAAATCGACCAGATCTTAGTGGTCGAGCGATGGTTAACGAGGTCAATCGGTAATGGTGGCAAAAAATCATCGCCACGAGTTGGAGAAGACTTCGAGTAAGAAGAAATTGTCATCCGTGCGATCTCAACCGCTCATTGCGCTCTTCTCGCATAACTTCGGCGATCTTCTTGACGAGCGATACGGTTGCCAACTCTTCGACAGAGACAGACAACTTCGGTTTCCAGTTGGGGTAGGTATCGCTTGTGCCGGGAATGTTGGTTGGATGCTTCTCGCTGGTCATATCTGCCAGCCGGACAGCGGCGAGCACCGATGGTGTTTTGGCGATGAATCGATGCGCACTGACCACCAAGTCTTTCAGCTTCTCGTCATTCGCGGCCGCAGACGGCAAACGATGCGGCGCTTCTACATCCGCTTGGGCGAGGACGAGTTTCAGGTCCTCGCGCTCGTGCTTGCGTTCTTTAACATGAGCAGCACTCACATCGGACGGAACGATTCCGTGGTCAGCCCGCGCCTTGATGTCGGCCCCTCGCCACCATCCCGCCAGAGTCTGGTGATCGTGCGTTGAGATGCAGGCGAGCGACAGACGTGGGTAGGCATCTGCAGGCTTGAAGCCATCCTCGCCTCGCTCGTAAGAGAGGATCCGATAGGACAAGATCTGGGCTTCAGCCAGATTGTCCTGCAATCCTTCAGGCAGCATGCCCAGATCTTCGCCGATAACGACGCAGCGGAATTCTGCCGATGCATCCGACAGGATTTGCAGCAACTTGTCTTGCGGGTAGTTCACATAGGCGCCACCGTCGGGCGCACTTTCCAGCGGCACCAGAAACAGCCGTCGCAGCGCCGCGGCATGATCAATTCTGACGGCGCCGGCATAACGCATCGCTGCGGTCACCATCCGCCGGTACGGAGATTGCTTCCCAGACGCGATCTGATCCGGATGGAAAGCAGCCAGATGCCAGTCCTGCCCCTCGGTCGCGAACGGGTCCGGCGGGCTTCCGACTGTTGCATCCGAGATGTAGGCATCTTGCTCACTCCAGGTGGCAGACCCGTCCATGGCTTCTCCGACCGCAAGATCGAGATAGAGACCGATCTTTAAGCCTGCGTCCTGTGCGGCCTGGGCTGCCTTGCCGAGCTGCCGGTGTGCCAACCATTGCAGCCACATGTGAAACTGGATGTCGTCGGCGTGGGCCTCCGCAAATCCAGTAACTTCGGGGCCATCGGGCCTCTGATATGCTACCGGCCAACCCTTCCAGCCTGCACCAATTCCGCGTTCTGCCATAAACGCGGACAAGCTTTCGAAAAGCGCATGCAGCCGTAAAACGTCTCCACCCGCTTGAACGAAGGCGTCGAAACTCTCGCCGTCTAACGTGCCTACCGCGGAGCCCTGCTTGGAACGCCAGATTTCCCGCAGGGCCATTAGTTTGATCTCGGCAACGCCGATATAATCGACCAGGTCGGTTTCCCGTAGTGACCTCAGCCGCCTTTCCAGTTGCGGACTGCCCTTAAAGCTAGGTACCTTATCGACCGCGATGTAGAGCGGGTTGAGCATTTGCCGGTTCGAAGGCTCGTACGGGCTGCAGCGATCCGGGTCGGCGATGAATGGTGCATGCAGCGGGTTGAGCCCGATAAAGTCGGCACCCAGCAAGGAGCCCAGCCTGATCATACCTATCAGGTCTTCGAAGTCTCCGATGCCCCAATTGCGTTCGGAGCGCAACTCGTAGATTTGCAGGCTGATACCCCAGACACGTCCCTGTTCGAGCGCTTCCGGCAAATACGATTTCGGGATGGCCTTCGATGGCTTCTGCTTCAGCGGTGTAACGGCAGATTTTTCTTCTACGCCCAAGGCGGCAAGGACCTGTCGTTTCGTTTCGTCGGAGACCGGGACTTCCACATTATCCGGGGACGGCCGCGTCAGGCTGATACCATGTTGCTTGGCCAGTAGGTCGAGATGCGAACCCATAATGTCTCCCCTACATTATTCTCGAGCGGGATTGATGCTTGAATAGACGGACCACGGCGCAAGTATGTTCTCGCTGACCGAGCCGAGTAGATAGATCTGCTCGCCGGTCGGCGGCGCCGGAATTTTTGCAGGTTGGTCAGCTAGGTTCGCGACGATCTGAAGTCTGGAGCCAGCTGCGAGCGTCCAGTCAACGATGGTCAGGCCTCCGTCATGACGGAATGACGCGTTTCCAGCACCCACACCTTGCAGCAGCGGCACGATGCGCTGGTGCCGCAAGTTCAGAAGCGACTTGCAGAATGCGAGCATTTCTACAGCGTCAGCACTGTCACGGTGAGACCAGCCGAGTTTCGCCATCTCGAATATCGACAGCGCGGTCGGATCAAGAGCGTCCTCGGCATCGAACCCTGGAAGGCGTGACAACTCCTCTCGCCGACCTTGTCTGACCTTCTCGTTCAACTCGTCGTCAAAATCGCAGAAATAAGGAAACGGCTCGCGCGCTCCCCATTCCTCCCCCATGAAGAGCATCGGGATCTGAGGCGACAGCGAATAGACGGCAGTCACCGCCTTGATAGGCTCCAGCGGACGGAATGTGATCATCCGATCGCCAAGCGCCCGGTTGCCGATCTGGTCATGGTTCTGGATAAAGGAGATGGACGCGGTAGGAGGCAGGTCGGACGAAGGCTTGCCACGGCTCTCGCCCCGATAAGGCATATGTTCGCCCTGAAAAACGAAACCCTCCGCGAGCGCGCGACCGATCTTGCCGTCGTCCTCAGCGTAGTCCTGATAATAACCGAACGTCTCGCCGGTCGCAGCAATATGCAGTACGCGGTGGACATCGTCGTTCCACTGCGCCGTGAAGCTCCTGGCCCGACCTTCCTCATCGCGCGCCAGCAAATCGCTGTCGTTATCTTCGATCTCGACGATGATGTGAATATGCCGGGTGCCCGCCGCTTCCCGCACCCGGCGGGCCAGTTCATGGAGAAGATGCTCCTCACTGTCGTCCTTGATGACATGCACGGCGTCGAGACGTAGTCCGTCCAGCCTGAACTCCGTGATCCAGTAGATCGCGTTCTGGATGACGAACTCTCTGACCGCCTTCGACCCCTCGCCATCATAATTGATGCCATTGCCCCGTGGCGTCTTGTGGTGCTCGGTGAATAGCGGTGCGTAATTCGGCAGGTAATTTCCATCACGTCCGAAGTGGTTATAGACGACATTCAGGAAGACGCTGATCCCGTGCCGGTGGGCAGCATCGACCAGCGCCATGAAATCTTCGGGCCGGCCGTAGCTGCTGTCGGGTGCATAGGGCAGAACGCCATCATAGCCCCAATTATACCGACCGGGGAAATCACTGACCGGCATGATCTGGATTGCGGTAACACCGATTTCTGCAAGATGGGCTAGCCTTCCGATCGCGGCCCGAAACGTTCCTTCCGGAGTGAAAGAGCCGACATGCAGTTCGTAGATGACGCTCTCTTCCCAAGGACGTCCCGACCAGTCTTTGGCCGTCCACTCGAAAGATTTGAGATCGACGACTTCACTCGCACTGTGGACGTCTTGAGGTTGATAGCGTGACGCCGGGTCCGGCACCACGGATCCATCCGGCAAGCCGAACTTATAATGGCTGCCGGCCCTGACGCCGACCAAAAAGCAGCGATGCCATCCATCGCCTGAGCGTTCCATCTGCCGCGAGTCGCATCCCTCGATGTTGACGGAAACGGCTTTGACCAAGGGAGCCCAGAGCCGGAACTCAACACCACCATCCGAGATGAGAGGACCAAATGCATAGTCGACCAAAACATCACCCTCTTTGTCTTGAACGATAGGGGCCATCACCGGAGCAGTCCTTGACCGCCGTCGACCCAGATCGGAGAGCCCGTGATGTGCCTGGACCTGTCAGATGCCAAGAAAGCGATGACGTCCGCCACATCCTCGCTGCGACCTGGACGCCCACCTGTGATGGGAACTTGCCCGTCAGGCCAAACCACGGGTATCGCCGTTTCGTCTTCTTTTCGAAGCTTGGTGTTGGTCTCGATATTCGTATCGATCTCGCCAGGGCAGACAGCGTTGATGCGTATGTGATGGCGTGCAAGTTCCAGGGCAAGCTGCTGCACCATGGCGACCTGTCCTGCCTTCGTGGCCGTATAGGCCGTCGCCCCAGGCGTTGTGAACGTCCTCGTCCCGTTTATAGACGACACAACGATTATCGAGCCGCCGCCCGAGCGCTTAAGCTCGGGCACGGTCGTGCGGATCGTCAGGAAGGTGCCGGTAAGATTGACGGAGATCGTCTCGTTCCACTCGGCAAGCGTCAGATCGTCGATCGGCGCCCACACGCCGTTGATGCCGGCATTGGCGACGACGACATCAAGCCGGCCATACTGCGCCACGAGCTGTTGAACGGCAGCAACCATCGTTACCTCATCTGCTATATCTGCCAGCAGCGGGACGGCTTCTCCCCCATCCTCACGGATTTGGCTCACGGTGGAAGAAATATCTTCGAGCGTATCTCCGAGAACACCGATCTTCAAACCATCTGCTGCCAAAGCCAGCGCTGCCGCTTTTCCAATACCCGATCCTGCTCCAGTGACGAGGGCAATTGCTGGTTTCATTACGAACTCCCGACTGATGAGGCGATCGCTGTAACCTTTGGACCGAAGCGGAGTTCCGGCCTCGCAGATCTTCGTACGTTTCAGGACAGTTGTTCCACCACAAGGACGGACCGGTTTCGCTTTGCCTTTAGCCCCGCCCTGCGAGCTCTATCCAAAGCAGCGACCACCGATCATCTGCGTGTGTCGGCTCCTTGTAGTAACCCTGCCCCTCATGTTGCACACGCAAGGTTCGCTCAATGATCGGCCTTGACGGCGAGGTTCCCGGTAAGCCTGATGCGTCCAGATAAGCTTCCCGGTCGTCGAGCGTCCCGATAGCTTCGAAGTCCGGCCGACGCGGTGCTGTGACTTTCCATGCGTAATCCGACATCAGGTATTCTCCCCAGTGCCGTCTTCGAAAGGTTGCTGACGAAGGTGCTGGCATGGCCCTTCGAGACTGCGACGTCGCCTTAGACACCATCCTTGCTCATATCCACCTCATCGAGGTTAAGGGCGCCGGATCGGTCCTGGCGCTTGCTAACCATCGGGGTAGGAAAGTTGCTCTTCGGTTCAGATTTCCGGTCTGCCATTCGCTGTACTTCTTCGCTGTCGACAGACTGACCACGCCTTAGCAGGACAGATCCGTAGTTGATGGCGCGCGAACCGGTGCAGTCAGCGCAAGTTCCATTCTGCCCGGATGGCTTCGCGTCTGTACGCTGGCGGACGAGGAGAGCCATTCGCATCGCATTGAAAATTGTCGCCGAAATAGGGTTAAGCGCGGAACTCCCGTGGGTTTGCGATGTTGGCTGCGGAAAGAGGAGATCAACGATGGGTATCGATCCACCGAAAGACGGCGCACCGGGCACCACGGACCAGTCGCCACGTTGGGAAGGTCCACAGGAGAACAGACCGAGAGGTTATCTACCAGCGAAGGACGATCCGGATACGGAAGAAGATGCAGTTGGCGAGACCAACGCCGATCCGGTCAAGCGCAAGGTTACCGACGCGATGAAGACCAAAGGCGACTAGATTCGCTTCGGTCTGCTAGCGTTCCCTGCCCAGCTGTCAATGAGCTTGACCGTCGCGGCCAGCACGTTTGCCCGTCATTGACCGGGTGTCACCGCGTCTCGCGGGATCCCTCCGTCGAGTTGCGGCCGCGTGGACTGTTGTAAGCAGAGAGACTGGTGCGAGCGCGGCAAGACCTGTCACGATTTTATTGACGAGGCCCGGGACCGCCACGGCTTTTCCTATCATAAGCGCCTCGAAAGCTACCCTGGCAACGAGTGCGGGGTCTGCTTTGCGGGAGCGACCGACCCACGTCTCCTGCATCCCCGCCCGCTCATATACCCCCGTTTCGGTAACTCCGGGCATCAGGCAAGTAACGGACACGCCCTTTTCCTTCATCTCGTACCGAAGAGCCTGTGAGAACGAATACAGGAACGCTTTGGAAGCGCAGTAGGTCGCGTGAAAGGGTCCGGGTAACACACTAACGATCGAGGCGGTGACAAGAATCTTTCCGGCGCCCCTTGCCCCCATCCGTTGGGCGATCTGATGGATCAGAGACACAGATCCTCTAATGTTTGTATCGACCACTGCAAGTGTCTGCGATAAATCCGTTTCAACGAAAGCTCCACCGTGATCGATGCCAGCATTGGCCATCAGCAGATCCACCGGGCGATCCAGATCCTCGACGAAGTGCACAAAGTCATCGACACCCTGAATAGTGGACAAGTCCACGCACATGGCATCAACGATAGAGCCGATCTGTCGCAGTTCCACCGCGACATCGTGAATTCGATCCTCGTCTGCTGCGAGCACGAGATCGAATCCGGCAGACGCGGCACGCTTTGCAAGCTCTCGACCAATGCCTGAGGATGCTCCGGTTATTACCGCGAAACCCTGACTTGGTCGATGATGTTGCAGAGAGGACAGAGTATTCCCATCGCTCACGTTACGCACGCTCAAACTTGCGTCGGTCGAATGGTATCGACCGGAATCTCGCCCTCAAGGAACCCTCGCTGCAAGCCTTCCCGACCGTATTCCGCTTCAATGACAGTATAAGCCTTCTCGTCTCGAAATGCGCTCGCATTCCTGGTCGAGACATCTTCAGCCGGCAGAGAATCGATTTCCTGGAAATTCAGCTCGGCGCCAGCAGCTACGAGTCGAGCATCTCCCGCGGTCCGCGCAGCGACGATTAAAGTTCCCATAAATGGAGCCTGATCCCAACGCGCATCATAGGGCGGCGCAACGGGTTCCAACCGATAAACGTTCAAGATTTCGCCGGCTTCTGTCGCGGTCGCGATTTTCTTCGCATCGGCGATCTGAGCCTGGATCTCTACCGACCGACCGAAATGATTTTCGGTCGCGCCAGTGTTTCCTCTTTGTGTCGATCCCGTTGTAATAGCGTTAGACATCATGAAACTCCTTTTAGGGCGTGCCCCCACACACGAAAGTCAGTGAACAGACGAACCGTGTTCCACCCTAAGAGTTCCTGGACGGCCCTGGCAGGTTGGCAGATTTCCCGAAAACTTAACTTCAGATGTCGGCTGAAACTCAATCCTTGCTCCCGATTTGTCTTGGACACTGGGAGGACTTTCGAGGCCACGGTATTTCTTCAACTATCGAATCAATGGGGTGCTGGAGAAAGATCCGGAAGGCTCTGAGTTATAATCCGACGAGGTAATGCTAGAAGAAGCGCAGACCGCGGCTAGAGAGCTGCTGGCGGATAAGGTCCGCGGCGGTGATATTGTCGATGGCGACAAGTTCGAGGTCACGACCGGTGACGGCACGGTTGTACACACTTTGCCTCTACGATCTGTTCTTAAGCTCGACGAGCATGGCTAAACCGCTTACGATCGTGCCGCCTCGGCGCCATCGGAACGCGATGTTCGTCATTCTAGCTTTTAGCGCCCTGCTGTGCGGCATCGTATTCTTAGGCCAGTGGTGGATGCGGGAGCCGTCAGGTGATGTCGATGCGCAGTCGAGCATTACGGATCCTCCGCAGTAGACTGATGAAGCGGCACCATTCGCCACAGCGCAAGGATATGGCATCGCAAACTTCTATTTGCGTATCAAGGATGGCAGCGAAGCCGAGATCGATATTAACGGCACAAACACGCACAAAGCCCTCAACACTGGCCTAAACGCTCTTTCTCAATTCGCCTGCAAAGTTTTTCCACCGCCTGGAATGTCTCGATTTCGATAATGGATTCGGATCGCAAAGCGGTCGCTGAAATGCAGCTCACGTTTTCGGTCAACTACGCGCCGGGTGTGACTGTTTAAGCGAGGTCAGCAAAGTAGCGCTGTAATTATAAACGCCTGCTCGGCCTCCTGACAGAGTATCGCAAATCCTCAAATGAGGAACCAACGGGACGCTACGGAATTCCTTTGCTTTACGAAGCAAGGAGATGGTCGTGGCATTCATTGAAGCGAAAGACGGAACGCAGCTGCACGTCAAGGATTTGGGCCATGGCCAACCCGTCGTTCTTATTCACGGCTGGCCACTGACGGGCGATATGTTCGAGTACCAGTCGCTGGCTCTCTTGGAAGCCGGTTATAGGGTCATCACCTACGATCGCCGAGGGTTCGGTCAGTCGGGTCATCCGGCCGACGGCTACAACTACGACATTTTCGCTGACGATCTCGCCTCCGTGCTGGAAGCGCTCAATATCGAACAAGCGCATCTGGTTGGTTTCTCGATGGGTGGGGGCGAAATCGCTCGATATCTCTCGCGTCACGGCGCCTCGCGTGTATCGAAAGCTGTTCTCGTTTCGTCGGTTGTGCCGTACCTCCTGAAAGATGACAGCAATCCAGACGGCGTCGACTACAGCGTCTTTGCCGACATGAAGAAGCAGGTCCGCGAGGATCGATTTGCCTTCCTCCAAAGTTTTGCGAAGACGTTTTACGGGGTGGGACTGGTCAGCAAGCCGGTCAGCCAGGGCGTGCTCGACTGGTCGTTCGTGCTCGCCGTGATGGCAAGCCCCAAGGCGACGATCGAATGCATCGACGCCTTCGGCAGAACGGACTTCCGTCCAGATCTCGCGGCGTTTACCGTCCCCACACTGATCATCCATGGCACGTCTGACAAGACAGTTCCGATCGATCCAGCAGGCCGAGCGGCTGCCAAAGGAATTCCAGGCGCGAAGTTGATCGAATATGAGGGCGAACCTCATGGTCTGTTCGCGACTGCGCCAGATCGCCTTAGCGAAGATCTCATCGAGTTCCTCGGCTAATATGAGAACGCCGACCAAGCCTTTTTGGCTTGGTCGGTTTACAGGATCTTCTGACATCCACGAAGATTTCGATTTGCAATGAGGCCCGCCGGCCCGACTCAGCGAGAGCTATCAGCACCGGTTCGCACTAGAGATCCAGAGGACGACCTAACTTAATACGGTCAACAGCCGACCCTCGGGTGCGGCCAAAAAGAGGTGCGGAACTATGGCGAAATGGGTTTTGATTAAGCACGAGGGCAACCTTGAAGACGCACGCTGGGAGCTTCCCGGCCACCTCGAGGAACATCACGTCGAGGAGATCGTAAAACGGTTGGTGTGTAGATCGCTGAGCGATGACGAGATTGTCAGCTCTTCGTTACCGCACGGTGACAGTAAGCGATATGTTCTGCTCGACAGAAACGACGATCCGAACATCATTCATATGGGCGAGAACCCTTATTTTGTCGCAACGCTTGAACAATAATCAGTTCGTACAACCGTAGAACCATCCAGCAGTAACCTGTGGCACGTAAGTTGATGGATGAGGAAACCCGTCGCGAGGGCATGGAGGATGACGTTTCGGAATCCGGCTCGATCAAAAATGGATTTAAACAAGCGCTGGACACCGCATGAGCAAAGGGAATTTTGGAGATTGCGATTATCCATGGACGCTCTCTTGATCGGATATCTGGCATCCATCTGCTCGGTAACGAGCTTCGTCCCGCAGGTCATAAAGGTCGTCAAATCTGGGGACACTGCGGCGATATCGGCACGGATGTATACCGTCACTGTCGCTGGATTTGCGCTGTGGACAGCTTTTGGCGTGCTCCGCAGTGAGTGGCCGATCATTCTGACGAACTCGGCATGCTTTTTTCTGGCGGGTTATATTCTCGTTCGAAAACCTCGCGAGTGACGCGTCCGAAGCGAAGACCGTCCGCGCCAAACGTCCTAAGAGATCAAGCAATTTCAGGATGCCGATACGCGGCAACTAAAACTTGGCCTGCCAATGGATTGTTGCTCCGCTCTAGATCACTCATCCCATCATATGCAGTCGTGATGTACAGCTCCGACCCTGCCAGAACGCTGCTATTCGGATTGGAAACTGGCAGATTAATCTGGCCCACGACATCGCCTCGGTGCGAAAAATCTTCAAACATCCACCACCGTACATGGCCGCGATAATGTTTCCGTCTTGGTCTATGCTGAGCCCGTCCGGACTTTCTCCGGGCTGTGTCACGAAAATCCGCCTACCCGAGATCGTACCAGCGCTGGGATCGTAGTTGTACTCCCAGATCGTTCCGCGGCTCGTGTCGGCGTGGTACATCAACGTGCCGTCCAGACCCCAGACTTTTTCGTTTGCGTTGACATATCCGCTCTCCATTTCTTCGAGCTTAGGTCCTCGAAGAACATAAAGTGTAGCCCTGCGGGATGATGTTGATCATTTCGTCTTCTGCTGGCTGTTCGGCAGGCTTCAGTTTCAGCGCCTGGTCAGCATCCACATGACGGCTTCGGGATGCCGGCGGGAGGCTCACCGTCTCTCCCGTTCGCAAGGACGTTTCGACCGCGGCCAGCATCCGCATGTCCATCAGTCCCTCTTCGCCACTGGCTTCGGGTTCGCGGTCGTTGAGGATGCAGTCAGAGAAGTACTGCGTCTCATTTCCGAACTGCTCGACCGGCTCGAACGCGTGCTGTTTTTCGCCCTCATCGATGATCTCCTTGTAGGCGATGCCGACCGACGGTCCGAACATGAAGCAGGGAGAGGCTTCGATCGTTGCCCTGGTGCCGACCAAGGAGAAGTTCTCAGCCGATGCGGTCGCGTAGCTCACCGTAAACTGGGCCGTGCGTTCGTCTGGGAACAGCAATGTCACGGCAACCGTGTCATTGAAGTTGAAGCCGCTGTCCTTGGTCTTGGTCCCGACCGCGTGCACCGCGATCGGCTCAGCGCCAAAGAGGTTGCGGACGGCATTCAGCGGATACGTGCCCATGTCCGGTACTGGCCCACACCAATAGCCGTTATGACCACGCGAATTCTCCTCAGCTAAATTCTGCGCGAAAACCGACGTAAACGATCGAAGATCTCCAAAATCGCCGGCTCGGGCGCGTGTGAACAACTCGACATTGCCCGGCTCGTGGTGAAGCCGGTAGGCAATCATCAGTTTGGCGCCGCTCTTCTTCTGCGCGGCGAGGATCTGCTCTGCTTCCTCGACACTGAACGCCATCGGTTTTTCAAGGAGGACATGGATGCTTGCTTCAAGAGCGGCGACTGCGAAGGGCGTATGCAGGAAATTCGGGGTGTCAACGTATACGGCGTCGATATCACCGGACTTCAAGAGCTCATCGTACTGCTCGTAGGATCAGGACTTGATCCCATATTGGCCGGCCAGCTTGTCTGCTTTAATAGGATCGCCGGTGACCAACGCGGCCAGCTCGGAGTTGTCGGTCTGTTTGATCCCCGGCATGAAGGCTTGCTGGGAGATTTGACCTCCGGCGACGACGGCGTAACGGATCTTCTTTTCAGGTGTCTGCATTGTGCTCTCGGATATTGCTTATCTGGGGGAGCACTGCTGTCGAATGCTGCATTGCACATGAGGAATGCAACAGCCTGTCTGATGTTCCGACATTCACGTGGTCAGCCAGAACGTCCTACGCCCCACATCTGTCTACGAGACTGGTATGATGCTGACCGCCCCATCAGCTTCGAGCACGGCTGACTTAATCTGTTCTAGACGCTCAAGCCCCTGGTTCTGGCGCGCCGCCGTCAACACGTCATCAAGGCTTACGCGCGCACGATGGAAAGCACGGAAATCCACCTCGCCATCAGAGATGAGAACGGTAGGAGCACCGTCCATATACCTGGCGGCGCCCGGCGCCCATCGCTTGAAGTAGGAAAGGCCGATGTCGATCCCGAACAGAACGATCATAAGTACTACGGCATTGGTGATCGCCGCTGGTCTGGCAATTGGCCTTGCACTGCAGGGGACCCTGCAGAACATTGCAGCTGGGATCATGCTCCTCGTTCTGCGTCCCTTCCGGGTTGGAGAATATATCGAGACGTCCAGCGTGAAGGGAAAGATCGTCGATGTCGGCCTGTTTGCAACGGAGCTTCGGACAAGCGAAGGCCTCTATCTCATGGCGCCGAATTCGACGTTGTGGAACACGCCAATCGTCAATCACAGTCGGGAGCCGGATCGTCGGCAAGAACTTTCGATTGCGGTCGGCAACGACGCCGATGTCCGGATGGTCAAAGCTATTCTTTTGGAAGTCGTGAAAGCCGATGATCGCGTCATCAAGCAGCCAGGACCGCGCGTTTACTCAGACGACCTTAGTGCGGACGGAACAACTTTGAAGATCGAATACTGGGCCAAAACTAGCGATTGGACCGAAACCCGGTACGACATGATCGATGCTTTGAAGGGCGGCCTGACGTCAAACGGCATTACAATAAAATAGTCCGACAGCTTACCGAGTGCGGCGGGTACGCGTACCCGCCGCAGGCTCAAAGTGTGTGATCTTCAGCGAGAAATGCCGAACAGGAACCCGACGATTCCCGCAGCGGCCATCGCTTGCCAGGGTCTTTGCCGAATGATCGACCGACTTCTCTCCACCCCGTCCTGGAGTTGGTTTACCGCTTTGTCTTTCAGGTCAATACCAGCGGTCTCAACTCTAGCCTGAAGGCTGAGCAATTCTTCCTTCAACGCGGCAAGCTCGTCCTCGGCAAAGGTGGTCTGGCGCTCGCGAATGCGGACGGTTTGTAAAGCCTGATCCACCAACGGCGCAGGAACGGTCGACGCGGCACTCGGGTGCGCCGCTGGCGATCCCGGGCTTATCACCGTGGTGGACATCGAAACAGAGTCTGAAGCCGGGAAAGTGTCTTCCAACCCTTCCTGAAATTCGTTGTGTTCTTCAGAAACGGTTTTGGCTTTTTCGTTTTCGAAAGCGATGACCGCTGGTGACTTGGGTTCTTGTGGCATGACGTCCTCCAATTTTCTCCCCAACACTTCAGACCAAACGTCAGTTCCAAGGACGGAAGAAAAGCGGCGACCGACCGTTTCCATTGTCAAACTGGGAGGAGTGGCGGGCTCGGCTCAGGAGATGGCGGCACCTTATGCCCGGCTCCTTGTATGGACTGGCTCTCACGCACAAGATTCAAGATGAGTGGCCGCTGATTGGCGCGGTCATTGCATCGGGGCTGGCGCGGCCGCCCCAAGCCAGTTTGCCCGCCCGGACGGTGTTTTCGAGAAGCCCTACCGTTAAATAACCGTCATTGGAGCTCTCCGCCAGCTGGCATGGTTGTAGCGGTCAAAACCGGCAATGTTCCTTCGAGACGGAAGCGAACGCCTTCCGGGAGAAACTCCAGGGTGGTCTTGCCATGGAAATATGGACCGATCATACGCTGAATGAGACCCGATCCGAACCCTGTAGTCGACGGTGGCGTCACTGCCGGACCACCCCGCTCAGTCCATTCCAATCGAAACTCTCCATTCGTGGCAACGTGCCACTTGATGTCGACGCGGCCAGCCTCCCCCGAGAGCGCGCCGTATTTGGCGGCATTGGTCGCCAGTTCGTGCAGTGCCAGAGATAAACCGACAGCTTGCGGTGAATCGAGCCGGTGATTTGGCCCGTCCCAACCCATGCGACCATTGCCTCCATCATGAGGCGCAAGTGCACCCGCGACGACCGACATGATGTCGGCAGCCGAACCTTGCGCGCCGGTGAGTATGTCTTGAGCAGCCGCCAGCGCACTCACGCGCTTGGTGATAGCATCACGGCTTTCTTCCATCGTCCTGGCGCTCTTCAACGTCTGGACGACGATCGCCTGCACGATCGCAAGTGTGTTCTTTATCCGGTGAGCAGCTTTAGCCATGATCTGGGCATTGCGCTCTTCCTCTTCTTTTTGGAGCGTGATGTCCTTCGTCACTACGCCGTAACCGATCAGGTCGCCCTCGCCGTCGCGCACAGGAAACATTGTGAACAGGGCAGGTACCTCATCCCTTGTCGCAAAAGCGCGAAGACGCAGTTCGCGCTCACAGGTCTGGCCCGACTTGATCAACGGCTTGATCTCGGTCTGAAACACAAGACGGTCGCCCTCTGCGATATAATCGATCACGGCCTTAGGACGCCGTCGGATGTCAGCCCTACCAATTCGCGTGCCGCCTGATCAGGAAGAATACCTCACCGCGCTCGTCGGCGATGCCGATGAAGTCCGATGCCTGGCGAACCACGCGTTCATAATTCGCCTTCTCCTGTTCGGCCTTGCGCGCCGCAGCAAAAGGCGTCGCTGAAGGACAATCCGCTTGCGCAATTCGAGTTGCGCCATCGTCTGTTTGGCAAGAAACTGCAGCATCTTAATCTGTTCGTCAGTGAAGTCGCGGGTCTCAATCGAGAACGCATACGATCCCGATAGGGAGGACTTCGGGTGTATTGAGGAGCGCACCCGCATAAGCGCGAATGTGCGGCGCCTCCGTTACCAGCGGATTTCAGTCAAAGCGCGGGTCTTTCGTTGCGTCCGGAACAATCATAGTGTCTTCGAGGAGCAGCGCATGGCGGCAGGTAGCAGTCTCGAGCGGGGTTGATCGCACGCCCAAACCCACCTCAGCCTTAAAGAATTGGCGCGTGGTGTCGATCAGGTTGACGACAGCAATCGGAGCGCCTCAGGTCTCCGACCCGACCCTGGCGAGATCATCGAAATCCGCTTCGCGGGGCGTATCCAACGCTTCGTACGACTGAAGCGCGGCCGACCGCTCAGCCTCATCCCATGTGACAGGCTCTCTCATTGTGCAGGTCTCATTTGGGTCGAAAACGAAGAATGCGATAAGGCCCGTGACAACGAACCAGATGGCGGAGCTGATCGACATGGTGCTTGCGGCGGGGATATCATTGGATGCCGGGTCGATGGCGGCAGCACCAAGGCCGACACCCCAGCAGGGTCAGTAAAATATGTGTGGTGAGCGTGATAGCTACGCCGGCGAAGATCGCGCCCCAAGAAACCTTGTTATAGGCCGCGTTGATATACGGATCCGCGTTGCGTGTATGAAGTGGTGCGACGGTGACTGGTTCGGTCATGTTTATTACCTCGTTGCTCACGGTGGTGTGATTGCGGCAGCAACGTGATCGGAGACATTAGGTTCCTGTAATGAATCGGACGGTGCGTTCCTGCGAAGCAGATATTAAGACGGTCAGGTCTGGGACGGCGTCGCTCGTGAGCGAGCTCTACGGATTGCTCACTCGCCTTTGATTGTGTCCTTGAGGCGCCTATTCGATTCCGCCGTCTCTTCGAGCTTGCCAGTTTATTGCAGGTAGCCGCAGTGCTCATGCAAATGAGCGGGAAAACTCGCAAGCGTGGCGCGCTTCAACCTGTCGCCGCGCAACCAGATGAATTGGGCCATTGGTCGACAGGATTGCGGGGGAAATTGGACTGTGCCCCGAAGCAACCCTACCGATCGAAGAGTTACCAGAGCATGAGGTAGCGTCCCCGAGTGAGGTCACTTCTCGTGATCAACCGCCTCCCCTGCGACACCAGTCCAGGGATGCTTGCGAACTTCATAAGTCGAGCGTTGGGGTGCAGGAAATGTAGGATCAGCAAATGCGCCTACTGGGATCGCATAGACCCCGGGTGTATCTTCATTCTCATAAAAGACGGTCGAGCCGCAATTCGGGCAAAAATGGTAGCGAGCCCACATGCCGCTATCACCAGTCCTTTCGTAGAGCCGCGAACGCCCTTCGATAGTCACATCGGTCTTTGCGTAGCGGGCCTGAACTGCAAAGGCGCTACCTGTTCGACGCTGGCATTCTAGGCAGTGACAAACCGAGACCTTCTGCGGTTCTTCACCACACTTTACCAGCAGCTTTCCACACCTACATCCCGCCACTCGCAATTTCATATTGGACCTCGATGGCATGAGAGCCGGCAATTACGACTTCTTTCTGAGTGCGCTCGGCTTGTGCGCGGCTTTGGCCCCAGTCTTGGAACTTTCGACGATAAGCTGAGGGTCTGCCTTGGAAGCCTTTACCTCATGCCCTTTGATTTTTGTCGGGCTTGTTTGCTTTTGGACGACCTTTCCCGTGGTCTCACCCTGGCTTGTTTTCCAAGCGACGGTGTCACCCTTCTTCAACTCCTTGGCCACATGCTCTCTCCCTTACTACTACGCCAGCAGAACATGTGAGGTGGTTTATGGTTCCGCTCAATGGATCCCCCTGACGGCAGAGAGCTACGATGGTGTTGTGTACGGCAGACACACCGTTCATCGATCTTCGATCGCTTGGATTGAGGCTTACAGCTGCTCGTTCATTTCCTTGAGCAACCTCTTGCGTTCCCGCCTTTGAGTGATCTGACGCGTCAATGCTTCCGAAGCTCGTATTCCCGATCCGCTGGCAGACTTCGTGACCTCGAATTTGCGCGTCGCGCCGATCAGCAGATCTTCGGAGCCGTAGATACCGAGGATCGTAATCTCTATACTTTCTGCAATGCTATCGAGCTTCTCCGCGAGATGTTCACCTGCTTCAATCGCGTTCACCTCGGCATACTCAATAATGCAGTCGAAGGTGCCCATATCCGCCATCGTGCCGGGCTGGAGAGGGCCCTGGCGCGTCATGCGCTGCCAGCCAGTGTCGACGCCAGATCGTCGTATATCTTCAGCGTCAGTGATGTAGGCTGTATAGGTGGTCCCTCCAGCCATTACCTTGGCAACGACACTTTGAATATGGACGGGTTCCCGGCTCATGTTCGTAACGAGACAATGAGCGTTGAGTGCCCGCCCCTCTCCGTGGTTGATCACGAGCATCGGCTTGACTTGCCTTCGATGCCCTCCAACGAAGATCTGGAGGTAAACGGCCCATATACAAAGGGTTCCAAGGCTGGCCGCAGCGGAGACGATCGGAGCGTTTGCTTGCATTAACTCTAGCATTCGAAATTCTCTGTCTCTGATTTTCAGGCTAGGTGTGTGCGAAGGAAGTCCAGGCCAAGACCTGCGCCCGTCATCGAGATTGTATGACCAACATTTGGCTCGACCTTCAGATCAAAATTGAAACCAGCCGCTTGGATTGGGACGCGGCAAGGGTCGATGCGAATGGCGGTATGGTTCGATCATTCTGTCCGTGAACCAGAAGAACCGGTGTGCCGCGGCCGTCGGAAGAAACCGGGATGAGTAGGAGAAGGCCGGAATAGCCAATGAGCGCGCCGACTATCCATCTGCTAGGCGCGACCGCGTCCGGAGCCACAATCGCCCCCTGTGAGACACCGACAAAGGCGACCCGATCGAGTGCTTCTTCAAACCGCTCGCGCCTGAAGATCTGATCGAACGCGCGATCGAATGCATTGCGTATTTCGGCAAGGCGATCAGGCCGGAGTTGATTGCCGTCGACTTGAAACCAGAGATGACCAGGTCCGGGCACCTTGCGAAACGACGCGGCCGGCGTGGCGAACCGCGCAGCAGGTAGGCTCGTCTTCCAGGACCAGGCGATTGGCATCATCTGCGCGCCTGACGCACCAATGCCATGTAAGAGAATGATAAGTCTGGTCGTCGGTGCCAAGCTCGCAGACTTTCAGTGTGAGATCAAAGACAGAGAGCGCTCAACCCTTTAAGGCGAGCGCCCTCTTGACCCAGACATAGGCTATGTGAAATTCGCCAACGTGTCGCGTTATCAACCACGCGCTTGGGCCCTAGGCGATGGCTTCCGCTCTCGATTACAAGATCAGAGCTGTGCGGCGGTCGTTTCGAACCAGGCTCTGTGGCGGACCTCATCCTGGTGAGCCTTCATGAAAAAGGCCTTCGTTTCCGGCCGAGCGTCAGCGTGCTGCGAGGCACGCTCATACGCGGTGACAGTGTCTTCCTCGTTGCTCTTCATAGCCTTGAGGATGGTCTTGTCGCCGAACATGTCCGCGAGCGCGATCTTGCCAGTCGTCAGCATTTGTTTCATGTCGCCATCAGTTGGAGCCACAACGCCAGCTTCCGTCGCGATCTCGTTGAGTGTCGACAGGTGCTGAAGATGATCCTGATGAAATTCAGCGACCTTCGCGCTCAGCGCCTTGTCATCAAGTCGTTCGATCGTGGACTGATAAGCTGCAATCGCATCATGTTCGAGATAAATGAGATCCTTTACGAGCTTACCGAAATCACTTTCGTTGCCGACCATCGTCACCATTGCTATCTCCCTTAGGTTTTTTGGTGCAGAAGAAAGGCTTGTCGGTAGCGGACGTTCCAGAACATCCAACATCGTACGATATCGTACGCCGGGATCGGCGAGCGCAACTGGACCTCGGTAAATGACGAAATATGCGCCTTATAGTGTTGCGCGGACCTAAGCGGGCTTTCCCCACTTAGTCTGCGCCAAGAGATTGGTGCGTCTTTCAGCCGCAAGCCCTATACCTGTTGAGTGTTGCAAAGCTTGGGAGCACGAAGCCGCGCTATGATCGAGAATATTGAAACGACGATTTTGAAGTTCGTCGCAAGCCGGCCTGGTGGAACAACGTGTCCGAGCGAAGTGGCGCGCAGCCTTGCGAAGGATCACAACGCCCCGCTCGAATGGCGCAAATTCATGCCGGTCGTCCATGAAGCGGTAGATGTCTTGATTGCGCGCGGCGAAATTACCCTTACATGGAAATCTGTCGTAATGAGCGAGCGAGCGGGCCCTTACCGAATAAGCGATGGTAAGCAAAAGGGCTGAGGCTTTGACCGATCGTAGCCGACAGGCCCTTGCGCGCCGACCTTCCAGGAGATCCTGATCCCATGGTCAAGACGAGGCACTCCTCCACGGTGAGGCGTTCTATAGCGAGCTCTTGCCAGGGAACGCACAGGTTCCTCGCGACCACGAGGATAGTCGCGAACGAGCGACTCCACGTGGTTAAGCTTCGGATCGATGGGGATGCGTGGAAGAACCCTAAGATTATCCAGCCTCAGGAAGCCTCGTCGTGGCACGATTGATGTAATCGACCAAGGCACGGGCGGCTGCAAAGGATTTTACCGTTTCCTCAATCAGAGTGGTGGACACCAACAGCTCGTCTGAAACGCAACGACACGCGCCAAAGTTCTTCAGATCGAAAAAGTCGAGCGCATCATGGTTTTTGACATACCCTTTGGCACTGACATCATGTCCGCCGGTCAGGCCGTTCGGGAAATACTTCTGAAACAGCGGACCTTCAACGATACCTCGCCACTTGCCAGTGTGGCTTGCGATCGTTTGTTTCAAGATGCGAGCGAGGCGTGGTGGCGGCAACAGCGCGCCGCCTCCACTGTAAGAACAGCTGGGTGAAATCTGCATGAAGTACGTTGCGGCAGCGTTCTTCGATAAGGAAACACGTACAGCGATCAACCCCGCTCCCTTTGAGATCGGCGCTTTTGCCAGACATTTTCGCGGGTCGGAGTTGGCTTCCGCGATACGAGGGTCGACCAATCCGGCGCTTGCGATCAGCTGCGATGTGAACTCAATCAGGTTGAGCCGCGCGCACTTGAGTGCGGCTTTGTTGTCGCTAAGCCACTCGGCGCCGTTATCGCGGGAAGCTTCCGCCAGAAATTTGATAGTCGATTGGTCAATCATTCTTAGTTCAATACCTTCCAAACCGATGTTTCGGACTCGAAAGGAATGAAAACATAAAGGGAACGAAAATATGTCCAACGCGAGTGGTCACGCTCCCCCGCGATGGTTGGATGAGATTTTACTCTGGTCTTGATGAGGGTCGAACCGCCGGCCCCCACAAGAACGTGGTCGATCAGCTTAGCGCCAGATTTTCTGGCCACTCTTGCGCGCCATGGAGTACGCGAAGAATTCGAACTGTCGTCTCGGCTATAGCGTAGGCGGCGATATACAGCGTGCCATTGATGACGAGTTCGCGTGTCCCGGCAATTCGACGCACGCGCCCACTGGCAGGAAAATCGAGCAAGCGACGGGCGGCAGCGGCTATCCGTTCATCGATCAAGACGGCAACTGCGCGATTATCAGCCTCGATGTATGTGAAGATGGCGTCACGATCCGATAACGCAAAAGCAGACCAAGTAAGTTTTACGATTCTGGCACACCAGCTTTAAGGCGGGCCGCCGCCCGACATTTGGCAAATTGTGCCTCGACCTCGTCGTCCGATAGATCCGGTCGAGTATCGCTCAACGCTTCGAGCATCTTGGTCCGAAACCAAGCGTCATGCGCCTCACTGCCGGATAGAAGTTCAAGAGGTAAAGCGCCCTCGTTAGCAGTCCGGATGAGCATGATACGAACCGCATCAGATACCGTAAGGCCCATGCTTTCAAGGACGGCAGAAGCACGATCCCGGACTTCAAGGGAGATGCGGTTGCGCGAGCACTTCGAAAAGCCCTCGGAGAAGCGCGCGAGAGAATGGGCCGAAGGCATCCGCCGTGCCCGTAAACTCGCTCAGAAAAAGCTGAACAGGGAGTTAGGTATCGGCCCCGCGAAGAGGTCGAAACCGTCACGATCTAAGTAGTCGTCGCGTGATTTCGCAAGACGGTCACCCGGCCAACAGAAGCATCGCCATATACGTCCGGTGGTAGTCAATGAACTCGCATCAGCCGCACTCCGAAGGCTCAGAACTCGCCGGCCATTACACTGAAAACGGCATCACCGTCATTGTGGAAATCTTCCGCCCTTCAGGCGCGAATGATTGGCGGATGGAAGTGACAAGCCTAGAAGACCAGCTCACCGACTGGAATGAACCGTTTGCATCCGCCCATGAGGCTTGGGAAGAGTTCATCTATGTCGTCAATACGGAGGGGATCGCGGTTTCCTTTAGCGTCTCCCGGTCTTATCGAGGAACTGAGATTGGCGATCGACAGCGGCAGACGGCGAATGATCTTCGATAGGTCCGCACCAAGTCGATGTCACGGGGCACGCGTATCGACAATGACCCCGAGTTCCTGGCTTGGCTAGAGCTGTGGATCAGTGGCGAGTACGAGATGTCCGACCTTAGGTCTCGATACAACGATCTCGTGGCACGTCGAACCCCGCGATCAAAATCTATCGCTGGCGCTCTGGAATCCGTTCCTTCCGCAGCTGCTATCCGGAATACCGACTGAACCTGACGGCGTCTTTTCCGGCAGCCTTTGCATCGTAAAGAAGCGCGTCGGCCTCATTCAGGAGCTCGGACACATCACGCTTCTCGCCTGTCCAGATCCCGCCTATGCTCGTGCGAACGTCGGCGATCTCATTGGGAATTGGGATAGGCTCCCTCATCCGTGCAAGTATCCGCTCAGCGGCCGCTTCGCCTGTGGACCGATCGCCCGCTACAACCACAACGAATTCATCCCCGCCCGTGCGTGCCACAAGATCGCTTGCTCTGACGGCTGAGGTCAGGCGCGCGGCTGTGGTTTGCAGGACGATATCTCCCATTGCATGGCCATGAGCATCATTGACCTCCTTGAAGCCATCGAGGTCGAGTGCAAGGACAGCAAAACCGTCAGCAGACTGTAATCCTGCAAATTCCATCGACAGACCACGCCTGTTCAGCAATCCAGTTAACGCGTCGGTGCGCGCTGTCTCCTCCAGCATCTCGATCCGGCGTCGTTCTTCGGTGAAGTCGATTGCCATGCCGACAATCTTGACCGGTCGGCCGTCGCTGTCGCGCAAAAGCCGCCGATCGCAACGCATCCAGCGTTCGCCATGCACGGTATTGAGGCGATACTCGGCGACATTCTGATCGAGCTCACCAGCAATTAGCGGTGTAAGATCGGCCTGGGCGCTGTCGTTGACGTTGACCCTGTTGACGTAGCGCTCAAGATCGAGCCGCGCCGCCGTTGGCCCACCGATGAACTGAGCCAGTCGATCCGATGTCTCGAACTTGCCTGTCAAGATGTCCATCTGCCAGAAGCCGCCACGGACGGCTTCAAGCGCCAACTCGAGCTGCGCCGCCCGCTCGGCAAGCTGACGCTCATGCTCCTTGTGGCGGGTGATATCCTCGATCTGCGATATAAAGCGGACAACCTTGCCCGCAGCATCACGCATCGCGGCGACTTGGATCAGGACGTGAACGATCTCTCCGAAAGGGCGTAGGTAGCGCTTCTCTATCGTGTAGCCGTCCCGCCTTCCCTGCAGCACTTGCTGGAACAGGATCAGGTCGGCCTCGATATCGTCTGGAGGGTAAAGTCCCTGAAATGCGTTTCCAGCACCTTTTCGAGCGGAAGCGACAGCAGCTTGGCAAAGGCAGCATTGCCACGAATGATGCGTCCCTCAAGATCGACTAGAGCGATCCCAATCGGAGCATTCTCGAAGGCAAAGTCGAACAACGCTAGGCGGGTTTCGGGGTCATCGGCCGTATACGGCTCCGTTACCATCTTTCCTCCAAAGACAAGAGCTTCACGGCGTTAGGTGTGTTTTAGAGGATGATAATCAAGGTGGCGGTCAGCATTGTCGCCCAACGGCAGGCTACATCTGCGCCGGCTCCTTGATGTCAGACACCTTCGAAATTATCTCGGGCCTTATCGGAATAATCGAAGGCTCCGATAAGGGTCGACCTTCGAGACCGATAAGATCAGGGAGGAAGACATGAATAGCAGGAGCCGGGGTCTTTCCACGAGCGACATACGGATACTCAGAAAGCTGCTGGGCCGCTACGCGGCACGCTACCATCTCGCGGGGCCAGAGAAAGACGACTTGATCGAGCGAACGTTTCAGGCTTTAGCGAGCAATCCGGAGATTTTCTTCGAAATCCCGGTCGAAAAGGCAGCCGCAGAGACAATGCACCGGATCTACGCCGGCCGCTAGCTTTGAAACTGTCGCAACTGGCTGTTACGCTCCGCCGATCTTCGCGCTCGTATCACGCCGTAGATGAGGCGGGACGTCTTCCAGCTCAGCAAGCTTGCCATTCTGCTTCAGAAAAATTCGAAAGTTCTCTCTGACTGCGTCGATCGGCCAATGCCCGTTTGCCGCTTCACGACAGTATCGAACAAGGGTCTCGTAAGCGAGATTGCGCCTCTCCTTAGGCCACTCGTCAAGAAAATCGAATACGTCATCCAGTCCGGTGATCTCCTGCACAAAATACCGGCGCTGTGCAAAGACGGGCTTGTCAAATTGAGCGAGCAACATGGCAACCTCCTTTGTTTGCTCGGTACCGACTGATGACTGAAGCCGGCCCTAGGTCGGGCCGGCTGATAGCAAGCGCCAATTCTTCTTGGGTGTTCGGGTCAGGCGACCTTGCGGTCAGCTTCGAGCCGGAGCGGCTCGCTGGTGGCCGGAGTGACGCCGATTTCGACCTTGCGCGGCTTCATGGCTTCGGGCACCTCGCGCTTCAAGGCAATTGTCAGCAGGCCATTTTTCAGATCGGCCCCTTCCACCCTCACATGATCGGCAAGCTCAAACTTGCGCTCAAGTGAACGACCGGCGATGCCGCGGTGGAGATACTCGCCTCGGAGCTCGTCGGCTTTCCTGCCTTTGATCACCAGAACATTGCGCTCCTGAGTGATATCGAGATCGCCTTCGCCAAAGCCTGCCACCGCCATCGTGATGCGGTAGTCGTCTTCACCAGTCTTGACGATGTCATAGGCCGGCCAGGTCTCGGTTGCGTTGAGACGCTGCGTATTGCTGAGCAGCTTGAACACGCGATCGAAGCCGATGCTCGAACGATAGAGCGGGGCAAAATCAAATTCAGTTCTCATACCCATATCCTCCGTAAAGCAACATGGAAGGAAGCGTTTAAATCCGCCTCCTCGGTTAGCCGCCCCCCCTGATTGGGCCGTCGGCGCTGACCGATTTGGTTTTTGGGATTTTGTCGTTCAAGACCCCGCTCGAAAATTTTTCCAGCTCTCTGAAATCATCTTGTTCGCTGAAAATCCGGTCCTATTTCGAGTCGCGATCTTCGCTTTGGGAGCATCGGGATGGAAGATGGAATAACCGAGATGTTTTCGGATGCTGACATTGAGATTTTGCCTCCGCAGCACGCCACTCAACACGACATGGCCATTTGCCTTTGCTGCTGTCGCCATCGTCCTAACTTCACCATGGACGAAGACGGCTGCGGCATATGTGACGAATGCTTGGCACCTTGACCCATATTAAGGAAAATGAGTGCTGCACTCCGGCAGCAAACTGAAGCATTGGCCGAAAGGAACATGAAGATGGATGCCTCAAACCTTTGTCTCAAACTACGTCTGAATCGGGGACTTGGCTTACCACAAGGCGCACGGCCCAATCGTTCATTTAGCACGATGTCGGTCATTGGGACTGATGGCAGTGTCCTTCTCAGCGGACGGCAGGCTAGGAAACCGAGAGAGAAGCGGCTCGCTGTCACCTGTCTGCGTTAAAGCCTCTTGATGGGAAGATCGGATCAGTTAGGCTCTTGAACCATATCGAACCGCCGTGTGCGCTCAACCTCTAACAGGAGATTCCCAGCATGCAGCAAAACGCTTAAAGACTCTGAGTCAGATGGGAAAACCGCACGACATGCGATAAAAGGTCGGGTAATCGGGTGCACCCGTAGGTGAAGGGAAGGTTGCCAAACGCAGGCTCAACCGCAAGCCCTTCGGCTGCAGCGCGCAGTAGCCCGGTCGATATGAGGGCCGCGCAAATGCCCGGCCTAGTAACACTCGGATCCGTCTGCCCCAGTACATCCGCGGTCATAAAGGATACCGATTTTGATAAGGTGCATCACCTTATCATTGGATGGGTGCGGTGACGATGACCCGCAGTCCCGGCGCGTCGTCCTCCTCGTCGATATTCCCCTTCAGACGGTCCATGATGGCCGCGAGAATGCGCGATCCGAAACCACTTGTCGGCTTTGCCGACTTGGACTTGCCACGGCCAACATCGGAGACGATCAAGCGCAACGAGTTGCGGTGCTGCTCGAGCTTGACGGCAAGCGGCCCCGGTGCGCCATCGTAGGCGTATTTCTGAGCGTTGATGACCAGCTCGGTAAGGATCAGACCGACATTGACGGCCTTGTCGGTGGCGATCAGGATTGGCGCTAGATCGAGCGTCAGATTGTCACGCCAGTTAGCGTCCATCGTGGTCGTCATTTCCTCGATCAGGCTCTCGATGTAGCGCGAGAGGTCGATGACCTCTACGCTTTCGTCCTGATAGAGACGCCGATGGACGAGCGCCACGGCGTTCAGCCGCTTTTGCGCTTCGTCAAGGTTCTGCTTTACCTCGTCGTTTGTCGCGTGACGGGCTTGCAGGCGCAGGAACGCGGAGACGAGTTGGAGCGAGTTCTGGACACGGTGGTTGACCTCCTTCAGAAGGTAGTCCTTCTGGGAGACAAGACCCTGGTTCTCACGTAGGCTAATGGTCAACTCGCGGTTGAGCTCGCGAAGGCGCTGGTTGTTGCGGTATTCGAGCATCAGACGCACGGCACGTCCAGCAGACTCGACCTCAGCATGTGTCCAGGGCCGAGCCTTCCCACGGACGCTTTCGCTCCACGCCTCGAACGACGAGCGTGGTGTCAGGACCGCGGCGGGGTCGTGCGCCGTGTCCTTGTGCGGGTTGCCCGCCCATTTAAGAACTTCGACGTGCTCTGCGCGGAACCACATCAGGATGGTCGGCACCTCGGTCGACATGGTGACCGCCAGCACGCCGCTAGCCACGTCCATATAGGCCGACGCCTCGTCCCATTTGGAAGAGAGACTTGCCGTCGCATAGGTCTGCTGGGATGCCGGGACCTTGAGGTGGTCGGCGAGTTTGCGGATGTCGATCGGATCAGGCGTCTTGCCATGGACGTAGAGTTCGTCTCCCTGCACCGCCGCAAACCCATCGGCATACAGCATCCTGGCGATCCTTTCGCCAGACTTGGCGAACAGCTCGTCCAAGGAACTCTCCGGTCCTAGGAGAGCGAGGATGCCGTCCTCCAGAGAGCGCAGGCGAATGCGTTCGCGGTGAAGCTGGGCGTCCTCCTTGGCCTTGATCTTGCGGGCCAGCGAGTTCGCGAGCGTCTGGCAACCCATTCGAGCGGTGAGCGGAATCGTCCGCGGCTGATGGTGATGACAGGCGATCAGGCCCCACAGGACATTGTCCTTGATAATGGAGAAGGACGCCGAGGCCTTCACGCCCATGTTCTGCAGATACTGGATATGGATCGGCGAGACACTGCGGAGCGTGGAGTCGCTGAGGTCGATGTCCCGCAGGTCCCTATCCGAGGTGAGTGGCTGCGGCACGTAGTCCACGTCCGGGATGACCCTGACCTTGTTTCGAAGGTAAAGCGCTCTTGCCTGCTTCGGGATGTCAGAAGCCGGGAAGTGATGATTCATGAAGTTGTAGTTGCCGGGTGCGACGCTTTCGCCCACCACGACACCCGCGTCGTCGTCGAGGAATTGGTAGACCATCACCCGGTCGTAGCCCGTCAGCTCGCGGAACACCGTCGCGGCGCTGCGACAAAGTTCGGAAACGCTGGCAGAGCGTTCGAATCGGGCGCTGGCAGCGTCGAGGTCGACCAAGTAGGGAACGGCCTCGACGGCCATTTCCTCGGCCAGGTCCATTTCGACGACGGCAAATTCACCCGAGCGGTAGGCGACGGCATTCAGGGGGTGAACCCTTCCCACGATCCGACCAAGGACGGCGAGATGCCCGGTGGTGATGGCTGACATCCGTCCAAAAGCGGATGCTCCGAGGATATCACCGAGCTGGCGGCCGACGGCGGCTCGTCCAAGGATGCCCTCAACGTCTCCGGCCTCACCTACGCAAACAAGTGAGTGGGCGTCTGCGATCAGCATGATGCAGTGCGGCTGGATCGAGCCTGGAACATGGATCGGCTCGACATCGCAGGCCGTGACGTTTTGTTGAAGCATAGCCGGCCTTTGCGCGTCGTCTTTAAAGCCGGCAATGCCGACGACGCCTGCAGGACACCGGCGTTTCCTCCGTTGATTAGCACGAGCTGGAATGACGATCAAAAAACCACGGGTTGCGGCTGAAGCACTTATTACCGAAACGCTTGTATTGACGTTATCGGCGGCATCATTAGTTACCCGTCGACCCTGCATTCGATCGGACACCCGAATGAACGATACGCAACAGACCCGTCTTGCACGCGAGGCAGGCCAACGACTTCTCGCCGAACACATGTCGGAAGACCCGTTCGCGGCAGCGTTCAAGGCAACCCGTATGCCGATGCTGATCACGGATCCCCGCCAAGACGACAATCCGATCATCTTCTGCAACAACGCCTTTTGTCAGCTTTCGGGATATAGCGAAGAAGAGCTGATCGGCCGCAACTGCCGCCTGCTGCAAGGCACAGACACGGACCCTGAAGCCATTGCGAAAATCAGGCAGGCCATTGCTGCAAAGGCAGACCTTTCTATCGACATCCTGAACTACCGCAAGGATGGCTCGCCGTTCTGGAACGCACTCTTCGTCAGTCCGGTCCGAAACGAGGCGGGCGAGGTCATTTACTTTTTCGCCTCTCAGCTCGACTTTACAAACATTAAGAGCAAGGAGGCGGAGTTGGCGCGCGCCCGCCATATTGCAGAAGAAGAGGTTGCTGATCGCACCGCCGACCTGACGAACGCACTTAAGGCCAAAACCCTCCTGGTTCACGAGGTTGATCATCGGGTCAAGAACAACCTCTTAACCATCGCGTCCATCGTCAAGCTCCAAGCGCGCATGTCGGAGGATGACACTGCCCGAAAGACACTCCGGTCGGTTCTCAACCGCGTTGAGGCGCTGAGTACCGTGCAGCGCAAGCTACTAAACGACGATGACGTTGGCCATTTCGACGTCGCCGACTTCGCGCAGGAGCTGGTCCACGACCTAGTTAGCGCACTAAGGCGGAGCGATATCCGCGTAACCACGGATTTGCACGAAGTCGTCGTTCCCGCCGCTAAGGCCTCTCCCATCGCGTTGGTGGTCAACGAACTGATCGGGGATGCCGTGCGGCGCGGACTGGGTGACGGTGGCGGCGAAATACATCTCGAGGTCCGGCGGCTGAACGGGCACTTCCTGATCAGGGTCTCCGATACGGTATCCCCAGTAGAAGCAGATAGGGAAGAACAAGCGTTCAGCGCCATGATGCTTGAAACTTCCGCACGACAGCTGGGTGCCAAGATCGAGAAGACCGTCGAAGGCCATCGGACGGACGTCCGCGTCACCCTTCTCGTTGACGAACATAAGGACTGAAGAATGCGTATCATGATCGTGGAAGACGAGGCGCTGTTGGCGCTGGAAATGGAAAGCGAACTCGAGGCCGCTGGCCACGAAGTGGTTGGCCTTGCCGCTGAGAGCAAAACTGCGAAAGAACTGATCGGAGCCGCGGCTCCAGAGTTTGCGTTCGTCGACATCCAGCTACTGGATGGCCCGACAGGCATTGATGTCGGCAGGGAGCTGGCATCACAAGGCGTGCCCTATGTGTTCGTGTCGGGAAACCTCAAGCGAATACCCGACGACTACGCGGGCGCGATCGGCGGCATCGAGAAGCCCTACACTGTCAACGGGTTCCAGAATGCTCTCACCTATCTGGTAGCCTATGTCGGTGGGATGCGTGGCGCACAAGTGCCCCCGAGCCTCGTCCTCGCGAGCTCCGCTCAGGCGGCATGAATTCTATTGCTTATGGGCCTCCAGGGTAGCGATTCAGGCTTTGACCATGACGCGAACCGTCTGCGTTAACACAAAGACTTCTCCTCACGCATTCGAGGTTTTCCAGCACCCGTAGCTCATTGACGTCATCTTTTCTTTGGGATGCCGTCACTTTCAACGTCATACCGCGAATTTGCGTCCGGTATTCGAAAGAAGAGCAAGTGTGCCGGCGCTGGGACATACGCTAAGTCGTCTGCCATGACCTCTCAGCCATCAGCAGAAGCAGCCCTTTTGAAGCGAGGCCATCGAAATGCACGGAAGGCAGAAATCGTGTCCAAGCGCGAATTTGCTGTCCGAACGTGCTCTGCCCGCATTTGAAGTCTTAGAGCAAGCGTCTTTGGTTACCCCGATTCATCCTAAAGCGTGTCGCATTTATTCCGCCTCATAACCTGCTGCTTTGAAGAAATTTCGGCATTCAGCGACTGAGAAGAGGCTGATGATATCACCAAGCGCTTGGGTTATCGCATCGAAGCTGCGTGCGGCTCGTTTTCGCAGCAACGCCTTGAGCTTTGAGAACGCCATCTCGATGGGGTTCAAATCTGGCGAATAGGGTGGCAGGAATAGAATCCACGCTCCCTTCTGCTTGACGAGTTGTTCGGCTCTTTCGCTTTTATGGAAGCCGACATTGTCGAGGATGACGACGTCACCAGGCGACAGTGTCGGCGCAAGTTGCG
>NZ_FOKM01000006.1 GCF_900111905.1 Rhizobium sp. NFR07 | reverse complement strand
ACTGTCGCCTGGTGACGTCGTCATCCTCGACAATGTCGGCTTCCATAAAAGCGAAAGAGCCGAACAACTCGTCAAGCAGAAGGGAGCGTGGATTCTATTCCTGCCACCCTATTCGCCAGATTTGAACCCCATCGAGATGGCGTTCTCAAAGCTCAAGGCGTTGCTGCGAAAACGAGCCGCACGCAGCTTCGATGCGATAACCCAAGCGCTTGGTGATATCATCAGCCTCTTCTCAGTCGCTGAATGCCGAAATTTCTTCAAAGCAGCAGGTTATGAGGCGGAATAAATGCGACACGCTTTAGTCGAGAGTTCCGCCCCAAGGCCGTAAATCTTGCTAGACGAGCCTGGGAGCGCTCATCATATCATGCATCCGCTCGATCAGCTCGTCGAGGACGGCTATTCTCTGTGCGCCGATAGGACGTATGGCGTAATAGGACACTTCGATCTTCGGTTCGAAGGGTATGGCGATAACCTGAGCTCCAGCAGAGCGCAGGCTGACATGGTCAACTATCCCAATGCCCATCCCAGCTGCAGCGAAGTAGCAGCAGTTCAACATCGATGTTTCCATCGTGCTGATCGGCTGATGTTCCTCTCGGGAAAAAGCTCTGTCCAGCGAAAGCCTGAGCGGTGAGTTTCGCCCTGGAATGAGGATTCGTTCGTTGATGAGGTCGGCTGGCGTTATCACACTGCGCCCTGCTAAGTGATGGCCCGGTGCCATGGCTGCGACTGCACTTGCGCTATGGAGGCGTATCGCATTCTTTTCAGCCATGCGCGGTGAACTAAAGACAAGGCCGAGATCGTAGCGGTTCTGCTCGACCATGTCCCAGATGTAGCGGCTGTTCTCGACATCGATTACGAGCGGAATATCCAGCCGGTCGCCAATCGTTTCGACGATTGCCTTGTGCAGATAGGGGCGAACCAGCGACGTTACGCTGCCGATGCGCAATACCGTGTTCTTGTGCTGGCGGATGTCGTCTGCTGCCTGGGCAATCTGGTCGAGCCCGAGATACAGTCGCTCGACCTCCCGATAGAGTTGCGTTGCTTCGGCGGTCGGTGCCAGCCTCGCCCCCACCCGCTCGAACAGCGTCATCTGTACGATGTCTTCAAGGTCGCGAATGAGGCGACTGACGGCCGGTTGCGTCACGTTCAGTGCCTCGGCAGCCGCGGTGATGCCTCCAGTCATCATAACGCTCCTGAACGCTTCGACCTGTCTCGGCTTCAATCGCACCACGCTCTCCCATAACATTTCGGCATGACTTAAGTACGAAATGCAATTTTTCTTCCGCAAAGGAAAGCGTTAACTCATTTGCCACCCCGCAGGGAGAGTGCGGGCCTGGACAACCCGGAGGAGTCCCAAAGATGAAGTTTTCCGCTTTCGCAGCCGCGTTGGCAGCGTCCGTTTTTGCCATGCCGCTCGCAAGCCAGGCTCGCGACCTGACCGTTGGTCTGTCCGCCTCGACGACGTCCATGGATCCGCAATTCTATGTCGTCGGCCCGAACAGCGCGATGGCGCGCAATATTTTCGACGGCCTCGTCAATCAGGATGAAAAGCAGCAGATCCAGCCGGCACTCGCCGTGTCCTGGCAGATCGTCGATGACACGACCTGGGAATTCAAGCTGCGCGAAGGCGTGAAGTTCCACGACGGCAGCGATTTCACCGCTCACGACGTGGTGGCCAGCATAAAGCGCATTCCACTTGCTTCGACCAATAGTCCGAGCTCGTTTGCTGCCTACGTGAAGGCGATTACCGAAATCACTGTCGTCGATCCGCTGACCGTGCGAATCAAGACTTCCGGCCCGACGCCGCTGCTCTTGAACAACCTCAGCCGCATCGCCATCCTGCCGGCCGAGATGGAAAAGACGACGACAGGCGAGATGAACACCGGCAAGGGCGTCATCGGCACCGGCCCGTTCAAGTTCGTCTCCTGGTCGCCGGATGACAATGTCGTCGTCGAGAAGAACGACGCCTATTGGGGCGAAAAGGCCCAATGGGACAAAGTGACGTTCCGCGTCTTCAAGAACCCGAGCGCCCGCGTTGCCGCCATGCTGTCCGGCGATGTCGACATGATCGAGAACATCCCGACCGCCGATACCCGCCGCCTCGAAGCGTCCGACCAGATGAAGGTCGTCAACATTGCCGGCAACCGCATCATGTATCTGCACATGGACCAGGGCCGCGAGGAATCGCCCTTCGCCAAGGGACCGGACGGCAAGAACCCGCTCCTGAAGCCGGACGTGCGCCGCGCATTGTCCATGTCGATCAATCGCGAAGCGCTGGTCGACCGCATCATGGACGGCCAGGGCGTGCCGGCCGGCCAGGTCGTGCCGGAAGGCTATTTCGGTTACGATCCGTCGATCAAGGTCGATGCCTATGATCCGAACAAGGCGAAGGAACTGCTGGCCAAGGCCGGTTGTCCGGATGGCTTCTCGCTGACCTTCCATGCCTCCAACGACCGCTATCCGAACGACAGCAAGGTCGCGCAGGCGATCGGCCAGTTCTTCAGCCGCGTCGGTATCAAGACGGAAGTGGCAACGCTTCCGGGCAGCGTCTACTTTACCCGTGCCTCGAACCTCGAATTCTCGTTCATCATGGGCGGTGCAGCCGTTGAAACCGGCGAAGCGTCCGGCGTTCTCGGCCCGATCCTCGAGACTTATGGCGAGAAGGCCGGGCAGGGCAATCGCGGCCGCTATTCCAACCCGGAATTCGACAAGGCGCTGAACGAAGCCCGCTCGACGCTTGACGACGCCAAGCGCGAGAAATTGCTCCGGAAGGCGACCGAAATCGCCATGAGCGACCTCGGTGTCATCCCGGTCTTCTACCTCGCCAATACCTGGGCGGTGAAAAGCGACATCAACTATGCCGGCCGTTCGGATGGTTACACGCTTCCCTATTACGTGAAGCCGAACTGATCTCGAACGAGGAGCCGTCCGTTATGTCCTTCAGCGGTGTATTTCCCTATCTCGTGTCGCCGATCGACGCATCCGGCAAGGTGATGCAGAATCTTCTGACGGATCTGGTGGATCACCTTATAGACGAAGGTGTCCACGGACTGGCGCCGCTCGGCAGCACCGGTGAATTTGCCTATCTCTCCCAAGAGCAGAGGCGCCGCGTCGTCGACACGGTAATTTCGGCCAATAGCGGCCGGGTTCCCGTTGTTGCCGGCGTGGCATCGACGTCGACCGCCGATGCCGTCGCCCAGACGGAATACATGGTGTCGTCAGGCGCCGATGGGATTCTGGCGATTCTCGAAGCCTACTTCCCGATCGGCGACGAGGGGGTGGAAGCCTATTTCACCGCAATCGCCAAGGCGGCCAAGGGGCGACCGGTGGTGCTCTACACCAATCCGCAGTTCCAGCGCTCCGATCTCTCTCTCCCGGTGATCGAGCGGCTGAGCCGCATTGACAACATCCGCTACATCAAGGACGCCTCGAACAATACGGGCCGTCTTCTTTCCATCATCGAGCGGACCCGCGGCCGAATGGAGGTCTTCGCCGCCTCCGCACATATTCCGACCTGCGTGATGATGATTGGCGGCGTCGGCTGGATGGCCGGTCCCGCCTGCGTCGCCCCGAAACAGAGCATCGAGCTCTATGAAGCTGCCAAGGCGGGTGACTGGACACGCGCGATGGAGCTGCAGAGGCCACTCTGGAAGCTCAACGAGATCTTCGCGAAATATTCGATCGCCGCCTGCATCAAGACGGCGCTCGAACTGCAGGGCTTTGCCGTCGGTGCGCCGATGCATCCGCAAATGCCGCTCGGCGAGACGGCGCGAGCGGAAATCGCCGAGGTGCTGCGCAGCATCGGCGCACTGAGTTTTTCCTGACCCAGACCCAGACCCAGACCCAGAATTAGACATTGAAGGCATTTGAGAATGAAGCCGATTTCGATCATCGTCGACTGCGACCCCGGTATTGACGACACGATTGCGCTGTTGACCGCATTCGTGTCGCCGGAACTCGATATCCTCGGCATCACGCCGGTCTGCGGCAACCAGCCACTGGACCGGACGGTTCGCAACGCGCTGCAGGTCTGTGAACTCGGCGGTCGTGCCGAAATCCCGGTCTATGCCGGCTGCTTCCGGCCAATGCTGCGCGAACCGATCCACGGCCAGTTCCACGGCAAGACAGGGCTCGGCAATACCGTGCTGCCGGAACCGGTCAAGACGGTCGAAAGCATGTCGGCCGTCGATTTCCTGATCGAGGCGCTGAGCGCCGCTGCCGCCAAGGGCGAGCGCATCACCATCGCCTGTCTCGGCCCGCTGACCAACGTCGCCGTGGCGCTGCGCATGAAGCCGCAGATCGCCGACGGTATTGAGCGCATCGTCATGATGGGCGGCGCCTATCGTGAATCGGGCAACCGCACGATGACCTCCGAATTCAACGTTCTGGCCGATCCGCATGCCGCGCATGTGGTCTTCTCCAGCGGCATCCCGATCGTGGCACTTGCACTCGACGCGACCCACCAGGTCATGCTGAAGCCGGAACATGTCGCCGAATTTTCCCGCGTCAGTGGCCGAATTTCCGAAACGCTTGCCGAATTGATGGCCTTCTGGGACCGCAACGACGTGCGACGCTACGGCTCGCGCGGCGGTCCGCTGCACGATCCGCTGGTCATGGCCTATATCCTCGCGCCGCACCTGTTTGAAACCGAGAAGGCGCGCGTCTTCGTCGAATACGAAAGCGAGCTCTGCATGGGTCAGACGATTGCCGACTGGTACGGCAAGAGCGGGCTGGAGCCGAATGCCGACATCGTCACCAAGGTCGATGTCGAGGGCGTCATCGCCTTCTTCCTCGAGCGGCTGTCGCGCTATGCCGAAAAGGCCGCCGCATGACACGCCACAAGGTCATCATCGATGCTGATCCGGGCGTGGATGATGCCGCCGCCATCCTGATGGCGCTTGCCTCGCCGGAACTCGACGTACTCGGCCTGTCGATCGTCGCCGGCAATGTCTCGCTCGCCGACACGGTCACCAATGCCTGCAAGCTCGTTGCTCTCAGTGGTCGCGGTGACGTGCCGGTCCATGCCGGCGCCAGCGGCCCGCTGGTGCGCGAGCAGGTGTTCGGGAAATACGCCAGGATCGGCTCGTTCAACGATGAACTGGTGCCCGCAGGCGATATCGTGCCGGCGAAGGAGAATGCGGTTCAGTTCATCATCCGCTCGGCACGCGCGGCGGCCTCAATCGGCGAACAGATCACCATCTGCGCCATCGGCCCATTGACCAATGTCGCTCTGGCGCTGATCCAGCATCCCGATGTTGCACCCGGCATCCGCCAGATCGTCTCGATGGGCGGCGCCTTCACGGCACTCGGGCACCGCACGCCCTGGGCCGAGTTCAATATCTATGCCGACCCCCATGCGGCGGAGATCGTCTTCCAGTCCGGCGTCCCGATCGTGCTGATGCCGCTTGACATGACGTTCCAGGCGTTGTTCACCGCCGAGCACTTCGAGCGTTTCCAGGCCGGCGGCGAAGCGGGGGCCGCGCTCTACAATCTCTTCTCCACTTTCGACCGCAGCGACGAGAAACGCTTCGGCCGGCCGGGCGGACCGATCCATGACGCGACGACGATCGCCTGGCTCATCCGCCCCGAACTGTTCACCAGCCGCGAGGCTTTTGTCGGCGTGCAGGTCTCCGGCCTGACGATGGGCTATACCTATGCCGATTTCTACAAGAAGCTGGACCGGGCGGCCAACGCCACCGTCGTCACGGATGTCGACGAGACCGGTTTCATCGACCTGCTGATCGAGCGCATCGCCCGCCACGGCGATCACGCGGCCGGCAGGAAAACTATGGGAGGCTCACACGCATGAGCGGATATCTCTTAAGCCGGTCCATCCAGACCGTGCTCACCCTTCTCGTCATGTCGGTACTGGTCTTTGTCGGCCTCTACCTCGTCGGCAATCCGGTCGACGTGCTGCTGAGCCCGACCGCGACACCGGCGGAGCGCATCCAGGTCATCCAGTCCTTCGGCCTCGACAAGCCGGTATGGGAGCAATACTGGCTGTTCCTCACCCGCGCCTTGTCCGGTGATTTGGGCAATTCCTTCGTCTTCAACCAACCGGCGCTGACGCTGATCCTGAACCGCATGCCGGCGACGCTGGAACTTGCCTTCGTGGCATTGTTTATGGCGTTGGTCATTGGCATCCCGCTCGGCGTCTATGCCGGCTTGAAGCCGAAAGGCCTCATCTCCAAGTCGATCATGACCTTCTCGATCCTCGGCTTCAGCCTGCCGACCTTCTGGATCGGTCTCGTCATGATCATGCTGTTCAGCGTCTATTTCGGCTGGCTGCCCTCCTCGGGCCGCGGCGACACGGTCAATGTGCTCGGCGTGCCGCTCTCGATGTTCACGCTCGACGGCCTCTCGCATCTCTTCCTGCCGGCCTTCAACCTGGCGCTGTTCAAGATCTCGCTCGTCATCCGCCTGACCCGTGCCGGCGTGATGGAGACGATGCAGCTCGATTTCGTTCGCTTCGCCCGCGCCAAGGGCCTGACGGAACGCCGCATCGTTACTGTCCATGTGCTGAAGAACACGATGATCCCCCTGATCACCGTCATCGGCCTCGAACTCGGTTCGCTGATCGCCTTTGCCGTCGTCACCGAAACCATCTTCGCCTGGCCGGGCATGGGCAAGCTGATCATCGACGCCATCGCCGTTCTCGATCGCCCCGTCATCCTCGCGTACCTGATGATCACGGTCATCATGTTCAGCGTCATCAATCTTCTGGTCGACATCCTCTATTCGATCGTCGATCCCCGCGTCCGTCTGGAGGGGAATTCGTAATGAGCGAGAACAAGTCGACCTCGACCGTCTCGGTCCACGCCGCCGCAAACAGTGGTGCAAAATCCACCTCGCGTTCGCCTGCTCGGGAAGTCCTCTTCGCCCTGCTGCACGACAAGCTTGCGCTGATCGGTATCGTGCTGGTGACGATCTTCGTGCTGGCCGCCATCTTCGCGCCACTGATCGCGCCGCAGAACCCGTATGATCTTGCCCAGCTCGACATTCTCGACGGCCGCCTACCGCCGGGTTCCGAAAGCTTCAACGGCACGGTCTACATGCTCGGCACCGACACCCAGGGCCGCGACCTGTTCAGCGCGATCCTCTACGGCCTGCGCACCAGCATTCTCGTCGGACTGTCCAGTGCCGCGATCGCGCTCGTCATCGGTGCTTCCATCGGTCTCACAAGCGCCTATGTCGGCGGTCGCCTCGACTCGGTGCTGATGCGTATCGTCGATATCCAGCTCAGCTTCCCGGCTATCCTCATCGCGCTGATCTTCCTTGCCATCCTCGGCCAGGGCGTCGACAAGATCATTCTGGCGCTGGTCGTCACCCAATGGGCCTATTATGCCCGCACGATCCGCGGTTCCGCGCTGGTCGAGCGCAAGCGCGCATATGTCGATGCCGCCCGCTCGATGGCTCTGCCCGACCGCAGCATCCTGTTTCGACATATCCTGCCGAACTGCTTACCGCCGCTGATCGTCGTCGCCACCATGCGCGTCGCCTATGCGATCATGCTGGAAGCGACGCTCTCCTTCCTCGGCATCGGCCTGCCGGTCACGGAACCGTCGCTCGGCCTCTTGATCTCGAACGGCTTCGAATACCTGCTGTCCGGCGATTACTGGATCAGCTTCTTCCCGGGCATCGCCCTTCTGTTGCTCATCGTCGCGATCAACCTGATCGGCGACAGCTTGCGCGACATCCTCAATCCGCGCCGGGAGGGCTAAGCCATGACAAATCCAATTCTTTCGATTTCCAACCTCAGCACGGCCTTCCGGGTCGGCGGCGAGTGGCGCAATTTCGTCAACGATGTCAGCTTCGACATCGCGCCGAAGGAAACCGTCGCCGTCGTCGGCGAGAGCGGCTCCGGCAAGAGCGTCACCGCCATGTCGATCATGCGGCTCCTGTCGCCCGGCAATTCGCAGGTGACCGGCAAGATCGAGTTCGAGGGCAGGGACCTTCTGTCCATTCCGCTCGACGACATGCAGAAGATCCGCGGCAACCGCATCGGCATGATTTTTCAGGAGCCGATGACCTCGCTCAACCCGGTTTTGAAAATCGGCGAGCAGATCACCGAGGTCCTGCGCCAGCATCGCGGCATGTCCGAAAGCCAGGCCCAAGCCGAAGCCGTTCGGCTTCTGGAAAAGGTGCGTATTCCGTCGGCCAAGTCGCGCCTCAACGAATACCCGATGAACTTCTCGGGCGGCATGCGCCAGCGTGTGGTGATCGCGATTGCACTCGCCTGCGATCCCAAACTGCTGATCGCGGATGAACCGACGACGGCTCTCGACGTCACCATTCAGGCGCAGATCCTCGAACTCATCAAGACGCTGCAGGAAGAGGAGGGCATGTCGGTCCTCTTCATTACCCACGACATGGGCGTCGTCGCAGAAATCTCCGACCGCACGGTCGTCATGTATCGCGGCGAACAGGTCGAAACCGGCACGACCCATGACCTTTTCGCCGGCGCCAAGCATCCCTATACGCGAGCACTTCTGTCGGCCGTACCACAGCTCGGCTCGATGACGGGAAAAGACCGTCCGCTACGTTTCCCGCATGTCGATATGGCAACGGGCGAAATCCAGCCGGTCAGGCCTACCGAAGATACCGTCAAGCGTGACGCGCCGCCGATCCTCAAGGTCGACAACCTCATCACCCGCTTCCCGGTCAAGCAGGGTTTTCTGCGCAAGACGATCGGCCGTATCCATGCCGTCGAAGGCGTTTCGCTGGAGCTTCGTCAGGGTGAAACCCTGTCGCTGGTCGGCGAATCCGGTTGCGGCAAATCCACCACCGGCCGCTCGATCATTCGTCTCACCGATCCGGTCTCCGGCGAAGTGCAGATCGATGGAAAGAATGTACTGAAGGCCGGCAAATCGGAACTGACGGATATCCGCCGCGAAGCGCAGATGATTTTCCAGGATCCGTTCGAAAGCCTCAACCCGCGTATCCGCGTCGGTCAGGCAATAGCCGAGCCGATGATCACCCATGGTCTGGTCAAGGCATCGGATGCACGTCAGCGTGTCGGTGAATTGCTGGAGCGCGTCGGCCTTGCCGCTTCGATGGCGGATCGTTTCCCGCACGAATTCTCCGGTGGCCAGCGCCAGCGCGTCTGCATCGCCCGTGCGCTCGCTCTGGAACCGAAACTGCTGATCGCCGACGAATCCGTCTCGGCCCTCGACGTGTCGGTAAAGGCGCAGGTCATCAACCTCATGCTCGATCTGCAGGAAAAATATGGTCTTGGGTACCTCTTCATCAGCCATGACATGGCTGTCGTCGAGCGTATCAGCCATCGCGTCGCGGTCATGTATCTGGGCGAAATCGTCGAGATCGGCCCGCGTCAGGCCGTATTCGAAAATCCGCAGCACGACTATACCAAGCGCCTGATGGCGGCGGTACCGATCGCCGACCCATCGCGTCGGCAGACGCGCCGCATCTCCAGTGACGAGATCAAGAGCCCGTTCCGCGCCGCCGATTATGTGCCGCCGAAACGCACCTACGAACAGGCCGGCGAAGGCCACTTCGTTCAGGTCGCGTAAGGGAACGTGCCATAATCGTCACCTTTGGCTCCATCTCCTCGACTTCGTGTACGACGTCGAGGAGATGCCGCAGTCGAGCCAGTCTCTACCTGCCGAGGGTTTTCGTATGAAAGTCAGCGGCAAGGGCAAAAATCAGGCGCTGGCGGCGCCGAGGTGGTGATGGTCGGTGACGAGGGGCTGGTGGCCGAGGTCGGTTTGCGGGATCTGGCGGCCTCCATGGATGTCGCTCGTGCAATGCGTCCGCCTGGACTCGCTGGGTGCACGGGTCTTTCTCTGCGGATGCCGGGCAACGGGCCTCGCCGGTTCCCGCATCGGCAGCGAAGGCAGCAGTCCTTTCCGCAGGGAATAGATCTTAGTTGACGCGATAGGCGTCAAATATCAGACGGCAGTACTTAGCTCGAAGGGTTGATCGCTACCTGTGCAGTATCGGCGACCTTCAGCTCTGACTTGCTTGTACACGGTTCGTATTGGTTTCATGAACGGGAAGCCGGTCAGACATTCCGGCTTCCCGTTCATTACTGCTGGTCATTCAGGTGACATGCGGAACTGTGACCCGGTGCGACCTGCGTCTTGATCGGCACCTCCACGCGGCAGCGGTCCATCGCAAACGGGCACCGGGGGTGGAAGTGACAGCCTTTCGGCGGATTGAGCGGACTTGGCAGCTCTCCTTCGACAGGCTTGAAGCGCCGTTTTCCGGGCTCGATGCGGGGCACTTCCGACAAAAGAGCCTGTGTGTAGGGATGATTGGGCCGTTTGAAAATTTCCTCGACCGGCGCTTCTTCGACGATACGGCCGAGATACATGATCGCGACGCGGTCGGAGATATGTTCGACGACACCGAGGTCGTGGCTGACGAACAGGTAGGTCAGGTCGAGCTTGTCGCGGAGCTCCATGAACAGGTTGATGACCTGCGCCTGGATAGAGACGTCAAGCGCCGCGACGCTTTCGTCGCAGACGAGGAATTTGGGCTGTACTGCAAGCGCCCGGGCGATGTTGACGCGCTGACGCTGGCCGCCGGAAAATTGATGCGGATAGCGTTTCTTCATCACCGGGTCGAACCCGGCGAGCATCAGGTATTTGTCCACATAGGCATTGCGTTCGGACGAGCGGGCCAATCCGTGGGTCTTGGGCGCTTCCCAGAGCAGTTCCTCGACGGTCATGCGCGGATTGAGCGCGGCCATCGGGTTCTGGAAAATCATCTGGGTGGCGAGGCCGAGCTCATTCCGCTGCCGACCCGACATCGCGTTTCGATCGACACCCTTCCAGAGGACGTGGCCATCGCTTGGAGCGTTGATCCCGGCGATGACGCGGCCGAGCGTCGACTTGCCACAGCCGCTCTCGCCGACAAGGCCGACGACTTCGCCGCTGCGGATCGTCAGGCTGACGTCATCGAGAGCGTGGACGATCGGCGCAGGTTTCGCGAGCTTCAGCTTGAGCGCGATCTTGGCGGCGAGATCGGGTTTCGTTCCAAAGCGCTGCGATACGTTGCGTGCTTCGATAAGAGGGGTATCGACCAAAGGAGCCTGGGCCGGAGAGCCTTCGATCTTGGGCGCGTTGGTCGCCGTCATCATGCAGTCTCTTTCAATACGGGATGGATGCAGCGGAAGGAGCGGTCTTCCTCAAGGAGAAGCGGAGGCATGACGAGGCAGCCGTCTGTCACGCGGTCGCAGCGAGTGCGGAAGCTGCAGCCCTGGGGCAGGCGGTTGATGGCCGGTGTCATGCCCCTGATCTGCCGCAAGGGTTCACCGCGCCGGTTCTGTGACGGGACGGAGGCAATAAGGCCGGCGGTGTAGGGATGATGCGGGTCGGTCAGCACCTTGGTCACCGGACCGGTTTCCACCAGGCGGCCGGCATACATGACCGCAATATCGTCGGCGAGCCGCGAAACGATTGCCAGATCGTGGGTGATCCAGATTACCGCCGTGTTGGATTCTTCGGTGAGCTTCTGGAATTCCGAGATGATCTGGCTCTGGATCGTCACATCGAGCGCGGTGGTCGGCTCGTCGGCGATGATGAGGTCGGGCTTGTGCAGAAGCGCAATGGCGATTGCGACGCGCTGACGCATGCCGCCAGAAAACTGGTGCGGATAGGCGGATAGCCGTTCTTCCGGGCTCGGAATGCCGACGCGTGCCAGTGCATCCCGCGAGCGCTGGCGGGCCACGTCCTTGGTGACGTTCTCATGCGCCCGGACGGCTTCCACCATCTGGGTGCCGATGGTGAGCACCGGGTTGAGCGTCATCGTCGGATCCTGGAAGACCATGGCGATGCGCTTGCCGCGTAATCGTCGCATCTCCTCCTCGGAACAGTTTGCAATGTCGGCACCGTCGAAGATCACCCGCCCGCCCGCGATGCGGCCCGGTTTTTCGAGAAGCCGCATGATCGAGAAGCCGGTCACCGACTTGCCGGATCCGGATTCTCCGACGAGACCGAGGACCTTGCCGCGTTCGACCGAGAACGACACGTCATTGACGGCTCGCAGTCCCGGTTTCGCCGAGCTGCCACCGAATTCGGTGACAAGATTTTCTACCTTGAGCAGGGCGGTCATGACATGTTCCTCGGATTGAGGACATCGCGAAGCCGGTCGCCGACGAGGTTGATCGCCACGATGGTGACAAGAAGCGCGATGCCGGGGAAGAAGCTGATCCAGTAGAGGCCGGTCAGGAGATACTGGTAGCCGGTCGAGATCAGCATGCCGAGGGAAGGCTCCGTGACGGAGGCGCCCAGGCCGAGGAAGGAGAGGGTGGCCTCGAGCCCGATCGCCCTTGCCACCTGCATGGTGGCGATGACGATGACGGGCGCAAGACAGTTAGGCAACAGATGTTTGAACAGGATGCGCCAGCCGGGCAGGCGCAGCATGCGCGCAGCCTCGATATATTCCTTCTCTCGCTCGACAAGCGCGGTGCCGCGCACGGTGCGGGCATAGGTCGCCCATTCGGCGATGATCAGGGCAATGACGACGTTGGTGACGCCCTTGCCGAGGATGGCCAGCATCATCAGCGCCATCAGGATGGTGGGGAAGGAGAGCTGCAGGTCGACGAGCCGCATGATCACCGTTTCGGTGCGTTTGCCCATATAGGCGGCGAACAGGCCGGCCGTGGTGCCGATGATCGCGGCGGCGAATGCCGAAAGCACGCCGACGATAAGGGATGTCCGCAGGCCGTAGAGGATACCCGAAAGGATGTCGCGGCCCTGGCTGTCGGTGCCGAGGTGGTAGACGAGGCCGGTCATCGATTCCGAACCCGGCGGCAGGCGCCCATCCATGATGTCGAGCTGCATCAGGTCGTAGGGGTTCTGCGGAGAGATCCAGGGCGCGAAGAGCGCCAGGCAACAGATGACGATCAAGGTAACGAAGCCGATGGCGGCAGCGGGCGACCGGAAAAAATCCGAGATGCCCTTGGCGAGGCGACCGGGGCCGGCATCGGGAACGCCACCGTCTTGCGCGTTTGGTTCAGCCATGGGTCAAGCCTTTGCGTCAAGCCGGATCCGTGGATCCAGAATGGTGTAACAGATGTCGATGATGAAATTCAGCACGACGAAGAGCAGGACCATCATCATCAGGTAGGCGACGATGACGGGGCGATCGAGAAGGTTGATCGAGTCTATGATGAGCTTGCCCATGCCCGGCCATGCGAAGATGCTTTCGGTCACGACCGAAAAAGCGATCAGCGAGCCGAATTCCAGCCCGATGATGGTAACCACCGGGATCATCAGGTTCTTCAGCACGTGCACAGCGATGACCCGGCGCTCCCGAAGGCCCTTGGCGCGGGCAAATTTCACATAGTCCTGGGGCAGGACTTCCTGCACGCCGGCACGGGTAAGCCGCATGATCAGGGAGGTTTTGAACAGCGCGAGATTGAAGGCAGGCAGCAGGAGATGCCTGAGGCCTTCGCCTGTCAGGAACGACCATTGCGCGCCAAGCAGTTCGGCGGTCGGGCCTCGGCCGTTGGTCGGTAGCCACCCGAGTTCGACGGAAAAAACCATGATCAGCATCAGGCCGACCCAGAATGTCGGCAGGGAGAAGCCGAGGATCGAGCCGGACATAATCAGTTTCGACGATACTCGGTTGGGATAGAGGCCGGCATAAAGGCCGAGCGGCAATCCGAAAACGATGGCGATGCCGAGCGCGGTAATGGCCAGTTCCAGCGTCGCCGGCAGGCGTTCCATAATCAGCCCGAGAGCGGGGCGTCCGTAGACGAAGCTGTTGCCAAAATCCCCCTGAAGCAACCCCTGCAGGAACAGCAGATATTGTTTCCACAGCGGCTGATCGAGCCCGTAATGGGCGATGACCCGTGCACGTTCCGCCTGGTTGGCATCCGGGTTGATGAGGATATCGACCGGATTGCCGATCACGCTTACGCCGATAAAGACAATGATCGTCATCGCCACGATGACGAATAGAGCCTGTATCAGTCGTCTGATGATGGAAGTGACCATTGAACCTTTCCCTGGGGCCTACAGCGTCTTGCACCACATTCGGCGCATATTAGACGCTGTAGCATTTTAGAACCTGCGCGCCGCACTTTCCGGAAGCCAGATCCGGTTTATGCTCGATGCGCTAGGCGACGGAGATTGCCATTCCGTCCCGTTGCGGATCAGCGGCACCCTTGGAGATGCCGTCCTCGATCTTGATCGCATGAACCGCGGCAAAGGCGTAAGTCTGCGGCGACCGCGCCACTTTGTAGCCCTGCGCTTTCAACTCGTCTTCGACAGAGTGGCGGATGCGGTTCGAGATGTCGACCGTGTTCGATACGCCGACGATCCTCGGCGCTGCGACGGCTTCGAGCACCGACATGTCGAAGTCGATCATGTTCATCAGGCACTGGGCGACAGCGGGCGCGATGTAGCTGCCGCCCGGCGCGCCGATGACGATGTTCGGCTTGCCATCCTTGAAGACAATCGTCGGAGCTGCAGAACTCGGACGGCGCTTGCCCGGCGCGATCGAGCCCGGCTTGCCGGGCACCGGATTGAACCGGCTCATCGTGCCATTGTACATGAAGCCGAGGCCGTCGGTGATTGCCCCCGAGGGGCTGCCAAGCGTATGGGTCATCGCCACGGCATTGCCGTCCTTGTCGATCACCGAGATATGCGTGGTGTCGCGCTGGGACCTGTCGAGCCGGTCGACATTGGCGATCTCTCCAGCCTTGATCGCATCAGCCTGCGCCTTCGCATATTCCTTCGACAGAAGCTTTTCGTAGGGGACGTCGACATAGGCTGGGTCGCCCATATATTCGTCCTTGTCGATCGTCATCCGCTTCATCGCCTCAAAGAGAATGCGGACATGCTCGGCGCTGGAATGCTGCATGGCTCCGACGTCGAACCGCTCCATGATCTGGAGGAATTCCAGCATCGGGAAGCCTGAGCCCGGAGGCGGAGAGGTGGCGATGCGGTTGCCGCGATATTCGCCCCAAACAGGCGCCACTCGCGACAGTTCGTATTTCGCCAGATCTTCCCGATCGATCAGGCCGCCATTTGCCTTGAAGTCGGCGGCGATCTGCTCAGCCAGTTCGCCGTGGTAGAATATGTCGGACCCGCCGCTTTGCGCGATCCGATCGAGCGTATCTGCCATGTCCTTGTTGACGAGCAGTTCGCCGACATTCCGCAGCGAGCCGTCCTCATGGAAGTAGACCCTTTGGCCGGTCTTCGAAAAGCGCAGCTTGTCGAGCGTATTGGCAAAACCGTCGCCCGACTGGTCCTTGGCCCAGTACCAGTGCATGTGGTTGCGGATCATGAAGCCGTTGCGGGCCAGCCGGACGGCGGGCTTGATCAGGTCGGCCCAGTCGAAGGTCCCGTAGTCGCGCAGCGCTGTCTCGTAACCCTTCAGCGATCCCGGCGTGCAGACGGCGTGATAGCCGATATCCGAAATGTTGCCCTCAAGGACGTAACCGAAACCATCGCGGCTCTGGTGCTTGATCTTGTCGAGCCACATGTCCGGCGTCGCCTTGAGCGAGGCCCGTGCATAAAATTCGAGGATTTCGTGCACGCCTTTCTTCGGCATGTAGACATGCATCGAGCCGAAGCCGCCGATGCCGGCCATCTGCGGATCGACTACACCCTGGACAAAGGCGCAGGCGAGTGCCGCATCGATGGCGTTGCCGCCGCGCTCGAGGACTTCCGCGCCGGCTTCGACGGCTTCCGGCTGAGGGGCTACGATCGTTGCATTGCTCATTTCGCGCGACGGTCCTTCAATACCTTGGCAAGGAAAGCCTTGACGTGACCGAGTACCTTGACGCGATCGTGAGAGACGCCCTTGACCGCATCGAACGTCACATCGACGCCAGCATCGCGAAACGATTGCGCAAGCGTGGCGAGGCGCTCGGGGCGGGTATTGCCGGCGTCGTTTGCGCCTTCCATGTAGTATTTGCCGCCCGGTTTATGGGTGATTTCCCAAGTCTCCAGATCGGCATCGCCGACAACCATCTGAACCGGGATCTTGGCCAGTTCCTCGGGCCGGAACCGTTTGCCGAAGCGGGCTTCCAGGTCGCGGACGCCGACCCACCAGTCGCGGTTCGGATCGAGAAGAGTGACAGAACCTGGCGCGCCGATCGAGGCAGCCCAGAGCTTTTCCGGATGCAGGATTGCGAAACGGTGGCTGAAGTGCCCCCCGCCGGAGAAACCGAAGATCGCGAACTTGGACCAGTCCTGCTGATATTTCTCGGCCATTTCCTCGACCATGGCGATGACGACCTGATCGTAGCGGATGTCGCCTTCCTCGAGGAACTTGTAGCCGGAGCGTGCGCCATCACCCAGCACACCGACCGGGAAGATCGGGCACAGGATGGCACAGTCGTTGTAGAGACCGAATTCGGCAAAGCCGTCGCGGAAGTCGAGAGCGGAGGTGCGCCCGGTGCCATGGACCGCCACGAGCAAGTCAAGCTTGCGACCATCGGCAGCCGTCGGCGGAACGTAAAGAACCATGTGAAGGCGGGGGTCGACCTTGGAGGCGAAAATCGCCGTCTGGCCATAGTCATAGATAGCCTTCGCCCGAGCGACGGCTTCGCCCGTTCCGAGTTCCTGCATGAATGTCTCCTGGGGAAAATAAAGAGTGGGGCTGCAATCGCGCAGCCCCGATATTCTGGTGGTCTTACTTGGCCGGCTTCACGTCGTAGGCGAGCGTGTACTTGTCGCCGCGCGGCGTGTAGGACACGGTCTTCTTGGCGCCCAGCACGACGTTTTCGTAGTGCATCGGAAGAAGCCAGAGATTGTCGAATGTCTGGGTCGAAAGCTCTTCGAGAAGCGGCTTGCGCGCGGCCTCGTCAAGCGTTGAGCTCGCCTTGGCCAGAACCTCGTCGATCTTCGGATCGGAGACGCCGCCGCCATTGTAACGGCCGGTGCCCTTCTTCTCGTCGCGGCTGGCAACGAGGGCGACCGTCGGATTGGTCGTCTCGCCGGTGTTGACGCCCCAGGAGCCGAGATAGACGCTGTAGGTGCCCTTTGAATAGGCTTCCGAATACATCGACCAAGGCATCACCTCGACCTTCGTCTTGATGCCGATGCGGGTAAACATCTGGCCGACGGCCTGAAGCACTTCCGCATCCTTGACGTAACGGCCGGACGGACCGTGCAGGGTGAGGCTGAAGCCATCCGGATAACCGGCTTCAGCGAGAAGCGCCTTGGCTGCGGCCGGATCGTATTTGACAGCTTCCACCTTGTCCGAATGGCCAGCATATCCTTCGGCAACGAACTGGTCGGCGACGGTACCGTTCTTCTGCATGACACGCTCGACGATCGCCGGGCGGTTGATCGACATCAGCATCGCCTTGCGGACGCGCACGTCCTTCAGCGGGTTCTTGTCGAGATCGGAGCCGTCGGCGGCCTTGACGAAGGGCGACACATCTTTGCTGACATCCATGCCCATGTAGACGAAGCGTGAAGACTGGCCGTTGACGATCTGCAGGTTGTCGCTGGATTCGACGCGGGCCATGCCGTCGGCCGGCAGGGTCTCGATGATGTCGATCTCGTTGGAGAGAAGCGACGCCAGACGCGCGCCGTCATCGGGCAGGAAGCGCAAGGTAACGTTGGACCAGTGCGACGGACCGGCGAAATAGCTGTCGTTGCGCTTAACCGTCAGATTGCTGCCCGGCTGGTAGGACACGAAGGAGTAGGCGCCGGTGCCGATCGCACACTTGCCGTTATCAAAGTCCGTGACCGGCGCGTCCTTGCAGTCGGCGCTGATGATGCGGATACGGCTGACCGAATTCAGCAGGAGCGGGTCCGGGACCTTGGTTTCGATGACGATGGTCAGCGGATCCTTGGCCGTAACATTGGCGATGTTGCGCGTATAGGAGGCGAAACCCTGGCTCGGCTTGTCGCGGGCACGCAGAAGCGAGGCGACGACGTCGTCGGCATTGAACTCGCTGCCGTCATGGAATTTGACGCCTTCGCGCAGCTTGAATTCCCAGTGGGTCTGGTCGACCGCCTTCCATTCGGTGGCAAGCTCCGGCGCATTGGTGGAAGTGCCGGTGAGATTGACAAGGCTGTCCCAGATATGGCGCGAGGTGGCGTTGTTCGGGGCAGAGCTATCCTCATGCGGGTCAAGCGTCGTGGGGGTTACCGACATGCCGATCGTCAGCGGTGCTTCCTGTGCTGCCACCATTGCAGGAATAGCGATCGTTCCGAGCAGCGCGATCGCTGCCCGCTTCAAAGTCTTTGCGGCCATTTCTTCAATCCCAGTTTTAGCGTTCTGACACCGGCCTTGTTTTGGCCGGAACGAGCGGGTTCCCATCCACTCCTGACCGAAATTCGTAAAGGCCGCCAAAGGGGGCTGTCAAACGCAAATAGTCGATGTTACGCTAGTCGTAATTATCTCTCCCCTTGCTCTTGGCGCATCTGGCCGACAGGAAATTTCTTGAAATGAATGATCAACCACCCGAAAAAAACAATATTGTACAGGCTGTTGATGTCTGTATCGATGTCCTGCTCAATGTCGCCAAAAATCCTGACGTGAGACTGACGGAGATTGCGCAGAACATCGGCGAGAGCAAGCCAAGAATTTTACGCATGTTACGCACAATGGAACGGCGTGGCCTTGTCCGAAAGAGCGACACGGGCACCTACCGTCTGGGCACGACGGCTATCGTGCTCGGGACTGCGGCCTCAACTCAGGTTGACCTCGTGCGCATCGCCAATCCGATCCTGGAGGAACTTGGCCAGAAGGCGAATGAAACGACCCAGTTGCGTATCATCGACAATGGGGAATCACTGTGCATCGCAAAGTTCGAGCCGATGCGTGATCTGCGAGTCCAGGCGATGATCGGCCGGCGGCGGCCGCTGACTGCGGGATCCTACAAGGTTCTTCTCGCCTATCTCCATCCCCAGGTTCAGCAGCAGATGATCCCCGACATCCTGCCAAAGCTGACCAACCGGACGATCACGGATCGCGCCAAGCTGATTTTGGAACTTGAAAAGATCAAGCGCCAGGGGTTTTGCGTCAGTTTCGGCGAGGTGAGCGAGCAGCTTGTATCCGTCTCTGTGCCGGTGCTTGCCTTCGACGGCTCGGTGATTGCGGCGGTGAATGTCGGGGCGCCAGCTTTCCGCACGCAGAGAAGCGATGTCGACCGCTTTATCGTGCTGCTGAAGGATGCAGCGAGCAAGATATCAGCCCGGCTGGGCTGGTAGCCCAGCCGAGCCTTGCGCGTCCTTAGTTGCGGAATAAGTCGGGGAATCGATGGCCCGTGGTGTCTTGGTAGCCAATCGGGCGTTTAATGCCGCAAAATAATATCCGGCAAATAGACGCAGGCGAATGGTTGCCGCATCCGCTCGAGTAAGAAGGCATGGGCAATGGCCTATTTGTCATCGCATCATCCATTAAATGTTGGCTAATAAGAATTTTTTGATGATATAAAGATTACAACATGGAGGAGGGGAGGGCAATGCTGGCCATTCTCGCAGACGATTTTACCGGGGCGCTCGACTCGGCGGCACCCTTTGCCGGACGCGGTCTTCGCACGGACGTCGCGCTCGATCGCGATGCCATAGCCGCTATCATCGCCGACTGCCCAGATGTGCTTGCGATCAATCTCAATACTCGCGAGATCGGGGCTGACGGAGCGCGTGAAGCGACCGCTGCCGTCATCGCATTGCTGCCCGCCGGAACGCCGCTTTTCAAAAAGATCGACTCCCGCCTCAAGGGCAATATTGCCGCAGAGCTCGATGCTACCCCGTTTGTCAAAGCCCTTGTCTCGCCCGCGATCCCTGAATTCAGCCGTATCGTCCAGGGCGGTAGCGTGACCGGTTTCGGCGTGGAGGGGACGATCGTCGTCGCCGAGAAACTCGGCGCGCATGCCGCCCGCGCGCATACGCCCGATGCCAGTTCGTCCGAAGACATGGATGCCATGCTGGATGCCGCCCAAGCTGACGGGACCGATCTTCTGATTGGCGCTCGTGGCCTTGCCGAAGCATTGGCTCGCCGCATGACGGCAAAGAATGAGACGCAAGCGGCAGAAATCCCGCAAGGGCGCATCGTCTTCGTCATCGGTTCAAGAGATCCGATCACGCTTGCCCAGATCGACGCGCTTCGCGCCGACTATGACCTGAACTACGTAAGTGCCCCGAATGGGCAGATCGGCGAGATGCCCGATGCCGAAGCGGAACTGACACTGGTTCAGGCAATCCCGGGAGAGAGCGAAGTCAATCCTCAACTCGTCTCCGAAGCATTGGCGGATGGCCTGAAGGAGAATCTCGAGAGTTATGACGGCACGCTTCTTCTTTCGGGCGGCGCTACCGCCGAAGCGGTGATGCGGACGCTCGGTGTTTCCCGTCTTCGCCTTCATGGGGAATGCCTGCCCGGCCTCGGTCTTGCCTCTTCCGAAGGGCGCTGCATCATTGCCAAATCAGGTGGTTTCGGTCATCCGGATACATTGAAGACGATTGCGGGCATGGCCCTGGGGAGGGCGATTTGAAGATGGGACTGGAGACGGGAACCGCCCGCAAGGGCCTTGCCGACATTGTTTTCGAGCGCATGCTGCGTGCCATCAAATCCGGCGCTTACAAGCCGGATGAGCGCCTGCCGACGGAACATGATCTCGCCGCCGAATTCGAGGTGTCGCGCCCAGTCATCCGCGAGGCGTTGAAACGGCTGCGCGACCAGAGCCTGATTTATTCCCGCCGCGGGGCGGGCAGCTTTGTCCGCTCGGTCGGGCTTAGAAATCCGCTGGGTTTCGGCCAACTCGAAAACGTCGCCGATCTCCTGAACTGTTACGAGTTCCGGCTGACATTGGAGCCGGCCGCCGCTGCTGCTGCTGCCACCAGACACGACGCCGAAAGCCTCAAGGCCATCCGCCAGGCGCTGGAATTGCTGCGCGACGCGACGAACCGCCAGTCCCACCGCGAGGATGCCGACTTCCAGTTTCACCTCGCCATCGCCCGTGCCGCCCAGAACAATTATTTCTCCACCGCGATGGAAGCGTTGAAGGACCATATTGCGGTGGGCATGAAATTCCACGGCGCCTCAATCAAACGAGAGGCTTCGGGCCTCACTCGCGTGTTTGCCGAGCACGAGGCGATTGCCTCGGCCATCACCAACCGCGACGAGGACCAGGCGCGACGGTTGATGCTTGAACATTTGACAGGGTCGCGAGAGCGGCTGTTCCAGCCGTCGCATAAGTAGGGGACAGCTTGCCCTCCTTCTCCCTGTGAGGTGAGAGTAGGGTGATGCTGCACCATCCCAACTTCCTCGAAAACAAAAGAAGACGGCGCGATTACTCGCGCCGCCTTCCTCCTCCGGTAGCCGGTGATCAAAAACTGGCCCTGTAGATCGCAAGAACATCCTCGACACTCATGTCGACCGGGTTGTTGTCCATCAATCGACGGATTGAATGGGCGTCCGATGCAAACCGCGGCAGGTCGGTTTCCGTGGCGCCATGTTTGGCGAGCGACATCTCGATGCCGAGATCGGCACAGAATGCATGTGCCGCGCCGCTGAGATCCGCCTGCGACAGGCCCGTGCCGAGGCCGAGCGCTTCCGCCACTTCCGCCGTCTTTTCCGCCGCGACCGGCTGATTGAAACCCAGTACGTGCGGAAAAACAATGGCATTAGCGAGCCCATGCGGCAGGTGCAGTAGCGTGCCGAGTGGGTAGGCGATGGCGTGGCCTGCTGCGGTATTGACCGGCCCGAGGCAGATGCCGCCGTAATAGGAGGCCAGCATCAGGCCTTCGCGCGCTTCTCGATCCGATCCATCCTTGACTGCGCGAGCCAGATATTTGCCGACGAGATGAAAGCCCATGCGGGCAAACCCGTCGATCATCGGATGCGCGCGCTTGTTGGTGAATGCTTCGACGCAATGCGCCATGGCATCCACGCCGGTTGCAGCCGTCACCGCCGGCGGTACGGAATAGGTAAGTTCCGGATCGAGTACGGCGAGATCGGCAATCAGATACGGGCTTTCCACCGCGATCTTGTTGCCCTTGACGGGGTCTGTGATCAGCGAGCGGATGCCGGCTTCCGAGCCGGTGCCGGCCGTGGTTGCCACCTGCGCCAGCCCGGTCTGACGCCCGGCAACCTTGTTGGGGCCTGCAACATCAAGAAGCGTCTGGTCGCCGTCCCAAAGGGCTGCAACCAGCTTCGCGACATCCATGACGGAACCACCGCCGAGACCTACGACGAGATCAGGCTTGGCAGACCGAGCCGCAGCCAGGGCTGCGTGGAGCGTGGCAATGTCAGGCTCGCCGGAAATGGCGTCGAACACGGCGACCTTGCCACGCAGTTTCAGGCGATCGGCGAACCCGGCCGTGATCGGCGTCGTAATCACCAATGTCGAAAATACTTCGCCGGCCCAGTTGCCGACTTCGGCGATCGTGCCGGCACCGACGATCAGCCTTTTAGGCTGGTGCAGGATAATGACGGGAGCCCTGCTCATGCCTGTCCTCCCTTTGAAGATCCGGCCTCGCTGCCCGTTACCAGCTTGCGGGCATAGGCGATGGCCGACAGCATGTTGCCGTGGTTGGCAATGCCTTTGCCGGCGATATCGAAGGCGGTGCCGTGGTCGACCGAGGTGCGGTCGAGCGGCAGGTCGACGGAGACGTTTACCGCCGTATCGAAGGCAACGAGCTTTATCGGGATATGGCCTTGATCGTGATATTGCGCGACAACGAGATCGAATGCGCCGGAATAGGCGCGGTGGAACACGGTGTCGGCCGAGATCGGGCCATAGGCGTCGATGCCCTCGGCGCGGGCCGCGGCAACGGCCGGTGCGATCTGATCGTCATCCTCGGTTCCGAAAAGGCCGTTTTCGCCACAGTGCGGATTGATGCCGGCAACCGCGATGCGCGGAGCCGCATAGCCGGTGCGTTTAAGGTGATCATGGCCGGCCTTGATCGTTGCCAGAACCCGTTCGGTGGTTGCGCGCCGGATGGCTTCCTGCAGCGAAACGTGGGTGGAAACGTGGATGACCTTCAGCTTTTCGGACGCCAGCAGCATATAGGCGGCGGCCGATTTCGTCAGGCTGCGCAGCATGCCGGTATGGCCGTCGTAATGGTGGCCGGCAAGGTTGAGCGCCTCCTTGTTGATCGGTGCCGTCACGACGCAGCCGATCGCGCCCGCTTCGGCGTCGCGCACCGCCTTTTCGATGAAGCGGAAGGCTGCGTCACCGGCAACCGGTGACAATCTGCCCCAAGGCAGCGGTGCGCCCTCGATTGGCAGGTCGACGACATAAGGCGCAAGATCGATATCGACGTTCAGCGCCTTGCGGGCGGCTTCCAGCGTCGGGAGGTTGCCGTAGATGCGGGTGGCGGCGCGATCCGCATCGTCCATTTCGACCAGCGCGCGTACGGTGATTTCCGGCCCGACGCCGCAGGGGTCACCCATGGTGATGCCGATGATATTGCTCATGATTGCTCTCCCACTGCGGTATTGGCCCAGCCCGGCGCCAGGCGAACATATTTGATGGCGCGCCTGTAATAGGTGTAGGCGATGTGAAGACTGCCGTCTGGTCCTTCGAGCAGCCACGGATAGGACATTTCCTTGTTGTGACCGTCGATGGAATTGTTCGACATGCAGGTGCCCGGGCCGTCTTCGATGACGATCCGCTGCGAAAAGCTTTTGGCTCCGTCGTCGGAAATGCAGACCGACACCGGCGCGCGCGGCACACCCCAGATCGGGACGCAACCGCCATCAGGATCGGCATCCGGCCGGTCGTCATCCTCGCCCAGTTCGTCGTAAAGCGAGGCGCGGCGGTCGCTCGACATGTCCGCATTGGTCGGGTTGCAGATCATCGCGATCCGGCCATTCTTCAGGCGGATCGCTGCGATCGAGGAATTGTTGTTGGGTATATCGGTCGCTTGCGGCTTTGACCATGTGCGCCCACCATCGGCGCTTTCGGTGCGGTAGACGAAATCGGCCTGACGGCGCCGGAACACGGCGGCGAGCTTCCCGCCGCCGATCGAGATTGGGCTCATATGCACGCAGCCGGTCGATTGCTCAAGGTCTTCCAGGCGCCAGGTCCTGCCGCCGTCCTGCGAAATGCCGACCGCGGCGCGGTCATGACTGCCGTTCCATTTCTGGCCGGGCCGCTGGATGCAGCGGAAGATCGGCAGCAGCCATGCGCCGTCTTTCCGCACCACCAAAGGTGCACGAACGAAACAGCCGCGCGGCAGGTCGAGATAGCGCCCTTCGTTCGCTGTCAGTCTGGTCGGATCGGAGACATCGCGGGTGACTTCGGCCATGCGGATCCGGCATTCGTCCTGATTGCCGGATGGCTGAGAGGTATGGAGCAGCAACAGTTCGCCACCCGGAGCCGCAAACAGGACGGGATTTTGTTCGGAATGGTTCGGGTCAAAACTCAGCCGCTGTGGCTCGCCCCACTGGTCGGACCCGTTAGCCAGAACCGAGGCGAAGATCGAGATATCCGACTTTCCTTCTAGTGTGCCGCCAAACCAGGCGCAGATCAGCGCGCCGTCATCGGCCAGATGCAGGAAGGATGCATGGTTCTGGATCATCGGCGAAGCCAGTATGGCCTCATGTCGCCCTTTTCCGGCGGCTGTTACTGTGCCGGTCATGGCGGTTGCAATCTGTTCAGGCGTCATAAGCTATCCTCCTGAACCCATGAAAATCACGCCAATAACAAAGTTGTCAAGTTTGAAAAAATATTAAATTTGCAATTAACGACACATTTTTCTAGATCATATTATTGAAAGTAAACATCTTTTTGATTTTTGATTTTGTACAAATCGGGGTTTTTTGATATTTAATTTGACAAACTTGCGAAGAAATCCGATGGTTTCGGCCAGCCCAAACAGGCGGCGAAAAGGACGGAGGCATCCTGACCGGCGCTTAGGGCTTCAGGAGGAATGCCTTCAGGTCGCGCGCAGCAATGCCGACGCGAGATGAGTAGTGAGGAGGTGCGAAAGCCGCACCCAGAGGGAGGAGACAGACGTGAAGACTTCGCATTTGCTTGGAGCCCTTCTGGGTTCGGTCCTGGCGCTTGGTGCCGGCATTGTGCCGGTTCATGCTGCATCGACGGATATCAAGATCGTCCTCCCAGAGGAGGCGGATTTGCTCGAGCCCTGCATGGCCACGCGCTCCAATATCGGCCGTGTCATCATCGAAAATGTCAGCGAAACGCTGACCGAGCTCGATATGCGCGGCAAGCAGGGCGTCATGCCCCGCCTCGCTGAAAAATGGGAACAGACTGGCGACGGCGCGTGGCGTTTTCACCTGCGTCAGGGAGTAAAATTCTCCGACGGCAAGACGTTTGGGGCCAGGGATGTAAAATACAGCTTTGACCGCATCTTCAGCGACAAGAACGTCTGCGAATCCCGGCGCTATTTCGGTGGCATGAAATTCGACGTGAAGGTCGTTGACGACAACACGATCGATTTCAAGGTTGATCCGGTTCAGCCGATCCTGCCGCTGCTGATGTCGCTGGTCACCATCGTTCCGGAAGGCACCCCGCTGGAATTCGTGCGTGAGCCGGTTGGCACGGGTCCCTACAAGCTGTCCAACTGGACGCCCGGCCAGCAGATCGTTCTCGATGCCCGTGACGACTATTGGGGCAAAAAGCCGGCCGTCACCAAGGCAACCTATCTGTTCCGGTCCGATCCGGCTGTTCGAGCCGCCATGGTTCAGGCCGGTGAAGCGGACCTTTCGCCGTCGATCTCGCAGGTCGAGGCCACCAACGAAAAGACCGACTTCTCCTACCTCGACAGCGAAACCGTTTACCTGCGTCTCGACCACAATATCGCGCCGCTCAATGACGTGCGGGTCCGCAAGGCACTGAACCTCGCCATCGACCGTCAGGCCTTCATTGGCACGCTGGTGCCGCAGGATGCGGTTCTTGCAACGGCTCTCGTGCCGCCGACCACGCTTGGCTGGAACCCGGATGTCAAGGTCTTCCCATATGATCCGGATCAGGCCAAGAAGCTGCTTGAAGAAGCAAAGGCTGCCGGCGTACCGGTCGATACCCCGATCACCATCATCGCCCGTACGGCCAATTTCCCGAACGTGACGGAGATAATGGAAGCCATCCAGGCGCAGTTGATGGATGTCGGCTTCAAGGTCGAACTGCGCTTCGTCGAAGTTGCCGAGCATGAAGTCTATTACTCGAAGCCCTTCAAGGAAGGTCGCGGTCCTCAGATCGTTGCTGCCATGCACGACAATTCCAAGGGTGATCCGTCCTTCACGATGTTCTTCAAGTACGACACTGATGGCACCCAGTCCGGCTTCTCCGATCCGAAGGTTGATGATCTGATCAAGCGCGCCTCTGCGGCTGTAGGCGACGAGCGGGCAAAACTTTGGTCGGAACTGATTGCCTACCTGCATGACGACGTCGTTGCAGACGTCCTGCTCTTCCACATGGTCGGTTACTCGCGTGTGTCCGAACGCCTGGACTTCAAGCCCAGCATCGCCACAAACTCCATGCTTCAGCTCTCCGAGATCGGCTTCAAGCAGTAACCATCGTCAGGCGATTTCCATCGCCCCTATCGAAGCGAGATGGACGGTGGTTCCGCCGCCGTCCATTCCAGCAAGATCGAGGTCTCAATGCTCAGATTCATCCGCAAACGCGCCCTCGCCAGCCTTATCTCGCTGATCGGGCTGCTGATCATGGTCTTCTTCCTGTCCCGCCTGACCGGCGATCCGGCGTCGCTTTTCCTGCCCGTCGAAGCGTCCGCCGAAATGAAGGCCGAGTTCCGCGCCCTGCACGGACTGGACCAACCGCTGCTCGTGCAGTTCGGCACCTATGTCGGCAATGTCATGACCGGCGATCTCGGCGAAAGCCTGCGCAAGGCCCGCCCCGCGCTCGATGTCGTTCTCGAAGCCTTCACATGGACACTCTGGCTTGCCGTCATCACCATGACGCTGGTCACGGTCTGCGCCATCGTCGTCGGCTCGCTCGCCGCCTTTCGCACCGGCGGTTTCTTCGACCGCTTTTCCTCGATGGTCTCGCTGATCGGCGCGTCTGTGCCTGATTTCTGGCTCGCCATCGTTGCGATCGTGGTCTTCGCCATTCAGCTCTCGTGGCTGCCGACGTCCGGCACCGGCACGCTCGCCCACTGGATATTGCCGATCTGCGTGCTTTTCGTGCGGCCCTTCGGCATCATCGTTCAGGTGGTGCGCGGCTCGATGATTTCGGCACTGTCATCAGCCTACGTGAAGACGGCCCGCGCCAAGGGCGTCAAATCCGGCCCGATCATTTTTGTCCACGCACTGCGCAACGCCATGCTGCCGGTCATCACCGTCATCGGCGACCAAGCCGCAAGCCTCTTGAACGGCGCCGTCGTCATCGAAACCATTTTTGGTTTCCCCGGCGTCGGCAAGCTTATGATCGACAGCATTTTGCAGCGTGACTTCAACGTCGTGCTGGCGGCGATCCTCGTCACCGCTTTTGCCATCTTCCTCATGAACCTCGTGATCGACCTCGCCTACGCGCTTCTCGATCCGCGCATCCGCTACTGAGGATCGACATGACTATGGCCATCCAATCCACCACGACCAAAGACACCACCGTAGCAGACGAACCGAGCGCCATCGTACGTATGGCGCGCATGCTCTGGGCCGACAAGTTCGCGCTCTGCGCCGCCATCTTCCTCGTCTTCGTCATCGTCATGGCGATCATCGGCCCGACTTTGCTCGATGATCTCGCCACCAAGCAGAACCTGCGGGGCCGCAACCTCGCGCCCTTCATGTTCGACCGCGAATGGTTCATGTGGCTCGGCGCAGATGCGCTCGGCCGCCCGCTCTGGCCGCGCATCATCGTCGCGACGCAGAACACCATCATGGTCGCCGCCGGCGCCGTGCTGATCTCGGCCATCGTCGGCACCCTGCTCGGCTTGATCGCCGGTTTCGCCTCGGAACGCGTGAGCCAGATCATCATGCGGCTGGCCGACGTCATCATGTCCTTCCCGTCGCTGCTGGTGGCCGTGATCGTGCTGTACATCCTCGGCTCATCCATATTGAACCTGATGCTCGTGCTCTCGATCACCCGTATCCCCGTCTACCTCCGAACCACCCGTGCCGAGGTGTTGGAGATCAAGAGCCGCATGTTCGTGCAGGCCGCAAAGGTCATGGGTGCATCGTCGAAGCGAATCTTGTTCCGCCACATCCTGCCGGTGGTTCTGCCGACGTTGACAACGCTTGCCACGCTCGATTTCGCCTATGTGATGCTCGCTGAAAGTGCGCTGTCCTTCCTCGGCATCGGCATCCAGCCGCCGGAAATCACCTGGGGCCTGATGATCTCTCAGGGCCGTCAATACCTCACCAATGCCTGGTGGCTGTCTTTCTGGCCGGGTCTGGCGATCATTCTCACCACGCTCTCGCTCAACCTTCTGTCCAACTGGCTGCGTATCGCGCTCGACCCCCTCCAGCGCTGGCGCCTGGAAATGAAAGGACCGAAAAATGGCTGATCATCTTCTCGAAGTCCGCAACCTCTCGGTCGATTTTCACACTGTATCGGGTGTCGTGCATGCCGTGCGCAACATCTCCTATTATCTCGATCGTGGCGAAACTCTGGCCATCCTCGGCGAAAGCGGTTCCGGCAAGTCTGTGTCGTCTTCGGCGATCATGAACCTGATCGACATGCCGCCCGGCAAGATCTCTTCCGGGGAAATCCTGCTCGACGGCAAGGATCTCTTCAAGATGAATCCCGAACAGCGCCGCGAAGTGAACGGCCGCCGCATCGCCATGATCTTTCAGGACCCGCTCAGCCACCTGAACCCGGTCTACACGGTCGGCTGGCAAATGCGCGAGGCGCTCAAAACCCACGGTATAGGCAACACGCAGGCCCAGGCCGAAGCGCTCCGCCTCTTCAAACGCGTCGCCCTGCCCGAGCCGGAACGCGCGCTCGACAAATACCCGCACGAATTTTCCGGTGGCCAGCGTCAACGTGTCATGATCGCCATGGCGCTTGCTCTGAAACCCGACCTGCTGATCGCCGACGAACCGACCACCGCGCTCGACGTGACGGTGCAGGCGGAAGTGCTGGCTCTCCTCAAGGAACTCCAGCGCGAAACCGGCATGGGCGTGCTGATCATCACCCACGATCTCGGCGTCGTGTCGGAAGTCGCCGACCGCGTCGTCGTGATGGAAAAGGGCCAGCTGGTCGAAAGCGGCACGGTGCGCGAGGTCTATCACAACCCGCAGCACGCCTATACGAAAAAGCTTATCGCCGCCGCCCCCGGCAAGGGCGACATGCATGAGCCTGAAGCTTCGGGCGACGCCATTCTGAGCGTAAAGGATGCGAAAAAGTTCTACGGCGGCTTCGAAGCGCTGAAGGGCGTGTCCTTCGACCTGAAGGCCGGCGAGACCGTCGCTGTCGTCGGCGAAAGCGGCTCGGGCAAATCCACTCTCGCCCGCATCCTGCTGCGCCTGGAAGAGGCCGATGGCGGCACCGCCAAGTGGAAGGGCAAAGACCTTTTCACCATGTCGCCGGGCGAACTCTTCAAGCTGCGCCGCGATCTGCAGATGGTCTTTCAGGACCCGACCCAGTCGCTCAATCCGCGCATGACGGTCTACCAGCTGATTTCCGAGGCCTGGGTCATCCACCCGGAAATTCTGCCCAAGGCCAAGTGGCGCGAACGCGTCGCCGAATTGTTGGGTCAGGTCGGTCTTTCCGCCGAACATATGGGCCGTTATCCGCACCAGTTTTCGGGCGGCCAGCGCCAGCGTATCGCCATTGCCCGCGCGCTGGCACTCGAACCGCAGCTGATCGTATGCGACGAGGCCGTCTCGGCACTCGACGTCTCGGTTCAGGCACAGGTGATCACGCTGCTCGACAAGCTGCGCAAGGAGATGGGCATCGCTTTCATCTTCATTGCCCACGACCTGCCGCTGGTGCGCGACTTTGCCGATTACGTGATGGTCATGCAGAAGGGCGAGGTTGTCGAATTCGGCACCGTCGCGCAGGTGTTCGACAATCTGCAAAAGCCCTACACGCAGGCCCTTCTTGCCGCCAGCCTCGATCCCGACCCGGATGTGCAGGCCGCCAATCGCAATGCGCGCCTCGCAACAGCATCCTGATTTGATTGATACCGGAGTAGAATGATGACCAAGAAAGCTTTTGTCGCGATCGTGACATGCTTCAACGGCGACGAAACCATCAATTACGAAGCCACCCGCGCGCAGGTGCGCCGTCAGGTGGCGGCCGGCAACAACATCATGTGCGCCGGCACCAATGGCGATTTCACCGCGCTGACCTATGGCGAAAAGGTGAGACTGCTGGAGGAGGTGGTCGATGAAGTCGGCGGCAAGGTCGATGTCATCGTCAATGCCGGCATGCCCGCCACCTTCGAGACTTTGCAGCTTGCGAAAGAATTCGACCGCAGCGGCGTCACCGGCATTGCCGTCATCACGCCCTTCTTTATCGCCTGTACGCAGGACGGCCTGATCCGCCATTTTTCGACCGTGGCCGATGCCGTCAACACGCCGGTCTATCTCTACGACATCCCGGCCCGCACCCAGAACCATATCGAGCCAGAAACCGCCCGCAAGTTGGCGACCCACGGCAACATTGCCGGCATCAAGGGCTCCGGTGGCGCGCAGGAAACCCTTGCCGCCTATCTTCAGGTTTCCAAGGACGTCGAAGGTTTCGAAGTCTATTCCGGTCCCGACCATCTGGTCCTGTGGTCGCTGCAGAACGGCGCCGCCGGCTGCATTTCCGGCCTCGGCAACGCCATGCCGGATGTTCTGGCTGGCATCGTCGGCGGCTTCAATTCGGGCAATCTCGAGGAAGCCCAGCGCCAGCAGGAAATCTACACTGCCTTCCGCACCGACCTCTACGCCCACGGTTTTCCGCCGGCCATGGTCAAGCGTGCGCTCTATCTGCAGGATCCCTCCGTTGGCGCCAGCCGCCAGCCGGCCCTTCTGCCCAACGCCGAACAGGACGCCCACATCGGCGAAACGTTGAAGAAGTTCGGCTTGCTGTAAGGGGAAAGCTGATGTCGATTGTCGTTGTAACGACGTCGCCCGGTTTCGGGCGGCACGGCCGCTTGCCGCAATTGCTTGAGGAAACCGGTTGGGAAATCATCCGTTGCACTGATACGGCTCTGCCCGATGGTGGCCTGTCTGAACATATCGGCCGGGCAGACTTCCTCGTCGCCGGGCTGGTACCTGTCAATGCGGCGACAGTTAACGGCGCTTCGCGGCTCAAGGCGGTGCTCAAGCATGGCGTCGGGGTCGACAATGTCGATATTCCTGCCTGCACGGCGAGGGGATATCCGGTTACCAACACACCAGGCGCCAACTCCAATGCCGTTGCGGAACTGGCGGTGGGCATGATGTTCTCGGTGGCGAGAAACATTCCATACGGGCATATGAACGTGGTCTCCGGTTGCTGGGACCGCAAGCCCGGAACCGAGATCGGCGGCAAGGTGCTCGGCATCGTCGGTCTGGGCAATATTGGCAAGCTTCTCGCCCGCAAGGCGATCGCGCTCGGGATGACAGTGGTCGCTTCGGATCTCTATCCTGATCAAGCGTTCGTTGCCGAGCATGGCATCGAGATTATCGAACTCGATGCGTTGCTGTCCCGTGCCGACTATGTATCGCTGCACGTATTCGGCGGCACCGGGAATACGGCGTTGATCGGACCGCGGCAGATTGCCCTGATGAAGCCGGGGGCATGCCTTCTCAATCTCGCGCGCGGTGAGGTCGTCGACAACGATGCGTTGGCGGAGGCTCTCGCCCAGGGCAGGCTTCGCGGCGCCGCGATCGACGCATTCGTCACCGAGCCGCCCGATGTGTCGCAACCGCTCTTCAAGCTGTCGAATGTCGTGTTCACCCCCCATAGCGGCGCCGACAGCCTGGAAGCTCTGGAGAATGTGGGCCTGATGGTGATCAGCGACATCAAGGACTTCATCGCCGGGCGCAGGTCGCCTCGCGTTCTCAATCCGGAGGTATACGACAGATGACCGATCCCCGTTACTCCAGCGATGCCCTGCTTGCGTTCGCACATTCGCTTTTCTCGGCTGCCGGCCTTGATGACGACAAGGCCACCGCAGTCGCCACCTATCTCGTCGAGGCCGATATGATGGGGCATTCGACACATGGGTTGGCGCTTGCCGGATGGTATCTGCAAAGCATTGCCGACGGCATTATGGCCAGGACCGGGAGCTTTGAAACGGTAAGCGATCGCGGCGCATCCGTCTGCTGGAACGGCAACCGCCTGCCTGGTGCTTGGTTGACCTCCGAAGCCGTAAAGCTTGCTGTCGAAAGGGCAGGGGAATTCGGCACGGCGACGGTCGTTATCGGCAACAGCCATCATATCGGGGCGCTCGCGGCCTATCTGTCGCTCGCCACGGAGAAGGGGCTGCTTATATCGATTGCGTCTTCGTCGCCATCGGGTGCTCAGGTTGCACCCTTCGGCGGACTTAAGGGCGTCTATACGCCTGATCCGGTCGCGCATGGAATTCCGACGCCGGGGGACCCGATCCTGGTCGATATCTCGGCGTCGATCACCACCGTCAACATGGCGCAGCGGTTGATCCGTGAGGGAAGGCAATACGAGGCCGATTGGCTGATGGATGCTGAAGGCAATCCGTCACGCGATCCGAAGGTGCTTGAGGCTGGCGGCACGCTTCTGCCGACGGGCGGCATCGACCACGGCCAGAAGGGTTACGGCATGGCGCTGATCGCCGAAGCGATCACGCAGGGGCTCGCAGGCTATGGCCGGGCAGATGCCCCGAAGGGTACGAATGCGGCCGTCACCGTGCAGGTGTGGGACCCGGCGGCCTTTGGCGGCAAGGATGCCTTCCTGCGCCAGACCGGCTGGCTGGCAGATGCCTGCCGGGCAAATCCCCCTCGACCGGGTGTCAGCAAAGTAAGGCTGCCGGGGGAAGCGGCGGCGGCACGAAAGAGAGGCGCGCTGGAGACAGGCGTGGTGCTTTACACAGGCATCATGGATTCGCTCGTGCCACACGCGCAGCGTCTCGGTATCGAGTTGCCGGCGAAGCTCTAGCTGCCGGAATTCGATGGTTCACCTCTCTTCGAGGACGCGAATTCCTTCAGCCACTATTGGCGCCACTTTACGGCGGTCTCCTGGTCCGAACCCGTAAATGCCGCCGATTTATACTTTCTCGGCGATAAATCGGCGTGCGATTGCGCGAATATGCTGCTCGTTGGTGCCACAGCAGCCGCCGAGAACCTTCATTCCGCCTGCGTGCAAATGCGCCATCAGATCTGCGAAGACTTCAGGGTTATTTCCCTCGACGCGGTCCAGGCCGTCAAGTACGCCCGGAGGCAGGTCCGAAGCATTGCCTTGTAGGCCCTGCACGCGTGCCGATTTCGGCCAGGTCGTCATAGCGACGCCAGCCTGAAAGTGCCTGGGATGCACGCAGCCGCCTATGAAATGAACCGGCGACCGGCTGACATTGGCGTCGATGAGGTCGACAGCTTCCGCCATTGAAGTGCCGTCCGGTAGGCGTCCTCCGGCATCGACAATCGGTGCGAGCACGTAGGGCAGATCCGTCGATGCAAATGCTCGCGCGATCCCTAGAAGCTCCGCGCTCGCGGGGAAGGTCGGTGCATAGAGAAGATCGGCGCCGGCTGCCGCGAGTTCTCGCGTCTGAGTACGATGATAGCTTTCGGATTCAAACGCATCGGGAGCGTTGGCCGCATCGTAGCCATCTATACGCGGCCCGACCACGCCCGCTACGTATATCTGGCTCTCCAAGCCCATTTCCTGCCTGACTCGCTGGACGAATGAAACGGCCTCCGAACTCACGCGCCTGAGGTCGTCAGGATCGGAAAACCCGAGGCGCCGCAGCGCATCCGGATGGGAGCGCCATGTAGGTGTGCTTACCTGCATGGGAAGGCCGAAGTCGCCCGATATTGCCATATAGCTACGATAGATTTCGGCCAGTGCCTCGCGTCCGCGCTGACTGAATAGATGGGCGAATGCGGCGGAGTCAGGTGTCGGAAGGCCGAATTCATGAACAAGCCGTGTTACGATAGCGCCTTCTGTCAGAACGACAGGCGCGGACTCCAAGCATTCGACGAAGTTCATCCGATTCCCTCCTTCTTGCGAAAGTCACCAATGTTCCTTCACGTTCCTGACGCCTTGCCTGACCGATGGCCCGAACTCGGGGGGTGTTGATGCTTGCAAGTCGACCATAAGCGAGATGGTCGCATGCATGGAGATTTCACGAGAAAGAGATATGATTTCAGCTGATACATGCATGTCGCCATGATCCGTGCGAAGAATCGGCGGATATGCTTCGGACCAATTGCTGGATGTAGCGGTGGTGACGTCTCAGATACCGGGAGCCGACGGTATGTGGCCGTCGGCGCGATTTCGGCATCAGGCTGTTATCAGCAAAAGCCGTTCAGCTTGAGAAGCTTGTGGGCTTCGATGGAGGCTTTCAGTTGAGCTTCGGACGCTCGGCTTCCGTTGTTGGCATCGGGATGCAGCTGCTTGAGCCGCTCCTTGTAGCGCCGCCTGATTTCTTCTGGCGTCGCGTCTTCCGAGAGGCCGAGCGTTTCAAATGCCCTCGCTTCAAGGACCCTGAGCTTGCGCTTTTGCAGTTCGACCTTATGCGCCTGAACCCGCTCTGCAGACTTTCGCGCGTTTATTGTTTTTGCCGAACCGGAACGCGCTGTCGACGGAAGCGGGGCTTCTTCCGGCTGCGTGAATACGCTTCCGAGAGACCTGCGACCTCCGACCGCGGCCTCCTTCTGATAGCGCGCAACTTCAGGGCTGGAGAGTGCACTCGAGTAGTTATAGCCCTTGTTGTATTCCTTCACGTGCTCAAGACAGAAGATAAAGAACAGGCCTTCACCTTCCTGCCCAACCGGTGCACGATGGTGGCCAATACGTTCACAACCGTCCCAATGGCATTTGGGGCCGCTGGGCTCGGTTCTGGTTGTCGTTTTTTTTCGGGTCGATTTGAGGCCGACGAATATCTTAGAATCAGCAGTCATCGGGTTCATATGGAGGGATCGCGGCCTTGAGGCAATAGCCTGAAGGGCCTCGTTGCAGGTCGTCCGGTGTCCGGGTCCTGTTCTTTCGTCCACGAGTTCACTGCGAAGCTTTGCGCCCTTCGGAATTTGTGCCGATGATGATGGAAGGCCGCGCGGAGACATGAGAGACGCGGCCTTCCATCAAGCAGCATCTCGGGTGGGGTTGGCCCGAACGCTGTTCTGTTGCTTTCATCGAGAGCGGACTTGGACATCGGGACCGCTGTCAGGAAACAATTTGCGCCAGGCCCGCGAAACTTGTGGCCAGCATGGACAATCCCAGAATTGCGAGGAGGATCCCCGCTCCACGGTTCGCAAGCGCGAGCGTTCCCAGGTTGAGGCGCTGTCTTAGGCGTGATATGCCGATGCTGAGTGTCAGCCACCATGCTAAGGAACCTGCGAACACGCCGATTGGCAAAAGCCCGCCCGGTGCTGCGATCTGGCTTGCAAAAGCAGTGAGGGATGCAGCGCAGAGCGCTGGCGTTACCGGGTTGATAAAGCCGAAGCAGACCGCTCCGCAATAAGCTCGGGCAAAGCTTGCAGGAACACCGTTGGGCGTGGCCGCCACAAGCTCTCGCCGCCATAGGCGGGCAGCGAAATAGAGGAGCAGCAGCCCGGCGGCAAACGTCATAAGACTTGCGTGTTCCGGCTTGCTCATCAGCGTCATGCCGCCGAGAAGCGCCAGTGTGCTGTAGCTCAGGTGTACTGTCGCCACGCCGAGCCCGGTCGCCATACCAGCGCGCATTCCGTCCGCAAGCGTGCGCTCGACACACATCATGCTCGTTGGACCAAAAGGCATCGCAATCGAAAGTCCGGCACCGATACCCGCCAGAAGGCATGCCATTGCGCTCATGGAAATCCCCAGCCCCGTTCGCTGGTGTAAACCGGCGCGCCTGTCGCTTTATTCGCGGCTGGTGGAAATTATTTTATCCGGCGCCTGCAAGCCTCCTCCGGTAGAGATCGGCAAAGGATGAAAGCTCGGCCGGATTGAGGTCGGATACCGCCCAATAGGTGAGGCCTCCGTCCGTCCAGCTCCTTACATTGGTGCCGGTGATGGCGCTCGACTCGTTGGCACTTCCGTTGGCGGCCGTTGTCACCGTGACGCTGATCGTATGCTGGCGACGCTTGTAAACCATCACCGGGACGGGTGTGCCACCAATCACGTCCACGCGGCCGCCGACGAGGAGAAAGCCCTGAGCAGCGAAATCCGGAGCTGTGGGTGCGATGGTCGTCTTGCCGTTGAACCATGGTTTGACGACATGATTTTCCGAGGAGGCAATGTCGAACGGTTGCGGAGCAATCAATCCGCGCAAATGTGCGGCGAGTATTTCGTTCTCGATCTGCGCGGCCCGCGTGTCCCCCGACATCAGGCGGGCTCCGTAAGTTCCACCGAGAGCGCCAGTTATGATGCCGATCAGCAGGGCGGCTGCTATCGAACGCCACTGCGGGGCTTTTGACGCCTCGGCGGGCTTCGCGACCATTTCGCGAGTCTTTTTGTCCGTTTCTTCGTCACTGCCACCGACCAGGTCATCGGCAAGCGAAGCGAATATCGCTCCACGCAGATGTTCCGGTGCAGGCTCGCCGGGCAAGACATCAATCAGTTCGGAAGAAAGTCGCTGGAACTGGGCCGCAAATGCCGCAAGCTCAGGCTCCCTCTCGATCCTGTGTTGCATCGAAAGCGCTTCCCCTGCCGACAGTTCCCCGTCGTGATAGGCATTCAGCAGCAGCATTGTTTCGCTGTCGATGGTCAATGCTCGATCTCCTTCAAACGGGAAATCAGGGACTGACGTGCTTTGGCAAGTCTCGACATGACGGTTCCGATAGGCACTTTGCTGATCGATGCAATCTCCCTGTAGCTTAGTCCGTGGAACTCCCTGAGTACCACGGTTTCCCTCAAATGCAGGGGAAGCTCCTCCACTGCGCCCTGGAGTTCGGCCGCCCTCTGCTTGTCAAGAAGAGCGTCCTCCGGCGTGGGCACCGCGTTGAACATCAGGCCGCCTGTTTCGATTTCAAGCTGCAGGTCAAGGGAGACGTCCTCGAGCGAAACGAATTTTGCGGGCCGGTGCCGCTGGAGCCAGGAATAGGCCACATTGCGAACGATGGTCAGGAACCATGCCCGCGCATTGCCTTCGGCAAAGTTCTCTATCGCTCGATAGGCCTTGAGGCAGGCCTCCTGCATGACATCTTCCGCGTCCGTGGCGCTGCCGGTCAGCCAACGCGCCAAGCGGTAGCCCTCATCGATGCGTGGCAGCACAATCTGCGCAAATCGTGCCTTCGCCAATGTCGTCATCGTGCCTCTAAATCGCCGAACGAAGACATGGCATCAGCCTTCAATCGTCAAATACGCCCACGTCCCAGGATCGAAGGAGACAATGAAGTTACGGGCAAGTCAATTGATAATACTGGCAAGTATCCTGTCTCGAATTCCTTGGCGCCTATGATGCTTCGACTTTATTTAAGCGCTGATCGTTGCGTTCTGGAGAAAGAACAGGGAGGATCGGCTCGCTGTCTGTTTGCCTTTTGCCGCTGAGATCTCAGACCCTAAGGGCAGGCGGCCGGCCGGAGTGCGCACTGTGAGCGGCGATAGAAGGCTGCTATCCGGCTTTGAACCTGTACATGACGTCGCCACCCCAAGGCCGCTCTTTAGGGCGGCTCACATACCGGAACGGTCTCAGGCAAGCTGCAGGTCCAGCCCGGAATAGAGCTTCTTCAAGTTCGGCAGCGATTTCGACTGCCAAGGATATTGCGTGGTGGCCTTGATCACCAGCTGAATTTCCGGCTTCTTTCGCGCTTCAATCGTCAGCTTTGCCAGGAGGTTGATGCCGGAAGAATTCAGGAACTCCAGCCCTGTCAGATCGAATATCACTCGCGCATGATCCTCATGCAAAAGTGACGCCGCCAATGAATAGATCGGCGAATACGCATCTGGCCCCGCTAGTCGCAGCACACCGTCAAAATAGACGCATTCATTTTCCGCCCATACACGGAAGTTCTCGTCTCTTATTTCCATCTCGTTTCACCTGTTTCAGGCCAGCGGTATCTGCACTGACGCCGTTGTCGTAAGCTGGATGCGTTGGTTGTTGGCTCCCTCGAACTCCCACGCCAATTCGGCGCCATAATCGGCAAGAAGGGTGAGGATGCCCAGGCCCGAGCCGCTGGCGTTGGATGCGGCATTTGCCTCGATCTGCTGAATGAGGAGTTCTCCTGGATCAGCCGACAGTATGTCGGTCAGGAGATTCTGAAACCGCGTGGATGTCTCGGAATCGATTTCATTGCGTACCCGCATCAGAAAGAGATCGGCATCCACACAGGCTTCGATGACGATGTCGCTCGGCTGTCGGAACTTCAGCGCATTCTCTATCAGCTCATTGCTCAGATATTCGATGCTGTGATGTACGTTTGCATGCCGCGTCTTCGAGCCTGTAAATGGAAGTGCCATTGCCTCGGCGAGGAAATCCGACGTCAGGCCGGATAGCCGCCAGCCAAGCTCAAGCGGGCCGTCCATGAGCGTCAGGCAGGCGCCGGAAGAAAGGCTCGTTTCCGCCAAATCAGTGGTTCCCAATATGGTTCTGGACATGCCGCGTCTACCTGTGTCGCAATACGAGAAGGGTGATGTCGTCATGGATCTTATGTGAACCGATATAGCTCATGAGCGTGTCGATGATGCCGGTGGCAATCCGATCCGCGCTCTGTTGGTGCAACCGTACAGCTTCCTTGCAAAGTCGCTCGATGCCAAAGAGCTCGCCATGCGCATTCTCCGCCTCGGTAACACCATCCGTATGGAGAACGATGATGTCGTCCTTCTCCAGCGGAATTCTGCGAGTGCTCACAAAGGCAGATATGTCGGAGTCTAGGCCGATTGGAATGCCCAGGTCCATCGTCTCGATACGTTCCAGATCGCCATTCGCCCGCACGATTATCACCTCCTCGTGCTGGCCGGATATGAGCATGTCTTTCCCGTCGTAGTCGAGGAAGGCCAGTGTCAGATGCTTGTCTATCCTTGTGCGAACGATATTCTTGAAAAGGGCGCTGTTGAGGTCGACGAGGAATTTCACCGGGTCGGTCGTACCTGCTTCCTGCAGCGCTCGGGCAACGGATTGAACCATGAGCATCAGCACGCCGCTTTCGAGGCCGTGGCCGGTGACGTCGCCTATTCCGATCTTGAACCGTCCCTCCGACTCCAGAACGTCATAATAGTCACCTCCCACCTCATCCGCAGCGCTCATATAGGCTGCAATTTCGAGGTCCTTCGAAGAGGCCAGTTCTGCCGCGAGCGGCAGAACCATCATCTGAATTCTTTCGGCGACCGCAAGCTCTGTTCCCAGGCGCTGGTTCTCGCTCTTCAATTGGGCGTTGAGTATCGAGATCTCTTCCTTGGCGTCCTCTATTTCGGCGGTTCGCTCTTTTACAAGCCGCTCAAGGTTTTCCGTATGATAGCTGATGTCTTCGGCCATTCGATTGAACGCCTCGCTTGCCTCCCCGACCTCATCGCGGCTGGTGACGGCGACGCGAACCGAATAATCTTTCGACTGAATGCGCTGCGCTGCACCTGCAAGGGCGCTGATCCCGCTGGTGATGCGCTTCGACGCAGCGAACACTGCGAGAGTGACGATTACCAGGGAGAGCAGGATCGCCAGCAACTGGTAGACAACGATCCGGTTCGTCGCCTCGGAAATTTCGGCCTGTGCGGCGTTGAGTGAGGCATAGATCTCGCGTTCCGGTACGACGATGCCGAGCGACATGGCATCCTTCCTGACCTTGCCGGCCTCCCAGAGATTGATCGAGGGAAGCGTCTTCATGATCACCATGAACGGAACCGGCTCTCCGTTCTGATCCAGCGAAATATGCCGGATACCGTCCCTTGGATCACTCGCGAGCTGTGCGATGGCTGGTTGCGAGCTGCCCTTGAGAGAGCGTTCAAGACCGGTGACGCCGGTCCCCTTCGCATCGCTTGTTGAACGCAGGCCGATCGTCTTCTCTCCGCGTCCGCTGATGGCAACCACGTTCCCGTCGGACATCGCAAGAAAGCCGAAGCCCGTCTCTGCCACCCTCACATTCTCCACCGTCTCGGCAAGCTGATCGAGCGTGATGTCGGTGCCCGCCGTCCCCGCAACGCTCCGTCTGTCGGCACTCCAAAGCGGCTGAAAGAAACTGACGATCAGCTTTCCCGTTATGGCGTCCGTATAGGGCGCGGTCTGGGTGATCTCGACGGGAATAGCCTGACCTGTGTGGCCGGTTGCCTGGCTCTGCCATGTTTCATAGAGGCCGGGGAAAAAGAAGTCCCAGAAATTTGCGGCGTTATGACCGGGATAGAGCCGATCGAACGTCTGTGCCTGATCCGTATAGGGCGCGGTCCTGAAGATCGGCCGCTCCTTCGGGCCGATATAGTACATCTGAAGCTTGGACGCTCCGTTCTTAAGAAGGCTCGGTGCGACCAGATCAAGGACCGAGCTTGCGCGAATGTCGGCCAGAACGTCGGGTCGAGGATTGTGATCCGCGTTCAGGAGATAGCCCCATGCGCTTACGACAGAAGGAGAGCCGGGGGCATTTTGCGCCCACTGCCCGGCGGGGTCGAAAGAGAGCTCTACGCTGCCGGGGGAGACGCCGGATATCGCTGATCCTATGTCAATCTGTTGCCTGGGATTGTCGATCTGCTCCTGCAGGACGCCGGCAAGAACGCCGACGTCGCTATGCACTTGATCGAGAAGCAGCGAGACCTGGGCTACGGTGGAATCTGCGTAGGTGCGAATGTAATCCTGGCTCGCCTGCTCAAGCCCATGGCCGACTTCTTCGGTGGCGTCACGCGACAGGCGCTGCACATTCCAAAGAGCGAGCCCCCCGCTGATCAGCAGGTCGACCAGCACGGCACTGCCGACCACAAGAATGAATTTGGCCCGGAAGGAACGCCACGGTCGGTTCTTGCTCGATACGCTGTTCATCAATACGGCTTCCGACCTGATGCTGCCCAAATCGGCCATCCTGCATATCCTTTCGGATGCAGTGCTGCGAGAACGTGGTCCTTGAAACCTTGCCGAAACCGGCGGATGAACTCGGGAGGGTCGCCCCGGCGTACCGCCATCTGCCCGGCATAGACATTTTCCCATGCTTCGATGATGTCGGCAAAATCTCTCGGATCGCCGTCAAGGTTCGTGACCATGAAAGACTCGACCTTGATGTCGTCGAAGCCGGCGTCGTTGAGGAGGCGCCGGCTCTTCGGTCCCATTTCGACATCCATGTCGAAATGGCTGAACAGTTTGGCAACCTGCTCATACGTCCAGCGGATGGATTCCGCATGCGGCTCTCCCAGGCAATGGGAGTTCTTCTCATTTGTGATGTAGACCCGTCCGCCGGGTTTGCAGATCCGATAGAGTTCACGAAGCAGGACATCGGGCCGGTCGAAAATCTGCAGTGAATGACGGCACGTGACGAAATCGAACTGGCCATCCGCCAGCAGCATCTGCGAGGCGTCCCCATAGGTATATTCGATCGAGTTCAGGCCGAACTCCGCGGCGACCCGGCGCGCATAGTCGAGGCTCTTCTTCGAATGATCGAGGGCAACGAGGCGCGTCGGGTTGAATTCCCGTCTTATCAAGGTCGCGAAATCTCCTATCCCACAGCAGATGTCTGCGACGGCCAGCCCATCACGCAGGCCGTGCCGGGGCAGGATGTCGCGTTCATGCCGCCAGGTCATTTTGGTCTGCGTTCGAAGGATCGGAATGAAGCTTTCGTCCTCCACGAATGTCTGGCCTGGGTAGAAGGCGGAATCGTAGATATCGACGGAGAGATTGGGCTCTTTGGACGCCAATGTTTCGAAAAGAGGCGCAGACCATGGGATGACGCTTGACGTAACGACCTTGATGGTTCGCAGCGGATCCGCCCTGCAGGCGATCTTCAAAAGGTCTGCAAGCGCGTTGAACGCAGTCATGTTCAGGTGGGTGAGGCGCTTGACGTTCAGGTAGATGATCCTGCCGCTTCCGTCGAGGCTGCGCTGGATGACATCAATCACGCCAGTCATCTCCCGAGGAGATTGCGGACGCATTTTTCCGCTTAGGACGATTTCCTGGTTTGTCTCGTCAAATTCGGCGGAAAACGATGAAGAGATCCGATTCAACGTGGACCCTCCGACAGCACGAATTCCAAAGTCAGCGTTATGTGGTCATCTCTGTCGATTTCGGTATGAACATCAACGCCGACGGCGTGCGCCAAAGCCATCAGATCTCGAGCCGGTTCAGGAAATGGCGTTGAGCCACGAGATCGATCCACCGTCCTCAATAGAGCCAGCTGCTCTTCGCTACACCGGAAGCCGACACGCAGATACACACTGTCATCGCCCTTGAGCAGATTGAATTCGACCCTGTCTCCACTGTGAACTGACCGAAAAGCCAGCTCTATGACTTCATTGATCAGCGAGGCGCTGAAGTTGGCGTAGCGGGCGGGGTCGTCGTGAGATTGGGCTACGAGATCTCCAAGATACTCGGCGATCTTGTCGCAGAGGCGAAACTGCGAGGTGAAGAAGCCCACATCCAATACAAGCGCCGCCATGCCCTGAAATGCGGTCTGTCGGAAAAGGGCGGGTTGTCCGGTCATGATCATATTCGTCCGCTCTTTAAGGAAGGCGCGAGACCGACGGCCCCAAAAGTTCTTAGGGGTGACGGGCGGCTGCTGAGGTTATCGCGTTCATCGAGACCTCGGAATTCGCGACGAATTGGCCAATCTCGCCGACCGACAGGGGCTTGCTGATCGCATGCCCCTGGAAACGGTCGCATCCCAGGCTGCGTAGCCAATCGGCTTGTTCGACCGTCTCCACGCCCTCCGCCGTGACATCCATGCCCAGATCGTGCGCGAGCGTTATGACCGATCGAACGATAGCCTGGCTCTTCGCATTGGCCTCGAGGTCGGAAACGAAATATTTGTCGATCTTCAGCGTGTCGAAAGGAAAATTCTTGAGGTAGCTCAGCGAGGAATACTGCGTGCCGAAATCATCCAGCGCGATCTTGATGCCGAGTATGCTGAGGGTGTTGAGCGTGTCGAGATTATTGACCGTTCGTTCCAGGAGAACGCTCTCGGTGATTTCAAGTTCAAGGCGGTCTGCGGCAAGCCCGACCATGTCGAGGACCTGCGAAATCCTATCGGTCAGACCGGCAGCAAGGAACTCGGCAGCGGAAACGTTGACGGCGACGATGTAGTCGTCCGGCCAGTTCAAGGCTTCGCGGCAAGCCTTTTCCAGAACCCAAAGCCCGACGTCACTCATCAATCCGTCTGTCTCAGCCATGGGGATGAACACCGATGGAGGGATGTCCCCGAGCAGCGGGTGCTGCCATCTCAGCAGAGCTTCAAAGCCGATGAGCCGGTCGCTCTGCGCGATCGGTTGATATTCGATCGAAAACTGTTTCTTTTCGAGTGCGATCCGAAGGCTTCTTCGCAGCAGTTCCCGCTGTTCGATGATCTGCAGCATTGCGGCATCGAAGACGCTGGCCCTGCCGCGTCCCTCCTTCTTTGCTGCATAGAGCGCCACGTCGGACGCCTTCATCAGCGTTTCGGGATCGGCCCCGTCCAGCGGCGCAATTGCGATACCGATGCTCATCCCGACGAAAACCGAAATGCCGTCGATCGTGAAAGGCTGCTTGAAGGCCTGGACGAGAGCGTTGCCCAATTCCGTGCTTCGTTGCTGACGTTGTGAGCCAGCGGAGATGATGGCGAATTCGTCTCCCGCCAGCCGGTACACCCTCTCTGTCCCGGACAGACAGTCCCTGATCCGGCCCGCTGCCAGTTGCAGCAGCTTGTCGCCGGCTGGATGCCCCAGCGTATCGTTGACCGGTTTGAAATCGTCGAGATCGAGTTGCATCAGGCACATGGCCTCATCCCCGCCGTCAATGTCGAGGAGCGCATCCGACAGATCGCTTGCGAACCGCCGTCGGTTCGGCAACCCGGTGAGTGGATCGTGCGTCGCCTGATGCAGCAAGGTCGCGCGTTCGTCCTTGTCGCCCGTGCGAAAGGTCTGCACGACGCCGTAAAATTCGCCTATCGAATGAAAGGTCAGTTCGCGAAACGCGCCATTGCCCAGATCGCTGGTAAGAGACAGCGGCCGCGCAGGTGTGGATTGAAGATAGTCGGAAACTGCCGTCCTATCCAATTCCGGATAGACATCCCAAAGGGACGGGCTGCTTTCGCCGGATGCGGATTTCAGCACGCTGTTCGCGATATCGGCAAGTCTGAACTGCCGATCAAAAAAAGCGAGGCCGTCCGTCCAATCATTTGTGGCCTCTTGAGAATGCTGGCGGCCAGGTTGCGCATTGCTCATCTCAGAGAGATCCCACTCACCACCGGCCTCCATATCGCCATCACTGATCCTGCGATTAAGTTCGACAACGCAATATCAATATAGAGAGTATGTTAGCGTGTGCTACTAAAAATTTGCGTGTGGTTGATCATCATCGCCATCATGGAGCGCGGGGACGTTGGCAATAACGGTCGCGCAATATCCCGGGATCTCATGTCGATCTCGTCCCTGAAAAAGCATTCATAAGCCACGCTTATTACCGCATCCCGATCGCCGCCACTAATGGCGGCGTATCAGTGGAGCTATATGCACGTCGACCGTGATCTCTTTGAAATTAACGACATCGACATTGAAGGAAACGCTATGGAAAAGCGTGTGCTTGGCAGGAATGGGCTGGAAGTCTCCGCGTTGGGGCTTGGCTGTATGGGAATGACCGGCGTTTACGGCCAGCCCGTGGACAAGGCCGATATGATAAAGCTCATTCACGACGCCTATGAGCGCGGCATCACCCATTTCGACACGGCGGAAGCCTATGGGCCTTTTGCGAACGAAGCTCTGGTAGGCGAGGCGCTGCAGCCGATCCGCGGCGAGGTGACGATCGGGACGAAATTCGGGTTCGACATCGACCAGCAGACAGGCCAGCGCCGGGGCGGGACCAACAGCAGGCCGGAACACATCGAGGCCGTTGCCGACGCCGCTCTGAAGCGCCTCAGAACCGATCGCATCGACCTGTTCTACCAGCACCGTGTCGATCAGAACGTGCCGATCGAGGATGTCGCAGGCGCCGTCAAAGACCTGATCGCAGCCGGAAAGGTAAGGCATTTCGGACTGTCGGAAGCCGGCATCCAGACAATTCGCCGTGCCCATGCAGTCCAGCCTGTGGCCGCGGTGCAGAGTGAGTATTCCTTGTTCTGGCGCGGACCGGAAACGGAACTGCTGCCGACACTGGAAGAACTCGGAATCGGCTTCGTTCCGTTCAGCCCGCTCGGCGCAGGGTTTCTGACCGGCAAGATCACCAAGGACACGACGTTTGAGGAGGGCGACTTCCGCAATGCAGTGCCGCGTTTCTCTCCGGAGGCACGCGCGGCGAACCTTGCTCTTGTGGAAATCATCAAAGGCATGGCTGATCGTAAAGCTGCTACGGCCGCGCAGGTAGCTCTTGCCTGGCTGCTGGCTCGTAAGCCCTGGATCGTTCCGATCCCGGGAACAACGAAGCTGAACCGTCTTGACGAGAATATTGGTGGCGCCAGACTGCTCCTCTCGCCCGCAGACATTGCCGAGATCGACGCGGAAGCGTCGAAGATCGAAATCAAGGGCGAGCGTCTTCCTGAAGCGGTGTTGAAAATGACCGGCCATTGAAATGAGAAGGGGCTGCCCGACCTCGCGGTCAGCCCCTTTGGAAAACTGTCTCATTTCGCTTTCTTGGCCAGCATCAAGCCGTAATGCACCGTAGCGGCAAACAGCCCGACGATTGAACCGTAGTTCAGGAAGAACCCCAAGGTTGACTCGTTAAAGTCCCACATGTCGAGCGAATAGCTCAGCATGAGCTTCGATCCGAACGTCATCTCGAAAGAACTTCTCACGCCCCATGCGATTATGACGAGCGTCACCATGCGCAGGGCCCCCGTGCGAAACGCATTACGTTCGGATAAGCCGACGATCTCACGGCAGGCGTTCATCACCACCTGCCAACGTGTTCCGAGATGAATAGCGATGATCAGCAATACCCAGTAAGCCGCGAACATATGGATCTCCCGCACGGCGAAGGCACCGTCGAGCGCGGCAAACGGGAAGAGCTCACGGGAAATGAGGACGCTCGTCACAAGCATGATCGTCATCACGACAGCAAGCCCGGTTATTGCTGACAGATTGACGATCCGCGTTGCGTCCAGCTTTCGCCTCTTGAGGCCGCCGTACCAGCGGCGATTGAAGATGTTGTGGGCGATTACCAGAGCGAAGAGGGCGGTGCCGAAAAGCTCGTGCGTCAGGTTGTCCAGCCACCAATACGCCAGACACGCGATGATCAGTCCGACGGCTATGAGGTCGAGGAGCAGGCGGACCCGAAAGATAACGTTCATTTAAGTTCAAAACGCCGCATGTCGTTGAAGGTGTAGAGGAACTCCCTGTCGGACCGAGAGGTATGGCATCGCTGACAGCGGGCGGTGTTTTCATCGGCATTGATCGTGCCATCCGGCTTGAACCACTGGAATTGCCAGTCGGCGGTGCGGCGGTTCTCGTCGTAATCCTGTCCCCAGTCCTCGCCCTTCTCCATGATGAAGTAGCGGAACACCTTGCCGTCACGGTAGTCGACCAGGGCGACGTGGGTGCCGTTGGGAATGGGATCGCCACGTTTGACGGCCTCGATCGCCTCTTGGGTGGTCATGATATGTTCGGTAATTTCGCCTCGCTCGACCGTCGTGTAATGGACGAGCTTGTTGATGTCCGGCATGGTCGCGCGCGTGGGCTCCGCGTGAACCTGCATGCCGACGAGAAGCACCGTGCTTGCCGCGAGTGCGGCTGCACCCACGGTTCTGAAAATCCTGTTCACCTCTGTCTCCTGCTATCTGTTCGTACTGCTCGTCGGTGATGTTCCGAGGAGCTCGTCCCGCCGTGTGTGTCGGTGATTTCGCGCGCCATCCTCGTGACCTTGTCCGATCAGAATTGGGCGCGGCGGCCTGCGAGGCGATGTGCTGGTGGCTCAGTCGAGCTTCTTGTCGGCAAGGAATTTCGAGACCTGGTCAGCAATTTCGACATTGTTCAAATCCGACATCAGGAAGTGCGTGCCGCCCTTGATGCCGACCTCCGGCAGGTGCATGAGCGTTGCGTCCCCGCCATGTCTGTTGACTGTATCAACCCAGAGCTTCGCCATCGCCAGCCGGACGCGCCAGTTGTCCTGTCCGCGTTCGGAAGTGGGCTCGGTCGGGAAATTGTCGCCGTAATAGATGACGATCGGCAGGCGTGTCAGTTTGTTGAAGTCGGCGACGGGGACAGCTTCGCCCTTGAGTGTGCCGGCGGCACTGGGCATCTCCGCGGGTACTTCGCCCTCGGGGAAAATGAAGCCGCTGCCGGGTTCCAGTGCGACGATGCCCCTGACGTTCGGATTCTTGATTGCGGTCAGCCAGCCGGGGCCACCAGACTGCGAATGGGTAAACAGGATGCCGGGGCCGGTCTTGTCGAACAGCGCGGACATGGCATCCGAGATCACCTCGGCATCATAGGGGCCTGTGTTCGGTGTAACGGAGCGGAAGAACTGGTCCAGCGCCGCCGGATCACGTGAGAACTGGAGGTTGCCGAAATAGTTCGGCCATTTGCCGATGCGAAATTGGTCGAAGAAGAGCTGGTCGTAGGGTGTCGGTTCGATCGTTGTCGCGACCGTGCTGTTGCCTGCCCTGCCACGTCGGGGCTGATCGACCAAATAGACCGGATAGCCTCGGCGGAGGAAGATGCTCTGAAAGCCTTCCCGCCCATCCGGCGTTGTTTCCCAGCTTCGTGCAGACTGATATGCGCCATGGAGCATGACAATCGGCAGAGGCTTCGGATCCTGCGGAACCTGATAGAAGACATAGGCGTGATCGCCGTGGAGGGTCTGTCCCTCGGCCGTCGGTGCGTTGTTGTTGTATGTTCCTGGTGTGCTCGAAACGGAACCGCCGACTGCGAAGCTGCCCTGCTCCTGGATTACGAGGGGATCGGACTTAGGCGCGCTTTGTGCGAAAGAGGCTCCCGATGCGACGACGACCATCGAAAAGACGAAAGCCGATAGTGTCCCGGTCAGTATGCGTGGCATGGCGATCTCACAACATGAAGTTGGAAGAAGGCTACGCGACCAGCATTCCGGTGATTAGATGCCTATTCCTGATTGAGGATATTAGGCTGCCTTATTAATCACGTTCTGTTTATTGCGCCGTTATCCGCGATATCTCAGGGCCTCGACGACGAGGGCGAAGGCCGGCGAGGCATAGCGGCGATCGGGATAGTAAAGGTGATAGCCGGGAAATGGCGCGCACCAATCTTCCAGAACCCGCACCAACTCGCCGCGAGCGATCTGATCCGCGACTTGATCCTCAGGCATATATGCGAGGCTCAACCCCCTTCTGACGGCATCAAGCCTCATCGCTATATTGTTGAAGACCAGTTGGCCCTCGGCCCTGACCTTCAGTTCATGGCCGTCTTTCTCGAACTCCCATGCGAGGATGTTGCCATAGGTCGGCATCCTAATCTGGATGCAGTTGTGCGAAGTGAGATCCTGAGGGATTTCCGGCCAGGGATGCATGCGGAAGTATGCTGGAGATCCGACCACGGCCATGCGCATTTCCGGGCCAATCTTGATTGCGATCATGTCCTTGGCGACTTGCTCACCCAGGCGGACACCCGCGTCATATCGATCCGCCACGATGTCGGTAAGGCCGTAGTCGACCGTGATTTCCACCTTGACGTCGGGGTTTTCCGGAATGAATTTCTCGAGCGCCGGAGCAAGGACCGAGATTGCCGCATGTTCCCCGGTTGTGATCCTTATGGTCCCGGCCGGCTTGTCGCGCATTTCGCTGAGAGCTGAAAGCTCGGACTGGATCTCATCGAACCTCGGTCCGGCCGTCTGCAGAAGGCGCTCGCCCGCCGCCGTCGGCGAGACGCGCCTCGTCGTCCTTGTCAGCAATCTCAGGCCCAGTCGTTCTTCAAGCCCGCGCACCGTCTGGCTGAGTGCCGATTGCGAAACGCCAAGTTTCACGGCGGCGCGAGTAAAGCTCTCCTCGCGTGCAACCGTGATGAAGGCCACAAGGTCGTTGAAGTTCTCCTGCGCCATTCATTAGGTATCCTTATAGTTTCACCCCGGTTACTGCCTCCAATCGAAATTATCGGCAAGGAATATATTTCTGGATCGTCGCAATGTCGGCGTCGGGCCTGAGGAAAAGGGACGGGAAGGGCCGTGTTCTGATGATGAGCGCCACCGCCGGCCTGATCCGTATGGTCTGGCTCAGCATCGCGATGCGGATAGTGTTCTTCTGCCTCTCGCCGTTCCCATGATGCCGATTGGCGCCGGGGAAGGGCGGAGTTCTCTGACTGCTGTGGCATCGGATATCGCCGCGCGCTCTATGGAGGGCAGGCCCGCGTCGGACGTCGTCAAAGTCTTGAGTATTCGAAAGTGGTGCGAGGTAGCTCGCTGCGGGTCTCAGCTTCTCGGTGGGGCTTTCGGATAGTGCCTTGCCGATGCGCGGGCGGCTCCCAGATGGTCGATCATAAGCTCGGAGGCACGTACGCGATTTCCCTCGAATATGGCATCGATGATGTCGAGATGTTCTCGACACCAGTCCCGAACGCGGCGTCGGTTTGAATATCCGCCGAATTCGAGAAGCCGGCGCAGTCTGTTCTGCTGCTGGATAGCTTGAAGGAAAAAGATGTTGCCGCTGAATGCGGCGATCATTTCATGAAACTGAGCGTCCGTCTCAAACAGCTGACGAGGATCGACGCTCGATATATCCGGATGTCCTTCAAGGTACAGGTGCTCCAGACGCGAACGTTCGAGCAGGCTTCTGTCGAACTGAAAGCTCCCCAGAAGCAGCCCTGCGGGTTCCAATGTGCTTCGGTAATCATAGCTGTCGCGCAGAGCCACTTGGGAATCGAGGGTCGGGCGGAATGTCCAGCCACGGCCACTATTGCGGGAAAGCAGGCCATCATTGACCAGATGCGTCAATGTCCGCTGCAGAAGCGTCCTGTCGACCTTATAGCGTCGGGTGATCTCCACCTGGGTGATGCTGTCGCCGAGAATTCCAGAGAGCCTGTCTTCGACGATCCGTGCGTACAAATCCTGGTCGGCGGTAGTCGGTACCTCCACCTCGGTGCGATGGAGCATGCCCTGCTGTGCTTTTAAGAAAAAGCCCTGGTTCTTTCGCGTCTCGACAATGCCGCGCTCCGCCAACAGGTTGAGTGCCGCCCTGACCGGTGTCCGTGACACCCCGAGCATGTCGCCGAGCTGTTGTTCACGCAGATGATGCCCGATCTCGAATTTCGCGTGGCGAATGAGGTCGAGGATCTGGTTGGCAAGGCGGTGCCTTCCCTGCTGGGCATTCGTCGTTACCACAGGTGCGGGTTTTGTATCGTTGTCAGCCATGTTGTACAATTATGCCGCTAAATTTACTGCGCCTATCTAAAAGCTATCCGCTTCGGAAAATCTACATCTGAATGACCTGCGTGGTACGAATTGTAATTCATGTACGTAAGCGGATTGGGATTGTGCCCAAAAAATATAGGGAAATTTCCTATTTCGATTAAAAAATAGACACATTAAAGATATGCATAATATTTGAGTTTATTGCTTGACTCCCAAATTTTTAAGATTGTATTCTCTGGTTCAGAAAATGCAATGTTGGCTTAAAATAAGGGAACTCGCATGCTCAAGAACATTGTTGCCGCCTTCATGGTACCGCTCAGCATGGCTGCGTCGGCATCCGCCGCCGAGCTTCCCGGCAGTGGGTTGGTGGAGAAGGGAGCGCTGACCTACGGTGTCGCAGCGACGTTTGCTCCGTTCGAATTTCAGAAGGACGGTCAGCTCACCGGTTTCGATATCGACCTCATTGCGGCTCTTTCGAAAAAGCTGAGTGCGCAGACGAAGCCCATGAACATGGAGTTCAAGGGCCTTATTCCCGCGCTGATCGGAGGCCGCATCGATCTCATCAATTCGGCCATGTACATCAATCCGGCTCGTTCCGAGCAGGTCGACTTCATTCCTTATTTGAAGATCGGCAACATGGTGATCGTACAGGCGGGCAATCCGAAGAAGATCATGGGCCGCGATGACAGCCTGTGTGGCAAGACGATCGCCGTGACGCTTGGCGGAATTCAGGAGAGCCAGGCGCGCGCCGACGATGAGCGCTGCAAGGCCAAGGGGCTCGATGGCGTGAAGGTTCTGACCTTCCCGACCGCGCAGGACTCGGCGCTGACTCTGCGCCAGGGCCGCGCCGATGCAACTTTTGATTCCACTCCGGGTGCGGTTGTTCTGCAGGATGCGGTTCCGGGCGTCTATGAAACCGTGGGCGAAGAATTCGAATCGAACACAAGCATCGGCATGGCGACCCGCAAGGGTGATGCTGCTCTGCAGAAATCGATCAAGGATGCTCTTTCTGAGCTGGCCAGCGACGGCACCTACAAGGCGCTGATCGAAAAGTGGAAGCTGCCGGCCTCTGTGGCGATCTTCAACTGACCTGTCCGACAATAAAGAGAAAAGGAGAGCGGGATGTCACTTGATCTGGTCTTCGACTATGTCTTCTCACCCGCTTTCTTCGACGGCGCGCTGCTGACGCTGCTCATCACGGTGACTTCGCTTTTCTTCGGAATGATCGCTGGTCTGGTGGTGGCGCTGCTCCAGGAGTCTCGCATCAAGCCGCTCCAGATGCTGACGCTTGTCTATCTGTGGCTGTTCCGGGGTACGCCCGTACTGTTCCAGATTATCTTCATCTACAACGTGCTGCCGACCTTCGGCGTCATGTTGTCGGCCTTTGCCAGCGCGGTCATCGCGCTCTCCCTCAATGAAGGGGCTTACATGGCGGAAATCATCCGCTCGGGCCTTCAGGCTGTGAAGAAGGGCCAGCGAACGGCGGGCCTCGCGCTTGGCATGACCCGCTTTTCGGTGATGCGTTACATTGTCATCCCGCAGGCTGCCCGCATCGTTTTGCCGCCGACAGGCAATCAGATGATCGGCATGCTCAAGACCAGTGCCCTTGTATCCGTGGTGGCCGTGGAGGAGCTGCTTCTCGTCGCCAACCAGACCGCCAGCGCCAATTTCAAGTATTTCGAGGCGCTCACGGCCGCGGGTATCTACTACCTGGCGCTCACCACGATTTTCATGAGCCTCCAATATCTCCTCGAAAGGGCACTCGACCGCAAGCGGCCGCGTGAGAAGCGTCGCCCTGTTTCGCTGATGACGCGGTTGACCGCGCTGACCGCGAAGACAGAACCGCGATGAAGGACATATCCATGAAGAACCGCGAACATATGCCCTTGCTCGAGATCATGGGGATCAATAAGAGCTTCGGCGACCTGAAGATCCTCAAATCCTGCAGCCTGAATGTCCGCAGCCGCGAGACGATGGTCATCATCGGTCCCTCCGGGTCCGGCAAGTCGACTCTGCTGCGATGCATCAATCTCCTGGAGCCCGCAGATGACGGCAATATTTTCTTCGAAGGAAACGACATCGCCCGGGAACTGCGCCGCGCACCGGAGGTCCGCCGTGAGATTGGCATGGTCTTCCAGAATTTTGAGCTTTTCCAGCATCTGACCGCCATTGAGAACATCATGCTCGCACCGATGAAGGTGCTGGGCATGAGCCGCAGCGATGCCCATGACGTCGCGATGGACCTGCTGAAAAAGGTCCGCATTCCGGAGCGTGCCGATTTCTTCCCCGACGAACTGTCGGGCGGCCAGCAGCAACGTATCGCGATCGCCCGGGCGCTCGCGATGAAACCGAAGCTGATGCTTTACGACGAGCCGACCTCGGCCCTTGACCCCGAAATGATCCGCGAAGTGCTGGACGTCATGGCCGAGCTCAGCAGCGAAGGCATGACCAGCATCGTCGTGACACACGAAATGGGCTTTGCCAAGCGCGCGGCGGACCAGATCGTCTTCATGGAGGACGGCGAGGTGATCGAGAACGCTCCGCGCGACTCCTTCTTCGGCGGTACTGTCAACGAACGGGCAACGCGCTTCCTCGACCAGATCCTGCACTAGGTGAAATGCAATCATGACCAATAAGCCTGACATTGCGCGCATGAAGCGCGAGCTTGCAGAAATCATCGCGATCCGCAGCGAAAACCCGCCGGGCGGTGAAGCCGAAGTCGCGGTCTATGTTGAGCGCCTGCTCAAGGATGAAGGCTTTTCTGTCTCGCTCACCGAGTACAAGCCGGGCCGTTTTAATGTCGAGGCTCGGCTGGAAAATGGGCCGGGCCCGGTCTTCGCCTTCAACACCCACATGGACACGGTTCCGGCCGGCGAAGGCTGGACTTCCGACGCCTTCACGGTACGCGAGGCGGACGGCAAGCTCTTCGGTCGCGGCGCCTGTGACTGCAAGGGGCCATTGATTGCAATGATCGAGGCGATGCGGATGCTGGCCGCCGACCGCAGCTCCTGGTCGGGCACGCTTCTCGGCGTCTTCGTCGGCGATGAGGAAATTGCAAGCGAAGGTGCCAAGTTCTACGCGGCCAGCCGGCCGAAGATCGATTTCGCAGTGGTTGGCGAACCGACCTCCAACACCACCTATTCCGCTCACAAGGGCAGCCTGCGTCCCGTCGTGCGCGTGTATGGCGTCGTGGCGCATTCGGGTACGCCGCATCTGGGTGATAATGCCATCTACCGCGCCGGCCAGTTGTTGACGATGATCGAGGCCTATCACAACGAGGTGGTGCGCAAGCGCACCCATCCGCTGGTTGGCGAGGCAAGCCTGACCGTGACCCGCATTGCCGGCGGACATGCAGACAATGTGCTTCCCGGCTCCTGCGACCTGCTGCTGGACCGCCGCATGGTGCCCGGCGAGAGCGAGGATGCGGTCAAGCTGGAGTTTGCCGCGCTCCTGAAAGACGCCCATGACCGTCATGGCGTCAAGGCTGAGATCATCGACTACAAGGCGACCACCGGCAGCGCCACGGAAACGGCCAGCGACCACCCCATCGTGCTCGCAAGCTTGGAAGCCTGCAGGGACAACGGCACACCGGATCCCGGGCCCTTCGGATTCCAGGGCGGCTGTGACCTCGTGCATTTCCGCTCGCTCGGCGCGCAGGGAACCGTAATCGGTCCCGGAAGCCTTTCGGTGGCCCACAAACCGGACGAGTTCGTGCCGATCGACGAATTCGTCACATGCAGCGTCATCTACCGCGACGTTACCAGAAAGATGCTGCGGCCGGGCCAATGAAAGTCTCCCTTCACAGAGCCATGCTGCAGTATGGCGGCGGGCTCCTTCTCCATACTGCTTCGTCGGGGCCGATAGGTGGTCTCGACACGCTTTATCTGAAGCTCGAGCGCGGTCCTCATGCCGGTATCGGCGAGGTGCGCATCAACATCGCTTATCTCAACGGTATCAGCCCGGAGACATGCCTTGGGCAGGCCCTTTCCGTGATCGATGGACTGAACTGGTCGATGGAGCCTGCGGCGATACAGGCCGAATTGGCCGGGATGGCGGGTGTGATCGCGCCCGTGCGGATGCTGGTCGATATCGCACTCCACGACCTGATCGCTCGGGAAAAGGGCATCACGGTTCTGGAGTTGCTGGGTGGCAAGGCTGGCTCGCCGCTGCGTTATGCGACCAACCAGACCCTGTTCATTTCCTCGACCGAACGTCTCCTGGCCCAGGCCGAGACCTATGTGAACCGCGGTTTCCGCGATCTGAAAGTACGGGTCGGTGGCGGAGACTTTGCAGAGGACGTTGCGCGCCTTGCGGCCCTGCGCCAGCGGTTCGGCGATGCCGTCAAGCTCGCAATCGATGCCAACGGCTCCTGGGACGGGGCCCAAGCCACCCAAAACCTGCAGACGCTGGCGCGTTTTGGCCTCGCCTATGTCGAACAGCCGGTCGCCCCAGGCGATTGGGATATGCTGAACCGGCTGTCCGAGAAGAGCTCCTTGCCGCTTATGCTCGATGAAAGCGTTGCCGGATCGTCCGACATAGACGCGATTGTGGCTGCCGGAGGGCGTCTATGGGCGCATCTAAAGCTGGTAAAACTCGGTGGTCTCGCGGCAAGCCTTTCAGCGGCCACGCGGCTGGCTGCTGCCGATATCCCGTTCATGATCGGCCAGATGAACGAGGGCGCGGTGGCGACGGCTGCGGCGCTTCACCTGAGCTGCGCAACCCAACCACGGTTCGCCGAGCTTTACGGTGCCGATGGCCTTGAGAACGATGCCGCGGCAGGGCTTGCCTATCGCGACGGTCATGTTGAGGGGCCTGCCACAACAGGGCTGGGTCTGGAATTTGATGCGTCGAAGACGCATCTCGTCAAGGAGCTTGAAGCATGAACATACCCAGCGATATCGTGCAGGGACAGGAATCCGCATTCCCCAAGGAGGAATACGCACGTCGTCAGACACTCGCCCGCGAAGGGCTTGCTGCTGCAGGTCTTGATGCTCTGATCGTCACCGGACCGGAGAACATCTTCTACCTGACTGGTCAGCAGACCCCGGGTTACTACACGTTCCAGGCGCTGATCCTGCCGGCCGACGGTGAGCCGGTGTTTCTCATCCGCCAGCTCGAATATTTCAATTTCATTGCAAACACCTTCATCTCCGACGCGGTCGTTTATCAGGACGGCGAAGATCCGCTCGGCCTGCTGGTCAAGCTCATCGAGAACCGTGGGCTTGCATCCAAGCGCATTGCCATCGACAAGCGTGGCTGGTTCCTGCCGATCGCCGTCTACGAAGCGCTGCAGGCGCGGCTTGGCACGATCGGTGACGGCGCCGGCGTCATCGAGAAGTTCCGCGCCGTCAAGTCGCCGCTCGAGGTGGAAAAGCTCGAACGTGCCGCATCCTACGTTGATGAAGGCATGCGTGCCGGTCTCGCCGCCGTTCGCGTCGGCGCGACCGAGAACGATCTCGTCGCGGCCATGATGGGGTCGGCGATTGCGGCCGGTTCGGAGTATCTCGGCATGGAGCCGCTCGTGTCGGTCGGCCCGCGCACCGGCGTGCCGCATGGCACCTGGCGCCGCCGCGCGATTGGAGCGGGCGATCCGGCATTTCTCGAAATGGCAGCGTGCCACGATCGATATCATGCCGCCCTTATGCGTTCCGCCTGGATCGGCGAACCACCGAAGGAAGCCGCGGATATGATGAAGGTCTGCCAGGAGGCGCTGCAGGTTTCGCTTGATGCGATCCGCCCAGGCGTTGCCTGCGAGGTGCCCCATATCGCCTGCCAGAAGGTGATCGATCGCGCGGGCTATACGGAAAACTTCAAGAAGCGCCTGGGTTACAGCGTCGGTATCTCCTTCGCGCCGGATTGGGGCGAGGGCGCCATTCTCAGCCTCAATGCAGGCGTGAAGACCGAGCTGCAGCCCGGCATGACCTTCCACCTGCCGCCGGCATTGCGCATCTACGGCCGCTTCACGGTTGGTGTGAGCGAAACGATCGTCATCACGGAGACGGGATATCGCGCCCTCGGCACGATTGACCGCGATCTGCTGATCGTCTGAAGCGAGCCGATTGAACGGAGCTGACGATGGGCCTGATCCTCGTTCACCACGATACCGATAGTCCGGCGCTTTACGGCGCGGTGGCCGCAGCGGTTGCGGCGGCCCGGAATTGCGGTTTCATGCACATCGCAGCTCGTTTCGATACGTCACGTCACGCGGATGCGACTCAGCATGTGGTTTCAACGGGCGGGCTTGCCGCAAGCGGGCTCTGCTGGTTCGAGCGGCTTTCGGGCAAGCCGGTGTTGCCGGTCGCAACGGTCGAGGCCGTGGTCGGTGCCGCCGGCCTCGCCGATATCGTCGTGCCAATCCACACTGCCTTCGTGTCCGACGCGGGCGCGGCGGCGGCACTTTCATCAGCCGCCAAGTCAGCTGGCGTTCCGATTGAAAAGATCGACGTCATCGAGCTCGCCGACCATTTCGCGGATCAGGCGACACGGAAGGTACTCTGCTGGCGTGATTGTTTCGGTCGCATCGTGCTGGACCAGCCGAAGGCTGCAATCAAGGCGGCGCTTAACATCGCGCTCGTTGGCGCAAAAAGCGATCATCTGGATGTCTATCCGGCTGCCTTGGCAAGCCTCGCCGACGCGGCGGACAGCCTCTCGCTGCAGCTCAACATAGATTTCGTCGATCCGGTTCAGTTCCGTGAAGCTGATGCCGGCGAGACGCTTGAGCCTTATGCGGGCGTACTGCTGCCGGGCGGGGCGGACATGAAGAATGTTGCCGGGCAGACTGCAGTGGCCGCCTTTGCGCTAGAAAACGGACTGCCTGTCGTCGGCCTATGCCTCGGAATGCAGACCATGGCGACGGCGGTCGCGTGGAGAGCCTTCGGCCGCAGCAACGCCAATCTGGCGGAAGCTGATCCGGACGCGGGTATCAAGACCTTTCTCGCCATGGCAGGCGAGCAAAAGGCAGATGGCGATCTCTTGCCGGAGCATCGGACGGGCGACCAGCAGATCGAAGTTACTTCTGGCACGCGGCTGGCCGGCCTGCTTGCGGCCGGGACAGCCATCCGATGCAATCATCGCTTCAGGCTCAATCCGAGCCTCGTTGGCGATCTCGAAGCACAAGGCCTTCGGATTTCCGCGCGCGGGGTCGGCGGCGCCGTCGTGGATGCGATTGAGGTGGTTGATCATCCATTCTACATGGGCATGCAGGGACATCCCGAACTATCCTCTCGTCCCGGTAAGCCTCATCCGCTGATCGTCGCTTTTTTACAGGCGACGATCCGTAAGCAATCATCGGCAGCGTCCTAGCTGCAGTACCTTCCCACAAAAAAGACAGGAAACATTCAATGCGTTCGCTTTTCCATCTCGCCTATCACGTCACCGATCTCGAAGAGACCCGCCGTTTCTACGGCGGCGTCCTCGGCTGCGAGGAAGGCCGCAGCACCGACACCTGGGTCGATTTCGATTTCTTCGGTCATCAGATTTCCATGCACCTGGGCGAGCCGTTTGAAACGACGCGCACCGGCAAGGTCGGCAATCACATGGTGATGATGCCGCATCTCGGCGTGGTCCTGGAACTCGACGCATGGCTGGCGCTTGCCAAGCGCCTCGAGGACGCCGGCGTCGCCTTCGACATTCCGCCGGTCGTCCGCTTCGAGGGCGAACCGGGCGAACAGCGCACGATGTTCTTCTTCGATCCGAGCGGCAACCCGATCGAGGTCAAGGGCTTCAAGGATTTCGACAGCGTCTTTGCGCATTGAGGTCGATAAGGCCGTAAAGGAGGCTATCCGATGATTGCGCTTGTTACGCGTATGCCAGAAGACGTGGAGCAGCTCTGGCTGGCTTCGCTTTCACAGAAGATGCCAGGCGAGACGATCGTCCCGTTCCGGCAGCTCGATGAGGCTTCGCGAGCCACGGTCGATATCGCGATAGTCGCAAATCCCGACCCGGCGGACATATCGCAGCTGCCGGGCCTGAAATGGATCCACAGCGTCTGGGCCGGCGTCGAACGTCTGGTCGGTGAGCTTGGCGGAAGCCGGCTGCCGATCGTGCGCCTCGTTGATCCGCAACTCAGCCGGACGATGGCGGAGGCGGTGCTGGCCTGGACATATTATCTGTTCCGCGACATGCCCGCCTATGCCAGGCTCCAGAAGCAGCGTGTCTGGGAACAACTCACCTACCGGCGGCCACAGGATATCACGGTTGGCGTGCTGGGCCTCGGTGCGCTCGGGGCTGCATCCGCTGCGGCGCTGAAAGGGGCCGGCTTTAATGTGATCGGCTGGAGCCGTGCCGCAAAGTCGGTTGACGGCGTCGAGACCTTCCATGGCGAGAACGGGCTCGAACAGCTTCTCGGCCGGTCGGAAATCCTGGTCTGCCTTCTGCCGCTGACCGGCGAAACCAGAGGCTTGCTTGATTCCGCTCGGCTTGCCCTTTTGCCTGAGGGCGCCTCCCTTATCAATTTCGCCAGAGGTCCGATCGTTGTCGGTGATGATCTGGTCGAGGCTCTCGATTCCGGCGCGCTGAAGCATGCTGTGCTTGATGTCTTTGACGTCGAGCCGCTGCCCGCCGATGCCGCCTACTGGGATCATCCGGCGATCACTGTCCTGCCACATATCTCCGCTCCGACGGACCGCGAGACGGCGGCAGCCATCGTGGCCGGCAACATCCTGGACTATCGTGCGAACGGCACACTTCCTCCCACCGTCGACCTGGAGCGTGGCTACTGACGCGGGTGCGCCAGTGCCTGCGTCCGGCGATCAACCTTTTATCTTTCTCGGGAATTGAATGAACATGAGCTCACCTGAACGCATCGTCTACGTCGCCGGGCAATATTGCCCGGAATCGGAAGCCAAGGTTTCGGTCTTCGACCGTGGCTACCTGTTTGCGGATGCCATCTACGAAGTCACTTGCGTCATCGGCGGAAAGCTCGTCGATTTCGACGGACATATGGCCCGGCTCGCACGCTCGTTGAAGGAACTCGACATGCCCGTGCCGATGAGCGATGCGGAGCTGCTGGCGATTCATCGCAAGCTGGTGGCCGACAACAATGTCGATGAAGGGCTGATCTACATGCAGATCTCCCGCGGCAACGCCGACCGCGACTTCAACTTTCCGTCGAAGGATACCCCGCCGGTCGTCGTCATGTTCACCCAGGCCCGGCCGGTACTGGAAAGCCCGCTTGCCAAGCGCGGCCTTAAGGTCATCTCGCTGCCCGACATTCGCTGGGGGCGCCGCGACATCAAGACGGTCCAGCTGCTTTATCCCTCCATGGCGAAGAATGCCGCGAATGATGCCGGCGCCGACGACGCCTGGCTCGTGCAGGACGGCTTCGTCACGGAAGCTTCCTCGGCCAATGCCTATATCGTAACGGCCGATGACAAGATCGTCACGCGCAGCCTGTCGTCGGACATCCTGCATGGCATTACCCGCGCGGCCGTTCTTCGGTTTGCCGAGGACGCGGGCTACGCTCTGGAAGAGCGCTCTTTCACTATCGCGGAAACTCTCGAGGCGAAAGAAGCCTTCATCACTTCGGCCACATCCTTCGTAACCTCTGTACTGTCTATCGACGGTCACGTGATTGGTGATGGCGCAATCGGCCCCGTCAGCCGTCGCCTGCGCGAAATCTATCTTGAGAAAGCGGTTGGCGCGCGGATTTAGTCGAACGTTATGAAATGCAAGTGAGGTCGCCGCGCGTCATGTGGAACGCGCGGTGCCATGCGTCATACCATTTCAGGAATGGCAGCGGCTCTCGCGAATATCGCCGTCAGTTTCAGGTTGCCGCCAAGGCGGCCTCGACTGCCGCGACCATCGGGATCGCGGTTTGTGCTCCGGCGGAAAGGCAGGCAATCGACCCGGCTGCCGCGGCACGCTGCAGTGCGGTCCGAATGTCGAAGCCTTGCTCCAGCCCACCGACCAGGTAGCCGCAGAACGTATCGCCTGCGCCGACCGTGTCCACAGGATCGATCTTCAGGCTGTCTGCCTGGATGATTTCACCGTCCTTGATTGCAATCGCCCCTTCGGCGCCAAGTGTCAAAACAAAGATCTGGCCGCGTTGTTCGTGCAGGCGCATCAGCGCATCCAGTCGCAGTTCTTTCCCAGACGTAGTTAATCCTGCGAGCAGGTCGAATTCTGTTTCGTTCGATATGACGATATCGGCAAGTCCAGCCAATCGTGGGACATCCGTGGTAAATGGCGCGGTGTTCAGCACGCTTACGATGCCTCTTGCGCGTGCTTCCTTCAGTGCGTGCTCTATCGTATCCGCGGGGATCTCCATCTGCAGCATGAGCAGGTCTCCAGCCGCCATTTCCGCCAAAGCGTCGTCCACCATATCTTTGGCAACGAGATCATTCGCGCCGGCGATGACCGTGATCATGTTTTCTCCCGAGCCGTCCACCAGGATTATCGCAGTGCCTGTTACCGAAGGCACAGTCTTCACCGAGGTCAGGTCAACAGATGCTGTGCGAAGCACGCCGAGTGCGCCGGCGGCAAAACTGTCATCTCCGATCGCACCGACCATACTTACGCAGCTGCCTGACAATTTTGCTGCAAGCGCCTGGTTTGCCCCCTTTCCCCCGGCTGAATTGGCAAATGTCCGTCCCGCCACGGTTTCACCTGCGCGCGGCAGGCGTTCGGTCCTCGCGACAAGATCCATGTTTATGGAGCCGATTACGGTGATCATGGAGAACTCCTGTCTTCAGCAATAGCCAGGAAACTGGCCTTTGCTGTGCGTTAAATGCGGGCTTCTGCAATGGCTTAGAAGAAACGTCGGTTTCTGAGCTTGACAGTGTCCCTACCGTGGATAGTTTAGTGGTAATACCACGGTATGGACAAAAAATGACAGTCAAAAAAACGATCCGTCGCGAACCACAGGAAGCAGGGGCTCATAACCGGGTCGCGGCATTTCTGCGCGATCAGCTTCTGTCTGGAGAGCTGAAGGCGGGAGATTGTCTGCTGCCCGAGCGCGAACTGGCCGCCCACCTGAATGTCAGCCGCCCCGTGCTTCGTGAGGCATTGAGGGCACTGTCGATGATCGGCGCCGTGGAGATCCGGCACGGTGTCGGTACGATCGTCCGGCGCCCGGATGCCACCGCTCTTGGTGATGTCTTCAGCTTCATGCTCGCTCACGGCTCGAATGTGACGGGTGATATCATGGAGGCGAGAAAGGCGATCGAGCATCACGCTGTGCGCATCGCCTGCCAGCGCGCGACCGAGCAGGACTTTGCAAATATCGCCAGCGCCCTCGGCCGCATCGTCCAGACGATCGATAATCCGGAACTCGGCGGTCTCGCGGATTTCCAGTTCCATGAGGCGATCGTCGCGGCGTCGCATTCGCCGACCCTGGTGACGATCTACGCATCGATCTCCCAGCTGATGATGCGCTCGCATTTGGAGCGCCGCGAAAAGATCATCCGGGTGGACGGGATAGAGGAATTCCTTATCGACCATCATCGCCTGATCCTTGAGGCCCTGGCCGCCCGCGACCGGGTTCGCGCCGATGATCTGCTGCATCAGCATTTCGAGATCGGTGCCGATTTCAGGCGTCGAGCCAGCCTGCACGACATTTCCAAGGGAACGGGCGTCTCGACCTAGTTTTCCATTCAATGAAAGGGAGGATATTCATGAACATTGTCATCGGTAGCGACCACGCGGGATTTCCGCTGAAGGCGGACGTCATCGAAGTGCTGAAGGAGCTTGGCCATGAGGTCGAGGATATCGGCAGCTTCACGCCCGAACCGGTCGATTTCCCCGATATTGCCGGCCTGCTTTGCAAGAAGGTCCGCGATGGTGCGGCTGAGCGCGGCATTCTCGTCTGCGGTACCGGTGTCGGAGCGGCAATCGCCGCCAACAAGATCAATGGTATCCGCGCGGCAGTCTGCCATGACGTGCATTCCGCCCACCAGAGCGTCGAGCATGACGACGTAAACGTCATGTGCATCGGTGCCAAGATCGTCGGTCCCTGGCTCGCCCGAGACCTGGTCGTCGCCTATCTCGACGCTCAGTTCGACCGCAACGAGGACTTTGTCCGTCGCGTCGAAAAACTCTCCGCTCTGGAAAAGGCGCAGTAGGCGCCGCACGGATTGATAGGGAGAGCAGACATGTCCAGCAACACCTTCCCCAAACTGGCATTTATCGGACTTGGCGTGATGGGCCGCGAAATGGCCGGCCATCTTATTGCCGCCGGATATCCTGTTCGGGTTTTCGACATTTCATCGGATGCGGTGAAAAGCCTTGCCGAAAAAGGTGGCATTGCCTCGTCAAGTGTCGCCGAGGCTGTCGCCGATGCGGAAATCACCATCTCGATGCTGCCGAATACGCCGCAGGTAGAGGATGTGGTCTACCGTGATGGCGTACTTAAACACATGCCGCGGGGCGGCATCTTCATCGATATGAGCACCATTTCGCCCGAAGCGACGCGGTCAATGGCCGACCATCTTTCGGAAAAGTCGATCTCGATGCTCGATGGTCCGGTTTCGGGCGGTCCGATCGGTGCCAAGAATGCCGCACTTTCGATCATGGTTGGCGGAGAACGTTCGGCATTCGATCGCGCCGAAACTGTTCTGAAGGTCATGGGCACGACGATCACCTATGTAGGTGCACCAGGTGCAGGGCAGACAGTCAAACTCTGCAACCAGCTCGTCTGCGCCGTCAACATTCAGGCCGTCTGCGAAGCGCTCGCGCTTGGCCGCGCAAGCGGTGTCGATCTGGAGCAGATGCGTGACGTCCTGCTCGGCGGCTCGGCGTCCTCCTGGATGCTCGAAAAGCTCGGCCCCGCCATGATCGCCGGTGATGCCAGCGCCGGTTTCCGCATCGACCTGATGCTGAAGGATCTGCGTCTTGTTCTGGAAATGGCAGGCCAGAAGGACGTGCCTCTTCCTGCGACCTCGCTCGTTACCTCGCAATATGTCGAGGCGCGCGCTCATGGCGAAGGATCGAACGGTAACCAGGCTCTCTTCAAGGTCTATGACCGGATGACTGGCCAAGACGTTCCGGTCGCGATGGCAGGTCACCCATGAACTTCGATTTCTCCGTCGTCCTCCTTCGCTGGCAGATGCTGGTCGATGGCATGGCGCTGACGGCCCAGCTTGCGCTTGTCACGACCTTGACCGGCTTCGTCATCGGAACGGCCTGCGCCATCGCGCGTCGCTCGGGTGGTCCGGTTTTGTGTGGGATTGCCTCGATCTATATCGAAAGCGTCCGCAACACGCCGTTCCTGGTGCAGATCTTCGTGATCTATTTCGGTCTGTCGAGCCTGGGCTATTCCTTCGGCGCAATCCTCGTGGCGATCCTCGCGCTGACGGTAAATGTGGGGGCCTATACGGCGGAGATCATGCGTGCCGGCTTCGACGCCATCCAGAAGGGTCAGTGGGAGGCTGGGGAATGCCTCGGCCTTTCACCCGTCCAGCTCTACTGGCATGTCGGTCTCCGGCCTGCGATGGAACGGGTCTATCCGGCATTGACCAGCCAGTTCATCCTCCTGATGCTCGCCTCTTCGGTGACATCGCAGATCTCGGCTGAGGAACTGACGGCGGCCGGCAACTTCATCCAGTCGGAAACCTACCGGCCCTTCGAGACCTATCTCGTCATCGCCGTCATCTATCTCTTCCTGTCGCTCGTCATGCGCGCCCTATTCTGGGCGCTCGGCATGGCCCTGTTCCCGCGCCGTCGTCGGCTCGGAACGCCATTGTAAGGGAGGCGATCATGACGACTGCATTCAATCATAACCACCTGATCTTCCTCTTGAACGGCGTTGTCTGGACGCTTGTCCTGACGGCGATGGCTTTTGTCGGAGGCGGGATTGTCGGATTTCTGGTCGCGCTTGCGCGGATCACCCCGTCCAAGGCCATCCGTCTTCTCGCGGCAACCTATGTTCAGCTGATCCAGGGCACGCCGCTTCTGGTCATCATGTTCATCATCTATTTCGGCCTGCCGACGCTCGGGTTCTCGATAACGCCACTGTTTGCGGCGGGGATATCGCTGACGATCTATGTCAGCGCCTATCTCGGCGAGATCTGGCGCGGTTGCCTGGAATCGGTTCCGAAGGCGCAATGGGAGGCGGCCGAATGCCTGGCGCTTTCCAAGCCCCAGAGAATGTTCAAGGTGATCCTGCCGCAGGCTATCCGCATCGCGACGCCGCCGACGGTCGGCTTCAGTGTCCAGATCGTCAAGAACACCTCGCTTGCCTCGGTCGTCGGCTTCGTCGAACTGACCCGTGCCGGGCAGCTCATCAACAACTCGATCTTCGAGCCCTTCCTCATCTACCTCATCGTTGCAGCGCTCTATTTCTGCCTGTGCTTTCCGCTCTCCGCGGCCAGCCAGCGGCTCGAGCGCATGGGGCCGAGACGGCGCGCGCAGATAAAGCCGGCCGCTTAAGGCCGGGACAATATAGGGAGGCGGATCATGTCGATGATCGCATTGAATCAGGTGAAAAAGAGCTTTGGTGCCGTGACGGTGCTGCACGGCGTGACCTTCTCTGTCAACAAGGGCGAGGTCGCTGCGCTGATCGGTGCCAGCGGCTCCGGCAAGAGCACGGCGCTTCGCTGCGTCGATCGGCTTGAAGTCATCGACAGCGGCGAGATCACGGTGGCTGAGCACAAGGTGCACGACCCGAAACTCGATCTGCGCAAGCTGCGCCTCGACGTCGGCATCGTCTTCCAGAGCTACAATTTGTTCCCGCATTTGACCATCGAGGAGAACATTACGCTCGCTCCGCGGTCGGTGAAGAATGTGCCGAAAGCGCAGGCGCGAGAGCTTGCCCGATCGGCACTGGAGCGCGTCGGCCTGGGAGACAAGGCGGACCACTATCCCGAACAATTGTCCGGGGGCCAGCAGCAGCGCGCTGCCATCGCCCGGTCGCTCGCGATGGAACCGAAGGTGATGCTGTTCGACGAGGTCACCTCGGCGCTCGACCCCAAGCTGACCGGCGAGGTTCTGCGGGTCATCGAGAAGCTGGCCGAAAGCGGCATGACGATGATCATGGTCACCCATGAGATGAACTTCGCCCGCAAGATCGCCGATCGCGTGATCTTCATGCATCGCGGGCTCGTGCATGAGGAGGGCGATGCCACGATCCTCAATGCACCCAGGACCACGGAACTGCAGGAATTCCTCAGTCACGACCTTTGAAATGAAAAACCAACGGAGGAGAATGAAAATGCTGAAGTCACTTCTCGCATTCGGCGTCGTGGGAGCGATGCTGACGGCCCAGGCGATGCCGGCCATGGCCGATACCTATGCCGATGTCATCGCGGCTAAAAAGATCAGGGTATCAACCGATCTTGCCATTCCGCCATCGGGGATGCTGGACGCCAGTCTCAAGCCGGTAGGCTCGGATGTCGAGACCGCGCAGCTGCTGGCGAAGGACTGGGGTGTCGAGGTCGAATTCATCCAGACAACCGGTGCGACACGTATCCCGAACCTGCAGACCAACAAGGCCGATATCGTCATCTCGACGCTTTCGGTGACCCCGGAGCGCGCTCAGGTTATCGACTTCTCGAAGCCCTATGCCGGCCTTCTGTCCGTCATTGCGGCGCCGGCGTCTTCTCCGATCAAGGACTGGGCCGACCTCAAGGGGCAGACGGTGACTGTTACCCGCGGAACGACGCAGGATAGCGAACTGACGAAGATGGCGGCCGAGCATGGGTTCACGGTCACGCGTTACGACGACGATGCGACCATGGTCACGGCCGCCGTGTCGGGCCAGGCAAAGGCGATCGCAACGTCGGCGACCCTGGTCAAGCAGGTTCATGATAAGAACCCGACCCTCGCCTTCGAGCCGAAGATCACCATCCGCGTCCTCAATCTCGCTATCGGCGTTCGCAAGAACGAGCCGGAGCTCCTTGCCAAGGTCAATGAGTGGGTCGCGGCCAATCTGAAAAACGGCAAGCTCAACGAGATCTATCAAAAATACCACGGCACGCCGCTGCCCGAAGAGATCGTCAACGCGAAGTAACTCCTGTACAGCAGACGCCGCCTCTTCAGGCCAGAAGAGGCGGCGAACATGCTGAGCCATGCTCTGCGCGGCCGGGAGTAAGCGCCCCCGTCCAACAAGGCCGGGATTTCAGAGAGCTGCGCTGAAGCGGCTAGAGCGATCTCAAGGCCGCGCCGATCGTCGAAAACAGCATGTCGATCTCCGTCTCGGAGATGACAAGCGGAGGAGACAGCACGATCGTATTGGCGACGGGCCGGATCAATACGCCGCGTTCGAAACAGTGGTCGTAGACCTTCTTGGCCATGGCCTTGCCGGTCACCACATCCTCACCAAGCTCGATCCCGGCAAGCAGGCCGAGATTGCGTATATCCACGACGTTTGGCAATTCCTTCGCTCCGTGGGCGCGTTCCTGCCAGAGCGGCTCGATCGAAGCCGCATGCTCTAAGACGCCTTCGCCGAGATAGACGTCGAGTGTGGCAAGCGCCGCGGCCGAGGCGAGCGGGTGGCCAGAGTAAGTGTAGCCGTGCGAAAATTCGACGGCGCCCTGCGCTGCATTTCCCATCAGTGCTTCGTGGATCTTGCCGGAGGTGATCACGCCGCCCATCGGCACAGCGCCGTTGGTCATGCCCTTGGCGATGGCGATCAGGTCCGGTGTCACGCCGAAACGGTCGGCCGCGAAAGGATGACCGAGACGGCCAAAGCCGGTGACCACCTCGTCGAAAATCAGCAGAATGCCGTGGTGCGTGCAGATCTCCCGCAGCCGTTCCAGATAGCCGACGGGCGGGACGAGCACTCCGGTCGAGCCAGCGACCGGCTCGACGATGACGGCGGCCACGGTCGACGGGTCATAGGTCTGCAGCATCTGCTCCAGCTCATCGGCGATCTCCGCACCATGTGCGGGCTGGCCAAGGCTGAAGGCATTGCGTGCCGGATCATGAGTGTGTGGCATGTGCGCCGCGCCGGGCAGAAGCATGCCGAACTGCTTCTTGTGCGGCCCCATGCCGGCCGCCGAAAGACCACCGAATCCGACGCCGTGATAGCCGCGCTGGCGGCCGATGATGCGCTGGCGATGTCCCTGACCGCGGGCGTGATGATAGGCCAGCGCAAGCTTCAGCGCCGTATCAGTGGCTTCCGACCCGGAGTTGGTGAAGAAGACGTTGTCGAGGCCTTCCGGCGCGATCGAGGTCAGGCGGCTCGCATACTCGAAAGCGAGTGGATGGCCGAAGCCGAAGGACGAGGCGAAGTCCAGCTGCGCCGCCTGTTTCTGGATTGCCTCGACAATCTTTGGATGGCCGTGCCCGGCATTGACGCACCAGAGGCCGGCGATGCCGTCGAGCAGCCTGTGGCCGTCGCTCATCGAATAATACATGCCGGATGCGCCGGTGACGATCTGCGGCTTCTTCTTGAAATCGCGGTTGACCGTGAACGGCATCCAGTAGGATTCCAGCGAATTGGCGTTGAGCTGCAGCGTGTCCATGGTCGTCTCGTCTTCTGTCTGGTGATTTGGGTCGTGAGCCGGATCTACGTCTAGTCGTGGGCTTGAGCCGGGATCGGCGGCATCACGTCGTCGGGGATCGGATTGATGAACGGATTGCCGTCGAGGCGGCCCTGAAGGTCCGCCTTGGCCGCCTCGACGAGCGCGGGATTGAGAAAGAGTTCGACGGCCGTCGCTGCCATGGCTTTTGCGGCATGGGCCATGCCCTTGTGCGCCGCCGGCAGCTTGCCTTGCGCCACGAGTTGCCAGGAATGCCCGGGCGTGCCGATCGCATATGTCGCGCCGCGCATCTGTACCGTCGGCACGACCCAGCTGACGCTGCCGACATCGGTCGAGCCGACGATCGACGTGTCACCCGCATAGAGCGGGACGATGAGGTCGCAGAGCGGTTCGTCGTTCTTCGGCTTCACATGAAAGCGGGCATAGGACGAGGCGATGTCTTCCGGCGAAAACGTCGCCTGGAACTTGCGCGCTGTCGCCTTGTCCTCGTCGCTGAAGATCGCAGGGCCGAGACGCTCAAGCTGCGCATGCATGCAGTCTTCCAGCGGTTCGTTGCCCATCAGGTTCGCATCGCCGGAAATGATTTCCTGCCGCATCGTCGTCTCGGTCATCCAGGCGGCACCTTCAGCCACGCGCTTGACGCGGGCGACGAGGGCCAGAAGCTCGGGCAGCGTTTTCGCGCGCACGAGATAGCGCACCGTGGCATTGGCTTGCACCACATTCGGCGCCGAACCGCCCGCATCGATGATCGCATAGTGGATGCGCGCGGTGATCGGCATGTGCTCGCGCAGGAAATTGACGCCGACATTCATCAGTTCGACGGCATCGAGCGCGCTGCGGCCGAGATGCGGTGTGGATGCGGCGTGGGATGCGCGGCCGGAAAAATGAAAGTTCATCTCGCTGCAGGCAAGCGAGACCGGATTGTTGACGCCGGTAAAGGCCGCCGGATGCCAGCAGATGGCGATATCGACGTCGTCGAACACGCTGGCGCGCACCATGAAGCCCTTCGAGGATCCGCCTTCCTCGGCCGGGCATCCGTAATAGCGGACACGGCCCTTGAGGCCGTTCGCGGCCAGATAATCCTTTACAGCTGCAACTGCCAGCATCGAACCTGACCCCAGGAGGTTATGCCCGCAGCCGTGGCCATGACCGCCCGGGATGACGGGGCACGGCTCGGCCACGCCGGATTGCTGGCTCAGGCCTGGAAGCGCATCATATTCCCCGAGGATGGCAATGACCGGGCCGCCTTCGCCTGCCTCGCCCATGATCGCGGTCGGAATGCCGGCTACAGTGCGCTCGGTCCGAAAGCCCTCGGCCTCCAGCAGGCGCAGATGCTCTGCCGAGGAGCGGACTTCCTCATAATTGATCTCCGGCATGTCCCAGATGCGGTCGCTGAGATCGAAGAAGGCGGGGCTCTTCTCATCGACGATGGTCCAGACGGCTTCGGCGTTCTTCATCGTGGTCTCGCTATGAGGTTCATGCGGCAATGCCGAGCGTCGGCGTCGCTTCGAGCAGGGCGCGGGTATAGTCGTGCTGCGGATTGTCAAGCACATCGCCTGTGCTGCCCTGTTCGACGATCAGCCCCTGCTGCATGACGACGATGCGGTCTGCGACGCGCGAGACGGCGCCGAGATCGTGGCTGATGAAGAGGCAGGCGAAGCCATGGTTTTCCTGCAGCCTGCGGAAGAGGTCGAGAACCTGTTTCTGGATCGTCATGTCGAGGGCGGAGACCGGCTCGTCGGCGACGACGAAGGCGGGATTGCGGATCACCGCGCGGGCAATTGCGACCCGCTGACGCTGGCCGCCCGAGAGTGCATGCGGATATCGTTCACTGAGGCCGGAGAGCCCGACCTCGTTCAACATCTCCTTCACCCGCTCTGTCTTTTCGGCACGACCGAGCTTCGGGCCATGCTTCAACGGCTCGGCAACGATGTCGAAGATCGTCTGACGCGGGTCGAGCGAGGAATAGGGATCCTGGAAGACCAGCTGGCATTGCAGCCGGAAATCGCGCGCCGCCACTTTATCGGCGGATGCCATGGAGCGGTCACGGAAAAGAACGTCTCCGCCGGAAAGGGGAAGAAGACCGAGCATGGCCCGTCCGAGCGTCGTCTTGCCGGAACCGGAACCACCGACCACGGCCACGACCTCACCGGGCTGCACGCCGAGCGACACGCCTCTGACGGCAAGCTTCTTCTCGGCCGTGCTGAACATGTTGCCCGCGCCGGAAAAAGTGACCTCGACATCGCGCGCCTCGATCAGCGGTGCCGCTGCCGCCAGCGGCTTGCGATCATGATCACGCTTGGGCAGCGCGTCGATCAGCGTGCGCGTATACTGTTCCTTCGGTCGGTGAAGCACGTCTTCGACCGATCCCGTCTCGATCAGCTTGCCGCGCTCGAGAACGATGACCTTTTTCGCGTATTGGGCGACGAGGCCGAGATTGTGGGTGATCAGCAGGACCGCGGTGCCGAAGGTTCGCGTCAGGTCGACCATGATTTCCATGACCTCGCGCTGGGTCAGCGTGTCGAGCGCCGTGGTCGGTTCGTCGGCGATCAAAAGCTTTGGCCGGAGCAGCATGACGGAGGCAAGCATGATGCGCTGGCGCATGCCGCCGGAAAACTGGTGCGGATAGGCTGAAAGACAGGCGGCCGGATCCGGGATTTTCACCCTCGCTAGCATTTCGCTGGCGCGTTCGAGTGCGGCCTCGACGCCGATCTTCTCATGCAGCCTCAGTCCCTCGACGAGCTGCGCGCCGATCGTCAGTGCCGGATTGAGCGACACCATGGGCTCCTGAAAGACCATGCCGATCTCGGCGCCGCGGACCTTGCGGATTTCGGCCTCCGACATTGTCAGCACGTCTCGGCCCTGGAAGAGAATCTCGCCGGATGTCGGCTTGATCGCCTTCGGCAGAAGCCGCATCGAGGCACGGGCGGCCACCGTCTTGCCGCTGCCGCTTTCGCCGACGAGTGCGACGATGCTGCCCGCCTCGACGTCGAAGGAGACGTCATGCAGGATGGGGAAGCCGTTCGAGGTGGTAACGCGAAGATCGCGGATGCTGAGCAACGGAGAGGACGTGCCTGAGGTCATCACTTTTGCTCCATTCGCGGGTCGAAGCGATCGCGCAGCGCGTCTCCGAGCAGGTTGATGCCGAGCAGCGTCAGCGAGATGCAGATGCCAGGGGCAAGGCCGAGCCATGGGGCTCGCTCGATATAGGTGCGGGCAGCCGACAGCATGTTGCCCCAGGTCGGCGCCGGCGGCGGCACGCCGAGGCCAAGGAAGCTCAGGCCGCTTTCCGCCAGAACCACCCAGCCGAACATCGAGGTGGCGAGAACTACGATCGGTGCGGTGCAATTGGGCAGGACGTGGTGAAACATGGTGGCAAATTCGGAATTGCCGATGACGCGCGAGGCCTCGATATATTCCCGCTCGCGTGCCGAAAGCACGCTGGCGCGGACGACACGCAGCACGGACGGGGTAAAGGCGATGCCGAGCGCCAGGATGATGCCGTATTTGTTGGGACCGGAGATGACCATCAGGCCGAGCGCCAGCAGCGTGCCGGGAAAGGCGAGAAGCGCATCGCTGAATACCATCAGGATCCGATCGACCGTGCCGCGCGTATAGCCGGCGACAAGGCCGGCAATCGTGCCGACGATGATCGCGAAGGCGACGGTGAGTGTAGCGACAGTCATGCTTTGCACCGCGCCCGCCATCAGTCGCGAGACGACGTCGCGGCCGAATTCGTCGGTGCCGAGCCAGAATTGCGCCGATGGCGGCTTCAGGCGGGAGATGAGCTTGATCGCCGCCGGGTCGTAGGGTGTCCAGACCATGGCGGTGAGCGCCATGCCGCCGATGAAGATCAGCAGCGCCGATCCGATGAGCATGTTTGCCGGCTGCCTGATCATGAGGCGGTGACCCGCGGATCGAACAGTGGATAGCAAAGATCGACGATCAGATTGACGATCACGTAGATCATGGCCGTGAATAGCAGACATCCCTGTACCACCGGATAGTCGCGCGCGAAGATCGCATCGACGAGAAGGCGCCCGAGGCCGGGCAAGGTGAAGACGGTTTCCAGCACTGCGATACCGCCAAGCAGACCGCCAAGAACGAGGCCGATCATCGTCCAGGTCGGCGCGAAGGCGTTAGGCAGGACGTGACGCAGCAGGACCTTGCGTTCCGACAGGCCCTTGGCGCGGGCATGCATGACATATTCGAGACGCAGGATCTCGATGGCGCTGGCGCGCATCATGCGGGTCAGCACGCCGACCTCGATCAGCATCAGCGTCATGATCGGCAGGATGACATAGGTGATTGCCGTCCATGGGTTTTCGCTGAAGGGCACGAAGCCGACCACCGGCAGCCAGCCGAGATTGAGGCCGAAGATGAGTAGAAAGACGAGCCCGAGCCAGAAGCTCGGAACCGACATCAGCAGCGTCGAGGCGGCGACGATCGCGACGTCGACATGCTCGTTCTGGCGCCAGGCGGCAATCAGACCGGCCGGGATGGCGATGAGCGTCGCAAGCCCGACGGCGACGAGCACGATCGTGGCGCTGACCTGAAAGCGACCGAGCATGAGCGGCAGAACCGGCGCGCCGTTGGAGATCGAGTTGCCGAGATCTCCCCGGACGACATTGCCGAGCCAGTAGAGGAACTGCAGAGGCACCGGCTGGTCGAGCCCGAGGCTGGCCCGAAGGCCGGCGATTTCTTCCGTGCTCGCGTCGTCACCCAGAATGAGCAGGGCAGGGTCGCCCGGGATCATCCTGACGAGGAAGAACACCATCACCGCAACGAGCAGCAGTGTCGGAAGCGTCCATAACAGACGCTTGCCGATATATTTCGTAAGGGCGTTCATCGGCTCAGTTGCCCTGGGTGAAGGAGGCGCCCCACATGCGTGCATAGCCGACCGGCCATGTCTTGTACCCCTCGACATTCGAACGGACTGCACCGATGCGGGTACCGGAATAGAGCGGGATGATCGGAAGATCTGCGCGGATCATGCCTTCCAGCTTGTCGAAGATCGCCTGGCGCTTGGCCTCGTCGGTGATCTGAGTGCTTTCCGCGATCAGCTTCAGGCCCTCCGGATTGTCCCAGACCTTGTTGGCGCTCTTGTCCTTGTTGCCGCTGACCATGTCGAAGGAAAGCGAGGGGTCGAGGCGGGCGGAATAGGTGAAGGACATGGCGCCGTAATTGCCGGTCGTGTAGCGGTCGAGCAAGGTCGCCCAGTCGAGCGTTTCCACCTCGATATTGATGCCCGCTTCCTGGGCCATCGCCTGCACGAGCACGGCAGCGTCGAAGAGCGACGGATAATGCTTGGTCGCCAGCCATTTGATCGGCTGGCCATTGTAACCGGCTTCGGCAAGAAGCTTCTTGGCTTCCTCGATATTGCGCGCCGGCATTTCCTTCTGGGCAGAGCCGAAATAGGGGCTCGGCACAGGCACAATCGATGCGCTCGCCGCCGACTGGCCGTTTGTCAGCGCCTCGGTAATCTGCGGAATATCGAGCGACAGCATGATAGCCTTGCGGATCCGGACATCCTTCAGCAGCGGGTCGCGCGTCTGGAACAGAAGCCCTGTCAGACCCATGGCGTCGACCTTGTCCACCTTGATGTCGCCGTTCTCGGTCATCTCGTCGATATCGGCATTGTTGACGTCGGCCAGCACATCGATGTCGCCCGAAGATATGGCGGTCTTTGCTGCGGCATCGTCGGGAATGATCATGAAGCGGACGGCCACCTTGGGTGTCTTGTCGCCGACATAGCCGGTGCGCTCGCCGCCGGGAGAGACGTAATTCGGATTGGCGGCAAGCTGCACATACTGGCCGCTGCGCCATTCCTGCAGCGTGAACGGGCCGGTGCCGATCGGCTTCACCCACTTGCCCTCGGCATCGAGCGAGCTCTTGTAATAGATGCCGGTTCCGCCGCAGTCGGTGCGCGCAAGCGTTGCCAGGAACAGCGCGGAGGGTTTTTCCAGCGTGAAAACGACGGTCGATGCGTCAGGCGCTGCAACATCGGCAACGCTGGCGACACCCGAGCCCGTCACATCCTTGAGGCAGCGCCAGGCGGTCTTCGGATCGGTATAGCGCGCCCATGAGCTCAACACGTCGGCGGAAGTCAGCGCCTCGCCATTGCTGAACTTGAGGCCGTCGCGCAGCTTGAATGTATAGGTCTTGCCGTCCTCGGAAATATCGACCGATTTCGCCAGGAGGGGAGCAACGGATGCATCGTCGCGGTAACCGACAAGGCCTTCGACCATGTGAAGAACCACGGCATCACTGTTCGCATCCCGGTTGACGCCCGGGTCCGTCGAGCGGATGTCAGCATTCAGCCGCACCCGCATCATCTTGTCCTGGGCAAGCGCGGTTCCGGCAGTCGCGGCCATCACGGCCGTCATTGCAGTCATCGTCAGAAAATTGCGGTATTTCATCGGAAGCTCCCGTTTTTGTTCCCTTATAGGTTTTTGATCAGGCGGCGTTCGTTTGAGCCTGTCCAGGCTGTTCGATCGGTTTCACCTGCATGTCGAGATTGTATTTCCAGAAATGGGCGCCGAGTGCCGGCAGCAGGGCCACCTCGATGCGCCCTTCACTCGGTACCATGACGATCATGGCGACGGTTGCGGACTGGTTGTTGGAAAGCGGCGACGTGCGCGGAGGGCGGCAGACCGAATACGGCGTTTCGAACATATCCGACAGTGCATCCTTCACGGTGTCGACGGTGATGCGGCCGTTATGCGGCTCCAGCAACTGGCGAACACGCAGATCCCGATAGAGGCTGTCCGGCATGTTCACGACGCCCTTGTCGAGCAATTTCGACAGCGCGACCTGGCTTTGGAAGTGGTTGGCATGCACGAGAATGCCGTCCTGCGGGTGAACGAGGAAGGTTTCGTCAGGCGCACATTCGAAATCGATCGCGATGCCATGCGCATGGCCGATCATCATGTTGTTCGAAGCCGACTTGCGCGTGGCATAAACTGCCTGCATCGACATCGCCAACTGTTCCTGTTCCAGGACCTTGCGGCGGATGATGGCAAGCGGAACGCCAAGCTGCCGATAATCGCGGTCGGTCTCCAGGTAATTGCCGCTGATCGTGATGCCCGCGGAATTAAAGCCGGTGCGGGCGAGGCCGCCAGCCTCCGTGAAGGTAATGATATCGGGACCGTCTTCGCGCTTGATCTTGAGTACGATTGCTGTTTCGGCGCATTCGGCTTTCCAATCCCAGTTCTGGGCGTGGATGAAGCTGTTATCGACACTGGCGGACGGCATGACGAAGACGCCGGTGCAGCCATCGGACTGGATAAAATCCTGCTGCCCGGCTTCCCGGCGGCGCGCCAGCTTGAGGATTTCGGTCCGGGCATTGAGCAGAAGGATCGCGGAAAGATCCTTGTTCACAGCGCGGGCGATCCCCTTCATCTCTTCGATGTACTGGCTGCCGTAGTCCTCGATCGCCCCGGCGAAGCGGTCGATCACCGCTGTAAGATCGTCATCCTTCATGCCCGAAGAATGAAGCTGATCCTTGTAGTGGCCCACGCCTTTAAGGATGCGTTCGGCGGCCTGCTCGCCATATTGTTGACCGCGTTCGAACGGCGTACCAGAGACTTCGACAAGTGGGCATGGAAGGGGCAAGGTCATGACAGCATATTCCGGATGATGAGCAAAGGGTGGAGGCCTTTGGATTGCTTTCGTCAAAAAAGTATTTCATAAAACAAAAACCAAAAATATCGAGAAGGCAAGCGAAAAATGTCGGACGCAAGCACGCCTCTTCAACAGGATCTGATGCGCCGTATCGTCGAAGTCATTCATGAGGACGATCTGCGGCCGGGCGCGAGGCTTCGCCAAAGCCAGCTGGCAGAGCGCCTGCGGGTATCCCGCACGCCGGTCCGCATGGCGCTGGAACTCCTGGAGGCGCAGGGCTTCGTGCAGCATGAGCCCAATCGCGGGATGATGCTTGCATCGATCCCGCCTCGGATCGATGCGGTGGATGCGCCGTCTGCGGACGAGGAGCTTCTGATCGCTGTTGCCCGGCTGCGTCGTGAGGGAAAGCTGCCGGAACAATTTGCCGAGATGGAGTTGATGCGTCTGACAGGGCATGAGCGCACGGCGGTGCGCCAAGCGTTGATCAAGCTTGAGGGGCTTGGCGTGATTCAGCGCCGTAAAGGCTACGGATGGCAGTTCTTCGATCCCGCTCGCGACGCACGTGCGCGTGAGGAGAGCTATAATTTTCGTCTTCTGATCGAGTGTGCGGCCATCCTGTCGCCCGAGTTTTCATTGTCGGCCGGTTGGGCGGCCTCGATGCGCGCACGGCATGAGGCCATGCTGGCCGATCCCTGGACGGAGACTTCGAGTGTCACGCTTTTCGAGATGAATGCAGAGTTCCACCTCGGCATCAGCGCGGCGTCCGGAAACCGCTATATCGAAGAGGCGATGAACCGGCAGAACCAGCTTCGCCGCCTGTCGAACTATAACTGGCAGCACGGGTCGGAGCGGGTCGTGGTCACATGCAGCGAGCATCTGGAGATCCTTGATCGGCTGGAGCATGGCGACAACGAGGTGGCGGCGGCTCTCATGCGTAAGCACCTGACCGGTGCACGCGGTACCGTCAGGACATGATTTGCATTTCTGAGAAGGAAATCCAATCGGGTCCAGTGCCTTTCATGTCCGTCCTCCTGCATCCCTGACGTAAGGTCGCTAGGCACTCCTCAGAAAATCGAAGCCAAAGCTTGCTTAAGTCTTGAGCCCGATGGTCGGGTCCATCTGCTTCACTTTCTGCCGAGCCCTTGAGTGGCCCTTCGATAAATGCGCTGTTGCTCGTCGTCACGGCGCGAGCGCCGCGTCGGCAGCTCTCGCCATTGCCGGAATCAATTTGGCGCTGCGCATAGATGACGCCCGCTCGAAGCGCTGTCATTCACAGGTGCGATTCAAGCCGGGTTCCCTTCTTCTCGCTGATTTGCGCTTCGGGTTGATTGTCGCCGCCGAATTTTGGTGCGGCGCAATAACTTTTTTGGTTTACAAATTAAAATATTTTTGTGAAGTTTTGACCGTGAAGCTCATTTGATAAGGTCAGAACATTGTCCAGCCCCCGTTTCGCCACCCGCCTGAACTCCTTTGCCTCCAATGCGTCGGCCGAGTGGCCGGATCTCAAGGGTAAGCCGACGGTCATGCAGATGGCGGCGCGCGCTGCCAAGGTAGAGGGCCTGACCGACCTCGATCTCAACTATCCCGACCATGTTTCGGAGAAGCCTTCGGAAATCGCAGCGAAGCTCGGTGATCTCGGCCTGTCTATCAACGGGTTTGCCATGCGCTACTATACCAATCCCGCATTCAAGCTTGGCGCCTTCACCCATCCGGATGAGAAGGTGCGCCGCGAGGCGATCGACCTCACCAAGGCTGGGATCGACGCAGCTCGCGAGGCCGGCTCCAACCTGATGACCATCTGGCTCGGTCAGGACGGTTTCGATTATGCCTTCCAGGCGAACTACGACCGCATGTGGCAACACGAAATCGACGGCATCCGTGAAGTGTGCGAGCACGACCCGGATTGTTCGATCTCGATCGAGTACAAGCCGAACGAGCCGCGCTCCTATAGCCTGATGCCCGACTGTGCGACCACGCTGCTGGCGATCAAGGACGTCGGTTGCGACAACCTCGGCGTCACGCTGGATTTCGCCCATGTCCTCTACGCCGACGAACAGCCTGCCTTTGCTGCGGCCATGATCGCGCGCCACAGCCGTGTCCTCGGCGTTCACCTCAACGACGGCTATGCCAAGCGCGATGATGGCCTGATGGTCGGTGCGGTGCATTCGGTGCAGACCATCGAACTACTTCGCCAGATCAAGCGGGATGGCTACGACGGTGCCATCTATTTCGACACATTCCCAGACATGACCGGTCTCGATCCGGTCCACGAATGCGAGGTCAACATCAAGACCGTGAGGCGAATGCTGAAGGTCGTCGATCGCCTCGAGCAGGACAATCGCCTCTCAGGCGCGATTGACCGTCAAGATGCCGTCTCCGCTCAGGCCATCCTTCAGGAAGTGATGCTTGGCGAAGTGGCCTGACCGCTTCTGAACAAAATCTCCAATATATCCATCCGGGAGGAACCGAATGAATAAGTTCATCACATCGACCGTCGCTGCTGGCCTCGCAGCGGCTCTGTGGGCCAATGCCAGCTTCGCGCAGGAGCTCGCCCCCCTCAATTCCGATACCGAAAAGGACCGCATTGACTGGTCGCAGCTCGAGGCGAAGTTCGGCGCCATGCCGAAGCTTCCCGAGGGCACGCGCGCCGGCGGCGTGTCCAAGACGCTGACCAATGAATACTGGCGTTCGCTTGGCGAGGGCTATGAGAAATTCGGTGAGAAGGCAGGCGTCTCGGTAGCCTATCAGGCTGCCCAGAGCGAGGGTGACCAACTCGGCCAGCTGACCATTGCCGAGGGCATGGTCACGACCGGCTTCAACGTCATTCTTGTCTCTCCCCAGACCGATGCGAACCTGCAGCCGATGCTGGAACAGGCGAAGGAAGCGGAAATTCCGGTGGTCAACGTCAATGACGCGGTCATTCCGCAGGTCGAGCATTACGTCGGCAACGTCCAGCGCGACAACGGCGTGCGCGTTGCCCAGTGGTTCATCGAAAAGGCTCCGAACGGCGGCAAGGTGGCGATCATCGAAGGCCAGGCCGGCGTCTACGCGGCTGTCCAGCGAACCGACGGCTTCAAGTCGACGATCTCCGCCAACGACAAGTTCCAGGTTGTCGCCAGCGTTCCGGGCAACTGGGATCGCCAGCAGTCCTACGATGCGGCCACCAACATATTGCAGCAGCATCCCGATCTGATCGGCTTTTACTGCAACAATGACGGCATGGCGCTCGGTGTTGTCGAGGCTGTCAAATCTGCCGGCCTGCTTGGCAAGGTCGCGGTCTTCGGCACGGACGGCATTTCCGACGCATACAAGTCGATCGAAGCCGGTGAACTGACCGGGACAGTCGACAGCTTCCCGGTTCTGACTGGCGAAGTCGCGATGGAAACGGCACTTCGCCTCGTCGCGGGCCAGAAGCTGCCGCGCGTGGTCGCCACTCCGCAGGCGCTGATCACCAAGGACAATCTTGCCACGTACAAGGGCGAGGGCGTCGATATCCGCGCTGTGCTCATGAAGGACGCCGCCTCCGCCCAGTAAGCGGCGCGTCCCGAAACGACGAGGGCCGGTTATGTGCCGGCCCCTCTTTGGCCCAATGCTTCGGCCCCGAAACGCATCGGAAATGCTCATGACCACCCGTCTCAGATTCAGTGGCATCACCAAGACCTTCCCCGGCGTGAAGGCGCTGACGGACGTCTCTTTCGAGGTCGCTCCTGGCGAGATCCACGCGCTGCTCGGCGAGAACGGCGCCGGTAAGTCAACGCTTCTGCGCATCCTGTCGGGCGTTGCCAAGCCGACGAGCGGTGAGTTTTACGTCGATGGCGAACTTGCCGCCTTCAAGACGCCCGAGAGTTCCAGGCTTGCCGGGATCGCCATGATCCATCAGGAATTACAGCAGGTTCCGAACCTCACCGTGGCGCAGAACATGTTCCTCGGTCACCAGATAAAGTCTGCCGGCGGCATGCTGGTCAATCGTCGTGAGCAGGAGCGGCGTGCTGCCGAAGCTCTGGCGATGATCGATCCGACCATCGATCCCTCCGCGCCGATCAAGACCCTCAAGGTCGCGCAGCGCCAGATCGTCGAGATCGCCCGCGCGCTCCTCGACAAGGCGAAGATCATCGCCATGGACGAGCCGACGTCCAGCCTGACGCCGGCCGAATTCGAAAGTCTGGCGGCAATTGTCGAGAAGCTTGCGAGCCTCGGTGTGTCCATCATCTATGTCTCTCACAAGATGGATGAGGTTTTCCGCATCTGCCATCGCGGCACGGTCATGCGCGACGGCGTCGTAGTAGGTACCGTCGATCTGCGGGAGACCGCCGAGGCAGACGTCATCGCGATGATGGTCGGCCGCGAATTACAGCACGAAGAACATAATTCCCATGTGAAGGAGGACGTTCGTGTCGACGTGCGCGACCTCTCCTCCCGCGTGACGCATGTCCGCGACGTCTCCTTCACAGTCCGTCGCGGCGAGGTCCTGGGCATTGCCGGCCTCGTCGGCTCGGGTCGCACAGAGCTTCTTCGCCTCCTTGCCGGGGTCGACCCGATTGCTACAGGTGCCGTTCATGTCGACGGCCGCGAGCTGAAACTCACCAATCCCCGCTCGGCCATTTCCGCCGGCATCGGACTGCTTCCCGAGGAGCGCAAGCGCGAGGGCATCATTTCCGGCCGCTCCGTCTCGGTCAACATGGCGCTTCCGTCCTTCGGCAAGTTCTCGAAGTCCGGTCTTGTCCGGCACGGTACGGTCAAGACGAGGGCCGAAGAGCTGCTCAAGCGCGTCAATCTGCGGCCATTCCAGATCGATCGCGCCATCCGGCTGTTTTCCGGTGGTAATCAGCAGAAGGCGATCATCGCCCGCTGGCTGGCTGCTGGCTCCGAGATCCTTCTCTTCGATGAGCCGACGCGCGGCATCGATGTCGGTGCCAAGTCCGAAATCTATCATCTGATCGAAAACCTCGCCGCCGAGGGCAAGTCGATCATCGTCGTGTCGTCCGAGCTTCCGGAAGTCATCCGCCTTTCCGATCGCGTCATGGTCATGCGCAACGGCAAGATAGCCGCAACGCTTGAACGGCACGAACTGTCCGAGCAGGCGATCGTCGCGCATGCCGTCGGCGATGCCGCTCTCAAGAAAAAATCGGTCCAGCAGGAGCACAATCATGTCTGACATCGCTTCCAGCGCCCCTGCGCGTTCTGCGAATTTCCTATCCTCCTTCTCACTGCGCGATGCCGGCACCCTGATCGGGCTGATCGTCATCATGGCCGTCTTTGCCATGCTGGTCCCGGGCTTCCTGTCCGAGCGCAACCTGATCAATATCCTGCAGCAGTCGAGCATCAATGCCTGCATCGCGCTCGGGATGACGCTCGTCATCATCTCGGGCGGCATCGATCTCTCGGTCGGCCCGACGGCAGCGATCGCCGCGGTTCTCAGCGCCACACTGCTGGTGGCCGGCTATCCGGTGCCGGTGGCAATTATGGCCGGTCTCGGCATCGGCATGCTCTGCGGCCTCGTCAACGGTGTTCTCGTCGCCTATGTCGGCCTGCAACCGTTCATCGTCACGCTCGGCACGTTATCGACCTACCGCGCTCTTGCCCTCATCTATACGGGTGGCAATCCGGTTCTTGGTATTCCGGCGACATTTCGCTCGCTCTTCAATGGTTCGGTGGCCGGTATTCCCAATTCCGTCATCATCGTTGCGATCGTTGCTGTTATCGCCTGGATCGTTCTGAAGAAGACGCCGGTCGGTGAATATCTCCTCGCTGTCGGCGGCAACGAGGAAGCCTCTTATGTGGCCGGTGTGCCGATCGCGCTGACCAAGATCACCGCCTATGTCATTTCCGGCTTGCTGGCGGCTCTTGCGTCGCTGATCCTCATCGGCCGCCTTGGTGCAGCCGAACCCATTCTCGGCAATCTCTGGGAGCTCGATGCGATCGCTGCTGCTGCGATCGGCGGTGCGTCACTGATGGGCGGCAAGGGCTCGATCATCGGTACGATCCTCGGTGCGATCATTCTTGGAGCAATGCGCAACGGTTTGACGTTGATGAACGTCCAGGCTTTCTATCAACTTCTCGCAACCGGTCTTATTATCCTCGTCGCAATGATGATCGATCGCGTGACACGCGGACGCGGATAAGGGGAATACGAATGAATTCCGAGCACCTGGACCTGAAAGCTGTCGGACCACGGATCAGGATGCGCATGCCGCTCCTGACGCCGCTTGAGGCCCGGGTGGTGGAGACGGTCTTCGCGCTCAGAACATTCGCCGACGAAACCTCGCTGAAGGAGATCGCCACCGAGGCCGGAGTCTCCGAGGCCATGGTGGTGAAGATCACCAAGAAGCTCGGCTTTGCGGGTTACCGGGAATTCCGCACTGCGGTCGCGCAGTACAACCGCCTGCCGACCGCTGAAATGCACCAGGAGCTGTCGCCTGACGATACCTCGCAGGAGATCATCCAGAAGGTGTTCCGCACCTCGATCCAGGCCTTAGAAGAAACGCAGTCGATCCTTGACGTAGAAGCGTTCGACCGGGCCGCCGACATGCTCCATTCGGGCCGCCAACGCGATTTCTACGGCGTGGGCGGCTCGGCGCAGATCGCCCGCGATGTCGCGCACAAGTTCCTGCGCGTAGGTGTCAGGGCAAGCGTCTACGATGATTCCCACATGATGCTGATGTCGGCGTCCCTGCTCGGGCCAGAGGACGTCGCGATCGGATTTTCCCATTCGGGCAATACGGTTGCCGTTATTGAATCTATCCAGTTGGCCAGGCGAAACGGCGCCCGTACGATCGCGATCACCAATTACAACGCTTCGCCATTGGCGCAGCAGGCCGATGTGGTTCTCTGCTCGACGGCTCAGGGCTCGCCGTTGATGGGCGAGAACGCGGCCGCCCGCATCGCACAGCTCAATATCCTTGATGCGCTCTTCGTCGCCGTCGCCCAGCGCGACTACAAGGCGGCCGAGAGAAATCTCGAAAAGACGATGACGGCCGTCGCGTCGAAACGGAAAGACAAGTTTTTATGAATCTGAAAGATCCAGCCGTCGTCGTCTTCGGTAGCCTGCATTACGATATCATCGTCGACGGCCCGGCTCGACCGAAGAAGGGGGAAACCGTCACAGGCTCATCCTGGCGTCCCTCATGCGGTGGAAAAGGCGGCAACCAGGCGGTATCGGCGGCCAAGCACGGCGTACCATCCGCCATGATCGGCGCGGTCGCGGACGATCAGTTCGGCGCCGCACTTCTCGGCAATCTCGGCCGTCACAATGTCGATTGCGGTTTCGTCCGTACCATTCCGGGTATCGGCTCCGGCATGAGTGTTGCGATCTTCGATTCGGAAGGCGATTACGGCGCCGTCATCGTCTCCGGCAGCAATCTCGAACTGTGCAACGAGGATGTCGAGGCGGCGAAGGATCTGTTCCGATCCGGTAACATTCTGGTCTTGCAGAACGAAGTGCCGGATGCGGCGAATGTCCTGGCTGCCGATGCCATGAAGCGGGCGGGAGGCACGGTCATTCTCAACGCAGCCCCGGCCCGAAAGCCGTCCGCGGAACTGGAAAAGCTCGTCGACATCGTCGTTGTAAACGCGGTCGAGGCGGAAGCGCTTTCAGATGGCGTGGAAGTCAACTCGCTCGACAGCGCGCTGGCGGCCGCCAGAATACTCGCCAGGACCTATCCGGTCGCAGTGGTGACAGCGGGCGGCGAGGGTGTCGCGGCATTCGAGCAGGAAGGTGGCAAGGACACGCTCATCCCGGCAATCAAGGTCAAGCTGATCAGTACTCACGGCGCTGGAGACGAATTCATCGGGGTGCTGGCTGCGCAATTGTTGCAGGGGGGAGCCATCAATACTGCCCTCGCTCGGGCAAACAAAGCGGCAGCCATTCTGGTCAGCACGCCGCGGGGCTAAGTCGAAGGATCGCTCCCAGCGCCAGTCCAGGATGGCGTCCCTGGCGATGCCGTCACCTCGGAGCGCGTACTAATCTCCGGCGATATCTCTTCAAGCCGTGATTAAGCAGCAATGCGTGGCGCATCAAACGTATACCGGAATGCCATTCCGGACCGGATGATTGTTGTCTTCTACGGCATCTGCAGCGCTTCCTTTTCGTTCAGCGCTTGATGGTCTGTCGATTGAAGGCTAAATCTGTTCGCGTCATACGAACACAACGAGGATCCCATGGCGACCGGTAGCGTAAAGTTTTTCAATCAGGACAAGGGTTTTGGCTTCATTACCCCAGACAACGGTGGCGCGGACGTCTTCGTCCATATCTCCGCAGTCGAACGCGGCAGCGCGCTCCAGGACGGTCAGAAGGTCAGCTATGAAGTTGGCCAGGACCGGAAGACTGGAAAGTCGAAGGCTGAAAACGTCGAAATTCTCTAATTCTTGATACAGCCGGCCCCGGTGCAATGCATCGGGGCCGGCGCGCAGAATATGATATAGCCAATGCATACTTGTGCGCCGTGGCCGGCGCCAAGCGCCTTGCCTCCGAGGTAAGTCGAGACCGACTTGAGTCTCTTTGTAAAGCATGCCCGGCGCGTCGGCACGTCCAACGACGGATTGAATCGGTCATCGTCGAGCGATTCGAATTTGAAGGCCAGGCATAAAAGTTCAGCCCTTCACCTTAAGTCATCTTTGCCGCGGACCTCAGGCGGGCGCCATCGCATATTGCCGCAAGTTCCTTCCTGCAAAATCGTTACGCCAGTTGAAACGTACCGGAACAAGATCTCCGCGGAGAATAGGCTGCGGCGGGGCGCAGAAAGCGCATCGGCAAATACATCGGAGGAAACCCATGAGCATCGTACCGCCTTTCACGCGCGAAACGGCAATCGCCAAGGTCCGGATGGCGGAGGACGGGTGGAACAGCCGCGATCCGCAGCGGGTGTCGCTCGTTTATACCGAAGACAGCCACTGGCGGAATCGCGCCGAGTTTCCCGTCGGCCGTGCCGAGATCGTCGCCTTTCTCACCCGCAAATGGGCAAAAGAACTCGATTACCGCCTGATCAAGGAGCTGTTCGCCTTCACCGACAACAGGATCGCCGTGCGTTTCGCCTATGAATGGCATGACGACAGCGGTCAGTGGTACCGCTCCCACGGCAACGAGAACTGGGAATTCGCCGAGGACGGATTGATGGCGCATCGCTTTGCGTCGATCAACGATCGGCCGATTGCCGAGACGGATCGAAAGTTTTTCTGGCCGCTCGGCCGCCGGCCCGACGACCATCCCGGTCTGTCCGATCTCGGGCTCTGAATCATCCGCGCTCTGGCGCCTAGCCCGCGAACCGGCTATTCCGGAGCCCACTTTTGGACCCAGGACAGAGACCGAAGAATGACGCAGGCGCCGGACGCAAGCTCCAGCGAAAATGATTTCTCTACCGACGCGTCCTCGTCGGACGCGCCGACAGCGCGCATGTTCTCCTGGGCGCGCAATTCGACGATCTATCGGCTCGGTCGCCGAATGCACACCGAGAAGCAGCTGTTCGACGCGATTGCCCGCAAGGCGCGAGAAAAATTCGAGCCGATCGGCGACGCCCAGGTAAAGGCGCTTGCCGACTCCGCCGTGAGTTTCGCCAACGAGAATAAGCTGCTCGACGACAAGGCCTATGCCGAGATTAGCAGCCGCTCGGGCATGCGCAGCGGCAAGTCGAAGCGGGCGATCGCGCAAAAGCTGTCGCAGAAGGGCGTGGCGAAGGAGACGGCAGCATTGGCGGCCGCCGAGGTGGACGACCTCTATGCTGCGGTGGTGCTGGCCCGAAAGCGCGCCTTCGGACCTTTCCGCAAGGCGGATCTGGACGACAAGCGAAAGGGCAAGGAACTGTCCGCCTTCGCCCGCGGCGGTTTCGGCTTCGATATCGGCAAGACGGTCTTCGAGATGAGCCTCAACGAGGCGGAGGAGATACTGGAGAAAGGTCGGCATCTCTAACCGGCATAGATGGCACGGCAGGGCGAGCGAGGTCGCGCCAGATATCCGCATAGGCTTGCAGGCCATCGATATCCGAAGGCGAGATCGATATCTCGCTGCCCGAAGCAGGCCGGATCCCGGCAAGGAGAGCCGCACCCTGGCTGGTGCCGGTGGAGCCGGGAAGGGCGAGCACATCTCTTCCGACCAGCGCCGCAAGCGCATCCAGATAAACCCGGTTGTGGGCGAAGGGACCTTCCACCAGCACCGGTCCTCCGGCGCCGATCAGCTTAAGGCAGGTTTGTGTCATCAGCGCGAGATATAGGCAGGCTGCGGCCCAGCGCTCGGCATTCGAGGCATGGGCTTCGCCCAGCCATCGTGCCGGCCGGCCGGGATAAGGGCCCGAACCTTCCGCGAGATTGGGCAGGAGCATGATCCGCCTTGCGATCACGCCGGGCATGACGGCGAGGGCAGCCTGTTGCTCGAGTGGGCCGAGTTCGGATGTCAGCATCTCGAATTCCCGGCCGCCCATGAAGCGGGACGAAGGAACGGCGCGGCCATAGGCATCGACATTGGCAAGCGTGTCGCGCGCCGGATCGAGATGATCGAGATCTCCGCCGACGGCGAAATTGATCACCCAGGTTCCCGTGGAGACTACCGCGAAGGGCGGTTCGCGGCCGATCAGATGCGATAGCAGCGACGCGTTGGAATCATGGATGCCGCAATGGACCGGGACCGGCGCTGCCAAGCTGATCCTCTCCGCGATGTCAGGCCGGACGGTACCGATCGCATCGAAGGCGCTTCTGATCGGCGCCATCAGGTCCCGGATCGCGAGCGCCTCGACAAGCGAGGAATAGTCGCCGTCACGCGGACGCCAGAGATCTGTATGGCAACCGAGCGACGTGACTTCGGTTGCAGCAATGCCGGTGAGGCGGAAAGCCCAGTATTGCGGATAGGTAAGGATCGTCCGGACACGGGCGAAAACATTCGGGAAAGCCGATTTCTGGTAATGCAGTTGCGCGCCGACATTTAGCCCGCCGGACAGGGCAGGGGAGAATGTTTCGGAGAACGGCGGTCGCAGCATCGTATAGACCTGCTGGATCGCGTCCGGATAGTGATGCTCGTAATCCAGCACAGGCAGGGCGAGTGCGCCTTTCTCGTCGACTAATGCGGCAGAGGCACCGTGGGTGGTGATCGAGATCGCATCGAAACCGATGTCGCGGGCCAGTGCGGAAAGCGAGACGAGAATGAAATCCCACAATGCATCGATATCATAATGCGGGTAGGGCGGACCGGCGAGAACCCGGTTCGGCGTCCGGCATTCGGAGATCTCCCGGCCCGTTTGGCAGTCGAGCACGACGACCTTGGCATTGGTCTTGCCTATATCGATGACGGCGACCTTTTCCGGCGTCTTCATGGCAGGTGAAACACCGTGACGAGATCTGTCTGGACCGGGGAATTGTCTGGATTGGTCTCCATGATGTCGGCCATATGCGTCCACCAGCGCTTCATCACGGGATGATCCGGCAGGCTCGCCATCCGGTGATCTGCCGGTCGCGTCAGGATGCCGAAAAGCGTGTTGGTCTCGCGGTCCAGATGGATTGAATAGTCGGTGACGCCGGCCTCGCGCAGAATGTCGACGAGTTCAGGCCAGATCTCGTCGTGCCTTTTCCTGTACTCGGCCTCCATCCCTGGGTTGAGCTTCATCCTGAACGCATGTCTCTCGCTCGCCATCAGTGCATCTCCCTGATGCGGCGGGCGATGATCGGCACGGCGATGGTGATGATCAGCAGCAGACCGACGAAGATAGACATGACGATGCCTGGCACGTTCAGCAGGCCCAGCCCGAAGGTGACGAGGCCCATGACGAAGGCGGCGATGACGACGCCGGCGATTGTGCCGGCCCCGCCGAGGATCGAGACGCCGCCGAGCACGACCATGGTGACGACTTCGAGTTCCCAGCCTTGCGCGATCGACGGCCGGGTCGAGCCGAGGCGCGAGGTGAGGCACACGGCGGCGACGCCCGCCATCAGGCCGGTCATCAGGAAAAGGATGAACTTCACCCGCTCGACCGGAATGCCGGAAAAGCGGGCGGCAAACTCGTTATTGCCGATGACATAGACCTGCCGGCCGAAATTCGTCGCGTGCAGCAGGATCGCGAAGGAGATGGCGAGCAGGATGAACAGCACGAATTCGAAGGAAAACACCCACGCGACATAGCCCTGGCCGAAAAAGGCGAAGCTTTCCGGATATTTGCCATAGGCCTGGTCGCCGAGCACGATGTAGGAAATGCCGCGAAACAGGCTCATCGTGCCGATCGTCACGACGATCGAGGGGAGTTTCAGGCCGGCGACCAGCAGGCCGTTGAAGGCGCCGCAGGCAAGCCCGACGCCGATGCCGATCGCCACCAGTCCCGGCGTGCCGATGCCGGCCTGGGCTGCGGCGCCCATGGCGGTCGAGGCGAGCGCGATGATCGCCGCGACCGACAGGTCGATCTCGCCGGCGATCACCAGCATTGCCATGGCAAAGGCGATCATCGCCTTCTCGGTGAAATTGAAGGTGGCGTCGGAAAGGTTCCAGGCGTTGAGGAAATAGGGCGAGGCGAGCGCGTTGAAGACGAAGATCAGCACCGCGACACCGAAAAGCAGCACTTCCCAGCTCGCGAGGATGCGCGAGGTTCTGGTGCCGAGCCGGTCCGGGATCACCCGTTTGGAGGTGGCGATGTCGCTCATGCGGAGGCTCCCTCGGTCTTGTTTTCGGGGGCTGCCCGATCGCGCAGGATGATGCGCCCCGCCTTCTTCTCGGCCCGGGCATTGAAGACGACGGCGAGCACGATGACCACGCCGGAGATCGCCATCTGGGCAAAGGGCGAGATGCCGATGACGGGAAGCGCGTTCTTGATGACGCCGAGGAAAAGCGCGCCGAGCACGGCACCGGCCACCGAACCGATGCCGCCCGCAATCGAGATGCCGCCGATGACGCAGGCGGCGACCGTATCGAGCTCGAAACCGGCTGCGATATCGACATAGGCGACCGCATAGCGGGAGACCCAGAGATAGCCGGAAAGGCCCGCGAGTGCGCCGGAGAGCACGAAGGCGAAGAAACGGGTGCGGCCGATATCGATGCCGGCATAGACCGCCGCCGTCGGGTTGCCGCCGGATGCGAAGGCGGCGCGACCGAAGGGCAGGCGGGTCAGCACGAACCAGGCGCCGATGACGATCAGGATGGCGATCCAGGAAAGGACGGGTAAGCCGAGCACGGCCAGGCGCGGGATGGTGAGGAAGCTCGGGGCCATCTGGTGCGCATTTACCCAGCCCCCGCCGGAGAGCACGAAGGCCATGCCGCGATAGATGGTGAGTGTGCCTAATGTGACGACGATCGGCGGGATCTGCAGCGCCCAGACAAGATAGCCGTTGATCGCGCCCAGGAACGCACCGATGCCGATGGCCATGACGATGAGGAGTATCAGCGGGAGTTCGGGATACGCCGCATTGGTCATCGCCACCGCCATGCCGGTGAAGGCTAGGTTGGCGGCAACCGACAGATCGATCGATTTCGTCAGGATCACCGTCATCTGGCCGAGCGCCAGGATGATCAGGATCGACGTGTCGTTGAAGATGTTGGCGAGATTGGCGGGAGTGGCAAAGCCCGCGGCGCGGGTGGAAAAGCCCGCGACCATCAGGGCGATGATGCCGGTGAGCAGGATTTCGCGGTTTTTCAGAAGGCTCTTCATCCAAATCCTCACTGATTGCCGGTCGCGGCGCGCACCAGCACTTCGGCGCTCAATCGGTCGCGCTCGAAAATGCCGGCCATCAGCCCTTCGCGCATCACCATCACCCGGTCCGACATGCCGAGAATTTCCGGCAGTTCGGACGAGACCATGATGATCGACAGGCCCTCGGCCGCCAGTTCGCCGATGAAACCGTGGACGGCGGCCTTGGAGCCGATGTCGATGCCCTTGGTCGGCTCGTCGAGGATGATCACCTTTGGCTGGGTCGCGAGCCATTTGCCGATCACCACCTTCTGCTGGTTGCCGCCAGACAGCGTGCCGACCGGCACGGAAAGGGCGGCTGCGCGCAGATCCAGCCGCTCGGCATATTTTCGGGCGAGCGCCAGTTCGTTGGCGGCCTTGAGAAAACCGGACCGCGACGTCTTGCCCAGCGAGGGCAGCGACATGTTCTGGAAGATCGGCATGGGCAGCGCCAGCCCGTGGCGGCCGCGCTCTTCCGGCACATAGACGATGCCGGCGCCGATCGCATCGCCAGACGAGCGGATATCGAGCGGCGCGCCATCGAGGGTAAGCCTGCCGGAGGAAGGGCGGGTGACGCCGAACAGCGACTGGCAGAGTTCCGAGCGTCCCGCGCCGATCAGGCCGTATATGCCGAGGATTTCGCCGCGGCGAAGCTCGAAGGAAATGTCGCGGAATTCGGTCGGATGGCAATAGCGCTCGACGGTCAGAACCGGCGCGCCGATCTCAACCTTCACCTTGGGAAAGACGTCCTCGACATTGCGGCCGACCATCAGCCGGACGATCTCGTCCTGCGGCGTGTCCTTCAATCTTCCGTGCCCGACGGCGCGGCCGTCGCGAAATACCGAAAAATTCTCGGCGATCTCGTAGACCTCGTCGAACTTGTGGCTGATGAACAGGATCGCCTTGCCCTTTCGTTTCAGCCCTTCGACGATGCGGAACAGATCGTCGATCTCCTTGCGGGACAGAGCGGCGGTCGGCTCGTCCATGATGACGATGCGTGCCTCGACCGACAGCGCCCGGGCGATCGCCACGAGATGGCGCTGGGCAATGGACAGGTCCCGCAGGCGGATCGTCGGGTCGATTTCGCTTTCGAGCTGGCGCAGCAGCACTTGTGAACGATCGTTGATCGCCCGCCAGTCGATTGTGCCGATCCGGGTACGCGGTGCGTGGCCGAGAAAGATGTTTTCGCCGACGGTCAGTTCGTCGAACAGCACGGTTTCCTGGTGAATAGCGGTAACGCCCGCGTCTATCGCAGCCTGGGCGCTCGAAAAGCTCACCGGCTCGCCATCGATCAGGATCTCGCCCTCGTTGGGGCGGTAGATGCCGGTCAGGATCTTCACCAGCGTCGACTTGCCGGCGCCGTTCTCGCCGATCAGCGCGGTGACCTGGCCCGGATGGAGCGACAGGCTGACGCCGTCGAGCGCCTTCACGCCCGGAAAGATCTGGCTGATGCCGCGCATTTCCAGGATGGGTGTCTTTGCGGCAGGCATGGCCTGCTCGACAGGTCTCTCATCGGTCATCGGCGCGACAGCATTCATCTTGTTTCACCTGAAAAAGACCCCTCCCAACCCTCCCCACAAGGGGGAGGGCTTAATTCAGTCTTTCCGCCGCGGTCCAACAAAGGGCGAGCGAGAGACACGAGTATTCTCCCCCTTGTGGGGGAGATGGCCGGCAGGCCTGAGAGGGTATCACCGCTTGCGATTAGTCTCGTTAGATCAAAAGATCTTCGAGAACTGGTCGATGTTCTTGGCGTCGTAGACGAAGGGGTCGGCCATGGCGGCCTCGCCGTTGTCGCCGATCTTGATTTTGCCCATTCGGCCGGCTTCGATCTCGGAGCTGGGCTTGCCGTCGGCATCGCCCTTGGCGATGTGATAGGCGATCTGGGTGGCCGAATAACCAAGGTCGATCGGGTTCCAGATGGCGAATTCCTTCGTCGCGCCGGACTTGATCGCGCCCGCCATTTCCGACGGAAGACCGAGGCCGGTGACATAGACCTCGCCAATCTTGCCGGCATCCTTGACCGCCTGCGAAGCCGCAAGCACGCCGACCGTCGTCGGCGCGACGATCACCTTGACGTTGGGCTGCGACGACAGGAGACCCTGGGCTTCACGATAGGACTTGTCGGCCAGGTCGTCGCCATAGACCGTGGTGGCGAGGTTGAGGCCGGGGAAATCCTTCAGCTGCTTCTTCATCTCGGCGATCCAGGTATTCTGGTTCGTCGAGGTGGTGGTGGCCGAGAGAATGGCGAAATCGCCCTTGCCGCCTTCCAGATGGTCCTTGGCAAGCGTCAGGCACATCTTGCCGATCAGCTCGTTGGAAGACGGGTTGAGATGCATGATGCGGCCTTCGGGCGCGACGCCCGAATCCCAGGAAATCACCTTAATGCCGCGCTGCGCCGCCTTTTTCAGCGCCGGAACGACCGCATCCGGGTCATTCGCGGAAATGGCGATCGCGTCCACCCCTTGCGCGATCAGCGAATTGATCACTTCGATCTGGCCTTCCGCCGTGGTCGTGGTGGGTCCGGTATAGATGATCTCGACGCCGCCCAGTTCCTTGGCGGCTTCCTGTGCGCCCTTGTTTGCAGCTTCGAAAAAGCCGTTGCCGAGCGATTTGACGACCAGCGCGATCTTCATGTCGGCGGCACTTGCGGCCGATGTCATCGCCGTGAACGCGATGGCGACGCCAATCGCGAGTTTCCTTGCAAGCTTCATGATCCACTCCTCCCAGTTAAATCAACAGAACCCCTTTTTCGCGTCGGCGCTCCTCAGGCGACCGACGTGAAATCCTCCTTTGTCGTCTCCGTGCCGCTGCCGGCGATGACCAGCGCGACACCGGCAGCTTCGACCATGCGCATCGCCTCCTCGGTGATGCCGTCGTCGGTGATGATGGTCGTCACCCGGTCCAGCGGGCATAGAATGAGGCTGGAGCGGCGATGGAACTTCGATGAATCGACCATCACGATCAGTTCCTCGGCCTGGTGCATCAGCTTCTGCTCGCTCTGGATGACCAGCGCGTCGCACTCCATGATGCCGAGCGGGCTAATGCCCTGGGCGCCGATGAACATCCGCCGCGCATAGAAATTGCGGATCGCGTCGTTCTCGAACGGCGACAGGATCAGGCTCTGTTCACGATAGATCGCGCCGCCTGGGATCGTCACCGTACTCTTCGAATGCTTGACCAGATGTTCGGCGATCGCGAACGAGTTGGTCATGACCTGCAGACGCCGGGCCGAAAGGTAATGCACCATCTGGAAGGTCGTCGTGCCGCCATTGATGATGACGCTGTCGCCTTCCTCGCACAGATCGACGGCGCAGCGGGCAATCACCCGCTTCTTGTCGATATTGACCGCTTCCGAGACACGGAAGGAACGGGCGGCGAGCTGGCCGATCTGCGGCGGGTGAACCGCTTCCGCGCCACCGCGCACGCGCCTCAGCTTGCCCTGCACATGCAGCGCCGCGATATCGCGCCGGATCGTCGCCTCCGAGGCCTCGGTTAGTTCCGCAATGTCCTGCACCGTGATCACAGGCTTTTCCTGGATCGCGCTCAGAATGATGCGGTGGCGTTCGCGTTCGTGCATGGTGCTCCTCCTTGAATAGCAACTATTGCTTGAAATTACAGGTTGTCAATCAGAAACGATCAAGTTTGATTATATTGCAGCGCACAATGAAAGTTTATGATTGTTTATGATTGACAGCGAGCGAAACTGTGGGCGATATCCACCATCAGGGAGAAGCCGATCATCGTCATGAGGATCGGAGCCAGATTGGGAGGAAAGCGATGTCGGGCCAAACCCGCCTTCTCGAAAGCCGTTGGGATGACGCTTATGCCGCGGGGCTCGACGAGCCCGGCAAGCTGCTCTACCGCTCCAACCTTCTCGGCGCCGACAAGCGCATCACCAATTACGGCGGCGGCAATACATCCGCCAAGGTGATCGAAACCGATCCGCTGACCGGCGAAAAGGTCAGGGTCATGTGGGTCAAGGGTTCCGGCGGCGATGTCGGCACGATCAGGCTCGACGGTTTCGCCACGCTTTACATGGACAAGCTGGAAGCGCTGAAGGGCATCTACAAAGGCGTGGAGGACGAGGACCGGATGGTCGGCTTCCTGCCCCATTGTACCTTCAACCTCAACCCGCGAGCCGCTTCGATCGATACGCCGCTACACGGTTTCGTGCCCTTTACCCATGTCGACCACATGCATCCCGACGCGATCATCGCGATTGCGGCCGCGAAGAATTCCCGCGAGTTGACCGAGATCATCTTCGGCAGCGAGATCGGCTGGCTGCCCTGGCGGCGCCCCGGTTTCCAACTCGGCCTCGATCTCGGAGCGTTCGTCAAGGCCAATCCGACGGCCAAGGGCGTCGTGCTGGAAAGCCACGGCCTGTTCACCTGGGCCGACGGCGCCAAGGCCTGCTACCTGCTGACGCTGGAGATCATCAACAGGGCGATCGAATGGTTCTCAGCCCAGACCGAGGGCCGGACGATTTTTGGCGGGGCCGTCGCGAAAAGCCTTGGAGCCGGTGAGCGCCGCGCCATTGCAGCGAGGCTGATGCCGGAAATCCGCGGTCGCATCGGCAAGGCGGAGCGCAAGCTCGGCCATTTCGACGACCAGAACGCCGTGCTCGAGTTCGTCAATTCCGCAGAGCTGAAGCCGCTCGGCGCGCTCGGCACGTCCTGCCCGGATCATTTTCTGCGCACAAAGATCCGACCGCTAATCGTCGATTTCGATCCGGCGAAACCGGATGTCGATGCGGTGATTGCCGGCCTCGACGCGGCGCTGGAGGACTATCGTGCCGATTACAGCCGCTATTACGAGACCTGCCGCCACGACAATTCGCCAAGGATGCGTGACCCGAACCCGGTGATCTTCCTGGTGCCGGGCGTCGGCATGTTCTCGTTCGCCAAGGACAAGGCGACGGCGCGCATTGCTGGGGAATTCTATGTCAACGCCATCAATGTGATGCGCGGCGCCTCGACGGTGTCGGACTATCAGGGCCTGCCGGAGCAGGAGGCCTTCGATATCGAATACTGGCTGCTGGAGGAGGCCAAGCTGCAGCGCATGCCGAAGCCGAAGAGCCTTGCGGGGCAGGTGGCCTTCGTCACCGGCGGGGCGGGTGGCATCGGCCGGGCGACGGCGGCGCGGCTGATGGGCGAGGGGGCCTGCGTCGTGCTCGCCGATATCGATGCGGCCGCCCTCGACGCGGCCAGGACGGATTTCGAAAAGAGTTTCGGCAGGGATGCGGTGCGCAGCGTGCTGCTCGACGTGACGAGCGAGGATGCGGTGCTTGCCGCCTTCACTGAGGCCTGCGTGGAATTCGGCGGCGTCGACATTCTCGTGTCGAATGCCGGGATCGCGTCCTCGGCGCCGGTCGAAGACACGACGCTTGCCATGTGGAGCAGGAATATAGACATCCTCGCGACCGGTTATTTCCTCGTGTCGCGCGAGGCTTTTCGCCTGTTCCGTCGCCAGAAGCTCGGCGGCAATGTCGTTTTCGTCGCGTCGAAGAACGGGCTTGCTTCGTCGCCCAACGCGTCCGCCTATTGCACGGCGAAGGCTGCCGAGATCCATCTCGCCCGCTGCCTTGCGCTGGAAGGGGCGGATGCCGGTATCCGCGTCAACACGGTCAATCCGGATGCCGTGCTGCGCGGCTCGAAGATCTGGAGCGGCGAGTGGCGCGAACAGCGTGCAGCGTCGTCCAAGATTGATGTAGATGAGCTGGAGGAACATTATCGCAAGCGCTCGATGCTGAAGCTCAACGTGTTTCCAGAGGATATCGCCGAGGCGATCTATTTCCTTGCCTCCGACCTGTCGGCGAAATCGACCGGCAACATCATCAATGTCGACGCGGGTAACGCGCAGAGTTTTACGCGCTGACGCATTCTCGGGGAGGAGAATATGGTTGAGCTGAAGATCGCGGCTGATGTGCTTGCCGCCGAGAACGACAAGCGCTCGAATGCACTCCAATCCGACTATGCGGCGCTGGGCGAAAACCTGTCTCGACGCGGCGTCGACATCGAGACCATCACCGCCAGGGTCGCAGAATTCTTCGTGGCAGTTCCCTCATGGGGGGTAGGCACGGGTGGAACACGTTTCGCCCGCTTTCCGGGGCAGGGGGAGCCGCGGGGCATTTTCGATAAGCTGGAAGATTGCTCGGTGATCCAGCAGTTGACGCAGGCGACGCCGAACGTGTCGCTGCATATCCCGTGGGACAAGACCGATCCGAAGGAGCTCAAGGCAAAGGGCGATGCGCTGGGCCTCGGTTTCGACGCGATGAATTCAAACACGTTTTCCGATGCGGCGAGCCAAGCGCATTCCTACAAATACGGTTCACTTAGCCACACCGACGCGGCGACGCGGGCCCAGGCGGTCGAGCATAATCTCGAATGTATCGAAATCGGCAAGGCAATCGGGTCGAAGGCGCTGACCGTCTGGATTGGCGACGGCTCGAATTTTCCCGGCCAGAGTAATTTTACCCGCCAGTTCGAGCGATATCTCGCCTCGATGGCTGAGATCTACAAGGTGTTGCCGGAAGACTGGCGGCTTTTCTCCGAACACAAGATGTACGAGCCGGCCTTCTATTCGACCGTCGTGCAGGACTGGGGCACGAACTATCTGATCGCCCAGACGCTCGGCGAAAAGGCCCACTGCCTCGTCGATCTCGGCCACCACGCGCCGAACGCCAATATCGAGATGATTGTCGCGCGCCTGATCCAGTTTGGAAAGCTTGGAGGTTTTCACTTCAACGATTCGAAATATGGCGATGACGACCTCGATGCGGGGTCTATCGATCCCTATCGGCTGTTCCTGGTGTTTAACGAACTTGTCGATGCTGAGTATCGTGGCGTGACGGATTTCCGCCCGGCGCACATGATCGACCAGTCGCATAATGTTACCGACCCGATCGAGAGCCTGATTTCCAGCGCTAACGAGATCCGCCGTGCCTATGCTCAGGCCCTGCTTGTCGATCGCCCGGCACTCGACGGATACCAACAGGATAACGATGCGCTGATGGCGACGGAGACGCTGAAACGCGCCTATCGCACCGATGTTGAACCTATCCTCGCTGAGGCCCGCCGCCTTTCGGGCGGCGCGATCGATCCAGTCGCGACCTATCGAGCCAGCGGCTATCGGAGCAAGGTCGCGGCGGAGCGCCCCGCCTCCTCGGCGGGTGGCGGGGGTATTGTCTAGATTGAACGATAACGGCGATAATTTAAAGCTATCGCAGCGATCGATAAATCCAACTTAAATCTATCAGAAGCTTTCGCTAAGAATAGCGGAAGGGGAAGACGTGTGCCTGTCATCGGGACCTGACACTGTGATGCCAGGGTTCGCTGGTGTGGAGTGTCGGACATTGACGAACGGAGCGCTTCGCCTGCGGCTCATTCTACAGGAAACATGAGGAGAAAATCATGGACGCGAAATCCAGCGAAAACACGGGCAAGTGTCCCGTCGCTCACGGCCCAGCCAGCAGGGCGAACCGCGATTGGTGGCCGAACCAGCTGAATGTCGAGATCCTTCATCAGAAGACCGGCCTCGCCAACCCATTGGGCAAGGCATTCGACTATGCCGAGGAATTCAAGACGCTCGACCTGGCGGCGATCAAGGCCGATCTTCACGCATTGATGACCGACAGCCAGGAATGGTGGCCGGCAGACTTCGGTCATTACGGTGGCCTGTTCATTCGCATGGCCTGGCATAGTGCCGGCACCTATCGCATCACCGATGGCCGTGGCGGCGCCGGTGGCGGCCAGCAGCGGTTCGCACCGCTGAACAGCTGGCCGGACAACGTCAATCTCGACAAGGCCCGTCGCCTGATCTGGCCGATCAAGCAGAAATACGGCAACAAGATCTCCTGGGCCGACCTCTACATCCTGACCGGCAATGTCGCGCTGGAATCGATGGGCTTCAAGACCTTCGGCTTCGCCGGCGGCCGCGTCGATACCTGGGAGCCGGAAGAGCTGTTCTGGGGACCGGAAGGCACGTGGCTCGGCGACGAGCGCTATAGTGGCGAACGCGAGCTGGCCGAACCGCTCGGCGCTGTGCAGATGGGCCTGATCTACGTCAATCCGGAAGGCCCGAACGGCAATCCCGATCCGCTGGCCTCGGCCCGCGACATCCGCGAGACCTTCGCTCGCATGGCGATGAACGACGAGGAAACCGTCGCCCTCATCGCCGGTGGCCACACCTTCGGCAAGACCCACGGCGCGGGCGACCCGTCCTTCGTCGGCGTCGATCCTGAAGCAGGCGAACTGGAAGACCAGGGGATCGGCTGGAACAGCAAGTTCAACAGCGGTGTCGGTCGCGATGCCATCGGCAGCGGTCTGGAAGTGACCTGGACCCAGACGCCGACGCAGTGGAGCAACTACTTCTTCGAGAACCTGTTCGGCTTCGAATGGGAACTGACCAAGAGCCCTGCCGGCGCGCATCAGTGGGTTGCCAAGACCTCGGATGCCTCCGTTCCGGACGCCTTCGATCCGGCAAAGAAGCATCGTCCGACGATGCTGACGAGCGACCTCGCGCTGCGTTTCGACCCGATCTACGAGAAGATTTCGCGCCGCTTCCTCGACAACCCGGCCGAGTTCGCCGATGCCTTTGCCCGCGCCTGGTTCAAGTTGACCCACCGCGACATGGGCCCGAAGGTTCGCTATCTCGGTCCGGAAGTGCCGGCCGAAGATCTGATCTGGCAGGACGTCGTGCCGCCGGTCGATCATCCTTTGGTCGACGATGCCGATATTGCTGCGCTTAAGGAAAAGGTGCTCGCAACCGGCCTTTCGGTACAGGAACTTGTTTCCACGGCCTGGGCATCCGCCTCGACCTTCCGCGGCTCCGACAAGCGCGGCGGTGCCAATGGCGCCCGCGTTCGGCTCGAGCCGCAGAAGGACTGGGAAGCCAACCAGCCGGCACAGCTCGCCAAGGTGCTTGGCGTTCTCGAAGGTATCCAGCAGGCGTTCAACAGCGCTAATGGGGTCAAGAAGATCTCGCTTGCCGACCTGATCGTGCTCGCCGGTGCTGCGGGCGTCGAGAAGGCTGCCAAGGCTGCCGGCTACAGCGTTTCGGTTCCGGTCACGCCGGGCCGCACCGACGCCAGCCAGGAGCAGACGGATGTGTTGTCCTTCAAGGCGCTCGAACCGCGCATGGATGCCTTCCTGAATTACACCAACAGTGCGAAGCTTCAGTTCCTGAAGGCGGAGGAAGCGCTGATCGACCGCGCACAGCTTTTGACCCTGACCGGACCGGAAATGACCGTTCTGATCGGCGGCCTGCGCGTGTTGAAGGCGGGCAACCCCGAGCATGGCGTCCTCACCGATAGGCAGGAAACGCTAACGAACGACTTCTTTGTCAACCTTCTGGACATGGCGACGGAATGGTCTCCTGTTGTCGGCAAGCAGGGTGTCTATGAAGGACGCGATCGCAAGACCAAGCTGTCGAAATGGACCGGCACGCGCGTCGACCTGATCTTCGGTTCGCACTCTCAGCTGCGCGCCTTTGCGGAAGTCTACGCGCAATCCGACTCCAAGGAAAAGTTTGTCAAGGATTTCGCCGCGGCGTGGACGAAGGTCATGAACGCGGATCGTTTCGATCTCGCCTAAAGAGTGACGAGCGGGTGCGGCCTATGGACGCGCCCACTCCGAAATGCGATGTTTTTCAGAAGGATGGCGCGAGGATATCGCGCCATTTTTTCGTTTGGCGGCTCACCGACTGCACGGTTCCCGCATCTAGTTGATCCTTGCGGGCCAGCACTTTTGTGCATTTTCACCTACGGCGTCACGCCTTCGGTAAGGTTGGAAGCCTTCCGCATCAGGTAGGTAAACTGGACCCCACAAGAATTTGAATACCGCGCGCACACAATTAGTGTGCAATGCAGCAAGCTCTTGCTATATGGGATATACGTATTAGTTTGTATGTAAATTTCCCACCTCGGCTTTACCCCTGGAGCTGCTCGATGCAAAAGACGCCCCTGCGCGCTCTCACCCTATTGTCCTGTCTCGTATTTCTGGCCGCCTGCCAGGAAAATCAGGAAGGCCAGGCCCAGCAAGCGCCGCCGCCGTCTGCCGTCGGCGTCGTGACGATGGCGGCTGAAGCCCTGCCGATCATCAATGACCTGCCCGGCCGCGTCGCCCCGACCCGTCTCGCCGAAGTGCGCCCGCGCGTATCGGGCATCATCGTCGAGCGCGTCTTCGAGCAGGGTTCGCTCGTCAAGCAAGGGGATGTCCTCTACAGGATCGACCCGGCACCGTTCCAGGTTCAGGTCGATAGCGCCGAAGCCACGCTCGCACGCGCCAAGGCAGTTCAGCTCCAGGCCCGTCAGACTGCCGATCGCCAGCAGCAGCTTCGCCGCAACAATGTCGCTTCCCAGCAGGAATTCGACAACGCGATCGCGATGCTCGCTCAGGGCGATGCGGAAGTGGCTGTTGCTGAAGCCGGGCTCGCCGAAGCCCGCCTCAATTTCCAGTATTCGCATGTCACTGCACCGATCAGCGGTCGCATCGGCCGTGCGCTGATCACCGAAGGCGCACTGGTCAGCTCCAACGCGTCCGAGAATCTGGCGACGATTCAGCAGCTCGATCCGATCTATGCCGACTTCACGCAGCCTGCCGCCGATCTCATCCGCCTGCGCAAGGCACTCGAGGACGGCAAGCTGATGACGGGTGACAACGAAGCCGAGGTGAAGCTGATCCTCGACGACGGCACGCCTTACGAGCAGAGCGGCCGTCTGCTCTTCTCCGAAGCAGCGGTTGATGAAACGACCGGTCAGGTGACGCTGCGTGGCGAGTTCCCCAACCCGAACGGCGATCTGCTGCCGGGCATGTATGTCCGCGTCCAGATTCAGCAGGGTGTCGAGAGAGCCGCCTTTGCCGTGCCGCAGCAGGCTGTCCAGCGGGATGCCGGCGGGCAGGCAAGTGTCCTTGTTGTCGGCGAGGCAGACAAGGTCGAATCACGCCGCGTTACGGTCGGCCGTTCGCTCGGCGATCGCTGGGTGATTTCGCAGGGACTGAAGGAAGGCGACCGTGTCGTTGCCGACGGTTTCCAGAAGACCGCGCCGGGCGCGACCGTCAAGCCGCAGCCGTGGAGCCCTGAGAAGCCCGCGACAGAGCAGGCAGCCGAAGGCAGCAACGCCGAGCAGCCCGCAGAACCTGCACAAAAGTAAGGATCCGGTCCTATGGCACGTTTCTTCATCGACCGGCCCATCTTTGCGTGGGTCGTCGCGATCTTCATCATGCTGGGTGGCGCGATCGCCATTCCGATGCTGCCGATCGCGCAGTATCCGAATGTCGCACCCCCGCAGATCAGCATTTCGACGAATTATCCGGGCGCTTCGCCTGAAAATATCTATCTCAGCGTCACGCGTCCGATCGAGGAAGAGCTGAACGGCGTTCCGGGGCTGATCTATTTCGAATCCACCTCGGAATCCTCCGGCCGTATCTCGATCAACGTCACCTTCGCGCCGGGCACCAATATCGGTGAAGCCCAGGTCGAGGTGCAGAACCGCATCGCCCGCGCCGAGCCTCGTCTGCCGGGCGCGGTTACCTCCCAAGGTATCCGCGTCGAACAGGCTGGCACGTCCTTCCTTTCGGTCGTGTCGCTGACCTCGACGGACGGAAACACCGACGCAATCGGCCTCGGTGACTATCTGCAGCGTAACGTCATCGGTGAAATCCGCCGTGTGCCGGGCGTCGGCAGCGCGCAGCTGTTCGCCACCCAGCGCTCCATGCGTATCTGGATGGACCCGGACAAGATGGTCGGCCTCAGCCTGACCTCGAACGACATCGTCAGCGCCATCGAGGCGCAGAACGCTCAGGTCGCTGCCGGCCGCATCGGCGCTACACCGAACCCGATCGGGCAGCAGATCTCCGCCACGATCAACGTCCAGGGCCAGCTGACCAACCCGGAACAGTTCGGTGCGATCGTGCTGCGCGCCAATCCGGATGGCTCGTCGGTACGCTTGCGCGATGTAGCGAGAGTGGAAGTCGGCGGCGAAAGCTACAACTTCTCCTCACGCCTCAACGGCAAGCCGAGTGCCGCGATCGGCGTGCAGCTGTCGCCGACCGGCAACGCACTTGCGACATCGGAAGGCGTTCGCCAAGTGATGGAGGAGCTGAAGCAGTATTTCCCGGCCGGTGTGGAATATGAAATTCCCTACGACACCAGCCCGTTCGTGGAAGTCTCTATCGAAAAGGTCATCCACACGCTGGTGGAGGCGATGATCCTCGTCTTCGTGGTGATGTTCCTGTTCTTGCAGAACATCCGTTACACGATCATCCCGACGCTCGTCGTGCCGGTCGCGCTCATGGGCACCTGTGCGGTCATGTTTGCCTCCGGCTTCTCGATCAACGTCCTGACCATGTTCGCCATGGTTCTGGCAATCGGCATCCTCGTCGACGACGCGATCGTCGTCGTGGAGAACGTCGAGCGTATCATGGCGGAAGAGAAGCTGCCGCCGAAGGAAGCGACGCGCAAGGCGATGGGCCAGATTTCCGGCGCCATCATCGGCATCACGCTGGTCCTGAGCGCGGTCTTCATCCCGATGGCCTTCTTCCCCGGCGCCGTCGGCATCATCTACCAGCAGTTCTCGCTGACCATGGTCGTTTCGATCCTGTTCTCGGGTTTCCTGGCTTTGTCGCTGACACCGGCGCTCTGTGCCTCGTTCCTCAAGCCGATCACGGGCGACCACCACGAGAAGAAGGGCTTCTTCGGCCTGTTCAACCGTGGATTCGACAAGGCTTCGCACGGATATTCGCGCAGTGTGGGCGGCATTATCAAGCGCTCAGGCCGGTTCATGGTGATCTATCTCGCGCTGCTCGTCGGCCTCGGCTGGGTCTATCTGCAGCTGCCGACCTCGTTCCTGCCGAACGAAGACCAGGGTTACCTGATCGTCGACGTCCAGGCGCCGGCAGAGGCGAGCACGGACCGTACCACCGAAGTGATCTCTCAGATCGAGCAGATCGCATTGAAGGAAAAGGCTGTCGAGCGGATCATCGCCATTAACGGCTTCTCCTTCTCGGGGTCCGGCCAGAATGCCGGCCTCGCCTTCATCACCCTGAAGGATTGGGATGAACGCGGTCCGGAGGATTCCGCTGCCGCTATCGCCCAGCGGATCAACGGCCAGATCTTCGGCCTGCGTGACGCCATCGCCTTCTCGCTGTCGCCGCCGCCCATCCAGGGCCTTGGTAACTCAAGCGGCTTTACCTTCCGCCTGCAGGACCGCTCCGGCCAGGGGCAGGCAGCGCTCGCTGCCGCCCGCGACCAACTTATGGCGGCTGCGGGCAAGAGCCCGATCCTCGCCGGACTGCGTATTGAAGGCATGCCCGATGCTGCGCAGGTCAATCTGCTGATCGACCGCGAAAAGGCAAACACGTTCGGCGTGACCTTCTCGGACATCAACTCGACGATCACCGCGAACCTCGGGTCGACCTACGTCAACGACTTCCCGAATACGGGCCGCATGCAGCGCGTCACCGTCCAGGCGGATGGCAATCAGCGCATGCAGACGGCTGATCTGCTCAAGCTCAACGTCCGCAATGCGAGCGGCGGCATGGTTCCCATGTCCTCCTTTGCATCGGTCGAGTGGATCCGCGGACCGTCGCAGGTCGTGGGCTACAACGGTTACCAGTCCGTCCGCATCGCCGGTCAGGCTGGTCCGGGCTATTCGTCGGGCGATGCGATCGCCGAGATGGAACGTCTGGCCGAGCAGCTGCCGACCGGTTTCGGTTACGAATGGACCGGCCAGTCGCTGCAGGAGATCCAGTCGGGCTCCCAGGCACCGGCACTGATCGCGCTATCGATCCTGTTCGTCTTCCTGCTGCTCTCGGCACTCTACGAAAGCTGGTCGATCCCACTGTCGGTCATGCTCGTAGTGCCGCTCGGCGTCATCGGCTCGGTCGCAGCCGTGATGCTCCGCGACATGCCGAACGACGTGTACTTCCTCGTCGGCCTGATCACGATCATCGGGCTGTCGGCGAAGAACGCGATCCTGATCATCGAGTTTGCCAAGGACCTGCGGGCCGAAGGCAAGACGACCTATGAGGCGACCGTGGAAGCAGCCCATCTGCGCTTCCGCCCTATCCTGATGACGTCGCTCGCCTTCACCCTGGGCGTCGTGCCGATGGCGATCGCCACGGGCGCAAGCGCTGCCAGCCAGAACGCCATCGGTACCGGCGTGCTTGGTGGTATGATTTCGGCCACGGTGCTTGCGATCTTCTTTGTCCCGGCCTTCTTCATGTTCGTCATGAGGCTGTTCGGCGGCGCGCGCAAAGAGCCGCTGACGCGTGACAAGACCGAAGCCGCGGAAACGGCATCGGCCCATTGATCAGGTCAGCCCGAAAGCCAACCGGCTTTCGGGCTGACGACGACTTTCGGTTCGCGAGCCGGGTGCTCAGGACTATCGAAAGGGGAGGAGAATGAGACGTACCAAGGCTGAGGCAGCTGAAACCCGGTGCTCCATCGTCGACGCAGCGGAAAAACTGTTCTTCGAAAAGGGCGTGGCGAACAGCACGCTCGACGAAATTGCCACCGCGGCAGGCGTCACGCGCGGAGCGATCTACTGGCATTTCGAGAGCAAGAGCGATCTCTTCCTCGAACTTTACAACGCCGCTCAGTTGCCTCGGGTCAACATGACGGATGTCGACGATCTCGACGGCAGCGACCGCGATCCCCTTCTCGTCGTCGAGACCATGGCATGCGACTGGCTGAAGATGTTGGCGCAGGACCGACAACGGCAGCGCCTCCTCTCCATTCTGCTGCGTACCAACTTCACCGAAGAATTCCAGCCGGTCATGGACGAACTGGAGAAACTCGATCAGGAACATACCCAGCATCTCGAAACCATCTTGATCGAAGGCGAAAAGCGGGGTTGCCTGGCCGCAACCTGGACGCCGAAATCGGCGAGCCGGGCGTTCAAGTGGCTGATGAAGGGCATCTGCTGGGACTGGCTTTTGTTCGGCCAGAAATTTGATCTGGTCGAGGACGGCAGCGACAAGGTCAGGCGGTTGCTCGCCAGCTTCCGGGCCGCGCGCTAGGGCGTGCTTGACCCACTTACGTCGAACGGTGTCGTTGCCAGACGCGGACAAGGTGTCAGATATTCAGGCCGCATGCTGACGAATATTTCCGCTGTAAGTCTATTGGCCGATTTTGAAGCGAATGGATTGAAACAGGCCAGTTACTTGTTCGCAGCCAATCAATAACCCGGAATTCCCATGATGAGCGCACGTCCACTGGTCAAAGGTTTCTACGAGGAACGCAGCGGCAGCATTCAATATGTCGTCGCCGATCCGGCAACGAAATGCTGCGCCATCATCGACCCGGTGCTGGATTATGACGAGAAATCCGGCAGCGTCGCGACCAAGAGCGCCGACGCCATTCTCGCCTATATCGCCAGCGAGAAGATGAAGCTCCAATGGATTCTCGACACCCATCCCCATGCCGACCACTTTTCCGCCGCTGCCTATCTCAAGCAGGTTACCGGCGTGCCGACCGCGATCGGCGCCAGGGTGACCGAAGTCCAGAAGCTCTGGCAGAAGATCTACGGCATGCCGGAGATGAAGGTCGACGGCTCGCAATGGGACCGTCTTTTCGAACACGGCGACCTGTTCGATATCGGTGAGCTTTCCTGCCGTGTGATGCATTCGCCGGGTCACACGCTTGCCTCGATCACCTATGTGGCGGGCGACGCCGCCTTCATCCACGATACGCTGTTCATGCCCGACAGTGGCAGCGCCCGTGCCGACTTTCCGGGGGGCAATGCCGCCGATCTCTGGTGTTCGATCGCGGCCATCCTGGAGTTGCCCGGCGAGACACGGCTATTTACCGGGCATGACTACCGGCCCGAAGGGCGCGAAGCGTGTTGGGAGAGCACCGTCGCACAGCAGCGAGCGGAAAACCCGCATGTGCAGAACGGCGACGATTTCGTCCGGTCGCGGCAGAAGCGCGACGCGACGCTGCCGTTTCCTCGGATCATGCTGCACGCGTTGCAGGTTAACCTGAACGCCGGGCGGTTGCCTGAGCCGGAGAGCAATGGCAGCCGTTATCTGAAGATCCCGCTGGACGCGTTCTCGGTGGCGGCCTGGTAGCAGATCCTGGGGGTCAGGCGACAGCCAGAGTGGCGGCTTCACGGCGCAAGAGCATGCCGAAAAGGTCGCGCGGTTCGTCCGGATCGGCGAGCAAGTCGAGCTTTTCGAAGCGGTCGCAGCCCTTGAGCTTGTCATAGACGTAGCGGAGCGCCGAAAAATCTTCCGTCGCGAAACCAACGCTGTCGAACAGCGTGATCTGGCGTGCATCCTCCCGACCGGTGGTCTGCCCGGCGATGACCTGCCAGAGCTCGGTGACCGAATGATCCGGGCCAAGCTGCTGGATCTCGCCTTCGACCCGCGTCTGCGGCGGATATTCGACGAAGATCGAGGCGCGTAGCAGGATGTCGCGATGCAGCTCCGTCTTGCCGGGGCAGTCGCCGCCGACAGCGTTGATATGAACGCCCGGGCCGATCATGTTGTCGGTCAGGATGGTCGCATTCTGCTTGTCGGCAGTGGCGGTCGTAATGATCTGTGCACCCTCGACCGCTTCCTCCGCTGTGCGACATGCCATGATATTCAGCCCGAGATGTGACAGGTTGCGACGGCAGCGTTCGGTCGCTGCCGGATCGATGTCGTAGAGCCGCAGGTTTTCGATGCCGAGAAGTGACTTGAATGCCAGCGCCTGGAATTCGCTCTGTGCGCCGTTGCCGATCAGCGCCATCGTCTTCGCTCCCTTCGGCGCCAGGTATTTGGCCGCAACGGCGGAGGTCGCTGCTGTCCTGAGCGCCGTCAGGATAGTCATTTCGGACAGGAGCAGCGGGTAGCCGCTGTCGACATCCGAAAGCACGCCGAAGGCTGTCACGGTCTGGCGGCCGCTCCTGGTGTTCTTCGGATGGCCGTTCACATATTTGAAGGCGTAGAGCCGGCCATCACTGGCCGGCATCAGCTCGATCACGCCATCGCGGGAATGCGAGGCGATCCGGGCGACCTTGTCGAACAGCTCCCAACGGCGGAAATCCTCTTCCACATAGGCTGCGAGTTCCCTCAGGAAGGTCTCGGTGCCGGTGGAAAGCACGAGATCCATCATGTTCTCGACGCTGATGAAGGGGACAATGTTGAGGTTCTGTTCGACGGCCATCAATAGCTCCTTGTCGGCCTGTCGAGGACGGTGCGTCCCATCAGGCTGGCGGTGAGGTCGACGAGTAGCTTCGCGGTGCGGCCGCGCTCGTCGAGGAAGGGGTTGAGCTCGACCAGGTCGAGGCTGGTGACGAGGCCACTGTCATGCAGCATTTCCATCACCAGATGGGCCTCGCGGAAGGTCGCGCCGCCCGGCACGGTGGTGCCGACGGCCGGCGCGATTGCCGGCTCGAGGAAGTCGACATCGAGGCTGACATGCAGCAGGCCGTTTGCCGCCTCGACCTCGTCGATAAAGCGCCGCAGCAGCACGGCGACACCATGTTCATCGATGGTGCGCATGTCGTGAACGGTAACGGAATTCTGCTTCAGCGCCTCTCGCTCGGCGGGATCGACGCTGCGAATGCCGATCATGCAGACGCGGGCCGGATCGACCGGATGCGAGAGAGCCGGCAGATAACCGTCGAAGCCGGGTTGTCCCGTATAATAAGCGGCAGGCAGGCCATGCAGATTGCCGCTCTTGGTCGATTCCAGCGTATGGAAATCCGTATGCGCATCCAGCCAGAGGACGAAGAGCGGTCGGCCTTGTTCAGCCGCGCGCCTCGCGACGCCGGCGACGGTGCCGGCGGACAGCGCATGGTCGCCGCCCATGAAGATCGGCATGCCTTGGCCGCTCTCGCGATAGGCGACCTCCGTCAGAAGCTCGGTCCAGGCAGCAATCTGCGGCAGGTTACGAACCGCCGGATTGGGATGGCTGACATCCGGCAGGTCGCCGATCACCACATTGCCGATATCCGTCACCTCGTGCCCAAGTTCCACCAGCGCACCCTTCAGATCGGCGACGCGAAGCGCGCTTGGCCCCATCTCGCAGCCAAGCTGCGAAGCGCCGTCCTGAAGGGGGATACCGATAAGTCTGCAATGCATGTCGTCACTCCGTTTGTTCGAAAAGATCATGGGTGGATGGCGGATTGAACAGATCTATTTGCCAAATACGTCGAAAGCACTTTTCATTTCGGCAGCATGATTTATCAATTTGTCCATGGATGAATTCGACCACAAGCTGGTGACGCTTTTGCGTCACGATGCGCGAAGAAGCATATCGGATCTCGCGGGCGACCTCGGCGCATCGCGGGCGACGGTGCGTGCGCGCATGGAAAAGCTGGAGCGCAACGGCAGCATTCTCGGTTATACCGTTATCCTCAGGGCCGACACGGTTGACCTGCCGGTGCGCGGCATCATGATGATCGAGATCGAGGGCCGTGTCGCCGACCGGGTGATCCGCACGCTCGGCGGTTTTCCGGAAGTCTCCGAAATCCACACGACCAACGGCCGCTGGGACCTCGTGGTCGAGCTGGGCACAGCGACGCTTGCGGATTTCGACAATGTGCTGCGCCGCATCCGGCTGGTGCCGGGCATCACGGCCAGCGAAACCAATCTTCTTCTGGCGACGCCGCGCAGCACCAGGGCGCGGCTGTAGATCTTTCGGCATATCCACCGTTGACGGATTTTTGCGGCGCACCTACTGCTTGAGTCTGCCCCTTTTGATCTCCTTCACGCCGAGTAGCCCATGACCATCATCAGACCGGATATCAGCGCCCGTGCCGCGGCCGCGCCGCGCAGCGGTATCGGCGAAATCGTCGCCTATGCACGAGGTCGCGACAACCTGATGCCGCTCTGGATCGGCGAGGGCGACCTGCCGACGCCGGACTTCATCACCAGGGCAGCCGGCGAGGCACTGGGCGCGGGCGAGACCTTCTATACCTGGACGCAAGGGATTCCCGAACTCCGGCAGGCGATCGTCCGCTATTATGACCGCCACTACGGCAACAATCTTTCGGTCGACAATATCTATGTCACCGGCTCGGGCATGCAGTCGATCGTGCTCGCCATCCAGGCTGTCACATCTGCCGGCGACGAGATCATCCATCTGTCACCCGCATGGCCGAATGTCGTCCATGCGATCACGGTGGCGGAGGCGAAGCCGAAATCCGTGGTGCTCGATTTCGTCGATGGGCAGTGGAAGATCGATATCGATCGCCTCGCATCCTCGATCACGCCGAAGACGAAGGCGCTGTTCATCAATTCGCCCTCCAACCCGACCGGCTGGACCGCGACGAAGGACGACCTGCGCGCCATCCTCGAGCTTGCCCGTCATCATGGTCTCTGGGTTATCGCCGACGAGATCTACGGCCTCTATTATTTCGACGGCGCCCGCGCGCCGTCCTTCATGGATGTCATGGAACCCGAAGACCGGATCATCTTCGCCAATTCCTTCTCCAAGAACTGGTGCATGACCGGCTGGCGCGTGGGCTGGATGGTGGCGCCGGCCGAAATCGGCCAGACGCTGACCAACCTCATCCAGTATTCCACCTCCGGCGTGGCGCAATTCATGCAGAAGGGCGCGATCGCAGCGCTCGACCACGGCGACGATTTCGTCCGCACGAATATCGAGCGGGCGCGCATCTCGCGCGATATTCTCTGCGACGCGCTGGTGGCGACCAATCGGGTCGAGACGCGCAAGCCGCCCGGCGCGCTCTACGCCTTCCTCAAGATCGACGGTATTGCGGATGCCCGCGAGGAAGCTTTTAGGATCGTCGATGCGACGGGCGTCGGCATGGCACCGGGCACCGCCTTCGGTCCGGGTGGCGAGGCCTTCATGCGCGCCTGTTTCCTGCGCGATCCGAAGCAGATCGAGGATGCGGCCGATCGACTGAGCCGCTACATCCGCGCACGATAAATTCCGGCCTTATCTCCAAGGCTTCGGTGCGGCCTGCCTCAGGTTTCCAGCCAGCGGCGGCCCGATGCGGCAAGATGCGTATGCATCGCGGCCTGCGCCGCAAGCGGGTCGCGCGCTTCGAGTGCGGCGAGGATGGCGTGATGCTCGGTCAGCGCCGCCGTCCAGCTGTCCGTGGTTTCGAAATGCCCGCGGATGCCGGCTGATAGCGGGCTGTGGCGTTCATCGAACAGGTTGGTGACGATCTCGGCCAGCAGCGTGTTGTCGGCGCTTTCGGCAATGGCGAGGTGGAATGCGCGGTCCTGTTCGATCGGTTTGCGACCTTGCGTGATGTCGTCGGCCATGGCCGCAAGGATCGCCCGCAGTGCTGCAATTGTTTCGTCCGTCATGGTCGCGGCGGCCTGGACGATGATCGCGCTTTCGATCACGGCGCGGGCCTGCATCAGCTCCGAAGGACTTTCCCCCAGCGACCTGCCGTTGCCCGAGGGCCTGGTCGTGTTGAGCACATAGATGCCCGAGCCCATTCTGATCTCGATCGTCCCGTCGATCTCCAGCGCGATCAGCGCCTCCCTCAGCGATGGACGCGACACGCCGAGCTGTTGCGCAAGCTCCCGTTCGGCGGGCAAGCGTGCTCCGGGCTGATAGTCGCCCTTGGCGATGAGCTGCCGGACGCGATCGGCAGTCTGCTGGTAGAGGCGTCTCGTATCGGTCATTGAGGTCAGGCCAATTTGTGCATTTCACAGGCGTTCAAATACTGTTGTCGCAAATTTCACCCCTTGTGCAAGATAAATCGGCAAAATTGGCTTGACCAAAACTCATGACCGGTCTTTGATATGATCAAGGGCCGTGGGAAGCCCTTGCGCGAAGAGGAGATCGCGATGGGAGGAGTGCCGCAACCTGTCGGCATGACGACGCCGGTTGCCGTGCTTTTGAAGCTCGACGGCGTGTCGAAGGAATTTCCGGGCGTCAAGGCGCTGTCGGGTGTCAGTTTCGATCTGCGCGCCGGCGAGGTGCATGCGGTCTGCGGCGAAAACGGCGCCGGCAAGTCGACGCTGATGAAGATCATCAGCGGCGTTTATCAGCCGAATGCCGGCACGATGACCTTCAAGGGCGAGCAGATACAGTTCGCCTCGACACTTGCGTCGGAAGCCGCCGGCATTGCCATCATCCATCAGGAACTTAATCTCGTTCCGCATCTGAGCGTCGCGGAAAACATCTATCTCGCCCGCGAGCCGCGCCGCGGTTTCCTGGTCGACCGCAAGAAGCTGTTCGCGGACGCCCGCCGCTGTCTCGACAGGCTTGGCGTCGATATCGATCCCAATGTCCAGGTGCGCACCCTCTCGGTCGCGCAATGCCAGATGGTGGAAATCGCCAAGGCCTTGTCGCTCGATGCCACGGTGCTGATCATGGACGAGCCGACCTCTTCACTGACCGAGCAGGAGGCGCAGCTGCTGTTCAAGGTGATCCGCGACCTGAAACGCCAGGGCACCGGCATTATCTACATCTCGCACCGGCTGGACGAACTGGTCGAGATTGTCGATCGCGTCACGGTTTTGCGCGATGGGCGCTATATCTCGACCGACGATTTCGGCGCGCTCACTCTCGACGATATCGTCGCCCGCATGGTCGGGCGCTCGCTGGAGGACAAGTTTCCGGACCCGACGCGGGACCCCGGCGAGGCGGTGATCTTCTCGGCGACCGGTCTGACCAGGCGCGGCGTTTTCTCCGATATCGGCTTCGAGATCCGCCGCGGTGAAATCCTCGGCTTTGCCGGGCTGATGGGAGCGGGACGCACGGAAGTGGCGCGCGCGATCTTCGGCGCCGATCCGCTCGATTCAGGCACGATCACGCTAGACGGCGAGCAATTGAAGATCACCGATCCGCGCAGCGCGATCGAAGCGGGCATCGCCTATCTGTCCGAAGACCGGAAGGCGCAGGGGCTGGCGGTGAAGATGCCGGTCGATGCCAATCTGGTCATGGCGCGGATGGAGGCGGTCTCGAGCGGCCTCGGTGTGATCGACCGCAGGCGCCATCGCGATGCGAGCCAGCGGTATGTCGACCTGCTCAATATCCGCACACCGAGCCTCGGTCAGCCCGTGCGGCTTCTCTCCGGTGGCAACCAGCAGAAGATCATCATCGGCAAGTGGCTGTTCCGCGAACCGCGCATCATGTTCTTCGACGAGCCGACGCGCGGCATCGACGTCGGCGCCAAGTTCGCGATCTACCAGATCATGGACGAGCTTGCCGCGCGCGGCGTAGGCGTCGTGCTGATCAGCTCGGAACTGCCTGAAGTGTTGGGCATGTCCGATCGTATCGCTGTCTTTCACGGCGGCCGGATCACCGCGACGCTCAAGACGCGCGACACGTCCCAGGAAGAAATCATGCATTACGCCTCCGGCAGCAGCCGGCGCGGCGAACAGGGATTTTAGAGAATGGCCGACATGACCAGCAAAAAACCGGTGCAGCAGCCGGCTCAGGCTCCTGTAGGCCAATCCCCTGCAGGTCAAAGACGCCGCCTGAGTGAGCGGCAAAAAGACATCATCCAGAAATTCGCGGCGCTCGGCAGTCTCGTTGTGCTGGCGGCGGTGTTTTCGGCGACCAGCAGCGCCTTCTTTACCGTCGGCAATGGCATGACGATCGCATTGCAAGTCACGTCGATCGCGCTGCTCGGCATCGGTGCGACCTATGTCATCATTACCGGCGGCATCGATCTTTCCGTCGGTTCGGTTCTGGCGCTGGCCGGTGTCGTTGCGGCACTTGCTGTCAAGGAGCTGCAACTGCCGATCTGGATCGGCATGCTGCTTGGCATCCTCACCGGGTCGCTCTGTGGGCTGATCAACGGGCTCGTCGTCACCCAGTTGAGGCTACCGCCCTTCATCGCGACTTTGGGCATGATGCTGATCGCTCGTGGCGTGGCTTTGCAGATCACCGGCGCACGCGCCGTGTCCGGTCTTGGCGAGGCCTTCGGCGAACTCGGCAACGGCTCGCTGTTCCGCATCGAATCGATCGACGACCAGGGCTTTCCGGTCGTCAGCTTTCCCGGCATTCCCTACCCGGTCGTGCTGATGATTGTCATCGGCCTCATCGCGGCCTTCGTGCTGAACCGGACCGTGCTCGGACGCTACATTTATGCGATCGGCTCGAATGCCGATGCGGCAAGGCTTTCTGGCGTCAACGTCTCGCGGGTAACCGCATTCACCTATGTCGTCTCCGGCACGCTCGCGGGCCTGACCGGTTGTGTGCTGATGTCGCGTCTCGTGACGGCCCAGCCGAACGAGGGCGTTGCTTACGAACTCGACGCAATCGCCAGCGCCGTTATCGGCGGCACATCGCTGATCGGCGGGGTCGGCACCATTTCCGGCACGATGATCGGTGCCTTCGTCATTGGCATATTGCGCAATGGATTGAACATGAACGGCGTCTCCGCCTTCACCCAGCAGATCATCATCGGCCTTGTCATTCTGGTCACCGTCTGGATCGACCAGCTGCGCAACCGCCGCTGAGGAGACGAAGGACGGCTCGCCGTCCTTTTGATGCAGCCAAGGGAAGGAGAGGAGCCTTCCCCGCAACAGACCCGATCGGGTCATTCGAGGAGGAAAGACATGAAGAGATTTGCAACGGTCCTGATGGCGTCGGCACTTGCCTTCGCAGGGGCATCGGCCGCTTCGGCGGGGGAAATCGCCGTCATCGTCAAGACGGTCAACTCGACCTTCTGGCAGAACGTGCAGAAGGGCGCGGAAGCCGCGATCGGTGGCGCCAAGGGCGAACACACAATGACCTTCCAGGGCCCGGCGGCGGAATCCGCCATCGCCGACGAGGTCAACATGGTCGAAAACGCCGTCAACCGTAAGGTCGCGGCGATCTTGCTCGCGCCGTCCGATCCGGATGCGCTCGTGCCGGCCGTCAAGAAAGCGTGGGAAGCCCGCATTCCGGTGGTCGTCATCGACAGCCAGCTCTCGGAAGGTTCGGACAAATATTACCAGTCCTTCCTGGCGACAGACAACCGCAAGGCCGGCGAACTAGCCGCCAAGGCGCTGATCGAAAAGGTCGGTGAGACCGGCAAGATCGCCGTCATGTCCTATGTCGCTGGTGCCGGTTCGGAAATCGGCCGTGTCGGCGGTTTCACCGACTATATCAAGGCCAATTCCAAGCTGGAGATCGTCGGCCCCTATTACTCGCAGTCGCAGATGGCGACCGCACTCAACCAGACCACGGACGTGCTGGCCGCCAACAGCGACCTCAAGGGCATTTTCGGCGCCAATGAGCCGACCGCGATCGGCATGGGCCGTGCCATCAAGCAGGCCGGCAAAGCTGGTAAGATCACTGCCATCGGCTTCGACGGAAACCAGGACCTGCAGGAATTCGTGAAAGACGGCACGCTGACCGCGACCGTCGTCCAGGGCTCCTACCAGATGGGTGAGAAGGGCATCGAGACGCTGCTTTCCATCCTCGGCAAGCAGAAGGTCGAAAAGACCGTCGACACCGGCGTCGTCGTGGTGACGAAGGACAACATCGACAAGCCGGAAGCCAAGAACGTTCTCTATTAAAATAAAGCCGGCGCGCGGGCTCATCAGGTCCGCGCGCTTCTTTTCGATGACGAGCAGGATTTGAGAATACCATGAAGGTTTCTGACAGGCGCAGGCTGCGCAATCGCGATGTCTCGTTCACGCTCATGGGGCTCGGCTGCGCCCAGATGGGCAATCTCTACCGCCTCACCAGCTACCAGGAATCGCTGAGTGCCTTCGACGCGGCCTGGGATGCCGGCATCCGTTATTTCGATACGGCGCCGTTCTACGGCTATACCCGCTCCGAGCGCCGGCTCGGCACGATGGTGACCGACAAGCCGCGGGAGGACTACGTACTCAGTACCAAGGTCGGCCGCATCATGGTGCCGGATGAAACGGTTGGGCCGGAAGAGGATGCTTACGTCTCACCGCTGCCGTTCCGTCCGAAATACGATTATAGCTACGACGCGATCATGCGTTCCTTCGAGGCGAGCCGCCAGCGGCTCGGCGTGTTCTCGCCGGATATCCTCTATGTCCACGATATCGGCCGCGCCACCCATGGCGATCTGCATCAGCATTATTGGGATCAGTTGACCAAGGGTGGTGGATTCAAGGCGCTCGGCGAACTGCGCGTCTCCGGACAGGTCAAGGCGATCGGGCTCGGCGTCAACGAGTGGCAGGCGATTGCCGACGCGATGGACGAAACCGATATCGATGTCGCGATGCTTGCCGGCCGCTACACGCTGTTGGAACAGGAAAGCCTGCCGTTGCTCGACCGCTGCCATCGCGAAGATGTCGGCATCGTCGTCGCCGGCGCCTTCAATTCCGGTCTGCTGGCCGGCAACCGTAAATTCAACTATGCCGATGCGCCGGCCGATATCCTTGCCCGCGTCGAGGCGATCGAGGCGGCCTGCGAAGCCGAAGGCGTTGCCATGCAGGCGGCCGCACTCGCCTTTCCGGCGCTGCATCCGGCCGTCGTCACCGTGGTATCCGGCGCCCGCAACGGCGAGCAGATGAAGGCCAATGTCGGCTGGTTCGAGCAGGAGATCCCCGCCTCCTTCTGGGCCCGGCTGAAGGACAAGGGCGTGATCGCTGCCGATGCCTCGGTCGATGGCGGCTGATGTCATGATCATCGATGCCCACCAGCATTTCTGGCTGATTAAGGACCGGCAAGGCGGCTGGCCGCCGCCGGAACTGGCGGCGATCCATCGCGATTTCCTTCCCGCCGATCTGGCGCCCGAGATCGAAGCCGCCGGCGTCGAGGGCACGGTTTTGGTGCAGTCGCTACCGAGTGTCGAGGATACCCGCTTCATGCTGGGGCTGGCCGAAAAGAACGAAACCATTCTCGGCGTCGTCGGCTGGGTCGACATGAAGGCGCAGGATGTTTCCGCCGTCATCGCCGATCTGGCGAGGGCGCAGAAGCTGAAGGGCCTGCGGCCGATGCTGCAGGATATCGCCGACCCGGCCTGGATCGACGATCCGTACCTCGACGCGGCAGTCGTGACCATGCTCGGCCATGGTCTCGTCTTCGATGCGCTGGTGCTGGAACCTCATCTTGCGTCGCTCGAGGCTTTCGCCCGCCGTTATCCGGATCTGCCCGTCGTCATCGACCACGGCGCCAAGCCGCGGATCGCCGGAGGGCATTATCGCGAGTGGCGTGAGGGCATACAGCGCCTCGCGGAGGTCGGAAACGTCTGCTGCAAGCTTTCGGGGCTTTTGACCGAGGCAGGCGGTCAAAGACCTGAAGCGCTTCGGCCCTATGTCGAAACGGTCCTGGAGCTGTTCGGGCCGGAGCGGGTGATCTGGGGCAGCGATTGGCCAGTGGTCAATCTAGCCGGCAGTTATTCCGCATGGATCGCGCAATGCCGCGAGATCGTGCCGGAAGCCGATCACGCAGCAATCTTCGGCGGCAATGCTCGCCGCTTCTACCGTTTGTGAGCCCATGAGATTTCCGATGAGCGACGTTCCGTACTGCATTTGCGAACAGAGGTCTTTCACGCGGCGGCTGGATGGGGAATGGTAGGCGACGATGGATGAGGATCCATCTCGACTGAAATGGGGTCGACTGAAAAGGGAGAAGAAATGACAGGTAAGCTAGGAGGCAAGGCGGTCGTGGTGACCGCTGCCGGTCAGGGAATAGGCAAGGCGAGTGCGCTGGCCTTTGCAGCTGCGGGTGCCAAGGTCTGGGCAACGGATGTCAACGAGGAGGCGCTGTCGTCGCTAGCCGGCGTGGCCGAAGTCGAGACTGCGCGGCTCGACGTGCTCGACAGCGTAGCCGTGAGAACTTTCTTCGAGCGGGTGGGCGGGGTCGACGTGCTGTTCAACTGCGCCGGCGTTGTTCATTCGGGCACGGTGCTCGACATGGCCGATAGCGATCTCGATTTTGCCTTCGATCTCAATGTCCGTGCCATGGTGCGCACCATCAAGGCGGTGCTGCCTGGCATGCTGGAGCGCGGCGACGGCACGATCATCAACATGGCCTCGATCGCCTCGAGCTCCAAGGGTGTGCCGAACCGCTGCGCCTACGGCACGACCAAAGCCGCGGTCATCGGCCTGACCAAGGCAATCGCTGCCGATTATGTGACGCGTGGCATCCGCTGCAACGCGATCTGCCCGGGCACTGTGGAAAGCCCGTCGCTGGAACAGCGTATGCGCGCCCAGGGAAACTACGAGGAAGCCCGTGCGGCCTTCATCGCCCGCCAGCCCATGGGCCGGCTCGGCTCGCCGGAAGAAATCGCCGACCTCGCCGTCTATCTCGCCGGCGCTACCTACACCACCGGTCAGGCCGTCGGCATCGATGGCGGTTGGTCGATCTGAGCCGGTTCCGAAGAAGATCAGAATTCGAAATGAAAGGACTATACCGATGAAATTCCTGCGTTATGGCGCGCCCGGCGCTGAAAAGCCCGGCATCCTTGATGCCGACGGCAAAATCCGTGATTTGTCGGCCCATGTCGCCGATCTCTCCGGCGCAGCCCTTGCCCCGGATGCGCTCGCCACGCTCGGCGCTATCGATGTAAACAGCCTGCCGGTGGTCGAAGGCGCGTCGCGTCTCGGTCCCTGCGTCGCCGGCACCGGCAAGTTCATCTGCATCGGCCTCAACTATTCCGACCATGCCGCCGAAACCGGCGCGACCGTGCCGCCGGAGCCGATCATCTTCATGAAGGCATCGTCCGCCATCGTCGGCCCGAACGACGATGTCACCATTCCGCGCGGTTCGGAAAAGACCGACTGGGAGGTCGAACTCGCCGTCGTCATCGGCAAGACCGCCAAATACGTGACGGAAGCCGAGGCGCTCGAATACGTCGCCGGTTATTGCGTCACCAACGACGTGTCCGAACGCGCGTTCCAGACGGAGCGATCCGGCCAGTGGACCAAGGGCAAGTCCTGCGACACGTTCGGTCCGATGGGGCCGTGGCTCGTCACCAAGGACGAGGTGCCGGACCCGCAGAACCTCGGCATGTGGTTGACGGTGAACGGCGAGAAGATGCAGGACGGTTCGTCGAAGACAATGGTCTATGGCATCGCCTTCCTCGTCTCCTACCTTTCGCAGTTCATGTCGCTGCATCCCGGTGATGTCATCTCCACCGGCACGCCGCCTGGCGTCGGCATGGGGCTCAAGCCGCCGCGTTATCTCAAGAATGGCGATGTCGTCGAACTGGGCATCGAAGGTCTCGGCACCCAGAAGCAGACCTTCCGGGCCGATATCTGACGCAATCGATCGGCGCGCCGGTTTGGAGGCGGGCGCGCCGATATCTCGACAAAAGCCGGCAGAGGAGGCCGCCATGACCCGCATCACCAATCTCCGCGTCTTCGACCTGCGCTTCCCCACGTCGGCTAGCCTGGACGGATCGGACGCTATGAACCCGGATCCGGATTATTCGGCTGCCTATGTCATTCTCGAAACCGATCGCGACGGGATCGAGGGGCATGGCCTGACCTTCACGATCGGTCGCGGCAACGACATCGTATGCATGGCGATCGAGGCGATGCGCCATCTCGTCATCGGCAAGGATCTGTCGGAAATGCGCGTCGCGCCCGGCGAATTCTGGCGGCACCTGACCGGCGACAGCCAGCTGCGCTGGATCGGCCCGGACAAGGGCGCCATGCATCTGGCGACGGGTGCGGTCGTCAATGCGCTCTGGGATGCGCTCGCCAAGGAAGCGGGCATGCCGGTGTGGAAATTCGTTGCGACGATGTCGCCCGAAGAAATTGCCGACATCGTCGACTACCGCTACCTCACCGATGCGCTGACCCGCGACGAGGCGGTCGATATTCTCCGGAAGGCTGAAACCGGCAAAGCTGAGCGCATCGCCATTCTCGAACAGGAAGGTTATGCCTGCTACACGACCTCTGCCGGCTGGCTCGGTTATCCGGACGATAAGCTGCGACGTCTGGCACAGGAGGCGGTCGATTCGGGATTTCACCATGTGAAGATGAAGGTCGGCCGGGATCTCGAGGACGATATCCGCCGCCTGACGATCTGCCGCGAAGTTATCGGCCCGGATCGCTATCTGATGATCGATGCCAACCAGGTCTGGGATGTCGACCAGGCGATCGACTGGGTGAAGGCACTGTCCTTCGCCAAGCCATTCTTCATCGAGGAGCCGACCAGCCCGGACGATGTGGCGGGCCACAAGAAGATCCGTGAGGCGATCGCGCCGGTGAAGGTCGCGACCGGCGAAATGTGCCAGAACCGCATCATGTTCAAGCAGTTCATCGCCGAAGGAGCGATCGATATCGTCCAGATCGACGCCTGCCGCATGGGCGGGCTGAACGAGGTTCTCGCGGTGCTGCTGATCGCCGCCAAATACGGCAAGGCGGTCTGGCCGCATGCGGGCGGGGTTGGCCTGTGCGAATACGTCCAGCACCTGTCGATGATCGACTATATTGCCGTGTCGGGCACGAAGGAGGGGCGGGTGATCGAATATGTCGACCATCTGCACGAGCATTTCCTCGACCCCTGCGTGATCAGGAACGCCGCCTACATGCCGCCGTCACGCCCGGGCTTTTCCATCGAGATGAAGCCGCAATCGATCGAGGCCTATCAGTTCGGACGGCCGAAGGCTGCTTAAGAGCGACGGGAAGCGCGCGCCATCAGCGGCTGGTTCTGGGCCCCCAAACGCCCCGGTATGCTGTTTTTCTGATGCATAGGCCCCAACCTCTCTCATCCCTGTGCTTGTCACAGGGATCCAGCTAGCGCGGCGGGGCGAAAGAGTCTTCTCAGCCCAAGGACTTGGGCTGGCTGGATTCCTGTCACAAGGACAGGAATGAGGGTGCGTGGAATTGCTCCTCCAGACAAAAGTGAAGCTCACACTCGTCCGCCACCATCACATCACCGCCCCGATCTGCCACGGCACGAACTCGTTGCGCCCGTATCCGAGTTCCTCGGATTTCGACGGCTTGCCCGAAGCGACCGCAAGGATGGTGTCGAAGATCTCCTTGCCCTTCTCCTCCAACGTCACGCCGTCGATGATGTCGCCGCAGTTGATGTCCATGTCCTCCGGCATCTGGGCATAGAGCTGGTTATTGGTGGCAAGTTTGATCGACGGCACCGGCTTGCAGCCATAGGCGGAGCCGCGTCCGGTGGTGAAGCAGAGGATATTGGCGCCGCCTGCAACCTGCCCGGTGGCCGCGACCGGGTCGTAGCCGGGCGTATCCATATAGACGAAGCCCTTGCGGTCGATCCGCTCGGCATAACGATAGACGCCGCGGAGCGTCGAGTTACCGCCCTTGGCGACGGCACCGAGCGATTTTTCCAGGATCGTCGTCAGCCCGCCCGCCTTGTTGCCGGGCGAAGGGTTGTTGTTCATTTCGCCGCCATTGCGGGTCGTGTATTCCTCCCACCAGTGGATGAGATCGACGATCTTCTGGCCCACCTCGACGCTTTCGGCGCGGCGGGTCAGCAGATGTTCTGCACCGTAGATTTCCGGTGTTTCGGACAGGATGCTCGTTCCGCCCTGACGCACCAGCATGTCGGCGGCGACGCCGAGCGCCGGGTTCGCCGTCAGACCCGAATAGCCGTCCGATCCGCCGCATTGCAGAGCGAGCGTGAGTTCCGAAGCGGGTAGTGGTTCGCGCTTCGAGCGGGCGACGAAGGGCAGCATGTCCTTGATCCGCGCGACGCCGGCTTCAACCGCCTTGCGGGTGCCGCCGATCTCCTGGATGGTCAATGACTGGAAATGCTCGCCCTCGGCGATCTTGTAGGTGTCTTTCATTCGGGGGATCTGAAACACCTCGCAGCCGAGGCCGATCAGCACGACGGCGCCGAAATTCGGGTGGCTGGCATAACCCCATTGGGTGCGCGAGAGAACGTCGAAGGCTTCGCCCTTGCCGGCCATGCCGCAACCCTGGCCATGTGGCAGCGGCACCACGCCGTCGATGTCCGGGTAATTGTCGAGAATGCCGGAGCGGTTGATCTCGTCGGCGACATAGTCGACGACGGTGGCCGAACAGTTCACCGAGGACAGGATACCGATATAGTTCCGCGTGCCGGCGCGGCCGTCAGCGCGGCGAAAGCCTTCGAAAAAGGCGGGCACTTCGCCCTGGCGCAGTGCATCCGGCGGCCCGGCTTCGGCGGCGAAGGCATAATCCCGCTCGAAATCCTCGCCCATGGTGACGTTCTTTTCGTGTACCCATTCGCCGGGCTTTATGTCGGTCGAGGCAAAGCCGATCACTTGGCCGAACTTGCGGATCGGCTCGCCTTTCACGATAACGCGGCTTGCGATCTTGTGGCCGCGCGGAACCCGCGCCGATGTCAGGATGTCGCCTTCGACGGGAGAGCCGGTGGGCAGGTCGGCGATCGTGACGACGACATTGTCCTGCTCGTTCAGTCTCAATGTTTTCGCAGGCATTTTATACCTCCAGAATGGCCTTGATCACGCCGGCTTCCGGCTTCGACCAGGCAGAAAAGAGTTCGACGGCGTCTGTCAGCGGCGCCCGATGGGTGTTGAGCGCCCGGGTCGGCACGCGGCCGGCCTCGATCTGGCGCACGACTTCGGCGAAATCGTCCGGCTGGGCATTGCGGCTGGCAATAAGCGTAGCCTCCCGCTTGTGGAATTCCGGATCGGAGAAGGTGATGTCCTGCCGCACGACCGACAACAGCACGTAACGCGCGCCATGGGCGAGGAAGTTGAAACCGCGCTGCATGGGAATGGCATTGCCGGTCGCGTCGATGACGACGTCGTACCACTCGCCACCGGTCAGCCGCTCGGCGGTCTTCTCGGCATCGTCATCGGCAAAGATCGTCTCGTTAGCGCCAAGCTTGTCGACGGCAAAGGCAAGCCGGTCCTCGCGTGTGTCCATTACCGTCACATGGGCGCCGCGCGTTTTGGCGAAGATGATCGCCGACATGCCGATCGGACCCGATCCGGTGACCAGCACCCGGTCATTCGCGGTGATGTTGCCGCGCTTCACCCCATGCGCGCCGATGGCAAGAAACTCGATCATCGCCGCGTCTTCCAGCGGAATGTTGCCGGTCGGAATGACATTCTCTTCGGGAACGCAGACATATTCTGCCATGCCGCCATCGCGATGGACGCCGAGCACCGCGATATTTCGGCAGGCATTGGTGAGGCCGCGCCGGCAGGCCTGGCAGGTGCCGCAGGAGAGATAGGGGACTATATAGACCGGTTCGCCTGCCTTCAGTCTGCTGCCCGCCTGCGCCTCCGCCACCGTGCCGGAAAGCTCGTGGCCCATCACGCGCGGATATTCGAGAAACGGATGCTTGCCGCCGAAGATGTGAAAATCCGTGCCGCAAATGCCGACATGGCGGATGCGGACCTTGACCTCGCCTTCGCCGCGGACGGGATCGGAGCGATCCTCCAGCGCCAGGCGACCGGGCTCGATGCAGACGAGCGCCTTCATGATGGACTCCTGCAGGACATTTCAGATGGGGTGGGCGTCAAAGCCATTTCAAGACCTCCGCATGGACGCGGTCGCGCCACGGGCGCGCCTGGACGAGCTGCTTCGGAAAAAGCCCGTCGATCGCAACGAAGCTTGCCGTATAGTCCTGCGGATCAGCGGCCCCTGCCGCCCTCAGCAGCTCGTCGCGGCGGGGATCGTTGCAATCTCCGAAGTGGAGCAATGCGGCGATCCAGAGGCCGACGACGCGGGCAAAGCTCGCGCCATCCGATCCAGCCGCCAGCGCATCCATGGCCGGCGAAAAGATCCGTTGTGGCAGCTTCTGGCTGCAGTCCATCGAGATCTGGATATTGCGATGGGCAATCGCGCGATTGCTGAAGCGGGCGATCAGCTGATTTGCGTAGTGATCCAGATCAATGCCTGGAACCGGGTCGAGCGTCGCGGCCGCCGCTGTCATGTGCTCGCGCGTCATCGCCACGAATTCCGGCACCGCCATCACGTCGCGTACGCATTCCAGCCCCTTGAGCAGCCCGAGATGGGCGATCATCGTATGCGATCCGTTGAGCAGCCTGAGCTTCAGCTTCTCATAGGGTTCGACATTCTCGACGAACAGCGCACCGCCTGCCTCCCATGCCGGGCGGCCGGAGACGAAGTCGTCCTCGATCACCCATTGCATGAAGGGCTCGGTATCGAGGGCAAGCGCGTCCTCGACGCCCAGCAGTGTCTTGGCACGGGCACGCGTGTCTTCAGTGGCGGCGGGCACGATGCGGTCAACCATGGAGGAGGGGAAGGTCACCTCCTCACGAATCCAGTTCGCCAACTCGGGATCGCGCCGCTCGGCCATCTCCAACACCAGCTGCCGGACGACCCTACCGTTGGAGGGAAGGTTGTCGCAGCAGAGAATGGTGAAAGGCCGCATGCTCTTATCCCGACGGGAGGCAAGGCCTGCGACGAGATAACCGATGGCGCCGACGGGTGCATCGGGGTTTGCGAGATCATGGGCTACGGCCGGATGGGCCTCGTCGAGCCCCCCGGTCGATGGATGGAGACCATAGGCTTTCTCGGAGACCGTCAGGGTCACGACATGGATATAGGGGCTGGCGAGATAAGCGAGCACGCGCTCCCTGTCAGTCGCCGCACAAAGCCAGTCCACCGTGGCGCCGACCACCTCGCTGGTGTCGCCATCGCTGTCGCGTACGGTGATCGAATATAGCCCATCCTGCGCCGCCAGCGCATCGACCGGCTCCGGCGAACGCAGGTTGACGGCGACGATGCCCCAGGGGCCGAATTCGCTCTGCAAAGCGCGCTGGGTATAGATGCCCTGATGGGCCCGATGAAAGGCGCCGAGGCCGAAATGCAGGATGCCGGGGCGAAGCTCGTTCCGATCGAAGCCGGGCCGGGCGACGGATGGCGGGAGGGTTGCCTGGGGCGAGAGATAGGGTGTCATCGGCCCAATCCATATTGGCTGTGGCCGAGCGCCCGCTCGATGCCGCGCAACTCCGCCAAACCTTTCAGCCGCCCGATGGCAGGATAGCCGGGTTGCGCGCCACGTGTCAGGTCGTCGAGGATTTCCTGACCGTGGTCGGGGCGCATCGGGATCTGGTGATCTTCGCGACCTTCGGCCTTGCGGCGCTTTTCTTCGGTCAAAAGCGCTGCGATCACCGCCACCATGTCGGTGCCGCCTTCAAGGTGCTCGTCCTCGAAGAAGGAGCATGGCAGGCTGTCTTCGTCGCGGGTGACGTTGCGCAGGTGGACGAAGTGAATGCGGTCGGCGAAGCGTCTGGTAATCGCCGGGAGATCGTTGTCGGCGCGGGCGCCGAGCGAGCCCGAGCAGAGTGTTACACCATTGGCGCGGCTGTCCACCTGGCCGAGCATGTGGGCGTAGTCACTTTCCGTCGAAAGAATGCGCGGCAGGCCGAGAAGGGGCCATGGCGGATCGTCGGGATGGGCGCAGATGTTGATGCCGACCTGTTCGGCAACCGAGGTCACCTCTGAGAGGAAATCGACGAGATGTGATTGCAGCCGGTCGCGATTGATCCCCTGGTAGGTCCTGAGCTTTTCGAGAAGCTGCGCCAACGTATAGCCATCGGCCGAACCCGGCAGGCCGGCACCGATATTCCTGCCCAACGCGGCGATGCGTGAATCGTCCATCGTGGAAAAGCGCCGGGCAGCCTCGTCCTGCAGCTTTTCCGGATAGTCGTGCGCCGCGCCCGGCCGCTTCAGGATGTGAATGTCGAAGGCAATGAAGTCGACGAGATCGAAGCGCATCGCCTTGGCGCCGTGCTTCGTCTCCCAGCGAAGATCCGTGCGGGTCCAGTCGAGGACCGGCATGAAATTGTAGCAGACGGTCTTGATGCCGGAGGCTGAGAGGCGACGCAGGCTCTCCTGCCAGTTCGACACGTGTTCGCGCCAACTGCGGGTCTGGGTTTTGATCTCCTCCGAGACAGGCACGCTTTCGACCACGTCCCAGTATAGCCCGCCCGCGCGAATTTCCTGGTGGCGCTTGTCGATCTCATCAACCGGCCAGACCGCGCCCGTCGCGATATGGTGCAGCGCACTGACGATGCCCTCGGCACCCGCCTGTGCTGCATCCCTGACGCTCACCTTGTCCACTGGTCCGAACCATCGCCATGTATGTCGCATCTGTCGTCCTCAAGAATTAGCCGAGCGCGATCTGCACCTTGCAGGCGGCGCTGCGGTCGCCTGCCTGCTGGAAGGCTGCAAGCGCCTCGTCGATCGGGAATGTATGGGAAAGTATGGGTCGGACGTCGATCGCGCGGCTGCCGATCAGTTCGACGGCGTGCGCAAACTCCTCGTGAAAACGCTGCGAACCGCGCCAGACGATTTCCTTGCCGACCAGCATGTTGAGCGGGATTGTCATTTCGCCCGTGACGCCGACCTGGACGATCGTGCCGCGCGGCTTGACGCTCTGAAAGGCCGAGACGAGCGCGGGGCCGGCGGCCGAGCATTCGAACACCGTATCGAAAGTACCCTTGTTATTGTGGTAGGGCGCGAGCGCATCAGGCCTTGAGACATTGACTGTCTCGTCCGCACCCATGGCCGGCGCGCGGGAGAGTGCTGCATCGGCGAGATCCGTGACGGTAACCCTTCCGGCGCCTGCGTGGCGGGCGGCTGCGACGACCAAAAGACCGATCGGGCCGGCACCGGTGACAAGCACGTTTTGGCCCGACAGGTCACCGGCCTGGGTGACCGCATGAAGGCAGACGGCAAGGGGTTCGGCGCAGGCGGCCTCCTCGGCGGAAACCTCGCCTTCGACCGGCACGCACTGGATCGCGGGAACGACGAGATATTCGCGGAACATGCCCTGCTCGTGGGGAAGGCGCATGGCGGAGCCCATGAATTTCATGTCGAGGCAATGGATCGGTTGGCCGATCTCGCAATAATGGCAATGGCCGCAGGGCTGCGACGGGCTGACGGCGACGAGCATTCCCGGTTTCAGCCGCGAGACGCCGGGGCCGACCGCTTCGACGAAGCCGGAGGCCTCATGGCCACTGATGATCGGTTCGCGCACCCTGACCGGGCCGAAGCCACCATCCTGGAAATAGTGGAGGTCGGAGCCGCAGATGCCGCCCCAGGCCATCTTCAGCCGAACCTCGCCTGCGCCCGGGTCGGCGCACTCCTGCGTTTCGACCTTGAGGTCCCGCTTGCCGTAGAGACGAACGATCTTCGTCAACATGATGGAATGCCTTCGATTGGGATCGGGAGCCTGCGCCGTCTGAGCGGCGCAGGCGATTGGTTTACCGGATCAGGCCCATCTCGGTCGGCAGCCACAGGGTGACGGCCGGGATGAAGGTGATGATGATCAGCGCGATGAACAGCGGCACCAGCCAGGGCAGGATGGCGATCGTCGTGCGTTCGACCGACAGTTTGGCGACGCGCGAGAGCACGAATAGCACCATGCCGAGCGGTGGATGCAGCAACCCAATCATCAGGTTCAGTGTCATGATCAGGCCGAAATGGACCGGATCTATGTCGAACTGCAGCACCAGCGGCATCAGGATCGGGACGAGGATGGTGATCGCCGCGATCGTGTCGAGGAAGCAGCCGACGAACAGCATCAGCAGGTTGACGAGGATGAGGAACACCCATTTGCTGTCGGTCAGGCCGGTAATGGCCGTCGAGAGCAGTTGTGCCGTCTGGCTGACGGTGAGGAGCCAGGCGAAAACCGAGGCGGCCGCGACGATGAACAGCACCGAGGCTGTCGTTTCGACCGTATCCATCGTCGCCTTGGCGAGCGACTTGAACGTCATCGTGCGATAGCGCACCAGCCCGAGGAACAGCGACCAGAGAACCGCCGCGACCGCGGCTTCCGTTGGCGTGAACCAGCCCATCGTCATGCCGCCGATCAGGATGACCGGGGTCATCAGCGCCATCACGGCCGAGAAGTCGAAATACCAGTCGGCCGCAATCAGTGCCACGAGCGCAATGCCGACCGCGACGTTCAGCGACAGGCCCAGCAGCGTCAACAGATAGATGCCGAGAGGCACCATCATGACGACGACGACTTCGAGCGATGCGCCGAAGAGGTTGCGGATGTTGAACGGAGTATCCGAACCCCAGCGCTTGATGAAGGCGAAGACCGCAACCGTGATCATCATCAGGAGCGTCATGACGACGCCCGGAATGATACCGGCCATGAACAGCGCACCGATCGAGACGTTGGCCATCATGCCGTAGATGACGAAAGGCAGTGACGGCGGGAAGATAGGGCCGAGGGTCGCTGAGGCGGCGGTGACGCCAACCGCAGCCTCGACCGGATAACCATGGTCCTTCATCGCCTTGATCTCGATCGTGCCGATACCGGCAGCATCGGCAAGTGCGGTGCCGGACATGCCGGAAAATACCACCGAGCCGATGATGTTGACCTGGGCAAGGCCGCCCTTCATCCAGCCGACCAGCGCGACGGCGAAGGAATAGATGCGGCCGGTAACGCCGGCGACGTTCATCAGGTTGCCGGCGAGAATGAAGAACGGCACGGCGAGCAGCGGAAAGCTCTCGACGCCGGCGATGAGGCGCTGCGCGGCAATGATGTCCGGTGCGACGCCATAGAAGACAATATAGGCGAGCGAGGACGTGGCCATCGATATGGCGACCGGCACGCCGAGCAGCATCAGCGCCAGGAAGGATCCGATAAGAAGCAGCATGGCTCAGCCCTCACTCTGGAATGCTTCGGGGCGCTCAAGCACCGAATAACCGCGGCGCATGTTGGCGACGAAGACCTGGATGGACCGGAAGAGCATCAGCACGAATGCCGCGAGGACCGAATAAAAGACGATGTCGCGGGGCAGTGCGACGGTGACCATTTCCTCGCCCGCGACAACTTCCATGTAGCGCCACATCAGCCAGGAGCCGTAGGCGAAGAAGCCGATGCGGATGATGTCGACGATGGTCGCCATGACGCGCGTCAGGCCTGCGGGCAGGTAGTGGTAGAGCACGTCCACCTGTATGTGGCGCGACATCCGCACGCACATGACGGCGCCCAGAAAGACCACCCCGATCAGGCAGTTTACGGCGATTTCCTCGGTCCAGGCATAGCTGTCATTGAGGACATACCGGGTAAAGAATTGCAGGAAGACGCAGCCCGTCATCAGCCAGAACAGGCCGAGCGTGATCCAGTCTTCGAAGGCATAGACCTTGAGATCGACGTCGGCCGGGGCCTCGTCAAAGGTATGCGCTATCTCCTCAGGCGTGACCTGAGTGTGAATTTCCTGTGCTGTCGACATGAGTGTGTCCCATTCAAGAGAAGCCGGCGCGGTCTTCCCGACCGCGCCGAACGGGATCATTGGATGGCGCGGATCGCTTCCCAGTCGGCCTTTTCGTAGCCGAAGTCTTCGAATTTCACCTTTTCGAGGACGTTCTTCTCGAAATCGGCCTTGTCGACTTCGACGACGTTCAGGCCGCGCTTCTTGAACTCCTCGACCAGCGCCTTCTCACGCTCCTCGATGATCTTCGTCGTCTTGGCCGCAGCTTCCTGCATGACGTCGCGGAAGATCTGCTTGTCTTCGTCCGAAAGGCTCGCCCAACGGCTCTTGGAGATGACAGTGTTGAGGTGGTCGACGATATGGCCGGACAGGACGATGTTCTTCTGCACTTCGAAGAACTTCTTGGCCTCGATCGTCGTCAGCGGGTTTTCCTGGGCGTCGACGGTACCGTTCTGCAATGCCAGATAGACCTCGGCGAATGCGATCGGCGTCGTATTGGCTCCACAGGCGCGCGGCATGGCGAGATAGGCCGGGACATCGGGAACGCGCATCTTCACGCCCTTCAGGTCCTCGCATTTGGTGATGGCGGTGTTCGACGTCGTGTGGCGCGTGCCGTAATAGCTGACGGCAGTGATGACGTTGCCTGTCTTGTCTTCATAACCCTTTGCGAGGCGCTTGAAGACGTCGCTCTTGGTATACGCGATTAGGTGGCTCGGGTCGCGGAAGATATAGGGGAAATAGGTGACGCCGATCGGTTTGAAATCGCGGGCAGCGAAGCTCGAGCCCGAGATGATCATGTCGACGGTGCCAAGCTTCAGGCCCTGGTTGATGTCGGCTTCCTTGCCGAGCTGCGATGCCGGGTAGACATCGATCTTGTAACGCCCGTTGGTGCGCTTGGCGATCTCCTGGGCCGCCCAAACCGATTCCGTATGGAACGGCTCGGACGTCTCGTAGACATGCGCCCATTTGAGCGTCTCTTCTGCGTGAGCAGACAGTGCCGACGCCATGACGACGGCCGCTGCACCAAGCAGCATCTTGAATCTTGAACTCATTCTCTCCTCCCGAATTGCGTTCAGATTGCTCCCTTGATCGGCCGCTTCCCGGCGGTCGCGATCACTCCTCTCTCGTCGGCTCCTCCCCGAAGCTTTCCGAGAACCTTTTCTGCGACTGCGTCAGATGCATTCGCATCGCTTCGCGTGACGCTGCCGGGTCTCCCGCCGCCAGCGCATCGCGTATGACCTTGTGTTCCTCAAGCGCGGCCCGCCATGTGTGCGGCCCTTCGAAATAGCTTGCGAGCTTTTCGAAGAAGGGCGACGAGCGCTTGTCGTAGATGAGCCCGGTAAACACGTTCAGAGCTGAATTGCCGATGATGTCGGCGATCGCGGTATGAAATGCTCGGTCGAGCGTCAGCGCCCGCTCAGGCTCTTCCAATGCGCCTTCCATCTCCTCCAAGATCTGGTCTATCCGCTCGATGCCGGCCGCGTTGACACGCCTTGCCGCTTCTTCGGCAATGGCGCTTTCGATCAGGCAGCGCGCCTGCAAAATTTCGAACGGGCCTTCGCTGTCGTCCGCGGCAAGGATGTGGCTTTCTTCCGTCGCCCGTCGGTTGACATAGACGCCCGATCCCATTCGGATCTGGACCAGTCCTTCTACCTCGAGCACGATCAGCGCTTCCCGCACCGTCGGTCGAGACACGCCGAGGCGTTCGGCAAGATCGCGCTCGGCCGGCAGCCGTTCGCCAACCGGGATCTCTCCCGACTGGATCAGGCTACGCAGCTGTTCCGCAGCCTGGCGATAGAGCCTGCGTGGTTCGAGCGCGACGAACATGAAATCCTCCTGGCGCCATTCTCCTCCAACGCCGTGTGGTCAGATTGTCTGACCAATTTGCATCCGTCAAGCGGCTATAGGAATTTTATAGAAGCGCCCGCACCCGATAGGCGTTTGCCAGCTTGCCGAAGGCCTCTTGCGTGGCCGGGTCGAGCTCGACGCCGTGAGTCTCGCGATGGCGCGCGACCTTCCATTCACGATCGCCTGGCGCCATGACGGAAGCGCCGGCACGCGCAGGGGAGGTCCGCAGTGTTTCCACATAACGCGTCATCCCGGCCTCGAAGGTTTCGCGGTCGCCAAAAGCCTCCGGCATGATCGCCATCACGAAGGCGCCCAGCTTTCGGGGTGTTGCCATATCGTCGCTGTTCATCGGCGGGATATCGAAGCTGAGCCTCATGCCCGTCAGTACTGCGCTGAAGATTTCGGCGATGCCGGCAAGTGCGGCTCCTTTGAAGCCGAAGGCAGCGCCGACGGGCGCCAACATCTCGGTTATCTGTGCGTCTGTCGTGTCGAGCCCGTTTGCATCCGAGGCCACGCCATCTGGCAACGTCGTGCCCGTGCTGCGGTAGAGCAGAACGCGGTTGAAGGGTACGGCACTTGTCGCCATGTCGAGCAGCCACGGGTCGTTTCCGGCAACCGGTACGGCCATCGAGATCGGGTTGGTGCCGTGGAAGCGGGAGGCTCCGTCATGCAGGCGTACGAAACTGTCGGAATTGCAGAAGGACAGACCGATCAGCCCCTGCCTTGCAGCCTCGATCGAATAGGCGCCGGCGGCGCCGAAATGCGAGCCGTTGCGGATGCCGACGGCACCGATACCGAACTGGCGCGCAAGCGTGATCGCCCTGTCCATCGCCGCATAGCCGCCAACGGCGCCCTGGGCATGATCGGCATCCAGCGTCTCGACCGCGCCGAAGCCCGAGGCTTTTCGCAGATTGGGGGTCTTATTGAGCCTGCCGCCTTCCAGCGCTTTCACATAGTGGTCGAGCAGACGCATGCCGTGGCTGTCCACGCCGCAGCGCGTCGCATGCATCATCGCGCGCGTCGTCGCATCGGCGGTCGCATCATCGGCGCCGCATCCTTTAAGAATCTCGCGGCAAAAGCGGTCGAGATCGACAAGCGATACCGTCGACTGATTGGCGTCCATGCTCCTCCCTCACGATAACGTCTTTTGTGTACACTAGACATTATTTTCGGCAGATGCAAATGATTGGTGCGAACCGGGACCGTCTTCAGGACCTTGGGTGACGATGGGAGGAAGCGGCATGACGGATGATGGGGACGGCACGATCGCCGGACGTTCGCCGCGGCTCTATCAGCGGGCGCTCGAAGTCATCGCCTCCGAGATCCGCGGCGGCCGATGGCAGGATGCGGCGAGGCTGAACGAGACGACGGTCGCGGCGCGCTTCGGCATCAGCCGAGCGCCTGCGCGTCAGGCGCTCGTGGAACTCGAGCTCTCCGGTCTTGTCCGCAAATCGGAGGGCAGGGGGTATCAGGTCGTGGCTGATCGCGAGGCAAACGCGGCAGCCAATCATGTCGATGCGCCGGAAAGCTCTGCCGACGGAGACGATATGCGTCTGCATTTCCTGGCGAGCTGGGAACTGATCTACCATCAGGTGGAGATGGACATCGTCTCGCGCACCTCGATCGCCAGCTGGCGGGTCAACGAGGCGGCGCTGGCTAAATCCTTCGGTGTCAGCCGCACTGTTGCCCGGGAAGTGGTTGCGAGGCTTCAGCAGCGCGGCATCGTCAGCAAGGACGATGGCGGCCGCTGGCATGCGCCGGCCCTTACCGCCACCCATGTCAACCAGCTTTACGAATTGCGCTGGACGCTGGAGCCGCTTGCCCTGGAGCAGGCTGTTCCGAGGTTGCCGGCTGGCCTGCTGCCGCAACTACTGGCGGATCTCCAGGTCGCCATCGCGGCCGGCGAGGGTGCTGATGTCGAGATGCTCGATAAGGTCGAGCAGCAGCTTCATGGACAATTACTGGGCCATTGCGCCAACCTGCCGCTGATGCAGGCGATTAGTCTGCCGCAGGCCATTCTCGTCGCCCATCACCGCCTCTATCAGCCCAAGGCGCCGTCAATTGCCGACGAGCCCTTCCTGCTCGAACATCTCGTCGTGTTCGAATGTCTGATGGCCGGCAGGATCGGTGAGGCACAGGAGGCGCTGAGCCGCCATCTGAGAATATCGCAGGAGCGGGCGATGCTGCGCATCGCCAGGACCGCGCGCAGCCTCGCGCTGCCGGATGTCCCTTATCTGGAGCGCCTGCGCGACGTCGAATTCAGTTGAAGGCAACGATCATTGGGAGGAGCCAATATGAAGATCAAATCGCTGGAACCGTTCATTCTCCATCTGCCGCTGACATCGGCGTCGATTTCCGACTCGACCCACAGCATCACCCATTGGGGCGTGGTCGGGGTCGCGATCACCACGACGGATGGGCTGGTGGGTTACGGCTTCACCGGCACCCATGCGCATCTGGCTTCCGACCGGCTGATCACCGCCTGCATCCGCGATTGCTACGCGCCGCTTCTCGTCGGCGAGGATGCCAATGACCACCAGCGTCTCTGGACCAAGCTTGCTCGCTACCCCTCGCTGCAATGGGTCGGCCGGGCCGGGATTACCCAGCTGGCGCTTGCCGCCGTCGACGTGGCGATATGGGACCTGAAAAGCAAGAAGGCCGGCCTGCCGCTCTGGGCGTATCTCGGCGGTGCCCGGACAGAGCGGCTGGAGGCTTACAATACAGATATCGGCTGGCTCTCATTTTCACTGGACGATCTTCTCTCGGGTTCCGCCCGCGCGGTGGAAGAGGATGGGTTTACCCGCATCAAGCTCAAGGTCGGACATGATGACCCGAATGTCGACGTGCGCCGGCTGGAAGCGGTGCGCAAGCGGCTGGGTGCGGATGTCAGAATCGCCATCGACGGCAACGGCAAATGGGATCTGCCGACCTGCCAGCGCTTCTGCGAGCAGGCCCGCGGTCTCGACATCTACTGGTTCGAGGAACCGCTTTGGTATGACGATGTCGAAAGCCACCGGCTACTGGCGCGCTCGTCCACCATTCCCGTGGCGCTCGGCGAACAGCTCTACACGGTCGATGCGTTCCGGTCATTCATCAGCGCCGGTGCTGTTGCCTATGTCCAGCCGGACGTGACCCGTCTTGGCGGCATTACGGAATTCATCCAGGTTGCCGATCTGGCGCTGGCGCATCGCCTGCCTGTCGTGCCCCATGCCGGTGAGATGAGTCAGGTCCACGTGCATCTGAGCTACTGGCACCCTGCGTCGACGATCCTGGAATATATCCCCTGGATCAAGGATCACTTCGAAGAGCCGGCGGATGTCGTCAGGGGTATCTACAGGCGGCCCCAGCAGCCGGGGGCGGGAACGACAGTGCTCGCCGAAAGCTTCGCAAGATTCGGCAAGAGCCTGGCGTAGCCGGGCAGCCTATCCCTGAAAGCAGATCTGCCGCCCGTAGGCGGCAGATCGAGGCGGAGCATATGGCTCCGCATTTGCCTTGGGAGGCTTACTCTGCGGGCTGAAGTCGGCCCGTTGCGGCATCGCTGGATCCGCCGGCAAGCGCTGCGTCCAGCATGTCCTTGTCGAGTTCGCCTTCCCAGCGGGCGACGACGATCGTTGCGACGGCGTTGCCGACGAGGTTGGTCAGCGCGCGGCATTCCGACATGAAGCGGTCGATGCCGAGGATCAGCGCCATGCCGGCGACCGGCACGGACGGAACGACCGAGAGCGTCGCGGCGAGCGTGATGAAGCCGGCGCCGGTGATGCCCGCGGCACCCTTGGACGAGAGCATCGCGACGAGCAGCAGCAGGATCTGGTCGGTAAGCGACAGATCGATGCCGGTTGCCTGGGCAATGAACAGTGCCGCCAGCGTCATGTAGATGTTGGTGCCGTCGAGGTTGAAGGAGTAGCCGGTCGGGATGACCAAGCCGACGACCGAGCGCTTGCAGCCGGCGCGTTCCATCTTCTGCATCAGGTTCGGCAGGGCCGCTTCCGAGGAAGACGTGCCGAGAACGAGCAGCAGCTCCTCCTTGATGTAGCGCAGCAATGCGAAAATCGAGAAGCCGTTATACTTCGCCACCGCACCGAGAACCACGACGACGAAGAGCACCGCTGTGATGTAGAAGGTGAGGATGAGGAAGGCGAGGTTGGCGACCGAGCCGATTCCGTATTTGCCGATGGTAAAGGCCATGGCGCCGAAGGCGCCGATCGGGGCGGCCTTCATCAGGATTGCGACGAGGCGGAAGACCGGAGCCGTGAGGGCGGTGAGGAAATCCGTGACCGGCTTGCCCTTTTCGCCGACCATGCCGAGCGCGATGCCGAACAGGACCGAGAAGAACAGGACCTGCAGGATGTCGCCCTGGGCAAACGCGCCCACGATGGTTTCCGGAATGATGTTCATCAGGAAGCCGGTAATCGTCGTCTCATGCGCCTTGGTGGCGTATGTTGCGACGGCCTTGCCGTCGAGCGTTGCCGGGTCGATGTTCATGCCGGCGCCAGGCTGCAGCAGATTGCCGACGATCAGGCCGACGATCAGTGCCAGAGTCGAGAACGCCAGGAAGTAGATCATTGCCTTGCCGGCAACGCGACCGACCTTCTTCAGGTCCGACATACCGGCAATGCCGGTGGCGACCGTAAGGAAGATCACCGGCGCGATGATCATCTTGACGAGCCGGATGAAGGCGTCGCCGAGCGGCTTCAGGCTGGCGCCGAAATCAGGCCAGTAATGGCCGATCAGCATGCCGGCGACGATGGCGGCAATAACCTGAACATACAGGTGGCGGTAGAATGGCAGGGGTGCACGCGGCTGCGTGGATGTGGGTACTTCAATCATTATGTCCTCCATCGCGCCTCAACCAACTATTGGCTCTTCCCGGGCGCATTGATGTCAGAACGAGGACAGCAAGCAGCGTGCCAGTTTTGAACGTGCGGCATAAAGTCTTGATTTCAATCGTTTAAATAACCGGTGGTCATTTATGGAGCACGATATGAGCGGATTTTCGCACGAAGATATTTGCGCGATGTGCGGATTTGTGCTCAAGTGTCGTCGTGTCAGATAATCAACCTATCGAGCATAGTCGCTCAACGCGGCGCACCTGGATCGTCTTCGGTCTTGCCGCTCTGGTCGCCTGTGCTGCAGTTTTTTATATCGCCGGCGTTTATGGCCGGGCGACGGCTCTGTCCGCCTTGTCGGCCCAGGGCAGGACGGAGGCCAACCTGAAGGTGGCGCTGCTGCGCGCGGTTCTGGAGCGTCCCAGGGCGCTACCGCTGCTGCTGGCCCGGGATCGCGACGTCGAGGATGCATTGTCCAGCAATGATCCTGCCGTGAGAACCGCCCTTAGCCGCAAGCTGGAGGATCTGATCGCGCCGACCAAGGCAGCCGTGATTTACGTCGTCGGTGCCGACGGCATCGCGATCTCGGCCAGCAACTGGCGTGAGGAAAAGAGTTTCGTCGGCAACGACTATACGTTCCGGAGCTATTTTTCGCGCGGAATGAAGGAAGGGGGCGGCGAGCACTTCGCGCTCGGCTCCGTCAGCAACCGGCCGGGCCTCTATATTTCCCACCGGGTCGGATCGGCGGAAAAACCGCTCGGTGTGGTCGTTGCCAAGATGGAGTTCGACCAGCTGGAGGCTGACTGGCGCGATACGCAACGGCCCTCCTTCGTCACCGACGACAATCATGTCGTGCTGATCACCAGCGTGCCGTCCTGGCGCTTCATGACCACCGAACCGCTGCCCTCGTCGAACCTGGCGTCCATCCGCGACAGCCTGCAGTTCGGCGATGCGCCGCTCGTGCCGCTGCCGCTCGTTCAGCTCGAAACGCTGGCGTCGGACGCCTCGATCGTCCGCGTTTTCCTCCCCGGCGGCGGCGCGGTTCGTTATCTGCAGATCATGGTACCGGTTGCCTCCACCGACTGGAGTTTCCAATATCTTCTTCCGATCGACGGGGCCGTGGCCGCAGATATGCGGGAATTCAGGCTGCTCGGCGTATTGGCGCTGCTAGTCCTGTTCGCGGTCGCTGCCATCTGGATCCGGCGCCGGCAGATGGCCGAGATGGCGATGGTACAGCAGAAGGCTGCGCGGGAAGAACTCGAGCGGCGGGTCGTGGAGAGAACCCGCGACCTTAGCCTCACCCGCGACAGCCTGCAGGCGGAAATTTCCAACCACCGCACGACCGAAACCAAGCTTCAGGCGGTGCAGCAGGATCTGGTGCAGGCCAACCGGTTGGCCATTCTCGGCCAGGTGGCTGCAGGGGTCGCCCACGAGATCAACCAGCCGGTCGCCACGATCAGGGCCTATGCCGACAACTCCAAGGTTTTTCTGGAGCGACAGCAGGTAAAGCCGCTAAAGGAAAATCTCGGCCTTATCGCCGGGCTGACGGACCGGATCGGCGCGATCACTGATGACTTGAAGGCGCTTGCCCGGCGGGGGCGGACAGCGGCCGAACCCGTGCCGCTCGGAGAAGTGCTGGAGGGTGCCGTCATGCTGCTGAAAAGCCGGTTCACCGGCTCGCTCGACATGCTGACCATCGACAGGATTCCGGATGACCTGAAGGTCATGGGCAGCCGGCTGCGGCTGGAGCAGGTCTTCATCAACCTCCTGCAGAACGCGCTGGAGGCGGTGGAGGGGCGCGCCGGCGGTGGTCGGGTCACAGTTTCGGCAGTCGCTTCAGCGAAGGATGTCGCCATCACGGTGGCCGACAACGGACCGGGTATCGCGACGGATATTCTCGCCGAACTGTTCCAGCCGTTCAATTCTTCGAAGGATACCGGCCTCGGGCTCGGTCTAGTGATCTGCAAGGACATCGTGGCGGATTATGGCGGCAGACTGACGGTCGAGACCGGAGACGGTGGCACCCGCTTCGACGTTCATCTGAAAAGGGCTGAGCAATGACCGCGCCGGTATTTCTCATCGACGACGACAAGGATCTGTTGCGGGCGACGGGCCAGACGTTGAGCCTCGCTGGTTTTGATGTCCGACCCTTTTCGTCCGCCGGCGAAGCCCTGGCACAGTTGGACGAGACGTTTCCGGGTGTCGTCGTGACCGATATCCGAATGCCCGGCATGGACGGGCTTCAACTGTTCGAGCGCATCTCAAGTTTCGACCGCGAATTGCCCATCGTGCTGATGACGGGCCACGGAGACATTCCGATGGCCGTGAAGGCCATCCAGGACGGCGCCTATGATTTCCTCGCCAAGCCGTTTCCCGCCGAACGCCTTGTCCAATGCGTTCGCCATGCGGCGGAAAAGCGCGGCCTCATCATGGAGAACCGTCGGCTGCGGTCGGCCGAGCGGGATGGCGACGATGACGGTTTTCCGCTGATCGGCCAGACCCCGGTGATGGAACGGCTGCGACATATGCTGCGCCAGATAGCAGACACTGACGTGGATGTTCTCGTCACCGGCGAGACGGGCAGCGGCAAGGAGGTCGTTGCCGGTGCGCTGCATGCGTGGAGCCGCAGGTCGGGCGGTAATTTCGTCGCGCTGAACTGCGGCGCGCTGCCGGACCAGGTGATCGAGAGCGAGCTTTTCGGCCACGAAGCGGGCGCCTTTACCGGCGCGCAGAAGAAGCGTGTCGGCCGCATCGAGCATTCGAGCGGCGGCACGCTCTTCCTCGACGAAATCGAGAGCATGCCGCTGTCCACCCAAGTGCAGATGCTGCGTGTTCTCGAAATGCGCGAAGTGACACCGCTCGGCACCAACGAGGTGCGCCCGGTCGACCTGCGCGTGGTCGCAGCCTCCAAGGTCGATCTCGGCCAGCCGGACCAGCGGGCGATCTTTCGCGAAGACCTCTATTACCGTTTGAACGTCGTGACGCTGACAATTCCTCCGTTGCGGGAGCGAAAGGAGGACATCCCCCTTCTTTTCAATTATTTCGCCAGGAAGGCCAGCCGTCGCTTCGACCGTGAGGTGCCGATCGCTCCCCATGCGGTCCTCGGCCATCTGCGCGATCACCCATGGCCGGGCAATGTCCGCGAGCTCTCCCATTATGCGGAGCGGTTCGTCCTCGGCCTGGAGCCCTCGGAGCCGGTGCCTGCCAAGCCCATCCTGCCGATGGGGTCGAGCTCCTTGCCAGACCGGCTGGAGCGCTTCGAGGCTGATATCATCCGCGAAACGCTGACCGAGTGCGGCGGCGACGTGCAGCAAACGATTGCCGCACTCGGTATTCCGCGCAAGACATTTTACGACAAGCTGCAGCGCCACGGAATTGTTCGCAGCGAATATGCGGAACGACGATAAGATATTGATAAGATTTAATTTAATTCGGTTCTGACACGTGCCGCTACCAGCTCTTCATGCCTATGTGTTCTGAAATGAACGCTGAAAATCGCGCCGCGGAAACACCTGGTTAAGGTTTGCATTTTATTAACAGGGGCTGGTGTGAACACGTTGTTTGATGGTTTCGCGTAGCATGAATTTCCCGCCTTCCCGCAAAGACATTTCCCCGATCGACAGCACAAATTGGAGCAACGAACAGGAGTTCGTCGCGGCCAATGATCCTGATCATCCGCTGCCCTTGCCCGAGCCGATCCCGGCAGTCGAGCTCGACCCGGACAAGCTTCCGACCTGGCAGCGTGCCTTCATCCTCGGCCCCAATGTCCGCTTCACCCGCACGCCGGGCCGCAGCCCGTCCAAGGCGGAAGCTGAAGTGGCTGCCGGGGAGCCGGATGCGGAGCAGGCGATCGTCACGCCTGTCCATCCGTCGCATACCGTGGCTTTGCCCGCAGGTCGGGCTCAGCCGACGCACACTCATATCCATGCAGGTTTTCAGGTGAACAATCTCCAGCGCCGGATCGTCCAGGCATTTGCCGCGGGCGAAAACGCAGCTCCGATCTCCCAGCCCATCGATGCGGCCGTTCAGCGGCTTGTCGAGCAGCCTCTCCGGCAGCAGCCGGTCATGCCGGCCGAACCTGTCGCCAGTGCTGCGCAGGCGACGCCCTCCCGCCGCATGACGTCAATCCCCGATCACCTGATCTGGGAGATGATGAGCCTCGGCGCATCCGAAAATGTTGAAGCGAAGATCACGGCCCGTTCGTTGCCGTCAGCTCCTGCTCCGGCCCCCCGCAAACCGGCCGCATTGGCGCCCACGGTCAAGCGCTTCGTGCCGCCGGCGCCCGCTCCCGTTCAGGCACCCGTCGTACAGGCCCCGCTCCCGGCGTCTGTCCAGCGGGAAGAGGCTTCCGCAATCCATCTGTACCGTCAGGTGGCTATCCGCGAATGGACGCCTGCGCCGATCCATGTCGAACCTCAGCCGCTGCCGGTCGTTGAAGCGCAGGTGAATGTCGAGCCGGAGGTCGTCGAGGCCGCACCGGTCGTGCCGTCGATCGAGATGGCGGCAGCGCCGCCGGTCGCCCGCAAGCCGCGTGTCCTGCAATTTGCCGAAGACTATACTTTCCCGGATATCGATCTTCTGCAGCCGCCGGCACCGCGCGAAGAACAGACGATGAGCCAGGAAGCGCTCGAACAGAGCGCCGGCCTTCTCGAAAGCATTCTTGAGGATTTCGGCGTCAAGGGCGAGATCATCGACGTGCGCCCCGGCCCGGTCGTGACGCTTTATGAATTCGCCCCGGCACCGGGCGTAAAGTCCTCCCGCGTGATGAACCTGTCCGACGATATCGCACGCTCGATGTCGGCGCTGTCGGCCCGTGTCGCGGTCATCCCGGGCCGCAATGTCATCGGCATCGAACTGCCGAATGCCGAGCGCGAGACCGTCTATCTGCGCGAACTGGTCGAGAGCAATTCCTATATCGGCACCGATTATCGCCTGCCGCTCTGCCTCGGCAAGACGATCGGCGGCGAACCGGTGATCGCAGAACTCGCCAAGATGCCGCATCTTCTCGTCGCCGGCACCACCGGCTCCGGCAAGTCGGTTGCCATCAACACGATGATCCTGTCGCTGCTCTACCATCTTCGCCCGGAAGAATGCCGGTTGATCATGGTCGATCCGAAGATGCTGGAACTTTCCGTCTATGATGGCATCCCGCACCTTTTGACGCCCGTCGTCACCGACCCGAAGAAGGCCGTCCTGGCGCTGAAATGGGCCGTGCGCGAGATGGAGGACCGTTATCGCAAGATGTCGCGGCTCAACGTCCGCAATATCGACGGCTTCAATGCCCGTGTCTCCGAAGCGCGCAGTCGAGGTGAAACGATCATGCTCAGCGTGCCGGTCGGTTTCGACCGCAGCACCGGTGAGCAGATCTTCGAGGAACAGGCGCTCGATCTAACCGCGCTGCCCTACATCGTCGTCATTATCGATGAAATGGCCGACCTGATGATGGTTGCAGGTAAGGAGATCGAAGGCGCTGTCCAGCGGCTGGCGCAGATGGCGCGTGCCGCGGGCATCCACTTGATCATGGCGACACAGCGTCCCTCGGTCGATGTCATCACCGGCACGATCAAGGCGAACTTCCCGACACGCATCTCCTTCCAGGTCACGTCGAAGATCGACAGCCGCACAATCCTCGGCGAGCAGGGTGCAGAGCACCTTCTCGGCCAGGGCGACATGCTGCACATGAAGGGTGGCGGGCGTATCTCCCGTGTCCACGGCCCCTTCGTCTCGGATTACGAGGTGGAAAAGGTCGTCGCGCATCTGAAGACGCAGGGCCAGCCATCCTATCTCGGCAGCGTTACCGAGGATTCGGAAGAGGACGCGACGGACGAGGAAGAGGATGCGGCCGTCTTCGACCAGACGTCGATGGGTGCGGAAGACAACGGCGACGATCTCTACGAGCGTGCCGTCAAGGTCGTCCAGCGCGACAAGAAGTGCTCGACCTCCTACATCCAGCGCCGCCTATCGATCGGCTACAACCGCGCCGCCTCGCTGGTGGAACGGATGGAACAGGAAGGCCTGGTCGGCGCTCCCAACCATGTCGGCAAGCGAGAGATCCTGGGCCAGCAGGCGCAGCGCACGAGCGAAGAATGACGTCTCGGCCGGCCTCGCTCGAGGCCGGCTATCTCATTAGAGAATCCCCGACCTATCGTCATGCACGGGCTCGTCTCGAGCATCTACTCCTGCCTCGCTTTTCTTGACGTGGACAGAATCTCGCCATAAGGGCGAGGATGATGCCAGGTAGGCGGTAGGGATAGCCAACCGCTGACTTTGTCTGGGTCTAGGCGGCCTTCCATTTCATCAATGATCGTTCCAGTATCGACAGCAGGTCGAAGACAAGGATTGCGAGCGCCGCGACAAGGAGCGCACCCTGCAGGATGAAGGCGAGGTTGTTGGATTGCAGTCCGGCGATGATCACCTCGCCGAGTGTTTTCGCCGCAACCGTCGAGCCGATCGTCGCCGTGCCGAAGCCGATGACGGTGGAAATCTTGATGCCGCCGACGATCATCGGCAGGCTGAGCGGCAGCTCGACCTGGCGGAAGACCTGCGCCGGTTTCATGCCGCTGCCCTTCGCGGCATCCGCGACATTCTGCGGAACCGTCGTCAGCGCCGTCATGGTGTTCTCGAAGATCGGCAGCAGCGCATAGAGAAACAGCGCCACCAGTGTCGGCCCATTGCCGAAGCCCATGGCGGGCACGGCGAGTGCCAGAACCGCGACCGGCGGAAAGGTCTGGCCGATATTGACCACGGTGCGGGCGAGCGGCAGGAACTCTGCGCCGAAGGGCCGGGTGACGAGAACCGCCAGCAGAACGGCGACGACGGTGGCGAGCGCTGTCGAGAACAGCACCATCCGCACATGCAGAAAGGTCAGTGACGCCAGGCTGCCCTGATTGTAGATCGCCGGCGCATTGGCCTGAACCAGCGGCTTGAAGACGAATTCGAAGCTCTGCGGCGATGCGAGAAAGCCGATCAGCAGAACCAGAAGTATCAGGCGGGGGATAAGGCGCCAGATGCTCATTGCGGCCTGACTGCCTGGCCGAGCAGGGTTTGCAGCCGAACGCGCCCGAGCGGTTTGCCATCCTCGGAGACGACGGGCAGGGCATCCGCGCCGCTCCACATTAGCGCCGCCAAGGCCTCCTGCTGCGTCTTGTGGCCTTCGATCGGTGTGCCGCCGGCTTCGCCCGGCTCGACGACCGTGGATACAGTCGCAAGCGACAGAAGCCGGAATGGGCGGTCGAAGGTCCCGACCAGTCCTTCGACGAAGGGTGTGGCCGGCGCCTTCAACAGCTCGAGCGGGTGGCCGTATTGTAGCAATCTGCCCTTGTCCATCACGGCGATGGTATCGCCCAGATGAAACGCCTCGTTGATGTCGTGGGTAACGATCACGATGGTCGTACCGAAACGCTTCTGGATCGACAGCAACTCGTCCTGCGCCTTGCCACGAAGCACCGGATCGAGCGCGCCAAAAGGCTCGTCCATCAGCAGGATCTTCGGCTCCGCCGCGAGCGCCCGCGCAACGCCGACGCGCTGCTGCTGACCGCCGGAAAGCTGATGCGGATAACGGTTGGCATAGAGCGCGGGATCGAGCTGGAAGAGGTCGAGCAGTTCCTTCACCTTGGCATCGACGCGCGACTTCTCCCACTTCAACAGCCGCGGCACGGTTGCGATGTTTTCCGCAACCGTGCGGTGGGGAAACAGGCCATGCCCCTGGATCGCATAGCCGATCCGCCGGCGCAGCTCATGGCCGGCAATGGTTCGCGTGTCCTCGCCGTCGATGAGGATTTCGCCCTCGTCCTGGGAAACGAGCTGGTTGATCATGCGCAGAAGCGTCGTCTTGCCGGAGCCGGACGTGCCGACGAGGACCGCGATCGATCCCTCCGGAACGGAAAAGGAGACGTCGTCGACCACGGCCTTGCCGTCATAACGCTTCGTCACGGATTTTATGTCGATCATGCGGAACGGGCCTCCGTGCCGGGAGCTTTGCTGAAATCCACCAGCGCATCGAGCACGATGGCGGCGACGAAGGACATGGCGACGGTCGGCAGCGCGCCGAGCAGCACGAGGTCCATGGCCGACTGGCCAAGCCCCTGGAAGACGAAGACGCCCATGCCACCGCCGCCGATCAGCGCTGCGATGGTTGCCATGCCGATATTCTGGATGAGCACGATGCGAATGGCGGCAAGCAGGCTCGGGAAGGTGAGGGGAAACTCGATCGAGACGAGCCGCTGCAGGTCGGTCATGCCGGCCCCGCGGGCGGCGTCATTTGCCTCACGCGGCACGTTTTCCAGCCCCGCCACCGTGTTGGCGACGACCGGCAGCAGCGAATAGAGCACAAGCGCGACAAACGCAGGGGCAACGCCGATGCCGGAAATGCCGACCGCCGAGGCGCCGGGCACGTTTGCCGCGACCCATCCGAGCGGCAGGATGAGCAGGCCGAACAGCGCGATCGACGGGATGGTCTGGAGAATATTGAGACTGTTGAGCAGCGCCGCACGCAGCCACGAGACGCGATGGCAGATAATGCCGATCGGAAGGCCGATCACGAAGGCCAATACCATTGAGCCCAGAGCCAGGGTCGCGTGGCGGGACATTTCCGCCCAGAAAGCCTGCGATCGGTTGATATATTCCTTGGCCACCGAGATTTCGGCAAGCACACCGGATGCGAATATGCCACCGATGATCGCAATAGCGACAACGAGAAGCAGCAATCGAAACTGTGGCGATGGCTTGAGCCGTGCGATCGCATCGACGGCCGCAAGTGAAAGACCGAAAAGCAGAACCCACAGGCCGGAGCCGGGAGACACGCGGGCATAGGTATTGCCAGGCGGCAGCTGTGTATGGGCGGCCCAGCCGAGCGCAAGAACGGTGGCGACGAGCGCCGCCATCGCAAGTACGAGCTTCATCGCCGACGGCAGGCGGACGATCAGGCAGAGCGCGATGGCCACGAGCGCCGCGGTCAGCCCGATCCCGGCCCAGGAGGGGAGAGATTCGAACAGAAGACGCCCTTGTCCCTGGAGGATGCGGTTCGGCTTGATCACGACGAAGGGCAGGGCAAACGTCGCGGCGAGAATGAAGGCGGCCATCAATACGCCCGTCTTTTCCAGCCCAATCCGCAACGTGCCCGACCTTTCGCTTCGTGTCCTGATGGTATCAGTGGCTTACTTCAGAAAGCCGTTCTTCTTGAGAAAATCCTCGGCAACGGCCTTGGCCGGCTCGCCGCCCACCTGAACGCGACCGTTCAGCTCCTGCAGCGTCACGAGGTCGAGCTTTTCGAAGACCGGCTTCAGCAGTTCCTCGATCTTCGGGTTCTTCTTGAGCGTTTCCTGGCGGATGATCGGTGCAGGCTGATAGACCGGCTGGACCTTCTTGTCGTCTTCCAGCACAACGAGGCCGGACGGTGCGATACCGCCATCGGTGCCGTAGACCATCGCCGCATTGGCTCCGTTGGTTTCATTGGCCGCTGCCGCAATCGTGGCGGCGGTGTCACCGCCGGACAGCGTGATCAGCTGGTCCGAATTCAGCTTGAACCCGTAGGTCGTCTGGAAGGCGGGCAGGGCGGCGGCCGAGTTGACGAATTCCGAGGACGCGGCGAGCACGATCTTGCCGCCGCCGGCAATGAACTTGCCGAAATCGGACAGCGTCTTGAGGTTGTTTTCCTGGGCGATATCCTGGCGAACGGCGATGCCCCAGGTGTTGTTGGCGGGCGACGGCGTCAGCCAGACGATCTTGTTGGCATCGAGATCGAGCTTCTTCACCGTCTCATAAGCCTTGGCCGGGTCCTTCCAGGCCGGATCGTCGGCCTTTTCGAAGAAGAAGGCGCCATTGCCGGTATATTCAGGATAGATGTCGATCTCGCCGGCGGTGATCGCCTTGCGCAGAACCGGTGTCGCGCCGAGCTGGATTCGGTCGGTGGCCTCGATGTCGTTGGCCTGCAGGACCGACAGGATGATGTTGCCAAGCACGCCGCCCTCGGTGTCGATCTTGGAGGAGACGACGACCTGGGCCGAGGCGGCCGTGGCCGTCATGGACAGGGCAAACAAGAGGCCTGCAAATTTCTTCGTGAACGACATTGGAGCTTCCCTAGACTGGCGGGCCGGTCTTGACGCCGGCGCGTTCGGTGGCGGATCGATCAGCATAGGTAGTGCATGCGCTCAAACTGTCGAGGCAAGTTTCAACTGTAAGAGCCGCATTTAGAGAAAAACCTTCGCAATCCTATCGACTTACGCGCTATGCGCGGCTGCGTTACACGCTCCGTGTCAAGCGAAATTGATTTGTCTAAATCCGTCACAATGTCGGCATCGGGCCCGGCCGTTAACTTGACATGGACGTGCCCAGGCATAATGTCGCATGCTGGTTCGTTCTCTAAAATGGAGAGTAATTACAATGAATATGGACCTCTCAAGGCGCGGCTTCTTGAAGCTGGCCGGAGCAGGTGTCGCGGCGACTTCCATGGGTGCGTTGGGCTTTGGCGAGGCTGAGGCTGCAGAAATAGCCCATGTACGGCCATTCAAACTGGCCATGACCACCGAAACCCGACAGACCTGTCCTTACTGTTCCGTCGCCTGCGGCATCATCATCTATTCCAAGGGTGACGTTCGCAAGGGTGACAAGGCGGAAGTTGTTCACATCGAAGGCGATGTCGACCATCCGACCAACCGCGGGACGCTCTGTCCCAAGGGGGCGGCTCTCAAGGACTTCGTCAAGTCCCCGACCCGCCTCCTTTATCCGATGCACCGCAAGCCCGGTTCGGACAAGTTCGAACGCATGTCCTGGGACGAGGCTCTCGATCGCATCGCACGGCTGATGAAGGACGACCGCGACGCCAACCTTCTTCTGAAGAACGAGAAGGGTCTGGACGTGAACCGCTGGACGACGACGGGCATGCTCGCCGCGTCGGCTACGTCAAACGAAACTGCCTGGGCGACCTTCAAGTTCGCCAAGTCCATAGGAATGGTCGGTTTCGACAACCAGGCACGCGTCTGACACGGCCCAACGGTGGCGAGTCTCGCCCCAACATTCGGCCGTGGCGCAATGACCAACGCCTGGACTGACATCAAGAATACCGACCTCGTCGTCGTCATGGGCGGCAACGCGGCGGAAGCGCATCCCTGTGGCTTCAAATGGGTGACGGAAGCAAAGGCCCACCGCGGCGCCAAGCTTATCGTCGTCGACCCGCGCTATACCCGCACGGCCTCCGTGTCGGACTATTACGCGCCGATCCGCCAGGGATCCGACATCGCGTTCCTCAACGGCGTGATGAAATACTGCATCGACAACGGCAAGGTGCAGTGGGAATACATGAAGGCGTTCACCAACGCTTCCTATATCGTCAAGGACGGCTTCGGTTATCAGGACGGCCTGTTCACCGGCTATAACGAGGAAAAGCGCGACTATGACCGGTCGAGCTGGGACTACGTTATCGGCGAGGACGGCTTTGCCGTTACCGACCCGACGCTTGAACATCCCCGTTGCGTCTGGAACCTGCTGAAGGAGCATCTTGCCCCTTACACGCCGGAACTGGTCTCACAGGTCTGCGGCACCCCGAAGGAGAAATTCCTGAAGGTGGCCGAAATGATCGCGGAATGCTCTTCCCCGACCAAAACGATGACGTCGATGTATGCGCTCGGCTGGACCCAGCATTCCAAGGGTTCGCAGAACATCCGCGCCATGGCGATGCTGCAGCTGATCCTCGGCAATATCGGTGTACGTGGTGGCGGCATGAACGCCCTTCGCGGTCACTCCAACATCCAGGGTCTGACCGACCTCGGTCTGATGTCGCACCTTCTCACCGGCTATCTGACGATGCCGACCGAGAAGGACACCGACTTCGAGACCTACATGTCGACGCGTCTGTTCAAGCCGCTTCGTCCGGGTCAGACCAGCTACTGGCAGAACTACAAGAAGTTCATGGTCTCCTTCCAGAAGGCCATGTGGGGTGATGCCGCGACGGCCGAGAATGGCTGGGCGTTCAACTACCTGCCGAAGCTCGACGTTCCGGCATACGATATCCTTCGTATGTTCGAACTGATGAACCACGGCAAGGTGAACGGCTATATCTGCCAGGGCTTCAACCCGATCCTCGCCTTCCCCAACCGTGCCAAGATCACGTCTTCTCTGTCGAAGCTGAAGTTCATGGTCACGATGGATCCGCTCGAAACGGAAACCTCCCGTTTCTGGGAGAACCACGGCGACTTCAACGACGTCGATACGGCTTCGATCCAGACCGAAGTGTTCCAGCTGCCGTCCACCTGCTTTGCAGAAGAAGACGGTTCGCTGACCAATTCGGGCCGCTGGTTGCAGTGGCACTGGCAGGCAAGCTCGCCTCCGGGCGAAGCAAAGCATGACAGCTGGATCATCGCGCAGATCTTCCTGCGGATGAGGGAATTGTATCGCAAGGAAGGCGGCGCCTTCCCCGATCCGATCCTCAACCTGTCATGGGAGTACGAGGACGAGAACGAACCGACGGCGGAAGAGCTGGCGAAGGAGATCAACGGCCGTGCGCTGACCGATCTCATGGACCCGACCGATCCGACCAAGGTTCTGGTGGCCGCCGGCAAGCAGGTGGTCAACTTCTCGCAGCTCAAGGACGATGGCTCCACCATGTCCGGCTGCTGGATCTATTCCGGCTGCTGGAACGAGCAGGGCAACAATATGGGCCGTCGTGACAACCACGACCCGGACGAAACCGGCGCCTATCTGGGCTGGACTTTCGCCTGGCCGCTGAACCGCCGCACGCTCTATAATCGTGCATCCGCGGACATCAACGGCAAGCCCTGGGATCCGACCCGCAAGCTGCTCGAATGGGATGGTGCAAAGTGGACCGGTTATGACGTTCCGGATATCGCCCCCACGGCGAAACCCCAGGATGTCGGCCCGTTCATCATGAACCAGGAAGGTGTTTCGCGTCTGTTCACCCGGGGCATGATGCGCGACGGACCGTTCCCGGCACACATGGAGCCCTTCGAGTCTCCGGTCGAAAACGTCTTCAACCGGAAAATGCGCGGCAACCCCGTTGCCCGCGTATTCCAGTCGGACGCAGACCAGCTCGGTACGTCGGCGGAGTTCCCTTATGCGGCGACCTCCTACCGCCTGACCGAACATTTCCACTACTGGACGAAGCACAACCGGGTGAACTCGGCGCTTCAACCGGACTTCTTCGTGGAAATTTCCGAAGAACTGGCGGCTGAGAAGAAGATCACCAATGGCGGCTGGGTCCGCGTGTGGTCGAAACGTGGTTCGGTAAAGGCCAAGGCCGTGGTGACGAAGCGCATCCGGCCCCTCATCTGCGACGGAAAGCCGGTTCACATTGTCGGTATCCCCCTGCACTGGGGCTTTACCGGCTCGGCGAAGAAGGGCTTCGGCCCCAACTCGCTCGCAGCCTTTGTCGGTGACGCCAATATCGAAACCCCGGAATCGAAGGCGTTCCTCGTCAATATCGAACCCTCGACCGCACCCAAGGACAAGGAGGCAAGCGTCTGATGGCCAATACCATGGACAGCCCACGCACCGCCGTCAGCAATCCGCCGGTGCAGCCGATGGAGACCAACCTGACGCAGCGCGACCTCATCCGTCGTTCTGCCACATCCGAGCTGCCGCAACCCGAGCGGCAGCTCACCCCCGTCGCAAAGCTCATCGACGTGTCGAAATGCATCGGCTGCAAGGCCTGCCAGTCGGCATGCGTGGAGTGGAACGACACCAATCCCGTCATCGGCGAGAATGTGGGTTACTATACCAACCCGCACGATCTCACCGCCGACATGTTCACGCTCATGCGGTTCACCGAATGGGTGAACCCCGAGACGGACAATCTGGAATGGCTGATCCGCAAGGACGGCTGCATGCACTGTGCCGACCCGGGCTGTCTCAAGGCCTGCCCGGCCCCCGGCGCGATCGTGCAGTATTCCAACGGCATCGTCGACTTCGTCCACGACAACTGCATCGGCTGCGGCTATTGCGTGAAGGGCTGTCCCTTCAACATTCCTCGCATCTCGAAGGCGGATCACCGTGCCTACAAATGCACGCTCTGTTCCGACCGCGTTGCCGTCGGTCAGGGCCCTGCCTGCGCCAAGGCCTGCCCGACCCAGGCGATCGTCTTCGGCACCAAGGAAGACATGAAGAAGCATGCGGAAGGCCGCATTGCCGACCTCAAGTCCCGTGGCTATGCCAATGCCGGTCTCTACGACCCGCCGGGCGTCGGGGGCACGCATGTCATGTACGTGCTGCACCACAACGACAAGCCGCAGATCTATGCCGACCTGCCGGTCGATCCGAAGATCTCGGCCGTGGTCCAGACCTGGAAGGGCGCGACCAAGTATGCCGGTCTCGCCGTCATGGGGCTGGCCGCCGCAGGCACGATCCTGCACGGTCTTTTCGGCAACGCCAACCGCGTGTCGAAGCACGAGGAGGAAGAGGCCCAGGAAGCAGTCGACCACGCTGAAAAGCGGGTGGAGGACGCCTGATGAGCACGCCTGCAAATACCGCATCCGCCAAAGTCACCCCCGCTAAAGTAGGGGGTGAGGATACCATTCGTCGCGGACCACCTGTCGAGGTGGTCCGTTACGGACCCGGCAAGCGGATCAACCACTGGATCACGGCGATCAGCCTGATCCTGCTACTGATCTCCGGTCTCGCCATGTTCCATCCGTCGCTGTTCTTCCTCACCGAACTCTTCGGTGGCGGGCAGACGACGCGCTGGATCCATCCGTGGATCGGCGTCGTGCTGTTCTTCTCCTTCTTCATCCTGTTTGCGCAGTTGTGGAAGCTGAACCTGCCGAACCGAGACGATGTTCAATGGGCCTCGCAGATCGGCGACGTCGTTGCCGGCAACGAGGAAAAGCTGCCGGAACTCGGCAAGTACAATGCCGGCCAGAAGTTCATCTTCTGGGGTATGGCCTCGCTCATCATCGTACTGATCGTCACCGGCATCATGGCGTGGGAACAGTATTTTGGCCAGCTCACGAGCATTCCGACCCAGCGCATCGCGCTTCTGGTTCATTCGCTCGCGGCTGTCGCGATCATCCTGATCTTCATGCTGCATGTCTACGCGGCCATCTGGACCCGCGGCACCATCAGCGCCATGACGCGCGGTACCGTGACCGGCGGCTGGGCCTGGCGCCACCACCGCAAGTGGTTCAAGGACATGGCTGGACGCGGCAGGATCGATCCGGCAGAATGAGCCTAAAGGCGTTGCGCGTCTTGGATGCGCAACGCCGAATCCGTTTCAATGACGCGCGCGCCTTTCGAAGATCGATGCGATCTCCGGGCCGATGCGCAAGATGAAAGCTGTGGCCGGTCGGCCCTGCGAGGTAGAATGTCCGTATCTTCCATTCAGCCCGATCCCTCGATGATCGGGGGCATTTCCAAGGCGCCCTTCGCCCTGATGCCGAACCCGGCCCGTTTCTTCAAGGAGCGCGCCATCCGCCTTGAGGTTCTCGCCGAAACGAGCAATCTCGCCCCCTATCTGAAATTCCTCGCTGGCATCGTGCGCATCCAGGCGGATCTCATTGCCGAGCTTCCGCCGGTTGAGCCGATTGCGGCCGAGCAGATCGCACGCGCCAGAGAGGCGGCCATGCCGCCGATCGACCGGGCGGCCATGGTGCTGTCTGACGATTATCGCGAGACGGTGAAGCTGTTCCTCGATCGAACCCAGGAGCTGGAAAAGCCAGCTGCCGCTGCCGAAGCGCTCGAAGCTGTGCGCGCCGCCGATGACGAGACGCTGAACTGGATGGTCGACAACGTCATCGCCGACAACCTGCCGATCGAGAGCTTGGCGCATCACCTCTATGTCGCAGCCGCGACCCAGGTTCATGCCGCGCGGCTTGCGGCCGGCATCGACGGCAACGGCCTCGTCCCCGTCTCGATCGGCGTCTGCCCCTGCTGCGGTGGCAAGCCGGTCGGCTCGATGGTGATCGGCGTGCAGGGTGCCGAGGGCGCGCGTTATGCCTGCTGCTCGTCCTGCGCCACGATGTGGAACGAGGTCCGGGTCAAGTGCCTGTCCTGCGGCTCCACCAAGGGCGTAGGCTACCGCGCCATCGAGGTCGAAGGCGGACAGGAGCCGGTCATTAAGGCCGAGGTCTGTGACGAGTGCCAGAGCTGGACGAAGATTTTCTACCAGAACCGGCACCCGACGCTCGAAATCGTCGCCGACGATATCGGAAGCCTCGGTCTCGACCTCTTGATGAAGGATAGCGAATACCGGCGCGCCGGCTTCGATCCGTTCCTGATCGGATATTAGCCGATGTCGGGTCTTGCCGATCTCCGCTCACTTCCCTCCGTCGACCAGGTGCTGAAGGCGCCGGCCGTCGCTCCGCTTGTCGAGAGCCACGGCCGCACCGTCGTCACCGATGAACTGCGCAAGGTACTTTCCGAAATCCGCGAGGCGGTGCGGGCGGGAGGCACTTTGCCGGATGTGGCAGGCGTGATCGCCTCGCTCGCCAGCCGCCTCGGCTATCTCGAAAAATCCAATCTGCGGCCGCTCTTCAACCTCACCGGCACGGTGCTGCACACCAATCTCGGCCGCGCGCTTCTCGCCGAGGAGGCGATTGCCGCTGCCGTCGATGCCATGCGGGATGCGGCGGCACTCGAATTCGACCTCGATACCGGCAAGCGCGGCGAGCGAGACAGCCATCTGCGGGAGATCCTCTGCGAACTGACCGGCGCCGAGGATGCCACAATCGTCAACAACAACGCGGCGGCGGTGCTGATTGCATTGAATGCCGTCGGTGCGGGCAAGCAGGCCATCGTCTCGCGTGGCGAGCTGATCGAGATCGGCGGCGCCTTCCGCATGCCCGATATCATGGAGCGCGCCGGCGTCGATCTCGTCGAGGTCGGTACGACCAACCGCACCCATCCGCGCGACTATATCAAGGCAATCGGACCGGAAACGGCGCTGATCCTCAAGGTCCACACGTCGAACTACCGGATCGAGGGGTTCACCGCGGAAGTCGAAGGCGCCGAGCTTGCGAAGATCGCCAGAGACATGGGTGTGGCGCTGCTCAACGATCTCGGCTCCGGCACGCTGGTCGATCTGTCGCGCTACGGCCTCGCCAAGGAACCGACGGTGCGCGAGGCCGTGGCCGAAGGCGCCGATCTCGTCACCTTCTCCGGCGACAAGCTGCTCGGTGGGCCGCAGGCCGGCTTCATCGTTGGCCGCAGGGACCTGATCGCCGAGATCAACCGCAATCCGCTGAAGCGGGCGCTGCGTGTCGACAAGATCCGCATCGCGGCACTTGCCGCCACGCTGAAACTCTATCGCGATCCCGACCGTCTCGGGGAACGCCTGCCGACGCTGCGCATGCTGTCGCGCAGGGAGCCCGATATCCGCGCCCAGGCCGAGCGCCTTCTGCCGCAGGTTTCCGCCGTGCTGAGCCCGAAGGGCTATGGCGTCGAGATCTGCCCCTGTTCCAGCCAGATCGGCTCCGGCGCCCTGCCGGTCGATACCATCCCGAGTGCCGGGCTCAGGATCACCGCATCCTCGGGCAGCGCGCTTGAGGCGCTGGCGGCCCTGTTCCGCTCCCTGCCGCGGCCAATCCTCGGGCGGTTGCAGGACGGCGCCATGGTGCTCGACCTGCGCTGCCTGACCGACGAGGACGCCTTTATCCGCAGCCTGTCCGAAGGTGCCGGCCATGCGGTGGCTTGATCGCCTTCGCGGCCGCGGAGCCGAACCGCAGGCCAACACGGACCCCACGGCCGTGCAGATGGACGAGGCACTGGCTGCCGCCAAGGCCGGCGACTACGAGACCGCGCTTGCCCTTTGGGAACCGCTGGCGAGAGCCGGCAATGCCCGTGCCCAGAACAATATCGGCGCCTGTTTCGCCGAAGGCCTCGGCGTGCCCTCCGACCGCTCGCTGGCGCTGAAATGGCTCACGCTCTCGGCCGAAGCGGGTGATCCCGTCGGCCAGCGCAACTGCGCCGCCTTCCACATGCAGGGCTCCGATGCCACCGGCTCTGATGCCGATCCAGCCAAGGCCGCCGCCCTTTATCGGCTCGCCGCCGAACACGGGGACGCACCGGCGCAGGACATGCTGAGCTGGCTGCTCCTCGAAGGCGAGATCATTCCATCCGATCCGGCGGAAGCAAAACTCTGGGCCGAACGCGCGGCGGAAGGCGGCGTCGCCGCCTCGATGACCCGCCTCGGCATGCTCTATCACAACGCCATCGGCGTCGACCGCGATCCGGCTCAGGCCGTCATTTGGTGGCGCAAGGGCGCCGAAGGTGATGATGCCGATGCCCAGGCCATGCTCGGCGCCGCTTGCCATATGGGCGCTGGAACGCCGGTCGATCGTGTCGCCGCACTCGCCTGGCTGCTGCGTTCCGTGAATGGCGGCAGCGCTCTGGCCCAGCCTTTCCTCAAACCTGTCCGAGACAGCCTGTCGCCGGCCGAAACGGCGGAGGCCGAGCGCCGCGCCCGCCTGCCGCTTGCGGAGGCGATCGCGGCGGGGAGCGCGCCATGATCATCGGGACAGCCGGCCATATCGACCACGGCAAGACGACGCTGGTGAAGGCGCTGACGGGCACCGATGCCGACCGCCTGAAGGAAGAGAAGGCCCGCGGCATCACCATCGATCTCGGCTTCGCCTATGCCCGTTTTGCCGGCGAGGCAGTCACCGGCTTTATCGACGTGCCCGGCCACGAAAAATTCATTCACACCATGCTGGCCGGCGCCGGCGGCATCGACTACGCGCTGCTGGTGATCGCCGCCGATGACGGCATCAAGCCGCAGACGCGCGAGCATCTCGCCATTCTCGACCTGCTCGGCATCGACCGCGGCATCGTTGCGCTGACCAAGGTCGATCTCGCAGACGCCACCCGGATTGCCTCCGTCACCAATGACATCCACGTCCTGCTTGCCCCGACACGACTGAGCGATATCGAGATCCTGCCGGTCTCCGCCTCGACCGGACAGGGCATGGACGAGCTGAAATCGATCCTCGCGGAAGCAGAGCGCGCCACGGTCGAGACCGCCACCGAAGGCCGGTTCCGGCTAGCCGTCGATCGTTCCTTCACGCTGCCGGGTGCAGGCACTGTCGTCACCGGCACGGTTCTCTCCGGTTCCGTTGCGATCGGCGATGCGGTCACCGTGTCTCCTTCCGGCCTGTCTGCCCGCGTACGCTCCATCCATGCGCAAAACGTGGCTGTAGAGCGCGGCTTCGCCGGCCAGCGCTGCGCCCTCAATCTCGCAGGCGAGGCAATCGCTAAGGATGCGATCCATCGTGGCGACATGATCGTTGATCCCGTCCTGCACGCCCCGACCAATCGCATCGATGCCGAGCTCTCGGTCCTGTCTGGCGAACCGAAGGCGATCGGCCAGTGGTTTTCCGCCCGCTTCCATCATGAAAGCGTCGAGGCCGGCGTACGCATCGTGCCGCTGGAAGGTCCGGTTTTGCCGGGTAGCACCGCCCGTGTTCAGCTCGTTCTCGACCGCCCCATCGCCGCCGCGGTCGGCGACCGCTTCATTCTGCGAGACGTCTCGGCTCAACGCACGATCGGCGGTGGCTCACTCATCGATCTCAGGCCGCCAGCGCGAAAACGGCGCACGCCCGAACGCCTCAAACAGCTGACGGCTGCGGCCAAACCGGGCGCGGCCGAGCAGTTGTTCGCCCTGCTGGACGTGGCGCCTTTTTTCGTTGATCTCAACGCTTTTGCGCGTGACAGGGCAATGTCGGTGTCGCAACTCACCGCCGCAACGGAAGCCGTCGGCATCGTGCTGGTCGAGGCCGGCGGCGTCGGCTACGCCATGTCGGCAACGCATCGAGCCGCCTTTACAACGCAGCTGATCGAACTTCTTACCGCTTTCCATGCGGAAAGCCCGGAGCTTCAGGGGCAGGGCCGCGAGCGGCTGCGCATGGCGATGACACCGCGCCTGCCGGCCCCCGCCTTTCTGGCCGTATTGCGCACCGAGGTGGCAGCGGGAAACATTGTGCTTGAAGGCGCCTTCGTGCGCCTGTCCGGCCACATTGCCCAATTGGGCGAAGTGGAAGAGACGCTCTATGCGGAAATCCTGCCGCATCTGATCGGCGAAAACCGTTTTCGCCCGCCGCGGGTTCGCGATTTCGCCGATATGCTCGGCGCCGACGAGCGTGAAGTCCGGCGCGTGCTGAAGCTCTGCGCCCGGCTAGGCCGCGTCGACCAAGTCCGTCACGACCACTTCTTCACCCGTGCCACGACCGCCGAAATGGTGGAGATCGTCCGACAGGTGGCGGCGCAAGCGGAACATGGGGAGTTCGCGGCCGCAGCCTTCCGCGACCGGGTCAGTAGCGGCAGAAAAGTTGCGATCGAAATCCTCGAGTTTTTCGATCGTCATGGTGTGACCCTGCGGCGTGGCGATCTTCGCCGCATCAATCCGCACCGACTCGATCTGTTCGGCCCGTCCGTTGCTGATGCGGAGAATGGACGAGGTCCGTCCCCAACGGGACGCCTGGACTGACTACCATTCGCTATTGTTCAAATCTATAATCTCGGCCTTGGAGTAGACCGTCATCTGGAGCGGCGGCGCGCTTGCCCGGGGCTTTGGTCTCTAAGCAACGTCACGTTACCAAGCGGTCGACTATCGATAGGAATGATACATTCGTGATGAATCTCGAATGTTTATCGCCTTTGTCACAAACAGCACCTATCTAAAGTCGCTTACGCCAGGCGAATGAAACGGAGATTTAGATGAGTGCCACGTTCGGCCCGTATGTACAGATGCGCAAGCTCGCTCAGCAGATGGCCATCCAATATCAGAAGGATACCAACCTCGCTCTGGCGCCGCTTCTCGCGCATTTCATGGATGAGGTCGAAGTGAACGTGGCTTCCGATCAATACGACCACTCCGGGTTCATGGAGAGGATCCGTGGACCGCTTAACCTTGATGCCGAGATGACATTGGACCACCGCCGCAAGGAATTCCTGCACGCGGTCGCTGACGCGCTGCAGGAGCGCATTCAGCAAGAGGCTTAGGAAGTCACTGGTAGTCAACGTCAAAACAGCCCCGTCTCCGATGCATGGTGTTCAATTGCCGCTGACCTTTATTCATTCAGCGCGCGACGCCACTTAGAGATCGTCGGCAAACAGCCTTTACCGACATGTGATGCCGGTCGTGCGGGCAAATACTGCCATGCAGATTGACGAGACGATCCGTCGTGCGGTAGGGGACACTGGCGAAGGCAAAGGGTAGCAAGGCGGTAGCAATTGCCCGTTTTCGCTCCCGTCGTTTCTGATGAAATGGCAATGAACTCAATGCCTGGAAGAGAAGCATGCCCGGTGGCATGTCCGGACTTCAAATCCGGGTGGGGCAGCGACGCTGTCTTGGGTGGGTTCGACTCCCATTCTCTTCCGCCATCAGGAGAGAAATCTTGACCATGCCTTCCGCCGATACCGATTTCGACGACTGGGTCATCGAGACCTATGCCGATGCCGGCTCCTTCACCATGCTTTTCATCCTTGTGGCGATCACCGAGACCAAGGTCGAGCTATTGCGCTCTGCCTATCTGCATGTGGTCGGCGACGAGCTGCGCTGGCCGGAGATGACGGGTGTCTTCAAGGGGGCAGGCGTCAACTGGTCCGGCGCCGTCTTTTACCGCGCCGGCCGCGAAGGACTGGTCGAGGACAGGGAAGCCAAGTCGCGGCTCGCCTCTCTCGTACGCAAGCTGGATGAGGACCGCTCGCTGATCCGCGACGGAGAGTTCTTCAACAAGGATGGTCTTCGGCTGATGATCGAGGAAATCAAGCCGCATTGATGGAAATCTTATAGTGATCCGGCACGTCTTCCCGCCAGCCGGAAGACGTTTTGTGGCACGGTCGCAAGCCCATATGCGAGCAGCCATCTAAAAGGCCATATCGCGCGAAACAGGTTCTTTCGAAGCAGTTACGGAAAACAAAAAAGCCGCCTCGAGGGCGGCTTCTCCATCTGAACTCGAAGCGAGATCAGACCGTGATTTCCTTCGACGTGATGGAATAGGCAAAGGTTTTCGGGCTCAGGCAGTCCACTTCGCCGCGCGAGGTGAAGGCGGCCGGATACATGAAGAAGTTCTGCTGGATCGAGTTGCCCGGCAGCACAAGGTCGCGGGCCGTGTTGAAGCCGACCCAGTTCATTTCCCAGTTGCCGAAAGCCTTGGCGCGGAAAGCCTGGACAGCATCATTGTCGAGCGGCAGCTTCTCTTCCAGCACGACCTTGCGGACGTCTGCCGGATCGACCGGGACCCAGCCCTGGCCCTGAAGGTAGACTTCGGCGCGACAGTGCTGGGCACCTGTGATATCGCCGGCACGGCCGAGTGCCTTGAACTGCTCGGATGTGGCGACGCGGACGCCGAAGACGTCGCGGGCCGGCAGGCCGGCGGCGCGTGCAAGCGCGGTGAAAAGGCTGTTTATGTCGGCGCACTTACCGCCAAAATAGCCGGTCTCCAGCATGTCCTTGACGTTGCCCACGCCGCAGCCGGCAACATTGGCGTCACGGAAGGTGTTCTCGACAACCCAGTCGTAGATTGCACGGGCCTTGTCCTCATCCTTCTCGCGGGAGCCGACGATCTTCATCGCCGTTTCCTTGACGATGCCGTCGATCGGGGCGCTCGGCGTGCCGACGAGGGCGGCATCGAGTTCAGCCTGCGGAACTGTAACGCCGTCGGCGCTGCGGTTGCGCGTCTGGACGGTCTGGACGAATTCGATCGTTCGTTCGCCGTCAGCATTCCATTCTGCTGCGAGAACATCGGCACCGGAAGCCGCGTCCTTCTTCATTTCGACCGATTTGCTGTCGGACACCCAGCGCGGGCTGTAAGCCGACTGGTATTCGCCGGCGGACTGGATTACGGGCAACCAGAGCTTGGCCGGGCCGGTGACATCGGTGAGGTCTACCTTGGTGGTGACGTCGAACGTGCGCCAGGCGCCAGCCTTCTTTTCATCGGCGAAAGCAAGAGAGCCCTTGGAAACAAAAGCTGCCGCGAGCGATGCCGTGGCGGCGTTCGCAAGGAAATGACGGCGATTCAACATGATGATCCAACTCCTGTAGGCTATGCGATAGAATGTCGCCTCGCCATACTCCCTAGCAGGTCGCATGGGAACAGAAATTGTAACTATCAATCCTTTTTGATTTCGACTGTAAGGCTGTTGCTCAGCAGCCCTTGCCGGCTTGGCCGGCATTGTCGGCCGGAGCCTTTGCCGGCACTGCCATGGCGAGATCCAGCCCGCGCGCCGTCGGCGGCTGCCACGTCTTCGATTCCGGCAGGGCACCGGCAGGATTGGTTGCCGTGTGGGCGCCGCCCGTGCCGCCGGTCCAGCCCGTTGATCCCGTATTGCCGGGCGACGTACCGGCCGCCGAATGAGTGTCCGCCTTGGTCGCAGCCTCGGCTACACTGGCGGGATCGCAGGCCCCCTTGTTTTCGAGGCTTTGATCGCTCGGGGGCGTCCCGGCGGCTCCCGTTTGAGCGGAGACCGCCCCTGCGGACAAGAGCATCAGAGCTGCGGCGGCACCGAGAAATTTGTGACAGTGGGGAGCAGGAACGGACATGGGTAACTCCTTAAGGACGTACCCTTCAACGCCAATCCCATGCCCTTGTTCCGGGTGAACAGTCAGTCGACGACGATCGCGGCCGGGCCCTGTTCCACCGAACCGACGATGCTGGCCAGCGGATAGCCCGCGGCGCGGATCGTCTCCAGCAGTTCGTCCGCCTTTTCGGCGCTGCAGGCGACCAGCAGGCCACCGGAGGTCTGCGGGTCGGCGAGCAGCATACGCTGCCAGTCCGGCATGCCTGCGGGCAGGGTGATCGCATCGCCATAGCTTGCCCAGTTGCGGCCGGAGGCGCCGGTGATGAAGCCTTTCTCGGCCAGTTCTTCCGCCTTGGTCAGGAATGGAATATCGGCGAGCTTGAGGCGCAGCGTGAGATTGGAGGCGCGGGCCATTTCCAGCCCGTGGCCGAGAATGCCGAAGCCGGTCACATCAGTGATGGCATGCACATCCGCGCTGGCGGCGAGTTCGGTGCCGACCTTGTTGAGCAGCGTCGTCGAGGCGATCATCTCGTCATAGGCTTCCTTCGGCAGCGCGTTCTTCTTGATCGCCGAGGAATAGATGCCGATGCCGATGCCTTTGGTGAGGATCAGCGTGTCGCCGGCCTTGGCGCCGCCGTTGCGACGTACCTTGGAGGGATGACAGATGCCGATCACGGCAAGCCCGTAGATCGGCTCGACCGAATCGATCGAATGGCCACCTGCAACCGGAATGCCGGCCTGTCCGCAGATGGCGGCGCCGCCTTCGAGGATCTTGCCGATCGTTTCCGGCTCCAGCTTGTTGATCGGCATGCCGAGAATGGCGAGCGCCATAATCGGCTTGCCGCCCATGGCATAGACGTCGGAAATAGCATTGGCAGCGGCGATCCGGCCGAAGTCATAGGGATCGTCGACCATAGGCATGAAAAAGTCGGTGGTGGCGATGACGCAGGTATTGTCATCGATCTGCCAGACCGCGGCATCGTCGGACATTTCATTTCCGACGAGAAGCTGGCTGAAGGGCTGTGCGGCCGGCTGGCCGGCGAGGAGCTTCTGCAGCACGGCGGGCGCGAGCTTGCAGCCGCAGCCGCCGCCGTGGGCAAGTTCGGTGAGGCGGGAAGGAGAAGAAATGTCCATGTCGACAACCATTCGATTGGGCGAGCCCTATCGGCCTCGCGGGGCAACAGTCGCAGGTGGTGATAGACGCTTTGGCACCACCCGTCCATGTCGCTCACGACAAATGTGATCGACGCTCAGCGGCGACTTGTTCAAACCCATCGCAATCCCTGGTGGGCCGTTCAGGCCTCACCCTGGAGAGCAAGATATCTGCGCTTGAAGTAGACAAGGCCGTCGCCTTCGGATTTCTGCCTTATTGCCTCGACCTCGCAGATCAGGATGTCGTGGCTGTTGCCGTCGGCAACGGTGCGGATCCTGCAATCGATGGATGCCAGGGCTCCATCGAGGGCGGGGGCGCCGGTCTCAAGCGCTGACCAGCTCGCGCCGCCGAACCGTTCTTCAACCGGCGTCTTGCCGCCGAAGAGGCGGCTGAGCGGTTCGTGGTCCGCGGAAAGCACGTTGATGCAGATCACCCCGTTTTCGATTGTTGCGGCATAGGCTGAAGACGATCGGTTCAGGCAGACAAGCATCATCGGGGGCGTATCGCTGACGCTGCAGACCGCAGTTGCCGCGAATCCCGCCTTTCCGGCCGGACCGTCCGTCGTGACGATATTGACCGCTGCTCCGAGCTTCGACATCGCTTCGCGGAAGTCTGCCCTGATATCGGCAATCGCAAGGCTCGATTGCTCTGCGGTTGAAAGATCAGACATCAAAACTTGCTGGTTCATGTGTACTCACAAAAGCGTTGTGCATTCGTCCCGGGCTTCACCATCAATGCAGGAAGCAAGGTTGGTGCCAAAGCATCGCCCGGCGCAAATTGCGCCCTAACAATGCCAGCAAAACAAGATGTCGGGTTGAGTGTCGAGCAACGATCGCACAAAGAGCCTGCCAATCAGGCAAAGAAATTCCAGCGGTCATTGCATTAAAATGAAGCGACGATGCCTCGATCGTCAGCATTCCGACGGGAACCAGCGTTGCCTCGCGCATCTCGGCTTCTGTGCTTTTCGGAGGGGGCGGCGGCTTAGCAATTGCCTGAAAAATGGGGGCGCGACAAGGCACAGAGCAGCCTCGAAATCGCTGCCCCCGATCAGGTCAGGCCGCGGCCGTCAGCCGTTCACGGTCTTCCAGAAATGTGACGAGATCCTCGATCGTTACGACAAGCAGTCCATGCTTTTCGGCGAAGATCTCCAGATGCGGCAGACGTGCCATCGTGCCATCGTCATTGGCGACCTCACAAATGACGCCGGCCGGAGCGCGACCGGCGAGGCGTGCGAGCTCGACCGCGGCTTCCGTATGGCCTGGCCGGGCGCGGACACCGTCCGGATGTGCCCGCAGGGGGAAGATGTGGCCAGGGCGGGCGAAGTCTTCCGGTCTGGCACTGCCTTCGGCAAGAGCGCGTACCGTGGCTGTGCGGTCGGCTGCCGAAATGCCGGTCGTCGTGCCGGGAATGTAGTCGACGGAGACGGTGAAGGCGGTCTTGAGGGATTCGGTGTTGCGGCTCACCATCAACGGAATATCGAGTGCATCGAGCCGCTCGCCTTCCATTGCAATACAGACCAGGCCACGGGCATGGTTCATCATGAACGCAATATCCTTCGGCGCCACGGCATCGGCGGCGATCACGATGTCGCCTTCGTTCTCGCGATCCTGGTCGTCGACCACGACAACCATGTCGCCGCGGCGGATCGCTTCAATCGCATCTTCAATTTTCGAGATAGTCATTTCCAAGCCTTTCAAGGGTTATGCCGGCGAACCGGCATCCAACTCGCGAACGTCATGACAACGGCCGCAAACATCCCTTGGGCGAACAAGCGTCGCACACCCGGCTAAGGGTGTTCTTCGCATTGTCCTCTTCCATCCGGACTATACCGTCGGCTCCGGCCTCTCACCGGATCTGCTGACCCTTCAATTGCTTGAAGGCGCTCGCGGGCTCCGGAATTGATTCCGATACCGCCGGTGGGGAGTTGCACCCCGCCCTGAGAACATTTCAAACATAAGTTCTTAATGTAGCAAAAGGCAAGAGGCTGCCTTCGCATTTGGAATGAAGGAACGGCCCGTCCGGTGAACGGACCGTTCGAGGGTGATTTACGACATGATCAGACCGCCATCGACGTTGATGGTCTGGCCGGTAATGTAGGCCGCATCGTCACTGGCGAGAAAGGTGACGAGACCGGCGACGTCCTCGCCGGAGCCCGCGCGTTTCATCGGGATGCCTTCGACCCATTCCTTCATAAGCTCGCCGGGTGCATAATTGCCGAGCAGCTTGCCCCATGCCTGGTCGTTATAGGCCCACATGTCGGTCTCGATGATGCCGGGGCAAAACGCGTTTACGGTGATGTTGTCCGTCGCCACTTCCTTGGCAAGGCTCTGTGTGATGCCGACAACGCCCATTTTCGAGGCGGCGTAATGCGGTGTGTAGATGAAGCCGTCTCGGGCCTGGCCGGATGCGGTGTTGATGATGCGGCCGCCCTTTTTGTGCTTCCGGATGCGGGCAATCGCCTCCTGGGCGCAAAGGAATACGCCCTTGGTATTGACCGCCATCACCTTGTCCCACTCGTTTTCGGTCATGTCTTCAATCTTCGCGATAGTGATCACGCCGGCGTTCTGGATCGATACGTCGACCGAACCGAATTCTTTCTCCGCCGCATCATAGAGTGCCACAACGCTCTTCTTGTCGGTTACATCGCCGACAAACGAGATCGCCTTGCCGCCATCCGCCCTGATCTGATCCGCAACCGCATGCACCGAATCCTCGTTTGCGGAGACTACGAGATTGGCGCCTTCGCGTGCGAAGCGTTTGGCGATTGCTGCGCCGATTCCGCGGCTGGCGCCGGTGATTACGACGGTCTTGTTGGTGAAGCGAGACATGGGACCTCCCTGATATGGTTTGCTTCTTAAGTGAATTCGGTCAGCCGCTCCGCGGTGAAACGGTCGGTGATGAGAACATCGATCAGCTTGCCGCGCAGCGCGCCGGCGATCGCAGCCGTCTTGCGCTGTCCGCCGGCGGTGCCGATGACGCGGGGCACGGAGCGGAGCTCTTCCAGCGTCATGCCGACGACACGCTCATAGATCTCGCCTGCCAGCGGCTCGCCATCGGCAGTGTAGAAGCGCAGGCAGATATCGCCGACGGCGCCGCGGCCCGCCAGCTCTTCGAGTTCCGCCTGCGTGAAGGTGTTGCCGGAATAGATGAGGTTCTGCGACGGGGACATGGCGCCGATGCCGACAAAGGCCGTCGTTACCCGTTTGAACTGATCGACGGTCGCCTTCACCTGCGGGTCCGAGACGAGGATTTTCTTCGATCTCGGCGACCCGGTGACGCAAGGTGCCGGCAGAAGCTGAGGTACGGCATTGATGAGATGCGCCAGCCTTGTCGTCAGCTGCGTGGCGTGGATCTGTGCGCTCGGCACGCCAATGCCGCCGAGAAGCTGGATGACGCGTTCGGCGCGTACACGCTTAATCGGGTGGATGTTATCCAGCATCTGCTGAAGCGTTGCGCTCCAGCTGGATACGCCGATCACGTCGCCATCCTCCAGCGTCTGTTCGAGAAGGTGAGCTGCGGCTATGCCGATGGCCGAAAATACGGCGTCGTCATTGTCCTCGCGGCAGTCGGCGACGATGACCTCGCTGATGCCGAATTTGGTGCGAATGGCAGATTCGAGATCAGGATAGGTACCGCTTGGAGCAACGACCGAGACTCGGACGATGCCTTCCGCTTCCGCCCGCTTCAGCAGGCGGGATACGGAAGCCTGCGAAATCCGCAGCACGTCCGATATGTCGCTCTGTTTCAACCCTTCCAAGTGATACATCTGTGCGACACGGGTGATCATGCGCAGTTCGTTGGTGCGGCTCATCGGTGATTGGCTCCTGTCTTGACAGCGCGCGATGCGGCCCAATCAGGCCGTTCGGTACTTTTCCGAGCCATAGGAAAAAAATGCCACCATTGGAATGAGTTGACCGCGATAGCGGGCGGACGCCACGAGTTTTCGCGCAATCCGGACGAAGTCGCAAAGCGGATACCTTCGGACCTGCCTGTCCTTTGAATTTTGAGAACGACGCTTGACATGGGTCGATCCTGCCGTATCATGAATATTAAATCAAGCATGAATAAATATTCAAGCTTAGGAATTACAGGAGGAGATGCCGTGACTATTTCAGTCTGGCCAGACAACAAGCCGCTCGATGTCGCCGCCATCCGCGACTTGCCGGAAGCCGAGCGCGGGGAGCAACTCAAGCTCGTTGCCAAGCAGGTCCGCCGCCTCATCGTCCAGACGATCGATAGCGCACGTGCCGGCCATATCGGCGGTGACCTGTCGGTGACGGACGGCTTGGTGACCGCTGCTTTCGGTGTGCTGAACATAGCCCCGGAGCGAGCCGACGACCCGGCAAGAGACCGTCTCATCCTCTCCAAGGGACACTGTGCGGCGGCTCTCTATTCGGTTCTGGCGCTGCGCGGGTTTTTCCCTGTTGCGGATCTCGAAACCTTCATGAAGCCCCTGTCGGCGCTCAACGGCCACCCCAATCGCCGCAAGGTGAAGGGCGTCGAGGCCAATACCGGTCCTCTCGGCCATGGCCTTCCGATCGGCGTCGGCTCGGCAGTTGCCTCAAAGCTCTCGGGAAAGAACTGGCAGACCTTCGTCTTTCTCGGTGATGGCGAATTGCAGGAAGGCTCCAACTGGGAAGCCGCAATGACGGCCGGTCACCGAAAGCTCGACAATCTGGTTGCTATCGTGGACCGCAACCGCCTGCAGCAGGGTGCGCGCACCGAGGATACCGCCTCGCTTGACCCGCTCGGCGACAAGTGGGCCTCATTCGGTTGGGAAGTCGCAGATATCGACGGTAACGACACTGCCGCTCTGCTGAAAGCCTTTACGCAGGATCGAAAGGGCAAGCCACTCGCCGTGATTGCCAATACGCTCAAGGGCAAGGGGGTCTCGTTCATCGAGGACCGTGTCGAATGGCATCACAAGGTTCCGTCCAGGGAACAGGTTGAACTCGCATTGAAGGAACTTGCCTGATGAACGCGCATGGCATCGTTTCCGCCGATACTTTCGATTGCCGGGTCGCTTTCGCCGAGAAGCTCATCGAGCTTGCGGAAGCGGATAGCCGCATCGTCGCCGTCTGCAATGACTCCGTTGGCTCGAGCAATCTCAACGCCTTCCGCGATCGGTTCCCGGATCGCCTGATCAATGTCGGCATAGCGGAGCAAAACATGGTGGGTGTTGCCGCCGGTCTGGCCAATGGCGGCTTCATCCCGTTCGTCTGCGCCGCAGGGCCATTCCTGTCGGGCCGCGCGACGGAACAGGTCAAGGCCGATATCGCCTATTCGAACTACGGTGTCGTGCTGTGCGCCATGAGCCCAGGCATGGCCTATGGCGAACTCGGCCCGACCCACCACTCGATCGAAGACCTGAGCTGGATGCGGGCAATCGACAACCTTGATGTCCTGGTTCCGGCCGATCCGGAACAGACCAAGGCGGCGATGGACTGGGCGGTATCGTCCGGCCGTCCGATCTATATGCGGGTCGGTCGCCACAAGGTTCCGTCGGTCACTCCGGCTGACCGCGACGTCGCTTTCACGTTCGGCAAGATCGACGTGACCGGCGACGGCACGGATGTGGCGCTGGTTGCCACCGGCACGCTGGTGTCCCGGGCACTGGAGGCGGCAAAGCTGCTGGAGGCGGAAGGCATTTCGGCCCGCGTGCTCAACGTGTCGACGATCAAGCCGCTGGATGCGGAGACGATCATCAAGGCCGCCCGGGAAACCAGGGGCCTTGTCGTCGCTGAAGAAGGCGTGCTCGAAGGCGGCCTCGGCGCTGCGGTCGCGACCACCCTTGCCGAAAACCATCCGGCAAAAGCGAAATTCCTCGGCGTCACCAGTTTTGCCCCGACAGGATCGAATGATTTCCTGCTCGAGCATTTTGGCCTGACCGTCAAGGGGATCGCCGACGCTGCGCGCAAGCTGGTGGGCTGATCCATGGCAGGCCCTCTCGTCCTCGCGATAGATCAAGGTACGGGCTCGACCAAAGCCCTGCTTGTCGACCGTGACAGCAAGGTCGTTGCGCGCGGCCAGCACCCGCTCGGTTTGTCGACACCCCAGCCGGGCTGGGTCGAACAGGATGCCGAAGAAATCTGGCAGAGCGTCCTTGCGGCGATCCGCGAGGCGGTTTCAACCCACATCGCAGGCGATATCGTCGCAGTCGGCTTCTCGACGCAGCGCGAGAGCTGCCTCTTATGGGAGCGCGCGACCGGCAAACCGCTGTCGCCGCTTCTCTCCTGGCAAGATCAACGGACGCTGAAGCTTTGCGAGGCGATACCAGAGGCGACTCAGCGGATGATCCGGGCAAAAACCGGCCTGCCGCTGGATCCGATGTTTTCTGCCGTCAAGGCGCAGTGGCTGCTGGATCGTGTCGACCCCGACCGGGTGCGCGCCAAGGCCGGAGAGATCTGCGTCGGCACCATCGATTCCTATCTCATCTTCCGTCTCGGCGGCGATCATGTGGTCGAAATCGGGAATTCGTCTCGCATGCAGCTCGTCGATCTCGAGAAGGGCGACTACGACGCCGATCTTCTCGCGCTCTTCAATATTCCGCGCGCGTCGCTTCCGCGCATCGTGCCGTCGCGTTACGACTTCGCCAAAGTCAGCGGTATTGCCCCGCTCGTCGACGGCACCCCAGTCACTGCAGTTTTGGCGGATTCGCATGCCGCTCTCTTCGCCCACGGCGCCTTCCAGCCCGGCAAGGTCAAGGCAACCCAGGGCACGGGTTCGTCGGTCATGGGGCTTTACGACAGTTCGATCCCGGCGGATCGGATCGATCTCGGCGTCTGCCGCACGATCGCCTGGCAGGTAGATGACATTGCCTACGCATTCGAGGGCAATATCCGGTCGGTCGGCTCGACGCTCGTCTGGCTGGCGGATTTTCTCAACATCGACACCGCCGAACTGGCGAGGCTTGCGGCAAGCGTGCCCGACAGCAACGGCGTCAGCATCGTGCCGGCCTTTGGCGGCCTCGGCGCTCCTTACTGGGATGCGAATGCCGTCGGTATCATCGGCGGCGTGGCGCTCGGCACGTCGCGGGCTCAGGTCGCGCGCGCGGCCGTGGATTCGATCGCCCATCAGATCGTCGATGTCCTCGACCGGGTGCTCGCATCCGATCTCAAGGTCGAACAGCTTTATGTCGATGGCGGACCGACCAAGAACGACCTCCTCATGCAGCTGGAAGCGGACATGGCCGGCGTGCCGGTGATGCGTCCGCAGACGGCGGAGCTATCGGCGATGGGCGCCGCCCATCTTGCCGGGATCGGTGCAGGCGTCTGGACGCTGGAGGATCTCGCGGCCCTGCCGCGCGAAGGGACTGTTTTCAAGCCTGCGATGGACGATCTCGGTCGCCAGAGAATGCGAATGGAATGGCGGCGGATGGTGGCACGCTCACGCGGCCTGTCCGTCCACGAGCGCCAGGAGACCCGCAAGGAGCGGCTGGGCAACTACTGAGTAATAATCGATCGCGCGGCAGGAGTAGTAGCGCGACAGGGAGGTATAAATGAGTGAAATCACGGGACAGACAGCGCCGAAGTCAGGCTTCATCAGCATGTCGTTCGTGAAGAAGATGTCGGGACCGCTTGTCGGCTTGATCCTGTTGTGCATCTTCTTTTCGGTTACCTCGGAATATTTCCTGTCCGCACGGAACGGGCTCAACATCCTCGATCAGGTCACCGTGCTTGGCATTCTTGCCATCGGCATGACGCTGGTTATCGTCATTGGTGGCATCGATCTATCGGTCGGATCCGTGCTCGCCTTTTCGATGATGATGATGGGCGTGATGGAGCGGCAGATGGGATTGCCGCTCGGGCTCGCCATTGTCGTCGGCATTCTGACCGGTGCGGCCTGCGGCCTTGCGTCCGGCCTGCTGATCACCGTGGCCAAGTTGCCGGCCTTCATTGCCACGCTGGCGGTCATGTCGGTCACCCGCGGCCTTGCCAATATCCTGACGGAAGGCAAGCAGATCGTCGGCTATCCCGAATGGTTCACCTCGCTTGCGACGGTGCGTCAGTTCGGCTTCCTGTCGATGACGGTCGCGACTTTCATCGTGCTTGCCGTCATCGCTGCGATCATCCTGAAATTCCGTCCTGCCGGTCGCAACCTCTTCGCGATCGGTGGTAACCCGGAAGTCGCCCGTCTGGCCGGTATCAACGTCAACCTCAACACATGCGTCGTCTACGCTCTCAGCGGGGCGCTTGCAGGTCTTGCTGCCGTCGCGTTCGCTGCACGCCTCGACAGCTCTCAGCCCAGCGCCGGTCTCGGTTACGAACTCGACACGATTGCCGCCGTGGTCATCGGAGGAGCATCGCTCTCCGGCGGCGTCGGATCGATTTCCGGCACGGTCATCGGCGTCTTCATCATCGGTGTCCTGCGTAACGGCCTCAACCTTCTCGGTGTCTCGCCCTTCGTTCAGCAGGTGCTGATCGGCATCGTGATCGCTGCTGCCGTCACCTTCGACACGCTCGGAAGAAGAAGGAGATAACCGGCACCGGAGGAGGGTGCTCTCCAGACTCGCGTAATCACAAGCATAGCAAAAATGTCGTCAATTCAGTGGAGGAACACATGACGAAGACTTTCCGCATGCTCGCAGCCACCGCAGCTTTCTCGGCGCTGGCATTCGCTGCCCAGGCCCAGGACAAGGTCACGATCGGTCTCGCCGTCGCCAACCTGCAGGCTGACTTCTTCAACCAGATCAAGGAATCAGTAGAAAAGTCCGCCAAGGAACAGGGCATCGAGGTCGTCACCGTCGACGCTAAGGGTGACAGCGCCACGCAGGTCAGCCAGATCCAGGATCTGATCACCCGCCAGGTAAAGGCCCTGATCTACATTCCAGCCGGTGCGACCGCTGCCACCGTTCCAGTCAAGGCTGCCAAGGAAGCCAACATTCCGGTCGTCACGGTCGACCGCAATCCGGAGGGCGCACCCGGCGATACGTTCATCGCCACCGATAGTGTCGCCGCCGCCAAGGAACTCGGCGATTACGTGTGCAAGGTCTCCGGTGGAACAGGCGTTCTCGCCATCATCCAGGGACAGCTCGGTACGACGCCGGAGCAGGACCGCGACAAGGGCTTTTCGGAAGCGATGAAGAATTGCCCCGGGATCAAGGAAGCCGGTCGCCAGGCCTCCAATGCCTGGATGCAGGATGAAGGTTTTGCGATCGCCCAGGACATGCTCCAGCGTAACCCGACCATCAACATCTTCTTCGGCCGTGCTGACGCTCTTGCGCTCGGTGCCGCCCAGGCTGCCAAGGTCGGCGGCGTGACGGATGCGATCATTGTCGGTTTCGACGGCGACCGCGCCGGTCTCGAGGCCGTCAAGGCCGGCACGCTGAAGGCAACGATGACCCAGCAGACGCAGGGCATGGGCCGACTGGCGCTGAAGTCCGCTCTCGACCTGATCAAGGGCGAAAAGCCGCCGGCAGAACAGCTGCAGCCGGCAACCTTGACCACGGCAGACAATGCTGAAGGCTTCATCAAGGAACATCCCTGATCTCCAATCTGCGCCCCGTCTTGAAGTGGGGCGCAGATCCCATGCTCGGAAAGGAGGCCGACATGCCCATGCAGCCCGATCGGCAGACGGAAAATCAAGCAAGCGGCCAGGCCGGAGAAGTCATCCTGTCCGTCCGCAACGTGTCGAAAGCCTATGGCAAGATCACTGTCCTGAAGAATGTCAGCTTCGACATCAGTAAGGGAGAGGTCGTTGCCCTGCTGGGTGAGAACGGTGCCGGCAAGTCGACGCTTTCGTCGATCATCGCGGGACTCGCGATCCCGACCGAGGGGCAGATGCAGTGGCAGGGGAAACCCTATGCGCCGGTCTCGCCATCGGACGCGCTGGCTGCAGGGCTTGGGCTCATCCATCAGGAAATGCGGCTCCTGCCCGAGCTTTCGATCGCCGAGAATATCTTTGTCGGCCGCCTGCCGGTCCGCTCCGGCCGCATCGACAATCTCGAAATGTATCGTCGCGCCGAGGAGCAACTGAAACGCCTTGGCCTCAACGTATCGCCGGCCACGAAGGTCAAGTATCTGCGCGTTGCTGCCCAGCAGCAGGTGGAAATCGCCAAGGCGCTGACGTTGAACGCTCGTTTCCTTATTCTCGACGAGCCTACCGCTGCCCTTGGCGGGGAGGAGACGGACAGGCTGTTCGAACAGATCGAACGGCTTAAGCGTGAAGGTGTTTCCTTCATCTATATCTCGCATCGTCTCGAAGAGATCGCACGGATTGCCGACCGCGTCATTGTCCTGCGCGACGGCGAACTGGTGGCAAATTTCGATAGCGCGAAGGTTCCGGTCCCTGAACTGGTCGAGGCCATGGTTGGCCGCCAACTTGACCGCATTTTCCCGCATCTTCCCGCGCCGACACACAAGCCGCTTATCGAAGTGAAGAACCTGTCGTCCGCAGAAGGAGATTTTCACGATGTGAGCTTTTCGGTGTCTGCCGGTGAGGTCATGGGCATTGCAGGCATCATCGGTGCCGGAAGAACCGAACTCGTCCGTGCCATAGCCGGTGCTGACCCGGTCAATGGCGGTTCGGTGTCCGTCGATGGGCAGGTTATTGTGCTGAAAAGTCCGGCTGATGCGATGGCAGCCGGCATCGCGCTGGTTCCGGAAGACCGGAAATTGCAGGGGCTCGTCCTCGACCACACGATCGGCAACAATATAGCGCTTGGCAATTATCCGCGCATCACGCCGAGAAATTGGGTGACGCCCTCCGAGATCCGTTCCTTTGCGACGACTGCAATCAAGCGCTTCGGCATCAAGGGCGGCCCTGATCAGCGTGCCAGCGAACTTTCAGGCGGCAACCAGCAGAAGATCGTCATCGCCCGGGCCATCTCGGCCGGGCCAAAAGTCGTAATCCTCGACGAACCCACCCGCGGCATCGATGTCGGCGCGCGTTCCGCCATCTATGACGTCATTGCCGAGCTCGCGAAGCAGGGCATGGCCGTCATTGTGGTCAGCTCGGATCTCGATGAGGTGCTTGGCCTTTCCCACAAGGTTCTGGTCATGGCCCGAGGCCGCAACCAGGGCATCCTTTCCGGCGCGGAAGCCACGCGCCATGCAGTCATGGAACGGGCAACCGCTTAGCGTTCCGATATTCAGGAGACCGTCATGAAACTCTTTTCCCTCGTCGGCGACGTTGCTTTCGTAACCGGCGCCGGCAGCGGCATCGGCCAGGCGATCGCCATCGGGCTCGCGGAAGCCGGTGCCGATGTGGCGTTGTTCGATCTTTCGGCAAACGGACTTGCCGAAACTTTGGATGCCGTGAAGGCGCATGGTCGCAAGGGCTTCGTCTTCGAAGGCAGTGTCGCAGACGAGAAACATTTGGCCGCAGCCGTGGAAGGTGCCGAAAAGGAGCTAGGTGCCCTGACGGTTGCGGTCAATTCGGCCGGTATCGCCAATGCCATGCCGGCCGAGGATATGCCGCGTGAACGCTGGCAGCAGATGCTGGACGTCAACCTCACCGGCGTCTTCCTCTCCTGCCAGGCAGAGGCGCGGGTAATGCTGCCGCGCAAGAAGGGTTCGATCGTCAATATCGCTTCCATGTCAGGCTCGATCGTCAATCGCGGGCTGTCCCAGGCGCATTACAACACGTCCAAGGCAGGTGTGATCCATCTGTCGAAGAGCCTTGCTATGGAGTGGGTAGAGCAGGGGCTTCGCGTCAATGCGATCAGCCCGGGATACACGCTGTCGCCGATGAACAAGCGGCCGGAAGTCGCCGATCAGCTAAAGATCTTCCAATCGGAAACACCGATGGCCCGCATCGCTACCGTCGACGAGATGGTTGGCCCGGCCGTGTTTCTTTCAAGCGCCGCCGCTTCCTTCATCACCGGCCATGACCTTCTGGTCGATGGCGGGTTTACTGCCTGGTAGGATCGCTATGCCCAACACAATCCGTCCCCTCGTTGCAGGCAATTGGAAGATGCATGGGCTGGCCCATTCGCTTTCTGAACTGGCACTCATCGCGCAGGGCTCTGAACAGCACAAGCATTGCATCGACACCCTGATCTGCCCGCCGGCGACCTTGCTGGCCGCTGCCAGCAACCAGTCTGCCGGCACATGCCTGGCCATTGGCGCGCAGGATTGCAGCAGCGAACCGTATGGCGCGTATACCGGTGATATTTCAGCGGCCATGGTCGCTGACAGTGGCGCCCGTGCGGTCATCGTCGGTCACTCCGAACGCCGGCAGGGTCGCAGCGAAACCGACGCGGACGTGCTGCGCAAAAGTCAACGGGTGCTGGAAGCGGGACTTCAGGCGATCATCTGCATTGGCGAGACCGAAAGCGAGATGCTTGAGGGGCGTACGGAAAGCGTTTTGCTGCGGCAACTGAAGGATTCCATTCCTGCAAATGGCCCCTGCAGCTCACTTGTCATTGCCTACGAGCCGGTATGGGCTATCGGTACCGGCCGGACGCCGACTATTGAGGCTATCGCCGGCCTGCACGGATTCATCCGCGGCTATCTCGTCAGCGCTTTTGGCCGTGACGGTGCAGCGGTTCGGATCCTGTACGGAGGATCGGTCAAAGTGGATAATGCCGCCGAGATTGCTTGTGTTGATCACGTCAACGGCGCGCTCGTGGGAGGCGCAAGCCTCAAGTCAGAGGATTTTCTGGGTATCTTGAAGGCCTTCGGATCAATCCACTAGCGCTGTTTTAGGCTGCGCCGGGTCTCCCGTTGCAGGCACAGCCTTGCTCCGGCAGACGCGCATCACTTCGCAATCAGGACCTCGATGCCGCGCTTTTCAAATTCGCGTGCATCCCGGTCGGAAATGCCCTCGTCGGTAATGAATGAGTTGATGACGTCCAGTGATCCGAGACGCGTGAAGGATGAGCGGTTGATCTTCGTGGAATCGGCCACGAGGTAGACGTGCGCCGCTGCTTTGATCATTGCTTCCTTGAGCTGAAGATCGGCAAAGCTGGGATAGGTCAGTCCCGCATCCAGGGCGACGCCGGCCGTCGCCAGAAACAGCTTCCCGGCGAATATATTGCGGAAATACTCGACCGATTTGTCGCCCGATAGCGAGAGGGTCGGCGATTTGAACTGCCCGCCCGGCATGTGCACGGCGAAGGTTGGAACCGATCCCAGAATGATCGCGATATTGAGTGCATTCGTGATCAGCGTCAGGTCACGACGATTGGTCAGGCGCGTCGCGATTTCGGTCGTCGTGGTCCCGGCGTCGAGGATCAGCGTCTCGCCGTCCTTGACGAGGCTTGCCGCCATCGCGCCGATCCGCCGCTTCTTGTCCATGTTCTCTTGGTGATGGAGCGTCATGGTTCCGGTCTGCGGCCCCACCGTGTTCAGGTAGGCGCCGCCATGCTCGCGGGTAATGAAACCTTCGTTTTCAAGCCGCTCCAGGTCCTGCCGGATGGTTGCTTCCGACACGCGAAAAGCAGCCGCAAGTTCTCTGACGCGAGCGGATCCTTCTTCCTGAAGCCATTCGAGGATGCGACGGCGTCTCGGCTCGGACAGAAGTCCTATCATCGAATCCGAAGCATCTTGCTCGTCTCTTGCTTCCATCTGTGCCTGCCTAACCACTCAAATCGCAAACAATCGAAACCAGTCGATTCTCCTCAATCCTTACAGGAACGTTCTGTGGCATCAAACGCTCAATTGACGTTCTGCTGCAGCACGACCCGCGCCTGAAGCTTCTGCTGGATCTGATCGACCACCACGGCTGCGATGATGACCAGTCCCTTGATGACGGTCTGCCAGAAGGAGGACACACCCATCATGATGAGGCCGTCCGCCAGAATGCCGATCACGAAGGCGCCGACGATCGTGCCGCCGATACGGCCCCGCCCGCCGGACATGGAAGTCCCGCCCAGGACCGCAGCGGCGATCGCATTGAGCTCGAATGTTTCCCCGGTTGCGGGATGGCTCGCCTGCAGCTGCGACGAGATGATGAGGCCGACAAGCGCCGCGCAAAGCCCGGAAAACATGTAGACGAACAGCTTTATCCGGTCGACGCGCACACCCGACAGCGCTGCACCCCGTTCATTGCCGCCAACCGCATAGATGTGCCGGCCAAGCGGCGTGCGGGTAGCCAGATAGGCTGCGGCAAGTGCCACCACGACCATGATCCAGACCGAAACAGGCAATCCGAGAAATGTGCCGGAACCAATGATGCGGAACGTGTTCGAACCATAATCCGCATTGCCAGCGAGGTTCGGGAAAGTCCGGCCATCCGAGAAAAGAAGCGCCGCACCTCGGGCCACGTAGAGCGTCCCAAGCGTGGCGATGAACGGCGCAACGTTCAGTTTGGTTATCAATAACCCGTTGATCCAGCCTATGAAAATTCCCGCGACGAGCACGATCAGGCAGATCTCGATCGTGTTGAACTGGATGCTGTAACCGAAGCCGAGAAAATTGAGATCGATGCCATAGAGCACGAGATAACCGGCGACCATGGCGCAAAGTCCGACGATGGAGCCGACCGACAGATCGATCCCGCCCGCGATAATGACGAAGGTCATGCCGATAGCGAGCAGCGCGTTCAGCGCCACGTGCTTGGAAATGATCAGCATATTGCCGGTCGTCAGGAAGTTGGGTGCGGCAAACGCAAAGAACGCGAAAACCAGAATCAGCGCGACGAAGGTGCGCATGTGCAGCAGCATCAGCAGCGCCGAAGTCCTGGATCTGGAACCTCCGATAACGGTCTTGACGTTGCCTGACGCGTCGATGCTGCTCATGTCGTTTCAACCCTGTTGAGATTGGGAGTGGCCGCCGAAATGACGTCCGAAGCATTCGCTCCGGCCGGGAACTGCCCTGTCAGTCTGCCGTTCGCCATGACGAGAATGCGATCGGAAAGGGCAAGAACCTCCTCCAGATCGGAGGTTACAAAAAGAATGCCGAGGCCGTCGGCTGCCAGCCGTCGCATCGTGCGGAAGATTTCCGCCTTGGCACCGATATCGATACCGCGGGACGGCTCATCCATCAGAAGGATTTTGGGTTTTGTCATCAAGGCTTTCCCGATGACCACCTTCTGCTGGTTTCCGCCTGAAAGGCTGGACACGGGATGTTCGAGACTGGCGATCTTGATTGCCATCCGCTTCACGAATTCGGCGGCTTTTGCCGCTTCTGATCTCAGGCTCAGGTGAAAACCGCGTGTAAAATCGTGGAGCGACGATAGCGTCAGGTTTTCGCGGATCGTCATGATCTGCACGAGGCCATCACGCTTGCGATCTTCAGGTATGAGGGCGAGACCGCGGCGGATGCGCCCGGCCACGCTCTTTTCACGCAAGGGCTTGCCGGAGACGAAAAGCTGCCCGGATGAATTCGGATGCTGTGCCATGATGCATTCCAGCAGTTCCGACCGCCCGGCGCCCATCAGGCCGTAAAGACCGACGATTTCCCCGGCGCGCACGGAGAGCGACATGTGATCGACCGCGTAGCCGCCGGCAGGGCTTGGGAGGCAAATTCCTTCAACGCGAAAAACCTCGTCCCCGAGGTTATGATCGACGGTCTTCGGGAATTCCTTTGAGGCGCTGCCGATCATGTTGGCGACGATCCAGGGAATATCGACGCCTTTCATCGTCCGCGATCCGGTGATGACGCCGTCACGCAGGACGGTGATGTAGTCACCGATACGGATCAGCTCTTCCAGCCGGTGGGAGATATAGACGATACCGACGCCTTGCTTCTTGAGGTCGTTGATGACTCTGAACAGCACTTCGACCTCGGCAGCCGAAAGGGCGGATGTCGGTTCGTCGAGGATGAGGATGCGGGCATCTTCGGCCAGAGCCTTGGCGATCTCGACGATCTGCTGCTGGCCTATCCGCAGGCTGCCGAGGGTTACGTCCGGATCGATGTCCTGTTCTAGCCGCTTCATCAGCGTCCGTGCTGTCGCAGCCTGCGCCTGCCGGTCGATATGAATGCCGCCGCGCGTTCTCTCGTGTCCAACGAAGATGTTTTCCGCGACGGTCAGGTTCGGAAACAGATTGAGTTCCTGAAATACGATGCCGACGCCATGCCGGGCAGCATCGGACTTATCTGCAAACACGATCGGCTTGCTGTCCAGTTCGATCGTGCCGCCATTCAACTGCTCCACGCCGGCGATGATTTTCATCAGCGTCGATTTGCCGGCACCATTTTCGCCAACGAGGACGTTCACCGCCCCCATGCGCAAGTCGAAATCGACATTCTTCAGCGCCTGGGTGCCCGGATAGATCTTCGAGCCGTTGCGGATGGAAAGGCCGATAGGGTTGAGCTCGCTCGTCTCGGCTTGGCTCATGGCGCCACCTTTATCGAGACCGGCATGATGAGCGGTTTTTCACCGGCGGAGCGCATCACCACGGCACCGACGAAGTCGACCTTTTTACCCTTGAGTGTACTGTCGGGCCCAGGGAGCTTGGAAACGGCCTTGTCGTTCAATGCCCTACCGAGTTTTGCGTATTCGATCTGATCGCGGAACGTGGAGAAGTCGTACAAGTTCGTGGTGTCCCGCAATGCCGTGCCCTTGACCACCGGGCCAAGCTGCAGCGTCGCGTCCGGGGTGCCGTCGCCATCGAGGTCTATGTCTGCCACGGCAGCCTTTGATGCGCGGTTCTCATCCACCACGGTGGCAGTTCCCTTGACCGGAAAATTCCAGCCGCCGCCAGCACCTCCGACGCGTACGCCATGGCTTTCGCCGGCCTTGTCGAGGCCGCCTTTGACTGCGTCCCGCAAAACAACCAAATCCACAGCCTTCTCGTTCAGCGCCGGAACGAGCTTGGAATCGAATGTGGTTTCGACGAGTTCGGCAATCGGATCGGCGGCCGCGCCACCGGCTTCGGCATTGTCGGTCTTGACCAGTTTGCAGCCGGAAAGGGACGCGGCGAGCATGCTCGCCACAAGCAGGGTCTTGATTTTCATGGGCATCCGCACTTCCTTGAAAGCAGGCGCCACCCGGGAGGCAACCGCGCGCCCCGGGTGGTAATCGCGGGTCACTGCGTCAGCGCAAAGGTCTCAAGCTTGGCCGCGTTGTCGGCGTTGATGAGAATGCAGTCCATCAATTGCTTTTCTTCAAGCCCGGTCTTGCCCGTCTTGATGAACTTGTCGGCCTGTTCGACCGCATTTTGAGCCTGCTGATAGGCAGGCTGGAGGACGGTCGCCTTGATGCCACCCTTCTTGATGGAATCGCGCACGTCGTTCGAGCCGTCGAAGCCGACGACGATCACATCCTTGCGGCCCGCGGCCTCCAGCGCAGCGTAGGCGCCCATAGCCATGGTATCGTTGCCCGAGATCACGCCCTTAATATCGGGATGCGCCTGCAGGATTGATTCCATCACCGTGTAGGCTTCCGTCTGCGACCAGTTCGCCGTCTGCTTGGCGGCCAGTTTCATGTCGGAATACTGATCGATGACGTCATGATAGCCTTGGGAACGGATACCGGCATTGGTGTCGGATTCCTTGCCCACGAGCTCGGCATAATTGCCTTTTTCGCCCATCAGCTTGACGAATTCCTCGGCCCCCAGCTGGGCACCCTGGTAGTTGTTCGAGACGATCTGCGATACGGCGACACCTGTCGTGGTGATCTCGCGGTCGATCAGGAACGAGGGGATGCCCTTGTCCTTGGCCTTCTGCACGGCTGCAACAGATGCATCGGCTCCGGCATTATCGAGGACGATAGCCTTCACGCCAGCCGCAATGGCGCTGTCGAAAAGCTCGTTCTGCTTGTTGGCGTCGTCGTCATGGACAAGAACCATCGTCGCATAGCCGAGCTCTTTCGCTTTCGCGGCGGCGCCGTCAGCCTCTGCCTTGAAGAAAGGGTTGTCATGGCTTGGTGTGATGATTGCGATCGTATCCGCCGCGAGTGCAAAGCTCGAAAACGCTCCGGCAACACCGAGCGCTACCACGGACATCAATAGACGTTTCGTAAGTTTCATTAGGACCTCCCGTTGTCAAACCACCCTCCCGTGGTTTTCGATTGCAACTATCGATTACTTTCGTTTGGTGTCAATAAATTTTTAAAATGGCCTCCGTTTGAGGTGATGCGGTGACAAATCACCAGCTTCATGCTGCGTTGCAGCGACATTTAGGGAAGTTGTCGGTCCGGCTTCGCATGGATATGGCTTGAATGGCGATGCAATCTATGCGAGACAATCTTAAAAGCGAAAAAATCGAAAGTAATCAAAAGTAACTTGATGTAGGCTGGTGCCAAGCGCTTCGTTTCGAGGAGGAACAAAGTCAGGTGGAGGAATTGCGGGCTTGCCGCCCGTGTGGGCAACAGGCAATGGAGGATGATAATGACGGCACAACGATTTGGCGCAGGAATCTGGCATTTCGCCACCTATCTTGACCGCTATGCTACCGATGGATACGGCGCTCCACGTAGCGTCATTGAAGCGATCGATCTGGCCGGCAAGGTCGCGGACCTGTCGGTCGTGGATATCAACTACCCCTTCTTCGGCGGCGATTTTTCGAATGCTCAGGTCAAGGAGGCACTGGACCGCAACAAACTTGGTGTCATCGGCATCACGCCTGAGATCTACACTCGCGAATTCGTCAAGGGATCTTTCACCAATCCCGATGCGGGTGTTCGTCGCCGCACGCATGAGCTGGTCACGGAAGCCTGCGATCAGGTCCGCTATTTCGGTGCGGATTACGTCAAGCTGTGGCCGGGGCAGGACGGCTGGGATTATCCTTTCCAGGTTGACTATGGCACGCTGTGGAAACACTCGCTCGATGGGGTCGGGCAGCTTGCGAGCGAAAATCCGGACCTGAAATTTGTCATCGAATACAAGCCGCGCGAACCGCGCGTGCGGATGAGTTTCGGCTCGGTTGCTCGCACCCTGCTCGGAATAGAGAAGATCGGCCTGCCGAATGTCGGGATCCTGCTCGATTTCGGCCACGCCATCATGGGCGGAGAGTCGGCGGCCGACAGCGCTCAGCTCGCGATCGACTATGGCCGATTGTTCGGCATGGATGTGAACGACAACTACCGTTCCTGGGACGACGACCTCGTTGCCGGCAGCCTGCATCCAATCGAGCTTTTCGAGTTCTTCCATGTTTTGAGAAAGAACAAGTGGGAAGGCGTCTGGCAGCTCGACCAGTTTCCGTTCCGCGAAGACAGTGTGGCTACCGCCAATCACGCCATCGACTTCCTCAAGGCCGCATCGAAAGGGCTCGACGCACTCGATGTCGAAGCGCTGGCGGAAGCGCAGAGCCGCCACGATGCGATCGGTGCCTTGAAGATCGCTCAGAAAGCCCTGTTCGGCGCCATGTAGACCGCGCGGTACATCGCACTTCTTGCAGAGAGATGGATGACGGCGGCCTCGGGCGGGCCGCCGTATTTCCAGCTCAACTCATCCACTGGCCGCCGTCGACGTTGTAGCACTGCGCCACGACGTAATCTGAATCGGCCGATGCGAGAAAGACTGCCATGCCCGCAAGGTCTTCGGCAGTCCCCATACGCCCGTAAGGTACGGCGGCACCGACTTCCTTCTTCTTCTGGCCCGGCGCCTTGTTTTCGTATTTTGCGAAAAATGCGTCGACGCCATCCCAGTGTTCGCCGTCCACCACGCCAGGGGCGATGGCGTTGACGTTGATCTTGTGTTCGATGAGGTTCAGGGCTGCCGACTGCGTCAGGCTAATGATGGCAGCCTTCGTGGCACAATAGACCGCGACGAGCGGTTCTCCGCGCCGGCCAGCCTGTGATGCCATGTTGATGATCTTGCCGCCTTTGCCCTGGGCGATCATCTGCTTGGCAACCGCCTGAAGAGTGAACAAAGGGCCATAGACGTTGACGTCGAACACCTTCCGGTAGTCCGCCTCGGTGATGTCCACAATGGGCGCGGCGGTGAAGAGGGCGGCATTGTTGATCAGGATGTCGATGCTGCCGAAAGTCTCCGCGACTCTGGCGACAGCCTCCTCGATGCTGTCCTTGCTGGTGACGTCCATCCTGACTGCGATGGCGCCATCGCCGAGTTCCTTGGCCGCGGCCTCGGCCCGGGCGATATCGATGTCACAGATGGCGACGCGCGCGCCTTCTGCGATGTAGGCCTTGGCAAAGGCAAGGCCAATGCCCCGTCCAGCGCCTGTGATCATTGCGTTCTTGCCTTGCAGCCGTCCTGACATCTAAGCCTCCCTTGAATGCTTCTGTTTGCAGAATACCCGAATGTTTTCGGGATCTGTCCGGTGAACTCGATAAGCGGAGAGATCCCGGCGATGGAAACAGAGAACTAGCCCGCTGCTATTCTCAAGACTAGCGCCCGCGATGCACAAATATGATGAAATTTTATCTCACTTGCGCCAATAGAGGACGATGGTGCGCGCTATTTTGGAAAAATAGCGTCAGTTTCGGGTTTTCCGCCTGATTGTCCGATATCGGCTCGGTGTCATGCCGCGCAGCAGGCGGAACGTCCGATTGAAGTTGGAGAGGTTGTCATATCCAACCTCCGCCGCAATCTCCGTGACAGCAAGTTCTGTTCGATCGAGGGCCTGACAGGCCTTGGCGATGCGCAATTCGCTGAGGTAGCGGCTGAAAGTCGTACCGGTGTGGCGCTTGAAGAAGCGCGAGAAAGAGGTCTCGGTCATGCCGACGCGCGCAGCCGGATCCGCGAGACGGATGTCGTCGGCGCAATTTTCGGCCATCCAGCTCAAGACGTCACGAATGGCTCGATGGGAATTGAGATCCGAATTCGGTGCAAAGTCTTCCGATGAGAGAAGCCACTTCTCCGTGCTCGAAGAAAGCACATGAAGCAGGCGAAGAAACAGGGACAGACGTTCCACACCGCTGGCTTCTCCTATTGCCTCCATCAGTCGCGCACCTGTCGTCCTGGTCTCGCCTTCAAAAACCATGCCCCGGCGAGCAGCGAGCAGAAAGGACTTCAGGCTTGCAAGTTCCGGCCATTCGCTGGCCGTCCGCAAAACGCGATCCTCATCGAACTGGATAAGCAGGTCGCGGCCCTCTATCACCTCATCCTGAGCAAGCGGGGTAACCCAGTTATGGGCAAGCCCGCGCCCTGCCATGAACAGATCTCCAGCCGCAAAGCTGCCGACATAATCGCCAATATGACAGGTGCCCCCCGCGTTGCAGATCAGATGGATTTCGCATTCCGGGTGCGCGTTCCACACGCTCCAGGGCAACGGGTAGTCATCGCGTCGCCAGACGAAGGAATCCGTCGGGGAAGCCACTATCGGCTCATGGACAGGCTTACGTGCAGCCTTGGGCGGCATCGCGGAATTTCCTCAAATCGGCGTCGGTTGCGTTGAGAGTCGCCGCTTCGAGAGCATTCTAGCTGGAACCGAGCCAAGCAAAAGGCTCATGTTGATCGACCGGTTTGAAGACATGCGCCATGCCCGAACCCATCAGGGCATGGCGCATTTATCTGTTGTGGATCGCCGACAGCTGCTCAGTTGCCGGCGATAGCCGGGCTGAAGCGGATCAGGCTGAGGATCTCGAACAGCATCTGCGCGCCGGCATGGGCCGTGTTGGTGGTCGTGTCATATTGCGGCGCCACTTCCACGACGTCGCCGCCGACGAAATTCAGCCCCTTCAGACCGTGCAGGATGTCGAGTGCCTGGCGGCTGGTCAGGCCGCCGATTTCCGGCGTGCCGGTTCCGGGCGCAAAGGCCGGGTCGAGGCTGTCGATGTCGAAGGAGAGATAGGTCGGGCCATCGCCCACCACTTCGCGTGCCTTGGCGATGACGGCCTCAATGCCCATCTTGTCGATCTCCTCGGCATGGATGACGGTCATGCCGCTTTCGTAGGAAAATTCCCAGAGATATTCGGCCGCGCCGCGAATGCCGATCTGGATGACCCGGGTCGGGTCCAGCACGCCGTCGAGCACCGCGTTGCGGAACGGACCGCCATGGTGGAATTTTGTCAGGTCGTAGGCGCCGCCGGTGTCGCAATGGGCATCGATATGGATCATGCCAACCGGCCTGTCCTTGCCCACGGCCTTGAGGATCGGGTGGGTGATAGAGTGATCACCACCGACGGACAGCGGGATGACGCCGGCATCGACGACCTGATTGAGGCGCTTTTCGATATCCTCATGGCTCATCTCCAGCCGGTAACGGCTTCGGAAGGCAACGTCGCCGATATCGGCGACCTTGATCTCGAAGGTCGGCGCGGTCTTCAATACGTGGTTATAGGGGCCGACGCGCTCAATGGTGCGCACGGCCCGCGGCCCGAAGCGCGAGCCCGGACGGTTGGTCACGCCGAGATCCATCGGCACGCCAATCAAAGCCACCTGCAGGTCGCCAAAATCCGGATGTTCCGTGTCGACCGTCATCAGCGGCGCGTCGAGAAAGGTCGGGACGCCGGCATACGGCGCGGCACGGGTGCCGCTCGCCGAAAAAATGCGGTCTGCTACGGCGCGGAATTCCGGGTCATGGATGCTGCCACCATGGCCTTCGCCGTATTTCGCGCGCAGCTCTTCCAGTTTGTTCTTGTGGAATGTCATGTCCGTCTCTCCCCGTTATTTCAGGCGTTTGCGCGCGCCGCTTCCAGCGCTTCGAAATGGTCGGCGATCTGTTCGCCCGTGGCAATCCAGACGTCGGATTTTGCCTGCACGTGCTTCAGGAAATCGCGCAGCAGGTGCCAGCGCATCGGCCGGCCGGAAACCTGCGGATGCAGGACGAGTGTCGTGACGCCGCCCCAGGCATGGGTCGCCTCGAATTCATCGATCCACATCTGCAGCACGGCGTCGCGCCCGAAGATCGGACGCGAACTCGTGCGGCTCGTCATGCCGAAATTCCAGTCGTCGAAGGTGAAGTTGACCGGGATCTCGATCAGGCCACGCTCGCCGCCGTGCTCGGCATGGCGATAGGGCAGGATGTCGTCGCGGAAGGAGCTGGAATATCGCATTCCGGATTTGGAGAGATGGGCCAGAAGCTCCGGGAAATTTTCGCCGGATGGTGCGCGATAGCCGATCGGCCGCACGCCGAGCACATGCTTCAGTGCCTCATAGCCGCGGTCGATCTCTTCAAATGCCTCCTCCAGCTTGTCCCGATCCGGGCACTTGTGGAGATAGCCGTGATGGCCGATCTCGTACCCCCCCTTTAGGATCGCCTCGCATTGCGCCGGATGCGCCAATGCCGTCCAGCCGGGAATGAAGAAGGTTGCCGGCAGTGAAAGCTCGTCCATCAGCTCGACGATCTTCGCAATGCCGACACGAGCGTCGTAGCCGCCATGGGAGGTCGTCACCATGCGGTCGACATTGGACGGGGTGTTGCCGATCCAGGCAGTCTCGGCATCGACGTCGAAGCCGATGAACAGCGCACTTTTCGCGCCGTTCGGCCAAGTCATCGGCGGCGTCGAGGGCGCTGGATTGAGCGGGCGGGGAGAAAGGTCATAGGCCATGAAAGGCACCCCAATAATGCGTTGGCTGGAACCGGGCCATCAGGAGCGATGGCCCGGTATCCGGATGCAGGACGGGAGTGGTCCGCCAACCTGCCGGTAGCCATAGGCTGGCGGCAGGTGCCCGTCGTGCCGAATGGCAGTCTTACTTTACGGCTGCGCCGTTGACGTAGATGCCGTCGAGCGCTGCGGCTTCGAGGTTCCACTTGGCAAGGATCGTCTTGTATTCGCCGCTTGCCATGATCGCCTTCATCGCGCCGATATAGGCGTCACGCAGCTCGGTGTCCTTCTTGGCAAAGCCGATGCCCTGGTAGACGGCGGTGTAAGGCTTGCCGATCGCGACATAGGCGTCCTTTTCCAGGTTCATCAGGTAGGGAACGGTTTCCGAACCCTGGACGGCGGCGTCGACGCGGCCCTGCTTCAGCTGGGTGCGGGCATCGGCAGAACCTTCGGTGCCGACGACCTTGATGGCCGGCAGGCCCTTGGCTTCGCAGTTGGCAGCGCTCCACTTCGCGGTTTCATCCGGGAAGGAGGTACGGCGGCTCATGCCGACGGACTTGCCGCAGAGGTCGGTCTCGGTCTTCAGCTCGTCCTTGCGGGCGGCGACCGTGTAGAACTGGGCGCCGGACTTCATGTAGTCGACAAAATCGAGCGCTTCGCGGCGCTTCTCGAGATCGCTCATGCCCGAATGGATGAGGTCGACGCGGCCGGTGGTGACGGACGGGACCATCTGTTCGAAGCCGATGTCGGACCATTCGACCGTGGTGCCGAGCTGCTTGGCAAGCGCCAGGCCGAGATCGATGTCGAGGCCCATCAGCGTGTTGGTCGCCGGGTCCTTGTATTCCATCGGCGGGTAGTTCGGCGTGTTGGCGACGACGATCTTGCCGGCCGACTTGATGCGCTCCGGCAGGCCTTCGGCATGGACGGCCGTCGAGGCCAGGATTGCCGTCAGGGCAATGAGAGCAGTTTTCATGAAAGTTCCCCTTTTCGCGGTTGGCTGTATTGGTGTCTTGTTTGGTCCGCAGGCCGGCGCTGCCGCCGGCCCGATCATGTCAGGCGTGAACGGCCCTGATGAATTCGGCGGTGCGCGCGCTCTTCGGCGCGGTCAGCACTTCAGAGGCCGGCCCGGTCTCCACCACCTTGCCCGCCTCCATGAAGGTGACGGTATTGGCAACGTTGCGGGCAAAGCCGAGCTCGTGGGTGACGACGATCATCGTCATGCCCGAAGCTGCCAGATCCTTCATCACGTCGAGCACTTCCGAGACCAGTTCCGGATCGAGCGCCGAGGTCGGCTCATCGAACAGGATCAGGTCCGGCTGCATACCCATGGCGCGGGCGATCGCCACGCGCTGCTGCTGGCCGCCCGAAAGCTCGGACGGATAGTGGTTCGCCTTGTCGCCCAGGCCGACGCGGGCGAGAAGGGCGAGTGCCTCCTCGCGGGCTTTGGCCGCCGGATGGCCAAGCACCTGGATAGGTCCTTCCATCACGTTCTCGACTGCCGTCAGATGCGGGAAGAGGTTGAAACGCTGGAACACCATGCCGATGCGGCGGCGCTGACGGGAGATTTCCTTGTCGCTCAACTCATGCAGATTATTGCCGTCGCGGCGATAGCCCATCAGCTCGTCATTGACCCAGATGGCGCCTTCGTCCATCCGCTCGAGCAGGTTGATGCAGCGCAGGAACGTGCTCTTGCCGGAGCCCGAGGGCCCGATGATGCAGGCAACTTCGCCGCGCTTCACTTCCATGCCGACCTTGTCGAGCGCCTTGAAGGCCTCGAAGCTCTTGGTGACGTCGATCGCCTTGACCAGAATATCCTTTGTCATGTCCAACCTCACATCGATGCTCTGATGGATTTCGATCCGCGGCCATAATAGCGCTCGATGCGCTGCTGGATGACGGACAGAACGGACACCACGACGAGATACCAGAAGCTTGCCACCAGCAGCAGTTCGAGAACGCGGGTGTTGGCATAGTAGATGACCTGCGCATTGTGCAGGATTTCGGAAAACTGGATGACGCTGGCAAGCGAGGTGAGCTTGACCATGCCGATCACCTCGTTGCCGACCGGCGGCACCATGACGCGCATGGCCTGCGGCAGCACGATGCGGCGCAGCATCTTCATCTGCGTCATGCCGATCGTGCGGGCGGCCTCATACTGGCCGGCATCGACCGACAGGAGGCCGCTTCGAACGACTTCCGAGGTGTAAGCGCCCTGCTGGATTCCGAGGCCGAGCATGGCCGCGACGAACGGTGTCATGACGTCGACGGTACGGAACTCGAACAGGCCGGGAATGCCGAGCGTCGGGAAGATCAGCGCTAGGTTGAACCAGATCATCAGCTGCAGCAGAGCCGGCGCGCCGCGGAAGAGCCAGAGATAGCCGATTGCGATCCAGGACAGGACCGGATTGCCGGAAATACGCATGATGGCGACGACGACGCCGAGCACGATGCCGATCGCCATTGCCGCGACCGTCATGACAAGCGTGTTGACGAGGCCCTGGAGAATGACCGGCGCGAACAGGAAGTCGCTGACATAGGACCATTCGATCTGGCCTACGCTGAAGGCGCGGATAAGCGCCGCGAGCAGCAGAAGCACGATACCGGCCGCGACCGTGCGGCCGATATGCCGCTTCGGCACCAGCTTCAAATGGGCGATCTCGTATTTCTGTTCGAGCGTGGTGGGAGACGTTTCGGCTGTGCTCATCGGGCACCTCGGGAAATTTCGGACGAAGCCGCCGCGCTGGCCGGCAGAATGTCGACCGTAGCAAAACGTACCTTGCCTTCAAGTGCCGCGTTGAAACGCTCGATCTGCTCGCGCACGCGGGCCGGCGACGTTGAGCCGTAGCCTGTTCGGCTTGCCAGCGCGCCTTCAAGCGTGATGGCGTCGAGCACGCCGGGCTTCAGGCGGTCATCGATCTTCGGCAGATCTTCGGCGGTGAGGCCGGCCAGATCGTGACCGCGCTCTTCGCAATAACGAACCACGGCACCGGTGATCTCATGCGCCTGGGCGAAGGGCACGCCCTCCGATACCAGCCAGTCGGCCACTTCGGTTGCGAGCGTGAAGCCCTTGGGCGCTTCTTCGCGCAGTTTGGCGACATCGAATTCCAGTGTCTCGACCATGCCGGCGAAAGCCGGAAGGATCAGTTCCAGAACGTCGATGCTCTCGAACAGCACACGCTTGTCTTCCGCGAGATCGCGGTTGTAAGCGAGCGGCATCGCCTTCATCGTGGCCAGGAAGCCGGTGACATTGCCGATCAGCGTGCCGGTCATGCCGCGCGTCAGCTCGGCGATGTCCGGGTTCTTCTTCTGCGGCATGATGGAGGAGCCGGTCGAATAGCTGTCATGCAGCTTCACCCAGCTGAACTGCTTGGAAGCCCAGATGCAGATTTCCTCGGCAAGCCGCGACAGGCTGACCGTCGCCAGCGAGCAGATGAACAGGAATTCCGCGACGTGATCGCGAGCCGAAACGGCGTCGATCGAGTTCTCACAAGCTGCAGAATAGCCGAGTTCAAGGGCAGAAAGATCGGGACGGCACGCAATTCCGGAGCCGGCGAGTGCGGCGGCACCCAGCGGCGAACGGTCGAAGCGGCGGTCGAATTCCTCGAAGCGCTCCAGATCGCGCAGCAGGCTTTGGGCATGGGCCATCAGGTGATGGCCAAGCACGATCGGCTGCGCAGGCTGCAGGTGAGTAAAGCCCGGCATGACCGTTTCGACATGCTTGGCGGACTGCGCAACGAGCGCCTTCTCCACCTCGATGATGCCGCGCGAGAGCTCACGGGCCATGCGGCGGAGATAGAGGCGGGTGTTGTTGGACGTCTGGTCGTTGCGGGAACGGCCGGCACGCAGCTTGCCGCCGAGCGTGCCGAGACGCTGCATCAGCAGGCGCTCGATAAAGGTATGGATGTCCTCGTCGGAGGCGATTGGCTGCTCGCGCTTTTCCGCAATGTCGGCTTCGATCTGGTCGAGCGCTTCGCGGATGGTCACGAATTCAGCATCGTCCAACACGCCGGCGCGCTTCAGTTCCGATGCATGGGCGCGGGAACCGGCAAGATCTTCACGATACAGACGGAAATAGGAAGGGTGCGCGCGGGAAAGATTGGCAAGCGCTTCGGATGGGCCGGACTTGAAACGTCCACCCCAGAGCTGTGTCGGCTCCGACATATGTGTTCCCTTGTTTGTTGTAAATTTAGGCAAAGATTCCACGTGGCCGCATTTGCGGCAAACGAAGAAAATGACTTGGCTTATGACAAAAACGACTAGCCATGGGGCTGCGTCACCCCTAGTCTGGATTTGACTAATGTTCCGCGTGGGTTTGAAGTGTCGGGTCGCAAACAATTTCCGTCGATGACGGCGCTACAGGTCCTGCTGGCTGTTGCCGAGCGCGGATCCACAAGTGCGGCGGCCGAGCCCGTTTCATTGTCGCAGAGTGCCGTCAGCAAGCAATTGCTGGGATTGGAGGAGTTGATCGGCGGTCCGGCGTTCCTGCGGACCCCGAACGGCATGGTGCCGACCGAACTCGGGGCCATCTACATCGAGCACGCGCGCACGGCGATCAAGGCGATGGAGGATGCCGCGCTGAAGGTGGCGCGAATGAAACCTGGCCCGCGCGTGCTACGCCTCCAGGTGCCGCCGATCTTTGGTGACCGCTGGCTTCTGCCGCGCTTTGCACAATTCACCGAGGCGCATCCGGAAATCGAAGTCCAGTTCACCACATTCGTGTCGAAGACACAGACGGAAGTGCCGGATGGCATGGTTCGCTTTGTCGTGAAACCAGTGGACGACGAAGAGGGCGAATATCTGTTTGGCCACGACATCCGGCTCGTCAGCGCGCCTTCCTACTGGGAGAAGATTGGTGAGCCGGCCACGATCGAGGCGGCGTCGAAGGGCGTGATGCTCGAACACCCCCAGACGCCGTTTCACTGGCCCTTCCTGGCCGCCTTTCACGGCAACAAAGGGCTCGAGGCGCGGCACACGATGCGTTTCGGTTACTATACGATGGTCATTCGTGCAGCTCTCGCAGGACAGGGCATGGCGCTGATACCCCATGGGCTGATCGTCGAGGAGCTTGCCGCAGGCCGCCTGGTAAACCCGGCCGGGCTGGGGTATCGTAGTGACCATGGCTATTGGTTCACCCGGCCGCGCAATCTGCCCTTGAGCCAGTCGATGGCGCTGTTCAACCGGTGGATCCACACGGAATCGGGATCCGTGCGAGACTAGGCCGTTCTCGGTTAGGTCGTCGATTCTCCTCACATCTTTCCATCTCACCTGATCGCGACCGCTCGCAACGTTTCTTAACGCGATGACATCTCCGTCGTTCGTCTTATCGCTACGGTCTGATCCGGATCATCCGCATAGGCAACTGGCCCGCGGATCAAACGGAAGGTCGTTTCATGGGTGGGTTGTCCCTGTCAGTCTTGTCGCCGGCGCGCATCGTCGCAGTGCTTTTTTTGGCAAGCGCCGCATTGCTCTGGCTTGTTCCGCTCTCTGCCTCTCACGCGAAAGAGCAGATGCCGGTTACGGTCGTCGTCGCGCGACAGGGCGCCGTGACGGAAAAGATCCCGGTCGTTGGCTCGCTGGCCGCAAGGGAAGAGGTCGATGTCCATCCTCTCGTCCAGGGCCAGGCGATCGAAAAGATCCTGGCGGAGGTGGGGCAGAGTGTCCAGAAAGGACAGCCGCTCGCCATCATAGACACGACCGAAGCAGTCATGCTCCTCGACAAGAACGCGATCAGCATCCTGCGCGCCAGGGCCGCCATGCAGGTGGAGATGAGCAGACTCGATGTCGCATCGGTGGCCGAGACACAGGCCCGCCGGGTACTGGAGCGCAGCCGTGCATTGCAGCCGCGAGGCGCGGTGTCGCAACAGGTTCTGGACGAGCATGAAAATGCCCATGCCCGTGCTCTCGCGGAACTCGGCCTTGCACGCCAGTCCGTGGCGCTTGCCGAAGCCGACATGGAACTTGTTGCCCGCGAGCGGCGCGAGATCGAGCTGACGATCGAGCGCAGTACGGTGAGGGCGCCCGAGGCCGGCCTGGTGCTGCGAAGAACCGCCCGCATCGGCGCCATGACGTCCGGATCGGCGGCTCCGCTCTTCGTCATCGCCAGGGACGCAGTCGTTGAATTCGTCGCACAGGTGACGGAAACCAGCTTCCTGCGGCTCGGTGAAGGCATGCGCGCAGAGATCAATCTGTTCGGGTACGAAGGCTCGCTCGGTGGAACCGTGCGACTGAACGCAGCCGGTCTCGATGCCGCGACGCGCAGCGGCGAAGTGCGTGTCGAACTTGACGAGACGTCCGGTCTGAAACCGGGAGCCTTCGCGCGGGGCACCATCAATGCCTCGGCACGGCGCAACATCCTGCTTCCCGGCAGTGCGGTAAAGACCGCCGGCGGCCGCAGCAATATCCTTGTGGTGCGCGACGGTGTGATCGACCTGCGGCAGGTAACGACCGGGGCGCGTCAGGACGGACTGGTCGAGATCGTCGACGGCGTCAGTGATGGCGAGATGGTCGTATTGAAATCGGGCGGGTTCCTAAAAGCCGAGGACAGGGTCAGGCCCCTGGTCGCCGCCTCGGGTCGACCCGCCGAGGATCATCTTGCTGCCTTCACCCTGGAAGAGCGCGAGGTGGCGCGATGAACGCCAATATCTCCGCCTGGGCGATCCGCAATCCTCTTCCATCCGTGCTTCTGTTCGTCATTCTGACCGTTGCCGGGCTCTACAGTTTTGCCCGCCTGCCGATCACCTATTTCCCGACGATCATCACTCCGACGGTGAAGGTGACGGTCGAGCAGTCCGGTGCCACGCCTGTCGAACTCGAGACCGAAGTCACGCGGCATGTGGAGAACGCAATCGCCTCGCTGCCGGCGATCAAGGAACTGTCTTCGACGATCGGGGAGGGGCGCTCGGTCACGACGGTGGAGTTCGAGCTGGGCCTCGTTTCGCCGGATCGGGCAATGGCCGACGTGCGAGATGCTGTCATCCGCATCCGGGGCGATCTGCCGGGCACGATCGACGAGCCTGTCATCGAGCGGGTCGAGGAAGAGGCGCAATCCGTCGTCACCTATGCGGTGGCCAGCCAGGACATGACGGTGGCGGAGCTCTCCTGGTTCGTTGACGATTCCGTGACCCGTGACCTGCAGGGATTGTCAGGCGTGGGGCGGGTCGAGCGGATCGGCGGGGCCGACCGGGAAATCCACGTCGAACTCGATGCCGACAGGCTGCAGGCACTTTCCCTGTCCGCGGCCTCGATCAACGAGACGATCGTCGAGACCCAGCTCGATCGCTCCGGCGGGCGCAGCGACGTCGACGGCGGTGAGCAGGTTTTGACGACTGCCGCTGCGGCCGGCACGGTGGAAGAACTCGGCGCGCGGCGCCTTTCTCTGTCGGGCGAGAATTCCGTGCGTCTGGAGGATATTGCCCGTGTGCGCGATACCATCGCCGAGCCGAGGACATTCGCGACGCTGAATGGATCGGATATCGTCGGCTTTGCCATTTATCGCTCCCAGGGGGCAAGCGACGTTTCGGTAGCGGCGGCCGTCGCGGAGGCGGTTGCGAAACTGCAGGCCGTGCATCCTGGCATCCGCTTTAGTCTTGTCGATGACAGTGTCTCCTATACCGCCGGCAACTATCATTCGGCGATGAACACGCTGCTTGAAGGCGCCGCGCTTTCGATCGTCGTCGTCTTTCTCTTCCTGCGTGACTGGCGGGCGACCATGGTTGCCGCCGTTGCCCTGCCGCTGTCGATCATCCCGACCTTTTTTGCACTCGACCTGCTCGGCTTCTCGCTGAATATCCTGAGTCTCCTTGCCATCACGCTGGTGACTGGCATCCTGGTCGACGACGCGATTGTGGAGATCGAGAATGTCGTGCGCCATCGCAATATGGGCAAATCCGCCTATCGGGCGGCACTCGATGCTTCCGACGAGATCGGCCTCGCGGTCATTGCGATTTCCGCGACGATCATCGCAGTCTTTGCCCCGGTCGGACTGATGAGCGGCGTCGTCGGGCTTTATTTCCGGGAGTTCGGCCTGACTGTAGCGGTCGCGGTATTCTTCTCCTTGTTGGTCGCGCGCCTGATCACGCCGATCATGGCCGCCTATCTGATGACGGGTGCCGCGCCGGTGGAAGCGAGCAAGGGCAGGGCTTCCCTGCTTTACGAAAGTTTGCTGCGGATGAGCTTGCGCTGGAGATGGGGCACAGTGGCATCCGCAATCGGCCTCTTCGCCATCGCCATTATCTCGCTGATGTCGATACCAACGACGTTTCTGCCGGAAGAGGATACGGGACGGCTGGTGCTGACGGTCGAACTGCCGCCCGGATCGACGCTCGACGAGACCCGCAGCGTGACGGACGGCATAGCCGCTGTTATCGACAAGTTGGATGAAGTCGATGGCGTTCTCGTTCGCGGAGGGTCGAGCATGACCGGTCAGCAGGACGTGCGCCATGCCGTGGTTTCGATCGACCTTAGTCACAAGAGTAACCGGAATCGTTCCTCCTTCGCGATCGAGGCCGAACTCGGAAAGGCGCTTGCGGATATTCCCGACACGCGCCTGCGCTTCCTCAATGATCGCGGCAGCCGCGACCTGTCCTTTTCCGTGCTGGGCAGCGATGGCGATTCCGTGCAGCGGGCGACCGACCGCATCCTGCGTGAAATGGGGGCAGATGGCAGCTTCATCGATCCCGCCAGCGACAATCTGGCCCTGCGTCCGGAGCTTCGCATGACGGTCGATACCGACAAGGCCGCAACGCTTGATGTTTCGACCGCCGACATCGCCAGCACGATGCGGATCTCGACGATCGGCGACGTGGATTCCAGGTTGGCGAATTTCCTTGAAGGTTCGCGGCAGATCCCGATCAGGGTCCTGCTCGACCGCGCGGCGCGGGGACGGTTGCCCATATACGAAACGCTGAGAGTGCCGACAGGAGCCGGCGGCCAGGTGCCGCTTGCCGCGGTCGCAAGGATCGACTTCGACCAGACCGTTGCCGCGATCGACCGCTACAACCGGCAGCGGCGGATCGAGATCGGCGCGGACATAGCGGATGGCCTGACTTCCGGCCAGGGCCTTGCACGGCTCATGCAACTGGACAGCGTCAGGAGCCTTCCCGATGGCGTGCGGGTACAGGCCACCGGCGATTCCGACACCGAGGGCGAGGTGTTCGAAAGTTTCGCCGTCGCCATGGGGGCAGGCATCATGCTGGTATTCATCGTCCTGATCCTCTTGTTTAAGAGCGTCCTCTCGCCGGTTACCATTCTCGCATCTTTGCCGCTCTCAATCGGCGGCGTCGTTGCCGCGCTGCTCTTAAGCGGTCACGCCATCTCGCTGCCCGTCGTCATCGGGATCCTGATGCTGATGGGCATCGTGACGAAAAACGCCATCATGCTGGTGGATTTCGCAATCGAGAGGGAGGCCCATGGTCTCTCGCGCATTGAAGCCGTCGTCGAGGCGTGCCTGGAGCGCGCACGGCCGATCCTGATGACGACGCTCGCCATGGCCGGTGGCATGCTGCCGTCCGCCTTCGGCGTCGGAGACGGCGGCGAGTTCCGGGCGCCGATGGCGATCGCGGTCATTGGCGGGCTTCTCGTATCGACCATCCTGTCCCTGATCGTCATTCCTTCCCTGCACCTAATCATCTCTGGCTTCGGTGATCGCGTGAGCTTTCTCCTCCGGCCTTTCCTTCAGTCGGCCGAAGCGGGTCTTGACCAGACCCGGTGATTGCGCGCCGTACCCCCCAATCGCACAGCGGCGCGCGACGACGGAGCCGGCCAGTCACTCGGCCGGCTCCGTCACGTTTCTCTGCCCCGCTTAACAAGGTGCAACATATCATTAAGCCGGAACGCCCGGCGGCGTGGGAAGAACGGATGTATTTCCTTCTCCACGAGGCCTCGAACCCTTCATGAATAACGTCCACGCACCCTTTCTTCAGCTCTACCGCATCAACGCGCTTCGGGCGCTTGGCGGTATCGCCTTCTGCCTACTCGCCATAACCTCCGTACCGCCGACACTGCCGCTGGTAAACATCGTTTTCGAAGTCATCGGCACATTGGCGATCTTCGTCGCGATTGCCGGCCGCGGATGGTCGCTCTTCTATATCGGCGGGCGCAAGAATTCCGAGCTGGTGACCGTCGGTCCCTATTCTATCACCCGCAACCCGCTCTATTTCTTCAGCCTGATCGGCATCGCCGGCCTCGGCGCCCAGACAGGCAGCCTGTTGTCGATGGCGATGTTCGTGCTGGCCGCCTATCTCGCCTTCGACATGGCGATGCGCGGCGAGGAAACCTATCTCGGCAGCCGCTATGGCAATGGTTTCGCGGAATATAGGAGCCGCGTACCGCGGCTCTGGCCGGATTTTTCGCTTTGGCAGGAATGCGAGGATGTGCCTCTCCGTTCATCGGGCGCGATCGGCAGCCTGAGGGACGGGGTAGTCTTTCTCGGCGCCTGGATTGCTATCGATCTGATCAGGCTCGGCCAGGATGCTGGTGTTCTGCCTGTCGTCTGGACGATGCCTCTCTGACATCAATTCAGGGGCATGGAGCCTTCCCAGCGCCCGCAACAAAACTTAATAAAGCGAAACATTTGCAGCCAATGGGGCGTGCGATGCACGCTTCAGGCAAGCGAGGATGACGGTCGTGCAAGCAAATTCCGCCAGCGCAAAAATTCTGATCGTAGAGGACGATCCCGAAATCGGTAAGCTGCTGGCGCTTGCGATGCAGGAAAACGGCATGATCCCGACCGTGGCGGAAGACGGGCAGGTGATGAACGCTTTGCTGCGCAGCAACGAGTTCGATCTCATCATCCTGGATGTCATGCTGCCCGGCGAGGACGGTCTCAGCATCTGCCGGCGCATCCGCTCGGAAAAGACGACGCCGATCATTCTCCTGACGGCGCTCGGCGAAGAGGTCGATCGCATCGTCGGTCTGGAAGTCGGTGCTGACGACTACGTCACCAAGCCTTTCAGCCCGCGCGAGGTGGTCGCACGCATCCGCAGCCTCCTCAGGAGAGCATCCTACGGACTGGCGCACACGACGGTGCAGCGCAAGCTTCGTTTCGAAGGCTGGCAGATCGATCCGCTACGGAGGCAGTTGCATGACCCGAGCAATGCCCGGGTCGCGGTGACGACGACGGAATTCGATCTCCTACTCGCCTTCTGCCGCAATCCGGGGCGCGTCATCACGCGCGAGGAGCTTCTTTCACTCACCCATACAGGGCTCGCAGGGCCGATCGAGCGAAGCGTTGACGTGCATATCAGCCGCTTGCGCCAGAAGATCGAGGCGGATCCGAAGAACCCGGTCCTGCTGCAGACCGTAAGGCTGGGTGGCTACATGTTTACCGCCAGCGTAGAGCACGCCTGATTCCAACAAAGAAAAGCCGGGCGATCGCCCGGCCTTCCTCGTTGTCATCCATCCCGGCTCAGAATTTGTAGCCAACGAACAGTGACGTCGAGGGCTGCAGCTTCTCTTCCACGATCGGGCTGTCGGCCGCGTCGCCTGTGAGGATGCCGAGGCTTGCCTCGCCGCGCACGAGCCAGTTCTCGCTTAGCATGTAGGTGGCGGAAGCCGAGATGTTGACGCGCTTGAAGCCCGCCTCCGCCTTGTATTCTGGCAGGCCTGACCGTGCAGCCTGGGCAGCATTCACGCCGAAATAAGCCTCCATGTGCTTGTCGTTGGCGATGACTGCTTCGACCCCGGCGCCGAGGATCAGCCGCTCCGTGACCGGTGCCTGATATTCAGCCCCGATGGTGCCGATCAGGCTTTCGCTGCCGTCGATGGTCTGGTCGATCGTGGCGTAGACTTCGAAGCCGTTCCAGGTGTAGGAGGCCTTCGCGCCGACGGTGGCGGCAAAGTCGATATCGCCAAGGCCGTCAAGCCGATCTGCGTCATCCTCGTCCCGGCCGCCTTCGTATCCGACCTTGGCCGCCAGTGCGAAGCCATCGCGGCGAAAGGGTGTGATGGTCACGCCACGCGGGTCAATCTCCAGCCATTCGCCATAGGTGAAGACCACGATCGGTACGGGTTGTACCTCGAACTTGTCGCCGCCTTCATATTCGGGCTCGTAGATGGCGCCGGCGCCGAGGATAAGGCTCCAGTTTTTCTGGGGCTTCTCGTCATTGAAGCGTTCCTGGTCGAAGGGCGGTTCCGGTGATTGGCCTGCCAGGCTCGCATCGGCTGCAAGCGCATTTGCGCCCGTGCCGATCAGCACGAATGAGACGTATAGGGCACTTGCGAGAAGTCGCCGTTCGGTCCGTTGGATAAAAGACATGGGTGCTCCAGTGATTTGACACGGGCGCCGTCGAGAAAAAAGCGATCCGTGCTTGCAACATGTCCGTCCTGTCACGAACGAAACCGGCACTGCATGTCTTTGTGTTAAGCAATGTTGCGAGTGACGCACCCGGACCAAATCCGGCGACTTTTCCGCGGGATCGACACAAAACTTAATGTCCAATTTCTCCGCCGACCGTTATCCTTGGCGCGCAGGTAACCACGTGCGCGCATTGTTCACACGCATCGGGCTTTGTCCCGAGGAGGCATTTTGGGATTTCGACTATCCCGGTGGGGCTCGACCATCCACGGTCAGATTACTGCCGTCATTCTGGCCTGCCTGGTGATTGCCTTTGTCATAGGGTCGACATTGGAAAGCTGGGTGAGGGACGAATATGACGCGCCCGATCTTGAAGGCATGTCCGCACGTGTCTCCGCGATCGCCTTGGTTTTGGCCGACGCGACACCCGCGGAGCGGCAGGTGATCGTGGAAGCTGCCAACCGAAATGACCAGCGCCTCGAGCTGCGCCCGGTCTCCTTTTTCGACAATGTAACCACGTCGTCGCCAGACGAGCCTTTCATGCAGCGGATGATCGATCGGCTGTTGCCCCCGGAGGACCGTCCGGTGCCATTCGGAGGATGGAGAACCTTTGTTGAGGGAAAGCGTGTACTTGCCGCGCAGGTCGATCACGAAACGTTGCTGGTCAAGGAACTGCTGCCCGAAAGTTTTCTTCGCAGTGATGCGTTGAGATTCGGGTCGAATTATCTGGTGGCAACCGCCACCCTGATCATCCTGTTTTCCGTTTTTGCCGTATGGGCAATCACGAGCCCCCTGCGCGGCATCGCATCCGCGGCACAGAAGGCGGACATCTCGGTCGGGCCAGCCTTGTTCGAAGAGCGCGGCAGCGTGGAAATCGTGGCCCTCGCACGGGCGCTGAACGGCATGCAGCGCCGCATCTCGACCATGGTCGAATCCCGAACGCGCATGCTGCGCGGCATCAGCCACGACTTGCGGACACCGTTGACACGTCTACGTCTGCGCGCCGATCGTGTCGAAGATGGCGAGGTGCGAGAAGCGCTGCTCACCGATATTGAGCGCATCGACCGCCTCTTGAAGGAGAGCCTCGGCTATCTTCGCGACAACCACCAGAGCGAGGCTCCTCAGCGGGCGGACCTCGCTTCCGTTCTGCAAACTGTCTGCGACGAGTTTGCGGACATGGGCCATGACATCGCCTATCGCGGCCCGATGCGCATGGTCATGAGTTTCAAGCCCCTGGCGCTGATGCGCGCCGTCACCAATCTCTGCGAAAACGGAGTGAAGTTTGGCACTCATGTGGAGGTTGAACTCCGCAACGTCGATGGCTTTGCAGTCATCGATGTGATGGATGACGGCCCCGGCATTCCTGAGGCGTATCGGAGCCGCGTCCTGGAACCTTTCTTCAAGCTCGATGCGGCGCGCGGGGGCGCGGATGCAGGTTTCGGCCTGGGGCTCTCCATCGTTGCCGAAATCATCCAGGCTCACCACGGGAAGCTGGAATTGCTGGATCGCGAACCGAGCGGGCTGACCGCACGGCTGATCATACCCTTGGCGGAGCGGTCAGTGGCTTCCTAGTCCGGTCCGAAGCGCGTATCGCGCTGTTCAAGAGCCGCTTCCTCAGCGTACCTGTCAGGCAGTGGGTGTCGCGATCGCCCAGATTCATCTGGCGACCGTTGAAGCCAGGATTTGTCTCATCATGCCGAATTTGACTGGCAGACACGGAATTTTGCGCGGCGGTGCGGTTGCCAAAACAGCGCCAGTGGTTCACCAACAGCGCTTGGTAAAGACACGACGTTGCAATTGGAGGCCAGGCTGGATGCGGATTAAATATGGTTTAGTTGGCGTATTCCTTGCAATCGCATCACCGGCATATTCGCTGGAGGCTGGATTGCCTCCTGTCTTGTCGCCGCAGCCACAACAGGCGCAGGCCGCTCAGTTGAGCGCGCAATTCCTGAGCCGTTACGCCTACAAGCCCGTGCCGCTGAACGATGCATTGTCAGCCAAGATAATGGACCGGTTCATCAAGTCTCTGGATCCGGATCGCAGCTTCTTCCTGCAGGCAGACATCGATACATTCGCTCCCGGCAGCACGGGCATCGATGATGGCATTGCCAGCGAAGACCTGTCGATTCCTTTTTCGATCTTCAACGTCTACACGCAGCGTGTCGTCGATCGCATGACATATGCGCGCAACCTGCTGAAGCAGGGTTTCGACTTCACCGCCAAGGAGGACTATACCCTCTCAAGCGACGACACACCCTGGCCGCAGTCCGCGTCGCAGAGCAATGACTTGTGGCGCAAGCGCGTCAAGAACGACTGGCTTCGATTGAAACTGGCAGGCCAGACCGACGCACGCATTCGCGATACGCTGGACAAACGCTATCAGAATATCCTTCAGCGCGTTTATAGCTACAAGAGCGACGACGTATTCCAGTCGTTCATGGCCGCCTACACGACCTCCGTCGATCCGCATACCGACTATTTCGGCGCCGCAGCTTCGGCCGACTTCGACATTTCGATGAAGCTTTCTCTGGTCGGTATCGGCGCGGTGCTGCAGGAGCGTGATGGATATACGACGATCCGTGAACTCGTTCCAGGCGGGCCGGCGCAGCTGTCGGGAAAGCTCGCCGTCGGGGATCGCATCATCGGTGTCGGGCAGGGCGATCGCGGTGACGTGAAGGAAGTCGTCGGCACTCGGCTCGACGAGGTCGTGCAAATGATCCGCGGCGAAAAGGATTCCATCGTTCGCCTGGACGTCCTGCCGGCGGATGCCGGCGAGAATGCGAGCCATCGCGTCATTAGCCTGGTGCGAGATAAAATCAGCCTTGAAAAGCAGGCCGCCAAGCAAAACGTCATTTCCGTGCAAGACGGCGGCGTTACGCGCAAGATCGGAGTTATAACGCTGCCGGCCTTCTACGAGGATTTCGAGGCCCGGCGGAAAGGCGACAAGGATTACCGGAGCGCAAGTCGCGATGTCGCCAAGCTTCTTGGCGAGCTGAAGAAGCAGAATGTCGATGGTGTTCTGGTGGATCTGCGCGACAATGGCGGCGGCTCCCTGGCTGAATCCATCGATCTGACGGGCCTGTTCGTCGGCAAGGGACCGGTGGTCCAGCAACGTGATGCCGAGGGCAGGGTCGAGGTCGAGCGCGATGATCTCTCCAAGCCGGTCTGGGCTGGACCGGTTGGCGTCCTTATCAATCGTGGTTCAGCCTCGGCCTCCGAGATTTTCGCGGCAGCCATACAGGATTATGGCCGTGGCGTGATCATAGGCGAACCCAGCTTCGGCAAGGGCACGGTGCAAACCGTGATCGATCTCGATCAGGCAGCCCGCAACAGCAAGCCGAAATACGGTCAGCTGAAATTGACGATTGCCCAGTTTTTCCGGATCAATGGCGGTACGACGCAGCTGCGCGGGGTGACACCCGACGTCAGTCTGCCGGGTCTTTCCGACCCGAAGACTTTCGGGGAGTCGAGCTACGACAATGCTCTGCCATGGGCCCAGATCAAGCCGGCGAAATACAAGGCCACCGGCAATCTTGAGGCGCTGATACCGCAGCTGCAAAGCCGCCACGATGCACGCGTCGAGAAGGATCAGGATTTCCAGCGCTTCGTCGAAGACGCCGCGGAGCTGAAATCGCAGCGCGACAGGCTTGTCATCTCCCTCAACGAGACCGATCGTCGAAACGAACAAGCAGCCTTGGCGAAGCGGCTCAAGGCGCGCAACGACGCAGGCGCGCCGAGTGATGACGATGGCCTCCAGGCAAACGAGCGTAGCCTGAGTGCCGATCTCGCCATCGAGAATGCCCGCAAGAATGCCAAGGACGTGCTGCAAAACGAAGCGGCCTCCATCGTTGCCGACGAGATAAATCTACGCAACGCCGGGCAGACGGCGACGAAATAGCAACCGGGCAATTGCCAGCGGCAAATAGCCAAGGCCCGCGTCCATGGCCGTCGCTATGCTGCTTACGGATAGATCACATCAAGCAAGTGACCGGCATGAGACACAGTCTCAGATGCCGGTCACGGCCTATTTGTTGCCTGGATTGAGCTGTTCGGTCGATGCCGGACTTTCCAGCAAACGTGGCCCGGGAGATGCGTGGCCTAACGTCGATTTACACCCTGATCCCTGGCGATTTACCGTAACGTACTTCCTCGCACCCAAGGGCGATGCAAGATCCTCTGTTGTTGCCGCTCAAGGCCAACCGGACAGAGGAGATATGTCATGAGCATTCCCGAAGCTGGAGCGCGGGACCAAACAATGCTGGATGAAAGCCTGGCATCCGTCAGCCGCCGCAACCTTCTTCTCGGCGGGACGTCACTTGCGCTCGCCGGTGTCGCGGTTTCATCCGGTGGCCCCAAGCTCGCCGCGCAGACGCAACCGGCCACCCCGGCACAGAACGGTGGTGCAAACCGCCCCCCGAACATTCTCGTCATTTTCGGCGATGACATCGGTATCCCCCAGATCAGTGCTTATACTATGGGCCTGATGGGCTATCGGACGCCGAATATCGACCGCATCGCCAAGGAGGGCGCGATCTTTACGGATTCCTACGGTCAGCAGAGCTGCACAGCTGGCAGGGCCTCCTTCATTCTTGGCCAGGAGCCGTTCCGTACGGGACTGCTCACCATTGGCATGCCGGGTGATCCGCATGGTATTCAGGACTGGATGCCGACCATTGCCGACGTGATGAAGACGAGAGGTTACGCAACCGGCCAGTTCGGCAAGAACCATCTCGGCGACCAGGACCAGCATCTTCCCACGAAGCATGGTTTCGACGAGTTCTTCGGCAATCTCTATCACCTGAATGCTGAAGAGGAGCCTGAGGGTTACTTCTATCCGAAGGATCCGGCCTTCCGCCGGCAATTCGGGCCTCGCGGGGTCATCAAGTCGACCGCCGACGGCAAGATAGAGGATACCGGCGCGCTGAACACCAAGCGAATGGAGACCGTGGACGCGGAATTCCTGGCGGCGGCCAAGGATTTCATCGACCGGCAGGCGAAGGCCGATAAGCCGTTCTTCTGCTGGTTCAACTCGACCCGCATGCATGTCTTCACCCATCTCGCTCCGGACGCCATGGGCAAGACTGGCAAAGGCATCCATGCCGATGGCATGGTCGAGCATGACGGTCACGTCGGCCAGCTTCTCGACCAACTGGATGAGCTTGGCATCACGGACAACACGATTGTTCTCTACACGACGGACAACGGCGCCGAGATCGCCTTGTGGCCCGACGGCGCCATGACGCCGTTCCATGGCGAGAAAGGCACGACATGGGAAGGTGGTTTCCGCATTCCCATGATGGTTCGCTGGCCGGGTGTCGTCGAGGCTGGACGGGAGATTAACGATCCCGTCACGCTGATGGATTGGATGCCGACATTTGCCAGTGCGTCGGGTCTGTCCGACCTGAAGGAGCAGATGAAGGCAGGCTTCAAGTCAGGAACCAAGACGTTCAAGGTGCATCTCGACGGCTACGATCTCATGCCATTGCTGCAGGGTGCCGCGGAGGCCGGCCCGCGGGATTCGGTCTATTACTTCGATCAGGGCGGCAACCTGAATGCGATTCGCTGGAACGATTGGAAACTAGCCTTCGCGAACGCCAGCCATGGCAATATTGCGACGGCGACACGCGAGGTTCCGAGCTGGGCGATGATCTCTAATCTGCGCATGGATCCTTACGAACGCGGGCTGGAAGAAGGTGGGGGCGCCATCGAATTTCTGGCTCGGAACATGTGGTTGCTCGTCCCGATCCAGCAGAAGATCAAGGAGTTCTTCTCGGACTTCGAACAATACCCTTATCAGGAAGGCAGCACGCTGAATGCCAGCGGCATCAACTATGGTCTGCTGCGGCAGCAGGCAGCGCTGAAACGCCTGAACGAACTGGAAGGGCTGGCTCCTCGATAAACATTTTTTTGCCGCCGCGGATGCCTGACGACACCCCCGGCGGTGGTCTTCACAATGCGAAAGCCGTCGGAATGAGCGGCGTCATTCGGGGAACAGAAGTGTCACGCCCGCGCGAACGCCCCAGCCTTCCGGCCCGTTGTCAGGAGCCGCCGCCCAGTAGCGCGCGCCTAGCTGGAAGCTGACGGGCTGCTTGCCGAATTTCACAAGCTTTGCCACGGAAAGGTTGATAGGGACGGACCACTCGTCGCCTTTCCAGTCGTAGGTGCTTTCGGTGTTGAGGGTGAAGGTCCAGGCGTCCGGCGTCGTGTAGGATACGAAGGGCTGTAGGAATGTTGAACTGATGTCGTCGCGGTCACTGTCGCCCGCAACCGACCAGATGTGGTTCGCCAGCGCGCCATAGGTGAATCCGTGGTCCTGTTTCAGAAGGACGACAGTCGGGCCGAGGCCGAATTTTTCGCCGCCGAGCAATGGTTCGGTGGCGGTGGGAAACAGGAAAGCCGGCCCGGCACCCCAGATCAATCCGCCGGCGGTCGGTTGTTTGGGCGAGAAGAAGAAGCTCTGCAGAACGTCGCCGAGCCCGAATTGGCTGCCGCTCTCGCCGGCAATATCGTCCTGCCATACTACTGGAAGGATGGTGCGGGAAATTACGTTCCAGTCATCATTGATCGAGATCGGGATGACCGGTTGAATGTTCAGGACGGATTTTTGCCCATCGAACGGGCCGTAACCGCCGTCGTAGTTGAACTGGAACGGTACGCTGATCAGCGACGCCACGGGATTGGAGAGTTGCTTGGCGAGATCCGCGTCCTCGGCGAGCGCGCCGGACGCGACCGTCGTCAGGGACGCGACTGCGGCGGTAAGAGTTACCGTCGGCTTCATGCAACCTCCTTCTCGATGAGATCTATCGATGGCTAGAACTTGATGTTCATGCCGATGATCGGTCCATGCTGGATCATGTCGTAGGTGAACCCGTCATCGCTGAAATCCACGCCCTGCGCGCGGTAGCCTGCAACAGCCGAAAAGGTATCGTTGAACTTGTAGCCGAGGCCGGCCAGGACATCCCAGTCGAGATCCGCTCCGCCGCCGCCAACCATTCCCCACCCCGTGACGAAAACCTTGTCCGTAAAGGAATAGTTGCCTTTGAAGCCCACGAGGCCGTCGACCCAGCTGGCGCTATCCTTGTCCGACACGCTTCCGACCAGCCCTCCGCTGAGAGTGATGCGGGTCTCGGCGTCCCAGTAGCGCGCGCCAGCCAGAACATCGAGATGGGCCTTCTCGTCCTCGTAGATGGTGTAGGCACCGGCCAGCAATGCCGTGAAGGTGGTGGACTTGACGGTGATGTTGTCGGCAATGATCCCCCGCGGCGTGGCGGATTCCGTCGTCACCTTGACGTAGCTCATGTCGGTGAAGATGCTGAAGCGGCCATAGCGTGCTTCACCTGCTCCCATCAGCCCGAAATCGAGATCAGGCAGTATGTCGGAGAAGTCCTGGCTGACATGGACCCTGCCGAGACCGAAGACCTCGCTGTCTCCGTCGAGCCCCGCGATCCAGAAATACGGAGAAAACGAGAATTGCCACCTGTCCGGTTCCGACGGCGCGGGTTGCTGCAACGGAACAGGTAAAACATCGGCCGCAAGAGCAGGAGATGTCAGAAGCATCAATGGGACCAGTCCGGCGGCATAAATGATCTTGCTTTGCATGCTGTTGCCCTCTTTCAGGGGCACATCTACTCATTCTCAGGGCAGCGGGCGGAAGTACGTTACTGTAAATGCGGGGGTAAATGGCGACCGGGCGCCTGGGTACGGAGCATTTACAGTAACGTACTTCCCGTAACCGCAGCCGTCGGGATAATCCGTCGGTCAACTGGCGGATCAGCCCTCGGCTCGGAAGCGATTTCCGACCGGGATGATGCCAGGTTCCAAATGCTACAGCGACGGGGGTCGCGGTCTGATGGATAAGCATGGCGATATCACCCGGGGCAGCTCGGATCTCGCCCGGAGAGGGCTTTGGCGGCTCATGCTGAAGCTACCCGCCATGCGTGGGCGGTTGCAGATTTTGGCTCAGAAGTCGACCGTTCTGACGGATCTATGCGAGGCCTATGAGGAAGCGAGCATGGCTGCGGAACGGATGTCGAGGGAAATTCCGCATGCCAATCCCTCACGGCTTGCCGAATATCAGAGCATCTGTTCGGAGATCGAGACGGATGTCGTGCATCTCGTCCTCCAGAAATCCAGAAACGTTCCGGATTGAGACGCAGCTTTTTTCCAAAAGATACCAGTCCTGACCGTTGCGATACAACTTACTTGCAACCGATCGTCAAATAGTCGATACATTATCATGTTCTAATCAATCTCTGCCAGTATTCGGGTACGGGGGGCAGCCATGATTGCTGAACTGCGTGATTTGAAGGCTTGCGAAGTTTCGAGAAGCGCGGCGCAGCAAGAGCTTGAGCGACTGCTCGCAGACCCACGCTTTCGGGTGACGGAGCGCCAGAAGGATATCCTGAGATATCTGGCCAGATGCCGTTTCGAAGGAGGTGAAGAAGGCGTCAAAGCCTATGCCATCGCGCTCGACGTGCTGGGTAGGTCCAGTGACTTCGATGCCTCGACCGACCCCATCGTACGCATCGAGATCAGCCGACTGAGGTCTTCGCTCGACGCCTATTACGAGGCGTTCGGAGCGCCGGAAAATGCGACCGTCTACATTCCCAAAGGTATGTATATCGCACTCTTTCCCGCGACATTCGTGCCCCATCGGCCGGACGAAGAGGTTTCGGGCAATCCTGATGCCGCAAGCGTCGATCAGCCAGCGGCTTGCGCATTTCACACTTCCGCCGATCGGCAATCATCCGGCAGCAGACCTCTTTGGGCAGGCGCTGCTGTAGTTACTTTGGTTACCCTTGCCGCCGGCGCGCTTGCGAGCGTGACATGGCTGGCTTACGCACCGTCGCTCATCGAGAAGCCTGTCGTCTATGTTTTGATGGAGGCCGTTGATGGCAGGATGGAAGGGGAGGCCAGCCAGATACGCGACACGCTGATGACTGCGCTCACCCAATTTACGACCCTCACGGTTGCCAAGTCGGGTTATCCCGTCGCCGGCGCAGACAAGCGCGCCGGGCGAAGCTACGAACTCCACCTGAAATATTATGGCAACGGGGAAGACCGGAGCGTTTGGTGGCAGGTCGCAGACAGTAAAACCGACCTCGTCCTCAAGTCTGGACTGGATACGGTTGATTCCAGCGGCAGAAGCATGGTTTCGGTCCGGGAGGAAATCGCCGGACGGCTGGCATCCAGTTTCGCGTCTATCCACGGGGTCATCAACACCATTGAGATCCAGGAAGACGCCGACGATGCTCTCGGCAACACCTGCGTTCTGCGCGCGGAACATGCGCTGGATGACGGTGGACAGGCCCGTCTGGCAAAGGCCCGCGTCTGCCTTGAGCAAAGTCTGGCCCTGGCTCCGAAAAATCCGGATGCAACGGCCGTGCTTTCTCGGGTCATGCTTGCGGGCAAGAGCGCGGCACAGGACCCCGGTGTGCGATTGACGGCGCTGGAACTCGCAAAAGACGCCGTATCCCTGGCGCCCTTGTCGGACAGGGCCCAGATCGCGCTCATGGCCGCCCAATTCGCCGCCGGCAGCATGGATGCGGCCATCCAGGCAGGTAACCGTGCTGTTGAGCTCAATCCAAACAATAGTGACGCCGCGGCCAAGCTTGCCTTCGTCCTCTATCTGGGAGGTTATAGGGACGCGGGTGTGGCGATGGCGCACGGGGCGGGGCTTGCCACGGAGACGATACCCTCCGACGCCATGCTGGTCCTGGCGCTGGATGCATACAGGGAGGGACGTTACTCGGAGGCCTCGCTCTTTGCGGAGCAGATCAACGGGACGGATCTTCTCGTTGCAATGCTGAGGACCGCTGCTCTCGGTCAGCTTAGCTCGCCTGAAGTGGTTGAAAGGCTTTCCGAACTCAAGGACAAGACTTCCGATCCGAATGGCGGCTTCCGCAACGGGATGTCCTGGTGGCGCCTGCAGCAGTCCATCACGACCGAATTGGAAGGCGGTTTGATCAAGGCCGCCGCTCGCGCCGAGGAAGGAACCAATGTCAGTATCGGCCAGCGCTAAAGTTGTTTGTGCGGCCCTATGATGAACAGTCGCGCTTCGGTCGGCCTATGTGCTTTTTCCGAGAGCTCGGTTGCAAAGATTACAATTGCCTGCAGCGAGCAAGGGGCCGTATTATTGCTCGAATGAAAATATTTTCTTCCAGTCGTTCTTCATGTCGACGACCAGCCAGTTTCTTTTCTCCGCCTCGTCGAGCGCCTTGTCCAGCTTTCCGAAGGGTGACTGCCTGTCATAGGCATATTCCCGATCGGCATCGGTGTGGTGGACGATCATGGCGAAGCCCGGTCCCTTGGCTGCAGTTGTCCAGCGCGCCATCTCGTAGTCTCCATCGGAATTGCCGGCGATGAAGATCGGCTTTCTCCCGATGAACTTGTTGATGCCCGCCGGCTTGCCCGGACCATCATCGACGAAATCTATTTTTGGCAGCCGCTTCAGCACGGGTATATCGCCGACGATCGCGTATTGGGTGAGGATGGTGCTGCCGACCACCTGTTGCGGCGGAACTCCATAGAGTTTTTCGGTGATAGGCCGCATGAATTCCACGCCACCGCCCGAGACGATATAAGTGGTGAAGCCGTTGGATCGCAGATAGTCGAGAAGTTCGCGCATCGGTTGATAGGTCATCTCGGTGTAAGGCCTGCCGGTCTTCGGATGCTTGGCTGTCTCGAACCAGGTATCGACGATTGCGTTGAACTGGTCAGTAGTCATTCCGCCATGGGTGGCCATGACAACTTCGACAATGCCCTTTTCACCGCCCTTCGCAGCGTCTTTCAGATTGCCTTCGAGAATGCTCCTGAACGGTTCCTTGGCCTTCCATTCGGGATGCTGCGGCGCGAGTGTCTTCACTCGGTCTAGGGCGAAGCCAAGCTGGACGTAATAAGGCTGCTCCGACCAAAGCGTACCGTCATTGTCGAACACGGCGATGCGGTCTTCCGGCACAACGTAGCCATCGCCACCCTGCTTCACCGTCTCCTCGACGAATTTCATGATGCGAGCCTTGGCCTGCGTGTCGTTCCAGGAGGCCAACGGCTCCTGGCCGAAGGCGGGTGGAAGGCCGACCAGAAGCAGGACGAAACCGGTGATCAGCGAGGCGATAATGGCATCGACGACATGAAGCGGCCGGTTCATCTGATCTCTCCCTCGGTGTGAACTCTCTTGATGCAGCGGAAGCCGACATGGCTGGTAGAGGTGTCCTCCGGCTCGGCATGGCGTGCCGCCGGCCGGTAGCGCCGGCAATAGTTAGGCGCACAGAGATGCGATCCGCCCTTCAGCACCCGCCTTGCGATGCGGATTTCAGGCAGGTTCGGGTCGTAGCTCGCCTCGGCGTCATGATTACGCGGGTTTTTCGGGATGCAGCAGGCCTTGTCGGCGGGCTCGGGATGCCGAGTGCTCCAGTAGTCGCTGGTCCACTCCCAGACATTGCCGATCATGTCGTAGACGCCGTAACCGTTGGGTGGGAAAGACCGCACCGGCGTCGTCCGCTCAAGGCCCTTTGGCTTGGTCGATCGCGTCGGGAAGACGCCCTGCCAGGTATTGGCCATGATCTGCCCTCGAGGCGTCAGTTCGTTTCCCCATGCGAATTCGGCATCTTCCAGGCCGCCGCGGGCGGCAAATTCCCACTCGGCCTCCGTCGGCAGATCGAGGCCGGCCCAGTCGGCATAGGCCCTCGCGTCCGGCCATGCGACATGCACGACGGGATGATCGAGCTTGCCGCGCAGGTCGCTGAGGCCACCCAGCGGGCGGCGCCAATTGGCGCCGAACTTGAATGTCCACCATTGCGAAATCTCCGGCCCGTTGACGCTTTTGGGCTGTACGAAGAGCAGGGAGCCTGCCCGCAGCATTTCCGGAAGCGCGCCGGGGTAATCCTTCGGGTCGGGCACCCTTTCGGCCATGGTGACATGTCCGGTGGCTTCAACGAAGGCCATGAACTGCCGGTTCGTCACCGGCGCCTCCTCGATCCAGAAACCATCGACGGTGACGGGATGCGCAGGAGCTTCCTCCGAATAGTGCCCGTCCGACCCCATCAGGAAGCGCCCCCCGGGTATCCAGATCATGCCGGCCGGCGCCGAACCCGGCTTTGAGTTGCTGTCGAATGCCAAAGCCATTACCGCCCCCGCGTTCACGTTCGGCCATAGTCGCGGGCGCGTGACTGCCGGATAAGTACGTAACGGTAAATGGTGGCGTCGTTTACGTCGGGCGGCCGTAAATTCTCGCTTCGTGGGAGGAGGCCGGTCACCGAGTTGGATTGAGTTCCGGCAGAGCATGGCGGATGCTATGGTGCGGCGTCATGCTGTCTCGGTTGACGAGACGTGCCATGCGCCGACGATCGAAATTGCCGTGACGGCCTGAATACATCAGCTCTTCCAGACCGCGAATGTCGACGGCGAGATCGGGATGGTGGCTTGCCACCCAATGATGCAGCGTTCGGAATCCTTCCAATTGGCTCCAGGCCTGAAGCGCGCGATAAACTTCCGAAGGATCGCCGTGAAGGATGGATCTTCGCAGCTGACGGAGCCGGTAGCGGCGGGAGGCAATCATGTGCTGGCGCAGGGCGAGGAGACGCCGACGGGCGACTTTGGCGAAGTGCCATAGAACCCATACCATGGCGACAGCGGCGAGAAATAGACCGATCCGCAGCATCACCTGCCGCCGCCGTTCGAAAAGCGGAACCACGTGCTGGGGGCCAGCATCCGGGGCGATGCCGCTGGTTGTGGATGCGGGCGAAACCGACACATCTGTTGCCGGAAGATGCGCGACCGTCATTGCGTGCCGATCAAGATCGAACCAGGGATATTCGATTGCGGGGATGATGAATGTGCCTTCGGTGACGGCCGTGTAGACCAGTGTCTCGGTTCGCCGGCTGACGGTGCGGCGATCCACCGCGATACCGTCCTGCGTCTTCGCCGCCTTGGCATATTGAGGCAATCCCGCTGCCGTTCCCGGGTTGGTCGGCGGAATGATGATCGCCTGGGCATCTTCAGCGGAAATGCTAATGGTTCGCACCACCGCATCGCCCGCCTTCAAGGTGCTCGGTGGCCTGTCGAATGCCTGTTCGACTGTCACGTTACGAGCTGCGAAAGTCGCGGGCGCTATCCCATCGCCGCCGACCGAGAAGGAGAAGGGCGCGGTTGTCACGGTGGCTTGGACAGCCGCCCCGTCGACCGAATATCCGAGATCGATGTCAATCGGCGGTACCTGATAATCGCCCGGTATCTGCGGAACCACGGCATAACGCCGGCGGATGCCGGAATACTCGATACCGTCTGTCGTCACGTTTAGATTCAGAGTTCGCTCCTCGGGAAGCGTCACCAGGGCATTCGGCAGTTCGAACAGGGGAAACAGAGGTGGAGAGGTGAAGAAATTCGGTGCGAAGACATCAACCGCCACATGGATCTGCTGGCCGGCGACGATCGCGCCGGCATCTTCCACGGCGGCCCTGGCATAAGGCTCGGCTGCCATCGCATGCAGCGGGGCGAAGAGGAAAAGCGCCAGCCAGGTGATCCTCACGGTGAGCCCTCCCGCAATTCGATGGCGAATTTCCGTGCCATCAGATCGGTCGGGCTGACCTCGATATTCTTCATCCACATTTCGGAGGTCTGTTCGGCGGCCGCCACCGTTCCCGCCTTTCCCCGCTTGCCCTTGTCATCGAACTGTATGCTGTCGGGCTTCTGGTTCGGATCTTGCTGCTGCTCGCTTTCCTCGTCCTTCTGTTGCTGAAGCAGGCGTTGGGCGACGGCGAGGTCAGCGACCGCCTCGGGCCAGGCCGGACGTCTTTCGAGTGCTGTCTGATAGGCTGTGGCAGCCTCCTCAAGCTTGCCGAGGTGGAAGAGGCTGTTTGCCTGGTCGAACCAGCTTTCCGCGGTATCCATCACCGCGAAACTGTCGATGGCATCCTGGAAGCGACCTGCGCGATACAGCGAGACGCCCTTCCACATCGGATCGTGGAAATGCGCGGCTGCGCTTTCGAAATCCCCGCGCTCGAAGGCGCGGCGGCCTTGCTGGTCCGGCGTCAGCCACATGTCGGCCATCTCTGCTGCGGCTGTCGGCGTTGGCAAAACGAACCGCAGGCAGAAGCACAACATGGCGACCTGCACGACCCAGCCGCGTCGGAACGAAAACACCAGCAGAAGCGCGATGGGAAACAGCAGCCACCAACCCGCGTCGTGCCAGCGATCGCCCTCCCTGGCGATCTGCTGGGTGACATTGGTGCTGACATGCCGGATGATCCAGCGAATGTCCGCATCGTCGCTGGTCAGCGTCGCGACGGGAAAGCCATTTGTGTTGGCGAAGCCTTTCAATGCGTCGAGGTCAAGCTTGGCGACAATCCTCGAACCACCTGCACCGGTCAGGAAGCCGCCGTCGGCCTGTTTCACCAGACCGCCCTCGGCGGTGCCGATGCCGAGAACAACAACATCGCTATCGATTTGCAAAGCATGACCAGCCGCCGTGTTCTCGATACCGTCGGTCATCAGGAGAATGGTGCCGGGGCCGCCGTCCGCCTTGAGCAGATTGTTCGCGAAGCTGAGCGCGGCTGCGGTATCCTTGCCGGGCTTCGGCATGATGCGGGTGGCGAGCGCGTCGGAATAGGTCTTGATCAGCTCATCGTCTTCGGTAAGGGGCACGACCAGATGCGCGGTTCCTGCATAGGCGATAATGGCCGAGCGCGCGCCCCGTCTTGCGGCCAGGATGTCGTCGATCTTCAGCTTCGCGTGCTCCAGCCGGCTCGGGCTTATATCGATCGCATCCATGGACGGTGACAGGTCAACCGCGATAACCAGTGATGCGGCATCCGAGACGAAGGGCGGTGCCTCTCTCTGCCAGGTCGGCCCGGCTCCAGCGAGGATCACCAGGACTATGACCATTGCAATGATCCATGCCGGGCGCATGTGGCGACGGCGATCGGGTGCGATGATAAGATGATCGAGCAGATGCGGCGCAATCATGCCTCGCCACCGGTTCCGGTGGTCGCCGGCGTTCGATGCCAGCCACAGGACAATTGGGGGCAAGAGGAGTGCCATCAGCCACCAGGGGCGCAGGAAATGGAAATCGACGATCATGCGGAAATCCTCCGCCGGATCAGACCCGCGCTGCCAGCGATCAGATAATAGAGGGCGAGCAGCATCAGCGCGCCGGCAAGCGGCCAATGGAAGAGCTCAACGCGCGGCCGCCAGGTCAAGAGCTTCTGCTCGACCGGGGTGATGCGATCGAGGGTCTCGTAGATGGATTGAAGCTGCTCCTGGTCGGCCCCGAAAAAGTACCGGCCGCCGGTGCCGCTTGCGATCTTTTCCAGCGTTGCGGTATCGAGCTTGTCCTCTCCGGTCGCGGCAGGGTCGCCCATGCCTATGGCATGGATCGCGATCTTCTTCGTCCTCGCGACATCGGCAGCTTTCAGAGGCGGCATCCTGCTTGCCGTGTCGTTGCCGTCCGTCAGCAGGATCAGCACCTTGTCGGGCGCCGTGGTCTTGTCGAACATGCGGATGGCGAGCCCAAGGGAATCCCCCATCGATGTCCGTTGCCCCGCAATCCCTGGCAGCAGGCTCTCGACCATGCTGTGCACGAGCGCATGATCCATCGTGAAGGGCGCAAGCGGATAAGGGGCGTCACCGAAGGCGATGAGGCCGATCCTGTCCTCGCGGCGCTTCGTAATGAAACCAGTGACGACCTGTCGCACGGCATCGATGCGTGACACCAGCGTCCCGTCCGTCGCACGAAAATCTCTTGTTTCCATGGACTGCGACAGGTCGAGTGCGAGCAGGATATCCCGTTGTGGCTCCTTCTTTTCGAGCGGCGGTTCGACATATTGCGGCCGGGCAAGGGCGATCACGATCAGGCACCAGGAGAGGGCGAGCACGATGGATTGCGGCCAGGAGCGGTGCGCGATGACCGAGCCTTCGCTCGGCTCGATGCCGGCGGCTTTCGCAATCTGATCGAAGAATGGCATGCGCACGGAGGCCGAGGTCTCGCGCTTTGGCGGCATGAGAAACCAGACCAGAAACGGCAGCGGCAATGCAAGGAGCAGCCATGGAAATTCAAGCTGATACATGATGTCTCTCGATCCAGTCACGAGCCGCGCGGAGGGCATCTTCCGCCTGATCCTCGGAGAGGACGGCAAGGGAGACATCTCCGCGATATTCGAGATCATCGAGCAGTGAAGCAAGCTCCCGGCCGGCGCCACCCGAACGGCCGAGGAACTGCGCCCAGACCGAGCCGGTGAGTGTGGCTACCTGCGCCCGCGGCCAGGCCGCCAGCGCCGTCCGCTTCAACAGTTCGGCCAGTTTGCGGAACGCCTGGGCACGCAACGCCGCATCAGTCATCCCGCCTTCCAGATCTGCAAGGTGCTGCAGGGCATCACGGCGATAGGCGTTGCGGCGAAAGCGGCGAATGGCCCGGATCGCAAAGGTCAGCAGCAGGACAAGAACAATGGCGGCGAGAAGGCCCCAACCCCAGGTCTGCGGCATTCGGGAGACAGGCTGAGGCAAGACAATGTCATGCAGAGAGCGCAGTGCCATTTCGGTCATCGGGTCGAGTTTCGGTGCCGCTTCCATCAGCGCCTCCGCTGCCGGAAGGCCGACTGCTCCAGCAGCCGGCGCAGTTGCGGCGCCGTCTCCTCGGCGGCCGAGACCGGAAGCATGGGCAGGCCAAGCTCTCGCTGCCACGCGCGCAAGTCATTGCCCCGGTCGCGCGCGAATTTGTCGACCGCTTTCCGGACGGCACCGCGGCCGAGCGCCAGTTCGGCCTGCAAGCCGCCACCGCTAACGACGATATCCCCGGCCTTCGGTAATTCCAGCAAGAATGGATCGTAGATTAGCAGGCAGATGACATCATTGCTGGCGGACAGCCGCAGCAGGAGGTCCCGCGTCGTGCTGCCGTGCCCGTCGAAATCGCTGATGACGACGATGAGATAGTCGTGGCGGGCTCTATTGGCCGTGAGTTGCAGCGCATCGTCCAGCGCCTGATGGGCGGAGGCAATCGCGTAGTCGGCCGAAAGCGCTGCATTTTTCTCCGCGATGCGGTCCGCCAGCGCGATGACGGCATTGCGGCTCCGATGCGGTCGCAATTCGCTCGTGCCGGCATCGTTGAAAACCAGTCCGCCGACCTTGTCTCCGGAGCCGAGGATGCGCCAGGCACAGAGCATGGCGGCCTCGGCTGCCGTAACTGATTTCAGCGATCGGCGACTGCCGAAGAACATGTTGATGCGCTGGTCGACGAGAAGAATGGCGGGACGCTCCTTCTCTTCGCCATAGACGCGTATGGTCGGTTTGGTCGTTCGCGCCGTTACCCGCCAGTCGATGGAGCGGACGTCGTCTCCCGGAAGATAGTCGCGCAGTTCCTCGAAGATCAGGCCGCGGCCGCGCAGCGAAGATTGCAGGCGTCCCGCAAGCTGCTGATGGCTTTTCGCCTTCTGGACGAAGCGAAGGTCGCGGGCATTGGCTTCCAGGGCAACAAGCTGTTCGGTCGTCACATAAGCGCCTTCTCGGCCTGTCGAGATCGGGATCATGAGACGGCCACCAGTTCGATGATGCGGTCGATGATTTGGTCGGGCGGCGTATTCGACGCGTGGGCCTCGTAGGACAGGATCAGCCGGTGGCGGAAGACATCGTGCACGACGGCCTTCACGTCATCCGGCGTCACATAGTCCCGTCCTTGCAGCCAGGCATGCGATCTTGACACTTTGTCGAGGCCGATCGCACCGCGCGGGCTCGCCCCTACCTGCAAAAGTCCAGCGAGATCCTTGTCGAAGCGGTTCGGATAGCGAGTCGCGAAGACTAGAGCGACGATGTAGTTCTCGACAGGCTCGGCCATGGTGACGGCACCGATCTGCCTGCGCGCATCGAATATGGCCTGTGGATTGAGGCGCTCGGATGCCGCATGCTGGGATTTGTCGTCGCCGGCATTCTCCTCGTCTCGATTGAGACGCATGATTGCGGCCTCGGATTTCTCGTCCGGATAACCCACTTCGACATGCATCAGGAAGCGGTCAAGTTGCGCCTCGGGCAGCGGATAGGTCCCTTCCTGCTCGATCGGGTTCTGCGTCGCCATGACCATGAACAGATCAGGCAGCGGATAGCTGGTGCCCCCGACGGTTACCTGCCGTTCCTCCATTGCTTCCAGGAGAGCCGATTGCACTTTGGCAGGTGCACGGTTGATTTCGTCCGCGAGGATGAGATTGGCGAAGATCGGCCCCTGCTGGAACTTGAACTCTCCTTTTCCCCCTTCGGAAAAATAGATCTCCGAGCCGGTAATATCGGCGGGCAGGAGATCGGGTGTGAACTGCACGCGCGAAAGGTCGGACTGCAGGTTCTTCGCCAGGCTCTTGATCGCCCGCGTTTTTGCAAGCCCAGGCAGTCCCTCGACAAGCAGGTGACCATTGGCGAGCAGACCGAGCAGAAGCCGCTCGACCATCGCCTCCTGCCCGATGATCGACTGGCCGATGCACTTGCCAAGCGCGATGATATCGTCATGTGAAGTCATTGATCGAACCCGGTTGTTGCCGCAACAAATCTGGGTGGAGGTCGACGGAAATCAGCCTGTTTTGTCTTGGGACGGCGCGTAAGTACGCAACAGTAAATCGGCACGTAACTCGGCGGTAAGGCGCCGCATCCACCCTAATAGGCCACCGGTCTCGACTGCGGGTCGGCCTGCAACGTCTGGCTGACGTCGGTGGTGCTAGGCTGGGCTACCGACTGTTCGGCAATTGCCAGCGGCGCTGCCGCGGCCGCGCCGACCGTTCGCGCCGTGCCGCCGACGACAGCCGCGACGCCGTCGCCGAGACTGATCGTCGAATCCGTCAGCGTTTGCCCGGTCATCAGGCGCTGGCCGATGAGCTGGACGACCTCCGGGCTTTCGGCGAACTTGCCGTGGTTGAGATTGTCCCCGGTCTTGACCTGGGTGAGGTCGATTGCGGTGATCCCGGCTTCATCGAGCCGGCTGCGATAGGGCTCCCTGGAAGGATCGATCGCGCCGAGACGCGAGACCTTGCCGGTTATCAGGCTTGAGAATGCAAGCGCGCGGTCGTCCTGGGAAACAAAGATGGTGAACTTCGGCGCCGGCTTGCCCATCTCGACAAATTGCTTGGCAAAGACCTGGATATCGATATCTGGAGAGGCGAGTATGACGTTACGGATCTTGCCGTTCACATGGCCGTCGCGGATGCCCATTTGCCGTAGAGCCTCCATCGTCAGCCAGGTGCCCATGGAGTGGCCCAGCACCGTGATTTCCTTCACGCTCGGGTCCTGCGCCAGGATACGGAGTGTCTGCTCAAGCGCCGTGCGGGAATAGTTGGTGCTTTCCTTGTCGTATTCGTAGTCCCTGAGCTTGGCGCGCGAAGGCCAGGTGAACAGGACCGGCGTTGCCTGCATCCCACTGTCGTGGACGATCTGCGCCAGGCGGAAGACGGAATCTTCGTACTTGTTGTTGAACCCGTGGACGAAGACAAGCGCATGACCAGCTATCAAATGCTGTCTCACCCAGGCCCGGCCGGCCTGGATCGTATCGATCTCGCTGACACGCGTGACGGCAAAATCGGCGGCCGGATCCGGCGGCAGCCGCTGCGGCCACTGCACCTCGCCCGCCTTCCTTCCGGGGGGAAGCGATACAACGATCTCGGTCAGGTGGGCTCTCGGGCTGCGTTCGCCGGTGAACAACGTCGCCCGGTTTCCGGAAGGTTCCCGCGTGGTGGCAACGAGCATCTCTACCCGCGGCGTCTTTGGCGTTGCCGCTGTCACGGCAATAGGCGTCATGACACCTGTTGGGTGGCCACACCCGGCCAAGGCCAGGACGATGATGCATGCAATAAGAGCCTTCATCCGCATTCCACCGGTTTGCCGGCGCGACGATAGCTTTGACCTGCCCGTTCGGAAGTACGTTACTGTAAATCAGGGCGTTAACAGTCGAGCTTTTGAGGGCCTCTTTGGCTTGACAGCTCAAAAATGTGTGGCATCGTAAAGCGGTTTAGTAAAGCGCTTTACTAGAGGTTGACCGAGAGTTCGAGGTTGCGGAGACATCATGTCTAATAAGCGTGCCACCAGCTTGAAGGATGTCGCAGATGCCGCCGGCGTCTCGGTCGCCACGGTGTCGCGCCTCCTTAACGGCTCGCTTCAGCTCCCGGCCGAAACCAAGCAGCGCATCGATAAGGCGATCCAGGATCTTCGATACGAACCGAACCCGCATGCCCGCCGCCTGAGCCGCGGTCGCTCGGATACGATCGGGCTGGTGGTGCCGGATATTGCCAACCCGTTTTTCGCAACGCTCGTGTCCGCGGTCGAGGAGGAAGCGGACAAGCGTGGCCTCGCATTGTCGCTGCATGCCACGCTCAACCGCCCCGGCCGCGAGATCTCCTATGTCACGGCGCTTGCCCGCAATCACGTCGATGGCCTTATCTTCGTCACCAACCATCCGGACGACGGCGAACTTGCCACGCTGATCAACCAGACGGGCAAGGTGGTCATCGTCGACGAAGATGTGCCGAACGCGATGGTGCCTAAACTCTTTTCCGACAACGAGCAGGGTGGTTATCTGGCGGGGCGGCATCTCGCAGATCACGGCCATCGGCGCGTCGTTTATATCGGTGGTCCGCAGGAGATGATCAGCACCCGCCGCCGTTCCCTGGGTCTCGAGCGCGCGCTTAAGGAACGGGGGGAGCCGTTCCAGGTGATCCGTTACGAGGGCAGTTTCACGGTGGAATTCGGCCGGCAGGCCGCGCGCCGTTTCCTCGATGAAGGCAGGCAGGCGACGGCGATCTTCGCCAGTTCAGACGAGATCGCGATCGGGCTGATCGAGGTGCTGCGTGCCGAGGGCATTTCCATTCCCGACGAGGTCTCTGTGATCGGCTTCGACGATGTGGGACCATTGCATCTTTTCGCGCCGCCCCTGACCGCAATACGCCAGCCCGTGCGGGCGCTCGGCCAACGGGCGCTGGCGCTGCTTCTTGAAACAAACTGGCAGGAATCCGAAAGCCTCAGCTCGGAGGAATTGCTGCCGGTAGAAATCGTCGTGCGGAACTCCGTTGCGCCGCCGTCGAAAGCATAAAAAGCAACGATAATGAAGAAAACCAGAGGACGAACACATGACTATTTTCACACGCAGGATGTTGACCGCGACGCTCGCGGCAACCGCATTCGCCGGCATTTCCTTCGGCTCCGCGGCTCAAGCCGCTGAGAAAACCTTCGCTCTTGTCCAGATCAACCAGCAGGCCCTGTTCTTCAACCAGATGAACGAGGGTGCGCAGAAGGCCGCCGACGCTGCCGGCGCCAAGCTGGTCATCTTCAACGCAAATAACGACCCGGCCGCGCAGAACAGCGCGATCGAGACCTATATCCAGCAGAAGGTCGACGGACTTGCGGTCGTTGCCATCGACGTCAATGGCATCATGCCGGCCGTGCAGCAGGCCGCCGCCGCCGGCATTCCGGTCGTCGCCATCGACGCCATCCTGCCGGACGGCCCGCAGAAGGCGCAGATCGGCGTCGACAACGCCAAGGCCGGCGCCGACATGGGCAAGTTCTTCCTCGACTATGTGAAGAGCGACATGGGTGGCAAGGTGAAGTACGGCGTTGTTGGTGCCCTGAACTCATTCATCCAGAATGTCCGCCAGGAAGGCTTCGAGAAGACCGTCAAGGGCGCGGAAGGTGTCGAGACCGCGGGCGTCGTCGATGGCCAGAACATCCAGGACAATGCGCTTGCCGCGGCCGAAAACCTGATCACCGGCAATCCGGACATGACCGCCGTCTACGCCACCGGCGAGCCGGCGCTGATGGGGGCGATCGCCGCCGTCGAAAGCCAGGGCAAGCAATCCGACGTGAAGGTATTCGGCTGGGATCTGACCGCCCAGGCGATCGCCGGCATCGATGCCGGCTACGTCACCGCCGTCATCCAGCAGGACCCGTCCGCCATGGGTGCGGCCGCGGTGGACGCATTGAAGAAGATCGCGGACGGCGGCAGCGTCGAGAAGACGATCTCAGTGCCGATCACCATCGTCACCAAGGAGAATGTCGAACCCTACCGGGCCGTCTTCAAATGATCTCTGACCGACAGCTCCCAACCGCTGTCGCAGGGGCTGGGGGAGGAGAAATCCTCTCCCGGCAATCCGGCGAGGGCGCCATTCGTCAGCCACGAATTTCATTGAAGGGCATCCGCAAGAGTTTCGGTTCGCACCAGGCGCTGCGCGGCGTCGATCTCGACATCTATCCGGGCGAGTGCCTTGGTCTGGTGGGGGACAATGCCGCCGGCAAGTCGACGCTGACCAAGGTCATATCCGGCACCTATATTCCGGATGACGGCACGATCTCCATCGACGGACAGGATGTTCGCTTCAGCGGACCGGCCGATGCCCGGGACCGTAATATCGAGATGGTGTTCCAGGATCTGAGCCTCTGCGATCATGTCGATGTCGTCGGCAATCTGTTTCTCGGTCGTGAACTGACCAAGGGGCCGTTTCTCGATCGTCCACGCATGGTCTCGGAAGCCCGTGCCATGCTGGATGCGCTCGAGATCCGCATTCCGCGTCTCGGCGCCAAGGTGGAAAAACTCTCAGGCGGCCAGCGCCAGGCGATCGCCATTGCGCGTGCGGCATCCTTCAATCCGAAGGTCCTGATCATGGATGAGCCGACATCCGCTTTGGCCGTCGCCGAGGTGGAGGCAGTGCTCAACCTGATCAATCGGGTCAAGGCCAAGGGCGTGTCGGTGATCCTGATCACACACCGCCTGCAGGATCTGTTCCGCGTCTGCGACCGCATCGCCGTCATGTACGAAGGCACCAAGGTCGCCGAGCGCGATATCGGCAAGACCGACCTGCAGGACCTCGTGCAGCTTATCGTCGGAGGCAGACATTGAGCGCCTATACCGAACGCGCGGCCGGCTCTCCGGTCGCAGACTTTCTCTCCGAACATGCGCAGGTCCTGTCGATCACGGCCTTCTTCGTCGCCTGCCTTTTGTTCTTTTCCATCACCACCGACACCTTCCTGACGCTCGGCAATATTCTCAACGTCTTGCGCCAAGCCGCTCCCATCCTCGTCGTGGCGGTCGCCATGACATTGGTCATCATTACCGGCGGCATCGATCTCTCGGTCGGTTCGCAGGTGGCGCTGGTCAATGCGGTGGCGGCGATCATCCTTGCGATGGGCTACCCCTGGCCGACCGTGGTGATCGGCATGGTCGCCTTCGGTGCCCTGATGGGTATCGCGCAGGGATGGTTCGTCGCCTATCAGGGCATTCCGGCATTCATCGTGACGCTTGCCGGTCTGTCGATCCTGCGCGGTTTCGCGCTCTGGCTGACGCAGGGCTATTCGATCCCGATCAAGGACGTTCCCGGCTTCTTCTGGCTCGGCCGAGGTGAATTCCTCGGGCTTCCGGTTCCGGCGGTGATTGCGGTGCTGGTAGCAGTGATCGGTTACGTGATCATCGCCTATACGAAATACGGCCGTCAGGTCGTGGCCGTCGGCTCCAACCTCGAGGCTGCCCGTCGCGTCGGGATGCCGGCGAAATGGATCGTTGCTTCCGTCTACATGGTATCCGGCATCGCCTGCGCGCTGGCCGGGTTGCTGATCGCGGCACGTCTCGGTTCCGGTTCGTCCAATGCGGCGGTCGGGTTCGAACTGCAGGTCATCGCCGCGGTGGTGCTCGGCGGCACATCCCTGATGGGCGGGCGCGGCAGCATTCTCGGCACCGTGCTCGGCACGCTGACCATCGCGGTCATCGGCAACGGGCTGATCCTGATGCATATTTCGCCCTTCTTCACACAGATCGTAACGGGCGCGATCATTCTCGTGGCGATCTGGCTCAACACCAAGATCTTCACCACCAACTTCCGTTTCGGCGGAAAGAAAGCGTGAGGGCGGTATGAGCAAGGATCTTTCCGAGGCCCATATCCGATCGGGCAAGGTGATGACGGTGGCGGGAGCGATCCCAGTTTCCGATCTCGGCCTTACCCTGATGCACGAGCACATCCTCAACGACTGCCGCTGCTGGTGGCATGCGCCGAAGACGCCGGAACGCCAGTATCTCGCCGAGAGCTTCGTCTGCATCGAGATCCTGAGCGAGCTGCATCAGGACCCGTTCGTCAACAAGCACAATATCACGCTGGACGACGAGCCGCTGGCGATCACCGAACTCAAGGATTTCGCCAGGCATGGCGGCAATACGGTGGTCGAGCCGACCTGCCAGGGGATCGGCCGTGATCCGCGGGCGCTGAAGCGCATATCGCAGGGGGCGGGGCTCAACATCATCATGGGCGCCGGTTATTATCTCGGCTCCTCGCATCCAGCCAAGGTGGCCGGAATGTCGATCGACGAGATTGCCGACGAGATCGTTCAGGAGGCGACCGTCGGTGTCGACGGCACCGACATCAAGGTCGGTCTGATCGGCGAGATCGGCGTGTCGTCGGATTTCACCGACCAGGAAGAGAAGTCGCTCAGGGCGGCCGCGCGGGCGCAGGCGCGCACGGGCTTGCCCCTGATGGTGCATCTGCCCGGCTGGTTCAGGCTCGGCCACAAGGTGCTGGATATCGCGGAAGAGGAAGGGGCGGAGCTTCGCCATACGGTGCTCTGCCACATGAACCCGTCGCATGACGATCTCGCCTATCAGGGCGAGCTCGCATCACGCGGCGCCTTCCTGGAATACGACATGATCGGCATGGACTTCTTCTATGCCGATCAGCAGGTGCAGTGCCCGAGCGATGAGGAGGCGGCGCGCGCGATCGTCAAGCTGATCGAGCGCGGCCATATCGACCGCATACTGCTGTCCCACGATGTGTTCCTGAAGATGATGCTGACCAGATACGGTGGCAACGGCTACGCCTACATCCTCAAGCATTTTCTGCCGCGCTTGAAGCGGCATGGGGTCACCGATGCGCAGCTCGACATCCTGATGCGCGACAATCCGAGATCGGTGTTCCAGGCCAAGTCCTGATCACCAGAAAGACCATAGAAATGGAAAGACCATGACCAAGAAAGTCCTCCTCGTCGGCGAGAGCTGGGTCAGCTCCGCCACCCATTACAAAGGCTTCGACCAGTTCGGCAGCGTCACCTTCCATCTCGGCGCCGAACCGCTGGTTGAGGCGCTGAAAGGAAGCGAATACGAGCTGACCTACATGCCGGCCCATGAGGCGGTAGAGAAGTTTCCCTTCGAGATGGAAGGGCTCGACGCTTATGACGTGATCATCCTGTCGGATATCGGCGCCAATTCGCTGCTGCTGCCGCCTGCCGTCTGGCTGCATTCCAAGACCGTGCCCAACCGCCTGAAGCTGATCAAGGCCTGGGTGGAAAAGGGTGGTGGCTTGCTAATGGTCGGCGGCTATTTCTCCTTCCAGGGCATAGACGGCAAGGCGCGCTGGCGCCGCACGGCTGTGGAGGACGTACTGCCGGTCACCTGCCTTCCCTATGACGACCGCGTCGAAATTCCGGAAGGCACCGGAGCGGTTATCACCAAGGCGGACCATCCGACCGTTGCCGGCATGTTCGGAGAATGGCCGCTGCTTCTCGGCGTCAACGAGGTGGAGGTGCGCGACCGTGCGGATGTCGAGGTCGTCGCCCGTCTACCGGAAGACCAGGGCGGGCACCCGCTGCTGGTGACCGGCGCGTTCGGCAAGGGCCGCAGTGCCGCCTGGACCTCCGATATCGGGCCGCATTGGCTGTCGCCGGCATTCTGCGAATGGGAGGGTTATGGTCGCCTGTGGAAGAACATCCTGGGCTGGCTGAGCGAGAAACGCTGAGCTGGACGGTTTCCGACGCGTGTCAGCGCGCCAGGATCACCTGCAGCTCGTCAGCGCTCGGGAAGGCCTGGCGGGTGCCGCGGCGGCTGACGGTCAGGGCGGAGGCCGCGGCGGCATGGCCGATGGCGCGGGTATCGAGTTCGACGCCACGCAGGGCTGCGGAAGCGAGGGCCACCGCCATGAACGTGTCGCCGGCGCCGGTCGTGTCGATTGCGTTGGCGGCGACCGCCGGGATGGTGGCGATCTCCGCGTCTTGACTGGCAAGCAGTGCGCCGTCGGCGCCGAGTGTCAGCACGACATGGCGAACGCCGGATTGCAGCAGCTTTTCGGTCGCGGCGGTGTCGGACGAACCGGTGAGACTCTGCGCCTCGCCCCGGTTCAGGAAGGCGATGTCGATGAGCGGCCAGAATTCGGCGAAATAAGGCCGCAGCGGCGAGGGGTTGAAGGCGGTGACGAGACTGAGGCGGCGGGCCTCCTGGAGCAGGCCAAGGGTCGTCGCGTGGCTGAGATTGCCTTGGAAGACCACGAGATCGCCGGGAGCGGCCTCGCCAAGTGCGGCGATCGCTTTCTCCGGCTCAAGCGAGCCGGCGGAATCGGTGGTGGTGACGATGGCGTTTTCGCCATCCGGCGTGGTGAAGATGATGGAGAAGTCGCTGGAGCGGCCGGCAAGCGTGATCAGCTTCGCCTCTACCGGTTCCGGCGCCAACTGATCGCGAATGGTCTGGGCGCGGAAATCCTCGCCCACGGCCGTGACGAGGGTGGTGGGAAGGCCTGTCCGGGCCATCACGACCGCCTGGTTCGCACCCTTGCCGCCAAGGTCTCGCGTTTCTTCGCGACCGAGGATCGAAGCTCCGGCTTCCGGCATGGTCGACACTGAAATGGTTTCGTCGACAGCGACGTTACCGATGACAAAAGCACGAGTTTGGGCAGGCATGGCTGGCCTTTGAAAGGATGAAAATGCAGACGATTTCGGATAACAATTCAAGCGCCATAAGGGAAATATTTGGCACTGACAAGGCATTGATCGGGATGATCCATTGCTCGCCTTTCCCGGGCGCACCGCGTTATCGCGGCGCTTCTATGAACTCCATCTACGACATTGCCATGCGCGATGCCGAAGCCCTGATCGATGGCGGCCTGCATGGCCTGATCATCGAAAACCATGGCGATATTCCGTTTTCCAAGCCCGACGATATCGGCCCGGAAACCTCAGCTTTCATGTCTGTCATCACCGACCGGATCGCGCGGGCGACCGGCATTCCGATCGGCATCAACGTGCTGGCGAATGCGCCGATCCCGGCCTTTGCCATCGCCATGGCGGGCGGCGCGAAATTCATCCGCGTCAACCAGTGGGCCAATGCCTATGTCGCCAACGAGGGCTTCATAGAAGGCCGTGCGGCCGAGGCGATGCGTTACCGTTCGGCTCTGCGGGCCGAGCATATCAAGGTGTTTGCCGACAGCCATGTGAAGCATGGAGCGCACGCGATCACCGCCGACCGGACGATCGAGGAACTGACCCGGGATCTCGCCTTCTTCGATGCCGATGCGGTGATCGCAACCGGCCAGCGCACCGGCAATTCGGCGACCGTCGAGGAGATCGAAACGATCGCGTCGGCGACCCATCTGCCACTGCTGGTCGGCTCCGGCGTCACCAAGGATAACATCGTCGAGATCCTCAAGCGTACCAACGGCGTCATCGTCGCCTCATCGCTGAAGGAAGGAGGCGTCTGGTGGAACCCGGTCGAGCCCGCCCGGGTGAAGGCCTTCGTCGAGGCCGCGCGCCCGGCATTGGGTGCCTGAGATGGGTGAGACGCTTTCCGAGCACATCCTGCGCGAAAACACTGAAGTCTTCGAAGCGATGGTCAGCCACCGCTTCGTCGAGGATATCAAGCAAAATCGCCTGCCGAAGGAGGTGTTCGAACGTTATCTCGTGTTCGAAGGTGCCTTCGTCGACACCGCCATCTCGATCTTCGCATTCGCCGCTGCCAAGGCGGAGACGATCGTGCAGAAGCGCTGGCTGATCGGCGTGCTGGATGCGCTCGCTAACCAGCAGATCGCCTATTTCGAGAAGACGTTTGCGGAGCGCGGTATCGATCCTTCGGCCTTCGATACTTCGATTCCCGAGGTCGCTGCCTTTCGCGACGGCATGCTGGCGATCTCCCGTGACGGCGGTTATCTCGACACGGTCGCGGCCATGTTCGCGGCCGAGTGGATGTACTGGACGTGGTCGAAAGAGGCCGCGCAGCATGCGATGAGCGATCCGCTGCTGAAGGAGTGGGTCGATCTACACGCGCACGAGGATTTTGCCGCGCAGGCGCTATGGTTGAAAGCCGAACTCGATGCGGCCGGCGAGGGGATGAGCCCGCAGGAGGGGTCGCGCCTGAGCGGCATATTCGGCCGTGCGCAGGCGCTCGAGATCGCCTTCCACGACGCTCCCTATCTGTGAGGAAGAACGCATGATCGAGATTGACGGCAACCGTCTCAATGGCCGGCTCGAGACCTTCGCGGCCATCGGCGCCACGCAGAAGGGCGGCGTCAATCGCCAGGCGTTGACGGAAGGAGATCGCAGGGCCCGGCGACTCCTGGCGGAACTCGCCTGGACACGAGGCTTCTCAGTCTTTCAGGATCCGATGGCGAACCTGTTCATCCGCCGTGCCGGACGGGACGAAAGCCTGCTGCCGCTTGTGATCGGCAGCCATCTCGACAGCCAACCGGCCGGCGGCCGGTTCGACGGCGCGCTCGGAACGCTGTCCGCCTTCGAAGTGCTGGAGAGCCTTGAGGATGCAGGCGTCGAGACCGAGCGTCCCATCGTGGTCGTGGCATGGACGAACGAGGAGGGATGCCGTTTCGCGCCGGGCTGCATGGGATCCATGGCGTTTTCCGCCGGCGAGATCCCTGCAGAATGGCAGCGGAAACTTGCAACCGACGGCGTATCGTTTGCAGCGGAGTTGACCGCGACGATCGAAAGTCTGCCGCGGGCGAAGATGATCCCCCTCGGCTTTCCGATCCATGCCTATCTCGAAGTGCATATCGAGCAAGGCCCGTCGCTCGAGGCGAGCAATATCCCGATCGGCGTCGTCGGCGGTATCCAGGGAACGCGCTGGCTTGACGTGACGGTATCGGGGCAGACCGCCCATGCCGGCACGACAGGACTTGGCTATCGTCGAGATCCGTTGCGGGCGCTGACGAGCGCCCTTTCCAACCTCTACGAAAGGATCATGCCCGCCGATCCCGATGCGCGGTTCACAATTGGGCGGATCTCGGTCGAGCCCGGCTCGGTGAATGCCATTCCCGAAGAGGCCCGCTGCACGGTCGATATCCGCCATCCGGATCCGAGCCGTCTCGACGAGCTTGAGCAACTCGTCTCCTCCACCATCGCGAAAGAGGCCGAAGGGCAGCGCTGCTCCGTTGTACTCTCACGATCCTTCGACATGCCGCCCTGCACATTCTCGGCAGATCTTCAAAACGCAATCGAACGGGCCGCGGCGGACAAAGGCTTCAAAAGTGCGCGCACGTTGTCGGGAGCGTTTCACGATGCGCTGTTCGTCAATCGTGTCGCGCCGGCGTCGATGATCTTCGTTCCTTGCCGAAACGGATTGAGCCACAACGAGGCCGAATTCGTCGAGCCTGGACATGCCGTCGCGGGCTGCGAGGTGCTGGCTCAGGCTGTCGTGGTTATCGCCGGAAAAACGGATCGTTAGTGCATCGAGCGGATGGATTGAAATATTTTCGATTCGAGGCTGTTGAGGCCGAGCATTCTAATGGGTGGCACCACCATGGTGGATGAATAAATTGGCGGCATGTGCCATGGATGGCACGGCGCTTGCCGCATCCCTGTGATCGTTCAGCATAGCGGACATTGGCGACCGCCGAAGCGGTCGCCTTTCCTTCAAAGGCCTTCGCAGCCGAGCTTTGTGAGCGCGGCGTCCACCCAGCTGCGATCATTGGTTCCAGCCTTGATGCTGGCCATCTGCCTGGTTTCCGCCTCGTGCTTCTTCGTTGCAGCACCGTGGACGGTCTCAACGTCATCAATACCGACGCTCAGGAGGCCATCGGCGTCACCGCAGATCAGGTCACCGGGATTGATCACCATGCCGGCAATGGAAATCGGCACGTTCACTTCGCCCGGTCCATCCTTGTAGGGACCACGATGGGTGACGCCGGAAGCGAATACGGGAAACGACCCGGCGCTTAGCTCTGCGCTGTCGCGTATCGCCCCGTAGATGACGATTCCGCCGAGGCCGCGCTGGATGGCGTGAGCGACCATCAGTTCGCCGATGATGGCGTTCGACAGATCGCCTCCGGCATCAACGACCACGATGTCGCCCGGCTCGGCAATGTCCAGAGCCTTGTGGACCATGAGATTGTCGCCTGGACGGGCCTTCACTGTGATGGCCGGGCCGACCATGATGCCGCCCGTATAGTAGGGGCGAAGCGCGGCTCCACCCGCCGTCATCCTGCTCATCACGTCGCTGACATTGGCAACGGGCAGCGCTCTAAATGCCTCGACCCACTTCGCCTCGACCTTGCGCTCGCGTTTGCAAATGCGAAAACCAATCATTCCATTCCTCCTTCTGAAACTTCTTGCCGCTCAGGCGGCTGCGATGAGATCGCGGTTGGCAAGTGCCTGGTTGTCGAAGCCATGGCCTTCGAGCACGCCTATGATGTGCTGAGCGCTCTGGACCGCCATGTTGCGCAGGGCAGAGCGGCTGGCGCCGCCGACATGGGGCGTGGCAATGACGTTCGGCAGCGCCCATAGCGGGTTGTCGGTTGCGGGCGGTTCTATCTCGAAACTGTCGAGCGCTGCCCCGGCGATCGTCTGCGCCTTCAACGCATGGATGAGAGCCGTTTCGTCAACCACGGCTCCGCGCGCCGTATTAACGAGAAACGCCGTCGGCTTCATTGATGCCAATCTATCGGCGTTGATGAGGTGATGCGTCTGCGGCATGAGCGGGCAATGGAGGCTGACGATGTCGGCAGCCTTCAAGACGGCATCGAGGTCGCGGCTGACCGATACCTCTGCGGTATCCTTGGCGAACGGATCGTAAGCGATCACCTGCATTCCTACGCCCCGTGCGAGGGCAGCGGCGCGCTGACCGATCTCACCGAAGCCGACAACGCCGAAGACTGCGCCGGCGAGATCGCGCCCGACATATTTCGTCTTCGGCCAGCCACCGCCTTTGACGGCCGCATCCAGCGGGACGATATCTTTCATCACGCTGACGGTCAGGCTGATCGCCAGTTCGGCGACCGACTGTGCATTGGCGGCCAGTGCTCGCAAAACCGGAACGTTGCGGTCAGTGGCGGCTGCGAGGTCGATATTGTCGACGCCGCTTCCATGCTTGGCGATCACCTTCAGGCGCGGCGACGATGAGATGACCGACCGATCGATCTGTCCCTGGCGAACCAGAATTGCGTCGACCTCGTTGTCACGCGCAATTGCAGCCAGATCATCCGACGTAGAGTAGGCAGGCGCGTAGATCGCTTCCACCTCATGGGAAGCGAGCAATTGTCTAGCTTCCTCAACGAGTTCTGCCCCAGTGATCATCACTCGTGCGGACCGGCTGCCTCCGGTTTGGATTGCCGCGCTCATATGCTCCTCCTGCATTTGCATCGACACAACGGTCGGACAGGGCGCGCCCTGTTGACGAACGTCATTTATCGCGTATTGTACTAATTGAAAAGGTGTTGTACCAAGTACAACGTACATCATCTTTTTTGGGAGGAGCCCATGCCTGGAAATTCAGCCGGCGTCGCAGCTGTTGAGCGTGCCGCATCTTTGCTGGAAGCATTCACCGACCGTGATTTCACGCTGTCGCTGGGCGAGCTCGCGCGCCGCGTGGAGCTCGACAAATCCACCGTTCTCCGCATTGCCAGGTCGCTGGCCAAATTCGGGCTGCTCGTTCGCAATGACGATGCAAGCTGGCGTCTCGGTCCGAAGCTGATGAAGCTCGGCAATATCTATCAGTCGACCTTCCGTGCATCGGACATCATCGAGCCGCTTCTCGCCGATCTGGTCGAGAAGACTGGCGAAAGCGCTGCGGTCTACGTGCGTGAAGGTGACGAGCGGGTCTGCCTGTTCCGTCATGACTCTCATCAGGCGATCCGCCATTCGGCCCGCGTCGGCAGCACTTACCCCCTGGATCGCGGCGCTCCTGGCCGTGTCATCCTGGCATTCGTCGGCCGTGCCGGGGCGATCTACGACGACATTCGCAAGGCCGGATTTTTCACCACGTCGGGAGAGCGTGATCCCCAGGTTGCCAGCCTTGCCGTGCCGATTTTCCGGGACGGCGCTGCCCTTTTCGGATCGCTGGCCCTGACCGGACCGCCGGCGCGCTTCTCGGATGAAGCAATCAAGAAAAATCTCGAAATTCTTCAGATGGCTGCACGGAAACTGTCCGTCGCCATGGGAGGAGACCCCGGACCATAAGGCGGGAACCGGGCCCGCCATTTCCAATGGAGGATTGGACATGGACTATCGCAGGATAAAGCTCTCTCTGGCCGCCGCGGCATTTGCCGCGTCCGCTTCCTATGCCCACGCCGAATGGCCGAATGACCGCCCGATCCAGATGATCGTGGCTTTTGCGCCAGGGGGCAGCACGGACGTGATGGCACGCGCCATCGAACCGTTCCTGGAAAAGGAGCTTGGGGCCGACGTCGTTATTGAAAACCGTCCGGGCGCGTCTGGCGAAATCGCCTACACGGCTCTGTCGAAGGCAAAGCCAGACGGTTATACCTTCTCCTACATCAACACGCCGGGCTATCTGTCGATGCAGGTGCAGCGCAAGCTCGGCTATGATCCGAAAACGATCAAGCCGATCGTCCGTATCGTCGATGATCCGACTGCCATCGTCGTTCCGGCAGCATCCGAAATCAACACGCTCAAGGATTTCGTTGAGGCCGCCAAGGCGAATCCCGGCGGTGTTTCCTATGGTTCCTCCGGCGTCGGCACCGACGACCATCTGGCAATTATCCTGCTCGGCTCGGCAACGGGCACAACCTACACGCATATTCCCTTCAGTGGCGCTGGTGAAACCCGCACGGCAATTCTCGGTTCGCAGGTTACCGGTGGTGGTCTCAACGTCAGTGAATTTGCTGGTAACGATCGCTCCGGGCTGCGGATGATCGCTCATTTCGGGATGGAACGCTCTCCCCAGCTTCCTGATGTTCCCACGGCCAAGGAGCAGGGCTTCGACGTCGAGATGACGTCGGAACGCGGCATCGCCGCGCCGCGTGAGTTGCCTGACGAGATCACCCAGAAATTCTCCGAGGCCATGAAAAAGGTTCTCGACAATCCGGAGTTTCAGAAGCAGGCGAAACAGCTGGCTCTTCCGCTTGCCTATCTCTCCGGCCCGGATTGGGAAAAACAGATGCCTGACAGGCTGGCGCGGTTCCAGAAGATCTGGAACGAAACACCCTGGGTGCAGTGATGCCGGGCTCCTCCAACGCGAAACGGGATATACCCGATATCCTGGCAGGAGCGGTGATGATCGGACTGGGAGCGCTCGGCCTTTGGGCCGGACGTGACCTCCGGTTCGGCTCTGCTGCCATGATGGGGCCGGGGTTTCTTCCCGATGTCATCTGCGGATTGCTGATCGCCTTCGGCGGCTATGTACTCGTCAAGGCTTTCTCCAAGGCTTACGAGCCGATCGGGGAATCGAACATCAAGCCGCTGATCATTCTCGTCATCGCCATTGCCGGCTTCGCCTTCATGTCGGAGACGCTCGGCTTCGTCGTCTCCACCATCTGGCTCCTCGTCATCGGCAGTCTTGCGGATCAGGAATCGCGCTGGCGCGAGATCGCGATCTCCACGCTCCTGCTGACGATCTTTGGCGCATTCGTCTTCATCTACGGCCTCGGCGTGCAGATGCCGATCTGGCCGTTCTGATCGAGACCGGAAGGAAATACCAATGGCATTTCTTGATGTCCTGATGCTGGGCTTCGCCGAAGCCTTCACGCCCACCAATCTTCTGTTCTGCTTCATCGGTGCACTGCTGGGCACGCTGATCGGCGTGCTGCCCGGCATCGGTCCGACGGCAACGGTCGCAATCCTTCTGCCGGTGACCTTCTTTCTCCCGCCGCTTGCCGCGCTGATCATGCTCGCGGGCATATTCTACGGTGCCCAATACGGTGGCTCGACGACGGCGATCCTCGTCAACCTGCCCGGCGAGGCCTCGGCGGTGGTGACGGCAATCGACGGGTACCAGATGGCGCGCAAGGGGCGGGCGGGGGCGGCGCTTGCGATTGCAGCCCTCGGCTCGTTCTTCGCTGGCACGGTCGCGACGATCGGCCTCGCCGTCGCCGGTCCCACGCTCTCGTCCTTCGCACTGTCGTTCGGGCCGGCCGAATATGTATCGCTCTGCGTCTTCGGCCTGCTGGCGGCGACAATTCTCGCCCATGGCTCCGTGATCAAGGCGATCGGCATGGTGTGTCTCGGCCTGGTGCTCGGCATGGTCGGCATCGACGTCAACAGCGGCTCGACGCGCCTCACCTTCGGTTCGACAGAGCTTTATGACGGCATTGATTTCGTCGTCATCGCAGTTGGTCTGTTCGGCGTGGCCGAAATCGCCAGCAACCTCGAATTCAAGGAGGCGCGCGGCGTTCTCCAGAGCACGATCGGCCGCCTCTGGCCGACAAAGCAGGAATTCAAGGAAAGCTGGGCTGCGGTACTGCGCGGCACGGCTGTCGGCACCATTCTCGGTGTTCTGCCGGGTGGCGGTGCGACGCTCAGTGCCTTCAGCGCCTATTCAGTGGAAAAGAAGATCTCCAGGACACCGGAGAAGTTCGGCCATGGTGCCATCGCCGGTGTCGCGGGACCAGAATCGGCGAACAATGCCGGCGCGCAGTCCTCCTTCATCCCGCTTCTCACGCTCGGCATCCCGTCCAACTCCATCATGGCCATGATGCTTGGCGCGATGACGATCCATGGCATCACGCCCGGGCCGTCAGTCATCCAGAAGCAGCCGGAGCTGTTCTGGGGCCTCGTCGCCTCCATGTGGCTCGGCAACGCGATGCTGCTCATCATCAACCTGCCGCTGATCGGCATCTGGGTACGACTGCTGAAAGTGCCTTACCGGATTCTCTATCCGGCGATCCTGCTGTTCTGCTGCATCGGCGTCTACAGCGTCAACAATCGCGGCTTCGACGTCGCGTTGGTGATCCTCTTCGGCGTGTTGGGTTACGTGCTGCGCAAGGCACGTTGCGAGGCGGGCCCGCTTCTCCTGGGCTTCGTGCTTGGTCCGCTTCTGGAGACGAACCTGCGCCGTGCGCTGCTACTCTCGCAGGGCGATCCACTCGTGTTTGTCGAGCGTCCGATCAGCGCGGTGCTTCTGCTGATCACGGCCGGCATGCTGCTGACATTGATCCTTCCCGCGATCCGCAAGGGACGCAAGGAAGCATTCGAGGCAAGCGAGGACTGAGCAGTCATCAAAATCATGCCGGCGCGGCGTTTATTGCTCGCGCCGGCTGTTCGATCGCAAACAGAACCTCTTCGTAAAAGCAGTGCCAAACATGTCTGTCCGCAATCTTGCGAACATGCTTTGCCTTGATGATTTCGAGGAAGCAGCGCGTCGCCATCTACCCAAGCCGCTGTTCGGCTACATCGCCGGAGCAAGCGAAACCAACGCATCGCTGCGTCACAATCGCGAGGCGTTCGACGCCTATGCATTCGTACCGCGCGTGCTGCGCGATGTTTCCAGCCGCAGCACCGGGACCGAATTGTTCGGCGAGACATTCGAAGCGCCATTCGGCATTGCGCCGATGGGGATCAGCGCGTTGATGGCTTATCGCGGCGACATCGTTCTGGCCGAGGCCGCGAAGCAGGCCGGCATCCCGATGATCATGAGCGGTTCCTCCCTCATCCGCATGGAGGACGTTGCCGCCGTGGCACCGCGGACCTGGTTCCAGGCCTATTTGCCTGGAGAGCCGGACAGGATCGATGCCCTGATCGATCGTGTCGCTGCGGCGGGATTCCGGACCCTTGTCCTGACAGTCGACACGGCAGCGCTCGCAAATCGCGAGAACAACATCCGTGCCGGGTTCTCGACCCCGCTGCGCCCCGGACTGTCGCTCGCCTGGCAGGGTATCTCGCACCCGCGATGGACCGTCGGAACGTTTTTGCGAACCATTGCCAGGCATGGCATCCCGCATTTCGAGAACTCTTACGCGACCCGCGGAGCGCCGATCATCTCATCCAATGTCATGCGCGATTTCGGCCGCAAGGACCATTTGAGCTGGGTGCATCTTGAACGGATCCGGCAGCGCTGGCAGGGCAATCTGATCGTCAAGGGGATCATGCATCCGGACGATGCGGCAATGGCGGCGGATGCCGGCGCCAACGGAGTGATCATCTCCAACCATGGCGGCCGCCAGCTGGATGGCACTGCTGCACCCCTTCATGTTTTACAGCAGGTTCGCGAGCGGCTGCAGGGACGTGTGCCGATACTGATTGATGGCGGTTTTCGGCGAGGCAGCGATGTTCTGAAGGCTCTGGCACTCGGCGCGGACTTTGTCTTTGTCGGCAGGCCGTTTCTTTATGCGGCCGCAGTCGGCGGCCTGGCCGGCGTTGTCAGAGCCGTCGAGCTTCTGAAGTCGGAGCTTCATCGCAACATGGCCCTTTTGGGAGAGACTGAAATTGAAAGCCTCGGCACCACCCATATCACGCGCAAATAGCGAGGGCGTCTGCCACAACGCGTAAAGACTTAGTCCCTCAGAATTTTACAGGCAGGCTGCGAAGAGGCCGGCGATTTCCTATCTGCTGGATGCCGGCCCCCAGGTCGGCCGCGGAGATCTGTTCGGCTTCAGGCCGCGGCGATCGCTTCTATCTCAAGCAGCCAGTCCGGATCGTAGACGTCCGTGATGATCGTCGAAAGCGCCGGGCGATGATCGCCCATCACCTCGAAGCGGATCTTTGCGTTGATATCACGGTCCTCGTAGCGCTTCAGAAAGACGGTGACCTTGATCAGGTTGCCTATACCCATGCCGGCCGCTTCGAGTTGGGCGAAAAGATTGGCCCAGCAGAGTCTGGCTTGCGCTTCAAAATCGGTAGGGACATGGCCGTCCCTGTCGGCCGGTATCTGGCCGCTGATGAAGAGAAGCCGTTGATGGCCTGAAAGCGAGACGGCCTGCGAATAGCGGCGATGCAGTGACTGCGGCGCATTCTCGGCGTTGACGGGCGTGATGATTGGTCGGCTGGTCATGCGGACAATCCCTCCTGTGCCGGTGCCGCGGCGCGCAGATGACATGCAGCCTGCTGGGCCTTGCCCACCTGGACCAGCGGAGGCGGATCGAGCCGACAGATATCGACCGCGAGCGGACAGCGGGTGACGAACGCGCAGCCCTTGGGCGGATTTGCCGGGCTCGGCAGATCGCCGGTCAGCACGATCCGCTTCCTTGTCCGTTGCAGCACTGGGTCGGGCAGCGGAACGGCCGAAAGAAGCGCTTCCGTATAGGGGTGGACCGGCCGCGCGAAAACCGTATCGGTCGGGCCGGTCTCGACCAGCTTGCCGAGATACATGACGGCGACGCGGTCGGCGAAATGCCGCACGACGGAAAGGTCGTGGCTGATGAACAGATAAGAGAGGCCGAAACGCTTTTGCAGGTCGAGCAGAAGATTGAGGATCTGCGAACGGATCGACACGTCGAGCGCCGAAACCGGTTCGTCGAGGATCAGCAGTTTCGGCTGGAGCGCAAGCGCCCGGGCGATGACAATACGCTGGCGCTGACCGCCGGAAAAGGCATTCGGCCGTCGTTCCGCATGTTGCGGATGGAGGCCGACGAGGCGCAGCAATTCCGCTACGCGCTCTGCGCGGCTTTTTGCATCGCCGACGCCGTGAATCGCAAGCGGTTCGGCAATGCTGTCACCGACCGACATTTTCGGGTTGAGCGCGGCGACCGGATCCTGAAACACGGTCTGGATGTCGCGTGACAGGCGTGTTCGCGTCGCGCTCTCGCCGTGCCGGACGGCTTCGCCGGCAAAGGAGATCGTGCCGGATGTCGGCACCTGCATGCCGAGAACGGCGGCGCCGAGGGTGGACTTGCCGCATCCGCTTTCGCCGACCAGCGCGAGGCTTTCACCGGGTGCGATGTCGAAGGTGACGCCGTCCACCGCCTTTACGTTGCGGATCTCGCCCCGGAAAAAGCCCTTGCGGATGGGAAAATGGACCTTGAGGTCGCGAACGGAAAGCAATGGTGTCATCAGACGAGAGCCTCCACGTGATCGCTACGCCAGCAGGCGGATCGGCCGACATCCGGTCGTGCTTCCAGCGCCGGTTGTTCGGCGAGGCATTTGTCGGCGGCCAACGGACAGCGCGGATTGAAGCGACAGCCCGGCGGCCAGTCGCCGATATCCGGTACGGTGCCTTCGATCACCGGAAGGTCCGTCTTCGGTGGGCCGTCGAGCCTCGGGATGGTGGAGAGCAGGAGCCTCGTATAGGGGTGTCGCTGCTTTGCGAAGATCGCATCGACCGGCGCCTCCTCGATGATCCGCCCCGAATACATCACCGCAACGCGATCGGCCATGTCTGCAACGACGCCCATGTCATGGGTGATCAGCAGGATAGCCGTGCCGGTATCGTCGCGAAGGCGCTTCATCAGGTCGAGAATCTGGGCCTGGATCGTCACGTCCAGCGCCGTCGTAGGCTCGTCGGCGATCAGCAGTTTGGGGCGACAGATCAGTGCCATGGCGATCATCGCACGCTGGCACATGCCGCCGGAGAGTTCGAACGGGTGCTGGCCGTAACGTAGGCCCGGCTCGGGGATGCCGACTTCCGCCAGCATCGCGATCGCCTCCTCCTTTGCCTTCTTTGCGCTGACACCGCGGTGGACGATAAGGCTCTCCTCGATCTGTCGGCCGATGGGCATAAGCGGATTGAGCGAGGCGATCGGTTCCTGAAAGATCATTGCAAGCTCCGTCCCGCGCAGATTGCGGCGCTCCTCCTCACGGATCGATACGAGATCGGTGCTCCCGAGCCTGACCGAACCGGATGCAATCTTCGCCACCTTGGGCAAGAGCCCCATGACCGCGAAAGCGGTCATCGACTTGCCGCAGCCGCTCTCACCGACGAGCGAAACGATCTCACCGGAGCGGATATCAAGAGAGACGCCGTCCACAACCGTATTGCCGCGGATTGAGACCGAGAGGTTGTCGACGGAGAGAACCGGCGTGCTCATCGCTCCTCCTTGCCGGTTGCAGCCCAGGGGTGGTTGGGGTGCGCCATGGCCACGAACTCATCTGCGTCGCGCATGACGGCGGACGGTATGGCGAAGTTGACCGGATAGAGCGTGTCCTCGACGATCTCGACCGGAAATTCCGTCGATACCGTATTGGCGACGTCGGCGGGCGCCCGTCGATCGACGACGATCTTCACGCCGCTGGCATCGATGCGCGGGCTCATGAACGCCTCTTCCAGGGAAAGACCGAAACAGGCGACGTAGGATAGTAGCTGCACGACGGCGGGCATGATCTGCCGGCCGCCGGCAGCGCCGAGCGCGAGATAAGGCTTGCCGTCGCGCTTGGCGATGATCGGGCACATATTGGCAAGCGGCCTGACGCCGGGGGCAATCGAGTTCGGCTGGCCTTGGCGCGGATCGAACCACATGACGCCGTTGTTCATCAGGAAACCGGTTTGCGGCAGCACGACCTTCGAGCCGAAGCGCGACAGGAGCGTATTCGTCAGAGAGACCATCGTGCCGGTGGAATCGACGACGCTGATATGCGTCGTGCAGCTTGCGCCGCCGGCATGGCCAAGGCTGCGCAGACGGTGTTCCGAGGCCCGTCGCAGGGCGCGTGCAAAGGCCAGCGCGCTCTTGCCCGAAAAGGGTTCGTGTGTCGGGAGCGTCTTGTCGAGCTCGCCAATCGCCTCGATCATCGTCGGGCCGCCGGAAAGCCCGCCCATGGCATAGATGTCCAGGCCGCGATAACCATGCTTGAGCGGCTCCAGCCAGCGCGGCTGATAGCGCGCGAGGTCTTCCGCCCGGATGCGTGAACCGCCAGCCTTGAGATCTTGGGCAATCTTCGCCGCGACTTCACCCTCATAGAAGTCGCGGGCACCAGCCTTCGCAAGCCTCTCCAGCGTGGCGGCCTTGGCCGGCATCGGTATATGGGCCTGAACGCCGCGCTCCGGAGCGCGAGGCGGCCGTCCATTGACGAGAAAGAGCGAGGACGACGCCGGAAATTTTGCAAGACCGGCGGCGTCGATAGCCAGAGCCAGAACCGTGAACCAGTCGAGTTCGGTTCCCCGACGGGCGTGTTCGATGGCGGGCTGGAGCGCTTCCTCCCAGCTCAACGTGCCGAATTTTTCAAGAGCCTCGGACAGACCGGCGATCGTGCCCGGTGTACAGATGGAGGAATAGCCGATCAGGTTTCGATCATCGACCACGGAAGGCCAGTCGAACCAGTCCCCATCGCGCCCGGCAGCCGGCGGATAGTCCTTCGGATCGAGATCGAATGGCGAGATGACATTGAAGTCGAGCGTGTCGACAGCGCCGGTCTGGGCATCGGCCCTGAGCATGAAGCCGCCGCCACCTATGCCGGACAACCAAGGCTCGACGATGCTGAGCACGAGTGTCGTCACGACGGCCGCGTCGATGGCGTTGCCGCCCCGCGACAGGACCGCCGCACCGGCCTCGGCCGCCAGTCGGTTCTGGCACGCGACCAACCCATGACGGCTGCGCGTCTCGCCCTTGCGAATGGTCCAGCTTTCCTTCATGCCTGCTTTCCAAATCGCCTCGGCGCAATCGCGGCCGGTATCCTTGCTTCGACCGCGAAACGGCCGTGATTGTTCGAGCCCTGGTGGAAACGGGTGATTTCTTCCGCTGTCGCAACCCAGGTCGCGGGCTCGTTCGCGATGTCCTGCAGAAGCTCCTCAAGCATCGCGATGCGCTGTGCCCGGCCCGAGATCCAGTCATGGACGGTCAGGGTGAAGAGACCGCCGAAGCGGTGCAATGTGCGCCATTCCGACTTCCAGTCTTCCAGCACCATCCGGCCCGACTGCATCGGAAAGCGGTCGCGCCCGCCGCCTTCGAATTTGAAGAAGATCGCGTCGTCGACTGCCCATTGCACCGGAATCTCGGTCACACCGTCGATCTCGTAAGGATGATCGAAGCCGGACAGCGAGCTGTCGTAGGCGAGACCGAGCCGTCTCACCTCGGACAGCATATGAGGCGTCATTTCCCAGGCGGGGGAGCGGAAGCCGACCGGACGTTTGCCCGTCTGCTTGATGAAGAGTTCGAGGCTCGCCTCCAGTGCACTGGTGAATTCGTCGTCGGAAATCTCCGAGACGATTTCATGGAAATAGCCATGCAATCCAATCTCGTGGCCCGCGTCCAGCAGGGCCGGCAGCATGTCGGGGTGCTGCTCGGCGACATGCCCCGGCACATAGAAACTTGCCTTGCAGTCGAAGCGGGCGAAGAGTTCCACGAGCCGCCAGAGGCCCGTCCGCGGACCGAAATTGCGGATTTCATGCGTCCCCAACCGTTCGGGGGCATTTTCGCCCAGCGACCAGAGCAAGGGTGAGTTCGCATCGACATCGACGGAGAGCAGCACGGCCGACTGCTTTCCTTCCGGCCAATGATAGGCCGGGAAGGACGAAAGTGGCGCGGCAATATCCGGCTTCGGGTCTGACATGCTTACGTCCTCGATATTGGCGCCTATAGCGCAGTCTTCTTGTCCTGGAACACCGCAAGCGAGCCGATCGAATTGCCGCCATCGACGGCAAGCGTCGCGCCGGTCACATAGGACGCGGCCGATGACGACAGGAACAGCACCGCGTTCGAGACGTCATCGCGGCTCGAGGCGCGACCGAGCGGAATGGAACTCGTCACCGTGTTCACATGCTCGTTGGTCAACGCGCTGACGTCGCTGCCCGCGGCAAAGCCCGGCTCGACGATGTTGACGCGGATACCGTATTCGGCAAGCTCGATGGCAAAGCCCTTGGTCAGGCGATCGAGCGCCGTCTTCGAGGTACAATAGGGAACGACCGTGCGTCGCATCTTGCGGGCGGCGCCGGATGAGATATTGACGATCGACCCCTTCACGCCCTTCTCCACCATCTGTCTGGCGAAGAGCTTGGAGAGATAGAAGGGCGCGCGCAGGTTGACGCCCATGATTGCGTCGAAATCATCAATGCCGATATCGAGAAGGAAACCGGAGGGATAGATGCCGGCATTGTTGACGAGAATGTCCGGCGCGCCCCAGCGTTGTTCGATCTCGGCGGCAAAGCGATCCATATCGGCCGCATTCATGAGATCGGCGGCGATGCCGAATGCGCGACCCTCATAGGTTTCCACCGTCTCTGCCAGCGCGTCGGAGCGATGATCGGTGAGGCAGATTTCCGCACCGGCGGCGGCAAAGGCCTGGGCGATCCAGCCGCCGATAATGCCGCAGCCTCCGGTCACGATAACTTTCTTGCCGACGAAATCGTCCTTGAAGTCCATGGTCAAAATTACCTTGCTTTCGGATCGAGGCGGTCACGCACGTGGTCGCCGATCAGGTTGATGGAAAGAACGAGAAGAAAGAGGGCGAGGCCGGGGAAGGTGGCAATCCACCACGCGGTTGCCACATAGTTGCGCCCGGTCGAGAGCATCGCGCCCCAGCTGGCGGTTGGTGGCTGAACGCCGAGGCCGAGGAAGGAGAGGCCTGCCTCGAAGAGAACCATGAGGCCGAATTCCAGGGTGGCGACGACGACGAGCGAGCCGGCGATGTTGGGAAGGATGTGGCGTCCGAGAAGCCGCGGCCAGCTTGCGCCCATGAAACGGGACAGCCTGACATAGGGCATGTTGGCAACCGACAATGTCTGGCCATAGGCGACGCGGGCGTAGCGCGGCCAGCGTGTCAGCGCGAGCACGATCACCACGTTGATGAGGCCCGGACCGAGCACGGCAACGGTGATGATGGCAAAAAGAATGGCTGGCACCGACAGGACTATGTCGACCAGCCGCATGATGACGATTTCAACCCAGCCCCGGTAGAATGCAGCCACCATGCCGAGGATACTGCCGATCGTTCCGGACAGGATAACCGAGGAAAAAGCGACGAAGAGCGAGACCCGTGCTCCATAGATGAGGCGGCTCAACACGTCGCGGCCGAGTTCGTCGGAGCCGAGGATATAAGTCACGCCACGAGAGACCGTGCCTGGGCTTTTCAGGCGCGCGAGCAGGTTCTGTGTGTTGGGATCAACGGGAGCGACCAGAGGCGCGGCGATGGCGAGGATCACCATGGCGCCGACGATGAAGAGGAAGGGCAAAACGGCCCAGGGCAGTGAGAAGGATTTCGCGGATTTGACCGCTGCGATCTTTTGGCTTGGTGCGCTCATCAGCCGGATACCCCCATGCGGATCCGCGGGTCGATCAGGCTGTAGAGAAGGTCGGCCACGAGATTGAGACCGATCGCGGTAACGGCTCCCAGAAGGACGACGCCCTGCACCACCATGAAGTCGCGGGCCGTGATCGCCTGGATGGTGAGCTGCCCGAGCCCCGGCCAGGCAAAGACTGTCTCGACGATCACGGCACCCGCCAAAAGATTGGCGATTTCGAGCGCAGAAACCGTCACGACCGGGATCGAGGCGTTGCGCAACAGGTGCCGGAAGATGATGCGCCGCATGGGCAGGCCCTTGGCATGGCCGGTGCGCACATAATCCTTCTCCAGCTCATCGAGCACGGCCGTTCTGGCAACGCGGGCGAAAGTGGCCATGGAAAGGAGGCCGAGCGCGATCGACGGCATGACGATACTCGATACTTCACGTGCGCCGGACGGAGGTGCCCAGCCGAGCCAGACGCCGAAGACCATGATCATCAGGATGGCGCTCCAGAAGGTCGGCATGGATTGGCCAGCCAGTACCAGCGCCGACAGAAGCCGTGCGATCGGCCGGCCACGCCGGATAGCGAGCGTGATGCCGACCGGGATGCCGATGCCGAAGGCAACCACGAGGGCACCGCCGGCCAGCATCAGTGTGTAGGGCAGACGCGTCCAGATGAGGTCGATGACCGGCACGTTCTGCACATAGCTGCGCCCGAAGTCGAAAAGCATGACATTGCCCAGATATTCCAGATACTGGATGGCGACCGGACGGTCGAAGCCGAGCGCCACGCGCATGCGCTCGATATCCGCCTGCGTGGCGTCCATAGGCACCAGTAGCAGGACGGGATCACCGGCCAGCCGCTGGAGGAAGAAGATCAGCGTCATCACGCCGAATATGGCGATCAGTGCTTGGAATAGACGCTTGGCGAAGAAAATCGACACTTTGGATTCCTGAGCTTTTCAGGAACGCGGCCCGCAATCCGGCTGGCCGCGTCCGGTTTTCGTCAGTCGTTCCAGGTCATGCGATTCAGGAACATGCTTTCGTTGGCGGTCGGCGTCCATTGCAGGTTCTGCGCCCCGCCGTAGATCACGGCTGCTTCATAGAGCGGAACGATCGGCACTTCGTCGGCAACGAACTTGGCAACGTCAGCATAGGCGGCCGAACGCTCGTTCTCATCCAGTGTATTGCGAGCCTTTTCCAAGAGACCATCGATCTTCTGGTCACGCAGGGATGACCAGTTGCTGGAGGAGTGAAGAAGCGGGAAAAGCACCCCATCGACATCCTGGCAGGCGCAGGACCAGCGGCCGAAGGCGAGGTTCGCCTGCTGGGCCGGCTCGCTCTGTGCACGTTTCAGGTAGGCGGCCATGTCGGTAAGCTGGATTTCGACATTGAAGCCGACATCCGACAGCATCTGTGCGAGTGCCTGGACGATGCGCTGGTCGAAGACCGGCGAAGTCGCAAACGAGAGCTTGGTCTTGCCCGCGCCGGTTTCCTCGACGATCTTTTTGGCCGCCTCCGGATCGAAGGGCAGGTTTTCAAGGTCGGGCGTGTAGCCGAAATAGGTATCGCTGGCCATCTGGGTCGCCGGCTTGTCATAGCCGCCGAGTAGGCCTTCGACGATGCCCTGCTTGTCGATTGCCATCGAAACAGCCTGGCGGACCTTGGCGTCGTCGAGCGGTGCGATCGTCGGGTTGAGCTTCAGGTAGCCGATGCGCTCGGTCAGGGCGCTCAGGACCTTGGCCGAGCCGCTGCCTTCGACCTGCTTGGCCTGGTCGGCATCGATCGTGACGACGAGATCGGCATTGCCGGCCTGAAGGTCGGCGAGCCGTGTCGCGGCATCAGGAACAGCGCGGAATTCGGCCTTTTCGAACGGACCTTTCGTGCCCCAGTAATCTGCATTGCGCGTGAGGCTCACCATGGAGCCGCGCTCCCAGCGGTCGAACTTGTAGGGGCCGGAGCCGACGGGTGCTGCGTTGAACGAATCATCGCCCACCTTTTCGACCACGTGCTTGGGCACGATGGAAAGCTTGACGAGCTGCGCCAGCAGGACGGGGTAGGGGCCGTCGGTGGTGATAGTCACCTCATTGTCGCCGGTCACGGTGGCCGACTTGATCTTGTTGAACTGGCTGAGCTGCGGGCTCTTGAACGCAGGGTCGATGATACGCGTGACGGAAAAGGCGACATCCGCTGCCGTCAACGGCTGGCCGTCGTGGAATTTAGCGTCGCTGCGCAGCTTGAAGACGACTTCGGTCTCGGATTTCTGATCCCAGCCGGTCGCAATCTCGGCGACGATCTTGCCGTCGTTGTCGCGGGTAATCAGATTGTCGAAGATATTGCGGTAGACGTAGTAACTGTCCGGATTCCACTGTTTCTGAGGATCGAGAGACGACGGCTCGTTGACGAGATCCACGACGAACATGTCCTTGGCGTTCGCGGGCGCCGCCAAGGATGTGGCAAGGCCGAGGCTCAGGGTCGCGGTAAGGAGAAGTCCGGAAGTCATACGTCTCAAGGCTGGCATGGTCAGTTCGTCCTTGTTCGTTCCTGGTTCGGTTGAATTTCGGTTTTCTCTGTCGTGACCTTCTTCGCCCGCTTGCGTCGCAAGGCGGGTTCATCGAGCACGGCAGAGGATTCGAGAAAGCGCGCCGCGAGATAGGCCTCGAGCTGATCCGTTGCCTGGGCGAGATGCGTTTCCGCGCCATCGCGATCTCCGGCGAGCAGAAAGGCGCCGAGCAGGGCTCGGTCTGCGCCCTTGAACTTGATCGTGCTGCGGCCTTCGAAAAATGTCACGAGGCGCGCGGAACGGTCCCATAGATCCAGAAGCCATCCGGCCACTGTCGGCATGTTGAGGCGTCCGGCGAGCAGCGCGAGAAGATCGCGCTCGGCGCGCCGCAAGGTGCCCTGAAGGTCAAGGGAAGGATCGCTGCGGCCATGCAGCGCGGTATACATGTCGCAAAGCCGGGAAACATGGGTCTGGTCCGGCTCGCTCAAGGTGACATTGGCGAGCAGGCGCTCAAGGTGGCGCCTTGCAGCGATGACTTCGCGGATTTCAGCAGCGGAAACCGGCGAGACCTGCCAACCGCTGCGCGCGGAGGCCGAGACAAGGCCGCTGGCCTGAAGTCGCTGGAGCGCGGTGCGTACCGCTCCACGACCAATCGCGAACTCATCGCAGAGTTTCGCTTCGGAAAGAATTTCACCGGGCCCCAGGACGCAATGCACAATTGCGCTGCGGAGCGTCTGCTCCGCCGAAAGACCCTTTGCAAGACCAGGGGTCGGAGAGGAATAAGCATCGTTATCAAGCATTCTGGCATCTCAATCGCAAGCATTGACAGCCGAAGTGACCGTCTTCCAACGCTTTCATTGTCAGGTTTGCCATGCTTGTCAAAGCAGATTCCCAGTATGCGGCGATAGCTCGCCTTGCCGGTACTTTCGGCTCTTGCGGCCGTTTGTGAACCGGCTTTTGTTCACCTCGAGATTAAGGATTGCATGCTGGAATTTAAGATGTCAACATCTGGTAATGATGTATCAGAAATATAATTTTGACATCTCAATTAATGAAAAATATCGCCCGCCTGCGCCGGGCGGCGATCCACAGATAAGGCGTCTTCAGAGGAATGAACCAATCTCAGTTCAAGGGAACAGCTCATGCTATCGCACCGCCGTCTCATCTCGGCACTTCTTGTTGCCGCGACCACGATCATCCTGCCGTCTTCGGCTAACGCTTCGAAGGATCTCTTCGTCATCGACCTGCCGGGCGAGCCGTCATCGCTCGATCCCCATGTCCAGTGGAATCCCGACAGCTACAATGTCTACCGCAACGTATTCGACAACCTGATCACCCGCGACGATGAGGGAAAGATCGTCGCGCAGGTCGCGACAAGTTGGGAATACGTCTCTGATACGCAGATCCGCTTCAAGATCCGCGACGACGTGAGCTTTCATGACGGCAGCAAGCTGACCGCCGAGGATGTGGCTTTCTCCGTCAAGCGGATCACCGATCCCGCATTTGCCAGCCCTCAGCTTGGCCAGTTCAACCAGGTCACCGATGCGGTTGCCGATGATGCGACGACGGTGACGCTCACTACCAACGGTCCATATCCGCCGCTCTTCGCGCAGCTCGTCAAGCTATCCATCGTGCCGAAGACTGTCGTCGAAAAGGTCGGCAAGGATGCGTTCAACGAGAGCCCGGTAGGATCCGGGCCTTACAAATTTGAGACGTGGCAGCGCGGCGTCGAAGTAACTCTCAGCCGCAATGACGGCTATTGGGGCGACAAGGGCGCTTTTCCGAAAGTGGCCTTCCGTGCCGTGCCTGATGCCGCAACCCGGGTCGCCAACCTGCAGGCCGGGGCAAGCGATCTCGTCACCTATCTGAACGGTGACCTCGTGGCGCAGATCGAGGCGTCCGGCAAGGGCAAGGCGCTGGTCGGCAATACCGAGCGCGTCGCCTATCTCGGCATGAACGTTACCAAGGCGCCGCTCGACAAGCCGGAGGTGCGGGAAGCGATCGCCATGGCGCTCGACAAGGTCGGCATCGCTGAGGGCATCCTCGCGACAGGCGAAAAGCCGGTGCCGCAGATCGCTTCTCCCGCCCATATGGGCTGGGTCGAGGGGATCGCCGAACCGCCGTATGACGCGGCAAAGGCCAAGGAGATCATCAGTTCGACACCGGGTGCCGATACGCCCATCAAACTCCTCACCTCGCCGGTCTACGATCAGCGGGTCGTCCAGGCCATACAGCAGATGCTGAACGATGCCGGCATGAAGGTCGAGATCGAGATGACCGACATGCCGAACTGGCTGAAGCAGATGCAGGGCGGCCCCGGCGTCATCCCCGCCATAGCCTTCAGCCGCTGGAGCTGTGGCTGCCAGGATGCGGACGGCATCCTTTATCCCCTGCTGCACTCGTCGAGCGGATGGTCCAGCGTCAAGGATGCGGAGATTGATGGGGCCCTCGATCTCGCCCGCAAGTCGCTGTCCGAAGAAGAGCGGCTTGCGGCATACAAGAAGGTCCATGAGAAGGTGAACGCGGAAAACTACGTCATCCCGCTTTACCAGGCCTCCGTCGTCTACGGGGCGGCCGAACAGGTCAACTTCACACCCACGCCCAACGAAAGCATCTTCCTGAACCGCATTCGCTGGACTGACTGACGCGGGGTGAGGAGTTTCGCCGGTACACTTCTGTGTGCATGCCTTTCTCAAACGGCGCATTAAATATGCGTCGTACTCAAGGTGGAAACCGGGGGCAGTCTCGATGCGACTGCCTTCTTTCCAGCGGCAAATATGTCTCGCCGCCAAATCTGTGGTTTGGCTCTGATCGTAGATGCCAAGCTTTTGGTATGATCATAAATATGAGAATAATAATCATGATATCTACCGAACGTGGCCGATCTCGCCTATAGGACTGTCGATATTTTCAGGACGGTATTCGTAAATGAGCGTCGAAGACGACATCAGGAAGGTGATGTATGCCGCGCATCGTGCCACCCTGGTGTCTTACGCCGCTTCATTCATCGGCTCTCGGGATGAAGCCGAAGAAGTGGTTCAGGAGGCTTTCACAAAGCTCCGGCCCGACAGTTTGAATAATGTCGAATCGCCGATCGCCTATCTTCGAACGATGGTGCGGAACCTCGCCATCAACCGGCGCAGGCGGCAGCGCTACGAGCTGGAGCAGGCGACCGAGCACGCGCCAGAATGGATCCAGCCGCTCAGGACGCCGTCCCCGGAGCAGCAGACGGTCAACAACGACCAGATGAGGCTTCTCGCAACCGCATTGCAGGCGCTGCCCGACAAGGCCCGCATGATCGTCGAAATGCACAGGTTTGACGGCTACACGCTGCAGGAAATCGCCAACAGGTTGGACATGTCGGTGACGAGTGTCCATCGGGCGTTGACATCGGCAATGGCAAGCTTGGCGAAACAATTGAATGCGGGCTTCAAGTAAGATGGAAAAAATCACGACGTTGTTTGTCTATGTTTCTAAAGCGGGGATGATCCCCGTAAGCTTGGACGGCGGCGAATGACTTCAGACAATCTCAGTAGCGAGGACAGAATCCGCGAGGAGGCTGCTGCGTGGCTTTTGGAACTCAATGGCCCGCACTGTCGTGACGACGCGTTCGAACGTTGGTTGATGACCTCGCCGCAACACATGGATGCCTGGGCCGACATTCAGGCCATGTGGGGGATGCTGGAGGCCGCAGAGCCTCACTACCAGCGTCTGACAACGCCTCGCGCGGTTCTCCCAGGTGCTCCTGACCTCAAGCCGCATGCGCGGCGTCGGCCCGGATGGCAGAAATCTGGCTTCAGGATTGCAGCCGGGACGGTAGCCGCAGCCATTCTTGGGCTTGCCGCCTTTGCCGTCGTGCCGGGCTTCATGATCCGATGGCAGGCCGACTACAAAACGTCCACCGCAGAAAGCCGCAGTGTGACGCTGGAGGACGGAAGCATTGTGCAGCTCGGTGCGGACAGTGCGATCCGGGTCGATTTCTCGGCTGGCGAGCGCCATGTCGAACTGCTGGCGGGTGAGGCTTTCTTCACCGTCACCCATAATACGGCGCGGCCCTTTGTCGTGGACGCGCAAGGTCTCGATGTTCGGGTCGTGGGCACTGAATTCGATGTAAAACTCGATGATCTTGCAACACGGGTTTCACTTGCCAGCGGGGCTGTGAATGCGTCTTTGAGCGGCGACGCCGGTCCCACACAGGCGCTTGTTCCGGGAGAGCAGCTGACAGTCGAGCGCCGGACCGGCAAGATGAGCATCGAGCGGATCGCAACCGATGATATCGGCATCTGGCGCAGCGGTCGGCTTTTTGTCGTGAATGCCAGCGTCGCCGAGGTGATCGAGAGCATCCAGCGCTATCATCCCGCCTGGATATCGGTACCGGATCGTGATCTTTCGCAGACCCGCGTTACCGGGATCTATGATCTGTCGGACCCTGATCAGGCGCTCGTAGCGCTTGTCAGCCCGTTTGGCGGCAAAGTCCATCACATCGCTGGCTTCGGTCGGGTGATCGCGCGCTTCTAACGTGCGCTGACGCTTGCCGTAATCTTTTTTCAAGAATCTTCGAAAAAATCCGGAAAAAATCATGACTACGTTTGTCTAGATTTCAGGGCTTCCTCTGAAGCCTTGAAATTGGGGACAAAGGGACACGATGAGAGTGTGGGTATCGGGGGCGAGCCGTCGGGCGCGTATCGCCAGGAGTTTGTTTGCGACAACGGCGCTGGTCGCGCTTCAGTTTGGCGGTTTTGACTATGCATATGCCCAACAGGCGCCGGCTAGGCAGAGCGCTACCATGCGCCAGGCCAGGGCATACGATATTCCGGCACTCCCCGTGGCCAGCGCGATCAGCACCTTCAACAGGCAGTCAGGCATTCAGGTCAGTCTCCCGGCCGGTGCCGGCGCGAACGTGACCACAAGGCCCATTCGCGGCAACTACACCGCAGCCGAGGCTCTGAGGCTGATGCTCGAAGGCACCGGCGTCACCTACAGTTTCGGTCAGGCCGGTGAGGCCATCCTGAATTCCGAGGGTGCCGCGGCCGGTGGCGATGGGACGGCGCTGGATCCGATCGTCCTTCGTCGCGGTCGCTTGGGGCGCGGGTATCAGGGGACGCCGGACGAGGTCTACGAGACGCCCGCCGCCGTAAGCATCGTCACCCGTCAGGCGATCGAGAACACACCGGCCGCGCGCAGTGCTGCGGATGTGCTCGATACTGTGTCGGGCTTGATCACCAATCGCGCCGAGGGCCAGAAACCGGGCATTGCCATCAATCTGCGCGGGCTGCAGGATATGGGGCGCGTGACGACCAGCATTGACGGCGCCCGACAGAATTTTCAACGCTCCGGCCATGGCGGCTATCAGCAGATCCTGGTCGATACCGCCTTCATCCGTGAAATCGATATCGAAAAGGGCGGTGTCGACGGTGTCGGCGGCGCGGGCTCTCTTGGCGGCGCTGTGGACTTCCGTACCGTCAGCGCGGATGATCTCTTGGAGGACGGCAAGAATTTCGGCGGCGAGGTCCAGACCGAAACCGGCACCAACGCATACGATTTCGTTGGTTCGGCGGTCGGTGCGATACGATTTTCCGATACGTTCTCGCTCGTCGGCGGCGTCGCCAAGCGCAAGATCGGTGACTACGATGTTGGCCGCCGTGGCCGCCCGGACGATTTGCCGGACCAGACCGTGGTTGACGACAGCGTTCTCTTCTCCTCCCGTGAAACACTCAACACGCTTCTTAAAGCGGAGTGGGATATCACCGATGATCTGAGCTTCACCGGCTCTTGGATGCATTATAAAGGCGATGGGGCGACTGGCGGCAATGGTTTACGCACCAATGACCAAGGCTACCTCAACGACACGTTCACGGCGACATTCGAATTCGATCCGGAATCCGAACTCATCGATGCCCGGTTAAAGCTCTGGTACAACGACACGTCCAATGACGAGTCCCGCGAATACGTCGATATAGACACCGGGAGCAGCTATTTCGAGGATTATTCCTACGGGATGAAAAGCTTCGGCGGCAGCTTGGAGAATACCAGCTGGTTCAACCTGCCGGTCGGTGAATTGGCCTGGCATTACGGGGTAGAGGCCTACCAGGACAATGGCGAGACGGAAAGCCTGACGCCGCCGGCGGTCGACCAGGGATTCGACGGAGGCTGGGGACTGGTCGGCGCGAATGCGCCCGGCAAGCGATGGGTCGCGAGCGCCTTTACCAGCGCCACGCTGCAGCATGAGGATTGGCTTACTCTCACCGGCGGTCTTCGCTACGACCACTACCGTCTGTGGGGTTCGACCCTGGTGCAGAACCGGAGGACGGTCAACAACCCGCCCAGCAACTGCCAGCAATGGGCGGATATCGATAGCGACGGCACGCCCGATACAAACGGCATCTATATAAATGAGACGACGGGCGTCATTATCGACGGTGGACAGCCTAATCCTGGACCAGGCTTCCTATACATTCCGGCCGAGTGCTGGTCGTGGGGAGATCCCGGCGGACCGGCGCAGGTTATCGATGCGATCCCGGTCGATGTCGATCAGTCTGATGGTGCCTGGCTTCCTTCGGCAACGATCGCGGTCAAGCCTGTCGAATGGCTGCAGCCGTTCGTAAGTTACTCACGCAGCTACAGGCCTCCGGCCGTATTCGAAGCACTCCTCTCCGGTGGCCATCCGGGACTGCCTTTCGAGAACGCGCCGTACCCATATTTACGGCCCGAGCGCGGCGAGACTTGGGAGCTTGGCGTCAATATCGCCCAGGACGGCATATTTACGTCAGGCGATGCCTTTCGCATGAAGGCTGTCTACTTCAGGCGAGACATCAAGGACTACATTTCTCAAGGCTACAATTACTACGACCCCATAGGCCGGGATCAATCCTACATCATGTCGGTCAATCTGGATGGAACGACCAAGATGCGGGGGCTGGAGATTGAAGCCAACTATGATGCCGGTTCCTTCTACGTCGGTGGCTCCTACACCTATATCGATACCGATTGGGCCGACAGCTATACGCCAATACAAAATCCGGACGCAGGCGGTATCGACAGCACGCCGGATCCTACCATCCTGTACCTGCCACCAAGGGAAAAATTGACGATCGATGCGGGTGTACGGCTTTTTGACGAACGCCTGGTGCTCGGTGCGCGCCTGAACCATGTGAGTGAGACCGCGACCGGCTTCGGCCAGTTGAGTGGCTACACCAACGCGACCTACACGACCTACGACCTCTACGGTTCCTTCGACGTGACACCGCAGGCCAAGCTCCGTTTCGGCATCTCCAATCTGACCGACGAGTTCTATGTGCCGTCGCTCGGCATCGAATCCTATCCCGCACCGGGGCGTACCTACACGGCATCACTGAAAATGAGGTTCTGACGACATTGGCGCCGGTCTTGCCGGCCGGCGCAAACGAGCGTTCGCGGGCACTAGGGAGCCGCGAAAACGAGGTTTGCCGCCGAGGCAAACAATAGTGCAAACCAAGGAGATGAACATGGTTGCGACTATCAATCTGACACTGACCAATCGTGATATGGTCAGCTATTTCAACAATTGGACGGCCAATTTCGGCTATGAAGGCAATGGCGCGTTCAGCCCCAGCTTTGCTGCGGCTACGCAATGGTCTGCCGGCAATACCGAGGGCACGACCAATACCGGCGTCATCATGAACGGCAACTTCGCCTACGTTCCGCCAGGTGGGTTTACCGGCTCCGTCAACAACCTGCAGTTCGGAACGGATCTCAACGGCTCCGTCCTGACCGGTTACAGCCTGGCTTCAACGGGCCTCACCGTGCAGCTCGGCGATGCCCCGAATGCAACGTTTACGGGCGCCATCTACTCGCTTTCGCATGGTGGCAGCTTCACCGGCATCACGTCGGCAAGCGGCAACGCACAGCCGGGCCTCTACGACTACTTCGGTGAAGTCGGCACGGTGCAGAATGGTACGACCCTTGCCGACACGCTCTACAGCTTCGACGGCAATGATACGCTGAACGGTGGCGCTGGCCGCGATCGCTTCATCTTCGATCGCGATATCGACGGTGCGCTGTCCTCCACGATTGGCAACGATACGGTCACCGGCTTTACGGCGGGCGCCAACGGCGATTACCTGATCTTCGCCCTGCAGAGCACGGCCTTCGACACCTTTGCGGAAGTTTATGCCGCCTCGTCCCAGGTCGGCGCCAACACCGTGATCGATCTTGGTTCGCTTGGCGAAATCACGCTCGCCAACGTGACCAGGACCAATCTGGTTGCCGGCAACTTCGAATTCGTCGCTTGAACCCACGGTTTCGAAACTTGTTCGGTTTTTCCCAACAGGCGCCGTCGCAGCTCAACGCTGCGACGGTCGTCCCGGCCTCCAGACTGGCTATCCTCGCGATAGCCCTGATCAGCGGCGTTGTAAACGTTCTGGCACTGACCTCGCCGCTGTTCATGCTCCAGGTCTATGACCGCGTACTGGCAAGCGGCAGCGTGCCGACGCTTGTCGGGCTGGCGATCCTCACCGCCGGCCTCTTTGCCGTGCAATGCGTGCTCGACGTCATTCGTGCGCGTGTTCTCCTGCGCGTCGGCGAGCGTCTTGATCGGCGCCTCTCCGATCATGTCTTTCAGGCCGTCGTGCGGCTGCCGCTGATCACGCGTATGCCGGGAGACGGGCTGCAGCCTTTACGTGACCTCGACAATGCCCGTGGCTTCCTTGGGAGCCAGGGACCGACCGCTTTCTTTGATCTGCCCTGGATGCCGCTCTATCTCGGCATCTGCTTCCTGTTTCATGTCTGGATCGGTATCACTGCGTTTGTCGGGGCCCTGATCCTGATTGCGCTGACACTCATCACCAATTCGCTTTCGCAAAAGCCGGCACGGGACATAGCCCAGTCCAACGCCGTCCGCAGCGGCGGGCTGGAGGCTGCTCGGCGCAATGCGGAAGTCATCGCATCCATGGGGTTGGGAAGGCGCCTGGCTGCGCAATGGCAGACGTCGAACTCCGCCTATCTCGGAGCCAATCGACGCGCCGGCGACGTCGCAGCGACGCTTGGCGGCATTTCCAGATCGATGCGTCTCGTCATCCAGTCGGCGATGCTTGGCGTCGGCGCCTGGCTGGTTATCCGCCAGGAGGTGACGGCCGGGGTGATGATCGCAAGCTCGATCATGATGGGGCGGGCGCTCGCGCCGGTCGATCTGGCGATATCGAGCTGGAAACCGTTTCTGATGGCGCGGCAGAGCATGACCCGTCTCGAGGCGCTGCTGGCAAAAATGCCGCCTGTGGTGCCCTCGATGCTTCTACCTTCGCCGGTGCGGGAGTTGCGGGTGGAGAGCGCCACGATCGTTCCGCCCGGTTCGACCAGGCCATCGGTCGTCGGCATCCAGTTCGCGGTGTCTGCCGGTAGCGCACTGGGTGTGATCGGCCCATCGGGTTCCGGCAAATCGACCCTGTCACGCATCCTGGTCGGCGCGTGGTCTCCGGCCGTCGGGAAAGTCCGGCTTGACGGTGCCAGCCTGGAACAATGGGATCGCGAGCTCCTGGGGGGCCACATCGGCTATCTGCCGCAAGGCGTGGAACTTTTCGATGGCAGTATCGCGCAGAACATTGCCCGCTTCGAGGACGATGCTGATCCAGAAGCGATTGTCGAGGCTGCCCGTGCCGCCGGCGCTCATGAACTCATCCTGCGTTTCGAATTGGGCTACGAGACACAGATCGGCGAGGCGGGATCGGCGCTTTCTGCCGGACAACGGCAGCGAATTGGTCTTGCGCGGGCACTCTATCGCAATCCTTTCCTGGTCGTGCTCGACGAGCCGAATGCCAATCTCGACACGGACGGTGAGGCGGCGGTTGTGAAGGCGATTGCCTCGGTGCGCGAGCGCGGCGGCATTGCCGTCATCGTCGCGCATCGGCCGAGCGCCATCGCGGCCTGCGACATGGTCTTGATGATGGATGGCGGACAGATGAAGGCGTTCGGCCCTCGGGACGCCGTGCTCGCCGCGGTCTTGAAGAAGGAAGCGCCCGCTGCCTCGCAGGGCTTCAGCGTGACGGGACAGGGCGTGGTTCCGCTGCGCGTGGTGGCCAATCTGGAGGCGGGTACCAAGGGAGCAAGCCATGATGCACGATCGGAATGACAAGACGCCGGGCAGTGAGCTCGAATACGGGGTATCCCGTTCCATCCGCAGGCACCTCCTGGCCGGCGTATTTTCCTGCATTGTCCTAGTTGGTGGCGGAACGACCTGGGCGGCCACCACCAGCCTCGCCGGTGCGGTCGTCGCAGGCGGGCATTTCGTCGTCGATAGCTACGTCAAGAAGGTTCAGCACCCTACCGGTGGTGTGGTCGGCGAAATTGCGGTTCGCGAAGGTGCCGCGGTGCATGCCGGCGATATCGTCATGCGGCTCGACGCCACCCAGACCCGAGCCAGCCTCGCCATCGTCACGCGACGCATCGACGAGCTGACGGCACGCCTGGCGCGGCTCGAGGCGGAACGCGACGATCTTGAAGTGGTCGGCTTCCCCGATTGGCTTGTCGAGCGGCAGGATAATCCTGACGTTGCGGCCGCATTGCGCAGCGAAACGCGGCTGTTCGAATTTCGCCGACAATCGAGGGCGGGGCACAAGGCTCAGCTCCGCGAGCGCATCACCCAATTCGAACACGAAATCCGCGGCCTGAAGGCGCAGGAAGATGCGTTCCAGCAGGGCATAGAGGTTCTCGACAAGGAAATCGCCGCACTTTCATCGCTTCGCATGCAGGGCATCGTCTCGGACCAGCGGCTCAACGGCCTCAAGACACAGGTTGCTACTTTCGGCGGCGAGCGCGGTGAGAAGATCGCCTTCCAGGCGCAGGCATCGGGCCGCATTTCCGAAACAAGGCTGCAGATCCTGCAGATCGACCAGGATCTCAAGGCGGAGGTGGGGAAGGAACTACGCGAGGTTCAGGCGCAACTCGGCGAATTCATCGAGCGCCGGGTCGCCGCCGAGGATGAATTGAAACGGATCGATATCGTCGCGCCGCAGTCCGGTACGGTGCACCAGCTTGCCGTCCACACAGTGGGTGGCGTCGTTTCCCCAGCCGATCCGATCATGCTGATCGTGCCGGAAGGAGACGATCTGGCGCTGGAGGTGCAAGTGCTGCCGAAGGATATCGATCAGATCCATCTTGGCCAACCCGCCGTCCTGCGCATGTCGGCCTTCAGCCTGCGCACGACGCCAGAACTCAATGCGCATGTCACGCGGGTGGCGGCGGACCTGACGACGGACCAGCGGTCGGGAGCGTCCTATTACCTGATCCGGCTCTCGGTTGCGGCCCATGAAGTGGCAAAGCTTGGCGAACTGAAACTGGTTCCCGGAATGCCCGCCGAGGCGCTTATCCAGACGGGTGAGCGTAGTGCGCTGTCCTATCTGATGAAGCCGTTGTCGGACCAGGTCAGCCACGCCTTTCGCGAGGAGTAATCGGCGGGCGGAGATCCGCTTTTCATCCGGTCAGGCTGCCTCACCGCGCAACCGTAACACATCCTTTGAAGGTGGCAGACCGAACTGACGGGCGTATTCGCGGCTGAACTGGTTCGGGCTTTCGTATCCGACCCCGAAGGCCACCGATGTCGCATTGCCTTCGCCAGCCATCAGAAGCGTCCGCGCATGCAGCAGCCGGACTTGCTTCTGGTACTGGATCGGGCTCAGCGTCGTTACAGCCTTGAAGTGACGATGGAACGCAGAGACGCTCAAGGCCGCCATTTCCGCAAGCGCCTCAACTCGCAGAGGCCTTGCGAAGTTCTCTCGGATCCACTGGATCGCAATGCCGATCCGCGCAAGCGCCGCGTCCGGCGCTGCAATATCCCTCAGCATCCAACCCAGAGGCCCCTGCAGCACCCGGAACAGGATCTCTCGTTCGTAGGCGGGCGCGAGTGCGGCAATCTCGGCGGGCTGACCCATCAGCCGAAGCATGCGCACCCAGGCATCGAGAAGCTCGTCGCTGACCGGAGCGATCGAGAAGCCTGAGCTGAACGGCCTGCTGCTAGTCTGCTCGGGCAGGTCGCTGATGAGCTTTGCGACCGTCGGTGGATGAAGCGTCAGGCTGACCGCCAGATACGGCTCCCCCGTGGCCGACGGATGTACCGCACCCACCGCCGGAAGATCGACCGACATGACGAAATAGGTGGCAGGATTGTAGGCCAAAGTCCGTTCGCCGACCGTCATCGTTTTCGAACCGGTCAGGATCAGGTTGATCATCGGCTCGTAGACGGCCGAGAGCCGATGCCGCGGAATCTCTCCCTGCACCATCGCCACGCGGGGAATGCCTGTGTCCGTCCGGCGATTTTCGGCCGGCGAGGCGAGATGGCGCAGTTCCTGAAGTTGCTTCTCCATGGCAGCGACCGTGACAGGCCGAAGGCTGCATCGCAAGAGCGAAGCAGAAATAGGCAAGTTTCAGAGAGGAATGGGTGAGCGCTGAAGACCGCTCAATTCTAGCTTCAAGTCTCCCCGACTATGGAAGGAATGAAAAGTGAAGATCGTCATCGTCACCGGTGGTAGCCGAGGCCTTGGAGCAAGCACCGCGATCGAATGCGCCCGCAAAGGCATGGGCGTCATCATCACCTACAACAGCAATCTCGAAAAGGCCGACGAGGTCGTGAGAACGATCGTCGAGAACGGCGGCCAGGCTGTCGCACTGAAGCTTGACGTCGGCGATGTCGGCTCGTTTGCGGGGTTTCATGAGGCTGTCGCCGCACAGCTTCGCTTCGTCTGGCGCCGCGGCGATTTCGACTATCTCGTCAACAATGCCGGATACGGCCTCTTCAATCCGATCGCCAGTGTAACGGAAGAGCAGTTCGACGGGCTGTTCAACGTCCATCTCAAAGGGCCGTTCTTTCTGACCCAGATAATGCTGCCGCTGATGGCGGACGGCGGCCAGATCATCAACATCACCAGTGCCACGTCGCGCGTGGCCACGGCCGGCATCGCGCCCTATGCCGCCTTCAAGGGTGGTCTCGAAGTCCTGACCCGCTACATGGCAAAGGAGTTCGGTGACCGGCGAATTCGGGCGAACTCGATAGCGCCGGGCGCTATCCGAACCGAACTGGCCGGCGGCCTCAACGACGAGTTCGAAATGATGCTCGCTGGCCAGACTGCGCTTGGTCGGGTGGGGGAGCCCGAAGAGATCGGTGGCGTCGTCGCCAGCCTTCTGTCCGGTGAAAACCGCTGGATCAATGCCCAGAACATCGAGGTTGCGGGCGGTTACATCATCTAAAGCAGGGAGGAAAGCATGATCGATCACGTTTTCATTTCCGTCCGCGATGTCACTCGCTCGATCGCCTTCTACGAGGCGGCGCTCCGGCCCCTCGGGATCACCCACGTGCTCGACTACGACGGAAAGGACGGTCCATCTGGCCATCCGGACCTGAAGGGTTTCGGGGCGGACGGTAGGGTGTTCTTCTGGCTCCGGGAAGGTGTCGTTGACGGACGCGCCGCCCATGTCGGCTTCGTCGCCAAAGGCCCCCATCAGGTCGATGCCGCCTTTATCGCCGCCATGGCAGCGGGCGCGTCAGAAATTCATCCGCCCGGAGCGCAGCTCCATTACGACCCACGTTACTACGCCGCGCAGGTTCGCGACCCTGACGGCTACAGCCTCGAATTCGTCTACAAGGAATGGCAGCACTGACATGACAAAGCTGATGATCTACGGCGCGACCGGCTATACCGGCCGCATGACGGCGGAACATGCGAGGGCGGCGGGCACGCCTCTCGTTCTCGCAGGCCGCAGCAAGGACACCCTCTCAGGGCTTGCCGCCGAACTTGGCGTTGAACACCGGGTGTTCGGCCTTTCCGACAACGGGGAGATCGACGAGGGCCTTGCAGACATTTCGGCCCTCCTGAATTGCGCGGGACCGTTTCTGCGCACCGCCGAACCTCTCATGCGGGCGGCAATCCGCAATCGAGTCCACTATCTCGACACGGCTGCCGAACTCGATAGCTATCGCCTGTCAGAAGCTTTGGACGATGAGGCGAAGGCGGCGGGAACAATGCTGATGCCGGGCGGTGGCGGAAGCGTCGCAATGCTCGGCATTCTCGCCGGATACGCTGTCGGAAAGGTCAGCGACCCGCGCAAGATAGAGATCGCGCTGCGCGTCGCGGGCGGTCTTTCGCGCGGGTCGGCGATCAGCGCCGTGGAGAATGTGACCACCGAGACCCTGGCTCGTGTAGACGGGAAGCTTGTCGGCGTTCCGGCCGATGGCATCCGGAAGTTCGACTTCGGCAGGGGTGAGGTGGACTGTTTCCCTGTGACGCTTCCCGATCTCATCACGATTTGGCGGGCGACGGGCGTCCCCGACGTCGAGACGTTCGTTCAGGTGACGGGCTGGATTTCCGCAGGGCGATCTGTCCCTGCTTCCAGACGGGCCGAGCGAAGAGGACCGTCTTGCAAACCGATACCAGGCGGCCATCGAGGTCACCAACGCGGAAGGTCATGTGACACGCGCGCGTCTCGACACGGTCAACGGATACACCTTCACGGCGATGGCCGCGGCCGAGGCCGGCCGGCGCGTATTGAAAGGAGAATTTCGTCCCGGCTTCCATGCGCCGGCAGCGCTGTTCGGCAGCGATTTCGCGCAGACGATCGCCAACACCACGATTATTGATGTCTAGGGAGCGTAGCAATATGCAGGAGATCATCCAGCTCTTCATCGAGAAGGCCAATGCCTTCGATGTCGAAGAGGCTCTAACCCTGTTTGCTCCCGACTCCGTCATCGATGATGCTTCGGTCGGCGACGCCTTTCTTGGCAGAGATGGCGTCCGTCAGTACCTCGATCGGTTTTTCGTCGGTTACAACACCAGGAGCGAGTTGTTGTCTCTGGAGGAACTGGACGGCTTCCGGTCGAGCGTCCGGCTGGATTTCACAGGCGACTTCGGCCATGAGATCGGCATCCTCGACATCACGATCAACGCGGATAACCTGATCCAGCGCGTTGACGCGGATCTGGAATAGCGGAGCCAGCGACGGTCCAGCCAAGTCGTGACATCGGCACCGAGGGCGCCGATGTCACGATTGAAGAGGAGCTGAGCTTAGCGGATGAAATCAGGCAGATCCGCGCGATACCCATTCCTCGGAAATTTTCTGAGCGGATGGTGGTTGTCACGGCCTGGCGCGGGCTCCCCCAACCCGATCTGTCAGAACCTCACTCGTGCTTGATCATGACATGCCGTACCGCGGTATAGTCCTCCAGCGCATAGGCCGACATGTCCTTGCCATAGCCGGACTGCTTCAATCCGCCATGCGGCATCTCGTTGACGAGCATGAAATGGGTGTTGATCCAGGTGCAGCCATATTGCAGCTGTGCGGCGGTTTTCATGCCGCGGCCGATATCCTTGGTCCAGACGGAAGAGGCCAGGCCATAGTCGCTGTCGTTTGCCCAGGTTACCGCGTCCTCGACATCGGAAAACCGGGTGACCGAAACGACCGGGCCGAAGACTTCGCGGCGGACGATCTCGTCATCCTGCGTGGCGCCTGTGATCAGTGTCGGCGTGAAGAAGAACCCCTTGTCGCCAGCCGTCTTGCCGCCGGTGGTGATCTCCATGTGCTTGTGTTCCGAAGCGCGCGCGACAAAACTTTCGACACGGTCGCGCTGGCGCTTCGAGATCAACGGGCCGATCTCGTTTTCGGTGTCGTCCGCCTGGTTGAACTTGATGCTGGATACCGCGTCGGTGAGATCGGCGACGAAATTGTCGTAGACCTTGGAATGCGCGTAGATGCGGCAGGCGGCGGTGCAATCCTGGCCGGCATTGTAATAGCCGAAGGTGCGAATACCGGCGACGACGGCTTCGATATCGGCATCGTTGAAGACGATCACTGGAGCCTTGCCGCCGAGTTCCAGATGCGTGCGCTTGACCGTCCTGGCAGCAGCGGCCAGCACTTTCTTGCCGGTCGCAACATCGCCGGTGATTGACACCATGGATATCTTCGGATGGTTGATCAGCGCATTGCCGACGCTCTCGCCACGTCCGAGCACGACATTCACCACGCCTTCGGGCAGGATTCCCGAGAGCAGTTTCGCCATTTTGAGCGCGGTGAGCGGCGTTTGCTCCGAAGGCTTGAAGACGACTGTGTTGCCGCCGGCGATCGCCGGAGCGAGCTTCCATGCCATCATCATCAACGGGTAGTTCCAGGGCGCGATCGAGCCCACGACGCCGATCGGATCGCGGCGGATCATCGATGTGTGGTTGGGCATGTATTCGCCGGCGACCGGACCGTGGAGATTGCGCACTGCGCCGGCAAAGAAACGGTAGCAGTCGACGATCGCAGGGATTTCATCGTTCAGCACGGCATTGATCGGCTTGCCGCAATTCAGCGCCTCGAGCGTGGCGAAAGCTTCCGCATCCCTCTCGATCGCATCGGCGATCTTCAGCAGATAGGCCGAGCGTTCGCCCGGCGTGGTACGCGCCCACGAGATGAACGCCTTTTCGGCCGCATCGACGGCGGCATCTATCTGGGAAAGCGAAGCTTCGGGCAGGTCGAGCACCGTCTCGCCGGTCTTCGGATTGAGAATATGTTCTTCATTCTCCGTGCCGGCTTCGAAACGCGCGCCGATCAGCATCTCGGTATCCATCAGTGTCTCCCTTGTCATTTGTCGGACCCGGCGATCTGGTCGCCGTCGCGGGTGAGGTAATAAGCGGCCAGGATCGGCAGGAAGGTGACGATCACCACGATCATGGCGACGACATTGGTGACCGGCCGCTGGCGTGGGCGGATCAGTTCCTCAAGCATCCAGATCGGCAGGGTCGATTGCTGGCCGCCGGTGAATGTCGTGACGATCACCTCGTCGAAGGACAGCGCGAAGGCCAGCATTCCGCCGGCAAGCAGCGCCGTGCCGATATTCGGCAGGATGATATGGCGGAAGGTCTGGAAACCGTCCGCGCCGAGATCCATCGATGCCTCGATAAGCGAGCCGGAGGTGCGGCGGAAACGAGCGACCGCATTGTTGTAGACGACCACGACGCAGAAGGTCGCGTGGCCGAGCACGATCGTCCAGACGGAGAAGGGGACGTCCATCAGGCTGAAGGCGGAGCGCAGAGCAATGCCGGTGATGATGCCCGGCAGCGCGATCGGCAGGATGACGAGAAGTGAGATCGCCTCGCGGCCGAAAAAGCGTGTCTGGCTGACGGCGGCGGCGCAGAGCGTGCCAAGCACAAGCGCAATGGCCGTCGCGATACAGGCGACCTGCACCGAGAGGCCAAGTGCCGCCCAGACATCGGGCCGGTTCCAGGCGATGCCGAACCATTTCAATGTCAGGCCAGGCGGTGGCCATTGATAGCTCTTCTCCTCCGTCGTGAAGGCATAGACGAAGATCAGCAGGATCGGCAGATGCAGGAAAAGCAGGCCGAAAGCGGCCGCAATCTTCAGGGACAGGGGAGCGCGCGAGCCGCGGTCAGAGCGCATCGAAAGCCCCCATGCGTTTGGCAAGCCAGAGATAGATGCCCATGATCACGATTGGCACGACGGAGAAGGCGGCCGCCAGCGGCACGTTTCCGGCCGTTCCCTGCAGGGCATAGACCGCCTGGCCGATGAAGAGGCGCGATGAGCCGATGATCTGCGGAATGATGTAGTCGCCGAGCGTCAGCGAGAAGGTGAAGATCGAGCCGGCGATGATGCCCGGTAGGGCGAGCGGAAAAAGCACGGTGCGAAAGGTCTGGCGCGGGGTGGCGCCGAGATCGGCCGAGGCCTCGACAAGATTGCCGGCCACCCGTTCGAGCGCTGCCTGTGTCGGCAGGATCATGTAGGGCAGCCAGATATAGACGAAGACGATGAAGGTGCCGAGATAGCTGACCGAAAGCGAATTGCCGCCGATGATCGGCAATGCAAGCAGGCCGTCCAGCAGCCAGGCCATATGAAACTTGGCGAAGAACCAGGTGACGATGCCTTCCTTGGCAAGAATGAGCTTCCAGGCATAGATCTTGACGAGATAGCTCGACCAGAGCGGCAGCATGACGCCGAGATAGAACAGCGCTTTCCATTTTCCCTGCGCATAACGGGCGGCGTAATAGGCGATGGGAAAGGCGATGAAGGCCGAGGCGATGGTGACCAGCGTCGCCATCAGCAAGGTGCGCAGGATGATGTCGAAATTGGCCGGGCTCAGGAGCTGGGCATATGTTGCCAGAGTGAACTCGTAGCTGACCATCCCGGAGAATTCGTCGATCGAGAAGAAGCTCTGCAGAAGCAGGGCTATCAGCGAGCCGATATAGATGATGCCGAGCCAGAGCAGCGGTGGGGTGAGCATCAGGAACAGAAGAAGTTTCGGGTGCCGCCAGAACGTATCTGACAGCGCGCCGGCCAATCCCCCGCGCCGTGGGAGGATTGATGTTCGCTGTGTCTCCATCCCGAGCATCGTCATGCCGCATCATCCAGGTAATGCAGATCTGCCGTCTGCCAGGCAACCCTCACCTTGGCGCCGATTGCGGGAACCGCCGTGCCGGCCGGCAGCATGACATGCAGTTTCAATCCGCCCATATCGACTGCGAGCCGTGTGGCGGCGCCGAGGAAACTGACATTCTCGACGGTCGCCTCTCCACCACTCTCCGAAAGCCTTATAGCTTCCGGCCTGAGGCTCGCCCAGCGGCTCTCGCCGCCAAGTGCCGCCATCCTGTCCGGAGGAATGACGTTGGACGAACCGACGAAGTCGGCGATGAATCGCGTCTTCGGTCGATTGTAGATATCCTGCGGCGTGCCATGCTGGACGATACCGCCATTGTTGAAGACGGCGACGCGGTCGGCCATGGACAAGGCCTCGCCCTGGTCGTGGGTGACGAAGACGAAGGTGATGCCGAGCGCCCGCTGCAGGGTTTTCAATTCCTCCTGCATCTGCTCGCGCAGCTTGAGATCCAGCGCCCCGAGTGGTTCGTCGAGCAGCAGGACCTTGGGCCGGTTGACCAGCGCCCGACGCCTTCGTTCTTGAAGTCGTCGATCTGGATCATCGCGTCGTGCCAGTAGCGGGAAACGAGCTGGCGCTGGCCGCGCAAGAGGTCGAGTGCCGCCTTGTACTGGTCCTCGTTCAGCTCATAGGGATCCTTGATGCCGAGATCCGGCTTGTGCGCCATCAGATAGAGGGCGGCGTCGGCGATGTAGATCGGCCCGTCATAGGCCTGGACGCGGCCTTTGTTGGATTTGCCATCGGGAAGCGTTTCCTCCTCGAACACGACCTTCCAGCTCGCCGGCGCCTTGTCCTTGAAAGCGTCGGTATTGTACATCAGGACGTTCGGCCCCCAGAGGTAGGGAGTGCCGTAATGCACGCCCTTGACGGTGTGCCAGGGAGCATCCTGCAGGCGTTTGTCGACAGTCTTGAAGCTCGGGATCAGGTCGGTGTTGATCGGCTGGACGCGCTTGCCGGCGACAAGCCTGAGCGATGCATCGCCGGACGCGGTAACGAGGTCAAAACCACCCTCGTTCATCAGCGCCACCATTTCGTCGGAGGTAGCGGCGGTCTTGACGGAAACCTTGCAGCCGGTCTCTTTCTCGAAATCGGTGACCCAGTCATAGGCCTTGTCCGTCTCGCCGCGCTCAATATAGCCGGCCCAGGCGACGATGCTGACGGCGCCTTCACCCTTTCCGAGTTCCTTCAGTGGTTCTGCGGCAACGACCTGCGTGACGAGACCGAAGCTCGCCAAAGTAACGGTGCATGCTTTCAAGAGATGCTTCATCGTCCGTCTCCCGGTTCGGTGCCGCTTTTGCGGCGTTTTGTTCCCGAACGAAAAGGTGACTTCCAAACGGTGTTTTCGCAAATTCATTTATCAGAAACGCGATATCGGAGTTTCCGATATCAGGCGGATGGAATGTGCGCCCGATTATCGAATTCGGCCGGAGCGCAGGTTCTCGGCAATGGCGACAAAGTCCCGTGCTGCTTGCGGCAGGCTCGACCCCTTTCGCCAGACCATGCCCACCTGCACGACAGGCAGCGATCCCGATACATCACGGCTTTCAATCCGGTCGCCTTCGAGCGACCACGGCCGATAGACGAGATCCGGCAGGAGTGCGACACCGGCACCGGTCGCGACAAGGCTGCGAACCGCCTCGACGGATCGGGTGCGGAAGGCGACATGCGGGCGTGCCCCGAGCGCGGCCAGGAGCTTGCCGGTGTTTTCCTCGATTTCGTCGACGGTGAGCATGATGAGCGGCTCGCGCGCGATGTCGGCAATGGAGATGATATCGGCGGAGACCAGCGGATGTCCAAGCGGAAGCCAAAGGCGGTAAGGAGAGGTCTCAAGGATTTCCGCCTGCAGGGCCATGCGGTCGCGCAGGTTCGAGATGACCATGACAGCCACGTCGAGCTCGCCACCGATCAGCAGATGTTCCAGATAGCTGCCATTATCCTCCATCGCACTCACCTCGACATTCGGGCAGGCGCGACGATAGCGCGCCAGCAGATCGGACAGCACATAGCCCGCGACCAGCGAGGTCACGCCGATATTCAGCGCGCCGGTCGGTCCATGTCTCTCGTCGGCGAAGTTGGTCTTGGCATCGGAAACCGCCGCCAGGATTTTGGTGGCGTGCCGCAGGAACTGATGTCCGTTATGCGTGATCGACAGGCCGCGTGGATGGCGCTCGAACAAGGCCATCCCGAGGTCGGCTTCCAGTTCCTTTATGGCCTCGGTGACGGAGGATTGCGAGATCGACAGGTTTTGCGCCGCGCGCGTGACCGAGCCTTGTTCGGCGACAGCCACGAAATACTGGATCTGACGGAGGGTGAAGGCCATGGTGAGCACGCCGCGCGAGAATGTCGATTGCGGCCAACTCGACCAAAAAGCGGACATAAACACAATCGGCAATGCTATCGCGGACCGACATTCTCTTCGGAAGAGAGCCACGATGTGCGTATAGTTGATGCCTCGGTCTCCTCGGACAGCTGTTGGCGCGCTGTCAGCTGCACAAGGCAATGCGGGTGCGACACCGAGCGTTGGCAGCTCTGCTGGCGCGAAGACCCATACCTCCAAGAATGGGATGCACGCATCCGCAAAATCAAATCTCGGCACGCCCGACCTGCGGGGCCCATGTTCGACTTCGTAATGCCGATGCCGATGCCGAGGCATGCCTCTTTCGTCGCAAGATCGCGATACAACAGGTTACAGTTTTCATCCGCCATGGCACACCTCTGCGACAAAGCGAGGCTAGCGTTGGAACCTGCCGTCTCCGCCGTAAAGCGAGGCGCACCGGTTTCCTGAGCTTTCCCTTCCGCTTTGAGGTGCTAAATATGGTCCGCCTGGGTTCTGATCTCCTTTCCCGTGTCGTTCTGCTCGTGCTGCTGTCGACATGGTTGGCGGGCTGCGAAGCTGACGCTCAACAGCCCGCTGCGAGAGTAAAGCCTCAGGTCAGCGCGCAGACCTTGCATCGGCAGGCCGTCACGTTGTCGGTGGAACTGCCCGGACGAACCAGCGCGCATCTCGTCGCGGAGGTCCGGCCGCGCGTTACGGGTATCGTCCGGCAGCGAACCTTCGAAGAGGGCGGGATCGTCGAGGCAGGTGACGTACTTTACGAACTTGATCCCACCCCATTCGAAGCGGCCTACCGTAATGCTCAGGCAGCGTTGCAGCGCGCCGAAAGCGCGGTTCCCAGCGCGCGAGCGCGTTTCGAGCGCTATCAGACCCTGAGCGCCAACAATGCCGTCAGTCGCCAGGAATTCGACGAGGCTCAGACACAGATGCTTCAGGCTGAGGCAGATGTCGCGGCGGCCGAGTCGGCGCTGGAAACGGCGCGCATCGAACTCGACTATACCAAAGTCCGTGCACCGATCGCAGGACGCCTCGATGCATCGAACGTCACCCAGGGCGCGCTTGTGACCCAGGACCAGTCGCTCGCGCTGACGACCATTCGCCAGATGGACATCATCAATGTCGATCTTGTTCGCTCGAGCGCCAGCCTGCTTGCCCTGAACAAGGCACTGGCATCACAACGGGTGAAGTCAAATGGAGAGTTCGTATCCGTCGAGCTGCAGCTCGAGGATGGCACGCACTACCCGCATCCGGGCAAGTTGCAATTTCACGCGTCGGCCGTGTCCCAGTCGACCGGTATGGTCTCCCTGCGCGTCGTCTATCCAAACCCCGAAGGCGTTCTCCTTCCGGGTATGTATGTGCGCGCACTCGTAGAAGAAGGCTATGTGGAAGACAGTTTTCTCGTACCGCAGCGCGCCGTGTCGAGGACACCGCGTGGCGAAGCGACGGCAAGGTTCATCAATGACCAGATGAAGGTCGAGGAACGGGTCATCTCCGTCGATCGTAGCGTCGGCAACAGCTGGCTCGTCACGGGCGGGGTGCGGGATGGTGACCGAGTGGTTGTGGAAGGCGTGCAAAGGGCTGGGATCGGACAGGAGGTCGAGGTCAGCGAGGTCATCGTCGACGAGGATACGGGAGAGGTGCGGACCGCGGCAGCGCCCGACGCCCCGGCCGGCGGCCAGGGCGGTGATGCGCAGGTATCGATCCGGAACACCGTCAACCTTCAGTGAGTGAACAGCCATGTCACGCTTCTTTATCGATCGGCCGATCTTCGCCTTCGTTCTCGCCATGGCTGTCATGCTTGTCGGCGCTCTGTCGATCACAACACTGTCCATCTCGCAATATCCCCAGATTGCGCCGACTGCCGTGCGGATTACCGGAAACTATCCGGGAGCGGATGCGCAGACTGTCGAAGACTCGGTCACCAAGGTGATCGAGCAGGGCATGACCGGTATCGACCACCTCGACTATATCTCGTCCAACTCGACCTCGACCGGCGAGGCGTCCATCACGCTGACATTCACCAATGCCGCGGACCCGGACGTCGCCCAGATGCAGGTCCAGAACAACCTCCAGCTCGTCGAAGCCAGACTGCCGCAGGCGGTTCGCGATTCCGGCCTGGCAGTGTCCAAGTCGACGGCAAGCTTCTTCCTCATCGCCGCCTTCGTCTCGACCGATGATCGTTTCAGCGGAACCGATATCGCCGATTTCGTCGACACTTCGCTGATGGATGCGTTGCGTCGTGTGCCGGGGGTCGGGGAAGCGCAGCTTCTCGGTTCCAACAGATATGCCATGCGGATTTGGCTTGAGCCCGACAGGCTCGCCCAGCACGGGTTGATGGTGAGCGACGTCACGCAGGCGATAAGGGCGCAGAATACCCAGGTCTCCGCCGGACAGCTCGGGGCGCTGCCGCAACGTCAGGGACAACAGCTCAACGCGACCGTCACCGCGGGCAGCCGCCTGCAGACGAAGGAGCAGTTCGATGCGATCATCCTGGCGAGTGCAGCGGACGGTTCGGTCGTGCGTCTCGCCGACGTCGCGAACGTGGAGCTTGGCGCCGAAAGCTATACGACATCGGCTATCTATAGTGGCCACCCTGCCGCCGGTATCGGCTTTCGACTTGCAGCAGGCGCCAACGCGCTCGACGTTGCCGAGGCCGTGCGGTTAGAGATCGAGCAGCAGCGCGCCGGCTTCCCTGCAAATGTCGAGGTGCAATATCCTTTCGACACATCGCCTTTCGTTCGCCTGTCGATCGAAGGGGTTCTCGTCACCCTGGTCGAAGCGATCGTCCTCGTCTTCGTCGTCATGTACGTGTTCCTGCAGAACCTTCGCGCGACGATCATCCCGACATTGGCCGTACCTGTGGTCCTGCTGGGCACTTTCGGCGTGCTGGCCATGTTCGGCTATTCGATCAACACATTGACCATGTTCGGAATGGTGCTGGCCATCGGCCTTCTCGTAGATGATGCGATCGTCGTGGTGGAAAATGTCGAACGCGTGATGGAGGAGGACGGTCTTGGTCCTCGAGAGGCCACGATCAAATCCATGCGCGAGATCAGCGGCGCTCTCGTCGGCATCACCACTGTGCTGGCCGCCGTTTTCATACCCATGGCATTCTTCTCGGGTTCCGTCGGCATCATCTACCGGCAATTCTCGATCACGATTGTCTCCTCCATGGTCCTGTCGGTGCTGGTCGCCCTGATCCTGACGCCGGCGCTTTGCGCGACCATTCTCAGAAAGCCGCAGCACCACGCAAAGAGAGCGGCCCCATTCAGATGGTTCAACTCCGCCTTCGGCAGCTTTACCGGCTTCTATCAACGGACAACCGGATCGGTTCTACGGCGCAGCGGTCTCGCCCTTATCCTGTTCGCTGCCGTCTCCATCGCCACCGGTTTCATGTTCACCAGGCTCCCGTCCGCCTTTCTTCCAGAAGAGGATCAGGGGCGTCTGATCACGGCAATTCAGCTGCCGCCCGGCGCGACGGCCGACAGAACGCGGCGTGTGCTTGATCAGGTCATGGAACACTATCTGACTAACGAGCGCGATCATGTCGATGGCGTGTTCGGAAACGTCGGCTTCAGCTTTGCCGGCCAGGGCCAGAATGTCGCAACGGCCTTCGTCGCGCTCAAGGATTTCGACCAGCGTCAAACGCCGGAATCCTCCGCCCAGGCGATTGCCCAGAGAGCCATGCGTGCCTTCGGCACCATCGCCGATGCGCGTGTCGTTGCCCTTGCACCGCCCGCGATTCCCGGCTTTGGCAACAATAGCGGCTTCGACTTCTTCATCCGCGATACCGGCAACGCCGGTCATGTCGCGCTGATGGCAGCGCGCAATCAGCTGCTGGGGGCGGCGGCGCAGAACAGCCAGTTGACCGGCACGCGCCCCAACGGGCAGGACGACACGCCGCAATATTCGGTATCGATCGATCGTGCCCGGGCAAGCGCGCTCGGCATTCCCTTGGCCGATATCGATGCGACGCTCTCGACGGCGTGGGGCGGGACCTATGTGAACGACTTCGTCGACCGTGGGCGTGTCAAGCGCGTCTATGTCCAGTCGGATGCCGATTTCCGAATGCAGCCCCAGGACTTCGAGCGGTGGCATGTTCGTAACGACCAGAACGAGATGGTGCCGCTTTCGGCCTTCTCGACAGGGCAGTGGAATTTCGGTTCACCGCGGCTGGAACGATATAACGGCGTATCGGCAGTCCAGGTCCAGGGTGCGGCGGCCGCCGGCGTCAGCTCGGGGCAGGCAATGGCGGAAATCGATCGCATGATGGGCGAATTGCCGGATGGTTTCACCCATCAGTGGACGAGCCTTTCGGCGCAGGAGCAGCTGGCCGGCAATCAGGCGCTCCAGCTTTACGTGATCTCGGTGATCGTTGTTTTTCTGGCACTGGCCGCGCTCTATGAAAGCTGGACCATCCCGCTGTCGGTCATGCTTGCCGTGCCCGTCGGCATATTCGGCGCTCTCGCCGCCGCAACCCTGTTCGGGCAGGTGAACGACGTCTATTTCAAGGTCGGCCTCCTGACGACGATCGGGCTTGCGGCAAAGAACGCCATCCTCATCGTGGAATTCGCCACCGCCGAGCAGGCATCGGGCAAGACGCTCTTTGAAGCGACGGTGGAGGCGTCCCGCCAGCGCCTTCGGCCGATCCTGATGACATCATTTGCCTTCATCCTCGGTGTCCTGCCGCTTGCGATCGCGGAGGGAGCAGGTTCCGGCAGCCAGAACTCGATCGGCATCGGTGTCATGGGCGGAATGATATCCGCAACGGTGCTCGGCATCTTCTTCATCCCGGTGCTCTTCGTCGTGACCCGTCGGCTCTTTGGCGGAAATGCCGGAGCGTCCCGTGCTCTGCCGGCCGAAAGCGTGCCGGCAGAATAGGCTCGCGACACCCCCGGCAATGGCCGCGCCTGCATACGAGGGCGCGACGATCGCCGGAGTGCGAATATGTCCGGGTCGGGTAGATCCTGTGAAACTTTGATACACTTTTTCGCGTGCGGGATGGCCGGCTCTTCCTGTATGATTGATCGCTCAAAGAGGTTAGGCACAATGCAGGATGCTGCCCATGTCGTGGTCGTTGATGATCACGGTGATATCCGCGATCTCGTTCGACAATATCTCGAACAGCAAGGCTACAGGGTGAGCGTTGCCGAGAGCGGCCAGGCCCTGCGGCGGCTGCTTGAACGTCATGCCGTCGATCTGATCGTGCTGGACATCATGATGCCGGGCGAAGATGGGCTTGCCGTGTGCCGGCAGGTCCGGGCGACCTCGAACATCCCGATCATCTTCTTGACCGCGATGGCGGAAGATACCGATCGCATCGTCGGGCTCGAACTCGGCGCGGATGACTATCTGGTCAAGCCGTTCAATCCCAGGGAGCTTCTCGCCAGGATCAGGGCCGTTCTTCGCCGCATGAACGACGCGCCGCAAAGGATGAGCAAAGAGCAGCTGAAGAAGGTTCGCATCGGTCCCTGGTGCGTCAACATGGGGCGGCAGGAAATTTCCGGCGACGACGGCGTCGGTGTGCCATTGAGTTCGGCCGAGTTTCGTCTGCTGAAAGTCTTCATCGAGCGCCCCGGCATCGTTTTGAGCCGCGAACAGCTCCTCGACCTTACCGTCGGCAGAACCGCTGACATCTTTGACCGCAGCATCGACAATCAGGTCAGTCGGCTGAGAAAGAAGATCGAGGACAACCCGAAAAGCCCGTCAATCATCAAGACCCATTGGGGTGGCGGTTACAGCTTGTCCGCGGAGGTGAGCTTCGAATGATGCAGCTTCTGAGACGAAGCCTCGCGGCACAGTTTATCGGCTTCACGCTCGCTGCACTGTTGATCTCGCAGGCCCTGACCTTCCTGATTTCCTGGGATGAGCGTTCCAAGGCACTCAGTGCCGCGACGAAGAGCGAGTTTTTCAGCCGCGGCACGTCGATTACGAGGCTCGTCGAGTCGATCCCTCCGCAGTTCAGGGCGCAAGCCCTGAACGCCAGCGAGACCCGGTATTCGAAATTCTGGCTGACGGACAATGAGCCGGAAGATCCGCGCACCTGGCGTCTCGATGCATTGGACCAGCTTTCCAGGCCGCTCGAAAACTTCGTCGACCTGAGCCAGGCTTACGGCTGGGCCGCGCCATCCAAGCTGAAACTGCCGGATCGAAGCGAGGTGGCATCGGAGAATGGCGGCGAGGGATGGGCTCGGCCGTCGGCCCTGCTCTGGAACCTTCCGCAGGAAGCAAAGGCAATCTATTTCGATCGCCGGAATGGTTACGGGCTCGCGGTGCAGCTCAGTGACGGCCGATGGCTCAATGTCGCCACCTACCAGGAGGACAAGGGGCGCTGGTGGACATCGAAGTCTCTGACTTCGGTCGGGCTTACCGCTCTCATCCTGGCTCTGATCGGCGTTTTCATCGCCAGCCGGATCGCACGGCCGCTGCGCAATCTCGCGCGGTCGGCGGAGGCGCTCGGGCGCGGTGAAAATCTACCGCCTCTCGCCGAAGACGGTCCCGAAGAAATTCGCCGTACCGCCGTCGCCTTCAACAAGATGCAAAGCCGGCTGCATCGGTTCATCGAGGACCGCACCAAGATGCTCGCTGCTATAGGCCACGACCTGCGCACGCCCCTGACCTCGCTGCGGCTGCGCACGGAATTCGTCAAGGATGAAGACATCCAGCGCAAGATGCTCGCCACGATCGACGAGTTGCAGAGCATGACGGAGTCGGCCATCGCGTTCACAAGAGGTGAAGCGACGGCGGAAGAGACGCGCGCAATCGAGCTTGAGGCGCTTGTCGGCAGCATCTGCGACGACCAGTCCGAACTCGGACAGCCGGTGACCTATGTCACGGGAGAAAGAACGACCTATCGCTGTCGTCCCGATGGCTTGAGGCGAGCCGTCCGCAATCTGGTTGAGAATGCGGTGCGATATGGCGGCGAGGCGAGGGTGTTTCTACGCCACACCGCCACCTCGATCGATATCGTTATCGAGGACAGTGGTCCGGGCATCCCGGAGGCGATGAAGGAAAAGGTGTTTGCCCCCTTCTTCCGGCTGGAAGCATCGCGCAACAAGGAGACGGGCGGCATCGGTCTCGGCCTGTCGATCGCGCGTGCCGTTGCCCGCCAGCATGGCGGGGATATCGCTCTGGTTTCCGTCGAGAAGGGGATGCAGGCGGTGATTTCCCTGCCCCGGGAAGGCAATGTGGAAATGACGGCGATCCGTCGGGCGCGGCGGTGGCAGCTTGTGGGACCGGTGAAACTTCCCCAGGCCGGCAAGCTGGCAGGGCGCGTCAAGCCATGACCCAGCCGACCGACCTGATATTCTAGAAGAGCCGTTTTTCTCTGCCGCGCATGGTTTATGGCAGGAGTCGTTGACTGCAGCCGGAGCGTGGGAGTGGCGTGAAGAGGCCGCTGCAAATGTGTCGGAGGTTCACCATTGTCCCTTCGCGATCCGGACCGCGCGGGCACCATCATGGCAAGATGACTTGTTTCGGCAGGGAGTGCGGGTGTCTAGGGGAATGATACGCGATCAGTGGAAGAACTGGGGCGGAAGGGGCTGCGCGCACAATTGCGGCGTTTCTCTATTCCGCAAGCCGCCCGATAACCTTGAAACGGTACTTTGCTGTCAGCCGGGTGATCCTGAATTTTCAGGGGAAATGAGGACCTGCTGAGGATTCTCGTGCCTTGGAACTCAGTCCTCCGGCCGTGACTGTGTCTCGCCCTCAAAGGCGTGACGACGCAGCTCGGATGCCAGATCCTGAGAGTTTTCTATGCCTTTGGTCGTCGCACCCAGAAGATAGTCGCTCGCCTTGCGCGCAGCTTCTTCGTCGATAATAAGCCGGTGCTGGCTGCAAAACTCGTCGAGTGCTTTTCTCGCTTCGGCAATCTGCCAGAACTCCAGGGCCATTTGGCTTCTCCCGAGATATTTTCTCACAAGTCCAATGGCAGCCGTTCTAGCAAGCCCCTGTCGCAGACCTTTGTCGAGTTTGTCGCAGAATGTTTCTTCGCGTAGCGCCTCGAGATTTTCGGCGATGCGGCTATGTCGGTAGCTGTGATATCGCGGTTGGCCTCTGGCGGAGCGTGCCTAGCCGCTGGCTCCCTCGACGAGTGTCATGGGCCATATCCGGCGGCTTACGCCGGTATAATGGCCTTGATAACCCGGCATGACCGAGAGGAGACTTTCGGCCAGGCATATGCCGAGCTCGTGCAGGGAAAGGCTGAAGCCCGTCAACGCCGGCGAAAGGAATTGCGTATGCGGGCTATGACGGCCGACAATGGCGATATCCTTGCCGGGTCGGATGCCCGCTTCCTCCAGTCCCTTGTAAAGCCCGGTGACGAGCGTTTCGTTGACAAGTGCGACCGCCGTCGGCCGCCTCGGCCTTCCTGCGATTTCCTGAGCAACTTCATAGCCACCCGTTTCGCTCGGCTTTGCGCGGAAGATATGCTCATCCGGTAGCGCCAGCCCATGCCGGGCAAGAACATCCCGGCAGCGTTCGACGAAGAGGTGCCCCAGGTTCAGGTCGCCGTTCGGCCAGATCACGCCGATCTCCCGGTGTCCTGCCCGAACAAAGCGCTCCATCGCAATCTCGGCCATGCCCTCGAAATCGAGATCGATCCAGGGCTGGCCGACATCCGTAAGGCTGCGGCCGAGCGAGATAAACGGGATCTTGTGGCGGTCCAGCAGTTCAAAGCGCGCGTCATTTCGACGTGTCGCCGAGAGAATGACGGCATCGGCAAATCCTCTCGCTACGGTGCGCTGCAGATATGCGTCGGGATCCTCCGACGACGAGCAGAGAAGTGCGACGAGATCGAGACTGTGACGCGCAAGCACGGTCTGCACGCCGTCGAAGACGCTCATGAAAAACGTGTCGCCCTGGCCGGTGATTTCCGGTCCCGTCTGCATCATGAAGCCGATGACGCCGGTCGAGCCCTTGCGAAGGGATCGACCCGATTGGTTGGCCACATAACCCAGTCTTTCAGCGGCTTCGAGAACACGCTGGCGCGTCTGCGGGTTGACGTCGGTCTTGCCGTTCAATGCCCGCGATACGGTCCCGATCGATATGTCGAGATGTTCCGCAAGTTGGCGAATGCCCTTCATGATGTGACCCGTCTTCCATCAGCGTTTCCATAAACAGTATTGACAAAATACCGGACGTGTCCATAGTTTCCGTAAACGTTTACGACGCCGATGGAGGTTGGGTTTGTAGGCGTTGTTTGGGAGGATATTCGTGACATACAACGTCGTTTTGTGTGGCTGCGGAGCGATGGCCAAGGGCTGGCTTCGCGCGGTTCGATCTATGCCGGATCTGAGTTCTGCGCTGCAGATAGTCGGCCTCGTGGATCTCGACCGCGGCACTGCGCAGGCTCTTGCCGATGAGTTCGAACTCGGTTCGGCGACGATCGGCACCGACCTGCGCGAGGTGCTCGAGCAGACGAAGGCGGATGTCGTGTTCGATGTCGTCATCCCCGCGGCGCGCCATTCCGTGGTGCGCACTGCGCTGGCCCATGGTTGCCATGTGCTGAGCGAAAAACCCATGGCCAACTCGATGGAGGAGGCAGCCGATCTCATCCGCGCGGCCCGGGAGGCGGGAAAAATTCACTCCGTAGTACAGAATCGCCGCTTCATTTCCGGCGTGCGCCGCATGCGCCGCTTCGTCGAGAGCGGGGCGATCGGGGATATAACCGCGATCCACTGCGACTTTTTCATCGGCCCGCATTTCGGCGGATTTCGCGAGCGGATGGACAATGTCCTGCTTCTGGACATGGCAATCCATACGTTTGATGCGGCACGTTTCGTCTCCGGGAAGACGCCTCTTTCTGTCTACTGTCTCGAAACGAACCCGAAGGGCTCCTGGTATGCGCATGGCGCTTCCGCCAATGCCACGTTCAGGCTCTCAGATGACGTCGTCTTCACCTATCGCGGTTCCTGGTGCGCCGAGGGCGAGCGGACGAGTTGGGAAAGCGTCTGGAGGATCGTCGGGACGGCCGGCATGCTGACATGGGACGGGGAAGACACCTTCAGGGCTTCGGTTGCAGGTGCGCAGGATGGCCTGCTGCGTGGGGCCACACCGGTGGAGGTGCCTCCTCCGACCCGGGAGGAAGATACCCATGGGCACGCCAGCGTCATTGCCGACTTCCTGACGGCCATCCGCACCGGACATGCGCCGGAGACGGCCGGTGAAGACAATATCAGGAGCCTCGCAATGGTTTTCGGCGCCATCGAGAGCGCCCGGTCCGGCCGGACCGTCGATCTTGCAGCATAGGAAAAGAGAGTGATGAGCCAGCAACAAACGCATTCCATCCGCGCCGGTACAATGGTGAGTGCCACCAAGGGACAGGCAGCCCAGCGGATATCCCAGATCGCCGACATGGGGTTCGAGAGCTTCGAGCCCTTCTTCTGGCAGACGACGAATGGCCAGGACATTGCCGAGCTCGGAAAACGATGTGTGGAGGCGATCGGTGACAGGGACATCACCATCTCGACGATCGGCATGTTCGGCAATCCGCTGGAGGAAACCGAAATCGATCTTCAGACCCTGCAGGGCTGGAAGGACTGCATCGACAACGCCCATCATTTCGGTGCCACCTGCGTGGCCGGCTTCACAGGGCGCATAAGAAACAGGCCGCTCCCCGAAAGCCTTCCGCGATATAAGGAAATCTGGAATGAACTCGCCAAGCGTGCGGCCGACAAGGGGGTGAAGATCGCCTTCGAAAACTGCGCCATGGACGGCAACTGGGCGACAGGCGACTGGAATATTGCCCATAATCCCGACGCCTGGGAACTGATCTTCAACGAGACCCCGGACGACAATATCGGTCTCGAATGGGAGCCCTGCCACCAGATGGTCTACCTGATCGATCCGCTGCCGCAGATCCGGAAATGGGCGCACAAGATCTTTCATGTCCACGGCAAGGACGCGACCATCCGCTGGGACGTGATCCGGGAGCACGGCATCTTCGGAAAACATCCGTTCGTCTTCATGCGCACGCCTGGCTTCGGTGACAGCAACTGGACGGACATCATATCGGAACTGCGCCTCGCCGGTTGGTCGGGCTCGATCGATATCGAAGGATGGCACGATCCGGTCTATCGCGATGCGCTGGAGATGACCGGTCAGGTCCATGCGCTGAACCATCTGAAACAGGCACGGGGCGGCAGTTTCGTCGTCGATCCGTCCTGATGGAAATGCCTGCCGGCTGCATGAGGAGGTTTGTGGCCGGCGAGGTGACGTGAGGATAACCTAGAAGGAGGAGAACCATGGGTATCCGAAAGCATTCGATTGCCATTGCCCTGGCCATGACATGTGCCTCGTTTGTCGGTTTCGACGTGAAGGCGGAAGACGTGAAACTGACCGTCTGGTCGCTGGACCGGGACATTCAGCCGGCCCCCAACCTGATCAAGGAATTCAACGCCCAGAATAACGGCATCAAGATCGAGTACCGTCAGATCCAGTTCGACGATGTCGTGAGCGAGGCCATGAGAGCCTATTCGACCGGCAAGGCTCCCGACATCATCGCCATCGACAATCCCAACCATGCGATGTTTGCCTCTCGCGGCGCGTTCCTCGACCTCACCGACATGATCGAGACGTCGACGGTCATAAAGCCAGAAAACTATTTTCCGGGGCCGCTGAAGTCCGCCACATGGGATGAAAAGTATTTCGGAGTGCCGAAGGCGACCAACACGATCGCGCTCTACTACAACAAGGATCTGTTCAAGGCGGCCGGGCTCGATCCGGAAAAGCCGCCGCAGACCTGGGATGAGCTCGTCGAGACGGCCAGAAAGCTCAATGACCCTTCGAAGAACATCTATGGCATCACGTTTTGCGCAAAGGCCAACGAGGAGGGGACGTTCCAGTTTCTTCCCTGGGCGCAGATGGGTGGCGCGAGCTACAAGGCAATCAACGGCGAGGGAGCCGTGCGTGCCCTCACCATCTGGAAGCAATTGCTGGACGAGAAGCTCACCTCTCCGGACACGCTGACGCGAAGCCAGTGGGATTCCACGGCGACCTTCAATGCCGGCAATGCCGCGATGGCCATCTCCGGCCCCTGGGAGATCGACCGCATGCTGGCCGATGCAAAGTTCGACTGGGGCACAGCCCTGCTGCCTGTCCACCAGGAGGGCGCGCAGCGGTCCTCGGCGATGGGCGATTACAACTGGGCGATCTTTTCCAGCACCGAGCATCCGGAAGAAGCGTTCAAAGCTCTGGAGTTCTTCGTGTCCAAGGACGCGACCATGTACAAGGACTTCGGCCAGCTGCCGGCTCGCTCGGACCTTCCCGTGCCGCCTACGGGCAACGCAGCGAAGGATGCTGCCCTCGCGACCTTCCTCGAGCAGATGAAATACGCCCAGCCGCGTGGCCCGTCTCCTGATTGGCCGAAGATCTCCAAGGCGATCCAGGACGCGATCCAGGCAGCACTCACCGGCCAGATGGCGCCCAAGGCGGCGCTCGATCAGGCAGCGGAGAAGATCAAGTCGATTGACGGCTGATGCGCCCGGCTATCCGCCCCCGTTCAACGGCGGATAGCCATATCTCGCTTCCTCCCGGACGGGATTGCCCGGCACATTGGCCTCGGGGCCGATGTGTCGGGCGGTTCCGAGCGATGACAAGAGGTTCTGATGAGACGAATGATTTCCAGCGTCAGGGACGGTCGCGGCTTTGATCTGATGCTTGTCGGCGTGCCGTTCGCCTTTCTGTTCGCGCTGGCCGGACTGCCGTTGATCTACAACATCCTGATGAGCTTCCAGGAGGTCGACATGTTCAGCCTCGGCAGTTTCATCCGGCCATTCGTCGGCTTCGACAATTATGCGGCCCTGTTCCGTCAGCCGGAAACCTGGCCGATCCTGACGAATACGCTGGTGTTCGTCGTCGGCTCGATCGCGGGCCAGTTCGCGATCGGCTTCGGGCTGGCTTTGTTCTTCTGGACGAGTTTTCCCGGCGCGAGCTGGTTGCGGGGTCTTTTTCTGGTCTCCTGGGTCATGCCTGGCCTGGTCGTCGGCGCGATCTGGAACTGGATCCTGTCCGGCGACTTCGGCGTGCTGAACTTTCTCCTGCGCGAGAGTGGCCTGATTGACGGCAACATCTTCTGGCGTTCGGATCCGAACTTTTCCCTATGGGCCGTGATCATCGCCAACATCTGGCTCGGGACATCCTTCAACATGATCCTCCTGTCCGTCGGGCTCTCCGCCATTCCCGGGGATCTCTACGAGGCGGCGGAAATGGATGGCGCCAATGCCTGGCAGAGGTTCTGGACGATCACGCTGCCGATGATGCGTTCGACCATCGGTGCGATCATCGCGCTTGGCCTCATCTTCACCCTTCAGCAGTTCGATCTCTTCGCGGCCATCACCGATGGCGGACCGAACAACTCTTCCAACGTCGCGCAATACTGGGCCTGGGACCTGTCCTTCCGCCAATACGACTTCGGCAGGGGAGCGACCATTTCGGTGATCATGACGGTATTCGTTATGTTTGCAGCTTTGGTCTATGTGCGCTCTACCCGTCATGAGGTGCGCGGATGAGCGAGACCGCCCGCAATCGAATGATGCTCGTGATCGCTCTCGTCATGGCTGCGATCTATCTGTTTCCGCTTTACTGGATGTACGTGACCGCGCTCAAGGGCGGCTCGGAAATGTTCGCCAATCCGCCGAGCTTCTGGCCGTCTTCGCCGCAATGGGCAACATTTACCTATGTCTGGGAAAGCCGGAACATGGGCCGTTACCTCTGGAACTCGACGGTTATCGCCTTCGGCTCCGTAGCCCTGATTGCTGTGCTGGGCACCGGTTGCGCCTATGTACTTGCGCGTTACCGCAACGTCTGGGTCGACATCGGCCTGTTCCTGATCCTCATGCTGCAGGTCCTGCCGGCATCGCTCATGGTGACGCCGATCTTCGTCGGCTTCACTCAGGTCGGGCTGCTCGACTATCCCCGGCTTGCGGTCATCCTTGCAATCGCCGCCAAGAGCATGCCGTTCTTCGTCGTTCTGGTGCGGGCGACCTTCATGGCCGTGCCGATGGAACTGGAGGAGGCGGCGCTCGTCGACGGAAATTCCCGTGTCGGCGCCTTCTTCAATATCGTCCTGCCGCTTGCCCGCAACGGTATTCTGGTCAGCGCAATCCTGATCTTCATGCAGGCCTTCGGCGAGTTCGTCTATTCGAAGTCCATGATCCAGGATGTCAGCCTGCAACCCGCAAGTGTCGGCCTGAACTCGTTCATGGGGCCGAACACCAGCGAATGGAACAACATCATGGCATACGCCACAATGTATGTGACGCCGATCCTTGCAATCTTCGTGCTCCTGCAGCGCCGCATTGTCTCCGGTCTCACATCGGGAGCCCTCAAATGACCCAGCAAATCGAGCTTTCCGGCGTCAACAAGTATTATGGCGCCTATCACGCCCTGAAGAATATCGATCTTTCGATCCGCAAGGGGATGTTCGTCGCGCTTGTCGGCCCTTCGGGATGCGGGAAATCGACGCTGCTGCGCTCGCTGGCCGGGCTTGAATCCATTTCGGGAGGCGACCTCGTGATCGCCGGCCAGCGGATGAATGATGTGCCTCCGAGAAAGCGCGACCTCGCCATGGTGTTCCAGTCCTATGCGCTCTATCCCCATATGACGGTGGAACAGAACCTGACCTACAGCCTGAGGATAAAGGGCATTAAAAAGGCCGAGGCAAGGAAGGCGGCCGAGGAAGTCGCGGCCATCACCGGCCTGTCCGACCTGCTGCACCGTTACCCGCGAGAGCTTTCCGGCGGCCAGCGCCAGCGCGTGGCGATGAGCCGGGCGATCATCCGCCACCCCAAGGCGTTCCTTTTCGATGAACCGCTCTCCAATCTGGATGCCGCATTGCGCGTCCATATGCGCAAGGAGATCAGGGCGCTTCATGACCGGCTTGGCGCGACCTCCGTCTATGTGACCCACGACCAGGTCGAGGCGATGACGATGGCCGATCATGTCGTCGTCATGCGCAGCGGCGTTATCGAGCAGCAGGGCAGGCCGCTCGAACTCTATGACCGGCCGGCCAACCGGTTTGTTGCGGGGTTTATCGGATCTCCGGCAATGAACTTCATTCCGGCCCGGACCTCGTCCGACGGCAGGTCGCTCGTCCTCGATCTTGCCGGCTCGAATGCCGTGGAACTTGAGCGATCATTGCCGCCGGAGCGGGAATTGCTGGTCGGCATCCGCCCGGAACACCTCGTGTTCGCGACGCCGGGCATGCCGGGTTTCGACGTGCCCGTTGCCGCCATCGAATCCACGGGGGCCATGACATACGTGACGACCGCCACGGCACCCGAAATCGTTGTGGTCCTGAATGGCAGGGTGACGATTGCGGCAGGCGAGACGGTGCGGCTCACCTTCGATCAATCCAATCTGCATGTTTTCGATGCCAAGACAGAGCAGCGGATTGAGCCATCCGCCTGAGAGCGCACCGGATTTTGGCTGGTACGCAGAGCGTCTTCCGTAATCGGAAGATAGTGCGGGCCGCCTGCCATCGTGCCATAGTCTCATCCAACGGGGCCGGATCATCGAGTGGAATTTGTTGAGGGCGTCCGATCCGATCCCCGGACCAGATGCACCAATCGGTTGATCAGCCGGGCCTTCCAGATTGCCCTTCGCCGGAGGAAATACATGGCAAGACATCCCAGGATCGCGTTCATCGGAGCCGGCTCGACCGTGTTCATGAAGAATATCGTCGGCGACGTATTGCAGCGGCCGGCACTTGCCGATGCCACCATCGCGCTGATGGATATCAATCCGCAGCGACTGGAAGAGAGCGCCATCGTCGTCAACAAGCTGATCGCCACTCTCGGCGTGAAGGCGAAGGCTGAGACCTATGACGACCAGCGCAAGGCGCTTGCGGATGCGGATTTCGTCGTGGTTGCCTTCCAGATCGGTGGCTACGAGCCTTGCACGGTCACCGATTTCGAAGTGCCGAAGAAATATGGCCTGCGCCAGACGATTGCCGATACGCTCGGCGTCGGCGGCATCATGCGTGGCCTGCGCACCGTGCCGCATCTGTGGAAGATCTGCGAGGACATGCTCGCCGTCTGCCCGAACGCGATCATGCTTCAATATGTCAACCCGATGGCGATCAACACCTGGGCGATTGCGGAGAAATACCCGACCATCCGGCAGGTGGGCCTTTGCCATTCGGTACAGGGCACGGCGATGGAGCTCGCCCACGATCTCGACATTCCCTATGACGAGATCCGCTATCGCTCGGCCGGCATCAATCACATGGCCTTCTTCCTCGAGTTCGAACATCGCCAGAAGGATGGAAGCTATCGCAATCTCTATCCGGATCTTCTGCGCGCCTATAGCGAAGGACGTGCGCCCAAGCCGGGCTGGAACCTGCGCTGCCCCAACAAGGTGCGCTACGAGATGCTGACGCGGCTCGGCTATTTCGTCACCGAAAGCTCGGAGCATTTCGCCGAATACACGCCCTATTTCATCAAGGAGGGGCGCGAGGACCTGATCGAGAAATTCGGCATTCCGCTGGATGAATATCCAAAACGCTGCGTCGAACAGATCGAGCAGTGGAAGGGACAGGCGGAAGCCTATCGTTCGGCAGAGCGGATCGAGGTCAGGCAGTCGAAGGAATATGCCTCATCCATCATCAATTCGGTGTGGACGGGCGAGCCTTCGGTGATCTACGGCAATCAGCGCAACAACGGCAGCATCACCTCGCTGCCCGCCAATTGCGCGACCGAAGTTCCGTGCCTGGTCGACCATAACGGCATCCAGCCGACCCATATCGGCGATCTGCCGCCGCAGCTGACGGCCCTGATGCGCACCAATATCAACGTGCAGGAATTGACGGTCAGCGCCCTGATGACGCAGAACCGGGAGCACATCTTCCATGCCGCGATGATGGACCCCCACACCGCCGCCGAACTCGATCTCGACCAGATCTGGTCGCTGGTGGATGATCTGCTCGTCGCCCACCGGGACTGGCTGCCGGAGTGGACACAGGCGCCTATCCGCCACGCGAAAGCGAGCTGATCGCCCAATGATCAGATCGCTGCGGCGCGTCCGTCGCGGCGGAAATCTGAGGGCGGCATGCCGGCAATCAGGCGGAAGGCCTTGTTGAAGGCGCTGACCGAGCCGAAGCCGCTTTCCATGGCGACACGCAGGATGCTGTCGCTGCCGTTCATCAGCATCGCCTGTGCCCGGGAAAGCCTGAGCAGCGTCAGGTATTTGATCAGCGTCATGCCGGTCGACTTGCGAAACAGGTTCATCGCGTATTTCGGATGAAGCGAGGCCGCGGCGGCGATATCGGTCGCATCTATATCTTCGAGAAAATTCGCGGCGATGAAGTCGCACATGCGCACCACGGCGATGGACGGCATGGCGGTTTCGGCATCGCTGGTCCGCGAGGTTTTGGACGTGATGACGGTATAGTCTTCCATGAACATCCGTTCGACGCGCAAGAGAAGCTCTTCGACCGCGTGCTGCGACTTCGCCTCGTCGCCCGACGTAACGTAGCGGAACCAGCGCGGAAAATTCTCGCTGTCGGCGGCGTCCGTTTGTCCGGTCAGCATCGTCGTGCCGCCCATCAGCAGCCCGGAAATCGCAGCCGGAAGCCGCATTCGGAAGAAATGTACGAGCGGAAGATGGGCGCCGGCATAGATGGAATCGGTGGAGGAATGGTCCATCCTGTGCGGCTGGCCGCCCCAGAAGACGCAGATCTGGCCGGCCGAAAGCCTGAGATCATGGCCGCCCATCCGGTAATGTACCGAGCCGCGCATCACGTAGTTGATTTCGATCTGCGCGTGCCAGTGGGGGCGTAGCATGACCTTCGGATGGCCGTGGAAGAATTGCAGCGTCGTCGGCAGGCCCTCGATGCTGCTTGCTCCCGGCTGGTAGACCGCATCCTCCTCGATCTTACTTTTCGCCAAATCGGCATTCCCTTTTTACGAGACAGATTTTCGACGCACGCTAATCTGCCCACGTTCGCTAAAGAACGGCAATTGAAAAAGGGAGGTTTTCAATGTGCTACAGGCTTCTTGGCGCGACGGCATCGCTCGCTCTTCTGGCAGTAGGGCCGGCCGCCGCGCAATCGACCGAAATCACCATCTGGAGCTGGAACGTCGCCGCCTCGGCGCTCAAATCCACGCTCGAAGGCTTCAACCAGAAATATCCTGACATCAAGGTCAACGTTCAGGACCTTGGCAACGACCAGGTGTTCGACAAGACGCTGGCCGCCTGTGCTGCCGGCGGCGACGGATTACCGGATATCGTGACTGTCGAGAATTTCGAGGCCGAACTGTTTTGGAGCCGTTTCCCAGATTGCTTCACCGATCTGACCGCGCTCGGCTACACGCCGGAGATGCAGGCGCTTTTCCCCGAGTTCAAACGGACCGAACTCGAGATCGACGGTGCCGCCTATGCGATGCCGTGGGATAGCGGGCCGGTTGCCGTGTTCTACCGACGCGACTTCTACGAAAAGGCGGGCGTCGATCCGGCGTCGATCAAGACCTGGGACGATTTCCTCGCCGCCGGCAAGAAGGTGATGGAAGCCAATCCGGGAACGGTGATGGCCCAGGCTGACTTCAACGGCGACAGCGAATGGTTCCGCATGATCTCCAACGAGCAGGGATGCGGTTACTTTTCGACCGATGGCGAGACCATCACCATCAACCAGCCCGCCTGCGTGGCGACGCTGGAAAAGGTCAAGGAGATGAAGGACGCCGGCATCATCACGGCGGCGATCTGGGACGAAAAAATCCAGGCCAACACCGCCGGCAAGGCGGCGAGCCAGATGTATGGCGCCTGGTACGAGGGCACGATCCGCTCCGGTTCTCCTGATCTCTCGGGCAAATGGGGCGTCTATCCAATGCCGAGCCTGACGGCGGACGGGCCGCATGCCGCCAATCTCGGCGGTTCGTCGCTCGCGATCAGTGAGGGTTCGGAGAACAAGGAGGCCGCCTTCAAGTTCGTCGAATATGCGCTGACGACCAATGAAGGCCAGGTGGCGATGCTCAAATCCTTCGGGCTGGTGCCGTCGCTTCTGTCTGCCGTCGAGGATCCCTTCGTCAAGCAACCGCAGCCCTATTGGGGCGGCCAGGCCGTGTGGTCCGATATCCTGTCGACGCTTCCGAAGATCAAGCCGGCGCGGGGCACGGCGTTCCAGTCGGATGCGGATTCGATCTACCAGGCCGTCCAGGCGAAATATTTCGCCAACGGCTATCCGGACGCGAAGACAGCACTCGACGATGCGGCCAAGCAGATCGAGAGCGCAACCGGGCTTCCAATCGCGGAATGACCAGGATCGCGGCCGGGGCCTTGGCTGCCGGCCGCGCATGACCGCATCAGCTTGACGGGAGAAGACCATGCGTCTGCGCAACGGGATCGCCTATGCGTTCCTGGCCCCCTATCTCTTGATCTTCGCCACGTTCTGGCTGTGGCCGATCATCAGTTCGTTCCTGATTTCCTTCCAGAACACCCGGGTCAACCCGTGGCGGTTCGCCCCGTCGCTCAACTGGGGGCGGCTCGTCGGCGATCCGGCCTTCTACAATGCGCTTTACAACACGCTGATCATTCTCGTCATCCAGGTGCCGGTCATGATCGCGCTCGCGACCGTAATGGCGGTGCTGCTGAACTCGCCGCTTCTCAAGGCGAGGCCGCTCTATCGCTTCGCCTTCTTCGCGCCTGTGGTCGTTGGCGAGGTGGCCTATGCCGCCGTCTTCCGGCTGATGTTCAGCATCGACTTCGGCATCGTCAACAAGCTGCTCGGCACGGTCGGGATCTCGGCTATCTCCTGGTTCGACAATGCGACGGCGGCAATGGCGCTTGTCATCATCGCGGTCACCTGGCGCTGGGCCGGCTATAACGCGATCATTATTCTGGCAGGGCTGCAATCCGTTCCCGGCGATGTCTATGAGGCGGCGACGCTCGATCGCGTCAGCAAGGTCCAGCAGTTCTTTCACATCACCCTGCCGTTGCTCAGGCCGATCATCCTCTTCTGCGTTGTGCTTTCGGTCATCGGGACCATGCAGCTGTTTACCGAGCCGTTTCTCATCACCAATCGCGGCGGTCCCGGTGGGGGCACGGAAACGCTTGGCCTGCTTCTCTACCGGCAGGGCTTCAACTCGCTGAACTTCGGCTACGCCTCGGCGATCGCATACACGATCGCGGCGCTGGCGGTGGCGATCTCCCTTCTCAACCTGTTCTTCGGGAGGCAAGCGAAATGAAATCCAAGTCCCGCTCGCTCCTGATGCGCCGGCTGGCGCTGCATGCGGCGCTCACGCCGCTCGCGATCATCTGGCTGTTTCCGCTCTGGATGATGTTCGTGTTTTCGACCATGCCGGACTACGGCATCTTCAACCCGGATATCGTGCTCTGGCCATCGACGAATTTCGTCGAGAACTTCAACGTCCTTCAGACGGAAACGAACTTCCTGCGGGCGATGTTCATCTCGATCACGGTGGCCGTCATCTACACGGTTCTGTCGGTCATGCTGACATCCATGGCCGGCTGGGCGCTGGCGCGATACCGGTTCGCCGGCCGTTCCATCGTCATCGCCATCATTCTCGGCACCATCACGCTGCCGTTCGCGGTCGTCGTCATCCCGCAATTCATCATGGTGGCGCGGGAATTCAAGCTGGCGAATAGCTGGGTGGCGCTGATCGTGCCGCCGCTGTTCAACTCGCTCGGCGTGCTGTTCATGCGCCAGGCATTTTCGATGATGCCTTCGGAGCTCTTCGATGCTGCCCGCGTCGAGGGCGTCAAGGAATGGCGGATTTTCCTGCACATCGCCCTGCCGCTGGCGCGGCCGACCATGGCGGCGCTCTCGATCATCCTCTTCCTCGCCTCCTGGAATAACTATCTCTGGCCGCTGCTGATCAATTCTAAGCCGGGCATGATGACGGCGCCGGTGGCGCTCGGCACGCTGATCGGCATCACCAAAGTGTCCTGGGGCGGCATCATGGCGGGGGCCGTGCTGCTGACGGCGCCGATCCTCGTCGTCTTCATCTTCCTTCAACGTCATTTCATATCCGGCATCGCAGCCGGCGCGATCAAATAGTCGGAGACCGCATGGCTGGACTTACCCTTACCAATGTCGTCAAGCGCTTCGGTGCCCTGCAGGTCGTCCATGGCGCCAACCTGGAAATCGCCGACGGAGAATTCGTCGTCTTCGTCGGGCCGTCTGGCTGCGGAAAGTCGACGCTCTTGAGGATGATCGCCGGGCTTGAGGACGTCTCCGGCGGAGAGATCGCGATCGACGGTACCGTTGTCAACGATGTGGAGCCGGCCGAGCGGCGGATCGCCATGGTCTTTCAGTCCTATGCGCTCTATCCGCATATGACGGTGCGCCGGAACCTCTCCTTCGGGCTGCAGATGAACGGCAATCCGAAAGAGGATACGGAGAGGCGCATCGCCCATGCCGCCGATATCCTGCAGATCAACGAGCTGATGGACCGCCGGCCGGCCCAGTTGTCGGGCGGGCAGCGCCAGCGCGTCGCGATCGGCCGCGCCATCGTGCGCGAACCGCAGGTCTTCCTGTTCGACGAGCCGCTCTCCAACCTCGACGCGGAGTTGCGCGTGCAGATGCGCGTCGAGATTTCCAAGCTGCACAAGCAGCTGGGCACGACGATGATCTACGTGACCCACGACCAGACCGAGGCGATGACGCTGGCCGACAAGATCGTCGTGCTGCGGGCAGGGCGGATCGAGCAGGTGGGCGCGCCGCTCGATCTGTATGACGATCCGGCCAACCAGTTCGTCGCCGGTTTCGTCGGCTCGCCGAAGATGAATTTCCTGAAGGGCAGGGTGGAGGCGGTCGGCGGCGGAAGCATCACCGTCTCCTTGATTGCCGATCCCTCGGTGCGGCTGACGATGCCGGTCAACTCAATGCCAGCGGAAGGAACGCCGGTGACGCTCGGCATCCGGCCGGAGCATTTCACCGATGCCGGCGCCGGCAATGCGGACCTGAAGGTCGCCGTCGATGTCGCCGAGCATCTTGGCCATACGAGCTACATCTACGCATCCGTTGCTGATGAGGCGCTGATCATCGAAAGGCCGGAAACGCGCCATTCAGGCCACCGGCAGGACTTTACCGTTGGACTGCCGGCAAGGCGCTGTTTCCTCTTCGACGCCGACGGCCAGCGGCTCCGCTGACCCGGCTTCATCAAACTCCCAGGACACCGAGAAGGACAAGCCATGAGTTCAGAGCAGAAAATCCGCTGGGGCATTATCGGCCCGGGCACGATCGCGCGGACATTTGCGGAAGGGATCGCCGGCTCCGAAACTGGCAAGCTGGTCGCCATCGCCACCCGCAATCCGGGGCGTGCCGGGCTTGGCGAGGGCTTTCCCGGCGCGCGGATCGTCGAGGGTTACGAGGCGTTGCTCGCCGATGCCGAGATCGATGCGGTCTATATCGCCACGCCGCATACGGCCCATGCCGAATGGGCGATCAAGGCGATCCGCGCCGGCAAGCACGTCCTCGTCGAAAAGCCGATGGCGCTTTCCGCCTATGACGCGGACGTGATCTTCTACGAGGCCAGGAAAGCCGGCGTCTTTGTCGGCGAGGCCTTCATGTATCTCTTCCATCCGCAGACGAGCCGTCTCGTGGAACTGGTAAAAGAAGGCGCGATCGGCGAAGTGCGGATCATCCGCTCCAGCTTCGGTTTCGACATGGGCACGTTCCGACCCGACCATCGGCTGTTTTCCAATGATCTGGCGGGTGGCGGCATTCTCGATGTCGGCGGTTATCCCGTCTCGATGGTGCGGCTCATCGCCGGCGCTGCCATGGGCGGCGGCTTCGCCGAGCCGGTGACGGTCGCCGGTGCCGCCCATCTTGGCCAATCGGGCGTCGACGAATGGGCATCCGCCGTCCTCAAGTTCCCGAACGAGATCATCGCCGAAGTCTCCTGCTCGATCATGGCCAATCAGGATAATACGTTGCGCATCATCGGCTCGAAGGGCCGCGTCGAGGTCAAGGATTTCTGGTTCGCTGGCGGCAAGCAGGGCGGGACGGGTCGTATCGAGATCATCAAGGGCGACGAGCGTCAGGCGATAGAGGTCGAGGAGAGCCGGCATCTCTATTCCTTCGAGGTCTACGCCGTTGCCGAAGCCATCCGTGGCGGGCGTGGGGAATTCGGCTTTCCGGGCATGGGCGCCGAGGCGACGGTCGGCAATCTGCGTGTGCTCGATCGCTGGCGCGCATCGGTCGGCCTCGAATACGGGATCGAAAAGGCCGCGCGGCGTGTCACCAATATCGTCGGTGAGCCCGTCGTGGCTGGCAATAGCGTTCCCAAACGCCAACTCCCCGGGCTTGCCAAGCCTGCTTCAGTAGTGGCGCTCGGCTTCGAGTTCTTCCCGAACTTTGCTTCGGCCTCGCTGACACTCGATGCGTTTTATGAGGCGGGCGGCAACCTCTTCGATACCGGCTTCGTTTATGGCGCCGGCAAGACCGAGAGCATTTTCGGCGACTGGCACACGAGCCGCAACGTCAATCGCGAGGATATCGTGCTGATCGGCAAGGGCGCGCATTCGCCGCTCTGCTATCCCGACGTGATTGCAAAGCAGCTCGACCAGTCGCTGGAACGGCTGAAGACGGATTATGTCGACGTCTATTTCATGCATCGCGACAACCCCAACATTCCCGTCGGCGAGTTCGTCGATGCGATGGATGCCGAGGTGAGGCGCGGCCGGATCCGCGGCATCTTCGGCGGCTCCAACTGGACGCAAGCGCGCATGGACGAGGCGATCGCCTATGCGCAGAAAACCGGCAAAGCGGCACCGGCGGCGCTCTCCAACAACTTTTCTTTGGCGGAGATGCTCGATCCGATCTGGCCCGGCTGCGTCACCGCGTCGAGCGACGACTGGAAGGAATGGCTGAACGAACGCCAGATCCCCAATTTCGCTTGGTCGAGCCAAGGACGCGGCTTCTTCACCGACAGGGCAGGGCGCGACAAGCGGGACGATGAGGAGATCGTTCGCTGCTGGTATTCGGACCGCAATTTCGAGCGTCGCGACCGCGCGATCGAACTCGCCGGCAAGCTCGGCTGCAGCCCGATCCATATTGCGCTTGCCTATGTCATCGCCCAGCCATTCCCGATGATCCCGCTGATCGGCCCGCGCACGGTGGCGGAACTGGAGGACAGTCTTTCAGCTCTCCGGATCAAGCTGTCTCGGGAAGAGGTCCGCTGGTTGGAGGGGACAGGCTGCGCGACCTGCGACATCTGCGAATGAGCCATCACGGTGCTCGCTCTGCCTGCGTGCCAGACTATCGAAAGGGTAGGGCAACCGGCCGGCCATCTATCGTGGTGACCGGAATTTCGAAGCCGTAGATCGTGTTCAGCATGTCGGTGGTAATAAGCTCATCCGGTCGCCCGTCTGCGACGATCCGGCCGTTCCGCATGGCAAGGATGCGATCTGCGAAAGTGCCGGCATAATTGATGTCGTGCAGGACGATCACGATCGTCTTGCCGCGCTCGTCCGCGATCCGCCGCAGCGAGCGCATCAGGTCGCGGGCGAAATACATGTCGAGATTGTTGAGCGGTTCGTCCAGCAGCAGGTAGTCGGTATCCTGGCAATAGGCCATGGCGACAAGCGCGCGCTGGCGCTGGCCGCCGGACAGGGTCTCGAGAAAGCGGCCGGAGAGATCGTCGAGGTCGAAAAGCATCAGCGCCTCGTCGACGACCTTGCGGTCTTCCGCCGTCAGATGGCCTCGGCTGTGCGGAAACCGGCCGAAGCCGACCAGTTCGCGCACCGTCAGTCGACTGCCGAGGTGATTGTCCTGCCGGAGGATGGCCATCTTTTTTGCCAGCACCTTGCCCGGCGTGGAGGCGACGGAAAGGCCATCCATGGTGATCGCACCGGATTGCAGCGGTTGCAGCCGGGCAACCAGCGCCAGCAGCGACGACTTACCCGCGCCATTCGGGCCAATCAGCGCCGTGACCCCGCCTTTCGGAATGGTCACCGAGATATCGCTGAGGATATTCGTCACGTCATAGGCGAGCGAAACGCCATTTATTTCGATCATCTGCGGCTCCCGCGCCAGAGGAGAATGAGAAAGACGATTCCGCCGGCGAATTCGATGACGACGCCGAGCGTCGAACTGTTGCCGAGCGCGTGCTGGAACAGCGTCTGGCCGCCGACCAGGACGATGACCGCAATCAGGGCCGCTGCCGGAATGAGCAGTGCGTGGCGGCGGGACTGGACGACCCTTTCCGCCAGCGCGACGAAGAGAAGCCCCAGGAAGGCGGCCGGCCCGACAAGCGCAGTGGAAACCGCAACCAGCACCGAAACCAGCAGGAGGCAGCCAACCTGCGTCTTCGTCCAGTCGATGCCGAGCCCGATCGCCGCATCCCGGCCGAGCGCGACGACGTCGAGAATGTGGCGAGCCCGCCAGACAAGGACGAGGGCGCAGAGCGTCATGAGCGAGGCGAGGGCGAGCAGGCCGGTATTCACGTCGTTGAAGTTGACGTAGCTCATCCCTTGGACGACGGCAAAATCGTTCGGATCGAGAATGCGTGCGATCAGCGAATGGAGGCTGCGGAAGAGGACGCCGAGCACGACGCCGGCCAGCAGCATCAGCCCCATGTCGAGCCGGCCCCGCAGCATCGGCAGGATGAGAACGCAAGACAGGATCATCAGGGCTGCGATTCCGATGGCGAATTTCAGGCTAGCGTCGAGCGTCGCATAGGCAAGGCCGCCGAGAATGAGGACGAGCAGAATCTGGGCGAATAGGTAGAGCGCGTCGATGCCCATGATGGACGGGGTGAGGATGCGGTTCGCGGTCACGGTCTGGAAAACGACGGTGGAGACGGCGATGGCGATGCCGACCTCGATCAGGGCCGCAAGCTTGGTGGCGCGCAGGGTCAGCACGAAGCCCAGATTGCCGCGCAGGCCGAGTGTCAGGAACGCGATGGCACAGACGGCGGCGAGCAGCGTGAGGATGATGAGCCTGCGGTCAATCATGGCGGCTATCCATGAGCCGGCCGCCGAAAGAGCATGAGGAGGAAGAGGACCGCGCCGGTAACGCCCATGACGGTTCCGACAGGAATCTCATAGGGAAAGCGGATCAGGCGACCGAGGATATCGCAGGCGAGTACAAGTATCGCGCCGGACAGGGCGACGACCGGCAGTGTCGCACGCATGTTGTCGCCCATCAGGCGCGACACGAGGTTCGGAACGACGAGGCCGACGAAAGGCACGATGCCGATTACCACCACCGTGACGGCCGAGATGACGGCGATGATGACGAGGCCGATCTGCAGCATGCGTTCATAATCGATGCCGAGCCCGATGCTGGCTTCCCGGCCGAGGGCCATGATGGTCAGGCGGTCGGCAACCAACCAGGCGCCGGCGACGAGGCCCGCGCCGATCCAGAGAAGCTCGTAGCGACCGCGCAGGACGCCGGAAAAGTCGCCATTGCTCCAGATCGCAAGGTATTGGAGAAGGTCGGCCTGCCAGGCGATGAAGGTGGCGGCGGCGCCTAAGACGCCGCCATAGACGAGGCCGAACAGTGGAACGAGAAAGGGCTGCGTCGGCGGCAACCTGTGCGCGGTCATCAGGAATATACCGGTGCCGAGCAGGGCCGCCGCGCTCGCCACCAGAGTCTTGAAGCCGAGCGATGCGGCGGGCCAGGCGACGGTCACGAGGAGGATGCCGAGTTCGGCCGACTGCGCGGTTCCAGCCGTCGCCGGCTCGACGAAGCGGTTGCGTGCGATCGCCTGCATGATCAGCCCCGCGATGGCGAGGCCGGCGCCGGTGAGAATGGCGGCCAGGGTTCGCGGCAGGCGGCTGATCGCGAGAAGGTCGATACCGCCGGATCCCTGCCAGAGGTCGGCAAGGGTCGCTTGGTCCGCGCCGACGCCGAGGCTCGCCACAAACAGGATCGCGAGCACGAGGCCCGCGATGACAAGACAGGTCCGGTTGGCTTTGACGATCATCTGGCTGCGGCGAATGCCTCCCGGAGTGTTGCCATGACACGCCGGGTCGCCTGGATGCCGCCGGCCGCGATGTAGAAATCGGCGGCGGGCAGATAGACGACCTGTCCCTTCTTCCAGGCCGTGGTCCCGGCGACGAGTTCGTTGTCAAGCGTGGCGCGGGCGCTCTGTTCGCCGGAGCCGATCGCGGAAGCGCGGTCGACGACCAGCAACCAGTCTGGATTGGCCTTGTGGATGAACTCGAAGGAGACCGCTTCGCCATGAGTTGCGGCCTGGACGTCGGTTATCGCGGGCGGCAGGCCGAGCGTCGCGTGCACCCAGCCGAAACGCGAGCCCTGACCATAAGCGGTGATCTTCGGGCCGTTGGTCATGATGATCAGCGCCTTGCCTTTGCCAGTCGTGGCAAGGCGGGCTGCATCTATCTCACCGTCCAGCTCGGCTGCGATCTTCTCTGCCTCCGCCTCTCTGCCGAAGAGGAGACCGTAGTCGGAGAGCCGTGCCTTGGCCTGTTCGACGAGGTCGTCGCCATCCATGGTCATGTCGATCGTCGGTGCGACCTGAGCCGCGGCGTCGACCTTGGTCGAAGAACGACCGCCGAGGATGATGAGATCGGGACCGAGCGCGCTGAGTGCCTCCAGATCCGGCTCGAAAATATCGCCGACGACTTCCGCGCCGGATTTCAGATGCTCGAGCTGCTGCAGGTAGAGTTTTTCCGGAAGGCCAGCCGGCTTGACCCCTAGACGGTCCAGGGTGTCGAGGGCCGCGATATCGAAGACCGCGACCCTTTCGGGTGATGCGGCGACGTCGACTGTGCCGCGCGCCGTGCGGATGTCGGCTGCGAATGCCGTAAGAGCTGAGGCGAGAAGCAGGGCGAGGATTGCAACGAAGCGTAGTGCCATCACGCCTCTCCCTTCGCACTGACCGGCTCGAACCGTCGCTGCCACTGCAGTGGGCCGATCTCTTCGCGAAATGCGAAGCGGACGAGATGCCGCTCGATCACCGACTGGGTTTCCTGCAGCTGTTCTTCATCCGGCGAAATCGCCTTGATGCTGAGCGCATTTTCCGCTGCGTCGAGGATGGCGGTTCCGCACATGAAGCGGCATTCGCCATGATCATAGTCGTAGGAAACGTCGATCTTGTGGGCGAAATGCTTGCAGAGCTGGGTCAGGTATTTGCCCGCATGCTCGGTCTTCAGGGTTGTCGAGGCTTCAATCATGTATGGTCCCGTTTGGGCGCCACCGGAGATCTTCGGTGACGCCGTCATCTGCTCGATCAGAAGGTCGCCTTGGCGGTGATCAGGAAGCTGCGTCCCGGCTCATAGAGCGGCGTGACATTGCCGAATTCCTGACCGTAGGTGGCGCGGTCCGAATAATTCTCGTCGAAGACGTTCTTCACTTCGGCCCGGAAGGTGAAGTGCTTCATCTGCTCGGGCTTCCATTCGGCGAAGACGTTGACGACTTCATAGGCCGCATAGGGCACCCGGTCACCGTCCTCGTTCTTGACGACGTGGTCGTATTCCGGCGCAATCTCGATATCGCCGCCGATCGTCAGGTTCCATTCCTCGAACGTGTGGGCCGCCGTGATCGTGATGATGTCGCCGACAGGCGAGGCAAGGTAGTTGCCGCTGTCGGAATTGGCGGGCTGACCATCAACGTCGACGTCGATATGGGCGTATTTGACCTTCACGTAGCCGCTCGCCCATTCATAACCCGCGCCGATCTCGAAACCCCTGGATTTCAGATCGCGCTCGTTAAGGGCGCCAGCCGTGGTTAGATTGTAGAGCGGCACGCGCGCATTATCGATATCCGTCCTGAACAGGCTGGCTTCGGCGGTTAAGCCTTCATATTCGGCTTCGAGGCCGATCATGTAGTTGTTAGCGGTCACCGGTTCCGGCCCGTCGGAACCGTAGTCCCAAAGCGGATTGATGATGAAGTTTTCCGTCAGCGGCACGCCGGCCCAGACATGGGAAAAACCGGCCTTTGCGGTGAAGATGTCGGTCAGATCGTATTCACCGGAAATGTTGGCGGAAAGGCCGGCATTTGTGAAGTCGCGATCATCAACGCTGGTGAACCACTGGTGGTCGGCACGCCCGCCGAAGGAAAGCCGGGTCCTGTCCCAGGGTTCAAGCCTTGCCTGGGCGAAGATGCCGAAATTGGAGGCGCGCTCTTCGCCACCCTCGAAAGGATCGTCGAGCGAGGCCTTGTCGCGATAGAAGTCAATGCCGGCGACGACATTCCCGATATCGAAGGAGAACTTGTTCTCGAATTTTCCGTTGAAGGTCGAGGTTTTGCCAGTGTCGTCATAGAGTCGGCCCGGAGGTCCGTAGATCGGGATCGTCACCTCGGTCTCACCGTAGGCGAGCATCACCTTAGGGTCCCACCAGCCTTCCGGCGTTTCATCCGTATAGGTAAAGACAAAATTCTGCCGGTCGAGCTTGTAGTCGCGAATGCGCGGCTCCCACTCTCGCGGAGTTTCGACGAAGCCGGAATTGGCGCGGTAGGGCCGGGGTGCATCGTCGAGGACGCGGTCGTAGCTGAACTGGAACCGGTCGCCGCTGTCGAATTCGTAGCCGATCTTGCCAAGGCCGCTGAGCAGATTGGTTTCCGTTCCCTCGACGACATCGCCATGGCCGTTGTGGAACTCGTTGCCCTTGCCGTAGGTGAAGTAACCGAGAAAATCGAGGCCTTCATGCCGGCCATAGGCGGAGATGCCGGTAACCGCTGTGTCACTGTTGAAATTGTAGGTCGAGGTGACGAAGCCGCCGAAGGAGCGGCCATCTTCCAGCAGATCGGCGGCGTCCTTGGTCTCGTAATTGATGGCGCCCGCCAGTGCGCCGGGGCCTGCATCTGCCGGTGCGATGCCGGCATCCACGTCGACCGCCTTCAGGATCGACGGATCGATCAGGTTGGTGGCGTTGTGATGAAAGACCTTGTTGTTCTGGCGCGCACCGTCGATGCTGACGGCGAGATTGGTCTCCTCGACGCCGTGAACGTAGACCTTCTGGGACATGGGCAGCGAGCTGCCGACCTGGATGCCTGCTTCCTCGCGGAAGACGTCGGCGATGCTGTTGGGGTTCAATCGTTCGAGCTGTGCCGAATCGATGATGGTCTCGCCGATATCGCCCTGTCCAACCTGCTGGGTCTGCAGCACGATCGGCGCCAGGGTGTTGGCATCGCTTGCGCCCTGGTCGGCGGAGGCGCCCTGACGTCCAATCACGGCGGTGCCGTTGGAAATGCTGTAGGAAATACCAGTGCCCTGCAGAAGCTGGCCGAGTGCTGCTTCCGGCGAGAGACTACCAGAGACGCTGCGGGAGGTGATGCCCTGGGAGGTCGAGGCGGCAAGGGTGACCTGCAGGCCCGACTGCCGGCCGAAAGCGTTGAGCGCCGAGGCTAGCGGCTGGGCGGGAATGTTGAAGCTGCGCTGCGCGGTCTGTGCCAAGGCTGCCGGTGCCTGGATAACGGCAATCGCCGCAACTGCAACCGATGCCATCAATTTCAATGCGAGCGTCCTGCCACGCGTGGACTTCTTCGATCGTACCCCATTCCGCAGAAGCGCCATGCCGCCCCGTCTCCTATACGCCTTTACTGCAAGCCCCCTGCCTGCGTTCAGGGTAGAGACGACCAGCGTCCGCGCATTTTTCATCGCGAAGCGAAAAATTTTGCGCAAATGCGCCGAACTGGAAATTTGCCTAGAAAAGGGTGAGGACCCGCAGATATGGCGAGACATGATGGACCTTGCCGCCATAGGGGCTGACCAGCGCTTCAAGCGCGCGGTCGGGGTCGGCCAGATCATAAAGGCCGGTGATGCGGCGATCACCGAGTTCGACACTTGCCATGGTGATCCATGACGGATGGTAGCGCTGGAGTTCGGCAATCACCGTCGAAATCGGGACGTCCTGCACGAAGAGCTTGCGGTCGCGCCAGGAGGCGATCGTGTCGATCTCGACGGTGGCGCGGGACAGGCGTCCGCTCGTTCGGTCAAGCGTCACGGTGTCGCCGGCGATCATTCTCAGCGTGTCGCCACTGGCAACCTTGGAGAGACTGACGATGCCATGCGCGAGCTGCACGGTCTCGATCTCGGGCGTGACGTTCACGTCGAAGGCGGTGCCGACCACAGTGACGTCCAGTTCGCCGGTCCTGACGATGAATGGTCGGGCGGTATCCGGGCGGACGTCGAAATAGGCTTCGCCGGACAGAAGGCGGACCTGTCGGCTGCCGGTGGAAAAGTTGACCGCGATCGCGCTTGCCGCCCCAAGGTCGACGGTCGAGCCGTCTGCCAGCGTGATCCGACGGATTTCCGCCGTCGCGGTCGTATAGTCCGCCTCGATGCGCGTCAGGAAGGTGGGGGCCGCGATCACGGCCACGAGACAGGCTGCCAGTGCTGCGATGCCGATCGCAATCCTTCCTCGGGCGCTCCATCGGCGGCCGGGATGCCGCTCGTTCCCCGCCTGCGGTCTGCGTCTCTCGGTCTGTCCTCCGCGGACGTGGCCCCGGTCTAGGACAGGAACCGTCTCTCCCATGACCTCCCAGGTCCGACAGGCCTTCGTCCACGCGTCGCGGTTTTCGGCAGACCTGTTCATCCAGGCGGCGAAGGCTTCCTCATCGCCTTTCGCGCGGGATGGCTCGTTCAGGCGCAGGAACCAGTCCATCGCCTCTTCAAGCCGTTCCTCATTGATCTGGTCGTGCCGCGTCAAATCATACCCACTTCGGATCCGCAGAAAACTGTAACGGAGTTTGCCTGCCGAAAGTAGAAACGATTATCGCGGGTGAATTTTTCGCCGCGGAAAAGAAGTTCAGGCATTTTTTCTATCAAGCGCGACGGCGATCTTGACCATCGCCGTTCTGACATGCCGGTGGGCGGTCGCGACCGATACACCGAGATGTTTCGCCACCGCGTCCAGCGTCTGGCCGCCATGACGATGCATCTCGACCGCGATCCGGATGTCTTCCGGAAGGGATGCCAATACCTGCTGGGCTATGCGCACCTCGTCGCAGAACATCGTCGTCTGCTCGGGCGTGTCGGAGGCGCGCGGCACGATCCAGAATGGCGGGTCGTCGGACTGCGCCCGCTGCTCGATCTTGCGACGCTTGACCATGTCGAGCGAGAGATTGCGGACGATGCGATAGAGATAGGCCAGTCCCTGACGGGCGGTCTCGGTCGGCGGCATGTCCGGTACGAAGCGCAGATAGGCTTCCTGCACGATATCTTCCGCCGCATCCCGGGACCCCAGGATGCGGGCCGAGTAGCTGATGAGCGCCGCCCGATGGCCCATATAGATATTGTCTGCGTCGAGGCTCATGTCGTGGCGGTCTTGCTGCTTCGTCTGTCGTTCGTGCACGCTGTCTTCCGAGAGGTGGTCGATTGACTGAAGTGGTCTTCCCTGAGGGTAAACCTCAGCGTGCACTTCCCTAGCAGCAAAAACTTGAATTAGATAGTCATATTATGCAATTCGCTCGCAATCCCGATTGCGAGCCTAGCGTGCCATGACCCGCGTCGTCTGCGGCATGGCATCGAGTTCGCGCAGCGTGCTGCAATCCTGGGCGAGTGTCTGGAAGCAGTCATTCCCGAACCATTCGAGAGACACATCTCCTGCGGACATTGCCGGGATTGCCGAGAAGATCTGGTGGTAATCCACCTGTCCGGAAAACAGCGAGGTCATGCCGTTGCGGTTGCCTGCGGCGGCATAGACATTGGCCGGGGCGAAGACGGGAAGGTGACGGCGGTCGGTGATGTTCTTGAGGTGATAATGCCTGACGAGCGGCGCGATCTGGCGATGGAGTTCCACCGGGTCGTCGCCTGCCTCCCAGACATGCAGCACGTCGAAATTGATCTTCAGCGAAGGGTGGTCGACCTCCTCGATCAGGCGGATCGTCGATGCCGCGTTGTCGGCCAGGGTATCCGGATGGGTCTCGACCAGCAGATCGATGCCGAAATCGGCGACGGTCGCGGCGACCTCCCGAAGATCGCCGGCCAGGCGGCGGCGCTCATCGTCGGAGACCGCATGGCTCGCGCGGCCGCCGGCGAATGTCCTGATCTTCTTCGCCTTCCAGCGGCGGGCAAGGCCGCTGAGCTCTATCGTCTTGCGGCGCAGCGCCTCGCGGTGGCCGTCGAGCGGAAGATAGTCGCTGATCATCGGCACGAAGAGGTCGTAGTCGCGCAGCCAGTCGGCGTCCTTGTCGAGTTGGCTGGCAAGGTTGCGGGCATGGGCGCCCCACAGCTCGATGCCGTCAAAGCCGTTGCCGCGAGCGAAATTGGCGATTTCCGAGATCGAGATAAGCTGGTGCCGGAAGGTTATGGTGCAAAGGGAGATGTTCATACGGCAATCCTCCGCATCGGGACCACGGGTTCGGCGCAATGGCGATCGCGCCAGGCGCCGAAGATTTCGCCGAGCTTCGCCTTGAGGCGGAACTCGATCCTATCTGCTTCATCGAGCGCGTCGAACACGGAGCGGGCCTGTTGCCGATCACCGGTCTGGCCGAGCTTCATGCAGGCGTAGTGCAGCGACTTGAGCGACTGGACCAGCGCCTCGATCTCCTCGCACCAGCCTTCGAATTCGCCTGCCGGCAGTTTCAGCGCGCGCCAGAAGAAAGCGAAACCGTGCTCGTAGGCATATTTGCGGATGGTGAGCACCGGCAGCTCGCGGACCGCCAGCATTAGGTCGGAAAGCGCCAGGCCATCGCTGCCGTCGAGATGCGAGGTGACGATGGCGCGCACCGCATCGACGATCGGGTTGCGGTCGGCGATGAGGCAGCTGTCGAAGAAGGCCGCGATATCTTCCGGCGCGGGAACCCGTGCCTGCGCTGTGTCGAAGACGTAACCGCCGCCGACCGTAGGCTGCATGATCGCATGGATGACCTTGTCGCGCTCCATCGTTCCTTCCCAGCGAAAGTCTGGGTCATCAACGAACCAGGTGCCGGGATCGTCGGTCTCCTCGAGCATCAGATAGTGGGGGAACGGGTCCTGGTTGAACTTGTTCTCGCGCTCCGGCATGTGGAACATATCGAGCATGACCATGACCGAACCGGTCTCGCCGCGCGCTCTGACCAGATCGGTCATGACCGCGAGGTTCTCGGCCTTGCTCAGCGCTGGATCGTACCACTCCCTCACCGTTACGCCGTAAAGGCGTTCGAACCACGAGCGGAAGAATTCCTGGGTGATGCCGTCCGCGTGGTAGCGAAGCTGATGGCTGTCGCTGGCGGCGAATTTCGCGTCCCAGACGCCGAAATAGAGAGGGCGCTGGTCGAAGCCGCGTTTCTTCAGCCCGTGGCTGACGCAGCTCACGAAGCAATGAACCTTGATGTCGTAATAGGCCTCGCCATGCACGCCTTCGTCCGTCGCGCCGCCGGTGAGCGGGAAGGACGGAATGGGAAGGGCGGGGGCGGCAGGCTTCGGCTGATAGAGGCCAACCAGGTCATCGACCGTCTCGACATCCTGCTTCGCAATCGCTTCTTCAGGCATCGCGAGGCCGAATTCCAGCTCGAGATTGAGGAAGACCTGCAGCATCAGCACGGAATCGAGATAGAGATCCTCGTTGAGATGCGCTTGGAGGCCGAAGCCTTCCATGTGCGGATGGGCCATGTGTTGGCTCAATACCGTCTCGATGGCGGTCAGGATTTCGTCGCGGGTCATCATCATGTCACTCCCGTGCGCGCCGGAAGGAAGGCTCCGGCAGCGTGACGCTCGGCCACGTCGCGCCGGTTGATCTTGCCGTTCGCCTGGCGCGGAACCTCTGCAACCTGGATCATCTCCATCGGCAGCTGGTGGCTGGCGAGGTGGCGGCCGAGCCATTCCCTCAGGGCGCCGGGCGATATCGTTTCACCGGCGCTGAACAGCAGCGCCACTCGCTCTCCGGCAAAGCGGTCCGTCTTGCGGAAGGCGACGGCATCGGTGATGCCCGGCATGGCAGTCGCCGCATCCTCGACATCGCCCGGATAGACGTTGAGGCCGGCGACATTGATCATGTCGTCCAGGCGCGAGACGAAGACGAGCATGCCATCGGGCCTCAGATAGCCAAGGTCGCTGGTCCCGATCACCGAGCCGTCATCCTTTTGAAGCACGATCTCGCTCGCCGTCTCCAGACTGTCGCCGGTCTGCGCCTTTGCATGCGGGAGGAGGTAGCCCATGTCGTTTGCCGATGTGAGATCCGGGTTGATCGCCACGCAGCCGGCTTCCGAGCATCCATATTGCTGGAACAACCGGTCGCATCTGGCGCGGATGCGTTCGAACCATGGTTCGGGCAGGACCGTGCCGGAGGTCATCGCCGCGTGGATCGTCTCGCCGGACGGCAGGAGCTGGGCCAGCATGTTGAGAATGGCGGGCGAGGTATAGAGAAGCGGTCGCTCGGTCTCACGCAGGACCTTGAGCACATGCTTGGGATTGGTCGTATCGACGATGACCGGCACGGCACTGCGGTTAATGCCGACGAGGAGGCCGCAGATCAGCCCGTAGGAATGGGTCGTCGGGCAAGCGACGACCGGCGTCATGCCTTCCGGTGCGGTAAAGCTCGCCACGTAGCTTTCGATCTCGACGCGGATGCTCTCCCAGCTGCGGGCGATCAGCTTCGGCGCCCCCGTGGTCCCGGAGCTCATCTGCAGCAGCTGGCCCGGCTGATCATCCGCTTGCGGTTCGGAAAGCACTTCGCCGGCAAGGCTGTTGTAGAACAGCCGTTCACAGCCCGCATGCAGCGCCAGCCTCCGGGCCGCGGCATAGGGCGTTGCGGGATGGATGGGCAGCACGCTTGCGCCGGCATCGCGGATGGCGAAGAACAGCGCCAGCCATTCCGTCGCATCGGAGAAGCAGACGGCGTAGCGGCCCCGGTGTTCACCGTTTATGCCGGCGAGCTTCGCAAGCTCTGCCGAGCGGGTGTCGAAAAAGGCTTTGTCATACAGCCGTTCGCCAATTCTGATCATGGCATCGTCCTCCGCTGAGGTGTGACGTTGGCAAGGATGTTCGGGATGCGATGGTGGTATTCGGGATCGCGCGCGAGCAGTTTTCTGGTCAGCAGCGATTCCGTCAGGATCGTCGGCTGGTCGTAGCCGAGCGCCGCCATACGACGGCCGGCGCCGTGTTCATGGGCGTAGCCGTGAAGCAGATGGTCGACCTGTTCCCAGAAGACCGTCTCGGGCAGCCGGTAGATTTCCTCGAACAGATGGGCGACTTCGCTCAGATTGTAGATGAACAGCGTATCGACCACGAGCTCGCGCAGGAAATCGAGATTGTCGGTCCAGTAATACTGGTCGGGCTTCGCGTCGCGATAGAGCGGGTTCAGCGACAGGAAATCAGGCGCCGCGTCGGGATCGCGCAGGAAGGCGGGTGAAAACTCGATGCTTTCATGGAAGTCGCGCAGCACGAGACGCTCCGGCCAGCCGTCGCGGTGGACGAGCAGCATGTTCTGGCCATGCGCTTCGACCGCCAGCCCATGATGCACGAGCAGGTGCCAGACGGGCAGGATCGCGATTTCGAGAAGCCGATTGAGCCAGGGCATCAGGCCGAAGCGCTGGACCCATAGGTCGATGAACGGCTTTCCATCCTCTTCCAGCATCATCAGCGCGTTGAGGGGAATGACCTTCTCGCCCGGATTCAATCCGGCGGTGGCGCTTTCGCGCCAGATCGCACCGATCTGGCCGGAGAGCTTACCCTCATGCTGGCCGAGCACGCCGGCATATTCCTGCAGGATGGCCAGCGGATAGCGGTCGGTGAAGGCCGTGTCAGCCTCCACCATGCCGGCGATCCAGCGCGACAGGACTGGCGCGGTGCACACGGAATGCGGATCGAGAATGCGGCGCGAGGATGTGTTGACCACGTCGAGCGGCAGCTTGATGGTGGCGGCGGATGGCCTGTCGAGATTGTGCAGCGTTCTCAGCGACTGGCTCGCCAGATAACGGTCACCGAACGCGCCGAGAGCGTGCAGGCCGCCCGCCGCGACAAATTCGTCGGCGGGACCACTCATGAGATGCTGCCATTGCCAGGGATGCATGGGAACAAGCGCGAAATCCGCCCATGCCAGGCCCTTGGCCTGCCGCCGGCTTTCGATCTCGTCCCAGACGTCTTCGCCGAGTTCCCGGCGCCAGAAGTCACGCTCTTCGTCTGGCAGTTCCTGGCTGATCTCGGCCCTCGCATGCAGCACCCAGACCAACTGGAAAGGTTGCATCGATTCCGGACCGAAGCTCTGGTTATCCTTGGTGGTGAAACCGTATCTTGCCTTGAAGCAGGGGTGATAGGGATGGCCTTCGTCGAGCGCAGCATCCAGATCCGCAAAGGACATGGCGCGGCGGTCGCGGTGAGGGATGTTATCGCTGTTCCAGCGGCAAAGCGCGATCGTCTGCTCCATCTCGCGCAAAAGCTTGCCGCGGGTAATGCCGGTGCCGGGCAGTCCACGGACGACGGAGGCCAGCGTTGCGGCAATCCAGCGACCGTCATCACCCTTCATCTCGATAGAGCCGGGACGGATGCGAACCCTGCCGAATGCGCTGAAGGAAGCGCGGCAACGATAGTCGCTGTCCTCCAGCGTGAAGGCTACGCGATCCTCGCCTCTCAGGGTGAAGGACGTCAGACCCTCGAACAGAAGTGCGGCGACCAGCTGTCTCAACACCCGGTCTTCGGGGTGACCGGCGAGATCAAGAGGCAATGGCATGGGGCCTCTCCTGTGGCGGGTTGACGACTTCGGCGAGGGTCAATGGGTTAGGCATGGTGCGATAGAGCGAATGGCCGGAGGTGGAGTTCAATTCGTCCGCGTCGACGAGGCGCGTGGCGAGGTTCGCCTTGGTGCCGATCTGCGACCGGTCGAGGATATGACGAACGAAATCCCGCCCCGAGCCGCGTAGTCTGAGGGCAAGCTTTTCAAGCGTCTGGCGCAGGATGCGGATGAGGTCGATCTCGTCGGCCAGCCCGTCATGGGCCATCCGGCTGATGACGGAAAAGACCTGGTTGACGATCAGGTAATAGGCGAACCGGTCGTTTATCTCCGCCTCCGGGAAATAGAGCGAACCGATGGTTTCGGTCTCCGGCACGGTTCGGGCGATGTCAGGCCTGTGCCGTTCGGAAAGATAGAACCCTTGATTGTCGCGGTAATAGCCCAACCGGGGGTAGAGTTGGGAAATGTCGATCAGGCTGTTTTGCTGGTGCGCTTCCAGCGCAAGTCCATACCGGTCGTAGAGCTGGATCAGCGGCTCAACGGCGCAGGCGAGGTAGCGTCTGAACCATGTCGCGGCGATTTTAGCGATACCACCGCCTTCTGTCGCGTGGATGCGGCCGACCAGACGAGCGAGCCGCGAGGCCTCTCCGGGCAGAGGATCCGCAGTCAGGGCCGCAAGCGTGACGACGCCCCTGCCGCCATCGGCGCGGAAGGGATTTTCCCGCAGGATCGTCTCGAAGCCGCTTTCGCTGCGGTCGGGAAGTGCCCCGGGAAGTGCCAATGTGATGAAGGCCGGGTCCTTGATGATGCGGAAATTCGGCATTTCGCGTGCAAGTCCACGGCGCTCCACCAGCTTTGCCATCGCGACGCCGGCATCGAGTTCGTTGCGCCGGTTTATGCGCACGGAATTGGTAATACGCACCGGCAGCGAGAATTTCAGCATCCAGTCGGTTTGGCCGCTCCAGACGGTTCTGACCGAAGAAGTGGCGGTAAACATCGCGCCCGCTGCCCCGAGGCTCCGCAGGCTTCCTTCGCGCATCAGCGCTTCGATATCGGGATCGAGTGCCAAAGCCTGCGCCTGCAGGGGATGCATCGGCAGCAGCGTCTCGCCATCCTTGAGCGATATGCTTCCGGAGCCCTGGCGGGCCAGCGCATCGATGATCGTCGTTGCGGGATCGGCCGCGGCCGACGAATGTTCGATTAACTCGTTCCGAGCAGCGAAATAATGCAGCTGGAACTGCCCGTGAAATTCCGGCGCATATGTTTCCTGCTGCCAGAAGGTCATGCCCTGCCGGCTCTTCGGCGTCGGGTGCAGCCAGTGGCCGAAAACGAGGGATTGCTCGGCGGCGATGAAATCGTCGTCCCGATTGTGATCGGCAATCGCGTGCTCGACATGCATGCTGATCTGCTGGTGGCTGTCCATGACACGTAGCAGCAGCTCCGTTTCGCATCCCTGCAGATCCTGGCTGTTACTGCCGCGCAACGTGCGATAGGCCTCGTGCATCAGGGATTGCAGCGCCGACATCGGATCGGTCGGATGCCATGCGGTCTCCGAGGCGGCCCGTTTCCAGACCCGGCCGAAATGCTGCGGGCCGCACAGCGAGGCGGATGTCACCTCGGCCCGCAGCGATATTCTGTCTTCGGCCAGCAGCCATTCGATGCAATCGACGTGATCGGCCAGAATGGCGTGCCGGACCGGCTTGCCGCCGTCGATTTCACGCAGGTAGCAATTGGCAAAGCTTTGAAAGCTGGCCGTCTCGGCGGCCTTCCAGGATATGGACATGGGTATTCTCACCTAGCGGTCGCAGCAAGCTTCGATGCAGTCGCGGCGCGTGAGGCAGGTGGTTCGGCCAATGATAAATCGCGTTCCACAGGGGCCGGGCCCATGAACCCGGCCTGAAAGCGTCCGTCCTTCGTCATATCGGTTCCTCGTCGAGTTCCTGGATATGTCCCGAAGTCAAAGACGACTGGCGCTCGCGCTTTTTTCACGCCGGTCGTTTTTTTGATGAAGCAGGATCAGCAGAAGGTTCGTCGCAAGCGCTTCCGGAAGAAAGTGCGGTGCATCATCATGCGGAGCAAATGGCAATTGGTTCAATGATATGAGCGCGCTTATTCCGCTGAAGCCGCGTGTCGATGGCTCGGAGGGGGCCACCTTTCCTTGCACCATTCCACGCGACTTAACGGCCTTTGACTCGCGCCACGCGGTCTCCCGCTGCACCATCGGATCAGTCAATGGGATCCGGATACAGGGTGGCTTCCATGGAGCAGTGTTTCAGCCAAAACAGCCATGGCGGCTATCTCCCGCAGGTTCATCCAGACGCGCAATCGATATTGGGCGCCGTTGCAGGCCGTGAGCCTGTGTTGCGGGATACGCCGGTTGCAAACGCGCGGCAACGCGTCAAGGGCCTTCTGTTCTGGCAGGTGCGAAAGGTCGTTTTCTACGTCGAGGCAAACCTTGGGCGTACCATCCGTGTCGATGATATCGCCACGCTGGCTGGTCTGAGCCCGAGCCATTTCTCGCGCGCCTTCAAGCTGACTTTCGAGGACACGCCATATCGATATGTGCTGCGCAGGCGCATGGAAAAGGCGAAATTTCTGATGCGTCAGTCATCCGATCCACTTGCCGAGATCGCGCTCGATGTCGGATGCTCGGACCAGTCGCATTTCTGCAGGCTGTTTCATAGCTACATGGATCAATCGCCTTCCGAGTGGCGCCGGGATGCTTGCGCCGCGGGGGTGAAGGGAGCGATCGGAGGGCAGGTTTTGTCGCTGGCGACGTAGATGAGAATGCGCACCTCCTGCGGCTGTCCGTCCGCTTGCTTTCAGAGCGTCATCACCCGCGGCGTAACATGGTGGCGAGTTCGAGGGTCCTGGCGGCGGCGGCAAGGTCTCTGGTCGTTGTGCCGTCCACGAAGCGTGTCAATATCGGCTCGATGGTACGCACCGCCTGGTCGGGTTGCCCGGCCTCGATGTGGTGGTTCGCCAGATCGGTGGCGATCCGCAGCTCGAAGGATTTGGCCCCACTCGACCTTGCTTCGAGAAGTGCATTCTCCAGCACGATTTCCGCACCGACTATATTGCCGTCTCTTGCCAGGATGGCGGCCTTTATGCGCAGCAGTTCTGAAAGCGACCAACGTTCATTCTGTCGCTGTTGGTAGTCGAAGGCCCTTTGCAGCTGACTGCCGGCTTCAGCCACTTGCCCGCGTGAGAGGAATATTTCCGCGATGACGCCGAGATAGAAGCCGAGGCGAATGGTGAAGCGTGCGGCGACGAGCTCTTCCACGATGGCAAACATGGTGTCGGTATTGGCTGAGCCGTCGCGCAGTTCCGCGAGGACCTCGCAATAGAAACGCATGATCGGCTTCCAGAGGCCGGTGGTTTCGAGATCGAGATTTGCCTTCAGATGTGCCGCATAGGAATCCATCGCCTCGATATCGCCGTTCCAGAACGCGATCGGCAGGGCCGACATGGCAAGGACATTCGACTGGGAGACGAGATGCCCGAGTTCGCTCGCGGCGTGAATTCCCTCTTCCGCGATGCGCGCGGCATAGCGTGGACGGCCGGTAAGCCATGACACGAATGAGAGATAGGTGCGCGTGCCGATATAGCGATCGACCTGGAAACCGGCCATGCGTGACCTTTGCCCCGGCTTCAGCGTGGCGAGAACGAGGCGATCCAGTATCCGCTGTGCCTTGTTCAGATTGCCGAGATAGGCGTTGACGAAGGCAAAGAACCGCTCTCCGTCCGCTGCTGCGGGCGAACCTGGATTGTCCCTGGCGAGGCTGCGAAATTGCGTCAACCGCTCGAGCGACTGGTCGAGCCGGCCGGTCCCGCTGAGGTGGAACGAGTAACCGAGAAGGCCGCGCAGCTGATAATCGATATCGCCGTTGCGCTTGGCGAATTCGATGGCATCCTGCCATGAGCGTTCAGCGGCATATTCTCTTTTGGCGGCATAGAGCATGCTCCATGCATGGGAACTTGCAAGCTTCATCCGCTGAAAGTCCGATACCGGATGGCGCATGGCCTCGAGCGCCCTTTCCCCCACCTCCGCCATGGCGGAAATCTTGAAAAGGACCGGGATCGAGGCGATCGTCAGCCGAACGCCTATCTCGGCATCGCCGTCCTGCCTGAAGGTCCAGTACAGCGCTTTTCTGAGATCCGGCAATCGGTCCTGGTAGGAGGCAGACCATTCCTCCGGCTCCCGCCAATCCCATTCGCGCTCCGACCGTTCGAAGATTTCGACCATACGTTCGGCATGGGCCCGGCAGACTTTTTCATAAAGTGGATGCTGCCTGAGCTGTTCCAGTGCATAGCGCCGGGTCGTATCGAGCAGGCGATAGCGCATGTCCTGATCGTCGGCCGTCGCTGCCACGAGCGATTTGGCGATGAGGCTGCCGAGTGCGGCGGCGACGCCTGCTGCACTCAACTCCATACCGACGGCGATCGCGACCACGTCTGCTGCGCTGAACGTCCCGGCGAATATCGAAATCGCCTGAAAGAGCGCGGCCTCTTCCCTGGTCAGCAGCCGATAGCTCCAGTCGATCGTTGCCGAAAGGGTTCTTTGCCGATGGGGAACGCCCGCGTCCCTGCGCTCTAGGATTGCGAGATGGTCATGGAGCATGGACAGCAGCTCGGTCGCCCCGTGCCTTGCAAGCTTGCCGGCGGCAAGCTCGATGGCGAGCGGAATGCCATCGAGTGATCGGCAGATCCGGGCCAGCGCCGAAACGTCCTCATCGCGTGCCTTGTATCCCGCCACGTCGAACGCCCGCTGGATCAGCAGCCGCGCGGCGGGATATTGCTGTACTTCGTCAGGTGTCATGTCGCGATCGGTCGGCGGATAACCCAGCGGCTCCAGCCAGAATACCTGTTCGGTCGTTGTTGCCAGAGGTGCCCTGCTGGTCGCGAGCAGTCCGCATCTGCTTGCGGCTGCAAGTCGCGTCGATAGGATCGCGGCCGCGTGAAGCACGTGCTCGCAATTGTCCAGCAGGATCAGCATCCGTCGGTGCTGCAGGAAGTCGGTGACGGCATCCATGTGGTCGGCAGCCCCGCTACGCAGCCTGAGCGCCGAGGCGATCGTCGCCGGAACCAGCATCGGGTCGTCGATGACGGAGAGATCCACCATGCAGATGCCATCCGGGAAATCATCACGGCAATGTTGTGCAGCCGCGATTGCGAGTGTGGTCTTGCCCACCCCGCCGGTGCCGACGATGGTGACATGGCGGTTGTCGCGCAGCTTCTCCAGAATGCTGCCGATTTCGCGGCTCCGCCCGATGATCTCGCCCAGCTGTGGCAACTGCCGATGCTGCACGGATGGCGCAGCCGGTTTTGCCTCCCGGCTCGTGCGAACAGGGGCGATGAAGCGGTAGCCGCGACCGGGAACGGTGACGATATAATTCGATATGCCCGAAGCCTCTCCGAGAGCTCTCCTCAGGCTGAACATATTGACCTTGAGATTGCTCTCCTGCACGAACGTGTCCGGCCATGTCGCGGCGATAAGCTCTCGCTTGCTCACGACCTCGCCTTGGCGTTCGACGAGCAGGTTGAGCAGGTCGAAACCGCGCCCGCCGAGCTTCACCGGATTTTCGCCGCGAAGCAGCAACTGCTGGTCTGGATAGAGTCTGAAGGGCCCGAACATGCGAACGAGGCCCGCTGCACTGGAAATGCTCGAACTGTCCAAGTTGTGACCTCGCTCTGGATGTGGCAACCCAGAATAGCATGCCATGAACACGTTCGAGAAATTTTTGCGCTTGGCGCGTCGGCGGTCGGATCCCGTCTTCGAGGCGAAATCCTACAATCTGAAAACCACCATCTTTTCAGCCGTCATTTCCCGCATTGTGTAAGGTATTCCACCGATGCCGTATCCGGACTCGTGCCGACCGGCAAAGGGCATCCAGTCCGTGCGGAAGGCGGTATGGTCGTTGATCATCACGGCGGAGGCGTCGAGCCGTTCGGCTGCATGGAAGGCTGCCTGGAGATCCTGCGTGAAAATGCTCGACTGGAATGCCACCGGCAACGAATTCGCCTCGGCGATCGCCTCGTCCAGCGTGTCGGAGGGAAAGATGCAGGTCAGCGGCCCGAATACTTCCAGCGTCGACACTTTTGCATTCTTCGGCGGGCTGACCAGGACGGCGGGAGTAAGCGTCGTCTCGCTGAAACGCCCTCCGCCGAACAGCTTTGCTCCGCCCGCGATGGCTTCGTTGATCCATTGCTCGACCCTGTCCGCCTCCCTGGGCGTGATCAGCGGCCCGACTTCGGTTTCGGCAAGCAGAGGATCGCCATTCCTGAGCGCGGCGACACGGGCGGTGAAGCGATCTATGAACTCGTCCTGCACCTTGCTGTGCAGGTAGATGCGCTGCACCGACACGCAAACCTGTCCGGCATGATAATAGCCGCCCTTGGCAATCGGCTCGATGATCCGCTCGAGATCGACGGTCTTGTCGACAATCAACGGGGCGACACCTCCGTGTTCGAGTGCGCAGCGCGTTCCGGGCGCCAGTTTCGAGCGGAGCTGCCAGCCGACCTTGGCAGACCCGATGAAGCTCAGGAAGGCGATCCGCGGATCGGTCGCGAATGTTTCGGCGAGCCCGCGGTCTTCAGGCAGGAAGGTCTGCACCCAACCCTCCGGCATTCCCGCCTCATGGACGAGCCTGACCAGTTCAACGCAATTGAGCGGGGTGGAGGAGGCAGGCTTGATGATGATCGGGCAACCGGTGGCAATGGCCGGCGCGATCTGATGCACGACAAGGTTCAGGGGATGATTGAAGGCTGCGATCGCCGCCACGACGCCGATCGGTTCGGGCAGGGTCCAGGCACGCCTGTCCGTGCTTGCTGCGGTCAGCCCCATCGGGATTTCGTGGCCTGCCCATGTCCGAAGCAGATCGGCTGCACTGCGGATGCCGTCAATAGCGCGATCGGTCTCGATCAGGGCATCGGTGCGCGGCTTGCCTCCCTCGCGCGCGATCAGCCTGCCGAAATCCTCCCGCTGCGACTGAACCAGTGTCGCAAGCCTGTGGAGGATCTCGATGCGTTGATAAGGCTTCAGCCAGTTTTCCCGATCCTTGAACCGACCGAAGGCTATGGCCAGCTTCTTTTCAAGCAAGGTGGCGTCATCGGCTTGCAGCGAGGTGATCGGAGAGCGGTCAAAAGCCTGCACGACATCAATCATCATGAGCCCCATTCAAGACTTGGCCGGTTAATCAAGGGAATAGCGATTGGTTCGATAGGACGTCGCCGGATTTCGCGGCGAGTACATCTCCCAGCGGAGTTCGTCGTCAGCTATTATGCGGAAAATAACCCGTCAGAGGCCATCGCCGAAGTCAAACACCGTCAAACCTCGTGAATCGCCCGCCTAAGCCATGGATGACCTGCATTCGGTGTCCCACGGGAATGAAGGCGGGCGCCAGGCGGGCTCCACTCGCGTTTCACCACGTTTCGGTTCTTGCATATGAATAACCGAATGCAGCCTGTGCATGCGCGGTGTCTCTCCCGACGCAGCCAGTTTCATGCCTGCATAGGTTCTTGTGACATCGAGCAGCCGGAAGCGGATAGGGCCATCATCGGCATGAAGCGCGATCAAGGACTTGTCGACCAGTTCGCCGATGATCTCGACGATCTCTGCGTCCTCCGTTTCGTCGTCACTGGCAACGGACGCTGCGGCATCGATCGAGAATTCACCTGCGAAGATCGATAGTCGACGCAGCACCCTCCGATGGCGCTCGGGCAGCAGATCATAGCTCCAGTTCAACATGGCCTCGACGGTTTGATGACGGGGAGCAGCATCTCGGCTGCCGCGCCATCTGAGGGCCAGCTGGTTGGTCAACAGCTCGGCCGCTCTTTCGAAGCCGTAGGTGCCGACCCGACTTGCGACCAGCCCGATCGCGAGCGGATTTCCGTCGAGCCGGCGGCAGATCGCGGCAACGATCAGCGCCTGCTCATCGGTCAATGGCTGGTGGTGCCCGCCGTCATAGGCGCGCTCCATGAACAGCGTGACTGCCGGCCAATCCAGTGCCTGCCTTGCCGAGAGCCGCCCGGTATGCGGCGGCGATGCAAGGGGCCGCAGAATGTAAACCACTTCACCTTTCAGCCGCAGAGCCTCACGGCTGGTCAGAAGCACATGCACATCCGGGGTGTTGTCGAGGATTACCTGCACGAGCTCGGCAACATCCTCGATGACATGCTCGCAATTGTCGAGAATGAGAAGGCGCGGTCCTGTTGAGAGCGGCGAGATCAATGCCTGAAGGCAATCATCGCCGGCATCAGGGATCCCGAGGCCCCGAGCAACCGCATCACAGACGAGCGAACCGTCCTCGACGCAGCTCAGATCTATGAAATGAGCTGAACGCGATGCGCCATCCAGGGCATGGGCCACGAGAATGGCAAGCGTGGTCTTGCCGATGCCGCCCGGGCCAACCACGGTAATGAAGCGACGCGTGGCGACTGCCCGCTTGAGGTCGTCGATGTTTTCGTCCCGTCCAAGGACATGCTCATGGGGATGCGGCAGGCGAGCATGTTGCCACTGTGGAACGGTGGCATTCCTGATACCTGGCGGCGCGGCTTTATCCTCAAGCGGAAGATCATCCGACGCCAGCCGCTGGATCGGTGCGACAAAGCAATAGCCACGACCCGGTATGCTGATGACATAGCGGGCCCCCTCCACACCACATTCCAGTTCACGGCGAAGATTGGCCATCTGCACCCGGACGTTCGAATCCTCGACATTGAGCCCCTGCCAGGCGATGCCGATCAGCTGTCGGTGAGAAACGACCTCGCCGCCATGGAGCACGAGGGCAACCAGCAGGTCGAAGGCCCGGCTTCCCATCATGACGTCATCGCCACCGCGCCTCAGGATGCGTGCGCTCGGATAGAGACGATATGGGCCGAATACATAAATGCCGTCCATGAAGCGTACCCCGTCGAGTTGGTTACACGTTCGACATCTTACCTCCTGTGTCGGGCTTTGAATCTCCGCCAGCGTGGTTCGAACGCCAAGCGCGGTTAAAAGAGGTTAAAGGGTCGCGCAAAGATGGATCGTGCCGGAAATTGCAATTATAAATTGATACCGGAATTGAAGTGGATTTATCTTTTCACACCAATTTACAGCGTTTAACGCTGCGCCCGGCAGGGATCATGCAAGGGTACGGTTGTGCTGCTCGAAGAGCATTATGGGCTCAGGGCGTGGCGATGAAAGCCGGGGCATGCCGACACACGTGAAGAGCGGAAACCGGTTTTCAGGGCGATCGCCCGAAACGCCGGGTTCAGGCCGAGCTTTGGAAGGTGCCTTGCATGAGTTCACCGATGAAGACCGTCGCGTTGTTCGTCGCCCAAGAGGGGCGGGAAGCGGAACTCGAAGATCTGTTGCGTGCCATGGTGACACCCTCGCGTGGTGAGGCGGGCAATCTGCGGTACGATCTCTGGCGGGAAGCGGCAGAACCGCGCCGTTTCGTGCTCGATGAACTTTATGTCGATGAACAGGCCGTTGCCGCCCATCGTGCCTCTCCGCATTTCCAGAGTTACACGGCGCGTGTCGGCGAACTGGCCTCGCGGACCGCGCTCCTTGTTACGCCCGTCGATATTCTGACGCCTCCATAGGGATGGCCGGTTCACAGCGAATACATCAAGGATCAGGAGTGGGAAGCGAGCCATGTTCCAGAAGGCATTCGAACCTCAATGCAGGGCGGTAGAGGTCCATTGTACGGATAAGGCGCAGCAGGCACGGCGCGGCCTCACGCTTTTTGCGCTGGCGTTCGGCAGCTTCTGTATCGGCACATCGGAATTTGCCAGCATGGGCGTGCTGCAGCTTTTCGCGGACAGCCTGGAAATCAGTATTCCGGCCGCGACCAATGCTATAACCGCCTATGCTTTCGGTGTCGTGATAGGCGCCCCACTGGTGACGCTTGCTGCCGCTCGGGTCAACCGGAAAAGCCTGCTTCTCGGTTTGATGGCCCTCTTCATCATCGGCAATATCCTGTCGGCGCTTGCGGCCAATCTCGGGATGTTCGCAATCGCTCGGTTCATCAGCGGAATGCCGCAGGGCGCCTATTTCGGTGCCGGCGCCGTCGTTGCTTCCTACATCGTCGGTCCGGGACATGGCGGCAAGGCATTCGCCCTGGTCATGACGGGCCTGACGGTCGCCACCATAGTCGGTTCGCCCATCGCCACGCTGCTTGGCCAGAACCTCGGCTGGCGCAACACCTATTTCAGCGTCGCAGGAGCCGGCGTCCTGGCGTTGATCGCGCTATGGGTATGGGTTCCGAAGACCGCTGCGCTGGACGGTGGGCCGATCGCCCAGGAACTGAATTCGCTGCGCAAGGGCCCTGTTTGGGGCATGATGCTGGTGGCAGCGCTCGGCGTTGCAAGCATCTTCGCCGTCTACACCTTCATCGGACCGTTCGTGACCGACGTGCTCAGAATTGATCGAGGCTGGATCCCTGTCGCATTGGCACTCTTCGGCCTCGGCATGACGACGGGCAATCTCATCGGCGGCAGGATTGCCGATACCCATCCCGCCATGGGTCTCGTGCTCGGTTTCGGAAGCGCGTTGGCCGTGCTCGCCGTCCTTGCCTATTTCGGCTCGAATGCGGTGCTGATGATGGCGGGACTGTTCGGCGTCGGCGCGACGATGATGATCGCCATCCCCACCATCCAGGTGCGGCTGACGAGCGTCGCGCCCGAGGCGCCGAGCCTGATGGGCGCGATGAACCTTGCCGCGCTCAACGTCGCGAACGCCGTAGGAGCCTGGGCCGGCGGCGCAGCGATCGCAGCAGGTTACGGCTTGCTGTCAGCTGTCTGGGCCGGCTTCGCCCTGACACGGCTTGGCCTCATCGTCTTTGCGATCACCATGCCGCGTGCCCGCCGCCTGGCCGCGGCATGAAAGTGCCCGGACAGGGCTAGTCCGGCGTCCCGGACCAGGCCCGTCCACAGACGCAGTACATGGAGCCGACGGAGACCGAGCTGTGGCACGCGCGCACCTTTTCGAACTCATCCGTATCCGCAACCTTACTCTTGCCAATCGGATCATCATCGCACCGATGTGCCAATATTCGGCCGAAGACGGGTGCATGAACGACTGGCATCTCATTCACCTCGGCAAGCTCTCGCTCTCCGGCGCAGCTCTTCTGACCATCGAGGCGACTGCCGTGATGCCGGAGGGACGCATTACCTATGCTGATGTCGGGTTGTGGAACGATCAGACCCTGGCGGCGATGGCTCTTACGTTGGAGAGCATCCGTCGCTGGTCGGACATGCCGATCGGCATCCAGTTGAGCCATGCCGGACGAAAGGCCTCCACCGAGGTGCCGTGGAAGGGGGGAGCACAGTTCGATCCCGCCCATGAACTGGGCTGGGCGACAGTCGCGCCATCGGCGATCCCCTATCATCAGGGAGCAGCCATCGTGCCCGCTGCCCTGGACCGCGACGATTTGCGGGTCATCCGCAATGCCTTCGCCGTCGCCGCCACGCGTGCATCGAAAGCCGGGGTCGATCTCGTCCAGCTCCATGCGGCGCATGGCTACTTGCTGCATCAGTTTCTTTCCCCGCTGACCAACAGGCGGCAGGACGAATATGGCGGGTCGCTGGAGAACCGCATCCGCTTCCCTGTCGAAGTCTTCGAAGCCGTCCGCGCCGCCTTTCCGGCGGAGAAGCCGGTCTCCGTAAGGTTGTCCGCGACGGACTGGGTGGAGGGCGGGCTCGAACTCGATCAGATCCTGACACTGTCGCAGGCGCTGGAAAATGGCGGCTGCGACGTCCTGCACATCTCGACCGGTGGGCTGCATCCCGACCAGCGCATTCCAGCCGGGCCGAGCTACCAGGTACCTTTCGCCCGGGCCGTGAAGCAGGTCGTGAAGATCCCCGTCGTCGCGGTCGGCCTGATCACGGGCTACGATCAGGCGGAGGCGATCATCGGAACAGGTGACGCCGACATGATCGCACTGGCAAGAACCATCATCTTCGATCCGAACTGGCCGTGGCATGCCGCGGCACATCTTGGCGCGAAAGTGCGCGTGGCGCGGCAGTATCTGCGTTCGCAGCCCGGTCGCTACCGGGATCTGTTCGAGAGCGAGTGATGCGGATGCATGCCGCCTCCTCGAATGCGCCGGATTCACCGTCTTTCACCGCGCTTTACTTCGGCCACCGACGAGCGGCCCCTAGGATAGGATCAGAGTGGCAGGCACGAAGCCCGTAAGGAGAGCCGATCGGCGTGCCCTGATGGCCCGCAACGAATATCCGCACTCGGCAAGTTCAACACACCCAGACGAAGCAATGGAGGCATTCATGAGCAAGGGGACTATTCTCGTGGCCGTGTCGGCGGCCGACCGTATTCCGCTCGCATCCGGGAAGCTTGGGAAGACCGGCACCTACCTCAACGAACTGGTCGTCCCGGTCATGACGGCGAAGGACGCTGGATATGATTACGTGCTCGCAACGCCGACCGGCACCAAGCCGATCATCGACGAGGTATCCGCGGCGGCGGGCCATTTCGGAAACGACGAGGCCGCGTTCGAGAAGGCCGCGGCCTTCTTCGACAACGATCCGGCCATGCAGAAGCCGAAAACCCTAAAGGCGGTGGTGGCGGAAGGCCTGGAGAACTATGTCGCGGTCTTCGTTCCCGGCGGGCAGGCGCCGATCGTCGACATGGCGCAGGACGAGGACTTCGGAAAGATCCTCCGGTATTTCCACGAGCATTCCAAGCCGACGGCGCTTCTCTGCCACGGACCGATCGCGCTGACTGCGGCGCTGACCGAGATGAAGACTTTCCGCAAGGCGATGGAGACCGGCGATATCACGGCAGCAAAAGCCGCTGCCGCCAAGGGATGGCCTTACACGGGTTATCGAATGACGATCTTCACCAACGAGGAGGAGAAATACATCGAGGACGAGATTCTGCATGACAAGATGCAGTTCCACGTCGTTGATGCGCTTCAGGCTGCCGGTGGTCTCGTCAGCCGCAGCGAACGCGACTTCCAGCCCTATGTCGTGCATGATCGTGAGCTGATAACCGGCCAGAACCCTCGTTCAGACCACCAGTTGGCGGAAACGCTCCTGAAGGCGATAGCCGACGCGCCTTCGAGCGCGCGCGTGGCATGATGCACCACGGGGGCGAAGGCGCTCCAACGACTTTTTCCATCAACTCACCGCGGCCTGTCTAAATCAGGCCGCGGTGAGTTTTTCTATTCCATAGATCCAATTGACGATACCGAGCGCGAGCACCGCGATCAGCATCTGTACGGTCGCGATCGCGGCGATCGAAGGATCGAACTGGTTCTGCATGTAGCTCAGCATGACGACGGGAAGCGTGCTCGTCGCAGCGCCTCCGAAGAAGAACGAAAGCGACAGATTGTCGAACGACATCAGCACCGAAAACATCGTGCCGGCAAAGATGGCCGGCTTGATCAGCGGCAGGACGATGTCGAAAAGGATGCGCAGGCGCGATGCGCCCAGAACCGCTGCCGCCTCCTCGTATTCCACCGGCAGGGACCGATAGACCGCCAGAACGGTACGCGCGACATAGGGGATCGCTACGACGGTATGGGTGATGCAGAGGGCGAGAAACGAGATGCCGATCGTCATTGCCGACAGCAGATAGAGAAGCGAGAAGCCGAGAAGCATGGCCGGCACCGAAATCGGCGCCAGCATCAGGCTCATGATGGCGCGCGCCAGTACGCCGCGATCGCGCGCGACCCAAAGGGCTGCCGGTACGCCGAGAACCAGGCCGGCAAGCGCCGAAATGGCGGCAACTTCCAGGCTGACGATCAGCGACTGCAGGAAGGGCTCATAGCCGACGATCCGCTCATACCATCGCAGGCTGAGACCCGGCATCGGCAGGGCGATGAAGTTTGCGGACGAAAACGAAACCGCCACCACGGCGGTGATCGGCGCCAGCAGAAATAGAAGGAAAAGCAGGACATAGATCGCCAGCAGGATGCGGCTCCAGCGAAAGCGCTTTCGCCGCCGCGGCGCCGGATGGTCGCTCACCAGGTCATACATCATCAGACGCCCCTCCTGCGCAGGAACCGCAGCTGGATGGCCATGCAGATCAAGCTCAGCAGCAGCAGGACATTACCCATGGCCGCGGCGAAGCCGATATCCTGCGTCAAGGTGAACTGCTGGTAGATGAGGAGTGACAGGGTGGTGACCTTGCCGCCGCCAAGCAGGAGCATGCTGAGAAAACTGCCGCTTGCGAGCACGAAGACGAGGATGCAGCCCGTTGCGATCCCGTCGAGACTGAGTGGAAGGGTGATGGTCAGGAATACCCGCAGCCTGCCTGCGCCCAGTATCTGCGCCGATTCCTCCAGCCGCCGGTCGATCCCCTGCAGAACCGAGCTGACGGAAAGGACCATGAAGGGCGACAGGACATGGACGAGACCGAGATAGACGGCCCATTCTGTGTTGACCATGTTGACTGCCTTGTCGATCATCCCGAAGTCGCTCATCCAGGCATTCACCAGCCCGCGCCGCCCAAGGAGAACGGTCCAGCCGAAGGTTCTCATGATGGTGGAGGTCAGGAGAGGTGCTATCAGCAGGAAGACGATGAGGGCATTCCACCTGCCGGCATGGCGCACCATGAAATAGGCGACCGGATAGCCGATGATGAGACATGCGACTGCAGTCAGAGCCGGAACCTTGATGGTCTGCCTCACGATGCCAAGGTAATAGGCATCCCCCAAAAGCCGCGCGTAATGCTGGAATGGGTCTTCCAAGGGCAGGCTTCGTGCGATGTTGGCGAGTAGCGGGAGCACCAGGAAGATCAGAAGAAAGATCAGCGCGGGCATGGCCCAGGATACCGACGCAAGTCGGAACGATCGTTCACGACGAAATGCCGCCGGCTCTTCGGGCGCGACCCCAGGGCAGGTCTCATCGCTCATCGGCCATCATCCCGCCCGAACATGACGGCGTGGCCCTGTGGCCACGCGACCCCGACCATGCCATCGTCGCCGACCTCGACCGGCTCGTTGCTGTGGACGTAGACCGGCCCGCCGATGCCGGCGATATCCAGCTCATAGGCGTGATAGCTGCCACGAAAGACGCTGCTCCGAATGCAGGCCCTGAAGGTCTCGTTGCTGCCATTCAGCCGCAGGCGCTCGGGGCGCACGGCCACGCGTACGCTCTTCGATACGGAAAGGCCCTGTGAGCCCGCGACCTTCACCACCGGCGCGCCGGGCAGCGCGAGGCGAACGCTCCAGCAATCGTCCGGATGGCTGGCCACCAGGTCGCCGTCGAAGATATTCACCGTTCCGAGGAATTCGGAGACGAACCGGTTGCGCGGTCGCTCGTAGATCTCTGTCGGCGCACCGGTCTGGACGATCTCCCCGTTCTGCATGACGGCAATCCGGTCCGACACGGTCAGTGCCTCCTCCTGGTCATGGGTCACGATAATGGTCGTGATACCTAGCCGCTTCTGCATGGCACGCAGCTCGAACTGCATGTTCTCGCGCAACTGGCGATCCAGAGCGCCTAACGGCTCGTCAAGAAGCAGGACCTTGGGATCGGTCACGAGCGACCGCGCCAGCGCCACGCGCTGCTGCTGACCACCGGAAAGATGATTGACCTGCCTGTCTTCAAAACCCGGGAGCCGGACGAGATCGAGCATGTCACGGACCTTGTGCGCCCGCTCGGCCGCGTTGATGCCACGCATCTTCAGGCCGTAGGCGATGTTCTCGCCGACCGTCATATGCGGGAAGAGACTGTAGCTCTGGAAGACCATGCCGAGCCCACGGCGGTTGGGCGCAAGATCAGTGACATCGATATTGCCGATCAGCACCTGTCCCGTATCCGGCGCCGTGAACCCTGCGATGATCCGAAGCATCGTCGTCTTGCCGCATCCCGACGGACCGAGCAATGCGAGCATTTCGCCCGCTTCTATATCGAGGGAGGTGGGCTTGAGCGCATGGGCCGTGCCGTATCGCTTGGCTATCCCGCGCAATGTCAGCGGCACAGATTCCATCATGCTCGACTCCGCTTCAGGTCACGCGGCGACACGTTCAGCCCACGTTCCGCGGGGCCCCGCAATTGTTATAGCTGGCTCAAAGCAATTATGAAGGGTAGCATCCGCTTCACGATGGGGATCGCGAAGGGGGCATGATGTCTAGAGCATGTCTGGCATTGCTGGGAGCGCTGTTTGTCCAGGCGGGAGCGGCCGCCCCCGTACACGCCGCCGACCTCACGGTCGGCGCGTTTGGCGGGGTATGGGAAGAGGCGCTGCGCAGCTGCATCGTCGCACCTTTTGAAAAGCAGACAGGAAAGACGGTCGATGTCGTGCTGGGTGCGCCACTCCAGTGGCTGAACCAGATTGCCGCCAATCCCGACGCACCGCCCTTCGATGTCGTCTTCGCTCCCACGGAGACGGCCTACCAGATGATCGACAAGGGGCTCGTCCTGCCTTTCTCCGGCCAACCGGTCGCAGGCCTTGCGGATATCTATCCCGACATGGTCAGCTTCGCTGAAGGCTATGGCGTCGTCTTTACCTATGGCGCGATGGGCGTCATCTACAATTCCAGGACCGTGAAAGTACCCATCCGCACATGGGACGACTTTTACGATGCAGTGGAACGGGGCGAAATTACCGCTGCGATACCGAGCATCCACTATCCCGGGTCATTGGGCTCCAGTCTCTGGAACGTTACCAGGGTCAGCGGCGGGGACGAGAGGAACGCCCAGCCCGGCCTTGACCGGGTGAAACGGATGATGGCCGGCGGTTCGCTGGAATTCTGGGCCGACCACAATCAGGTCCTGAATGCTCTTGGTTCCGGCGAGATAGACGCGGCGATGTATTGGGATGGGCGCTCCAGGGCCTTCATCATCGACGGGAATAACCCGGACTTCGAATATGTCACGCCTTCGCCCGGCGGCCCGGCCACGTTCAACTGGATCCAGGTGGTGAAGAAGGCCGACCCCAGCGCATGGACCTTCGTGACGATCGCACTGGGCGCCGAGGGACAGTCCTGCTTTGCGAGCAAGACCCATTATGGCAGCGTCAACATGAAGGCTGTCTTCGATCCCGCGGTCAAGGGGGCGCTCACGCGCCACGAGGACCTGTCCATACCGTCCTTCCGCGAGATCAACAGATCGAGGCAGGCCTGGCTCGAAGCGTGGAACAAGCAGATCGGGCGTTGACGACGTCGCGTCCGGTCTGATTGCCGGCTCTTGCCAGCCTACCGTTTTCGGTTTCCCTTGGTTTTACGCCGCTTAACGTGCCGCGTCGTGCGGCTCATGTTACTCCCTTTGCCCATAATCTGAACGAAATCAGGAAGACCGCACACTGCCGTGCCGGCCGAGAACATCGGCCGGTCAGGAGCACGCTTGCCCTGTCGAGAAGGGTATTGCAGCGGCCGACCGTCGGATGATCGAGGGCAATATGCCAAGCGTGAGCGAGACCCTGACACTTGAGGATGCGAAGCGCATGCTCCTCGCTGCCGAGACCAAGGCGAGGAGTTTTGACGTCGCCTATAATGTCGCCATCGTCGACGCCGGTGGTCATCTGGTTGCCTTCGTGCGTCAGGACGGCGCTCTGATCGGCAGTATCGACCTGGCCATCAAGAAAGCGGTGACGGCGCGCATCTTCGACAATGCCACGGCCAACCTCGCCAAGCTGTCGCAGCCGGGCGAGCCGCTTTACGGCATCCAGCAGAGCAACGACGGCAATGTCATCATTTTCGGTGGCGGCGTGCCGGTTGTCCGCGATGGCCAGATCATCGGGGCAATCGGCGCGAGTGCCGGCACCGTCGAACAGGACATTGCGGTGGCCGATGCGGGCATTGCAGCCCTCGCGGATGCCGCATGAAACCGACGGCCTGCGGATATGGCCGCGGCTCATAGCTCGGCCGATGGCGCGTCATGAACACAAACGATGAACCCGATGGAAGGATGATCCAATGAAAGCGGCCCGTCTGCACGAATACCATAAGCCTCTCGTCTTCGAGGATGTATCGGTGCCCGATATCCAGCCCGACGAGATCCTCGTCCAGGTAAAGGCCTGCGGGATGTGCCGTTCCGACGTCCAGCTTGTGGACGGCTACTTCAAGCAGTACGCCGATATTCCCCGGCCGATTACGCCCGGCCACGAGATAACCGGGGTGGTGAGTGCGATCGGCGATGTCGTTCCGAAATCCTCGGGTTTCAAGGAAGGCGATCATGTCGTCGTGGCTCCGGGATGGGGGGACGGCACCTGCCGGCATTGCCAGATCGGCAACACGCATATCTGCGCTAATGTGCGCTGGCCCGGTTTCGGCCCCTATGGCGGTTATTCCGAATTCCTTCCGGTACCTGCCCGCTATCTCGTCAAGGTCGACAAGCGTCTGAAGTTCGAGGAACTCGCGCCACTCACCGACGCCGGTATGACACCCTATCGGGGCATCAAGAAGCTGAGGGATAGCGGGGCTCTGGGACCCGATCGCGTGCTGGGTGTCTTCGGCATCGGGGGCCTTGGAAGCTACGCCATCCAATACGCAAAGTTGCTCGGCGGCGGCGCGCAGGTCGTCGCCTTCGCCCGCAATGACGACAAGCTCAAGGTCGCCACGGAATACGGCGCCGATCACGTGATCAACGTCAAGGGCAAGTCATCGGCGGATATTGCCAAGGAACTCAACCAGGCGACGGGCCAGAACCAGCTGGATGCCATCATCGACTGCGCCGGCGCGCCGGAAATGATTAAGCTCGGCTTCGACATCCTCGGGATCAGCGGCCACTATGTCGATGTCGGCCTTGTCGGAGACCGGATCGACGTCCCTCTGTTTCGGCGGGTGTCGCGCGAACAGACTTTCCAGGGATCTTACTGGGGCAGTTACAATGATCTGAGCGAGGTCGTGGCGCTTGCGGCTGCAGGCAAGATCCGGCACACGATCAAGACGATTTCCTTCGACCAGATTAACGAATATCTCGAACTGCTCCGCGCAGGCGACATAGTCGGCCGGGCGGTCGTCAAGATGTAACGAGCCTCCCATCGATCGAGCCATGGCGGCGCGGCGATCCTGTCGCGCCGTCCAGTCTTCGGAAAGGAACTTCGATGAACATGCTCAAGCTTTTTTGGGGTGTGGCAGTGACGTTCTATGCCACCTGCCTGCCGCTGCAACCGGCTGCGGCCGCCGACTTGAAGGCCAGGACGGCGGTGCTCGTTCATGGCGCGTTCGCCGATGGCTCCTCCTGGAACAAGGTCATCCCGATCCTGCAACAGGCCGGGCTGAAGGTCGTGGCGGTCCAGAATCCGCTGACCTCGCTGGAAGATGACGTGGCTGCGGCCAGGCGTGCCATCCGCGACGCAGAGGGGCCCGTGGTTCTCGTCGGGCATTCCTGGGGTGGGGTGGTCATAACCGAGGCGGGCAACGATCCGAAAGTGGCCTCGCTCGTTTATGTCGCGGCCTATGCCCCGGACAGCGGCCAGTCGGCGCGCGACATCGCCTCGAAATTTCCGGCCCCGCCGGGCCGCGAGGCGATTGCCCAGGACGAGGACGGTTTTCTCCGCTTTTCAGAAGAAGGCGTGCGCAAATATTTCGCCGCCGACCTGACACCGGAGGAGCAGGCGCTCGTAGCCGCCACCCAGGGCCCGTTTCACATCAAGGGCCCCGCAACCGCGGTAAGTCACGCGGCCTGGCGCGACAAGCCGACCTTCATGGTGGTGGCGACGAAGGATACCGTAATCTCGCCCGAACTTGAAAAGGCCCAGGTGACGCTTGCCGGGGCGACCGCGATCGAAGTGCCGTCCAGCCATGTGGCGATGCTTTCGTTTCCAAAGGAAGTAGCGGCGTTGATCGTGAAGGCTGCGGAGTGAGTGCATGTGAGGACGCAGCAATATCTGTGCCGCGTCTTTCGCCATTCGAGATGCTATGAACCGTCGAAATTTCGGCTAAACTCCGATCATGACGATGACCATTTTTACCAATGCGAAGCTTGCCGACGGCCTGCTACGGGATATTCACGTTGAGAACGGCCGGATCACGGCGATCGAGCCCGTCTCGCCGCAATCGGCTGGCAGCCATAACATCGACATCGCTGGGGAGCTCTTGGTCCCGGGCTTCGTCGAGGGACACATCCATCTCGATACCAGCTTCTATGGCGGAAAATGGGTGGCGCATCGGCCGTGCACGAACGGTTTCGATGTCCATGAACGCGTCGCCTTCCAGGCTGACAACATGGCCAGGGCCGAACCGATGGCCGAGCGGGCGATCAGGCAGCTTGAACTTTGCATCGGCCACGGCGCGCTCCAGATGCGCAGCCACGTCATGGTCGATGGTTCCGTCGGGCTCAAGTCGCTCGAGACGATCCTTGCGGTGCGGGAGCGATACAGGGAGATTATCGATATCCAGCTCGTCGCCTTTCCGCAGAGCGGCATCCTGAAGAGCCCGGGGACGCCTGAACTGCTGGACGAAGCGATCGGCCTTGGTGCTGATCTCGTCGGCGGTCTTGATCCGGCAAGCTTCGACCGGGATGTGACCGCCCATCTGGAGGTGGTCTTCGGCGTCGCTCAAAGGCGGGGCGTCGATATCGACATCCATCTGCACGAGGGCGGCAGCATGGGCGCCTTCACCATCGAGGAGATCTGCGCAAGAACCGAGGCGCTCGGCATGCAGGGCCATGTGGCCATCAGCCATGCCTACGGGCTGGGGGATCTCGCGCCCGATGCGGCGCGAAAGATCGCAGCTCGGATTGCGAAGGCGGGCATTTCGATCATGACCAATGCGCCAGGGCATCACAGTTTCCCGCCGGTGGCATTGCTCCGGGCGGAAGGCGTCAACGTCTTCAGCGGCAGCGACAATATCCGCGACAGCTGGTGGCCCTACGGGGACGGCGACATGCTGCGCCGGGCCGAGATCATCGGCTACCGCTCCGGCTTTTTCACCGATGAAGATCTGACGGTCGCCTTCGACATCGTGACCAATGCGGGCGCGAAAGCGCTTCGTCTCGAAGGCTATGGCATCGAGGTCGGAGCGAAGGCGGATTTCGTCGCGTTGAAGGCCGCGCATGTGCCCGAGGCTGTGGTCGGTTTCCCGCCAGGCCGGCGTGTCTTCAAGGCAGGCCGCCTTGTCGCGGAGGCCGGCAAGGTCAGGCTCGCAAGCGGCTGACCGGCCGGCTGATCTTTACCAGGCGCCGGAAAGTGCGTTGCCGCGGAGCGACACCGTGTTCATCTTTCCACCCGGTCCCTCGATCGATATCGAAGCCGGCATCTGCTTCGGCGACTTGCGAAACCATTTCGCGGCGACCGTCGCGAGATCACCGATCATCCCGTGTTTCTGCCAGTCGGCAAAATGACCGGCCATGGCTCGGGGTTCGTGCTGAAGGAAGAAGTCACCTGGATTGCTGACGTCGTTGATCGACGCCGCCATGGATGACAGCGGCCGCTGGAACATCCTGGAAGGCAGGGCCAGTCCCTTCGCACTTTCCGAAAATGCCGGCGCCATGAAGTCGATCGCCCAGCCGTCGGCCTCGACCCAGCAGTGAAAATTCTCGCCCGCCCCCGTCACGTAACCATCCTCGCGATGATCCGCGAAGAGAATGACGGTGCCGCCGAGATTATAAGCTGCAAGTCCGCCTCTGGGCGCCGCATCGAGCTTGTAATGCTGCTTGAGGATAAAGGCCCCGAACGTGCTGAAATACATCGATGCCGTTGCCGGGTCGGCCTTCTCGTTGTGAAGCAGGCTGTTGATGACCCGATAGATCCGGTGATAGTCGCTCTGCTTGATCAACATGGTTTTCGCCCGCAAGTCCGCTTATTGAGCGCCGTCACTAGGCGATGGCAGGCAGAATGTAAACGATCTGCGGGACCGGCACGCGATCCTTGACCCGATTGCCGCCCGAAAGCGGTCCTGCCGGAATGGCCATTCCCCCAGACCGAGCCCGTATAGTGGCTGCCTTCTGCCACTATACGGGATCCCGATCGGGTAATTCGGCCCGCTACCGGGCGAGCCAGAGATAGGCTGCCGCCGTCCAGGAAAAGCCGAGCCCGCCGCAGCCTTCACCGGTGGTCGGGTCGAAATATTCGGCAAAACCTTCCGTCTCGATCGCATTGATCGTGGAGAGACGCAGCGCCTCCGCCATATCCGGTTGGCCATTACGGTTCAGGCCGTCGATCAGCAGCCAGTTGATGATTGCCCAGGCGGGCCCGCGCCAGTAGCGCTTGGGTTCCCAGCTTTCGACGAAGGGCTTGGTCGTGGGGAAGGCGACCTTCATGCCGTCGGACCAGAGCTTCATCTCGGCCACCGCGGCATCAGCCGTTTTCCTGTCCAGATCCAGGCCAAGCAACGGAATGAATCCGGCCTGCGTCGGAGCCTCGATATCCTCGCCGGAAATCAGGTCGCGGGAGACGAAGCGGGAGAGCGCCGGACGCCACTGGGCGAGAAGTGCCTTGCGGGTGCGTTCGTTGTACCCGGCCAGTTCTTCCGCCTCGGCTGCAAGGCCGAGCAGATCGGCGAGATGCTGCAGATCCTCGCCGGCTTTCAGCAGGATGCCGGTGGTCTGCACTTCGGCAACCTTGAACGGCGTTTTTGCCCACTGCTTGACCGGATCCCAGCCGCAGGCCGCATAGGTATCGACCAGATGGATGAAGCGGCGATAGTCCTCGTCACGCGGACGCATGGCGGCATCGACATGGCCGGTGTCCTTGCGCACGACAGGCGTGTCGGTGGTGGTCGGCACGCGGGCGAGCGCAATGTCCCAGGCGGGAGAATTGTCGCTGCCGCTTTCCCAGGGATGCAGAAGCGCGATAAGGCCGGTATTCTCCGGGTCGCGGGCCGCATACCACCAGCGATGCCATTTCATTCCTGCCTGCAGCAGCGCGATCGTGCGCTCTCTGGCATTCTCCGTGCCGGCTTTCTCAGCGGCCTCGTGGACGGCACGCAGCGCCATGCCGAAGACCGGCGGCTGGGTAATGCCCGAAGTCGGGGTCGTGTGGTTCGTACGCCACACGGCGGGGCCGGGGAAATAGGTGTCGCTCGGCTGGTGGAAGACGATCTGCGGGATCATGCCGTCAGCCCACTGGCCCTCGACCAGCCGTTCCAGCTCGCGATAGGCCCGGTCGACATCATAGGTGGCAAAACCCATGGCGACGAAGGCGGAATCCCAGTTCCACTGGAACGGATAGAGCCGGTCGGTCGGCACGGTGTAGCCGCCGCGATCATTGGCCGCGAGGATGCGATAGGCCTCGTCAAAATGCTTGGTCATTGTCGAAAACTCCAGAAATCTTATGCCGCGGCCGGGTAGGAGGCGCCGCTCTCGGGCGACAGCCATGTCAGGCGCTTGGGATCGAGGGTCAGCCCCACCGTCTCGCCGTTCCTGACGGTTTCGGTGGCGGGCAGGATGACGCGGGCCGGCTGGCCGAGAATGCTGCCGGTCAAGAGCAGGTGCGAGCCCATCGGTTCGGCGACACGGACCTGCATGTCCAGCCCCTGGCCGTTCGGTGCGCGCTCGACGGTTTCGCCGCGCAGGCCGAACACGATCTCGCCGCCCGTTGCCGGCACAGCGAACTGCTGCGAACCGATGGCGACCTTGCCGCCGGTGACCGGCATGGTGATGAAATTCATCGGCGGATTGCCGATGAACCCGCCGACGAAGCGGGTAGCCGGGTGATTATACACCTCGACCGGCGTGCCGACCTGCTCGATGCGCCCGTCATGGACGACGGCGATGCGGTCCGAAAGGCCCATGGCCTCGGTCTGGTCGTGGGTGACGTAGATGGTCGTGGTGCCCGCCGCCTGCAGCACGGTCTTCAACTCGGTGCGCATTTCAAGCCGCAGCAGCGCATCGAGGTTGGACAACGGTTCGTCCATGAGAAGTACGCCGGGTTCGACGGCAAGCGCGCGGGCAACGGCGACGCGCTGACGCTGGCCACCGGAAAGCTTGTTCGGATAGCGGTCGAGATAGGGCTCGATATGCAGCAGGCCGGCCGCCTTTTCGACCTGCTTCTTGACGCGCGCATCATCGGCTTTCTGCATGCGCAGACCGAAGGCGACGTTCTCATAGACCGTCATATGCGGGAAGACGGCGTAGTTCTGGAAGACCATCGCAAGTCCGCGATCCTTCGGCGGCAGGGAGATGACCGAGCGGTCTCCGATGCGGATGTCGCCCGACGTCGCGGTCTCCAATCCGGCAATGATGCGCAACAGGGTGGTCTTGCCGCAGCCGGACGGTCCGAGCAGCGAGACGAACTCGCCGTCATTGATCGTCAGCGAGACTTCCTTGAGCGCCTGGAAGGCCCCAAAGCTCTTCTTGATGTTGTCGATGACAATGTTGGCCATGAATGTACCCGTTACTTTGAAGAGATGCCCCAGATCGCAAACAGGTAGCGCCTGACCGCGAAGATGAAGACAACCGAGGGAAGGATGAGCATGAGGCCACCGGCGAAGCGGTAGTGCATCGGGCTTTCCGACAGCACGGTCAGCAGATAGGCGGTCAGCGTGCGGTGGCGCACGGTGAGAACCGAGGCTGCAAAGACCTCATTCCACGAGATGACGAAGGCGAAGACGGCCGTTGCCACGAGGCCCGGCAGGGCAAGCGGTGCCACGACCTTGAAGAAAGCCTGGATGCGGGTGCAGCCGAAGACCCAGGCAGCCTCTTCCAGTTCGCGCGGAACGCCGAGGAAGATGCCCTGCGTCACCAGCGCGGCGAAGGGCAGGGCAAGAACCGTGTGGATGAGCCCGACGCCGAGGACGGTGTCGTAGAGGCCGAGACGGATATAGGAGACGGTCAGCGGCAGGGCGAGGATGGCGAGCGGGAAGGCGCGGGTCAGCAGCACCAGCAGACGATAGCTGTCCTTGCCGCGGAAATTGTAGCGCGCCAGCGCATAACCCGCCGGTGCGCCGAGCGCGATGGAAAGCGCCACGGTGATGCCGGCCGCACCGAGCGAATTGAGAAAGGATTGCAGCACGCCTTCGGTCTTGAGGAACAGAAGGAAGGGCTGCAGCGAGACATTGGTGGGCAGGAAATTCTTCGGCCATTGGTAGGCGCCACTACGGCCGCCGAGTGCGCCGAGCGCGACCAGATAGATCGGCACGAGAACCCAGGCGCAGAGTGCGACGATGCCGCTCCAGAACAGGAGGCGGCGGGCCGGGACGAAACCCGTATTGCTGACTGTGCTCATGGCAGGCGCTCCGGATCGACCTTGATGGCCTTGAGATAGACAAGGGTGGCGGCGAGCGAGATGACCATGATCAGCACCGCATAGGCGGCGGCGACGCTGTAATTCTGGTTCTGGTTCTGCCAGTTATAGGCTTCGCCGACGAGCACCGGAAAATTGCGTCCTCCCAGCGCATAGACGACCGCGAAGACTTCGAAGGCCAGCACGGTGCGCAGGATCAGCGCCGATTGCAGGGCGGGGCGGATCAGCGGCAGGGTGATGCGGGTGAAGCGCGTCCAGGGGCTCGCGCCGAAGATTTCAGCGGCTTCCTTGAATTCCTTCGGCACCTGGTTGAGGCCTGCCACGATGATGATCATCACGATCGCGGTGCCGCGCCAGATCTCGGCAATGGCGATGCCGATGAAAAGCGCCACGGGCGTCTGGTAGGTCAGCCATGCCGTCTGCCGCTCGATCAGGCCCATGCCGAACAGGATGGAGTTGAGATAGCCGGTATTCTGCAGGATCGACAGCCAGACCATGCCGGCGGCGAGATCCGAAATGCCGAGCGGAATGGTCCATATCCACAAAATGGTCTCGCGGCCGCCGTTCATCTTGGCCACCATCGATCCCATGGTCAGCGCCATGACGATCTGGATCGGCACGACGGCGAGTGTCAGCAGGAACGTGTTCAGCACGGAGCGGCCGAAATTGATGTCGCTCACCATCGTCGTCATGTTGGCGAGCGACGGCGTGCCGTTGTCGGAGACGGCAAGCCAGATCGTCTGCACCAGCGGCACGACGAACAGCAGGCCGAGGAAGACGACGGAGGGAAGGATCAGCGCGTAGGGGATCCATGGGCGGTTTTGGGTCATCGGTTACCCTTTGATCTCTTTGGATTCTGGCGGCGGGCAATTGCGCGTAACGCAAGACCCCTCCCAAACCCTCCCCACGAGGGGGAGGGCTTAACTTGGCCGCCCCCTCCGAAGCCATATTGAGGCGAGCCAGGGCTGCAAGTCTTCTCCCCCCTTGTGGGGGAGATGGCCGGCAGGCCAGAGGGGGAAGCTGGGCGGAGACGTTTAGGAGATCACTCCACCGGGCAGGCGCCATCGCTCTTGGCGTCGGGTGCCCAGCACTGCGCTTTGGTGTCGGCCATCAGCTTGGCCATCGTCTCTCCCTGCGCCTTTAGCACGTCGGCGACCGGCTCGTTCTGCAGCACGATGCGCTGGAAGGCGTCCATATAGACCTTGTTGAACTCGCCGCCCTTGTCGCCAAGACCGACCGGAAGGAGCGAGATCACCGCATCCGGCGCACTCTGGGTGGCGGTGACGGCGCCGGCAAGCAGCGCCACGCCCGGATCGAGATCTTCAGGCAACTGGACATTCAGCGTCGGGAAGAAGCCGACGAGCGATGCCGTCTGCAACTGCACATCCTGGGTGGCGAGATGTTCGATGACGGCGGTCGCACCTTCCCTGTCCGGGGCACCCTTGGGGATGGCGAGGCCGGCGACGACGGGCATGTAGCCGCGGCCCTTCGGACCCGCCGGGGCAGGGAAGACGACATAATTGTCCGGCGAGCCGGAAATCGCATTCTTCAGGCGCGCGACGTGATCCCAGGCGACCATGACCTCACCGGAGGCGAGCGGCTCCTGCATGAAATCGTAGTTCGTTGAATTTGGACTGACGACGCTCCACAATTCCTTCAGCTTCTCCCAGCCGGCTGCGGCGTCGGCATTCTTGAAGGTGCGGACCACGCCGCCGGTGAAGGACGGGTAGAAATAGCCCTGGAAATAGCGCGGCATCAGGCCTTTGGGGCCGGCTGGGAAACCGATCTGCGGCGCGCCGGTCGCCTCCTGCATCTTCTTGCCCCACTCGATCAGCTGATCATAGGTGAGCTTGTTGATGTCGGCACCTTCCGGCAGGTATTGCAGGGCATCCTTGCTGGCGGCCATCACATAGGTCGCCTGCATCCACGGAATATACTGCTGCTCGGTCTTGCCGAGCTTGCCCAGATCGATCAGCGACTGCGGCATGCCTGCGTCGGCCAGCTTTTTGGCGAGATCGTCGAGCGGTTCGAGCGTTCCCTTGTCGGCAAGCGGCGACAGTTCGCCATGCAGCGCACCGACGAGGCTGATCGTGTGCTTGCCGGCCTGGTTTTCGGCCTCCATGCGCACGGCAAACTGCGGCGGCTCCTCCACCACGTAATCGACCGGCTTGTCGAGGCCGCTCAGGAGTTCCTCGCGCACCGCGGTCGCCTCCTCGATCGGGCGCAGCTGGGTGGACAGGAAAATGGTCTGGGACTGAGCCTGGCCGGCAAAGCCGATGGCGCTGGAAGCCAGAATGGCGACGGACAACAGATGCTTCATTGCTTTTCCTCCTTGTTTTCTTCGTGTCGTGACGGTCGTTGCGTCTCTTGGCCGGTCACGCCGCCCGTGGCGGCCGACGATGACTGTCGCGATCGACGAATTCGATCGCGTGCAATTCCTGAAGGGCTTCGGCCGGTTCGCCGGCAATGGCGCGCAGAAGCAGCGAGGCAAAGCTGCGGCCGAGGTTTTCGCCGGTCATGCGCATGGTCGAGAGGGCCGGGCTGGTGAAGGCGCCGATCGGCAGGTCGTCATGCCCGACGACGCTGACGGACTGGCCGCCATCGACCTCTCGCAGGGCTCTCAGGACGCCGATCGCCATTTCGTCGGTTGCACAGACGATCGAAGTCGGGCGATCGGGCCGATGCAGCAGCGAAAGCGCGGCTTCGTAGCCCCCCTGCTCGGTCGGCGCCTGCTCGGCATAGAGATCGACGGGAAGTTCGCATTCCCGCATCGCAGCTTCCCAGCCCTGGCGGCGAACATGGGCGAAGTAATAGTCCTGCGGACCCGCGACATGGGCGATGCGGCGATGGCCAGCGCGGTGAAAGCGCAGCGTGGCGTTATGGAAGCCGGAAAAGCCGTCGCCGTCGATGAACGGGTGCTGGATCGCGGATTCGGTGCGGCCGTTGGTGACGAAGGGAAAACCGCGCGACTGCAGGAATTCGACGCGCTCGTCATCACGCTTGGTGCGGACCAGCAGCATCGCATCCACCCTGCGGCCGTCGACGAAGCGGCGGCACATGTCGAGCTCGCTTTCGCCGTGGGGGACCGGTGCGATGACCAGATTGAGCCCAGCGCTCGCCAGATGTTCGGCGCAGCCGGAAAGCATGTCGAGGAAGTGGGGCGGACCGATATGGCCAGGCTCGCTCGGAAGGGTGACGGCAACAAGCTCCGCACGCTGCTTGCGCAGGCGCCGTGCCGAGGCGTTGGGACGATAACCGGCCTTGTCCGCTGCTTCCTGCACGCGCTGGCGGGTTGACGCCGATACGTCAGCATAGCCATCCAGCGCCCTTGAGACGGTGGTGATCGACAGACCCAATGATTGGGCAAGTTGCTTCAGATTGGCCAAAACGTGTCCTCCCAGACGCATCAAGCCTCATCCAAAACGTTTTGGGAGTCAAGCCAAAACGTTTTGGATGCTTGAATGGGTGTTTGGCATGATTGTTGCCGGAGGCTCGGGGAGTGGCCTAAGAGAGGTGAAAGGAGCGCGTGTGACGCTCAGGTCACGAGGAACTACACCTCCCTACAGCTGTAACGCGTTTGGGGCAGGCCTTCACGAAATGACGCACCGTAATGCCCGAATGGGGATTTAACCTGGGTACGGTCGCCCCCACTCATGCCATCGGGCGAGTCCGGACAGCAAAAGGTGTTCCATGACGAATTCCGATCCTAAAACGATGCTTTCCCATTACAGACAATCGATCGATAATCTCGACGCAGCCCTGATAAACATCCTGGCCGAGCGTTTTCGCTGTACCGAAAGGGTGGGGTTCCTCAAGGCGCGATACGGGCTTGCCCCACGCGACGAGGAGCGCGAGCGCCTTCAACTCGAAAGAGTGCGCGGGATTGCCGCGAATGCCGGTCTGGACGAGGATTTCGCGCAGGATTTTCTGAGCCTGCTTCTCAGGGAAGTGGTCAAGAACCACGCGGCGATCGCCCACGACTACAACGGCGACAAGGCTGCAGCATCATGACGGACCGATGGCGGGCGCCGGCACCGTTTCTGATCGATGCCGGCGTCTTGTTGGCTTGTCACCGAACCCACTGCATGCCGTCGATCTGGATATCTTGACCGGTCATGAAGTTCGGTTCGGCTGTGGCAAGGAAGGTCACGACGCTTGCGACATCCTCAGGCGTGCCGACTCGCTTCATCGAGATGCCGGCGGCAAGATCAGCCTCGCGAGCGCTGATCATCGCGTTCGAAAGCTCCGTCTTGATGACGCCGGGGCAGACGGCGTTGACGACGATCTCCGGGCCGAGTTCCTTCGCCAGCGAGCGCGTCATGCCGATAATGCCGGCCTTGGCGGCAGTATAGGCGAACTTGCTGACGGCGCTGGTGACGCCGCCGGTATGGGCGTTCATCGACGACATGTTGATGATCCGCCCGCCGCCATTGCGGCGCATCACCGGCACAGTCGGCTGGATATAGTTGAAAGCACCCTTGAGGTTGATCGCGATCGTATCGTCGAATTCCTGCTCGGAGATTTCCTCGACACCCTTCGGCATCGAGCGGCCGGCATTATTGAACAGCACGTCGATCCGACCCCACTTGCGATCGACTTCGCCGACGATTTCGGCTGCGCGGGCATGGTCACGTACGTCGGCGATGAATGTCAGCGCCTCACGACCGAGGTCACGGATTTCCGCCGACGTCCTTGAAAGATCGTCCTCGATCAGATCGACAAGCGCTATATCGAAGCCGTGGCGCGCGAGATCGAGCGCGCAGCCGCGGCCGATGCCCCGTCCGCCGCCGGTTACGAGAGCGACCTTATTCACCGGCATTCTCCTTGGCAAAGCGGGCAATGTCGGCATGGGTGCCGAACCAGACGCCGTCGTGGCCCTGGATATGGCGGATCAGCTCTTCCAGAATGAAGATGCGAGAGCGGTAGCCGGTCACATGCGGATGCATGGTCAGGAGAAACAGGCCGCCTTCCTGATAGGCGCGGTCGAATTCCCTCTTGAAGATGTCGAGCACGGCCGGCGGCGGCGTATAGGGGCGGTGGGCGGTGAAGCGGTTCATGTTGAAATAGACCGCATCGTCGCGAATCCATTCCACCGGCAGCTCGACCATCCCTGTTGGCTCGCCATCCTCGACCAGCTCGTAAGGATCGTCGTCGGCCATCAGCGAGGAATCGTAGAGCAGGCCGAGTTCGCGCTCGATCTGAAGCGTCACCTGCGAAAAATCCCAGGACGGGGTGCGCATGCCGACGGCCCGAACACCGGTGATCTTTTCCAGAGTGTCGGCGGCGCGCAGATGTAGTTCGCGCTCCTTCTCGGGCGGAACCTTGGTATTCACCTCGTGGATCCAGCCATGCAGGCCGATCTCGTGGCCCTCGGCGATGACCTGCTTCTGCTCGTCGGGATAGAGAAGGGCTGCGACGGCCGGCACGAAGAAGGTAGCCGGAACATCGGCCTGCTTCAGCGTCTCAAGGATGCGCGGCACGCCTCTGCGGTTGCCGTACTGGCCCCATGAAAGGCGGCCGATGGACTCGCCGCCGTCGCGCAGCTCGTTGGTGTCATGGTCACTGTCGAAGGAGAGTGCGACAGCGCAGCGCGATCCGTCCTTCCAGGCCTTCGGCTTGAGTGACCGGCCGGCGCGAACCTTCCCGACCTTGCCGCGCCAGATCGCTTCGTCCCATTCCCATGGTTCCATGTGTAGTTCCTCCGGTAATGATTTAAGCCGCTTGCGGCAGGACGGGTACGGCTGCGAGCAGCCGCTTGGTGTAATCGTGCTCAGGGTTGTCGTAGATCGCCTGCGCATCCCCTTCCTCGACGATCCTGCCGCGATACATGATTGCCACCCTGTCGCAGAGGTGCCGGACGACCGACAGGTCATGGCTGATGAAGATCAGCGACAGGTCCAGCTCGGAGCGCAGGCGGATCAAGAGGTTGATGATCTGCGCCTGGATCGACACGTCCAGCGAGGCGACCGGCTCGTCGCAGACGACGACATCCGGCTGCATGGCAAGCGCCCGGGCGATGGCGATACGCTGCCGCTGGCCGCCGGAAAACTGGTGCGGAAAGCGGTTGGCGAAAGCCGGATCAAGCCCCACCGCCGCAAGCCATTGGCGCACATAGGCCGGAGCCTCGGCGCGGGTGACGAGCTGATGCGCCAGCGGGCCTTCCGCCAGAATGTCGCCGATGCGCATGCGGCCGTTCAGCGAGGCGAACGGGTCCTGGAAGATGGTTTGGACGCGGGTGGTGATCTTGCGCGGGCTGCGGCCGCTGCTCATCACCGGCTTGTCCGCAAGACGAACGGTGCCCGAGGTCGGCACCGAAATGCCCGCCGCCATGCGGCCGAGCGTCGATTTGCCCGATCCGGATTCTCCGACGAGACCCAGCACCTCGCCGCGCTTCAGGGTGATCGAGACGCCATCGACGGCATTGACCGCCGGCACCGGCTGCGCGATGCCGGACTTGATGGCGAGGTTCTTGATGAACCCGGCCGGCTTTTCGAAGCGTTTCACCGCCTCGTCGATCACCAGATAGGGGCTGCCGAGCGGCGGCAGGTCGCCGACGGATGCCTTTCGCGGCGGTGGAGCCGCGTCGGCGACGCCCGAACCGCGCAGAAGCAACTGTCCGGGCTTGGCGCGCGAGGGCAGGGCGTCGAGCAGCGCCTTTGTGTAATCGTGCTGCGGCCTAGTCAGCACGGCAAGCGCCGGGCCGATCTCGACGATATTGCCGAAGCGCATGACGGCGACACGATCGGCAATCGAGGCGACGGTTGCCAGATCATGGCTGATCCAGATCAGCGCCGTGCCCAGTTCCGCCACCAACTCTTTCATCTCGGAGAGAATTTCCGCCTGGATCGAGACGTCGAGCGCCGTCGTCGGCTCATCGCAGATGATCAGTTTCGGACGATGCAGCAGCGCGATCGCGATTGCCACGCGCTGGCGCATGCCGCCGGAAAACTGGTGCGGGAAAAAATCGACCTTGCGTTCCGGTTCGGTGATGCGCACCTGCGCCAGCGCCTTGATCGCCCGTTCGCGGGCCTCGGCGGCGCCGATCTTCTCGTGTGCCTCCAGCGCCAGCCTGATCTGCGTGCCGATGCTGAGCACCGGGTTGAGCGTCATCATCGGGTCCTGGAAGACCATCGAAATCGTCTTGCCGCGGATCGAGCGCAATTCATGCGGTTTGAGCCCGATCAGTTCGCGCCCTTCGAGCTTGATCGAGCCTTCGACGATGCGGCCGGGTTCGTCGATCAGACCGATGATGGAGAAGCCGGTGATTGACTTGCCGGAGCCGGATTCACCGACAAGGCCCAGCACTTCGCCCGGCGCCAGCGAGAAGGAGACGCCGTCGACGGCCTTCACCTCGCTGCGGCCGCTCGGGAACCAGGTGCGCAGGTTCGAGACTTCGAGGAGGGGCGTTTTCGTATCTGCAGTCATCGGCGAAGCCTCGGGTTCAGCTGGTCGCGGATCTGGTCGCCGACGAGATTGAGCGAAACGATGAAGAGGATCAGCGCGACGCCGGGATAGATCGAGATCCAGTAACGGCCGGACAGCAGATACTGAAAACCGTTTGCGATCAGCATGCCGAGCGACGGCTCCGTCGGCGGCAGGCCGACGCCGAGGAAGGAGAGGGTGGCTTCGAGCGAGATCGCGCTCGCCACCTGCACTGTCGCGACGACGATCAGCGGCGGCAGCGAATTGGGCAGGATATGCCTCAGCACCACCCGCCACGGCGAAAGCGGAATGGAGAGCGCCGCCTCGACATAATCCTTCTGCCGTTCGGCCGACGCCGCGCCATGGGCCGTGCGGGCGAAATAGGCATATTGGGCGAAGATCAGCGCCAGGATCAGCTGGTAGCGCCCTTGGCCCAGTATCGCGGCGATGACGAAGGCAAGCAGGATGGCCGGGAAGGAGAGCTGCAGGTCGACGATGCGCATGACGAGGCTCTCGAACCGTCCGCCGATATAGGCAGCGGCGCAGCCGACCACGGCACCGATGACGAAGGCAACGCCGCCGGCAATCACGCCCATCTGCAGCGAGATGCGCAGTCCATAGATGATGGCCGACAGGAGGTCGCGCCCCTGGCTGTCCGTGCCGAGCCAGTGGGTATAACCGCCGGTGCCGACATAGCCGGGCGGCCGGCGCGCGTCGCGCAGCACGAGATGGGCGAGGTCGTAAGGATCCTGTGGGGTCAGGAGCGGCGCGAGCAGCGCGATGACGACGATCAACAGCACGACGATCGCTGCAACGGCAGCCACCTTGTTGCGGCGGAATTCCTCGAGGAAGCGGGAAAACGGCGTATCGCGCATCAGGCTCTTCCCTTCCGCAGGCGCGGGTCGAGCAGCGCATAGGTGAGGTCGACCACGAGGTTGATGACGATGAAGAGAAGTGCCACGAGCATGAGATAGGCGACCATGACCGGCCGATCGAGCGAGGTGATGCTGTCGATGATCAGCTTGCCGAGCCCGGGCCAGGAGAAGATCGTCTCGGTAACGACGGCAAAGGCGAGCGTCGAGCCGAGCTCCAGGCCGAAGACCGTGACGAGCGGGATGGAGATCAGCCGCAGCACATGGCGGCTGAGGATGGTGAACTCCGAAATCCCGGCGGCGCGGGCGAATTTCACCGTGTCGCTCAGCATCAGTTCGCGGGTGCCGGCGCGCGCCAGCCGGATCATCAGCGAGAACTTGAAGAGCGCCAGGTTGAGCGCCGGCAGGATCATGTGCGACAGGCCGTCAAACGTCAGAAAGCTGAAATCGACGCCGAACACGCTTACCGTGTCGCCCCGTCCGCCGGCCGGCATGCAGCCGCATTGCACGGCAAAGACCATGATCAGCATCAGGCCGAACCAGAAGGTCGGCACGGAAAAGCCGAGGATGGAGAGCGCCATGACGGCGCGGGAGACCGGGCTGTTCGGCTTGTATCCGGCATACATGCCGATCGGGATGCCAACGAGCGCCGCAAAGAAGACGGCGGCCAGCGTCAGTTCCAGCGTCGCCGGCAGGCGCGACATGATCAGTTCGCTGACCGGCATGTTATAGACGAAGGAGCGGCCGAAATCGCCTTCCAGCACGCGGCCGAGGAAACTCAGATATTGGTGCCAGAGCGGCTGGTCGAGCCCGTACTGGGCGATCACCGCGGCACGGATATCCTGCGTCGCGTCCGGCGAGATCAGTACGTCGATCGGATTGCCGACGGCATAGACACCGCAGAAAACCAGCGCCGACATGGCGATCACCACGATCGCGGCCTGCCACAGGCGTTGCAAAAGATAGCCTACCATTCGTTCCCCATGCTCCCGTCTTCTGCGGGTTTGAGATGCCGCGTTTACCCGCGACGGTTAGTGCCAGTTGTTCTCCAGAAGGTCTCTCGTCTCCTTCACGGCAACGTCCCAGATAGCCAGCATGTCCTCGTCGGGCCGCTGGTAGAGGCCATGGTAATTGCCGTCGCCGAGAAGCCCGCGCTTGCGCCCGGCATCGACGCGCGCGAGCGCTGCGAAATCAATGCACGGCTTGGAGGTCGTCGGCTGGCGCGGATCGCCGGTGCGCGTCCAGGGGAAATTCTCCATCCAGGAGGCATGCGAGGCGGCCGGATCAATCTCCTGAACCTTCGCCATCGTCTTCGGCGCCCGCCACCAGTCGTGGAATTTCACCGACGTGTCGGGATGGGCGTTCAGCCATTCGGAAATGACCGTCATGGCCGGGATGTTGCCTCCATGGCCGTTGACGACGAGGATCCGACGGAAGCCGGAGCGATGGATGCCGTCGAGCAGATCGCGGATGACGCGGACATAGGTGGCAAGCGACAGGGTGAGAGTGCCGGGAAAGGCGGCAAAGGAAGATGCAAGTCCGTAAGGCACGGCCGGGAAGACCGGAATGCCGAGCGGTTCGGCTGCATCGGCGGCAACCTTCTCAGCAAGGATCATGTCCGTCGCGAGGCTGAGATAGGCGTGTTGTTCAACACTGCCGATCGGGAGGATACAGCGATCGTCGGAGGCCGCGCGCTCCTCGACCTGCATCCAGTTCATATCCGCGATCTTCACCGGCGCGCTCTCCATTCTCCGTCTTCGGCAAAGCGCGCAAAGAAATTGCATGCATTGACGAAAACGCACAAAAATTATGCTCTGACGACGGCTGTCTTCGCCAAATGCAAAGTTCCATACGGGACTAAAAAAAAGAAATTGACAGCCAATTGCGGTAGCGTCAAGTTCCATACGGGACTAATTTAAAGTTGGGGCGCGGGGACTATCGTGCGGGTTACGTCGGGACAGGCGTTGGATAATCTGCTGCAGGAAGGTGGCAAGCTTGCCGCCGGCAGCCATGGCGTCGACGATCTCGTGGCGGTCAAGCTGTGGCATAATCCCTGCTGGCTTTCCTTCCGCATCAACTTCCTGGCGCTGCAGTTCAACGAGCCGATCTACCGCCGCATTGAGCGCGAGCACGGCGTGCCGAGGCCGGAATTCGTCGTGCTCTATTCGCTTCGTCTGGCGGACGGCCTCACCGCCAGCGCGATCTGCAACTCGTCGGGCTTTCCGAAGAACACGATCAGCCGCGCAATCCAGAAGCTCGTCGACAAGAAGATCATCCGCCGCGAGGTCGATCAGGCGGATTTGAGAAGTTTCGTCCTCTACATCACGGACGAAGGCAGGCGCATCGTTGATCAGGCCATGCAGCCGATGGTCGAGCGCGAAAGCATGATGGTATCCGGCCTGACCCCTGCCGAAAAGCTGATGCTTTCGGAACTGCTGGCAAAGGTCGTCGTGGATTCCCCCAATTGGCCTCAAATAACAAATACAGAGGAGAACGAAGAATGACGATCTTGACAACGATCTCAGGGACATTGCGTACGGTTGCGCTTTCGACCGCGCTGCTCGGCAGCGTATCGGGTGCGGCACTCGCCGCCGATCTTACCATCGGCGTGCGCGCCGGCCCGCTTTCCATCGACCCCGATTTCACAGCCGCCGGCACTCATGCCGAGGCAATGAAGCACATCTTCGATTCCCTTGTTAAGTCCGGTAACAACCTGGAACTCGAACCGGGCCTGGCGACGAGCTGGACCGCGATCGACGACACGACCTGGGAATTCAAGCTGCGCGAGGGCGTGAAATTCCATGATGGTTCCGATTTCACCGCCGAAGACGTGAAGTTCTCCATCGAGCGAATTCCGAAGGTCGCCGGCCCCAATCCGACGACGATCTATGTCCGCCGCGTGAAAAGCACCGAGATCGTCGACGCCCATACGATCCGGGTAAAGACCGACGGCCCGGCGCCGACCCTGCCGAACGACTTCATCCGTCTCTTCATCGTCTCGCATGTCGCTGCGAAGGATTATTCCGACAGCCCGGAAAAGGCATCGGAAGGTTTCAATTCCGGTAAGGCTGCGATCGGCACTGGTCCCTACAAGTTCGTCTCGTGGACGCCGAAGGAACAGCTGGTTCTGCAGAGCTTCGATGGCTATTGGGGCGGCAAGGAACCTTGGGACAAGGTCATCCGCAAGGAAATCCCCAACGACGCCGCCCGCGTGGCGCAGCTGAAGGCCGGCCAGGTCGACCTGATTGCCCGCATCCCGGCATCCGACGTGCCGACGCTGGAAACCGACAGCAAGCTGACCATCGTGCGTCAGGACAGCGTCTATCTGTTCAACATGGCCTTCGACTTCCGTGAAAAGCCGCCGCAGGTGACGGCCAAGGACGGTTCGCCGCTGCCGAAGAACCCCTTCCTCGACCCGCGCGTCCGTGAAGCCTTCGATCTCGCGATCGACCGCGAAACGATCACCGAGATCGCCATGGAAGGCATGGGCACGGTCCAGTCGCAGCTCGTGACGCCGAATATTTTCGGCTACAATCCGGATGTGAAGGCGCCGGCATGGGATGTCGAGAAAGCCAAGGCGCTGCTGGCAGAGGCCGGTTATCCGGACGGGTTCAAGGTCGTGTTCTCCTTCACCAACGACCGCCTACCGGGCGACAAGGATGCCGGCACGACGATTGCCCAGATGCTGACCGCGATCGGCATCCAGGTGGAAGCCAATTCACAGCCGGGCGCCGTCTACTTCCCCGCCAACACGCGCGGCGATTATTCGCTGACATTGTCCGGCTGGGGCACGCTGACCGGCGAGGCGAACTACACGCTTTCGTCGCTGGTCCATTCCAACGACCCGGCCAAGAAACTCGGCGCCTTCAACATCCGCAATTACGTCAATCCGGAAATGGACAAGCTGATCGAGGCCGCCGGCGTCGAGATGGACGCCAAGAAGCGCGAGAAATTCCTGATGGATGCCAATGCGCTGGTCGCTTCCGACCGCCCGAACCTTGCGATCGCCTCGATCGTCTCGGCCTGGGGCATGAAGAAGACGATCACGATCGTGCCCCGTTCGGACGAAGACACGCTGGCGATGAATATCCGCCCGGCGAACTGATTTTCCCAGCCGTAAGGCAACTTGGGCCGGGCACAGTGCCCGGCCTTTTTTATAAGCCCCGGCTATTACAAGCATGGAGAGACTACCAATGGGCAAGATAGCACTCGCGATCCACGGAGGCTGCGGTGTCATGGCCAAGCTCGACCTGAGCGAGACCGACTGGGCCGAGGCGCGGCGTGACCTCGGGCTGTCGCTGAAGGCAGGCTGGGCGGTGCTCAGCGCCGGCGGCACGGCGCTGGACGCGGTTGAAGCCGCGGTCGTGGTGATGGAAGACAGCCCGCATTTCAATGCCGGCTATGGCGCAGCACTCAATACCGATGGAAAACACGAGCTGGACGCCTCGATCATGGATGGCCGCAATCTGGAAGCGGGCGGCGTGACGCTGGTGCGCCGCATCCGTAACCCGATCAAGGCCGCCCGAAAGATCATGGAAGCGGGCGATGCTATCCTGCTCGGCGGCGACGCGGCTGACGCATTCGCCGCAGCCTCCGGCCTCGACATGGTCGAGCCCGACTACTTTACCACCGAGCGCCGGGTCAACGCGCTGGCGGCTATGAAAGCCCATGCGGCGGCCGGCACGGCGGCGAAGGCGAGCGAATCGGAAAAGCACGGCACGGTCGGCGCGGTGGCCCTCGATGCCGAAGGCCATCTGGCAGCCGCAACCTCCACCGGCGGCTACAACAACAAGCCGGCCGGGCGGATCGGCGACACCCCGATCGTCGGTGCCGGCACCTATGCTCGCGACGGCGTCTGCGCCGTTTCGGGCACCGGAAAGGGCGAATATTTCATGCGCTACGCCGTCGGCCATGAAGTGGCGAGCCGGGTGGATTATCTCGGCGAGAGCCTCGAGCAGGCATCCGGAAAGCTGATCATGGAAGACCTGAAGAGCCACGATATCGGTGCCGGTCTGGTCGCTGTCGGCGCCGACGGATCGATTGCCGCTCCTTACAACACCGATGGCATGTTCCGAGGCTGGGTGACCTCCGAGGGGAAGTTCTTCGTCGCCACCCATGATGAGGTATTCGCGCTGCCTGCGTGAGGATCCGGCACATTCGGTGATTTCCGACGGCCATAGTGCCGCCGGTATCGGACCTGCGAGCGGCGGTGGTTCATCGATCGCTCGCAGGTCCCGGCCCGGTCAGGCGTCACCAAGCGCCGTGTTCCGGCGCCGAACCTGTTATGCGCGGTTGTAGACGGCGCTGTAGACGAGCCTCAGTCCCAGAGCGCCGAGAAGGCCGGCGGCGGCGCGATCGATCCATCGCTTCGCGCTCAAGTAGATGGACTGGGGCTTCGACGACGAGAAGATCAGCGCGACGATGACGTACCAGCTTGTCTCGACGAGGAAGATGCCGACGGGCAGCGCGATGAACAGGCTCGGCGGTATGCTGGGCGGCAGAACTGCGGCAAAGACGCTGGCATAGACCACGATCGCCTTCGGATTGCTCAACTGGGTGAGAACGGCAACCCCGAAGCTGCGGCCGACGGTACTCTGCTCTGCCGCGCCCGTTGCCGTGATCGGATGGGAGGCGCCAAGCCACATCTGGGTGGCGATATAGATGAGATAGGCGCCGCCGAAGACCTTGAGCGCGACGTAGAACCAGATGAACTGGGTGATCAGAGCGGTGACGCCGGCAAGCGCAAGCGTGGCGAATATCGTGCCGCCGAGGCCGATACCTATCGCGGCGGCAAGGCCATCCATGCGCGAACGCGAGATCGATATGCGCGAGACCATCACGAAGCTTGGACCGGGGCTCATCGCACCTACCATGATGGTCCCGAGAATTGTGATCAGTATGGCGGTGGGTGACAGCATGGTTGGCTCCTTGATTTCCCCGCCGGCCACCGCTTCGCGGAGTGATCGTGACAAGAGGCGGGCCGCCGGATGGCGGTGGAGCTATCCACGCCTGCGTCGTGTTGCTTGGCAATAAGCGGAAAACGAAATTGTATTTCAGATGAAATGGCCGGGTTGATCGGTCGCCATAGTCTCACGCAGCAGCCAAGCCTTGCTCTGATGGTTACCTTTGTGCCGGCCCTTCGCCCGTCAGCTTCGCAGGAACCTGAGCATGGATTCGTTGAACGGTGCCGGAGTGACGACGTTGACGGCGTGGGCACCGAACTCGAAGAGCGCGAGTTCCGCGCCGGGCAGCTTTTCGGCAAGATGCAGCGAGCGGCTATAGGGCACGAGCAGGTCATCCTTCGTTGCAATCACCAGCGCCGGGACCGCGACTTCGCCAAGCCGCGCTTCGATATCGAATGCCCTGAGCGCTGTTATCCTGCGCAGGATATTCTCGCGGCCCTGGAAATGGCGAAGGCCGTGCTGTTCCTCTTCCGCCAGGCGGGCGGCGTTTTCCGCCATCCAGATTGCCGGATAGAGAAAAAGCGGCTGCGCCCTGATGAAGGCTTCGACGCCGGTGTTTTCGAGCAGTGCGATCCGCGTGTCGAAGCAGCGGCCGGAATGCGGGTCGGCCTTGCTCCAGGCGTTGATGAGAATGAGCTTCTCGATCATGTCTGGTCGGCGCAGGGCGATGTCGAGCCCGATCAGGCCGCCGAGCGCGTGGCCCATGAAGCTGAAATGCTCGAGGCCTAATGTATCCGCGATCTCCAGCACATCGTCCGCCATGGCCGAGATGCCGCCGTCTTCCGGCACCTCGCCGCCGCTGCGGCCGCAGCCGCGATGATCGTAGGTGACGATGCGAAAGTCGGAGGCCAAAGCCTCGATCTGCGGCGCCCAATAGGCTCCCGATCCACCGAGCCCGGAGGACAGGATGATCGTCGGAGCCGCAGGATCCGTCAGGCCTCGAACTTCATAGTGCATGGCGTGCCTTCGATTGGGGGATGTCAGGGGAGGTGAATACCCCCTCGCTCCATCTGCAGATAGGGGCGATCACTTGCCGATATGGGCGACGGTGGCGATCTCCACCAGCGCATCCGGCTTCACGAGGCCGCACTGGATGCAGTAGCGCGCCGGCTTGTCGCCCGGGAAATACTCGGCATAGACCGCATTGACGGCCTGGTAATTCGCCCAGTCGGTGATGAAGATATGGTTCATCGTGACGTCTTCCATCGTGCCGCTGGCGGTCTCGATGACGGACTTGATGACCTCCAGCACATGGCGCGTCTGGGCACCGGCATCGCCGACATGGACGACGTCGTTGTTCTTGTCGAAGGGCAGGGTGCCCGAGACATAGACGACACCATCGGCCAATGTGCCCGGCGAATAAGGGGCGATCGGCTTCTGGGTTCCTTCCGGCACGATGATCGACTTCGGCATTCTTCGTTCTCCTCTATGATTATGCCTGGCTGGCGTCTGCGGGTGCTGCCTGCGAAATGACGGCGCAGAAATCGTTGACGGTGGCCACCCAGCCGAAGAATTTCTCGACATTGTAGACGGTCGCCTGCTGGATGAAGTCGGGGCCCAGGTGATGAGTGGCGTCTTCCAGCATCACGCCGAAATATTCGAGGTGGAAGGCATCGCGCAGCGAGCTCTCGACGCAGACATTGGTGGCGATGCCGACGAAGACGAGGTTGCGGATGCCGCGCGCTCTGAGCACGCTGTCCATGTTGGTGTTGAAGAAGCCGGAATAGCGGGTCTTCGGCACCAGGATGTCACCTAGCTGCGGCTGCAGCTCGTCGACGATCGCATAATCCCAGGTACCCTTGGCAAGAAGCTTGCCCTGCATCTCCGAATTGGCGCGCATGTGCTTGAGTGCATTGGATTTATGCCAGTTCGGCGAGCCCGGGCCGCCGGCTTCGACATAATCCTTGTCCCAGCCGTTCTGGAAATAGATGACCTGCACGCCGTTTGCGCGGGCCGCATCAAGTGTCTTCCTGATATTGTCGATCGTGCCCTTGGCGCCGGAAATGTCGAAGCCGGCGAGATCGACATAGCCGCCTTCGGTCGAATAGGCATTCTGCATGTCGACGACGACGACCGCCGTTTCCGACGGCTTGATCGAGATCGGCTCGGGTCTGGCGGGGAGTGTCACGCTGTCGAGACGGCTTTCGGGAGCCCTGTATCCTGCAACCGTAACCATTATTCCGCAGCCTCCAGAGCCGGCGTCACATGCTGGCGGCATTGCATCAGCGGCTGCACGAATTTCCCGAATTTTTCCACGCCCTCGACGAAATCGTCGAAGGTCAGCATCACGCCGCCGGTGCCGGGGACTTCGCTCATCTCGTCGAGCATGGCGGCGACTTCCGCATAGGAGCCGATCAGCGTGCCCATGTTGATGTTGACCGGCGAGACAGCGCTCGACATGTGGCGGACATTGGTATCGGAGCCGGACTTGGTGTCGGCAGCACTCTGCAACCCGAGCCAGCCGATCGCCTCGTCGTCAGCGCCGGCCTTGTAATGCTCCCACTTCGCCCAGGCTTCCTCGGATGTCTCCTCGGCGATGATCATCGTCAGCACGAAGGAGCGGACGTCGCGGCCGGTCTTTTCGTTTGCCGCGAGCAGCCGGTCATTGGTCGGCGCGAAGGCCTTCGGCGTGTTGATGCCCACGCCGAAGCAGAAGCTGTAATCGGCAAATTGCGAGGAAAACGCCATGCCGGCATTCGACGAGCCGGCGCAGATCAGCTTGACGCCGCCTTCCGGGACCGGCTTCATCCGGCAATCGTCCATCTGGAAATACTGGCCCTTGAGGTCGGACTGGCCGGTGGTCAGCAGATCCTTGAGCACGGTCGTGTATTCGGTCAGATAGGCATAGCGGTCGGCGAAATAGTCGTCGCCGGGCCACAGGCCCATCTGGCTGTATTCCGGGCGCTGCCAGCCGGTGACGAGATTGACGCCGAAGCGGCCGCCGGAAATGCTGTCGATCGTGGTGGCCATTCGGGCGACGATCGCCGGCGGCATGACGAGCGTGGCGGCGGTGCCGAAGAGCTTGATCTTGGAGGTGACGGCGGCAAGCCCCGCCATCAGGGTGAAGGATTCCAGATTGTAGTCCCAGAACTCGGTCTTGCCGCCGAAGCCGCGCAGCTTGATCATCGAGAGCGCGAAGTCGAAACCGTATTTCTCGGCCCTGATCGTCACTTCCTTGTTGAGCTCGAAGGACGGCTTGTATTGCGGGGAATTCTCCGACAGCAGCCACCCGTTGTTTCCGATGGGAATGAATACACCAACTTCCATGTCGACTCCTTCACCCTATGGCCGCGAGCGATGCGCCGCGGACTTGCGTTTTGATAAGCAGGAACCGTGCCAGGTGAAGTTTTGACGGGATTTCAGCAGGATAGGTGATCCGCTGGATTTCGGGAACGAGAGAGGGGTGAGAATTTTGACCATTTGATAAATATTTGCCTGATCCTTGTGCAGTGCTTGGGCGGGGTTATCTATGGCGATCCTTGGGCTCGCCGCGCTTGAGCTGCAGACAGAGTCCGCCCTTGGCGATCCTTGGCATTTTCGAAGTCGGCCGGGGCGCTGAAAGCTGCCTCGTAAAAGTTAGTTTAAAGTGACACCTCTCAGCGCCCCGTTCGGCAGTTTTTATCCGTGAACTCCGGTTGCTCTGCGGCGAGCGGGACAGTGGGCACGGGGGCGTGTCTCATTTGCGAGTGTCATGCACGCCCTTTTACGGAACCCGGCCCGGGCCATGACAACCTTGGGCCACGTCATCCACCTGCGCCACGGTTTCCGAATGTCCGAAGACATCCGCGAACGCCCCATGGCGCCATCCCGCCACCCTGTATGCCTCACAGGCACGCCCGACGCGCCATAAGGGAAGTGATGCGGGACGTCGGTCCGACTTTCATCCCGCGCCTCCCGGTCGTCGGAGGGCAACCATTTTCTCACGGACCCCGATGAAGGAGACTTACGTCGTTTCTCCATCCACCAGTGCCGGCCCCGCCTCGCCGGAACGCCTTCCGGTGTATCCGCGACGGGACGGGGGGATTGTAGGCAAAGGTTTTTGGGGCGGGGATGAAGTTTGTTGTAAGGGATTGATTTTGTTGAAATGGGGTGCGGGAACATCCCCAAGGATGGAAACGGTATCTGTTTTATCTTGGAGACTTGGAAACTCTGTAGGCGATATCATCAAGCACGCTTGGCCCATCATCTTTATATCGCGCGATCTCATCATCGAGGAGTTTTATCTTCACCTCGTACATTCCCAGATCGCCACAAAGTATCGATAGAACGAGCCCTGACTGATGATCCTCAAACAACTGCCAAGCCACACGCGTACCTTCGTCGATTTTTTTTCATGCGATCTTCTTAAAGCCCAGTTCAGACCATAAGGCGGGCGCGATAAGACGATGGAAGCGCCGAGGCCACGCCGAACGTCACTCTGCCGCAAAAATCCGCCCAGGGTTGAGAATGCCCGCCGGATCCAGCATCCGCTTGAAACCTTTCATCAGAGCGATCTCTTCCGGCTTGCGGCTGCGTGACAGATAGGGGCGCTTCAACACTCCGATGCCGTGTTCGGCGGAGACGCTGCCGTGGAAGCGGCCGACGGCTTCGTAGAGCGCCTCAGCGGCGGGGTAGAGGTCTTCTCCGGTTTTCGACGGAAAGAGCGAGAGGTGCAGATTGCTGTCGGCCATGTGGCCATAGGCGATGAAGATGCGGCCGGGGGCGTGAGCTTCGGTCTCGCGGCGCATATGGTCGATTGCCTCGTCCATTTTTGCGGTCGGCAGGCTGACATCGAGATGGATGGCGCCCGGCATGACACTGTCGAATTCGTAATTCGCCTCGCGATAATCCCAGAAACGCTGCCTGTCCTGCAGCGACTGGGCGATCAGCGCATCCGAGATGAGGCCGCGTTCCAGCAGACCGGCCAGGGCTTCGGCAAATTGATCCTGCGCTGCTTCATCATCGCCCAGCGCCGCTTCGATCAGCAGCGTGATCTCGGCGCGCTCGGCAAAGGGTTCCCGCGTCTTGCCCATGCTGGCGGTGACATCCATATATTCCCGCCACATGCCTTCAAAGGTGACCAGCCTGCCGGGAAATAGGCGGTCGAGTTCTCCGAGCGCCACGACGGCATCATCGGCGCTCGCGGCGGCGCAGAGCGCGCTCTGATAGGCCGGAAGGGCGGGTGACAGGGCGAGCGAGACGCGGGTGATGACGCCGAGCGTGCCTTCGCTGCCGATCATCAGCTGCGGCCAGTCATAGCCGGTATTGTTCTTCATCAGCTTGTTCAGCCCGTCGAGCACCGTTCCGTCGGCAAGCACGACTTCGAGGCCGAGAACGTTGCGGCGGGTGACGCCGTAGCGCAGCGCCTGGACACCGCCGGCATTGGTGGCGACATTGCCGCCGATCGTGCATGTGCCGCGGGCGCCGAGATCGACACCGTAATGCAGGCCGGCTTCCTTCGCCGCCTCCTGCACCTTGTAGAGCGGCGTGCCGGCGCAGGCGATCATCGTGCGGCCCGCGACATCGATTTCTTCTATGCCCTGCAGGCGCTCCAGCGACACGGCGATCTCGCCCGCCTGCGGATGGGCGCCGCCGGCAAGGCCGGTCATGCCGCCCTGGACGACGATTTTCTGGCCGGCGCGCGAGCAGAGCGACAGGACGGCGGAGACTTCCGCCGTCGAGGCGGGAAGGACGAGCGCTGCGGGACGGACAGGCGACATTTCGGCCATGTCGGCCCAGTTGCGGTGAGGTATGGCGTCGCCTTCACGGACAAAATTCTCGCCGACTGCTTCCTTCAACGCTGCGATCAAATCCATGCCATTCCCCGGTTCGCGCCATGCCGATCTTGCTATCGGCTTTGTGCGCCATGCTGTTGCAGCAGACAATCCGCTGCGATGATGAGATTCGCAATGGGTTGTGACAATTGCCGGATGGCGACTGTCGCCACTGTCCCCGCCCTGGTTATGATGGCGGCCGCGATTCCCTAGCAGACGAGCCGATGCGATACGATCTTTCCGACCTGCCATTGCGAAGCCTCATGGCCCCGATTGCCCGGGCGACGGCGGCTGTGGCACGGCTGGATGAACGCATTTCGCGCTCGCCCGTGGGTGTGGGATGGCGAGAGCGGTCGCATTTTCTCGATGCCGCGGCTTCGCTCTGGATCGACGGCGAACTCGTCCACCTTGAGGACCTGGTTCTTCATGATGCCGCGATGGGCATCCGCGCGCCCACCCATGAGCTCACCATTGCCCATGATGTGCTGCGCAGTCGCCGCCGAATTCTTGATCATGAGCCCGGTTGGGCTGTCAGCGACGACGGCTTGCGGCGCCTGCGCGGCCGGGCGGGCGATGCGGAGCCGGCATCGGACGCCGGACGCCGCGAGACGGCGCAGGCCGAGGCCGATCTGGATGATGCCGATCCCGAAGAGGACCCGCTGGCCGATTATCTCGCCGAAATCGATGCCGCGCTTGCCAGAAGCGAAGCTGCCATTTCCCAGGCGTTGAAGCCCACCGCCATGGTGCCGGAGCACCGCCGCGAGCGCGACCCGCTGGTCTACGAACCGGATTGGGACGAGGACGAACGGCTGGAGGAATGGCGACACGTTCTTGGCGAGAGCATCGGCTTGCCTGCCGTGCTTCGGGCCGCGCTGGCGCTCGACGCCTGGAACAGTCTGCAGGTTCTCCAGCACGCGCCGTGGATGGGCCGTCTGCTTGCCGTATCGCTGTTGCGCGCGGACGGGCTGGCTGGCGGTCATCTGACCACGCTCAGCCTCGGGCTCAAGATGATCCCGCGAGAAAGGCGCGCGAGCCGGAACCGCGATACCCGTCTTGTGGCGCTGATCGAGGCGATCGCCGAGGCAGGCGAGATCGGCCTCAAGGAACATGACCGGCTGGCGCTGGCGCGTCAGCAGCTGAACCACAGGCTTGTCGGGCGGCGCCAGTCTTCGAAGCTGCCGCAGCTGATCGACCTTGTCCTGTCGAGGCCGATGGTGTCTTCCGGCATGATCGCCGAAGCCCTTTCGGTCACCCCTCAGGGGGCACTGAAGATCGCCTCGGAACTCAACCTTCGGGAATTGACGGGCCGCGGCCGGTTCCGGGCCTGGGGAATTGTCTGACCCGCCCGGCTCGTGTCATCCTGCTGTCGCAGATGCAGAGTTATCAGATGGTTGCAGCCGCCTTTGCGCATGGCCGAAATTGTTGCCGTTGAAATATACAATAAGCCTTGAATTCCTTTGCCTAGCTTCGTTTGCGATCGATGCGGAACGTCTTCCGCATCTTCACCGCATAACGGAGCCGCAGCATGAGCAGTGAGCATCACCTCGAGCTTTCCCGCCGGCAGACCCTGCTTGCGGGCGCTACCCTGTCACTCGCGATGACCAGCCCGGTCTTCGCGCAGACCTCATCATCGCACGCAGAAAAAGGGATCGATCCTATGACCGAGGCATTCGTCAAGACCAAGGACGGCGTCAACATCTTCTACAAGGACTGGGGCAAAGGCCAGCCGGTCGTTTTCCATCATGGTTGGCCGCTGTCCGCCGACGACTGGGACACGCAGATGCTGTTCTTCGTGCAGAAGGGCTATCGCGTCATCGCCCATGACCGCCGCGGCCACGGTCGTTCGTCACAGGTCAGCGAAGGCCATGACATCGCTCACTACGCCGCCGATGCCGCGGCGCTGACGGAACATCTCGACCTGCGTGACGCCATCCATATCGGTCACTCCACCGGCGGCGGCGAGGCTTGCGCCTATGTCGCCCGGCACGGCAAGGGCCGCGTTGCCAAGCTGGTGCTGATGAGCGCCATTCCGCCGCTGATGCTCAAGACCGAGAGCAACCCGGGCGGCCTGCCGATCGAGGTTTTTGATGGCCTGCGCGCCCAGCTCGCCGCCAATCGCGCGCAGTTCTATCTCGACCTGCCGACTGGCCCCTTCTACGGCTTCAACCGCCCGAATGCGAAGGTCTATCCGGGCTCGATCCAGAATTGGTGGCGGCAGGGCATGATCGGCAGCGCCAAGGCCCATTACGATGGCATCAAGGCGTTTTCCGAGACTGACCTGACGGAGGACCTGAAGAAGATCGACGTGCCGACGCTGGTCATGCACGGCTCCGACGACCAGATCGTGCCGATCGACGATTCCGCCCGTCTCTCAGTCAAGCTTCTCAAGCACGGTACGCTGAAGGTTTATGACGGCTTCCCGCACGGCATGCTGACGACCCATGCGGGTGTCATCAACGCCGACCTGCTGGAATTCGCCCTGAGTTGAGAGTGAGACAGGCGGGGCAGGCACCGTTCTCGCGGCGGTGCCTGCCCCGTGCTCCCTTCCTCAATGGGCAGCGAGGAAGTCGTTGGTAAAGTACGGGGCAAAATCCGGTTTCTCGCGGAGTGTTGCGCCGCTCGCGTCCTTCAGGATGCCGGCATCGAAGAGATAGGCGCCTATCGCCTCCATCTTCGCCGGATCGAAACTGCCGATCGTGCCGTCGGCACCCTTCAGATAGTGACCGTCGATCAGGGCCTGCATCGAAGCCCGCACCAGTGCGCGGTCGGTGAGCGCGTCGCTGTTTGCGCCGATCAGGATATCGGTCGCGGCATCCGGCTGGGCATTGGCGAAATCGTAGCCGCGTCGCGTCGCCGACAGGAAGGCGGATGCGGCTTTCGGATCGGCGGCGAGGAACCTGCTGCTCGATCCGATCAGCGTCGTATATTCGTCCGGCACGCCGTAATCCCCGTAGCGGAATGTCCGCTGCTTGGCGCCATCGAGCTCGGCCTTGACGCCTTCCCAGGTGCGGACTTCGACGGTGAAATCGACGGCGCCGTTTGCGAGCGCCTGATAGGCCGAGGTGCCGAGCGTCACCGTTTCGAACTTGCCCTTGCCGCCATCATGCCGGATCATCGACCTGAGCAGCGCGCTTTCCCATTCCGACCCGAAGCCGCCATAGGTCTTGCCGTCGAGATCCTTCGGGCTCTGGATATCCTCGCGGTCGCCGTTGAAGACGACGCGTCCCGTTTCGGTCTGGACGATGGCATAGGTGGCGACGAGATCGGCGCCGACCGCGCGCTGGGTGAAGAGGTCGATCGTGCCGAAGATGCCGAAATTGGCGACGCCGCTGGCGACGAGCGTCGATGCGGAACTGTCGGTATAGGGCAGGATGTCGACGTCGAGGCCGGCTTGCTTGTAGAAACCTTTCTCGCGGGCGACGAAGAGGCCGATATGGTTGGTATTCGGCGTCCAGTCGAGGGCGACGGACACTTTTGTGGCGGCATGCGCTCTGCCGGAAATCGCAGGCATGGCGAGGGTGGCGAGACCGGCAAGCGTGGCGCGGCGGGTCAGGTGAAATGGCGGTATCGTCTGGTTCATTGGGTAGATCCTCCCTGAAGGTGCGGGCGTTGCTGATCATCGTCCTGAGGTGAAAAGAGCGCGTCGAGGATCGTGCCCTCGATGGCGGATGCCCTGGCGCGGCTGGCGGCATCGCGCAGGCGCGGGCGGGGCAGGGGCACGTCGATGACTTTGGCGACTGTGGCAGGGCGCGGCGACAGCACATAGATGCGGTCCGACAGCATGACGGCCTCGCGCACATCATGGGTGACGAGGATCACCGTCCAGCGATGCTTCAGCCACATCGCTTCCAGCCAGAGCTGCATGCGGTTGCGGGTCAGCGCGTCGAGCGCGCCGAAGGGTTCGTCGAGGAGCAGGATCGACCGGCCCTGGACGACGGTGCGCAGCAGCGCGACGCGCTGGCGCATGCCGCCGGAGAGGGCTGCCGGATAATGCTGCTCGAAACCGGCAAGGCCGAATTCCTCGAAGAGCGGTTCGACCTGCCGTCGCGCCTGCTTGCGCGACAGGCCCTGTACCTCGAGGCCAAGCGTGGCGTTGTCGACGATCCGCCGCCACGGCATTAATGCGTCGCGTTGCGGCATATAGGCGAAATGCCGGGGGCCGGCGTCGAGCATGTCGCCATCGAAAAGGATTCGCCCACGCTCTGCATGAGCTGCGCCCGTCAACAGCTTGAAGATCGTCGATTTTCCGGCACCGGAGGGTCCGACGATCGAGATGAATTGCGAGCGTCCGATGGTGAGCGACAGGTCGTCGAGAACCGGCAGGCCGTCATAGCTGAAGGAGACTCGGTCGAGTTGCAGCAGCGACGATTTCATCGGCGTGCTCCCTTCGTTTCGATGATCCAGGGAGCGAGGATGCGCTGCAGGAGGAGCGTTGCGCCGAACAGCAGGAGCGTCAGCACCGAGCTGACCATGACGGCGGCAAGCACGAGATCGGCGCGAAAATTGTTCTTGGCGTTGAGGATGTAGATGCCGAGCCCTTTCGCCGAGCCTGCGTATTCCGCGAAGATCGCGCCGACCACGGCATAGGTGATGGCAATCCGGAGACCGGCGAAGAAATAGGGTAGGGAGGAGGGAAGCCGCGCCAGCAGGAAGCGTCGCCAGCGGGAGGCGCCCATCGAGCCGAGCAGGTCTTCAAGCTCCTTTTCCGTCGCCGCATAACCTTCGACGAGCGCGACCAGCATGGGGAAGAAGGTGACGAGCGCGACGAGCAGGATTTTCGGCATCAGCCCGAAGCCGAACCAGAGAACGACGAGCGGCGCGATCGCCACCATGGGAAGGGTCTGGCTGATGATGAAGATCGGAAACAGCGCCTGCCGCAGGATGTGGGAGAAATCGACCGCGACCGACAGCACGAACGCGGCGGCGAGCGACAGGGCGAAGCCGGCAAGCGTCGCGCGCAATGTCGGCAGCAGATTGTCCCACAGCCCCTGCCGGTTCGCCCATGCCTGAGCGAAGACGTGAGAGGGGGCGGGCAGGGTCGTCGGGGATATGCCGGAGAGGTCGCAATAGGCTTCCCACGCGAGGAAGAGGCAGGCGACGGCAATCAGCGCGGGCAAGACGCGGATGAGGAAGGCACGAGACGGCGTGTTTCGCCGATAGGAGGCGCGTGATGGCATCGAATTGTCCGTTATTCGCGGGTCAGATCGCGGTCGGGCTGTTGGCCGAAACGGTCAGGTCGATGGTCACATGGCCTTGCGGCGGCCCGAAGCGCACGAAGGCTTCGCCGATCGTGGCGAAGACCGGCGCGGCGTCACCGCGCAGCTTGGTGCAGAAGTTCTTCGCCTTGTCGAAGACGCCGGACGTCTTGAGGAAATCGATGCAGCCATAGATCTCGTCCATGTGCTGATCGATGCCGAGCGTATAGAGCGAGAACTGCGCTGCCGCGGGCTGGCCGGAGACGCCGGCCGAGGAGACCGCAGCGAGGGCCTGGGCCTTGCGCTCCTCGAGAGGGGCCAGCGGGCCGGTCATTTCCGGAACTGCGCAGATCGGGTCGTCAGGCTCGCCGGGGCATCCGCGAGAGATCGTCGCGTGAAGGACGCAATGCTTGCCGCTGCTGGCAGCCTCGACGAAGAGGTCGCGCATGGCGGCGAAGACGATGTCAGGCGTGCCGACGATCAGGGTCGAGATGTCGTCGGTCTCGATCCTGAGGCGATCGCGGTAGGGATCGAACGCCTTCAACGAGCCGAGAATGACACCGACGAAATCGTCGGACATGGGGTATAGGGAAATTTGCGCGCCGGAAAACATCGCTTGAACCTCGCTCCGCTGGCATTATCCAGATCAGCTTGAGGGTCCACGATCTTGGCGACCGTATCTCAGCCCCGGCATTACGGAGCACCCCTGTCTGCGCAAGTGATAGATCACCGGTGGGGTGATGTGCAAGCGGGTTTGTTTCAGATGTCATCGAAATGACGTATCAGGTGGCGTTGTTGCGCCGAACATTTGTTTAAAAACAATCTCTTCTAGTCATTTCATCATGTGAAATGCCATGAGGTTCAGTTTTTGGGTACGCCTTCCGGCCGCAATGCCTTTTTCAGCGCAGCGATACGGAAAATGGCATTGGCCGCGCCATAACCTTGGTAGCCCTTGCGTTCGATGATCTCGAAGAAGAAGCCTTCGCCATAGGTGGTGCTGTAGAGCTGGAAATATTCGCCGTGCTCGTCCCTGTCATAAAGAATATTCCCGGTTTTCAGCTGCTCGGTGAGGTCCGGATCGAGGCCAAAGCGGGCTTCAACGTCGCCATAATAATTCGGGGAGATCGGTAGCGTTTTGAACCCGTTATCTCGAAGAGTTCGTGCAGTGGTGAAAATATCGTCGGTGCGGAAGGCAAGATGCTGGACGCCGGAACCGAATTTCTCCGCGATGAAATGGCCGGCAAGCGTACGCCGGTTCTCCGCACCGTTGAGGGTGATGCGCAGCGCGCCGTCGGCGCTTTCCAGCACCTGGCTGCGAACCACGCCGGCCGGATCGATGATGTCCACCATCGGCGTCTTTTCGACGTCGAAGATCGAGCCGTAGAAAAGCAGCCAGGTCAGCATCTCGTCATAACCGACTGTCTGGGCGATGTGGTCGACCGCTTTGAGGCCTGCCGGCGCAGCCCCGGTGTCATCCAAGACCGGTTCGAAGTCGATTTCGGAAAAGCGGCCGAGGTCGCTCCTGTTATCGAGCAGGTAGATCAGTCCGCCGCCGACGCCGCGGATCGCGGGGATGGCGATTTCGCCTTCCGCTACGCTCTGTTCGAAGGGTTCTGCCCCGAGGGCAATCGCCCTAGCATAGGCCTCGCGCGCATCGCCGACGACCAGTGCAATGGCGTAGGCGGAGACGCCGTGGACGGCGAAGGTGGCGTTGGCGAAGCCCTCTTCGTCCGTATTGACGATGATGCGGATGTCGCCCTGGCCGAACAGGTCCACCCGCTTGCTGCGGTGCTTGGCGAGCCTGCGGAAGCCGAGGGTGTGCAGGATGCCGGTGAGGTCTGCGGCGTCCTTCGGATCGGCGGAGAATTCGACGAAGCCGACGCCGTTGACCTTGGCGCGGTCCGGCATGGAGGGCAGTTGCGACGCCGTGGATTGTGTGGCGCGGCGAACCTGATCGCCGAGATAGATGAGCGAGCGATGGCCGTCGGCGGCGATCGACCGCGTAGACCCGCCGCGGAACTGGTCGTTGAAGATTTCCAGCGAGTAATAGCCGTCATAACCCGTATCGGCGATCGCCGTGGTGAAGTCGGTGACGGGCAGGTCACCCTCGCCGGGCATGCTGCGGAAATGGCGGCTCCAATAGAGAAGATCCATCTCGATCTGCGGCGCATCGGCAAGCTGGACGATGAAGATCTTGTCCTTGGGGATGGAGCGGATCGAGTTGACGTCGATCCGGCGGGAGAGCGTGTGGAAGCTGTCGAGGATCAGGCCGATATTGGGATGGTCCGCCCGGCGGACGATCTCCCAGGCGTCGCGGTGGTCGTGGATGTGGCGGCCCCAGGCGAGGGCTTCATAACCGACCCTGAGGCCGCGTTTTGCCGCCCGTTCCCCAAGTTCGTGAAAGTCTGCGGCAGCCCGGTCGATGCCGCCGAGCGAGACGGGCGAGACATTGGAACAGACGAGGACGAGATCGGTACCGAGTTCCTGCATGATGTCGAACTTGCGCTCGGCCCGATCGAACGTGCGGCTGCGATGCGGCTCCGGCATGCCTTCGAAATCACGGAAGGGCTGGAACAGGGTGATCTCCAGCCCGTGGTCACGGACCATGCGGCCGACATCCGCCGGGCTGCCGTCGAAGGCGAGGAAATCGTTTTCGAAGATTTCGACGCCGTGAAAACCCGCGCGGGCGATGGCTTCGAGCTTGTCCGGCAATTCGCCGCTGATGGAAACGGTCGCGATCGAGGTCTTCATGCGGGCTCCTTCACCGTTAGTGAGCCGTCGTCATCCTGTCGAAATGGTGGCGCATGCGCGTTACGTCGGGCTCATGTCCCGTCAGCAGCCGGAAGGCGCCGACGGCCTGGAACACAGCCATGCCGCCGCCAATTAGGGTTCGGCAACCGATGGCTCTCGCCTGCCGAAGAAGCTCGGTCTCCAGGGGGAAATAGACGATCTCAGCGACCCAATGATGCGGAGCCAGCAGCTCCGCCGGCAGAGGCAGGCCGGGATAATTTTCCATGCCGGTCGGCGTCGCGTGGATGAGTCCGGATGCCGCGCCCATGGCGCTTGCGAGGTCGTCTCCCGCGACAATCGTGGCTGCGGGAAATAGGCGGGACATGGCGGCGGCCAGCTGTTCGGATCGCTCATCGTCGCGGTCGAAGACGGTCAGGTGCCGGAGCCCGAGCGACAGGATCGCGTAGGCTGTCGCGACACCGGCGCCGCCGGCGCCGATCTGCACGGCAGCGGTCATATTGACGCCGGAAAGGCCGCCGCGAAAACTTTCGGCAAAGCCCCACCAGTCGGTGTTGTGGCCGTATCGCCTGCCATCCTTGAAAACGACGGTGTTGACCGCACCGATGGCGCGCGCTTCCGGCGACAGGTCATCGAGATGGGGAATGACGAGCTGCTTGCAGGGATGGGTGATGTTGAGGCCGACGAAACCGCGCGCCTCGGCATCATCCAGCAAGCGGGGAAGCGCATCCGGTGATAGATTCCGGGCGGCGAGATCGATGAGTTCGTAAGCGTAGGAAAAGCCCTGTGCCCTGCCTTCTTCCATGTGCATTGCCGGTGTGAGCGATGCCCGGATGCCGGTGCCGATCAGGCCGGCCATCAGGGGCTTTACCAATGTATCGGCCATCGAGAATGCCTCATGATTGACGGATGAGCCGGCCTCGTGAAGGGCCGGCGATTGTGGTTCACTTGCGGGCTGCTTCCAGCTCCTTGAAGAGAAGCGTGACGGTGTCCTGGCCGATATCCGGCGTGAACTTCTCGATCAGCGGCTTCACGGCATCGCGCAGTTTCTGGAGTTCTTCCGGCGAGAGCTCGGTGACCTGCATGCCGGTCGCCTTGATCTCCTCAAGCGCCTTCACCTCGGCCTCGCGGGATGTTGTGCGCTGGAAATCACGCGCCTCGACGGCAGCGTCCTGCAGTATCTGCTGTTCCTCGCCGTTCAGCTGGTCCCAGTACGGCTTGCTGATCAGCACGATCTGCGGGTTGTACTGGTGGCGGGTGACGGTCAGGTATTTCTGCACTTCGAAGAATTTTGCATTGAGGATGTTGGCATAGGGATTTTCCTGTCCGTCCACCGCGCCGGTTTCCAACGCCGGGTAAAGCTCGGGATAGGGCATGGGCACGGCATTGGCGCCGAGCGAGCTGAACAGCGCGATCGGGATCGGCGATTGAAGCGTGCGGATCTTCAGGCCCTTGATGTCCTCCAGCTTGGCGATCAGCCGGCGGTCGTTGGTGACGTTGCGGAAGCCGAGTTCCCAATAGGCCAGGCCGACGAGACCGAACGGCGGCAGCTTGTCGGCAAGGCTCTTGCCGAATGGCCCGTCCATGACCTTGTCCGCCTCTTCGCCGCTGTCGAACAGGAAGGGCAGGTCGACGGCGCCGAAGGACTTGCTGAGGCTCGCCATGATCCCGGCATTCAGCACCAGCATTTCCACCGTGCCGCCCTGCAGCGAGGCGACCGTCTGAAGGTCGCCGCCAAGCGCGCCGCCCGGGAAGAGGTTTACGACCATCTTGCCGCCGCTCTTCTCCTTGACGATCTCGGCGAATTTTTCCATGCCGGTGACCTGCGGATGCCCCTTGCTGTTGGCGGCCGCGAATTTCAGCGTGTGCTGCCGGATCTCGGCGAGCGCGCTGCCGCTGCCGGCCAGCAATGGAATGGTTGCGGCGAGCGCCGCTATCATCAATCTCTTCAGCATCTTGTCCTCCTCCCAAAGGAACGGTGAGCGCAACGGTCATCGCTGTGCCCGTCAACTGCGTCTCTTCTGCCTGCCTTTCGTCGATCCAACCCCGGAACCTCCATTCCAGGTGCCTTCTGCCTCCTGTCCGTGAAGCTGCGCATGCGCTCCAGATCCGCAATCCTCCAATCGCGTCGGACGGTCACATCAAAATGTACGAACCGGTGAGTATGTCAAGAAAATCCGCAAAAGCTGGACTTGCGGCTGTTGCTTCGGTCAGATGGACAAGAGGCGGAGAAGGCGGAAGCGATTCCGTGACAGCATGATAGAGGTCAGCATGTCGGCGAGGTCTGCAAGCACGAGGAAAAACGATCCGGAGCGGACCAAGGCCGATATTCTGGACGTCGCCACGGAGGAGTTTGCCGCCAACGGCCTGACCGGAGGGCGCGTCGACGCGATTGCGGAAAAGACCCGCACGTCGAAGCGGATGATCTACTATTATTTCGGCAGCAAGGAAGCGCTCTATCTCGCCGTGCTGGAGCGATCCTACCGGGCCATCCGCAGCCTTGAAGCCGATCTCAAACTTTCCGATCTGCCGGCGGACGAAGCGTTGCGGGTTCTGGTTTCGACGACTTTCGACCACGACGAGGCCCATCCGGATTTCATCCGCCTCGTCAGTGTCGAGAACATCAACAATGCCGTGCACATGCAGCGCTCGGAAGAAATCCGCGATCTCAACGTCTCGATCATCAACACGCTGGACGACATCATCGCCCGTGGCGTCAAGGAAGGCGTCTTTCAGCGCCGGCCGGAAGCGCTTGACGTGCATATGCTCATCAGCGCCTTCTGCTTTTTCAGGGTATCGAACCGCCACACGTTCGGCACGATCTTTCGGCTCGACCTGTCCGAGCCGGCCTTGATGTCGCGCCACCGCCAGATGATTGCCGATGCTGTGCTGAGCTATCTCATGACGCCCGAGGGAAAGTAGGCGGTTAGCGGCTGCTGTCGTCGCCGTCTTTGCCTTCACCGACCGTTGCGGCGGGCCGCGAGCGCATGGCGCCCTTCTTGTTACGCTCCATCGTCATCCGATACTGGTAGCGATCGGTGCGGTAGAGGATGCGGATGAACTCGACCGGTTTGCCGGCCGTGTCGAAGACGGTACGGGCGATGGCGAGAAGAGGTGTGCCGACCTGGACGCCGAGCGCCTGGGCGATCTTCGGGTCCGCAAGCGAGGCGCTGAAGGCCTGCTGCGCGCTGCCGATCCTGATGCCGTTCTTTTCCAGAAGCCCCATGAGCGAGCCGGAATTCATGTCCTCTTCGGTGAAATTGCGCCCGATATGGCCGGGCACGAAGCTGACGAGGTAGGAGAAGGGTTCGCCATTGTAGCTGCGCACGCGTACAGCGCGCTGGACGAGCTCGCTCGAGCCCACCTGCAATTCCTGCTGCGCGTCGCTGGGCGGCAGCACGAAGCCGAATTCCAGCACCTGCGCCCTGGTGCGTACGCCCATGTCGAACAGGTTTTCCAGAAGGCCGTCGATATTGGCGGGCACGGTGGAAGCCAGTTCGCGGTTGACGATGCGTGTGCCTGCGCCGCGCCGTCTCTCGACCAGTCCCTGCTGCGCCAGATCGTTGATGGCGCGCGCGACGGTGATACGCGAGACATCGAATTCGCGGGCGAGTTCCATCTCGGCCGGAAGCGTGCCCTTCTGCCCGTAATAGCCCTGCTCGATCCGCTCGCGCAGCACGAGATGCACCTGGTGATAGAGCGGGGTGGGGATATCTGCCGGCGAGCGAACGAGCGGCGTATTCGCGATGGGGCCGTCTGTCATGTCAAAATCCTTCCCCTTTGACGCCACGGGCAAAGCCGGCAGCAGGGATCACATCAACCGCAACAACACCTGGAAAGCCGCTGGCAGATCAGGGTTGAGGACACGAATAGCACTTTCTTCCGTCACGCCGTCCAGTGCTTCTTGGGGGATACCCTGTGCACAAACGTCTCGACGGTCCGGCGCCGCATGGGCGGCTGGCGGGCCGCGACGGTAGTATACACGTTTCCGTGATGCCTTGCCGATACGTCGATTGTCCACCTATGGATTGCATCCACGACCGCCTCAATCGTTCTTTGCGGCAGCGTGCCAGGGCGTCAGGTAGCGTCGCATCATGACGACAAGGAAGTAGAGGATCAGGCCGAGCGCCGTCAGGATGAAGATGACGCCGAACATGGACTGCACGTCGAAGGCGTTGAGCGTCGACACCGCGAGGTAGCCGAGGCCCTGGCTGCCGCCGAGATATTCGCCGACGATCGCGCCGATCGTCGCGAGCACGATGCCGACTTCCATGCCGGTCAGGATGAAGGGCAGGGCGCTCGGCAGTTCGACATCACGGAAGGTCTGCCAGCGGCTGGCATTCAACGCCAGCATCACGTCGCGATGGCCGGTCTCCACCGATTTGATGCCGAGGATCGTGTTGGTCATGATCGGGAAGAAGGAGATGACGGCGGCAAGCACGATCTTCGACGTCACGCCGAAGCCGAACCAGACGATGAAGAGCGGAATGAGCGCCACCTTGGGCATGACCTGCAGGCCGACGATCAGCGGATTGAGCGTTTGTTCGAGCCAGCGGATCTTGCCGAGAAGTCCGCCGAAGACGATGCCGATGATGACGGCGATGATGAAGCCGGCGACGATCTCGTAGAGCGTGATCAGCGTGTGCTGCCATGTGCGCGGATCACTCAGCAGCTTGACGATCGCCTTGCCGACTGCAAGCGGTGAGGGAAGGATGAAGGGCGAGACGGAGAAGATCGTCACATAGGCATGCCAGATGGCGATGAGGGCGATCAGGACCAGTGGCGTGGCGAACCAGGCGGCGTTGTTCTTGGACATGGGAGCCTCTTCTCTGTTCAGGCAAAGGAGTCGAGGCGCTTGCGCAGCTCGAGTTCGTGGGCCTGGAATTCGGGCGTCGACTGGTCGTAGCTGCTGCGCGGCCGGGCGATCGAGATGTCGCGGATGGTGTCCATCTTGCCCGGACGCGGCGAGAGCAGCAGCACCCGGTCGGCGAGGAACACGGCTTCGCGGATCGAATGCGTGACGAGAACGACGGTGCAGCCGCTCTCCATCCAGATGCGCTGCAGCTCAAGATTCATCTGTTCGCGGGTCATGGCGTCGAGCGCGCCGAAGGGCTCGTCCATCAGGAGGATTTGCGGCCTGGTGCTGAGCGCGCGGGCGATCGCGGCGCGCTGGCGCATGCCGCCCGACAGTTCGCGCGGCCAGCGTTTCTCGAAACCCGTGATGCCGACCAGTTCGCAGAGCTCTGCCGCGCGGCGGCGGCGCTCCTCCTTGCCGACACCCCGGAGCTTGAGAGGAAGGGCGATATTGTCCTCGATCGTCATCCACGGGAACATGTTGGCGTCCTGGAAGACGACGCCGAGTTCCTGCATGACCTTGTCGTTGCGCCGGTTGCCGTTCCACAGCGGCTGGCCGTCGATCTCGACCGTGCCTTCGGTGGATTTCAGAAGGCCGGCGATGATGCGCATCAGGGTCGTCTTGCCGCAGCCGGAGGGGCCGAGCAGGACGAGGAACTCACCCTTGGCGATATCGAGATTGACGCCGGTCAGCGCCAGGACTGTACCCTTGTCCACACCGTAGCGCTGCTCGACCTTGGAAAGCCGGATGCCTGCGCCCTTGGCGCTTGTGGGGGCCGGATCGGCCAATGCTGCGTTGACTGTCATGCTCTTGTTCCATCCAACATGCTGCCCGCCTCCTTGATCGTGACGAGCTTTGCGAACCCGAAGGCCATGGCGGCAAGCGATGCTTCGTGCCGGGCCTCATCGAAGTCGGCACAGGCATCCGTGACGACGAAGGTCTTGTAGTCGCGCTGGCCGAGGTCGCGGACGGTGCTCTCAACGCACATCGAGGTGGTGACGCCGCTGACGAACACCCTGGCGATATTTCGCTCGGCCAGAAGGGCTTCGAGCCCCGTGCCGACAAGGGCGGAATAGCGGGTCTTGTCTATGACGATGTCATCCTCGGCGGGATGCACGATCTCCGACAGGCACTCGTCGCCGCTGCCGCGCCTCAACGCGCCGATCTTGGCGAGCCCGGGCCGGATGGAGGCGATCAGCTCGCCGCCATCCGAATAATCGGGCTCAAAGACCATGCGCGTCCAGATCACCGTTGCGCCGGCAGCGCGTGCCGTCGCCGCCAGCCCGTCGCAACGGATCGCCGCTTCCCGCATCGTGTCGATCGGCCGTCCCTGCTGCGCCATCGATCCCGTGGCATCGCAGAACGACACCTGCGGATCGATGACGATGAGGGCCGTGCCTGCGGTCCCGGACATCACGGGAACGCCAGCAGGCGCGCCGAGTCGTCGTAGAAGTTCTGGTCGGCAAGCTCCGGAATGAGGCCGGCCTTGACCATCAGGCCGTAGGCGGATGTCCATGCTTCCGCATTCGACTTCAGTTTTTCGGTCTCGGCCCGCTTGAGGTTCTTGGCGGCATACTGGAGGACGGCAAGTCCCTTGTCGTCGCGGGCGGCTTCGGCAAGCTGGTACTTGTCGTTCATCGAGGCGAGGATCGGGGCGACGTCCGTGGCACCGGCGATCGCGCCGACGGATTCATAGATGGCAGCCAGGAACTTGGCGATGACATCCTTCTTCTCGGCGAGCTGCGCCTTGGAAGTCATGTAGACCTGACCGGGGCAGCGGGCGATCTCGTCGGTCGACCAGGCGAGGACCGGCTCGTTGGTCGACTGCAGCTGGAAGGCTGTGTCGTTTGTGGCGATGAAGGCCGAGATACGGCCCTGCTTGATCAGCTGGAAGGCGGCGGGCGCGTTGCCCACGACCTCACGCTTGACCTCGTCCTTCGGGATGTCGCGAGCGGCCAGCATCATGTCCAGGAGGTTTTCGGTGGCGCCGGCTGCCGAAACGATGCCGATCGTCTTGCCCGCCATATCCTCCGGCTTTGCGATCGGCGCATCCTTGGAGCTGATGACGTAGAAGAGGTCGCGCTGGTAGATCTCGCCGACGGCGACGATCGAGGGATCGCGGGCATAGGCCTTGATCAGGTCGGTGCCGCCGGTACGCGAGACGAGCGCATTGCCGGCCGTCACCTGCTGGACGGCCATCGACGAGCCGCGTCCGCCTTCGACGGTCACGTCGAGTCCATGCTTCTTGAAGATACCGGCGCTGTCGGCATAGAGCGCCTCGGAAAAGCCGATGATGTAGCCGAAGGGCGTCAGGTAGGTCATCTTGACCATGTCCTGCGCCCGGGCGATGCCCGGCATGGCAGGAAGTGCAGCTCCCACCGCCAGAGCCTGGGCGCCGATGAGAAAATTGCGTCGGTTCAGTTCGAATGTGCTCATGTTACCCTCTTTATTGTCGTTGGTTCTTATGCGCACCGGGTCGGTTCTATTCGCCCGAATAGTCATGCAGCAGCCGGGCCGTCCGGTCGGTCGTCCAGCCGCGCTGATAGGAAAAGCCTCCGGTCACCTCGACTGTGCCGAGCACTGTGACTTCCTCGTCTTCGGCATCGAAGAATTCGATCTCACCGCGGCCGGGGCGGATCTCGCCCATCGAGACATTGGTGAAGGGAAGTTCGAACAGCTGCTCGACATCGGCAACGTCCGGGCCGGGGCTTGCGATATAGCGGTAGAGGAAAGTCGATCCGCCGTGGCCGGGAAGGCTTTTGACAACCTCGCCATCCTTGTCGAAGTCGATCGACATGCGCAGGACCGGGTGGCCGTGGCGGGTGACGGTTCCACCCAGCCGGTAGCTGCTTCCAGAGAATGCCGGATTGGTGGACTGGAAGCGGGTGCGATCGACGGAGGCGAGCCGTTTGCCCCAGCCGAAGATGGCGCCCATTCCGAGCGACCAGTCGCGATCGACCCAGACAAGCGCGCTGTAGCGGCCGATCCGATCACCGAACCGACAGTAGAAGCCGAGCACGCATTCATTGTAGGAGGACCGCGCGGGGTCGCGCCACATCTGTTCGGGATTGCCGGTGCTGACCTTGGCCATCTCGGCGATCATCACCCAGCCATCGCCGGTATCGAGCGGCTCCAGACCCGGCGGCAGGAAATGCGCGACGCGCGCCGGATCGGCGCGGAAATTGACGTGCAGCGCATCACAGCTGATGTGATGCGGAAGCGGCTCCACCAACGATGAACGACCGGACGCGGTGCGCGGCCATGACTGGCCCGCCCACGGCTTTTCAGCCTGCATATCACCCTCTGAAGTTCTTATTTGTTATATTGACATAACATTAACACAGGATGCTCGGTGCGCAACCGCGCCTTGCGGTTTTTTAAGCAGCTGAAGTCGGCAATCCGGCCGCCAGCTCCGCCTTCAGAACCTTGCCTGCGCTGTTGCGCGGCAGGTCGTCGACCCGGAAGAATGCCTTCGGCAGCTTGTAGGGCGCCAGCCTTTCCGCGCACCACAGCTTGAGATCCGTATCATCGACCGGCTCGGCTGCTACGATGAAGGCTGCAACCTCCTCGCCCAGCCGCTGCGATGCCCATCCCACCACGGCGGCTTCCGAAATGGAAGGGTGTTCGCGCAGGATCGTTTCGATCTCGCCCGGATAGATATTGACCCCGCCGCGGATGATCATGTCCTTTGCGCGACCGCGCAGGATGACGTGTCCGGCTTCGTCGATCTCGGCAAGGTCGCCCGGATAGAACCAGCCGTCGCGGAAGGTTTCCCGGTCGATATCCTCGTCGCGAAAATAACCGGTTGCGACGCCGGGGCCGCGATAGCGAAAACGGCCGATCTCGCCTGCCGGGAGAGGCGCGTGATCGTTGTCCACGACCTCCACTTCTACGCCAAAGACCGGACGTCCGACAGCGTTCGGCTGCAGGCGGCGCGTGTCGGGTGTCGCAAGCGATATTCCGCCGCCTTCCGTCGAGGCATAGTATTCCACGAAATTTGTGCAGAGTTTCGAGATCGCGACGCGCTCGTCGCCATCGAGTGGCGCGCCGCTGGATATCAGCAGCCGCAGCTTGCCGACCGGCGCGAGGCTGGCGATGTTCTGGGTGAGCAGCTTCCGCAACTGCGTCGGTACGAGGAATGTACTGGTCGCGGAAACACGGTCGAGTTCCGCGCAGAGATCGGCGGCATCGAATGGCGGCGGAAAGAGGATGACGGTGCCGCCGGAAAAGAGCACGGACATTGCAAAAGTCCGTCCGCCGCCGAAATAGAGCGGGGTCGCCGAGACATAGCGATCGGTGCTGTTGAGGCCGAGATTGATCCAGTGCGTCCAGAAGCGCCGCAGCATCTGCGTGTGGGTGATGCGCGGCCCCTTGGGGCGGCCCGTCGTGCCGGAAGACAGTGACAGGAGAAGGGGAATGTCATCGCCGGGCAGGATTGCGCCGGCGGCATCCGTCTCTTCGGGCAGCGCGTCCCAGGCGAGCATCTGCAGGTCGCCAACCGGATCGCTGTCCGACTCCACCAGAATGAACCTTGTTTCGAAATGCGCGGCGACGCGCAGCTTTTCCGCTTCGGTCCAGCGCACGTCCATGGGCAGGATGACTGCGCCGATGCGGGCGAGCGCATAGAGAAAGATCAGGTGTTCGGCGCTGTCCTTGAGACAGAGGCCGATAATGTCTTCGCGGCCCACGCCGGCGGTCTGCAGCCGCGCGGCGGCGGTAGCTATCGCTCCCGCCAGTTCGCGGTAGGTCAGCCGGCGGTCGCCCTCGATGATCGCGATGTGATCGGGCCGCGCCTTGGCGTTGATCTCGATGGCTTCGGCGAGGTTCATTTCGCGTCGAGCCCGTAGATGCGGATCACGTTGTCGCGCAGGAATTTCTGCTTCGGCCCCGGGCGCAGGTTGAGTTCGTCGATCTGGCGCATCGTCTCGCCGAAATCGAGGACCGGGAAATCGGTGCCGAAGATCACCTTATCCTGCCCGTAGGTGTTGATGTAATGGATGAAAGATTGCGGCCAGTAGCGCGGCGCATGGGCGTCCGAGCCGATGAAGACATTCTCGTGCTTCCAGGCCATGGCAATCATCTCTTCCGTCCACGGAATGCCGATATGGATGCCGATGAGCTTCAGTTCGGGAAAGTCGCAGGCGACGGCGTCGAGCGTGATCGGACGGCCGGTGCTGCGGCGGGGAAAGCTCTTGTCGTAGACGAGCGACTGCCCGACCTGCAGCTGGATCGGCACGTCGAGTTCGACGCATTTGGCATAGAAGGGATAGTAGCGGGCATGGTCGGGCGCGAGCTCGAACCAGTGGGGATAGGTATGTGCGCCGATGAAGCCGTATTCACGCACGAGCATTTCCAGTTCCCGGACGCCGCGCATGCCCTCGGTCGGGTCGACGCCAGCAAGGCCGAGAAAGCGGTCGGGATATTTCTGGACTGCGTCGACAACCAGCTTGTAGGGCACGTGGTAGCAGGCGCGGTGATCGGCCGGACCGACCTTGGCGGCGATCAGCATGGAGCGCTCGATGCCGGCCTCGTCCATGCGCCGGATCATGTTTTCGAGCGAGACGCCTTCGAATGTGCCCCGGTCGACCTTCACCTTGCCCGTGTAGAAATCATTGCGGTCCGGCCGGCCGGCAAGGGCCTCCTCGGTCCATATGTTGACGACTGCGTCGATCGCGCCCGTTCCCATATCGAAGTTCCCATTTTTGTTTATTGATATAACAATATGCACAGGCTTCACGACGACACAAGCGCATAAATTCAATCATAGCGCGCCGAATTTCCCGACGAATTCGAGCGAAATTTTATTTCTGAATGTTATATGAGTATGACATTTGAGATTGCTGTTGTCTGGAAAGACCGCCGCCTCCTCGCTGGAATGGCCATCTTTAGCGATCAGCTTGTGCGAGTGACGGGCGAGAGTCCATATGGCCGCCCGCTAATGTGTTTGAAGTGCCACACCGGTCTCTTGGCGACCGTCAATCGATCGGCTAGATCGGGAACAAAAGACAGTGTCAGGTATTTCTGACGTCAGGTCGCGTAGGGCGAGAGGCAAGATCGGTATGATCCCGGCATATGTGGGCGGCAGGCCCGGCGTGGACGCATCGCCCATCCGCGTGCTTCTTGCCGAAGACGAATTCCTCCTCAGGATGGATGCCGCCGACAATCTGCGGAGGATCGGCTGGGAAGTCATCGAGGTCTCTTCCGCCGACGAGGCGATGGATCTGCTGCGCTATGGCGTGAAATTCGATCTCCTGCTGACGGATATCGACATGCCGGGCCAGGCGAACGGCATCGATCTCGCCCGCCACGTCCGCACCCATCATCGGGGCATGAAGATTGCCATGATGACCGGCGATGCCCGCCAGGATGTGGATCAGCGCTTCTGCGACCTGTTTCTGAGAAAACCTGTCTGGAACGTCGCGGATACGCTTCGCGCGCTTTTTAAGGGAGAGCCTCATGCAGACGGAAACGGCTGAGACCATTCTGGTGGTGAGCAGCGACGCCCTGCAGCGGTCGGCAGTAGCGAAATATCTGCGCGAATGCGGATATCGGGTCATCGAGGCAACCGGTCTCGAAGATGCAAAGCTCAGCGTCGAGCATCACACGGTCGATGTTATCGTCTCGGACGTGGCGATGCGCGACGGCAGCGGCTTCGATCTCTCGACCCATGTCAGGAAACAGGGCGGTGAAGCGCAGGTCGTCCTGACCCAGTCGCTGAGCAGAACGGCGGAGGTGGCCGGTGACCTCTGCGAACAGGGGCCGCTGGATCAGCCCTATCATCCGCAGCAATTGCTCGATGAGATCAGGCGTTTGCGTGCGATGCGCAGCTAGGGCGAAATAGCCGGTCTTTCAACAGGCTTGCATGTGCCCCCAAAGGCAGTTTCGGCACGGCGGATCGGCGCGAAGCTGAGAAGTTTCATATGTAACGCGACGGCTAACTTTCAGAATATGAGGTTCGCTTTGGATGGCTCTGTTGCGCTCGACGCAACTGAGGTCGATTGCATGTCGCGCCCCCCATATTCGCCAGCAGTCGGACCGGCTGTGACGCATCGTCATAGCCTGAAGACACTCTGTCTCGTGGCCGCGGGAGGTGCCCTGGAATTCTATGACTTTGTAATATTCATCTTCGTTGCTGACTTCATCGCCACCCTGTTCTTCCCGCCACATCTGCCGGCCTGGCTGGTCTCGGTGCAGACATTCGGGATATTCGCGACGGGCTATCTTTTCCGCCCGCTTGGCGGTGTTGTTTTTGCACATTTCGGCGATCTTTTCGGGCGCAGGAACGTCTTTCTTTTTTCAATCCTCCTGATGGCAAGCTCGACCCTCTCCATGGCCTTTCTGCCGGATTATTCGGAGATCGGCATAGCCGCGCCGGTGATCCTGATGCTGCTTCGCATTCTTCAGGGCATCGCCATCGGAGGAGAGGTTCCAGGCGCATGGACCTTCGCGTCGGAGCATATCGCGCCGGAGCGCGTCGGCTTCGCCTGCGGCATCGTCGGCGCGGGTCTCGCGTTCGGCGTCTTTCTCGGCTCCGTGGTGATGGAGACCATCACCACCACGCTGTCGACCGAGGATATGCTCCACTTTGGCTGGCGATTGCCTTTTCTGCTTGGCGGCATGCTTGGGGTCATAGCCGTATATCTGCGAAGGATGCTGCACGAAACGCCCGTCTTCATGGCGCTTCGGGCACATCGCTCGCTCATTCCCGAGCCGCCTCTCCGGACCGTGCTGAAGCATTACAGGGGCGGCATCGTCATATCCGTCTTGTGTACGTGGGTGGTGGCGGCATGCGTGCTGACGCTGTCGCTGCTCATGCCGACCATCCTGCAGAAACTGCACTATATCGGCCGTCTGGAGACCTTGACGATCACCAGCATCAGCGCCGCCTTCAGGATGCTGGCGGTGATCCTCGCCGGTATTGCCGTCGACTATGCCGGGCCGGCGAGCGTCTTTATCGTGGGAGGAGGGCTTCTGGCTGCGGGCGCCTGCGCCCTCGCGACGCTTGAAAGCACCGGGATGAACTATCTCTGCATCGTGAGTGCGGTCATCGGATTATCCGGTGCGGTCGCGACGGCGGTACCCGTCGTGATGATACGGTCATTCCCGCCGCAGGTCAGGTTCAGTGGCGTCTCGTTCTCCTACACTGTCTCCTACGCGGTATTCGGCGGAGCCTTGCCTCTGTGCATGGCGGCGCTATCCGAGGACAATGCGCTGGCGCATGTCTATTTTCTCCTATGCGTCAGTGCAGGCGCCGTCATCATAGGCATCTATCTGTGGTTCTCGCCGGCGATCATAAGATATCGTCGCCATAACGAGGATGGCGAACCGACCACTTCCGGCGACGAATAGGCACTTGGCCCTGGTCAGCCCCGATCCGAGCATCTCCGTCGTTTGCCGATTGCTGAAATCTGTCCCCGCGCTTAAAGCTGGACGACCGACAGACGGGGAGACAGCATGACCGAAGGCCGATACTTTTCTTCCGTGGGCGGCCTGCCGCCGCAGACGCAACTTCTATCCAGCAAGGCCGTGTTCAAGACCGCCTATGCCGTGATCCCGAAGACGGTAATGAGCGATATCGTCACCAGTGTGCTTCCGCATTGGGAAAAGTCGCGTGCCTGGATCATCTCGCGCCCGTTGAGCGGCTTTGCCGAGACTTTCGCTCAATATATCATGGAGGTTCTTCCCGGCGGCGGCAGCGCCCGTCCGGAACCGGACGCGCGTGCCGAGGCGGCGATTTTCGTCGTCGCGGGCGGCTGCACGATTACGCTCGATGGCAAGGCTCACCAGCTTCGCGAAGGCTCGTTCGCGTTTCTGCCGGCGGGATCGAGCTGGAGCCTCGCCAACCCCACCCAGGGTGCCTGCCGCTTTCACTGGGTCCGCAAGGCATTCAAGGTCGTAGAGGGGCTGGATGCGCCGCCGGCGATCTTCACCCATGAGGATGAATGCGTGCTCAACCCGATGCCGGATACCGAGGGCCGCTGGGCAACGACCCGCTTCATCGATCCGTCCGACGTGCGCTACGACATGCATCTCAACATCGTCACCTTCGAGCCAGGCGCCGTCATTCCATTCATGGAGACGCATATCATGGAGCATGGCCTCTATGTGCTCGAAGGCCGCGCGGTTTATCGCCTCAACGAGGACTGGGTCGAGGTCGAGGCGGGCGACTACATGTGGCTGCGCTCGTTCTGCCCCCAGGCATGTTACGCCGGCGGACCGGGCCGCTTCCGCTACCTCCTCTACAAGGACGTCAACCGTCACGCCGACCTCTGGTAATCTCCAAGTCGCGCCAGGCGGCGTTCAGGCCAGTCGCGGTTTTCCCCTGCGGAGTGCTTCCAGGGCATGGATATAGTTTGGTCCCATGGCCGAGATATGTGCCCGCAGGATCGAGCATAGCTTGCTAGGGTCGCGTGCTTTTACGGCTTCGGCCATCTGTTGGTGTTCTTCGTAGGTCATTCGACGATGCAGCTTGAGCTCGTCGGAAAGATGGGCGCGAAGGGCAGCGATACGGCCCGCCGCGATGTCGTATGCTTCGGCGAACAGATAATTATGGCTGTGCTCGAAGAAGGCGTTGTGGAAATCGCCATCCGCCCGGGCGTATAGCAGAGCGTCGTCCGCCTCGCGCGCCCGGACCATGTCCTCCAGAGCTTTGACCATGGCGTCGTGGAGCCCGCCGGGTGCATGTTTCACGGCCAGACGCGCCGCCCGCAGCTCGATATTCATGCGGTATTCCACCAGAAGGCGAATGTCTTCGCGACTGGGCTGAAAGACGAAGCTGCCGCGGCGCGGCAGGATCACTATGAGGCCCTGGAGTTGCAGGATCGCAAGCGCTTCACGAACGGGCGTGCGGCTTACATCCATGGCGGTGGCGATCTTGTCTTCCGAGAGCGCTTCGCCGAGCGCGAGTTCGCGGGCAAGGATCGCCGCCTTGATGCGGTCGGCGACGGTTGCGGCAAGCGACTGGGGGCGGCTGATCGGGCTTTTCTTCATCTGTTGTCTATCGTTCCCCTGTCTGTCCGGTCTGTGCCTGCCCGTTGTAGCCCATCATCCGGTGGGACTTCGCGGGGCCATTCCAAGTCAGTTCATCAGAACGATCTTGGCGGCGCTCGTATCACCTCTGTCGAGATCGGCGAAAGCCTTCGCGCCCTCGGCCATCGGTCGGGTCTCGACCCAGTTCAGCGGGCCGAGGCGATTGGAGGCGAGCAAGGCCACGGTTTCCCTGAAATCCGTCATCGAATAGCAGTAGGAGCCGACGAAGGCGATCTCGGCCAGCGTCATCCTTCTGACGTCGACCCCCTCGGATCCGGGCAGAAGCCCCAGATGGACGATGGTGGCGCCTCGCCGGGCCAGCCTGAAGGCAGCCTCCCGGGTCGCCCTGGCGCCGACAGCATCGAAAATCAGATCCGCGGAGGCAGGCTCAATCTGAGCTTCGCCAAGCGGATCATAGGCGACGATTGCATCGGAGGCGGCCTGGGCCGTCGCGCGCCGCGTAGCGCTCGTTTCACCCAGCATGACAGTCGCAGCACCCTGAGTTATCGCGACCAGCGCCGTTGCCAGTCCGATCGCGCCGCCTCCCAGAACGACGACCCTGGCGGCCGATAGAGGACGTCGCAGGTTACGCATTCCGATCTGCACTGCGTGATAGGCGACCGCCACAGGCTCGGACAAGGCTGCCGTCGGGAAATCCATATGGTCCGGGATTTCGACGAGGCTGGTTCCCGGCACAACGATCCTGTCGGCGAAGCCGCCCGCATGCGGCGGCAGGCCGATATTGCGTTGCTCCTCGCAGAGTTGCGGTGCCCCGGACAGGCATTCGTTGCAGCGGCCGCAGGTGAGAAGCGGGTTGATGGTCACGCGCCGCCCCGCGCTGGGGCCGCTCTCCAGCACGCCTGCCATCTCGTGGCCCATGATCATCGGTGGAACGCGGCGCGGATCGTGTCCGTGATAGCCGTGCATGTCCGAACCGCAGATGCCGCAGGCATGGACCTTAACGATCACGCCACCGGAGGCTGCTTCCGGTTCGGGGACGTCGCGGTACCCCATGCTTTCCTTGCCCAAATACACGAGCGCTTTCATTTATTCCTCCTCGAAAAATATGGACAAAACTGCTCTCTGAGGTACTGTATGTCAACAAGTCGCTGCGCTGCCTGGAGGGGATTGGCTGCGTGTCTGTCTGCAGAACGATTTTGGGAGGAACCGGAGTGAGCCGTCTTTATTCGCTTTCCTACATGACGGTGGAGGTCAGTCCGCCGAGGATGATCGAGTTGGCGGCCGAGGCCAGCTATGATCTGGCCGGCGTGCGGATGATGCCGGCGGTCGCAGGCGGGCAGGCCTTTCCGCTGATGGACGATCCGACCATGCTGCGCGAGACGATGCGGCGCATCGCCGACACCGGCGTCGGCGTTCTGGATGTCGAAATCGCGCGGATAGACGGGGTCAACACCGTCGACCTGTGGCTGCCCATGCTGGAAGCTTCGGCCGAGATCGGCGCGCAGACCATCGTCGTGGCGGGCGACGACCCGGACGAGAAGCGCCTCACCGAGACATTCGGGGCTCTTTGCGATGCGGCCGCTCCGTTTGGCCTAAGCGTCAACCTCGAATTCACACCCTGGACGGCGCTCAACAACGCTGCCGCGGCACGGCGCGTGGTTTCCGATGCGGGGCGGGAAAATGGTGAACTCCTGATCGACCTCATACACGTGGCCCGTTCGGCGACGTCGCTTGCCGATATCGCGGCGATCGAACCCGGGCGAATGCGCTATTTCCAGATCTGCGATGCGCCTGCCGGAATACCGACGGAGAGGGAAGAGCTGTTGTTCACCGCCCGCCAGGAGCGGCTTCTGCCCGGCGAAGGTGGCGTGGATGTCACGGGCATGGTGAAGGCACTCCCCCGGGACCTGATCGTCAGCATAGAGATACCGAGCCATTCAAGGCTTGCTGCGATGGGGCCGTCGGCCTGGAGCCGACACGCGTTGCAGACCTGCCGGCATTTCATGGAGGGCATTGATGCCTCAAGACAGGAGGCAGGGGCCGATGAGCGCGTTTAAACCGGACCTCACACCGCCGTTCGACTGCGCATTGCTCGACCGGTTGATGGAGGAAAAGGACTTCGACGTGCTGCTCGTCTCCTCGAAGCACAACATTCAGTATCTGCTCGGCGGCTATCGCTTCTTCATGTTCGACTACATGGATGCGACGGGGCTCAGCCGGTATCTGCCGATCCTGATCTATGTCAGGGGACGTCCCGATCTTGCCGCCTATATCGGCAATCCGAACGAAGGTTACGAGCGCGATCTCGATCGCCTGTGGCCGGGCAATCTCATGCTGAAAGCACGCGGTTCAACCGATGCCATGCACTATTGCATCGAGACGCTCGTCGCCTCTGGGGCCAAGATGTCTTCGATCGGGGCGGAGCTGGGTTTCCTGCCTGCGGACGCGTTCGAGGTCCTTCGCTCGAACCTGCCGAACGCTACAATTGCGGACTGCGTCGAGACGCTTGAGGCCCTGCGCGCAGTCAAGACCGGAACCGAACTTGCAGATCTCAGAGAGGCATCCGAGAGGGTGGTCGACGCCATGCTGGCGACCTTCTCCCGCATCGTGCCGGGCCAGACGAAGCAGGATGTCGTCGAAATCCTTCGCCGTGAGGAAGTCGAGCGCGGCTTGTTGTTTGAATACTGTCTCATCACGGCCGGGAAAAGCCTGAACCGCGCTCCCTCCGAACAGCGGCTTGCGGCAGGCGATATCATCTCGCTCGATTCAGGCGGCAATTATCGCGGCTATATCGGCGATCTGTGCCGGATGGGGATCGTCGGCGAACCGTCGCTGGAGCTTCAGGACGTGCTGGCTGAAATCGACCGGATCCAGAAGGCCGCGAGAGTGCCTATTCGCAACGGTGCAATCGGTGGAGACATATTTTCGGCGGTTGCCCCCTTGATGTCGAAAGAGAGGGAAGGGCGATTGAGCTTCGTCGCGCATGGTATGGGGCTGATATCCCACGAAGCGCCGAGGCTTCTCGACGACGGGCCCATTCCATATCCCGCGTCGCACCGGTCAACGCCGCTGGAGAGCGGGATGGTTTTGTCGATTGAAACCACCTGGCAGCATCCGCGCCTCGGGTTCATCAAGCTGGAGGATACCGTGGCCGTGACGGACGAGGGCTGCGAGGCCTATGGCGATGTCGGTCGCGGCTGGAACCGCTGCGGCTGCGAGGCCGGGCCGTTTTCGCGCTAGTCCAGAAGCGGGCCGATGTGATCCAGTTTTGCGCTGCGCGCCGCACGGCCTCCCGTCACCCTCGCGGGGCCTTCATCGAGGCCGTATCGCTCCGCCATCATCAGGATGTGAGTGCCGAGATAGTCCAGCGCTTCGGCGATACGATCGGCTTCCAGCAGTTTCACGATGGCCAGGTGTTCGGCGCTCGCCTTGTCGCGGCTCGGAAGGGTCGAGCGGTGAGAGCGAAGGGCCGCAACCTTGCTGGATACGAGGCGGTAGGCATTGACGAGATAAGGGTTGCCGCAGTTGTCCAGGGAGGCGTCGTGAAACCGATCGTCGGCGCGCGCGCTGCCCAGATTGTCGCCGGCCTCGAAGGCGACAAGCATGTCTTCGGCCGCCGCGCGCATGGCGCTGAGCGTTTCTTCCCGCTTGCGCTCCATGGCCAGACGCAACGCCTCGAGCTCGACGGTCTTGCGGAACTCGCAGAGGTTCTGGGTGTCCTCCCGCGTCGGCAGGAAGACGAAGCTGCCGCGCTGCGGCCGCACGTCGATCAGTCCCTGCTGTTCGAGCGTCGCAATCGCTTCCTTCACCGGACTGCGGCTGACGCCGAGCGTCGTGGCGAGCTTGTCCTCCGACAGGGCGTCGCCGAGTTCGAGTTCGCCGTCGATGATCGCCCGGCGGAGTCGCTCGGTCACGCGGGCACCCAGCGAAGATCTTGGTCTTGAATCCATTTTCATGCCCTTCCAGCCCGACCTAGACCGGGAACGTGCGCCCGTCCCGCAGATCAATTTTCCACGCGGGCGCCGGGCGCTAACCAACACGCCCGGCGTGCATTGGTCAACTCGCCAGATTGTCCAGGAAGCGGCGTGCTGTCGCCATTCCCTTTTCAGCCCGCTCGGTAAAACTCAATGCCGAATCACCCTTGTGAGGCGTCTCGACACTGATCACAACATCCGAGGGCAGGGCAGCCATCAGTTCCTTCAGCCATAGTTCGCCCTCGCCGGGGAACATACGCGCCGTTCTCGCTTCCGCGATGCAGCCTGCATTGTCGGTCGGTTGCTGCGCGGGAGCGTCGCAGAGCTGAAGATAGACGGCGAGGCCTTCCGGCAGGGCCGCAACGTCGGCGGGGCTTCCTCCGGACCGGGATAGATGCAACGCGTCGATCAGCAGGCCGACATTGCCGCGCCCGGAAGCGGCGGCAAGACGGGCGGCATCGTGGATCGTCGCGGTGGATCGCCAGCGCATGAATTCTATGGCCATTTTGATGTCGTGTTGCGCCGCGGCGTCGGCTATGCGGCCGAGCTTGTCGCCCGCGCGAGAAAGATCAGTATCCTCGCAGGTGATCTGCATTACCGGCATTCGAAATTCACCGGCGGTCTCGATGATCGGCAGCCAGGTCTCGACGTCGGTTTCCGGAAGCAACGTGAATACTTCCCCGTCGTAGAAGGATATGCCGGTATCTGCGGCAACCGAGAGGATCTCCCGGATGAGGGCAGAGTTGCCGACGATCGGATGGGCAAGCTCGAGGCCGTGCGGAGCGACGAGCCGCAGGCTCGCCATGTCGTAACCGCAAGCGGCAGCAACCTTGACGTTCTCGACCGGCGGGCAGCCGAATACCGTCAGATAGGCAAGCGAAAGGGGATGGTTCTGATACATGGCCAAAACCTCAATAGGTCGCGCGGCCGCCGGAGACGTCGAAGACGGCTCCTGTGGAAAACGAGCATTCTTCGGAGGCGAGCCAGTTCACCAGCGCTGCGACCTCATCAGCCTCGCCGAGCCTGCCGACGGGGATTTTCGCCGTAACATAGGCTTTGAACTCCGGTGTGAGCTGGTTCATCATCTCGGTTTCGATCGCTGCCGGGGTCACGCAATTGACCCGGATCTGCGTGGTCGCCAGTTCCTTGCCGATCGACTTGGTAAGGCCGATCACGCCCGCCTTGGAGGCGGAATAAGCAACGGCGTTGGGATTGCCTTCCTTGCCGGCGATCGAGGCGATGTTGACGATACGGCCATAACCAGTCTTCAGCATCTCGCGCACCGCGGCCTGGCAGCAGTAGAAAACCGCGTCGAGATTGAGCGACATCACGAAACGCCAGCCGTCGAGCGGGTAGTTTTCGAATTTTTCCAGCGGTCCGTTATGGCCGGCGCTGGTCACGAGGATGCCGAGCGGTCCCATCTCCGAAACCACCTTCCTGGTTGCCGCGTCGACCGCTGCAGGGTCCATGACGTCGACGACATATCCCCTTGCGCCGGGCAGTTTGGCGGCGGCCTCTTCGACCCGTTCGCGATTGATATCCCAAAGGGCAACCTTGTGGCCTTTTGCGGCCAGTCGAGCGGCAATGGGATAGCCCAGCCCGCCGGCGCCGCCGGTTACGATCGCTACGCGTGAAGTTTCCTGGTCCGCCATGTGTCATTCCTCCCTGACGTTCGAGCCCGTCCTCACGGGTCTCGGCTTCTGCCTGCCGTCTTCACGCATCCGTTAAGCTGGTTGGCTGCGCTTGACATTTGGCACATACTAACATTCTAGTAGGCTACATGAGTTGGAAATGACCTGCTTGTCAAGCGTATGAGGATGCGCGTCCAGGCAGGAAGGGAGGATAGGAATGGGACTGAAAGGATCAGCCTTTCTGGCGATGTGGCATGACATCGAGGAAGGGGCCGAAAGCGAATATATCGAGTGGCACACGCGCGAGCACATGCCGGAACGCCTGTCGATACCGGGCTTTACCACCGGCAAGCGGCTGCAGGCTCCGGGTGCGTCCCGTTATGTTTTCGGCACGGTCTATGCCGGAGAGAATGTTGAGACCTTCCGTTCGCCCGCCTATCTCGAGCGGCTCAACAGCCCGACGCCATGGACCGCATCGGTGGCCCCGAGCTTCCGCAATTTTCTGCGTGTTGCCTGCGAGCGGATCGCCTCTGCGGGCAATGGCGACGGTGGCAGCATGGCGACGATTCGTTTCGATCTTGCCGGCGATGATGGGGAAGGAAAACTGAAGGCCGGAGGGCAGGCGTTGGCCGAAAGCCTTCTGGCTGTACGCGGTGTTTCCTGCGTCCATATCGGTATTTCGCGGAACGAGGTATCGAGCGTTCGCACGCGAGAAACGGAACTGCGCCAGCAGATGAGCGAGAGCGGCTTCGACGTCGTGATCCTGATCGAAGGATCGTCAAGCCCCGGCTTGCACTCGGCGCTGCCGGAAGTCGAGAGACTGGCAGTCGGCAGCGGGATCCTCTCCGGCCCCGTCACCAATATCTATGAAACCGCGTTTTCGCTGACGGCGGAAGACATGAGGGAAGCCCAATGACGCGGATATTGGTCACGGGTGGTGCGGGCTTCCTGGGCGGATGGATCCTGAAGTCCCTGAGGGCGAAGGGGTGCGACGTCCGCATCTTCGACCGGACGACGGATCGCCGCATCCTGCGTGAAATCGCTGGGGAGGAGGCCGACGGCGTGGAGTGGTTTCAGGGCGACATTGCCGATGGCGCCGCGGTAACCGAGGCGGCGCGCGACTGCGCGGGAATCATCCATCTTGCCGCATTGCTCACCCCGGCCTGCAAGGCCGATCCCGTTCTCGGCGCAACGGTCAACCTGATCGGCACGCTGAATGTCTTCGAGGCTGCCAAGGCGAACCGGATAGCGCGCGTCGCCTATGCCAGCAGCGCCGCCGTTTTCGGTCCGGACGATGGGGTGACGCCCCATCCGGTCACGCAATATGGTGCATTCAAGCTCGCCTGCGAGGGAAGCGCCCGGGCCTATTGGCATGATGCGGGTATTGCCAGCGTGGGCCTGCGCCCCACCGTGGTCTACGGGCCGGGGCGTGAAAGCGGTCTCACGGCGGGACCGACACTCGCCTGCCGCGAGGCGGTGCTGGGGAATGCCTATACGATCGGCTATTCAGGCCCTCAGGACATGGTCTTCGTTGCCGACGTCGCTGCGGCGTTCACCGCCGCCGCGACCATGCCGTTCGAGGGCGCGCACGCCTTTTCGCTTGGCGGATCGCGCGAGGACCTGCCCGATGTGATTGCGGCCATCGCAGACGAGGTGCCGGGCGCAAGGATCGATTTCGAGGGGGCGCCGGTGCCGATGGCGCCGGACATTGCCGCAACCGACAATCAATCCCTGCTCGGTGCGATTCCGTTCACGCCGCTTCGCGAAGGCATTTCGCGGACGGTTGCCCATTACCGGTCGATGGCGAGGTGATGATGTCCGTCCGCCGCCAGATACCGCATGATCATCTCCGTTATCGTCGAGAGACGAGCTTCGACGGCGTCCTCGGCCAGCAGTTCGCGTCCGAACAGGATCTTCAGCGTATGGCGGTTGGAGACATAGGTGAAGCCGAGCGCCGAGATGGAGATGTAGAGATCGAGCGGATCTACCCGGCGAAAGATGCCTTGGGCGACGCCACTTTCGACGATCTTCGAAACCTTGTTGACGATCGAGCTGTTGAGACCCGCCATGTTGCCGGTTGCCGCCTGAAGGTGGACGGCGCCGTGCAGGTTTTCGGTATTGATCATTCGGATGAAGGCGGGATTGTCGATGTAATATCGGAAGGTGAAGGAGATCAGCGCCTTCATCGCGCCGACGGGATCAGCCGGATCGAGGTCCAGCCGCTCTTCGGCCTCGCGGATGCCCGAGTAGAGGTCTTCCATGGCGGCAAGGTAGAGATCCTCCTTGCTGCCGAAATAGTGGTAGACCATCGCTTTGTTGGTTCGCGCGCGCTGGGCGATGCGATCAACCCGGGCGCCGCCAATCCCATAGGTCGAAAATTCCAGGATCGCCGAATCGAGCAGCGAACGTTTGCGCCGTTCAGGCGAGCGTTGACCCGGATCCAGGGCGGTTTGTGCGGACGTCGTCTTGGTATTCGCCATGTGGTTTCCCCGATGCCGTTCCCGATTCGCGATGGCGACGGGCAAAGGCGGCGGCTTGAAGTTTAACTGATAGGTCCGCGTGAAGCATAGCACGCGGATTGACATCAACCAACCGGTTGGTTAACTGAAACGCGGGTACCTGCGTTAGGTCGGCGAAGAGGAGTTCGTCGGCCAGGCATAACGACAGCATACAACCCTTTGAGGAGGACAATCATGGCAGGCAAATTCTCACTTCGCAGCATTGCGTTCACTCTCGTCGCAGGCGTCAGCATGGCGCTCGCAAGCACGGCCGTGCAGGCGCAGACACTGGAAAAAATCAAGAGCGCCGGCGTCATTCGTATTGGCGTCATGGGCGAGCAGGCTCCCTGGGGCTCCATCGACGCCAGCGGCCAGAACATCGGTTACGACGTCGATGTGGCCAAGCTGATCGGCGAGGAAATGGGAGTAAAGGTCGAATTCGTACCGAATGCCGTTTCTGCCCGCATCCCGAACCTCCTGACCGGCAAGGTCGATCTGCAGATGGCGGTGATGGGCATGTATCCGGATCGCGCCAAGGCGGTTCAGTTCTCCAAGCCCTATGCCGGACTGAAGATCATTCTTCTCTCCAGCACCAAGAACAATATCGAGAAGATCGAGGACGCCAAGGACCTGCGTATCGGCGTGCCGCGCGGCGCAGCACAGGACAAGTCGATCACCACGCTGCTCGGTGATGTGCCGAACATCCGCCGTTTCGACGACGACAGCTCCAACATGCAGGCGCTGGTTTCCGGCCAGGTCGATGCGATCGGTGGCAACACCACCTACAAGATCAATCTCGACAAGGCGGCGCCGGGCAACGACTTCGAGCAGAAGCTGGTCTTCAACGAACAGTGGATGGGCGTCACCACCAAGCTGGGCGACAGCGAAATCAACGCCTGGCTCAACCAGTTCATCGACAAGATCAAGGCTGATGGCCGCCTCGAGGCGATCAACAAGAAATGGCTCGGCGAAGACAAGCTTCCGAACTTCCCGGAGAAGCTCGAAGGCGTTCCCTTCACCGTAGAATAACGTTCGCGACACTTCTGCAGACAGCATGACGAAACCGGGGCGCGGCCACGGCTGGTGAGCCGCGCCTTCGATCAGCAGCAGGATGTACGGACATGCGCACAATTTTCATTTTGAACGGACCGAACCTCAATCTTCTGGGCCAACGTGAGCCGGAGATTTACGGCAGCACGTCGCTTGAAGAGATCCATGGCTGGCTCAAGGCCGATGCAGCCGAACTCGGAGTGGCGATCGATTTCCGCCAGTCGAATTTCGAGGGTGAAATCATCGAATCCATCCATGCGGCCCGCCAGGAGGCGGCCGGCATCATCATCAACCCGGCCGCCTATACGTTTACCTCGATCGCCATTCTCGACGCTTTGAAGACCTTCAACGGCCCCAAGATCGAGTTGCATATCTCGAACGTCCATCAGCGCGAGGAAATCTATCACAAGTCGCTGGTCTCCAGGACCGCGACGGCAGTGATGGCGGGTTTCGGCGCCTATGGCTATCGCCTCGCCCTGCGTGCAATGACGGAGATGACGGCATGACCCGAATTGGCCTCATGGGAGCCGGCCTGATCGGCCGGGAACACGCCGACCTGCTCGCATCGAACAGCAGAGCAGAGATCGCGGCGATCTGCGACCCTTCGCCGGCCGCGGCCGAATTGGCAACCCGCCTGTCGGTGCCGCATTTCTCAAGCTATGACGCGATGCTCGACGAGGTCAGGCCGGACGGCGCCATCGTCGCGCTGCCGAACCAGCTTCATGCGCCGGCAGCGCTCGCCTGCATCGAACGCGGCGTGCCCTGCCTGATCGAAAAACCGATCGCCGAAAGCCTGTCGTCAGCCAGGCTCATCGTCGACGCCTCCGAAAGGAAGGGCGTCCCGGTGCTCGTCGGTCATCAGCGCCGCCACAGCCCGGATATCCGTTCTGCGAAGCGTGCGATCGACGCTGGAGAACTCGGCGACCTCGTGGCAGTCAACGGCATGACGCTGTTCGACAAGCCGGACGACTATTTCGAGACGGAATGGCGCCGCAGGATCGGCGGCGGCGTGCTGCTGATCAACCTGATCCACGATATAGACGCCCTTCGTTACCTCGTCGGCGAGATCGACAGCATCCGCGCCTTCACCTCGTCCGCGCGCCGCGGCTTTGAGGTCGAGGACACGGCCAGCGTCTCGATCCGCTTCGTCAACGGCGTGCTTGGCACTTTCCTGATCTCGGATGGAGCGGTCAGCCCGTGGGCCTGGGAATACACGTCGGGGCAGGCGCTTTACCATCCCCACCAGCCAGGTCCCTGCCTGTTCCTCGCCGGGCGCAAGGCGGCTCTGTCCGTCTCCGACATGTATCTGTGGCGGCATGCAGAGGCGAACGATCACTGGCAGCATCCTCTCGTGCGCGAATACCGTCCCGGCGACGGCTCGCTCACCTATGTGAATCAGCTCGACCATTTCGTGGACGTCATCCGCGGCGATGCGCAGCCCCTGATCACCGCCCGCGACGGAATGTCGACACTCGCCGCCACGCTCGCGGTCGATGTGGCCGCGCGGGAGGACCGCACCGTGACGCTCGCCGAAATGCTGGCACCGGGGAGAGCGGCGGCATGACCAGAAAGCTCTCGCTCTCCTTCCTCACCTGCAGCGCCGAACCGGAAGAGGCCGTGCGGGCGGCCGCTGCCGCAGGCTACGATTACCTGGGCTTCCGGCTTATGCCGGCGTTCCCCGGCGGCCTGGCACATCCCCTGATGGATGCTCCGTCGCGGGTGAGGGATCTGCAGAAGCTGATGGCCGACAGCGGTGTCGGCGTGTTCGACATCGAAATGGTCCGTATCGCCGGGCAATTCGATCCCGAGCCGCTGCTGCCCATGCTTGAATGCGCAGCCAGTCTCGGTGCGCGCGCTGTCCTCGTTGCGGGGGACGATCCGGATGAGGCGAGGCTGACCGCCTCTTTCGTGAGACTATGCGAGGCGGCCAAACCCTACGGCCTTTTCATGAATCTCGAATTCATGCCGCAGTCGGAGCTGCACGATCTTGCGGCAGCGCTTCGCGTGCTGACGGCGGCCGGCCAGCCGAACCAGGGCGTCATCATCGACACGCTGCATGTTTCGCGGTCACGAACGTCGATCGAGACGATAGCGTCGGTTCCCGCGGAATGGTTACACTATGCCCAGATTTGCGACGGGCCGGCGGAAATCCCGCAGACCCGCGAGGCATTGAACCATGCGGCTCGCCACGAACGGCTCCTGCCCGGAGACGGTGCGCTCGATCTGGTCGGCATGTTCGCGGCTCTTCCGGCAGACCTGCCGGTCGCGATCGAGATTCCAAACGACCGCCAGTCGGCAGGGCTTTCTGCGACCGAATGGGCGACCCGCACGCTGCAGGCATCACGCAACGTCCTGCAGCAGGTTGCAGCGGAGGCCGCAGAATGACCGGCTTGGAAACCAAGATCGTCCAGGGCGAGACAATTCCGAGCCTCGGTCTCGGAACCTTCGAGCTGACAGGGCCGGACGGCGAAGCGGCGATCCGCACTGCCATCGAACTCGGCTACCGCCAGATCGACACCGCGATCCGCTACGGAAACGAGCTGGAGGTCGGGCGGGCGATCCGAGAGAGCGGCGTGCCGCGCCGCGAGCTCTTCGTCACCAGCAAGATCTGGTTCAACGATCTTGCGCCGGAAACGGTATCGTGCCGGGTCGATGAAATCCTCGAAAGGCTCGGCTTCGACTATGTGGATCTGCTGCTCGTTCACTGGCCGACCAGGGACGTGCCGCTCGGCGAGACGCTTGCGGCCTTCGCCGAGGCGAAGGCGAAAGGCAAGACACGCCTGATCGGCGTCAGCAATTTCACCGTCGCGCTTCTCGACGAGGCGCTCGACGTTCACAAGGCCGAGCTCTTCTGCAACCAGGTCGAATACCACCCCTTTCTTTCGCAGCAGAAGCTGCTCGACCGGATGAACCGCGCCGGCATGCTCCTGAATGCCTATCAGCCGATCGCGCGCGGCAAGGTGTTCGGCTCGGACCTGTTGAACGACCTCGGTCGCAAATACGGGAAGTCTGCGGGCCAGGTCACGCTCCGCTGGCTCATCCAGCAGGACAATGTCGGAGCCATCCCGCGCTCGGCAAAGCCCGAGAACATGAAGTCCAACAGGGACATTTTCGACTTTGAACTGTCGCAGCATGACATGGCCGCCATCCACGCCTTGGCGCGTGGCGAGCGCTATTCACGTTTCGACTGGGAGCCCGAATGGGACTGACCGCCAACGCCAAGGGAGGTAGGCGATGATACTTGATTTCAGCGTGGTCGCCGATGCATGGCAATCGCTCGTCTACGGGACGCTCGGGACCCTGTTCCTCGCCGTTGCCGGAATGACGATTGCGACGATCATCGGCATTGCCGGCGTCGCCATTCTCAGAACCCATCTCGCGATACCGTCATTTCTGGTGACGGCCTTCGTTGAGGTTATCCGCAACACGCCTTTCCTGGTGCAGATCTTCTTCATCTTCTTTGCGCTGCCGATGGCGGGTATCAGGCTCAACCCGACGCTCACTGCGGTGATCGCGCTCGGGCTGAACGGCGGCGCCTATGCGATCGAGATCATCCGCGGCGGTGTCGAGAGTATTCCGAAAGGGCAGACGGAAGCCGGGCTGGCGCTCGGCCTGCACAAGCATGAGGTCTTTCGCCTCATCGTGCTGAAACCGGCGCTGCGCGCCATCTATCCGTCCCTGTCGAGCCAGTTCATTCTCCTGACGCTGACGACGGCGATCTGTACCTCGATCTCGGCCTATGAGCTGACATCGGTCGGTCAGCGCATCGAGGCCGAGACCTTCCGCAGTTTCGAGACCTATTTCACGCTCACGGGCATCTATCTGGTGATTTCGCTGGTGACCATGTGGTCGCTCGCCGCGATCGGCCGCCGTGCCTTCAACTATCCGCAGCGCTGAGGAGGATTTCCAATGGGTCTGCAAGAATTCACCTATCTGCTGCAGGGATTGGGCTGGACGCTCATCCTGACGGCAATGGCGTTTGCCGGCGGCATCGTGTCCGGTGTGATCGTAGCGCTCATGCGCGTTTCGAAACGCGCCTGGCTTCGCGTGATTGCCATCGGCTGGATCGGCCTCTTCCAGGGCACGCCGTTGTTGATGCAGCTCTTCGTTGCCTATTTCGGGCTTCCTCTGCTCGGCTTCGACCTGCCCGGCTGGGCGGCCGTGGGCATTGCGCTCACCGCTCACGCCTCGGCATTCCTTGGCGAAATCTGGCGCGGCGCGATCCAGGCCGTGCCGAAAGGTCAGACCGAAGCTGCAGACGCGCTTGGCCTGCATACACGCAGCCTGATGATCGACGTGATCATGCCGCAGGCGTTCAAGCTTTCGCTTCCCGCGACGGTCGGCTTCCTGGTGCAGCTTTTGAAGGGCACCTCGCTTGCCGCCATCGTCGGCTTCATCGAGCTCACCCGCGCGGGCTCGATCGTATCCAACCAGATCTACAGGCCGCTTCTCGTGTTCGGCGTGGTCGGTGCGATGTATTTCGCCATGTGCTGGCCGCTTTCCCTTTGGGGTCGCCGCATCGAACGCCGCATGTCCGCCGGTCTCGCCAGATAGAAAGGAAAACACCATGCCAGCAACAAACCAGACAGGCGCCCAGCCGATGATCATGATGCGCGACGTCGAAAAGTGGTACGGCGCCTTTCATGCCCTGAAGAAGGTTTCGCTGAACGTCGCCAAGGGTGAGAAGATCGTCCTTTGCGGGCCGTCCGGCTCGGGAAAATCGACCCTTATCCGCTGCATCAACAGGCTCGAGCCAAGCCAGGGCGGCGAGATCGTCGTGTCGGGACACGCGGTCAAGGACGATCAGAACGCAATCGATGCGGTGCGCCGCGAGGTCGGCATGGTGTTCCAGCAGTTCAACCTGTTCCCGCACAAGACGGTTCTGGAGAACTGCATCCTTGCACCGATGCGTGTGCGCAAACTGTCCCGCGCCGAGGCGGAGGCGACGGCGCGTAAATATCTGGATCGTGTGCGCATCGGCGATCAGGCCGATAAATATCCGGCGCAGCTTTCCGGCGGCCAGCAGCAGCGTGTGGCGATCGCCCGGGCACTCTGCATGGAGCCGAAGGCGATGCTGTTCGACGAACCGACTTCGGCGCTCGATCCGGAAATGGTCAAGGAAGTGCTCGACACGATGGTCTCGCTCGCCCGTGACGGGATGACGATGATCTGCGTCACGCACGAAATGGGCTTCGCCCGCCAGGTTGCCGACCGCGTCATCTTCATGGCCGATGGAGAGATCGTCGAGGAGAACGACCCGGAGACCTTCTTCCGGGCACCCGCACACCAGCGCACACGCGCCTTCCTTGGCGAGATTCTGTCCCACTAGCCGTGAAGTCGGATGGCGCATATCGCCGCCATTCGGCACGTCCGATCTTTATCAGCCGCTCGAATGCGGGGAGCATCGCATGCACCGGAAATTGACCGACGTCAGCCAGGCCTTCGACGTGGTGGTGATCGGCGCGGGCGCCGGCGGCCTTTCGGCGGCGATCTTTGCGGCGCTCGAGGGTGCACGCGTCCTGCTGGTCGAGCGTTGCGAACATGTCGGCGGCACCTCGGCCTATTCTGCGGGGACGACATGGATCCCCCTGACGCATCACTCGGAAAAGCTCGGTGCCGATGACAGCTACGAGAAGGTCGCTGGTTTTCTGGATCGCGCCGTCGGCAACCAGAGCCCGGCGGTACTGCGTGATGCCTTTCTAAACGCCGGGCGGGAAGTGGTCGCGACGCTGGAAGACCGAACGGCCATGCAGTTCCGCGCGCGTCCCTTCCATCCGGATTACATGTATGAGCTCGAGGGGGCTTCCAGCTTCGGACGTGCACTGGAGCCGATACCCTTCGATGCGAGCGTGCTCGGCGAGGACTTGAAAATGATACGGCCGCCGATACCGGAATTTACGGTGCTCGGCGGGATGATGGTCGATCGCGACGATATCGCGCAACTGATGAAGATCGGCAAATCCTTCCGGTCGACGGTCTATTCCGCAAAGCTGATCGCGCGCTATTGCCGCGACCGGATGCGCCATGGTCGCGGGACGCGGCTCGTCATGGGCAATGCCCTGGTCGGACGGCTGCTGCTCGCGGCGCTGAAACTGGACGTCACCATCCTGACGAACACGGAGACTGTGTCGCTGATCGGAAACGGAGATGGCATTACCGGCGTGCTGCTCCGCCAGGACGGGAGCGAGCGGACAGTGGCAGTAGCGGGCGGGGTGATCCTGGCGACTGGCGGCTTTGCCCAGCACAAGGTCATGCGTGCCGCGAAACTGCCGCATCCGCTTCCCGAGTTCAGCCCATCGGCGCCGGGCAGCACCGGCGCCTTACACGACCTCGCCTTCGAGGCTGGAGCATATCACGGCGAGACCGCGGCGCAGCCCTGCTTCTGGGCGCCGGTTTCCCGCCGCCAGCGCAAGGACGGCTCGATGGCGGTGTTTCCGCATTTCGTTTTCGACCGCTCGAAGCCGGGCATCATTTCGGTCGGGCGCGACGGCCGCCGTTTCGTCAACGAGAGCACGAGCTACCATCGCTTCGTTTCGGCGATGTATGCCGCAGACAAGAACGGTAGCCACATGCCGGTCTATCTGGTGGCGGATGCGGAAGCGCTGAAGAAATACGGGCTCGGCATGATCCGTCCAGGTGGTGGCAACATCCGCCCGTTCCTGGCCGACGGATACCTTACCGAGGGCACGACGCTCGACGACCTGGCGGCAAAGCTCGGCATCGACGCCGATGGGCTGAAGGACAGCGTAAGCCGCATGAACGCGTATGCGAAGACCGGTGTGGATGCGGATTTCGCCCGCGGCACGACCGTCTATGAAAAGGCGAACGGCGATGCCGCGCATGGCCCGAACCCGAGCCTCGGTACGCTCGACACCGCACCCTTCTATGCGATCCGGCTCTGGCCGGGAGACATCGGATCGGCGACAGGCCTTGTCGGCGATGAAAACGGGCGTCTGCTGCGCCGTGACGGATCCGCGATCGACGGGCTCTATGCGTGCGGCAACGACCTGCAGTCGATCATGGGCGGCGTCTATCCGGGGCCGGGCATCACCATCGGTCCCGCGATCGTCTTCGGCGCCTTGAGCGGACGGCATGCGGCAAGGCGGAGAACCGAAGGTAGCCACCCGGCAGGATGAACGGCATCCGCCGTCGGTCCGTAAACACTGGAAACGAGTTCGAGCAAGCGGGGTCAAGATATGAAAACGTCGATAGCGACCGTATCCATCAGCGGCGAATTGCCGGAAAAGCTCGCGGCGATCGCTCAGGCCGGCTTCAGCGGCGTCGAAATTTTCGAGAACGATTTTCTCGCCTTCGACGGGACGCCCGCCGATGTCGGGCGCATGGTCAGGGACCATGGTCTGGAAATTACGCTCTTCCAGCCGTTCAGGGACTTCGAGGGCATGCCTGAGCCGCATCGGTCGCGTCTCTTCGACCGGGCGGAACGCAAGTTCGACATCATGCAGCAACTCGGCACCGATCTCGTTCTGGTCTGCTCGAACGTCTCGCCGATCGCGCTCGGCGGCATCGACCGCGCGGTGGCGGATTTCCATGAACTCGGTGAACGGGCGGCCAAGCGCGGGCTGAAGGTGGGTTACGAGGCGCTTGCCTGGGGTCGCTACATCTTCGATCACCGCGACGCATGGGAGATCGTACGGCGCACGGATCATCCGAATATCGGGCTGATCCTGGACAGCTTCCACACCCTGTCGCGGCAGATAGACATCAACTCCATCCGATCGATCCCCAAGGACAAGATCTTCATCGTCCAGCTCGCGGATGCACCGCTGATCGACATGGACCTGCTCTACTGGAGCCGCCATTTCCGCAACATGCCGGGCGAGGGCGACCTCCCGGTGGAAGCGTTTACCAGTGCGATCGCCGAAACCGGATATGACGGGTACTTCTCGCTGGAAATCTTCAACGACCAGTTCCGCGGCGGGTGGGCCAAATCGATTGCGGCGGACGGCCTCCGGTCGCTCATCACGCTGGGCGATCGGGTGAGGCGCAATCCGAACGCGTCCGCACTGACGGTGCCGGCAATGCCGGACCGCAGCCCGGTGAAAGGCGTCGGTTTCGTGGAGTTCTCCGCCAGCGAAGCGGATGCGGCCGCGCTGGCGGGCATCCTGCGCACGCTCGGGTTCAGGAAGACCGCGCAGCATCGCAGCAAGAAAGTCAGCGTCTTTTCCCAAGGCGACATCCGGCTGTTGCTGAACACCCAGGAAACCGGGTTTGCCAGCGCCTCTTACACGGTTCACGGCACCTCGGCCTACGCGATGGCGATGACCGTCGATAATGCGCATGATGCCTTGGACCGGGCAGCCGCTCTCGGCGCAGAGGTCTTCAGCCAGCCGGTGGATGCGGGCGAGGTAGCCATCCCGGCCATTCGCGGGGTCGGCGGAGGGCTGATCTATCTTCTCGACGAGAAAACCGATCTCGGCCGCATCTGGGACATCGACTTCGTCCCGGTCGAGGACGAGGAAAGGACGCAGGACGCCGGTCTGCTGCGGGTCGACCATGTCGCCCAGACTGTTGCCTACGAGGAAATGCTGACCTGGGTCCTGTTCTACACGTCGATCTTCGAGATGAAGAAGACGCCGATGGTCGACATCATCGATCCGTCCGGCGTCGTGCGCAGCCAGGTCGTCGAAAGCCCCTCGGGTTCACTGCGCGTCACCCTGAACGGGGCGGAGAACCGGCGCACCCTTGCCGGACACTTCATTGCTGAGACATTCGGCTCCGGCATCCAGCATCTTGCTTTCGAGACCGCCGATATCTTCGAAACCGCGGCGGCGCTACGGGCAAACGGCTTCAAGCCTCTGCCGATCTCGCCGAATTACTACGGCGATGTCGAGACGCGTTTCGGGCTCGATCCGGAATTGACCGAAAAGCTGAAGTTGGAAAACATCCTGTATGATCGCGACGAGCACGGCGAATATTTCCAGCTCTATAGCGGCACTTATGGTGAGGGCTTCTTTTTCGAGATCGTCCAGCGGCGCGATTATCTCGGTTATGGTGCGGCCAACGCGATCTTCCGCATCGCTGCGCTGAAGAAGCAGATCAGACCGGAAGGGGTGCCGAAGCTCTGAGAGCGGCTGATGCCGTCAGGTTTCGACGCTCGAGCCTCCCGAGGCCAACCCTCTGACACTTTCGAGCCTCTCGGAACGGTCGAGAGGTGCTGGCCGATCGCGGCAGCGGTGCCGCGCCAGCTTTGTCAATGGCGTAGGTCGGAGAGGCCCGGAGCCGAAAGGGCAGGGCGTCAGATGTCCAAAAAGACGGTTTCCTTCGGTCCCTGGAGATGGATGTCGAGCGTATAGATGTTTCCGTCCCGCTGCGCGACCATCGTCTCGACGCGCTGGCGGTGCTCGATGCGCAGCAGCAGCGGGTCGGCGGCATTGGCTTCTGCCTCGTCCGAGAAGTAGATGCGCGTATGCAGGCCGATATTGATGCCGCGTGCGACGATCCACAGTGTGACATGCGGTGCCATCAGGCGGCCGTCCTTGAACGGAACCTTGCCGGGCTTGATGGTTTCGAACTCGAAATAGCCGTCTTCGCCGCTGGTTGGGCAGCGGCCCCAGCCGGTGAAGTTGGGATCGGCCGCGCCGCGCATCTCGGACGGGCTGTTGTAAAGGCCGGCGCCATCCGCTTGCCAGATTTCCGCAATCGCGTCGCGCACCAGCGTGTCGGCACCATCGAAGATGCGGCCACGAATGATGATGCGTTCGCCAAGGGTCTGGTCGTTGACCATGGCGGTGCCGAGATCGTTGTCATAGACGCCGCGGATGTCGCAGAAATTCGGGGTCAGTCCGATATGGACGTAGGGGCCGGCGGTCTGCGACGGCGTTTCCTTCAGCCTGTGAAGCTCCTGGACCATCAGTTGCCCTCCAGCCTGTTTTCGAAAAGGGTCGATCGCCGCCCACGCAGGACGATATCGAACTTGTAGGCGCGTGCATCCATCGGAATGGTCTGGCCCCAGTCGAGTGGCGCAATCAGTTGTTCGATCGCCGCGCGATCCGGGATTGTGTTGACGATCGGACATTTCCAGATCATCGGATCGCCCTCGAAATACATCTGTGTGATCAGGCGCTGGGCAAAGCCATGTCCGAACACTGAAAAGTGGATATGCGCAGGGCGCCAGTCATTGACACCATTCGGCCACGGATAGGGGCCGGGCTTGACCGTGCGGAAGGCATAATGCCCGTCATCATCGGTGATCGCGCGGCCGCAGCCGCCGAAATTGGGGTCAATTGCGGCCGGATAGGTTTCCTTCTTGTGCCGGTAGCGTCCGCCGGCATTGGCCTGCCAGAACTCGAGCAGGGCACCGCGGACCGGTCGGCCCCGTTCGTCGAGCACCCGGCCATGGACGACGATGCGTTCGCCGATGGCGCTTTCGCCCGGCCGCGCGTAGTTGTGGATCAGGTCGTTGTCCAACTCGCCGATCATCGAATGGCCGAAGACCGGGCCGGTGATTTCCGAGATCGTGCCGTCGAGCGACAGCAGCGCACGCTGCGGCGAGCGGAGGATCGACGTCTTGTATTCAGGCGTCAGGGCCGGGGCATGCCAGGCGCGGTCACGCGCGAAAAACGCGCCGGTTTCCGGTCTCTGGTTCGAATTGGCGGACATCCCTAGGTTTCCTCCCTCGATGTCTTTTCGGCATCCATCTCATCATAGACGCGCTTGGCGATCTTGATGGCATGATTTGCGGCGGGCACGCCGGCATAGATGGCGACATGCAGCAGAGCCTCACGGACATCCTCCCGCGAGGCACCGGTATTGGCTGTGGCGCGGACATGCATGGCGACCTCTTCGTCCTGGCCCAATGCTGCCAGAAGCGCGATCGTGACGATCGACCGTTCACGTTTGGTGAAGTTGGGTCGCGACCAGACATGACCCCATGCGGCCTCGGTGATGAGCGCCTGGAACGGCTGGTCGAAATCGGTGGAATTGGCGGACGCGCGATCGACATGGGCGTTTCCCAGCACAGCGCGCCGCGTCGCCATGCCGAGGCGGTGCCGGTCTGTCTCGGCCTCACTCATTACGCTTTTCTCCGGTGATGACGGTTCCGACGAATGCTCGGATCAGGTCGGTCAGCGCTTCCGGCTGCTCGACGCAAGGGATGTGCCCGGCATCCCTGACGATCTCGAAGCGGGCTCCGGGGATGCGGTCAGCTGTTGCCCTGACGAGGTCGGGCGGAGTCGAGCCGTCCTGGTCGCCGACGATGCAGAGCGTGGGCACGGCTATCCGTGCCGCGGCTTCGGTGTAATCCGCATCGCGGATCGAAGCGCAGGTCGCCGCATAGCCTTCGGCCGGCTGGCGTTCCAGCATGTTGCAGTAACCGCGATAGGCGATGTTCTCCGGTTGGCGGAACGGCGGTGTGAACCATCGTTCCATGACCGCATCGACGATGCTCGCCAGACCATTCTTTTCCACCGCCGCGATGCGGGCATTCCACATCTCGGCGGAGCCGATCTTGCTTGCGGTATCAGAAAGGATGAGCGCTCTCACCAGATCAGGCCGCGCCTGATAGATCGCCTGCGCGATCAGACCACCGACGGAAAGGCCGCAGATAGCGGCATTACGCACGTTTAGCAGGTCCAGAAGTTCGATCAGATCCGCCGCGTGATCCTCGATCGCATAGGGTGTCTTTCCGACATCCGACAGGCCGTGGCCGCGCTTGTCGTAAAGCACGAGCGGGAAATCACCGGCCAAGCGAACGATGACGTCACGCCAGATGCGGAAATCGGTGCCGAGCGAATTGGCGAACACGATGACCGGCTTGTCGGCCGGACCGCCGATCACTTGGTAATGAATCGTGACGTCGTTGACGCGTGCGAACTGCATTGAAAATCTCTCCCGTGCCTATCTTGGTATATTGAAGCGGTTAGGTAAAATGACTTCTCGATCATTTTTCATATCGATTTGGTTATAGATTGAATGAACACGTCGCGGGTCAAGTTTCGTCATCTCCAGGCATTTATCGAGGTCGCGCGTCACAAGAGCGTGGTCAAGGCAGCCGGTTTCCTCAATGTCAGCCAGCCCGCCGTCACCAAGACGATCCGGGAACTGGAGGAGGCGCTCGGTGTCGCTTTGGTTGAGCGCGACGGACGCGGCATCCGGATAACGCGATACGGGGAGGCCTTTCTGAAACATGCGGGCGCGGCGGTCGCCGCACTTAGGCAAGGGCTCGATTCCGTTTCCCATGAGCGGGTCGGCGATGCGCCGCTCCTGCGCGTCGGCGCCTTGCCCACCGTCGCGAGCCATATCATGCCGCGTGCCATGGATCTTTTCCTGAAGGAAAGAACCTGGAGCCGCATCAAGATCGTTACCGGCGAAAATGCTGTGCTTCTGGAACAGTTGCGTTTCGGCGATCTCGACCTCGTGGTCGGGCGGCTTGCAGGCGCCGACAAGATGGCCGGCTTTCTGTTCGAGCACCTTTATTCCGAACAGGTGGTGTTTGCCGTGCGTGCCGGGCATCCATTGCTCGCCTCGGAACGCTCACCGTTTGCCGAACTCGGGGACTACACGATCCTGATGCCGCCACCTTCGTCGATCATCCGGCCCTTCGTCGATCGATTTCTGATCGCTAACGGCGTCTCCAGCCTGCAGAACCAGATCGAGACCGTCTCGGATTCCTTCGGCCGTGCCTTCGTGCTGTCGAGCGATGCAGTCTGGATCATCTCGGCAGGCGTGGTCACCAGCGACATCGGGGAGGGGCGACTCCAGACGTTACCGATCGACACCAGCGACACGCGCGGCCCGGTCGGGTTGACCATGCGAACGGATGCGGTTCCGTCGATCCCGATGTCGCTTCTGATGCAGACGATACGCGAAGCGGCTGCATCCCGGCCTCTCATCGCGATGCCATCAGCCAGCTGACGAATTGTGCGATTATCGTACAAATTTCGAATATTGCGCAAAGGCCTTGCCGCGATGGCGGCATGGATCTAGCCCTTTTACCCGATCGATCGGCCCGGAGGAGGGCAGGGGAGGGTGATGCGCATCATCTTTGAGGTGAGGGCGGATCGCAGCAACGGGTTGGAGGAAACATGAAGGCCGTCGCGAAACTGCGCCCGGAAAACGGCGCGATGGCGCTCATCGACATGGAACAGCCGGTCGCCGGCCCCGGCGAAGCGCTGGTGAAGATCACTGCCGGCGGCATATGCGGCACCGACGTGGCGATCTGGAAATGGCACGAGGCCGTGGTGGGGCAATATGCCCCGAACTTTCCGCTCGTCGTCGGGCATGAATTTGCCGGGACGGTGATATCGGCCGGCCCGCAATGCCGGGCCGTCGAGGGCGACACGGTTGCGATCAATCCGCAGATTGCCTGCGGGCGCTGCGAATATTGCGGACTGGGGCGACCGACGCTCTGCGTCGACCGCCGCCTCATGGGTGGGCGGATCAATGGCGGCTGGACGGAATACGTCACCGTGCCGGAGCAGAATCTCCATCCGCTTCCGAAGGGGCTGGATTCGGCGGTCGCGCCGCTGCTCGAGCCTCTTTCGGTCGCCACCCACGCAGTAAGCGAGCGGGTGCCGGTGCGGCCGGGCGACGTGGTGGCCGTCATCGGTGCAGGTCCCATCGGGTTGCTTGTCGCGATCCTCGCCAAGGCCGCCGGCGCGTCGGCGGTCGTCCTGACTGGCATCGGCGCCGACAAGGGGCGGCTGGAACTGGCCGCAAGTCTCGGGTTCATTCCGGTCAATGTGGAGGAGGCAGATGCCGCGCGCGTCGTGAAGGCCATTCAATGGGATGGCGCTGATGTCGTTTACGAAACGAGCGGCAATGCTTCGGTTTTCGACCAGGCGGTCGGTCTATCCCGCCGCACCGGGCGCATCGGTCTCATCGGCCTTTGCCACGGTGCGACGACGTTCAAAAGCACGCCGATCGTGCTGCGTGAACTCGAAGTCATCGGCTCGCGCGGCTATAACGAGACGACCTGGAGCCTGATGATGCGCCAGCTTCCCGCGGTGGCGGGCGACGTCCTGAAGCTCGTCACCCACGAAGTCGAACTGAAGGATTTCGAACAGGCGCTCGGGCTGGTGGAACGGCGCGAAGGCATGAAGATCATCCTGAGGCCCTAGCGAACTCGAAAGCAGGATGTGGGGTGGCGCCTCCTGTCAGGACAGGATGCCCATCAGATCCCGGCTGACCTGAAGGAGTGGTGGGAGATAGGCCTCGATGACATCCGTCATCGGTTCCGGCGAGGCCGCAAGACCGGTGTTCAGGGCTGCAATGACCACGCCGCGCGCATTTTTGACCGGCACGGCGACGGATCGCAGGCCAAGTTCGACCTCCTGGTCAACCGCGGCATAACCCTGAGCCCGGACACGCGCGAGTTCCGCCATGACCGCATCCATGTCGCTGAGCGTATGCACGGTTCTGGCCTGGAGAGGATGACTTTGAAGAATGTCGCGTGCCTGGTTTTCGGCAAGCGCGGCCAGCATGACACGCCCCATGGATGTGCAGTAGGCCGGGAGGCGCGATCCGGGCATGAGGGCAATCGACATCACCTTGCGCTGCGCCGCGCGCGCCACATAGACGATTTCGGCACCATCGAGAATGGCAACCGACGTGCTCTGGCCGATCCGTTCGGAAAGCTGGTCGAGCCAGGGCTGGACGATGCGAGGCAGCGGCATGGAGGCAAGGCATCCGGTGCCGAGCCGCAGCACGCGCGGTGTAACCGTGAAGAACTTGCCGTCATAGGCGCAGTATCCGTGCTCTGCGAGCGTCAGCAGGCAGCGACGGGTCGTTGCCCGGTCGAGGCCAGCGATCTCGGCCGCCTCCGAAATGCTCAGCCGCGGCGTTTCGGCCGTAAAGGCTTCGATCACACGCAGGCCCTTGGCCAGACCACCCATCATGTCGTTTTGCTTGATGACCAAGGTAGAACTCCATCTTGTGCGGTATTGCAACAAACAGATCATATCGCACAAAGTCATTGAGGTCGAGCGCCAGCGGCGTTAGACCTCTCGCCAGAGGCTCCGAGAAAATATGGAGCCAGTCAGATCCAAATGCCTGGGAGGTCGCGGATGGACAAGACGAGCCACAGCCTTGCGGAGGCGGTGTCCGATATCGGCGACGGGGCGACGATCATGATCGGAGGTTTCGGCGGATCCGGTGCCCCGATCGAACTCATCCATGCCCTGATCGACAAGGGGCCGAGAGAACTGACCGTCATCAACAACAATGCCGGCAACGGCCGCATCGGGATCGCGGCAATGATAGACGCCGGCATGATCCGCAAGATGATCTGCTCATTTCCGAAATCGTCCGATCCGCGTGCATTCACAGACAGGTATCTGGCAGGCGAGATCGAGCTGGAACTGGTTCCCCAGGGAACGCTTGCCGAGCGCATTCGTGCCGGCGGTGCGGGCATCCCGGCCTTCTACACGCCGACTGCCTACGGCACGGAGCTCGCCGAGGGCAAGCCGACCGGAGAGTTCGACGGAAGGCATTATGTGCAGGAGCGCTGGCTGAAGGCGGATTTCGCCATCGTCAAGGCCCATCTCGGCGACCGGCACGGCAACCTGACCTACAACAAGGCGGCTCGCAACTTCAATCCGCTGATGTGCATGGCCGCCGCCAGGACGATCGTTCAGGTCTCGCAGATCGTGCAGCCGGGCGAGATCGACCCCGAACATGTCGTGACGCCCGGCATCTTTGTCGATCGCCTCGTTGAGGTGGCGAAGCCGAGCCAGGAAGAAGAGCTCATTCGAGCCGGAGCGACCTACGCATGACCATCATTGCCCGCGAAGACATCAAGCTCAGCAATGCCCAGATCGCTTGGCGTGCCGCCCAGGACATCGTCGACGGCGCCTATGTCAATCTCGGCATCGGCTTCCCTGAAATGGTCGCCCGCTATCAGCCGCCCGGGCGCGAGGCGATCTTCCACACGGAAAACGGCATCCTTAATTTTGGCGAGGCGCCGCGACCGGGCGAGGAGGATTGGGATCTCATCAATGCCGGCAAGAAAGCGGTCACGCTGAAACCGGGTGCAGCCTTCTTCCACCACGCAGACAGCTTTGCCATGGTGCGCGGCGGCCATCTGGATGTCGCGATCCTCGGTGCCCTGCAGGTTGCGCAGAGCGGTGATCTCGCCAACTGGCGGGTCGGTTCGAAGGGCGTTCCCGCCGTTGGTGGCGCCATGGATCTCGTGCATGGCGCCAAGCAGGTCTTCGTCATCACCGAACACGTGACCAAGAACGGCGAGCCGAAGCTGGTGGAGACATGCACGTTTCCGCTGACCGGCGTCGCATGCGTCACCCGCATCTATACCAGCCATGCCGTCATCGACATCGTCGACGGGAACTTCGTACTGCGCGAGAAGCTCGCCGCCATGAGCATCGACGAGCTGCAGGCCATGACGGGTGCCCCTCTCCATGTCGGCGAACCGGTAGCCGATCTCGTCGTCCCGCAATTGTAAGGAGCGCAGCCATGGCCGAGGCCTTCATCTGTGACTACATCCGTACACCCATCGGCCGCTTCGGCGGCTCGCTGTCTTCCGTCAGGGCCGACGATCTCGGTGCCGTGCCGCTCAAGGCGCTTGTCGAACGGAACGCTGGTGTCGATTGGGAGGCGGTCGGCGACGTGATCTACGGCTGCGCCAATCAGGCGGGCGAAGACAATCGGAATGTCGCGCGCATGTCCCTCCTCCTGGCCGGCCTTCCGGTTTCCGTCGCGGGTGCGACCATCAACCGCCTCTGCGGATCCGGCATGGATGCCGTCATCACGGTAGCCCGTGCAATCAAATCGGGCGAGGCCGAGTTGATGATCGCGGGCGGGGTTGAAAGCATGAGCCGTGCGCCCTTCGTCATGCCCAAGGCAGAAACCGCCTTTTCTCGTCATGCCGAAATCCACGACACGACGATCGGCTGGCGCTTCGTCAATCCGTTGATGAAGAAGCAGTACGGCGTCGATTCCATGCCGGAAACGGGCGAGAACGTTGCCGAGGACTACGAGGTCTCCCGCGAGGACCAGGACGCCTTCGCTCTCCGCAGCCAGGCGAAAGCCGCAGCGGCCCAAGAGAACGGCCGCCTGGCGCGGGAAATCACCCCGGTCGTCATTCCCCAGCGCAAGGGTGATGCCATCACCGTGTTGAAGGACGAGCACCCTCGGGCAACCACGATCGAGGCGCTTGCCAAGCTTGGTACTCCTTTCAAGAAGGAGGGCGGGACGGTGACCGCCGGCAATGCCTCCGGCGTCAACGACGGTGCTGCCGCCCTCATCATCGCGTCGGAAGCGGCCGCCAGAAAATACGGCCTGACACCCATTGCCCGTATCATGGGCGGTGCGACCGCCGGCGTGCCGCCGCGCGTCATGGGCATCGGCCCGGCTCCCGCGTCCCAGAAGCTGATGGCCATGCTTGGCCTGACGCAGGATCGTTTCGACGTGATCGAACTCAACGAGGCCTTTGCATCGCAGGGCTTGGCGACGTTGCGCCAACTCGGCATCGCCGACGACGATCCGCGGGTCAATCCGAACGGCGGCGCGATCGCGCTCGGGCATCCGCTTGGAATGTCGGGAGCCCGTATCGCTGGAACGGCGGCGTTGCAATTGGCTTTCGGCGAGGGCCGCTACGCACTTGCGACCATGTGTGTGGGAGTTGGGCAGGGTATCTCTGTAGCACTTGAACGGGCGTGAGAGCCTATCGGATCGAGCATTTGGCCTATTTGACCTTCGCGCGAGCAAGCGGAGGGAGCTTCTGATCCGCTCGGATCACGGTTGCAAGTTTGTATCCCAAAGACTCTTGGGGGCGATGCATCGCCCCCAGAGTCACTCATGATCCAGCTTGCTCAAGTGCTGACGCTTGCGGGCTTGCGGTTGCGCAAAAGCCCGAGAACCAAAGGCACGACAAGGGCAAGAACAGAGATCGTAATCAGCGTCGCCGAGATCGGTCGCGTGTAGAAAACCGACAAGTCGCCCTGGCTGATCGTCATTGCGCGTCGGAATTGCTGCTCGGCGAACGGGCCGAGGATCATGCCGATGATCACGGGGCTTGTCGGGAAATCATAGCGGCGCATGAAGAAGCCTACGATTCCGATCGCGTAAAGCAGAGCCAGGTCGAAGACGGACTGGCTGATGCCGTATGTGCCGATCGTCGCAAAGAGGAGGATGCCGGCGTAAAGATATGGCGTCGGAATTTTCAGGACCTGGACCCAAAGACCGACGAGTGGCAGATTGAGAACGAGGAGCAGGATGTTGCCGATATAGAGGCTGGCAATCAGGCCCCAGACGAGGTCGGGCTGCGAGACGAGGAGTTGCGGGCCCGGATTGATGCCGTAGGACTGGAATGCCGACAGCATGATCGCGGCCGTCGCAGACGTGGGCAGGCCCAATGTCAGAAGCGGGACGAAGACGCCAGCGGCGCTGGCATTGTTGGCGGCTTCCGGCCCCGCCACGCCCTCGATTGCACCCTTGCCGAATTCTTCCTGATGTTTCGAAAGCTTCTTTTCGGTGAAATAGGACAGGAATGTCGGGATCTCAGCCCCGCCTGCAGGCATGGCGCCGATCGGAAAACCGATGAAAGCGCCGCGCAGCCACGGCTTCCAGGACCGGGCCCAATCCTGCTTGGTCATCCAGAGGGACCCCTTGATCGGAATGATCTCGTCCTTGCCTGCCCGGTAGCGTGATGCGAGATGCAAGGTTTCTCCAACTGCGAACAGGCCCACACAGATGATGACGACATCGATCCCGTCGAGAAGCGCCATCTGTCCGAATGCAAAGCGCGCCTGGCCGGTTTGCAAATCGACCCCGACCAGCCCGATCAGAAGGCCGAGCACCAGCGCGGTCAGGCCGCGGACCATGGACGAACCCAGCACCGCCGATACCGTCACAAAGGCAAGCAGCATCAGTGCGAAATAGTCTGCGGGGGCAAAGGTCAGGGCGAATTTGACAATGATGGGCGCCAGTAGCGTTATGCCGACGACACCGAGCGTTCCGGCCACGAAGGAACCGATCGCAGCGGTTGCCAGCGCCGGACCACCCCGGCCTCTCTTCGCCATCTGATGGCCTTCGAGTGCAGTGACGATCGTCGCGCTTTCGCCCGGCGTATTGATGAGGATGGATGTGGTCGATCCTCCGAACATCGCACCGAAATAGATGCCCGCAAACAGGATGAACGCCGCGGTCGGCTCCACCTGAAACGTGATGGGTAGCAGCATCGCGATTGTCAGCGCCGGTCCGAGCCCAGGCAGGACGCCCACGAAGGTGCCGAGCGTGACGCCAATCAGGCCCCACATGAGATTGACAGGGGTGAGCGCAACGGCAAATCCGTTCGCCAGTGAAACGAAGGAGTCCATCAGAAAAGATCCTCAATGAGCCCGCTTCCCATGCGCAGGTCGAGCACACGCGCGAAGCCGAAATATGCCAGAAGGGCGAGAACGAAGCCGACGATCGCGGCAAGCCACAGCCTTCTGCTGCCGAACGCCTTTGCAACCAGGACAAACATGGCGGTCGACGCGATGATGAAGCCCACATAGGCGATCAGAACGAGATTGATCGCCAGGCCCGCGATAACCCACAGCATGGGGGCTAGATCGGGTTTCTGTGCCTCCTCATCATTGACCTCGCATGACCAGCTGCCCGCGAACGCATCACGAAACAGGAATGCGCCGAGGCCGATCAGGGCTGCTCCGACCGTATAAGGGAAGATCGTTGGACCTACTTTTGCATAGGTCGGCGGAACCGCGATCTGCGTGGTCATGTAGACCACGCCGACCCCGAGGGCGATGACGCAAAGCGCCACCGCCAGAAGTTCGATGTTACGTGCCGTGCTCATCAGTCCGACCTCAAGCGAGACCGAGATCCTTGAGGATGCCCGCGATACGTTGCGTGTCTTCCTCAAGATATTTGGCAAACTCGTCGCCTGCCAGGAAGAGCCTTGTCCACGAGCGGGTTTTCAGTTCGGATTGCCATTTCTCGGAAGCATCCATCTTGGTGACGAGATCGACCAGATTGGTCTTCTGCTCGTCCGAGAGGTCCGGGCCGCCAAAGACGGCGCGCCAGTTGAGAAGCTCGACGTCGAGACCCTGTTCCTTGATCGTCGGTGCATCGATGCCCTCGACGCGCTCGGGAGCGGAAATGCCGAGCACACGCAGGTTGCCCGCGGCCACCTGCTCTGAGAATTCGCCCCAACCGGATACGCCACACGTCACCTGGTTGCCGAGGAGGGCAGCCATGGCTTCGCCACCGCCCGCAAAGGCGACATAGGATACCTTGATCGGATCGACACCTGCAGCCTTGGCAACCAGACCTGCGAGAATGTGGTCGCTGCCGCCGGCCGAACCACCTGCCCATGACACGGCACCGACGTCCTTCTTCAGCGCGTCGACGAGGTCGGTCATGGACTTGAGAGGAGATGCCGCCGGAACGACGATCGTCAGGTATTCTCCCGTCAGCCGGGCGATCGGCGTCACCGCCGTCAGATCGACCGGCGACTTGTTGCTGATGATCGCACCGATCATCACCATGCCGCCGGTCATCAGCGCGTTGCCGTCACCCTTGTGCTGGTTGATGAACTGAGGCAAGCCGATCGTGCCGCCGGCCCCGCCGACATTGGTGATGCGCGAGTTGCCGATGAGCTTGGCATCACGCATCACCGCGTCCATGACGCGCGCGGTTTGATCCCATCCGCCACCAGGCGCGGCGGGTACGAAAATTTCAAGACGCTTGACGGTCTGCGCGTCTGCGAAACGCGGCAACGCGCTCATCACTGTCGCTATGCCGGCGGATGCCAAAAATTGACGACGGTTCATGATTCACTCCTCCCAAGTGCAGGCATAATTGCCCGGTTCCTCTGTCTGTGTATCGGCTCTCCCGCCTCGTTCATTCCGTGCAAAGTCGAGACGGAAGCCGATTGCGGCGCCTCGAAAATCTAGGCCAGCTTTCGGACTGTGCCGGATGCCGACGGAGTTTGCTCACCCGCAACAGCTCCATCGGTTACAAGGCGATCGATATCCGCCTGCTCATATCCAAGCTCCCGAAGGATCTCGTCGCTATGTTCCCCGCAGCGTGGAATGTTCAGCCGAAGTCCGAGGCGTTCCCCGTTGAAGTCGATCGGCAGGGTTGGGACCCTTGTCGCCGTTCCGTTCGGTAACACCACATCGACTGTCCCGCCGGGCTGGCTCACATGCGGGTCATCGAACAGATCCTGAGGTTTAGCGATCGGCGCAAACGGCAGGCCGATCTCCTCGCAGCGGGCAAGCGCGTCCTTCAAAGTCAGTGCCGAGAAGATCGCCCTGATGTCCGGCATGAACACGTCTCGATGCAGCACGCGGTTGGAATTTGTCTGGAGATCGGGGTTGGACAGGAATTTCTCGAGGCCGAAGGATTTGCAGAAGGCTGCCCACTGGGTGTCGCTCACGACGCCGACGAAGATCTGCTCACCGTCGCCCGTGTCGAACAGGTCGTAGACCGCCCATGCTGAAATCCGCTCGGGGAGGGGGGCGGCCGCTTTGCCCGTGACGGCCATCTGCAGCATGTGCTGGGCGACGAGGAAGACATTGTTCTCGAACAATGCACTGCGGACGAGCTGGCCTTTGCCTGTCTTCGATCGTTCCTGCAGAGAGGCAAGAATAGCGATCGCTGCAAACATTCCGCCCATCACGTCGTTCACGGATGCGCCGGCGCGCAAGGGCCGTCCGGTCGGACCCGTCATATAGGCCAAGCCGCCCATCATCTGGACAACTTCGTCCAGTGCCGCCCGATGCTCATAGGGGCCCGAGAGAAATCCTTTCAGGGAGCAGTAGACGAGAGATGAATTGCGCGCGCTCAGCGCTTCATATCCGAAGCCGAGCTTCTCCAATGCACCCGGTCGGAAGTTTTCTATGAGGACGTCGGCTCCATCGATGAGTTTCTGAGCGACTTCGTGACCGTCCTTCGATTTCAGGTCGACGACGAGACTGCGCTTGTTGCGGTTGAAGGTCGGAAAGAACCCGGCGCCGGAACCATTCAGCCGACGCGTGTTGTCACCATTCGGATAGGGTTCGATCTTGACGACGTCCGCTCCGAGATCGGCAAGGATCATGCCGCAGCTCGGTCCCATGATCATGTGAGAGAACTCGACCACCTTCACGCCAGTCAAAGGAAGGGCCGAGTTGTCTCGAAACGTCTGGGTCAAGGCATTCTCCATATTCTGCTAGACAGAAATTAGTTCTATTAATTTAAGAATTGAGACAAAGACCGTGTTGTGTCAAGGCAATTGCATGCTGCGGCGCACATCGGAAAGATAAGATCGTCGAAAGCTGTCGCTCGAAGCTTGAGGAACGCATCATCGTTCTCTTGTGATGTGGGCGGGGGAAATTTCAATAAAATCAGAGTAGTAAGTTCTTCAGTAATGATTGATGCCCTCGGCGAAATGCTGTAATTCTTCGCAAAACAGCTACCGAAACGCGTTTGACCTCAACTAAAATTCTGTCTAATAGAAATTAATTCTGTTGATGGGAATTTGAGGAGGTTCTTGTGAGTGCAGTGGAACGAGACGTGATCGTCAGTGAGGTTGGACCACGCGACGGATTGCAGAGCATCAAGCGCTCGATGCCCACCGAAACAAAGATCGAATGGATCAAGGGATTGGCGTCGGCCGGGCTGCCCGAAATCGAAGTCGGCTCCTTCGTGTCGCCCAAGCTGCTTCCGCAGATGGCGGACTGTGCCGAGGTCGTGGCCGCCGCGACCGAGATCCCCGGCATCACCGTGCTGGCGCTTGTGCCGAACCTTCGCGGCGCGCAGGCGGCATTCGACGCCCGGTCCCACAAGATCAACATGCCCGTCTCCGCATCGCAGGCACACAGCAAGGCAAACATCAATCGGACCGTTGAAGAAGCCGTCGAAGATGTCGCTCGCGTCCATGCTTTGCGGCAGGAGTTTTCGGCTGACTATCATCCCGGGATCGAGGTCGGGATTTCGACGGCGTTCGGGTGCACGATCGAGGGCCCGGTTTCGGAAGATTGGGTCATCCGGCTCGCCGAGATGCTGGTCGAGGCCGGTGCGGACAGCGTCGGACTTTCCGACACCACGGGCTACGGCAATCCTGCGCAGGTGAAGCGTCTGTTCAAACGACTGAAGAGCGAGATCGGGGGGAAGGCTGGCGGAGCTCACTTCCACAATACGCGTGGGCAAGGCCTCGGAAACGTCGTCGCCGCACTCGAAGTCGGTGTGACAACATTCGATTCTTCCCAGGCCGGGCTTGGAGGATGCCCCTATGCTCCTGGCGCCACCGGCAACATCGTGACGGAAGATCTCGTGTTCATGCTCGAAGCCATGGGCCTGAAAACCGGGATCGACATAGAAAAACTGATCGCCGCCCGTTCGACCATTCTTTCCGGACTGCCGGGAGAAGCTCTCTACGGCCATGTCCAGGACGCCGGATTGCCGAAGGGTTTCCGGTACGCGTGAGCCAGGGCCGGGCCGAGTTTTCAGCCTCGAGAGCGATCAACTTTCGGCTGCCCCGACCTAATAGGAAACCGCAACTTGCTATCGGCTGGGTTATCGGGCGTATGCCAGCTGTGCTCTTAGGTGCGCTTCTATTCGGCGTCATCCCTTTGAAAGGATCAGCCTCGTGACAGGGGAAACGGATTGGATCGAAGAAATCGACGATGGCTTCATCAAGCTGGTCGGGCCGGTTTTCCACAAGGTGACGACTGCAGGAGAGGGGCGGTTTCGTTTTCTTGCGGAGCCCAAGCATAAAAACCGCGCCGGCTTCGTCCAGGGCGGGATGCTGATGACGCTTGCGGATCGCGCAATGGGGAAAACGGCCCGGCAAAACAATCCGGACAGGCCTCAGGCGACTGTGCAGTTCGACATGCAGTTTCTCGAACCGGCACGGATCGGTGAGACGGTGGAAATCACCTGCACCGTGGTGAGAGAGACACGGCACCTCGTTTTCATGCGAGGCGAACTGTTCGTCGAAGATCGCCACATCGCAAGTGCGCACGGCGTCTGGAAAATAATCGCGGGAAGCTGATATCCATGCAGCGGTGGCGGACTTGCCGCTGCCGTCGCGCTTCGAATGCAGTATAGGGGTTCCATGCGCGTAGCGGGAAGGCCGTAAGCGTTCCAGAATTGCAATACCTCAGGCGGAGACGTTGAATGGCAGGCCAGAAAGAACAGCGCGTTGAGGCGGTGGAGCGTGCGCTGACCATCCTGGACGCGTTCGGCGACAACGACCCCCGGCTGACCCTGAACGAACTCGCGCAAAAGACGGGTTTCTACCCGAGCACTATCCTGCGCCTCGCCGCATCCCTTGAGCGCTTTGGATATCTCAATCGCGAGCCGGACGGTCGATTTCGTCTTGGTTCTTCGCTCTACCGGCTTGGAAATCAGTATCAGAGGGCATTCAACCTCGCCGATTACGTGCGCCCGGTCTTGCGCGAGCTGGTCGAGGAGACACAGGAGACTGCCGCGTTCTACATCAAGGATGGCGACCGACGGATTTGTCTCTACCGGCACCATGCCGAACGAATGTTCCGGCACTATCTGGAAGAGGGAGCTTCCCTGACCCTCGACAAGGGAGCGACGGCCCGCATCCTGATGGCGTTTTCGGGGGAGCCTGGCCTCTTTTATGACGACATTCGTCAAAAGGGCTATTACATTTCCCTCGGAGAACGCGATCCGGATACGGGAGCGATCGGCGTCCCTGTTTTCGGCGTTGGAAACGCGTTGATTGGCGCTCTCGGCTTGACGGTTCAGATGCCGCGCTTCACGCCCGAGGCGCAGAAATCTCAACTCGATGTGTTGAAGAGTTCGGCCGGTGAACTATCCCGCAAGCTGGGCGCCCATTCTTTCGGCGGGTCGAAGTCTCGTTAGTTCGAGAGACTTGCGGACGCACGGTCTCGCGGCGGTGGACGATGGGCGCACCCGGTCCACTTGAAGCGATCTAAGATGATCTCGGCGTCCAGCCCATACAGGGCGCCGAGTTTTCGAACGATAGGGTCAACGGTTCAGGGCTATCGATCGCACGATCCAACCATGCAGCCCGACACGTGAGGGCGGTTCGAAATTAAGCATTTCTATCCGGAAGGGTTGCATCTGGCGCATGGCTGGCTTGCGATGGATCTACTAACCTTCATTCGGGATTATTGTATAACTGGCTCCAACGAAGCGATGCACCTCCTCCCGCAGGACTTCGGATTTCAGGCGACCCACTCCTCCTCCCGAGGGAAGCCTGATGGAGCAGCGACACTCCTCCTCCCAGTCGCTGTTCAATTTTTTCAAAGAGCCTGCCGCACCTCCTCCCGCGGCAGGCTTTTTTGTTTCCGTTTATCCGCTGAAATCGAGCTGTGGCTGGTTGCTGTCGTCGCCGGTATCATTCGTCAGCGATGACAGTGTCACCCCAAGCAGACGGACCGGCCGCCTGAAGGGATGAACGGTTGCGAGCAACTCGGACGCAGCTTCAAGCACATGGCTGCAATCGGCGAAGGGCAGGGATGTTGTCTTGCTGCGCGTCGCCTGGGTGAAGTCGGAATATTTGATCTTCACGGTGACGGTCTTGGCCGAGAGGCCCTTCGCCTCGCAGTGGCTCCAGACCTTTTCGACCAACGGTTTCAATTCACGGGTTGCCAGATCGAGATCATCGATGTCCAGGGCGAACGTATCTTCGGCCCCGACTGATTTTCGCACCCTGTCGGGCCGGACCTGGCGATTGTCGATGCCGCGGGCAATGCCATGGAAATAAGGTCCGGACTTTCCGAAATGCCGGGTTAGAAACTGCAGAGATTGTTCCTTCAGATCAGCGCCGGTCTCGATCCCGAGCCGCTGCATCTTGTCTGCGGTGGCTGGCCCGACACCATGGAATTTCCGCACGGCAAGGCCCTCGACGAAGGCAGGCCCATTCCTTGGCGTGATAACCGCCTGGCCGTTAGGCTTGTTGAGGTCGGACGCCATCTTGGCGAGGAACTTGTTGTAGGAAATGCCGGCCGATGCGGTGAGGCCGGTCGCCGCCTTGATCTTCGCCCGGATTTCCATCGCGATCTCGGTGGCGATCGGCATGCCCTTCAGGTTTTCGGTGACATCGAGATAGGCCTCGTCGAGAGACAGGGGCTCAATGAGGGACGTGTATTCGGCAAAGACCTCGCGGATCTGCTGGGACACGGCGCGATAGACGTCAAAGCGCGGTTTCACGAAGATCAGGTCGGGGCATTTGCGTGCAGCCGTCACCGACGGCATGGCGGAGCGCACGCCATACGCTCGCGCTTCATAGCTCGCTGCTGCCACGACGCCGCGGGCGGCGGCCCCGCCGACAGCCACCGGCTTGCCACGCAGCTCGGGATTGTCCCGCTGCTCGACAGAGGCATAGAACGCATCCATGTCCACATGGATGATCTTGCGGACCTCTCGTATATCGCTCATTGCCGCTCTGCAGATATGCCGCCAGGGACGCGTCCTGCGACGCCGAAACAAAAGAAGAACATATCAGCAGAGCTTTCTGGCGGCAACTCTCGACCGGGCCTCTGATCCGACCGATAACCGGCGCGGGCTCGGGACGCCAGGTTTCCGCTGGACTACGAATATCCGCATATTTTAACGACCTCGGCCGAAGTTCAGGCGAAACCCCTCGGGGCAGGGGGCTTCTACCGCGATAGTCCCTGTTGGGAGATGCCGGTATGCCGAACCCGGGCAATCAGAAAAGGGGCATTCCAGCGAGAAAAGAAAAATATATATCAAATTCAATGACATGTCGGTTTTTTGGTTCTCCTGCATTTTTCCCCATTGACGTTGCGACGGCCCCGGCCTTATAAGCCCACTCACTGACGAGGGCGGCGGCGCTGCTGGCGACGAAGTTCTTGTCGATAAAATCTCTGACAGATTGGCTGATGCTGATTGGGACCGGTTTAACGGTTGGTCTCTTGGGATTGATGACGTTTCGGCTTTTAATGAGGCTGTTGAGCGTCTGTTTTTTGACAATTGAATATGGAAGAAAGAGAAACGTGGTCGGCGGGTTTTCGCGGACGGTTTCAGGGCTTTAGGGTTTTGGAACGGTCTGTTTAGAAGACAAAATGACGGTCACGTTTTGAAGTGAGAACGATGGAAACGGCGTAGAGATACGCTGGTGTACATATAAAAATGTTCTCGTCGATTCAGAACATAGTGATCAGTCATGATTGAATTCTCAACTTGAGAGTTTGATCCTGGCTCAGAACGAACGCTGGCGGCAGGCTTAACACATGCAAGTCGAGCGCCCCGCAAGGGGAGCGGCAGACGGGTGAGTAACACGTGGGAATCTACCCATCCCTACGGAACAACTCCGGGAAACTGGAGCTAATACCGTATACGCCCTTTGGGGGAAAGATTTATCGGGGATGGATGAGCCCGCGTTGGATTAGCTAGTTGGTGGGGTAAAGGCCTACCAAGGC
>NZ_FOKM01000033.1 GCF_900111905.1 Rhizobium sp. NFR07 | reverse complement strand
ATAGCTGGAGCAATCTGGACTGGAACGAAGGCCGCGACCGATTGCGAAGGACGCTGCTCCAGGGCCTTCTTTATCCACTTGCGTACCAGATTGGCATTCACGCCCTGTTCCCGCGCAAGTCGAGAGACCGAAACGCCGGGTTCTAAACACGCTGCAACGAGCCGATCACGCGAAGCAGGATCATATCGACGGCGGCCGTCGCGACCAACAAGCCGTACCTTCAGTTTAGGAGCATCTTCATCCATGTTTTGGTGTCCACTTATTTTGGTGGACACCTCATGCCTGAGAGTACAGCGCTTCAGAAGGTGCGCAGAAATTCGCGCTTACCGCTATACCGTGAGACAGCTAGAAAATGAAATTGTGACGGTAGCCGTCGCGAAAACTGGATCCGCTGCCCATCTGCCTCCTTGGAGAAATCTAGGCTGGTGAGACAGATACCTTTCCTTTCAGCACGGCTTAACCGGGATCTCTGCCAGCGTCTTACGTCATCCAATCGCTGGGCGATCAATTTTGCTGTCTGGTGGTCAACTGTCGAGTCAGCTCCACCAGCCGGGGCTGTAACTGAACATCGAGTGAGGAGTGGACATGATATGAGCACAAGTCAGTATGGCGAGGGATACCAGCCAAACCACTGGGCGCAGAAAGCGGCCAACTTAAAGCCCGCCATTTTGAAGCGAAGCCACGATACCGACCAGCTCAGGCGTCTCCCTGACGCTACACTTAGTGACCTCAATACTACGGGCTTGCTAAGCGCTCTCACCCCGAAAAAGTTTGGCGGTGGGGAGCTTCCGCTCTCAAAATTCTTTGATGTCGTCCTCGAATTGGGCAAGGCGGACGGGTCGGTGGCGTGGACCTATGCCGTACTCTCTTGCGGTTCTTGGATGGTCGCGACCTTCTTCGAGGAGACGGTGACGCGAGACGTTCTCTCCAGCAGCAACCCTCTGACCGCAGCGGTGATGTCGCCCACTGCTATCAAGGCTCGAAGGGTTGATGGAGGCATGCTGATCGAGGAAGGGACGTGGACGTTCAACAGTGGAATCCAACACGCGGGTTGGGACATCATTGGAATTCCTCTCTTCGATCAGGACGGGGCTCGCGTTGATCTTCTTTTTGCAATAGTACCCGTTAGCCAACTAATCCTCATTGATGACTGGCACTCAATGGGACTGCGCGGTTCAGGGAGCTCTTCTGTTCGGACTGAAAACCTTTTTGTTCCAGATGTGCGCTTGGCATCACAGAACAGTCTGCTCGTTGAGAAATATCCACAACACGATGGGACCCGTGCCCCGCTTTACAGACTCCCTGCACTTCCCACTATCGTAATCAGTATGGCCTCGCCGCTAATAGGCATTGCTAACGGTGCTCTTGAAGACTTTTTTGTAGCGGCAACGAAGCGTCAGACTACAAAGAGTGCTCATCAGAACCAGCATAAACCTGCGACCGCTAACCAAGCGGTGGAGGATGCGGCTGCGAAGATCAACGCGGCCGAGATAATAACGAGACGATCGATTGCGACGCTTGAGGCGTTAGCGGACACCGACGCGCATGCGACCGTCGAGCAAAAGGCAAGGATGTGGCGAGATGCTTGCTTTGCGAGTAGACTTACCTGGGAAGCTATCGATCTCTTAGCCAATGCCACCGGCGGAAACTTCGTGAGAGAGGAGAATCCGCTTTCTCGGCGCTGGCGAGACGTTCGTACCGGTGTGTCGCACGCAGGCCTCAATCCAGCGACGGCTTACGAGAGTTTTGGGCGGATACTTTTCGATTTGCCATCAAACACGCCTCTATTGCCGTCTTGACATTACTGCGGCCTTCGCTCCCCCACCAGCGAACGGTCGCGGACCTGATGCGGGCTTGCTGAGAGAGGTCGAACCGGAAATCACAGGGCCGACACAAAAGATTATCCAGGCTGCTCCGTCTCGCAGACAGCGAAGCTATCAGACGTGTTCGGCTAAGGATTTTAAGTGGAGCCGTGGCGCGTCTGTCAGGGACGTCGCCCTCCGGGCAGCACCGTGACTTTCCGAGGCGCATTTTTATTTGGCGTTTAACAGCCCTTGAAGCCAGACGAGGATCCGCTCGAGAAGGTTCGTGGTGGTGGTAGGTGAGAAGATCTCGCCGCCAATGACATGATTGAAACTGTCGCCGGTCGGCCCAACATCGAAGATCGCGTGGTCTGCTCCCCAACGAGCCGCGAGCGCTCTTGTCTCCTTCGGCTTTACCACCCGGTCAAGCGAGGAATACAGGAACAGGACGGGCGTTTTGGTCCGCTCGACCGGGCTGTTGACTGAAAGTTTGACCAGGCGCGCCATCGGGAGCAGGGCCCGAGTTGGGTATTCGAGCGTCCAGTTGGCGGCATTTGCGGCGCTAATCGGTTCCAACCGCCGTGTTGGTCCAAGGATCATCGTGGCAAGCAACAATCCGAACGGCATCGTGAGAAGTGACGCGCCAAGCGTGTTAAGGCCGAAATTCGGCGAGATGAAAATGGCCGCGCTGACGCGGTGAGATATGCCCTGCTCAGACAAGGCGAGCGTTGCCAGTGAGGCTCCGGTAGAGGTGCCGATTAGGATAACCTCGTGGCCTAACTCTTCGCCAATCGCCAATGCCTCGGAGAAGTCGGCCAACCAATCCTCCATCTTTACCACACCCATCGCGTGACCCGACACGCCATGGCCCGACAGGCGGGTGAAGAAGAGGTTTGCGCCGAGATAGGAAGCAATCCAATCTGGAAGCGGCCGGATTTCCTCGGCCGAGGCGGAGAAGCCATGGATGTAGACCAGCGCAAAATTGGTCTTAACCTTTGAACTGGGATCGAACCAGACCACCTGCTTAGCGGCCCCTTGGCGGATATCGCCAATCCGACCCTCCGTCTCGCTGAGATAGGTCTCTACACCTGCTTTCAGACGGTTCTTGTCGAATGCAGGGATACCTGAGTTTGCCATGCCTTAACTTCCCGCAATCGCAAGACCGAGAGCAGGCGCCAGCGCAGCTAGCAGAACTCTTGTCTGCCGACCTCTAAATGACTTCCGCGACATGTACCCTCCAAATGGTGCGGCTTCGACCTCGATCGGGATGCCATGATCGCCACGGGCTTGAACATTGCCCCCTAAACAGCCACTTCCGCTCACCGCGAAATATCGAACGATGCGACCGCCAAGATGTCAGCTTCGGGACGGACGGTGTCAAACGTAATGAAATCCGGCCGGGCCGGGCATGATGCATTCATGAGTTTCGATTTCGCTCGGCGCGACCACTCCAAGGCGGTCACATGCCGCGCAAACTAATGGGCTCCGACCTCTACCTTTGGCACACGTACTGAAGCTGATATATTTGAGGGTCCGGGCTGCCAAATTAGCTGCGTCACGTCCTCCATCCTGACGCAGCTAACGAGTTCACCAAGATAGGTGCCCTTTGCAGCCCGCTGTTCTGCTTCTATTTTGCTGCTGTGGCTGCTTCCTCGATAACCTTCGCAACGGCTGCGGCCTGCGTGATGTAGATAGCATGACTGCCATCGATCTCGGTCACCTGCGCACCGGAACGCTGGTACATCCATCGCTCTAGGTCGGGATTAATCGTCTTATCGTTCTTGGCGACAATTCCGTAGCTAGGCTTGTCATGCCAGGCGGCAACCGAAACCTGCGCATTGGTGCCAGCGATGGCAACCCGCATCTGAGACCGGGCCATGAACTCAGCCTGATCCTTTGGCAAATCCGCGCCGAAATCGGAAGCGAACTTCGTCCGATCAAGGACCAAGAACCCATCCGGAGTCGGCTTGATATCATTTGTCGATGAAGGGATCGATTGCAGCAACTGTGCGGCGCTCTCGCCTTTCTCGGGCTGCAGCGCTGCAACATAGACAAGCGCCTTTACCTTGGGATCATCGCCTGCGGCCGTGATGATGGCACCCCCATAGCTGTGACCGACAAGAATGACGTCCCCGTCCTGCTGATCGAGCACGGCCTTGGTGGCTGCAACGTCCTGGTCCAAACCCGTCAGCGGCTGTTGGACGATGCTGACATTATAGCCGTCTTTAGCCAAAATGTCATAGACGCCGCGCCAGCCCGAACCATCCACGAGCGCGCCGTGGACTAGCACTATGTTTCGCGCGTCAGCTAATGCTGGAGCTGTGACGACGGCAGAAGATAAGAACATGGCCGCAAGGCCGGCTACTGCTTTACTAAAATTCGACATAGTGGGTAGATCCTTCAAATCTATGTAGTGACATCGCACTCACTCAGCGTGTGATCACTTCTGTTTCAGTGACACTCGCCACGCTCATGCATTCTGGGGATGGCTCAGGCTCGCTGAACTCGATGGCGATGGCTTACTGCTTGACGACAATCGGTGCCTTGATTGGAACGCGATCATAGAGGTCGATGACGTCCTGGTTGAGCAAACGCACGCAACCCGACGAAACGGCCTTGCCGATTGAGCGCCATTGAGGATTGCCGTGCAGGCGGTAGAGTGTGTCTTGGCCGCCGGAGAAGATGTAGAGCGCACGCGCACCCAGAGGGTTTCTCAGGCCCGGCTCCATGCCACCATTTTCGATGGAATACTTCGCCAGTTCCGGCTGACGCGCGACCATCTCGTTTGGTGGTTTCCAGCGCGGCCACTTTTGACGCCACTGGATGACGCCGTCGCCCTGCCAGGCGAAACCGTCGCGGCCAATGCCGACACCATAGCGCATCGCGGTTCCACCGGGCTGAACCAAATACAGGAAGCGCGAGGGCGTATCCACGACAATAGTGCCCGGGCGCTCACCGGTCGGATCAATGACCTGCTGGCGATAGTAGCGCGGATCGATCTGCTTGTAGGGGACCGCCGGGATCACGTATCCCCCATCCTCTAGAGGGCCGTACATGACGGCCAATTCGGCGTCCGTTGGCGCAGCGGCGATCTGGATGGGACGTATGGGAACCGTTATTGGCCCCGGCTGCTGCCCCGCCATCCGGCCATATCCGGAGGTGGAGGTGCACCCTGCCAGTAGCGACGACGCAGCTATCGTCGAAAGCGACAAGAAGCTGCGCCGGGACGTCTTGCTTTCAAAGCTCACGCTCATTAGTCGTCCTGCCACCTGCGGAGTTCCGTCTGAGCGTGGTAACCCATGAGATCGGGCGTAGTGATGAATTCGATCGTCGTGCCCCATGGCATGCGGCAATAGCAAACCTTATTTCCAGGACCTTTTTCGGTTGCATAGGGAATAGCGCGTGGTGCGGTAAGGGCTGTACCACCCGCCTTCTCGAAGCGCTCGACCGAGGCGTCGATGTCATCGGTATAGACACCGAAGTGCGTAATCCCGAAGTCACTTGCTCGAACTGGCTGGGCTTGTTCGGGACCGTGCATTTCAAAGAGCTCGATATCCGGTCCGCGCCCGATCTTGACCATCGCTTGCGCACGTACGACCGTTCCAGGGAAAGCGCCAGTGGCCCGTTCAAATTCTGGCCCCTGGCGGGCCGGATCCTGCGGCCCGAAGGACTGATAGATTACCTGGCCGCCAAACGCTTCCACCAGGAATGATTTTGCTGCCTCGATGTCGGGCACCGTGATGCCGATATGATTAACTCCGCGAATGACAGGGGTTGTCATGGCAGTCTTCCTTTCTAGTTTTTGATAGATCGAACGCGATTGGGCGCAACGCGCCCGCAATTTCGCGAGCCGCTCGACTTAAAGCGGACGGTCGCAAATTCTCATTTTGCCTTGAGGAAATTGATCAAGGCCGCGGCCACCTCATCAGGCCGTTCGTCCGCGACATAGTGGCTGCACCGCGCAATTGAGCCGCCTGTGACATCGTCGGCGAACTCTTTCAGCATCGAAACCATCTGGGGACCAAACCGATGGTCCCCACCAAGGCCAAGCACCGGTATATCGAGTGGTCGCTTCTTGTACTCCAGCGCGGCTGCATGATCGGCGGGAAGAGAGCGATACCATTCCATTCCGCCGCGCGTGCGGCCTGGAAGCGCCATCGCTTTCGCATAGATCGCGATGTCCGTTGGGTTGAACGTGCTGTGATCGTAGAATCGCTCTGCCATAAAGGCCGAAACATAGTCGTACTCCCAACCATGAATGAGGCGCTCGGGGAGGTCGCGGTTCATATGGAAGCTGAAGTGCCAGATTTTCGCAGTCGTCGCCTCCCACTGAGACCAGCCGGGGAGCGGAACGTCGAGGATGGCGAGATGGTGAACAGCCTCGCGGTAAATGGCCGCCTGCGGCAATGCCACCATTCCGCCGATATCATGTCCGCAAACGGCGTAGCGTTCATGTCCAAGCGCAACCATGACTTCATGCGCGTCGCTCGCCATCGTCGCCTTGTCATAGCCGTCCAGCGGGCAGTCGGAAAACCCCGCGCCGCGGAGATCGATGGCTACCACGCTAAAATGTTTGGCAAGTAGCGGCATCACGTGGTGCCATTCCCACCATGTTTCCGGCCAACCGTGAAGCAGCAAGATCGGCGGACCGGAGCCCCCTGTTACGGCGTTGATCTTGATACCGTTCACCGGCACCAGCTGTTGGGCAAAGCCCTTCAAAGTTGCGATCATGGTACTTTTCCAGTCTATGTCCAAGTTCAAAACACAGGTTACGGCCAGCACTCACGGCTGGTCGAAATTGGTGGCGATGGTGATTTCGCGCCAAGCGTCGATATCGCTACGGAATGAAGCGAGCTTTCGTTCAGCGATCGAATGCGCAACCGGCCCGAGGGGTAAGTGAAGCGGGGCGTCATCAGCGTCGACTGCCCGCAGGATCACTGCGATCGCCTTGTCGGGATCGCCCGCCTGACTGCCGTTGTTGTTTTCGCGATAGTGCCTGCGCGAACTCGCCGCGTATTCCGGCATCTCGTTGGCCGCTATCGTGATTGAGCGTCCAAGGAAATCGGTGCGAAAAGGCCCCGGCTCGACAATCAACACACGGATCCCGAACGGCTTCAACTCGCCGGCGAGTGCTTCGGAAATCCCTTCAACAGCGAATTTGGCGGCATTGTAATACCCGCCACCGCCGCCGCCTGCTATACCTGCGCCAGACGACATGTTGACAATTGTTCCGCCGGAACGTCGCAGGATAGGCAGAGAGGCTTTCGTGGCTTCGATCATACCAAAGACGTTCACCTCAAACATCGGACGATATTCTTCGGGCGTCCCTTCCTCGATTGCGCCATACAGTCCGTACCCAGCATTGTTGACGAGTACATCGAAATCGCCGAATACTTCGACCGCCTTTGCAACAACGAATTTAGCTGCCGCCGCATCCGTCACGTCGAACGGCAGGGTGATCATGCGGCCACCGAAAGGGTCAGCCATTTCTTCGATGGTGTCGACATTGCGAGCCGTTGCAATCACCTGGTCGCCGCGCTGTGCTGCAGCGAGCGCGAGCCGCTGGCCAAAGCCGCTCGAGCAGCCTGTGATGAGCCAGGTCTTCATAACTATATCTCCAGATTGATTTTACGTGACGCCAAGGCGTCGCCTCCACGAACCGTCATATCGGCCATGATCGACCAGTCCTTATCGCCCAGGCCTGCCGTAACGGCTCTGTCGAGGCCCTCACGCACCGCTTCAAGCATCGGAAGCGTGCGGCCAATCTCGTGGCTGAACTCAGTTGCCAGGCGCATGTCCTTTAGTGCGAGCTTGGCTTTAAATCCTGGCTCGAAGGACTGTTCTGTGATCTGCGCGCTGTAGCTTTCATAGGCGCGACCCGAGAAAAGAGTGCTCAGGATGAGTTCGAAGAAATCGGCCCGATCGAGTCCAACGCTTTCGGTCAGTACGACGCTCTCAGCCATTGCCTCAATTGCCATGGCAATCATCATGTTGCAGGCCAGTTTTGCCGTATTCGCTCGAGCGGGATTGTCACCTAACTTCCAAACCTTTTTGCTGAGCGGAACGAGCAACGGTTCGATCGCGGCCAATGCCTCGGCTTTCCCGGCCGCCAGAATGTTGAGCTGTCCACTGGCGGCTACGTTCGGTCGCCCGAGAACTGGTGCAGATACATAGCCAAGGCCTGCCTCCTCGTGCAGGAGCTCAAGTTCTCGAGCGAACGCGACCGAGATTGTCGATGTGACAACGTGGGTTAGCCCTGGTTGCGCACTCGCGAGCAGCCCCGCATCGAGGATCACCTCCCGTATAGCGGGGTCGTCCGATAGCATCGTAAAGACCGCATCAGCCTTGAATGCATCAGCGGCGAGCTCAACGAGGGACACCCCGGGGACGCTTTCTTGGGCGACCTTGCTACGGTTCCAGGCACGAACATCATGGCCAGCTTTCGCCAGGTTTACTGCGATGGCCGATCCCATACTGCCGAGACCGATAAATCCGATCCTCATGGTCTATCTCCTGTCGTTTGCATGTGGATGTTGGGTGGGATTAGACACAGGCTGTCGGGCGATGGTCAGTCCGAGCCCTGCCCCGACGATTTGGCTGGTAGCTATGACGATTAGAGCTACAGCGAACGCGTGAGCGAGTTGGCCAGCATCGGCGTCCTCCCCGCTGAGCGAATAGAAGACGCCGCCTATGACAGCGACGCTGAGTGCGACGCTCACCTGCAGCGCGGAGCTCGTGACCCCAGCGATCATCCCCGAAAAGGTGGGTGATACACGCCCAATGACCATGTGCATCAATCCGGGTGTCGCGAGCCCTTGGCCAAACCCAGTCAGGAAAAGAAATAGAATGAGCCAGATTTGATCAGGCAGTGTTCCCGGACTGGTAGCCGCGATCAGCCAAGCGATACAGTAGAGACCGATCGCTTCTATGGTCATTCCGAAAGGGGTGACGAACGGGCCGAATACAAGCCGGGACGCAGGCGAGATAAGTGGACCGAGCAGATATCCAAGACCGAAGGGAAGGAAGACAAGTCCTGCATCGAGCGCACTCATGTGCACAGCCTGTTGCAGATAGACTGAGAACAGCAGGAAGAATGTCGAAATTGTGTAGAACAACAAAGCTACTGTCAGCCCGCGGGCTAGACCGGGCGCACGCAACGCTCTGGGATCAAGAAGCGGAGAACCACCTGCCTGTGCGAGTTTCCCCTGATACCTCCAGAATGTGGCGGCCAAGAGCGGCACGGTAGCCAGCGATAGCCACGCCCATGACGGCCAGCCTGCCTCCCGGCCCTCGATGAGCGGGACGATCAAGGCCGTCAGCGTCATCACCGAGAGTGCTGTTCCTATCAGATCGAGCTTGCGGGGATCACGGGCTCGCGTTTCGCGAAGCAGCGGGATTGCAAAGACGATGACAAGCAAGGCCACGGGGAGGTTGACGAGGAAGATTGCACGCCACCCCAGCCCGAACACATCCAGGGAGATCAGAATTCCACCCAAGGCCTGACCGACTACGGAAGCCAAACCGAACACTGCGCCAAAGAGGCTGAGCGCCAGATGCTTCTCCTTCTCTGAAAAAATAGCCTGAACCGATGCGAGCGCTTGCGGGGCCATCACAGCGGCCGTCAGGCCTTGAAGCGCCCGACCTGATACGAGTGCCCATGGCGACCAAGCGAGACCACATAGCACGGACGCCGACGCGAAACCGATCAGGCCGACGATGAACATTCGCTCTCGACCGAAGAGATCTCCGAGCCGCCCGCCGGTGATTAGGGTAACGGCATAGAGTGCAGCATAAGAGGAAATAACCAACTGCTCGGCTGACGAAGATGCTCCCAGATCTTGCTGGATCGAAGGAAGGGCGACGTTCACGATGAAAAAATCGAGCGGCGGAAGGAAGGCACCAACCAGCAACACGGCAAACATCGCCCAGCGCCGCGGATTGAGGCTGGTCATTTCCGAGTCGGCCGCCGAAGCGGATGGAGTTGGCTGAGATAGATTATGGGAAGTCATGGCTTGCAACCTTATTGGCATGCTTACAGCCCACGCAGGATCAGCAGCTCATGCGACTGATTGGCACGGACGCGTTGCCTAGAGCGGCCTTACGATGCTGCGCTGTGGTTTGATGGCAGTGACGACATCGACGTCAGCCATTATCCGGGCGGTCTCAGGCGACTTGAGCGCTGTCTCCATGGCGGCCTCATCACGGAAGTTGACGACGCCAATCGCGACTAAACCAACGTCGTTATCTCGTGGGAAGAATCCGCTCGCGCTGAGCAGCCCGTATGGGCCCCAGGTTTCCCGTACAAGCGGGAAATGCACGTTGATCCAATGGTCGCGATCAAACGGTGTTCGCTCATCGCCAGCATAAGTCACCAGCATTGTGATCATTTATCGCAGTCCCTTTTGGAAGCGTCATCGCGGCGGCGTGCTGAGCCACTCTAGCAAACTCTTGGTTGCGTCCGGTTCAGCTTCCTCTGCGGATCCGCGAGGGGTACGCCTCCAGACGACAATGAAAAATATAGATGCTTAGATTTGTTCCGTAAGTGACATAAGTGTATTGTCGGCGTTCAGTTTTGTGTGGGGTTTGCGATGGAATGGAGTGACGTCAGGATCTTTCTCGCAGTAGCGCGATCCGGCACATTGGGCGGCGCGGCACGATCGCTTCAGACAAGTCATCCAACCATCGGAAGACGCTTGCGCGCACTTGAGCAGGCGATCGGTCACACGCTCTTCCAGCGCACTGCAGACGGTCTTGTCCTTACCGAAGAGGGCCACGGAATCATCCCGTTGGCCGAGCAAATGGAAGAGGGGGCGCTAGCCATGGAGCGCCGGCTCGCGGGCCAGGAGCAAAATCTTAAAGGTAGTCTCCGCATTTCATCAGCGGACTGGTTCGGAGCCTATTTCTTGCCCCCCATTATCGCGGATTTCTCGAATGCCTACCCCAATGTAGACGTAGAGGTTCTGACCGGCACGCGTTTGTTTAACCTTGCTCAGCGCGAGGCCGACGTCGCTTTCCGCATCGTTCCTTTTAATACTGCTGATGTCATTCAACGGCGACTTCTCAGGCTTGAATACGGCGTCTACATCGCAGAGGAGTCGCCTGATCCGGAGTATGGTGACGGCACTGGTTTTCGGCTGATTACCCATGATACGTCGACCGGGCAGTTCCCCGATATTGCCTGGCTCGTCGAGAGTTTCCCCAAAGCTAGACCGGTCCTGCGATCAAACAACCGTAACGTCCAAGGGCGCATGTGTAGGCAAGGCGTTGGGATCGCGGTCCTGCCCCGCGTCGTCGGTGATCAAATAGCAGGCATCCGCAAATTAGAGCTGCCGATGCCGCCACCGGCCCGAGATATTTGGATGGGATATCACCGGGACCTACGACGTCTCGGGCGTCTTCGCGCATTCATCTCGACCGTATCGGATCACCTTGTAAACGAAACTGCGTGATGCCGGGCTCGTAGATGGCGCAAGGTATCCGCGAAACGTTAAAAAGGGGGCGTCGACCAGCTAAAAGCCCGGCATCATGGCAGTCGATAAGTCCGTGTATGTGTTTAAGACGCTATCAACTTTGGCCAAGCCTTCATTGCCGATGTAACGACAGTGTTAAGCTCGTCGGTCCCGGTCCCGCCCCGCGCACTTAGGCTTAGACCCTTGCGGACGGTGGCGTAGAACGCGGCAACAGCGCTAGCGTCCGTGCAGGCGGCGACATCACCATCCTCTATACCCTTGCGCAATCGACTAAGGAAGTTGGCGTCGTTTGCCGCGCGCAAATTGGAAAGGCTTACGTCGATTTCGGGAGACAGGTCACCTGCCTCCCCGGCCGTCTGTTCAAGCATACATCCGCTGGGAAAGCTCGTGCGGGAGAACGCAGAAACAGCATTGCGCAAAAGGCCTTCCACACTTTCGCGTGCTGTAGGCATTTCCATGATCCGCGCTACTGCCTCCTGGTGGAGCGACACATAGTGATTGAGGGCCTCGTGATACAGTTTCTCTTTCGAACCGAATGCCGCGTAGAGGCTGGGGGATGCAATCCCCATCGCCGCAGTGAGGTCATTCATAGAAGTACCGATATAGCCCTTCCTCCAGAACACGCCCATTGCCTGTTCCAACGCCTCTTCTCGGTCGAAACTCATAGGGCGACCACGCTTCGCAGACAGCGGTGCAGGATTGTGTGACATCATACAATACTCTTTTTTTGCTGATCGTTACATAATCCTCTTGCATCGAAATCTCAACCCCGCTACCTATTCTGTGTCGATCGATACAAAAGTCATTCAACATGAGGAGAAAACATGGGCACCTCCAACCTTAATCTCGCCGGCAAGCGAGCCCTTGTGACTGGTGCAGCGCGCGGTATCGGCGCGGCCATCGCTTTTAAACTGGCCGAAGCCGGAGCAGACGTTGCGATAACCTATGAAAAATCAGCTGAGAAAGCAGAGAAATTGGCTGCTGACATTCGTGGCTTAGGCCGCAAAGCCGTGGCCATTCAAGCCGACATAGGAAATCCGCAGGCTGCAAAAAATGCAGTAGAGCAGACTGTTGCGGAACTAGGCGGCCTCGACATTCTGGTAAACAACGCCGGCGTACTCAGCAACGTTGCCTTTTCTGAGCAGGCGCTCGAAGATATAAATCTGCACTTGAACGTTAATGTTCGCGGCGTCTTCTTGACCACTCAAGCCGCCCTGAAACACATCCCGGATGGTGGCCGCATTATCAGCATCGGCAGCAACGCAGGGCTAGCGGTCCCTTTCCCGGGCATCACGGTATATGCTGCGACCAAATCCGCGCTGGAAAGCTTTACCCGCGGCCTCGCCCGCGAATTAGGTCCTCGTGAGATTACAGTTAATCTGGTTCGGCCTGGCCCTATCGAGACCGAAATGAATCCTTCCGACGGTCCGATCGCTCCCTTCGTTCTGCCAAAGCTTGCGAATGCCCGCTACGGCAAGACCCACGAGGTCGCAGATGCTGTGGCATTTCTCGCGGGGCCTACCGCTGCCTATGTCACCGGCTCCGGCATTTCTGTCGATGGCGGCATCAGCGCATAATTAATTGGAAACTGAGGCACCGCCCGCTTCGGGCTTCGAGGGGAAGACAGCTACGGCGAACTTCCCGTCGAGGACATCGGATCTAGAGGTTGCCTTTGCACAGTTAGAGGGAAAGTCATGGCTAAGATGATTGTTGTCTGCTCCGGTGACGCCAGCACCTGGTTCGATCGTGACCACTATGCAAACAATCATTTCGAGCTCGCGAAAACGTGTTGGGCAGAGTATGGACTGGAGTCCGCGGAAGCGTTCTTTCCGTATTCACAGGCAGGCAACTGGCAGTCGATTGGGATTTACACTTTCTCTTCAGAGCAAGGAGTCCATGAGGCTCTTAGGTGCCCAAGTACGAAGCTGCTAATGGACGACGTGAAGAACTTCACGGATGCGCCCGTGGTAATGCGCAGTCTGTTTACGGAATTCTAAACCGCTCCGCAGCTGAGGTGCACCAGTCGCCCTTGCTATAACAGGGCAATCCCGCGACTTCATCTGTTTACACGATGTATGGTCACTGCGAAAAGTTCCAAGCTTGCGACATGCTGAATCGACTTTTGTCTGGCGTGAAACTCAGGCGCGCTCCGTAAAAGATCAAACATAAAGCGTCGTCACTTCCGCTGTCCTCGCCGTATTTAGTTGGCTTCAACAAACTCCAACTGTGGGAAGCGGCGTGAAGCAGTTTAACCCGACCGCAATCGGATGAACGTCGAGGCATGTAATTTCGCGGCATCGAGCGAACAACCAGTCTCGTGGCCATTCGTCATAGGCGGACACGTCGGTGGTACGAACACTCAACAGGCACAGTCAAAATGCCGTTGGTCAATTACCGATGAAACGAACCAGCGCAGCATTTGCAATCAACAGGTTACGCATTTCGTCGATCATTATCGGCATGAAGCGTATCGTACAAAGAGAGAAATCGTGTTTCATATATACAGATTGTTGAGCGCCGTTCCAAAGTGGTTTGAGAACTACCACGCTGGACAACGCCTGATGGCTTTGAGCGACGAAGAACTGAAGGATATGGGACTGTCTCGCGGTGCCATAAATTTCATGATCGAGTGTGGAAGACGCTAACCGTCTTAACTTTCTCACTGAGACGACTTTCGGACGCAATCCGAGAGAACGCTCGGTTTTGCATACGAAAGACATCGACCGCGCGCCCTCCGCCCTCGCCTTCCACCCCCGATAAGGACCAAGAATGCACATCGTTTCCAAGCACACAGACACCTACGTCACGGGCAGCGAAGTTTGGCTAGTTAAACCGGACAACATTGACGACGTGTTCCGGATCTGCATTACAGCCCCCCGCTATCCGGTAACAGGAGGCCTTTGTGGTGCCGTGATTGCAACCGACGCTGAACTTAGCGCAGGCGGCCTTGTCAGTACGCTGAAAAGCTGCGCCGTCGGTCTCGACCTACCACTTCTTTTCGCAGTCAGCATTGGCTATCCGCTGGAAGCCACGCCACCCTTTGCACTAAGACGCAACAGGGATCTCACTCCGACGAGCTGGCCTGCATTCCAAGCTGTCACGCCGTCCCTCACCGGAATAGCGCAGACCTTCGCGACGGGTGAAAGCGAGGCATTTCTTGCCTTCATCGACGAGGAACTCCGACCTGCGCTTGCTGAGGCGTTTCCGATCGATCCGGACGACTTTACTCTCACTGGCCAGTCCTTCGGTGGACTGTTTGTTCTGAGCACGCTGCTCCGCCGGCCGAAAGCATTCCGCCGCTACCTCGCAGTTAGCTCATCTTTGTGGTGGGATGATGGGGCACTGGTAAAGTTGGCAGAGCAAGTCACCGCCAACTCGCCACCACCCTCGGCGAGCGTCTACATGTGCACCGGCGAGCTTGAAAACCAGGCAAGATTCCGTGTCCAGTTCGGTCCTGTTAAAGAGCTAGTCCCGCCGTCAATGCAGCGAGCAGACATGATGGGCGACATGTTTATCATGCAGGGCATCTTGCAGCGCTGGGTCGGCGACGATTTTTCAGTAGAGGCGCATATCTTCCCCCAGGAAAGCCATGAGTCGATCATGGGGGCTGCTTTCAGCAGGGGCCTGCGGAGACTCTACGGAAATCTCTGACGCCTATCTGAAGGCATGCGGCTTTTGGATGAACCTGCCTTGATTTACCCATTTGCCACATCTTTTTCGAATTGTGTTAGCGCGGCCATCGCCTTCAAGGACTCAGTAGATGCGACTTTTCAGGAATAAAATTCTTTCGATGGTTTTTGTCTGCGCTTTCACTTCAACACTATCAAACAGCGCGGTAGGAGAGCCTCTAGCTGCACGGCACCCGTGGCCTGATACGATAAGGTCCCGGCTTGCCGCGCTTGCATTGCTCCAGTCCCTGAACGCTGAACTCTTGAGCAATCCAAGCGCAACGCTTACTCTTGATCGATGGTGCGCCGCACATAATCTTGCGCAAGCAGGGACCAAGATTACCGCCCTGCTTGCAAAAGGAAGCGAGAAGCCTGCTGATCCGTCGGTGCGAAAACTGCTCGGTGTTGGGCCGGATGAGACAATAGCCTATCGCCGAGTTCGCCTGTCATGCGGCGATAGCGTTCTTTCAGAGGCTGACAATTGGTATCTGCCGGCAAAGCTTACCACTGAGATGAACCAAGCTCTGGATACGACTACCATCGCCTTCGGCCGCGCTGTGGCAGCCCTCAATTTCACCCGCTCAAATCTTTCCGCCGAACTGCTTTGGTCGCCCCTTCCGACAGGATGGGAAATGGGCGTGGAGCTTCCGCCCCCTCGTTCGGGCACCCTTGCGCTCCCCGACTTTGTATTGCGCCATCGTGCCGTCCTTAAGCTACCGGATGGCTCTCCCTTTAGCACCGTTGTTGAGAATTACACGGCTAACGTACTGGATTTCTCCCCGCCGCGGATCGATTGATTCCGATGTTCTACAAACGAAACGACGCGGACGGGGCCAATCGGCCGAGCCGAGCGTGTCTTCCCGGGCCATCAAGCCTTTTTCGCTTGGGGTCGCGGTTTACTGATGTGAAACAGGCCCATACATCTCGGTGCTCTCGCGACGCGTGCACTTGTGACGTAGTCAAGAGTGACCGTCCACCTGTCAAGGTTACTGCTTCCTCTGCAGTTTATCTAACGACACCATGGGGCAGACCCTCGCGCTCTTTTGAGTCGAGAGCCTAGATTGTGACAACTCGCTGCCTGATGCCCCAATCATATCAAAGGCAGCGGCGACGATTGAGCCTAGTTTCAATGTCCTGGGTAGGCCTCAATTCGCAACTTATGAGAAGGTTATAGAATGGAACGTCTCAACGCCACGAGAGAGCTGGAAAAATTCCGAGTTACAATTGACAACCTTGATGCTGCTCTTATCCACTTACTCGCCGAGCGCTTTCGTTGTACCGACGCTGTAGGCGAGCTGAAGGCAAAGAGCGGGTTGCCACCCAAGGATGAAGGACGAGAGGCTCGTCAGTTCGCACGGGCAAGAGATCTTGCAACCGCATCAAACGCAGATCCAGCGGTGGTAGAGAATATTCTCAAAGCGGTAATTCACGAGGTCGTAAAAAAACACGAACGTATCGCAGCCGAAAATCTCTCCCGGTAACTCAGCTGAAATGTCAGTCCCGTGGCACACGATCCACGGGACAAGCGTGTACGTATTCCTCGCTACAATACCAACATAAGCGAAGTAAACATACGCAAAGTCTTTGCCTCTAAAGCTCGGCTGCGGTAAGCACCACGTCCCTAACGCTCTTTGCCTGCATATAGCCTATTCAGCGGCAATGGACCTCTTACGGTCAAACTTCACCTGCCGACGGTAGACGTTCGACGCATACGCTCCCGCCGCGGAGCGATAAAGAAGCTCTGGCAACCTCATTGCCGCAGTCCATCCCAATTGGCTCATCGAATGAATCGTGAGCGGAAAGCAAAAGCACCTCGCTTGGTTTGACGTGATCACATTGACCAGGGCATTTCGCTAGCAGCCTTTACCAGTCGCTTCGCTACACCGCGTGGGCTGGGTGAGGTTCAGGGTCAACACCTGAGCCGAGCACCCTGATCGAGGTCCGCGCCGCAGCCAATGTGGCCGATATCGATTTCGACTCCTATCGAAATTTCACGCTCATTTTCTCATTCGCTTTCCGCTTATTAAGTCACAAACAACGGCGGTGATTGCGTGCGGATTGTCCCGCTGAAGGAAATGGCTGGACGACGACCAGTGTGTTGAAACGCTATCTGAAGAGAGCTCGAGAAAATCTTTCTGTAGATCAATCCAGGCGACCTGTAAGTTAGCGCGAACGGACGGCGGTAGGAACGGTATGCGCAGGAAGGAACCGGTAGTAAGTATGCGCAAGGGGATGTCTCCAAGCGCGCCAGCACCAAGCGGAGATCCAAGAGACAGTCGAAAATCGATCTTTTCACGTGTTGAGGTGGGACTCTTCCACCCTTCCGTCCAAAAATGCTGCATGTCCGCAAGCCGCGCGTCTTCACTCAGATGCGGCAAGGGAAAGAGCGGTCCAAGTCGTTCAAATTGCGCAGCGTGGACGGATTCGACAAGCACCAATCCCTCCACGTCGTCTGAATACTGCTTCGCAAATTGCTGAACTTGTCGGGCGACATGAGAAACTAACCCCCTGGAGGTGCGGACGAAAACTTGGACTAACAGGAGATAGTTCATGTATTCGTACGAAGACCGCATGAGGGCCGTGAAGCTCTATATCAAGCTCGGCAAGCGGGCGAATGCCACCATCCGCCAGTTGGGCTATCCGACGAAGAATGCTCTGAAGCATTGGTATCGTGAACTCGCATCTGGCAACGACTTGTCGGCAAGATATGTGCGTACCAAACAGCGTTATTCGGATGAGCAAAGGAGGATTGCTGTTGAGCACTATCTGGAGCATGGCCGTTGCCTGGCATGGACCATGAAAGCGCTTGGCTACCCTTGCCGTCAAAAGCTTTCGGAGTGGATCGATGAATATCAGCCTGGCGACAGGCGGCGAGT
>NZ_FOKM01000034.1 GCF_900111905.1 Rhizobium sp. NFR07 | reverse complement strand
CCATCAGGGCTTCGAAATAGTCCTTGCCGCCAACTTCGCGCATGAACTTGGTCGAGAAGTTGCAGTGCATGCCCGAGCCGTTCCAGTCGGTGTCGCCGAGCGGCTTGCAATGGAACTCGATGTCGATGCCGTACTGTTCCGTCAGACGGAGCAGGAGGTAACGGGCCATCCAGATCTGGTCGGCGGCGCGCTTGGAGCCCTTGCCGAAAATCTGGAATTCCCACTGGCCCTTGGCGACTTCGCCGTTGATGCCTTCGTGGTTGATGCCGGCAGCAAGGCACTGGTCGAGATGCTCTTCAACGATCTCGCGAGCAACTGCACCGGCATTCTTGTAGCCGACGCCGCAGTAATACGGACCCTGCGGAGCCGGGTAACCCTGTTCCGGGAAGCCGAGCGGACGGCCGTCTTCGTAGAAGAAATATTCCTGCTCGAAGCCGAACCATGCATCTTCGTCGTCGAGGATGGTTGCGCGGCTGTTGGACGGATGCGGCGTGACGCCATCCGGCATCATGACTTCGCACATGACGAGCGCACCGTTCGTGCGGGCCGGATCCGGATAGATCGCGACCGGCTTCAGCACGCAATCCGAGGAGCGGCCTTCGGCCTGCATCGTCGACGAACCGTCAAAGCCCCAGAGCGGCAGCTGCTCGAGCGTCGGGAAAGCGTCGAATTCCTTGATCTGCGTCTTACCGCGCAGGTTCGGGACGGGGGTGTAACCGTCGAGCCAGATGTACTCGAGCTTATACTTGGTCATTGGCCAGCCTCTCAGATGGATCGATTGTTCGGATCAACTTCAGCAGAGAGGAAAAACTTTGCGCGACGATGACAACTTTCGGGTCTCTCATTGCATGGGTAATAAATTCTTGGGAGCATCAAAAAATCATTTCCTTCGGTATCTGCTTGCGAGAATTCATCCAAAAGAGGCCAGTGCACGCCTCAATGGCCATATTCCGATTAAGCCGTGCCATCTCAATCTCTGGTGAACGGCGTCGTGGCCGCACGTAGTCGCAGAAGCCATCGCGGCCTGAGCAGGTTCAGCTGCGGTTTCATTGCAATCGAAATGACAGGACCTCCAATAAAACACTGCTGCAACATTGGTCGGCTATGCTCGCTCTCGAACACAAGACTTTTAGAATGCATTAGGAGAGCGAGCTTGACCTCGGAAGCCAAGTTTCAAATGCCTACCACGAATACAGGATATTACGAGCAGGTCGGTGAGCGTGCGACACAGCCATTCGCGACGACTGCTCTCAACGGATTCATGCCCATTGATGGCCTATCACTTCTCGACGTGGGCGCCGGAACTGGGGGATTGGCCGTCGCTGCAGCCAGCCGTGGTGCCCATGTGACTGCAATAGACATCAACACAACTATGATTTTGCGCTGTCAGGAGCGCCTCAAATCATTCGATTTATGTTCGGCCGAGGTTATGGATTTCTGCGAATTAAAGTTTGCGGCTTCAGCATTCGATATTGCAGTGTCAAACTTCGGAATCTTGGCCTATCTGAATTGGCAGGCTGGACTTGCCGAGATGGTGAGGGTCACGAGATCCAATGGACATATAGCGCTTGTAATGTGGACACATGGACATGATTGCTCTCCGGCCCACGTGATGAAAAGGGTTTTCAACGAGTTATTCCCGGACCGCGAAATATGGCCAAGCGGAATGTTTCCGGCATTTTCGGAAGATAGCCTCAAAGCCCACCTCGCTCGGGCCGGTTGTTACGGAATCGATGTCCAGTTTGTAAGTTCTGAGTGGATTCCATTGCGATCAGAACATGCCGTTGCAGAGTGCGTTCCTATGTTCAACGGTTTTCCAGGCTTCGCAGCCTTGTCAGGCGATGAGCTCGCGTTGGTTATCGCAGAGCTGGAAATGGCATTTCGCGCTTATGCGGACCGGGAGGGAATCATTCGGCTTCCAACAAAAGCATTCCTGGTTACCGCAAAGAAGATGTAGGTTTTCGCGAAAAGGTGGCCCAGCACGGAGCTGTTCAAGGGTGTTCTACGAGGTCGCTCAATAAGGATCTCGGAAGCGATGTCTCACAACACCCAAGCGTCAGGAGTTTAGCGAATCGTGAGATCGTGCCGGGTCAAGCGATCTGTCACCGCTTCTGAAGGTTCGTGGCTACCTGCTGCTTGAAGTTTCGGGTTACCACTGAGTGGTCATCCGGATGTGTCGCTACCGCAAGTCTTGCGCGGGGGGCATCACCAATGATTGGCAAGAAGACGACGCCTGGAACATTGATCGCAGAAAGAGGCGCTGGGACGATCGAAACACCGAGCTCCACGGCCACGAGATTAGCGATTGAAGTGATTTGAGGAGCGATTTGTCCGATGACTGGGTCAACGCCAGAGCGCCTGAATCCCTCAATAACTTCATCGTAGAGATCGGGTCCCAGCTCTCTTGAATGGAGAACGAGCGGCTCGTCTTGCAGCGAGCTGAGGGGAATTGCGTACTCCTTCGCCAAACGATGACCAGTGGGCAAAACCACCATCATAGGCTCCTCAGCCACCATTGTGATTTTAATGCCATCGGGGGAGGTTGGCCCTGGTCGAATAAAGGCAGCGTCGATGGAGCGGCTTCTGATCTGATCCAACAGCTGGCGAGTGTTCAGTTCGGCCAAAGTGAGTGCCACGCTCGGATATGCTTTCCGGAAGGAGCGGATGATCTTGGGCACTAGCTCATTGAATGCCGCGGACCCGGTGAAACCGATCCGAAGTCTGCCGAACTCACCAGCGGCACCTCGCAAGGCCATCTGCTTAGCGAATTCTACCTGCCTGAAGATCACGATCACCTCAGCGAGGAAAGCCTCACCGGCCTCCGTCAATGCCGCTCCTCGTGGCAAACGGCGGAAGAGCTGAACTTCTAGCTCGTCTTCGAGGTCCTTTATCTGACTACTGAGTGGAGGCTGAGCAATACCGATACGCTCGGCGGCGCGCCGAAAGTTCCCCTCCTCCGCAACGGCGATGAAATACCTGAGATGCCTAAGCTCCACACTTTCCTCCAACTGATACATAAAATGTATCATAATAAACTTTCGATATATTGGATCTCTTGTAATCGAGCGCCGCATATTTCCGTCAACAACTTGAAAGGAACAGTATGACGGATCAACAGGCGAAGCACCCCTACGTAGGTACGTGGGTTACTGAAGACGGGCATATCCGGCAGGAATTAAAGTCTGACGGGCGCTACGACGAAGCAAGAGGCAACAAGAAGAGTGCCTACCAAGGCCGCTATGAGATCAGCGGAAGCCATATCGAATATTGGGATGACACCGGCTTCACAGCCAACGGCGATTTCATTGACGAAATCCTTCACCATGTCGGCATGCGGTTCCACCGGGAAACCTAACCGACCAAAAGCCATCAGACGATTTTAATAGCCGGGCCCCGAGCGGGCCAACCTCGGAAGCGAAAAAAGCGATGATAAAAGTAATCAACCCAGCAGATGGTAGCCTCGTTGGCGAGGTTCCGCACCACTCAATCGACGACGTTAAAGCGGCGATCGATCGCACTTGTGAAGCGTTCCCCGCATGGTCGCGGAAACTGGCAAAGGAAAGAAGTGATCTTCTTCGTCGCTGGTTCGAGCTGGTCCGTAATGACAAACGCATATTTGCGGAGATTATGGTCAAGGAGAACGGGAAATGCCTTTCCGAGGCCATGGGCGAAATCGACTACGGTCTCGGCTTCATTGAATGGTATGCCGAGGAAGCAAAGCGGATCTACGGCGACACGATTCCAACACATGCTGACAACGCAGCCGTTCTGGTCGTAAAGGAGCCAGCCGGACCGACCGCTTCGATCACGCCATGGAACTTCCCATTCATGATGATCGCTCGTAAGATTGCAACTGCGCTCGCTGCGGGTTGCACGATGATCATCAAGCCGTCCGAAGAAACACCGCTCACGGCCTATAAGCTGCTCGAGTACGCTCGTAAAGCTGGCATTCCAGAAGGCGTCTTTGAGATGGTCACAGGCGACCCGAGAGAAATCGGTCCGCTCTTCACAGGCGACGATCGCATCCGCAAGATATCGTTCACCGGTTCCACCGCCGTCGGCAAGCTTCTGGCAGAAGCCAGCGGCAAGAACCTCAAGAAGATGACGCTGGAACTTGGCGGCAACGCTCCGTTCATTGTCTTCGGCGATGCGCATTTCGACGACGCTGTCGCAGGCATAGTTGCAGCGAAGCTTAGAAATTCGGGGCAGGTCTGCATCTCGCCGAACCGCATTTACGTGCACGCCAGCATCTACGATCGGTTTGTCGCGGCGGTCGTTGAACGAGTAGCCCAGATCAAAGTCGATCAGGGAATGCAAGACGAGTTTGTTGTTGGGCCGCTCGTCAACAAGACCGGGTTTGACAAGGTCGCTGGTCTCGTCGACGAGGCAACGGCTGCCGGCGCACGGGTTGTTCTTGGAGGGAAGGTACACGAGAAGGGCGGCCTGTTTTACGCGCCGACGATCCTGACCGAAGTCACCGACGACATGCGGGTGGCTCAGACAGAAATCTTTGGACCGGTTTTCCCAATCTATCGCTTTAATAGCGAGGACGAAGTCGTCCGGCGTGCCAACAGTTCCGAGTACGGCCTTGTGGCCTACGCCTACACAAAAGACCTTGCCCGTGCGTTCCGCCTGTCGCGCAACATCGAGGCCGGCATGGTCATCTTGAATTCGCCTTCCGTCGGAACGGCATCAGTTCCGTTCGGTGGTGTCAAGCACTCCGGCTTCGGCCGTGAGGGCAGCTATTACGGCATCGAAGAATATGTCGAAGTCAAGTACGTCCTCATGGCGAGTCTAGATCGCTAAGCAAAGACTGTCGACGGCGGCGGCTACGCCGCCGCTTTCACCCATAAAACCTCTCGTCTGCCCGCAGAGGCGTTTTCCAGGACATCGAAAATGAGTGAACAACTCGATCCTCCGAGGCGGCAGGTGCTTGCTATGGCGGTTACCACCGGTGCTACGATCGCGAATGTTTATTATTGCCAGCCTATTCTCTCGCAGATCCGTGATGCTCTTGCGTTAACGGACGAGCAAGCGGGCATCCTCCCATTCCTCACTCAAATCGGGGTTGGTTTCGGCCTTTTCTTCCTCGCGCCGCTGGGCGATATGATCGACCGAAAGAAACTGGTCATCTGCTTGGAAATTCTCCTCTCCCTTGCGCTAGCCGGGATGTCAATGGCGGACGATTTAGTGGAAGTCGCTGTTGCAAGCCTAGCAGTCGGCGTATTTGCAGTCGCTGTTCAAATCGTAGTTCCAATGGCTGCGTCTATAGCCACCGCGAAAACTAAGGGGAGAATCATCGGCGCAGTCTTCACTGGTACACTTTGCGGAATATTGGCGTCACGGATCATCTCAGGCTATGTAACCGATATGCTAGGTTGGCGTTGGGTCTACGCAGGCTCTGCCGCCGTATCTCTGCGCATTTCTGTCCTGGTCCATCGCACCTTCCCGCGTCAACTTGGCCAACATAGCGGCACCTACTTTTCGCTGATGATATCGACTGTTCGGCAGTTTGGTCGGTTCGCAAAGCTTAGGCGCATTTCGCTGCTTGGAGCATTTGTATTTGGCGCTTTCTGTTCCTTTTGGACAACCCTCACCTTCCATCTCAGCACGACACCATTCTCCTACAGCAGCGGACAGATTGGTCTATTCGGCCTCGTCGCTATAGGCGGGACGCTTGTCGCTCCGATCGTCGGACGTATCGCAGATCACAGCAGTCCGGAGCGGACCCAGGTCATCACGGTCTCGATCATGATTTTCGGCATATTATGTGCCCAACACTGGACAGATTCAGTACTCGCTTTCATCGTCGCCACATTTCTCCTCGATGTCGGGGTACAGGCGACCCAAGTCAACAACCTGGCGCAAATCTACCGCTTGGATGAGGCAGCTCATAGCCGCATCAACACCGTATTTATGGTCATTTTCTTCCTCGGCGGGGCAATCGGATCCTATTGCGGAGTTTGGGCCTGGAGCGCCGGTGGCTACACGCTGGTCTCCTATCAGTTGTTGCTCTTCGGTGTGATTGCGTTAGCGATCGCCATCTTTAATTTGAGAGCTCAAAGGAGAATTTAAAATGCCGCGCCTAGAAAACAACGATTTCGAAGAACGCCTGCGCACCGTCGAGGACAAGCTCGCAATCTACGAACTTATCGCGGCCCATCCCCTGAGTGCAGACACCGGTCACTCGAGATATACGCGCAATGTATACAGGGACGATGGAGTGTTCGATCGTGGCCCGACGCTTGACGGAGCGAAAGGGGCGTCCGAGATCGCAGCTTTCATCGAGCGACCTGAACACCACGAAGCAATCAATCGCGGCTTGGCGCATTTCGTCAGTCTTCCACTTGTAGATCTGCGCGGCGATTTCGCTGTAGTCACCTCTTACCTGCTAATTATTCACCTCGACCAAGATGGGGACGCACGCCCGTTACCCAATCATGGCGTCTCGACCGGATATCGCATCCATCGCACCGTGGTTAATCGTTGGGAGCTGGGACGGATCGAAAATCGCTGGAAAGTCACGAAACGCACATTGTTGCCCGTGGATGGATCCCAAGCACATCAGGATCTATTGCGCCGCGGTCTCGATGATTTGTACTTCACTTAAGACATGAAACGACGGCTGCCGCGCCTTCTTGGGGACCTGGCAGCTCCAAGCTGACCCATGAGGGAAATACACGTCTGGTTGAGTTGGAATTTGTAGCGGACCGATAAAGGCGGCCGACTGGCATCGCGGTTCCCAAATCGAATGATCGATGCGTTTGCTACCCCTCAGCGTCCGATTGGAACAACACGAACGGTGCAGAACAAACTGCGAGTGGCAACCAATATGGCTGGGCCACACCAATCTCTGCGGCGGCGCGCATTTTGCTTTCGTCCTCCAGGCGAAATCGTGGTGTTGCCCGGCCAATCATCACCAGCAAGAGATGGGGGTCGAACTCCTCCACGGCATCAGGTTCGCCGGTCCGTTGGTGTTGAGCCAACGGCGGTCCCGCAAGCGTGAAATTTATGACTAGGTTTTCGAGAAACCGCTACGTACGTGTGACATGAACTTTCATAACAGAGGAGCAATTACGGGAACGTAAACCGCGCTGGTTTACGCCATTTGGAGAACTGGAATGAAACGTCTTATATTTTGTGCCATAATAGTATCAGGTGCTGCTTCTGGAGTTGCTGTGAGCGGCGACAAAGAGACAGTCGTCACAAAAATCGCGCAAGTTTCATCAACTATGTCAGGTCAGCCTCTCACCCTGCCCCCGGGCGAGATCGACCTGATAGCGAGCGATTTCCTGATCCCCCCGGACCAAACCCTCCCTGTGCACAGGCATCCATATCCCCGTTATGCATACGTACTATCCGGGCGACTTGCAGTGACTAATCTCGTTACAAACGAGACAAAGTTCTTCGGAAAGGGCGAGATAGCTGTCGAAAGCTTGAACCAATAGCATCAAGGGAAGAATGCTTCGTCCGAACCGCTTGAACTGATTGTGTTGGATCAGGTTCCGCATGGGCAGTCAAACACCGAGCTTCGCAAGGATAAGTGAGAGCCGGCACCTTACCCTAGCATATGACCCAATGAATTCAGATACATCCATACCCCGGCGGGGGAGGATTACAGCGACTTTTTCATCTCATCGTCGGCACGGCTCGCCTCCCAGCGGTCTTGCGACGGTGAGATGCATGCGCGTTGCATCATCGCTGGGCGGAACCGAAGACGGCCAAACTCGCCCTACTGGACTTTGCGAGAATTACCGAATGCAAGGTGAATGTCTTCAGAGCACTCGCTCCTCTCGATGTTCTGTCGACGCTGCTCGTGTGTACTCGTGAAGGCATCCTCAAGCAGACCACATACCTGGCCGAGATCCTGCCGGGAATTGATTTGTTCAAATTGACCATACGCAGTCTAGTGGACTGTATGGGTCGAAATCTTATAAGGGTTAGTAACGAAGTCCCTTTGTCGTTGGGGGCAGGAATATGGTGAAAACCGCCTTGTGCAGTCCATCTGCTCGTTTTTCGCGAAAACACTTATCTGGCCGTGAGCTAATGCCCCACGTCCTGCGTCTGCACTTTAATCTGCCGGTCATCCCGCCATTCCCGAGCAAATGCCGCCGCGCGATTGTTGAAGCCTTCGTAGCCTAGGTTCACCAGGTCGGCATGCAAATGCTTTATCATCCGCTTCCGACTTTCGCTTTCCCCGAGGTTTTGTCGTGTTCGAACCGCAGGATATTCGCTGGCTTACAGTTGTCGAACAAGCTGATGGATGAGTGCCTGTGTTAAGGTGCGACCGAGCCCTTACGCAGCAGATAATCCCGGCGGAAAGCAGAGATGATTGACACAATTTCGCGCCTCCTCCGAGTTGTGCACGCGCTTCAGGCCGGGGAATAAAGTGGACCGACACTGCTGGTGAGCGTTGAGTCATCGTTCGCCTCGAATCGAAAGCGACCAATTGACTCCCTACCAACTGAAAGGTATGCCAGCGCAATGCTCCTCTTTGCATGTGAAGGAGATTCATAGCGGGTGAATAAGGCTGCTATCCCCTCGTCGCGTCGTCACAAAGCCGCGGCCATTTTCCTAGACTGGGGGCCCATAGTTTCCTAAAATGTTATTGTGGTGTGAATGTGCATAATATTCTTCTAGTTGAGAGCAGCGATTTTTTTCGTAGCTATTTTACCAATATTTCTTCGAGGCAAGGGTTTGAATTTATTAGCGTAACAGCTGGCGATCCGCTTCGGCGTGTGATGAACGAAGAGCCAATTGACCTCTTCATCGTCGATGTCAGTCATGGGTCGAAGGAAGATGGACTTGAGACCGTTAAACTCATATCTCAAACGAACGAAGCTCCGATCATTGTAGTGAGTGCTGATCGGCTCGATGAGATCGACAAAGTTCTTGGCCTGGAGCTGGGCGCGTCTGATTACATAGCTTGGCCATGCGGGCAGAGCGAACTCCTCGCACGTATACGAGTCGCACTGCGCACAAGACAAACACGCGAGGGCGATCTATCAGGATTGGAAATCTACGAATTTGGCGGCTGGAAGGTCGACGTAAAAGCTCGCCATTTGTTCGACAGCGTTGGCCAGCTGGTTAAGCTAACCCTGAGCGAGTTCAACGTTCTGCTTGCATTTTTGCAGAACCCCCAAAAGGTTCTTTCTCGCGAGCAGTTGCTTCGCGCGACGCGGGTGAATGAGGGAGGAATTTTCGATCGGAGTGTCGACGTGCTTATTTCGCGGCTTAGGCGCAAGTTAGAAGCCGGACCGTGGACGTCCTGCCCCATCCGAACGGAGCGCGGACTCGGATATGTGTTAGAGAGCAATGTAACAGTGGACCATCGCGAGCGCCCGAGGCCGGCGGTTTATCCGAGCGATCTCTCTGTTTCCAGACCCTTGAAGCACTAGGCGCTACCGACTGGCCATACGCGGGTTGACAGACCTGCAGATCAGCAAACCAGGTAAGACGCATGCTTACGCGTTCGGCTGCTGCTTTCCAGCCTCTATGACTTGGCGTCAAAGGGCTGTTTCGAGGTTGTGCGAGGATTTGAACGCGCCCTAGCTCTGGCTGGTTTCAACGCAAAGCAACTGACCACCAGCGGGCTGGTCAAAAGCGCCGCTAGCACGCAGTGCTACAATTCCATTTGAAACAGTTGCGTCAAAAATTGAAGCCGCTGTGCAAATCAGACAGACTATGACTGGGAAATAGCGCGCTATACGTAAGCGCGATTTTCCATGCACATTGACGTAGGCGGCAGCACCGGAGCGGCCTCGTTTGCGAAGCGATATCCGGGTCTATCAATTGGCTGAGGTTTTGGAGAAGCTGAACGGAAGCAGGTCGTCGATGTCGTCGGCTTCGTGGCGTTGAGGCAACTCGGTGAGCACGTGGCGCAGCCAGGTAAGTGGGTCAACGCCACAGGCGCGGCAGGTCAGCATCAGACTGTAGATCATAGCGCTGGCTCTGGCTCCGTCAGCCGTATCGCTGAACAACCACGATTTTCTTCCGGTCGCAAAAACTCTGATGTCGCGTTCCAGAATGTTGT
>NZ_FOKM01000018.1 GCF_900111905.1 Rhizobium sp. NFR07 | reverse complement strand
TCGCTCAGCGGCGCGAAGGTGATCAATGCTCTGAAAGACGCCGGCTTCGAAGTCATGTAGGCCAGGACGGCGGACGAAGCTCTAGATATTCGGCGAGCAAGCCATCCACTTCCTGTTCACTAACGTCCAGATGCGGGTTATGGCGACCGCGGTCGATCTTGCCCATGAGGTTGCCGCTCGAATTTTGGAGGCTGGCATCATCGGCGCTTCTGGCCGCATCCCACAAACGGAAATCGAGCTCCCGTTCTCGGCAGACGCCGATGCAAGACGGATGAATGACGATTAGATCGTCAGTCAGACGGAGAGACGGTTCCCATCGATGGTCAGCGTCACCTGAGCTCCGCTCAGTGTCCAGTTGTATGCTATCGTCCCACCCAGATGAGCGGACATCGTTCGCATGAGCAGTCGGCTGCCATAACCGCCTTCCCCCTCAGGAGCGACGACCTCCGGACCGCCCTGCTCTGTCCATGTCAAAACCACGTCCTCGCCGGCATTTTTGCCCGAGAGATCTAGCGTCCCAGTCGCTGACGATAATGCACCGTACTTCAGCGAATTGGTCGCGAGCTCGTGAATGACCAACGCCAGCCCTGTTGCCGCGCCTTCACCGACGCCCATGCGCGGAACCGCCACTCTGATGCGCCCAGAAAACGCAGCGGTCTCGTCGTATGGCGCAAGCAGGATCGTAATTAGATCTCCAAGCAGCGCCGCCTTCCCCTGACCGCCAGGTAATGGGCGGACAAGGTCATGGGCGCGCCCTAGCGCGGTCAGGCGCTGGGTTAGCTGGGAGGTCATATCCGTTATCGAGTTCGCGGACCGCGAGGTAATCTGTGTGAGCCCGGTTGCGATGGCGAGCAGGTTCTTCACACGGTGGCTCATTTCACCTGCAAGAAGCTCGTGTCCTTCTTCGGCCTGCTTGCGAGATGTCACGTCGAGAAAAATGCCGGTCATTGATCGGGCCAAGATGTCTTCGTCGTTTCCTTGTCCGCGCGCCGATACCCAGCGGATATCGAGGCCACATAGTATCCGAAAATCGATCTCATAAAGTCCAACGACCGCACGTGTTGCGATGAATGCCGCTCTTACCCGGTCACGGTCAGCCGGGTGTATTTTTTCCGACAGATCCTCAAAGGACAGGGTGCCATCAATCCTGACGTCCCAAAGTTCGTACCCGCGTCGATCCATCACGAACGCGTCGGTATCGACATTCCATGTCCACAAAGCCACCCCCGCAGCCTTTATGGCGCGCTGGAGTTGACTTGAATTCCACTCTACGTTTTCGTCGTGATTGAGCAATGCCTAAACCTTGTAACTCCGTTCTGACGGCCGCGCTTCGCTGCCAAACCATCGGGAACAATTGCAATTTCGTATGCTTCCTTCGCCAGGCCTGCCTCCCGCAGCCGCACGGTATTTTGCCTCGCGATCCTGGACAATGGAGTCCAATTTCTCGATTGCTTAGTTACGTGCGAAAAACCGCGATTAAGTGTGGCTGAAGGCGATTTCTGCCTGATGCCCTGGATTTCAAATTGGTCTGTGCCATGGACAGAATCCTAGAGAGTACGCACTGAGTGTGAGCAACAAAAAAGGCCAGGCTATTCGCCCGGCCTCGTAGATAACTCGGTCTCGTCAGTGCCAGTACATCCGTGGTCACGGACGAACCCAGTTATGATTAGGCGGCCTGAAGGTTGCAGGCCGACATTTTGCCCGACTTCACGTCGCGCTCGAGTTCGTAGCCAAGCTTCTGACCTTCAACGATTTCGCGCATTCCGGCGCGTTCGACGGCCGAGATATGGACGAAAGCGTCAGCGCCGCCGTTGTCAGGCTGAATGAAGCCAAAGCCCTTGGTGGAGTTGAACCATTTTACTGTGCCTGTGGTCATGATGATGATCCCTTTCAAAGCATGATTGATCGACCGCGAAACCTGCGCTCCGCAGATGGAGGTGGCGATGTTTTTGAAAGGAAGGTTCGTTCAAAACGCGGTGCTAATCGCGCGGTAACCAAAGCTTAGCAAGCAAAAGATCGATAAAACCAAAACTAGAGACAATGCGCACAAAGTCAACCTTTAGTTTTGGCGCGCCATTGAAGCCCGGGCGCGATGCGCCATATCAACGATACGAGCGGATTTCACGGCATCACTACTAATGATCCCCGGTTTCGCAAATCGTTCCAGTCGCGGATATTTGCAGCCTGCATGGTGGGGTTTGGTGGGCTATGGCCCCTGCGCGACAGACCGGTTCGCGTAGCATTTATTGGCATGTCCGCGTATCGCGAGTGCCCAACCACTTTCGACCGATGTCTCCGCAACCCTTATCGTAGTAGCGCAGTTAGGGTCGTGACCAGTGCTGCCTGCGGCAGCAGAAGGAACCACCAGATATGAGCGAAATCAAAGAATTTTCCGTAAGCGCCAACGGCGATCGTTGGTCTTTGGATATGAGCGGCGGCGAGACTGTTGTCCTCCATATGGGGAACGAACCATCCGGAGGGCATGAGAGCAGGACGCCGCTCGCCGATTTCCTGAAGGATCGAGCAGGAAAACCCGAACACGCAGCGCTCCTGCAGGTTCTCGGTCAATCACAGGATGAAGTCGAGCATCAGCTCGGCGAAGACGACGTGTAGACCCTATCCCACCAGATTGCCATGGAGTATTTGCGTCTGGGCGGGCGCCGTCTTGCGAAAGTGGACGACAATATCGTCAGCACCCGGAGCTGGGAGGTCGAGCCTGCGGAAGCAGCGGAGTTCTGGGAGGCGCAGGTTGAGCCACTGGATGAAAAAGCCCAGCGCGAGATCATCCTCCATCTTCCTTCCATCAGCGACCGCTGAATCCGAAAAGAGGAGACCGAATATGACAGACGAACACAAAGATCTTGGAAGCGATGCGTCGCGGACAGATCACGAGACGGCCGATAGCGCGCGCGAACAACTAAAGAGGCAAGCCGAACGAGGTATCGAAAAAGCGATGCGAGGCGACGCCTCAACCGGCTCCGACGATCATCCTGAGCAAGACCCAGCAGAAGGGTCTCGTGAAACCGTGGAACGTGACCTCGCCCGAATAGACAAGGCTGGACAGTCGCACGCCGAAACCGTCCCGGCCGAGCCGACCACCAAAGGATCTTCACCAGGGGCCGAAGCCGCCGAGCCCTCGCCTGAGCGGTGATTGTTTGTGGAAAGCAAACTCCGGAGCGATATGAGTTCGAAATGCGAAGCGGCCGATTATCACTGATCGGCCGCTTCGCTTTGAGTGGCACCCTCATCTCCTCCCCAACCTGGTCCGTGGAGTTGGCTCCGGAGGGGCCTCATCATCCACGATCTGTTCTGACGACTACGCCACAACTCTGTGGACCAGCTAGGGAACCGATATCGCCGTGACCAGTTCTGAGCGTACGATACCGTACGAAGTAACCGATGGGCGTTACCATTTATGCCGAGTGCTGAGACCATTCTTGTCGTTGAGGACGATCCTGTCTCACGGTTCCTGCTGGTCGAGGAACTTGAAGAGGCGGGATACGAGGTATTTGAAGCCGACAATGCGGCAAAAGCGATCGGCGTTCTGGAAACACAGCCTGATATTCGTCTCATGCTCACCGACATTGACCTGTTTTCCGAGGCCGAAGGTGTTGAACTTGCCAAATTGGTTCGAGGCCGTTGGCCGCCCATAAGGATCATCCTCACCTCGGGTAACTGGTCGTTTGAGCAGCAAGAGCTGACATTCGCTGAGCGTTTCATCCCAAAGCCTCATGCGCCGGGAGCACTGCTGGACAGCATCAAATCATGCCTCGTCTGACGGACGGATATACATGGGCATCCCCAAAAGCTACGATGATTGAGCTTAGGCGCGACCTTGGCCGCGAATCGCGCGCCATCTCATAGGAGGTCGTGAAAAAAGCAGCTAACGTTCAGCCTTAGCCGCGTTCCCATTTGAGATTGATGCCCTGCTCCGGCTTGCCATCTGGAACGAAGAGCGGGCTAAAGTGTTCTCTACTCAAGCGGATCGTGAAGCGGTCAACTGGCGGACTTTCCCGGCGTTCTGACCGGATAGCGACTCGGTAGTCTGTGCGTTTCCGTCCTAAGAGGAGATCGAAAAATGGGTTTTACCGCTGATAAAGTTTCTGGAAAAGCCAACGAGCTCACCGGCAAGGCGAAGCAGGCTGTTGGTGATGCAACCGGCAGCCATAAGCTTCAGGCTAAAGGCGCTGCGCAGGAAGCCAAGGGCGACATGCAGCAGGCCAAAGGCGCGGTAAAGAAAGCCGTGGGCAAATAGCCTCGCCTTCGCTGAGACAGTAAAACGGCCCGCCTTTGGCGGGCTTTTTCGTGCAGTCGCGACATGACGTAAAGCTGGAAGTATCCAGCAGAGAGATTAGTATGGTTCAAGGGGCGGTGTTCCGTGCGAAAACGGTGTTCCATGAGGCGGCATATGATGCGTGCGAATAGGAAAGCTCTTGAACAGATTCGGGCCACTGTTATCCTTTAGAAAAGTCTAAGCGTCTGAGTTTGCAGGAATATATACCGCGTCAGTGGACTCGACGGTTGAAAGCTCCCGAGCACCTAAAGCTACTGTACGGTTTTAAAGGCTCGCGAGGCCTGAATTGCACCTGCAAAAATTATCCGGGAAATAAAAAGAAAGGGAGACATGAACGGACAAGCGGAACTTGCGGGTAGTAATCAGAACCGCGTCTATGTTAGCCGCATAGGAGATTGCGAACTTGTCGTAACCTGGATTTTCAACGCGCCACCGAGCTTGTTTACAGGGCTTGGAGCCAGCCTGATCTTTTCCAGCTCTGGTGGGTACCGAAATCCGCTTCCGGCGTTTCGCTTGTATCGTGCGCTATGGATGTCCGTACCGGGGGAAAGTACCGGCTGGAATTCGGCGCCGGTGGTTCGGACACCATGGCTTTCTACGGTAAGTATCTCGACGTGACGCCGAATGAGCGCATCGTCTGGACTAACGACGAAGGCGGAGAAGGTGCGGTCACCACCGTGTCCTTCTCGGACCAGGGCGACAAGACGCTACTGAGCTTCCACGAAGTCTACCCATCCAAAGAGACGCTTGAGAAAGCCATGCTCGGTTCTGCTTCAGCACTACCGGAACAGCTCGAACAACTCGCAGCATTGCTTTCCATCAACTGCCGGGTAGCTGGCGACAAAAAGACCCGCGAATTCCATGTTGTTGAAAGCCCAGCCCCACCTGCTCTCCGGCAGGTCAGATGCGTGAGGCCGCAATTCGAATGCGACAAGCGACCCAGCCTCCTTCTTATCGCGGTTTCGCTGGCGATCAATTACCACGACCCAGCCTTGTAATCGAATATAAATGCACGACTTACAGTGTAGTGACGGCATGTCTTCAGGGCGCTGTCGCCAAGGGTGCAGAACCTTGCCCCAACAAAGGAGGACAGCATGTCTTCCAATCCAGCAGCAATCACGCAGATCGAAAAAGCCGGCTTCAAGCTGATCCGGGACGTCTTGAGGACCGCCGGCCTTCGGGGTGTGGAAGCCGAGGCGAGTTCCGACATGAAGCGCGACGCACTGATTTTTCTCACCTCCGAATTTCGCGAGGGGGTCAGGACCAAAGCCAGCCTTTTGGAAGCGCTCACGCGGCGGAGCCGACCTTCAACGGTCGGCGCCCGGTTCGGACGCTCGTCGAAGGAAGACGCCATCGACCGGTGGCGGGATGAAGGTGGCCGTTGATGGGCGTCAGGTTTCCAAATGAAGCTCGGAGTTTTGATGACAAGAACCGATGCGTCCGATTCAGTGGCTATGACGGAATGTTCGAGGTAAAGTTCTATCTGGCGACCGAGGTACTTGCCTGTGAGAAATCGCACCGGAATGCCAGCGAGTGCGACTATCTGACCTCCTTCGACGCGTTGCGGCCCAGAATTCTGAAAGTGGCCGCGAGTGCTTACTCGAAAGCGCAAACAAGTGCCATCTCCCTGAGCTTACAGGATTTCCGTTGAGCAGACCGTCTTCTTAAAGGATATGATCATGCGTCAGCCAAGCATTCCAGGAACCAGAGTACCGAGCACAGGAAAAATGGTTCTCGTCAGCGACTTCGCCAGACGGTTTCGGCTCGATCGGGTCGAGGAGAATAGATTGCGGAAGCTCCTCGGTCCGATCGCCAAGGAAATTGACCTCCTCAGAAACGCAGGCCGATAGGCGAGGAGCGGTGGTTTCGCCCTTTCGGGATCAGTCGCATGTCCACTCTGGTAGCCGTGGGCTTTGATGACCCTACAGTGCCTCGTTACTGTTATCGCCCCTCCGACCCGATGGGTTGTCCGTGTTGTCGAAAAGGATCACGGTCATGAAAACCACCACGAAAAGCATCACCATCCTTCAACCTTTCCAGCTTGCAGGCATGCGTGAACCGCATGCGCCTGGTACGTTCGAGCTGCAGATCGATGAATATCCGATCGATGTTGTGTGGGAGGCCTACCATCGGACGATGACGCTAGTCTTGAGCTCGAATGGCCTGACCGAAATGTGGCCGATATCTGACGAGGAACTTCAAAGAATTTCAGGTGTCATTTCGCCGCCTTGAAGGGACTCGAACCGCAGACCTCGTTGATGCAGTCTTCGCTCATCGAGAACGAGTGCGTTTGAAAACAGATACTTGCTAGGGATTGTCTGGATTGCTGGCCGTCACCTCACGCAGCTTGGTCTTGCCAATGGCGCCGGCCGCCCGAGGGTGTGCCAGACAGACGGGTTCTCGCTCTACACTGTTTCATCGAACAATTGACAGCCACCTATCGTCGCTCAGACTTTGAGGATACGCTTGATCTCGGTCAAATCGCTCCTTGCAAGAAATCTTGGTTCCACATCAATGGCTTGGCCTGCAACGCACGTATATGGGTACATTTTTTACCCTTCAATTGTTGCTTTCTTAACAGGATTGCTCCATATCGTTGGTCAACAACACCCGCCACGCCTCGGACGGAACCTCGGTCCCGAAACTGCGCACCCCGGCGGGTTTTTTGTTTTATAGCCATTCGAATCCGCCTATGAAATGGCATGAAGTTCGAAAAGCCCTCCGTCTCCATTCCCGATCAAATCGCGTTGCTGGAAGCAAGAGGAATGGCTGTCCCAGATCATTCCCACGCGGCTCATTGCCTCCAACATATAAGCTATTATCGGCTACGGGCCTACTGGTTGCCATTCGAGGACGCTGCACAGACTAATGGCACGCACGGGTTCCAAGCTGGAACATCCTTCGACCAAGTCTTGGAGCTCTACATTTTTGATAGGCGTCTGCGCCTCCTCGTGATGGACGCGATCGAAAGGACTGAAGTATCCTTGCGAGGCAGCTGGGCACATCACCTTGCCATGAAATACGGGCCACATGGCTATCTCGATCCTGGTCTCTATCACCGGCCGGATCGATATGCCCAAGCCTTCGCCAAATTGATCGAGGATCTGGCAAGGTCGAAAGATACGTTCATTCTTCACTACAGGAATAAATATGACGATCCAGAGCACCCTCCGATCTGGATGACAGCCGAAGTGATATCGTTGGGGCAACTCTCGATGTGGTATAATAATCTCAAGAACCGGCCGGATAGACAGGCGATCGCCAAGGTTTACGGGTTGGATGAATCGGTCTTGGTATCACTCGCTCATCACCTGACATACATCCGCAACATCTGTGCCCATCACGGCCGACTTTGGAACAAGCAGGTGACGGTAAAGATGATTGTGCCGACGTCGCCTGCGAGCTTAAAGCTGGCTATGAATGGAAATGCGCAGGGGCGAGTCTACAACACCATTGCAGTTCTCGGCTATCTTATGGATATCGTTGCACCGAACAACCAATGGCGCGAACAGATCGCAGGACTGATGGATTCATGCCCACTAGCAGACCAGGCCGCGATGGGCTTCCCGGCCAATTGGAAGAATCTCCCTGTCTGGAATTGACTAGCTAGGAGCGTCGGATAGCCTTCTACCGTTGGCCCGATCTTTGAGCATGCTCTTGAACCATACTGAACCTCCCGCCAGTGACATCGTATCAACACGTCGAGCGCGCTGCGATAGCCGGGGATTAGCCGTCCCGGCGTGAGCGGCTGCATTCATCAGCTGAGATACCGTTGCGTCTATGCGGGTATTGAACTATTCGGTTCAGAATACTATCTTCTTGCCATGGCTAGACCTAAAAAATTCAGTCGGGAGACAGTGCTCGACAAAGCGATACCCGTTTTCTGGCGTTATGGGCTGGCTGGAGCAAATGTCCAGCAGCTAGAAGCCGCGACCGGAGTGAACAAGTCCGGCCTCTATTCCGAGTTCGAGAACAAGGACGACATGTTCGTCGAAGCCCTGAGGCGATATCTCGAGACAGGGCCGGCCTTGCGGATCCTTTCGAGCAGGCCACTGGGGCTGGGCAACATCGAGCAATTTCTTTCGTTGGCGCCGGCCTTCTCTGGGGATTACGCGGGGTGCCTGTCGGTTAATTCTACACGCGACATTGCCTTGCTGCCGGATGCCGCAGTTCGATTGATTTTAGATTTCAACGAAACGCGTATGGCTGCTATCCGTAAGAACGTGGAAGCGGAGTTCCCCCAAGATCAAGTGGACGACGTCTGCAATCTGATCTGGACCTTCTTTTCTGGTATCTGCATCGACGCGAACCTGAAGGCGGACGTCGGTGCTCACCGAAATCGCGTCCAAGCGTTTATGCGGCTTCTTCGAGGAAGCGCTTCCAGCGGCCGCGCCGAGGCCTGACAGCGGATTTCTTGCGAAGATCGTCGCTCGACTGACCGCGTCTGCGCGGGCTTCATTGGCGGGCGTGGCCTCGATCCTTGTTCCGCCATTTCAAGGCACCCCCAACCTCCCTTCACTAGACTTTCTATAGCGCGGCAATCTGGATGAGAATCTCACTTAGATTGCCGCTATTCAACTTTCTGCGTCTGGCCGTCTCGCCCATACATAGGCTTTCTTCCCGTGAGCGGGTTATGGGCGGGTGAAGGCCATGGCTCCATTGTACAATCTTCCATCGGCTTAGCCTGCCAGATTGCCTTACACAGAGCCCAAACCTCCCAAGCATGGAGAAAACGAACCAAACGGTTCAAAACCCCTTGACGGGGCAGAAGGGGAAACTTAGTTTTGAACTGTACGGTTCAAAACCCTCGACCGCTAGGAGACAGGTAATGCGTTCGACGCCGCGATGTCTTTCAACACCTTTGAGCTTCTGGGTTTCCGCAGGCATTGTCGCCCATACCCTTTGGACGAGCGCGGCCCCGGCCATGGTCTATCCATTGTACGCTCATGAGTGGAATCTCACGCCGACGGTGACGACTGCGATCTTCGCAGTCTACCCGATAGTGGTCGTCGCGATGCTGGTGCTATTTGGAGACCTGTCCGATTTCATTGGCAGACGGAGCACGATGCTGCTCGGTCTGGGATCGTCCATCATCGGCGTATTCCTCTTCGCGATCGCACCCAATGTGGCGACGCTCTTCATCGGCCGCGTCTTCATGGGTATCGGGGTCGGGCTTTCGGCTGGACCTTCTACTGCGGCTCTCCAGGAATTCGCGGGCTCTGGTGGAGTAACAAGGGCCAGCTCGACCACAATTGTCGCCCAAGCCATCGGCTTCTCCTGCGCACTTATCGTGGGCGGGTTCCTGGTGCAGTACGCCCCTTTTCCGAGCCGCCTGACTTTTATAGTCCTTTTTGTTCTGCTGCTTGCACTCTTTGCGGTCAGCTGGTTTCTGCCGGAAAACCGGCGTGCAAACGTCGGCCGCTGGCATCCCAAAATCCCTGGCGTTCGGCGTGAAATCCGGACCGCGTTCATAGCTTCTTCTGTCGCGGTGATGACCGCTTATACTCATGGTGTCATCATCACCTCACTTGGAGCCCAGATCGCCAAGGAACTCGTCCAGTCGTCGAATATTTTCGTCAACGGATCCGTTCTCGCACTCTTCGCGATTTCTTTGGGTATCGCAGGTCTGTTCGCTCGCCGTCTGACTGGTATCAAGGCTGTGGTGTGGGGTTCGCTGGCGTCGATTGTCGGGATGTTGTTTCTCGCGGCGGCGATTGCTCAACACACGCTCGTCTTCTTCATTCCCGCGACGTCCATTTCCGGCATGGGCTACGCCTTGATGGTCTACGGCGGTCTCGCCATCATCAACCCGGTGACCCCGGAAAAGGTTCGGGGTGGCGTTATGTCGGCCCTATATCTGTTCGCCTATCTTTTTACCGGACTTCTGGCAGTCGCGCTGGGCAAAGTAGCTACCGAGGTCAGCATGGCGGTCGCCGCCCTAATCGGAGCCGCGGTCATGATCGGATTGTGCGCAATTGTCATCGCCCTGGTCGTCAGTCTTTCTCGGACCCCGGCCGTCCAGATCAAGTCCATAAACTCTCAACGGGCCTGAACGTGACGGCCTTAGGCCGTTTCCCATCGGAAAACCTCATCCTGCTTTCCGTGAAACAGATGACCATATTGAACCATTTGGTTCAAAACATCTTGCAACTGAAGGAAAATGCTATGCCCCTCAAGATTCACCCAATCAACTACGGCAACATCACCATGGACTCGAGCGGTCTAGTGCTGTTTCGAAATCCCGGCGTCCTGACAACGATCCCAACACTCGGCTTTCTGATCACGGGAGGTGAGGAGCCACTTCTTGTCGATACTGGATCAAGGAACTCAGAGCAGTATGCGGCCTTCGGCATGGTTCACGACAGAACCAAGGAAATGACCATCGAACATCATCTGGCCCAACACGGTCTGAAGATGAAGGATATTCGTCATGTGATCCACACGCACGTGCATATCGATCATTCTGGTCAGGACTACCTGTTCCCGATGTCAACAACCGTTATGATGTCGCGGCGGGAACTCGAGTTCGCGGCTTCTGGTCTGATGGGCCCTGGCATGTACACCGCGGTGGAGACGAAGCATCTTATCGACAGGCTTTACACCCGAGGCGCTCTGCGACTGTTCGATGTCGACGGCACGTTCGAAGAAGAAATCATACCCGGCGTCGCGGTACGCCTGTCGGGTGGGCATACGCCCGGTTCCATCTCAATCCTCGTCGAGACTGACGAGGGTCTGGCGAACATCGCAGGTGACATCGCTTACCATCTCGGAGACCAGTTGATCACCCCACTCCTGGATCAGGCAGCGCACGAGCCGACGATTACGGGCAACCACGCGATGTCCACATTGCAAGAGAAACAAGCCATCAAACGTGCGCTGTCCGGCACTCGCTTCCTTCTTATCAGCCATGACTCCCCGGCTCTTATCAGCGGCGGCAAGGTTGTTGGTCGCTTCGATGGCGCAATCGATAACCCTAAAGCTGACGTCACGACGGCTGCTAGCTACGACCTTCTGGCTCGCCCGCAGCTCGCCGATGAAATTGAGGCGGCGTGATAGAGCGCTGACTTGTCCGTTGCGCGCCCTTACTGGGTGTGCAACGGAAATAATTCACAGCAGTCCAACCGGGTTGTGCGTTCGTTTCCGATCGGCTCGCCGAGATTCTACGGCGTGAGGATCTGCGCAGCCGGCAGGGCAAAATACACTTTTTACCGATATGACGTGAAGATCTCGCGCGAGAAGGCAGCCGCGTCCGGTTGAAGCGTGTCTCGTCCAAAGTGACAGGCCCATGTGCTTAGCGATCGGTAGATCGGTCCTGTCGTCCCGACCGTTGAAACCGAGTGGTACAGCGGATCATGCCCCGATTGAAGCGGGACAGTATCCTAGATACTGCGCCGTTGCGCCGGACGCATGAGCCGCGCCTGCAAACGAGGCGCGGCTTCAGACGGCATTCGACCCAGCGTTGACCGAGGCAAATGCAAATGGGTTGCCTGACCTCAGACCCCAGAGCGCTCCCGTTGCGCGATAAACGTTTCAGGCGTGCCATCCTCACTGTTGACGAAGACAATATCCTTCGGCTTGCGGCGGGGTGTGTCAACGGACAGAAATACGACCGGCTCCTCAATGATCTTCGGCAACGCATGAACCGTGCCCTTTTCGAAGAAGAGCAAATCTCCCGGTTTGAATTCCGCCTCAGTTGAAGGGTCCTCCATCCAGAAGGTCCCCCGGCCGGAGAGCACGTAGAGGTACTCGTCACAGCCGCGGTGAAAATGCGGGGGCGTTCCCCTGTAGACCCGGAATACGCGCGAGCTCGCCGCGGCTGTGTCGGTCAGATACTCGTCTATCAGAAGCGTATCGGCCGTCTGCGGGAATTTCGCTATGGTCGATGGAAGATCGAAACGGGCGGAGCAGGCGCTTGCCTTCGTGTTCATGGCAAACTCCTCACGCGGCCAGTTCGGATGCGCGGGCATAGCGTGGAGCCGGATGAACGTTTGAAAGATGCGGCAGCATGATCTGACGGGCGGCCTCATAGGCCTCCCATTCCGCACCGTCCTGGAGCGAAGGAATCGTCACCTTTTCCTGGCGGTCGAGGCCGAGAAGGGCGGAATCAACCAGATCCGTAGTGCTCATCAGCCATTCGCTCGGAAGGTTGCTCACGCCAACGCCCGCAATGTCCCAAAATTCGGTCGATGTCGCGCCCGGCAATACCGCCTGAGCATGGATGCCCTTGGAGGAAAGCTCATGCTGCAGCGACTGGGTGAAGGCCAGCATATATGCCTTGGTGCCGCCATAGACGCCGTTGAGCAGCTCCGGAGCGATCGCCACAATGGACGCGATATTGATGATCGTGCCGCCGCCTCGCTTGACCATGCCAGGCACGACCGCATACGTCAGACGCGTTGGGGCCGTGACGTTGGTGGCAATCATTTCAGCCATTTTGCCGATATCGCTCTCCAGAAGCGTGCCGGCGCCACCGAAGCCGGCATTGTTGACAAGAACAGAAATGCTCTCGTCGCCTGAAAGACGCGCCTCGAGGGCGGCGAGGTCAGCGTCCTTGGTCAAATCGGCGGTCAAAACCGTTACCCTTACATCGTGAGACTTGCGGATACGCTCAGCGACAGCCTCAAGCTTATGCTTGTTTCTCGCGACCAGGATGACGTCGTAACCACGCATCGCCAGCCGATCCGCATAGGTCGCGCCGATACCAGAAGATGCGCCTGTGATGACTGCGGTCTTGTTTTCAGTGCTCATGTTTAAACTCCTTCAGGGGCGATAAGAATGGCACCGGGAAGCTAGAGCGGACGCAGTTCGTGATATTTGACGATACATTCACTGCTCGTAAGGCGAAGGTGGACGCCCTTGGCGAGCAATCATCGAATTGACCGCCAAGTCGGGTTCCCACCCTTGAGGCATACTCGCTTCATCCGGGTGCCCCCGTTAACCATATTGTTCTCGTCGTCAAAGTCACTTCGGTCGCAAGTCTGCCTTCAGCCAAAGGAGATCTTGCGTGGCCACAGAACTTTCGGTTGACCGGCTCGGAATATGCCGATCCACACCATCGAAACGAGTGACTAACATCCTTGGCAGCGGCACCCCATCCAAAGGTTTGGGGTTGTGCGCACCTGAGTTCAGTCGCCAAATCAAGATACGTTGGGCAAAAAGAGATCATTGAGTTTACCCAAGGAGTTAACAAGATGATCGCTACCGCAAACATATCTTGGACAACCAATGCCGACGCCGTGCGCCCCAGCACCGCCACCGGTGTACACCCATCAACTGTCGATGCCGACATCGCAAAGATGCCCGCCTTCTTCCCGGATGCGAGCACCGAAGTTGTTCGTGGCGGGCTCGCTCCATGGCAGTACAAGAAGGTGTTGAAGTTCATCGAAGAGAACCTTTCCGAAACGATCAGGATCGAGGAACTCGCAGATCTTGCCCGGTTGAGCTGCAGTCACTTTTCTCGTGCTTTTAGGGCAACGGCCGGCCAGTCGCCTTACGACTATGTTCTCGGTCGCCGGATGGCTTTCGCCAAGCAATTGATGGCGCAGACAGACGCTTCCCTCAGCCAGATTGCCCTTGATTGCGGAATGTCGGACCAAGCTCATCTTTGCAAGGTGTTTCGCCGCACCTTTGGTACAACGCCAAACGCTTGGCGGAAGCCTCAGCGGACGGAAGCGAGACAAATGCTCCACTGATACATATCAACGCGTGTTGGCGCCGGCATGTCGGCCCCAACACTTGGTCTCACAGCTGAACGACAGGCAAACCTGTAACCGCCTTCTCCCGGCGATTACAGGTTTTCTGTTATGGATAGGCTAATCTACAGGTACCTATTCGCAACCGTAAGGCCTGAAGATGGGCGGGCCTTCTTACGCGCCCTCCAGGCAGCGAATGAGATCATCGGCAAGAATTGGCTTTTGAAGGAGCTCCCTGGCTCCGCTCGTTATGGCGCGCTGCCGCAGCATGTCGTCCCGTAATGCTGTCATCATGACGACTGGAATACCGGGATGCTGGGCGCGAACGACATTTTGCAGATCAAGGCCACTCATGCCAGGCATATTGATGTCTGTTAAGAGGACATCAACGCGGCCCGTGTCGGAAGATTGCAAAAACGCCTCTCCAGATCCGAAAGCGAGGACATCATAACCCATTGCCTCGAGAAAACCGGATGTGGCCTCAAGCAGCGCCTCGTCGTCATCAACGATAGCAATGGTTTTTTTGCCGAGGAACACCGGCGCCGTCCTTTCCGCAACACGTTCTGTCATCGCTGTAAATAGCCTGTCGCTGGCCTCGCGATAGTTATACGATCGTATGGCCATATGCCGAAACGATCATAAACAGGCCCGACCAGCAGGCTAAAGGTACGTATGCATCTCGTGAATTTTGGTTGCGTCAGCCGGCTTTAAGCAGCTCCGCCTTCCGAACCAGGTCGGCGACCGAGGCCGACTTCATCTTGCGCATGACGTTGCCGCGATGAATCTTGACGGTGATTTCGCTCAGTTGCAGCTCATGAGCGATCTGTTTGTTCAGCAGACCTCGGATGACAGCATCCATGACCTGTGTTTCGCGCGGCGTCAGCGTGGCGGCAAGCTTGGATATTTCCATCGTTGCAGACAACTGCGAACGTTGCTCCCGATCTTTCTCGATCGCAGCAGTTACGGCATCGATGATATCCTGATCCCGGAATGGCTTCTGCAGGAAATCAAGCGCTCCCGCTTTCATCGCTCGAACGGTCATCGGGACGTCCCCATACCCGGTCATGAAAATGATCGGCTTTCGATTACCGGCTGCCGCGAGTTTGGTCTGTAACTCCAAACCGCTGAGCCCGGGCAGCCGAACGTCGAGAACCAAGCATCCGGGGCGATCGGGCATGGTCGCGGCCAAGAGTTCGGTGGTAGAGCCAAACCCGACCGAAGCGATCCCAACGGACCTGAGGATTTCGCCGACGCTTTCCCGCATCCCTTCGTCGTCGTCAACGATGGTAACAAGGGGTGTTGCGTCGGTCATGCGTTCTCTCCGGACAAACTCGGCTTGCGGATGTATGAAACGTCGTCGTCAAATCTTCCTACAGAGCTTCAGCCTTACGCGCCATAGACAGAACGCCTACTCCACGCGGTATTTGCTCCTTAGAGGTGCAGACAGGTCCGCGAAGTGCTAACAGAAATCTCGCCAGATCCGATCATCCATTTTAGCGACACATTTCATGGCCGATGTCCTGCCGACCGAGACCTCCACCTTCCATTCGACAGGTGGAGGAACAACCAAACCGATCGCGGTAACCTCGCGAATTCTCGTGTCGAGCCTCATCGGGACGTCTGTCGAATTCTACGATTTCTACATCTATGCGACTGCCGCAAGCTTGATATTCGGGCCACTCTTCTTTCCGGCTTCCGTCTCATCGCTGGAGCTGATCGGAGCCTATGCAAGCTTTGGCATCGCGTTTATGGCGAGGCCGATCGGAGGCGTTGTCTTCGGGCATTTTGGAGATCGGGTGGGTCGCAAGGCCACCCTCGTAGCGTCGCTATTGTTGATGGGCCTCTCAACAGCTGCGATCGGCCTTCTTCCAAGCTACGCGGTCGCGGGTTGGCTAGCCCCCGCCCTCCTCTGTCTGTTGCGTTTCGGCCAAGGCTTGGCGCTCGGGGGAGAGTGGACAGGCGCTGTCCTGCTGGCGCTGGAAAATGCTCCTCCTGGATGGCGGGCCCGTTTTGCGATGTTCGCACCGCTTGGTGCACCAATCGGCTTCCTCTTGGCCAATGGACTATTCCTGTTGCTGACGGTTTCGCTGACCCCGGCAGAGTTCGCCAGCTGGGGATGGCGCATTCCCTTCCTCGTCAGCCTTCCGCTTGTAGGCTTTGGCCTCTGGCTGCGCTTCAACCTGGTTGAAACCCCCGAATTCACCGAGGCGGTCGCTGAGACGAAGCCCGCACGCGTTCCCCTTGTTGAGGTCGTGCGCGATCATTCCTCCCAGCTTATCATCGGCGCCTTCGGTGTCGTCGCATGCTTCTCTCTTTACTACGTGGTGACCGCGTTTGCGCTCGGCTACGGCACGACAAGCCTCGGCTATACAAGAGCTGAATTTCTTGGAGTGCAGCTGATTGCCATCTTTTTCATGGCAGGCTCGATTATCATCGCGAGCTGGCTTGCCGATCGGCTGAGCCACGAACGAGTATTGATCTGGGGATGCGTCGGGACGATCCTGTCAGGCATCGCCATATCGCCGATGATGAGCAGTGGCTCGCTGTCGACGATCTTCCTCTACCTGGCTCTTTCTCTCTGTGCCATGGGCTTCGTCAACGGACCGCTCGGCGCCTGGCTGCCGAGCTTGTTTCCCGCCCGTGTCCGATATTCCGGCACGTCGCTCGCCTTCAACATTGGCGGTATCGTGGGTGGCGCCTTTTCTCCTGTGATCGCTCAGACGCTTGCCTCCACCAGCGGCCTCCTCGCCGTCGGTTTCTACCTGGCGATCACCGGCGGACTGAGCCTTGTCGCATTCGATGCGAGCGCGCGCGCCCGAACCATGCATGCGCTCACGCAAAGTGAGAAGCGCTATCGCGCTATTTTCGAGCAGAACCATGTTTCCCTTTGTGAACTCGACCTATCAAGGCTGCGTGAGAAACTCGATGAGATAGCTCTGGCCAATGGTAGCAGTGTCAGAGATTTCTTCGAACGTCATCCGGGCTCTGCCGACGAATGCGCGGATCTCATACACTTTGTTGACGTCAACGACGCCACAGTGAAGCTATTTGCTTGCAGCTCGGCAGAAGAGCTCCTCGGTCCGATGCGCCGGTTTCTACCGACCAATGCGGACACGTTTCTTTCGTTGATTTTGGCGGTGGAGGATAGCGCTGAACGTTATGAGAAGGAGTTACATCTGCTGACCCGTGAGGGCAAACCGGTTACGGTTCTGTTTATTGCAGCACTGACGACGGATCGCGACGCTCTTGACCGTGTCGCTTGCGCGATGATCGATGTGACTGAGCGTGAGCAAGCGAAGGAGGCACTCCTTGCGGCCCAAGTGCAGCTTGCCCGTGCCGGTCGGGTGGCAACCGTGGGGGCGGTCTCCGCCACTATTGCTCACGAGGTCAACCAGCCGATTGGTGCCGCAGTCATGTTCGCACAGGCTTGCATCCGCTGGCTGAAGTCTGAAACGCCGGACATACAGGCAGCCCATAACGCAGCCGAGAAGGTTGTGCAGCACAGTATGCGCGCCAGCCAGATCATTCAGCGTACTCGCGAGCAGATCAAAGGAAATCAGCCTCGACCTGAACCTGTCGATCTCAAGGAGCTTATCCTGGAGGTGATCGGACTGCTGGAGCGAGAGGTCACATCTTCCGCGACACGCATCAAATCGATGTTTGCGGAGCTCGACCACGTGGTTCTCGCCAACAGGGTGGAAATGCAGCAGGTGATCGCAAATCTAGTCACGAACGCCATCCACGCGATGAACGAGACCTCGCTGGACCGGCGGGAACTGAAGCTGGTCACCGATCAAGTTTCAGAAGAGACCATAAGGCTGACGGTCCGTGACAACGGGACTGGGATCCTACAAGACAACCTTGCAAAGCTGTTCGACCCATTCTTCACAACCAAGTCCGAAGGCATGGGGGTTGGTCTTTCAATCTGCAAGACGATTGTTGAAGCACATGGCGGCTCGCTGGCCGCTCGCAACCATCCTGACGGCGGAGCCGTGTTCGAGATGATCTTGCCCCAGGCAATGACGCCCAGCCATGGAGCCTCAGCCATTCCTGCCGTTTGATACGAGTTACCCGCTGAAATCAGCGGCGATGGGGGCAATCATCGCCGCTGATCCTAATGCAAAAATGAGTTACGCCAATTACTTCTTCAACAGAACCGGGCCGGCGTCGATCTTGATGCGGAGCAGCTTGTAGGGCTTCTTGCGCATGTCGACGCCCTGATGGAAGCCAGCCTGCTTGTCGAGCTGGTTGGCGGTAAAGTAGAGGTAGCCATCCGCCGCGATAGAGAGAGTATCCGGCCACTGAATTTCCCGGGAATGGACGAGCGTCGACCACTTGCCCTTGTCGAACACCCGGATACTGCCATGCTCGTAATCGCCACCGTAGACGCGGCCCTGGTCATCTGTCTCCAGTCCATCGGATGCACCTTTTAGACCAAGGTCCTTGACCTTGGCGGCAAGCTGCTTTCCGCTGACGTTCTGATCGAGAAGTGCTGCCGTCGGTACGGAATAGAGATGGCGGCCGGATACCGCCGAGTAGTACAACGTCTCGCCGTCCGGAGAGATGGCAATCCCATCGCTGGCGATTTGGATTTTGGAGGGTTTTCCGTCCTTCGGACGGTTCATGAACCTCTGGCCGTCTATGACAGCGATGAAATCCTTGTCAGCCGATGTGCTCGGGTCGCCCGATAGGCGACGGAAGGCTTTACCGGACGCGAGATCAACGACGATGATGCCGCCGGGGCCCATCAGAGAGCTGTCGGTCACATAGGCGACACCCTCCGAACCCTTGGTCAGATCGAAACGGATATCGTTCACATAAGTCGACTTGAGAATAACATCTGCTGGGAAAACGATGGTCTTGACCACCTTGTTGGTCGCGAGGTCGACGGCGACCAGCTTGGCACCGCCCTGAAGCGGCGGCTTGAACCCGGGTGCCGCGGTGTCGAGGATCCACAGACGGTTGGCCGGATCAACGACGACGCTCTGGACGCTGATCAGGCTCTTGGCCGGATTGGCCGGGTCCGCTTTATTGATTTCTGCATCGGGGTAGGCCACCGCCTTGCCGTTGATCAACTCCGCTACAGTGAAGGGGACGTCGTCGCCCCAACGTGGATAGTTGATGAAGATGCGGCCATCACGCGCGACGGTAACCCCGGTCGGCATTGCGTCGGTAAAAGTCGCCACAGTTTCAAGCTTCGACGCTTTATCTTCAGCAAAAGACCGGCCAACGGGTAGTGCCAGTATCAAGCCAGTGGTGGCCAGCAATAACAGCGTTTTCTTTATCATTGAGATCTCCATAGAGCACAGCCCATCGATCCCGGCGGGGCGGAGCGCCGACGGGCCGGAAGGGCAAGTTTCGAGACAGTTGCACGGACAAGGCCGGTGCAATGTTTGCTTTCAGTAAGAGGTAGGTTTCATGCGATAGCGCCGCCGCCATCGACGCGGACATTCGAGCCAGTCGCAAACGGCGTGGACATGAGGAAAAGCACAGCATTGGCGATGTCGGCCGGCTTCCCCACTGTCTTTGCTGGCAGGTTGGCGGCGACCTTAGCGAACATTGCGTCTTTTGCGTCCTGGTCCATTTTCGACCAGAGCGGCGTATCGATCAGGCCAGGCGAGACGGTATTCACGCGGACGGGGGAAAGTTCCAGGGCAAGGCCCCGTGCCAAGCCTTCAAGCGCGGCATTGATGGCGCCCTGCAGCACTGACGTGGCCGACGGGCGCTCGCTGAGGAAACCCGAGACCAGGGTCAAGGTGCCTCGTTCGGTGAACCGGGCGAAGCGAGCCACGCGATAAGCGCCCCAGAACTTGCTCTCCATTGCCTGTTGCGCATCGGCAAGCGCAAGCTTGCGCACAGGTCCCGTAGGCGTCTGTGCCGCTGACACGACGATATGATCGAACGGATCGTTTGCCCCGAAAAACGCTTCGACCGCGTTTTCGTCCGCTGTATCGAGAACTGCGGATCGCGCCTGAGGCCCCAACGACTTCAACGCCTCTTCAAGCTTCGGACGTGACCGCGAGGCGATCGTGACAGCAGCACCGGCTGCGGTGGCCGCTTCTGCCACCGCTAGGCCGATACCCGAACTTCCGCCGACAACGAGAACGCGGCTGGTTGCTAGAGATGTCATGATATTACCCTTCCTGCCTCACTCAGGCGCGAGCTCGGCAATATCTGGTTTCAGAGGAGTTGCTGAAGGCGTTGCAGGTGCAACGGTTCCGCAAGAAGCACATCAAGGCGGGCCGCCAGCGATCGGAACGGGGCCGCCTGCGCATGAGCTTCGAGAGCCGAACCATCCCGCCAGCTTTCCAGCATCACAGCTGAATCAGGATCGTCGCGGTCCACGGTAAGATCGTAGAGCAGGCAGCCATCCTCCTTTCGCACGTCCGGCACGATTGCCTTCAATGCATCAAAGAGCGCCGACCGCTGCTCCGGCTTTGCCTTTAACCTTGCAACGAGGTGGATAACCTCCGAAGCCTTCTCGTCCATTGTTCTGTCCTCTTTTCAGGTCACAATCAGGGCGGAAAGATTCGCAATCTTTCCGCCCTCGCCTCTTCACTTGGCCTCGAAACCTTCGAGCACGAGCTTGCCTTTGGTCTTTCCACTTTCGATCGCGGCATGTGCCTTTTTCAAGTTCGCGGCGTTTATGGGAGAAAGCGTCTCAGTGACGGTCGTATAGATCTTCCCCTCGTCGATCAGCCGGGAAACTTCATTTAGCAGCTTGCCCTGTTCGGCAATGTCGGCGGTCTCGAAGATCGAACGCGTGAACATCAGTTCCCAGTGGATCGATGCAGCCTTGCGCTTGAAGCCAAGGACATCGAGGCTGTCCGGATCGTCGATCAAGCCGAAGCGGCCCTGCGGCGCGATGAGCTCGATAATGTCCTTTAGATGACGATGGGTCTCGGTCGTGGAGAAGACGAAGGCCGGCGCGCCTATACCGAGGGCGTCAACCTGTTCAGCAAGCGGTTTGGAATGGTCGATGACATGGTGAGCACCGAGGCTTCTCACCCATTCCTGCGTTTCCGGACGCGACGCTGTGGCAATGACTGTCACATTGGTAAGCGCTCGCACGAGCTGGATTGCGATCGAGCCGACGCCACCCGCACCGCCGATAATGACGATCGCGTTTGCCGCACCTGGCACGGGCTTGCGAATATCCAGCCGGTCGAACAGCATTTCCCAGGCGGTGATGGCTGTCAGCGGCAAGGCAGCAGCCTCTGCGTTGGAAAGCGTTTTGGGTTTCTTGCCCACGATACGTTCGTCAACGAGATGAAACTGGCTGTTTGCGCCGGGACGGATCAGCGAGCCGGCGTAAAACACCTCGTCGCCGACCTTGAAGCCTTTCACGTCAGGCCCGGCTTCAACCACCTTGCCGACCGCATCCCAGCCGAGAATTTTCCATTGACCCGCTTCCGGACTGGCGTTTTTACGAACCTTCGTATCGACAGGATTGACCGAAATCGCCTCGACCTCGACGAGAATGTCGCGGCCCGCCGGTGTCGGCCGGGGAAGTTCGATGTCCTGCAAGGCGTCGTCCCGTTCAATCGCGCCTGCTGCCTTGTAACCGATTGCTTTCATGGGTTTGCTCCTTTGATGAAAGAGGGATTACCGATTGATATGGATCCAAAATGGTCTATATTCGTAGTAGCGCAATACGCACAAAGAACGCACGTAGTATCAAAAAGGATACTGTTATGGCAAAAGCCAGACACTCCCGTTTCGATTGTTCTCCCGGTTGCTCCGTCGAGGCGGCGATCGGCCTCATCGATGGAAAATGGAAGTCGGTGGTCCTTTTCCACCTCCTGTCCGGCACGTTGAGGTTCAACGAGCTCCGCAAGCATATCGTCAATGTCACGCCACGCATGCTGACCAATCAGTTGCGTGAGCTTGAGGACGATGGCCTGATCGAGCGGAAGGTTTATGCGCAGGTCCCGCCGAAAGTCGAATACAGCCTTTCAGAGCTTGGCCGCAGCATGGAGCCGATCCTCCTGGCACTCAAATATTGGGGCGATGCCAATATAGGCCTCTATGGCAAGCCGCGCGGTCTCGATCCGCGAGAGGCGAAAGGCGCGGAGCGTGGCGAAGCCCACGCCTGAGAACTCTATGATCCAGCTTGTCCGTCAATTACGGACCTAATGCGGAAGTCGATATGCGACGCGTTGGTTTCATTATGGAAGATGGCTTCCAGGTCATGGGCATGGCCGCTCTGACCGCCTTCGAATTCGCGAACGATGCACTTGGCGAGGAGATGTACCGGCTGACGGTCATGTCCGAGAAGGGTGGCACGATCCGCTCCTCACTTGGCATCCGTATTGAGACCGAACCGCTTGGCGATTTTCCCGATACGCTGATGGTGGTTGGAGAGCTCGTTCCCAAACTTGCCTCAGCGAAACTGCTTGCCTATATCCGTGATGCCGCGATCCAGTCGCGCCGCGTCGCCGGCGTCTGCACCGGAGCCTTCCTTTTGGCCGAAGCCGGCTTACTGGATGGTCGCACCGCGACCACACACTGGGCCCATGCGAGGACACTGCGAGAGCGTTACCCGGCGATTGTAGTCGACGAAGACAGGATCTTCGTCCATGACAACAACATCTGGACTTCCGCGGGCATGAGTGCTGCCATCGACCTGACGCTCGCCATGATCGAGGATGATCATGGCGCCGAGCTGTCGCGCCTTATCGCCCGCAAGATGGTCGTCTACCACCGCCGGCCCGGCGGCCAGTCGCAGTTCTCGGCCTTGCTGGAACTTGAGCCCCGTTCGGATCGGGTCCGCCGGGCTCTTGTCTATGCCAAGGAGAACCTTCGTAACCCTCTAACCGTAGAGGAACTCGCTGAAGCCGCAAGCCTCAGCCCGCGCCAGTTCAGCCGTCTGTTCCGTGACGAAACGGGGCAATCACCGGCGAAAGCAGTTGAGCGCCTGCGACTGGAAGCAGCCAAGGCGATGCTCGAAGACGGCCGCCATCCGATCGATATTGTTGCAAGGGATACCGGCTTTGCGGACCGGGACCGTATGCGCCGGGCGTTCTTGCGTTCTTTCGGGCAGCCGCCCCAAAGCCTTCGCCGCAGCTTGAGGCTGATCGAAGGTGATCGTGCCGAGGTCGCCGCCTGAAGTTTCTTCGAATTGTTCGATCCGATCACTCTGTAGACCCGGCCTGTCGACGCCAGTGGTCAACGACGACCGATAGCACGAAGTTACAAGCTTGACACTCTCCTGCTGCGCATCATCGCGGCGCTTGAAGGAGATCAACCATGTCAGCAATTTCAACGCTTTCAGACAACGAGGTAACACCGCATGTGGCAGAGGTCTTTGCCTCGGCAAAGGCCACCATGGGGAAAGTCCCTAACCTCTACCGGGTCCTTGCCCATGCACCGGCAGCCCTCGACGTCTATGCCGGGAGCAAGGGATTTCTGCGCGATGGCGTCCTTTCCCCTGCGGCCCAGGAGCAGATCGCTATCGCCATTGCAACCGCGAACGGCTGCGATTATTGCCTCGCCGCACATACTGGCGGAGCGCGCGCGGCGGGGGTCAGCGCCGAGGATCGCGCCAATGCCCAAAAAGGACGAACGTCCGATCCTAAGATCCAGGCCATTCTCGAGCTCGCTCTCGCAATTAATGCGACCCACGGGCAGGGAGCGGCTGCAGCGCTTGAGGCAGCCAGAGCCTATGGCCTGACGGATGCGGAAATCCTGGAGACGATCGCTCACGTAGCCGTCAACATCCTCACCAACAGCGTCAACAACACTGTCGGCACCGTGCTTGATTTTCCAAAGGTCGAGCGCGTCGCCTGACAATGCTTCATCCCGATCATGCAAGCTGTATGTCCTAAAATGACGTTTAGTTGTCATTTCAGACACAGAGGCCGTGAGGCATGATCTTCCCATCGAAGCACCGCTTCCACCGAAACCCAGATCCAAAGGAGAGCTTTCATGCAAATCGAGAACAATACGATCTTCATCACGGGCGGCACATCCGGCATTGGCCGCGCATTGGCGGAATCTTTTCACCGCCTCGGTAACAAGGTCATCATCGCCGGCCGCCGCAAGGCGCTACTCGATGAGGTGACCGCCGCCAATCCGGGCATGGATGGCGTCGAACTCGACATCGCCGATCCCGGAGATATCGAGCGCGTCGCAGCCCGGCTGATCCGCGACTATCCCTCGCTCAACGTCCTCGTCAACAATGCCGGCATCATGCCTTTCGACGACGCGGGCGGAAAGATCGATGACGCGCAATCGCGGCGGATCATCGACACCAATCTGCTTGGGCCTATCCGCCTGACTTCGGCGCTGATCGACCATCTCAAGGCTCAGCCGAAGGCCACGATCATCCACAACACGTCGGTCCTGGCCTATCTGCCGCTCGCATCCACCGCGGTCTATTCCGCTACCAAGGCGGCACTGCATTCCTATGCTCTGTCGCAGCGTTTCCAGCTGCGCGGCACCAATGTCAGCGTCCAGGAAATCGCGCCGCCATGGGTCGACACCGATCTGATCAAGAAGAGCGGCGATCCGCGCGCAATGCCGCTCGACATCTTCATCGAGAAGACGATGAAGGGTCTCGGTACCGAGGCCGAGGAGATCTATGTTGAGGAGATCAAGGCGATCCGCGACAATCCCGGCAGCGGAGAGCACGCGCTCTTCAACGCCTTCAACGAATCTCTGGTTACCAACCCCATCCCCGTCTGACGCAACAGCCTGAGACCCGGTTGCCCGAAAGGCAGCCGGGCCATTCGGCTGGAGGTTACCATGCTACAGAAACATGACCTGAAGTCCGCCATACCCGTCAGCGGCCCAGAAATGCGCCGGCCCGAGCCATCCATGTTGCCGGCCTGGTTCCTGGCCCTCGGCACCTTCGCAATCGGCACCGAAGGTTTCATGATCGCCCCACTGTTGCCGACCATCTCAGCCGATCTCGGCATGAGCCTGTCGGCGACGGCCATGCTGGTTGTGGTCTTCACCCTGGTACTGGCCCTCAGTTCGCCGATCGCAACGGTTATAACCGGCGGGCTGCGTCGTCGGGACACATTGCTACTTGCCATGACACTCTTCACGGGCGGCAATCTGATCGCGGCCTTCGCTCCTGGGTTTGGCACGCTGATATGTGCCCGCATCTTGATGGCGGTCGCCGCCGGTCTCTATGCGCCGAACGCCAACGCGCTTGCCGGAATGATCGTGCCAACAGAAAAGCGGGGACGCGCGCTCGCCATCGTCAGCGGTGGAATGACGATCGCGATCGCACTCGGCCTGCCGCTTGGTTCGATCATCGGCCATGCATTTGGCTGGCGCTCGACATTTCTCATGGTCGCCGCCATGGGAGTTGCCGCGATTATCGGCATCCTCGCAGGTGTCGGCCGCGACGCCGGTGCTCACATGACTATCGCAAGCCTCGGCGAGCGTATTGGCGTGATCCGTCAGGCACCCGTGTTAAAACTGCTGTCGGTGACGTTGTTCTGGTCAATGGGCGCCTATACGGCCTATCCCTATATCGCCCCCTACCTCTCGCAGACGCTTGGGTTTGCCGACAGGGGCATTGCGGCAACCGTTACGCTATGGGGCGTATTCGCAGCGCTCGGCGTCTTCACCGGCGGCGCACTGAACGATCGGTTCGGGTCGCTCAAGGTCGCGAAGCTCTCGCTTATTGCGCTCGCCCTGTCTTTCGCCGCTTTGGCTGTGGCCACAATACTTCCGGGTATGGGTGCCGTTTTGCTGGCACTTCTCGCCGTCGCCGGATGGGGGTTCAGTGTCTGGTCCTTCTTTCCCGCGCAGATGGCTCGACTGATCGTTGCCGGAGGACAGAGCCACGCCTCCGTCGCACTCTCTCTCAACACATCCACCATGTATCTCGGCTTTTCCATCGGCAGTGCGATCGGCGCCGGGATCATCGCAATTGGCAATGTCTGGATGATCGGTGCTGCGGCTGCCGTGATGGAACTAGTTGCCGTGGCTCTGGATGAAATCTGGAGACGCAGACAATCCTGACGGGAACGACGTGGAACTAAAGATGCGCCACCGCAGATGTCTGTGGTGGCGCCATCAGTAGGGAGATCGCCATTAGCTCGCGTATCCGATGGGATTACGTGAAATCTGTCCACGCGGCCGAGAGCCGTTGGTCCTCGACCTGGTTCAGCCTCTGGGACAGCGCGCTTGTTATATTGGTATAGGCATCACTCCCCAGAACCAGCCGTAGAGCATTCGTGGAATTGTCGGTTGCTTCGATGATAGCGGCGGCCATCTTTATTGGGTCTCCGATTGGGTTGCGGGCAGGATCCCGTAGGATCGATCCGAGCGAAGCAATTGGGGTTTGCTCATATCCCGGAGGCGTGTTCGACAGATGCTCGGCTGCAGCGTTGCGGAACGATGTTCGAGCCGCACCAGGCTCTACGATCAGTACACGGAGCCCAAAAGAACCGATCTCCTTTGAAAGCGATTCAAAATAGCCTTCGAGCCCCCATTTACTCGCGTGATACGCGGATACCCCGGGATGGGTGGCCTGGCCGCCGTAACTCGAAATCGCAATGATGGTCCCCTTCCCTCGCGCGCGCATATGCGGAAGCGCATACTTGGTGAGGAGAATGGGGGCGACCAGATTGACTTCAAGTTGCCGTCGCAATTGCTCTTCCGCTATGCCCTCGGCCGCACCAAAGAGGCCGTAGCCGGCGTTGTTGACGAGGACATCGATACCGCCGAAACGATTAGCGGCGGCTTCAACGATAGAGGCAAATCTCGGCGCGCCAGCGGCAAGATCTAGCGGCTCTACCGCGAGGGTATCGGGATATTTTTCAATCAGCTGCTGCAGGTCGGGCTTGCTGCGGGCAGTGCCGAATACAGAGTGCCCGGCGGCAAGGAGCTGCTCGGCCAGTTCACTCCCCAGCCCACGGCCAATTCCAGTTATGAACCAGACTTTATGCATTTCAGAGGTCCTCACATTAGTAATGGCCTCTCAAATAGCGAGCGAATTTACGAAGCAGAATTGCACAAGATTGGATGGACTGTTAGCTAATTGGCCATGAATGAAAAGCCAACCTTCGCTGAACTGGGCGCATTCCTGGCGGCTGCGCGCCATCGCAACTTTCGTAAAGCAGCCGACGAACTTGGCATTGCACCATCGACACTCAGCCATTTCATCCGACGGCTTGAGGAGCGTCTTGAGACGCGTCTTCTCCACAGAAGCACACGAAGCGTGTCGCTCACATCAGCCGGCGAAGCGCTCGCGAACCGGCTGTCTCCGCTAATTCATGATCTGGATGAGGCATTAGTGGAGGCGGCAAATACCAAGGACAGCCCACGGGGCCCACTGAAATGAAGGCCGCCGTCAGGCAGCGATGGTTTCCGGCAGAAGACGGAATTGTACTGGCAGCTTGGCGGCGATCTCCTCGTCGGTCAGATCGTCGAGCAGCTTCCAGACCTTGCCTTGAGCTGAGGGATAGACGAGCACGATCTGGCGATTGCGCAGATCGGCTGGAAAGCGAGCGTCGGCATAGCCACGAAAATCCGGACCGGTCGCGCTCCAGATATGATCGAGCTTTTCCTGTCGGTTCATGGCGCGCACTGGGCGGGATTCCCGGGCGATGATCTCGCCGCGCATCCGGTCTGGCGACTGACGATCGCCCAGGTCGCAATAGCCGTGGAACCAGCGAGACCGATCGTCAATCGTCAGTGCGAAGAATATGCTGGTGACGCTGGCGGCCAGAAACTCCCGCATGGCGAACATGTCACCGCGGTAAAAGAGCGGCGGTAGGATCTCGAACATGTGGTCGTGATCGGCTTCCGATATCTCAAACCACTCGCCGACATAGCGCCTGCCGGAAATACGGTCATCGTCGAATGGCGACTGGCTGTGGCGGTTGAACAGGGCGTACATTTCGTGGCGACTGGCGACGCCTTCAAACACTTTACGATGTGCTGGACGGATTGCTGGAGAAACGGACATCTGCGGCTCCTTCGGGGTTGCGGCTGAAGAGGAAGCCTGATCGACCTCTTCTTTCAGTCCTTTGATCACCCCTCCTCAGCCGGCGCTTCGCGGGCAGCGGGTCAAGGGCCGCCCTCAGGCGGGCGGCAGCTTCACCCTTGATGCGCTGTCCGCGTATGCGGCAGCTCCTCTCTCCCTCCTCTGTTTCAATTCCTCATTCCAATCCTCACTTCGTGGCCTCAGCCGCGAGAAGTCACACCCGGCGCATTCCGCCATCTGCCGCAGACGATCGGCAAACACTTCACCCTGGACATTGTTGTCGGTTGCGGCCACCAGCCACGCGCCCTCCCCGGAAGCCAAGGTCTCCAACGCCTGCGCCGTCATCGGCGACCAGCCGCCACCGGTGCTGACATAGATCGTGTCCGGTCTTATCTGTTCGATCGCGGCAAGGCTGAGCGCATCGATCGCCGCCTCCGTCACACAGATCCGACGAGCGCCGTACATACCAAACCGAAAGAGCACCTTGGCGCCGCCGGTGGAAAACCCGCGCCAGTCCGGGCCGCGCTCCTCCCAGCCGATGACGGCGCCAGCCTCATCGACATGCTTTGCCCACATCGAGCCATATGGGCCTTCCCGAAGGACGTCCGCGTCGATCGCCGCAGAGATGACCTGCCAAGGCAGCGCCCGGTTCTGTCGAAGGTAGCTCCACGTTGCCGATGCGCGCCACGGCCGTTTTCGGTGGTTCCAGCGGTCAGTGACAGAATCCACCGTTTGCCTTTGATAAAGAGGCTTCTCCCAGGCCGGCGCGGTTGGCTGAAACGCGACGAGATCGCCGACCACCGCCAGGGTCTCGGCAAAGCCGATCCCATGGAGATAGCTTGCGAGCGCGAAAACATCGCCCTTGGCATCCGAACGGGCGTCGAACCAGCCCCTGTCGTCGTGTATTACGATGATGATGTCGTCGTCGCGCCGGAACTTGACTGCCCGGCGCGTGCTTTCTTTCCTGTCGATCGCGAAGCCTTCATGTTCCAGCACGGCTGCGCAGCCCACCCGGGCGCGCAGCTCCTCCATATCCTTCTTTTCCATATTGCTCCTTTATTTTCCTGACTGTTCGGGCTGTCAGCGCCCAGGCCGCGAAGATGGGAGCGCGCAAGGGCGCGGTTCGCAATGTGCAGATCTGCGAGTAAGCTCGCGGCGAAGCCTCCCTTGCGCGCGTATCAGCGCAAGCGGCACGCGCTCCCCCGAAGGGGTGATCGGCTCAATGAGCCGATCCGTAGGCAAAGGGATCGTATTCGTTGATGATGGCGCCCTCGTCGCCGTCATACTCGGCGGAAGGCATGACGCCGATTTCGCCATCGATTTCGAAGAGGGTGACCGGGACCATGAGGGTCCGGGCAAGATCGAGTGCGTGGTTTTGTGCGAGGCTGAGATCCGACATGTGAGGCTCCATCCGGTGGCGGGGCCGATCCCCGCTCGATGGCGCCCGTTTGATCCGGACCCGGCCGCGGTCACCTCGGCGGCGCAGCAAGAGAGGTCGCAGTAGCTGCGAACCCCTTGTGGGTTGACCGTCCAAGGACGGGGCTGGGTTAGGGATGCCAGACAAAAGAGCTGGGTTGGCAACACCAATGGTTGGAGCGCAATTGCGTTCGGTCTGAATTGCACGGCCACTTTCGTGATCAAGCAACCTGCTGGTTCGGTGACAACGAAGGCATGGAACTTCGCGCCATCGGCCTGCTGGGATGGGAACATTGAGGTTACGTTACGTGTTGCGAGAGACGCTGATCGACGCACGCGTCAGGGATGACAGCCCGAAGGGTGAAGACTTGAAATTCAAGGCTTCAGCGCAGCCAACAGCCCGGTCCCGGAGGGTGACGCCATACTCAGGAAAGCCAGGTCTCGCCTATGTGCAACGATTATGAACAACACATCCGCTACGCCGAATACTGCAAGATGATACAAGACCTGGCGCTCGGTATCCCCTCGCATCAAACCGAACTCGATATGCCGCAGGCCGACGATATCAAAATAGGCGACACCGCGCCGGTCATACGGGCTGCCGACGACGGCTGGTATCCCGCAACCGGTAAGGGCGGCTCGGTTTTCAATTTTCGCTCGGAAGGCAGACATTTCGGCGACAGCCACCGCTGTCTTATTCCGGCGAGTGCCTTTTCGAGTTCACCGGGAAGAAATACCCGAAGGCGAAGCACCGGTTCGCGCTCAATGGTGCTCCATTCATGGCGATAGCGGGTAATATGGCGCCAAGGCGAGGGCAACCATCCGCCGGCGTTCGCGGGGCTGACCACAGAACCCGGGCCGGATGTGAAGCCATACCACGATCGCCAAATCGTCGTCCTTCAATCCGAAGATTGGAGTGCATGGATTGACCTGACGAAGACCGAGGCAGAGTTACTGCGGCCACTTCCGCAAGGTTCGCTAGCGGCTTAGACCGTGCGGTCAGGAAACGATTAGGATTGGCACTTGTTAGCGTCATGGATATTGATGTTCTCTCTTTGTTCTCCTATAAGGTGTTAAGAAGACGTTGGGCGGCTCGATTAAGCTTGACGCATCCTTGCCATGGCATGTGAATGAAAAAAGAACTGGGCGGAAAAAATGAAGCAAGCGACTCTTTGGAACGTCAAGAACGACGTGGGACCGTTATTTGATCCTATCGACGCCGCGCTTGAACTTGGCGCGTACGAGGCAATGTGGACCGAACAAAATGCAAGCTTCAAGTCACTTGCAGAAAAGTTCGCAGAATCTCCTGATGCCCGTCCATCTGATTTCATCCCCCCGGAACAGGCAAGGCTGGTCGCAAACCGGGTTATTGACAGGCTCCGCGGTCCTGATGGGACGCGCTTTGATGTGCGCGTCAGGGGCGAACTCGAATATCCCGAGCGGTTGCGGCAAGCCACCCATCCCGTGGAACTCCTTTATTTTCAGGGCCGGTGGGAGCTGATCGCGACGCGATCAGTAGCCGTTGTGGGCACCAGAAAACCAAGTGGCGAGGGGTTGAGCCGGGTTAGGCATCTTGTGAAGAGGCTCGTGCAAGATCAGTTTACAATCGTATCGGGCCTCGCTGAAGGCGTCGATACGGAAGCTCACAACGCTGCAATTGCAGCTGGTGGTGAGACGATCGCGGTCATCGGCACGCCCTTGAACCATGTCTACCCGAAATCGAACGCGAGCCTGCAGGAGCGTATCGCGAAGGACCATTTGCTGATCAGCCAAGTCCCGCTGGAGCGATATGAGGCTCAAAACTTCCGAGTGAACCGTTTCTTTTTCCCCGAGAGGAACAAGACGATGTCGGCCCTCACGGAGGCGACCATCATCGTTGAAGCCGGAGAAACATCCGGAACGCTGGTGCAGGCGAGAGAGGCTCTTAAGCAAAAACGGAAACTCTTCATTTTGAACAGCTGTTTTGAACGATCGGATCTGACGTGGCCAACGCGGTTTGAAGCCGAAGGCGCCATAAGAGTACGCGAATATGACGACATCAGACGCGAGCTGGTCAGCTCGTCTTAGGGTCGTAGGCGATCTCGAGCGCCCCGATCACTTCTATCTTGATGATACCGATACCTGCGCGTATTTCGGTACGTATACGCCGCGGGCGGGATTCGCTCACAGTTATACAAATCAGATCATCAGCAATCTAAAGAAGAGCCCCTCCGTTCGTAACACCGGACAATGGCAGCACAAGCAGCGCGCGATTGCCAATGTCGGGGCCGCGATTGCCCAGAACGTCAACGCTAACAGCTGGCAGAATACAGTATTTGTCCCCATTCCGCCGTCGAAACGGCGAGATTCGCAAGAATTCGATGACCGAATGTTGCGCGTGGCTCAAGCGATGGGACACAACGCAGATGTGCGCGAAGTGCTTTATACTGCGGTGGAACGAGAGGCCAGACATACAAAGACTGATCGACGTGACCGCGATGCGTTGCGAGCATCGCTAGCAATCGATCCTCGCTTTGTCCCCAACCCCAAGCCGCAAGTCGTTCTTCTCGATGACGTACTCACGACCGGATGTAGTTTCAAAGTCTGTAAAGAGATGATTGGCGAAATCTGGCCCGAATCGTCCATCATCGGCGTATTCGTTGCACGCCGCGTTCCGCAGAATCCGTTCGCTGACTTTGATACGGAATAGCTGCCAGCTGCGTCGACGCTCTCACGCGTGAACCTACGGCCAGTCCCACGCCGAATATCGTTTGAAGGCGTCCGCGACCTGCTCTGGTGCCTGAGGGTTTCGAATTTGCGCACCGTTTGGAAAGACATTTACTTGCGTTGTTGCCGTAGCATACGGCTTGTAGGGATCCTTGAGTTCAGGGGCGGTGCCCGCCAGGGCACGGTAATGATTTCCTCCTGGCGTTTTCAGCCAGGCCGCGCAGATGACGTCAGCTCCCGTCGCTTTAACGAAAGCTCGGGCCGCCTCAAGGGAAAAACCCTCAGTTAAGATGTCGTCGACGACCAAAACGGTCTTGCCTGGCTTAAGAGGACTGGCTTTATATCGACCACCGAGAGCCCCTGTCTTCAATGGGTCACGGCGAAGCCTGATCGTGGACAGCTGATTCCCGTGGTCCAGGGCGATGCCTTGTTGACGGGCCGTCTGAGACTTTTGCGCCGGAGCATGGCGTTCCACAAGATCGACCAAATAGCTGGCACGCAAGGTATCAGCCACAATCTTAAGAGCGTTCGATAGAACCTTCTGGCTGGAATTGGGATGATGGCCTGGATAGGGTGCCACGTAGTTGATGACCCTCCCCAACCCGGAGAAATAGAGGCGCGCGCCCATCAAGCGGCCCCAGAACCGCACATCGCCTTTATTGAATTTCACGGCCTGTTTCGCATCGGTAGAATAGGCACCGGCGGTTGGATAGGACTTGGAATACTCTGCAAGAGGGGCGATGGAATAGACCTTCAGGCCGCCCTGCTCGATCGCCCAAAACCAGTCACCGATTGAAACACAGCAACAATCGACAAACCGAGCGATGTCCTTCGGCGACTCGAATTCGAACCCGTAGGCACTGTTCTGCGCGTGCCAGCGGGCGTTGAGAAACATAAGTTTCCCGTTTCTGGCAGCGATCATATCCTCCTTCGTCGAACCGATATAGATCGCCTCCTCCGGCTGCCAGTTTTGAGTTTTCAAAACATGATCCATAGCACCGGCAAACTGCTTCATCGGCATATCGCGGCCACCGCGATAGTAGGGGATCTTGTGACCGACGACCTCGCTTAGGATATCAGGGATCTCACGCTTTGACGCCGTTTCGATCCAACTGCTGTTGCTGACGATCACCGGCATGACATTTCTGTTCGTTAAGAACGTCAGCAGCTTGATGGTCTCGTCCATTAACACAGGATCGATGCTACCCTTGACAACGAGGGTGTCGCGCAGAGAAAAGATCGCGCCTTTCAAGGTGTACATTTTCACGCGCCCCGCTAAAGAAAACTGGTCTGTCGATACTGTTGGTCGTCACGTACAGATCGCTCTACAAAGTCCCGAAAGGCTTCATCCTGCCCCGGCACGGTGAAAACTTGCCGAGGCCCGCGCCCCGCCGGAAGATTTATCGGTCGATGATCCCATGTGGGTAGCCGTAGACCGGCGATTGCCCTCCCAAGGCCGGCTGCGTACCGAACTGTATGGGCCGTGCCACTGCGTTCCTTCCACTCGACCGGGATGAGCGCTCTGGCCAATGCCGCCTGTAACCTGTTGCGACGAACAAAGTTCATGGCACTGTAGCTTTCCCCCGGTAGATATTCGGTGATGACGGCCCCGCCGGCATCAACAATTTTCTCACGAATCGGCCCGATATTTTTTGGATAATCCGCAGTTATTCCGGTTCCCAACACAGCGATTGTGGGCACTTTTGCGGTAAGGCTGGCATTGTGGATCGATTGATCAATCCCTAGTGCAAGCCCGCTGACCGTGGGGTGGCCCCAATGACTCAGGGTCAGGCCGACATATTCAGCGAGCCATAGCCCGTCGCTGGATGGATCACGGGTTCCGACGATCGCAATAGACGGCACACTCAGGACTTCCGCATTGCCCTGAACGAACAACCAATGTGGCGGATCGTCGAGGTGAAGCAGGGTGCGCGGATAACGTTTGTCGGACCGAAAGACGATCTGGATTTGCCTTGCCTCAAAAGTAGATTCAAGCTGATCGACGGATCTGGCAAGGGCGTTCCTTATTCCGTCCCAATCGGCTTTCGGGCTATTGGGAAGGCGCGCGCCTTTCGATTTGAGCAGCTGGGACAGCTCCTCCCCCTGAGAATTGAAAACAGATTGAAATGATCGTTTCGACTCAGCGATCTGCCAGAGCGTCTGAAAACCTACGCCCTTCATCATCGCCAAAGAGAGGAACGCTGTTTTTTCGCTGGTCAAATCGGGCTGATTGTCCACGTGCACCCCACCGCCTTATTCTGTGCTGCCGGAGCGCTTGGCCGCTCGTGCAGCTTGCCGCGCTTCCAGTTCTTCGCGCGCCATAGCAATGGTTTCTTCAACGGTCGGCGGCAGCTGACGCTGGGGCGTGAGTCCATGCTGTTCCAAAACTTCATGCAACGGCTCAATGCTTAATATAGTGAAGAATCCCGGCTCAGGTTTTCCGAATTGCTCTAGGCTCTCGATAACCATTCCGAGGACGAAGCCACGTTCGTGAAAGACAGGCCCGCCGCTGAAGCCACCGCGTGAAGGGCCCGACACCACGAAACGGACGTAGCGGTCACGATACGTATCCACGACGCCATTGACTTCAACGGTGGCGGCAAGCTGAATTGGATCCTTGGCGGTCGGCACCGGCGGATATCCGAAGACGATACCTTTTGTCAGCAGCCAATCTGCATCCACAATCCAGTCATCGTAGTGAAATCCCAGCGCCATCGCGGGAGTGTTTCTATCGATGCCGCCCATGACGAAGGCGGCGACATCAATCGCATCATCATTGTGGAAAAATGGACCACGGAGGACGTGCGGTTTCTCGTGGTGCATGGACCAGATGGGGATTTCGCCATTGAGCATTCCACCGGTGCGCGCTTCCTCGATCAATTCGTCTCTGAAGATCCAGCCCCTGCTATAAGGAAGGACGGAAAGGACTTCATTGTCTTCCAATACGTGCCGAGCCGTGAGGTAGACGCCCTCTCCAACGTGAAAGGCCGTCCCAATTCCTTCGTCACCCGAGGGCAGCTTGACCACGACGGCAGCACAAGCCAACGCACCAACTCTGAGGATTAACCGTTGAAAATCTTCAGACCATTCGGCGCGTCGCGCTGCCTCCTCGGGTGTCATCGGCCTGGGCGGGCCGCCTTCCGGCCATTCGTTTGTTACGAGCGACTCGTTCATGTTGATGCAGTCCATCCATTGCGAACTAGTGAGGCAGTACCCCATGGCAGTTCAGGCGCTGTGATTTTGCCTTCCGATGAACGTCCCAGTGGAACCGCCCTGAAGACCATACGTGCACGATGAACCGCAGAAATTGACCCCGCCCAGCCGGGCGAAGCGCAGGAGGATCATCGGGTCACGTTACATACAGGGTGAGTTTCTCACCACGTTTATTTTCATACTCCTGTCCAGATCCGACGAAACCGGCGCCCGGCAATACCTTATGCATTGCGCACCTCGACGCACGCATCTCGCAATCTCCTTATCTACTGAAAATTCCTGCTCTTCACCTTCAACGTATCGATGTGCAAGTCAGGCACGAACAAATCCCGCGGTTTCACACCCACCTGCGGCCGCTCACGGCTATCCGGGCTGCCGGGCGCTCCATGGGCGAACTCATCGCCGCGCCCTGACGGCAGCCGGAAACCATCCCGCTCGCCCAGGCTTGCCAGATCGGTGGTCAGATCGAACATCCGTTGCGCCACCAGATGCACGACGCCCCCTTCCCTCTGGATCTTGCCATTGATCGCCATCATTGCCGATCCGAGCACGACGCGACGCTGTTTTTCAAACAGGCTTGGCCAGACAACGACATTGGCGATGCCAGTCTCGTCCTCGATGGTCATGAACATCACACCCTTGGCACTGCCGGGTTTCTGCCGGACGAGAACAAGGCCTGATGTCATCAACCAGCGACCGTCGCGCGCTGATGTCGCATCAGCGCAGGTGACGATGTTTCGGCGGGTGAGATCGTCGCGCAGGAAGCTGACCGGATGGGCACGCAACGTTACGCCCGTATGGCCATAGTCCTCCACGACATTGGCGCCTTCGGTCATCTGCCGAAGCGCCACCTCCGGTTCCTGCTGTTCGGCAATTACCGCCCGCTCGCGACCGGCAGCCGCCGCGAAGAGTGGAAGTGGCTCGTCGCGCAAGGCTTTGATCGCCCAGAGCGCATCGCGTCTTTCAAGTTTGAGAGAAGGCCGGAACGCATCGGCCTCGGCCAGCTTGACCAGGGAGGCCGACGAGACGCCGGCGCGCCGCCACATGTCATCGATGGAAACGAAGAGCTCGTCGCCCCGCGCCACTGCAATCTTTGCCGCATCCTGTTCAGGCAGCCCCCTAACCAGGCGCATTCCCAGACGCACGGCATGGCGGTCGGTCCCCTCGATCCCTTCCAGCGTGCAATCCCACCGCGAACGATTGATGCAAACAGGCCGGATCGCAACACCATGGGCTCGGGCATCCGTGACGATCTGCGCCGGCGCATAGAACCCCATCGGTTGCGCATTGATGAGGGCGGCACAGAACACATCCGGGTAATGGCACTTCACATAGGATGAGGCATAGGCGATGAGAGCAAAGGACGCGGCATGGCTCTCGGGAAAGCCATAGGAGCCAAAGCCCTCGAGCTGCGAGAAGGTCTTTTCGGCGAACTCCTCGGTGTAGCCATTCTTCACCATCCCCTGGACGAGCTTGTCCTTGAACTTGCTGACCCCGCCGGTGAACTTGAACGTCGCCATAGAGCGTCTGAGTGCGTCGGCCTCGCCGGCGGTAAACCCGGCACAGACGATCGCGACTTTCATTGCGCTCTCCTGAAACAGTGGCACGCCCAGCGTCTTGCCGAGCACGGCCTCCAGTTCCGGCTTCGGATAGACGACCGCCTCCTTGCCCTCGCGCCGCCGAAGATAGGGGTGCACCATATCCCCCTGGATCGGACCGGGGCGAACGATCGCCACCTGAATGACCAGGTCATAATAGGTCTGGGGTTTCAGCCGCGGCAGCATCGACATCTGCGCCCGGGATTCGATCTGGAAAGTGCCGAGCGTGTCGGCCTTGCGGATCATCGCGTAAGTGGCCGGGTCCTCCTGCTCGATGGTGGCGAGATCAAGCTTCACGCCCTTGTGCTCTTCCAGCAATGCAAAGCCCTTGGCCATGCAGGTCAACATACCCAAGGCCAGCACGTCCACCTTCATGAACTTGAGCGCCTCGATATCGTCCTTGTCCCATTCGATGGTCTGCCGATCCTCCATCCTGGCCTGCTCGATCGGCACCAGCTCGTCGAGGCGGTCATTGGTCAGGACGAAACCGCCCGGATGCTGGCCGAGATGACGCGGCGCGCCCATCAGCTGCTGCGCCAGCTCCAATGTCAGCCGCAGGCGGCGGTCGGACATGTTCATGTTCAGCTCATTGACCTGCTTTTCGCCGACGCCCTCCTTGCTCCAGCCCCAGACACCGGCCGACAGCGCCGTGATCATGTCTTCGGGCAGGCCGAGCACCTTGCCGACATCGCGCAGCGCTCCCTTGGCGCGGTAGCGGGTGACGGTCGCGCAAAGGGCAGCCTTCTGCCGGCCATAGGTCTTGTAGATCCACTGGATCACCTCTTCGCGTCTGGCATGTTCAAAATCGACGTCAATGTCGGGCGGCTCGTTTCGCTCAGCGGAGATAAAGCGTTCGAACAGCAGATCGTTTGCGGCCGGATCGATCGCCGTGATCCCCAGCACATAACAGACGGCGGAATTGGCAGCACTTCCCCGACCTTGGCAGAGAATGTCTTGAGAGCGCGCAAAGCGGACGATGCTGTAAACCGTCAGGAAATACGGCGCGTAATCGAGTTTGCGGATCAGCTCGAGTTCGTGATTGAGGGTCTTCACCACGTCGTCAGGCACCCCCTCGGGGTAGCGGTCGCGAACGCCCTCCCAGGTGAATTTTTCCAGCGTCTGCTGCGCCGTCAGCCCGGGGATGATTGCTTCCTCCGGATATTGGTAGGTGAGCTCGTTCATGTCGAAACGACAGCGGTCGACAATCTCGCGGGTGCGGGCGAGAGCTTCTGGATAGCGGCTGAACAGCCGGTGCATTTCCTCCGGCGGCTTGAGAAAACGATCGGCATGCCGTTCGCGCAGGAATCCGGCCTGATCGATGGTCGTGCGATGGCGAATGCAGGTGACGACATCCTGCAACTGCCGTCTGCCCGGCTCGTGAAACAGCACGTCGTTGGTGACGACGGCCCGTACCTTGTGCCGGATCGCCAGAGTGTTGAGCTCATGCAGGCGCAGTTGATCATTAGGCCGGCGGCGTAGCGTCAGCGCCATGTAGGCGCGGTCGCCAAATATCTCTTTCACCTTGCGCAGCCGGACGGCGCACGCGTCATCCGCCTCGTCGGGGATCAGGACGGCGAGCAGGCCCTCGGCATAAAGGGCGACATCCGTCAGATCGAGGATGCAATTTCCTTTGCCGCCCCTTTCCTTGCCAAGTGACAGCAGCCGGCATAGCCTCGAATAGGCCGCCCGGTCCGTCGGATAGACCAGGATCGACATGCCGTTCGCCAGATCGAGCCTGCAGCCGACGACGAGCCGGACACCGGTTTCCTTCGCCGCTTCCCAGGCCCGCACGATCCCGGCAAGGCTGTTGCGATCAACAATGCCAAGCGCCTCGATGCCAAGTGCCTGGGCTGTAGTAAACAGTTCATCGCAGCCTGACGCGCCGCGCAGGAAGGAGAAATGACTGGTGACCTGGAGTTCGGCGTAGCGCATCAGCCATAGATCCCGTGCAGGAACCATTTGGCCGTTCCGGTCGCGGGATCCACACCGTCGCCGGAGCGATAGACCCAGAAGCGATTACCGTCCTCATCCTCGACAGAGTAATAGTCCCTGACGGCTTCCATCTCGGAGGAGCGTACCCACCACTCGCCGAACACTCGTTCCGGCCCATCGCCGCGCTTGATGCGCCGGCGTTTGCCGCGCCAGGTCATGGATGCCGGCGGATGGTCGGGCGTGAGCGCAATGACCTCGATCCGTTCCGGGTGCGCCAGCATCCGGCTCGGCCGGGGCCAGCGGGTCGGCCAGGCCTGACCCAGTTTTGCGGCAATGGGGGAGACGCGCCCGACATTGCGCTCGGGAACGTCGCTTTCAACAGGCGCCAGCCGGTACATGCGCTGGCCGCGATTTCCAAAACTGTCTAGCAGCGGTGTGACGTCGACGATGGTTTCTTCGACCAGCGAGGAGATGGACTGCTTTTCTTCGAACGGTTCGATCATGGTAGCAGTGAGGGACAGTTTCTCGATGCCGAACCCGGGATCGATGTTCTCGATGCTGGAACAGAGAAGCTTTGTCAGACGGGGGATATCGCGCACGGGTTTTGCAGTGCCAGCGCGCAGGGACTGCAAGGTGTTGTCGACACGATAGATAATCAGATCGGCGCGGCGAACGCCCTGCCCGCGCGTCTCCAGTGCGGTGCAGAGTTCGACCACCAGCTTGCCGATATATTTGGCGATGGTCTCAGAGGCCCCGATTGGTTCGGAAAAAGAACGCGCCACTTCGACCAGGTCTGCGGTGCGAATGGGGTCGATCGGTTCGGCGAGACGTCCAAACATCTGATCGAGCCTGCGGCCGACCTCCGGCCCGAAGCGCAATGTCAAAGGCGCCCGCGGCGTTGCGGAAAGCTCGCCGACGGTCCGAAACCCAAGCACGCCCAGACCGCTGACGATGTCGGGCGGCAGACGAAGGCTGGAAATCGGCAGGTTGACGACGGCTTTGGCCGTCTCACCAACTGGCACGATGATCACGTCTCGCCGCATGGCGCGCGCAATGGCATGGGCGCTGCCCCAGGTGTCGACGATGGCGCCACGGGCCTGAAGGCCGCGAGCTCTCAACGCATTGACAAGACCAGTCAGCATCGGCAACTCGCCGCCGCGCAGATGGTCGGCGCCCTCGGTGTCCATGACAATGCCGTCGGGAGCATCTATCGCCACTACCGGCGTATATTGGCGCAGCATCCATAGCGCCAGGCGGTCGATCGCCAAGGCGTCGCCGTCCGGATCGGCATCAACTATGTGCAGGCCGGATATCATCGCCTGGGCTTTGGCGGCGGGCATGCCGATGCGGACGCCGGCCTTGAAGGCCGCAGCGTCGATTGCAGAGACGGTGCGTTTTGATCCACTGCGGGAAACAACCACAACAGGTGTTTCAGGCAAAATTCCGGGATCCGCGCGCCTGATCCTGTCCGTCGCGAACGTGGGGAGAAAGACTGATACGACCCGTGGCATCGCAGGCACCTATTTCAAATTCTGCGGCTTCTCCCGCCCTTGCTCTGATCAATTCCGCCAGCCACCGGGCCCGGCCGATGCCCGGCACGGGAAGCGGCTCGGAGGGCAGGACACTGATACGCCAGCGTGTCGTGGCGGCCGTCGGTTGTCCGAAGTCTGCTACCTCCGTCGGGCGCCGCCATCGCCGAAGCGCAATGCCAATCGTTCCCGAAGCCTCCGCCGCAAGTTGCAGGCGCCGCGAGGCGGTCATGGGTAGGCGCACGAGCTCGGCAACCACAGCCCCCAGCCCGCCAAAACGCAGGCCCTCTTCGAAATTCGTGAGCACGTCCTCTTCCCGGTCAGCCTCGACATAGATCACCCGGTCATGATGGAGCCCTGCCTGCGCCAAGGCCGGCGCGAACAGATCCGGCCGTGTCAGGCACCAGAGCACGTCGCCCTTTGTGCGCGCGACGATCCCGGCGACGAACAGAGCGGCGGCCGCGCCATGGACCGCATCGGCGCCACCGCCGGCCACCTCGTGCAAGGCACCGCGGGCCAGCCCACCACCGGGAAGCTTTGCATCGATCTCGGCAATTCCGAACGACAGCACCTCGCCCTTGCGCGCAGCTCCGCCTTCAAGCCGCCGGATGCGGTCCTGAAGCTCGGAAATGACGGGATTGGCGGCAGTGATTGACATCGGGTTCCTACATCAGAGTGCATTTGCACAGCCAAAGAAAGCTGATATGTTCTGTTTTTGTTCTTTAACCGACGATGAGTCAACGGGCAAGAATCGGGTGGACTGCAGCCGGCATCACGAGACGGCTGTTGCTCATTCGATTCATCAAGCACATTCAATTCGATGCTGAATGTGACGAAAAATATCGTGGATGAGAAAACAGAGATATGCCCGGCCTGCTGACGCTCAGAGATTTCAAGGGACCGGTGATTACGGTTCAATGCAAACCGTGCGGGCAACAGGGCGAGCTTGATCGCAAGGCGTTGGTGAAACAGTTTGGCGCCAGCATGCGTTTTGTGGATCTGCGCCGTCGTATGGCGATGGGTTGCGACAAAATGCACTGTTCTGACGGGCAGGATAGATGCGGGACGGGATTTCCCTGTTTGCTGGAGGCGGCCGTGGTTTTTGAGCTGCAGAAGCCCAGGTGATCGCTGGAGCTTTCGAAGCTTGATTGCGTTCCGAAAGGGTCGGAAACTTCGCTTTGACCCGCATTGTAGGAGGACGGCAATGTGTAACCTCTATAACGTGACGACCACACGCGACGCGGTTCTGCAATTTACAAAAGCGTTCCGGGATCGAGCCGGCTGGAATGAAGCCTCCTTCGATGTTTATCCAGGCTATCTGGCGCCGATTGTCCGCGCCGCCGAGGACGGCCAACGCGAGATTGCCCGGGCGACCTGGGGAATGCCCTCGCCGCCGGCCTATGTGAAAAACTACGATCCCGGCGTCACCAATATTCGTAATGTGAGTTCGCCGCACTGGCGGCGCTGGCTCGGCCCAACCAGCCGCTGCGTCGTTCCGTTCACCTCCTTTGCCGAGCCCGACCCAGCCAGCAAGGTGGAAGGCGGGCGCGTACCGAACGCCTGGTTCGCCGGCAATGAAGATCGGCCGCTGATGTTTTTCGCGGGCTTCTGGACGCCCTGGAAAGGCGTGCGCAAAGTCAGGGATGGCGAGCAGGAATACGAACTGTTCGGGTTTCTGACGACATCGCCGAACGAGGTCGTTTCTCCCATCCATGAAAAGGCTATGCCGTCGATTCTGACCACGCCTGAAGAGGTCGACACCTGGCTGACAGCACCGTGGGATGAAGCCCGCCACCTACAGCGTCCGCTCCCGGGCAACATGTTGGTCATCGTGCCGCCACAGGCCAAACCGAAGCCGGACGAGGAAGGTCTGTTGCTTTGATCACCAGCATCCAGCACGACCACAGCAGTCACGAAATTCCGACTTACCATGTGGGAACTGACGTCACGGGGAGTGTGCAACCTGTGCGCAAAATCATCCATGTGGACATGGATGCCTTTTATGCCTCGGTCGAGCAGCGAGACAACCCGGCGCTACGCGGCAAGCCGCTGGCAGTTGGGGGCTCGGCCGCACGTGGCGTTGTGGCGGCAGCGAGTTATGAGGCCCGTGTATTCGGCGTGCATTCGGCCATGCCGTCGGTCACCGCCAAGCGTAAATGCCCGGATCTGATTTTTGTGCCGCCGCGCTTCGACGTCTATCGGCAGGTCTCGCAGCAGATCCGGGAAATCTTTGCCGAATACACGCCGCTGATCGAACCGCTGTCGCTGGATGAGGCCTATCTCGATGTCACCGAAAACCTGAAGGGCATGGAGATTGCCACCGAGATTGCACTGGAGATCAGAGCGAAGATCAAGGCGGTCACGGGCCTCAACGCGTCGGCCGGTATCTCATACAATAAGTTCCTGGCCAAGATGGCGAGTGACCTGAACAAGCCGAACGGCCAGGCGGTCATTACGCCGAAGAACGGCCCGGGTTTTGTCGAAGCCCTCCCCGTCAAGAAATTCCATGGTGTGGGGCCGGCAACCGCCGAGCGGATGAAACGGCATGGTATCGAGACTGGTCTTCACCTCAAGTCAAAGTCGCTGGCCTTTCTTCAGCAGCATTTTGGCAAGTCCGGTCCGTATTTCTACGGCATTGCCCGCGGGATCGATGAACGGCGCGTCAAACCCGACCGGATCCGCAAATCCGTTGGCGCCGAGGACACGTTCGTTGAGGACATCAACGATCTCGATCTGGCCAAAGCCGAGCTGCGGCCGCTGGCCGAAAAAGTCTGGCGCTATTGCGAGGCGCACGACATCTCGGGAAAGACCATCACCGTCAAAATCAAATATTCGGATTTCAGCCAGGCGACGCGCAGCAGAACCGTGACGGGATCCGTGTCAGACATCAACCAGATCCTGGAAAATGCTGAGACCCTGCTTGCCTCGGTGTTCCCGTTCAAACGGTCTGTGCGGCTATTGGGGATTACCCTGTCATCGCTCAACACCGAAGAGAGCGGGCAAGAGCCGCAGCTCGCGCTCGGGCTCTGATACCACGGTCCTGAAAACGAAAAAGCCTGCCGCGGGAGGAGGTGCGGCAGGCTTTCCGAAAACAACCAAACAGCAACTGGGAGGAGGAGTGCTGCTGTTCCGACAGACGCCCCTTGGGAGGAGGAGTGGGCCGTCTGAAATCGAAGCTCTGCGGGAGGAGGTACATCACTTCGATGAATACCAAGGTACCAGTTTCCGCCGCACACGAAACAGACTTTGCTGCAGTGCAGCTATGCAAGGGACGCAAGGGACGCAAGGCCATTTTGCGGCTTTAGAAGTCCCGAACAAGTCCCGGGGTGGGAGAGCACATGCAAAAACGCCCGCGTCATCAGCGGGCGTAGCATCAGTTCGACAAGTTGGAAAAGCCGCTTAGCGGGCGACCGACTGGCGGGCAACGCTGTGGATGTCGGCGCGATTGATACCGAGGTCCTGCAGTTCGCGCGAGCTCATGCGGCCGAGTTCGGTGACGGTCTGACGGTACTTGCGCCAGTTGTTGAAGGAGCGTGCCACGTTCATGATGATCCCCTTTCGTGAGGTCTCTTGACGCCAGCAACCATGCCTTGGTTCCAACGTCGTTTCGATGTTTGCAATATAGGCTCTTGGCCGTCGGTCGATAAGGCACAAGGTCTCAGGTCGGCCATGCGTCCAAAGCATGGATCTTCTCGGAGGCTGATCAAAGCGATAACATCACGCCCGGAAACGGTCGAAGGCAGTCAGGCGTTTGATCGGTGGATCGGCATCGGGATATCGGTAGATTTCGGCCCTGAGATAGCGCAGCTCATCATCGAGCGCTTCCTCGCCCACCTCGATCCACCAGGATTTGGGACGGCCGTCACTTCCATCAGACCAGCGATAGCCTCGCGCCTTCAAATGATCCTTCATGTCGAAGGGACTGTTCTCGGCAAAGATCCGGACACGCGACCTCTGGCTTGCCTCATAAAGCTCAGCGAAAGCGGTGGACGCCGATCCATCGACTTGCCCGGCGAGAACCTCCAGGAGCGCAAAACAGTCATCGACGGCGCGATGACCCTCATGAAAATATCCCGCTTGCCCGATCAGGTAGCCGAGCTTGGTTCCTTCATAGCCACGCGACGACCAGTCGATCTCGGAGTTGGAGCACGCCCAGGCCTTGCCGGAAAACAAGTGAGAAAACGCCTCGCAGAATGGCCGGTCGAAACCGGCATTGTGGGCGATCAACAGATCCGCTGGTTCGATCAGCGCCTTTAATGCAGCGATATCGATCGATTGCCCGGCCACCATCTCGTCGGTGATACCGGTGAGGCTGATAATGTCGGAAGGAATGGAGATGCTCGGCTGCTGAAGCCCACCGTAGACCCCGGTGACGTCACCGATGTTTCCTGTGGCATCGAACGTGAAAGCGATCACGCCAATTTCGATGATCTCATCCTTGCGTGCATTGAGGCCCGTGGTCTCGGTATCGAGAATGATGCCCTTGAGCGGGAATTCTGGCCGTGGGAATGGCGCGACTGCGCGCGGCACCAGTTTCGTGAGAACACGGTAGCGACCCGTCTGCGAGAGATGCCGGACCATGTCCTCTTCACTTATGAGGACGCCAGGCTGTTCACGCTTGGTGAATCCGGAAGCAGTGCTACGCGTGAGCACCCGGTCGCGCGGAACCTGTTCCGAAAACATGTCGAACTGTTCTGCCATTCTTGCCGTCATCATCCTGCCGCGGGTGCCCATCTTCAAAACACGGCAGGACTGGCAGATCAACCTTGTTGGTGTAAGGCGTCAACAACAGCCTGGCGGTCATTGACAACAGAAGCGCCGCTTCAAGTTATGATTGATTTCGGTTGTTACGAGTGCGCCCAAACAGGAAATGGGCATACCAGCTGTAGCGGGCACTGCGGAAGCCGTTCGCCTCCCGCAAGACCGGTTAAAAGGGTTGCCGCAGGAGGTTCAGCATAGCGGCGGCAAAGCCGGAACCGGGACCGACTGCCCCCGGCGAGCGGGGCCGCTTTGAAACAGCGTTTGCCGCCAGGCCGTCTATAGCCCCTTGGATGTGAACATCGATGATGGGGAGTCATACCAGCCACCCCGCCATTCCGTACAGCCTCCGAAACTGGACCACTCAACAAGCCAAGGGGTTGGGTTTCACGATGGCGGTTTGGGTCCGGAGGAGACTCACCGCTTCTGGAGTTTGATACACGGGAGCGGTCATTTAGCGGTCGTGTGCCGATCTCCGGAGCCCGTCCGAAGCAAGGACGGCACCGCTAGCAATCGTGCTACAGTGCAGACTTCCCGATCGAGGCTCCGCCATCGACGTGCAGCGTCTGCCCGGTGATGAACGCGGCATCGTCCGACAGCAGAAATTCAATCGCAGCAGCGAGCTCATCAGGTTGGCCGAACCGGCCCATCGGAACGCCGGAGAGGTATCGCGCCTCGCCTTCGCTGCCGATCGGATTGTTGGCCCGGAACAGTTCCGTTTCGGTCGGCCCGGGCGAGACGGCGTTGACCGTGATGCTGGTCTGGGCGAGTTCGAGCGCCCAGCTTCGCGTAAAGCTGACGAGCGCGGCCTTGGCGGCGGCATAGCTTGTCCGTTGTACGCTGCCGAGAACGGTGAGACTGGAAATATTGACGATGCGGCCCCAGCCGCGTGTGCGCATGCCGGGCAATGCGGACTGTACGGACATAAGAGCAGGATGCAGATTGACGCGCATCACCTCTTCAAGGGTTTCGATGGCGATGTCGCCAAGCGGCGCGGCCCTGACCAGCCCGACATTGTTGACCACGCCATCGACGTTGCTTTCCTTGACGATCCTGGCCAGTTCGTCGTTGGCGCTGCGCTCGGAAAGATCGAGAGTATGTAGCTGGCCAGGAAAGGCGTCTGTCGGGTTGCGGGCAATGCCGATGACGGTATGGTCGCGGGTGGCAAGACGATGGGCCAGGGCGAGACTGATGCCCTTGCTTGCGCCGGTGATCAGAAAGGTTCTCTTCATCGGGAAAATCCTCTGGCCCTGCCTCAAGGAAGCAGGGCCTCATGGGTTGAATGGATCAGGCGGCGGCGCGGCTGGCTGCAAGGCGGAGCGCCGGCAGCATGTCGTCCGGTTCCGGACGGCGGGTGTAGTCCGGGTTCACCTCCGCGTAGAGGATCACGCCATCTTGGCCGACGACGTAGCGGGCCGGCATGGGCAACGTCCAGCTCGGATCGCCGTTGAAGGCCGGAAGGTCGTTCTTCAGCGACTTGTAGAGCTCGACCAGGTAATCCTGCATCTCGAAGCGCAGGCCGAAGGCGGCGGCCACCTCGTTGTGCGGGTCCGACAGGATCGGGAAGGTCAGGTTGTTCTGGCGCATCGACTTGCGGCTGTTGACAGGGTTCTGCGGCGAGATGGCGACGAGTTTCGCGCCGAGCGCCTCGAACTGTGGAAGCGTTTCCTGGAGCGCCTGGAGCTCCATGTTGCAATAGGGGCACCAGACGCCGCGGTAGAAGCTGATCACCAGCGGGCCGCGCGCCAGAAGGTCGGTCGACGAAACCGTCTTGCCGTCAGGATCTGCGAGGCTGAAAGCCGGCAATGTGTCGCCCGCCTTCAGGGCCTGCTCGGCTGCGCCGGATGCGATCAGTTCGGCGGTGGCGCGGCGCATGGTTTCGATGACCGAAGAGGGTACGTTGTAAGGCGGCTTGCCTGCTTCGAAGTCGGCCTTAAAGGCATCGAGCTTGGACTGCAGTGTCATGATTTTACTCCTTGCGTTCTGAAATTTGTGCGTGTCGAGCCTCAGAACTCCCTCTGAAGCTCGGTGATGAATGGGGAGTAATCAGCCGTTGGCAGCCATGGAGTGGGCGACTTCGGCGGCGCTGATGCCTTCGAGAGCCAGGCCATAGCCCGCGCCTTCGTCGATGATCCGGCGCAGCTTCTGCGTCAGCGCAATGCGGGTATAGCGGCTCGTCAGCGGCGGAAGGGCGGCAATGCCCTCGGCAATCTCACGGGCACGGGCGAGCAGTTTGTCGGCCGTCACGATCTCGTTGACGACGCCCCATTCCTTGGCCGTTTGCGCATCCAGTATCTGCCGGGTCAGGATGAAATAACGGCCGCGGACTGACCCGATCACTTCCGGCCAGAGCAGGTTGACGCCGTCGCCCGGCACGATGCCGAAATCGAAATGCGGCTTGTCCTGGAAGACCGTTTCCGGCGTGGCGAGGATGATGTCGGTCAGCAGCGCATATTCCGAATGCAGGAGGACGGGACCATTGAGCGCGGTGATCATCGGCACCTCGATGTCGAGGATGTTCATGAGAACCTTCTTGCCTTCGCGCAGGATCTTGTCGTAGCCGCGCGGCGAGAAGAAATCGAAGCCGTCAGGATTGATCGCATCCATGAAGGCATCGCCCGAGCCGGTCAGGATGACGACGCGGTTGTCGGCGTCGGAACCGACCTGGTGGAAGAGATCGACGAACTGCTCATGGGTGTGGCCGTTGAAGACGAGCTTGCCGCCGTCGGTATGGAAGGCGATTTCGAGGACGCCGCTTGGCGAACGAGTCAGGCGGGCATTCGGGAAGTTGTTCTTGTAGGTATCGAAACGGGACATGGGGATACTCCTTTGTGTTGCGGTCTTGCTGTTGGGGTTGAAGAGGAAGCGGGACAGGAAGCGCATGGTCAGGCCGCGGAAGTCGGAGCTTCGACCAGCGCCTCGACGCGAGCGATGGCGCGCTGGACGGCGGGGCGGGCGGCCACGGTCTCGTACCAGCGGGAAAGGTTCGGGCGCTCGTCGAGCGTCAGGCCAGGGAATTGCCGGCGCCACAGCCAGCCGAAATGGGCGATGTCGGCGATGGTGAAGGCGTCACCGGCCATGAATGCCTGATCGGCAAGCTTCACATCGAGAAGGCCGAGGATGCGTTCAGCTTCGGTGCTGAAGCGCGCTTCGGCGATCGGCTGCGGCTGCGGCGAGGAGCGCTTGAAGAAGCCGGCATTGCCGAAGGCGGGGCTGAGGGCCGAGGCGTGGAAGAAGAGCTGCTCGAACACCCGGGCACGGGCGGCGCCACTCTGCGGCAATAGCTCGCCGGTCTTTTCCGCCAGATGAACGAGGATCGCGGCACTTTCCGTCAGCACGAAGCCGTCGTCCACCAGGACCGGCACCTTGCCGTTGGCATTGAGCGAGAGAAATGCTGCATCTTTCTGTTCGCCCTTGCGGACATTGACAGCCTTCAGCTCGTAGGCAAGGCCGAGTTCCTCAAGCGCGATCGGCACCTTGACGCTGTTGGGGGTGGCAAAGGCGTAGACTTCGATCATGTTCGTCTGCATAGGTTCATGTTCGTCTGCATAGGTTCATGTTCGTCTGCATAGGTTCGTGTTCGTTGGAGAGAGTTATGCCCATTCCCGGATGCTTGCGGCAGGCGGCTTGACGCGATTATGCTTATTCTAATGGAGAATGAGCAATGGACAGACTGCAGGCGATGACCACGTTCGTACGGGTGGTGGAAACGGGATCATTCTCACAGGCCGCCCGCCAGATCGGCGTCGGCCAGCCCGCTATCTCGAAGACGATTGCGCAACTGGAGGAGCGACTTCAGGTTCGCCTGCTCATCCGGTCGACGCATGGCCTCTCGCCAACCGACGCCGGGGTTCGTTTCTACGAACGGGCGAAGGCGGCGATCCATGAAGCGGACGAGGCGGAGCTGGAAGCCAAGGGGGCCGGCGCTGGACTGTCGGGCCGACTTCGCATCTGCGCCGCCACGACCTTTGCGAGGCTCATGGTCATTCCGCGCCTGTCGGAGTTCATGGCGATGCATCCCGATCTGGACGTGGATATCGTTCTCGACGATCGGGTGATCGATCTCGTGTCCGAAGGCATCGACATCGCGCTGCGCATGGGTGATCTCGCAGACTCGTCGGCCGTAGCCCGCCGACTTGCCACTGGCCGACGGTCGGTGGTGGCGACCCCGGCCTATCTTGAAAAGCACGGCGTGCCACGGGTGCCCGCTGATATCGCCGCCCATCAGGCGGTGGTTTATACCCAACTCGGCAGGAGCTGGACTTTTCGAAGGGATGGAACCGAAGCGTCCGTCGCCGTCTCCGGACGGGTTCAGTTCACCGCTGCCGAAGGCATTCGCGCGGCGGTCAAGGCCGACATGGGGCTTGCCGTTACCTCCGACTGGATGTTCTGGCCGGAACTGGCAAGCGGCGAGGTTACGCGCGTGCTTGACGACTGGGAGCTTCCGGACATCGACCTCTGGGCGGTCTTTCCCACCGGGCGCCTTGCAAGCGCCAAGGCGCGGGCGTTCGCAGACTTCGTGGAGCGTGTCGTCGGGTAGGTCAAAGCTCCCAGTGGCGCGGGTTTACCATTTCGCTGAAAATGCAGAGAGGTCGGCTTTCCGGACATACACTGCACGCAGGCTGCAGCGGAAATGAAGGTGCATTGCCGTCATTGAGCATGACGCAGAACCGAGTTTTCAGCTCTTGATGAGAATCGAACCGTCACTCGACAAGTTGTGGGAGCACTGGCTTCCTAAGCATTTGATTTGTCGACCGTTGCTATTCCCACATCAACCCACCGCGGCGGTGCGCCAATATGGGCCTTGAGTGCTTCCGTAAACGCCCTGACCTTGGCGGACGGCACCTGGAGAGCACGCAGGAGATAGATGCCTGACGATCGCTCGTTCCATCGCTCGCCGCGGAGCTTCAGCCGGATGAGATCACCTGCCTGCGTGGAGGGTCCCGAAACCCAGCTTGGCAAAAAGGCCACCCCCATACCGGAGATCGCGGCGCTATTTAGCGCTTCAAAATCATCGGACCGGAAAGCCACCTGTTTGCAGGCCTCACCGGCGGAGCTTCCGAGAATGTCAGACCATCCGAGCAAATCATTGCCATGGAGCTTGTCGAGAAGGCGATGATGGATGAGCGCATTCTCGTCTCCCGGCTCGCCATGCTGCTCGACATAACCAGGGCTCGCCACAAGAATGCGGTCAAGTGGAGCAAGCTTCGTGGCAATCAGGGAGCTGTCCGCAAGCTCCCCCATCCTCACCACGAGGTCGAGCCGTTCGGCCACGGGATCAGCCAGCCGCTCGGTAAGATCCAGCTCGACATGCAGGCCCGGGTAATCCTGCGCTAGTGATGCCAGAACAGGAATAACATAGCGTTTTCCGAAAGTCGGGAAACAAGCGATCCGCAGCGTGCCGCTGACCGCACTATCGAATGCGGCAACCTCGGCATGGGTATCGGCCAGATCATCGAGCAGGCGCTGGGCGCGTTCAAAGAGGTGACGGCCCGCGTCCGTCAATGACAGTGCCCGTGTCGAGCGAACAAGGAGAGTAACGCCCAGGTCCTGCTCGAGCGCATCGATCTGTCGAACGACAGCCGAAGGCGTGACAGCTCTATGCCGAGAGGCCGCCGAGAAGCTCCCAGTGCGGACAACGTCGACGTAAACGGCAAGATGTTCGGCGAACCGTGGGCCTCTCATCTTTGCCTACAGCGCAAAACCGTTTCGACCATTCAGTTCGTTATCATCTGCGGGCATCCGGAGCATTTTCCTTCTCGTCAACGGGCGGTCGCCCAACAAACAGAAGGAACACTCCAATGGTCAAGGTCCTAGATACAATTCTCTCCCAGTCCGCCTATTCCGCAGAGATCGACGTTCCGCTCGAAAAGATCGACATTGCCGACTGGCTCTTCACCCTGCCGGAAGCCGAATACCTGCGATGCTGCTCGCCTGATCACATTGCAGCCGGGGTCACATGGACCGACGACGGTCGTCGCATGTCGATCAATGTTGAGCAGATCGGTTCGGGCCTCGTCGTGCAGCATTATGTGGCCGAGGTCGCCGAGCCTGCCTACTGCCGCATGAACTCGATCTCCGATGTCTTCACGGCCAACGGCCGGACCCAGGTCAATGTCGTTTGGGAACTGATTGCCGAGAAGATCGGCGATGGCAGGACCCGCTATACCAACAAAGTTACCGCCCATCCGACGGATGTGTTCATGGCTTTCCTCAGCGAGCACAGCATCAAGTTCGAAGATGCTGCAGCAGCCCGTCAGGCCGCAGGCGGCGACCACAACAGTCGTGAGACGCCACTCTTTGCTGCAAGCATCGCCCGCCGGGCCCTTTCCAAGTAAGGAGATATCCAAATGAAGGCGATCATCTTCGATGACTTCGGAGGCGCGGATGTTCTGCGCCTCGCCGATGCACCCATGCCCGAATTGCGCCCAGACGATCTTCTGATCAAGGTCATGGCGGCCGGTGTCAACCGCGCCGATCTTCTTCAACGCGAAGGCGTCTATGGCTCGCAAAGCTACGGAGACAGCCCTATTCTCGGGCTTGAGGTCGCTGGCGAAGTCATGGCCACTGGAGACACCGTTAGTGGTTTTGCTGTCGGAGACCGTGTCATGGGCATCGTTGGTGGGGGTGCATATGCCCAGTATGCGCGCCTCGATAGTGGAATGGCAGTTGCCATTCCGGCCGGCTTGTCCTTCATGGAGGCTGCCTCAGTCATGGAAAGCTTCGTAACGGGCTGGGAGGCGCTTACCCATCTCGGACAAATCGCAAAAAGCGAGACCGTTCTCATTCATGCTGCTGCAGGCGGCATCGGATCGGCGGCCGTCCAGCTTGCGAAAGCGGCAGGAGCAACCGTGCTGGCCACCGCTTCGGCAAGCAATATCGACAACGTGCTTTCGCTGGGCGCCGAAGCCGTCTTCGATTATCAGCGGTCGGACTTCGAGGCGGAGGTCGTCGATACGACGGCGTCTCGCGGGGTCAATCTGATCATCGACTTTGTCGGCGGGTCCTATCTCGCCCGCAACATTCGTAGTCTTGCTCCTGGTGGTCGGCTTGTCCAAGTGGGCCTGCTGGGGCGCGATGACAACGCCATCATTCCACTCGGCGTCGTTCTTCACAACCACCTGCGGCTGATCGGAACGGTCATGAAGTCACGGTCGAGGGCGGAAAAGAGAGCAATGGTCCAGCGCTTCACGGAACAGGTTCTGCCGATGATGGGACAAGTGCTTAAGCCGGTCATCGGAGCGGTATATCCGCTCGCAGCTACATCGGAGGCCCATCGCCGAATGGAGGCTGGCGGGTTGTTCGGGAAGATCGTTCTGACAGATTTTCCTGACTGACGCAGGCACACGGGAGCGTCCGACCAATCGCCTTGAAGGGGTACGAACCGTCGGCAGCGTTATTTTCGAAGCAGCGACACTGATTACCCTTGAGAACCCCTACTGATCGATATGCGCTGCACTGACAGCCAATTTCGTCATTTCGGAATTAAGTTAACGCGCTTACGGCCGGCGCGAGTGCGTAATCGGCGCCTGCCCGGAACCGAATGCCGCTCCGGAGCCCGCGGACTTACTTTTCTTACACTTTGTCCCAGGGAGGGGTTGGTTGTGAAAAGATTGCCAGTTGCAGCGGTGCAAATGGCAGGCTAAAGCGACAACGATCGCGGCCCCGCGAATGGTGCCGCGGTCGTCCATGCCCAAGGCTTTTCCCCGTTCTTCAAGCGACATGAACCGTTAGACTGGACGCAACCTCGGCGCTTAGCGGCGTATTGCGGATGGGGCTATTAGTTGGGTTCAGCGTACCTTAGCGGTACGTTGTGCCACGACTGTGGTCGATGCCAATCCATGACACGGAACGAAGTTCGGAACGTCAAATGTCTCAGTCCACACGCATCAACCGATCTGCCGCCGACGCATGGTCGCAGCTGGTCAAAAGCGGAGCCCTCGACATCGATGGCCGTGACAAAGAGTTCGCCGAGACTGTCTGCAAGATGCTGGACCCAACAGCAGCTGATCTCGCGGACGCGCTCGCAAAAGCGACGACGGATCAGCTCATCAAAGTGTTCTTCCGTGCCCTCCAGCCTTTCTCGGAAATGTACCGCGAGATCCTGCGATTTTTCAAAACAGCCGGCGCAAAATACGGGCGGGACCAATGGCGAATCGGGATTACCGATGAGCACCTCGAGCTGTCTGACTTTGAAGATTTCCTGCGGATGTGGGACGGCGTTCCCGGTGAGATTGATGTTCCAGCAGTGGGACAAGAAGACTTTGGCGTTGTTTGGCTTGCCTGGGAAGCGTATCCGCAACTCGGAAACCTTGCCAATAGGGCGGCGCGAGAACCTGCCGAGCTCGGGATTGCCGACGTCGATCAGTGGCTCATCGACTATCGATCGGGTCAGATCAATCCGCTCCCATTGTCGGTGCTATCGAAACAACAGGACGCAGGCTTCCGGGAACTGGCCGCAATGGTCGCAACAGTTCATGAGTCGTTGGTGGCGTTTAGTCAGAACCGAGCTGTTCTGCGGTCGCAATTCGATTGGCAAACGTTGAAGGGCAGTGATGCGTTTTCGGTCAACCATCTTGCCTTCCTCGATACCGACAACTGGCTAGGGACAGCTGTTGCAGGCCTGGCACTAACAGATGGGATCGCGCCTGAAAATCGAAACCGGATCGGGCGCGTCCTACGAAACACGCTCGACGGCCTGCCAACGCGCAAGCTGAATGCAAGCGTCTCCTTGAACGACCTCGACCGGTTTCTCTCATTACCGGTTTGGCAGAAGCGCCACGAGATCTATGCGGTCTGGGTATTCTCGGAAATGGCCGTTGCCGCGAACGAGCACGATCTGGAGATACATCACGACCAGGGCAGGATCGCCTTCGAGTTCCGGGAAGCGCGGCTTGCAACTGTCACGTCGGCACGACCACCAATCGATATGATAACAGAGCGCCGGTCTCCTGTTGCGAACCCCGTCGGCGCTGGCCGAACCGCCAATGTCCAGCCCGACTTCGGGATTTGGGCACGCGATCCCGGCTCAGAGCGCTGCGTTCTGGTGGTCGAGGTGAAGCATTATAAACGGACCGAGAAGAGGTCGTTTTCGGAGGTCATGACCGACTATGCGGCCGCTCATCCGGATGCGCGTATCGTTCTGGTCAATTATGGCCCGATCGGCGACATTTTGGACCGCATCTCTCTCAGCGCGACCGGGCGTTGCACTACGATCGAGCATCTGACTGCCCTCAACCGGACGGCCAGGGAGGAATTTCGAGAGTCAGTTCGAAAGGTGATCGGACGACCGGTGCGGGCGGCTCTCGTGATCGGTGGAACAACCAGGGCGAAAAGTGCTGTCGCGGTCGATGTTTCGCGATCCATGGCTCCAGTTCTAAGTGATCCTCGGTTCATTTCGGCACTGGCCGCGATTGCGGTGACGCCACGCGCCTCCGAAATCCTTCCAATCGATAGACGTGTCCACACCGCGATTTCGGTCGATGGGGCTGTCGAGCGCTTGCGTTGTATCCAAGGCGACATAAACGCATTGGAAGGTCCGGTCACCGAGCTGCTTGGGACCTATGAGGAAGTAATCGTTTTTACGGATCGCGATGGGCTGAACGATTTGAGCGCATTAAAATCGGCAAGTAAGGAATTTGCCGACGGTGGCTTTTTCCAAGTGACTGTCTGCAGGCCTGAATCGACCTGATCGGCTGAATTGCAAGAGTAAGATACAGGCCTGAATGTTCGGTTCAACCGATCGAATGCGTCACTTGGTGGTCGGCTGTCGCGCCCACCAGCCCTCAAACTGACGTGAGGCCTTCAAACCCCGTTGAGAATCTGGGTTTCCTGCGACATCGTTCTTTCGCTATGGTTGCACTGAATGCAAACGGCTTGGGGGGTGAATGAGTCGAATTTTTTCGAATGGTCCAGCAAAGGACTTTGTCTTCAATCCTTTTTCCAAGCTAATCTCAGCCTCGTTGTCTGTGCAACTGGCAGCGCCCTACTTTACGGAGGCCCAGGGCATTCTAGAGGCTGCAGCGGAGGGAAAGCAGGTCAGACTGCTTGTCGGATTGAATTCCGCAACAAGCCCTGACGCACTCAAGGCGGTGTTCGGAGTACCGGGCCTGGCAGTCCGCTATCTCACCCGCCGCTTCCACGCGAAGATTTTCGTCTTCGACAATGCGGCACTCTTGGGCTCTTCCAACCTGACGGACGGAGGATTCCGAGCAAACCGTGAAGCGGTCATCTGCCTGGATCGTGAGGAGGATGCCGATTCTATAGAAGAAATCCGAACCCTTTTCGTCGAGCTCTGGGAAGCAGGGCAGGTTCTGACCCAACAGAAGCTGACCGCATTCGTCAATGCTACTAATGCCGTCCGCAAACGCATCCCGAATGCGGATCGCGAAATCGAGGAAGCGGTTGGCAAAGCCGAGCCGCCGAACATCAATGTCGCGAGCAGTACAAAACCCAAAGAGCGTGTGTTCCTTCAAACCTTGCAGCGCGAGATTTATGAGCAGTACCGGCCGGCTTTCTCTGAGGTGGCCACCCTCCTTGACGAAAACGGGCTGCGTCGGCCGGAGCTTGAATCTATGGGGTTGGCCAATGAGGCAAATCGCTTCCTGAATTACGTGCGGCTTACCCACGTCATCGGCGACGAGGCCTGGCAGGCCGCTCCACTGCGTGGGGCAGTGGAGCGAAAGGCACTCGTCCTGTCGCTCGGCAAGGAATGGGTTTTGGCCAAAAACAGCTTGGTACCCGAGAACTTCAACGAGTGGTTGGACACTGTCTCGCGCACGTTCGGGACAGCCGAGAGCCTCAAGGCCGCAGGGAAGGACGAAATTACACAGGGCCTCCTGTCACTGCACGCATTCTCCGAACAGCTGCGTTTCGTTAAGGGCGGCCAAAAAAACCTGCCTGGCGATTTTTGGGCACGCAATGAAGATCGCCTAGATCATGTTCGATCGTCCCTGAACTATCTCCTCCATGGGCCGGGAGATTTCATCGAGCGTTTTCACGACATTCTTTACCACCCATCGCGCCGGTTCGCGCGTTTCGGATACTTTTCGGCGCTGGAGCTCTATGGCACCGTCAAGCCCGAGGGGTGCCCTCCGATGAACGGAAGGATGGCGAAGGCACTGCGGTATCTAGGCTTCGACGTGAAGGGAGCTTGAACCAAGCCATGTCGAAACCTTCCAAGAACCACCATTATGTGCCGCGAGCACAGCTCCGCCATTTTTCGATCGACAAGAAGGAAAGGCAGGTTTGGGTCTTCGACAAAGAGAGTGAGCGGACGTGGACGAGCGCGATTGCAGGAGCCGGTTCGGAGAACAACTTCAACACGGTTGAGCTCGACACCGGCAGATGGAATTTCGAAGACCTGTTTAACGATGTGGACGGCCGATCTGCCGGGGTTATCCGCCAGATCGTCGATACTCGATCCCTCGCCTGGGTTCAGCCAGAAGACCATTTGGCGCTACTTGATCTATTCGCGACACAGATGCTGCGCACCCATCTGGCACGGACGTCACCGCGCTTGCTCGCCGAGCAAATGCGAGAGCTAGTGCGGCGGCTCGGCTATAATCCTGACCAGGATCCCGAAATGGCGATGCCGACCGAAGCAGCGTTACGGATTGAAGCTGTGCGGAGGTTCCTCGACCGCGGCGAGCTTGTCGCGCCTATGGCCCGCCTCCAACCGGCGCTTTTCGCGCCGAACCAAAACGAACGGTTTGTATTGTCTGATCACCCGGTTGTTGTCAGTAACGCCTATCCTTACGGCGATGCCGCGCTTCAGTCCCACGGCGTGATCGTCTTCCTGCCTCTCGCACCTGATCTCGCCGCTGTTCTCATTTGCCCTACAATCATTGCAAAATACGAGTCGATTGAACGCGCAAACCTGCCATCAGACCGACGCGCTCGGATGGAGCGGTACCGAGCAGGCTTCCGGACCGGCGAACCTATCAGGATCGAAAGTGAGGAGTTGCAAAACTGGAACCGGCTCGAGGTCGTTTACAGCCGACGCTATCTATACGGGTCCATCGATGACTTCGACTTCGCGCGCACTATCCTGGCCGAAGACCCTTCCCTTCGAAGGGTTGAGACGCATGTCTCGATGGGGGAAATGGGAGCAGCTCCTCCACAACGTCAAGGAATGCCGAAGGGGCTTCAGTTGGTAGTCCAAGGACAACACGACAGCTGCATCCTGGCGATCGTGGAAGTGGATAAATCTGGTGAAGGACTTACGGCAAGGACCGAGAGCCTGACCCTTCTGAAGCAGATTGCGGCGGATCCTGGCGAGATGAGCGTGGAACTCTATGAAGACGGCAACCTACGGCGCGGTATGGCGGCGGTACGTGTCGAGCCTGTGAAGAGACCGGTGTCTGGATGGTTTCGTGTAGTTCATCGCGACGACGGCCTCCGAGAACTTGCGCGCAAGACAGATCCGGGGCCACTGCGCAGAGACGAAAGCCAGGAATGATGATCGCGTTGAGGCTCGCTTTCTGTCGGCGCTATCCTTCTTGCGGTGCCCACTCGGACGCAGCCCCCGATCCGATAGGCTGATGCCATTGCTGCTAGACCATGTCAGGAAATGTGCCAGCGGCGCGCTGACTTCGCGATGCCTTTTCTCTGAGCGATTGTGCGAATTCGGTGCCCAGCATGCTTGCTGCCATCGTGGGTGGACATAGCAGAGATGTGATCAGACCCCGGACCAGTTGTAGAGAGAAAGTGTGCGATGCTTATCCCAACTAAAAATATTAGGGACTGGAAAAACCTTCAGGACACAGTTGCCAATTTCTTTCGCGAGATGGGCTACGAGGTACGTTCTCCGCATGTCGTGCAGCACGTCCGTGGCTCGAAGGAGGTAGATGTTTATGTTAGCGACCCTCGAACCAGCATACCTCATGTGATCCTGATCGAATGCAAGCATTGGGGATCCAACCTACCGCAGGAGACGGTGCACAGCTTTCGGACTGTTATGTCTGATTGTGGTGCAAATACTGGCATCATTGTTGGATCGACAGGTTTTCAGTCCGGCGCTGAGAAGGCTGTGGCCTACTCGAACATCGAATTAAGAACATGGGAGTCGCTGCAGCTTGCATATGGAAACGAGTGGTTCCTTTGCCAGAAAGAGCGGCTGAACCCTCTTTTGGCCAAGCTCAAGCACAATGACGGTCTTTATCTTGATCAATGGGAGACGCCCAAGACATTGCATAACCTCATGCGGTTCGACCACACGGGTCGTCTCTCGGAGCTCTACGACCTGCTCGAAGAAGGTCGGATGCTGATACTCGGGATGAGCGCAGGACCGCGATCGTATGATCAGCCAGGTCCTATTGAGACTCAAGTCTACGACGGCTACAAGGGCGCTGTGCCGGATAGGTACGGCCTGCCGGTCGTTCGTCATGACGACGTGCGCGCCTGGTTCCAATGGGCCGAACAGTGTTCAATGTCACTGTTGGAACGCATCGATTTGCTGGAAGAGGAAGTATTTCAAGCCTTTGATGCCTTGGATAGTAAGACGGCAGACGCTGCGTTCGACAAGACTCTAGAAAGCATCTGCGAAGAGGCTCCAATTCGCTTGCTGCGTTCGATCGTCGGCGAGGATGAATATCATCGATTGTTGGGCTTACTCGCCAATCGGTCCATTTCGGACGGCTCGCCGCCGACTGCTTAGGCTTGAGCCGCATTGAGGATACGGTGCTCGCCGTTTCTACAGGCCTTTCGACCGTATGTCAGGTGCAACTTCGTGATTTGCACACTCTCCTGAATCTGCTTTCACGGCCGAGTCTCGCAATTCCGCCAGTCCGCTCCCCGCTCCCCGCTCCCTTTGCGGCCATCTGACGTCTGCGTAGCGACGTTTGCTTTTGTCGCAAAGTTGCCTACTTAGAGTGGCGTCAAGCAGGGACACATCGAATATCGCGGCGGTCAATGTGTGGTCGGAAACCGCTTACCGAATCCGGGTTCGATAGCTCCGCCAATACTGTTCGCCACGCTAGCCATAGTCTCTCCGCACTGCGTCGATCGGTCTGACAAAGGTCCGTCGATCAATGGACGACCCGACTTGATGAAGGTCGGGGTCGTTCGTCGGAAGGAAGCGATCTCAGGTCTTACGACACAATGCTTCCGGTGGTCCGCGTCGGCGATTTCTTACCTGACTTCAGGACTAATCTGTATATGACCATTTTGAGGTGAGTTTGGCGATTGCAGGGCGTTCAAAACTAATCTATGTGAGAGAATCGCAGGGGAACTAGATATAAGTATGGAGGGTATAGGCGTTCAGCGGACGACCCAGTCGCCACGTAAGATACTCAAGTGGGCGGGAAGCAAGTCGAATGTTTCCTCGCAGCTGCAGCAATTTCTTACCTTTGACCGTCCCTACATCGAGCCCTTTTGTGGATCTGCCGCATTTTACTTCGAGCGCTTACCGCCGAAGGCAGCGCTTAATGATCTGAATTCCAACCTCATCGATTGCTATCGTAGTATTAGGGATGAACCCCACCATGTTTGGGAATATTATGATGCGCTCGAGGTTTCGGAGGAGAATTACTACCGGGCAAGAGCCACCTTCAATGAAATCACGAGAAGTCACCTGAAGTCTTCTCTTTTTCTGTATTTAAATCACTACTGCTTTAATGGAATTTATCGGACAAATAGATCCGGCCTCTTTAACACGCCCTACGGCGCCAAGAAAAAAATAAAGAAGAAGTTCTCGCTAGAAGATTTCAATTACTTCTCCGAATCTTTGAAGAATACAGAGTTACACAGTGAGGATTTCGAATCATTCATAAATAAGATTTCTCCAACCAACTCTTGCATATATATGGATCCTCCATATTTCACATTTGAGGGTAGAGTATTCAATGAATACGGTGCGAAGACATTCTTGGCGGATGACTTAGCTAGGCTACACACGGTTGCAACTAGGCTAGCAGCAAATAATATTGTGGTTATCTCTTATAAAAACTGCAGCGAATTCAGGGATTTATTTGAGCGGCATTTAGCTGCTCCGATTACGGTCACTAGAAACGTCGGTGGATTTGCTGGCCGCAGAAAGTCAGAAACCGAGCTCGTTGCGGTACTCGGGGGATGAACGCGTGCGACTATTGGTGATCAGCGACATCCACTGCCTATCAAAAGATATCGAACAGGGTAAAGGCTATGCCGGTCCCACAGGGAGCGATTTCTTTATCGAAGAACGCAACGCTCGGCGCAATCCAATTCTTGCTATTCCCAATGCATGGAAGGATACCCCTCCAAAAATAGACGCACTGATTTGTTTGGGAGACTTGGCTCACCAGTCCAAAAGGCTTCCATTCTTACAGGCCTGGCATGATCTCCACCAGTTAGCAGATATCCTCAATATACCTGACGTGTTTGCGGTTACAGGAAATCACGACATATTAAGTCGCGCCGAAGACGTCTTGGATGCTGAAACAAGGCTCGAGTTCTTGCAGACGGTCTCCCCTGATTTTCCATATCGCGACTACGACTTCAAGAAGGATTACTTTGGCACCGGTGTGGCGACCAAGGAGTTGGGGAGCTGCTGCATTATCGCAATCGACACTTGTCGTACGCATGGCCTGGGCTCAAGTGCTGAGACTAGTAAGCAGATCTGGGAAATCGGGCATATAAGCACAACGATGCGCGAAAAAGTTATCGCAGCGATCAAGGCTTCCGAAGCAACCCACTATTTGATCATGATGCATCATCACCCTGACCGAGTGGACGACATCAATGATATTCACACCGACGCGATGAAGGACGGAGCTGAATTTCTTCGTGATATCGGCGGTATTGGGAAGAAGTGCATCGTCCTCCACGGCCATAAACATCAAGTACATCTGAAGCACTCTCTTCACGGATCTCCCCCACCAATCGTGTTCTCCGCCGCAACGTTCGCATCTAAGCCTTATCCTTCTCAGTCGCGAGGATTCGAGAATCTTTTTCACGTCATAGAAATCGACTTGAATGAGCAACGTTTTCCAGCAGGAGCCGTCTATTCGTGGAACTGGAATGGCGCGCAGTGGGGCGAGAGCAAGCACGTTGACATGCCACACTACGTCCCGTTTGGACGCCAAGTTGACGTTTGTGAAATCGCGAAGACTTTGAGCGAGATCGTTATTACGTCAAAGGTGACAGCAGCGGAGCTCCACGAGAAATGTCCGGATCTAAAATTCCTTCATATAAATCAGGTCGATGCGCTGAATGAAGCGTTAAAGCCGTTCAAGCGGACGGTTTATCCAAAGCATTCGAAAATTGATGCGATGTTGGAGGATTGATATGGCATCGACGTCGCAGTTTAACGCAAGGAATGCAAGTGCGTCACAGATCGCGCGTGACTTCGTTATGCCCAGTTATTTCCCCGACGTGGCCGAGTACAGGAACATCGTTCTGGTCGGTCCACGAGGAATTGGAAAAACCACCCTCCTGAAGGCGCTCACGGCACCTGGTCTTACAGCCTTACATCAGAGAGAGGATTTGTTGGACCTGCTCCGACCAATCGATTTCGATTACATTCCCATTTATATTCCGGCGGAATCCATATGGAAGGGCACTGCAGGGCTGGTCGCAAAGGAAGTCCAATCAAGCCAGGATCGGGATCTGATCTTGGGTGGCTTATTTACAGATCATTGCCTCCACCAGCTAATATCCTCATTCGAAGAAGCAGCTATTGCAGTTGAGTCGGCCGACGGGCTCAAACACCCTTGGCAGGTCATGTTGTCAAATGTGCAAGAAGCGCAGATCGCTGAAAAATGTTCAGAGTTGTGGAAACTGGAAAAAGTCCAAAAATCGTTTTTGGGCATAAAAATGCAGCTTTTGCAGCGCTCAAACATATATCGCGGGGCAATAAACGCTGGAAATAACTCCCGCACGTTGGACGCGGTTCGAGAAATTGGCCACTTGGACTTTTTGGTCATGCTCAAAGGTTTTATGGACATCGCACAAACTTATTGCGGTGTTAAGCGGTGGACGATTTCATTCGATGAGATGGAAATTGCGCCAAAATCTATTCTCTCTCACTTATATGAGAACTTGAGATCGTTCGATCAGCGAGCAGCGTTGAAGTTCTCACTTTTTCCTTACGTGGATTTTTACGAAGAGCAAGGTGGCTTTATCCCGAACCCCTCCAGCCCCGAAGATGCTCAAGACTTTCACCCGATCATCCTCTCAAGCAAATTCGCAAATCCCGATTACACTTTTGCGAGAGGTTTGATCCGGTCTGAGTGTGACAGGCGCGCTGTTTCTTACGGGGCGTTTCGTCAGTATCTGAACAGCTCAAAAGCGATCCTACCGGGAAGTAGGGAGTTCACAGAAATCGGCTTCGAGCGAAAGCCTGCGAAGATATACGAATATGCAGTTAATCAGGCCGGCGACCTGTCACTGAAGCAACATCTTGCGTCCAAGGGCATTAAAGAGCCTCAAGACATCGAGAATCTCAAAGGCGAGGCTCGAAGAGCCGAGGTTGTGCGTAAGGTATTTCCAATCGCAGAAATACGCTCGTACTACCTCGTCAAGACAAAGGACAAAAAGGCCCCTTCCCGAAGGACGTCAGCTAAAGGTTACGGCTACTATCATGGCTTTGACCAACTTCTTGCGCTTACGGAGGGTAATCCTAGGGCGATCAAGTATTACCTCAACGACCTCATCACCGACATGATCGACGGTAGAGAATCCCACAGATCTCAAAACGCGGCAATTCCGATGAATGTCGACCGATTTCGCGCGATGGTTGCTTCTCAAGCGATCCCCCGAGATCTCTCCGGCGAAGATAGGTCGGCCCTTAAAGTCCTTGATGCAATGGGTTACGCCTTAGCTGATGGTGTTCTTGGTGACGTCTTCCACCCAGAGCCGCCGTTATCATTCAGAATAAAGAACGTACACCCTTCGCTGAAAGATGCGCTGATTTCTGCTGTCAATTCAGGGGCGCTTGTGGTTGAGCAGAATGTCAGCGGCAAGAAGCTGCTTTTTGACCTTGAAGGGTGCCGTGTTCGGCTGTCTTACCGGCTAGCACCGTTTTTCAAATTACCGACAATTTCGGGCCAGGAGCGATTACTTTCGGGAATGCCCGAAGTTAGGAAAAATATGGATTCGCAACCTGACCTGCTGACGTGGGCTATCGCTGATGCCTGACATAACACTGATCGCCGACCCTGATAAGCTGGAGGTAAGCATCCACATAGGATGCCTGGGCTACGAGCATCGGTCTATCGAGGCTTTGCGTCGTCTGGAAAGTGCGAAAGCGTCTAAAACCAAGCTGCTGTTCGACTATCGTAGTGAGTTAGATCACTGCTATATCGAGAATAGGCGTGAGATAGACAAATCAGGATGCATAATCATCGATGATTTGAAAACTTTTCTCGCCCAAATCCGACTGCATATTGCTAAGGAAATAGCGCCGACTGTTCAGCTCGACGTAACGTCGTTTGACAGGAAAAAGCTGGCGCTCATTCTGGAAGTCCTTTTCGAGAGCTCTGCCTCAATTGGCGCTGTGATACTAACTTACTTCCCTCGTCAATTTGCAGAGCCGTCGGGTGAACTGGAAGAGGTGCTCGAGTTTGGCCCTGTTACGCCTCGATTCGTTGGTGAGGTCTCCTACGAACGAGATAGCTTGTCCCTCATCGTCGGCGCGGGGTATGAATTTGGCCGTGTAATCGGAGCCATCGATGTCCTCGAGCCAGAGCTGACATATTGCATGTTTCCGGTCGGTACAGACGCTCGCTTCGAGCGTGCCGTCGCGCGCAACAATCTCGGGTTCAGCTTCTTGGACGATCCCAACTTGCTGATCCCCTACAGTGTGCTCAATCCCCACTCGACGTATTTTGCTATCAGGCGATTGATACAAGTCGAATTAAACGAGCGAAATGTGCTAGTTTTGCCGTTAGGGCCCAAAATTTTCGCTGCGCTCTCCATCATTATTGCGCTTATCTACTCACCTGCTGTGATGGTATGGCGCTACTCGACAGAAGACCTCAGACGGCCGAATTCACTGAGCGACGCAAAAGCAAGCGGCGACGTTGCGTTATTCGCCTTCACCTTCTCTGAAACCGCCAGCGTAAAACCACTCGTCATTTGACCAGACATTGTAGCAGCAGTCCTCCACCCATTTGGTCGAATGACGTGCTCAAAAACGTGATGGAGCCGTCCGTGCATGTGCAGCTCCGCAACCGAGGCCAAGTCCGCGACGAGGCTGAGGCAATGCTGAAGCGTGTTGGCCTAATTGACCGTGCGAACGCATGAGCCCGACATCAAACGATTTGTAAGAACAATGCTCAAAAGGAACAGATCATGGGCGGCTTGGTATTAGAAAACCACTGGGAACGCATTGTCTTGGCCTCCATTAGAGAATTTCTCGGCGCAGAGGACTACGCGACTTCACTTTGGACCGGTACAGATGGTGAGGCCGCGAGAGACGCAGCTTACGACGCTTTGCGTCGGAGCATGGTCTCAAGCATATTTCTGCACCACTTCTCTGAGGTCGCAGTTAATCGCCAGCACCAAGCCCTGCATGGCATGACTAAGATCGACATCTATAACGAGCTAGCTGCCAGATCAGTTGGACCCGATCAATCTGCCCGCCCTGAGGACGCAAAGATTTTGGGAGAAGTAGCAGACGCAATAAAACACGGAGAACTTACGGCCAATCATATTCGTCATGTGGCGAGAAACGGGCGCGTAATCGAATGGACGCATGAAGCTCCATCGCTACTCCTTGAAGGTAGGGCGAACAACGAACCACAGATCATCGTCGCGACAGGTAACGGCACGCGCTCGTTGAGGGCCGTTCTGCAAAACGTTTGCGGCACATGGAGCACTTGGCTTGGCCTCGCTCCGTTATAGCGTGAAGACCGTCGGGATTTTGCAGCTTATGTGGTGACGTGCTGCGAAGAATTTTCGGTGGACGACAGCGAAAGCCGGCCACTCTCTCGTGGACGTACTCTTCCGCAATACCTATCTCTACTTTGACTGGACATAGCGATGCTTCGCGCTCGGCCAGGCTGCAGTCGGTTTTCTAGTTAGCCGGAGAGGTCAAATTGAGCGGCTCTAATCCAGCGTCCACGGGTCCAGCTGGTCCTCGTTTCGAAAGCCAAGTGGGAGCTCATTACCTCTTGACCATGCTCGCCTCGGCTGAGCCGCGAGGGTTGCCGGGTACGGTCATCGATCGCGTGGCTTTTCAGCGGGGTGATGAAGGCTTCCCGCTGGATGATGTCATCGTCCATGCTCATGACAGGACAACGGGCGCCAAGGTAAGCCTCCAAATTCAGGTCAAACGAACAATTTCGTTTACCCCTACAGATGCCGCGTTCAAGAAAACGGCAGAACAGATTGCACGCGCAATCGGTGCTACCTCTTTCTGGGATGAGCGCAATGAATTGGCGATTGCGACCGCCAGAGCGTCCCGGAAAGTCCATGGTGCCTACCAGGACGTTCTTCGCTGGGCACGCCAGATGGGATCAGCACTGGAATTCTTCGGCCGCCTAAACAGGACAGGAGCTGGCAATGACGACATGCGTGCCTTCGTCCGAACGCTCCGTGATCACCTGCGTGAAGCCGGAGCAGATCATGGCGATGAGACGCTTTGGAAGGTTCTAGGCAGGCTTCAGATCCTGATTTTCGATTTTACAGCAGTTGGGTCTGCCAGCGAGGAATTATCTCGTGAGCGGGCGAGCCGTGTATTGGCAGCGGAGAAGGCTGATCAGGCATCGACCCTATGGACGACGCTGATCTCAATTACGGAGGAAATTGCAGCCGATGGGGGCGATCGAGACTTTGAGCGTCTTTCGGCAGACTTGTCGCCCCATGGCCTAGCTGTTGCAGCGAATGCCAGACTAAAGAACGTCAGAGCAGCCATTTGGGAATCATCTTCCCTCGCGCTTGCCGATATCGACTACAGGATTGGCGATAGCACACTCGCCCGAACTGAACGGATTGAAGCCGTTAACTCAGCGCTTCAGAGTGGCCGCTACGTTGAAATTCGGGGCGAAGCAGGTGTTGGAAAGTCCGGTATACTCAGGCAGTTAGCCGAGCAGTATTCAATTGAAGGCCGCATTATTGTCTTGGCCCCGGGCCGGACACCACTGCGAGGCTGGCCGCAGATGAGGGTCGAACTAGGTTTCGACGGCAGCTTGCATGAGCTTCTATCCGACTTGGCCGCCGATGGCGGAGCAAGTCTGTTCCTCGACAATCTCGACTCATTCAGTGAACAGGAACGAAAGACCGTCAACGACCTCTTACGAGAGTCGTCGCGTATACCTGGTATGACGGTTATAGCGACCGCGCGTCGAAACTTTGGCATTGACGAGCAATCGTGGCTGGACGTCGATGCTATCAAGGTGCTTGATCCCGCAACACCTGTTATCATTGACGAGTTAAATTCCTCGGAAGTCGAAGAGCTTAGCGACGCTCAACATCGGCTCGCCTTTCTGCTGGCCGATAACCATCCGGCCCGCAAAGTCGTGCGAAATCTATATCGACTATCTCGCCAGATCGCTCAACCGCAAGGGCTGCCCATACCTACAAGCGAACTGGATATGGCCGAGCATTGGTGGAGATCTGCCGATGGTCCCAGGAACGAAGGGCATCGCCTCCGCGCCCGTGTGCTGCGTTCGCTCGCCAGCATGGCGATCAAAGGCGAGTTTGTTCTTGATGCCAGCAATCTGGACGCATCCGCCCTGGACAGCCTGGTGCGGAGCGAAACCTTGAGAGACTTAGGCAATGATCGAGTGGCTTTCCGGCACGATGTCCTGCGGGAATGGGCCATCGGCAACCTGCTTTCGGCCGATCCGCATTCGTTTGACGAGCTATCGCTCGGAAAGCCCGCTACTGCTGTAGTCGGACGCGGGGTCGAGTTGGCAGCGCGGTTTGCGTTAGAACGCGGCGAGTTCGCCGGCGGGTGGGGCAAGGTCCTTGAGCGGCTCTCGAACCCTGACATCCATGGCTCGTGGCGGCGCGCCGCCTTGCTAGCTATCGTCCATTCCGAGGCAGCGACAGAATTGCTTAGGCGAGAGGCCGGCACGCTGCTGGAAAACGATGCCGGTCTATTGCATGAGCTGATCCGAACGGTGATGGCCGTGGACGTCGAACCAGCTTCGTCTCTTTTCCTTCAGATCGGGATCAAGCCGGAACAGATACCGCCGACCCTCTTTCTTCCCAACAGGGCATCCTGGCTGCATTTGATTCTGTGGCTTATCGATCTCGGAGCCAGTGTTCCTGCAAAAATCATCGATGACATCGCTGAGCTCTATACGAGCTGGATGCTTGCAACATTCGGGCAGGACCGCCTGACGCCAATCTTGCTTTCGTGCTTGCATAGATGGCTGGTCGATATCGAAGATGATGATCGCCAGGCGGAGCGTCAAATGAGCTACACAGGGTCATTTGGCTTCTTTGACGGCCAGCCCGTCGCAGAGAAGCTACGCACCGGGTTATTGCTATTCGCATCGAAAAGTCCGGATCTTGCAATCGACTACCTCGAACGCATCCGCAAATACAAATACGATCGGGGTATCATAGCAGGATTGCTCAAATTTAGTGGGTCGCTCGCCCAGGCAGCGCCAAAGCAACTTGCCGAGCTTATGGCGGGTAGCCTGATCGCAGTAGAGCCAGAGGATCCGTTCGAACGGTCGTCGCAGCGCCTCGGGCCATTCACATATCTTGATAGCCAGTTCCTCCCAGATGGGCCGACGAGGGGACCTTTCCTGGAACTTCTGAGGCATTCGACGCCCGACGGCCTTGGCCTCGTCAAAAGACTGGTCAATCATGCGATCGCCTTCGGATCCGGTGGTCGGGATCCTGGCACCGATGGCTTTGTTTTGATTTTGGACGGTGAGGAACGTTTTTTTCCATGGCGCAACACATATCGGTGGTCTCGTGGCGACAGCGGATATTATGCCATGGGCTCCTCACTCATGGCGCTCGAAATGTGGGCGCATGAGCGCATTGATGTCGGCGATGATTTCGAAGACATCCTAAAGACAGTGCTGGGGCCGGTTGGATCTCCCGCTGCCTTCCTTTTGATTGCAGTCGATCTGATCATTTCCCATTGGCCAAAGTCGAAAGAGATCGCGACTTCTTTCCTCGCCAGTCCCGAGCTGGTCAGCTGGGATCGTAACCGCGTAGCCCGGGATAGTTTCGACACGCGCGATCTGTTCGGTCTGCGAGCCATGCGAAGTGACCCGGCAAGCCTTGCGGCGGAAGCGGCATTGAAGTCGCGCCCCTCGCGTCGCGTGCCGCTAGAGAGCCTCTATCACGACTACACGATCAACGGGCCGGAGAGCCTTAGGCTCAATCTTGTTGGGAATCTCCAGTTGGCGGCCCAACGGCTTGGCGCCCCGGAACCAACTGCAAACTTTGCGGACCCAGAATTCATGGTCCAACACGCCCTGAATTTGTTGGAACCTGCCAACTGGATTGAACAGGAGTTACAAGCGGAAGGTGGCTCGGTCACACGTGGCCGCCAGTACATATCGCCTGAAATCGAGGCAACACACATTGCCAGGATGAACGAGGGAGAGGCATCTCGGATCGAGCACGCAAACCTGAGTGCGCTTTTGACAATGGCCATGGATAATTCCTCCGGGGCACCCATCGATCTGCCGTCGAGGGGCATTGAATGGGCTCGAAAACAATCAACAATTACCGGGGAAACCGCATGCGACGACGACAGTGATGATGAGGCGTTCGTCAATCAGGAGGCGATCCGCGCAGCAGCGTTAATCCTTCTTCGGGACGGATCGGACGAACTGCGACAGAAGCATGGTGCTTGGGCCGAGGAGCTCCTGACCAAGGCACTTGGCGCCAAGGACGACGCGGCGCATCGCGTCCGTGGGGGTCTACGGTTCAACCCAGTTGCGACTGCGTTCGCGGGACTAGCCGAGCTTTATCTGCGCGATCCGACAACCGCGCGCGTTCGGCTGCTCCTTGATATCGCAGCCAGAGAGAGCCCCGCAGGAGCCCATGGCTTAGCGACTGTCATTGGAAAGCTCAATGTCCATGACGAGCGACTACCAAGGGCAATCCTCCGATGTGCATTGAACGCATGTATCAAGCCCATAAAACTTTGGGATGATCCGGACGAGAGTGAAAAGCAGCGTGCGGATTATGCCACACGACAGGCGGCTGTCGTGAACACGGAGATTGCCTGGCTCAAAGGCGAGAATGAAACCGAACCGCAGTGGCCGGAATTTTCGACGGAAGACGAAGCTCGCGGCAATCGCAGGAACCGGCGGCGTCTGACCGTCGGAAAGGCGCCAACATCCGCGCCCAAACAGAGAAAATTTATCCGTGCGAGCACCTTTGTCGATGACCAGGCTGCCGCGCTTTGGATGAGCACCCTGCAGATTGTTACGGACGTCTCCAACATAGTGTGGGTTCGAGATCTTTTGTCAGCTTATAAGGATTTTTCAGCGTCGCTGAACGGAAAGGGTGTGGATACAGACGAAGAGCTATCCCGCACCGCCTATGAATGGAATGCACAGTATTACCCGCTACTGGCGAAATCACTCGGCGGGCTCTCAATCTCCGAAGTCGGAGCTTTGTCACTCAACGACATCATCAGTCTTCCCGATGAGCCGTTTTTCGATGTCATGCAGGTGTTTCTGCGAGCTGTAGATCTCGTCTACTTCCGAAGTGGAGAGCTTGACGACGTTGCGCCAGAAATTCGTCGACAGCTCACAGAAAGGCTTATCGGGACAAGGGGGTGGGACCGTCACGTTGGACGGGCATCGGGCACGGTCGAAGTCCATCTCGGGCCTGCTCTCGCAACATTACTGTTCAACGACTATGTTCTGACTCAAACATCCACCTATCTGAGACATGAGGATCTGGCACGCTTCAATCGTATCATCCCTCAGCTTCAGGATTTTCTCGCCAGGAGCCCAAGCTTCTTCACCGCGATTTTCACGATGAACACGCTCGAAGCCATGCCAGAAGCGAGCTTGCTTCCACTTCTCGTAGCTGGTAGCCGAGCATGGCTAACCGCTTATCCCGATAATGTTGACCTTTGGATTGAACGGAAGTTGGGGCAACGCATTTGCGCGTGGCTCGGCGAGATCCTGACCTCAAGTCCCAACGCTCTCGCCTCTGATCAACCCGTGCGAGACGAGGTCGACAACCTTCTTGCTTTCTTGGTGCGAGCAGGCGTTCCGGAGGCTCGCCAGTTCGAAGGTATTTTAGCGGGCGAATTGCCGAGGTAAACGCCTTTTTTCACCGCTGGACACTCAAACTTTGTAGCACTTTGACTAGCGATTTCGATAGCAGTCCGAACTGGCGCTCAAGTCGGAAGCCGAAATGGATGGATGGAACAATGCCTTCGCACGCCCCTCGTCCATGTGTATGTGCGACTGGTGACATCCGCTATTTCCGCGCGGGACGTTGCCAGGCGTGCGAGGGTCACGGAATTCGAAATCAATCGAGAGAGAAGGTCCTTGATCACAATCGGGTTGTGCGACGGCCGACATTGGACGAGTATCTCGCTTTCGATGGAGCTCATTGTAAGAATATCTATAGGAGCCTACCTGAACACTGGCTTTGCCCAGGATGTTTACGCACAAAGTGTCAAGTTCTCAGATGGACCACGCTTTTCCCGAAAAATCCCGCGGCACGGAGCCCCGGTTGGGCAGGTGGGTATCACTCGCATCATGATCATTCTGGCGACAAATACCTCTGGAGCGGGAGGCCTACCTCGTTCACGCCGAGATTCGAACCGACCGTCATCTGTGAGCAATGCAACTCTGCGGATGCAGCCGCTAAGCGAAAACTAAAGCTTCCCTCGGAGTTTTCATTCTCCCCATTGGAGATCAAGCAATTCGTGACCGCATACCCACACGGAAAACACTTGATCGATTATCGCGTAGCGCTGTCAATCTACGCTGGCCTGAGCGGCTTCCCGTGAAGATACGTCTAGATGACACCCCATGCCCGAAACCTCCCCCTCCCCGTCATCTCGCGCAAGCCGAGCTCCGACACGATCCGCCGCGCCGCCTGCGGCGTCACCTCCAGCGCTTTCGCCACCATCCCGGCCGATACCAATGGCTTTGCCATCACCAGCTCGACCAGCTCCGGCAGCTTTGAAGACGTCCGGCGTCCGTCCAGCTTTCGCTCGAACATCGTGCGCGCCAACGCGAGCCGGTCGTGCTCTTTCAGACCGAGCTCGGCAGCCGCCAAAAAACCGTGGGCGATGGCGAGCAGCCGGGTCTCGCGGTCTCGATGCCTGCGCCGATCGACAGGAATGGTTTTCAGGCCGAGATTGATGGCGGCGAGATGCGCGCCGGTGGTGATGCCGGCTTCCCGTAGGATCGACGCGGCCAACAGCCGGCCAAGCCAGGGCGCGTGCTGAAGGACGGAAAGCTCGTTCCAGGCATCGAGGGCGATGATGGCCTGCAGCATAGCCGGCAGGTTTTCGGCCTGGCGCAGCACGCCGCGCCATTCGTCCAGCCGCGCATCCTCGTCCCAGTCGAGATCATAGACCAGTGGGTCTCTATCCGCGGCGCCACTCCGGCCGGGCCGAGTTGCGTTCTCGATCGCGGCCTCCGATCGGGCGAGCACCGCATCGATGGCGGCATAGTCGACGCCGGGAAGATTTTCGACGTCGTCGGCGTCATGCCCCTCCCCTTCCGGATCGATTGTGACCGCATGCCGGATGCCACCGATCGTCTGCGCCCCTTCTGTGTCAGCCGTCGTGATCTCCGCGGTTTTCCGCAACGAGCGGATGCCGTCGGCAGAGAGCGCCCAATCCGGGGATTGGCCGGCGATCCGCCGACGAGTGCGCAGCACGTCCCGGGCGATGGTCAGCTCGTGGGTTGGTGTGCGAATATCGCGGGTAGCGTCGTGGAGGACGAGGTCTTCGAGATGGACGAGTTCGCCGTCGATCCATAGCGAGGCGCAGGCGTCGGTGAATTGGGATCGTTCGATCCATCCCTGCCCGAACGGCGAGCGGGCGATGCGCTCATCGAGACGCGTCAATTCGATACCGGCGTCGAAAGCCGGCCGCATCAGGGCTGTCATGCTGATTTTTGTGAGATCGTAAGCCATTGATTTTATGGTAAACGATTTCCTAAAGGAACTCTATCTGAATATTGCGGTTCCTCACATGGTATGATCGTAGGTTGGGGCGCTACCATCGATAACAAGCGTTTATCGATGGTAGTTGATCTGGAGTCGCAAATCAGCGATGTCGGCCGTCCTGATTCGGCGGATTTCCCACATTTCCGGCGATTTCGGGCGTTTTTCGCCCCGGTTCGGCGGACGGCGCGCTGCGAGGCAGCGTTCCCTTCCATCCGGCCGAAGCAAGCGCCACCACGCTTCACGACGGATTTCGGGCGCCCTTCTCTATTTCTTGGATGATCATCGAATCTGATGCCGCGTGGAGCCTTATTTTCCGGCATTTCCGCCTCAGAGCGCCGATGGCGCGCGATCGCCGCACTGGATGGCCTGAGATGCGCACCGGATCGGAAAACGCGCTGTACGGACTCTAATTTAGCACGTAAAACACGCTTGCAAAGGAACCATTATCTGTGCGTTCCTTATCTGAACAAGCGCGGCGGAATCGAGGAAAAATCTATGGCAAAATCTGCGAAGAAAATCGCCCCTGCTTTGCCCCGTCGGCTTATCGGCTATGCACGCATTTCTACCGACGACCAGATCCACGATGCGCAGATCGACGAACTCCGGGCCGCCGGCTGTGACCGTATTCACCAGGAGCATGGTTCTGGCGCGTCTCGTGCCCGGCCGGTTCTCGCCAGGGTGCTGAAGGAGCTGTCTGCCGGCGACGTCCTGGTCGTCGTGCGGCTGGACCGGCTGGCACGTTCGGTCAGTCATCTGCTCGATGTTATCGAGAACCTCGAGGAACGAGGCGTCCATTTCCGATCGCTGCGCGATCCGATCGACACTTCGACGCCACAGGGCATGTTCTCACTCCAGGTACTTGGTGCTGTTGCCCAGCTCGAGCGAGCACTGATTGCCGAGCGCACGAAGTCGGGGATGAGGGCGGCCAAGGCACGTGGTCGCCTAGCAGGCAATCCAGGTCTTCGCGAGCGGCGACCAGAAGCGATCCGTGCTGCCGCAGCCGCCAAGAACCGGGTCTACCTCGACGAACTAATTACGTCTGCCCAAACCTGGCTTCCGACGGTAAAGCAGCTTCGGCCGCAGCATAGCTGGGACAACGTTGTGCGGATCCTCAATCGGAAGGGCCACGACTGGACTGTCGAGCGCCTGCGCCGCGCCGTCCATCGCTTGGTGAGAGAGAAGCTCGCGGACTCCGAATTGTTGGCCCGCTCTCCCCGCAGACCAGTAGACGATCGCCATATGAAGCTCGTGGCGGCGATCGCGATCGCAGATCCCTCTTTGACGCTGCGGGATATCGCAGGTCAGTTGGATCAGATGGGAGAGCGTCCGGTTCGCGGCGGCCGGAAATGGCAGCCCTCATCCGTCAAGGCTCTTATGGATGAGGCGTTTCGGTTTGGGCTTCTGAGGAACTGAGCAGCTCGCGTGCTAACCGCGAGATCGCTTTTGAGCGGTTCCGCGGCGCCAGCGTCGAGAGCTTGTTCCACCGCGGATCTTTGATCGCCGTGATAGCCAGTCGTAGATAGTCGGCGTCTGATCGACGTGGCGGTTGCTTTTCCCGCCGTTCCGCCTTTGGACACTCGGGTGGGATCCGATCGGGATCGTTCCTGCCCCCAAATCTCGTGAACGCCCAGATCAGCCATTGGTCAGGAGGACCGAGATCGGATCGCGCATTGCCAATGTCCAGCATCTGCGCGATCGTCAGAAGAGTGGAACACCGCCAAGTCACGGACAAAGCGGTCATTGGCGCATCTTCGGTCACTGGTATGGAAGTTCGACCGAAAGGGCACTCTACACCGAACAAGTCGATTTCAGGCCGCAGGGTGTTCGGAGAGGCAGTCCAAAGAAAGCGGATCGCTTCTTTGAACCTAGCGAGTGTCGTTTGCCCCCTCCCCTCCTCGGCGTCATTGATCGCCTTCATCGTTGCGATCAGCAATTCGGCATGGCGTCGCTCGGAAGGCGCCGGCGGTGCGCGGGAAACGGCAGCCAAACAGCCGGAGCAGATTAGTTCGGCCAAGCCATCCCGATATTCAAATCGGAAACTGCGACCTGCGAAGCATGCTGGGCAAAAATAACGCAAACGCAGTCGGTGGATGGTGCACGCGACTGTCTCGGCGCGCGACCAAGTTCGGCGGAGATACTGATCACGATCATTTCGCCGATCGTCCTCAAGGCAAGCCGGGCAGATGCCGCACGATTGGGAACGAAGCACGTAGCCTAGGGGTGCAGCATGGCGGCAGAGTGCAAGCTTTTCGACGATGTCGCTGCGGACTCTGCAGGCACGGGCCCATCGTCGTAGATTTTCGAAGGCAGGATTGAAATCGCGGTCCTCGGACACTGAGCCGTCGAGGTGCAGCCAGGTATCGATGTCATCAGTCCCCAGAGAATAGCGAGCTGCGACCCTGCCCTGCCAGGACGAGATCAGCTCATCCTCAAAGGGCCGCGGTGCCAGAGGGAGGAGCTGAATGGGCTTCACCGCGCAATCCGTCTTTGCAGCTGCCGCTCGGAATACCGTGTCATCGAGATCAGCGGCAAAACTAACTCACCGGCATTGAAGCTCTCGAGCGTGATGCGTTCACTGCCGCTTCGGATCGCCTCGACTGCGGCGGTCTCGATCAGACGGAAGATCCGGACGGTCACGCCATCGGTCAGCTCAAGTACACGTTGACGGACCGCGGCCGTCCCGATGTCAGATGGCTCACGGAGCGGCAAAATGCCGGCCAGGCTCGATAGAAGTTGGGCCAGATATTTGTCGTTGGACCAACGTTTCAGGTGGAAGGCCTCGAACCGTTCGGCAAGTTGCTGGTCGGTGAGTAGGGCCTGCCGGGCGAGATCGGTCCCCGCACAGATCAGCGGCACCTTTAGATCGTTTGCCAGAAACCGGATGACATTGAGGAATATCCGCTGCTGTCGGAAAGTGCCGGTCAGGACAGCATGGATCTCGTCGATGATCAACATGCGTACGCCCATGTCCCTCATCAGGCTCCGGCAGACAGCTTTCAAGCGCCAGGCCGCTTCGTATTGCGGCCCTGGCGCTCCAAGCGCGCTCAGCAACTCACCGTAGACATCGCGCTCGACAGGTTCGGCCGGCATCTGCATGGCAACGACAGGCATGCTCGTAATGCCAGTGCCGCGGTCGAACCGAGGCGGGTGATCCCGCAGGAACTTCCGAATGATCTTTGTCTTACCGATCCCGGTATCGCCGTAAAGGAGAAGGCATGGCATCCGATCACGCGCAGGATAGGACAGAAGATCCTCCAGCCGCCTCATCACCGAGGTTGCCTGCGACGTCTCGAACCATCGATCAGCTCGCAGCCAGGCAATCCGTTCGTCAGTGTCGAGAGCGGCGTACTGGCGATAAGCGGGCTGCAGGTGCTCATAAGCGGTCATGACCATTCCTCCACGGACAATGGCGGCAGATCGTCGAAGACTTCCGGGGTCGGCTCGTACTCGGGGAGCGTGATGCGATCGCGCCCTGCCGACAATGCCCGCTCATTCCGCTCGGCAGTCCGGCGAACGGTTCGGGTTTTCTCCACGGCGTCCGCCAGAAGGCGGCGCTGCTCGGCGATCGTCGAAAAGATGAGATCTTCGTTGACGGCCTGGACGCCCCTCGCCCGCAACGCAGCCATAGCCAGGCGGTGCTCGCCCAGCGTGATGCGAGGGCGCCGAAGATCGGCGAAATGCACAGTCTCGACGAAGTTTTCTGCCCCTTCGACCTGAACACGCGATAGGTCACGGGGATCATATCTGACGCGCACCCTTTGGCCTCTGCCAGCCCATGGGCTCAAAACGTCGTCCCAATACCGAAGCCCAAACAGATGGATGCCGTCTCTGCGGACGAACCGTTCTTCAAACGGCAGGAAGTCCTTCAGAAATTGCTCTGGATCGTGGGGAAGCCTTAGCGGATACGGTCGATCCACGAGGCTGTCATCCCAGGCCAGCCTTGGCGGCACGCCCAAGCCTCTGTGGATTTCGGCATGATAGCGGCCCGTGATTTCGAAGGTGATCCAGTTCTCAAGCTCATCAAGGGTCATTGCGGCGTGCTTTTCCGGGTCGTAGGCGCCGCGGTCCGCAACGTTGCTTGATGTCGAGCCCGGCAGCATGTGAACCGCGCCCATCATGGTCCCGATCAACCGCTCGATATGGGCACCGTAATGCGGACGTTGGACAGGCCGGTGAACGAGGGAAATCCCGTGTTCAGCGGCTCCTCGAACCAGGGCCTTGCCATGAAACTCCCGCCCGTTGTCGAGGTGGATAATGTCTGGCAGGCCATGGGCTGGCCATTCAGCCGCAATACCTTTTTCCTCGAGCCATGGTTCTTTCGGCAAGACCAACTGTTGGACCACCAGGGCAACGGAAGTCGATGAAGGGCTCTCCAAGCTAAGATAGAACCCCGCTACCATGCGGCTCGCGACATCGATAGCCAGCGTCAGCCACGGTCTTTGCAACGGGCGACGGTGGACAGTGTCAACGATGAACAGGTCCACCAAGGTGTGGTCGATCTGCACGATCTGAAACGCGTAGTCTGACTTGTATTCCTGGACGACGGGCGCAAACCTTTGTCGCGCGGCCTTTGCCCCTTCCCTGTCGCGATAAACCGCCTTCTGGTCCGCCTGCTGGACGCGTAATGCGACTGCCTTCCAAGAGGGAGCGCGAACGCCAGCCTGGTGACACAGCTGGCGAACCCGATGGTGAAGTGCCTGGACTGTCGGCCGCTCCCGGCTCCGGTAGGTGTCGCGGATCGCAGCCTCGATGATGCCCTCGACTTCAGCAGACAGACGGCGGCCGCCTCTTGTCTGCCCCGGCACCTCATCGAGAAGCGAGCTGGTCACCGGCGCTGCGCGATATTGGGCGATAAGTTCATAGAGGCGCGACCTCTTCAGACCAAGCTGTCTACCAACCCTCGCAAATTGACTTGCTGGAATTCGTTTGGCGACAGTCAAAGGCCGGATGAGCGCCTCGCGCGCAACCGCCTTCGTCCAGGCTGCCTCCGGTGCGATCATCTTATCAGGCTTATTCCCCATCGAAGGTCTCTTCGTTCCTTCACGGTGCGAGTAGAGCTTGTCAGTAATTACCTCGACAACAAGAATGGCGGTAGATCGTTACAAACCGACGACAGCAGTTTCGGTGATGAACATGTGCTGCGAACTTAGGAGCATCATCCTGCGCCTCGATCGCCAGTTGGGCGATCCGTTGTGTGCCGCCATTCAGACACGTAGCGATCAGGTGGCCGACTGCCACCGCAGCGACGCACAGAGCGACAGGCAAGCCGATGTTGAGAAGCGAACTGGACATGGCCCCTCTCATCAGTTCAAGCGTTTGCAGGCTGAACGACGAGAAGGTGGTGTAGCCGCCGCAGAGGCCGCTCATGACAAACAGGCGCCAGTTGTCAGATACGGGAAGCTTAGCGACGCCAGCGTCGTTGATGGGAGCTCACAACCGGGCGTATTCGCGAGTACAAGGGCGCCAATGATACCCGAAAGCACAGATCCCATCCTCGTTCAGTTATACGACAACGCTTCCGATCATTCGCAGCGCCCCTGCTATGAGAAGGAAGGCCAAAATTTTGCGCAGCGTTTCGGATTTGAAATAGAACGCTCCCAACCACGAGCCAATATAGCCTCCGACACCCACACACAGCAGCCAAAGTGGAAGCTCCGCAGGCAAGGCGGGCATGGTCACCCATGCGCCAGCTAACGCCGCACCCGAATTGAGAAGGTTGAATACCGCCGAAATTGCCGCGACCTGACGCGGCCCTGCCCACCCCAGCGCCAGCACCAAGGGCGCCAGGAAGATGCCGCCGCCTACCCCGGTCACCCCTGATACAATGCCCAATACCCCGCCCGCCACGAGCGAAGGCAAAAAGGGCGGACCTTTGGGGTGGGCTTCGCCACCACGGCTAGACACCGTGCGCAGCATCTGCACCCCCGCAATGAGCAACAGGAACCCGACCACTGGCTGATACACCGCCGCAGGCAGGTGCAACGCGCCGCCGAGCAACGAGAACGGCAGGCCAAGGATTGCGAAGGGGTAACACGTGCGCCAGGTGACCAGACCCGCCCGGTAGAAGCGAACGCAGCCGATGGCCGACACGAGAATATTGAGAGCGAGGGCTGAAGGCTTGATAACGGCGGGCGTAAAACCGGCCAGCCCCATTAGTGCGACATAGCCCGTGCCCCCCGCCTGACCGACGGAGGAATAGAGCAGAGCGACGATCGCCAGCGAGAGGGCAAAGAGGATATGCAGCACGCGATCAGCCTACCATGCCCTGGCGGCGAAAGCTCGCAAGGAAGACGAACAAGGCCAGGGCCAGCAGGCCGAGGCCGACGATCACCGCAAGGGACAGCGAGAACCCCAGCCATTCCATTGCCAATGCCATGACGAAGGGGGCTGAAGCCGAAACGATCAGTCGGGCGGCCATCATTTTCCCCTGCAGCTTGCCGTAACGTTCGCTGCCGAACAGCGCCAGCGGCAGGGTGCCGCTGACAATGCTGAGCAGGCCGTTGCCCATGCCGAACACCACGGCGAAAATCATGGCTCCAGGTATCGAGGGCGCGGTCAATTCTAGGACCAGTGCGGCGGCAGGGATCAATGCCGCTGAAATCATAGCGAGATGGAGCGCGTCAAGGTGCTTTGCGAACAGCATGTTGATCAGCCGGCTGGCGACCTGAGAAGGGCCGAACAGCGTGCCCACAAGCGCGGCGGTGGCGCCGAGCCCGAGGCCCGCGAGCAACGGCACCATGTGGACCAGCACCGATGCGCTAGCTAGGTATTGCACCGCAAAGGCCGTGGTCATGAGAGCAAACCCGGTGCGGCGGCGTGACGGCGCAAAGGATCCTGCCACGGGAACGGCATAATGGCCGGCAGCTTGCCGGCGGCTGTGTGCTAGGCCGCGCGAAAGCCAGGCATGGATTGGCAGGCACAATAGCAGATTGAGGCCAGCGAATATTAGGTAGACGTCCTGCCAGGACAGCTGGGCGTGCAGCGCGGTGGTGATCGGCCAGAATATCGTCGAGGCGAACCCTGCGATCAGGGTGAGATAAGTGATGCTGCGTTGCGCCATCGCCGGCCGCAGCTGGACGAGGAGTGCGAACGCTGCCCCGTACTGAACGAGGTTGGCGGCGACCTCAACGGCGATCAGTGCCGCGACATATGCAGTCTTTCCCGGCGCGTAGGCGCAGGCAATCAGGGCCACCGCAGCCGCGGCCGAACCGATGGTCATCACCCGCCCTGCCCCAATGCGGTCAATCATCGTGCCAAGCCAGGGAGCGGTTAACCCGCCGATCAGCAGGGCGGCCGAAAGGGCGCCGAAGATCCATTCCTGAGACCGGGACAGGCTTTCAGCCATGTCCGGCGCCAGGATGCTGAAACTGTAGTAAAGGGTGCCGTAACCGATGTTCTGGGTGACACCAAGGGCGAGGATTGCGCCGACTGGCAAGCGCTGGATCATATGGATTTGAGGCTCACGCGCTGCTCCAGTTTCTCGGCTTCCTCCTTCCGCTCGCTGTAGCGATCGGTGAGGTAGGCAGAGGCGTCACGGGTCAGCAGCGTGAACTTGACCAACTCCTCACAGACGTCGACGACGCGATCATAATAGGACGACGGCTTCATGCGGCCATCAGCGTCGAACTCCTGGAAAGCCTTGGCGACCGACGACTGGTTCGGGATGGTGATCATCCGCATCCAGCGGCCGAGCACACGAAGCTGGTTGACCGCGTTGAACGACTGCGAACCTCCGGACACCTGCATGACTGCCAGCGTTTTCCCCTGCGTTGGCCGCACCGACCCTACCGAGAGCGGGATCCAGTCGATCTGCGCCTTCATGATACCGGTCATGGATCCGTGGCGTTCCGGACTGATCCAGACCTGGCCTTCCGACCAGGCCGACAGCTCACGCAGCTCCTGCACCTTCGGATGACTCACCGGCTCCGCATCGGGAAGCGGCAGGCCAGAGGGATCGAAAATCCGCACCTCGCAGCCAAAATGTTCGAGCAGGCGCGCGACTTCGTGCGCCAGGAGGCGGCTGTAGGAGACAGGGCGCAGCGAGCCGTAGAGGATCAAAATTCTTGGTTTGTGGGTGGAAAATGGCGGACGCAGCGCCTGCAGATCGGGAAGCTGCAGGTGCTCAAGGGATGCGGCAGGTAAATCAGACAATGCGCTTTCCTTCCGCATCGAGGACCCGTTCGCCGTCTTCCTTGGTGAAGGCGCCCTTGTGGGTGTCGGGAAGGATATCCAGGACCACTTCCGAGGGCCGCGACAGGCGCGTGCCGATGGGCGTGATCACGAACGGCCGGTTGATCAGGATCGGGTCCTTGAGCATGGCGTCGAGCAGCTGATCGTCAGTCAGGGTAGGGTTATCGAGGCCCAGCTCCGCATAAGGCGTGCCCTTTTCACGGATGGCGCCGCGCACCGTCAGGCCGGCATCAGCGATCATCTGCACCAGCTGTGCTCGCGTCGGTGGGGTTTTCAAGTATTCGATCACCGTGGGCTCGATGCCGGCGTTACGGATCATTTCCAGCGTGTTGCGTGACGTTCCGCAGGCGGGGTTGTGATAGATTGTGACGTCCATGGTTTCAGGCCCTTTTGATGGTGGAAGCGGAGGAGCGGACGGCGGCGCCACGCTCGTACCAGCCCTTGCTGCGGTTGACGATCCAGACCACTGACAGCATCACGGGCACTTCGATCAGCACGCCTACGACGGTTGCCAGCGCCGCTCCGGAATTGAAGCCGAACAGGCTGATCGCGGCTGCCACCGCCAGTTCGAAGAAGTTGGATGCGCCGATCAGGGCGGAAGGTCCGGCAACGCAATGTTCCTCACCGCTCACGCGGTTGAGTATGTAGGCCAGGCCGGAATTGAAATAGACTTGGATGAGGATCGGCACGGCCAGCAGGGCGATCACGCCCGGCTGCGCGAGGATCTGTTCGCCTTGAAAGCCGAACAGTAGCACCAGGGTCGCCAGTAGAGCGACCAGGGATACCGGCTGCAGCCTGGCACCTAGGCGGTTTACGTCGGTCAGCCGACGCAGGATCTGCGCTGCGATCACCGGCAGCACGATGTAGAGCACGACCGACAGGATCAGAGTATCCCATGGGACTGTGATGGCCGAGAGGCCGAGCAGCAGGCCGACGATCGGGGCGAAGGCCACCACCATGATCGTGTCGTTCAGCGCGACCTGGCTCAGCGTGAAATGCGGCTCGCCTTTGGTCAGGTTCGACCAGACGAACACCATGGCGGTGCAGGGCGCGGCCGCAAGTATGATCAGGCCGGCAATATAGGAATCGATCTGGCCTGCCGGCAGGTAGGGCCGGAACAGATAGCCGATGAACAGCCAGCCAAGCAGCGCCATCGAAAACGGCTTTACTGCCCAGTTGATGAACAGGGTGACGCCGATCCCTCGCCAATGGCGGCCGACCTGCCCGAGAGACGCGAAATCGATCTTGAGCAGCATTGGGATGATCATCAGCCAGATCAGCACTGCCACTGGCAGGTTGACCTTCGCGACTTCGGCCGCGCCGATCGTCTGAAAGGCCCCGGGCATAAGGTGGCCTAGGGTCACTCCGACGACGATGCAGGCGAAGACCCACACCGTCAGATAGCGTTCAAACGTGGACATGATTTTACCCTCGGATAGTCTTGGCCAATAGGCCGGCCGAGGCCGGGCAGAGGCTTGCCGCCTGGCGTGTTTGCAAGATTGCGGCCGGCGCGGTCGCGCGATCGACCTTCACGAAGCCTAAATACTCAAAGAATGCAGTGGCCGTTTCTGTCAGCAGGTAAACGGTGCGGGCACCATCGCGCGCTGCCTGGTCAAGCATCTGGCGTGAGATAGCTTCGCCATAACCACGCCCGCGCTTGTCGGAAAGGACGACCACGGAGCGCAATAGCGCGCAGTCGCCATAGGGTTCCAATCCGCCAAAGCCAACGATCTGGCCCTGGTCCGTAAAGCGGAAGAAGGTGCGCCCACCTTGCTCCAGATCGTCGATCGGAAGCCCCGCCGCCTGCAGTGCTGCCTGGAGGTCCTGATCGCGCCCGCTGGCCGGCTGCTGATCCAAAACGTAGCTCACGCGACGTCGCCCTTGCGGCTGGTGCTGCCTTCCATCGTCCCGATCGTGCGGAGTTGAGTTTCCAGCGCCAGCTTGTCGATCGACGCGAGCGGCAGGTTCACAAACGCGGTGATGCGGTTCTTGAGGTAGCGGGCGGCTTGGGAGAAGGCCTGGCCCTTTTCAACCAGCGAGCCTTCGACGGCTGCCGGATCTTCAACGCCCCAGTGGGCAGTCATCGGGTGGCCGATCCAGACCGGGCAGGCTTCGCCAGCGGCATTGTCGCAGACCGTGAAGATGAAATCCATTTGCGGCGCGCCAGGCTCCGCGAAGACATCCCAGCTTTTTGAGCTGAACCCCGTTGCCTCGTATCCGAGGCCGCGCAGCGTATCCAGAGCAAGCGGATGGACCTCGCCCTTGGGCTGGCTGCCAGCGGAGAACGCGCGGAATCGGCCCTTGCCTTCCCCATTCAAAATGGACTCGGCGAGGATCGAACGGGCCGAATTGCCGGTGCAGAGAAACAGGACGTTATAAACGCGATCAGCGGTCATTGCAGGTTCTCCTTTGCGGTTGGCGCGCAGCAGGCGGCGACCTCGGTGGCCGGTGCGCATATCTCCGGGTGCCCGGCGCAGCAGTCTTCCATCAGGAAGCGAACCAGCGCGCCCAGCCCATCGTAATTGGCGGTGTAGATAATCGAACGGGATTCCCGCTGCTGGTTGATCAGCCCGGCGCGTTCCAACTCCTTCAGATGAAACGACACGTTGGAGGGCGAGACCTCGGCCTTTTCGGCGATAGCACCGGCAGCCATTCCGTCCGGACCGGCCACCACCAGCATGCGGACGATATGGAGCCTTGTTTCCTGCGACAGTGCCGCAAATGACATCAGGGCTTGACGTTCTTCCATATTTCTACAATCCTTGAATTATTGAAACAGGAGTAGCCGAAATGAACGCACCCGACAAGCTCTTTCTCGAAACGGATATCAGCCTTGGCCACCTGCTCGACACGATCGACGGCGTCCGGGATCTGCCGTTGATCTTCTCCTACGACGGCCGCCCGGTGAAAGGTGGCTATCACGTGACCGAGGTGAAGGCGGGACAGTTCGCAGCACTCGACTGTGGCGCTGAGCACGAGGAATGGTCCGAAATCTTCGTACAGCTGTGGGACATCGACGAGGACGAACGCACGCATATGCCGGCTCGAAAGTTCGCGGCAATCATCCGCAAGGTGTCAGAGCATTTGCGGCTGGATGGATCAGCAAAGCTGACTTTTGAAGTTAGTGACGGCGTCCGGCCGATGCAGCTTTACTGTGCAGCGACCCCTGCCGTGCATAGCGGCGCAGTGCATGTCGACCTGGTACCGCGGCCGGCGAGCTGCAAGCCGCGCGATCGCTGGCTCGCGGAAGAAAACCAGAAGGCCTCAGCTTGCTGTGATCCAAAACAACAGGCAGGCTCGTGCTGCTCCTGAGTCCGCCCAATTAGGGTGAGTCCGGCGAATTGGGTGAATGCCTTGTTCTTTGGAATCAGCGAGATAGAATCCGCTCGATAAGGACGGCCGACAATCGAGAATCGATCCGACGCACGGCGCCGGCGCCGCTTAAAACGGCCTTTGAGGATCGAGGAATGGTGCCAAAACAATTATTCGCTGCGTGGCGTCGCCCGTGCCGCTGGGCTTTTGCCAGCGCGACAAACCGCCGCTTGACCTCGGCAAACAGCGCCGGCGGCAATGCCCCAAAATAGCCGGTATCGCTGTCGACCGGCCGCATGTCCGGGCCTGGCCAGACAAACCGGCTGCTCTCGGTCAAAACAATCCACGAGCGCTCGTCGTTAAGCCCCAGGCGGCGTTTGGTCGCCGGCGGGATTTCGATCGCATCGTCCGGATTGTTGGGCAGGCCATGGGTGATCGGCAAGACGCGCACCGTCGGCGTGCCGTCGTCGAGCTGAGCAACAATCGCCAAAACCAGCGCCGGGCGATCCTTGTCACCCTCCTCGCGACCTTCGACGAACTGCCAGTGCCAGAGATACGATTAACGAAACACCTAGCCAACTTTTGGCTCAGTCGGCAGCATGCTTGCCCGTCAGCAGTTCGGCATTGAGATGATCAAGCGACCCGCCCATCTCCGAAGCCTCGATCGCGGCGAGATCGTCGTCGCCAAGCGCCGACGTCAGTTCGACGCGCCGGTCGCGCTTTGTCAGTCGCAGATAATCCTCATAGGCGATTAGCACTGTGTGCGGTCGACCGCTCTTAGTGACGATCACCGGACCGTGGACAGCGGCATCCTGGTAGGCGCCGAATTTTTTAGAGACTGCGGCGGCCGTTACTGTGGAGGCCATATCAAAACTCCTTTCTGCGGAGGTTTCGCAATGTCGCACTGGAAGCGGTCGTCCTGTCGCTGAGAACGCTGGTGGACTTAGAATGTCAGCGCAGCAGGCAAAAAGTCGCTCAGTAATTCGAATTGTACGGTAGATGACAAAGCGGGTATCGATTGAACAGTTGCTAAAAAACTACAGCCTTTCCAAGCTTTTCGACATACATAGCCTGCACTTGTTTAAGGATAAGGGCTGAACATGATCAAGATTATTGCTATCGCTGCGCTTGCACTCGCGGCTTCCACCGCCGCCTACGCAGCTGACGCTGTTGACCAGATTCCGGATGCGCCGGTAGCTGTCGAAACCCAAGTGTTTTCTTGGGAAGGCGCTTATGCTGGTATTTCTGCCGGCTACGGTTGGGGCAACGGCGATTTTAGCGCCGGCGGCGTCAGCTTCGATGAAGATTTCGATGGCGCAATCGTTGGTGGTTTCGTCGGCTACAACTGGCAGCTGAGCAGCGGTTTCGTTGTCGGTCTGGAAGGCGACGTCGACTACAACTTCAACGAAGAAGATAATCTGCTCGGCGCCGACGGTGTCGACGGTGGCACCAAGTGGGCTGGCTCGGTTCGCGGCCGCGTTGGCTACGCATTTGACCGTGCGCTCGTTTATGCTGCTGGCGGCTGGACCGCAACGCGCGCCTATCTCGACACCCCGACCGGTAATGGTGATGAGACGTTCCACGGCTGGACCATTGGCGCGGGTGTAGATTACGCAGTAACGGACAACGTCTTCCTGCGTGGCGAATACCGCTACAACGACTTCGGCGATAAGGATTTCGACGGTGTCAACGTCGACATCGACCAGCACGTGGTGAAGGCTGGTATCGCGGTAAAGTTCTAATACCGGCGAGAAAGTTCAGAAGAGGGCCTCCATGTGAGGCCCTTTTTTTTGTTTCCGGTGAACTCCAGGGGATGCGCGCCTAGGCCGTCTTTGCGTAGATCGTGACATCGACTTTGCTTCTCATGACCGCACCCGAGAAGACGCTGGACGACACGGTCGCCTTCTACGAAAATGCCCACGATTGAACTTTGCCGGATCGTCGTGGCACGCGATAGCGGAAGTGACTTCGTCAAGGAAGATGATGATGGCAAAAAAACTGACCGGGGTCGAGGCCCGCGCCCATGAACTCGATACGATCGCTGCGGTGCTGCCGATGGAGCGCCGCGACGAACTCGCGGAGCTGTTGACCGATCAGGACATCGACACGCTGCGCCATCTGGTTAACGAGGGCATGGGCGAAAACACGCTTCGAGCCCTCACCTCCGATCTCGCCTACCTGCAAGCCTGGTCGCTGGCGGCGACGACAAAATCACTGCCCTGGCCAGCGCCCGAGGCGCTACTGCTGAAATTCGTCGCGCATCACCTGTGGGATCCGGCAAAACGTGAAAACGATCCGGAGCATGGGATGCCCTCAGCTGTGGAGCAAAAACTCCGTAGCCAAGGGTTTTTGAAGGTGGCCGGCCCGCATGCGCCCGACACGGTGCGCCGCCGGCTGGCCACCTGGTCGACGCTGACGAAATGGCGAGGACTGTCCGGCGCCTTCCCCTCACCTGCCCTCAAGTCGGCCATTCGCCTTGCCGTCCGTGCCACGCCGCGCCCTCGAAAACGCAAAAGCGCCAAGGCGGTGACCGGCGACGTGCTGGCCAGAATGCTGGCGACCTGTGCGAGCGGCAGCCTGCGTGATCTGCGCGACCGGGCGATCCTGATGGTGGCGTTTGCCTCGGGTGGCCGCCGGCGCAGCGAGATTGCCGGGTTGCGCCGGGAGCAACTGACGGTCGAACCGCCGATCGCCGTCGAAGATGGCCCTCCCCTCCCCTCGTTGGCCATTCATCTCGGACGGACCAAAACATCCGGTGCCGATCATGACGAGGTCGTCTATCTCACCGGCCGGCCGGTCGAGGCGCTGAATGCCTGGATGGACGCCGCCCGGATCGACAAAGGCTCCGTGTTTCGAAAGGTTGACCGCTGGGGCAATGTGTCCAAGCGCGTGCTCGATCCAAAGTCGGTCAACGATATCGTCAAGCAGCGGGCGGCGCTGGCCGGGTTGGATCCGGAGGAGTTTTCGGCGCATGGGCTGCGATCCGGGTATCTGACCGAGGCCGCCAATCGCGGCATCCCCCTGCCCGAGGCAATGGAGCAATCTCGTCATCGCTCGGTGCAACAGGCGTCGAGCTATTACAACAACGCGACGCGAAGGAGCGGCCGGGCGGCGCGTTTGCTGTAGAGGTTACCTTCGACCAAAAAGCTCCATCACCGGGCACATCGGCGGAGTATAGCATTTGTCTCCTCGCACAAGGCGCTTTCCCATTGTCCCCATCAAATTCCCGCCGAGGTTACTATCCAGCAAAAGCACCCACCATCACGGTCGAAGGAAGGCCCGATGAACCCGAGCCAGGAAATGCTTTCGAAGGCCACAACGGCGGAAGACAAAGTCCAGTCGATCATGGGTGAAGCGCTGGGCTGTCTGCAATCGGGTTTCAACGGTCAGATCGTCATTGGATTTGGAGTTCATGCGAACTCATCATCTCGCCACCAAGACCTAAACACTGCGTGATCGCATCACGGCCGCAATGGAAATCATACGCCAAACCGACTGGCCAGCGGATGAGGAGTTACGAGCGGTCGACGCGTGAGGGTGAGGTTGGAGGGCAGCTTCAAATTCTAATGTGCTAGGTGCTTCTCGCCCATTCCAGTAGGTCCAGCCAGCGCTTCGTGTAGCCTTCGACAATCCGAGGATTCATATCCGCCGACAGCATTCGGTCAGAAAGTGCATCGAGGTCGAACGAATTGAGCTCGGTTTCAGCTGAATAGTGCCGAAACGTGTACCGGAACATCTCCTCCCAGCTTTTTCGAACGCCGACTGACTCGTCCTGCAGTTCCAAGCGATAGCGATCAGCCAACTCTCCAAGCGTCATCGTCTCTCTCGCCCTTATCGGCCAGCTGATCGTCGCCAATCCGCGTTCAAGCCCTTTACCCGGCCACTGCGTTAGACGGCTCGGTAGAACAGCACCCGACCGGCCGGTATTAACTGGAGCAGATAGTCAAAGTCGCTTACATTTGCGGTTAGAACCGTGAGACCCAGCTTTTGCGCTTGAAGAAACAGCGCGCAGTCGTGCAAGGCTCTCAGCCGCGCATCTCGCTGATAGCCCTGCAATCGACATAGCATGCCGGAAAGCAATGCTGCTCGGCCCATAACGTCGATGTCGGGAACGAAAATGCGGTGACTCTGCATCCCCTCGATCATCCGCCTTATTTGTTCAATCGCCGTTCCTGTGCTCGGATGGCTGGGATCCAGCACACCAACGGTATGCATCAGCTCCTGGACGGCGACACTCGAATGATTGCTCAAACGAATGTCCAAAATGTCCGCGACGCGATCAGGAGCGCGGCCCTGAAGGCCGTCGATGTAGACGCATGTGTCGAGGAGAAGCTCCTGGCCCGCAGTAGCCCTGTCCCCGAGAAACGGCAAGTCCTCATCCGGTTTGCGCGCCAGTGTCCGGCCGGGATCGAAACGCGCCCAACGGATCGACGCGGCGAAGTCAAAATCCGGCACGTTAGAACCCGAGTTTCAGGTCCGGATCGACAGTCCCGCGCGTTTCACGGAAGGTTCTACCGAAGTCATCATCGAGCGCGACGGTCGCCAGAGCAAATTCGATCAAGTCAGTGTCGGTCATGATTCCAGTATGGTTCTTGGCTTGCTCAAGAAGTGCCGGGCTGATGCGCCCGCCAATCCGCTTGCTCTTCTCGCCAAGCAGTCCGGAATGGGCCGCCGCTTCCATCACGGCGTGGAAGCGGCTTTTACTCACGTCGCGTGGGGCATTTGTCGATTTCCCAGCTACGGACTGACCGTCTGTCTGTCTCGGCATGTCACACGACTCCGTTAGACATTTTTCGATATTGTCCAACATACTGTTCCAGGTCGTCAAACGCAAGTCTGCGGGGCCCTTAAGGCAACATGTGCATCAAAAGGCATGAGAATGGACAACGCGTTTATCCTCGGAGCAACGGAGGTAGAAGATGCCATTTGAGTAACGATGTTGTTCCGACCGATCGCGAATTTCGCGCGCTGAGATTGGCGTGCCATCGAACTTGGACCCTCTGCTGAAAGTCCTTTTCCCGCGCAGTCCTTATTTGTACGAGGCATCATAAACCGCGAGAGAAAATCATGGCAAACCCACGAGCCGCCGATTCGTCGCTGCGCCCAAACGTCTTATCCGCTACGCGGCGCCGCCCCATCTTGCTCGATGCCCGCGCAAAAAAACCTCTGCACAGGGGGATAAGGGTTGGAAGTCAGAAAGCCACGAAACTGGCTTCTCCATCATCAGGCCAAATATCAGCCCATGTCGATGTACGCTCTAAGGCGTAGTTTCAATCTACGACATCTCGCATATTCTCCGCGCAACGGAGATTCGCATGCAGACTGAAAAACGCCGAGCCCTTTTCGAGGCCGTGGTGGCAAAGTACCAGCGCCTTGGTTTGAAATTCGAGTCTGATCCCGGCTTTCGGGCGTCCGTCGAAGAGTGGATCACTGGGGCCATCGAAATCGATGAGCTGCAGCAGCGTTATCGCGCGCTAACCGAAATGCGTCGGAATGTGAGAGCACTGATGCGGTCTTCGGCGATGATCCATACCCCTGCGCCGACAGAGATTGAGCCCGACCCGTCTGAATAGGCCGCGGGCTTGCGATCTTTGATCTCCCAGCGTCCTTCCGATGATCGGCTGCCAGCTTGCGCTCCGGATGCATTGCTCGCGACCGACTAGAGTTGACAGAAACCGGGCTGGCATTGCTCATTGAACGCTGCTTCCCGGAAGAGGTCCTTGCGGTCCCGACGTCGATTGGCTATTCGGCGTCCCGCAAACCATCGCACGCGGCACCATGCTGTTTTTTGAAGGTGAGAGCGGCCAGGCTAAAGGTGGCTGGCTGTTCTCACGCTTTCTCCAGCGTGCATCCGAGCACGCAATGCGCCCTGTGCGATATGGCCCATGTGAACTTGCATTCACGATAGCTAACAATTGTGATTGCGCCTCTGCGCGCCATACTGGTCAAGCCGGCGTAAGCGACAGACGCGGGCACGAGGCAGATTGGGAGGGGTCCTGACTGCCTCAATTCTTTCACGGAAAGCGTCTGGCTCGCCGCCGCGTGTCGGATGTGAGTGGAGGTCACCCCTGCTCGCGGGGCGGTTGCGGTGACCTCCACCCTTGGCTCTTTGCGCTACCGTCCAATCGAAACCATAAGGATTGCGGAATCATAGCAGGCAGTCGATTGTCCGTTGCGCGGTTGTTTCTCGGGCTCTCCTGGAACGACCGCAGCCGAAGGCGGACGATGCGCGGGAGGTAGCTCGTCGTTCGCCTGTTGGCTCTCCCGTCGCTCAACACGACACCGCGAAATTTTCGTGTATTGCTCTCCTGCAGCAAATCGGGCAGCACTGCCGTCGAAGTTGCCCGATCACAACAATGGCGCTTCTCCGATATCGGAAGGGCTGCTCTGAAACGTCATCAGCCTTTCCTTATTCAGCGACCTGTGACTTTCTCTATCCGTCGAAGCTCTGCCAAGGAAGCTTTCGATCCGCGAAGGCATTTCGTTTGAAGCCGGGGAGCCTTCCGCTGCTTCTATCGCCGATAAGACCAGTCAGCGGCTGATTGGACGTGCCGGATTGCCGACGACGGTTGCGCCTGACGCCACATCGCGGGTTACGACGGCCCCCGCGCCGACGATCGCTCCATCCCCGATGGTGACGCCGCCCCGGATGATCGCTCCACCACCAATCCAGACATCTTGTCCGATGTTGACCGGTCGGGCAATCTCGAGACCCGCCTTGCGAAGGGCCTTATCGTGATGGTGTTCGGGGCAGTAGATCTGGACCGCAGGGCCAAGCATCGTTCCATTGCCTATAAAGACCGATGCGCTATCGAGAATGACGCAGCCAGCGTTGAGATAGACGCCCATTCCAAGGCTGATATTGACGCCGTAGGCGCAATGGAACGGTGCCTCGATAAAGGCGTCGCCGGCGTTGGCGAACAGCGCGCGAAGCTCGGCAGCCATCTTGCCCCGCTCGTCCGGCCGCATGACATTGTGGGCGTGCACCGCACGTCGCGCCTGCATGCGCAGCGCATCGAGCTCCGGGTCCATGCAGCAATACCATTCGCCGGCGTCCATCTTCGCGCGTTCGCTGTTCAACACTTCGTCTCCGTTTTTCCTGTTCGGGATTTAGCCTCTGGATGCCGGATGTCGCAACGGGTTTGGAGATCCGGCGAGCCATAACCAAGCATACTGCCACATGACATGGTTGCCGGTGCCTGAGCCGCAATTTGGTGCCGGATCCCGAGGCCCACATGAACGGATCGTGTCTTTCGGCGTTGCTCCTCCTGTTATCGTTTTGAGGCAGGCATGAAACTGATCGCAATCGAAGAACATTTCCTGACGCCAGAGGTGGAGGGCGCCTGGGCCTCCATCAAGCTTGAGCTCGCTGATCCCAGCGTTGCCATTCACCGGGGTGATATCAAACGGCGCTTGCGCGATCTCACCGATGAGCGGATTGCCCTGATGGACGAGACCGGCGTGGACGGACAGGTCCTCTCACTAACGACCCCGGCACTTCACGACCTCGGGCCGAACAGCATCGATCTTGCCAGACGGATCAACGACATGATCGCTGAGGCGGTTGCCCGTCGGCCCGATCGCCTGCAGGCTTTCGCCACCCTCCCCGTCCCGGCGCCGGACGATGCCGCTCGTGAGCTTGAGCGGTGCGTTCGCACGCTCGGCTTTCAAGGCACGATGCTATGTGGCCGGGTCGGTGCCGCAAACCTGGATGATGCTTCGCTAATTCCGATATTCGAGACGGCAGAGGCACTCGGTGCTCCTGTCCTCCTGCATCCGCGTGCAGCACCTCAGGCAGTTCGTGACGCCTATTATTCCGGAATTAGCCCGAACATCGACGAGGCGCTGGCGACCTTCGGACTTGGCTGGCATTACGATGCCGGCATCCAGTTCATAAGGTTGCTGCTTGCCGGTCATTTCGACAGGATGCCGAGACTGCAGCTCATCCTCGGCCACTGGGGCGAGCTTGTGCTGTTTTACGCGGAACGCCTGTCGGCATTCGATCGAGTATCCGCCCTGAAAAAGCCGGTTGCGACCTATCTTCGGGAAAATCTGCACGTCACCGCAAGCGGCATGTTCTTCCCGCATTACCTCGAGCGGGCAGCAAGTGTGGTCGGAAAGGACCGAATCCTGTTTTCGACAGACTATCCCTATCAGTACAGGCCGGGCAGAGACGCCAGGACGTTTCTGGAGAACTGCGGGCTTGATGCGAACGAGCAGGATGATTTTGCCTCCGGCAACTGGCTACGGCTGACCTCGTCGTTGCCTGGTCGTGGAGGCGCGCCGTAACACTATCCGGTTCCTCCGGAGCGGCCTCATTGCCTTCCCTCTCCTGCCCGAGCATCCATCAAGTATCTTGACTTGCGCGCTGGAGTATGAGAACAAAAAGCGAACATTGATGGAGGTGCAGATGAATAGTACCGATGAAGTCGTCGCCAGAGCACTGGCCCTCGTTGCCGCGTCCCGCGCGCTTCGCGAGAAGCAGGAACGCCAGCGCAAGGAAACCTACGAGCGGGTGCAAATCGCCTCGTTGCGTAAGCCCAATATCCCGAAAGGCATTCAGTTGCCGCTCAATCTGCAATGAAGTCTATGGCAACCAAAGACCGCGTACGCCCTGCCTATCGCTGGGCAGAACTTCTGCCGACCGATGAGCCGAGCCGCGAGCTCATTGCTGCCGTGAGCGGTGCTGACGTTCGCCATTTCACCGCCAGCGTCGTTGGATCGGAAGACGGCAAGGAATGGCAGACGTCGTCATGGGTCGAGCTCGCCTATAGGAAGAGCGACGGCGGCTTTCGTGCAGTGTGGAAGAGCGGAGTCGGCGACACGCCCGAATTGCCTGGCGCCATCGTCAGCGACTGGAGTACGGCTCCCACCCGCGATGATGCCATCGCGCAGTTCTTCGACAGGCAGCGCGCAGCCGGCTTCCCGCTCGTCGGTGTCTGCGAGCTCATCAAGGTGCGCAACGGCACCAGAGGATATCGCGACGCGCCCGTGGTCCTCGGATATGAGCTGCCACTACCATGACGCTGCCTGTCCTGCGCGACTACCGCGCCGAAACGATCAACATGTCCTGCAAGCGCTGCGATCGGCACGGTGTCTATGACCGCAAGGCTCTGGTGAAGAAGTTGGGTGCCGCAATCGAATTCGTCGAACTACGCCGGATTTTAGCGATCGGCTGCGATCGACGCGGCACGGATGGATGCGAGGCATCGTTTCCGTGCTTGCTGACCGCCAACATTCTGATCGAGGCTCCCTATGAGCGATGAAAGCCGCACGGCCCAGCCCGAAGCCTACATTCTCGACGAGCACTACTGTCAGCACCATGGTTGCAAGAAGTGGGGATGCTATGGATTTGAAGAGAGCCGAACGGTCACCTTCTGGTATTGCGCCCAGCATCAGCCGATCAGCTATCGCGGCTCTGCTCGTCATGGCGCCGCCCGGTTGGAGGCAGCAGAAATCGCCGACATGCTGGGCTGAGGTGGGCTGGCAGAAAGTCCATCAGTGATGGGTGGCCTGGCCTTCAGGCCGTCGGCTTTGTCAGTTCTCGTGCGACACTGACATACATCTCCGCGGTCAATTCGAGAGCTGCAACCAACTGCTCATTGCTGAACGTCTCAGTCCAGAACCCGCTCTGTTTCAGCCAGGCGGCATCTTCCAGCAATCTCGACATCGTTTCCTGGTGGTGCGCGACCGTCTCTTCGGGCGTCATATCGTTCTCCTGTTTCCCGAAGACGATAGGGCGCTCCCTCTGCCTGGCAAGCAATCTGTTCACAGAAGCGGCAATCGCGGCACTCCCCTGCCCGGGGCGATGGAGCAGTCACGCCACCGGTCTGTGCAGCAGGATATCGAGCGACTACAACAATACAACGCGCAGGAGCGGGCAAGCCGCACGGATGATCTGGTGACGTATTGATTGGAAACTGGCCGGGTATGCGATCCGTCTCCACAAAGATCCACGTCCTTGGCCCTAAAATGCGAGGCGCAACCCCTTGTAGGAATTAGCAGCCTTGGTGAACAGGTGCGCCATGGCTTCAGCCATGTCATCATCCGGGCCCACCTCGAAAAACAGCTCCTCACTGGCGCACTCTTCAAGCGCTACAGATATGCGTTTGCCAAACTGCTTTTTCATGTAGGTCTCCCACATATGATCGCCGTCAGGCGGGATATATGTCGTGTAGAGTATAGCGATCTTGATGTTGCGATCTTTCAAGGCCTTGCAGTACTTCGTATCGATTGGCTCGAGACATCGTCCCTTGTCCTGATACCAACTCCCGCCGCAGGCGACGCCTTGCTTTAGACTGTCTGCAACACCATCGGTCACGAAGTACACAATTTTCTGCGGGTCTGAACGTGACGTGCCGCTTCCTCCCGGTCCGACAATCTCCTTGCCGACAAGGGTGAGAGCCGTGTCAAAGCTCGTGAGCGCATTTTCATGGAAGTGGTCGTGATCAGTCGTCTGAATAGAGACTTTTCCGACGGCGGAAGACGCCGTCGACATATCGACAGTAGAGGACAGCACTTTCAGGATCTGGTAGCCCTCCTTGAGAGCTGATTTACCGAACGAGTAGGCGGCAACGTGATATTGATCGGATGTCTCTTTCATCTCCGCCTTAACGCGATCAATGAGAGCCTGTGCGGCTTTGGCGACAACGTCGATGCGTAGCGTGATGTTATTGTTCCTCGCGACGATGTACGAGCTGTTTGGATCCGCTTTAAATGTGCCATCCGAACTCCATCGGCCCAGATGACATGCGAACTCGCAGCCTCTTTGACCATTTCCACGGGTGATGGCTTGGAACTTCTTGATGTCTTTTGTGGTCGCAGCGATCCCCATGGACGGTGTGTTGTCGAGCAACATGTAGAAGTCCGTGAAGGTCTTGTTTTCACTCCCGTAGACCGCCGTTGCCCCACCGGTGATCGTAACGTGCGTTTTTCCAAAAATATGCATGAATGTCGTCGGCATACCGACGCTGTACGATACCGAAGACGTGACCGCACCGGCCGCGCGCTGGACCTCGATTGAGACATCGAGGGGCCACCTCGTCAGGTCCTCAGCGGTGTTTAGGCTGCGATGACCCAGGAATAGCTTACGGCCCTCATCCTCGGCTACTGTAACACGGCCGTCCTGTCTCATCTTGCTCAGGGCGACCAGCCCTGGAGATCCTTCCGTGATTGCGCCAAGCGCGGCAGCGTCGGCGGCTCCATTGAGGTCACTGCGCAGGGTGAGAGCTCGACTGAAGTCGATGACCATGCCAGCAGCACCGATAAGGGGGACAAGAGCTAACGCTGTAAGTATGCCGAAATTTCCTGATCTGTCGGCCCAAATTCTATTGATCATCTGCCCCGCCTCTATCTGAAGGCGGCAATTTATTCGAGATTTGATAAAGATCGCTAAACGCGGCAGTGCGATTGCGACGACGGGCGCGTGATTTTCTATATTATCCGACAATAACGAGGATTTTCGAAGATTACAACCTTCGCGCTATTTAGAGTATACTTAACTTCATCCCGGTCGGTAAATTTTCACTTAGGGCCGATTGATTTCTGACGCCGACGAGTACTACGAGGTAGGCTTGCCTGTCGCGGCATGCACTGCAAGCCTAAAGGCAGCCGTGATAAGCGCCCCGTCTTCCGAAAAGACGATTGCCCGGCCGATCCGTCGAAGCGGACGCTCGATCCGGATCGGTCAACGGATACCGTCAAGCAGCAGGCGGCTGAGCCGACAGCTCGAGCGCAGCAACGACCTCCTGATTAGTGAAGGTATCAGTCCAGAACCCGGTCTCCTCGAGCCAAGCTGCATCCTCATCCCGTTTTAAAACCATTTGCTGAAATTCTTCCATGGTCTCTCCGGGCGTCATATCGATCTCCTGTGCAAACGAGACGGTGGAGCGTGATCCCTTCTTTTTAAGTGATGACCGAACTTCCCTGTGAGAATCGTTTCTGTAGTCTCGCGACGCAGAACAAGACGCGGTTCTTGCTAGACAACAGCACGATACAACACACGCCGAACTGCCAATTTCCGCCTCCAAGGGGGCCCTGACGCCAGACAAGGGTGCCAGATGGACGCGCCAATAGGCCGGGACCATCATCGCGCTCCACGGCCCTAAATCGCAGCATCAAACAACGCTTGCATAGGTATCAATCAACGCGCACTATTGACTGAACACGCAAATCGTTTTCGGCTGGAGCTTCCGTGGCAATAAACTCGAAGAATACCCCTCCTCCGCAACAGCATCGGCACGTAGGGTACGCGCGCGCCTCGACGGTGCATGAGATGGACGCTCAAGTCGCTCAGCTCCGTGGCGCCGGCTGTGACCGGATATTCGAGGAGCATGATCAAGGTACATCCCACGCCCGTCCAGTTGCTATCAGGCTCATAAGGGAGCTATCAGAAGGCGACGTCATGGTCGTAGTGCGACTGGACCGGCTGGCACGGTCCGTCAACCACCTGCTTGTCACACTTGAAGATCTTAAAAAGCGCGGTGTTCACTTCCGCTCACTCTGCGATCCGATCGACACAACCACGCCGCGAGGCATATTTTCGCTCCGGGTCCTCCGATCTGTTGTGGAGCTTGAGCACGCCGTAATCAGCGAGCGGACAAAGTCTGGGATGAAAGCAGCCAAGGCCAAGGGTCGACATGCCGGCAATCCCGGCCTTCGCGAAAGACGTCCGGACGCAATCCGTGCCACCACCGCGGCCCGGGATCGGATCTATTTGGAAAGCCTCACCGCATCAGCAGAAACCTGGCTCCCGACGGTCATGCAGCTTAGACCACAACACAGTTGGGAGAACGTGACGCGCGTGCTTACCCGCCGAGGTCTTGACTGGACCGTTGAGCGACTTCGACGCGCGGTGCACCGCATGGTCGAAGCAGAGCTTGCCCCTCCGGACCTACTTACGCGCTCCCCTCGTCGGCCGCCGGAAGAAAATCCCATAAAGCTCGTAGCAGCAATTGCGATTGCTGATCCGACCCTTTCGCTACGGGCGATCGCCACCCAACTCGATCAACTGGGAGAGCGACCGCCCCGGGGTGGAAGATGGCAGCCGTCCTCGATCAAGGTCTTGAAGGATGAAGCGTTCCGCCTCGGGCTTCTTCGGATCTAGGAGGATCGGACGTAACCTGTCTGTAAAACACGGCGCAGAGACATCCGTTGACCTTACATAGACATCCCCAGAAGACCGCATCCGTGATCAGCGCCCGCAGCCGGATTGAGACGCCCGCGGGGAAAACCCTCTTGCTCGTCCCCTCCCCCTCTTTCGCAGAGTACTGTAGGCTCGGGACACGTCCGCAACGCGGTCAATAGCGGATCTTACTTCCCAAGCATTCACATTAAGTTCCTGCTTTGTCGCAAAGGACACCAAGAGCTTTAGGAGGCGCAGTTGCTCGCCGCTCGTCAGCTTATGCCGCAGAGCGAACTCAGTTCCGCTGAACACCTCTTGCAGACCACCCTGATCGAAACGAGACATGTCATCACGCGTGCTCAACGCAACCCCTAAAGTCGGCCAGCCGTAGCGCGATTTGGAGGAGTTCGTGCCCTTGTACCCACATGGGTAGGATAACGACACCGTCTCCGGCGGCGCCCAAGTGAAGTCGTTGTATGATGCGATCGCGTCAGGGCGAAATGAGGAGGGCCAGAGCGATGACCGCTGAGCAGTGCTCGCCTCGGTCGTCTTGCCTTAATACATGCTGAGCCAGAAACGAAGGTTTTATCCCCGAAGGTCGCTTCCGGGATTATGACGTCCACACCGACCTCGTCGCGCTCTAAGCTTGTTCGGGTGTGAACTCAAAATCCGGCGGTGCGGCAACTTGTCATCAGCACAGAAAGATGCACGTGCGTTCCGCGCCGGTAAACGAAAGATCCATTGGCCCCGTCTACCAATGATTTTAGTTGCTTGGCCTCGAGCATAGTAGTCCATCTCATTAAGGGCGACGAACCCCGGCCGTTTGCAGATTAAGCATGCAACTGAATATTCTCCGGCCGACCAATGCCGGCCTTGCTCTGAGATCCCTCCTGGTGGCAGCGTGAGGTTCCAGCGGTGGGAGCAATGGTGGTAGGTCTAGTCCAAGGCGAATGACACGATGGCACCCGCCGGTTTCCCGAAGTTCTTTGAAGGCGATAGTAATACCATTAGAGCTTCCACATCGATCTTCCGTTCTCATCTTCACTGAAGACGCGGAGCCGAATGACAAGAAGCCTATTTGCCGATCAATGCGCAGGCTGATAGACAGAAACATTGGTCGGTGACCAGGTCTCATTCACCAACTCTAAATCAAAACAAGCCGATCCATCGCGATGTCACGCGCATGGGCGCGCTCGTCGGCGCATCCGCCTGCGCCGGTGCAGGTTTTTTGGGCTTGGCGACATGGCTACGGTAGTGCGTATCACCGGGTAGGGGGTCGCAAACCGGTTCCTCGTCCATCGACGAACCACATTTGACTATGGCCTGACCCAAGGGATCCTCGCAGTGACCGATTGAAAAGCCCGAAGATTTCTAGACGGCTTCTCTCCGGGAATGTGCTGACCGAACCATTTTGCGCGTCTGACGCGTTTCTCCGGGATTATGGCGAAGATCGGCTGCAAATGCCGTCCTGGTGTCTATGGCGGCAGGCCTGCCGTTTCTATCGACAATATACTCGACTGGCAATTTGACGTCGCGGCTCCAGAGGAAGCTTGGGTCAGGGGACATCACCTACATCCGAACCTGCAAGCGCTTCGCTTACAGCGCGGTCGTCATCGACCTCAATTCCCGATGGTTCATCGTGGCGATGCAGAGCCGACCGACCGCGGGCGTCGTTTTGCCTACGGCCGTGTGGAGGCGAAAGCTTCTTCAACCGTCTCAACCGTACACGTAATGAGTTGTTGTCGGCCGACAATTTTCTCAATTTATTCATTCATTTCAACAGTTTATCGGAATTTTGTTGATCGAGATGTTTTCGATGGAGGCGCACGGAACATGCGTAATCTGCGAATGGAGGTCAGTTGGAGGGAGACTTGGTGTCGGTCTTGTCCCGCGGGGGAGGGGGCTCCAGCATTTCGTTCTGGAGCGCCCGCAGAGGATTCTCACCGCAGATTGATATTCATGTTAAGGAAACGCCTAAAGCGAACTCCAAGCAATAAAGATAAAGCGCTCTTGCTGGCCTATGTTGTCGGCTGACAATTTGACGGATTTCTCTATTAGCTTCAGCAGCTTACGAAGAACTAGCGCCTCGGCTCATTTAAAAAGGTGGAATTGCTCTGCATGACGCCGCTTAAATCAAACTTCAACGAGCCTCGCGATCCGGCTGAACGAACAGGTCGCGGCTCGCCGGATTGCGCATCAGACAGGCGGCGTTGCATGCGTCCAGTGACTCCTCGGCTGATCAGGATCGTCATTCGCAACGGGATGTTCGACGTGACAACGCTGACATCCGATATGCAGACGAACAAAGAGTTCGGCGCTTCTTGCGGGAACGGCGGGAAGAAAGTGGCGGATCGGGTAATGTGGGCCGACCGCTGCGCCGCTCATGGGTCACAATTGCTCCCTTTAGTTGAGCTGAGCCCCTCTTCCATTTTCGCTCTGATTGCCATTGATTTCCGCAGCGTCAAACCTAAATCCGCTACATCGTTGGATTTATCCCCCATGAAACTGATGAAAGAGGAAGGCTTCGTACATTGCGGTGCGGGTCTTCCTCGACATCCGCTGAGCCTGTCAACGACAGCTCTCTTCCTCCTAGAGGCCGCCGGGTCGACCTGGCCCACCGGCTGATACCCTCGGTGGGTCGTGTAGATATTTCAAAGATGCTTTTCACTATGCATCTGTGAGATCGACCGCTCTGCGTACTGCATCGACTAATTTCTCAGCAGAATGGGGGCTTGGCAACGAGCGGCACGTTCATAAACTCGTGCGTAAGCTGATCGAGATCGTAGCGCGTGAGAAAAACAAAAGGGATCCGGTCCCGCTGAAGTCTCGCCGCACTCGTGTAGTCCGGTCCGTGACCCAGATTGATGTCCACGACAGCAGCAGTGAAATGCCAAGTCGTTAACTCGTTGAATGCTTCAGGCTGACTTGCGACCGCAGCAACCGTCGCGCCGGCAGAAACCAAATCGTCCACAATTCTTGCCGCGATCAGATTGTCGTCCTCGATCACCAACATATGGTGCCCGTCTAATCGCTTCGTCTCGCGCCGCATAGAAAGCCAGTCTACGCGATTCGGACGGCAAAGTGGTGTGATGTCCGGTAACGTACGGACCTCAGTTTTTTCCCCGGTCCGGCGAATTTGACGACAGCCCCGGAAAAACACGCTCAGAATCGACAATATATGGAGGGCACTCCGGATATTCCTTTACACCCGACGGATAACCGGGTTTTATATGTGTCTCGACGGCACTATGAGGCGGATCTTCTTGAGCGCATCAGCAATCCTCGACATCGGGTTCGTTTATGTCGGCTCCTGGACCAACGACGCATCCCGTCCTCATAAGGCGACCTGGATAAGGCAACAGTCAGGTCTCTATGCCTTTATCATTGGTGATAGTGTAATGTATCTGGGCGCTACCGCCTTCTTGGACAAGCGCCTTCGCCACTACAGTCGTTTGGCATTCACGAACGTGTCAGGGGAGCCGCGGGAGGTTCATAGAAAAATTTCTAGTTGCATTAAGCAGGGTATCGAGGTCGCTGTCGCGGCGAGAATCCATCCGAACGCGCCTATGGAAAACCTCAGTCACGAGTTGGGAAAACTGGTAAAAGAGATCAACCCGATCTGGAATGCGATGACAGAAGGAAACTTCAGCACGCAAAGATTAAGCAAATAGGCCATTAAGCCGATCGTCCCAGGCTGATCAACCGCATTATCTGCCTGAATGCGAAAGCGGCCAGCTCCACAACGCCCTGATGCGGTCAGCATTATCCTTCCAGGGTAGACCTGATGCGCGCGTAACGGGGCTGCTCAATCTCGCTCCCAGTGACAGCCGCTTGGGATAGCTCAACAGCCAATCATGGTGGGAAAGCAATTTCGAGGTTTGCGGCTTGTTGCGACAAGTCGTTCGCTCGAAACAATGGCCTCCTCGTTTTCAACCGAGACGCATCCCCTCTCTCGAGACGCTCGCCATGCCCTTGGGCTCAGCAAATGACGGAGACATGAGAATTTCCCCAATGTGTGATCTGGACAACGGCTTGATTGAACGTGCCGGCTGCCTGCCCCACCCACACCACAGAACTCGCTCAAGGCGCGGCGTCATGTCGAAGCTGCCATCGGTCGACCCGGCTGCCCCGATATTGAAACTTGGTCCCCCGACTAGAGTAAGAGGAGGGCAGGGGTGTCGAAGTAGAAGCTTCGCGAGAAACGATGCCAGAATTTTTCAATGAACCTGCAGAGCTTTTTTCGCGTCGGCAGGGAAGCGGTCATTCCGGCTCATCGCGCGGTGAGTTGAAGTAAGACATCATATGCCGGATCATGATTGAGGCAGGCAACCTGCCCGATCTCTGGAAGCAACGGGCTGGTCGGATGACGAGGCCCCTCATTGCTGAGAGCAAGAGGAGAGAAGGGGAGGGACTATCCGCTAACCGGTCGAGCTGCGCTGCGCTTTTTGTTATGGTAATCAAGGCTTCAAACTCATTTCAATGTGCTTCGCTTAATCGCGGGGTCGGCGCCGATTACAGTCCTGCAGCACCGAAGTCACACTATCGCGCCGGATCGATAACGACTCTCCGATAGTCGAGCGACAGCGTCCTTCTCTTAGCCCTTCGCCTCGGTACCGCCGTTTAGGCGATTTGCTTCCGGGCTTGCGATCCTTTGTCAGTAAGTTTGCATTTAGGCCGCGCAAAGCGTTCGTCGGTTTTCATCAACCGGCATCACGGGCTCCGAAGATCGTCTCAAGACCTATTCTTTCGGGAGCGCCTGAAGGAGAGCCGAGTAAGAGTTTTTATCAGGATGACGTGACACCTCTTCATTGTGACCGTACCGATCGCGTTTGACGTTGCATGCTTCAACACCCAGCAATCGCGCCCGTTCTCGAAAAGGCGTATTTCGGAAAAAAGAAACCCGCCGAGGCGGGCTTGAAGTTGGGGAGATAAGGCACGCCGAAAGATATCGCCGCCAACGCCGGGTGCGACGCCTCAGTAAGGCGCAACTGGGAGGCGACACGGCGACATGCCACCCGAACAATACGGTAACGATAAAGTTGCACCCCTTACGAAAATTCTTCCGGCGGACGAACTCGTGCCGACTGTCCCGGACAGCTTTCTCCCAAGATTTTAGTGCAAACCGCTAGACCGGAACGAGCGACGATCTGTTTGACGAGCGAGATTGTGGCTCGGGAATGCGCTATAGCAGGTTCGATGAACAACTCGCCTTTTCAGGCGAAGTGAGACACTAACCACCTGAAGGTGCGGACGAAAACTTGGAATAACAGGAGATAGTTCATGTACTCGTACGAAGACCGCATGAGGGCCGTGAAGCTCTATATCAAGCTCGGCAAGCGGGCGAATCCGATTGTGTCCCATGAAGTGGTGTAGCTGGATTTCATAGCCATCGGTGATTTCCGGTAGGGTCGGGTTGCTTAGAGCCAACCTGAGGGACACCACCGATGACCGACGACATGATGAACCTGCGCTCACTCGTTGAGAAGAGCGCCGACGCCGATTTGCTGCGCGAGATGACCGGCTTTGCTGCCGAGAAGCTGATGGCGCTGGAGGCTGCATCCATGACACGCCGTCGCAAATTATCACCAACTGCCAGCCGAGACGAACTTGAGCGTGAACTTGAAGCACTGCGCAGTGATGTGAAGCGCCTTCAACTCGAACATGATTTGCTTACGAAGGCGAACGAACTCGTAAAAAAAGATCTGGGCATCGATCTGCGGCTTCTGGGAAACCGGGAAAAGACACTGCTGCTTGATGCCCTGCGAGACACATATCCATTAGCCGAACTTCTCATCCGGCTTGAGTTCGCCTGCAGCTCCTATTTTACGACAGCCGACGACTCCATGCAGCAGCTGCATTCCTACATCCGGTGGTACAATCAGCATCGCGTAAAGCTCTCACTCGGCGGCTTTAGCCCCGCCGAATACCGCCGAAACCTCGCAACTGCAGCATAGCAGTCCAAGAATTTGTCCGCCCCTACTAGGGGTCAAATCCTCACTTCGCTTGACAACTGGGGGGCAAGCTACTCCGGGCGCTAGTTAACTTGCGTTTTGTCGGTGATCCGGACTGCCTCGCCGAGGCCTCACTTCAGTTACAACGCTCGGCCTATCTCTGACCATCCCTCTCCATGTTCTAGATAGCCAACGCGGCAATAGAGGAGTGAGGGGTTAAAAATTGAAATGCATCCAGATATGTAGACAATCTAGTATCAGGGTCTTGAATGACAGCCTTGTCGGGAGACCCAGTCATGAACTTTTCGACCTCCTCCGTGCGCTGAGGGGAACGGCTTCGAGGCCTTCTGGTTCAAGGGCTATGATGCGAGCGGGGGCCGGGATCCCGGCGTGAGAGTCAGTGGTCAGGAGGCTCCAGATACCGGGTCGTCATCGAAGTTGCCGACGACCCGGAAAGTTCTCGTCCATCGATAGGGCAGGGGTGCCTCGGCGGCGTCCGCACGAGGCAAGTTCATCAGACGCTGTTTTTCCTGTTTACCCGATTCTCGATGCATGAAAAGATGGTTTTTCGAGACATCGCGGCGGATAAAAATCGGCTGACCAGCCGCACAGCTATTCGACAATAGGTTAGTCTTTCGACAGACACAGGGTAGTGAGCGAGAAGAGCGGTGAGCTGGCAAGCTCGCCCGGTCTTCTCAGTGACATCGTGACATCACGCTCGTTGTGCCCGGGATGGTCCCTGGTTCCGCGTCAGCGCCATTAACATCGGACCGAGCGAGAACTCGCCCCGCTCGGCTTTCGACGTCAGATTACGCAGATATGCCCCGGCCGAGTTTATATGTGCGGAACGCTCGAGCATGCAGGCGATTGTGGCGGCTGCGCTCTCCCCGCCCATGACCTCGCAGGCTGTCTGATAGGCGGACGGACTGACGCCAAGCATTGATCGGACAACCACGGCTGCGGCCATGAGCTCGCGCCAGGTCTCAATTCGTCCGCCTGGCCCGTAGTCGATAATGGTTGGGCAAGCCCGCAGAACCAACCCGAGGGGGAAGATCTTTATCGGCTCGCGCTGTCGGTCAATTGTGGAGCTCGATTTTGCGTCCTGCTCTTTTTCAGAGCTAGGTTCAAGTTCATTGATGTGTTCGGATTTTGAATTCTGTACGTGCTGCTCAGTTTGAGCATCATTGGTGCTCGAATTCTCTGTTTTATTGAAGAGATCCAGCTGGTTGATGACCTCCTGACGCAGAAGCGTCATCTCGTCGAGTGCGGCCGTCATATCCACGCGCGATGTTGAGCGCGGGATTTTCCGTACGATGTCGAGGTAGACGGCCTCCACCTGATCCCAATTGCCCGGAGCGCCTTCATCTATGGCTGCGGAAATCAGCTTTCGGACATCCCTTCGGCAAATGGTGAAGTCTTCCCTGACACGCCGAAGCTCTGCCCGCTCCGCGACCACCAGCTGCGCCATTGCCGCCAGTTCCTCGGCCCGGTCGAGAAGTGGAGAGAGATCGAAGCCGAACGCCTGTTCGATCTTGCCGCTCTTGTCCTTGCGCGCATAGCGCTTGCCATTGGCGCTGTCGTTACGAACGATCAGACCAGCCTCGACGAGGATTGCAAGATGTCGCCGCAGCGTCGCTCCCGCGATGCCGTGCGCCCGCAGGGCCAGCTGGGCATTTGAAGGAAAAACGACAAGTCTCGCTTCGGCACGCAGCTCCGGTTCAGGGTAGAATGTCAATAAGGCATCAAGCACAGCCAGGCTACGATCCTGGATCTGCAAACGCTCACGCGCTTCCGAGGCATCGCGGAACACTTTCCACTTGTCGATGGCCTTGCCAGGCGGGATTTCGCCGGCACCCAACTGCCGTTTCACCAGCGCGAGCTTTACCGATCGCCGCCCGAAGGGCGTCGTCACATGTCCAGCCTGCATCTCTTTCACCTTCCAATAGGCAAAAGAAATTCGCCCACCAAAAGCGGTGCCAAAACTCTTGACTGAGATTCGAGGAAATGCGATTCTCTAGCTGCTTACACCGAGAAGGGCTTCCACGACGGCAACGTTGGGGGGCCTTTTTCTTTTGCGGTTATTTCCCTTCAGTTTCGAATGACGTCAGAAATTCAGCGTGCAGTCGCTCAAGGTTCTCGGCAACATAACGGCCGAACCGCGCCGCATCACCGGATTTCAGCGATATCGAATAGTTTCTTCCAGAGCCCTTGAACTCCGCGCGTACGGAATTGTCCGACGCGACCCAGGTGGCCTTCGGGGCAGCCGTCTCGAATTTTTTCACCGGCCTCGATTTGTCGTTCAGGCTCCGAAACAAGGCAATGAACCGATCGTCGGATCCGAGTGTGAGGAAGTGATCACGAGATACAAGGTCACGGACGGTATCGAGGTTGTTCCCTTTGCCGACAAGCAAGGACAGCTCGATCCAGCGCTCTCTTCCGATTCCGGGTGCCGCACCGACAGCGGCGATGACGTCCTGCGGAATGCGCTCCGTGACGGAGATCATTTTCGAGACGGCCGCCTTGTTCGAGGCAAGCGCGGTAGAAATGATATCCCTTCCATAACCTCGTCGGTCAAGTTGCATAGCGAACAAGGCGCGTTCAACAAAAGAGAGGTTCGCGCGGGCGGAGTTTTCCTGTCCCTGCGCAATAACATGCGAGCGATCGTCGATCTGGCGGACAACAGCCCTGACAGATCGCCCAAGCTCACGCGCTACTCTCAGGCGACGGTGACCGAAAACGACCTGGTAGCGACCTTCTGCATCGGCGTGAGGCCGCACGAGGATCGGACTGTCCTGCCCGTGTTCACGGATAGCCGAAAGCAATTCCTCAAAATCATCGCCGTCGTGACGCAGGCGATCCTGAATGAAGGAAGCGTCGATCAGCGATGGATCAAGATCGACGACCGCCTGGCCCTCCAGAAATTTATCGGCCTGCTGGGCAAGATCGCCGAGCGACCGAACGAGCGATCTGCCAGCACCGCGCATGGGATAAACTGTAGATGAGCCTGTCTCTTCCGGCAGGTCCGCCAGTCCTTCGAGTAGGTTCTTCCGTGCCATCTTATTGCTCCGATGGGCGTCAAGCCGATTGAATTCTCGTTTTCAAAGCCACGTCTCGCCAACCGACAATCAGCGTCCCCAGGTTTGCCTGATCAAGTCTGCGATTTCGGCATTAACTGAATCCAGGGACTCGATTGCGCGGTCATAGGTGCTACGGTTCATCGAAGACCGTTCCACCTCGTACATCGTCTGCTTCGTGATCCCTGCGTCGGAAATCGCTGTCGATTTGACCATCTGGTTCTTCAACATCGACTCGTTGAACATCGTCGCCATGAATCCGACCATCTGCGCCTGGGGAACGTCGGTGGGTTCATATCGGGTAATGAGATATCGGTACCAGGAGAGGTTCACCTCGGCACCCGCGGCCCGGATCGGCTTTAGGATGCCGCCGAGCATGAGCAGAAACTGCCCCATCGACATGACATCCAGCATCTGCGGATGGATGGTGATCAGCACGCTCGTCGCAGCAGTCAATGCTGTGAGGGTCAGGTAGCCGAGCTGCGGCGGACAATCGATGACCACGACATCATACCGTTCGTCGACCTCGGCCAATGCCCTCGATATGCGGGTGAAGAACTTTTTGCCTTCATTCGATCGCTTGTCTGCCATGACCAACGGCGTGTCATACTCGTATTCCTGCAAATCGAGATTGGCCGGAATGATATCGAGCCCCGGGAAATTGGTAGACCGGATCACGTCGGAAATAGGTTTGCGCTCATCGTCATATCGGATCGCCTCGTAGATCGAAGGAACCTGATCGAGCTCGGGTTGGAAACCGTGCAGAGACGAAAGTGAGGCCTGGGGGTCGAGATCAATGGCGAGCACACGGTGGCCGGTCAGGGCGAGATATTGCGCGAGGTGGGCGGCTGTCGTTGTCTTGCCTGATCCACCCTTGAAGTTGACGACTGCCAGGACCTGGAGTTTCTCGCCGGGGCGCCGGCGGGGAACGTAGATGCGACTGTCCGATCGTCCGTGGACGTCAAGATACTCTCTCAGTTCCAGCATCTGTTCGGCGGTATAGGAACGGCGGCCTGTGGATGAAGTCTGGGGAGAAGGGCCTTTGCCTTCGAGGTGCAGCTTCTTTAGGGTGCTCTGTGAAACACCGACATATGACGCAACTTCGCCCAGGCTGAAACTGCGCAGGTTCTTGCGCGCATTCGGCGGAAAGCGTTGAACGCTCAGGAGGTGCAGCTTTTTTGAAATCAGATCGCCCTGCTCGAGTATCTGATCTTCAAAATGCATCGATGTTCCCGCCGAAGGCATCGATTTAGCGTTCATGTCGGACAATCTTTCAGATAACGGTTTTCAGGCCAATACGGCCCAATAATCGTCATTATGTCCGATTCCCTCCCTTCGGCAAGAGAAATAGGGTGAACTGAACGTTAAATATCCGCGCCGCTGCTTTCATCGCTCAACCGGTCATACCGTAATTTGTTACATGTATTCATAAGCTTATGGTTTTTTTTGCGCCGCCTCGGCGCGGATGTTGCGGTTCCGTTCCCTTGAGATTTCTGAGTGGGAAAACGTCTTACTTCGCGAAATCGCAGCGAGTTTCGCCGGCGCCGGGCGCGACTCACTCTCCTAACCTGCAGTTTTCTCCGGATTTCCAGAGCAACTGTCAGATGCTCTACTCCGCCTGACTCGAGTGGAGAGGAGACCCCTATGAAGGCACTCGCAGTATCCCGTCAGGGTGGAGAGGAAGAACGACGACTGATCCATGCCCAACATGGTTTGCGGGCAAGGGTTTTTTCAGGTCGTCTCGGATGGAGCGTAACGGTTGCAGACGGAATCGAGGCGGACGCATTTGACTGCTTCAGTCCGACCTACATTCTGGCAGTTCTCGACACGGGTGTGCTTGCCGGATGCGCAAGGCTGCTGCCGGCAACCGGACCGACCATGCTGGAGACGGTCTTTTCTCAACTGCTCCCGCCCACCGGTCTTCCCGCACACCAGGGAATGGTGGAGAGCTCCCGATTTTGCGTTGATACGAGCATCACGGCGAGTGAGCCGGGCCAGACCTTCAGCGAAGCCACGCTGACCTTGTTAGCCGCCATTCTGGAATGGTGTCTTTATCACCATTACACGCAGATCGTAACGGTCACCGATCTGCGCTTCGAGCGCATTCTGTCCCGCGTCGGCTGGCGGTTCGACCGTCTCGCCGCCCCCTGTCGCATCGGTGTGACAGATGCGATTGCAGGCATCCTACCCGTTGATTGCGCCACGTTCCTCAGACTCCGTCCACAAGGCTATCGATCAGAAATTTTATCGTCTTGCGGGGCTGCGTGAACCATGGCGATGAGCGATCTAAAATCCCACCCTCGTCTCATCCGCAAGTTACAGCAGGCCTTTGGCAATCTGCTTTGCGACGCCCTTGATGACCCTGCGGTCGTCGAGATCATGCTGAACCCAGACGGCCGATTGTTTATCGAGCGTGTCGGGTCCCGCATGACTGAGGCGGGGGCGCTCGCCCCCCACGATGCGGAGACAATCATCGGTTCGGTCGCGCATGCGCTATGCCTGGAGATCGACGTCGACCGCCCCATTGTGTCCGGAGAGCTTCCCTTGGGCGGGCATCGGTTCGAGGGGCTTTTGCCACCAATCGTCGCGGCGGCGTCCTTCACGGTAAGAAGACGCGCTGCAAGGCTGATCCCGCTGTCCGACTACGTCAGCGGCGGCATCATGAGTGGCTTTCAGGCGGCGGCGATCAAAAAGGCGGTCGCGGATCGGAGAAACATCATCGTTTCAGGCGGAACCGGTTCCGGCAAAACTACGCTTGCAAACGCTATCATTGCCGAAATTGTCGCGAGCGCACCCGACGATCGCCTGGTGATCCTGGAGGACACGGCCGAGATTCGCTGCATGGCAGCCAACGCCGTCATGCTTCACACCTGCGGTGATATCGACATGCGCCGGCTCTTGATGAGCACAATGCGGTTGCGGCCGGACCGGATCGTGGTTGGCGAGGTCCGGGATGGCGCCGCCCTGACGCTGCTGAAGGCCTGGAACACCGGTCATCCGGGGGGCGTGGCCACCATCCATTCGAACACGGCGATGTCAGCGCTACGCCGGCTCGAACAATTGACGGCCGAGGCGAGCCAGCAGCCGATGCGCGAAGTGATTGCTGAGGCCGTCGATCTTGTCGTGTCGATCGAGCGCACTTCGCAGGGACGCGTAGTGAGGGACCTGCTGCATGTCGATGCGCTTGTCGCAGATCAATATGTCACCATCATCGAAGAGGAGCCTCAGCATGTCGCGTGATGTGATTTGGTCAGGCTCGACGCTTGTCGGCATTCTTCTTGCCTCGCTCACGCCGGCCCGCGCGAGTTCTGGCGGTTCACTGCCGTGGGAGGGGCCGCTCGAACAGATCCAACAGTCGATCACGGGGCCGGTTGCCGGTTACATTGCACTTGCCGCGGTGGCAATCGCCGGCGGCATGCTGATTTTTGGCGGCGAGCTGAACGACTTCGCCCGACGTCTCGTCTACGTCGTGCTTGTCGCCGGCGTTCTTCTGGGTGCGACAACGATCGTCGGATTGTTCGGGGCAACGGGTGCCACGATCGGTCTTCCACTCTCAGTCAGCGTCGACAAGCTCGGCGCGAGAGGTGAGGGGTGAAATGCCTGAGCCTCAATCCCGCCTCCATCGCAATCGCATCCACCGCGCTCTGTCACGGCCCAATTTGCTGTTCGGCGCCGATCGCGAGCTTGTTCTTGTCATCGGGCTAGCATCCGCCATCCTCGTCTTCGTCGTCCTGACGATCTATGCAGCGCTGTTCGGCGCGCTCCTCTGGGTGTTCTCCGTCGGTTGCCTGCGAATGATGGCGAAGGCTGATCCGTTCCTGCGGCCCGTCTACCTCCGATATATCGCCTATCGGCCGCATTACCGCTCCACCACGTCGCCCTTCCGACGATATTGAGGATCAGGCCATGGTCGCACTCAAGCGCTTCCGCACCAGCGGTCCATCCTTCGCCGATCTGGTCCCATATGCGGGGCTCGTCGACAACGGTATCCTGCTCCTGAAGGACGGCTCGCTGATGGCGGCCTGGTATTTTGCCGGCCCTGACACCGAAAGCGCGACGGACAACGAGCGAAACGAGCTCGCACGCCAAGTCAACGCCGTCCTGTCCAGGCTCGGATCGGGCTGGATCATCCAGGTGGAGGCCATCCGCGTGGCGACCACGGACTATCCTTCGGTGGAACGGTCGTACTTTCCAGATGTGGTGACGCAGGCGATCGACGCTGAACGGCGCGCCCATTTCGAGCGCGAGACGGGGCATTTCGAAAGCAGACACGCAATCGTCCTAACCTACAGAGCCCCGCAGGGCAGGCCCTCGAAACTGGGTAAATACATTTACGCTGACGAGACGAGCCGCAGGCTCTCGCATGCCGATACGGCGCTGTTTGTCTTTCGGAATGCGATCCGCGAGATCGAACAGTACCTCGCCAGTATCCTCTCGATCCGCCGGATGCAGACGATCGAAGTGACCGACAGGAGAGGGCGGATAAACCGCTACGATGAACTAATGCAGCTTATCCGCTTCTGTATCTGTGGCGAAAACCACCCCGTCCGGCTCCCCGACATTCCGATGTATCTCGACTGGGTCGCGACCGCCGAACTCGAACATGGCCTGACGCCGAAGGTGGACAACCGTTATCTGGCGGTGGTCGCGATCGATGGTCTGCCGGCGGAGAGCTGGCCCGGTATCCTCAACAGTCTCGACTTGATGCCGTTTGCCTATCGCTGGTCGTCGCGTTTCATCTTTCTCGATGCAGAAGAGGCGCGAAAACGCCTCGAGCGGACCCGGAAGAAATGGCAGCAGCGTGTGCGGCCCTTCTTTGACCAGTTGTTCCAGACGCAGTCTGGATCAGTCGACCAAGACGCGATGACGATGGTGGGAGAAACCGAGGATGCGATCGCACAGGCGTCGTCGAAACTCGTCGCCTATGGCTTTTACACGCCGGTGATCGTACTTTTCGACGATAAAAGCGAGATGCTGCAGGAGAAAGCCGAGGCGGTCAGGCGCCTGGTTCAGGCGGAAGGTTTCGGCGCGCGGATCGAGACATTGAACAGTACCGACGCCTATCTCGGCAGCCTGCCGGGAAACTGGTACTGCAATGTTCGCGAGCCGCTGATCAATACAGCAAACCTCTCCGACCTGATGCCTCTGAATTCGGTCTGGTCCGGCGAAGCGGCGGCACCTTGCCCCTTCTATCCGCCGAACGCGCCGCCCCTGATGCAGGTCGCCAGCGGCTCCACCCCGTTTCGCCTCAACCTGCATGTCGATGACGTCGGCCATACGCTCATCTTCGGCCCGACCGGATCGGGCAAGTCGACACTTCTCGCGCTCATCGCCGCGCAGTTCCGCCGCTACGAATCTTCCCAGATATTCGTCTTTGACAAGGGACGCTCGCTGCTCCCGCTGACGCTTGCGTCCGACGGAGATCATTACGAGATCGGAAGTGACGGAGAGGAGGCCAAGCCACAGCTGGCTTTCTGCCCGCTTGAGGATCTGACCGGCGAGGAAGATCGCGCCTGGGCATGCGACTGGATCGAAATGCTTGTGGCGCTACAAGGCGTCACCGTCAAACCCGATCATCGCAACGCGATCTCGCGGCAGGTCGCGCTGATGGCCATGTCCAATGCGCGATCCCTGTCCGACTTCGTGTCCGGCGTGCAGTTGCGTGATATCAAGGATGCCTTGCATCACTACACGATCGACGGCCCAATGGGACACCTGCTCGACGCCGAACAGGACTGGTTGGAGCTTCGATCGCTGCAAACGTTCGAGATCGAGCAATTGATGAATATGGGAGAGCGTACGCTCGTGCCCATTCTCACCTATCTCTTCAGACGGATCGAGAAACGTCTCGACGGCTCACCGAGCCTGATCATTCTCGATGAGGCCTGGCTGATGCTGGGCCATCCGGTCTTTCGCGAAAAGATCCGCGAATGGCTGAAGGTCCTGCGCAAGGCCAATTGCGCCGTAGTGCTTGCAACCCAGTCGATCTCGGACGCCGAGCGGTCTGGCATCGTTGATGTCCTGAAAGAGTCCTGCCCGACGAAGATCTACCTTCCGAATGGCGCCGCGCGGGAGGCGGGAACGCGGGATTTCTATGAGAGGCTGGGCCTTAATGAACGTCAGATCGACATCATCGCGACGGCGATCCCGAAGCGCGAATATTACGTTGCCACGCCAGCCGGCCGTCGGCTGTTCGACATGGCTCTTGGGCCAATCGCCCTGAGTTTCGCTGGCGCCTCGGGCAAGTCGGACATCAAGCAGGTGCGGGGCCTTTACCGAAAACACGGCCGCGACTGGCCACGATTCTGGCTTCGATCGAGAGGAGTGTCGGATGATCTTCCATCAATGGATGCTTAGGGGCGGAACGATCGCATGGGCCGCCCTGATCGGCTATCATGGGATCGGTAGCGCGCATGCCGGTACCGCGACAGGCGCTGCGACGGAATGGACGCAGCTTCTCAACAACAGCGAGCTTGTGTCCCTGGTCGGCCAGTCCGGCGAGCAGATACGCAACCAGATCACGCAGATCACCCAGCTGGCGGAGCAGATAAAGAACCAGCTCAACATCTACCAAAACATGCTGCAGAACACGGCAAAGCTGCCGGCCCATATCTGGGGCGAGATCGAGGGTGACCTCAAAAGGTTGCGCAGCATTGTTGAACAGGGCCAAGGCATCGCGTTTTCCATGGGAAATGCGGACGATCTCCTCAAGGCGCGGTTCAAAAGCTATGCGGCGCTGAAGACTGACCTCGCGGACGGCAAGAGCTACTCCGAAATCTATCAGACGTGGTCGGACACCAATCGCGACACAATTTCCGGAACCCTGAGGGCCGCGAGCCTGACGGCCGAACAGTTCGACAGCGAGGAAGACACGATGCGCCAGTTGCGCGCCATGTCGCAGTCCTCCGACGGCCAGATGAAGGCGCTGCAGGTCGGCCACGAGATCGCCGCCGAGCAGATCGGGCAGATGCAGAAGCTGCGAGGTCTGATCTCGCAGCAGGTGACGATGACAGGGACCTGGCTCCAGGCTGAGCAATCCGACAAGGACCTCGCACAGGCAAGGCGAGAGCGCTTTTTTCGCCCGACAATGCCGCCGACCTCGGGCGGGGAGAGGATGAAGATCGAATGGTGATGTCTTCCCGAACCTTAAAGCCCGCTCTTATCACCGCGCTCACCCTCCTCATTCTGGCAGAGCCGTCTCTGGCGCAGGAAGGGTCGCTCCTGACATCGATCCAGCAGCAGCTCACCACCGCCGCCAAAGGCTGGGAGACGACGGTGATGGAGGCGGCCAGATCCCTGTTCTGGATCCTCGCCACAATCGAGATCGGTGTCGCCGCCGTGTGGTTGGCGCTGCAAGCGGCCTCGCTCGAAAGCTGGTTTTCCGAACTGGTGCGCCGGATCATGTTCATCGGATTCTTTGCCTTTGTACTGACCGAAGGGCCGCAATTCGCAAAAGCTGTCGTCGACAGCCTTTTTGCGATCGGCGCGCGCAGCGGCACGGCTTCACCGGCGGACATCTTCAACTCCGGCATGACGGTTGCGGCCAGGATGTCGGAGAAGATCCAGTTCGGCGTTTTTGAGGATAATGCGCTCGCACTTTCGGCTGCGCTTGCCATGATCGTCGCGGTGATTTGCTTCTCGCTCGTCGCGGCGATCTTCGTCTCGGTCATGGTCGAGATGTATGTCGGGCTCCTGGCGGGGATGATCATGCTGGGGATGGGTGGCTCGTCTCATACGAAGGATTTCGCCGTTCGCTACCTGGTCTATGCCTTCTCGGTCGGCCTGAAGCTCATGGCGTTGGTGATGATTGCCCGCATTGGCTCAGAGGTGCTGGTCGGGCTCGCCAACGAACCGACGATCGGCGACGAATATCAAAAGCCGCTCGCGATCGCCGGCATTGCCGTGGTCGTCTTCATCATTGCAATCTACGTCCCCAATATCATGCAGGGTGTGGTGCAGGGCTCCTCGGTGACAGGCGGTATGGAGAGCATCCGTCATGGGAGCCAGGCGGCATCTTTTGCCGCCGGCCTGAGCTCGCTCGGCATGGCTGCCATGAGGGCAGAATCCGCTGCATATCAGTCCGCCCGGGCCGCCGGGTCGTCCGCTGCCGGAGCTGTTCTGAAGGGAATGACGGAGGGCGCGATCGCAGGCGGCAGGGCCGCCGGGTTGGCGGCAAGGGAAAAAGCGATCGGTTCGCCCGGCGCCTATGCCGGCTCGCTGCTCGGCCTTGCCAATGCCAAGCTCGACAAGGGCGATCGCAGCAGCGGTCCATCGCCTCTTCCGCCCACGCCGAAATCCCCGTGACCGAGAACGGAACGAACGATGACAGCCAAACGCGCTCCGGAAAACCCCTACCTTGCCGCGAGACTGGAATGGTCGGAGCGGTATGGATCCTACGTGAAGGCAGCGGCCGCCTGGCGGCTTGTCGGGATGATCGCGCTGCTGATCGCTCTCGTCGGGTTCGCCTACGCGCTTTACCAGAGCACACAGGTCAAGCTTGTCCCTTACATCGTCGAGGTCGACAAACTGGGCAACACGGTGTCCGGCGGCTTTCCGCAGCAGATCGAATATGCCGACGCCCGCGTCGTGCGCGCCACGCTCGGCAACTTCATCGCTGCCTTCCGCGGGATCACACCGGATGCTGTCGTCCAGAAACAGTATATCGATCGGACCTATGCACTCCTGAGAAGCTCGGACCCATCGACGCAGAAAGTCAACGACTGGTTTCGGTCGAACTCGCCCTTCGAAAAGGCAAAGAGCGCAACGGTCTCGGTCGAGGTCAACAATATCGTTGCCATCTCCAACCAGGCCTACCAGCTCGACTGGACGGAATACGAGCGTGATCGCAAGGGCAAGGAAACCGCAACGCGGCGTTTCAGGGGGATTGCGACGGTAACGATGACCGAGCCGCAGGACGAGGCGATTATCCGTCTCAACCCTATCGGTCTCTACATCCGCGACTTCGACTGGACGGCACAGCTTTGACGGAGAGAAGGGCCATGAAGACACTAAAACCGGCTGCGGCAATCCTCCTTGCGACCATCGCTGCTGCGGATGCCCAGGAGATGACCAACAAGGAGGAGAAGGGGGCTGCCTTGTCCCGCAACTGGAGAAGCACGGCGGGCGTCGTCACCCGCGGTCCGGACGGTAAGGTGATATTTCTCTTCGGCGAGACCCAACCCTCGGTCGTCTGCTCGCCGCTCCAGGTTTGCGACATCGAACTAGAGGGCGGGGAGATCGTGCGCGATGTGCTCGTCGGCGACACGGTCCGTTGGAAGGTCGAGCCGGCCACCTCTGGAGCTGCGGGCGGACAGGCGATTCATCTCATCGTCAAGCCGTCGGAACCGGGCCTCGTCACATCCATGGTCGTAACGACATCGCGGCGTACATACCATATCCAGCTCAAGTCTCATCCGAGCCAATATATGGCCCGCGTCGGCTTCGATTATCCGGGAGACATTTCCTCCAGGCTTGCCGACATCAATACACGCATGGAGATCGGCAGCGTAGAAGGTCACGCCCCGGAAAATCTCAGTTTTGCCTATTCGCTTTCCGGCAATGCGCCGTGGAAACCGAAAAGGGTCTATAGCGACGGAGAGAAGACCTACATCCAGTTCCCGCGATCCCTGCGGGGCCAGGATGCTCCTGTCCTGTTTGTCGTGTCGGGCGGCCAGAACCGCATCGTCAACTACCGGCTGAAGCAGGAAATGATGGTGGTCGACTATGCGATCGAGCGTGCAATTCTCGTCTCCGGCGTTGGCTGGCATCGCCAGAAGATCACGATCAGACGGGGAGGATAACCGATGCAGACGCGCATCGTCGTAATTGCCTTGACACTCGTCCTTGCCGCCTCCGGCTGCCAGACATCCGGCGGCGCACCCGATGACGGAATGACCCTGACCGGACTGTCCCCGGCCGCGGCGAGCGCGATCGCCGGTGATCTGTCGGCGCGGCTTGCCGAACAGGCCCCGCCGACAGACACCGTCATCGAGCTGACATCAGATCGGGCGGAGTTCGGTGTCGCACTCGAGGCAGCATTGAAGGGGTGGGGCTATCGGGTCAATCCCGATCTTCCCGCCAAGAAAGCGGTAAAGCTGGATTATGCGATCGGTCAGAGTGACGGGGGCATTCTCGCCTCGGTCGCGATGCCATCGGTCGTCCTTTCGCGGACCTATCTGGCATCGGCATCTGGTGCCGCTCCTGAAGGTCCGCTTTCCGTTCTGCGGCGGGATTGAGGCAGACGATGGCGCAATCGCTTCAGCTTTCACCTCATCCATCGGAAGATCAGGGCGGCATGCGTCGGCTCAACCGACTCCCGATCGTAATTGCCATCGTCGTTGTCCTGCTGTTCCTCGGTGTTGTCGTGGCAGGCCTGTCCTGGCGTGGCCTGGCACTTCATCGGCTGTCCGGAGAGGGGAAAGGATCAGCGGACCCCGCGACCTCCTTTGCCGAAAAACTTAAGCGGGGAATAGGAGATGGGATCATCGGCGATCCGGAACAGCGCGAAGCGTTCCAGCCCGCACCGCCTGAGCCTCCTCATCATGACGTGGAGAACGGGCCGCCGATCGACAAGACGACCGATGCCCCGCCAATGAACCGGCCAAGCGAGGTCTCGCCTGAGGACTGGAAGGATCGTCTGCAGCGGGAAGGGGAGGAGCAATATCTGCGCGAGCGCAATAGGCAACGAATGGCGCGCCTCCAGGCACAGGCGACGGCACTCGATTCTCCCCTGACGGTCGACCTGGCGGAGATTTCCCGTAGCGGATCTCCGGTTGCTGACTACCGGCAGGCAAGAACCGCAAACCCCGGCGCTTCGGATCTGGCAAGTGCTTTGCGCACAGCGCGGCTGGGACAGGAAACCGATCCGAATGACCAGGCCGGCAAAGAGGATTTCTTCAACCAGGATATCAAGGAACTCGGCTATTTGCCCAACCAGGTCGTACCCCAAATGTCAGCCTTCGAACTGAAACGCGGCTCGATCATACCGGCAACGATGATCACGGGCATAAACTCGGATCTCCCCGGCCGCATCGGCGCGCAGATCAGCCAAAATGTCTATGACAGCGCGACGGGGAAACACCTCCTCGTTCCGCAGGGTGCAAGGCTTTTCGGGCGTTACGATTCCAAGGTCTCGTTCGGGCAGGAGCGCGTCCTTGTGGTCTGGACGGACCTGATCCTGCCGAATGGAACGACCTTGCAGCTTGGAGCCATGTCCGGAACCGATGGAGAGGGATATGGTGGCTTCGGCGACAAGGTCGACCGGCATCTGTGGCGAAGTTTCGGGTCCGCAGCACTGATCGCCCTTATTGGCACGGGGATCGACGCATCCCTTCCGGAAAGCTCGACCCTTGCAAACCAGGCCACCGCGTCCGACGCGGCCCGGCGGAATTTCGCCGAAAGCTTCGGGCGGGTCGCCGAACAGACGATATCGAAGGGGCTGAATGTCCAGCCGACGATAAAAATCCGCCCAGGATACAGGTTCAACGTCCTCGTCGATCAGGACATCATCTTTCCCGGCCCCTATTCGCAGTAAAGGGTCGAGGCCGCGTGAAGGCGGCGCAGCCGGCGAGCCGAAAAGGGAGTTAGGCATGAGACTGTGGTTTGAACGACTGATCGAACAGTTCAAGTTCGTCGAAGATGAGACTACGGCCCGGCGCGTCCTGCACGAACTGACGCGTCAGGCCGGGTTCGATCAGTTTGCCTATGCCCGGGTCCAGGACAACACCCTGTCGGTGATCTCCGACTATCATCAGGCCTGGCAGGAACGATATTTCAAAAAAGGCTACCTAGCGGTCGACCCGGTCATGGTGGGTATTCGACATCGCCGCCAGGCGTTTGCTTGGTCCAACAAGCCTGCTGGCCGAACGGGACGGCAAACGCCCGAGAGCAGAGCGAGGCAGTTGTTTTTCGAGGAAGCGGACGGGTTTGGCATTCGCTCCGGTGTGTCGATCCCAGTCGCTGCAGGATTCGGCAATACCGCCGTGCTGACCCTGGCATCTCATGATAGCGACTATGCCGAGCGCTGGGTTGTTGACCCTGTGATTGCGGCCTCAGCCGTCGGGCATATCTGTGCCCGACTCGACACTACGGCGATGACGACGAGGCCCATTCGGCCTGTAAAACTTTCCACCAACGAGCTGACTTGCCTTCGGTGGGCAACCGAAGGCAAGTCGTTGAAGGTGATCGCCATTCTGGAGAATACCACCTACGCGAACGTGCGTTACTTCTTGAGGAATGCAAAGCGTGAGCTTAATGCTCAGACGTTGACACAGGCAGGCAAGATCGCAACCCAATTGAGGCTGCTGTGATCGCAGGATCCGATTCCGATGAGCTCGTTCCTGACACCCGTCGCGTCGGGTTCGTGAGCTTGCCCACATGGACTCGGAGACGTATGATAATACCTCTTGCGTTTGCGCTTTTCGGCTGCGCATAGTCACGGCGTGCCCTCTACGCCGCCGCAAGCGGGCACGCCGTGGACGATGGCTGTGTACCGTAGGGCGGTAGAGTCATCGTCCACTCACCTCGTGCCGCAGATGACGGGTTTACCCCCGGATGCCTGGATCCTCCGCAGAAGGCGAAACCGGGTTGCCTTTCGCCGCCCCGGAGGTCCGCGCGGAGCCAACTGGATCACCGTCGCCCCCCAAGGCGCTATGAAAATTTGTCCATGTTTCCGAGCGAGCCTAGCGTAGATCTCGTTATTCTTATACACGATAGACGCGGCCCTGCTCAGGGAGCTCGTAGCCACGAGGATCACTCCCATGACAGAAATGGACGCTCTCAGGCGGATGCTTGAGACGCTGCGGCAAATCAAGGTCAAACCAGAGATGAGTGAGAGCGAGCGGAAAGCGAAGGTGTGCGCTGTCGTCGGGCTGCTGAAGGTCGCTGGCAGCGAGCCGCCTCGTCGCTCTCAATAAATAGGAGAGCCCTGCGCGGAGTAAGTTCAACACACGGGAAGGATTGGTCAGGGTGCGAGGCAGATCGTCTGGAGGCCATCCCATCACGCAGGCAGCGACCGTACGACCGTACCAGAGGAGCGGACATAGGATGCCGCGCCGTTGCTCACCAGAGAAGTGTGGGTGACGCCGCTGCTCGCTCTCGATCCTCTTTGTATACGTGATCTGTGATAGTCCCGATCGGCATTCCTCCTGCCAGCCGCCCCTTTTAGAACACCGCGCTGTCCGGCAGGAACCGAACCTGCCTTCCCCTATCCGTGCTGGTGTATGGAGAGAAAAGGGTTCGGAACCTGTCACCTCCCCGCCGGTTATCGATGGATGAAGCAGCTTGTGCGCCGACCCAACCTATTCACCCTGATCTTCACGATAGGCTTGTGCCTATGCGTTTACGGCATACAGACATGGATGACAGACCGTTTCGGTGACACCGATACAAAAAGCAGCATCGTGGATCCGCCGCATTGATTGCCCACGGACGAATGTTTTCGGGCATATGGCTTGAAGCGTCGGTCACTCGGCCAGGTCGAAAATGGAAGTCGTGTTTGACGATGAGAAGACGCCTTCCCAGCATGCCTGGCGCTACCGGTACTATCGACGCTTCCCGCTCGCGTCCAGCGACCACCGGATTTGCATCGCGCAAGCTTGCGCAAAAACCTGGGTTACCGGAGATCTCTCGAACACGCTGGCATCCGTCAATTGTAAGGCCGTCATCTCGTTATCGGAAACCACGCACAGACCGGCCAGGTGCGGGGTGCACGCCAGTACCATGAACAGACGCTGCGCTGTAAAGCTCTTGTCGGTCGCCTGTCGATCCTCATGAAAAACCAGCAGCACCGTTCATCTCTCTGCATCGCCTGTTCGAGGAAAGATCGCTGTCCGGCGACGCATGGACCGAATGCTATCGACTGCCGCGCAGTGCACTTTTCGCCCCGGCCGTTCAAACGAAAGGGTACCTTCAGCCCTCGGTCAGTCGCACAAAGGACCACATTGCGCCGTCAGGATCGTTCGAAGAAATGATGTGCGGGAGCTGTGAAAGTATCCCTGAAATCGCTTAAGGCCCGGCACGCTCGCTACGAACTCAACAAGATGAGGCTCGTGTTTCCTTGCGGCGTCGAGACATAGTCCGTGTAACACCCCAAGCTCTACCGAGCGTCTGGGCGTGAAGTCGCGCGCTGTCGTGGTTATTTTTATTACAAGAGCGACGAGTTCGTCGGGCGCTGTCATCGGAAACCATCCTATCGAGCCAATGCTGCACATATTAGGACGATTATAACGACCACGACAACAAGCGCACACCTTCAGCCAAGGCCGACGGCAGCCACCACCGCCGCGATGACGGTCACGAGGGCGGTGTTAAGTCCGATGTAGAAAATCAATTCATGTGATCTATTTGGTTCATGACGCATCTTTACTTCCTCCCAAGTAACAACCTGGGGGAAGAGGAAATGTTCCCTCAAACAACTGGTGCGGTAGACTTGAAGACCTGGCCGTTTCGCCAGGCCCCGCGATAACGAGCCTCTGATGTGGTGTGAACAGGCTTGCTGGTCCAGGAGGCGATATGACAGCGCTCGCGATTGCGGACGTGCCATGCTGCCGAGCGACAGACGCACCCGCGATGCATCACTTCGCCGTAACGTCGCGTCTCGCACCCGCCAGAACAGGTATCCATAACGATGATTGTCACTCAGACACCCCGGTGCAGCACAATCGTCGGGGCGTTCCGGTAGCCGCCGCCGGAAGAATCAAAGTGTTTCTCGGTTTGACTTACTTATCTATTGAAGACGACTGGTCGGTCGGGATCGCAGACGAGCCCAGCTGAACATGGCGTCCGCGCTCGTCCATATGGCGATCGAGCGCGCCGATCAGGTCATCCGCCCGATGGCAATCTGCGCCGAATGCCTTGAGCATTATGCCCACAGCTTCTCCACCCAAAGGGCTCTTTGGATCGACTGAATTTGCCGCGCACCACGCAAGATGGGCATCTCTGATCGTGTTCAATTGATCAACGTTGAAAATGGTCGACATGGTCGTATTTGCCTCCTGCAACGATTGCTGCGCGCAGCAATGCATCCGTTTCGTTCGTGACCGGCGGTGTCAGCGCGATGACAGCAAGCGGTGTCTCCCGCGGTCCGGCTCCGCAGCAGCGACGTTCTTGTTACACCTGACGCAGACGCGGCGCGACCTCGCCCGGACAAGCGCTCTCGATCACAGTGCCAGCCTTTTCATTCGTGTCAGGACGAATTGCAGCAGAGATAGTCTTATTGGCGCGATTTCAAGCTTGCCAAACGCGGGGCTGCCTCGAAAAATTCACGCGTTTCATCGGGCGTCGCCCGACCGTCCACCGCTTTCAGATGCGGGCACCCGCCGCAGCAAAGTCCGTTCCTGACGTCAGGCCAATCCATTCTAAAGGAAATTACAGGCTTCCAACGGGCCTGAAACGAGTTTGCCTCTGGCGAGGAGCGGCTGTTCCAGACGATGTTTTGCATCGCATGCTCCTTATGACCTGCACCGGCCTTGCCGCCGGCGTGCACTAACAACAAGAAAAGCAGCAAGTTCCCGGACCGGCAAGTGGTCGATCGCATGAACTCGCACAGCCTCGCGGCTGATCAGGGAGGGGCGACGGACACCATGTCGGGGCCGTACTGACGAAAAACAAGCGCCATGCCGCGAGCATTGGTCCGCACAGCCGATCAGGTGCCGGCGCCGGTTCTGCGGCACTCGGGTTCGCACCGGGGAAATAGGCCCTAGGGACCACATTTGTTGGTCGCGCCGGAAAAATGCATCATCTGGCTTAACCCTCGGAACAGAGAGCACCAAGGAGTGTTGTTCATCGCACACCAATTACGAGGAGAATAACGTGAGCATATTTACCAGGATCAAGGACGCTATCTTTGGCGAGGCCCATGCGTCTCCTGCATCCCCGACCGCAGCGGAACCAACGCCAGCACCGTCGTCGATACCTGAGCCTGCTGCGACGACTGCGCCTCCCGTCGGGGGCACTGGCCAGGCTGTCCCTGCAACCGCTGGAGCGTCCGCATCGACATCGTCGAGCCCTTCGACCGTTTCAAGCCGCACGGTGGAGGTTGCGCCGGTTCTCGACGCGGCAGTTGCCCGAAGCGGTCAGAAGCTTGACTGGAAGCATTCCATCGTCGACCTCATGAAGGCTCTTGGAATGGATGCCAGCCTTACCGAACGCAAGGAACTGGCAGAAGAGCTGGGCTATAGCGGCGAGCTCAATGGCTCTGCGGAAATGAACACCTGGCTTCATAAGGCACTTCGTAAGCGCGAATTTCTGCGCACCTTCTGAAGCGCTGTACTCTCAGGCATGAGGTGTCCACCAAAATAAGTGGACACCAAAACATGGATGAAGATGCTCCTAAACTGAAGGTACGGCTTGTTGGTCGCGACGGCCGCCGTCGATATGATCCTGCTTCGCGTGATCGGCTCGTTGCAGCGTGTTTAGAACCCGGCGTTTCGGTCTCTCGACTTGCGCGGGAACAGGGCGTGAATGCCAATCTCGTACGCAAGTGGATAAAGAAGGCCCTGGAGCAGCGTCCTTCGCAATCGGTCGCGGCCTTCGTTCCAGTCCAGATTGCTCCAGCTATGCGGCCGGG
>NZ_FOKM01000035.1 GCF_900111905.1 Rhizobium sp. NFR07 | reverse complement strand
AATTAGACCCTGCGCCGGACAATTTGGTCAATCGTGATTTCCACGCTGCGAGGCCCAACGAGAAGTGGCTTACCGATATCACCGAATTCCACCTGCCAGCTGGCAAAGTGTATCTGTCGCCCATGATCGATTGTTTCGATGGCCTCGTGGTCAGTTGGTCTGTGAGCACGCGTCCAGATGCCCAGCTCGTGAACACGATGCTTGATGCCGCGATCGAAACAATCACCGGCAGTGCCGACCGACCTATTGTGCACTCGGATCGGGGTGCCCATTATCGCTGGCCCGGCTGGTTGTCCCGTATGCAACGAGCTCAACTGATCCGGTCTATGTCACGTAAAGGGTGCTCGCCGGACAACTCGGCCTGCGAGGGGTTCTTTGGGCGGCTGAAAAACGAGATGTTCTATAATCGTACTTCGATCGATACGACCGCCGACGACTTCATGCAGCAGCTGCATTCCTACATCCGGTGGTACAATCAGCATCGCATAAAGCTCTCACTCGGCGGCTTTAGCCCCGCCGAATACCGCCGAAACCTCGGAACTGCAGCATAAGCAGTCCAAGAATTTGTCCGCACCTCCACACTGTAAAGTGCTAACCCGTAATCTCAATCGAGATTTTGGATCGCAGCGTAATTACATTCAGGATCTCAGCGAGTCTGACTGGGTTTTGCAAATCGATGCAGACGAGGCTTTGGCAGTGGAATCGGTCAGGAAACTGCGGCGACTTGCAACGCTAGCTGCAGAGCAAGACGTCGTATCGATCGGTCTCCCGCGTAAGAATTTCGTCGGATCTCGCCTTTCAGACCACTATCCCGATGTTCAATATCGCTTAAACCGACGCCTTGTTAGCTATGAAGGCAAGGTTCACGAGAGACCTGTCAGGCCTTGGCAGAGAAGCATGATCGCGGTTGGCTTGGACATCAATCACCTGTTGGATAAAACGCATGTGGGACTGCGATCGCATCTGTATGACGAAATATCGCCTGGCAACGGTCGCCTTGAGGAAGAGAGGCTCCTTACAACAGCGTTTCGCCAAGAATAACGGGTCGTTACGCTCGACGTGATTTTCTTTGGGAGCCGACCATCAGTACTATTGTTCGGAACCTTGCCTCAGGGAGCTCATTCTGCCCCGCCAAGTCAATGGCATCGCATGGGAGAGAACACTATGGCTACTGCCGAAAATTCGACTAAGGACAACAAGGCTTCGAAAACTGCCGCCAACAAAACCGCGCGCGCTTCAGGGACGAGGGGACTGCCGCGAATGCCGAAACCCGCAAGAATCGTGCGAAGGCGGTGGCGACCAAGTCCGCCGCTCGGAAAGAAATGCGGTCCTCTGCGAGGGACACGAAAAGCCTCTCGGGTCCTGTTGACAAAGTACGGTAGCCATATCTTTGCGGCTGCCAGGGCGAGGAATGCTGAGAAGGATTTTCATGTCTTATCGTATCGGGTCGCGACGCGCCGGAACTGCTTGAGACGGTTGAACATCCGCTCGATGCGGTTTCGATTCTTGTAAACCCGAAAGTCGCAGGCAGGCGGGTTCTTTCGGTTGGCCTTTGGCGGAATGACCGGCCTGATACCGTGGATCAGAAGCTCTTCACGCAGGAAGTCACCGTCGTAGCCTTTGTCGGCGAGGAACAGTCGCGGCTTGCCGACCGGTATCGCCAGCAAGTCAGGAACGGTGTTGTAGTCCGAGGCTTCGCCGCCTGTCAGGACGAAGCCAAGAGGGCGGCCCTGACCGTCTGCTCGGGCGTGGATTTTCGTCGTAAAGCCGCCGCGTGATCGACCAAAAGCCTCCTGATAAGTCCCCCTTTTGCTCCCGCCGCCTGCGAATGGCCGCGAACAGTGGTGCTGTCGATCATGTGCTGCCAGTCATCCGCCAGCCCCAGTTCGACGAGGGTCTCAAGCAGGGCGTCTCAAACGCCTTGTTCGGCCCAACGGCGGAAGCGCACATAGACTGAATTCCACTTTCCGTATCACTCATGCATGTCGCGCCAGGGGCATCCGACCCGAAGGACAGCAGCATACCGTTCAGATATTGCCGATTATCGTGCGACGGTCGGGACTTCCTGCCGCGTTCAGTGGGCAACAACCCCTCGATAATCCGCCATTCCATTTCTGTCAGGTCGCCGCGAGCCAAAACTGCCTCCTAAAAAGCAGTCTTGAATCACGCTTTTGCTGATTTTGGAATCCACTTTGTCAACAGGACCTAGACGACAGGCGGTTCTCATCTCCTTGATTGCAGCGGTGGAGCGGCCTTCAAATCGCCATCCGGTCATGACGCCGCGTAGGTCCATCTTCGGCCGCTCAGGCTCGCTTGCAGAGTCAACACGGCGGCCGTCACACCGTTCCGCTCTAGTTTCTTGGATCGAACTGCTCTGCGAATTGTTGGGGTGCATTGCACAACAGGAGCCAACAATGAATCTCAGCGATGCAGCTAGATCCATTCTCGTCTTCGCAGCCTACCACGAACTCACCAGTGGCGAGCCTGTGAAGGAAGCCGTCCTCAATGATGGTGCCGGCCACAAGGCCAGTTCTGCTGGTCAAATGGAGTTGGAGGAAGCAGGGCTAATCCAGATTAACGGCGATCGCGCCGCGATCACAGGCGAGGGCGAGCAGGTGCTTGCCGCTTTGTTGAACGCCATCCGCAATGCAACAGGAGCTTGATATGACCGATCAAAAGAACGCGCGGGAAAGTGATGCTGCCCGCTCCGCAGGCGGGGAACAAGCCGACAAGAACCGCGAGCTGCTAAAGGAGAAGGCTGAAGAGGGCCTGAAAAACGCCCACGATGAGCTTCCGAAGGATGAGATATGAGTAGCGAAGGCAAAGCACGGTTCGGTATGATGACGTTCGCCGCAGTTATTTTCGCAATCGCGATTGTCATTGCCGGCGTCTACATGGTCTTTTTCACGCCGGGCCAGCCGGAGCAGCAGCCCTCTCCGCATGCTATTCAACAGAACGGATAGGATTGAAACGGGATTGCCATAATGTGCGGGCGTTACACCAATGAGATGACCTGGGCCGAGATTCATGCGCTTTACAGCATCCACAACCCTGCCCCGCCGCCATCCAACATGCCGCCGCAATACAATATTGCACCAACGCAGAGCGTATACTTCGCCCATAAGGACAAGGCCGGAGAACTTGAGGTCGATTACGGTCGCTGGTGGCTCGTGCCGTTCTTCGCCAAGGAAATGCCCAAAGCCGCGATGTTCAACGCGCGGATCGAGACCGTCGACACGTCCGGTGCGTTTTGAGTGCCGTGGAACTCGAAGTGCTGTCTCATCCCGGCCGACGGGTATTTCGAATGGACGACGAGCGCCGAGGACGGCAAGAAGGACCCTTGGCTGTTGCAGATGCCCGAGGGCAAGCGGTTATCTTTCGTCGGTCTGTAGGCGCATAACGGAGAGCTTGGCGTGACTAGCTGCACGATCATCGCCGCGCCAGCCGCCCCTCATATCGCCCACATCCATACGCGAATGCCGATCATACTCGATCCGGTTTGTTACAGCGTCTGGCTCGATACCGACATCAAGGGCCAAGACGCCAAAGCGCTTTTGCTCGATCGCCAGATTGATGACCAGCTGGTGTGTTATCGTGTCGGCCGTGAGGTGAACTCATCCCGCTATGACGGGACGGACACCAAAAAGCCGATCGTCAACACGCTATAGGGCGAAAGAAAAGGGCCAGCGCGAGCGCGGCCCTCAATTGGGAGGCAGGACCTCACAGCAGTCCAATTAGAAAACCAGAACAGGCCGCCCTCGCACTCCTCCCGATTCAAGAAAACGATGCGCTTCACCAATCTTGTCTACTGCATATTCGGCAGCTACTTTCGGAACGATCAGTCCAGCATCGACATCGTCGCGCAAAGCTTCGAGCCAATCCGTCCGATCAAGTACCTCGTACACAAGAACCGGCCGAACTTGTATGCCGCGCTCACTCGGTACGTCGATCGCACCTCGAACTGGAATGTAGATCCCCCCGTCCTTGATGGCAGGGAAAGTCTTTTCCGCGAGCAGCGCGGTGTCGAGAAGCGCATCAACGCCATCGGGAACCTCTCGACGCATGGCTTCGGCAAAACCCGTGCCGCGCTCGACCACGATGTCGGCTCCATATCCGCGTACAAGGTCAATCTCTTCGGCCTTGGCATCAGCAATCACGCGAAGCCCGTGCTGCTTCGCAATGACGATGGCCTGGTAGGCAAGCCAACCGGCACCACCAGTAACAGCGAAGGTCATGCCAGACGTTAATCCGGCGTGGTCAAGAGCATAGAGCGCAGTGAGGCCGTTCATTGGCACAGTTGCAGCCTCGGCAAGGCTTATGCCATGGGGCTTGCGCACAACGGATGCAGCCGGCACCACTATGTAGGACTGTTGCGCTCCGCCTTCCGGTCGCACCGGAGATAATGCGGCCATAACCTCGTCACCGACAGAAATGTGCGTGACGCCTTCGCCGGTCGCCTCAATGATCCCGGCCGCATCCATGCCTGGCGTCGCAGGCTGCGGGGCGCCATATCCGATGTCGCGCATCAGGATGTCGGTGGGATTTATGGCCGCGGCAACCACCTTGATTCGGACCTCCCCAGGGCCTGGTGCCCTCACAGGGCGCTCACCGACCAAGACAACCTCAGGTCCGCCATGACCGGCATAAAGCACGGCTTTGCTGACGAGTGGTTCGGGTGCAGTCGAACTGGTGGACATAAGCATTCCTTTCGAGTTGAAGCTTCGGAACTTAGTTCGCGGTGGAGCCGCCTTCAATGGCAGAGCGCGACACATGGACAACGCTCGCCCCTAAACTGGATAGCGACAAAACAGGCTAAGGGGGGCGAAAGAAAAGGGCCAGCGCGAGCGCGGCCCTTAATTGGGAGGTCAGGACCTCCGGGGAAAGCAGACGCGCCGGGAGTATGGCGCAGCTACACGGCGAACCTGGAACGATCAGCGATGGCGGACAAGGCTGCTTTGCCGCCTAGCGGTCCTGATCACGTGTTTTTTCCGCTTCACTCAAACGGGTGAGAAGAGCGGCGAAGTCGCCGTCATTGGGCGGTGGCTGGCGCGAAGGATGGCTCTGCAGCGCTTTGCGGACCATGGCGCTGGACGCAAGGCTGACAAAGTTGCTCGAAAACTGATCGGTTGATGCCATCACTTTTTACGATCCAGCTCAGCCTCAACTTTGTCACGGCCGTTGCCGACCTCATGCACGGCATCTTTTACAGCGGCCTTGGAAACGTTCTCCTTGTCCGCCTCGTAACGAACTTCATGTTCCTGTCCGCCGGCGACTTTGGCGCGATCCTGTTCGCGGCCCTTTCCAGTATTCGACATGATTTACCCTCTTCATGATGTCGCGAGGCCATACAACCGCCGATAGGGGCACCTTGTTCCCGTTTTCCGTCACGTCAGCCAAGACATTCACGAGCACGCCGAAACGCCGCCTAGCCTCCTGCAGCTGCTTCGCGCTAGCAAGCGGCAGGTTTATGACGGGTGCAAGGATCTGGACGAGCCTGACGGCGGCGCGAC
>NZ_FOKM01000007.1 GCF_900111905.1 Rhizobium sp. NFR07 | reverse complement strand
GTTCCGCCGCGTTCGTAGCGCCTCTCCCAATCGGCAATACTGCTCTTGTTGCGGATGTTGAAAACCGCCGCAGCCTGACGATGGGAAAGCCCATCTTCCCATATCCGATGAAGTACCGATAGCTTGAACTCGGCATCGTAGCGGCTGAACTTCTTCTCCAGCCCCGAAAGACCGTGAGCCGCATGGATTGCCACCCACTTGCGAACCGTCGAATGATCAATCCCGAACCGAGTGCCGATCGCACGGAAACCATCCGTACCACCCGCATAGGCAGACACCACCGACTGCTTGAACGATATGCTGTATCTAGACATGCAAAACCCCGAAAAGTTGGGTCCAACTTTCCGGGGTCAGTTCACCAGCGCGGGCCTTTTTGCGTCGCACAGAAGAAACGAATGCTTAAGCAAGTTCTGCGATTTTGGACCAACTGTCATCAGGATCCATGAAGCTGATCCTGCCGCGTAGGATCAGGGCGTCGAAGAGGCATGTGGACAAAACATCATAAGAAGAGAAAGTTCGGTGGTTTCGTCCTTCCTGCCATCACCGTCGCTTTCCTCTCCTATTTCGGCTATCATTCGATCCATGGCGATCTCGGACTGATCGCCACCGAAAATTTTGAGAAGCAGCGGCTGGCGCGCAGCGCCGAGCTTGCGGCGCTGACCGCCAAGCGAGAGGCGCTGGAGCGGCAGGTGCATCTGATGAGCGACGGCTCGCTCGACAAGGACATGCTGGACGAAATCGCGCGGTATCAGCTTAATGTTTCGCGCTCGGACGAAATCGTCATCTTCAACAACTATTTCTGAATTAACCGAATTCCGGTTAACTTGATATTTCTCAAGTTATTTCAATGACTTGAAAAGAATGTGTGCCATGCAATTATGGCATTGCTGGGTCGTGCTTTCTTCCCTATGTTACGCGGCGAAACCAGGGTGCGTCATTTTGACATGGCGGCCCTCTCGTTCATAAGAGCAGCACATAGGGAGGGATCGATGGCGCAAGCAAAATCCGCGTCTACGTCCGGCCGCAAGCCCGCGGCAAAGTCTGCAACGAAAACAGCTTCCAGGACCGCTTCGAAGGAGTTTACCGGCAAGAACACGCCGGACTTCAACAAGGACGACGAGCTGCACGCCTATCGCGAAATGCTGCTCATCCGCCGTTTCGAAGAAAAGGCCGGCCAGCTTTACGGCATGGGCTTCATCGGCGGCTTCTGTCACCTTTACATCGGCCAGGAAGCTGTCGTCGTCGGCATGCAGATGGCGCAGAAGGAAGGCGACCAGGTTATCACGGCCTATCGTGACCACGGTCACATGCTGGCGACCGGCATGAGTGCTCGCGGCGTCATGGCCGAGCTCACCGGACGCAAGGGCGGCTATTCCAAGGGGAAGGGCGGCTCGATGCACATGTTCTCCAAGGAAAAGCATTTCTACGGCGGCCACGGCATCGTCGGTGCGCAGGTCTCGCTCGGCACCGGTCTGGCCTTCGCCAATTCCTACCGCGGAAATGACAGTGTCTCGGTCGCCTATTTCGGCGACGGCGCTGCCAACCAGGGCCAGGTCTACGAGAGCTTCAACATGGCAGCACTCTGGAAGCTGCCGATCGTCTATATCGTCGAGAACAACCGTTACGCCATGGGCACCTCGACCGCCCGCGCGACGGCGCAGTCGAACTATTCGCTGCGTGGTTCCGGCTTCGGCATTCCTGGCATCCAGGTCGATGGCATGGACGTTCGTGCCGTCCGCGCTGCCGGTGAAGAGGCGCTTGCCCATTGCCGCGCCGGCAAGGGTCCGATCATCCTCGAAATGCTGACCTATCGTTACCGTGGTCACTCCATGTCGGACCCGGCCAAGTACCGGACCAAGGAAGAAGTGCAGAAGATGCGCTCCGAGCAGGACCCGATCGAACAGGTGCGCATGCGCATCCTCGACGGCGGCTGGGCTACCGAAGACGAGCTGAAGGCAATCGACAAGGACATCCGCGACGTCGTCTCGGACAGTGCCGATTTCGCCCAGAACGATCCCGAGCCGGATGCGTCCGAGCTCTACACCGACATTCTGCTCTGATCGCGGGGAGGGAACCCTATGCCAATCGATATCCTGATGCCCGCGCTTTCTCCGACGATGGAGGAAGGCACGCTTTCCAAGTGGCTGAAAAAAGAAGGTGACAAGGTCACCTCCGGCGACGTGATCGCCGAAATCGAAACCGACAAGGCGACCATGGAAGTGGAAGCCGTCGATGAAGGCGTGATCGGCAAGCTGCTGGTCGAAGCCGGCACCGAAAACGTCAAGGTCAACACCAAGATCGCGGTCCTGCTCGCCGAAGGCGAAAGCGCCGATGCGATCTCGTCCGACCAGTCGGCCGAAAAGCCGGCAGAGCCTGCCAAGGCGGATGCCGACACTCCGGCTGCGACTTCGGACGCTGCCGGCGGCAAGGCCCGCGAAGCCAAGGACGAAGCATCGTCCGCTTCCGACAAGGTCCCGGCCCAGCCGAAGATCGATGTCGCCAACGACCCGGACATCCCGGCCGGCACCGAAATGGTGTCGACCACGGTGCGTGAAGCGCTGCGCGACGCCATGGCTGAAGAAATGCGCCGCGATGGCGACGTGTTCGTTATGGGTGAGGAAGTCGCCGAATATCAGGGCGCCTACAAGATTACGCAGGGCTTGCTGCAGGAATTCGGCGCCCGTCGTGTCATCGACACTCCGATCACCGAACACGGCTTTGCCGGCGTTGGCGTCGGTGCTGCGATGGCGGGCCTGAAGCCGATCGTCGAGTTCATGACCTTCAACTTCGCCATGCAGGCGATCGACCAGATCATCAACTCGGCTGCCAAGACGCTGTATATGTCGGGTGGCCAGATGGGCGCTCCGATCGTGTTCCGCGGCCCGAACGGCGCTGCCGCCCGCGTCGGCGCACAGCACAGCCAGGACTATGCGGCCTGGTACAGCCAGATCCCGGGCCTCAAGGTCGTCATGCCCTACACGGCAGCCGACGCCAAGGGCCTGCTCAAGGCCGCGATCCGTGATCCTAACCCGGTCGTCTTCCTCGAAAACGAGATCCTCTACGGCCAGCATTTCGACGTTCCGAAGCTGGATGACTTCGTCCTGCCGATCGGCAAGGCGCGCATCCACAAGAAGGGCACCGACGTCACTGTCGTCTCTTTCGGCATCGGCATGACCTATGCGGTCAAGGCGGTCGAGGAACTGACGAAGGAAGGCATCGATGTCGAGCTGATCGACCTTCGCACCATCCGCCCGATGGACCTGCCGACCGTCATCGAATCGGTGAAGAAGACCGGCCGTCTGGTCACCGTCGAGGAAGGCTATCCGCAGAACTCGGTCGGCACCGAAATCGCCACCCGCGTCATGCAGCAGGCCTTCGATTATCTCGATGCGCCGGTCCTGACGATCGCCGGCAAGGACGTTCCGATGCCTTACGCGGCGAACCTCGAAAAGCTGGCGCTGCCGAATGTCGGTGAAGTCGTCCAGGCGGTGAAGACCGTCTGCTACAAGTAAGGGGAGGTCCCGATGCCTATCAACATCACAATGCCTGCCCTTTCTCCGACCATGGAAGAGGGCAACCTTTCCAAGTGGCTGGTCAAGGAAGGCGACACGGTCAAGTCCGGCGACGTGATCGCCGAGATCGAGACCGACAAGGCGACGATGGAAGTCGAAGCCGTCGATGAAGGCGTTGTCGCCAAGCTCGTCGTGCCGGCCGGCACGGACGGTGTCAAGGTCAACGCCCTGATCGCAATCCTCGCCGAGGAAGGCGAAGACGTTTCGGCGGCCGCGTCCTCCGGCGGTGGTTCTGCGCCGAAGGCAGAAGCTGCCAAGACCGAAGAGAAGTCCGACGCTCCGAAGGCAGAGGCCGCCAAGGCTGAAACCGCTTCGGAAGCGCCTAAGACCGACAAGCCGATCACCGATGCTGCTCCGGCTGCATCGACCCCGGCGCCGGTTGCCGATGGCAAGCGCGTGTTCTCCTCGCCGCTCGCCCGTCGTCTCGCCAAGGAAGCCGGTCTCGACCTGTCCGCCGTCACCGGCTCCGGCCCGCATGGCCGCGTCGTGAAGGCAGATATCGAGAAGGCCGTGTCTTCCGGTGGCGCCAAGGCGGCTCCGGCTGCTGCCGCACCGGCTGGCGGCGCTGCTGCTCCGGCCATGGCAAAGGGTCCGTCGGACGACAACGTGCTCAAGCTGTTCGCGGAAGGCTCCTACGAGCTTCTGCCGCATGACGGCATGCGCAAGACGATCGCCTCGCGCCTCACCGAATCGAGCCAGACCGTTCCGGCCTATACCGTCTCGATGGATTGCGAACTCGACGCCATGCTGAAGCTGCGCGGCGAGATCAATGCCTCGGCACCGGTGAAGAAGACGGAGAAGGGCGAGGTTCCGGCCTTCAAGCTCTCGGTCAACGACTTCATCATCAAGGCGATGGCGCTTGCGCTGCGCGATGTCCCGATGGCGAACGCCTCTTGGACCTCGACCGCCCGCGTTCTGCACAAGCACGCCGATGTCGGCGTTGCCGTGTCGATCCCGGACGGCCTGATCACGCCGATCGTCCGCAAGGCCGAGGAGAAGTCGCTTTCGGTCATCTCCAACGAGGTCAAGGATCTCGCCAAGCGGGCCCGCGACAAGAAGCTGAAGCCGGAAGAATACCAGGGCGGCACCACTTCGGTCTCCAACCTCGGCATGTTCGGCGTCTCGAGCTTCACCTCGATCGTCAACCTGCCGCAGGCCTCGATCGTTTCAATCGGCGCCGGCGTCGAGAAGCCGGTCGTTCGCGGCGGCAAGATCGAAGTCGGCACGGTGATGACCGCGACCTTCGCCTTCGACCATCGCGTCATCGACGGCGCGCTCGGCGCGGAACTGGCTTCCGCCTTCAAGCGCTACATCGAAAATCCGATGTCGATGCTGGTGTAGTTCGTGTCTCCCTCCCCCTTGCGGGGAGGGTGTCCGCGTGAGCGGACGGGTGGGGGTGGATCGACCGGAGGTGCGTTGGATGGCATGGAATCGAGAGAAACCAAATCCGCCTAGCGTATCCGCTGCCCGGAACGCCCTGAAGCTACGCAGGACGATGACCGATGCGGAACGCCGTCTCTGGACGGCGCTTCGCAAGGAATTATCCGAGATTTCCGGCACGCATTTCCGCCGCCAGATGGCTATCGGTCCTTATGTTGCCGACTTCGTCAGCCTCGATCGGCGCCTGATCGTCGAAGTGGACGGAAAAATTCACGAGGACCGGGATCAGCGTATTCGCGACAATGAGCGGGATGCCTATCTGAGGGGCCAGGAGTTTCGCGTGATGCGTTTCTCGAACCGGGAAGTGATGTTGGACATGCCTTCGGTATTGAGGCGAATTGAAATGGCGTTGGCCACCCCCACCCCCAGCCCCTCCCCACAAGGGGGAGGGGAACAGCAGGTGCGCCCATGAAAACCGTTCTCTGCTTCGGCGACAGCCTGACCTGGGGTTTTGACGCGCAAGGCCGTGGTCGTCATGCCTATGAAGACCGCTGGCCGAGCGTGCTGGAGGCGGCGCTTGGCGAGCAGGTCACGGTCATCGCCGAAGGGCTGAACGGCCGTACCACCGGTTATGACGATCATCTGGCCGATTGCGACCGCAATGGCGTGAAGAACCTGCCGACGGTGCTGCACAGCCATATGCCGATCGATCTCGTCATCGTCATGCTCGGCACCAACGACCTGAAGCCGATGATTGCGGGCTCGGCACATGCCGCGCGCGCCGGCATCCAGCGGCTGGTCGGGCTGATCCGCCATCACGACTATTCCTTCGACTTCGATGCGCCGGATGTCCTGATCGTCTCACCGCCCTCGTTCAGCGAGACGGCCGATCCGATCTTCTCGGCCGTCTATCGCGGCACGAGAGAGGAATCGACGATGCTCGCCTCGCTCTATCGCGATCTCGCGGATGATCTCGGCTGCGGCTTTTTCGATGCCGGTTCGGTGGCGAAGACCAGTCCGGTCGATGGCGTTCATCTCGATGCCGAAAATACCCGCGCCATCGGACGCGGCCTCGAGCCGATCGTCCGCATGATGCTCGGTTTGTAGCAACGAAGAATTCACATGGCAGGCCGCGGATTGCTGGCCGCCCAATGGAAATGCAAGGATAAAGGCAGGAAACAATGGCTCAATCCTACGATCTCATCGTCATAGGCGCCGGTCCGGGCGGCTATATCGCGGCGATCCGCGCGGCCCAGCTCGGCATGAAGGTTGCCGTCGTCGAGCGCGAACATCTCGCCGGCATCTGCTCCAACTGGGGCTGCATCCCGACCAAGGCGCTGCTCAGAACCGCCGATGTCATGCACACCGCCCAGCACGCCAAGGATTACGGCCTGACGCTGGAGGGCTCGATCAAGCCGGACGTCAAGGCTATCGTTGCCCGTTCGCGCGGTATTGCCGCCCGCATGAACAATGGCGTCGGATTCCTGTTCAAGAAGAACAAGGTCGACATCATCTGGGGTGAAGCCAAGATCACCAAGCCGGGCGAGATCGTCGTCGGCAAGATTTCCAAGCCGGTCGTCCAGCCGCAGGGTCCGGTGCCGAAGAACACGCTCGGCGAGGGCACCTATACCGCCAAGCACATCATCGTTGCGACCGGCGCCCGTCCGCGCGCGCTTCCCGGCATCGAGCCGGAAGGCAAGCTGATCTGGACCTATTTCGAAGCGATGAAGCCGGAAGAGCTGCCGAAGTCGCTGCTCGTCATGGGCTCGGGCGCCATCGGCATCGAATTCGCGAGCTTCTATAATGCCATGGGCGTCGACGTCACCGTCGTCGAGATCATGAGCCAGGTCATGCCGGTGGAAGACGCCGAGATTTCGACCTTCGCCAAGAAGCAGTTCGAAAAGCAGGGCATCAAGATCCATCTGGAGGCCAAGGTCGCCAAGGTCGAGAAGGGTTCCAACTCGATCACCGCGACGATTGAAAAGAAGGACGGTTCGTCCGAAAAGATCACCGCTGACCGGATGATCTCGGCCATCGGCGTGCAGGCGAACATAGAAAACATCGGATTGGAAGCTGCCGGCGTGAAGACCGATCGCGGCTTCGTCGTCATCGACGGCTACGGCAAGACCAACGTCGAGGGCATCTACGCGATCGGCGACGTCGCCGGCGGTCCGCTGCTCGCCCACAAGGCCGAGCACGAGGCGGTCGTCTGCGTCGAGAAGATCGCCGGCCTTCCGAATGTCCACGCCACCGACAAGAGCAAGATCCCGGGCTGCACCTACTGCAATCCGCAGGTCGCCTCGGTCGGCCTCACGGAAGCCAAGGCCAAGGAGCAGGGCCGCGACATCCGCGTCGGCCGCTTCTCGTTTGCCGCAAACGGCAAGGCCGTCGCGCTCGGCGAGGACCAGGGCATGGTCAAGACGATCTTCGACAAGAAGACCGGCGAACTGCTCGGCGCCCATATGGTCGGCGCGGAAGTCACCGAACTCATCCAGGGCTTCGTCGTCGCCATGAACCTCGAGACGACCGAGGAAGACCTGATGCACACCATCTTCCCGCATCCGACACTGTCGGAATCGATGAAGGAAAGCGTGCTTGATGCGTATGGACGGGTGCTGAACGCTTAAGTGGAGAAATCCCCTTCATCCGCCCTTCGGGCACCTTCTCCCCGAGGGGAGAAGAGGGAGCTTGACGAGCCGTTGCCGTTCCTCCTCTCCCCTCGGGGAGAGGGTCGCCGAGCGTAGCGGAGGCGGGGTGAGGGGGGCTTTCCCCGAGGCGAGAGACGTCGGGGAAAGCATTGCGGATGGGCAGACAACCTCCCATATCGAGTGCAAGAATTTAACGGAGTTATCTATGGGCGTGGGCTGGTTTGCGGCAATCATCATCGGGGGCTTGGCGGGTTGGCTGGCCGGCAAGCTGATGGACATGCGCTTCGGCATCTTCATGAACATCGTGATCGGCATTGTCGGTGCAGTTCTGGCCAATGCGATCTTCGACAGCGCAAACATCCATGTCGCCAGCGGATGGCTGGGTTACCTGGTGCAGGGTTTCGTCGGCTCGTGCATTTTGCTATTCGTCGCAAAACTCGTCAGACGTTGACGATACCCGCCATATGAGCGGTTGAGGACAGTTACAGATGGTCACCATTCTCGACAGGACGAATCTCACTGATGAGAAGCGCGTCCGCCATCCGGAAAAGGCGCATCGCCCGGATACCGAGGTTCTGCGCAAGCCCGAATGGATCCGCGTTAAGGCGCCGGTTTCCAAGGGCTACCAGGAAACCCGATCGATCGTGAAGGAGCACAAGCTCGTCACGGTCTGCGAGGAAGCGGGCTGCCCGAATATCGGCGAGTGCTGGGACAAGAAGCACGCGACCTTCATGATCATGGGCGAGATCTGTACCCGCGCCTGCGCCTTCTGCAATGTCGCGACCGGCAAGCCGAATGCGCTCGATATGGCCGAGCCGGAAAACGTCGCCAAGGCCGTCAAGCAGATGGGCCTCGAACATGTCGTCATCACCTCCGTCGACCGTGACGATTTAGAGGACGGTGGCGCGGAGCATTTCGAAAAGGTGATCTGGGCGATCCGTGCGGCCTCGCCGAATACGACGATCGAGATCCTGACGCCGGACTTCCTGAAGAAGCCGGGTGCGCTGGAGCGCGTCGTCGCCGCCAAGCCCGACGTCTTCAACCACAATATGGAAACCGTACCGGGCAACTACCTGACGGTTCGTCCCGGCGCCCGCTATTTCCACTCGATCCGGCTCCTGCAGCGGGTCAAGGAACTTGATCCCACCATGTTCACCAAGTCCGGCATCATGGTCGGCCTGGGTGAAGAGCGGAACGAAGTGCTGCAGCTGATGGATGACCTGCGCACCGCAGACGTGGACTTCCTGACGATCGGCCAGTATCTGCAGCCGACCCGCAAGCATCATGCGGTGATGAAGTTCGTCACGCCGGAAGAGTTCAAGTCTTACGAGACGGTCGCCTATACGAAGGGTTTCCTGATGGTCTCGTCGAGCCCGCTGACCCGTTCGTCGCACCATGCCGGCGACGATTTCGCGCGGCTCAAGGCGAACCGCGAAAAGAAGCTGCTGGCTGCCGCCGAATAGGCGGCACCCGGCGTCTTATCCTTATTCGGCTGCCTCGATCTTGCGGGGCTTGTCCTGGCCGTGCCTGCGTTCCCGCAGCGTGGCCTTGTGTCCGCGCGTCTCGCCCTTTGCCATTTCGATGAAATAGGCAAGCATCGGCAACCCATTCATGTCTGCGAGCTGCTTCGCGGATTCGAGCAGCTTTATCATCTGTGCGAAATCGTCCATGGGTATGCGTCTTTCGGATGGTTTTGTCTTCAGAATGTTGCAACGCACCAATATAGCGCGGATTGCGATGTCAGGTACATTACAACTCGGCCCTTGGGCACATTAAATTTCTTTAACTTGAAATTTATCAAACTGAAAGCGGGGGAGGCTGACGGTGGACATCACATCCGAGCGAGTTGCGATACGCTCCGTGAATATCGCGGATGCGGCAAAAATGCTTGTGCATTCCGATCGCGTTCTCGTCATCGGCTGCTCGGGCGGCGGCAAGTCGACACTCTCCCAGAAGCTCGGCCGGCGATTTGCGCTCGACTATATCTCGATCGATCGCGACGTGCTTTGGCTGCCGGGCTGGATTCAGCGCGACAAGGAAGATCAGCTTGCGCGCACCAGGCGTCTGATCGCCGGGAATCGCTGGGTGATGGACGGCACCAATACTTCGACCTTCGATATCCGCGTCCCGCGTAGCGATCTGGTGATCTGGGTACGGATGCCGCGCTACCTCAATGTCTGGGGGATACTGAGCCGCTGGGCCAGACACCGAGGCGAGACGCGTCCTGAGATGGCGGTCGGTTGCCCGGAAAAGGTCGATTGGGAGTTCTTTCGCTTCGTCTGGACCTGGGAGGCCGTTTTTGCTCCGCGCGTCATTGCGGCCCTTCAGCAGACCGCCGGCGATAAGCCTGTCTTGGTTCTCACATCGCGGCGGCAGACGCGCGAGCTGCTAGATCTCGTCGGGGCTTGATCTTGAAAGGGTGTCCGCTTAACTGCAGATCATGCCCAAGTTCGAAATCCGCCGCCCCGTCAAGCACAGCCCCGAAAAGATGTACGCTCTCGTCGCCGACGTCGAGCGCTATCCGGAATTCCTGCCTCTCTGCGAGGCTCTCTCCATCCGTTCGACCAAGGAGCGGGATGGAAAGACGCTGCTGCTCGCCGACATGACCGTGGGCTACAAGGCGATCCGCGAGACCTTCACCACCCAGGTGCTGCTCAATCCGGCCGAACAGGCGATCGACGTGAAATATATCGAAGGCCCGTTCAAATATCTCGACAACCGCTGGCGGTTCGAGCCGGCTGCCGATGGCGGGCAGGGCTCTGTCGTGCATTTCTATATCGACTATGAATTCAAGAGCATGATTCTCGGCGCGCTGATGGGTTCGATGTTCGATCGGGCGTTCCGCATGTTCACCGATGCATTCGAAACGCGCGCGGACAAGATCTACACCCCCGCCTGAGACTTTAGCGGACGGCCACGTCCCGCAGCATTTCGAAGGCCGTGCGAACGGTTGCGAGCCGGATCTCTGTCCGTCCGATATCTCCATAGCGCATTTCGCGATGGATGATCGCGCCATGCCGGTTACGGGCGGCGAGATGCACGAGGCCAACGGGCTTTTCCACCGATCCGCCTCCGGGGCCGGCGATGCCAGTCACGGCAACTGCAAGTGCTGCGCGCGAACGGAAGAGCGCACCCTGGGCCATCTGCAGCGCCGTTTCCCTAGATACCGCGCCAAAAGCTGCAAGTGTCGTGGATTTCACGCCCAGCAGGTCCATCTTCGCCTCGTTCGTGTAGGTGACGAAGCCGCGATCGACGACAGCCGACGAGCCGGCAATTTCCGTCAGCGCACCGGCGATCAGGCCTCCCGTACAGGATTCCGCCGTTGCGACCATCAGGCCACGGGCGGAAAAGTCCGCGATGATCCGGCGTGCTTCTTCATCGATATCAGAGGGAAAGAGGCTCATGCTGCTCACCGCGATAGACCACCGTGGCCGTTGCAATCGCTGCAATGCCTTCGCGGCGGCCGACGAACCCGATCGTCTCGTTGGTGGTCGCCTTGACCGAGCAGCGATCGATCGTGATGCCGAGGATCGAAGACAGATTTTCGCGCATCTTGTCGCGATGCGGGCCGACCTTGGGAGCTTCGGCAATCAGCGACACATCCGCATTCATGATGGTGCCGCCTTTTTCGCGCACGATCTTTGCCGCATGCTCCAGAAAGATCCTGGAAGGCGCGCCCTTCCACTGCATGTCGGATGGCGGAAAGTGGTCACCGATATCGCCCGCGCCGCAGGTTGCGAGCAGGGCGTCGGTCAGCGCGTGCAATGCCACGTCGGCATCGGAGTGGCCGCTCAGCTTCTGGTCATGGGGAATGAACACGCCGCACAGCGTCACGCCGTCGCCCGGTACCAGCTGATGCACGTCATAGCCGTTGCCGCAACGGACGTCGGGCAGGGCGTCTGCCGGGAGTTTCGAGGAGAGTTTTTCGTCGGCCATTGCGATATCCCGTCTGACGGTAAGCTTTATGTTGTCGACCGACCCTTCGACGATGGCGACCGGCAGTCCCGCCCATTCGGCAATCGCCGCATCGTCGGTGAAGTCGTCGCGGCGAAGGGCCGCGGCCTTTTCATGGGCGGAACGGATCTCGGAGAGAAGGAAACTCTGCGGCGTCTGGGCGGCGTACAGGCCGTTCCTCGATACGGTCTCGTGGACCAGGCCGTCGCTTCCGCCGCGCTTCAGCGTATCGGTCACCGCGACAGCCGGAAGCACGGCATCGACGCCCTCGTCGAAGGCTTTTGCGATGCGGTCCAGCATGTCGTGGTCGATGAAGGGCCTCGCCGCGTCATGGATCATGACGTGGGTCGCCTCGGTGCCGGAAAGCGCCCGCAGTCCCTCGTAGACGGAACGCTGACGGGTGTCGCCCCCGAAAGTGGTCACCACCGTCTCCTTATCGCCCAGTCCTTCCGTGGCTGCGGCATAAAGCGCCTCGTCATCGGCATGGATGACGACCACGATCGGGCCCCGCCTCTGCCATTTCAGAAAGGTCTCGAGCGTGTGCGCAATGACCGGACGGCCGCCGATCGGACGGTACTGCTTCGGCCCCTCGTCTGGAGACCCAGCTCTTTCACCTCGTCCTGCAGCGACGATGACGATACCGATTGTCATGGAGTTGTCGTCCCCGTGTCCTAGCGATTTGGATTGACAGCGGCAGAACTATAGCCTCAAAAGCCGCTTTTCCAGCGTGTCGCTTAAAAATAACGCAGCCTGTGAATCTCTCTTGGCAAACGCGTCTTACCTGAATAAAAATAGTGCAAAATGCCTACTTGCCTGAAAGATCATCATTTGCATTCCAGTGATCTTGCTAGACCATTCCAGATTGGCTCCGTCACCGTCCGAAACAGGGCGGTGCTCGCGCCGATGTCCGGCGTCACCGATCTCGCGTTCCGAAAGCTTGCCTGGCGTTTCGGTGCGGGCCTTGTCGTGACCGAAATGGTGGCGAGCCGCGAGCTCGTCATGAACAAGGGCGAGTCCTGGGCGCGTCTTAAGAACGCAGGCATGACGCCGCATATGGTGCAGCTGGCCGGCCGCGAGGCGCACTGGATGGCAGAGGCCGCGAAGATCTCGGCCGATAACGGCGCGGATGTCATCGACATCAACATGGGGTGCCCGGCCAAGAAGGTGATCGGCGGTTATTCCGGTTCTGCGCTGATGCGCGATCCTGACCACGCCCTGTCGCTGATCGAGGCGACGGTGAAAGCAGTGTCGGTGCCGGTCACCGTCAAGATGCGTCTCGGCTGGGACCATGATTCGCTCAACGCGCCGCTGATTGCCCGCCGGGCGCAAGAAGCGGGCGCGCAACTGATCACCGTACATGGCCGCACCCGCATGCAGTTTTACGAGGGCAAGGCGGACTGGGATGCGATCCGCGCGGTGCGCGACGTCCTCTCCATTCCGCTTATCGCCAATGGCGACGTCCAGACGCCGGAGGATGCGGCCGATATTTTGCGCCGCTCCGACGCCGATGCCGTCATGGTCGGCCGCGGTGCCCAGGGGCGACCCTGGCATATCGGCTGGCTCGCCGGACACGCCGCGCCGGCGGCATGCGACATCGCCGCCATCGTCATCGAGCATTATGAGGCGATGCTGGAACTTTACGGCCGCGAGGCGGGCCTGCGTCACGCGCGCAAGCATCTCGGCTGGTATATCGACCGTTACGCGCCGGAACTGGCGCAACAGGAAAAAGCGGCAGTCATGGTTGCCCGGGATCCGGATGACGTCATCAGCCGTCTGTCATCGATCTTCGCCATGGCCGGCCGCACTCAGTCCCACAGGGAGGCCGCATGACCAAGTCCGCCGTACAGGACGCCGCCCACGGGCAGGCGCTCGCCATGGCCGTTCTCAACGCCGTGCAGAACCCGGTTATCCTCGTCGATCAGGCCGGCAAGATCGCATTCGCCAATTGGGAGGCCGAGTCCTTCTTCGGCGCGAGCGCGTCGCATCTGGCGAAATACAAGATTTCCAGCTTCATCCCCTTCGGCAGCCCGCTTCTGGCGCTGATCGAGCAGGTGCGCGAACGCAAGGCGCCGGTCAATGAATACCGTGTCGATCTGTCGTCGCCGCGGCTCGGCCAGGAAAAGCTGGTCGATCTCTACGTGGCGCCGGTTGCCGGTGAACCCGGTTCCGTCGTCGTGGTGTTCCAGGAGCGCTCGATGGCCGACAAGATCGACCGCCAGCTGACCCACAGGGCGGCGGCGCGTTCGGTGACCGGTCTTGCATCGATGCTGGCACACGAGATCAAGAACCCGCTTTCGGGCATCCGCGGCGCAGCACAGCTTCTGGAAACCTCGGTTCCCGACGAGGACCGTGCGCTGACCCGCCTGATCTGCGACGAGACCGACCGCATCGTTTCGCTGGTCGACCGGATGGAGGTCTTTTCCGACGAGCGCCCGGTCGATCGCGTGCCGCTCAACATTCACTCGGTGCTGGATCACGTGAAGGCGGTCGCCAAGGCCGGCTTCGCCCGCGATATCAAGATTTCCGAGATGTACGATCCGTCGCTGCCGCCGGTTTATGCCAATCGCGACCAGCTGGTGCAGGTCTTCCTCAACCTGATCAAGAACGCGGCCGAGGCTGTCCACGACCAGCCGGATGCGGAAATCATGCTGACCACGGCCTACCGTCCGGGCATCAAGCTTTCGGTCGCCGGCACGCGTGACAAGATCTCGCTGCCGCTGGAATTCTGCGTCATCGATAACGGCCCGGGCGTTCCGCCCGATCTCGTGCCGCATCTCTTCGATCCCTTCATCACCACCAAGACGAACGGGTCCGGCCTCGGTCTCGCGCTGGTTGCCAAGATCATCGGCGGCCATGGCGGCATCGTCGAATGCGACAGCCAGGCCCGCAAAACCATATTCCGTGTTCTGATGCCCATGCACAAGGACGACGCCGGCGACGGCCGCGCCTTGAACTCCACAGGAAGCGTTAAATGACTGCCACGATCCTTGTCGCCGACGACGACGCAGCCATCCGCACGGTCCTCAACCAGGCCTTGACCCGGGCTGGATACGACGTCCGGATCACGTCCAATGCCGCAACGCTCTGGCGGTGGGTATCCGCGGGCGAGGGCGACCTCGTCGTCACCGACGTGGTGATGCCCGACGAGAACGCGTTCGATCTTCTGCCGCGCATGAAGAAGGCCCGGCCGGACCTGCCGGTGCTCGTCATGAGCGCCCAGAACACGTTCATGACGGCGATCCGTGCCTCTGAAAAGGGCGCCTACGACTATCTGCCGAAGCCTTTCGATCTCACCGAGCTGATCGCCATTGTCGGCCGCGCGCTTGCCGAGCCGAAGCGCAAGCCGGCCCGCCTCGACGACGACATGCAGGACGGCATGCCGCTGGTCGGTCGTTCGGCGGCGATGCAGGAAATCTACCGCGTTCTGGCCCGTCTGATGCAGACCGACCTGACGCTGATGATCACCGGCGAATCCGGTACCGGCAAGGAACTGGTCGCCCGTGCGCTGCATGACTACGGCAAGCGCCGCAACGGCCCGTTCGTTGCCATCAACATGGCGGCCATCCCGCGCGATCTGATCGAATCGGAACTGTTCGGCCACGAAAAGGGCGCATTCACCGGAGCCCAGAGCCGGTCCACCGGCCGCTTCGAACAGGCAGAAGGCGGCACTCTGTTCCTCGACGAGATCGGCGACATGCCGATGGATGCCCAGACCCGGCTCCTTCGTGTTCTCCAGCAGGGCGAATATACGACGGTCGGTGGTCGCACGCCTATTCGCACCGATGTGCGCATCGTCGCGGCGACCAACAAGGACCTGAAGCAGCTCATCAATCAGGGCCTGTTCCGCGAGGATCTCTACTATCGCCTCAACGTCGTGCCGCTGCGCCTGCCGCCGCTGCGCGACCGTGCCGAGGACATTCCGGATCTCGTCCGCCACTTCATGCAGATGGCGGAGAAGGAGGGGCTGGATCCCAAGCGCTTCGAGAACGAGGCGCTCGACGTGATGAAGGGTTACGCCTGGCCGGGCAACGTGCGCGAACTTGAAAACCTCGTGCGTCGCCTGATGGCGCTCTACCCGCAGGACGTCATCACCCGCGAGATCATCGAGCAGGAACTGCGTGCCGATGTTCCCGACAGCCCGATCGACAAGGTGGCACCGCGCAACGGTTCGCTGACGATCGCCCAGGCGGTCGAGGAAAACATGCGCAGCTATTTCGCAAGCTTCGGCGATAACCTCCCGCCGCCCGGTCTTTATGATCGAGTGCTGACCGAGATGGAATATCCGCTGATTCTGGCTGCGCTTACCGCCACCCGCGGCAACCAGATTAAAGCAGCCGATTTGCTCGGTTTGAACCGCAACACGCTGCGCAAGAAGATCCGCGAACTCGGCGTTTCGGTCTATCGAAGCTCGCGTTCCGCCTAGTATTCGCAAGCAAGTCCGCGAGAATAGGGACCGGGCAGCCGGCCTCTGCTCGCGGAATTTCAAACGTTTCACAAAGAATTGCGTGAATAGACTTGTTTCAGGCGATACTGATGCACGCGCGGCTTGACAGCCTCGCATCATCGTTGCATTTTCGCCACAATGCGTTGCTTAGAGGTCACGCAGGTGCCCCTGGTTCGATCGCCTGATTCTGTGACGGTCGAAGCGACGGACATCCTTTTTCAACGGTATTGATGCGTCTGGCCCCCAAGGGGTGCAGGCGACAAGGCATTTGGTCTTGAGGACGGAGGACGCGATGGTTGGCGGCGGGACGGCATCTCTTGCCGACGGTCAGTCGGCGGCCGCTATCCAGGACCGGCGCGCCTCTTTCGCGCTTCCGGGCATCCTGCTTGCCGGCGGCGCGCTGATCTGCGCCAGCCTGACGCTGCTCGTGCTGCTCGGCGTGACGCCGATCGCGCCGACCGGCAATGTCGTCATCGCCTCGGCGGCCCTCAATTCACTCTTCATCCTCGGGCTGATGTATCTGATCGGCAGGGAAGTGACGCGACTGCTGCGTGCGCGCAATCGCGGCCGTGCGGCGGCGCGGCTGCATGTGCGCATCGTCGTGCTGTTCTCGATCGTGGCGATCACGCCTGCCGTTCTCGTCGCGATCTTCGCCAGCCTGACGCTGAATGTCGGCCTGGACCGCTGGTTCTCGCTGCGCACGCAGTCGATCGTGCAGTCTTCGCAGGACGTGGCGCGCGCCTACATGCTGGAAAATGCCAGCTATCTGCAGGGCCAGACCGTCTCCATGTCCAACGACCTGGAGCGCAACCGGGCGATGTTCTATCTCGACCGCACCGGTTTCCTCGACCTGATGACCCGCCAGGCGCGGGGCAGGGGCCTGCTCGGCGCCTTCCTGGTGCAGGAGGATGGTGCTGCGATCGCGCAGGCCGATATCAAGGTCGAAAAACCTCTGCCGGCGATCCCTGCCGATGCGCTGAAATCGGCGGCTGCCGGTCAGCCGACGCTCATTCCGCCTGGCGTGACGAACCTTGTCGGCGCTGTGATCAAGACGGACGCTATCTCCGGCACCTATCTCTACACCATCCGCGCGGTCGATCCGAAGGTCATGAACGCCATGCGCCTGATGGAGGAGAACACCGCCGAATACAAGGCGATGGAAGCCGGGCGCATGTCGCTGCAGGTGGCCTTCGCCGTGCTCTATCTCGGTTTCGCGCTGATCGTGCTTCTGGCGGCCATCTGGGCGGCCATCGCGGTCGCGGACCGGATCGTTCGCCCGATCCGCCTGCTCATCAGTGCGGCGGACAGCGTCGGTGCGGGCAATCTCAACGTGGTGGTGCCGGTGCGCGCGGCCGATGGCGACGTCGGTAGCTTGTCTCGCACCTTCAACAAAATGATTTCGGAAATCCGCAGCCAGCGTGACGAGATCCTCGAAGCCAAGGACGAAGTGGACGACCGCCGTCGCTTCATCGAGGCGGTGCTTTCCGGTGTGACGGCCGCGGTCATTGGCGTCGAAGACGACCGGCGCATCGCCATCGTCAATCCGTCGGCCGAAGAGATGTTGGGTGCCAGCGCCGAGAGCCTGATCGGCAAGACACTGCAGGAGGCGGCACCCGAGATCGACCCGGTCCTGACCGAGGCAACGGCCCGCTCGCGTGGCGATTTCCGCAAGCAGGTGAACCTGATGCGCGGCGGCAAGGAGCGGACGCTGTCCGTGCAGGTTACCCGCGAAGAGCAGCGCAGTCCGCATGACAGCTACGTCATCACGCTCGACGACATTACCGATCTGGTGATCGCGCAGCGCTCGACCGCCTGGGCCGACGTCGCGCGCCGCATCGCCCACGAGATCAAGAACCCTCTGACGCCGATCCAGCTTTCGGCCGAGCGCCTGAAGCGGCGCTATGGCAAGCAGATCGATGAAAACGACCGCGCGGTCTTCGATCAATGCACGGACACGATCGTCCGGCAGGTGGGCGATATCGGCCGCATGGTGGACGAGTTCTCGTCATTCGCCCGGATGCCGAAACCATCGAAGGAAATCACCGATCTGCGCGGCATCCTCAAGGATTCCATATTCCTGCGCGAAATGGGGGCAAGCCATGTCGAGTTCATCAGCGAACTCGGCGAGCAGCCGCTCGAGGGCCTGTTCGATGCGCGCATGCTGGGTCAGGCCTTCGGCAATCTGGTGAAGAATGCCGTCGAGGCGATCGAGTCGGTGCCATCGGGCGAGGAGCGGGACGGTCAGAAGGTGATGGTGCGCTCGAGCTACGATCCGGCCAAGGAGGTCTTCATCGTCGATGTGATCGACAATGGCGTCGGCCTGCCGACGGAGAACCGTCACCGGATTCTCGAGCCCTATATGACGATGCGCGACAAGGGCACCGGCCTCGGCCTCGCGATCGTGAAGAAGATTATTGAAGAGCACGGTGGGCAGCTCGAATTGCACGACGCTCCCGCCGATTTCGATCATGGCAAGGGTGCCATGATCAGGGTGGTTCTGCCGCATGTCGAAGCGGCCGGCGCATCCGCCAGTGATAAGAACAAGGAAATTGCTTATGGCGTCTGACATTCTGGTCGTCGATGACGAGGCGGATATCCGCGAAATCGTTGCGGGCATCCTATCCGACGAAGGGCACGAAACGCGCATGGCGCATGACAGCGACAGCGCGTTGGCTGCGATCTCCGACCGCGTGCCGAGGCTGGTTTTCCTCGATATCTGGATGCAGGGTTCCAAGCTCGACGGGCTGGCACTGCTCGACGAAGTCAAGGCCCGCCATCCGGACTTGCCGGTCGTGATGATCTCGGGCCACGGCAATGTCGAGACGGCGGTCTCGGCCATCAAGCGCGGCGCCTTCGATTTCATCGAGAAGCCGTTCAAGTCCGATCGATTGATCCTGATCGCAGAACGGGCACTGGAAAACTCCAAGCTGAAGCGCGAGGTCTCCGAACTCAAGCGCCGGACGGGCGATGCCGCCGAGCTCGTCGGCACCTCGGTCGCCGTGTCGCAGCTGCGCCAGACGATCGAAAAGGTGGCGCCGACCAACAGTCGCATCATGATCCTCGGCCCGTCCGGATCCGGCAAGGAACTGGTGGCGCGGATGATCCACCGCAAGTCTTCCCGCGCGACCGGGCCGTTCGTGGCGCTGAATGCCGCGACGATCACGCCCGAGCGCATGGAGATCGCCCTGTTCGGCACGGAGGGCGGTCCCGGCCAGGCGCGCAAGATCGGCGCGCTGGAAGAGGCCCATCGCGGCATCCTCTATCTCGACGAGGTCGGCGAAATGCCGCGCGAGACGCAGAACAAGATCCTGCGCGTGCTCGTCGACCAGCAGTTCGAGCGCGTCGGCGGCTCCAAGCGGGTCAAGGTCGATGTCCGCATCATCTCCTCGACGGCCTACAATCTGGAAAACCAGATTTCCGAAGGGGCGTTCCGCGAGGATCTCTATCACCGCCTGGCGGTCGTGCCGGTCAAGGTGCCGGCGCTGGCCGAACGGCGCGAGGACATTCCGTTCCTGGTCGACATGTTCATGCGCCAGGTTTCCGAGCAGGCCGGCATCCGTAGCCGAAAGATCGGCGATGATGCGATGGCGGTGCTGCAGGCCCATGACTGGCCGGGCAATATCCGCCAGCTGCGCAACAATATCGAGCGCCTGATGATTCTCGCCCGCACCGACGGTCCGGATACGGCGATCTCCGCCGACATGCTGCCGACCGATCTCGGCGACATGCTGCCCAAGGTCTCGTCAAAGGGCAATGTCCACATCATGACGCTGCCGCTGCGCGAAGCCCGTGAAATGTTCGAGCGCGACTACCTGATCGCACAGATCAACCGCTTCGGCGGCAATATTTCGCGCACGGCCGAATTCGTGGGGATGGAACGCTCGGCGCTTCACCGTAAGCTCAAGTCACTCGGCGTCTGAGTCGCCGCGGTTATCATGTGACGGCAAGGCGTCGGGCGGGCGCTTTGTTTCGCCAAGGGGACTTCCTGCCCGGATAAAGCGAACAGCATGTCGAGAATTGCCTATGTCAACGGCCAGTATCTTCCTCACACGGACGCTGCCGTCCATGTAGAGGACCGCGGCTTCCAGTTCGCCGACGGCGTCTATGAGGTCTGCGAGGTCCGCAACAGCCTGATCGTCGATCTGACACGGCATCTCGATCGTCTGGACCGTTCGTTGAGCGAGTTGCGCATGGCCTCGCCGATGGACCGCAAAGCCATGACGGTCGTCATTCGCGAGGTTCTGCGCCGTAACCGGGTCAGGAACGGCATCTTCTATCTGCAGGTGACCCGCGGCGCCGCACGCCGCGACCACTTCTTCCCGGCAGCGGACACGGCTCCGACGCTCGTCATCACGGCAAAGTCGGTCGATCCGTCGATCGCACGCAAGAAATACGAGACGGGCATCAAGGTCATCACCGTGGCGGAAAATCGCTGGGACCGCGTCGACATCAAGAGCGTCGGCCTGCTTCCCAATGTGTTGGCCAAGCAGCAGGCGCGCGACGCCGGCGCCCAGGATGCGATCTATATCGACCGTAACGGCATCGTCATGGAAGGCGCATCCTCCAATGTCTGGATCGTCACGCCCGACGGTGCGCTCGTCACCCGCCCGGCAGAGCATGGCATCCTGCGCGGCATCACCCGCACGACGGTGCTCGATGTGGCGGCATCGCTGCAGCTTTCCGTCGAGGAGCGCGAGTTCACCGCGGAAGACATGCTGGCGGCGCGCGAAGTGTTCTTCACATCCGCCACCGGCACCTGCGTGCCGATCATCGAAGTTGATGGAAAGACCATTGCCAACGGCCATCCGGGCACTGTCGCATCCAGCATTCGGGACGCCTTTTTCGACATTGCGGAAAAGACGGCGATTTGATAACCAGATGTCGGGGGAAGGGGGAGTACGCGGGGCGTCTCCCGATCATCTCTTAATGCGTTATCATTTCCCGGCGTGTAGCCGGCAAGAAAGAAAGAAGCGGCGCCATGGCGGAACGTTCTCAGAACCTGCAGGATTTATTTCTTAACACCGTTCGCAAGCAAAAGATTTCCCTGACAATATTCCTCATCAACGGGGTCAAGCTCACGGGAGTCGTCACATCCTTCGACAACTTCTGCGTCCTTCTTCGTCGTGACGGGCACTCCCAGCTCGTGTATAAGCACGCGATTTCGACCATCATGCCGGGCCAGCCGATGCAGATGTTCGAGACGGAAGAAAACGCAGCGTAAGGATAGAGACAGATTTCGAACCGAGATACGTCTAACGAATCGCTCGTCCCGGAAGCCGAGAAGCACCGGGACGATATGCGTGCTGTCGTGGTGGTCCCCGTGCTCAAGCAGACACGGGCACGCACCGGGCAGGGCGATGCGCCGGCGATCGCCGTCCCGCAGCGCTCCAACGAGGCCCGCCTCGAGGAGGCAACCGGCCTTGCGCGCGCCATTGATCTGGAAATTGCGCAGGGACTGATCGTCTCCGTCAATCAGCCGCGTCCGGCGACGCTGATGGGCAGCGGCAAGATTGAGGAGATCAAGGCGCTGCTCGACGAGAAGGATGCCGGTCTCGTCATCGTCGATCATCCGCTGACGCCGGTGCAGCAGCGCAATCTCGAAAAAGAACTGAATGCCAAGGTCATCGACCGTACCGGCCTGATCCTCGAGATCTTCGGCCGCCGCGCTTCCACCAAGGAAGGCACGCTGCAGGTCGATCTGGCGCATCTCAACTACCAGAAGGGCCGTCTGGTCCGGTCCTGGACCCACCTTGAACGCCAGCGCGGCGGTGGCGGGTTCATGGGCGGACCGGGTGAAACCCAGATCGAAGCCGACAGACGCCTTCTGCAGGACCGTATCGTCAAGCTGGAGCGGGAGCTCGAGCAGGTCGTCCGCACCCGCCAGCTGCATCGCGCCAAGCGCCGCAAGGTGCCGCATCCGATCGTGGCGCTGGTCGGCTATACGAACGCCGGCAAGTCAACGCTGTTCAACCGCATCACTGGTGCAGGCGTTCTGGCCGAAGACATGCTGTTTGCGACGCTCGACCCAACGCTTCGCCGCATGAAGCTGCCGCATGGCCGCACCGTCATCCTGTCCGATACCGTCGGCTTCATCTCCGACCTGCCAACCCATCTGGTCGCCGCCTTCCGGGCGACGCTGGAAGAGGTGCTGGAAGCGGACCTGATCCTGCATGTGCGCGACATGTCCGACCCGGACAATGCCGCCCAGTCCCATGACGTCCTGCGCATCCTTGCCGATCTCGGCATTGATGAGAAGGAAAGTTCCGAGCGCCTCATCGAGGTCTGGAACAAGATCGACCGGCTCGATCCGGAAACCCATGACGCGCTGTTCGAGCGCGCCAAGGGCCGCGAAAACATCATGGCACTCTCGGCGATCACCGGCGAGGGGCTCGATGCCCTGATGGACGAGATCGCCAAGCGCCTCTCCGGCGTCCTGACCGAGACCTCGATCACCATCCCGACCGACAAACTGTCGCTCGTCTCCTGGATCTACGGCAACTCGATCGTCGATGACCGCAAGGACAACGAGGACGGTTCGGTGACGATGGATGTGCGCATGTCGGAAACCCAGGCGGCGGAACTGGAACGCCGGCTTGGGAACGGGCCGAAACCCGAGAAGGAAGACTGGGAGCGGTAGGCTTCCAGTCATGTGAGACCCCTCACCAACAAAATCTAAGACTTAGCCTTTGGCTAAGATGTTGATTTTGTAACCTCTCCCACAAGGGGAGAGGTAGGCGCCGAGTTCGCCTCCCCAGTATCTTTCCCCTTGTGGGAGAGAAAGCGATTTCGACATCTTAGCTTTAACTAAGTGTTAGAAATCGCAAGTGAGGGGACGTTCGTTTCTCCATCTGCCGGTTTTTAAACTCCCTATAGTTTACAACCTCTCCACCCCGATCCTCTTCAACGGATCCAGAAAATCGCCCGTCACCAGTCGGCTGACGATCGAGCGGATCACGGGCAAACCCGTCGTCGGCGCAATGGCGATGTCACGGAGCAGCGGCAGGACCCGGCTGTCCGACTGGTAGAACGGCGTCAGTGCCGCGCTCAAGGTCTGGTAGAGCGCGACATGCATCCAGCGCTGCCGCACATGCAGTCTCAGTGCCTCGTCGAGAGACGCGGAGCCTTCCAGAGCGGAGGCCAGCGATGCTGCGTCGAGCAAAGCCATGTTGGCGCCCTGTCCGAGCTGCGGGCTCGTTGCATGCCAGGCGTCGCCGATGCGCAGCACGTTGCGTCCGGCAACCGGCTTGCGGGTGTGGTGGCGATAACGGGCATGGACCGGCTCGGCGATGTCGGCAAAGGCCGCCGCCTGCGGCCACAGCGCCGCGACCTCGTCGGTCCAGGCGGCGCGGCCCGCCTTGCGCCAGGGCTCGATATCCCGGTTGCGCAGGCTCCAGAAGAATGTCGCCATTGCAGGTGCGCCATCGGCCGCCGTGCCGACCGGCAGGACGCCCGTCATGCGGCTTGCCTTCTCGTAGCGTTGCTCGAGTTCGTTTGCATGGAACGGACCATGTTCCGGCCAAGGCACCGTCGCCCAGAGCGCGCCATAGCCGAGTTCTTTCGCCGAATCGTGTCCGACCGGCGAACTTGCCCCCATTGCATCGACGACGAGGTCTGCGGAAGGCGCCCTCCTGCCATTGTCGAACATGATGCCCGGTCTGGCGCCGGGCTCGAAACCGGTCACCTGCGACGAGGTCTCGAAGGCGACGCCGGCGTCGATCGCTGCCTGCAAGAGAAGATCGAACAGCGCGACTCGCTGGATGGCGATGCCGTACTCACCCTTCCTGTAGGATATGTCGAGCACCGTCTTGCCGGCTCCGTCGGTCTCCTGTCCCGCAAGGCTGCCATGCATGCGATGGATCTCCGCGCCCCGCGCCCTCGCGCCATCAAGCAGGCGCATGGTCGCCAACACTGCCTGGCCCGTCGGTTGCAGCACGAAGCCCGAACCGACCGGCTGCGGCGCCGCCATCTGGTCGTAGATTACCACCTTTGCGCCGCGTCCGGCCAGCATGGCGCCGAGTGAAAGTCCACCGATACCCGCACCGGCTATCGCCACGTCCAGCCGTTCGAGCCTCATTTCGTTCGCCTTTCCAACGGTCACGCAAGGTCTGCTCGGATCCGCACCAGATGGGGGGAAATGGCTTTCCATTCAGGTCGTTATGGGGAGACTTGATTGACATTTCAGAAACGCCGAAGGCGAGGCGCGCAACCAAAATCGTGTTCGTGCATTAAGGCCGCGCATTTTCGCGCCGGGTTCGCCAGCCATGTCCACCACAGACGCTTCCTCCTCGCAATCGCCGCCCCCGCGACCGTCTGGTGGCCAGCCCTTCGGCACAACACCGCCGCGGATCGTCTCCGACCGATCTCTGGCCGCGCTCTGCGTGCTCAATTTCTTCCTGGCCGATGCGCGGGATGGGCTGGGGCCGTTCCTTGATGCCTTCCTTGCAACCCGTGGCTGGTCGTCGCTGTCGCTCGGGCTGATTGCCACCATCGGCGGCCTGATCGGGCTTGCCGCCACGCCGCTCTGCGGCGCGCTTGTGGACGGCACGCCATGGAAACGGGCACTGATTGCCGGACCCGTTATTCTCGTCACCGCGGCGGCGCTGATCACGCTCGTTTCTCCCGAACCCGCAATCGTCTGGATCGGCCAGATCGGCACGGCGGTGGTCGGCGCCGTCATCGGTCCGGCGCTGGCCGGGCTGACGCTCGGGCTCGTCGGGGAGCGGCTGTTCTCGCAGCAGATCGCCCGCAACGAATTCTGGAACCATACCGGTAATTTCGCCTCGCTTTTCGCGGTCTATGTCATCATCTCCCTGTTCGGGCAGGCGGGGATGATCTGGCTGATGGTCGCGACCGCCTTCGGCGCGTTGGCCGCCGTCGCGCTGATCGACCCCCGTCGTATCGACCACAAGGTCGCCCGTGGCCTGCGGGCCGATGGTAATGCATCCGGAACCGGCGATGCGGACGCCCCGTCGGGTTTCGACGTGCTGTTGAAAAGCCGCGGCCTCATCCTGCTTGCGGTCATCCTGCTGATCTTCCATTTCGGCAATGCTCCGATGAGCCGGCTGATCGCCCAGCAATTCGCCATCGAGCTCGGCACGCCGTTCCGCACGACTGCCATCATCACCGGCATCGCCCAGCTTTCCATGGTCGCGGTTGCGGTGCTGACGCCGTTCCTCATCCGTCGTATCGGGCTTGGTGCTACGCTTGCGATCGGGCTTGCAGCGCTGCCGGTGCGCGGGCTCATCGCCGGCACATTCGAGGGTTTCTGGGTCGTCTGGCCGGTGCAGATCCTCGATGGTGCCGGTGCGGGCCTGCTCGGCATCGTCACGCCCGTGGCGGTCGAACGCATCCTCAAGGGGACAGGTCGCTTCAATGTCGGCTTTGCCAGCGTCATGACGGTTCAGGGTATCGGCGCGTCGCTCAGCAATGTCGTCGCCGGCTGGCTCGTCGTTCAGGGCGGATATCCGTTGTCGCATCTGGTCGGCGGCGGCGTGGCACTCGTGGCGCTCGCCGTCTTCGCCATCTACTTCCGCGAGATCGCGCCGCCGCAGAAGGCGAGCGAAGTCCGAGCCGGATGAGCAACGTCGACTGTTCCCGCTCGCCGCTTTGTGATGCCTTTTCCGGTTATCGATGAAACGATCGGAAGGCCGTTCTGTAGCTTGGGCGAAACCTTGGCTTGCGAGCTTCCGTCAGCATCCTTTCCAGCAGGGAAGGGATATGATGAGGAGTACACGTTATGTCACTGGTTTCTCTTGTTCCCGACGAGATCTACACCAAGGCCCTCGGCTCGCCACAGACCGCCAATCTCCTGCGGGTGGCGTTCAATGCCCCGGCCTGGGCCGAGGCCTTCGTCAAGCTCGCCGCTGTGGAAATGTCGGGCCTGTCGTTGAAGCCGGAACATCGGGAACTGGTCTTCCTGCGCACCGCATCCTATCTCGGTGGCCGCTATGCCTGGGCGGGCCATGAAAACCTGGCCAGGGCGTCGGGTGTCACCGACGAGCAGATCGAGGCGATCCGCACCGGCGAGGATGGCTCTGCCGTGTTCTCCGAAGAGGAGCAGGCGCTGCTGAAACTGGTGGTTCTCCTGTGCCGCAGATCGACCGAACGCAGCGTCGTCTGGCAGGCGCAATGCTTCTTCACCGACCAGGAGATCGTCGAGATCGTCGGAGTGCACAGCCTGTGCTACACCGTCACCAGCCTGACATCGGCGCTGCATGTGGAACTCGATCAGCCGTCGGAAGCAGCAGCCAAGGTGCCGAGCTTCGCGGATAGTGCGGCTCGGATCGCGGCACAGAATTTTCCGCGGCATTGAGGCTTGGGGCGGGCGGCGCTCTGTTGTTGGGCTCGCAGTGTTCGGGGATTTGCAGCAGATCCCGCCGACGTCCTCTTCCGGTTAGAGGCCGGCTACAAAGGCTTCGTAGCTACTTACTCGCCGGAAACAGAAGCTCCATGGGATAGGGAAGGGCCAGTTTCGGCATCTCATCGAAGGACGTGTATTTGAGGCCGACAGTTTCAAGATCGGTACAGCCTCCCGCCTCGCCACGTGTCAGGCATCTAAATAAAACGACTAGATATTCGACACGATCTCCATTCGGATAAATGTATCGAAATTCCTCGCCGCCAAATACCGCCAAAACTTCCGAGCCGGTGACAGTTAGCCCGGTCTCCTCAAGGACTTCGCGCGCAATCGCCTGATGGGGTGTCTCACCCGGCTCGATCGCGCCGGCGGGAAGGCTCCAGCCTTCGCTGCGGCCTTTCTGCTGGAGAAGCAACCGCCCTTCTGCGTCGGAAATTACCGCGGCCACGCTGGGCAACATGATCAGATCATGACCGACCTTTGACCGAAGAGATTGAATGTAGCTCAAAGGCCCGACTTCCAAAGTTAAATCCCTGCGCCCGACCATAAGCCAAAGTTCTTCCCCCCTTCAATGACCGCTTTTGGCGCTTCTGCGCCAGGAGGCCCGGTGGCTGAAGTGGTCCATCAAGCCGCCCCGGCTATCGCCTCCACCTCTCTCGACATGTCGATCTTCAGCAGAAATGCATTGAAGCTTGTTGCTCGGCCCCATACACCCTGCTTGCGCAATTTCTTGATGATTGCGGCAACCGATCCTCTGTCCGCGGAGCCCGTATCGGTTTGAATGGAAGCTGACAAAGGAACGCAGATGTCGATCACCGTACAGAAAACAATCCCCGCTGCGCGAATGCGTCAATTCCAGCAGATGGTTGAGCGGTGGCTTGAGGAAGGTCCGATCAAGCTCGCGACCAATGCCACGATCACCGCGATGGACAATGCCGCAATCCCGAAGGCTGAACAGGCAGCGATCATCGAGGACCGGGATATCATCATGAAATACAATATGCGCCTCGGTCTGGTCAGCGAAGTCTTCGCAGCGGCCATCGAGAAGGCTGTGAAAACATCTCGGTCAGGACGCGAGGCGCAGGACGAGATCGCTCGATTGATCGTGACTGCAATCGGTATCCGTCAAGACGACGACAGTGAACTGGTCACATTCACGTTCGCTACTCAAAGTGAGGCAGATGCATTCAGTGAATCCGCCTAATGGCCGCAATTGGCGCTTTTGCGCCACGACTGCAATCGGCCGAATTAGACATCCGCCGTTGGTTGGATGCCTATTCCGCCGTCATTGCTGCCTTGCTTCGGCTATCAATCTGCTCAATGTCTTCCTGAACGAAAACATCGCACGGTATTCCGATGGTAGCAGTAAAAATTCGGGAAGCAGTAGAGCTACTCAAGAAGCATGATGATGGGCTTGTTTCACCAATCCTGCCTCCTGATGACGACATCATCCAGTATGTCGAAGGCGAGATTGGTCTAAAGCTACCAGCTGACTATCGATATCTCGTTCAAAATGCCGGCCACATAGTTCTCAGCAAGGAGTTGCTCTATCTTCGCGCCGACGGGGAAGGGCGTTCCAATATCATTCCGAGCATAGCGATCGCGCGGGAATCGGGCGTCCCAAACGACTGGCTGCCTATATGCCGGGACAATGGCGATTATTATTGTCTTTTGCCGGATGGTTCGGTCGAACTCTGGTCCCACGATCAGATGTTCGAGGAACGCTGGTCCGACCTTGCCGATTGGGTCGTGGACAGTTTCATCAACGGCAATTGACGTGTGCAAGCCGCTCCATTGGAGCGTGGTGAAGACCGAATGCCGTAGCTACCCGGCCCTTCGATAAGGCTCAGGGCGTTCGGTCCTCGAAACGATTCACTGGATCGTTTCGTCGGCTGCGCCGATCGGACCTCACCCCACAAATGCCCGCTCTATGACGAATTCGCTCGGCTTGTTGTTGGCCCCTTCGGTGAGGCCTGCCTTTTCCAGCCGTTCCTTGGTGTCCTTCAGCATCGCCGCCGAGCCGCAGATCATGCCGCGGTCGACGTCCGGGTTGAGCGGCGGAACGCCGAGGTCGGTGAACAGCTTGCCAGTGTCGATCAGGTCGGTGATGCGGCCCTGATAGGGGTAGGACGGGTCGCGGGTGACGGTCGGGTAGTGCTTCAGCTTGGTACCGACGACTTCCGCCAGGAACTCGTGGTTGCGGATCTCTTCCATCAGGTCGAAACCGTATTTCAGTTCGGCAACCTCGCGGCAGGTATGGGTGAGGATCACCTCGTCGAACTTCTCGTAGGTTTCCGGATCGCGGATCAGGCTGGCAAACGGCGCGATGCCGGTGCCGGTGGAGAACATGTAGAGCCGCTTGCCCGGCGTCAGCGCGTCGAGCACCAGCGTACCGGTCGGCTTCTTGCGCATCAGCACCGTGTCGCCCGGCTTGATCGCCTGCAGATGCGAGGTCAGCGGTCCGTCCGGCACCTTGATGGAGAAGAATTCCAGTTCCTCGTCCCAGGACGGGCTGGCGATCGAATAGGCGCGATAGACCGGCTTTTCGCCGACCATCAGGCCGATCATGGCGAACTCGCCCGAACGGAAACGGAAACCTGCCGGGCGCGTCATGCGGAAACGGAACAGATGGTCCGTGTAATGCTCGACGGCGATCACCGTCTCGGCATAGACGCCGTCCGGGATTTTTGCGGCAAATTCTTCGTTCTTGGTAGGAGCGTTCATCGCGATCGGTCTTCCAGTCTCATCGTTCGACAGCGAGATATACTATCAAGCCGCGCATTTGAAGGCATCCGCGCCTGTTTGTCGCGGAAACCGTAGAAATATGTCATCCACAATCAAGTTTTCATCAGGCGGGCACGGTCCGGCGGCGCCAGCTGTAGCCTTCGCCCTGTTCCGCATGGCGGGCGGTCGGCTGGTAGTGAACGGCAATACCGGGCAGGCGGCCTTCCGCCAGTCGCTTCAGCGCGGTCGCATTGGTGACGGCAAAGCTGTCGATGCCGCAGCGGAGCATCAGCGGCACCTGGTCGATCAGCACGTCGCCGACGGCCCGCAGCTCGTTCTTATAGGCCAGCCGGTCGCGCAGCAGCGAAGCGTGGCTGAAGGCGCGGCCGTCGTTGAAGGCCGGGAAATCCACGGCCACCAGCTCGATGCGGTAGAGATAGGGTTCGAGCTTGCGCACGTCGTCGGCCGGCTTGATCAGCACGCCGAGGCCGACATCGTTGCTCGCCTCGGCCTTCTCGATGAACTGATCGAGCGGCAGAAGCGGCTTCTGATCTTCCGAAGCCTGCACTTCTTCCGTCTCGATGACCCACGGATCGTTCTCGACGAAGCCGGTCTCTCTCCAGATTTTCGTCATCACGCTGCCTCCGCCTTGGCGTCGCCGTAGAGCGCATCCTTGAACGGCTGCGGCCCAACGCGGCGATAGGCGGCGAGGAATGTCTCCTCCTTGCTTTCGCGAAGACCGAGATAGGTATCGACGATCGTCTCGATGGCATCGGTCACCTTGGCGGGTTCGAAACCGCGGCCGATGATTTCGCCGATCGAGGTATGCTCGTCGCCGGAGCCGCCGAGTGTGATCTGATAGAGCTCGGCGCCCTTCTTCTCGACTCCAAGCAGGCCGATATGGCCGACATGGTGGTGGCCGCAGGCATTGATGCAGCCGGAAATCTTGATCTTCAGCTCACCGATTTCGGCCTGACGTTCCGGTGCGCCGAAACGGGTGGAGATTTCCTGGGCTACCGGGATCGAACGGGCGTTCGCCAGGGCGCAGTAATCCAGGCCGGGACAGGCAATGATATCCGTGATCAGGCCGGCATTGGCAGTGACGAGGTTGTGGGCAGACAGCGCCCGGTAGAGCGGCTCGAGATCGGCGAGCGCCACATGCGGGAAGATGACGTTCTGCTCGTGGCTGATGCGGATCTCGTCATTTGCGAATTCCTCCGCGAGATCGGCGATCACATCCATCTGCACGTCGGACGCATCGCCCGGAATGCCGCCAATCGGCTTCAGCGATATCGTGACCATGCCGTAGTCGGGATGCTTGTGCGGCTGGACGTTCTGATCCACCCAGCGGGCGAAGGCCTCATCCTGCTTCTTCCAGGCGGCGAGCTGCGCCCAGCCTTCGGCACGGTCGGGCAGGGACGGTGGGGCGAAATAGGTGGTGATCGCCTCGATGTCCTTTTCAGGCAGCTTCAGCTCGGTTTCCTTCAGATGGGCGAATTCCTCCTCCACCTGACGGGTCAGTTCCTCGACGCCGGTTTCATGCACGAGGATCTTGATGCGGGCCTTGTACTTGTTGTCGCGGCGGCCGTGCAGGTTGTATACGCGCATGATCGCGGTGATGTAGGAGAGCAGATCTTCTTCGGGCAGGAAGTCATTGATCTTCTTGGCGATCAGCGGCGTGCGGCCCTGTCCGCCGCCGACATAGACGGCAAAGCCGATCTGGCCTTCCTCGTTCTTCTTCAGGTGCAGGCCGATATCGTGGACCTGGATCGCGGCGCGGTCGCGCTCGGCGCCGGTGACGGCGATCTTGAATTTGCGCGGCAGGAAGGAGAATTCCGGGTGGACGGAAGACCACTGGCGCAGGATTTCCGCATAGGGGCGGGGGTCTGCGACCTCGTCCGCTGCCGCGCCGGCGAAATGGTCCGCGGTGACGTTCCTGATGCAGTTGCCCGAGGTCTGCAGCGCGTGCATCTCGACGCTTGCGAGTTCCTCCAGAATGGCCGGCGTATCCGACAGTTTCGGCCAGTTATACTGGATGTTCTGGCGGGTGGTGAAATGGCCGTAGCCACGGTCATATTTGCGGGCAATATGGGCGAGCATGCGCATCTGCTTCGCATTCAGCGTTCCGTATGGGATAGCGACGCGCAGCATATAGGCATGAAGCTGGAGGTAGACGCCGTTCATCAGGCGCAGCGGCTTGAACGCGTCCTCGGCAAGCTCACCGGACAGGCGGCGCTCGACCTGATCGCGAAACTGCTCCACGCGGCTAGACACAAAGGCGTGGTCGAATTCGTCGTAACGATACATGGGTTTTCCGGACTTTCGGTATCAGACTGCGATGAAGGCTTTGTCGGCCGGTTTGTAGCCAGTGGCATATTCCATGGTCGGTCCGGCGGCGCGGATGCGCTCTCGCAGGCGGGTCGGCCAGAGGATGCCGTTGGTCTCCTCGACATCGATGACGACGACGTCGACCACCTTGTTCTCGGCGAAATCACGCTTTCCGATCGCTTCCAGCGAGGCGATCGCCTCGGCATGACGGGCGACCAGCGCCTCCTGCAGGCGTTCGTTCCACTGACCGGCGGCATCGAGCCAGACGGCGATGCCATCGGAGAGGCGGTTGGCGGTGAGAACCTTCTCGGTCATTTTTCCACTCCAATGCTTTCCCGCTTGTCGGCCTTGTGGAAGGCGGAGAGCGGTTCGGATTTGTCGAAATTCGCGCCGGCGACGGCCTCGCCGATGATCACCATGACCGGGCCGGAAAGGTCGTCGCGGGCTTCCAACTCGGGCAATTCGCCGAGCACGCCATGGAAGAGGCGGCGGTCGGCGCGGCTGGCATTCTCGATCACGGCGACCGTCGTGTCCGAAGACAGGCCTGCGCCCATTAGGCGTTCGGCGACGGAGGCGGCAACGGTGCTGCCCATATAGACTGCGATCGTGGCGCCGGAAATCGCAAGGCTTGCCCAGTCGGGCAGGACCTTGCCGGTCAGGTCGTGGCCGGTGGTGAAGATCAGCGACGAAGCGACGCCGCGCAGCGTCAGCGGCAGGTCGAAATCGGCGGCGGCGGCGAAGGCGGAGGTAATGCCGGGAACGATCTCGTAGGCGATGCCTGCGTCGCGGAGCGCCGCCATCTCCTCGCCTGCGCGGCCATAGACCAGCGGATCGCCGCTCTTCAGCCGCACGACGCGCTTGCCCTGGCGACCGAGGTCGACCAGCAGGCGGTTGATCTCTTCCTGGCTCTTGGAATGGCAGTTCTTGCGCTTGCCGACCGACAGCCGCTCGGCATCGCGGCGGCCCATGTCAATGATCGCCTGCGGCACGAGGGCGTCGTAGACGATCGCATCGGCTTCCATCAGCACGCGCTGGGCGCGCAGCGTTAGCAGGTCTTCGGCACCGGGGCCGGCACCGACCAGCCAGATTTTTCCCTCGGCCTTGCCGGAGGTCGAAAGCAGCGCATTGGCGGCGCGGCGGGCCGACGCATGGTCATTGGCATCCACTGCATCGGCAACATCGCCAGCAAAGAAGCGGCGCCAGAAGATGCGGCGCGAGACACCGCGCGGTACCATGCGCTCGGCAGCATCTCGATAATCGGCGGCGAGCGAGGCGAGGCGGCCCAGCGAGGGCGACAGCATCTGGTCAATGCGGGCGCGGATCATCTGTGCCAGCACGGGGCCGGCACCCTCGGTGCCGATCGCGATCGCGACTGGGGCGCGGTTGACGATGGCGGGCGTGAAGAAGTCGCAGAAATCCGGCTGGTCGACCGCATTGGCCGGGATCTTTTTCGCCCGCGCCCAGCCGACGATCTGCTGGTCCAGCAAGGCGTCGCCGGTGGCCGCGAAGACTAGTACGGCCTCGTTTACCTGCTCTGCTGAAAGCGGTGCGCGGACCGCCTCGATACCCCTGGCCATCAACCACTCGGCATAGTCGGCTTCGGGCTCAGGCGCGTAGGCGAGGATCGCGGCGTCGGTATTGGCGAGGAGGCGAGCTTTCGCATAGGCCTCGTCGCCGTTGCCGAATACGGCAACGCTTTTTCCGCGCACGCGAAAAAACGCCGGGAAGGCCGACAGACGTTGATGGCTGGAAGACATGCGGTTATCCTGAAACATATGACGGAAATATCCACAATCTGCCGCGGGTTTTGAAGAAATGGATATGCGAAGTGCATTGCCTCGGGGTATTTCTGTTTCGCAATCAACCGGTTCTTGAGCAAAAGCCACCGCGGGCGATATTTCTCCAGTATTCCAGTAGATTAAATTGTTTTGCTTCGGTCAGCCGATCGAAGGCCACAAACTGCCTAGACAATGCAAGCCAGAGAAGCCTCGCCATGACCATTGCCGCTCGCCTCCTCGACGTCATCGAACACGATATCCTGCCGCTGACCGAGCGCGGCGTGGCCGCCGGCAACAAGGTTTTCGGCGCGGCCATCCTGAAGAAATCCGACCTGTCGCTGGTGATCGCCGAGACCAATAACGAGCTGGAAAATCCGCTCTGGCATGGCGAGGTTCATACCCTGAAGCGCTTTTATGAAAAGACTTCAGGACTTGTCACCAAGGATCTGATTTTCCTGTCTACGCACGAACCCTGCACCATGTGCATGTCGGCGATTACCTGGGCCGGGTTCGACAATTTCTACTCCTTCTTCAGCCACGAGGATTCGCGCGATGCGTTTGCCGTTCCGCACGACCTGAAGATCCTCAAGGAGGTGTTCGGCCTGGAGCCCGGCGGCTACCGGCGATCGAACGCCTTCTGGAATTCCTACTTCATCGCCGAACTGGTCGAGACCGAGGATGAACCGCTGCGCACGGAACTGAAAGCGCAGACGGCACGCATCAAGGATACCTACCAGCGCCTGTCGGAAAGCTACCAATCCGGCAAGGGCGACAACAGCATACCGCTCAACTGAGGGACGGGGACGCTCGGCGGAGGGAAATCCATCATGGGCATGATCGACCATATCTCGCTGGCGACCGCCGATCTGGACCGCGCCCGACGGTTCTACAGCGCGGCCCTCGCGCCGCTCGGGGCGGTCGAGGTCGCGGTGACGGATGTTTCCGCCGGCTGGTCGGTCAACGGATCCGACGATTTCTATGTCGGTCTTGTCGAGGGACAGGCGGTGGTCAACAATCCGAAGACGCATTATGCCCTGTCGGCGCCATCGCGGGCGGCCGTCGATGCATTTCATGCGGCGGCGCTGGCGAATGGCGGGACCGATGACGGAGGACCGGGGCTGCGGCCGCAGTATCACGCCCATTATTATGCCGCCTTCGTCATCGACCCGGACGGCCGCCGTATCGAGGCGGTGTGCCACCGCCCGCCAGAGCAAACGGAAGAATAAGCATGCAAGCTTCGAAGGATATTTCCCGCCTGATCGAGATCATGGCGGCGCTCCGGACGCCGGTGACCGGCTGCCCCTGGGATCTGGAGCAGGATTTTGCCTCCATCAAGCCCTACACGATCGAGGAGGCCTATGAGGTGGCCGATGCGATCGAGCGAAACGACATGGACGATCTCTGCGAGGAACTGGGCGATCTTCTGCTGCAGGTCGTGTTCCATGCGCGGATGGCGGAGGAGGCAGGGGAGTTTTCCTTCGGCGACGTGGTCGAGGCGATCACGAAAAAGATGACCCGCCGGCATCCGCATGTGTTCGCCAGGTCCGATGCGGATACGCCCGGCGCGGTGAAGCTGCAGTGGGATGCGATCAAGGCCGAGGAGAAGCGCGAGCGGGCCGAGCGGCGCGCGGCGCGCGGCATCACGGAGGATTTCAAAAAAGGTTTCCTCGGCGGCGTCGACCGGCATCTGCCGGCGCTGACGGAGGCGCTGAAGCTGCAGGAGCGGGCGGCCAAGGTGGGCTTCGACTGGTCGACGCCGGAGCCTATCCTCGACAAGATCGAGGAGGAGGTGGCGGAGCTGCGCGAGGCGCTTGCCGCCGGAGAGCCCGACAAGGTGGCCGACGAGCTCGGCGACCTGATCTTCGCGCTGGTCAATATCGGCCGGCATGTGAAGGCCGATCCGGAAATGGCGCTGCGCGGCACCAATACGAAATTTCGCAGGCGATTCAGCCATATCGAGACGGAACTTGAAGCATCCGGCGAGACGCTGGAGGCGGCGACGCTGGAGCGGATGGAAGAGCTGTGGCAATCCGCCAAGGCGATCGAGCGGGCGGTGGCGCATAAGGGGTAACCCGCTTTCTTCTGGCTCCCGAAAGTCTGCATGGATGCCTTGATTTCCGTAGGCTTAATGGCGAGCGCGGAATCCAATAGTGATATTGAAGCCACTCAGTTGGATGCGCTGACCCTCTAGGGCTTCTGCGTGGTGGGGATGACGCTGGCGGGGCTTTGCTGCGGAACGTCAAGGCACAGCTGCTGGTGCGGGTCTGGGGGCTTGGCAGGTCTGCTATCCGCCGCGGCTCGGCCGGCTCGCACTCTGCATGGATTGCCGCCGTGTTTGGCTCGCACAGTCAGCCATTGCATAAACTCATGGATGCTGGGAGATTTCTATCAGCGGCAATCTAAAAATAGGTGCTCGTATGAATTTTCAGGCTCCAACATCAAAACTGTTTTTTCAGCCTTGGTACGATATCGACCTACCTCAACGAGTAGCAGATGTTCCTGCATTGCTGAACCGTTTCGAGAAGCGACTCCTCTATTACGTCGCCAAGGAGCGCTATCTTGGCAAGGGCGCGATCGTAGATGCGGGCTGCTTCGCAGGAGGCTCTACCGTTTCTCTCGCTGTCGGACTCGCAGATAACGAGCGTAAGATAGATAAAGCGCAGAAGATCGTTACTTACGATCGGTTTGTCCTTGACGACAGCATGCGCCGATCTGAGCGGATCAATAAAGAGCTTCGCGGAGCAACTACTGATGATGAGTTCTACGGGCAATTCCGTCACAATACGGCAGGGCTTGAGCATCTTTTTCGTCTGGAAAAAGGTGACCTGCTGGACAAGAGATGGGATGGCGAACCGGTCGAAATTCTATTTTTGGATATAGCGAAGAATTGGGACCTGATGAGGTGGTCCATGGAGCATCACTTCTCCGCTCTCTATCCCGGAGCTATCCTGATCCACCAGGACTTTGCTGATTCAGGTCACTACTGGCTCCCCTTCGTGATGGCCTACCTGAGGGATTATTTCGACGTCGTTGAATACATGGAGCCGTGCACGGTGATCTATATTTGCCGGGCTGCAATCCCAAACGACGTAATCCAGGTCGATTTACTGAAGACGCTGTCGCTTGCTGAAGCATTGGCCTTGCATAACTCCCTCAAGCCGAACTTGTCTGCATTGCGTCAAGCGATGCTGGATATACAGGCCTGCTATTTGTGCAGGTGGTACGGAGATAATGAAATGGCCCTCACTCTGCTGCGCGAAGCTAAGGCGAGATACGCAGGTTTACCTAGATTCGTGGGCGACATAAAAGCAGCTGAACGATCATTCGGTTTAGTTGAAGCTGTGTGAATTTCAATCGGGTTGCTCATTCTTGTGATGTAGTGTCCGCAGGCGTGCAACGATACCGGTTGTGGCGCCTCGTGAGCGGTTCTTTGAGCTACGGCAGGAGCTGGCTCCAACATTGAGCAGGATGAAAGAGCTTCGTTGTGTGCCTGCCAGTTTCTCAGGTTACCTCATTTATCCGATGCAAAGCCGTCGAGATTCTGGTCCTCACGGATTAAAGTTTAGTGGCGGGAGCATGTTCGCTAATACTAGGAATCTATCGCTTTCATCCGCCCTTCCTGGTGTGCGAGCTTGCCCCATTACCGAACAGTCCTCCCTCTTTGGGAGCGGATGAAAATTCTGCAGCCTAGCTTATGCGCATGCCAGATTTTTCAGGTTAGGGGATGGCAACTCTTTCTGTCCGATAAACACAAGGGACCACCCATGCGCATAATCCGATGGCTGATGATGGGGGCGGGCGTGGCGATCTTTCTCGGCACGGCCGCCGCCTGGTACTGGGTCGCCGCCTTCGGCTGCGGCATGGCGACCACCGGCTGCATCAATTTCAGCATCCCCATGCCCTGGGAAGACCCGGAACTGTTCGGCGTGCTCGGGCCGTTTTTCGGGCTGGGAGTGGGGTTGGTCGTGGTGGGGAAATGGGTGGTGAGAGCGTGAGGCGCCGGCCAGGCCGTGCCTGGCCGCGCGTATGGTCGATGCGTCCGGCTCGTTCATTCGGCGGGTGCCGATGGCGGCCGGGCCGGGGCAGGTGTCAGGCCCGGCCGGTCTGTGCGCCGCCCTTCGAATGGGCGGCCGGGATGTGGCGGGTGTCGAAATAGGTGCGGAAGGCGGTGATCTTCTCGCCGTCGCTCTCCAGCACGCTCACCCCGTCGTAATCGAAGGGCTTTCCGTCGATCAGGCCGCGGCTGTGCCATTCGAGGAAGGACATGCCGTCCTTCTCCGTCACCGAGCTGAATTCGGACCTGATCTCGTCGAAGGCGGCGCGATATTGCGACCAGAAGGTTTTTGCCGCACCGCTGCCGCCGTCATCGTAATTGACCAGCGGGTTCGCCACCTGGGCGCGATCGGCAAACAGAAGCGCGATCGTATCCGCATCGTGCTGGGTCTCGAGACGGCCGAGCGCGTCGATGAAGGATTTGGTCATGTCGGGCATGGGGTCTCCTATCGGGTTGGGGGATAGGAGGGGAACTGAGGGGGATGGGGGATGTTCCAGGGGGAGTGGATTTGCAGAGTCGTCGATAATTAAGCGTTGCGCCTTAATCTGCGCGCGCTAACCGTTTGGTAGGGCGCAGCCTTGATACGGTATGGCGACATCCAGATGCACCATTGCGATGCTCTGGGAACCCAGAATATCTCGCCCGCTCGGGCTGTTCTTTGCAGGAGTGTAGGGAACGGGGTAGGCAATAGATCTTCTGTTCATCAATACTTTTGATAGTAGGAAGGTGGTCTGATCTCGCGCGTATGCAGACGCATGGGGACCGGAGAGCGGTTCGCGCGGCATTCAGAACTCGTCGAAATGGATTCCGAAGACGCTTTTTCAATTCCAGTATTGAGATAACCGCGATTTCCTACTCCACTACCCCTGGCTGACATTAAAAATTCTTTGTTGTATACTTATGATTGTGTTTGAAGTCCGTTAGGGCCTCGTTATGGAGACGCGTGTTTTAGTCACCCTAGGGAAAGTCGCCGGCCTTGCGGGTATCGCGATGGGAGTGGTCATCCTCGTCTTCCGTGGCGTCCTTGAGAAGGACTTTCTACCCGATAGGGGCCTATCACCTGGGCAGGCTTTCGCAATTGTGCTCTCGATGATGATTATGACTTTTGGCATTGCCGCCATAGGTATCGTCGCTTGGCTCGTTGCCCGCGCAGTTACTCCCACGAGGCCAGTTTCCCAAGTGTCATCGTCGCACTTGCGGGAGTTACCAGCCTAGTGATTTTTAAAGCCGTGGAAATCGCATTCAGTCAGTCGCCTAATCCCGCGATCTCGAAAAAAACGACCCGCAATCTGAAGAAATGGCTGACCCGATAGTCCCCGCAATACCGGCAGACGGGGTCTGGGATGTCACACTACAATGTCCGGAAGGGTCGAGCATGCAAGAATTCAATGCGAGCTTTAAGGAAGGACGTTACGAACGAAAGTTTTCGAGCGCCGGAAACAGCGGACAGACCAAGCTTGCACTAGGACATGTCGCTAACAACATCATCCAGGTGAATGGGTATGTAGAGTTCGACAGGGATGGAGCATATCTCGTTTACGCCAGCGCTACTGGCGCTGGTCCGGAATACACTGGGGTTGGACGCTTTGGTTCGTCCCTTGGCTGCGTTTTAAAACTCACAAAAAAGAGTTGAGGCAAACGACGCGCTTGACCCAGTGCTGTAGGCTTTCTGCCTTAATCAAGTGCTCCTCAGAGGCCCAACATGCCGCTGTCATTTAGCCCCAAGCCGGGTTGATCCCGGAGGCGATCGATGGCCTCGGCTATTTGGGAGACGACGCGCTGGGCGGCAGCAGGCTTGTCCTTTTCGATCCATTCGCCGATATGGCGGAGGCGGGCTGTGGCGCGCCGGTGTAGTGGACGGGCGCCATCAGGCGCTGCGGGGCTTGGTGTCGAAGCGCGACAGCACCTCGTTCACCTCCTGCTCGCTGGCAAACTCGCCGCGATCGGCTTCCGCGAGTCCGGCCTCGATTTCGGCCAGTTGCCACTCTTCGCGCGCCAGAAAATCTTCGATTGCCTCGGCGGCGACTCTGCCGGCGGGACGCGCCAGCTTTTCCGCCAGCCAGTCCAGCCGCGCGGCGGCTTCCTCGGGAATGCGAACAGTCATCGAGTTCTTGGCTCAGCCTCGGGCTGAGGCGATTATGAGGTGCGTGTCTGTTTCGTCAAGCCGGAGGTCGGCCGAACAAGCCAACGGCAGGGCTGATCGGGCTAGTCGCCCCTCATCCGGCTGCCGTCACCTTTTCCCGCTTACGGGGAGAAGGGACTTGTGGTTACCGCCCCGGCCGCCCCGTCTTGCCCTTTGTGCGGCTCTTTCGCTTCTGCTCGCCGGGATCCTCGTAGGAGCCGGCGCCGATCTTGCCGCGGGCGATGGGGCGCGGATCGTCCTTGGCGGCCCCCTCATCCGCCCTGCGGGCACCTTCTCCCCGCTGGGGAGAAGGAGTATCACCGCGTTCCGGCTGGCCTTCGAGGAGGGGCGAGAAGCGTTTCTTCGTCGAATAGGTTTCCGGCGGGCGTTCGGGCAGGCGGGTGTCGGCCGGCTTTTCGGTGCGGCCGACGGTCATTTCGTCCAGCGTGTTGCGGCGGAACAGGGGGCGTGCGGTGTCTGTGCCGGGGCCCATGTCGTCGATCGACGGTTTCTGGAACAGAGACGTCGAGGGTGCGGAACCACCCCCCTCTGCCTTGCCAGGCATCTCCCCCACAGGGGGGGAGATCGGCTTGTTGCGACCGCTCGGGCCGCCTTTCCCGTTTTTGGATGAGCCACTTTCCTGGCTTTTCGCCTCGTCCCTCGCGATCGGGTCGTCCATCGAGGCGAGTTCGGCGGCCTTGAGGCGTTTGATCTCGTCGCGCAGGCGGGCGGCCTTTTCGAAGTCGAGGTCGGCGGCGGCGTCGCGCATGGACTTTTCCAGCGCGTTGAGATGGGTCTGCAGGTTGTTGCCGACCAGGTGGCCGCCGTCTGCAAAGCCCTTGCCGGAGGTGCCGGAAATGTCGGCGCGGACGTGGTCGCGCTCGTAGACCGAGTCGAGAATGTCGGAGATGCGGGCCTTGACCGATTCCGGGGTGATGCCGTTTGCGGCGTTGTATTCCATCTGCTTCTCGCGGCGGCGGGCGGTCTCGTCCATCGCCCGCTGCATCGAGCCGGTGACCTTGTCGGCATAAAGGATGACCTTGCCGTCGACGTTACGCGCGGCGCGGCCGATCGTCTGGATGAGCGAGGTTTCCGAGCGGAGAAAGCCTTCCTTGTCGGCGTCCAGAATGGCGACGAAGCCGCATTCGGGGATGTCGAGGCCTTCGCGCAGCAGGTTGATGCCGACCAGCACGTCGAAGGCGCCCAGCCGCAGGTCGCGGATGATCTCGATGCGTTCCAGCGTGTCGATGTCGGAGTGCATGTAGCGGACGCGGACGCCCTGTTCATGCAGGTATTCGGTGAGGTCTTCGGCCATGCGCTTGGTGAGGACGGTGCAGAGGGTGCGGTAGCCCTTTTGCGCGGTCTCGCGGATTTCGCCGAGCACGTCGTCGACCTGGGAGCGGGCGGAGCGGACTTCGACCGGCGGATCGATGAGGCCGGTCGGGCGGATGACCTGTTCGGCGAAGACGCCGCCGGACTGGTCCATCTCCCAGGCACCCGGCGTCGCCGACACGGCGACGGTGAGGGGGCGCATGGCATCCCATTCCTCGAAGCGCAGCGGGCGGTTGTCCATGCAGGAGGGCAGGCGGAAGCCGTATTCGGCAAGCGTCGCCTTGCGGCGGAAGTCGCCGCGATACATGCCGCCGATCTGGCTGACCGAGACGTGGCTTTCGTCGATGAACAGAAGGGCGTTGTCGGGGATGTATTCGAACAGGGTCGGCGGCGGCTCACCGGGATTGCGGCCGGTGAGATAGCGCGAATAGTTCTCGATGCCGGCGCAGGAGCCGGTCGCCTCCATCATCTCGACATCGTAGCGGGTGCGCTGTTCCAACCGCTGGGCTTCCAGCAGGCGGCCGCCCTTTTCCAGCTCGGCCAAGCGGATCTTCAGCTCTTCCTTGATCGCCCGGATGGCGCCGTTGAGAGTGGGGCGCGGGGTGACATAGTGGGAATTGGCGTAGATCTTGACGCTCTTCAGGTCGCCGGTCTTCTGGCCGGTGAGCGGGTCGAACTCGGTGATCGAGTCGATCTCGTCGCCGAACATGCTTATGCGCCAGGCGGCATCTTCAAGGTGGGCCGGGAAGATCTCGATCGTGTCGCCGCGGACCCGGAAGGAGCCGCGGATGAAATTGATGTCCTGACGCTTGTATTGCTGGGCGACGAGATCGGCCAAGAGCTGGCGCTGGTCGAGCCGGTCGCCGACCGCCATCTGGAAGGTCATCGCCGTATAGGTCTCGACCGAGCCGATACCGTAGATGCAGGAGACCGAGGCGACGATGATGCAGTCGTCGCGTTCCAAGAGCGATCGGGTGGCGGAGTGGCGCATCCGGTCGATCTGCTCGTTGATCGAACTCTCCTTCTCGATAAAGGTGTCGGAGCGCGGCACATAGGCTTCCGGCTGGTAATAGTCGTAATAGGAGACGAAATATTCGACCGCGTTGTCGGGGAAGAAGTTCTTGAACTCGGAATAGAGCTGGGCTGCGAGCGTCTTGTTGGGCGCCAGGATCACGGCGGGGCGCTGGGTCTCCTCGATCACCTTGGCCATGGTGAAGGTCTTGCCGGAGCCGGTGACGCCGAGCAGGACCTGGCTGCGCTCGTTGTTGTTGATGCCCTCGACGAGATCCTTGATCGCGGTCGGCTGGTCGCCGGCGGGCTTGTAGTCGGATGCCATGCGGATGGTGACGCCGCCCTCGGATTTTTCCGGCCGCTGCGGCCGGTGCGGCGTCCACAGCTTGCCGTCCTTGAACAGCGGATTGCCGCTTTCGATCAGTTTCGACAATGCATCGACGGTGGCGGTGACGGCGCCCGGGGCGAGGCTCTGGGCGTCTTCGAGCGAGATGTCGAGGCCGGCGACCGGATTGAGGCCGGCGGCGGCGCGGGTCTTCGGATCCGACGAGGCGCCGATCGAGACGCCGCGGGCGGTTTTCTGGGCAGTAGTGTTCTTGGCGGTTTTAGGTGCGGTCTTGCCCGAAGTCTTGCCGGCGGCCTTCTTCGCCTTGGCGGTTTCCTCTTCGGCCTCACGGATCGCCTGTTCGCGGGCGGCGATCTCGATCTTCTTGCGGTGCTTGCCGGCCTTGGAGGCGATCTCGCGCTGGGTCTCGACGCCGGACGCTTCCGCCTCGGCCTCGAGCTGCTTCACCCAGTCGGCGACGCTGCCTTCCAGGGGGGCGCCTTCGAACGACGATTGGGGAGCTTCACCGAAACCGGAACGATCTTCGCGGTTTTCGGGCGTGGATTTCTTCGGAGATCTGGCCATGCCGCGAATATGGAGAGAGTCCGGCAGGAAGTGAAGGGGGTGAGGCGGAAAATGAGTACAAAAGGGAAACGGAGATTTTCGCAGGCGGTGAGTGGTGTTGCTGGAAGCGGGAGTCCGGGGAAGCCTTACGCCGCCGGGGTCAGGGCTCTTGCCTCCAGCCAGGTGGCGATCATTTCGGCGGGCATGGGGCGGGCGAAGTAGTAGCCCTGGCCGGCGGGACAGCCGAGGTCGCGCAGGGTGTCGGCTTCCTCGGCGCGTTCGACGCCTTCCGCGACGATGTCCATCGACAGGGCGCGGCCGAGGCCGGCCAGGGCGCCGACGATTTCCTGGTTCTGGCGGCTGGTCTCGATGCCTTCGACGAAGCGGCGGTCGAGCTTGAGGCGATCGACCTTGAGGCTGACGAGATAGGCGAGCGAGGAATGGCCGGCGCCGAAATCGTCGACCGCCAGCTTGTAGCCGGAGCGCTCGATATGTTTCAGCTGCTCGCCGGCGACGAGCGTGTCGATAATCGCCTCCTCGGTGATCTCGATCTCGAAGAGGCCTGGATCGATGCCGTGGGCGCGGGTGACGCGGTCGAGCGTGTCGGCGACCGAATAGAGCTCGAATTCGCGCGGGGAAATGTTCACTGCGACAGTGGCCTCCGGCAGGCCGAGGCCGGGGAGGTCGGACAGAAGGCGACAGGCAGTTGCAGTGATGGTCTCGGTCAGTGCCTCGGAGAGATTGAGGGCATGGGCGGCGGTGACGATCTCCGGCGGCGGGATCATGCCGAGCTCGGCATGCCGCCAGCGGACCAACGCCTCGAAGCCGACGACGCGGTTTTCAGCCAGATCCAGCTGCGGCTGGAACCAGGGGCGGACGTCACCGGCCTTCAGGGCGGCGGGAAGATCCTCCTCGATGCGGCGGCGGCGCTCGGCCTGATCCTTCAATGAATGGTCGAACTCGCGCCAGAGACCGCGGCCCTCGTCCTTGGCGCGGTAGAGCGCCATGTCGGCGGAAACGAAGAGGTCGGTCGCGGTATCCGCGTGTTCCGGCGCGATGGCTATGCCGATCGAGACGCCGGACATGACCGGGCGCCCCTGAATGACGAAGGGCTCGCGACCGCGGGCGAGGATCGTTTCGGCAAGGCTGCGCGCGTCGTCTCCGGCTCGCGGCCCGCCGATGATGATGGCGAATTCGTCGCCGCCGAGCCGGGCGATGACGCCGCGGCCGCCGACCGCCTCGCGCAGCCTGCCGCTCGCCTGGTAGAGCAGGTCGTCGCCGGCGGAATGGCCGAACGTGTCGTTGATCGTCTTGAAGCGGTCGAGGTCGAGGATCAGCAGCGCCAGCTCTTCCCTGCGATTGCGGGCGTTGTCGATGCCTTCGGTCAGCGAGGCGTTGAAGGCGGCACGGTTGGCAAGACCGGTCAGCGGGTCGCCGTTGGCGAGGATTTCAAGCCGTTCATTTGCGCGCATGATGTCGGCATTGGCCTGGGACAGCGAGCTTGCCAGGGCTGTGGCGCGCAGCTGCGCGGTGATGTTGCCGATGACGATGTTTTCGCCCTTCACGCCGCTCTTGTAGAGGACGAATGTAAGCGCCAGCACGTTGAGTGCCAGAAGGCGCCCGCCGGCACTGGTATCCATCAGCAGGCTGACGATGACCGACAGATGCACCGGAAACGCGAAGGCGAGCGCCGTCACCGCATGGCCGGTGCCGAGAAGGACCGCGCCGGTGCCCATGCCGCACATCAGAATATAGATGCCGCCATCGACGCCGAGCGGCTCGAAACCCGGCAGGGTAAAGGGCAGGGCTGCCCAGGCAAGGCCGCTGACGAAGGCACCCAGGACCATGACGCGCAGGGTCAGAACCGGCTTTAGATGTGGCAGCTGCCGCTGCACCAGCATGCGGGCAAAAAGGAAACGCCCGGCAATCGTGACCATGGTGATGAGAAGCCAAACCAGCGAGGAGCCGGTGACGCCGCGGTTTATGCTGCTGAGGAGCACGGCAGACAGAGAGACGGCGGCGTTGACGACAAGCGTGGTGGTCAGACGGTCAAGTATCGTGTCCGCCTGGGCGCGTTTGACGGCAAGCGCGAGCTGAGGCTCCATCCGGCCATCTGTCATATTCGTCTGCGTGGTCATCGCGTCGCCCGGTTACAGTATCGACCTCTATAGTATGAGGCATTGCTAATAATAAAGTCTTTTCGATCGCGTAGTTGGGGCGCGGCGATTCGTGTTTATCCTCAATAATGCGTGAATGTGGCTTTCTCCAGCCTCTTCCCGATTGTCATTCATATTTTGAACGGCGATCTAGCACGTTAGATCGGGAACGAGTCGGCGGGCTGGCGGGTTACAAATCATCCATTTTTCCTGCGTGCCACATTTTGCCTCGGTTTCCGCCTCACTTGTCGGCAGTGACTCGACGATCGAAAGGAAGCAGCGCATGGCTCTTGCACGGCCAACTCTGGCAGCAATCCGCTATGGATACGGGCTTCGCGCCGGGCAGGATGCGCCTGACGATGCCGATGGCCTGCTGGATCAGCTGCTGAAGGGCGTGAGCCGGAAACCGCGCTTCCCACGCGAAGGCATAGGCGGGCGGCAGGAGACGGCGCGGCGGATGATTTCGCTCAGGGCTGCCGAAGCCAAGGCGGCAAAGGACGGCAAGCCGAACGAGAGCATCCGCAAGGAGACCCAGCGCGAGGCGCAGCGCGCCTACCGTGTCGACGCCATGGCGCGCCTGTCCCAGGCGGTGCATTCGCGCTACGGATTCTACGAACGGCTGGCCAGCTTCTGGATGGATCATTTTTCGACCAGCGCGCTGAAGTCGCTGCCGATGCGGATGATTGTCCCGCTCTACGAGGCGCAGGCGATCCGTCCCAATATCGCCGGTTCCTTTTCGGACCTGCTGAAGGCCGCGATCCTGCATCCGGCAATGCTGATCTATCTCGACCAGAACCAGAGTGTCGGACCGGATTCCGTCGCGGGGCGGGAGAACGGCCGGGGGCTGAACGAAAATCTCGGCCGCGAGCTTCTCGAACTCCATACGCTTGGCGCCGGCAGCGGATATGGCCAGGACGATGTGCGGGCCGCGGCACTGATCCTGACCGGGCTGTCGGTCGACAGCCGTGCGCTTGAGGTCGTCTATCGTCCGCGGCGCGCCCAGGGCGGGCCGATCACGCTTCTCGGCCGGGATTATGAGGATGACGAGGGGAGCGGCCAGGATCACATGCTGATGCTGGAGGATCTGGCCGCCGATCCACGGACCGCAAGGAACATATGCCGCAAGCTGGCGGCCCATTTCGTCAGCGACGAACCACCGGCCGAACTGGTCGATGCGATGGTGGCGGGATGGAACGGCGGCGACGGCAATCTGGCGGAAGTCTACCGGGCGATGCTGGAGCATCCATTGGCCTGGGAGAGCCCGGGACAGAAGATCAAGCAGCCGTTCGAATTCATCGTCTCCGGCTTTCGGGCACTCGACCTGCCGGATGAGAACCTGACGGCGCTGCTGCAGGACATGGATGGCGACGACGAGCCGGGACCGGTGGGCAAGGCGATGCAGATGGCCAGCAGCAGCAAGGCCGAGGAGATGCGCAAGAAGCGAGCCGCCCAGGCGAACAGCCTGACGCTCGGTGCCTTGCAGCGGATGGGGCAGCCGATCTGGCAGCCGACAAGCCCGGCAGGTTTCGCGGATATTGCGAGCGTGTGGCTGACGCCGAGCCAGCTCAGCGAGCGGATCGCCTGGTCCCGCCTCGTTGCGCGGCTGCTCGGGCAGAAGCTGGAACCCTCTGATTTTCTCCAGGCGGCGCTCGGCGATGCCGCCTCGGCGGAGACGCGGCGGATCGTTTCGCAGGCGCCAAGCCGTATCCACGGGCTGACCATGGTTCTGGCATCCGCCGAGTTCAACAGGAGATAGACCGATGAGCTTCGATCAAAGCGCTGAACGTTTTCGCCTGTCGCGCCGCGGCTTCCTGGCCGGCGCCTGCTGTGCCGCTGCCGCGCCGGTGCTGACGCCGGTGACGTTCGCAGCCATGCCGGGCGACAATCGCTTCGTCACCATCATCCTGCGCGGCGCGATGGATGGGCTCGATCTCGTGCAGCCCTATGGAGACCCGGCCTTCGCGGCTTTGCGCCCCAAGCTTGCCCGCAGGCCCGACACCGGACTGCTGGATCTCGACGGCTTGTTCGGTCTCAATCCATCCGCCTCGGCGCTGATGCCGCTGTGGCAGGCAAACCAGATTTCCTTCGTCCATGCGGTCTCGACGCCTTATCGCGACCAGCGCAGCCATTTCGACGGGCAGGATATCCTGGAGACGGGCGGAGCGGACAAGAACCAGAAGAGCGGCTGGCTGAACCGGGCACTTGCCGTCATACCGCGTTCCGACGCACGCCGGGCGATCGACATCAATACGTCGATGGAGCTGATCCTGACCGGTCCCAACAAGGCGGATTCCTGGTCGAGCCAGAGCAATTTCGCGCTGGCCGAGGACGAGATCGCCTTTCTCGACCGGCTCTATGCCAACGATCCGGCTTTCGCCAAGGCGCTGAACGAGGCCAAGGAGGCGGACATCGCTTCCGACCTTCTGTATGGGGACGAGAAGCGCGGTGCCGGAATTGCCGACATGGCGAGGCTGACGGCCGGGATGCTGCGCGAGGATTATCGCGTCGCGAGCTTTTCGCTCAATGGTTGGGATACCCATGTCGGCCAGCCGATGCAGTTCGGCAAGGCGGCCGGCGACCTGGCCACCGCCATTCTGACGCTGAAGGACGCCATGGGCGACGACGTCTGGAACAAGACCGTCGTGCTGGCGATGACCGAGTTCGGCCGCACGGCACGGGAGAACGGCACCAACGGCACCGACCATGGAACCGGCGGGCTTGCCATCCTGGCGGGCGGCGCGGTGCCCGGCGGCAAGGTGTTGGGCAATTGGCCGGGACTGGGCGATGGTGACCTGCTGGACGAGCGCGACCTGATGCCGACCGGTGACGTGCGCGAGGTGGCGGCTGCGATGCTCTACCGCCAGTTCGACATCACACCGGGCAACCTGACGGGCAAGGTATTCCCGGGTTTGGGATTCGATACGTCGTCGGTCTACCTCAAAGGGTGATAGGTCGACGGGCCGCGTCGCCTCGATACCGGTTTTAGGCCAGTATGGACGCGGGTGTCGGGAAACCAGCCATGGCAACGCTCAGGATATATGGACTTTACGACCCGAAGATGCGGGAGCTTGTGGTCGAGCTGCGTCATTTCCTGCGCGTGCTCGCTCCGAAGTCGGTGCAGGCGACGTGGACGGTTTCGGCGGTGAAATCCTCCGAGCCCGGGCGCCAGTGGTTCGATGCGACCGGCGATGGCGGCGAGGAGCTCGAAGCGCTGGCGCGGGACAATGCGAAGGTTTCGGGTCCGGTTCTGGCGGCGCTGGCGGAGGCGACGGACCAGGTGATCTGGGGTGAATTCACCGGCCGCTTCCCCACCGAGACCGACAGGGACTGGATCGTCATTCGCGCCGTGGACAGCAGCTTCTACGAAGTGACGACGCTGGACGACACCGCGATCGGCAAGATCAGGGCCGCCTTCAAGGACGTGCGGAGCGCGGACGAGCCGTTCGCATAAGGCCGCCCCGGGCCGTTCCGCGCTCCGTCAGTCGCATAGGCATGGATATGGGCAGTCAGGCGGACAGCGTTGTCGCGACCTCGAGCCATTGCCGGACCGAGCCGAGAAGCGGCATGGTGCCGCTGGGTGTCGTCTCGACCAGGCGAAGGCAACAGCCCACCGTTGCCGCGCCGAGAAAGCGCGATTGCGGCGCCTGAGCATGATAGACCGGACCCCAGACGGCGGAGATGCGCAGATCGCCGAATACCTGGCGAATCGAGAGCCGGCCGAGGTTCGATATCATCGCATCGCGGTGCCGCGCCGTCATCAGGCCCATGGCAAGATCGGGCTGGGCGGAGGCGGGGAGATTGGTCATGACCGATTTCATGAATTTGGATGTCGCGGTGATGTTTTTCGCGAGCGCGATTTCATCGGTGGCCTGGCGTGCCAGTGCCCAGAAGCTCTCCTGATTGCTGGCGAGATGCACATGCCGGCTGACGCCGATATAGACGCCGCAGCTCTCGTCGTTGACCCCGAGCAGTTCGCGCAGGTCGAGGGGCGAGACGATCGTATAGGGAATGCCCGGCCGCTGTTCGTAGCCGCTCAGGGTCTGGGCGGCGGACAGGGCGCCGTGCACGGTTGTCCCCTGCGTCCGCGCCTTTTCCCGCAGCCGCCGGGTCAGGACCTTGTCGAGAGCGACGGCCTTGACACTCGGCCGACCGGCAAGGCTGGCCTGTCGCGATGCCTCGGCCCCGATGGCGCGCAGAGCATCGGCATCCAGCTTCTGCGGTGGCTTTGGATCGCAGGAGCGGGTGAATTCCGGATGCATGACCGTCAGCGTATCGCAGGACGGGCGGGAGGAGAGCAGGCCGATATGCTGACCAGCAAGGGCCGCCACCAGGTCGCGCAGCACGAAGACGGCCGACATCCCGTCGGCGATCGCGTGGTGAAAGGTGAGCAGGATCTGCGCCCGTCCCGGCCGGTGGAACACCGTCGCCCGCATCAGGGGACCCGGCGCCGACGCCAAGGGCAGCACCTGCTGGTACTCGATCTCGCGCATCCAGTCGTCGTCATCGACGAGCGGTCTGAGCGCGACCTCGATCGGGTGGTCGGATATGTAGAAGGCCGGACGCGGCCTGCCGCCGAAAGCCGACTGGTCGTGGATCTCCACGTTGAGGAGCGGGTGCCTGCGTTGCAGGCGGGCGAACGCATGCGGCAGTTCCTGAAGCGGCAGGTCGCCGTCGATCTCGGCGGCGATGGAGAATTGTTTCGGATGATCGAGGGAGCACAAGTAGTAAAGGCGCTCATAGACGCCCATTTCGCGCAGCCGGACCATAGGGGGGGGAAGCCCGCCGCAATCGGTCAAATCGGACGGGAGTTTTTCGGGAAGGGCCAAGGCGGCATCTCCAAAATCGGGATTGTCGCCCAATTTGAAAAGCCAGCGTTATCCGTTGGTTTCGGTCCTTTCGAATGTCGTTGCATATGACACGGGGGCATATGACACGGGGCATATGCCGCGGGACAGGTGGGATCAGGGGAGATCGACGCGGCCGGATTGCCGCGTCCGGGACCTATTCTTCGGAGGGGACGGGCGTCGACTTGCCGTTCTCGTCGAGCGCGACCATGACGAAGGTCGCGGCGGTGACTTTTTCCAGCGCGCGGTGCCGGGAGCGGTGCGCCCAGGCTTCGACATTGAGGGTGATGGAGCTGGTGCCGACGCGGGTGATCTCGGTATAGACGTTGAGCGTGTCGCCGATCTTGACCGGAAGCTGGAAGGCCATTTCCTTGACGGCGGCGGTGACGACGCGGCCATGGGCGCGTTCGGCGGCGCGGATGCCGCTGGCCAGGTCCATCTGCGCCATGACCCAACCACCGAAGATGTCGCCGGCCGGATTGGCGTCGCTCGGCATTGCCAGCGTTCTCAAGGTCAGTTCACCGGTCGGTTTGGCGGCGGGCGTCGTGGTCATGGGGCGAAGTCTTCCTTGCTGTTCGTCGAGCTTCTTGCGGAGCGCTCTCTAAGTGGCTGACATTAGCGAGGTTTCTCCGCTTTGCCAGCGTCTTTTCGTCATGCTCCCATGTGCAGGAGGCATGGCGCCGCATTAGACCTTCGACTAATGCGCGTATCGGTGGAATTTTACACCGCAGTAATCTCCCTTGTTTAGAATTTAATGCGAATTGCAAATAATGGGGGAGTAACATGCAACGTCTAGCAATTTCCTGGCGGCTTTATTGCCTTGTCGGATTGTCACTGATCATTCTCGCGGCGGCGCTGACCTTCAGTCTATTGGAAAGTTATTCTTCATCGGAGCGGGAACGGAAGGCCGGTCTCGCGCAGATGAACGACACGGCGCTGGCCGTGATGAAGAAATACCAGGCGATGGAAGCCTCGGGCGCAATGACGCGCGATCAGGCGCAGACCGAGGCAAAGGCGGTGATCTCCGCCATGCGCTACGATAACGGTTCGGGCTATTTCTGGATCAACGACATGCATCCGACGATGGTGATGCATGCGGTGAAGCCGGAGATGAACGGCTCCGACCTGACGCAGAACAAGGACCCGAACGGGAAATTCCTGTTCGTCGAATTCGTGAAGGTGGTGAAGGCCGGCGGCAAGGGGTTTGTCGACTATTACTGGCCGAAGCCCGGTGCCGACCAGCCGGTGGAAAAGTTCTCGCATGTCGCCGGTTTCGAGCCCTGGGGCTGGATCGTCGGCACCGGCGTCTATGTCGACGACCTCGACGCGATGTTCCGCCGCGACGCCTTTACGTTTGCCGGGATTTTTGGCGTGGGCGCACTGCTTCTGATCGGTGGAGCCTGGTTCGTCGTCAAGAGCGTCACCGGTCCGCTCTACAAGGTACGGCAGGTGCTGCAGGCGATCGCAGGCGGCGCGTCCGGCGTGGCGGTGCCCTGTACCGAACAGAAAAACGAGATCGGCGAGATGGCCCGTGCGCTTCTCGTGTTGCGTGACTCGGTCGAGGAGCGCTCGGCGCTGCAGGCCCGTGAGGCGGATCAGCAGCGTGCGATCGCGGCGGAACGGTCTGCCAGTGAGCGGGCGATCTCGACTGCTGCCGACCGTCAGTCGCGGGCGATGCAGGAACTGGGAGCCGCGCTCGAGCATCTGGCGGGCGGCGATCTTTCAGTCTCGCTCGGCGAGATCGGCGAGGACTATGGCAAGCTGCGCGGTGACTTCAACGCTGCGGTCGGTGCGCTGAATTCGGCGATCGTGGCGATTTCGGAGACCGGCATGATCGTGCGCGACAGCGCCTCGGACATTTCGAGCGCGACCGGCAATCTGGCCAAGCGCACCGAGCAGCAGGCGGCGGCGCTGGAAGAAACGGCGGCGGCGCTCGACGAGATCACAACCACCGTGCGCACCGCCTCGCAGCGGGCCAAGGAAGCGCGCGACATGGTGAGCGAGACCAAGGCGAGCGCCAGCCGCTCCGGTGCGATCGTCCGCGATGCGATCGACGCGATGGGCCGCATCGAAGGCGCGTCGAGCAAGATCAGCCAGATCATCTCCGTCATCGATGAGATCGCCTTCCAGACGAACCTGCTGGCGCTGAATGCCGGTGTCGAGGCGGCGCGAGCCGGCGAGGCGGGCAGGGGCTTTGCAGTCGTTGCCTCCGAGGTCAGGGAGCTCGCGCAGCGCTCTGCAGGGGCTGCGAAGGAGATCAAGACGCTGATCTCGAATTCCGTGCAGGAGGTCGAGGGCGGGGTGGCGCTGGTGCGCTCCACCGGCGACGCTCTGGTCGAGATCGCGGCACTGGTCGAAAAGGTCAATGCCCATGTGGAGACGATCGCGACCACCTCGCAGGAACAGGCGACGGGGCTGCAGGAGATCAATTCCTCGGTCAACCACATGGATCAGATGACCCAGCAGAATGCCGCGATGGTGGAGGAGACGACGGCGGCAAGCCAGGTTCTCGCCGAACAGAGCCTGCACCTGCAGCATCTGCTTCAGGCATTCAGGCTGGATGCTGCGGGCGGCGGACAGCGCCTGACGCGCGCTGCCTGAGGTTCCGGCCTTTTACGCTAACGCATTGATTTGCATATAACCGAAGGCCGGATGCGAAAGCATTCCGGCCTTCGATCTCTGTGATCGGCTTGGCCCGGCGTCGTATCGGCGACCCGAAATGGCCCAGAAAGCGCCGCCATGTGGCAAGGTTTCGTTTACCGAACCTGCCTAAACTGCCCAATTGTGTCATTTCGGCACCGGAAGAGTGGCAACTGGTATGGCGTATGCTCCCTTAACCCGCCGAGTGATCGGCGCGCTGATGGTCTCGACAATGCTGGTCGCCTGTTCGGCCGAAGGGCTTGTTCCGCCGGCGTCGATCGACAACGGCACGCAGGTCGGGTCCATTTCACCCAGCCGTTCGCTGCCGCCGGAACCGATTTCCCAGCAACCCTATCCCATGGCATCAGCGCCGGTTTCTCAGGCCGGCGGCGGCTATATGGCGCCGAATGCCTCGAACGATGGCGGCCATTACCTGCGCGCGCCGGATGGCGCGCAGCCGGTCTATCAGCCAAGCGCCCAGCCAGCGCCCCAGGGCCGGCTGCCGATGATCGACAGCGACGAGGCCATGGGCCAGGCGTCTGCCGGGCGCGCGTCCGGGCAGGGCGGCCAGATGTCCGTTCCCTCCGAAGGCGTCAACATGGATGAGGAGTTCGGCTTCGGGCCGGACGAGAGCGACGTCGTCGGGCTGGCGGAAGAGCAGGATACGGATATTGCCGAAGGCGTCGGCGATCAGCCTGTGGTGGACGGGATCGGCACCGACAATCCCGTGGCGCTGCAGGGGCGGCGCCAGCCGATTTCGGCCGCGCCGAGTGCCGACGATCGCGTCGTCGTGCCGCCGAAACGGCAGGGTGCCGGGGTCAGTCGCCAGGGCACGGGCGCCGCCATGATGTGGGGTGATCGTTCTCCTGTCGTCGCGCCAAGCCGCGCGCCAACGGAGACCCAGGAAGTGGCGATGCTGCGGCCCAACAATCCCGTTGCCAGCGACGCGCCTATGAGCGAACCGGATGCGCCGTGGCTGCGCAACGTGATGCCGCAATCGGAAGTCGCCTGCCGCAGCGAGCTGCGTCGCCTCGGCGTAGAGTTCAGAGACCTGCCGCGGATTTCCCAGGGGAAGAGCTGCGGTATCGACTATCCCGTCAAGCTGTCCGGCCTTTCGGGCGGTATCGACGTGAAACCCGCGGTGACGCTCAATTGCCAGGTGACGCTTGCGTTTGCCAAATGGGTGAAGAACGATCTGGCGATTTCCGCCCGCACCCGCTACCTGACCGGCATTCGCCAGATCCAGCCGATGGGCGGCTATTCCTGCCGCAAGATGAACAATAGCCGCCAGCGCTACAATCCGATGTCGGAACATGCCCGCGGCAATGCGATCGATATCGGCGCGATCGTGTTGAAGAACGGCCATGATATCGACGTGCGCAAGAAGGGGCTTTTCTCCTTCCGTGAAGGCGGTCTCTTGAAATCCGTGCGTGGCGACAGCTGCAAGTATTTCAACACCGTGCTCGGCCCCGGCAGCAACAAGGAGCACTGGAACCATTTCCACTTCGACCTGAGATCCCGCAAGGGCGGCCGCCGCTATTGCGACTGACGCGGGAAAGTCGGGGGGGGGGACGATTGGTCCGCCGTTGCTCCAAGGCGCCGGATGGCCGTGAGGCAAATTCAGTTGGGGACCTAAATCACGGTTCCTCTCGCTGCAATTTCTCTCCCAGTCTCCATGCTTCTTCCAGCATCTCGTGAAGCTGGTCGTTCTCCGTCGTCAGCATTTTTCCATCACGATGGAGTACGACGTCGTTGAGAGTGCCCATGCCGCCGCACATGCCCAGGAACCCATGCAGGCCCCACGCATCGGACTTTTCGACGGCAAAGCGGCAGCGACCGACCATTATGGCCCAATCGGCAGCATCGTTGGTTGCCAATTGCACCTCTATGCGGCGCAGCAGTTCGGCGAAGCGGGCGACTTCAGGGTGGAGTTTGATCGGGTCTTGCGAGCCAATGCGCGCGTCGGTCAATTGCGCGACTTGGGAGTGTGAGGCGTTGCTTTGGTGGTGTCTTCGTCCTGCGTGTCGGCCAGATCAGATGCCATGGGCATGGTGAAAGCCTCCACCATCAGCGCAGCCATATCCTCGGGGGAACCGAAGTCTTCATCGAGCTCTTCAGCCGGCAGAACCTCCGGCACGTGTTGCTTCTTAAGAGCTTTGGGCATGGTATTCGTCTCTCATGATCCGGGCATCTCGAAGATCTTCCCGAGTGGTTCCATGGTACGGTATTCCGGCACCGGTTATACGCGACTAAACGTCAATCTGCATTACGTCAATTTCCGGTAGGTAGATTGTCTATTGCTTATATTTTTCTTGCTAATTCTTTGGCGGCCGCAAGTTGAACGGTTTTCCACTGAGCGGCGCACGGCGTCGGAAGTTACCACCCGTTTGGCTTAGGGCGTCCGGAAGCTGCTGATTTATCGCAAGAAAAAGCCGGCCCAATGTGTCAAGACATTGGCGGCCGGCGAGACGAGCGGTGGCGTCTTGGGAAAGGCCTTCCTCGCTCCAATCGTCCTCATCACAGGTGGGCAAGCCGTGTTGATGACCTGGCGGACGAGCATTTTCACGGTCGCGCAAGGGTGCGGCGGCGGTTCGCGGGACCGTCGCTTGCCTGCCACTGACAATGCTGTAGACAAGTAACGACAAGATGACAGACGTGCGGTGGACGATTCTTTCTGCGCGCTATCCGTGCAGGAGAAGGTTGTGCCCGCGCTCATAAATATCTGGCCCTTCATCGTGGCGCTGCTTGCGGCCGGCGTCGCTGCCGGGCTGCTGGCCGGGCTTTTCGGCATCGGAGGCGGCGCCATCCTTGTGCCGATCTTCTTCCACGTCTTTGGCTTGCTCGGCGTGCCGGATGCGGTGCGCATGCATCTGGCACTGGGCACTTCGCTGGCGATCATCGTACCGACCTCGATCCGCTCCTTCATGGCGCATCGGCAAAAGGGTGCGGTCGACGTCGGCCTCCTGAAGGGCTGGATCGTCGCGGTGCCGCTCGGCACGATCATTGCGACGGTCGTTGCCGCCTGGGCTTCGAGTACCGAATTGCGGCTGATCTTCGCGATCATCGCATTGGCTCTGGCGCTGCGCATGATCTTTGCGAGGGACAGCTGGCGGCTTGGCGAGGATCTGCCGAAGAACCCGGCGAAGTTCCTCGTCGGCACCGGGATCGGCATTCTGTCCGGCCTGATGGGTATCGGCGGCGGGGTGATGAACAACACTTTCATGACGCTCTACGGCCGTTCGATCCACCAGGCTGTCGCGACATCCTCCGGCGTCGGCGTGCTGATCTCCATCCCCGGCCTTGTCGGCTATGTCTGGGGCGGCTGGGGTGCGGCGGGCCTGCCGCCATTCTCGACCGGCTACATCAACTGGCTGGCAGTGGTTCTGCTCATCCCCGTGACGCTTTACACGGCACCTTACGGCGCGCGACTGGCGCATGCGCTGTCGAAGAAGCATCTCGAACTCGCCTTCGCGCTGTTTCTGGTCGCGGTGTCGATGCAGTTCTTCGCCAGCGTGATCTTCTAGGTCGCCGCAGCTGAAACCTGCAGCCGGCGTCAGTCCCTAAACCGCCCGTGCGCCAAGGCCATTTGAGTTCACGATCTTCGATTTTGATATTTCGACGGGATTATGGGGAACCTATTTGCCGCGAGCGCGGTGCGCGGCGTCATCTTTGATCCAAAAGCCAAATCGGCTAAGGTCGGGTGTGGGCGTTCAACCAATTATCGGCGGGTGTTTTCAATGACCAACCTTCGGATCGTCTCTAGTGACCGGCCCATCGCCAGGCCTTCGGACGAAGCGTCGGACATAGAGTTGCTGCACGCCATCAGCGTCGATTTGATCGGAGAGCAGGATCGGTTCGCGCTCTACGGAAAGATTGTAGATGCCGCCATATCGATCACCCAGTCGCAGTTCGGTACGATGCAGCTGCTCTGCAAGTCCGAAGACGGCTCGGGCAACGGGCTGCAGCTTCTGACATCGCGCGGACTGACACCGGCTGACAAGTCAGTCTGGCAGTGGGTTGCGCCGACCGCCCTGAGCAGTTGCACCCAGGCGCTCAAATCCGGGCAGCGCGCGATTATCGCAGACTTCGAAAGCTGGGCAGAAATAGCCGGCACGCCGGATCTGATGGCGTTTCGCAGGGCCGGCATCCGGTCGGCTCAGACCACTCCGCTTATTTCGCGAGACGGCACCCTGCTGGGCATGATCTCGACCCATTGGAGCGAGCCACATCAGCCATCGGAACGCGACCTCCGCCTTCTGGATATTCTGGCACGGCAGGCCGCCGACCTGCTGGAGCGCACGATCGCAGAAGAAGCGTTGAGAGAGCGGGAGAGGGAGCTGGAGGCAAGTGTTGCGGCCCTCCGCGAAACGCAGGAACTTCAGAAGCTTCTGGCGGGAGAACTCGGTCATCGCGTCAAGAACCTGTTTGCTATGGTGACCGCCATCGCCTCCCATACCTTGAGAGGCTCAAGTGATCAGGTTCGGGTACAAACCCTGCAGCAGCGTCTCATGGCACTCAGCTCCGCACACGACATTCTGCTGCAATCGAACTGGGCGGCAGCCCTTTTGGGTGATGTCGCGGCTGCGGCCGCGAACGGTGCGGGTGTCGCGGGCAGAATCCGCATCGAGGGTCCGGATGTCGAGATCGGATCAAAGGCAGCGTTGAACGTCGCGCTGCTCCTGCACGAACTGACAACCAATGCACTCAAGCACGGTTCGTTGTCGGTGGGTGGGGGCAGCGTGGATCTTACCTGGCGCGTCGAGGGCAAGGGCATCGATGAAATGCTGCGCATGACCTGGCGGGAAACCAAAGGGCCGGTGGTCGTCAAGCCCGAGCGCAGCGGCTTCGGATCCAAGTTGATCAGCGCAGGCCTTAGCGGGTCTGGCGGCGTGGTCATTGCCTACAACAGCACCGGTTTGATGTGCGAAATCAGCGCCCAGGTCAGCGAGCTCCAGGGCGCTGAGTGATAAAGGATCAGTCAGCGCGTACTGCTCGTTTCCACGGGCGGATTGCGGCTGAAAGATCGCTCCTTGGGCCTGTCCTCATCGAACGAATAGCCCTGCCACTTTCGTATGGACGGGTGAGCACATCCTTCCGGCTCGCGTCATGCCGCCCGTCACTTATTCTTGGCCCATTTCCGCTGAGGGCCAACAGTCTTGACCCGTTATAACTCTGTCCGCTTCTTGCCGCCCGCGTCCGTGGCTTGCATTACACCGGAAAACGGAACGCAATATTCTACCAAGGAGGGATAGATTCATAGGAACGCGCCCCTATATTGCGCCTTCCTGCGAAATCATCTTCCAATAGAAGCGCGATACACATGCCCCCCATCATATCGGTCAAGAATCTGACCAAGACCTATGGAAACGGGTTCGAGGCCCTGAAGGGCGTCGATCTCGACATCGAGCGCGGCGAGATCCTGGCGCTGCTCGGGCCGAACGGCGCCGGCAAGACGACGCTGATCTCGATCGTGTGCGGCATCGTCAACCCCAGCGGCGGCACCGTCATGGTCGGGGGGCACAATGTGGTGCAGGATTTTCGCCAGACCCGCGCGATGATTGGGCTGGTGCCCCAGGAGCTCACGACCGACCAGTTCGAGACGGTGTGGAATACGGTGAGCTTTTCCCGCGGAGTGTTCGGCAAGAAGGCAAATCCGGCGCTGATCGAGAAGATCCTGCGTGATCTTTCTCTCTGGACGAAGAAGGACAACATGCTGCGCGAGCTTTCCGGCGGCATGAAGCGGCGTGTGCTGATCGCCAAGGCGCTGTCGCACGAACCGGAAGTGCTGTTCCTCGACGAGCCGACGGCGGGTGTCGACGTCAACCTGCGCCGCGACATGTGGGAGGTGGTGAAGCAGCTGCGCGAGCAGGGCGTGACGATCATTCTGACTACTCACTATATCGAGGAGGCGGAGGAAATCGCCGACCGGGTGGGTGTGATCAATGGCGGTCGGCTTCTGCTGCTGGAGGAAAAGGCTGCGCTGATGAAACAGCTCGGCCGAAAGCAGCTGACGCTCGATCTGACGGAGCCGCTGGCGGCGCTGCCGCCGAGCCTTGGCGCCTTCGACCTGACACTGTCGGAAGACGGGCAGAAACTGATGCACGAATACAGCCACAACGGAAGCCAGGACAGCATATCGGCGCTGCTTGCGGCGCTGACTGCGGCGGACATCCATTTCAAGGACCTCTCGACGCGGCAGAGTTCGCTGGAGGACATCTTTGTCGCTCTGGTGGAGGAAAAGGCATGAATTTCGAAGCGATCAAATCCATCTATGGATTCGAGATGGCGCGCATGCGTCGCACGCTCCTGCAGAGCGTCATCTCGCCGGTCATCACCACCTCGCTCTATTTCGTCGTCTTCGGCACGGCGATCGGCTCGCGCATTCCGACGATCGAGGGCGTCTCCTACGGTTCGTTCATCACGCCCGGCCTGATCATCCTGACGCTTTTGACCCAATGCACGGCGAACGGCTCGATCGGCATCTATTTCCCGAAATTCACCGGGACGATCTACGAGATCCTGTCGGCGCCAGTGGCGATGACGGAAATCCTGATCGGTTATGTCGGGGCAGCGGCGAGCAAGGGGCTGATCATCGGCTTCATCATCCTAGCGACCGCATATTGCCTGTCGCTGATCAACCCGGATTTCGGGACGATCTCGGTCGCCCATCCGCTCGTCATGCTTCTGTTCATGGTTCTGACGGCCGTAACCTTCAGCCTGTTCGGCTTCATCATCGGCGTCTGGGCGAAGAATTTCGAGCAGCTCAACATCGTGCCCATGCTGATCGTGCCGCCCCTGACCTTCCTCGGCGGCAGCTTCTATTCGATCAAGATGCTTCCGCCTTTCTGGGAGGCGGTCAGCCATCTGAACCCGGTCCTCTATCTGGTCAGCGGCTTCCGCTGGAGTTTCTACGAGGTCTCCGACGTGAACCCTCTAGTGAGCCTGGCGATGATCGGCCTGTTTCTGGCGCTGTGCCTGTCGGTGCTCGGCTGGATGTTCAGGACGGGATACCGGCTGCGCAGCTGACGAGCGCCGGACATATTTCTCATGGGCAAGGGACGCCGGGACAGGGAAGTGCAACAGGACGTCGCGCGGTTCAGCATCATGCATGCGCCTTACAATCCCTATCATGCCGAAGCTTTCGGTCTGGTCTTCAAGCTCTCCTACGCCCTTCAAGGGCGGCACGAGCCTCGCGTCGAGATTTTTCTCGATGACGAGGAGGCGAGGGCGAAAGAGTGGAGGATCTACGGGACATTGCTGGAGCCCGATGATCCGCGATATGCCGAGGTGTCGTTTTCAGCGATCGGCGAGGCGGCGGATTTTAAGCTCGGCGTCGCCGGCTTTCGGATGAGGTTCGAGGCGCTTCACGAGGAGATCGAGGCCTTTGCGAATGGCGCAATGGAAGCGATGCCGGTCTATTCGTTCTCGGTGACGCCGGCGATAAAGGGCGAGGGGTGACGTCGATCTCTTTCTCGCCCAACCTCCGTTCTAAGCCGGATGGCAGCAACGGAGGACAATATGCCCAAATCACACTTCTTCCTGACACTGCCTCTCATCGCGATCACGGCATCCTGTTCAGCCGGCGAAAGCCAGCAGCCGGTCGCGCAGGTCCAGCCAACGGCGGCAGAGGAGCGGCCGATGGATGAAGTGCCCGTGCGCAAGACACTGGCCAATGGTGATCGGCAATACGCCTATCGCAATGGCTGCATCGTCGTTCTGGAGGCGAAGCGTGCGGTGGTTAAGACCGAAGGCGCTGTCTGCCAATCGCATCATCGCGATATATCGCTGCTTTACGCTTCAGGAGATTGAGGCGAACGCCGTATGTCTAGGACAGTCAGATCTTCACCACCTCGTCGCGCCAGAAGACGATGACGTATCCGCCGCTCGGGGCGGCTTCGGCAGCCCAGGCCTGCAGCTGGTTCATGTAGGGCGCGCGGCGCCAGATGTCGGGGCGGTCGGGATCGGCGAGGACGGTGATCTGCTTTCCCTGGCTATAGACCATCACATGGGAGCGGGACGGCGCCCATTCTTCACCGAGTGCCTGATCGGTCATCCAGAGACAATGGAAATCGCGGCAGACGGAGGGACGCCGGCCATAGATCGTGCAGCCTTGTTCGGCGACGCAATGGGCGCACCATTCGTCGGCGGGCTTGTCGAAATGGTCGATCTCCGGCAGGCGGCAACAGAGCGTGCAGGTTCCGCAAGCGCGACCTTCGACGGTGGATGGGGCTGATAACATCGGGCGGGCATAGCAGCTTTCCGGCCGGGCGGGAAAGCCGATGCTTCGTTGCCATGATTGTAACTGGTTGTTGTTCTGTTTCGTGTAGGTCGAAGATCGGCGATGTGGGGCCAGGGAAATTCGGCGTGACGGCGTCGCAGGCGTCGTCGTCCTTAATCCCGCCACAGGTCTGGGCTTAGGGCGTGCAGCAAGATTTGGGCCTGTCCGGATGTCGCCGGGCCCTTGCGGAGCCGGACAGGGCTCCGTCCAAGAAGAAAGAAACTTTAAGTGCAAGCATATTCATCGTCCGCGCGCGTTGCGAAACGCGTGGTTCTACACTTCCCCGGTTTCGAGCAGCTGGACGCGCCGCGCCATCGGGTGCGCTACGAGCGGGCGATGCAGATGACGGCAAAGCTCTGGGATCTGTCTGCCGAGGTGGGCGTGCTGCGCGAGGACGGGCACTGTCCTTATTTCGATATAGAGACTGCCGGAGGCAAAGCCTCCGAGGAGGCGGGCTGGCGGACGGCGAGCCGGTTCTTTCTACTTGACCACGACAGGATCGTCAGCCAGCTGGCGAAGCGGCCGCTGCTGATGCGGTTGGCGCGAGGCTTGCGGAGTGCTGCGATCGTCATATCGGAAGGCGGCGCATTCGGCTATTTCCGCCATGCCTGGCGTTTCGGCCTGTTCTTCGTCTTTCCGTTTCTGCTCGTCGTCCTGGGCTTGGCGATCAGCCTGGCGCTGGCGACCTATCCCTTGTGGCTCGGCGTGAGCGCCTGGCATTATCCATTCGGCATCGCGCTTGGCATAGCTTTCTTCCTCAAACTCTTCCTGCCGTTCTCTGAGCGGTATTTCACGCTGCACCTGTTTTCCGACTGGGAGCTGGCGGTCGCAGTCGCGCGCATGGATGAGGCGTGGATGAGGGACTGGGTCGAGGCGTCTGCGCGGGCGGCGAGGCCGGCCTTCGATGAGGATGCGGATGAATATGTCATCACCTCGCACAGCATGGGATCCAGCATGGCGGTGCATACGATCGGTCTGCTGCTGGAGCGGGAGCCGGACCTTTTTGTCGGCAAGCGGGTCACATTCGTCACGCTCGGCGGCGCGATCCTTCAATGCGCGCTGCTGCGTTCCGCCACGACGCTGAGGTCGCGTGTCGGGGCGATTGCTCGATCGAGGGACGTTGCCTTCGTCGAAGTCCAGTGCCTGACCGATATCATCAGCTTCTACAAATCCTCAGTGACGGCACTGACAGGCCATTCGGATGCGCCTTCGCCGCGGCTGATCTTCCTGCGGATCCGCAACATGCTGGAGCCCGAGCGTTACCGGAGGATCAAGCGGGATTTCCTGAGGGTGCATCGCCAGTATGTGCTGGGCTCCGACCGGCGGACGAATTTCGATTTCGGCCTGATGACGGCGGGCCCTTGGCCGGCGGGTTTCTTTGCCGACATCGCGCCCGGGCGCAGGCTCGACGACGTGCTGGCCGGCGACAGCCGGGCGGCCTGAGGACTCAGCAAAGAAAACCGCCCGCAACCTTTCGGCTGCGGGCGGTCCGATCTGCTTTCGGGGCCTATTTCTGGCTGGAGGTCAGAAGCCCCACAGATCTCATGCCGGGCTGAGTGCTGGGTTCAGCCTAGCGAGAGCTGGCGACGTTCGCCGCGAGCGGCCATGACCGAGGCGCCAAGGGCTGCCGCGACGGCGGCAAAGGCGACGACGGCGACGGGGCCCTGGGTTTCGATCAGCAGGCCGCCGAAGATGGCACCACTCGAAATGGCGATCTGGAAGGCCGGGATGACCAGCGCGCCGGCGCTTTCTGCCTCATCCGGTGCGTGGCCGACGACGAAGCTCTGGACGCTGACCGGGAAGGCACCGAAAGCCAGACCCCAGAGAGCGATTGCCGCTGCCGAGACCATCAGCGAGGCACCACCGACGGCGAGCATGACGGCAGAGACTGCGACGAGGCTGGTGAAGATCACGATCGACAGACGCGGGCTGCGTTCCGAAACCATGCCGCCAAGCATGTTGCCGAAGAAGCCGGTGACGCCATAGGCGAGCAGGATCAGCGAGATCGTCTCGACATCGAGATGCGGTACCTGCTCGAGGAACGGCCGGATATAGGTGAAGCCGGCGAAATGGCCCGCAACGAAGAGCAGGATGGTGAAGAGCGCGGTGCGGATGGCCGGACGGCGCATGACCGCGGCCAGCGTGCCGAGGCCGGCATGGCCGGTCGGCGGCAGGGCCGGCAAGGTGAAGGCCTGGACGGCGAGCGCAATCACGCCGACGGCGGCCGACAGGTAGAAGGCGGCGCGCCAGCCAAGCGTGGCGCCGATCCAGGCGCCGAGCGGGGCGGCACAGACGGTGGCCAGCGACACACCGGCCATGATGATTGCCATGGCGCGGGGCATTTTTGCAGGCGGGACGAGGCGCATGGCGAGCGCGGCCGACATGGCCCAGAAGCCGCCAAGGCCGATGCCGAGCATCGCGCGGGCAAAAAGGACGGTGTAGATGCTCGTCGCGGTCGCGGCGATCAGGCTGGAGACGATCAGGAGCGTCGTCAGAGCCAGAACGGTCCAGCGGCGGTCGAAGCTGCGGGTGCCGATCACGACGCCGGGGCCGGCGAAGGCTGCCATGACGGCAGTGGTGGTGATCGACTGCCCGGCAATGCCGGTGCTGACGCCGAGATCTTCCGACATCGGTGTCAGAAGGCTGACCGGCAGGAATTCCGCCGTGACGAGGCCGAAGACGCCGAGCGTGAGCGATATGACCGCCCCCCAGCGGGAAACTTCCTGTGCGACACCTTGTCCGGTCCGCGTTTCGTCATCAGATGGTAGAGGGCTGCCGTGCATAGGGAATCTCCTGATTTGATTTTCGTCAGGAATAAGCGTGACGCTCTGGCGTTTCCATGCTAGAAACTCCGACATGCTTGACAGATCGTCCAAATTCTCGTCCGCCGCGCCAGCCGATCCGCTTTCGGAAATGCTGCGAGGGCTACGACTCGATGGTGTGGAATACGGTCGATGCCGTCTGGCCGAGCCCTGGGCCACGGCTTTTCCTGCCGAAGACGCCGCGCGCTTCCATTTCATTTCCTCCGGATCGGCGCTGCTTAAGGCGCCTTCGGGGGAATGGCTGCGTCTCAATGCCGGCGATGCGGTGATCCTGCCGCGCGGCGATGCCCATGTGCTTGCCAGTGCCGAGAATATCGAACCGTTGCCCTTCGGCCGTTACGGCAAGAAGGAAGTCTGCCAGGGCGTGTTCGACATGCAATGCGCCGATGCGCGATGCGGCACGGTGGCGCTGACCGCCTCGATGCGCTTCAACATCGACAAGCTGCATCCGCTTCTGCAACTCATGCCCGACGCGATGCTGACCAGTGATCTTGCCACCAGCGAACCTGCCATCCCGCATCTTCTCGAGGCAATGGCGCGCGAGGTGGATATGGACCGTGTGGGTGCGGGCGGCATTCTCGCCCGGCTTGCCGACGTCCTGACGGCGACGATCATCCGCACCTGGGTCGAACATGGCTGCGGCGATACGAGCGGCTGGATTGCCGCCGTGCGCAATCCCGAGATCGGGCGCGTGCTCGCCGCCATTCATCTGGAGCCGGATCGGGACTGGACCGTCGCTGATCTGGCGCGGCTGATGGGCGCGTCACGTTCGGGATTTGCCGAACGCTTCGCGCGCGTCGTCGGCGAGACGCCGGCACGATACGTGGCGCGCGTCAGGATGCATCAGGCACGGCTCTGGCTGAAGGATGGTATGCGGGTCGCGACGGTGGCCGAAAAGTTGGGCTACGACGCCGAGGCCTCGTTCAGCCGCGCCTTCAAGCGGATCATCGGCGATCCGCCGAGCCATTTTCGCGGCAAGGGTGAGGATGCCCCGGCCGTGGTGGAATTGATCGCTGCGGAATAGGCGCGCTGTTGTCCGCCAGGTGAATGCGCGCTCAGGTGGCTGCCAGCTGCAGCCGGGCGGTTTGCCATTCCTCCCAGCAATTTTCCGGATCGATGTCGCGATAGCCGCGCGAATCGTCCATTCTTCGCGCTACATCCGGAGAGACGGAAATCGCGGGGCAATTGTAACGGATGTCGATCACTTCCTGTTCCGTGAGCGGGTTGCCCTTGGTCTTCTCGATATTGAGAAGGGTCGCGACGAGGCTGGGGACGGGATAGATGACGAGGTCGTTGTTCTCGGTCATGATGCTCCTTTTACAGGCGTCGAGCCTGCCGTTGCGACGTGATCTCGATCCCGGGCAGGGACGGGATGTCAGTCCCTCAGTCTGAGCTCATCCGTTTGCATCTGCAGCGAACTCAGCGTCGAGAGAAAGCTCATGCCGAGCAGGCTTTCGTCGAGGCGGCCTTCCTCCGAGACCATGGCGCGGACATTGCGCCGGGAAATCGAACCGATGGTAATCTCGTCGAGCCTGACGGGAGCCGCCATTGCCCTGCCATTGGCAGTCATGACAGGGATCGTGTAGGCGAGCGTTTCCGGATCGATGCCGATCGCGGCGGCATCATCAAAAGACAGCACGACGCTGCTGGCGCCGGTGTCGACCAGCATCGGGATCGTCTTGCCATCGACCGTGACATCCGCCTGGAAATGGCCTCCGAGCGCCTTCTGGATGATCACCTCATCGCCGTCCCGACCCGTGACCACGACCGCACGGCCCGGCACGAGGCCGGCGACCATGCGGCCGGCAAACTGCTGGGCATCGCCGCGATAGAGATAGGCCGCAACGAGGCCGAGGATGATGACGAGCCAGATCGCCAGGTTGCGCAGCGCCTCATTCATATTGCCGCGTCGGCCGGACAGTATGCCGGCGCCGAGCAGGCCGGCGATCGGGATCATGTAGATCAGATGGCCGAAATCATCGTTGTCGATGCCGAAGGTGCGGCCGCTATCATGATTGAAGACGAGAAGCGCAAGGCCTGCGCCGAGTACGAGAAGGACGAAGGTCAGGCCGTTCATATGCTCTGGCGCTCCTTGGCTAAACGTTGGCGGCGTGTTTCGCGGCGCGGCTTTCGCTCGACGGTTTCGAGCCTTGCCGGAAGGACATCCATGATCGAACCGCGCTCGGCATCGGAATAGTCGATCCAGGAGGCGATCTCGTCGCGCGTGCGGCCACAGCCGAAGCAGTAACCGGTCTTCATGTCGATCGAGCAGACGAGGATGCAGGGCGATATCATGGTGAAATATATCGATGGTTCAGGCGATGATCGCAAGGGTCGCCAGCATGACGATCTCGCAGATTTGTTGGGTCGCGCCGATCGTATCGCCGGTGTGACCCTCAAGCTTCCTTCGGACGAAGCGGGTGAAGGTCGAGCCGGCCCCTGCGGTCAGAAGCAGAGTGAAGAGGGCAGCGGCAATGCCGAGATGGGAGGCGACAAGGGCAAGTCCGATGAATGCGCCTGATGCGAGCGCAACATTGCGCGCCGTATCCTGGGGCGCGCCGGCAGAGGCTGCGACGCCGGTCGCGCGCGCCGAGGGCAGGGCGCTCCAGTGCCAGATCATCATCGCGCGGCTGACGGAAGCTGCGGCCAGCAGCGACACGGCGACAAGGGTGGCGTCGGCGCGGGCAAGAGCGGCGAGCGATGCGGCGCGCAGACCGAAGGAAAGAACGAGGGCGACGACGCCGTAAGAGCCGATACGGCTGTCCTTCATGATCAGGAGTGCGTGATCGCCATCGCGGCCACCGCCGAGCCCGTCGGCGGCATCGGCAAGACCATCCTCATGCAGCGCACCTGTGATCAGGGTCATCAGTGCAAGCGCAAGCAGGCTTGCAACCAAGGCGTCCCCGATCTCTGCCAAGCCATAAACGACGAGGGCGGACGGCAACGCGATCAACAGCCCGGCGAGCGGAAAGGCCCGCACGACGCGCGAGATCGAGCCGTCGTGATCGCGGAAGAACCGGTCCGGCACGGGGACGCGGCTAAGGAATGCGACCGAGCGGGCGAGGTCGGCGATGAAATCCGTCGCGTTTGGCAGTTGTGGCTCCGTCGATGGCTGGTTAAGAAGTGCGCACACAAGCGTGATTTGCCGGCAAACACAAGTGTCCAACACGAGCGCGCCGGCTGCAAGACCAGAGAGACTTTCCATGAGCTTGAGCGGCCTGCCCTTCGACGATTTCCGCAACCTCATCGCCAACCTGCCGGGACCGGATGCGCGGGCACTGGTGGACGCGCGAGAGCGCGACGCACAGCTGACCAAGCCGCCGGGCGCGCTCGGGCGACTGGAAGAGATCGCCTATTGGCTCGCTGCCTGGACGGGCAGAGCGCCGGCGGTCAATCGTCCGCTGGTGGCAATCTTTGCCGGCAATCATGGCGTGACGAAGCACGGCATCACCCCATTCCCCTCGTCCGTCACCCAGCAGATGGTGGAGAATTTCGCCGCTGGTGGCGCCGCGATCAACCAGATCTGCGTGACGCACGACCTCGGCCTCAAGATCTTCGATCTGGCGCTCGATTATCCGACCGGTGACATCGCCACCGAACCGGCGCTTTCCGAGCGCGATTGTGCGGCAACCATGGCCTTCGGCATGGAGGCGATTGCCGGCGGCACCGACCTCCTCTGCCTCGGCGAGATGGGTATCGGCAACACGACGATCGCCGCTGCCATCAACCTGGCGCTCTATGGTGGCGAGGCGGAGGATTGGGTCGGCCCGGGCACCGGCAGCCATGGCGAGCTGATGGCGCGCAAGATCGCCGTCGTGAAGCAGGCGGTGGAACTGCACAGGGATCACCTCAACGATCCGCTGGAAATCCTGCGGCGTCTCGGCGGCCGCGAGATCGCGGCGATCGCCGGTGCGATCCTCGCCGCCCGCATGGAAAAGATCCCGGTTCTGCTCGACGGTTATGTCGTCACCACCGCGGCCTCGATCCTGAAGGCGGCCAACCCGTCCGCCATCGATCACTGCCTGATCGGCCATGTCTCGGGCGAGCCGGGTCACCTGAAGGCGATCGAAAAACTCGGCAAGACGCCGCTGCTGGCGCTTGGCATGCGGCTGGGTGAGGGTACGGGTGCTGCGCTCGCCGCCGGCATCGTCAAGGCCGCGGCCGCCTGCCATTCCGGTATGGCGACCTTCGCGCAGGCAGGCGTCACCAACAAGGAACCCTGAGCTCCCGAATGGAAAAGACACCGCTCGACAGCACTATCGAAAAGGCGAGCGGTGTCCGCCGCATCATCGCCGCGACACGGTATTCGCTGCAGGGGCTGATGCGGCTGTGGCGGGAAGAGGCGTTCCGCCACGAGGTGATCGCCTTTGCGCTGGGGCTGGTGCTGTTCCTCCTCGTCGGCGCCTCCGCGATGGACTATTTCGTCTTCCTCATCCTTATGCTGCTGCTGTTTGCGGTGGAGGCGCTCAATACGGCGATCGAGGAACTGGTGGACCGCATCTCGCCGGAAATCTCCACCGTCGGCCGGCATGCGAAGGATCTCGGATCGTTCGCGGTGTTCTGCCTGCTCAGCGCGAATGGGCTGTTTGCGCTTTATGTGGTGATCAAAGTCTTTGCGAGTTGAAAATCATCAGCTCCGGCGCGACGTATGGCGGAAGCGCAGGATGATAATTTCCTCTTGTGATACGCGGTAGTAGATCACGTAGGGGTAGGGTGTCAGGAACAGACGGCGGGTATTGCGTCTGCCATGCACTGCACCAGCCTGTGGCTGCTCCCGCAAGAGTTCAAGCAACTTGTAAAACCGCAATGCAACGTGCTTCGCCCCCTGAGGGGATCGTGCCCCGATATAGGCGATGGCATTGTCAATTTCGCGGAGGGCTTTCGGCGTATACCTGAGTTTCACAGTCCGTACTTGGCCCACATGGCACGGACTTCTTCTGCCGTCGCAAGTTCGCCCCGCGCGACTTCGCGCTCGGCTTCGTCAATATCGGCTTCTTCCTCCGGCGTCAGAACATACACGCCCTGCCCCTCGTTGACGAAAGTCAGCATCATGCGTGCGAGTTCGTCCTGCAGTTCGGCAGGAAGATCGCGGGAAGCCTCGATAGCCATATCAAGAAGCGTGGTCATGTTCCCAGTATGCACCCGAAATCGGTAATGGGAAAGAGCCGTTCAGGCTTAGGCGAAGCTCCGCCGGCGGCGTTCCACGGCCGGGGCATCGGCAAACGCCGGGACGCTCTGGAGGACGCGGGTGGCGGGGAGGATGGCGATGGCTTCGGTGCCTTCGCGCAGCTTCGAGCGCAGCACGAACTGGCCGTCATGCTTGGCGAGGATCGCCTGGACGATGGGCAGGCCGAGACCGGTGCCCTGTTCGGCGCTCTTGATGGCGATCGAGCCCTGGCCGAAGGCCGAGAGCACGACCGGTATCTCTTCTTCCGGAATGCCGGGGCCGTTGTCCTTGATCGCCAAGTACTGTCCGCCGCCGGCGGTCCAGCCGACCTTGACGGTGACTTCGCCGCCCTGGCTGGTGAATTTCACCGCATTGGACAGCAGGTTGAGCATGACCTGACGGATCGCCTTCTCGTCGGCCCAGACCTGCGGCATTTCCGTCTCGAACTGCTGGCGGATGACGATATTCTTGGCGCGCGCCCGCAGCTGCACCATGCCGATGCAATCCTCGGCTACTTCCAGAAGCGACAGCGAATCTTCGGCGAGGTCGTAGCGTCCGGCCTCGATGCGCGAGAGGTCAAGGATCTCGTTGATCAGGTTCAGGAGATGCTCGCCTGAGCGATGGATGTCGCCCGCATATTCGCGGTAGGTCGGGTTGGGCAGCGGGCCCAGAACCTCGGAACTCATCACCTCGGAAAAGCCGAGGATGGCGTTGAGCGGCGTGCGCAGCTCATGGGACATGGAGGCGAGGAAGCGGGACTTTGCAAGGTTCGCCTCTTCGGCGCGCCGGCGCGCCTCGTCCGACATGGATTTCGCCACTTCGAGTTCCGCGATGAGATCGTCCTTTTCCGACTGATAGGCCATCAGCGTCAGATTGGAACGATAGAGCCGGTCTCCGATGTAATGGAAAAAGACGACCGCGGTGGCGCAGATGGCGATGAGGCCGATATCCAGAAGCTGGCGCGACAGGACGGCATTCGCCAGCAAGGCGGCGATCATCGGCAGGAAGCCGATCAGCACGCTCTGGCGCAGCATGAAGCTGCTCATCGCCGTGATCGAGATTGCGAAGAGCAGGGCCGCGCCCTTGTAGAAATAATAGGTGTCGCCGCCGCAGGCGGAGCAGGTCTGGAAGGCAAAGAGAGCCCAGCCGATGCCGAGCAGGACCTGACCAATCAGAAGCCGGCGGCGCCATTTGGCAGTGTCCGCGGCGGTAATTTCCTTGCGGCTGAAGCGTCGTGCGATCAACAGGTTGATCGCATGCAGGCTGAGCATCAGCAGGGCCCAGGCGAGCATGTTGGCGCTCGGGCTCAGATACATGCCGATGCCCGTGATCAGCGCGATGAAGAGGGGCACTGCGGCCGCCGACTGGAGGACGGCGTTGACATGCTGTGCCAGCATGTCCCTATCGAATGCGTGATTGCCGTTGGTGCTGAGCTGCAGGCGTTCGCGCGTGGCGCGCACAGCCTTGGACACCGCCTTGTTGCGGTGGCTGCGCGATCGATCAACGATGATTTTGTCGGTCGAGGTACTGACGCCGCTACTCATGGGTTGTGAACTATTGCCTCGTGTGATTGAGACATTAGGGACCAATCCTTAAGAAGATCCTGCCGGGAAAGGTTTTGTTTGCCATTTTCCTGAAGTTTCCGTTTTCTATTGAGGCCGGATTGTGACCCGATTACCCAAGATCCTGATGGATGGCGTCTTCCTCGGCGCCTTCTTCATCCTGGCATCATTGATCATTGCGAAGCTGGATCTCGGCCACGAGGTCGAGCTGCGGGGGCCGTTTTATGCGATAGACGGCGATACGCTGGCCGCAGGCGGTGAGCGATTGCGCCTTGTCGGCATCGACGCCCCGGAGGCAGACCAGACCTGTGGCGGTGACGGCAAGAGCCAATGGCGATGCGGGGATGCGGCGCGCGAGGCGCTGTCCGTATTCGCTACCGATCCGACGATTTCATGCGGCGGCGATGCGCGCGATCGCTATGGCCGCATTCTCGTGCAATGTCATCGAGGCGCGCTTGACGTCAATGCGGAGTTGGTGAAGCAAGGCATGGCCGTTGCAGCCGGCAATTATGCTGGGGAGGAGAGCGCTGCGCGCGACGCTGGCACCGGCATATGGGCAGGCCCGTTTGAAACCCCAAAGGCTTGGCGCGCGAGCCGCGGCCGGCCGGAGGAGCAGGAGAGCGGTGGCGGGCGGTTCCCGGCGTGGCTGGCGGATCTCTGGTCGTGACCGGCCCGGACCCGATCGGGGAACTTGGCGCGTCCATCTCGCACTGTCGGATCTGCCGCGACTGTCCGGCTAAAGGCGAGGCCGACCGGCTGCCGCACGAGCCGCGACCTGTCGTGGCCCTATCCTCGACCGCGCGGCTGCTGATCGCCGGTCAGGCACCGGGACTTCGGGTTCATGAAAGCGGGTTGCCGTTCAACGACGCGTCCGGCAACCGGTTGCGTGAGTGGATGGGCGTGACCCGCGACGAATTCTATGACGCGAGCCGGATCGCGATCGTGCCGATGGGCTTCTGTTTCCCGGGTTATGACGACAAGGGCAGCGACCTGCCGCCCAGGCGGGAATGCGCGCCGGCCTGGCGCGGCCGGGTGATGGCGGCCATGCCCCAGATCGATACGGTCCTGGTTATCGGCCAGTATGCCGCGGCCTGGCATCTCGGTCCGCGGCGCAAGGGAAGCGTGACCGACACGGTGAAAAACTGGCGCGAATATTTTCTCGTCAATGACGGTCCGCGCATCCTGCCGTTGCCACATCCGAGCTGGCGCAATACGGCGTGGCTGAAAAACAACCCGTGGTTTGATGCGGATGTGCTGCCTGTCCTCAGGCGGGTTGTGGATAGCTTGATGGGGAGAACGAATTTCGGTTAACTGCTCAAAAATACCTATATAATGGAAAAATCATTTCGAAAGGGTACTTTCCATGGACCGTCTTGACCGCAAGATCCTGCGCATCCTGCAGGAGGATTCCACCCTCGCCGTTGCGGATCTTGCCAAGAAGGTCGGCCTGTCGACGACGCCGTGCTGGAGGCGCATCCAGAAGATGGAGGAGGATGGCGTCATCCGCCGCCGTGTGGCGCTGCTCGATCCGGGCAAGGTCAACACCAAGGTCACGGTCTTCGTGTCCATCCGCACCGCCAGCCACTCGATCGAATGGCTGAAGCGTTTTTCGGAGGTCGTGGTCGAATTCCCCGAAGTGGTTGAATTCTATCGCATGAGCGGTGACGTCGACTATCTGTTGCGCGTCGTCGTGCCCGATATTGCCGCCTATGATGCCTTCTACAAGCGGCTGATCGCCAAGATCGAGATCCGCGACGTTTCCTCCGTGTTCGCGATGGAGCAGATCAAGTACACGACCGAGCTGCCGCTCGATTACATGCTGATCGACAACCAGAAGGCCGGCGACGACTGATCGGCCGATAAACCTCCTTCACAGGGCCGTTATCATCGATTGCCGCTGATGCGGCGCCTCCTACCTGAGCCTGCGAGCCCGTGCACGAGATGTGCCGGGCCCGGATGCTAGAAGGAGTTTTCATGTCCGCGCGATCCCTGCTTTCCCTTGCCGTCCTTGCTCCCGTTCTGCTCGGAGGTGTCGCTCTGTCCGGGCCGGCCACTGCCCAGGATGCGGCTGCCGAGCGGCCAACCTATGGCGCGCGCCTGGAAGGGTTCGAGTATCCGTTCAAGACCGAGATGTTCAATGTCTCCAGCCAGGGACAGTCGCTCGAGATGGCCTTGATGGATATCGCGGCCGACAATCCGAACGGGCGCACCGTCGTACTGCTGCACGGCAAGAATTTCTGCGGCGCTACCTGGGAAGGGCAGATCAAAAGCCTGACCCAGGCAGGCTATCGGGTGATCGCGCCGGACCAGATCGGCTTCTGCAAGTCTTCCAAACCCCAGGCCTATCAGTTCAGCTTCCAGCAATTGGCAGAAAATACCCATGCTCTGCTTGAGGCGCGAGGGATCGAGAAGGCGACGATCGTCGGCCATTCGATGGGCGGTATGCTCGCGACGCGTTATGCGCTGATGTATCCCGATCAGACGGAGAAACTGGTTCTGGTCAACCCGATCGGGCTTGAGGACTGGAAGGCGAAGGGCGTGCCCTATCAGCCGATCGAGGCAGCCTTCGAAGGCGAGAAGAAGACGACCTTCGACAGCATCAAGGCTTATCAGACGAAGTTCTACTATTCGGGTCAGTGGAAGCCGGAATACGACAAGTGGGTCGATATGGGCGCCGGCATGTATGGGGGCGAGGGCGGCGATCAGGTGGCCTGGGACCAGGCATTGACATCCGACATGGTTTTCACCCAGCCGGTGGTCTACGAGTTCGGTCAGGTGAAGGTGCCGACGCTTCTTCTGATCGGCCTGACCGACAAGACGGCGCCCGGCGCAAATCGGGCAGGCCCGGAGATTGCCAATTCGCTGGGTGACTATACCCAGCTGGGCAAGCAGGCGGCGGAGGCCATTCCGGGCGCGAAGCTCGTCGAGTTCGAGGGGCTTGGCCATGCACCGCAGATCCAGGATCCGGCGCGGTTCGACAAGGCATTGCTCGACGGATTGAAGCAAGACTAGCCTGCTATCGTCTTTCACCTCGGCGACCGTCGAGGTGGAAGACTGTGCCCCGCGTCAGAAAGAGCCGCTAACCGGCTCGGAAACGACGATGATGTCAGCCGGATCGGCCACCAATCGGATGGACGCACCGCTGACTTCAACCAGATCGTCGAAGCCGGTGAAACGGCTTTGGCTTACGATGAGGCGCGTTCTTCCCTGAGCGATGCGATATATGCCTGGAGATTGGCCGTCGGATCGTTCGGATCAAAGAAGGTTTCGTCGCGCCTATAGGTGTCGATGCGGCGCCAGAGCTTCGGGAAAATCGGGGGAAGGCCCGCAAGGTCGCTATTCCACGCAAAGCCGGATGTCGTCGCGTCGGCGCTCCAGACGCCCGCGCCTGACTGTCTTGCATTCGTGCATATGGCCGCGAGATGCAGTCTCAAGTCTGCATATAGCGTATCGTAGAACAACGGATAGGCATGCCCGCGTTCGAGCTGTGTGGCGTTGACGCTGGTTGCGATATCTGCGGGATCAAGCCTTATCCTCGTGCCATCCGTCCGTGCGATGTCGCCGGAGAACACAAAGCAGACCGGCCTGCCGTGCGGATCGAGCTGGTTTGTGCAGATGTAACCTCTGGCATCGGATTGTGGTGGTGCGACCAGACCGAGGTTGGAGGCCGTCGCATCGCTCGAATAGGGTTGGATCGCTGCCTTCTCCAGGCAGTCGATCCCCTCGTAGCGCAACTGTACGCTCCCGTTTTCTGCGTTGATTCCGGGAGCCGCACCGCGTCGACGCAGACGAAAAAGCGGAGCAGGGTCGTCCGGAATGAACCGGACGGAATCGCCGTCAGGCTGGCCCAGCTGCGGTGCAAAGCGGCCTTTCAGAAGCCAAAAAGACATGTCTTCCCCCATCGTTTCAGCACGTGCCGATCGGATCGTGCGCTCTCTATGAGGGTAATGCTAGGTGTATGTATCTTTTGCGACAGTCTGCGTCGGCTTCCGTTTTTGCGGCTGCCTCATTTTACAGGGACCTGCGTTACTTCCGCTCCAGCCGCGCCAGAAGCGAGGACGTGTCCCAGCGGTTGCCGCCCATTGCCTGGACGTCGCCGTAGAACTGGTCGACAAGGGCGGTCAGCGGCAGCTTGGCGCCGTTGCGGCGGGCTTCGGTCAGGACAATGTCGAGATCCTTGCGCATCCAGTCGACGGCAAAACCGAAATCGTATTTGCCCTGGTCCATCGTCTTGTGGCGGTTTTCCATCTGCCAGGAACCGGCTGCTCCCTTGGAGATGACGTCGATGACCTTTTCGATATCGAGGCCGGACTGCTTGCCGAAATGGATTGCCTCGGAGAGACCCTGGACGATGCCGGCGATGCAGATCTGGTTCATCATCTTGGTCAGCTGGCCAGCGCCGACCGGGCCCATGAGGCCGACCATGCGGGCATATGCATCAATGACGGGCTTGGCCTTGTCGAACGTCTCCTGGTCGCCGCCGCACATTACGGTGAGCACGCCGTTTTCGGCGCCGGCCTGACCGCCGGAGACGGGGGCGTCGATGAAGCTGACGGCCTTCTCCTTGGCTGCCGCTTCCAGCTCGCGGGCGACTTCGGCGCTGGCCGTCGTGTTGTCGATCAGGATCGCGCCCTTTTTCATGCCCGAGAGAACGCCATGCTCGCCTATCGTGACTGAGCGCAGATCGTCATCATTGCCGACGCAGGTGAAGACGAAATCGGCGTCCTTGGCCGCCTTGGCCGGGGTGGCGCCCGTTTGACCACCGAATTTCTTCGCCCAGTCAGACGCCTTGGCGGCAGTGCGGTTATAGACGGTGACATCGTGGCCGCCTTTTTCCTTGAGGTGCCCCGCCATCGGGAAACCCATTACGCCAAGACCGATGAATGCCACTTTCGCCATGCCGAACCTCCGGGAATTTGCTGTGCCGTCAGGATTAGAACAAAGCGTGGCCGGCGGAAAGCACCAAGACGGTAAAAATGATTTTCTGCAGCGCAGCATATTTTGAGTGTTTAGCAGTTTTGCATTCCGATCCTGTCGAAATAGAGAAATGAAATCTCATCTGTGGCCTGTTTTTTGAAAGGATGGAATGTCGACCAAGTCGATAGAGTATGGGAGCCTTTTCTGCATCGAAGGATCGCCGCCATGGAGGACATGACGGACATGACGATCTGCGGAGAGGAAAGGGACGCTTCCATGGTTACGCGGAGACAGACGTTGGGGCTCATCGGAGCGGCGGCAGCAGCGACGGTTCTGCCGATCGCGGGAACGGCGCGTGCTGCGGCCAAGGAATTACGCATCGGCTGGCAAAAGAACGGCGTGCTGGCGCTGGCGAAAAGCCAGGGCGCGCTCGAAAAGCGGTTTGCGGATCGCGGCATCACGGTGACGTGGTCGGAATTCACCTCCGGCCCGCCGCTTCTCGAAGCGCTCGGCGCGGGGGCGCTCGATTTCGGCCCGACGGGCGATGTGCCGCCGCTATTTGCCCAGGCCGCCCGCGGCAACCTGCTTTACGTCGGCACTTATCGCGGCAGTTCTGCAGGCTCGGCCATTCTGGTGCACAAGGATAGCCCGATCCAATCGATCGAGGACCTGAAGGGCAAGCGGCTTGCCTTCAAGCGCGGGTCGAGCGCCCATAATGTCGCCGTTAAGGTACTACGCAAGGGTGGGCTGGCGCCGACCGATGTGACGCAGCTCGATCTCGCGCCGCCGGATGCCGCGGCTGCCTTCAAGAACGGCTCGATCGATGCCTGGTCTATCTGGGACCCCTATACGGCGATCGCCGAGGCGGACCCGAACACGCGGGTGCTGACGACGGCGGAAGGCATTGTCGATAGTTGGAGCTATTTTCTCGGCAATGGCGATTTCGCCGCCGAGAACGGTGAGCTGATCGTCGAAGTGATCGACGAGCTGAAGAAGGTCGGCGGTGCGGCGCAGTCCAATTTCGACGAGACGGTGAAGGCGATCGCCTCGATCACCGGCGTGCCGGAAAAGGTGACCAACGTGGTTCTGTCCCGTCGCGGGGCCGATCTCGGTGCGGTCTCAACCGTGCCGGATGCGGCCGTCCAGTACCAGCAGGCGCTGGCGGACGAGTTCTACGACCTGAAGATCATCCCGCGCAAGCTCGACATCAGCGACATCGTCTGGCGCCCGAAGGCGAGCTGAGCGGCAACGCCGCTCGACCTGCTCGATACTCTATAGCCATCAAGGATTTTTCGAATGACCGATTCGTCCAAGCCCATCGATTTTCTCTGGTTCATTCCGACCGCCGGTGACGGTACCTATCTCGGCGGCAGCGAACTCAATCGGCCGCCCGAGCACCGCTACCTGCGCGAACTGGCACAGGCGGTCGATCGCCTCGGTTATTCCGGTGTTCTCCTGCCGACGGGCGTCTCCTGCGAGGAATCCTTCGTCACGGCGGCAGCACTGGCGCCGTTTACCGAGAAGCTGAAATTCCTCGTGGCGATCCGTCCGGGCACGGCGGCGCCGGCCTATTACGCACGGCTCGCCGCAGCTCTGGATCGGGTGTCGAATGGCAGGCTGCTGCTCAATATCGTGGTCGGCGGCAATCCGTCGGAACTTGCAGGCGACGGCATTTTCCTCGAGCATGACGAGCGCTACACCCATGCGGAAGAGTTCTTCCAGGTGTTCGAGGATCTGGTGACGACCGGGCATGCCGATCTCGACGGCAAGCATATCAAGGCGAAAGGCGCCAAGCTCGGGTTTCCGACCATCCAGCAGCCGCGGCCGCCGCTCTATTTTGGCGGGTCGTCGGATGCCGGGATCGAATTCTTTGCCGGGCGTGGCGATAAGTATCTCACCTGGGGCGAGCCGCCGGAGCAGGTGGAACAGAAGATCAAGGCCGTGCGCGCCGCCGCCGAGAAACGGGGAAGGGACGTGTCCTTCGGCATCCGCCTGCACTTCATCGTCCGCGAGACGGACGAGGAGGCATGGGAAGCGGCGGATCGACTGATCTCGAAACTGTCGGACGAGACGATCGCAAAGGCGCAGGCGAATTTCGCCAGGGATTCCGACTCGGTCGGCCAGCGGCGCATGGCAGCACTCCACAATGGTCGCCGCGACAAGCTGGAAGTCTCGCCGAATCTCTGGGCCGGTATCGGGCTTGTCCGATCCGGTGCCGGCACCGCGCTTGTCGGCTCGCCGAAGACGGTGGCGGCACGGCTCAGAGAATACCAGGCGCTCGGCATCGAGACGGTGATCGGCTCGGGCTATCCGCATCTCGAAGAGGCTTATCGCGTGGCGGAACTGCTGTTCCCGGAACTTGGCCTGAAACGCGAAGAGCAGCGGGCGGGTTTCGGCAACGAATTCGCCAGCGAGAAACCGGTCTTCGGCGGCGGTGGCCACGCCACGATCCGCGCCGTCGCGGCATCCTGATCAACCGGAGATAAGAAAACATATGGCGACAGTCGACACGTTTTCGGAAGGCCGGCAGGTCCGGCGCATCAGAGACGAGAGCCCGTCTGCGACGACGGGTAAAGGCACACCCCCTCCCAGGGCTGCGGCGGAGAAAGGTACGCGGGCGGCGTCACGCCCGCGTACCTTCTCCAGGGCCGGAAGTGCTGGCGCATGGCTGCCTTATCTCTTGCCGGTGACATTGGTTGTGCTCTGGCAACTGGGGTCTTCGACCGGCATCATCTCGGACCGGATCATGCCCTCGCCGGTCGCCGTCCTGGCGGCATTCTGGGAGCGGCTGCTTTCGGGCGAGCTGGCGCGGGACGTCGGCGTCAGCGGTGCGCGTGCGGTGAGTGGTCTCGTGATCGGCGGATCGATCGGGTTTCTGCTCGGGATCGCCAATGGGGTATCCAAGCTTTCCGAGCAGCTGACCGACACGACGCTGCAGATGCTGCGAACCATTCCGCATCTGGCGATGATCCCGCTCGTCATCCTCTGGTTCGGCATCGGCGAGGAGGCGAAGCTGTTTCTGACCTCGCTCGGCGTGCTCTTCCCGATCTATCTCAACACCTATCACGGGGTTCGCAATGTCGATCGCGACCTCGTCGAGATGGGACGGATCTACGGGATGAGCAGCTGGTCGCTGTTCCGCAAGGTGATCTTTCCCGGCGCGCTGCCGTCGATCTTCGTCGGGTTGCGCTATGCGCTCGGCATCATGTGGCTGACGCTGATCGTGTCGGAATCCATCGCCGCCAATTCCGGCATCGGCTACATGGCCAATACCGCACGCGAATTCATGATGACCGACGTCGTGGTGCTGGCGCTCGTCATCTATGCATTGCTCGGCAAGCTTGCCGATGTGATTGCCCGCACGCTGGAACGCCGGGCGCTCGCCTGGAACGCGGCCTATCAAGGTTGAGGAGAGAAGACATGCCGATCGGACCCTATCAATCGCCGCTTGCCTTCGTCTCGGACGGGGAGCTGGAACGTCACTACGCCGAGCCACAGCCAGTGCCGCATGAGGCCGAAGGGCCGCAGCCGGCCGGCCTCAGATTGCGCGGCATCGAAAAGCGCTTCGGCGACAATCATGTGCTGAAGGGCATCGATCTCGAAGTGCCCGTCGGGCAGTTCGTCGCGATCGTCGGCAAAAGCGGCTGCGGCAAGAGTACGCTTCTGCGGCTGCTTGTCGGACTGGACGAGCCGACCGCCGGCGAGATTTCGTTTCTCGGGGATGACGGTACGGCCGTCGAGCCGAATGCGCGCATCGTCTTCCAGGAGCCACGGCTGCTGCCCTGGTTCTCTGTCGCGGACAATGTCGCTGTCGGCCTCGGGGGCGGTGTGCCGAAGGAGACGGGCAGGCGTGAGGCAAAAAGAGCGCTGGCGGCCGTACAACTGGCCGAGAAGGCTGGTGACTGGCCTTCGAAACTGTCCGGTGGGCAGAGGCAACGCGTTGCTCTGGCGCGAGCTTTGGTCAGCCGCCCGGGACTTCTGGCTCTCGACGAGCCGCTCGGCGCGCTCGATGCGCTGACACGGATCGGCATGCAGGAGCTGGTCTCCCAGGTCTGGCGCGAGCTCGGGTTCACGGCGGTGCTGGTCACCCATGATGTTTCCGAGGCCGTCTTCCTCGCCGACCGGGTGATCGTGCTCGACGAGGGGCGGATCAGCCTCGATCTCGATATCCCGCAAGGCGGCGAGCGGCGGCATGGCGATCCCGTACTGGCGGAGATCGAGGGTCGGTTGCTGGACCGGATTTTGGGGCGGGGGTGAAATCGGCTACCTGCTGATATGGCCGGGGCGTCCCTAAAAACTGTGGCGCGCCGTATTCTTCGATTGACGGGGCTCGCCCGCGTTTCGCATTCTCCGGGCGGACAACGTGGGCTAGTTGCGAAATGGCGCCGCCATTGCTGATGCGTAACCGGAACTACCGCCTGCTTTTTACGGCTGGCGCACTGACAAATCTCGGCGATGGCCTGATCGTTCTTGCGCTGCCCTGGCTTGCCTCGTTGATGACGAGAGACCCTGTAGCAATTGCCGCGGTCGCCGCCGCTTCGCGTTTGCCATGGCTGCTTTTTTCGGTGCCGGCGGGCGTCATCATTGACCGGGTGGATCGCCGAAAGCTGATCGCACGTACGGATTTGCTCCGTGCCGCTATCGTCTGCGGCATTCTGCTCCTTGCTGTCAGCGAGCCTGTGCCGGGCGGCGAATGGGCTCTGGCGGGGCTTGCGTTTCTGCTTGGCTCGGCTGAAGTGATGCGCGACAACGCGGCCCAGACAATCCTCCCGTCGATCGTGCCTGCCGGCGATCTTGAGGCTGCCAATGGCCAGATGTGGAGTGCGGAGCAGATCACGGGCCAGTTCATCGGTCCGCCATTGGCGGGTTTGCTGATTGGGACGGCGATCGCTCTGCCCTTCGGTCTCGACGTGGTGGCTCTGATCATTGCTGCGGGACTGGTGTGGATGATCACACTGCCTGCGCCATTACGGGCTTCTTCCCGCTTCTGGCTGTCTCTGGTCGAAGGCGTGAGCTGGATGAGGCGCGATACCTCGCTGTTGCGTCTTGCAATCGTGCTGGGGCTCGTCAATTTTCTTGACATGATGGCGGTGACGGTGACGGTTCTGTTCAGCCAGGAGATATTGGGCCTGTCAGCCGTCGAGCATGGATTGCTTCTCTCCGTTGCGGCAGTCGGAGCCGTTGCCGGCAGTCTCAGTGCACCGGCGGTGGCTCGGGGCATCGGTGCGCAGTCCAGCCTTTATCTGGCACTTGCGATATGGGGTGTCGGCTATGCTGTCATCGGGCTGAGTTCAAACACGTTGGTCGTTTCCGCCGCGATGTTCGCACTGATGGCCGGATCGATGCTGTGGAACGTCATCACCGTGTCCTGGCGGCAGCGACGTGTTCCGAGCGAACTGCTGGGCCGCGTCAACAGCATCTATCGGTGCTTCGGTTGGGGTGCAATGCCATTGGGCGCGATGGCCGGCGGCCTGGTGGTCGCATTTCTAGAAGCGGATGCCGGGCGAGAAGCAGCTTTACGGATGCCGTTTCTCGTTGCTGCAGCCGGAAGCGGGGCCCTGCTGATCTACGCGCTGTTCAGGTTGCGATTGCGGTAGATCAGCCACGTCTTTCCTAGATCAGAACGGCTTGATCACCGCCAGTGCGACGACCAGCACGAGACAGATCAGGATGATTGGCATGCCGCGGCGCACGAAGGGGTTCGGATCTAGCTTCGGGTCCGCCGCCATCTTGCGCATCGCGGCCTGCTGCATGCCGTGCAGCGCGGACAGGATGATGACGAGGAGCAGCTTGGCATGCAGCCAGCCTTCCGAGAAGCCGATATAACCGATTGCGAGCCAGAGGCCGAAGATCCAGGCGCCGGCAAGGGCGGCCGTCGTGACGGTGCGGTCGTATTTCCGCAAGGACTCGATGACGCCGACGCGGATCGGTGCCGGGACCATGGAAATGACGAAGGCGTTGATCAGCATCCCGCCGATCAGCAGGAAGTCGGAGAGGATGTGCAGGGCCTTGATGACGAAATATAGCATGGGTCAGTCACTCCATATGAGGGACTCGGTATAGCCGAGTTCGTTGAAATCCTGGCGACGAAGCGCCTGCTCTGCCGGATCCGCAGGAAAGAATTCGTCGAGTTGCGGTGGCGCGATATGCGTGCCCGACAGCATCGCATGGACCTGGCCGCGGTGGTGGATCTGGTGCTGGAAGAGATGCAGCAGCACGCGGTCTGCCGCCTCCAACTGAACGTGGGTAGCGCGAGGGATGCGGACTTCGGCGGCCAGGGTCGCAGACGTCAGGCGTCGACAGTGGTCGATCAGACGACGGTCGGCGGCGCGTTGCTCGCGGTCAAGATCGGCGAAATCGGGAAACGGGATTTCCGGCTCGAAAGCGGCGGCGCCGGGACAGTGGCCTTCCAACGCACCAATATAGAGCCAGTCCACCGTGAGAATGTGGTTCAGCGTATGGATGATCGACGGGAAGAAGCTGACGCGCTGTGCCGCCAGTTCCTGCGGCGATAGCAACCTGCAGGCCTTCAGCAGCCGGTGATTGGCCCAGGCATTGTTATAGGCCTGGGCAATGAAATAGCGCTCCGGCGTCACAGCGTTCCTCCGCGTTCCCGGCGAAGAAACTAGCCTTTCAGCCTGGCGATTACCAGATGGCCAGGGCTCGGCTCTCCGTCCTGCATGCGCACGTTGATCTCTGTCACTTCGACGAGCTCGAAGCCCGTGTCGGCGAGGCGGGTGCGGATATAGGCGGGAGAGTGGAGGAAGCGCTGATGCGGGCCGACGGCGTAGGTGCGCGCGTCGCCTTCCGGCAGGGCTTCGGAGGAGAAGATGAAGAGGCCGCCGGCGACCATGTTTTCGGCGGCGCCGAAGAAGAGCGGTTCCAGTGCGCCGAGATAGGGCAGGACATCGGTTGCGGTGACGAGATCGAAGGGTTCGTCGTCATTATCCTCGAGAAAATCCTCGACTTCCGCGACATAGAGCGTCTCGTAGAGATCCTTCTCATGGGCGATCTCGACCATGTTTTCGGAAAGGTCGAGGCCGGTGATATCGTCGACCATGTCGCGCAGCGCGCCGCCTGTCAGGCCCGTGCCGCAGCCGAGGTCGAGCATGCGCTTGAACGGGCCGAGCTTCAGTTCCTGCAGGCGCTGGCGCACCATGACCGGCACGGCATAACCGAGCTGTTCGACGAGGATATCCTCGAAGCCTTCGGCATGCTGGTCGAACAAGGTCTCGACATAGGCGTCCGGCGCCTTGGGCGGGGCTTCGCCGCGGCCCATCGATGCGATGCGAACGGCAGCGCCGCCGTGATCCTCGGGGTCGATCTCGAGCACCCGGCGATAGGCTTCTACGGCGGCGTCGATATCGCCGGCCTTTTCCAGCTCCAGCGCGCGGTTATAGGCTTCCACCAATGCTTCTTCGTCGATCTTCGCCATAGCCGTATTCCCTGTTGTCGCGAGCGCTTTAAGCGTCATGGCGTCGTTTGGCAATCGCGGCGATCGGGATGCGGCATTTCAGTGCAGGATGATCTCGCCGTTGACAGCGCGCCATTCACTGGCGGAGATCAGCTTGCGGTGGACGTAGCGAACGGAATGCAGTGGCCCGTCCAGCTTTTCCTGCCAGAATTTCAGAAAGCCGTTCATCTCGGGAAAGTTCGGGGCGAGATCGTAGTCCTGCCAGAGATAGCTCTGCAGCAGGTGAGGGTGATCCGGCATGTGGTAGAAGATCTGGGCGGTGGTGAGGCCATAGCCTCGCAGCATCATTTCGAGTTCCGACATCTGCTGTTCCCTTCTTTCTTCGACGCATCGGGTGCGCCGTAAAGGAAATGGGAACATGTCATGCTTAACGGAAGCTTGCCGAAAGAGCGTCATCGCAAAAATTGATACAATATTTCAGATGGTTAGCAGCTCTCCAGATCGAGTGCTGCTAACGCGTCAGATGGCGGGTGAGGCGTCGTTCGAGGAAAGCCCAGAGATGCCGGAGCGCTTCGACCATCGACAGATAGAAGATCGCGGCCCAGAGATAGGTCTGGTAGTCGAAGGTGCGCGAGAAGGCGTAACGCGTTTCGCCCATCAGATCGAAGACGGTGACGATAGCGACGACCGCCGAGCCCTTGATCATGAGAATGATCTCGTTGCCGTAGGGGCGGAGCGCGACGATGAGTGCCTGGGGCAGGATGACCTTGAGGAAGGTGATGCGTTTCGAAATGCCGAGTGCGGCCGCACCCTCGTGCTGTCCGCGCGGTACGCTCTGGATTGCGCCGCGCAGGATTTCCGCCTGATAGGCGGCGGTGTTGATGGTCAGCGAGAAGAGGCCACAATACCAGGCCTCGCGGAAGAACCACCAGAGGCCGACGGATTCGAGCTGAGGCCTGAAGCTGCCGAGGCCGTAATAGATCAGGAAGAGCTGCGCGAGCAGCGGCGTCGAGCGAAAGACATAGACATAGGCATAGGCGATCGCGTTGAGGACGCGGTTCTTCGACATGCGGGCAAAGGCGATCGGCAGCGACAGGATCGCGCCGAGGACGATGGAGATTCCGACCAGTGAGATCGTCGTCCAGAGGCCGTTTAGATAGCGCGGGCCGTAGCGTTCGAACTTCGCCGGATCCCAGCCTTCGATGACCATGCTGAGCAGGCCCATGGCAAGGATCGCCCAAAGCACGAGCACGCCCATGCCGACGACCTTGGCGGCGGTCAACGGCCGTTCAAGGACGGCAGGTGCCGGGCGAGGCGGGATGAGTTCGTTGATCACGCTCATCGGGCAACCTCCGAGCGCTTGGCCCAGCGTTCTACAAAGCCGAGGCCGAAGGACGAGATCATCGCAAGGATCAGATAGAGCAGGCAGGCGATGAAGTAGAAGAAGAAGGCTTCCTTGCTGACGCGCGCTGCAATGCCGGTCTGGCGGACGATGTCGGCAAGGCCGATGACCGAGACATAGGACGTATCCTTCAGCAGGATCAGCCAGAGATTGGTGAGGCCCGGCAGCGCGATGCGGATGAGCTGCGGCAGGATGATCAGGATCATGGTGCGCCAACGGCGCAGGCCAAGCGCGTCGCCAGCCTCGTACTGGCCGCGCGGAATGGCGCGGAAGGCCGACAATAGAACCTCGGAAGAATAGGAGGAGAAGACGACCGCAAGTGCCACCATGCCGGCGACGAAGGCGTTGATCTCGATCCGCCCGTCATAACCGAAGGCGGCCGTAACGGACTGCAGCATCATCTGGGCGCCGTAATAGACGATGAACAGGGTCAGCAGTTCTGGAAGGCCGCGGAAGATGGTCGTGTAGATGCCGGCGGCGAGCCGCAGCATCTTTTCCTGGGACTGGGCGGCGAGCGCGATGAGGAAGCCGATGACGAGGCCGACGGGAAGCGTCGCGAGCGCGAGCGATATGGTGACCTTGACGCCGAAGGCGATCTCATCGCCCCAGCCGGCATCGCCGCAGGCGACGAGCGTGCCCGTTCCGAACCAGCTGAAGAGGCCAATCGGTCCGCAGAACGGGTCAAGCGTATCAAAGAGGGCGGAAAGCCATCCGCTCATAGGATCATGTTCCGGTTCATATTCCCCTGCGGCTTATGCCGTGCCGCTTTCAAAATCCAATAAAAAGGGAAAATTACCTGAGGACAAGGGTTCACGAAAATGAAAACGGCGGAAGAGCTGGTCTTCCGCCGGATTTTTCTCAGGACCTGTAAGGCTTACTTGTCGCCGTAGACGTCGAAGTCGAAATACTTGTCGTTGATTTTCTTGTACTCGCCGTTCGCGCGGATGGCGAGGATCGCGGCGGAGAACTTGTCGGCCAGAGCCATTTCGTCCTTGCGTACCGCGATGCCTGCGCCTTCGCCGTTGATCTCGGGATCGATCGGCAGCGGGGCGAGGATCTTGCAGCACGAACCGGCGTCGGACTTGACCCATTCCGACAGGACGACGATGTCGTCGACCACGCCGTCGATGCGGCCGTTGGTGACGTCGAGCTTGTATTCGTCAGCCGTCGGATAGAGCTTCAGCTCGGAATCGGGGAAGTGCTTCTCGGTGTAGTTCGAGTGGGTGGTCGAACCCTGGGCACCGAGCGTCTTGCCCTTCAGCGAAGCCGGCGAGGCGTCCTTCAGGTCGGAATCCTTCGGCACGGCGATTGCCGGCGGGGTGTTGTAATACTTCTTGGAGAAGCCGACCTGTTCCTTGCGCTCCGGCGTGATGGACATGGAGGCGATGATCGCGTCGAACTTCTTCGACTGGAGGGCCGGGATGATGCCGTCCCAGTCATTGGTGACGAAGGTGCACTCGACCTTCATCTCGGTGCAGAGCGCCTTGGCGATGTCGATGTCGAAGCCGGTGAGCTCACCGTTGGATTCCAGAACGTTGAAGGGCGGGTAGGCGCCTTCCGTACCGATCACCAGCTTTTCCTGTGCCGAGGCGGCGCCTGCGAAAAGCGACAGCGCAGCAACCGACGCGGCTGCAAACAAACGGGCGGAGATTTTCATGATGGTCCTCTCTGTTGGCAACCCGGCGGCGTTTTCCTGCTTTTTTCGCGGCCGGGGCAGGGCGCTTGGCAGCCCTTGCTTTTTTATAGATACCGACGCCGGAAAAATTGCAACGGCATTTTGAGCGGCAACCAAGAGCTTCACGGCTCCTTGATGTTAGCGCAAATGGTGCGCTGCATCCTTCGGACGATGAACGGGCCGTTCAAAGCCGGTTCAGACTTTGGTCCGGATCATAGGGACCTTTGCCGCTCGGCCCAACTGGAACCAATTTGCAAGACATGCAGTTGAGCCGCCGCGAAAGCCCGCCCGCAGAGGCGCCCGACGGGGCAAGGGAAGCGCGACCTAGGGACGAGAACCCAAGAGAAGGAAATTGTGATGTCGATCAAACTCAGACTCTTCGCCAGCGTGGCGGCGCCGGTGCTGGCGCTTCCGATGCTGATGCAGCCGGCCTACGCGATCCCGCCGGGGATCGGGACTGATCCGTCACTTGCAATGCCGGGCGTGATCCGCGTCCAGCAGGAGATCGTGCCGGAAGAGGGCCAGGGTGGCGAGGAGCCGCGTCGCAAGCGTCAGAACGCCGAACAGCCGGAAGGCGGCGAGCGCCCTCAGCGCCGCGAGCAGCGCGCGCAGGAAGAGGGCGGCGGCGAGAGGCCGCAGCGCCGTGAGCAACAGGCCGAACAGCCCCAGGAGCAGCCGCGCCAGCGCGAGCAACAGAATGCCGAGCAGCCGGAGGCCGAGCGTCCGCAGCGTCGCGAACAGCGCGCGCAGGAAGAAGGTGGCAGCGAAAAGCCGCGACGCCGTGAACAGCAGGCCGAGCAGCCGCAGGAACAGCCGCGCCAGCGTGAGCAGCAGAACGCCGAGCAGCCGGAAGGAGAACGCCCGCGTCAGCGTGAGCAGCGCGCGCAGGAAGATGGCGGTGGCGAGAAGCCGAAGCGTCGCGAACAGACGGCCGAGCAGCCAAAGCCGGTAGAGAAGCCTGCCGAGCAGAAGGCTGACCAGGCGCCTGAACCGAAGGAAACCGAGAGCAAGCAGGCCGAGCCCAAGCAGGCCGAACCAGCGCAGCGACAGGCCGAGGAGCCGAAGCCGAACCCCGAGCGCCAGCAGAATGCCGAGCAGCCGGCGGAAGCTCAGCCGCAGCAGCGCAACGCCGAGCAGCCTCAGGGCGAGCGTCCGCGCCAGCGCGAGCAGCAGGCAGGCGAGGGCCAGGGCGGAGAACGTCCGCGCCGCGCACAGCAGGCACAGGACGGCCAGCCGGCATCCGGCGAGGCGGCTCCTGATCAGGCGACCAGCGGCGGAGAACGCAGGCAGCAGCCAGCTGCTCAGCAGCAGGCCGAACAACCGGCAACGCTGCCGGTCGAAAACGGTGCAGCTGTGCTGGATAGTGCCAAGGAGCAGCGGCCCGAGCGCGCACGCGATGGCGAGCGCCAGCGTCGCGATCCGAACCGCACAGGCGGCCAGCAGCCGGACGCCCAGCAGGCTCAGGAACGTGCCGCTCCGCCGCCAAGGACGGATGCTGATGCCCAGGCCAATGACCGGATCACCCGCGAGCAGCGGGAGCAGTGGCGCAACCAGCGTCGGGAGCTCACCGAAGAGCGTGGCGAGCGGCTCGACCGTCGCCCGGACTTCGAACGTCCGCGCGGATGGGATCTTCTTGGAGCAATCACTGGCGGTGATCGCGAGCAGGGTCGTGATCGCGGCAGGGATCGTGATCGTGACCGCAACGATGGGCGCGTGATCATCTCGATCGACAACCAGACGATCGTTCGCCATGACGACAGCCGCCGCTTTTACGAGGACGGTCGCGGGCCGGAATATGAGCGTCTCGGCGATGGTCGTTATCGCGAGGTCGTGGAACGTTCGGACGGCACGCGGGTGGTAACGATCCGCAATCGTTACGGCGAAGTGGTGCAGCGCTCGCGCATCGTCCGCGGCGGCGAGGAGTATGTGCTCTACTACGCTCCGGAACTGCTGGAAGACCGCGGTGATGACTATACCTGGCGTGATCCGGGTGAAGACCTGCCGCCGATGCGTCTCGGCGTGCCGATCGACGATTATATCATCGACACGTCGAGCGAGCCGGACCGCGATTATTACCAGTTCCTCGAGCAGCCGCCGGTGGAGCGGGTCGAGCGTCCCTATTCGCTCGATGAGGTTCGTTACTCGGCACGTATCCGCGACAAGGTCCCGCGTATCGACCTCGACACGATCACCTTCGCGACCGGCAGCGCCGAAATTCCGATGAACCAGGCGACCTCGCTGCGCAAGGTGGCGGATGCGATCAACAAGGTGCTGGAAAAGGATCCGTCCGAGACCTTCCTGATCGAAGGTCACACCGATGCTGTCGGTTCGGACGACAGCAATCTGGTCCTTTCCGACCGCCGTGCCGAATCTGTCGCCGTCGTGCTGTCGGATGCTTTCGGCATTCCGCCGGAAAACATGACGACGCAGGGTTATGGCGAGCGCTACCTGAAGGTGAATACCGAGTCGGCGAACCAGGAAAACCGCCGCGTCACCATCCGCCGCATCACGCCGCTGGTGAAGCCCGTCGCTTCGAACCAGTAAGTGGCGTCGATCTCAAGCAAGCTGAAGCCGTCGGCCGTTTGGCCGGCGGCTTTTCGCGTTTTGGGCAGCGCAGACCGATGGGACGTCGCCTGTCAGCGCTTCAGGAGGCCGGTTGTCTCGACGATGAAATCCGCAATGGCTTTTGTGTCATCAAGGTGGAAGACGGGAAGGCTGCCGTCTTCCACCGCGTGGTCAGCGGCGATGGCGACGATGTGCGGATCGTTCGGCGCAAGGGGCTCCCGGCTTTTCGATTCCAGCCGCCGAAGCTCAATCTTCGGGATGTGTTCGCGCTTGTAGCCTTCGACGAGGACGAGGTCGCAAGGGGATATGCGCTGCAGGATTTCGGCAAGTGTCGGCTCGGGGGCGCCGCGCAGTTCATGCATGACGGCAAACCGCGTGCCGGAGACGATCGTCACCTCCTCTGCGCCAGCCTCCCTGTGGCGGAAGGAATCGGCGCCCGGCTTGTCGATGTCGAAATCATGGTGAGCGTGCTTGATCGTCGAGATGCGATAGCCGCGGGCTGTCAGCTCGGAAACAAGCCTGACCGTCAGCCCCGTCTTGCCGGAATTCTTCCAGCCGGAAATGCCGAATACCGCCTGGGTCATGCGAGTGCCCCTGAGAACAGGGCCGCATGTGCAAGGTCATCCGGCGTATTGATGTTGAGGAAGGGGTCGAGTGCGCCGGCCTTCGTCGGGACAGGCGGGAAATCGATCGTCACCGTGCGGTGACGGGATAGAAACGCATTGATGCGGCGGTTTCCGTCATCGGCCAGCCAGGTTTCCAGCTCGTCTGCGAGCGCTACCGGCCAGAGGGCGAAGACGGGATGGCTGCGGTCGAGCGACGAGGCGACAACGATCGTCTCTGCATCGGGATCGGCTTCGGCGAGGTGACCTGCGAGATCGAGAGGAAGAAACGGACTGTCGCAGGGGACGGTGAGGAAATGGCCGATGCCGGGAGTTTTTTTCGCGTGATGGCGCATGCCGCTAAGAATGCCTGCGAGAGGGCCAAGTTGGCCGGCAACGGTGTCCTTGACGAGCGGCAGGCTCTCGAAGCCGGTCATGGCGTGGGCAGCGTTGATCGAGACTTCCGATACCTGGGGCGTCAGGCGACGGATCACGTGGGCGATGATCGTTCGTTCGCCAAGCGTGAGCATCGCCTTGTCGATGCCCATGCGGCTCGATTTGCCGCCGGCCAGGATAAGGCCGGGTAGGGCCTCAAGGCTTGCCATGTCGTTCTCCCGTGATCGCAGTCATCTTAGCCCGGCTGTTAGCCGAGGTTATGGACTGTCACAAGACACAAAACCTGCCGCCTGTGCTACCGTTTCATCATCCGCTGGCCGGGGGCACGGCCGCCGTCTTTGCGGTGTCGATGGCGCGCCGGCTTTCGCGGTAGAAGGTGTAAAGGCCTGAACCGATGACGATTGCGGCACCGACAAGCACCGAGGCGCCCGGACGCTCGCCGAAAATCAGGACACCGATGATGAGAGCCCAGATCAGGCTGGTATAACGGAACGGGGCGACGAATGAGATCTCGCCACCGCGCATGGCGAGGATGACAGCCTGGTATCCCGCGAAGACTGCGACCGACGTCAATACGAGCATCAGCCAGTTGCCGCTCGAGATCGGCTGCCAGCCGCCCATTGGCGTGATCAGGGCAAAGCCGACGATCATCACCACGAACGAAGTGAACAGAGTGATCGTCAGTGTCGGCACGTCCCGGGAAATACGGCGCGTGGTCAGGTCGCGGCAGGCCGTGAAGCATATGGCGGCGACAGCGAACAGCGCTGCGGGCTGAAAGCCTTCAGGGCCCGGGCGAATGATGAGGAGCACACCGAAGAAGCCGACGACGATGGCCGTCCAGCGCCGCCAGCCGACCGGCTCCCGAAAGAACAGGGCGGCGCCGAGCGTCACGGCGAGCGGCAGGGACTGCATGATCGAGGCCGCGGCCGCGAATTCGATTCGGGCAAGGGCGGAAAAGAAGGTCAGCGTGGCGCCGAGCTCGAAGGCCGTGCGCAGCAGCACTAGCGGATCCGTCAGCCATTTCAGCGACAGGCTGACACCGAGCATGCGGGAGACGGAAAAGACCAGCACGGTCGTCATGACGCCACGGACCGCCATAATCTGGGCAATGCTCAGATCCTGCGTCAGCGACTTCACCATCGCGTCGTTGCACGCAAAAGCCGCCATCGCGGACGCCATGAAGAGCGCGCCGCGGGTGTTGTCCGATAGGGCCATGCTGTTTCCTCCAGAGACTCGTCGTCATAGGCGATGGAGGTGGTCGCCGCCAGTGGGAAACCGGCGTTTCGGGTACGCAGCGGCACGTAATAATCGTGGTGTGTTGCCGACGTCGCGTGCAATTAACACTTGTTCAACCGAATGTGGTGAAGGTGCTCAAAAATGCTCTCGCATGATGTAGGAGCCCAGCCGTCGCGCATGGATGAAATCCGTGTCACGCCGCGTGCCAATTGCGGGAACGAACTTGTTTATCGATCGCCTTCTTCAAAGCCGTAAGATCGTCACCAAAGTCCTTCTTTTCGTCATCCCACTGGTACTGCTGATCGCAGGCGTCGGCCTTGCGGGTTACTACACGGCCCGTACGCTGAACGGCCATATGACGGTGACGCGCGCGACGATCGAGAATATCGGCGATTTCGAGCGGCTGCAGGCAAGCCTGCAGGAGTTCTCTGTCACGCCGGACGACAAGACGCTCGCTATGTTCAAGGCTGATGTCGATACGCAGGAGAAGGGTGTCGCAACGCTGAATGGCCTGCTGCAGTCCGATGAGGACAGGGCGCATGTCGCACCGGTGCGGGAACTGGCGCCGGCCATGCGCGCCCATGTCGAAAAGCTCTGGGCCATCAAGACGGCGCGCGAAGAGACCGAAGGCGCGATGGACGCCGCCATGTCCGAGGTTCGGGCGCTGGGAGCCGGTGTCGAGAAGCAGGTGGGCACCCTGCGCAAGCAGACCGAGGGCAAGGAAAAATTCGCCAAGGGCCTGCTTCTGGAAGCCTTCGCCTACAATGCCATTGCCGGCCGCATTGCCAACCTGCGCGACGCCATGCGTCGCGCGGAAAGCGATGACGCCGCAATCAACACGGCAAAGCTCTATATCGGCGCGCTGGACGAGGAATTCACCAAGATCAACGGTCTGGTCTCTGAAAGGGCGGACAAGGCCTTCGACCCGGCGCGCGAAGCATCCGCCAATATTTCCAAGGCGCTCGCAAGCGACGCTTCTGTCGCCGAGAAGGGACAGGCAGCAAGGGTCGGTACCAGCGCCTTCATGCGCATCCAGGCCGATCTCGACGCACTCTCGACGAAAAAGGCCGTGACCGCGGCCGAGCGATTCGTCGGGCTGGAAGGCGACGTGAATACGCAGCGCGAGCTGCTGGCACAGACGGAGGATTCTCTACGGCGCATCGACGAGCTGCAGCTTCTTCTCGAGCGGCTCCGCGGCACCGTGACCGAAAGCGCACGCACGACACTGATCGAGGGTACTGCTGAATTGCGCAAGGCAAGCAGCCGCGTTTCGGAACTGGCGAAAAGCAACGTGACGATGGCCGATTTCGCCGGCAAGGCGGAGGCTCATCTCGCGGCGATCGACAGCGCATCCGCCAGGCTGATCGCCGTCGCCGCCGAATGGCAGAATGAAAAGATCGCGGCCACAGCGACGCTGAGCGCCGGCATGGCGGGTCTGAAGAATTTCGTCGCCCAGGCGCAGGAGGTCGGCAAGGAAGACAGCGAGCGTTCGGCTTCGCTTTCCGTCGCGGCAATGGTGATCGGCACCGTGTTGGCGATTGCGGGCGGCCTCATGCTGGTCGAGACCCTGCGCGGCCCGTTGCGTCGCGTCACCGATGTCATGCGCCGGCTCGCCGATGGCGATCTGGAGGTGGCGATCGAGGGCCGCGAGCGGCGCGACGAGATCGGCGATATGGTGCGTTCCGTCACCGTGTTCCGCGACGCAGCCAAGGAGAATATCCGCCTGGAGCAGGAAGCTGCGGCCGCCCGCGAGCTTTCGAGCGCCGAGGCTGATCGTAGGGCTTCGGAGCGGGCGCGCGTCGCTGCCGAACAGCAGCACGCGCTGACGGCGCTTTCCGGCGTGCTCGGCAGCCTTGCGGAGGGCGATCTTGCTGCCGGCATGGACGAGAACCTGCCGGCCGATTTCATCGAAATGGCGCGCACCTACAACCAGGCCGTCGAGGCATTGCGGGCGACGCTGCTCGAGGTGCGCTCGGCAGCGCACGAGATCGACGGCGGAACGGCCAACCTCGCGGTTTCGGCCGATGATCTTGCGCGTCGCACCGAGCAGCAGGCGGCAGCGCTGGAGCAGAGTTCGCGGGCTCTGCGTCATCTGAGCGAGGTCGTGCGCAGCACCGCCGGCAGCGCACAGCAGACGTCGCAATCGGTCAACGAGACCGAAACATTCGCGGTCCGCTCGGGCGAGGTGGTCGCGCGCGCGGTCGATGCCATGGGCGAGATCAGCCGTTCGTCCGACAAGATCAGCCAGATCATCGGCGTGATAGACGAGATTGCGTTCCAGACGAACCTTCTGGCGCTGAATGCCGGCGTCGAGGCTGCCCGTGCCGGCGAGGCAGGCCGCGGTTTTGCAGTCGTTGCGCAGGAAGTGCGTGAACTGGCGCAGCGCTGTGCCGGGGCGGCCCGCGAGATCAAGCAGTTGATTTCGGCAAGCTCTACCCAGGTGGAAAGCGGCGTGCATCTGGTCGAGCAGACCGGCGAGGCGCTTTCGCAGATCATCTCCCACGTGTCGGACGTCCGCAAGTTGGTGGCGCAAATCTCGTCTGCGGCTGCGGAACAGTCGACCGGCATTTCCGAAGTCACCCATGCGGTGCAGGAAGTGGAGCTGATCACCCAGCAGAACGCCGCTATGGTGGAGGAGAACAATGCCGAGATCCACGGGCTGCGCAGCCGCGTCGAGGCGCTGACCACGAAGATCGAGCGCTTCCGGACCGCAAGCGGCCGCGATACGGGCATGGGCGACTATCGACCGGGCCGTCACAGCAACGCGGCCTGACCGGTTCTAGCGCGCGTAGAGGGCCAGGACCTCATCGAGAAAGCGGCGGCCGGTGGCCGAGAGATCCGGTTTCAACCATGACGCCGCCATCGGCAACGACGGCGGCGTCGGCGTGACGGGGCGGTAGCAGACGCCCGGGCGAGGCTGGCGAGACAGGCCGCGGGTGACGAAGCCGATGCCGGTGCCGGCCGCGACGAGCCCGGAAAGCGTCGTCATCGGGGTGACTTCCTGCACGATGCGCGGCGTCACGCCCTCGGACTGGAACAATGCGATCATCCGGTCATAGATGCTCGGGCCCACCGAACGCGGGGCGATCAGCATCGGTTCCTCAGCAAGGGCCTTGATCGGGATCTGGTCGAGAGCCGCGAGCCGATGGCTTTCGGGCAGTGCCAGCGTGAGTTCTTCATCGGGCAGGGAGTGGATCATTAGGTCTGCGTGACCGAGTGGCGGATGCAGGATGGCAAGGTCGATCGTACCCGTGGTCAATGCCGTTTCCAGCGAGGGCGAATTCATTTCGACCAAGTCGACCTCGACATCCGGATATCGGCGGCGGAAGGCCTGCACTGCTTCTGGCAGCAGGCCATAGAAGGCGAGGACGGTGAAGCCGAGCCGCAGCCTTCCGGTCTCTCCGCGCGTGGCCCGCAGCGCCTGTTCCCTGGCAATGCGAGCGTTGTCGATCACTCTACGTGCCGGTTCGAGAAAGGCCTGACCGGCGGGTGTCAGCGCCACGCTGCGGCGATCGCGGACGAATAACGCTGTGCCGATCTCGTGCTCCAGCGCGCGGATGCGCTGGCTGAGAGAGGGCTGGGTGAGATGAAGACGCTCGGCCGCGCGGTGGAAATGCAGTTCTTCGGCAACAGTGACGAAGCAATCCATGGCGCGGATATCCATCCCGAACTCCTGATGCAACATGCCTATCACGGAACGTCATATTCCGATTGGATCGCAATCAGAGTGGCCTCTATCGTCGATGATGACAAGGCGGCGGCGTAACGCCGCCGGAGCCTGCGCGCCGAACTGATCGAAGGAGCCGGATCATGCCGTTATCGCATCTTTTCCTCACGACCGCGCTGGGTGCCTCGCTGGCCTTGAGCGCTGCCTGCGCGTCGGCGCAATCGGCCGATGTTTTGTCCGGAATCTCGGCGGGCAAGGTGGCGATCATTTCCGACGGCGACTATGTGGCCAAGACCTATGCCGACGGCATGCTTGCGCCGCCCGACGCGGGGCATCGCGATGTGCTGACGGTGCTCTCCATCGCCGACGGGAAGGTGAGTCAGTCGACACTGCCCGTATCCAATTCGGTGACCGCCGCGCCTGAGATACTGGAACTGACGCTAGATGGGCGAACAGCCTTCGTTACCGAAAGGCTGGGAGAGAGGCCGGAAGGTGCTACGACGATGAAGGAGCTACCGCCTGGCAACCGGCTGTTTGCAGTCGATCTTTCCGACAGCGCCAATCCGAAGCTTGCCGATACGGCCGAGATCGGGATCCATCCCGAAGGACTGGCTGTGAGAGCCCGGACGGAGGCAGCGTCGCTGTCGTCTCCAATACGGCGGATCAGAGCCTGCTGCAGATCGTCGAGTTCCGCGACGGCAAGTTCGGGCCGGTGGCACGGTTCAACCTTTCCGAACTCGGCGTGACCGGCACGGCATCAGGGCCGCGCGGCGGGGTGACGGCCACCAATGTCCAATGGCATCCGTCCGGCCACTATCTGGCGGCGAATATCAACACGCAGGATCGCGTCGCTTTCTTCGAGGTGGCGGATGGTGAGAATGGCCCGGCATTGAAACTCTGGGGCAATATCGTCGAGACGGGTCGCGATCCCTTTGTCGGGCGTTTCACGCCGGATGGCCGCCATTACCTTACCTCCAACTGGGGGCGGAATTTCTCGGCCACGACACTCGACGGGCGCATTCCGAATGCGGCCTCAACGATGAGTGTCATCCGTCTGGCCGACCCGGAGGCAGAGGATGTTCGGCACGAGCGGCTGGGCTCGGTCGATACGGATATTTCCGCCGAGGGCATGGCGGTGAGCCCGGACGGACTGCTGGTCGCGACCTTCGACATGCGCGGCACGAGCTTTGCGTCGGGCACGCCGCGTCACAGCCGGGAGGCGGGCATCTCGCTGCTTGCTTTCGATCCGGAAACGGGCAGGCTCGAAAAGCTTTCCGATACGCCCTTCGAGGCTGTGCTGCCGGAGGGTGGTACCTTCGACCTCACCGGTGACCACGTGATTGCGACCTCGTTCGAGGCACAGCCGGATGCGGCACCGGGGATGGGGGCGGGGCTTGTCGTGTTTCGGGTCGTGAAGGACGGAACGCCACGGCTCGAGCCTGTCGGGCGCGTGCCTCTGCCGCATGGGGTGCATCATGTCGATGTGGCGCCTTAGATATTTGTCAAACGCCGTGAGCAGGGACAGTGGAATTATGGAGCGGTTCGACCGGGTGAGGGGCTGGCGGCCTTTCGCCCGGGTCCGCATTGCGCAGGCTGTCACAGGTCTGTGTCGGACGGAGACGGCATTTTCACCGGAGAGATGAAGGGGGCGCCGTGAGCGGCGAAATCCAGGCGGCTTTCTGTGACCTGCCGGGGCGGTCGCCCTGCGGTGCGACGTCTACCGGGATTGCGGATATATCTCTGATCGGTGACGTGAAGGGCTGCATAAACCGCTGGCCTCGGGCGCCATCCTCCGTTAGACCATGCAGATGACAGGGGCGTCCGGCGAGAGCCGGGCTGAGAAGCACCCTTTGAACCTGAACCAGATCATGCTGGCGGAGGGAGTCGTTCGGGTCCTCACGTTTCCGCATGGATCCCGCGTCCGCCTCCGTTCGAAAAGGAGGCGCATATGGAAGTCGATCCCGTTCATTCCAACAACCCCGCACTGGCTGTGACGCCGGGACAATTGCTTGAGGCCATGCGAGCCAAAAATCCGCTGGTGCAGAACATCACCAATTTCGTGGCGATGAATATCGCAGCGAATGTGATGCTCGCGGTGGGCGCGTCGCCGGCCATGGTGCATTCGGCCGAGGAGTCCGCTGAGTTCGCGGCCATCGCGTCGGCGCTGACCGTCAATATCGGGACGATCTCGCCGGATTTCCTCGCAGGGATGAAACAGGCGGCGCGCGCGGCGGGTGAGAACGGCAAGCCATGGGTGCTGGATCCGGTGGCGCATTTCGCCACCTCCTATCGCCGTGCGGCGGTTGCGGAGATGCTGGCGCTGAAGCCGACCGTCATTCGCGGCAATGCCTCGGAGATCATCGCGCTTGCGGGTGAGCGTTCCGGCGGCCAGGGGGTGGATGCCGGCGATAGCATCGCGTCCGCCGAATTGGCTGCAGGCACTCTGGCGAAGCGCCACGGATGCGTCGTGGCCGTTACCGGCGAACACGATTTCGTCACCGACGGAAAGCGATCGGCGCATGTCATCGGCGGCTCGGCATGGATGCCGAAGGTGACCGCGCTGGGCTGCGCGCTGACGGGCGTTGTTGGAGCATTCGTGGCGACGGCTCCCGAGCAGCCATTCGATGCAACTCTGGCGGCTCTTTCCGTCTTCGCCGCTGCGGGAGAGAAGGCCGGAAAGGACGCGGGCGGCCCAGGCTCGTTTGCCGTGCGGTTCCTCGACGAGTTGGCTAGACTGACGCCTATCGAGCTGGACGCGTCCGATAGGGTGGTGCCGGCATGAAGCGCTTCGACCTTTCGCTCTATCTTGTGCTCGATCGCGATCTCTGCGGCTCGCTGGGAATGGTCGAGACGGCGCGGCTGGCTGTTTCCGGCGGCGTTACGATGGTGCAACTGCGCGACAAGCTTGCCACCACCGAAGAGATGATTGCGACCGGCCGCGCGCTCAAGTCGGCGCTGGCCGGTTCCGGCGTGCCGCTCATCATCAACGACGATGTCGAGGCTGCTGTGGCGCTTGCGGCCGACGGCATCCATGTGGGGCAGGATGATCTGGCCGCGGCGACGGTGCGCCAGCGGGTCGGCCCCGAAATGATCGTCGGCCTGTCGGTCGAGACGGAGGAACTGGCGAGGCGTGTCGATCCCTCGACGATCGACTATGTCGGTATCGGGCCGGTATTCGCCACTGCGACCAAGCCTGATCACAAGGAGCCGATCGGCTTTGACGGATTGGCGCGGATCGTTGCCGTCGCGCCGGTACCCGCCGTCGCGATCGGCGGGGTGAAGGGTGCGCATGCCGGCCCGGTGTTTGCCGCCGGCGCCAAAGGACTGGCCGTCGTTTCCGCCGTCTGCGGACAACCTGACCCGATGGCCGCTGCACGCTCCATTGCGGAAGAAATAGAAAGGGTGCGCCGATGACGATCCGGAACGTTCTTTCCATCGCCGGTTCCGATCCGTCGGGCGGCGCGGGCATCCAGGCAGACCTCAAGGCGTTCTCCGCCCGCGGCACCTACGGCATGGCGGCGCTGACCGCGCTGACGGCGCAGAACACGCGGGGCGTGACCGCCATCCAGACACTGCCGGCTGATTTCGTCAGGGCCGAGATCGAGGCGGTCTTTGCCGATATCCGGGTCGATGCCGTGAAGATCGGGATGATCGCGAATGCGGAGATCGCTGGGGCGGTTGCCGATGCGCTTGCGCCCTATGCCGAGAACATGCCGATCGTGCTGGATCCGGTGATGGTCGCCAAGGGTGGTTCGCCGCTCCTGGCGCCGGATGCCATGCAGGCGGTCATCGATCGACTGATGCCGCTGGCGACGCTGGTGACGCCCAATCTGCCGGAAGCGGCCGCGCTGCTTGGCGAGCCGGAAGCGGTGACGAGGGAGCAGATGGCGGACCAGGCGAGGCGGTTGCTGGGTTGCGGACCGAAGGCGGTGCTGGTCAAGGGCGGCCATCTCGAAACCGAAGACAGTCCAGATGTTTTGGTGCAGGCTGCCGGGCTTGCCTGGCTGGAGGGAGCACGGATCGCGACCAGGAATACCCATGGGACCGGATGCACATTGTCGAGCGCGATTGCAGCCGAGCTCGCCAAAGGCGCGTCAATGGTTTCGGCGGTGACGATAGCAAAAGCATATCTCGCAGAAGCCATCGCCGCGGCAGACAGGCTCGACGTCGGCAGCGGCCATGGGCCGGTGCATCACTTCGTCGAACTGTGGGACGAGGAGGGTGTCACCCGCCGGTGACGCTCATGTGACGGGATACGGCCGGGCGATTGTTGCGGTCGATGATGAAGTCGTGGCCCTTGGGCTTTCGACCGATCGCCTCGTCGATTGCAGACGACAGGTAGTCGTCGTTCTCGGACGCGCGGAGCGCCGTTCTGAGATCGGCGGCGTCGTTCTGGCCGAGGCACATGTAGAGCGTGCCGGTGCAGGTGAGGCGGACGCGGTTGCAGCTCTCGCAGAAATTATGGGTCATCGGCGTGATGAAGCCGAGGCGTCCGCCGGTTTCCTTCACCTCGACATAGCGGGCCGGGCCACCGGTCTTGTAAGGGATGTCGAAAAGGGTGAACTGCTGCTCGAGACCGTCGCGGACCTCAGACAACGGCAGGTACTGGTCGGTGCGGTCCTCGTCGATCTCGCCCATCGGCATCGTCTCGATGAGGGTCAGGTCCATGCCGCGGCCATGGGCGAAGCGGAGCATGTCGGGGATTTCGAGATCGTTGAAACCCTTCAGCGCCACCGCATTCAGCTTGATCTTGATGCCGGCCTTCTGGGCGGCATCAATGCCGTCCATGACCTTGCGGAAATCGCCCCAGCGGGTGATCTGCTTGAACTTCGCCTCGTCCAGCGTGTCGAGCGAGACGTTGATGCGGCGGACGCCGTTGTCGTGCAGCTCCTGCGCATAACGGGCGAGCTGCGAGCCATTGGTCGTCAGCGTCAGCTCGTCGAGTTCGCCGGCCTCGATATGCTTGCCGAGCTTGTTGACGAGGAACATGATGTTCTTGCGCACGAGAGGCTCGCCGCCGGTGAGGCGCAACTTGCGCACGCCCTTGGCGATGAAGGCCGAACAGAGCCGGTCGAGTTCTTCGAGCGTCAACAGATCCTTTTTCGGCAGGAAGGTCATGTTTTCCGCCATGCAATAGGTGCAGCGGAAATCGCAGCGATCCGTCACCGAGACGCGCAGGTAGGTGACCGCCCGGCCGAACGGATCGATCATCGGCCCCGGCATGGCTGCCAGGGGCTTGGCGATATCGATGGGTCCGGCAATCGTATTCACAAGGCAGTCTCCCTCATGGGCGGAAGTTGGGAATTCCGAACGGCAGCGTCAAGGCCTGGGCCGCCGAACGGCGCAGTCCAAAACAGGTTGCAGCAGAAACGTCAAACCCATAATGCTCCGATATCATTTATAAAGCGAGACATGACGATGACCGATACCTGGCCGACGGAACTCAGGGTCTCCAAGGACCGGCATACCCTGACGGTGACATTTTCGGACGATTTCGCTGCCGAGATTCCGGCAGAGACGATGCGTGTTCTCTCGCCATCTGCTGAGGTTCAGGGGCATGGGCCGGGCCAGAAGGTGACCGTTCCGGGCAAGCGTAATGTCGGGATCAAGGCCGTGGCCCCAGCCGGCAATTACGCCGTGCGTGTTGCCTTCGACGATGGCCATGACAGCGGTATCTTCACCTGGTCATATCTTCGCGAGCTCGGCGAAAAAGGCGCCGAAATGTTCGCCGAATACGAGCGCGAGCTTGCCGAGAAGGGCTTGAGTCGCGATGGTGTCATACGGACGAGATAGGCGGTTGCCCGCATTATCGGGCGCGAGCGACAATTGAACTGAACAGACGAGGGGTAGACGGGTGGCGGCAGAAGCGGGTGCAAGTGAACTGGTCCAGGTAGTGGCCTTGCTGGGGGCGGGTGTCATTGCCGCGCCATTGTTCAAGCGGATCGGGCTCGGATCGGTACTCGGCTATCTGGCTGCGGGCCTGGCGATCGGGCCTTTCGGGCTGAAGCTGTTTTCCGACCCGCAGGCGATCCTGCATATTGCCGAACTCGGCGTCGTCATGTTTCTCTTCATCATCGGGCTCGAGATGCAGCCGTCGCGGCTGTGGAACATGCGCAAGGATATTTTCGGTCTGGGCGCCTTGCAGGTGGTGGCCTGCATCGTGGCGTTGATGGCGGTGGGCATGGCCTTCGGCCAGTCGGCGCCCGTGGCCTTCGTTGCCGGCACCGGCTTCGTGCTGACCTCGACGGCGATCGTCATGCAGATGCTGCAGGAGCGCAACCACCTGCACACGCCGAAGGGCCAGCATATCGTTGCGATCCTGCTGTTCGAGGACCTCGCCATCGTGCCGCTGCTGGCGATCGTGGCACTGCTCGCATCCGAGGGCGGAGCGGTCTCGCTGTCCGAGAGGCTGCAATCGGTCGGTATCGGTTTTGCGGCGTTGGTCGCGCTGGTTATTGCCGGTCGCTATCTGCTCAACCCGCTGTTTCGTCTTCTTGCCACATCCGGTGCGCGCGAGGTGATGACGGCGGCGGCTCTGCTTGTCGTGCTCGGGTCGGCGCTGCTTATGGATCTCGCCGGGCTTTCGATGGCGATGGGCGCCTTCCTTGCCGGTGTGCTTCTTTCGGAATCGTCCTTCCGGCATCAGCTCGAGGCCGACATCGAGCCGTTCCGCGGCATCCTGCTCGGGCTTTTCTTCCTTGGCGTCGGCATGGCCGTCGATCTCGCGGTAATCGCCGCCAACTGGCAGCACGTCATCCTGGCGGTCGTCGCCTACATGATCGTCAAGGGGCTGATCATCTACGGCGTGGCGCGGCTGCTCGGCGCGCCCCACCCGGAAAGCCTCGGTCGCGCGATCCTGATGGCGCAGGGCGGCGAGTTCGCCTTCGTGCTCTACGCGGCGGCCACATCCGTCGGCATCCTCGATGCCGATACCAACGCCGTGCTCACGGCGACGATCGTGTTGTCCATGGCCGTCACGCCGCTGGTGGTCGCGATCTACGTGCGCATGGCGCCGAAGCCGACCGTCGATACGAGCGGGCTGAACCAGCCAGAGAATATCGAAAATACCGTGCTGATGATCGGTTTCGGCCGTTTCGGCCAGATCGTCAGCCAGCCGGTTCTGGCGCGGGGTTATACGCTGTCGATCATCGACCGGGATGCCGAGTTCATCCGCGATATCGGTGATTTCGGCTTCAAGGTTTTCTACGGCGACGGGTCACGTCCTGAAATCCTTCATGCTGCCGGTGCGGCGACGGCCAAGGCGATCCTGATCTGCGTCGACGACAAGGAAGCGGCGATCAAGATCGCCGAGATCGTCAAGGAAGAATATCCGATGATCCCGGTTCTGGCGCGCGCCTACGATCGCGGCCATGCAATCGACCTCCTGAAGGCGGGCGTCGATTACCAGATCCGCGAAACCTACGAATCGGCGCTCAATTTCGGCAGTGAGGTCCTGACGGTGCTAGGGGAAGAGGAAGAGCTGGCCGCTCAGATCATCGAGGAGTTCCGCGAGACGGATCGCGAGCGTTTTGCGATGGAGCAGGTGGGCGGCATCTATGCCGGTCGTTCGCTGATCAAGGGCAATTCCCAGCCGGCCGACGTTATTGCGGCAAGGACCGGGCGCGAACGCGAACGGCGTGCGGCAGAGCAGGTCGCCGCGCAGGAGGCGGCAACGTGAGCGAGACGTCCGGCATCATTACCTCGGTGGAGCAGTTGAAGGCGATCTACGACGGCGTGTCGGAAGCGTCCGTCGCAAAGGTGACGACGACGCTGACGGCTGAGTATCGCAAGATGATCGAGACGGCGCCGTTCGTGGCGCTCGCGACCGTCGGACCCGAGGGGCTCGACTGCTCGCCGCGCGGCGATCTCGGCGGCGTCGTCAGCGTCAGGGATGAAAAGACGCTGCTGCTGCCTGACTGGCGCGGCAACAATCGGGTGGATTCGCTGATCAACATCGTCCGCGATCCGCGCGTGGCGCTGATGTTCCTGATCCCCGGCTCGAATACCGCCATGCGCATCAACGGGAAAGCGGTTGTGTCGGCAGAGCCGGCATTGCTGGACGGTTTCGAAATGGAAGGCAGGCACCCGCGTACGGTGACGGTGATCACGGTTGGCGAAGCCTATTTCCAATGCGCCCGCGCCTTGATGCGCTCCGAACTCTGGAATGCCGATCGCTTCGTCGATCCGAAAGATCTGCCGACACCCGGGCAACTGCTGAAAGCCGCCAAGGCGGACTTCGACCAGGAAACCTATGACCGCGAATGGGCCGGGCGTGCTGCCAAGACCATGTGGTGAGGTGAGCCGCTGATCTCGGCCTAAGCCTTACGACTTGTAGATCAGCCAGCTCTTGCCGACATAGTGGCTTTTCATGCTGTCTTCGAAGAAGACCGCGCGGTTTCGGCCGCTGTTCTTGGCGTAATAGAGCGCGGCATCCGACTGGGCATAGAGTTCACCGGGATCGGTCGCCTGAGCCGCCATGGAATAGCCGAGCGAAATCGTCACCGGCCCGTAATTGATGCCCGAACGCGTATTGCGGAAGGTGCGCGTCTCCAGTGCGCGGCGGACCCGCTCGCAGATGATCATCACCTCATCCGGCGTGTTGCCCTCGACCAGAAGCGCGAACTCCTCACCGCCGGTGCGGGCGACGAAGACATCCTTTCGGACGTTGGCGCGCAGGACCGACGCGACGGTCGCGAGGATCTTGTCGCCGACGGGATGGCCGAAGCTGTCGTTGATCTTCTTGAAATTGTCGATGTCTGCCAGCACCAGAGCTGTCAGCGGCAGGGCGGTCGGATTGTCGTAGGCGACCGCGAGGCGCTCGTCGAAGGCACGGCGGTTGGAGAGCCGGGTCAGCGAATCGGTGTTTGCGATACGCTTGTATTCGTCGAGTTCGCGGCGGACCTGATCCATCTCGTGGGAGCGCTGGACCATGTCGTCCACCGTGCGCTCACCGTGAGCCATCTTGTCGTCGGTCGCTTCGCTGAGAAGGCCGATCGCGCTGCGGATGATCTCGGATGAGAAGCTGTTTTTCGAGTTGATCCGGGCGGCGGTCTCGCTGAGCAGCTTGCCGTAGCTTTCCAGGGAATTCTGTTCCTGGCGCAGGAGCTTCAGGAGCGCATCGAGCTCGGTCAGCAGGCGATCGTTGGCCTTCTCGATGACCGCGGCGTGAGGCGCGCCCATATAGCGCTCGGAAATGGCGTCCAGATCTTCCTGCGTTGCCCGGCTGCCGAGGGCCGCCAGGTCACGCGTGAGATCCGGATTCGATCCGATATACGCTTCATAGAAGAGGTTATAGTTGCGCGGGATGGGAGAGACCCCCATCGACCTTACCGCCAGGATGATCTGCCCCATCAGATCACTCGGCTGCGCTTTCGGTGCAGATACCGTCGTCATCGACGACCCCCAGTTCAATCTCGGCACGTTAAGTTTCGTAAATTGATAGGTTAAAAATATTGGGAAACAATTAAGGGGCTTGCTACGGCGTGTCGCCTGGAAAGTGCCCGGCGATAATGGTCTTGAATGAAAATTCTGTTCGTACTCATAGGCTTACGAGTCGCTTTGGCGCTCATAATGCAAGCGGCGCGATGGCATTCAAGATTTTAGTGGAAAAATATTTGCGGTATTGGGAGGCCGCCAAGGCGCCTTTCGGTGCTTGGCGGCCACAATCTATAGTACAGCGTTACTTCGGCCCGATCATGTTTTCAGGGCGGACATACTGGTCGAACTCCTCATTCGTCAGGTAACCGCCGCCGACAGCTTCCTCACGCAGGGTCGTACCGTTCTTGTGGGCGGTCTTGGCGATCTTGGCGCAGGCGTCGTAGCCGAGCTTGGAATTGAGCGCAGTCACCAGCATGAGCGAGTTCTCTACGCCCTTGCGGATATTGTCCTCGCGGGCCTCGATGCCAACGACGCAATTGTCGGTGAAGGAGACGGCGGCGTCGCCGAGAAGCTGCACCGACTGCAGGAAGTTGTAGGCCATCATCGGATTGTAGACGTTGAGCTCGAAATGGCCCTGGCTGCCCGCAAAGGTCAATGCCGCATGATTGCCGAAGATGTGGGCGCAGACCTGGGTCAGGGCCTCAGACTGGGTCGGGTTGACTTTGCCCGGCATGATCGACGAACCCGGCTCGTTTTCCGGCAGCGACAGTTCGCCGAGGCCGGCGCGGGGACCGGAACCGAGGAAGCGGATGTCGTTTGCGATCTTGAAGAGGGCTGCCGCCGCGGCGTTGATGGCGCCGTGCGAGAAGACCATGGAATCGTGCGAGGCGAGCGCCTCGAACTTGTTCGGAGCGGTGACGAAGGGCAGGCCGGTGATGCTGGAGATTTCTTCGGCCACCTTTTCAGCGAAGCCAACCGGAGCGTTGAGGCCGGTACCGACGGCGGTACCGCCCTGGGCAAGCTTGGAAAGGGCAGGAATCGTCAGTTCGATATTGGCGATGGCGGAAGCCACCTGCGCCGCGTAACCGGAAAATTCCTGGCCGAGCGTCAGCGGCGTTGCATCCTGCGTGTGGGTGCGGCCGATCTTGATGATGTGGGAGAACGCCTTGACCTTGGCTTCGAGCGCCTGGTGCAGGTGCTTCAGCGAAGGCAGGAGGTGATGGTGGATCTGCTCGACGCAGGCGATATGCATGGCCGTCGGATAGGTGTCGTTCGACGACTGGCTCATGTTGACGTGGTCGTTCGGATGCACGGGCTTCTTCGAGCCCATCACGCCGCCAAGCACTTCGATCGCGCGGTTGGAGATCACTTCATTGGCATTCATGTTCGACTGGGTGCCGGAGCCGGTCTGCCAGACGACGAGCGGGAAGTGATCGTTGAGCTTGCCGTCGATGACTTCCTGGGCGGCATCGATGATGGCCTTGCCGACGGTGCCGTCGAGGCCGGCAAGTTCCATGTTGGCGCGGGCTGCGGCCTGCTTGACAATGCCGAGAGCGCGAACGACAGCGAGTGGCTGCTTCTCCCAGCCGATCTTGAAGTTGCCCAGCGAGCGCTGTGCCTGGGCGCCCCAGTAACGGTCGCCTTCGACTTCGATCGGACCAAACGTATCGGTTTCGGTGCGGGTGGATGCCATGTTCGCTGCCTTTTCTCCCTGGTGCTGCTGCCGGGCGGCACGTCCTCAAGCGCAGCTGAGGCGCGCACTCCTCCGGCGCGCGCATTACTATACGAATGCCAGAGGTCCGCAAGCCGGAAGCCGCCGGTTTTTGCGATCGCCTACCCGTGTCGTTTATGACACGTCCCGTCGTTTTATCGACCGGCCGAATTGGCGCCGAGGGCTTGTTGTTGGCATTTATCAGTAAAAAATTAACCAATAAATTCTTAACCTTCTCCGCGTCCGGCGCATCGCGCTTCCGAGGTCGAGAAAACCCAGAAGTGATTGCCCATTTTCTTTCCATCCCTCACGCGATCGGATAGATGGCGTGTTACTGAAGTCGAGGCCGCGAACGAGACGCGGACTTATGGTCACGGGGACTACATTGCAGCACACATCAAAAAAGACGACGCTCGCGCTCGCGCTCCTGTCGGGCTTTTCCATCTTCGCCGGCGCGACGGCGCCCGCCCACGCCATCAGCCTTCGGGATCTGCTCATGGGCGGACCCGGCAAGCGTGATGGCGGATCGCAGGCGGGACGTGGCCGCGATGAAGCGATGCCGAGTGAACGTGCGCTTGCAGATCCCGAGCCGCTGCCCAAGGTTTCCGGCCCGCGCTATTACACCTACAAGGCGGATGCGCAGCGCCTGGTGAAGACGGGCGGCTTTGCTGCTGCCGAACCGTTCCGCTCGATTTCCGAGGCCAAGGTTTCCTCGCCGAGCGATATCGCCCAGGCACTCGAGAGCTATTACGCGACCGCGAGCCAGCCGATCTGGGTGTCGGCGGATGATATCAACGAAAAGGCGAGGGCGGTGCTCGCATTGTTCGAGCGCGCCGGCGACTACGGGCTCGATCCGGCGGACTATATGCTGGCCGCTCCCACGCTGACGACCGCAAGTGTCGAGCCTGCCCCGACGGCTGAACCCGTTGCCGCCCCGGCTACCGGACCGGCCGAGACGGTAGCACCTGTCGCCGCCGCAGACGCGGTGCCGGCCGCAACTGCCGACGCGGTTGAGGGTGATGTTCCCGCTGCAGACGCCGCTGCGACCGCTGTCGCGCCGGATGCTTCAAGCGCGCCTACCGCAACGCCTATTGCTGGTTCCGAAATGCCTGCCGCGCCCGCCGAACAGGCCGCCGCTCCCGCGACCGACGCAGCGCCTGTCGAGAATGCAGCGCCGGCTCAGCCTGAAGTGCCTGCGGTTGCGCAGCCTGAAGTACAGTCCGCCGCTACCGTCGCGCGTCAGCAGGAACTGATGCAGTTCGAGCTTGCGCTGTCCCAGAAGGCTCTGCTTTTCGCCCAGGACATGGTTCGCGGTCGTGTCGACCCCAACCGGATCTCCGGCTATCACGATCTCAAGCGCAAGGCCGTCGATCTGACCGCTACGCTCGCAGCCATCTCGCAGGGCGAGCAGGCTTCGGCCTATCTTGAAGGTCTCGCGCCGAAGAGCGCCAACTTCCAGTCGCTGAAGAACGAACTGGCGACGCTGAAGGCCGAAGCGGTCAATGCAGGCGACGATATCGTGCTTCCAGACACGCTTCTGCTGAAGCCCGGCAACAGCAGCACCGACCTGCCGCAGATCGTAGCGGTCATCGAGAAGAAGGGGTCGGAGTCGCTGAAGAGCGAACATGCGGCTACGCTGACGGCTTATCAGAAGACCCCGGAATACACGCCGGAACTGGTCGAACTGGTAAAGTCCTATCAGAGCGAAGTCGGTCTCAAGGCCGATGGCGTGATCGGCGCCGCGACGCTGCGCAAGATGGCCGGGCATACGCCGCAGGACCGGATCGGTAAACTCGTCGTTGCCATGGAGCAGGCGCGCTGGATGCCGGACGATCTCGGCCAGCGTTATGTCTTCATCAACCAGCCGGCGTTCCGCGTCTATTATCATGACCATGGCGCCGAGCAGTTCTCGATGCGCGTCGTGATCGGCTCGAAGGCGCATCAGACGTTCTTCTTCAACGACCAGATCCAGACGGTCGAGTTCAACCCTTATTGGGGCGTGCCGCAGTCGATTATCATCAACGAGATGCTGCCGAAGCTGCGCCAGGACCCTAGCTATCTCGATCGCACGGGCTATGAAGTGGCTGTCAACGGCCGCGTCATGCCGTCGAGCAGCGTCAACTGGTACGGTTCGACGAGCAACATTTCCGTACGCCAGCCGCCTTCGAGCGATAACGCGCTGGGTGATCTGAAGATCCTCTTCCCGAACGCCCATGCGATCTACATGCATGACACGCCTTCGAAGAGCTTCTTCCAGCGCGACATGCGTGCGCTCAGCCATGGCTGCGTGCGCCTTGCCGAACCGCGCAAGATGGCCGCGGCGGTTCTGGGTGTAAGCGAACGGGATGTCGATGCGGAGATCGCTGCCGGCAAGAACGTGGCGGAAAAGGTGACCGCGAACATCCCGGTCTACGTGTCCTATTTCACGGCATGGCCGAACAAGGACGGGGCGGTTGAGTATTTCGACGATGTCTACGACCGCGATACGGCTGTCGAAAAGGCATTCGACACGACGACCAAGGCGCGTTCGGCACGCAGCTGACGCGTATCGCGGAAGATTAAGTATTGGAGCGGGAGGCGGCGGATGCGTCGCCTCCCGTTTTTTGTCCGCGGTTATCGAACCCCCGTCTTCGCAGACATGAGGCCATGCGCCATCTCGACGCTCAGTTCGTCGAAGCGATCGATGATGCGGTCGGGCTGCAGGCTCGCCATAGGAAGGTCGGAATAACCGAAAGTCACTCCAACCGACGGAATGCCGGCGTTCTTCGCGGCCAGAATGTCGTTGATGCTGTCGCCGATCATGATGGCCGAGGAGGCAGAGCCGCCGGCGCGTTCGATCGTGCCGAAGATATGGCCGGCGTCGGGTTTGCGCATGGCGAATGTATCACCACCGGTGATTACCGGGAAATGCTGCGCAAGGCCCAGGGTTTCGATCAGTGGAATGGCGAGAGCTTCGCTCTTGTTGGTGCAGATGGCGAGGTTGATGCCCGCCGCGGACAGGCGATCCAGGCAGTCGGCCACACCGGGGAAGGGCGCGCTCTTTCCGGGCATGTGGGCACGGTAATGCTCCATGAAACGTGCGAATAGCGCGTCGCCCTGTTCGTCGGTCAGCGTCACCTTTCGCAGTTCGAAGGCGCGCCTGATCATGACCCGGGCACCCTGGCCGACAAGATGGGTAAGGTCGTCGAAAGTTACGGGTTCCAGGTCGGCGATGGCGATGGTGTGGTTCAGGCTATCGATCAGATCGGGGGCGGTGTCGATCAATGTTCCGTCGAGATCGAAGATGACGAGGGGAGCGCTCACGGATTACCTCACTGCTGCTCTTCAGACCGTTCCGCTTAAGCATGCCGCGCCGCGATTGCCAAGCCGCAGGTAGAGAGCGGCGACATAAGCCCGGCTGGACGGCGCGAGAAACCTCCTCGGGGGACTTTCGTTTGAGTAAAGGGGCGTGTAAACAGCGGATCGGCTGAAACAGCGGGGAGCATGCGGCGTATGGACGCCCGGGAAATGAAGGTCAAGGCGGCTGCAGCGGCACTCGCCTATGTCGAAGACGGAATGAAGCTCGGCATCGGTACCGGCTCCACCGCGGAAGAATTCGTTCGGCTGCTGGCCGAGAAGGTCCATGGCGGCCTGCGCGTCGAGGGCGTACCGACTTCGGAGCGCACGGCGCGACTTTGCCTGGAACTCGGCGTTTCGCTGAAGTCGCTGGACGAATTGCCGGAACTCGATCTGACGATCGACGGGGCGGACGAGGTGGACGCCAATCTGACCCTGGTGAAGGGCGGCGGTGGCGCGTTGCTGCGCGAGAAGATCGTGGCGGCCGCATCGAAGCAGGTGATCGTCATCGCCGACGAAAGCAAGGTTGTCGAAACGCTGGGTGCATTCCCGCTGCCGATCGAGATCAATGCCTTCGGCCAGGTCGCAACGCGCATAGCCATCGAAAAGGCGGCTTCGCGGCTCGGTCTTGCCGGCTCCTTGTCGATGCGCAAGTCGGGCGAGGACATCTTCATGACCGACGGCGGACACTATATTCTTGACGCATCATTTGGCCGCATTCCTGATGCAGAGGCACTTTCTGCCGAATTGAATCTCATCCCCGGCGTGGTGGAACACGGACTATTCATTCATATGGCGTCCCTTGCGATCATCGCCGGCCCGGCGGGAGCGCGGACGCTCAAGGCGAAATAAAGTAGGAGCACTTAAACATGATCAAATCGGCAGTTTTCGGCCGTGTATTCGCGCTTGCCTTGGTTCTTTCGGGTTCTGCCGCGTTTCAGGCGCAGGCTCAGGATGTTCCGCAGGCTCAACTCGACGCCGCCCGCAAGGCGATTACGGCGCTCAACGTGACCGATCGTTACGACACCATCCTGCCGGCGCTCGCCGAGCGTCTGAAGGCGCAGTTCATCCAGTCTTCTCCGAACTTCCAGGACCAGATCTCCGCAATCGTCGACGAGCAGGCTCTCGCTCTGGCGCCGCGCCGCGCCGACCTCGAGAAGGAAGCCGCGACGATCTACGCCAAGAGTTTCTCCGCCGATGAGCTGAACACGATCGCGACCTTCTTCAACACGGAAGCCGGCAAGAAGCTTCTGTCGAGCACGCCGCTCGTGTCGCGCGAACTCGGCCGCGCCGCGGAAATCTGGACGAACGGCATTTCGCGCGATCTCTCGGCACAGGCAACGGCAAAGCTGCGCGGCGTGATCGACGCCAATCCGAGCCAGATGCCGGCCGCCGAAGCAACGCCGGCACCGGCAGCCGGTGCTGCTCAGCAGCCGGCGCCGACGCTCAATCTGGCGCCGCAGCAGTAATCCCACAGGAACATACCTGCCATGTGAAAGCCCGGAGCGATCCGGGCTTTTTCTTGTCTAGCGAAATGCTTATATCGGCTTGCGTTTTTGCATGCTGAAGGAGAGCCCGATGACCGCCTATGACTATGACCTCTTTGTAATCGGCGGCGGGTCCGGCGGCGTGCGTGCGGGCCGCGTGGCCGCCAGCCTCGGCAAGAAGGTCGGGATCGCCGAGGAATACAGGTTCGGTGGAACCTGCGTCATCCGCGGCTGCGTGCCGAAGAAGCTCTTCGTCTATGCGTCCCAGTATCACGAGCATTTCGAGGATGCCGCCGGATTCGGTTGGACAGTCGGGACGAGCACGTTCGACTGGAAGGCGCTGATTGCCGCCAAGGACAAAGAGATTGCCCGTCTCGAAGGTCTGTACCGCCGCGGGCTGGAGAACAACGGTGCGGAGATCATCGATTCGCGCGCCGAAATGGTCGATGCTCATACGGTCCGGCTGACCAAGACCGGCAAGACGGTCACCGCAGACAAGATCGTCATTGCTACGGGCGGCGTCGCCAATCCCCATGCGGCGCTTCCGGGCCACGAGCTTTGCATCACTTCCAACGAGGCCTTCCACTTGGAAGAGCTGCCGAAGTCGATCCTGATCGCCGGCGGCGGCTATATCGCCGTCGAATTCGCCAACATCTTCCACGGCCTCGGCGTCGACACGACACTGATCTATCGCGGCAAGGAAATTCTATCGCGCTTCGACCACGACATGCGGCAGGGCCTGCACAAGGCGATGGTCGAGAAGGGCATCAAGATCATCCTCACCGACGTGATCGAGCACGTCGCCAAGGCACCGGCCGGCGGGTTGACGGCGAAGACAAAGTGCGGCGAGACGATCACTGTCGATACGATCATGCTGGCGCTCGGCCGTGATCCGAACACCCACGGCCTCGGTCTCGATGCCGCCGGCGTCGCCATGGACGAGCGCGGGGCGATCATCGTCGACGAATATTCGCGGACGAATGTCGAGAACATCTATGCGCTCGGCGACGTCACTGACCGGGTACAGCTGACGCCGGTCGCAATCCACGAGGCGATGTGCTTCATCCAGACTGTCTACAAGGACAATCCGACCTCGCCGGATTACGACCTGATCCCGACCGCCGTCTTCTCTCAGCCGGAGATCGGCACGGTGGGGCTTGCGGAAGAAGAGGCGGCCAAGCGCCATGCAGAGCTCGAAGTCTATCGCGCCGAGTTCCGCCCGATGCGCGCGACGCTGTCAGGCCGCTCCGAGCGGATGATCATGAAGCTGATCGTCGATGCGGAGAGCCGCAAGGTGGTCGGCGCCCATATCCTCGGCCACGAGGCCGGTGAAATGGCCCAGATCATCGGCATCTGCCTGAAGGCTGGAGCGACGAAGGACGATTTCGACCGTACCATGGCGCTGCATCCGTCCGCGGCGGAGGAACTGGTGACGATGTATAGCCCGAGCTATCGGGTGAAGAACGGCGAACGGGTCTGAGACTGAACTCGGCCGGCGGGAATTCTGCCGGCCGATTTCGTTCGGGTGGTCAGTTGGTCAATCTGAGGCCGGTGGTGCCGCCTGTCGCCTGGATGAACAGCTTGACCATGGCCGCCTCCATGTCGTCATCGGGCCCTACCTCGAAAAACAGCTCGGACGAGGCGCATTCCTGCAGCTTCGTTGCGATTTTTTTGGCGAAGACATTCTTGATATAACGATCCCAGGTGCCGTCGCCGTCGAGTGGCACATAGGTGGTATAGAGGACGGCGATCTTGATGTTGCGGTCCTTGAGGGCCTTGCAATACGCAGTATTGATCGGTTCGTGGCAGCGACCTTTTTCGCCCTCCCAGCTGCCGGCACATTTACCCCCTGGTTTCAGATGGTCGGCGACGCCATCGGTAACGAAATAGACGATCTTCTCCGGATCCGCAGCGCTGGCACCGCTCCCGCCATTGCCGCTGATCTCCTTGCCGATCGCGGTCAGGGCGACGTCGAAGCTTGTCAGGGCGTTGTCGTTGAACCAGTCGTGGTCGGTCGTCATCAGCGCTATGTCTTCGGTGGCGGCGCCAGCGCTTTTCATGTCCAGCGTCAGGGAAGCGAGCTTGTCGATCCGATAGCCGGGTTCCAGCGCGTATTTGCCGAAGGAGTAGGACGCGACGCGATATTGCTCGTTCACGGCTGCCGTATCGACGATCCTGTCGATCAGGGCCTTGGCGGCCCTCGCCACGACGTCGATGCGAAGGGTAACCTTATTGGCCTTTGCCACCTGATAGGTGTTCTGGCTTTCGATGAACTTGCCCTTGTTGTCGTAATAGCCGACATGGCACGCGAAGGCGCATTCGCGGCCATTATAGGCATAGGTCAGCTTCTTCATCCTGGCAATTTCCGGCGTGGTCGCGGCGATGCCCATGGACGGGGTGTTGTCGAGAAGCATGTAGAAGTCGGTATAGCTCTTGCCCTGCGCGCCATAGCCCGCCGTGGCGGTCCCGGCGACCGTCATCTCGTTCTTGCCGAGCAGACGCATGAAGGTCGTTGGCATGCGGGCGCTGAAGGAGACGACGGAGGTTATGATGCCGGCCTTGCGTTCCACATCGATGCCGACTTCCACGGGCAGTTCCGTGTCGGCATTGCCGACGCTGACGCTGCGCTGGCTCAGGAAAATTTTCTTTCCATCATCCTGGGCGATGGTGATCCTGCCGTCCTGCTTCATCTGCTGGATGGCCTTGTAACCGACCGTTCCGTGGCTGATGGCGCCAAGGGCAGCGGCGTCTGCGGCGCCCATCAACTCGTTGCGCAGGCTGAGAGCCCTGCCGAAATCGATCGCCAGCCCGGCGGCGCCGATCAGAGGCACGAGCAGCAGTGCAGTCATTATTCCAAAATTACCGTGCTCGTCCGCGGACAAGCGGTTTAAAATTCGCATCTGCAGCCCCCAAGCCGATCCGTGCGCCAAAATGTGAGCGAATGTCGGCTATGGAGCTGAATGAGAATTTAACGCGGCAATCGGTCACGCGAGGCTGGTTAAAAAACGATGTTCAAGGCTGCGTCGCGACGACAATGCGTTCACTCCCGAACACCGCCAAAGGCGGCTAGGCAAATCTCCCGTAAGGGTCTATAAGCCGGCCTCTATTTTCAAAAGGAACGACCGCAGCGCGGAGCTGCGAGCGGACAGGTGAGTGACATGGCACAGAATTGGACCCCGAACAGCTGGCGGCAGAAGCCCATTCAGCAGGTTCCGGAATATCCGGACGCAGCCGCACTGGCGGCAACCGAAGCCCAGCTCGCGACCTTTCCGCCGCTCGTGTTTGCCGGTGAGGCACGTCGCCTGAAGAGCCAGCTTGCCAAGGTGGCGGACGGCGACGCCTTCCTGCTTCAGGGCGGCGACTGCGCCGAGAGCTTCGCCGAGCATGGCGCCGACAACATCCGCGACTTCTTCCGCGCCTTCCTGCAGATGGCCGTGGTGCTGACCTATGGCGCCCAGCTGCCCGTCGTGAAGGTCGGCCGCATTGCCGGCCAGTTCGCAAAGCCGCGCTCCTCGAATATCGAGAAGCAGGGCGAGATCGAGCTGCCGTCCTACCGCGGCGACATCATCAACGGCATCGACTTCACGCCGGAATCGCGCATTCCCGCACCGGAGCGCCAGCTCGACGCCTACCGTCAGTCGGCCGCGACGCTGAACCTTTTGCGCGCTTTCGCCATGGGTGGTTATGCCAACCTGGAAAACGTGCACAAGTGGATGCTCGGCTTCGTCAAGGATAGTCCGCAGGGTGAACGCTACAAGAAGCTCGCCGATCGCATAAGCGAAACGATGGACTTCATGAGCGCCATCGGGATTACGGCCGAGAACCAGCCGAGCCTGCGCGAGACCGATTTCTTCACCAGCCATGAAGCACTGCTTCTCGGCTATGAGGAAGCGTTCACCCGCGTCGATTCGACCTCGGGTGACTGGTATGCGACCTCCGGCCATATGCTGTGGATCGGCGACCGCACGCGTCAGCTCGACCATGCCCACGTGGAATATTTCCGCGGCATCAAGAACCCGATCGGGTTGAAGTGCGGTCCGTCGCTGACGCCCGACAACCTGATCGAGCTGATCGATGCGCTGAACCCGTCCAACGAGGCCGGCCGCCTGACCCTGATCTGCCGTTTCGGCTACGACAAGGTCGCAGACAGCCTGCCGAAGCTGGTTCGCGCCGTCGAGCGCGAAGGCAAGAAGGTCGTCTGGTCCTGCGATCCGATGCATGGCAACACGATCACGCTCAACAACTACAAGACCCGGCCGTTCGACCGGATCCTGTCCGAAGTGGAAAGCTTCTTCCAGATCCACCGGGCGGAAGGCACGCATCCGGGCGGCATCCATATCGAGATGACCGGCAAGGACGTGACGGAATGCACCGGCGGTGCGCGCGCGGTCTCGGCTGGCGATCTGCAGGATCGCTACCACACCCATTGCGACCCGCGCCTCAATGCCGACCAGGCGCTCGAGCTGGCCTTCCTGCTGGCCGAACGGATGAAGACCGGTCGCGATGAGAAGCGCATGGTCGTCAATGGTTGATTGGGGCTAATCGGCCCTCGCGATCTTGAAAGAAAAGAACGGGTCGGGCGCAAGCTCGGCCCGTTTTCCGTTCATCGACGCATTACTGAACCAGAACCGGATTCTTGCAGCTGGCGCCGCCGACACGGATGTCGGCCTGGCCGATCTTGACGCCGAGCGTGCCGAGCAGGCTGTAGAGCAGTTGATCGAGCGGGGCGGTCACGAAGTTCAGCGTATCCAAGAGGCCACCAAGAATAGCCGTGGGCAGGGCGACCTTGATGCCGAGGACATCGGCTTCCACCGTCAGGTCCTTGAGCAGCGAGCCGGTCAGCGTGCCGACCGTATTCTGCGTCGAGATGTTCTTGACGACCTTGGATGAGATGTCCGATGGCGAGAAGTTGACGCGCGTCGTGTTTATGTTGGTGGCATTGGCATAGGCGAGGGCCGTCAGGTTGATCAGCGGCGCCTGGACGATCTTGGCCTTGGTCACGCGCGGGTCCTTGCCGAAATTGGCGAAGGCGGTGGTGTCGACATCGCCGAGCGACAGTTCCAGCACGCCGGGCACTGCCTCGATGCCGACAGTGGCGCCGGTTGCGCCGCAGGTGATGGAGGCGAGGTTCGCCTCGGCATGGGCGACTTCGAGATAGAGCGGCAGCTTGACCTTGATACCCAACAGACCGGTCAGTCCATCCACGGTAGCATTGATCGCCAGACGGGTTTGGGCGGTACGCACGACCGTGCCGGTCTTGCCGACAGCAAGCGAAGTGGCACCGGCCGGCGGCTCGCCGACGGCAAGCGAAACGCTGACGCTGGCGAGGCCCGGGATGGTCGCGCCGAGATCAAGGTCCACTTGGCTTGATCCATGCGCCAGGTTGGCGGTCGTGCTGACGAGATCGAAAATGCCGGCGTCGAGGGTCAGTCCGTCGTTCTGGCCGATCAGCCGGCTGGCCAGCGGCCCGACATCGACGAGGTCCTTGAGCTTGACCGTCAGCTTGGTCTTCTCGACGGTTTTTTCCAAGGTTTTCAGGATCGCGGCGACGGCCGGCGTGACGCCGGTGGTCTGGCCGATCGCATTCAGCAGCGTGCCGTAGGAGATGCTGGTGTTGAGAAGATCGTCATAGGTGGCGGCGGTGAGGTTCAGCTTGATCGCCAGCTTATCGAAGACCTTGAGCAGATCGACATTGGCGTTGGCCAGCGACTGGTAGTCCATCACCGAGAGCGAGACGGTCGTGCCGAGGAGCTTGCCCAGCAGGGCGTTGACGACGCCGCCATTGAGGCCTGCGAGCCGCGAGCCGATGGAGAAGGAGGCCATCTTGTCGACCGCCGCCGTGCCGCTGGCATTGAGCGTCGGGGCGGTGGCGATATTGTTGGCGAAGTAGAGGCCACCCTTGCGGTAGAGCGTGACACGGATGGCGTCGGCAGGCGTGGCGCCGGACTTGAACCGGTCGGCAACGGCCACCGCCGCATTGGCCTGGTAGGTTCCGGCGTTGACGACGGCATAGGCTTCGAATTTGGTGAAGACCGTGCTCGGATCGAAGGCGATCGTGGCGCCCTTGTTCAGGAGCTGGCCGTTCTTGAGGACAGCGATGTTCCGGCCGTTGAGTGTAGCATAGGCCAGTACGCCGCTTTCCGGATTGGTGGGTGTCGCCGCGGCTGAGATGGCGGCGAGATCGGCGGTCGCCTGAAGCTCCTGCTGCTGCAGGGTCAGCGAACCGTAGTCGACGCCGAGCGCGAGTGCGCCGAGCACGATCGGCAGGCAGATAGCGGAAGTGATCGCGACATTGCCCCTGTCGCTGCGGAGAAACGCATGGAACGCTTCGAGCATTCAGATGCCTCCGACCCGCACCGTGGCAAACCGGCGGATCTGCTTCTCGGGCATGGCATAGGTGAAGAGGTTGAAGATCGGCAGGTTGCTGGCGTCGTAGCTGAGCGAGACGGTGAACTGATTGGGATTGGACGGGTCCGCCTGGACCTGGAGCGACAGCCGTGTCTTGTCGATGAGCGCGTGGTTCATGGTCGAGCGGTTGACGAAATCGGCCACGAGTGTTTCGCGCTCCGTCTCGTTGAGGCCGGCGACCGCGGTACGGGCCGCATCGGCCGCCAGTTGCTGGACGGAGTGGGCGGCGGAAAAATAGATTCCGTATGCCACGAGGCTCAGCAAGGTCAGAAAGAAAAGTGGCGCAATCAACGCAAACTCGACTGCTGCTGCCCCAGAATTGTTGCTTGTGTATCGATGAAAGGGCATCGCCCTATCCCCCTGATGTTCTTGCTTTTCCGCATTATTGAATTCACTCATTAAGAACATGCTAAAATAGACATGCGGAATGTTATGGATGCAGTATTGGAACGGCTGCTGGTGATGGCCGAAATTTGTCGACTTGCCGTTGCGACAATCGCGGGCTGGGCTTAAATCGGGATCATGACCCAGGAAAATCTCCAGACCTTGCGCATTGCCATCGCCCAGCTCAACCCGACAGTCGGCGACGTCGCCGGCAATCTGGCGCTCGCCCGCGAGGCGCGTAGGGACGCCGCCCGCGAGGGCGCCGACCTCGTGCTGTTCACCGAGCTGTTCATTTCCGGTTATCCTCCAGAAGATCTGGTGTTGAAGCCGGCTTTCCTCGCCGCCTGCCTGAAGGCTGTTGAAGAGCTGGCGGCTGAAACCGCAGACGGCGGGCCGGGCGTGATCATCGGCTTTCCGCGCCAGGGAGACGAAGGGCGCCACAACTCCATCGCGGTTCTCGACGGTGGCAGGATCGTCGCGATGCGCGACAAGATCGACCTGCCGAATTACGGGGAATTCGACGAGAAACGCGTCTTCATCGCCGGCGCCATGCCGGGTCCGGTCAATTTCCGCGGCGTGCGGATCGGCATTCCGATCTGTGAGGATATCTGGGGCGAACTCGGCGTCTGCGAGACGCTGGCCGAAAGCGGCGCGGAAATGCTGCTGGTGCCGAACGGCTCGCCCTATTATCGCGGCAAGGTGGATATCCGCCATCAGGTCGTATTGCGCCAGGTGATCGAGACAGGCTTGCCGCTTGTCTATGCGGCGCAGCTCGGCGGCCAGGACGAGCTGGTCTTCGACGGTGCCAGCTTCGCCTTCAATGCCGACAAGTCGTTGGCATTCCAGCTCTCCCAATTCGAGCCCGCCGTCGTCGTCACCGACTGGCGACGCGAGGAAGACGGCTGGCGTTGCCTGCCGGGGCCGATGGCGCATATTCCGGAAAAGGAAGAGGCGGACTATCTGGCCTGCATGCTGGGCTTCCGCGACTACGTCAACAAGAACGGCTTCAAGTCCGTCGTCCTCGGCCTGTCCGGCGGCATCGATTCGGCCGTCTGCGCGGCAATCGCCGTCGATGCGCTGGGCGAGGAGAGAGTGCGCACGATCATGCTGCCCTATCGTTATACGTCCGAGGATTCGTTCAAGGACGCCGCCGACTGTGCCAAGGCGCTCGGTTGCCGCTATGATATCGTGCCGATCTCCGAGCCGGTCGAGGGTTTCCTTGCCTCGCTCGCCGACATGTTCGAGGGAACGGAACAGGGAATTACCGAAGAGAACCTGCAGAGCCGTACGCGCGGCACGATCCTGATGGCGATTTCCAACAAGTTTGGCTCGATGGTGGTGACGACCGGCAACAAGTCGGAAATGTCGGTGGGCTATGCGACGCTCTATGGCGACATGAATGGCGGTTTCAATCCGATCAAGGACCTCTACAAGATGCAGGTCTATGCGCTGGCCGAGTGGCGCAACCGGCATGTGCCGGCAGGTGCCTTCGGCCCGTCCGGCGAGGTGATCCCCGTCAACATCATCTCCAAGGCTCCCTCGGCCGAGTTGCGGCCGGACCAGACCGACCAGGATTCGTTGCCGCCCTATCCGGTGCTTGACGATATCCTCGAATGCCTCGTCGAGATGGAGATGGGGACGGAAGAGATCGTCGCCCGCGGCCATGACGTAGCGATTGTCCACCGAATCGAGCATCTTCTCTATCTTGCCGAATACAAGCGGCGGCAATCGGCGCCGGGCGTGAAGATCACCAAGAAGAACTTCGGCCGCGACCGGCGTTATCCGATCACCAACCGGTTCCGCGACCGATAACGGGAGGCAGGGATGGCGTTGCGCAGCTCCGTCGAGATCTTCAACATCCGCACGCGTGAAAACCGGGTGGTATGGCAGACCGAGGAATTGTTCGAGGCGCCGAACTGGTCGCCGGACGGTTCCTATCTCATGCTCAACAGCGAAGGGTTGATCTACCGGATGTCACCAGCCGGTGATGCCGCGCCGGAGAAGGTCGATACGGGCTTTGCGACGATATGCAACAACGACCACGGCATCTCGCCGGACGGTTCGCTGATCGCAATCTCCGACAAGGTCGAGTTCGGTAAGTCGGCGATCTATGTTCTGCCGGCGGCGGGCGGAACGCCGAAGCTCGTGACGGAGAACCTGCCGTCCTACTGGCACGGATGGTCGCCGGACGGGCGGACATTCGCCTATTGCGGCATTCGCGACCAGGTTTTCGATATCTATACAATCGGTATCGATGGCCGGAACGAGACACGGCTTACCCATGGCGAAGGCCGAAATGACGGCCCGGATTATTCGCACGATGGCAAATGGATCTATTTCAATTCAAGCCGCACCGGCCTCATGCAGATCTGGCGCGTGCCGGCTTCAGGCGGCGAGGCGGAACGGATCACGACGAGCGACTACGGCGACTGGTTTCCGCATCCGTCACCGAAGGGCGACAAGGTCGTCTTCGTGTCCTACGACGCCGATGTCTTCGATCATCCGCGCGACCAGAATGTACGGGTACGGTTGATGGATCCGGATGGCGGCAATGTCGAAACCCTGTTCAAGCTTTTCGGCGGGCAGGGCACGATGAATTCGCCGAACTGGTCACCGGATGGCGACGAGTTTGCCTATGTCCGGTATTTCCCGGCGACATAAGGCCGCCTTGCGGCTGCCGGCATTGACCGGCATAACAGCTTCGTCAGGTGCCCATCATCCGATGGGAGAATCGGGAAGCCGGTGAAATTCCGGGACGTGCCCAACGCTGTGAGGCTGACGGTCATCGCAACACGCCACTGGACCATTTCCGGGAAGGCTGCGCTGGCAGGACGAAGCCAAGTCAGAAGACCGGCCTGACGAGATGGACCGATCCGCGCGGACGGCGGACGGGTTGAAGGCACGCGAGGGACAGCCCGCGCGGCCGCTGCATTGTTGGGGATAGACGATGCGACCTGAAGTGATGAGCCATGGCCTACAGGCCGCAGAAACATTCGACGACCGTGACCGCGACGCCGTCTACCGGGCGATCCGCACCCGTCGCGATGTACGCGACCAGTTCCTGCCGGATCCGATACCCGATGATCTCGTAAGGCGCCTGCTGGAGGCAGCGCATTCGGCGCCTTCGGTGGGGTTCATGCAGCCGTGGAATTTCGTCCTGGTGCGCGACGAAGCCGTGCGGCTTGCTGCCTGGGAGGCCTTCTCGAAGGCGAATGCGGAAGCCGAGGCGATGTTTGCTCAGGAGCGGCGCGACCTCTATCGCAGCCTCAAGCTCGAAGGCATCCGCAAGGCGCCCCTGTCGATCTGCGTTACCTGCGATCCCGACCGGGCCGGGCCGGTGGTGCTGGGGCGTACCCACAATCCGCGCATGGACAGTTATTCCGCGGTCTGCGCGGTGCAGAACCTTTGGCTTGCGGCCCGGGCGGAAGGCATCGGTGTCGGCTGGGTCAGCATCTTTCATGATGCCGACGTCCGAGCGCTGCTCGGCATTCCTGACAGAATCGAGATCGTTGCCTGGCTTTGTCTCGGTTATGTCGACAAGCTCTATGGTGAGCCGGAACTGGCGGTCAAGGGATGGCGTCAACGGTTGCCGCTGGACGAACTGGTCTTCACGGACGGCTGGGGCCGGCGCTGACGTCGGCTGCCACTCGTATGGCCGGGCGGGAACTACTGCTGGGGCTGTGGTCCTGCAAGCTTCGGGTTGGCAAGATCGATCTTGCGTTCCGGAAAGAAGCGCGGGCCGACCATGCGGACTTTCTTGCTCGGATCGTAAGAGCGCTCCGGCGGAAACTCGATCTTCTCTTCCTTCGGAACCACGGCGACTGGCTTTCCGAGATGGGTGATGCTCGAATTGGTGCCCGGTCCGGGCAGGGCGATGCCTCGAATGCGCATGCGCTCCTGCTCTTCGATCGCAGTCTGTGCGTCCAGATCTGCCGGCGTGCAATTGTTCTGGCGAATGGCGGCGAGGATCGCGACGCGTTCTTCGGAGGGCTGCGAAAGGCTGCGGGTGCTGTTGCGCTGTCTGGTCAATTCCTCGCGCTGAGTTTCAAGCGCGTCCAGCGCTTCCTGCATCTGATGGCAGACGGGATCGGCCGGCCTTCCCAGCGTGACGATGCTGCCGCCGGCGCTGCCCAGCCTTGGACGGCAGCCCTGGTTGCGCATGTCTATCCTCAGATTGCGGATATCGGCATTCTGCTGGCTGACCTCGGCCGCATAGCGGCGCATGTCACCACCGGTGCCGATGATCTGAGGGGCGTTGCTCAGTTCACGATAAAGATTGGCGCAGATCTCCACGTCCCGCGCGCTGGCCGCCTGCGGGACGTAAAGGGCCGAGAAGGCCAGTATCGTCAGTCTCAATCCGGTGACGTGCGCCATGACTTACCTGTCGCATTTTTCTGCGGCTGGCATCAACACTAGCGCCACCGGCATGCGGGAAGCTTGCCGTAAGCCCTGCCGCCTCATTTGGCCTGCAGCAGGGGCTCCGGCTGGGATGCTTCCACGACTGCGAGGGCTGCCATGTTGACGACGCCGCGCGATGTCACCGACGGAGACAGGATATGCGCCGGCATGGCCGCGCCGAGCAGGATCGGGCCGACATGCAGCGCATCCATCATCATCCGCACGAGGCCGAGCGAGATATTGGCGGCGTCGAGGTTCGGGAAGACCAGCAGATTGGCTTCTCCGGTCAGCGTGGTGTTTGGCATGGCTCGCTTGCGCAGCGCCTCGTTGAGCGCCGAGCCGCCCTGCATTTCGCCGTCCACTTCCAGATCCGGTGCCGTCGAGCGCACGATCTCCAGGGCGGCGCGCATCTTGCGGGCGCTTTCCGAATCGCGGGAACCGAAATTCGAGTGGCAGATGAGCGCTGCCTTGGGCTCGATGCCGAAGCGGCGGACTTCCTGGGCAGCCAGGACGGTGACCTCGGCGATCTCTTCTGCGGTCGGATTGTAGTTGACGAAGGTGTCGGTGAAGAAGATCGCGCCGCGCTGGGAGATCAGCAGGCTGAGGCCACCGAATGTGCAGGCGCCGGGCCGCTGGCCGATGATCTGCTTCACGTCGCGAAGATGGCGGTCGTAACGTCCTTCGACGCCGCAGATCAGTGCATCGGCTTCGCCACGCTTGACCGACAGGGCGCCGATGACGGTGTTGTTGGTGCGCACGATGGTGCGGGCTGCTTCCGGGTTGACGCCCTGGCGGCCGACGAGCGCGATATAGTCGTCGACATACTGGCGGTAACGCGGATCGTCTTCCGGGTTGACGACGGCGAAGTCGACATTCGGGCGGATGCGGATGCCGAAGCGTTTCAGGCGGGCCTCAATGACGGAAGGACGGCCGATCAGGATCGGCTGGGCGGTCTTTTCCTCGAGCAGGATCTGGGCGGCGCGCAGGACGCGCTCGTCCTCGCCTTCCGCAAAGATCACGCGGTTCTTTTCGGCGGCCTTCGCAGCGGTGAAGATCGGCTTCATGACGAAGCCGGAGCGCCAGACGAAGCGGTTCAGCTGGTCGAGATAGGCCTCGAAATCCTGGATCGGGCGGGCGGCGACGCCGCTCTCGGCTGCCGCGCGCGCGACGGCCGGGGCAATGCGCAGGATGAGGCGCGGATCAAAGGGCGAGGGGATCAGGTAGTCAGGACCGAAGACCGGAGTTTCGCCGGTATAGGCTCTCGCCGCAACGTCGGAAACCTCTTCGCGGGCAAGTGCGGCGATGGCCTTGACGGCGGCCATCTTCATTTCTTCGTTGATCGTGCGGGCGCCGCAATCCAGCGCACCACGGAAGATATAAGGGAAGCAGAGGACGTTGTTGACCTGGTTCGGGAAGTCCGAGCGGCCGGTGCAGATCATCGCGTCCGGGCGCGCCTCGCGGGCGAGTTCCGGCATGATTTCGGGCGTCGGGTTGGCGAGCGCCATGATCAGCGGTTTCGGCGCCATGCGGGCAAGAAGTTCGGGCTTCAGAACGCCGGCGGCGGAAAGACCGAGGAAGACATCGGCGTCATCGATCGAGTCGGCGAGGACGCGCTTGTCGCTCTTCTGAGAGAAGACCGACTTCCACTCGTCCATCAGCTCGGTGCGGCCCTCGTAGACGAGGCCTTCGATGTCGTGGACCCAGATATTCTCCTTCTTCGCGCCGAGCGAAACGAGGAGGTTGAGGCAGGCGAGCGCAGCCGCGCCGGCACCGGATGTGACGATCTTGATATCCGTGATCGACTTGCCGGCCAGTTCCAGGCCGTTCAGGATCGCGGCGGCAACGATGATTGCCGTTCCGTGCTGGTCGTCGTGGAAGACCGGGATGTTCATTTTCTCGCGGAGCTGTCGCTCCACCTCGAAACATTCCGGCGCCTTGATATCCTCGAGGTTGATGCCGCCGAAGGTCGGCTCCAGCGCCGAGACGGTGGAGACCATCTCACCGATGCTGGCGGCGTCGATCTCGATATCGAAGACGTCGATGCCGGCAAACTTCTTGAAGAGAACCGCCTTGCCTTCCATGACCGGCTTGGAGGCGAGCGGACCGATATTGCCGAGACCGAGCACGGCGGTGCCGTTGGAAATCACGGCCACCAGATTGGCGCGTGCCGTGTAGTCCGCGGCCATGTCCGGATTATCGCGGATTGCGAGGCAAGGGGCAGCTACGCCGGGGGAATAGGCGAGCGCGAGGTCGCGCTGGTTGCCGAGCGGCTTGGTCGCCTGGATCTCGAGCTTTCCGGGACGCGGGTAACGATGGAAGAACAGCGCCTGCTCATCAAGGTCGGCGCTGGCCGGCACGGCCGACTTCTGGTTTTCGTTCGCGTCCATAGTCACTCCTGCCTTACTCTTAATCTCTGTCCATGTGGGGAGGATGCATCCCCTCCTTACATCAATCGCCACGGGCGAACAGCAGGTAATTTCAGCTCGTGGCGGAAATTGGAACATGAGCAGATACGAGCGAAGGCAAGCAGGCTGCTGTCATCATCCTGAAACACGAGTCTGGTTTTCAAACCACGGGGCAGGCTATGAAAGGACGGCTTCCGTGACAGCGACATTCGAGACCCGGCAATTCAGGACTTTGTTCATCTCGGACGTGCATCTCGGCTCGAAGGCCGCGCGGACCGATCTCCTGCTCGACTTCCTGAAATTCCATGAAGCGGACACGGTGTTCCTGGTCGGTGACATCGTCGACGGATGGCGGCTGAAGCGCAGCTGGTTCTGGCCGCAGGGCTGCAACGACGTGGTGCAGAAGCTACTGCGCAAGGCGCGCAAGGGCAGCCGCATCGTCTACATTCCGGGCAATCACGACGAATTCCTGCGTGACTTCCCCGGGACCCATTTCGGCGGGATCGAAGTTGCGGATCGCGCGACCTATGAGATGGCCGACGGCAAGAAATATCTGATCCTGCATGGCGACGAATTCGACGTCGTGGTGCGCAATGCGCGTCTGCTCGCCTATCTCGGCGACTGGGCCTATGACGCGGCGATCGTGATCAATATCGGTCTCGCCGCCATCCGCCGCAAGCTCGGCATGCCATACTGGTCGTTTTCGGCCTGGGCGAAGCTGCAGGTCAAGCACGCTGTCAACTTCATCGGCGAATTCCAGAAGGTTGTTGCCGACGAAGCCCGTCGCAACAAGGTGGACGGCGTCATCTGCGGCCATATCCACCACGCGGTGATGACAGACATCGACGGCATTCACTACGTCAATACCGGCGACTGGGTGGAAAGCTGCACAGCGATCGCCGAGCATCACGACGGCACGCTGGAGCTGATTTCCTGGCAGACCATCAAGGCGACCGCCGAGTTGCACGCGCTGCCGAGCCCGGAAATCAAAGATATGCAGGCCGCCTGACTTTCGGCTACAAATCAAGCCAAAAATAGTGCCCGCTAAGCGTGTAAGCGGCGGGCGCCTGTGATAGGTCTTGGCGACCCTCACAGATTTTTGTGATTCCGTGACAACCGCACAATCATTGCCCGCTTCCCCCGCGCAGTTCCAGCTCCGTTGCGCTCTCGCCTATGCCGCGCCGATTTCGGTGAACGGCATATTGCTGCCCTACCTGCCGGTCTGGCTCAACAGTCTCCAATTCACCGCGCCGCAGATCGGGACGATCCTTGCATGCCAAGTCGTGCTGCGCGTGCTGATGGCGCCATTGACCGGACCGCTCTCCGGCATGGTACGGCAGCCGACCACGATTCTAACTTGGTCGGCAGCGTTGTCTCTGATTGCCATACTCGGGCTGTTCGTCAGTCAAGAGTTTCCGGTCGTGCTCTTCGTCATTGCGCTGCAGGCGGCGCTTTTTGCGCCTTTCGCTCCGACCGTGGAGGCGATGACAATCAGTGGCGTACGACGCTGGGGGCTGCAATACGGCTTCATGCGGGTCTGGGGTTCGATCGGGTTCGTTGCGGCGACACTCGCAGCCAGCGGACTTTTGTCCGTCGGCGGCCCTGGGGTGATCCCTGTGATGGTGACCGTGGCGCTCGTCATCGCGGTTGCCATCGGCTGGTCGGCGCCGCGCATTCCCATGGTGGGGAAGCCGGCTGCGCGCCGGTCGCGGGCATCGCTGATTGAAAGGCCGGATATTCACATGCTCCTGATCGGCGCTGCTGTCATGCAGTCCAGTCACGGCATGTTCTACAGCTTCAGCACGATCCAGTGGCAGACGCTCGGTTTCTCCAACGGGATGATCGCCGGCTTCTGGAGCGCCGGCATCTTTGCGGAGATCATGGTCTTTTTTGCAGCCGGACGCCTTTCGAAACGGCTGTCACCCTGGAGCCTGATGCGAATCGGCGGCCTGGTCGCAGTCGTTCGATGGACGCTTTTTCCGGCCGAATGGGGTGCTGTCGGATATGTGATGCTGCAGGTCGGCCATGCCTTCAGCTTCGCTTTCACCCATCTCGGGCTGCAGTACCGGCTGGCGGAAGCCGTGGACGAGGATCGCCAGGCGTCGGCGCAGGGAGCCTATGTCTTTTATAGCGGCGCCTTCCTGGCAATCTCGACGCTGATTTCCGGGGTCATATACCGCTATGCCGGCCTGCACGGCTATTTCGTCATGGCGCTTCTCGCCGCTGCCGGCCTCGGCATTCTGGCGCTCGCTGCCCGGATTCAGCCCCAGAGATCGGCGGTCGGCGGATAGACCAGAGATCCCTCGTAGCGCAATCCGCCGGGTCGATCCTCGGCAAGCAGCAGGGGACCGTCGAGATCGACATACTGCGCATCCTGGGCGAGCAGCACCGCCGGCGCCATGGCGAGCGAGGTGCCGACCATGCAGCCGATCATCAGCTGGAAGCCGAGTCGGGTCGCTTCCGCCTTCATGTTCAGCGCTTCGGTCAGGCCACCGGTCTTGTCGAGCTTGATATTCACGGCGTCATAGCGGTCGCGCAAGGCGGCGAGGTCGGCGGTTGAGTGGACGCTCTCGTCGGCGCAGACGGTGACCAGTCGCTCGATGCGCGACAGGAAGCTGTCGTTGCCGGCGGGGAGTGGCTGTTCGATCAGGGCGATATCGAGTTCGCGGGCGATGGCGAGATGGGTCTCGATATTGGCTTCGGTCCAGCCTTCATTGGCATCGATTATGATTTTCGACCGCGGCGCGCCGGAGCGAATGGCGCGCATGCGTTCCTCGTCATTTTCCGTACCGAGCTTGACCTTGAGGAGCGGCCTGTCGCTGTTCTTGCGGGCATCTTCCGCCATGGTGGCCGGGTCGGCGAGCGACAGGGTGAAGGCGGTGACGACAGGCTCGCGTGAGGTTGCGCCGATCGCATCGGCTACCGGTTTTCGCGACTTTTTGGCCTCGAGGTCCCAGAGGGCGCAGTCGAGGGCATTGCGCGCGGCGCCGGGCTTCATTTTCGCCTGTAGATCTTGCCGCGAAAGGCCGTTTTCCACAGCAGGCACGATGGCGAGGATATCGCTCAGGACACCATCGACGGTCTCGCCGTAGCGTCTGTAGGGCACGCATTCTCCGCGGCCCGAAAAGCCGTTTTCGAAAATGGTGCAGACGATAACGTCCGCCTGCGTCTTCGAACCTCGCGAGATCGTGAAGCTTCCGGCGATGGGGAAGGTCTCGATTGTTGCTTCAAGGTGACGGCTCATGGCTTTCGGATGTCCTCTTGTGGCAAATCGGCACGAGCCGTCTATATTGCGCTTTCCTGGAGTGCCATCAACGCATTGCCAGATTCGACCGATTGAAACGAGCGCCCGCGACCTGTGAATTCCAATATCGCCAAAATCCAGACGGAAGACCTGCCGGGCGGCGGTCAGCGCTACGTATTGACGGGCGATTGGCGCAACCATTCCGTTTCGCATGTCCTGAAGGATCTCGATGCCGCCGGGAAAACCGGCGGGCAGGGCGCCGTGGAGATTGATGTCTCCGGCGTCGAAGGCATCGATACAGCAGGCGCCTGGCTGATCCGACGTTTGATGACCGCAAAGGGCGGCGAGGGGCGCGAGCCCACGCTGTCCGGTGGCAATGGCAATATCGAGGAACTGGTCGGGGCCTTGCCGGAGCAGACACCAGCGCCTCCCGGCCCGGGTCCGGACAAGCGAAGCCTGTTCGAGCGCGTGTTCACGCCTCCGGGCAAGCTCATTGCGGAGCTCGGCAGCGATCTCTATGCAGCCATGCACATTCTCGGCTCGGCGGTGCGCGGCGCACAGCTGAAATTCGGCCGAGGTGCCGGCGTATCCCCGGCCTCGGTCGTCACCCACATCGACCGGATGGGCGTGCGCGCCGTACCGATCATCGTGCTCATGTCCTTCCTGATCGGCGCGATTATCGCCCAGCAGGGCGCCTTCCAGCTGCGTTATTTCGGTGCGGAAATCTTCGTTGTCGATCTCGTCGGCATCCTGCAGCTGCGTGAAATCGGCGTCCTGCTGACCGCAATCATGATTGCCGGCCGTTCGGGCAGCGCCATCACGGCCGAGATCGGCTCGATGAAGATGCGTGAGGAAATCGACGCGTTGACCGTCATCGGCCTCAATCCGGTGGGTGTCCTGATCTTCCCGCGGCTGGTAGCGCTGACTATCGCGCTGCCGCTTCTGACCATCGTCGCCAATTTCGCCGCCCTCTATGGTGCCGCGGTGGTGGCCTATCTCTATTCCGGCATCACGTTCGATACCTACCTGTCGCGTCTGCACGAGGCGATCGACCACACGTCGATCGCGTCCGGCATGATCAAGGCGCCGTTCATGGCGCTGGCAATCGGGATCGTTGCCGCCGTCGAGGGCATGAAGGTCGGCGGCAGCGCCGAATCCCTCGGCCAGCACGTCACGACGTCCGTGGTCAAAGCGATCTTCGCCGTCATCCTGATGGATGCGCTTTTCGCCATCTTCTACTCCGCAATCGATTTTTAGGGAGCAGAAGATGTCAGACGAAAAGCAACAGACGATGGAAAAGACGCCGGCAAATGCAAAGGAAGAGCGTCAGGTCGTGCTTTCCGTTCGCGATCTGACTGTCGGCTTCGGCGACAAGCTGGTTCTCGACAAGCTCCAGCTGGACATCTACCGCGGCGAGATCCTCGGGTTTGTCGGCGCCTCGGGCACGGGCAAGTCCGTGCTGATGCGCACCGTGCTGCGGCTCCTGCCCCATCGGTCGGGCACGATCGAGATCCTCGGCACAAATTACGAGAAGGCCAGCGAGGAGGAGCGCATGGCGCTCGACGCGCGGCTAGGGGTCCTGTTCCAGCACGGCGCGCTGTTTTCGGCGCTGACCGTGAAGGAAAACATCCAGCTCCCGATGCGCGAATATCTCGACCTTCCGCAGTCGCTGATGGATGAACTCGCCTATGTGAAGCTGGAAATGGTCGGCCTGCCGCCGGATGCGGCGGACAAGTACCCGTCGGAGCTTTCCGGCGGCATGATCAAGCGCGCGGCACTGGCGCGCGCACTGGCGCTCGATCCGGATCTCGTCTTCCTCGACGAACCGACATCGGGCCTCGATCCGATCGGCGCGGCTGATTTCGACGCGCTGATCGCCAAGCTCAGGGACACGCTGGGACTAACCGTCTACATGGTGACGCACGACCTCGACAGCCTGTTTTCGGTTTGTGACCGCATTGCCGTGCTCGGAGAGAAACGGGTATTGGTGGAAGGCACACTGCAGGATATGTTCGACTGTGATGATCCGTGGGTTCAGTCCTATTTCCGGGGAAAACGCGCGCGTTCCGTCGTAGTGAATGAAAATGATACCCCGGTAGACGTAGGGAAGTGAAGTAACCCATGGAAACCAAAGCGAATTATGCCCTTGTTGGCTTCTTCACGCTGCTGGTGATCGCGGCCGCCTTCGGCTTCGTCTATTGGATGGCGCAGTCCGGTCGCGGCGGCCCGACGGCGGAGCTGGCGATTCGCATTCCCGGTTCGGCGAACGGTCTTTCTGTCGGTTCGCCGGTGCGCTTCAACGGCATCCCTGTCGGCTCGGTACGCAATCTGACGATCGATCCCGATGATCCGCGCTATTCGATCGCCTTTACCGAGGTGCGGGCGGATGCGCCGGTCTATCAGTCGACCAAGGCCGTTCTTGAAGTGCAGGGCCTGACGGGTGCTGCCTATATCGAGCTTTCCGGCGGCGCCAAGGGCGAGGAGAACATCCTCCAGAAGGCGATCGAGGCGGGTCGTCCGGCTGTGCTGATTGCCGATCAGTCGAGCGTGACGAACCTGCTTGCCACCGCAGACAAGATCCTCGAGAGGGCCGACCAGGCGATCGGCGATATCCAGGGCTTCGTCGGTGACGCCCGAGGACCGCTGACGCAGACGATCCGCAACGTGGAGACCTTCACGGCTGCGCTCAGCAACAATTCCGGCAGTATCGACGAGTTCCTGCATAGCCTCTCCAGCCTTTCCGCCACGGTGGACCGCGTTTCCGGCACATTGAATTCCACGCTGGAAGCTGCCGATCAGCTGGTGCGGGCAATCGATGCCGAGCGGGTGAACCAGGTCGTCACGAACGCAGAGCGGGTATCGCGCAACGTCGCCAATGCGTCGGAGGATTTCGGTCCGCTGGTCGCGAATGTGCGGACGGCGGCGGAAAGCTTCGCCCAGGTCGGCGTCGATGCCCAGGGCGTGCTGCGGCGGGCTGACGGCCTGCTTGCCGCCGTCGACCCCAATCAGGTCGGCAAGGCGATCCAGAACATCTCGGCGGCTTCCGAAGACGCCCGCCAGACACTCGCATCGGCGCGAGGCGTCGTCGATGACGTGGCGCATCGTTCGCAGGACATCAACAACGCGATCACTGATTTCACGCAGCTCGCCACCAAGCTCAACGATGCTTCGACGCAGGTCAACGGTATCCTGGCGAAGGTTGACGGGCTGGTTTCCAGTGACGAGTCCCAGGGCCTGTTTGCCGAGGCGCGCAAGACGCTGGAATCCTTCCGCACCGTCGCAGATAACATCAACGCCCGGGTTGGCCCGATTGCCGAGAACCTGCAGCGTTTCTCCGCGACCGGCCTGAGGGATATCCAGACCCTGGTGACCGACACGCGTCGGACCGTGGACAACCTCAATCAGACCATCACCAATTTCGACGACAATCCACAGCGGCTTATCTTCGGCGGCGAGACCGTCAAGGAATATGACGGCAGGACAAGGCGCTAAAGGCAGGGGTAGCAGTTCATGAGCGTTTTCAAGTACCGAGGACTGCCAGCCGGCCGCCGCACGTTGCTGCTGACATTGCCGGTCATCGCCGCGCTCGTCAGCGGCTGCGGCACGAAGGCGAACAACGATACGTTCGACCTGTCGATGACGCCTGCCAGTCAGGGGCCTTCCGCCCGCAATCGGCAGATCCTCGTGCCCGAGCCGACGGCCGTGAAGATGCTGGACAGCGAGCAGGTCGTGGTACGCGTGTCGCCATCGGAAGTGCAGTACCTTGCCAATTCCCGCTGGGGTGATCGTCTGCCGCGTCTGGTGCAGTCCAAGCTCGTCGAGGCATTCGAAAATTCCGGCCGCCTCGGCGGTGTCGGAAAGCCGGGACAGGGCCTGGCGATCGACTACCAGGTCGTGACCGACATTCGCTCATTCGAAGTGACTACCGACGGCAGCCGCGTTGCGACAGTCGAAATCTCGGCAAAGATCCTCAACGATCGCAACGGCACGGTTCGCGCCAGCAGCGTGTTCAAGGCAACCTCGCCGGTTTCCGGCGCTTCGAACAACGATTTCGTCGAAGCTCTCGATCGCGCGTTCGCCAAGGTTGGCGGAGAGATCGTCGACTGGTCGCTGAAGGCGATATAGATATCGCAGCGGTCCAGAGACACGTCTGGTCGATCAGGTAGGCAATGGATCAGCCGGATTCGACAAAGGCATAAACGCGCGAGAAATCTCCCTTCGCCGCGTCCTTGCGATGGATCATGAAGATGTAGTCGCCATGGTCGGAAAAGCTGAAGTCGGCCTCGCCGCCGGAGGCCAGCTTGATCAGGATGAACCAATCCTCCGGCGCCGCTATGTCGGACCAGCCCTGTTTGGCCGCATGGTCGGCTGCCAGTTTCTGGATGGAGGATAATTCCCGTATGCCGGTGATCCCGAACATCTGGTGTTGCGGACCATCGCCTATCCTGAAACTCTCCTGGAGCGCAATGGCGAAATCCGAGGGGTCTTCGATGCCGATGTCGGCATAGGCCTGCGGGTTGTTGTTGGGGCCAGGCGCGCCATAGGGAGCGCTGAGAGAGCGCTCGAAGCGCAGCGTCTTCACCGAACGGCTGAACTCGTATTCAGAGGCGAAGGCCATGACGTGCTTGCCGTCGCGGGTGAATGTCATGCGGCCGGCATCGTCCGTTTCGACGGATAGTCCGTCTACGGCCTGTCCGTTGGAGACGAGCCGCTTGAGATCACTATCCCAAGTGATCATCCGCGACGCCGAGATCGCTGTGTCCATCGCGTCCTCAGGCAGGCTGCGGGGCGTGAGCGTGGCATCAGCCGGCGTGAAGAGGACGCGCCAGTCGGTGTAATCCGTGCCGGTGAAGAAAGAGATGAGACCGGTTTGCGGCAGTGTCTCCGGGCGGTCCGGCAGATCGCAGAGGTTGATCTGCGCGAGAAAATTCAGGTGGAGGCCGTCGTCATCGCGCGGCCAGTCCAAGTTGGCGGGAAGATCCGGTCCGCCGCCGACACGGCTTTGTCCGTTGATGGACGTGTCGGCAACGTCGAGTTCGATCATGGCAACGGTCGGAATTACGATCCGGCGCAGGGCGTCGCGCTTGTCTTCGTACCCGGCCTCGGCCACTGCCACATCGAAACGCTCCTCGATATCGGCGAGGGGCGCTTTCGCCTTCGCCGCTCTTTCGATGCTGCGCTCCTTCTCGGCCTGCTGATTGCGGATAGCGGATGCCCGGTCCATGTCATCCTTCAGCTTTCCGAGTACGGCTGCTTTTTCCACCTCGGCCGCCGCTATTGCCTCCTCGGCGGCGTCACCTTCGAGCTTGACGCGGATGGAGCCGAGCAGGCGGACGAAGTCCGCTTCGATCCCGGCAAGATCAGGCCCGCTTGCCATTGCCGTAGCGTGGTACCACCTGGAGCCATCCGCGGTTACCAGAAGCGCGCGCAAGCGATACCAGTCGCGTTTCTCCTTCGTATCCCAATCCTCAAGGCGATCCTTCACCTTGCTCATCTCGCCAGACATGCCTGCAAAGGTGACTGCCTTGCGCTCGATGAGCTTGGTCTCATGGGCAAGGTGGTCGCTGAGCCAATCCGCCGCCGAGATCTTGTCTTCCGGTTCGGCAGGCCAGATGCTCATGCTCGGTGAAAACGCCGTTTCCGGGTGATGCCGCAGGCCGATCGAACCCGCGAAGATACGGGCATTTTCGAACATCGGATTGGCTTCGATGGAGAATTCCGTCGTTTCGACCAGGTTCATCGGCGGCTCCTGTGCGCAATAGACATTGGGAAAAATGAAATTGATAAAGCGAGAGCAAGGACCAGCAGACTGGCGGCGCGCGCCGACCAACGGTTGATGGATGGGGACAAGGTGATTTCCGGTCACGAATGGGGCCGTTGATAGTGTCTGATCCGTCTTTCGTAGTTTTAGGGCCTGGGGTGTGTAGATCAACCTTCGGAACTGCATTGATGTCCGATCACGAAAAAGGCCGCCTTCGAGGGCGGCCTTTTGTGTCTCATCGTTATTCCGCCGGTCAACCGAAGCGACCTGCTGCGTGGGCGAGCATGGTGTAGACCTTGCCCGTGTCCGAGGTCAGGTAGCTCTGCGTCACCGTGCGGTCGCGATCGGTGCGGGCGACGTCTGCGAGCAGCTTCTCGAAATCGGCGATGTAGCGATCGACAGCGGTGCGGAATTCCGGCTCGCGGTCGTACTTGCGCTTGATCTCGTCGAATGTCTGCTGGCCCTTCAGCGTGTAGAGGCGACGGGTGAAGACGTCGCGCTCGCCGCGCTGATAACGGCGCCACAGGTCGACCGACGCATCGTGGTCGATGGCACGGGCAATATCGACCGAAAGCGAGTTCAGCGATTCGACCATGTGCCGCGGATTGCGGTTGTCACCATTGGCCGTCCGCGGAGCGGGCGCAGCTTCCGGAGCCGGGCGGGCAGGGGCGCGAGCCGGTGCCTGTTCGGGCTGCTCGTCGCGCGATGCGCCGCGCAGGAGATCACTGATCCAGCCACCCTGGCCGGTCTGTCCAGCCTGAGCGGACTGCTCGGGTGCCGGACGGATCGGGGATGATGGGGCGGCGGGCTTGTCGAGCGACAGGCCGCCACGCAGAAGACCTGCGCCGTAGGGATCGTTACGCGGGGCAACGGGGGCGGACTGGACGGGCACTTGCTGCTGAGGCGCCTGCTGCTGGGGCGGCTGCGGCAAAGGCTGCGGCTGGCGTACCGGGGTTGCCACGGGCGCTGCTGGCGCCTTCGGCTGGGATGCCTCTGCGACTTCGAGCTGCTGCGACGAGCGGCCGACGAGCTGCGAGATTTCCTGGAGAGCCTTGATCTGCTCGCTGACGGCACGGCGCATGGCGGCCGCGCTCTCCTTTGCCTCTTCCGGCAGGTCGAAGGCGCCGCGCTTCAGTTCGGTGCGGGTCGCATCGAGTTCCTGGCGGATATCCTGGGCCGAACGGCGGATTTCGTCCGTGGCGCCGGAGAAGCGGCCGACAGCGTCCTCGACCGATACGCGAAGCGTTTCGCGCAGCTGGTTTGCCGCCGTGTCCGAACGCTGCGAAGCCTCACCGAGGACGCGCTCGACCTCGGAGAGAGAGCCGGAGAGATTGCCGCGCATCTGCTCGGCGAGATCACGGGCGCGCCGTTCGGCGTCGGAGAGGGTTTCCTCGATGGCGCGATTGGCCTCGCCGCCGGCATCCAGAAGCGCTGCGCGCATGGCGCTGGCGGTCTGTTCGGCGCGCTGCTGGGTTTCGCCCAGGCGACGGCCGATATCGGCAAAGGAGGCCTGGAGGCCGTCACGCAGCTTGTCGCCGACATGGGCGGTGCGCTCTTCTGCACGCTCGAAGGCACCGTCGACGAGACCTGTCAGGTGGCGCAGCGTCGCCTCGATTTCGTCCGAACGCTTCACGAGGCCGGCCGAGAGGCTGCGCAGTGCATCCTGGCGTTCATCCAGCGTGCTGGCGAGGTTGGACTGAGCGGCGCCGAGAAGTTCGGACGCCTGGCCGAGAACCTTGGAATGTTCCTCGAAACGTCCAACGATCCCACCGACCTGGCTGAGCGTCTGGCCGGAAATGTTGACCAGGCGGTCGATGTTGTTTTCCAAAAGGCGGCTGGAGCCGGAAACGAGATCGGCAGCGGAGCCGGCCGAGTGCGCGAAGCGGGCGGCCGTGTCGTCGAGTTTCTGGTCGGCTGCGGCGAGCTGGTCGGCAGCCTGTTCGACGAGCGAGGCAATGTTCACGTTGCTGTGCGACAGGCGCTCGATGATGCCGTCGACATTGGAGAGCAGGCTCTGCTCGGCGCCGCGCATCATTTGCGATGCGGCCTCGCTGCGCTGACCGATGGCGGCCAGCGTTTCGTTGGCACGGGCTGCGATCGCATCGACGAGCGCTGCATTTTCCTGGCGAATGCGGGCCGAGGTTTCCTGGGCGGCATTGGCGAGCTGTTCCGCAGCTGTGCGGCCGGTCTCGGCATAAGCTTCGACCAGCGGCTTGGCTTTCTCGTCCAGCAGTCGCGACAGCTCTTCCGAGCGGCTCGACAGCATGGAGTTGAGATCGCGCGAGCGGCTGTCGAGAGCCGTGCGGATGGCGTCGCCGCGGGCGGCGAGCGCACGGTCAACCGCATCCATGGCCTGGCCAAGGTCACCGGCCGTGTCCGTCAGGGTGGCGCGGATCGACTGGCCGCGAGAATCGAGCGTCGTCTCGGCTTCGCCGAGGGCGGCCGAAATTGCGTCCACCTGCTGCTTCACCAGCTTGTCGGCTTCGGCGACCTTGCTGACGATCGCGCTGCCGGCCTCGGAGAATGCCTGGGCGACAGTTGCAGCCTGGCCGGCGAGACGGTTCTGCGTCTCGGAAATGCGGCCGACGATCTCGTTGCTGCGCTCCTCGATGGCCCGGGTGAACTCGGTGTTGCGGTTGTTGAGCTCGTTGGTGAACTCGGAACCGGCGCGGGTAAGGGCTTCGGCAGACCGGTTGGCTTCCACATCCATCTGATGTGCGGCGGTCGAGACCGCGTCACGGAGCGATGCAGCGAGGCCAACTGCCTTGCCTTCGATCGTCTTCGAGACGTTGTCGAGGCCGATCGAAAGCGCGCGGTCCATGGTGCCGAAGCGTTCTTCGATATGAGCCGTGCGTCCGTCGAGGGTTTCCGTGATGCGGAGCGTCGCATCGGCACTGCTGCGCTCGAGGGCGTCGGTGCGCTCATTGAGCGTGCGTGCGATATGTTCAGCGGCCTCGCTGGAGGCGAGCTCGATGCCCATGCTGCTGCTGCTTGCCGATTCTGAGATTCGGTCGGCGGTGGCGCTGGAAGCGCGTTCGAGCGCTTCGGTCTGTTCGCTGAGCGTACGAGCAATGTGTTCGGCGGCTTCGCTGGCTGCGAGCTCGATACCCATGCTGCTGCTGGTCACCGATTCCGAAATGCGGTCGGCCGTGGCATTGGATGCGTTCTGAAGAGCGTCGGTCTGCTCGTTGAGCGTACGGGCGATGTGCTCGGCAGCCTGGCTGGAGGCAAGCTCAATGCCCATGCTGCTGCTGCTGACGACTTCGGAGATGCGATCTGCTGCGGCGTTCGATACGCGCTCCAGGTCGGCCGTGCGAGCACCGAGGGTGTCGGCAAGATTGCTGCCGGCATTGTCGACCATTGCGGAGACATTGCCGATTTCGCCGCGGATGCGGTCTTCGAGGCCGCCGAAGGTGACTTCGATCCGGTTGCCTGCGTCGTTCAGCGCCGTGGAGACGCCGCCCACGGTCTGTTCGACGCGCGAGGTGAAGGCTTCGGTCGACTGGCTGATTTCGCGGGCGGCATCGCTGATCTGGCCGGCGATGGAACCGATATCGTTCTGCAAGCTGCCGGCAAGTGTTTCGCTTGCCTTGTCGAGCGTCTCACGCAGGGCTTCCTGCTGGCCTTCCAGCGACATTTCAAGCATGCCGGCGCTGGAGGCAATGGTCGTGCCGATCGAAGTGGCCTGGTCCATCAGCAGGTTGCCGAGCTGATCCTGGGCGTCCGAAATGGTCGCGGAGATCAGACCGGTGCGCTGATCCAGCGTCGTGCGCAGGCGGTCGTGGCCGGCGTCGATCGTTTCCGAAATGTCGCGATTGGCTTCGCCGAGAACGTTGGCCATACGCAGATGCGCGGAGCCTACGGTTTCGCCCAGGACTTCGCCATTGGCCGTCAACGTGTCGGAAATCTGGCGGTGCGCGGTCTCGAGCGAGGTCTCCATGCGCTGTAGGCCGTCGCCCATCGTGGCATCGAAGCGATCGGTGCCCTGGGTGAGCGCAGTCTCGATGCGACCGGCTGCGCCACCGACGGTCTGCTCGAGACGGTCGCTGCCATTGTCGAGCAGGCGAGCGAGCTCAGAGGTGCGGCTTTCGAGCGAGATGTCGAGGTTGAGCTGGTTGTCCGCGAAGGCGTCGCGGATGATTTCGGCACGCTTGTCGAAGGAGTCTTCGATTCGCGTCGCTGCGCCACTGACGGTCTGCTCAAGGCGATCGCCACCCTGTTCGAGCAGGCGAGCAAGTTCCGCAGTGCGGCTTTCAAGCGAGATGTCGAGATTGAGCTGGTTATCGGCAAAGGCGTCGCGGATGACATCGGCACGCTTGGCGAAGGCTTCTTCCAGGCGCGTATCGGCTTCCGAGACCGTCTTGACGAGGCTCGTCGCGTGCTCGTTGAGCGTGGTGTTGAGACGATCTTCGTGCAGGGAGATCGAGGTTGCGATCTCCATCGACTTGTCGTCGAGGATTTCGGAGAGCCGGTCGCGGTTGGACGCCAAGGTGGTGTCGAGCGCGGTCGCGCGGCGATCCATCTCGTCGGTCAGGCGCAGTTCGCTTTCGGAAAGCGCACGGGCGATGGCTTCGCTCTTCGTGTCGAGGATCGAGGCGAGGCGGTCCGGCGTGTCGGCCATCAGAGACTGAAGGGCGGATGCCTTCTCGTCGACAGCGCCGGCGAAGCGCTCATGACTGTCGGTGACGGATTCGATGATCGCAGCGGTGCGGCTCGAAATGCTGTCTTCGAAACGCTTCTGGCTGTCGGCGAGGCTGGCGGAGATCTCGCCGCCGCGGGCCGCCATGACCATGTCGATCTTGTTATGGGCATCGCCGAAGGCGCCCGCGATGTCGCTGCTGCGGGCGGCAAGCGCGTCGGAGAATTCCTTCGAGCGGCTTTCCAGCATGGAATCAAGCACTTCCTGGCCGGTTCCGAGCGTCGTCGCGATTGCAAACTGCTGGTCGGTCAGCGCGTTGCCGATGCGCTCGATGCTGGTCGAGAGGATGCCTTCGATAGCATCGGAGCCGCCAGCGACGGTCTCATTGATGCGTGCGAGGCTTTCCATAAGCTTGCTGTCGAGGCTGCCGGCACGCTGATCGAAGGCTGTAGCGAACTGCGTGAGGCCTTCGTCGAAAGTGGTGCTGAGCTGGCCGACGGTCGCCTGGAAACGGTCTTCGAACAGGCCGGAACGCAGGTCCATATCCATGATGGCATCGTCGGACGCGCTCTGCAGGCTCTGGCGGAAGGACGCGCCGCGTTCGTCGAGCGAGTGGTTGAGGCTCGACAGGATGCCGTCGAGCGAGCCGGTCAGGGTGCGCTCGCTGTTTGAAAGCCCCTCGGTGATCTCGCGGGTACGGGCCAGCAGGGTTTCGTTCAGCTGGCGCGTGCGGTCGGCCAGCGCGGCGTTGAGCTTGTCGGTATTGGCGTCGAGGGTCGACGCGCGGGTCTCGAATTCGCTGAGGATCGCGTTGCCGCGATCGCTGAGCGTAGAGCCGAGGCTTTCGAGGCGCATGTCGAATTCGGTCGAAAGGGCGATACCCGACGTGGTCAGAGTGTCGATGAGGCCTTCCGTCTTCGCGGCAAGCAGCGATGCGATGGCATCGCCGGCAGCGTCGGACTTCTCCATGAGGGAGGCGGCGCGCATGTCGATCATCGAGGCGAAGGCCTCGCCTGATGTCGCGAGACGGATCGAGATTTCCTCGGTGGCGAGCGACAGCTCTTCCTTCAACTGGTCGTGGGCACCGACGATCGACGAGCGGATGCGCTCGGCATGATTGACGATGGCGTCCCGTTCGGAGCCGAGTTCCTGGACAAGGCCGCGGACGCGCAGCTCGTTGTCGGTATAGCTGCGCTCGAGCGCATTCACTTCGGAATGCACGAGCGTCTCCAGTTCGGCGGCACGGGCGATGGTGCGCTCGATGCCTTCGTTCATGGCGGACACTTCGCGGCGCACCGCCTGGCCGACGCTCATGATGCGTTCGGAGGCGATCGTTTCCGGCTCGGACAGGCGCAAGGCAACCTCGGCCATGGAGCGGGCGGCATTGCGCAGGTCCTGGGCGCGGGCCATCATGATTGTGAAGGCGAAGAAAAGCAGGATCGGCAGAAGAATGCCGGCCGCAAGAGCGACGAGACCCGGTGCGGCAAGGACGCCGGCTACGGAATTTACCTGCCAGAGCTGGTTGCCATAGATGAGCTGGCCGAGGCCGATACCGGCAATCGCCCAAAGGACGGACATGATCAGTGCATTGCGGATCGCTCCGCGCATCGAGCCGCCATCCAGAGAGCGCAGGATGGATGCCGGGTTGCGGCGGCCTGCGTCATTGGCCGGCTCGAAGCTCGGCTGACGTGGCGCCTGTTCTGCGGCAGGACGTGCGGGCTCTGCCTGGGGCTGGCGGGAGCGGGCAGGGCGGGTACGTGACGTGTCTGACACTCTGGCCTCCGAGGCAGGTGGTGCGGACTTCTCGCGGGGCGTCTCTTCGTTGAAGTCGATCTTCAGCGCATCTTCCAATGCCTGGAATGCAGTCTCGTCGATCGATTCACTGCTGGTGTTCTTCGCCATGCGGTTACGCCTCGTTACATACTCGCCCGGCACCCCGCTCTACGTGCTGCCGCCTGCAGAGCGAAACAGCGGGATACTCTTGGGGGAAATCGAGATGCCTCACGGCAAGCCCAATTGCCCATTCATGTTCCAGTCGGAGAGCCGTTCTTTCAAACGGAAGATAATGAAAGCTTACCATTCCTCCGACACCGGCCGCCAGGTGTCTCAGACAGCCGACTAAACCGTACTGTAGTGGCACATCTGTGCATTGGGTACAATTGAATCGGCCTTGGATGGCACGGCGGTCGGTTGCTTGTTAACAGGAATTAAACCATGTTTTCGGGCGAAATCCCTGTGATCACGGGAGTTTAACGCAAATTAACCATTCGCGAAGATTTGCGCCGCGATTGTGCCGAAATTTAACGGGATAGCCATGGCTCGGCCGGATGATCCGGACAAGGCAACACTATAAAGCAAGGGAACGAGCAAATGGCAATGGCAGCGGCGAAGATCGCTTTCGAGGCGCCCGACAACCACAAGATATCCTGTCCGTCCCAGTCGCGGCCCGTGGATCTCGCCCACCTGGCCAACCAGACGATGGGGGACAAGGCGCTCGAGGCTGAAGTGCTGCAGATGTTTGCCCGCCAGGCCCGCGCGCTGGTGCAGGAAATGGTAACCGCCGATGCGGCGCGCATGACCGCCGTCGCCCACCGCCTGCAGGGTGCAGCCAAGGCCGTCGGCGCATTCACTGTCGCAGCCAGGGCCGAGCGCCTCGAAGCCAATCCGGAGGATGCGGGCCTGCTGGCTTCAGTTCATTCCGCCGTGATCGAAGCTGACAATTTCATCATGGGACTGTGCCGCTAGGGCAGCGAACTGGAATCCTTGCCGATTTCCGAAACTGAAGACACGGCCTCTCAGCATGTCAATATGAGCTTCTGGCGCGCAGTATGATCGCGCCGGGGCTTGGGTAAACGACGTCCCGGCGTCGGTAGCATAGCCGGCGTCGCCAGCGCGATTGACTGGCCGGGCATTTTGGTGGCAGAGACGGCTCTTTACGAGGCCTCTACCTTTGCCGGTCTCTCCCCCAACTCTCGGATTTTCCCATCATGACGAAATTGACCATCGTAGCCTTCGACGGAACTCGCTTCGAACTCGACGCGGATAACGGTTCGACGGTGATGGAGAATGCCGTGCGCAATTCCGTGCCCGGTATAGAAGCCGAATGCGGCGGCGCCTGTGCCTGTGCCACCTGTCATGTCTATGTCGACGAGGCCTGGACCGAAAAGGTCGGCCCGCCGGCTGCCATGGAAGAGGATATGCTGGACTTCGCCTTCGACGTCCGGCCGACGTCCAGGCTTTCCTGTCAGATCAAGATCAAGGCCGATCTCGATGGCCTCGTGGTCAACGTGCCGGAGCGCCAGGCCTAAGCTTTCCTGGTCGTCACCCAAAAAAATGCCTCGCCGCAGGCGTGCGAGCGAGGCGAGGCGGGCGCATGGCGCGCAGGCGCGGGAGGGAGCGCCTGCAGGCCTTCAACACGCGCCGGGGGGGAACGCGAGGCAATTCATATCTGCGCGGACCTGTATATCTTCCGCGCTCCAGGCTGCCTTGTATGGGACGGCTGCGGATATCCGATGACCGTCAGAATCCGGCATCAACGTCCAATAAATAGCCGGAACAATTCAATTAGAATATTCTAATAATTAATCCATCATTCACCGGCGCCTGTGCAAGTCTTGCGCAAGCTTCGGGCGTCGTGGATGAAAGGTTTGATCAGTCGATGCGCTGGTCGATGCGGTATTTAAGAAGGCGCGTCATGCGGGCGTCGAAATTCTTTGCCTCCACCCGGTCGAAACGGACCTGCTGCGCATCGTGTTCTGCAAGCATGGTTTTGGTCAGATCCGACACAAGGGCTTCGACGTCGTCGCAATTGCGCCGGCTTGGAAGACCGAGCAGTTCGCGTTCGAGCCTGCGGGCATAATTGCGGGCGATTTCGGCGTGGCGTTCCTCGTGGCGCTTGATATCGGCCGACAGCGTATCCCAGATGAAGCGCAGGTCCTTTGCTGCGCGTCTCTGGTTGCTCCAGCGGGGCAGGATGATGTTGGTGCGCAAAGTCACCTTGGCGCCGCCGACCGAACACCGTCCACCGCGTTCGATATAGGTGACCTCGCCGCCGAACTTGATCTCGGTCGCGCCGGGATGGCGATGGCCGGTGGTGTGCGTCACAGGCCCGCGACGCTCGAGTTCGCGATCGAGATCCTCGGCCGTGCGGCCACCGATACGGAAGTAGGAATAGGTCTTCGTGATGACAGGTTCGGCATGGGCCGCCAACGGGATCACGCAGAGGAGACAAGCTGCGCCGAAAAACCGGCGGACCCTGCGCATCAATAACATTCTCGAACCTGGTACGTTGAACTTCACCCAAGCTTGGGGCATAGCCACGGCAAGCGCAACACAGAGGCAGCCAAAATTGCGTTACTTTCAGAAAGATGGATGGCCGGTGACATCATCGCGCAACAGCACCTGGCGCCTGGCGCATGGGCGAAAGCTGGCGCTCGGGACGAACAGCCACATCATGGCGATCGTCAATGTCACACCCGACAGCTTTTCCGATGGTGGCCGCTTTGACGATGTCGATCGAGCGGTCGCTCATGGACTGACCTGTATCGCCGAGGGAGCCGGCATCGTTGATATCGGAGGTGAATCGACGCGACCGGGTGCTGCGCCTGTCAGCGCGGCCGAGGAGCAGGATCGGGTATTGCCGGTGATCGAGCGGCTACGCGGGGAAACCGATGCGCTGATCTCGATCGATACCTACCGTGCCGAAACCGCAAAACTCGCTGTCGAGGCGGGGGCCCATATCATCAACGACGTCTGGGGACTGCGGCATGATCCGGCCATGGCCGGTGTCGTTGCGCAGACCGGCGCCGGTGTCTGTATCATGTACACCGCCCGCGGGCGGGACGATCACCATCCCGATATCGTCGCAGACGAGATGACGTTTCTGACGCGCTCGCTCGATACCGCGAAGGCGGCGGGCGTAGCCGAAGAGGCGATCGTGCTTGATCCCGGTTTCGGCTTCGTCGCCAGCCAGGTCAACGACATTGACCTGATGGCGCGGCTTGGGGAACTTCACGGGCTCGGCTTTCCGCTTCTAGTCGGAACATCGAGGAAGCGTTTCGTCGGAGCGCTTGCATCGCGCGAGGTGCCCGCCGAGCGGGATTTCGCCACGGCGGCGACGACGGCGATGCTGCGGCTGGCAGGGGCGACGATATTCCGCGTCCATAACGTGTCCGGAAATCTCGATGCGCTGAAGATGGCGGATGCCGTGCTCGAGAGCCGCCGGCGAATGCTCGAAACGGGGGCAAACTGATGGCCATCTACCAGATCACTTTAAAAAACTGTGCGTTTTTCGCGCGACATGGCGTCTTCGAGCAGGAGACGGCGCTGGGGCAGCGCTTCTTCGTCGACGTCCTGATGGATGTGGACGGTGGCGATGCGGTAGTGTCGGACGACGTCGAACAGACGGTGCATTACGGCCTGGCCTATGAGCTGGTGGAAAAGGTGATGACCGGCACGCGCCGCAATCTGATCGAGACGCTGGCGAAGGATGTGGCAGTGGCGCTGTGCGACTGGTCGCCGCTGATCCGTCGGGTGGAGGTCGCGATCCGCAAGCCGAGCGCTCCGATCGCCGGTATCCTGGACTATGTAGAGGTTCGCATTGAACACCACGCCTGACCCATCCCTGCAGATCGCCGCTCTCGGTCTCGGCGGCAATATCGGCGACCCGCCGGCTGCGATGAGCCATGCGCTGCGGGCAATCGACGCCCATCAGGACTGTCATGTGACGGCCGTTTCGCGGCTCTACCTGACCCCGCCTTGGGGAAAGACCGATCAGGCGGATTTCTTCAACTGCTGTGCGCTGGTCGAGACCCGGCTCGAGCCGGAAGACCTTCTCGACCTCTGTCTTGCGATCGAGAAGGACATGAAGCGGGTGCGCGACGAGCGCTGGGGCCCGCGCACGCTGGATATCGATATCCTGGCCTATGGCACGCGGGAGCTGAAAACGGAGAAGCTGGAGTTGCCGCATCCGCGGATGACGGAGCGGGCTTTCGTCATGTTGCCGCTCGCGGATCTCGCGCCGCAAATGATGATTTCGGGTAAAAAGGCCGAAACCTGGGCCGGCAGCCTGAATTCCACCGGCATCCGCATTGCGAAAGGCGACGGCCTCTGGTGGCGGTTGCCGGCAGCCTGACCGGCAGATTATTCCTTGATTGAGCCGACGGCGATCGAATCGAGATCGCGGTCGAGCGACAGGCCGATGACCGGAACCATCTGGTCGGCAACCTTCACCGAGATGGTGATGTTCATCTTGTTCTCGCCGCGCAGGCTGGCGACCATGGCGCCGTTGAGCTGGGCGCGGTTGATGCCCATGACGACCTTGTCGCCATTGACCGAGCCCGAAATAATATCGAGGCCCTTGCCCTCGGCGCCGTCCAGGAACTTGCCGGTGTAACCACGACCCTTCTGGCTGATGACCGCCGACATAGGCTGCTGGAATACGCCGACGCGGCAGGTGCCGTCGAGCTTCATACCTGTGTCGCCGCCCGGGGCCGGGCTGCCTGTCAGGTTGCAGCTGAACTTCGTGCCCTTGTATTTGCCGGCGACGATTTCGCCCGGGCCTTTCCAGACGCCGGAGACCTGCTGGAAGAACATCTGGTCGCGGGAGGCAGCCTCCGCCTGGGGCGCAAGTGCCGTTCCAGCGGTCGCTAGCGTCAACGCGGCGAGCCCGCCGAAAAGCGAAAAGATGCGAGAATACATAGGCTTTCCCCTGGGGACGTTCTTGCCGAATGGGCAATGTTTAGTGAGTCCGAAATTAGGGGAAAATGGTTAATGGTTCGTATCTTTTGGCTCCGTGCGATCTTTCGCGGGTGGTCTAATCGTCCTGTTTTCCGCCACCCGCGGCAACGATATCCGAGAGAAAATCTCCGATCCCGGGCCGCGGCAGCGCCCTGAACGGCAGCGGGCGGCAGAGGTCCATGGCGGCAATTCCGATTCGAGCCGTCAACAGTCCGTTGATGACACCTTCGCCCAGTCGGCGAGACAGTCGCGATGCCAGTCCATGGCCGAGAACCTGCTGTGCGAGGCCGTCGCCGACTGCAATCGAGCCGGTCACCGCAAGGTGAGCAATGACGTCGCGGATCAGACGGAGCAGTCCGAGCTTGCCGGGGCGGGCACCATAAAGCTCGGCCATCGCCCGCACGAGACGGGTTACCTCGAAAAGCACGTAGGCGAGATCGACGATCGCGCGCGGGCTTATGGCGGTGACCACTGCAACCCGTTTCGACGCGTTGAGGATGAGGCCACGTGCCTTGCGGTCGAGGGGCGAAAGCAGTTCCTTCTCGGCGAAGTCGAGCAGGTGCGGGCCGTCTATGATGTCATCCTTGGTGGCGTCCAGGGACGCGCGGCCACGCGCGGTCTCCGCGCGGTGACTGAGAAGGGAAGACAATCTATCCGCGACCTTGCGGGCCGGCCCCGGCAGAACGGATGCCGCTGCTTCCTCGGCTTCGGCCTTCAGGGACTGGACGGCGGCGAGCTTGGCGATGCCGCTGATCTCACGCCCGACGATGACCAGCAGGCCGAGGCCCGCCAGAGACAGCGCGGTGATCGCGGCATAACCCAGCCAGTCGGCTCGCGTGAAGAGATCGCGGATGATTTGGTCTGCCCAGAGGCCGAATGCCAGTGACAGGAACGTTCCGAGCGCTGCGGCGGCGAGACCGGCAAAGGAAAAGCGCCTGCGCGGCCTCGGGGTCGCCACCGGCAATGCGGCGGCATCGAGTTCGGCGGATGCGGCGAAAGGATCATCCGTTTCGGCAATAACGGATTCGGGCCGGTCGAAGCTCTTGGGGCCTCGCGGAACGGGCTTTACGGCGGTCGCAGGCGTTTCATCTTCCACCTGGAAGGCAGAGGGTCGACGGCGATCGGGATCGCGGGTGCTAGTCGGTCTCATGCGAGGCGGTCCCCCAGGAGAAACTGAAGTGCCCGGTCGAGCCGGATGTGGGGTACGGCGATCTTCATTGCGCCGGTTGCGTCATCGATTGCAGGCGGGCGGAACCGCACGAAATTGATGTCCGGCAGGTCCGGTGCGTCGCTGTCGAGGCTGCGGAACATGCGATCCGGGTCCTCGGGCAGGTCGCCCGGGAAGATTGCGGTCGTCTTGATGCCGTCGAAGCGCTCGCCATTGATCGTCTCGCCGGCGATCGGCGTGCCGACGATGACTGGGAGAAGATGACTGTCCTCCTTGACCCGCGCTTCGCGCGTGGCGCGCACGGATGCTACCGCCATCACTTCCAGCCCTGCGCCGGACATGCCGATGCGCTGGATGGCGCGATCGACGAGGCGGCTGGTCAGCCGTTCCAGGCGATCATGGCTTTCGTGATGCAGATGGTCGGCCTTCGTGGCCGCGATCAGCACCTTGTCGATGCGGCGGCCGACGAGCGACGAAAAGAAGCTGTTGTGGCCGGGGCGGAAGCAGGCAAGCACATCGGCAAGCGCACGCTCGAGATCGAGCAAGGCTTCGGGCCCGCGATTGATCGCCTGCAGGGCGTCGACCAGCACGATCTGACGGTCCAGACGGGCAAAGTGGTGCCGGAAGAAGGGTTTGACCACCACGGACTTGTAGGCCTCGTAGCGACGCTCCATCATCGCCCTCAGTGACCCTTTCGGCGCCGGGCTGTCGGGAATGCCAGCAAGAGGCGCAAAGGTCAGCGCCGGTGAACCTTCAAGGTCTCCGGGCATCAGGAAACGGCCGGGCGGTAGGGTCGACAGTGACCGTTCGTCAGATTTGCAGGCGCGCAGATATGCCGAAAAGGCTTCGAAAAGTCGCCGGGCGGTCATCTCGTCCGCCGGCGCATCCATCTCGATACCGGATGACAATTGCAGCCAGTCGCTCGCAAGTTCCCGGCGGATGCCGGTCGCCGCCAATTCGATGGTAGCCGCGCTGAAGGCCCGGTAATCCTGCGTCAGCAATGGCAGGTCGAGCAGCCATTCCCCTGGATAATCGACTATGTCGAGAGAGAGGCGGCCAGGGGAGAAGAGGCGGTTCCAGCCGCTTGCGCTCTGGTAGTCGATCGTCAGCCTCAGTTCGGAGACGGCACGGGTGGAGTCGGGCCATATCCTGTCGCGCACCAGTGCCTGGATATGGTCTTCATACTGGAACCGCGGAACAGCATCGTCCGGCTGCGGTTCCAGCCGCACGTCGGAGACGCGACCGGACCTCATGGCATCAAACAGCGGAAGCCTTCCGCCATTCAGCAGATTGTGGACGATGGACGAGATCAGGACGGTCTTGCCCGCGCGCGACAGGCCGGTCACTCCGAGCCTGATCGTCGGATTGACCAGCGCGGATGCCCGATCCGCGATGTTGTCGAGTGCGATGCGAGCGTCGTCGGTAAAACTGGTCAGCGATGGCGCCAATGCATGATCCCGGAGAAGTGTTTTTCCCTATATAGGACGCCGCCGAGGGCATGCAACGGCCCCTCATGCCGCCATTCGTCAGGGCTTCACGAAATCGTGCAGGATCCAGCCGGAGCCCTCCTGCGAGCGATCCGGCGCATAATCGAGCACCGCGATACCGGCCGTCGGATAGCCGCCGGCCAGAGCCAAGCGGCGAGCCGCACTACCGATAAGGCCTTCCAGAAGCTGGTCTATCGAAGGGTTGTGGCCGACCAGCATGACGGAGGCGTTGGACGACTGTCCGGCAATGATCGTCGCGTAGATTTCCGGCATGCTGTTATAGAGCGCGTCGACGAACTCGATCTCGAGGCTCTCCCTGACGGTTCTGCGAACGATTTCCGCCGTCTGCCGGCAACGAATTGCCGTCGAGCTGATTAGGCAGTCAGGAGCGTAGCCAAGGTCGATGGCCTTGTCGGCCACAAGCTCGGCTTCCGCATAACCCTGGTCGCTGAGCGTGCGATCGAAATCCCGGCCGCTGGCCGCGCTCGACGCCGCCTGAGCGTGACGCATCAAGTAAATCCGGGATGGATGAGGTTCGATCATCATGGCCCCCATAGATGAGAAAGCAATAAAACGCCTAGCGTTGCCGGGGGGTGAACGTCAACCTTCAAAAGGTCCCTAGAGTTGTGGAGAAAGATAGCCGGACAAATTCATCGGCGCTGTTAAGCGGTTAAAAAATAGCCACTTAGCTGATTTTTGTGACAATTTTAAAACTGCCTCAATCAGGGGCATGAGGCTTGAATCGTCCCCCGCTAATAGGGTATAGGGGCCGCACGAGATGTTCTTCAGGAGAATCGCGTTGAGTGAGAAGATCGATCTTAGCAATTATGTACTCTCGGAAAGCGATGAGTTCATGAATGCAAATCAGAAGGCATACTTTAGAGCTAAACTGATTGCGTGGAAAAATGACATCCTCAGGGAAGCGCGCGAAACGCTCGACCACCTGGCTGAGGAAAGCGCAAATCATCCGGATCTTGCCGACCGCGCCTCCTCGGAGACCGACCGGGCCATCGAGCTCCGGGCCAGAGACCGCCAGCGCAAGCTGATTTCGAAAATCGATGCCGCCTTGCAGCGGATAGACGACGGTACCTACGGCTATTGCGAGGAGACGGGCGAGCCGATCGGGCTCAAGCGCCTCGACGCACGACCGATCGCGACGCTGTCGATCGAGGCGCAGGAGCGCCACGAGCGACGGGAAAAAGTCTATCGCGACGAATAGTCGGCGCAGACACAAACAAAAAAGGCACGCTTGAGGGCGTGCCTTTTTTGTTGCTGAGGCAATGGCCGGATACCGGCCATTCGTTACTTGTCTCGGCTCGCCGACATTTCTCCGAAGATGCGAGCAACTTCCGCCTGCAGCGGCGGATCCTGTCGGGATGCGCCGGGAACCGGCACGGTCGGGCCAACGGTGGGGGCACCTGCCGGAGCTGGGTGGGGAAGCGGACGGCTGCCGCGGCCGATGAGGGCGGCGTCGCGGGCGGCAAGATTGGTCGCCATTTCCTCTTCCAGAATCCTTTCGAAATCGCTGCCCAGCGCCGTCGGGTGCTGGCCGACAGGCGGTGCAGGACGAGCGGCTGGTGCTGATGCCTGCGCCTGTGTTTGAGCCTGGGCATGAGCGGGCCGTTCGGCGAAGACCCTGTCGCGAGCGCTGTCGAGAAGCTTCGCCGCGTCGTCGAGCGCCGGAGCGGACGGCGTTACAATGATTTCCGGCGTGCGCTGGATGGGAACGACGGTGGCCGCAGCCGGGCCATTCGCGATTGGCGCCTGCGCCGGGGTCGCGATCTCCGGAATGACGGGTCCTGCCGGGGCGGCGACAATCGGCGTGCTCATGGCCACGGAGGACGGTGCTGCATTGACTGGCGCAACGTCGGCGGCAGGCTGTGCCGCTCGGATGTCGCGGGCAGGGGGCTCTTTCACCTGCTCTCGTTGCGGTTCGGTGCGCGGTTGCGGAATTGCAGCCGATTCGGCAGTGGCAGTCGGCCTGGTTACCGGGGCTTGGGCCGGGGCCGGAATGGATTTCGCAGGTGCTGCCAGGGGAGCGGGTCCACCCGAGGCCAGCGTGTGTGGCGTGTCGTGCGGCTGGCTGTCGGCCCCCTTGGTCTGCGGGGACGGTGAAATACGGCTTTCGATGACGATGTCGGTCGGGCCGCCGATCATGATCAGATGTTCGACGTCGTCGCGGCGAACCAGAACGAGGCGGCGACGGGTGTCGACCGCGGCGGCATCCAGGACCTGGAGACGCGGATTGCGATTGCGGCCGCCGCGGACGAATGGCGAAGGGCCGCGCCGTCCGCGCACTATCCACAGGATTCCGATGAGGCAGAGGAGTGCTGCGCCGACGCCCAGGACGGCCACGACCAGCCGTCCGCCATAGGCGCCAATCAGATCTTCGAACATGTCTTGTTACTCCTCATGCGAACTATACTGTCGAGCAGACGATTTTTTGACCGCGGAGGCAAGCGCGCGGACCGTTTGCCTTCGTTAATTATCACCCTGAGGCTGCACAGATAGGGCGCGGAACCGGCCTGTCCCGTGTTTTATCAAGTCGTGGAGCTTTTTGCGACATCCGCAAATTGCTAAGAGAGAATCGCGGGCTCACATTCGGTGCGCACCGCGGCTTCGGCGCCTTGAGCGCTGCGGAACGTGAGGTATTGATGACGAGGTCGCCGAAGGCCGGCAACGACGAAGCGCCGCTGGTCAATCGCGGAGCGCGCGGCGGCACTGCCGTACGGATCATCCTGCTGGCGGTCGTACTGCTTGGCGTTGCTATCGCCTTTGTAGTCTTCCAGCGCGCATTGGACAACGAGGTGGTGCTCGGCCTGCTCGGCATCCTTGCCATGGTCGGCATTTTCTTCATCGTGTCGTCACTGATCGGCCTTGTCGAAGTGATGCCGCAATCTCGTTCAGACGAGCTGGCGCGCAGTTTTCTCGCCAATCATCCGGACGGCATCGTCGTTACCGATGCCAGAGGCCGCGTCGTTTATGCGAATGCCGCCTATGGCCGCATGACGGGAGCCGCGAGCGGACGAAGCGTGCAGTCCCTCGAGACGCTGCTTTCCAAGACCCGCGAATCCACCGAGGCGCTCTATCGCCTGACGACAGCACTTCGCGAAGGGCGCGAGGGGCATGAGGAATTTCGGCTGCTGCAGCCGCTCGGCCGAAGCAATGGCAACAATTCGGAAGCCCATTGGTATCGCCTGAAAGCTAGGCTGCTCGGCACGGGCGGCGGCAGGAACGCCCTCGATATTTGGGAGATCACCGACATCACGTCGGAGCGGGACGATCAGGAAAGGTTCTTCCGCGAATTACAGAATGCCATCGATTATCTCGACCATGCGCCGGTCGGCTTTTTCTCTGCAGGTCGCAAGGGCGAGGTCTTCTATATCAATGCGACGCTGGCGGAGTGGCTGGGTGTCGACCTGACGAAATTTACGCCCCGTTCGATGAGCATGTCCGATCTTGTGGCGGGCGAGGGGATGGCGCTGATCCAGTCGGTTCAGCCCGCCCCCGGACTGAAGCGCACCGAGACGCTTGATCTCGACATGCGCCGCACCAACGGCCAGAGCGTGCCGGCACGCCTGGTTCACAGCGTTAGCGCCGCCCGGGACGGAGCGCCGGGCGAAAGCCGTACCGTCGTGCTGATGCGGTCGAAGAATGCCGAAGGCGACCAGTCGGCATCGGCAATGCGTTTCACACGCTTCTTCAACAATACGCCGATGGCGATCGCGTCTGTCGACGGCGACGGCAAAATTCTTCGGATCAATGCGCCGTTCCTGCGGCTGTTTTCCGGCGCGGTGTCGCGTGACGATGTCGATGCCGGCGTGCAGCTCGACCGGATCGCGCATGATGGCTCGCGCGAACAGCTCATGGATGCGCTTGCCGCTGCCAAGGACCGACAGGGCGATATCGCGCCGATCGAATCGCGCCATCCCGCCGACGAGAACCGCTATGTGCGCTTCTACGTCAACGCGGTGATCGACGAGAGCGACGAGGCGCCGGAAGAGGCGGCGATCGTCTACGCCGTAGAGACGACCGAGCAGAAGGCGCTCGAGACGCAGATGGCGCAGACGCAGAAACTGAATGCCGTCGGCACATTGGCAGGCGGCATCGCGCACGATTTCAACAACGTGCTGACGGCGATCCTGCTTTCTTCCGACCATCTCCTTTTGCAGGCGCGGCCCTCCGACGCGAGCTTCGCCGACCTGATGGAGATCAAGCGCAATGCCAACCGAGCCGCGGTGCTGGTGCGCCAACTCCTGGCCTTCTCGCGCAAGCAGACCATGCGCCCGGCCGTGCTCAACCTGACGGACGTCGTCGGCGACCTGCGCATGCTGGTCGACAGGCTGATCTCCGGCACCAACGTCAAGCTGGAGGTGGACTATGGTCGGGATCTCTGGCCGGTGCGCACGGATCTGTCGCAGTTCGAGCAGGTGCTGATCAATCTCTGCGTCAACGCGCGCGACGCGATGCCGGGCGGCGGTACGATCCTGATCAAGACCCGCAACGTGACCTCGCAGGAAGCTTCTGGCTTCCAGCAGGCGGAACTGCCGGCAGACGATTTCGTCATGGTCGAGGTCTCGGACAACGGGACCGGCATTCCGCCCGAAATCATGGACAAGATCTTCGAGCCGTTCTTCACCACCAAGGAAGTCGGCAAGGGCACGGGTCTCGGCCTCTCCATGGTCTATGGCATCGTCAAGCAGTCCGGTGGTTACCTCTATCCCGAATCGGAAGTGGGCCGGGGCACCAGCTTCCGGATCTTCCTGCCGCGTCATGTGCCGGATATCCTGCCGCAGGCGCCTGCTGCGGAAGCCGCTGCAGCGAGCATCGCGAAAATCGAAGCTGCACCCGCTGCCTCGACGGCAGAGCCGCTCGATCTTACCGGCAATTCTGCGGTCGTTCTCCTCGTCGAGGACGAGGAGGCCGTGCGCCGGGGCGGCAAGCGGATGCTGGAAACGCGTGGCTATACCGTTCACGAGGCAGGTTCGGGCACCGAGGCGCTCGACATCATGGATGAGCTCGAGGGCAAGGTCGACATCGTGGTCTCCGACGTGGTCATGCCTGAAATGGACGGGCCGACGCTGCTGACCGAATTGCGCAAATCCTATCCTGACCTGAAGTTCATCTTCGTGTCGGGTTATGCGGAGGACGCTTTCGCGCGAAACCTTCCGGCGGATGCCAAGTTCGGTTTCCTGCCGAAGCCGTTCTCGCTGAAGCAGCTTGCGGTGGCGGTTCGGGAGATGCTCGATTCGGAATGAGATGGCAGGTTCACCCAGCGCGAATCGCCGTCTCGGGATCGTTGCGAACTCTCTGATTTTGCGAATGTTTCTATTACGGCAGCTATACGTGAACGTTCGTAGAACGGAATGGAAATAACGATTTTCCCACAAGGGTTTAAATGACCCTTGCCAAATGAGAACAAAATGAGTACGAATATCCCATCGGCTGCTTGATTGCTTGCGCGGCGGCAATAACCTAAAGGTGGGATCTCATGGCACAGAACACATTGCGGCTCGTAGAGGAAAAAGGCGTGGATAAGAGTAAGGCCCTGGAAGCGGCACTATCGCAGATTGAGCGTTCCTTCGGAAAAGGCTCGATCATGAAGCTCGGGCAGAATGAGAATCTCGTCGAGATCGAGACGGTATCGACCGGCTCTCTCAGCCTCGATATCGCGCTCGGCATCGGCGGCCTGCCGAAGGGCCGCATCATCGAGATCTACGGTCCGGAAAGCTCGGGCAAGACGACGCTTGCGCTGCAGACGATTGCTGAAGCCCAGAAGAAGGGCGGCATCTGCGCCTTCGTCGACGCTGAACACGCGCTCGATCCGGTCTATGCCCGCAAGCTCGGCGTCGATCTGCAGAACCTCCTGATCTCGCAGCCGGATACCGGCGAGCAGGCTCTGGAAATCACCGACACGCTGGTTCGCTCCGGTGCAGTCGACGTACTCGTCGTCGACTCGGTCGCTGCCCTGACGCCACGCGCCGAAATCGAAGGCGAGATGGGCGACAGCCTGCCGGGTCTTCAGGCTCGTCTGATGAGCCAGGCGCTGCGCAAGCTGACCGCTTCGATCTCCAAGTCGAACTGCATGGTCATCTTCATCAACCAGATCCGTATGAAGATCGGCGTCATGTTCGGCTCGCCGGAAACGACGACCGGTGGCAACGCCCTGAAATTCTACGCCTCGGTGCGCCTCGACATCCGTCGTATCGGCCAGGTCAAGGAGCGTGAGGAAGTGGTCGGCAACCAGACCCGCGTCAAGGTCGTCAAGAACAAGATGGCGCCTCCCTTCAAGCAGGTCGAATTCGATATCATGTATGGTGAAGGCGTGTCCAAGACGGGCGAACTCGTCGACCTCGGCGTCAAGGCCGGTATCGTAGAGAAGTCGGGCGCCTGGTTTTCCTATAATAGCCAGCGTCTCGGCCAGGGTCGCGAAAACGCCAAGACCTTCCTGCGCGACAATCCGGAACTCGCCCGCGAGATCGAAATGTCGCTGCGCCAGAATGCCGGCCTGATCGCCGACCGTTTCCTCGAAAACGGCGGTCCGGATGCGACCGAAGGCGGCTCCGACGACGATCTGTAATCTTTGAGATAAGTAAGCGGTTCCGCCGCACTCGGGATATCCGCCAGACATCCTAGCCGCTTACGGTTGCCGGCCGCCATCTGAAGATGTGCGGCCGGTTTTTTGTGTTCGGCTGGACAGTGGTGGAAGTGGAAGATACAAGCCTCTGGACTTGAAATTATGGTACCGCATCGGCGGTTGAAAAGGGCGTAGCATGAGCGGCGTGAATGACATCCGGTCGACCTTCCTCGACTATTTCAGCAAGAACGGACACGAGGTCGTTTCGTCCAGCCCGCTGGTGCCGCGCAACGACCCGACGCTGATGTTCACCAATGCCGGCATGGTGCAGTTCAAGAACGTCTTCACCGGTCTGGAAAAGCGCCCTTACACCACTGCGACGACCTCGCAGAAATGCGTGCGCGCCGGCGGCAAGCATAACGACCTCGACAATGTCGGCTACACGGCCCGGCACCTGACCTTCTTCGAAATGCTCGGCAACTTCTCCTTCGGCGACTATTTCAAGGAGCAGGCCATCGAGCTTGCCTGGAAGCTGGTCACCGAAGGGTTCGATCTGCCGAAGAGCCGCTTGCTGGTCACCGTCTATTCCGAGGACGAGGAAGCTGCGACGCTGTGGAAGAAGATCGCCGGTTTCTCCGACGACAAGATCATCCGCATTGCGACCTCCGACAATTTCTGGCAGATGGGCGATACCGGTCCTTGCGGCCCGTGCTCGGAGATCTTCATCGACCAGGGCGAAAACGTCTGGGGTGGCCCTCCGGGTTCGCCGGAGGAAGATGGTGACCGGTTCCTTGAATTCTGGAACCTCGTTTTCATGCAGTTCGAGCAGACGGCTCCAGGCGAGCGTTCGCTCCTGCCGCGCCCGTCGATCGATACCGGCATGGGTCTCGAGCGCATGGCCTGCGTGCTGCAGGGCAAGCAGAGCGTATTCGATACCGACCTGTTCCGCACGCTGATCGGCACGATCGAGGACGTCATGGGCGTCAAGGCGGAGGGCAGCGCCAGCCATCGCGTCATCGCCGACCACCTGCGTTCTTCCGCGTTCCTGATAGCCGACGGCGTTCTGCCGTCGAATGAAGGCCGCGGTTACGTGCTTCGCCGCATCATGCGCCGCGCCATGCGCCATGCGCAGTTGCTCGGCGCGAAAGAGCCGGTCATGTACAAGCTCCTGCCGACGCTGGTTCAGGAGATGGGCCGCGCCTATCCTGAACTGGTGCGTGCCGAGGCGCTGACGTCCGAAACGTTGAAGCTCGAGGAAACCCGTTTCCGCAAGACGCTGGAACGCGGCCTGTCGCTGCTCTCCGACGCGACGACCGATCTCGACAAGGGCGACATGCTGGACGGCGAAACCGCCTTCAAGCTCTATGATACCTACGGCTTCCCGCTCGACCTGACCCAGGACGCGCTGCGCGCCCGCGAGATCGGCGTCGACATTGCCGGCTTCACCGACGCGATGGAGCGCCAGAAGGCTGAAGCGCGGTCGCACTGGGCCGGTTCCGGCGACAAGGCGACTGAGACCGTCTGGTTCGAGCTGAAGGAGAAGTTCGGTGCGACCGAGTTCCTCGGTTACGACACCGAGACGGCCGAAGGCGTGGTCCAGGCGATCGTACGCGACGGCAAGGCTGTCGATAGTGCTGCAGCCGGCGAGGATGTCCAGATCGTCGTCAGCCAGACGCCGTTCTACGGTGAGTCGGGTGGCCAGATGGGCGATACCGGTGTCATCTCGACGGATCATGCCAACGTGAACGTCTTGGATACGCAGAAGAAGGGCGAAGGCCTGTTCGTGCATGTGGCCAAGGTTGCCGAGGGCACGCTCAAGGTTGGCGACGCCGTGGCCCTGACGGTTGACCATGCGCGCCGTTCGCGCCTACGTTCCAACCACTCGGCGACCCACCTCCTGCATGAGGCACTGCGCGAAGTGCTCGGCACCCACGTGGCCCAGAAGGGCTCGCTGGTGGCGCCGGAACGCCTGCGTTTCGACGTGTCGCATCCAAAGCCGATGTCTGCGGAAGAGCTGCAGCGGGTCGAAGACATGGCGAATGCCATCATCATCCAGAATGCGCCGGTAACGACGCGTCTGATGAGCGTCGACGATGCCATCGCGGAAGGTGCAATGGCACTGTTCGGCGAAAAGTATGGCGACGAAGTGCGTGTCGTTTCCATGGGCAAGGCAATCGATGGCCCGAAGGCCGGCAAGCCCTACTCGATCGAGCTTTGCGGCGGCACGCATGTGAATGCGACCGGCGATATCGGTCTCGTTCGCGTCCTTTCCGAAAGTGCCGTCGGCGCCGGCGTTCGTCGCGTCGAGGCGGTGACGGGCGAGGCTGCTCGTGCCTATCTCTCCGAGCAGGATGAGCGCGTGAAGACGCTGGCCGGCGCGCTGAAGGTTCAGCCGTCGGAAGTCGTTGCCCGCGTCGAGGCACTGGTCGACGAGCGTCGCAAGCTCGAAAAGGAATTGGCGGATGCCAAGCGCCGGCTCGCCATGGGCGGCGGGCAGGGCGGTTCTGCCGATGACGTTCGCGAGATCGCCGGCGTCAAGTTCATGGGCAAGGCACTGGCCGGCATCGACGCCAAGGACCTCAAGGGCCTTGCGGATGAAGGCAAGGCATCGCTCGGTTCGGGCGTCGTGACGCTGATCGGCGTGTCGGAAGACGGCAAGGCCAGCGCGGTTGTGGCGGTGACGCCAGATCTCATCGAGCGCTTCAGCGCTGTTGATCTGGTGCGGGTGGCATCTGCCGCTCTCGGCGGCAAGGGCGGCGGCGGACGGCCTGACATGGCCCAGGCCGGCGGGCCGGACGGCGCCAAGGCGGACGAAGCGCTGGAAGCAGTGGCTGCCGCACTCGGAGCCTGAGTGACTTAGAAAAGCGGGCGATGCCCGCTTTTCGCTTTATGGCGCTACGCATTCATATCGATGTGCGAAAGGCGCGTTATATTAGGAACTACGTATCAGATCTTGAGAAACCGGTTGAGGGTTTTGGATCCGATGCAATGAGGGACAGGCATGGGCGTGAACGCCAATATCGCGGACGAGTTGGATGAGGTGGTCGACGGCCTGGTGCCGGCGCTGTTCAGGGAAGCGCCAAGCTCCGTTTCGTTCAACAAGCTGCGCAAGCGCTTGCTGCGGCAGGTGCGCCAGGCCTTCGACGATTTCGGCATGCTGAAGGACCAGAAGCGCTGGCTTGTCGGGCTCTCGGGCGGCAAGGACAGCTATTCGCTGCTCGCAGTGCTGCTCGACCTGCAGTGGCGCGGCTTGCTGCCCGTGGAATTGCTCGCCTGCAATCTCGACCAGGGACAGCCGAATTTCCCGAAACATATCCTGCCGGATTATCTGGCATCGATCGGCGTGAAGCATCGCATCGAATACCGAGACACCTATTCGATCGTGAAGGAAAAGGTGCCGGCGGGCGGAACCTATTGCTCGCTCTGTTCCAGGCTTCGCCGCGGCAATCTCTATCGCATCGCGCGCGAGGAGGGCTGCCAGGCGCTGGTGCTCGGCCATCACCGGGAAGATATTCTCGAAACCTTTTTCATGAACTTCTTCCATGGCGGGCGCCTGGCCGGCATGCCGGCCAAGCTGCTGAATGACGAAGGCGACCTGATGGTGCTGCGGCCGCTCGCCTATTGCGCCGAGGACGACCTGGCGAAATTCGCGGCCGCCATGGAATTCCCGATCATCCCATGCGACCTCTGCGGTTCGCAGGACGGTCTGCAGCGCAATGCGATGAAAGAGATGCTTGCCGATATCGAGACCCGCATGCCGGGCCGCAAGGACGCGATGCTGCGGGCGCTCTCACATGTGAACCCGTCCCACCTCATGGACCCCAAGCTCTTCGACTTTTCCGGCCTCTCGGCCAATCCCGCCGACTGATTTCAAGAACAGAAGATTGGATTTCGAATGACTTTGCCGCTCGACTTCACGAAGCTCGCCGACCTTTTGCGCCTCGCCGCCAAGACCGAGATTCTGCCCCGGTTCCGCAGGCTGGGAGGCGATGATGTTCGCGCGAAAAGCGAGCCTTCCGACCTTGTCACGGAGGCGGACGAGGCCGCTGAGCGGATGATCCGCCGCGAACTCGATGCATTCGCGCCCGGCGCGCTGTTCATCGGCGAAGAATCGGTCGCGGCCGATCCGGCTCTGCTCGGCAAGCTCGCGGATACGGATTTCGCCGTGGTGGTCGATCCGGTGGACGGCACGTTCAATTTTGCGTCCGGCATACCGGCATTCGGCGTCATGGCATCTGTCGTCTGGAAGGGCGAGACGGTTGCCGGGGTCATCTATGACCCGATGGGCGATGACTGGATCATGGCGGAGAAGGGCGCAGGCGCATTCCTGCGCCGGCCGGGCGGCGAGGCCATCCGACTGTCGGTCGACAAGCCGAAGCCGATCGCGGATATGGTCGGCATGGCATCCGCCGGTTATTTCTACGGCGACGAACGCGAGCGGATCCTCTCCAATCTCGCCAAGGTGCGGATGTTCGCGAGCTATCGCTGCGCGGCCCATGAATACCGCACCTTTGCCAGCGGCCATGTGCAGTTCGTGCTCTACAACAAGCTGATGCCCTGGGACCATCTTGCGGGCACGCTGATCGCAACGGAGGCCGGTGGTTATGTCGCTCGGCTCGACGGATCACCCTATCTGCCCCATCATGTGGAAGGCGGATTGCTGGCGGCAACCGACAAGGAAAGCTGGCAGGAACTGCGCAACGAGATTATCGGACATTGATCCTGGTCGGACAAGTAAAAAGAGAAAAGGCCGGATCGCTCCGGCCTTTTTCTTTGCAAGTAGTCGCTACAGTCAGACCCGCGGATTGTGCGGCTGGAAGAGTTTTCCCCTCTCGCCGATCAGCACGAACACCAGTCCGATCACCGAGACGGTAAAGAAACCGGCCACCATTGGTGTCGCCGTGCCGTTGAAGGCCTGGCCGATCGACGCACCGATTATGGCGCCGCCGACAGTGCCCATGAAGCCCAGTACGGACGAGGCCGTACCCGCGACATGACCGAGCGGTTCCATGGCGAGCGAGTTGAAGTTCGACGCGATGAGGCCGAACAGGAACATGGCGAGTGCGAAGAAGGTGAGGAACAGCAGGAAGGGCATCGGCTCAGACGAGATGAGCTGGACAGAAAGCCACAGGAACGTGACGCCGACGAAGCCTATCACCGCGCCGTGAGAGAGCCGGCGCATGCCGAGCTTGCCGACCCAACGGGAGTTGAGGAAGGCGGATACGGACATGAACAGTGCCACCGCGGCAAAGGCGACCGGAAACCAGACGCCGAGTTCGTAGATGCCGACATAGACCTGCTGAGCCGAATTGATGAAGCCGAACAGGGCGCCGAAGATGAAGGTACTGGCGAGCGTGTAGCAGAGAGCGACACGGTTGGTCAGCACGATCATGAAGCCGCCGAGAATGGACGAAGCGGTCAGCGGGCGCACGTCGGCAGGATCAAGCGTTTCCGGCAGGCGCTTGTTGACCCAGGCCGTGACGATGATGCCGACGATGGCGATGAAAACGAAGATCAGGTGCCAGTCGCCGAAGAACAGCACGAGCTGGCCGGTTCCGGGCGCAATGATCGGCACGATCATGAAGACCATCATGATCAGCGACATGACTTCCGCCATCGCACGACCGCCGTACACGTCACGGACAATCGAAACGGAGATGACGCGGGTTGCGGCCGAGCCGATCCCCTGGGTGAAGCGCAGGAGAAGCAGGCCCGCAAAGGAAGGGACAAAGACGACGGAGATCGCCGAAACGATGTATATGCCGAGGCCGATCAGGAGCGGCTTGCGGCGGCCGAAGCGGTCGGAAATCGGACCGTAGAAGAGCTGCGCTATGCCGAAGCCGAAGAGGTAGGCCGAGACGACATACTGGCGGTGGTTCTCATTCTCCACACCGAGCGCCGCGCCGATCTGCTGCAGACCCGGTAGCATGATGTCGATGGCGAGCGCATTGAGCGCCATCAGAGCTGCCATCATTCCAATGAATTGCACCTTGCCCATGCCCTGCAATTTGGCTGGCGTAGTTTGTGAAGAATTTGTCACAGCTCTTTCCTAAACAATGGGAAAGGCGCCGCGGGGGCGGCGCCTTCAAACTTGGCGGCAATAAGGGGTGCGGTGGCGATCAGGCAGCGCCGCGCACGCTCACTCCCTGGCCTTCGAAATGGGTCTTGAGTTCACCCGACTGGAACATTTCACGGACGATGTCGCATCCGCCGAGGAATTCGCCCTTTACATAAAGCTGCGGAATGGTCGGCCAGTTGGAGTAATCCTTGATGCCCTGGCGAATTTCGGCGTCGGCCAGGACGTTGACGCCCTTGTAGTCCACGCCGATGTAATCCAGGATCTGGACAACCTGGCCGGAGAAACCACACTGTGGGAACTGCGGGGTGCCCTTCATGAAGAGAACGACGTCGTTCGTCTTCACTTCGTTATCGATGAAATCGTGAATACCGCTCATATCTTATCCTTTCACATGCGGTTTCAAGGACCGCTGCGCTTGTCCTGCTCTAGATAGCAAGGGAAGCTTACTAATTCCAGCGCTATCGCGGCAAAAGCGAAGGCTGTTTTTCGCTTTGCCGAAATGGTGTGGCAGCAAGTCTAGCGGCTGCGCTGCTTGCTGCGGCTTGTGACCGTGCGGCGCTTGCTGACCTGTTTCTTTGCCGGTTTCGCAGCGCGCGAACGCGTCGTTTTCTTGACGAAACGCCCGGTCGTCGCCGAACGGCCTTCCGCCGCACGAGCCTGACGCTTCTTGCGCTTGCTGGCCGTCTTGCCGTGGGACTTGCCGAGAAGTTCCTTGACGACGCTTTCGACCACGCCGGTGACAATCTGCCTGACGAGATCACTCATGGCTTCAATCCGTCGGGGCGGAGGTCTGTAGGGCAAGCGCATGCAGGACGCCGCCCATGTTGCCCTTCAGCGCCTCGTAGACCATCTGGTGCTGCTGTACGCGGGTCTTGCCGCGGAACGCTTCTGCGACGACTTCGGCGGCGTAGTGATCTCCATCGCCGGCGAGATCGCGGATGGTCACCTTGGCGCCGGGTATTCCGGCCTTGATCATGTCTTCGATTTCGCCGGGTCGCATGGGCATTTTGTTGTGTCCTTTTCCTCAAAGACCTGGAATCGTTCCAGACCAGTCGCTCGGAAGAACACTGCCCCAAACGAGCCGCGCGGTCAAAGCGACAATGCCGGCGAGTGGTACTCGTCGGCATTGTATTTGTTTCGAGTTCCGCCCGAGGACTTCGGTCAGGCCATGAAGGCCGGGAACCATTCCTCATGCGCTGCCGTCAGTTCGGAAACGGCGACGTCGATGACGCCTTCGACGACGAGGCGGTCGCCGCCGATCTTGCCGAGCGTGCGGAACGGAACGCCGGCGCTTTCGGCGCTGGCCTGGACGAAGTTTGCAAGGTCGGCAGGAACCGCGATCACGTAGCGAGCCTGGTCCTCACCGAAGAGGAGCGCGTGGGACGGACCCTGCTGATCCTTGAGGCTGACATTCAGGCCCTTGCCCGATGCTATCGCCATTTCGGCAAGTGCCACGCCGAGGCCGCCGGACGAAATGTCGTGGCAGGCGGTGACCTGGGCATTGCGGATGACGGCGCGAACGAATTCGCCGTTGCGGCGCTCGGCGACGAGATCGACGGTCGGCGCGGGACCATCAATCGTGTCGAGAACGTCCCGCAGATAGACGGAGGAGCCGAGATGGCTGCCATCTGTGCCGATCATGATCAGCACGTCGCCGTCCTTGGCGGAGCCGACCTTTGCCATCTTCTGCCAGTCACCGAGGAGGCCGACGCCGGCGATGGTCGGGGTCGGCAGGATGGCGATACCGTTGGTCTCGTTGTAGAGCGAGACGTTGCCGGAGACGATCGGGAAGTCGAGTGCCGTGCAGGCCTCGCCGATGCCCTTGATGGCGCCGACGAGCTGGCCCATGATTTCCGGCTTTTCCGGGTTGCCGAAGTTGAGGTTGTCGGTCGCAGCCAGCGGTTCTGCGCCGGTGGCGACGATGTTGCGCCAGCATTCGGCAACCGCCTGCTTGCCGCCTTCATACGGATCGGCTTCGACGTAACGCGGCGTGACGTCGGAGGAGAAGGCGAGCGCTTTCGACGCATGGCCCTCGACGCGCACGACGCCGGCGTCGCCACCCGGCAGCTGCAGCGAATTGCCCTGGATCAGCGTGTCATACTGCTCCCATACCCAGCGGCGGCTGGACTGGTTCGGCGAACCGACGAGCTTCAACAGCGCGTCATTGTAGTCGGAAGGTTCAGCGACCTGGGACGCGGGCAGCGGCTCGCGGCCGTTGTGCTGGATCCACGGACGGTCGTATTCCGGCGCCTGGTCGCCGAGATCCTTGATCGGCAGGTCGGCGACTTCCTCGTCCTGATGGATAACGCGGAAACGCAGGTCATCGGTGGTCTTGCCGACGATGGCGAAGTCGAGGCCCCACTTGACGAAGATCGCCTTGGCGACTTCTTCCTTGGACGGCTCGAGAACCATGAGCATGCGCTCCTGGCTTTCCGACAGCATCATTTCATAGGCCGTCATCTGCTCTTCGCGGACAGGAACCTTGTCGAGATAAAGCTCGATGCCGAGGTCGCCCTTGGCGCCCATTTCGACGGCCGAGCAGGTGAGGCCAGCGGCACCCATGTCCTGGATGGCGATGACGGCGCCGGTCTTCATCAGCTCAAGGCAGGCCTCGAGCAGGCACTTTTCGGTGAAGGGGTCACCGACCTGGACGGTCGGGCGCTTTTCTTCGATCGACTCGTCGAATTCGGCCGATGCCATGGTCGCGCCGCCGACGCCGTCACGTCCGGTCTTGGCGCCGAGATAGACGACCGGAAGACCTACGCCCTTGGCTTCCGACAGGAAGATACCGTCCGACTTGGCGAGGCCGGCTGCAAAGGCGTTGACGAGGATGTTGCCGTTATAGCGCGGGTCGAATTCGACCTCGCCACCGACGGTCGGAACGCCGAAGGAATTGCCATAGCCGCCGACGCCGGCAACGACGCCGGAGACGAGGTGCTTGGTCTTGGCATGATCGGGAGCGCCGAAGCGGAGCGCGTTCATCGCGGCGATCGGGCGCGCACCCATGGTGAAGACGTCGCGCAGGATGCCGCCGACGCCGGTCGCCGCACCCTGATAGGGCTCGATATAGGACGGGTGGTTGTGGCTCTCCATCTTGAAGACCACGACATCGCCGTCATCGATATCCACGACACCGGCGTTTTCGCCCGGGCCCTGGATGACTCGGCGGCCCTTGGTAGGCAGCGTGCGCAGCCATTTCTTGGAGGACTTGTAGGAGCAGTGCTCGTTCCACATGGCGGAGAAGATGCCGAGTTCGGTGAAGCTCGGCTCGCGGCCGATCAGGTCCAGGATGCGCTGGTATTCGTCGGGCTTGAGGCCGTGGGAGGCGATGAGTTCCGGGGTGATCTGGCGGGAATTGGAGATCGTCATCTTTTATCCTGGGATGGCTGCCGGTCGGGGCTTTTGGGCCTCTTTAACCTAACTATTCCACGAGTGCGATAGGAAAATCAGCCGTGACGGGGAATGGTCGGGGATAGGGCGTGGCGGGGCGGCGGGAACTGGCCGCGGTTTGCCTAGGCGACGCTGTCGTAGCCGGCCGAGCCGCTGTCCAGAAGGCTTCTGACGATCTTTAGTCCGCGGGCCACTTCCTGGCGCGAACGCGGCTGCGAGAAACCGAGGCGCACCCGGTGAGTGATCCTGTCGGAGCGGCCGGCCCTGAACTCGTCCTCGTCATCCAGCAGCACGCCATCAGCATAGACGGCGTTCTTGAAGGTGGCGGAAAGCCAGGGCTCGGGAAGTTTCAGCCATAAAAACGGGATGTCCGGGCTCGACTTGAAGTCATAGCCCGCGAGAACGTCGCGCGCCATGGCCTCGCGGGCGTTGATCTCTATCCTGCAGCGGTCCCAAATCGCCTCGGCCTCGCCGCTCAGCACGAGCCGTGAGCTGAGCTCCGCCAGCAGGAACGGCAGGCCGCCGGTGATCATCTTGTGGGCGATGCGGACACGCTGGGCGAAGTGGGGAGGGCAGGCAACCCAGCCGCCCCGAACTCCGGCCGAGACGGATTTGGACAGTCCGTCGATGACAAAGGTACGCTCGGGCGCAAGCGCAGCGATCAGCGGAATGTCCTTCTTGTCCATTGCGCCATAGAGATTGTCCTCGATCAGCCAGACATTGTGCTTGCGGGCGATCTCGGCGATCGCGCGGCGCCGGTCTTCGGGCATGGTGGCGAGCGTCGGGTTCTGCGCCGACGACATGAAGAAGGCGATCTTCGGATGCTGCTGGACGCAGGCGCGCTCGAAATCATCCGGCAGCACTCCGTATTCATCGGAAGCGACCAGCGAGATGCGGCGCCCGACAAGTCCCGCTGCGCGACTGACCTGCGAATAGGTCATGTGCTCGAAGACGATGCGGTCACCGGGATTGGTGAGGACGGTGATGATGGCCATGATGCCGGCATGGGCGCCGAGCGTCGGCACGAGGGCATCCGCCTGCGGTGCCCAGTCGCCATAAGCCAGCCAGCTTACACCGGCCTGCTGCCAGCGATCCGGGAAGCTGCGGGTATAGCCTGCGACCTCTAGCGGGTGATCACGCATGATGTCCTGAAGGAGCGCGGAAATGATCTCGCTCTGTCCGACATCCGGGGCGGCGGTGCTGTCGAAGCGGATCTTGTCTTCAGGCGTATGGAGCGGCCGGGTGCCGGCAAGGCTCGCGGTGACCGGATCCTGATGTTCCTGAGGGGCTGCCTCGTTGTGCTCCAGCACGTAAGTGCCGCGTCCTACCTCGCCACTGACAAGCCCGCGCTCGTGCAGGAGGGAGTAGGCTCGGCTGATTGTCCCGATTGTCACCCCTATGTCATAGGCCAGATTTCTCTGAGGCGGCAGCTTGCCGCCGGCAGGCAATTGTCCGTCGAATATCGCCTTTTCCATCTGGTCGGCGAGACGGATATACAGCGGGCCGGAGCCTTCGCTTATGTCGGGGAGCCAAGTTGTCATAGTGACAATTGACTACATTGTATCCGTCTTTGAGTCAATCTATCTAGATTGCACCAACTGCAGCGCAGGACAGGAAGGTGTGACATGCGCAAGCTCGATGAATATCTGGTGACAATCGATACAATCTATCCGGACGCCTATCAGCGGGAATCCGTATTCTTCGTAGCCCGCGACTTGCTGGCTCCGGCAGCCATGTCGGTGCGGCGCGGCAGGATCGGCGGAGTGTTCGACAGGCTGGAGAATTGGTTCGCGCGTCGAAAAGGCCGGCAGGCCCTGCTCGACATGAGCCACGAGCAATTGCGTGATATCGGCATCAGCCGCGTCGACGCAAAGAGGGAAGCTGCAAGGTCCCGGTTTCTCTGACGGTATCTGGAAGTTCCTGCTGGCAAAGCAGGTGAGCGCGGCCCATTCGGCATTCCCAACCGCCGGATGGGCCGTTCCTTTAGCAGCCTGAATTGCCTGCCGCCCAACGCTTCACATCGCCATTGATGCGGCCTGCGACGGGCTCGTTCATCAGCGGTCCGAAGGCGCTGAGCTGGGCAGGCTTTCCCTCTGCCTGGACGACGAGAAGCGGCCGGATGTCCGCCGAGCCCTTACGGGTCAGGAGAATGCGTGGACGTCCGGAGAAAGACGTCAGTTCCGGTGCAAATGCATAGGACTTGAAAGCGGCATCACCGGACTTGAACCAGCAGCGGTTAGCCGCGACTGCGACCTTTTCCATAACGTCCAGGGCCGATGGGCTCGATTGTACCACGGGCTTTGACTGGCATGCCGCAAGAGCGGCGCCGAGAACGACGAGGGAGAGGGCAGTCGAAAGACGGCGTGAAGTCCGCATGGCGTTCCCGGATCTTTTTGAGGGGCTATCAGGCCGCAGCGATGACATCGAGGGCGGAGGCGAAAATGCCACGGCCGTCATTGCCGCCATGGGCCGCTTCGATGAGGTTCTCCGGATGCGGCATCATGCCGAGCACGTTGCCGCGAGCGTTGACAACGCCGGCAATGTCTTCGATGGCGCCGTTCGGATTGGTGCCTTCGGCGTAGCGGAAGACGACCTGACCCTGGTCGTTCATGCTCTTCAGCGTGTCGGCATCGACGAAGTAGTTGCCTTCGTGGTGGGCGACCGGGCAGCGGATGACCTGGCCCTTTTCATAGGCGCGGGTGAAGTCCGTCTCCGCATTGACGACTTCGAGCTTCACTTCCTTGCAGACGAATTTCAGCGAGGCGTTCATCATCAGCGCGCCCGGGAGCATGCCGGCTTCGACGAGAATCTGGAAGCCGTTGCAGACGCCGAGGACCTTGACGCCCTTGTCAGCCTTTTCCTTGATCGCCTGCATGACCGGCATCCGAGCGGCGATGGCGCCACAACGCAGGTAGTCGCCATAGGAGAAGCCGCCCGGAATGACGATCAGGTCGACGTCATCGGGAATGCTCGTTTCCGTCTGCCAGACGGTGATCGGCGCCTTGCCGGAGATCTTGGTGAGGGCGGCGATCATGTCGCGATCGCGGTTGAGGCCTGGGAGCTGGACGACGGCTGACTTCATGGCTGTGGTTCAAACCTTGCTTGGGCTTCCTGAAACTCGCGCAGTTCCAGGCGGTTTTCGATCCTCTCCATGCGTGCATCCAACTGATGCACCACATTGTAGAGATTGCTTATGTCGCTTTGCTGCGCCTGCATATTCAGGCGCATTGCATTTATCTCGTCACGCAAGTTCCGGATGGCCGCATCCGATTTGTCCGCGCGTTGGTGAAGCCGCCTGAGCAGTTCAGTAAGGAATTCGTGTGAAATGTCAGTCAAGAACCGCTCCGCTTGCCCCAAATCGATCACCAAAGAGCTTCTTCTTCAGTGCTTCGGTTTTGGCTCGACCTTCCGCTAGCTCCCGGTTTGTCTCTTTCATGAACAAGACAAGTTCTTCCAGGGCTTCCAGCGTGCGCTGACTGCGCGCGTCAAGCTTGAGCATTTCTTCGTAGAGCATTTCCTTTGTGACTTCGGACATCACACGCTCCGCAACCTTTAGTCGATTGCGATAGTGTAGTTCTCGATGACCGTGTTTGCCAGAAGCTTTTCGCACATGGCCTTGAGGTCAGTCTCAGCCTTTGCCTTGTCGGCAGTGTCGAGTTCGAGGTCGAAAACCTTGCCCTGACGGGCCTGGTGAACGCCGTCGAAGCCGAGGCTGCCGAGCGCGCCCTCAATGGCCTTGCCCTGCGGGTCGAGGACGCCGTTCTTGAGCGTTACGGTCACGCGTGCCTTGATCACTAGAATACCCCTTGATTACTTGACCAGAACCGGACCGGTCCCGCGGATCGGCTCGTTCTCATTGATGATGCCCAGACGGCGGGCGACTTCGGCATAGGCTTCGACGAGGCCACCGAGATCGCGACGGAAGCGGTCCTTGTCCATCTTCTCCTTCGTCTCGATGTCCCACAGACGGCAGCTGTCGGGCGAGATCTCGTCGGCGAGGATGATGCGCATCATGTCGCCTTCGTAGAGGCGGCCGCATTCGATCTTGAAGTCGACGAGCTGGATACCGACGCCGAGGAAAAGGCCGGAAAGGAAGTCGTTGACGCGGATCGCCAGCGCCATGACGTCATCGAGCTCAGCCGGGTTGGCCCAGCCGAAGGCGGTGATGTGCTCTTCGGACACCATCGGATCGGCAAGCTGGTCGGACTTGTAATAGAATTCGATGATCGAGCGGGGCAGGACGGTGCCTTCCTCGATGCCGAGACGTTCCGAAAGCGAGCCGGCGGCAACGTTGCGCACGACGATCTCGAGCGGGATCATCTCCACTTCCTTGATCAGCTGTTCGCGCATGTTCAGCCGGCGGATGAAATGCGTCGGAATGCCGATCTTGTTCAGGTGCGTGAAGAGATACTCGGAGATGCGGTTGTTCAGCACGCCCTTGCCGTCAATGACGTCATGCTTCTTCTTGTTGAAAGCGGTCGCGTCGTCCTTGAAGAATTGGATGAGCGTGCCCGGCTCCGGACCTTCATAGAGGATCTTGGCCTTGCCTTCGTAAATACGGCGGCGACGGTTCATGATGTTCTTGTCTCGTTGTGGGCGGCCAGGAGGCCGCTGTGGATCGTGTTTGAGGCGGTCCCATATCGGAAAAGATTCGTTTTCACAATGCGGGCGTCTCAGAGCAAGCAAATTGCCGGATACTGGTCGGACATAGAATCAGCCCATACAAGCTACATTGGTTTGTTGGGTGTTGTCCGACAGCTTTCGATTTTCCACGACAGTTATTGCTTTGGGCCATCAAGCCAAGGCTCCCGCGGCAGGGATCAGGCGGCCTGTCGTGCCGGCGGCTATTGCCAATACTGCGGTTTAGCCATTGAAATGCGTCGGCAATTTGTCGGTTTCGAATGTATGTCGGCGGGTGCCTGGTATCGAACGGAGCGATTGGCGGCTTCGGGCGTTATAGGTCTCGCCGGAATTCAGGGAGGAATTCGCAATGAGCGGAATGAGTGATCGTGAGAAAGCGTTCGAGAACATGTTCGCCCACGATGAGGAGCTTAGGTTTAAGGTGCTCGCGCGCCGTAACCTGCTGGTCGGACTATGGGCTGCCGGACTGCTCGGAAAGACCGATGCGCATGCCTATGCGCGTGATGTCGTTGTCGCCGACTTTATCGTGGCGGGCGACGAGGACGTTTTCCGCAAACTGAGAGACGATTTTGCCGAGGCAGGTCTCGATATCGCGGATACGGACATCCGGATCAAAATGGTCGATCTGCTGAACGAGGCCGCGCGTCACGTCGAAAACGAGTAGGGCGGGCAACGCACGTCGGCGTGGTCAGCTGGCCTGCGCCTGGGGCGAAAAGAAGACACAGCGATTACGGCCCTGACGCTTGGCCTGATAAAGAGCGATGTCGGAGTTTCTCAGGAGCTGGCGCACGTCGATGGCGCGGCCGAAGTCGCTGGCGACGCCTATGCTTGCGCCGACGCGGCAATGGCAGCCTTCGTAAGGTACCGGTCTGCCGACGCTCGATGATGCGGTCTGCCGATTCCGAGAGCGGCGCCTCCGAAGCCTCTATGGGCAGGACGACCACGAATTCGTCTCCACCGATCCTGGCCACGAAATCCTGTTTGCGCACCGCCGATCGCAGCACCTCGGCCGTATGGCGAAGCATGGCATCGCCGGCGCCGTGGCCCAAGCTGTCATTGAGGTGCTTGAAGCGGTCGAGATCCACGTGAAGGACGGCGATGCCATCGCCGCTGCGGCGGCATTCAGCACTCATGCGGTCGAGCATCTCGTCCAGATAGCGCCGATTCGGCAGCTCGGTCAGATAGTCGTGCATGGCGCTGTGCTCGATCCGCTCCTTGGCTGCCTCGAGTTCGATATTGCGCGCTTCGGCCAGAATTTTCGCCCGCTCGAGATCGCGATGCATCCGGACGTCATCGGTGACGTCCCAATTGGCGCCTACGGTCATTTCGTGACCATTGCCGTCGATGAAGGACATGGTGCGGGCGCGAATGATGTGTTCGGAGCCATCGCGAAGGAGCACGCGGTACTGATCGGAAAAACGGGTGCCTTCGCGGACATGCTCGTCGACCTTGGCGAGCACGCGCTCCGCGTCGTCCGGATGCAGCAACGTCTCCCAAAGACCGCCGACCCTGACATCCTCGCGCCGCGATAGGCCGTAGATGCGGAACATTCGTTCGTCCCAGTCAACGACACCGGTGGTCAGGTCGCACTCGTATACGCCGACGCCGGAAATCTCCAAAGCCATGTCCAGCCGCCGCGACATGCGGGCGGCATCCTCCTCCGCCAGCTTTCGGGCGGTGATATCGGTATCGGTGCCGACGATATGGGTCGGCATGCCGTTCTCATCCCACGCGACGCAATTGCCGCGGCATTCGATCCAGACCCAATGGCCATCCTTGTGTCGTTCTCGGTAGTCGAAAACCGCATAGTCCGGATCGCCAGCATTCTGACGCTCGATGCTATGCAGGACGCGATCGCGATCATCCGGATGGAGAAGGTCCAGCCAGGCGTCGGTGCTGGCGGGCAAGGGATCGTCGAGTGACATCCCGCGGATCCGGCGCCATGTCGGAGAATAGTATTTGTGTCCGGTTGCCCAGTTGTGGTCCCATACGCCCGTGACGGAGCTTACCAGGGCATTGTTCCAGCGGGATTCCAGGGTGGCAAGTTCGGAGATCTGCCGCTTGAGAGCCGTCACGTCGGCAAAGGATGCGGCGATCGCGGCAGCTTCGTCCCGTATCGAGGCTGGGCTCGCAAGCGTGACGCTGGCCCAGCGGAGGGTTCCGTCCGATTGGGGCAGACGCAGCTCAATCGCGGTATTCCATCCTTCCCGATATGCCCTTAGCCGCGCTTGTAGCGTCTCGCGATCATCGTGGTGAATAAGATCGGCAAGGAGAGCCGGTCGCGCTTCGCCCCATGCTGCCTCGAATGCCCGATTGAGGTGGAGCAAACGGCCTTCCCTGTCGATCAACGCCGTCGGGAATGGGACCGCTTCGAAAACGGCTACCAGCAGCCCGATATCGGAAGAGGCCGGCACACTGTCGTGGGTATTCGAAGGAGATGACATCGGATCGCCTGTGCTCGAAGCATGGGCGTATCTTAGAAAGGTTGAATTAAGCCTACCTTAAAATTGTCTTTGCAAATGGATGTGCACACGACAGGTTGTGGAGATGATGGTCTCCACAAATTCTCAGCCCTTCAGCCGACTGAGGAACTGTGCGAACACCATCGTACCCTCCGGCCATGGACCGTGCCCGGATTCCGCGTTGATGTGACCCGATTCTCCGGCATCGATCAGCATGGAACCCCAGGCGGCGGTGATATCGTCCGCATGCTCGTAAGACCCGAACGGATCATTACGGCTGGCCACCGTCAGGGACGGGAAGGGCAGAGGATCGCGCGGATAGGGTCCGAAGGTCATCAGGTGCTTCGGCCGGATCTTCGGGTTGTCGACCTCCGGCGGAGCGACGAAAAATGCTCCGGCCACATTCTGGCGAAAGCGGGGGATGGCGTGAATGGCCGTCGCAACGCCAAGCGAATGCGCTACCAGAACGACAGGCCTCGTGCAGGCGTTCACTTCCTCCACGAGTTTGTCGACCCAGTCTTCCTTCACCGGTTTTGCCCATTCCGCCTGTTCCACCCGGCGGGCCGTTGCGAGCTTCTGCTCCCAACGGGTCTGCCAGTGTGTCGGGCCGGAATTGGTGTAACCCGGGATAATGAGGATATCGGCTTCTGATGCTTTCATGCGGCCTAGATGGACCTGACTGCTCTGGATATCAAGCTTCGCCGAACACGCGGGTGAAGATCGTGTCGACATGCTTGGTGTGGTAGCCGAGATCGAACTTTTCGCGGATTTCTTCTTCCGAGAGTGCCGCGCGTACTTCGTCGTCCGCCAGCAGTTCTTCCAGGAAATCCTTGCCCTGTTCCCAGACCTTCATCGCATTGCGCTGAACGAGGCGATAGGAATCTTCACGGGAGACGCCCGCCTGGGTGAGCGCCAGGAGGACGCGCTGGCTCATGACCAGTCCTTTGAACTTGTTCATGTTCTTCAACATGTTCTCGGGGTAGATCACCAGCTTCTCGATGACGCCGGCGAGGCGGTTGAGCGCGAAGTCGAGGGTCACGGTCGTGTCGGGGCCGATGGCGCGTTCCACGCTGGAATGGCTGATGTCGCGCTCGTGCCAGAGGGCAACGTTCTCCATGGCCGGAACGACCGACATGCGCACGAGGCGGGCAAGGCCGGTCAGGTTTTCGGTGAGGACCGGGTTGCGCTTGTGCGGCATGGCCGACGAACCCTTCTGGCCCGGCGAGAAGAATTCTTCCGCTTCCAGAACTTCCGTGCGCTGCATGTGGCGGATTTCGATCGCGACGTTTTCGATCGACGAGGCGATGACGCCGAGCGTGGCGAAATACATCGCGTGACGGTCGCGCGGGATGACCTGGGTCGAGACCGGCTCTGCCTTCAGGCCGAGGGCGGCGGCGACATGTTCCTCGACGCGCGGATCGATGTTGGCGAAGGTACCGACGGCGCCGGAGATGGCGCAGGTGGCGATTTCCTCGCGGGCTTCCAGAAGACGGGTCTTGTTACGGTCCATCTCGGCGTAGAAGCGGGCGAAGGTCAGGCCCATCGTGGTCGGCTCGGCATGGATGCCGTGGCTGCGGCCGATACGGACGGTGTCCTTGTGCTCGAAGGCGCGCGTCTTCAAGGCGGCAAGCACGCGGTCGACGCCTGCGAGCAGGATATCGGTGGCGCGGACGAGCTGGACATTGAGCGTGGTGTCCAGGACATCCGAAGACGTCATGCCCTGGTGGATGAAGCGGCTGTCGGGACCGACGAACTCGGCCAGATGCGTCAGGAAGGCGATAACGTCATGCTTGGTGACCGCTTCGATCTCATCGATGCGGGCGACGTCGAAGACGGCATTGCCGCCCTTTTCCCAGATCGTCTCCGCTGCCGATTTCGGGATTACGCCAATCGCGGCCAGAGCGTCGCAGGCATGCGCCTCGATTTCGAACCAGATACGGAACTTGGTTTCCGGCGACCAGATGGCGACCATTTCCGGTCGGGAGTAGCGGGGGATCATGGGCAGCTCGCTTGCTAGACAAAAACGGTAATTGCCGCCGCTCTATCAAGAAGAACGGCGAAGCTCAATCTTTTAGGATATCGAAGGTGTATAAGGCTGTTAAGTCAGGCATGGTGCAAGCAGAAGTTCTGCCCGCTCACGGTGACTGCTGAAGGTTTCAGCCGCGCCCGCCCGCTGCCGAAACCAGGGCGGCGATATTCGCCTCATATGCCGATTTTTCCCCGCCCTTGTAGATCGCCGATCCGGCTACGAAGACATTGGCGCCGGCGCGGCGCGCATCGCCGATCGTTGCTGGCGTAATGCCGCCATCGACTTCCAGTTCGATCGGCCGGTCACCGATCAGTGACTTGATGCGACTGATCTTGTCGAGGCAGGCCGGGATGAAGCTCTGGCCGCCGAATCCTGGATTGACGCTCATGACCAGGATGAGGTCGACGTCGTCCAGTACATTTTCAAGGACCGACGCAGGGGTCGCGGGGTTCAGCGTCACGCCGACCTTCTTGCCGAGGGAACGGATGGTCTGGAGTGACCGATGCAGATGGACGCCCGACTCGGCATGGACGGTGATGCCGTCGCAACCGGCCTTGGCGAAAGCTTCAAGGTAGGGATCGGCCGGAGCGATCATGAGATGGCAGTCGAAGAACGCATCGGTATAGGGCCGCAGCGACTTGATGACGTCGGGGCCGAAGGAAATATTGGGCACGAAATGGCCGTCCATGACGTCGAGATGCACCCAGTCTGCGCCCGCATCGACGACGTCCTTTACCTCCTGACCGAGTTTTGAAAAATTCGAGGCCAGAATGGAGGGGGCGATGCGAAGCGGCAGCGTCATTGTTGGATCTCCTGTGTCATGCGCCGACTAGCATTGCCGATCGCGGGCTGCAATCGTCATTCGGTTTCCGCCGACGGAACGGTGAAGTCGGTGCCGCGCCATTCGAGCAGGCGATAGGGATTGTCCGCCAGCTCGTGGTTAGATTGAAAGCCTATATCGCCGATCACGGTCTGGAAGTGTGTTTCCAGCAGGATGTCGCGGATCTGTCTGCCGCTGCCCGCCTGTGCGGCTGCCTGATGAGCGATCTGTGCGGCTGCGTAGGCGGGGAGGGTGTTACCCTCAGGTTCGCTACCCCGCTGCCTGAGGGCTTCGCTTGCCTCCGCAGCTTCCGGCAGCGACTGATAAGTCGGGAGCGTGACGGCGAGCGTGCCGTCTCGAAGTGCGACAGGCCTGTTCGGCCCGCGCATCACATCGCCGGCGAGCGCGACCAAGGGAATGGCCTCGGCAGCCGCATCCCGCATGATGACCGCGACATCGTTGCGGTCGGCGCCGATCAGGACATGCGTTGCACCGGCCTTCTGCAATCTCTTCACCAGCGCGATCTGCTGTTCCTGGCCAGGGCGTAACGTATCGGTGAAGACCGGCGTGATGCCGATCGGAGCCAGCTTCTGCCGCACCGCATTGACGAGTTCGCGCCCGTAGATCGTCCCGTCGTCGACGAGCGCGATGGGATCTGCCTTCCAGCGCGCCGCAATGGCTGCCGCGACCTGCTCCGCCTCCGCGGCTTCGGCAGGCGCCATGCGGAAAAAAGGCCAGTCGTTGCGAAGTGCGTCTTCCATGAGAATGGGCGAGCGCACCGAGATGCTGAGCGCGGGGATGGCTTGTGCCGCGAGGTCGGGCATGGCGGTGGTCAGCGTCTCGACGCAGAGAAAGCCGATGGCGATTTCGGCCCTGCCGTCGACGAGCGCCTGGGCTGCCGTCTTGCCGCCCGCCTCGTCACAGGTTTCGTCCACTTCGACAAGCGTATCGCCATTGGCCTCAGCTGCGGCCCGCGCGCCGTCAAAAACCTGCTGTCCAAGCAATGCATAAGGGCCGGATCTCGGCGCGACGACACCGATCGTTGTCGCAAGGGCGCTCTGCGTCATTCCGGGCAGGGCGACAGATAACGCAAGCAAGACGACGAGTTTGGTACGCGGTGAAGGCATGCCGGCCCCTGGTTTCATTCGCTGCACATTTAACGATGAAGGCAGAGGCGTCAAAGTGTTTTGCGGATGTAACAGGCTAAAGAGACATTCGGGATGGCGTCTGCATCAAACGACGGTGTGATTTCCGTCGGTTAGGCGATCAAAATATGCTGAAGGCTCTGGCCATTTCCCGCGCCGATCCCCATTTCGTATGAAATCATTCCACTATTTCCTGTAAGGATATCGTCATGAGCCCAGCCGCCCTTCCGGATCCGTTGCTGATCGCGCAGCATTGGCGCGAGGCCGGACGTGACGTGGCGATCGCAACCGTAATCGAGACATGGGGTTCTGCGCCGCGCCCGGCCGGAAGCTACCTGGTGATCGACGGCGAAGGCAATTTCGAAGGGTCGGTGTCGGGCGGCTGCGTGGAAGGCGCCGTGATTACGGAGGCGCTCGATGTCATCGGCTCGGGTGAACCGAGGATGCTCGAATTCGGTGTGGCGGACGAGACCGCATGGCGCGTCGGGCTCAGCTGCGGCGGGCGTATTCGGGTCCGCGTGGAAAGGCTCGCCTGATGCGGCTCGATACGCTGGTGGCCTTGAATGCGGCGCGAGCAGCCCGCAGGGCCGCGGTCGTGGTAACGAACCTCTCTACCGAAAGCGTCGATGTCGTCGTTGAAGGAGCCATTCCCGCCTCGGCTCTATCGGACGAGATCGTCAACGTCATGCGCAGCGGCAAGGCGGTGACTGTAGAGCGTGAAGAGGCGAATTATTTCATCAATCCCCATCTGCCGCCGCCGAAGATCGTCGTCATCGGCGCGGTCCATATCAGCCAGGCGCTGGCGCGAATGGCGCCGATCGCCGGTTATGACTTGATGATCGTCGATCCGAGGACGGCGTTTGCGACCGAGGAGCGGTTTTCCGGCGTGCGCGTGGTGGCGGAATGGCCGGAGGACTTACTGAAGAACGAGCCTTTCGACGCCTATACGGCGGTTGCGGCTTTTACTCACGATCCGAAAATCGACGACCTTCCTCTGTCCGAGGCCCTGAAGGCCGACTGTTTCTATGTCGGTGCTCTCGGTAGCCGCAAGACCCATGCAAAGCGCGTGGAGCGATTGATGGAAATGGGGCGAAGCGAGGAAGAGATCGCGCGCATCGCAGCGCCGATCGGGCTCGATATCGGAGCCGCCAGTCCGGCCGAAATAGCCGTCGGAACGCTTGCCGAAATCATAGGGGCCTTTCGCAAGCGAGAGCTTGCGGCTCGCGGGAAACGCCCATGAGGTATGGCGACTTCGAGATCGAGGATGCCGAAGGCGCGATGCTTGCCCATTCGATTCGCCTGCAGCAGGGGCGCCTGCCCAAGGGACGCATCCTAGTTGCGGACGATCTCCTGCGTCTGCGGGACGAGGGCGTCCGGTCGGTGGTCGCGGTCAAGCTCGAAGCGGATGATCTCGGCGAGGACGATGCGGCGACGCAGATCGCAAACGCAATCGAGCTCGATCATCTAAGCTTCTCCGATGCCGCGACCGGTCGGGTGAATATCTATGCCCGCGTGGATGGGCTGTTCGTGGCCAACAAAGCGGCCGTCGATGCATTGAACCGCGTCGATCCGGCGATCACGATGGCCTGTCTTGCGGATCGTGTTGCGGTCAGGGCCGGCGACATGGTCGCAACGATCAAGATCATCCCTTTGTCGGTCGCCCGCGATCGGGTGGAAGAAGCCGTCAGTGTGCTGCGGGAAGCAACGCCCTTTCAGGTCAAGATCTACTGTCCCCGGCAGGTGACCTTGATCGCGACCGAATTGCCATCGCTCAAGCCTTCGGTCATGGACCGGACCGCCAAGCTTCTCCGTCAACGCCTGGCCATTTTCGGTAGCCGGCTGGTGAACGAGGTGCGTGTGCCTCATACGCGGCAGGCGGTCGCCGAACAATTACAGCAGCTTGCAGCATCTCATTTTAATGAGCCGGCTATGATTGTTATTTTCGGGGCCTCCGCGGTAGCCGATCCGGAGGATGTTATTCCCGCAGCGATCCGCGCCGCCGGCGGGGTCGTGGAACGTGTTGGGATGCCGGTCGATCCCGGCAATCTCCTGGTGATCGGTCATATCGGCGATGTGCCCGTGATCGGCGCCCCCGGTTGTGCCCGTTCACCAAAGGAGAACGGATTCGACTGGATCCTGAGCCGCATCATGGCTGGCGAAACGGTGACGGATGCCGACATCACCGGCATGGGCGTCGGCGGCCTGCTGATGGAGATACCGACGAGGCCGCGGCCGCGCGACACGGACGGGGGCGCGGATCGGCCGATCACCGTCGGCGCCGTGCTTCTTGCTGCCGGCCAGGCGCGACGCATGGGGGCCGGCGGGCCGCACAAGCTTCTGGCTGAGTTCGACGGCATTCCGCTCGTCCGGCGCTCGGCGCAAGTGCTGCTGCAGTCGGATCTGGCCTCGGTGGTTGCGGTCACAGGATATCGGCGGGCGGAGATTGAGCAGGCGCTTTCCGGCCTCGATCTGCTGCGCATACAGTTCAATTCGGATTACGAAAGCGGCATGGCGAGCTCGCTGGTCTGCGGCTTTTCCGATAGGGATGTGGTAACTCACGACGGCATATTGGTAATGCTTGCCGACATGCCTGCGATCTCGGCCGAGCAGATTGCGGCGCTTGTTCGGGCATTCCGCGACGAAGGTGGCCAGTCGATAGTGCGCTCGGTGTTTGAGGGCAAGCGCGGAAACCCTATCATATTGCCGCGTTCTACCTACGCGGCCGTGCTGCGCCTCGAAGGCGATATCGGTGCGAGGGCGATCATCGAAAGCTCCGGCATTCCGGTGGTCGATGTCGACATAGGTCCTTCGGCGCATATAGACGTCGATACGCCGGAGGCTGTGATCGCGGCCGGCGGGGTTCTGAAGGAATGATCGGGGCAGGGGATGGATAACGCGGCAATAGAAGAGATGTTCGAGGGGCTTGGGCCGGTTACCATCAAGCGCATGTTCGGCGGCAAGGGCATCTATCACCAGGGACTGATCATTGCGATCGACCTCAGGGACGAGATCATGCTCAAAGCGGATACTACGAGCGCTCCGGCATTCGAGGAGGCCGGCGCCAGACAATGGGCCTACGAGGGCAAGAAGGGCAAACCGGTGCTGATGCCCTACTGGTCTATACCCGACGAGGCGTTGGACGACCCGGACGAGATGCGCAAGTGGGCGGTTCTCGCATTCGAGGCAGCGCGGCGGGCACCGCGTCAGCAAAGCTGATCGAGACACTCAATTTAAATGCTGCAAGTGCAAGATTTCGCGTATTGCGCAAAATGCTGCAGCGCGAGTATCCTTCACGAGTAATGGGGGATGTGGTCCAGCTGCGGTTGGGCCGACGACAGCATCCGACGATACTCGCAAGCGATTTTTATCAAGGCTAGGCCGTCCTGGGCATCCAGGACGGCTTTTTCATTTGCCGTTCAATTGTTCCAGTGCTTGTCTTGCGAACACTGACAATGGCTGGGGTAGGTGATCGGTGTCGATCCACTGAAGATCGGAATGTTTGTCCGGCTCTGTTAGCCGCGGCTCCCCGCCGAAGTTCTCGGTGAGGTAGATAAGCGAAACCCAGTGCTGATCTTCCTGCCCAAGGATCGCCTCCACCACGCCGACAAAGTTGACCTGGCCGATTTTCAGGCCGGTCTCCTCCTCTGCCTCCCGCCGGGCAGCATCGGCAGCACGTTCCATAAGATCGATCTTGCCGCCAACAATGCTCCAATGGCCTGCCTCGGGAGCTTTGAGACGCCGGCACATGAGGACCCTTCCGTCTTCGCGACGGATGATCAGGCCGACCCCTATTCCGGGATAGTCCTGTCCGGGTAGGGTAGCTTGCGTCACGCTTTTACGGCGTTGGCAACGATCAGCATGAAGGCGGGAATGTCGTCGCCGAAGCCGACAGGGGTCGGGCCATCGTCGTGGTCGCGATGGCGGCGGCGGTCGCGGTTGTCGTCATTCGCCGGGTTCGGGTTAGAACGGCGATTGCGATCGCGGTTGCCGTTGCCGGCAGGCTGGTTTCTCTTGTCAGAACGACGATCCGACTTGGTATTCTCTACAGCTGCTTCCACGCCTGCTTCTTCCGTGACTACTGTGTTCTTTTCCTGGGGAGCGGCGGCCTGCTCGTGACGGCTGCCACGGCTGCGGTCCCGCCCGCGATCGCGATCACGGCCCTTGCGGCCGCGGTCCTGATCATGGCTTTCCATCGGGGCGGGAAGGGCGGAAATGTCGCCGTTCAGCCATTCGATCTTTTCGCCGATGAGCTTTTCGATCGCATCGAGATATTTGGTGTCGGCGCGCGTTACCAGGGTAAACGCCTTGCCCGATCGTCCGGCGCGGCCGGTACGGCCGATACGGTGGACATAGTCCTCCGCATGAATCGGCACGTCGAAATTGAAGACATGGCTGACATCGGGGATATCAAGACCACGGGCCGCGACATCGGATGCCACCAGAAGCGTGATGTTGTTATCCTTGAAATTGGCCAGCATCGTCGTGCGGGAGCGCTGGTCCATGTCGCCATGCAGTGCGCCGACCGAGAAGCCGTGACGTTCGAGGGAACGGAAGAGGTCGGCCACGTCCTTCTTGCGATTGCAAAAGATGATGCCGTTCTTCAGGTCGTCCTGGGCCTTGATGAGATCGCGCAAAACAGCGCGCTTTTCATAGTCCTTGTTGTGCGCTGCGACGAGGCGCTGGGTGACGGTCTTGGCCGTGGAAGAGGGCTTGGCAACCTCGACGCGCTCCGGGTTCTGCAGGAACCGGTCGGCCAGCTTCTGGATCTCCGGCGGCATGGTGGCCGAGAAGAACAGCGTCTGGCGGGTGAACGGGATCATCTTGGCGATGCGTTCGATATCGGGAATGAAGCCCATGTCGAGCATACGGTCGGCTTCGTCGATGACCAGAATTTCGACGCCAGTCATAAGCAACTTGCCGCGCTCGCAATGGTCAAGCAGGCGGCCCGGGGTGCAGATCAGGACATCGGCGCCGCGTTCCAGCTTGCGATCCTGCTCGTCGAAGGACACGCCTCCGATCAGAAGCGCGACATTCAGCTTGTGATTCTTGCCGTACTTGTCGAAGTTTTCCGCGACCTGGGCTGCGAGTTCTCTCGTCGGCTCAAGAATCAGCGTGCGCGGCATGCGCGCTCGGGCACGACCCTTTTCCAGAAGCGTCAGCATAGGCAGCACGAAGGATGCCGTCTTGCCGGTGCCAGTCTGTGCGATGCCGCAGATATCGCGGCGCTGCAGGGCATGCGGAATAGCTCCGGCCTGGATGGGAGTCGGCGTTGTATAGCCGGCGTCCGTGACGGCAGAGAGAACTTTCTGGCTCAGGCCAAGATCAGCAAAAGTGGTCAAAGGAAATACGTTTCCGTTCCATTCAAGGAGAACACAACTCGTCGGCACGCGGAATTGGGGCGACAACAGGGCGCGACATATGACCAAAAAGCCCGAAAGTCAAGGAAACCGGGCCTGCACAAGGTCTTTTTGGTGAATGAAAGCAATCAGGCGGCGATTGGCCGCGCAAAATGCCCGTCTTTCATTCGAGATATGTGGTGAGTTTCATTCCGGCGTTCAAGAAATGCATCGGGTCTACCGCCATGCCGTTGCGCCGGACTTCATAGTGGACGTGCGGGCCCGTGGACCTTCCCGTCGAGCCGGCGCGACCGACGACGTCGCCGGTTTCCACCTTGTCGCCGACGCTGACAAGGATCCTCGACATGTGACCGTAGCGGGTCGAGATGCCGTGGCCATGATCTATTTCGACCATGTTGCCATAGCCGCCGGAGGGACCGGCGGACACGACCGTTCCGGCACCTGTGCTCTTCACGTCGTCACCGGTGCGGGCTTGGAAATCGATGCCCGCATGTAGCGCGAGCCGGCCGAGAAACGGATCCATACGGTTTCCGAAGCGGCTGGTAATGCCTTTCCCGGGCGCGGGGTTCGAAAAAGGAAGATCGCGAGCTGTCTCGCGCACGCTCTCAAGGCGCGTCAAGGCCGCATCCAGCTCGCCAAGCGATGTGTCGAAACGATTTTCGGTGAGCTCCGGGGCCAGATAGGGGCCGCCGACGCCCTGATCCGCCTGGGTTTCCCATCCCGCATCCGCCACTTTCTCAACCTGCACGCCGCTGCGCTTGAGGATCGCCGTGATCGCGTTGGCGGTATCCGATGCGCCGGTGGTCAGGTTGGCAATCTTTGCCAATTGCCGGCTTTCAAGCGCCTTTAGCGAGAGCGTGACCTTGGAAAAGATCCTGTCGGCGCGGTCCGCCGCGCCTTCGCGAAGGCTCGCATTGCCGATGATGGACGCGGCATTCAGGGGCGCGGCGGCAGATGCGCCGGAGAGAATGCCGGCAATGGCGGCTGAGCCGCCGCTGAGAGCTGCCTGTTGTCCTTCGCCAGTGGGTGCGAAGGCCGGTGTGTTGGTCGTTGGCGCGTCCAGTCCGGATTGTTCGGCGCGGTCGAGGAGCGTCCCGAGCTTGCCGTGGCGGGAGAAGATCGCGTCCTGCTGCTCCAGCAGTTTCTCCACCTTCTTCTCGACGACCTGCTGATCAAGGAGCTGACGGGAAGTGATGCGGTCGAGCTGCGCCCGCAGCGCGGCGATCCGATCCTCGTAGTCATGCTGCATGCGGGCCTGGCGAGCGATCGTCGCACCGATCAGGTCATCACGAATGACGAGGTAGGAGGTGGCGCCGAGATAGCCGATCGTCGTCACGCCCGCAAAGCAGAAGGCGAGGGCGACCATCCACGGGCGCAGCGTCAGATGCCTGATCTTGTCGCCACTCGCCAGAATCAGGACATGCTGCTGGGTACGTTTGCCAAAGACCTTGTTTCCGGCACCCTGCGCCACGTTTTGCTCCTGAAAGACGAGTCAATTCCGATGCTTGTCCGCGGCGATTACACATCCTTAAGGTTAACGAACGCTTATTTAGGCGGCCGCCCTTTGCCGCGTGGAGTTCCGTGTCGGCGAAATATCATCACTTTTGGAGTGATTATCAGCTGAAACGGTGCTAGTTGCGCTCTCGCAGTCAAACACATCCACAGAGTAAAGAGATGTCCAGGTTCAAGTCCGATTTCCTTCATACGCTCGACGAGCGCGGCTTCATTCACCAGATCTCCGACGAGGCAGGTCTCGACGAACTGTTCGCCAAGGAAACCGTGACGGCCTATATCGGGTTCGATCCGACGGCGCCCAGCCTGCATGCCGGTGGACTGATCCAGATCATGATGCTGCACTGGATGCAGAAGACCGGTCATCGTCCCATCTCGCTGATGGGGGGCGGTACTGGCATGGTCGGTGACCCTTCGTTCAAGGATGATGCGCGCCAACTGATGACGGTGGATACGATCGAGAGCAATATCGCCTCGATCAAGCGTGTCTTCGCCAGCTACCTGAGCTACGGCGAGGGTTCGCAAGACGCGCTGATGATCAACAATGCCGACTGGCTGCGCGGCCTGAATTATCTCGAATTCCTGCGCGATGTCGGCCGTCACTTCTCGGTCAACCGGATGCTGTCCTTCGACAGCGTCAAGACGCGCCTCGACCGCGAGCAGTCTCTGTCCTTCCTGGAATTCAATTACATGATCCTCCAGGCCTACGACTTCGTTGAGCTCAACAAGCGCTATGACGTGCGGCTGCAGATGGGCGGTTCTGACCAGTGGGGCAATATCGTCAACGGCATCGACCTCGGTCACCGCATGGGGACGCCGCAGCTCTATGCGCTGACCTCGCCGCTGCTGACCACGTCGTCGGGCGCCAAGATGGGCAAGTCGATGAACGGTGCTGTCTGGCTCAACCCGGACATGCTGTCGGCCTATGATTTCTGGCAGTACTGGCGCAATACCGAGGATGCCGACGTGTCTCGCTTCCTCAAGCTCTACACGACGCTGCCGATGGACGAGATTGCACGGCTTTCGGCCCTTGGCGGTGCGGAACTCAACGAGGTCAAGAAGATCCTCGCCACCGAGGTCACCGCAATGCTGCACGGCCGGGAAAATGCCGAACAGGCAGCCGAGACCGCCCGCAAGACCTTCGAGGAAGGCGCGTTGGCCGACAACCTGCCGTCCATCGAAATCGCTTCGGGTGAGCTGGAAGCCGGCATCGGCCTGCTTGCGCTGGTCGTCAAGGCAGGCCTCGCAGCTTCGAACGGCGAAGCCCGCCGCCATGTACAGGGTGGCGCGATCCGCATAAACGACATTGCGATCAGCGACGAGCGCAAGACGATCGGTACGGGTGAGGTGACGGCCGACGGCGTCGTGAAACTGTCGCTCGGCAAGAAGAAGCACATCCTCGTGCGCCCTGTCTGATCGACCGGCACGCAATTCACATATCAGAGGCCGCCTACGGGCGGCCTTTTTCGTTTGCGGGAATTCTTACTGGAACTCGAAGATCTGCCGGAAGACGCCGGGTGCGATGATCGACAGCGGATTGACCGAGAGCTTCGGCTTGTCGAACGGACCCTGCATCTTGAACGTGATGCCGAGCAGGCCGCGATCCCGGCCATTACCAAGGATGGCGCCGATCAGGGGCAATTCGCCGAACAGGCGGTTCAGGCCATAGGCCGGCATGAAGGTTCCGGTCAAATCCATATTACCGCTGGCGTCGCGGACGGTGCCCTGGAAGGTCGCGCCGATCTGCTCCCCTCGGACGACACCATTGGCCACGCCGAGTGCGCCGTTGCGATAGATGAGTGAGGCATAGGCCCGCTGGAAGCGCGCGGAGCTGACGTCGATGTCGCGCTTGACCGCCGAATTGAGGCTCTGGCCGTTTTGCCCGACGGGCGTCGATACGAGTGACTGCAGGCGCTCTTCATTGTTGATGGAGAAGCTGCGGATATCCACCGCCCCGTCCCAGTCGTCGCCGCGGGCTTTCAGCTTGAGGTTCAACAGGCCGCCGCGCAGATTGTCGTAAAGATCGGCAAAGCGCACGATCGCACCGGCATCGCCGCTGGTGACCGAGATGGTGTCGCCGCGGGTCATTTCGCTCACCAGCGCCTGACCGCTTCCCGTGACCGCGGTGATGTCGGCCCGCGAGATGGTGTCGTTACGGATGGAGAAGGCGACGTTGACGTTGGACAGAGCCTCGTCGTTGAAGCCGACTGCGCGGTCGACCTTGGCGCGCAGCGTGGCGCTGTCGTTCTGCCCGTCACCGCCGCTGCCGCCGCCCTGGCCGCTGGCCGCTCGCATCTTGGTAATAAGCGGCCGGATATCGACGCTGTCACCGGTGATCGAGACGTCATAGGCGCCCTTGTTGCGCTTGATGCTGACGCTGTAGTCATCGGCCGGGGAGAGCTGGACACGCGAGAGGCTGGCCGTCGAGAGGTTGCCGCCGGAGAGCTGGAACTCGCCTCTTGCACCGAAGCTGTCGCCGCTGAGCTGGAAGTCGCGGATATCGGTCTGCTTGGCGTCTCCGGTGACGACGCTAAACTGCGCCTTGGCACCGATCCCGCTGCCCTTGGTCCAGCCGACCATGGGTGCGGTGAGGACCGCGCGGGTGAGATCAAGCGTTACCGACTGACGCTTCTCGTCGACGCGGGTAAGCTCCGCCGTGATCGTACCGTTGATGATGTCGGACAAGCCGGGGACGAGCTTCTCACGCTGCTGGTTGTCGAGATTTGCCTTGATGATGCGCTCCCGCTTGATGGGCGAGTTCGCGTCAACAGGTTCGGTGAGCGAGATTTCGGCGGGAACTTCGTCGATCGTGCCGCGCGCGGAAAGTCGGGCCGCCTGTGTATCCACGTCGAGCGTGCCGGTCATGCCGGCGATCTTGTGGCCTTCCATCTGCGGGGCGAGGTTGACATTCTCCAGGCCGATATGGGCGTTCCAGTTCGGCTTCGGCGGGTTCTGGTCATTGATCAGGCCGATCCGCGCCTGGATGTCGGCCTTGGCGGTGCCGGAGAAATCCTCAGGCTTGAAATCGGTGCCTCTGAGGGCGCGCACGGGTGCGAAGTTGGCGAGTTCCGTCACAGCGTCCGCGTTGCCGGCAAGTTGCAACTTCATGTCCGCCATCAGCGGCTTTTGATAGGTATTGGGGATTGCGAAACGACCGCCGTTGACCGTCACGACCCTGCCGGACGGGGCATAGGATGCCGCTTTCCTGAAATCGACCGCCAGGCTCTCGCCCTTGAGGGTGAAGCGACCGTTGATATCGCGCAGGGGCGGGAAGTCACCGGGGAGATTGAGACGGGAATCCGCAAGGTCGAAGCTGATCTGCAGCTCGTTGCCGTTCAGCTCCATCGGGATGCCCGGCCCCTTCATCCGGCCGGCCGGAATGAAGACTGCGATCGTTCCGTCGGAAATGTTGCCGCCGAACAGGTTCTGCATCACCCAGTCCCGCGGCTTGCGCGCCATCCAGAAGGGCCAGAGCTGCTTGACGCCCGTCACCTGGAATTGCGGCAGCTTGCCGCCGAAACTGATTTCGGGAGATTTGTCGCCGAACTTGACCTTCAGCGAGGCTGCCATGTGGCCGAGCTGGCTTGAAAGTCCCATGTCGTCGAATTCAAGCTGGCGGTCGCCCGTCAGGTATCGGCCGGTCGCCTTCATGTCGAAATAGGCGGGCTGTTCGCCTTCCGAACCGCCGACCGCAGTGGCGCCGCTGATCAGGATATCAAGGCCTACGCCCAGTCTGGCGTCCGCGCTGTTCAGTCGGTTGAGGTCGATCATCGCCCCGGTGAAGGGAAGGATGGTCGGGCCGAAACGCGCCTCCGACTTCATGATCTCGATCGAGTTCTTTCCGAAGTCATAGGCGGCGTTGATGGTCGCGCCACTGAAATCCTGCTCGATGCCGTCGAAATAGAAGTGCCCCGGCGCATTGCGCAGGGTCGCCTGCATTGCCGGCTGCTGGGCATCGCCCCGGGCGCGGGACGCCTGCAGATCGAAGTCGAGCGAGCTCTCCAATCCTTCGCGCGGCAATCCGTCTTCCGTCCGCTGCAAAAGGAAGGGCGTCACTTCAAGGCCGGACAGGCGCGCTGACAGGGCGGCCGTGACGCCGTCGACGGTTTTCGATGCGGCCGTCAGGCTCGCCTTGCGACCGTTGACCGTTATGATGCCGTTGACGCCGATCTCGCCGGTCTCGTTACGGGCCAGCCGAAGGTCGGTAACCTCGAGCACGGTCGGAACGCGTCCAGGCGGCGCAGGCAGGACGATCTCGATGCCGGCGAGGCGGATGGAGGCGGTGCCGGTGCGCTCGATCAGGCCGCGGGCTTCGTCCAGCCTCTGGAAAGCCTGTTCAAGCAATTGCGGCACGGCATCGACGCGGACTTTCGCGAGCGCGATCGGGTCTCCTGAGGGAAGCTGGGCGGTTTCCAGACGGATGGATTGCGCCTCGATATTGTTGATCGAGATCCGGCCGCCGAGCAGCGCCAGCGGATCGATCGCCATGCGCAGCGCCCCGGCACGGCTAAGATGCTCGCCGGTTGCCTGCTCGACGATGTCGACGTCGCGGGCCTCTATCGCGATACGGAAATCGGAATCGAATCGGATTGCGGTCGAGCCGACCGTGGAGACGTAGCGCGGGCCGATCGCGTTGTTCAGCGCCGCCTGGGCGCGGGTTGTCAGCGTACCGTCGACAATGCCGCCTTCGATGGCGAAGACGGCGCTGCCGATCGCCACCAGAACCAGCATGGCGAACAGCACCACGGTCTTGCCGAATCGCCATGTCTTGGTGCGATGCGGCGGGCAGTGGACGATGATCGGATCTTCGATCTGCGCAGACGGAAGGTCATGCAGCGGAACGATATCCTTCCGGCTGAAGTTGATCTTCTCTCCGCGTATTTCGGCCATTCAGTGAGGAACTCGTCTTTGGCATCCACCGCTGATCTGGACGCATCGAATGTCAGTATATACCCATTGCAGCGACAATCTCTCAAGATGCTGGCAAAAGAAAGGACACCGATGACCGATCTCGCAATCGGCGCAAAAGCGCCCCAATTCGAATTGCCCGGAAACAACGGACAGGTGATTTCCTCCACGACTTATCAGGGGAAGCCGCTCGTTCTTTATTTTTACCCGAAGGACGATACGCCGGCCTGCACGACGGAGGCGATTTCCTTTTCACAGCTTCTGCCGGACTTCGAACGAGAGGGGGCGACTGTCGTCGGCATATCGGCCGACAGCGTCAAGAAGCATGACAATTTCACCAAGAGGCGCGAACTGACCATCGCGCTCGGCTCGGACGAGAGCACCGAGGTTTGCCAGCGCTACGGCGTCTGGAAAGAAAAGAGCATGTACGGCAAGACCTATATGGGGATCGAACGGACAACGTTCCTGATTGATGCAGACGGCAAGATTGCCCGCGTCTGGCAGAAGGTGAAGGTCGCCGGACATGCCGAGGAAGTGCTGGAGGCGGTGCGGGCGCTGGCGCGATAGTCGCGATCGGCGCGCCGACATTGCGGAAAGTCAGGAGGATGCGATCAGGGGCCAGACCTCGGTCGCACCCTCGTAGATCATGGTCGCCGCCACATAAACGATCACCGCAAGGCCCACATAGGAAATCCAGCGGAAGCGGTGGAGGAGCTTGGCGACGAAGTTCGCGGCGACACCCATCAATATGATCGAGGCGATCAGGCCGAAGATCAGTACGGTCAAATGGTCCTGCGCGGCGCCTGCAACGGCGAGCACGTTGTCCAGGGACATCGAGACATCGGCAAGTACGATCTGGGTTGCGGCCTGAAAGAAGGTCTTCTGACGGGGCTTGCGGGGAGCGGCACCTGCCGATAGCTCGTGAGGGTTATCCTCGCCGCCCTGGCGAAGCTCGGACCACATTTTCCAGCATACCCAGGAGAGCAGCAGTCCGCCGACGAGCTGAAGGCCAACGATGCCAAGCAGATAGGTCGTGACAGCGGCAAAACAGATGCGCAGGACGGTGGCCACCGCGATGCCGAATATGATCGCCTTCTTACGCTGCTCGTCCGGCAGGCCGGCAGTTGCAAGGCCGATGACGATGGCGTTGTCGCCGGAGAGCACGAGGTCGATCGCAATGACCTGGAGAAGCGCGGCAAGGCCGGCTGCTGTGAAAATTTCCATCATGTGGCCGAGGGCTCCGGCGGGTTGAGGGATTGCTGGTGAAGGCGGGACATGAAAGCCGGGGAAGCGCTGCAATGGCGACTTCGTCGGCCTATGCAGGGAGTTATGCCCCATATGGCGACATGGCAAGTGCACTGTCATGCCAAGTCTGCGGGCCCAAGTCTTCGAGCCCAAGTTGCGGGCGGAACGAAGATTGGCCAGCGGTGTTCTTCCCCATCTGTTTCGCTGGAGGATGACATGATCAGAATCGCCATCGCATTCGCAGCCTTTGCATCGCTTGCCTTGCCCGCTTTCGCCCAGACCGGTGGCGATACGCCACCGCAAGGAAGCACCGAGACTGTCCCGTCCATCGCGCCGGACCCGCAGTCCACCGGTACCAACCTGCCGGGCGTCGACGGATCCGCTACGACCGGAAGCACCGGCGACAGCGAATCGATGCCCGAGGAGCGCTGCGAATTGCCCGGTACGGATGCCAATGCCAATCCGACCGCCGAGGTGCCGAGCGTGAACGGGGCGGATCCCACCTGCCGCTGAGCCCGTACACCTCACTGCTGACACAGGCAGTGCGAAAAAATCGAGCCACGGGGTAGCTTTTCCCCCGCGTTCCAAAATGTTACCCCGGTGCAAGTGCCGATCCATGTCGGTGGGCAGGAACGGAGGATGAGTATGGCGCAATTCAATCTGGTCGGATTCTCGGGCAGCTATAATCGTCCATCCAAGACGTTTGCCCTTGTCGACCATGTGGCGGAACTCGCCAGCGCCAGATACGGCCTCACGAAAGCTGTCTATGACTTGGAAGACCTCGGCCAGTCGCTGGGCAACGCCAAGTCCCAGGCAGATCTCGATAGCGACGGTGCGGCCGTGCTGTCTGCGGTCGTCGACGCCGACATCCTCGTGATCGGTTCGCCCACCTACAAGGGCAGCTATCCCGGCATGTTCAAGCATTTCATCGATCTTATCGAGCCCGAACAGCTGCGCGGCAAGCCCATCCTGATCACCGGAACGGGTGGTGGTGAACGCCATGCTCTGATGGTCGAACACCAGCTGCGGCCCCTGTTCGGCTTCTTCATGGCGCACACGATCCCGACGGCAATCTATGCCTCAAGCAGGGATTTTGCTGGTACTGAGATCGCATCACCGTCGTTGCGCGAGCGGATCGGCTTTGCGATCGAGGAATTGTCCGCTTTCGTGTCCGTGGCGCGACCCGCGCTGCTGAAAGACCGGGGCTGAATGATTGGAGCACACTGCGGGGAGGCAGGGCATGTCACTTGAACAGGATATAGAACTGATCGCGAAACAGGAGGAGGTGCTTGTTTTCGATCAGTTCGATGCATCGACCGCCTGGCGGCTCGGTACTGCGCTGCAGGCGCTTGCGGCTTCCCGCAGCCTGCCTGTCGTGATCGATATAAGCCTGCATTCCATGCCCTTATTCTACGCGGCCATGCCTGGTTCCACGCCGGATAATCCGCGCTGGGTGCGCAGGAAGCGGAATGTCGTACTGCACTTCCTGCAGTCGAGCTATGCCGTCGGACGCAGGCTGGCTCTGCAGGATGCGACGATCGAGTCCAAGTTCGCTCTGCCGGACGCCGACTATGCCGTGCACGGCGGGAGCTTTCCGATTACCGTCAAGGGGACCGGCTGCATTGGCGCGGTGACCGTATCCGGTCTTCCCCAGCGCGACGACCACAATCTGGTTGTCGAAGCGCTTGCAGATATCCTCGGATACGAAGAGCGGGAGCTCAGGCTCCCGCAATAAATTCTTCCTGTCGTGTTGATCCGCCGGTCGTCAACGCCTGAACATGCGTGCGACCGCAATCAATATGCAGGCGCCGATGAAGCCCGCGATCAGGTAGCCGATCCAACCGCCCAGAACGACGCCAAAGACCCCCAGGATCGCATTGGCGACGATTGCGCCGACGATGCCGAGAATGATGTTCATGAAGATGCCCATGTCGCTCTTCATGAACTTTTCCGCGAGCCAACCGGCAATGCCGCCGATGATGATGGCCGCGATCCAGCCGATACCTGCCTGTTCCATGGTCCTTACCCTCTATTTGGATTGCGGGGGCTAACGCGCCACAATGTTCCCAAGTTCCATTGCTTTGCAGGGAGGGCTAACATTCCTTTTCTTCGCCTTGAACTGCTTCTATTTTCGCAGTCGATTCGGTCAGCAAGAGCAGAGAGAACCTTGATCTCACATTCATTTCCCCGCACGTCGAAGGTCTCCGCACCGGTGTTCATGCTTTTGATGGCGCTGATCGGCGTTCTGCCGATGTCGCCCCCCGTGGCGGCGCAGCAGCCAACGACCCAGGTGCCGGCCCAGACGGCCGCTCAGGTGGATGTGACGGGCGATTCCATCAATGTCGAGATGCGGGACAAGCTGCAGGGGCTGCGCCAGCAGCTTGATTCCTTCCGGCAGGATGTGCAGCAGGCGCCTGACGACGACGCGAGGCTCGCCGATATTCGCGTCAGGGCCGAAGAGATCGTCGGTGAGATGCGTGCAGCGTCTGATGCGATGAAGGTTCGTGTCGAGCAGATCCAGGCGCGCCTCACCAGCCTTGGTGAGGCACCGGCCGCCGGTCAGCCGCCGGAAGCGCCGGCGGTGGTGCAGGAGCGGACGAAGCTCTCGAACGAGCGTTCGGAGCTGAACATCATCGTCGATGACGCCGGTAGCCTGCAGAACGCTGCGACCCAGCTCGCCAACACCATCACCAATATTCGCCGAACACTCTTCGCCCAGACTCTTTTCCGGCATACGGAACTGACGCCCGAACTCTTCGTCGAGGCCGGCCAGGCATTTTCCACCGAGGTCAGCAATTTCGGCTCCACCATGGGCAGCTGGCTCAGCTTTGCCTGGCGCTTCAAGACGCTTGCTTTCCTCGCCGCGATCGCGCTCTCCTTTGGAGCTGCGCTGCTCTTCCTGATCGGCGGCTACCGGCTTTTCGGCCGTTTCCTGCGACGCCATGCGGAAGACAATCCAGCCTATATCAAGCGGCTGTCCTATACGTTCTGGTCGACGATCATCCAGAGCATGTCGCTCGCGGCATTCCTGATGACGTCCTACCTGTTCCTTGAGGGGTTCAATATCCTGAGGCCTGACGTGGCGCCGATCATCGCCACCTTCTTCGGCTTCGTCTGGTTCGTGCAGTTCGTCTGGAAGTTGACCTACGCCGCGCTTGCGCCCGATGAACCGGCATGGCGGCTGGTCAGGATCACGGACGGCGGGGCTCGACTTCTCAGCCTGGCGGTCATCGCCATGGCGGTCGTCAACGGTCTTGATTATCTGCTTGGAGCCGTCAGCGAGGCGCTCAATTCGCCGCTGGTCCTGACGATCGTAAAGAGCCTGTTCGCGTCGCTGATCATCGGCCTCATCCTGATCGCGATCTCCTTCATCAAGCCTGTTCTGGGGCGAGGAGAGGATGCGGGGTTGCGGGGACGGCCATGGCCGCGCTCGTTCTCGATCCTGCTGCGCGTCATGGGCGGCATCCTGATTTTCTGCGTTGTAACAGGTTACATCGGCCTTGCACGGTTCGCTTCGACGCAGATCGTGCTTACCGGCGCAGTCGCAGTGTTGATCTATATCGGCATCCTGTCCGGCAAGGCGATTTCGAAACGCGGCGCGTTCAATGACACGCTGCTCGGCCGGCGGCTCATCGACCGTTACAAGTTCGGCGAAGTCGGCCTCGATCAGGCCGGCCTGCTGGTTGGCCTCGGGATCTATGCGGTCGCTCTCGTGCTCGGCATCCCGCTGATCCTGCTCACCTGGGGCTTCCAGTTTGCCGATATCGAGTCCTGGATCATCGGGTTCTTTACCGAATTCCGGATCGGCTCAATTTCGATCTCGATCATCGGGATCTTCGGCGGCATCCTGCTTTTCGCTCTTGGCTACGTCATCACACGCTGGATCCAGAAATGGGTGGACGGCAACGTGATGGCGCGCAGCCATGTCGATCTCGGCGTGCGCAACTCGGTCAGGACCGGTATCGGCTATCTCGGGATCGGGCTTGCCGTCCTCGTCGGCGTCTCGGCTGCCGGCATCAACCTCTCCAGCTTCGCGCTGGTCGCCTCGGCACTGTCGGTCGGTATCGGTTTCGGTCTGCAGAACATCGTTTCGAACTTCGTCTCGGGGCTCATTCTGCTCGTCGAACGGCCGTTCAAGGTCGGCGACCATGTGGTGACCGGAACCACCGAGGGGATCGTCAAGCGGATCTCGGTGCGTGCGACGGAAATCGAGACATTCCGTCAGCAGGCGATCATCGTGCCGAATTCCGACCTCATCAACGCGCCCGTCGGCAACTGGACGCTGAAGAACCGGATACAGCGCGCCGAGATCAAGGTGTCGGTCAGCTATGACAGCGATCCCGAGAAGGTCATCGCGATATTGCTGGACGTTGTCTCGGAGATTCCGGAGGTTCTGAGGAACCCGGAGCCCCATGTCGATTTCCTGGCCTTCGGGGTATCTTCCATGGATTTCGAGCTGCGCTTCCATCTTGCGGACATGTCGAGCGGCATCCGTGTTCGCAATGGTGTCCGTATCGAGATCCTCAAGCGCTTCCGCGAGCAGCATATCGAGATACCGTTCCCGCGGCAGGACGTCGTGTTCCATCAGGGGCCGCCGGTTATTGCAGAAGATGACGGCGATCCGCGCGGAGGGGCGTGAACGGGGAGCCGGCATTCGGGAGCGAATGGAGAAAGGGCCGCGGTCGTCAAAACGGCCGCGGCCCTTCGCTTTTGCAGGCAGATCAGGCGCGCCGGCGGCTTTCGCAATGTATTAAGCTTAAATCGTCAAGTCTCGTTGACCGTAAGTATGTCGCTTAAACAATACTTCTCTAATTTCGGGCGAGGCAGTCGCCGAATTAACTGTTCTGCAAATCATTGGAAGTAAAGGAGAAAGAAGGGCTGAATTTCTTTATCGGTAAGGGTTGTTATGACATTCCTCGGCATATCCGGCATGCAGTATTCCGGTGAATCTCTGGGCGGTTCACGTATTCTTCTTGCAGAAGATTCCAACGTTTTCACCTCGATGATCGGGGCGAGACTGAAAGAGCTTTTCGATATCGACATCGAGATCTGCCGCAACTTCGAGGATCTGCAGCTGGCATATGACCGCTCGACCGATCCGATCACGCTGGCCATTTCCAATATCAACCTGCCAGGCGCGGAAAACGGCGAGGCTCTCGAATATCTCATCGACCTGTCCGTTCCGACGATCGTGTTCACCGGCACGTTCCATGAGGAAACCCGAGACAAGCTGCTGACGAAGGACATTGTCGACTACATTCTCAAGGACAATGTCTTTGCCGTCGACATGCTGGCGGAATCGGTCTGCCGCTTCCTGACCAACCATCGTCATCACGTGCTGATCGTCGATGACAGCCCGACGGCGCGGGCGCTGCTTTCAAGCCGTCTGAAGCGCTATAATTTCCGCGTCAGCGTTGCCGACAGCGGCGCCAAGGCGCTCGAGATCCTGAAGAAGAACAGCGATATTGGCCTCGTCATCACCGACTACAACATGCCCGACATCGACGGCTTCGAACTGACAAGGCGCATCCGCTCCGTCCGTGGCTCGCATGAGTTGCGCATCATCGGCGTATCCTCCTCGTCGAATCGCCTTCTGTCTGCGCGCTTCCTCAAGGCCGGTGGCAACGACTTCATGCTGCGACCGTTCATCGACGAGGAATTCTACTGCCGCGTCAACCAGAACCTCGACACGCTGATCCAGATCTGGTCGACGCAGGCCAGGCGGCCCGCAGGAGCGGTAAAGAGCGTCGCCTAAGCGACGAATGTCGATCAGGGAATGAAGAAGAAATGGCCGGAGCGTCTATCGCCCGGCCATTTTCCATTTCGCGGTTCCGTGGAGGTGTCGTCAGACCACGACGCCGGTTCTTGACGTGCTGAGCGTCAGCTTGCGCTCGGCGCGTTCCTGCTGCGGGGAGCGATTGTAGACCTCGCGATAACATTTGGAGAAATGCGACGCGGAGACGAAGCCGCAGGCGACGGCGACTTCCACCACAGGCATGGACGACTGCACCAGCAGATGCCGGGCGCGATCAAGCCTGATCTCCAGATAATAGCGGGCGGGAGAGCGGCCCATCTCCTGGCGGAAGAGCCTTTCGATCTGTCGTCGCGAAAGGCCGGCGTCGTCGGCGATCTCCACCAGCGACAGCGGCTCGGCAAGGTTGTTCTCCATCAGCTCGATGATCGAGAGAACCTTGGAGTTCTGCACGCCGAGGCGCGCGCGCAGCGGCAGGCGCTGGCGGTCGTGCGGGTTGCGCACCCGGTCGGTCAGTTGCTGCTCACAGACCCGGTTGACGAGGTTCTCGCCGAAATCCTGGCCGATCAGGTTGAGCATCATGTCGAGCGAGGCGGTGCCGCCGGCGCAGGTATAGAGATTGCCGTCGACCTCATAGAGGTCGGCGTAGACCTCGGCCTGCGGAAATGCCTCTGCAAAGCCGGGCAGGTTTTCCCAATGGATGGCGCAGCGCTTGCCGTTCAGGAGCCCGGCCTGTGCCAGCACATGGGCGCCGGTGCAAAGGCTGCCTACAGCGATGCCGCGATTGTAGGTTTCGCGCAGCCAGGCGTTGACCGACTTGTTGTTGAATTCTTCGACATAGATGCCAGAACAGACCAGCACCATGTTGGGGCGGTTTTCACCGGCCAGATAGCGCCGTTCGTCAGCCAGCGACGAATTGACCTCTATGCCAATGCCGCTGGACGAATATACCTTCTGTCCATCGGCGGAACAGAGCCGCCAGGTATAGGCGGCGTAGCCCAGCATGCGGTTGGCGATCCGCAGCGTTTCGACTGCCGCCGAGAAGGGCAGCATGGTAAAATGCGGGACCAGAAAGAAGACGATAGACCGCTTCTTCGCCGGGCTCTTGCTCATCAGATCCATCGTCGTTCCCCTTGCTGCCGCTTTATGCGGTCTTGCACGTCTGAATGCGACATTCGCACGGACGCAGCGGATTAGAAGAGCTTTTGACGACAGGGAAATGGCATTTTTGCGACATGCAGGCGTCGCACAGGTGACAGGTGATCGGATAGGGCAGGTTCCCGCTATCGCCGAAATGCGACATGGCCTGCGGCTTTGTCTCCGCAGGCCATGTCGGCGGGTCCGTAATACATCTGAAGCCTTACTTGCTGATGGTCGTCGGCCAACCGATGTCCTTGCGGATTTCCTGGGGCAGGCTTTCAAGCATCCGCTCCGTCTTGCGTCGCTGCCAGGCAACTGTAATCCGTGCGACCAGTACACGCAGCCAGTCGAAAGCCGAGGGTTCCGTAGAATGCGTCTTGCGCGGATGATGAACGTGCAGGGAGGTTACCGTGCTCATCTTTGCTCTCCTTTGTTTCCTTGGGTGCTTCATGGCGCCGCATCTTGGAAATACGCGCAGCCAATCCGTCATTTGATCGAAGGTCTTGCCGACGCCGCATCAAGCTCTGTCGAGTATCGACGTCGTGCTTCGATGATCTGAAGTATCCTCCTCGTTTGACTTTCAATCAAATGAAATGATATGGTGCTTACGTTCAGATTTTTTGATGGAGGTTCCGATGAACGCGCCATTTCGTCCACCGCTTCAACTTCTCGACAATGACGTTTTGAGAACGTTTGTCGCCATTGCCGAGACCGGCAATTTCTCCACCGCCGCTGACGTGGTGCTGCGCACGCCGTCCGCGGTGTCGATGCAGATCAAGAAGCTCGAGGAACAGCTGAAGACCACGCTGTTTCTGCGGGATGCGCGCTCGGTGACGCTGACGCAGCACGGCGAGATGCTTCTGTCCTATGCAAGACGGATGATCGCGCTGTCCAACGAGGCGGTCTCGCGCTTCGTCATGCCCGAGCTTTCCGGCGTGGTGCGTCTCGGGGCACCGGACGATATCGCCGAACGGCTGCTGCCGAAGGTGCTGAAGGATTTCGGAGAGAGTTTTCCGGGCATCATGGTGGATGTCACGGTTGACCAGAGTCTTCTGTTGCGCAAGCGGATGGACGAACAGCGCCTGGACCTTGCGCTGATCAACTGCGCCACGCGGCCGTTTCCGACGATCGGCGAAATCATCCATACGGAAAAGCTGGTCTGGGCGGGAGCCAAATGCGGCAATGCCTATCTGCGCGATCCGTTGCCGATCTCCGTCTGGGAAGACGGCTGCGTGTGGCGCCAGGATGCGATCTCGCAGCTCGACAAGCACAAGCGCAGCTATCGCATTGCTTATGCCAGCGCCCATACGATGGCGCAGCGCGCGGCCGTCCTTTCCGACCTTGCCATCGCGCCTTTCCCGCTGTCCTACGTGACCGAGGACATGCAAGTCCTCGGACCGAAGGAAGGACTGCCGGAATTGATCAATTTCGACATTCGGCTGCTGACCGCGCCGAACCTTTCTGTTCCGGCCAAGGCAGTGGCAGAAAGCATGAAGGAAGCTTTCGGTTCGGCGGTCGCCGCCGCAGCCTGATCAATATAGCAGTGGAGCTGCCGGGTCGCCTCGGCAGTCCCTATTCCCGCGAACGGCGGCGCCTGCGCCCGCCGTCGCTGCCACCCTCTGCGATAGCCTTCTTCTCCGGCAAGGTGACGACACTCGCAAGGTTCGGAAATGCATCGACCTTGTTCGGCAGAGCCATCGCGTCGACGAAGAGCTGCTGGAAGTTCGGCTCCAGCGCGGTCTCGATCTTCTCGATACGCTTGACGGTCTCTTCGATTTCACGACGGAAATCGCGGTTGAGAAGCGCCATCAATGCACCGGTGCCGGCAGCATTGCCGACCGCCTTGACCTCAGCGAGGTCGCAGTCGGGGATCAGGCCCAGCACCATGGCGTATTTCGGATCGATGAAGGAGCCGAATGCGCCGGCAAAGCGGATCGTATCGACCGTTTCGGCCCCCTGTTTCTCCATCAGCAGCTTGATGCCGGCGTAAAGCGCCGCCTTGGCAAGCTGGATAGCGCGCACGTCATTCTGTGTCACGACGATGCGCTGCGCGCCGTCGTGCAGCAGATAGGAGAAGGTGCGGCCGTTCTGCAGAATGCGCGGGCTCTTTTCCGCCATCGAGCCGTCAACAACGCCGTCTTCGGAAATGATGCCGCAGAGATACATTTCCGCGACCACTTCGATGATCGCCGAACCGCAGATGCCGGTCACGCCGACTTTCTCGGCACCGTCCCAGAAGCCTTCTTCGTCCGACCACTGCTCCACTCCGATAACCTTGAAGCGCGGTTCCAGTGTCTCGGGGTCGATGCGGACGCGCTCGATGGCTCCGGGAGCGGCACGCTGGCCGCCCGATATTTCCGCCCCTTCGAAAGCAGGGCCGGTGGGCGAGGAGGCGGCGACGACACGATCGCGGTTGCCGAGCACAATCTCTGCATTGGTGCCGACATCGACAAGCAGCATCATCTTGTCCTGCCGGTGCGGTCCTTCAGACAAGGTTGCCCCCGCAGCATCGGCGCCGACATGGCCTGCAATGCAGGGCAGGAGATAGACGCGGGCACCGTGATTGATGTCGAGATCGATTTCCCGTGACCATGTATGGACCGCGCCCGAGACCGCGAGCGCGAACGGTGCCTGGCCGAGCTCAGTCGGGTCTATGCCGAGGAAAAGATGGTGCATGATCGGATTGGCGACGAAGACGGCGTCGAGAATGTCGTTCGGATCGACGCCGCTTTCCTGACAGACCCTGGCGGTCAGGTCGTTGATCGCCTGGCGCACCGCCGTGGTCATAGCCTCGCGCCCGTCAGGATTCATCATCACATAGGAGACGCGGCTCATCAGGTCTTCGCCGAAGCGGATCTGCGGATTGGGGGCGCCGGAGGAGGCGACGACCCGGCCCGACAAGAGCGACACGAGGTGCATGGCGATCGTCGTCGAGCCGATGTCGCAGGCAATGCCATAGGCCTCGTTGTGCAGTCCGGGCCAGAGGGCGATCAGGTTTGGACGCGAGCCCTCGATATCTCGGTGGATCGCGGCAGTAACGCCCCAATTGCCCTTGCGCAGCGTCTTCTGGATATCCGGCAGCAGATGCTGGGCGACGAGGATGTTCTGAAAACCCCAGTCCTTCTCCAGCATGGCGTTCAGGCGGTCGAGATCGCCGAGCGGCTTGTGCATGTCGGGTTCGTCGACCTCGACATAGCAGAGCTGGATCGCGGGATTGCGGTCGAAGGTCTTGTCGGTTGCTGCCTTGCGGATGACCTGGGCGTTTACGACGGTATCCTGCGGGACGTCGACGACGAGATCGCCGAGGATCTGGGCCGAACAGGAGAGGCGACGCCCGGCAGGAATGGTGCGGACATCCGCATAGCGCTGCTCCTTAGGGCCGACAGGCGAGATGTGATCGACCGCGGAGACGATGCCGTGCTTGGCGAAGCTGCCTTCCTGCACCTCGATCTGACAGCGACCGCAGGTGGCCCGTCCGCCGCAGACGCTTTCGACATAGACCCCGAGGTGGCGCGCGGCATCGAGCACCGACGTGCCGACCGGAAACCTGCCGCGCTTGCCGGACGGCATGAAGAGGACGAGGGGATCTCTTTGCGAAATGTCTGCCATTCTGTCCTGCTTATTCCACCCTTGCTCCGGCGCCGGCCCGTGCCGCACGTCCGCCGCGGCGCCCGCCACCGGCGGATGGGGCAGGAGCGCTGGCTGCGGCCGCGCCGCCTTCGGCCGGCTTGTAATCGCGATAGGTCATGATCCAGTTGCTGCAATTCTGGTCGGTGCCATTCAGCACGTTTGCGGCACGCACTGCTTCCATTTCCTGTGGGCGGCAGGGGTTCATGATGGCTGAGGTCATGCCGGCGCCGATCACCATCGGGATGAAGCCGGCATTGATGCCGTGGCGATGGGGCAGGCCGAAGGAGATGTTGGATAGGCCGCAGGTGGTGTTGACCTTCAACTCCTCGCGCAGGCGCCTCAGCAATGCGAAGACCTGGCGGCCGGCATCGCCCAGCGCGCCGATCGGCATGACGAGCGGGTCGACGACGATGTCATGGCTCTTGATACCGTAGTCGGCTGCCCGCTCGACGATCTTCTTTGCGACGGCGAAACGGACGTCCGGATCCATCGAAATGCCGGTCTCGTCGTTGGAAATCGCCACGACCGGCACGTCGTATTTCTTGCAGAGCGGCAGGATGGCCTCGAGCTTTTCTTCCTCGCCGGTGACGGAATTGACCAGCGGCCGGCCCTTGGCGACTTTCAGCGCCGCTTCGATCGCGGCGGTCACCGAGCTGTCGATCGACAGCGGCACGTCCACGAGCCCCTGCACGATTTCCAGCGTCTGGACGAGGAGGCCGGGCTCGGTCTCGTTCGGATTGACGGACGTGACGCCGGCGTTGACGTCGAGCATGGTCGCGCCTGCGGCCACCTGTTCCAGCGCATCCTTGATGACGGTATCGAAATTGCCCTCGATCATTTCCGCCGCTAGCTTCTTGCGGCCGGTCGGGTTGGTCCGCTCGCCGATGACGCAGAAGGGCTGGTCAAAGCCGATCACGACTTCCCGGGTTGCAGATGCGACGATGGTGCGGGTCATGTCTTTCTCCGGCTATGAGGAGGAATGATGAGATGGTTTAAGGATAATCAGGCGGCTTCCCGCCCACCGGCTTTGACCAGCATCACGAGCCGTTCCCTGTCATAAGTGCTTTCCAGTTCCTCAGCCGCCCTGTCGGCCTCGGCTTCAAGGTCGTCGGAGACGGGAATGGGGTCGGCCTTGCGCCATTCGGCAAGATAGTCGTCGGTCTCGGCGGCACCGGTGCGCATCGCGCACATGTCGATCGCCTCTGTAAAACGCAGGGAGAGCTCGCGCTTGGCGGTCTGGCGTCCCTTCTTGATGATCACCTGGGCGGGGATATCCCGCCAGTAGACGACGATGCGGTCTGCCATGAACTCCTCCGAACAAGCCTAGAACATGCACCGGCGACGCGCCGGGGACTGCGCTTGGCACGACGTCGCAGGGAGCAAAAAGCGACGTCACTACCAGATACCTTTGGTAATCCCGTGTCGGATCCACGTCCAGATCGGCGGTGGGTATCTCAACGCCGATCTGCCGGTCGGTCTGTAGGGGCGTAGATTCCCTGAAAGCGCGTCTTCAATCGCCTTGATGGCGATGCCCGTCGAGGCTGCCGTGAGAAGCAACGGATATGTTGCGATCGTGTCTGCACCGGAAGGCGTCACGCGATGTTCGTGGAGGCTCCCGCCCGTATCCACGCCGGCATCGACGAGATGGACGGTGGCACCGAAATTTTTCTCGTCCTCTTCCACGCGCGCCCAGTAGCCACCCATCTGTCCGCGATACATGGGGTTGATTCCGGCATGGAAGTTGATGACGGGGCAGGGGATTGCGGCAAGCGTCGCCTTGGAGAGAATGCCGCAGGAAATGGTGAAAACGACAGCCGGCGAAAGCTCTATCACCGCGGCGTGACATTCCGCGCTGTTGATTGAAGAGACATGCTTCATCGGCATGGCGGGATCACGGCGCTCGGAGAGCCCGAACTGGCGGATGATTTCCTCGCTTCGCCGCTCAGCGAGTTTCTTGCCCAATCGCGAGGCAATCATTGTCGCCATTTGGCCTGTGGCATTCAGCCAGCCGAGATTTCGTGCCCGACGTCTGAGAATTTCTCCCTTGGTCTCAGGTCGTTCCTCAATGACATGCAGATCGGGGAAACGCGCTGCCAGCGCATTTATCATCACCTGCGGGTTTACGCCGCCCGCGGTCATTACCACGATCTTGGATGAGGGGACCTGCTGCATCTGCCGCTCCGCGCCGGACTGGTGTTCCGCGAACCTTGCCGACAAGCGAGAAAGAAAGGATTAAGCCGAGCGGATCGCGGCGGTCAGGTCGCCGTAACCAGTGAAGCGATATTCGTATTCCAGTCCGAGATACTCGGCTGCCTCGCGTGCCTTGCGCTGCAGGTCCGCGTCCTCCTCCTGGCTCAGATAGACGAGTTTTCGGTAATTGCCGAAATACATGTCCTTCAGTTCCGGATGGCGGTCGAGGCCGAGCGGCTCGATGACGAAGGCGCGAAACTGGCGGGCAAGAAAATCCGTCAGGAAGAAGGAGAGGATGTCGTCGTCGGCCTTCTCGTCAAATACATTGTTGCCGGAGAAGAATGAATAACAGTGAGGACCGGCTATGCGGGCGATGCCTTCTCGCTCGCAGAGGCGGTCGATGTCGCCGCCGGTGCCGCAGTCGGCATAGGCAAAGAAGATGCGAGTGAAGCCGTTTTGGCGCGCTTCGGCGACCGCTTTTTCCAGTCCCGGAACGATCTTCTGCGGATAAGCATGCCAGATGGCGGGCAGGCAGTTGAGATCGATGTGATCGAGACCCTGTTGCCGCGAAACCGCAAGAATCTCGCGTGCGATCGCTCCGCACGCAATGACGTGAACCTTTTCCGACTTCAAACGTTCCATAGCCGGAAAATCACTTTCCGACACATTTTGATCCTTACCCATCGGAGTATTCCATCATGACGGCCAAGACAGTTACGGTTATCGCTGCCCTTTTCGCTATTACGGCATCGCTTAGCTCTTGTGGCAACACTATCCGCGGCATGGGTCAGGATACGGCCAATACCGTGAACGCCACGCAGGATGCGGGCCACCGCGTCGGCAAGGCTGCCCAGTAAAGAATACCGGCAACCGCTGGGCTGATTGCACCGCGCTCGTCAGATGGCGACCGCGGTGCGAAACTTTTTTTCTGCGGAAGCGCGGGTTGCGCCCACCGATATCGCTCAGATTTCCTTACGCTCCGGCGGCCAGCCGATTGTGCCTGCGCGAAAGGAAATCCTTGGCAGTTTCGACAGCGACAGCTGCATCGCGGCAATAGGCGTCGGCCCCCACGGCCTTGCCGAATTCCTCGTTCAGAGGCGCTCCGCCGACCAGCACGACGTAATCGTCGCGAATACCCTTTTCCTTCATCGTGTCGATCACGACCTTCATATAAGGCATGGTTGTCGTCAAAAGCGCCGACATCCCGAGGATGTCCGGCTTTTCCCGTTCGATCGCATCGAGATAGTTCTCGACAGGATTGTTGATGCCGAGATCGACGACGTCGAAGCCGGCGCCTTCCATCATCATGCCGACCAGGTTCTTGCCGATGTCGTGGATGTCGCCCTTGACCGTGCCGATGACGACCTTGCCGAGCTTCGGCGCACCGGTTTCGGCCAGAAGCGGGCGCAGGATCGCCATGCCCGCCTTCATCGCATTGGCGGAGAGAAGCACCTCCGGCACGAAGAGAATGCCATCGCGGAAGTCGATACCCACAATGCGCATGCCCTCGACCAGCGCCTGGGTCAGCACGTCGTAAGGCGTCCAGCCGCGTTCGAGCAGGATGTTGGTCGCCTCTTCGATTTCCTCCTTCAAGCCGTCGTAGAGGTCGTCATGCATCTGCTGAACGAGCTCTTCGTCGGAGAGCTCCGCGAGAATGATTTCGTCGTCGGACATGAATTCTCTTCCCTAGGTTAGAGGCGATTGCTCAAATCGCATTGACACCTGCAACTATGTCTAGCTGGAAATTGTTTCGCAATTTCTTTCGGAAGCGACAGGCCGACGTCGGAAAGAGGATGGTCGCCGCCTCATGTCGCAAATGTCTGTCTCGTGCAAATGCGTGACGCAGGAAGGCAGGGGAGGACTTGCCGGGAAGCCTAGCATGGCGCATCAGGAGAATGGGAGCAGTCCCAGGCCAGAAACGGCATAGGCGAGGAAAATCATGGACGACATCAGCCAGCAGACGGACGCAGCAGGCGGTTCGGGACGACGCGGGCGCGGCGAGCGGGGAGCGGCCGGCAGGCGTGCGGCACGCACAGGCGGCGGCCCGGGCGCATCGCTGCCCTATATCACCCGCAAAATCGGCGTCTACGAAGTCCTCGACGAAGAAGGGCTCCAGCTGATCGAGCGTAACGCCGACACCATCCTGGAAGAGATCGGCATCGAGTTCCGCGACGACGAGGAAGCACTTGAACTGTGGGCCGCAGCCGGCGCCGACGTTCGGGGCAGCCGCGTGCATTTCCCGAAGGGGCTTTGCCGCGAATTGTTGAAGACGGCGCCGAAGGAATTCACCTGGCACGCCCGCAACCCCGAGCGCAGCGTCCATGTCGGCGGCAAGGCGACGATCTTTGCGCCGGTCTATGGACCTCCCTTCGTGCGCGATCTCGACGGCAACCGCCGTTACGCGACGATCGAGGACTTCCGCAATTTCGTAAAACTGTCCTACCTGGCGCCGTCGATGCACTCATCGGGCGGCACGGTGTGCGAGCCGGTCGACGTGCCGGTCAACAAGCGCCATCTCGACATGGTCTACAGCCATATCAAATATTCCGACAAGCCGTTCATGGGCTCGGTCACGGCGCCGGAACGCGCCGAAGATACGATCGCCATGGCGAAGCTCGTCTTCGGCGACGAATTCGTCGAGAACAATTGCGTCACGCTCAACCTCATCAACGCCAATTCGCCGATGGTCTTCGACGGGACGATGCTTGGGGCGCTCAAGGTGTATGCGCGACATAACCAGGCCTCGGTCGTCTCTCCCTTCATCCTGTCGGGTGCAATGAGCCCGGTTACCGTTGCCGGCACCTTGACACAGATCCTTGCCGAAGTGCTGGCGGGTGCTGCGACGACGCAGCTTATCCGCAAGGGCGCACCGGTCCTCTTCGGCACCTTCGCTGCATCCATTTCGATGCAGTCCGGTGCACCGACCTTCGGTACGCCGGAACCCTCGCTGGTCTCCTATGGTGCTGCCCAGCTCGCACGGCGTCTGGGCCTTCCGTTCCGTACCGGCGGCTCGCTTTGCGCCTCCAAGGTGCCGGATGCGCAGGCGGCGCATGAATCGGCGAACACGCTCAACATGACGCTGCTTGCCGGCACGAATTTCGTGCTCCATGCAGCCGGCTGGCTGGAAGGCGGCCTGGTTTCCTCCTACGAAAAATTCATGATCGACCAGGACCAACTCGGCATGATGCAGAAGATGGCAGAGGGCGTCGACCTCTCGACGGAAGGGCAGGCGCTCGACGCGATCCGCGAAGTCGGGCCCGGCAGCCACTATCTCGGTTGCGGCCATACCCAGGCGCATTTCCAAACTGCCTTCTATCGTTCTCCTCTCGCCGACAACAATTCGTTCGAACAGTGGGAAATCGAAGGCTCCAAGCGAATCGAGGATCGTGCCAACGCTCTTTGCCGGTCGTGGCTCGACCATTACGAAGCACCGCCGCTTGATCCGGCAATCGACGAGGCTCTGCTTGCCTTCATCAAGGACCGCAAGGACTCGATGCCCGACGCCTTCACTTGAAGAGAGCCCGAGGCCGCCAGGGAGCAAGGCGGCGCCCGGATGGTGGCCGACTTCATCCAGGGGAGCGTCTGGAGACCGCATTATGAATACAAGGGTCCTCGCTGAGAATGAAGGATGAGCGGCCTTTTCTCCATCCGTGAGGCGATCGAGGCAGCGCTGAAGCCGAGCGGCATTCTCTTTCGCGGCACGGTGGATTTCGAGGCGGGTGAGGGACCTCTTCTCGCAAACGGCCAGAGGGCGGCTTCCGTCATGCTGCTGGGCAATGCGGGCGGCTCGATCTGGCCCGCCTTTTCGCTGTGGCGGCGGAGCCATGACGGCGTACATCCGCTCGACAGATGGTCGAAAGAGATCATCCGGCCACTGGCGGAAGAATACGATGGTACCGCCTACTTTCCTTCCGATGAGCCCTGGCAGCCGTTCCAGCAATGGGCGATGCGGGCCGAGGGGCTGAAACCCTCGCCACTGGGCATTCTCATTCATCCGGAATATGGCCTCTGGCATGGCTATCGCGGCGCGATCGGCCTGCCGTATGCAATCGGAAGCAAGGTCACCGCCGAGAGACATCCCTGCGAGACCTGTGAAACACGGCCTTGCCTTGCCGCGTGTCCGGTGGGCGCTATCGATATCGACCCGGCTAAGTCTGCCCTTCAGGACTGTCGAAGTCATTTGCTCACGCAAGCGGGTAGGGATGGCTGCATGATCTCCGGTTGTCTCGCCCGAAATGCCTGTCCGGTCGGGCCTGAATATCGCTATCCGCCGGAGCAGTTGCAGTTCCACATGGAAAGCCTGGACTAGGCCGCGTCACAATGGACATTGCGTCCGGGGACCGAAGCGCTAAATTGATAGGGCCTGACGTATAGAACCACCTGGGAGGAGTGATTTTATGAAGCGAATGTGGCCCGAAGAATTCGACTACGTTCTTGAAAATGCAGAAGAGGTGACGCTGGAGGCGCCGGCGTTTGTAGGCAAGGATGGCTTGCAGCACGACGCGATCAATCGGAAGGCCCTGAAGATTCGTATCGCGGAACAGGACTTCCAGCGGATATGGCCGCTTGCCGAAGCGCGCTATCGGCTTGGCGGAAAATTCGCCGGCAAGGCCGTGACGCTCATCGCCAACAATCCCCATTACCACAGCTGGCATCCGGCCGATGGCGGAACCGCCGACGCGGCATCAGACGGTGGCGTCAGGCCCACGACAAAATATGTCATAGCCCATTTTCTGCTGGACGATGTTCGGGACGCAGCCGTCGCCGCGTGATCGTTTGGCTGATGCTACAATGAGGATCGGCGATTAGGTCGTCGATCCTCGTAAGGCCAATCCGGGAATTGCCGATTGCGCAGCATAAGGCGCTGTTCGGCTATAAACCTTCTTTTCGCTGATACGCTGAAGCGGTACGGCCGGTCGCCTGTGCCTAGACGGGTGCCTTGGGATAGGCCCGCTCCATTCCGCCGGAGCGTGTCAGGCCATCCTTGAATGCCTGATAGGCGGGATGCTGGCTCGATTTGGCCGCCTCGGAAAGACGGATCTGAAGGCGGGCAGGCGCAGCATTGCCGATCCATTCTCCGCATTTCTGGAGCTTCAGGGAATTGAGGAAAGGCGCTTCAGAGGCCTGATCCAGGTAGAGGTGAAGACCGGCAAGGATGAGATCGTCGCTTGCCGGGTTTTCCATGAGGAGCGTCAGCCAGGCCTGCTTTTCATCCGAAAGGCTGTTCAGTCCCTCGGCCACCGTTTCCCGGCTTCCGATCGGCGATACGCTGCTCATGTGTCTTCTCCGCTGGCGCATCGCCCCGAGGACGATGCGCTATTTTATAGATCAACCGCGGCGGCGACGGCGTTCTCGGCCGGAATCGCCACCGGATTCGCTGGCGGTCTTATTGCGGAGCGGACCGATCTTGTCGACGATTTCCTCGATCGTCGGACGAGGACGTGGTGTATAATCGTCAAGTGCCGCGCGCATGGCCGCCAGATGCTCGCAGGACGTGCCGCAGCAGCCGCCGATGATCTTGGCGCCGGCATCACGGGCCAGCCGCGCATATTCGGCCATCAGCGGCGGAGTGCCGGAATAATAGATCTCGGAACCGCGAAATTCGGGAATGCCGCAATTGCCCTTGACGATGGTAATCGCATCCGGCGCTGCCTCGGTCATGTCCAGCAGCGAGGAGAGGATGTCCGAGGCGCCGACGCCGCAATTGGCACCAACCGCTTCCGGTCCGGTACCGATATTGCTTGCCACCTGATGGATGTCCTTCGGATTGAGGCCCATCATCGTCTTGCCGGCCGTATCGAACGAACCGGTATAGGTATAGGGCAGGCCGACCTTGGTTGCGGCCTCGGCGGCAGCGCGGATTTCATCCGGCGCCGACATGGTCTCGATCCAGGCAACATCGACGCCGCCGGCCTTCAATCCCTCGATCTGCTCGACGAAAGCGGCGACCGCATCCTCATAGGACAATGCGCCAAGCGGGATCAGCAGCTCGCCGGTTGGGCCGACCGAGCCCGCGACGATCACCTTTCGGCCCGCGCCGTCGGCGACCGCACGCGCGATTTCCGCGGCCCGCTTGTTGAGGTCGAATACCCGATCCTGCGCGTGATGGAGCTTCAGGCGATGCCGCGTCCCGCCGAACGTATTGGTGAGGATGATGTCGGCACCGGCATCGACGAAATCCTGATGCAGCTTGGTGATCCGCTCCGGATGCGCCTCGTTCCACATTTCCGGCGCTTCGCCGGCCTCGAGGCCCGCGGAAAACAGGTTCGTGCCCGTTGCGCCATCGGCCAGCAGGACGCCCTTTTCGGCTAGCAGATCGGTCAAGGCATTGGTCGTCGGCATGGCATCCTCCTGAAAATCGTAGAGCAGATATAAAGCTTCCTTTATATGCTTTCAACTCAGAGGATAACCGTCGGCTGCGACGCCGACGCTTCTCGTTACGTCGCCCGCTCGATGACTACGACTATTCCGCCGCGATTTTTTCCGCTTCCGAACCTGCCGGCGTCACCATTGCTGCGATCATAGTCTGAAGGTCCAGCGTGCCGATCGGAGTGCCCGCATCATCCACGACGGTGGCTTTGCTCAGGCCGTTTTCGGTCATGATCTTGGCGGCGCCTTCCAGCGTCGTCGTCGCTTCGATGCGCGCGCCGTCCGCCTGGCCGTCGAAGGGGGCCATGACGGTCTTTGCCTGGATCACCCGGCCGCGGTTCACTTCTTTGACGAAAGCGGTGATGTAGTCATCGGCTGGGGACAGGACGATCTGCTGGCCGGTTCCTTGCTGCACGACCTGGCCGTCGCGCAGAATGGCGATCTTGTCGCCGAGCCTCAGTGCCTCGTCGAGATCGTGGGTGATGAAGACGACGGTCTTCTTCAATTCCGCCTGCAGATCGAGAAGCACGGACTGCATGTCGACGCGGATCAGCGGATCGAGCGCCGAATAGGCTTCGTCCATCAGGAGGATGTCGGCGTCGTTGGTCAGCGCCCTTGCAAGGCCGACACGCTGCTGCATGCCGCCGGACAGCTGGTTGGGATAATGGTTCTCGAAGCCGGACAGGCCGACCCGTTCGATCCAGTACTGGCCCTTCTTGGTGCTCTCAGTGCGGGAGATGCCCTGGATGTCGAGACCGTAGACGGCATTCTCGATGACCGTGCGGTGGGGCAGAAGCGCGAATTTCTGGAATACCATCGCCGTCTTGTGACGGCGGAATTCGCGCAGGTCGCGGTCGTTCATGCCGCAGATGTTGATGCCATTATAGACGAGTTCGCCATAGGTCGGTTCGATCAACCGGTTGATGTGGCGGATCAGCGTCGATTTGCCCGAGCCGGAAAGCCCCATGACGACAGTAATGCCGCCGGCAGGCATGGAAATGTTGATGTCCTTGAGGCCGAGGACGTGACCGTATCTCTCGTTGAGCTCGGCCTTCGACAGGCCGTTCTTCACCGCTTCCACATGGTCGCGGCCTTTGGGGCCGAAGATCTTGTAGAGGCCTTTGATCTCGATGCCGTGACTAGCCATGGACAACCTCCGAATGACGCTGAAGCCGTTTGCCGAAGGCCTGGCTGGTACGATCGAAAATGATGGCGATCGCGACGAGGGCAAAGCCGTTGAGGAAGCCGTAGGTGAAGAACTGGTTGTTGATCGCCTGCAGCGTGTTGCGGCCAAGGCCACCGACGCCGACCATCGATGCGACGACCACCATGGCGAGCGACATCATGATCGTCTGGTTGATGCCGGCCATGATCGTCGGAAGCGCCAGCGGCATCTGCACGTTCCAGAGCTTCTGGCCGGGCGAGGAGCCGAACGCATCGGCCGCTTCCAGCACCTCCTTGTCGACGAGGCGGATGCCGAGATTGGTCAGGCGGATCATCGGCGGCACGGCATAGATGACGACCGCTATCAGGCCCGGCACCTTGCCGATCCCGAAGATCACGACGACGGGGATGAGATAGACGAAACTCGGCATCGTCTGCATAACGTCAAGGATCGGATTGATGACCCCCTGCACGCGTTCGGAGCGGGCCATCACGATGCCGATCGGAAGTCCAATGACGATGGCGATCAGCGTCGATACGGTGACGATTGCAAGCGTCGTCATCGTGTCTTCCCACAGGCCGAATATGCCGATGAGGATCATGCCGACTGCGGTGCCGATGGTGATGCGGATGCTGCGGCTGCCGAAATACACGACCAGCAGCATGACGATCAGCACGACGGTCCAAGGCGAGGTGGTGAACAGCCTTTCGAGGTAGTTCAGGAACCACTGCAGCGGTGCCTTGAGCGCGTCGATGATGTAACCATATTCGCGGACGAGACCTCTGAAGCCGTCGTCGATCACCTGGCGCGCCTGCCGAATATAGCTGTCGCTGATGGCCGGGAACCGACAAAGGGCTCGCGGCAGGAACTCGCAGATCGCCATGCTTTTCCCCTTTGTCTCTATTTTTGTCCGTCTCCGGGTACCGCGCCGACATGGCTTTTCGGTCACGGCCCGCAATCCACCCGGGCATTATCATGGTGCGAACCCGCTGCCACGCGGCCCGTTGCGACATGCGTCAGGGCCTGCACGACGTATCCAAGGGCGGTAGATGCCTCCGCCCTTGGATCATCATAACATCAAAGCGACGCCTTGACCTTTTCGGCTACATCCGGCGCGACCCATTTTTCCCAGACTTCCGGCATGGTTTCGAGGAAGTGCTTGGCCGCATCCTCGTTAGTGCCCTGGTTATCCGTCTGCCATGCGAGCACGCTGTTGACCGTGGCGTTGGTCCATTTGCGAGCCTTGATGTAGTCCATCGCGACGCCCGCCTTGTCGGCGAACTCCTTGGTCACGACGGTAAAGGCCTCTGAGGTCGGATAGGAGTTGACCTTCGGATTGGCGCAATCCGGAACGGCGGTGCAGGCGTCCCAGTCCGCCTTGTCGTGCGGCGCGTCGAAGGAGAGCTTCACCATCTCGTACTTGCCGAGAATGGCGGTCGGCGCCCAGTAATAGCCGAGCCAGCCAGTCTTCTTTTCGAAGGCGTTGGCGATCGAGCCGTCCAGGCCGGCGGCAGAGCCGGTGTCGACCAGTTCGAAGCCCTTATCCTTGGCGCCGAGTGCCTTGTAGAGGTTGGCGGTCGAAACCTGGCAGTTCCAGCCGGAGGGGCAGTTGGTTACGGCAGCCTTTGACGGATCTTCGGGGGCAGGGAACAGTTCGGGATGAGCGAGTGCCTGCTGGACGGTCTTGATATCCGGATGGGCATCGGCGAGGAATTTCGGGATCCACCAGCCTTCGACCGCGCCGTCGGCGAGGATTTCAGCCGCTTCGATCAGGCGGCCTTCCTTGACGGCTGCGTCGAGCGGAGTGCGCACGGCGTTGACCCAGAATTCCGGCGCCATGTCCGGCTGGGCCTTCTCGTTCATGGAGGTGAAGGTCGGCATCGTGTCGCCCGTAACGAGCTCGACGGTGCAGCCATAACCTTCTTCGAGGATGATCTTGTCGACATTGGCGGCGACGCCGGCGGACGCCCAGTTCATTTCGGCGATGGAGATGGAGCCGCAATCTGCCTGTGCTGCCCCGGCAAACGCGTAGAGACCGGCTGCAAAGGCAGTGGAAGCGAGGAGTTTTTGCATCGTAAGACCTCCCAGTCTTATTGTTGACAACCAATACGCGGAGCCGGTTTTACCGAAATCCGTTTGCGGAGATATGTCAGGGACAACCAAGCCGCCCCGATGAAGAACTGCCGTCCACCTGCATCTTCTTGCTATCTCGGCACAATGCCTCGGATAGGGCGCATTTGCGTGTCAGCGCAGTCACCGTACGGCTTCCATCAAATAAATCAACAGCAGCTGTCAGTACGGCTGATCCGAAGAATACTCGTAACTCGTTGGAAGAACGTGTTTTGTGCCTTGCGGAAGGTCTAAAAACGGTCAAATGCCGTCAATATGCGCTATTGGACTTGCGGCATTCGGCATGCGGTCTGAAACGGATTGAAAGTCACGCCCGAGATTTGACGTTTAGTAGCCGATTAGCGCCGCGACCATGCTGCGCAAAAAAATGTAGTCTGATGAAAAAAAAGAAGTATGCGGGGTCGATTTGGTGTCACCAACCGCATTCAATAACCATCCGGTAAGGATGTCGCGCTATTGATCTGGCCGCGGACGGATCGTCCGCCATTGGCGCCGGCCTGGGTAAAGCGTACCGGCCGCCTCTTAATCCTGGCGTCAGTCGCAAATGCGACGCACCTTCCCGGCGAGGCCGGGAAAGCCGGAAACGGGCTATTCCTTAAAGATCAGCCAAGGTTCGACGTGCGGATGAATCCGATGGCCGTCGACAGGCGTTCGCCGAACGTCGGACGGCGCTCTCTCGATGCGCGGGGCACTTCGGAGTTCCAAGCGATCTGGACGCCATTCTTGCTGCTGAAAACGTAAAGCATCGGGGTGTTTCCTCACGGGTCGCGAGCCATCTCGGCGACCTCATATTTTGGCGATGCAATACGCCCGACTGAGACGCCCCACAACTCAGCCATCCGCCACTTTATGTCGCAAAACGGATAGCGCATGAAAATGCCGAGACGCGATGTTTTTCAGGCACTCCCGGCAAGGCGCGATTGACTTCAACGGCCTGAGGCTGCACCATGATGTCGCAATGCTTATCCAGACAAACCCTAACACGGGCCGGACGCCTCTCAGATCTACGAATCGTCCGGTCTCGTCTGGCTCCAGAATGATCCTCTCCCCATGATCTTGACCGGCAAGACTGCGCTCGTTCTCGGAGGTGCGCGCTCCGGTAAATCCGCGTTCGCGGAAAAGCTGGCGCGCGACAGCGGCATGGAGCGGCATTACATCGCGACAGGGCGGGCCTATGACGACGAGATGCGGGAGCGGATCGCCAGGCACCGCGACGATCGCGGCCCGGAATGGATCACACATGAAGTGCCTCTGGATCTGTCCGGCGCGCTGGCGGAGGCCGATGACCCCGGCTGTGTCGTCCTGGTGGACTGCCTGACGCTCTGGGTCACGAACCTGATGATGGATGACGCTGATATTCCGGCGCGAGCCGCCGACCTTGTGGCGCGTATATCGGCCACTCGGGCCACCGTTCTCCTCGTGTCGAACGAAGTCGGCCTTGGGATCGTGCCGGAGAACAGGATGGCACGGGAATTCCGTGACCATGCCGGACGTCTGCACCAACAGATCGCCGCAGTAGTGGACGATGTGTTTTTCATCGCTGCCGGCCTGCCGCTCCGCATGAAGGGGTGACTGGGCTTACCAGCCGAGCCAGAGGCGGGCAGGGTGGCTGGGGTCGGCCAGCAGCTTCGTCGCCAGCGCCAGGCAGGAAATTACCAGCAGCGGCTTAATCAGCTTGGAGCCCTTCTTCATCGCGAGGCCGGAGCCGATCTGCGCGCCGATGAACTGGCCAAGGCCCATCATCAGGCCAACCTTCCAGAGGATCGAGCCCGTTGCGGCGAAGACCAGGAACGAGCCGAAATTCGAGCCGAAATTGATCAGCTTGGTATGGGCGGTCGCCTTCAGGAGGCCGAAGCCGGCAAGCAGCACGAATCCCAGCATGTAGAATGAACCGGCACCCGGCCCGAACACACCATCATAAAGGCCGACGATCGGCACGACCGTGAGGCCGAATACAAAGGGCGTCACCCGGCGGTGACCATCGACGTCGGCGAGATTGGGCTTGAACGCGAAGAACAGCGCGATCGCGATCAAAAGGAAGGGGATCGCCGCGGCGAGCATTGATGCCGGAACGATCGAGGCAAGCAGAGCGCCTGCGGCGCCTCCGGCCATCGCCATCACCGCCATTGGCATCTGCTGGCGCAGGTTAATGTGGCCCTTGCGGGCGTAGGCGATGGTCGCCGACGCCGACGCGAATTGCGACTGCAGCTTGTTCGTGGCGATTGCCTCGAGCGGCGGAAGACCTGCGATCAGCAGAACCGGGATGGTGATCAGACCACCGCCGCCTGCAATGGAATCGACGAAACCGGCAAAACAGGCGGCAAGAAACAGGAGCAGGAGAAGCTCGAAGGCGATATCGGGCAAGGGAGGGCACTCGCGGGGCAGGAAATGCTTGAAGAGCCGCCTTTTGGCACCGAACCCGTCCGCGGGCAAGACTACCCACAGCGCAATCCGTCAGGACCCGCCGACGGGATTGCACCTTGTCGCAATGCGACTATGGTGCGCGGCCTTAAGCAGCATCAGCAAAGTTGGACAGGCGCATGCAGAAAGTCATATTCGACACCGATCCCGGCGTGGACGACGCAATGGCTCTTCTTTACCTGCATCGCCATCCGGATATCGAACTCGTCGGCGTGACCACCGTGTTCGGCAATGCCGCGATCGAGCTTACAACGCGCAACGCGCAGTTCCTCCACCAGGAATGGGGCATTGCGGCTCCGATCGCCAAGGGCGCAGGCGCGGCCTTCGACGAGGCCCGTGATTCAGCCCATTACGCTCCAGCCGTTCATGGCGAGGACGGGCTCGGCAATATCGGCGTACCGCTGGACATTGACCATCCGCTGGATGAACGTTCGGCAGCGCAGTTCATTATCGACATGGTGCGTGCCGATCCGGGCAATGTGACGATCGTCGCCGTCGGCCGGATGACCAACCTGGCGCTGGCGCTCAAGGCCGATCCGGGCATTGCGGCACTGGTAAAGGAAGTCGTGATCATGGGCGGCGCGTTCGACGTGAACGGCAATGTCACGCCGGCGGCCGAGGCCAATATCCACGGCGATCCGGAAGCGGCCGACGTCGTGTTCATCGCGCCGTGGAAGGTCACGATCCTCGGCCTCGACGTGACGATGAAGACGCGGATGTCGTCCGACGAGATGGCCGCGATGGTCAAGGCCGGAGGGCCGGAACTGAAACTGCTTTCCGACCTGTCGCAGTTCTATATCGATTTCTATCGCCAGCGCGTTGGTCTCGACGGCATGGTGCTGCATGACAGCTGCGCCTGCGTCTATCTCACCGAACCGCATCTGTTCGACGTCCGCACGGGCCCCGTCCGTGTCGTCTGCGGCGGGCTTGCCGACGGCAAGACCATTCAGGCGCCGGATCAAGGCCGCAAGTTCATCGGCAGTGCCTGGGATGGTGTCCCGAGCCAGTCGGTCTGCACCGACGTCCGTGCCGAAGGTGTGCTCGATGCGATCCGCGCCGTTCTTGTCGAAGGTCGCGCACCCTGAAAAATGCGGCGGGCGAGGGCTAGTCTCCGCCCGCGGCCACCGAAAGCCGTTCGAAATCCGGCACGATCACATGCCGGTTGTTTTCGATATGGATGATGCCGTCCTTGCGCAGCTTGGTCATCTGGCGGCTGACGGTCTCGATCGTGAGGCCGAGAAAATCAGCGATGTCGGCGCGTGACAGCGGCAGGTCGAAGGCGCAGTCGCGGATATCCTCCGGTTCGGTATGCGTGGCGATCAGCACCAGCAGGCTCGCCACCTTTTCGCGGGCGGACTTGCGTCCGAGCGTGAGCATCCAGTCACGCGCCTCGTCGAGTTCCAGCAATGCCTGCCTGTGAAGTTTTGCACCAAGATCCGACGATTCGCCGATCATGCGCTCCAGCAGCCGTCGCGGCAGCACACAGAGTTCTGTATCGGTGGCGGCTTCGGCAGTCATCAGGCTTTCGCCGAGGAAGGGACGCCCCATGAAATCGGGAGCGAATTGCAGGCCGACGATCTGCTGGCGGCCGTCCGCCATGATCTTCTGCAGCTTCACGACACCTTTCAGCACGTTGGAATAGGACGTTACCAGTTCGCCTTGGCCGATCAGCTCGGTTCCAGCCTCTACAGCACGGCGCTGCGAATGCTTGTTGAGTTCGGCCAATTGCTGCGTGGTCAACGTGGAGCAGATGCCGCCGTGCCTTGCTTCGCAGGAGCGGCAGACGAGCGGGATCTCCTGGGTCTCCGGCAGTTTCAGCTGTGCATCCATCTTCCTGTCCTACGATTCGGGCTCTCCTCCGTGGTTTCGACCTTGGTTCACATGACGTTCTCATGCTTGATCCAGGTCAAAGTCGCGAAAATATTCCCCGGCTACCTCTGGGCCGCAGAAAAGAGGTGCGCGATGAACGAGAGGCTGCTTGCAAAATATTCCGGTGCGGTGCCGCGCTATACGAGTTATCCGACAGCCCCTCACTTTCACAGTGGGGTAAATTGCGACATCTATTCGCAGTGGTTGTCGGAGCTCGGCGCGGGCAACAGCCTGTCGCTCTATCTGCATATTCCCTATTGCGACCGGCTCTGCTGGTTCTGTGCCTGTCACACGAAGCAGACGCTGCGTTATGAGCCGATCACCGCCTATCTGGCGGCCCTGCGGCAGGAGATCGCCACGGTCGGCGCCCGCGTCGGGGCCGGCACGAAGGTCACCGCCATCCATTTCGGCGGCGGCTCGCCAACAATGCTGAAGCCCGAGGACATGATCGATCTGATGGACTGCCTCAGGACATCGTTCGACATGGCCGAAGAAGTGGAGATCAGCGTCGAGATGGACCCGAACGATCTGGATGAGGCCCGGTACGATGCCTTGTCCGAGATCGGCATGATGCGCGCGAGCCTCGGCGTGCAGGATTTCGATCCGGTCGTGCAGAAAGCTATCAACCGCATCCAGACTTTCGAGCAGACGAAATCGGTGGTCGACGCGGTGAGGGCCCGCGGTGTCGGCTCGGTCAATTGCGATGTGCTTTATGGCTTGCCGCACCAGACCGTCGAGGGTGTGGATCGCACGCTGTCGGACATTTTGTCGCTGTCGCCGGATCGGGTGGCGCTTTTCGGCTACGCCCATGTGCCGTGGATGAAAAAGCACCAGACGATGATCCCGGAATCAGCACTGCCTGATGTCACAGAGCGTTTCCGCCAAAGCATGTTTGCCGCTCAGAAGCTGTTTGATGCCGGATACCAGGCGGTTGGGATCGATCATTTCGCCAAGGCCGGCGATTCGCTCGCAATCGCTGCCCGTTCCGGCCGTCTGCGGCGTAATTTCCAGGGTTATACGACTGACAGCGCCGACGCGCTGATCGGGCTCGGGGCCTCTTCGATCAGTCAGTTGCCGCAGGGCTATATCCAGAACATGCCGGCAACCGGCGAATACCAGCGAATGGCCGCGAACGGGGGCCTAGCGGCGGTTCGCGGTGTCGCGTTCTCGAGCGACGATCGCATGCGCGCCTATGTTATCGAACGGTTGATGTGCGATTTCGGCTTCGACTTCCTGCCTCTGCGGGCGAGTTTCCCCGATGGCGCGGATGAGTTAATCGGAGAAGCACGGGCCTTCGCGCGGCAGAACACGGACGGCATCTGTCATGTCACCAACGGCGCATTCCGCATCACGAGGCAAGGGCGCCCGTTCGCGCGCACCGTGGCGGCAATCTTCGATCGCTATTTCGATACGGGGCGTGGACGGCACTCGATTGCCGTCTAAAACTGCTGTTTGGGCAACAGTTTCGGTGCAAATTTGGGCTTCGAAAAACGAAGCCATTGGCATTTGGAACCGTTTTCCCTATGTGGAACTCTGATTTACATATTCTTCAGAGGACATGGGCGTGACCGCTACATTCGACAAAGTTGCCGACATCATTGCTGAAACCAGCGAAATCGACCGCGAGACCATCACTCCGGAAAGCCACACGATCGATGACCTCGGCATCGACAGCCTGGACTTCCTCGACATCGTCTTCGCGATCGACAAGGAATTCGGCATCAAGATCCCGCTCGAGCAGTGGACCCAGGAAGTCAACGAGGGCAAGGTTTCGACCGAGGAATATTTCGTCCTCAAGAACCTCTGTGCCAAGATCGACGAGCTGAGGGCGGCCAAGGGCTGACGCCCTACCGTAAGCCGTATGCTACTCGAATATTTCCAGATGATCGATCGGGTGGAAACGCTCGATCTCGGCGGAAAGACACTGAAGGCGCGGTCGACCGTGCCGGCGAAAAGCCCCGTTTTCGAAGGGCATTTTCCCGGCATGCCGCTCGTTCCGGGCGTGCTCCTGATCGAAACCATGGCGCAGGCCTCGGGCATGCTCGTGCTCGCCGCCACCAATTTTGCTGCCATGCCGTTTCTCATGTCGGTCGATGGCGCCAAGATGCGCGCCTTCGTCGAGCCGGAGGCGGTTCTCGACATCGAAGCCTTCCTAGAGCATGAAGGATCGGGTTATGCCGTGACCAAGGCGAAGATCTCGTCTGCCGGCAAGAAGGTCTGCGACGCGCAGCTCAAGCTACGCACGATGCCGTTTACAGAAATTCCGCTGGCGCCGATCGTGCGCAAGCGCGCCGAAGAAGTCGGCCTTGTGGCCGCAATGGAAGCCGGCGGCTGAAGCCGCCCGCTAACCTCCGCAAAGAGGACAGTTATGAAGTCTGACAATGATGTTGTGATCACCGGCGTCGGGATCGTGACCTGCCAGGGCGTCGGTAAGGATGCGCATGTCGCGTTCCTGTCGCAGCCGGCGGTCGGCGCACCGAAGGTCGAAATCGAACGCTTCAAGCCCTATCCGATCCATCCCATGCCGGAAATCGACTGGTCGGCCCAGATCGCCAAGCGCGGCGATCAGCGGCAGATGGAGAACTGGCAGCGCCTCGGCGTCTTCACCGCCGGTCTGGCGCTCGACGACGCCGGCCTCAAGGAAAACGCGGAAGCCTGCGCCTCGATGGATATGATCGTGGCCGCTGGCGGCGGTGAGCGCGACATCAAGGTCGATTCGCTGATCGCCGACGAAGGCCTCAAGCGCAACGACCGCGACGTGCTGCTCAACGAGAAGCTGACGACCGAACTGCGTCCGACGCTGTTTCTGGCGCAGCTTTCCAACCTGATGGCCGGCAATATCTCGATCGTCCACAAGGTGACGGGATCGTCGCGCACATTCATGGGCGAGGAATCCGCTGGCATTTCCGCCGTCGAGACTGCCTTTCACCGGATCAAGGCCGGGCAATCCAGCCACAGCCTTGTCGGCGGCGCCTTCGTCGCCGAACGCGCCGACATCATTCTGCTGGTCGAGGGCATTCGTGCCCATGCGACCGGTGACTGGGAAGCCCTCTGGTCGCGTTCGTCCGACAATGGCGGCGGCATGATCATGGGGTCGGTCGGTGCATTCCTCGTGCTCGAATCCCGCGCCCATGCGCAAGCGCGCGGCGCCCATATCTACGCAACGATCGACGCAGTCGAAGGCGATCGCGGCAATCGCGACGACGGACGCCTCGAGAAGCGGCTTTCGCGCCTGTCCGAAGCCGGCTCCGCTCTCAACGCCGACGACACGGTGGTTTTTTCCGGCGCAAGCGGTCTCGTCGAGCTGTCGGCACGTGAGAAGGCGGTTCTGGAACAGACTTTCCCGGGCGCAGCTATCCGCGGCTTCGGCGGCGTAACCGGACATGGCATGGAAGCGCAGTTCCCACTTGGCCTTGCGCTTGCGGCCCTGGCGCTCGATGGCAAGACCAATGTGCCGGCATTCGACGGCAAGAACGAACAAGCCATGTCTAAGCCGGCCGCCCATGCAGTGGTAACGACTGTCGGCTATACGCGCGGCGAGGGTGTTGCAATCCTCTCGACCGACGCCTGAAGGAGCGAAGCATGAGTGACAACCGCTTCAAGGATCATCTTGGACGTCCGCTCGTCGCCGTGACCGGCATGGGCGTCATCACGTCTCTCGGGCAGGGCCTCACCGACAATTGGGCGGCGCTTACCTCCGGTACCTCGGGTATCCACAAGATCACCCGATTCCCGACCGACAAGCTCTCGACCCGCATCAGCGGCACCGTCGATTTCATCGCCGTTCCGGCAAACAATGCGGTCGAACGCTCCTTCGCCTTTGCCCGCGAAACGACCAAGGAAGCACTGGCGCAGGCCGGTCTGTCCGGCGATTTCGAAGGTCCGCTGTTTCTCGCGGCCCCTCCGGTCGAGCCGGAATGGGAAGACCGTTTTGCGCTCGCCGACCGTGCGCCGCCGCCGAAGGTGGAAGGTGACGCCTACGATCGCTTCCTGACTGCGATGCGCGAGCGACCCGATCCCACCTTCCTTGAAGCCGTCCAGTTCGGCTCGATCTCCGAACGCCTCGCCGACACTTTTGGCACACGCGGATTGCCAGTGACGCTATCGACTGCCTGTGCATCTGGCGCCACCGCCATCCAGCTCGGCGTCGAAGCGATCCGACAGGGCCGCACCGACAAGGCGCTGGTTGCAGCGACCGATGGTTCGGTCAGTGCTGAGGCATTGATCCGCTTCTCGCTGCTCTCGGCTCTGTCGACCCAGAACGATCCGCCGGAAAAGGCCTCCAAGCCGTTCAGCAAGGATCGCGACGGATTCGTCATCGCCGAAGGTGCCGCGACGCTGGTGCTGGAATCGCTGGAATCGGCGATTGCCCGCGGCGCCAAGGTGCTCGGCATCATCAAGGGCCTCGGCGAGAAGGCCGACCACTTCCACCGCACGCGCTCGTCACCGGATGGTGGCCCTGCGATCGCGACCATTCGCGCGGCACTCGAAGACGCCGGCATGGATGAAGGCGGTATCGGCTACATCAACGCCCATGGCACCTCGACGCCGGAAAACGACAAGATGGAATATGGCTCGATGCTGGCCGTGTTCGGCGACAGCCTGAAGAGCATTCCGGTCTCGTCGAACAAGTCGATGATCGGCCACACGCTGACCGCAGCGGGCGCTGTCGAGGCGGTATTCTCGATCCAGACGATGCTGACCGAGACCCTGCCGCCGACCATCAATTACACCAACCCCGATCCGACGATCGAGCTGGATGTGGTACCGAACGTAAAGCGGAGCGGCTCGCCCAAGGCGGTTCTTTCCAACTCCTTCGGCTTCGGCGGCCAGAACGCCAGCCTTGTCATGACGCGGGAACCGCTCTAAGGCCAGCGCCACAGATGAGGCGTCATCCTCGGGCTTGTCCCGGGGATCCATTGACGTCGACAATAAAACCGAAGGTTGGCAGCTGCTCGGGACAAATCCGGGCATGACTTTGGCGTGTGACGATGCCACGCCGACCCGATGAATCCGGAAGGAAACCTGAAACCATGCGCGCGCTGCAACTTCTCGATGACCGCAAGCTCGAAGCCGTCGACATTCCCGAACCGGAAGCACCTGGCCCGGGCGAGGTGACCTTGCGCGTCAAGGCGGTTGCGCTGAACCATATCGACGTGTGGGGCTGGCGCGGCATGGCATTCGCCAAGCGCAAGATGCCGCTGACGATCGGCGCTGAAGCATCCGGTGTCGTCGAAGCGATCGGTCCGGGCGTTTCCAACGTACTGCCCGGCCAGCTTGTTTCCATCTACGGCGCCCGTACTTGCGGCCTCTGCAAGCCCTGCCGCGAGAAGCGCGACAATCTCTGCGAAAACGTCTCCGGCGTTCACGGCTTCCACCTCGACGGCTTCGCCCAGGAAAAGGCGAACCTGCCGGCGCGCCTGCTGGTTCCGGCACCTCCGGGCGTCGATGCCGTCGGTGCAGCGCTTGCGCCGGTCACCTTCGGTACCGTCGAACACATGCTGTTCGACAATGCCAAGCTGCAGCCAGGCGAAACCATTCTCGTCCATGCCGGCGGTTCGGGCATCGGTACGGCGGCCATCCAGCTCGCCAAGAAGATGGGCTGCACGGTCATCACCACCGTCGGTTCAGACGACAAGATCGAAAAGGCCAAGGCGCTCGGCGCCGACCACGTCATCAACTACCGCAAGGACCGCTTCGAGGGCGTCGTCCGCAAGCTGACCAAGAAGAAGGGCGTCGACGTCGTCTTCGAGCATGTCGGCAAGGACACCTGGGCAGGCTCGATGCTCTGCATGAAGCGCGGCGGCCGTCTCGTCACCTGCGGCTCCACCTCGGGCGTTTCCACCGACATGAACCTGATGATGCTGTTCCAGCAGCAGCTGAAGCTGCTCGGCTCCTTCGGCTGCCGCATGGAGAACATGGCCGATGCCATGCAGAAGATGGCGCAGGGCATTGTCCATCCGGTAATCGACACCGAAGTGACCTTCGACGAGATCTACAAGGCGCTGGAGCGCATGGAAGGCCGTCAGATCTTTGGCAAGATCATCCTGCGGATGGACTGACACACGTGAAGATGTTCATCACCCGGATCGTTCTGGCGCTCAGGAACTTCCAGCAATGGCTGGTGGCACAGGCGACCTTCGGTCTCCTGAATTCCCTGAAGATCCTGCCGGCCGATCCGGCCATCCGCTATGCCGATCGCTTCGCCCGTTACCTCGGGCCGAAGCTCTGGCGCCACAAGCTGATGATGACCAATCTGCGCAATGCCTTCCCGGAAAAAGCTGAGACGGAGCTTGAAGAGATTGCCGTCGCCAGCTGGGGACATATGGGGCGACTTGCGGCAGAATATGTCTTCCTCGACCGGCTGTTCGATTTCGATCCCGAACAGGAGAATCCGGGCAGGGTGGAGGTGTCGGGCATCCCGATCTTCCTCGACCTGCGCGACAATCCGCGGCCGTTCATCGTCTTTACTGCCCATACCGGCAATTTCGAACTTCTTCCCGTGGCAGGCAAGGCGTTTGGTCTGGAGGTCATGGTGCTCTTCCGGCCGCCGAACAATCCCTATATCGCCGAGAAGGTCTTCTCCTTCCGCTCCTCTCGCATGGGACAGCTCGTTCCCTCGCATGCCGGTTCGTCCTTCGCGCTGGCGCGCAGGCTTGAAGCCGGAGGCGGGGTCGGCGTGCTGGTGGACCAGAAATTCCGCAAGGGTCTCTCGACACTTTTCTTCGGTCGGCCGGTCAAGACCAATCCGCTGCTTGCGAAACTCGTCCGCCAGTTCGATGCCGACGTCTATCCGGCGCGCTGCATCCGGCTGCCGGACAACCGGTATCGGCTCGAAATCGAGCCAAGGATAGAATTGCCCCGCGACGCCAAGGGCAATCTGGACGTCCAGGGGACGTCGCAGGTTCTCAACGACAAGGTCGAGAGCTGGGTTCGGGAATATCCGGAACAATGGCTCTGGTATCACGACCGTTGGCACATCAAGAAACATGTCGAACGCTGAGTGCCCATCTTTGCCTTGTGCACTCCCGCTATGGTAGATTAGGCAAATATTTGCGTCGCAGCTTGATAAATTGTTTAGTCAGAATCGTGTTTGATAGGATCAGTATAGCCTTCAATGGGAAGGCGCCGCTTCTCGCATCTTCGGAGAGGGGTCAGTTGTGAAAGCATTGGTTGATCTGTTCTGGGCCAAGTATGGCGATCTGCGCCAGGCGGTCGAACGGGAGGATGATGAGGCCGTGGAGCGGCTCGATCGCGAGCTCGATCCTCTCATCAAGGCGATCCTCAGCGGCCAGGGACTGCAGGACCAGGCAACAATCCGCATTCAATTCCGCTTTGCGCTCGATCTTCTGAACGAGGAAGCCGACGACCGCGGTTGCGTCCGCCGCAATGCGCACCTGCTGCAAATGCTGGTGGAACGTTATCTGGTGACCGACCAGAGCCTGTCGTCCCCGTCCGAGAGCGCAGTCGACGACACGCCTGGACCGCCGGATGTAGCCCAGGCGATCGTCGATGGCTCGCTGGACGATTCGCTTCTCAACAAACTGCCGGAACGCGTCGTGGTCGTCGCACCGGGATACCGGATCTTCTATTCGAACGAGACCAATGCACGGCGGATGGAAATGCCCCGGGAGGAGCTGATCGGGCGCCATTTCGCCGAGTTTGTCGGCCTGCACCATTTCCGTCATGACCTCCAGCCGAGCCTTGACCGCTGCTTCGAAGGGGACAGTTTGACGCTGACCTATGCGGACAAGGTCGAGGGGCAAACAGTTGTCGTCCACTGCCGCATGTCGCCGATCACCCGTTCGTCGACGCTGATCGGGGCCTTGGTGGTGATGCAGGAAACCTCCGACCGCAGGCGGCGTCCAGCAGCCTGATATAGTTCAGCCGAAACCACCAGCCGATGACGCCGGGTCCCGACGCTAGGACCCGTGTCTGCCGCCCGTTCGGGCGTGTCGGTTCCCCAAATTTCCGCAAAGCGCCAGGCGGCCTGCCGTTCTCATTACGGTGCCGGATCACTCTTGATTCAAGTCAAGGCGATCATCGCCCGCTGCTGCCATTTCTCCGGTTGATCGCGGCGGTGCGAGGGCAGGGGATTCGTTGTTCGGACACCATCGCGGCGTGCAAACACGTCGTTGGGGGAAACCAACAATGAACTACCCTTTGGAAACCGCAGCGCTAGTGGTCGGGACATTCCTGGCGCTGCTTGGCGCGGCCTACGCGCATGACTCATTATTTGCAGCCCATATGTGGGTGCTGTTCTTCACGCTTGGTATCAGCAGCATCGTCATGCTGCGCCGCGTATCCTTTGCGCCGGCTGGCGCGCCGCGCACGACACCCGTGAAATCGGAATATTTCGACGAGGTCGTGAAATACGGCACGATCGCCACGGTGTTCTGGGGCGTCGTCGGCTTTCTGGTCGGCGTCGTGGTGGCGCTGCAGCTGGCCTTTCCCGACCTCAATATCGAGCCCTGGTTCAATTTCGGCCGGACGCGGCCGCTGCATACCTCGGCTGTCGTTTTCGCTTTCGGCGGCAACGCGCTGATCTGTACCTCCTTGTACGTCGTTCAGCGCACCTCGCGGGCGCGTCTTTTCGGCGGCAATCTCGCCTGGTTCGTCTTCTGGGGCTACCAGCTGTTCATCGTGATGGCGGCAACCGGCTACCTGCTCGGCATCACCCAGGGCAAGGAATATGCCGAGCCCGAATGGTATGTCGACATCTGGCTGACCATCGTCTGGGTCGCCTATCTGGTGGTCTTCCTCGGCACGATCCTGATGCGCAAGGAGCCGCATATCTATGTGGCGAACTGGTTCTATCTGGCCTTCATCGTCACCATCGCCATGCTGCATATCGTGAATAACCTGGCGATGCCGGTCTCCTTTCTCGGCGTGAAGAGCTATTCGGCCTTCGCTGGCGTGCAGGACGCTTTGACCCAGTGGTGGTACGGCCATAACGCGGTCGGCTTCTTCCTGACGGCAGGCTTTCTCGGCATGATGTATTATTTCGTGCCCAAGCAGGCGGGCCGTCCGGTCTATTCCTACCGGCTGTCGATCATCCACTTCTGGGCGCTGATCTTCATGTATATCTGGGCCGGCCCGCACCACCTGCATTACACGGCGCTGCCCGACTGGGCGCAGACGCTCGGCATGGTGTTCTCGATCATGCTCTGGATGCCCTCGTGGGGCGGCATGATCAACGGCCTGATGACGCTGTCGGGCGCCTGGGACAAGATCCGCACCGATCCGATCATCCGCATGATGGTCATCGCCATCGCCTTCTACGGCATGTCGACCTTTGAAGGTCCAATGATGTCGATCAAGGCCGTCAACTCGCTCAGCCATTATACGGACTGGACGATCGGCCATGTGCATTCGGGCGCGCTCGGCTGGGTCGGCATGATCTCCTTCGGCGCGATCTATTTCCTCGTCCCGAAACTGTGGCACCGCAACCGGCTCTACAGCCTTGCCATGGTCAACTGGCACTTCTGGCTCGCCACGCTCGGCATCGTCGTCTACGCGGCCGTCATGTGGGTCGCCGGCGTCCAGCAGGGCCTGATGTGGCGCGAATACGACGACCAGGGTTTTCTCGTCTACTCGTTCGCGGAAACGGTCGCGGCCATGTTCCCGTACTACCTGCTGCGTGCCGTCGGTGGCGCCATGTATCTCGCAGGCGGTCTGATCATGGCTTTCAACATCACCATGACCATTCTCGGCCATGAGCGGCAGGAACGCACCCCCGGTGTCGCGCCCGCCGCCCTGCAGCCGGCCGAATAAGGAGCCGCGCCATGTCTCTTCTCGACAAACATCACTTCATCGAGCGCAATGCCACGCTCCTCCTGGCCGGTTCGCTGCTCGTCGTCTCCATCGGGGGCATCGTGGAGATCGCGCCGCTCTTCTATCTCGAGAACACGATCGAGACGGTGGAGGGGATGCGGCCCTACACGCCGCTGGAGCTTGCCGGCCGCAACATCTATATCCGCGAAGGCTGCTATACCTGCCACAGCCAGATGATCCGTCCGTTCCGCGACGAGGTCGAACGCTACGGCCATTACAGCCTTGCCGCGGAATCGATGTACGACCATCCGTTCCAATGGGGCTCGAAGCGGACGGGGCCTGACCTTGCCCGCGTCGGCGACCGCTATTCCAACGAATGGCACGTCCAGCACCTGACCGACCCACGTGACGTCGTGCCGGAATCGGTGATGCCGAGCTATGCCTTCCTCAAGCATACTCCACTTGAGATCACCGACGCATCGATGGAACTGAAGGCCAACCGCGCAGTCGGCGTTCCCTATAACGACGACATGGTCGAACAGGCGAATGCCGACCTCAAGGCCCAGGCTGATCCGAATGCCGATACCAGCGCTCTGCTGGAGCGCTATCCGAAGGCCAAGGTCGGCGATTTCGACGGCGATCCGAAGACGCTGACAGAGATGGATGCGCTCGTCGCCTATCTCCAGATGCTCGGCACGCTTGTCGATTTCTCCACCTATGACGACGCAACCGGTTATCGCTGAGGAGGCCGACGATGGAAGCCTATACGGCAATGCGCCACTTCGCCGACAGCTGGGGCCTTCTCGCGATGAGCCTGTTTTTCCTCGGCGTTCTGTTCTTCACCCTTCGCCCCGGCGGCAAGGTATCGGCCGACCGGGCCGCGCAAATTCCTCTGAAGGAAGACTGAAATGGCTGACAAACATATCGATGACATCAGCGGCGTCGAGACGACTGGCCACGAATGGGACGGCATCCGCGAGCTGAACAATCCGCTGCCGCGCTGGTGGCTGTGGACATTCTACGCCTGTATCGTCTGGGCACTCGGCTATACGGTCTTCTATCCGGCATGGCCGATGCTCAACGACGCGACCAAGGGCGTGCTCGGTTATTCCAGCCGCGCCGAGTTTGCGGCCGAAGTCGAGGTGGCCAAGACCGCCCAGGGCGCCATGCTCGAGCAGATCGCGGCAGCCACTCCGGAAGAGATCATCGCCAATCCGGAGCTCAACCAGTTCGCGACGGCCGGCGGTGCGGCAGCGTTCCGCGTCAACTGCACGCCGTGTCACGGCACGGGTGCCGCGGGCGGACAGGGCTATCCCAACCTCAACGACGACGACTGGCTCTGGGGCGGCAGTGCCGACGCGATCTACCAGTCGGTATCGCACGGTATCCGCGACAGCGTTGACCCCGAGACCCGCGTGTCGGAAATGCCTGCCTTTGCGGACATCCTGCAGCCCGACGAGATCCGCCAGGTTTCCGCCTATGTGGTCAGCCTGACGGGAACGCCGCGCGACGCCTCGATGGTCGAACCGGGCAAGCAGCTCTTCGCCGACAACTGCGCCTCTTGCCACGGCGACAATGCTGAGGGCAATCGCGACATGGGTGCTCCAAACCTCGCCGACGCCATCTGGCTGAAGGTGCACGGCGAGGATGAGATCGCCGCTCAGGTGCGAGGCCCCAAGCACGGCGTGATGCCCGCCTGGACCGCGCGTCTTGGCGACGTCACCGTCAAGCAGCTTGCCGTCTATGTCCACTCGTTGGGCGGCGGGGAATAAAACTCAATATTTGAGTTGAGAGCATATTTGAAATGCGCGACCAGGCCTTCGGGTCTGGCCGTTTTCGTTTCCCGTCAGGACTGCGAAAAGCTTGGGATCATCGATCTTCCAGCAGGCCCTTGAGCGTTCTCAGGTCCTTTGCGATCGCTGCAGCGTCCTTCTCGAAGGCCTCATCGTCCATGTCCGCTGCCCTTAGCAGCGTAAACATCACCTCCGCGCCATCGCCATTCGGCACGACCCTCAGGGCATTTTCAAAACGCGCGCCGTTCTCCAATGTCACCGTGTGGTCAATAACGCCGAAGTCATTCTGTGGCGCGAAGCGGACGCGGATCTTGCCGATCGGGCCGCCGTCGCCGATCCAGTCGTCACCTTCACGGATCAAGCCCGAAGCCAATCCGGCTGCCCATTTCGGCATGTTCTCCGGCCGCGACGCAAAGGCATAGACCTCCCGCCATGGCTTCTCGATCGTGGCATGAACGATTCTTGCGAACATCGTGCTCAAGATTTCTCCTCCCTCTGAGTTTGGCCGGATTTGTTCGGGCCAATGCACCAGATGTCGCAGCTTGACTTAAGTCAAGGAAGCGCGGCGCGCGCGGTGGGAGAAGGCAGGGAACAAAGGAAGGTTCCCATGAATCTTTACTCCGCTCCCGGTGTCGGCCCGACCGACGCATCTGTCGAACGCATCGAGGTCAAATCGGCTCACCCACCCGGACAAGGCCGCGAACCGCTCTACGAAAAGCGAAAGAAGATTTTCCCCAAGCGGGCCGAAGGTCGCTTCCGGCGGCTCAAGTGGCTGGTCATGCTGGTCACGCTCGGAATCTACTACCTGACGCCATGGATACGTTGGGATCGCGGGCCCTATGCGCCTGACCAGGCGGTGTTGATCGATCTCGCCAGCCGACGCTTCTATTTCTTCTTCATCGAGATCTGGCCGCAGGAATTCTTCTTCGTCGCCGGGCTTCTGGTCATGGCAGGCTTCGGCCTGTTCCTGCTGACCTCGGCGGTTGGCCGTGCCTGGTGCGGATATGCCTGTCCCCAGACGGTCTGGGTCGATCTTTTCCTGGCGGTCGAGCGCTTCATAGAAGGCGACCGCAATGCGCGGATGAAGCTCGATGCCGGACCGTGGACTGCCGACAAGGTGATAAAGCGGACGGCCAAGCACACGACCTGGATCGCCATTGCCATAGCGACCGGCGGTGCCTGGATCTTCTATTTCGCCGACGCGCCGGCGCTGGCTTTCGATTTCGTCACGGGGCAGGCGCCCTATGTGGCCTATTCGACGGTCGCCGTCCTGACCGCTACGACCTACCTCCTCGGCGGGCTGATGCGCGAGCAGGTCTGCATCTACATGTGTCCCTGGCCGCGTATCCAGGGCGCGATGCTGGACGAGCATTCGCTGACGGTGACCTATAACGACTGGCGCGGCGAACCGCGCAGCCGGCATGCCAAGAAGGCGATCGCGGCTGGCCAGGCGGTTGGCGACTGCGTCGACTGCAACGCCTGCGTCGCGGTCTGTCCCATGGGCATAGACATCCGTGACGGCCAGCAGATGGCCTGCATCACCTGTGCGCTCTGTATCGATGCCTGCGACGGGGTGATGGACAAGGTCGGCAAGCCGCGCGGTCTGATCGCCTATGCAACGCTTGAAGAATACGATTCCAACATGGCCCTGGCGACGGCTGCCGGGACAGCAGCGATCGATCCGAAGCGCGTGCGCAAGCCTGACGGTACGTTTGCGGATGGCGTTCGCCATTTTGACTGGAAGATCCTGCTGCGGCCGAGAACGCTGCTCTACATGGGCGTCTGGACGGCTGTGGGAATCGGCCTCGTCTTTGCGCTTCTTTCGCGCGACCGGCTGGAAATCAACGTTCTGCATGATCGCAATCCGCAGTTCGTCATGGAATCGGACGGCTCGATCCGAAACGGCTACACGATCCGGCTGCTCAACATGATCCCGGAGCCGCGCACCGTGCTCCTGTCGCTCGACGGCATGCCCGACGCGACGATGAAGATCATCGGCGTCAGCGATGTCCCGGGACGGGTCTTCGCCATCGAAGTGCAGCCCGACAAGGCCATGGCACTCAAGGCTTACGTGACCCTGCCCAAGGCGGCCGTAAAGGGTGAGAGCCGCTTCCACTTCGTCGCCGAGGACCGATCCAGCCACGAGCGCGACAGCTATTCGGCCAATTTCTTCGTACCCGGAGCAAACAGATGAGCACCACATCCAACAAGGGTTTTGTCTTTACCGGGTGGCACATGGCGGCCGTCATGGTGCTCTTCTTCGGCACGATCATCTCGGTAAATTTCTACATGGCATACAACGCCTTCACCAGTTGGAGCGGATTCGTCGTCGAGAATACCTATGTCGCCAGCCAGCAGTTCAACGGCAAGGTGGCGCAGGCACGCGCGCTGGCGGCGACCGGCGTGACCGGCAAGCTGACGGTAGCGGCGGATAGCCTGCGCTATGACATCACCGCGGCGGATGGCACGACGGCCGTGTCGGCGGATCGGTTGATCTTGAATTTCAAGCGTCCTGTCGGAGAACATCAGGATTTTCAGCTGGAGCTCACGCCCGCCGGTGAGGGCGTATTTACCGCCGCGCATCAGGTTCTGCCCGGCCACTGGATCGTCGAGGCGATTGCGGAAAATGCCGGAGGCCGCATCCTGCATCATGCCGAGCGCATTTCAGTCCATGGAGCAAAGAAATGAGCTGCTGCGCCCCCGGATCGGAAGGTGACATTACGAAGCCTGTGCCATCCTCCGAAGAGATGCTGCTGGCCAGTCGGGACCTTGGGGAGGGCAGACGGCAGATAGACCTCAGCGTGCCCGGCGTGCATTGCGGCGCCTGCATCGTCTCAATCGAAAAGGCGCTGCAGGCCTTGGATAGCATTGACAAGGCGCGCGTCAACCTTTCCACCAAGCGCGTATCGATCGTCTGGCAGCAGGGTGAGGCCAGCAGGACGGTCGATCCGGCTGAATTCGTCGGAGCGATCACGTCGGCCACCGGCTACGATGCCTATCTGTTCGACGTGTCTTTGGATGACGGAGACAGGCTGCAGAGAGATTTGCTGCGCGCGGTGGCGCTTTGCGGTTTTGCCGCCGCCAATATCATGCTGCTCTCGGTATCGGTCTGGTCCGGCGCGGATGCGGCCACCCGCGATCTCTTCCACTGGATTTCGGCGATGATTGCGGCCCCCGCGCTGATCTATGGGGGGCGGTTCTTCTATGCATCGGCCTGGGCCGTGCTGAAGCGCGGACGCACCAACATGGACGTGCCAATCGCACTGGCGATCACGCTCTCCTATGCTGTTTCGCTATGGGAAACCCTGCATCACGGCGAGCACGCCTGGTTCGACGCCACCGTCTCGCTTCTGTTCTTCCTGCTGATCGGCCGTACGCTCGACCACATCATGCGCGACCGGGCGAGGGCGGCGATCAGCGGGCTTGCTCGGCTGTCACCGCGTGGTGCCATGGTCGTGTCGGCCGACGGAGTGCGCGAATACCGCCCGGTCGAAGAGGTGCGGCCGGGCGACCGGGTGGCGATCGCCATGGGTGAACGCATCCCCGTCGATGGCGTCGTGGAATGGGGCTCAAGTGACATCGACGTCTCGATCGTTACCGGCGAAAGCGTGCCGCAGGCCGTTGCGGCTGGCACTTCAGTGCATGCCGGCACGCTCAGCCTCACCGGCTCGATGATCATCAAGGTCACGGCGTCTGCAAGAGAATCCTTCCTCGCCGAAGTCATCGGGCTGATGGAGGTCGCCGAAGGCGCCAAGGCCGGCTATCGGCGGCTGGCGGATCGCGCTGCGCAATATTATTCGCCCGCCGTGCATCTCCTGGCGCTCACCGCGTTCTTCGCCTGGGGATTTGCCGGTGGAGACTGGAAGAGGGCGATGCTGATCGCCATTGCGGTCCTGATCATCACTTGCCCCTGCGCACTGGGTCTCGCCGTGCCGGTCGTTCAGGTCGTGGCTGCCGGACGCCTGTTCAGGAACGGCATCATGGTCAAGGACGGCTCGGCCATGGAACGTCTTGCCCAGGTCGACAGCGTACTGTTCGACAAGACCGGTACGCTGACACTCGGGCGGCCGAAGCTCATCAATGCCGCGGAAATACCGGTGTCGATCCTTTCACTTGCGGCCGGCCTCGCCGCCCATTCCCGCCATCCCCTGTCGCGAGCGATCTGCTCGGCAGTCGCCGGACCTTTTCCGCTCTTCGACGATGTCATCGAAATCCCGGGAAGCGGGCTGGAAGCCCGTCGCGGGGATAGTCTCTATCGTCTGGGCAATCGACGGTTCGCATGTGGTGATCAGCGCATGGGCGAGGGCACAAATCTCGAGGTGGTGTTTTCGCGCGACGGGATCGAGATCGCGGCCATCCGCTTCGAGGACGCGCTTCGCGAGGATGCGGCTTCGGCCATTCACACCCTTGCGGAAAAGGGAATGGGTCTCGGCCTGATATCAGGCGACCGCACGCCAACAGTTCGAGCGCTTGCCGGGCAATTGGCTATCGCCGACTGGATGGCCGAGGTATCCCCGAAAGGCAAGGCCGATCATTGCGCTGCACTCACCCGCAAGGGACACAGGGTGCTGATGGTGGGTGACGGGATCAACGATGCGCCGGCACTTGCCGCCGCGCATGTGTCCATGGCGCCGGCCACGGCTGCCGATATCGGACGACAGGCCGCCGATTTCGTCTTCATGCATGAAAGCCTGAACTCGGTGCCGATTGCGATCGATATCTCCCGCCGCGCCGGCAAACTGATCCGCGAGAATTTTGCGCTCGCGATCGGCTACAACATCATCGCCGTTCCGATCGCGCTCGCGGGCTATGCGACGCCGCTGATTGCCGCCGTCGCCATGTCGACCTCATCAATCATCGTCGTGGCCAATGCGCTGAGGCTCAACCGCACCGGCACCGAAGGCCTATTGTCGCAGACTGAAGTGCCGGCGCAGGCCGCAGAAGAGGAGGTTCGCGCCGCATGAACATGCTGATCTACCTCATTCCCGTGGCGCTTTTTCTCGGCGGGCTGGGACTTGTAGCCTTCCTCTGGTCGCTGAAAAACGGCCAGTACGAGGATCTCGACGGCGCGGCCTGGAGGATCATGGACGACGGGGAAGATCGCCCTAGGTGAGGCTTTCTTCCGGGTGTCGCGGAATATGGCCGATTTGGTCAAAGCGTGCCTTGCCCCTCGGGCGCCTGGATGCCAAAAGAAGGCCAAATCAAACTGGAGGCTATCCCGTGGAACAGGCAGAAATCGGCCTAATCGGTCTCGGCGTCATGGGCGCCAACCTTTCGCTCAATATCGCCGAAAAGGGCAACAAGATCGCGGTCTTCAACCGCACGCCCGAAGTCACCAAGAAATTCTATGCGGATGCCGGCGAGCTTCAGGGCCAGATCATTCCCTGCGAAACGCTCGAAGACTTCATCAAGGCCATCCGCCCACCGCGGCCGATCATCATCATGATCAAGGCCGGCGATCCGGTCGACCAGCAGATGGAACTCCTGAAGCCCTACCTGTCCTCCGGCGACATCATGATCGACGCCGGCAATGCCAATTTCCGCGACACGATGCGCCGCTTCGAGAGCCTGGAAAACAGCGACCTGACGTTTATCGGCATGGGCGTTTCCGGTGGTGAAGAAGGCGCACGTCATGGCCCTTCGATCATGGTCGGCGGCACGCAGGACAGCTGGAAGCGCGTCGAAAAGGTACTGACCTCCATCTCGGCCAAATTCAACGGCGAGCCCTGCGTCGACTGGCTCGGCGAAAATGGCGCCGGCCACTTCGTCAAGACCATCCATAACGGCATCGAATATGCCGATATGCAGATGATCGCCGAAATCTACGGCATCCTGCGCGACGGCCTCGGCATGGGCGCGGCCGAAATCGGCCAGGTCTTCGGTCGCTGGAACGAGGGTCGCCTCGATTCCTACCTGATGGAAATCTCGGAAAAGGTGTTGAAGGCGGTCGACCCGATCTCGAAGAAGCCGATGGTCGACGTGATCGTCGATTCCGCCGGCCAGAAGGGCACCGGCAAATGGTCGGTCATCGAGGCCCAGAACATGGGCGTTGCCGCAACCGCGATCGAAGCCGCCGTCGCCGGCCGCGTCCTGTCGTCGCTGCGCAGCGAACGCCTGGCTGCCGAAAAGATCTTCGGCCTGCCGGTCAAGGCTGACAAGCCGCATGACGGCATGGCCTTCCTCGCCGACCTTGAGCAGGCGCTGCTCGCCGCCAAGATCGGCGCCTATGCGCAGGGCTTCGCCGTCATGGCCGCCGCCTCCAAGGAATTCGGCTGGAACCTGCCGATGCCGGTCATCGCCAAGATCTGGCGCGCCGGCTGCATCATCCGCTCGGCCTTCCTCGACGAAATCACCTCGGCCTTCAGCAAGGACCCGGATGTCGCGAACCTGATCGTCACGCCGGCCTTCTCGCAGATGGTCAAGGAAACCGACGGCCCGCTTCGCCGGGTCGTATCCTACGCGGCGCTGAACGGCCTGCCGGTTCCGGCGCTGTCTTCGGCGCTCAACTACTTCGACGCCTATCGTCGGGGCAGGGGCACGGCGAACCTGATCCAGGCGCAGCGCGACTTCTTCGGCGCCCACGGCTTCGATCGCCTCGACGGCGTCGACAAGCATCACGGCCCGTGGGGCAGCGGCCTTGCCGACTTTGCCTGATCGGCTGGTCCTTCTCGGATCGAAGGGTGGCCCGGCTATCAGGCCGGGCGGCCCATCCCCGACCTCGATGCTGCTTGATCTTTCCGGTCGGCGCATCGTCGTCGATTGCGGCCTCGGCGTCACCCGCGGCCTTGTGGAGGCCGGGATGGCGCTCCGCGAACTCGACCTCATCTTCATCACCCATCTGCATTCCGACCACGTGCTGGAACTCGGGCCGCTCATCCATACGGCCTGGGCGGCGGGACTGAACAACCCGGTCACCGTCTATGGACCGGTGGGCACGTCAGCTCTGTGGAATGGTTTTCTCATCTCGTTGGCGTATGACATCGAAAAGCGGATCGAGGATGAAGGCAGGCCGGTTCTCTCCGATCTCGTCACGGTGAAAGAGTTCGGACCGGGCATTGTGGCCGAACTCGACGACTTCACCGTTACGGCGCTGCGCGTGGATCACCCGCCGGTGACAGACTGCTTTGCCCTCAAGTTCGAAGTGGCAGGCCGTACGGTCGCGTTCTCCTCGGACACCACCTATTTCCCGCCTCTGGCAGATTTTGCGCGTGGCGCAGACCTTCTCGTCCATGAAGCCATGCTGCCCGAAGGGATAGATCGGCTTGTCGCGCGGACCGGAAACGGTGCGCGGCTGCGGGAGCACCTGGTGGCGTCTCATACGTTCGCTGCCGATGCGGGACGCATTGCCTCGGCTGCCGGTGTTGCCAGGCTTGCCCTCAATCACCTGATTCCGGCGGATGATCCCGATTTCGACGAAAGCCATTGGCGCGCGGCACTGGCCGAAACCTTCTCGGGCGAGCTGATCGTCGGACGCGACGGGCTTGTCATTCCGCTCTAGCTGCCCGGCTCGTCGGTCCCATGGCCGACCAGACAGGGATATCAATGCTTTGCAGCAGTTCCGGCGCAACGCCATCGATCCTTGCCAGGACCGCCTTAGCGAGCTCACGGCCTGCATGACGTACATCCTCGGTCACAGTCAGGATTTCGGGGCGTATCCAGTTCAGGAATTCGGCCGATTGCTTGGAGACGAGGTCGACGTCCTTGCCGAGCCTGCGGCCGGCCGCCTCGATCCCTGCGATCATCGCGATTGAGGATGAGCCGCTGAGGGATATGATCCCATCCGGAGGCTCGGGCAGGCGGGACATCCGCTCGGCATAGGCCCTTATTTCATCCAGCGAGGTCTCAGTGGTTGTCCGGCCCATCGAAACCTCCGTTGCCTGGAAGTCGACGAGACCGCGCTCGAAGCCGATACGGCTGTGAATGTGATAGGAAAAACGGCTCTGGGGCGCGAGAAGTGCGATGCGCTTGCGGCCGCGCTTCACAAGCTGTTCCACGGCCTGATAGGCATAGGCCTCGTTGTCGAAATCGTGGAAAGGATGGCCGATGCCCATATCGGTGCGCCCATGGGTGACGAAGGGCAGGTTCCGTTCCGTCATCACCCGCACGCGCGGATCGTCCGGCTCTATGCGCGAAATGATCACCCCGTCCGCCGACCCCGTATCGAGAATATAGCGGATCGGCACCATCTGATCCTTCTCGAAGGAATGTGGCGTCACCACGAGGTGATATTGCGTTCCGCCCAGCACTTCCGAAATTCCCTGAACCAGCTGGTTGGTGAAACCCATCAGCTCCTGCTCGATGCTCAGTACCAATGCGATGACATTCGTCTTGCCAGTTCTGAGGCGCACGCCGGCGCGGTTCGGTTGATAGCCGAGCTGGCGGGCAACGAGGCGAACACGTTCCTTGGTGTCGGAGCCGATGTCCGGCGCATCCTTCAGGGCGCGGGACACGGTCGTGATCCCGAGCCCGGTCATGTAAGCGATCGTCTTCAGGGTAGGGCGCTCGGCGGGCGCCGTCGCTGGGATTCGTCTGCTTTTTTCGTCCATCGTGCCGCTCGCACCGAAATGCGCCTGTTCATGTCGTCATGCTCAGTATCGCTCATACGGTAAAAATCTGAAACGTTACAGGTAAATTTCAAGCGCCTTTTTTACGGATTCTGCGTAGCACCACAACCGGTCGTAGGGACTACGCAGATGCACACACTTTTTTGCGCCGCAAAACACAAAGCCTTCTGGATCGATCCATATCCGGCATTTCAGGAAAGAATATTCCGCACCAGGCGCCCTTTGAATCCACCCCTGATTGCATGTCTTTCTTGTGCGTTGATATTTCAACCATGTGGGGTTGCCACCCAACAATCTTTGCCCTAGCTTTTTACTGCAACGTTTCAGTGAGGGAGGAGATTCATGAGATTTCGTGCTTTTGCGGCCGTTATGGCCGCCACTGTGGCACTGCCGTGTATCGCGCAGGCTGCGGATCTGGAAGTCACGCATTGGTGGACGTCGGGAGGGGAAGCGGCCGCAGTCAAGGAGCTGGCGACCGCGTTCGACGCCACAGGCAACAAGTGGATCGACGGCGCCATTGCAGGATCCGGCAGCACGGCACGCCCGATCATGATCAGCCGCATCACCGGCGGCGATCCGATGGGCGCCACCCAGTTCAACCACGGCCGCCAGGCCGAGGAACTGGTTCAGGAAGGGCTGATGCGCGACCTGACCGAGGTGGCGGAAAAGGGCAAGTGGAAGGACGTCATCAAGCCGTCCAGCCTGCTCGACAGCTGCACCTTCGAGGGCAAGATCTATTGCGCGCCGGTCAACATCCATTCCTGGCAGTGGTTGTGGCTTTCCAACGCCGCCTTCGAAAAGGCAGGCGTGCCGGTGCCGAAGGACTGGAACGAGTTTGTCGCGGCCGGTCCCAAGCTGAGGGAAGCCGGTATCCAGCCGCTCGCGGTCGGCGGCTCCGCCTTCCAGGTGAACGGCCTGTTCGACACGCTGGTCATCTCGCTCGGCGGTACGGACCTCTACAACAAGGTCTACAAGGACAAGGACGAGGAAACCGCGGCGGGACCAGAGATCGCCAAGATCTTCGCGGCGGCCGACGATGCACGCAAGCTCGCCAAGGGCTCGAACGTGCAGGACTGGAACCAAGCCACCAATCTCGTCATCACCGGCAAGGCCGGCGGCCAGATCATGGGCGACTGGGCGCAGGGCGAGTTCCAGCAGGCGGGACAGACCGCCGGCAAGGAATATAGCTGCCTTCCGGGTCTCGGGCTGAATCAGACCCTGACCACCGGCGGCGACGCCATCTATTTCCCGCTTCTCGACGACGAAGAGAAGTCGAAAGCGCAGGAAGTGCTGGCCGAAACGATCGTCGATCCCAAGGTTCAGGTCGCCTTCAACCTCAAGAAGGGATCGGTGCCGATCCGCGGCGACGTCGATCTTGCAGCCGCCAACGACTGCATGAAGAAGGGCATCGAGATCATCTCCAAGGGCAGCACTGCGATCAGCACCGACCAGCTCGTGTCGGCCGATACGCAGAAGCAGAAGGAGGACCTGATGGCCGAATTCTTCGCCAATGAGTCGATGACGCCGGAACAGGCGCAGGAACGCTTCGCCTCGATCATCGGCTCGGCGGACTGATACCCGCCCCATCACGATCATGAACCGCACTGGCCCCGAGTGATCGGGGCCAGCAGGAAAAGCTGCGCCCGCCGCATGCTGATCGAGGAGGAACCATGGCAAATTCCGTGCCGTCACGCACACGGTCATCCGCCCCGCCAAAGGCCCCATCCGGCCGACCCAACCAGCTCTTCCGCAATCTTCATTCCAAGATTGCGCTGACCCCGATGATCCTCGTCGCCTCTGTCATCTTCTTCGGTGGCACGATCTGGACCGTCATCTACTCCTTCACCAGTTCCAGGCTGCTGCCGCGGGCAAATTTCGTCGGCCTGACCCAGTATGATCGCCTGTGGGCCTCGTCGCGCTGGTGGATCTCGATCGAGAACCTGCTCGTCTACGGCATTCTCTCGTTGATCTTCTCTCTCGTTATCGGTTTCGTGCTGGCAGCGCTGATGGACCAGAAGATCCGCTTCGAAAGCGCCTTCCGCACCATCTTTCTCTATCCCTTTGCGCTGTCCTTCATCGTCACCGGCCTTGTCTGGCAGTGGATCCTCAATCCGGAATTCGGCGTACAGGGAATCGTCCGGTCGCTCGGCTGGACGAGCTTCACCTTCGATCCGCTCTACAATCCCGACATCGTCATTTACGGCATCCTGATCGCCGGTCTCTGGCAGGGAACAGGGCTCGTCATGTGCCTGATGCTCGCCGGCCTGCGCGGCATCGACGAGGACATCTGGAAGGCCGCACGCGTCGACGGGATACCGATGTGGCGGACCTATCTCTTCGTCGTCATCCCGATGATGCGGCCGGTCTTCATCACCACGCTCGTCCTGATCGGCAGCGGCATCGTCAAGCTCTACGACCTCGTCGTGGCGCAGACATCCGGCGGCCCAGGCAATGCCTCGGAAGTGCCTGCCAAGTATGTGTACGACTACATGTTCCAGGCGCAGAACCTGGGGCAGGGCTTTGCCGCATCGACCATGATGCTGCTCACTGTCGCCATCATCATCATCCCGTGGGCCTATCTCGAATTTGGAGGGAAGAAGCGTGGCTAACGTCTCCACTCTCAACGCGACAGGCGCCAGCATGGACGCGGTCAAGACCGAGCTTGCATCCGGACCGCGGGGCAAGAGGCCGAAGCGCGTCATGTCCGGCCGCAACATCATGATCTACGGCATCCTTGGCCTCGCGGCGCTCTATTACCTTCTGCCGCTCTATGTGATGGTCGTGACCTCGCTGAAGGGCATGCCGGAAGTGCGCCTCGGCAACATCTTCTCGCCACCGATGGAAATCACCTTCGAGCCTTGGGTGAAAGCTTGGTCGCAGGCCTGCACGGGTCTTAACTGCGATGGCTTGTCCCGCGGCTTCTGGAACTCGGTGCGCATTCTCGTGCCTTCCGTTGTCGTGTCGATCGCGGTGGCCTCTGTCAGCGGTTACGCGCTTGCCAACTGGCGCTTCAAGGGGTCGGAATTGTTCTTCGCCGTGCTGATCGTCGGCGCCTTCATTCCCTATCAGGTGATGATCTACCCGATCGTCATCATCCTTCGGGAAATCGGCATCTACGGCTCGCTGACCGGGCTTGTCATCGTCCATACGATCTTCGGCATGCCGATCCTGACGCTGCTGTTCCGCAACTATTTCGCCGGCCTGCCGGAGGAATTGTTCAAGGCCGCCCGCATCGACGGCGCCGGTTTCTGGCAGATTTACGGGCGCATCATGCTGCCCATGTCGCTGCCGATCTTCGTCGTGGCGATCATCATCCAGGTCACCGGCATCTGGAACGACTTCCTCTTCGGCGTCGTCTTCACCCGGCCCGACACCTATCCGATGACGATCCAGCTCAACAACATCGTCAACTCCGTCCAGGGGGTGAAGGAATACAACGTCAACATGGCGGCGACACTGCTCACCGGCGCCGTCCCGCTCTTCGTCTATTTCGTTTCCGGCCGGCTGTTCGTTCGCGGCATCGCCGCCGGCGCAGTAAAGGGGTAAGCCTTGATGACCGACCTCTCCAATCTTTCCAACAGTGTTTCCATCCGCGACCTGTCGCTGTCCTTCGGCGCGGTGACGGTTCTCGAAAATCTCAACCTCGACATCAAGGACGGCGAATTCCTCGTCCTGCTCGGTTCTTCCGGCTGCGGCAAGTCCACGCTTTTGAACTGCATCGCAGGCCTTCTTGAGCCGACCGAGGGCCAGATCTTCATCAAGGACCGCAACGTCACCTGGGAAGAACCAAAGGACCGTGGCATCGGCATGGTGTTCCAGTCCTATGCGCTCTACCCGCAGATGACGGTCGAGAAGAACCTGTCCTTCGGCCTACAGGTCGCCGGCCTGCCGAAGGACGAGATCGCCAAGCGCATCGCGCGCGCCTCCAACATCCTGCAGATCGAGCCGCTGCTGAAGCGCAAGCCGGCGGCCCTTTCCGGCGGCCAGCGCCAGCGTGTCGCGATCGGCCGCGCGCTCGTGCGCGATGTCGATGTCTTCCTGTTCGACGAGCCGCTGTCCAACCTCGACGCAAAGCTGCGCTCCGAACTGCGCGTCGAGATCAAGCGCCTGCACCAGTCGCTGAAGAACACGATGATCTACGTCACCCACGACCAGATCGAGGCGCTGACGCTGGCCGACCGCATCGCGATCATGAAGAGTGGTGTCATCCAGCAGCTCGACGACCCGATCACCATCTATAACCGCCCGAGGAACAAGTTCGTCGCCGGCTTCATCGGTTCGCCGTCGATGAATTTCCTGACCGGCGAACTCGCGGAGGAGGGCGGTCGCCCGGTTTTCCGCACCAATGGCGTCAGCTTCTCGCTCGACGGATACGAGGCCTCCGAGGCGCTTAGCCCCGGACGGAAGGTCGTGCTCGGCGTCCGTCCGGAACATATCAAGGTGGATGGCGATCTTGGTAGCGAGGAAGCCCACGACGCGATCGTCGACATCGAGGAACCGATGGGTGCCGACAACCTGATCTGGCTGAAACTCGCCGGCCACACGATCTCCGTCCGCATCGGCGGAGCCAGGCGCTATGCGGTCGGCTCCAAGGTTCGCCTCGGCTTCGACATGACGATGGCCTCGCTCTTCGATGCCCAGACGGAGGAACGGATTTGATTACCTGCGGCGGGATGTACCCCTCTCCCTGCTGCCGGTCCCTTGTCCCCGGCCAGACCGGGGACAAGGGACGTGTTTCCTTGATCGCGAAAGAGCAGGCATGAACGAGGCAGTTAGGACCGAGATAGGCATGATCGATCTCGCAGGCGCGTGGCGCCTGTCGTCACCGGACAGTGCCCATGCGACGGATATGTCCATTCCCGGTGATGTACACACTGCGCTGAAGCTCGCCGGCGTCATTCCCGACCCGTATTTCGGCCGCAACGAGAACGATGTCCAATGGGTCGCCCATCAGGACTGGCAGATCGAACGGAGCTTCTTCGTCGATGAACCGGACGGAAGCTGGTATCTCGATATCACCTATCTCGACACGGTGGCGATCGTCTTCGTCAACGACGTGCCGGTGCTCTCCGCTGACAACTGCTTCCGCCGCTACCGGCCGGATGTGACGCAGGCCTTGAAGCCCGGCGAGAACGTGATCCGCATCCTCTTCCATTCCAATGCGGCTGCGGGTGCGGAGCGTCAGGCGAAGCAACCCTTCTACATCCCGTTCTCCAAGAACTGCCCGATCCCCGACGGCAACATGCTGCGCAAGCCGCAATGCCATTTCGGCTGGGACTGGAACATCGCCATCGCACCGCTCGGCCTCTACGGCGAGATCGCGCTCAGGCGACTGGATACTGCGCGCATCGAACATGTCGTCACCGAGCAGAGACATCATGACGACGGCTCTGTCGACCTCACCGTCGCGATCACGCTTTTCGCCGATGCGCAGGGCGTGGTGCCGCTCCATCTGTCTCTCGGCGACGAAAGCCTGCGTCTCGACTGTGGCATCCGACCGGGCGAGAACGTCATCCCCCATGTCTTCCATATCGGGAAGCCGGAGCTCTGGTGGCCGGCGGGCAGCGGTGCGCAGGCGCTTTATGCGTTGACCGTCGAAACGCCGAGCGAGACCATCACCCGCCAGATCGGTTTCCGCACCGTCGAACTGCTGACCGACAAGGACGAGGCAGGCAGCCGCTTTGCCTTCCGCATCAACGGCCGCGAAATCTTCTGCCGCGGCGCCAACTGGATCCCGGCGGATGCGCTCTTCTCGCTGTCCAGCGCGGAGAAGACCGAGGATCTGTTGCAATCCGCCATCGATGCCAACATGAACATGATCCGCATCTGGGGCGGCGGGTTCTATGAGGATGACCACTTCTATGATCTCTGCGACCGGCTCGGCCTGATGGTCTGGCAGGACTTTCAGTTCGCCTGCAACATCTATCCCTCGACGCCGGATTTCCTCGAGAATGTCGAGCATGAGGTCGAGTACCAGACGAAGCGGCTGATTTCGCACCCCTCGATCGTGCTGTGGTGCGGTGACAACGAACTCGTCGGCGCTCTTCTCTGGTACGAGGAGACCCGCAGCAACCGCGACCGCTATCTCGTCTCCTACGACCGACTGAACCACACGATCGAGCGGGCGATGAAGAAATCGGTGCCGCAGGCGATCTGGTGGCCGTCGAGCCCGGCTTCCGGTTATCTCGACTATGGCGATGCCTGGCACGCGGATGGTTCCGGCGACATGCATTTCTGGTCAGTCTGGCACGAGAACAAGCCGTTCGAGCACTATCGTGACGTCAATCCGCGCTTCTGCTCGGAATTCGGCTTCCAGTCCTATACGTCGCTACCCGTCATCCGCACCTATGCGGCGGAAAAGGACATGAACATTGCCTCGCCGGTGATGGAACTGCACCAAAAAAATGTCGGCGGCAACGAACGTATCGCCGGCACCATGTTCCGCAATTTCCGCTTCCCGACGGATTTTGCCAATTTCGTCTATCTCAGTCAGGTCCAGCAGGGCGTGGCGATCAGGACGGCCGTCGACTACTGGCGGTCGCTGAAACCCCATTGCATGGGCACACTCTATTGGCAGCTCAACGACACATGGCCGGTTGCCTCATGGTCGAGCCTCGATTACGGCGGCGGCTGGAAAGTGCTGCACTATATGGCCCGGCGCTTCTTCCAGCCGGTCACAGTGGCCGCCATTCCATCGCAGGACGGCAGGGAGATCCGTCTGTCGCTGGTCAACGATACGCTGGACGATGTGACCGTGACGATCAACGCCTCGATCCTTACTTTGACGGGCGAGCGGCATTCGCTTGAGAGCATCGAAGCCGTCTGCGGGCCGGATGCGGCCGTGACGGCGCTTACACTCGCTTCGGACAGGATTCCCGCTGATTGCCTGCTCGCCTGGAGCTTTACCGCCTCGAACGGCTCGGGCGGTGAAGGGCATCATGTCATGGATACCTACAAGTCGCTGGAGCTTGAACCGCCCGGCCTCGAATTCTCGGTGTCTCCGACCGGTGATGGCGCTTTCGACATTCTCGTCCAGTCGAGCGGACTTGCGCTCTTCGTGCTGATCGAGAGCGAGGTGCCCGGCCGCTATTCCGACAATGCCTTCGACCTTGCGGCCGGCGAGAACCGGCTCGTGCGCTTCACGCCAGTTGAGACGGCGGGCAAGGCGGAGGCGGCTCCCCCGACTTTCCGCATCTACGACCTTTACTCCTGCCAGTCGGCAGGCTGAGTTTCATTTCAAGGAGGATGATATGACGACGTTAGGTTTCCAGCTTTACAGCGCCCGCAATTTCCCGCCGCTGTCCGACGTGCTGAAACTCGTGGCAAGCCACGGCTACAAGGAAGTCGAAGGCTATGGCGCGCTTTATGCGACGCTGGACGAGGCAGGCCTCAGCGCGATGAAGGCCGAACTCGATGCCAATGGCCTGACCATGCCGACCGGCCATTTCGGTCTCGACCTTCTGGAAAAGGAACCGGATCAGGCGCTGCTGATCGCCAAAACGCTCGGCGTGAAGGCAATCTATTGCCCGCATCTGGTCGCCGATCAGCGCCCGACGGACGCGGAAGGATGGTTTGCCTTCGGCAAGCGTCTGCAGGAAGCCGGCAAGCGCTATCAGGATGCCGGCTACATATTCGGCTGGCATAACCACGACTTCGAATTCAAGGCACTACCGGACGGCTCAACGCCACAGGAGCAGATTTTTGACGGCGGCCCTGATCTCACCTGGGAGGCGGATATCGCCTGGGTCATCCGCGGCGGCGCCGATCCCTTCGCCTGGATCAAGAAATACGGTCACAAGATCTCTGCCGTCCACGTCAAGGACATCGCTCCGGCCGGCGAGAACACGGACGAGGACGGTTGGGCCGATATCGGTCACGGCACGGTTCCGTGGAAGGATCTGATCTCCGCGTTGAAGGCCAAGACCTCGGCGAAGTATTACGTTCTGGAACACGACAACCCGAAGGACATCGAGCGTCTCGCTTCCCGCTCCATGGCCTCCTTCAAGACCTATTGATTTTCGAGAATTCGAACGGAGTTTCTCATGACCAAGGAACTTGGCGTCGGCATCCTGGGATGCGGCAACATTTCCACCACCTATTTCTCGCTGTCCCCGCTGTTCAAGGGGATCAAGGTTCTCGCCTGCGCCGACCTCAATCCCGAGGCGGCAAAGGCGAAGGCCGCGGAATACGGCGTCAAGGCGCAGACAGTCGATGAACTTCTCGCCAATGACGAACTCGACGTGATCGTCAACCTGACGATCCCGGATGCGCATTTCGCCGTCTCCAAGGCGATCGTGCTGGCCGGCAAGCATGTCTATTCGGAAAAGCCGCTGACGGTGACGCTGGATCAGGGCAAGGAGCTGCAGGCGCTCGGTCGCGAGAAGAACCTCGCCATCGGCTGCGCGCCCGATACCTTCCTCGGCGGCGCGCATCAGCTGGCCCGTGCCTATATCGACGAGGGCAGGATAGGGCGCATCACCTCCGGCACCTGCCACGTGATGAGCCCCGGCATGGAGATGTGGCACCCGAACCCGGGCTTCTTCTTCCTCAATGGCGGCGGCCCGATCCTCGATCTCGGCCCTTATTACATCGCCAACCTGATCAACTTCCTCGGCCCGGTAAAGCGGGTCGCGGCCCTGACCTCGATGGCCAATCCGACGCGGACGATCACAAGCGAGCCGCTGAAGGGGCAGGTCATCCCGGTCGAGACGCCGACCAACATCCACGCGCTGCTGGAGTTCGCCGAAGGGGCGACGATCACGCTCTCGGCAAGCTGGGATGTCTGGTCGCATCGCCATGCCAACATGGAGCTCTACGGCACGGAAGGATCGATCTACGTCCCGGACCCGAACTTCTTCGGCGGCGTGGTCGAGGCAAGCGGCCGCGATAAGGATATCCAGCCGCTTAAGGACTGGGACCATCCCTTCGGCAAAGCCAACCAGGAGCATCCGAACGGGCCGCGCGCCAATTATCGCACGGCGGGCCTTGCCGACATGGCCATGGCACTGATCGAGGGCCGCGACATAAGGTGCTCGATCGACCGCGCGCTGCATGGCGTCGACGTCATGACCTCGATCCTGAAGTCAGGTGCCGAAGGCAATTTCGTCAAGACGACGACGACCTGCTTCAAGCCGGCCGCGCTCGGCATAGACGAGGCTCTGGCGCTTCTCGCCTGAGACGCTAAGAATGCGCCCGGCGCTGAAGAGAGGTTCGGCGCCGGGTATATTATTTGGAGGAATTTTCATCATGTCCTGGTTCCCGGCGGAAAACCGCTACGACAGCATGACCTATAATCGCTGCGGCCGTTCCGGCCTGAAGCTGCCGGCGATTTCGCTCGGCCTCTGGCACAATTTCGGCGACGACACGCCCCATCAGCGCAAGGTCGATATCTGCCGCAAGGCCTTCGATCTCGGCATCACCCATTTCGACCTCGCCAACAATTACGGCCCCAAGCCGGGCAGCGCCGAGACTGCTTTCGGCCGCATCCTGAAGGAAGAATTCGGCGGGCTGCGAGACGAGATGATCATCTCGTCCAAGGCGGGCTACGACATGTGGGCCGGTCCCTATGGCAACTGGGGCAGCCGCAAATACCTGATCGCTTCCTGCGACCAGAGCCTGAAGCGCATGGGACTCGACTATGTCGATATCTTCTACTCGCACCGCTTCGATCCGGACACGCCGCTGGAAGAGACCTGTGGCGCGCTCGATCACATCGTCCGGTCGGGCAGGGCGCTCTATGTCGGCATCTCCTCGTACAATTCCAAGCGCACGCGCGAGGCGGCGGCGATCCTGAAGGATCTCGGCACGCCGGTGCTGATCCACCAGCCGAGCTATTCGATGATCAATCGCTGGGTCGAGGAAGACGGCCTCCTGGACACGCTGGAAGATCTCGGCGTCGGGTCGATCGTCTTCTCGCCGCTGGCGCAGGGCATGCTGACCTCCAAATATCTCGGCGGCATTCCGGACGACAGCCGCGCCGCACAGGGCAAGTCTCTGCGCCCCGCTTTCCTCAACGAGAAGAATGTCGGAAACCTGCAGGCGCTCAACGCCATCGCCGAACGCCGCGGCCAGACGCTGGCGCAGATGGCGCTCGCCTGGGTGCTGCGCGGCGACCGCGTGACGACGGCGCTGATCGGTGCCAGCCGGCCGGAGCAGGTCGAGGATTGCGTCAAGGCGCTGGAAAAGCGTGATTTCACCGCCGAGGAACTGGCCGAGATCGATGTCCACGCCAAGGAGGCCGACATCAACATCTGGGCGGCGTCCGCCGAGCGCCAAGGCCCTGCACGCAACAAATAAGCCACGGCCTCAACCCGGCGGCTTCCCGTCGGGCATTTTTCTTTATATGTCTGAGTTACGTACCTCAGGGAGGAGTTACATGATCCGCAACCCCATTCTGCCGGGCTTCAACGCCGATCCATCCATCTGCCGTGTCGGTGATGATTACTATATCGCGACCTCCACGTTCGAATGGTATCCGGGCGTGCAGATCCATCACTCTCGCGATCTGGTGAACTGGACGCTGGTGAGGCGTCCCCTGGAGCGAGCCGCGCAACTCGACATGCGCGGCAACCCGGATAGCTGCGGCGTCTGGGCGCCATGCCTCTCCTATGCCGACGGCCTGTTCTGGCTGGTCTATACCGACGTCAAACGGCTCGACGGCAATTTCAAGGATGCGCACAATTACATCGTCACCTCGCCGACGATCGAAGGGGAGTGGTCCGATCCGGTCTATGTGAATTCTTCCGGCTTCGACCCGTCGCTGTTTCATGACGAAGACGGTCGCAAATGGTTCGTCAACATGCAGTGGAACCACCGCACGGAAAGCTATGGCGGCGCACCGAAGCATCCGGCCTTCGACGGCATCCTGCTGCAGGAATGGGATGCAGAGGCGAGGGCGCTGAAAGGCCCGATCACCAACATCTTCCCCGGAAGCCCGCTCGGACTCGTCGAGGCGCCGCATCTCTTCCAGCGCAACGGCTGGTACTACCTTACGACGGCCGAAGGCGGCACGGGCTATAACCATGCGGTGACGATGGCGCGGTCGCGGACGATCGAAGGCCCTTACGAGCTTCACCCCAACACCCATCTCATCACCTCGAAGGACGCGCCCGATGCGGTGCTTCAACGTTCCGGTCACGGGCAGTATGTGGAAACGCCGGACGGTCAGTTCTATCACACCCATCTCTGCAGCCGGCCGCTCGCGCCCCATCGCCGCTCGCCGCTCGGCCGCGAGACGGGCTTGCAGAAATGCGTCTGGCAGGACGACTGGCTCTATCTCGCCCAGGGCGGTGTGGTGCCGGATGTCGATGTACCGGCTCCAGCAGATGTTGAGACTATCGCTCAGCCAGCACGGATCGACTATCGCTTCGACGGCAAGACGCTTCCTGCCGATTTCCAATGGCTACGCACGCCCGAGCCGCAGCGCATCTTCAGCGTCACTGATCGTCCGGGCTATCTGCGCCTGATCGGCCGGGAAAGCATCGGCTCGTGGTTCGAACAGTCTCTCGTCGCCCGTCGGCAGGAGCATCACAGGTTCCGCGCCGAGACGGCGGTGGAGACATTCGATCCCGACACCTACCAGCAGGCCTGTGGCCTGACCCACTATTATAATCGCCACAAGTTCCACGCCCTGGTCGTGACGCTGCATGAAAAGCTCGGTCGCGTGGTGACGATCTTCTCCTGCCCCGGCGACTTTCCGAATTCCCGCATGGTCTTTCCGGCGGGGAGCGGCGTTGCTGTTCCCGACGGTCCGGTGGAGCTTGCGATGGATGTCATGGACAACGATCTGCAATTCTATTGGAGATCCGGCGGATCCAATGACTGGGAAGCGATCGGGCCTGTTCTCGATGCCGGTGTTATCTCCGACGAGGGCGGTCGTGGCGAGCATGCATCCTTTACCGGCGCCTTTGTCGGCATGTTCGCCTTCGACACGTCAGGGCGGGCGAAGCATGCCGATTTCAGCCGGTTCACCTATGAGGCGAATCCCTCATAGGTGAACTTCAAGACTTGCTAAATTATTAATTTTTTCTGCGAGGAGATTAACGCAAGTCCATAATTTCATTACGCATATTTAATCTTGCATTCATATGGCGTTCATCGTGCGAGCCCTAATTTCGGGGTGTGTTCAATACGAGGAAACAGCCATGAAGAAGTTCGTTATCGCTCTGGTTGCCGCCACCGTTCTGGCTGGCCCGATCGCAACCACCGCCCAGGCGCAGGACTGGCGCCATGACCGCAGCCGTCATGTGGAAAAGCATGTCGACAAGCGCGTGGATAAGCGCGTCATCGTCAACAAGAAGGTCGTCGTTCACAAGCAGCGCTGGTCGAAGGGCCATCGCATGAGTGCCGCTGAGCGCCGCCGCATGGCAGAGGTCCGCGACTATCGCCGCTATCGCCTGTCGGCTCCGCCGCGTGGCCAGCATTGGGTCAAGGTCGATAACGACTTCCTGCTCGTCGGTATCGCCAGCGGCGTCATCGCCAGCGTCATTGCCGGCCGATAAAAACAAAAAAAGCCGGCGGGTGTCCTGTACACCCGCCGGCCCGCTGCATCGGGAATGGCCGTGAGGTTGTTCCGCCTTCAGCCTTTCCCGTTCTGCCTCATTGAGACAGGCAGGTCTTGAGAGACGTCGAGATCGCCCGCATCATGTCGAAATAGAGATCGGGACCTTCCGTCAGGGCGCCGGCTTCCGGATCGAGAACGCCCGAACGCGCCTTGCTTCCTTCCGTCACCACCTTCACCAGCTTCGGTTCGAATTGCGGCTCGGCGAAGACGCAGGTCGCGCCGAGATCCTCGACCTTCTGGTGAATTTCCTTGATCCGCTCGGCACCCGGCATGGTTTCCGGGCTGACGGTGATCGAGCCGGCAACCTTCACACCGTAGCGATGCTCGAAATACTGATAGGCGTCGTGGAAGACGATGAACGGCTTGTCCTTGATTGGTGACACCGTTTCCTTGATCTCGGCATCCAGCGCGTCGATACGCTTGATCAGGTCCGCGGCGTTCTTCTGGTAGGTCGCCGCATGCTCGGCATCCGCTTGGGCCAGCTGCTTTTCGATCTCGGTCGCAAATACCTTGGCATTCATCGGATCGAGCCAGAGATGGACGTCGTTGCCCTCATGATCATGGTCGCCATCATCGTGATCGCCGCCCGCTTCGGCTGCATGATCATGGCCGTGCCCGTGGTCATGACCTTCTTCTTCAGCCTCCGGCTCAAAGACGCCGCCTTCGCGGAACTTGTACTTCGTCAGACCGGGCGTCTCTTCAAGCGTCACGACCGTGGCCTTCGATCCCAGCGATTCCAGCGGTTTTTCCAGAAATGCTTCCATGCCGTGACCGACCCAGAAGATCAGGTCGGCATTCTGCAGCGCCGCCGCATTCGAGGGCCGCATATTGTAGGTATGGGGCGAAGCGGCGCCCTCGACGATCAGCTTCGGCTCGCCGACGCCCTTCATGATCGAGGCGACCAGCGAGTGGATCGGTTTGATCGAGACGACGACGTCAGGCGCTGCTGCGTGGGCGCTCGGCGCGGCAATCATGGCGGCCGAGGAGAGGAGGAGGGTGGCGGCAAGTTTCATAGGCAGGCTTCCTTGTTTGCTGACGTAATGTTATTACATCAATTGCGTTATGCTATAACGTGTGCCATGACGGGTGACAACAGGAAAATTCGTCGATCATGCTGATGAACAGCCGGGCTGCCTCTGCCCCGAAAAACCAGGCTCATAGCGCTGAAACACTTGTCTCGCTGTCGAATGCCGGGGTTCGGCGCGATAGCCGCTGGCTGGTGCGCGGTGTCGATTTCTCGATTGCGCGCGGCGAGGTCGTGACGCTGATCGGCCCGAACGGCGCAGGCAAATCGACGACTGCCAAGATGGCGATCGGCGTGCTGAAATCCGACGAAGGGTCCGTCACCCGCAAGCGCGATCTGCGCATCGGCTACGTGCCGCAGAAGCTTGCGATCGACTGGACCATGCCGCTTTCCGTCCGTCGCCTGATGACGCTGACGAGCCCGCTGAAAGAGCCTGACATCATGGCCGCGCTGGAAGCAACCGGCATCCCGCATCTCGCCGGTTCTGAGGTCCGCCACCTCTCGGGCGGCGAGTTCCAGCGCGCGCTGCTCGCCCGTGCGATCGCCCGCGAACCGGACCTGATGGTGCTCGACGAACCGGTCCAGGGCGTCGATTTCGCCGGCGAGGCGGCACTTTACGATCTCATCCGCACGATCCGAAACACCACCGGCTGCGGCATCCTGATGATCTCGCACGATCTTCACATGGTCATGGCCGGCACGGACACCGTGATCTGCCTCAACGGCCATGTCTGCTGCCGTGGCACGCCGGAAATGGTCAGCCAGAGCTCGGATTATGTGAAACTCTTCGGCGGCAATGCTCGGTCTCTGGCGGTCTATAACCACCACCACGATCATACGCATTTGCCGGATGGCCGTGTCCGTCACTCGGACGGTTCGATCACCGATCACTGCCATCCCGAGGACGGGCATCACCATGACCACGATCACGGTGCTCACGACCATGACCACGATCACGGTGCTCACGACCATGACCATGGAGCTCATGATCATCACCATGAGCATGAACACAACGACCACGCCCATCACCATCATGATGTAACCCCGAACAATGGGGGCGGCCGCCATGCTTGACGACTTCTTTATCCGCGCGCTCATCGCCGGTATCGGTGTCGCGCTGACGGCCGGTCCGCTCGGCTGTTTCGTCGTCTGGCGCCGCATGGCCTATTTCGGCGATACGATGGCCCATTCGGCACTGCTCGGCGTGGCACTGTCGCTGTTCTTCGAGGTCAACCTGCTTCTGTCGGTCTTCGGCGTCGCCGTTCTCGTCTCCGGCCTGCTGCTTCTGCTGCAGCGGCGTCAATCGCTGTCGGCCGACGCGCTGCTCGGCATTCTGTCCCATTCCGCGCTCGCAATCGGCCTCGTGCTGGTCGCCTTCATGACCTGGGTCCGCATCGACCTCATCGCCTTCCTGTTCGGGGACATCTTGGCGGTCACGCCGTCGGATATCGCGCTGATTTGGGGCGGCGGTGCGCTGGTCGTCGCGGCCATGGCTTTCCTCTGGCGGCCGCTGATCGCCTCTACTGTCAGCGAGGACGTGGCGGAGGCCGAGGGCATGAAGCCGGCGCAGGCACGGCTTTTCTTCATGCTGCTGATGGCTTTGGTCATCGCCATTGCCATGAAGATCGTCGGCATCATGCTGATTACCTCGCTGCTGATCATCCCGGCGGCCACCGCCCGACGCTTTTCAGCAAGCCCTGAATGGATGGCGGTCTTCGCTTCGCTCATCGGCGCGCTGGCGGTAATCGGCGGTCTTTTCGGTTCTCTCACCTATGATACGCCGTCCGGCCCTTCCATTGTGGTCGCCGCACTCCTACTTTTCATCGTAAGTCTAGTCCCCGCTTTCGGCCGCAATACCGTCGAGCGGGCAGCCAATAAGGGAGTGCGAGGATGAACGCACCGATCGTCAATCCGGCCCTGACCAAGAACCAGGCTCTCGTCTTCGACGCGCTGAACCGCGCCGAAGGACCGATGAGCGCCTATACGATCCTCGACAAGCTGCGCGACCACGGATTTCGCGCGCCGCTGCAGGTCTATCGGGCGCTCGACAAGCTCACCGAGTTCGGCATGGTCCACCGGCTGGAGAGCCTCAATGCTTTCGTCGCCTGCGCCCACCGGGAAAGCGAATGCTGCGGCGCTGGACATGGCCACGGCCATGGGACGGTCGCCTTCGCGATTTGCGAAAGCTGTAATCAGGTCCTGGAATTCCACGACCATGCAGTCGATCATCTTCTGAACGACTGGGCCAATGGCAAGGGCTTCAAGCCGTCAAAGACGACGATCGAGATCCGCGGTGTCTGCGAGAAATGCGCGGCCTGATCAGATTTCTTTCAGGTCGCGGGAAAACCGCTTCCAGTTCTCGACATAGCGGGCTGCCGACGCGGTAAGCTTTGTCGCGGCTTCGTCGTCCAGCACGCGGATCGCCTTTGCCGGCGATCCGACGATCAGCGAGTTATCCGGAAATTCCTTGCCTTCGGTGATGAGCGCATTGGCGCCGACGAGGCAGTTTTTGCCGATCTTCGCGCCGTTCAGTATCGTCGCGCCCATGCCGATCAGCGAATTGTCGCCGATCACGCAGCCATGGATGATCGCGTGATGCCCGATGGTGCAGTCCGAGCCGATCGTGACCGGAAAGGCGGGATCGGTGTGGATCATCACGCCTTCCTGAACATTGGAGCGCGCACCGACAGTAATCGGCTCGTTGTCACCGCGCAGTGTCGCACCGAACCAGATGCCGACATCTTCGCCAAGTTCGACCTTGCCGATGACATTGGCATCCGGCGCCACCCAGAAACGATCGGGTGCAGGGAGTGTCGGCGCGAATTCTCCAAGAGCGTAGATCGGCATCCGGTATCTCCCTGCCTTTTCGTTTCAGACCACCGTGAGGGACAGTTCACCGACGCCGTCGACGCCGCAGGTGATCTTGTCGCCCTTGACGATCGGGCCGACGCCGGCCGGCGTGCCGGTCATGATCACGTCGCCCGGGGCGAGCACGAAGAGTTTTGAGAGTTCGGCGATGATTTCCGGCAGTTTCCAGATCATCTGGTTCAGGTTGCCGTCCTGCTTGCGGGTGCCGTTGACGTCGAGCCAGATCGCGCCGTCCTGCGGATGGCCGATCTTCGCGGCAGGCACGAGGGCGGAAACGGGGGCCGAGTTCTCGAACGCCTTCGCCACTTCCCAGGAACGGCCCATCTTCTTCATCTGGTCCTGCAGGTCGCGGCGGGTGAAATCGATGCCGAGACCATAACCATAAACCTTGGATAAAGCCTCCTCGGCCGGAATGTCGGCGCCGCCCGAAGAAAGCGCCATCACCATTTCCACCTCATAATGCACGGAGGACGAAAGCGGCGGATAGGGGAAACTGTCGCCCTGGTAGAGGTTGTCGGCGTTCTTCTGGAAGAAGAAGGGAGGCTCGCGCGACGGATCGTGCCCCATCTCGATCGCGTGGTCGGCATAGTTGCGGCCGACGCAATAGACCCGGCGCACCGGAAACTGTTCGGTTTCGCCCATGACGTCGAGAAGCACGGGTTCGGGGGCAGGGATCACGGTGGCGCGCATGGGTATCCTCAAGAACTGAAAAATGCTGGCGCCTTTGTCCAACAATTCGCCTGGCAATCCTAGTGCATTTCTGATGGCCCGGTACGCCTTCGGCCGATTTCACTGTCACCGGACGGGGACGATCGGGGCACCTCCATTTTCGCCATCCAGACCGATCTAGTCTCTTGCGCATGGCGGCAATTCCGGCCACTGACTATGCCGAGCAGCAAGAAGTGAAAGTCTTCCATCATGTCCAAGCCGCCCAAGCCCAAACAGTCCACGCCGAAGCAGCCCAAAGAACCTCAGCTCGAGCATTCCGAATTCTCGGGCGAGTTCGAGGATGAAGGGATCACCATTCTCGTCGACATCTACCGCCCAGCCGGGACCAACGGAGACTGGACGCTGGAGGTCATCAGCCAGACCGACGTCGTCACCACCTGGGACGAGAATTTCGCCACCGACAAGGATGCGTGGGAGGAATTTCTCGCCACCGCCGAACGAGATGGGCTGGAGAGCTTCCTGGAAGAAGAAGACGAGCCGTCGGTGCATTGAGCGGGTGAGGGCGGCAGCCTATCGGGCGGCCGTCCAGATACTCACAACCGGTAATCCTGCTGCAGGATCTCGCCGGCCCGTTCGCCTATCACGACACAGGGTGCCATGGTGTTGCCCGTTGTCACCCGCGGCAGGACCGACGCATCGGCGATGCGCAGATTGGCGATCCCGTAGACGCGCAGCCGGCTGTCGACCACCGACATCGCGTCCCGTCCCATCCTGGCCGTGCAGCTCTGGTGCGAATGGCTGACCGTGCCGTTGCGCATGAAGGCCTCGATAGTTTCCGTATCCGATCCTCCGGGCAGGATTTCCGCCTTGCGGAAATCGGCAAGCGCTTTCGAATTTCCCACCTCGCGACTGAAATCGATGGCGGTACGCAGCCGCATCCGGTCGTCGCCGCTCGCCAGGAAATGGGCATCGATCTCGACAGGCTGCAACGGGTCATTGCTTGTCAGCCGCAACCTGCCGGGTTCGGTTATGCGCAGCACCGCACTTGTCAGTGACCAGCAATCCGGCGGCAGGGGCGTCGGGGCCGCCTGGGGGCTGGCATAGCCACCGGTGACCACGAAGGACTGAAGATCCGGCCGGTCGAGGTCTCGATTGCTCTTCCAGATGGCGGTGACATTGCCGAGGTTGCCGTGCCGTTCTAGCGGCCGCCCCGCCTGCCAGACACAGGGCGCCATGAAGTGATCCTGAAAATTCCGGCCAACGCCGGGCAGGTTCTGGACGACCGGGATTTCGAAGCGGGCAAGTTCGCGCTCGTCACCGATACCGGATAGCATCAGGATCTTGGGCGTGTTGATCGCTCCAAGCGACAGGATGATCTCGCAATTCGCCGAAACCCGGTGCAGCCTCCCGCCATGGAGGAATTCGACGGATTCGGCACGATTTTCATCCAGGGCCACTTTTGTGACGATCGCCTGGTTCACCATGGTGAGATTGGGTTTCCCCAAGAGCGGATGAACATATGCGCGGTAGATCGACTGCCTGACGCCGCCACGAATGCAGACATTGGTGAGGGCAACGCCGCCGTCGCCCTCCATCATGATGCCATTCTGGTCATCGAATTGCGGAATGCCGGCCTCGGCATAGGCCTGCAGGGCCGCAAATTCCAGCGGGGATGGCTTATGGATGACGTCGATAAAGATCGGTCCCGAAGTGCCGCGTCGCCGAGGATCACGCGCGCCCTGCCAATTTTCAATCCGGCTGTAGATCTCAAGGACCGAATGGTAGTTCCAGGCCGCGTCGCCGGCGATGGCCGCGAAATCGTCCCAATCGACCCGGTGTCCGCGGGACCAGGACATGACGTTGATGCTGGATCCGCCACCGAGCACCCTGCCCATCGCCATGGGGATGGAGCGACCGTTCAATCGCGGATTTGCCAGCGCGCGAAAGCCCCACTCCTGGGCGCTTCCGCGCAGCGTCGGCCATTGCAGCGGGTCGATGATCTCCGGCAGGTCATCCGTGCCGCCTGCTTCGATCAGGAGAACATTCACGTCGGGATTTTCTGCCAGGCGGCGAGCGACGACCGATCCGGAGGAGCCGGAACCGCATACGATGAAGTCATAGGCGCGCCGGATCCCGGTCGACGACTGCCCTTGCTCATCCTCGCCGTCGATATCTGCGGATAGCGCCATCATGCAACCCAGAAGCTCTTTATTCGCTCGGGCTACAGACAATTCTTCAGGGGTTACGGGTTTGTTTCAACACCCGCCGGCAAGGCTGCGATTGTAGCGTTCGAACGGTGACGAGAGCGGCGGCAATCGGGAACGTGCCGCCGCTCGCGGCTGTCAGCTGTGGTCTGAGCTTGACCGCGAGAGAATGAAGGCCACCGCAGCAGTGAGCGCAAGTGCACCAACGATGGCGCCCGTGGTCGCCTGGGGATTGCGGCGCACGACGCTCGCCAGATCGCTGCTGCCATGCTGGAAATGTTTAGCCACCTGCCGGGCACGCGGGACGACATACCGCGACGCCTCGTCAGAAGAGGCGCTGACCTGCTTGGCGAGTGCGGAACGAAGGTCTGCGAGCTGGCTGGTAAGACGGTCGATCTCGGCGGAAATATCGCGTGCCATGGGGGTTCCTTGATTATGTAGGATGCGGGTGATTAACGGCAGAAGCGCGATGGAGTTCCGGCGCCCGGATGCGAATGGCGTGAAGAATGCCGCGCTGCGCTCGCAGCCTTCCTTTTCGACGGTTTGCACTGTATAGAACCGCGTCAACGTCGAGCGCCCAAGGCCCCTGCTGAAGCAATCCATCATCATCGGCGTCTTGAGGCTGAACGTCCCTGACATGCTGCAACGCCGATGCGGAGCGAATGAATTGAATTTCTATGAGACAGCGCTAAAATCCGGCGAAAAGATCTTTGCGGTCGCACCGATGATCGACTGGACCGACCGTCACTGCCGTTTTCTGCACCGGCAGCTGTCTTCCCGTGCGCTGCTCTATACCGAGATGGTGGTGGCGGATGCCATCATCCACGGGCCGCGCGAGCGGTTGTTGTCTTTCTCTCCCGCCGAACATCCGGTCGCGCTCCAGCTCGGTGGCTCGGACGCGGGCAAACTCTCCGAGGCGATCCGCATCGCGTCTGACTATGGCTATGATGAGATCGGGCTGAATGTCGGCTGCCCATCGGACCGGGTGCAATCGGGCACGTTCGGTGCCTGTCTGATGCGGGATCCCGGGCATGTGGCCGATCTGATTGCCGCGATGAAGAAGGTTTCCTCCGCCCCGGTGACGGTCAAATGCCGCATCGGCGTCGATGACCAGGAGCCGGCGGACGTGCTGCCGGATTTTCTCGCCCGGATGATCGGGGCGGGGGCCGATGCAATCTGGATCCATGCGCGAAAGGCCTGGCTGCAGGGGCTGTCGCCCAAGGAAAACCGCGAAATTCCTCCGCTCGACTATGATCTTGTCCATCGCATGAAACGCGAGAACCCGAACGTGTTCCTCGGCATCAACGGCGGCATTTCGGATCTCGAGCAGGCCCAAGGTCACCTTGCGGTGATGGATGGCGTCATGCTCGGCCGTGCAGCCTACCAGAATACCGGCCTGCTGACCGGCGTCGATGCGATGCTTTCGGGCAGGGGAGCTGCCAGCGTGGACGCGAGCGATTTCGACTGGCTGGCACTGCGCGACACCATGATCGAATACGCGGAAGGTGTTATCGCCTCCGGCGGACGCCTGCATCATGTCACCCGTCACATGGTTGGCCTGTTTCAGGGATTTGCCGGAGCTCGCCGCTTCCGCCAGATCCTCTCGTCCGAAGCGACCCGTCCGGGGGCGGGTGTCGAGATCATTTCGGCGGCCTTTGCGGCTGTCGATCTCGACCGGAACACGATTAAGGCGACGGCCTGAAACCTGCGCCACGGCGGAGTTCGATCGTCCTTCATATATTATTGCTTTCTTAAATACAGGAATTTAAGCTGCTTTTCGCAGAAGTCGGTGAAATCAATCACCGCGTGAATTGGTAGCTCGTATGTTCAAGGTTCTCGAATGCGTTGCCATCCAGCATGATCGAAGCGTTGTCGCGCTGGCCGCGGTCATATGCATCATCGGAATGTTCGCCTTTTTCCTCATCCATCGACGCGCCGTCGAGTGCAGCCAGCAGCGACGACGCGTCTGGCTGGTCATTGCCGCGATCACCGGCGGGCTCTCCGTCTGGGCGACCCATTTCGTCGCGATGCTGGCGTATCAGGGAACGGTGGCGATCGAGTTCGATCTGCTGATCACGATCGTCTCCGCCTGGATTTCAGCGGTCGGCTTTTGGGCCAGCCTGAAGATTGCGGAGAAGGGAACGATTGCGAGCGATGTCCTGGCGGGGCTGATGGCGACCACGACCGTCGCGGCCATGCATTTCACCGGGACAGCGGCAATCCGTGCCGCCGCCACGACCCATTACGAGCTGGGTGCCATTCCCGCCGGCGCTCTCCTGTCTTTCGCACTCTTCACCTTCGCCTTCCGCCTTTCGATGCACCGCCGCGGCAAGGCGGCTCTTACATCCGCGGTGCTTGCCGGCGTGCTGGCCATCTGCATCCTGCATTTCACCGCAATGTCGGCGACGGAGCTCGTTCCGGATCCATCTCTGCCGGCAGCATCGCTCGACGGTAGCGGCAGGACATGGCTTATCGGCGCGATCTCCATCGTCATGAGCGTCATCATCCTGACCACCGTCGCCGCAAGCTTCGTCGACCGTTACCTGACTGACCTGCGTGGCTTTGCCGATGCGACGCTTGAAGGCCTCGCGGTCGTGCGCGAAGGCGTCATCATCGAGGCCAATGGCCGCTTTGCCGAAATGATCGGCCTTCAGGACAGGGATGTTGTCGGCCGCAGTCCGGATCACCTTCTGGTCGCCGCCGACGGCCTGTCGCTCGCAGACCAGAGAACGGGTGCCGTCGAGGCGGTTCCGCTCAAGGCGCATCGCGAAGTCTTTCTCGAAGTTGCGGTTCATACGATCGAATATCGCGGCCGTGCCTGCCAAGTGCTTGCCGTGCGCGATCTTACCGAGAAGCGCATCGCAGAGCGTCGCGTCGCCCATATGGCACGCCATGACGCGCTGACCGACCTGCCCAACCGGACACTGTTCAGCGAACGGCTGGAAACTGCCCTGAAGGATGCGGCCAGGACCAAGGAGCGTTGCGCCGTGCTGGCGCTCGACCTCGACCGCTTCAAGGTGGTCAACGATGTCTTCGGCCATGCGGAAGGCGACCGGGTGCTTGTCGATGTCGCCGATAACCTGCGTCGTTGCGTCGGTTCGGCGGATACGCCGGCCCGCATCGGCGGCGATGAATTCATCATTCTCCAGACGGGTCTCGACCAGCCGATGGGCGCCAGCATGCTGGCGGAACGCATCCTCGACACGTTCCGTCAGGAAATGAACGTCACACTGGATCCTAAGGCGGTCGGCGTCAGCATCGGCGTGGCGATCTATCCGGAGGACGGAGAGACGGCGCATGACCTGCGCAATGCCGCCGACATGGCGCTCTATAACGCAAAGTTCTCCGGCCGGGGCACCGCCGCCTTCTATTCGGCCGCGATGGACGCGGAGCTGCGCGAGCGCCGGATGATCGAGAGCGAACTGCGCCATGCCGTGCTGCGCCAGCAGCTCAGCCTCGTCTTCCAGCCGCTCTTCGATACCACCGAGGGCGCCTGCACCGGCTATGAGGCGCTAATGCGCTGGACCCACCCGGAACTGGGCAAGGTTTCGCCGGCGGTCTTCATCGGCGTCGCCGAAGAGACGGGCATCATCGTCACGCTCGGCGAATGGGCTCTGCGGGAGGCCTGCCGAACGGCCAGCCAGTGGGACAACGGTCTCGCCGTCGCCGTCAACGTCTCTGCGGTGCAGTTCCGCTTCCCGAACCTCGTCGAAGTGGTGACGTCTGCGCTCGCCGAAAGCGGCCTGGAACCGCATCGCCTCGAACTCGAGATCACCGAAACCTCGCTGCTGAAGGATCGCGACAAGACACTCGCCATCTTGCTGCGGCTGAAGGCGCTCGGCGTCCATGTCGTCATGGACGATTTCGGCACGGGCTACTCGTCGCTCAGCAACCTGCATAGCTTCCCGTTCGACAAGATCAAGATCGATCGCAGCTTCATCAACTCGATGGAGGAAAATGACAGCGCGAGGGCGATCGTGCGCGCCATCATCGGCCTCGGCAAGAGCCTGGAACTACCGGTCGTGGCGGAAGGGATCGAGACCTTCAGCCAGCAGCGGATGGTCATCGAGGACGGGATCGAACAGTTGCAGGGCTTTCTGCTCGGAAAACCGCAGAGTGCCAAGGAGGTCGAAATCCTGTCCGGCCTCCGGCAGACGCCGCCTTTGCGCAAGAGAGGCTAGGGCACCCCAACGCGACAACCGACCTCGCGACCTCGGATGCGATGTCTCCAGACGGAGACGCGTCTCAGCGCCCGCGGGTTGACAGGCGGCGCAGATCGTCGAGTTCGTCCGCGGTCAGTGGCCGTACGGCACCTTTTTCCAGGTCGCCAAGCACGAGATTGCCGATGGCAACGCGCACGAGCCGCAGGGTCGCGATATCCAGCACTTCCAGCATGCGGCGGATCTGGCGGTTCTTGCCCTCGTCGAGCTCGATCTCAAGCCAGGAATTCTTTTCCCCCTCGCGCAGCCTGCTCGCCTTTTTCGCCGCCAGCATCTCGCCGTCATGCGACACGCCGCGCACCAGCGCCTGCATGGCGTCCTCGTCGACGATGCTGTCGGCCTGAACATGATAGGTTTTCGCGACATGCGTCTGAGGGTCCATCAGCGCATTGGCGAACTGCGTGTCATTGGTGAAGAGCAGTAGGCCTTCGCTTGCCTTGTCCAATCGCCCGACCGGAGAGAGATGCGCATGATCGAAGCCCTTGAGACAATCGAATACCGTAGGTCGCCCTTCCGGGTCGTGGCGGGTGGTGACGAGGCCACGCGGCTTGTTGAGCATGAGATAGATCGGCTCTTCGGCCTGCACTGGCGTGCCGTCGACGGCGATCCCGGCGCCCTCGAGATCGACCCAGGCTTCGATATCCTTCACGACACGGCCAGCGACGGTCACGCGACCGGCGCGGATCAGCTCCTCCGCCTGTGTGCGGGAGCAAAAGCCGAGCTTCGAGAGCGCACGGGGCAGGGTGGCGCGCTTGCCTCCCGGCGCGTCCTGCGCCTTCTGCCGGCCCAACGGGCCACGGCTCCTGCTTTTATCCTTCATCGCTCTTCCCTCATGCTCCGATGAAGCCTGTTGATGATGGCGGCTGGCTTCGGTATCGGTTGACCCGTTCGCCCTTGCCATTCTAAAGGCAGGGCCGTCCAGCCCAAATATGCTTCGGCGGACAGACAGGACCATGCCGCAAGCGGCGACGAAGGTGAGAACAAGTTGAGCCAGGACGACATCATCCGCGAACTCGTGACGCTGCGCGATTACTGGCGCTATGCGATCTCCTGCTTCAACCAGGCAGAGCTCAGCTTCGGCCACGGGACGACCACGGCGGGCGACGATGCGGCCTTCCTGCTGCTCGACACGCTCAACCTGCCGATCGATGCGCTCGATCCCTTCCTGGACGCACGCCTGCTGCCGAGCGAGCGCAAGCTGCTTGCAGAGCGGATCGAGACACGCGTGACGACGCGCAAGCCGACCTCCTACATTACCGGCCACGCCTATATCCAGGGCGTGCGCTTCCATGTGGACGAGCGGGTTATCGTCCCGCGCTCCCATATTGGCGAAATCCTGTTTTCAGAATATCTCGGCGAGCAGGGCTCGGCCTATCTGCCCGACCCCTTCGCGGTGGAAAGTGCCGTCGATATCTGCACCGGTTCCGGCTGCCTCGCGGTGCTGGCGGCAAAATTCTTCCCCAATGCGGTAATCGATGCCGTCGACCTGTCCGCCGATGCGCTGGAAGTCGCGAAGATCAACGTCACCGACCATCAGGTCGACGAGCAGGTCTCGCTCTATCGCGGCGATCTGTTCGGACCGCTGAAGGGCAAGACCTACGACCTCATCATCACCAACCCTCCCTATGTGGACCACGCCTCGATGGACGGGTTCCCTCCCGAGCACCGGGCGGAGCCGGCGATGGCGCATGACGGCGGAGAGGATGGTCTCGATCTCGTTCGCAAGATCCTTGCCGAGGCAGGGGACCATCTGAACCCGGAAGGCGGGATGATCTGCGAGATCGGCTCGGGCCGCGAAATTCTGGAAGAGGAATTCCCGCATCTGGACTTTTTCTGGCTGGAAACAGCTGAATCGCAGGACGCGGTGTTCTGGATTTCCGCCGAGGCGCTCGGCGTCACCGGTCAGGGATAACTCCAGTCAGGTAGTCTTCGCTTGAGGTGGGGCGGGTTCGGGATATGCTATCGCGAACGTCTGCGCCCTGTCAGAGCGGCCAGATGAGGAAGACGGCCGAGGCGATCAGGATCACGAGCGCGGCGTTGAGGCCGATATAGAATGCCAGATCGTGATTTCGTCTGGGTGTGCTGTGCATGACGATCTCCTCCTTCCCACCGAACTGCCAACGGCCGCGCAGGTTCCCCGGCCGCGCATCGCCGGTGAGGTGATCGCTTTCCTTGGCTGAGATCAAGACGAAGAGGACGTCACGTCGTGAGGGTGGGAAGTTCGGATCTGGCGGCTTCGATGACGCTGATGGCATCCTGGACCGTGAGGATCGAATCCAGCGCGTCGTCGCCGACCTCGATGGAGAACGCCTCCTCGAAGGCTATGACGAGTTCCATCTTCGCCAGGGAATCCAGATCAAAATCCTCTGCAAAGGATGACTCGCCGGTTACTTCGGCCGGATCGACATCCAGATATTCCGCGATGATCTGTCTGGTACGCTCTGCGGTTTCACTCATGCTCATTCCAGCCTTTGTGAGCGAGAGCGTAAGATATCTCTCAGCGTCGCAGCTCATTTCCCTCACGACGATACCTGAATAGTTAGTTAGTCCTGACGGAATGTCGAGACCGGCGCCGTCAAGGCCGCACACTTTCGACCCTCACTACTGCGTGTCGGCGGACCTCAGCGTGATCACCGTCAGCTCCGAGGGGACGCCGAGCCTCAAGGCGAAGCCGATCCACAGCGCCGTCCCGTTGTTGACGTAGAGCTGCATTCCATCGACATCGTAGAGGCCGGATACAAAGCCGTTGTTGAAGCGTGCGACGAGCCTGTCGAAGCCCTTGATCATGCCGCCATGGGTATGGCCGGAAAGCTGCAGGTCGGCTCCGGCCGCAGCCATGGCCCGCGCCTCGCGCGGCTGATGGTTCAGGAGGATGACGGGGGCCTCAGGCGGCGCCCCGGCCAGTGCCTTGCCGATATCCGGAGCCTCCAGGCCGAAGCGGGTCGCGGCCAGGTCATTGACGCCGGCAAGCGTCAGCTTCGCATCGCCGCGCTGCAGGACGACATGGCCGTTCGAGATCGTCCTGAGGCCGAGCGCCTGGTACTGCGCCATCCAGCCGTCATGGCCGAAATAATATTCGTGATTGCCCGGGATCGTATAGACGCCGTCTGCTGCGGTGAGCTTTGCGAGCGGAGCGACATCGCGGGCGCGGGCCTGGAGATCGCCGTCGATCAGGTCGCCGGTAATGACGATTAGATCGGCTTTCTGGGCATTGGCCTTGGCTACCGTCTCCTCGACCCAGGGCGCCTGGAAGAGGCGGCTGATGTGCAGATCGGTCAACTGGATCATGCGGTAGCCATCGAACTCGCGCGGCAGGTCACGCACCCGGATCTCTACCTCCTTGACCGGCGGCACGCGGATCGCCTGGCTGACGGCGAAGGCTGCAAGCGACAGCGCGACCGCGCCGATGCCGTAACGCAATTTCGCAGGCATCCATACGCGGCGACGCCTCACGGCGGCAACCGCGAGCATGATGACGTCGGCGACCAGCTGGAAGGCAGCCAACAGCAGCACGGAGCCTGCCATCCAGTTGACCGCGATCATCACCACACGCGGCACCTCCGGCGAGAACATCGTGCCGAAGACGAGAAGGCTGATCAGGCTGTGCTGGAACACCACCATCAGCACGACCGCGATCAGCCCCTTCAGCCATTTCGGCCAGGGCAGCGGCAGGATGAAGCGGGTGACGACATAGAGGCAGAGCAGGGCTTTGACGAGATGAAACACGGGGGGACTACCAGCGGAAGGGACGTTGGCATCCCACATGTCCGAAACCGCCAATCATCTCAACCACCTGACGTGATTTTGATCGCGCTTACTTCAGGCTGATCAGCGCGGTGCCGACGATTGCGAGCGCCGCACCGCCCCAGGCCGACGCCCTGGGCATCTGTCTGCTCTTCAGCCAGACCATGGGCAGGATGACGATCGGCGTCATCGAAGACAGGGTCGAGACGATGCCGACATTGCCGATTGCCAGCGCCGCCATCAGGAGCGACATGCCCAGCGCCGTGCCGAAGAAGGCGGCGGTGACGGCAAGTCCGAGATCCCGCCGGGCGAAAGGCGCGGTATCCCGGCGAAGCGCCGGCAGAGCAAGGATCGCCCAGAAGATGATCACCGCAAAGCCGGAGCGCACGGCCATGGCGGTGAACGGCTCGACGCCGGAGGCCATGGCCGGTCGAGCGAGCAGGCTTCCGAGCGCCTGTCCCAAGGCGGTGACGACACCGAGCATGATGCCGATCAATGACGGAGCCTGCGCCGGTGGGGCGGGTGACTCGATCGGCTCACCGTCAGCCAGCGGGATCATCGGCGGCGGGCGTCGGCGACGCACGCCGATCGCGATGACAATGCCGACAAGGATCAGGACGACACCAAGCCCCTGCAGCCCGGTGATCGTCTCGCCGAAGGCGAGATAGCCGAACAGCAATGCGAAAGGTGATGCGAGCGAGAAGAGCAGGGCGGTCACACGCGGCCCGGCAACATAGATCGCGGCGAAATAGGTGGTGGAGGCGATGACGATCCCCGCAAGGCTGGAGCCGATCAACGCCTCCATCTGCCACCAGCCGAGCGTCGACCAGCCGCCGACGATCGTGGCGGCCAGAGCGGTCAGAATGAATGCGGATGTGAGCTGCCAGCGGGCCAGCCGCATCAGCGGCACGCGGCCATTCAGCTCGTTGATCAACATCGAGCTCAAGGCAATGCAGACAGCCGAGCCAATGGCCAGCGCTTCGGAGAGGAACACGGGATTTCACCTGAAATTGATCGCCCGCTATCGCTCAGGTCTCACGAAAAGGCAAGATGGAGACCCGCCTGCCACCACCTTGCCGTCCACTGCTTCACCGATCGTCCCGCAGCAGGCCGCTCGCCAGCTGCTGGAAAGCGTCTACCACCTTGGCCAGCACATCCTGCGGATCTTCGGCAGCAGCAATCCATAGTGCGGCATTGAGGGCCGCGCCGTTGATCAGCCTTGCGGCAGCCTCGGCATCGACCGGCTTCACCGTGCCTTCCTCGATCAATGCCTTGATGGTCTCGGTGGTGGTGCGCAGGCAGGCATTCTGGTTCGGCCACTGCGACGGATCACCGAGCACTGCGGGGCCGTCGAGCATGACGATCCGCTGGATTTCAGGCTCGATCGCCATCTCGATATAGGCGACACCCTCGGCAACGAAGATCTCCCACAGGCTTCCGCCCTTGGCCTTTGCCGCTGAACGCATGCGGGCCAGCATCTCGGCATCGATCTGGTCGATTACCGCCTGCAGCAGGCCCTTCTTGTCGCCGAAATTATGATAGAGAGCGCCGCGCGTCAGGCCGGCCGCAGCGGTGAAATCATCCATGGACGACGCCGCATAGCCCTTTTCCGCGAAGGATTTGCGCGCCGCCTGCATGAGCTTGGCGCGCGTTTCCTCCATCATTTCGGAGCGCTTTCTGGCAACCATCATCAATCTCCTGGGTAACATACGCTCGGTATGTGCATTGACATACGCGACGTATGCTAACTATATGTCTACATACGAAGCGTATATCAAGCTCGCTTCAAAACGTGAAGGGCAGGGCATCGAGAAGAAATGTCCTCCCGGTCAGACAGGAGCAGAAACATGACCAAACGTGACGTTGTATTCCCCGCCGGCCGCCAGGATCTCTACGAGACCAACCGCTATTCGGCGGCGGTCCGCTCCGGCGACCTGTTGTTCGTTTCCGGCCAGGTCGGCAGCCGCGAGGACGGCACGCCGGAACCGGATTTCGAAAAGCAGGTGGAACTCGCCATCAACAACCTCGCCGCCGTGCTGAAGGCAGCCGGCGCCGATTTCAGCGACATCATCGATGTGACGTCGTTCCACACCGATCCGCAGAACCAGTTCGATACGGTCCAGGCCGTGCGCATGAAGATGCTTGGCGAAAAGCCCTATACGAACTGGACGGCCATCGGCGTGAACTGGCTCGCCGGTTTCGATTTCGAGATCAAGGTCATCGCCCGCATCCCGCAGGCGGCATAGTCAGCACGGACTTTAAAAGAACCGAGGCTGGCCGCAGGCGCGGCCAGCCTTCAAATTTCAGCTTATATTGGTCAGGCTCAGGCCTGGGCGTTGCGACGACGGAGCGCGCGGGCGACGATGACGCCACCGGCCAGCGCGATGACAACCGACGTGGTCATGTTCTTCACGCCATCGTCCTTGACGATAGGGCGAACCGTGACCGTGCCGGGATCACTGCTGGGATCGGCATAGACCGGGCCGCGAATGGTGTAGAAGAGCTGAGCTGCCCCGAAGATGACGACAGCAGCAACAATCCCGCCGACAAGCGGGCTGATTTTCTTTGATGATGCATTATTCAAAACGGTACTTCCTCATGCATGCTTATCACTTAAAACCTGCAGCCCCTCACAAAGGGCAGTAGGCAGAAGCACTGATAGGGGAAGTATCTAAGTCAGGGCAATCGCTCGCGGAACAAGCGACGAAAATGTCGCTGATAACCTGCCAATAACAAGGGGATAACGACCAAGGGACGCCTTATCAGGCGGCCGCAAGCTGACGCAGCAATTGCTTCAGTTCGGTTGATTCCGGAAGCTCTTCCGGAGGTTCCGTCTTCATCAGCGCGCGATCGGCAAGTTCGAACTGGTACCAGTTGAAAAGCCCCGAGGCTATGAACCGCGCTTGGTCGCTATTAGGGTCGACATCGTTTTCCTCGCACCACGCCTCGAGAAATTTCTGCAAGAGCTCGAGGTCATCCGAAGCGAGCACCATTGTCGACGAAGTATTGTCCTGAAGCATTCTGTCCTCACATGCAAACCCTACCCTCCCGCAACCCGGCGTCCTGTTGCCGAGAAGGAAAGGCGGCGAGTGTCTCGAATGACATGACACCCATGGACTGCAAAGGGAGCGCCCTTACGCAATCGGCCTTGGGCTCATAACGCAGAAGGCCCGAAATGGTTCAAATGCAAGATAAAATGCCTGGATTAAGGCCAGAACGGCCTCGCCAAACAGCCAGTGCTATTTGGTCGCGGATGCGCGGCTTCGCTTCTTCTGGGCAGGTTCGGCGAGTTTCCTCGCAGCATCCTCTTCCTGCTGGGCAAGGCGGAGAGCGCGCAGCTTTTCCGTCTTCTTGTCCCGTGCGGACACCTCTGCGTCGAGAATATCCCGCACCACAGAGTTGGTCTGCTCGGCCTTGGCCTGTGCGGACATCTTGCCAGGCTTGAAGAACTGGTCCTTGGTCGCTGTCATATCGTCCTCCCTGGCGATCCCGGTCGGGATATCGCGAAGCGGCGGGGTGTGCGGCTGCACATCCCCATTCGACCGCGGCAATCGATCGGAGCCTTAACGGCCGCGCGCGATAACCTTCTTCTTTGGTGCCGGCAGCAGTCCTTCGCGCTGGGCCTGCTTCCGCGCGAGCTTGCGCGAGCGCCGAATGGCGTCAGCCTTTTCACGGGCGCGCTTTTCAGACGGCTTCTCGTAGGCGCTGCGCGCCTTCATCTCGCGAAAAATGCCTTCGCGCTGCATCTTCTTCTTCAGAACGCGAAGGGCTTGATCGACATTGTTGTCTCTGACTAATACCTGCAAAAAAATCTCCTAATGCGGTGAGGCCGCTATCTCGTGGGTCCAGTCGGTATCGGCTTGACCCAGGATCACCCGGGGCGGGCGAAAAGGGATGCCGGCCATGGCATTACGACTATTCCGGAAAAAACAAAAGGCCGGGAGATGAAGCCCGACCTTCCACAGTCATTGCACCCTGCGCGCCAGTACATCCGTGGTCGCGCGGCGCAATAACAAACTTATTCAGCCCGCAGGTTGTCAGCGGAGCTCTTGCCCGAACGCTTGTCCTGGACGATTTCGTAGCTGATCTTCTGACCATCATTCAGCGAGCGGAGGCCTGCGCGCTCCACTGCGGAGATGTGGACGAAAACGTCCTGGCCGCCGTTATCCGGCTGAATGAAACCAAAACCCTTGGTGCTGTTGAACCACTTGACGGTACCCGTATTCATAACGATTTCCTTTCAATCGCTGCAATTTACCGGCCCAAACGGCCGGCGCTAGATCGACGATGAGAGAAAATCAGAAAGCGCCTTGAGGCAGCGGACGAGTCGCTAGCAAAGTTCGATGTAACCTAAAATAGAGAACAATTGGACATAAGCAAGGGCTAGTCGAAAAATAGAGAAAAGGCCGCACGACGGCGGCCTTTCCAAACTGTTCCGGAGCAGCGCCTATTCGGCCGCTTCGGCGTAGTCTTCCAGCGGCGGGCAGGAGCAGACGAGGTTGCGGTCACCATAGACATTGTCGACGCGGTTGACCGGCGACCAGTATTTGTCGACGCGGAAAGCGCCCGGTGGGTAGCAGGCCTGCTCGCGGGAGTAAGGACGATCCCATTCGCCGACGAGGTCTTCCACCGTGTGGGGAGCATTCTTCAGCGGGTTGTTGGTCTTGTCCATCCGGCCATCCTCGATGGCACGGGCTTCCTCGCGGATCGCCAGCATCGCCTCGCAGAAGCGGTCGAGCTCGGCCTTGGTCTCCGATTCCGTCGGCTCGACCATGAGAGTACCGGCGACCGGCCAGCTCATGGTCGGGGCATGGAAACCGCAGTCGATCAGGCGTTTTGCAACATCGTCGACGGTCACGCCGGCAGAGGCGTTGAGCGGTCGGGTATCGATGATGCATTCATGCGCCACGCGGCCGGCTTCCGACTTGTAGAGCACGTCATAAGCGCCCTTGAGGCGAGCCGCGATGTAGTTGGCGTTGAGGATCGCTACCTTCGTCGCCTGCGTCAGGCCTTCGCCGCCCATCATCAAGCAGTAGGACCAGGAGATCGGCAGGATCGACGGCGAGCCGAACGGAGCTGCCGAAACCGCGCCTTCACGGCCGTCCCATTGGGGATGACCGGGGAGATGGGCCGCCAGATGGGCCTTGACGCCGATCGGGCCCATGCCGGGACCGCCGCCGCCATGCGGGATGCAGAAGGTCTTGTGCAGGTTGAGGTGGCTGACGTCCGAGCCGATATCACCGGGGCGTGACAGGCCGACCATGGCATTCATGTTGGCGCCGTCGAGATAGACCTGGCCACCATGCTTGTGGGTGATGTCGCAGATCTCCTTCACCGTCTCCTCGAACACGCCATGCGTCGAAGGATAGGTGATCATGCAGCAGGAGAGGTTTGCGGCATGCAGTTCGGCCTTGGCGCGGAAATCGTCGAGGTCGATATCGCCGTTGTCGCGCACTTTCACGACCACGACCTTCATGCCGACCATCTGGGCCGAGGCCGGGTTGGTGCCATGCGCGGATGTCGGGATCAGGCAGACGTCGCGATGCGTGTCGCCATTGGCAATGTGGTAGTTGCGGATGGTCAGAAGACCCGCATATTCACCCTGCGCGCCGGAATTAGGCTGCATTGAGAAGGCGTCGTAACCGGTGACCTGGCAGAGTTTCTGAGACAGATCGTCGATCATCTCCTTGTAGCCCAGCGCCTGATCCTGCGGAACGAAGGGATGGATGTCGGAAAATTCCGGCCAGGTGATCGGCAGCATTTCCGCCGTCGCGTTCAGCTTCATCGTGCAGGAGCCGAGCGGGATCATCGCCCGGTCGAGCGCGAGGTCACGGTCGGACAAGCGACGGATGTAACGGGTCATCTCGCTTTCGGCGCGGTTCATGTGGAAGATCGGATGAGTCATGTAATCCGATTTTCTGAGAAGCGCGTTCGGCAGGCGATATTCGACCTCGAAATCGGAGACCTTGAAGTCACCGCCGAAGGCGCGCCAGACGGCTTCCAGTGTCGCGGGCCGTGTGCGCTCGTCGAGCGACATGCCGATCTTCGTCTCGCCGACCTTGCGCAGGTTGACGCCCTCGGCGACGGCTGCGCGGAGGACGAGGCCCTGCATGTGGCCGACATCGACGGTGATCGTGTCGAAGAACGTGTCCGGCTCGATGGTGAAGCCGAGCTTTTCCAGGCCCTTGGCCATCAGCACGGCCTTCTTGTGCACGGCCTGGGCAATCGCCTTCAGGCCCTGAGGGCCATGGAAGACGCCGTACATGGAGGCCATGACGGCGAGCAGGACCTGCGCGGTGCAGATATTCGACGTCGCCTTTTCGCGGCGGATATGCTGTTCGCGGGTCTGCAGCGACAGGCGATAGGCGCGGTTGCCGCGGGCATCGACCGAAACGCCGACCAGACGGCCGGGCATGGCGCGCTTGTGCGCATCCTTGACGGCCATGTAGGCGGCATGCGGACCACCGTAACCGACCGGAACGCCGAAACGCTGCGACGAACCGATGGCGATGTCGGCACCCATTTCGCCGGGCGACTTCAGAAGTGTCAGGGCCAGGAGGTCGGCGGCGACGGCAGCGACCGCACCGGTCTGGTGCAGGCGGGAAATCAGGCCGGTGAAGTCGCGGACTTCGCCGTTCGTGCCCGGATACTGGAAGATCGCACCGAAGACGTCGACCGGATCGAGATCGGTCATCGGGTCGCCGATGACAACGCTCCAGCCGAGCGGTGCGGCGCGCGTTTCGATCAGTGCGATCGTCTGCGGATGGCAGGCCTTGTCGACAAAGAAGGCGGTCGCCTTGGTCTTCGCCTGACGCTGGCAGAGCGCCATGGCTTCGGCAGCGGCGGTCGCCTCATCAAGCAGCGAGGCATTGGCGACGTCGAGGCCGGTCAGGTCCGAGATCATCGTCTGGAAGTTCAGCAGCGCTTCGAGACGGCCTTGCGAAATTTCCGGCTGGTAAGGCGTGTAGGCCGTGTACCAGGCGGGGTTTTCCAGGATATTGCGCTGGATGACGGGAGGCGTGACGGTGCCGTAATAGCCCTGGCCGATCAACGAGGTCAGGACCTGGTTCTTGTTGGCCGTCTCACGCATCTTGTCGAGCGCTTCGCGTTCGGTCAGTGCCGCACCCCAGGCCAGCGGGTTCTGCTGGCGGATGGAGGAGGGCACCGTGGCATCGATCAGGGCGTCGAGCGACTTGTAGCCGATGACCTTGAGCATGTCGGCCATCTCAGTCGGGGAGGGGCCGATGTGACGCCGGTTGGCGAAGTCATACGGGTTGTAGTCGGTGAAGTGAAAATCGGTGCTGTCGGTCATCCGATCAGGTCCTTGTAGGCTGCTTCGTCCATCAGCGCATCGGCGTCTGCAGCATTCTTCAGCTTCAGCTTGAAGAACCAGGCAGCGCCCTGCGGATCGGAATTGACGAGCGACGGATCGTCGACGATCGCCTGGTTGACTTCGGTTACTTCGCCATCGAGCGGCGCATAGACGTCGGAAGCGGCCTTGACGCTCTCGACGGTCGCGGCATTGCCGTCCTTGGTCAGTTCGGCGCCGACTTCCGGCAGTTCGACGAAGACGAGGTCGCCGAGCTGCTCGGCGGCATGGGCGGTGATGCCGACAGTGGCAACACCGTCCTCAAGTTTCAGCCATTCGTGTTCAGCGGTAAATTTCAGCATGGGTTCTCTCCGGAAGATTTTTAGCGTTTGTAGGTGGGCGTGATGAAGGGCAGGGCGGCGACGGTCATCGGCAGGTATTTGCCGCGCACTTCCGCATAAACAGTGGTACCGGCAGAGGCATGGCTGACCGGCAGATAACCCATCGCAACCGGTCCTTCGACCGACGGTCCAAAGGTGCCGGAGGTGACTTCGCCGAGTTCGGTCTTGCCCTCGGCATCGGCGTAAAGCTTGGCATGAGAGCGCACCGGCGCCTTGCCTTCGGGCTTCAGGCCGACACGGCGGCGGGTGGTGCCGTTTGCCAATTCGCCGAGGATGCGCTCGGCGCCCGGGAAACCGCCCTCGCGATCACCACCGGCCTTGCGTGCCTTCTGGATTGCCCATTCAAGCGAGGCCTCGATCGGCGAGGTCGTCGCATCGATGTCGTTTCCGTAGAGACACAGGCCGGCTTCGAGACGCAGGCTGTCGCGCGCGCCGAGACCGATCGCCTCGCAATCGGGATGCCCGAGCAAAGCCTTGGCGATTTCCTCCGCCTTGTCGGCAGGAATGGAGATTTCAAAGCCATCCTCGCCCGAATAACCGGACCGGGAGATGATGCAGGGTACGTCGTGCAGCGGCACTTCGCGCACGTCCATGAATTTCATGCCGGAAACGCCGGCCCAGAGTTCGGCCAGCACCGCCTGGGAGCGGGGTCCCTGCAGGGCGACGAGAGCGCGGTCGTCAAGAAGCGTCACGTCGCAATTCGGCAGGTTCGCCTTCATGTGGGCGAGGTCGGCATCCTTGCAAGCGGCGTTGACGACGACCAGCAGATGGTCGCCGCGATTGGTGATCATCAGGTCGTCGAGAATGCCACCGTTCGCGTCGGTGAAGAAGCCGTAGCGCTGACGGCCTTCCTTCAGGCCGAGAATATCGACGGGCACGAGCTTTTCGAGTGCGAGGGCGGCGTCCTCGTAGGAACCGGACTTTGCCTTCACAATCACCTGGCCCATATGGGACACGTCGAACAGGCCGGCGGCCGCACGGGTGTGAAGATGTTCCTTCATCACGCCGAGCGGATATTGCACTGGCATGTCATATCCGGCGAAGGGCACCATTTTCGCACCGAGCGAGAGATGCAATGCGTGCAGCGGGGTCGTGTGAAGAACCGATTGATCGTCCAAAAGACGCCTCCAGGTTTGGCGGGCCTGGATACCAGGTCGCGCGCCGGCTCAATATCTGGCGCGTTTCCGCACCGTTTCGAGCCCCCTCTGTCCTTGTCGCCTGAGATTGTTATCCCTTCGGCGAGCCCCCTTCACGGAAAGCTTCTCTCCAGAGTTCCTGCAGTCTTCCCGTGGTCCTTTTGCCTGAGAGTTTCCGGGGCGGTTGCTCCTTCGGCACCGCATCGAAGCGGCTTCTCCCAACGGGTCTGCGGCTCATTATCGTTGGAGCGGTTGCTTTGGCAAGGGCAGAATGTCGCGCCGAACATGATTTCCGTCGCAGAACGGCTGCGGCTTGATCTGATTCAAGGACGATAGGCACGCGCATAGTCTTTGTACCCGCTCGGGATTTGCGTTATCCAGGTGTGACAAGGGGAGGACAAGGGATTTGAAACGCATGCGGCACGCGTCCAGGATGATGCAGATTGCCTGCATCGTGATCCTGTCGCTGATCGGCTGGTCCACCCAGCCCGGTCACGCAGCGCCGTCCGCCGATGCGTTTTCCGAAGTCTATCGCCTGCCGGATGGCACGTTTGCGGTCATCTGCTCGGAGAACTCCAGGCACGAGCCCGGCACGGCCGCCATCCACTGCGATCACTGCATGCTGGCCGGCCCGGTGGCGCTTCCCGCTCCTGTTTCAAACGGCTGGATACTTGAGCCCCGCTGGGACATCGCAAGGCCGGCCTTGCCTCGCCAGCCACCATCCGACACGCTCACCATCGACAGGGCGACATCCCGCGGCCCGCCATCCCACGTCTGACCGGATATTTCGACCATCGACGAATGACGAGAGCGGTCGCACAGCAGGGCTGTCACCGCATGGGGATGAGAATGAAGACCAAGATGATTCTGGCCGTTACCGGCCTTTGCCTGAGCGCAGGCTGGCAGCAGGCCGAGGCGCATGTCAGTTTCGCCACTCCGAACGTGACCGCAGAGAAAACCACGGTCATCGCGCTGCAGGTTCCGCATGGCTGCGACGGCCAGCCGACCAACGAGGTGCGAATCTCGCTTCCCGAGGGCTTCGTGTTCGCCAAGCCGCAGCCCAAGCCCGGCTGGCAGCTCGAGATCATCACCGGCACCTATGCGAAAACCTATGACAATCACGGCGACAAGGTCACGTCCGGCCCGGTCGAGATCCGCTGGAAGGGCGGAGAACTGGCGGATGCCTTCTACGACACGTTCAACATCCAAGGCAAAGTTTCAGGCATCGAGGCCGGGGCAAACCTGGCATTTCCCACCGTGCAGCTTTGCGGTGACAAGCAGGAGGCATGGACCGATGTGGCAAAGGATGGCGCCGATCCGCATACTCTGAAAAGCCCGGCACCGACCTTGCGGGTCGTGGCGGCGGATACCGCGGCGCAGGCTGGCCACGACCATTCGGCCATGCACATGGACGCGAGCACGAGCGCCGCGGAGGCCAAGGTTGAGAATGCGGGCACCTATACGGCCGGCGATATCACGGTGACCAGCGCCTATGCCCGGGCAATGCTGCCGGGCCAGCCGGTCGGCGGCGGTTACCTGACGGTGACAAACAAGGGTGCCATCGATGACCGGCTGGTCTCCGCAACATCGCCTTCCGCCGGCACGGTCGAGATCCACGAAATGGCGATGCAGGGCGAGACGATGCGCATGCGCAAGCTCAACGACGGCGTCGCCGTTCCAGCAGGCGGAACCGTCGAGCTGAAGCCGGGCGGTTTCCATCTCATGTTCATGAAGGTGAAGGCGCCGTTCAAGGCGGGCGACAGCGTCCTGCTCACGCTCACCTTCGAGAAGGCGGGCCCGGTCGAGGTGCTGCTGCCGGTCAAGGCCGCGGGAACGACCGGTACAGGGCACGAGTAACGCGCGTCGACGGCAGATGGTCAGAATTGGGGTGAGGGTGTCCTCGCCCCACGAAATTGCGACTGAATGTCGGCAAGTCGGGCGATTTCCGTAATCTCTCGTTTAATTCCTTTCGCTAAATTTCAGTCTGGTTGACGGGCTGGTTCTCCGGAGGGTGACATGTCGGGCGCAATAGACGAGGCTGCGCTGCATTTCTGGCGCTTCACCACACTTGCCGAGATCGATGCGATAGCTGCCGCCTGGCGTGACCTCGAGGCCCGCTGCGGCGACCGTCTCGCCTATTTCCAGACATTCGATTGGTGTCGCGGCTGGATCGCCGCTTTTGCCGATATGCCCCAGGCGCCGCGCTTCAGGATCAAGACGGTATGGAGGGGCGACATGTTGACTGCCGTCTGGCCGCTGATGATCCAGACGAACGGCGGTATCCGCGTCCTCCAGAATCTCGGGGCGCCCCATTCGCAATATTGCAATCTTCTCTACGACGACGCCCATATGTCGGACGAGACGACCCACGAGCTTCTGGCCCGCATCATGCAGGAGCCCGACTGCGACGTCGCCCTGTTCTATCCCGTGCCGGAACATTCGCCGCTCATCCCGCTGTTTGCGGCAAAGCCCCCGATCCCCGGCTATGGCGGTGAAAGCGCCGTGCTGGACCTCACGCAGTTTTCCGGTTCCGAAGACTACCGCTCGCAGGGCGGCAAGCTGAAGAAGCGCAATCGCAACCGCCGCCGCAACCATCTGGCGCGGGGCGGCGAGCTGAATTTCGAGGTGATATGGCCCTGCGACAGCCGCTTTGCCGACTTGGTGCGGGAATGCGCCGCGATGAAGCGCACATGGCTTCGCGAAACAGGCCGGACGAGCAGTGGCTTTTCCTTTGCGGGGTTCGAAGCATTTCTGGCGACGCTAACCGGCGATCCCGTGACGCTGAACGGCGCCTGTCTTTCGGTGCTTGCCGTCGGCGGCAAGCCCGTCGCGATGGAACTCGGCTTCCTCAGAAGCGGTCATTACTACGCCTATCTTGGCGCCTTCGACTGGGCGCTCAGGAACCTTTCGCCCGGCAAGGTGCAGATGGAGATGACCGTCTGCTGGCTGATCGACAACGGTGCGGATAGCTATGACCTGCTCGGCGGCGATGGCGACTACAAGCAGTCCTGGACCAACAAAGTCGTGCCGCTCCAGGGATATAGTCTGCCTTTCTCCTGGAAGGGACGGCTTTACGCCGGTGCGTGGCTCTCGATCATCCGCCCGCTTGCGAAAAGGATCTATTTCGCGATGCCTCTCGGGCTGCGGAAGCTCGCGCCAGGAATGCAGACCGTCGGGCTTGTCGCGCTCGGCATCTGATGACGAGAGCGCGTTTCCATCAGAGAGAGGATGTCAGTCTTCCAGGTCGCGATATGCGGCCTCGACTTGGCGGACAGGAACGTGCTGTTGCGGCTGCCGGCCCGTGGTCATCAGTTCCAGTCCGATGGTGACAGCGGGCACCATGGCGTCCAGCGCATGCGGGTCGCTGACGTTCTGGGCGCGCTTGGCATTCTTCTCCGCATCCGCCTTGACATCCTGCACCTGGTCCTTCACCGAGATACGGCGCGGCGTGCGGAGCGCTTCGATGTTCATCGCCGCCGTGTTGGCGGATATGGCTACTATCTGGGTCATAGGCTTCTCTACCTTCGATCTTACAGATTTAAGGTTGGCCTTCTTGTCCGGAATTTAAGCAAAACCCGCGCATTTTAACGAGATGGCGTTTTTCGCCGGATTATCAAGATTTTCCACATCCAAGAGTTGAATAGATGATGAACATGCTGATCGTTGCTTTCGGCGGAGCGGTGGGATCGGTCTGCCGATACCTCGTCGGAGCGTGGACGCTGCGTCGCTTCGGACCGGCTTTCCCATGGGGAACATTGACAGTGAATATCGTCGGCTGTTTCGCCATCGGGCTCCTCACCGAAGTCATCGCAAGACGTCTGAACGCTTCGCCGGAAATGCGCCTCCTGCTGGTGACCGGCTTTCTCGGCGGCTTCACTACCTTTTCGGCCTTCTCCCTCGATGCACTCGCACTGCTTGAGCGCGGCGCGACCATGGAGGCCGGGCTCTATATTGCAGCGAGCGTCGTCATCTCCTTGCTTGCCGTTTTCGGCGGGCTGGCGCTCGGGCGGGCAATGCTCTAAAGACCGCCCATCATTGAGATATAAGAAAGAGCTTTGATGGCAGGCATCGAGCATATCCCCGTCGAAGCGGACGAGGCAGGCATGCGCCTCGACCGCTGGTTCAAGATCCATTACCCGGGTCTTGGCTTCGGCCCGCTGCAGAAACTGCTCCGTTCCGGACAGGTGCGCGTCGACGGAGGCCGCGTGAAGACGGACACGCGCGTCCAGCCCGGACAAATGGTGCGCGTGCCGCCGATCGATACCGACGCCAAGAAGGGGCCGATCGCCGGCAAGGACCTCAAGCATGCCGGCGACTACGAGTTGCTGCAGCGCATGGTCCTGCATGAGGATGACAAGGTGATCGTGCTGAACAAGCCGGCAGGCCTCGCCGTCCAGGGTGGTTCCGGCGTGACCCGCCATATCGACCAGATGCTCGAATCCTGGCTCAGCCCGAAAGGCGAGAAGCCCAGGCTCGTCCACCGCCTCGACCGCGACACATCCGGCGTTCTCGTCATCGCCCGCACCCGCGGTGCGGCGCAGAAGCTGACTGCGGCGTTTCGCGAGCGTGATACCAAGAAGACCTACTGGTCGCTGGTCAAGGGCGTGCCGCGCAAGCGTGAGGACAAGCTCTCGTCATGGCTCGTCAAGGAACAGACACCGGACGGTGACCGTATGCGGATCGCCAAGCACGGCGAGGAGGGGGCCGACCACGCCATTTCCTATTACCGCGTGCTGGAAACCGCAGCACAGGCGCTCGCCTGGCTGGAGATGGAACCCTATACGGGCCGTACTCACCAGCTGCGCGTCCACGCGCTCTCCATCGGTCACCCGATCATCGGCGATCCGAAATATTTCGACGATGACATCAACTGGCCGTTCCCGGGCGGCATCCAGAAGAAGCTGCATCTGCACGCGCGGCATATCGATATCCCGCATCCATCCGGCGGACGCCTGAAGGTGACGGCGCCGCTACCGCCGCACATGGTGCAGAGCTGGAACCTGCTCGGCTTCGACATGGAAAACGGTGCAAGGGACGACGACGAATGAAGCTTGTTCTTTTCGATTGCGACGGCACGCTGGTCGACAGCGCGGGCCTGATCCACGAAACCATGCGGCGCACCTTCGTGCATTTCGGCAAGCCCGAGCCGTCTTTCGAGGATACCAAGGCGATCATCGGCCTGACGCTCGACATCGCGATCGCCCGCATGCAGGGCAAGCAGCATGTCGATGACGAGGCGGTCGAGATGATGGCCTATTACAAGTCGCTGTTTTCCGTCGTCCGCGCCGATCTCGATTATCGCGAGCCGCTGTTCGACGGCATCCGCGAACTGATGGACACGCTCGAGGCACGCGACGAGATCCTTCTCGGCGCCGTTACCGGCAAGTCGCGCCGCGGCCTGGACAGCGTCAAGCGGACCCACGGCTTCAAGTTCATCGCCTCGCGCACAGCCGACGACTGCCCGTCCAAGCCGCATCCGGCAATGGTGACGGAATGCTGCGACGAAACCGGAATGCGAGCGGCCGATACCCTTGTCGTCGGGGACGCCATCTACGATATGCAGATGGCAAAGGCAGCAGGCGCAACCGCGATCGGCGTCTCCTGGGGCTATGCCTCGGTCGAGGAGCTGAAACAAGCCGGCGCCGATGCCATCGTCAATCATCCGAGCGAGATACTGGCCCATATCGGCTAAGGAATAAAAAAGCATGCGTGAACTGTTTCCCGATCCGTCCGAGGCGATGAGCCATCCAGATCCGACGCGCCGTGCGCAGATCCAGATGCAGAAGCCGCTGCCGAAGCGCTTCTACACCGAGGTATCGGTCGTCGAGGGCGAGGAAGGTCATGCAGTGCATCTCGACGGGCGGCCGGTGAAGACGCCGGCGAAGAACTCGCTTGCCGTACCGACGCCGCGGCTCGCCGAACTGCTGCGCGACGAATGGGCGAGCCAGGTCGACGTGATCGATCCCCGCACCATGCCCATCACGCGACTGGTCAATACCGCGATCGACGGCATTGCCACCGAGCCGCAGGCCGTGTTCGAGGACATTCTGCGCTTCTCCTCCAGCGACATGCTTTGCTACCGTGCGGAAAACCCAGAAAATCTGGTGCTGCGCCAGCAACAGCAATGGGATCCGATCCTCGACTGGATCGCTGAGCAGCATGGCGCACGTTTCGAGTTGATCGAAGGCGTGATGCCAAAGGAGCAGCCGCGCGACGCCACCGCCGCCTTCTCGTCGGCACTCAGGAAATACGACACGCCGATCGAGCTTGCCGTTCTCCACACCGTGACAACGCTGACGGGCTCGGCAATCCTGGCGCTCGCCTTCGCCGACGGCCGGCTCTCGGCCGACGAGGCATGGCATCTCGCGCATCTCGATGAGGACTGGACGAGCGAGCAGTGGGGCACGGATGCGGAAGCGCAGCACCGTCGCGAGCAGCGCCATGACGAATTGCAGGCGGCCGCCGCCGTTTTTCACGCGCTGAGCCCAGCGATTTAAGGCTTCCCTAACCCTAACACCGCAACATGCAGGCTCGTTGTTCCGGATGCCTGCATGTTGTTTGTCTCATCGCGTGTCGTAGCTGTTTCGTTGGCCTTGGTGCTGCTGACGGGCTTTCGCATGCCGGAGAAGGAGAATGCCGCGGAGCGGATGCTCTATGACGTGCGCGGCGCCTTCGTTACCGCCCAGCCCGACGTCCCGACGGACCTCATCGCCTGGACCGACAGCCTTGTCGACGCCTCCATACAGGCGACCACGCGTTCCTTCATGCTTCCACGGACGATATTGACCGTGAGGATCGGCGAGGCGAAACGCACGCCGGCGCTTCTCGGCACCCGCTATTCCGCTACCGTTACCGTCAAGGCCGTCTCGGTCGGATCCGGCGAGCCGATCGCCGAGGGATCGTTCGAAATGTCCGTGCTGCGTTTCGTCGCCGAGGGCGGCAACAGAGTGCTGGCGGAAAAGATCGCCGACCGGATCGCTTCGGAATTCCAACTCAAAGACCCGCGTCGCAGTGCCGTCCTGACCGCACTTTCAGAAAGCCAGCGGCACTAGAAGCGTTGATCCACAGGGACAAAAGTCCGGCTATCGCATATTAGCGACCGATGCCATAAATGTGATTTCTGGCGAATCCTACTCAAGTTTATCGCTGGAGCGCATCGCAACCCGGGAGAGCTAAATGGGATTTTTCGATCGTCTGGCGGCCTATAGAGACCAAGGTCTCGCGGCCTTGAGAATTATGACCGGCCTGCTGTTCATCGAGCATGGCACGATGAAATTGTTCGCCTTTCCAGTGCCGCAGGGCGAGGGCGGACCGCTATCCACCTTAATGCTGTTTGCCGCGCTTCTCGAGTTCATCGGCGGCATCCTGATCACCATCGGCTTCCTGACGCGGCCGGTGGCCTTCATTCTTTCCGGCCAGATGGCGTTCGCCTATTTCATGGCGCACGCGCCGCGCAGCTTCTGGCCAGCGCCGAACGGCGGCGATGCCGCCATCCTGTTCTGCTTCGTCTTCCTTTATCTGGTCTTTGCGGGAGCGGGCGCTTTCTCCGTCGATAACCGCCGCAAGGTCTGAAGCTTTATGAAGGTCCAGCCGGCGGCCAGTCCGCCGGCTGTTTCTCCCGGTCAAGGATTACCGGAGCCGCTCGGCGTGCCAGCGCAGATGGTCTTCCATGAAGGTCGAGATGAAATAGTAGGAATGGTCATAACGCTCGTGCATCCTGAGCGTCAGGCCGATATCGGTTCCCTTCACCGCTTCTTCGAACAGCCATGGGCGCAGGCCGTTATCGAGGAAACTGTCGGCCTTGCCCTGGTCGATCAGGAATTCGGGGAATCGGGCGCCATCTTCCACCAGCGCGCAGGCGTCGTATTGTCTCCAGGCGGACTTATCTGCGCCGAGATATTTTTCAAGCGCAGGAGCTGACCAGTCGGCCGTCGACGGCTGAACGATCGGGGCGAAAGCCGAGCAGCTCTTGAAGCGATCGGGATTTTTCAACGCTATCGTCATGGCGCCGTGACCGCCCATCGAATGGCCGAAAATGCCCTGGCGGCTCATGTCCACGCGGAACTGCTCGCCGACGAGCTTCGGCAATTCCTCGGTGATGTAGCTATACATCTGGTAGTTATCGGCCCAGGGCTTTTCCGTGGCATCGAGATAGAAGCCGGCACCCTTGCCCATCTGCCAGTTGGTCAGCTCGTCCGGCACGTCATTGCCGCGCGGGCTCGTGTCCGGGCAGACGATGATCAGGCCGAGCTCGGCGGCCAGCCGGCGATATTCGCCCTTCTCCATGACATTGGCATGGGTGCAGGTCAGACCCGACAGGTACCAGAGAACCGGACGCGGTTCGCTGATCGCCTGCGGCGGCACGAAAACGGCAAAGGTCATCTCGACCTTGCAGGCTTCGGAATCATGGGCGAAGACGCCCTGCATGCCGCCGAAGGCGGTATTCTGGGAGATGATCTTCATCGGCTTCGCTCCTTGGTTTTCAGGTTGGTCAGGTCGCCAGCGAAACGACCGCGTTGACTGCAGCGGCTACCAGCACCGTGTTGAAAAAGAAAGACACAACGGAATGCAGAAGGTTGATTCTGCGCATGTCAGTTGCCGTGATCCCGACATCCGAGGTCTGCGCCGTCATGCCGATCACATAGCCGAAATAGAGAAAATCCCAGGCGCCAGGCCGGTCGGTGCCGGGGAAATCGAGCCCGCCGATGGAAACGCCGTCGTCCTTGTCGCCCGGACGCCAATAAAGATGGGCGTAATGGACGGAAAACATCATGTGGATCGAGAACCAGCCAAGGATGACGGCGGCAAAGCCGACAGCCACATCCAGCACGCCGGTACTCTGCTTGTCGTTCAGGGCTTCGAACAGGGTGACCAGGGCAGCGATCGCAGCGAGAAGGGTGACCGCGAGGATGATCGGCGCCGGCTCGTCGGTATTCTGACCGCTCGCCTCCAGACGATCCGCGTCGAGACCGGGAATCCTCAGCGCCATGAGGCCGAGATAGATGACGAAGAAGAGGATGGCTGTGAGTGCCGCCGCGAGGTCCGGCAGCAGCCACAGCAGGACGGGCAGGGAGGCCACGGCAATGATGGCCGCGACGAAGAAAGGCCCGTGGCGATGATGGCGCCAGTTCACCTTCCGGAACCGGGTCTTTCCGCCGTGATCATGCGTCGCCATCGGCGGCCTCCAAACCTTGCGAAATCCTTCTATGCGCCTGATTTGGCGCGGCGGCAGAGCCGGTCCAGGGTTTCAACGAAGGCGGACCTGTCCTTCGCCGAGAAGGCCGCATTGTAGCCTTTGCTTTCACCTGTCTCGCGCAGATGCTGCCCGAGATCGCGCATGGCCGTCGCCATGCCGATATTGGCCTGGTCGAAGATGCGGCCAGTCGGGCCCGTGACGAATGCACCAGCGGCTACGCAACGGCCGGCGAGCGGCACGTCGGCGGTGATGACGACATCGCCGGGGCCGGCGCGCTCGGCGATCCAGTCATCGGCGGCGTCGAACGCGCCCGACACGATGACGTTCTTCACCATCGGATCGCGCGAGGGACGAAGGCCGGAATTGGCGACAAGCGTCACCTCGAGGCCGTGGCGCTCCGCGACCTTCAGGATTTCCGGCTTTACCGGGCAGGCATCGGCATCGACATAGATCAACGGTATTCGCCTTCTTGCGGTTTAGAGTTCACAGGAAGGCGAATTAGCACATCAAACCGTTGCCGTCGTCTGGTCGTCTACCGTTGCACCCGGCGCATTCTTCTTGATGGATTCGATCGCGGCCATGGCGGATGCCTTGGCGGTATATCCTTCGGACGAGAACATGCTCTGGCCGTTGTTCGCTTTGAAACGGAACCGGAATTCGCCTGCCTTGTCCTTGTAGACTTCGAACTTATACATGCTCTTTTCCTTTCTTAGCTTCCCAAGGCGAAGATAGATCGAGCGCGTCGAATGGCAAGCGAGCCGATGGTCGTGTTTGGCGATCCATCGACCAAAGGATCAGCCGGCCCGCCTTACCATGTCGACATGGGGAATGCCGTCTTCGAGATATTCCTCGGATGTCGGCTCGAAACCGAGCGAGCCGTAGAATTTCTGCAGGTGCGCCTGGGCGGAGATTTCGATCTGTTCGCCCGGATAGACTTTTCCGCATTCGGCGATGGCCTCGCGCATCAGCGCCTCGCCGAGACGCTTTCCACGATGATCGGGCGATACCGCCACGCGGCCGATGCGGGGAAGCACGTCCGGCGTCGGCCGCCACAGGCGGGCGCAGGCCAGCAAATCATCGCCGTCGAGAAGCCGCAGATGCAAGCAATCGGGATCGTTGCCGTCGAGTTCGGGATAGGCGCAGATCTGCTCAACGACAAAGACGTCGACGCGCATTTTCAGCATGGCATAGAGGTCGCGTGCGGAGAACTCGTCGAGCCTCCTCACGTCGACCGTATAAGCCGCCGTTTCGGATGTGGCCGTGCTGCTCAATAGACCACCACGCCGCGGATGCTTTCGCCCGAATGCATCAGCTCGAACCCCTTGTTGATGTCGTCGAGCGGCATGGTGTGGGTGATCATCGGGTCGATCTGGATCTTGCCTTCCATGTACCAGTCGACGATCTTCGGCACGTCGGTGCGGCCACGCGCGCCGCCGAAGGCCGTGCCCATCCAGTTGCGGCCGGTCACCAGCTGGAACGGACGCGTCGAGATCTCCTGACCGGCACCCGCCACGCCGATGATCACCGACTTGCCCCAGCCGCGATGCGAGCTTTCGAGCGCCTGGCGCATGACCTTGGTATTGCCGGTGCAGTCGAACGTGTAGTCGGCGCCGCCGATCAGGTCGTTGCCGCGCTTCGTCATGTTGACCAGATAGGGCACGATGTCGTCGCCGACTTCCTTCGGATTGACGAAATGCGTCATGCCGAACTTTTCGCCCCAGGCCTTGCGGTCGGGGTTGATGTCGACGCCGATGATCATGTCGGCGCCGGCGAGCCGCAGCCCCTGCAGCACGTTCAGCCCGATGCCACCGAGACCGAAGACGATCGCCGTCGAACCGATCTCGACCTTGGCGGTGTTGATCACCGCACCGATGCCGGTCGTGACACCACAGCCGATATAGCAGATCTTGTCGAAGGGCGCGTCCGGGTTGACCTTGGCGACCGCGATCTCCGGCAGCACCGTGTAATTGGCAAAGGTCGAGCAGCCCATGTAATGGTGGATCTTGTCCTTGCCGATCGAGAAGCGCGAGGTGCCATCGGGCATCACGCCCTGGCCCTGGGTCGCGCGGATCGAGGTGCAGAGATTGGTCTTGCGCGAAGTGCAGGAATAGCATTCGCGGCATTCCGGCGTGTAGAGCGGGATGACATGGTCACCCTTCTTCACCGAGGTGACGCCCGGGCCGACATCGACGACGATGCCCGCACCCTCATGGCCGAGAATGGCCGGAAACAGGCCTTCCGGATCGGCGCCCGACAGGGTGAAGTCGTCGGTATGGCAGATGCCGGTCGCCTTGACCTCAATCAGAACCTCGCCGGCACGCGGGCCATCGAGCTGAACCGTCATCACTTCCAAGGGCTTGCCTGCCTGTACGGCTACTGCGGCGCGGACATCCATCGTGTCTCTCCATTATCAATCAATTAGAATCTGCGCGGACTTTTGCACGGTCCGGCGGATCGGCTCAAGCCGGAACCGGACGTGTCATGCCGCAAAAAGACGTCAGCCGATCACGCTTCGATCAGCGGCACGTGTGGAGCAGCCTCGCGCGGCATGCGGCCATCGAGGCGCGGGTCGTCGCAAACCTCGACCATGAAGGCATAGGGCTTGAAGCCGGAGCGCTGATAGAAGGCGAGGGCGGCCGGATGGTCGAAATTGCAGGTATGAACCCAGAAGCGGTTGATCGGCCTAGACCATGCGTGTTCGATCGCAGCGTTCATCAGCAGGCGCCCGGAGCCCTGGCCGATCGCTTCCGCGACAATACCGAAGAAGGCGATCTCACATTCGTCATGTTCGCGAAAATCCAGTTCGAGCAGGCCGAGGCGACGCTCGCCGTCGGTCAGCACATAGACCTCGACCAGCGGGTCCGTCAGGATCGCATGCAATTCCTCATCCGGCATGACCAGGCGGGAGACCCACAGCCATTCCTCGCCAACGCGCCTGTAAAGATCGCGGTAATCGTCCACCGATGGCGCAGCCCAGCGCTCGACCCTCAGTCCGGATGCCGGCGGCTGCGATCGTGCCGGCGGTCGGCCGTGCATTTCGAGGCAGGTGACCATGTTGGCAAGCTTGCCCGCGGGAATGGGGGAATAGCCGAGCGGGAGGGTGGGATTCGATGTTTGCATAGGTCCTTGGACCGCGTTGCCATGGCGATGTCAACCGAACCGGAATGGCTGCCGGTCGAGAAAAGCGGGTTGCGATCAGACGAGTTGCGGATGTCGCGACAGGAGCATATCCGGCGTCCGCAGCCAGGGGCGGCGGCGAAGGCTGTCTGCGCCGCGTCCGCCGGAGACATGCTCCATGATATCCGCCCAGCCGGGATGGTTGTCGCGATCCTCGACCAGGCCGTTGATCATGTTCAGGATCGATGCCTCAAGGGGAGAAAGAAACAGTCGCCCACCATCGACCGCGTTTCTGAGGATCCGCCAGACATAGGCGATATCATACGCAGCGATGCCGTTCCGGTGCGGCCGGCCCATGCGATAGGCGCCACACGGTTCATCACAGAAGGCGAGACGCAACTGGTCGAGCGCAAACGCAGACAGGATTTCGGGACAGGAGCCGGCGCGCTCGATTGCGTGCAGCAGGAACTCCAGATGCAGCGGGTCGTCAACGGCCCCATCGACGGCCAGCGTCTGGATGAGCCAGGCCGACTTGAGCAGGTCGATGCGCCCGGTCGGCGAACTGCCGTCGACAATGAAGGCGCTGAGGGTTTCGATGAAATAGGTCGGCCACTCATCACAGCGGGCGGGGCACATGTCGTTGAGTGCGAGCATCAGAAGGGCATCGTCATACGTGCTTATTCCGTCCGCAAACGTATATTTGCGCAGGATCAGGAAATCATGCCTGTCGATACGGCCCTTTCCGGCGATGACACTTGCCGGAAAAGAAAAGCGGATGCCGCCCATCTGTCTCTCCGTTTCATCATGAAACTGGATATGGCCCATAATCGTCAGAAGTTGAGAGGCAGCAAAGGAGCGCGGTTAACGCTCCCTAGCCGACGGGCGGCTCGGCGGAAATCTGTTTCACCCTGGCACGCTCGCGCCAGATGATGAACAGCCCGGAGGCGACGATGATGGCGATGCCCAGCCATTTCGACAGGGTGGGGAAATCGGCAAACAGCAGATAACCCAGCACCGTTGCGGAAATGATCTCGAAATACTGGAAGGGCGCCAGAAGCGACAGAGGTGCCATGCGGAAGGCACGCACGACGAGCAGATGGACATAGCCGGATATGCTGCCGAGCACGACGAGGAGCAGCAGTCCCATGCCGGATGCGGGCAGCGAGGCCTCGAATTCGACCAGAGAGACAAAATGGCCGAGCAAGAGTGCCGCGGTCATGAACAGCGTGCCGCCGACGCCGGCGACAAACTGCATGGTGAGCGGCGAATCGGCGTCGCCGATTGCCCGGTTGAGGAAGAGATAGAGCGTATAGAGAAAGGCGCAGACGACCGGCAGAAGCGCCGTCCAGCCGAAGATCGCATAACTCGGCTGTATGACGATCATCGCGCCGCCGAAGCCGATGACGATCGCAAGCCACCGCCGCCATCCGACCTTCTCGCCGAGGAACATCGCCGACATCATGGTCAGCATAAAGGGCTCTACGAAATAGATGGCGAAGACGTCCGCCAGCGGCATGTATTTGACCGCCATGAAGAACATCAGGCTCGCCGCCGCATGCAGCGCGCCGCGCAGCAGGTTCATCCAGGGGCGCTTTCCGCCACGGAGTGCACCGGGCACGAAGAAGGCGATGGGCAGCAGCGCCAGGAACTGGAAGAAAAATCGATAGAAGGTGACCTGGCCCGGAGACATGGTCTCGAATGTCGCCATGTATTTGGCGATCGCGTCCATCATCGGCAGCACGACCATGCAGCCGGCCATGATCGCCATGCCCTTGATCGGATTTTGCGGGGAAGAATCGGGCATGGGCATCACTCTCGAAGGACCGGCCCCCTTCAATCACAGCCGATTGTGTCGTTCAAGCCGCACCGGCGCCACAACCCGTGAGCCGGACGATGCAGAGAGCCTGCCCGTGTGTTTTACACCTGTACACGCGGTGGTTTTGCGCTGACAGTTTTCCTGTTGATTCGAGGGGATTTCATGAAGCTCACACTGCCGCTCGCGCTCGCCATGACATTGGCTTCATCCCAAGTCACATTCGCCATCGCCGGCGACCTCGTCGACGAAGTCCGGTTCGGAGCCGGCGGATTGATCGACAGCGACAGCTCCAAGGATCAGGGGATCGTCGGATCGGCGGAAGTCTATTTCGCGCCGTTCGGGCCGGCCGATCCCGGTCTTGCCGGCGTTCTCATGGCACCCCGCGTCGAACTCGGCGTCTCGGGCGGCGCCGACGCGACCGACCAGGTCTATGCGGGCCTGAACTGGCACCTGCCGCTCGGCGATAAATTCTTTGCCGAGGCCGGGTTCGGCGGAACTGTCCACAACGGCAATCTCGACGGCGGCGATGGTCCGCGTCTCGGCTGCCGGCTGTTGTTCCGCGAGCAGGTCGCTCTTGGAGTTCGCCTGAGCGACAGGGTCAATCTGGTGGCCACGGCCGATCACTCGTCCCACGCCGATATCTGCGATGGCCCGAATGACGGGCTTACTCATGCGGGACTGGCAGTCGGCATAAAATTCTGAATCGCGCGCGTCTCTGGCGCGCCTGATCTGCCGTACCTATCTGCCTGTCAGAACGCAGGAGATCATGGTGTCGGAATTCATCAGCTATCTATTCGCCATCTTCGTGGTGACGCCGCTTCAGGCGGAGATGACGCAGCGTCTTCAGGGCGTTCCATCGCAGGAACTGATCGAGGCGGGCAGGGCCTGCATCTCCGTCGAAGGCCCGCAGCTTCTGCGTTATGCCCAGGACAACTGGGGCTGGGCGCTGGCCAACGGCCTTGGCGTCAGCGTTGGTCTGGTGGATCCCATCACGCTCCTGCCGCAGGGCAATGACAATTGCCGTCTCGTCATCCAGTCACTGGCTGTGGAAGGATCCCGCAACGCCTGATCTTGTGGCGACAGCTAGCCGATCGGATTTTCGCAATCGACATGAAGAAATGATCGCAACCGCTTAGCAGAAAAGAAAAAACCCGGCCGAAGCCGGGTTTATTTGGTGCGGTCGAGAAGACTCGAACTTCCACGGGTTGCCCCACAGCGACCTCAACGCTGCGCGTCTACCAATTCCGCCACGACCGCATCGTGGTAGAGCCGATTTGCGTCGGCGAGGGAGCATCTAGCAAAAGGATTTGGGCTGCACAAGTGTGTCGTGACAGTTTTTTGAAGGATAAAAACAGGAACCCACAGCCCCTATATAAAACGACGCCACAAAGGGCCGGAAAGGCAGGCGTCTTGCCAAGCTCCGATCTTGTTGCCAGAAGGCTATCATGCTGACACGAACCGATCTCGACCATCTGATGCTGCCCGCTTCGGGCTCCCCGCCCGTGCGCTGGCGCATCACGGACTGTCCCGTGCCTTATGAAGAGGCCATGGCGACGATGGAGCAGGAGGTGGCCGATATCGCCGACGGCCGCGCCGGCGAACTCGTCTGGCTGCTCGAACATCCACCGCTCTATACGGCCGGTACCAGCGCCGATGCGGCCGACCTGATCGAACCGAACCGGTTCCCGGTCTACGCGACCGGCCGCGGCGGCGAATATACCTATCACGGTCCCGGCCAACGGGTGGCCTATGTCATGCTGGATCTGAAACGCCGGCGCCAGGACGTGCGCGCCTATGTGGCCGCGCTCGAGGAACTCGTCATCCGGACGCTCGACCTGATGAACGTACGCGGCGAACGCCGCGAGGACCGAGTCGGTGTCTGGGTGCAGCGGCCGGAGAAGCCGCGCCTGTTCGACGGCAGCATGGCGGAAGACAAGATCGCTGCGCTCGGAATCCGCTTGCGCCGTTGGGTGAGCTTCCACGGCCTGTCGATCAATGTCGATCCCGATCTCTCGCATTTCTCCGGCATCGTGCCCTGTGGAATCAGCAATTACGGCGTCACCAGCCTCGTCGATCTCGGCATGCTGGTGATGATGCAGGATGTCGATGTCCGGCTGCGGCAGGCATTCGAGGAGATTTTTGGCCCGACTGTCGTGGAGACGGCGTGACATGATCGATGTGAAGATCAAGTCGCGTCCGATCGGCGCCCAGGCGGAGCTCAAGAGAAACGGTCACCCACTGGTGACCAGCCGCACTGACGGGCGCGTGACCGTTGTCACCGGCGCTTCGGAGGAAGGCTTCAATCCGCTCGACCTGATGTTCGCCTCGCTCTCCGCCTGCCTTGCGCTCAGCGCCCGGATCGCCGCCAGCAAGCTTGGGATCCTCGACCGATTCGAAAGTGTCACGGCGGATGTCACGGGTCAGAAGTCGGCGTACGAACCGTACCGGATCGAGCGCTTCTCCGCGTGGATCAAGATCAACGGCGACTTCAGCGAAGCCGAACGCTTCCAGATCGTCGAGATGGCGGAGGAGATCTGCACCGTCAGCAATACGCTGCACACACCGCCGACCATCTCGATCGAAGTCGACTAACCCCCGGCAGATCAGTCGTCGTCGGGGATACTGCCGTCCACTCCGACAAGACGCAGGTGATTGACGACCTTACGCACTCCCTTCACCGCCTGCACTTGGCGCAGGATCTGGTGGGCCGTTGGCGCGTCGTCTACTTCACCTTCGACCGTGACAATGCCTCGATCAACATGGACGTCGATCAGGTCCATGTCGATGATACCGAGGCCGTCGATCGTGTCGGTGATGCGCTCCTCCAGATCGTCGGAATCCTCCAGTCCCATCGTGCCGGGACGAAGGCTGTCTTTCAGTGGCTCCTCCAGCCCGTCGGCGCCGGCATCGTCGAGGAGAAAGCCGGGATTGCGGTCTTTCTCGGTATTGGCGCCGGAATTGCCGTAGGCGGCGTTGTCGACCGGGCCTGACGCGGCGCCGGGCTGATCGGCATAGGGCCAGCCTTCATCGATATTGCGGTCATCGAAATCGCGAAAATCCTCTTCGCGGGAAACGTCGTCTATGCCTTTCTTCAGCGGCATGGCAGCCTCCTTGTGTTCACTTTCGGCAGAGCCTTCACTCAGCGCAAAATACTTGGGGCAGAATCTTCATTGGGACGAAACGTCCGGCGGCAATCCAGGCACCGGCCGACAGCATCGCGTAAAACGGCTAGTGGGTGCGGTCGTCCGTCTTGCCGGTCAGGGTCAGATGGTTTTCTACGTCATGCACCCCGTCGATCGTTTCGGCTGCAAAGACGACCTTTCTTGCCGAAAACACGGTATCGACCGATCCCTCGAGAACCACCGTCGTTCCGTCGAGCCGGGCCTCGACCGCCGAAACGTCGACGTCCGGAAGCGCCGACAGGCGGGCTGCGACTTCACTACCAAGGTCATTGCCTTCAATCTTGGATGTTTCCGTCATGGTCTTGCTCCTCTCGTAACCATGGACGGACAACGCACGAGCGGGGCAGGGGTTCTATGCCCGCGACTATTTTTCCTTCTGCCACCTGCGCACCAGCCTCTCCCGCTTTACCCGCGACAGGCGGCGGAGCCAGAAGATGCCGTCCAGCTGGTCGATCTCGTGCTGGATGCAGACGGCGTGAAAGTCTCGCGCATCCTCTTCGACGACATTGCCGTCGAGATCCTGATATCGCACCCGCAGCTGACGCGGCCGCTCGACCTCGTCGGTTGCGCCGGGCATGGAGACACTGCCTTCCATGTGGCGGATCGTCTCGTCGCCAAGGCTCAGGATTTCCGGATTGACGTAATATAGCGGGCCGTCGGCAGGCGACAGTTCGAGGACGAAGAGCCGACGCAGGACGCCGATGTGCGCAGCCGTGATCCCCACGCCCGGCGCCGCGCGCATGGTCTCCAGCAGATCCTGCGCAAGTGCTGCCAGGTCTCCATCGAATTCGGCAACCGGTTCACAGGGTAGGGAAAGGCCTGGATCAGGGTATTTGAGGATCGGGCGGATGGCCATTTCGTCCATTCTTCATGTTGGTGCAGAAACATTCACGGGAGCTTGGAAAGCTGCCCTGAAAGATGATCCGATGGAACCGATCGGAGCGCTTCAGTCTTTCATGCTATCTGATTGTTGGCTATATGCTTTCCGTTGCCATGCGGTGACGGCCGGCATGCGAGGCGAGGGCGGTTGATGAGCGATATCCAGGACGACACCCTCATCCGCAGCAAGGCCGGCGACGACGGGCACGACATCTATTCCGAAGACGGTGCGATCAAGTCGGATTTCCTGGCGCGAGTCGGTGCGGCAATCGCCGATCGCGACGTGCTCTACCTTCGCCAATACGTGGCCAGGCTGCACGAATCCGAACTCGGCGACCTGCTCGAATCTATCCTGCCCGAGCAGCGCCAGGCACTGGTGCGGTTGCTCGGCAAGGACTTCGACCTCACGGCGCTGACCGAGGTCGACGAGGCGATCCGCCTCGAGATCGTCGAGCAGATGCCGAACTCGCAGATCGCGGCTGCGATCGGCGATCTCGATTCGGACGACGCCGTCTACATTCTCGAAGACCTCGACCGGCAGGACCAGGAAGAGATCCTGGCGCAACTGCCGTTTACCGAACGGGTGCGGCTGAGGCGCGCGCTGGAATATCCGGAAAGCTCGGCCGGCCGCCGCATGCAGACGGAATTCGTCGCCGTGCCGCCCTTCTGGACCGTCGGCCAGACGATCGACTACCTGCGCGACGAGGAGAACCTGCCGGAGAGCTTTTCCCAGATCTTCGTCATCGACCCGACCTTCCGGCTGCTCGGCGTCATCGACCTCGACCGGATCCTGCGCACCAAGCGGCAGATCCGCATCGAGACGATCATGCGGGAGACCAATCACCCGATCCCGGCCGACATGGACCAGGAAGAGGCGGCACAGATCTTCGAACAGTATGACTTGCTCTCCGCCGCCGTCGTCGACGAGAACGACCGGCTCGTCGGGGTGCTGACCATCGACGACGTGGTCGACGTGATCCAGGAAGAGGCCGAAGAAGACCTTCGCCGCCTCTCCGGCGTCGGCGACGAAGAGCTTTCCGACTCGGTCAAGGATACGTCGCGCTCACGCGTGCCGTGGCTGATGGTGAATCTCGTGACGGCCTTCCTGTCCGCCTCGGTGATCGGCCTGTTCGAAGCAACGATCGAGGAGATCGTGGCGCTTGCGATCCTGATGCCGATCGTGGCTGGCATGGGCGGCAATGCCGGCTCCCAGACCATGACGGTTACCGTGAGGGCGCTCGCCACCCGCGACCTCGACATCCACAATGCCTGGCGCGTCGTGCGGCGCGAAGCGGGCGTCGGCATCATCAACGGCATGCTGTTCGGCACCGTCGTGGGCTCGGTCGCGGGCTGGTGGTTCGGAGATATCCAGCTCGGCATGGTGATCGCCTCGGCGATGATCATCAACATGATCGCCGCCTCCATGGCCGGCATGATGATCCCGATGCTGCTCGACAGGGCCGGGACGGACCCGGCGGTTTCCTCCGCGGTTTTCGTCACCGCCATAACCGACATGACTGGCTTCGTCAGTTTTCTGGGCCTCGCCACGCTTTGGCTGCTGCACTGATAGCGAGGGCAGGCCGGATAAGGCCGCCATTGCATGATTTGACTGTTACGTAAAAGTCAATTATTTTTCCCGCTCGCAGCAGCAGGATAAAGACGTGGATAAATATTACAGCATTACCGAACTCACCCGGGAATTCGGCGTCTCGACCCGCACCCTGCGCTTCTACGAGGATGAGGGCCTGCTTCAACCGGAGCGCCGCGGCCGTACGCGTCTCTTCCGCGCTGCTGATCGCCGGCTGCTGCTGGAAATTCTGCGCGGCCGCCGTATCGGCTTCACAATCGCCGAAATCCGCGAAATCATCCAGGTCTACAAGGAACCGCCTGGCGAACTCGGCCAACTCAAGCTGCTGATGAAGCGCGTCGACGAGAAGCGTGACGAACTGCGCCAGAAGCGCAAGGATATCGACGAGACGCTCGTTGAACTCGACAATGTCGAGGAAGCCTGCCTGACACGTCTCGCCGAAATCGGCGTCGGCACCTGAGCTTCTCAGGGAGCCCCGTTCGCCCAAGGGATCGAATTGACACGTTCCTGGGTGCCGGGAGGAAGACCTTTACGATCCTCGCCCGCCATGAGGCCGCGGGTAGAATAATTGAGATAGATCCAGAAACGGTCCCACATCGGCGAACGCACGCCGGCGCGATATCCTTCGTGTTCGCTAAAGGCCCTGTCCCGCCAACGCGTGGCAATCTCGGACGATACCAGTGCAAACAACATCGTGTCGCCATCGGTCGCATCTATCGAGAGAAGGACCCGACCGCGATCTGCCATGTAGTGCTCCAGCTCCTTCGTCGCCTCGGCATATTTTTCCCAGACCAGATCGTGATAGCGCTCTATCGGTCCTGGAGGCTGCTCGCCAACGAGCATGGGCCGGAAGACGGCCTTGGCAGCCGGGGGCAAGCCGTCCTCGTTGAGAACGCCGTCCTCCTGCCAGATCAAGAAAATCTCCGAGGTGTACTTGTCCTCGATCGAGTACAGCTTTTTCGTGTTGTCGAGCAAACTGACCGTGGCGAGAAACAGCCGGTCACGCGGCGGATAGTCTTCGGCGCCGTAAAAGCCGACGGTCTCCACATCGCTCGGCGGATTTGCCGCCATCTCCCGAACCTTTTCAACGATAGCAGTATCATTGCCCGAAAAATCGGACGCAAAAGCGATGATATCGGCGTAATTTTCGTCCGGCATTTCTGCTCCAGAATTGTGCGCCAGAAAAATAACCGAAAACAATATGGCTATGACTAGCGGCCATTGCAGGCGTTTGAAAATGATCACTGCTTCTTAAAACCGTTGCTGCAGATAGAGACCTCGAAGAGAACGGCCATGTTCGGCCAGCGAAAAAAGTACTCGACCGCCTCCCTACGTTCCAGCGGATCGTCGTCCGTGACCAGCGCATCTCCCGCGGAGATCCTGTAAAACATTTCGAGCGTTAGCCCGCAATCACTGCTGCGGCAGGCTGATCGAGCATTCCTGGGCGATCATCTGAATGCGGTCATCCTGCGCGCTGATCGTGCCGCTCTGCATCGGCGTCATCAGGTTCTGGCTGATCAGGGCATCGGCGGTGCAGCCGCAGAATTGCCGGCAGGTCGCCTCGTCCGCCTCCTTGACGCAGCTCATCTGACAGCTCGAGACGTAGCTTTCGCGCGGATCGACCGCTGGCGGCGGCGCTACCAGCGAGGCGAGGTAAACAAGCGCGATCAGAACCGGCTGGTGCACGAGATAGACGATCAGGCTGTGACGCCCTGCCTTGGCCAGCAGCGTATCGCGGCGCTGGATGTCCGCCAGCCTGAAATTCCATCCGCGGGCAAGCGCGATACGGGCGATGGCGACGCCGGCGAGCAGGGCCGCCAGCCAGGGGAACAGCGGCACGTAGTCGTTGGAGCGCGGTGGCAGTTCGGCAAAGCCCAGCCAGCTCAACCACCGCGTGTCGAAGGCGGGTGAGGAGAGAATGCCAGGCGCGATGCTGGCATTGGCGATCATTGCCGCGACGATCAGCAACGGCACCAGAATGCCGCTGGTCAGCGGCAGCCTGAGGAAGAGAAGGCCGATGACGCTCGACACTGCGATATTGTGCAGGATGCCGAAATAGATCCACTCATGCGGGAAGGCGACATAGGTGGCGACGCTGATCGCCAGCGCCGCGCCGGCCACGATGGCAAGACGCTTCCAGAACGAAGGCCAGCGGATGGTCCGGCCGTGTGCCAGCACGAGGCTGACGCCGGCAAGGAACAGGAACGAGCTCGCGATCGAGCGGGCATAGATGCGGAAAAAGCCCTGCGTCGCCGTGCCCGGGTCAAGATAGCCGAAAAATTCCAGGTCCCAGGTGAGATGGTAGGTGGCCATCGCGATCAGCGCGATGCCGCGCAGCGTATCGATAAGGAGGATACGGGGCGACTTCTGAGCCGCGGCCTGACTGTCTGCTGCAATGGTCATGGACTGCCTTGGATATTCGCTTGGGGACCGCAGGGTTAGTGCTTGTTGGCTTCCATGATCGCCAGCCGCGCCTCGGAAAAATACTGACGGCGGGTCAGGACCACGATGATGAAGATCGTCATGCCCATGAACATATAGGGCCCGACGAACCAGCCCAGATAGCCGACCGACAGGAACAGCGCTCTCAGACCGGAATTGAAATGGCTGGCGGCGATTGCATTCATTCGCACCACCTGGTCGGCGGCGGCCTCGGCGGCTGCCCGATCGGCATTGGTGTCGTGCATCATCGGCAGCGCACCGAACAGGATGGTGCAGTAGTTGAACAGTCGGTAGGACCAGCCGAACTTGAAGAAGGCATAGCCGAACAGGAAGGTCAGGCCGACGACCTTGAGTTCGAAGGCGGTGCGACCGGCATAGGCGACGAAGGCGAGGTCACGGAAGACGGCCTCGACCTGTTCCGTGGCGCCGAGCAGGGCGAAACAGCCGCCGATGGCGAAGATCGAGGTGGAGGCGAAGAAGGCGGTACCGTTCTGCAGGCCGGCCAGGATCTGGGTGTCGATCATCTTGAGGTCGCGGCGCAGCGAATTGTAGATCCAGTGCTTGCGCCTCTCGGCCATGGCGCGGTTGAGGCTCAGTCGCGGGAAGAAGCGCGCTCCGGAGCCGGCTGTCAGCCAGGAATAGGTCACCCAGGCAATCACGAAAACTGCAAAGGCAACATAGTCGGCAACGGTCATGTGTCCTCCACCAGATTCGAAAGGCTTTCCGTCTTGCGCGGTTTCCGCTTTGACGGCAAGGGGCAAGGCTAGAGCTAGGCGCAGCCCTCGAGGTGACAACCGGCACTGGAAGATTTGTGGTCTTGAATATCCGCCTGCAACGACGCATAGGCTAGCTGCGCTTCATGTCGTTTGCATCAAAGGCCGTGTCGGCCCGCCACCATGACGCCACGCTCACTTGGCATAGGTTACATCAATTCGATCGGCCTTCCGGCCACCGGCATTCTGGACACAAGCCCCATGTTTCTTTCCGTCTTCGACGTCTTCAAGATCGGCATCGGTCCGTCCAGCTCCCACACGATGGGGCCGATGTCGGCCGCGAACCGCTTCCTCGATCTCATCCTCTCCGACGAATGGCCGCGTCCGGCCGGCACCCATGTGGCTGGCCTGCAGGCCTCGCTGCACGGATCGCTCGCCTTCACCGGTATCGGCCACGGCACGGGAAGGGCGGTGATCCTCGGCCTGATGGGCGAAGCGCCGAACACAGTCGATCCCGACCGGATGGACGAGATCATCGATGAGGTCGAGCGCACCGGCCGTGTCACGCCGCCCGGTCATCCTTCCTATTTCTTCCAGCCGAAGACCGATCTCATATTCGATAAAAAGCAGCCGCTGCCCGGCCATGCCAACGGCATGAGCTTTTCCGCGCTCGACCGCGACGGCCGGCTGCTTCTGAAGCGGGTCTATTATTCGATCGGCGGCGGCTTCGTCGTCACCGATACCGAGCTTGCCGCCATGCGGGCCAGCAAGGATGCCGGCGGCGGGGAGCGGGTGCCCTATCCCTTCGCCAGCGCGAAGCAGATGCTCGATATGTCCCATGGCGCAGGCCTCAGCATAGCCCAGATGAAACGCGCCAACGAACTGACCCGGATGAGCGAGCAGAAGCTAGAAGACGGGCTCGATTCGATCTGGGGCGCGATGAGCGGCTGTATCGATCGCGGACTGAAGGTCGACGGCATCATGCCGGGCGGGCTGAAGGTCAAGCGCCGCGCCCGCGCCATCCATGACCGGCTGAACGAGGAATGGCGCAGCAACCGCCACAATCCGCTTCTCGCCAACGACTGGCTCAGTGTCTACGCCATGGCGGTCAACGAGGAGAATGCGGGCGGCGGACGGGTCGTAACGGCACCCACCAACGGCGCTGCCGGCGTCATTCCGGCAACGCTCAAATATTTCCTGCATTTCCATGAGGATGCGACGCGCGCGGACATCCACGACTTCCTGCTGACCGCCGCTGCCGTCGGCGGCATCATCAAGCACAATGCCTCGATCTCCGGCGCCGAGGTCGGCTGTCAGGGCGAAGTCGGCTCCGCTGCGGCCATGGCTGCGGCAGGCTTGGCGGCCGTCATGGGCGGCTCGCCGGAGCAGATCGAAAACGCCGCGGAAATCGCGCTCGAACACCATCTCGGCATGACCTGCGATCCGATCGCCGGTCTCGTCCAGGTCCCCTGCATCGAGCGCAACGCGCTCGGCGCGGTGAAGGCGGTCACCGCCGCATCGCTTGCCATCAAGGGTGACGGCACCCATTTCGTGCCGCTCGACGCCTGCATCGAGACCATGCGCCAGACCGGCAACGACATGAGCGAGAAATACAAGGAAACCTCGACCGGCGGGCTTGCCGTCAATGTCGTGGAGTGCTGATCGGCCTCGTCACTGTGGACAGGCCGTTTATCGGCACTTGACGCATGCGGCCTGCGGGTCTTCAAGCAAAGCCATGGCTCTTCATCTGATCAAGCTCTGCGTCGGCGCAGACAGCATCCAGGACCTCCGGGACTGGGTGGCCGAACGATCGCTCACCGCGATGGCCGCCGGCCTTGAACCGCACAGCATCCATACGACCCGCATGGTGCCGAAACGCATCGACGAGCTGCTCGACAACGGCTCGCTCTATTGGGTGATCAAGGGACAGGTCGCAGCGCGCCAGAAGCTTCTGGATATCCGGACCTTCACGGGCGGCGACGGCATCCAGCGTTGCGAGCTGGTGCTTGGGCCCGAAGTCATAGAGACCGCTTCGCAGCCGAAGCGACCGTTCCAGGGCTGGCGTTATCTGAAGGACGAGGAAGTGCCACGGGATCTCGGAGCCCTTGGCGAGGATGTCGCGGCGCTGCCCGAAGACCTGCGCCGCGAACTGGCCGATCTCGGCCTTCTCTGATTACTCAGCCGCCTTCGGCAGCGTCATCCTGACCGGTGCACGCCCGGAATGGGCGGCAACGTGGAGGTGGATACCGGCCACCGGCTGCCCATGACGCCAGGCGCGCGCGCCGTGGCTGAGCAGCATGGAGACCAGGTCCTTGGTCTTTTCCTTCGACCGATTGAGGCCGAGGCCGGCAAGCCGCATGGCCACCTCATGAAGCGGATTGAGCGCTACGCCCCGTGCCCGCGACATCTGCACCGATCCAAAGTCGATGCTGTTTTCATTCATTCCCATAGGAAACCCCGTTTACACATTACAAACTCGAGATTTCTCCGGACCGTCACCGGCCCGGCGGTGAGACAGGCGGGCTTTCGCCCGCCGCCGTTACTGCAGGGATGCCCAGCAGCCTACGCCCTTCTTCTTCAAAGCATTGCAGGCATTCACCGCATCCTTCTGGTCGCCGAAGCCACCGAACCGGGCGCGGTAGATCTGCTGGCCGCCATTCTCGAAGGCGACCGTGAAAGGTTTGGCGGAACGCAATACCTTGCCGCCTTTATCCTGCGCACTCTGCAGGAGATCATTGGCCATCTTCTCGCTCGGAGAGACGCCAATCTGGATGACCCAGCCGGACATGGCCACTGACTTGGCAGCCGCGCGGGTGGAAGCCGTGGTGACTTCATCGACCGAAGCCTCGGGCAGATCACGCTTCAGGGAAGCCTGCTCGCGCTTCGGCATGTATTCGGGTGCCGGCGACGGAATGGCTGCCGGCGGAGACATGGCAGCACTCATGGCCTGGTCGACGGACCGGCTCTGCGAGGACTGGCCGGCATAGGCGGAGGCCGATGCGGTCTCGACTGCAGCCGGAGCCTGGCGCTGGGTGTAGCGAGCATCCGGAAGCGGACCGCTGTCGGGCAGATCGAATGCAGCCACCTGGCGGCCTTCGGATGCCTGGGCGGAAACGGCCGGGGTACGCGCAACCGGGGTAGCGACTGCAGCCGGAGCCGTCTGGGCAATCAGGTTGGAACGACCGCCACGGGTAGCCTTCGGCAGATATTCGGCAACCAGCTTGCGCATCGTCGCATCGCGGGCAGCGCTGGAGCGGCCGCCGAGAACAACGGCGACGATCGAACGACCGTCGAGTTCCGCGGAGGTCGCAAGGTTGCTGCCTGCAGCGCGGGTGTAACCGGTCTTGATGCCGTCGACGCCCTTGACGTTGCCGACGAGACGGTTGTGGTTGCCGATAACCTGCTTGCCGAACTGGAAAGAACGGATACCGAAATAGGGATAATACTGCGGGAAGTGCTGCCGAAGCGCGATTCCGAGACGAGCCTGGTCGCGGGCAGTCGTCATCTGCGCCGTATTGGGCAGGCCGTGGGCGTTGCGATAAGTCGTGCGGGTCATGCCCAGTGCACGGGCCTTGCTCGTCATCAGCTGAGCGAAGCGGGTTTCCGAACCGCCGACATATTCGCCGAGAGCGGTCGCGATGTCGTTTGCCGAGCGGGTCACAAGAGCGCGAATCGCCTGATCGACGGTTACGCTGCCGCCGGCGCGAACGCCGAGCTTGGACGGCGGCTCCTTGGCGGCATTGGCCGAAACCGGAACCTTCGAGTCGAGACTGATGCGCCCGGATTCGAGAGCCTCGAACGTCAAATACAGGGTCATCATCTTGGTCAGCGACGCCGGGTAACGCAGGCCATCCGGATCTTCGCCGTACAGGACCTTGCCCGATTTCGCATCCACAACAATACCCGCATATTTCGGAGCCGCTTCAGCTTCCGCAGTCTGCGCCAGAGCAGACAGGGCCATTGCCAAGACGAAGAAATATCCGAGACGCTTTGCCTTCGCTGCACCCTTGGGAGAGGATGCGGAGAACATGGTTTTCAACACTGCCGCACTCATCGCTTTAATCATTCTCATCAGATCCGGACGCGCCCCCGCCAGACCGCTGTCGGTCAATGTAGGAGATCAGCGTTACCAAGTGGTTTATGATGAACTGCTGGTTTCTTCGATCTGACGCATTTTAGTTCGTTTTCTCAGTTCATCCCGGCGGCGGATGTGCCATCCGGCTGTACCAGCCTGGATCGGACAAATGAGCCAACTGCGGCATCAATATGGTCCCAGTCCTTCAGAAGGGCGCTGGAGAATCGATAAAGCACCGTCAGGTCGTTTCCGATGTGTATGTCACGCTGGCAGTCGGCGCCGGTCGCCTTTCCGCCCGGGGCAGGAATCAGGCAGCGAACCACATAGGGGAGTGCGCTACCGGGTCGGTTGGCGGTCAGGACGACTTCCTCGCCATAGCCGCTGTCGGCGCGCAAGTGGTGCAGCATCAACCCGTTGGCATATGGCTCGGGTGCTCCGTCGAAAAGCTGCGCGTAGACCGGCTCGAGTCGCCCCGACATTTCCTTCGACATCGTGCTTTGCGACAATTGCAGGAAGATCAGCAGATCCGGCCGCTCGACCGTGTCGAAGCTCTTGCGCAGCGCCTCGCTATACCCTTCGAGGCCTGGCCAGGTCAGGTAGACATCGAGGCGCTCCGCAACGCCGGACCTGCGCTGGTCGGCGAAACGGATCATGTTGGCGGGCGCACGCAGCGTATCCTCGCCGATCGAGACCGTCATGACGTCCCGGCTCTCGGAATGGCCGCCGAGCGCGATCCGCTGCCCGAGCCAGTGGCCGCCGACACTGATCGCGACAGTGGCGGCGACCAGAAAGGCCACGACGATCGCAAGCCGGAAAAGGAATCGTTCGGAGATAAGCGGAAGTTCGTCCTCGACGGGCGCGGATGTCCGGTTCGACATAATATATCCTGTGTCCTTCAGCACTCATGCGGGGGACCGAAACAGGATACCGGGGCCCAGTCGCTTTCGCTTGCGATACTCCACCCGACAGCGTTAACGCATCGTAAAGACCCTCAACGCGTAACGCCGGAGCCGATGTGATCGGCCCCGGCGTGGAACGGACATGACGCTTGGGATGGGCCGGGCGCTTGCCCGGCCTTGAAGCTGTTTACTGGCTTACGCTGCCGACGGCGACTGCGCGGCCGTCCTGGAGCTTCACCCAGCGCGACGGATCGCTCGAGTCCTGGCGCTTGAGGTAGGTGTATTCGGTATCCGTCCAGATCATGACCTTGTTGCGCATGTTGTCGAGAATGTAGTCGCCGCGATCGGTGCGCACGGTCAGGACGGCATGACCTTCGCCGCTCGGCTGTAGCACGACGGTGATCAGCAGGGCCGACGCATCGAAACCCTTGGCCATCAGCATCTTGCGCTTCAGAAGAACGAAGTCCTCGCAGTCGCCGACGGTGCGCGGGTAGGCCCAGCGTTCTTCGACGCCGTAGATTTCCTGATCGGTCATCGGTGTGATCGAGGTGTTGACGGTGTAGTTGACGTCGAGAAGCGTCTTCCACTTGTCTTCCGTCAGCTTGGCCGGGCCCGCATCGCGGCCCAGCGGCTGGCACTCGCTGGCATAGGTCTGGCAGAATTCGTAGTGACCGATCGGCGGGTTTGCCTTGCCGATGATCCGCATGGCGCCGGACGGCATCGCCAGGGAAGGCGCTGCTGCTGCAAGTGCGATGGCTGCTGTCAGAACTACCCGTACCAGTGTCTTCGGAAGCATGATCTGCTGTCTCCCCGTTCGTTGGGAGGACAGTGCCAGACGGCATTTTCCAGAGCGGAAAATAGCGTCATAAAATCAATCGCTTATTGTAATCGAACTTGAGACAAATTCGCATAAAACACGCGGCATATTTGATTCAAATGCCGATCAAATTCGCGATAAATTTGATTCAAATGCTAATCAAATTCGATCCGTCGGACCGCAAGCCATTGGGAATCCGGCATTCTCGGGTGACGTTGAGACGGCCGAAGACGAGGCCGGAGGCATGTCAGGTGGGCGCGGGAACGGCGGAAGGGTCGGAGCCCTGCGGGAAATCGAGCCGCCAAGGGACCTGAATTGCGCGGAAAACGCGCTCAAAAAAAATCCCGAAAAGGCACATTTTTTTCGAAAGGGTCCGATTTTCGGACAACCAGATACGAAAACGCCTCTTCCGGTGTGCCGCAAACGGACAGAGGAAGAGGCGTTTAATCGTTAAAGCCGGATATTAAGGCGCAGCCTGGCTGCTCAGAGGAAGGCCGTAAGCGCTTCGCGGGACTGGACCGAGTTGAACTCGATCGCCACGCCTTCCATGAAGTGGCGGACGACGCGGCCGCGCATGTTGCCGAGCCTGACCGGCATACCGAGTGCTGGGCGCACTTCGAGGTCGACCGCAGCGCCGGACAGCGAAAGGTCCATGATGCGGCAAGCGTAGCGCGTGCCGTCCTCGAGTTCCAGCTCGGAGAGGGTGTCGCGCGGCGTCAGGCGGTCGTGACGGCGATCTTCCGGCAGGCCGAGTTCGTGCTTGTTGGCAATCCAGGTCAGCTGGGCCGCCAGCTTCTCACGCTTGCGCTCGGTCGCGTTGACCGACATGACGAAACCATCGTCCGAAAGGCTGATGACATTGCCTTCGAGGCGGCCGAGATGATCGAGATAGGCGATGACGCGTTCGTTGACGCGCGGACGGCCAACGCAGGTAAACCTGACGTCACCCGGCGACATATCGATGGCAGAGCAGGCGTATTCCTCGTGGCTTGCCAGCATCAGGCGCCCCTCGACATTGACCGTGACTCGCTGAAACGATCGCTGCTGGGCAGCGATCGGCTGGCTCGGTTGTGTCTGGGCCGGCTGAAATGAATACATTTAGCAATCTGCTCTGGGTCTGACCTTCAACTATAGAGATATCATTGGCCAGTTAACAGATGGTTTTCCGGGCACGCCCGAATGCAGCGTCCATCCGTTACCGGCCGGCCTGCGCGAACGGGCTGTTGGCGATCAATCTCTGAAGCAGCGAGACGGGAGATTCGGACACTGGCTCGCCGTGACGCAGGCGAGGCAGCGCACCGCCGGCCTCGACAAAGGCCCAATTTTCGAGGGAGAGCGTTTCGACGGGCACGAGACGCGGCGTTGCCACCGGCACGCGCGGTATCAGCGCACCGAGGACCCGGTCGCTCACGTGACCGACGGTGCGCAACGGCATCAGGAGCAGGTCGTAGGGGCGATCCTCACCATCCGGTGACAGTCTGACTTCCAGAAGTGCGGCCCGTTCGTAGAGCAGCACGTTGTCGATGATTTCCTTCGGGCGCGGTCCAGCATCTTCTCCCCATATCGTCTGATAATCGACACCGCGGAGCTCGCGGTCGAACAGTTCGCAGATCCGCGTGCCGGCCAGAGCGAAGGACAGGGTGGCGGGCGCGGACCCTGCCACGATGAACAGGTTTGGCAGGAAATGGCGCAGGGCCGACGGATCGAGATCCGAGCGCAGCGGGGCAGGCGCCAAGCCTCTCAAGCCGTTCCAATAGTTAAGGATTTCTTCTGTTGCTCTCGTCCGCATTCAGTCTGTCCTGTTCAATTATGATCCAGATCGCCCCTTATGACCCCTTGGATATATTAGGATTAGCGAAAATCGTGCCAGTTGCGGCGGACAGGCTGAAGTCAGCTCATGAAATGGTGAATGCGACGCATGGTCAGGCCTTCCCGGCGTGCATTGCCGTTGCCGGATTGCTGTTGTATGGCTTGGGCACAGGCGCAGAAAGGAATGGCCATGGACGATAGGCCCGACATGGCTCCCGACGATGCTTTCGAAGAGAAGGAGAGGCGTCCTTCACCGCCTGCCTTCAACCTGCCTGGCATCCTTTTGGCGAGCCTTGCGCTGCTCGTCGGCCTTTATGTCGTGCAGGAATATGTCCTGACCGGCGACCAGCGCCTGGCCTTCATAGTCGAACTCGCCTTCACCCCGATCCGCTACGCCTATCCGCTGGCTGACCAGAGTTATGAATGGCTGTGGACGCCGGTGACCTATTCGCTGTTGCATGGCGGGGTCGAGCACATCGCCTTCAACGGCCTGTGGCTTGCCGCTTTCGGCGCGCCTGTCGTGCGGCGGATCGGCACCGTCCGTTACCTTCTGTTCTGGGTGTTCTCGGCCGCCGCATCGGCGTTCTTCCATGCCGCCGTCCATTGGGGCGAGGAGACGCTGCTGATCGGCGCCTCGGGCGTTGTCTCTGCGCTGATGGGCGCGGCCTGCCGTTTCGCCTTTCCATCGGGCGGCGGATACGACCGCAATTTCGGCCATCTCCATCCGCGCCTGTCGATCGCCCGGGCGCTTTCCAACCGCACCGTCCTGATGTTCACGGGGATGTGGCTGGCCGGTAACGTGCTGATTGCCGTCGGCCTGCCGCTGATCGGCAGCGATGTGGGCGAGATTGCCTGGGACGCCCATATCGGCGGCTTCCTGTTCGGCTTCCTGCTGTTTTCGCTCTTCGATCCGATCCGCTACCGGGAGCTGTGATCTCTTCCGCTTGATCTCAAAATCGGGCCGCTCTACAATCTGAGCTATACGAAAAGTGCCCCGGGAGAGAGTTTTCAGGAGGGCCCGCGGGTACGTTGATCAGGCAGGGAGGAAGCCATGTCGACTACCGTAAGAATGATGCTCGAAGCGAAGGGCCGCGACGTGGTGACCGTCGAGCCCGAAATCACGCTGCTCGAAGTCGCAGGCATCCTCAACGACAGGAAGATCGGCGCCGTCGTGGTTGCCGGAATGGAAGGCCGCATTGCCGGCATTTTCACGGAACGTGACCTGGTCCGCACCATCGCGACCAAGGGCGTCGAGGCGCTCGACCAGCCCGTGAAGGCGATGATGACGACGAACGTCCAGCGCTGTCGCGAGGAGCAGACGGTCGACGAGGTCATGGGCATGATGACATCCGGCCGCTTCCGTCACGTACCTGTTGAAGCTCAGAGCCGGCTTGCGGGCATCATTTCGATCGGTGACGTGGTGAAGGCGCGCATGCGCGAGGTCGAGATCGAGGCCGAACAGATGAAGGCCTATATCGCCGGCTGACGCCCGGCCGCTCTCCAAGAAAGAAGATGGTGACGCCCGCGAAGAACTCAGCGGGCGAACACTTCCTGCATGCGCTTGAGCGCCGAGATCTGCGCCATGGTTTCCTCATAGCCGCGCTCGATCGCCTCGCCGGCGCGATGGAATTCGGACAGGCCGATATCGCTCAGGCGCGGATGCAGCGCCAGATCCGGCGGATCGCCGGCAAGCCGCGCGCGCGAGATACGTTCCTGGATGATGTTGAAGGCCTGCACCATGGTGCCGGTGACGCTGACGCGTACTTCATCCGATTTCTCGCGGATGGCCTCGTCGACCGTCTGGAAGCTCGCATTGTGCTTGATCACGGCGGAGCGGCCGAAGATGTCGTAGTTGAGGTTGACTGCGACGACGAGCGGCTGCTCGTAGGCGCGGCAGACGGACGTCGGCACCGGATTGACCAGCGCGCCATCCATCAGCGTGCGATTGTTGCATTTGACCGGCTCGAAAATGCCGGGCAGGGCATAGGAAGCCCTCAGGCCCGTGATCAGCGAGCCGCTGGAGATCCACACTTCATGGCCGGTCAGCAGCTCGGTCGCCACCGCGACGAACGGACGGTCGAGATCCTCGATCGACAGGCCTTCGAGATGTTCCTGCATGCGCTTGGTCAGCCGCATGCCGCCGAGCAGGCCGCCGCCGCCGATGGTGAGATCGAGCAAAGCCGCGATGCGGCGCATGGTGAGCGAGCGGGCGAAAGATTCGAGTTCGTCCAGCTTGCCGGCCAGATAACATCCTCCGACAAGCGCACCGATCGAGGTGCCGGCAATCATGCCGACTTCGATGCCGGCCTCATCCAGCGCGCGGAGCACGCCTATATGCGCCCAGCCGCGAGCAGCGCCGCCACCAAGAGCGAGGGAAAGCTTGGCCTTGCGGGGAGGGGTCGCGACCGTCGGGACTGGCGGTTCGGACCGCGCAAGGTCGACATCCTGCGAAGCAGCCTGTCGTGCCTGACGGTTCCAGTTCCAGTTCAGCATCGCTCCATCACCTCCACGGCCAATTTCGACGGCTTGACGACCCGCGATCCGCTATTAACGCACCGCGTGGTTGCGAAATCGTTTACTCAGGCTGGGAGCGGATCAGAACGAGACGAATGCCTAGTTCGTTTCCTTGCTGGAATAGACGGCTTCAGGATCAAAATGACGCGCATCATCCTCGATTTCAAGGATGATCCCACCGTCAACTTTTCTTACCGAGCGATAGAAACAGGAGCGGCGGCCGGTATGGCAGGCCGCGTCATGCCCGGCCATGGAGATCTTCAGCCAGACGACGTCCTGATCACAATCCGTGCGGATCTCATGGACGGTCTGGAGATTGCCGGATGTCTCGCCCTTCTTCCAAAGCGATGCCCGGGAGCGGCTGTAATAATGCGCAATGCCGGTCTCGACCGTCAGGCGCAAAGCCTCGGCATTCATATGGGCGACCATCAGCAGTTCGCCATCACGAATATCGGTCACGACGGCGGTCACCAGACCGTTGGAATCGAAACGGGGCGTGAAATCGCCGGCGCCCTCGAGTTCGGCCTTATTGGCCGAAGGCGCCGGGAAATGATTGTCGCACATGCCTGGTTTCTACCGGTTGCGGGCGAGGGTGAAAAAGCGTGCCTGCTCGGCGGCGTTCGTCTTGAACTCGCCGGTGAAGGTAGTGGTCAACGTATGCGAACCCTGCTTTTCGACACCGCGCATTTCCATGCACATGTGTTCGGCCTCGATCAGCACGGCAACGCCGCGCGGCTTCAGGGTTTCCTCGATCGCCTTGGCGATCTGGGCCGTCAGGTTTTCCTGGGTCTGCAGGCGACGGCCGAAGATCTCGACGACGCGGGCGATCTTCGACAGGCCGAGGACGCGGCCGCTCGGCAGATAGGCGACGGTCGCCTTGCCGATGATCGGCAGCATGTGATGCTCACAATGGGAGAAGAACGGAATATCCCGGACGAGAACCATGTCGTCATAACCTGAGACTTCCTCGAAGGTGCGTCCGAGAACTTCTTCCGCCGACAATTCATAACCGCTGAACAGTTCGCGATAGGCCTTGGCGACGCGCTTCGGCGTGTCCAGCAGGCCTTCGCGAGCCGGATCATCGCCCGCCCAGCGCAGGAGAACACGAACGGCTTCCTCGGCTTCCTGCTGGCTGGGCCGCGCAGATGCCGGGCTCGAGGCCGGAAAATTCTTCACAATTGCATCCATCTGTTGTCTCCTGATGCGGTTCAAGGCCGCATCCGACCTACACTCGGCAAATACGTCTCAGCGTAAAATGCCGAACAAAGTTTGTCTTCTCGGGCGTTATCTGATCTCTGAGATGCCTTTTGACAAGGCATTCTCTTCTTAACAAGGATCGAATTTAGCAAAAACCCGAGTTCTTGATCGCCAACGCGCGCCATCACATATAAAACCAACGGAACCCCGTCGATAGGTCATGTTACGTTACGATCCGTTCAATGGATCACGATGATTGCGGGGAATGTGATCAGGGCAGGCGAAGGCAATGGACGATATCTACAACACGAAGATCCTCGAATTCGCCGGCAACATCACCCATGCCGGGGTGCTCGGCGATGCCGACGCGACCTCGGAAAAGCATTCGAAACTCTGCGGGTCGAAGGTGAAGGTCTATCTCAAGATGGACGGCGACCGCGTCTCCGACTTCTCCCACGAGGTGCGTGCCTGCGCGCTTGGCCAGGCCTCGTCCTCGATCATGGCACGCCATGTGATCGGCGCGACCGCAGACGAACTTCGCCAGGCGCGGCTCGATATGCTGGCCATGTTGAAGGAAGGCGGAGAGGGGCCGGACGGCCGTTTCGAGGAGATGCGCTATCTGAAGCCGGTCAAGGACTACAAGGCCCGCCACCCTTCCACCATGCTGACCTTCGACGCCGTGGTCGACGCCATCGATCAGATCGAGGCCGGCGCGACGGCCAAGGCCGTCAACGGCTGAACCATGTGCGGCTCTCCGGATTGCGACCATAAACCCGGCATCGTTCGGCCAGGACGTTCCCGCAACTGGCAAGGGCCATTTGTCAGGACGCCGGGGCGTTTGCTCGGCATGGGTTTTATCCGTCTCTACCAACTGACCCTCTCAGGCTTCATCGGCAATTCCTGCCGCCATATTCCGACCTGTTCCGAATATGGCTATGAGGCGATCGCCCGCCACGGCTTCTGGCCGGGCGGCTGGATGACGCTGTTTCGCGTCGCCCGCTGCGGCCCGGGCGGCACCGGCGGGCTCGATCCGGTGCCTGATGCTCTTGCGGCAAGACAGCACTGGTGGACGCCCTGGCGCTATTGGACGAGCCGCGGACGCGCTGGCAAATAGCGTCAGCAGCAGGCTTGTTTTGCCGCCGGCGCCGAGCAACACCCTGCGGCCTTTGCCGCTGATTGCTGTTCGAGCCAGCGATCCCGTGGCTTGCAGCTGGCAGCGAGCGGATGCAGAGTCACATTGAAGATGCCATCGGCCGGAGATGGAGTCTCCGCGCGATAAAGCTGCATGGGCATTATCCCGTCGCTCACCTCGAATGTCAGCCGGGCGGGCTCGTCCAGCCGGACATGGTCGGAGACCTTGCGGATGATCGAGCAGAATTTCCCCGCCTGCATGTGGCTGCGGTCACCCTCGTCGATGTCCCACAGCTGAACGAATATCTCCGTCCATGCTTCCGGGTTTGCACCGCAGTCGAGTCCTGAGAATTTGCCCACTTTGACCTCGGTCACATGATAGCCCGGTTTCACCGGCTTGCCGTCATAGTGGAAAACGAGCGGCAATCCCGCTTCCGCCCCGAGTACCTCGACAAATTGATCCAGATCGACATCCCCGGCGAGCTGCTTGTCAAAAGCCGTCATCCGCGCTACTCCTTATTTCAACATTTCAAGGATTGTAGAAATATGGATGAGCGTCAAGCCCTGGTATCCTTTTCCGCGCTCTCCCAGGAGACGCGGCTCAACATCGTCCGGATGCTGGTGGTTGCCGGCCCAGAAGGGCTTGCGGCGGGCGCGATCGCAGAAAGGGCAGGTGTCTCGGCGTCAAACATTTCCTTTCATCTGAAGGAACTCGAGCGTTCCGGCCTCATCGGCCAGCAACGGGAATCCCGCTCGATCGTTTATTCCGCAAACTACGATGCACTGGCTTCGCTCGTCCGCTTCCTTCTGGAGGATTGTTGCGCCGGTCACCCCGAAGTCCGCGGGCCCGCCATCGAGCAGGCGATATGCTGCCCTCCCGGCACGGAGCGGCCTCAATGAGCGCGAATGTGAGCTTCCCGCTTTCAAGGCAGCTTGCAGCGGAAGCTTTGGGCACTTCGCTGCTGGTTGCAGCCGTTATCGGCTCCGGGATCATGGCGGACCGACTTACCGACGACACCGCGGTGACGCTGGCGGGAAACACATTGGCGACAGGCGCGATCCTGTTCGTCCTCATCACCATATTTGGACCGGTCTCCGGCGCGCATTTCAATCCGGTCGTGTCGCTGATTCTTGCAATCCGCGGCGAACTTCGCTGGGCCCGAGCCGCCGGCTATGGCGCGGCGCAAATTGTCGGCGGCCTCGCAGGAACGGCGCTCGCTCATGCGATGTTCGAGCTTCCGTTACTGCAGATATCCACCACCGTCCGCACCGGGCCAGGGCAGTGGCTGGCGGAGGCTGTCGCCGCGTTCGGACTGGTATTCGTCATCCTGATCGGTGCCCGAGCCCGGCCACAAGTCATCGCGGGATTGGTGAGTCTTTATATAGTCTCGGCCTACTGGTTCACCGCCTCGACATCCTTTGCCAATCCGGCGGTCGCGGTCGCGCGCGCCTTCACCGATACGTTCGCCGGTATCAGGCCACACGACCTGTCCGGCTTCATCCTGGCGGAAATACTCGGGGCTCTGCTTGCGTCCGTATTCGCCACATGGCTGCTTGCCGATATCCGGCCGTCAAATTCTCCAACCCAAGCGGAACAAACCCCATGACAATGGACGCCACCATCTACCACAACCCGCAATGCGGCACGTCGCGTAACACGCTCGCGATGATCCGCAATGCCGGCATCGAGCCGACCGTGATCGAATATCTGAAGACACCGCCGAGCCGCGAGCAACTGATAACGATGATCGCCGATGCGGGCCTGACCGTACGGCAGGCCATCCGCGAGAAGGGCACGCCCTATGCGGAAATCGGCCTCGACAATCCCGCTCTCACCGACGATGAGCTGCTCGATGCGATGCTGGCGCATCCGATCCTGATCAACCGTCCCTTCGTGGTGACATCGCTCGGCACGCGGCTGGCGCGTCCGTCGGAACTTGTGCTCGACATCCTGCCGGACACCCGTAAGGGCGCATTCGCCAAGGAAGACGGCGAGCAGGTTCTCGATGCAGAGGGCAAGCGCATTGTCTGATCGATTGCCGATCGCCCCCATCGTGGCGCTCGGCGCCACCCAGATCATCGGCTACGGCACGCTCTATTACAGTTTCAGCATTCTTGCGGGCGACGTGGCGGCGCATTTCTCCTGGCCCGTCGAATGGATCTTTGGCGCGCTTTCGGCAGCACTGCTGATCGGTGGGCTGACGGCGCCGTGGCTCGGCGTGATGTTCGACCGGATCGGGGCAGGGCCGGTTATGACGATCGGCTCGGCGATCGCGGCCACAGCACTCGCCGCCTGCGCGCTTTCGCCGAATGCCATCATCTACACAGTCTCGCTGACGGTGCTGCAGATCGCCGCCAACCTCGTACAATATGGCGCGGCCTTCGCGCTGCTCGTCCAGCTCAAGCCTCAAGTCGCGGCCCGCAGCATCACCTACCTGACGCTGATCGCCGGTTTCGCTTCGACCATATTCTGGCCGATCACCGCCTGGCTGCATGCCCATCTGTCATGGCAGAGCATCTATCTCGTCTTCGCCGCGATGAACCTCATCATCTGCCTGCCGCTCCATGCGTGGCTGGCCCAGGGCGCCCGCAAGGGGCGTGTCGCCAGCCATGCCGCCACGCCGGAGGTCGAGCCATCCCTGCCTGAAGGGCGCCGCCGTCTCGGCTTCATCCTGATGGTCGCCGGGTTTTCGCTGATCGCGGTCTGCTGCTCGGCGGTGCTCGTCCACATGGTGCCGCTGCTGACAGGGCTCGGGCTCGGAAGCTCGGCAGCACTTGTCGGCGCGCTGTTCGGTCCGGCGCAGGTGGCGAGCCGGGTGATCAACATGGTTGCGGGAAAGAACTTTCCGGCGCTCGGGCTCGCCATGCTGTCCGCGCTCCTGATCGCCGTCGGCATTCTCGTGCTTCCGCTCACCGCGCCATCGGCCATCGGCGCCATGGCTTTCGCCATCCTGTTCGGCATGGGTAACGGCCTGCTCAGCATCGCCACCGGCAACCTGCCGCTGCAGCTTTTCGGCAGCCGCGGCTATGGGAAACTGCAGGGAAAGATGATGTCGGCACGGCTGGTTCTGTCGGCCGTCGCGCCCTTCGTCTTCGCCGTCTCGATGACCGGGATCGGCGTCGCGCCATCGCTCGTCGTGATCACGGTTCTCGGCGCCATCGCGGCGGTGAGCTTCCTCGTCATTGGGCGGCTTGCCCGCACGGCGAAATAGCGTTCTCCAGCTTTACTAAACCCAAGAAACCCAGTATCACGCGGCCGTTCGTTGCCGGCCGCTCGTTACCCCTTGGCCGGCCCTATTTGACCACCCGCATTCGTTGGCGGGACTGGACAGGAGATAAGACATGTCCCAGGCTGTTTCCCTTACATTTCCCGATGGCTCCGTCCGCGCGTTCGACGCCGGCACGACGGGTCTTGCCGTCGCCGAATCCATTTCCAAGTCGCTGGCCAAGAAGGCCGTGGCCATCGCGCTCGACGGCGAAGTGCGCGATCTCTCCGATCCCGTCACCGATGGTAAGATCGAGATCGTCACCCGCACCGATCCGCGCGCGCTCGAACTGATCCGTCACGACGCCGCCCATGTCATGGCCGAGGCCGTGCAGGACCTGTGGCCCGGCACGCAGGTGACGATCGGCCCGGTCATCGAAAACGGCTTCTATTACGACTTCAAGCGCGTCCATCCGGACAGCAGAGAAGACTGGCCCTTCACGCCCGAAGATCTGCCGAAGATCGAAAAGAAGATGAAGGAGATCATCCAGAAGAACGCCGCCTTCACCAAGGAAATCTGGTCTCGCGAAAAGGCCAAGGACGTGTTCGCCGACAAGGGCGAGGCCTACAAGGTCGAGCTGGTCGACATGATCCCGGAGGGCCAGGAGCTGAAGATCTACAACCAGGGCGGCTGGTTCGACCTCTGCCGTGGTCCGCATATGGCCTCGACGGGCCAGATCGGCACGGCCTTCAAGCTGATGAAGGTCGCCGGCGCATACTGGCGTGGCGATTCGACGAAGCCGATGCTGACGCGCATCTACGGCACGGCCTGGGCGACCCAGGAAGAGCTCGACCAGTACCTGCACGTTCTGGCCGAGGCCGAAAAGCGCGACCACCGCAAGCTCGGCCGCGAGATGGATCTCTTCCATTTCCAGGAAGAAGGTCCGGGCGTGGTGTTCTGGCACGGCAAGGGCTGGCGCATGTTCCAGACTCTGACGGCTTACATGCGTCGTCGTCTGGCCGGCACCTATGAAGAGGTCAACGCACCGCAGGTGCTCGACGCCTCGCTGTGGGAGACGTCCGGTCACTGGGGCTGGTACCAGGAAAACATGTTCGCGGTGAAATCCGCCTATGCCTTCACCCATCCGAAGGACGAGGAAGCGGACAACCGCGTCTTCGCGCTGAAGCCGATGAACTGCCCGGGTCACGTGCAGATCTTCAAGCATGGTTTGAAGTCCTACCGCGAACTGCCGATCCGCCTTGCCGAATTCGGTCTCGTGCATCGCTATGAAGCATCCGGCGCGCTGCACGGCCTGATGCGCGTGCGCGGCTTCACGCAGGACGACGCGCACGTCTTCTGCACCGACGAGCAGCTGGCGATGGAATGCCTGCGTATCAACGAGCTGATCCTCTCCGTCTACGAGGATTTCGGCTTCCAGGAAGTCGTCGTCAAACTGTCCACGCGTCCTGAAAAGCGCGTCGGTACCGACGATCTCTGGGATCGCGCCGAAAACGTCATGATGGAAGTGCTGAAGACGATCGAGGAACAGTCGGGCGGCCGCATCAAGACCGGCATTCTGCCGGGCGAGGGCGCGTTCTATGGTCCGAAGTTCGAATACACGCTGAAGGACGCGATCGGCCGTGAATGGCAGTGCGGCACGACGCAGGTCGACTTCAACCTGCCGGAACGGTTCGGCGCCTTCTATATCGACCAGAACTCGGAAAAGACGCAGCCGGTGATGATCCACCGCGCCATCTGCGGCTCGATGGAGCGTTTCCTCGGCATCCTGATCGAGAATTTTGCAGGCCACATGCCGCTGTGGTTCGCACCGACCCAGGTCGTTGTCGCAACGATCACCTCGGATGCGGACGATTACGGCCGCGAGGTCGCCGAGCAGCTGCGCGAGGCAGGCCTGCAGGTGGAGACCGACTTCCGCAACGAGAAGATCAACTACAAGGTCCGCGAGCATTCGGTCGCCAAGGTGCCGGTGATCATCGTCTGCGGCAGGCAGGAAGCCGAACAGCGTTCGGTCAACATCCGCCGCCTCGGATCCCAGGCGCAGACGGCGATATCGCTCGACGAGGCGCTTGCTTCGCTGGTCGACGAAGCGACGCCGCCGGACGTCAAGCGTCGCAAGGCGGCCCGCATCGCAGCGGCCTGAGCCTTAAAAATGCCGACAGCGCCCGTCATTCACGGGCGCTGTCAGAATTCTGTCACCGATCCGAAATATTCTATCCCCCTCATCAATGGCGGATATTCCGCGGAGACTGATTTGCGCTTCAAGGAACTTTCCTACGCCAATGAGCGGGATCCCAAGCTGAAACGCTGGTTCATCCGTTCCATCGAAGGCCTTTCGGGCCGTGACCGCTACGCCCGCCTCTACGATATCTGGCGCAGCGATATCGTCGGCAAAACCGATCGCGTGTTCGGCAAGATGCTCGACCTGATCGATGTCGAGCTCGATGTGCAGGGCGCCTGGCTTCCGCCGATGGAGGAGGGGCGTCCTCTGGTCATCGTCGCCAACCATCCCTTCGGCATCGGCGATGGCATCGCGGTTCTGGCCATGGCCGAGCAGCTGGGCCGGCCATTCCGCGTTCTGATCAACGACGAATTGCTCAAGGTGCCGGAAATGGCGCCTTACTCGCTGCCCGTCTCCTTCGAGGAAACTAAGGAGGCGCTGGCGATCAACATGAAGACCCGCCACGAGGCGCTGCGTCTTCTGCAGGAAGGCGTGACGATCATCATCTTTCCGGCCGGCGGTGTCGCCACGGCGAAGAAGGGTTTTGGCGCGGCACAGGACCTGCCGTGGAAGATCTTTCCGGCCAAGCTCGTGCAATCGGCCAAGGCCGATGTCGTGCCGGTCTATTTCGAGGGCCAGAACGGACCGCTCTTCCACATCGCCAGCCGCCTGTCGCTGACGCTGCGCCTGTCGCTGCTGATCCGCGAGTTCAAGCGGCTGTCGGGCTCGACCATCCGGGCGCGGGCCGGCGCAATGATGCGCTGGGAAGAACTGTCGGCCATCAAGGACCGCAAGGACCTGCTGACCGTGCTGCATGAAGCGGTCTTTTCGATGCGTCCGGTCAAGCGCTCGAAGCTCGCCGAGTTCCAGGAGCGGCGGCAGGCCGCGAAAGAGGCTCTGCGCAGAGAGGCAGCCTGATCTTCAGTCCAAGTCCGTCTGTATCCAGCGCGTCGAGTGATGGATATCGATCGTCTGCAGCCGTCCGGGTCCGAGGTTCTCGAACCGGTGCGGTACGCCGGCAGGACCTAAGACCGCTTCGCCGACGCCAGCCTCGATCACGTCGTCACCAACGAAGAACCGCGCTCTGCCCGCGATGACGACGAATGTCTCGTCATAGGGATGGACATGCAGTTTCGGACCTTGCCCCGGCGTGTCATTGCCATAGGCGAGCACCGTGACCGGCCCGTTGATGACCTCGCCGAAGAGCGACCCGCGCCAGGCGCCTTGCTTCTCGGGATCGAAGACCATGCCTTTGGCGGCGGGGCGTCCGTCGGGCGTCACGGTTTCGGGGTCGAAGTCTCTCCGGGTCACAGGCGTCCCTCCCTCCAAGGTCATAACTTACTTCAATCTTGCGTCTCTCTTACTACTCACGCCCAGCGGCAGACGACACCCTACGAGGGATGTCTCCGTGCGAACGACCAAGTGCGCATGACTCCAAATATCAGTAGGAAAATGACGCAATTAGCGAAAAATCCCGAAAGAGTAACAACGCAAAATTCAACGGCTCCAGAAGGGATAGAACGAACCAGCTTGAATAATCCGCTTAAGATCAGCGCAAGAGCCGCCAACACTGCCACAATGGCAGCTGCTCGCCGAAGTGGATCAGTCCAGCGATAAACAAGCCACACACAAACCGCTGTCGCGAGTATTCTTAGAGGATTGAATATTTCAGCGATTGCGATCGCGATACCGAAAATGAGCATTTCACACCGCTTACAAGCCTGAGGACGGGCATGAAGGTCGGAAGTTTCAATCCTGCGGTGCCACCGCTGCGGTTTCGCCGGAATTGCGCGGGTTGCGCATCAGCACCTCGACATCCGAATTGCGGCCGGCCTTCACGCTGAATTCGCGCTGGTAGATCTTGTCCTTGTTGCGGGCGACCGCGAGGTAATTGCCTTCGGACAGGACCATGGTGGAGAAAGCGCTGACGCTTTCGTTGACCACGTCGCCGGCTTCGGTCAGAACCGACCATGCAGTATCGGCAATCGCTTCGCCGCCGGGCTGGGAGACGAGCTTGAGGGTGATCTGGGCGGCCTTGTGCTGCAGCACCGCCTGGGTGAGCTTGCCGGCCTCGACCTGGATGTCGGCGCGCACGACGGCGTTGATATCGCCGTATTCGGACACGACGTGATAGGTGCCGGCGTTGAGGCGGACGATCGTGTTCGGCTTCACATCGGCCATCACCAGCGCCCGGTCGCCGTTTTCACGCATGTCGGACGAATAGATCGAGAAGCTCAGCTGGCCTGCGGGAATACGCTGGTCGGTTCCGGCCACGGCATTGAGCAGGAAGCCGCCGGCATCGAGAACAAGCGTCTGTTCCTTGACGTCGCCACTTTCCGGAACGGTCACCTTCTTGGTGATGCCCGCACGACCGAAGGCGACGTTGACGAAATAGTCACCGGGCGCCAGCTGGAAATCCGCAGAGCCGCCGTCGGAGCTTGCCACGAGCGGCAGCTTGCCGTCTTCGCCCGCGATCGGGCTGAACACCCGCCAGGCAAGCCCGTCCTGCATCGGATCGCCGTCGCTGGTCAGCTTGGCGGCAAAGCGGACATCCTTTGCCACGGCCGCCTTGGGAAGGATCGCCGTCGGCGAAAAGGCGTTGAGCTTCGGCATTTTCGTGGTGCTGTCGAGCTGTCGGAAACTCTTGAACGCGTCGCCGTCCTGCGCATGACCGGTAGCGGCCAGGAGAAGCAGGATTGCCTTTGCGGAGAGCATGCGGCGGGCGAGAGAGATGCCTGACATTCTATGAACCGGTTGACTCTTGTTTTACGACTGGTCACTTGAAACGCATGGCAAAGGCAATTTCAAGGCCTCATCCTACCACACCCCACCGAATGAAAGCTTCCGACATGAATAAGGACGTAAAGCTGATCGATTACCTGCGTGAACGCCACTCTACCCCCGTCGCGCAGATCAAGGGTCCTGGTCCGGAAGAGGCGGAACTCGAAGAGATTCTCACATCAGCCGTGCGCGTACCTGACCATGGCAAGATCGCCCCCTGGCGCCTGGTCGTCTATCGCGGCGACGTGTGCAGAACGCTGGGTGAAAAATTTTTGGAGCTGGCGCTCGAGCAGAACCCCGACATGACGGATGCGGCGAAGGCGGCGGAACTCGCCCGCTTCACCCGCGCGCCGATCGTCGTCGGCGTCATCAGCACCGCCGCTCCGCATGCGAAGATCCCGGAATGGGAACAGGTTCTGTCGTCCGGCGCGGTGTGCCTCAACATGCTGATGGCCTGCGAAGCGCGCGGTTATGTCGCCAACTGGCGCACCGAATGGGTTGCCTACGATACTAAGGCGCTCGCCGCCCTCGGCGTGAAGGAAGGCGAGAAGGTCGCCGGGTTCGTCCATATCGGATCCAGCGATTTTCCGACGCCCGACCGGCCGCGTCCGCAGCTTTCCGACATCCTGACCTACGCGTAAGGGCTCATCCGCATGTTCTACCGGACGGACACGAATGATCACGGCATGGCGCATGATCCCTTCAAGGCGATCGTGGCGCCGCGCCCGATCGGCTGGATCGGCACGAAGGGCAGGGACGGTTCGCTCAATCTGTCTCCCTATTCCTTCTTCAACATCGTGTCGGACAAGCCGAAACTGGTGATGTTCTCGTCCTCCGGACGCAAGCACAGCCTGCGGAACGCGGAGGAGACCGGCGTCTTCACTGCGAGCCTCGCAAGCCGTCATCTGGCCGACCGGATGAACGCCTCCTCGGCGCCGGTCGACTACGGCGTCAACGAGTTCGACCTTGCCGAACTGACGGCGAAAATGGGCGAAATCGTCGACGCCCCCTATGTGGCGGAGGCCTATACGGCGCTCGAATGCCGGCTGACCGAGATTATCCAGCCGAAGGGTCTCGATGGCGAGGGCGCCGAATCCTACATGGTCTTCGGCCAGGTGGTCGGAATCCACATTAGCGAGGAGATCATCCGCGACGGGCGAATCGCCATGGAACTCGCTCGCCCCATGGGTCGAATGGGCTATCGCGACTATACCGATGGTGGTGAAAACGTCTTCGAACTGGATCGCCCGGGCGTCAAGCGGCAGTAAAACGAGCCGGATCACAAGGTTAAAGAACATGGTGAACCAATTTTAACCTTTGCTGCCTAATGTTCCCCTCAACCGGTCGAGATTAGACCGGCCAAGGGTTCAGAGGCGCATTGTGATCGTACAGGCATTCCTACGTTGGGCAGAGACGGCACGAACCAGTGACCGGTCGCGGGCTGCGGGCGCGCTCGCACGCGCCTATCTCCAATCCGACATGGGTTCGGAGGAGCACCGCGCCGCCGGCATGGCGATGACCTATCTGCTCGATGACCCGTCGCCGAAGGTCAGGCTTGCGCTGGCCGAGGCGCTTGCCTTGTCGCCCGAAGCGCCGCGCGCAATCGTGCTGGCACTGGCGGAAGACCAGCCGGAAATCGCCTGCACGGTGATTGCCATGTCGCCGGTTCTGCGTGATGCCGATCTCGTCGATCTGGCCGGTCGCGGCCATGCCTTCACCCGCGGACTGATCGCCGCACGGCCGGGCCTCGGCCGCAGTGCCGCCGCCGCCATCGCCGAGATCGGCGAGGAGGCGGAGATCGGACTGCTTCTTGAAAATGAAACGGCCTCGATCAGCCGGCTGTCGCTTCGCCGCATGGCGGAACGGTTCGGCCATGTCGCGGGCATTCGCCACCTGCTGCTGCAGAACGGGTCACTGCCCGGCGACGCGCGGCATATCCTGGTGGCACAGATCAGCGCTGCGCTGGCCGGTTCCGGCCTCATCCAGGCGACGATCAGCCGTGGCCGGATAGAGGTCCTGACGCGTGAGGCCGGCGACGAAGCCGCGATTGCAATTGCAGGATCGGTTTCCCATGACGAGATCGAGCCGTTGGTCGAGCATCTGCGCGTCACCAACCGGCTGACGCCGGCGCTCCTCATCCATGCGCTGTGCGGCGGCAAGGTGGATTTCTTCGCCTGCGCCATCGTTTCCCTCGTCAATCTCGACGAGCGACGCGTTAGGGCGATACTGGCGACCGGCAGGATCCATGCTGTGCGGGCGCTTTTCGAAGCCGCCGGCATCGGCCGGGATATCGTCGCGGTTTTCGTCGAGGCGGTCTTCCAGTGGCGACGGATGGCGGCCCATGGCGGACCTGAGACCTGCTACCTCGCGCTGATCGAAGCCTTCGGCAGCCGGGAAAGCGGAACGCCGATCGGCGAGCTGATCGAGATGATCGAGCAGTTGCATCGCAGCGAGTTGCGCCGCCATGCCCGCTCCTATGCCAGCGATATTTCGCTGGTCGCCTGACTGACGGCTGACGGGCTTCTATCGCTCGAACCTGCGGGCCACCCAGGAATAACCGTCTTCCACGAGGCGCACGGGCTTCACCATCAAGGTTTTCACGCCTTCCGTCGTCGGCAGCACGTTGCGGACGCGCTGGATGGCGCGACCTGCCAACGTCTCGGCTTCCTCGGGGCTTACCTGCTCGGTGATGGGGGCGGGGGTTGCCTGCTCCGCACTCGCTGATTCCGTCGTCGTTTCCTGCGGTCGGATTTCGGGCACAGTTGTTGCCTGAGCCGTGGCCTCCTTAATGCCTGCCGCCTGCGGGTTCTGGCAGACGGAAATCAGCACGGGGTAGGGCTGGTTGGCATAGGTGGGCAGATGGTCTTCCGAAACCGCATCGCACATGGCAACGGTCGGCCAGCGCTCGCTTGCGGTCGCGATATAGTGGCAATCGGTACCGCTGTCATTGCAGCCGAGTATGGTCATGACGACGAGGGCGGCGTTCATCTGGCTCTCCGTTCTGTTTACGGCAGCCTATAGCAAAGATCGTGGCCCGATGAAGGCCATCGGCACCCCGCCTTGATGAACACTTGAGGCAGGTCCTGTCAGGGGGCTGAAACCTTGCGCGATGCCGGCAGGTCGTCCGTCATCTCTGGCGAGCCCGGCAGGATAAGCTGCTCGGATGGCGGCGGCTCCGACTGCTCGGCGACCTTCGCCTCGCGAATCCATTCGCGCCAGATGGAGACGAGCAGCGCCATCAGCACCGGGCCGATGAACAGTCCGAGGAAACCCATCGTCTTCACGCCGCCGACCAGGCCGAAGAATGTCGGCAGGAAAGGCAGCTTGATCGGACCGCCCACGAGGCGTGGACGCAAGGTCTTGTCGACGATGAAGAGTTCAACCGTGCCCCAGACGAACAGGCCGATGCCGGCGACATAGGCACCGTTGGCGACGAGATAGACGGATACGAGCGTGAACGAGAGCGGGGCACCGCCCGGGATCAAAGCCATAATGCCGGTGATCACGCCGAGCGTGACGGGGGAGGGAACGCCGGCGATCCAGTAGGCGACGCCGAGCACGATGCCTTCGCCGATGGCGATGAGGGTCATGCCGGTTACGGTGGAGCTGATCGTGGCAGGGACGACGCGGGAGATACGCTCCCAGCGGCCCGGCAGGATGCGTTCGCCGAGCGAATCGATCTGCCTGCTGAACGAGGCGCCGTCGCGATAGACAAAGAACAGGGCGATCAGCATGAAGAGCAGGGTCAGGAGCAGGTGGAAGGCTCCATTGCCGGCGGCGACCACGGCGCGGTAGATGTTGCCGATATTGGCACCGCTGACCAGCTGGATCAGCTCACCGATGGCTCCCGGCGAACCGACATGCGTCGTCCACTGCGTGCCGAGCCATTCACCTGCCCAGGGCAGGCCGCCAATCCAGGCCGGCGGCGGGGCGCCGAACTTGTTGACCTCGACTGCCCAGCCGATCCACTGGCGGACCTCCTCGGCGGTGTAGCTGATCGCAACACCGATCGGGACGATCAGGAACGTCAGGATGAAGATGATGGCGAGCGTCGCGCCGATCGTGGTGTTGCCGCCGGTACGGCGCAGCAATTCACGATAGAGGGGCCAGCTTGCAAACCCGATCACCAGCGCGGCGAGGACCGGCACGAGGAAGCCGTGAAAGAAATAGATGCCTGCGGCAACGACAAGGACGAGTAGCCAGCGTGCGGCCGAAATCGGGGGCACAAGCGCTATGCGGCTGGGCGTCACGGGCCCGAGCCAACGCGGTTCATTGGTACTGTTGCGGTTGCTGCTACGGCTCACTTCAAGTCCTTGCTCAAAACCTTGACGTTATATGGCCTTCCGACGGGCCGGAAACAAGCGTCGCATCGATTCATTAAAGCGTGGCTTACTCGCTTGCGGTAACTGCTAGATGCGATAGAAATATGAAATTGCCAAACGGCAAGGCCGCTCCATTTACATGAGCTGAGTTTAAACTTCCCGGTGCCGGCGGACGGTCGAGCGGGAAACGGGAGGGTCCGCGCCAGTTGGGCGGGGATCTTCAAGGACGGATTGATGCCCCAGACAGAAGCGGTCGACCTCAACAACTGTGACCGCGAACCCATCCACATTCCAGGCGCGATCCAACCCCATGGCTGCCTTCTGGTCTGCGACGGCTCCGGCTCCGTCATCCTGCAGCACTCGGAAAATCTGTCCGACATACTCGGCGTCGAGACCGACGTTATCGGCAAGCGGCTGGAAGAGGTGCTCGGCGGCCAGATCGCCCACTCGCTCCGCAATGCGCTGGCGACATCGGACGACCCGGCTCGCCCGGCATTGCGGCATGGCCTGAAACTCGCGTCTGACCGCACGGTCGACGTCGCCCTGCACCGATTCGATTCCAAGGTCATCATGGAATTCGAACCAGCCTCGATCGACAACGACCAGCCGCTGGAAGTGGCCCGCATGCTGGTCAGCCGCATCCGCAACGTCACCAGTCTCGACCGGCTGGTCGAGAGCGCAACGCGGCTGATGTATGCGATGCTCGGTTATGACCGCGTCATGGTCTACCGTTTCGAGCAGGACGGCTCCGGCAAGGTGATCAGCGAATACAAGCGCCGCGATCTGGAAAGCTTTCGCGGCCAGTATTTCCCGGCCGGCGACATCCCGAAACAGGCGCGCGCCCTCTACATCAAGAACACCATCCGGGTCATCTGCGACGTGGACTACCAGCGCATTCCGATGGTCCCGGAACTGGACGAGGACCAGCAGCCGCTAGACCTCTCCTTCGCGCATCTGCGCAGCGTTTCGCCGATCCATTGCGAATATCTCCGCAACATGGGCGTCGGCGCCTCCATGTCGATCTCCATCGTGCTCGACGGCGAATTATGGGGCTTGATTTCCTGCCACCATTATTCGCCCAAGGTGCTCTCCATGCCCCAGCGCGTGGCCGCCGAGACATTCGGGGAATTCTTCTCGCTGCATCTGTCTGCTCTCAAGCAGAAGGAACTGCACGAGACAGCCAAGCAGGCACGCCGCTCGCTCGACCGCTTCCTGCAGGAAGCCTCGCATCACCGGGATATCAGCGCGCTCTTGCGCAGCTCGCTGCATGATTTTGCAGCGATGGTCCCCTGCGACGGCGTCGGCCTCTGGCTCGACGGGGTCTGGACCGGAGAAGGTGCGGCACCGCCTGCAACTATCGTCGCCGAATTGTCGGAGGCGGTCGGACAGGTCTATGGCGGCCGCATCTGGTCGACCTTCCAGCTTTCGCAGTCTTTGCCGCAGGTCGCCGTTTCGCCGGACGACGCCTGTGGCGTCCTCGCCATCCCCCTGTCGCAACGCCCGCGCGACTATCTTTTCTTCTTCCGCAAGGAAGTGGTGCAGACGCTGGACTGGGCCGGCAATCCGGACAAATCCTATTCGACCGGCCCGATGGGCGACCGGCTGACACCGCGCAAGAGCTTTGCGATCTGGAAGGAAACCGTCAGGCTCCAGGCGCAACCCTGGACCGATGGCGACCGGGAAACGGCCGAAGCGATCCGCGCCGTGCTGGTGGAAATCGTGCTGCACCACAACGAATTGCTGGCCGACGAACGCGGCAAGGCGGATGTGCGCCAGCGGATGCTGAACGAGGAACTGAACCACCGGGTCAAGAACATCCTCGCCATCATCAAGGCGCTGGTCGGCCACCCGGTCGAGAGCGGCCGGAGCATTACGGACTATGTCGGTTCGCTCAAGGGGCGCATCCAGGCGCTCGCCTTTGCCCACGACCAGGTCGTGCGAGGCGGCGACGGCGGCTTTCTGCAGGAACTGCTGGAGGCGGAACTTCGACCCTACATGGAGGGTACCCGGTCGGTGACACTGGACGGACCACGGGTGTGGCTGGACAGCCGCGCCTTTTCCGTCATGGCGCTGGTGCTGCATGAAATGTCGACCAATGCCGCCAAATACGGCCCGCTTTCTGTCGCAGGCGGCAGGCTCGATGTCCTCTGGACGCGCACTGCCGACGGTTCCTGCGAGCTTTCATGGACGGAACGCGGCGGTCCACCGGCAAAGGCACCGAGCCGGACCGGTTTCGGCAGCGTCCTGATCAGCCGAAGCATCCCGTATGAACTGGAAGGCGAGGCAAATGTCGACTATCCGGCGGAGGGTGTCCGGGCCCGCTTCGTCGTGCCGGCAAAGCACCTGCATACGGAGGAGGAAACCGAGACGTTGCAGACCTCCGACGTCGAACCGGTCGACGAGCAGCCCGCAAGCCTGCCGCCGCTTGCCGAGCTGGAATTGCTTTTTGTGGAAGACCAGATGCTGATTGCCGCGGATGTCGAGGCGATGCTCGCCGACCACGGCATCACCAAGGTGACGACCGCGCCCTCCGTCGCCGAGGCGATGCGGCGGCTCAAGATTTTCACGCCGAATGCGGCAATCCTGGACGTCAATCTCGGGGCAGGGACGTCGCTTCCGATCGCCGAGGAACTTGCAAACCGCGGCGTGCCTTTCCTTTTCGCCACCGGCTACAGCGACCGCTCGATCATTCCGCCGCATCTCGCAGCACCAATCGTCCGCAAGCCCTATGAGGCAGCGACCCTGATCGCGGCCTTGACGAAACTGCTGGAGAGCCGCGGTTAAACCGCGACCACGTCGAGCGGTGCTGGGTTCACGAAATCGTCCTGCGCGGCGATCATGTTGAGTTCGCGCCGGCCGGCGGCCAATGTCTTCTCGAACAGGGCGAAGACGCTTGATGCGGTCTTCGACAGCGCTTCGCCCAGCGGCGCGCCCGACACGATGTGACCGAGGAAAAGCGCCGAGGTGCAGTCGCCGGCGCCGTTAGGAGCCGGATCCATCATCAGCCGCGGGGTCGTGACCAGGAACTGCTCGCCGGATTTCGCCGATGCCAGCATCTGGATCTCGTCATCGCGGGTGCCGTCGTGGATCAGCGAGGTGAGGAGCACGATCTCGGGGCCCATCTCGTGGGCCATCCGACAGGCCGCCTTTGCATCGTCGAGCGTCAGGATCTGGCGGCCGGCGAGATATTCCAGTTCGAACTGGTTGGGCGTGATGATGGAGGCGCGGGCCAGCGCCTTCTGCCTGAAATAGTCGGGAATGCCCGGCCGGACGAAGAAGCCGCGGCCGACATCGCCCATGACCGGATCGCAGAGCCAGCGGACGCCTTTCGGCAGCCGGTCCAGCACCGAAAGAATGATATCGCCGATCGCCGGGTCGCCGAGATAGCCGGTCAAAAGCGCATCCATCTTCTCCAGCGCGCCGACGCTTTCCAGGCCGTCGAGGACGTTCTCGATATGCGCTGCGGTGAAAACCTCGCCGGTCCATTTCTGGTAGCCGGTATGGTTGGAAAACTGCACCGTGTTGATGACGGAGACTTCATGGCCGAGCCGCTGCAGCGGCAGGGTGGCGGCACGGTTGCCGACATAGCCATAGGCGACATGGGACTGGATGGAGAGGATCTGTTTCATGGCCGTGACATGCTTTGCTTGCGGAAAATCACTTCCAGCGGTGAAGCACGCCGCGCGGGGCCTTGCAATCCTCTCCTCCGATTAAATGTCCAGATTGTCGGCGAAGGCTGCGCGTTCCTGAATGAAACGGAAACGCGCATCGGCCTTGGTGCCCATCAGGTTGTCGACGGCCTCGCGGGTGCCCTCGAAATCCACCTCGTCGATACCGACGCGCAGAAGCGTGCGCTTTTCCGGATCCATGGTGGTTTCCTTGAGCTGCGACGCCATCATCTCGCCCAGGCCTTTGAAGCGGCCGATCTCGACCTTCTTGCCCTTGAATGTGGTTTCCATCAGTTCGGCACGGTGGGCGTCGTCGCGGGCATAGACGGTCTTGCCGCCCTGACGGATGACATAGAGCGGCGGCACCGCGAGATAGAGATGGTTGCCGCGGATCAGTTCCGGCATTTCCTGATAGAAGAAGGTGATCAGCAGCGAGGCGATATGGGCGCCGTCGACGTCGGCATCGGTCATGATGATGACGCGCTCGTAGCGAAGGTCTTCCTCGCGGTACTTCGTCCGCGTGCCGCAGCCCAGCGCCTGCACCAGATCGGCGATCTGCTGGTTGGCGGAGAGCTTTTCGCGGCTGGCCGAACCGACGTTCAGGATTTTCCCGCGCAATGGAAGAATGGCCTGGTTCTGGCGGTTGCGGCCCTGCTTGGCCGAGCCACCTGCCGAGTCACCCTCGACGATGAAGAGCTCGGCGCCTTCCGCGGTATTCTGCGAGCAGTCGGCCAGCTTGCCGGGCAGGCGAAGCTTGCGCACCGCCGTCTTGCGGTTGACTTCCTTTTCCTTGCGGCGACGCAGGCGCTCTTCTGCGCGCTCGATCACCCATTCAAGCAGCTTGGCCGCTTCGTGCGGGTTGCCGGCGAGATAGTGGTCGAAGGGATCGCGCAGCGCGTTTTCGACGAGGCGCTGGGCCTCAACGGTCGCGAGCTTGTCCTTGGTCTGGCCGACGAATTCAGGTTCGCGGATGAAGACCGAGAGCATGCCTACGGCGGAGATCATCACGTCATCCGTGGTGATTTCCTTGGCGCGCTTGTTCTGCGTCAGCTCGGCATAGTTCTTCAGGCCCTTGGTCAGGGCGATGCGTAGGCCGGCCTCGTGGGTACCGCCTTCGGGCGTCGGGATGGTGTTACAATAGGAATGGACCTGCGGATCGCCGCCATACCAGGTGATCGCCCATTCCATCGCGCCATGGCCACCGGTCTTGTCGGTGCGGCCGGCGAAGATTTCGCGGGTGACGGTAAAGTCCTTGCCGAGCGTGGCCGACAGGTAATCCTTCAGACCACCGGGGAAGTGGAAGACGGCCTTTTCAGGAATCTCGCCACCCTCGGGTACGACGCCCGGATCGCAGCTCCAGCGGATCTCGACGCCGCCGAAGAGATAGGCCTTGGAGCGGGCCATACGGAAGATGCGACCGGCATCGAATTTCGCATGCTCGCCAAAGATCTGCGGATCGGGATGGAAGCGGACGCGGGTGCCGCGGCGGTTATGTACGTCGCCCAGTTCCTGCAGCCCACCCTGCGGCACGCCGCGGGAGAAGGTCTGGCGGTAGAGCTTACGATTGCGGGCGACCTCGACTTCGAGAAGATCCGACAATGCGTTGACGACGGAGACGCCGACGCCGTGGAGACCGCCTGAGGTCTCGTAGGCCTTGCCGTCGAACTTGCCGCCGGCATGGAGCTTGGTCATGATGACTTCGAGGGTCGACTTGCCGGGAACCTGCGGGTGGTTTTCGACCGGGATACCGCGGCCGTTGTCGCTGACGGTCAGGAAGCCTTCGAGATCGAGGTGGACCTCGATGAAATTGGCGTGGCCGGCAACCGCTTCGTCCATCGAATTGTCGATGACTTCGGCGAACAGGTGGTGCAGCGCCTTCTCGTCGGTGCCGCCGATATACATGCCGGGACGCATACGCACCGGCTCGAGCCCCTCGAGGACGCGGATAGAGGAAGCGCCGTAGTCGTCACCTCCGGCTTGCGAGGGAGCGGCCGGGGCAGGGCGGGGTGTGGACGGTTCAGCCGTGATCGCCGGCGCAGGCTGCTGCGCAACCGGCTTTGCGGGTGCAGGCTCGGAATTGGCCGGCGCCGCGCCGAAAAGGTCGTTATCGTCGTCCATCTGGTCTTTCACTGCTGCCTGTCGAGGCGCCGAAGAGGAAGCCATACCCGTCTCATGTTGTTTCGAATCACTTGCGATTCTGCCAAAAAACCGGCTTTTTCGCGATGCCGTATACAATCGGCTTTGCTTGCCAGCAATGCTTGGCCAACCCGGCAATGGCAAGCTTCTACAGCGAAGGACCTAAATGAAACCCCGCATGTCCACAGTTCATTTCGTTTTCGGCACGCTTCTTGCCATCTCAATGTCATTCATCGGTGACGTCGCTTTCGCCCAGGAAGGGCCGGTAAAACCGTTCAAGGACGAGCTGTTTTCGCGCTTCAAGGTGATGGAGAGCGCCGATGGCGGCGCCTACAAGGTCGTCGACTATCAGGAGATGCGCGACATCAACGGTCGCGACAGCGAGCCGGAGCGGCGGGTCAAGAGCGCCTATGTGTCGCTCGGCGTGCGCCGGGCGCAGGAGAACGAGACGCTCTCCCTGTCCGGGCGCAAGGTCGACGTCACGCGGGTAGGGGATGCGCGGGGCGCGGCCTTTACCGTGATCTTCATCCATGGACGCGGCGGCGACCGGCGGCTCGGCGTCAACGACTATACATTCGGCGGCAATTTCAACCGGCTGAAAAACCTCGTGACCGCCAGTGGCGGCACCTATTATTCGCCGAGCGTTCGGTCCTTCGACGGTGATGGTGCGGCGGATATCGGCGCACTGATCCGCTACGCTTCGGAGCAATCCGGCGGCAAGCCGGTCTTTCTCGCCTGCGCCTCGATGGGCGGCATCATCTGCCAGAACGTGGCGCGCGATGCCCAGGCAGTGCGTGCGCTCGGCGGCATGATCCTGCTCGGCGGACCTCCCGATGCAGGACTCGCCGGCACGCCGCTCGCCAAGGCGAAGCTGCCGATCTATTTTGCTCATGGCAGCGCCGACAGCGTCTACAAGGCCGACGACCAGATCGGAATCTACCGCGGATTGCAGAGAAGCGGATATCCGACCCGCTTCACCCTGTTCAACACGGGCGGCCATGGAACCCCGATCAGGATGGTGGATTGGCGCGAAGTCCTCAATTTCGTGATAATTTCCCACAGATAAGGGAGATAATGGCAAACTCGGCTTCTGTGGCACCTCAAAACGATTGAATCATCGGCTGGCGTGTCCAGACCTGTGTTTTGAGCGTGCTGCCGACCGTCCATTGGCAGCGAGAGACCGAGCAAGCGCTTGATTTAAGTCCATTTTCCAGCGTACCAAGGATCAAGAGGGCAGTCGGGAGGCTGCCCATTTACACGCGGAGGTGGCGATCCTCCATTTGGATCGCAAGACGGAGAGGATAACACTGCCGATGACCCCAGATGTTCGCCCGCTGGTCGCTGGAAACTGGAAGATGAACGGCACGCGCCAGTCGCTGGGCGAGATCAAGGCGATGGCGGAAGGTGTGCTCGGGCCGCTGTCGGAACAAGTCGACACGCTGCTTTGCCCGCCGATGACGCTGCTTTATGTCGCGACCGCGCTCTGCACCGACAGCCCGCTGATGGTAGGGGCGCAGGATTGTCACCAGAAAACCTGTGGTGCCCATACGGGCGACATCTCGGCGGAGATGATCGCCGACTGCTTCGGCACCCACGTCATCGTCGGCCATTCTGAGCGGCGCACCGACCACGGCGAGACGGACCATATCGTCCGCGACAAGGCTTGCGCTGCGCATGAAGCAGAACTGACAGCGATCATCTGCATCGGCGAGACGGAAAACCAGCGAGACGCCTACGAGACGCTCGACGTGCTGCGCCGCCAGCTTCTCGGCTCCGTGCCGGAAGGGGCGACGGCTGAAAATACGGTGATCGCCTATGAACCGGTATGGGCGATCGGCTCCGGTGTCACGCCGACGAGCGAGGACGTTGCTGTGGCGCATGCCTTCATGCGCTCGGAGCTGATCCGCCGCTTCGGCGAGGAGGGAAAGATGATGCGTCTTCTCTATGGCGGATCGGTCAAGCCGGACAATGCCGCCAAGCTGATGAGCATCGACAATGTCGACGGCGCGCTGATCGGCGGCGCGAGCTTGAAAGCGGAAGACTTCCTCGCCATCTACGGCGTCTATGAGGGGCTGATTGCCGAAACCTTGTAATCAAGGCTTGGAAAGCGCGAAGGCCTCATGTAAAGACCCGCCAAACTCTTATTCGATGCCCCGCGCGGGGCAGGGACCCGATACATGCAGACCGTACTGATTGTCATTCATCTCATGATCGTGCTCGCCCTCGTCGGCGTTGTGCTTATCCAGCGTTCCGAAGGCGGCGGCCTCGGCATCGGCGGCGGCTCCGGCTTCATGTCGGCCCGCGGCACGGCCAATGCGCTGACCCGCACGACCGCCATCCTGGCAGCGCTGTTCTTCGTCACCTCGCTCGCGCTCGGCATCATGGCCCGCTACGGCGCGCAGCCGACGGACATCCTGAACCGTATTCCGCAGAGCCAGCAGGGTCAGGGCAACGGCATTCTCGACCAGCTCGGCCCGGCACCGGCCACGCCGCCGGCTCAGGCTCCGGCACAGCCGCAGTCCAGCAACGGCGTTCCGTCGGATTCCGGCGCCAGCGCTCCCGCCCAGGCTCCGGCAGCAGCACCTGCGCCGGCCGCAGGCGAAGCTCCTGCTGCGACGACACCCGCGGCCCCGGCTGCACCTGCCGCTCCGGCAGCGCCGTCGAACAGCGTTCCGACCGGCCAATAAGGGCCGCGTCAAGACTTTTAGCTCCGGCAGGCCAAAAGCCTGCCGGTTTTCTTTTGTGAAGATTCCACAGCCGTTTTAGCAAATGGCGAAATTTGTGCTGGCGGAATCGATAGTGAAAAGGTATCCGGTGACTCCCATGGCGCGATATGTATTCATCACAGGCGGCGTGGTTTCCTCCCTCGGAAAAGGAATTGCGGCCGCGGCCCTCGGAGCTCTGCTCCAGGCGAGGGGTTACCGGGTTCGGCTGAGGAAGCTCGATCCTTATCTCAACGTTGATCCGGGCACGATGAGCCCGACCCAGCACGGCGAGGTCTTCGTGACCGACGACGGCGCTGAGACGGACCTCGATCTCGGTCACTACGAGCGGTTCACGGGCCGTTCGGCGACCAAGACCGACAACATCACCACCGGTCGCATCTACAAGAACATCATCGACAAGGAACGCCGCGGCGATTATCTCGGCGCAACCGTTCAGGTCATTCCGCATGTGACGAACGAGATCAAGAATTTCGTCACCGAGGGCAATGACGACTACGACTTCGTTCTCTGCGAAGTCGGCGGTACGGTCGGTGACATCGAGGCGATGCCGTTCATGGAGGCGATCCGCCAGGTGAAGAACGACCTGCCACGCGGAACCGCCATCTATCTGCATCTGACGCTGATGCCCTACATCGCCGCAGCGGGCGAGCTGAAGACCAAGCCGACCCAGCATTCGGTCAAGGAACTGCAGGCGCTCGGCATCCATCCCGACATCCTGCTCGTTCGCGCCGATCGCGAGATCCCGGAAGCGGAACGCCGCAAGCTGTCGCTGTTCTGCAACGTGCGCCCGTCCGCAGTCATCCAGGCGCTCGACGTCGCCAACATCTACGACGTTCCGATCGCCTATCACAAGGAAGGCCTCGACAACGAGGTTCTGGCCGCCTTCGGCATCGAGCCGGCTCCGAAGCCGCGCCTCGACGCCTGGGAAGACGTTGCCAACCGCATCCGCACGCCGGAAGGCGAAGTGACGATCGCGATCGTCGGCAAGTATACGGGCCTCAAGGATGCCTACAAGTCGCTGATCGAGGCGCTGCATCACGGCGGCATCGCCAACCACGTCAAGGTCAATCTCGAGTGGATCGAATCGGAAGTCTTCGAGAAGGAAGACCCGGCCCCCTATCTCGAGAAGGTGCACGGCATTCTCGTTCCTGGCGGTTTCGGCGAGCGTGGTTCGGAAGGCAAGATCCTTGCCGCCCGTTTCGCCCGCGAGCGCGAAGTGCCGTATTTCGGCATCTGCTTCGGCATGCAGATGGCGGTCGTGGAAGCGGCCCGCAATCTCGCCGGCATCGAGAACGCATCCTCGACCGAGTTCGGCCCGGCCAAGGAGCCGGTCGTCGGCCTGATGACCGAATGGGTCAAGGGCAATGCGCTGGAGAAGCGCGCGGCAGCCGGCGATATGGGCGGCACGATGCGCCTCGGCGCCTATGACGCGAGCCTGAAGAAGGACACCAAGATCGCCGAGATCTACGGTTCTACCGATATCTCGGAGCGTCACCGTCACCGCTACGAAGTCAATATCGACTACAAGGATCGGCTGGAAAATTGCGGCCTCGTCTTCTCCGGCATGTCGCCGGACGGCGTTCTGCCGGAAACGATCGAGTATCCCGACCATCCGTGGTTCATCGGCGTCCAGTACCACCCGGAACTGAAGAGCCGTCCGCTCGATCCGCATCCGCTCTTCGCCAGCTTCATCGAAGCGGCACTCGAACAGAGCCGCCTCGTTTAAGGGCACTTCGAATACAGCACTTCAAGGACCCGGCCTCGGCCGGGTCTTTTCGTTTTGGGCGCGCTTTACGCCGCCTGAGGCAGCGGGCCGATATAGGCCGAGCGGGGACGGATCAGCCGGCCTTCCTGCGCCTGTTCGCGGGCATGGGCGATCCATCCGACGGTGCGCCCGATGGCAAAGACGCCGGTGAAGGATTCGCGGGGGAAGCCCAACGCTTCGAGAAGCAATGCGGTATAGAACTCGACATTGACGTCGAGCGGCCGGTCCGGCTTGCGCTCCTTCAGGATCGCCAGCGCAGCACTTTCCACCACCTGGGCAAGCCCTTGTCTTTCTGCTTCCACCTGCCCGGTTGCGGCCAGCGGTCCAAGGGCGCCTTTCAGGGCGTCAGCCCGTGGATCGCGCACCCTGTAGATGCGGTGCCCGAACCCCATCAGCCTTTCCTTTCGGTCCAGAGCTTGACCGAGCCAGGCCTTCGCATTGGTCTCGGATCCGATCGCATCCAGCATGTCGAGAACCGGGCCCGGCGCACCGCCATGAAGGGGGCCTTTCAGCGCGCTTAGTGCTGCGAGCACCGACGAGGTGAGGCCCGCTCCGGTGGAGGCGACGACGCGGGAAGCGAAGGTCGAGGCGTTCAGCCCGTGATCGGAAATGGTCATGAGATAGATATCGAGCGCCGAGGTCTGTTCCTTGCTCGGCCTGACACCCGTCAGCATCCAGAGGATATCCGCGGCTTGGGACAGTGCCGGGTCCGGGGCGACCGGCGCCTCCTTCCGTCCAAGCCGGAGAAGCGCCGGCAGAAAGACGGCGGGCGCGGCAAGGAGCCGAAGCGCCGTCTCGAAATCATCGCCATCTGGCAATCTAGCGATCAGGGCGCGCATCGCATCGACCGGCGGCAGTGCCAGAAGGTTCTCGTCTATCGACCGAACGTGCTCGAAAACCTCGGTCCTGGCTCGGCCGAGGCGTGCTCTCAGCGTCGCGACCTCAGTCTCTTCGCCGAAAAACCCGGCGAGGAGGAGGGCTGCGGTTCCTTCGTAGGTCTCGGTCGCAACGAGTTTATCCAGCGACAGACCGCGAATGATCAGACGGCCGCCTTCGCCATCCACGTCCGAAAGTCGGGTCTCGGCAGCAATGACATCTTCAAGTCCGTTGTTCATGGGTGTTTCTCCTTTACGGGAGAAAAGATCGGATCTAGTCTGATTGACGTCAATCTTGATGAAATAGATCAATATGCAGACACTCTGGATCAACGCCGAGGACGCCCTTTTGCTGCTCGGCACCAAGCCTCAGACCCTTTACGCCAATGTCAGCCGCGGGCGGATAAGGGCAAAGCCGGATCCCGCGGATTCCCGGCGAAGCCTCTATCAGGTGGACGACGTAAAACGACTGGCCAAGCGTCATGCGGGGCGACGTCAGGCCGCGGCAGTCGCAGCGGATGCGGTCCGCTGGGGTGATCCCGTCATGCCGACGGCGATTTCCGCGATCACCGGGCAAAGGCTTTTCTATCGTGGCCGGGATGCGGTGGAACTGGCTCGCGAGCTTGCGCTGGAAGATGTCGCCGCGATCCTGTGGAACGGCCCGCCCAACGGCATTTCAATACCAGCCGGCGGCGTGGATAGCGGCTCACGCATGAGTGCGGCCTTTGCGGCGCTGGCTGCGCGGGTGATGTCCGACCTGCCGGCACTCGGGCGAAACCCGGCGGTGCTCCAGACGGAGGCTGCAGATGTGCTGGCGACGGTCGCATCGGCGCTCGCGCCCTCGGCGGAGGCCTTGCCCTTGCACGAGCGTCTGGCCCGCGGCTGGCAGAGGCCCGAGGCTGCCGAACCGACACGCACCGCGCTGGTGCTTGCGGCGGAGCACGAACTCAATGTTTCGACGTTCGGCGCACGGGTCACGGCGTCATCCGGCGCGGCACTCTCGGCTGCAGTACTTTCCGGTCTCGCGGCGTTGACCGGCCCGAGGCACGGATGCGCATGGATGAGCGTCATCACGCTCAAAACCGTCGCAGGCACCATCGGCGCGCGCGAGGCCATCCGCGGGATATTGTCTTCCGACGGCGTCGTCAGGGCCTTCGGTCACCGGCTTTATCCGGACGGAGATCCTCGCGCCAAGGCCCTGATGGCAAGTTTCGAAGCGCCGCCGATCTATCGCGAGCTGGCTGCCGCGGGCGAGGAACTGCTCGGCGAACCATTGAACATCGATTTCGCGCTGGCAGCACTGGCCGACAGTTTCCGGCTGCCGGAGGATTCACCGCTCGTCATCTTCGCCCTGGCGCGTACGGTCGGCTGGCTGGCACATGCGATGGAGCAGGTGGAGAGCGGCGAGTTGATCCGGCCGCGGGCCCATTATGCGGGGCCGGCCGGCTGATCGACTATTGCCGCCTTACGGGGCAGTCGCGGTTGCGGCAGCCGCCGCATTCGTGTCGCTGATTGCGCTCAACAGCGCCACCAGGGCCGTGTTGAGCGGCACCGGAATGCCATGGCGGCGGGCGGCTGCGACAACGGCACCGTTCAGCGCCTCGATTTCCAGAGGGCGCTCGGCAAGGCAGTCGAAATACATCGAGGTGCCTGCCTCGGGCGGATAACCGAGGAAGGTCGCGAAGATCGTCTCGGCCTCGTTGTCGTCCAGCGCGGCACCTTCGGCACGACCGACGGCGACGGCTTCGCGCAGGACACCGAGGGAAAGCTCCTCGATGTCGGCCCGGCGAAAGACGCCGAGCCTCTGCCGCGTCAGCGCAGTGATCGGGTTGGCGATGACGTTGATCAGGAGCTTGCGCCACTGGAAGGTGAGGAAGGCGTCGCTTGCGCCGACATCGATCGGCGTGCCGGCGAACAGGGCGGCAAATTCATCGGAACGCGGACCGGCCGGGACGAGCAGGTCGTGACCGCGGATGTGGCGCAGCCGCATATGGTCGGGGGCGATGCGCTCGCCGTTGTAATAGACGATCGCGGGCAGCACGGCCGCGCCCTTCGCGTGAGGTGCCACGCGCTCCTCGTGGCCGATGCCGTTCTGCAGCACGGCGACGGCCGTGTGCAGGGTGCAGAGGCGTTCAAGCCATGGCGCCGCCGAGGCGGTATCCTGCGCCTTGGTGCAGAGCACGACCCAGTCGACCGGCTCGGCCTGTTGCGGATCGGTGAGCGTGTTGAGCGCGATGCGGACACTGTCGTCGTTGTGATCGAAGGTGAGGGCATCGATCGGCCGGCGGGCGCAAACGGTGACGTCATTGTCCCCCGACAGGCTGAGGCAGGCGGCAGCGACACCACCTATCCCGCCGAGCCCCACGACTGCCACTTTCCTCCGACCCATCATCCGTCCCCGCTCCATAATTGCCGGACGACTTTAGATCCTGCCGGCGGGATTGGAAGTGCAGCGGTCACTACAAATCACATACTTCGAGGCATCCGCTCAGTTTTTCAGGGCTTTGTAGGCCGCGAGTGCCCGGTCGCGGGCAAAGCCGTGGTCGATGATCGGCTTGGGATAGGTTTTGCCGAGCTCGATACCCGCCTTTTCCAGCACGTGGGCGGGGGCATCGAAGGGCTTGTGGATGTATTTCCTCTCCAGCTTTTCCAGCTCCGGCACATGCTCACGGACATAGTCGCCGTCCGCGTCGAATTTCTCGCCCTGCAGGATCGGGTTGAAGATGCGGAAGAAGGGCGAGGCATCGGCACCGGAGCCGGCCACCCACTGCCAGTTGGCCGAGTTGTTGGCCGGATCGGCATCGACCAGCGTGTCGCGGAACCACTTTTCGCCCTTGCGCCAGTCGATCATCAGATCCTTGATCAGGAAGGAGGCGGTGATCATGCGCACGCGGTTGTGCATGAAGCCGTATTTCCACAGCTGCCGCATGCCGGCATCGACGATAGGATAGCCGGTCATGCCCTTCGTCCAGGCGCGAAACTCCTTCGCGTCATAGTGCCATTCGAACGGGTCGAACTTATCGTCCCAATTCTTGCTGTCGAGTTCCGGGAATTCGATCAGCAGGCTGTGACAGAAATCGCGCCAGGCGAGTTCGCGGCGGAAGTGGGACACGTTTTCGGCTGCCTTGCGCGGCAGGCCTCTGACGGCATGCCAGACGCGGGCAGGGGAGACTTCGCCGAATGCCAGATGCGGGGAGAGGTTCGAGGTGGCGTCGATGGAGGGAATGTCGCGGCCTGTCTTGTACTCGTGCAGTTCTCGGTCGACGAAATCTTCCAGCCTCTCGCAGGCACCGCCTTCTCCCGGTGTCCACATCGAGGAAAAGTCCTTGGCCCAGTTCGGCTTGGTTGGCAGCAGGTTCCAGCTGTCGAGGCTTTCGGAGCGCGGGAAGTGTTCTGGCGCCGGAATGGAGGTCGGTGCATCCATCGGTTCATGCGGCTCATGGAGCTTCTGCATGGCGTTCCAGAACGGGGTGAACACCTTGAAGGCGTTGCCGGAGCCGGTGCGGATCGACTTCGGCTCGTGCAGAAGCTGGCCGTGGAAGGCGCGGATGGCGATGCCCCTTTCCTTCAGGGCGATCGCTATGTCGCGGTCGGTCGCGGTCCGCTCATAGGCGCGGTTGACATAGACCGTCCTTGCACCGGTCTTTTCCGCCATATCGGCGAGCACATCCTCGGCCTTGCCGGAGACGAGCGACAGGTCACTGCCGAGGGACTTCAGCGCGGATTTCAGGCTGTGCAGCGAATGATGCAGCCACCAGGCCTGCGCGCCGCCGAGCGGGCCGATATTCAGCGCTTCCGGTTCGCGGATATAGACGGGAATGACCGGGCCGCCGGCATCGATCGCAGCGTGTAGCGCCGCGTTGTCGTCGAGGCGGAGATCCTTGCGGAACCAGAGGATGGCTGGAGCGTCTTGGCTGGCTGGTGCGGCTTGGGACGTCTTCTTCTCGGTCACGCAATTCTCCGTCATGAGGCAAGTGTTTTGCCCCAAGCTACGGATTTTATTCCGATTCGGTTCAGTCGAACTGCGATCCCAGGGGCCGAATGAGCAATATGGGGCAGGGGGCGCCCTCGGCCAGTTCCGGTGCATGGGGTGCGCGCACGATCAGGCCGTCGGCATGGGCGAAGATCTTCATCATCGACGAATCCTGCTTGTCGTAGGAATCCGCCACGAGAAGGCCAGCCTCGTTGCGCGACAGCGTTGCGCGCAAATAATCCTGCCGCTGGTCGTTCGGCTTCAGCGTCCGGGCCGTGATACCCTCCACTTCGCGAACGCGCGCCGGCAGATGCGCCAACCTGCGCAGCAACGGCTCGAGAAAGAGCATGCCGGTGACCATGCTGGCAACCGGGTTTCCCGGCAGGCCAAGAACGTGGATGCCATCCAGCGAACCGACCATCAGCGGTTTTCCGGGCCGCATGGCGATGCGCCAGAAATCGAGCTGCATGCCCTGGGACTTCAGCGTCGACTGGACGAGATCGTGGTCGCCGACAGATGCGCCGCCTAGCGTCACGAGCACGTCGACACCGGCGAGACGCGCGACCTGGAGCGCGGCCTCGATGCGTTCCGGATCATCACGGACGATGCCGAGATCGAGAACCTCGGCGCCATTGTCACGCACCAGCGCACTGATGCCGAATGTGCTGGAGGCGATGATCTGGGCCGCGTCTGGCTGCGTTCCCGGTGGCACCAGTTCGTCGCCCGTGGCGAGAACAGCGACCACCGGCTTGCGGTAAACCGAAAGCTCGGCGTGGTTCATCGCCGCTGCAACGGTGAGGTGGGAGAAGTCGAGAAGGGTGCCGGCCTTCAGCACCGCCTCGCCCTCGGCAAAATCCTGGCCGCGCGGACGGATATGGCGACCCTTGACCACCTCGAACTTTGTGCGGATGCGGTTGCCGTCGAGCTTTTCGGCATCCTCCTGGATGAGGATCGCATCGGCGCCCTCCGGCACCGGTGCGCCGGTGAAGATGCGGATGGCTTCTCCGCGGCCCAATGTGCCGTCGAAGGCATGGCCCGCGGCAGCGCTGCCGACGACCGTGAGTTCCGAGCCGATGGATGGTGCATCGGCGGCGGCCAGCGCATAGCCGTCCATGGCGGAAGCGTCGAAGGGGGGCTGGGTCAGGCGGGCGAGCACATCGCGGGCCAAGACACGGCCGGCGGCCTGCGCCAGCGGCACCTTTTCGATCTGTCCGATCTCCGTGGCACTGGCCAGCAGGCGGGCCTTCGCGTCCGACACGGGCAGCAGCGACATGAAAGCTCTCCTCAGGATTCGGCGTGATAGGCGCCGGACTTGCCGCCGGTCTTTTCGAGCAGTCTCACGCCGCCGATTTCCATACCCTTGTCGGCCGCCTTGGCCATGTCGTAGATCGTCAGGCAGGTGACGGAGACGGCCGTCAGCGCCTCCATCTCGACGCCGGTCTTGCCGGTGAGTTTTGCGGTCGCCGTAACGCGCAGGCCGGGCAGGGCGGCATCCTCGGTGATCTCGACCGACACCTTGGTCAGCATCAGCGGATGGCAGAGCGGGATCAGGTCGCTGGTCTTCTTGGCGGCCATGATACCGGCGAGCCTCGCGGTGCCGATCACGTCGCCCTTCTTGGCATTGCCCTCGCGGATCAGCGTCAGCGTCTGCGGCAGCATGCGTACATAACCTTCAGCCGTGGCCGAGCGGCTGGTCTCGGCCTTGTCGCCGACATCGACCATATGGGCTTCGCCGGCGTTGTCGATGTGGGTCAGGCCCGACATTTATTCGGCCGCCATCGTGCCGGCCTCGCCGGTCAGCAGCAGGCGGGTCGCGGCAGCAACATCATCCTTGCGCATCAGGCTTTCGCCGACGAGGAAGGTGTCGATATTAACCTTCTGCAGGCGCAGGCAGTCTTCGTGGGTGAAGATGCCGCTTTCACCAACCAGCAGCCGGTCGTCAGGCACCATGGCGGCAAGGCGCTCGCTGGTGGCAAGGCTCACCTCGAAGGTGCGCAGGTTGCGGTTGTTGACGCCGATCAGCGGGGAGGGCAGCTTCAGCGCCCGTTCCGTCTCTTCCTCGTCATGCACCTCGATCAGGCTGTCCATGCCGAGTTCGGTCGCGGTCTCGTAGAGCGCCAGTGCCTCGTCATCGGTCAGCGACGCCATGATGATCAGGATGCAGTCGGCACCCCAGGCACGGGCTTCATGGACCTGATAGGGCTCGAACATGAAATCCTTGCGCAGCGCCGGCAGCGCGCAGGCGTTGCGGGCGGCGACGAGGAATTCCGGTGCGCCCTGGAAGCTCGGGGTGTCGGTGAGCACGGAGAGACAGGCGGCACCGCCCGCTTCGTAGGCGGCGGCAAGGGCCGGCGGGTCGAAATCCGGGCGGATCAGGCCCTTGGAGGGGCTTGCCTTCTTGATCTCGGCGATCAGGCCGAAACGACCTTCGCTCTTTTTCGCCTGCAGCGCCTTGAGGAAGCCGCGCGGGGCGGACTGGTCGGCTGCCTGCGCCTTAAGGTCGGCAAGCGGGGTCGCGGCCTTGGCGGCGGCGATCTCTTCGCGCTTGTAGGCTTCGATCTTTCGAAGAATGTCAGCCATCGTCTAATCCTTCTCGTTGGAAACCGCGACCAGCCTGTCGAGGGCCGCAGCGGCGGCGCCGTCGTCGAGCGAACGGGCGGCGAGCGTCATGCCGTCCTTCAGCGTCCCGGCCTTTCCGGCAACGACGAGGGCGGCTGCTGCATTGCAGAGAGAGATGTCGCGATAGGCATTTTTCGCACCGCCGAGGACGGCACGCAACGCAGCCGCATTCACAAGGCCGTCACCGCCCTTGATGTCCGAGAGCGCAGCGGTCGGGACGCCGAAATCGGCGGGCGTCAGCTCGAAGGAGCGGATCTTGCCGTCTTCCAGCGCGCAGACGTGAGTGACGCCGGTCGTGGTGATCTCGTCGAGACCTTCGCCATGGACGACCCAGACGGTTTCCGAGCCCATGTCGCGCAGCACTTCGGCGATCGGGGTCAACCATTGCGGCGAGTAGACGCCGAGGAGCTGGCGCTTGGCGCCGGCGGGGTTTGAGAGCGGGCCGAGCAGATTGAAGATCGTCCTAGTGCCGAGTTCGACCCGGCTCGGGCCGACATGGCGCATGGCGGCGTGGTGCATCGAGGCGAACATGAAGCCGATGCCGGCTTCGCGGATGCAGCGGCCGATCTTGTCCGGGCCTATCTCCAGATTGACGCCCAGCGCCGAAAGCGCATCGGCCGTACCGGATTTCGAGCTCAGCGCGCGGTTGCCGTGCTTGGCGACGGGCACGCCTGCGCCAGCGACGATGATCGAGGCGAGGGTGGAGATGTTGTAGGTGCCGGCGCCGTCACCACCTGTGCCGACGATATCGACGGCATCGGCCGGCGCCTGGACCGGCAGCATCTTGGAGCGCATGGTCGAGACCGCGCCGATGATCTCCGACACGGTTTCGCCGCGCACACGCAGCGCCATCAGGAAGCCGCCGATCTGCGAGGGCGTCGCTTCACCCGACATCAGGATCTCGAAGGCCTCGCGGGCCTCCTGCCGATCCAGGCTCTCGCCATTGGCGACCTTTGCAAGTAACGGCTTCAACTCAGGCATAGGCGCTTATCCCGGCCGTTACTGGACAGTGGAGGTGGACTGCTCCAGGGCAGTCTGGTTGATGGAAACGCCGTAGCGGTTCTTCAGGCTGTTGACCATCTGGTCGAGCATGTCGTCGCCGGCGGAATCGGCCAGGCGGTTGAGCTGCTCGTCATTTTCAGGGGCTGTCGAGGGCGCCTGTTCGATCGCCGTGACCTTGAGCAGCAGGCGGCTTTCACCGTCGGCGGCAAGTGCCGTACCGGTCAGATCGGCAGGGCCGGAGAAGGCGATGCCGGTTGCTTCCGGTCCGAAGATCGGATCTTCGGCATTGCGGCGCAGGCCGGTCTTGGTCTCGACGGCAATGCCGAGATCCTCGGCGATCGCGGCGAGCGTCTCGCCCTTGTCGACGCGGCCCTTCAGCTCGTTGGCCTTGGCGGTCAGGGCTTCCTTCTGCTGTTCGGCGGTCCAGTCGGCAACGGCGCGGTCACGAACTTCGCCAAGCGCGCGTTCGCGTTCCGGCGTGATGTTGCGGACTTCGAACCAGACATAGCCGGTATTGCCGAGATTGACGGGCAGGGTTTCCTGGCCGGGCTCGGTGCGGAAGACTTCCGTCAGGAGATTGTTGGCGGCCGGCAGGTCGGCGACCTGCTGTTCCTTCTCGTCCTTGCCCGAGGCATCGGCGGTGACGGTGACGACCTTGAGGTTCAATTCCTTGGCCGCATCCTCCAGCGTCGCGCCGCCGCCGCGGATTTCGTCGAAGCGGTCGTGGGCGGTGGAGATTTCGCGCGAGGCGGCGGCAACTGCCATCTGCTGGCGCAGCTCTTCTTTCACCTCGTCGAAGGAGCGGGTGGTTTCCGGGCGGATGTTGCTGACGCGCAGGATGACCGGGGCGAAGGCGCCCTGGATGACCGGCGTCGTGCCACCGTCGGCCGAGACCTTGAAGGCCGGGTCCGTCCAGGCGGCATCGGGCATGTTTTCGCGGGTGAAATCGCCGAGACGCACGTCGTCTACGGTCTTGCCCTGATCCTTGATGATCTGGTCGTAGGTGGTGGTGCCGTCACGCAGCTGGGTCGCAGCAGCATCGGCCATTTCTTTGTTCGGGAAGGTCAGCTGCTCGATCGTGCGCGTCTCGTGGGTCTTGTAGCCGTCCTTGCGCTTCTCGTATTCGGCGCGCAGCTCGTCGTCGGTGATCGAGGCGCCGTCGGCAATGTCCTTCGGCTCAAGCTTCACATAGGCGAAGGTGCGCAGTTCAGGCGCCTGATAACGGGCCTTGGCGCCTTCGAACCATTTGGTCAGCACGTCATCGGCAGGCGCCTTGACCGGATCGATATTGGCGTTGGAGAGCAGCAGGTAATCGACCGTGCGGCTTTCGTCACGATACTGCTTCAGCGCGTCGACCAGAACCTGCGGCGGCTTGAAGCCGTCGGATACGGCCTCGACGACCTGGCTGCGCACGGCAACCTTGCTGCGCTCGGCGATATAATCGTTCTCGCGCAGGCCGGCATTGCGCAGGCGCGAGGTGAACAGGTCGCGGCTGAACTGGCCGTTGGTGCCGTGGAAGGCGGGGTCTTCGCTGATCAGCGTCGCCAGGCGGTCCTCCGAGACGCCGAGATTCATATCGTCCGACAGCTGGTCGAGAGCGGCACCGGCGGCAAGCTGCGCCAGCACATCGTTTTCGAGGCCGAAGGCACGGGCCTGCTGGGCCGTCAGCTGGGTGCCGAACTGGCGGCTCAGATTGGCGATCTGCCGCTGGTAGGCGAGGCGGAACTGCTCGGATGAAACCTCCTGGTCGCCGACCGTCATCACGGTGTTTGCATTCGACGCGATAAGCGACTGGCTTCCTCCCCAGATCGCGAAGGAAGCGACGAGGAGCAGAAGCAAGGACTTCGCGACCCACGAGCGGGCGGCGTTTCTGAGAGAATCAAGCATCGATCAACATACCTAGAGACAGTCTGCCGCCTAAATCCCGGCGGATGAAGCACTGTCTCTAGAACAAACCGCGACGGAATAGAAGGCATCCGCCATGAAAACCGCGTGCGGGCCAAAAACGCTGTCGTGAACATGGCGAACGGGATTGAACCGCCCATTAGAAACACGTCCGTCCACGCCGGTTTTGCCGCGTGTTCGAGTGGGAAGGGGCAGGCAGTGATATCGAGTGTAGTGAGGTAGGTTTTGTCTGCCTGCCCCGGCCGTTTCATCCGATCCTCAGAGACTTGTCAGTTCCCGTCAGATCGCATTCGTCGACCATCACCGGAAACCAGGCCCTCTTTTTGCAAAGAGAAGCGACCCGATGAACGAGGAAGCTCGGTTCGCGAACCCGGTTTCCCATCCGATGACGGGATGATTGTGATGCAGTCTTCTGGGAGCGGGGACGAAACGCGGCGATGCAAATGCACAAGCCATTGCAAAGCTACGACATTATTTCGTGCGCATGCCGGGATCATCCCCGTCTTCACGGGCCTTGCAGGCGATCTACTTGGTGAAGATGAAGAAGGCGCCGAGCGCGATGAAGCCGAAGCCGATCGCCTGTTTCCAGTGGAAGGATTCGCCGAGATAGAAGACGGAGAAGATGACGAAGACCGTCAGCGTGATGATTTCCTGAATCGTCTTCAGCTGCGCGGCATTGAAATAGCCGTAGCCGATGCGGTTGGCCGGCACCTGCGCGCAGTATTCGAAAAAGGCGATGGCCCAGCTCGCCAGGATCACGATGTAGAGCGGCTTGTTCTCGAACTTGAGATGCCCATACCAGGCGAAGGTCATGAAGATGTTCGACAGGATGAGAAGGCCGATTGTGGCAAGCGGCGTGACCGAGAAAGCCATGTCCGGGGATCCGAGCGTTGAGATTGCGAAAGTTAGGCCAGAAGCGGAAACGGAGCGTCGCGAAAGGTCGATCGAACCTCTCTCGCCGCCCCGCTGATCGGGCCTGCCGGTATATCGCGTCCCACGACACTTCCGGCAAGCCCCATGGGTCGTCTTTAATGCACCGTTTCGGCGCGCAGATCGTCTTCGAGAATGCGCAGCGCCTCGGTCAGCGCCTCGACCAGGATATCCGTGAGCGCGTCAGGCTCGTTCTCCTGCAGGAAGAGCGCGATCGACTGGTCGGATGGTTGCATATTGGCATCAAAATTGTTCGACATTCATGTCCCTCTCTATCGTCCTCATGACGAGCAGGAAAGAGCATGCGCGCGTTTCCTTGCCCGGGGCTGGAACGACTGTACGCGAGCAGAAGATCGACGTGCCGGCCTGTGGTACCACGACGCAAATGGAGCGGAGGCCCGATAGGGCAAGACGCGAAATAACAATGCAATCAACGAGCAGTGATCGCCGGCTCACACGAACGACGGAACCGGATCGAAGATGGGCAGTTCACTCTTTGTGAAGGTCTAGCGGCCATCGTGCCGTCATTCCCCGGGCGATTCGCCCAGCCTAGACGGAGATGGCATGACCCTGTTGCAGTTCCCCGCAGATCGACGCACCGCCGATATCAGACGGTGCGCTGAAGCCCTTCAGAACATTCACGGTGAAGAGGCAAATCGCTTCTGGCGGTCGGAAATGGCAACCTTCGCCGAAGGTTTTCGCGCACGCGGGGTAGACGAGGATGAGATCCGTTACCAGGCGGCGCTGTTCATGCATGCCGTCCAGATGGAACTGCAGGCAAGCTTCTTTGAGAGCATCGACGCCTCGGCTTGAGGTGCATCGACTTCCGTCATTATCTGGCGGCAAGTGGATCATCGACGGGCCAGTCAACGCGCTGCCTAGCAGCAACAACGACGAGTGCATCGAAAGCACTTACGAGCCATTCCGCGCCAGGTAGGCCACCCACCTTACACTGGCGGGGAGCAATCGCAGCAATCAGAACTAACTTTCGTGGTCCGCGGACCACCGAGATATAGCATTGAAAGATCGCCTATTTTCGAAATGGATGTTTTTTTCTGGTAAACGAAGAGAAGGGCGGCCGCCGACCGCCCTTTTCGCGTTATCAAAGATTTTCGAGCGCGGGGAAAGGGGCGTATCTTAAGCCTGGCCGGTTGCAACCAGGTGCATCCTGAAGCGCACTCTCTACCTTGCCACCTTTGAACCGGACAGACGTCGGCGTCATCCCAACGTATCCACCCATCCGGTTCTTCGCATTGAAACGAACGCAGATTGCTCGGTAACCGGTGTCGAGAAGGGTCAAAGCATTCGAGATGCTTGCGTCTCGAATTGAATACGGGTCGTAGAAGGTTTCCTTGATGTATTTGACGATAGCGGCCTTTTCCGCGGCCGTCGGCGGCGTCTGGGACGCCATGATCTTGTTGACTTGTTCTTGAGTCACACAGCTCGATAAAAGCAAAACAACTGGCAGAAACTTAAAACGCACTTATTAGATGCCGCGAAAGCGTTGGTAGTATTCACCAAGCTTAGACGTTACGCTCAAATGGTTGCCTATATTCGTGCGTACGTGACTAGTGGCGTTGCGCGAGCAAAAGAACACGGTTTGTCGGAAGACCAATACATGAGGATGATGGGTGGCCTTTCAGGCACACCCAGCGCCCCGGATAAGTTGAGTGTCGCCGACTATGCATTTCTATTTCTACCGGGCAACGAGGATCTGATAAACGACATGAATGACTTGGAGGAGTCAGCTATTACACTGACGGACGCTGTCAGCGAGTTCACTGTTCGAAACATGCAGTTTGGCGAAATCCTGGTAAAGATGTCTGACGGCAAACCGACGGTCGAAGGAAAATCGATCTTGGTAGAGCGTATGCCGGGTGAAACTCACATTCTGGAAATTCAGATGCGAGATCTTTTGGCCCAGATTCGGTTTTTATTGGACCGTCTTTCAGACCTGCCCGAACGAACGGTTCAAAACTTCGTTGATCACGCTCATGGCCATTTTGGGAAAAGTTTCCGCCAGTTTCAATACCGTGTGAAGCCCGCGACGCCTACCGTCTCTTAGAGAGGCTGCAAGTGGGACCGAAAGTAGGACCGGCTTGCAATCACCCTCCAATTTCCCTGAATTTCAGGCCATCTCGAAGGCGGCTGGCGGATGGGGTGGGATTCGAACCCACGGTACGGTTCCCCGCACGACGGTTTTCAAGACCGTTGCCTTAAACCACTCGGCCACCCATCCGGACAGTTGGGCTTTATCGCCCATCGCTCATTCCGTCAACGGGCGCACACGCGCCGTTGCGTGGCGGGGAGGGGTGCATTCTTGTTTTGGACACGTTTTCCGGAGCAGGCCAGAGCGCATTTTCGCCACATTTTCAGCCGCTGTGCCATATCCGTGCGTATACTCCATTTCTGCACAGTCGAGCGCAAGAATAGACAGGCCTTCGCGCTGAATTTATACAGTTAATCTCTCATCAATATTTACGATCCATTAACCATAAAAGGTCGAATTTTAACCATTCCACAGTTTTCATTCGCATTTTTGCCACGAACGAAGCAAAAGTGACACAGCACATGACCGCGTCATTTCACGCGGGCAAATCATTGGCGGCGAGCCGACCGGGAGAACGAGAACCCCGATCCACCTCGCGAATGCGGCATGGGACGGGCGAGTTTTGAGTTTGAATGGCGGCAGACTTTTCCTCTGGTCTAAGTGGCTTGGGATCAGCGTAATGTGCGCGACGATGGCATCCTGTGCCACGACGAACGACACACCGAAGACGGCCAAGAGCCGCAGCAAGGAATATTTTTCCGAGAAAGAATACGGCGTGAAGGCAAGCCCGCGCGTCGTGGCGGACGGCAAGCCCGTGCCGAAGGGCGGCGGACGCTTCATGGTCGGCCAGCCTTACGAGGTAAAGGGCAAGACCTACGTCCCGAAGGAAGACCCCGACTACAACAAGTCGGGCCTCGCATCCTGGTACGGCTCGGCCTTCCACGGCCGGCTGACCGCCAATGGCGAAGTCTATGACAGCTCGCATCTTTCCGCGGCCCATCCGACATTCCCGCTGCCGAGCTATGCCCGCGTCACCAATACCGAGACCGGCACGTCCGTCATCGTTCGCGTCAACGACCGCGGGCCTTATCACCCGGGCCGCATCATCGACGTTTCCGACAAGACCGCGGAAATGCTCGACATGAAGCGCACCGGCACTGCCAAGGTGAACGTGCAGTATGTCGGTCGCGCCCGCATGGACGGCGAGGACATGCCGTTCCTGATGGCATCCTATATCCGCAAGGGCGACCGCATTCCGTCGATCAACCCGGGCGGCCAGATCGCAACCGGCGTCATGGTGGCCTCCAACCAGCCGCTCGGCGACCAGTTGCAGAGCTACGGCTCGTCGCTGCCGCAGACCGCTCCGATTCCCGGCGAGCGCTGGGGCGCATCATCGGCCCGTCCGGCAAAGCAGCGGACTGTCGCTGCTGCCTATCCTTCGGCCCCGGCCGAACCGCGGGTTCAGGCAGCAAAAGTGCAGCCTGCCAAGCAGCGGGTTGAAGTCGCGACCATCCAGCCGGTTCAGGCCCGCCCTGTCCAGCCGCAGCGCGTACAGCCGGCCAAGCAGCAGTTCCAGGCACAGCCTGTTCAGGTGCAGACCACGCAGACGGCCTATGCCGCCGAGCCGTCCGCACCACGCGTCATGTTCGGCAACATGCTGCTCGAGCCGCCGAAGCCTGGCCAGAAATACTGATTAGCAGGAATATTGCCGCTCCGGCGGCATATTTTTTGAAGCGCCGTGCGTCCTGCGATGCACGGCGCTAAACTATTTTAGGATCTGCGTATCATACTCTCGGAAAATCGATTCCGATTTTGCGTATCGATGCGCTAGACAAGAGTGACTGACGGGACTGCGGGGGAATGATGCGACGTTTCATGCTTGTGGGGATCCTGCTGGCCTTCGTCGCCCAGCAGCCTGCCGGATCCGCTTTCGCCCAGGAACCGGCGCCATCCTTCACCACCAAGGCGAAACAGGCCTATCTGGTCGAGGAGGAGAGCGGCACCGTCCTGCTCGCCGTCAACGAGAACCAGTCCTTCCCGGCCGCGTCGCTCGCAAAGCTGATGACGATGGATGTCGTGTTCAACGCGCTGAAGACCGGCGCGATCACGCCCGAGACGCTTTATCCGGTCAGCGAATATGCCTGGCGCACCGGTGGGGCGCCATCCGGCACCACGACCATGTTCGCGGCCCTGAAATCGCAGGTGCCGGTCGGTGACCTGATGCGCGGCGTGGTCGTGCAGAATGCCAACGATGCCTGCATCATCCTCGCCGAAGGCATCAGCCGGACGGAAGCGGAGTTCGCCGCACGGATGACGGCGCGGGCGAGGGACCTCGGGCTGACGCGATCGAGATTCGGCAATGCGACCGGACTTCCCTATGCCGAGAGCTGGACGACGGCGCACGATCTCGTCGAGCTTTCCCGGCACCTCTACCGCGACTATCCGGAATACTATCCGCTCTACGCGCAGCCGGATTTCCAGTGGAATAAGATCTTTCAGCGCAACAAGAACCCGCTGCTCGGCCTCAACATGGGCGTCGACGGGCTCGGCGCCGGCTTTGCCGAGGGCAGCGGTTATGCGCTGGCGGCCTCGATCGAGCGCGACGGGACGCGGTTGTTCCTGGCGCTCGGCGGCCTTGCCACCGACAAGGAGCGCACCGAGGAGGCGAAACGCATCCTCGACTGGGCGCTTTCCTCCTTCCAGACCAAGATGCTGTTCAAGCCGGGCGAAGTGATCGGCCAGGCGAGCGTCTATGGCGGGACCGATGGTCGCGTCGATCTCGTCGCCCGTGAATCGGTCGAGGTCTATGTGCCAAAGAGCGATGCCGAGCGGTTGTCGGGGAGAATCGTCTATCAGTGGCCGCTGCGCGCGCCCGTCGCGGAAGGCAGCCAGATTGCCACGTTGAAAATATCCTCCGGTGACAAGGTCATCCAGGAAGTGCCGCTGGTCGCCGCCAGCGCCGTCGAGGTGGGTGGATTGCGGGCGCAGGCCAGCGATGCGCTGATGGAATTAATGTTCTTCTGGCTGTGACGATTGTTTCGCGCAGGCAGCGGATGCACTATATGCCGCTCTGACGACAACAGGTACCAAGATACGCGTGGCAGACCGTTCAGGCATATTCATCACTTTCGAAGGCGGGGAGGGGGCCGGCAAATCGACCCAGATCCGCCGGCTTGCCGATCGCCTGCGCCGCCGCGGCCATGACGTGCTCGTGACCCGCGAGCCCGGCGGCTCGCCCGGCGCCGAAGCAGTGCGCTACGTGCTTCTGAGCGGCATGGCGGAGAGTTTCGGCGTGCGCATGGAGGCGATCCTGTTTGCCGCCGCCCGCAACGACCATGTCGAAGAAGTGATACGCCCGGCGCTCGAAAGCGGCGCCATCGTGCTCTGCGACCGGTTCGTCGATTCCTCGCGCGTCTACCAGGGCGTCACCGGCAATCTGGAGCCCGACTATATCGAGGCACTCCAGCGGATCGCGACGAACGGCGTGATGCCGGACCTGACCTTCATCCTCGACCTGCCCGCCGAGATCGGCCTCGGCCGTGCCCGCAAGCGGGGCGGCAACGCGGCGCCCGACCGGTTCGAGCGCGAAGAGATCGACACCCACGAGAAGCGCCGACAGGCCTATCTCGATATCGCCGCGGCAGAACCTGATCGCTGCCGGGTGATCGAGGCGGAGCAGCCGGAAGACGATATCGCCGAACAGATCTTCACCCTGGTGGAAGCCGCAATCGGCGCGCGCGTGCCGGCCGAGCCGGTCGCATGAGCGAGCAGGACCCGCAGCTCCTGGACGGCGCCATTGCGCCAGCCGCCAACACGCGGCTTCTCGGGCACGAGCAGGCGCAAGAATTTCTCGCGCGCAGCTACCGGACCGGCAAGTCGCATCACGCGATCCTGATCGAGGGGCCGGAAGGCATCGGCAAGGCGACGCTGGCATTCCGCTTTGCCAATTACGTTCTGTCCAATCCAGAGCCCGGGCTCGCACCGGTGGAGATCCCCGATCCGGACCCGACGACGCCGATCAGCCGACAGATCCTCTCCGGCGCCTCCCATAACCTGCTGCACCTGACACGGCCTGTCGACGACAAGACCGGCAAGGTGAAGAGCGCGATCACGGTGGACGAGGTGAGGCGGGCAGGGCATTTCTTCTCGCAGACATCCGGTACCGGCAACCGGCGCATCGTCGTCATCGATCCCGCCGACGACCTGAACCGCAATGCGGCCAATGCGATCCTGAAGATTTTGGAGGAACCGCCGCGCGGGGCGATGTTCCTCGTTCTTTCGCATGCGCCCGGCAAACTGCTGCCGACGATCCGCTCACGCTGCCAGACGCTGAAACTGTCACCGCTCGGCGACGCGGAACTCAAGCAGGCGCTTTCCATGCTAGGGCAGCGTCTTGACGGCGGCCAGACGGAAGAGACTGTGCTTTCGCTCGCCAAGGGCAGCGTCGCCAGGGCGCTGAAGCTGATGAATTATGGCGGGCTCGACATCATGGCCGCCTTCGACGAGGTTGTGCGCTCTGAAGGCCCTTCGGCGCGGCGCGCCATGCACCGGCTGGCCGATGTGCTTTCCGGCAAGGACAGCGAAGTCATCTTCACCTTCTTCCTTGAGCACCTGACCGAATATCTGGCCGAACAGGCGCGTACGGCGGCGCTGGACGGACAGTTGCCGCTGGCCGAAAAGCGCGCGCGGATGGTGAGCGAGATCGGCGAGAAGATCACCATCTCCACTGCCTATAATCTCGACAAGAAGCAGACGCTGCTCTCGATCCTCGAGGCGGCGAGGGCGGCTTAACCCCATTGCGCCGTTGAACTTTGGGTTTCGCAGATGCGAAACATGCGCTAAGAGCGGCATGACCAGCGCGATTGCGCGCGAAAACCAAAGTTCCCGAGTGTTTCGATGTCCGACAAGACGCCTTTCTACATCACGACCGCGATTTCCTATCCGAACGGCAAGCCGCATATCGGCCATGCCTACGAACTGATCGCGACCGATGCGATGGCGCGCTTCCAGCGCCTCGACGGTCGCGACGTGTTCTTCCTGACGGGCACGGACGAGCACGGCCAGAAGATGCAGCAGACGGCGCGCAAGGAAGGCATTTCGCCGGAAGAGCTGGCCGAGCGCAATTCCGCCGAGTTCCGCCAGATGGGCAAGCTGCTCAACGCCTCCAACGACGATTTCATCCGCACCACCGAGCCGCGCCACCACGAGGCCTGCCAGGTGATCTGGAACCGGATGGCCGATGCCGGCGATATCTACAAGGACAGCTATGCCGGCTGGTATTCGGTGCGCGACGAGGCCTATTACGCCGAGGACGAGACCGAGGAGCGCGCCGACGGCGTTCGCTACGGGCCGCAGGGCACGCCGGTCGAGTGGGTGGAGGAGTCCAGCTACTTCTTCAAGCTGTCCGAGTACCAGGACAGGCTTCTGGCACTCTATGAGGAGCAGCCGGACTTTATTGGCCCGGCCGAGCGCCGCAACGAGATCATCTCCTTCGTCAAGTCGGGCCTGCGCGACCTGTCGATCTCGCGCACAACCTTCGACTGGGGCGTCGAGGTTCCGAACGATCCGGAACATGTGATGTATGTCTGGGTCGACGCGCTGACCAACTACCTGACGGCCACCGGCTATCTGACCGACGAGAACGGCCCGCGCGCAAAATATTGGCCGGCGGATGCGCATATCATCGGCAAGGACATCATTCGCTTCCATGCGGTCTACTGGCCGGCTTTCCTGATGTCGGCCAAGCTGCCGCTGCCGAAGCGCGTCTATGCCCATGGCTTCGTTCTGGCCAAGGGCGGCGAGAAGATGTCGAAGTCGCTCGGCAACGTGCTCGACCCGTTCGAGCTGATCGAGCATTTCGGCCTCGACCAGATCCGCTACTACCTGATGCGCGAAATCTCCTTCGGCCAGGACGGCTATTGCAGCGAGGAAGGGATCGGCATCCGCATCAATGCGGACCTCGCCAACGGCATCGGCAACCTTGCCAGCCGCTCGCTGTCGATGATCGTCAAGAATTGCGACGGCCAGATCCCGACGCCGGGCGAACTCACCGATGCCGACCGCGAAATGCTGGCATCCGCCGACGCGCTGATCGCCACCTGCCGCGAGGAGATGGACAAGCTGCTGATTCACAAGGCGCTGGCCGCGATCATTGCCGTCGTTTCCGAGACCGACCGCTATTTCGCAAGCCAGGAGCCGTGGGCGCTGAAGAAGACGGATGTCGAGCGCATGGGCACGGTGCTTTACGTGACCGCCGAAGTGGTGCGTCAGATCGCCATCCTGCTGCAGCCGTTCATACCGGATTCCGCCGCCAAGCTGCTCGATCTCGTGGCCGCCGGCCCGGATGCCCGCGACTTTGCCGCACTCGGCGAGGCGGGCCGCCTGAAGCCCGGCATGGTGCTGGAAGCGCCGAAGCCGGTCTTCCCACGCTATGTGGCACCGGAAGCAACGGCCTGATCTGACAAGACCTTTAAGGCATGGCCCGGTATCCTTGACCCGGGCCATGCCAATTCCGCCTCAAGCCTTTTGAATGACCCAAGCCATGCTGATCGATACCCATTGCCATCTGGACTATGCCGATTTCGATGCGGAGCGCGACGAGATCGTCACGCGTGCGCATCAGGCGGGCGTCAAGCAACTGGTGACGATCTCCACCGAGGTCCGCAAGCTCGACCGGCTTCTGGCGATCACCGAGAAATACCCGTCGGTCTTCTGCTCCGTCGGCACCCATCCCAACCATGCCGGCGAAGAGCTCGACATACAGGCGGAAGACCTGATCAGGCTCGCCAACGCGCATGAAAAGGTGGTGGCGATCGGCGAGGCCGGGCTCGACTATTTCTACGATACGCAGACGCCGGCCGACCAGAAAACCGGCTTCATCCGCCATATCGAGGCGGCGCGCGCGACGAAGCTGCCGCTCGTCATTCACAGCCGCAGCGCCGACGAGGACATGATCGAGATCCTGACGACGGAAAGCGGGAAGGGGGCCTTCCCCTTCATTCTCCATTGCTTTTCGGCAGGCCCCGACCTCGCCCGCGTCGGCGTGGAACTCGGCGGCTATATCTCGTTTTCCGGCATCCTGACCTTCCCGAAGTCGCAGGATATCCGCGACCTCGCCAAAACCGTGCCGATGGACCGGCTGCTGGTCGAGACCGACGCGCCGTTTCTCGCGCCGAAGCGCTGGCGCGGCAAGCGCAACGAGCCGTCCTATGTGGTCAACACGGCCGAGGTTCTGGCCGAGGTGCATGACGTGAGCTATGCCGAGATCGCCAGGATCACGACGGACAATGCCTTCCGCTGCTTTACGAAAATGCCGAGGCTCTGACGGTGCAGGGCTACAGGCGTCGCTTCACCATTCTCGGCTGCTCGTCGTCTCCCGGCGTGCCGCGGCTGAACGGTGACTGGGGCGCCTGCGATCCGGCAAACCCGAAGAACCGACGCACGCGCGCGGCCTTTCTAGTCGAGCAGATCGCGCCGGACGGTGGCCGCACCGTCGTGGCAATCGATACCGGGCCTGACTTCCGCGAGCAGATGATTGCTGCAAAAGTGCAGCGCATGGACGCCGTGCTCTATACCCATGCCCATGCCGACCACCTGCACGGCATAGACGACCTGCGCGGCTATTTCATCCTGCAGCGGCATCGCATTCCGATCCATGCCGACCCGTTCACCATGGATCGCATCCGTCAGGGTTTCGGCTACTGCATGGAAACGCCGCCGGGCGGAAATTATCCGCCGATCGTCAAGCCGGTGCTGATCGAGGATCTCGATGAAGACATCGTCATCGACGGGCCCGGCGGGCCGATCCGCTTCAAGCCGCACAGGCAGGCCCATGGCGACATCCATTCGCTGGGCTTCAGGATCGGCGACGTAGCTTACTGCACCGATGTCAGCGACTTTCCGGCCGACAGCATCGGCAGGCTTGCAGGCCTCGACATGCTGATCATCGACGCGCTGCAATACACATACCATCCAAGCCATCTGTCGATCGAACAGGCGCTGGACTGGATTGCGCGGCTCGGCGCCAAGCGCGCCATTCTCACGCATATGCACATTCCGCTGGACTACGAGACGGTCCTGGCAGAGACGCCGGATCACATTGAGCCGGCCTATGACGGGATGAGCTTCGAGATCGACCTCGCGCAGGACGCGGTGTAATTTCCAAAATTCAGGTGAGAAACGTCCCGCATTACACTGATAAATATATGTAATTATCAGTATCTCATGCTTGCATTTGGCGACGAGCGCGCGGTCGCATACCGTCGTCGACAATGCCGTCGCATCCGCTGGGTCCAATCATTCCGGTAGGCGCAATGGTGTGTTTCACCCAATCGATATTCACGCTGCGCCGAAAATCGATCACTCTTGGGCTTTGAATGCGGGCGACGCCTATTGCAGGTCGCCATGAGCACCACGGAAAGATATTATGTATATTTTGAGATCAATCCCACGCGTTGCGCTGACGGTCGCGATGCTTGTCACCACAGTGTCGCTTACGGCAATCGCCGAAGAAACCTCCGATCCTTATGCCGACAAATCGACGATCCGGCCTGTGACCGAACTCAAGTTCTACCAGAACAAGCAAGGTCTTACGGTAGCCAACGGCTGGGGAGACCCGGCCAACGGCGCCCATAGCAATTACATCAAGATGGCCGGCGGAACGGCAAGCACGATCCATACTCACTCGTTTTCCTATTATGGCGTTGTCGTTGCCGGCGTCGTCGCCAATGAACCTCCGGGCTCGACACAGGATCATCCATTGCCAGCAGGTTCTTACTGGTACCAGAAAGCAGACGAGCGACATGTCACCAAATGCATTTCGCAGACCGAATGCCTGTTCTTCGTGACTGCGAAGGGACCATTCGACTATCTGCCGGCACAATAAACCGACATTCACCCAATTGCGCGATAGTTCCATAATCTATCTTATGCGATCTTTGTATGTAGCCGCAAAGTTAGAATGTCCTGTTTCTGCAAAGTTGGAATGTCACACTCCCCGGGTCTGAATGACGTGTGGGAGATTGCAGATGGGATTGA
>NZ_FOKM01000023.1 GCF_900111905.1 Rhizobium sp. NFR07 | reverse complement strand
AATCGGCAATACTGCTCTTGTTGCGGATGTTGAAAACCGCCGCAGCCTGACGATGGGAAAGCCCATCTTCCCATATCCGATGAAGTACCGATAGCTTGAACTCGGCATCGTAGCGGCTGAACTTCTTCTCCAGCCCCGAAAGACCGTGAGCCGCATGGATTGCCACCCACTTGCGAACCGTCGAATGATCAATCCCGAACCGAGTGCCGATCGCACGGAAACCATCCGTACCACCCGCATAGGCAGACACCACCGACTGCTTGAACGATATGCTGTATCTAGACATGCAAAACCCCGAAAAGTTGGGTCCAACTTTCCGGGGTCAGTTCAGATGGGCGGGCCGTTTGTCTATCAGCTGTTGCCGCGGGTGCGGGCAGAGCCTTCCACCGCAGGCTTATAGTTCGGGTCGAGCCGCACTGCGTGGGAATAGGACTTATAGGCGCGGGCACGATCGCCGCGGCGCTCGTAGACCAGTGCCTGGTTGGCCCAGGATTCCGCCAGCTTGTCGTTCAGTTCGATCGCATGGTTGAAATCGGCGAAGGCGTTATCGTCGTCGTTCAGGGCGACATAGGAAATGCCGCGGCCGTTATAGGGTTCCGGCGAGCCGGACGAGAGCGAGATGGCCTTGGAGAAATCCTCGATCGCCTGGGCGTGCTGGCCGCGCACCTGATAGATCAGGCCGCGATTGTGATAGGCGCGACCGTCGGTCGTGTCGAGCTGGATCGCCTTGTTGAAGTCGTTGAAGGCTTCGTCGTTACGGCCCGCCTGGCGATAGATATTGCCGCGGCCGATATAGGCGACGTCGTAGTTCGGGTTCAGCTGAAGCGCACGATTATAATCGTTGGCCGCGTCGGCCGGCCGTCCCATGTTGCGATAGACCAGGGCGCGGTTGGCATAGGCCTGGTAGAATTGCGGGTTGAGCTGGATGGCGCGGTTGAAATCGTCCACTGCGCGCTTGAACTCGCCGGCGCGGCCGTAGGCGGAGCCGCGGCTGTTATAGCCTTCCGGATCCTGCGGATTGGCGTTGATGACGGATGTCAGCGAGGCGATGTTTTCCTGGGAGCCCTGGGCACGGTCGACGCGTATGAGGTCGGTGGTCGTCGGGCCAGTGGCGCAACCCGCCAGCGTCATCACGCCGAGCATGGCGGCTGGCAAGAAGATCTTTGCCGAGGGAAGGGAAGCAATCAGCGAAAGGCCGGAATTGCGGTACACGTCAGTCACAACGGCAGTCTTTGCGGCCATAAGGCGCGATTCCTCGTCCCAGCATTGAAACGGCCATTTGCGGACCGTTTGAAATTAAAAAAGCGGCGGCGCCCAAGTCGCCTCCGCTCCATAATCACATAAAAGCGTCGAAAAGACGGCCGATCAACGAGCGGGGCGCGGGGTCGACGGAAGCAGGCCTTCGCGCTGCATGCGCTTGCGAGCCAGCTTGCGGACGCGACGAACAGCTTCAGCCTTCTCGCGAGCACGCTTCTGCGACGGCTTTTCGTAGTAGTCGCGCATCTTCATTTCGCGGAAAATACCTTCGCGCTGCATCTTCTTCTTGAGAGCGCGGAGAGCCTGGTCAACATTATTGTCGCGGACAAGTACCTGCACGTGAAATCCCGTTCCTTTGGTTTGTTACTCGCCTGGGAACCAGCGGATTCGAGGCGAAAGAATACTCATGCCCGGCGTCAAGCCGTGCGATTGGTGAAGGCAGATAGCAGATGAGTCCGCCGAAGTCCAGATGCGCTTTGGTGGTTAACACGAAAAATGGTTGCGCCGGCAACAAGGGTGTTCGTGCGCTGAGTGGAGTCTATATGGAACGCAAGGCGAGCCGCTTCCAGGTCCATTTGCCTTTAATGAGGCTTTCGGCGCGGCTGGTCGATCATATTTCGGCCCATTGGGTTACTGCAGGAGAGCTTCATGCGCAGCGCCATCTATTCCAGTTTCGGCAATCCCGCCGAGGTCCTTGCCATAGACGAGCGGCCGACGCCCGAGCCGGGACCGGGCCAGGTGCGAATCCGCATGGCGATGGCGACAATCCATAATCACGACCTGCTGACGATCGCAGGGAAATATGGTGTGAAGCCAAGCCTTCCGGCCGTGGCCGGGACGGAGGCCGCCGGTATAGTCGATGCCTTGGGCGACGGCGTCACCCACCTCAAGACCGGCCAGCGGGTCATGGTTTCAGGGCAGGGGACCTGGGCGGACTACTATCTCGCGGATGCGGCGCGTGCCGTGCCACTGCCAGATTCGATCCCGGATGAAGCGGGAGCGCAGCTCGTCTCGATGCCGCTCAGCGCGCTTGCGTTGCTGGACTTCGTCGAGGCACAGAAGGGCGACTGGATCATCCAGAACGCGGCCAACGGCGCAGTCGGGGTGGCGCTTGCGATGTTCGCCAGGCGCCGTGGCATCAACGTCGTCAATCTGGTCAGGCGCGATGACGCGGTTGCCGAGCTGGCCGATCTCGGTATTGGCAATGTCGTCTCCACCTCCTCGCGGGAATGGACACAGGAGGTGGCACGGCTGACGGGCGGCGCTTCCATCAGGTTTGCCATCGACGGTGTCGGCGGTTCATCCTCGGGCGAGCTTCTGTCTGAACTCGGCGAGAAGGGTACGCTCGTTTCCTTCGGCTTGATGTCAGGAGAGCCGATGCAGCTCTCCGCCTCGGACATGATCTTCAAGCAGGCGGTGGTGAAGGGTTTCTGGCTGGCCAAGGTCGGGCCGACGATCGCGCCGGAAAGAATGAAAAGCCTGATCGGAGAGATCGTAGGGGGCGTTGCGAGCGGCGAGGTGAAACTCGGCGTGTCGGATATCTTTCCGCTCGACGATGTCGCAAAGGCGGTCGCCGCGGCGGCTGCTCCCCATCGCAAGGGCAAGGTGCTGATCCGGAGCTGACCCAAGCAAAATCAGCGGTGTCGAAACAATCTTCCGATGCGTCGCAATGTGGCCATTGCGGCGCATATTGATTTGCGATGGGTATCGCACTACCCAAAGGTCGCCGCTCGCCTGTCGATAAGACGCGCGATGGCGCCGAGTACGGGATCGAGCAAGGAAGAGAGGCGCGATGCGCAAATATTCGGTTTTCGCCATAGCTCGCGAGGCGATGCGTGCTCACAAGGGCTGGGAGGCGCAATGGACGTCTCCGGAACCGCGTTCGAGCTACGACGTCATCATCGTCGGCGCCGGCGGCCATGGTCTCGGCGCCGCCTATTATCTCGCCAAGGAACACGGCATCACCAATATCGCGGTGATCGAGAAGGGCTGGCTCGGCGGCGGCAATACCGGTCGAAACACGACGATCATCCGCTCCAACTATCTCTATGAAGAGAGCATGGACATCTACGAGCATTCCCTGAAACTGTGGGAAGGCCTGAGCCAGGATCTCAACTACAACACCATGTATTCGCCGCGCGGCGTGATGATGCTGTCGCACAATGTGCATGACCAGCAGTCGTTCAAGCGGCATATCAATGCCAACCGGCTCTACGGCATCGACAACGAGTGGCTGTCGCCGGAACAGGCCAAGGCCTTTGTGCCGGTTCTCGATATTTCCAAGACCGCGCGTTACCCGATCAATGGTGCCGCCCTGCAGCGCCGTGGCGGCACGGCCCGCCATGATGCGGTGGCCTGGGGTTATGCCCGTGCGGCATCCGATCGCGGCGTCCACATCATCCAGAATTGCGAAGTCACCGGCATTCGCCGCGGGCCGAATGGTGAAGTGCAAGGCGTCGAGACGTCCAAGGGCTTTATCGGCGCCAAGAAGATCGGTGTTTCCGCCGCCGGTCACTCGTCGGTCGTGATGGAAATGGCGGGCGTGCGCGTGCCGCTGCATTCCAACCCGCTGCAGGCGCTGGTTTCGGAGCCGCTGAAGCCGATCTTCCCCTGCGTCGTCATGTCCAACACCGTGCATGCCTATATCTCGCAGTCCGACAAGGGCGAGCTCGTCATCGGCGCCGGTACCGACCAGTACAATTCCTATTCGCAGACCGGCGGCCTGCAGATCATCACCCATACGCTGGATGCGATCTGCGAGCTCTTCCCGATCTTCCGTCGCGTGAAGATGATGCGCCAGTGGGGCGGCATTACCGACAACACGCCGGACCGTTCGCCGATCCAGGGCGTGACGCCGGTACCGGGCCTGTTTGTCAATTGCGGCTGGGGCACGGGCGGTTTCAAGGCGACGCCGGGATCTGCCAACTTGTTTGCGCATCTGATCGCAAAGAGCGAGCCGCATCGTCTGGCTGCCGGCCTGACGCTCGACCGGTTCCGCACCGGACGCCTGATCGACGAAGCGGCCGCCGCCGCCGTCGCGCATTGATAATTAGGGGAAAGACCAGATGCTTTTGATCCACTGCCCCTATTGCGAGGAAGACCGCTCGGAGCTGGAATTCCGATGGGCCGGCGAGGCGCATATCGCCCGGCCGGAGAATATCGCGGCGATTTCCGACGAGGAATTCGCGGAGTTTTTCTTCCTGCGCAACAACGAAAAAGGCCTCACCTATGAACGGTGGCGGCATATCCATGGCTGCGGTCGCTTCTTCAACGCGGCGCGCGATACGGTGAGTGACAGTTTCCTGATGACCTACAAGGCGGGCCTGCCCAAGCAGCCGGTGCCGGTCGCCGAAAGGTTTGCCGCGATCGCCGAGGAGACATCCGTCGAGACGTGGGAACAGACCGAAGGAGACGCACGATGAGCGGTTCCTCCAACACGACCGGCGCGTTCCGCATCAAGGGCGCCGGGCGCCACACGCCGGCGCGTACCGCCCGCTTCACCTTCGACGGCAAGAGCTACACGGCGTTGGAAGGCGATACGGTCGCCTCCGCGCTTCTGGCGCACGGTGTGCATCTGCTCGGCCGTTCGTTCAAATATCACCGCCCACGCGGCATTCTGACCGCTGGTCCGGAGGAGCCTAATGCGCTGCTCGACGTGTCGCGCGGTGCCGCCCGCCGCCAGCCGAACGTGCGCGCCACCGTGCAGGAAGTGTTCGACGGCGCAAAGATCGCCTCGCAGAACCGCTGGCCGTCACTTTCCTTCGATATCGGCGCGCTGAACGACGTCGTGTCGCCCTTCTTCGCCGCCGGCTTCTACTACAAGACCTTCATGTGGCCGCGCGAAGCCTGGCACAAGATCTACGAACCGATCATCCGCCGCGCCGCCGGCCTCGGCGTCGCCCCGACCGAAGACGATCCGGATCACTATGCCAGCCGTTATGTTCACTGTGACGTGCTGATCGCCGGTGCCGGTGTTGCCGGCTTGACCGCGGCGCTTTCCGCCGCTGCAACGGGCCAGAAGGTCATTCTCGTCGACGAACAGCCGGAAGTCGGCGGGGCGCTGCATTATGATGCCTCGACCATGATCGACGGCCAGAACGGTTATGATTGGGCGCAAGCTGCGGCTGCCAAGCTGAAGGCCATGCCTAACGTCACCGTGCTGACCCGCACGACGGTGTTCGGCTATTACAATCACGGTTTTCTCGGCCTTGTCGAACGCGTTACCGACCATGTCGCGCGGCCGGGCAGGGATGCTCCGCGCGAGCGGCTTTGGCAGGTGCGGACGAAGCGCACCATTCTTGCGACCGGCTCGATCGAGCGGCACATGGTGTTTGCCAATAACGACCGTCCGGGCATCATGCTGGCGTCTGCGGCACGCAGTTTTCTCAACCATCACGGCGTTGCCGTCGGCAAGAATGTCGGCGTCTATACGGCGCATGACAGCGCCTACGAAGCGGCCTTCGACCTGAAGCGCGCCGGCGTGTCGATCGCGGCGATCGTCGACAGCCGCGACAAGCCGGGTGAGGCGGTTCTGGCAGAAGCCCGCAAGCTCGGCATCGATGTGCTGACCGGCCATGCGGTGGTCGATACCGCCGGTCGCCTGCGCGTCTCGTCGATGACGGTGGCGCGCAACGGCAATTTCGATCGCCGCAAGATCAAGGTCGATGCGCTGATCGTCTCGGCCGGCTGGACGCCGTCCGTGCATCTGTTCTCGCAGTCGCGCGGCAAGCTGAAATTCGACGAGGCGAAACAGCGTTTCGTGCCGGATATCTATGCACAGAACAGTGTCTCCATCGGCGCCTGCAACGGCACCGACGATCTGCCCGAACTGATCGACGAAGCGATCACGGCGGGTGGCGGCTCGGTTGTCGTATCGGGCGAAAACAGGTTTGACTGGACGGGCGGCATGATCGGCGCGGCCGAAGGGGCCGGGCCGGAGACAGCGGTGAAGGCCTTTGTCGACTTCCAGCATGACGTGACGGCAAAGGACATCCGCCTTGCCGTGCGCGAGGGCATGCATTCGATCGAGCATATCAAGCGGTTTACCACCAACGGCATGGCGTCCGATCAGGGCAAGCTATCCAATATGCATGGTCTGGCGATCGCTGCCGAAATGCTCGGCCGGCCGATACCGCAGGTGGGTCTGACGACTTTCCGTGCGCCCTATACGCCGGTGACCTACGGAACACTGGTCGCCCATTCGCGCGGCGACCTGTTCGACCCGGCGCGCAAGACACCGATGCATGATCTCGAAGCAGCGGCAGGCGCCGAATTCGAGGATGTCGGCAACTGGAAGCGCGCCTGGTATTTCCCGAATCGCGGCGAGACCATGCACGAAGCGGTCAACCGCGAGTGCAAGACGGTGCGCGACATCGGCGGTGTCTTCGATGCCTCGACGCTCGGCAAGATCGAGGTGGTCGGGCCGGATGCGGCAGCCTTCCTCAACCTGCTCTATACGAACGCCTGGGACACGCTGAAGCCGGGCAAGAGCCGCTACGGAATCATGACCCGTGAAGACGGTTTCATTTATGACGACGGCGTTGTTGGGCGGCTGGCGGAAGACCGGTTCCATGTGACGACCACGACGGGCGGTGCGCCGCGCGTGCTGCATCATATGGAAGACTATCTGCAGACGGAGTTCCCGCATCTGAAGGTTTGGCTGACCTCGACCACGGAACAGTGGGCCGTGATCGCGGTGCAAGGTCCGAAAGCGCGCGAGATTATCCAGCCCTTCGTCGAGGGGCTCGATATTTCGGGCGAGGCCTTCCCGCATATGAGCGTTGCCGAGTGCACGGTCATGGGCGTGCCGGCACGCCTGTTCCGCATGTCATTTACCGGCGAACTCGGCTTCGAGGTCAATGTGCCGGCGGACTACGGCGCTGACGTCTGGAAGGCGATCTGGGAGCGTGCCGAAAGCATGGGGGCCTGCCTTTACGGCACCGAGACGATGCACGTGCTGCGCGCCGAGAAGGGCTATATCATCGTCGGTCAGGATACCGACGGAACGGTGACGCCCGACGATGCGGGTTATGGCTGGGCCGTTTCCAAGAAGAAGACGGATTTCGTCGGCATCCGTGGCCTCAAGCGCCCGGACCTTGTGCGCGAAGGCCGCAAGCAGCTTGTCGGGCTGCTGACCAAGGATCCGAAGGAAGTGCTGGAAGAGGGCGGCCAGATCGTCGCCGATCCGAACCAGCCGAAGCCGATGACCATGCTCGGCCATGTCACCTCGTCCTACTGGTCGGAAAATCTCGGCCGCTCGATTGCCATTGCGCTGGTCGCCGGCGGACGGGCACGGATGGGTGAGACGCTCTACGTGCCTATGGCGGACAGGACGATCGCCGTCGAAGTGACCGACATGGTGTTCGTCGACAAGGAAGGAGGCCGCATCCATGGCTGAACTAGCAACCCGTAGCCTTCCGCTATCCGGCGTCCATGGCGGTTCTGCCATCGTGCGGCTGGAGCCTGCGGCGCCCGCCACGCGCATTTCGCTGCGCGTCCGTGCCGAGGATGTGCCGGCTCTTTCGAGCGCTCTTGGCGTCGACCTGCCGATGAAGCCGAAGACGTCCGTCTACGCCAATGGCCGCACGGCGCTGTGGCTCGGACCGGACGAATGGCTGGTGATCGATGAAGGCGAAAGCGGGCTGATGACCGCAGCCGCCAATTCCGGCGCATTGCATTCGGCGACCGACGTCTCCCACCGCAACACGGCGATCCTGGTTTCCGGTGCCGGTGCGGCCTCCGCTATCAATGGAGGTTGCCCGCAGGACCTGTCGCTCGATGCCTTCCCGGTCGGCGCATGCTCGCGCACGCTGTTCGGCAAGGTGGAAGTCGTGCTGCTGCGGACCGCCGAAGATGCCTTCCGCATGGAAGTCTGGCGGTCGTTCTCGGACTACGCCTTCGGCCTTCTTTCGGAAGGCGCGCGGGACGCGGCTCTATGAGGCTTCGACCATCGCCTAACTTGAACTCGGCCCGATGATGCCGCACCCTCCCATCAAAACGTGGGAGGGTTTTTCTATGCCGGAGATTCTATGGATCGTGCTCGGCCTCGCGGCTGCGGTGGCTGGCGGAACGGTAGCGGCGAAACTTGCCGGGATCGAGTTGTGGAAGGGCGTTCTCGTCGGCGGTGTTGCCGCGGTCGCGGCGCTTCTCGCCTCCTTTGCCCCGGGCCTCGACCGCAACCTCACAATGCCGATGGCAGCGCTGATCGCGTCCGGCATCGCCGGCTCTGCGGTTGGGCTCACGGCACCGCGGACGGCGCCGATCGTGATCGGGGCGGCGATACCGCCACTGCTCGGTTTGCTGATGTTCGAGATGGGATAAGGGGCGTCACTCGCCGGGATGCTGCTGGCGGCGGCGGATCTTCCGGTCGAGATCCCATTCGTGGAGAAGATAAAGGAAAACGGCCCCGACCATAATAATGGCCGGCAGTACATAACCGTAAAATGTCCAAAAATCCATCACGCGAGCCTCTTCAAGGTTCGTCTTGCAACGTAATGTAGTCCGATTGCGGTGAAAAACCAACTCGCGATGCCGGTGAGTATTTGTGAGACGGGAATGGAGGCAAAAGCCGCAACACCATAACCGTATCCCGCAAGCGGCGTGAACACGCCCACGGTGAAGCAAGCCGTCGAGGCACGATCCATCGCATTGGTCAGCAGTTTCGTCTGCTCGATTTCGGCAGCATTCAGATCGCCCATGGATCAACCCCTATCCCTAGGCGCGATCATAGGTTGAGCTTGGCTGGTGTCAAACGTCGTTAAAGACTGGTCGCCTGCCTATTCCGCAGGCGTCGTCACCGCTGCATCTTCATCTGAAAGCTGGCCAGCTGCGGGAGCGGCAACAGGTGCGACTTCCTTCGGCTTGCGGCCCATGATCTCCCGGTAGCCCTTGTTGGAAAAGGGCTGGGCGAGCTGGCCGAGGAAGCTTTTGGCGACACGGCCGCTGATGCCGATGTCGATCGATGAGGGTCGCGGCGGGTTGAAATAGGTGCCGAAGACCTGGTCCCAGATGACGAGGTTCTCGCCGTAGTTCGTATTGCCTTCGGCGAGCAGTTTCGAATGGTGCCAGCGATGCAGGCGCGGCGTGCTCATGATCCAGTCGAGCGGTCCTGTTCTCACCTCGATGTTGCAATGGGTGAGAAGGCCGATGAAGGCGGTCACGGCGCCGATCCAGAGGAAGATCTCCAGTGGCGCGCCGAGCAGGTAGAGCGGGATCTGGCTGAGTGCGATCTTGATGAGCGAATCGACGATGTGGAAACGCCCGGTATTGATGACCCAGAGGCTTTCGACGCTGTGATGCAGCGCGTGGAAGCGCCAGAGCGAATTGTGTTCATGGGCAAGCCGATGGGCCCAATAGAGGCCGAACTCGGCGATGACGAGCCCGAGAACGACCTGCAGGAACAGCGGCCAGCTGTCGGGCCAGAGACGAACCGGCATGACGAAAACGGGCTGGGCAAGGATCGCCACCGCCATTGGCGCGGAGGTGCCGATGGCCGCCGCGATCTGCACGCCGCCCTTACTCAGAAGCGTATGGGCGAGATTGTTGAAGGTGTCTCCATCGCCTTTCAGCCATGTCTCCTCATAGGGCATGAGGCGCTCGAAGATGGCGATCGTGACAACGACCGAAAGATAGACGACGTTGAACCAGAGGAGATGCGCCGTCGACTGGAAGGCGAAATGGGCGCCGACAAGGCCGCCGCAGAAAATGGCGGGCCAGATCGCCCATGAGAGGACGGTGTAGGGAAGTGAATTGCGAAACCTGTTCATGACGTCTCTCAGAGATCCAGTTTCAGCGCTTTCTCTCGCTCGATATATTCGCGCTGCTTGTCAGTGATATAGTCCCGGACTATCGGCGCGGCATCGCGTTGCCGCGATAGCTGCATGTGGAAGACGAGCTGGCTGCCGGTGCGGAACATCATCTCGGCGCTGATCAGATAGAATTCCCACATCCGGGCAAAACGTTCGTCATAGAGCGCGATCACCTTGTCGCGGTTCGCCTCGAAACGGGCGGTCCAGTGGGCGAGCGTGATGGCGTAGTGGACGCGCAGGAATTCGAGGTCCGTCACCCACAGGCTGTTGCGCTCGACGACGTCGAACACTTCCGACAGCGCCGGCGAATAGGCGCCCGGAAAGATGTATTTCCTGAGCCACGGACTTGCCATTCCGGGTGGGCTCATGTGGCCGATCGAATGCAGCATCATGACGCCGTCGTCCGGCATCAGCGCGTTGATCCTGGAAAAATACTCGTCGTAGTGATGCACGCCGACATGCTCGAACATTCCGACGGAAACGATACGGTCAAACTTCTCATCGACATCTCGATAATCACGCAGTTCGAATTTGACCCGGTCGGCGAGGCCGGCATCCTGCGCACGCCGCGATGCCAGCGCCTGCTGCTCCTTCGACAAGGTGACGCCGGTCACCTGCACGTTTTCGAGTGCTGCGAGATAGAGCGCCAGATCACCCCAGCCGCAGCCGATATCCAGCACCTTCATGCCGTCCTTGAGGCCCAGCTTTGCGGCCAGTAGGCGCAGCTTGTTGCGCTGCGCCTGTTCCAGCGTCTCGCCCGGATCGCGGAAATAGGCGCAGGAATAGAGCATGTTGTCGTCGAGGAAGAGTTTGTAGAATTCGTTGCCGAGATCGTAGTGATGGGCGACGTTCTGCTGGGCTTGTCCCTTGCGGTTCGACTGCTGTCGCTTGCGAAACCGCATCTTGATCGCCCGCAGCGCTTTCTGAAGGGGATAGGAGCCGAGTGAAAGCCGGTTGACGGAGAACAGCGTCAGGAAATCCTTGAGCGACGAGCCGTCCTCGAAACGCATCGTGCCATCCATATAGGCCTCGCCGGCCGCAAGCTCCGGATTGAACACGAGGCTTCGGTAAAGCCGCTTGTCGGTGAGGCGCATGGTGACTTCGAGCCCCGGCGTGCCGGAAAAGACATGGCGTTGACCGTCCGCGTCTATGACAGTCAGCCTGCCCTTGCGGATGAAGGATTTCATCATGTGCGAAAGCGGAAACATGAAACCTCGCCGGTCGCCAATATATAATCTGAAAATTGCTATTCGTTTTCGACGCCTGGCAAATACGCATGGCGCCTGCATGGATGATTGAAGGCAGACTAGCACCGCAATCCAAAGGCGATAGTCAAAAAATCGCGGTCTGGCCGGCGCCCGATAATTTTGTGTCACGCATGAAACGGCCCCGCCGCCCGGCGTGCAGAGGTGTCTCGTATGGATGGTGCCGGCAGCTCGGCCTCAAGCGTCGTCCGGCCGGTCCTTCGGGTCGAACTGGACGATGGTGATCCAGGTGGCGGTAAGCGCCGGTTTCTTCTCGTTCTCGATCTCGACGGAAACGTCATAGGTCATCATCAGCATGCCGGCGCCGCGGAAGCGGTGCTCGGACAGGGTGAAATTGCCGCGCACCCGGGCGCCGCTTTTTACCGGCGACATGAAACGGACGCGGTCGAAACCGTAATTGATGCCCATCGTCTGTTCGCGGATCTTCGGGATACCGTCGAAATTCATCGCGGAAAGCAGCGAGAGCGTCAGGAAGCCGTGGGCGATGGTGCCGCCGAAGGGGCTTTCGGTCGCGGCGCGCTCGGGATCGACATGGATGAACTGATGATCGAGCGTCGCGTCGGCGAACTGGTTGATCATCGTCTGGTCGACGGTGATCCAGTCGGAGACGCCGATTTCCTGCCCCACCAGTCCCGGCACGTCCGCCAGCGAAATTTCACGCATTCAGCCCACCATGATCGTCGTCAGTCGGAAGGTGGCCCATGGACGGCGTCTTACTGCAGAAGGCAGAAGCGCACCGAGCGGGGCGGAAGGTATCCGCCCCAGGGCTCACCGGAGGAAAGTTCGCGCCAGCCCGAGCCGGGCAGGGAGAAACCCGCATCCTCATGGCCGCGGTTGAAGAGGATTGCAAGTCTTGCGGGTGTGCCGGACTGGCGGTCGTCGGTTGCCAGCATCATGCCGAAGAGCCGGTTGTCGGGGTTTTCCCAGTCGGAAACCTGCATCGGCTCGCCCGAGGGCGCGATCCACTCGACATCGCCGTTGCCGGTGAAGAAGCCTGTTTCGGAAAAGACTGGAAAGCGCTTGCGCACGTTCGCCAGCATCGCCGTATGGCCGATGAGGTCCGGGTCGAGTGCGGACCAGTCCATCCAGGTGATCTCGTTGTCCTGGCAATAGGCGTTGTTGTTGCCCTGCTGCGAGCGGCCGCCCTCGTCACCCATGGTCAGCATGATCGTGCCGCGGCTGGCAAAGAGCGTGGACAGCAGCGACTTCACGTCGGTGTGGCGGCGCTCCTGGATTGTCGGATCATCGGTAGCGCCTTCGGCCCCGTTGTTCCAGGACAGGTTCTCGTTGTGACCGTCTCGGTTGTCCTCGCCATTGGCATCATTGTGCTTGTGGTCATGGGAAACGAGATCGAACAGTGTGAAGCCATCATGGGCGGCGAGGAAGTTGACGCTGCGGGTCTCGCCGGATTTTTCGAAGACATCCGAGGAACCGGCAAGTCTTGTGGCGAGTGTGCCGGTCATGCTCTGGTCGCCGCGCCAGTAGCGGCGCATGTCGTCGCGGGCGCGGTCGTTCCATTCGAGGAAGGGAGCGGGAAAATTGCCGAGCTGGTAGCCGCCGGGGCCGATATCCCAGGGCTCTGCGATGAAGACGCGGTCCTTCAGCACGTCGTCGGACAGCATGGCGTCGAGCGTTCCGCCATGTGCGGCGAAGCCTTCCGCGTTGCGGCCGACGATCGGTGCCAGATCGAAGCGGAAGCCGTCGACGCCGGCGTGCTGGACGAAATGGCGGAGCGTATCGATGATCAGCTGGCGGACCATGGGGTTGTCGGCGGCGAGCGTGTTGCCGGTGCCGGTATCGTTGATCAGCTCGCCCGGATCATCCGGCAGGTGGCGATAGTAGGAGAGGTTGTCGAGGCCACGCATCGAGATCGTCGCGCCGTAGCGGTCACTCTCGCCGGAATGATTGAAGACGAGGTCGAGGATGAGGCCGATGCCCGCCTCGTGCAGTCTTGCCACGGTTTTCCTGAGCTCGGCCATGCCGCCGGGGCAAAGGCGCGGATCGAGCGCCATGAAGGCGATCGGATTGTAGCCCCAGCCATTGGTCAGCCCGAGCGGCGGCAGATGGCGTTCGTCGATCCAGGCGGTGATCGGCATCAACTCGACGGCATCGACGCCGATCTGCTTCAGATGCGCGATGATGGCCGGATGGGCGAGCGCGGCGACCGTGCCGCGGATATCCTCCGGCACGTCCGGGTGGAGAATGGTGAAGGGCTTTACGGCCACTTCATAGACAAGGCCGCCGGGCGCAAGGAGGGGAGGCGCGACCTTGGCCGTGACATCCGCCGTGACGATGGCTTTCGGCACCAGAGCGGCGGTGTCGGCCTGGTATTTCACCAGATCGCGGTCGTGCCGGAAGGGCTGGTCCAGTTCCTTGGCATAGGGATCGACCAGCAGCTTGGACGGGTCGAACCAGAGGCCGCGATCGGGGTCGTAGGCGCCATGGGCGCGGTATCCGTAAAGCTGGCCGGCTTTCAGGCCTCTTACCGAAACGCGGTGGATGTCGCCTTCACCGCGAACCATCTCGTGTCGTTCGGTCTCGGTAGCGCCTTCGGCATCGAAAAGGCAGAGCTCGATCTTTTCCGCGCTTGCAGAGAAGACGGCAAAATCGGCGCCTTCAGGGGTGAGGGTGGCGCCGAGCTTCATTCGGGGTCCTTGTCGTAGACGGTTACATCGGCAGGAAGAACGACCCAGCCATGCCTGCGGCAATCGTAGACGGATGCTTCCGGTGGCGGGAAGGAAGGGTCGGCAAAACCGCCGACCGCCACCGCGACAGACCTGTCTCCGACATCTTCCTCGGTATGGAAAAGATTGGTGCCGCAAACCGGGCAGAAGCGGAAGAGGAAACGTCCGCCCTGGTCGCCCGTGCGCAGGTATTCGCGCGCCTCGCCGGTCACCGTGTAGGGTGTGCGAAAGGCGGCGAGGGCGGCAAACACGCTGCCGGTCCGCTGCTGGCAGGAAAGGCAATGGCAGACGCCGACACCCAGCGGCTCGCCATTTACCTCGATGCGGAGCTGACCGCAGCTACAGGATGCCGTTCTCGTCGCCACGGTCTGCTTTCCTCGCCTTCGCGCCCTGTCGATCAGGTCAGGTGATGACCGTCGGTGCGTTGCGGCCGGAGCGCTTCTTCAGCTCGGAGATCTCGTCGGCCACGGCGATCAGGTCAGCCAGCGCCTCCTGGGTGTCGATGCCGTGCTTTGCCGCATCCGGCTCGTAGCGTTCGACATAGACGCGGATCGTCGCGCCAGAGGTGCCGGTGCCGGAGAGGCGGAAGACGACGCGGGAGCCGCCTTGGAAGAGAACGCGGATGCCCTGGTTCTTGGAGACCGAGCCGTCGACCGGATCGTGATAGGCGAAGTCGTCTGCGGCCGCGACCTTGAGGGCGCCGAAGGTCTGGCCCGGCAGGCTTGCGAGCTTGTCGCGCAGCGCGGTCATCATGCCGTTTGCAGCATCCGAATCCACTTCCTCATAGTCGTGGCGCGAATAGTAGTTGCGGCCGTATTCGGCCCAGTGCTTCCTGACGATCTCGGCGACGCTCTCGTTGCGGCCCGCCATGATGTTCAGCCAGAAGAGCACTGCCCAGAGGCCGTCCTTCTCGCGCACATGGTCGGAACCGGTGCCGAAGCTTTCCTCGCCGCAGACGGTGACCTTGCCGGCATCGAGCAGGTTGCCGAAGAACTTCCAGCCGGTCGGGGTCTCGTACATGCCGATCTTGAGCTTCTCGGCGACGCGGTCGGCGGCGGCACTGGTCGGCATGGAGCGGGCGATGCCTGCAATGCCCTTGGCGTAGCCTGGGGCGAGCTTGGCATTGGCGGCGATGATTGCGAGGCTGTCGGAAGGAGTGACGAACATGCCCTTGCCGACCACCATGTTACGGTCGCCGTCGCCATCGGAAGCCGCGCCGAAATGCGGGCCGTCCTTGCTCATGACGTCGTCATAGAGTTCCTTGGCGTGGACGAGGTTCGGGTCCGGGTGATGACCGCCGAAATCCGGCAGCGGCGTCGCGTTGCGGACCGAGCCTTCCGGCGCGCCGAGACGGTTTTCGAAGATTTCCTTCGCGTAAGGGCCGGTGACCGCACCCATCGAGTCGATCGCGATGCGAACGCCGCTGGCGATCAGCGCACGGATTGCACCGAAATCGAAGAGCTCTTCCATCAGTTCGGCATAGTCGGAAACCGGGTCGATCACCTCGACCGCCATGCCTTCAACTTTGAACGTGCCGATCTTGTCGAGATCGAGGTCAGCGGCGTCCGCGATCTTGTAGGTGTCGATCACCTTGGAGCGGGCGAAGATGGCATCGGTGATCTTTTCCGGTGCCGGGCCGCCATTGCCGATATTGTACTTGATGCCGAAGTCTTCGGTCGGGCCGCCGGGATTGTGGCTGGCGGAGAGCACGATGCCGCCGAAGGCCTTGTATTTGCGGATGACGTTGGAGGCGGCGGGCGTCGAGAGGATGCCGCCCTGGCCGACCATGACCTTGCCGAAGCCGGCGGCGGCCGCCATCTTGATCGCCTTCTGGATGACTTCGCGGTTGTAGTACCGGCCGTCGCCGCCGATCACCAGCGTCTTGCCGTCAAAGCCTTCGAGTGAGTCGAAGATCGACTGGATGAAGTTCTCCGCGTAGTTTTCCTGGGCGAAGACCGGGACCTTCTTGCGCAGGCCGGACGTGCCCGGTTTCTGATCCTGATAAGGGGTCGTTGCGACGGTCTTGATCATACTTAAATGCCTTTTCTTTCAAGGATTGCGGAGAAGAGCGCGGCATAAAGTCCAGCGCTCCTGATCCACGAAACATCGGATTTCATGCCCTGCTTCTGGATACCAATCCAGAGCTTCTGGTCGTTATAAAGGCGGACCGCACGGCGCAGCGCTCGCGACAGATCGCTGGCGGTGACGGGGCCGAAGGAGATGCCGGTCGCAGCCTTTGCGGCAAGGCCGGCATGGCTTGCGTCGATGACCGTGTCGTTCAAGCCGCCGGTGCGGGCGACGATCGGCACACAGCCGTAGCGCAGGCCGTAAAGCTGGGTGAGGCCGCAGGGTTCGAAACGTGACGGGATGACGATCGCATCGCAGCCTGCCTGCATCAGGTGGGAGAGCGGTTCGTCATAGGCGGCGATGACGCCGATGCGGCCCGGATGGCGGGTGGCTGCGGCATGGAACGCGTCTTCCAGCGCCTTGTCGCCGGAGCCGAGCACGGCGAGCCGCGCACCCTGGGCGACGAGTTCGTCCAGCGTCTGGGCAAGCAGGTCCATACCCTTCTGCGTGGTCAGTCGCGAGATGACGCAGAACAGCGGGCCACCTTCGGTATCGAGCGCGAAGCGATCGGCGACGAGGCGCTTGTTCTCGGCCCGCTTGTTCAGCGAGGATGCGGAATAATGGACGGCAAGCGCGCGGTCCGTCTCCGGGTTCCAGGCATCGGTGTCAATGCCGTTGACGATGCCGTAAAGATCGGTGGCGCGGTGGGCGAGAAGGCCTTCCAGGCCCATGCCGAATTCCGGTGTGAGGATTTCCTCGGCATAGGATGGGCTGACCGTCGATATAGCCCAGCTTGCCTGCAGGCCTGCTTTCAGGAAGCCGACATTGCCGTAATATTCCAGCCCGTCGATCGACATGGCATGCGGCGGAAGCTCCAGTTCAGGGAAGATGTCGCCGCCGAAAATGCCCTGGAAAGCGATGTTGTGAATGGTGACGAGGCTCGGCACTTCGGGTTCGACCGCATAGCGCATATAGGCCGGCACCATGGCCGCCTGCCAGTCGTGGACATGGACCAGATCCGGCCGCCAGGCGCCGAGATGATCGGTCAGTCCCTGCTGAGCGATGATCGCGCCGGCCTTGGAAAGGGCCGCGAACCGTCGCCAGTTGTCGGCATAGTCCTTGCCGTTCGTATCGAGATAGGGGCCGCCGGCGCGGTCATAGAGTTCGGGGCAGTCGAGGATGAGGAGATCGAGCCCCTCGTGGCTGATCTCGAGAATGCGGGCTTGCGTGCCCAGCAGATCGTCGAACGTACGCTGCACGGTTGCTTCCGTCGCGACGTGCATCACAGCCGGATAGCCGGGCATCAGCGTCTTGACGGCAATACCCTGCTTGCCGAGGGCCAGCGGCAGGGCGCCGGCGACATCGGCAAGTCCGCCGGTCTTCACCAGCGGATAGACTTCAGAGGCAACCGAAAGAACCTGCATCACAAATCCAGCTTGTCGATCATCTTCTGCGTGATCAGGCAGATGCCGCTCTCGGTGCGGCGGAAGCGCTTGGCATCGAGTTCGGGATCCTCGCCGACCACGAGACCTTCGGGAATGGTTACACCATGGTCTATGACAACATCGCGAAGCTGCGCGCGACGTCCGATCCGGACATTCGGCAACACGACGGCACCATCGAGCTTGGAATAGGAATTGGCGCGCACGCCGGTAAACAGCAGGCTGCGGTTGAGCGACGAGCCGGAGATGATGCAGTCGCCCGAGATGACCGAGGATGTCGCCGAGCCGCGACGGTCCTCGTCGTCATGGACGAATTTGGCGGGCGCAGTGATTTCCGCATAGGTCCAGATCGGCCAGGACTTGTCGTAGAGATCGAGGCCGGGGACGATTTCGGTCAGGTCGACATTGGCCTGCCAATAGGCGTCGATCGTGCCGGCATCGCGCCAGTAGGGCTCGCGCTCGTAGTCGGAGCGGACGCAGCTATCGGCAAAGCGATGGGCGACGGCCTTACCATGCTCGACGATGTAAGGGATGATGTCCTTGCCGAAGTCTCGGGCGGAACCCGCCGTCTCGGCGTCACGCTTCAGGGCCTCGATCAGGAACTTGGTGTGGAAGACGTAGATGCCCATGGAGGCCAGCGCGAATTCCGGTTTGCCGGGAATGCCCGGCGGATCGGCGGGCTTCTCGACGAAATCGATGATCCTGTCCTTCTCGTCGACATGCATGACGCCGAAGCCGGTCGCTTCCATGCGCGGCACTTCCAGGCAGCCGACGGTGACGTCGGCGCCGGAATTGACGTGCTGCTGCAGCATCACCTCGTAGTCCATCTTGTAGACGTGGTCGCCGGCGAGGATGACCATGTATTCCGGCGCATAGCCCTCGATGATGTCGATGTTCTGGAAGACGGCGTCGGCCGTGCCTTCATACCACTGCGTCTCGGAGACGCGCTGGGAGGCGGGCAGGATGTCGAAGCTCTCGTTGCGCTCCGGCCGGAAGAAGTTCCAGCCGCGCTGCATGTGACGGATCAGCGAGTGGGCCTTGTACTGGGTGGCGACGCCAATGCGGCGGATGCCGGAATTCAGCGCGTTGGAGAGCGCGAAGTCGATGATGCGGGCCTTGCCGCCGAAATAAACGGCGGGCTTGGCGCGCCGGTCGGTCAGTTCCTTGAGGCGACTGCCGCGTCCTCCGGCCAGAACATAGGCCATGGCGTCGCGGGAGAGGGGCTGGATGCGCTTGTCGTTCATGAATTCCTCCCGTTATTAATTTGCTGTTCCAGTTCCAGCATGATCGTTGCCAAAGGCGGCAGCGTGATTTCGGCCTGAATGCTTCCTCCAGCATTCACGGCCTGCACGCGTCCGCCATTCCCCTTGCCGCTACCGCCGTAGATCTCGGCATCGGTATTGAGGATTTCCCGCCATCTTCCCTCGTTTGGCAAGGGGAGGCGGTAGTTTTCCCGATAGACGGGCGTGAAATTGGTGATGACCGCGACCGGCTTTTCTCCCGGCGCCATGCGCAGCCATGCAAAGACGGAATTGTCGGCATCGTCGGCGATCAGCCAACGGAAGCCTTCGCCCTCGCAGTCGCGGGCATGCAATGCAGGCTTGGAGCGGTAGCAGAAGTTGAGATCGCGCACGAGGCGGCGCATGCCTTCGTGGGGTGCGTAGGCCAGCAGGTTCCAGTCGAGCGACTTCGCCTCGCTCCACTCGCTCCACTGGGCGAATTCCTGGCCCATGAACAGCAGTTTCTTGCCCGGATAGCCCCACATGAAGCCGTAGTAAGCGCGCAGGTTGGCGAATTTCTGCCAGTCGTCGCCGGCCATCTTGGCGATCAGCGAGCCCTTGCCGTGCACCACTTCGTCGTGGCTGAGCGGCAGAACGAAGTTTTCCGAATAGGCGTAGATCAGGCCGAAGGTCAGTTCGTGGTGGTGATGCTTGCGATGCACGGGCTCGCGGGCGAGATAGCTCAGCGTGTCGTGCATGAAGCCCATGTTCCACTTGAAGCCGAAGCCGAGCCCGCCTTCATGGACAGGGGCCGAGACCTTGGGCCAGGAGGTCGATTCCTCGGCGATCGTCATCATGCCGGGATGGGCGCCGTAGGAGAGGGAATTCATCTTCTGCAGGAAGCGGACGGCTTCGAGGTTTTCCCGGCCGCCATATTCGTTCGGCACCCATTCGCCCTCCTTCCTCGAATAGTCGAGGTAAAGCATGGAAGCGACCGCATCGACGCGCAGACCGTCGAGATGGTATTTTTCCGCCCAGTAGAGGGCGTTGTTGACGAGGTAGGACAGCACTTCCTGCCGGCCGAAATTGTAGATCGCCGTGTTCCAATCGGGGTGGAAACCCTGGCGCGGGTCCTCGTGCTCGTAGAGCGCGGTGCCGTCAAAGCGGCGCAGGCCGTGTTCGTCCGTCGGGAAATGCGCCGGCACCCAGTCCAGGATGACGCCGAGGCCGACCTTGTGGGCTCCGTTGACGAAGCGCGCGAACCCTTCCGGCTCGCCGAAACGGGCTGACGGCGCGTAGAGACCGGTCGTCTGATAGCCCCAGGACGGGTCGAAGGGATGCTCGGTGATGGGCAGGAATTCGATATGGGTGAAGCCCATGTCGACGCAATATGGGATGAGCTGTGAGGCGAGTTCGTCCCAGCTGAGAAAAGTGCCGTCGTCGCGCTTGTTCCAGGAGCCGGCATGGACCTCGTAGATCGAGATCGGCTGGCGGCGATGGTCCGCCTTTTCCCAATGGGAGCGATGGGCTTCGTCATCCCAGACCTGAGCGAGCTCCGGCGTGGTGACGGAAGCGGTGTTCGGCCGCAATTCTGCGCGGCGAGCATAGGGGTCTGCCTTCAAGGGCTGCAGGCGGCCGTCCTTGCCGACGATCTCGAACTTGTAGGCGGAGCCGGCGAGGATATCGGGGGCGAAGATCTCCCAGATGCCGGTGTCGGAGCGCAACCGCATGACGTGGCGGCGGCCATCCCAGTTGTTGAATTCACCGACGACAGAGACGCGCTTCGCATTCGGCGCCCAGACGGCGAAGTGAAAGCCCTCTACGCCCTCGTGCTTCATCGGGTGCGCGCCCATCTTGTCGAAGAGACGCAGATGCGAACCCTCGCGGACGAAATAATCGTCCATGGGGCCGAGGACAGGGCCGAAGGAATAGGGATCGGTCACTGCCCATTCGACATCGCCGCGCTGGGCACGGTAGCGGATGGGCTGAAGGTTGGCGGCGTCGACGAGGCCTTCGAAATAACCGTCCTCGTGGCGGCGGGTGAGTTCACCGAGCTCGGCGCCGGTCAGCGAGAGAACCGTCACTTCTTCCGCGCCCGGGATGAAACAGCGGGCGCGGAATTTATCGCCGAGCTTGTGCAGGCCAAGCACGGCGAAGGGGTTTGTATGCCTGCCTGCCAGAATCGCCTCGATCTCGGACAGCGGGATTTCGCCAGGCGCCCTCCCGTCATCCTGCCCACGCGGCGATTTTGTCATCAGGCTCTCCAGATTTCCGACGCGTACTGGCGGATTGTGCGGTCCGAGGAGAACCAGCCCATCCGGGCGGTATTGCGAATTGTTTTTGAATACCAGGATTTAGGGTCGGCCCAGATTTGGTCAACGGTACGCTGAGCCGCAGCATAGGCGTCGAAGTCGGCGGCAACCATGAACCAGTCATGGTTATAGATGCCGTCGATCAGCTCGGCGAAGCGTGACCGGTCGTCGGGCGAGAAGACGCCGGTGGCGATGGCGTTGAGCGCCTGGGCGAGTTCCGGCGACTGCTCGATCACCGCGCGAGGGTTATGGCCGTCCGCGCGAACCTTGGCCACTTCGTCCGCCTTGAGGCCGAAGATGACGATATTGTCCTCGCCGACATGTTCCAGCATCTCGACATTGGCGCCGTCGAGCGTGCCGATGGTCAATGCGCCGTTCAGGCCGAACTTCATGTTGCCGGTGCCGGATGCTTCCATGCCGGCGGTCGAGATTTGTTCCGAGAGGTCGGCGGCCGGAACCATGATTTCGGCCAGCGAGACATTGTAGTTCGGCACAAAGACGACCTTCAGCAGGCCACGCACCGACGGGTCGTTGTTGATTACGCGGGCAACGTCATTCGCCAATTTGATGATCAGCTTGGCGTTGTGATAGCTCGGCGCCGCCTTGCCGGCGAACAGCTTTACACGTGGCACCCAGTCAAGTTCGGGGTGCGAGCGGATTTGGTCATACAGGGCGACGGCCTCGACGATGTTCAAGAGTTGGCGCTTGTATTCGTGGATGCGCTTGATCTGGATGTCGAACAGCGCCGAAGGATCGAGGCGGATGCCCATGCGGCTGCCGACGAGATTGGCGAGCGCCACCTTGTTCTTCCGCTTCACGGCGGCGAATTTTTCCTGGAAGCTCGCGTCGTCGGCGAACTTGTCGAGCTCGTTCAGCGCCTCCGTATTGTCGAGGAACTTGTCGCCGATCGCTTCCTGGATGAGCGAGGTGAGGCCCGGATTGCACTGCATCAGCCAGCGGCGCGGAGTGATGCCGTTGGTCTTGTTGTTGATGCGGGTCGGGTAGAGCGTGTGAAGGTCGGCAAAGACCGTGACCTTCATCAGGTCGGTATGCAGCGCCGAGACGCCGTTGACCGAATGGGACCCGACAAAGGCGAGATTGCCCATGCGCACGCGCCGTTCGCCGCCCTCGTCGATCAGCGAGATCGAGCGGACCTGCGTATCGGAGAAACGCTTTTCCTTGCGGGCTTCCATCAGGATCTTGGCGTTGATCGCATAGACGAGCTGCATGTGGCGCGGCAGCAGGCGCTCGAACAGCGGCACCGGCCAGGTTTCCAGCGCTTCGGGCAGAAGCGTGTGGTTGGTGTAGGAGAAGGTCTGGCGGACGATTTCCCAGGACAGATCGAAATCCATGCCGTGGATATCGACGAGAAGGCGCATCAATTCGCCGATCGATACCGCCGGATGGGTGTCGTTGAGCTGGATCGCGACCTTTTCATGCAGGTTGGTGAAGTCCGGATACTGCTGCAGGTGGCGGCGCAGGATGTCCTGTAGCGAGGCCGACGAGAAGAAGAATTCCTGGCGCAGGCGCAGTTCCTGGCCGGCCGGGTTGGCGTCGGCCGGGTAGAGAACGCGTGTCAGGGCCTCCGCCTTGTTGCTCTCGCGCAGCGCGCCGATATGGTCGCCGGCGTTGAAGGCGTCGAGCAGGATCGGGTCGATCGGCTGGGCCGACCAGAGGCGCAGCGTGTTGACGCGCTCGCCGCGCCAGCCGACGATCGGCGTGTCATAGGCCATGGCGATGACACGCTCGGCCGGCTTCCAGACGTAGCGCGGCGTGTCCTCGTAGCCGCCGATCGTCTCGACGGAGCCGCCGAAGCCGATTTCGTAGGAACTTTCGCGGCGCTCGAATTCCCAGGGATTGCCGTGGGCGAGCCAGGTTTCCGGCAGCTCGACCTGCCAGCCATCGGCCATCTGCTGGCGGAACAGGCCGTGGACGTAGCGAATGCCGTAGCCATAGGCCGGGATATCGACCGTCGCCATCGATTCCATGAAACAGGCGGCGAGACGGCCCAGACCACCGTTGCCGAGTGCCGCATCGGGCTCGAGGCCTGCAATGACCGAGACATCGACGCCGAGCGAGGACAGCGCGTCGCGGATTTCGGCCATCAGGCCGAGATTGCTGACGGCATCGCGCATCAGGCGGCCGATGAGGAATTCCAGAGACAGGTAATAGACGCGCTTGGCGCCGGTTCGATAGGCCTTGCGGGTGCTTTCCATCCACCGGTCGATGATGCGGTCTCGCACGACAAGGATCGTTGCCGTCAGCCAGTCATGGGGCTTTGCGACCTTGGCGTCCTTGCCGATGCGGTAGGTCAGGCGCTCGATGATCTCTTCCGCCATGATCTCTGGACGGGACGAGCGCGGGGCCGGATAGGGAAGTTCGACGGGGGATGTTGTGTTGTTCATGAAGTCGCCAATTGTTCTCGGTTGAGCGGGTGGAGGAATGTCCGATTCAGTCGATATGGCAGAATGTTACCGGCACAGTTATGCACCGATGTGAACGCCTTGCAACGGCGTATTTGCGAGCCCTAACCCAGGGTGATGGCTTTCTCGCGACGACATACTGTCCTATGCCGTCCGGCGTTGAAACAAGAAACCCCGCCGGTGAGGGCGGGGCCTTGGTAAGGGCAGGCCGGGATCAGTTGGTTAGGCGCACCGTCTGCTTGGCCGCCTTGTCGGCGATCTCGCCGAAGGCCTCGACCAGCGGTGCGATGAATACCGTCTTTGCCCGGACTATTGCGTCAGCAGTGTCTTGTTCGCGCTGGCTTCCTCACCGATCGCTTTGAACGCGCCGAGGAGATCATCCATGCTCTCTGCCTTGAAATAGTAGCCAGCCCCACTGGAGCAGCTGTTGAGGAAGCTTTGAGCCCGGGTGGGTGCCATGAATGCTATCGAGTAGATTTTAATGCCTGCGTCCTTGGCGGATTTGCATGTGGCGAGCGTATATGTGTCAGACCAAGTACTGTTGTTGTTTCCGTCGGTCATGAACACGATGTATTTGGTCAGTTTGGTATTGCCCGCATCCAGATGAATCTTCTCCTCCGATTTCGAGCCGGTCTTGGTGAGATCATCGAAAGCCTGCTTCATCGGAACGTAGGATTCTGTGCCGCCACCCGCCGACATGTCCTCGATGACGTCATTTCTCGTCTTGTTCGTGCCCCATGCGAAATCGCTGTCATCCTGGATCTCGCTGCTCCACGCGATCGCATTGGTGCGGACGTATTTGGATTTCGGATCAGCCTTGTCGAGCTGATCGAGGAGCAGATTGGCAGCGGTCTTGAGCGCTTCGATCTTCTTGACGTAGCAGGTGGCGTTTCTGCTGACGAGAGCGCCGTTGTCGTTGTACTGGTTGCATTTCTTTTCCGGCAGGATTTTCTCCCCGGTATTGGCAAGCATCGAGCCGGATTCATCCAGGACAAGGGTCATCGACAAAGCGCTTTTTGTCTGGCTGATGCCACTCGTCGTCGAACTGGATGCGCCGATCTGGGTCGTGCTCTTGCCGAGAACCTGCATCAGGGGCGTAAGGCTGAGCGTATAATTCGACGAAACGACGATATCGTAACGCTTCCCATCCGAGGTCGTTGTCGTGGCTACCGTTGCTGTGGTCGATTTGACAATATCTTCGAGTGTCTTGCTGCCGACGACGTTGGACATCTGGGCTTTGACGAAATCGATGGCCATGGTTTTCGCGGACTCTGCAGTGGCGGCAGAATCGCGCGCCAGCGAGGTCGCCGCTGCCAAAGCTGCGGCGTCCGTGGCGTTTTGAAGCTCGTGGCGTGAGAGCATCATGTTCGAAAAATCGATCATGAGACCAGCGCCCCCCAGAAGCACCGGCAGCATGATTGCCGTCATCATACCAAAATTGCCGCTGCGGTCGGCAGCGAGCCGCTTGAAAATGGACATAATATGGTGGTCCCCGGTCGGCGCTCGAGTCATTCGAACAGATGGGGATTTTCCTAGGCCTCAGCTCTTGAATAAGCCCTAAAACCAATCGTCAAGTTTTAACGATCGGCCGAAATCAGCACCAAAACGGGTCTATTTGACCGGAATCACGTCAACTGCCTGGTCGGCCTTTTGATTTCCGTAACCTTTGAGCACCCCGATCACGGGAGCGATGTCGGAATAGTCGCGGCCATAGGCGACGACGATATGGTCGCTGCCGGCGGCGATGTCATTGGTCGGATCGAACTCGACATAACCGAGCGCGTCGCCGCACCAGACGCGCACCCAGGCATGCATGGCGTCGGCGCCTTCGAGACGCTCCTTGCCCGGCGGCGGAATGGTGCGCAGGAAGCCGGAAACGTAGCCTGCCGGAATGCCGAGGCTTCTCAAGCCCACGATCATCACATGGGCGAAATCCTGGCAGACGCCGCGCTTCAGCCTGAAGGCCTCGCGTGGCGTCGAGTCCACCGTCGTCGCCTCGGAATCGTATTTGAAGTCCTTGTGGATGCGGGTGCAGAGCGCGGTTGCGATCTCACGGATCGTCATCTCGCGGTCTACTCGGCCGGGCTTTGCGATGTCGCGCACATAGGCGGCGATTTCCGGGTCCTCGGGCAGCCTCGGGCTGGTGCCGGTCAGGTGATGGGGCGAGGACGGGTCGACCGACCAGATGTCGGCGAGTTCGCGGCGCAGCATGTCCAGTGTGGGCGAAAGATCTGCCGTCATGGTCGGGGCCTCCACCATGACGCGCGCATGCATGCGGATGTCGAGCCGCTCATGGGGTGCGCGCAGGAAGACCGAGGTTGCCTGCTGGCCGAAGAAATCGATGAACGTCGTTTTCTCGTCGACCGTGGGCGAGACGGTGACCGAGCCGGCGATCAGCCGCTGGCGGTCGGGCAGCGACAGCGGCAGCACGCGGATGACATGACGGGCACCGGAGGCCGGCACGTCGTAGGCATAGCCCATATGAAGGGAGAGGTCGTAGAGCATCGGCGCGTTCCTCTCCTGATGTCAGTGGAAATAGGTCTGGCCGAAAAGGTCGGACAGGTTTTCGAGATCCTTCTCCAGCCGCCGGTAGACGTCCTTGTCGATGGTCTCCGGCGTCATCACCGCGAGGCCGGAATGCAGGCGCATCGTTTCGCGGTAGAAGGGCGACATCTGACCGTTGACGAAGGCGTTGGGCAGCTTTTCCACCTCGGTGCGGATCTCGTTCAGCTGGAACAGGATCGAGCGCGGGTTGAGCGGATCGAGCGCCAATAGGTCGTTCACCGTCAGGCGTACCGTATTGACGTTGTAGCGGCGGCGGTGGGTCATGACGCTGTCGCCGATCTCCAGCAGCATGTCGAGCGCGCCGTCCGGCGCATCCGGGCCGGACATGTGGCCGAGCAAGCGGGTCATGTGCAGGGCGCGTTCCAGATGGCGGCCGACCGACAGGAAGCGCCAGCCGGTGAAGCGATACATGTTTTCATGCACCAGACCGGCAAAGCCCGCGAGCTTGCGCAGGAGAATGGTCATCGCATGGGCGGCATCGTCGCCTGCCTGGGCCGCTTCATGGAAGCGCTTGGCGGTCTTGGCGAGGTCGGTCAGCGCCAGCCATCCGTCCGGCGAGAAACGGTCGCGGATGTTGCTCGCCGAATAGATCGCGCTGTTGATGTTGGCGAGCAGCGGCGCCGGCACCGCCTTCGTCATGTCCATGTCGATGGACTTCAGATAGCGCGCGACATCGGCCAGCAGCGGCACGTTCGGATTGGCCGATTCCGCATAACGCAGGTGCCAGGCGCGCAGGATGCGCAAGGCGCCTTCGGACCGTTCGATATAGCGGCCGAGCCAGTAGAGATTGTCGGCGGCGCGGCTCGGCAGCGAGCCCGGCATGTTGCGGGTGAAGCTTTCCTCCGGCGGCAGCAGCGTCGACTTGCTAACCGGCTTTTCCGAGACGATCCAGACATCGGCGGCGGCGCCGCCCGACTGCATGGCGATCGCGGCGACATCGTCGCCGGTGCCGATGCGGGCAAAACCGCCGGGCATGATCTCCCAGCCGTTTTCCGTGCGGGCGGCGAAGACGCGCAGCGACATCGGCCGCGGGGTCAGCTTGCCGTTGACCCAGGCGGGCGTGGTCGAGAGCGTCACGACTTCCTGGCCGACGAGTTTTGCGCCTTCGCCGGCAAGCCAGTCGCCGACCGTGTCCTTCGCGGTCTCGCGCAGCGTCGAGCCGAGCACGGACTGGCCGTTGTCGTCGAAGAAGGGCAGGCGGGAATAGGCGGGGCCGATGACCATGCGCTCGATATTCTTGGCCACATGCTCGCGTTCGGACTTCTGGCCGCACCACCAGGTGGCTATCGACGGCATGAGCAGATCCTCGCCGAGCAGGCGGCGGCAGATGATCGGCGCAAAGGCGAGGAAGGCACGGGTTTCCAGAATGCCGGAGCCGAGCGCATTGACCAGCGTCAGCGAGCCGGCGCGCAGCGCCTGCACCATGCCGGGCGTGCCGATATGGGAGTTCTGGTCGAGCTCCAGCGGATCGGCGTATGAAGCGTCGAGGCGGCGCCATAGCACGCCGATCGGTTTGAGACCCGCCACGGTGCGCACCATGACGCGGTCGTTGACGACCGTCAGGTCTTCGCCTTCGAGCAGCATGAAGCCGAGATAGCGGGCGATATAGGCGTGTTCGAAATAGGTCTCGTTCGCCGGGCCGGGCGAGAGAACGGCGATACGGTCATCCGGATACTGCTTGCGCGACTGCAGCGCATCGCGGAAGGCGCCGAAGAAGGAGGCGAGGCGATGGACGTGGGTTTCGCCGTAGATATCGGAGAAGGAACGGGTGGTGGCGACGCGGTTTTCCAACGCGAAGCCGGCGCCAGACGGTGCCTGGGTGCGGTCGGCCAGAACCCACCAGTTGCCATCCGGCCCGCGGCCGATCTCGAAGGAACAGAAATGCAGGTAATGGCCTCCGACCGGCTTCACGCCGACCAGCGGGCGCAGGAATTCCGGATTGGCGGCGACGAGCTGGGGCGGCAGGACGCCTTCCTGCACCAGCCGGTTCTCGCCGTAGATATCGGCGATCATGGCTTCCAGCACGTCGGCGCGCTGCTTCAGGCCGCTGGCAATGCCGGCCCATTCCTTCTCGTCGATCAGGACCGGAATATGGGAGAGCGGCCAGTTGCGCTCGCCCGATCCGCCTTCGCCGGGGCCGCCATAGGTGCGGTAGAAGACACCGGCATCGCGCAGGTAACGGTCGGCACGGGCGAAGCGTTCGTGGAGATCGCCTTCGTTGAGACGGCTGAGGCGGGCGATGAGGTTCTGCCAGACCGGCTTGATCTCGCCATCGGCGTCCAGCATCTCGTCGGCGACACCGGGAAACGCGGCATAGCCGAGGATCGGATCGTTTTCGATCTCCTCATCCCTGCGGCGTTCGCTCAACGGTGCCTTGGTCACTAGACGTCATACTCCTTGGGGGCGGCGAAGATCGAGCGTCAGCGGGAATTCGGGCGAGGGTGTTTCCGGCATCAGGGGATAGGATCCCGCCGTATGACCCCAGGGCTCGAACCGCGCCAGCCGTCGCGCTTCCGCCTCGTTGCCGTTCACTGGGAAGGTCTCATAATTGCGACCGCCCGGATGCGCAACATGGTATCTGCAGCCGCCAACAGACCTTGCCGACCAGGTATCGTAGACATCGAAGGTCAAGGGCGAGTTGACCGGCAGCATCGGATGGAGGCCGGATCGTGGCTGCCAGGCCTTGAAGCGGACGCCGGCGACCGAGACGCCGGACTGACCGGTGGCCGTCAGCGGCACGGCGCGGCCGTTGCAGGCGACGGTGTAGCGGGACGGGTTGGTCGTCTCCAGCCGCACCTGGAGGCGTTCGACCGAGCTGTCGACATAACGCACCGTGCCGCCGATCGCACCCTGTTCGCCCATGACGTGCCAGGGTTCGAGCGCCTGACGCAGTTCCAGCTTCGCGCCTTCGTATTCGACCTCGCCGAAGAAGGGGAAGCGGAATTCCAGCTGCGCCTCGAACCATTCGGGGCGCAGGTCGAAGCCGTTTTCGCGCAGGTCCTGCAGCACGTCCATGAAATCGGCCCAGATGTAATGGCCGAGCATGAAGCGGTCGGCGAGCGCCGTGCCCCAGCGGACGAACTTGCCCTGCAGCGGGTTCTTCCAGAAGCGGGCGATCAGCGCGCGCACCAGCAATTGCTGGGCGAGCGACATGCGGGCATTCGGCGGCATTTCGAAACCGCGGAACTCGACGAGGCCGAGGCGGCCCGTCGGGCCATCCGGCGAGAACAGCTTGTCGATGCAGATTTCCGAACGGTGGGTATTGCCGGTGACGTCGGTCAGGAGATTGCGGAACAGGCGGTCGACAAGCCAGGGCAGAGGCGGCTGGCCCTGTCCGGGTGCCGGCACCTGGGACAGCGCGATCTCCAGCTCGTACATGGAATCATGACGGGCCTCGTCGATGCGCGGCGCCTGGGAGGTCGGGCCGATGAACAGACCGGAGAAGAGATAGGAGAGCGAAGGGTGGCGCTGCCAGTGCAGCACGAGGCTCTTCAAAAGGTCTGGACGGCGCAGGAACGGGCTGTCGTTCGGATTGGCGCCGCCGACCACGACATGGTTGCCGCCGCCGGTGCCGGTATGGCGGCCGTCGATCATGAACTTGTCGGCGCCTAGGCGTGTCTGGCGGGCTTCCTCGTAGATGGTCGTTGTGATGTCGACCGTCTCCTTCCAGCTTGCGGCCGGATGGATGTTGACCTCGATGACGCCGGGATCGGGGGCGACGCGGATGACGTTGATGCGCTCGTCATGGGGTGGCGCATAACCTTCGATATGGACCGGCAGGCCGAGTTCCGTTGCCGCGTTTTCAGCGGCGGCGATCAGTTCGAGATAGTCCTCGATCTTTTCCACCGGCGGCATGAAGACGCAGAGGCGGCCGTCGCGCGGTTCGACGGAGATTGCGGTGCGTACTGCGCCACCGATGTCGCCGAGGGTCTGCTCGACACGGCCGGGATTGGCCGCATCGCCGGCCGTGAAGGATGATTCCGGCATCGCCCGGCCTTCCGTCGCCCCGCGCCCTGCGGGCACGATGGTCTCGGGCAAGGAGGAGCGGGGGATGGAGGGATCGGCCTCGTGGATATAGGGAAACTGCGATGGCGGAATATAGGGCAGGGTGCCGAGCGGCAGACGGTAGCCGACGGGACTGTCGCCGGGCACGAGGAAGATGCGGCCGCGGCGGGTGTTCCATTTCTCGCTGATCCAGCGCTTTTCACCGGGCTTTCCGCGCGCCTGGGCCTGCCAGGCCTGAACCGGCAGGACATGGCCGGTAGGCTTCGTCAGGCCGCGTTCGAAGACGCGGGCAAGGCGGTTGCGCTCTTCCGGATCCTTGAGCTTGGAATTGGACGGATCGACATTGTCGGGCAGCGAGCCTTCCTTGATGATCCATTCCGCCGGGTCCTCGTAGGCCGGCACGACCATGTCGGCGCCGATACCGAGTTCGCCGGCGAGTGCCGCGAGGAATTTCTGCGACTCGTCCTCGCCGACCTTGTAGTCGCCGCCTTCGCGGGCAACGAGATCCGGGTTTTTCCAGATCGGGTTGCCGTCCTTGCGCCAATAGAGCGAGAAGGTCCAGCGCGGCAGGCTTTCGCCCGGATACCACTTACCCTGGCCGTAATGCAGGAAGCCGCCGGGCGCGAATTTTTCGCGCAGCTTGCGGATCAGGACGTCTGCCTTTTCCCGTTTGGTCGGGCCGACGGCGTCGGTATTCCATTCTCCAGACTCGAAATCGTCGATGGAGACGAACGTCGGTTCGCCGCCCATGGTGAGGCGTACGTCCTGCGCTTCGAGCACCCGGTCGACCTGTTCGCCGAGATCGTTGAGCGCGTCCCAGCTCTCGTCGGAAAACGGCTTGGTGATGCGCGGATGCTCGGCGACGCGGGTGACGTTCATGGCGAAGTCGAACGAGGTTTCTGCCTCGCCGAAATAGCCGCCGGAGATCGGCGCGGCATTGCGGTAATGCGGGGTGGCGGCGAGCGGGATATGGCTTTCGCCGGTGAGAAGACCGGATGTCGGGTCGAGCCCGACCCAGCCGGCGCCGGGAAGATAGACTTCCGCCCAGGCATGCAGGTCGGTGAAGTCGACTTCCGTGCCGGAAGGGCCGTCGAGCGCCTTCAGATCTGGCGTCAGCTGGATCAGGTAACCGGAGACGAAACGGGCGGCAAAGCCGAGATGACGCAGGATCTGCACGAAAAGCCAGCTCGTGTCGCGGCAGGAGCCTCTGGCGTTTTCCAGCGTCTCTTCGGGCGTCTGTACGCCCGGTTCCATGCGGATGACGTAGCCGATCTGCTGCTGCAGGCGGGCGTTGAGCCCGACCACCATGTCGACCGTCGGCTGGCCTTCCGTCCTGTCGATCGTATCGAGAAAGGCCTGCAGGCGCGTCGTCGCCGGTTCCGGCTCGCGGTAGATGGAAAGGTCCTCGACCAGCGTTTCGGGATACGCGAAGGGCCACTTGGTCGCCTCTTCCTCAACGAAGAAGTCGAAGGGATTATAGACCGTCATGTCGGCGACAAGATCGACCTCGATCTTCAGTTCGGTCGCAGGGTCGGGAAAGACGAAGCGGGCGAGATAGTTGCCGTAGGGGTCCTGCTGCAGGTTGACGAAGTGATTTTCGGGCGTGACCTTGAGCGAATGGCTCAGCACCTTGGTGCGCGAATGGGCGGCGGGTTTCAGGCGGATAATTTGCGGTCCGAGACGGACGGGTCTGTCATACTTGTAATGGGTGAGGTGGTAGATGCTCGCCTTGATCGACATTGAACCCCTTTATTGCCCTGTTGCAGGCGCCCCTTGCCGGCCTCGTTGAGCGGGCCGAACCATCATTGTCATCTGGGAGTTTGTGCAATGCAGGGCGAGAATGCAAGGATGTTTGCGTGGTTAAAAAACGGGCAAGTAGGCCGCTAATACGGTGCCCCATCCTTATGCACGAAACGCCCATCCGCATTGGCGCTTTTCATGTCCACGTCCGAACAGGTGGTCATGTCGTCAGGGTGGCGCGAGCCGATCTCGAGATAGATGGCGACCTCACCGGAGCGGTTGATCATGTGGTGGCCGTTGCCGGTGTTTTTCGGGAAGGCGGCACAGTCGCCGGCGCGCAGCAGCGTTTCGCCCTCGTTCTCGACAAGCACGAGCTGGCCTTCGAGGATATAGACGAACTCGTCCTCATGGGAGTGCCAGTGGCGCTGGCTGGACCAGTTGCCGGGTGGAAGGCGTGTGAGGTTGATGCCGAAATCGGCAAGCCCGCCGGCATTGCCGAGCCGCTGCCGCAGGCGATCGGCACAGGCGGCGGCGAAGGGCGGCGGATAGCCGGAGCCCTGTTCGGTCGGAACAGTGGCAAGATCGATCTTCGGCATGGCGGGCTCCCGGCTGATAATCTGCCTCCGTCATATAGCGGTCGTCGGGCTGAAATCGAACGTTGTCACGGCGGCCTGTACAACCCATGTCGTCATGGTAAGTCTGCGATGGTTTCGTCGCATGGCATGGCGGGAGGATTCGCTTGATGTCGCAAATGTCCGCAGGGGTGACAGAACCCTTCGAACTTTCGCTTTCCGGCCAGCTCAAGATGATGATGAGCGCCTTCTGGTCCTCGCCGGTGCGCCGGCAGCTGGTGATGCTGTCGATCGCACTTCTCATCATCATCATCATGACGACCTATGCGACCTACAAGCTGAACGAATGGAACGGACCGTTCTACGATGCGCTGGAACGGCGCGACATGCCGGAATTCCTGCGCCAGCTTGGCGTCTTCGCGATAATTGCGTTATCTCTGACGCTGCTCAACGTGATCCAGACATGGCTGAACCAGATCACGGCGCTGAAGATGCGCGAGGGGCTGGCGCGGGATCTCGCAAACGTCTGGCTGACGCCCGGCCGGGCGCTGAAACTCGGTGGAGCCGGCGTTATCGCCAACAATCCCGACCAGCGGCTGCATGAAGACACCCGCATCCTGGCGGAAAACACGACGGCGCTTTCCATCGGTCTCGTCAACTCGACCATCCTGCTCGGCAGCTTCATCGGCGTGCTCTGGGCAATCTCGACCGATTTCGGCTTCCATATCGGTGGCCATTACCTGGTCATTCCGGGCTACATGCTGTGGGCGACGATCCTTTATGCGCTGACCGGTTCGGTGCTCAGCAATGTCGTCGGCAGCAGGCTGGCGCGGCTGAATGCCGACCGCTACGCCAAGGAGGCGGATTTGCGCGCCGCGCTTGTGCGCGCCAACGAGAACCTGAAGCCGATCACGCTGGCGCGCGGCGAACCGAACGAGCTCGTCCGCGTGCAGGGCGCGATCGACGGTGTGCTCGACATGCTGCGCAAGCTCGCCTGGGCGCTGACGAACCTCACCTGGGTCTCCTCCGGATTCGGCTGGCTGGCGCTGGTGGCGCCGATAATCATCGCCTCGCCGATGTATTTTTCCGGCGAACTGACCTTCGGCGGGCTGATGATGGCCGTCGGCGCCTTCAACCAGGTCAATACGGCGCTGCGCTGGTATGTGCAGAATTTCAGCGTCATTGCCGACTGGAGGGCAACGCTCGCGCGTGTCTCCTTCTTCCGCAATGCGCTTCTGATGACCGATACGCCGGCGAAGGAAGGCGATGTCATTGCCTATGCCCTCGGGAACAAGGACGAGGGGCTGCGCATCCACGCCGTCGAGGTCTATGGCGAGCCGGACGAGGGGGCTGCGGGCCATGGCATCAGGCTCAAGGAAGACGTCTGCATGGTCATGCCCGGCGAGAAGGTGATGATCAACGGTGACCCCGGCACTGATCGGCACCTGTTCTTCCAGGCGATCGCCGGCATCTGGCCCTGGGGCAAGGGCGAGATCAGCCTGCCGCAGGCCGAGCGGATGATCCTGATGCCGCAGGAAGGCTATCTGCCGACCGCGACGCTGCGCGAGGTGATGACCTATCCCGCCACCGGCCCGGCGAGCATGCCGCAGGTGACGGACGAGGCACTGCAGCAGGCGCTCACGGCCGTCGGGCTCGACCGCTATGTCGACCGGCTGGACGACATGGAGCGCTGGGACCGGCTGCTCGACAAGGAGGAAGAGGCGGCACTGCAGGTGGCGAACGCCGTGTTGCGCAAGCCCGACTGGCTGATCATGGATGACGTGCTGGAAGGGCTGGAGCAGGAAACGCGCGAGCGGCTGATGGAGGTGCTTTCCGGGCTTGAAGGCTCGACGCTCGTCTATATCGGCCGGTCGGAGGAATTTGCCAAGACATTCCAGCCGACGACGTTCCATCTGGCGCCGTTGCATCCGAACGGGGCGGGGAACCATCGCACGGCTGGGAGGGACGGCGACAGGAACGAGATCGCCGGCGGCGATAACAGCAAGGACAGCGGTACAACACCATGAACAGCCATTCGCCTTCGGCAAGGACCGGACGCTGCGTCGTCTGTGGCCGGATCTTTCCTTTTTCCAAGCTGCACAAGGCAGGCAGCCTCAGGCCGCGTCTCTACGAGATGATCGCCGAGGAGGTAAAGGAATGCAGTCCTGAAAGCCTGATCTGCGACGAGGATCTGGCGCGCTTCCGGCGACGCTACGTGGAGAACCTGCTGGAAGAGGAGCGCGGTGAACTCTCCGATCTCGACCGGCATGTGCTCGACAGTTTCGAGAAGGGCACGCTGACGGTACAGTCGAGCGCCGAGAGCGTCATGGACCGCAAGTCGAGTTTCGGCGAGCGGGTGGCCGACAAGGTGGCGTCCTTCGGCGGTTCCTGGACCTTCATCCTCTCCTTCGTCGCCATTCTGGTGATCTGGATGGTGGTGAATGCCATCGGGCTGATGGCGCAGCCCTTCGATCCGTACCCCTTCATCCTCCTCAACCTCGTGCTTTCCTGCCTTGCCGCATTGCAGGCGCCGGTTATCATGATGAGCCAGAAGCGGCAGGAGGAGAAGGACCGGTTGCGCGCCGAGAACGACTACATGATCAATCTCAGGGCCGAACTCGAAATCCGCCAGCTGCACGAAAAGATCGACCACCAGATGGCCAAGCAATGGGAACGTCTGGCGGAACTACAGCAGATCCAGATCGAGTTGCTTGAGAAGAGGGACGATCCGCGCAAGGGGTGAAGACATTTCGCTTCATCGAGACTGTAAAGCGATCTGCAAGACTTGACGCCATGACCAAATATTGCATGCCTGCGCATATTGATTTTTTTGTTTTCAGCAGGAATTGCAGAGGGGATTTGCATGGCAGACGCCAGAACCATCGTTCAGCCGAAACTGAACTCCACGATACATAAGGATGGCAAGGGCATCACCTATCATGCCAAGACGATAAGCAGATCACGGCAGGTCATCGGCGCCGTACTCGTCATCCCGCTCGTGATCGTCGGGTTGATTTCGCTCTTCCTGACGATGGCTTCCGGCTATTTCTTCCTGGTCACGCTCGTCTGCGCCGGGCTGCTCACGGTGGTGTACCGCTGGGGCAACGAACCCAAGGTCGTCCCGATCGAGATCGATGCGGACACCATTACGTTCGGCGGAAAGACCTATCTGCTTGAACATGTGACGAGCATCGGCTGCGAAGCCTCCGGCGGCTTCGTCACCGCCGGCAACAATTTGGAGAGCCTGGGCATGACCGCCGCTCATTTTCTGAGCGGGGCCGTCTACATCCAGTATGGCGAGGAAACGATCCCGATGGTCACCGGCCTCAAGCCGAACAGGGTCCAGCTTGTCTATTCGGACATCATCGACGCGTTGAAGAAGGTCGGCCACGACTACAGCCGGTCTCTCTGACCGGCGACGCGGACAAGAGAGCAGGTGTCGGAGAGATCATGCTGGAGGTCGGCTTCACAGCTGGCAGGATACGAGATCCGGATCGGAGCGACTGGAGCGGCAAGGCAGCGCGTCCGCTTTTCTGGTCCGCATGGTATCCGACGGATGATGCTGGAGGCGCTCCATCGCTCTTCGAGAATGCCAGTCAAAGCATTTTTATTCCAGACGTTTCCATCAATAATGCGGTTCCAGCAAGTGGAATGCCTGCCTTTCCTGTTCTCCTGTTCTCCTGTTGTCTCACGGAACGGGTGGGACCGCAGCCAGCCTTGCATGGCTGGCTCGAGGTTTGGCGCGGCGGGGTTTTTTCGTAATTGGCGTCGACCATCATGGGAATACGGGATCGGAGCCCTACAGACCGGAGGGGTTCCTTTGTTGGTGGGAAAGGGCTCGCGATCTCACGGTAATACTCGATTATCACGCGAGCGGCCCATTTGCCGGACGACTCGATCTTGACCGGGTTTTCGTGAGCGGCTTTTCCCTCGGGGGCCATACGGCCGTTTCCCTGCTCGGTGGGATCACGCAGGTGGCGCCGTTCCTTGAATGGTCCAAGGGGCGAGGATGGGGTGATGGCCCGCGCGAATTCCCGCATCTTGGTGCGCAAGTCGAACCGCTGCTTGAAAGCAGCCCGGTGTTCCGCGCCTCCTGGGAGAGGCAAGCGACTTCATTCAAGGACAAACGGATCAAAGGCGCATTCCTGTGCGCACCGGCCTCGCCCGTGCGTGGCTTCAGCGTTGAAAGCCTGAAGAAGATTATAGAACCGATCGGTATTGCAGCCGTTGCATCAGATCTCGAGGCGCCCTCGGACTTATGTGCCGAATGGCTGCATCGACATCTCGCAAATAGCACATTGGACCTGTTGAGCGCCGATGCAGGCCACTACAGTTTCCTGTGCGAATGCAGTCCGTGGGGGAAGGCGAGCGAGCCGGATATCTGTGTCGATCCTCCCGGCATCAGTCGGTCGGCGATCCATAACCGAGCGATCGCACTCGCCCTTTCGACATTCTCGCAGTAGCTTTTCCCCGGACCCATCAGCAAACGCAGCTTCACATGAAGCCTTCGGAGAAGCGCGATTATCCGGAAGGGGTGAGGCGGAGTCGCCGGCTTCTCATCGGCGACTGGCCCTAGGCATGTCGGCCAATGCGGGGGAGAAGCTGGCGACGGCCTTGGCCAGTTCGGCAAACCGTTTTCTCGCCCTTGCCAAAGTGACGGCGTCGGCTATCGGCAGGTCTATCACGGGCTTCAGGGCGCGCACGACGCGCCTTGCGGCGTGCCGCATTTCGCGCGTGGCACCTTCGCTGGCGGCGATCTCGGACGCCAGCGTATACATTCGTCTATAGCTTGCCGTTTCGGCAACTGCCCTTATCCACGTCATATGGAGCTCAGTCATAGAGCTATAAACGCTCAACTCCGGCAAAAAGTCAGTTCAGATCCGATGATGGAGTCAATCTCATTTTAACCAAAGCTTAGGCGTGAATTACTGGTTTCTTATTAAACCGGTCGCGCAGCCTCCTGCTCTACGCGTTGGCCGTCTGTGGCCCGATAACCGCGCTGACTTCAGTGATCTTGTTGGCTGGAAAGCCGCCGCGTTCGGCGTGTTCGCGGATGACGTCGGCGCTCGGTGCCTCGTGGACGCAGTAAATCTTGTCGCCTGCGACATAGCTGGTGATCCAGGTATAGGGCACGTCAAGGCCGGCGACGACCTCGTTCGACTTGGCCGAAATCTCGCAGAGATCGTTTTTGGTGAGATTGCTCGCGCCGGGGATATCCCGTTCGATGATGAAGGTCGGCATGTCTTCCTCCTCCTCAGGAAGCGTATATGAGGCGCTTCTGATGGATGGAAGTCAACAGGCGCTTAGGGTGAGCGCCCGTGCGCGCTATCGCCACATGCCGCGCATCCTTGCCGTCACGTCGATCCGCACCTGCTGGCGGTGGCGGCGCTCCTCGTCGGACATCGGGGCGACGACCGGCCAGGCGGCGGTTTCGAAGAATTGCAGCAGCGTCGCCGGGATGAAGCGGGTGCGGGCGGCATAGACGTGCCGGTCGCCCTGGGAATGCTGGCCGTGGACGAAGAAGCGCTGAGGGGTCATGACATGGAGGTGGTCTTTGGCGCGGGTCATCGCAACATAGAGCAGCCGACGCTCCTCCTCGATCTCGGCGGTCGAGCCGACGCCGAGATCGGACGGAATGCAGCCGTCGACGCAGTTCAGGAGGAAGACCGAGCGCCATTCCTGGCCCTTGGCCGAGTGGATGGTCGAGAGGATGAGATAGTCCTCGTCGAGCAGCGGCACGCCGGCCTGGTCGCTCGTCGCATCCGGCGGATCGAGCGTCAGTTCGGTGAGGAAGCGTTCGCGTGAGGCATAACCCGAGGCGATCTGTTCGAGCTGCAGCAGGTCGGCCTTGCGGGTCTCGGCATCCTCGTGGACGCGTTCGAGATGAGGCTGGTACCATTCGCGGGCGGTGCCGATCTCCGCCGGCCAGCCTTCGTTCTTGCGGATCGCGGTCAGCATCTCGACGAAGGCGGGCCAGTCGGCGCCGGAGCGCGGCGGGGCCGGGATTTCCTGCAGGGCCGCCAGCGGCTCGGGATCGGAGGCCATGGCATCCAAAATCTTGCCGGCGGTCTGCGGGCCGATACCGGGGATGAGCTGCATCAGACGGAAGCCGGCGACACGGTCGCGCGGGTTCTGGGCGAAACGCAGGGCCGCCAGCATGTCCTTCACATGGGCGCTGTCGAGGAATTTCAGGCCGCCGAACTTGACGAAGGGAATGTTGCGGCGGGTGAGTTCCACTTCCAGCGGGCCGGAATGGTGCGAGGCGCGGAACAGAACGGCTTGGCTTTTCAGCGTCATGCCGGTCTCGCGGTTTTCCAGCACCTTCTCGACGATGTAATTGGCCTGCTCGGCCTCGTCCTTGACGGCGACGAGGCGCGGGCGCTCTTCCGACTGGCGGTCGGTCCAGAGGTTCTTGGTGAAGCGCTCGCGGGCAAGCTCGATCACGCCGTTGGCAGCGGCAAGGATCGTGCTGGTCGAGCGATAGTTGCGGTCGAGCGTGACGATATTGGCCGGCGGATCGAAGGTATTCGGAAAATCGAGGATGTTGCGTATCGTCGCGGCGCGGAAGGAATAGATCGACTGCGCGTCGTCTCCGACTACGGTGAGGCCGCGGCCGCCGGGCTTCATGCCCATCAGGATGGAGGACTGCAGGCGGTTCGTATCCTGGTATTCGTCGACCATGACGTGATCGAAGCGGGCGCCGACATCTTCCGCGATCGACGGCTCGCTCATCATCTGCGCCCAGTAGAGCAGAAGGTCGTCGTAGTCGAGCACGTTCTGGGTCTGCTTGGCCTCGACATAGGAAGCGAAGAGTTCGCGCAGCTGCGGCTCCCAGGCCTGGCACCAGGGGAACCAGGTCTTCAGCACCTCGTCGAGCGGGGTCTCGGAATTGACGGCGCGGGAATAGATGGCGAGGCAGGTGCCCTTGGTCGGGAACCGGCTTTCCATCTTGGAGAAGCCGAGCTCGTGGCGGACGAGGTTCATCAGGTCGGCGGAATCTTCGCGGTCGTGGATGGTGAAATCCGGGTCTAGGCCGATCTGATAGGCATACATTCTCAGAAGTCGCGAGCCAATGCCGTGGAAGGTGCCGGCCCAGGCGAGCGCATCGGTCATGATCGAGGCATTGGCACCGAGCACCTGCTTGCAGATTCGCTCGACGCGGCGGCCCATTTCGGAGGCTGCGCGGCGGGAAAAGGTCATCAGCAGAATGCGGCGCGGATCGGCGCCCGAGACGATCAGATGGGCAACGCGATGGGCAAGCGTGTTGGTCTTGCCGGAACCGGCACCGGCGATGACCAGCAGCGGCCCGGCGGGGCCGCCATTCGGCACTTCGGAGCCATGCTCCACCGCGCGACGCTGGGCATCATTGAGTTTTTCCAGATAGGCGACCGACATTCCGCTTCCGACGTTCCCGATGTGTTCGATCAGCAATAGCTGATTCGTTCGGGAACAGGGACATGGAGCATCACGCCCGGCTGCGGCCCGCCAATTCCGCCTGCATTTGCTCAGCCCTTGCGGTCAGATCTTCCATCGGATTGCGGGCGGCCATGACGAAGCTGTGTGTTGGGCTCGACCAGTAGATGAGGTTGAGGCCGCCGCGGCGTTCGCGGGTGATCGGTTTTGCGCCGGAGGATGCGGCGACGATGCAGAGCGCGACGGGGCCGTGGGCCGGGTCGAGATAGAGGATCTGGCCGAGTGGCTTGCCGTCATATTCCAGGATCTGGGCCCGGCGCATCTGCAGGTCGCCGAGGTTCATGGCGGCGGGATCGAGCGGCAGGCCGAGGCGCTGGCCGGCGAATTTAAGCTGAGCCTCGCGCTCGGCGGTGCTGGATGGGGCATGGGTGAGTGAATCCGCCGTATAGAGCGCCAGATATTCGGCCACTTCCTGGCGGAGTGCTGCATCCTCGTCTTCGAAAAGCGAGGAGCGAAGCGCGAGGAAGGCGCGGTCTGCGACGACGCCTGCGGCAAGACAGCCGATGGCGGCCGCGATCAAGCCGCGTCGACCGATGCGCGGTGAAGCAAGGTGAGCTTCCGCGGCCGGCCTGGCTTTTGGCGCGGATAGGTCCGCCAGCATGGCTTCCAGCTTTTTCCGCGGTGCCTCGTCAAGCATCGGCGCGAAGGCTTCGGCATAGGCGAGGTTGCCGTGGCTGAGGAAACGCAGCCGGTTCGCGGCGGCGCCATCGCCTGCCATCGTCGCTTCGAGAGAGGCGCGATCGGCGGCTGCCAGTTCTCCGTCGAGATAGGCGGTCAGCATTTCGTCGGTCGGTTTGACGCTCATTTCGCCTTCTCCCGGGTTGGGAGGGCGGGAGATTTGGGCGCTGTGACCTCGGCGATGCGGGCACGGGCGGCGGCCAGCCGGCTCATGACGGTGCCGATCGGGATCTGCAGGACCTCGGCCACTTCCCGGTAGGACAGGCCCTCGACATAGCAGAGGAATACCGCCGAACGCTGCGCCTCGGGCAGGGCATGGACGTGGTTCATCACCTGGATGGCGAGGATATGGGTCTCGGTGTCGGCGGCGCCGTCGAACGTCAGCACCTCGGCCGCCTCGACGAAACCCTGACCCTGGCGCACGCGGCGTGAGCGCACCTCGTTCAGCCAGATCGAATGGAGGATGGAGAAGAGCCAGTGATCGAGCCGGGTGCCGGAGGCGAATTGCGCCGCCCGCTCCAGCGCCCTGAGGCAGGTCGCCTGGACGAGATCATCGGCCGTGTCGCGGTGATGCGACAGCGTCAGGCCGTAGCGCCAAAGCCGCGCGACGTGCTCGCTCAAGCCGGTCCTGATTTCCTGTTCACTGGCGATTGCCGCCTCCATGATGCTGGCGTCCTGCCGCCCAGTTTATCACCGCTTAACGCCGTTCGGCGAGCCGCGTCCAGAGCGATGAGAAAAGATGAGTAAAAAAATCGAATATTTCTCAAAGTCCGGTGTTTACCCCGTTGTCGACCGCCGGAGAGTGGCCGATCATGGCTCGCCGGTCTCGGTCGGAGCCTTTTCCAAATCATTCGCGGAGGCGATTTTGAAAACTTCTTCCATCTTCCTGGCTGGCGCTGCGCCTGTCTTGTCGGTTCTGGCCGTTCTCGGTCTTTCCACGCCCGCATCGGCCCAGGTGGCCGACAGCCTCACCATCTATAACGCGCAGCACGAAGGGCTGACCAAGGAGTGGGTGGACGCGTTCACCGAAGAGACCGGCATCGTGGTGACGATCCGCAACGGTTCCGACATGGAAATTGCCAACCAGATCGTCCAGGAAGGCGCCAATTCGCCTGCCGACTTGTTCCTGACCGAAAATTCGCCGGCCATGGCGCTGGTGGACGGCAAGGGCCTGTTCGAGCCGCTCGACAAGGCGACGCTGGATGAGGTACCGGAACAGTTCCGCCCGGCCAATGGCCACTGGACCGGCATTGCCGCCCGCTCGACCGTGTTTGCCTATGACAAGACGAAGCTGACGGAAGACAAACTGCCGAAGTCGATGATGGATCTCGCCAAGCCGGAATGGAAGGGCCGCTGGGCCGCTTCTCCGTCGGGCGCCGATTTCCAGGCGATCGTCGGTGCGCTGCTGCAGCTGAAGGGCGAAGAAGAGACCGCCGCGTGGCTGAAGGGCATGAAGGAAAACTTCACCGCAATCCGCGGCAACTCCACCGCGATGAAGGCCGTCAATGCCGGCCAGATCGAAGGCGCGGTCATCTATCATTACTATTATTTCGGCGATCAGGCGAAGACCGGCGAGAACAGCAAGAACGTCTCGCTGCACTACTTCAAGAACCAGGATCCGGGCGCCTTCGTGTCGATCTCGGGCGGCGGTATTCTGGCGTCCTCGAAGCACAAGGAACAGGCGCAGGCCTTCCTGAAGTGGGTTGCCGGCAAGGGCGGCCAGAAGATCCTGCGTGACGGCACGTCGTTCGAATATGCGGTCGGCAAGGATGAGGCCTCCAACAAGGCGCTGGTGCCGCTCGCCGACCTGCAGGCACCGAAGGTCGAGCCGACCGAGCTCAACAATGCCAAGGTCACCGACATGCTGACCGCCGCCGGCATCCTTTAAACCGGCACGCAATTCCAGTTGCACGGAGACATCGCAGGGCGTACCTGCGATGTCTCGTCTGTCTTGAAGCGTGTCGCGCTCCTTACGGGGTCGCTCCGCACGCCTCAAGTCTTTGCATGATCGCATGTCGTTGCCGCAAAACCGCTGGGCACTTTTGCGCGACATGCTCTAGGTATTCCATGACGTCATTCGTAGACAACAGACCCATGCTCGTGTCGCGACCCTGGTTTCTGGCGGGCACGCGGGGGACCTATCTGATCGCCATCGTGATCGCGCTTTTCGCGCTGATGCCGCTCGGCTTCGTCTTCTGGGCGACGGCTGTGACGGGATGGGAGACGGCGTCACAGCTCATCTTCCGGCCGCGGGTCGGCGAGCTGATGGGCAACACGCTGCTGCTCGTGATCGTTACCGTGCCGGTCACCATGATCCTCGCGACAGTGCTTGCCTGGCTGACGGAACGCAGCGATCTGCCGTTCGCGCGGTTCTGGTCGGTGCTCTGCGTCGCGCCGCTCGCCATTCCGGCCTTCGTGCATTCCTATGCCTGGATCGGCCTCTGGCCGGGCTTCCACGGGTTGCCCGCGGGGATCGCCATCTCCGTGACCGCCTATTTCCCGTTTCTCTACCTGCCGATCTCGGCGGCTCTGCGGCTTCTCGATCCGGCGCTCGAAGATCAGGCGGCGTCGCTCGGGCTTTCCGATGCGGCGGTCTTCCGTCGTGTCGTGCTGCCGCAGCTGCGCCTCTCGATCCTCGGCGGCGGTCTTCTGGTGGGCCTGCATCTGCTTGCCGAATACGGGCTCTATGCGATGATCCGCTTCGACACCTTTACCACCGCGATCGTCGACCAGTTCCAGTCGACCTATAACGGCGTTGCCGCCAACATGCTGGCGCTGGTGCTGGTTCTCTGCTGCCTCGTGCTTCTGGCGGTCGACGCGGGCTTGAGGGGCAGGCGGCGTTATGCCCGCATCGGTCCGGGCGTTGCACGGCAGGTACGCAGGACCTCACTCGGCGCATGGCGCTATCCTTGCCTTCTCCTGCCCATCGCGGCCGTCTTCTTCGCGCTCGGCGTTCCGGCGCTCACCTTGTCGCGCTGGCTGGTGGCCGGGGGCGCGGCGATCTGGCGGATGGACGAGATCGGGCTGGCGCTCGGCCAGACGCTGGTCATCTGCCTTGTCGGCGGGCTTGCGACGACGGCTGCGGCACTGCCGATCGCCTGGCTTTCCGTCCGTCGTCCGAGCCGCCGCAGCCGGGTGATCGAGGGCTGCTATTATCTGGCGAGCTCGATGCCGGGTGTCGTCGTGGCGCTGGCGCTGGTGACGATCACGGTGCGGGTGGCGCTGCCGCTTTACCAGACCGTGGCGACCATCGTCATCGCCTACATGATCATGTTCCTGCCGCGGGCGCTCATCAGCCTGCGTGCCAGCATTGCCCAGGTGCCGGCCGAGCTGGAACAGGCGGCGGCGAGTCTAGGCCGCTCGCCTGCACGGGCGCTGTGGGCAACGACGGTGCGGCTGGCCGCGCCCGGCGCTGCCGCCGGCGTGGCGCTTTCCTCCCTCGGCATCATGAACGAACTGACCGCGACGCAGATGCTGGCGCCGAACGGCACGCGCACGCTTGCCATGGCGTTCTGGGCGCTGACCAGCGAGATCGACTATGCCGGTGCCGCACCCTATGCGCTGCTGATGATTTTGTTTTCCCTGCCGATGACGGCGCTCCTCCATCACCAATCGAAGAAGATCGCCGGCCGATGAGTTTTGTCGAAATTCGTGCATTGCGGAAACAGTTCGGGCCGGTGACGGCGCTCGACGGGATCGATCTCGATATCGCGGGCGGCAGCCGCACCGTCGTTGTCGGCCCATCCGGTTGCGGCAAGACCACGCTGCTGCGTCTCATCGCAGGTTTCGAGGCTGCGGATGCCGGGCGGATTGCGATCGATGGCGAGCCCGTTGTTGACGGTGCCGCAGCGGTGCCGGCGCACAAGCGCAATATCGGCATCGTGGCGCAGGACGGATGCCTGTTTCCGCATCTTTCCGTCGCCGGCAACATCACCTTCGGCATGACGGAGGATGCCGCCATCAGGCAGGCGAGGGCGGGGGAACTGATGGAGATGGTCGGGCTCGATCGCTCGATGCTGACGCGCCGACCGGACGAACTTTCCGGCGGCCAGCAGCAGCGCGTGGCGCTTGCCCGTGCGCTTGCCCGCAAGCCGCGGTTGATGCTGCTCGACGAGCCGTTCTCGGCGCTCGACACCGGCCTTCGTGCGACAACGCGCAAGGCCGTCGGCGATGTGCTGCGGGCGGAAGGGATCGCGACCCTGCTCGTCACGCACGACCAGGCCGAGGCGCTGGCCTTTGCCGACCAGGTGGCGGTGATGCGCGCGGGCAGGCTGATGCAGTTCGGCCCGCCGCGCGAGGTCTACGGTCGGCCGGTCGATCCGGCCACCGCGGCATTTCTCGGCGAGGCGATCATCCTGCCGGCGACGATCGGCGACGGCCATGCGGATTGCGCTCTCGGCCGTCTGCCGGCAGATGTCGCCAATGGTTTTGCCGGCCAGGCGACTATCATGCTGCGGCCGGAGCAGATCGGCCTCGTCGAGGGCGAAGGCGGCGTGAGGGCGAAGGTGGCCGAGGCGGGGTTCCGCGGATCGGCTTCGGAGCTGCGTATCGTCCTGTGCGACGACCAGGGGATAACACTGACGATCGAGGTGCCGAGTTCGAGGGATTTACCGATCGGTGAAGAGATCGGCCTTCAGGTTTCGGGCAAGGCGCACGTCTTCGCCTGATTTTGTTCCAGCGCTTGGAACCGGGAACATTCGCAAGACGTTATCCGGCCATCCAACCTGAAGGACAAAATCCATGCTGAAATGGGCCCTGATTTTCCTCGTTATTTCCCTGATTTCCGGTTTCCTCGGCTTTTCCGGGATTTCCGCCGCGACGGCCGGGATCGCAAAGATTCTCTTCTTCATCGCGCTGGTGATCTTCCTGGTCTTCCTCGTGCTGGCCCTGATGGCTGGCAGCGCGATCATGTAGGCCACGAGAGATCCCGAACGGCTTTCGAGATGACGAAGCCGCCCGTGATGGGCGGCTTTTTCGTTGGAGAGGCCGAGTTACCGCCCGGGATGTTTCTGGGCGAAGACGAGAAGCTGCCAGACGACCGGCCCGAGCAGGGTATGCTCGTGGTGATGGCTCGGAATGGCGGCGCCCTTGTCGACGACGATCTCGTCGCCGCAGGTGCGACAGCGGTAGATGCCGGCATTCTTGACCACCTGACCGGGCTTCCATTCCTGATCGAAGGCCCAGGACTTCACCTCGACGAGGTGGGGTGGGTATTTATACTGTGCCATGTGTCGCGCACCTGCTGCCCGGCCCCCATGCTTACAGGGGCGACCTCGATGGTCGGGGATACTAGCCGGAACATATGACCAAACGGTAATTCACACGTTGCCTCCTCACCCGCCGGCCATGTCATATTTATCCCCGAAAGGTTGCATGAGGAGCGGCGTTTTTAACCCATGGTAAAAGTTGTAGCGCTAGAATGTTCGCGTTCTTGGGAGTGGGGAACGTCATTGCAGCATATGCGACCATCGGCTTTTCGATGGGTCGGGCCGCCTTGCCTTCACGCTTCGTCCTTCACGCGTCATGGGTTTGCGATGAAAAACATTTCGATCACCGGCAAGTTCTTCGTGCTGCTTGCGTCCTTCGGCCTGTTCACCCTGGCACTCGCCTATTATGCGGGCAGCCAGATCCTCAGGGTCGACGCGCATTATTATCACCTCGTGACGGCGGAAGGCGAAGCCTCGACCTCGCTGTCGCGGGCGAGCCAGACGTTCCAGACCATCCGCGGCGCCGTCGGCGATATCCTGCTGACGTCGAACAAGGAGCAGGAGAAGAAGGCAGTCGAGGAGTTGGCTTCGGCCCGCCAGTCCTTCATTGGTTATGTCGATCGGGCTGCCGCGGCACTTCCAGGCGACGGCGCGATGGCCGAGCTGAAGGCGCAGGCCGTCAATGTGCTCGACCAATCCTGCGGCAGCGCGGTGACGCTCGGCACGAAGGCGCTCACCTATCTCGACATGAAGAGCGCGATGGACGTGTTCTTCCGCGAATGCCAGCCGCAGTTCCAGGTCATGTCCAAGGCGCTGAACGACAAGGTCGACCAGCTGACCAAGGGCGCCAGCGACAGCAGCGCCGAGCTGACCGCCGATTCCCGCACCATCTACTGGGCGACGATCGGCGGCGTCGTGATCGCCCTGCTGGTTATCTCCTCGGTCAGCTTTGTCGCCATCAGGGCATGGCTGGTGCGTCCGATCCAGGCGCTGGGTGATGCGATGGGACGACTTTCGGGAGGCGATCTTTCCGCAGAGATTCCCGATGCCGCACGCCGCGACGAGATCGGCGGCATGGCGCGGGCGGTGCAGGTGTTCAAGGAGAACGGATTGCGCACCCGGGCGCTCGAAGCGGATGCGGAGGCGCAACGCAACGAGAGCGAGGAACAGCAGCAGAAAAATGCCAATCAGGAGCGCGAGCGCGCAGCGGCCATGGCCGAGGCGACGCAAGGGTTGGCCGAAGGGCTGAAGCATCTGTCGGCGGGCGACCTCAGCTTCCGCCTGACCAAAAACTTCGCCCATGATTTCGAAGGGCTGCGGGCGGATTTCAATCGTACCGTCGACCAGCTGCGCGAGACGATGGCTGCTGTTGCGAGCGCCACCGGTTCGATCGACAGCGGCGCCCGCGAGGTGAGCCACAGCGCCGACGACCTGTCGAAGCGCACAGAGCAGCAGGCAGCCTCGCTGGAAGAGACGGCGGCCGCGCTGGACGAGATAACAGCCAATGTCTCCAACGCATCGAAGCGCGCCGACGAGGCGCGCGGCGTGGCGATCCAGGCCAATGACAGCGCCCGCCAGTCCGGCGCCGTGGTGGCCGATGCGGTTGCCGCCATGGGCCATATCGAACAGTCGTCCGGCCAGATCTCCAACATTATCGGGGTGATCGACGACATCGCCTTCCAGACCAATCTCCTGGCTCTCAATGCCGGCGTCGAAGCGGCGCGGGCAGGGGAGGCGGGCAAGGGCTTTGCCGTCGTTGCCCAGGAGGTGCGTGAACTCGCCCAGCGCTCGGCAACCGCCGCAAAGGAGATCAAGGACCTGATCCGCAATTCGTCCGCGGAAGTCGACAATGGCGTGAAGCTGGTGAGTGCCACCGGCACTGCGCTGAAGACGATCGAAGCCTATATCGTGACGATCAACCAGCATATGGACGCCATCGCCACCTCGGCACGAGAACAGTCTACGGGTCTGGCGGAGGTCAACAATGCCGTCAACCAGATGGACCACGTGACCCAGCAGAACGCCGCAATGGTGGAAGAAGCCAATGCTGCCGGTGCGACGCTCGCCAACGAGGCGGGACGCCTGAGGGAGCTCGTATCGCGCTTCGAACTCGGCGCTGAGGGTGAGGCTGCGCAGACGCAACGGGGCGGCTTCCAGGGTGGCACGCCGGCAGGAGCCGGGCAAGCGCGAGGTGAAGCGCACCGATCCGCATCCCCACCGCTCTCCGCGACCGCCCAGTCGCTGAAAGCCGACCTGCGCCGCATGGCCTCGGTCAAGGCTGCCGGCGAGAATTCCCTGCCCAAGACTTCACCGGCCCGCGGCATGGTCGACAGGCTTGCAGATGCGTTCGGGACGAAGACGGCTGCAGCAGTCGGCGGCGGCTCTCGCGGCGCTGATGATTGGGACGAATTCTGACGGCGGAGTGGCTCTTCCGAGCGGCCGACATTCACCCTGAAACCAACAAGCCCGGCTGCATCGCAAGCCGGGCTTTTGTTTGGGTAAGTCATTGCCGGAAAAAGCAAAAGCCCCGTAAGGGGCTCTTGTCTTATCCTCCGAGGAGGAAGGATGGTGGGCGTGACAGGGATTGAACCTGTGACCCCTACGATGTCAACGTAGTGCTCTCCCGCTGAGCTACACGCCCATCCGATGTCGGCGCATAGACCATAGAGCGGTCGGGCCGTCAACCGGTTTTTTTATGAAGTGCGAAGCTTTTTTGACAGCCCCGCATTTCAAAGGTTTTCGCGGTTGTGGATGACCGCGTGGCGCGTCCCGAAATCGGAATTTTCCGTCTTCGGGCGGGCCGGAATCAGATCGTGTAATGCCGGATCAGGCGGCGGCGAGAAGCTTATTCACTTCGTCGACGAGGTCGCGCAGGTGGAAGGGCTTCGACAGGACCTTCGCGTCCTTCGGTGCCTTCGAGTCGGAATTCAGCGCGACTGCGGCGAAACCGGTGATGAACATGACCTTCAGATCGGGGTCGAGTTCGGTCGCGCGGCGGGCGAGCTCGATGCCGTCCATTTCCGGCATGACGATGTCGGTCAGCAGAAGCGAGAAGGGCTCTTCGCGCAGCCGATCATAGGCGCTTGCGCCGTTATCGAAGGAATCGACCTTGTATCCGGCCTTTTCCAGTGCCTTCACCAGAAAACGGCGCATATCGTTGTCGTCTTCGGCGAGAAGGATTTTCTGTATCATCTTCGGGATCGCTATCCGTGCATGCCAGGGGTTGTGTCAGCCTTCAACGATGCCAGCACACGGTAAATTTCCGTTTAACCGGCAGGGATCGGCGTTTGGTGGGGTATAGATAATATATGGACTTGCCGTCAGGCAACTGGCAACATACCCACAGGACTTGTTCGTGACATGGTAAAGGCAGGATGGATCACGCCGCGGGAGACTTTGAACGGTTGGAAGACGGACAGCAGTTCGAAGTCAGGGAGCCTGTAGCGCAGACCATACCTTTCGTCTTCAACTCTCCCCATAGCGGCCGGCACTATCCGGCGGATCTCATCGCTAATAGCAATCTCGATTCGCTCTCTATCCGACGCTCCGCCGACCATTATGTCGACGAGCTTTTCGCCGATGCTCCCGAACTCGGTGCGCCGCTTCTCGCCGCTCATTTTCCGCGCGCCTATCTCGATGTGAACCGCGAGCCTTACGAACTCGATCCTCGCATGTTCGACGGACCGCTGCCCCCTTACGTGAATATCGGCTCGATGCGGGTCGCCGGCGGTCTCGGAACGATCCCGCGCATCGTCGCGGAGAATATGGAGATCTACCGCAAGCGGCTGTCGGTGGAGGAGGGGCTGGCTCGTATCGAGGCAATCTACAAGCCTTATCATACCTGCCTGCGCCGACTGATCGCGCGCACCCATGCCCGTTTCGGGCTTGCGATCCTGATCGACTGCCATTCGATGCCCGGCAATATACGGCTGTCCGGCTCCGAACTGCGGCCGGACTTCATCATCGGCGACCGCTACGGCACCAGTGCCTCGGCCGAACTGTCGCGCGCGGCGCTGGATTTTCTCGACGGGATGGGTTTTTCGGCGGTGCGCAACAAGCCTTATGCGGGCGGTTTCATCACCGAGCATTACGGTCGCCCCGTGCGCGGGCTGCATGCGCTGCAGATCGAGATCAACCGCGCGCTCTATGTCGATGAGACAACGCTCGAAAAGAAGCGGGAGTTTCCGGTAATCGCCGCAGCACTCTCCACCTTCATGCGCCAGATGGCCGAATATGTCGGTGATTTCTCCGGCGGCATGAGCGCGCTCGCGGCCGAATAGTCTTTCATTTCCGTTGGTTGGAAGGATGTCCCACGGAGCCTGCTCGGCCCGTGGAGAGGCGATGGCTACTTGCGCGATGGGCTTGCCGGCGGAATCGCGGGCAAAAAAAAACCGCGCTGTTCGCGCGGCTAAGTCTAGGGAGGAAACACCCAAGGAGGGTATTTACAGTCAAAGACTGTATGAAGAAATTACGACGAGCCATGCACAAATGTCAAGCACATTTTTACGGTGATTAAATTTGCGTCATTTTTGTGCGTTGTGATTAAGGTCTTGGCACAGGTTGCGCCAAAGGCGGTTTTCACGGGCTTCGGGACAGCCTATGAAGGCGGCGTCCCTTTCTTCTTGCGATTTTCAGGAGCCTGCCGATGTTGCCAGACCGTGATTTTTTCTACGCGCTTGCCGATGCAGCCAAGGGCGAGACGCTGCCGCGCTTCCGAACCGGCATTTCGGTGGTCAACAAGCTGGCGGGCGGCTTTGATCCGGTGACCGAAGGGGATCGTGCGGCCGAGACGGCGATCCGGGCGCTGATTGAAGAGCGCTTTCCCGAGCATGGTATCCTCGGCGAGGAACACGGCAATGTCGGTCTCGACCGTGAGCATGTCTGGGTGATCGATCCGATCGACGGGACGCGCGCCTTCATTTCCGGGCTGCCGGTCTGGGGCACGCTGATCGGGTTGCGATCCAATGGTCATGCATCGATGGGTCTGGTCGACCAGCCGTTTATCGGCGAGCGCTATTTCGCCGACGGCCAGCAGTCCTGGTATTCGGGGCCGGGCGGCGAGCGGCAGATTTCGGTGCGTGACTGCGGATCGCTGAAGGATGCGATCCTGTTCACCACCTCGCCGCATATCTTTACCGGCAGGGATCTCGAGCTTTACCGATCGGTGGAGGAGAAGGTGCGGCTGTTCCGTTATGGCTGCGATTGCTACGCCTATGCGCTGCTGGCATCGGGCAATATCGACCTCGTCGTCGAAAACAGCCTGCAGCCCTATGATGTCGGAGCGCTGATCCCGCTGATCGAGCAGGCCGGCGGTGTGATCACCACCTGGGACGGTGGGCGGCCAGAAAATGGCGGCAACATCATCGCGGCCGGATCGAAGGCCGTGCATGAAGAGGCGATGGCGCTGCTCGCCAAACGCTGATCCCGATTTGATACGTTAGGTAGTGGAGACCTGTTCAGGTCTCCGTTTCCGACAGGTTGAGGCCGCCGTCGAGGCCGGGCATGAAGGCCTCGATCGCCGCCATGGCCTGAGCGCGGTAGATATCCTTTTCCTGGAACAGTTCGTGGCGGCCGCCGGTGACGGTGATGAGCTGGCCGGCGCGAAAATTGCGCGACAGGTTTTCCTGCAGGCGGTAGGGCACGATGCCGTCGAGAACCGGCGCCAGGATGAGCGTCGGGATGGTGATTTCCGTCAGATGCGTCTGGGACGACACGCGGGTTGCGGCCTTCAGCGTTTCGTGGATCCAGCGGGCCGTCGGGGCTCCGACGGTGATATCCCGAAATGTCTTATAGAGGCCTATATTGCGATCGAACCGGCGGCGATCTCCGGTCAGGCCATTGCCTTCGAAAGGGATCATGCGCTTGTCGCCCCCCATCTGAATGCCGCCGAAACCGGTCCAGGACATCAGGCGGGTCAGCGGCCGCACGGCTTTCTCGGGCAAGGGCTGGCCGTGGAAGCCGATATAGGGGGCGCAGAGCGCCATGCGGCTGATGCGGTTCGACAGGCGCGGCGCCGCCGACAGCGCAATCAGCGCGCCGGTGGAATGGGCAACGAGGAAGAAGGGAAGGCGGGCATCGGGCAGGACAATCTGTTCGAGGAAGATTTCGAGATCCCGCTCGTAATCGGCAAATCGGCGCACATGGCCCTTGTTCGGGTTCTTCGTCAGGCGATCGGAGCCGCCCTGGCCGCGCAGGTCATAGGTCGCGACCCAAAGACCCATGGCGTTCAGATCGCGGATCGTCTCGAAATATTTCTCGATGAACTCGTTGCGGCCCTGCATGAGCACGACGGTGCCCCGCGCCGGCACGACGGCCGAACGGAACAGGGCATAGCGGATCTTTGTGCCGCGATGGCCGGTGAAATAGCCGGCGGTGACATCGTCGGGTGCCGGATTGTCGGGCGTGGAACGGAGAATGCTGTCGGTGGTCTGGGACGCGTCGGTCATGTCGGCAGGCTTAGACTTGGGCAGGTTTTCGTCAAGGGAAATTTCGTTTCAGGCGTCATGACTTAGCTGTCACGGGTCGGCGTCGAACCGGGCACGAGCTTCCGCCACCGCGGCGCCGTGATGCACGGTCCAGTCAGCCAGTGCCCTGAACGGCGCTTCCAGGGTGCGGCCGAGCGAGGTGATCTCGTATTGGACGGAGACCGGGGAGGTGGGCAGTACGGTTCTCGTCAGGATGCCGTCCCGCTCCAGCCGTCTCAGGCATTGGGTGAGCGCCTTCTGGGTGACGCCGTCGAGGGCGCGGCGCAACTGGTTGAAGCGCAGCGGGCCGTCGCAGAGCGCGCCGAGCACGAGGATCGACCATTTGCTGGCGATCTCGTCGAGCAGGAGCCGGTCCGACGCCAGCCGCGTGCCGGCCGGCTGTTGCGGAGGGGAGGTGCGATCAGCTTTTCGGGTCGTCAGACGGTCGCTCATGGGCAGTTTACTTCCGTATACCTTGTAGCATTCAGGTGCGTAATTGACGCTAGGTATACAATTTATACCATTGCGGCAACTCATGAAAGGAGTTCCGCAACCATGACCTATTCAGACTACAGGACGATCAAGATCACCACGGAGGGTGGGGCCGCCTGGCTTACCCTCGACCATCCGCCGCTCAACATTCTCGATGCCGAACTGATGCTGGAGCTCGACGATTTTGCCGCCAAGGTTGCGAAGGACGAGACAATCGACGTCATCGTCTTCCAGAGCGCTGATCCGGATTTCTTTATCGTCCATGGCGACATGAATTTCGCCATCGCGCCGGAGGCCTTTCTGGCGCTCCAGCTTGGCGAGCCGGGGACCGAGCATCTGAACCCCATGATGCGCCTGCATGAACGGATCCGTGCCCTTCCGCAGGTGACGATCGGCAAGCTTGCCGGGCTGGCGCGGGGCGGCGGAGCGGAACTGTTCTCGGCGCTCGACATGCGGTTCGCCGCCAAGGGCAAAGCGGGGCTCGGGCAGATGGAGGCGCTGGTCGGGATCATTCCGGGCGCCGGCGGCACCGCCTATCTGCCGCAGCTTGTCGGGCGGGCAAGGGCGCTGGAGATCATTACCGGTGCGCGGATGGTCGATGCCGATCTGGCGGAGCATTATGGATGGATCAACAGGGCCCTGCCGGCGGAAGAACTGGATGGTTTCGTTGATGACCTGGCGCGTGACATTGCCAGCCGGGCACCCGGCATGGTGCGGGCCGCAAAGCGGGCCGTGAATGCGGCAGTGCCCAGTCTCGACGTGGCACTGGACGCCAATAACCGGCTGCTCGGCGAGACTTTTGGTGTGCCGAGGGCGGTGGAGCTTGCCCGGGCCGCGCTCGCTGCGGGTGCGCAGACGCGTGAGGGTGAACGTCGGCTGGAGGTGCTTCTGGCCGCGCTCTAAGGATCGCCCGGGGGAAATTGGGGATCACCACGTCCATCCGCTCCGCCGGCGGATGGACAAATAGAATGTAACTGTATAACGCTCTTTCTGTAATGTTATTACATATAGGAGTGGATATGTCCCATTTGTTGCGGGCCGCGGGGTTGTCGGCCATGCTTTTGGCGTCCGGTGCGCCGTTGATGTCGATTGCCCATGCGGAAGAGGAGAATGCGGAAACTTGGCGCCTGTTCGTCGCCGATCACAGCCTGCCGGTGGTGCGTGCCATCGACATGGCGTCGGGCAAGGAAATCGGCCGCTTCGACCTTGAGGGTTATGCAGCCCTTTCACTGAGCGAGAGCGGCGAGACGGTGTTTGCGGTGCAGGGCGACGAGAACATCATTCATGCCATCTCGACCGGTATCGCACTGTCGGACCATGGCGAGCATCGCGATATCGAGATCAACGAACCGAAGCTGCTTTCGACGGTTATCAGGGGGCAGAAGCCGGGGCATGTGGTGACCCATGATGATCAGGTCGCCGTATTTTATGATCGCGAACAGAAATTCGATCTCGTCAGCGAGGACGCGCTGGCGGGCGGCAATGCGCAACTGAAGGCTTTCGATACGATCGCTGCGCATCACGGCGTGGCCGTGCCCGTCCGCAATCATTTCCTCGTATCGATGCCGAATATCGAGGCGCCGGTGAAGGAAGGCGAATTGCCGCCGCGGCGCGGATTGCGCGTCGTTAATGACGAGGGCAGCCAGGTGGGTGAGGTCGCGGCCTGCACCGGCCTGCACGGGGAGGCGACATCCGCACGCCTCGTCGGCTTCGGTTGCGAGGAGGGCGTGCTGATCGCCCGTCCGGGCGGGATGGACGGCCCGAAGCTCGAGATGCTGCGCTATGGCGACACGCTGCCCAAGGGTAAAGTCTCGACGCTGCTCGGGGGCAAGTCGATGCAGTTCTTCCTCGGCAACTACGGTGAGGACAAGGTCGTGCTGATCGATCCGGACAGCGCCGACGAGCCCTATCGCCTGATCGAACTGCCGACGCGCCGGGTAGATTTCGCGCTCGATCCGGCCGAGCCACGCAATGCCTATGTTCTGACCGAGGATGGCAAGCTGCATCTCATCGATGTGGTGAAGGGCGAGATCGTCAAGTCGGAAACGGTGACGGAGCCCTATAGCAAGGACGGCCATTGGCGCGATCCGCGCCCGCGGATCGCGGTCGCAGACGGCAAGCTTGCCATCACCGATCCGCGCAACGGCCTGATCCGTGTCGTTGATGGCAGCAGCCTGAAGGAAGAGCGGACGATCGCTGTCGCGGGCCAGCCGTTCGCGCTGGTCGCCGCCGGCGGCTCCGGCGCGGTGCACTAAAAAGCCGTTAGAGCAGAAACACCCGGGCGAGGCGATCGCCCGGGTGTTCCTCGCTTATCGTCAGGCGGCGACGTAATAGGGTTGCCTGAGGTCGTCCAGCAGGTCCGTCTCGCGGGGCTGCCAGCCTGTAAGGCGCCTCGTCTGTTCGGATGAGGCAGGGCCGTCCAGCTGGGCGAAATGCGCGAACCATCCGAAATGGTCAGCCGCTTCCTCGTGGCTCTTGCTGACCATGGGCACGCCGAGCTGGGCCGCGACGATCTCGGCGATCTCCCGGAACGTGATGCCTTCCTCGGCCACCGCATGATAGCGCGGTGCCGCCACGTCGCTTTCGACGACGGCACGGTAGAGACGGGCGGCATCACGGCGCTGGACGGCCGGCCAGCGGTTCTCGCCCTTGCCGACATAGGCCGAGATACCGGTGCGGCGGGCAAGATCGATCAGGATCGGCACGAAGCCGTGGTCGCCTTCGCCGTGGACTGATGGGGGCAGGCGCATGACCGAGACCCGCGTGCCTTTCGCCGCGACCGCTGCTGCAGCTTCTTCCGAGGCGATGCGGGGATTGACGCCGGGCGTCGGCAGGTCGTCCTCGGTCGCGATCCTGCCGGGAGTGATGAGACCGGTGCCGGAGGTGACCACCAGAAGACGGTTGGAGCCTGCAAGCGTGGAGCCGAGTGCATCCACCGCGCGGCGATCGATCTCGCAATTTTCCCTGAAGCGGGAGAAATCGTGGATGAAGCCGCAATGGATGGTGGCGTCGGCGGCATCCGCGCCGCGCCTCAGGCTGTCCAGATCCTCGAGGTGACCTTGGTGGGCGGCCGCGCCGGCGGCAGCGAGGGCCGCAGCAGCATTTTCCGAACGGGCAAGGCCGGTGACCTGATGGCCCGCGCCGATGAGCTCGCGGACGACGGCGGAGCCGACGAAACCGGTGGCGCCGGTGACGAATACGCGCATGGATATGTCCTTCCTGAAACGTGTCTTGCGTGCTGCGCAAGCAGCAACATAAATAAGCGTAAGCAGGGGATCGCGGACGATCCATGCTGTGGCGTCCGTCATTCATGCGCGATCGTCCGAATGCCTGTTCTTAATTAGCCAAGCGAGATAGGCTGAGGCCGTCATTTCAATCCCAAGGTTGCCATGGATCCGCTGTCCGACGTTCTCTCGCTGCTCAAACCTCGCAACTATATGTCCGCAGGCCTCGATGCCGGCGGGGCATGGGCCATCCAATTTCCCGAGCAGGGGCTGGGGATCAAGACCGGTGCCGTGGTGACCGGGCATTGCTGGCTGATGGTCGAGGACATGGAGCCGGTGCGGCTTGACGAGGGAGACTGCTTTCTGCTGGCGAGCGGCAAATCCTTCTGGCTCGGCAGCGACCTTGCCGCGCCGGCTATGCAGGCCTCTTCAGTCTTCTGGAAATCGCGCAATGGCGGGATCGTGACGCATAACGGCGGCGGCGACTGCTTCATCGTCAGCAGCCGGTTCGCGCTGGATGGCAGTGATGCGGGACGATTGCGGCGGATGCTGCCGCCGGTCGTGCATATCCGCGGCCGGCCTGAGACGGCGGCACTCCGGTGGCCGGTGGAGCGGACGATGCAGGAACTGCGCGAGCCTCGCGCCGGTGGTCTGCTTGTGTTGCAGCAATTGGCGCAGATGATGCTGGTCGAGGCTCTGCGGCTGCATATGGCGCAGGGTGGAGAGCGGGACGGCGATAGTGCCCGGGGCAGCGAAGCGGGATGGCTTTCGGCGCTCAGCGACCGGCAGATCGGTGCCGCAATGACCGCCATCCATGCCGACCCGCCCCGCCGCTGGACACTGCAGGAGCTTGCGGCGCAGGCAGGCATGTCCCGCTCGACATTTGCATTGAAATTCCGCGAAATGGTGGGGGAGACGCCGATGGACTATCTCACCCGCTGGCGCATGCTGCTTGCCGCGGACAGGCTGAGCCGGACGAGCGATCCGATCTCGCAGATCTGCATCTCGCTGGGTTATGAATCCGAAAGCGCCTTCAGCAATGCCTTCAAGAAGACCATGGGCTGCGCGCCGCGCCAGTACGGACGCCGGCTGGTGCAGGCTGCGGGCGGCATGGAGGAGGGCGCCGATGCCCTTGGCGGCAGTCTGGTTGGGTAGGTGAGCGGGAAAAGAAAGGCCGGAACCGGCGATACGGGGGACAGCACGGTTCCGGCAAGGCTGACCGAAGCGAAGGGACGAATGGTGCCCCGGTCCAAGGAGGGCAGTCTTGCCTTCCAGTGATGATGTTCTAGCGCGCCCGGCCTGAACCGAGACAGAACCGATCATTCATATGGCGTTCAGCGAAATCCCCCCGGTCGATCGGACGGCCATGGCGGATTTCTCGGTTCTGCAAGGGTGTCGATCAATGCTTGTGATCGGGCTCGCCGTGGTCGTCGTGCTCCACCGGCGTTCCGGCATCGGCCGCATCGGTCGGGTGCGGATGTTCCGGGTCGGGGCTGTGGGTGGTGCGATGGACAGCTGCGCTCATGTCGCCCTCGCTGCCGTAGAGCGCCACATGCAGGCCCCAGTAGGACGAGACGAAGATGACCAGCGCGGCTGCGATGCCGATCGGGACGCCTGCCATCATCTTCTTGAAGTTCGGGACGAAGAAGACATCGCGGGTATGATCGGCGGCAATTGCCACGATGACGGCCATGATCAGCGCGTGGCCGATCAGGTCGATGCGGCCGAAGGGGTAGACGGCGGCATTGAAGATGACGAAGAGCGCGATGGCCGAGAGGCGGCGTACCATCGGGGTCCAGAGCAGACCGAAGCCCATGGTGAATTCCGAGACGCCGGCCATGGGGATGAAGACGTCGCGCGGCAGGCCGAAAGTGAGGAAGGGCTTTTCCTCGACCAGCGGATAGAACCAGTCGGGATAGGCGAATTTTTCGAGGCTCGACCACATGAGCGCGATTGCCACGCCCCAGCGCAGGGCCTGGAAACGGTGCTTGCGCAACTCCTCGTTCGACGAGGCTTCCATGACGAGATAGGCGGCAACGCCAGGGCCCAGCGCAAGGTAGTCGAGCAGGTGGAAGATATCGTAGTCGCGCAGCGCCAGCAGCCACAGGATGACGATGCCGAGGGCGGCAAGCGGCTGGGTGGCGCGGAAGAAGATCAGCATGGCGATCAGCAGCTGGCCCCAGGAAACCATCTCCGACGGCGTCTTGAGATCGGGCGTCAGGTAGACGCCGCCGACGGCGAAGATGGCGATGAAGAAGGCGCCGACGACCGCCCGGACGAAATCGTCCATGCGGTTCCAGATCGGATCGGTCATGCGGTCGAGGCCGCGCAGGATGGTTTCGCCGGCGGGAGATTTCTCGACGGCGCGGGTGGCGAGAAAGAAGACCAGCACGAGGGCGATGCCGAGCCAGAACCAGGTATTGGTCAGGGTAGCGCCGATCGGCTGCGGCGGCGCGCCGACGATGTAGGGTGCAAACCATTTGACGTGGGCGCTGGCGGGATCGGCGCCGGCCAGAAGAATGAACGCAGGTGTGAGCCATCCGGCTCGGAGCGCGGAACGCATCGTCTTGGTCCTATCGATGTGGCAGCCAAGGACCGGGGCAAGGGCGTCCGAATAATCCGGGTCTGCAATTTTGACGATAGCCAATTTTCTGACTGAGTGTTTGATTTTCGTCAAATCCGCATGCTGCGGAAGGCGGGCTGGCGAGCCCACCTTCGGAACGGTGAAAAAGGTCTTGAATGGTCGGAAATCAATTCCCATCTGCAGTCTGCGGGCGCCGAAAGGGTCCGCTCAACGGGGCCTTCATCGCCATAACGGGATCAAGGCGCTCACATCAAAACCGCACCGTCGCTTCAATGGAGGACATTATGCGTCACGTCGATTTTTCTCCCCTCTACCGCTCCACCGTCGGCTTCGACCGTCTTTTCAATCTGCTCGACAACCGCAACTTTGCCGATCAGAGCCAGAGCTATCCGCCCTACAATATCGAGCGGACCGGCGAGAACACCTATCGCATCACCATGGCCGTTGCCGGTTTCGACGAGAAGGAACTCTCGATCGAATTCCAGGCCCATGCGCTGACCGTGAAGGGTGAAAAGACCGAGGAAGATGGCGCCGACCAGAGCGAATATCTCTATCGCGGCATCGCCAAGCGCGCCTTCGAGCGCCGCTTCCAGCTTGCCGACCATGTGGAAGTCGAAACCGCCTCGCTCAAGAACGGCCTGCTTCATATCGATCTCGTCCGGAACATTCCGGAAGCTATGAAGCCCCGCCGCATCGCGATCGCCGCAGAAGCCGGCGATACCGCCAAGACGATCGAGGCCCAGATCGCTCCGCAGCAGGTCAACTAACACTCCCATCCCTTTGACCTCCAGTCAGGGATAGCCAGCCAGACGCCTCTTCCCCCGCCGGGAAGGGGCGTTTTTCGTTTCATTGACCGGAGAAGCGATGAGGAGTAGCGTATCTACATTGTTTATACGTGGAGCCGAATATGCGTGTCACCGTGAAGAAATGGGGCAATAGCGCTTCCGTCAGGATTCCGGCCGCCATCATGGATGCGGCAAAGCTGACGCTGGATACTGTCGTCGATATTACGGAGGAAAACGGACGGGTGATCATCGAGCCGGTGCGTGAGGACGTCGTTGATCTGGATCGACTGCTCGCCGGCATCACGGAGGATAATCGGCACGAGGAGATTGATTTCGGTGCGCCCAGCGGCAAGGAAGCGATGTGAGTGCCGCGGGATATGTGCCGGAAGCGGGCGATATCGTCTGGCTCGATTTCTCGCCGCAGAGTGGCCATGAGCAGGCCGGCCGGCGGCCCGCGGTGGTTCTCAGCCCGGCCGCTTACAACCGCTTCGGGCTGATGCTTTGCTGTCCCCTCACAACGAAGGTGAAGGGGTACCCGTTCGAGGTTGTGATCGAAAGCGGCCGAGGCGGCGTGGCTCTTGCGGATCAGATCAAGAGCCTAGACTGGAAAGCCCGGAATGCGCAGCGCAAGGGCGCGGTGTCTTCATCCGAACTCAGTCAAATCAGGGCCAAATCCTCGGCCCTGATCGGAAAGCCGTGAGCTGATTACGCCGCAGCGGGCTCCGCCGCGATTTCCTTCGCTTTCAGGCGCTGGGCGTATTTCTGGGCGATGACGGCGCAGGCCATCAGCTGGATCTGGTGGAAGAGCATGATCGGCAGGACGATGGCGCCGATCGAGGTCGAGTGGCCGGCGAAGATGGCGTTGGCCATAGGCACGCCGGATGCCAGCGACTTCTTGGAGCCGCAGAAGGTGATGGTAATCTCGTCTTCCTTGGAGAAGCCGAGCGCGCGGCTGCCGAACATGGTGACACTGAGCACGATCACGAGCAGCAGGATGTCGAGGCCGATGACGACAGCGATGTCGGTGAGCGAGAAGGTGCTCCAGATGCCTTCCATGACGGCGGTGGAGAAGGCGAGGTAGACGACCATCAAGATCGAGCCGCGGTCGACCGGCATGAGGATCTTTTTCTTCGAGCGTATCCAGTTGCCAATCCAGGGCTGCAGGATCTGACCGACGATGAAGGGCGCGAGAAGCTGAAGCGCGATCTTCTCGAGCGCATCGGCCGAAACGCCGCCGCCGCCGGTGGTGGAGAGAAGCAGGGCCACCAGTGCCGGCGTCAGGAACATGCCGAGGATGTTGGAGCCCGATGCGGCGACGATGGCCGCCGGCACGTTGCCGCCTGCCATCGAGGTGAAGGCGATCGAGGACTGGACGGTCGAGGGCAACACGCAGAGGAAGAGCATGCCGAGGTAGAGCGGTGCTGGCAGGATGCTTTCAGGGATGAAGCCGAGCGCGAGGCCGAGGACCGGGAAGAGCGCGAAAGTGGTGAGCACGATCGTCAGGTGCAGGCGCCAGTGCAGGACGCCGGCGACGACGGTTTCCCGTGCCAGGCGCGCGCCGTGCAGGAAGAAGAGCAGGCCGATGGCGATATCCGTCGCAAGGCCGAACCATTCCGCCCAGACGCCGTGGATCGGCAGGATGGACGCCAGGATGACGGTGCAGACCAGCATGATGGTGAACCGGTCGGGTAGGAAACGCTTCATCGAATACTCCTAAAGCAGTCCAGCAAAAGTGCGTAGCGGTTTTGCGTCCGGAACTGCGTGAAATCAGAGAAATAGAGCGGTTTCGCGATTCGAAGAAAAGCGGAATTGCTCTACGGCAGGTTTGATTGCTGCTTCGCTTATCGTGAAATATAATGCAAACACTAACAGCTATCACGAAGCGCGATAACCATGCTGAATCTCCATCATCTCGACAGCTTCTTGATGCTGCAGCAGACCGGCAGCTTCACCGACGCGGCCGCGCGGCTGGGGGTGGGACAATCGACGGTCACGCAGCATATCCAGCGACTGGAGAAGGCGCTAGGGCGCAGGCTGGTGTTGCGCGATACCCATCAGGTAAAGCTCACGGCCGATGGCGAGGCGCTCGTCGGATATGCGCGCGGCATGCTCGACCTCAACGGGCGGGTGCTGTCGCTGTTCGGCGAAAGCCGGCTGCGCGGCCGCCTGAGGCTCGGGGTTTCCGAGGATGTCGTCGCCAACCGGCTGACGGGCATCCTGGAGGATTTCATTAGGCTACATCCGCTGGTCGATCTGGAGCTGACGGTAGCGTTGAGTGCCGTGCTCAACCAGATGCAAGATGCGGGCGATCTCGATCTGGTGCTCGCCAAGCGGCATGTGGGTGATACCCACGGCAAGTTTCTCTATCGCGAGCCGCTGGTCTGGCTGGCGCGTGATCCGGATCACATCATCTCGCGGGATGTGGTGCTGCCGCTGATCGCCTTTCCGCCACCGTCGATCACGCGGCGCGTGGTGCAGGAGGCGCTGGATGGTGCGGGACTTGCCTGGCGGGTCGTCTGCACCTGCGGCAGCCTGAGCGGACTGACGGCTGCGGCTCGCGCCGGCATGGGCGTGATGGTGCAGCCGCGCAGCATGGTGCCGGAAGGCTTAAGGGAACTGCCGGGCGATCGCCTGCCGCAGCTCGAGGATGTCGAATTCGTCCTTATTCCGCGGCGCGGGGCGGATGCCGAAATGGTGGAGGCGCTATCCAGCCTGATTGCGGCACGCATCGTGCCGCAATCAGCGTGAGTGGTCAGGCGGAGGCGCAGATCGACAGGAACTGGTCGACGTCTTCCTCGGTGGTGGCGAAGGAGGTGACCATGCGGATGAGGGCCTCGTCGCCGGTAACCTTTTCAGGCATGTCGCGCGGTTCCAGCCAGTCGTAGAACTTCGCACCCTTTTCCTGCGCTGCCTTGGCATATGCCTTCGGCAAAACGGCAAAGACCTCGTTCGAATCGGTCGGCCAGGCGAGGCGGGCGCTGTTCAGCGATCCGAAGCCTGCGCGCAAGCGATCGGCCATGGCGTTGGCGTGACCGGCGAGGCCTAGCCAGAGGTCGTCCTTGAGATAGGCGTCGAACTGGGCGGCGATGAAGCGGGACTTGGAGAAGAGCTGGGCGGTGCGCTTGCGCAGGAAGGCGAAGTCCTTGGCCAGTTGCGGATCGAAGAAGACAATCGCCTCGGCGCACCAGCAGCCGTTCTTGGTGCCGCCGAAGGAGAGCACGTCGACGCCGCGCTTCCAGGTCATTTCGGCCGGCGAGCAGCCGAGCGAAACGAGCGCGTTGGCGAAGCGGGCGCCGTCCATGTGCAGTGGCAGGCCGTTGTCCTTGGCGATCTTCGAAATCGCGTCGATCTCGTCAAGCGTATAGATGGTGCCGACCTCGGTTGCCTGGGTCATGGTGACGGCGGCGGCGCGGCCGTGGTGGACGGCGTCCTGCGGATAACGGGCGATGCGCTCGATCAGGTTTTCCGGCAGCATCTTGCCGGCCGGGCCTTCGACGCCCACCATGCGCATGCCGGAGAAGAAGTCCGGCGCACCGCATTCGTCTTCGATCACATGGGCTTCCGTATGACAGAAGGTGAGGCCGCCCGGACGCGCGATGCTGGCAAGCGACAGGGAATTGGCGGCAGTGCCGGTCGCGACGAAAAACACGGCGACTTCCCGCTCGAAGACCTCATTGAAGCGCTGCTCAATGGCGCGGTCGAGTTCGCTCGTTCCATAGGCGGCGGCAAATCGGGTCGATTCCTTCGACAGACGTTCGTTGATGGCAGGATGGGCTCCTGCCCAGTTGTCGGAGGCGAAGAACATGAGAAAGCACCTTGGTATCGCGTTGGGAGGTTGGTGCGGACATTAAGACATTTTTCCAATGGCGCAACGGGAAAGGCGCGGCGGGGCAGCGGCCCTATCGGCCTCGCAATGAAGCGGCATGATTGGGCTGCTGTGCGTAATTTAATTGCGTGAAAATGACGCCAATCGTAACGGAGTGTCTCTCACGGCTTAAATTTTTGATGCGGCGCTCTTGTTAGAAAGTTAAAATCATGCGATAGCAGATTGGGAATTAGGTCAGTCTTTCTGTCCTACTTTTCGCGAAAGAGGTCAAAAACTCGCGCCTCTGCCGCTGATCTCGACGCCGATCCGGGTTAGGGTGCGCCTTTATCAAGGCTCATCTCTGGCGCTGGGCCGGCGCCGTCGCGTGACCGAGAATGGCAGGAGATTGTCATTTGGCGGAATTGATGAAGTGCCACCTTGCTCGCTTAAGGTAAGCGGCCAACAGGAGGAATGACGATGACGAAGAAGACTGACGTGCACTGTTCCAGCCACACGGCCTCGGCGAAAACCGAGCAGGGCGTGCCCTTCATCGCGTCGGGCATTCCGGCGGCTCAGGGGCTCTACGACCCGCGCAACGAGCACGATGCCTGCGGCGTCGGCTTCATCGCCCACATGAAGGGCCAGAAGTCGCACCAGATCGTCAAGGACGGCCTGTTCATCCTGGAAAACCTGACGCATCGCGGCGCCGTCGGTGCCGACCCGCTGATGGGCGATGGTGCAGGTATTCTGGTGCAGATCCCGGATCGTTTCTTCCGCGAGGAAATGGCAAAGCAGGGCATCACCCTGCCGAAGGCCGGCGAATATGCCGTCGGTCACTTCTTCCTGCCGCGCGATGCCGAGCAGATCGAGCATTTCAAGAAGGTCATCGTTGATGTTATCGCGGAGGAGGGGCAGCAGTTCCTCGGCTTCCGCGACGTGCCGGTCGACAATTCCTCGCTTTCGAAGGCGCCGGAAATCGCCGCGACTGAACCCTATCACCTGCAGGTCTTCATCGGTGCCGGGCGCGATGCCGCGACCAATGCCGAATTCGAGCGCCAGCTTTTCCTCGTCCGCAAGGTGATTTCCAACCGCATCTACGATCAGTTCGGCGGCCAGGAGACCGGCTTCTATCCGGTCTCGCTGTCGTCCTCGACGATCGTCTACAAGGGCATGTTCCTGGCCTATCAGGTCGGCGCCTATTACAAGGATCTGGCCGATCCGCGGTTCGAGACGGCGGTGGCACTCGTTCACCAGCGCTTCTCGACCAACACCTTCCCGTCCTGGAGGCTGGCGCACCCTTACCGCATGGTCGCCCATAACGGCGAGATCAACACGCTGCGTTCCAACGTCAACTGGATGGCGGCGCGTCAGGCGTCGGTTTCCTCGCCGCTCTTCGGTGACGACATTTCCAAGCTCTGGCCGATCTCCTACGAAGGCCAGTCGGATACCGCGTGCTTCGATAACGCGCTCGAATTCCTGCAGCGCGGCGGTTACTCGCTGGCTCATGCGATGATGATGCTGATCCCGGAAGCCTGGGCCGGCAACCAGTCCATGTCGAAGGAGCGCAAGGCGTTCTACGAATACCATGCGGCCCTGATGGAGCCATGGGACGGCCCGGCTGCCGTCTGCTTTACCGACGGCAAGCAGATCGGCGCGACGCTTGACCGCAACGGCCTGCGTCCTGCGCGTTATCTTGTCACCGATGACGACCGCATCATCCTTGCCTCCGAAGCAGGCACGCTGCCGGTGCCGGAAGAGAACATCATCAAGAAGTGGCGCCTGCAGCCGGGCAAGATGCTGCTGATCGACATGGAAAAGGGCCAGATCATCTCCGACGAGGAGCTGAAGACCTCGCTTGCGACCAAGCACCCCTACGAGAAGTGGCTCGACCGCACCCAGCTCATCCTTGAAGACCTGAAGCCGGTGGAGCCGCGTGCGCTGCGACGGGACGTTTCGCTGCTCGATCGCCAGCAGGCCTTCGGCTACACGTCGGAAGACACGAAGATCCTGATGTCGCCGATGGCGACGACCGGCCAGGAAGCCGTCGGCTCCATGGGCACCGACACGCCGATCTCGGCCATGTCGGAAAAGTCGAAGCTGCTTTACACCTATTTCAAGCAGAACTTTGCCCAGGTGACGAACCCGCCGATCGACCCGATCCGCGAAGAGCTGGTCATGAGCCTCGTGTCCTTCATCGGTCCGCGCCCGAACATTCTCGACCATGAGGGCATGGCCAATGCCAAGCGTCTGGAAGTGCGCCAGCCGATCCTGACCAATGGCGATCTGGAAAAGATCCGCTCGATCGGCCACACGGAAGACCGGTTCGACACCAAGACGCTCGACTTCACCTATGACATCGAGCGCGGCGCCGAAGGCATGCCGGAAATGCTGGATCGCCTCTGCGAGCGCGCCGAGGCTGCGGTCAAGGGCGGCTACAATATCATCGTGCTCTCCGACCGCCAGATCGGCCCGGACCGCATCGCCATCCCGGCGCTGCTGGCGACCGCTGCCGTACATCACCACCTGATCCGCAAGGGCCTGCGCACCTCGGTCGGTATCGTGGTGGAATCCGGCGAGCCGCGCGAAATCCATCACTTCTGCTGTCTCGCCGGCTTCGGCGCCGAGGCGATCAACCCCTATCTCGCCTTCGACACGCTGACCGACATGCATATGCGCGGCGAGTTCCCCAAGGAAGTCGACAGCCAGGAGATCGTCTACCGCTACATCAAGGCAGTCGGTAAGGGCATCCTCAAGGTCATGTCCAAGATGGGTATCTCGACCTACCAGTCCTATTGCGGCGGCCAGATCTTCGACGCTGTCGGCCTGTCCACCGAACTGGTCAACCAGTATTTCTTCGGCACGGCGACCTCGATCGAAGGCATCGGCCTGACTGAGATTGCGGAAGAAACCGTGTTCCGTCACCAGGCGGCCTTCGGCAAGGACCCGGTTCTCGCCTCGACGCTCGATATCGGTGGCGAATACGCCTACCGCATGCGTGGCGAAAGCCATGCCTGGACGCCGGATGTGGTGGCGACCCTGCAGCATGCCGTGCGCGGCAACAGCCAGGACCGCTACCGCGAGTTCGCCCAGATGGTGAACGAGACGGCGGTTCGGATGAACACGATCCGCGGTCTGTTCAAGATCAAGTCCGCCGAGGTTCTCGGCCGCAAGCCGGTTTCGCTGGACGAGGTCGAGCCGGCGGTCGATATCGTCAAGCGGTTCTCGACCGGCGCCATGTCCTTCGGCTCGATCAGCCGCGAGGCGCATACGACGCTGGCGATCGCCATGAACAAGATCGGCGGCAAGTCGAACACGGGTGAGGGCGGCGAGGAGAGCGATCGCTACCTGCCGCTGCCGGATGGTTCTTCCAACCCCGAGCGTTCGGCGATCAAGCAGATCGCGTCCGGCCGCTTCGGCGTCACGACCGAATATCTGGTCAATGCGGACATGCTGCAGATCAAGGTGGCGCAGGGGGCAAAGCCCGGCGAGGGCGGTCAGCTGCCCGGCCACAAGGTGGATGCGACCGTCGCCAAGACCCGTCACTCGACGCCGGGCGTCGGTCTCATTTCTCCGCCGCCGCACCATGATATCTATTCGATCGAAGATCTGGCGCAGCTGATCTACGACCTGAAGAACGTCAACCCGACGTCTGACATCTCCGTCAAGCTGGTGTCCGAAGTGGGCGTCGGCACGGTTGCCGCCGGTGTCGCCAAGGCGCGTGCCGACCATATCACGGTCGCAGGCTTCGACGGAGGTACGGGCGCGTCTCCGCTCACCTCGCTGAAGCATGCCGGTTCACCTTGGGAAATCGGCCTCGCCGAAACCCAGCAGACGCTGGTGCTGAACGGGCTGCGTTCACGTATCGCGCTGCAGGTCGACGGTGGCCTGAAGACCGGCCGCGACGTCATCATCGGCGCGCTTCTTGGTGCGGACGAATTCGGTTTCGCGACTGCTCCGGTCATCGCCGCCGGCTGCATCATGATGCGCAAGTGCCATCTCAACACCTGCCCGGTCGGCGTCGCCACCCAGGACCCGGTTCTGCGCAAGCGCTTCAAGGGCACGCCGGAACACGTTATCAACTACTTCTTCTTCGTCGCCGAAGAAGTGCGCGAAATCCTGGCATCGCTCGGCTTCACCAAGTTCGACGACATCATCGGCCTTTCCGAACTGCTGGAGAAGGACGACATGCTGGCGCACTGGAAGTCGGAAGGTCTCGATTTCTCGAAGATCTTCCACAAGGTGGAAGCGCCGAAAAGCGCGACCTACTGGACCGAGCGCCAGAAGCATCCGATCGACGACATTCTCGACCGCAAGCTGATCGAGAAGGCGCAGGCCTCGATCGAAAGCAAGGAGCCGGTCGTCATCGAAGCGTCGATCAAGAACGTCGACCGCTCGGCCGGTGCGATGCTCTCGGGCGCGCTTGCCAAGCGCTGGGGCCAGAAGGGCCTGAAGGATGACACGATCCATGTGACCCTAACGGGCACGGCGGGCCAATCGTTCGGCGCCTTCCTTGCCCGCGGCATCACCTTTGATCTCGTCGGCGACGGCAACGACTATGTCGGCAAGGGCCTGTCTGGCGGCCGCATCATCGTGCGCCCGCCGGAGACGTCGAAGATCGTTGCGGAGAACTCGATCATCGTCGGCAATACCGTGCTCTACGGCGCGACGACCGGGGAATGCTATTTCCGCGGCGTTGCCGGCGAGCGGTTCTCGGTGCGCAATTCCGGCGCCATCGCAGTCGTCGAGGGCGTCGGTGACCACGGCTGCGAATACATGACCGGCGGTATCGTCGTCGTGCTCGGCGAGACGGGCCGCAACTTCGCGGCGGGCATGTCGGGCGGCGTGGCCTATGTGCTCGACGAGAAGGGCGATTTCGCCAAGCGCTGCAACATGGCGATGGTCGAACTCGAGCCGGTTCCGGAAGAGGACGACATGCTGGAGAAGCTGCACCATCACGGCGGCGACATCATGCACAAGGGACGCGTCGACGTGTCCGAGGACATGACGCGCCACGACGAGGAGCGCCTTTACCAGCTGATCTCCAACCACATGCACTATACCGGCTCGACCCGCGCCAAGGAGATCTTGGATCGCTGGGGTGAATACCGGCCGAAGTTCCGCAAGGTCATGCCGGTCGAATACCGCCGCGCGCTGGTCGAGATGGAACGCATGCGGATGGGCATCGCGGCGGAATAAGCCAAATGGCGCACGTTCACCGGCTGATTTCGGTGAGCATCGCGGTCGCTGTTCCGGCGGCCGTGTTCCTGGCGAGCGGCACTGTCGCAATAGAATTCATCGTATTGGGGGCGACCATGGGTTTCGCCTGCTGGTACTGGGGGCCGACTGGCACCCTGCTTTGAAGAGGGAATGACATGGGCAAGGTTACGGGTTTCATGGAAATCGACCGGAGCGTGGCGAAGTATCAGCCTGCGTCGGATCGTATCCGCCATTTCCGCGAATTCACGATCCCGATGTCGGATGCAGAAGTGACGAAGCAGGCGGCCCGCTGCATGGACTGTGGCATCCCCTATTGCCACGGCCCGACCGGCTGTCCGGTGCACAACCAGATCCCGGACTGGAACGATCTCGTCTATAACAACAAGTGGGAGGAGGCGATCCGCAACCTCCATTCCACCAACAATTTCCCGGAATTCACCGGCCGCGTCTGCCCGGCGCCTTGCGAGGAAGCCTGCACGCTGAACCTCGAGGATGCACCGGTCGCGATCAAGACCGTCGAGCAGGCGATTGCCGACAAGGCCTATGAGCTCGGCCATATCGTGCCGCAGCCGGCGACGGTGAAGACGGGCAAGAAGGTTGCCGTCATCGGCTCCGGCCCGGCCGGCATGGCGGCGGCCCAGCAGCTCGCCCGCGCCGGCCACGAGGTGCATCTCTATGAGCGCGAGTCGAAGGCCGGGGGCCTGCTGCGCTACGGCATTCCGGACTTCAAGATGGAGAAGAACTTCATCGATCGCCGCGTCGAGCAGATGACGGGCGAGGGCGTCACCTTCCATTACGGGGCCAATATCGGCGTCGACATTTCCGTCGAGCAGCTGACCGCGGAGCATGACGCCGTGCTTTATTGCGGCGGTTCCGAGACCCCGCGTCCGGCCGGCATTCCGGGCACCGACCTGCATGGCGTCTATGACGCGATGCCTTACCTCGTGCAGCAGAACCGCCGCATCGGCCGCGAAAACATCGACAGCGTCGCCTGGGCGGCCGAGCCGATCCTCGCCGGCGGCAAGCATATCGTCGTCGTCGGCGGCGGTGACACGGCATCCGACTGCGTCGGCACGGCCTTCCGTCAGGGCGCCGTCAAGGTGACCCAGCTCGACATCCGCCCGCAGCCGCCGGAGAAGGAAGACAAGCTTGCCGTCTGGCCCTTCTGGGCCACCAAGATGCGCACCTCGTCCTCCCAGGCCGAAGGCGCGATCCGCGAATTCCAGGTGGCGACGCTCGAATTCATCGGTGAAGACGGCCAGCTCACCGGCGTACGCTGCTGCGAAGTCGACGAGCGCCGCAAGCCGATCGCCGGCACGGACTTCATCATCAAGGCCGATCTCGCTTTCATCGCCATCGGCTTTTCCGGCCCGGCGACGGACAGCGTGCTGAAGGAACTCGACGGCAAGCTCGAGCTCAATGTCGACCGCCGCGGCTCGACCAACGTCGTTGCCAACGACCGCGACTACAAGACCTCGGTCGACAAGTTCTGGACTGCGGGCGACGTGCGCCGCGGCCAGTCGCTCGTCGTCTGGGCGATCCGCGAAGGTCGCCAAGCCGCCCGCGCGATCGACGAAGCTCTGATGGGGAGCTCCGTCCTGCCGCGTTAACAGCGCGACGAACTAGAAACTATCCAGCAGCCTCTTTCCGCCGCAGCGGGAAGGGGCTGTTTTGCTGTCTGAGGCAGGTTGTCCGGTCACTTTGACCGACATCAATGGGAGGGCAGTTCGAACATGTAACGGATCGGCGTGGAGGAGGTCACGCTATCCGAAGGACGCGGCAATGCGCTTACATGTTCCGGCTGTCTATACCTACTTCAAGGGGGTGGTCCCCTTCAGGATCGTGCCGGCGGTCGTGACAACCATCTTCCTCCTGACGCTTCTGGCGCTGCCGGCGCCGTCCGGCCTGGACGAGAATGGTTGGAAGATGCTGGCGATCTTCCTGACGACCATTCTCGCGATCATCCTCAAGGTCATGTCGATCGGCGTGATGGCGCTCATGGCGATCGTCATCGTCTCGTTGGCGCAGGTTACCTCCCCATCGTCGAAGGGCGCGGTGGCGGATGCGTTGAGCAGTTTCGCCAGCCCGCTGATCTGGCTCATCGTCATCGCCGTGCTGATCTCGCTCGGCCTGCGCAAAACGGGGCTCGGACGCAGGATCGGTCTCGTCTTCATCACGCTTCTCGGCAAGCGGACGATCGGCATCGGTTATGGTCTGGTATTGTGCGAACTACTGCTTGCGCCATTCACCCCAAGCAATACCGCGCGCGGCGGCGGCATCATCCATCCGGTCATGAAGTCGATCGCCAACGCCTTCGATTCCGATCCGGCCAAGGGGACGCAGGGACGGGTCGGCACCTATCTGGCGCTGGTGAATTATCACGCCAACCCGATCACCTCGGCCATGTTCCTGACGGCGACGGCGCCCAACCCGCTAGTGCTGGAATATGTCGCGAAGTCGACCGGCGGTGCGATCCAGCTGACCTGGGTCAGCTGGGCGCTGGCCATGTTCGTGCCCGGCGTCATTGCACTGATCGTCATGCCATTGGTGATCTATCTCATCTCGCCACCGGAGCTGAAGAAGACGCCGGATGCGGTTGCCTATGCCCGGCAGGAACTGGCGGCCATGGGGCCGGTCTCGGCGAAGGAAATGGTGATGATCGGCACCTTCGCCATGCTGCTTCTGCTGTGGGCCAATGTGCCGGCGATGATCCTCGGGCCGGCCTATACGCTCGATCCGACCGTGGTTGCGATCCTCGGCCTGTTCGCGCTGCTGATCACCGGGACGATCAACTGGGATGACGTGCTCGGCGAGAAGAGCGCCTGGGATACGCTGATCTGGTTCGGGGCGCTGGTGATGATGGCCGACCAGTTGAACAAGCTCGGCGTCATCGGCTGGTTCTCGAACGGCATGAAGGACATGATCTCGCATGCCGAACTGGGGTGGGAGATGACCGCGGCGGTGCTGGTGCTGATCTTCACCTTCGCCCACTACATGTTCGCAAGCACGACGGCGCATGTCAGCGCCATGATGCTCGCTTTCCTCAGCGTCGGAATCCTGCTCATCCCTGTCGAATACCAGCCTCTCTTCGTGCTGATGATGGTGGCCGCCTCGGCGATCATGATGACATTGACCCATTATGCGACCGGAACATCGCCGATCATCTTCGGCAGCGGCTATGTGACGATGGGCAAATGGTGGGGCGTCGGTCTCGTCATGTGCATCGTCAACCTCGCGATCTTCGCTGTCATCGGGGCGACATGGTGGCGGGTGCTGGGCTACTGGTGAGGGAATAAAGATGTTTGCGTTCAGGCGGAATCAGCCGATCATTCCGGCATGTACATCCTGAAACACGGCATCAAGAAGGATCCGGTCAGGCGCTGGGCTCTGCCGGACATGATCTTCTTCGGTCACGGCGCCTGCCATATCCTGGCAGGCATTTTTCTGCGATCTCCGCCGATGAAGGGATTTCAAGCCGAGCGGATCATTCCTGCTGACGGTTTCGCGGGTAACCACATCTACGTCACCGACGGCCTGATCGCCTTCGATTATCACGGGTATTCCAGTCGGGAGAGGCTGCTGGCGCATCACGCCAAAGGCTGGTCGATGCATCGTCCGGGCTGGAGCTGCACGCTTGAGACGGTGGAGTTCGATCTTCTCGACACGGCCGAGCTCAACCAGCGCAAGATGCTGGGGCCGGATCAGTACCTGCACGACGCGATACCGCGGGCGCAGGCATTCATCGATGGGATAGACCATGCCACGGGAATGGCGAGGGCGCATGCGACGCTCAAGCTATAAGCGGGCGGTGTGAACTCGGAGGGAGATCTTACTGCGTCGTCGAGATCCTGTAGTCGTCGACGCGGCCGGTGGGGGCGGCTTCCATCTCGCCGCGCTTGACCAGTTTGTCGCGCGGGGACTGAGACTGGATGTCGGTATTCGGCATCGCGCCCAGAAGCTCCTTGCCGCCGTCCAGTTCCGGGTCGGAGAGGCTGATCGGGTGAGCGAGAAGCGCCTTGCTCGCAGTCGCCGGCAGGCCGAGCTCGGGAAGGCTGTCGGCGTCGAGATTGACCAGTTCGGGGCTTGCCATGTCACCCAGGTGGCGACGGGCGAGCTTTTCCACGTAGAAGGCGAGCTTCTGCTTGCCGGCCTTGGTGAAGGTGATGCCGTCCGAGCCGCGCAGGCGCACCTGCTGGCCGCTGACGTCGGAGCCGGTGACGATGAACTTGCCGTCCTCGCTGACGAAACCGTCCCAGATATCGACGAATTCGCCGCCGACCTCTTCCGTGCGGGCGCGATAGATGGCGTTCAGCGTTACCGCGTCTGCCATCATGGAAGGCGATTGGAAGGCGGGCAGGCCGACCCAGAGCAGCGGCACCTTGCGGGTGGCGACCGTCTTGGCAAGCTCGGAAACGCGGCGCTTGTATTCGGTGAACCATTCCTCGGTGCGGAATTTTTCACGCTTGCCGGAGGTCATCTGCTGGCGGTCGTTGGCACCCAACATGACAACGACGATCGCGGGTTTGGCTTCGTCGAGAATTGCAGGGAGTTCGCCCAGCCAGTCGTAGTGGTCGTCGCGTACCAGGCCCGAGGAACCATCGCTGCGGGTGATGACGGCAACGCCTGGCGAGGCTTCGAAGGTCGTCTCAAGTTCGCCGCCGATATTGCCGGCGAAGAAGTCGCCGACGACGAGGATCTTGCGGGCGTTTTCCAGCTTGGCGACGGGTTCCGGCTTGGGCGGGACGACGGGGGCAGGCGGGCGGGGCGCGGCTACTCGGGTGCTGCGATTGCGCTCCCTGCGCGGCGCCATCTCGATGACGCCGTCGCCGCGTCGATTATATTGACGCGGCGGCTCTTCTCTCTCGTAGCGAGGGCCGCCGAAAAGCATCTCGAAAAGGTTGCGGCGAGGCCAGCGCTCCTGGGCGCTAGCCGTCAATGGCAGGCTCGTCGCCAAGATAAGGCCAGCCGTGAGTGTGCAGCCGATACGCTGCCACGCTCTTTTCTGTTTCGGCCTGCCCATCACCATTTCCAGTCCTGCCCGGCGGTCATTGCCGGGGATTTTGCGCCGCTATCTCTACAAGTCAACGAATTGCTTTGAGAAGCGATTGCGACGGCTCGCCGTCCTGGCTCATGCCGAGGCGCTTCTGGATGGCGGAAATGGCAGCCTTCGAGCCGGAGCCGAAATTGCCGTCGATCTCGCCATCGTAGTAGCCAAGTTCCTTCATGCGCGACTGCAGCTCGAATTTTTCCTTCATGTCGAGCGTGCCGTGCGGACGCGGCCAGGACTGCTGCATGCCGCCATAACCGGCGATCTCATCGGCGAGCAGGCCGACGGCCAGCGCGTAGCTGTCGGCGGCGTTGTATTTCTTGATGGTGAAGAAGTTTTTCATCATCAGGAAGGCCGGGCCATCCGAACCGGCCATGAGCTTGAGTTCGGCGCGATCGCTGCCGCGTGGAAAGCCCTTGCCGTTCGGGCGTGCAAAGCCGAGCGCCGCCCACTGGGCAAGCGTCTTGGTCTGGCCTTCATACCTGGCTGCACCGGCCGGGAGCACGGCTTCGTAACCCCAGGTCTTGCCCGTGGTCCAGCCGTTCTTGGCGAGCAGGTTGGCGGAGGTGGCCAGTGCGTCCGGGATCGAATGCCAGATGTCGCGCTTGCCGTTGCCGTCGGCATCGATCGCGTAGAGCAGGTAACTGGTCGGGATGAACTGCGTATGGCCCATGGCGCCGGCCCAGGAACCGGTCAGCTGCTTCGGCGTGACGTCGCCGTTCTGCAGGATCTTGAGCGCCGCGATCAGCTGTGTGCGGGCGAACTTGGCGCGCTTCGGGTCGGCCCAGGCGAGCGTTGCCAGAGCCTGCGGCACGTGATGCAGGCGGTCCGGCTTTTCCAGCACGGCGCCGTAGTTGGATTCCATCGACCAGATGGCGAGAAGGATATGCTTGTCGACGCCGAAATGGCGCTCGATCGCGTTCAGCGTCTGGCCATGGCGGGCGGCCATCTCGCGGCCGATCTTGACCGTATAGGGATTGACGCGGCTGTCGACATATTCCCAGATCCTGGACTTGAATTCCGGCTGGTACTGGGCCTTCTGCAGCACGTCCTCGTCCGGGCCGTTGATGCCGGCGAAGGCCTTGTTATAGGTCGACTTGCTGATGCCGCTCTTTGCAGCTGTAGCGTAAAAATTGGCAACCCACGACTTGAAGCCGGCATCGGCCTGGGCTTCTAATGGCCATATTCCGGCGACAAGGCTGGCAGCAAGCAAAAGAGCGAGGCTACGCGAACGTTGGGTGCGGGGTTTGGTCATCGGCAGTCGTATCCATTCTGTTCATTCGCCATTCATGGCGAGACTGGCATGCGGCTCATCGATGTCTTATCAGAATAGAGTCAACAAATTCTTTACCATAGATCACGGGTTCGTGGGAGCCTTTTGCGAAACGGTAGCAATTGCACAATAGAACCCCGAAGGTTTCAAATCCGCACAATGATGTGCATCCAGGAGGCATGAGTGTCTGAACAGCGCAAAATTCGTAAAGCGGTCTTCCCGGTAGCCGGGCTCGGAACGCGTTTTCTTCCCGCCACCAAGGCCGTGCCGAAGGAAATGCTGACCGTCGTCGACAAGCCGGTCATCCAGTATGTGGTGGATGAAGCCGCCGAAGCGGGCATCGAGCACTTCGTCTTCGTCACCGGTCGCGGCAAGGGGGTCATCGAAGACTATTTCGACATCCAGTTCGAGCTGGAGCAGATGCTGCGCGAGCGCAACAAGAATGCCGAACTGACGCTCCTGTCGCATATCCTGCCGAAGGCCGGTACCGCGAGCTTCACCCGCCAGCAGGTGCCGCTTGGTCTCGGCCATGCCGTCTGGTGCGCCCGCGACATCGTTGGCGACGAGCCCTTCGCCGTTCTGCTGCCCGACATGATCATGTCGTCGGAAAAAAGCTGCCTGAAGGGCATGGTCGAGCTTTACGAAAAGACCGGCGGCAACGTTCTGGCCGTCGAGGAATGTGCTCCGGAACAGGCACATAAATACGGTATCGTCGGCAAAGGCGCCGATGTTGGTGACGGCGGGTTCAAGATCACCGAGATGGTCGAAAAGCCGGCCAAGGGCACCGCGCCGTCGAACTTCTTCATCAACGGCCGCTACATCCTGCAGCCGGAGATCTTCAAGATCCTGGAAACCCAGGAGCGCGGCGCCGGCAACGAGATCCAGCTGACCGACGGCATGCTGGCATTGGCCAAGCAACAGGAATTCGCCGCCTATCCGTTCACCGGCGAGACCTATGACTGCGGTGCCAAGGACGGCTTCATCATGGCCAATATCGCCTTTGCGCTGCAGCGCGCGGATATCCGTCCGGCGATCGAAGAGCCGCTGAAGGCGCTGGTTTCCAAGCTGAAGTAAGCCTCAGCAAATACAGATCACGAAAAAGCCCGCGCCGCCATGAACTGACCCCATTAAGTTGGACAGATTAGGCGCTGGGCAGTTTTGAGGGCTGGGTCCTGTATTGTACAGGGCTCAGCCCT
>NZ_FOKM01000024.1 GCF_900111905.1 Rhizobium sp. NFR07 | reverse complement strand
CGAAATGCCGGAACTGGGGGAACTCGATGAAAAAGCAGCCGGCAAGCTTGCGGGCCTCGCGCCAAGCGACAGGCAGTCTGGACGATGGACCGGACGCGCCTTCATCGTTGGCGGCCGCGCCATCGTCCGGCAGGCGCTCTACATGCCGGCCCTTGTCGCCACTCGCTTCAACCCGGACCTCAAGACCAAATACGACACGCTCAGAAAAGCTGGGAAACCGCCTAAAGTCGCCATCACCGCTATCATGCGGAAGCTCGTTGTCCTCGCAAATGCACTCCTGCGAAAACAGCAAAAATGGACGCCAAAACCCGCTTGATCAAAACGGATACTTTAGCATTGTCTGATAGACGAGATCGATCTTTTTCATCTTGAGCCCAGCAAAGCTATACCGTTTTCGGAATACGGTACATCACGATCAGGCCCTCTGCGAAAGAGTGCAGACATCATCCTGCGCGTCGACGTGCGCCCAAAGGTTCCCAATCAACAGCGAGAAGCAGGAAGGAGATCATCAAATCGGCCGTCTCTCGCATGAGGCCAACTTTCGTATCCAGGTTAGCCCGCTGCAATGGCCTGCAACATCTGCAAAGAATGTCGGACGTCCCGCTTGCTTCTTAAAGTGCCTTGCCGGATACCGTTTGTCCGAACCCTCTGCAGGCACTCAGCTTCCGCAGCGACCAGGACAAGGAAACGGCGTCCATGCGCTTCACACGCGCCAGTATAGGCGACTGGGCGTGATCGTGGTACGCGACCTCGGCGAACACCTTTTCAAGCCAGGGACTTGAGCCGTAAAAAGCTTCCTCGCCATCCATTTCGGATAGTCAATATGCGTGAGCGTTCAGGCTCGCATATGCTTCGAGATGCTGCGCGGGGTGGTAACTCGTTCAAAGCGCGCAGATGCGCTCATCGCCTACTCAAGCAGTTGAAGCTCCCCGGTGAACGAGACATTGCATTCTGTACCGAAAACGGCCGCACCGCGGTCCTGCGCCTCCTAGGGAGAAAGACGTGAGTGAGCGCGACGCCAGCCGACTTGAAGATACGGTCGGCTGGCGGTCATTGTTTTCGCCTCAAGCCTGTTCAGTCCCTGCGAATGACGCCTGGGAGGCGGATGATGCCATCCGGAACAGACTTCATACCCAAGATCGCCGAGTTGTACGCAAAGATCCACTGAGAGTGATACAGATAGACGATCGGCAGGTCCTTCTGCAGGATCGTGATCGCCTTGCCGTATTCCACCTGCCGTGCCGCGGTGTCGGTGAGTGCCCGCGCCTTCGTCAGTATCGCGTCCAGATCCTTGTTGCAGTAATGCGCGTCATTGCCGGCCGCACCGCAGGACAGCATCGGCGTGATGTTGAGATCGGGGTCGACACGGCCGCTCCAGCCGACGAGATGCGCCTGGAACCGTCCCTGGCGGGCGGTATCGAGCAGGGTCATCAATTCGGTTGCCCGGATGGTCACATTGATGCCAACCTCCTTCACCATCGCCTGGATCAACTGGACGACCTGCTGGCGTTCGGAGTCCGTCGGAACGAGGATTTCAAGATCGACTGAAGTCAGCCCGGCCTCTTCCATCTTTTTCTTTGCGGCGTCCACATCACGTGCCGGGACGGGGAAATTCTTATCGTAGAACGGGCTTGTCGGCGGGAAAGGCTGGTTGCCAGTGCTGGCCTGGCCATCGAACACGACATTTGTAATCGCCTCGCGGTCGATCGCGAGGCTGAAGGCCTGGCGGACCGCTTCTTTCTTGGCGAAGTCGAGGTTGGCGCCCTCACCCGTGATGTTTATCGTTACCCCATAATAGCCGAGACCGACGACCGGCGAGACGGCAAACTTGGCGTCCTGCTTCACCGATTCCACATCTGTCGCCGCAAGGCGTTCGATGAGGTCGAGCTGGCCGGAACGAAGGTTGAGGAGACGCACATTGGCGTCCGGCATGCCGCGATAGACGAGCTGATCGAAGCTGAACTTGGCCGCGTCATAATATTGCGGAAATTTCTCCAGCACGATGCGGTCCTGGGCGATCCGCTCGACGAATTTGTACGGGCCGGAGCAGACCGGCGCCGTCGTGAAATTCTCGCCGAGCGCTTCGCCGGCCTTCGGGCTGACGATCATGCCCGCACGGTCGGTCAGCGCTGCCAGCAACGGAACGGATGGCTCCTTGAGATTGATCTGGACCGTCAGAGGATCGACCACATCGATCGTCTTTATCGCGCTGATTTCCGCCTTCCGGCGTGAGATCGGCGATGTCAGGCCACGCTCGAGATTGTATTTGATGGCGGCCGCATCGACCTTGGTTCCGTCATGGAAAACCGCGTCGTCACGCAGTTTCACCGTCAATGCAGTGCTGTCGGCATTCCACTCCCAGCTGGTCGCGAGCATGGGAATGATCTGGCCCTGCTCGTCGATATCGACGATCTTGTCGCATAGGGACTGCAGGACGTGGCGGCCGACGAAGCTCCAGTTGGAGACCGGATCGAGCGTGTCCGGATCGTCCTGCAGCCCGATGCGCAGAACGGATTGCGCAGCGGCAGGCACAGTCGTTGCGGCAAAGGTGCCGAAGGCAAGACTTGCTGCGAATGCGAGGTAAAGCGGTTTCATGTTCATTCCCTCTTTTGTTTTGACTTCACGTCCGAATCAGCGCGCGACGGCATACCCTTGGACGCCGCGCGGATTGGCTCCGGCCTTTATCAATTGAACGTCACCATCCATCTCCCTGGCAACGGCGGCCAACCGGCCCTCCGACCAGGCGTCACCGATGGTGAGCTTGTGCCCTCTCCCTTCAAGGTCCGCGCGCACTGCGTCGGAAAAGCGGGATTCCACCGTCACCGCACCGAAGCTGATCTCCCGCGGCCAGAAGGAGCTCGGCAGCTGATCGGTATGGAAGGATGGGGCGTCGATCGCCTCCTGCAGGTTCATCCCACCATGGATGTGACGAAGCAGCATGATGAGTTGCCACTGCTCCTGCTGATCGCCGCCCGGCGTGCCGAACGCCATGTAGGGGACGCCATCGCGATAGACCATCGATGGCGTGAGCGTGGTCCGCGGACGTTTCGATGGAGCCAGGGATGAATTCAGCCCTTCCTCCAGCCAGAACATCTGCCCGCGCGTGGTCAGGCTAAAACCCAGGCCGGGAATGACCGGGCTCGATTGGAACCAGCCGCCGGAAGGCGTCGCCGAGACCATGTTGCCCCAGCGGTCGACGGCACTGACCTGCACCGTGTCACCTCTCTGCGCGCCCTCGCGGGTCAGTGAAGGTTCGCCCTGCCAGTCATTGGGCAGGCTGGCCTTGCGTGTGACCGTTGGCTCTCCGCTGCCGAGACCTGGCTGCGGTATCGTGCCGACCGGGCGGAGCGGCGGAAGGTTCGCATTGCGGCCGTCCGGTGATCCCGGCCGAAGTTCCATGGACGCCGTGCTCGCGATCAGAGCGCGCCGCGTATCCGCATAGTCTTTCGAGAGCAGCGTCTGAAGCGGCACGTCGGAACTGTCACCATACCAGGCATCGCGATCGGCCAGCGCCAGCTTTGCTGTCTCGACCACCAGATGGATAAAATCCGCGCCCATCGGATCGAGGTCGGCGATATCGGTGCCCGTAAGAATCTGCAGCATCTGAAGCAGGGCCGGCCCTTGCGACCACGGCCCGCATTTGAACACTTCGCAATCGCCGTAGGTGACGGAAAACGGCCTTTCGATCGAAGGCTCGTAGCGCGCCATGTCGTCTCCGGTGATCAGCCCCTTGTGCCGGCGTCCCGATACGTCCCAGACCTCTTCCTCAGCGCAAAACACTTCGATCCTCTCGGCCACCGGGCCGCGATACCAGAAGTCCAGCGCCGCATTGATCCTGGCTTCGCGATTGCTGCCGGACTTCGCGTGATCTACGATCCGCTGGTAAAGTGCTGCGATCTGCAGATTGCGGAACAGCCTTCCGGTCTCCGGTGCGCGCCCGTTGGGCAGGTAGAGTTCTGCGGAACTCGGCCAATGGGTCTCGAACAGGTCGCGCATCGAAGCAATCGTATTGGCAATCCGCGGCACGAGCGGGTGACCGGTCTGCGCATAATAGATCGCCGGAGAAAGCACATCCTCGAGTTCCGCGGTGCCGTAATCCCGCAGCAGGGTCAGCCAGGCACCGAATGCGCCGGGAATGCAGGCAGGAAGCAGTCCCGTCCCTGGAATGATGTCGAGGCCGAGATCCTTGAAATACCTGACGGTTGCCTTCGCCGGCGACGGCCCCTGCCCCGAAATGACGATCGGCTCGGCCGCGCCTGCCGGTGTGACGATGATCGGAACCTCACCGCCGGGACCATTGAGATGGGGCTCGACGACCTGAAGGACGAAGCCGGCCGCAACGGCCGCGTCGAAAGCGGTATGGCCCTTCTCGAGCATGGACATGCCCACGGACGAAGCAAGCCAGTGCGTCGATGACACTGCGCCGAAGGTCCCTCGCAGTTCCGGTCTTGTGGTGAAACTCATTCGCATCTCCCATCATGAGCGCCATGATGAATGCGCCCAGAAGATCTCGCGCCTCTGGATCGCCAGATCTTGTAGACATACTGTATTTTGACTGCGTACAATGCAAGAAGGTTTTGTGGCTCGGCAACGCTCGCGTGCAGAAGCGGCTGGCTGCGGAGGGTGCCGATAGAGGTTCGCACGATGTCCGATGAAGTTGAGAAGCATGCCATCCGGAATGTCATCGAGACAATAGAGGCAGCCTGGAACCGAGGCGATTTTTGCGGCTATATGGAAGGCTTCGTCAACCCGAATGTCGTCTTCGTCTCCCGCGGCCGGATCCAGAGGGACTGGCAGGCAACTCTCGATCACTACATCGCCGACTATGGCGGCGCTGCGGGCTCGCAAGGTCAGCTTGCATTCTCGATCATCAGCATAGAGATGCTCGGCCCGGACGCAGCTCAGATGGTCAGCGCCTATCGCCTTACGCGCGATGCCGGCAATCAGACCGGAATTAACACCCGACTGATGCGAAAACGCGAAGGTCGCTGGGTCATCGCATTGAACCATGTGTCGCAGCAGGAAACATAGGCGTCCGCGATTACGCCTTTCGTATTGTCAACCACCATCACTCCGCGGCGACGCCCACGTCCAATCAGGCTCTTCTATTCGAAAATCATATAATTCTAGTTACATTATAATAACAAATTATATTGCAGCGCAGCACGTTCGATGGAACTATGGCGTCAACAAGGGCCGCTAAAGGCCTGGAGCCGCCAGTAGGAGAACATCTATGAAACCATTTATCAGGGCCGGCTTTGCCGGCTTAGCAACACTGCTTGCCTGCACGCCGGCCTTTGCGCTCGGCGATACCATCAAGACCGCGATCGACGCGACATTTGCGCCGCACGCCATGCCCACCCTCGACGGCAAGATCGAGGGTTTCAACATCGACATGGCGAACCTGATCGGCGAGCGCCTCGGCAAGAAAGTCGACATCACCGGCGCCCAGTTTTCCGGTCTTATCCCGGCACTGCAGGCCAGCACCTACGATTTCCTTGTGGCACCGGTAACGGTCAACAAGGAACGCGCCGCCAACCTTCTCTTTACCGAAGGCTTTATGGACACCAATTTCGGTTTCGTCGTGCCGGCCGATGCACCGGACTACAAGTCGCTGGAAGACTTCAAGGGCAAGACGATCGCGGTCAACAAGGGGTCCGCCTATGACAGTTTCCTGCGCGATCGGGAAAAGGAATACGGCTGGAAGGTCGACAGCTACGGCACCAACACCGATGCCGTCGCCGCCGTCATGGCCGGCCGCGCCGATGCCAACCTCGCCGGTAACACGGTCGCCGCATGGTCGGTAAAGCAGAACCCGCGCCTCAAACTGTCCTTCGAATACGAGACCGGCCTCGTCTGGGCGCTGTCCTTCCGCAAGGGCGACGAGGAGAACCGCGATCTCGTCGACAAGGCGATCGAATGCCTCAAGCTCGACGGCTCGATGGCGCAGCTTTCGGAAAAATGGTTCGGTACCACCCCGGTTTCCGGCACGACGATCGTCACCCCGACCAAGGGCTTCGGCACGCCGGGCTTCGACGGCTACAAGGACGACGACCACAAGGCCTCCTGCGATAACCTGAAGTAGCACCCCTCACGCGGATGGGCGGACCAACTGCGCCTGCCCGCACCCTTGACCAGACGAGATGCGGCCGCCCGTGGCCGATCGTCCTCTCCGGGCGGAGATGCTGCCGGTTCAAAGCCGGCAAGGACTGCCCGTACCGTGCCTGCCGGAGGTGCCTGAATGGCCAATCGCCCCATGCTGGAAGTCGTCGCGCTGGAGAAGCGCTTCGGACCCAACACCATCCTCAAGAAGATTGACCTCAAGGTCGCCGAAAGTGAACTCGTCTTCGTCATCGGCCCCTCCGGTTCCGGCAAGAGCACGATGCTGCGCTGTTGCAACCGGCTCGAGGAGCCGACCTCGGGCGATATTCTCGTCAATGGCCGCAACATCATGGCCGGCACCCGCCGCGACCTCGACCGCATGCGGCTGCAGATCGGCATGGTCTTCCAGGGCTTTCACCTCTACCCGCATATGAGTGTCCTGAAGAATGTCACGCTGGCCCAGCGCAAGGCGTTGAAACGCTCGAAGGCCGAAGCCGATGCGCGTGCCATGAACATGCTCGAACAGGTCGGCATGGCCCACAAGGCGGATGCCTATCCGGGCGAATTGTCCGGCGGCCAGCAGCAGCGGGTGGCGATTGCCCGCTCGCTGGCACTCGACCCGAAAGTCATGCTCTTCGACGAGCCGACCTCCGCACTCGACCCCGAACTGGTCGGCTCCGTCCTCAAGGTGATGAAGGACCTGAAATCCAAGGGCATGACGATGGTCGTCGTCAGCCATGAAATGGCCTTTGCCCGCGAGACCGCCGACCGGGTGGTTTTCATGGACGGCGGCGTCGTCGTTGAAGAGGGCACGCCCGACGAAATCTTCGGCGCGCCGAAGGCCGAGCGCACCCGCGCCTTCCTCTCGCGCGTCTCCGGGTAACGGCCATGGACCGGTTTCTCGAAACCTTCTTCAACCCCGTGGTGATGGCGCAATACACGCCGGATATCCTTGCCGGCGTCTGGGTGACGCTGCAGATCGCCGCAGCTATCATCGTCGCCGGCATCGCCGCGGGCCTGGCGCTCGCCTGCCTGCGCAGCTACGGCATAAGGGTGCTGAACGTCTTCATCATCTGCTATGCCGACATCTTTCGCGCATTGCCGCCGCTGGTCGTCATCCTGATCCTCTATTTCGGCTTCCCCTCGATCGGCATCCAGCTGTCCGGCCCGATGGTTCTGTTCATCGTGCTGGCCGCGACGCTGGCAGCCTTTGCCGAGGAAATCTTCTGGGCCGGGTTCTCCTCCGTCGAAAAAGGCCAGTGGGAGGCCGGCATCGCCACCGGGCTCGGCTTCACCCGTACGCTTACCTATATCGCCCTGCCCCAGGCCTTCCGGCTCGCCATTCCGCCAATTGTCAACCGCGTGCTGGCGATCACCAAGATGACCGCGCTCGGCTCGGCCATCGGCGTGTCGGAAATCCTGTCGAGCGCCACGACGGCGCAGAGTTTCTCCGGCAGCGCCACGCCGCTCACCATGTCGGTCATCGCCTATCTGGCGATCTTCCTGCCGATGGTGGCCGCCGCCCGTTGGCTGGAAAGCCGCACCGCCTGGAAGAAACGTTAGGAGGCGGACATGGATATTTTCATCGACCAGTTCTTCAATATCGAGATCATGCGGAAGTCGTTTCCGCTGCTCCTCTCCGGCCTCTGGATGACGCTCAAGCTCTGCAGCGCCGTCATCCTGCTCGGACTCATCGGCGGCCTGTTCGTCGCGCTCGGCAACATGAGCGAACGCCGCTGGCTGCGCTGGATCTCGATCGCCTATACCGACCTGTTCCGGGCGCTGCCGCCACTTGTTCTGTTGATCTTCATTTATGCCGGCCTGCCTTTTGCCGGCATCAACATCTCGCCGTTTGCCGCCGTCGTCATCGCTTTCCTGCTCAACAACTCCTCCTACTACGCGGAGGTCTATCGCGCCGGCCTCATCTCGGTTGCAAAAGGCCAGTGGGAAGCCGCCCAGTCGACGGGTCTGACCCCGGCTCAGACGCTCATTCACGTCGTCCTGCCGCAGGCGGTGCGCAATGTCCTGCCGGACCTACTGTCGAACACAGTGGAAGTGGTGAAGCTCACCTCGCTCGCCTCCGTCATCTCGCTCTCCGAGCTTCTCTACAATGCCGGCATGGCCCGCTCGGTCACCTACAACGCCTCGCCGCTTGTGCTGGCCGCTCTCTTCTATCTCGTGCTGCTGTGGCCGCTTGTGCGTCTCGTCAGCCATTTCCAGCGGCGTCTGGCCGCCTGATCGCCTCGAAAGGATAAACCAATGACCGTCATGAAGATCGCAGGCGCGCAGCTCGGCGCCATCCAGAAGGCCGACAGCCGCGAAAGCGTCGTCGCCCGCATGATCGCGCTGCTCGATGAGGCGGCCTCCAAGGGCGCCGACATGGTCGTCTACCCGGAACTGGCACTGACCACCTTCTTCCCGCGCTGGTACATGGAAGACCGGGCCGAAATCGATTTCTGGTTCGAGACAGAAATGCCGAATGCCGCCACGCAGCCGCTCTTTGACCGTGCACGTGAGCTGAACATCGCGATCACCTTCGGTTATGCCGAAAAGACCCCCGACGGCCATTACTACAACACCTCGATCGTCACCGATCGTCAGGCCAACATCGTTGGCAAGTATCGCAAGATCCATCTCCCGGGTCATTCCGAATACGATACCGAGCGCGCCTTCCAGCATCTCGAAAAGCGCTATTTCGAGCCCGGCGACATGGGCTTCAACGTCTGGCGTAATGAAGGCGTCATCATGGGCATGGCGATCTGCAATGACCGCCGCTGGCCGGAAACCTTCCGCTGCCTCGGCCTGCAGGGCGTCGAGTTGGTGACGATCGGCTACAACACGCCGTCGGTGAACAGCCAGATGAGCGCCGAAGGCGTGGAAAAGCGCCTGTTCCATTCCGACTTGTCGTTGCAGGCCGGTGCCTACCAGAATGCAACCTACGTCGTCGGTGTCGCCAAGGCGGGCAATGAAGACGGCCACCCGCTAATGGGCGGCTCGATCATCGTCGATCCGGACGGCTTCGTTCTCGCCCGGGCCGTGACCGAGGAAGACGAACTGATCATCGCCGAATGCGACTTTGCCAAATGCGACTTCGGCAAGAAGACGATCTTTGATTTCGAACGCCATCGTCGTATCGAGCACTATGGCCGCATCACGGGCCAGACCGGCGTGATCGTAGAAGTGTAAGGGGCCGCAAGAAATGACAGAGTTCGATACCGTCATCCATAGCGGCCGCATCGCCACCGCATCTGATACCTTCGACGGTGATATCGGCATCATCGATGGTCGTATTGCTGCAATCGGTGAGAAGATCGCCGGCGGCGCCCGCCGCATCGATGCAGGCGGCAGATTGGTGGTTCCGGGCGGCATCGAGGCGCATGCCCATATCGCCCAGGAAAGCTCGACCGGCCTGATGACCGCGGACGATTACTATTCGGGATCGGTCTCCGCCGCCTTTGGCGGCAATTCCTCCCTCATTCCGTTTGCAGCCCAGCATCGCGGCCAGTCGATCGCCGAGGTCATCTCCACCTATGACGGCCGTGCAGCGCCGCAATCGGTGCTCGACTATTCCTATCATCTCATCATTTCCGACCCCTCGGCATCGGTCCTTGAGGAGCTTCCCGGCGTGTTTGCCAAGGGCATCACCTCCTTCAAGGTATTCATGACCTATGACCTGATGAATATCGGCGACGGCGGCATGCTCGACATCCTGACGGTGGCGAAAACCCACGGGGCACTCACCATGGTCCATGCCGAAAACGACGACATGGTCAAATGGATGAACAAGCGGCTGGCCGCCGCCGGCCTGACCGCGCCGAAATACCATGCGATCAGCCGGCCCGAGCTTGCGGAAGAAGAGGCGATCAACCGTGCCGTCTCGCTGGCGAAACTCGTCGATGCCGCGCTCTTCATCGTTCACGTCTCGACGGCGAGAGGGGCTGCGATTGTCCAGCGCGAAAAGCTTTCCGGCACCAAACTGTTCGCCGAAACCTGCCCGCAATATCTGGCTCTGACCCGCGAAGACCTCGACCGGCCCGGCATGGACGGCGCGAAATTCATGTGCTCGCCACCGGTGCGCGATGCGGCGACGCGGGCCGCCCTCTGGCGGCATGTCCAGTCGGGCACGTTCGAAAGCGTCTCCTCCGACCACGCGCCCTACCGCATGGATGCGAGCGGAAAATTCGCCAATGGCGAGGATGCGCCCTATCCGAAGATTTCCAACGGCATGCCGGGCATTGCCATGCGCCTGCCCTATCTGTTCTCCGAAGGCGTCGCCGGGGGCCGCATTACGCTGCAACAGTTCGTGGCGCTTTCGAGCACCAACGCCGCCAGGACTTTCGGCGTGGCGAAGAAAGGCACGATCGCCCCCGGCTACGATGCCGATATCGCTATCTGGGATCCGGAAGCCCGCCGCACGGCAACGCTTGCCGACCAGCACGACAACATGGACTACACGCCTTTTGAAGGCATGGAGGTCCAGGGCTGGCCGGTCATGACCATGAACCGCGGCGACGTCATCGTCGAGAATGGCGAGCTGAAAGCGGAGCGCGGCCGCGGCCGCTTCATCGCCCGCAATCCCATCGATCTAACAGGCAGGCCCGGCCACCGCGCCAAGGAATTGGACCCGGCGCAGAATTTCGGCGCGGAGATCGCCCCATGAGTGCAATAGGCCCGATCCTCGTCATCAACCCGAACAGCTCTGAAAGCGTGACCCAGGGCCTGCGTGATGCGCTGGTCGGCATGCAGTTTGTCGGCGGTCCGATGATCGAATGCGTCACGATCGAACACGGTCCGCCTGGCGTTGTCACCCAGCGCCATGTCGATGAGGCCTCGCTTCACATCGCCGACCTCATCGAAAGCCGGCCGGATGCCTCCGCCTATGTGCTGGCCTGCTATTCGCAGCCCGGCCTCGACCTTGTCCGCTCGATCACGTCGAAACCGGTCTACGGCATACAGGATGCAGGCGTGCTGAGCGCGCTGGCGCTGGCCGACCTCTTCGGCGTCATTGCAGTCGCCGAAGGCTCGATCCCGCGCCACCTGCGCAATCTTCGCCGCCTCGGCGTCGATGGCAGGCTTGCTGGCGAAGTAGCGCTCGATGGTTCGATCAGCGTCGCCGACAGCGGCCATGGCGAGGAAAGCTATGCGGCGCTCGTCAAGGCCGGCACCAAGCTTCGCCAGATAGGTGCGGGTGCGATCGTGCTCGGCTGTGCCGGCATGTCCGGCCATCGCCGCAGGCTGGAAGACGAGCTCGGCGCCCGCGTCATCGATCCAACCCAGGCCGCCGTCTCGATGGCGCTTGGCGCAATCCTGACCTGACCGCCATGACCGAGATCGAGCACAAGCCGGATATCTCGCTGCGCCTCTTGGAAATCTTCGGCGCGATGATGCGCTGCGAGACGACGGTGGAGGCCGCCGAGCAGCTGGGCATTTCCCAGCCGGCCGTTTCGAACGGCATCCGTCAGCTCGAAAACCAGCTCGGCGTAACCCTGTTCGAACGCCTGCACCGCAGGCTCGAGCCGACCGAGGAAGCACTGCTGCTTTTCGATGAAGTACGCCCCATTTTCGGCATGCTGCGCAGCTTTTCCACCCGCGCCCGGTCGATCAGGCATGGCACGTCGGGCCGGCTGCGCGTCATTTCGACGCCGCCGCTCGGCAATACGGTCGCCCCGATGGCGCTTGCGAGGTTCCTGAAGGACCGGCCGGACGTATCCGTCTCCTACGACGTGCGCCGGCTGGAACACGTCATCGAAGACGTGCAGAGCGGTGCCGCCGATGTCGGCCTGGCGATTGCGCTGGAACGCCATCCTTCGGTCAATGTCGAGATCCTGTCGCGCACCCACATGGTCGCGCTGGTGCCGAAGGGGCACGCAGTGGCCGCACGGCAGGAAGTGACGGTCAACGACCTGACCGAACACGGTTTCATCGGCCTCGAAGTAGAATCGCGCATGGGTCAGCTGCTGCGCGACGCCTTCGAGCGCGACGGCATCGCCTACGAGCCGCGGGTCGAGGTGCGTTATTGCGCAACGGCTGCGGTGCTGGCCGGGGCGGGCATAGGAGCGGCGGTCGTCGATCCCTATAGCGCCGCCTACCAGCCATCCGAGGGCTTGGTGCAACTGCCCTTCCAGCCGCCCTGCGAAATCGCCGCTGTCCTGATCACTCGCAAGGGCGTGCCGCGCTCGCGCCTGTTGCACGGGTTCATCACCGAACTGAAGCGCGCCGCCGGCGATGCGCTTTGAATTGCGGGCCAGACGATGCCGTCGTGGCCCGTCCTGCCATTCCATTCCACGGACGCCGAAACAAGCAATTTGACCAACGCTGTCCGTCATCCTGAAGGAGATTGTGTCTTGTCCCGTATCGTTTTTCTCAATGGCGAATGGCTGCCCGAAGCCGATGCCAAGGTTTCCATTTTCGACCGCGGATTCCTGTTCGCCGACGCCATTTACGAAGTGACCGGCGTCATCGACGGCAAGCTTCTTGAATACGAAGGCCACGCCGCCCGCCTGAAGCGCTCGATCGCGGAACTCGGAATGCACCTGCCGATCCCGACCGAAGAGCTGCTGGACGTGCATCGCGAGATCGTTCGCCGCAATGCGCTCAAAGAAGGTCTGATCTACCTGCAGCTTTCGCGTGGCCCCGCCGACCGCGACTTCGCGTTCCCACAGGAGCCGAAGCCGACGCTGGTTCTCTTCACCCAGGCGAAGTCAGTGATCGACAACTCCAAGCTCGCCACCGGCCTTTCCGTTGCTCTTCTGCCCGACTGGCGCTGGGAGCGCCGCGACATCAAGACCGTTCAGCTCCTCTATCCCTCCATGGCCAAGATGCAGGCGGCCGAAAAAGGCGCGGACGACGCCTGGCTGGTGGAAGACGGCTTCGTCACGGAGGCGAGCTCGGCGACCGCCCATGTCATCGACAGGACCGGCAAGCTGATCACCCGCCCGCTGTCGAACGCCATCCTGCACGGCATCACCCGCGCCAGCGTGCTCGACATCGCCGAACAGGCCGGCATCCTATACGAGGAGCGGGCCTTCACGCCCGATGAGGCCAAGAATGCTGCGGAAGCCTTCATCACCTCGGCCACCAACTTCGTCATGCCGGTCACGCGCATCGACGGCGCGCCCGTCGGCGACGGAAAGCCCGGTCCGCTGACGCTCAAGCTGCGCGAACTCTATATCGCAAACAAGACCGCCAGCGCCATCTGAGTGGAAACGCCCTCCATGGAGGAGGACGACGGAATGTATGGACGCATCACACCCAGAAAGAGATCGCTTCAATATGATTGGGTTGCCAAAGCTGACGATCTAGGCAAACAGCTTCCCTTCCATATGCGCCTCGAAAAAACCCGGGCTGTCCTGCCCCCAATATAGCTGCCCATCATAGGCATGGATGGACGCACCCAAAACGCCAAGATCGCGAGCCGTTTCGACATTGGACTGCCATGCAGACAGGACGGCCGGCCCGCTTCTCGCGGCCGCCAGCGCAAGCCCGTCCAGGCCAATGGTGTCAGCGATACGGATGCGGACCTCGGGATTGCGGATACGGGACGCTTCGAGACCTTTCCGGCGATGCCGGCCTCCTCCAATGCCTCACGACTAGCGCGCTCCCTCGGGGCTCATAGCGTTCGACCGTCCCTTTAGGAATTACCCATCTCCCTGATCCACGGCTCGATAGTAGGAGGACTTTTTGCTCACACGAAGGATCGACGCGAAGGCATAGCGCTGCCGCCTGACGGACGACCTGTCCACTAAGCAATTCCGTAGCCTTTGCGGCCAGACGGGAGAGATATGATTCGATAGCCATTGGGCTAGTCTCAGTGAACTGCACAGCTTTGCAAGACCGCGGTTGATGGGAACAAGATCGTATCGATTGCATTACCTGAGCCGAAATCGGAAGCTTCAGGCAATGGCATCATCCTACTCCCTCGAAGAATTTATGGCGCAGGACAGCCTACCCATCGCCGAAGCAGAACGAATTCTGCGGATCACCAGGCCACTCATAGCAGACGTTGATGCATTGATGGAGGTGAAGACGCAGAAAGCGGCAGCGAGCGATTGGATCCTCGATTCGTACAGCGATGTACCGCGCCCAAAGAACCGCTCTCGACGATGGGCGAACTGGATGTCAGGGCAGCGGGTCGGCTATGGTTTGTCAATTAGTATGCCGCGACGACGAGGGACTAGGATGTCATCGTCGCTGAACGTCATCGCAGTAAAACCGTAGGCCTCAAGCTCCCGCAGCACATAAACCAGCTTGCGTGCTATGAGCCGGCGATCGAAGTCCTCGTAATCGCGAAAAAACTCGATCGGCATGGTTCAAAGTAGAGTGCCGTGCGGATGAAGCTACCGCACGGCATTTCCGCGATATCATTGTGCAGAACACCAGCACGTTCAGATTTCCGGGAAATCGACATCCGTGCCAGCAACGTTGTTCATCAGATTGGTGAAGAAGTTTTCCGCGACGACAGCCACAATCTCGACGATCTGACTGTCGGTGAGGCCTGCTCCACGAACAGCATCCAGATCGACGTGAGAAACCTTACCGCGCGTTTCAGCGACGCGGCGGGCAAAGGCCAAAATCGCGGCAGCCTTGGGATCCTCCGACGTTCCTGATCGTGCAAGTGCAATTTCTTCCTTGCTCAGTTTGGAAAAGGTGAAGCCGGTGAAGGAGTGCGCGGCATTGCAATATTCACAGCCGTTGACGGCAGCGACCGTGAGAGCGATGCGCTCGCGGGTCTTCACGTCCAGCGCCTTGCTAAGCCCCTGGTTCAGAGCTGCATGAGCGTTGATCACGGCAGGGCTAATGGAAAGGACACGGAAGAGATTGGGGAGTCGGCCGAGCTTTGCACTGATGGTACCAAGTGCAGCCTGCGATCCTTCCGGCGCGGATTGTTGATCGGGAATGAGAATGCGAGACATGGTCTCAACCTTTCTGTTCGGGTTTTGCTGAAAGAGCTCTGCGGCTGAAGGCCTTCGGAGGTTTCTCAGGCCGTCACGTTTAAACGCGCAGCGGAATGGGTAGCGGAAAGCTGCGGACCGAGTGCCAGGCGGGCCGCTTCGAACGCGTTCCACAATCCGACATCCTTCAGCGCCGGGATCGTGCTGGTCTCGCCCTGGTCGAACCCGGCGAGAGCGGCGTCGACCATGTCCTCGGCCTGCATGACGATCTCGGTGGGTAGGTGTTCAACTGGTAGGCCACCGAGTACCCAGAAATCTGTACGGGTCGCGCCGGGCAGAACGGCCTGAGCACGGATACCGCTGTCTGCCAGTTCATGGTTCAGCGATGTAGTGAATGCCTGGACAAAAGCCTTGGTCCCGCCATAGACGCCGTTCAGCAGCTCGGGTGCAACGGCGACAATAGAGGCAATGTTGATCACCGTGCCGCCACCGCGCGCGACAAAACCAGGCACGGCTGCATAGGTCAGACGCATCAGGGCGGTCACGTTAAGACGTACCATTGCGTCCATCCGTTCGACATCGCTTTCCAGCAATTTGGTGTGTGTCCCCACGCCGGCATTGTTGACCAACGCCGTGATGCTCGCATCCTCGCGCAGAGCCTTTTCGACAATGGCGAGATCGGCAGCATCCCCAAGGTCCGCGGCTAGCACTTCGACGGCACGCCCGGTCTGGTCGGAAATCGAAGAGGCAAGCGATTGGAGTTTGTCCTTGTTGCGAGCAACGAGAATAAGATCGTATCCGCGTTTGGCGAGGCGGTCGGCATAGATCGCGCCAATCCCTGTGGAGGCGCCGGTGATAAGTGCAGTTCCCTTGACAGTCATTGGTCTGGTCCTTGTTCGAGGTTGAGAGCGCCATCGCTCTCGACAAGAACGTTATGGACCGAACGAGCCTTGTCCGATATGACGTATAAATTACGTTTTTCGGCCATTTCTTTCGGAGAGATAGATGCCCCACGTTTCCATGGTGCTCACACCGAGCTTCCAGTTTCTCGCACTCGGTGTACAGGCGGCCTTCGAGCTGGCAAACGTGTTGAAGGATGAAGCCTATTACAGCTTGTCGATCTCTTCAGTCGAAGGAGGTCCAGTCACATCATCAAGCGGTTTCGCCGTCCCGACAGTGAAGCTCAGGGAGGTCGGCCCTACGGACACATTGCTTCTTCTGGCCGGTCTCACGCCACCTCCGCAGCAGGATGAGATGACACTGGAAGCCCTGCGCTCCATGGCCAAAGTGTCCCGCCGGGTCGCGGGTCTTTGCACGGGCGCCTTTCTGCTTGGCCAAATGGGGCTGCTGGATGGGCGCCGTGCCACCACGCACTGGTCTTACGCTCAGGACATGCGAAGGGGGTTCCCAAATGTGCGCGTAGAGGATGATCGCATCTTTATAAACGAGGGTCCGGTCTGGACATCGGCGGGTCTCACTGCCGGGCTGGATCTCGCCGTCGCACTGATCGAAAAAGATCTCGGACGCGACATCGCAAGCGCGGTTGCAAGACGACTGGTGATGCATCACCGCCGTGCCGGCGGACAGTCGCAACATTCAGAACTGCTGGAGCTCGCACCCAGCACTGACCGCATCCAGAAAGCGCTGATCCATGCCAAAGCAAATCTCTCCAATCTGCTGACCGTCGAGGAACTGGCTGATGTTGCGGCCTTATCGCCGCGCCAGTTCAGCCGTGCCTTCCGGTCTGAAACAGGCAAGACACCTGCCAAGGCAGTGGAGCAGATCCGTATAGAGGCAGCACGCCTGATGATCGAGGAGACGCGCCACCCCATGGATCAAGTTGCGCGTGAAACCGGCTTTGTCGATCTCCGCCGAATGCGCGAAGCTTTCTTACGCCAATACGGTCAACCACCGCAGACGATCCGTCGTCTGGCAAGGGCGGTCTAACCCTCGCTGCGGTGAACGGTATCAGTTCGCGACTGCAAAAGCGCTGAACACTTGAAGGCGCACATATTTTCATGCTCTGCTCCGCTACCATGACGCGGAGAGGTCACTTCTCACAATTATCTGGCAGATTTCGCGCTGACTTGAAATTCGCCATCACCCTCAGTGTTGCGAAGGTCACGACGGAAAGCACTATAGCAGTATCGTAAGCGCCCAAGCCGACCGCCGTTCCAATTGCGCCCGTTGCCCAGATGCTCGCGGCTGTCGCCGTGCCGCGGGTTCCGAGCTTGCCGACGAGAATTGCTCCACCACCAATAAATCCTACACCGTTGATAATGCCCTCTACTATTCGGGCAGTAGCCTCAGCGTTGCCGACAGTGACCGATTCGGCGGCTTGTATAAAACCGCAAGCGGCGATAGCGACCAACGGGAAAGTCCGCAGCCCCGCGCTTCTCTCGTTACGCTCGCGATCCCATGCGATGGGCAGCGCCAAGACATAGGCTACGAGCAAAGCAACGAGGTGCGGAACGATATCCAGTTCCACGCCCAGCGAAGCAAGCCACTCGTTCAAGCGCGGTCCTCCTTGTAGGTTGCGACACGATAAATGTAGAGCACAACCAAAATGACAAGAACCGCCGTCGAAACCGGATCAACGTATTTCTGTATTATGTCGTAGGCTTGGCCCAACAGGAAACCGGCCAAAGCCAACGCCGCGGTCCATAGCAAAGTACCAACTGCGGAAAATAATAGGAACGATCCGATTGGCATGCTCGCCACGCCGGCCGGAACCGAGATAAGCGTCCTCACTGTTGGGATGAGCCGGCCCACGAGAACCGAGACTTTGCCATGCCGCTTGAACCGTTCTGAGGCAGAATCTACGTCAGAAGGCGACATCGTGAGCCACCGCCCATGCTGGGAGGCGAGGCGTCGAACCCCGTCATGACCAAGTCGACGTCCGAGGTAGTACCATGGCAAGGTGCCGATCAGTGATCCGACCGTGCCGGCTACGATCACCCACGCAATGTTCATGTCACCTTGCGTGGCGAGATAGCCAGCAAGCGGCATAATCAGTTCGGAAGGAATTGGCGGGAAGATATTCTCCAGAAACATCAGCAAGCCGATCCCGAAGGGACCAAACCGTTCCATCATCGATTGCACAAAGGCTTCCATCATCTCCGCTTTTCAGTTCGATGTCCCAAATCTTCTGCCTAGAAATCGGAAGTCCTGCATTTTGATGCCGCGCAGCGACCGGCAGCACTGCAACTATTAGAGTTCAGCCGGTAGGCGTTTCGTCAGGGAAAGAAAGATGACCCGACAAAGCGGGATCTTGGGAAAGATGTTTCAGGATTTCCTCTTCAGTCATCCGGCCAGCCCGGTAAGCAGCAATGACTTCTTGCTGCTCAAGTGTCAGGGCGTCCTCTCTACTGCCTTGCGGTCGAAGGATGCCTAGCTCCGTCAAGATGCTGTTTACGACGCTTTCATCGCCTGTGTCCTGCATGCGATTTCTCCTACCTCGAGAGCAAACCCGCAAATATGGCGCACAGTTCCCGTCGAGCTGTATCAACGGCTCAGTCAGTTTTAAGGTCTTCAAAGGACTCGAACCATCAATGATCTAATTTCCCATAAAAAGCGCTTTCCGAACGGTCGCCTGCGTATAACGTAATGCCTAACGCCGAAATGCCGGCTATGGGGTAAATATGACAATGACCGACTAAAAAGACCACCCTGAACAGGATCCGGCGGAAGGATCGCGCGACACTATTGAGCGCGATCTGCAGCGGCAAGGTGAGAAGAGCGATGGCGCCAAGATTGCACCCCGCAAGGACCAGTCAAAAACCGGACAGGCGGGCGCGGAGGCAGCCGAGCCATCGCCAGGAAGTTGAGACAGCGCTCGGCGCAGTAGGCATAGGGATAAGAGGTTCGGGATCAATTCTCGATCCTTAGGAGACGATGACTCAATGGGTGCTGGAACTATTTCTCCGCAGGGTGAAGGAGTGGCCCATGAAGGTGTCATTTCGCCTGCACAGTCCTCGAAAACACCACTTCGGCTCAAACGTTGAAAAGGAAGCTGTATTGCTGAGGCGATATCCCCCTAGACAGGTGATGCCAATAGTCATCGTCGAAAGGCACCGCAGTTTCTACGCAACTGTCAGCAGCGCGATGGCCTCGTACGGTTCGAGGACCATCTCAGCCTCGATCTTATCGCTGGGGTCATAGTTCCAGATGATGCACTTACCCTCGGCGACAAGCTCCGTCGGAACGGTCAGGCGAACCTGGCCGGGGCTGAAACTCGCTACGACGATAAGCCTGACCTCCTCGAGTCTGCGGGTGTAAACGAACACATCCGGGTGCTGGTCGAGCCATGGTTGGTAATCACCATATACAATCACCGGATGTGCTTTGCGAAGCGCGATGAGCTTTCGGTAATGGTTCCATATGGAAGCGTCGTTGGTCATCGCCCTCTCGGCGTTGACGGTGACGTAATTGGGGTTCACTTCAATCCACGGCGTTCCAGAGGAAAAACCTCCGTGCGGCGCGGCGCTCCACTGCATGGGTGTGCGGGCATTGTCGCGCCCGCTTTCGTTGGCGCCTCGGATGAACTCTTCCGGCGACAGACCAGCCTCCATTTGCAGCCGGTGCATGTTCAATGTCTCGATGTCGCGATACTGGTCGATCGACGTGAACGGCATGTTCGTCATGCCGATCTCTTCACCCTGGTAGACAAATGGCGTTCCCTTTAATAAGTGCAGCACCGTCGCCAGCATTTTTGCGGATTGGCTGTGGTAGCCCGTCGCATCGCCGTAACGGGAAACGGCGCGGGGAAGGTCGTGATTGCCCCAGAACAGTGCGTTCCAGCCGTCATTTGCCAACGCCAGCTGCCATTTGCCGAAAACCGTCTTCAGGCCCGCGAGGTCGAACGGTTTTGAGCGCCATTTGCCGTGAACCGCGTCCCATTGCTGGGTCACGTGTTCGAACTGAAAAACCATGCACAGTTCCTTGCGGTCGCGCCCGGAATAGAGAAGCGCGGATCCCGGCGTGGCGCTCCATGTCTCGCCCACGGTCAGGATGTCACGGCCGCCGAACGTACTAGCATTCATTTCCTGGAGATAGTCATGGAGATGGGGGCCATCCGTAACCACCTGCCGGTCGACTTGCTTGCCGATATAATCGATGACGTCCATGCGGAAGCCCGCAATTCCGCGATCCAGCCACCAGTTCATCATCGCGTAGACTTCGGCGCGGACCTTCGGATTTTCCCAGTTGAGATCGGGCTGCCGACGCGAGAAGAGATGCAGGTAATATTCGCCCGTCGTCGGGTCCAGTGACCAGGCCGGCCCGCCGAACGAGGATTGCAGGTCATTGGGCGGCCCGCCGTCATCGGCCGGCTTGCGCCAGATGTAAAAATCGCGGAACGGGTTGTCGGCAGTCTGGCGCGACTGCAGAAACCAGGGATGCTCATCCGAGGTGTGATTGACCACGAGATCGAGAATGATGCCGATCCCGCGCGCCCTTGCCTCGGACACCAGCCGATCGAAATCCTCGAGCGTCCCGAATTCCGGCGCGACGGCACGATAGTCCGAAATGTCGTAGCCGTTGTCGTCCATGGGTGACTGGTAAATGGGCGAGAGCCAGATGATATCTATGCCGAGCTGTTGCAGGTAATCCAGCCGTGACGTGATGCCCGGAATATCGCCGATGCCATCGCCATCCGAATCGCAGAAGCTGCGCGGGTATACCTGATAAACGGTCGCGCTGTGCCACCACTTGATATCTTGAACCGTATTGTCTGGAACGACTACAGGCATTGCGGATCTCGCTGATTTGAGCCGGCTGGCAGAATGACGGACGGCAAGAGTTTCTTCTTCGCGTGATCGGCCAACGGGTTGAGCAAAGGCGAGGTTCCGCTGCGCAGTCAGATGTCGCTTCTCTTGAGCAGGTAATCGAGCCCGCCCGCGCGGTACCAACGATAACCGTATGGCTCGAGCACCATATTGTGCCGGTCCTTGTCGTCCGCCCGGCTGTCGCTGCCATCGGCGATGTCGATCAGGACGCGTCCACTCTCTCCTATACCGGAATCGAAGGTGATCTGGACCGGCTTGTCGTGGAGGTTGTGGACGGTGACGACGGAATTGTTGCGCCAGTCGTAGCGCATCGCCAGAACGCCGGGATCGCCACAGTCCAGAACGCTGAAGCTTCCCCATCCGATTTCAGGGGCTTCCTTTCTCATGCGGATCATCCGCTCGGTCCAGTTTAGCATCGATTCCGCGTCCCGCCGCTGCGCCGCGACATTAACGTGTTCGAACCCGTAGGGGCCGCCTTCGATGACGGGCAGAACCGGCTTATCCGCCTTGGTGAAGCCGCCATGCGGCTCGGTCGACCATTGCATGGGCGTGCGGGCGCAGTTGCGCTCCTTCAGCGCCAGGTCGTCTCCCATGCCGATCTCGTCACCATATCGCAGGACCGGCGTGCCCGGCAGCGAATACATCAGGCTGTAGGCAAGCTTCAGACGCCTTTCATCGCCGCCCAGCATCGGCGCCAAGCGACGCCGTATCCCGCGGTCATAGAGCTGCATGTCCTTGTCCGGACCGAAGGCGGAAAATACGGCTTGCCGCTGTTTTTCGGTCAGCCGGCCAAGATCGAGTTCATCGTGATTACGCAGGAATATTCCCCATTGCGCCGTTTGCGGCCGCTCCCGGGTCTCGTTCATCGCCTTGGCAAGGGGGCGGGTATCGGCGCTCGCAAGCGCGTAGAACAGAGCCTGGTTGACATGGAAATTGAACATCATCTGCATGCGATCGCCGTCGCCGCCGAAATATTGCAGGTTCTCCTTGGGCACGACATTGGCCTCTGCCAGGATGATGCTGTCGCCCTTGCGCCATTGCAGGAACTCGCGAAAGCTGCGCAGCAGGTCGAACTGCGGTTTTGATGCCTTCACATCCGCGCCTTTTTCGGCGATCACGAAGGGAACGGCATCCATTCGAAAGCCCGAAACGCCGAGCTGTATCCAGAAACCCATGATCTTGAGAATTTCCGCCTGGACATGCGGATTGCCGGTGTTGAGATCCGGCTGGAATTTGAAGAAACGGTGAAAATAGTATTCGCCGGAATTTTCGTCCCGCGTCCAGGTGGTTTTTTGCACGCCGGGAAAAACCATGCCTTCGTCGGCGTTCTCGGGCTTTTTCTCCGACCAAACATACCAATCCCTATACCGAGAATTCTTGTCAGCGCAGGCGTCCTTGAACCAGGGATGCTGATCGGACGTGTGATTGACGACGAGATCGATCAGCACCCGAATACCGCGTTGCTTGGCACTATGGGTAAATTCGACGAAGTCGCCGAGCGTGCCGTATCGAGGATCGATGTTGTAATAGTCGGAAACGTCGTAGCCATCATCGAGACCTGGCGAGGCTTGAAACGGCATCAGCCAAATGGCGTTGACGCCGAGGCCCGCTAAATAATCCAGTCGCCGTTGCAGCCCTTGGAAATCACCCACTCCATCGCCGTTGGCATCCATGAAGGTCTCGACGGACAGGCAGTAGACGACAGCGTTCTTGTACCAGAGGTCGTTGATCAAGGCTGATTCCTTCTCAAAAGTCGCCTGCAGGCGCTCAGCATGACGAGGTTCCGCGGGCCGTCAGGCATCGGATGCACGCAGGGCGGGAAGCACCTGACGCTTCATGAAGTCTAAGAAGCCGATCTGGTCGCGGGAGACGTTATGGATGAACACCTCCTGGAATCCACACGCTTTGGCCGTGGAGATGATCTCGATCAGCGGGTCTGGACGGGTGACAAGCGGAATGGCCTCGTCGATATCCTCGGGCCTGACTTTATCCGCCGCCCTCTCGAAATCTGCAGTTGTCCGAAGGTCAGATAGGGAGGCGGGCGGCAAGGCTGCGTTACGCCACTCTTCCCATGCAGCCGCTCTCGCCTGAGCCTCGCTCTCAGCCCAGCAGACCTGTACTTGCAGCGCCAGCGGCTTCTCCTGCCCTCCACCCTTGCGATAGGCTTCAACCATATCAACCAGTTTGTGCTTCGATTTGCTGACCGTCACCAGTCCATCGGACCATCCGCCCGCCCATTGCGCGGTCGCATCGGACAATGCCGCGGCAAACAGGGCAGGTGGCGTCGCTGGCAGTGACCAGAGCCGCGCCTTGTCGACCGTAAACCAGCGATCACGCCGGTCCACCTCTTCGCCGCGCAGAAGGGCACGGACAATCTCGGTGCCCGCGAGAAGGCGCGCATTGCGTTCCGCCTTTTCCGGCCATTCGCAGCCGACGACGTGTTCGTTGAGAGCCTCGCCGCTCCCCATCGCGATCCAGCGCAATTGGCCGGGAAACATTTCGGAGATCGTACCGATAAGATGCGCCAAGACGGCCGGGTGGTAGCGCCAGCCGCCCGGGATCGCCAGGCTGCCAAATGAGAGCGAAGTTTTCGCCATTGCAGCGCCGAGCCACGCCCAGTTGTTCCCGGAATTACCTTGACGGCATAACCATGGAGCGATGTGATCAGAAGTCATGATGGCGTGAAAACCCGCATCTTCCGCAGCTTGCACGTATGATATCAAATCGCTGGGCGCAAATTGCTCATGAGATGCATGGTATCCGATGATCATGCGCAGCTTCCCTTTTATTCTCGCTCGACGTGGGAATTGGGCCGGTTCCGAGGGAGGTTACGAGCATCCGCCGAAGCCGAGAACGTGCTGGTTTGTTGATGGTTCCCTGTTGAAGGACGAGTGTGGTCTTGGACCTACTCGGCGAGATGTTTCGTCACCCCTGCTGCCGAACCGAGATCGTACGGGGTCGCCGGCTCAAGCGGTAGTTACTCAACCTTGTGCCGGGGAACCATATGGTAAGTTAGCCAAGCGCATTGCTACGCCCAGCGACCTCGCATGGAGAAAGGGTCTTGAGTGGACCCGAACCATCGACCCACTCATAATTTTCGCCAAGCATCTGAGAATACTGTAACTCAGGACCGTTGCATTGGCAGCACGCCGCCGGAAATCCGCATCTCGTCGTCGGCACTCACTTGCACTAGAAATTCTACCAGGACGGTCGTTTAGGTTAAGTCTCTACCTTCATTTTCGCCTTTACTCATCCGCGCGCTGCATAGGTATTTCTTGGAGCACAAATATGCGAACCGTGTACTCGGATAAGCCGGTGGATTGTGATGGCCGCCTGATCTTCGGGCCTACGGAGGCGCACAAGTCTATGATGGGCACCAGCTGGGTGACGATCAGAGACCGTCCGTTTGCGGCCGCAGCAAACAGCAGCAATAACGCTCTGAACGGTCGCGCCTCTCCCACTTCGCGTGTGATTATTGGAAACAGACCTGGAATCCCGGCGCCATATTCGATTGCAGCTTAAACAGCAGCGTTCAGCGCTTTGAACGTTTGCAACTCTCGGCCATTCGAACCCGCCGGAAAAGGAAGCTTGTGAACTCCGTAATCCCGTAGGTTTCGGTCTCGAGTAGGAGTTTGCTGTCTTCGTTCAAGATGGCCTGCTCGATAAGCCCATCACTGGGCCAAGAGCGGCTCTCAAATTTCTTCACGAAAATTTTCGCCATCAAACCGGAGCGCCTTTCCGAGCTGCGATTGCTGACTGCAACAGTGCGCTCAGAAATCGCTGCGATGCCGAGGATGCAAGATTTTCATTTATCGCGGCCTACGCAGATTACAGAGTGAAGCTCGATCGCCGCTGATGCTAAGGCTCCAGGAAAAAAGGTTGCTTCTGGCTCTGCGTCAGTCCATCCATTGAACGATTATCGTTCGCCGATGCTCGGCAGATGAAGCGCGACATCTCGTCGACCTCTGTCGTCGAGAGTTTCGACATTTGCTTGCCAGAAAGCCTCTGCTTCGGAAGGATCATTCTCCCATGACCGCGTGGTGACGATATTGTCGTCCACCTTCGCCCGGCGTCGTCCACCGAGATTGAGGTAACGCATCGCGGTCGCATACGAGGATGTTTCACCCTGATCCTCGCTGAGCTGGCTTTCCGGCCTCGGGTGCGATTGACCCAATATTTGCAGCAAGGCTTCAAATTCGGGCTTGCCCACATTGCGATTGAGGAAACCCGCCACAGGAATGCGGGTTACCTGTCCGCCTGAAAGCGCGTTCGCTTCGTGCACCACCACCGTTTCACCCGAGACCTGATGCTTTTCAAGCGACCACCGGTCGCCATTTGAACTGATGGAGAAATCATGTTTATCGATCATCAAATGCAGTTCTTTACGTTGCTGATCGAGACGCAAAAGCGCGTACGATCTGCTTGATAGGAAAGGACCGATACTCATAACGCCGGCACCCAAACGAGCCAGGCGTGGCGGTGTTCCAGGTGCGCTCCCGCAGTCAAGCTCGATCGCAAGCCGTTTTTTGTTTTGGTAGGATGGCCGCACCTGGATGCGTTGATTACGTGCTACCTGGAGGGTTGGCGATCAGGCACGATCGTAGGTAAAGGATGTCAGCAGCGTTGTAACAAAGTTGCTCGCCTGCTCTTTGACCAAAACCTCAGTCCACTCGTCCGTGCCACGAAGCCGCAAGTCCGTTTGGATGCTGTCGACTGCGGCCTCTTCGATCCGTTTGATATGTGTGTTGAAAGCTTCTTCGCCGCTTCCGTGGTACATATCGCGTATCACCATCCGCAGGATTTCCTGGATCGCAATCTGCCAAGCTGTATTGATCGCCTGCAGTTCGTTTTTGTCTGGTGACATGGCATGCTCCTAATGCGGCCCTCACGGGAGCGGTCGCTTCGTCAAGGCGGGACGTGCCCCGGTTTGATCTCTTGGCGATTTAGGCCTGCCGACCCTTGCGGTTCGCATAGCGGCGATCGCGCGCGGCCTTCCGAGCAGCATCATCCTCACCGACACGTCTCATCCTTGCACTCTCTGCGATCGCGCGCTCCTCCGTTTCCGCTAACGCAACAGCTTCGATAGCTGCTTGCTTTTCGGCCGCATCGGCGTCGCGTCGATTACGCTCCTCAACTTTGAGACGGTCTCGTTCTACGCGGCGTAAGTCGCGCGCTTGAACAAGTGCGGTGCGCTCGGCATGTTTTGCATCCCGTATGGGATCGTTAGCGGTCATCGCTACCTGGTAAGCGGCAAGGAGCAACGCTTTCGCATGAGCAGCAGCGGATCGTCGCTCAGCGAGTTCAGTGTTTCCAAAGTTTCTCAAATGGTATGCCCCTAAGCGCCGATGGCGCGGTCAGCGCGCCTTCGCGCGTTTGGCGACGAGCGCGGCGGTTGCCGACATTCGTTCAGCTTGCTCTTTCGCAAGCCTCGCCTCTCTAAGCCGTAATGTCTTCGCCTCGCGCGCGTGTTCTTCCGACTGCAGCTCTTCTACTGCGTTATTCTTTGAAAAGAATTGGGATTGAACGTTGCCGAAGGCGATTTCGGCTTGCTGGCGAGATTTGCTGTATGTTTCCGTCATGGATTCCTCCATCGTCGGTCGTTCGACCAAAATTAAAAAGGCCAGGCAAGCCGCCTGGCCTCAGACTGATAAGTGCTTCCGGCGATGCCAGTACATCCGTGGTCAAAGGGAAGCAGATATCACTAAGCGGACTGCAGATTGCAGGCCGACATCTTGCCCGACTTCATGTCGCGCTCAAGTTCGAAGCCGATCTTCTGACCTTCAACGAGTTCGCGCATTCCGGCGCGCTCGACAGCGGAGATGTGAACAAAAGCGTCAGCGCCGCCGGTGTCAGGCTGGATAAAGCCGAAGCCCTTGGTGGAGTTGAACCATTTTACTGTCCCAGTGGTCATGATGAACCCATTCAAAGCATAGATTGAGGGACCGCGAGGCAAATGCTACGCGGGTATGAACCGACTATTTTTGAAAGAGAAGTTCGCTTAAAACGCGGTGCCAATCACGCCGTAGACAAGCTCGGCAAGCAAAAGATCGATTTGAGATACATAGGCTGCAAACGGACTGGCGTCAACGTTTAGTTTTTCAACGAGCGCAGTCTCCACTTTAGGTTGTCGAAAACTCAAGCACAGTAGTCCGAGGCGTTAACAACAAAGGTGGCTGACCAATGTCATTCTTGGTTCAGACGGTAGCCGGACGTCGACCTCATCCCACGCGTGTCGTGCCTTCCTCGGTTAAGCAGGCAACCGGCCGCTAATGAGCAATTGGTGAGCGTGCAGAGCTGCCTTACGCGTTCATCGCCGCGTGTATCGATCGAATGACGTGCTCGAAGTCGTACGGCTTTGCAAAAAAAGGAACGCCGGGCGGCAACTCCGCGGCACCCGGAATACCCCTGCCGGATGTGACAATGATTTTTATGGGTGGCCAACGATCGCGAACGAACGCTGCAAGTATTAGGCCATCCATCGTACTCGGCATGTCGATATCGGTGAAGATCATTCGGATATCAGCGTGGCGTTCGATAACAGCAATTGCTGCTGCCGCGCTGTCCGCTTCGAGGACCTGGAAGCCAGCTACTTCCAGGTCGTCGACGATGGCAAGACGGATTAGGGCCTCATCTTCGACGACGAGGACGGTGACGGGTTCGGAGTGCACGGGCTGTCTCGTTTCGGTTGGAGAGAAGTGGGCCCTGCTTCAAGCCCTCAAATGTTTTATCTGATACAGTACCAAATAAACCGTTGGGTGTTTCGTTACAGTAGTGCCACTAAAATTCAGAAGCTTTCTCCTCGGGATCGTCGTTTTCGGTCAAGTGCGAATAGGAATGTGCCTGTAGTCGTCATCGCGGGAAGGAAACTTGGTTCGTCTACCCTTGTGCTAGGTGATCGAGGTCCGGCAGATCTCAGTAAGCGAAACGGTTGCGGCAAGTGAAAGCGGGTCACCAAAACACCGGCGTGTAGCGAGTCTTTCTGGTCACAGTTGGCTAAGAACTGCACGACCACACTGAATTCGTTAGGTGAGGGGCACGGGGCGCGGTACCGGTGTTGCGGCAAAGCGATTTGCTCGAGCGCGATTGAAGTCAGCGCTCTTAACTCTTATTGCGGGACCTCTATGAACGCGGATATGATAGCCGCTTGGGCGGTCGAGAATGGCTTTCTCAGGATCGGCGTAAACGATTATCGCCGCCATGACAATGCGGGCGTGATCACACTCGAGATAAAGAAACTGTCGTATCTTCTGATAGACCAGCGACAGGGATTACGACCGCGCCTGGTATCACAATTGTTCAAAGACATGGCTCTTCCTCGAGCCGGCGCAAGCCTTCAGGTTCTTCCTGCCAATAGCTAGCGCACTTTCCACTTGCGATTGGATCCGACAGCGCTATTCCTTGCTATTGATTGGACCAGTTGGCGTCGGCAAAAGCTGGCTGGCCAGCGTCCTCAACCATCTTGGCGCCGTTTGGCGAACCGTAAATAATTCGGCCGATCGGGCTCGTGCAAAGGCGGGCCGCCACGTGTAGTGCGATTATTGATCGGCTACATCATCATCTGAGCAGGCTCAGCGATCCGTACGGTTTAGCGCGTTGAGTGAGCCTAACAAGTCAGGCCCATATGGGCCCGCTAATCGTTGATGGTTACAGCTCTTGATGGCATGTGAACGTCCGACCTGCCGCGTTGTTAAAGCAAGAAATTTATAGATCACCAAGCACCCACTGATTGAGACGGAAACACCTTTGGCTTACAGCATCGGCAACCTCTCCGGCATTGGGCCACGCGGGAAGACCGAATCGATCCGACGGAGTTCGTCATCGGTCAGCCGTAGCAGGCCAGCACCCGCATTCTCGGTGGCGTGCAAAGGTGTTGAAGCTTTTGGGATGGCGAATAGCGATTGCTGCCGCACCAGGAATTGAAGCGCCACCTGTCGCGCCGTGGCCTGGTGGTTTGCGGCAATCTCCGCCAGCACGCGGCCGCCCGGCGAACCCGCATCCGGAAAGTTGCGGTGGCCGAATGGGCTATAGGCAACTGTGGCTACGCCATGCGCCTCACACCAGGGCAGGACGGAGTGCTCGATCGCGCGTTGCTCCAGATTATAGAGGACCTGGTTGCAAGCGATCCGATCTTGACCACCTGCTTTCCAGGCCTCCTCGAGGTCGGGGACGTCAAAATTGCTCACCCCCCACGATAGGATCTTGCCCTGCTCGCGGAGGTGCTCGAACGCAGCGAACGTCTCCTCGAGCGGGTGTGAGCCGCGCCAGTGCAGGAGATAACCGTCGAGACGGTCGGTGCGTAGGCGCGTGAGCGAACGCTCGCATGCCACTACCGTACCGGCGCGCGAGGCGTTGCTCGGTACGACTTTGGAGACAAGGAAAACCTCATCCCGCCGGCCGGCGATTGCCTCGCCTACTACGATTTCGGCGTCGCCATACATCTCTGCAGTGTCGATATGGGTCATGCCAAGATCCAGACCGCAGCGAAGGGCGGCGATGGCGGTCGGCCGGTGCGCGTCGTCGATGTACCAGGTCCCTTGGCCGATCACCGAAACCTCGCGCGAGGCAAGTCCAAACGGCCTTCGCTCAATGCCCTCCTGACTGGGTAGGGAGGGTCCGTCCGGCGCAGGACCACCCGCGGCGCTCAATCGGCACCTGTCTGTTGGAATTGGTCGCGTGTACTGGCGAACAGGTTGATGACTTCCCGATTGAAAGCTGGGATGTCGTCAGGCTTGCGGCTCGTGACCAGTCCCTGATCAACGACGACCTCCTGATCCACCCACTCCGCGCCTGCGTTTCGAAGGTCGGTCCTCAGGGAAGGCCAAGATGTCAGGCGCCGCCCGCGAGCGGCTCCCGCTTCGATAATCGTCCAGGGCCCGTGGCAGATCGACGCGACCGGCTTGCCCGCGTCGAAGAATGCCCTCACGAAGGCAACCGCTTCTGGCAGTGTCCGGAGGTTATCGGGATTGATGACTCCGCCCGGCAATAGGAGCGCATCGAAGGCTTCCGGCCGAGCGCTTTCGAGAAGCACATCGACGGGAAAGGTCTCGCCCCAATCCGTGAAGTCCCAAGCCTTTACCTGACCGTCCTTGGGCGATACGAGCCGTGTTTCGGCGCCCGCCTCATCTAGCGCTTTACGCGGTTCGGTCATCTCGACCTGTTCGAAGCCGTCTGTCACCAGGATTGCCACTGTGACGCCATTGAGGGTTTGAGAGGCCATGTCGATCTCCTTTCAATAAATCGGGTCTGTGAAGCCCTCACGATCCGAGTCGCGGCGGCCCACTCGAGGTAAAAACGCGGCCTGTCGAGGACAGAGCAACCGGGATAGGGGACCGACGCACGCAACATCCGCAGCCCGCCGGATGTGCGGGTTTAGCTGTGGGATAACTGCTCTTTTCGCGGCCGTTCGAGGCAGGCCCGCGCCGAGCCCGGTCCATGCTTGCGAGGGCCGGTGCGCTCAGTGAATCCCGCGTCGACGCGGCGCCGCAAGCCGAGCAGGCGCAGGGTTCGCGGAACGCCGCCAGTGGCCGAAACGCCGTGAATGGTCCGCATGCGGGACAGCTATATTCGTACATCGGCATGGTATTCCTCGACGTTTGAGACGATAGAGCGAAAGGGGCGGCCGGCGGCCGCCCAGAGCGGATCGGCTGTCATGCGGCGGGCTTAAGGATGACCTTCGTCCAGCCATCATCACGCGCATCGAAATGCTGATACGCGGCGGGCGCCTCATCGAGTCCCAGCTCGTGCGACACGATAAAAGAGGGTTTGGCGCGCCCGGTGAAGATCAGGTCGCGCAGTTGTCGATTATACGCCTTTACATTGCACTGACCCGTTCCGATCGTCTGCCCCTTGAACCAGCACAGGCCGTAGTCGAAGACGATCTCGCCCTGCTTGTAGAGAGGGTCCTGCGGTGCGGGATCCTGCGGAACAAAGACACCGACGACCCCGATGCCTCCGGTAAACTTCACTGACTTCACCAGGTCGTTCATCGTCATGTTAGGATGCTCCTGGCCCTCTGGATCATGAGCTTGGTAGCCGACGCACTCGCAGCCCCTATCGGCTCCCACGCCGTGCGTCAGTTCCATCACCCGATCCACCGCCGAGCTCTTGGAATCATCGATGGCAATGGCGCCAATTGATTCCGCCAGCCGCAACCGATCGGGATGACGATCAACGACCATGACGATACTGGCGCCTTTGATCATGGCAGAATGGGCAGCCATAAGGCCGACCGGTCCGGCTCCATAGATAACGATCGACTCGCCTGGGCAAAGTCCTGCCAGCTCGGTGCAGTGCCAGCCGGTGGGAAAAATGTCGGCCAGCATCACATAGTCATTCTGCCCACTCTTGGTCGGCGCTAGTAGCGACACTTCCACTGTCTGGTAGGGGCTAGCCTACCTGCCCACTTCGGCGGTGCAGCTTGTAGGCAAGCACGTCGGCGTGCTCGATTTCCGGCGTGCCCTCGAATAGCTCGGGGGATCGAGCAACAAGTGCGCGTCCGACCTTGCCAGCAAGATGGGTAAGACGCCCCGCATCATCCGGAAAGGTGTCGAAGATGGCAAAGTCTTCCGGGCCGAAGCGCACAGCGTACCACGTAGTGGTGTCGCGCTCCTCGCTGACCGCTTCGAGGCCGCTACGTAGGAAGGCCTCCACCTCGTCGCCCTTCCCCTTTTTTACTCTGAGGCGGACGAACAATCCTTTCGCAACCCCGTCAGCCGGCGCGGCGGCTTCACGTGATGTGTCGCGGGCAATGTTTTCCATGTAAATATCCTCCGTTGTATGGAAGGCTTCTCATGTTTCACGGCACCAGGCACTCGCACATTCCCTAAGGAACTCTACGCGGGCATCAACATCGGCATCTTGTCGTCTTAAGACCTCAGGGCAGTAGCACGTCGAGTTTGATCCAATGTGCCATTTACAGGCACCCTGATCTCGAAGCATTTGGACTCGGCTGCATGCTGGATGAACACTCCATTGGCCGACGCGACCAGTCGCTTGACCAGTGACAACCCAATACCGGCCGACTTTTCGCCGCGAGGTACCGGAAATGGAATGCCATCGTCATCCACCGTGATCGCCGCATGGTGCTGATCATAACGGCGAACCGCTATTCTGATGTGGCCTGCCTTCCCTTCTTCGAAAGCATGTTTGACAGCATTGGTCGCGAGTTCGTTCACCACGAGTGCCAGAGTAGCGATGTGCTCTGGTGGTAATCCATGCACTTCATACTCGATCTGCATCGAAATCAGAATTGAACGTGGTTCAGCCTGGCTCAGCAGGACCGTACATACCTCTTGAAGAGCGCCCTCTAAGCTTGGAGGACGCCGCTGGGTAAGTTCTGTGCGGGCACGGGCCAGTATCGCAACGCGAGCCATGGCGTCTGCCAGTGCGTCGCGGGTTTCGGAATTCACTGCACGGCGGCTCTGCAAAGATAGCAAGCTAATGACGAGCTGAAGATCGTTGCTGCATCGATGATAGGTTTCGCGCAGCAACAGATCATCCAATGAACCTGACTGACCGGAAGAGGACGGGCCTGCTGCCTTGTTCTGAATCATTCGATGTTCCACCGGATCGGTCGAGGGTCCAACAGCGAAGTGACATTGAGGCGGGCTGTGGGTTACACGAACAAATGAGTGCGAGGTTGCGCCACGGCGCTCGCCCAAGCCAACGCATCGTTTCTCTTCGGGGGTCGTCTGAACACTCGGACGAATACTAGGTAAGTTTCCGCGTCTTTGCGCCCGTTGCGGATGGTGCGATGCCGGCCGCAAGCGCAATCTGACCCAGTTCGGTTACGCTGCCGGCTCCCAGTTTGCTCATCACCTGAGACCGATGCAGTTCAACAGTTCGGGGACTGATGCCGAGTGCCTTGGCGATGATCTTGTTGGTGCCACCATCTACAAGCCCGCCTAGAACCTCGCGCTCCCGCGGCGTCAGGCGGGCAATATGCGCATTGGCCTCCTCGTTTCGCGCTGCCGGCCGCGAAGCCGCATGGGCTTCTGCAAGGACCGCGCCTAACTTCTCCCGCAGCCCAGCCTCTTCGCTGAACAAGATGAAGTCGACCGCACCGGCCTTCATTGCTGTAACGGCTGCATCAGCCCCAGCCGCGGCATCATCCAGTGCAATGGTCGGCAAAGCGATTGAGCGTGCCTTGAGCTCGCGCAGAATAGAGAGGCCGTCCTCTCGCTCGCTGCGGAGGTCTACCAGAACAGAGCCCGACGCCAAAACTGGTGCTATGTCGAGGAAGGCGCTAGCACTAGCGAAGATACGGGCGTGATAACCATCCATACGGACCAGACGTGCAAGATTGCGCGCTTCGGACTCCGTGACGCTAACGATATAGACCTGCCGGCTATCCTCTTGTGTCAGGTCCTCGGCAATGCCGCCGATGCGTGTAATGACGCCACGGCTGTCACGGATCGGGAAACTGGTATCCCGCAACCAGCGCATTGCGTCGTCTTTCGGTCGCACGATGCGGTATTCATATTGCGTGACCTCGCCGGCCATGACGCTTTCAAAAGCGCGCAGCACGCCAGAGCGATCATCAGGATGGACGCCTTCCATCCAGGTATCGAGGTTATCTGGTGCTTCATCCATAGGTTCACCCCAGATCCGTGAAAAGGCAGCGCTGCGGTAGACAATCGCCCGCGATTTCGTCTCGGCGATCCAAAGCAGGTTGCTGCTGTTCTCGGCGAAGCTGCGGAATTGCGCTTCGCTCTCTCGCACGGCGGCCTCAGTGCGACGTTGCTCGGAAACATCGATGGCGGCCCCGATGAAACTCACCGCGCGATCGCTTCTAAATTCCGTCCGACCCGAAGTCGCTATGTGGCGGGTAATGCCGTCGTCCCGTCCGATCACGCGATACTCAATTGCATAGCGACCATCTCCCGCCGGATCAACGCAGGCGGCGATGGCTTCCTGAACACCGAGAAGGTCGTCCGGGTGGATACCTGCTTCGTATACTGACATATCAACCGGGTCGCCCGGCGAAAGCCCCCACATCACATGTAGTTGCTCGTCCCAGTCAAGTACGCCCGTTACGGGATCCCACCCATAAATGCCGAGGCCGACCAGCTCGGTTGCGGCACGCAAACGCGCTTCGCTCTTTTCCAAAGCCTCTTCGATAGACCGCCGCTCGCTGGTGTCTCGCGACACGCCGACGACGAGTTCAACTGATCCATCAGCAGCAAAGATCGGACCCCAGCGATAGGTAAAATAAGCGGCATGGCCTGTAGGACTCTTAAAAAACATTTCATCCTCGACCGTCACAGCGTCCCTGAAGATGCGGTCGATGTGATCGTTTAGATGTGCTGCCAGCTCGGGCGGATAGTCTAGATCGTCGAAGGTCCGGCCAAGCATTTCGCTTGCTGTCAGCCCGAACAAGCCGAGCATGAACGGATTGGCATACACAAATCTGCGGTCAGCATTGAATGCGTAGACGTGGTCAGGAATTGATGACAGCGTCGCTTCGAGAAAGCGTGACTGGCTGGCATATTTAGCAGCGGCCGCCTCAATTTCTTCTCGCGCGCGTTTGAGATCATCGATGTCCTGCACGACGACGATCGCTTCGTCGCTTTCGGTGTCGTCGCGGCGAAATGGAACTGCGCTGACGCGCATCCAGCGCTCGGGTCCATCGCCGCCCGCGTAAAGAAAATCAACGCCTGGGATCACGCGTTCGCCACGTAAGGCGCGCGCTCCGGGATAGTCGCCTGGACCGATTAGTCGTCCGTGTTCGTCGTATCCTCGCCACAGGCGGGTTTCCGCAGGCTGTCGCGAGGGTAGACGGTCGAGACGCACATAGTCCCGCAAGGTTTGATTGGAATCTATCAAACTGCCGTCGCTTCCATAGACGCCGACTCCCAGGGGCAGGTTCTGCAGAACGGAGGCGAGGAGCATGCGCTCGTCCTGCAACGGGTTTTCTACAAGCTTGCGGTCAGAGGCGTCCTGAGCGCTAACGGGTGATCGGTCATTCGACACATGCCAGCCCTCCTGCGGGCAAGGTGCCGGCAGGGAGGCGAACGTGCGTGGACAAGGAAAGTTCCTTAGTGATCTAACTTATGGAACTCAGACGTACCAAAAGTTAAGCCGGTCAAATTCAACTTGGGGCTGCTGATTAGGCAATTTATTCCGAGCGGGCTCCCGATGGGCGCATCGATGCGCCCTCCTCCTGCTCGCAACACTAGATCGAAACTTCCCGACGGCGAACGGGGGACGGATTGGGACGTCTTCCGCGGATCTCCAAGACAGCTTCGCCGCCGCTCTCACGATTTACACAGCGTCGGCGTCGAGACGAACCCAGATGTCGATCGCTATGCAAATCAGCGATGTCAGTGAGCCACTCGTCCGCCTCGTGGGGCCGGTGCTGGGATACGGCATGGACGAAATTGACTGCCGCCGACCGCTGATGAAGCCGCACGCCCCCAATTGATGATGCGCGGAAATCTACTCATCACGGACGAGCCGTTGATCGCTGCGTCTTGAGAACTATCTTCCCTCGACGCGCAGCTGCAGGAAATCCGATGACGAGACGACCTAATGATGATGCAGTCGCAGCGATCGAGATGCTTGATGGCGTTGTTCGCGTTAGAGGTGGACGGGAACATAACCTCAAAAACGTCGACGTCGACATTCCACGCGATGCACTTGTCGTCTTCACCGGCGTCTCCGGGTCCGGAAAATCGTCGCTCGCATTCAGCACGCTCTACGCCGAGGCCCAGCGCCGCTACTTGGAATCTGTGTCTCCCTATGCTCGCCGTCTCTTCACCCAGATGAGCGTACCTGACGTCGACCAAATCGAAGGCCTCCCGCCCGCCGTTGCTCTACAGCAGCAACGTGGATCGCCGACAGCACGCTCCTCGGTCGGAAGCGTGACGACCATCTCAAACCTTCTGCGGATGCTCTATTCACGGGCAGGCACATATCCGCCGGGTCAACCGCACCTTGATGCAGAATCGTTTTCACCAAACAGGCCTGAGGGCGCCTGCCCGCAATGCCATGGTCTCGGTCGCATCCACGAGGTAACCGAGGCGTCCATGGTGCCGGATCCCTCTCTGACCATCCGAGAGCGCGCGGTGGCGGCATGGCCGTTGGCATGGGGCGGGCAGAACCTGAGAGATATCCTCATCACGCTCGGCATCGATGTCGACACACCTTGGCGAGAGCTTCCGGAGAAGACCCGCCATTGGATCCTGTTCACGGACGAGCAGCCCGTCGTGCCGGTCTATCCGGGTCTCACGCACGATCAGGTGAAGCGTGCCATAGCACGGAGGGACGAGCCTTCTTACATGGGGACGTTTTCGAGCGCACGCCGGCATGTCACCCATAGCTTCGCGACGACGCAGAGTGCGATGATGAAGAAGCGCGCTGCCCGCTACATGATCAGCAGCGACTGCCCGCTGTGCGAGGGCAAGCGGCTGCGCAAGGAGTCGCTCTCGGTGAGGTTCGAGGGTCTCGACTATGCCGAGATAAGCAGGCTGCCGATGGCGAGGTTCTCCGACATCTTCGCGCCTTACGCGGATGCCGATGCCGGGAAGCTTAAGACCATGTGGAAAGAGCATCCGGAAAAGGCGATGGTCGTCCAGCGGATCGCCGCAGACCTCTGCCGACGGATGGATGTCATCCTTGATCTCGGCCTCGGCTACCTCACGCTTGAGCGGAGCACGCCGACCCTGTCTCCGGGCGAGCTGCAGCGGCTGCGTCTGGCGACCCAGGTCGTCTCAAACCTCTTCGGCGTCGTCTATGTCATGGATGAGCCGTCTGCAGGCCTGCACCCGGCGCTGTTACGGGCGCTCGACGGGCTGAAGGCGGTCGGAAATTCGCTATTCGTCGTGGAGCACGAACTCGACGTTGTCCGCCATGCCGACTGGATCGTCGACGTAGGCCCGGCCGCTGGTGAACTGGGCGGTGAGGTCCTTTACAGCGGTCCGCCGGAAGGCCTACGGAAGATCGCACAATCCCAAACTGCAAGGCACCTGTTTGCAGAAGCCGAGAAATCTCCTGGACCTCGCAGGAAACCAGAGAGGTGGCTTCGTCTTTCCGGCGTCACTCGAAACAACCTCCGTGACGTCGATTGCGCCTTCCCGCTCGGGGCCATGACGACGGTGACTGGTATCTCCGGGTCAGGCAAGTCGAGTCTGGTCAGCCAGGCGCTCGTTGGGCTTGTCGGCGAAGCACTCGGCGCTCCGGTTCGCGTGGAAAACGATGCTGAGGACGAGGGCGCCCTGGAGGTAGAGCCGGGCCTGCCGACGCAGGGCAGGATCGAAGGCGGAATAGAGATGATCCGACGCCTCATCGAGGTGGACCAAAGCCGATCGGCCGGACGCCCCGCTCCAACCTCGCAACCTATACCGGCCTCTTCGATCATGTACGCTCGCTCTTCGCCGCTACTCCAGAAGCAAAGAAGCGCCACTACGACGCCGGTCGGTTTTCCTTCAATGTTGGCAAGGGCCGTTGCCCCCGCTGCGAAGGTGAGGGCTTCGTTATGGTCGAGCTGCTCTTCTTGCCGAGCGTCTATGCCCCCTGCCCGACTTGCCATGGCACCCGCTACAACCCGCAAACCTTGGAGATCAAGTATCGGGCTAAGAACATCTCACAGGTGCTCGGGCTGTCCGTCGCCGACGCATGGGATTTCTTCGACGACGTCCCAAGCGTTCGCGCGTCGCTGAAAGTCCTAAAGGAGGTCGGACTGAGTTACTTGCGGCTCGGCCAGCCCGCGACCGAGTTCTCCGGCGGCGAAGCTCAACGCATCAAGTTGGCGACGGAGCTACAGCGCGCCCAGAAGGGCGGCGCGCTCTATGTGCTGGACGAACCGACGACGGGCTTGCATCCGTCGGACGTGGAGAGACTGATCGCACAGCTCAACGCGCTGGTTGAGACTGGCAACACAGTAATTGTCGTCGATCACGACATGGCCCTAGCTGCAGCCAGCGACTGGGTCATCGATATCGGGCCGGGTGCCGGAGATGAAGGCGGCCGGATCGTCGCAAGCGGAACACCGGAGCAGGTTGCCCTCGCAGGACATAGCCGGACTGCACCTTATCTCACGCGCGCTCTGCCACACGATTGATTACCGCAAGGTGATGCAGGATCTCGCGCTTGGTAGCCTAACGCGGCAAACGGAGGTGGATTTACCATCCGCCAAACACATCAAAATTGGCCAGATGACCCCGGTCATCCGAGCAGCTGGCGACAATATACTAGAGCTCAAGGAGATGAAGTTCGGGTTTCCTCCCACGCAGACTCGCGGCCCGGTCTTCAACCTTCGATCAAGCGGGAACCATTTCACCGACAGTCCCCGGTGTCTTGTTCTCGCGAGCGCGTTCTTCGAGCATAAGGGGAGGGAATCCCCCAAGACGAAATACCGTTTCACGCTTATGAGCGCGCCATTGATGGCGATTGCCGCGATTTGGCGGCCCGGTCGCAATGGCGAGCCGGAGGCGTTCACAATGCTGACAATGGAGCCGGGACCAGATGTAAAGCACATCCACAACCGGCAGCTCGTCGTGCTTCACCCTACAAATTGGAAGGCGTGGATCGACCTGACTGAGCCAGAGGAAGAATTGTTACGCCCGCTCCCGAGGCGTTCGCTGAGAGTTGAGACCTGGAGAAGAGGCCGGACGATTAGCCGACCGGCGGGTCGCGGCCAGAACGCTGAGGAAGCGAGTTTCGGGATACGACGAGATGCGCGTCCTGGTCGATATCACCACGGATGATAGTATCATATCCGCATTCAGCTGATCGGAACGCATTGCCTATCCCGGCGTTTGCCGCATAAGCGAATCCTACGATGATTCGCGTTCGCGAAGGCATTTACTATGAAGATCTGTGCCTACTTTCATCTTGGATATGAGTGCGAACGGCCCATCCCAATGGTGCTCGTCCTCAAATTCGGCGGTCGAGATGCGCGGCTCTCAAAATCAAGCGCTTCTGCAAATGCTCGGTTTCATCTGCCGTGAAGGCTGCCCCACGTTTGAGCTGCCGATTTCGTTAAGCACGGCCGAGGATCTGAGCGCCAGTATAGTTAGGAAAACCAAAAGTGAGCAAACATAATATTAGATCCTGGTTGACCGATATGGACGGGGTACTGGTGCATGAAAACAAGGCGATTCCAGGCGCGGTAGAACTCATTCAGCATTGGCGGGCGACCGATACACCATTCCTGGTCCTGACCAACAACTCGATCTATACCCCCCGCGATCTCAGTGCCCGGCTGCACAACAGCGGACTGAGCGTGCCGGAAGAACGCATATGGACCTCGGCGCTTGCAACGGCCGCGTTTCTGCAGGACCAGACCCCGGAAGGCAAAGCATTCGTCATTGGCGAGGCCGGGCTGACCACTGCCATCCACGAGGCAGGTTTTATCATGACAGACACCGATCCAGACTATGTCATACTTGGTGAAACCCGGTCCTACTCGTTCGAAGCAATCACGAAAGCAATTCGTTTGATCAGCGCAGGAGCCCGGTTCATCGCAACCAACCCTGATGCGACAGGACCCAGTGCCGAAGGCGCGCTTCCCGCTACCGGGGCGGTCGCCGCACTGATCACTCGTGCGACCAGCCGCGAGCCATATATCGTCGGCAAGCCAAATCCCATGATGTTCCGGTCCGCGCTCAACAAGCTCGGCGTTCATTCGGAAGGTACCGGCATGATTGGCGATCGCATGGATACGGACATCGTTGCTGGCATCGAGGCGGGATTGCACACAGTGCTCGTCCTCAGTGGCATCGCCGACAGAGCAGAAATTGTACGCTATCCTTTCCGGCCGAAGCTGGTGATTAACTCGGTGGCGGATCTGCTCGACCACGTCTAGCAGGGTAGCGTAAACGTTGAGAATAATCTGACGTCGGGCATCGCGAGATGCACGACAGACAATTATATTGCGAACTGCACCTTTCGCTCGCCAAACATCGACAGACGTGAAACCGACGCGCCCCACTACTAGATAGGTAAATGAGCATAATTATCCGAACGGCGCCACATTGAGCGCAAAAAGTGCGTGCAGTCGCTCGGTTTGTAGAAATCTTAAGCTCGTGAAGGGAGCTGAACTTCCGGCCCGCTATTTGTTCGCGTCGATGCCAGTCCTTTCCCCTTTTTTGGTTTTGCGAGCTTAGTTCTCAACGGTCCTTATTTATGGCTCCGGACGTCTTTGCCCGACCTCCCCCTTGTAATCCAGTATTTCAGCACGACTTAGGTGGCAGTGACGGCTCGTCTTCAGGGCGCTGTCACCAAGGGTGCACAACCTTGCCCCAACGAAGGAGGATTTCATGTCTTCCAATCCAGCAGCACCGCATCTCAAACCCGCCGGCTTCAGGTTGGTCAGGGAGGTCTTGAGGCTCGCAGGCTTCCGGGAATACGTGTCGGACGCGAGTTTCCCACATGAAGCGTGACGCCTCGCTCTTCCTCTTAGGCGAGTTCCGCAGCGGTGTGACGACCGAATTGGCTCTCCTGAGTTCTCTCGGCAATCGCAAACAGTCGCCGACACGAGCAAGCCTTGATCCCCAACCCAAGGGTAGCGCTGTTGATCGGTGGCAAGATGAGGGTTGGCGTTGATGGGCATCTCGTTCCCAAACGAAGCTCGTAGTTTTGACCACAGAAATCGCTGTGTCCGTTTCACTGGATACGACGGGATGTTCGAAATCAAATTCTATCTGGCGACTGAAGTCTTGGCCTGCGAGAAGTCGCACCGAGATTCCACTGAGGCAGATTATTTGACGGCGTTCGATGAGTTGCGCCCAAGAATTCTGAAAGCTGCGACCTCTGCTTATTCCAAAGTGCGATCCAGCGCCATCACGCTGGATCTCGCGCATTTTCGTTGAGCATACCGTGATCCTGAAAGGATACGATCGTGCATCATCCAGCCAAATCAGCTCCAACGCTTCAACCAGGAACAGCGAAAACTGTGCTTGTGAGCGAATTTGCGAAAAGGTTTCGCCTCGGTCAGGTGGAGGAGAACCGATTGCGGAAGCTCCTCGGCTCCATCGCCAAGGAAATAGACCTCCTCAGAAATGCCGGCAGATAAAAGGATCGGCCCCCCACAGAGCGTTCAGCATTCTCTCGACAGGAACGGTGCCGTCATGAAGACAACAGTGGAAAGCATCGCTATCATTCGACCGTTCCAGCTTCCCGGGATGGCGCAACCTCATCCACCAGGCGTCTTCGAGCTTCAGATTGATGAGGAGCCCATCGACGTCACATGGGAGGCTTATCATACGACAATGACCTTACTCCTTAGCTCCAACGGGCGCACAGAGGCGTGGCCTGTGTCGAGGGAGGAATTCGAAAAAACGCTGGCGCCGTCTATCGCTCCTTAAGCAACCTCAAGACTCGTTACACCCGACGAACTGGTAACGGTCGAAAATTTGATCGTGCAAACCAAGTTGCCCTTGCTGTTTCCAAGATCCGGACCGACAGCGCCGCAGCGGCAATAACACACTCCGATCTCAGGTCACCCCGATCTTAGCGGCGGGATCAAGGAGACCACCATGACAATCGACCGCGCCAGTGTGAGAACAATTCTGAAGCCATGGGGTCGTCTTGATCTCGGGCCATGGGCATCGAAAAACCATCAGGATAGCCCGGTCGGCGAAATCTCGTTTGACTGTGGCGAAGAGGGAGGGCCGGACCGTCTACTCCTCCTGAAGCTCCTCTTTACAGGGGAAACACTGTCGATAGAGGTTCATCCCGATGATGCTACCGCCAAGTCGATGGGGATGAAAAGCGGCAAGAGCGAAGCCTGGTATGTGTTGGCAGCGGAAGACGGGGCGCAGGTCGCCGTAGGTCTTAAACGGCCACTGACACAGCTCGAATTCAGGAACGCTGCGCTCGGCGGATCAATTGGGGGCCTTCTCGACTGGCAGGAGGCGGCGGCCGGTGACGTGTTCTATGTTCCGGCTGGCACCGTGCATGCCATCGGTGCAGGTCTGGTCATTGCTGAACTCCAGCAGCGCAACGAGACGACGTTTCGCATCTGGGATCATGGACGTCCGCGAGAACTGCATATCGACCAAGCCATAGCCGTGGCACGGCTGGAACCGGCAAGCAGCAGGAAGCTACCACGCCATATCACCGTCGAGCGCGCCGAGCTTATGTCTTGTCCGTTCTTCACCCTCGAACGGTTGGACCTCCCTGCCGACACCGTTTGGGAGTGGACCGTGAGCCGCGAAAGCTGGGCTCTGGTCGTCGCGGGAGTCGGCACAATAGGATCGCTGACGGCGACGATCGGCGATGGGTTTTTCGCTGAAGCTGATCGTGCCGCCATCCATGTCGGGCCTGACGGAATTGTCTTGCTCATTGCCACCGCAGCGAGCGCCCCCACGATCGGGCTCCTGAGGCAGCTCCCGGCCGAAGTCGGATCGCAACCCGGTTCCGAGCTGGAAAGAGGTCGCCAAGGGCGAAGCGTCATTCCATTCCGCTCGTCAGGAGCTTCGCTATGAATCAGCTCAAAAATATCGCATTCATCGGCAACTCCCTGCCGCGCCGCTGTGGTATCGCGACTTTCACGACGGATCTGCAGCAGGCCGTTTCAAAATCTCCCGCGCATGTCGCCACGGCGATCGTGGCAATGACGGATCATGGTCAAATCTACGACTACCCGCCGGAGGTCCGTCTCACGATAGCCGATAACAACCGCCACGATTATATTCATGCCGCGGACGTCCTGAACGCCGGCAATTTCGACGTCGCCTGCCTGCAGCACGAATTCGGAATTTTTGGCGGCGAGGACGGAGATTATATCATTGCGCTGCTGTCGCGGTTGAAGATGCCGATCATCACCACGTTGCACACGGTTCTGGCGGAGCCAAGTCTCGGCCAGCGCCGCGTCCTGAACGAACTCGTCGACCTGTCTGCCAAAGTGGTGGTCATGGCGGAAAAGGGCAGGACATTGTTGTCAGAGGTCTATCATGTGCCGGCCGGCAAGATAGAGGTCGTTCCCCATGGAATTCCCGACATGCCGTTTTCGGAACCGGCAGTCGCGAAAGCTGACCTTGGCTTCGACGGGCGCTCGGTGATCCTGACGTTCGGCCTTCTCTCACCGAACAAAGGCATCGAGGTCATGATCGATGCCATGCCCTTGATCTTGGAAAACCGGCCCGATGCGGTTTACGTTATCCTCGGAGCAACCCATCCCAATCTCGTACGCGACCAAGGTGAGGCCTATCGCGAGAGCCTGGTAACACGGGTAAACGACCTGGGCGTCGAAGACAGCGTGGTGTTTCTCGACCGTTTCGTCGACAAGGCAACGTTGCTGAATTTAATCTCCATGTGCGATGTCTATGCCACGCCTTATCTCAACGAGGCCCAAATGACATCGGGCACTCTGGCTTACAGCTTCGGTCTTGGGAAGGCCGTCGTCTCTACACCTTACTGGCACGCACAAGAACTGTTGGCCGACGGCCGTGGTGTGCTCGTCCCATTCGGCGACGCGACGGCTATCGGCCGCGAGATCGCGTCGCTTCTCACGGACGACACAAGACGCGACCCAATGCGGCGCCGGGCATACCAAAACAGTCGTCCGATGACGTGGCAAAAGACCGCCGAGCGCTATCTCGCATTGTTCTTACAGGTGGCGTTTCAAAATCCCGCACGACAGCCCGCAGCACCAACGAATGTCGTGATGCGCAAGGCCCCCACCCTCCCCGAGCCGAAGCTCGGCTACTTCATGTCGATGTGCGACGATACGGGGCTGTTCCAACATGCCGTCTATTCCGTGCCGGATCGGGCGCACGGCTACTGTGTCGATGATAATGCCCGCGCGCTTCTGTTGTCGGTTGCTCTCAACGAACCTGGCGAGAGACTGTTGCCGGACGCCCTCACCGCGCGCTTCGCGTCCTTCGTGCAACACGCCTGGAACCCTGACGAGAAACATTTTAGAAACTTCATGGGCTTCGACCGACGCTGGCTGGAAGATAAAGGATCGCAGGACAGCCACGGCCGAACGCTCTGGGCTCTTGGAGAATGCGCCCGCGGCGACGCAAGCCCATCCCGGCGCACGTGGGCCGCGGCCCTGTTCGCGCAAGCATTGCCGACTGTTGAAGGTTTTGGCTCGCCACGCGCCTGGGCGTTTGCGCTCTTGGGCCTGGACGGCTATTGCGCAGCCTCCCCTCAAGACATGTTGGCCCAGCAAATCCGTTCGACACTGGCCGACAGGCTGGTGGATATCTTCCACCGTGTCGGGAAAATAGGATGGAGCTGGTTCGAGGAGAGCCTTTCCTACGACAATGCCCGACTGTCTCAGGCCCTGATCGCGACGGGATTGAGTGCTGAACGCCCCGATTACGTGGCAGCAGGGCTCAAATCCTTGCGGTGGCTGATGACGATACAGACGAACCCTGAAGGACTATTCAGGCCTATCGGCACAGATGGCTTTACGGATCGGACGGGAGAGGTGAAGGTCTTCGACCAACAGCCTCTGGAGGCGACAGCGACGATCGCTGCTTGTCATGCCGCATGGCGGGTCAGCCACGACATCACATGGAAAAAAGAGGCCGCAAAGGCTTTCGCCTGGTTTCTCGGCAGCAACGATCTCTCATTGCCAGTTGTGGATCTCGAAAAAGGCAGTTGCCGCGACGGTTTGCATCCGACGCGTCTCAATGAAAACAGAGGCGGCGAATCCGTGGTCTGCTATCTCCTCGGCCTTGTGGAGTTTCGTAAGCTTTCGCGTGCCAGCGGTCATCCTTCGACACTCGCTCCGCTTCGCGCGCTCACCGCGTAATGCATCGCAGCCTCAACTCAGATCGAGATCATCTTGTCACAGACAGCATTTCTCAACCGCCAGGCACTTTTCCTACGACCCGATCCCACACGCGTCGTGGTGCGGCGCTTCAAACCCGCTACGGAACCGCGAGACTTCAAACCGACGGACAAGACGCGGGCCAATCACATCGTGGATCGCGTGCTCGGCCTCGACCTTGAGGTCGCAGAGCAGCAACTGGCCGAGGTTCTCGAAAACTTCGAGGGCCGACACCGCAATCTGCTGGCGACGTTCGAAAAGCGCGCTATCGAAATGGAGGAAGCGTTCACGCCCCACATTGCTTTCAACAAGGTGCAACGCCAACTCGTCGGCGCATACTTCATGCACGAATACTCCTTCGAGGCATCCGCTTTGTTCAACCCGAGCATAGTCGCCCACGCGGATCAGTCGGGCGTGTCGCGCGGCAGCAAGCGCTTTATCTTAAGCCTGCGTGCGGTCGGCGAAGGACATGTTTCGTCTCTCACCTTCAGATCGGGAATTGTCGATCAGAATGGCTTCGTGGACATCGAACCCACGGCGCGGCTTGCGTCCATTCCCTCGTTCGACAATCCCTCACCTTCATCGGCCGATGAGCCTTTGGAACTGAAATTTTCCTCCGAACAGCCAATCAGCGAACGGGTGATATTTCCGATGACCGCCGCGCAGTCGAACGGCATCGAGGATGCTCGCTTCGTCGAGTTCGAAGAGGCTGGTCAGAAATCTTTCTACGCCACATATACGGCGTATAATGGCAGAGACATTCGGTCCGAGCTCCTCGAGACCAAAGATTTTCTGTCGTTTCGGATGACGCCTCTCGCCGGGACAGCCGCCAAGAACAAGGGAATGGCTTTATTCCCGCGAAAGATCGACGACCAATATGCGATGATCGGTCGCCAGGACAATGAAAACCTTTATCTCATCCGCTCAAACGATCTCCACGTCTGGAATGGCGGCGAGATCATTCTTGGCCCGAAATTTCCATGGGAATTCGTGCAAATGGGGAATTGCGGATCGCCGATCGAGCTCGACGAGGGTTGGTTGCTTCTGACCCACGGTGTGGGACCCGTGCGAAAATACGCAATCGGCGCAGCCCTTCTCGACAAGCGCGATCCGTCCAAAGTTCTCGCTCGCTCGAAAGAGCCGCTCGTTCACCCGGAGCCGTCGGAAAGGGAGGGATATGTTCCAAACGTCGTCTACACATGCGGCGCGATGCGCCACAACGATCAGATCGTGCTACCTTACGCCATCTGTGACACGTTCTCGAACTTCTCGACGATCAAGATCGCCGACCTGCTGGACACGCTGACCGGCTGACTCCCTACATTGGATTATCATCGTTTGGTGCCGACACGGGAGCCAGGTAACATCAAACGGCCGCAATGCCGGGGTAAACGTCCCTCGACTGCGATGCCGTCCTGAGGGGCGAAACCACTTGCGAGTCCGCTTGATTTGGTCGCCGTCAAATATTCCCGAAATCCCGGCCTTTATGGAGCAAGCCTTATGACGGCTTGAGTTGTTCTTTTGAAATCACCACGCCGAAATTCTACTCCGTCTGCCAGCACCCGCGTTCGGGCCACAGCGGATAAGACAGTGATATCGAGCCCGCAGAACCTGATGAGACGATATGAGCAATTTGTCGTTTCAGCCCGAGAAGCCGCCCAAGCCGGTGACCGGGTCGAGGCGGAGAACCTTTATCAGCACGCTGAACACTTTTATCGCACGGCAGCCCTGCAGAAAGCGGGCCAGCAACAATGATCGTGGAAACAAAGTCATCCACGGACCAAGGGTCGGACGAAAAAGCCTGGCTCAAAATCCTTGCCAAATATCGCACGCCGCATGCGGGCCGCAGCGTGTTCGAGTTGACCGTCACAGTGATCCCTTTCGCCACTTTCTGGACGCTGACCTGGTTAGCGGTTCATTACGATTTCTGGTGGGGCTTGATACTGATCATCCCGACAGCCGGATTTCTACTGCGACTGTTCATGATCCAGCACGATTGCGGCCACGGCTCCTTCTTTGCCCGGCGGCGCTTCGATGACTGGACAGGACGCGTTCTCGGCATCCTTACCCTGACGCCTTATGACTATTGGCGCAGGGCGCATGCCACGCATCACGCTTCGGCCGGCAATCTTGATGAGCGCGGCGTCGGGGATATCACCACTCTCACCGTGACAGAATATTATGGACGATCGCGGTGGGGACGGATTGGATATCGCCTTTATCGGCATCCGCTGGTGATGTTTGGCATCGGCCCGGCCTGGCTTTTCCTGTTTCAGCAACGGCTGCCGATGGGAATGATGCGCGATGGCGTGCTTCCCTGGATGTCAACGATGGCCACAAACGCTGCAGTGATGGTGATCGCTGCGCTCCTGATCTGGGCGGTCGGCCCGGTATCCTTCCTTGTCGTTCATCTGCCGGTCGTCCTCCTGGCGGGGTCGATTGGCGTCTGGCTTTTCTATGTGCAGCATCAATTCGAGGAGACGCACTGGTCGAAAGAGCCGGAGTGGCAATTTCCAAGGGCCGCTCTGCACGGTGCCTCGCATTACGATCTGCCGCGTCCTCTGCGCTGGCTGACCGGTAACATCGGCATCCACCACGTGCATCACCTCTCCAGCAAGATTCCCTACTATCGCCTGCCGGAGGTCCTTCGAAACCATCCTGAACTCGCCGAAATCGGCAAAATCACGCTGTGGCAGAGCCTGCAATGCGTAAAGCTGGTCCTGTGGGACGAAGGAAGCCGGCGTTTGGTCTCGTTTCCTGAGGCGGCCGCTATCGCGCCGGTCACTCGGGGTCAATGAGATCATCCCAGCAGAGATCAGCATATCTTTGCAAAGGAAATTACGCGGCGCAGCATTCTTACTCATATTGGAACTTGTGCCCATGGCGGGCAAAGGAAACCGATGTGCCAGAGCATATACATACGCGCCAGCTGATCGAGCTGAGCAACTTCTGTTCGACCCCCGCTTGCTGAAGTGCCGGCTTCACCTGCCGACTGTCCTCGCTCCCAAAACGCCGCTCGTCGTCGTACTGCACGGATGCGAGTCGCAAGGTTGGATCCTGATAAGACCGTCATCATCGGACAGCCGCCGGAGACGCGATCGCGCACATCATGCTGGCGACCTATCCCGAATTGTTAGCTGCCGGCGCGATCATCGGCGGGCTTAATGACGGAACCGCCTATGGCGGAGGGCATGCTATCGAAATGCCGAGCAGATGGTCCATCAGTGGGCCATCGTGCACCAAGGTCTCCGACGCACCGGATGTGATCGAGCCATCAATGGCGATAGTCGTAAGATCTGGCTCAATGAAAGCGGCAAACCCGTCATCGAGATCAATCTCATCAAGGGTATGGTCCACGGTGTACCTTGCCGTTAAAAGCGAAAGTCCTTTGGAAAATTCAGGGCCGCATGCTGGAGGCCGGCATTGACCGCACGCGAGGCTGGTTGGGCGACCCAGGTTCGATACGACCAAGACAGCAGGAGCCTAGAAAAAAAAGAGATAGGCATTGCAAAACCAAAAATTGAGCTTATATCTTCTTTATCGACCAATGCTTGTGACGTCGTTCCAGAGCTTTATGCTCCCGTCGGATTTCCTCTCAAATAATCGATCTTATCTCGCAAAGCATCGCGGGAACCACAACGATTGCTTCGAAAGGAAATCGTTATGAACACTGGTACTGTAAAGTGGTTTAACTCCACCAAAGGCTTCGGCTTCATTCAGCCTGACAATGGCAGCACGGATGTCTTCGTGCACGTGTCTGCCGTCGAGCGCGCCGGCATGCGTTCACTCTCGGATGGTCAGAAGATCACCTATGACATCGTCCAGGACCGCAAGTCTGGCAAGAACTCTGCCGACAACCTTCAGGCGGCGTAATAAGGTCATTCGCACCGCTGACCACGGATGTACTGGCAGCAAGGCTGAATGACTGTGAGAGGTCGGGTTCATGCCCGGCCTTTTGTTTTTCCTGCCACAGAGATTGGCAATTTAATCTCCGAAGCGTTCGAAAGGACGGGTCCGGTTTCGACCGCTGCAACATCCGGCCGGGCGGCATTGCAGGCAGAAATGACAATAGCCTGCTCAAACGGCGAGGCAGGCATGTGGCAGACGCAGTCGCCGTGTCATAGGAATCGCTGTCTTTCCGGCGGCCTTACCCAACCGAGAGGAGGACGTGATGTCTTCCAACGAGTATTCCGGCTACGTTTCAGAAAATCTGGCTCGTTCCAGTACGTTCGGATATCATGAGCAAGCGACCCTTCGCGCGCTTCTCGAGACCGTGGTTACTCGTAACGCTCCGCGAAATCTGCCCTCGGCGGCGATTAGAGCCTTTCCCAATTTCGACGTCGGCGGAGACACCCGCATGAGGACGATCCTACAGGGCACAACGCTCCTCCCAGTTTAGCAAATTTCCTTCGAGACGAACGCCGACCCAAATCACTCCAGCTCAAACAGCGCCGACTTTTTTCGGGCGCCAAAGGATAAAACATATGGCCAAAGGCCAAACCCGTAGCAACCGCGAGATCCGTAAACCAAAAAAAGACAAATCCGCAGCAGCGGCACCCGCGCCATCTGGATCGCAGGTCAAGCTCACCGGCGGCCACACGGCGAGTGTCAGCAAAAAATAGCTTGGCGCTGTCGCCCCTAATATCATCGCAAAGGGCGCGATACCATGGTCGTTATTCAAGGACAAAATGACAAACTACACCACCCGAAAATCCGCAGAAGCGCTGTTTCACGCACCTGTCGCCGAAGTTGGTTCCAGTGCCGAAAAGCTCTTGAACCTTCGAAAACGGATGCAACTGCGGAAGCGCGAAGTGCGCGACAGCGAACGAACCGTCCGAGACGCCGCCCGTCGCCTCCGTCATCCGCTCGCAACCGCGAGGGCGCAAATTTGACTCGGTTCGATGATTTGGGCGGGGCTGGAGTTTACGCCGGCAAGTCGAAAGCTGGAATGAGCGGCCCTCGCTATCGGCGGTTCGAGACAGCTGCCGAAGCCCTCCGTTTCGCCGTAGAGGACATGCCAAACAGTCAGCAGCGTGGCTCTATGTTGGAGATTGACGAAGCGCGCTTTGATCAGAATCAGATTCGCGCTCTATGACGCGCCAGGCTATCCACTTTCACGCCGGTTCGCCTGATCGGCGACAGGTCTGACGGACTCTTGGGACACCGACGTGAGCTTTGATCTGCGACGCTCAGAGATTCGGGATCACCGTCGCGACCAAGCTGGTCCGGTAGGCCTTTGCTTTCCGTATCCTATGAACTGTCAGCTGACAAAGAGGACTACGACATGACCGATCTACAAGAATTTGCTTCGAGTTCGAATGGAGACAAGTGGTTCGTTGGAAAGGACGCTGCGACCAGCACGCTTTTCGTCCTCCACCGGGGGAACGCATCCTCTGGCGGCCACGAGACAAGATCGTCGGTCGATGCTTTCTTGAACCAGCGGCCGTTCGGTCCCGAGCGTGAGGCACTGGTCGTGTTCCTGGAAAAGAATAAAACAAGTGAAGATACCGGCATTCGCGAAGATGCTGCGACGCCATCCCTGCGGCTGGCCGAGGAGTACCTGCGCCTCGGCGGGCGTCGGCGAGTGAAAGTCGACGACAACATCGTCAGCACTCGAAGGTGGGACGATGAACCGGCCATGGCATCGTCCTTCTGGAAGGAGCATATCGAGCCTTTGGACGAGAAGCAGCGTCGGGAGGTTAAGCTGCATCTCCCATCGATCAGCGATATCTGATCCGCAGGGCAATCGGGTGTTGTGATGGGTCCCGGGGCTGGGCGACGAGCCATGCAGAGCCGTGGGCACTTGGCCAGCATGGGTGTGATAGAGTGGATTGGTTGCAGTCGCGTGGCGCCGACAAGGAGAGGGTACGCCGATGCTTCCCATAGGACACCACACGACCTACCGCTATTGCTTCCTGGTTTAGCTTTCCCCCGTTGTCTGATGTTAAGTCCGCGCGAAGGGCAGAACTCCTCCTCTAGACATACGATGTCGCTGTTCATCGGAAGGCAGCCGTACAGGCTGGGCAACGGGCGTCTTCAGAAAAACAAGCGATATGCAAAGCCGAGCGCCGTGCACAACATCGGCGGTCGGGACGATCCAGGCGTCAGCACGGTGATCAACGGTGCGCTTCGGGCTGCCGGACTGATGCGTTGATGAGCCGGTGCGGCGCGCGGAAGTTATGCCATTGCTCTGTCTCAGGGGCAGCGCCCTCGCCCTCAGCTTTTTAGGACCCGTTGCTATGCCGACGCTCAACATTCATCATCGTACGACTTACGTTTTTCAAGAGAAGGTGTCGCTGTCGCCGCACCGCCTTATGCTCAGGCCACGTGAAGGCCGCGAGCTCAGGCTGCTGAGCCATGAGATTTCCATGTCGACCGAGGCTCAGTTGACCTGGTCGACCGACGTATTCGGCAATGCGATCGCCTCAGCGACATTCCAGACGCCCAGCGAAAGCCTTGTTGTGGACAGCATGGCAACCGTCGATTTGACGGCATCTGCATGGCCCGTCTTCGACATTGCGGCGTCGGCAATCAACTATCCTTTCCTGTACTCCGACAACGACTGGACTGACCTCGGTGCGCTGACAGTTCAGCAGTATGAGGACGTCGAGCAGCGGCTTGCGAGATGGGCGCGCGGCTTCGTCGCGAGAAGGCCAACGGATACGCTGTCCCTTCTCAAGGATATCAGTCTGGGCATCGCATCTTCTATCGCTTACCAAAGCCGGGAAGAAGAAGGCACACAATCGCCGCTGACCACTCTTGACCGGGGTTGGGGCTCTTGCAGAGATTTGCCTTATTATTCGTGGAGGCGGTGCGCAGCCTGGGCTTCGGCGCCCGGATCGTCTCGGGCTATCTGTTCAACCCGGACAGTTCACTCACCGGTTCGATGGACAATGGATCAACCCATGCTTGGGCTGAAGTATTCGTTCCGGGCGCTGGCTGGATCACATTCGATCCGACGAACCGCAGCATGGGCGGCGCCAACCTCATCCCAGTCGCCGTGACCCGCGATATCACCCAAGCCGTTCCGATTTCAGGAAGCTTCGTCGGCGGGACGGACGCCTTCCTATCGATGAATGTGGCCGTAGAGGTCAAAGTAGCGGACCGAGCCGCAGCCGCACGGCTATAGAATGATCGGACTGAGGTGGCACAATTGTCACGTTGTGGCGCTTCTTCGATCTCGAAGGGACGAGAACCATCAGTCGTCTCCTTGGTGAACGTCGCCCCTGTTCACGCGCGTTTGTCGAAAACTGGTGCCGGAAGAATGGGCGGATCAGGACGCTGCCTAATGCCTTGGCCAATACCCCCAAGCTCCGTGGGATTGAGGATGGACTTATCACATCAAAGCTCTATCTGTTCGTCATCGTCATCGTCATCGTCATCGTCATCGTCAGCAAACGAATTCGTAGGCGCTGGCGGCTGAGGGCTTAGAGCTCCCGCCTGCCAATGCAGGACGTGCTCATGGTCGATGATTGCGCCGAGACATCTCAGAAAATCATTAGCGGCGACGGTAGCAAGCTGCTTGTTCTCATAGCCGAAGACGAATTCTTCATCAAAGCAAACCTCGAAGGGGTCGTGACGGAAGCAGGCTTCGAGCATATGGCCGTATCGAACGCGGATGAGGCTATCCGTGCTTTGGAAAAGGATTCGGCTCGTTTTTGCGCCCGTTGCGCTTCAAGCAGGTCATACCGTCTAGGCCCGCCGTTAAGCTCACGACGCCGGGGGCTGTCCATAAGCGACGATCCGCATACAGGACTGAAAAACATGTCGAACCAAGCCATTTGCCCTGTCGGCCGATCAGCGTCTGCTATCTTCGGCGCGCCGGGATCTGAGCGCGAACCAGCTTTAGGTATACGCCTGTGCTCGACTACTTGGGAATTGTGCCCCTGCGAACATCGGCGGCCCCGTAAATTTCCCTAGGGATCGTCCGGATGATCACCGCTGTCCGGAGCGGCGATATTAACGCTATGGATCACCAATCGCTGTCACGCATTACGCCGTAGCATGACTAATGAATATCTCTGACACTGGAGCCTCCGCGCTGTCTCGCCCATGGAATTAACGTTGTTTCGCGTTCGATTTCTACGCAGAAACGCAGGAGCCCGCTTACGCAGCACCGAGGACCTGGAGCCGGTTCACTGGACACACGATACCGGAACAGAGGTGCGGCATCCCATTACCGTGATAGTAGCAGCGGCCGATATCGATAACCTCCTGCACTAGACCGTCAGCGCCCGTCACCCGATACTCCGCATAAAAGGTTTGGCCATCGTTTACAGCTTCAGCGATTAACCGGGATACTTCCTCTCGGTCGTCTCGGCTTGACACGAATCAGTGCTCGGCCATTCAATGCTTTATTGTCAACATCGGCAGTGCAATGCATGCTATCTTCACACGTCAGACGACTTTTTGGCTGCGCTGCCCGATCCGCGTCATCCGTGCTTCGGATATTTGAAACGCACCCCCTCACCTCCGCCGTTTTCAGGAATAAATTCTATTCCTGCCCGCTCTAGAGATACTCGGATCTTATCCACAGTGGCTAGTCGAAGCTCCTCACCTCGTTCGAAACGCTTCACGGTTTGCGACGAAACTTTCGCATCGCTCGAGAGCGCTTCGATATTCCATCCCAGCGCAGTTCGTGCCAAGCGGCACTGAAGCGGCGTAATATCACCCCGTGCGGGGTGATTTGTGTTGCGCATGGCAAATTCGCCTTGTATAAGCCTTACTCAGATTAGCGGCCGCTCCCGGTGTTACAGCACCGAGTGCGACCTGACCACAAACCAAGCCGTAGGAGCTCGGATCATGGCTGATTCCGACATTAGCACAACTTTGCCTTACGTCATCCTGACGAGGCGCCCCCCGCCCATGTGTCCACGGAAATAGCGGTTCGGCTGCTGCGTTTCAATCGCCGTGGCCGATCCCGCGTGGGCGCAGCCCGCGGGCGGGGCGAACTCATCTTTTCATCGACTGCCGTGGTCTCATCGTGACTGCGATCGATCCGCTGCACAAAATCATCAGAGGGGATAAGAAATGAAGAGTCTTAGAGCATTGCATGTCGGGTTGCGCCTCGCCGCAACGGTCTTAATTGGGCTGCTGGCGATGACGGCGAGCGGGGTGCAGGCCGGTGACGGCTTGCGGATCGCCACGGCTTACAAGCTAATGACGCTTGATCCGCATTACGCCAACCTCAATGAAAACACCTCGCTCCTGTCGCAGATCTACGAGCGGCTCGTCTTTCAGGACGAGGAACTTCAGCTGCAGCCGGGTCTTGCGGTCGGATGGGAGGCTGTATCCACGACGAGCTGGATGTTCAAGCTCCGTGCGGACGTGCGGTTTCATGATGGATCTCCGTTCACCGCCGAGGATGTGGTCTATACGGTCGAGCGGATCCGCGATCAGCTGAAGTCGCCGAGCGGCGGCTATCGCTCCTATGTCTCCGCCATCAAGTCTGTCTCTGTCGTCGATCCGCTGGCGGTCGTCTTTAAGACCGATGGCAGCGTTCCGAACCTGCCACTCGCGCTCTCTTCAGTCTTCATCATGAAGAAACCGGTCCAGGGCTTTGCCACGACCGAGGCGCTGAATGGCGGTATGGCGCCCAATGGTACCGGGCCCTATCGTTTTGAGGGCTGGGCCTCGGGTGAATATCTGCAGCTTGCGGCCAATACGGACTATTGGGCTGGGGCGCCGGCTTGGCCCGACGTGACCATACGTGTGATTGAAAGCCCAGCCGCCCGCGTCGCGGCCATCACCACCGGTGAGGTGGATGTGGCCGACGCCCTGCCCGCCCGCGATGTCGCGGCCTTGAAGAAGCGTGGCGTGAAAATCGCTAGTGTCGGCGCTGCCCGTATCAACTTCCTTCAGTTCGAAATGGAAAGCCACACACTGCCCGGCGTGACCGACAAGGCCGGAGCGGCAATCGCCAATCCCTTCAGGAAGCTCGCGGTCCGGCAGGCACTTGCCCTGGCGACGGATCGTGGCATCCTTGTCGACAAGATCCTCGCCGGATACGGCACTGCCGCAGCCCAGGTCTTTCCGAACGGTCTGCCCGGGACGTCGGACAAGCTCCTACCGATTGCGCCTGATGTCACGACGGCGAAGAAACTTCTCGCCGAGGCGGGTTATCCCGACGGGTTCCGGGTCCTGCTCGCCGGGCCTGCCGGACGTTATCCCGGCGACAGCGAGAGCCTCCAGGCAATCACGCAGAACTGGGCCCGCATCGGTATCACCGTCGAGCCGCAAGCAGTGCCCTTCTCCGTCTTCAATACCAAGCGTGCTGCGGGTGAATACGGGCTCTGGTATGGCGGCGCGTCCGGCGAGGCGGTGGATATCATCCTTGATGCGCTGCTTGCGTCGCCCGACAAGGCCCGAGGCACCGGTGCGCTGAATTTCGGGCATTACCGGAACGCGACGTTCAATGCCATGCTGTCGAAGGCCGAAAGCATCGAGGCCGGGCCGGTACGGGACGCGGCGCTTGCCGACGCAACCGAATTTGTCATGGCCGATCTTCCGATCATCCCCCTCTACCATTTCCATCATGTCACCGGATATGGCCCGCGCATCGGCGCCTATCTCATGCATCCCCGAGGCTGGACCACGGCCATGCAGGCCGAGCCGGCCCAGGAGTGAGACGGTCATGTACTGGGCAACAATCGCATCGGGAAGACTGGCGCAGGCCGCCTTGCTTCTCCTCGCCATGTCGCTGATCGCTTTCATCGGCATCCATAGTATCGGCAATCCCGTCTTCAACGTCGTCAATATCGAGACTGCGACGGCCGAGGATATACGGCAGGCAACCACCGCGCTTGGCCTCGACCAGCCGGTCTGGAAGCAATATTTCCTCTTCCTTAGTAATATCGTCCGCGGCGAATTCGGCACTTCCTATATCTATCACCAGCCGGCGGTGGACCTGGTGCTCGGCAAGCTTCCGGCGACACTCGAACTCGCCGTCTTCGCCATGCTCGTGGCGGCACCCGTGGGCGTTGGACTTGGCCTTCTTGCGGGGCGGAATGAAGGATCGGCGTTCGATCGGGTCGTGCTGCGCTTCTGCGTTCTGGTGGCGAGCGTTCCGTCATTTTGGCTGAGCATGATGCTCATCCTTGGCCTGGCGGTCCTTGCTGGCTGGCTTCCTTCAGGCGGTCGCGGCGACAGCATGCTGGCCTTCGGACAGGAATGGAGTGTGCTCACCGGTGACGGGTTGCGCCATATCATCCTGCCTGCGCTGGCGCTCGCTCTGCCCAACATCGCCCTGATCTGCCGACTGGCACGCGCTGGCACGATCGAGGTCCAGGGGCAGGAATTTACCCGTTTCTGCCGCGCCAAGGGCCTGAGCGCCCGCCGTATCCTGATGCGCCATACGCTTCCCAATATCTCGATCCCGATCGTGACGATCATCGCGCTTCAGTTCGGCGGCATGCTGGCCTTTGCCGTCGTCGTCGAGACGATCTTTGCCTGGCCCGGTGTCGGGAAACTGCTGATCGACTCCATCCAGTTGCTCGACCGGCCGGTGGTGATGGCAACGCTTACCTTCGTTGCGGTCGCCTTCGTCACCCTCAATGCGCTCGTCGATCTTCTCTACGCCATCCTCGACCCGCGCGTGCGCCTGAGCTGAGAGGTTTAAATCATGAAAGCCATTGTCCTCCGTATTCTCCTTCAGCGTCCCGGTCTCGACCGAACGGCTGGGCTTTTTCGGCTGCGCCTGCGGGCGGGCGGGTCGCAGATCGTTCTTGCGGCATTTGTTCTGGTCGCCATTCTTGCGCCGCTGATTTCACCGCAAAACCCCTATGATCCGCTGCAGGTGTTAGGATGGGATGCGTCATCGCCACCCGGCACTGTCGGAAGCGGCGGTTATGCCTATATCCTCGGGACGGACGGGCTCGGCCGCGACATCCTCAGCACCATATTTTATGGCCTGCGGATCAGCCTCGTCGTCTCCATCGTCTCGTCGCTCGCCGCGGCCATGATCGGTCTCGCCGCCGGTGTCACCGCCGCCTATTTTGGGCGCTGGATCGACGCAGTGATCATGCGTCTGGTCGACCTGCAGCTCAGCCTTCCGACCATTCTCGTGGCGCTGATCGCCATCGTCACGCTCGGACCGGGCGTCGATCGCATCATCCTTGCCCTGATCATCGTCCAATGGGCGGTTTATGCCCGCATGGTCCGCGGCGTCGCCCTCAGCGAAACACGCAAGTCCTATATGGATGCCGCCCAGCTGTTGCGCATGCCAACGCTCCGGATCCTGTTGCGGCATCTCTTGCCCAACAGCATCGCGCCGGCCCTGACCTTGCTGCCGATCGAGATCGGCCATGCGATCGCACTGGAGGCGACGCTTTCCTTCCTTGGCCTCGGCGTACCGCTCGACAAGCCGTCGCTCGGCTCGGCTGTCGCCAACGGATTTCAGTACCTGATGACGGGCCAGTACTGGATCAGCCTTTTTCCTGGGCTCGCGCTTTTATGTCTTGTCGCCAGCATCAACTTTGTCGGAGACGACCTGCGTCGCCGCCTCGACCCGAGGAGTGCAGCACGATGATCCAGGAACCCGTCGTCCCGTCCTTGCTCCAGATGGAAGGGTTCAGCCTTGAACACCGATCCGTGTTTGGACCAGTATCCATCCTCACCGATGTGAATTTCAGTCTCGGTTATGGCGAGGTTCTCGGCGTCATCGGCGAGTCCGGCGCCGGCAAGTCGACCATCGGCAATGCTATACTCGGGCTTCTGGCACCGCAATTCGTCCGGGTCTCCGGCACGATCAGGCTCGAAGGCGCTCCGATCGATGATCGGACGCTGGAGCGAGACATCCGCGGGCACCGGATCGCTGCGATCTTCCAGGATCACACGGCCTCGCTCGATCCGCTGATGCCGGTCGGCAAGCAGATCCGCGAGACAGTGCTGGCACTCGACCCTGCCCTGACCGTCAGCGAAGCGAAAGAGGTGAGCCTGCAATTGATGACGCGGGTCGGGATTTCCGACGCGGCGCGCCGTTATGCGGATTATCCGCACCAGTTTTCCGGAGGCCAGAGGCAGCGCCTGGTGATTGCGATTGCGCTCGCTGGATCCCCGGACGTGATCATCGCCGACGAACCGACCTCGGCGCTCGATGCCACGGTACAGAAGCAGATCCTCGCCCTGTTGCGCTCGCTGGTGGACGAAAGCGGCCTGTCGGTCATTCTGGTCACCCATGACATGGGCGTGGTCGCAGAGATTACCGATCGGGTTCTGGTCATGCGCAAGGGAGAAGTCGTCGAACAGGGGCGGACCGCCGCGATCCTCGATCGTCCGCAACATGTCTATACACAAAGCCTGCTTGCCGCCGTTCCCCGTCTGCGACAGACGATGGCAGCAAGGAAAGTCCGCAGCACATCGCCGCAATGGAGTGACGGCAGGTCCGAGACACCGATCCTATCGGTACGCAACCTGTCCCGCAGCTTTGCCACCACCGGCCCGAAATACTGGCCCTGGGGCGAGACGGCCGTGACGGAGAAGCCTTTCGCGCTGCGCGACGTCTCCTTCGATCTTCTCCGCGGATCGGTCACCGGGATCGTCGGCGAGAGTGGCAGCGGCAAGACCACGATCGGCCGGATCATGGCCGGGCTCGAATTTGCCTCGCAAGGCTGCGTCGCCATTGACGGGCGGGAATTCGACGTGACGCGACCGGGCCGGCGCAGTGGCATTCTTGGCCTCGTGCAGATGATCTTCCAGGATCCGTCTCTGTCGCTCAATCCGCACATGACGATCGAGCGCATCCTTCGGGAAAGCATCCGCTATGGCGCGGGCGACGTGGAGCGGCCGTCCGATTGCGCTGCGATGATGGAACGCCTCGGTTTGCCGCGCAGCCTGCTGTCGCGCCATCCACACCAGTTGTCCGGCGGCCAGAAACAGCGCGTGTCGATCGCCAGAGCCTTGCTTGCAAGACCAAGGATCGTCGTTGCCGACGAACCGACATCGGCTCTCGACGTATCGGTCCAGGCCGAGATCGTCGCGCTCCTGAAAGAGGCGATCGCTGAGACGGATATGACGATGGTGTTCATCTCCCACGATCTCGCTCTCGTCCAGGATCTCTGTGATCAGATCCATATCTTCAAGGCGGGCCGCATCGAGGATGCCGGCAGCCCCCATTACATCTTCTCGCAATCCACCCATCCCTATACGCGCGAGCTGATTGCCGCGCGATCCAGCTGGTTCACCCGCTGAACCGGGATTTGCCCGAGCCGGCGGGACGCTCATCGCGACCGCCAGATTTTCATGACGGAATTGCCGATACAGGAGGACATCGCATGACTGAGACATTTACCCTGGCACTGACCGGCCAGTCCCTGATCAAGTATGACATTCGCACCATCACCGACCCGCAGTTCCTGGCCGTCCAGGACATCCTCAAGGGCGCCGATCTGGCCTTCACGAATTTCGAGGGCACGCTGCTCGGGTCGCATGGGGGATGGCCGTTGAAGGGATCATTTTTCGGCTGCAGTGACCCGGTCGTCCTCGACACCTTCAAGGCGATGGGCATTGGCGCCCTTTCCCTGTCGAATAACCACGCGTTCGACCTCGGCCCGCCCGGCATTCTGACGACGCTCGAAGAAGTCGAAAAGCGCGGGTTCCTATATGCCGGGATCGGCCGGGATCAGGATGAAGCGTCGCTGCCCGGGCAGGTCAGGGTCGGGCGGACCCGGGTCGGGCTTGTGGCGATGGATGGTGGTCCCGGCCCAGACTTCATGTATGCGGCAGATGCCGATCAGCAACGACCGTCACGACCGGGTGTCAACCGGCTGAAAGTTTCGCAGGTCATCGATCTCGACGACACGACCTTCGCGCAGATCAAGAAGATCCGCGATATCGTTGGTTATACTGCGATCGATCTTGCCAATGACAGCCAGCCAGACGATCCGCTCAGGCTCATCGACGGCGCCGAGATCGCAATCGCCCGTGCCGTGTTCAGGCGCGGAACGCCCCCGGGGCGCAACGTCAAGGTCGATCCCCTCGACCTGCAGCGGAACCTCGCGGCGATTGCCGAAGCGGCCGATGACGGAAACCTGGTGATCGCCTATCTGCACCATCACCACTGGGCGTCCGACTGGCACCAGCTGCCTGACTGGGTCAGTGGTATTGCCCGCCAGTGCATCGATGCCGGCGCTAGCCTCTTCGTCAGCCATGGCGCTCCGGTCCTGCAGCCGATCGAGATCTACAAGGGCCGGCCGATCTTCTATAGCCTTGGCAATTTCATCTTCCATGTCCGGTCGGAAAAGTCGACCTGGACGGGGCCGGAGGTCTGGGAAAGCGTTGTCGCCACCTGCCGCTTCGACGGCGACAATCGTCTCGATGCGATCGAACTTCATCCGGTGGTCATCGGTGGTGAGGCGGGGCTTGCCAATCCTGCTCTCGAACATCGCCTCGTTCCGCATCGGGTCACCGGTGCGACCGCGGCCCGTATCCTCGGCAGGGTGAGGGATCGGTCGGCAGGGCTTGGCACCAATGTCGAGATTGTCGATGATCTCGGCATCATCCGGGCGGCGTCACCGTCCCAACAGGCCAGAACCGCCATGCGCGCCCATGCGTGAACCGTCCTCGTTGCCGTAGGACAGGGACACGGCGACGGCTTTCCACCGGGCAGGTCATTTCGAGCTGCCCGGTGGGATGGCAAGGCGGGCAATATCGACAGTGAGTTTTTTGATGGATCCGATGAAGACAGAAAACCTTTGCGAAGAACTGGTGGGCCGCTTTTTCCGCTATGTGTCGATCGAAAGCCAGAGCGATGCCGATGCAACTCATCTGCCTTCCTCGCCCGGACAGATGCGTTTGGCCGAAATGCTTGCGGAGGAATTGCGCGGGTTCGGACTGGAGGATGTCGTGCTCGACGACAACGCAGTGCTTACTGCCGTCAAGCGTGGCAACACATCGCAGGCTCCGTCGATCGGCTTTATCGCCCATCTCGACACGGTGGATGTCGGCCTGTCGCCGGTGATCCGGCCGCAAATCTTTCATTTCGACGGCGAGGATCTTTGCCTCAACAAGGCGGAAAACATCTGGCTGCGTGTCGGGGAGCATCCAGAAATCCGTGGATGGAAGGACGCGGACATTATCGTCGGCGATGGAACGAGCGTCCTTGGTGCCGACAACAAGGCGGCAATCGCCGTGATCATGACCCTTTTGTCCCGTCTCGATGCCAGGGACGGATATGGGGATATCCATGTCGCCTTCGTTCCGGACGAGGAGATCGGGCTGCGCGGGGCAAAGGCGCTCGATCTTGATCGCTTCGCTTGCGACTTCGCCTATACGATCGATTGCTGCGAGCTGGGCGAAGTGGTGTTCGAGACCTTCAATGCTGCCTCCGTCGACGTGACGTTCTGCGGCGTCAGTGCCCATCCGATGTCGGCGAAAGGTGTTCTCGTCAACCCGTTGCTGATGGCGGTCGATTTCATCGGCCTTTTCGATCGCCAGGACACACCTGAGCATACCGACGGGCGTGCCGGATTTTTCTGGTTCAAGACCCTGGTCGCCGATGACAGCACGGCCCGTCTGACAGCCTTCATCCGTGATTTCGACAGGGCCGATTTTGACAGGCGCAAGCGCGCCGCCGAAGATGCCACGGACATCATCCGCGCCCGCTATCCTGACGGATCGGTCGAGCTCCGCCTCAGCGATACCTATGGCAATATCGCCGATGCGCTGGCAGGCGACGACCGTGCGTCGGATCTGTTGACGGCGGCAATCGCCTCCCTCGGTATCAAAGCAAAGGTGCTGCCAATGCGTGGCGGGACCGATGGCGCGGTCTTGTCCGACCGCGGCATTCCTACCCCGAACTTCTTTACCGGCGCGCATAATTTTCATTCGCGTTTTGAGTTCCTGCCGATCCCTGCCTTTGAAGCATCGTTCCGCGTCGCCGCGGCGATCTGCGCAATGGCGGCTGAACGGGCGATTGGCACGGATGCCCGAGTCGACGCGGAGCGCCAATCGAAATTGCCGCGACGCCGTCATGCTGTTCAGGTGGGAGGTGAGCGGTGAGTGCATCAAAGCTCCTGGCCGCGCGAGTCAGATCGGCCAAAGAAGCGTTGTCAGTCCTGGCCTTGAAGATCGGCGCGGAGCTCGATCGGACCAACGCCGAGGCTCGCGGCCAGTTCAAAGAGCTGGATGATCTTCGGGTTGCGCCTCCCGCTTTCAAGACCGCTGATCTATTGATGGCTGAAACCGGACCGGTCAGCGACTTGCTCCTACGTCAGACCTTTTGCCTGACGGAGGCGAGAAAAGTTCCAGCCTACCAGCCGGCGCGTATCCATGCGCGTTCATCGCAACGAACGGGTGGCGAGTCTATGAACTATGATATGTAGGATCCTGCATGCCCTGAGACGCGAACGCCGGAACCGCTTCAGCGAACGGCTGTTTTAAAAAATGACGCTGGCTTGCACACCTTTTGATTGTCTCAGCCAGTGAAGAAGACCCTAAGCAGGACAAGGAGGCCGCACAATGCATGATGCCGACGAGATCGATCACGATGCCCGGTGCCCCGACCGCGTTTCGGCTTTTAGCGGCCTGGAAAAAGACGAGCTGGAACAGCAGGCCATTGCCACGATACGCGAGCTCCGGCTCATGGTTGCAACAGCCGACATCCTCTACGAGGAATGGGTGAAAGCCGAAGAGGACCCGGCCTCTCCGGCGACAGTGATCCGCGCGATGCAGGCCGACTATCTGCAGCGGCAACGCGCGCTTGGGGAAAAACGCACGACGCTTAGCGCAATGCTCGACGTCCTGGGGTATATCCCAGAGGTCCCAGACTGACTTCTGATTTACTGTGGCTTGCCCTTCAATTTCGCGACTGCTTGGGGGATCGTGGTCACGTTGAGCTTCTTTCGGACACTATCAAGAGATTTCTGTACCCATCCGACCGAGACGCCATACATGGCGGCAATTTCTTCGTGACGCTTTCCCAACGATGACCAATGCAGGAATTCGGATTCGCGTGGGGAGAGTGCGACCTTCGCCGATATGAGTGCATCGTCTACGACCCTGAGCAGGTTATAATGGATCGCGAGGACGGCGTTACAAAGCGCTAGGGTATTGCGAGGCAGCTCAAGTTTCCGATGTGCCTTGCTCGACGCAAGGGTTAGCATGAAAGTCCGTCCGAAACTGCCTTCGACCGGAATGGTGAGCCCCGACCGCAAGCCGTAGCTGATCGCCCGCTCGGCAAAGCTGCGCACTTCGGCCGATTTCGTTTCACCCATCCAGTCGTCGGCGTGCCAGAGAAACGGACGCTTTAACTGCTTTGCGTCCCGCAGCACCGGATCGATTTTTGAAAAGCCCTTGTTGAGATAGTCGTCCACCCATGGGCGTGGATAATTGCTGCAGGTTTCGATGTCCCCAGCGACTGCCTGGATGTAGGCAAAATGCTGAAAGCCCATATGGTGACCAAGGTCGCCGATGGCTTTTCTGATCGTGGTTTCGTGGGTTGCGGCGTCGACAGCGTCGATCAGGTTGAGGAATGTTACCTTCATATCGCGTCATGCTCTCGGTTGAGGAAAGGATGAAATAGTCAGGTGCAATACGGTCAGGTCGCGGATGCTTCGCGGCAACCAACAGGGCAGCCTACCAAGCCTTTGAAATCCGACCGGCGGGGCGTTCATGCCGCCGCGATCCATGAAAATGAAAATGCCTTATGGCCCAAGACGTCCCTAGGAAGCGCTGAAACCATTGCGTGCAAAATAGCAGCGCAAAGAAACGGATCAAGTGAAAGATCCAGCAAAAGCTGACAAAGGCACACATTTCCCGCGGCGCGGTAAATTATTGTCCTAACGGTAAAAATTTCGGGATTGTCCAGGCATTGCCGTCGCACAATGCGCATGCAACGCAGGCGCGCAAATCGCCGGTACTTGAGAGGCCTGTTTAAATCTCCAGATAGAAATGCCCTTTCCAGTTGTGGTAGATGGTGCGAGGTCGTGCGAGCGCCGGGCCTTTAGATCAAGCCGTGACCGAGGCGACCGATGTTTCATCCCTACGATAACCAACGCGTTTTCCGCGCGAACGATCACCCGTCGGGAGAGCAATGCCATGGAACCGTCGCAACACTCCACTTCAATGCATGACAGTGCATGCCCGACTGCTGTCCTGGAGATTGTCGCAGATCTCCCCAACGCGATCACGCTTACTGGTGCTTTATGTGCCGTGGTCGCCATCACGTTTGCTCTCGCTGGCAAGCCAGATGCGGCACTCTCCTGCGTTCTATGGTGCCATCTGACCGATTCACTCGATGGCCTTGTTGCCCGAAGGATGGAGATGCGGTCTCCCATTGCCCAGGAGACCGGCAAGGCGATGGACATGCTCGCCGATTTCCTCTCGGCCGGGATCTTTCCGCTGGTCCTCCTGGTAATGCTGACAGGCGCCTCGCCGCCTTCCGTCATCGCCGGAATTTTAATCTGTAGCGCCGGCATGCTGCGCCTGAGCTATTTCGATGCGGTCGGGATCGCTGGTGGCCGTTTCGTCGGACTTCCGCTTCCTCATAATATTCTTGTTCTTGCCTTGGTCTACCTTTTGGCGCGGGAGGGATTGCCGCAGGCTCTTGGCAACCTTCTCGCCACGACCGCAATCGTCCTTACGGCCCTTCACGTTGCACCGCTGCGCTTTGCCAAGTTTTCGGTCGGCACGATTGCGGCATCTGCGGCCTACATCGCTGTGATGAACTGGCTTTTGCTAGCCTGATCTTTGGCTTCTGTTTGAGGGGGAGTGAAACAATGCCCATTTCGACCGCCATCGTCCTTGCCGCCGGACGCGGAACATGGTTTGGCACACTGACCAGGCGTCAGCCAAAGGCACTCGCCAAGGTCGACGGCGTTCCGGTCATATCTCGCCTCTGCAGCCAGCTCGTCGCGGCGGGTATCAAAGAGATCGTCATTGTCGTCGGCTACCTCGGGGACCAGATCATGCGGGCGCTGGGTCCTTCCCACCAGGGCTGTCCGATCCGCTATATAGGCTCGGACGATTTTGCCAGGACGAACAATATCACGTCTCTTGCACTGGCATCCGCGTATCGGCGCCCGATCGTCATCTGCGACTGCGATATCGTTCTTGAAACCCTGCCGCCGGCCTGGCTCGACAGGGCCGGCTGCGACATCCTTGTTCCGGTCAGAGACCTCGCCGATGGCGAGACAGGCTATGTTCTCGTAGACGACGGCGGCGATCATTGGTCTATCCGCGTCAATCGGAATCCCGAGCCGGAGGATGCGAGCGTGAAGAAGTCGCTAAGCCTCTATTTCATCTTCGATGCTGCACTCACCAGCGCTATCTATGACGGATGTATCGCAGCCATCCATGACAACGATCTCGACCTCTATTACGAGGATATCATCGCCCGCGTCGCCGGCTCTCGTGTGATCGCAACGGTCGACATGGATGTGGCAGGATACCAATCGTTCGAAATCGACACTCCGCTTGATCTGAAGCGTGCCGGGGACGGCCTTCGCCTGCTCAAGGGGCAGTCTGTGGTGCAGGCCTTACCGGGCGAAGACCGGTGAGCGCGATTGCCCATGCCATCGGCCACCGGAGAAATCCTTCAGGGTGTTTTTCGCGACGAGGATGGCAGGCTGCACCGAGGCCTAGTTTCCCAGCCTTTTCCGCCCTGCCTGACGATTGCCAGCGTCCGTCTGGCCGTCGACGGGTTGATGACGGTCATCCCCACAGACAGGAAAAAGGCGCTGACGGCCGCCGAACTTCTGGTCCGCCATCTCGGCTGCCAGGGACCGGGGCTCGAGCGGTTTGCCACGCCGCCGGCCGGTCTCGTGTATTATCGCAAACGCGGAAGCCGGGAATGATTACGGCCCGCTTGCCGCGGTAACGGTCATCATCACCGCTCCGATCTGTCTCTCGTTCCTCCTGTTCCAGAAGCATTTCGTGCGCGGCGTAGCGTCCACGGGACTGAAATGAGATGTCGATGACCAGAAACACCGCGCCCGCCTCCTACGAGGTCTGCAGTCTCGAAGAGGTGGCGTCGATCTTGGACGCACGACATTCAGGCCTCCTGTCAATCGTCGATCCAGATATTGCGAACGTCTTTCGGCCAGCGGCAATCCACGTTGATCGCCATCTGTTTCTACGCTTTCACGATCTCATCGAACCGGATGACACTATGGTCGCCCCGCAGGAGAGAGACATCGCGGCTATCCTGCAATTTGGCGATCGCCTTGGAGAGGAAGGGAGCCAGGGAGCCTTGATCCCTTGTCACATGGGCGTGTCGCGATCCACGGCGGCTCTGGCGATCCTGCTTGCCAGATCCGGTCCGGAGCGGTTGGCGCGGGTTTTTCCGCAGGTCGTCCAGCGCAAGCCCCAGGCCTGGCGCAACTCCCGCATGATCGACATGGCAGACAGACTTCTCGGGCTGAACGGTCGGTTGATGCGGCAACTGCGGCACCTCTACCAACACCAGCTCGTTCACCGCTCGGACGTCGTTGAGATCATCCGCCGCTACGGGCGAGATGCAGAGGTCAGGTGGGCGGCGTTGTTCGGTGGCGTCTCGCCAAATCATTGGAAGGGCAGGCGTGGATCGGTTTCGGAGACGCGCCTGGCAAGGATGGACAAACGCAATGGAGTGGATCGCCAGGGCGATGGAACCGGATGACCACGGTCGCATTGTAAGCCCTGACAAATCGGGAGCTGCGCATGGCATCGACATATTCGCTCGATCAGTTCAGAGATCACTACCTTCTGAAAAACGAAGAGGCAGAACGGATCTATCGGATCTCGGGCCCGGCCAGAGGAGATCTCGACGCGCTGATGCTTGCACGGTCACGAAGGGCAAATGCAGAAGGTTGGGCGCTCGATCCCTATAGCATGCCCCTTGCCGAGACCCGGCAATCGCGCAAGGGTTAAAACGAGCCCTCCTAGGTCCCGTCTCCTCCCGCAAGAGGTCTCGCCATTCAGACTGGCAAGGCCGGGCCCCAACGGGGGGAGTTAAAGCTGATGTTTCAGGAAGGTGTAACCGGCGAAGGTTACAGTCGAGCCTGAAGCAAGCCACGCGTCAGGTTTTTGCTGACCGGTGTCGTGTGTGCCATTTCTGGTGAGTGGCTGCGGCAGCGTCCTGGCTTAAAACTCAGACGCCGCCGCTGCTTTTGGACGGGATCAACCGTTTTGGCTTTCCGCTTCACGATGCTGCCGCGCGTGGCGGGCTTCGCGGTTCAACCACCGCTTCTGCACGACCTCCGGTGGAAGCTGTTTTGATGGTGAGCGGCTTGAGCGCCAGTGTCCGAGTGTAAAATAGGCCGTGACCGACAGGGCGGAAACGAGCAAGACGACAAGAACAGTTTCGATCATGAATTTCTCCTCTCACACGGAAGGGAACGTCAATCAGTGGCAGGCTGTTCCCATTAAGGTGAGAAGACAGTAGGATCACGCCAGTTCATCTCGGCAAAATGCAAGCAACATGGTCAGGCATTGTTTCTTGCCGGGATATTTGTTCGATTTGTGCCGCTCGAGAGTGCGGGCACCGGGATGAAGGGCAAATATGGGGCTCAGTGCGAAGGAACGCAGAGCGGTGCGAGACATGGGAATGCTGGCTGCGCTAGCCAGAGTCGGCGCATATACCTGCCCGTTCATCGACAACGATCAAAGATTTGCAGCATGGATCGAAGGCTATGAGGCCGGTGAGAAAACGGTCTCCAGATCCGAAAGCGGCCCGGTCGAGGCGCCGGTGTCGGATTTCTGGGGAAGCGTGAAGGCGATCAGGCGCGATTTGCCTGACGATTGAGGGAGCATCGCAGTCCGTCAAAGCCGGTGCCAATCACGGGGTTATCCGCTGTGTAGTTCGCGTGAGTGATCATGTGGGACAAAAAGAAACCCAGGCGCTTTTTGCGCGACGGCTGTATAACCGCAAATCCGCCGGGCCGAAGATCGCTGAAAGAAGGGCTCTGATCTCAACGTGGGCTGGTAAGAAGCGACGACAATTCGGCAGTGGTCAGGAACGTGTGGTCTCCGAGGATGTTATCGGTGAGAAACATGGGGACGGGATCTGTCATGCCAGCCTGCTGCCGAAAAGACTTTCAAGATGCGGTCCAGGCTCTTAGCGGGATGCTGGCCGACCCCGCCGAGTTCGAACAGGTTATATGGAAGATCGAATACCTGAGCCAGGCCGGCTGGTATCATTTTTATGGAATGAGCCGCCATGGGAAACTCTCCGGCATTGGCCATCTATACGATTCTGCCAGCGCCAAGGCGGCGAACGTCCCTTCGGGAGAATGCATTCCGATCGCCCTCGGTTTCGACAGGAATGATTGCATCGTGACTTACGGCGCAAGTCGTACCGTCAGCACCGACATTCTGGAGCAGGTCGAAACACTCGGCGCTACGGGAGCAGAAGTTTTGCGGATTTGCGTCGAGGCTCGTAGCCAGAATGAGGGCGGCCGGAAGGTGATGTCGGTCACCGACATCGCCTTCATCGGCCTGCAATCTGAAAGGCAGGCAGACTTGTTGAAAAGCGTCATGCTTGCCGACGGCCCGTCCTTGCGATGGTGTCGAGATCGTCAATTCATCGGTGCGGCTCCGGCGCTTGCGCGCATCGGTGATCCCGGGATCCCTAGGAGCTGACGTCGCCAGGCATATGCGCTTCCGGCCTCACGTGATGTCGAGATCAGCTGCAGCGGCTTTGCGCCTACGGGCGCTTTGCGGAACGTTTTCATTCGATGCCCGTTAAGATTAGGTCACGAGGGCAACGCCTCCGTCCCCTATGCGTAGAGTTCTGCCCCCAACCTCGAACTCATTAGCCCTCGTGACGTCACTCACGCTGTCTTGACCCCTCCATGTTGATTCAACATGACGACTGAACATAATAGGAACTTCAGCGGGGTTTGTAGCACAGGCTCAGGATGAGAAGAAACCAAATCGCTTTCGAAAACTGGTGGTCATGCCTGTCTCCACTGAACGGGATGCTCTCGATAAGATCGCCGTGCGTCGCCTCTTCTGCGGGATTTCGGTACAGGATTGATACCACGAAGCGCAAATTCCTTTTCCCAATTGGCCGTCGACGTATCACCGTAACAGCCTCGACTCAGGATGAGGCGAAGAGAAAGGCGGAGCAGGTATTCGAGAAAAGGATCATTGTAGCAGGGAAATCTCTCCCCGCTACCGGATGGTCTGTTCGCCTCAAGCCTCATCCGTCAGCGACGCAATGACGGCCGTTAGGCTGCGAGACTGCCGTGGACCATCGAAACCTCCTGTCATCGGTGCCTTAGAGTGCCTCGACGGAGCCGAAGGCGCTGATAAAGAAGTTTGGCTGCGCCTCCTGTTCTCGCCCCCAGGCACGCAATGAGTGATGACAGCCGGACCGCTCCACCTAAGGCAATTATACATATCAAACACTATTGCGATCATCAGGCTGCAAGACGTGGGGCTGCTATGGCTTCGAGGAAAGCCGGACGGTGACGCTATGGTATTGCGCCGGATATCTGCCCGCGGTCCTATCGCGAGCTGCCACGGCACGGTGGGGCCAAGCTGCCAGCGGCGGAGATTGCCGACATGTTGAAGTAAGCGGCTTCGCAAGCCCCGCAATGCCGACCAATCGTAGCCGGCGGGCCATGCAAAGGGATAGACAGATATTACACGTAAATGTTCGTCGCTGTGGCATTCGCGCTACAGGCGGGATTGTCTCGATCGAGTAGGTGGAACGCAGGGGATGTGGCAAACCTGACCTTCGACCCGGCCGCGAGCCGGGTCTTTTTTCGTTTTATCGGGTCACTATTATTCGCGCCCTCGGAGAATGAACATGCACAGGTTATACAGCGAATAAAAACCCAACGTCGTTCCCCGTTCGCGTACCCGTCAATTCTGTTGTCGTACCCGGCCAACCGGGATCGCGCTTAGGTTGCTAGTCCAGTCTGCAGATCGCGAAATTATCCAGGCGCTCGCGCATCCCGTTAAAGGAAGGGGGGCACTGCCTTCGATCGGTGGTCACGCACTTCCGGATCGGGCGGCTTGTCAGCGGCGCGTATCGGCCGTCGCCAACGGCTTCCTCAAGCGCTTGAGTCATGTCGCAAGTCCGCCATGAAAGGTCAAAACTTGCCGCTGGCAACCGCGGGAGAGAACACCGGCGACATCGTTTAAGAGCTGTCGCCACCTAGCCTCGTTTTCGGCCCTTTACCGGGCGTGTCGATGGCGCCGGTGACGACGCTATCAACCGCTTCGAGGTTTCCACGGCCGACCATTGGCTTCGAAACGCTGGATGCAGAGAGAGGCTTGTTTCTTTTGCTGACAGTGCGACCAGGCAATTGTCTGGTCGCGCCTTATACCGAGTCTGGGTGGGCACGTTTTCCATCCAGTGATGTCTAAGCAGGGGCCCCCGAGCCGATACTGGGGCTGGCGAGCGTAGAGCAAACCATCAGCCCTGTGCCGACACAGAACCACGTCTATGGCGCGCCCGCTCTCGAACTTGTATCGTCTGAGCCTCCGCCTCGCGACGGGGCATTTCAGGAGGTATCGTGAACGAAGTGAGAGCGTATCAGTCGCCATGGGAAGCGGCATGAATATTAGTGGTTGAACATAAGAGGATCGCCAGGGTATTTGCTTCCACAGGTTTATAGACCGCCCCTGATGTATCTGTGCATTTGTGCCGAGCCACCCACTGCTTCATTGCATTGCGAGTTTTTGCCGACAACAAGCCACCAGAGGACAATTGATGCCGGTCGACGACCGAAATTTCGAGCGCCAGGCTCCGGTCAAAACAAAGGCGCAGATGAGCGCGGGCAGAATGCTTCTTGTTGCTGCGATCGGTATCGGTTTCACCAGTCTGCTCATATTCGCTCTCAGCTACTTGTGAGCCGAGCAAGCTCTAGGCGCATTGATGACCCCAATCAGCATCCTGCCGGCAGGGGATGACCAGGTCGTATCCGTCTGCTCCTCAACCTTTCGCCGGGATACCCTACCAGCAATGACGGAGGCTGTCGCCAGGTATGGTCGGTAAAGTTCGCCCGGTCGGAACTCGATCAGATCGCGCCGGCAGATGAAAAGGCCGGGCCACCCTATCGAGAGGCCGCCGGGTGCAATCAATTGCGACTATTCATTTGCGGCTGAACGGCGGTGTTCTCCCATCCTCAGCACGAAGCGCATGAGCTCCGCTTAGATGGTTAACGCTTGTTGCCGTTGCAGACCCGATCGACTTCCCGCATGCGCTGCTGGGGCACCGACCGCTCCTCAAGCAGGCGGCCGGCGTCATGGTGTCGGATATCCTCGGGAAGCTGTGCGCCGGAGAGTGACCAGGTCAGTCAGTGAAGATCTCACAATGACGGCTGTCAGTCAGCGCCAGCGTGAGGTTGTTGATCGCAGGCTTGCGGTAGCGAGTGACAAACCTTCGAAATGGCTGAACATGAGCAAGTCGAGCGCGCTTTGATGCTTGCATCAGCAGAAACGGCATCGCTGGGGCGACAAAACCTGAGGAACAACACACGTTAGGTCAGGATGATGATATCACGGCCCATTGTCTAACTTAGACCTCTTGAAAATGCTGCTTTTCTAAGTTTCACTGCACGCAATACATGGGGTGTGTAATGGACGAAGACATTTCATATGCGTTGTATTTTGCTCAGGGTCGGCATTCGGCAAGAATCGGACAGGCCCTCACCGCCAGCCCATACCTGGGTCATGACGGCTCTGCTTGGAAGGCATGGGTCGACGGCTACAAATCAGTTGATTTTTCAAATCTTGGCGCTTCCGATCGCGCACTTGTCTTCTTTGAAGGTTGGAGCGCGGGACAGGTCAAGCTCAATCCTCGACACTGTCCATATCTCGTAGACGACGGCTGCGAGAAGGTCGATTTGTGGGTGCTTGGATATACAAGTGCCACAGCGCTGTAGCAGAGGCAAATTCTGGGGGCGGGGCCGGTACCGCGAGCGAGACGAACAAAGATCGTACGGAGGAGAAACGCGCGACAAAGGGACCATTCATATGTGTCATGGATAGCTCAACTGGCGTCAGAGCAGTACCGTCAGCCCGTGGCACTCAAGAACCCCGACTTTAGTCTGAAATATTAGACGTTCAGTAACTTCTCCAACTTAGTCTCTGTTCATTCGCCCGGGAGGCTCCGGCGCGAGGATTGTCGAAGGGGAGTGGTTCCCGAAACGTCCGCTCCACCTTCGGCTTTTCGCACTATGAAAGTGCGCTCACCCTAACTTCCAATCGTCTCTATTAGCGACAAGGCAGTGATACTGCGCCCGGGAGAAGACATGCACCCCGTAAACGACAACGCCCCAGCGAAGACCATCGCACAGGCAAAAGCCGATCTTCTTGATCACGTTCGCGGTGCGATTGCGAGTATCAACGCGCTCACTGAAAATCTTGAGAAGCTACAGACCATCGCGAAGAGCAGACTGCCCTCACTGCGATAAGGCGCGGGACGAGCCTTATGATTTGGCGACCCGACCACCGAGGGATTCTCACCCTGTGGTGCAACGACAAAGCGATCGCTGCTATTACGCCCATTTACGATGATGATAAGACGTCTTGGTACTGGTACACGTACATCAACGCTCAGAACGGCTTTTGCGACAATCTCTGGGATGCTCAGGCGAACGCAGAACGATCGATCTCGCCTCATCAACCACACCGATCAAACGGCATAAATAAGAGTTCAGGGCGGTGAGCGCTGCTTCCTATTCTTTGGCGGCGGACTTTGCCCAACCAGGCCTCCAGTGTTATCGTCACCGAACTCCTCGGGCACCTGCACGCTGGGGAGTGAAGGAACATCCTCTCGTACCCAGCGCGACCTAAATGAATTCGAGCCCGCAACAACGTGCCGCTATTGAAGGCAACTGACGACAAGCAGGTCAGCGATTGCGCGGCGCCCTTGCGTGCCGTAATTTTGCGATGAAGACAGAGCACGCTTTACCGCTTCGATGGAAGGCGTAATGCCAGGACGGATTTTGGTAAAGTACGCGGTGACGGCTGAAGGCTACTATCTGGACGGGCATTGCTAGAGTTACGATTTTTGTAAACCCCGTCCAGCGCCTAAACATCGAACAAGAAGCCTCGCCGCATATCGCGCATTATCGCTGCCTTGATCACGTGCAGCTAAATGCGATAGTGGCCCCTCCGATTCGGATGCAGAGTACTGAACCCGTGAAAGAACCGATTTCCATCGACCCCGAAAACCTCCGCGTCGGGTCGTTCTACTGGGCGCGCCGTGCCGGCGCAGATGATGCGGAGATCGTACAGGTCACCGACGTGTTCGGCGCGGCAAGAGAATACTGGAGCATAGCGGTTATGGGATCAGACCAGCACTATAGCCCCCGGGACTTCGACTTCCTAATCAGGCTCATGAGACCTTGAATGAGGTCGCCGGTGTCTCACTACACAAGCGAGGGTCTCCGGCAAGGGAACCAAGGGCGATTGCCAATGTTAGAACAGCAGAGGCGGCTATCTGCCCATGTGGCCGGTTCTGATCAAGGAGGGAGCTACCAGGAAACTGGAACTCCCTTTATTTTTTCAAAACATTGGAGAAGACCATGAGCGACGAGAGATCGGTTCCCGAAAGTGACGCTGCCCGCAGCGGAGAAAACGCAGACAAGAACCGCGACGCTCTGTCCAGAGCCGCCGAAAAGGGGCTTGAGCGCGCTCGCCAAGAGAAGCCCGGTGAAGAACCCTCCAGGAAGGAATAGTTGCGCAGTGCAACGCTGCCTTTTAGGCAGGATACGACTGCGTTCGATGGCGAGTAGCCAGTTGGTCAGGTCTGTCCTGACACGCTTCTGGCTCCGCGACCGCTAAACGGTGGCATGAGCGATTGAGCAGCGCCCTCCGGGGCATTCGGCACCTGTTCAAACGTTCAGATCCACGTTGCCTGATCGATCAAAACAACCGGTAACACGATCGCACAGGAAAAAAGGCGGCATATCTGCCGCCTTTTCCAGCTGGTCCTGATGCCGGTCGCTCAGTCCAGCAGTTCGGCGGGTATCGTGCCGCCATTTTCTGACAGCTTTCGCAGAAGTGCCGTAAGCGCGATTTTCCATGCACATTGACGTAGGCGGCAGCACCGGAGCGGCCTCGTTTGCGAAGCGATATCCGGGTCTATCAATTGGCTGAGGTTTTGGAGAAGCTGAACGGAAGCAGGTCGTCGATGTCGTCGGCTTCGTGGCGTTGAGGCAACTCGGTGAGCACGTGGCGCAGCCAGGTAAGTGGGTCAAC
>NZ_FOKM01000025.1 GCF_900111905.1 Rhizobium sp. NFR07 | reverse complement strand
CACTTCGCCGTGGAGAGCCACGCGCTCGCGGATCCATTCACTATGGGCCGAGAGCTTGCTGCCAGGCGGATGGCCTTGCCGGGCGGGGCTAAGAGAACCGGATGAACGGTGCAGGATCATCATGTTGTTGACGAACCGAGGCGAAACGCGGAAATGCCGCGCCGCTTCCCGGTTACTGTTGCCTTCATTCACAAACGCAACGACACGCTCACGCAACTCGATCGGATGCGGCTTGCCCATGGCGCTTCTCCTTCCATGGGCAAAGTGAATCACAGATCACACAAAACGGGAATCCCGAATCCGGTTAGCTGCGACACGCTTTAGATCCACGATTGTCTTTTCTACCCGATCTCCCATTTAGAAACGTGGCAGCAAAATAATATCTGTCCGAACACTTGACCGAACATCACATGAGGTACTCGCGCACTTGCTAAATACATCCAAACGCATTGGTGCCGCCCGCAATGCCGGATTGTTCGAGCCTCACCATAAGTCAGAGTTTAACGACATCGTAGAGACCGTAAAGACGGCGTTGCACTGCCCCGTTGCGATTGTATCTATTCTCGACGAAGACAGGCAGGTGTTCGCGGCACATGTCGGGCTGCCCGCACCCTGGGCGGAGCGCGGGGAAACGCCGCTGACGCACTCATTCTGCCAACATGTGGTCGATGACAAGCAGCCTTTCATCGTCGGAGACGCGACCCTGCACGAGCGTGTTCGCGACAACCTCGCTATTGGAGACTTGGGTGTAGTTTCATACATGGGTGTCCCCGTGAACCTCCCGGACGGCACGATCATCGGAGCGATCGCTGCAATCGATGGGCAACCGAGAGACTGGAACCTGTCTGAACTTGGCCTGCTGAAGCAGTTCGGAAAGATTGCCAGCAACCACATTGCCACGCTTGTCTCGGACCGGCGCTGGAGCAACCTGTTTCACCGACTCGAGGAAGGGATTGTTCTTGGCACTGTCATTCGCAACCCCACAGGCGACATCGTTGACTGGCGCCACGATAATGTGAACCCAGCCTGGGCTCAGCTTGTTCGGATTTCGACGGAACCGCCCGTTGGTAGGACGATCCGCGAGGTACTTCCAGGGATCGAGGATGACTGGGTCACCGACGTCGCCGAGGTGATAGCGACCGGCGAGTCGAAACGGTTTACCCGGTCCGTAGACTCCCTCGGTCGCTGGCTTGAAGGGTTCATTCAAGCCACGGGCGAAGACACGTTCATTATCATGTTTCTGGACGTCACCGAGCGCATGTCCGCAGTGGAAGCTCTGCAACAGAGCGAAGAGCGGCTGAGATTGTTGATACAAGGGGCTAAGGACTATGTCATTGTGACAACTGATCTCGGCGGCCGGATTTCGAGCTGGTATGGCGGGGCAGAAGAGACATTCGGCCGCACAGAAGCCGAGATGATGGGACGGCCGTTTTCGGACATTTTTACGATCGAAGATCAGGCTGCGGGCATTCCCGATCTCGAGCTGGCCAGGGCCGCGGAAACAGGCGTCGCAATAGACCGGCGCTGGCATATCCGGGCAGATGGCACGCACGCCTTTCTCGACGGGACCGTCCGGCCGCTCGTAACGGAGAGCGGTGCCGTTCGTGGATATATCAAGATTGCCCGAAATGCGACGCTCGAGAAACAGTCGCAGGACAGGCAGCTTGCTTTCCTGGAGTTTGGCGACCGTATCCGGGAGCTCAAGACTGTTACCGAGGTCGCCTTTGTTGCATCTGAAATTATGGTGCGCAACCTTGAGGGCGCAACTCGCGCGGGCTACGGTATGGTCGATGCTGTCGCCGAGACCGTTCAAATGCTGCCGGGCTGGTGCGCTCCAGGCATCGATCCAGTTGCAGGGCTCCATAACTTCCGAGATTACGGGAGCTTTATCGACGACCTTAAGCGCGGCGACAACATCATCATCCCAGATGTAACAATTGATCCACGCACTGCGGGCTCCGCCGATCTCTTTCGGCAGATCTCGCTGGCTACCCTGGTTAATATTCCGATCATTGAGCACGGCGTGTTTGTGGGTGTTATGTTTGTCCATTACGACAAGCCGCACGAGTTTACGCCCGAAGAGCGGGATTTCGTGCGAACGATTGCTGATCGGACACGTGAAGCTGCCTCCCGTATCCGCGCCGAGGAAGACCAGCAGATCCTCAATCACGAAATCAGTCATCGCCTGAAAAATACCATGGCCATGGTCCAGGCGATCGCAACGCAGACACTGAGACCGATCACCGATCGGGCCCCGGTAGAGGCCTTCACAGATCGCCTGCACGCCTTGTCCAAGGCCCACGAAGTGTTGTTGGGCCATGATTGGACATCGGCGCGTATGACTCAGGTGATGGACACAGTACTTCATCAGATGGCGCTGCCCGAACGATACACGACCGGAGGGCCCGACCTTGAGCTTGGCCCGAGGACCGCTTTGTCGCTGGCGCTACTTATGCATGAGCTCGGCACCAATGCCCTGAAATACGGCGCGTGGTCCAATGAAACGGGTCGGGTTTCAGTTACGTGGCGCACCGAGACCGGGAACGGCGACGACACGCTCGTCCTTTTATGGCAAGAGAGTGACGGTCCACCAGTTGCAGCACCTGCCGGCAAAGGTTTTGGCTCCAAACTCATTCGTCATGGCCTCATGGGAACAGGCGGTGTCGACGTCAGTTACGAGCCTAAAGGGTTGAAGGTTGAAATGCGGGGACTGGTCTCCCAGTTGCGACAGTCATGATGAGCGAAACGCCAAAATCCCTCTTACCACTGGCCGTCCTTGTCGTTGAGGACGAGCCGCTGCTGCGGCTGGCAGCAATTGATCTTATCGAGATGGCCGGCTACGAGGCAGTACCCGCAGCCGACGCGACGGAGGCCGTAAAAATCCTCGAAGCCCGCAACGATATTCGGGTTGTCATGACCGATGTCGACATGCCGCGTGGCGTCGATGGTATGCGACTCGCGGCTATCATTCGCGGGCGCTGGCCACCGATCAAAATCATCATCGTTTCCGGCCACGTCGAGGATCCGGGCAATCTCATTCCTGCCGAAACCGTGTTCTTCTCGAAACCTTACCGAGAAGAGCAGATTATCGAGACAATACATGGGATGATGAGCGCCTGGTCAGTTGCCGAACCCCGATAGCTCGTGACCCACTGCGATATCAGTTAGTCCCCTGTGACCGTCCATGGCCTGAACCAGCTCGGGCAGTGTATTATGCCCTTCGCGGAATAGATTGAGGCAGATCTCGGCAGCGATTACTGCGTCGGGGTCATCTTTACTCAAACCATACCGATTTCGCCAGGATTTCAAGGCGACGTCGATGATTTCCAGTTCGGGCGGGCCAAATGTTGTTTCTAAGAATGATGGCATTGGGTATTCCTTCACAGCGCAGAGCGATGTGGGAAGGTCCTCAAGGAATTCAAGCGGCTCGGCCAAGTTTAGCTCTTGAGCAGATACGAACCTGGAACCCGTTCAGCGGGATTTTCAAAGGCTCTGAAATCGTTAGAATTTGCGACGTGGGATTACGGCGTTGCACCTTACGCGCTAGACGATCGTGTTTTCGAGATGCCAAGCTTTCATTGCGTCGAACTACACTGCCGACTTTACCATTGATCCATGGACCATGCGTAAAACGCTCGAACATCCCGATCTTGCTTCCGAATGCATCCGAAATGCGTGTTTGGCTCCAAGAGAGGGTGTTGACGCAGAGATAGCGTGCCTGTTTGAAAGCAGGAAAACTGGACCTCCCTTTATTGATGCAAGCAAGAAGCGTCGGCGGTGCATCACTGACGCTGCAAACGGCAGAGGCCGTAAAACCGAAAGGCTCCCCATCAAACATCGTCGTCACGATACTGACAGCAGCGCCGACCCGAGACATGCCGCCACGGAATGCCTAACTATCAACCGTCTCAAGGCGATTTTCTCTTAACGCCTGATCAGTTTCCATCAGTTTCGCTCCGGCCGCACGAAGCCCAGATGGTCCCGCAGTGTTTTGCCCTGATAGTTTTTGCGAAAAAGCCCGCGTTCCTGCAGGATCGGCACGACCATATCGATGAAATCCTTCAGCCCGTCGGGAAAATGCGATGGCATCACATTGAAACCGTCTGCCGCACCGGTGTTAAACCACGTCTCCAGCGTATCGGCGATATAGTCCGGCGTGCCGCACAGCACCCAGTGCCCACGGGCAGCGGCCATCAGGTTGTAGATGTCGCGCAGCCGCATGTTTTCACGACGCGCCTTATCCAGCATCACCTTGGCGAAGGCATGGTAGCTGTCGGAAGGCTTCAGGCCTTCGGGGATCGGACCATCGAGATCATAGACGCTCATGTCGATGCCGAAACGATCGGACAGCATGGAAAGCGCATTTGTCTCGCTGATGAAGCCCTGCAACTGCGCCAGCTTGTCATGCGCCTCGCGCTCAGTGCGACCGACGATAGGCATCACACCGGGCAGGATCACCATGGAGCCCTCGGCGCGGCCGTAGGTCGGCAGGCGATCCTTGACTGAGCGATAGAAGGCGCGCGCTTCGTCGAGATCCTGCGTCACGGAAAACACGACATCGGCGGATTTCGCCGCCAGTTCCTGGCCGGGACCGGAACCGCCGGCCTGCAGTATGATCGGCTGGCCCTGAGGTGAGCGACCGATATTGAGGGGTCCCTTGACCTTGAAATGGGCGCCTTCGTGATCGAGCGTGCGGACCTTCGCCGGATCGATATAGACGCCTGTTTCGCGGTCGGCGACGATCGCGTCGTCCGCCCAGCAATCCCAAAGCCCGCGGACGACGGTGAGGAATTCCTCGGCAATCTCGTAGCGTTTCGAATGATCGGGATGGACCGTGCCGAAATTGGCGGCGGCTGTTGGATTGGCGGTCGTCACCGCATTCCAGGCTGCTCGCCCGCCGCTCAGGTGATCGAGCGATGCAAAGACACGGGCGACGGTGAACGGATCGCTGTAGGTCGTCGAGACTGTGGCCCCGAGGCCGATATGTTTCGTTGCGCCGGCAACGGCCGAAAGCAGTGTAAGTGGCTCGAGCCTTGCGGTGTAGGACGGATGGGCTGCGGGATCGGCATGCAGGTTGTCACCCATGAAGATCAGGTCGAACAGGCCGCGCTCGGCCTCCGTGGCGATCTGCTTGACGGCCTCGATATCCTGAAAGCTGTCCACCGCGCCCGGCACCCGCCAGCCGGCGACATGGCTGCCCGTTCCAAGCAGGAAGAGGCCGAAATGTATCTTGCGTGTCATGTTATGCTCATTTCCAGAAGACGTAGCGGCGCTCGATGAAGCTGATGGCGCCGAAGAAGGCGAGGCTGATGGCGGAGGCGACGATGATCGCGGCCCAGACCTTGACGAAGTCGATCTGCAGCACCGCCTGATAAATCACCCAGCCGAGTCCGCCGTAGGCACCGAGCATTTCGGTCACGATTGCCACCAGGACGCTGCGCACGGTCGAGACCCGCATGCCGGCGATGATCAGCGGCAGTGCGGTCGGCAGGCGAAGGCGCCAGAGCACGGCGAGGCGGCTCGCACCGAATGAGCGGATCAGGTCGACGGATCGGCGATCGACCCGGTCGAGGCCGGCGATGGTGCTGAGGAAGATGGTAAAGCTGACGGCGATCGCCACCATGACGATCTTCGACGCCATGCCCATGCCGAACCACAGAAGCACAAGTGGGGAATAGGCGACGACCGGCACCGAATTGATGGCGGTTGCGAGCGGCAGCACCACGGCGCGAGCGGCCGGTATCATCGTGATCAGGACGGCTGCGGCCATGCCGATAAGGCAGCCGACCGCGTAACCGGCAAGCGCTTCGGCAGCCGTGAATTGTGCGGCGGCAAACAGGTTGCCGGCATCGGACACCATGCCGCTCAGGATGCTGCTGACGGAAGGCAGCACATAGGCCGGAAGCTTGAGGCCCCGGGCGGAGAGCTCCCAGATCGCCGCAAGCAGCAGCGCACCGGCGATGCCGCGCGCAATCTGGCGTGACGTTTCGGAATTCATCGAGACCATCATTGCTCGTTCCCCCAAAAGACTATTCTGCGCTCGGCCAGAGCGACGAGGCTGTAAAGCCCCATGCCGAGACAGGCGGAGACGACGATGGTCGCCCATATGCCGACGACGTTTTCGTTATACATCGCCTGCAGAAGCAGCACGCCGAGGCCGGTCGTGTCACCGAACCACTCGCCGACGATCGCGCCGACCAGCGCAAGGGAAGACGCGAGCTTGAGCGCCACGAAGAGCTGCGGCAATGCGGCGGGAAGATAGATGCGGCGCAGGATCTGCCCGTCCTTGGCGCCGAAACTGCGCATCAGTTGAACCTGTCGCGGATCGACGGAATTGAAGCCGAGCAACGTATTCACCGTCACCGGCAGGAAGCTGATATAGAAGGAGATGACGGCCTTGGCGAACAGTGTATTGCCGAACCAGAGCACGACGACTGCGCCGAAGGCGATGACCGGAATGGTCTGCGAGACGACGAAGAGTGGGAAGAACAGCTCTCTCAGCAGTGTCCAGCGATGGAACACGATCGCGATCGCGACCCCGAAGACGCTGCCGGCCACGAAGCCGAGTGCGGTTTCCAGGACGGTGCGCCAGAGACCGGAAATATAAGCGCCGGGCGTTGCCACGATATTTGCGGCAATGGCGCTCGGCCTCGGCAGATAATAGGGGCGGATCTCGAAGAGCACGACGGTTGCCTCGATCACTGCCAGCCCGAGGGTCAGCCAGAGTATAGGCTTTATCGCGGCATAGACCCTGCCCGTCGAAAAGACGGGCAGGCTTGCTGCGCTTGCTTTGATGCCGCTCACAGGCGCTTTTCCTCAGCCGGGATCTTGTCGATAAAGCTGGAGTTGAAGGCCTTGTCGAGATCGACCGGCTTGGAGATCACGCCGTACTGGGCAAGCAGGTCGTTGGCAGAGCCCACGGCAGCCTTGTCGATGGTGAACAGCCCATCGGTGGAGGCCTTGCCGGCAACCATCAGCGTCTTGACTTCCTTCAGCATGAATTCCTGCTGCGCACGGTCAAGTGTCGGCGCGATCTTCATGATGATGTCGATGGCTTCCTTCTCATTGGCGAAGGCTTCCTTCCAGCCCTTGACGCTGGCGCGGAGGAATCTCTCGACCAGTTCCGGCTTTTCCGTCGCCGTCTGTTCCGACACGATCAGCGTGTCGCGCGGGAAGGAGACGCCACTGTCTTCCGGCACGAACAGGTTGAGGTTGTCCTTGCCGACGCGCTGGTTGATGACATAGAGCTCGTTATAGCGGGTCGCCGTGACCACATCGATCTGCTTGTCGACGAACGGCGTGACGGAGACCTGCTGCGGCTGGATGTCGGCAGACTTCGGATCGACGCCGACCTTGGAGAGCATCGCCGAAAGCACGTGGTTTGCGCCGGTGAACCACGTCGTGATCTTCCTGTCCTTGAAATCTTCGACCTTCTGGACCGAACCATCCTTGTGCGAAACGAAGACGAACGGCGTCTGCTGGTGTGAGACGCCGATGCAGACGACCGGCATCCCCTTGTCGCGGGCGGCGAACACGCTGTCGGTGCCGCCAGAAAGGCCGAACGTGTCAGCGCCGGTGGCCACGAGATTTTCCGTCAGCAGGTTCGGGCCGCCCGGATTGATCGTCAGGTTGATACCTTCTTCCTTGTAGTAGCCCTTTTCGAGAGCGACATAGAAGCCGGCGAACTGGGCTTGGGTCAGCCACTTGAGGCGCAGGCTGGCGTCAATTATGTCCTGCGCGCTCGCGGGAGCGGCGCTCATGCCGAAACCCTGAAGACCGATGGCGGCAGCCGCGAAGGCGGCAAGTACGTTACGTCTGTTAAGCATGGAACCTCTCTGTTGATTTTTTGAGTGTTATGACCTCCACCCCTCTCACTGCCGGAAGTCGGATCCTTCCCTGTCGAGCTGACGCAGGAAGGCCGGCCACTCCCGTTCACCGGCAATGAGAATGTCGCCCTTGCTCTCCCAGAACTGACGGGCTGCCTTTTCGCAGACCTCGTGCGGCGGCACGATCAGCTTGGCGCCGGATGCGCTGGCCGCCTGCAGATCGAGCTGGATGCGGGCTGCGCGATCGAAATAGTAGAGCAGCATGAAGGCTTCGCCCGGCGTGCGGCCGACGGTCAGAATGCCGTGGTTGCGCATCAACATGACCTTGTTATCGCCGAGATGGCGGATCAGGCGCTCCTGTTCGTCGAGGTCGATCGCCACGCCTTCGTAGCCGTGGAAGGCCTGGCGCTGGTAGAAGCGCATGGCGAACTGGCTGAGCGGCAGAAGGCCTTCTTCCTGGCTGGAAACAGCGACGCTGGCATCGGAATGGGTGTGCAGCACGCAGACAGCATCATGGCTCGACTTGTGGATCGCGCCATGGATGACAAAGGCCGCCTTGTTGACGGTGTAGGGTGTGTCGTCGAGCTTGTTGCCCTCAGTGTCGATACGCACGAGGCTCGAGGCAGTGATTTCCTCGAACAGGAAGCCGTAAGGATTAAGCAGGAACTGGTCTTCATGGCCCGGAACGCGCATCGAGATATGGTTGTAGATCAGGTCGTCCATGCCAAGCCGCGCCACCATGCGATAGCAGGCGGCGAGATCGACGCGCGCCTTCCACTCGGCTTCGGGGATATGGGCAGGGCGGCCGGAATAATGGTCGTTCATCATCTTTTCCTTATGCTCATCAACTCGTTCAGTGTCCGGAGACCTGGAAGGACTTCATGCTCTCTTCTTCGATCGCTTCGAGCAGCGTCTTCTTGAGGGCGATGAATTCAGAGGAGGTCACGATATCGGCCTTGCGCGGGCGCGGCAGGTCCACGACCTGTTCCAGCTTCACCTTCCCAGGCCGCGCGGTCATCACCAGCACGCGGTCGCCGAGGAAGATCGCCTCGTCTACATCGTGGGTAATGAAGAGAACCGTGCGCTTGTGTTTTTGCCAGACATCGAGAAGCCAGCGCTGCATCATCGTGCGGGTCAGGGCGTCGAGCGCGCCGAAGGGCTCGTCGAGCAGCATCAAGTCGCGCTTGAACAGGAAGGTGCGCATCAGTGCCACGCGCTGGCGCATGCCGCCGGAAAGCTGGTTTGGATACTGCGCCTCGAAGCCGGCAAGGCCAAATTCCGGCAGCATCTCCCTGGCCTGCTTGCGCGCTTCCGTGCGTGACATACCTTCTACTTCAAGTGCCAGGATGGCGTTGTCGATGACGTTGCGCCAGGGAAGCAGGAGGTCGCGCTGCGGCATGAAGGAGACCTTGCCAAGGAGATCGGACGCACTGGAACTCTTGCCCTTGAGCCGCAGGATATTGCCCGGGTCAGGTTCTTCGAGGCCGGCCAGGATATTGAAGAGCGTGCTCTTGCCGCAGCCGGACGGGCCGACCACCGTCACAAGTTCTCCTGGCTGGATGGCGACTTCGAGATCGCTGAGCGCCTTCACCGAGCCGAATGTCTTGGAAACGTTTCTGAGCTCGATCAACGGCCGTTCGGCAGCATACGCGCCAATCGGCTCCTGAGGCTCGAGCTTCGCAGTGGATGACATGGCACATTTCCTCTCATCGGCAGGGAGAGCGACAAGGCCTGATCTCGGCAACAGAACAGTTCAGACGTATCTCAACTGCTTCCTTCGCGCTGATCGCCTACGCCTCCCTTGCGTATGCAATTATTGGACATTGGAATACAAGCAATCGCCATGCCAGACTGCGATGATATGATTGGATGGTCGTATTTGCTCCAGGTTTGCATTTGTGACGCGAGATATTATGACGTATGCGCCCGAAACGCATCGGCCGGTGTATTTGTAATGCAAAAAACAAAAATTTGTATTCCATATTTGCAATTGTGGACGCGCATGGCGCCATTTATTGTGCAGTCTTTGATGGAAATTAAGGCAATCCGACTGCGATCGTGGTCTGCCTTTGCACATGCAAAAAGGCCAGACACGAAATCGTGTCCGACCTTCGAGGATCGACTGCCGGTCGGGGCGTGAATTTTAGGAAAACGCCTGCTTCATCATCTGGAAGAAGCCGTCATTGGAAGCGCTTTCCACCACCCGTGCATTGACCTTGTATTCTGGCCAGCGACTGCCGAGAACCGGAGGATGGACGGCGGAAAAGCCGCGTGTGATTTCTCCGGCGGTTTCGATCCGTACCACGGCATCGCGGGCACTTTCGATGAGAGCTGGATTGAGCGCGATGGCGCAGGTCAGCGAATCCGGGTGCGTGCTCATCGGCCGCCCGTAACGGGCTTCCGCCGTCTGGCGCGGAACTGCCGACACCTTGCGATAGAACTCGGAAAGGGGCGTGTTCATCGCGAAGATCTCGTTGAGCTGCGCCTCGTCGAACAGGCCCGAACGCATGGTCAGTGTCCATGTCGAAAGGATGATGTTGAACCCGGCCTCGAAGACGATCCTGGCTGCTTCCGGATCGATGAAGAAATTATACTCGGCACAGGGCGTAATATTGCCGACCGCATTGTCGGTGCCGCCCATGATCCACAGGTGGCGTACCGCCTGGGCAATACGGGGTTCCTTCATCACCGCGAGCGCGATGTTGGTCAGCGGTGCCTGGGCCAGGATGTCGATCTCGCCCGGCTCCGCCATCACTTTCTCGATGATGGCATCGACCGCGTGCATCGTCTCCGGTCGCTGGCGGGCGAGCGGCAGGTTGGCACCGCTCATTCCGTCATTGCCGTGCATGGTCGAGGCTTCCCACGGCTTCACCATCGGTCGCCGCGCGCCGCAATAGACAGGCACCTTGCCGGAGAAGCCGGCCGCCTCGATCGTGGCCAGCGCGTTTTCCACCTGCTGGTCGAACGGCACATTGCCGACGCAGACGGTGACCGCCTCCAGGGTGGAGCCCGGCGTCTTCATCGCCAGCAGCAGGGAATAGGTATCATCCCCTGCCGTATCCGTGTCGATGATCAGGCGCATCAGTAGAACTCGAAGCCCATGGTGCGCGCGTGATAGTAGAAGCCGCCATCCTGCACGATGAGGAATTCGGCGCGGCCATCGCCGTCATTGTGGTGGCTATGCTTGGCGGCGGCCGGCGTCACCAGCGTTGCCCAGGGCGACCAGTCGCACTTTTCTTCCGCCACCATCGAATAGGCCGGATCGCCGGCGACGACGAGCGTGATGGCGGCCGAGTTGTGCTTGTGCGGCGGCTGCGCGCTCTTCGGCTTCAGCGTGTTGAGCGAAAGCGTCATGGTCGGCGTGATATTGCGGGCAGCCTCCGTCTTTTCGGCCGAGAAGATAAGCGCATGGCCGGAGGTCGAGGCATTCGCATTGGAGCCATAGACCACGTCCAGCTGACGGGTGATCTCTTCGGCAGGATAGTGCACGAAGTCGACGGCAGCCTCGGCGCCGGTCACGGCAACGGATGCGTCGAACTTGAGCTGCGGATCGTTGCCGACGGCCCAGAATACGCTGTCTTCGCCGGCGGTGATGGCCGATGCGACACCGCCCGGCAGAAGAAACACGTCACCCTTGCAGAGGGCGGCCTTCTCTTCGCCAACCACGAGCGAGGATTTACCTGTGATCATGTACCAGATGGAGGCCGATGCCGTCAGCGTCGTGTCGAGCGTCTCGCCGGCCTTGACCACTGCATAGCGGGCCAGCATCAGCGGCGTCGTTGCCGGGAAGGCGCATTCCATCATGTCGGACTGATCGCAGTTGATGAAGCCGGTCTTTTCCATCTTCATCGCGGCGGCCGGCTCATCCATGAAGATATGGCCCGGCACCGGCGGCAGTTTGATGTTGAAGGCATTGCCGGAATTGAAGTAGCGGCTGCGCGCTTCGGCTTCGTTTGCCGGGTTGCGCGGCAGTTGGACCGGCATTTCGGCCATGTCGTTGGCTGTGCTCATCATGCATCTCCTTGGTTGCAAGAAACACCCGCTTCTTCGAGAAGCAGGTCGAGAAGAACGGCCGCGCCGGCTGCGACATGGGCCGGCTCGGCCCATTCATCGGGGTGGTGGCTCACGCCGCCGCGGCAGGGAATGAAGATCATCGCGCTGCGCGTCAGTGGCGCCATCTGGCGCGCATCGTGGCCGGCAGCCGAAAGCAGGTCGAGGCGCGGAAAACCGTGACGATCGGCAGAGGCCCGGATCTGCGCCTTCAGGCCCTCCTCGAAACCATTGGACGGCGCATCGACAAGCCGGCGGATCTCGACGCTGCATGGTTCCGCTTCGCCAGCGGCGATTTCTTCGAGTTGTGTGCCGAATGCATCGAGCGCCGCATTGGCGGGATGGCGAAGATCGATCCGGAACGTAACCTTGGCTGACACGACGGACGGCGCGTTCGGCTCAACGGTCACGCGGCCGATGGTGAACTTGACCACGTCATCACCTGCCATCGCGGCGTGCATTCTGGTCGCCATGCGGGCAAAGGCCTGCACCGCGTCCTGACGCCGCTCCATCGGCTCGGTTCCGGCATGCGCCTCGCGGCCCTTCACGGTGATGTCATAGGTCTTCTTGCCCTGGATGCCGGAAACGACGCCGATCACCGCGCCTTCCGTCTCCAGCACGTCCGCCTGCTCGATATGCGGCTCGATATAGGAATGGATGTCGAAGCCGAGAGGGCGATGGGCGATGTCGGGGAAGGCGTCGTGCACGCTTTTCAGCGCTTCGCCGACACTAATGCCGTCGGCATCGCGAACCGCCATCACCTCTTCAAGCGGCCGCAACCCGGCAAACAGTTCCGACCCCATCATGCCCGGTGCGAAACGGCTGCCTTCCTCGTTCATCCAGCCGACAACGATGATCGAGCGCTCCGGCCTCAGTCCGCTCTCGACAATTGCCGTGACTGCTTCAAGTGCGGCAAGTGTCCCGAAGGCTCCGTCAAAAAGACCGCCCGTCGGCTGGCTGTCTATATGAGAGCCGGCGACGACGGGCGTCAGGTAGGAAAGGGTGCCTTCGAGCGTCAGGAACAAGTTGCCGGCGGGATCGGTGGATGCGACGAGCCCTGCCGCACGGCCCCAGGCGATGACGCGCCGCCAGGCCAGAATCTCTTCAGCGGAAAGGGCCTGCCGATTGACGCCGCCGCCGGGCAGCGCGCCGTCCTCGCCAAGCGCCATCAAGCGCGCCCAAAGTCTTTCGGAGGAAATTTCGGGGCGTGTCATCGCCATTACTCCGTCCGCATCACCTGGCCGGGATCGGCACGGGCATCGCGAACCTTCCATGCGCCCTGTTCCACCCGCGCTATGAAGTCGGCGACCATCGAATTGAAAAGCTGCGGCTCTTCGAGATTCAGCGTGTGGCCAGTCTTCGGCAGAATGGCGAGACCCGCGGCGGGCAGCATCTTCTTCAAATAGATGGACGGCTGCAGGCAGTGATCGTCCTCGTCGCCGCTCATCACCAGCGCCGGCACCATCATCGTCTTCAGCTGATCTTCGAGATCCCAGAATGATGGACGGCGGCACTGTACGCCCCGCATCGTGTTGGCCGCGCCGACGGCCGAATGGCGGGAAAGCCGATCCGCAAAGGCTGCCCAGCCGCGCGGATCCTTGTTCTGGAACTGAACGCGGCTCGCGCCGAGCGAATAGATCTTCGAGAAGCCGACAGGATCCTTCTCGAAATTGTCCGCCACCTTCAAGGACGTGTTGCGGAAGTAGTCGGCCGTCTCACGTTCCGTGCCGTATCCGGCGCCGGCAATCGTCAGCGACAAGGCGCGCTCGGGCGTACGCAAGCCGAAATGTAGGGTGGCGAAGCCGCCCATGGATAGGCCGACGATATGCGCCTTCTCGATGCCGAGGGCATCGAGCACGGCAACCGCATCATCCGCGGCATTCGCCTGCGAATACATTTCCATTTCGGCCGGAATGTCCGACGGCGCGTAGCCGCGTGCCGCATAGGTGATGCAGCGGTGGCGGCGCGCGAAGAAGCTCATCTGCGGCTCCCAGGCGTCGTAGTTCCCGCCGAACTCGTGGATGAACAGGATGGGTGTGCCATCCACGCCCGCGGTCTCGTAGTAGAGCTTCGTCCCATCCTTTGCGGTCGCATACATGCGTGAGCCTCTTAGCGTTGTCTGGTCAAGGAAAGCTCCGGCCCTCAGAAAAGGGCCGGTACGTCGTTGAGCGTTCGCGCCGTCTGGATGTAGCGCGGCAGACCTTCGCAGAAGCTTTCGGCCCAGGCGCCCGGCACCGAGGTCGAGACCTTGATGAAGCGGTCGCCGAAGGCTGCCGTGTGATAGCGACCTTGGCGGATCATCACGCCTTCGCGACGTGCGGCCTCGACGATCGCCTCGGGAGACACGCCGGTCGATGCGGTTTCCAGCACGAGGAAATTGCCGTGCGAGACCGGGATCGGAACCGAAAGGCCCGCACCCTTGGCGGCTTCGATGATCATCGCCTTGTTGGCGCTGTCGATACGGCGAACGTCCTTCATCCATTCCGGCTTGACCGAGAGACCCGCCATCGCGGCGCGCTGGGCGACGACGGAGGCACCGAGAACCGAGGTGGAGGCGGACGAGAATTCGTCGACCAGCTTCGGTTCGGCAAGCAGCGCGCCGATGCGCATGCCGGCAAGGCCAAGCCACTTGGAGAAGCTGAGCGACACGACGGTGCCTTCCGGCGCGACCTGCAGGACTGGCGTGTGGCCATCCGCGAAATCGCGATAGGTGCAGTCGTGGATCATCAGCGCGCCGACGGAACGGGCGATCTCGGCAAACGCCTCGATTTCTTCGCGGTCGTAGCGAATACCGAGCGGGTTGTTCGGATCGACGATATAAATGATTGCGCAACGCTCATCGACGGCCGCATGCAAAGCATCCGGCGTCAGCTTGTAGCTGGTCGAGGCATCGTAGATCGGGATCTGGATCACTTCGGCGCCGGCCTGCTCGGCGAACATGCAGGGCCATTTCCAGGTCGGGTCGGTGGTCACGAGCGTCGTTCCCGGCTTGGCGCGCGCCTTGCAGATCATCGCCAGTGCATTGACGCCGCCTTCGGTGACCAGCGCTTCGGCGCCCGTACCGTCAACGCCAAGATCGGCGACGATGGCGCTGCGCAGGGCCTCGAACCCCATCGGCGGGGCATAGGCGTTGAATTCGCCGGCCTCGACCGAACGGATCATCGCTTCCGTGACCGCCGGGTGGGCGGGCACGTGGTTGGTGTTCTGTCCCATCCACGCGAGGTCGGCCGTGGAGAACAGGTCGTCGAAATAGCGGTTGCGGGTACGTGCGTCAGTCATGGCGGGTCAGATCACCGAGCCGCGCGCGGCAATGCCGCCGTCAATCGTCACGACCGTGCCGCTGATATAGCCGGCCTTCGGAGATGCGAGGAAGACGCAGAGATCGGCAACTTCTTCCGCCGTCGCCGGACGCTTGCCCGGATACTTGTCGTAGAGTTCTTCCCAGCGGCTTTCATCGCCCAGCATGTCGATGGCCTTCCGCTTCATGATCTTGAACATGCGCGGGGTGTCGACCGGGCCCGGGTTGACGCCGACGACACGAATGCCTTCATCCATGCTTCGGCCGCCGAGTGCCTTGGTGAAGCTCATCAGTGCAGCGTTGCCGGTGGAGCCGGCGAAATAGGCTGCATCCCAGTTTTCACCGGAATTGCCGATGACGTTGATGATGACGCCGCCTTTGCCCTTGCGGCGCTTCCAGAATTCGCGTGCCAGCGTGATGTAACCGAAGACCTTGAGGTCGAAGCCGCGGCGGATCGCCTCGTCGCTCACGTCCTCGATCGAGCCTGCGGGAATGTCGCCGGCATTGTTCATCAGGATGTCGTAGTCGCCACAAGCCTTGTCGAGAGCAACCATTGCTTCGGTGGTGCCGAGGTCGGCCTCGTGCGCGGTCACGTTGACCGGATACTGCGCGAGTTCCTTCTTCAGTTCCTCCATTGCCGCGCCGTTGCGGGCGGCAAGGTGAAGGTGACACCCTTCAGCCGCCAGCACCTTGGCGATCGCATGGCCGATGCCCTGCGAGGCGCCGGTAATCAGCGCGGTCTTTCCAGCAAGATTGAGTTCCACTTGCGTCTCCTAATGTGAATACATATTTCACCTTCCTGCATACGCTGATTTCGAGGCCTGTCCATTATTTTTTAAAATGGCCCCGGAATTTTTTTCCTAAAATCAGCTGAAAACAAACGTTCACGGGAATTTGCTCATCAAAGAAACAGACGCGATAGGCAAAATGCCTTAATTATACGCAATATTTAGATCTCGAATTAAATCCCAATATTTGTATACATCTATCTATTGCGTGAATACGAAAATGCCATCAATGTCGCCGAGACCCGAGAGGGTTGGGTAGCAATGACAGTTGGAAAGACCCCATGGCAGACGTATCCCTGAAGAAAGTGGGAAAGACCTATGAAAACGCCTCGGCCAACACGATCGAGGAACTCAATCTGGACATCCGCAGCGGCGAATTCGTCGTGCTCGTCGGCCCGTCCGGTTGCGGAAAGTCCACCACGCTCAGGATGATAGCCGGTCTCGAAGAACTGTCCGACGGACAGATCTGGATCGGTGACCGTCGCGTCGATGAACTGGAACCCCGCGAGCGTGATATCGCCATGGTGTTCCAGAACTACGCTCTTTATCCCCACATGACGGTGGCGCAGAACATGAGCTTCGGCCTGCGCCTGTCGGGGATGGACAAGGCGGAAATCCGCCGTCGGGTGGAGGAGGCGGCAAAAGTGCTAGACATCTCCGCTTTGCTGGAGCGTCGCCCCAAGCAGCTATCGGGCGGTCAGCGCCAGCGTGTTGCCATGGGCCGCGCCATGGTCCGCGATCCCGCCGTCTTCCTCTTCGACGAGCCGCTGTCGAATCTCGACGCCAAGCTGCGCGGCCAGATGCGGGCGGAAATCCGTCGTCTGCACAAGCGCCTCAAGGCGACGACCATCTACGTCACGCATGACCAGGTCGAGGCCATGACGCTCGCCGATCGTGTGGTCGTGCTCAACAAGGGCAAGATCGAGCAGCAGGGGACGCCGGAAGAGCTGTATGAGCGTCCCGCGACCCGTTTCGTCGCCGGCTTCATTGGCAGCCCGACAATGAATCTTCTAGCCGCGGACGTTGTCGCCGAGAGCGAATCGGTCTCGCTCAAGATCGGCGAGGTCTCAATCACTGTACCGGCTGAGCGGGCAGGAGCGCTTGCCGCCCATGCCGGCAGCACCATCGAGATCGGCGTCAGGCCTGAGCATTTTCTGGCGGATGGCGCGGCGGATTTTAGTGCGGCCGTCGATATGTCCGAACTGCTCGGCCCGACGAAGCTCATCCACTTCACGCTCGCCGGCGTGACCTGTTCCGCAATGCTGCCGCCGGAACTAGCCGTGCGCGAGGGTGAGCGTCAGTCGCTGCGAATCGCCCTCGACCGCATTTCGATCTTCGATCCGCAGACCGGCAACGCCCTCTGACGCAAATCGGACACCCCAAGGCGCGAAAACTGCCTGAATAACAAGGAGAACAGCTGATGAATGCATGTAGACTATTCTTCGCCGGCCTTTTGGGTGCGACCGCACTCTACGGCACGGGCGCCGTGGCCCAGGACAAGGCGGCAGCCTGCACCGCTGAAACCGTGACGCTGCGCATCCTGCGCACGCCGGGCAACTATCCCTATCCGGCGCCGATGGAAGCCTGGCAGAAGGAAAATCCCTGCGTCAAGTTCGAGATCAACGAGGTCCCGTTCGCTCAGCTCGCAGACACGATTTCCGTCCAGGCCGCCAGCTCGCACCCGCCGGACATTATCGTCTATGACGGCCCGAACACGCAGTCCTATGCTGCTGCCGGCATTCTTCTGCCGATCACCAAGTACCTTCCCAGGGAGTGGGATGCGGACATCCTGCCCGCGACGAAGGCCGAGCACAGCTACGAAGGCGAAGTCTATTCGCCGGGCATCGAGCAGACCACGGTCGCCATGTACTACAACAAGACGCTGACCGACGCTGCCGGAATCAAGCCGCCGCAGGAGCTGAAGGATGCGTGGACATGGCCGCAGGCGCTGGAGGCCTTCAAGGCCTGCCAGCAGGGGCCAGCCGGCGCGCCGACCGTCTGGGGCCTCGGCCCGACCCGTTTCGGCAACGGCCAGCCCGGTCTCGTCTACCAGGATCTGATCTACCAGCGTTCGGCCGGTGATCCGAAGGCGGCCCCGGAAAGCTCCGCCTACAAGACCTTCTGGGCTCTGTCTCCGGACGGCAAGTCGGTGGATGGCTACCTGAACACGCCGGAGGCGATCGAGGGGCTGAAATTCTACGGCTCGCTGTTCAACAAGGAGGGCGTTGCACCGAAGGTCGGCATCCCGAATGCGTTCTTCGACAGCAAGGCCTGCTTCTACATCGACACGCCGGCTGCCGGCAGCGCGCTGCTGAAGGACCCGAAGATCGAGTGGGGCATTACCCCGATCCCGTATTTCAAGTCGCCTGTCGTACATACCGGCTCGACGACGATCGGTGCCACCGCGCGCTCGAAGAATCCGGAAATCGCTGCCAAGTTCGTCGTCGACATGTCCTGGGGCGAATATGCCTACATGAATGTCAGCCAGCGCGGCAACCTGCCGACCCTCAAGAGCCTCTTTCCGCGATTCGAGGTTTATAACGGCTATCCGATGAAGGTCTTCGTCGATCAGCTGCAGGAATGGGGCCAGCCGCGCCCGCCGGGCCCGAAATTCGCCCAGTATGACAAGCTGGTAACCGACGCTCTGCGCGCCGTGGCCTTCGGTGGCGATCCGGCGGACCTGATGGCCGATGCCGAGAAGAAGGTTCAGCGGGTCCTCGACCGCTAACGGGAATGGATGCAAGCATGTCGGCTACGAATACCCTTTCCACGGCCTCGGCCACCAGTGTGAAATCAGGGACAGGCAAACCTGCAACACGGCGGCAGAAGCGTGACTGGATCTTCGCGGCCGGCTTTCTTGCGCCCTTCATGATCCTCTTGCTGATCTTCCAGTACCTGCCTTTGCTGGTCATGGCCCGTAACAGTGTCTACGATTACAGCCTACTCAACCCGGCGGCGGCAAAGTTCGTCGGGTTGCGCAACTTCACGGACATGATCGAATACGAGGATGCCGCGGTCTCCTTCGGGGTGACTTTCCTCTTCGCCCTCGGCGTCGTCCTGTTCGTCATACCGGTCGCCTTCGCGCTTGCGCTTTTCCTCAACTCGAAACTCCCGGCGCGCGGCCTCGTGCGCACCATGATCATGCTGCCTGTCGTCACATCCTCCGTCGTGGTGGCCACGATGTGGTCCTTCCTGCTTGATCCGTCGAACGGCCTGATCAACGGCGTCCTCAATATCGTCGGTATCGGCAATCAGCCGTTTCTGACATCCACATCCCAGGCACTTCCGGCGCTGATCGCCATGACGGTCTGGCAGCAGGTCGGTTTCGGCGCGATCCTGTTTCTCGCCGGCCTGCAGGGACTTCCTGCTGAACTAACTGAGGCTGCTCGCATCGATGGCGCAACGCGTCGCCAGGTTCTCTGGAATGTCACCATTCCGCTTCTGTCACGCACCACGCTCTTCGTTGTCGTCATCATGACGGTGTTTTCGCTGCAGGCTTTTGCGCCGGCCTTCTTGATGACCCAGGGCGGACCGCAGGAAAGCACCAACCTGATCGTCTACCATATCTACAACTCCGCCTTCATCATGCAGCAGGCGGGTTATGCCTCGGCGCTCTCCGTCGTGCTCCTGCTCGTGGTGCTCGCCATTTCCATGGCCCAGATGGCCCTGCTGCGTTCCCGCTGGAATTACTGACATGAAGACGCATCCCCTGAGGCGCGGCCTCTTCGTCACCCTCGTCATCGCCCTGATCCTGTGCTGTTTCCTCGCACCCTATGCCTGGATCGTGTCGTCCTCGTTCAAGAACCGGCTGACGCTGTTCGATGACGTGACGCCGCTGTCGTGGAAGGCATTCTTCCCTGTCGGTGCGACCACCGATAATTACCAGACGCTGTTCGAGCGCACCAATGTGCTGACCGCGCTCCTTAACACAGCGATTGTCTCCGGCGGGCAAGTGGCCTTGACGCTGCTGCTCTGCGCGATGGCGGCCTATTCTCTCACCCGCATCCGCTTTCCGGGCGCCAAGATCGTCTTCGTTCTCATCCTCCTGACCTTCCTCCTGCCGATCGAAGCGATGATGGTGCCGCTTTACCAGGTGGTGTCCGGCCTTGGCCTGTCGAACACGCTGCTCGGCGTGATGATCCCGTGGGTCGCCAGCCCTTTCGGCCTTTTCCTGCTCAAGCAGGCCTTCGAGGAACTGCCGGTCGAGTTGGAAGATGCCGCACGCATCGATGGTGCCGGCCATGTGCGCGTTTTCTTCTCGATCGTCCTGCCAAATGTCAAGGTGCCGATGCTGACGCTCGGCCTCATCACCTTCCTCTTTTCCTGGAACAGCTTTCTCTGGCCGCTTGTCATCGTTCAGGATCCCGCCAACCAGGTGATCCAGGTGGCGATCGCCCAGCAGGGTTCCCCGACGCAACTGCCGAACTGGGGAGAAACATTTGCCGGCGCAACCGTCGCCACGCTGCCGCTCATCCTGCTTTTCCTTCTGCTGCAGAAATATTTCACCCAGGGCATGACAACCAGCGGCATCAAGGGCTGACCATGGCACACAGCAACACATCGCTCACGCCCCTCCACGCACCGATGGGCGGCCAAATCGGCTATCGGACCTATGGCGCTGAAGGTGAATGGCTCGTGCTGATCCATGGCTGGTGCGGCAGCGCCGAGCAGTGGGACATCATCGGCCCCGAACTGGCCCGCGACCATCGCGTGCTCGCCGTCTCTCATGCCGGCTTCGGCGGGATGGCGCCTCCGCCGCCCGAGGCTCAGACCGTTTTTGCCATGGGTGCGGCCGTTGCCCACCTGCTTGATTGTCTCGACATAAGCGACGCCATCCTGATCGGCCATTCCATGGGCGGCCCGATCATGACCGAGGTCGCCATCGCCGTGCCGTCCCGCATAAAGGCGCTGATCGGGCTCGATACACTGACGGATCGTGATTATTACGGTCGTCTGCCGGACGACGAGATCCGCCGTCGCCACGAGGATTTTGAGCTGGACTATGCGGGCCGTATGCGCGCCATGGTCGATATCATCGTCCACCCCTCGACCGACGAGGCGCTGCGCCAGTCGATTACCGACGGAATGATTGCCGCAGCGCCGTCCGACTTTGCGCTCGATATCAAGGACGATCTTTTCGCCTGGAATGCTGAGGACCGCTGGCCGCTCGTCACGAGACCGGCCTTGATGCTGAATTCACCCTGGGTCGCACGCCTTGCGCATCCTGAGCCGATGCCCTGCTTTGCCGAAATCGAGGTCGTCACCTTTGAATCGGGTCATTTCCCCATGGTGGAAGCGCCAGCGATGATTGTGGAAAAGATCAGGTCCTGCATCGCCAATTGGGTATACCAAGGATCAGGGCATTGAATACGCGACTGAAAGAAACGTATAAGCCTGCCAAGAGGAAGAACTCGCTTTCCGTGCTCGGAAACGCAGGAGGACTGGATTTGGCCCAGGATGATATCCGCCTGCCGGAAGCGGCCGGCAACATGCGTGCCCCCACCCGTTCGGGCGAACTGCGCGAGCAGTTGGAGCAGATGATCCTCGACGGCCGTCTTGAACCCGGCGAACGTCTGGACGAGATGGAACTGGCCCGCACCTTCGGCCTGTCGCGCACGCCGGTTCGCGAAGCGATCAAGGCGCTTCTCGCCATCGGTCTTGTGGAAACCCGCGGACGCCAGGGTACCCATGTCGCCATCCTGTCCATCCCGGCACTGATCGAGATGTTCGACGTTATGGCGGCGCTCGAGGGGCTGTGCGCCCGCTTTGCCGCACGCCGCGCAACACTTGCCGAACGCGCCGCCATGCGGGAAGTCCACAAGGAACTGGTCAGCGCCTACGAGGCTGGCGATCCCGTGGCCTTTTACAAGGTCAACCAGCAGTTTCACGATCTGCTCTATGAAGCGGCCCACACGCATTTCATCGCCGATCAGGCAATCCAATTGCGCCGCCGCATCGGTGCTTATCGCCTGCGCGCCACATACCAACCCGGGCGCATGCTGAGCACGCTGAGCGAACATGTCCGAATTATGGACGCAATCGATGCCGGCGATCCGGAGGAGGCCCGCAAGGCGGCAAGCGAACACGTTCAGTTGCTCGGCGACCAGCTGACTGATTTCATCGCTTCGCTGCCCGCCAATATGAGCCGAGCCAATAGATGGCAAGCCAACAACGGCCATGTCTAGCCAAAACGGTCAGATATCGGCGGAGAGGAGCAAAGGACACCACTTGTACTTCGCTACACTCGCCTCGACTGTGCATAAACCCTGATGTCTGTTCATCGCTCTCTCGTTCTTGATGAGGTACGAACGAACGACCTGCAAAGTCCAAACAAACCTAATCCAATCCCCTAGCTAACAGAATCCTAGTGGGCTATTTACTGATCGGCTGACAAAAACCTGAGATCATGATCTGAGAAGCGCTGCCCATCCCAGAGAATGCGAAACATTCAGCGATCGCGTTCATCAAACCCTTGTTCTAAGGCTTTTATGGCGAGGCAACTGGAGACCGCCTCGCCAAGACCCTTATTTGTCGTGCCCGATGGCCAAGCCAAACAGCCTGGCCTGTCGGTCGGCAAAAGCACGCGGATTGGCTGGCTTGTCTCCGTCAAGAATGCGTGCTTCGTCAAGCAAAAGCCACGCAGCATCCTCGCGAAACGCCGGATCGTAGATCGATGCGATGGCTTTAACACGCTCGTTCTGCGCGTTGATCTCCAAGATTGGCTTCGATGCGGTCTGTAAACGCCCCGCGCCTTGGAGGAGCTTTTCGAGCTGACGATCGGGGCCATGTTCCGAAGCGACAAGGCAGACCGCGCTTTCGGTCAACCGATCGGAAATTCGCACGTCAGCAACATCCTCACCGAGGGCGCTTCGCGCGAAATCGATGAATGCCCCGACTTCAGGAGAAGCTTGCCGGTTACCCTCATCGGTGCCGCCATCGCCGGTCACAGCATTCAGATCGGCAAGGCCCTGGGTAACCGATTTAAAAGGCTTGCCCTCGATATCGGGGACATTAGTTGGCCAGAAATTATCTACGCCGTCGGTCAGCAGGAGTACCTCTATCCCTTTGGCCCGAAAACCTTCGAGTTGCGGCGACGACCTCAGTTGGTCGAGACTAGAGCCGCTAATGTAATAGATCGCCGACTGCCCTTCCCTCATTGCGGCCAGATAGTCGGCCAGGCTTCGAGTCGCCCCATCAGATACGGTACTACGGAAGCGCGCCAGCTTCATCAACTGCGCGCGCCGCTCGAAGTCGTCGTAGATACCTTCCTTGAGGATAGCGCCAAACAGATCCCAGACCTTGGAAAACATCTCGGCTTCGCCTTCAGCCATCTTCTCCAGGGCGGAAAGGATCCGGCTCGTTACACCCTTTTTGATAGCGTTTAGCACGGGACTTTCCTGGATCATCTCGCGGGAGATGTTGAGCGGGAGATCCGAGGTGTCGACGATGCCGCGGACGAACCGCAGGTAACGCGGCAGCAAGTCAGCTTCGTCGGTTATGAAGACGCGCTTCACGTAAAGCTTCATCCGACCCTGTCTGTCTGGATCGAACAGATCGAATGGTTGAGAGCCCGGGATGAAGGCAAGCGTCGTATATTCGTGGCGGCCCTCAGCGCGGAAATGCACGTTAGCTAGCGGCTCGTCGTACTGGCCCGAGACACTACGATAGAAATCATCGTAGTCCTGCTTGGATATCTCGTCCTTTGGCTTGATCCAGAGCGCTGCACCATCAGAGATCTGTGACGGTTCGACGCCCTCTTTTTCGACGAGGCGGATAGGAACGGGCACGTGGCCGGATTGATCGCGAATAATCTTTTCGACTGTCCATTTGCTGGCATATTTCTTCGCATCGTCCATGAGATGTAGCACGACACGCGTGCCCCTCGCTGGCGCCGCGCCAAGATCGACAGCGACGATGTCATAACTTCCCTTGCCATCAGACGACCATTTCCAAGCTTCGTCCTCACCAGCACGGCGGGAAATCACATCGACCCTTTCGGCGACCATGAACGAGGAGTAAAAGCCGACGCCGAACTGGCCGATCAATTCAGCCTTCTCGCCAGCCTTGGCAGCCTCAAGCCGCTCCATGAACGCCCTTGTCCCGGAGCGCGCAATCGTGCCAAGCGCGTCGATCATCTCTTCGCGGTTCATGCCGATGCCGTTGTCCTCGATGACGAGTGTGGGCGACTCCTGATTGAGCGTCACGAGAATCGCCAGCGGGTTTCCATCGGACGAGAGGTGCGGCTTGGAAATCGACTCATACCGCAGCTTTTCGCACGCATCCGCCGCGTTCGAGATCAATTCCCGGAGGAACACATCTTTGTCGGAGTAAACCGAATGCACCATCATGTGCAGGAGCCGGCTGACATCGGCTTCGAATACGTGTTGCTCGGGCTGCAGCTCATCTTCCGTCGTCACTGGTACCTCCATCCGTTTAGAAAACGCCGGTCAAATGGTTTTTCTGTGATAAGAATTCAAGCGTCGTCGCCCTGCCCGCTCGGCACTTTCACAAAAGATTTTGCGATCGTGTCACAAACCTGGGGACAGCGCGGCCTAAGCGTCTCTTTTTCGTAGTCCCTTCCTAACTTCCTCTCGTACGATCCTGTCGGACAGGAGTAGCGACATGAGCAATCTGGTTCCGAACGCATTCTATTGGGCTCGTTCCGTAAAATATCACGATGGGCGTCTTACGGTTGTGGAGGTTTCTACGATTTTCGGCAAAAGTCGGGACTTCTGGACCTTAGCGGTGCCTGGATCGGATCAGCATTTTATGATTGAAGAGTTCGAAATCCTCAGCAGGATCGAGCAGCCAAAAACGTCATTCCGTCTTCAAGCAGCTGAATAAGATGGCCCACAAGCAAGGTTAGCCTGTCTGATCGTCTTTATAAGACCATCTTTATGTTACGGCGAGCCGCGACCAGAGTGCCGTTGCGACACTTTTTCAAAGGCCGCCACAACGCCGACTTGCTTCAATCAACCGCCGTCGATAACGAGTTGTGAAGGCGGACAGCAGTTTCCAATACTAGAGAAGATGAGCCGTCAGCAAAATGCGTGTCGCGATCTCTATATCTCGAAATGTTGCATTTAGAACTTTCGAATATGGAGAGCAGGAATACAATTCAAATTGGCACAGGCGTCTAAGCTGGAGCTCCGCTTCGATCCGGCGTTGTTTGGCTGGCCTTGCTTTTCAATATTCCTCGTCGTCCTAGTTGATAGCCGCACTGCTGTTTGAGTTACCGGCTTTGCTGCTATCATATTCCGCATTTGCCTGACCCCAGTGCGCCTGATCCTGTCCCTCCGGTCGGCCCGCCTGCTCCCTCAATTCATAACAGCGTTTCGCGATCCATTCCTCGCGGAACGTGTCCATCAAACTCTCCTTGTCAATCCGAAACAATCTCGGACCGTGATAAATCTCTCAAAGTAAGCTTTTGGAGCGGAGCGCTCGTCAGCCTCCTGGCCCGCCTTGATCTTCGATCATTTGGAGGTCGATATTTGCCGGCTCCAAGCCGAGCTTTCCCGCGATCGCGATCTTCAACGCGTCAGTGTCCGAGAAGAACAAATGAGGGTCTGAGACGTGATCCGAAACGTCGGCTCCGAGGCCATCTTTGATATCGAGAACTCGAAATTTTTCGCGGCCTATGTCCGTGAAGGAAAACCTCGCGTCGAAGCTGGTGCGTGATGTCATGACCAACCATCCATTGTCAGAGGAAGAATAGAAGCATCGGCCGTTACGGCTCACCTAATCAAGTAGGGTAGAGGAGCGATAAAGACATAGCCGCTGGCAAAGTATGTTCTCGGGTTAGCGCCTGATCATTCTCTCTGCTCCCGCTGCTTCTGGCCACTGCGAATTGACGAGATCGCAATCCGCAGGACGCCGTAACCGAGAACCTTTTGCGTCCCGCAACTGCTGATCAATTGGTGGATTTCACGTTCGCTTATGCCCAGAGGTCCGAGCCTGTCGGCGCCCTGCTTGTCACCGTAGCGGCGATCTTGCGTCAGGGCGCCGATGCCGTCATCGATCCTGCCGGGGAGAAAGGATGCATGGTCTCAATCGGCATGCTCCAGTGTGCCGAAGAACACGCCGCCCTTGCGCTGGTCTTTTCGGAACGCCGGGGCGCGATGCGAGACAATTGCGGATGCGCTTGGACGCTGGCTCGATCCGCATCGAGCCAGCTCCCTCGCCCGCTATCTGATTGTCGTGCTTCAGGGCATCTCCGTCCAGGCCCGGGACGGCGTAACGCGCGAGCAGCTTGAACAGGTTGTCGAAGAAGCTTTGCGGGTTTCTCGGACGCGGTAGCGGAACGCCGGCCAGAACAGCGCAAAGCGCCCGGGCGGCAGTTGCCGTATTATTGCTCCGCCGCTTTGGCTGCCATCGTCGCTTTGGCCCACCACACCAATTCATCCAAGGCCGTTTGCGCTGAAGGGAGCAGGCTTGCTTCGATCTCCTCGATCGGCTTGTTGCCGCCTCTGGGCGCCACCGCCATGAAATCTCCACCGCCAATATGGACAGCCGCGTGCGTGGACACCATCTGCAATTCCGTGCCGATCGTCCTCAAGTGTTCGACCGCGCGCGATGCACCGACGCCACCATAGCCAATCGCGGTGAACGGCTTCCGTATCCACTCCTTGTAGGCCTGATCCAGGGCGTTCTTCAGAACGCCGGTGATTGAGTGATTGTACTCGGCCACTACGAAAATATAGCCGTCGAAACCGCTGATCCTCTCCTGCCAGCGGATGGCCTCTGGATTTTGGCTTGGCATCCAGAGGTTTGACGCCATCTCGTCGAAGAATGGAAGAGGATGGTCACGAAGATCGACGATCTCGACATCCATATCGCCTCTCGCCTTCGCCTGCTTCAGCATCCATTGGGCGGGCTTATCGGCGAACCTGGTCGGCCGCGTGGAGCCGATGATAAGTGCGATCCGTGGTTTAAGGGTCATTGTTACTGCCTCGAATGTTGCCGCTAAGGGGTGTTGGATGGGCATTTCGCTCGGCACGAACTTCAGACGTCTGCTCCGTTTCCAGGAAGACGACATCGTCGCCGCCATCCTCTCGCGCAGACTGGAGCTCATCTCCCGGTTTCGAAACGAAACCAGATTACGATTGGTTTCCACAAGCCCGCAAGGAGTTACTTTGTAGCGACCAAGTAACCTAGAGGAAACCAGCAATCGTGTCCTTATCCGACGGACGCTATCGACGGTCACGAATAAGTGGACGGTTTTGATCGTGCGCGTGCTTGGCCGAGGTCCCTATCGCTTAAACACTCTGCGACGGGAGATCGGAGAGATCAGTAAGAAGGTCGTGGTGTCCAGTTTGCGCGACCTCGAGGAAAACGGCTTCGTCTCGCGGATCGCACATCACGAGGTGCAGCATCAGTGATAAGGTCGACATTGTGCATAGGACGTCATTCATTGGGCGCGATAGGCAGGAGCCGTCTCGGGACATCGTGGCGGAGGTCGTGATTTTCCAGCAATGCTAGTAGGTAAGAGGTTCTACTGACACCCATACCAACCTTGTGGGCATGAATAATTTACTTAAACTCAAACAGCCCTGCTTCTCTCCGATCTAGCCGTCAAGTTTTGCGAGCGATCCGGATGAGCCCTGTCCATTGTTAATTTACTTCACGAGGACATCGTTCAAGCAGTCTTGATGCACCAGGGGTGAAACGAGCCCGACGCCGTCAGGTGGGCTGGCCGCTCTGGCTGTACATTTTCCGCATTCCCCAGAAGCGCCGACATTGGCAATGTTCAAGTTCGTTCGTGACCCGCTTACGGGTTTACGGAGCGTGCTGCCATTATCCTTGAAACTGGCGAAACCGGATCACGACCAAGCTTTTGGGCGGTCTCAACTGCCACATGGGCGAGCTTCACCAGATCAACGCCGGTCCGGACGCCCATGCCTTCGAGCATGAAGACTAGTTCTTCGGTGGCGACATTTCCGGTAGCGCCCCTCGCATAAGGGCAACCTCCCAGCCCGCCGACCGAAGCGTCGAAAACGGAAACGCCCTCCTCCAGACAAGCCAGGATGTTCGCAAGCGCCTGGCCATAAGTATTGTGCTCGTGAAGCGCGATTGCCGTTACGGGCACCTCCCCTGCAACGGCTATGACCATAGCGGCCGCAGCTCTCGGCGTACCGATACCGATCGTGTCCCCAAGCGAGATCTCGTAGCAGCCGATGTCGTAAAGCCGGCGCGAAACGTTGACAACGGCGGAAAGCTCAACCGCTCCCTCGTAGGGGCAACCAAGGACGCAGGATACGTAGCCGCGAACACGCATGCGGGCTTCGCGGGCACCCTCAAGCACCGGCAGAAAGCGTTCGAAGCTCTCGTCGATCGAACAGTTGATGTTTTTTTGCGAAAAGCTCTCAGATGCCGATGCGAATATTGCGATTTCCGTGGCCCCAGCATCACGAGCCGCTTCGAAGCCTTTCAGGTTTGGAACGAGCATAGGCAAGCTGACACCGTCCTGGTTTGAAACAGAGGCGAGCACCTCCGCGGAACCTGCCATCTGCGGCACCCATTTCGGTGATACGAAACTGCCGGCTTCGATTGTTTTGAGCCCTGCCCCAATCAGACCTTCGATCATCTGCACGCGATCACCGACGCTCAGTGGGCGGACCTCGTTCTGCAATCCGTCACGCGGGCCCACTTCGACCAGCCGAACATCAGGCATCGTTTCCTCCAGTTGTCATTATGTTTCCGATTTCGTCCTTGAGAAAGGCGCAGAAGCGCGGATCGGCGCCATAGGCGACGTTGACGCGCATTGCGGGCGGTGTCGGTGCTTCGCGATCGGCGTAAAAGACACTTGCGGGCGCGATGAATATGTTCGCCTTTGCTGCCCGGAGACAGAAGGCGGCCTCGTCAATCTCTTTTGGAAGCGGCACCCAGATGTAAAAGCCCGGGACTTTCGGAAGCGACACCTCCAGCCCGACCGCCGAAAGTGCGTGCCCCGTCGCCTTCGCGCCGTCCTCGATCCATCCGCGCAGCCGCCTGAGGTTTTTGAGATACTGGCCAGTTTCGATCATTTCCAGAACGACCCGCTCGACGTGAAGCGAGGTTGCAACCGTGGTGATCATCTTCAAATCGACCAGACTGCGGATAGTGTCCGGCGCACTGGCGACATAGCCGCAGCGCAGGCTCGCCGAAAGAGTCTTGGAAAACGACCCGACATAGAGAACGCGCTGCTGCTGGCCGAAGGCCGCAAGCCGCGGCAGCGTCGGAGCGATCAGGTCGGCGAAGATGTCGTCTTCGACCAAACGGAAATCGTGGACTTCAGCCATCTGCAAAAGGGCAAACGCATGGGCCGGCGACAGGGTGCCCCCGGTCGGATTGTGCGCCTGGCTCTGGGTGAAGAACAGCTTGGGGTGATGTGTGACCAGCTTCTGGCGAAGTTCGTCGAGGTCGGGGCCGTCCTGAAGCCGAGTGATGGGAACGACATTCGCCTTTGCCAGCCGGAGTTTGGCATAAAGGGGGTAATACCCGGGGCTATCGACGAACACCGTATCGCCTGGTTCCAGGAAATGCCGGATGATCAGGTCAAGGCCGTGATTGACCCCGCTTGTCAGCATGATGCCATCCGGCTCGGTCGTGATCGAGCGTTCGGCAAGGGAGACCCGCAGCCATTGCCGCAGGGCGCTCAAACCCCAGGAACTGCCATAACCGAAATCCACCTCGGCGTTTGCGTTACGGCTCGTCCGCAGGATCCGGCGCATGTCCGCGTCTTCGGTCCAGCTTGCCGGCGGACGACCGTCACCCGGCCGCGTCTGGTAATTCTGGTCAAGCTGCTCGCGCAACAGGGACATGATGCCGGTGGCCTCGGTGACATCGGGCCTCACACGGGAAACAGGCCCCGGGCGGTTCTCCGCGACGTAATAGCCCGACCCCTGTCGCGCGATAGCAAGCCCACGGGCAACCAGCCGGTCGTAAGCTTCCGCCATCGTGTTCTTGGAAACACCGAATTGCTCGGCCCCACGCCGGACAGACGGCAGTTTCTGGCCAGACCTGTATAGGCCGGATGCAATCTGCCCGCAGACATGCGCGACGATGTTATCCACGACCTTCAAATATCGTCCCACCCTTGGAATGGGACAGTACCTGCGATAAACCGCAAAACTGTCCCTTGCCTCATAACCTTAGCTTAGGACAGTTTGCCGCCAACGCAAAGCTTAGATTGGTTTGGGAGTGAGCCATTGACTGGAAAGACCGCCACCTCGCGTATCGAGAATATGCGAAACCTGTCTCCGGCCGAGCGCTTGGAGCAGGTTGCCGCCGCGACGCAGATGGATGATCGATCGAAAGCCGTTCTGGCTGCCCCGGATGCCCTGTCCGTCGAACGCGCCAACGGCATGATCGAGAATGTGATCGGAACGTTTCAGCTTCCGCTGGGCGTTGCGACGAATTTTCTCGTGAACGGTCAGGACTATCTCGTCCCGATGGCCGTCGAGGAACCCTCCGTAGTTGCAGCCGCTTCCTATATGGCGCGCATCGTACGTGGCTGCGGCGGATTCCAGACCTCGTCGACCGCGCCCATCATGCGCGCCCAGGTCCAGATCATTGGCCTGTCCGACCCCAATGGTGCCCGCTTGGCAATCCTGGCGGCGCAAGACGAGATCGTGTCGTCCGCCAACGCCACGGACCCTGTCCTCGTCAAGTTCGGTGGCGGCTGCCGCGACATCGAGGTCCATGTCTTCCCATCGACGTCCCGCGGGCCGATGGTCGTCCTGCATCTGCTGGTGGATGTGCGCGATGCCATGGGCGCCAACACCGTCAACACCATGGCCGAGGCCATCGCACCGATCGTGGAGCACGTCACCGGCGGTGAGGTGCGTCTTCGCATCCTGTCCAACCTGGCGGATCTGCGGCTTGTCAGAGCCCGTATCGAATTGACCGAAGAAGCCCTCGTTACCAAGGACTTCTCCGGTCGACGGATGATGGAAGGTATTGTCGATGCCTACGAATTGGCAGCCGTTGACCCCTACCGCGCTGCAACCCACAATAAGGGCATCATGAACGGCGTCGATCCTGTGGTCGTCGCGACTGGTAACGATTGGCGGGCGATCGAGGCCGGTGCCCATGCTTATGCCGCGCGCTCCGGTCGCTATACGTCGCTAACCACTTGGGAAATCAGCGCCAAGGGGACGCTTGTCGGAACGATCGAGATGCCGATGGCACTTGGCCTGGTTGGCGGCGCGACGAAGACCCATCCCTCGGCACAGGCTGCTTTGAAGATCCTGAATGTTGCCTCGGCCGTGGAGCTTGCTGAAGTAACGGTCGCCGTCGGCCTTGCACAAAACATGGCAGCCCTTCGCGCGCTTGCCACAGAAGGCATCCAGCGCGGCCATATGGCGCTGCATGCGCGCAACATTGCGATCGGTGCCGGCGCCGTCGGCGATGAGATCGATGCGGTCGCGCGCAAGCTGGCCGCCGATCGTGATGTTCGCTCCACCAAGGCAGAGGAGATCCTCGCAGAACTGCGGAATTAGAACTGAAACCGGCAGCCGGGCAAGGGAGGAGCTCTGCCCGATTGGCTGGTCACGTGTGGCCATTTTTTACGGCCGAGCGGCCGACAACTGGGGAGGGATAATGATGACAGATCAGGATGTTGTGCGCGCCGCCGGCCCGCACGGTCAGCTTGCCGAAGTTTGGGGAGACGTGGTGTCTCGCCCTCAGCTCGCGAAGGCCATGATTATCGGCGCCATACTGAGCGTGGTGGTCTACTACGTCGCTCTTGCAACGATCGCGCCTCTGGCCACCACTCCCGCAGTCGGCAAGGCACTGGCAATGCTTGCCGGCATCGTCGGCTCGGTGATCAGCGGAGCCGTTTGCTCCCGGATCTTTGCGCCGAAGCGCATCGTAGTGGAACAAGTCGAGAAAGGCACTGCCTGGCAGGCCGATATCCTGGCACAGCTCGAACAGGAGGGCGGGACGATTGGCCGGGTGGAGGATATCCCGTCCGAAGTCGCGCAGGAGATGCGCGAAGTTGGCCTCTACGAGCTGTTCAAGTCTTACCAGGATAGCCGCGGAACCGACAGGCAGGGGGATTGAGATGGACGGGATGCTTTATGAAATAGTCATTGCCACCTCGCTCGGCCTTCTGGGAGCAATCCTGTTTTCCGCCATTGGTCTGATCTCGGGAACGGACGAAACCACCACGATCGCCCCAGTGACACTTTTGGTGGTTCTTCTTGGCGCACCGCCGGTCGCGGTTTTTACCTTCTGGATGTGTGCGGCGGTTTCCAAGCACATGACCCACGCGGTGCCAACGGCGCTTCTCGGCATTCCAGGCGATACGCTGGCTCTGCCGCTACTGCAGCAGGCCACGGCGCTTCGCAATCTGGGCGCACCGCATGTGGCTCTGCGCAAAATGTTGGCCGGCTCCGTCATCTCGGCCTTCATCGCCGTGCCGCTTGCTGTCCTGTTCGCTATCATCCTGGCGCCGTTCGGCACCTACATAACCGCTTCCGCTCCATGGCTGTTCATCGGCGCTGCCCTCATCATCGCCTATTTCTCGGCCGGTCGCTGGGCTTCCGTCATAGCGCTGGTACCGTTCACGCTGCTCATCGTCGCCCTACAAAGTTTCACAGCCACGCATAACGTCAAGCTCGGCGTCAGCTATTTTCTAGGCATCGCCGTCGGGCCACTGGTGGCTGAACTGTTCTCCGCGGTGTCGCCGCTCGAACGCAAACGCATGAACCGCAGCGAACCACGCCAGACCACGCTTGCCCCCGACGTGAAGGGCTGGGGCGGCTATTTCCCCAATCCGTTTCGCGTGCTTGACAGAAGCCAGGTTGTCACGACGGCGGCAGCGGCCGCAGTGACGAGCGCTACGTTCGTTTTCAGCCCAGTCGCCGTGACCGTAATCGCCGGCGAAATTGTCGGCGCGCGCATCAAGCACGCTTATCATCGCCTGACCTCCGTGCTCGCCGTTCGTAACGGCGTGACAGAATCCACCTACATTGCCGAGGCGCTGATCCCATTGATCGCTTTCGGTCTGCCACTCAGCCCGGTTGCTGCCGGCCCTGCCGCTCCGCTGTTCAACGCGCCGCCGCGTTTCACGGTCGATACCGCCACCGGCGTCGTCAATAACCTACACACGATGATGTCCGTGTCCGAGTTTCTGATCTGGGGCCTCGTCTCCGTCGTTATCGCCGCCGCCATCGCTTACCCATTTGCGATGAACCATGCCCGCAGCGCTGCGGCCTTCGTCGCGAAGTACATCAGCCATGAAGCCATCATCGCAACCTTCGTCGGCCTCATCCTGGTAATCGGCCTCTGGGAGGGCGGATCCCTGGCGCTGCTGGTCATCGTGACGGTCGGCCTCGTCGGCGGCCTGCTCTACCGCGTACTCGGAATGAATACCGGCGTACAGTTCATGAGTTACTACGCCGCGATCCTCAGCGTTCCGGCGATCCTTAAGCTGATCGGCTGACCCAGCCGCTCAGTTTGTCGGAAAATGGGAGGAGAGACTATGAATCGACTGATTTGCATGTCGGCTACGGGCGCGGCGCTGATCCTAATCAGTGCCATAGCTCATTCGGCCGACGATAACGACGCTTTTCCAGCCCTCGATATTTCGTCTGCATTGCGGAGTGCTGTACCACTGCCGATGGCGGAAGCCGATCTGCCCTCGGTCGAGGCCAAAGAATATTTCAAGGTCTCCGAAAAGGGACTGCAACTCGAATGCCCGACATTCGACGCGAAGGGCGATTTGCTGTTCTGCGAGGTCTTCGGCGGAACGGTTTTTCGCCTGACACCCGACAAAAAGCTATCGAGCTTCGTCCCGGACACGGAGCTTCGTCCTGCAGGTTTGGCAGTCCATAGCGATGGCCGTGTCTACATGGCCGAACTCGGGGATTTCCAATCGCGCGGTTCGGTCGTCTCCATGGCGGCCGACGGATCCGACGTGCGAACGGTCGTATCGAGAGATGAGGGTTTTCTGCCAGACGACCTCGTTTTCGACAAGCAGGGTGGGTTCTACTTCACTGACTTCAAAGGCGGCTCTAGTCTGCCCTCTGGTGGCGTCTACTATGTCGCACCCGGTGGTGGCAAACCGGTGATGGTCGTTCCGAACCTGCGGATCGCGAACGGCATCGGCCTGAGCCCGGATGGCAAGACGCTGTGGGTGACGGAACTAGCCGGCGGCAAGTTGCACCGAATTTCCCTCGCCGACGCCACCACGGTCGCACCATTCGGTTCATCGGTCGTCTACAGTTTTGTCGGCGGAGGGCCGGATTCCATTCGCATCGACGCCAACGGCAACGTCTATGTAGCGATGTACGGTCAGGGTCGGATCATGGTGTTCAATCCGCTTGGCTTCCCAGTCGGCCAGTACCTGCTGCCCGGTCGAGACGACAGCCACAATCTGCGTTCAACATCCATGGTTATCCGATCTGGCGCGGACGAACTGCTAATTTTCACGAATGACTGGGACAAAGGACAGGGATCAACAATCTTCGCAGCGAAGGCTCTCGCCAAGGCAGCGAGGTGACGTAGGTCAAGGCATGTGGCGGGAGAGTTTAGTGCGACATGTGGGGTTTCTGACTCTCCCGATATCTGCGGCTTCGTCAGACTGCCGCGTTACGCTGAACGCACCGTACGGCTGGCATACAGGTCCTGAAGCTTTTGTTGCTTCAAAGCATCTTGTTTCGGTGCGACGCCGAAGGTCCGGGAATATTCTCGACTGAACTGCGAAGCGCTCTCGTAGCCCACCTTATAGGCGGCCTCGGCAACGTTCGCAGCTTGCGTCGCCATAAGTCGGCGTGCCTCCAGCAAGCGAAGTTGTTTTTGAAACTGGAGTGGTGTCATAGTCGTCAGCGCCTTGAAGTGTTGATGAAATGATGACGGACTCATCCGGGCAATATCCGCTAGCTCTTCCACTCGGAGCGTCTCTGCAAAATTGGTATGCAGGACCGACACAGCTCTAACAACGCGCTCGATGTTTGAGTCAGGCAAGGCAAGTTTGCAAATTTCGCCGCCATGCGGCCCGCTCAGCAACCAGTAGCAAATCTCCCGGACGATTGAAGGTGCCAAAACCGGGATTGCCTTTGGTGTCGCCAGCAACCTAACGAGGCGAAGGATGCAATCGGCTAGAGGCTGATCGACCTTCGCAACGAACGCGCATGGACCTGGTGCCTCCGACTGTAGGGGAAGCGCCTCCAATTGCTCTAGAACTTCTCGTACCGTTGCAACGTCAAAGTCAATCATCACGCCAACGTAAGGAGTTTCCTTGCTCGCCTCGACGATCTGACCAGTCGCCGGTACCCCGACACTGACGACAAGGCACTCCATTGTTCCGTAGCGAAGCAGTTCATCTCCAAGCTGCAATTCTTTGCCGCCCTCGACGACGACGCAGAGCGACGGCCGGTATATGTTGCGCATGGGCATCATCGACTGAAACGAGCGGACGATGTTGAAGCCTTCTATCGCCGTTGGGAACAGGCCTTGGCCGCCCCCTTGGTCTTCGATGTAGCCCGTCACCGCGGACAGCAGTGGCGTATTCAAACGGGGCTCCGGCTGTTTCAGGGGCCACGGCAATATGTGGCTCTTCGGCGGCATGATCGCCTCTTCTGCAGGAATAGGCAAGTTTCTTGAAGGTTCGGGCATTTTGGTCATCGGACACTCCATCTAGCTTAAGGGTGCAACCAAGCGAGGAGTAGCCTCAAAATGACAGAAATTGTCGCTGGGTCAATAGATCCGTCGGGGACACGGGCGTCGTCGCCAGCCTCACATACGGAATACGTGAAAGGCTGGAGAATAGCTGCCATATGCATCGTGCTTCTCCTGATCAATGCCTTTTCCCAGATCGATCGTATTCTTCCATTCATCCTGGCAGAGAAAATCAAGGCAGATCTTTCTCTGACCGATACCCAGATGGGTCTGCTGACAGGGATCGCCTTTGCGGTCTGTTACGCACTCCTCTCGTTACCGCTTGCCCGTGCGGCAGATCGGGGATCACCCCGGCTCGTGCTGGTGTCCTGTATCCTGCTGTGGAGCGTGATGACGACACTTGGCGGATTTGCCGCAAGTTTCATGTTTCTTGCCCTGACACGCTTCGGTGTCGCATTTGGAGAGGCAGGTGCCGTCCCGGCTGGTCACGCTCTCATCGTTCGCAAAATCGGCCATGAGCGGCGTGGTCTTGCCATCGGTCTGTTCGCCATGGGCATCCCCCTGGGCACGATGTTCGGCTTTGCCGCCGGCGGCGCGATCGCGGATATCTTCGGCTGGCGCATCGTGCTGATGGGCGCCGGAGCCGTCGGCATTCTGATCGGATTGTTGACGATTCTTATCGCCGGCCCGACACCGGCGCTCCAGAGCAAAGCCGGTCGGAGCGAACCTTTTCTGCGAACAAGCCTCGAAATGCTGTCTTCTCCCGCGTTTCGGTGGATGTTTACGGGGGCGATTTTCCTTGGCTTCGCCGGAGCCCCTTTCTACGCTTTTTCCATTCCGTTTCTGATCCGTACCCATGGCCTTACGGCGACAGAAGTCGGGGTTTCCTTCGGCATGCTGCAAGGGTTGATGGGGATCATTGGGACTTTGGGCGGCGGCCGCTGGTTCGACCACGCCGTCCGCTCCGGGACCGGCAGGGTCCTAGGGCCCCCGGCAATTCTCTTCCTCATCGCCAGTGTAACGACGACTGCGGCTCTCTTTGCACCAGCCGGTTGGATGTCGGTCGCGCTTTTCGTTCCCGCAATGTTGTCGTTCTCGTTCTTTTTACCCTGGGGCTTCGGAGCCGCGCATCTCGTCGCTGGTCCGGGCCGGCAGGCACAGGCGACCAGTCTCATGATGATCGGAAGCGGCCTGCTCGGACCTGCGCTTGCTCCTCTGTTTGTTGGCATTGTCAGCGATGCGGCAAGTGCTGCCGACATTCCGAACGGCCTCGGCCTCGGTATGTTGATCGTGCCTGTGGCGGCGGTGTCGACAGGTATCACTCTCCTCATCGCAAACCGCCGCATTGGCGCCTTCCTTCGCCAGCCCTAACCACAAACCGTCGTTGTCATCCATCAAACAGGCAAAAGGGAAACTTGTCATGAAGTTCAACACACTCGGGAATACAGGCCTCTTTGTCTCCGAACTCTGCCTCGGCACAATGACATTCGGAGGCAAGGGCGTGTGGGCGAACATGGGAAATGTCCAGCAGGAGGACGCACAGGCTCTGATCGCTCGCGCCATCGAGCACGGCATCAACTTCATCGACACGGCTGATATCTATTCCGCCGGCGCGTCGGAGGAAATCGTCGGCCGGTCTTTGAAGAACCTTGGGATCAGACGCGAGGATGTCGTCATCGCAACAAAGGCCTGCGGCCCGACAGGCTCCGGACCGAACGATGCCGGTAACTCACGCGGACATATTCTCGACAGCGTCAAGGCCAGCCTGAGGCGGCTGCAGCTGGACCATATCGACCTCTATCAGCTTCATAACATCGACACCGTGACGCCGATCGAGGAAAGCCTTGTGGCGCTCGACACTCTCGTACGCCAAGGTCTCGTTCGTTATGTCGGCGTGTCGAACTGGTCGGCATGGCAAATGGCGCGGGCGCTCGGATATAGCGAGCGTCTCAACCTTTCCAAGATTGCGACGACCCAGAACTATTACACGCTCGCCGGTCGAGAGCTCGAACGCGAGATCGTGCCCCTCATCAAGGCCGACAAGCTCGGTCTTCTTGTGTGGAGCCCGCTCGCCGGAGGTCTTTTGAGCGGCAAATTTAGTCGCCATAAGCAGGGGGAGGCCGGCAGCCGTCGAGCCACTTTCGACTTCCCGCCGGTTGCCATGGATCGCGCCTATAACGTGATCGACGCGATGGAGAAGCTCGCGATGGAAAAGGGCGTCAGCGTTGCAAGAATCGCGCTCTCCTGGCTGCTGCACCAGCAGCATGTCACGAGCGTCATTGTCGGGGCCAAGCGCATCGAGCAGCTGGACGACAATGTAGGAGCCACGCAGGTTGTGCTTAGCACGGAGGAGCTTGCGGTGCTCGACGCGGCAAGCGCGATCTCATCGGAATATCCTACCTGGATGCAACGTATTCGCGAAGTGCCGCCCAAGCTGCCCCAGGTACAGCCGCAACTTGCCGCGGAGTGAGATCAGATCGGGGAGCCACCCCATTCCCCGATCTGACGGGGATCGCCTTGAGCCAGAGGCGGTCTCCAGTCCGCCGAAGGTGCTGGCAACTCCTGCATCTTCGGCGGACCTATCTAACCCTGAAACTCACCCGAAAGAACGACAATGGATAAGATCTGGACACTAGAGGATATGCCGTCCCAGACGGGCCGGACAATCGTGGTCACTGGTACAGGCGGGTTAGGCTTCGAAGATGCCTTGGCGCTTGCCCGTGCCGGCGGCGACGTCATCATCGCGGGGCGCAACTCGGCCAAAGGCGCCGAGGCGGTGAGGCGCATCAAGGAGCAAGCGCCGAGCGCGATGGTCATCTTCGAGGCAGTTGACCTCGGTGACCTTGCGTCGATTGAAGCTCTAGCGACAAGACTGAAGGAAACGCGCGATCGTATCGACGTTCTTATCAACAACGCTGGCGTCATGACACCGCCGACGCGCCAAAAGACCAAGGACGGTTTCGAACTGCAGTTCGGCACCAACTACCTCGGCCACTTTGCTCTGACCGGCCACCTTCTGCCGATGCTTATGCGGGCAAACGCCCCGCGCGTCGTAACGCTTTCTAGCATTGCTGTGCGAAGCGCAAGCGTCGCGATCAACTTCGACGATCTGCAAGCCGAGAGAGGCTATATGCCCATGCCTGTCTACAGCCAGTCGAAGCTGGCCTGTCTGATGTTTGCGTTCGAACTGCAACGGCGAAGTGAAACGGCGGGCTGGGGTATTACCAGTATCGCATCACACCCAGGAGTATCGCGCACGGATCTGCTTCACAACGGCCCTGGTCACCGCAGTGCCCACGGCCTGATTAGATCGTTCATGTGGTTTCTGTTCCAGCCTGTGGCACAGGGCGCGTTGCCGACACTCTTTGCCGCTACGTCTCCAGATGCACGAGGCGGCGGCTATTATGGCCCCGATAAACTCATCGAGACCCGAGGATACCCGACCGAAGCGCAGATCCCGCGACAGGCGATGGAAAAGCATGTGGCGCGTAGGCTGTGGGAGATTTCGGAAAAGCTGACGGGGATCTCGTTCCATGCGCAGGTTCCTTTACCAGACATCTCCGGTCTCGGCGCAACAGCGATCAGACGGTAGGGGTAAGGTATGGATCCACTTGGAAACCTTGTCGACTGGATTGCGGCTTACGGCATATTCGGCCTATTTGCGATCGGGATAGCTGAGCGCTTCGTGCCCGCCCTGCCCTCCTATGGTGTTCTCGTTGCCATAGGTATCGCGGCCGATGACGATGTCTGGTCCATCCACACCGCTGTCATTTCGACGACGCTCGGCAGTCTTATTGGGGCTCTCGTTCTCTATCTCCTTGTACGCGCTATCGGAAGAGAGAGGTCGGTTAAGCTTCTCTACCGGGTCGGCAGATGGATTGGTCTATTGCAGTCACGCATCGACTGGATGGTGTCCTCCCTCCGTGCCCGGGAAGGCGCGCTCACGATCCTGTCGCAACTTATTCCCACCGTACGGTTGATCTCTCCCATTGCGGCTGGGCTTCTAGGCACGAATACGATTCGATTTGTATCCGGCATAGCAGCCGGCATCGTTCTGTGGAACGGGTTGTTCATCGTCGCCGGCTATCTGGCTGAGCTGGCCATTCCTGGCATCAATTCGTCCGCGCTCGCTCTGAAAATATTGGTCCTGCTGATTGTCGCTGAAGTGCTCACAGCTTTGGTGTGGCGGCTTCAGCGACGATATGCGATGCGCCTCATCCACGGAGCAAGCAAGTGATGACGAATAGCCCTACCGATGCGTTTTTGTTTTTTCGGGCATGGCTTTCCGCGCCCCTCCGCGTCGCCTCCGTCACACCGTCGGGGCGTGCGCTGTCTTCTCTCATGACAACCGAAATATCCGCGAACACGGGCACTGTCATCGAGCTGGGTCCGGGGACAGGCGTTTTTACAGACGCATTGCTGCGTCGAGGTGTCGCTGAGAAGAACCTCGTGCTGGTCGAGTACGGCGCGGAGTTTGCGAACCAACTCAGCGATCGCTTCCCAACCGCACAAACGGTACAGATGGATGCTGCTCAGCTGCGCAAGTTACCGCTTCATGCCTCAGCGCCTGTGGGTGCCGTCGTCAGTGGCCTTCCTCTTCTCTCGATGCCGTTGCGCAAAGTGCATGCTATCCTGGAGGGGGCATTCTCACATCTTCGCCCCGGCGGAGCATTCTACCAATTCACCTACGGCCCAAAGTGTCCGATCGCCAGACCCTTGCTTGACCGCCTGGGCCTGAAGGCAACGTATATCGGATGGACCCTTGCCAATATTCCACCCGCCGCCGTCTATCGTATCACTCGACGAAGGCCGCGCACGATGTTGTAATGTAAGCAACAGGATCATCTGTCTTCAATGAGCAGAGAAATCCCGACTAGCGAGCAGCAGCTGACCAGCGTGGTTGTTCTTTCTTCAGCTCAACCGGGCAGGCCTCGCCCCGACCTGGTCCCTCAGCACTCGGTCAAGCTCATTCGAGAGTTAGAACATGCATCAAGCGTTTTCCGTCGTTCTGCTTGTCGCGGTCTCGTCAGTATGCTTATCGCTGCTGTTTTTCCACGCACTGACGAGGGTACGGTCATGGCCGCTTGCGAAATCGGAGGCAGGCGATGTTGTTGCTACTGCGCGATGCGAACCTTTCTAAATCAGCTGTGATTTACGATCTGGGGTGTGGCTGGGGCTCGCTTCCGATCGCACTCGCCAAAACTTTTCTAGACGCGCGTGTGAAAGGCATGGAGATTTCGCCTTTCCCGTGCCTCGTTGCCAGACTGCGAACTTGGCGCCTCCCTAACGTCTCGGTAGCGGCAAAGAACTTTTATAAATTCGATCTAGCGGATGCCGATGCGGTGACGTGCTATCTTATGCCGAGCGCCATGTCGAGGTTATCGAAATTCCTGGACGAGAAGGTTCGCCCGGGCACGGTCGTAGTCACAGTCACATTCTGGTTTCGGGATCGGTCGCCTGCCACGATAAAGGACGGCCCTGGTCTGCGCGGTGCCGTAGCCTTGTACGTCTGGCCGGCGACTTCTCGTCGAGCCTCCACTGGCCTGGATTCGTGAAGACTTGGCTCGGCAACGACCGTTTAAACCTTGACCCGGGGCGAGGCGCCCGGGAGCCCGGCGAGCCGGCCGTGGAGGATCTGGCACACAATTTGAGGTTTTTGACATTTCACCTCAGACGCCCCGCCCGTATTTTTCTCGCGATCACGCTGAAGCAGGGCAATGTTCAGGAAACAAATTTCGACCGGTATCCGGTCCTGCGGATAAACGAGATGCCCGCTGTAGAAATGCACATAGTTGCGTCTGATAGCAAGCCGACAGGAATGGGTGAGCCGGGGATGGCGCCTATCGCGCCAGCTATCGCCAACGCCATCTTTGCCCTGTCTGGAACGCTGACGCAGCGCCTGCCATTCCTCAATGGCGCAGTGAACGCCGGCCTTTCGATTGGCGCTTGAGATTCGGCCATCGGGTGCGATCTCCCGCTATCGGCCTTGAACCAAAGCAAGTCCAGCATGACGATCGGGTGAAGGCCGCGACGGTTATTCGCTCGCGTCAGGGCGCGTTGGGAAAGAGGTCCCGATTGAGCCGCGAGTTCGGCCTGAACATGGGGCCGGTTTCCCGTTCGAGGGTTGGCCGTGCGCCTTTTCCTGATTAAAGGTGTCCGCAGCGATGCAAAACTACTCGAAGAAGCGATCGGCAGTGTCGTCTGGCAAGTCCAGTCAGGCACCGGGCTTATGTGATCGTGGCGACGTCCTGAATGCTTGGCGATAAGCGTTCCCGAAAGCGCTCTGTGACGTGTAACCGACCTGTCTGGCAACGTCGTCAACGCTATTCGTCCCTCGAAGTAACAAGGATCTAGCGAGAGTGAGCCGCCAGTAGCGAAGATACGCTAAAGGTGGCCTCCCAACTTGCCGCGCAAATATAGCAGAAAACGCTGCGCGTGACATGCCGGCTACATTCGCCAGTGCAGCAACGGTCCAGGGCGAGGCTACATCACGGTGGATAGCACGTAGCGCACGACCGAGACGCGGATCAGAGATCGCTCCAAGCCAGCCTATCCGGCTTCGATCACCGTCGGCCGAGAGCGCTCGAAGTGCCTCTACCACGAGGATGTCAGCAAGACGAGCCGCGACGACGCCAGTACCAATCGCGTCGCGTAAGATTTCATTGCTCATGAGGTCAAGAATTGCTGCGATAGCCTCGGATGCAGATGTCTCACTCCGCACGAGCAGGAAGCCAGGAAGCGTATCAAGGAGAAAATCACCGTTTACTTCGGCGAAAGCTATGGAACCGCCTATGGCAACAACGCCGTCGCCAGAATCCACTTTGACCTCGTCCGCGCCACCATCTGGATAAAGCGATCCTCCATCTTGCGGCTCTAGTTCGGGATCACTCGCGACGACGTACGACGTTCGACCCAACAGGCACACATCGCCTGTCTTCATGAGACAGGGTGGCTCATTTGGCGTAAGCATCCACTGCTCGCCTCTAAGAACCGCCACGAACTTCAAGCGGTCCACTGCGGGGAATGCAAATGCCCAAGTTCCACCCGCCTCCATGCGAGTACGCCTCACGACGTGAGCGCCAAGCACTTCAAGGACATCGGATAGCGGATCCCGCACTGTTATAGACGATCTAAACAAAACTCCGGACATCCTCGCATAGATGCTCTTGATAGCCTGATCTAGCTTCGGTTGATGAAAGTCCAAGAGGAGACAGATCGTGAGCATTGAAGGAAAAGTCGTCGTGATTACCGGAGCTAGCAGTGGTATAGGCCGGGCAACGGCAAAACTGCTGGCAGAGAGCGGAGCTTTCGTTGTGCTGGGCGCGCGAAGGCTGCAGCCACTCCAGGCTGTGGCGGACGAGATTTTGGCCTTAGGAGGCAGGGTTTCTTTCAAGGAGACGGACGTTCGCAGCCGAGCTGACCTGGACGCCTTGGTCTCGCTTGCCGTTCAGGAGGCCAACAGGCTCGACGTGATCGTGAACAATGCTGGCGTAGGCCCGATTTCGCGTTTTGATGACCTGCGCGTCGAAGACTGGGATCTGATGATCGACGTGAACCTGAGGGGGACGCTTTATGGGATTGCCGCGTCGCTGCCAATCTTTGCGCGGCAAGGTTGCGGGCATATCGTCAACGTGATCTCGACGGCTGGCCTGAAGATCGTGCCGACCATGGGTGTTTACGCTGCCACGAAGAATGCCGTTCGGACGGCAACCGAGGCCCTGCGCCAGGAGGCCGGTCCTAATCTCCGGGTCACCGAAATCTCGCCTGGGATGACCGCCACCAACTTTAGCGACAGCATTACGGACCCGAGCCTGAAAAGCAAGATCGAGGATGATCTGGGTGCGATCGCTATGCCGGCGGACGCTATCGCCCGCGGCATTCTGTTCGCCATCGGACAACCGCCCGAGGTAGACGTTGGCAGCATCGTTATCCGGCCAACAGCGCAGGGATGAGCCATTGGTTTTCCGGACCGACGGCAGCCCGTTCATCTCAGTGGAGGCCAATCTGAATCGGTCGTAAACGGCTATTTACAAACTATGCGCCCGCCGACAAGCATACGGGCCAAGACAAACTGAATCATAGCTTGATTTCGGAAGGCTCTGGATATGTCCTATCAATGCAGCAGGTGTGGCTCGGACATGGAAGAGGGGTTTTTGCTGGAAAAAGGGGATGGCGCCATGTTGTCATCGGAGACCTGGGTTGCTGGCAAAGCCACTAAAAGTCTTTTGACTGGAGTGAGCCTAAAAGGAAAGACAGTTTATGACGTAGCGACCTTTCGTTGCCGTGCATGCGGTCATCTCGACTCTTATGCGTTGACCAAGCAATAAACTTACGTCGAGCTTAACCCGATCACCGAGATCGACCGATTTCGTCGGTGGCCTTTCATGATATTCGGTGCGTTCAAAATAAGGTGCATCTACGATCCATTCGCTCGACGACTGCGTGCAATGCTCGCCCTCTGATCCGGAGTTCGTTCTGAGCACGTTACTGCGAACCCCGTTGGATATCAGGGTTCGGTCGCCGAAGGCTTAAGATTGTGACATACTGTTTGCAAAGCCTGGTATGCCGTAAAGCAGCAGCGCTTGTCATTCTCTTTTAGTTCTGGAGCCGGGAACCTGGTTGAGACCTTGGCCATCATCTTTAGCGGCTAAACATTCGCCACGCTTGTAGCATGTTTCGATAGCAGAGCTGATGCACCGCGGCGGGCCGAATCCTCGACGACCTTCCCGAACTCCCGAAGCCATGGGCCCTGACACTCGACGTAGTCGGCGGCGAGGCGGGATATTTCGTCATCCGTAGTTTCGGAACCCAACTGGTCGTATCGTTTTCCGAATTCTGTCGAGATCGCGGCAAGTTCTGGCTCGGCGAGACGCTGGTAGAGACGTGCACGCCAACCGTTTTTAATCGTTGAACACGTGGCCGAATAGTACGGCTCGCTGTCGCCCGTCGATTGGTCTGACGCGGCGGTTCTGCAAGAAGACCGATCTGGTGATAATACCTGAGGTCCGCACGGTCACCCCCGCGATTTTGGCGATCTCGCTACTCCGCATTTTTCCTCCCAAGATGGCGATCGAGAAAGCTCTCAATTGTTCCACAGAGTTCGATGTTTCAATCTATCTTTCCATGGCGCGAGATACGCAACGCTTGCCCAATCCGGAGATATTTGGGACTTCAGGAAAGCCGGCGTGGCAAAGACTGTCGAGACCGGGAGTGCGCCGCCGTCTGTCATGTTGATCCTCATCGGTTCGCAACGCGTGCCGCATTGGTAGTTCGATAGGGAAAAAAGACTATGACGTCACGTCAGGGTCAAGACGCTCGCTGAATCGTGGCTGCACCCGACCTTGCCTCGACCGGGTGCAGCGTTTCAAAGTCCTCAGGTCTGCCGCAGACCGCCATCGACGCAAAGCTCGGCTCCGGCGATGTAGCTCGCGTCATCGCTAAGGAGGAACAAGGCTGCCGCAGCAACTTCCGAAGGTCGCGCCATCCGGCCCATTGGAATCGGAGCGACGATCGTCGCGCGGACATCGTCTGCGACCGAAGCCATCATGTCCGTATCCGTGGGGCCGGGTGCGACGACGTTGACGCGGATACCCTTGGGTGCGAGTTCCGCCGTCCAGGTTCTCGCATAGGAGCGCACGGCCGCCTTGGTTGCGCAGTATGTTCCGTATCCCGCATATCCCGCACTCCCGGCAATGGATCCGAGAAGAACCACCGAACCACCCTGTGTCATTGCGGGAAGCGCTGCCTGGAAACCGAACACCATCCCACGGACGTTGACATCAAAGTGGCGATCGAAGTGCTCCGGAGTGATATCCACGATTTGCGAAGGCTCGGAGAGACCTGCATTCAAGACGAGCGCGTCGATACGGCCATGTGCTTCGCGGACCTTTGCGACCACGTCGATCATATCTTCTGGAGAAGCCGCGTCGGCAGCAATGCCGACTGCGCCGTTGCCGATTCTTTCTGCTACCATTTGCGCATCTTCACCCCGACGACTTGTAATGAAGACACGTGCGCCTTCGGCAGAAAGTTGCTCAGCGATCGCCAAGCCAATGCCTTTGGCACCACCGATTACCAGAGCCACTTTGCTGTTCATTCCAGCCATCGTAAATCCTTTCACTGAATGGTCTGGAAATGATATACGATCGATATCTGATATCAATTACGCACCTGGAATAGCCTAGATATGACTGAGTATACCGAACTTGAAGCCCTTTCTCACCAAGCGCTTTGCGACATGCCGTTGGTGCGTCCGGTGCTCGACAAGATCGCTGACAAATGGACGATCATGATACTGACGGTGATCTGTCCGAAACCTTCGCGCTTCAACGAAATCAAGCGGCGTTTGGAAGGGATCACGCATAAGGCCCTGGCCGATGCCCTCAAGAGGCTCGAGCGGAACGGCCTCGTCACGAGAACAGTGCTGCCAACACAGCCGATCGGGGTTGAGTATGCCATCACACCGCTTGGGCATTCGCTGCGGGAGCCGTTCGAAGCGCTGTGTGCATGGGCGGCAGTCAACGGTGGAAAGGTGGAAGCAGCAACGCGGAGCTATGATAATTTGCATCATCGTCAGTGACAGCACCGCCCCGCAGTTTCAAGGATCTCGACACCGATCATTCATGATGCTCCTCCAGCTCCGATAAGTGACATGCGCAGTCCGAGCGCCCTCGCCCTCAAGCCCATATCATCGCAAGCAGGAAAACGAATGGCGGAAAAAGATGTTGGACGTAACGCCCCGGACGCAGGTGAACTTGCAGAGGGTCTTCGGCAGACTCTAGGTCGTTTCGTTCGCAGCGTAAGGACGCTCGCGGGTACTCCGACCAGTTCACAGTCGGAGACGCTCTCGCTTCTTGAACGAGAGGGATCCATGACCGTCGCCGCGCTTGCTGAGCGACGCAACGTGAAGCACCAGAGTATGCGATTGGTCGCGGGTCAATTGGAGACGAACAAGCTGATCGTCCGCTCGCCGAATCTGGTGGACGCGCGCAGCCATCTGCTCTCCATCACTCCACTCGGCCAGGACGAACTGTCGCGGGCGCGCCACGCTCGCGCATCGAAAATTGCCGACTTGATAGAGGATCGCCTCTCAGATGATGAGAAGCGATCGCTCGCAATCGCGATACGGATCATCGACAAACTTTCCTGAAGCCTACGCCTGCTGTAGCCCTGCGAGAACGTTCGACAGGGTATTCACACCCCAGTGTTCGGCATACTTGCCGTCCTCGATTCGAACGATGTCTATGACGTTGATGGAGACCTGCCTTCCTGTCGCGGGAACCCCATCAAAATGCCAGTATGAATCCCGCTTATAGTCTTGCGCGTCGTTACCTTGTCGCCCTCCGCGATTTGATCGAGGATCGTGACAGTAAGCTTGGATAGCGCTGGACGGAGCACCTTCTGAAACGTGTTCCACATACTTTCCGGTCCGTTTGAAGCTCCCTGCGGCGCGGAGTGGTTGACGAAGTCCGGCGCCATGAGGGCGTGAAATCTGGTTTCGTTGCCTTCTTGGATTACCGCGATGTTGAACTGGCGAACTACGTTCTTGATTTCGTCCGACATTGAGAAACCTCCAATAACTGTACAGTCTAACTGTATATCATCTAGTGGGTTTGCTGCAGCGGTGCAAGGCGCGGTAGGGGGAGAGAAATTTGGTCAACTTACCAACCGCTTTGGCGACGGATAATTCGCAGTCGTCAGGCGATCCTATATCCGCGTTCTCGCCACCTGGGCGCGGGAATGCGAGCCGTCCTCGACTTTCTAGGATCCACCCCAAAGTCGAGCTCTCCAACGCATACGAACCGCCGATCCGGCAATTTACAACTGGGCGGCCGGCCGCCCAGTCGTAATAGATTCGTTCAGCCAACCTTGGCCTGGTTTACCGCTGCGGAAGTGAGACCATGCTTGTTTCGGAGAATATCCGCCGCCCGCTCACCGATGACAACACAGGGCGCCATCGTGTTCCCAGTGGTAATTCGAGGCATGATTGACGAGTCCGCTATGCGAAGTCTTTCAAGGCCGTAGACCTTGAGCTCGTTGTCAACGACCGACATGTTGTCGCGTCCCATCTTGGCGGTCGAGGCTTGATGCCAGTACGTGACCGCCGAGCGTCGAATGAAGTCGACCATGCCTGATTTGTCGCGTGGGCCCGGCGCGGTCTCGTGTGACACGAGTGGCGTGAAGCCGTCACTGTTCCCGAGATCGCGGCACAACTCGACTGCAGCCAGAGCCGCCGCCATGTCTTCCGGTTCGCTGAGCGAATTCGGCTCGATCAAGACAGGATCATCGACCCCGGGACCAGAGAGCCGTAGCCAACCGCGGCTTTTCGGCTGAGCAAGGCCGTTGAACATCGTCCAGCCATGCTGCGGCGTTTCAAGGCCCGTCTCGGCGGGAGAAGGCACAGCGAACTCCAACTGGCACTGAAGAATGTCCGGGCTGGACAGACGCGCGGCACTCTTCCAGTAGATATTTGCCTCGCAACCGCTACCGCCGATTGCTTCCGGTTTCCGGTAGGCCCAGGTGCATCCGAAGGCGATATGGTCCTGATGATTGCGCCCAACGCCCGGCAGATGCTGCACGACCGGAATGCCATGTGATCGCAGCTCGTCTTGCGGGCCGATACCGGACTGCATAAGAACCTTCGGCGTATTGATTGCTCCAAGTGATAGCACCGTTTCGCAATACGCCAGGAACTGGCGCAGTTGACCGTCGATCACAGCTTCGACGCCCCTCACCCGCTTGCCATCGAGAATGAGACGCGTGACCAGGGCATCTGTAATAACGGTCAGGTTCGGGCGCGACAGCAGCGGACGAACATAGGAACCGAATACAGATTCTCGCTTGCTATCCCGAATGCGAAGTTCAGCGATGGATGCGCCTCCTGGCGCTTCCATCATCTCGCCATTGGTTGAGTCAAAGATTGGAACGCCCGCGACTGACGCAGCGCTTAGCAAGGCATGTGCTATCGGCTGGGGAGACAAAGGCTGCGCCACATGGACGGGCCCGCCTGTTCCGCGACGAAGCACATCCATAGCGCCTTGCCAATCTTCTATGCGGCGATAGTAGCCGAGGACGGACTCATATCCCCACATATCATCGCATGCCTCGGCGGCGAAGTAGTCCCAATCCGCCTTGTGACCTCTTGCCCATACCATGACATTGATACTTGAACCGCCGCCGAGCACCTTCCCCATGCTGAGGGGAAGCCGCCGGCCATCCAGACCTGCCGTCGGCTGTCCGACGAAGCCCCAGTCCCGGCTCGATCCAAGATTGAGCGGCCATTGCGCAGGGTCCGACACGGTTTCAGACTGATCATCTCCACCTGCCTCGAGCAGGAGAACGCTGGCGTTCCCATCCTCCGCCAGTCGCGCTGCGACGACCGAGCCGCTGGATCCGGCGCCGCAGACAATGAAGTCAAAGACATTGCAGACGACATCATGCGGAAAAGATGAATCCGCAGGCGCATTCTTTTCATGGATAGGCTGTTTCACGTGAGGTCCTCCGTGAATTGGTTCAGATGGATTTTTGGGGAATCGGGATCGCGACAGGTGAAGAGATGACGACGCATCGCGATCGCCTATCTCACATTCACAGCAAGTCGCATTGGTCGCGCCGAGCAGCTTAACGCGCTTGTATCGGCGCTATCGGGATGGCTGTTGACAGTCCCGATAGCGCGAAGTCGATCACTGCTTCTTCGCAGAGCCGGCCTTTGCAGCCTGATCGATGGTATCGGCGATGACCGCTGGCTGCGTCATAAAAAGGGCGTGGCTTGCCGATACCTTGGTGATCTTGGCACCGATGCGCTCAGCCATGTGGATCAACATGGCCTGGTCGAAAGCCTTGTCTTCGGTGGCGATAACGGCCCAGCTGGGCCTGCTGCGCCAGGCGGCGTGTTCGAGCTTGGTGCCGAACGCCGACATGTTGATCGGAACCTGCGCGTCCCTCATGAAGGCAACATCGGCGTCGCTTACGTCGTGCGCAAATCCGGCCTTGAACTTTTCCGGGCTGACATAGCCGAAACCATCCTTCGTGGTCTCGATGACGAACTCGGATGCCGGCGCAAATCCTTGATACTGCTGGGCCGTAGTCTCGCCGGCATCAGGGGAGAGGGCAGAGACATACACGAGGCCTGCAACCTTCTCATCGATACCAGCTTCAGTGATGACGGTTCCGCCCCACGAGTGTCCGACGAGAATGACCGGGCCGTTCTGCCGCTCAAGCGCACGCTTCGTCGCGGCGACATCGTCTGCAAGCGAGGTCAGCGGATTCTGCACGATAGTGACGCGATAGCCGCGCTTCGTCAGGTTGTCGTAGACGCCCCTCCAGCCGGAACCATCGGCAAACGCACCGTGGACCAGGACAACGTTTTTGACGGATTGGTTCTGCGGCAACACCTCAGCGGCACCTGCAGGCAAAGCAGTCGAAAGGGAAGTTGCTGCTGCGACTGCAGACAGGGTGGTGATGATCTTGCGTGTCATACCTTTCTCCTCTTGAGTATTGCGATAATCATTATCGCAATATCAATTATGTCTCACATCTCGATTTCTGCGTCAACATGATTCTTATCGCGATATTGGTTTTCGTGATAAGTTCACTTATATCGGGGTGGACAGGAGTTTAGAATGACCCAAGGCCACAACGATCCTCCGCCCCTGCGCAACCAGCTCTGCTATGCGATCTACACTGCCGGCATCGCGATCCAGCGCGCATACAAGCCTTTGCTCGACGAGCTTGGACTGACCTATCCGCAATATCTGGTCCTGAACGTTCTCTGGGCGCAGGACGAGCAGACCGTGGTGTCCATCGCCGACCAGCTCGCGCTGGAATCCAGCACCCTGACACCTCTGTTGAAGCGACTCGAAGCCGCCGGGCTCGTGCGTCGGACGCGCAACGCTAGCAACGAACGTCAGGTTCTGGTGGCACTGACGGATCAGGGGCGTACCTTGCAGCACAGGGCAGGCTGCCTCAGCGACACCTTGCTGGCAGCCTCGACCCAGACACCGCCGGAACTTGCCGAGTTGAACCGCGACGTACGGCATCTGCGTGACGCGATCTACTCTCAGATCGGCGGATGGGCTCCACCCGCCTGAGTTGCAATCGTCTTGAGCTAGCCCAAATGCTTACGCGGTCGGAACAGTCCCGCCGTCAATGACGTGTTCAGTCCCGGTGATGGATGCTGCCCGATCCGATGCCAGAAATGCAATGAGATCGGCGACTTCTTCCGGTTTGGCAGGTCGTCCGAGCGGTATGCCGCCAAGCGAGTTCATAATCACCTGCACTGCTGCCTCGTACTCGATGCCGGCTTCCTTGGCGATGCGCAGGGCAAGACCATTGGCACCCGGATCCGCGATCCAGCCCGGAGAGACCCTTACCACCCGCACCCCCTTTGGGGACACTTCTTTGGAAATGCTTTTGCTGTAGGTGTTGAGGGCTCCCTTGGCAGAAGCGTAGCCAGTGGTCGCCTCGGGTAGCGGAAGGTTTCTCTGGATCGAGGTGACGTGGATGACGACACCGCTCCCCTGTGCGATCATTCCTGGAATGAGAGCGCGATCCAGTCTGACGGCGGGAAAGAAGTTAAGGTCGAACTCCTTCTCCCATTCCCCATCCGTGAGCGCAGCAAAGCCGCCTGATGGGGCAGAAGAGCCGCCTAGCACGTTCACAAGAACATCGAGACCGCCTAACTCCCGATGCACTGCGTTAACGACGGTCCGTACGCCCATCGGGGTAGTCAGGTCGGCTTCGACGAATGCCGCACCGGAGAAATCTGCCGGCTTGGTGCGAGCGGTGGTCAGTACACGTGCTCCCAGTTCTTTGAACAGCGCCACGGTTGCGGCGCCGGCACCCGAAGTGCCGCCAGTGATCAGGGCGCGACGCCCCTGCAAGGTGAGGAACTGTGTCATATGGTGATCTCCAGTTCGGCGACTTTGTCGCCCGCAAGGAGGAAGAAAAATCGCAGATCAATAGGGCTGCCCGGGAATTCGCCAACGGCATGCGCCGTCACCACTGTTCTCCCGCTCTCGGCAGCGAGAAGGAACGGTTCCACCGTATAGTCGTACTGCTGGCTTTCATCAGCCATCCATGCGCGAATGGCATCACGGCCCCTATGGGTCTCACCCTTATCCTTGACGATGCCGTTTTCAGCGAAAGTAGCTGCGATCATATCCGGACTGCGCGTCCGGTTGGCCTCGAAATAGGCTGCGATTGCCTCGGGTAAATCGACGGTCATTTGGTCCACCAATCGTGTTTGCAACCTTGCCGGCTGCGGGCTTCGATCTCCGTGGGAGGCCGACAAGGACCAATTTAGCTCGTCGCGATTGACGCAATAAGCGGGACTAATTAGGATGAGACATTGCGAAAAGAGGGATAATGACGCGCTCTGTTCTTGCCGATCTGGATGCCGTTCTCAGCATCGCGCGTCATGGCTCGTTTCGGGCGGCCGCGCTCGATCTCGGCATGTCCACGACAGCGCTGAGCAATGCGATCGCTAAACTTGAGCAGCGTCTGGGCATTCGCTTGTTCAACCGCACCACGCGCAGCGTTTCGCTTACCGACGCGGGAAAAACCTTTGTCGAGCGCGTCGGTCCGGCGATGACCGACATTCACGATGCCGTACTTGCAGCGCAATCGCTTCAGGAAATCCCGACGGGTACATTGCGCATAAATGCGTTCGCTACTGCAGCTCGCGAGGTAATGGAGCCCCTGATCCTCTCGTTTATGCAACGCTATCCTCAGGTGCATGTCGATCTGGTCACCGAGGGCCGGATCATCGATATCGTTGCGGCTGGCTTCGATTTGGGCTTGAGGCCGGCTGACCTGGTACCAAATGACATGATCGCGGTGCCACTCGGCCTCAAGCGCAGCAATGCCGTCGTGGCATCACCGGACTTCCTGCGCACTCATGGCTCGCCCATTGTCCCGGCTGACCTTTACCGGTTTCGTTGCATCCGGGCCCGCCTGCCCAACAATGCACTGTTCCGCTGGCGCTTCGAGAAAGACGGGAACGCCGTCCAGATCGATGTACAGGGCTCGATCACGCTCGACGAGCCGAGCCTTGTCAGGATAGCGGCCCAGAATGGCGTCGGCCTCGGATATGTCATGGAGGCCGATGTGCGCGATGACATTGCCGCCGGGAGGCTGGTGCGCGTTATGGAGGACTGGACACCGTCATTGGCCCCTCTTGCACTGTATTACCCTGGCAGAAAGAACCCGCCGGCCGCCTTCAACGCGTTTATTCAGGCTGCCCGTGATTTTGCGAAGGGTGGCCAAGGCTTTCATGGTAGTCGATGATGTGATGTAAGGGTCGTGAACCAATATCATCCGCCGACCATTCGACTTGGCCGATCCCAGTCAGATGTTCCGTAGGAAGCGGTAGGCCTAGCTAAACTTTCCGGATAACCCGGTCTTTGGTCAATCAAGCCGACCTGCCCATGTTCAAGGTCAGGCCCGCGGCTTTTCCTCACTTCAAACCCGATGACTGGATGACGGATATAGTTACTTTCGAGGAAAGGACTTTCGCAACACAACGGGCGGCCAAGCGTCGACCGATGGAGTCAGGTGCGGTGCGCCGTTCCTATCGTGAACGTCGGACCTCGGAGCACCGTGAGGGTCGAGAGACGTGAATAACATACTGCGGGCATCGGGTATCATCGGGTCCCCGTTTTCCGAAAATGGAAACCAGTTGAGCATTTTTTGCCGTTTTCTCCGCAAGGCGAGAGCCTAAGTCAGGTGGTGTGAGGTCACGACCAAATGGCTGGGACGGAGATGTGCCATGGATAGAAAGCCACAAGAGGATGTCGCAAAAGTCTTTCTGGATGCACCTGGACGCTGTGATACGGACACGTCGAAGCTCAGCACCGAGGATATGACTTGGTGGATCATGCCCGGAAACAAGTTTTCCGGCGCGCACGCCAAGACATCTTATCTCGCAAACTACCCCAAGCCTCTGGAGGATACCTCCGGCCCCGCTCATAATGGATATGATGTACTTAGCGGCAAGAGCGAACGTCTTGCGATTGACGCCGAGGGCGATCTGCTGATGAAGTTCGGTCGGCACTATCGGAACAACTATCGCTTCCTTCGACGCTTCCGGGATGGAAAAATCGCAAGCGGCAAGCAATTTACGGACTCGCTGCACATCAACGAGATCTTCGGCGCGCCGGACAGAAATACCGCCGCCTGATCACGCAAGAGCGCTCTTGCGGCTCTAAAAAACCCAACATTCGCAACCGACGCGGAGCGGACCATCCTGTCCGAACAGATCGACACGTCTCAAGGAGCGTAAAATGAAGTACAAGCCACTTGGCAATACCGGTCTTCTGGTTTCGCAACTTTGCCTGGGAACGATGACCTTTAGCGACGGCACAGGGATCTACGAGCATATCGGCGATGTCGGCCAGAGCGGCGCCGACGAACTCGTTAAGGAAAGCATCGATGCCGGTATCAACTTCTTCGACACCGCGGATGTGTATTCCGCCGGTGCCAGCGAGCGCACGCTCGGCCAGTCCTTCAAGAACCTCGGCATTTCCAGAAACGAGATCGTGCTGGCTACCAAGGTCTATAGCCGTATGGGACCGGGCCGAAACGATGTCGGCGTCTCGCGCGGACACATCATGGATGCCGTGGAAGCCAGCCTCAAGCGGCTCCAGACCGATCACATCGATCTCTACCAGGTTCATGCCACCGATATCTTGACGCCGGTCGAAGAGACGCTGCGGGCGCTAGACGATCTGGTGCGCCAGGGCAAGATCCGCTATCTCGGCGTGTCCAACTGGCAAGCTTGGCGCATCGCGACCGCGCTGGGTGTTTCCGGCCGCCTCAATCTGGAGCGGTTCACGACGCTGCAGGCCTATTATTCACTCGCCGGACGGGATCTGGGGCGTGAACTGCGGCCGCTTCTTGAAGCCGAGAAGATGGGCCTCCTCGTCTGGAGTCCCCTTGCTGGGGGCCTTCTGTCGGGCAAGTTCAGCCGAGAAAACCAGTCGCCCGAGGGTTCGCGCCGCTCCTCCTTCGATTTTCCTATTGTCGACAAGGAGCGCGCCTGGGACGTAATCGACGTGCTGAGGCCGATTGCTCAGGCCCGTGACTGCAGCCCGGCGCGCATCGCGCTCGCCTGGTTGCTTTCCAAGTCCGTCGTAACCTCCATCATCGTCGGTGCGAAACGGCTGAGCCAACTCGAGGACAATATCGCAGCCGTGGATATTTCCCTCACCGAGGACGAGATTGCCAAGCTCGACGCTGTCAGCGAGCTGCCGCCGGAATATCCGGGCTGGATGCTGGCTACGCAGGGTCTCGACCGCATGGGCGCTGTTGATCTCTGGGCCGGCAAGACGTCCCAGAGCTCCTGATCGCCAGGTGAGAGGGGCCGGCATGGCCACAATCAAGTCGAAGGATACGGGTCATGCCGGATCGATTAAAGCGTAAGGCCGCCGTCGCCACCGGCGCTTCAAAGGGCCTCGGCGCAGCAATAGCGCGAGGCTTTGCAGCTGAGGGCGCCTTGTTGGTGGTCAACTACGCCGCCAGCAAGGATGCGGCCGACCGGGTGGTGGCGGATGTAGAGGCCGCGGGCGGAAAGGCTGTTGCCGTCAAGGCCGACATACGCGATCCCGCAGAGGTCGAGGCGCTTTTTCCCGAGGCGAACCGCGCCTATGGCCGCGTCGACGTGCTCGTCAACAATGCCGGCGTCTACGATTTTCAGCCGCTCGAAAATCTTTCGATCGAGCTTTTCCGTCGGCATATGGAGCTCAATGTCTTTGGCTATCTGCTCGCGGTGAAGGAAGCCGTCAAACACATGCCGGAGGGCGGCGGCATCGTGAACATGTCTTCGACAGTTACGATCTTCGGACTAGAAAACGCCCCGGTCTATACGGCCAGCAAAGGCGCGATCGATGGATTGACGCGGGCGCTTTCCAATGAGCTCGCGCCTCGCAAGATCCGAGTCAATGCGATCAAGCCGGGTGTTGTCGACACTGAGGGCGTCCAGGTCGGCGGCTTCCTCAAGACTGACTTCGGCCGGGCAGCGGCAGCCAGGACACCACTCAAGCGGCTCGGGACGACCGACGACGTGACACCGCCGCGATCTTCCTCGCCTCCGACGAATCTAGCTGGACGACCGGCGAATTCTTCGTCTTCGCCGGCGGCCATCGCTGACTTCGGTTCTTAAAGGCGCCGCCTTACGGCCTTGGAGATTTGGGATGACAGACTTAACGGAGAGGACGGCCGGACAGGTCGTTCAGCATTATCTTGATATGTTCTTCCGCAAAGATGTGGACAAGACGCTCGACTGCCTGACCGACGACGTCGTTTGGAAGGTGCAGGGCGCGCCAGACGTCCCTACCATCGGCATCCGCCATGGGAAGGATGCGGTGCGGTCCTGGATGGCGCTCTTTCCGGACTATATCGAGCCTCTCGATTTTCGCGTCGAGCGGATTTTTGAAAATGGCGACACGGCCGTCGTGACGGGCCATTTCCGCCATCGCATCCTCAGCACATTCAAGACGTTCGAAAGCGACTTCGCGGCGATCTGCTCGGTGCGTGATGGGAAAGTCAGCGCCTATAGCTTCATCGAGGATTCCTACGGGCTCTGGAAAGCCTTCCAGCCGATCTGATACACGCAACCCGGGCGCGCCGCCGTTATGGCTGGCTCTCAGCCGGCGGGGCGCGCCTCGAGAGATCGAGATTGGTGCGCATCACCCGATCGGCGAGAAAATCGCTGACCGCTCTCACGCGCCCCGAGGCCAGGAGATCAGCATGGGTGACCAACCAGACCTTGTTGCTGAACATCTTGTCGGACGAAATGACGGGAACGAAATCGTCCCCGATGGCAAGGAAGTCAGGAATGACAGCTAGACCCAGACCCGCTCGCACGGCAACGATTTGACATGGCAGACTGCTGGTGACGAGGGCGATCTTACAGCCAGGATGCTCACGCTTCAACCAATCCGCGGCGGGCATGAAGGCATGGCTGTCGTCCCAGGTGATAAAATGCCGGCCGCCCAGCGGCTCTCCCTCGATATATGGATGGCGGTCGAGATAGTCCCGGCTGCCATAGACCGAATATGTCATATGGCCGACACTCCTGACCGTCAGATTGCCCCGTGTTGGCCGAACGACGCGCAGCGCGATATCGGCCTCGCGCCGACCGAGTTCGGCGGCAACCGTGCTGGTGATGATTTCGAGAGAGATGCCGGGATAGCGCTCGCGGAAGGCTGGGAGTGCCGGAATGATCAGATCGGTCGCCAGATTTTCCGATGTCGCAAGTCGGACGACGCCGCTCGGATCCTGGTCGAGGCCAGCCGCGCCGCGCTCAAGGGCAAGAATGCTGTCTTCGACCTGCTCGGCATGGCGCAGCACCTCCCGCCCCTCATCCGTCAGGAAATAGCCGGTCTGGTGGCGCTGAAACAGCGCAACGCCGAGATCGCCCTCCAGTTCGACGATGCGCCGACTGACCGTCGATTGACTAACCTTCAGGTCCGACGCGGTCTGGGTGAGACTTGCTGTGCGGGCAACGGCCAGAAAATAGCGAATGTCGTTCCAATCCATGCGCAGCCTTTCATCTCGTGCCCCTCGTCCCGGATCTCATGTCGTCCGAGGGCTGGCAGACACCAATTGCGCGGAAGCTCGCGCATGAGCCCACGTTAAGGACGGGTCGCGATGAACTGCCAGGCTGCAATGCCGGCGAGACGATGAGGCAAGGCCTGGCGCGCATAATCCTCCGTTTCGGTGATCCTTCGCAGATCCGATAGGCTTTGGTAGCGAACGATGACGATGTCGTCCCAGCTTTGCGGTTCGCGCGGCACCAGCGTCAGCAGCTGACGGCCAGCATGGACGAGCTCATAGGTTATCCGCAACTGCGCGGCGATCTGGGCAAATGCTCCGGCGTAGCCCTCATAATAAGCAGCACGGGCAGAGGACTTCCTATCGGTAAAATCGTTCGAGTAAAGCGGGCTCTCCCTGAAAGTCAGGAGGTTCACCATGACCACGGGGCCATCTCCAACTCGCGCCACCGCCTCGTCCAAAACATGCTCCGGCAACTCGATGTTCAGCATGGACTATCCTTATGACATTTTTTGTCAATCTGTCAGAGTTTGACATTTTCTGTCAAAATGTCAAGTTGAGCCATGGATGCCCGAGCGGAAAAAAAAGATCAGATCCTCCATGCCGCTGAAGCAGTTTTCGTGCGCTACGGTTTCGCCCGTACAACCATGGGCGATATTGCCAAGGCTGCAGGGATGTCGCGCCCCGCTCTTTACCTTCAGTTTCGGGATAAAGAAGCAATCTTCACACGCGTCATCGAAAACATGGACGCACAGGCTTTAACTTCGATAAGAACGGCCATTGCAAAGATCAGGCCGCTCGATGAGAAGCTGCTTCACGCCTGCACAAGCTGGGGCATCCATGGGATCGAACTCGCGGCCTCCTTTCCGGATGCAGCAGATCTTTTCGATCTGCAATTTCGCGCCGTCCGCCAGGTCTATCGAAGCTTCCAGGCTCTGGTCGTCGAGATCCTCAAAGAAAACTTGGAAAGCTGGCCGATACCTGTTCCGCCCGAGGATTATGCCCTGACGCTGACTTATGGCATGCGAGGTTTGCGGTATGCCGCTCAGGATGTGGAGGATATGCGGCGCCTCGTCGGCATTCATGTTGCGATCTATAGCAAGATATTGACAGCACGCGCTTAGTCTAAGGCTGAGACTTGCCAATCCCTACGACATGTGTCTGAAAGGTCGTCGTTCTTCACAGCTCTGTCGACCGCGTCATGCGGGCCACCAGCCCCGGGTCAGGCCTTGCAAGCGCTATGTTCGCACGACGGTTTCACCGATCTACCCGAACTCTATCCGAAATATGATACCGTCGCGGCCTGACATGCTCTGGGTGGCCGGCTTCACAATCATCCGCATAGCCGTCGGCATTTGCTATCTGGCCGTCATTCTCGACGCCTACAACAGGAAGTCGTCGGCTATGGCTCGTCAAAACGCCCGGATATGCCGCTGGCATTGGCAGCGGTACGTTCGGCGCTCGAGAACAGGAAGCCTCTATCCGGCTGCATCAACCTTGTCACTGCCTACACCGATGCGTTAGCCCTCGAAAACGCGAGCTGTGTTGCAAAGGGGAACGCCGTTGGAATTCGACGATCTGAGAACCTTCGTGGAAGTCGCCGACGCAGCAGGGGTGACACCCGCCGCTCAACGGCTTGGCGTCTCCAAATCGATGGTCAGCCGGCGCATCGCTCGTCTCGAGGCTGAGTTGGGCGTTCAGCTCGTCGCGCGAACGACGCGCGGCACCGCACTGACCGAGGAAGGCGCGACGTTCCGAGATTATGCGGCCAGGGTCTCCGCGGAGATCGATGCGGCCCGCGAAACGATATTGCCTGCGGGCGAGCTTCGCGGGCGAATCAGGGTCGCCGCCCCTCTGTCGTTCGGGCCGACCCACCTCGCCCCTGTCCTGTCTCAGATGGCGCGCCGGCACCCGCACCTCCAGGTCACCTCGTGCTACACCGACCGCTTCGTCGATCTTATTACGGAAGGTTTCGACTGTCCGATCCGGATCGGATACCTGCCGGATTCCAATCTCGTGGCCAGGCGCGTCGGACCTCGATACGCGAAGTTCGTCGCGAGCCCCGACTACGTTAATCGGAATGGCTCGCCCGAAACGCCGGACGCACTTATCAAGCATGAGGCGCTCATGGTGGGAACGGAAGCTTGGCCGGTCACTGATGGCGATGAGGTGATTAACACTCGCCCGCAAGGCCGCTTTAAAGCCGACAACGCAGTGGCATTGCTTGCTGCCGCCCTGGAAGGGCTAGGCATCTCGAGACTTCCGAACGGTCTTACTGACCAGCACATCGCCTCCGGCGCCCTCGTTGAAGTGATGCCGAAGTATCCGCCTCCCACCGCCGGCATTTTCGTGGTCAGGCCTCCTGGACAGCATCCTGCCAAGAAGGTTCGGGTGCTGACAGAAATGCTGATCGAGTGCTACGACTCCGGCTCATCCTAGCAGCCAATCGAATTCTACGGCGCAAGATGCTCTGAAAACAACTCGGACAGCCTCGCGACCGCCGGGCCGACATATTCCGGCTTGTAGTACATGTCGTAGTGACCGCCCCTTCGACTTCGAGGAAGTGCTTCGCGTTCGACGGAGAAAGGTCGAACAGACGCCTCCCCGCTTCGTATTGTCCGGTCGGACCCCGGCGCCCGCCCACGATCACCTGCAGCGGCTGGGTGAGCAATTCGGGCACGAGGCTGAATGCATCAAAACCCAACAAGTTGCCATAGCTAACGAACAGCAGGCGGTTTGTCGAATTCGGATGCCGATACTCGGACTCTCGATAGAACGTGACTGCCTCCAGCAGCTCGGGATCGGTTATTCCCGCGGCCTTGGCTTCGGCAAGGCTATCAGGAATCCAAGGATCTCTCCGGGGCTCGGCCCCGCGGGCCTGCGCGGTGCGCTCTGCCGCGGCGTCCTGGAGGGTCTGACGGAAGTCGGGAAGCAGGCGACGCATCGCTTCGCCGATGTCGTTGGCAACGAATGTGCCTACCGCCTTGAAGCGCGGTTCGGTCAGGGCCGCCTTGATTGCGTAGCCGCCGCCTGCGCAGATCCCAAGAAGTCCGATCCGCGCCTCGTCGACATAAGGTAGCGTCGTCAGATGATCGACCGCACATTGTATGTCTTCGACACAAACGGCCGGATCTTCGAGATCGCGGGGTTGGCCGCCGCTCTCGCCCTGGTATGATGGGTCGAAGGTAAACGCTAAGAAGCCTGACGCGGAGAGCCTTTCGGCATAGACGGCACCGATCTGCTCCTTGACGCTGCTGCCCGGCGTCGAAAGGACGATCGCGGGAAATCTGCCACCCTCGTCGAATTTCGAAGGCAGGTGAATGTTGCCGACGACCTCGACACCTCTGTTCCTGAACGAAACCCGCTTGATCATACGGTGGCCCTTCTTTCTCTGTTCATGTGGTCATCACAACCCGCCCGAGAGGCTTGGCGGTCTCGGCGTAATGATGCGCCTTCGCAGCGTCTTCTAGCGCAAAAGGATCGGTTGATCACGACGTCGATCTTTCCGGCTGCGGCGGCGGCTAGGAGATCGTCGACAGTGCCGTGCACCGAGGGCCGCTCGAAGATGGTTCCCATGAACAGTCCGTGCAGCGTCTGGTTGCTTTGCATCGGCTGCCATGGATCGACATCAAGCTTCCCGCCGCCGGGATTGCCAAGGAAGACCAGGCGCCCTTCCGGGGCGAGTGCGCAAAGCGAAGCTTGCAAAGTGGAGCCGACTGGGTCGATGACCAGATCGACGCCCGTCCCGTCGGTCAGTCGGCGTGCTTCCTCCACGATGTCTTGCTGAAGGCGGTCGACGACAAAGGTGGCCCAGTTCGGTCAGACGGGCTTGCCTTTCATCTCCACTGGCGACGGCGATAACGGTCGCCCCTGGCAAGCTGCACCGCCGAGAGCCCCGCGCCTCCAGCCGCCGCGTGGATGAGGACCGTTTCGCCCAATTGGACGTCGCCTCGGGTGACGACGCTGTGGTACGCGGAGCCGAAGGAGATGGGCAGCGCAGCAGCCTTCGCGATGTCGAGACCAGCGGGAACCAACCACGTTCGCGAAGCAGCGACAGCCCAGAGTTCAGCGTGCGATCCGTGCATACGGAAGGCAGCGACCTTATAGCCAACGGTACGGCTGGTTACGTCCTTGCCCACGCTCACGACCGTTCCAGCCGCTGCGTAACCTACCACCCACCGGGGTACCTGGGGCGTCGATCTGCGATTGATCAGATCTCCGCCTTCGACGGAGATCGCTTCCACCCTTATGGAGACTTCGTCCGGCCCGCAGACCGGATCAGGCACGTCGACGTATTTCAGCACTGACGGTGGTTCCGGATTGTCATAGACGGCGGCCTTCATCTTCACTCCACTCTCAGAGGAAACGCAAGAATACATGTAGGTGGTCCACGGTCGTGAGAAAGGGCTCACTGTCGGGAATGCCGTGTTGCGCGACTTGCAACGGGTGGGATGGAAAGCGGTCGCTGTTCCCCGTCGTGCAACAAGCTGTCGCATTCACCGCCACTTCAACCGCTGTGCTGGAGCCACGACTTAGGCCGGACACCCTAGTCGTGAAGTCGGGAGAGCCGCGGCTCTTCGGATGCGCCCGACAACCAGGCGCCTCCCTTGGTGAAGAGTTTCAGCGCTTCTTCGCGGGTGAGCCGGTTTTCCCGAGCAAGCACTTCGGACCCCGACACCGACCGGCCAGTAACCATCCAGCTCAGACCGACCCAAGGATTGAACGTCGCGGCACGAAATGCATCGGTGCTCATTGCAAGCGGAATGCCGCTATCGACAAGCTGGCGTAAACGCGGCGTCCGCAAGGCCTGATCCAGCCCACGGCTCTTGATAAAAGCGTCGCCGTGAAGTGCCATCTTGTGGTCCAGCGCGATGCCTCCGCCCAGCTTCTTCACCCGTTCGATGTTTTCCGGGCTGATCGTCTCGGCATGCTCGAGGCTCCACCGCAGGCCGTTGAAAGGAATCTCTTGGTTGAGAGCTTCCAATGCGTCGAGGAACGGCGTTATATTCTCGTTATAGCTGATATGCTCGCGGAACGGCATCCGTTTCTGAACGAGCTTCCTGATTTCGCGGTCAACCAGCCGAGCATCTGCTCGGGAGGAATGACGATGGCTGGGCGCTCGAAGTTCTCATGATCGTGCAACTGTGCCTCGAGGACTTCGCCTGCGCCTCGATACTCGTGCCCGTGGGCGAGCGACGGATCCAGATTCTGCCCTGGGCTGATTGGCGCCGTCTTCGTGATCGCCTCAAGCTGCAAGTCCGTCATACTGACGCCTGGTCCGCCGCCGAGCTGCAGAACGCTGAACGGCATGCGCACGTTCAGGCGCTTTTCCCGTGAGAGAACCTCCACCATCGCCTGCGCTTTCGGATAGCCCCACCTGCTGCCGGCATCGATGATCGAGGTGACGCCGAAGCGGTTCAACCCGTGGATGCTCGAGGTCAGCGAGCTTACCTCCTCGTCGAAGGAGAGTTGCGGCACCATGGTCTCGAGAGCAACGAACGTCCAGGTGTTACCGAAGACGACGCCGGTGTATTTGCCATCGTCATCCCGTTCGAATTCGGTGTTGGGCAGCTTCGGAAACCGATCGGTTCCAACGCCAAGCGTTTCCATCGCCTGCCTGTTCAGGAATGCCTGATTATAAGCATATTGAACGATCAACGGCTTATTAGGTACGGCCTGTTCAAGTTCTTCAATCGTGGGGAGGCGGTTTTCCTTGAACTGGTAGGGCGACCAGCCTCCTATCACCTTGACCCACTGTCCGTCGGGAGTGCGCGAAGCTTGCTCGCTCAACATTGCTAGCGCCCTGCCGAGCGTCGGAACACCGTCCCATCGAATGTTGTAGTTGAAGCCGCTGTCGTTGAGCACATGCGTGTGGGCGTCGGTGATGCCTGGAATGAGGCGTCGGCTTCCCGCGTCGATCAGTTTCGTTGCGGAGTTCTTAAGGCTCATAACGTCTGAATCCGACCCGACCGAATAGATCCGTCCTTTCGTGACAGCTATCGCGGACACTTCCGGCTGCCCGGCGTTGCCAGTGAATATCTTCGCATTAAAACAATGAGTTCGGCGCCTGATGAACCTTGAGTGGTTTCTGCTCGGCAAACGGAGATCGACGCGATTGTAAAGGATGTGATCAGTATCTTCTTTATCATGTGATCTTCCGCCCGGTTAGGACCCGTGGTGTCTGCAAGTCTTTCTCGGAAACCTGTCATACCCCTCGCCAGCGTAGAAGACGTCGATCACGACACACGGCGTTGCAAGATGCGCAACGCAGCGGCAGTTGGCGCCCTATTTGCCAGGCGAGACATCATACCAGTTCTTCCGAGAAACGCTGACCGGAGAGCCGGCGCACCAATCCGGCGGTGCGTGCCTACATTGCGGACTGCGGGCGAAATTTCTCAAACAGGCCTGAGGCCGTGCGCTTCGCGATATTCTGCGCAGACGTCGTTGCTCTGCTTATAGATCCTTTGAAATCTTAAGCGGCTGCAAAATGATATCGGCGAGCGCGGACTTCCCGACCTGCAAGGCGGCCTGATATTCCGGGTCTTCCACCATCTCTTTGAAGGCTGTCCGTCGCGGATATTGAACCAGCAAGACGGCATCCCATCCCTTTACATCGCCGGTCGTCAGCACATCGAGGCCATCGCCGCGGAACAGGATCCGGGCACCGAAGCGAGCAAGGATGGGTTCCGCCATTCGCAAGTACTCGAGATGTCGGTCGTGACCGCCATCGGGCAGGAACCGGATAAGGTTCAACATAACGATGGGGGCACCGTCCTCTTCGGCCAGGAAGTCCGTGAAGACGTCGGGTGAAAACGCAACCATATAATTATCCTTTCATTAGGGCCTTTGGCGCCTTCATGAAGTCTAACCTGTTGCTCCGACAGAAACTGTCAGGAATGAACGCCAGTCTCGATCCTGCTCCCGCCACCGCCTCATGAGCGACGGCCGCCTCTCTGGGTAGCGCTCTTCAAGCACCGTTACCGCTCGAACGCGATCGACGCGGAAATGTCTAAACGCTGACCGGCTTTCGCACCAGGCGGCCAAAACTTGGACGTCGTCGAAATAGACGATGGTGATGGGCCAGATGACGCGCTCCGAGATAGAGCCGGCAGTGTCCTGATATCTGATCGCGACTTTGCGCAGCTGGCGGATCGCCTCTCTCAAAGGTGCAACCTGCGCTGGATCCCCGCGTTTGGAAACCGAGGCGGCCGCCAGGAGAGCAGGCGTGTCGTCGGCAGCTAGCGGGCGGTCGGTCCGGCTGGAATTTATTTTCGCCAATGCGCTTTCGCTGCTCTTGGCCAAGGCCGGATCTGCTCTCCCTTGCACCCATTCCAAGCCGAGGATCAGAGCGTCCATCTCTTCCGGCGAGAAGGCGAAGTTCGGGAGGAAGAAGCCACTCCTGAGAACGAACCCGACGCCCGCCTGCCCGTCGATTGGCGCTCCGAGTAAACGCAGCGTCTCAACGTCCCGGTATACGCTTCTCTCTGAGACACCGAGTTCTTGCGCCAGTTCGAGGGCCGTCACCGGTCGCCTCCGAGCGCGTAACACACCGAGCATTTCGAAAAGGCGGCCTGTCCTCGACATTCAGCAGTCTTCCAATCTTTTGCTTGGCAATATCTAAGATCAGACAAGGCGGTAGCCAAGGAACAAATGGCAGCTTCTCGTCAAATCCAGATTTTCACCCCAAGACGAGAGGTGAGCTAATGGCATACTGTGCTGCCTCGAAGAGGTTTGCCGCGTCGCCCGCCCGCTATTCACCGAGCTCTCGTCGCGGCAGCCCTATCGACTGACGGTTCGCAGACGAATGGTTGCTGAACGGGATTAACCCGGCCACCGTTATGCTGCCGCCGACGAAGCTAATGCTCCACAAAGTTGCCAGGCCATTATCGTGGCCGAGCCGTTGGTGGGCATATAGAATCTCGGCAGAACGACGCCGGAGTCAAGGTAGCATTCACCGCTGGTACCGTCACCGCATACGTCCCTGGCGCGCCAGAAGGGTTCGACAGGACATGCCGCTTTCGCGCATATGGAGACAGATCCACATCACTCACCAGTCTTGCACCTCCATCTCGCTTCTCGAGCGTTATTTTACGGCTATGGAATTCTTCGAGTTCGACCCGATGTGCGACGCTCAGAATTGTTGCGTTGGGCAACTCGTCGATCATCACCTGCATGATCTTATGCTGGGTCTTGTCATCCAATGCAGACGTGGCCTCGTCGAGGACGATGATATCAGGGTCGTTCAAAAGGAGACGCGCGAATGCGAGCCTCTGCTTTTCCCCACCCGAAAGTGTATGATCCCAAGGCGCTTCTTCCTCCAACTTGTCGTTAAGGTGGGCGAGACCAACCTTCTCCAAGGCAGAATGTATTTCGTCTGCCGTCCAGCTATCTGCAGGCTTTGGGTAGGCGACTGCGCGGCGCAATGTCCCCGACGGTATATATGGCTTTTGCGGCAGCATGAACAATTGCATGTCTGGACGGAAATCAACGCGCCCACTTCCCCATGCCCATAGACCTGCGATTGCTCGAACAAGAGTGCTCTTGCCGGATCCGGACTCTCCAGCGACAAGCACGCGTTCGCCGGGCTCTATTTTGACTTGGGTTTCCTTTACGACAGCAGTACCGTCTCCGAGCGACACAGATACCTCGTCAAGTTCGAGCACCGTTTCACTTTGCGCCTCTCCGCGCTTGATCCTCCCGACAGTCTCGCTCTCTTCGGCCTGTTCCAAGCCGTCCAGCGACACCATCAACGATGCGACCCGCCGCGCGCATGCATTCCAGTCAGCAAGGCGTGGGTAATTGTCGACCAACCATCCAAATGCACCCTGAACGATCGTGAAAGCTGACGCCGCTTGCATAACTTGACCCAGCGACATGCTGCCATCGAGAAATTTTGGGGCGCATAGGAGGACCGGGACGACCGGAGCAATCAGCATGGAACTGTGAGAGACAAGTATCCGTTTTGATCAAGCGGGTTTTGGCGTCCATTTTTGCTGTTTTCGCAGGAGTGCATTTGCGAGGACAACGAGCTTCCGCATGATAGCGGTGATGGCGACTTTAGGCGGTTTCCCAGCTTTTCTGAGCGTGTCGTATTTGGTCTTGAGGTCCGGGTTGAAGCGAGTGGCGACAAGGGCCGGCATGTAGAGCGCCTGCCGGACGATGGCGCGGCCGCCAACGATGAAGGCGCGTCCGGTCCATCGTCCAGACTGCCTGTCGCTTGGCGCGAGGCCCGCAAGCTTGCCGGCTGCTTTTTCATCGAGTTCCCCCAGTTCCGGCATTTCGATGAGAAGGGTAAAGGC
>NZ_FOKM01000027.1 GCF_900111905.1 Rhizobium sp. NFR07 | reverse complement strand
ACCAGGGCTGGCACTACCAGATGGTCGGCTATCAGCGGCAGCTCGAAAAGCACAACATCGTCCAGAGCATGTCGCGCAAGGGCAACTGCCTCGATAACGCAGCCATGGAAAGCTTCTTTGCCATTCTCAAATCCGAATTCTTCTACCCGACCAAATTCGAAAGCGTCCAAACTCTCAAAGACGGCATTGCCGACTATATCCGATATTATAACAACGACAGGATCAAACTGAAACTCAAAGGGCTGAGCCCTGTACAATACAGGACCCAGCCCTCAAAACTGCCCAGCGCCTAATCTGTCCAACTTAATGGGGTCAGTTCATGGCGGCGGGCTTTTCAATAGACCGGCCAGCGCAAGGCGACCTGGTCTGAATTCTTTATTTCTCGGCTGATTACGCCTGAAGAACCACGACCTTGGCGCCGACCTGGATGCGATTGTAGAGGTCGATAACGTCATGGTTCATCATACGGATGCAACCGCTCGACATGGCGTGGCCGATCGATTCCGGCTGGTTCGTGCCGTGGATGCGGAAATGGGTGTCGTTGCCGCCGCGATAGAGATAGATGGCGCGGGCGCCGAGCGGGTTGTTCGGGCCACCGGGCAGGCCGCCTGCGAGCTTGCGGTAACGCTCCTCGCGGCGCTGCATGTTGAGCGTCGGGGTCCAGCTCGGCCATTCCGCCTTGCGGCCGACATAGGCATTGCCGGAAAGCGCCATGCCGGCGCGGCCGACGCCGACGCCATAACGGATCGCCTGGCCGCCGCCGAGAACGTAGTAGGCGCGCTTGGCAGGCGTATCGACGACAACGGTGCCCGCCTCGTAGGCGCCGGCAAAGGCAACCTGCTGGCGGCGCAGTTCGGGGTTGATCTTGTCAAGCGGCACGCGGCGCAGCGGGAATTCCTCGTCCGGAAGCGCGGCGTAATTCTGCTGTTCATTGTAGGTGGAAGCGCAACCGGCCAGCAGAAGCGGCAGGCCGGCCAGGAGGCCGCGGCGGGAAATCGGCATGAATCTGTCCTTGGTGCGTCGAAATAATGACGCAAGCTACGGACGTTATGGTTAATGTATCGCTAACGACGGGCGCCTGAAATGACGTTCGTCAATATATGTGGCAAGGACATCAATCGTCTTCGCAGGGCCATTGCGTGGGCTTCTGAAGCCCGGCCGGCAGCTTTGTATTGTCGTCGCCACAGGACAGCGCGATCTGGTCCTGGGTCAGCCCTGTCGCCGACGACAGATCGACCCCCTCAATCCGCGTTAGGAAAAGGAAGGCGCTGGTAAAATCGATCGGCCCGCTGATCTCAGCCGTGTGGAAGGACGCGCGTGACAGGTTGGCCATGGCAAAACGCACATTTCCGAGCTTGGCCTTGAAGAAGAGCGCCCGGCCGAGTTCCGCCTTGGTGAAATCGACATTGTTCAACTCGCCCTCGGAAAAGTTGGCGCGCTGCATTTCGGACGAGACGAAATTGGCGCCGGATGCCGAAATTCCCGACAGGTTGCTGCGATAGCCCTCCGCCCGTTCGAAATCCGCACCCTCCGCATCGGCCCCGGCCAGTGATGCGCGGACCAGCATGGTCTTATTGAAATTGGCCTTCTTGAGGTTTGTGCGGCTGAGATCGGTCATGCTCAAATCGGCGCCGGAAAGATTGGCGCCCTCGAAATTGCCGCCATCCAGCATCAGCAGGCGCTTCTTGCAACCGCTCCAGTCGATGCCGGGCCGCGGGTCGGCGCGGCACTCGATAGCGGCGGCTTCGCCGGCAGGGATGATGCCCAAAGCCAGCAATGCGGCGGCCGAGCAGAGCCCCGCAACTCGCTGCGAAGCACGCAAGCGCCGGCTCGCGATGTCTCTGATCTCGTTTACAACTTGTGTCATGGTCCAGCACAATCCCGACGGGTTCCCTCGGGAACATTAGCCCCCTTTCCTGTCGGGTTAAAGGGGAAAGCTCCGTGACTTGATCATGTTAGCGTTCAAGGATCAACGCCCGCCGCAGGGTCAGCGCGGCCAGGTGGAGAGGGCCTGATCGGCAACGGCTCTCAGCGTTTCGCGGCTGAAACCGGCCTTGGCCTGAACCGCTATGCCGTGAAGGACGGCCAGCAGGAATGCCGCAAGAGCGTCCGGTTTCGCCGTCTCGGGCAAGTCGCCTTCGGCCTTGGCCCGCTCGAAGCGCTCGCGAAGCTGTAACTCGCCTTCAGCGCGCGCCTCGATCAGCGCCTGGCGCACGGGCTCGGCCTCGTCCGATCCGGCGAGGACGCCATTGATACCGAGGCAACCGGTGTGGTCCGCGTAGCGCGTATTGAGGTCGATCGCATTGTAGAGGATATGCGCGGCGACTTCCCGCGACGTCGGCAGCTCAAGCGCAACCGGGATGTAGTCCAGGTACCGCTCGTAATAGCGCGCCAGCGCTAAACGAAAGAGCGCTTCCTTGTTGCCGAAGGCTGAATAGAGAGCTGGCCGCTCGACGCCGGCAGCCTCGGTGAGGTCAGCATAGGAGGCCCCCTCGTAGCCCTTGCGCCAGAAGACACACAGGGCGGCATCCAGCGCCTTGTCGACGTCGAATTCGCGGTGGCGTCCCATCAGATCAATCCGCATGTTTTCATAACGAGTGTTATTAAACCACTTGACTCCTCGTGTCTACATTTCATAACGATCGTTATCGTACCGAATGTTATGAAATAAACGAACCGGCGGCCGCCTTCTGCAGGCCGCGTTTCAAGGCAAATGGAAAGGGTATTCATGTCGAACGATTTGAAGGGAAAGGTCGCGCTTGTGACCGGAGGCTCACGCGGGCTCGGCGCGGCGATCGCGGCAGTGCTTGCGGACCAGGGGGCGGATGTGGCGATCAGCTACGTGGCCTCGTCCGATAAGGCCGCGGCGGTGGTGGAGACGCTGAAGGCGAAGGGCGTTCGCGCCGTAGCGTTTCAGAGCGATCAGTCCGACATGGCGGCCGCCAAACCACTTATCGCGAAGGTGGTGGAGCATTTCGGCAGGCTCGACATCCTCGTCAACAATGCCGCGGTCGTCGCCAAGGGCCAGACCGTCGATGATCCCAATCTGGATGCCGAAGCGCTCGATCGCCAGTGGCAGGTCAATGTCATGGGCGCCATCGCGACCACCCGCGCGGCGGCACCGGCGCTGACCGATGGCGGCCGGATCATCTTCATCGGCTCGCTCAACGGCACGCTTGCGCTCATTCCCGGTGTTGCCGACTATGCCGGGACCAAGGCCGCCATCAACGGCTATGCGCGGGGTGTCGCACGCGATCTCGGGCAGCGCAACATCACGGTCAATGTCGTTCAGCCGGGCGCCATGCCGACGGACATGATGGTCGAGGTTTTGGGCAGCACCAACGCGCCCGACGCATTCCTCGACATGCATCCGATCCGCCGCATCGCAATGCTCGAGGAAGTGTCGGCGCTCGTCGGCTTCCTTGCCGGACCGAACAGCGGCTACATGACCGGCGGCGTGATCGACATAGCCGGCGGCCTCGGCGTCTGACGCACATCCGCCAAAAGAAAAGCCCGGCTTCAAGGCCGGGCTTTTCTCGTCTCGGGCAATCGCAAGAGCGATTACATATTCGGATAGACCGGCCCCTCACCACCCTGCGGCGGCACCCAGTTGATGTTCTGGTTGGGATCCTTGATGTCGCAGGTCTTGCAGTGGACGCAGTTCTGCGCGTTGATGACATAGACCTCCTCGCCGTCCTGCTCCCGCCATTCATAGACGCCGGCCGGACAGTAGCGCGTCGAGGGCCCGGCATAGACGTCGTGTTCCGAGCGCCGCTGCAGGTCCATGTCCTTGACCTTGAGATGGACCGGCTGGTCTTCCTCGTGATTGGTGTTGGACAGGAAGACCGAAGAAAGGCGGTCGAAGGTAAGCACGCCGTCCGGCTTCGGATAGTCGATCTTCTTGTGCAGCTTGGCCGGCTCGAGCGACTGCGCATCCGTCCTGCCGTGCTTCACCGTGAACGGAGACGTGCCGAAGATCTGGTTGATCCACATATCGAGGCCGCCGAGCGCGACGCCGATCGCCGTGCCGAATTTCGACCACAGCGGCTTGACGTTACGGACGCGCTTCAGGTCGGTGCCGATGGCGGTCGAGCGCCATTCGTTCTCGATCTCCACCGGCTCGTCATTGGCACGGCCGGCGGCAATCGCGGCGGCGAGCTTGTCGGCGGCCAGAATGCCGGACAGCACCGCGTTATGCGAGCCCTTGATGCGCGGCACGTTGACGAAGCCTGCCGAACAGCCGATCAGCGCACCGCCCGGGAAAGAGAGCTTCGGCACCGACTGGTAGCCGCCCTCCGTGATGGCGCGGGCGCCGTAAGAGAGACGCTTGCCGCCTTCGAACGTGTCGCGGATCGCCGGATGCGTCTTGAACCGCTGGAACTCCTCGAACGGGTAGAGATAGGGGTTCTTGTAGTTGAGGTGCACGACGAAGCCGACGGCGACCATGTTGTCTTCAAGGTGATAGAGGAACGAGCCGCCACCGGTCTTCATTCCGAGCGGCCAGCCGAAGGAATGCTGGACGAGGCCCTGTTTATGGTTCTCCGGCTTGACCTGCCACAGTTCCTTGATACCGATGCCGAATTTCTGGGGCTCGCGATCCTTCTGCAGATCGAATTTCGCGATCAGCTGCTTGGCGAGCGACCCACGCACGCCCTCGCCGATCAGCGTGTACTTGCCGAGCAATTCCATGCCACGGGTATAGTTCGGGCCCGGCTCGCCATTCTTCTCGATGCCCATGTCGCCGGTGGCGACGCCGATGACCGCACCTTCCTCATTGTAGAGTACTTCAGCCGCGGCAAAGCCCGGATAGATCTCGACGCCGAGTTCCTCCGCCTTGCCCGCAAGCCAGCGACAGACATTGCCGAGCGAGACGATGTAATTGCCGTGATTGTTCATCAGCGGCGGCATGGCGAAATTCGGCAGGCGGATGGATCCGGCCGGTCCAAGCAGCATGAAGTGGTCGTCGGTGACCTCCGTCTTGAACGGGTGTCCCTCCTGTTCGCGCCAGCCAGGCAGGAGCGCGTCGATGCCGACCGGGTCGACCACAGCGCCCGACAGGATATGCGCTCCGACCTCCGCGCCCTTTTCGAGCACGACCACCGTCAGGTCGGGATTGACCTGCTTCAGCCTGATGGCCGCAGACAGGCCCGCCGGGCCCGCGCCCACGATCACCACGTCGAATTCCATCGATTCCCGCTCGGGAAGGTCGTTTACGTCCATGTCCTGCTCCGCTTGCCGGTCCCTTCCGGCTTGTCATTCATTCCTATTCGTCTTGGCAAAAGCCAATCCCATTGTCGAGGCGCGAATACGTCTTCCAGCGTGTCAATCGCGCAACCGGACTTTCCGTTTCATCATATTACCTTTACGTTCACGTAAATAAAGAGTCTTGGCAAGAGGGCAAGTTCGACCTTTCGCAAGTGGTATACCAAAGCTATAACGCCCCGCACCCTTTCGATATCGCCCCCCGGCGCCATCCGATCCGCGCGCCTTGCGGGCTTCCACGCACAGAAGGATAAGTCAGTCATGGATTTCGGCATTACCGGCAAACGCGCATTGGTGCTCGCCTCCTCACGCGGCCTCGGGCTCGGCATCGCCGAAGCGCTGGCGGCAGAAGGCGTCAATGTCCTGCTCGTCGGGCGTTCCGGCGAAAAACTGGCGGAAAACTGCAAGACGATCAACGCCCGCGGCAAGGGGAAGGCCGACTGGGTATGGGGCGACCTTTCGGACGACAACTTCGTCGAGGCGATGGTTGATGCGGTCAAGGAAAAGCTCGGCGGCATCGATATCCTGGTCAACAATACCGGGGGCCCGACGCCGGGTTCGACCGAAGACATGAACCCCGACAAACTCGACAGCTTCTTCCAGTCGATGGTGCTGCGCGTGATCTCGCTGACCAATGCGCTTCTGCCGCAGATGAAGCAGCAGGGCTGGGGTCGTATCCTGACCGTCGCCTCTTCCGGCGTGGTCGAGCCGATCACCAACCTGGCACTTTCCAACACGCTGCGCGGCGCGCTGGTCGGCTGGAACAAGACGCTGTCGAACGAAGTCGCCGGCTTCGGCATTACCGCCAACATGCTACTTCCCGGCCGCATCCATACCGACCGGATCGAGGAACTGGATGCCGCCAACGCCAAGCGCCTCGGCAAGAGCGTCGAGGATGTGCGGGAAGCTTCGGTCAAGACCATTCCGGCCGGCCGGCTCGGCAAGGTGGAAGAGTTCGGCGCCGCCGGCGCATTCCTCTGCTCGGGCCCGGCAAGCTACATCACCGGTTCGATGCTGCGCATCGACGGCGGCGCTGCGCGCTCGTTCTAGGCCCGGGCATCCCTGATCCGAAAGCCCGGCTGTGAGCCGGGCTCAGACCGCCGGCAAAGCTCGCGGGCTTGGCAATGCCGAGGCCTGCTTTGGCAATCGGCGGCAAAGCCACCCTCCCCGCATTCCTGTGCTCGTCACAGGAATGCGGAAAATCGGGGCCTTTGCGGTCGAGAGCAGGAGATTAATCAATCGAAGCCCGACCGACTGCCGGGCTTTATCGTTCTCGCCATCATTGCCGGATGGTTCCTCACGCCCTATCCTCGTTGACGACGGCCTTGCCCGATCCCGTTCAAACCGTCACCGGGACAGATCTCCGACAGAAGGCAGAACGATGCGCTTCATCAGGACCGCCACGGGAATATTCGGCGTGATTGTCGTCGTCATCGGCCTTGTCTGGATCGGCCAGGGCACCGGCGTGTTTCCCTATCCGCGCTCCAGCTTCATGATCAACCAGAGCCCCTGGATCTTCTGGGGGCTGCTGACGTCGCTGGTCGGGCTGATGATCGTCTGGGCTTCGCGCCGTTTCAAGATCTGAGCCGAGACCCCGCCAAGAACCGACATGGTGGCCGCCCCCTGCCTATCGGGTGCCGGCCAATCCCGGCAGATCGGCAATCAATCCGTCGCGCACCGTGTAGCTGATCGGCTGTTCCGTGTGGCGCTTCGTATCTGCGAGAAGCCGCGCGAAGACCACCTGGCGGCCATCCTTCTCCGCCCAGCCAACGAACCAGCCGAGCGGGCGGCTGCGATCCGGCTTGCCGGCCTTTGTGCGCAGCCATCCGGCACCGGTCTTGCCGTGAACCGTCCAGCCGTCCGCGGCCGGAAACGTCGGCACGATGGCTTGCGTCAGCTTCACCGCCTCCGGTGAGATCGGCAGGCGGCCGCTCATGAACCGGCGCAGGAAATCGACCTGCTGATCCGGAGAGATCTTCAACGACGAACTCAGCCAAGATTCCGTCAGACCATCCGTGCCGCCCGGACCGCCCGAGACGTCGTGATTGCCATAGTCGAACCCGCGGACATAGTCTGCGAAAGCCTTCTTGCCGAGCCGTCGGGTGATCTCCTGGGAATACCAGACGATCGAATCCCGCTCCCATATGGTCGGGTCGGTGGCCTTCTGCTCACGTTCGGAGCGATTGAACTTTGCCTGATAATCCCAGCGCGGATTGTGTTCGTCGATGAGGATGCCGGCATCGTAGCCCATCATCGCGATGGGCAGCTTGAACGTCGACTGCGGATAGAAGCCCACATCGCAGGTGCCGCTGCGATGCAGGGCCTTGCCGCTCGCGGCATCCAGCACGACGGTGCAGCGGACCGGCTCGGCCGCCTTGGTCTGCTCAGCGTGAACCAGAAGGCCCGCGGCAAGCGAAAGTGACAGACACAGGGTGGAGAGAAAAAATCTGCGTTGGGCCAAGGGGTTCCTCCATTCGATTCACCCACACCGTAAAGCGAAGGTGCGCGGCGAAAGCATGGCAGAGACAGGTCTCAGGCCCCCGAAATTAAGTGGCTTCATTACCGAGATTTAATGCCTCCCGGCCGCCAGTTCGCGTATTTTCGTCCAGTCACACCCGTGGCGAGCCGGATCCACCCGACAGGACGTGCGTATCCCATGAAGAAGATATTCTCATGAAAAAGACTTGGCCCATTGCAATCATCATTGTCGCTGCGGGCGTCGCCGCCTGGTTATATCGCGACCGGCTTCCCTTCATCTCCCATCCCGATCAGCAGGCGTCCGCCACTGACCAGAACGGCGGTTCGGGCGGGCATCGCCGTGGCGGCGGGCCGCCGCCCGTCGTCAGAACCGTAGCCGCCGCTACCGCCGTCCTGCCGATGGACGTGACGGCAACGGGTGTCGCCGATGCCGACGAGAACACGACGATCGCCGCGCAGGAAGCCGGCATGATCGTCTCTATCAGCGCCCAAGACGGCGATGTGGTGAAGGCCGGCGACCTGATCGCCAGGCTCGACGACCGCACCGCCAGGGCGGTTCTGGAAAAGGACAAGGCGCTTCTTACTCGCGATCAGGCGACGCTCGCCCAAAACGAAATTGCCCTCACACGCGCTCAGACGCTGGTCGACCGCAATGCGGGGACGCAGCAGGCCGCAGACGAGGCGCGGGCCGCGCGCGACACGGCCGCCGCAACCATCGAAAGCGACAAGGCGACGATCGCCGCCGACGAGATCGTCGTCGAACATACCGAAATCCGAGCACCCTTCGACGGGCGGCTCGGTGATATCGTGCCGAGCCTCGGCGCCTATCTGACCGTGGGCGCAACAGTCGTGACGATCGAGAAACATGACCCGATCTACGTGAACTTCTCCGTACCTGAAGGCTATCTCGGCGAGATCAGGACAGGCTTCTCGAACGGCTCGATCGCAGTCGATGCCGAGCCGCAGAGCGCCGGCCAGCCGCCAACCAGGGGCACGCTCAACTTCTTCAACAACACGGTCGATCCCGCATCGGGCACCATTCTCGCCAAGGCCCGGTTCGAGAATGCCGACGGCAAGCTCTGGCCCGGCCAGTCGCTGAACGTGACGATGCATTTCCAGAATGACCAGAAGACGATCGTCGTCCCGACGGTCGCCGTCAGCCCCGGCGCCGATCAGCCTTTCGTTTTCACGGTCAGCGATGACAAGAAGGTTCATGTGACCCCGGTCACAGTCACCCGGTCGAACGGCAATATGACAGCGATCGCCAAAGGCATCACCGATGGCGCGCATGTCGTCGTCGAGGGCCAGGTGCAACTGGTCGATGACGCGACGGTGCGCGAGGAATTTGACGCCAATGGGACGGCCGATGCCAACAAGGCCGCGGCGGCCACCACGACCGACGAGGCGGCCGTGACGGGAGCGGTCCAATGATCCCGGCCTTCTGTATCCGCCGGCCGGTCGCGACGACGCTGCTGGCGATCGGCGCGGTGCTTGCCGGCCTCACCGCGTATAATCTCCTGCCGGTCTCGGCCCTGCCGCAGGTCGACTTTCCGACGATCAACGTCAATGCCTCGCTGACCGGCGCCTCGCCGCAGACCATGGCGACCGCGGTCTCGACGCCGCTGATCAAGCAGTTCGAGACAATCCCGGGCATCAGCGAAATCAGCACCACCAATTCTCTCGGTAATACCTCGATCGTGCTGCAGTTCGACCTCAACCGCGATATCGACGCAGCGGCAGCCGACGTGCAGGCAGCCATTTCCCAGGCGACGCGGCAATTGCCGGACAATCTCACGACGCCGCCGAGCTATCGCAAGACCAACCCCGCCGATGCGCCCGTCCTGCTGCTTGCTGTGCGCAGCGACACGATGGAGCCGAGCAAGCTCGACGACATCGCCGAGAACATCATGTCCCCTGCCCTGTCGACGCTTCCCGGCGTGGCCGAAGTTATGGTGCACGGCGCCAAGACGTTTGCGGTCCGGATCGAGGTCGATCCCGCCAAGCTGCAGGCGCGCGGCCTCGGCGTGCAGGATGTCAGCAACGCGGTTGCCAACGCCAACAGCCAGGCGCCGGTCGGTTCGCTGCAGAATGGCGTGCAAAAGCTGACGATCAATGCCGACACGCAGCGCACCAATGCGAAGGAATTCCGCAGCCTCGTGATCGCCAACCCCAATGGTGCGTCGGTGCATCTCGGCGATATAGCCACCGTTTCCGACAGCGTCGAGAACCTTGATGCCGGCGCCTCCTACGACGCGCGCTCGGCCATCGTGCTCGCCATCCAGCGCCAGCCGGACGCCAATACGGTCGATGTGGTGGACGAGATCAAGGCCCGGCTGCCGAGCCTGACGGACGAACTCCCAGCCTCCGCCTCGATCAGCGTGATGAACGATGCCTCGATCGCCATCCGCGATTCGATCGCCGACGTGAAATTCACCCTCGGGCTGACGATCGTGCTCGTCATCGCCGTCATCTATCTCTTCCTTGGCCGCGTCTCGGCTACCATAGTGCCGACGCTCGCCGTGCCGCTGTCGCTGATATCGACCTTCGGCGCGATGTATATGCTGGGCTACAGTATCGACAACATATCGCTGCTCGGGCTGACGCTCGCGGTGGGGCTCGTCGTCGACGACGCGATCGTGATGCTGGAAAACATCATGCGGCATATCGAGGACGGCATGCCGGTCATGCAGGCGGCGCTGCAGGGTGCGGGCGAGGTCAGCTATACGATCGTCTCCATGTCCATCTCGCTGATCGCGGTCTTCATTCCGGTGCTCTTGATGGGCGGTGTCGTCGGCCGGCTATTCAACGAATTCGGCATGGTCGTCGCGCTGGCCATCACGGCCTCGGCCATCGTGTCCCTGACCGTCACGCCGATGCTCGGCTCGCGCATGTCGGACAAACATCACAATCCGAGCCTCGTGGTGCGGATCTTCGACAAGGGTTTCGACCGCATGCTGAAGGCTTATGACAAATCCGTCGGCTGGTGCTTGAACCACCGGCTGATCATCATGCTCGTCTTTCTCGCCTCGGTCGGCGCCTCGGGCTACCTGTTCAAGACGCTGCCCTCGAGCTTCTTTCCCACGGAAGACATCGGGAGGTTGACGATCTCCACCCAGGCGCGGGAGGATATCTCCTATCCGGCCATGCGCGACCTGCAGGCAGCGGTCGTGGCCGCCGTGCAGAAGAATCCGGCGGTGCGGCATGTCACCTCGACGGTCGGCGGCAATGTCCGCAGCCCGCTCAACAACGGCACCGTCTTCGTCGAGCTGACGGATCGCGACAAGCGCCCGCCGCTGCAGCAGACACTGAATGAGCTGCGCCAGAGCCTCGGCAAGATCGCCGGCATCAAGGCCTATATCACGCCGCAGCAGAGCCTGCGCTTCGGCGGCCGCAATACCGCCAGCCAGTATCAGCTCGTCGTGCAGGCGCTGAATGCCGACCAGACGAACGAATGGTCTGGCAAGCTTTTGACGGCGATGCGGGGTGACCACGCCCATTTCACCGACGTTACGTCGGATGCGCAGAACGACGCCGTCGAGGCCGATATCAAGGTCGATACGGAAAAGGCGGCAAAGTTCGGCATCACCGACAACGTGCTGCGTGAGACGCTGGAAATGGCCTTCGGCGGTTTTACCGCCGGGCAGATCCAGTCGACCGGCGACAGCTATGACGTGCTGATCGAGTTCAACCGCGATACGCAGTGGAACGACCAGCTGCTGCAGCAGATCCGGGTCAAGTCGTCGAATGGCAGTCTAGTGCCGCTGTCGAACTTCGCGACAGTCGAGCGCAGGACCGCGCCGGTGACAATCAACCAGACCGGCCAGCTCGTTTCCACGACGATCTCGTTCAACCTGCCCGATGGCGCCTCGCTCAGCGACGCAACGGACACGATCAACCAGTTGAAGACCGAGCTGCACGTGCCGGCCGACGTCTTCACCTCTTATGGCGGCACGGCCCAGATCTTCCAGCAGAGCCAGGGCAATACGCCGATGCTGATCCTGGCTGCAGTGCTGACGATCTATGTCGTGCTCGGCGTGCTCTATGAAAGCTTTATCCATCCGCTGACCATTCTTTCGGGTCTGCCGGCCGCGGCCTTCGGCGCGCTCCTGGCGCTGAAGGTCTTCGGATTCGACCTGTCGATCATCGCGCTGATCGGTTTGCTGATGCTGATCGGCATCGTCAAGAAGAACGCGATCATGATGATCGACGTCGCCGTCGAGCTCATCCGCGAGAAGGGTGAAGCGCCGACAGCCGCAATCCACGAGGCCTGCGTGCGCCGGTTCCGGCCGATCATGATGACGACCTTCTGCGCGCTGCTCGGTGCCTTGCCGATCGCGCTCGGCACCGGCGCCTCGTCGGAGCTGCGCCAGCCGCTCGGCGTCGCCGTCGTCGGCGGCCTGATCGTCAGCCAGGCGCTGACACTGTTCATCACCCCGGTTATCTTCGTCGAGATGGATCGCTTCGGCCGCTTCCTCGCCCGGCTGACCGGCCACAAGGGCGGCGATCGCCACGAGGCCAATGACGACGACGTGCCGAGCGCGATCGCGGCGGAGTGACCGGACGCCTTGGGAAACCCCGTCCCGACACGCGCCGCGTGCGACGTTATTTGCACACTCAATTGGCCCGCGCACAACCATGCAAATGCATGCTTAAATATTGATTTTATTTGTCATTCCAACTTTGAGACCTCATCAATTTGCGACTGATAAGGGCGAGCTACATTAGTCCGTAATGGAGCAGAACTTGTTACTCGAAGGCATTTTCGGAGGCGGCGGCCAGTCCACCTCCCCAAGCCAGCAGCCATCGTCTGGCCAAACATCCGGCAGCACGCCGGCGAATGACGAGGCGACGACATCTCCGCCTGCCGACAATAGCCAGGCCGATCCGATCTATGACGAAGAACCGGGCGAGACCGACGACGGAACCTACACCGACGTGCCGCCGGCAAGCTCGGAAGAGACCGCTCCTGTGACCGAGGAGCCGTCTGCGACTGCCCCCGACACGGAAGAGACAGGTTCCGACGCCGGCGTGCCCGTCAATGACGGCACCGGCGAAGCTGTAGAAGGCGAAGCCTCGGCGGAGGCTGAAGCCGAAGCTGGCGCCCAGCCGCAGCCCGCTGAACAGCCGGACGCGCCTGCTGCCTCGGCACCGAGCGACGAGGCCTCCGGGCCGGCGCCTTCTGCGGGGACACCTCCCCAGTCAGAGCTAAGCCAGCCGCAAGCAGATGAGCCTGTCGCCAGCCAGCCGGTGGCTGGTCAGCCTGCAGCGTCTGCTCCGGGTGAGACCGTCGCGGAAGACACGGCCTCCGCGCCGGATCAGGCGTCGCCCGCACCTGCTCCGGTCGCGACCACGCCGTCTCCGGTTGCCACGGCGCCGATAGGAGACGAAGAGGCTGCCCCAGCTGCGGAACAGGCCGGGGAGTTGAAAGACTTCCTCACGCCGCTCTTGGCCAACCTCGAAGAGATCCGCCAGCGCCAGGCAAGCGGCACCAGCGACGCGCGTGCCGAAAGCCGTAATCGCGCCGTCGCCGCCATTCAGGACCAGCTCGCCAGCCGCCTGCTGGATTCTCTTTCGTCCGAGACGACGACCGCAACGGCAAAGAGCATTTCGCTGATCGATGACAATGCCAAGGCGACCGAAAAGCCGATTTCGCTGGTCAATCGCTGGTACGCTGAAGCCTGATCTTCGGCATGGGTATTTGCTACAAGGGGCGCGGTGCCGATCGCGCCCCCTTTTTCGTTTTCCGCCTCGACGCCCACCTGCTTTCCGCTGCCCGCTCTCCCACCTTCTTCGCCCCTTGCCTTCCCGCCGCTCCTGTGCGATCACGCGCGCTCTCAAATCGGCGGGCGCCCTTGCGTGTCCTGCCTTCAGCGTCCGGGAGCATCCCGGGTCCAACATTATCGGCAGACTAAAAGGAGCACGGCCATGGCACGGGCGCTCGGGCTTGACTTCGGCACGACCAATACCGTTATGGCGCTGGCGGATAGCGGCAGCACCACCCATTCCATGCATTTTTCCTCGAGCGCCGGCGAGACGGATTCGATGCGCACCGCGCTCTCCTTCATGAAGGATGCGCAGCTCGGCGCCCAGGCACTGAAGGTCGAGGCCGGGCAGGCGGCGATCCGCCAGTTCATCGACAATCCGGGCGACGCCCGCTTCCTGCAGTCGATCAAGACCTTTGCCGCGAGCCCGCTTTTCCAGGGCACGCTGGTGTTCGCCCGCAGGCATACGTTCGAAGACCTGATGGAAATTTTCCTGAAGCGGCTGAAGACCTATGCCGACGGCCACTGGCCGAGCGAAATCTCCCGCCTCGTCGCCGGCCGTCCCGTGCATTTCGCCGGCGCCAGCCCGGACCCTGCACTTGCCACACAGCGCTATAACGAAGCGCTGACCCGGCTCGGCTTTCCCGAGATCCACTATGTCTACGAGCCGGTCGCGGCCGCCTATTACTTCGCCCAGACGCTGAAGAGCGACGCCAACGTCCTGGTGGCCGACTTCGGCGGCGGCACGACCGACTATTCGCTGATCCGTTTTGAACGCACGGCCGGCAAGTTGACCGCGACCCCGATCGGCCATTCCGGCGTCGGCATTGCCGGCGACCATTTCGACGCCAAGATGATCGAGCATCTGGTGGCGCCGGAAATCGGCAAGGGCACGTTCTTTCGCAGCTTCGACAAGGTGCTGGAAGTGCCGTCGAGCTATTACGCCAATTTCTCACGCTGGAACCAATTGTCGATCTTCAAGACGACGCGCGAATTCAACGACCTGAAGTCGCTGGTGCGCTCCGCCGTCGATCCCGACAAGCTCGAGCTGTTCATCGATCTGGTCGAGCATGACGAGGGTTATCCGCTCTACCAAGCGATCTCGGCGACGAAGATGGCGCTGTCGGGCGCCGAAGAGGCCGAGTTCAACTTCTCGCCGCTCGGCAAGGCCGGCCGCAAGATGGTGAAGCGCACCGATTTCAACAACTGGATCGCCGACGACCTGTCGCGCATCGAGGGCGCGCTCGACGATGTGCTGACCAAGACGAATACGGCGCCGGCCGACGTCGACAAGGTGTTCCTGACCGGCGGCACGTCCTTCGTGCCGGCCGTGCGGGAAATCTTCATCCGCCGCTTCGATGCATCGAAGATCGAGAGCGGTGGCGAGCTTCTGTCGATCGCCCACGGCCTGGCGCTGATCGGCGAGAGCGGCGATGTGGAGCAGTGGGCGGCTTGAGTCTCAAGATGCCGGAAAATCCCCTCACTTGCGATATTTAACGCTTAGCTGACGCTAAGATGTTGAAATCGCTTTCTCTCCCAAAAGGGGAGAGATAAAGCTGCCGCGCCATCCGCGAGTCTACCTCTCCCCCTGTGGGAGAGGTTACAAAATCAGCATCTTAGCTTTAGCTAAGTGCTAGATTTTGTTGGTGAGGGGAAAAGCCCACCCCAAACAATTTCCCACTTCCGGCCGACATGCTGTAAGAACGGATTCATGAACGCCGCCTCAGACCTTCACCCAGCCGAGCTTGCCGCGCTTCTGCATTTCTATGCGGATGCCGGGGTTGAGTGGATGCTGGATGACGAACCGGTCGATCGGATCGCCGAATTCGAGGCCCAGAAGGCTGCCAAGGCGCAAGGCAGGATGCCGGCCGGTGCGCGAGATCAGGTGCGGGATCAGGATGGTCCGGCCGACCGCGCTGCGCCGTCTCGGGCAGGTTCCGGACAAGGCGCTTCCGGACAAGGCGCCGCACCACGCCGGGCCGCGCCCTCGCCCGCCCCTTCAGTCGCCGTACCCGACGGCGAAGCCGTGGCAGCGGCCCGCTTTGCCGCCGAAAGCGCCCGTTCACTTACCGAGCTGCAGACGGCGCTTGAAGCCTTCAACGGGTGCAATCTGAAGAACAGCGCCCGTTCCACCGTCTTTGCCAGCGGCAATCCCGCTTCCGGCATCATGGTAATCGGCCCAATGCCGAATGCCGATGACGACCGGGACGGTGCGCCGTTTGCAGGCCGCGCCGGCGAGCTGATGGACCGGATGCTGGCCGCCATCGGGCTTTCCCGTGACGGCGTGCTGATGACCAATGTCATTCCGTGGCGGCCCCCCGGCAACCGCATGCCCTCGCAGGCCGAGATGGATATCTGCCGCCCGTTCATCGAACGGCAGGTGGCGCTCGCGGAGCCGAAGCTCATGCTGCTGCTCGGCAATTTCCCGGCCCGCGTCTTCCTCGGCGGCACGGGCACGATCCACACGATGCGCGGCGAGTGGCGTCCGGCCTCCTCCGGCGGACTGGAAATACCGGCGCTCGCGACATTCCATCCGCAGGAGCTTCTGGCCGTCCCCGCGAACAAGGCACTCGCCTGGCGCGACCTTTTGACCTTCAAAAGCCGCCTGCAACCCAATTGATGCCCAAATTTGCGGCAAACGCGCCCGCAACACGATATAAGTTACACTTTTATGAAGCAGGCCATGCATGTTGCGCATGGCAGCGTGGCGTTTGCACGCATTGCTAGAATCGATTGTGCAGCGCAATATCAGCAATGTCTTGGGAGGAACATGCTAAGGAACCAAGGCAATGACCACCCGCTTCCGCCCGATCCATTCGGGTTTTGAAACTCTCCGCGCTGCAGGAATCGGGCCACGCTCGACGCAGGGCTACCACCGCTTCGGCTCGGCAACGAACGAGCAGATCACGTCGCGCGCAATGGCTCGCCCTCTCGGGATTACCCGTCCGGCCGCCGTTTTCGTCGACTTCCGCGATCGCTGAGATAAACCGCAATGACCATGATCTTCCGCCCGATCCGCGCCCTGCGTGAAAACCTTCGCCAGATCGGCGCGGCAGTCAACGCGTCGCGCGAATACTCCAAGGCAAGCCAGACGCGCTGCGAAATAGAAGCGCCCTCGTCCGGCATTCCGCTCTAAGAAATCGATCCTGCCGCTTCATGCGCCCGGAGGCGAAGCCTTCCGGGCCGCTTTGCGTTCCAGGCCCAGCTGGTGCTCGCGGTAAATGATGAAGATACCGGCCGTTACGGTGATCGCGGTGCCGATCAGCGTGCTCATCGTCGGCACATCGCCGAACAGGGTATAGGCAATCGCGATACCGAGGATGATCGAGCTGTATTCGAAGGGCGCGACGGTCGAGACGTCGGCCTGGCGATAGCTTTCGGTCAGCAGGATCTGGCCGAGACCGCCGCAGAAACCCGACGCGATCAGACAGAAGCTCTGGAAGCCGGTCAAAGGCGCCCAGCCGAAGGGAATACTGACAAGCGAAAAGACGGCGGCGGTCAGCGAGAAATAGAGGACGATCGTGGCGGTCTTTTCGGTCCGCACCAGCTGGCGGACCTGAATCATTGCGAAACCGCCCATGACCGCAGCAATGATCACCGCAAGCGCGCCCATGGCCTGTTCCGATCCTGCTCCTACCGAACTGAAAAGGGTCAGCTTCGGCCAGGAAATGATGACGACGCCGACCATGCCGACGGCAACCGCGCTCCAGCGATAGAGCCTGACGGTCTCCTTGAGGATCAGTGCGGCAAAGATGACGGCGATCAGCGGCATGGAATAACCGATGGCGATCGCGTCGGCCATGGGAAGGTGAATGAGGCCGTAGAAGCCGAAAGCCATCGCCATGATGCCGAATGTGCCGCGCTTCAGGTGACCGAACAGGCTGTCGGTGTGAAAGGCATGGAACAGTTCCTTGCGGAAGGCGAGATAGGCGAGGATGGGCACAAGCGCGAAAGCCGACCTGTAGAAGGTGATCTGGCCGGCGGGGATGCCAGCTCCTGCTGACTTGATGCAGGCCTGCATCATGACGAAGACGACGACGGAAAGAACTTTCAACGTAATCCCGCGAAGGGGATTCAAGGCTTCGGCGGCCATTGTAAACTCATTGTGGACCAGCCGGGAGCGCCGATCCGAAACTGCGAGTGGCGGGGAATCATCGGCAGGGTAACGGAAAAGTGGCCCGCCGTGCATGAAAACTGATGATCACGCCATTACGATGACGAATAGGTTAACCCGGCGGAACTGTTTGCAAACCATGATGCCGGCAGGTCTCGGAGACGTTAAACCTGGAGGCGAAACCGATCGAGATCCACAACGTATCGGGCAGAACTCCACAATGCGGGGGATTTGCGAGGGTCAGCGGACCTTTTGAGCCAAGATCATCTGCGACAGAACCCGATAAAATTAATCAGATACTCACCCTAAAATCATGCAGTGACCGAAATTGGATCACTATACTGACGGCAACCCGTTTTATTTTAGAGCGGGTTCAACAATCGTTTAGCATTGGATGCAATTATGCGCTCGGCAAATGGGGATGTGCCGGTCTGATCGGGGGCAGAAAATCCCATAGCCGTATATTTGAAAGCCGGTTCAGGATTCACTATGCGAACAGATATGGGCCAGATCGTGCATCTGGCAGATTACCGCCCCACCGACTTCGTCCTGGAACGGGTGGACCTCACATTTGAGCTAGATCCGACCAATACCAAGGTCGACGCGCGGCTGATCTTCCACCGGCGCGAGGGCGTTGATGCATCCGCTCCGCTGGTGCTTGACGGCGACGAGCTGACGCTTTCCGGCCTACTGTTCGACCAGAAGGAAGTTCCGGCCAGTCAGTATGACGCGACACCGGACACGCTGACGGTGCGCGACCTGCCGGCCGAAGCGCCCTTCGAGCTGACCATCACCACCCATATCAACCCGGAAGCCAATACGAAGCTGATGGGCCTCTACCGCACCAACGGTGTCTATTGCACCCAGTGCGAGGCCGAAGGCTTCCGCCGCATCTCCTATTTCCCGGACCGTCCGGACGTCTTGGCGCCCTATACGATCACCATCATCGGTGACAAGGCGGCCAACCCGGTCATGCTGTCCAACGGCAATTTCCTCGGCGGCGCCGGTTACGACGAAGGCCGCGCCTTTGCCGCCTGGTTCGACCCGCATCCGAAACCTGCCTATCTCTTCGCGCTGGTCGCCGGTGATCTCGGCGTCGTCGAAGACACGTTCGAGACGATGTCGGGCAACGAAGTCGCGCTGAAGATCTATGTCGAGCACGGCAAGGAAGCCCGCGCCGCCTATGCCATGGACGCGCTGAAGCGCTCGATGAAATGGGACGAAGAGCGGTTCGGCCGCGAATACGACCTCAACATCTTCCAGATTGTCGCCGTGTCCGACTTCAACATGGGCGCGATGGAGAACAAGGGCCTCAACGTCTTCAACGACAAGTATGTCCTTGCCGATCCGGAAACCGCCACCGACCAGGATTACGCGAATATCGAGCGCATCATCGCGCATGAATATTTCCACAACTGGACCGGCAACCGCATCACCTGCCGCGACTGGTTCCAGCTCTGCCTCAAGGAAGGCCTGACGGTCTATCGCGACCAGGAATTCTCGGCCGACATGCGTTCGCGCCCGGTCAAGCGCATCGCCGACGTGCGCGGCCTGAAGTCGGAACAGTTCCCGGAAGATGCCGGCCCGCTGGCGCATCCGCCGCGTCCCGACACCTATCGCGAGATCAACAACTTCTACACGACGACGATCTACGAGAAGGGTGCCGAGATCACCGGCATGATCGCAACCGTTCTCGGCCGCGACGCCTTCCGCAAGGGCATGGACCTCTATTTCGAGCGCCATGACGGCCAGGCCGTCACCGTCGAGGACTATGTGAAGTGCTTCGAGGATGCGAGCGGTCGCGACCTTGCGCAGTTCTTCCGCTGGTACGTGCAGGCCGGCACACCGCTCGTGACCGCCTCGGGCAGCTACGATCAGGCTGCCGGCATCTTCACGCTGTCGCTCGAGCAGATGACGCCTGCCACGCCCGGCCAGCCGAACAAGGAGCCGCTGCATATCCCACTCTCGTTTGCGCTCATTCTCGACAACGGATCGATCGCGACGCCCACGTCGGTCGAAGGCGGTGACGTCACCGGTGACGTGCTGCATCTTACCGAACGCAAGCAGACCTTTACCTTCTCCGGCATCTCCTCCCGCCCGGTCCTGTCGCTGAACCGGTCGTTCTCGGCACCGATCAACCTGCATTTCGACCAGTCGGAAGCCGATCTCGCCCATATCGCCCGCCACGACACGGATCTCTTCTCCCGCTGGCAGGCCCTGACCGACCTCGCCATGCCGAACCTGATCCAGGCTGCCCGCGACGGCAAGAAGGCCAGCGGCAACCCGGCGCTCGTCTCCGCGCTTCTGGAATGCGCCGCCGATTCTTCGCTGGAACCGGCTTTCCGCGCCCAGGTGCTGAACCTGCCAAGCGAAGCCGACATTGCCCGCGAAATCGGCTCCAACAATGACCCCGAGGCGATCCATGTTAGCCGCAAGGCAGTGCTGGAATCGATCGCCAAGGCCGGCGAGGAAACCTTTGCTGCCCTCGTCGACGAGATGCACGTCACCGGCGCTTATTCGCCGGATGCGGAGGGTGCCGGCAAGCGCTCGCTGCGCAACGCCGCTCTCATGTACCTAACCTACGCCGAGGGCACGCCCGCCCGCGCAGCCGAGGCCTTCGGTTCGGCCGATAACATGACGGATCTCGCCCAGTCGCTGACGCTGCTTGCCCATCGTTTCCCCGATGCCTCGGAAACGACGGCGGCGATCGCCAGCTTCCTGACGCGCTTCGACGGCAATCCTCTGGTCATCGACAAGTGGTTCTCGATCCAGGCGATCATACCGGGAGCAGACGCACTGACCCGCGTCAGGGAACTGATGGAAAACCCGCGCTACAATGCCGGCAATCCGAACCGGGTACGGTCGCTGGTCGGCGCCTTCGCTTTCTCCAACCCGACGGGCTTCAATCGCGCCGATGGTGCGGGATACGAGTTCCTCGCCGATCAGATCCTTTTGATTGACCCGAAGAACCCGCAGCTCGCGGCCCGTATCCTGACCTCGATGCGCTCCTTCCGCTCGCTCGAAGCCGGCCGCGCCGAAAAGGCGCGCGCGGCACTTGCCAGGATCGCCGGCACGAAGGACCTGTCGACCGATGTCAGCGACATCGTCGGCCGTATGCTCAAGGATTGATGAGGCTTATGCCGGCTGCCTCAGCGGCCGGCTGTCTTGCCGAGAAAATCGGATATCAGCGCCCGGCAATAGTCGGGCGTGACCTCCCGGTCGCGAAACATGATGTGATAGACGATCGGCGCCACGATCTTGTCCATTGCGGCGGCAATGTCGAAGACCGCCTCTCCCCTTTGCTCTGCCCTGTCGCGCAGCGTCTCGAGGTGATGGATCGTATAATGGCAGCACTGCTGCGCAGCGCCACCGGACGAACTGCCTAAAATATCCGACAGCATTTCCCGCCCGACACCCGACGACATTTCCTCGGCATATTCGATGATGAAGGTCTCGATATCCGAATGCATGCTGCCGGTATCCGTGGGATCGGCGATCGGCCGCATGTGAGCCAGCGCGACATCCGCCAGAAGATCGCCGATATCCCCCCAGCGCCGGTAGATGGTCGATGGCGGAACGCCCGCCTTTTCGGCGATCATCGGCACGGTAATGGCGCTGCGATCGATGGTTTCGAGCAGATCGCGTGTCGCGGCATGCACCGCCGTCTGAATGCGCGCACTACGGCCACCCTGCCGCAACATCTCCCGTGCCATCATTTTCTCCCGCCGGTCGCCGGCACATGTTCTGGCTATAGAAAAATCGGCTCTTCGACCTTTGCCGCGCCTGCATCATATTTTCCATATCTTGCATCTGAAACGCGAGCGGCAATCTTCCCGACACACCTTAATGCAAATATATTGCGTTAATCGCAGATCGCAATTATATCTCACTAACGCTAATAATTTGCGTTAAGGTGACTTCATGAGCAAGACCGTCGCTCCTGCCGCTTCGTCCGGTCCTACCCGCATGACCGTGTTCAGCTTTCTCGGTGCGGTGATGATCTCCGCCTGCAGCAGCGCCCCGACGCCGCTCTATCATCTTTACCAAGAGACGCTGCATCTCACGCCGGGCATGATCACGCTGGTCTTCGGCTCCTATGCGTTTGCGCTTCTGGCCGCGCTGCTAACGGTGGGCGGACTTTCCGATTTTCTCGGACGGCGCCCGCTCATTCTTCTCGCGCTTCTGCTGAACGCTACAGCCCTCGTTATTTTCCTCATCGCGCAATCCGGTCCGACACTGCTTGCCGCCCGCATCGTCCAGGGCCTGGCGACGGGTGTCGCCTTCCCCACCTTCGGCGCCACGATCCTCGACACCAACCGCGAGAAGGCACCGCTGCTCAACGGCATCACCGCCTTTCTCGGCCTGACAATCGGCTCGCTGCTCGGCGGAATACTGGTCGATTACGCCCCCTACCCGACCCATCTGGTCTATGTCGTCCTGCTTGGCCTGACCGGGCTCGCGATCACCACGCTCTTCTTCATGCCGGAAACGATCTCGCAGCGTCCGGGCGCAATCGCCTCTCTTCGCCCGCATGTCAGCGTGCCGCGCAAGGCGCGCTCGACACTGCTGCGGGTCACTCCGGTCAATGTCGCGGGCTGGTCACTCGGCGGCTTCTACCTGTCCCTGATGCCGACACTGGTAACCGTCGCCACCGGCATCGTCTCGCCTTTCGTCGGCGCCTCCGTCGTCGCGACCCTGATGCTGAGCGGCACGGCATCCGTGCTGATCTTCCGCAAGCTGCCGGCGCAGCGCGTGCTTCTCACAGGCACGGCAGGACTGATCGCGGGTGTCCTCATCACGCTTTCAGGCGTACACCTTCAAGCCGTCACCGCGATCTTCGTCGGTACCGCGACTGCCGGGCTCGGCTTCGGCTCGATCTTTTCCAACATCCTGCGTATCCTCCTGCCCTTGGCCGAGACGCATGAACGGGCGGAGCTGTTCGCCGCCTTCCTGATCGAGAGCTATCTCGCCTTCGCGCTGCCCGCCATCCTTGCCGGCTTCGCGGCGCCCGTCATCGGACTGCAGGCGACCATCTATGTCTATGGCGCGGCCGTCATCCTGCTCGCCCTGATTTCGATGACCGTGACCCGGACAAACCTCTCCCAGGCTCCCGCACTCACCTGACACGCCGAAGCGGATGAGAGGCCCTGCAATCCGGACCGGATTGCAGGGCCTCATGCCGTCGATATATCCCGCGCGCCGACTTCACGGATTGACACATTTTGAAACAACTTGCTTGACTGGCGCCTATTTTTCAAATCCGGGATTCGCGTCGCACGCCTGCTGATTTGCCCTTTCAAATCGGGGGAAAGCCGCTTAATTTCATATAATTAACAAAATATTACCAACCCTCTGGACACGAAGAATCACTCTATGATTCACTAGGTCAGATTCGGGCGGGCGGCGTTCCGAATCATCACGAGGGACCAGATGAACACGATATCGGACGTGCGGCGGGCAACCGCGGCCGGGGATCGGCTGCGCTTCAAATTTCCGAAGTTTATCGGCCTGAAAAAAACGATCGCGGAAGAAAGTCATCTCGCGGTCCGCCCGATCACGCGGCAGGTGCCGCGGGTGGAAATGGTCCTGAAACGCTCCATCCCAATCCTCATCATCGCCTTCCTGCTGGTGGTCGCAGCCTCCCGCGGCGTCGGCATCATCGGCGAGCACGGCCGGATGGAAGATGCTGCCCGGCAGTCCACGGCCCTGATGGCGGCAACCGCCAGCGCTGTCTTCGCCGGCCAGGAAGCAATGTTCAATCCCGGTGATCGCGCCGCCGCCGAAGCCCGCCTCGGTTCCTATCTTTCGACGACCGGCCGCCAGCCGGGTTCGTTCACCCTTCTCGTCAACACGACCGGCATCGTCTTCGGCGCGTCCGAAGGTGCCGCCTCCTATATCGGACGCCGGCTGACCTCGCTCCTGCCTGAGACCGCAGCCCTGCGCCGCGTCGACGGCCCGAGCGGCATCATCGAAACCCATCTCGACGATATCTCCCACTTCGCTTCCATCCAGCCCGTCGGCACCGAGGGCGCGCTTATCGTCGCTGCCCATTCGATGGAGGCCACCAACCGCTTCCTGCGCAGCGAAGTGTCTCTCAACGTCACGGTCTTCACCGGCATTTCCGCCATCCTGCTCGTCATTCTCTATGCCTATTACGTCCAGGTGAAACGAGCCCGCGATGCCGACGAGATCTTCGTCGAGTCGAACCTGCGGATCGAGACCGCCCTGTCGCGCGGCCGCAGCGGACTCTGGGATTTCGACGTTACCAATCGCCGGCTGTTCTGGTCCGGCTCGATGTACGAGATGCTCGGATTGCCGCCGACCGGCAGCATCATCTCGTTTGCGGATGCAGCCCGAATGATGCATCCGTCCGATGGCAATATCTATGCGCTTGCCCGCGCCATCGGCCGCGGCAATGCCAAGCAGGTGGACCAGATCTTCCGCATGCGCCATGCGGCGGGCCACTATGTCTGGATGCGCGCCCGTGCCCAGGTGGTGCGCAACGCCGCCGGACGTACTCATGTTATCGGCATCGCCATGGACGTCACCGAGCAGCACCGGCTCGCCCAGCGTTACGCGGAAGCCGACCAGCGTCTCGCCGATGCCATCGAATGCACCTCGGAAGCCTTCGTGCTGTGGGACAAGAACGACCGTCTCGTGATGTGCAACGCTCACTTCCAGCAGGCCTACGGACTGCCGGACAACGTGCTGGTGCCCGGCACCGAGCGCAACGTCGTCAACGGCGCGGCAGCGCGCCCGGTCATCGAGCGCCGCGTCGCGGATGCAGACGGCAGCGGATTCTCCCGCACGACCGAAGTACAGCTTGCCGACGAACGCTGGCTGCAGATCAACGAGCGCCGCACCCGCGACGGCGGCACGGTCTCGGTCGGCACCGACATCACGCTTCTGAAGCGCCACCAGGATCGCCTGCGCCACAGCGAACGCCGCCTGATGGCGACGATCGGCGACCTTTCGGCCTCGCAGAAGACGCTGGAGCGCCAGAAGGCGGAACTGTCGGCAACCAATGCCGCCTACCAGGTGGAGAAGGAACGCGCCGAGGCCGCCAACAAGGCAAAGTCGGAATTCCTCGCCAACATGTCCCATGAGCTGCGCACGCCGCTCAACGCCATCCTCGGCTTTTCCGAGATCCTGATGAACGGCATGTTCGGCCCGCTGGGCTCGCCGCGCTACGGCGAATATTCCAAGGATATCCACGACAGCGGCAAGCACCTGCTCAACGTCATCAACGACATTCTCGACATGTCCAAGATCGAGGCGGGCCACATGCGCATCCAGAGCGAGCGCGTCGATCTTGCGCCGCTGGTCGAAGAGACGCTGCGCCTCACTGCCATCGCCGCCGAAGAAAAGCACATCGCCATCCGCCAGAGCCTGCCTAAGGCGCTCGACATGGTCGGCGACCGCCGCGCGCTGAAGCAGGTCATGCTCAACATCCTATCCAACGCGGTGAAGTTCACCAACGAAGGCGGCACGATCGAACTTCGCGCAAAGAAACTGAAAAGCGGCCTGATGCTGACCATTGCCGACAGCGGCATCGGCATTCCCCGCGATGCGCTTTCCAAGATCGGTCAGCCCTTCGAACAGGTTCAGAGCCAGTATGCCAAGAGCAAGGGCGGCTCGGGCCTCGGGCTTGCCATCTCCCGCTCGCTCGTGGCCCTGCATGGCGGCAAGATGCGCATCCGCTCCAAGATGGGCAAGGGCACAGCCGTGTCGATCCACATCCCGGATCTGGATTTGCCGATGCCATCTACCCGCAGGAAGGCGGCGTGAGACGGCAGCGAGCTGAGTGTAGGCTAGTCACGCTGATAAGCTCCTCAGCCGCTGATTATAGTTTCACAACCCGTCCGAACACTTCACGAACCTCTTCTGACAGCCGCCTCACTTCCCCCTCCAGCGTGCCGAGATCCGGGCAGTCGCCTGCCCGGCAGATGCGCTCGACCAGTCCTGCCGGCGCATCCTCGGCATCGAAGGCTCCTTCGACGCAGAGCCGGATGATCTGGGAGAGTTCAGTGAAGAGGCGCAGTGCCTCAAGGCAGGTGTCGAGATCGGCAGGCGGCAGCAGGTCCGTGCCCATTGCCTTCAGCGCCTCCTCGGTCGAAAACCCATAGGTTTCAGCGGCGATACCTTTCGCCGGCGCCACGAGCCGCAAATACTGAGCAATGAACTCGATATCCACCAACCCGCCGGGAATGAGCTTCAGGTCCCAGCTGTCGCGCGGCGGCTTTTCCGTCTCGATCAGCGCCCGCATCTCGGTGACTTCCTTGCCAATCTTCCCGACGTCGCGTTTAGCCGACAGAATTTCCGCAATGATCTCCCTCGCCTCGCCGACAAGGCTCTCATCTCCGCAGACGAGCCGTGCCCTCGTCAGCGCCATGTGCTCCCAGGTCCACGCTTCTTCCCGCTGGTACTTGCCGAAGGCATTGATGCGGGTTGCGACCGGCCCCTTGTTGCCGGAGGGGCGCAGGCGAAGGTCCACCTCGAAGATCACGCCCTCCGCCATGGGAGCTGAGAGCGCGGCGATCAGCCGTTGCGTGACGCGGGTGAAATAGCGCTGCGCATCGAGCGGTTTCGGCCCGTCGCTTTCCAGTGCCTCGCTGTCATAGTCGTAGAGAAGGATGAGATCGACATCCGAGCCCGCCGTCAGCTCGAAGGAACCGAGCTTGCCCATGCCCATCACCGCGACACGCCCGCCGGAATATTGCCCATGCGCAGCCTCGATCTCGGCGAGCACCGCTTTCAGCGCCGCATCGATCAGCAGGTCGGCGAGATCGGTGAAGGCACGGCCGGCATCGTCGCCGGAGATCGCCCCGGTCAGAAGGCGAATGCCGATGAGGAAACGCTGCTCGGCGGCGAAGATTCGCAGCCGGTCGAGGCGGTCCTCGTAATGGCGCGATCCGGACAGAAACGTATCCAGCCGCCTTGCCAGATAGTCCCGTGTCGGAATTTCCGCCATCAGGCCAGGGTCCAGCATACCGTCAAAAACATGCGGCTTGGAAGCGACGATATCGGCGAGCCGCGGCGCGGACGCCATGATCGTGACGATGAGGGAGAGAAGCGGCGGGTTGTTGCCGATGAGCGAGAAAAGCTGGATGCCGGCCGGCAGCGCCTTGAGGAAACTGTCGAAACGCAGGAGCGCCTCGTCCGCCCGCCGGCTCTCACCGAACGCCTTCAGCAGCGCCGGCATCATCTCCGTCAGCCGCTCGCGCGCCTCGACCGAATGCGTCGCCCGGTAGCGGCCGGAATGCCAGGTGCGGATCATCCGCGACATGTCGGCCGGGCGTTCGAAGCCGAATTCGGCCAATGTCTTCAATGTGTCGGGATCGTCCTTCTGGCCGGTGAAGACGAGATTGCCTTCTCCGCCCGACAACCGCTCTTCCTGCTCGAAAAGCCGCGAGTAACGCCGCTCAACCGTCTTCAGCACGGCCTCAAGCCGGGAGGAGAAAGCGGCGACATCGGCATAGCCCAGCATAAAGGCGATACGCTTCAACTCAGCGTCACTGTCCGGCAGTTTATGCGTCTGTTCGTCATGCACCATCTGGATGCGGTGCTCGACATCGCGCAGGAACCAGTAGCCCTCGGTCAACGCGGTCGCTATTTCGGGCTTGATCCACTTGGCATCGGCCAGCGCCTGCAGTGCCACTTCCGTCTCGCGGGTCCGGAGTGGCGGCATCCGGCCACCAGCGATCAGTTGCTGGGTCTGGGCGAAGAACTCGATCTCGCGGATGCCACCGCGGCCGAGCTTCACGTCATGACCCTTCACCGCGATCGCACCATGCCCCTTGTGAACATGGATCTGCCGCTTGATCGAATGAATGTCGGCGATCGCCGCATAGTCTAGATATTTGCGGAAAACGAAGGGCGTCAGAAGCTTGAGGAAATTCTCCCCGGCCGGGATATCGCCTGCCACCGGCCGCGCCTTGATATAGGCGGCGCGTTCCCAGTTCTGCCCCCTGCCCTCGTAATAGATCAGCGCCGCGTCGAGGGAGACGGCAAGCGGCGTCGAGCCCGGATCGGGCCGCAGCCTGAGGTCTGTGCGGAAGACATAACCGTCGGCCGTGCGATCCTGCAGGATGCGGATCAGGCGGCGCATCATCCGGCCATACGTCTCAGACGCATCCAGCGGATCGTCGAGAACACCCGATTCCGGATCGTAGAAGACGACGATGTCGATATCGGAGGAATAGTTCAGCTCGCGGCCGCCGAGCTTACCCATGCCGAGCACGATCAGGCCCGAACCGCGGCTCGGCTCGCTCGGGTCGGCGAGCTTCAGCTTGCCGCTATTGTGGGCGGACAGCAGAAGATGATCAATCGCCGCGGCAACGGAGGCCTCGGCGAAGTCACTCAGCCAGCGCGTCGTCTCCTTGGCGGTGAAGATGCGGGCAAGGTCTGCCAAGGCAACGATGAAGCTCAGGGCGCGCTTTGCTATTCGCAGCGCCGTCATCACCTCGTTTTCGGACGGGACCGCATCACCAACCGGCTGCCAGGCATTGCGGGCGGTCTCGGTCAGCGCCGAAAGGGTCGGCTCGATCGGCCGGGTTATCGCGTCGGCCAAGAACTTCGGGAAGACGACGGCGGTATCGCGCAGATAGGGCGACAGCGAAAATGCCGCGACGAGAAAGGCCTTGAGCGCTCCGTCCCGCTTCAGGGCTTCGGCGACGGCGGGCTCAGACTTGGCAATGTCCTTGAGGACGCCGAGCGCCGCCTTGGCTTCCGTCTGGTTCAGCGGCCGGATCACATCCGCCGCCACGGCATCGAGCCGCCTTGCCTTTTCCATCCGTTTTCTCCCTTACACAGCTTCTAGTTTGCGAAGCGCGGGAAGACAAACGAGAATGCGGGAAACCACAACCCACGAACGATTGCGGAGGGTCAGTCGAGCGAATCTAATCGGGGTCCTATCCTTTTTGGAGCCATTCGCGCTCCAGCCCCGCGCGGGCCGCGTCCAGCAATTGCGGTGAATGGAGTCACCAGGCTGCCTGCGCTCCCGCGTCCTGTCACTCGGGAGAGAAAATGAGTTCGTCCGATATCGCCCTTCTCGCGACCGCCGTCGGCGGCGTGGTCTTCCTCGTCGTCTTGATTGTTTCGCGCATCAGGCTGCACCCGCTTCTGGCGCTGATCATCACCTCGATCGCCGTCGGCCTCGTTGCCGGCATGCCGGGCGACAAGCTGATCAAGTCGATCGAAACGGGTGCCGGGCATACGCTCGGCGCGGTCGGCCTCGTGGTCGCACTCGGCGCCATGCTCGGCAGGATTCTGGCCGCAGGCGGCGTGACTGACAGCATTTCCAATCTTATCATCTCAAGGACCTCGACCCGCCTCCTGCCCTGGGCGATGGCCGGCGCGGCCTTCATCATCGGCATCCCGATGTTCTTCGAAGTCGGCCTTGTCGTGCTCCTGCCGCTGATCTTCAGTGTCGCGCGCAAGCTCGACGCGACCAAGAGCATCAAGGGCTCGGCCTATGTCTATGTCGGCGTGCCAGTCATCGCGGCACTCGCCTCGATGCATGGTATGGTCCCGCCGCATCCCGGCCCATTGACGGCAATCGCCTCGCTCAATGCCAATATCGGCGCGACGATGCTCTACGGCTTCATCGCCGCCATCCCGGCGATCATCATTGGCGGCCCCATCTACGGCGCGATCATCACGCCGCGCCTGACGGTCAAGCCGGACCAGAGCCTCATCGACCAGTTTTCGGAAGACACCGAAAACGGCCTGTCCACGGATCAGGCACCGCCCGGCCTTGGCCTCAGTTTGCTGACCGCGCTTCTGCCCGCACTTCTCATGCTCTTCCACGCGATCGCCGAACTGCTCCTGCCGGAAGGCTCGGCAATCCTGTCGACCACCGACTTCCTCGGCGATCCGGGCATCGCCATGCTGATCGGCGTGCTGTTTGCCGCCTGCACCCTAATCTATGCGCGCGGCGGCAGCAGCGAGCATCTCCGCTCGTCCCTCTCCGCCAGCGTCAAGCCGATCGCCAATGTGCTCCTGATCATCGCCGGCGGCGGTGCTTTCCAGCACGTGCTCGGCGATGCCAAGGTCGGCGAGGCGATCATGCACCTGAGCCAGCAGTTCTCGCTCTCGCCACTGCTGCTCGGCTGGATCATCTCGATGCTGCTCTCAGTCTCCACCGGCTCGGCAACCGTCGGCATTGTCGGCGCATCGGGACTGCTCGCACCGCTCGTCGCCGCCGACCCGTCGCTCAACGCCTCGCTTCTGGCGCTGTCGGTCGGCTGCGGATCGCTGTTCTTCAACTATGCCAACCACGCCGGCTTCTGGCTGGTGAAGGAATCCTTCGGCATGAGCATGGGCGAAGCGACGGCTACGATCTCTATCATCCAGTCGATCGTCTCTGCCGTCGGATTAGTCATGGTGCTGCTGATGAACCTGGCGCCGCCGCTGGTGTGAGGCGTTACGCCTTCACCACCGGGAACACCATCGTCACCGTCAGGCCCGGCGTCTCGCTGTTGGCCTCGTCGGTGGCGGACAGTTCCAGCCTGCCGCCATGCAACTCCATCACCGCCTCGACAAGCGAGAGCCCCAACCCGGTGCCTGGCTTAGACCGGCTGGCATCGAGACGGAAGAAGCGCTTGGTCACCTCGCCGCGCTTGTCAGCGGGAACGCCCGGACCATTGTCCGAGACCGCGAGCCTCACCTCGCCGGCGGCCGAGAAGAGCTTGACCTTGATGACAGGCCTATCGCTCCCCTCGCCGGCATATTTGATCGCATTGTCCAAGAGATTGAATATTGCCTGGCCGATGAGTTCGCGGTTGCCGTTGACGGCAATGCCGGGCTCGATCTCGGTCACCAGCGAAATCCCGGCCTCCTCGGCCACCGGCTCATAAAGTTCGGCGCTATCGGCGGAGACCGCTGACAAATCTACGCTCGACATTTCGGCAGCGATCGATCCCGCCTCGACACGGGAGATCATCAGCAACGCGTTGAAGGTACGGATCAGCTGGTCGGATTCACCGATGATCCCCTCTAGCGCTGCCTTGCGCACCTCTTCCCTGTCTTCGCCGAGCGCATCGGCGGCCTTGTTGCGCAGCCGCGTCAGCGGCGTCTTCAGGTCATGGGCGATGTTGTCGGAAACCTGCCGCAGGCCCTCGTTCAGCTTTTCGATGCGGCCGAGCATCGCATTGAGCGAACTGGACAAACGATCGAATTCGTCACCGGATCGGCCAACCGGGAGGCGCTGCGAGAGATCGCCGGCCATGATCTTCTGGCTTGCCGCAGACATGCGGTCGATGCGTTTGAGCGCGTTGCGGCCGATGCCGAACCAGATGATGAGCGCGCCGAGACCCATGATCGCCAGCGCCACCATCAGTGCCTGGCGGACGATGTAGCGGAAGCGGCTCGGATCGCCGAGATCGCGGCCGACCATCACACGCAGGCCGTTTTCGAACTGGAGCACGTTGGCGATGGCGAGGTGCTTGCGCGGGCCGCCGACCTCGGCATAGGGTTCGTAGACGAAGGGCATGTCCGTCCAACCCTGCCGATCGAGCACGCCCGGCTGGACGGAGGCGACGTTACCTGCCAGCAGCTCGCCATTGGGTCCGGCGATGACATAGAGGTTCGCACCCGGCTGGCGGGCACGGCGCTCCATGATGCGCAGCAGAAGATTGACGCCGCCACGATTATAGGCGCGCTGGATATCCTCCACTTCCTCCTGGATCGTCTGGCGCGTCTGCTGCACCAGCGTCTTTTCGGAGAGCGCGGTGACGTAGAAGACCAGGAAGGCGGCGCAGATGGCAAAGAGAAGAATATAGAGCGCCGACAGCCTCACGGCCGTGGAACGGAACATGAGGCGGGACCGCTGGATAATGCGGGAGGGCATTCGGAGCTTATCCCTCGTCCTTGATCATGTAGCCGGCGCCGCGAATGGTCTTCAGCAGCGGCTTGTCGAAGTCCTTCTCGATCTTGGACCGCAGGCGCGACACATGCACATCGATGACGTTGGTCTGCGGGTCGAAGTGATAGTCCCAGACGTTTTCGAGCAGCATGGTGCGGGTCACCACCTGACCGGCATTCTTCATCAGATATTCGAGCAGGCGGAATTCGCGCGGCTGCAGCAGCACGTCCTTGCCGGCGCGCTTCACCTCGTGGGACAGCCGGTCGAGCTCGAGATCGCCGACACGGTAGACCATGTCCTGCTCGGGCGTGCCCTTGCGGCGGCCGAGCACTTCGACGCGGGCGAGAAGCTCGGAAAAGGCATAGGGCTTCGGCAGGTAATCGTCGCCGCCGGCGCGCAGGCCCGCCACCCGGTCGTCCACCTGACCGAGCGCCGACAGGATCAGCACCGGCGTGTTGACGCCGCGCTTGCGCAGCTCGCTGATGACGGAAATCCCGTCGCGGCGCGGCAGCATGCGGTCGATGACCATCACGTCGTAGGAATTCTCGCTCGCCATGAACAGGCCGCTTTCGCCGTCGCTCGCATGGTCGACGATGATGCCGACCTCGCGAAAGGCCTTGGTCATGTAGGCTGCCGCCTCGAGATCGTCTTCGATAACCAGAATCTTCATGTGCGGGACAATAGCGTCGCCGGAGACTTTTGCACCATCGGAATCGCTTGAGGCGGTGGATTGTGGGGACATGGCTTGGGCCGGGGCTTGGGTCGAGGCTTGTATCAGGGTCTGCATCGGAAAACTCCATCTACGCGAAGGGGCGCCGACGTTGCCGGCGGCGCCCCTCTTCGGTGTGGATCTCGGCGGTCGGGCCTGGAGGTGCCACCCCCGCCAAGATCACTCGGATGGTTGGGGATCAACCGCTCGGGATCAGCCCTGTTCGATCGGCAGGGCGACGAAGCGGCTGGAACCGTTGGCCTCGACCTGGAAGAGCGCGCGGGTGCGGCCGTCCTTTTTGGCCTGGTCCAGAACCTTGCCGACATCAGCAGCGGATTCGACCTTCTTGTTGTTGACCGAGAGGATCTTTTCACCGTTCTTCAAGCCGCGGGCGGCGGCTTCAGAGTCCGGATCGACATCGGTCACAGCAAGGCCTGAACCGTCCTCGGCGGGAGCAACCGTGATGCCGAGGCTTGCGAGAGCCTGTTCGCTGGCCGGAGCCGGATCGTCCGGCTGTTCGGTATCGGCGGAGGCAGCTTCATCACTTGCCATGTTGCCGAGCATGACTGGCAGGGTCTGTTCCTTGCCGTCGCGCCACAGGTCGACATCGACCTTGGTGTTGGGGCCGAAGGCGGCAACGCGGCGGGCCAGATCACGGGCGTCCTTGATCGGCTGGCCATTGACGGAGCGGATGATGTCGCCCTGCTTGATGCCGGCCTTCTGGCCAGGCGAACCTTCCTGAGGAGCTACGACGAGTGCGCCGGACGCATCCTTCAGGCCGAGCGAGTCGGCAATGTCCTGGGTGACCGGCTGGATCTGCACGCCAAGCCAACCGCGCTCGACCTTGCCGTCCTTCATCAGGTCGGCAATGACGTCCTTGGCGGTGGAGGCAGGGATCGCGAAGGCGATGCCCACGTTGCCGCCCGACGGCGAGAAGATCGCAGTGTTGATGCCGACGACCTTGCCTTCGAGGTTGAAGGTCGGGCCACCCGAGTTGCCGCGGTTCACCGCAGCGTCGACCTGGATGTAGTCGTCATAGGGGCCGGAGCCGATGTCGCGGCCGCGGGCCGAAACGATACCGGCAGTCACCGTGCCGCCGAGGCCGAACGGGTTGCCGACGGCGACGACCCAGTCACCGACGCGAACCTTCGCATCATCGGCAAAGTCGACATAAGTGAACTTGCGGCTCGTGGCATCGACCTTCAGAACGGCGAGGTCGGTACGGCTATCCTTGCCGACCAGCTTGGCGTCAAGCTCGGTCCCGTCATTCAGGACGACGGTGAAGGCCTGGCCGTCGGACACGACGTGGTTGTTGGTCACGACGTAACCGTCTTCGGAAATGAAGAAGCCGGAGCCCTGCGCGGTCGGGCGCAGATGGTGCGGACGAGGACCGCCGCGATCGGCGCGATCCTGGTTGCGGCCCCCGGGTCCGCCATTGGGGCCGCCCGGCATCTGGCCGCCGAACTCCTTGAAGAAGCGCTTCAGCGGATGATCGTCCGGCAGCTCATCAAAACCGCGACCGCCGAAGTTGAAGGAGAAATTGCTGCCGCTGTCATCGGAAACCGGCTGGGCGTCGGACTGGACGCGCACGGAGACGACGGCGGGGGAAACGGCGGATACGACATCCGCGAAGCTCGGTGCCTGCGGCGCGGTTACGGCAACCGGCGCGGCGAAGGACGACGTGATCTGGGCCGGAATACCGGTCGAAAGCATGACGGCCGCGAGGCCGGCAACGGTCGAAGTCTTCAGCACTGTCTTGAGGGAGGGACGTCCAATTGTGCTCATAGGGAAAGCTACCTTCTTCTCTTCGTCACTCAATCTGGCCGGATCGTCCGGCGTCGTTTGATGACCAAGATATAGGAGCCGTCACCTTAACTGCAGGTGGCTAGAGCATGAAATGTTCGTAATATTTGGAAATGTTCGGCGGCGCGACGAGCCGTTCAGCGCTTCAGCAACTCGTCGATCCGGGCCTTTTCCTCGGCGCTCAGTGCCTCGGCGGGACGGCGGCTCGGGCGGCTCAGGACGAAAACGAAAACGGCAAAAATGCCGACGACGATCAGCCCGATCGGCATGGCCCACAGGATGACCGTCTTTATGCTCAGCCGCGGATTGAGCAGCACGAACTCCCCGTAGCGCGAGACGACATAGTCCCTCACCTCAGCGTCCGTATCCCCATTCGTCAGGCGCTCGCGCACCAGCACGCGCAGGTCCTTGGCAAGCTCGGCATTCGAATCGTCGATCGACTGGTTCTGACAGACCATGCAGCGCAGCTGCGCGGAAATCTGCCGCGCCCGATGCTCGAGCGCAGCGTCTTTCAGCACTTCGTCGGGATTGACGGCGAAGGCGTTGATGGGGGTGAGCAGGAGGAACACCGCTAGAAGGAATTTGGAGACAAGGCGCCGAACCTCTCGTCCCCTCATTCCTGTGCTTGTCACAGGAATCCAGCCACGGGGCGTCTGCGCCGTGAAAGAACTCACTGTGCCGAAGGAGCTTTCTGCGCCCAAGGACTTGGGCGCGCTGGATTCCTTTGACAAGCACAGGAATGAGGGAAAGAGGTGCGCGACCTTCATTCCGCCGGCTCCATTACAGGCTTGCTCGCCTTGACCAGCTTCGCCTTGCGGCTCGGTGCCCCGACCCGCAGCCTGCGATCCGACAGTGACACGAACCCGCCGATCATCATGATCAGAGCACCGCCCCAGATGCAGACGATCAGCGGCTTCCACCAGATGCGCACGACGATGCCGCCGCCATCCATCGGGTCGCCGAGGGATACATAGAGCTGGCTGAGACCGAAGGTCAGGATGCCCGCCTCCGTCGTCGGCATGCGCCGCGCCGTATAGAGCCGCTTCGACGACCAGACGTCGTCGACCGTCGCACCGCCCCTGCGGACAGTGAAGTGACCGCGATCCTCGGTATAGTTCGGGCCGATCGCCTCGCGGAAGCCGTCGAAAGTCAGCGAATAGCCGCCGGCCTCCGCGGTCTGGCCCTGCTTCATCTCGACCACCGTCTCGGTGCTGAACGCAGACGCGGCAACAATGCCGATCACCGTCACCCCGAGGCCGAAATGGGCGATCGCCGTGCCCCAGGCGGAACGCGGCAATCCCTTCAGGCGCGAGATCGAGGTCTTCACCGGCACCTTGCCGAAATTGCCGCGATACCAGAGATCTGCGACTGCGCCGAGCATGCCCCAGCAGCCGAGCGCCAGGCCGAAGACGGCCATGACCGGACCGCCATTGCGCATGTACCAGAGCGCCAGACCGGCAAGCAGCGCCAGGCCCGCAAACGCCCAGAGCCGCTGCAGCGCGCCATAAAGGTCGCCACGCTTCCAGGCCAACATCGGGCCGAGCGGCACGGCGATCAGCAGCGGCAGCATCAGCAGGCCGAAGGTCATGTTGAAGAACGGTGCACCGACAGAGATCTTTTCACCGGTCAGCGTTTCAAGCACCAGCGGATAGAGCGTGCCGGTCAGAACGGTGGCGGTGCAGACGGTGAGGATCAGGTTGTTGAGCACCAGCGCGCCTTCGCGCGAGATCGGCGCGAAAATGCCGCCCGCCTTCAGGGTCGGCGCGCGCCAGGCAAACAGCGTGAAGGCACCGCCGATGAAGATCGCCAGGATACAAAGGATGAAGATGCCACGCGACGGATCGGTGGCAAAGGCATGGACCGAGGTCAGCACGCCGGAGCGAACTAGGAAGGTGCCGAGCAGCGACAGCGAGAAGGTCATGATCGCCAGAAGCACGGTCCAGATCTTCAGCGCCTCGCGCTTTTCCATCACCAGCGCCGAGTGCAGCAGCGCCGTGCCGGCAAGCCAGGGCATGAAGGAAGCGTTTTCGACCGGATCCCAGAACCACCAGCCGCCCCAGCCGAGTTCGTAATAAGCCCAGTAGGAACCCATGGCGATGCCGGCAGTGAGGAAGGTCCATGCGGCGAGCGTCCAGGGGCGTACCCAGCGCGCCCAGGCCGCATCGATGCGGCCTTCGATCAATGCTGCAACGGCAAAGGAGAAGCAGACCGAGAAGCCGACATAACCGAGATAGAGAAGCGGTGGATGGAGGGCGAGACCGAAATCCTGCAGCACCGGGTTCAGGTCCTCACCCTCGGCCGGAGCCGGAGAAAGGCGCAGGAATGGGTTGGAGGTGAGCAGGATGAACAGCATGAAAGCGAGCGAGATCCACGCCTGCACCGCCAGCACGGTCGCCTTCAGCGTATCGGGCAGATTGCGCCCGAAGAGCGCCACCAGCGCGCTGAACAGCACGAGGATCAGCAGCCAGAGCAGCATGGAGCCTTCGTGATTGCCCCAGACGCCGGAATATTTGTAGAGCAGCGGCATCAGCGAGTGGGAATTCTCCCACACGTTCTTCACCGAGAAGTCGGAGACGACATAGGCCCAGGTCAATGCCATGAAGGACAGGAGCACGAGCGCGAACATGACGATCGACCCCGTCGTCGCCAGCGCCATCATGTTCCCGTCACGCCGTCTGACGCCGATCAGCGGCAGGGTCGAGACGATGATCGCAGTCGCCAGTGCAAGGACCAGCGCGTAATGGCCGAACTCGACGATCATGGCGCGGTACTCCCCACGACCTGCCCCTTTTCATCCGTCTTGGGCGCAGCTTGGGGTGCCTGACCGTTCTTCGCCGGCGCCATGCCCTTGCCCGTTCCGTCTTCCCACACACCGTCCTTCTTCAGGCGGTCGGCAACTTCCTTCGGCATGTAGTTCTCGTCATGCTTGGCAAGCACGCTGTCGGCCACGAAGCCATTAGAGGCCGCGTCGAAAGAGCCTTCCGTCACCACACCCTGCCCCTCGCGGAAAAGATCCGGCAGGATGCCGGTATAGCTCACCGGCACCGTCGCCTTGCCGTCGGTCACTGTGAAGCTCACGGTCGATCCCTGGCCGCGCTTCACCGAGCCCTCTTCCACAAGGCCGCCGAGACGGATGCGGGTTCCGGGCTGCAGGTTGGCGGTCGCGATATCACCCGGCATGAAGAAATAGGCAACCGACTGCGAGAAGGCGAACATCACCAGGAACACGGCGACGATGATGAAGCTCATCCCGCCCGCGATCACCGCCAACCGTTTCTGTTTGCGCGTCATTGCGTGGCTCCTTGGGGCGTCGACGTGGGTGCCAGCGGGGGCGCCGACGAGGGCGTCGCCTCCTGGGCTGCGCCATCGGCCGGCAGCCCCATTTCCTGGGCAAGCGCCAAGAGCTGCCTACCCTCCTGTCCTTCGGCCGGGAAGTGGCCAAGCCCGCTCTTCAGAGCGACCTGCGCCTTATCCTTGTCGCCGAGTACCATGTAGGACCTTACCAGTCTCAGCCAGCCTTCGATATTCCTAGGATCGCTTTCGAGCTTCGCGGCAAGGCTGTCAACCATCCCGCGAATCATGTCCTGCCGATCACCCTGCGACATGCCCTCTGCCGCCGCGACGTCCTCGGAGGTCGGGCCACCCAGCGTCGGAGGTGCGCCAGGCGCCGTTGCCAGCGGGCCGGCGGGCGCTACCGGAGACGGTGCTGCGCCGCCATTCTTGGCGATATGCTCGTTGATCAGCCCCATCCAGGGCGCTTCGGGCGGCGATGCCTTGGCAATTTCCTCGAATACGGCCCTTGCTTCCGCTGCACGGCCGCCCTGTTCGAGGCCGAGGCCGACATAGAAGCGGGCCCGCACGTCGCCGGGCTCTAGCCGCACGGCTTCCTCGAAGGCGGAACGCGCGTCCTCGGTTACGATCCCGTCGCTGGCGGCCACCAGCGTCTCGCCGAGGCCGGAGAGACGGGCAGCGGTCGGGCCGCTCAGGCGGATGGCGTTGCGATAGGCAAGCTCGGCATCGCCCAGCCTTGCAGTGCGGAAATAGATCGGCGCCAGCACATCCCAGCCCGCTCCGTCATTCGGGCTCTGCGCCAGATGCCGCTCGGCCTTGGCCACCAGCAGCGACAGGTCGTTGCCGGGGTTTTCCAGTCGCGCTTCGAGCGGCTGATCGGGCATGTCCGGGCTGCCCAGCATGATGTAAAGACAGAGCCCTATGGCGGGCGGCGCGACCGTGACAGCGCCCATCGCGAATTTCGTCAGGCGGCCGGCACCTGCGCGCGCCTGCGCATCAGGCTTGCCGGCGGCAGCCAGCAGGCGCCGTCCGATCTCTGCCCGCGCATATTCGGCCTCACCATCACTGATCAGGCCATCTGCGCGATCGCGATCAAGTTCCTTCATCTGATCGCGATAGACTTCGACCTCGCCCGCGTGGTCGGAAGCCGGGGCCTCGCTACGCCGGGAAAGCGGATAGAGAAGCGCCGTCGCGACCACAGCGGTCAGGAGCGCGAGGAGTATCCAAAGAACCATGTTCGCCAATTACTGCAACGGCAGTCACATTCCAACAAGCCGGCCGCAGTTGACGTGAATTTGAAGCGTTTGGCCGCGGCCTGCGTCCGCTCTAATGGACCGCGCCCGAAAAAGCGACCATGATTTGCATCAAAATACGCGTGATCACCGCTTGAGCATCACGTCAGCGGCGTCCAGGTGCCGTCCGTATTGCGGCAGGCCACGCCCCGCGCCATCAGTTCCCGTCCACCGACCATGACCGTGTGGCGATACTGACGGCAATTCTGGGCACCGACCTGGTAGGGCGCGCTGGCGATCACTTCGCCGCTGGCATTGTCGCCCTTCCAGCTCATCGCCTGGCCACCTGCGGCGGCTTCAAGGGCGCGGTATTCCGCTTCCAAGGCGCGCGAACGATCGCTGGAGGACAGGTCCGCGCCGCTGCGCGAGATGATCCCACCCTGCAGGGCCGTAATATAGGCGGCCGAGGACGAAGGCTTGGGCGACAGCAGCCCGCGAGAAGCCGTGGACGAGTTGGAGGCCGTCGTGCAGCCGGAGACGACGGCAAGGCAGGAAAGGGTCAACAGCACGGTCGAAAATCTTGAGGATCGCATCGGTTGTGAAACAGTCTCCGGCTGAATTTTTCATGGCGGACAGTCAACCATCGACTGCCGGGGCGGCATCGACAAGCTCGGGAAATCTCCTTCCCCGATCGGCTGCATTCCTGCTGCTGTCTCAGAACCTGTCTGTCCGCCCTGGCTCCCAAAGATATAGCAGGCGATGCAGCCGTCCAGCCGGAATAACAGCAACTCTTTAGCCGTTGCTTATCGGCCACATGTCAGGTGCCGTCTTTCAATACGCCCGGCAGCAGCAGGGTCGCCCTCAAACCGCCGCGCGGGCCACGGTCCAGGCGTACCACGCCCTGATATTCGGAGGTGATCTCGGTGACGATCGAAAGCCCGAGACCGGCGCCCGGCTTGCTCTCGTCGAGCCGCCGGCCGCGCTTCAGCGCCTCGGTAATCTGCTCCGGTTCCAGCCCCGGGCCGTCATCCTCAACGACAAGCAGCACCCAGGCACGGCGGGCGGCATCGCCCTCCGCCCCTTCCGGCGCGGCCGCGGGCGTGGCGGTGACGTTCACGCCCGTCTTGCAGAAACGGGATGCGTTCTCGAGAAGATTCCCGACAGTTTCCTCCAGGTCCTGCTGTTCCATGCCGATGGCCAGCGTCGACGGCGAGACCGACAGGTGAAATTCGCGTTCGGGATTGAGCCTGCGCATCACGCGCACCAGGCGCTCGAGAACAGGCTCCACCTCGCTGCGGGCCAGCAGGGACTCGCGCTGGGCGGCGATGCGCGCACGGTTCAGGTAGGACTGGACCTGGCTCTGCATGGCTTCCGCCTGCGAGCGAACAAGATCGGATTGCACCTTCTCGCCAAGGCGCGCCTCGTTCAGCAGCACCGCAAGCGGCGTCTTCAGCGAATGGGCCAGATTGCCGACCTGCATGCGCGCGCGCTCGACGATGCGGCGGTTGCTTTCGATCAGCGCATTGATGTCGTTGGCCAGCGGCATGATCTCGCGTGGGAACTGGCCTTCCAGCCGTTCCACCTCGCCCCGGCGCACCCGTTCGAGCGACCGGCGCGCGCCCTTGAGCGGCAACAGGCCGAAGAGGATCGCCGCGCCGTTGACCACGAGACTGCCGACACCGAAGATGACGAGCGCGATGTAGAGATTGCGGGAAAAGCTCTGGATGTCGTCCTCGACGACGGCGAGATTGCCCGATACGCGGAAGCGTGCCGCACGGCCCTCGCCGTCCAGAACCACTTCCGTTTCAGCCACCAGAACATGGTTTCCGAAGGCGTCATAGGTCTGGTAGAAGCGCTCGTAGCGATTGTTGAAGGGCACGCTCAGGATCGTCGGTACCTTGATATTGGAGGTGCCGAGCGAGGAGGACGAGATCGGGCTCGCCGCAAACGTGCCGAGCGGCTCGATGATCCAGTACCAGCCGGTCTCGGGCTGCGAGAAGCGCAGGTCGCCGAGCTGCGGGTTGCCGGAAAGCTTGTTGTCCTCCCCGATCGTCATCGAGTTGATGACGTTGTAGAGCTGCGCGCGCAGAAGGTCCGTGAAGGCCCGTTCGGCCGACTGCCGGTAGAGAGCCGAGATGACGATCGCGATCACCACCAATGCCACGGCCGACCACGCCGTCGCCAGCAACAGAACGCGCGCCGTAAGTGATCTTACTCCCCCCATTGCTGCTCCTTGGGGTAAGCGTCAGCGGGCATCGGCCGGCGCTTGCATCCGGTAGCCGAGGCCACGCACCGTCTCGATCAGGTCGACGCCGAGCTTCTTGCGCAGACGCCCGACAAACACTTCGATCGTGTTGGAATCACGGTCGAAATCCTGGTCGTACATATGCTCGACGAGCTCGGTGCGCGACACGACCTCGCCCATGTGATGCATGAGATAGGAAAGAAGGCGAAATTCGTGCGAGGTAAGCTTCAGCGCCACGCCATCGACGGTCGCCTTGGATGCCTTGGTATCCAGCCGCACCGGGCCGCAGACGATTTCAGAGGATGAGTGACCGGCGGCACGGCGGATCAGCGCACGAACGCGCGCCAGAACCTCTTCGACATGGAACGGCTTGGCGACATAGTCATCGGCACCGGCGTCGATGCCGGCAACCTTGTCGCTCCAGCGATCGCGGGCAGTCAGCATCAGCACGGGCATGCCCTTGCCGTTGCTGCGCCATTTCTCGACGACGGTGATTCCGTCCATTTCCGGCAGACCGATATCGAGAACCACGGCGTCATAGGGTTCGGTATCGCCGAGGAAGTGACCTTCCTCGCCGTCGAAAGCGGTGTCGACGACGTATCCGGCTTCCTTCAACGCGTCGGAAAGCTGGCGATTGAGATTGACGTCGTCTTCGACCACGAGAATGCGCATGAACCGTCCCTTATCTGCTGTGCTTGCGAGCGCCCTGGCTTATCACATGGGCCGGCTTATCACATGGGAACACGGACGGTAACCTTGCGCGGCCGCTCGCCATTGCCCTGCACGAGCACGGTAACGATGCAGGTCTGGCCGTCGGAAGAAGGCTGGGCAGAGAGGAGCTGTCCACCCGTCTCGCGCACGACCCGCGAGGCGGCCGTGCCGCAGTCGCCGGCGACCAGAATGAGGTAGTCGCGAGCAACCGCGGGCGATGTCGGCGGCAGCGTCGAGAACGCTGTTCCGGCAGCCAAAATCGCGATGATCGGCAGTCGCGCCATATTCCTGCTTCCACTCAATAGACCAACAAGATCATGCCCGAAGCATGTGATGGACTATGTAATGAAACCCGGCTGAATGGCAAATGAATGCTCTGTAATGCTTACGTTAACTCCTCGATTGTCCACCGATCACGGACGTGGTGACGAGGCGTCCATAGCGTGCCGGAAGCCCGCCCACGGCGCCTGCGAGCGTTACTGCGATATCCGCCAGCTGCCCCTGTTCGTCCGCACCGAAATCCACGCCCGAGACCTTGCGGGATCGATGCACGGACGGCGATCAGCGCGCCCCAGACCGTCTTCGACTGATGCCAGACCTTTGCCCCATCCATCTCACTTGCTGCGATATGCTCATCCATTCGCTCATTTCCATGCTATCAAGGATTGATCGCTGCCCCTGCCGGAATGCCGAACGGCACGCTGCGTCCCATCTGCCTCACCCGCAGGTCCAGGACGTGCGGAAGGGCACCGGAATCGGTCAGTTGATCGACGCTTGAATAGGTGAAGGCAGGCGTGTCGACCTCGACGCACCGCCTCACCGCATCGCCCGCCATCACCTCGATCGGGTAACGCTCCTGCGGCTCGTCCGTCGGGATATCGAGCGCATCCCACCCGTCGGCATCCACCCGATCAGCTCGCGCCAGCGTCCGACGCTTTCGGCACCCGTCACGTCCACCGTCTCGGCATTGAAGGCACGAACGACCCGCCCTCATCGACTTCAGAAGCAGGTCTCTGCCTTTTGCTTTACGATGCCGCAACCCCTTCTTGATCCGATGTCATCTTTTTCGACACGCCTACTTCTCCCCGGCCACCCGGCCTGATACAGCCGGTAGCAGGTTCACCCGCGACGCATCCGTCCCCCAAGCCGTCCCCTAAAGCCGTCCCATGACCAGCATGTCCCTTCGCTCAGCCCAGACCGTGGGTGTCCTTGCCGTCACGCAGCTGATCGGCTGGGGCACGACCTTTGAAACCATCGGTGTGCTCGGCCGCAAGCTGGCCCCGGATCTCGGCCTTGCGAACGAGATCGTCTATGCCGGCCTGTCCGTGATGATGATGGTCAACGCGCTTGCAAGCCCTCTCGTCGGGCGCATGCTAGATCGCCACGGTGCTGCACGCGTCATGGCGGCAGGGTCCGGTTTTTTCGCAGCCGGGCTCATCGTCCTCGCCGTGTCGACCGGTGTCGTCACCTACGCGGCAGCCTGGATCATCCTCGGCCTCGGCGGCGCATTCGTCCTCTCGGCCCCGGCCTATACGGCTGTCGTCGAGCGGGAAGGGGCAAACGGCAAGCGCACGATCGCCTTCCTCATGCTGTTCACCGGCCTGTCCGCCACGATCTTTTGGCCGCTGCTCAGCCTGTCTTCAGATATGGTCGGCTGGCGCAGCACGTTGCTCATGGCCGCGGCCCTGCATGTGTTCGTCTGCATCCCGCTCTATCTCTTCGGCCTGCCCAGGCCGATCGTCTATTCAAAGTCGGCCGACGCCACCGATCTCGCACCCGTTCCCCTGACACCGCACAGCCGCAAGACGGCGTTCCTGCTGGTCGCGATGACGACGGCGATTGCATCCTTCGTCACCTTCGGCCTGTCGCCGTCGCTGCTGGAAATCCTGCGGCGACTGGGTGCAACGCCGGAATTTGCGCTGCAGCTTGCAGCAGCCCGCGGCGTGCTCGGCATTTCGGCCCGCGGCATCGACATGCTGCTCGGCAAGCGCGGCAACCCGTTCCTCACCTCGGTGGCGGGTTCCAGCTTCATGGTGGCGGCCTTCGCCTGCTTGCTGCTTCTGCCTGCATCGACACTCAGCCTATGGGCCTTCATCGTCCTCTACGGCTTCGGCGCCGGCATCCTGGTCGTTGCTCGGGCGCTTTTGCCGCTCGCCCTCTTCTCGCCGCGCGAATACGGCCGCCAGGCGACACGTCTCGCCATGCCGCAGAACATCGCGAATGCGCTAGCACCGATCATCTTCACTGCGCTCATCGACCGCAGCGGCGTTGCAACTGCGCTCGTCTTCTCCATCGCGCTTGCCATCGTTGCGCTGGCGGCCATCGGCATGCTCATCGCGCTGGTGAGGAGGGCGCACAGATCCAACCAGACGGTCATTCCGTCACGGCCCTAAACCTTACCTCCACCCGAAAGGTGCGCGTCTTCGGTTCGCGCCGTGAGCGGGTTCTGGTCCTGAACAGGCTCACCAGCACACATCCTTCCAGCGCCAGTTCCGCATTGCACATCAACGCCGTCACGCGCCCGCCTACCTCCTGCACCTGACGCCATCCTTCGGCCTGCACCTTGCGGTTCAACATGAAAGTGCCGTTCTGCCGGTGCCCCGCCTTCAGCGCATAGATTAGGTCGACCAGCGTGTCGGAGGGATCGGTGGATTCCAGGCGCCGATCGGCTCGTTCGGATCGAGTTGGTATAGCATCCGCCCCCGCCGGCGCCCCGCGGGCGACGAGCGAGTTTAGGAATGCCCCGCTCTCGATCCGGTCCTTGCCCAGTTTGATCGCGCCGAAGACGCTGGCATAACCGTAAAAACACCCCGTCGCCGCTGATCCCGGCAAGCCCCAGATTGGCGAGTTTTCGCCCATTGGGGAGGACGCCATTCAGACGCTTTTTCTGGTCGCACTCGGGCTTCTTGTGCGGATCAGCCGTCATCGCCGGCGCCGTCTACCTCGCCGGCCACCCGCCGAGCTTCCTCAGGAAGCCGCTCATGGCAGACCCGCCCGACCGCCCGTGGCGTCCGAAGGCACCGCCGTCAAATATCGGCAGCGATTGCGCAGGCGGCGGCGACACTAGATGCTGCCCCCCCTTAGTGTTCAGTACTCGATTGAAGGAACTCGATGATCCTCTTGGCTGAGCCGGCCGTCGTGGGAGGCCGGTTAGCGCAGTTCCAGCTAAAGCGCGTAAACAGTCTTGCGTCCGGAACTGCGTAAAATGGCAGGCCTGGAGCCGTTTCGCTGCTCGACGAAAAGCGAAACCGCTCTAGCGCAGCGGCATCTTCACCGCCCTGTCGCTGTCATAGTCGGCGGCGATCCTAACTTCGCGGATCGGCCGCACCGCGTCGATTGACTGCTGGTAGATCGGATGCGCCTTGTAGGCGGCCAGCGCCGCCTCGTTCTCGAATTCGCCGTAGACGACCAGATCGATATCCGTGCCCAGCTGGTCGGTCTTCACGTTGGTGCCTATCTCCAGCACCGATGCATGCGGGTTTGCCGTCAGCAGCGAAAGCCCCGCCCGAACCTCGTCGACATTCTCGTCCGTGGCCGTGAAAAACACGATATGGCGTATCATCGAAACTCCGCAATATTTCCGGTCACATCGAGCGCCTGCTACCATGCATGCGCAAAGCCCACAACGGAGCGGCGACTCTTGCCGACAAGACCAGCGGCCTCACCGCAGAACAATTGACCGCCATCGTCCCCTGCCTATGTGGCCCCGACAAAGCGAAACATCGAACGGGATACTCGTGCGGACCATGACATCGGGCCGGGCCTTCCAGCGCACATTTGTGACGTCGGGTCTTGTTGTTCTCGTCGCTTCGACGGCGTTTTTCACCGGTTCCCGCATCCTGTTGGATCTCGGCATCCGCTTCTGGAACGGCACTGCTCTGCTGGAAGATCTCGTCTACAAGGCCGCAATCGACACGTCCACCGCCGATCCCATTTCCGGCATCGGTCCCGAAAGAACCATGCCCGAAATAGCCAGCCAGTATATTCCAATGGTAGCGGGCCACTCGTAAGCGATCGTCGCCCTCAAATGGGCCTTCAGCGAGCTTGGGCTCAATCCGCCGAGCTCCGATCAGCTGGATGGTGTGCCCGAAACAATCTGCAGCGGCAGATATCGCGGCACCCGCCTCCGCGTTGGTGCGACCGTCACCCCGGCGGCCCTGCCCATCTCTCAGTCATGACCTACACGATCCACTTCTGAACTTGGCCTGTGGCACGGACTCGCTCGCTCGACCTCCAGACCCGCCTGAGACACCCGCACATGCAGCGCCACCAGGTCGGCCCTGTCCGTGCCATTGATATTCTTCCGCGCACCCGCCCCGGCCGCCTTGCCCTTCGAAAAATAGCGACCGAGCGCCCGCCCGGTAAATGTCCCCGCCGAATCGTGAAAGGCTGTGGCGAGAACATAGGCCAACGCATCGTCGCCACCATCCGCCCCGAGCCCACCGGAAAGCGTCGCCGAGCGCTTCATCCAGCCGTCCAGTATCGCCTCCAGCCCCTCGACCTGCCCTTGGAGAGCCGGCCGCCGAAGAGATTGCGACGGTCGTGGTCGAAGAAAAGTGGCGGTTGGGACCCATATTAATCCTACCTCTTTACCGCGTTCACAAAATTCAATCGGTTTAGAAAAACTAAATCGTTTTAACGCCTTAGGCGCACATTTACTTTCGGTGTGGGTTGTGGAACCAATTCGCTCATCCGACGTTCATGTCGGCGCTGCGATGATAGTGCAGCGCAACAAAACAGGAGATCATGACGATGCAGCAGCCGGCACAGGCAGCCCCCTCCAAGCCGATCCCCCAGCATGTCGCTGAACGTCTGGAATCCGAATGGAAGCAGATCCAGGAAAGCCCTTCGCGTCAGCCCAACCAGCGCTGAGCCATTCTTCCTATTCGGGCATGCAACATGTCCGATCCGTATCAAATTGCAGCGCCGGCTCTTCTGGGCACGGCGCTTCTGTTTGTCGGCAGGATATGGCTCCGGGATTTGTTTGGTCCGTCCTGCGCTGCGCAGTCTGAGCTCGGCGATATCGCCTTCGACCTGCTATATCCCCTCACCCGCGGCTTGCCCTGGGCTTCCAGCACCAGCGACGTGGGGTACCCAGATCAGCGCATCCAGCCAATCGGGCGAACGGCCCGACGACAGGCCGTCCGGGCCAAAATCGCATATCTGGTCTTCCAGTTCGGTGAAATGTCCCACAGGGCAACCCTCCCCTGCTCGTAGAGAGCGGCCATCGGCTCGGCGCGGGCAAAATTTGCCGCGCGGTGCCCTAACCCGCGCCAGCGGCAGTGCTACGTCGACGCCTTTCAGCATCTCACCGCTCTGGTTGACCTCGGCCACAACCCTATCGGCCTCGAACCGCCGATAGGCCTTGACCACCGCCGTCGCCCAGGCGGAGGTGTTGCGCCCTCCACCGAACGATCAGCCAGCACCATCGCCCGGCCGGAAGCTCGATACCGGCCACGACGATGCCGCAGCAGGAATGAGCGCCGACGCTTGATTGCCCGCATTGCCGACGATCGAGATTTCCCAGCCGCGTCGAAGGGTCGGCGATCCGCCGTTTCATCACCGGCGTTGTCGTCACAAACCGCGCCCTCTGCACGGCTCTTCGACCATGCACAAACCCCACCAAAGCACCGTCAAGGATTACTTTCCTATCGCGGTGATTTTCGGTGATCTAGGCGAGGGAAAGTGTCCCCATCACCAACAAAATCGAAGGCTTAGCCTGCGGTTAAGATCTTGATTTTGTAACCTCTCCCATAGGGGGAGAGATATAGCGCTGAGGGTGTCGCGAGCTCTGGTATCTCTCCCCTTGTGGGAGAGATACCGATTTCAAGATCTTAGTCGCAGCTAAGTCTTAGAAATCGCAAGTGAGGGGATCCTTCCCCCGCCCCTCAGATCACCTGCCCACCCGAAACCTCGATCCGCTGGGCATTGATCCAGCGGTTGTCCTCGGTCAAAAGGCCCGCGATCATCGGGCCGATATCGTCCGGCACGCCGGCGCGGCCAAGTGCAATGATGTCGGCGAAGAACTTGTTCATGTCCGGCTGGTCGCGCACCGCGCCGCCGAGGAAGTCGGTCTCGATTGCGCCGGGCGCCACCGTGTTGACGGCGATGCCGCGGGCGCCCAGTTCCTTGGCCATGTAGATGCTGAGGATCTCGATTGCGCCCTTGACCGCAGAATAGGCGGAAAAGCCGGGGGCGGAAATGCGCGTCAGGCCCGTCGACAGGTTGACGATCCGGCCACCGTCGGCAATCACCGGCAGAAGCGCCTGGGTCAGGAAGAAGACCCCCTTCAGGTGCACATTCACCAGCCCGTCGAACTGCGCCTCGGTCGTGTCGGCAATCATCGCATATTCGCCATGGCCGGCATTGTTGACCAGGTGGTCGAACGTATCGCGCTGCCACTTGTCCTTCAGCACCCTGCGCAGGCTCTCGACAAAGGCCGGAAAGGTCGAAATGTCGGCGGTGTCGAGCTGGAAGGCGGCGGCCTTGCGGCCCTTCGCCTCGATCTCGGCAACGACAGCTTCGGCCTCTTCTTTTCTGCTGCGGTAGGTGATGATTACGTCGCTGCCCTTGTCGGCGATGTGAAGCGCGGTGTTGCGGCCGAGACCGCGGCTGGCACCGGTGATGATGGCAATCTTCGTCATGTTAGCTCTCCATGGCTTGAACGGCCGGAAGGCCGGCCGGATGATGGGCTTGGACCGGCGCTCACGGCGATCCGGTGATTGGGCGTCGGGGCTTTTGGCTGCCCCGGTCGGTCGGATGCCGGCCTGCGGATCCCTTGCCTGATCCCCTGTTGGGAACCGCTTTTCGGGATCCGGCGGCGACGTCCTGTCGACGCGCCGAATATGCCCATGGCCATCGTTCCCCGGTTGCCGGAAGCTCGGCATTCTTTGCCTATTCCTCCAAATGCCGTTTACGCCCATGCCGCTCCCGTGTAGTCTCGCCTCCATGAACGACACGCTGCTCGATACTGTCCGCCGCTATTCCATGGCCCATGCCGACCACACGGGCTTCGCCTCAACGCCGATTGCCGGCCTCACCGTCATCCGCGCGACGGCGCCGAGCGAGCTGCAGCACCAGATCACCTCGCCGCTCGCCTGCCTCGTGCTGCAGGGCACCAAGCTGGTGACGATGGGCAACCAGACCCTCACCTTCGAAGCCGGGGATTCGCTGCTGATCACCGCCGACGTGCCCACGGTCAGCCAGATCAGGAGGGCAAGCGTCGTCGAACCCTATTTCTCGATGGTGATCTGTCTCGACGCCGCAATCATCGCCGAGCTATCGGCCGAGATGGGGCCGATCGCGGATCCGGGCGGTGCCGCGGTGCGCAACGAGCCCACCCATGCGGAAGTCGCCGACAGCGCGCTTCGCCTCATGCGCCTGCTCGATCGTCCGGCAGCAATCCAGCACCTGCACGGCTCGCTGATGCGGGAGATCCATTACTGGCTGCTTGCCGGGCGCCACGGCGCGGCGATCCGCCGTCTCGGCGTCACCGACGGCCATGTCCAGCGCATTGGCCGGGCGGTCAACGTGATGCGGGCCGATTTTGCGAAAACCCTGCCGGTCGAGGAACTCGCCTCGGTCGCCGGCATGAGCCCGTCCTCCTTCCACCAGCATTTCCGCTCGGTCACCTCGCTGTCGCCGCTGCAGTTCCAGAAGCAGCTGAGGCTCATCGAGGCGCGCCGAATGATGCTCGCCGAAGGCGCCAATTCCAGCATCGCGGCCTTCTCCGTCGGCTACGAAAGCGTCCAGCAGTTCAACCGCGAATACCGCCGCATGTTCGGCCTGCCGCCGGTGAAGGAAATCCAGACCGCAAGATCAAGGCAGCTCGCGGCGGCTTAATCTTGGGTGATCTCCCCCCTTGTGGGGGGCTCGCAGAGCGGGCCGAGACCCGTGGCTCGGCCCAGGTAGCCCGGCAGGGCAGAGGGGGGTGTCTCTCCGCACTCCTTTGCCAGTTGAGTTCGCAGCACCCACCCCCCTCTGTCACTTACGTGACATCTCCCCCACAAGGGGGGAGATCGGTCAAAAAACCTCCCCCGCAACAATCCCGCTTGCGATCCGTTTCTTTCCGTCCATAGTCCACCCAAGACATCCCAGCCGGAGCCCTTCATGCCTGCCGCCACCCCCGCCGACATGCCGACCAAGCCTCCCGTCTTCACCGGCCTTTCCGCCTTCCCGCTGACACCGGCGGACGAGAACGGCCGTGTCGATACCGATGCCCTGCAGCGGCTCGTCGCCCGCATCGTCGACGCCAAGGCGAATTCGATCGGCCTGCTCGGCAGCACCGGCGCCTACATGTATCTTGCGCGGGAACAGCGCCGCCGGGCGGTCAAGGCTGCGGTCGAATGCGCCGCCGGCAAGGTTCCCGTCATCGTCGGCATCGGCGCGCTTCGCACCGACGAAGTCCAGGCGCTCGCCCGTGATGCGGCGGCCTGCGGCGCCGATGCGCTGCTGCTCGCCCCCGTCTCTTACACGCCGCTGACCGAAGAAGAGGCGTTTCGTCATTACGAGGCCGCGGCTTCGGCCACCGACCTGCCGCTCGCCATCTACAACAACCCGTCGACGACGCATTTCTCCTTCAGCGACGGGCTGATCGCCCGTCTTGCCGGTCTTGCCAATATCAGCGCGGTGAAGATGCCGATCGCCGAGGATCTCGATTTTTCCGGCGAACTCGCCCAGCTGCGTTCGGTCACGCCGGGCAGTTTTTCGATCGGCTATAGCGGCGACTGGGAATGCGGCAAGGCGCTGCTTTCCGGCGCCGACTGCTGGTACAGCGTCATCGGCGGCCTGTTCCCCAAGCCGTCATTGGCGCTCACACGCGCCGCACTCGCCGGCGATGCGACAGAAACCGCCCGCCTCGACGCTCTCTTTCATCCGCTCTGGCAGGCCTTCAAGGCCCATGGCAGCCTCAGGGTCGTTTATGCCGCAGCCGAGATGCTGGGCCTAAAAACCGGCCTGCCGCCCCGCCCGCTTCTGCCACCCGGTCCGGACGCCCTGCCGGCCATCGAGGCGGCAATTGCCGGCCTGAAGGACTAGGCAGCTCCTGCAACAGCAGGCCCCCCTGCGTCCGCGCTTGGCTTAAAACAAGGGAATGACGACTTCGTCTTTCGAAGAGGGGCGAAGTCGCGTCATGTCCCGCAGAACGTCCGGGCCACCCGCTCGTCGGGCTTCGGCGGCGTCATGTAGTCGGCAAATTCAGCGCGTTCCTCATAGGGCTTTTCCAACGCCTGCAGCAGCCGCTCGAAAAAGGAGAAGTCGCCGTAATTGGCGGCAGAAATCGCTTCCTGGATTCGATGGTTGCGCGGAATGATCGCCGGGTTGACCCCGCGCATCGCTAGCGCCCGCTCGGCATCGCCTGCGGTCTCCGCTGCCAGCCGCTCGCGCCACGCCGCCAGCCACTCGACGGCCTTGGCGGGATCGGCAAAACAGGCGAGAAAACATTCGTCAGACCCTTCCGCCGCATCGGCCAGCCCGCGGAAAACAAGCGTGAAATCGGCCTCGGCCTCCTGCATTGCCGTCAGTAGATCCTGCACCAGCTGCCCGTCACCGTCGGCCTGCGTCTCCAGCCCGATCTTTCCGCGGAAAACCGCGATCCAGGCGCTCTGGAACCGCTCGCCGAATTCCTTCAGCACGCCATTGGCCTCGTCCACCGCCTTGTCCTGATCCTCGTCCAGCAGCGGCACGAGGCATTCGGCCAATCTCGCGATGTTCCACTGGCCGATGCCCGGCTGGTTGCGATAGGCATAACGCCCGCCCTGGTCGATCGAGGAAAACACCTTCATCTGGTGATATTCGTCGAGAAAGGCGCAGGGGCCAAAGTCGATTGTCTCGCCGGAAATCGTCATGTTGTCGGTGTTCATCACGCCATGGATGAAGCCGACGCCGAGCCAGCGGGCGATCAGCTCCGCCTGCCGGAAGGCGACGGCCCTGAGCAGCGCGAGATAAGGATTTTCAGCAGTCTTCAGATCGGGATAATGCCGTTCGATGACGTAATCCGCGAGTGTCCTGACACCGTCGTTGTCGCCGCGCGCGGCGAAGAACTGGAACGTGCCGACCCGCACATGGCTTGCCGCGACGCGCACGAAGACCGCGCCCTGTTCCGGCATCTCGCGATAGACCTGCTCGCCGGTCGCGACCGCGGCCAGCGCCCGCGTCGCCGGAATGCCGAGCGCATGCATCGCCTCGGAAACGATATATTCCCGCAGCACCGGCCCGAGTGCGGCGCGCCCGTCGCCGCGGCGCGAAAACGGCGTCGGACCAGCCCCCTTCAACTGTATATCGCGGCGCTGGCCGTCGGCATCCACGACCTCGCCGAGCAGGATCGCCCGCCCGTCGCCGAGCTGCGGCACGAAGGAACCGAACTGGTGGCCGGCATAGGCCATGGCGATCGGCATCGCGCCCTGCGGCACGACATTGCCGGCAAGCGTCGCCGCCAGCCGGTCCGGGTCAGCAAAATCGGCCTCGACACCGAGCTCCTTTGCCAGTGCCTCGTTGAACTTCAGCAGCTTCGGCCCCTCGACCGGCTCGGGATAGGCGGATGCGTAGAATTTTTCCGGCAGGCGGGCATAGGAATTGTCGAAATGAAACACGGGAAACTCCCTCGGGTTTTGCCTCGGGTCCGAACGGCCCGCAAAGGCCGTCAGGGCTTACCCTTCTCGTCAGCTTGCCCCTTTCGGGGCTCTCGCGCCCAATATGGGAAATCGCGGCAACGGGGCAAGGCGGAATGGCATGCTGACCATCACCATATGGTGCAGGCCGAACCTCAACCCACGAAAATTGATCCAAAATATCGTCCCGATCGATAAAATATCCCCCGAACGGGTGAAGCGGATTGTCGCGACCTGTGATTTCATCACCCCCGAGGCGTCGTCAGCCTCGTTTCTGACTATCCAGCCTTATTTTGCGAACCCCTCGCGTTTCCCTCGCGAGGGTTTTTTTTTGCGCCGGCATACTCTTGCAGCGAGCCCCGGATTACCTCACATTGTCTTACAACGTCTTACGGGTATTCAGGGAAACAATGCTATGTCGAAAGCCAGCACAGAGTCGGTCACCCTGCGCGTTCCTGCGGATGTGCTGTCGGATATCAACGTTATCGCCGAGGCGACAGAACGTTCGAGAAGCTACATCATCGTTCGTGCCCTCAGGACATATCTGCTGAACGAAGGCTCCGATATCCTGGCTGCGGTCAAGGGGCGCGAGCAGATTGCCGCAGGCGAGTTCGAGGATATCGATGATGTCATTGCCGATCTGGATAAGATTATTGCCGGCAAGGCCGCATGATCCCGATCAGGCTTTCCAGGGACGCGGCGAATTAAATCAGAAGAGAGGCGGAATATCTGCGTGAGCGCAGCCCGACCGCCGCAAAGAACTTCTCGCAGGCGATCAAGAAAGCCAAACGGCTGCTCCAGGATTTTCCGCAATCCGGCAATCAGATACACGGCCTTCAAATTGCGGGAAACCGCACGCTGGTCACGAGCGATTATCTCCTCGACTATTCCTATGACGGCGTCCAGATCGAGATCACGACCATCGCCATGGGCGAATGACGGTTGCCGTGCCCGATCTCGATATTGACACGGACCTCCAAGACCCGGACGACGACGGCCTGCAAGGGTCGTAGTGGAAGACGAGCGCGTCGCACCCACCAATCTCCCCCCTTGTGGGGGAGATGTCATCGGAGATGACAGAGGGGGGTGGCGCGGCGAACTCGGCTTACGAAGAGTGTGTGGAACCACCCCCTCTGCCGTGCCGGGCATCTCCCCCACACGGGGGGGAGATCGGCGATAGGAACCCTCACCGCCCCTTTTGCGCGGCCTCGATCGCATCGGCCATGATCTCCACACCGCGGTCGATCTCGGCATCCGTTACCGTCAGGGCCGGGGCGATGCGGAAGACACCGCCCATGCCGGGGAGTTTGACGATGTTCATCGAGAGACCCCGCACCATCGCCTCCTCCATGATCCTGGCTCCGAGTTCGAAACCGGGTGCCTTGCTGTGGCGGTCGGTGACGACTTCCAGGCCCAGAAGCAGCCCACGGCCGCGCACGTCGCCGACGCATTCGAAACGCTGCTGCAGCGACAGAAGTCCGTCCTTGAGGCGCCTGCCGCGCGTTACCGCCTGTTCCACTAGGTTGTCGCGCGCCACGACATCCAGAACCGTGACTCCGACGGCCGCCGGCAGCGGGTCGGAGACATGGGTCGTATAGAACAGGAACCCCTTTTCGAAGGCCTTCTCTTCCACCTCGGCGCTGGTCATCACCGCTGCGAGCGGCAGGCCGGCGCCGAGCGTCTTCGACAGCGTCATGATGTCGGGCGTGACGCCATCCCGCTGGAAGGCGAACATGTTGCCGGTGCGACCGACGCCTGTCTGGGCTTCGTCGAGGATCAGCAGCATGCCGCGCTCCTCGCATTTTTTCTTCAGTGCCGCGAGATAACCGACCGGCAGTTCCAGAATGCCGCCGGAGGACAGGATCGGCTCGGCGATGAAGGCGGCGAGATTGCCGGTCGACTGGTTGTCGATCAGATGGAAGGCATCGTCCAGCTCCGCCTGCCAGTCGTTCGAACCGTCCGGGTGCTTGAAGCGTGGGCGATAGGCGTTCGGCGCCGGAATGACATAGGAGCCCGCCGAAACAGGACCATATCCCTTGCGGCCGGCGCTGTAGGTGGCCGACGCCGCCGCCCCGGTCATGCCGTGCCAGCTCTGCGCGAAGGCGACGATCTCGTGCCCGCCGGTGACGAGCTTCGCCATACGGATTGCCGCCTCGTTGGATTCCGCTCCCGTCGTCAGGAGCTGCACCCGGTCGAGCCCCGGCGCCAGCGCTGCAAGCCGGGCGGCCAGTTCCACCACCGGGCGCGACAGCATGCCGGAAAAGAGGTGCGCCACGGATGCCATCTGGCGGTTGACGGTGGCGACAATATCCGGGTGGGTATGGCCGAGCACGGCGCTCATCTGGCCGGAGGTGAAATCGAGAATGGCCCGGCCATCGGCATCATAGACATAGGCCCCTTCGGCGCGCTCGATGATGACCTGTTCGAAGGCCGGCCCGTAACGCGTCAGATGCTTGTCGGCGTCGGCCCAGAAGGCCGGATCGTCGTTCAGCGAGACAGATGATTTTGCACGATTGTCCATGGCGGCTTTCCCCTTTTGTGATCCCGATTGAGCGCAGGGGTTTCGCATGTGAAGCAAGTCCCCCTCTGGCCTGCCGGCCATCTCCCCCACAAGGGAGAAGAAGACCCGCGGCACCCGTTCCGCTCAATTGCGCTTAGGCGCAGCGGCTGGGTTAAGCCCTCCCCTCTGTGGAGTCCGTAAGGACGGGTCGAGACCCGCGCTCGACCCCGGTTGTTTGGGAGGGGGTCTTTTCTTCACATGCCGAAGCCCCGTAATCGACCGAAAAGGTGCAGGTGTCTGGCGTCAAAGTCCAATTGATAGTATTTCAATCCGATATCGACAAAACTGATATCGCCATGCTCGATCTCGCCCTTCTGAAAAACTTCGTCATCGTCGCCCGCACCGGCTCGATCAGCCTTGCGGCCGCGCAGGTGGGTCGCACCCAATCGGCGCTCAGCATGCAGATGCAACGGCTCGCCGAAGGTGTCGGTCAGGACCTGCTGCAGCGCACCGGTGCCGGCGTGCGGTTGACGGCGGCGGGAGAGCGGCTGCTTGCCCATGCTGAAAGCCTCATCGCACGGCATGACGAGATCCTCGCCGATATGGGAGGGGCTGCGCTGAAAGGCGCGGTCAGCCTCGGCTGCCCGGAGGATTATTCGATCGCCTTCCTGCCGGAATTGTTGCGTTGCTTCTGCGCCGCTCATCCGGAGGTCGAACTGCGCATGGTCTGCGCGCCGACGATCGGGCTGAAACCCCTTCTCCAGCGCCGGCAGATCGATCTCGCGCTCGTCTCGCTGCCCGAACCGGATCATGCAGATGTCATCCGCGAAGAGGATTTCGTCTGGGTGGCGGACCGGCCGGAACCCGACGTGCTTGCCAATCCCGTCCTGCCGTTGGCCTTGTCGGCGCCGATGACGCTGGATCATCGGGCTGCCTGCGATGCGATGGCGTCTGCCGGTCGCCGCTACCGGGTGGCGTTTGCGAGCGACAGCCTTGCCGGGCTGATCGCGATCGCCCGCTCCGGCCATGCCGTCAGCGTGCTCACCCGCACCGCCGTGCCGCCGGACCTGCATATCGTGACCGAAGGCCTGCCGCCCCTGCCGACGATCGGCATCGCGCTGGAATTTGCCGAACACCAGCCGTCATCGGCGGCGAAGGCGCTCGGCGAGCATATCCGGGCGGTGCTGCCGCAGCTGGATGATGCGGGTGGTGCTGAGCGGCTGTGACGCGTGGATCAGACGGGCCACGATTTCAAGAAGGCGACGGTGATCTGACAAATTTCTGACCGGCACAGGAACGAATGCCGCCCTCTCCTGTTATGTACGGTATCAGACAAAGATGTCGTAAGGGCTTGAAGCAGAGCCAATCCGCTCTAACCGAAACGAGATGGCTCATGCATTCGGATACTGCCACAGTTCTCGTCGTGGAAGACGACGCCCTGGTTCGCCTTGGAATCGTCGACGAACTGGAGCTTTCCGGGTTCCGGGTATTGGAAGCGGAATCCGCCGACCAGGCTATCTCCGTCATAGAACAGTATCCGGAGGTTCGGCTGATCTTCACCGACATAGACATGCCGGGCACCATGGATGGGTTGAAGCTTGCGGCATTCGTCCGCGATCGGTGGCCGCCCATAAAGATAATCGTGACATCAGGGAGGGTTACGCCCGATCCTTCAAGTTTGCCGGAAGATATTCCCTTTTTCACCAAGCCATATGAGTTCGATCATGTCGTCACCGCGATCCGCGTGGCGGTGACAGGCAGGTGACGCATTGCGGCCCGTCAGATGTCCGCAAGTCTTGCGAGCAGGCCTGCTCAAGGCTTCACCTATCGGCTGAGGCCGCGTGTTTTTCCGAGCAGCCTCTCCCGGCACAATCCGGTCGAGTTGGCTGGGCCGTCGCCGGCCAGGACCATTGATGCCCGTAACGCGTTGACGGGTGATCAGAACAGATTTTTCAGGCGAGTTTGGGCCATGCAGCAAGCAATAAGGGATCTTTTTGGTCGCTAGGAGAAGGAGACGAGCGCGGCACTCGGCGGCGCGCCAGATATGGCTGCGATCAGCGATCTTTATGAGGATGCCTTCATAGGAGCGGCCCCGGCAGGCGTCATAGCCGGCAATAAGGACGAGGATTTCAGGAAGGCGATAGCGACCGGCTTCGCGCGCAATCGCGAGATCGGCGCTCGACAAATGGAGGTCGCCGGCCTTCAGGCAGATGAGATCGACGCGATGCATGCGCTCGTCCGCGTCGACTGGCGGGCGACATATGATCGCGACGGGAGGCAAATGACGATCGACTTCACGAATGTCTATCTGACGCGCCTGGCCAATGGCAAATGCAGGGTATTCGGATGGATCACGGGCGATGAGGAAGCCGAACTTCGCAAGCAAGGTATAATTTGAGCCTCGGCATCGGGATGGGCTGATACGGCCTGCCCGAATGCTATGGACGGCCTTCGCCCCGCAGTGTGCAGCGCCCGTAGGAACGTGACACTTATCCTCCCTCCTTCTCTCCCCACCCCGCAAATTTTCACACCTCCCTCTGGTGCTGCCCGCGCAAAGGCTCTAGCGTCCGGCCTCCCGTTTCCCTCATAGCCCGAGGCATCCCATGGCTGCGCCTTCCTCTTTTGCCCGTTTCATCGAATTCATCAGCAAGGGCATCGTTGCCGTTCGTCACTCGGGCGATGCTCCACGGGCACCCGTCTATGGCACGGCGCCGGCCATTCCGGTGGCCAAGCCGCAGGGCATGATACCGACGCTGAAGATGCCGACGGCGAAGGGCTGGGAGGGCGACCACAAGCCGACGGCGGCCGCCGGGCTCAAGGTCAATGCCTTTGCGCGCGGACTGGATCATCCGCGCAACATGCATGTCATGCCCAATGGCGACGTGCTGGTGGCGGAATCCATGGGCGAGCGGGGCAATCCGCAAAGCCTGTTCGACCATGCCATGTCGGCAACCATGCAGCGGGCCCGAGCCTCCGGCGACAGCGCCAACCGCGTCACCCTGCTGCGCGATGCCGACCGCGACGGCGTGGCCGAGGAAAGCCACGCCTATATCGAGAACGTGCGCCAGCCCTTCGGCATCGCGCTCGTCGGCGACACGCTCTATGTCGGCGCCAGCGACGCGCTTCTGGCCTACCCTTACGAGCCGGGAGCAACGAAGATCACCACGCCGGGCAAGAAGCTGATGGACCTGATCCCCGGCGGGCACTGGACGCGCAACCTGATCGTCAGCAAGGACGGCGCCAAGCTCTACGTCGCGGTCGGCTCGCTCAGCAATATCGGCGATGCCGGCATGGCGGCGGAGGAAAACCGCGCCTGCATTTTCGAATACGACATCGCATCCGGCCGGTCGCGCATCTTTGCCGGCGGGTTGCGCAACCCGGTCGGCATGGCATGGGAGCCGGAGGGCGGCATGCTGTGGACCGTCGTCAACGAGCGCGACGGGCTGGGCGACGAGACGCCGCCCGACTACCTGACCTCGGTCCGCGACGGCGGCTTCTACGGCTGGCCGTTCTGCTACTGGGACCGGGTGGTGGACGACCGCGTGCCGCAGGATGCCGCAAAGGTCGCTTCGGCGCTGCAGCCCGATTATGCGCTCGGCGGGCATACCGCCTCGCTCGGCCTCTGCTGGCTGCCCGAAGGCACGCTGCCGGGCTTTCCGGCCGGCATGGCGATCGGCCAGCACGGATCGTGGAACCGCTCGAAACTTTCCGGCTACAAGCTCGCCTTCGTCGCCTTCGAGAACGGCAAGCCCGTTGGCATGCCGCGCGAAATCCTCACCGATTTCCTCTCTCCGGACGAGAAACATTCCTACGGCCGCCCGGTCGGCGTGGCGCTCGCCGCCGACGGCGCCGTGCTGATGGCGGACGATGTGGGCGACGTCATCTGGCGCGTCACAGGGGCTTGAGAAGCCTTCGACGATGGCTGCTTTCGGCCGATATCGTTGAAAAACTCGACTGATTTTCCGCTCGTCCTGCCGTTTTTTCCTTTTGGACGGCGGGTTTGCGTTTTCGATCCCCGCGCCTCGGCGCAGGGTTTCATCTCCGCCGCCGTCAGGCGGCGATAGCGCCTTGCGGCGTTCGCAGTGGCCTCAGCTTGGCAAGCCTCCTGAGGTTTTGGGCGGTCGCTGCAAGCAGGAATTCATCGCGGGCACCGCATGGACCTCGCAGCCTCAGGCGCGCCATCCGGAGAATGCGCTTGAGGTGAGCAAAGAGCATCTCGACCTTCTTACGGCGATGCCGTGACTGCACGTATTCTGGTGTTGCGGCTATTGCTCGGGCAACATCACGGGCATC
>NZ_FOKM01000030.1 GCF_900111905.1 Rhizobium sp. NFR07 | reverse complement strand
CGATCGCGATGGAAGAAAAGCTGCGCTTCGCGATCCGCGAAGGCGGCCGTACCGTCGGCGCCGGCATCGTTGCTTCGATCATCGAGTAATCGATAGTCTTTAGAGACTGAAGAGAGCCCCGCGGGAAACCGCGGGGCTCTTTTGCGTTATGGGAGGCGATAAGGATGATATTTCACGCGATGTCGCGATTGCTTGTGATCCTGCTGCTCTCCTTGGCGGGCATGCAGGCCGCGACGCCAGCAGGCGCCGCGTGTCCCGATCGACCGCGCTGCACCGGATGCGGTTGCAAGGGCGGTCCCGGCTATCGCGGTCCGGACGGAAAATGCGTCGGGTTCAAGGCGCTCGACAAAGTATGCGGCAACCCGCCGGAAAAACGCTGCACATTCGAAAATGCGCTGGGGACCGGCATGAACCGGGCATGCGCCCTCGGCTCGGACAAGGATGCTGAAAAGAGCTAGATGTCCAACAATTCGCGCGCATAACGGAAGACGGCTGCATTGCGCAATTTTCTGAAACTCTCCGGCAGCCGTTCCTCTTCTTCCATCAGCCGTTCGGCGACATTTTTCGCTCCGGTATCGAGCGCCGCCTTGCCGATGAAGCCGCCGCGCACCTGGGTGGTTGCCGCGAGCGCGCGGGTGAACGCATCGAACAGGCCGGCATCGGGCAGGGGAGGTGCCGCCCAGAATGCAGAGAGCGGTGCCTGCGAAGTCAACCCCTCGACATCATATATGGCGGAGCCGAGCGCGATCACCGGACGGCCGAGTGCAAGCGCGGTGAGCCCGACCGTTGAATTGACCGTCACGACCCCGACCGATTTTGCGATCAGCGCGTCGGTATCGCCGCCGTCAGCAACATGGATGCGGTCGGCCACGCCGTATTTCTCCGCTGCCTTGCCGATGCGTTCCGGCCAGCGTGAAAGACCGTTGTCGATCGGGTGCGTCTTGAACAGAAGTCGGGTGCCGGCCGGCCCATGAGCCGCAAAGGACGCAATGGTCGCGTCCACGATGTGAAACAGGTCGCCGCCCGGCGCGTGCCGGATGATCTGGTAGTCGCCGGCCAATTGCAGCGGAAACAGGAAGAAGCGGCTATCCGAGCCGTCGGGCATTCTGATGCAGGCCGCAATGGCCTCTTCCGCCTGCCGGCGCCTGTGGCCCGCGGTCAGTCCCTTCCAGATCCAGCCGCTATACTCGACGACTGGATGAACCGGGCCGTGGGTGCGATAATGCGGATGAAGGATCGGACCGAGCAGGACGTTCGGAATGTGATAGGCGAGGTCATAGAGCGCGTAGGTCAGAAAGCTCGAACGGAACAGGCCGCCCCTTGCAACAGTGGGCGCATCCTTCGCCAGGGCACGGATCTCGCAGGCTGCCTGTGGAAAACGTGAATGCGCCGACATGCCGTCCGGCTCGACCGTCAGCCAGTCCGGCCGGAGATAACCGTGCTCGACGACATGGATGCGGATGCCCGCCGCTTGGGCCACCTCGGCCGCCGCGGCATGATAGTCGCGTCCATCTCCGAGCATGACGACATCCGTCACCGCATGGTGACGTGCGAATTTCTCCAGATAGGCGGGCCATCCGGCCTTTCTGCCGCGATAGAATGTCGCTTTCCTCGGCCACCAGAACAGCGAATCGCCGAGGCAGAAATTGATCCGCAGGATACGCGCACCGGTTGTCTCCAGGCGGTTTGCGAGCAGGCGAAAGAACGGCGAGGCGGGCCCTTGGAGAAACAGGAACGTGCGTGTTTTCATGTCACACTACTTACGCGATTTAACTGACTGTATCCGTAATTGCATTGACGGGGCATACCATTTGATGAGAATGCCGGAGCCTTACTGACAAATATCTGAATCTTGCTGCTTTTTGTCCGATTTGCGGGTGCATGACAGTCCTAAGGGTACCGGATCGCGTATGACCAAAGTTCTCTTTCTGCAAGGCCCCCCGTCGGTTTTCTGGCGGGAATTGTCCGACGCCTTCGAGGCGCGCGGTATCGAAACGAAGAGAGTGAATTTCTCCTTCGGCGATCAGGTCTATTGGCGCAAGAGAGCGGCCATCAACTATCGCGGCACCCTGCGCAAATGGCCGCGCTATCTCGCCGAGCTCGTCAGGCGGGAAGGTATTACCGACATTCTTTACTACGCCGACCGGCTTCCCTATCACCGGCTGGCTGCGCGCGTCGCCCGCAAGCTCGGCATCAAGTGCCATGCGGTGGAGTTCGGCTATCTGCGTCCCGACTGGGTCACGCTCGAGCGCGACGGCATGGGCCGGTTCTCGCATTTTCCGAACGACCCGGATCACATCCGCCGCATCGCCGCCAAGGTCGGCGAGCCGGACCTGAAGACCCGCTATCCGCACACGTTCGGGCAGGAAGCGACCAACGAGGTGATATACAATCTCCTGGCCTATTTCGGTCGCGGGATGTTCCCCTTCTATCGGTCGGACAAGTATTACGATCCGCTTTTCGACTACCTGTCCTGGCTGCCGCGCATGTTTCGCCCGCGCTTTGACCTGCCGGAAGGTTATTTCGACGACAAGCTCAAGCGCAATTATCTGATCGCCCTGCAGCTGCAGAGCGACTACCAGATCCGCGCGAATTCGCCCTATCGCCATATCTCCCAGATGCTGGAGCAGGTCATCCAGTCCTTCATCCGCCATGCGCCGGAGAACGGGCGCCTGGTCATCAAGCAGCATCCGCTCGACAATGATCTGGAGAACTGGCGCAAGGTCGTGACCGAAATGGCGGCGCGCTATCGCATCCAGAATCGCGTCACCTTTATCGAGAAGGGCAACCTCGCTGAGATCCTGCGCAACTGCCATGGCGCAATCGTCGTCAATTCCACGACCGGCCTTCACAGCCTGAGGGCGGATGTGCCGACGATCGTGCTCGGCGCTGCGGTCTTCGACATTCCGGGGCTCACCCATCAGGGCGGCATCGACAGCTTCTGGCGTCATCCGGAGCGAATCGACCACAAGCTGCTCGCAGATTTCATCACCGCGATCGCCGGTACGATCCAGGTGAAGGGTAATTTCTACCATCCGGAAGGCCGCAAGATCGGTATCGAGACGATCATTGACCGAATCGTCGGCGATCTCGTCAATCAGCCGGACGCCTACGTTGCGCAGCCGCCGAGACTCGCCTGGAAGCGCCTGCCGCCGGTAAAGCAGGCCACCTCGGTTCTGCCGGGTGCGCTTGATCTGGGCGGCGGGGAAATTCTCGGCTCGGGTCCCGAGCCTGCGCTTTCGGCCGTTCGTGCAGGCGATCTCGCCGATCGGCGAGGCGGCAATTACAGATAGAGTCTGGATATTTAAAAACAGGCTTGCCAAGTCGGGCGCGGCACCTTAAAGGGAGCGCCTAGCTTGCGGACGGCGGAAGTGATTTGTCATTTCGAGGTCGTCCAATGCGAAGGGGTGTAGCTCAGTTGGTAGAGCGGCGGTCTCCAAAACCGCAGGTCGTCGGTTCAAGCCCGGCCGCCCCTGCCATTCCCGATACGGCGGTATTGCGATTGCGCCGACAGGAATGGTTGCCGTAAAAAGGCGAATTTTCATCGAGCATCGATTTTCCTCTTGTGTAAGGGGAGGGCGGTGTTTATGTAGGGCAAAACAGACACGCGGTGCGTGGGGCTGAGCGAGTTCGGCTTTACGTGCCGTAATCGCGTGGAAAGTCAATGGCATCCAAGACCAATCCGGTTACGTTCTTCAAGCAGGTTCGCTCCGAAGCGTCCAAGATCACGTGGCCGTCCCGTCGTGAGACTGTGATCTCCACGGCGATGGTGCTGGTGATGGTTGTTGTCGCGGCCCTGTTTTTCTTCGCTGCCGACCAGTTGATGGGCTGGCTTTTGCGCCTGATCCTGAACGTCAGCGCTTGATTCTGGAGAGTGAAGATGGCGGCACGCTGGTATATCGTCCACGCATATTCGAATTTTGAGAAGAAGGTCGCTGAAGATATCGAGAACAAGGCTCGCCAGAAAGGGCTTGAGCATCTGTTCGAACGGATCCTCGTTCCGACCGAAAAGGTAGTGGAAGTACGTCGCGGCCGTAAGGTCGATTCGGAGCGCAAGTTCTTTCCGGGCTATGTCCTGGTACGTGCCAATCTGACCGACGAAGCCTACCACCTGATCAAGAATACGCCGAAGGTCACCGGCTTCCTTGGGTCCGACAACAAGCCGGTTCCGATCCCGGACTTCGAAGCCGAGCGCATCCTCGGTCAGGTCCAGGAAGGTGTCGAGCGGCCGAAGTCCTCGATCTCCTTCGAGATCGGCGAGCAGGTTCGCGTTTCTGACGGTCCGTTCGCGTCGTTCAATGGCGTCGTTCAGGATGTCGACGAGGAGCGTTCGCGCCTCAAGGTCGAGGTTTCGATCTTCGGTCGCGCGACCCCGGTCGAACTGGAATACGCTCAGGTCGAGAAGGTCTGAGCTTGAAATGGGGTCCGCTTGTCGGGCCTCGCGCGGCGTAAAAGTCGCGAACCGCGTGGAAGGTGAGAGGTCTTAGCCGGGCCTCAAGGATCCGAACCACGCAACCGCAGCCGCCGGTTCATCCGGCATGTTGGGTCGGGTAACCGTCCCGTTAGTGAAAGGCAGAGAGATATGGCTAAGAAAGTAGCAGGCCAGCTCAAGCTTCAGGTCAAGGCAGGATCGGCAAACCCGTCCCCGCCGATCGGCCCGGCGCTTGGTCAGCGTGGCATCAACATCATGGAATTCTGCAAGGCGTTCAATGCCGCCACGCAGGAAATGGAAAAGGGTATGCCGATCCCGGTCGTCATCACCTATTACCAGGACAAGTCCTTCACCTTCGCAATGAAGCAGCCGCCGGTAACCTACTGGCTGAAGAAGGAAGCGAAGATCACCTCCGGTTCCAAGACGCCTGGTAAGGGCGGCAAGGTCGGCACCATCACCAAGGCTCAGGTCCGTGCGATCGCCGAAGGTAAGATGAAGGATCTCAACGCAGCCGACGTCGAAGGCGCAATGGCTATGGTCGAGGGCTCTGCCCGCTCCATGGGCCTGGAAGTGGTGGCTTGATCATGGCAAAGCTTGCAAAGCGTATTCAGAAGATCCGCGAAGGCGTTGATCCGACCAAGCTCGTAGCGCTCACCGATGCCATTTCGATGGTCAAGGAACGTGCGACCGCGAAGTTCGACGAAACCGTCGAAATCGCCATGAACCTCGGTGTTGACCCGCGTCACGCTGACCAGATGGTCCGCGGCGTCGTCAACCTGCCGAACGGCACCGGCCGCGACGTTCGCGTTGCTGTCTTCGCTCGTGGCGCCAAGGCTGACGAAGCCAAGGCTGCCGGCGCAGACATCGTCGGCGCTGAAGACCTCGTTGAAATCGTCCAGGGCGGCAAGATCGACTTCGATCGCTGCATCGCTACCCCGGACATGATGCCGCTCGTCGGTCGCCTCGGTAAGGTTCTCGGCCCGCGTGGCATGATGCCGAACCCGAAGGTCGGTACGGTCACGATGGATGTCGCTGGTGCCGTCAAGGCTTCCAAGGGCGGCGCTGTCGAGTTCCGCGTCGAGAAGGCTGGTATCGTTCATGCCGGCATCGGCAAGGCTTCCTTCGACGCCAAGGCGCTCGAAGAAAACATCAAGGCCTTCGCTGACGCCGTCATCAAGGCGAAGCCGGCTGGCGCGAAGGGCAACTACGTCAAGCGCGTAGCCATCTCCTCGACCATGGGCCCGGGCGTCAAGATCGACCCGTCGTCGGTTACGGCCTGATTTTAGAATTGTCGGAGCTCGATTGATTTCGGGCTTCGACCGCATGAATTCCTGACCCTTCGGGGTCGGGGATTTCCGGAGTAATCCGGAACTCCTGTCCGAGATTGTGGGTGGCTCAAGATCCTTCGGGATCGCGGCCTTAATAATTCAAACCTGCATGAGACGGGTAAGACCCAAGTTTTCAGATGCTTCGTGCATCTCTTGAAAGTTGGTTCGAGCCTGGTGTGCCTTGTGCCTGAAGCGAAAGCGGCAGTGCAGGGGGGCAGGAACCTCAAGCGCCGCTTGGGGTCCTTCATTTGGACCCTCTGGGGCAAAGGCAAACCGATGGGGCCTGCAGGATTGCGGTCCCGTCAACTGGAGACAGACAGTGGAAAGAGCGGAAAAACGCGAATTCGTCACGGAGCTGAACGAAGTCTTCAAGGCTTCCGGTTCGGTTGTCGTGGCCCACTATGCTGGTGTCACAGTTGCGCAGATGAACGACTTCCGTTCGAAAATGCGCGCTGCTGGCGGCACCGTCAAAGTCGCGAAGAACCGCCTGGCCAAGATCGCTCTTCAGGGTACGGAGTCGGAAGGGATCGTCGATCTCTTCAAGGGTCAGACGCTCATCGCATATAGCGAAGACCCGATCACGGCACCGAAGGTCGTCATGGATTTCGCCAAGACCAACGACAAGGTCGTTGTTCTCGGTGGCGCCATGGGTTCCACGACGCTCGACGCAGAAGCAGTCAAGTCGCTTGCGACCCTGCCTTCGCTGGACGAGCTTCGTGCAAAGCTTCTGGGCATGATCCAGACGCCGGCTACCCGTATCGCAGGGGTTGTTGCAGCACCGGCAAGCCAGCTTGCCCGCGTGTTCGCGGCCTATGCAAAGAAGGACGAAGCCGCTTAAGGCGGTTTTTCGCTGTTCAAAACCAAGTTCGAACCAATATAAGGAACTATGAAAATGGCTGATCTCGCAAAGATCGTTGAAGACCTCTCGGCTCTGACCGTTCTGGAAGCTGCTGAGCTTTCCAAGCTTCTCGAAGAAAAGTGGGGCGTTTCCGCCGCTGCTCCGGTAGCTGTTGCTGCTGCTGGCGGCGCTGGTGCACCGGCTGCTGCTGAAGAAGAAAAGACCGAGTTCGACGTTATCCTGGTTGACGCTGGCGCCAACAAGATCAACGTCATCAAGGAAGTTCGCGGCATCACCGGCCTCGGCCTCAAGGAAGCCAAGGACCTCGTCGAAGGCGCTCCGAAGGCTGTCAAGGAAGCTGTTTCCAAGGCTGAAGCTGCTGACCTCAAGAAGAAGCTCGAAGACGCCGGCGCTAAGGTCGACGTTAAGTAATACTGGAATGCGGCGGGGGAGAGTTATCTCTCTCCCGTCCATTTCTTCGGAACTTTTTACCCAGGATCCGTCTTGAAACGGCTCCTGGGTAATGGGTTCTCAAGAGGATGGTCCCCACCGAACTGCTAGGCAATCCGGCCTAGTGCTCCGGCAAGCGGGACGAGATTGAGTGCTCATGTTCGACGGGATATCGGTTGGCCTCCGATAGCCGTCCGTTGCAGGCCCGGATGCAATTTTGAAGGAGCGACGATGGCTCAGCAGACCCTTTCCTTTAATGGTCGCAGGCGCGTACGCAAGTTTTTTGGTAAAATTCCTGAAGTCACGGAAATGCCGAACCTGATCGAGGTTCAGAAGGCTTCCTATGACCAGTTTCTGATGGTTGAAGAGCCCAAGGGCGGCCGTCCGGACGAAGGCCTCAATGCGGTCTTCAAGTCTGTCTTCCCGATCACCGACTTCTCCGGCGCTTCGATGCTGGAATTCGTTTCCTACGAATTCGACCCGCCGAAGTTTGACGTCGAGGAATGCCGTCAGCGCGACCTGACCTACGCAGCGCCGCTCAAGGTGACGCTGCGCCTCATCGTGTTTGATATCGACGAGGATACGGGCGCGAAGTCCATCAAGGACATCAAGGAACAGTCTGTCTACATGGGCGACATGCCGCTCATGACCGACAACGGTACCTTCATCGTCAACGGCACCGAGCGCGTTATCGTGTCGCAGATGCACCGTTCGCCGGGCGTCTTCTTCGATCACGACAAGGGCAAGAGCCATTCTTCCGGCAAGCTGCTCTTCGCTGCCCGCGTTATCCCGTATCGTGGTTCCTGGCTCGACATCGAGTTCGACGCCAAGGACATCGTCTTTGCCCGTATCGACCGTCGCCGCAAGATTCCGGTGTCGTCGCTGCTGATGGCCCTCGGCATGGACGGCGAAGAAATCCTGTCGACCTTCTATTCGAAGTCGAACTACGAGCGTGACGGCGACGGCTGGCGCATTCCCTTCAACGCGGAAACGCTGAAGGGTGCCAAGGCTCTGTCCGACATGGTCGACGCAGATTCCGGTGAAGTTGTCGTGGAAGCCGGCAAGAAGCTGACCCCGCGTCTGCTCCGCCAGCTGACCGAAAAGGGCCTCAAGGCTCTCAAGGCCACCAACGACGACCTCTACGGCAACTATCTGGCCGAAGACATCGTCAACTACTCGACCGGCGAGATCTATCTCGAAGCCGGCGACGAGATCGACGAAAAGACCCTGCCGATCATTCTCGACGCAGGCTTCGACGAGATCCCGGTTCTCGGCATCGACCACATCAATGTCGGCGCTTACATCCGCAACACTCTGAATGCGGACAAGAACGAGAACCGTCAGGACGCCCTGTTCGACATCTACCGCGTCATGCGCCCGGGTGAACCGCCGACCATGGATTCCGCGGAAGCCATGTTCAACTCGCTGTTCTTCGACGCCGAGCGCTACGACCTTTCGGCCGTTGGCCGCGTCAAGATGAACATGCGTCTCGACCTGCAGGTTGAAGACACGGTTCGCACGCTGCGCAAGGACGACATCCTGGCCGTGGTCAAGATGCTGGTCGAACTGCGCGACGGCAAGGGCGAGATCGACGACATCGACAACCTCGGCAACCGCCGTGTTCGTTCTGTCGGCGAGCTGATGGAAAATCAGTACCGCCTCGGCCTGCTCCGTATGGAGCGTGCGATCAAGGAGCGCATGTCGTCGATCGAGATCGACACCGTCATGCCGCAGGACCTGATCAACGCCAAGCCGGCTGCTGCTGCCGTTCGCGAATTCTTCGGCTCCTCGCAGCTGTCGCAGTTCATGGACCAGGTGAACCCGCTTTCGGAAATCACCCACAAGCGTCGTCTTTCGGCTCTTGGCCCGGGTGGTCTGACCCGCGAGCGCGCAGGCTTCGAAGTCCGCGACGTTCACCCGACCCACTACGGCCGTATTTGCCCGATCGAAACGCCGGAAGGCCCGAACATCGGTCTGATCAACTCGCTTGCAACCTTTGCCCGCGTCAACAAGTACGGCTTCATTGAAAGCCCGTACCGCAAGATCGTCGACGGCATCGTCACCAAGGACGTGATCTACCTCTCCGCCATGGAAGAGGCCAAGTACTACGTGGCTCAGGCCAACTCCGAGCTGACGGCGGAAGGCGCTTTCGTCGAAGAGTTCGTGGTTTGCCGTCACTCCGGCGAAGTCATGCTGTCCCCGCGCGACACCATCAACCTGATGGACGTTTCGCCGAAGCAGCTCGTCTCCGTCGCAGCGGCTCTGATCCCGTTCCTGGAAAACGACGACGCCAACCGCGCTCTCATGGGCTCGAACATGCAGCGTCAGGCCGTTCCGCTGGTTCGTGCCGAAGCTCCGTTCGTCGGTACCGGCATGGAACCGGTCGTTGCGCGTGACTCCGGTGCTGCCATCGCTGCCCGCCGCGGCGGCGTGGTCGACCAGGTCGACGCGACCCGTATCGTTATCCGCGCGACGGAAAATCTCGAGGCCGGCCGTTCCGGCGTCGATATCTACCGTCTGCAGAAGTTCCAGCGCTCGAACCAGAACACCTGCGTCAACCAGCGTCCGCTGGTCGCCGTCGGCGACATTCTGAACAAGGGCGACATCATCGCTGACGGTCCGTCGACCGACCTCGGTGACCTGGCACTCGGCCGCAACGCGCTCGTCGCGTTCATGCCTTGGAACGGCTACAACTACGAAGACTCGATCCTGCTCTCCGAGCGCATCGTGTCGGACGACGTCTTCACGTCCATCCACATCGAGGAATTCGAAGTGGCTGCCCGTGATACCAAGCTTGGTCCGGAAGAAATCACGCGCGACATTCCGAACGTATCGGAAGAAGCGCTGAAGAACCTCGACGAAGCCGGCATCGTTTACATCGGCGCCGAAGTCCAGCCGGGCGACATCCTCGTCGGCAAGATCACGCCGAAGGGCGAAAGCCCGATGACGCCGGAAGAAAAGCTTCTGCGCGCCATCTTCGGTGAAAAGGCTTCCGACGTTCGCGACACGTCCATGCGCATGCCTCCGGGCACGTTCGGCACGGTCGTCGAAGTCCGCGTCTTCAACCGTCACGGCGTCGAAAAGGACGAGCGTGCGATGGCGATCGAGCGCGAGGAAATCGAACGCCTCGCCAAGGACCGCGACGACGAGCAGGCGATCCTCGACCGTAACGTCTACGGTCGTCTGGTCGACATGCTGCGTGGCCAGATGTCGGTTGCCGGTCCGAAGGGCTTCAAGAAGGGCGTCGAGCTGTCCAACGCCGTCGTCTCCGAATATCCCCGCTCGCAGTGGTGGATGTTCGCCGTCGAGGACGAAAAGGTCCAGGGCGAGATCGAAGCGCTTCGTGCCCAGTACGACGAGTCGAAGTCGCTGCTCGAGCATCGCTTCATGGACAAGGTCGAAAAGGTCCAGCGCGGCGACGAAATGCCTCCGGGCGTCATGAAGATGGTCAAGGTCTTCGTCGCTGTGAAGCGCAAGATCCAGCCGGGCGACAAGATGGCCGGCCGTCACGGTAACAAGGGCGTCGTCTCTCGTATCGTTCCGGTCGAAGACATGCCGTTCCTCGAAGACGGTACGCATGTCGACATCGTTCTGAACCCGCTGGGCGTGCCTTCGCGCATGAACGTCGGCCAGATCCTCGAGACGCACCTGGCTTGGGCTTGCGCCGGTATGGGCAAGCGCATCGGTCAGATGCTGGAAGAGTACAAGGCCTCGAACGACATCACGGACCTGAAGCGCGAGCTGCGGGAAACCTACGCCTCTGTCGCCAACGACGAAGTCGCAAGCTTCGACGACGAGTCGCTCGTCAAGCTTGCCGAACAGTCCAAGCGTGGCGTGTCGATCGCGACCCCGGTCTTCGACGGTGCACACGAGCCTGACGTCGCAGCGATGCTGACCAAGGCCGGCCTGCATTCGTCGGGTCAGTCGGTGCTGTACGATGGCCGTACCGGTGAAACCTTCGACCGTAAGGTAACCGTCGGCTACATGTACATGATCAAGCTGAACCACCTCGTGGACGACAAGATCCACGCGCGTTCGATCGGTCCGTACTCGCTCGTCACCCAGCAGCCGCTCGGTGGTAAGGCGCAGTTCGGCGGCCAGCGCTTCGGGGAAATGGAAGTCTGGGCTCTGGAAGCCTACGGCGCCGCCTACACCCTGCAGGAAATGCTGACCGTGAAGTCGGACGACGTGGCAGGCCGTACCAAGGTCTACGAAGCGATCGTCCGCGGCGACGACACGTTCGAGGCAGGCATTCCGGAGAGCTTCAACGTTCTCGTCAAGGAAATGCGCTCGCTCGGTCTGTCGGTCGAACTCGAGAACTCTAAGCTCGAAGTTCCTGCCGAAGGTCAGCTGCCGGACGCAGCCGAGTAATATTTTGACAACGGCGTGCGTGAGATATCGCGCACGCCATTCCCTCCCCGGACGGGCAATCGGTCGGGAAGGGGAGTTTCGCCGCATTTGGCGTCTATTGTCATTTAAGGGTTCGGTTCGACAGCCCGGGAATTTGTCGATACCGCGACCCAAGTGAGGGCCTTTGCGCCCCATCAAGGAGACAGGCATGAACCAAGAGGTCATGAACCTTTTCAACCCGACAGTGCCGGCACAGCACTTCGATTCGATCCGGATCTCGATCGCGAGCCCGGAAAAGATCCTGTCGTGGTCCTACGGCGAGATCAAGAAGCCGGAAACCATCAACTACCGTACGTTCAAGCCGGAACGCGACGGTCTCTTCTGCGCGCGTATCTTCGGACCGATCAAGGACTACGAGTGCCTGTGCGGCAAGTACAAGCGCATGAAGTACAAGGGCATCATCTGCGAAAAGTGCGGCGTCGAAGTGACCCTGTCGCGCGTTCGCCGTGAGCGCATGGGCCATATCGAGCTCGCCGCTCCCGTTGCCCACATCTGGTTCCTGAAGTCGCTTCCTTCGCGTATCTCGACCCTGCTCGACATGACGCTGAAGGATGTCGAGCGCGTTCTCTATTTCGAGAACTACATCGTGACCGAGCCGGGCCTGACCTCGCTCAAGGAAAACCAGCTTCTTTCCGAAGAAGAGTACATGATCGCCATCGACGAGTTCGGTGAAGATCAGTTCACGGCCATGATCGGCGCCGAGGCCATCTACGAGATGCTCGCGTCGATGAACCTCGAAAAGATCGCCGGCGACCTTCGTGCGGAACTTGCTGAGACCACGTCGGATCTCAAGCAGAAGAAGCTGATGAAGCGCCTGAAGATCGTCGAGAACTTCATCGAATCCGGCAACCGCCCGGAATGGATGATCATGAAGGTCGTTCCGGTCATCCCGCCGGACCTGCGCCCGCTGGTTCCGCTCGATGGCGGCCGTTTCGCGACGTCCGACCTGAACGATCTGTACCGCCGCGTCATCAACCGTAACAACCGTCTGAAGCGCCTGATCGAACTGCGCGCTCCGGGCATCATCATCCGCAACGAAAAGCGCATGCTGCAGGAATCTGTGGACGCGCTGTTCGACAACGGCCGTCGCGGCCGCGTCATCACCGGCGCCAACAAGCGTCCGCTGAAGTCGCTGTCCGACATGCTCAAGGGCAAGCAGGGCCGCTTCCGTCAGAACCTTCTCGGCAAGCGCGTCGACTATTCCGGCCGTTCGGTCATCGTGACCGGTCCGGAACTGAAGCTGCACCAGTGCGGCCTGCCGAAGAAGATGGCGCTCGAGCTGTTCAAGCCGTTCATCTACGCCCGTCTTGACGCCAAGGGCTTCTCGTCCACCGTCAAGCAGGCCAAGAAGCTGGTCGAAAAGGAAAAGCCGGAAGTCTGGGATATCCTCGACGAGGTCATCCGCGAGCATCCGGTTCTGTTGAACCGCGCACCGACGCTGCACCGCCTGGGCATCCAGGCCTTCGAACCGATCCTGGTCGAAGGCAAGGCCATCCAGCTGCACCCGCTCGTCTGCACGGCCTTCAACGCCGACTTCGACGGTGACCAGATGGCCGTTCACGTGCCGCTGTCGCTCGAAGCACAGCTCGAAGCCCGCGTCCTGATGATGTCGACGAACAACATCCTGCATCCGGCCAACGGTGCACCGATCATCGTTCCGTCGCAGGACATGGTTCTCGGCCTGTACTACCTGTCGATCATGAACGAGAACGAGCCGGGTCAGGGCATGGCCTTTTCCGACATGGGCGAACTGCACCATGCTCTGGAAAACAAGGTCGTCACCCTGCATGCCAAGATCAAGGGCCGCTTCAAGACCGTCGACGCCGACGGCAAGCTGGTCTCCAAGATCTATGACACGACGCCTGGCCGTCTGATCATTGGCGAGCTTCTGCCGAAGAACGTCAACGTGCCGTTCGAGACCTGCAACCAGGAAATGACCAAGAAGAACATCTCCAAGATGATCGACACGGTCTACCGTCATTGCGGTCAGAAGGACACGGTGATCTTCTGCGACCGCATCATGCAGCTCGGCTTCACCCATGCCTGCCGCGCCGGCATTTCGTTCGGCAAGGATGACATGATCATTCCGGACACCAAGGAGAAGATCGTTGGTGACACCGAAGCGCTGGTGAAGGAATACGAACAGCAGTACAACGACGGCTTGATCACTCAGGGCGAGAAGTACAACAAGGTCGTTGACGCTTGGGGCAAGGCTACCGAGAAGGTCGCGGAAGACATGATGGCCCGCATTAAGGCCGTCGAGTTCGATCCGGAGACCGGTCGCCAGAAGCAGATGAACGCGATCTACATGATGTCCCACTCGGGTGCTCGTGGTTCTCCGAACCAGATGCGCCAGCTGGGCGGCATGCGCGGCCTGATGGCGAAGCCGTCGGGTGAAATCATCGAGACCCCGATCATCTCGAACTTCAAGGAAGGCCTGACCGTTAACGAGTACTTCAACTCGACCCACGGTGCCCGTAAGGGTCTCGCAGACACCGCCTTGAAGACGGCGAACTCCGGTTACCTGACCCGTCGTCTCGTCGACGTCGCGCAGGACTGCATCGTCAACCTCGTGGATTGCGGCACTGAAAACGGCCTCACCATGACCGCCATCGTCGATGCCGGCCAGGTTGTTGCCTCCATCGGCGCTCGCGTTCTCGGTCGTACGGCGCTCGACGATATCGATCATCCGGTTTCGGGTGAGCGCATCGTTGATGCCGGCAAGATGATCCTCGAGCCGGATGTCATCGAAATCGAGAAGGCTGGCATCCAGTCGATCCGCATTCGCTCCGCACTGACCTGCGAAGTCCAGACGGGCGTCTGCTCTGTCTGCTACGGCCGTGACCTTGCGCGCGGTACGCCGGTCAACATGGGCGAAGCGGTTGGCGTCATCGCTGCTCAGTCGATCGGTGAGCCGGGCACGCAGCTGACCATGCGTACGTTCCACCTTGGTGGTACGGCTAACGTGGTTGACTCGTCGTTCCTGGAAGCATCGTACGAAGGCACGATCCTGCTCAAGAACCGCAACATGCTGCGCAACTCGGAAGGCGTTCTTGTCGCCATGGGTCGTAACATGGCGGTCACGATCCTGGACGAGCGTGGCGTGGAACGTTCCTCGCAGCGCGTCGCCTACGGTTCGAAGCTGCATGTCGATGACGGCGACAAGGTTCGTCGCGGTCAGCGTCTTGCAGAGTGGGACCCCTACACACGCCCGATGATGACGGAAGTCGCCGGTACGGTTCAGTTCGAAGATGTCGTCGACGGCATTTCGGTTTCGGAATCGACCGACGAATCCACCGGCATCACCAAGCGTCAGGTCATCGACTGGCGTTCGACGCCGCGCGGTGCGGATCTGAAGCCGGCAATCGTCATCAAGGACGCTTCCGGTGCAGTGATGAAGTTGTCGCGTGGTGGCGAAGCCCGCTTCAACCTCAACGTCGAGGCCATCCTCTCCGTTGAGCCGGGTCAGAAGGTTTCCCAGGGCGACGTGCTTGCACGTATCCCGATGGAAAGCGCCAAGACCAAGGACATCACCGGTGGTCTGCCGCGCGTCGCGGAACTGTTCGAAGCTCGTCGTCCGAAGGACCACGCCATCATCGCTGAGATCGATGGTACGATCCGCCTCGGCCGCGACTACAAGAACAAGCGTCGCGTCATGATCGAGCCTGCCGAAGACGGTGTGGAGCCGACCGAATACCTGATCCCGAAGGGCAAGCCCTTCCACCTTCAGGAAGGCGACTACATCGAGAAGGGCGACTACATCCTCGACGGCAATCCTGCGCCGCACGACATCCTGGCGATCAAGGGCGTGGAAGCACTCGCTTCCTACCTCGTGAACGAAATCCAGGAAGTCTACCGTCTGCAGGGCGTTGTCATCAACGACAAGCACATCGAAGTCATCGTTCGTCAGATGCTGCAGAAGGTCGAGATCACCGATGCCGGCGACAGCCAGTACATCGTCGGTGACAATGTCGACCGGATCGAGCTGGAAGACATGAACGATCAGCTGATCGAAGTGGGCAAGAAGCCTGCCTATGGCGAGCCGGTTCTTCTCGGTATCACCAAGGCATCGCTGCAGACGCCGTCCTTCATCTCGGCCGCATCCTTCCAGGAAACCACCAAGGTTCTCACGGAAGCTGCGATCGCCGGCAAGATGGACACGCTGCAGGGTCTGAAGGAAAACGTCATCGTCGGCCGCCTTATCCCGGCCGGTACCGGCGGCACCATGACGCAGATCCGCCGCATCGCCACTTCGCGCGACGACCTCATCCTTGAGGAGCGCAAGAAGGGCACCGGCGCATCGTCTGCGACCCCGATGCTGCAGGACATGAACCCGGAAAACACGCCTGCCGAATAAGGCAGGTGAGGGGCACTAGCCCGCTTCCGCCGATATCTGAAAACGCCCGGATTACTCCGGGCGTTTTTTTGTATGTGTATGCAACCTTAAGTGTTGATCTGGCGCAAGGCGTGTAATTGGAGGAGTTCTAAGCTTGCCCCGTTCGAAGACGAATGGAGGTTCGAATGAAACGGCTACTTTCTTCCGTCGCCGCCTGCCTGTTACTGATGACGGCGGCCTATGCTGCAGATCCCGATCCGGCTCAACTGCGCGAACAGGCGCAGGAACTGTTCAAGCCGCTGCCCTCGACGGTTCCGGCCGTCCGGGGAAACAAGATCACGCCCGAAAAGATCGCGCTCGGTAAGGCGCTTTTCTTCGATCCGCGCATGTCGGCATCCGGGGTCTTCTCCTGCAACTCCTGTCACAACCTGGGGACAGGCGGAGACGACAACCTGGAAACGTCGATCGGCCATGGCTGGCAGAAGGGGCCGCGCAATTCACCGACGGTCTTCAACGCCGTCTTCAATATCGCCCAGTTCTGGGATGGCCGGGCGGAGGACCTGAAGGCGCAGGCGAAAGGCCCGGTCCAGGCCGGCGTCGAAATGGCCAATACGCCGGGCCAGGTCGTCGCGACGCTGAAATCGATGCCGCAATATGTCGAATGGTTCAAGGCGGCTTTCCCCGACGAGGCCGACCCGGTGACCTTCGACAATTTCGCCAAGGCGATCGAGGCCTTCGAGGCGACGTTGATCACGCCGGCGCCGTTCGATGCGTTCCTGAACGGTGACGATGACGCGCTGACTGCCGATGCCAGGGCCGGGTTGCAGATCTTCATCGATAAGGGCTGCGCGTCCTGCCATAACGGGATCAATGTCGGCGGGGAGGGCTACTATCCGTTCGGATTGATCGAAAAGCCTGGTGCGGATGTCCTGCCGGAAAACGACAAGGGCCGGTTTGCGGTCACCAATACGGCCGACGATTCCTATGTCTTCCGGGCGGGGCCGCTTCGCAACATCGCGCTGACGGCGCCTTATTTCCACTCCGGCAAGGTATGGGACCTGAAGCAGGCTGTCGCGATCATGGGAACGTCGCAGCTGGGCGAGGAGCTGGAGGGCAGGGACGTCGACCTGATTGTCGCCTTCCTGGATTCCCTGACGGGCAAGGCGCCCGAAGTGACCTATCCGATCATGCCGGCCGAGACGGCGACGACGCCTCAGCCGCGAAGTGCGATCCTCCCGGCCCAGTAAGGTCATTGTCGACCGGGAAGGCATAGTCCGGATAGCGGCCGCGTCGGATCATACGGCGCGGCCGTCGAACGTCAGTCGAAACGGATGATGGCGACTTCGCCCTCGAGCGCGCCCTGGTATGCGGAAGCGTGGGGCTCCTCCGGCGGCTCTTCCTGCAGCACACCGATCTGGTCGAGATCGGCTTCGATGAAGCCTTCCTCGGTGAGCGCGTTCAGCGCCTCGCGAACGGCCGAATCGTCATCCGGCGCCTGCAGCATGATATGCAGTTCCACGCCTTCGCCGCCCTTTACCTCGTATCCCTTGCCGATGATGATGAAGATCATCGGGCCGTCGAGGCTATTGTCATTGTCGGCAGGATTTACCATTTATATCTCCGGATGCGGTGATCACTATCTTCTCAAGCTCCGGGCTTGAGGAAGGTTCCACCTCTCCCTTAGTGGCAATGAGCGTGATTCCCAAACATTAATGCGCTGCCGGTGAAAAACTGCCGGGGCAGGGGATGCTGAATGGCTCCGCGGGCCTGCGGCACAGGCGTTGCGGCCATTATTTTCCGGGCGGCCCTTGACGCGCAGGGGTGAAAACAGTAAACGCCCCGCATCGGAAGCGATGTGAGGCTTGCCCGTTTGGAATGACTCGTTCCGGACTTTGGCCTCAAACAAGGTTCCAACGCACGCTGAAGACACGAATGCTACACGCACGACGCATGAGGAATGCGTCCTCTGCTTTGGGTGGTCGGTCCGCAAAGGGATCCGGCCACGTTTGGCGCTTGAGGAAATGTGCGTGTCGCCGCCGGAAACGGCATCAGATAGCTCCCGTAAGGGGGCTTTGGAAGAAGATTTTGCAAGGGATGGGTACATGCCTACCGTAAACCAGCTGATCCGCAAGCCCCGTCAGGCCCAGGTAAAGCGCAATAAGGTTCCTGCTCTGCAGGAAAACCCTCAGAAGCGCGGCGTCTGCACCCGCGTTTACACGACGACCCCGAAGAAGCCGAACTCGGCTCTGCGTAAGGTTGCCAAGATCCGCCTCACCAATGGCTTCGAAGTCATCGGCTACATTCCGGGTGAAGGCCACAACCTGCAGGAACACTCTGTCGTCATGATCCGTGGCGGCCGCGTAAAGGACTTGCCGGGTGTTCGCTACCACATCATCCGCGGCGTTCTCGATACCCAGGGTGTCAAGAACCGTAAGCAGCGCCGTTCGAAGTATGGTGCAAAGCGTCCGAAGTAATCTTCGGGTGCTTTTTTAGTTTCAGAAATCCGGCGCTGCGCGAGGTTCTCCGCGTGATAAAGCGCCTAAACCGTTTGAGAGACGAGAAGTATGTCCAGACGCCATAGTGCAGAAAAGCGCGAGATCAATCCGGACCCGAAGTTCGGTGATCTTGTTGTTACGAAGTTCATGAATGCCATCATGCTCCACGGCAAGAAGTCCGTGGCTGAAAGCATTGTTTACGGCGCGTTCGACGTCGTGCAGGGCAAGGCTAAGTCCGAGCCGCTGGCAATCTTCCATTCGGCGCTCGACAATGTCGCGCCGCATGTTGAAGTCCGCTCGCGTCGCGTCGGTGGTGCGACCTATCAGGTTCCGGTTGACGTGCGTCCGGAACGTCGCCAGGCCCTCGCGATCCGTTGGCTGATCGCTGCTGCCCGCAAGCGCAACGAAACCACCATGATCGATCGTCTTTCCGGCGAACTCATGGATGCCGCAAACAACCGTGGCTCGGCTGTCAAGAAGCGTGAAGACACGCACAAGATGGCTGACGCGAACCGCGCATTCTCGCACTACCGTTGGTAATTCTTATCCGATCGAATTTCGAAAGGCAGTCCTATGGCTCGCGAGTATAAAATCGAAGACTACCGAAATTTCGGTATCATGGCGCATATCGACGCCGGCAAGACCACGACCACCGAGCGTATCCTTTATTACACCGGCAAGTCGCACAAGATCGGCGAAGTTCATGACGGCGCAGCCACCATGGACTGGATGGAGCAGGAGCAGGAGCGTGGCATCACGATCACCTCTGCTGCTACCACGACCTTCTGGAAGGGCCGTGACGGCAAGATGCGCCGCTTCAACATCATCGACACCCCCGGCCACGTCGACTTCACCATCGAAGTCGAACGTTCGCTGCGCGTGCTCGACGGTGCGGTTGCCCTTCTCGATGCCAACGCCGGCGTAGAGCCGCAGACGGAAACCGTCTGGCGTCAGGCTGAGAAGTACAACGTTCCGCGCATGATCTTCTGCAACAAGATGGACAAGACCGGCGCGGATTTCTACCGCTCGGTTGAGATGATCAAGACCCGTCTTGGCGCCACCGCAGTCGTCATGCAGCTCCCGATCGGTGCAGAAACCGAATTCAAGGGCGTTGTCGACCTCATCGAGATGAACGCCCTGGTATGGCGCGACGAGTCGCTCGGCGCTGCCTGGGACGTTGTCGAGATCCCGGACGACCTGAAGGAAAAGGCTGCCGAATATCGTGAAAAGCTGATCGAGACCGTTGTCGAGATCGACGAAGAAGCGATGGAAGCCTACCTGAACGGCGAAATGCCGGACAACGATAAGATCCGTGCTCTGGTTCGCCGCGGCACGATCGATGTCAAGTTCCACCCGATGTTCTGCGGCACGGCCTTCAAGAACAAGGGCGTTCAGCCGCTGCTCGACGCCGTTGTCGAATACCTGCCGTCGCCGGTCGATATTCCGGCGATCAAGGGCATCGACTTCAAGACCGAAGCCGAAATCGAGCGTCACGCTGACGACGCCGAGCCGCTTTCGATGCTCGCGTTCAAGATCATGAACGACCCCTTCGTCGGTTCGCTGACCTTCGCACGCATCTATTCCGGCAAGCTCGAAAAGGGTTCGTCGGTCATGAACACGGTCAAGGACAAGCGCGAGCGCGTCGGCCGTATGCTGCAGATGCACTCGAACTCGCGCGAAGACATCGAAGAAGCCTTCGCAGGCGATATCGTTGCTCTGGCCGGCCTCAAGGAAACCACCACTGGCGATACGCTTTGCGATCCGCTGAAGCCGGTTATCCTCGAGCGCATGGAATTCCCCGAGCCGGTCATCCAGATCGCGATCGAGCCGAAGTCCAAGGGCGACCAGGAAAAGATGGGCCTCGCGCTCAACCGCCTGGCTGCTGAAGATCCGTCGTTCCGCGTCAAGACTGACCAGGAATCGGGCCAGACGATCATTGCCGGCATGGGCGAACTTCACCTCGACATTCTCGTCGACCGTATGCGTCGCGAGTTCAAGGTTGAAGCCAACGTCGGTGCTCCGCAGGTTGCCTACCGCGAAACCATCACGCGCCAGCACGAAGAAGACTACACGCACAAGAAGCAGTCCGGTGGTACCGGTCAGTTCGCGCGCGTCAAGATCATCTTCGAACCGAACCCGGATGGCGAAGACTTCCTGTTCGAATCCAAGATCGTCGGCGGTGCTGTTCCGAAGGAATACATCCCGGGCGTTCAGAAGGGTATCGAAAGCGTTCTGTCTTCCGGTCCGCTGGCAGGCTTCCCGATGCTGGGCGTCAAGGCGACCCTCATCGACGGCGCCTTCCACGATGTCGACTCGTCGGTTCTCGCCTTCGAAATCGCATCGCGTGCCTGCTTCCGTGAAGCAGCCAAGAAGGCCGGCGCTCAGCTGCTCGAGCCGATGATGAAGGTTGAAGTCGTAACGCCGGAAGACTATGTCGGCGACGTTATCGGCGACCTGAACTCGCGTCGTGGCCAGATCCAGGGCCAGGAACAGCGCGGCATCGCGATCGTTATCAACGCTCACGTTCCGCTGGCGAACATGTTCAAGTACGTCGACAACCTGCGCTCCATGTCGCAGGGCCGCGCGCAGTATTCGATGACCTTCGATCACTACGCACCGGTTCCGTCGAACGTCGCGACTGAAATCCAGGCGAAGTATTCCGGTCAGAAGTAATCGGAATACCTACCTGATACGCCCCGGTCATGTGCCGGGGCGACAACAAGAATTTGGGGCCTTCGGGCTCACACAAGATTGGAGAGCCTGCAATGGCAAAGAGCAAGTTTGAGCGCAACAAGCCTCACGTCAACATCGGCACGATTGGTCACGTTGACCACGGCAAGACGTCGTTGACGGCAGCG
>NZ_FOKM01000031.1 GCF_900111905.1 Rhizobium sp. NFR07 | reverse complement strand
TGATCGGCCGGTGCAGATCATCGGACCGGGCAGGGACCACCGCAAACCGCCTATTGTAATCCTCCATGAAGCCCGGCAAGAACGCATTGCCAGCCTCCATGCTGTCGATGCCGGAAAGCCGCAGCTCCTTGACCAAACGATCCTGCAGCGTCCGGTTCATCCGCTCCACACGGCCCTTGGCTTGGCTCGAATTTGCGCAAAGAATCTCGATGTTTAGCTCGGATAGCGCGCGCCCGAACTGGGTCATGCCCTGACCACCCTTGGCATCCTTCTTCGCCACCCGAAAAACCGAATGCTTGTCCGAGTAAAAGGCGATCGGCGCACCATGGTGCTTGAGATAGAGCTCCAACGCCTCGAAATAGGTGAAGGCGCTTTCCGATCGCACGAAGCGCAGCTGCATCAGCCTGCCGGTCGCATCATCAACAAACACCAACAGCGAGCATGGCGGTCCGCGATCCTCGAACCAGCGATGCTCCGACCCATCGATCTGCACCAGTTCGCCATAGGCTTCGCGCCGCAGCCGCGGCTGATGAAACGTCCGCCGCTGCTTACGCGACAGCCAGAGGCCGGCTTCAACCATCCAGCTGCGCACCGTCTCGCGCGACACATGCAAACCATCACGCTCGGCCAGCTTCTCCATCGTCAGCGTCGGCCCGAAGTCCGCATAACGTTCACGAACCAGCGTCACCGCGTAATCGCGAACACCGTCGCTGATCCGGTTGTTCGACGGCCGGCCGATCGCCTTGTGCCGGATCGACGCCGCACCGCCAGTTCGTATCCGTCGCAGCAGCCGACGCACTTGGCGCTCGCTCAGGTCAAGAATATGTGCCGCTGACACCGTCGTCATCCGGCCGGCAACCACCTTCGACAAAATCTCGATCCGCTGCAGATCGCGTGCGCTCATCGCAATCAATCCCATCTGCAATCTCCCACACGTCATTCAGACCCGGGGAGTGTGACATTCCAACTTTGCAGAAACAGGACATTCTAACTTTGCGGCTACAAAATTCTGCGGCGTAATATGTATTATGGAACTTTAAAATCCTCCGAGATGCTCCATGGCGGCTCTAGGGTCGGGGAACTGCGCGGGCTCGTCAGTGTTCGTTGAGTCTGTGATAATAATAAATCATGATCGAAACCGTTCTTGATATCTTACTCATTTTCGCTTTGGCCGTGACCGCCGATTTTACCTTTAGTCAATGGCGTTCGAGCCGTTCTCCCTCAAAGCAACTTCCTCCCGAAGTCGTTCAAAAACGCTGGCTCAATCGCGAGGCACGCAATGCTCGCGAAGCAGTAAATCCCGTTAGGCTGTGGTCTGATCAGACATCGGTGCAATCACTCACGAAATTTATGGGTTTGGACGAGACCGTGGGACTTTCCACACGTGCCGCTTCCTACCAATCCGGCGCGGTCAATCGCACCATGGGCACCAATCCGTCCCCTGGTTCCGATCGGTGCGCCGTGGTGGCTCCTGTCCATAGTGGAGAATGGCGCATGTGGGCCGAAGCAAGACTACCCGCAAATCGAAGGCGAAAGGAAGGCTGGACTGGTGCAGAACAGCCGTCCCAATTCGCAAGGAAGCGCCAGAATTGTGATCGGGCGACTTCTCGATGACTGCTGTATGATTTGTGGAGTCCGCGCAATACGCGATATCTCGCAGTGGAGACGGTGACGCTATGGAAGCCGCCACAGGATCGGACGGCCTGCATGGGTGCCTTGGGGTAACGAGGCACCGCACGGTGCCATCGACCGATCGCTTGCTGTAATCAAGCGACAAAGGCAGGACGGTATCGTACAGAGCAAAATGGCTTGGGAAGCGGAAGGTGAGGAGCATCTCCGCGAGAACCTCAGCCGCTATCCGTGTTGCTTGCCAGGGATCTCCAGTAACGCTCTGCTTTTCAGCTAAGTGGCTCCGCTACAGCTGGAACATCTCCGACATGAAGATAACTTCATCTCCGATCTCGAGAAAGGCTTCAAACCCGATGGGTCCGCGACAATCCTCTTGAGGATCACGCTCTCAAAGTTGCTCGCTCAATTCTTTCAGCAACCTTTTCTGCTTTGAACTGCGAGTGATCTGACGCTTACGCGCTTCAGAAGCACGGATCGTTGGCCAAGACTTTGGCAACGACGCTTTAAATATAAACCGGATCCTTGCTTATGTCTTGACGAGCCAATGCGCGACGAGTGTACACCCCTCCCCGTGATTAATCACCAGCATTGGATGGCGTTTAGGAGTAACGAGGGCGCTCGACCTGATCGGTGAGCGCCCTCTTGGAACGGGACGGTGGCGCGTCACGACCTTTGTCACGGCGTAATGTCATCGATGACGGCTTGATCGCTATCCGTTGACGACCCGTGTCCGGTTACAAGCTCATTGCTGCTCGGCGGTGGTTTCAAACCAGGCGCGGTGGCGCACTTCGTCCTGATGTGCCTTCATGAAGAAGGCCTTTGTTTCCGGGGATGCGTCAGCATGTTGAGACGCGCGCTCGTAGGCCGTAACGGTATCGTCCTCATTGCTTTTCATCGCCTTCAGGATGGTCTTGTCGCCAAGCATATCGGCAAGCGCAATCTTGCCGGTGGTCAACATCTGCTTCATGTCGCCCTTGGTCGGGGCATCGATAGCAGCCGCTGCTGCAATCTCGTTAAGCGTCGAGAGATGCTCAAGATGATCCCGATGGAATTCAGCAACCTTGGCGCTGAGCGTCTTGTCGTCCAGCCGCTCGATCGTCGACTCGTACGCCGCAATCGCGTCGTGTTCCAGGTAGATGAGGTCTTTTACCAGTTTGCCGAAATCGCTCTCGTTGCCGACCATCGTTACCATAGTTTTCTCCTGGTTCCGTTAAGGCAAGAGAGAAGGCCTGAGCGTGCAACGCGTTCCGCATGGCGGCGAGATCGTACGTTAGCGTACGAGGCATTACCGGGCGCAACCGAACTGCTCGATGGGGGTTTTTAAGTTCGCAGTCGTGTGTCCCGAACTTTCGGGCCTCCACTTTCAGGCCCTCCAGCAAATCGGTTGGGGAGCTGGATCTCGCGGCGGCTCAGATAGCTATCTGTCTCCGAGCCGGCCCCGGGCGGCAAGAGGCGGTTCTCGTGGCAACTAAGTGCATGCAGATTGGCGGGTGGAAGTGAGTGTCGTTGCCTCTGAAAAAAAGGAAGCTTCCATCCCCGAAACACAAGCGGTCACTTGCCGCGCCCCAAGGCTGCCGCCAGCCTTCGTTGCAACCCGCTTGGCCGCGGAAATCCTTCGTTCGGGGCAGTCTCTCTGCTACATGACATCAAGCGAATTCGAGGCTGCCGAAATTGCCGAAGCCCTGCTGACGCTTTTCCCTGCCATCGAGTTTGTCGTTTTACCGCCGTGGGATTGTTTACCTTACGATCGCGTGCCGCCTTCAAGACATTGTATGGGCCGACGCATGGACGCGTTGCGAATATGGGGAGGATCAAAAGAGACACCGCGACTGCTTCTGACATCGGTCGATGCTACGATGCAACGGCTTCCGCCCGCGACCATCATTGCCGAAACCCGATTGGAACTCGTGGCTGGGATGCCATTTGAGCGGGACGCTTTTTTCGAATTCACGCGTCGGACGGGCTATGTGGAGGAAGGCGTCGCGGACGATCCCGGCGAGGTGGCCGTTCGTGAGGGCATGATCGACATCTATCCTGCGGGCGCACCGGGCCCGATGCGAATCGTTCTATCCGAGACCGGTCACGTCGATGAATTGCGAGGCTTTGACCGCTCCTCGCAGAGAACGGAGAGCTATCTCGACCGCGTGACCTTCGGTCCTGCGTCCGAGGTCGTCCTGGCGGCAGATGACACGGAAGATCTTGCGGTGAATCCTCAAACGATGGAACAGCTGCTGTTGCGTCGCTATGACGACATGCCGACCGTCTTCGATTTTCTAGGCAATACCCCGGTGTATCTCGCACCCGGTGCCGCGGAGCGGGTTGGCCGCAATTTTGAGATCATTGAGGACGCACGTGACGCTCGCGAGGGTTTCGAACAAATGGAAAGCTCTTCCCGTTCGGTGTATCTCTGCCGCGACGAATGGCTGCAGCATACCCGCAGCGATTCCGATGGAGGACTGACGTTTGAGGATGGTGCCGATCGTCCAGCGGAGCTTTCCGGCTCCAGCAGTCGAAATTCGTTGATCAAGCTCGTCCAGGATCTTCTGTCTCAAGGGTTCAGGGTCGTCATATCCGGAACAGGCGGGGGAGTTGAAGCACTTTGCCGCCGAGTAACAAAAGTAAGCGGAGAAAAGACTTTAACGGTCGATCGCTGGGAAGCCGTGCTGGAATCGAGGCAAGGAACATTGCTGAGACTGCCGTCCCACCTGAAGCAAGGTTTCGTGGACGCGGCAGCAAAGGTCGCATTGGTTGCCGTTTCAGATGGAACGCCCGCGAGGAGAAAATCAAGGACGCTCCTGAGCGAGCCGGATCTGCAAATAGGGGATGTTGTCGTTCACGAGGAGCATGGCGTCGGCATTCTAGAAGCCCTGGAAGACATCATTGTCGACGGAACTCCTCATGACGCTGCCCGGCTGCGATATCGTGACGGAGGCTCCATACTCGTGCCGATGGACGAGTTCGGAAGGCTGTGGCGCTACGGTTCCGAACCCGACGCAGTCACGCTCGACCGCCTCCATACCGATGCCTGGCAGAAAAAGCGTGTGAAAATCGCGGCGGACATCCAGTCCACAGCGCGTCATCTCATGAAGTTTGTCCGCCAGAGGCAGGTTTTGCAGGCGGAGAAATTTGCAGCTCCGCGTGCCGCGTATTCCGGTTTCATCCGGCGATTTCCGTTCAGCGAAACGCCTGATCAGACCGACGCCATCAGGGCTGTCCTCTCGGATCTTTCGTCCGGCAAAGTGATGAACAGGCTCGTTTGCGGGGATGTCGGCTTCGGCAAGACCGAAGTCGCCCTGCGCGCTGTTGCCGCCGTCGCACTTTCTGGTGGGCAGGTTGTTGTCGTAGCTCCCACGACGGTACTGGCGCGTCAGCATTTCGCCACTTTCGAACGCCGCTTCGCGGGAACGGGTATCAAGGTAGCCATGTTGTCTCGTCTCCTCAAATCAGGTGAGGCGAAACAGGTCAAGGAGGCTTTGGCCAAAGGCGAGATTGGCATCGTGGTCGCGACCCAGGCGATACTTGCAAAGGATGTCAACTTTGCTCGTCTTTCTCTTCTGGTCGTGGACGAAGAACACCGTTTTGGACTGAAGGAAAAACGGGCGATGGCCGACCTCGCGCCATCGCTTCACACCCTGACCATGTCCGCTACGCCGATCCCACGCACGTTGCAGACAGCAATGATCGGTGTTCAAGAAGTCAGCATCCTGACGACACCTCCTTTGAGGCGCCGTCCTGTTCGCACGTCGCTTGCGACGTTTGACGGTCCGTCCCTGCGAACCGGCCTGATGCGCGAGCACCGGCGCGGTGGACAAAGTTTCATTGTCGTGCCGCGTATTGAAGACATTTCGAGTGTTGCGACGATGCTAAGCAAGCTCGTGCCAGAGCTGTCGGTCAAAATCGCGCATGGCAAGATGCCGGCTGCCGTCATCGATGAAACAATCGTCGGCTTCGCCGACGGCGATGGGAATATCCTGCTCGCTACAAATATCATCGAAAATGGTCTCGATATCCCTCAGGCCAACTCGATATTCATCATGAATGCCGAACGCTTCGGACTGGCACAGCTCCACCAATTGCGCGGCCGGGTCGGGCGCGCAGGGGTACAGGGTATTGCCTATCTGCTGACGGAAGAGGGCACGGAGCAGTCCGATGCACGGCTGCGGCTGGAAACGCTCGTTGAGAGTGACCGGTTAGGTGCAGGCTTAGCTATCAGCCTTCGAGATCTTGACCTGCGTGGTGGAGGCGATATTGCCGGCGAGGACCAAGCGGGGCATATGAAGGTCTTAGGGGTAGGCCTGTACCAGAAGCTGCTTGCGGACGCCGTGGCGAGATTACACAAGCAGACTTCGTCAAAGAGCCGGCGCGCCCTTCTGAATGTTGGTGCTACAGGAACGATACCTGCGGCCTACGTTCAGGATGCGACCGTCAGGCTCAATCTCTACGCCAAGCTTCTGCGCGCGACCATCATGAGCGAAATCGACGATTTGGAGGAGGAATTCGAGGATAGGTTTGGCGAACTGCCTCAGGAAGTAGCACTATTGTTGCGCACGACCCGCTTGCAGCTGACTGCGGGGCGGCTCGGCATCACGAAATTGGAAGGTGGCCCAAAAGCGCTGGCAATGACCTTGACCGCACTAGCGCCTGCAAAGCTTGTCTCCGCGCTGATAAAGAAAAATGGCGCCGCTCGACGTGAGGACCGTCTGATATTTGATGTCTCGAAAAATGCTGGCGAAGACCAGTTGCAGTTTTTCGAGGGCTTATTGTTTTCACGCGACATTTCTTAGGAAGGGGATGCCCGCCCATCGACGACCTGACTCTCGCTGTGATCTACTATCGCTAAGAGCAAGCTCTTCCGCTTGAACCTGCTCGATCACTCATCGATGGTTTTTCGGAATTCGTCCAGGTGAAGATGTGGCCGAAGCTTGCAGCCATTCGTGCGAGCCGCTACTCAAAGGTGACATCCAGTCATTGATTTTGGCAGGTAGCACACTAGATAGTGCGCTAGCATTTTGGGGGACACCATGATTTTCTACTTTTTTTGGGACGTCGGGGACGTCGGGGACGCGAGGTGATCGCCTGCTTGCCTGGCAAGCCCGATATCCGACGCCGCATCTCCTCTCCCGCGCCTATCGCCAAGTGAAGCGCCTTACTTCCATGAGATCTTTATCCTGATGAACAGACGCTTCACATCAGCGCCCTCTCGTGCGGCCCTGGGTCTTGACCCGGTTGTGACCTTCAGCCTTGCAGGCGCGATCGTCTTTTTCCTGCTCAGTGCAGGGGTGGCCTACTATAATTTACAGACTTTGCGGACGAACACTCAAAGGGTGGTACATTCGCACGAGGTGATTACCCGGCTTGCAGGTCTTCTGAGCAATGTCCAGGACGCGGAGACCGGGCAGCGCGGTTTTCTTCTGACCAACAGCGATCGCTATCTCGAACCCTATAATCTTGCACTTGCTACAATTCCGAGACTATTCGCCGAAGTCACCGAGATGACGCGCGACAGCCCTCTGCAACAAAGACGGATTGCCAATGTCCGGCCCCAGTTCGACGCCAAGCTTGCGGAGTTGGAACAAACGATCGATGTTCGGCGGGGCCAGGGCCTGGAGCCTGCAATGGCAATCGTCAATTCCGACCGCGGCAAGGTCGCCATGGACGCGATCCGCACCCAGATAGCGGCGATCAGGCAGGAGGAAGCCAAGCTCCGGGAAGACCGCCTGACCGAGATGTCGAACGCCTATTCGACCGCGTTCGCGAGCAGCGTCCTCGCCGGGATCCTCGGCATATTGCTTACGGCGGCGATCGGCATTCTTCTTCGCCGGTCGACCCTGGCGCGCCGACGCGAAGAATGGCTGCAAGCAGCACAAGTCGGTCTGAATAGCTCGGTAATGGGCGATAAGCGTGTCGAGGAACTCGGTGATACCATTCTCGAATTCCTGGCGAGATATGCAGGAGCTGTCGCAGGGGCGATCTTCGTCGGAGATCGGGACCAGTTCAAGCGCGCCTCGACCTACGGCGTGCCAAGCGATGCGAGGCTCCCCCTGGGTTTCAAGGGCCGGGAGGGCCTGCTCGGCCGCGCCGTCGCGGAACGCCGTGCGATCCTCGTGTCAGATGTGCCAGACAACTACCTCGTGTTCGGCTCAGGCCTCGGCGAAGAGAAGCCCCGCCATCTCGTCATCTCGCCCGGCATCGTCGACGACGACGTCAACACCGTCATCGAACTCGGCTTCCTGCAGCCGGTCAGCAGCGAGGTGCTGGCGATGCTCGAGCAGGCTTCCCAGGCGATCGCAACGGCCATCCGCTCAGCAAAGTACCGCAGCGAGCTCCAGAACTTGTTGGAAGAGACCCAGCGGCAATCCGAGGAGCTCCAGACGCAAGGAGAAGAGCTGCGGGTCTCCAACGAGGAACTTGAGGAACAGGGCCGCGCCCTGAAGGAGTCACAGGCTCGTCTGGAGCAACAGCAGGTCGAACTAGAACAAACCAACTCGCAGCTCGAAGAACAGACGCAGCAGCTGGAAGGGCAGCGCGACGACCTGGAGCGGGCCAATGCCGGGATTCAGTTGAAGGCGCGGGAGCTCGAACAGGCTAGCCAGTACAAGTCGGATTTCCTGGCGAACATGTCCCACGAGCTCCGCACGCCACTGAACTCCTCGCTGATCCTTGCCAAGCTGCTGGCGGACAATGCCGACGAAAACTTGACACCGGAGCAGGTCAAATACGCGCAGACGATCCAGTCGTCCGGCAATGACCTGCTTAACCTGATCAACGACATTCTTGATCTGTCGAAAATCGAAGCCGGGCATGTGGACATCGGACCAGAACAGCTGGCGGTCGAGCGACTCGTTGCGGCAACGAGAGGCCTTTTTGAACCCGTGGCGGCCACCAAGGGCGTTGAATTCAAGATCCACCTTGCCCCGGACATGCCGGCGATTATTGAAACGGATCCGCAACGGCTGGAACAGGTACTGAAGAACCTCCTTTCCAACGCGTTCAAGTTCACCGAAAAAGGTTCGGTCACCCTTTCATTGCGCAGCGCTCCCAACCACCAGGTTGCGTTTGCCGTCTCCGATACTGGCATAGGCATCAGCGAGGACCAGCAGCGGGCGATTTTCGACGCTTTCCACCAGGCCGACGGTACGATCAGCCGCAGATTTGGCGGTACCGGTCTCGGCCTCTCGATTTCGCGCGAGCTGGTGCGCCTGCTCGGCGGTTCGATCCATGTCAGCAGCCGGCCGGGACAGGGAAGCACATTCACCGTCACGGTACCGGCGATCTACGACGCCTCGGAGGTCGCGTCACGCGAACCTCCGAAGTCCGTTTCTTCAAGCCCTTCCGTCGCCTCCCCGTCCCCTGACCCCGTCGAAGCAAGGCCGCTGCAGGCCGTGCGACACCTGATCGTCGACGACGACCGAGCAAGTCCGGCCGATGACAGGCGCACCCTGTTGGTGATCGAGGACGACGACGCCTTTGCTTCCATTCTTCGAGATCTCGCCAGGGAGATGGGCTTCAAGGCCCTTGTTGCAGGCACAGCGCGGGAAGCGCTCAGTCTCGCGCAGCAATTCATGCCGAACGCCATCGTCCTCGATGTCGGCCTGCCGGATCAATCTGGGCTGTCCGTTCTCGATCGCCTCAAGCGCGATGTGAGGACACGGCACATCCCCATCCATATCGTCTCCGCCGACGACTATTCGGAGACCGCGCTGTCGCTCGGCGCGGTCGGGTACATGCTGAAGCCTGTCGCCCGAGACCAGCTCATGCAAGTGCTACAGAGACTGGAAGCAAAGCTCTCCCAGGGCATTCGCCGCGTCCTGATCGTGGAAGACAATGATATCCAGCGCGAAGCGGTCGAAAAGCTCCTAAGCTCCCAAGAGGTCCAGACCGTCACCGCCGGAACCGCGGCCGAATGCCTTTCGCTTTTGAAAGAACAGACCTTCGACTGCATGGTTCTTGATCTCTCGCTTCCCGATGCATCCGGCTATTCGCTTCTCGAAACAATCAGTCAGGACAGCGAGCACTCCTTCCCGCCGGTGATCGTTTACACCGGCCGGGTTTTGTCCCCGGACGAAGAGCAGCGCCTGCGCCGTTATTCGAAGTCGATCATCATCAAGGGAGCGAAATCGCCCGAGCGCTTGCTCGATGAGGTCACGCTGTTCCTTCATCAGGTCGTATCCGACCTGCCCGACGAGCAGCAGAAGATGATCCGCAAGGCTCGCAACCGCGATGCACTTCTGGAGGGCCGCCGCATTCTGATCGTGGAGGACGATGTCCGCAACGTCTATGCGCTGACCAACATCCTCGAGCCTCGCGGCGCGGTGATCGAAATCGCGCGCAACGGGCAAGAAGCGCTCGACAAGCTTGAAGCATCCCGGCTTAAAGGTGGGTCTGCCATCGATCTCGTGCTGATGGACGTGATGATGCCGGTCATGGACGGGTTGACCGCAACCCGGCAGATCCGAGAACATGCCGAATGGAAGAAGCTGCCGATTATCACCCTGACTGCCAAGGCAATGCCGGACGACCAGCAGCGGTGTATTGAGGCGGGCGCCAACGACTACATGGCCAAGCCACTCGACGTTGAGAAACTGTTGTCCCTCGTGCGCGTGTGGATGCCCCGGTGACAGACACATTCGAAAAGATCGAGGACATCGAGATCAGGCTGCTGCTCCAGGCGCTGTATGACCGGTATCACTACGACTTCCGAAACTATGCGATGGCTTCTATCAAGCGGCGACTGAGGCAGGCCCGCGAGCGGATGGGTTTTGCGACGATCTCGGCCATCCAGGAACGGGTGCTGCACGACCCGGCTATGCTACCGCAGTTGCTCGGCTACCTGACCGTTCAGGTCAGCGAGATGTTTCGGGATCCGAACTACTTCCGGGCCATCCGTGAACACGTAGTGCCGCACCTTCGTACCTACCCTTCCCTCAAGGTCTGGATCGCGGGATGCAGCGCTGGCGAGGAACTCTACTCGATGGTCATTCTCTTCCGGGAAGAGGGACTGGAAGAGCGAACGATATTCTACGCCACAGACATCAATCAGGATGCGCTGCACGCGGCCGAAACGGGCATCTACGATCTTGACCGGCTGAAAGTGTTCACGGAAAACCACCGCAAGTCCAACGGCAAGTCATCCCTTTCGGACTATTACAGCTCTGGATACGCTAGAGCCTCTTTCGACAAGAGTTTGCGGCAGAACGTCGTGTTCTCTGACCATAGTCTTGTCACCGATGCCGTGTTTGGAGAGATGCATCTCATATCCTGCCGCAATGTGATGATTTACTTCGACCGGGTGCTGCAGGATCGTTCGGTGGGGCTGTTTAAGGACTCACTGGTCCGCAAGGGTTTTCTCGGGATCGGCTCGAAGGAAAGCCTGCGGTTTTCCGAACATGCCCCGGCCTTCGACGACTTCGTGCGTGAGGAAAAGATTTATCAGAGGGCCGCCAGGTGATTGATCATCCTCCAGAGGCGGTGGTCATTGGTGCGTCTGCGGGGGCAATCGAAGCATTGTCTCGCATTCTTCCCCTGTTGCCATCGGATTTCAAAATCCCCATTCTGGTTGTCGTTCATGTGCCCCCCGACAAACGCAGCGCGCTGACAGACCTTTTCGAAGCCAAGTGCCGGATCACGGTGCTGGAGGTCGAGGATAAAGAGCCGCTCCGGCCAGGTACTGTCTATTTTGCGCCGCCGGATTATCATCTGCTCGTCGAGGATAATGACAGGTTGGCGCTCTCCAGCGAGGAGCCAGTTCTGTTTTCCCGCCCGTCGATCGATGTCCTATTCGACAGCGCAGCCGATGTCTGGGGCGAAAGACTGATTGGTATTATTCTGACCGGTGCGAACCAGGACGGCTCCCACGGCCTGCGGGCGGTAGGCGCGGCCGGCGGAACAACGATCGTGCAAGACCCAAACGAAGCGTCGGCGCCGGCGATGCCAGAAGCAGCAATAGCTGCTACGCCCACTGCTACGGTCATGTCTTTAAACGAGATTGCCGCATACCTGCTAAGGATCTGAAGCCTATGAGCTCCGTTTCATTTCTTTTGGTCGATGACCTCGAAGAAAACCTTCTCTCCCTCGAGGCGTTGCTGCGCCGCGACGGACTGACATTGCTCAAGGCACGTTCGGGAGACCAAGCTCTGGAACTTCTGTTACAGCACGATGTCGCCCTCGCCCTCGTGGACGTCCAGATGCCGGGCCTGAATGGCTTCGAACTTGCCGAACTGATGCGTGGCAACGAGAGAACGCGGCGCGTCCCGATCATATTCGTGACGGCGGGCAGCAATGACAGTCTTCGCCGCTTCCAGGGCTATGAAGCTGGTGCCGTCGACTTCATCCAAAAGCCGATAGAGCCCGACATCCTTCGCGGCAAGGCGGAGGTATTCTTCGAGCTCTATCGCCAGCGCCAGCAGATCGCGGCCCAGCGCGACGAGCTCGAAGTGCAGGCGGAAGCCCTTCGGGAAGCCGACCGTCGCAAAGACGAGTTTCTGGCCACCCTCGCCCACGAGCTGCGCAATCCGCTTGCACCTTTGCGAAACGGGCTCGATATTCTTCGCCGCAGCCCTGATACCCGGTCCGGCGGCGAAATTCGCGAGATGATGGACCGCCAGTTGACGCAGCTCGTACGCCTGATCGACGACCTTCTGGATGTTTCCCGCGTCAGCCAAGGCAAGATCGAACTACGCAAGGAGGCCGTAAAGGTCCAGGACGTTATAAACGCCGCGGTCGAAACGAGTCGCCCGTTGATCGACGCAAACAACCACAGCCTGTCCTTGGCGGTCGCGGGAGAGGCTCTCTGGCTCAAGGCTGATCACGTACGCCTTGCCCAGGCCCTATCGAACCTCCTGAACAACGCCGCCAAATACACGCCGGACGGGGGGAGGATCGGCCTGTCGGTGCGCCAACAGGGCGAAAATATCCTGATCGAAGTTTCCGACAACGGCGTCGGTATTCCTGCCGAAATGCAGTCGAGGGTATTTCAGCTCTTCACCCAGATCGACGATCACCTTTCCCGCTCGCAGGGTGGATTGGGGATTGGGCTGGCTTTGGTAAAGCAGCTGATTGCGATGCATAACGGCACTGTCGTGGCGTCTAGCGCCGGCCCCGGCCTCGGCAGCACGTTCTCGATTTGGCTGCCGTTGGTTGCGGCACCTGAGGCAACGCTACAAAAAGAGTCCGAGCCGGTAATGCCAGCCCAACCCCACGCGCTAAAGGTGCTTGTCGTTGACGACAATCCGATCATTGCAGATACGTTGGGAATGATGTTGGAGCAGATTGGCCATCAGTTTGAAGCCGTCCACGACGGCCGAGAGGCGCTGGAAGCGGCCCGTGCATATGGACCCGATGTGATCCTTCTCGACATCGGCCTGCCTGGCATGGACGGCTACGAAGTCTGTCGCGCGTTCCGCAGGGACGAGGCGTTCAAACACATCCCGATAGTTGCGCAAACCGGCTGGGGTCAGGCTCGCGACAAGGAACTTGCATTTGAGGTAGGTTTCGATTTCCACCTGACAAAGCCGGTGCCTTTAGCTGATCTCGAAAAATACCTTAAAACTGTTCAGCCAATTGATCGGATGGAATTCAGCTCCTGATCCGGTGTGAACCACCGCGCCGCCTGCCGTTTTCGCTGACCGGCAAAGAAGTTGATCACATACTCGACGAGATAAAGCGTCTTTTGCTGATCAATTGGCCAAGAAATTCCTGTGACTGAAGCCTTGCCGTTGCTGTGGAACCATCTCACCTTCAGCAGGTTATGTCACTGCTGGAAGATTTCTCCGATCGACAGCGCACATAATGCCCCTGCCGCCCCCCCTCACGGCAGGGGTTTGCCGTTCTGGTAACGCAATCAGCTCTTAGGCTGAACGCCCCGAAATCCCCTATCCGGCATACGTGAGAGACGGCGTGAAGGACTTAATGTCTTTCTCCGCATTCACGCCCCGGCCGCGCATACGGTGCTTGTTGGCCGAGGAGCAATTCCCGCGAAAGCGCTAGACAGCATGAGAGGGTTTTTCGCCGTGCAGCTCTGCCAAAGGAGTCGCTTCGTGTACCTGCACACATCAAGCGGAACCGCGGGCCAAAGCATGCAGGATCAACACGCTGGAGGAAATGTTTGTCAGGTGCATATCTTGCTTGTCGCTTTCGACTTCTTTTCAGGGCGCAAGATTATATAAAAATCGCTGGCGTTCGGAACATAATCGCTTCCTGAATGGTTCATTCATCTGACGTTCATGTTGAAAGCAAAGCCAATGTTCCTGAGCACTCTACAGCCTGCTGCTACCTCAACCTTTGCCGCCGACCACGGCATATCGATGGAAAAAACCGCGATTGAGACTGAACTCAGCTATCTGACCGATGTCGATGCGGGCAACGTGTCGGTTGATGTTACCGGCGATTACATCGTGCTCGAAGGCGCAGTGAAGACCAGCCGCGAATACGCTCGCATTCTTCGCGTAGCCCGCGAGATCGTCGGTTACAACCGGGTTCTTTGCCGAATCCTCGTGGTGTCAGATGCCGTGTAGGCCTACGATACCCGCCGATACCAAAACCCCGTTCATGACGGGGTTTTTCTCATTTGAGGCCATGCCGCTCTCTCATCCGGCTTTCAACCAAAACCCAGCCTTTTCGTTCGCGGCTGGCGACGACCTTGTCTCTTGGCTCGAGAATAGCTTGGGGATCTCGATCATGCCAGGCCCACGGAAACGGGAAATGGTTCGTGCCATTCGATTGAATGGTCGACTCCATCTTGGGGGACTTCCAACGTGATATCCGCTACAACTTTTGTACGCTTACGTACGCAGATCCGTACAATGCGGCGATGATGTATGACGGTAGCAAGCCGGGGTCATCGCATGAGCAAGTTGGACGGTCAGCACATCCTCGTTATTGAAGACGACTTCCTCATCTCAGTCTCTATCGTCGATGAGTTGATAGAGGCCGGGGCAACAGCTGCGGGCGTAAATAGCCAGCCTGACGCCCTCGACCATCTTACGAGCTGGCACTTTACCGCTGCTGTGGTGGACATTAATCTCGGCCGAGGACCCGACTACGCAAGCGCGACAAAGCTGCAGAAAGCAGGTATACCGTTCATCTTCGTCACCGGCTATGACTCGGACAAGTTGCCGCATGAGTTCAAGACCGTGCCGCTTGTCACCAAGCCCCATTCCGCTGACGCACTGGTGGACGCGTTGCTAAGAGCGATCGATCTCGCAACCGCGCAATAAGCAGGAGCATGCTGCTTATTGATTGTCGACGCGAGAGACAATCAGGCGTCAACCTCTCGAAAACAAAGACAAGGAAGTCCCGCGATGTGACGAGTCGAGCTCTTCGTCAATTTTAGAAGAAAACGATCCGGCCCTATATTGGATCCCGTTCACTCCGATTAGCAAACAAGGGCGGACGGCAAAGAGACCTCTACATCCATCACCGTCCGCCGTTGACGCGCGGCCGCTCTGAGAGCCTACTTCGATCGACCGCAGCAGTGAATTGTCTATCGCGGCAGGTGTAATGGCAACAACGCATTGGTTTGCGTACGGTGGCAGACAAAGCAACGAAGACGCATGTGAGCCTTTATCAAATTTCCCCCAGAGCTCCTCATTTTCGAGAAATTCTTTCGCGTGCAGGGTCGAGGCGTCCAAGCCGCTGGGCGGCGCTTAAGCCACCGTCCCCCAGATCGCTGAGACGAAAAGGCAGGATAACCTATCCTAAGTTCTCTGACATAGCCGGTTTGAAGTCGGCACCCTAAGACAGGGCGTAGAACTGGGATGCTTCGCTGATATGGCCGAAAGGTGGAGGCGCGGCAAAAATACGTTCCTGCTCCTCCGAATTCGTCAGTTGTATTCTCTTCAGCGAAATCGCCCGAAGCGTTTGGAACAGCATCACGGCTCGCGGTGTTGCTATGTCACGCAGAAGAGGCTTTCGATGTCAGAGGCTGATGAAGACCAGGAGTTCGCCAGATGCTTCGCTGAAGGGCGACGAGCAGGGCGGATTGGTTTGTCGCCGATCGCAAATCCATACATGCAAGCTGACGCGATCTGTTTAGCCGCTTGGGTTGAAGGGCATGCCTCAGTCGATATGATAAGCCTATCAGGTGCGGATCGCGCGGCTATATTCGATGAAGGATCGATCGCAGGGCAAACAGGCGAGCCCGCAACATCATGCCCATATCTTGACGATGAGGAACCAGAGCGAATGGAGATATGGTTATTAGGGTATGCTCCAAATGTCTAATTAGCCCATCCTGAGTTTTGCCGTGCGCATTTGCCAAGGGCACGAATGGACGACCATATCGCGTTTCCCCCGCGACTTAGAGCAGTCATGCCGGTACATGAAAGGTAAGCGCTGTCTCCCCGCTACCTTGACCCATTTGAAGTAGCTCGTTTCCAGCGCTACCGCTGAGACAGAGATGCTTAGAATTCGCCTACAGCTACTCCGTAGTGAATTGCTTCAAATGGTGGCTCACTTTCCGGACACATTGATTTTTCGTTCGGTATCAGGAGTGCTGATCCAATCACGCCAAGTTCGATAGGTAATCTCGCCTGACGCAATTCCTTCAATGATATCACGACACAGGCGCTCCTGTAGAGCGGAGCGAGTTAAGCCGCTCTTTTGCCGAAGCTCCTTTAGTCCAGCTTCGCTCAGCTCCAGAAAACCAGTTTTGGGGCAGCCCTTGATCATCTCGTCATGCGTGGATGGAAGCTGCCGAATTATGGATGCGCTGTATTCGAATGTTTCGGCGTTCAAGGGCTGCGGATTGCCTTGTGCGACAGCGTGACCAGTGATCGTGAGATAGGCAATCAGAAACAAGCGCCCAGTATTCATCTATGATCCCCAGCAGCGTTGAAGCGATTGCGAGCAGATTACGTCGCCGCGATGCTGTCAAGTTGGGATGGTGAAATTCGATGTCACGAGCGAATTGGCTCGATAGCAGACTTCAGCCTTGTGCTGGCTGCGGATAATTCCACGGCATCAGCACGTCAATCTGACTCTGCCTGTGCCCATTGACGATGGTGCTGAGCGTGGCGGACAGGTAGGCGAACGGATCGACAGCGTTGAGCTTGCAGGTTTCGATGAGCGAGGCGATGGTCGCCCAGTTCTCGGCTCCTGCATCGTGTCCGGCGAAGAGCGTATTCTTCCTGTTCAAGGCAATCGGCCTGATTGTTCTTTCGACTGTGTTGTTGTCGATCTCAATGCGGCCGTCGCTGAGAAATAGGCAGAGTCCGTTCCAGTATTTGTCGATGTAGGCAAGAGCCTCACCGAGCGGCGACTTGCCAGCGACACGGGCGCGATGATGCGTCAGCCAAGTTCGCATGTCCGCAATCAATGGCGATGATCGTTCTTGCCGCCCGGCGAGGCGAGCTTCTGCGGAGAGCCCGCGTAGTTCGGTCTCTATCCGATAGAGTTCGCCTATCCGCCGTACGCCGTCCTCTGCAATTGGTGCCGATCCGCTGCGCGTGATCTCGACCAGCTTGCGACGAGCATGGGCCCAACAATAGGCAAGCCGGATATCCGGTCCAACGCGATCCGGTGCGATCAGGCGATTATATCCGGCATATCCATCGACTTGGAGGATGCCTGCGAACCCTTGCAATATCCGCTCGGCATATAGACCACTGCGACCGGGTGCGTAGGTAAGGGCAACACCGGGCGGCGCACCGCCGCGCCACGGTCGGTCATCACGAGCCAAGGCCCAGAAGTATCCGGTCTTGGTCTTCCGGGAGCCAGGATCGAGGACCGGCGCACGTGTCTCGTCCATGAACAGCTTCGTCGACCGCTTCAGGTCGGCGATAAGAGCGTCGAAGACCGGGCGGAGTTCGAATCCTGCCCGGCCAACCCAGTCGGCAAGAGTGGATCGATCAAGATCGATGCCCTGTCGACTCATGATCTGAGCCTGCCGATAGAGCGGCAGGTGATCGGCATATTTGGACACCAACACATGCGCGATGGTCGCCTCGGTCGGCAGTCCAGCGTGGATCAATCGTGCAGGCGCTGGAGCCTGGGAAACGCCATCGGTGCAAGCACGGCAGGCATATTTGGGACGACGAGTGACGATGACGCGGAACTGCGCCGGGATGACATCCAGTCGCTCGGACACGTCCTCCCCGATGCAATGCAAGCCGCCACCACAGGTGCAGATCAAGCTTTCCGGCTCGATCACCTCTTCGACACGAGGAAGGTGCGCGGGAAGAGAGCCCCGATTGGCGGCGCGTGGTTTGGGTTGCGGTTTGCCCGGAGCACTGTCGGCCTCGTCTTCGGCATGAATCGCCGCAATGGCCGTTTCCAAGTCTTCCAGTGCAAGATCGAACTGCTCAGGGTCAGTCTTCTCGGATTTACGACCGAAGGCTGCCTGCTTAAAAGCAGCGACCAGTTTCTCCAGCCGCTCGATCCGCTCATCCTTGCGGGCTTCACGCGCCTGCGACGCAACCAGCATCGCCTTCAGGGCATCGATATCGTCTGGAAGATCGACCGCATCCAACATACTGGAAGTTTATCAAATTGGGCGGCGTCTCGCTGTCGGAATTTACGAACCGAGTCATCGTGACGCACCTACTCGATTGCCGTTGGCGCTCTTACCTCAACAGAACGGACCCGCCGCCAGTCGAGCCCCGCAAATAGCGCCTCAAACTGGGCATGGCCTAAGGTCATCAGACCGTCCCGGATGTCTGGCCAAGTGAACGTGTGCTCCTCCAGTCGTTTGTAGGCCATCACCAGACCGCTGCCATCCCAGTAGATCAGCTTCAATCGGTCCGCCTTGCGTGATCGGAATACGAAGACCGTCCCCGTAAATGGGTCCTTGTGCAGCTCGTTCTTGACCAGTGCGGCCAAGCCGTCGTGACCCTTGCGAAAATCGACAGGCTTGGTCGCCACCATGATCCGAACCCGGTTCGACGGAAAGATCATGCCGGAACCGCACAAGCCCGCGCAACGGCGGCGATCCGGGAGGCGGACGCGCCTTCCTCCAAGCGGATGGTGACAGCGCCGACAATGATCTCGGGACGGCTGGCTTTCTTGATGGGCGGCTCCACAACTGGTGGATCGACGACAACCGCCGCGAACTCCACCGCATCCTCGGGTGCTGGCAGAACCAGCTTGCCCTGCCGTGCCATCGTTCGCCAAGTCGACAGGTGGTTCGGCTTCAGCCCATATCGCTCAGCTACTTCATTCACCAACGCTCCGGGCCGTAGGCTTTCCGAAACGATCTGCGCCTTGATCTCGTCCGGCCAGTGCCGATGCTGCTCACGCCCAGACTTTCTGGTCGTGAGAAACTCCAATGTACTCTCCATGGAGAAACTCCAGTTGCTCGTCCGTGGAAAGGCGATCACAGATCACGGCGGCGAGGACAACGTGGGAGCGGAACACCGCTTACC